>NZ_JAMZEC010000001.1:4360000-6042500 GCF_024172185.1 Nonomuraea roseoviolacea subsp. carminata
GACCTGTGTGTAGGGGTGAAAGGCCAATCAAACTCCGTGATAGCTGGTTCTCCCCGAAATGCATTTAGGTGCAGCGTCGCGTGTTTCTTGCCGGAGGTAGAGCACTGGATGGCCGATGGGCCCGACAAGGTTACTGACGTCAGCCAAACTCCGAATGCCGGTAAGTGAGAGCGTGGCAGTGAGACTGCGGGGGATAAGCTTCGTAGTCGAGAGGGAAACAGCCCAGATCACCGACTAAGGCCCCTAAGCGTGTGCTAAGTGGGAAAGGATGTGGAGTCGCAGAGACAACCAGGAGGTTGGCTTAGAAGCAGCCACCCTTGAAAGAGTGCGTAATAGCTCACTGGTCAAGTGATTCCGCGCCGACAATGTAGCGGGGCTCAAGTACACCGCCGAAGTCGTGGCACTCATCACCATGTGTGGTGGGTGGGTAGGGGAGCGTCGTGCAGCTGGTGAAGCGGCGGAGTGATCCAGTCGTGGAAGCTGTGCGAGTGAGAATGCAGGCATGAGTAGCGAATCGAGGGTGAGAAACCCTCGCGCCGGATGACCAAGGGTTCCTGGGGCAGGCTAATCCGCCCAGGGTAAGTCGGGACCTAAGGCGAGGCCGACAGGCGTAGTCGATGGACAACGGGTTGATATTCCCGTACCCGCTTCAATGCGCCCATATCGAACCCCTTGATACTAAGAGTCCTTAACTCGGGTTTGTCCTTCGGGACGGCCGTCAGAGTGAACGCTCGGCCTGATTGGGTAGTAGGTAAGCGATGGGGTGACGCAGGAAGGTAGTCCAGCCCAGGCGATGGTTGTCCTGGGGTAAGCATGTAGGACGGGACGTAGGCAAATCCGCGTTCCATATAGTCTGAGATGTGATGCCGAGCCGATTGTGGCGAAGTGGATGATCCTATGCTGCCGAGAAAAGCCTCTAGTGAGTGTTGTGGCGGCCCGTACCCTAAACCGACTCAGGTGGTCAGGTAGAGAATACCAAGGCGATCGGGTGAACTGTGGTTAAGGAACTCGGCAAATTGCCCCCGTAACTTCGGGAGAAGGGGGACCTCTGCTGGTGATGGCACTTGCTGTCTGAGCTGGTGGGGGTCGCAGTGGCCAGGGGGAAGCGACTGTTTACTAAAAACACAGGTCCGTGCGAAGTCGTAAGACGATGTATACGGACTGACGCCTGCCCGGTGCCGGAACGTTAAGGGGACCGCTTAGCGCAGCTTGCTGTGCGAAGGTGAGAACTTAAGCGCCGGTAAACGGCGGTGGTAACTATAACCATCCTAAGGTAGCGAAATTCCTTGTCGGGTAAGTTCCGACCTGCACGAATGGCGTAACGACTTCCCCGCTGTCTCAACCGCAGACCCGGCGAAATTGCATTACGAGTAAAGATGCTCGTTACGCGCAGCAGGACGGAAAGACCCCGGGACCTTCACTACAGCTTGACATTGGCGTTTGGAGCGTCTTGTGTAGGATAGGTGGGAGACTGGGAAGCTCGGACGCTAGTTCGGGTGGAGTCATTGGTGAAATACCACTCTGGTCGTTTTGAACGTCTAACTCTGGTCCGTGATCCGGATCGGGGACAGTGTCTGGTGGGTAGTTTAACTGGGGCGGTTGCCTCCTAAAAGGTAACGGAGGCGCCCAAAGGTTCCCTCAGCCTGGTTGGCAATCAGGTGTTGAGTGTAAGTGCACAAGGGAGCTTGACTGTGAGACTGACGGGTCGAGCAGGAGCGAAAGCTGGGACTAGTGATCCGGCATCGGCATGTGGAAGCGGTGTCGCTCAACGGCTAAAAGGTACCCCGGGGATAACAGGCTGATCTTCCCCAAGAGTCCATATCGACGGGATGGTTTGGCACCTCGATGTCGGCTCGTCGCATCCTGGGGCTGGAGTAGGTCCCAAGGGTTGGGCTGTTCGCCCATTAAAGCGGTACGCGAGCTGGGTTTAGAACGTCGCGAGACAGTTCGGTCCCTATCCGCTGCGCGCGCAGGAGACTTGAAAGGGGCTGTCCCTAGTACGAGAGGACCGGGACGGACGAACCTCTGGTGTGCCAGTTGTACCGCCAGGTGCATGGCTGGTTGGCTACGTTCGGAAGGGATAACCGCTGAAAGCATCTAAGCGGGAAGCTCGCCTTGAGATGAGGTCTCCCACCCTGTGAGGGGGTAAGGCTCCCGGTAGACGACCGGGTTGATAGGCCGGAGGTGGAAGCGCGGTAACGTGTGGAGCTGACCGGTACTAATAGGCCGAGGACTTGACCACAAAGCAGACTTACTTTGTGAGTGTTTTGCTCGCGTCCACTAGGCAATTCTGAGACAGCAAGCAGTGCTTGTGTGTTTCGGAGGGTTACGGCGGTTATGGCGGGAAGGAAACACCCGGTTACATTCCGAACCCGGAAGTTAAGCTTCCCAGCGCCGATGGTACTGCACTCGGGAGGGTGTGGGAGAGTAGGTCACCGCCGGACAATCTTTTGAGAAGGGGTTCATGCGAGCCTGGCTTGATGCCGGGGCTCGCGTGGGCCCCTTTTCGCATGTCCAGGCTCAGTTCCCGCATGTCTGGAGACCGAGGGACGTCTCCCCCATGGGGAGGATCAACGCGCCCCGAGCAGCCGTTGCAGCATCAGGGCGAGCGGCGAGAATCGATGTGCTGCCGAACAGAGCCACGGTGATTCCCCGCAGCAGCAGGCCGCTGGTCGCGATGGCGAATACTGCATAGACGGCTCCCGCGAGCGCCGGTGTCAGTACGGAGCGCCGTACCCGGGCCAGGCCGACGATGAGGACCCACGCGAGGGAGATCATCGCCGTCAGGACTATGGGAGCCGCCGGCTTCCCCAGCGCATCCGCCAGACCCACGATGGAGAACAACGGTCTGACGAACACGATGGCGGCCAGTCCGAGGACGAGCGGCCAGTTGACCGAATGAAGAGGGGATTACGGCCGGTGGTTCGGCACGGAGGGCGTGCTCGCTGTCATGGGGTCGAACGTACGGATGTACCGCGTTCCCCCGCATCGCCCCGCAGGAGTCATCTCCCGCCTCCCCTTGTACGCCGAGAAGCGACATCCATGCGATGTCGCGCACCAGGCCGCACACTGGGAGGGGAGTCAGAACATCCGCGCGCACTAAGAGGCCACGCGGATTGGTGCGAATGGAGGCTGTCTGCGGGCTGGATCAGGACTTGCCCACTCGGGCCGCTGGGGTTCTCGAACGTGACGCTGCGTCATTGAACACGTCATCGCCTTGTCTGGTTCTACGGATCCCGCCGATCGCTCTCATCGGCCACGATTCTCGTGCATATGCCCGAGCATGTGGACCGCGGCGACGACCGGTGGCTGTCCACCAACCACCTGGTCGGCTTCGCCCTCGCCGACGCGGACAACGAGGCGGTCTGGTGCTTCGATGTCACCCAGCCGGACGCAGACGGCGAATACCCGGTCTACTACCACCACTACGACGATCAGGAGGGGCGCGCACGCTACGTTGAGGGCGGGGACTGGGAGGACCTGGCGAACTCCACCCCGGACTTCCCCACGTTCGCCGCCTGGCTGGACGCGATGGCCAACGTGTTCACCGCGCCTGAGCCACCGAGCTGGTTCGAGCAGTTGGGCTCTCCGGGCTTCTACCCGGGACTGTAGGAGGCGGTACAGGTAGGGGTGCGATCATGGTCGGCGATTGGGGCGTCCGTCCCAGCGGTGAGTCGTCCATGCCTGCCGGATCAGGCTGCGCACGGTGATGATCGTGTCGGCGAGGTCTAAGAACGCGTCGACGACGGTGGCGCGCCGCTCGTAGCAGAGGGCGATCCGGCAGAAGGCGTTCTGCCAGGCTTGGGTGCGTTCGACGTGCCACCTCCAGCTTGCCTGGATGGGTGCCTTCTCGCCCTTGTGTGCGATGCGGCCGTGCAGGCCGCGTTCGTCGAGGAGGGCGCGGGTCTTGTCGGAGTCGTGGCCAGCGTCCAGGTGCACGGTGATGTCGTCGGGCAGCGGTCCCAGGTCGTCCAGGCGGGTGGTCATCGCCGAGGACGAGCCGCGGTTGCGGTCCGGGCTGCGCGCGCTGGCCGAGCGTGACGGTGACACCACGGTCGTCGCCGAGGTGGGAGACGGTCACGCGGCGGTCGCCACCGCCCGCGCGCATCGCCCCGACATGGTGTTCATGGACCTCCGGATGCCCGTGCTCGACGGTATCGCCACGACCCGGCGCGTCGTCAGCGAGCTCGACGGCGTCAGGGTCGTCGTGCTGACCACGTTCGAACGAGGACGAGAACGTCTTCGATGCGATCCGCACCAGCGCGTCCGGGTACCTGCTCAAGGACGTCCGGCCGGAAGAGCTGCGCGGCGCCATCCGGCTCGTGGCCGACGGCCAGTCGCTGCACGCCGTCGATCACCGGGAAGGTCATGCGGGCGGCCGCGTTGGGACGCGGCCGAGGCCGGCCGGAGCTGGTGGAGGGGCCGGCCGGCCGCGAGCGTGGGTGCAGGCCGTGATCGGGCGCGGGCTGAACAACCAGGAGGTCGCCGCCGAGCTGTTCACCAGCCCCGACACGGCCCGAACGTACGTCAGCAGGCTGCTCGCGAAACTCCCTGCCCGCGACCGCGCCCAACTGGCCGTCATCGCCTACGAGAGCGGTCTGGCGGGACAGGATTGAACGCCGCTCACCTCTGAGGGATGTCCTCTGGCGGCCGCACCGTTCCGCTCCCTGACTGCTGCAACTCACTGCCTGCCTGACGGTTGCACGCGCCAGTCTCTGACGGCTGCCGCTGCGCACCACGCTGCGGATCAGCCACAGGCCGAGCGGGGGGCGGCGAGCCGGGTGAGGCGCCTCTGGGCGTCGGTTGAACCACGCTGCAGGCGGGAGCCGTCGTCCGGGTGGTCGCCGCGCGCTTGCGCGGGAGCGCAAGTCGGCGTCAACCCATCCGCAATCGCGCAACGGTAGAAATGTCCTCATAAGCCACTCCACCCTCGGAGGTGTCCGCAATGCCCCGCAAGGCGCCGGTCAGTCGCAGGTCAGCGTCGCACTGCCGGGACGCCGGTTCGGGCGGCGAAGGGCGGGGGAACTCCGCCGGGGCGTCGACTCGTCTGCATGAATGAGGGGTCGATGCGAGACAGGAGAGCTTGGGGCGTCTTGGGATTCACAGGTGTACGGCTGAAAGAAGAGGGGAACGACGTACTAGATATGGAGCTCCCCCGTCAGGACCGTCACCGCGTGACCGGCCCGGTGGACTCGGTCCACGGCCGGCCCGGCGCGCCGCGTGGCCCCCTGCGGAGCGTGACTCTCCGTGATCCCCTTCCCGGCCGTTCAAGCCGTGGAAGTACGGGTAGCGGAACGGCACCGGCTCCCCGCCACCCAGGCGAGCGTCTTCCCGGAGCGCGACCGGAGCGGGCGGTGCGAGAGGAGTTCGGCCGGGAGGTCGCGATTGCTCCCATGCACCGCGACGACGCCGGTGTGGAGGGCTTTTTCCCGTCCGGACGGAACTGTGGTCACTCTCACTTCCTCGGCCGGAAAATCCATTGTGATCATGAAACTGACCGTGCGATTCACTGTGGGCGTTCGGTCGGCGGTGGTGAATATGCCCCCTCCGCGTCCCGTGCCGTGCGAATAGCGTTGGGGCGTCTCGACCGAGGTCGAGAACCGCCTGAACCAATCCGGTCGCGGGGGCATCTAAGACATGTGAGGCTCCGCTGCCTGCGCCCATGCGCGGGGAGCGGCTGACTCGGAGCGGCGGACCACGGCAGGATTACCGGGGGAAAGAAGTGTCGGTGAAGGCGTCTACAGTGGCGACCGACGCATGACTCGAAGCCTACGGGGGAGAGATATCCGGGTGAAACCTGGCCGCTTGCCGTACAAAATGGAATTGGTCGTGGGCGTGTCGCATGGCGAACACGGAATCGTCGGTTACCGTCCAATGTGTAGGGACGTGCCGATTACGGTGAGTTCCTGAAGGAAAGGACAAGCCGATGGGGGCTGTGCGCAAGGTGGTGAACTACCTTGGCCTGGGCGGGGTCGACCAGTACGACGACCACTACGACGACGAGCAGTACGAAGAGGAGTACATGCCGGCGTCGGAGCGGGCGGCCAGAAGGTGGCGGTCGACGGTTGACCCGTCGCGAATCGTGATGGTCCAGCCGCTCAAGTACAACGACGCGCCGATGATCGGTCAGCACTTCCGTGACGGTCAGACGGTGATCATGGACGTGACGGGCATGCCGATGCCCGAGGCGACCCGGATGGTGGACTTCGCGGCCGGTCTGGCCTATGGCTGCGAGGGCCGGATCGAGCGCATCGCCGACCGGGTGTTCCTGCTCGCGCCGGCGCACGTGGAGATCGAGACCTCCTAGCATGTGCGGAACGGGATGAGATGACGTCCGAGCGCGTGTGGACCGCTCCTATGGTCCAGCGCGCGGAGACCGAGAGGTTCCTTCCGATGTGCGCCTGCCCGGCTCCTGCCGCGCCCCCAGGCACATCGGGGTGCTGCGGGGACCGGCCGAGGGTATGGAGAGCGAGGGACGTCCCGGTGCGGGAGTCCGGAGGGCTCTTCTCGGCGGTGTGAGAGCGTCAGACGGCTTCACTTCACACGTGGAGTCGCGTGGAACCGCCTGGGACGGCTTCACCGCCCGGCGGGGAGTCGCCTCGGATGGCCGCAGGGCCTGCCGAGGCTCAGCCGCGTATCCCGTCTAAGCCGCGTACCGCTTCTTGGGCGCCGTACCGCGTCTCAGTCGCGTACCGCGTCTCGGGCGCCGTACCGCGTCTCAACCGCGTACCGCGTCTCGGGCGCGTGGCATCGCCTTGGATGCGCGCATCAGTCTGAGGACGCGTAGAGGCCGGGAGGTCTCTCCGCGGACGTGAGCCCAGCCGGGCGGCGCGTCCAGGACGGCCGGTCCCGGTGTCTTGAGCGTGATGCCGCGGCCTACGCGGCGCGCGGGCCGCGCCGGATCAGCCGGGTCAGCTCGACCGAGTCCTCAGCGGCCTGCTTCGCGCGTGCCTCAGCCTCGCGGGCGTACGCGTGCAGCGCCCAGACCGCCCCGTCCGCCAGCTCCTTGAGCTCGGCGATGCGCGCGGTCACGTAGCGGGCGTCCGACTCGATGGCGGCGCGGCGCCGCCACAGCCGCCACCCCGCCAGCCCCATGAGGGCCACCCCCAGCACGACGAGCGGCCACCCGAGCCACAGAGCCCCCAGCACGCAGCCGACTCCGGTGATGATCAACGCGATGGCCTCCCACGGCCGGCGGCGCGGAAGCGTGCCGTCGGCCGCGATGGCGCTCTCCGCCGCGGCCATGGACGCCGGGTCGGCCCCCTCGGGGCGCAGCACGATGGGGTGGCCGAGCAGCGGCACGGTGACCGTCTCGGGCGGCTCAAGGCGGCTGTCGGCCTCCAACTCCTCGGCGACCCCGCGCAGCACGGGCGCGGCCACGTGCAGCGCGATCGCCGCGAGGTGCGGGTCGGCGCCGGGACGCAGGTCGTCGAGCAGGTGGGTGGTCAGCGACGCCATGGGCCCGGCGGGGCCGCCGAGGCCGATGAGGGAGCGGAGCACGGCGAGCGGCTCGTCCTCGGCCCACGAGGTGACGGGGCTGGCGGCGTTGTTGGTGAGCGGGGTCGCGGCGTCGTGGTCGGCCTGCCGGGCCGAGGTGATCTCGGTGCAGCGGGCGCGCAGCCGCGCCAGGCGCGCGGCGGCCTGCGCGGGCCGCGCCAGCTCGGGGATCTCGGCCATCTCGGGGAAGTCGACCAGCGAGACGGGCACGACCACGGCGGGTTCGCCGGGGACGAGCGCCTGCACCCACTGCCGGTGCTCGGCGTGGTCGGGGATGGCCAGCGCGTCGAGCTTGCGCAGCACGAAGATCTTGCCGGCGGGGCCGAAGGCGCCCCGGGCGGCGGCCAGCCACAGGGAGCGCTGCCCGTGGGTGACGGGCTGGTCGATGGACAGCTCGCCGAAAGCGGTGCCGAGCCACGAGGCGTGGATGCGGCTGCCGTGGCCCGCGACGGCCAGGGCCAGGCAGAGGAACAGCGCCGTGCGCTGCTGGTCGCGGCCGGCGGCCCTGCTCAGCGGCTCCAGCGGGTCGTCGCCGGCGAGGATCGCCACCAGCGCCTGGACGGCCGGCGGCAGCCAGTTGCCGGGGATGTCGGCGAAGCCCGGTGCGGTGGGGGGTGCGGTGCCGTTGGCGGCCAGGTGAGCCAGCAGCGCTTCGGCGTAGCGTCTCAGCTCCGCCGCGGCTTGGGGGCCGGCAGTCAGGTCCGTGCTCAAGGCAGAGAACTCCCCCAATTTCGGCCTCGGTTCATGACCGCGTAAAGCGTAACCGGGGGGCGCGCCAACCTTGCGGAGGCGCGCCCACGTCGATCGGGACGTCGGTTGTCACATGCGCTCGGGGACCGGGACGCCCAGCAGGCCGAGCCCGGTCTCCAGCACGCGGAGCGTCAGGGCGCACAGCGCGAGCCGCGAGGCGCGCGTGTCGGCGTCGACGCCCTCCTTCACCACCGGGCACTCCTCGAAGAAGGTGGTGAAGGCGGTGGCGGCGGCGTAGATGAACGCGCACAGCCGGTGCGGCTCGGTCGACTCGGCCACCTTCTCGACCACGGCACCGAACCCGAGGAGCTGGAGGGCCAGCGCCCGCTCGGCGGGGTGGCCGAGGACGATCGGGCCGGTGGCGTCTGCCGGGTCGAAGCCGCCCCTGCGGAAGATGGAGCGGATGCGGGCCTGGGCGTACTGGAGGTAGGGGGCCGTGTTGCCGGTCAGGCCGAGCATGCGGTCGAAGTCGAAGACGTACTCGCTGTCGTGGCTGATCGACAGGTCGGCGTACTTGACCGCGCCCATGCCCACGGCGTGGGCGATCTCGGCGCGCGTCTCCTCGTCGTAGTCGCGGTCGGCGATGACCACGGAGGCGCGGTCGACGGCCTCCTGGAGCAGGTCGCTCAGCTTGACCGACTCGCCGGAGCGGGTCTTGAAGCGGCGCCCGTCCTTGCCGAGCATCATGCCGATCTGGACGTGCTCGGCCGAGACGGTGTCGGGCAGCCAGCCGGCCTGCCGCGCGGCGGCGAACACCATGCGGAAGTGCAGGGCCTGGTCGGCGCCCACGACGTAGAGGATGCGGTCGGCCTTGAGGTCGTGGACGCGGTAGCGGATGGCCGCCATGTCGGTGGAGGCGTAGCCGTAGCCGCCGTCGCTCTTGCGGACGATGAGCGGCAGCGGCTTGTCGTCGGAGCCGGTGAAGCCGGGCGGGAAGACGCACAGCGCGCCCTCGCTCAGCACCGCGACCCCGGCCGCCTCCAGGTCGTCGCAGGTCTTCTGGAGCATGGGGTTGTACATGCTCTCGCCGGCGATGTCGGCGTCGGTCAGGGTGACGCCGAGCATGCCGTAGATCTTGTTGAAATAGCGGACCGTGGCGTCCATGAAGACGTGCCAGAGCCGCAGCGTCTCGGGGTCGCCCGACTGGAGCGTGGTCACCCGCGCGCGCGAGCGGATCTTGAACGTCTCGTCGCCGTCGAACTTCTGCCGCGCGGCCTGGTAGTACTCGGTGCCCATGCCGGCTTCGAGCTGCGCGACCGCGGCCTCCTCGCCGATGTCGAGCAGGTGCTCGATGAGCATGCCGAACGGCGTGCCCCAGTCGCCCAGGTGGTTCTGCCGGATGACGGTGTTGCCCAGGTGCTCGTGGACCCGGGCCAGCGAGTCGCCGACGATCGTGGTGCGCAGGTGGCCGACGTGCATCTCCTTGGCCGCGTTGGGCGCGGAGTAGTCGATGACGACGGTCTGCGCGGGCGTGACCGTGCCGACGCCGAGCCGGGTGTCCTCCAGCATGCGGCCGGCCTCGCCGGCGATCCACGTGTCGTCGAGCGTGATGTTGAGGAAACCGGGGCCGCTGACCTCGACCGTGCCGGGGAAGTCGGCCAGCTCGGCGGCGAGGGCCTCGGCGACCTCCCGCGGGGACCGTCGCAGGCGCTTGGCCAGGCTCATCGCGACGTTCGCCTGGAAGTCGGCGAACTGGGACGGCCGGATCAGCGGGTCTGCGTCGGCGTGCTCGGCACCGAACGCCGCGGCCAGCGCCTGCTGGACGCGGTCGGTGAGCACCATCTGCGGGTCGGTCATGGTCTAAGGGTACCGGCGAGCCTGAGCGTGAGGTTGATCGCGACGGTGATCGCCGCGGAGGCGACGACGGCGATGCCGACGGCGGTCAGGTCGTTGCTGATGTCGCCGGGCGCCAGGGCGAAGAACTCGCGGACGAACGGGATGGCCAGCGCCAGCGCGAACAGCGCCGCCATGGCGGCGACCAGGCCCACCCGCAACCAGGTGAGAGGACGGGCGATGAGCACGAGCACCCACCAGGTGGTGAGGAACAGGGTGATCACCGCGGAGGTGCGGTCCTCGTTCAGGGTGGAGGTGCCGCTGTGCGCGGCCCAGAACGACAGCAGCACCGCGGCCGCGCAGAGCACCCCCGCCGGTACGGCGAAGCGCAGCACCCGGGGCACGAACCCGGGCCGCGAGCGCTCCAGCGTGGGCGCGAGGGCGAGGAAGAACGCGGGGATGCCGATGGTCAGCGCGTTGACCAGCGTGGAGTGCCGGGGCGCGAACGGGAACATGAGCCCCAGGACGCCGGTCAGCAGCGACAGCACGATCGCGTAGAAGGTCTTGGTGAGGAACAGGTTGGAGACGCGCTCGATGTTGGCCAGCACCCGGCGGCCCTCGCCGACCACGTGGGGGAGCGTGGCGAAGGCGTTGTCGAGCAGCACCACCTGGGCGACGGCCTTGGTGGCGGGGCTGCCCGCGCCCATCGCGATGCCGAGGTCGGCGTCCTTGAGCGCGAGCACGTCGTTGACGCCGTCGCCGGTCATGGCGACCGTGTGGCCGCGCGACTGGAGCGCGCTGACGAACAGCCGCTTCTGCCGCGGGGTGACCCGGCCGAAGACGGTGTTGGCGGCCAGCATGTCGGCGAGCTTGTCGGGGTCGTCCTCGGGCAGGGTGCGGGCGTCGACGGCCCGGTCGCCGCCGGGGATGCCGAGGCCGGTGGCGATGGCGGAGACGGCCTCGGGGTTGTCGCCCGAGATGACCTTGACGGCGACGCCCTGGCGGGCGAAGTAGCCGAGGGTCTCGTGGGCGTCGGGGCGGATGCGCTGCTTGAGCGTGACGAGCGCGACGCACTCGACGCCCGCGTCCGGGTCGCCCCGCTCGGCGGCGGCCAGGTCGCCGGCGCGGCACAGCGCGAGCACGCGGGCGCCGGTGGAGGCGAGCGCCGCGGCCCGCTCGTAGCCGGCGCCGCCGTCGAGCAGCACGTCGGGGGCGCCGAGCAGCCACGCGCCGCGCTCGCCGAAGTCGGCGCCGCTCCACTTGCGGGCCGAGGAGAACGGCACGCTGGCCGTGGCCGCCCAGCCGGCGGGCATCGCGGGATAGCGCACCTGTACGGCCTGGGCGGTGGCGTTGGGGCGCTGGTCGAGGTTGGCCAGGGCGGCCAGCGCCTCGTCCACGGCTTCGCGGCCGCTCCGCCCGTCACTCCGCCCGTCGGCCGGTCCGTCGCTCGGCCCGGCGGCCGGTCCGTCGCGGTGTCCGTCGCTCGGTCCGTCGGCCGGTCCGCCGCGGTGTCCGTCGCTCGGCCCGGCGCTGATCGGCAGGACCTCGTCGAGGTCCATGCCGCCCGCCGTCAACGTGCCGGTCTTGTCCAGGCAGAGCACGTCGACCCGGGCCAGGCCCTCGATCGCGGGCAGCTCCTGGACCAGGCACTTGCGCCGGCCCAGCCGTACGACGCCGACGGCGAAGGCGATGGAGGTCATCAGCACCAGACCCTCGGGGATCATGGTGACGATGCCGGCGACCGCTCCGGTGATGGCGGTGCCGAAGTCGGCGGAGTTGCGGAGCTGGCTGTAGATCAGCAGCGCGCCGATCGGGATGACCAGCCAGGTGACGTACTTGATGAAGTTGGCGATGCCCTCGCGCAGCTCGGAGTGGGCGAGGTGGAACTTGCTGGCCTCCTCGGCGAGGCGCACGGCGTAGGCGTCGGTGCCGACGTGGGTGGCGACGAACGCGCCGGAGCCCGCGACGGCGAAGCTGCCCGACAGCACCCGGTCGCCGGGCCGCTTGTGCACGGGGTCGGCCTCGCCGGTCAGCAGCGACTCGTCGATCTCCAGGCCGTCGGACGCGACGACCTCGCCGTCCACGAGCAGCCGGTCGCCGGAGCCGAGCAGGACCAGGTCGCCGAGCACCACGTCCTGCGGATGGACCTCCTGGTCGCGGCCGTCGCGGCGGACCATGACGGGCGCCTCGTTGATGACGGCCAGGCGGTCGAGGGTGCGCTTGGCGCGCCACTCCTGGACGATGCCGATCAGCGCGTTGGCCACGATGACCAGGCCGAACAGGCCGTCCTGCCACTGCCCGAAGATCAGGATGAGCGCCCAGAGCACGCCGATGACCAGGTTGAACAGCGTGAAGACGTTGGCCCTGAAGATGGCGCCGAAGGACCGGCTGGACCGGCGCGGGACGATGTTCCGCTTCGCCTGGGCGGCCTGTGCCGCGGTGAGCCCTTGCACGCGTCCCCCCGGTTCGTGTGGATGCGCCAAAGACTACGGGTTCACCAGAGCCGGTGTGATCGGGGAACGGCGGCGATCCGGTCGCCGACGCGGGTCACGATGCCGCCGGCGGACAGCTCCGCGGCGAGCGCGCAGGCCGCGCTGACGCCGGCTGACCTGGACGACCCGTGCGCGATGACCACGGTGCCGTTGAGACCGAGCAGGACGGCGCCGCCGTGCGCCTCGGCGTCGAGGCGGTGGCGCAGCTCGCGGATGCGCGAGCGCTGCAGGAACGCGCCGACCCGGGCGGCCGGGCTCTCGCTGATCGCCTCGCCGAGCTGGTGGAAGGCGTAGCGGACGGCGCCCTCCATGGTCTTGAGCGCCACGTTGCCGGTGAAGCCGTCGGCGGTGATCACGTCCACGGCGCCGGTGAGCAGGTCGTGGCCCTCGACGTTGCCGGTGAAGCGCAGGCCGGGGGCGTTCTGGAGCAGCTCGTGGGCCCGTTTGACCAGCTTGTTGCCCTTCTCGGCCTCGCCGCCGATGGTGAGCAGGCCGACCTTCGGCTGGGTGAGGCCGTGGGCCAGCTCCGCGTACGCGGTGCCGAGGTGGGCGAACTGCACCAGCATCTCAGGCTTGGGATCGGCGTTGGCCCCGGCGTCCACGAGCAGGGTCGGATGGGGGCGGGTGGGCAGGGCGACGGCGATCGCGGGCCGCAGGACGCCCTGCTGGGGCTTGAGGCGGAGCCTGCCGGTGGCGACGATGCCGGCGGTCGAGCCCGCCGACACCACGGCCGAGGCGTCGCCCCGCCGTACGAGATGGCAGGCGACGGCGATGCTCGAACGGGGGCGCCGCAGGCTGGCCAGGGCGCCCTCGTCCATCGCGAGGACCTCCTCGGCCCGCACGATGGGGATCTCCTGGGTGGCGTCGTGGTCGGCGAGGGCCTCGTACAGGATCCGCGGGGGCCCGACCAGCACGACCTGCAGCCCGCGCTCGCGCACGGCGTGCACCGCTCCCGCGACGATCTCGTGGGGGGCGTGGTCGCCGCCCATGGCGTCGAGCGCGATCGGCTTGCTGTCGGACACTGGGTCACCTCGTACGGGCCGCGTGCCCGCCGAGAGGGTCGCCGAACGCGGGCCCAGGGTCGGGTCGGCGGCTACACGGCGAAACCGCGTCGCAGGCGGGACGCTTGCCAGGCTAGCCGGTGGCGCCGGTGCCCGGTCCGCCGGGAGAGGCGCGCGCGGGTGGACGCGGGCCGGCGCGGGGTCGGTGCAGGTTTCAGGAGCCGGTGCGGCGTCCAGGGGTCAGTGCAGGTTCCAGTCGGTGACGCCGCGGGACACGATCACCTTGGAGAACATCGACACGCCGGTGATGCGGATGAGCGGGCCGTCGCCGGCCGAGCCGCCGGTCACGTTGCGCTTGCCGAACGTGGAGCCGCCCTCGTCGATGACGTGGGCGTTGTCGGGGACGCGGACGATGAGCTTGGAGAAGCGGGCGGCGCACTCCAGGGTCACCTCGCGGCCGGGCAGCACGGCCTCGGACAGGTCGACGATCATCGCGCCGAAGGTCACGGCCAGCGTGGTGTGCCGGGAGGCGACCCAGCGCCCCTTGCGGATGATCTTGCTGAACGTGGAGCGGATCGTCTGCTGCTCGACGGTCTCGGGCGGACGGGAGGCGGTCACGTCCGGCAGGTCCGTGGTGAGGGGGACGAGCTCGCCGACGGTCTTGGCCGTGTAGGCGGCCTCGAGGCGGTCCGCGTGCTCGACGCTGGTGAGCCGACCGGTGGCGAGAGCCTCGCCCAGCACGGCGGCCACGCGGTCGCGGTCGGTGTCGGAGGCGCGCAGCGCGGGATCGTGGGTCACGGCGCCAGTGTAGCTCCGAACGCGATATGTCGCGAGATGTCATGGAAATCCATTCGCGACTCGGCGGAACCGAATCCCCGGTTACCAACGTCCGGATATAAGAGCCGTAGACGCGCGACAGAGGCTTGAGGTTTACCGCCGCACGAACAAAAATGAGGGGAAACGCCTAGTGATCTTGAACCAGGCCGGCACACGACGCTTCCGGGCGTACACGTCCAAGCATCTCGACGACCTTCTTCTCCGGGCAGGGCTCGACGACGACGAGCGGCTGAAGGTGCGCGCCGTGGCCACGGTGCTCCCGTTCCGCACCAACGCGTACGTCGTGGACGAGCTCATCGACTGGTCGGCCGCGCCCGACGACCCCCTGTACCGACTGGTCTTCCCCCAGGCGGACATGCTGCCCGCCGCCGACGTCGCCCGGCTGGCCGACCTCCTCAAGGCGGAGGCCCCGCCCGCCGAGCTCCTCCCCGAGGCCAACCGGGTCCGCGCCCGCCTCAACCCCCACCCCGCCGGGCAGATGGAGCTGAACGTCCCCCGGCTGGACGACGAGCCGGTGCCGGGGCTCCAGCACAAGTACCCCGAGACCGTCCTGATCTTCCCCAAGCAGGGGCAGACCTGCCACGCCTACTGCACGTACTGCTTCCGGTGGGCGCAGTTCGTCGGCGACGCCGACCTCAAGTTCGCCTCCGACGACGTCGACCAGATGGTGCGCTACATCCGCCGGCACCCCGAGGTCACCAGCGTCCTCATCACCGGCGGCGACGCCATGATCATGGGTGAGCCGGTGCTCCGGCGCTACCTGGAGCCGCTGCTCGCCCTGGACCAGCTCGAATCGATCCGCATCGGCACCAAGTCGCTCGCGTACTGGCCGCAGCGCTTCACCACCGACCCCGACGCCGACTCCACGCTGGAGCTGTTCGAGCGGGTGGTGGCCGCCGGCAAGAACCTCGCCTTCATGGCCCACTTCACCCACCCGCGCGAACTGGAGCCGCCGCTGGTCGAGGCCGCGGTCCGGCGCATCCTCGGCACCGGCGCGACCATCCGGACGCAGGCGCCGCTGATCCGCTCCATCAACGACGATCCGGCGCTGTGGTCGGCCATGTGGCGCCGGCAACTGCGGATGGGGATGATCCCGTACTACATGTTCGTCGAGCGCGACACGGGCCCGCAGGACTACTTCGCGGTGCCGCTGGCGCGGGCCCACGAGGTGTTCAGGGACGCGTACGCGTCGGTCTCCGGGCTCTGCCGCACCGTGCGGGGGCCCTCCATGTCGGCCACGCCCGGCAAGGTGTGCGTCGACGGCGTCACGGAGATCGCCGGCCAGCGGGTCTTCGTGCTCCACCTCATCCAGGCCCGCGACCCGTCACTGGTCGGGCGGCCGTTCTTCGCGCACTACGACCCCACGGCGGTGTGGCTGGGCGACCTGCGCCCCGCTTTCGCCGACCGGTTCCCGTTCGAGCCCGTGGTGGAAGCCGCCGCGGAAGAGGCTCTGGTGGCCGTCTGAGCCTGTTCGGCTGACTCGCGCGGTCCCTCCCGGCGGGCCCGTCCTCCGATGGGCCCGTCCGGTCTGGGCGGTCAAGCGAGCATCCGGCTACCGGAAAATCTGCGCGCCCGGCCCGCGGCATTCGTCCTCACCGGTCGTCGTCCGCGGGCCGTCGGCGCGCTCGGGGAGCGGGCGGTGAATGCCGGGAACGCCCCACTGCCGTGTCCCGACATGCCGCCCATTCACCCCGCCTTCCATCGGCCTCGTCCCGGATCTTCCCGGCCTCTTGAAGGGTCGTTGACCCGCCCAGCGGGCCACTGAGCGCGGTGATACAACTACGTTCAGTAGCCCAGCCGGGCGGCGCGCCGCGTGTGGTGCCCACCGCGTGCTCGTCTCGGCTTTCGGGGGGTCGTCGAGTCGTCTCTCCTCCGCATGCGAGAGCGATCGATCACGAGCCGGGAAGGCAATCATGAATCGTGTAGTCAAGACGGCTGTCGCCGTCGCGTCACTCGGGCTGGCGGCGGCCCTCACCGTCCCGCCGGCCCACGCGCAGGCGCATCGCTCCACCAGACCGCTCACGACGGGACCGGGGGCGCCGGGCGTGACGCCTCCGGTCGCCGGGGCGCTGGACGACGCGGCGGGCGGCCGGGACGCCGTGGCGGGCCGGACCCTGCGCGCCGACACGCCTGGAGGGCCCGTCTCCGGCGCCGACGTGCCGGGAGACGGGACGCCGGGCGCGGAGGAGCAGGTCACGCCGGCCGACGCCGTGACCGCGGTGGCTCCGGTCGCTCCGGCGGCTCCGGTGGCGCCGGGCACGGGGGTGTCCGGCGCCGAGGTTCCGGGGGCCCGTACGCTCGGCGCCGGTCTCCCGGTGGACGGGACGCCGCGGCCCGCCGTGCCGGGCGTCGTCCGGCCCGTCTCGCCGGACCCGCGCGGCGAGGGGAACACCCGAACGGGCGGACGCCAGGGCGGCACGCGCAACACGGCCGCCGCCGACCGCGACGGCCGCCGCAACGGACGCAGGGCCGGTACGGGCCGGCGGGCCTCGGGTTCGCGCGACGACGGCAGGGGGCGGCGCGGATCGCGCCACTCCCGCGAGTCCCGCGAGAACTGGGAGCGCCGCTTCGTCGAGCCGAGCCGTCCTGACCTGGCCGGCGACCCGATCCTGAGCGTCCCGGCGGGCCGGTCGCTGGAGGACGCGCTGTCCCGGGGCATGCGGGAGGGCGCCACCACACGGAGCCTTCCCCGCTCCGGGAGCGTCACGCAGAACGCCGCCACCCGCACGGCGAGCCGTGGAGCGACCGAGACGGCCGTGCGCGGTGCCGGCCAGACGGCGGCCCACGGCGTCGCCCGGCATGGGGCGCCGGTCGTCACGCCGGTCCAGGGCGGCGTCGCCCCTGGCGTCCCCCTCGCCCAGGGCGGGGTCGCCCCGAGCGTCCCGTTCGCCCAGGGCGCTGTGGGGCAGGGTGTGCCGTTCGCTCAGGGTGGCATGACGCCGTGGGTTCCGGCCCAGGGGGCTGTCGTGCGGCGGGTGCCGATGGCGCGGAGTGACGCGGCGCCGGCCGGCACGCGGACGCGCGGCGCCTCCCAGGCGGGCACGCCCGCGAGGGCCGCCGCGGCGCGCGGGGTCACCCCCGGTGGTGTGGCTCCGGCGCAGGCCGGTGCGCTCCCGGGCGTCACGGCGGTGCGCGGCATCACGCCGGGCGGTGTGATGTCGGGCAACACGCCGGTGCGCGGCGTCACCTCGGGCGGTGTGGTGCCGCACGCGACGGTGGGGCGCGGGATCGTGCCGAGCGGTCCGCTGGCGCAGGGCGTGACCCCGGGGACCGTGGTGTCCGGCTCCCCGCTGTCGCGCGGTCTCGCGCCGGGCGCCGTGGTGCCGGGCACGCGGCTGACCTGACGACCCGGGCAGCCGCCCGCCGTGCCCGCCGGCGGCGCTGAGGGGAGTGGACGAGCGCCTTGGTGCCGGTGCTCGTACGACCCCGTCTCGCCGGCCGGTGGAACGGCGCGGGCCGGGCGGACGCGCCCGCGCCCGGATCACGCCTCGGAGCCGGGCCGTCACTGCAGGGCGACCCCGGCGTGAGGCGCAGCCCGCCGCCGGTCCCTCGACCAGGGACCGGCGGCTCTCCCATGTCCGGCCCCTGACGGACGGCCAGCGCCGGGGAACGTCGGGGAACGCCGGAGAGGCCCCTCGCCGGCCACGTACGGCCGCATGGACATCCCGCGCCCGCGGCCCCACGCCCACGCCCGCGCCCGCTCCGCGCCCCTGCGCCGCTCCGCGCCTCCGCGCTGCGCCGCGCCCCCAGCGCCGCCCCGCATGGGTCGAGCCCGCCCCGCATCGCGTCGAGACCTTCACCACAGGGCCGAGAGCGTCACTCGCCAGCGGGCGGGACAGGCCGGGCCTCCGAAGGGGCGGGCAAGCGGCCCTGATCGTGCCTCTGGGCGTCGCACAGGGCCCGTAAAGGCTTCACCCTCAGACGCGGACGCCGGTGCGGCGGGCGATCTGGGCCTGGAGGCGGGCCATCTGCCAGTGCAAATCGAGGAGCTGCTCGGCCAGCTCCATCCTCGGGATCTGTGTCACGTCCTCGACGGCCAGGTGGTCGATCGCGGCCGACAGCTCTCCCATCGCGCCCCCGTTCCCTTCCATCCGCGCCTCGTCGTATCGAAACAACGTTCGAATCATACCGGAACGCAGGCCACGGTGTCAGGCGTTCATCCCTCGTGTCGCAGGCGCACGACGAAGCCGCCGGGCGTGTCGCACGCGCCGGCGGCCAGGTGGTGATGTGCTGGGGCGCTCAGCCCTTGTTGTAGGCGGCGAGCACTTCCTTCGGGTCGCCGTCCATCTTGATCTTGCCCTTGTGCAGCCAGATGACCCGGTTGCAGGTCTCCTCGATGACCCGCAGGTCGTGGGCCACGAGGAAGACCGTGCCGGCCTCCTCGCGGATCTTCCTGATGCGCTGCTCGCTCTTCTTGCGGAACTCGCGGTCGCCGGTGGCCAGCGCCTCGTCGATGAGCAGCACGTCGTGGGTCTTGGCGGAGGAGATGGCGAAGCGCAGGCGGGCGCCCATGCCGGAGGAGTACGTGGACATCGGCAGCTGGACGAACTCGTCGATGCCGGAGAAGTCGACGATCTCCTGGTACTTCTCCTTGACCTCGGCCGGCGTCATGCCCATGGCGTAGCAGCCGAGCACGATGTTGCGCTCGCCGGTGAGCTCGCGCATGAGCGCGGCGTTGACGCCGAGCAGCGACGGCTGGCCGTCGGTGTAGACGGCGCCCGAGTGGGGCGGCAGGAGGCCGGCGATGGCGCGCAGCAGCGTGGACTTGCCCGACCCGTTGCGCCCCACGATGCCGATGGCGTCGCCGTGGTAGGCCACGAAGGAGACGCCCTTGACGGCGTGGACCTCCTTCATCTGCGGCCGGCCCTGGCGCCGCAGGATGCGCGTGAGGGCGTTGACCGCGTTGCCCTTCTCGGCGTCGGAGGCCGCGCCGTACACGCGGTAGATGATGTGCAGGTCGTCGACGATGACGGTGGGCGTGCCGGTGGGAACGTCGAGAGGGGGCGTGGCGGCCGTCTTCGGCTGCGCGGCCGAAACCGCGGCGGGCTTCGGCTGCGGCTTCGCCTTGCCGTCCGTGCCGGCGACGGCGGGCTCCTCGGCCTTCACCAGTGACAGCTCCTCGGTAAGTTCAGCCACGCCCGTACCTCTCCTCGGCCCGCCAGAAGTACCAGAAGCCGAAGCACAGTGCGAACACCGCCCAGAATACGCAGGATATCCACACCGAATCCGGCGGAGTGTGCCCCCCGTCGCTCGTGATGAGGATGTCGCGCATGGCCTCGATGTAGGAGGCGGCCGGGTTGGCGTAGTACATGACGTCGGCCACCGACTGGGGCAGGTGGGCGGTGCCCACGACCTTCTCCTGGATGGAGAAGAAGACGCCCGAGGCGTACAGCCAGGTGCGGGTGATGAACGGCAGGAGCTGGTTGAGGTCGCGCATGGAGGCGCCCAGCCGCGCCATCACCAGGCCGGCGCCCACGTTGAAGAGCGTCTGGAGCAGCAGGACGACCGGCATCAGCAGCCAGGTCAGCGCGATGGGCTCGCCGGTGATGAGCACGATCACGAGGAGCACACCCATGGAGATGGCGAGCTGCTGCAGCTCCTGGATGGTGTAGGCCAGGGGCAGCGAGGCCCTGGGGAAGTGCAGCGCGCGGATCAGCGAGAGGTTGCCGGAGATCGACTTGGCTCCCGCGGTGACCGACCGCTGGGTGTAGGTGAAGGTGAACATCCCGGTCAGCAGGAACGCGGGATAGTTGTGGATGTGCCCCTTGCCGCCGAGCACGAGGCCGAACATCACGTAGTAGATGGCGGCGTTGAGCAGCGGGGTGAGGACCTGCCAGAGCTGGCCCAGGGCGGAGCTGGAGTACTTCGAGACGTTGCGGGAGGTGGCGTAGGTCAGGATGAAGTGCCGCCGCTCCCAGAGCTGGCGCACGTAGACAGGAAACCTCGGCCGCGCGATGGCACGGCGAAGCCCGTATCTCGCGGCGAGCTTGGCCAGCGGCTCCTGCCCGCCTCGGCCGCCCGCCTGGGCGTCCGCCACAGCGGATTCCGGCTGACTCATGGCAAGGACTCTATTGGATCCCGGTCGGTGGGGTCTGCCGCGCACGGCGCGCGGCAGACAGTTGGACGAAGTCATGGGGCGCCCGGTTCCAAGGCGCCGCCAAGACCCGAACAACCGTAGCCCAGTGGTCCAGCGCGCGCCGGGTAAGGGCGCGAGCACGATTCGGTAAGGGGTATTTTTGCTCGACTGTCCGTGTCCAGTCGTAGGGCCATCTGACGGTAATGGGAGCTTAAGCGCCGTCTGCCCCCAATGACTGTGACGCTGGATAGGCGCACGTGTGACCGAACTGCAACGCGCCAGAGACTCGCTGGTGGCACGTAGTGAGGGATAGTCGCGATCGACTGGCAGGGCGTCGGCTGGTTTGACCATGTCAGCCAAACCCGGGGGATTACCGAACCCCCCGTCAGGCTGCTCACGATCATCGCAGCTCAGCGCTTACGCCCACCTGTAGAGGGAGGAATCTTCTTACCATGCGTGTTACTAAGGGCGCACAGATCGTCGCCGGTACCGCGCTGCTGGCCCTCGCGGTTGCCGCGTGTGGTGGCGGCGGCGGCACCTCGACGGGCACCTCCGGGTCGGGCGGCGACACGCCGGTCCGCATGGAGCTCGGCGAGCCGCAGAACCTGCTGGTCCCTTCGAACACCACTGAGTCCGAGGGCGCTGAGGCGCTCGCGGCGGTCTTCGAGCCGCTGGTGAACTATGACGAGAACAAGCAGGTCGTCATGGGCGCGGCGGACTCGATCGAGACCAAGGACAACAAGGTCTGGACGATCAAGCTCAAGCCGGGCTACACCTGGCACAACGGTGAGCCCGTGGTCGCCCAGAACTACGTGGACGCCTGGAACTACGCGGCCAACCAGGAGAACGCGCAGGGCGCGGGCTACTTCTTCGGTCGCGTCGAGGGCTACGCCGACCTCAACCCGGGTGAGGGCAAGCCGGTCACCACCAAGGAGATGAAGGGCCTCAAGGCGGTGGACGACACCACCCTCGAGGTCACGCTGAGCGCGCCGTTCTCCCAGTTCAAGACCATGCTCGGCTACACCGCGTTCTACCCGCTGCCCAAGGCCGCCTTCGGCTCCGACGGCAAGGTGACGAACGAGTACGGCGAGAAGCCCATCGGTCAGGGTCTGTTCAAGCTGGACAAGCCCTACAAGAAGGGCACCGACCAGACCATCGACCTGACGGTCTACGACAAGTTCCCGGGCAAGAAGCCGACCGGCTGGACCAAGCTCCAGTTCAAGCTCTACAACAGCTCGGAGACGGCCTACAACGACCTGCAGGCCGACAACGTCGACATCCACGACTCGCTGCCCGCGTCGGCGATCGCCAGCGCCAAGACCGCGCTCGGTGACCGCTACCAGGACCAGCCGGACGCCGGTATCGGCTACATCGGCTTCCCGCTGCAGTACAACGACGAGTACAAGGACGTCAAGGTCCGCGAGGCCATCTCCATGGCCATCGACCGGAAGACGATCGCCGAGACGGTCTTCTCCGGCACCCGTGCGCCGGCCGACGACTTCATCAACCCGGCCATCGACGGCTACCGCCAGGGCGCCTGCACCGCCTGCGCCTACGACCCGGGCAAGGCCAAGGAGCAGTACGCCGCGGCCAAGGGTCCGGCCAAGCTGGAGCTCGGCTACAACGCCGACGGCGGCCACAAGGAGTGGATCGAGGCCGTCGCCAACAACCTCCGCGCCAACCTCGGCGTCGAGGTGACCGTCAAGCCGTTCGAGAAGTTCGCCAACATCCTGGACGACCTGGACGCCAAGAAGTACAAGGGCATGTTCCGGATGGGCTGGGCGATCGACTACCCGTCGGCCGAGGACTACCTGACGCCGATCTTCTCGACCGGTGCCATCAAGACCGGCTCGAACTACGCGGGCTACTCCAACAAGACGTTCGACGAGACGGTCGCCAAGGGCGACCAGGCGGCGAGCCCCGAGGAGAGCCTGAAGCAGTACCAGGCGGCGGACGACATCCTCATCAAGGAGATGCCGTACATCCCGGTGTACTTCTACCGGAACAACTCCGGCTACTCGACCAAGGTGAAGAACGTCAAGATCAACCTGCTGAACCAGGTTGAGTGGGCCGACGTCGAGAAGGCCTGACGCTTGTTCCCGGGGGCGGGCGCGCGCGGCGCGCCCGCCCCTCGAGAGCGCCAGGAAGGCAGTGGCTTGGGCCGTTCCACCCCATGGATCCAGGCACTGCCTTTCGGCATGTACGGGAGGCTTGAATGGGCCGTTACATCATCAGGCGTCTGATCCAGGCAGTGCCAGTCCTGCTCGGCGCCACCCTCTTCATCTTCGCCATCGTCTTCGCGCTTCCTGGTGACCCCATCGCGGCGCTGGCCGGTGAGAAGAGGCAGGACCCCAACATCGTCGCGATCATCCGCGACCAGTACCACCTGAACGATCCGCTGCTGCTCCAGTACTGGTACTACATCAGCGGCATCATCTTCCGCGGCGACTTCGGCAAGACGTTCGCCGGCGTCCCGGTGACGCAGCTCCTCGCGGGCAAGCTCCAGGTCACGCTGAACCTCGCGTTGGTCGCGCTGGTCCTGGAGGCCGTCATCGGTGTCGTCCTCGGCCTCTGGGCGGCGCTGCGCCGCGGCCGGGCGACCGACACGGCCATCCTCGCCTCGACCCTGCTGCTGATCTCGATCCCCACGCTGGTCAGCGGCTTCGTGCTGCAGCTCTGGCTGGGCGTCTGGCTCAAGCAGGTGACCGGCACGGAGATCTTCCCCATCGCGGGCACCACCCAGGGCATCAAGTCGTACCTGCTGCCGGGGTTCGTGCTGGCGGGCGTGTCGATCGCGTACCTGACACGACTCACCAGGACGAGCCTGGTGGAGACGCTGAGATCCGACTACATCCGGACGGCGACCGCCAAGGGCCTGTCCCGCCGGAGGGTCATCGGCAGGCACGGCCTGCGTAACGCGCTGATCCCCCTCGTGACCTACCTGGGCGCCGACCTCGGCAACCTCATGGGCGGCGCGGTGATCACCGAGACGATCTTCAACCTGCCGGGGATCGGCAACCAGCTCTACCAAGGCGTCTACCTACGAGAACAACCCATCGTCGTAGGCATCGTGACCATCCTGGTGTTGGTCTACATCGTGGCCAACCTGGTCGTCGACCTGATGTACGCAGTGCTCGACCCGAGGATCCGCTATGAGTGACACTCCACAGGCGGGGCCCGCGGGCCCCGACACCCAGACTCTGACCCCGGAGACGGCCCCCGTCGCTCCTCCCTCCCGCGGCAGGCGCCGCAAGAAGGAGGGCAAGCCGGCGAGCCTGTGGACCGACGCCTGGCATGACCTGCGCCGCAGGCCGATGTTCATCTTCTCGCTGGTCCTCATCGCGATCCTGCTGATCATGTCGTTCTGGCCGTCGCTGTTCACGTCGATCAACCCGCTGGACGCGCGCACGTGCGACCTCTCCACCGCCCGCCAGGGCCCGAGCGCGGGTCACCTCTTCGGGCGCGACAACCTCGGCTGCGACGTGTACGCGCGCACCATCTACGGCGCCGGCAACTCGATCCTCATCGGTGTCAGCACCACGATCATCACCGCGGTCGTCGGCGGCCTGCTCGGCCTCATCGCCGGCACCCGCGGCGGCCTCACCGACACGGTCAGCTCCCGTGTCACCGAGGTGTTCTTCGCGATCCCGCAGATCCTGGGCGCGCTGCTCATCACGGCGACGTTCCGCGACAAGGGGCTCGGCATCTGGATCGTGGTGATCGCGCTGTCGGTGCTGGCCTGGCCGATGACGTTCCGCATCATGCGGGCCGCCGTCATCACGGCCAGGAGCCAGGACTTCGTCATCGCGGCGCGGGCGCTCGGCGCGAGCCAGAGCCGGATCATGTTCGGCCATCTGCTGCCGAACGCGATCGCCCCGGTGATCGTCGTGTCCACCATCAACCTGGGCGGGTTCATCGCGGCCGAGGCCGCGCTGTCGTTCCTCGGGGTCGGCGTGCAGTCGCCGGACATCTCGTGGGGCCTGATGATCGCCGATGCCCGGAGCCGGTTCCTGGAGGCGCCGCTGCCGCTGGTGTTCCCCGCCGTGTTCCTGAGCATCACCGTGCTCGCGTTCATCATGATGGGCGACGCCGTCCGCGACGCGCTCGACCCGAAGCTCAGGTAGGAGGGGGGATCAGATGAGTAAGACATCGCTGAGGACGTCGCCCGCCGAGGGAGGGCTGGGCGACGAGCCGTTGCTGGCGGTGGAGGACCTGCACGTCGAGTTCGTCACCAGGGCGGGCATCGTGCGGGCCGTGAACGGCGTGAGCTACTCGCTCAACCCGGGTGAGACCCTCGCGGTCCTGGGCGAGTCGGGCTCCGGCAAGTCCGTGACCGCGCAGGCGATCATGGGCATCCTGGACATGCCGCCCGCCCGCATTCCCAAGGGAGAGATCCGCTTCCGCGGGACCGACCTGCTCAAGCTGTCGGACGAGGCGCGCACGCAGGTCCGCGGCCAGCGCATCTCCATGATCTTCCAGGACGCGCTGTCGGCGCTCAACCCGGTGTTCACCGTGGGCTGGCAGATCAGCGAGATGTTCCGCGTCCACCGCGGCATGAACAAGCGTGACGCGATGGCCAAGGCCGTCGAGCTGATGGACCGGGTCCGCATCCCGGCCGCCAAGCAGCGCGTCAACGACTACCCGCACCAGTTCTCCGGAGGCATGCGCCAGCGCATCATGATCGCCATGTCGATCGCGCTGGACCCGGAGGTGCTGATCGCCGACGAGCCGACCACCGCGCTCGACGTGACGGTCCAGGCCCAGATCATGGAGCTGCTCGCCGAGCTGCAGCGCGAGAGCAACATGGGCCTGATCCTCATCACGCACGACCTCGGCGTCGTCGCCGACGTCGCGGACAAGATCGCGGTCATGTACGCGGGACGGATCGTCGAGAACGCCCCGGTGTACGACATCTACCGGGCGCCCGCCCACCCGTACACGAAGGGCCTGCTGGAGTCGATCCCCCGGGTCGACCAGAAGGGCCAGGAGCTGTACGCGATCAAGGGCCTGCCGCCCAACCTGCTCGACATGCCGACCGGCTGCGCCTTCCACCCGCGGTGCCCGTACCGCCAGGACAACTGCGTGACCGACGCCCCCCCGCTCTACGGGATCAGCGGTGCGCGCAACAGCGCCTGCCACTACTGGAGGGAGGTCCTCGATGGCGACCCAAGGTGAGCGCATCCTGGAGGTGCGCGACCTGGTCAAGCACTTCCCGCTGACCCAGGGCATCATGTTCAAGAAGCAGATCGGCGCCATCAAGGCCGTGGACGGCGTCTCGTTCGAGCTGAACAAGGGCGAGACGCTGGGCATCGTCGGCGAGTCCGGCTGCGGCAAGTCGACGCTGGCCAAGGTGCTCATGGCGCTGGAGCGGCCGACGTCCGGCTCGGTGGTGGTCAACGGGCGCGACATGGCCAGGGCCAAGGGCGCCGAGCTCAAGCGGATGCGCCGCAACATCCAGATGGTGATGCAGGACCCCTACACCTCGCTGAACCCCCGGATGACCGTCGGCGACATCGTGGGCGAGCCGTTCGAGATCCACACCGAGGTCGCGCCCAAGGGCGACCGGCGCCGCAAGGTGCAGGAGCTGCTGGAGGTCGTGGGCCTCAACCCCGACCACATCAACCGCTACCCCCACCAGTTCTCCGGCGGCCAGCGCCAGCGCATCGGCATCGCCCGCGGTCTGGCGCTCCAGCCTGAGATCATCGTCTGCGACGAGCCGGTGTCCGCGCTCGACGTGTCGATCCAGGCGCAGGTCATCAACCTGCTGGAGCGGCTGCAGAACGAGTTCGGCCTGGCGTACATCTTCATCGCCCACGACCTGTCGGTGGTGCGCCACATCTCCGACCGGGTCGCGGTGATGTACCTCGGCAAGATGGTGGAGCTGGGCAAGGACCTGGAGATCTACGACCGGCCGGCCCACCCGTACACCCAGGCGCTGCTGTCGGCCGTCCCGGTCCCCGACCCCGAGGGCCGCGAGAGCCGCGAGCGGATCATCCTGCAGGGCGACCCGCCCTCGCCGGCCAACCCGCCGTCGGGCTGCCGCTTCCGCACCCGCTGCTGGAAGGCCCAGGAGATCTGCGCGACGGAGGAGCCGCTGCTGCAGATCCGGCCGGGCACGGCGCACCTCAGCGCCTGCCACTTCGCGGAGACGCACGACGTGGTCCACGCCGGCTGAGGCCGCCGCCACGTCCCGAGGGCCCCGCGCGATCCGTTCGCGCGGGGCCCTCGGCGTCCTTCCATCGGTCGTACGCGACCTTCCATCGGCCGTACGCGACGGTCAGCGGGTGGCGATGACCGCCGAACCGTGGCCGAACAGGCCCTGGTTGACCGCCAGGCCCACCCGGGCGCCCGCCACCTGCCGCTCGCCCGCCCGGCCGCGCAACTGCCAGCTCAGCTCGCACACCTGGGCGATCGCCTGGGCGGGGATCGCCTCGCCGAACGAGGCCAGCCCTCCCGAGGGGTTCACCGGGAGTCGCCCGCCGAGCGCCGTGTCGCCGGCCCGCAGCAGCTTCTCCGCCTCGCCGGGCGGGCAGAGGCCGACGTCCTCCATCCAGTCCAGCTCCAGCGCCGTGGACAGGTCGTACACCTCGGCGAACGACACGTCCTGCGGGCCCAGCCCGGCCTCCTCGTACGCGGCGTGCGCGATCGCCGCGCGGAACGGCCGGGCGGGCGGCGGCACGGCGGCGCAGGAGTCCGTGGCGAACTCCGGGAGCTCCAGCACGGCGTTGGGGAAGGTCGGCGTCACCGTGGAGACCGCGGCCAGGCGTACCGGGTCGGTGACGCCGCGCCGCCGGGCGTAGTCCTCCGAGGCGAGCACGACCGCGGCCCCGCCGTCGGAGGTGGCGCAGATGTCCATGAGGCGCAGCGGGTCGGCCACCATGGGCGAGGCCAGCACCTCCGCGGCCGTGACGGGCTTGCGGTAGCGGGCCAGCGGGTTCAGCGCGCCGGCGCGGGCGTTCTTGACCTTGACGGCCGCGAAGTCCCCGGGCGTGGAGCCGTGCAGGGCCATCCGGCGGCGCGCGTAGAGCCCGAAGTAGGCCGGGTTGGTCGCGCCGAGCAGGCGGAAGCGCAGCCAGTCGGGGTCGTCGGGGCGCTCGCCGCCGACCGGCTTGAAGAAGCCCTTCGGGGTGGAGTCGGCGCCCACGACCAGCGCGACGTCGCAGAGCCCGGCGAGAATGCGGGTCCGCGCGATGTCGATGGCCTGCGCTCCGGAGGCGCAGGCGGCGTAGCAGGACGCGATCCGGGCGCCCGACCAGCCGAGCGCCCTGGCGTACGTCGCGCCGGACACGAAGCCCGGGTAGCCGTTCCTGATCGTGTCGGCGCCGACCAGGAACCCGACCTCGGGCCAGCTCACGTCCGCGTCACGCAGGGCCTCACGGGCCGCCGCCAGGCCGTACTCGGTGAACGGGCGGCCCCACTTGCCCCACGGATGCATCCCGGCGCCCAGCACCACCACGCTCACGACGCCGCCCCCCACATCCACACGAGCGGCCCGTCGGCGAGCGGGCCGCAGGTCAGCTCCAGCTCCATGCCGACCTCCAGGTCCGCGACCGTGAGGCCCTTGACCTGGCCGAGCACCACGATGCCCTCACGCTCCAGCTCCACCGCCGCCAGCGTGACGGGCGCGTAGGGCTCGGCGGCCACGTACGGGGCGGGCGGGGGATAGCACGAGTCGGTGTAGGACCAGACGCGTCCGCGCCGGGACAGGCGTGTCACCTCCAGGTGCTCGCCGTCGCAGCCGGGGTTGGGGCAGAAGCCGGTCCGCGGGGGGAACGTCACCGTGCCGCAGGCGGCGCAGCGGGCGCCCAGGAGGTGGGTGACGCCGTCCTCGACCGTGAACCAGCCGTCGATCGCCAGGGTCGTCATGCCAGGAGTATTACACAAGCGCTTGCTAGGGATAAGGCGCGGCGTGCTTGCGGGGGTCAGGGGGCGCGGCGGCGGGCCAGTACGTGGGCGCCCATCGCGAGGCAGAGCGCGAGCAGTCCGAGCAGCGTCGGCAACCGGGAGTCCGGCGCGCCGCCGTCCGCCCGCGCCGGCCGCCCCGGTGGGGCCGGCGGGGCCGTGCCCGCCCTGGCCCCCGTCAGCCGGCCCGCCTCCCGCAGCGCGAACAGCGCGTCGGCCACGCCGTGCCCGTACGAGCGGTCGCGGCCGTCCGCCCCGGAGGCCGACCATGGACGCCAGGACGGCGGCGAGGCCGTGCCGCGCTCGATGGCCGCGCGCACCTGACGCGGCGGCAGGCCGGGATAGGCCGACCTGACCAGGGCCGCGATGCCCGCCACCATGGCCGCCGCCGCGCTCGTGCCGTCGCCGACCACGTAGGAGCGGTCGCCGTCGGCCGTGAGGATGCCCGTGCCGGGCGCCACCACCGAGAGGTAGTCCTGGCGGTTGGAGAACGCGGCCACCTTGAGCCGCCGGTCCACCGCGCCGACCGCGATGACGCCGGGGTAGGCGGCGGGGTAGTTCTTGCGGTTCGTGGTCTCGCCGTCGTTGCCGGAGGAGGCCACGAGGACGGCGCCGCGGCTCAGCGCGTACCGGACCGCCTCCTTCTCGGCGGGGGAGCCGTTCCAGGCGCCGCTGCCGCCGCCCAGGGACATGCTGATGACGTCCGCGCCGTGGTCGGCGGCGTAGCGGATGCCGCGGGCCAGCGCGTCGGGACGGCCCGCGGAGGGGCGGGCGCGCAGCGGGTCGTCGTTCTCCAGCGTGACGCGGACCGACAGGATGCGGGCCCCCGGGGCGACGCCGATCACGCCCAGGCGCGCGGTCTCCCGGGCGGCGTGGGGCACGCGCACCGGCACGCCGAGCGCGGCGGCCCGGCCCGCGGGTCCTGTGCGCGGGGCGGCGGCTCCCGGTGGGTTGCGCGGATGCGGTGGGGCGGCGGCGTCGACGGGGTCGCGCGGGTGGGGCGGGGTGGCGGGGTCGGTGTGGCCGTGGCCGGCGATGAGGCTGGCCATGGCGGTGCCGTGGTGCCCCCACCGGCCGGGCCGCCGGCCCGCGCCGGTCAGGTCGGGGCCGGCGACCACGGAGCCCGCGAGGTCGGGGTGGTCGCCGTTCACCCCGGTGTCGAGGACGGCGACCAGCACGCCCTCGCCCCTGGTGATCCGCCACGCCTCGGGCAGGCGCAGCGCCGGGAGCTGCCACTGGGCGGCGGCCGGCGCGTTCGTGGCGGCGGCGCCCGCGCTCGGCGAGGGGCCGGACACCGGTGAGGCGGTCAGGTACAGGCCGGAGGCGGTGACGAGGGTGACGATGAGGCAGCGGACGTACGGCATGGGGCGGAAGAGGCGCATGGCGACCTCCGGGGCAGAAGGGGGATGCCCGTTGCCGGAGATTGTGACACGAGACGCCTACCGCTGATCAGACCCTTCAGTAAACAGTCCGATACATCGCGTAATTAGGCTTAAGCGGCTTTCGTAGGGCTAAGACTTGGAAATAGATGGAGAAATCCGGACATGGGCGCCGGGGGGTAGCCCCAGCCGCTGCGCCGCGTCCCCCGAGTTCACCGCGATCGCGATCAGCCCCGCCGAGTCCGCGAACGCCACCAGCTCGCCCGGCGGCACCGCCGCGTACGTCTCCCGGTACGGCAACGTGAGCTGCCGCCGCCCCAGCCACACCCCCAGCGTGTCGCCGACCCGCGCCCCCAGCGCCTCCAGGTGGCTCGCCGTGATCGAGAGCTGCGTGTTGCCGTAGCGGTCCACCGAGACGACCTCGCCCTCGACCGCCCCCTCGCGCACCACCGACATCGGCTCCGCCAGCGACACGAGCCGCGCGATCGGCCGCTCAGGCCCCAGGTCGTCCGGCTTGAGCCCCTTGACCAGCCGTCCCGCCACGGCCGAGTAGATGTCGCGGCCGTGGAAGGTGGGCGAGACGGGTCTCAGGAAGTACTCCTCGTTGCTGATCTCGTACGCCGCCTCCGGCCCCCCGCTGGCGTGGACCGCCCAGGACAGCAGCCCGTTGTCCGGCCCGATGAACACCCGGCCGCCCGCCACGATCGCGACGGGGCGCCGGGCATGTCCCGTGCCGGGATCGACCGCGCCGATGTGCACGCCCTTGGGCAGGTAGGGGATGGTCTGGGCGAGAATCGCGGCACCGCGCCGTACGTCGCCCGACGGGATGGCGTGGCACACGTCGATCACCCTGGCCTCGGGGGCGATGCCGGCGATCACCCCGTGGCAGGCCGCCACGTAGCCGTCCTCAAGCCCGTAGTCCGTGAGAAGTGTGATGACTGAGGTCACACTTCGTGACTGTACGTCTCGCCATCCGCCATGAACAGCCGGAGTGCGCACATTACGATGGCGTCGGGCCGCATGCGCGTGTCGTGGTCGTCGCGCGCAGCCTTGGGAGGAGGAACCATGGACACCGCACCGGCCGGCGGTGACAGTGCACCCCGACAACCCGCGCACGAGCAGCAACCCCTCACCCCACCCGCGGAGCTGACCGCACGTGAACGTGAGCTCCTCGCCTTCGAGCGCCAGTGGTGGCGCCACGCGGGCGCGAAGGAGCAGGCCATCAAGGAGACCTTCGGGTTCTCCGCCACCCGCTACTACCAGCTTTTGGGCGAGCTCATCGACAAGCCGGCCGCCCTGGAGCAGGACCCGATGCTGGTGAAACGGCTGCGCAGGCTGCGCGCCGGCCGCCAGCGCGACCGCGCCGCGAGGCGTCTGGGCATGCGCCCCTGACCGGCTGGGTAGGGCCAGCCGCGTGAGCAACATCCCTGGTATGGAAGCCATCCTGAAGGACCCCGCGGGCGCCGTGATCGGACTCGACTTCGACGGGACCCTGTCGCCGATCGTGTCCGATCCCGCCGCGGCCCTGATCCACCCCGAGGCGCCCGGCGTGCTGGCCGAGCTGGGCCGGCACGTGCGGGCGGTGGCCATCGTGACCGGGCGCCCGCCCGCCACCGTCCTGGAGCTCGGCCCCGGCCTGGCCGAGGTGCCGGGCCTGGTGATCCTCGGCCACTACGGTTTCGAGCGGTGGGAGAACGGCGCCGTCTCCGGCCCGCCGCCCCCCGCGGGCGTGCCCCGGGCGGAGGCCGAGCTTCCGCTGCTGATCGACTCGCTCGGCCTGAAGGGCGTGACCATCGAGGACAAGGGCCGCGCGGTGGCCGTCCACACGCGCCGCGCCGACGACCCCGAGGGCGCGCTGGCCGTCCTGCGCGAGCCGCTGGCCGAGGTGGCCGCCCGGCACGACCTCGTGGTGGAGCCGGGCCGGTTCGTGCTGGAACTGAGACCGCCGGGCATGGACAAGGGCCACGCGCTCGGGCTGTTCCTCGCCGAGCGGGACGCGAGGTCGGTCATGTTCGTCGGCGACGACCTCGGTGACCTGGCCGCCTTCGAGGCGGTACGCGCCTACGGGCTGCCCGGCGTCACCGTGTGCAGCGGCTCGACCGAGGTGACCGCCCTCGCCGAGCAGGCCGACATCGTGGTGGACGGGCCCGACGGGGTCGTGGCGCTCCTCCGCGAACTTGTGTCGGCTTTTAGTGGTTAGTGACTGTTTTGCAAGTGGCCGCCCCTAGGGTCGGCCGCATGTTCACGCGATACCTCGCCGCCGCGGCCGTGGCCGCGGCCACCCTCCTCGCCGTCTCCTCGCCCGCGAACGCAGCGCCGGCGCAGCAGCTCAAGCTGCGCAACGGTCTGACGCTCTACATCCCCATCGAGTGGCGGGTGTACGGCATGGGCACGGACGCGGTGCAGGTGGTGACCGGCAGGTGCCGCAAGCCGCAGGGGTGGGGGTCGGCCGAGTGCGACGCGTTCTACGTCCTCGGCCCGTCGTCCATCAAGCGCGGCGCCGAGGGCTTCGGCCCGTACACCGGCAAGCGCCCGTTCTACACGGCCAGCGACGTGCAGCCCTGCCCGGCCAACCGGAAGTGGGGCGAGGTCGTCGGCACCTCGGTGAAGCGTGGGCTGCGCCAGGTCGGGCCGGGGCACAAGGCCGCCTACAACGAGTGGGCGTCGAAGTGCGTCAGCTATGAGAACGGCACCACGAAGTCCCGCTTCACCCAGCGCGAGTGGTACCTGCCGAAGAGCAGGATCCTCGTCGTCGACCAGTGGAACACGCCGGGGCTGGCCGACACGCTGAAGCACGCGGACTGGCTCTGAGGACGCCCTCGGTGTCCGACGAGGGCGGGACGCCCTCAGCGTCCGACGAGGGCGGGACGCCCTCAGTGACCGGCGAGGGCGTCGAGCTGGGCCGTGAGCCACCGCTGCGGCGGCAGGGCGGTGGCCGCCGCGCGCAGCCGCTCGCCGCGCGCGCGGCGCTCGTCCGCCGGCATGACGAGCGCCTCGTGCAGCGCCGCCGCCGTGCCGCTGATGTCGTACGGGTTGACCAGCAGGGCGTGCTCGCCCAGCTCGGCCGCCGCCCCGGCCTCGCGCGAGAGCACCAGCGCGGCGCCCGACGACAGGATCGGGCCCTCCTTGGCCACCAGGTTCATGCCGTCGCGGATCGGGTTGACCAGCAGCACGTCGGCCATCCGGTAGGCGGCCAGCGAGCGCGGGTAGTCGTCGTGGACGTTGAGGATCAGCGGGTCCCAGTCCTCGGTGGCGTACTCGTCCTCGATCTCCTGGGCGCAGCGCTGCACCGTGGCGGTGTACTCGCGGTACTCGGGCAGGTCGTGCCGGCTCGGGTAGGCGAAGGCGAGGTGGACGACCTTGCCGTGCCACTCGGGATGCCCGGCCAGGAACTCGCGGTAGGCCTGCAGGCCGCGCACGATGTTCTTGGACAGCTCCGTGCGGTCGATGCGGACGATCAGGGCGCGCTCGCCGACCTGCTCGCGCAGGGCGGTCATGTGCGACTCGACGTCGGGCTCGGCCGCCCGCTCGCGCAGCGCGCCGCCGTCGACGCCGAGGGCGTGGACGCCGACGCGGGTCGTGCGCCCCTCGTGGGTCACGGTGCGGGCCGCGCGGTCCACCCGCGCGCCGAGCAGCGCCGCGCAGCAGTCCATGAACGCCTCGGCCCAGCGCGCGGTGAGGAACCCGGCGTGGTCGGCGCCCAGGATGCCTTCGAGCACCTCCCGGCCCACCTCGTCGGGCAGCAGCGAGAAGTACTCGGGCGGCGCCCACGGCGTGTGGCTGAAGTGGGCGACGCGCAGGTCGGGCCGCTCGGCGCGGAGCATGGCGGGGGTGAGCGTCAGGTGGTAGTCCTGCACCATGACGCGGGCCTCGTGGTGGGCCTCCTCGGCCAGCGCCAGCGCGAACGCGCCGTTGTAGTCGCGGTAGGACTCCCATTCGCGGCGGAAGCGGGAGCCGAAGCTCGGGGCGTTGGGGGTGTCGTAGAGCAGGTGGTTGACGAACCAGAGCGTCGAGTTGGCCACCGCGTTGTAGGCGCGGTGGAACGTGGCGGCCGGGATGTCGAGCATCCGCAGGGCGCCCGTGTCGTAGCCCGCGTGGTCGAGCCGGCCCCCGGGGGCCTGGCGGGCCGCGCTGCGGTCGCCGTCGGACAGGGCCGCGCACACCCACAGCACGTTGTGGTCCTTGGTGACCGCGGACAGCCCGGAGACCAGCCCGCCGCCACCGCGCTTCATGGTCAGCTCGCCGTCGTCGTCGACGGTGAAGGAGACCGGGCCTCTGTTGGAGGCAACCAGCACGCTGTTCATTTAACCTCCCTCCGATCATAGGATCCCAGCTATGGCGCTTGATGAGCTAACCGAGGAACTTGCCCGTTCCGCCGCAGCCGGAGATCATCGCGCGCTCGGCGAGCTCCTGAAGCGGATCGAGCCCGACGTGATGCGGCACTGCGCCCGCATTCTCCCGTACCGCCAGGACGCCGAGGAGGCGTCCCAGGACACCCTGCTCGCGGTGGCCCGCAACATCGGCCGCTTCGAGGGGCGGGCCCGGTTCAGCACGTGGCTGCACATCGTGACGGCCAACTGCGCGCGCACCACGTACCGGTCGCTGAAGCGGCGGGCCGCCGAGCAGAGCTCCGACGAGCTGCCGGTGCAGAAGCCCGACGTGCGGCGGGTCAGCGTCATCGCGGGGTCGCGGCTGGACCTGCTCGACGCCATGGAGGCGCTGGAGGCCGACAAGCCCGACCTCGCCCAGGCGCTGGTGCTGCGCGACATCGTCCAGCTCGACTACAACGAGGTGGCCGAGCAGCTCGGCATCCCGCTCGGCACCGCCAAGTCGCGCATCCACCAGGCGCGCAAGTACGTGCAGGCGGCGCTCGGCGACGACTATCGGTGAGACCACTTGTCTCATGCTATGAGACGCCTGGACGGTGACGCCACGCCGGCGGGTACAGTCTGAGGCGACAACTGAATATTGCTCATCCAGAGGGGTGGAGGGACCGGCCCTGCGAAGCCCCGGCAACCCTCCCGGCTTGAGACTCGCGACAGGGCGAGGCCGACCGGGACAAGGTGCCAATTCCGGTCTGCGGTCAAGGTGGCCGCGGGCGAAGATGAGGGAAGGCCTCGCTTCATGTCGCTTGACTTCGGTCCTGCCACGGCTCTGTCCTGCCGCGAGTGCGGCACCCGCTACGACCTCGGCCCGAGCTTCGCGTGCCTGGAGTGTTTCGGGCCGCTGGAAGCGGCCTACTCCTTCGGCGACGTCCGCCGCGAGGACATCGAGGCGGGCCCCAGCAACATCTGGCGCTACCGCTCGCTGCTCCCCGTCCCCGCCGACGTCGCCGGCAAGCCGAACATGAACCCCGGCTGGACCAAGCTCGTCAAGGCCGGCAACCTCGGGCGCGCGCTCGGCCTCAAGTCCCTGTACGTCAAGGACGACTCGGGCAACCCCACCCACTCCTTCAAGGACCGGGTCGTCGCCATCGCGGTCGAGGCGGCGCGCAACTTCGGCTTCCACACCCTGTCGTGCTCCTCCACGGGCAACCTCGCGGGCGCGGTGACGGCCGCCGCGGCCCGGGCCGGGCTAGACGCCTGCGTGTTCATCCCCGCCGACCTGGAGCAGGCCAAGATCGCCATGGCCCGGGTGTTCGGCGGCAAGCTCATCGGCATCGACGGCACCTACGACGAGGTCAACCGGTTCTGCTCCGAGCTCATCGGCGACCCGCTGGGCGACAAGTGGGGCTTCGTGAACGTCAACCTCCGGCCGTACTACGCCGAGGGCTCCAAGACGCTCGCGTACGAGATCGCCGAGCAGCTCGGCTGGCGGCTCCCCGAGCAGATCGTCATCCCGATCGCCTCCGGGTCCCAGCTCACCAAGATCGACAAGGGCTTCAAGGAGCTGATCGCCCTGGGGCTGGTCGAGGACCGGCCGTACAAGGTGTTCGGCGCCCAGGCGCAGGGCTGCTCGCCCGTGTCGGCCGCCTTCAAGGCCGGCCACGACGTGGTCCAGCCGGTCCGGCCCGACACCATCGCCAAGTCGCTGGCCATCGGCAACCCCGCCGACGGCCCCTACGTGCTCGACATCGCCCGCCGCACCGGCGGCGCGGTGGAGGACGTCACCGACGCCGAGATCGTCGAGGCGATCAGGCTGCTCGCCTCGACCGAGGGCATCTTCGCCGAGACGGCGGGCGGCGTCACGGTCGGCGTGCTGAAGAAGCTCACCGAGAGCGGCGTGCTCGACCCCGAGGCGGAGACCGTGGTGCTCAACACCGGCGACGGTCTCAAGACGCTCGACGCCGTCTCCGGGGACGCGCAGCCCACGGCGGTCATCAAGCCCTCTCTCGACGCGTTCCGCGCGGCCGTCTGAGCGCCGGCACGGCTGCTCGCACAACCAGGAAAGGCGACTAAATCATGAGTGTTTCGGTGCGGATTCCCACCATCCTGCGCACGTACACCGGCGGAAACGCGGAAGTGAGTGGCGAGGGCGCGACTCTTCGTGACGTCCTCGCAAAGCTCGACTCCGACTACCCGGGGATCGGCGCGCGCATTCTGGATGAATCGGGCAAGATTCGCCGTTTCGTCAACGTTTATGTGGGAGAAGAGGACGTCCGTTTCGCGGAAGGTTTGGACACTCCCGCGCCCGACGGGGTCCAGATCTCCATCATCCCCGCGGTCGCCGGCGGCTGACGGCCCGGTACGCAGCAGTGAAGGCGCCCCTCGTGGGCGCCTTCCGCTTTTCCGGGATATTCAAGGTTGAACCAACCGTGCTCCGCGCGGATAGGAAGTGCTTCCCGTGGAGTGGGAGGAATTGCGTAGTTTGTGCTTTGACTCTGTTGCCAAACGCTCTGCCACAGGTATGGTCGAGGCGATCGTCCGGCTGATTTACCATAAGCCGTGGCGATTGCGGGTCTCGCGGACGAATGGGCGGGATCCGCGAGCCCAGTAAGAGGAGTCGGAAGTGGCGCAGGGCACCGTCAAGTGGTTCAACGCGGACAAGGGCTACGGCTTCATCGCGGTAGACGGTGGTAAGGATGTATTCGTCCATTACTCGGCAATCATGATGGACGGCTATCGCTCCCTCGAACAAGGTCAGCGGGTCGAGTTCGAGATCACTCAGGGACAGAAGGGGCCCCAGGCGGAGTCCGTCCGCGCGGTCTGATCAGGTCTCTGGCGTTCGACGGCAGGCCGCGCGGCAGCGCAGTCCGTACGGCCTGCCTCTCCCACCTTCGTCGAAGATACGGCGGGTCCCTTCGGGGCCCGCCGTACGGCTGACCTGGGCACCCACGGTGTTCGCTTGCACTCGACCGGGTAGAGTGCTAAACAGTTCGTTGGCACTCTCTGTTCGTGAGTGCCAGCACCTGGGATCGGGACGATGGGGTCCGCCATACGGAGACGCGGACCCTCATGCCGTCGCGGGCGTCGGCTCGATCCGCCGCAAGCCACCCTGCATCTGGGAGGTCCAGCCTTATGGCAGCCAAGATGATCGCGTTTGACGAGGACGCCCGGCGCGGTCTCGAGCGCGGTATGAACCAGCTCGCCGACGCCGTCAAGGTGACCCTCGGCCCCAAGGGCCGCAACGTCGTGCTGGAGAAGAAGTGGGGCGCCCCCACGATCACCAACGACGGTGTCTCCATCGCCAAGGAGATCGAGCTCGAGGACCCGTGGGAGAAGATCGGCGCCGAGCTGGTCAAGGAAGTCGCCAAGAAGACGGACGACGTCGCGGGCGACGGCACCACCACGGCCACCGTGCTCGCCCAGGCGCTGGTGCGCGAGGGGCTGCGTAACGTCGCCGCCGGCGCCAACCCGATGGCCCTGAAGAAGGGCATCGAGTCCGCCGTCGAGCGCGTCAGCGAGGAGCTGTCCAAGCTCGCCAAGGACGTGGAGACCAAGGAGCAGATCGCCTCCACCGCCTCCATCTCCGCCGCCGACCCCGAGATCGGCTCGCTCATCGCCGAGGCGATGGACAAGGTCGGCAAGGAAGGCGTCATCACCGTCGAGGAGAGCAACACCTTCGGCCTCGAGCTCGAGCTCACCGAGGGCATGCGCTTCGACAAGGGCATGACGTCGATGTACTTCGTCACCGACTCGGACCGCATGGAGGCCGTGCTCGAGGACCCGTACATCCTCATCGTCAACTCGAAGATCTCGGCCAACAAGGACCTGCTGCCGCTGCTCGACAAGGTCGTGCAGTCCGGCAAGCCGCTCCTGATCATCGCCGAGGACATCGAGGGCGAGGCCCTGGCGACCCTGGTCGTCAACAAGATCCGCGGCCTGTTCCGCTCCGTGGCCGTCAAGGCCCCGGGCTTCGGTGACCGCCGCAAGGCCATGCTCGGCGACATCGCCATCCTCACCGGTGGCCAGGTCATCGCCGAGGAGCTGGGCCTGAAGCTGGAGAGCACCACGCTCGACCAGCTCGGCCGCGCCCGCAAGGTCGTGGTGACCAAGGACGAGACCACCATCGTCGACGGCGCCGGTGACCCCGACGCCATCGCGGGCCGCGTCAACGAGATCCGCGCCGAGATCGAGCGCACCGACTCCGACTACGACCGCGAGAAGCTCCAGGAGCGCCTGGCCAAGCTGGCCGGCGGCGTGGCCGTCATCAAGGCCGGCGCCGCGACCGAGGTCGAGCTCAAGGAGCGCAAGCACCGCATCGAGGACGCCGTCCGCAACGCGAAGGCGGCCGTCGAGGAGGGCATCGTCCCCGGCGGTGGCGTGGCGCTGCTGCAGGCGGGCGCCAAGGCGTTCGACAAGCTGGAGCTCAACGGCGACGAGGCCACCGGTGCCGCGATCGTCCGCAAGGCTCTGGAGGAGCCGCTCAAGCAGATCGCCGTCAACGCCGGCCTCGAGGGCGGCGTCGTGGTGGAGAAGGTCCGCAACCTCACGCCGGGTGAGGGCCTCAACGCCGCCACGGGCGAGTACGTCGACATGTTCGCCTCGGGCATCATCGACCCGGCCAAGGTGACGCGCTCGGCGCTGCAGAACGCCGCCTCCATCGCGGCGCTCTTCCTCACCACCGAGGCCGTCATCGCCGAGAAGCCGGAGAAGACCCCGGCCGCCCCCGCCATGCCCGGCGGCGGCGACATGGACTTCTAAGTCCTTCTCGCGAGCACCCTCACGCAGCACAAGGGCGGCCCGTCCGGCACCGGACGGGCCGCCCTCGCGCGTTCCAGGGGATCAGGCCCTGGTGACGGCGTCGGGGTCAGTCCTTGATGACGGCGTCGCGGGGGCCGCCGAAGAGCGGGTTGCGGTCGTAGCGCTGCTTCGAGACGCACAGCCAGACCTCGCCCTCACGGGCGTCCAGGGCATCCCAGACCACCCAGTCGTCGCCGACCGTGGCAAGGGGGCTCGTCCGGTCCTGGAGGTACCTTTCGCCGAGGCCGTCGGGGCCGGACATGACCATGAAGGTGATTTTCAGGCCACGCTTCCGGATCTCCGGCATCACCTCCCCGACGGTCTTCTCGTCGACCCGGTAACCGGCGAGCGTGCCGTCCTTGGTGGTCGCCAGACGCATTCCGGACCCGTCGACCTCCTTCAGCAGGGGCCGGTCGGGGACGAACTCGCAGGGCCCCACCGGGTCCTTCATGAGGATGGTGCTGGTGCCGCCCTGTCCGATGGTCCAGACGAAGGTCTCGCCGGGCCTGAACAGCCGGGTGTCGATGCGCATCTGCCAGCCCTCGGTCTCACCCGGGATGTTCTCGGGCGTGGAGTAGAGGCCGCGCGGAACGTCCTCCACATACTGGGTGCGCGGCCGCTCGCACCTCTTTCCCAGGGGGACGTAGTCCACCATGGCCGGGACGCCGAGCTCCTCCAGCCGCCTCCTCAGCCCGTCCGCGTCACTGAAGTCGCGGACCTGGATCGTGACGACCCCGTGGTCGTCCTTGGTGACGGCGTAGGAGGGCGTCGCGCCGCCGGCTCCGCCGAGCAGGCTCGGGCCGACGACGATGCCGCCGGCCAGGGCCGCCGCGACGGCGAGCCCGGCGGCCAGCCGCCCGAACCCGCGTCGGCGCAGCGGCGAGACCGAACCCCCCGCGAGCGGGTCCTCCGTGGCCGGGCTCGCGACGATGGAGGCCAGCAGCGTCCGCGCCCCCGCGCCGGACGGGTCGGCTCCGGACGCGCCGGGCTCGACCCGGGCCAGCGCCCTCGTCAGGGCCTCGACGTCGTCCCCGCCCCGCGTCATGTCCTGCCTCGTGTCCTTGGTCATGTCGTTCACCGTGACCTCTCCGCCGGGACGAGCCGGCGCGTCGTCGTCAGGGGGACGTCCGCCTCGGCGAGCGCGCGGGCGAAGCGTTTGCGGGCGCGGTGGAGCCGGACGCGGACGGCGTTGCGGGTCAGGCCGAGCACCGTGGCGATCTCCTCGCGGCCCAGCCCCTCCCAGGCGACCAGCGACAGCAGCTCGCGGTCGTCGCCGGGCAGGCCGCGGAACGCCCTGGCGATCGCGTCCAGCTCGACCCCGCCGTCGGGGCGCCGTCCGTACAGGTCGGCCACCTCGGCGTCGAGATCGGCGTTGCGCTCCTGGCGGTAGCGGCCGGTGCGGCGGCGGTTGGCCAGCACCTTGCGTGCCACGCCGTACAGCCACAGCGTGGCCTGCTCGCCCTCGGGTAACTCGTCCACGCGCCGCCAGGCGACGGTGAAGGTGTCGGCCACCACGTCCGCCGCGTCCTGCGGTGAGTCGCAGCGGCGTGCGGCATAGGCCGTGATCCGGCCGTATGTCTCTTTGTAGACGGCCTCGAATCTGGCCATCCGGGGGTCATCCACGGGCGGTTCCCATGACAGGCTTCCTTTGTTCGTCCTGGTGCGGACAACTGTGCCTATGTAGGGGAAACGCCGACCATTACCGGGTCGGAGAGGAAATCTGGCCCGTGGGCGGGGGATGACCACGCGGGCGGCCCACGGGGCGCCGTCACGGCGCCCCGCCACGTGCGGGTCAGAGGCCGTCTCCCTGGAGGCCCTCAGCCATGGTCGGCGGGTGGCGGCCGGGTCGGCTGTGCCGTAGCAGAAAACGCTTCTGAGAGAGCCCCGGGGATGACGGCGGGTTCGGCGGGCTGAGGAGCGTCAGACCCCGAAATGCGGGACGATGTGGCCGCGGGCGAGCGTGTTGGCGGTGATGGTGAAGCCGACGACCGCCGGGCTGGCGTCGGTGTCGACGCCCAGGCTCTCCACGCCCAGCGCGTGCACCGTGTACACGTAGCGGTGCGGGTCGCCGGGCGGGGGAGCGGCGCCGCCGTACTCCTTGCCGCCGTAGTCGTTGCGGGCGTGCTTGGCCCCCTGCGGCAGGCCCTTGAACTCGGGGCCCGTGCCGGCGCCCGTGGGCAGCTCCGTGACCGAGGCCGGGATGTCGTACAGCACCCAGTGCCAGAATCCGCTGCCCGTCGGCGCGTCCGGGTCGTAGCAGGTGACCGCGTAGCTGCGCGTCTCGGCCGGCGCGCCCGACCAGCTCAGCGCGGGCGACAGGTTCTGGCCGGTCATGCCCCAGTCGTTGAAGACGTGGAGGTCTCCCAGCCTCTCGCCGTCGGTGATGTCGTCGCTGCGCACCTGGAGCGCCGGGACCGACGGCAGGTGTTCGTGCGGCAGGGGTGCGGGCACGGTGTCCTCCTTGCGTGGCGGCTTGAGAGGTCTTTCCCGCCATCCTAGAAGCGGCGCGCGGGGTGATCGACGGCTCAGGTCGTGGCGCGGTCCACGAGTTCCTGCACGCGCTCGGGCGAGTAGATGCCGTCGACGAGGAGCTGGGCCAGGCCGAGCACGCCCGCGTGCGGGTCGAGGTCGCTGCGGACGATCTGCAGGTTGCGCGTGGCCAGCGGCAGCGACCGGCGGTAGACGATCTCGCGGATGCCGGCGAAGAGCAGCTCGTCGGTGTGGGCGAGCTGGCCGCAGACCGCGATGACGCGCGGGTTGAACAGGTTGACCATGTCGGCGATGGCGCCGCCGAGGATGCGGGCCGCGCGCCGGGCGAGCCGCACCGCGACCGGGTCGCCGGCGCGGATCAGGCGGACGGCGTCGTCCACGGTGGCGACCTCGCGGCCCTGCTCGCGCAGGTCGCGCACCAGGGCCCAGCCGCCCGCGTACGCCTCCAGGCAGCCGGTGTTGCCGCACCGGCACACGGGCGGATCGTCCACGTCGGGCACCGTGACGTGGACGTGGCCGACGTCGCCGGCCGCGCCGTCGGCGCCCCGGTGGACCTGGCCCCCGGCGATGAGGCCGGTGCCGACCCCCGTGCCGACCTTGACCATGAGCAGGTGCGGGACGTCCGGGTAGCGCAGGCGCTGCTCGCCGTACGCCATCGCGTTGACGTCCTTGTCGACGAGCACGGGGCACGCGTACTGCCCGGCGAACCAGCCGCGGATGTCGAAGCGGTCCCAGCCGGTCATGATCGGTGGGCTGATGACCCGGCCGGACGCGAAGTCGACCGGCCCGGGCACGTCGAGCCCGATGCCGAGCACCGCCTCCGGGGGCCGGCGGATGTCGTGCAGGATCTCGGCGAAGAGCTTCTCCACGATCGTGAGAATGCTCTGGGGGCCCGCGGTGACGTCGGCCTTGGCCTCGCGCTCGTTGCGGACGTGCCCGCCGAGGTCGCACACCGCGGCCCGCAGCGCGGTGGCCCCGATGTCGGCGACGAGCAGCACGCCACGCGCGCGGTTGACCACGAACTGGCCGGCCGGGCGGCCGCGGGTGCGCGCCTCCTCCGGGCCCGGCACCAGCAGGCCGGCGGCCAGCAGCCCGTCGAGCCGCTGGTTGACCGTGGTGCGGGAGAGCCCGGTCAGGCGCGCCACGTCGGACTTGGTCAGCCCGTCGGGCACGTCGCGGAACAGGCTGAGGATCTCGCCGCTGCTCACCCCCATCCTCGGTGTGGTGGGGCCTGTCGTCGTCATAGCACCACTGTAGCTATGACGGTGACTACTCGTAAGTCAAGCATCTTTCGACAGATAAAGTCGAAAGAAGGCTTGTCAGGCGTTAGAAGTCCGGTTTACGGTCAGGACATCTACCCGGGAAAGGGACGACCGATGTATGCCAACGCCAGAGGCCGCCGCGTGGCGGCAGTCGGTGCGATCGCGGCAGCCGGCGCGCTCGTACTCGGATCGTGTGGCTCCGGCGGGTCCACCGAGGCGGCGGCCGCGAACGGCGCGCAGGCCGCGGGCGGCGCCGCCCAGAACTACGCGGCGGTCATCAAGGGCCTGGACAACCCGTTCTTCCAGACCATGAAGCAGGGCATCGACGACCAGGCCAAGACGTCGGGGGCGACCGTCACCGTGCAGTCGGCCAACTCGATCACCGACACCACCGGGCAGGCGGACAAGCTCAACGGCCTGGCCGGCCAGGACTTCTCCTGCTACATCGTCAACCCGATCTCCGGCACGAACCTCATCCAGGGGCTCGCCAAGCTCTCCATGATGAACAAGCCCGTCGTCAACATCGACAGTCCTGTCGACCCGACCGCGGCCAAGAGCGCGAACGTCAAGCTCGCCACGTACGTCGGCACCGACAACCGGGAGGCCGGCAAGATGGCCGGGCAGCGGATGACCGAGGTGCTGCCCTCCGGCGGCGACGTCGCGGCCATCGGCGGCATCGCCGGCGACGTCACCAGCGGCGCCCGGATCGAGGGCTTCCACCAGGGCGTCGGCAAGAACGTCAAGGTCGTCCAGACCGTGGCCGCCGACTGGGACCGCCAGACCGCGCTCACCGCCGCCACCAACGTGCTGCGGGCCCACCCGAACCTGGCCGGCTTCTTCGTCGCCAACGACGACATGGGGCTCGGCGTGGCCCGCGCCGTCGCCGACGCCGGCAAGACCGGCAAGATCAAGGTCATCAGCGTGGACGGCATCAAGGACGCCCTGCAGGCGGTCAAGGCCGGCACGCTGGAGGCCACCGTCGCCCAGTACCCCTACACCATCGGCCAGATGGGCGTCGAGGCGTGCCAGGCCGCGACGAGCGGCAAGACGCTGCCCGCCAGCGTCGCCGCCCCGGTGGAGCTGGTCACCAGGAGCACCGCCGACAAGGCTCTCGCGTCCACGCCCAAGCCGTTCGGCCCCTACGAGGACCCGTACAAGGCGCTCACCCAGTAGTTCAGACCGCGACGCACCCGCGGAGGAGAGACCTCCATGACCAACACCACCACACTGCGGGCCAGTGGAGGACCGAACTGGTCCCACCGGCTGAAGGACGCCGGGTTCTGGGCGGAATGGGCCGCCCTCGTCGGGCTGCTCGTCCTGGTGATCGTCTTCCAGGCGCTCAACCCGACGTTCCTCAGCCCCGGCAACATCGCCTCGATGCTGGTGGCCGCGGCCATCCTCGTCATCCTGGCGGTGGGGCAGACGTTCGTGATCGCCACCGCGGGCATCGACCTGTCCATCGCCTCGGTGATGACGCTCGGCGCGGTCGTCTTCGGCCAGATGTACCAGGCCGGGCTCGGGCTCGGGGTGGCCTCGCTGATGGCCGTCGTGTCCGCCGGGGCGGCCGGGGCCGTCAACGGCGTCATCGTCGCCCGCGGCAAGATCACGGACTTCATCGTGACCCTCGGGATGCTGTCGGCGGCCTCGGGGCTCGCGCTGATCCTGTCCGACGGCAAGCCGGTCACCGTCATCGACCCGCTGCTCCTGCGCCTGTCCACCACCGGCATCGGCATCTTCGGCTGGTCGTTCGTCATCGCGATCGTGGTCGCCGTGGTGGCGCACGTGGTGCTCTTCCACACCCGCTTCGGCACCCACCTGCTGGCCACCGGCGGCTCGCCCGAGTCGGCGACGGCCATGGGCATCAGCACGGCCCGCATCAAGATCGCCGTCTACCTGATCAGCGGCCTGCTCGCCGGGCTCGGCGCGATCCTGCTGGTCGGCCGGATCGGCGCGGCCGAGCCCGCGGCGAACACCGCCTTCCTGCTCAACTCGGTCGCCGCGGTGGTGCTCGGCGGGGTCAGCCTCTTCGGCGGCCGGGGCACGATCGTCGGGCCCTTCTTCGGCGCCCTGCTGCTGATCGCCCTGGTCAACGGGCTCACCCTGCTCGGCGTCTCGCAGTTCTACCAGCCGCTCGCCGTCGGCATCGTCGTGGTGCTGGCCGCGCTCCTCATGAGGTTCCAGAAATGACCGAACAGCCGCAGGTCGCGGAGAAGACCGCACAGCCGCCGCGGGACGTGCTGCTGTCGTGCGACGACGTGTCCCTGTCCTTCGGAAACGTCCGGGCCCTGGTCGACGTCTCGCTGACGTTGCGGCCCGGCGAGATCACCGCCCTCGTCGGCGACAACGGCGCGGGCAAGTCGACGCTGGTCCGCTGCGTCTCCGGCATCCACCGGCCGGACCGCGGCACCATCACCTTCGACGGCGCCCGGACCGACTTCCACTCGCCGGAGGACGCCCGCGAGGCGGGGATCGAGACCGTCCACCAGAACCTGGCCCTCGTCGAGGACCTCACGGTGTGGCAGAACCTGTTCCTCAACCGCGAGATCGTCCGCCGGCTGGGCCCCGTCGGCCTGCTCGACCGCCGGGCCATGCAGTCCCGGGCCCGCGAGATGGTCGCCACGCTGGCCGTCAACGTGCCGGCCGTGGGCTCGCGCGTGCGGCGGCTGTCCGGCGGCCAGCGCCAGGCGGTCGCCATCTGCCGGGCCGCCGGGTTCAGCTCCAAGCTCGTCATCATGGACGAGCCCACGGCGGCGCTCGGCGTCCAGGAGACGGCCCGCGTCGAGGAGCTCGTCTTCCGGCTGCGCGACGAGGGCCACGCCGTGCTGATCATCAGCCACAACTTCGCCCAGGTCATACGGCTCAGCCAGCAGGTGTGGGTGATGCGCGCGGGCCGCTGCGTCGGCGGCCGGCGCACCGCCGAGACCACCGGCGAGGAGATCGTCGGCCTGGTCACCGGCGCGATCGGCTCCTGACCGCATCCAGAACCCTCCGACGAAAGAAGGCACGTTCCATGGCCACCGACAACCCGGCCAACCCGATCGGCGTCCACGCCCTGGTATGGGTGGGCGACACGAGTCCCGCCGCGCTGGAGCTGGCGATCGGCAAGACGAAGGCCGCCGGGTTCGACCTGCTGGAGATCTCCCTGCACGACTCGGCGAACCTCGACGTCGCGGCGGCGCGCGAGGCGCTGACGTCCGCGGGTCTCGGCGTCGCCTGCTCGCGCGGCCTCGCCTTCGACGCCGACGTCTCCAGCGACAACCTCGCCGTGGTCGAACGCGGCGAGAAGCTCCTGCACGACTCCCTGGCCGTCACGCGCGGGCTCGGCGGCACCCACTTCACCGGCGCCCTCTACAGCGCGCTCGGCAAGTACGGCCACCCGCTCACCGCGGCGGGCCGCCGCAACGTGGTGACCGTGCTGCGCCGCCTGGCCCAGGAGGCCGCCGGCGAGGGCATGACGCTCGGGCTGGAGGTCTGCAACCGGTACGAGACCAACGTGGTCAACACCGCCCGCGACGCGCTCCGGCTCGCCGACGACATCGGCGAGGACAACGTGCTCATCCACCTCGACACCTACCACATGAACATCGAGGAGGAGGATCTCGTCCGGCCCGTGCGCGAGGTCGGGGACCGGCTAGGTTACGTCCATGTGGGTGAGAACCATCGCGGCTACCTCGGATCAGGACACATCGACTTCACCGCGTTCTTCCACGCGCTCGGCGACATCGGCTACCGGGGGCCGATCACGTTCGAGTCGTTCTCCTCGGCGGTCGTGATGCGCGGCCTGTCCAACGACCTGGCCATCTGGCGCAACCTGTGGACCGACGGCGAGGACCTGGCCCGCCACGCCCGCGCCTTCATCGCCGGCCAGCTCCACGCGAGCCGCGCCCGATGACGCTCGACGACCTGGTGGCCCGGGCCCGCGCGCTGGCCTCCGGCGGGCGCCGGGCGCTGCTCGGCATCGCCGGCGGGCCGGGGGCGGGCAAGTCGACGCTCGCCGAGCACCTGCTGCGTGAGCTGCGGCAGGCGCCGCCGCCCGGGCAGCCGCCCGAGTGGGTGGCGCACGTGCCGATGGACGGCTTCCACCTGGCCGACGTGGAGCTCGACCGGCTCGGGCGGCGCGAGCGCAAGGGCGCTCCCGACACCTTCGACGCGGCCGGGTACGCGGCGCTGCTGCGCCGGTTGCGCGCGGACGAGGAGGACGTCGTGTACGCGCCCTCGTTCGAGCGCGTCCTGGAGCAGCCGATCGCGGGCAGCATCCCGGTGCCCCGGGCCGCCCGGCTCGTCATCACCGAGGGCAACTACCTGCTGCTCGACGAGGGCGACTGGGCGCGCGTGCGGCCCTGCCTGGACGAGGTGTGGTACTGCTCGCTCGACCCGGTGGAGCGGGTGCGCCGGCTCGTCTCCCGGCACACGAGGTTCGGCAAGGAGCCCGACGCGGCCGTGGCCTGGGTGATGGGGACCGACCAGCGCAACGCCGATCTGATCGCCACCACCCAGGACCGCGCCGACCTCGTCGTGCCCGACCGGCTCCTGCGCTCGCTGGGCGACGACCCCGACGCCTGAGCGCGCTCAGGCCGTGAGCTGGGCTGAGCGTGGTCAGGCCGTGAGCTGGGAGCGTGGTCAGGCCGTGAGCTGGGCCGGGAGCGGCTTGCGGTGGACGACCGTGAGCGTGGTGACGGCTCGGGTGAGCACCACGTAGAGCCGGGCCAGCCCCCGGGGCTCCGCCTCGACGATGTCGGCCGGCTCCACCACGATCACGTGGTCGTACTCCAGACCCTTGGCCAGCGTCGCCGGCACCACGAGCAGCCGGTGCTCCTCGGCCGAGTCGGGCGACAGGACCGCGTGGGCGAGGCCGGCCCCGGCCAGCGTCGCGGCCACCTCGGGCACCAGGGCGTCCGGCGCGATGACGCCGATGGACCCCTCGCGGCCGAGCGCGTCCCGCACGGCGGCCAGGACGTCGCCGCCCTCCCTGTCCTCTCCGTCCTCGCCGCTCTCCCGCACGGACAGCGAGCCGGCGCCGGGACGCAGCGAGCGGGGCGCGGCCAGGCCCGGCGCGATGGACGGCAGCAGGCGGGCGGCGTAGTCGAGGACCTCGCGCGGCACGCGGAAGCCCAGCGTCAGCTCCGTGACCTCGCCCTCCTGCCCGAGGTGCGTCAGCACGGCCTCCCACGTGGTCGCCGACCACGGTGTGGTGCCCTGGGCGAGGTCGCCGAGCACGGTGGCCGAGCCGTTGCGGCAGCGCCGGCCGAGCGCGCGAAGCTGCATCTCCGACAGGTCCTGCGCCTCGTCCACCACCAGGTGGCCGAGCGAGGGCGTGCGCTCCATGAGGTCGGCCAGCTCGTCGAGCAGCGCCGCGTCGGCCGCCGACCACTTCGCCGACTTCCAGCTCCGGTACGGCTTCGCCCAGAGCAGCCGCTCCTGCTCCTCGGGCGACAGGTCGGCCTTGGCGGCGCGGGCCAGGAACTCCGGCTCGGACAGCAGCCGGAAGAGCACCTGCTCGGGCGTGAGCTTGGGCCAGACCGCGTCGACGAGCTGCCGTACCGGCTTGGAGCGGGCCACGGCGTCCTGCACCCGGTCGTCGGGCGACTCGCCGCGCTGTTCCATGCGGACCAGCACCTGGTGGGCCAGCCGCTGCGCCAGCGCGGCCCGGCCGGGGGCGTAGCGGGTCGTGCCGCGCAGGGACGCGACGATCTCGCGGACCTCGTGGTCAGCCACCCGGTAGCGGTAGGCGCCCTTGGTGAAGACGACGCCCTCCTCCGGCTTGACGACGTGCAGCCACAGGGCGCGGTCGAGGACCTTCGCCATGCGGGCGTCGCCCTTGACGGCGGCCACCTCGGGGTCCTCGGGCGCGGCGTGCTCGCCGAGCAGCCCGGCGACCGTCGTCTGGTCGACCTTGACCTCGCCGAGCGCGGGCAGCACGGAGGAGATGTAGGACAGGAACGCGCGGTTGGGCCCGACGATCATCACGCCGGAGCGGGCCAGCCGCTCGCGGTGGGTGAACAGCAGGTAGGCGGCCCGGTGCAGGCCCACGGCCGTCTTCCCGGTGCCGGGCGCCCCCTGCACGCACACGGTCTGGGCCAGCGCGGAGCGGACGATCTCGTCCTGGTCGGGCTGGATGGTGGCGACGATGTCGCGCATGGGGCCGGTGCGGGGCCGCTCGATCTCCTCGGTGAGGATCCGGGAGGGCCCGATCTGGCCGCCCTCGGCGAGCGGCTCGTCCTCGTACGCGGTGAGCGCGCCGCCGTGGTAGCCGAAGCGGCGCCGCCGTACGACGCCCATGGGCTCGGCGGGGCTGGCCTGGTAGAACGCGCGGGACACCGGCGCGCGCCAGTCGATGACGAGGGGGCGGCTGGTGCCGTCGTGGACGTGGCGGCGGCCGACGTAGATCGTGGTGGGCAGCTCGTCGCCGCCGGAGCGGTCGAGGCGGCCGAAGAACAGAGGAGTGTCGGGGTGGTCGGCGAGGGCGGCGACGCGCTGGTCGAGCAGGCCCTGGAGGATCTGCTGGGACACCCAGTCGCCGGCGGCGTCGGCGGAGAGGGACTGGGCGTGGGCGCGCATCGCGCGCAGCGCCTCGCGTGACTCGGCCAGATGGGCCTGCTCGTCGGCGAGCACGTCGGCGGGCGCGTCGGGTATGTCGGGGGCCAACTGGTGTGCGGGCATGCGAAAGCGCCTCCCTCAGGAGTGTCGGCGGTGGAGGTGGTGCAAGGTAGCGAGCCGGACAGTTTAGTGGGAGCTCCGGGATGCTTCCAATGGATTTACCCGGGGTAGGCACAGGGCGTGGGACGCGTACGGCTTCGCTTCTCCCCCATCATCCCGACCATCGCCAGCTTTCTGCTGGCCGCGTTGTGGGGGCTGTCGGTGTTCGCCGGCTGGGGCATGGAGGCGTTCTGCCCGGGAGGCGGGCCGGAGGACTGTCCGCAGCGGCTCTACCTGGTCTCCACGGTGTCGGGCCTGTTCGCGGTCCTGGCGGCGTGCTGCACGGCGGGGGCGTGGCTGGTGCCGACGGCCAGGCGTGACGCGCGCGCGTTCACCTGGCTTCTGGGGGTGGGTGTGGCGGCCTGGATCGCCGCCGAGGGGGTGCTGTTCCTCGGCGGCATGCTGGCCAGGTAACCAACCTGGAAGATGTCTGGCAAAACCGAGAAATTCGGGCATATCAGGTGGGATTGCTCGATCATGGGGGTATGTCGCCAGCGGTTCAGTAACGGCGGCGGATCGCACGCAGAGGGGGGTGGTTCGATTGTCGACGGCCCGCGGAGTCTCGTGGACGTGACCAACGCCGGTGCCCGGCCGCGCCGCGGCCGGGTCATCAGCGGCTGAGCCCCGCGCGGTCGAGGCTCAGACCCCGCCGAGCACGTCGTCGGCGTCGATGATCTGGTACGCGTACCCCTGCTCGGCCAGGAACCGCTGGCGGTGCGCCGCGAACTCCTGGTCGACCGTGTCCCGGCTGACCACCGTGTAGAAGCGCGCCCCGCCGCCGTCGGCCTTGGGCCGCAGCACCCGGCCGAGCCGCTGCGCCTCCTCCTGGCGCGAGCCGAACGTGCCCGACACCTGGATCGCCACCGCGGCCTCCGGCAGGTCGATCGAGAAGTTGGCGACCTTGGACACCACCAGCACCTGGATCTCCTTGTCGCGGAACGCCTGGTAGAGGCGCTCGCGCTCCTTGACGCGGGTCTCGCCCTTGATGACCGGCGCGTTGAGGTGCTCGCCCAGCTCGTCGAGCTGGTCGATGTACTGGCCGATGACCAGCACCTGCTCGCCCAGGTGGCGGCGGACCAGCGCCTCGGTGACCCGCGTCTTCGACGGCGTCGTGGCGCAGAAGCGGTAGCGCTCCTCCGACTCGGCCATCGCGTACGCGAGCCGCTCCTCGTCGGTGAGCGTCACCCGCACCTCGACGCAGTCGGCCGGCGCGATCCAGCCCTGGTTCTCCATCTCCTTCCACGGCGCGTCGTAGCGCTTGGGGCCGATGAGGGAGAAGACGTCGCCCTCGCGGCCGTCCTCGCGCACGAGCGTCGCGGTCAGCCCGATGCGGCGGCGGGCCTGGAGGTCGGCCGTCATGCGGAAGATCGGCGCGGGCAGCAGGTGGACCTCGTCGTAGACGATCAGGCCCCAGTCGCGCGCGTCGAACAGCTCCAGATGGCTGTAGACGCCCTTCCGGCGGGTCGTCATCACCTGGTAGGTGGCGATGGTGACCGGGCGGATCTCCTTCTTGGAGCCGGAGTACTCGCCGATCTCGTCCTCGGTGAGCGAGGTCCGCTTGATCAGCTCCTGCTTCCACTGGTGGGCGCTCACCGTGTTGGTGACCAGGATCAGCGTGGTGGCGCGGGCATGGGCCATGGCCGCCGCGCCGACGATCGTCTTTCCCGCGCCGCAGGGCAGCACGACGACGCCGGAGCCGCCGTGCCAGAACGCGTCGGCGGCCTCCTGCTGGTAGGGCCGCAGGCTCCAGCCGTCCTGGGCCAGGTCGATCGGGTGGTGCTCGCCGTCGACGTAGCCGGCCAGGTCCTCGGCCGGCCAGCCGAGCTTGAGCAGCGCCTGCTTGACGTTGCCGCGGTCGCTCGGGTGCACGACCACCGAGTCGGCGCCGAGGCGCTCGCCCAGCATCGGCTGGATCTTCTTGGAGCGCAGCACCTCCTCCAGCACGGCCCGGTCGCTGGAGGTGAGGATCAGGCCGTGGACCGGGTCCTTTTCCAGGCGCAGCCGGCCGTACCTGGCCATGGTCTCGGCGACGTCGACCAGCAGCGCGTGGGGGACGGGGTAGCGGCTGTGGCTGATGAGGGCGTCCACGACCTGCTCGGCGTCGTGGCCCGCGGCGCGGGCGTTCCACAGCGCGAGCGGGGTGACGCGGTAGGTGTGGACGTGCTCGGGAGCGCGCTCCAGCTCGGCGAACGGCGCGATGGCCTTACGGCACTCGTCCGCCTTCTCGTGGTCGACTTCGAGCAGCAGCGTCTTGTCCGACTGGACGATGAGCGGGCCGTCGTTCACGGACATCCTTCCTCCGGGTGACCCTTATCCAACACATCCGGAGGCGAGAACAGTCCCCGAACGGCGAAACGCCCTGCTCAGTCGTCCAGGTAGCCGTTGGCGCCGAGGGAGAAGAAGACGCCGATCGTGAGCGCGAAGCCGAGCCCGTACAGGACCCAGCTCCAGGTGAGCAGGTCGCGCCTGGTCTTCGCCGGGGTCTCGGCGCGCAGGGCGAGCCCGGCCAGGATCGAGCCCGGGATGGCCAGGACGTTGCAGCAGCCGACGATCGCGAGGAGGTTCAGGACGAGCGCGACGAGCGCGGCGGCGTTCACGCCGTCGCGCCGGGGCGGGGGAGGGCCGAAGGGAGGTCCGTGGTCGTAGCCGTAGCCGTAGCCGTAGCCGTGGCCGGGCGGGGGTCGCTCGCCGTACGGGGCTCCGTACGGCTCGTAGGGGTACTGGGGGTACTCGCCGCCGGGGTTCGCGTGACTCATGCTCACCTCCTGAAGGTCAACATTTATCACGACATGTCGGCGGAGCTCGCGGAGCTCGCGGAGCTCGCGGAGCTCGGTGGCGGCGCGATCAGGGGGAAAGACGGGCGCGCAGGGCCTTGCGGTCGAGCTTGAGCACGCTCGTCACCGGGATCGCGTCCACGAACACCACCTCGCGCGGGTACTTCACCCGTCCGACCCGCTCCCGCGCCCACGCGATCAGCTCGTCCGCCGTCACCGTGCGGCCCGGCATGAGCTGCACGAACGCCACGACCTCCTCGCCCAGACGCGGATCGGGCCGGCCCACCACGCCCGACATGACCACGTCGGGGTGCTCGTTCAGGGCGTCCTCCACGTCGCGCGGGAAGACGTTGAAGCCGCCCCGGATGATCAGGTCCTTCTTGCGGTCCACGACGTAGAGGTAGCCGTCGTCGTCCACGCAGCCGATGTCGCCCGTGCGCAGCTCGCCGTCCACCAGCGCCGTGCCGCCCGGGTCGGGCTCCTGCTCGCCCCAGTAGCCCAGCATCAGCGACTCGCCGCGCACGCAGATCTCGCCCACGTCGCCGCACTCCGCCTCCTCGCCGGAGGACTCGCGGATCGCGATCCGGTAGCCGGCCAGCGGCAGGCCCACGCTGCCCACCCGGCGCCGGCCCGGCGGGTTGAACGTGGTGACCGCGCTGGTCTCGGTCAGCCCGTAACCCTCCAGGATCTGCGTGCCGGGCATCCGGCGCTCGAACTCCTCCAGCGCGTCGCGGCCCAGCGGAGCCGCCCCGCAGGTGAGGAACGCGAGGTCGGGCAGCGGGTGCTCCTCCAGCGGCTCGGCGAGCAGCATGTGCAGCATCGCCGGCACGACCGTGCCGTAGCGGACCCGCTGCTCCGCCGCCAGCGACAGGAAGACCTTGGGGTCGAACCAGCGCATCAGCACCGCCTGCTGCGGCGCCGTCGCGTGCATCCCGGCGACGGTGACGATCAGCCCGTACGCGTGGGAGAGCGGCACCGGCACGATGGCCCGGTCGAGCCCCTCCTGGTGGGACATCTCGAAGGCGTCCTTGCCCACCTGCCAGAGGCCGCGATGGCTGAGCATGACGCCCTTGGCCGTGCCGGTGGTGCCGCCCGTGTACATGAGCGCGGCCAGGTCGCCCGGGTCGCGCGGCACCGGGCCGTGCTCGGCCGCCCGTTCCAGCTCGGCGGTGTCCACGAACACGCGGACCCCGGTCGCCGCCTCCTCCACGACCGGCAGCAGCTCGGGCGAGGTCACGACGGCCGTGGCGCCGCTGTCGGTCAGGATGTGCCGCAGCTCCGCCGCGCCCACGAGGAACACCACGGGCGTCACGACCGCGCCCGCCGCCCAGAGCGCCTGGTAGACGACACCCACGTCGGGCGAGTTGGCCATCATGACCGCGACCCGGTCGCCGGGCCGGACGCCCGCCTCGACGAGGCCGCCGCACACCCGGCGCGCGCGCTCGGCCAGTGCGTGACCGCGGTGCCAGACGCCGTCGTAGAACACCGCGTCGTGGTCGTCGAACCGCTCCCACGCCTCCTCGGCCAGCCGGCCCAGTGTCAGCTCACCCACGGGTCCAACCTCGCGCGATCATGACCCGCAGTCAAGGGTTGTCAGGACATATGGGCCACTTCGGTGCTCCGCCGCCGTCGTCAGGACAGCCCGGCCACACCGGTGATGCGGTGCAGGGCGAAGCGGTGCACGGCCGCCCTGGTCTCGTCGTACGCCGTCAGGTACCCGCCCTCCATCCGGGCGGGTTCGAGGATGCGGGACGTGGCGTTGCCCTGGGAGTCGAGGTAGCCGATCCACACCCGCACGCCCTGCTTGATGGCGTCCTGGAGGGCGGTGATGGTGCTCGTCGCGGGGCCGCGCGGGATCGCGCCGTCCGGCGCGGCGACCGGCTCGCGGCGGGCCAGGTGGGCGGCGTCGCCGGCCCGCAGCGCGCGGACGGCCGCCGCCGCCACCTCGGGGTCCAGGCCGTTGGAGGCGGGCACGGACCGGGTCTGCGCCGGGCCCTCCGAGCGCCGGCCGTCCAGCCGGGAGACGATCACGTCGCCGTCGAGCGACTCGGCGACCGGCGCGTACCCCATGGCGCGCAGCGAGTCGACCAGCGCGGCGCGCGAGGTGCGCGAGGCGATCACGGTCGGCGCGAGCCGGCGCAGCCGCAGCGAGGCGGAGCGGCGGTCGGCGGTGATCTGGTCGAGCAGCGCCGGGTCGTCGCAGCGGATGTACGCGCCGGCCGTGCCGACCCGGATGCGGCCGTGGCGCCGCGCCACGTCGGCGACCAGGTACGACAGCGCCTGCGGCACCGGTGTCGCGGAGTGGCGTTCCAGGGCGGCCAGCAGCTCGTCGGCGCCCTGCCCGGCGTCGAGCGCGCGCCGGACGGACGCGTCGCTGAACCGGTAGACGGTCGCGCCGCCCTTCGACTCGACGTCGGCGGCGAGCGTCATCCAGCGGTTGAGCTCGCTGGTCAGCGGGCCGGGGGCGACGGCGGTGAGGTCGGCCTGGAGCAGGACGTGGTCGACGGGCTCGGGCAGGAGCGGCGCCAGCACGGCCGCGGGATCGACGGCCACGGCCGCCTTCGCCGCCGCGCCCTTGGTCCCCTTCGAGCCCGCTGCCTTCCCCGCGCGGGTCCTGGTGCTCTCCTCGGCACCCGGGCCGATCCCCGCGCTCGCCATCAGGGCGCGGCCGTGCCCGGACAGCACGCCGAGACCGGTCACACCCACCTGTTCGGCCTCACGCAGCGCGAACTCGACGAGCTGCTCCCGCAGCGGCCCCCTGCGGCGCGGCTGCTGCCAGGCCATCCGGTCGAGCACCGACGCGCGGGACGGCGCGAGGCCGGGCGCCGAGGCGAGCACGCCGAGCGCCGCCGCCCGCACCACCGGCGCGGCCGTCCGGCGCAGGTCGGGATGCAGGGCGTTGAGCGGCCGGTCGCGTTCATCCCGCTCGCCGACCAGGCCGGGCACGCGGTCCATGTGCAGCCAGGTGAGCGCGAGCGTCACCCACCGATCGGCGGTCGACCGGACCCGCCACAGGTCGTAGCCGGTGGTCGGCAGCCACTCGCCGTCGACGCCGCCGCCCTGGGCGACGAGCCCGGCCGCGTGCGCCACCTCCACGGCCAGCGCCGCCACCCACTCGGGCACGTCCAGCTCGGTCGTGAGGCGCTTCATGTCGCGCACGCCGAGACCGCCGGTGCGCAGCACGCCGGGCGGCTCGAAGCTCCAGCGCTCGCACAGCTCCTCGACGACCCGGACGAACGCGAACGCCTGGCCGGCCGCGGTGCGGTCGGCCAGCTCCTGGTCGCGCGCCGTCCCCTCCAGGGCGGGCGGCGCGGCCGGCAGGTCGCGGTGGACGCGGCCACCGCGCAGGTGCAGGCCGACCTCGCGGGGCAGCGTCACGCTCTCCTCGCCGGTGGCGGCCAGCAGCCCGCGGGCGAGGAGTTGCTCGATGGGGGAGCGGGCCGATCCGACGCGCACCTCGCGGCGGGCGTTGGGCACCCGGCCCGTCGCCGGGCCCCAGGCGAGCTGGTCGAGCGCCGCCCTGGCCTCGCCGGAGACCTCCTCCAGCAGCTTGGCCGGCTCGGCGAGGGCCGCGGCCAGCCGCTCCTTGCCCGTGCCGGTGGTGCCGGGCGCGATGTCGTCGGCCATCTCGTCGAGCTGCTCGGGCGGGTGGTGCCGGAAGACGTCGGCGACGGGCGGTCCCAGCCCGGCCGGGTCGTCGAGCGCCTTGCGCACCCCGGGCGCCAGGTCGAGCGCGTCGTCGGGGCCGTACACGAGGGCGAGGTCGCGCAGCCGGTCGAGCGCGGCGCCGAGCGCCGGCTCGGGCTCGCCGGCGGCGAGCGCGCGGCCGACCAGGTCGGCCAGCGTCTCCCTCGGCGAGGGCCCGTCCTGAACGGCCAGCGTCTCGACGACGGCCAGGGTGAAGCGGTCGAGCCGGTCGAGGGCCCGGCCGATCGCCGACGGGCTGCCGGCCCGCGCGGCCAGGCCCTCCAGGTGCGCGGGGACCGGAGTGATCAGCTCGGGGCGCGCGGACACGAGCTCCCGCAGCTGCTCGTCGCTGCGGGCCCTGATCCACTCGGTGAACTCCATCGATGCCATGGTATGTCCACCAGATCGCGTCACCATGGCCGCGCACGTGACCGCGTGTGTCAGCGAGGCCGGCGGGTCAGGACGACCGGGTGGCCGCGTGGCCCGGCGGGATCGGCGTGCCGGCGGCCGGGGCGGCCGCATGGGTCATCCGGGTCGGCCTGCCGGTGGCCCTGTGGGTCATCCGGGTCGGCGTGCCGGTGGCCCTGTGGGTCATCCGGGTCGGCGTGCCGTGAGGACCAGGGTGGCCGCTGGGTCAGCGGAGCCGGGCCGGGGTGGGTACCAGGCCGAGCGCGAGGCACACCCAGGCCGCGACGAACCGGTCCTTGTCGGCGTGCCCCGGCGCGTCGCCGACCGTCTCCTGGAACATCCGGTAGTGGACCACGGCGCCCCCGAGCACGGCCGCGATGCCGCTCCAGTCGACGTCGGCGTCACGGTACTCAGGCTGGGTGGAGAACCACGTGGTGATGGCGTCGAATATGGGCTGGAGCAGCCCCTCCCGCACCACCGCCACCAGCTCGGGGAACTGGCTGAGGTCGCGGAAGAACACCCGGGTCAGCTCGGACTCCTCGCGCACCTTCGCCAGCCCGGCGCGGCACAGCCGGGTCAGCCGCGCCTCCAGCTCGACGGAGCCCTCCATGTCGCCCAGCTCGGCCAGGCTGTCGGCCACCTGGGTGCGGGTGCGCGCGGCGTGCTCGTTGATGGCCGCGGCGAGCACCTCGTACTTGGACCTGAAGTGGCGGTAGAGCCCGCCCGCGCCGGGGGACAGGCCCGAGGCGGCCTCGATCTCGGCCACCGACGTGGCGGCGTAACCGCGCTCGGCGAACAGGCGCAGCGCCTCGTCGATGATCCGCTCGCGCGTGCTCACGGCGGGGCGGCCCCCGGCCCTGGCCGGCCCGCTCCCGGCCGCGGCGGCTGGCGATCTGGTCATGTCCTCGGTGACACCTCCGTGAGGAGCGTAGTCGTCACAGCCTGTCGCGGCCGGAGCAGTCGTGCGGTCGCAGGCCGCGAGGCGGTTCCCAAGGCGTCGGTACGCGGTAGTCGCCCCGATAAGTCAATGGCGTTTCCGTCCATTCCCACCGTGGCACAACAAGGCCGGTTGTGGGTAACTCTGCGGTGTTTGGCATCCTGCAGCGTGTGATGACTTCTGTGGGTTTCGACCTGGACCTGACTTTGGCGGATACGCGTTCCGGTATCGCGGCCGTCTTCGACGAGCTGTCGGCGCGGGTGGGCGTGCCCATCGACAGCGACGCCATCATCACCCGGCTCGGGCCGCCCCTGGAGATCGAGCTGGCCAACTGGTTCCCGGCCGACGAGATCCCCGCGGTGGCGACGCTGTTCCGGGAGATCTATCCGCGGGTGGCCGTTCCCATGACCACCTCGATGGCCGGGGCGCGGGAGGCGATCGCGGCCGTGCGCGACCGCGGCGGCCGGGTCATCGTGGTGACCGGCAAGAACGTCCACGACGCGGTGCGCACGGTGAACTCCCTCGGGTTCGAGGTGGACGAGGTCGTCGGATCGCTGTTCGGAGCGGCCAAGGGAACGGCTCTCGCGCGCTTCGGCGCCGCCGCCTATGTTGGTGACCATGTCGCCGACATCGAGGCGGCGCGGGCGGGCGGCGCCGTCAGCGTGACGGTGGCGACCGGCCCCTACACGGTGGAGGAGCTGCGTGATCACGGAGCCGATGTGGCGCTGGGAGACCTGACCGAATTCGCCGCCTGGTTCGCGGGCTGGCGCCCCCACGACGAACTCGTGTAATTGCTCCGTAATTACCCGGTCGCTCTGGCGCGCTCCGGGGCATAACCTACATCCATTCATCCTTTACGACGGTTCGAACGAGGTCCCTCCTGTGCCGAGTGGCAAGGTCAAGTGGTACGACGCCGACAAGGGGTTCGGCTTCCTCACCCGTGACGACGGCGGTGAGGTGTTCGTGCATTCCTCCGCGCTGCCCTCCGGCGCCGGGCCGCTCAAGCCCGGCCAGAAGGTGGAGTTCGGCGTGGCGGAGGGCCGGCGCGGCCAACAGGCGCTGTCCGTCAGGATCCTCGAACAGCCCCCGACGCTCGCGAAGGTCAAGCCCAAGGGCAAGCGGAAGAAGCCGGACGAGATGGTCGTCATCGTCGAGGACCTGATCAAGCTGCTCGACGGCGTCTCGACGTCCTACCAGCGGGGCAAGCACCCCGAGGCGGCCCACGCCAAGAAGATCGCGCAGGTGCTGCGGGCGGTGGCCGACGACCTCGACGCCTGATCACCGGGTCGCCTCCGGGGCGGCGCCCGCTCAACCGTGCGGGTTGGTCAGCGGCTTGGTGCGCTCCAGGGTCGTGTCCAGGTCGTCGGAGTGCCGGCCGTTCGCCGAGCGCGGGCGGCGGCGGCCCTCGGGCGTGCCCGGCTGCTCGTCGTGGGCCGGTTCCCAGCGGTCGTCGGGCTCGTGGACCGGTGCCAGGTGGCCGTCCGGCTCATGGGCCGGTTCGGGCTGGCCGTCCGGCTCATAGGCCGCTCCGGGCCGGCCGTCCGGCTCATAGGCCGCTCCGGGGTGGGCGCGGGGCTCATCGGCAGGTTCGTGGTGGTCGCCCGGCCCGCCGGTGCGCGCCTCGATCCGCTCGTCCACGGCGCGGAGCCGGCGGCGCCGCCGTACGGCCAGCCAGACGAGCGTGGCGGTCAGCGCCGCCCCCAGCGTCGCGAACCCCGCCACGCTGCTCTCCGACAGCGACAGCAGCAGCCCGACCAGCCCGCCGAACACCCACGCGAGCTGGAGCAGCGCCTCGACCACGCCGAACGTGGACGAGCGCACCTCCTCGCCGATCTCCCGCTGCACGATCGCGTCGAGCGCCAGCTTGCCCAGCTCCTGGGCGAACCCGGTGACCAGCGAGATCGCCACGGCGGTCCACAGCCCGAACAGGGCGGCGCTGACGATCGTGGTGACGCAGGTGACGGCGAGCGTGATGAGCACGATGACCTGCGGCGACCGCCGCCGCGCCCAGTTCGCGGCCACCGCGCCGAGCAGGCCGCCGAGCCCGGCCGCCAGCGCGAGCAGCCCGATCGTCTTCGGCACGTCGAAGAACGGCTGACGCTCGGCCAGCCACGGCACGCCGCCGTCCTGGACGAGGAAGAGCAGGAAGAACAGCAGGAAGCCGGAGAACAGGCGGATCGCCACATTCGCCCAGACCGCCTCGGCCACGGCCGGGCCCACCTGGAGCAGCGTGCGCCACTTCGGCGGGCCGCCCGGCTCGCCGTCCGCCTCCTCCAGGTCGGGCGAGTCGACGTGGCGCGGCAGCCGTACGGCCGAGACGCCCGCGAGCAGGAACACCACCATCGCCACGCGCAGCACGGCCGCGCTGCCCAGCCAGGCGGACAGCCCCGCGCCGACGGGCACCACCGCGCCCGCCGAGACCAGCGAGAACAGCGCGACCCGGGCGTTGGCCGACACCAGCGTGATGTCGGCGGGCAGCACGCTCGGCATGATCGCCGCCCGCGACACGTTGTACGCCTTGGACAGCACGAGGACCCCGAGCGCCCCGCCGAACAGCGTCACCACGTCGCCCGGCCCCACGGCGGCGGCCATCGCGAAACACAGCAGCCCCCGCCCGAACAGCGTGCCGGCCATCACGTAGCGGCGGCCCGACCGGAACCGGTCGAGGATGGGTCCCACGAACGGCGCGAGCAGGGCGAACGGCAGCATCGTGATGAGCAGGTACAGCGCCACGGGCCCGCGCGCCTCGCCCACCGGCACGCCGAAGAACACCGTGCTGGCCAGCGCCACCGTGACCAGCGCGTCGCCCGCGCCGTGGCCGGCGGTCAGCTCGATCAGGCGGCCGAGCCCCGTGCGGCCGGCGCCGCCCGCGTGGGTCAGGCGCCTCGTGGCCCGTCCGGCCCCGCGCACCCCGCCGGCGGCGGCCAGGCCGGCGAACATGACCCCGCGCCCGGTCGCCCGGGCGGCCCTGGCGGTGCCGGAGGCCGTGACGCGGCCGGCGCGCGCGGTCGCGCGGCCCGCGCCGGCCATCCCGCGGCCGACGCGCCGCGACATCTGCCGCGCCCTGTCCCAGCCACCCTCCACGGTTACCAGTCATACCCGATGGACGTCGGCTGCCGGGCGATCACGGTTCACCGTTGGGTCTTCCGGATGTATCGACATCTTTTGCCGAATTCCGCGCATGGCCCGTACGGGACCCGGGTTCACCTGCCATGGGACGAGCGGAGGCGGGGGAGATCCGCGCAGTCGGCACCTTCAGGTCCGGTCATGGGTGAGAATGAAGTGTGAGCGAACAGCACCTTTCGGCGGAGGCGGTCCGATGAGCCGCACCCGGACTCGCGTCTCCGCCCCCGACCAGGCCTGCGTCGCCGCGGTCGACCTGGCTCGCGCCGCCGCGGAGGAGCTCGCGCGACCCGGCGAGCCGGGCGAGCACCTCGGCTTCGAGGCCGAGGGCGACCGGGTCGTCACTCACTACTTCGCCTGCCTCGACCGCGCCTACCGGGGCTGGCGCTGGGCGGTCACCGTCACCCGCGCCTCCCGCGCGAAGAAGGTCACGGTGAGCGAGGCGGTCCTGCTGCCCGGCTCGGGGGCCCTGCTGGCGCCCGAGTGGCTGCCGTGGAGCGAGCGCCTGCGCCCCGGCGACCTCGGCGTGGGCGACCTGCTGCCGAGCCCGGACGACGACGACCGGCTGGAGCCGGGTTTCGCCGAGACCGACGAAGACGTCGACCGCCAGATGGTTTTCGAGTACGGCCTGGGCCGGGCACGTGTGCTCTCGGCCATCGGCAAGGACCGGGCAGCCAAGCGCTGGCACTCGGGCGAGCACGGGCCGCACACTCCGATCGCACACGCCGCGCCCGCGCAGTGCTCCACCTGTGGGTTCTACTGGCTGCTCGCGGGTGGGCTCCGGCACATGTTCGGGGTCTGCGCGAATGAGTACGCGCCCGACGACGGCAAGGTGGTGGCCGCCGACCACGGGTGCGGCGCCCACTCCGAGGCGGCGGTCATGCCGCCGCCGGTCGAGCAGGCCACGCCGATCCTCGACGACCTCGGCTACGACCTGATCGAGGAGGAGCAGGGCGACGACGAGGACGAGGGCTCGGCCGACGAGCCGGCCGCCGAGGAGCTGGACCGCGCCTGAGCCCGGCCGCCGGGAATACCGGGGGCCTGGACCGCGCTTGAGCCAGGCCGCCGGGAGCACCGGCGGCCTGGACCGCGCCCGAGCCCGGCAGCCGCGAGCGGTCGGGCACGCCGACGAGGGCTCCGGCGGCTCCGGGTCCCGTGATCGTCCACGGGACCGGGAGTGTCGGTGAGGGCCGCTAACCTACGGTGGCCCCCTACTCCCAACCAGGATCGTGATCCATGACCGACACCTTCGGCACCGACCGGATGCGGGCCGCCGTGCTCGCCGCCTGGACGGCCTCGCCCGCCCGTTTCCGCGAGGACGCCAACGCCGAGGAGGACTTCGCCCTCGGCGGCTACCGTGACCGGCTGATCGTCGAGCTCGCCCAGAACGCCGCCGACGCGGCCCTGCGCGCCGGCGTGCCGGGGGTGCTCCGGCTGACCCTGCGCGACGGCGTGCTGACCGCCGCCAACACCGGCGCCCCGCTCGACGCGACCGGCGTGGAGAGCCTGTCCACGCTGCGGGTCTCCGGCAAGCGCGGCGAGACGGGCACCGCGGGCCGGTTCGGCGTCGGGTTCGCCGCGGTGGTGTCGGTGTGCGACGAGCCGTCCGTCGGCTCCCGCGGGGCGGGCTCCGTCCGCTGGTCGCGGGCGGAGACGGCCGCCCTGGTGTCCGGCACGCCCGCGCTGGCCGGCGAGCTCGACTCCCGCTCCGGCCACGTGCCGCTGCTGCGCCTGCCGTTCGCCGCCGACCCGCTGGAGGTGCCGGAGGGCTTCGACACGCTCGTCCGCCTCCCGCTGCGCGACGAGGCGGCCGTCGCGGCCGTGCGCCGCATGCTGGAGGAGACCAGCCCGGCGCTGCCGCTGGGCATGCCGGCGCTGACCGCCATCGAGATCGACGTCGAGGGCGCGACCCGCACGGTGGCCGCGGGCGGATGGCACGTGGTCTCCGAGGAGGGCGACTTCGGGCCGGAGCAGGTGGCCGAGCTGTTCGCCGACCGGCCCACCGAGGAGCGCGCCCGGCCGTACTGGTCGGTCCGCTGGGCCGTGCCCGTGGCGGCCCCGGACGGCTCCGAGACCGGGGCTGGTGCGTCCTTCGGCGGCTCGGCGGCCGGGAGTTCCGGCGGTGGCGGTTCGGCGGCCGAGGCCGGGGCGGGTGGCGTCGGGGAGCCGAGGCCGCTGCCCGGCACCGTGCCGCCCGTGGTCCACGCGCCGACGCCCAGCGACGAGCCGCTCGACCTGCCGGCGCTGCTCATCGCCTCGTTCCCGATGGCCACCGACCGGCGCCACGTCGCCAAGGGGCCGCTGACCGACTTCCTCATCGAGCGGGCCGCCGACGCCTACGTCCGGCTGCTCCAGGAGCTGCCGCGCACCCCCGCGCTGCTCGACCTCGTGCCCGCGCTCATGGGCAAGGGCGAGCTCGACGCCCGCATCCGCCGGGCCATCCTGCGCAGGCTGCCCGGCACGCCGCTGCTGCCCGCCCTGTCCGCGCCCGCGCCCGCCGTGCAGACGCCGTCGTTCGCCGACGCCGAGGTCTACGAGCCCGACGCCGAGTGGCGGGTCGAGCACCCGGCGCCGGAGCGCCAGGGCGACGGCTGGGTGGTCGCGGGCCGCGAGGCGGCCGTGGTCGCGGGCTCCGGCGAGCTGCTGGCCGCCGTCGCCGACTTCGTGCCCGGCCTGCTGCCCACGGGCTGGCCCGCCCGGCACCCGGCCATGGCCTCGCTCGGCGTGCGCCGGGTGGAGCTGGCCGAGGTCGTCGACCTGCTGTCGGGCGAGGCCGTGGAGGGGCGCGAGCCGTCGTGGTGGCGCTCGCTGTACGACGTGCTGCCCGCCGACGACCCCGAGTCGCTCGGCGCGCTGCCGGTGCCGCTGGCCGACGGCCGCCTGGTGCGTGGCCCGCGCGGCACCCTCATCCTCGACCTCGACGGCTCGGGCGCCGGGTCCTCGGGCGGTGCCGGTGCCTCGGGTCGCGGCGGTTCCGCGGGCGCCTCGGGTCGCGGCGGTTCGACGGAGGAGCCGGGGCTGGACCTGACGCCGCTGGGCCTGCGCATCGTCCACCCCGACGCGGCCCACCCCGCGCTGCTGCGGCTCGGCGCGGCCGAGGCCACGCCGCGCACGATCCTGGAGGACCCGCTCACCAGGGAGGCCGTCTCCCAGTCGCTCGACAGCCCCGACCCCGAGCCCGTGGCCCGGGCGGTGCTGTCGCTCGTCGAGGCGGGCGGCCTGGCGCCCGGCGAGGCCCCGTGGCTGGCCGAGCTGGCGCTGCCCGCCACCGACGGCGAGCTGTACCCCGCGGGCGAGCTCATGCTGGCCGACGGGGCGCTGGCCCGGCTGGTCGAGCCCGGCGGCCATCTCGGCGTGGCCGCCGCCGAGCTGGAGGAGACCTACGGCGCGCGCGTGCTGGCCGCCGCCGGGGTGCTCGACGGGTTCGCCGTGGTCCACGACGCCGACGTGCTGCTCGACCACGACGACTGCGACCACGACCTCGACGGCGAGGACGACTGGCTCGACCACGTCCTCGACCTGCTGCCCGACCTCGACGTGCCGCCGGTCGTGCCGGAGTTCACGGCGGTGCGCGACCTGGAGCTGGTCGCCGACTGGCCGGCCGCGCTGGCCCTGCTGGCCAGGCCGCCGCTGCGGGCCGCGCTCCACCCGCTGCGCGTCGAGGGCGTCGAGGTGCCGTCCTACACGGCGTGGTGGCTGTCCCACCATCCCGTGCTGGACAGCCGGCGCCCGCGCGAGCTGCGGCTGCCCGGCGCCGACCCGCTGCTCCAGGGCCTGTACGCCGACGCGCCGGCCGGGCTCGACGAGGGCGCCCTGGCCATGCTGGGGGTGCGCACCACGCTCTCCGAGCTGCTCGCCTCCCACGGCGGGCCGGAGGAGCTGCTCGACCTGATGGCCGACGCGTCCGTCGAGGTCGACCGGGCCCAGTTGCGGGCGCTGTGGATGGCCCTGGCGACGGTCGACCCGGCGCGGGTGGCGCCGCCCTCGCGGGTGCGGGCGGTGCTGCGCGGTGACATCGTGGTGGCCGCCGCCGACGACGCCGTGGTGGTGGAGGCGCCCGACCTGCTCCAGCTCGTCACGGACCGGCCCCTGGTGCTGGCCCCGTACGACCTGGCCGAGTCGCTGTCGGAGCTGCTCGACCTGCCGCTGGCCGGCGAGCTCACCAGCGGTGAGGTCACCTCCGAGGGCGAGCCCCGCCCGGTGCCGCCCGAGGTGCGCTCGCTGCTGCCCGCGGCGCCCGACACGTACGTCGAGCACGAGAAGCTGCTGGTCGACGGGGTGGCCGCCACGTGGCGCTACTACGAGGGCATGGTGCACTGCACCGGGGTCGAGGGGCTGGCGCGCGGGCTGGCCTGGGCGACGGGGCAGTGGAACGACCGGCTCGCGGTCGCCGCCCTCCTGCGCGACCCGTCCGCCGTCCCCCTCCTGCTCGCCGAGGCCGACCTGTCCTGACGCCGTCGAAGGCGCCCCGGGCTCGCTCGGAGCGCCCTCGACCTGTCCTGATGCCACCCGACGGCGCCCCGGCCCGCTAGGGGCGCCTTCGGGTGGCCTCCTGCGCTCCTACCGGCTGCCCACCATCATGACCGAGCGCGCCGGCGCTTCCGGCAGACGGCGGCCACGGCGAGACCCACGGCAGGAACCGCCGGCGCGCCCCTGTGATCTTGTTCATCGGGGCAGTCGACCACAGACACACGCGTATCGGCCGATGAGCGCGGTATGCGCTCATCGGCCGACGGGAGAGCCGGGAGGTCAGGCGGCGGGGCAGGTCGTGTCGCGGGCCGGGAGCTTGCCCGTCAGCAGGTACGTGTTGACGTGCTGCGCGACGCAGGCGCTGCCGCTGAGGTAGGCGCCGTGCCCCTCGCCCTCGTACGTGAGCAGCGTGCCCGTCTTGAGCCGGGCCGTCAGGCTGACCGCCCACCGGTACGGCGTGGCCGGGTCACCCTTGGCGCCGACCACCATGATGGGCGCCGAGCCCGTGGCGTCGATCCGCTTGGCCCGGTTGTCACCCGGCACCGGCCAGTGGGCGCAGGGCGGGACCGTCCCGCTCATGGCCAGGACGGGGAAGATCTTCTTGATCTTGCGGTTGACCGCGGCGGCCTGGGCGGGGGTGGGCCGCTCGGACGTGTCCGCGCAGCTGATCGCCTGCATGCTGGTGAGCATGGTGGCGTACGTGCCGTCGGCGCGGCGTCCGGTGTAGGTGTCGGCCAGGGCGAGGAGCATGGCGCCGTCGCCCTTCACGGCGGCGGCGACGGCCTGCTCCAGCGCCGGCCACGTGGCCTTGGCGTACAGCGGGGTGATGACGCCGAGCTGGCCCAGCGCGTGCGTGAGCGTACGCTTGCCGACCTTGAGCGGCTTGTCCCGCAGGCCGTCCACGAACGTCTCGACGGTCTTCTTCACCGCCGCGGGGTCCTGGCCGAGGTCGCAGCCCTGGGCGACGCAGTCCTTGGCGAAGGCGGCGAAGGACGTCGCGAACCCGGTCGCCTGGATGACGGCCCGGTCGGCGAACGTGCCGCTGGGGTCGTAGGCGGCGTCCAGCACGAACCGGCCGGTGTTCTTGGGGAAGTGGGTGGCGTAGACGGCGCCGAGCTGCGTGCCGTACGACAGGCCGAAGTAGTTGAGCTTGGCGTCGCCGAGCGCGGCGCGGATCCGGTCCATGTCGCGGGCGGCGTCGACCGTGCCGACGTGCGGCAGCACCTTGCCCGAGTCCTTCTCGCACGCGGCCACGTACTTGCGGATCGCCTTGTCGCCGCCCGCGCCGTCGACCGCGGCGAGGATGGTCTCCACGTCACCGCCGCAGCGGACGCCGGCGCTGCGCTCGACGCCGCGCGGGTCGAAGCTGACCAGGTCGTAGCGGGTGCCGAGGGCGGCGAACGCGCGGGCGGCCATGGCGAGCGTGTCGACGCCGGAGCCGCCGGGGCCGCCGAAGTTGAAGACGAGGGAGCCGATCCGGTCGCCGGTGGCCTTGACCCGGATCAGCGCCAGGTTGATCCGCTCGCCGCCGGGCCTGGAGTAGTCGAGGGGCACGGCGAGCGTGCCGCACTGGAGGGCCGGGTCGGCGGCGGCGGGCTTGCCGTCGGGGCCCGTGAGGCCGGTGCAGGTCTTCCAGGCGATCGCGCCGCTGCCCTGCGCGGCCCCCGGAGCCGTCGCGGAGGCCCCCGCGGAGCTCCCGGCGGAAATCCCCGTGGAGGTCCCCGTGGAGGCCCCCGCGGTGGTTCGCGCGGTGGTCGAGCCGGTGGCGGCCCCGGTCGGGCCCGCGCATCCGGCGAGGGCGGTCAGGCAGAGGGCGGAGACGAGGGCGGTCTTCTTCATGCCCATCAGCATGGTCTTGTCGATCTCGCCCAGGTAGTGCCGGGAAACAGCTCTTCGGGGTGACTTCGGGGAGGGCCGGGACATGACGAATGTCAGCCCGGGAGCCCGCGGATGTCAGCCCCGGGAGGCCCGCCGGTGGACGTACCAGAGCCCCATCAGGCCGAGGACGACGCCGGCGACGCACGTCCAGACCCACCACATGTGGGCCGGATCGGGACGCAGCACGAGGAGGACGACGAGCGCCAGCGCCCACAGGCCGGTGCCCACGGCGACGGTCGCGGTGTCGTTGGTCTCGATCGGCTCGGGGTCGGGGTGCCACTCCTGCTTCACGGGTCCAGCCTAGCTTCCAATCCGGTCTCGATCCGATCACCAGCACTTTTACCGGAACGCGACTGCTGTCACTCTTCGCGCGTGAGTGACAGAACTACCGCTATTGACAGATTCTTCGCAATCTCCGCACGAGGCTCGACCGTCTCCCGCGAGGTGCGGGGCGGGCTGGCCACCTTCTTCACGATGGCCTACATCGTCGTGCTCAACCCGATCATCATCGCCAACGGCCAGGACGTCGAGAAGCAGTTCATCGGCGACGGGTCGGCGCCGAACGTGGCGCTCGTCGCGGCCGGGACGGCGTTCGTCGCGGGCGTCATGACGATCCTCATGGGCGTCGTGGGCCGCGTGCCGTTCGCCATGGCGGCCGGGCTCGGGCTGAACACCTTCGTCACCTTCAACATCGCCCGGGTGATGAGCTGGGAGGAGGCCATGGGCCTGGTCTTCCTCGAAGGCGTCATCATCGCCGTTCTCGTGCTGACCGGCTTCCGCGTGGCCGTCTTCAACGCGATCCCGGCGCAGCTCAAGACGGCCATCAGCGTGGGCATCGGCCTGTTCATCGCGTTGATCGGCTTCGTGGACGCGGGCTTCGTGCGCCGGGTCGCCGCGGGACCGCCGCTGGAGATGGGCATCGGGGGCGCGCTGACCTCGTGGCCGATCCTCGTGTTCGTGGTGGGCCTGCTCGCGACGGCGGCGCTGGTGGCCCGCAGGGTCAAGGGCGCGATCCTCATCGGCATCGTCGGCACGACCGTGCTGGCCGTGATCGTGGAGGCGCTGGCCAAGGCGGGGCCGGCCTCGGCCGAGAACCCGGGCGGCTGGCAGCTCAACGTGCCCGCCATGCCGCGGAAGCTCTTCGACTTCCACAACCCGCTCACGCTCTTCACCGAGTTCGACCCGTTCGGCGCGTTCAGCCGCGTCTCGGCGCTGCTCGTCGCGCTGCTCGTCTTCACCCTGCTCATCACCGACTTCTTCGACACGATGGGCACGATGGTCGGCGTGGGCCGGCAGGCCGGACTGGTCGGCGAGGACGGCGTGCTGCCCCGCACCCGCGAGATCCTGCTCGTCGACTCGCTCGGCGCGGCGGCGGGCGGCGCCGGTTCGGTGTCGTCCAACACCACCTACATCGAGTCGGCCGCGGGCGTCGGCGAGGGCGCCCGGACCGGCCTGGCCAGCGTCGTCACCGGCGCGCTCTTCCTGGTGGCGATCTTCTTCGCCCCGCTCGTCGAGGTCGTCCCCTACGAGGCCGCCACCCCGGCCCTGGTCGTGGTGGGCTTCCTCATGATGACGTCGGTCCGCGAGATCGACTTCTCCGACTACGAGGTGGCCATCCCCGCCTTTCTCACGATCGTCGTCATGCCGTTCACGTACTCGATCTCGAACGGCGTCGGCGCGGGCTTCATCAGCTACGTGCTGATCAAGGTCGTGCGGGGCAAGGCCAGGGAGATCCACCCCCTCATGTGGGTCGTGTCGGCCATGTTCGTGCTCTACTTCGCGCTCGGCCCGATCCGGGCGCTGCTGGGGGTCTGAGGACGTACGATTTGCCGAGCTGACCAGCCATGAGGCCGCCCCTCGCAAGAGGGGCGGCCTCGGTGTATCAAGGGGTGAGACAACTCGTGAGTTTGGGAAATATCTTGGTTTGCCCTATAGTTAGCAAAGGTAATGAGACGTGGTAACCAAAACCCAGCAGCAAGCAGATCTGCGCAGCGACGCGGGCTTGGCATCGGCCCTGCGCGTGTCGCTCGCTCGACTGACCCGACGACTGCGCCGGCAGGCGGCGGCGCACACCCTGACACCCACCCAGTTCGCGACCCTCGCCGCCGTGGAGCGACACTCTGGGATCACGCCCGGCGAGCTCGCCGAGCTGGAGAAGGTGCAGCCCCCCTCGATGACGCGCGTGATCGCCGCGCTCGAGGAGCGCGGACTGGTCTCACGCACGCCGCACCCGACCGACCGGCGCCAGGTGACCGTGACCGTGACCGAACCCGCCCAGAAGCTGCTGAAGGAGGAGCGACGCCGCAAGGAGGCGTGGCTGACGCAGCGGCTGAAGGAGCTGACACCCGAGGAGAGGTCGATCCTCAGGCAGGCGGCACCGATCCTGGAGAAGCTCAGCAGGATATAGAGCCTGAACAACCCGGGACCGGAATGTTCCGGTCGCTCAGGAATCGCAACTACCGCATGTTCGTGGCCGGTGGCGCCGTCTCCAACGTCGGCGGCTGGCTGCAGCGCACGGCCCAGGACTGGCTGGTCCTGGAGCTCACCCACGGCAGCGCGGCGGCGCTGGGAACGGCGACCGCCCTGCAGTTCCTCCCCATGCTCTTCTTCGGCCTCTTCGGCGGCGTGCTGGCCGACCGCTACCCCAAGCGGCCCATCCTCATCGTCGCCCAGTCGCTGATGGCCCTGCTCGCGCTCACCCTCGGCCTGCTCACGGTGACGGGCTCCGCCGAGGTGTGGCACGTGTACGTGATGGCGTTCACGCTCGGCGTGATCTCCTGCGTGGAGGTGCCGACCCGGCAGGCGTTCGTCGTCGAGATGGTCGGCCGGCGCGACCTGTCCAACGCGATCGCGCTCAACAGCTCCTCCTTCAACCTGGCCCGCGTGGTCGGCCCGGCCATCGCCGGTGTGCTGATCTACGTGCTGGGCGGCACGGGCCCGCTGTTCCTCATCAACGCGCTGACCTTCGCCGGTGTGATCTCCAGCCTGGTCTTCATGCGCAAGTCGGAGCTGCACCTGTCGGAGCCGGTGCCGAGGGCCAAGGGCCAGCTCCGCGAGGGACTGCGGTACGTGATGGAGCGCGAGGAGCTCCTCATGCCGGTGCTGCTGATCGGGTTCGTGTCGATGTTCTCGCAGGCGTTCTCGATGTCGATCGCGCTCATGGCGCGCGAGGTCTTCGCCGCGGGGGCGTCCTCGTTCGGCCTGGCGTCCAGCATGTTCGCGGTCGGCGCGCTCGGCGGCGCGCTGCTCGCCGCCCGGCGCTCACGGCCGTCGCGCAAGGTGCTGATGGCGGGCGCGATCGGGTTCGGCCTGTTCCAGGTCGCCACCGGGCTCGCGCCGTTCTACCCGCTGTACCTGCTGCTGCTCGTCCCCACGGGCGTCGCGCTCATCACGGTCAACACGGCCGCCAACGCCAGCGTCCAGCTCGCCTCCTCGCCGGAGATGCGCGGCCGGGTCATGGGCATCTACATGCTGGTCTTCACCGGCGGCGCGCCGCTGGGCGCCACCCTGGTGGGCTGGCTGTCCGACCTCGGCGGTCCCCGGGCCGGCGTGATGCTCTCCGGTGTGCTCGCGCTCGCGGGCACCGGCCTGGCGCTGCTCGTGACGCGGCTGATCGGGGCCCGGGTACGCCGGACCGTGCCGGCCACCGCCTGACCGTCCCGCCCGAGGGCGCGGGTCCGGCCCGGGGGCGCGGGGCACAATCGGATGGCATGAGGCTCTTCGCGGCCGTGGTGCCGCCCGCCGAGGCGCTCGACGAGCTCGAACGCGCGATCGCGCCGCACGTCGGCGAGGTGCCCGGGCTGCGCTGGCCGGACCGCGCCACCTGGCACATCACGCTGGGCTTCTTCGGCGAGGTGCCCGAGGCGGTCCTGCCCGAGCTGGAGACGCGCCTCGCCCGCGCCGTCCACCGCCACCACGCCCTGGACCTGGCCTTCACCGGGTTCGGGGCGTTCTCGTCCGTACGGCGGGCCCGGGTGTTCTGGGCGGCCGTCTCCGGCGACCCCATGCACCGGCTGGCCGACTCGGTGCGGGCCGGCGCCCGCCGGGCCGGGGCGGCGCAGGTGGACGACAAGCGCTTCCACCCGCACCTCACGCTGGCCCGGTCGCGGGCGGAGACGGATCTCCGCCCGCTCGTCGAGTCGCTGTCGGGCTTCAGCGGGTCGCCCTGGCGGGCCGAGGCGGTCCGCCTGGTGCGCAGCCACACCGGGCCCCAGGTGAGGTACGAGTCACTGGGGGAGTGGGCGCTGGCACCCTCGCGACCCGATTAGGCTCCAAGACGTGGATCGTCCTCGTTCCTGGCTGCTGCCGGCCGTGCTCGGCCTCCTCCTGCTGATCGTCGTGATCGGCGCCCTGCTCCGCTGACGCGCGCCCCCGTACCGCGGCGGGGTCCGCCCGCCGCGGGCTGTCCGGTCTACCAGGCGTAGTCCTCCGGCGCGGTGCGGTGGCCGGGGAACAGCTCGTCCAGCCGCGCCAGCGCCTGCTCGTCCAGCTTGATCTCCAGAGTCCGCAGGCTGCCGTCGAGCTGCTCGATCGTGCGCGGGCCGATGATCGGCGCGGTGACCGCGGGCCGGGTCAGCAGCCAGGCCAGCGCCACGTTCGCCGGCTCCTCGCCCAGCTCGTCGCAGAACTTCTCGTACTGCTCGATCGCGTCGCGGTGCTTCTCCAGCTGCTTGACCATGTGGTCGCTGGCCGAGCGGCCCTTGTCGATCTTGCGGAGCACGCCGCCGAGCAGCCCGCCGCCGAGCGGGCTCCACGGGATGACGCCGAGGCCGTAGTCCTCGCAGGCCGGCAGCACCTCCAGCTCGACCGCGCGGGTGAGCAGGTTGTAGTGGCTCTGCTCGCTGACCAGGCCGAGCGTGCCACGGCGGGCCGCGGTCTCCTGGGCCTTGGCGATGTGCCAGCCCGCGAAGTTGGACGACCCGACGTAGAGGATCTTGCCCTGCTGGCGCAGGATCTCCATGGCCTCCCAGAACTCCTCGAACGGGGTGTCCCGGTCGACGTGGTGGGCCTGGTAGACGTCGATGTAGTCGGTCTGCAGGCGCTTGAGCGAGGCGTCGCAGGCGCGGCGGATGTTGAGCGCGGAGAGCTTGTCGTCGTTGGGCCAGTCGCCCATCGAGCCGTAGAGCTTGGTCGCGATGACCGTCTTCTCCCGGCGCCCGCCGCCCTTGGCGAACCAGTTGCCGATGATCCGCTCGGTGACCCCCTCGCCCTTCTTCCACCCGTACACGTTGGCCGTGTCGAAGAAGTTGATGCCCAGCTCGTGAGCCCGGTCCATGATCGCGAAGGAGTCCTCCTCGCTGGTCGCGGGACCGAAGTTCATGGTACCGAGGCAGAGCGGGCTGACCTTGAGCCCGCTACGTCCGAGGTTCACATAATCCATACGTCTCAGGCTAAATACCTGGAGCGCACTCCAGGCTAGTAGGGTGACGCGGGTGGGTGCGGGGATCATCAAATCGGCGATCCCCCTTTTCCTGTCGATGGTGACCGGAATGCTCGGCACCCTCGTCGTCACCTCGGTGCTCGGCCGGCACGCCACGGTCACGCTGGCGGCCTTCGCGGTCATGACCGCCGTGCTCAACCCCGCCTCCGCCGCCGTCGTCGGCGCCCTGCGCGGCCTCGCCCCGTTCGTCGCGCCCCACCGCGACGAGCCCGCCCGCGCCGTCCCCGTCCTGCGCGACGCCCGCTGGCTCACCCTCCTCGTCGGCACGGCCGGCGCGCTGGCCGTGCTCGCGGTGCCGCCGCTCGCCCGGCTCACCGGCGTGCCCCCGGAGGTGGTCGCCGAGCTGGGACCGCTGCCCTGGCTGCTCGCGCTCTACCTGCTGGTGTACGCCGCCGGCGGCGGCGCCACCACCGTGCTCGTCGCGCTCGGCCGCAGCCGGCAGGTGCTCTGGTCCAGCCTGGCGGGCACCTTCGTGATGGCCGGCTGCGCGCTCGTCCTGGTGCCGCGGCTCGGGCTCGCCGGGGTGGGCGTCGCCTGGCTGCTGTCGGGCGTGGTCGGTGTGGTGGTAGCCAACGTCTGCCTGCGGCGCGCCATCGGCGTGCGGGTCGGCCAGGCCAGGCCCCGGCCCGCCCGGATCGCCGAGCTGGGCCGGGTGAGCCTGCCGCTGGCCGCCACGGTGCTGATCAAGTTCGGCGGGCTCGGCGTCGTCACCTTCGCCGCGAGCACGACCAGCGCCCGGGACGCCGCCGCCCACGCCGTGCTGAGCACGCTCACCGGCCTGATCATGCTGGCGTCGTTGTCCGTGGCGCAGGCGTCGGTGCCGGAGGTGGCCCGCGCGCAGGACCCCGCCGGGGCGCGGCGCGCCAACCGGATCGCGGCGCTGGTCGCGCTCGGCGGCACGGCCGTGGGCGCGCTCGTGCTGCTGGTCCTGCGCGACCCGGTGCTCGCGGCGTTCACCGACGACCCCGCCGTACGGGAGCGGGCGGGCGAGCTGCTGCCGCTCATGCTGCTCGCCTCGGCCGCCGACGGCGCGCAGGCCGTGCAGGGCATCGGGCTGACCGCGCTGAAGAGGTCGGCGGCCAGCATGCTCTACTTCGCCGCCGGCTACGGGCTCATGGTGCTCGCCGCCGTGCCGGTGGCCGCGACCTGGGGGATCACCGGGCTGTGGACGTCCCTGGCCGTGACGAACCTCGTCCTGGTCGTCCTGCAGGGCACGGGTTTCCGCCGGCACAGCGCTCAGGTCGGAAAGGTGATGGTTGAGGCATGATGGCGGCGTGGGGGACCTGAGACGCGCGGCCATGACGGCCGCGGTGACATGTGCGGTGCTGGGCGGGCTCGCGGCGCCCGCGGCGGCGGGAGCGACGGGGCGGCCACGCTCGGCGGCCGACGACGTGGGGGAGCGGCTGTTCCGGTTCAAGGACAAGAGGATCACCGAGTCGAGCGGCCTGGCGCTGTCGCCGACGCACGACGGCATCTTCTACACGCACAACGACAGCTCCGCCGCGCCGGTCTTCTACGCGGTGGACGGCGACGGGCGGACCCGGGCCACGTTCCACGTGAGCGGGGCGCAGGCGCGTGACTGGGAGGCGATGGCCGCCACCAAGGACCCGGCGACCGGGCGCGGGGTGCTCTGGTTCGCCGACATCGGCGACAACCTCGACGGCGCGTGGCCCGACGTGTCGGTCTACAAGGTGACGGAGCCGGAGACCCTGCGGGACGCCACGCTGCCCGCGGTCCGCTACCGGTTCCGCTACGCGGACGGCGCCCGCAACGCCGAGGGCCTCATGGTCAACCCGGTCACCGGGCGGCTGTACGTGGTGTCCAAGGAGTTCGCCGGATCGGTGTACGCCGCCCCGGCCAAGCTGCGCACCGGCCGGGTGAACGTGCTGCGCAAGGTGGCCGCCGCGCCGCTGATGGCCACCGACGCCGCGTACGCGCCCGACGGCTCGTCGTACGTGATCCGCACCTACTTCTCGGCCACCGTCTACCGGCCGAACGGCGACATGATCGCCAAGATGTCCATGCCGGAGCTCGACCAGGCCGAGTCGATCACGTACACGGCCGACGGCCGGTCCGTGCTGGTGGGCAGCGAGGGGGTGTCGAGCCCGGTCTACCGGGTGCCGCTCCCGGCGGAGGCGCTGCGCGGCGTCAAGGCGTCGGCGCGGCCGTCGGCGACCCCGAGCGCGCGGGCGTCGCAGCGGGCGGCCCGCACCGCCTCGCCCCGGCCGCAGGCGTCGGACGGCGGCGCGGAGCGCGGCTTAACGGTCCGCGACGTGCTCATCTGGCTGGCCGCCGCCGCGGGGGCGACCGGCGTGATCACCTACATCGCCCGCCGCACCCGCTGATCGGCCGCACCCGCTGATCCGCCGGAGCGGCGTCAGCGGTGGTGGCGCATCGTGGCGGTGAACATGTCGCCGCGCAGCGCCTGCTCGACGACGGCGATGGCGCGCGCCAGCCGGACCAGGCGCGGCCCCTCCTCACGGTAGACGTCGAGCACCGCCTCGACGGCGTGCGGCGGGAGATGGCCCTTGAGGTCCACCGCCGCGCTGCGGTATCCGGCCCGGGCGGCTTCGACGTCGGCGTTCACGTGGTGGATCGCCATCCTGGCCAGGGCGATCGGATGGCGCTTGAGGACCTCGTACGCGCGGTAGTCGGGCGGGACGGCGTCGAGGAGCCAGGCCACCGCCGAGGTCTCCCAGTCGGGCACGCTGGGCGGGCGGACCTCGGCCGGCCACTCCGGCGGCAGGTACATAGGACCATCGTACTCACGTTCGATTGGACCGGTCCGGGGGCGGCGCCGTAGCCGGCCGTCACCTAAATACGAAACTCGTGTTGCGTAAATGTCTGCCATGGCTGTAGCCTCTATTTCGCTACCCAGGTAGCGGAATTGGAGGACACGATGACACCTCGCGGACGCCCGCGGGACACGCAGGTGGACGAGCGCGTGCTGCGCGCCGCCGCCGCCCTGATCTTCGAGCGCGGCTACGCGGGCCTGTCCATCGACGAGGTGGCCGAGCAGGCGGGCGTGGCCAAGACCACGCTGTACCGCCGCTGGCCGACCAAGGACCACCTGGCCGTCGCGGTGGTGGCACGGCTGCAGGCCGACCACGAGATCACCGAGACCGGCGACATCCGCGCCGACCTCGTCGACAACCTGGACAAGATCGCCGCCGCGCTCAACCGCATGCGCGCGGCAGGCGGCCGCGAAGGGCCGTCCGCCGGAGTCGCCGGCGAGCTCGTGGCGGCCGCGGCCAGGCACGACGACATCGGCGAGCTGGCCCGCGTGCAGTACGCCGAGCGCAACGCCCTGGGGATCGCCCTGATCGAGCGGGCCCGCGCGCGCGGGGAGCTGCGCGCCGACCTGGACGCCGAGGTGCTGTTCGACCAGCTGGCCGGCGCCCTCTACTACCGAGTACTGATCACAGGAGAGCCGGTCGACCGGGCCTACGCGGAACGGCTCGTGTCCTCCGCCCTCGAAGGGAGCCTCACATGTCAATGATCGTGGAAACGGCCGTCGTCCGTGAGATCGACGCCGAGACCATCGTCTCGCCCACAGCCACCGGACGCCTGCTGCTCGACTCCAGCGACACCGGCGGCGCGCTGAGCACCATCAGGATGACGCTGGCCGAAGGCGCGGACGGCGCCGTGCCCCACCACCACGCCACCTCGACCGAGCTGTTCTACATCCTGGAGGGCCGGGCCCGCGTCCTGGCGGGCGAGGAGATCGTGACCCTGGAGGCGGGCGACGTGGCGGCCGTCCCCCCGCTGATGCCCCACGCCTTCGCCGCCGCCCCCGGCCACACCGCCGACCTGCTCATCGTCGTCGCCCCGGGCATCCAGCGCTTCGAGTACTTCCGCCTGCTCGACCGCCTGCGCAGGGGCGAGGCCACCCTTGAGGAACTGCTGGCCTCCCAGGACCTGTACGACAACCACTTCCTCGACAGCCCTGCCTGGACCCGCGACCGCCAGGCGTCCTGACCCCCACCAGCACTGAGGGAGATTCCTGATGTCCGCGAAACTGCCGTCTCCTACCACGATCGGCACGGTTCTGGCCTTCGTCGGCGCCCTGTTCATCGGCTTCGTCGGGGTGAGATATCTGCTGGCTCCCCAGTCCATGGCGCCCGACTTCGGCTTACCGAGCTGGCCGCGCGGCGAGGGCGCGGGATTCCTCGCCGTCAAGGGAGCCCGGGACCTGGCGTCCGGACTGGTGATCCTCACGGTCCTGATGACAGGCAACCGCCGCGTCCTGGGGTGGGTCATGCTGGCCACGGCGCTCACCCCGATCGGCGACATGCTCATCGTGCTGCTCTCCGGCGGAGAGCCCGCGACCGCGTTCGGCGTGCACGGCGCCACGGCCGCGGCAGTCGTCCTCTCCGGCGGCCTCGTGCTCAGCGGTTCCCGGACCGGGTCACCGCGACCTGTCGCCTGACAGGCGACCCGGCGTCGCCCTGGGGGCCTCAGCCCGCGGCCCGCTTCACGAGCTCGCCGATCCGCGCCTCGTCGGCGGGGGTCAGCTCGGTCAGGGCGAAGGCGGTCGGCCACATGGTGCCGTCGTCGAGCTTCGCCGGGTCGTTGAAGCCGAGCGTGGAGTACCTCGTCTTGAACTTCTGCGAGGGCTGGAAGAAGCAGACGATCTTGCCGTCCCGGGCGTACGCGGGCTGGCCGTACCAGAGCTTCGGCGCGAGGTGCGGGGCGTTCTCCTTGATCACGGCGTGGATCCGCTCGGCCATGAACCGGTCGTCCGGGTCCTCCATCTCGGCGATCTTCGCGACCACGGCGGCCTCCTCCTCCGCCGCCTTCTCGGCGGCGGACGCGCGGCGCGAGGACTCCCGCAGCTCCTTGGCGCGCTCCTTCATCGCGGCGCGCTCCTCGTCCGTGAACGTCTCGGACGTCGTGTCGGTCTTCTTCGCCATGGTGGGGTCCTTCCGGTGTACGTGGCTGGATGGGGACAACGTCATGCTAGGGAGAGGCGGTGGCGAGGCCGAGGCCGGAGCCCCGTCAGCCCCACGCGCCGGCGATCTGGCGGGTCGTCGCGTTGAGCCGGTTGAACAGGTTGGTGACGCCGATCATCATGACGATCGCGGCGAGCTGCTTCTCGTCGAAGTGGGTGGCGGCCCGGTCCCACACCTCGTCGTTGACCGGGTCCGGCCGGTCGGCCAGCCGCGTCGCGGCCTCGGCCAGTTCCAGGGCGGCCCGCTCGGGCTCGGTGAAGTAGGGGGCCTCGCGCCAGGCGGCGACCGTGGCCAGCCGCTCGTCGCTCACCCCGGCCTTGCGGGCCGTCTTGGCGCCGGCGTCGACGCAGGCGCTGCACCCGTTGATCTGGCTCACCCGCAGATGCACCAGCTCCAGCGTCTGCCCGTCCACCCCGCCGGAGTGCACGGCCTTGAAGATCTCCTGGATGGGCTGCATCGCGCCGGGCAGGACGAAGGCGGGGTTCTGCATACGGGACTGCATGGTGGTCGCTCCTTCTCGGTCGGCGCCCCGTTCCGTTCGGGGCGTGACTCCATGACAGCCGAACGGGCCCGCCGCGACCACGGCGGTGGGACACCGTGGGACACTTGGCACGAGCTTGACCAGCGACAATCTGGCCCGGGAAAATCCTGCCGGAGTGGGACAGAAGGGCGGAGCGCGGTGGACATGCGACAGCGGACGGCACAGGCTGACCCGCAGGAGGAGCTGGCCGCCCAGTTGCGCGCGCTCCAGAAACTGTCCGGGCTCGGCGTCCGGGCCCTGGCCAGGGACACCGGCCTCAGCTCCTCGTCGCTGTCGCGCTATCTCAACGGCCAGACCGTGCCCCCGTGGCCGGCGGTGATCGCGCTCTGCCGCCTCGTCAAGCGCGACCCCCGTCCGCTGCGCCCCCTGTGGGAACGGTCCTCGGACCCCCTGCCGGCGCCTCCGAAGTCCAGCCGCCTCGTCCCACCGCAGCCCCGCAACGACCTGCCGCGCGACGTGGCCGACTTCACCGGACGCGAGGCCGAGCTCGCCGCCGTCCTCGCCGCCGTCGACAGCCACCGGATCGTCGCGATCGACGGCATGGCGGGCGTGGGCAAGAGCTGCCTGGCGGTGCACGCCGCGCACCGGCTCACCGGCCGCTACCCGGACGCCCAGCTCTACGTGGACCTGCACGGGTTCACCGAGGGCCGGCCGCCGCTCGATCCCGACTCCGCGCTGCGCATGCTGCTCGGCGCGCTCGACGTCCCGTCCGAGCGGGTCCCGCAGGACGGCCTCGAACAGCTCGCCGCCTGCTGGCGGGCGGAGCTGGCCCGCCGCCGGGTCGTCGTGGTCCTCGACAACGCCGCCGACGCCGACCAGGTCCGCCCGCTGCTGCCCGGCGCCGGCCCCTCGGTCGCCCTGGTCACGAGCCGCAACCGGCTGCTGGGCCTGGAGGAGGTGCCCCCGGTGTCGCTGGACGTGCTGACCCCGGAGGAGAGCGCGGAACTGCTGGCCCGCGCCAGCGGCGACTCCGGTGGCCCCGGCGGCCGGCTGTCCCGCGACCCGGAGGCCACCGCCGAGGTGCTGCGGCTGTGCGGCCGTCTGCCGCTGGCCCTGCGCCTGGCCGCGGCCCGGCTGCGGCACCGGCCGGGCTGGACCGTGGGCATCCTCGTCGAGCGCATGGCGGAGGGGGCGAGCGAGTTCGACACCGCGCTCGCCATGTCCGTGCGGCAACTGGACCGGGCCCAGGGCCGCCTGTTCCGGCTGCTCGGCCTGCTGCCCGGGGCGTCCTTCGACGAGTACGTCGCGGCGGCGCTGGCCGACGTACCGCTGCGCACCGCCCGGGCGATGCTGGAGGACCTGCTCGACGCGCACCTCGTCCAGCAGCCGACCCCCGGCCGCTACCGGCTGCACGACCTGGTCCACCAGCACGCGCGCCGGGCCGGCGCCGAGCAGGACACCGCCGCCGAGCGGGAGCGGGCGCTGGGCCGGGTGCTCGACTACTACGTGCACGCGGCGGCCGCCGCCGACGCCGCGATGCCGTTCGTCTCGGCCGACCGGGCGCCCTCCGCGGGCCGGCCCCCGGCCGAGCTGCCGCGCTTCGCGGACAAGAACGTGGCCCTGGCCTGGTTCGTCGCGGAGTACGGCAACCTGATCGGCGTCTTCGAGACGGCGGCCGCGATCGGGGCCGACGCGCACGTGTCCGAGCTGCCGCGCTTCCTGCGGGCGTACTTCGCGCGGCGCTGCGGCACGACGCATCTCAACGTCCTGTTCGAGCGGTCGCTGGCCGCCGCCGAGCGCCTGGGCGATCCGCTCCGCCTGGCCGAGGCGCACAGCGACCTGGGCTTCGCGCGCTACAACGCGGGCCGGACGGCGGAGGCCGCCGCCGCGTACGAGGCGGCCGGACGCCTGCTGTCCCGGACGCGGGACATTCGCGCGGAGGCCGAGCTGGCCATGCGCCGCGGCTACCTGAGCTGGGACGAGGGGCACTTCGAGGAGCCGCTCGACCTCTTCCGGCTGGCGGGGGAGCTGTACGACGAGGCCGGCAGCGTGACGGGCGCCGCCCACGCGGCGGCGGCGAAGGGCTGGGCGATGCTCCAGCTCGGACACCGCGAGGAGGCGGCGCGGCTGGCCCGGGAGGTGCTGGGCATCCCGCACGACGACCCCGCCTGGCCGCCCACGCTGACCGCCCGGATCATCCTCGGCGTGGCCATCGCGGGCGAGGAGCCCGAGGAGGCGACGGAGCACCTGCACCTGGCGCTCGCGCTGTCCCGCGAGGACGGGCACCTGAACAACCAGGCGTGGTGCCTCAACTGCCTGGGTGTCGCGCTGCGGCAGATGGGCCGCTACGAGGAGGCGCTGGCCAGCCACCGGGAGGCCTTCGCGCTGCTGGACGAGCTGTTCGAGGAGCACTGGAAGCTGCGCTTCCTCAACGGGTACGGCGAGACCTGCCGGCTCGCGGGCCTGCCGGAGGAGGCGCTGCGGCTGCATCGGGAGGCGCTGGAGCTGGCCCCGAGGCTGGGCTACCGGTTCGAGAAGGCGCAGGCGCACGAGGGGATCGCAATCCTGCTCGACGAGACTGACCCGGCCGCCGCCGCGCGGCACCGCGCGGCGCGGCAGGCCGTCCTCCAGGAGGTCGGCTGACCGCCGGGGCCGGCGCTCAGTTCGGCGCCGCGTCCGCCGATTGAAGGTTCACCAAGTGAGCGCTAGGTTGGCGAGCATGCACGTGCTCGTCACCGGTGCCTCCGGGTTCGTCGGAGCGCACGCCGCCGTCGCCCTGACCGAGGCCGGGCACGAGCCGCACCTCCTCGTCCGGGACCCGGCCAAGGCGGCGCGGTCCCTCACGGGCGCGGGAGCCCCCGGCGCCGGCTGGCCGCTGCACGAGGCCGACATCCGCGACGCCGCCGCCGTCCGCGACGCGCTCAAGGGCTGCGACGCCGTGCTGCACGCCGCCGCCGACATGGGCGTCACCGGGCACGGCGCCGACCTGCGCGGCTCGAACGTCGTCGGCCTGCGCAACGTCCTCGACCAGGCCGTGGAGCTGGGGCTCGACCCGGTCGTGCACGTGTCCACGGTCGCGGTGTTCGTCCCGCCGGCCGGGCCGCGCATCACCCCCGGCAGCCCCCTCGCCACCCCGCGCAACGCGTACGGCCGCTCGAAGGTCGAGGGCGAGCGCCACGCGCGCGACCTCGGCGGCGTGACCATCGTCTACCCCGGTGGCCTCCTCGGGCCCGGCCAGCCCCGGCTGGACGCGCTCAACGAGGGTTTCCGGGCGGGGACGCGCTCCGGCTGGCCGGTGGTCCCGGGCGGGGTCGGCATCCTGGACGTGCGCGACCTGGCGGTGGCGCTGGCGCGCTGCTTCACGCCCGGACAGGGCGCACGCCGCTACCTCATCGGCGGACATTTCATGACCTGGGCGGAGCTGGCCGCGCTCTGCGCCGGCCTGACCGGCCGCCCGCGCCGCGCGTACCGGCTGCACCCCGGCCTGCTGCGCGCGCTCGCGACCGCCCTCGACGCCGCCAAGGCCCTCGGCGTCCCCGTCTCCTACCCGCTGACCCGCGACGCCGCCGACATCATGCTCACCATGGTCCCCACCGACGACACCCCCGCGCTGGAAGCGCTCGGCGTCACCTTGCGCCCGGTGGAAGACACCGTTTCGGATACATTGCGGTGGCTGTGTGCGGAAGGGCACCTGGAACGGCGGGAAATCGGCAGACTGTCGCCGTGACGGAGAAGATTGGCATCGTCGGCGCCGGCATCGTCGGCCTGGCGGTCGCCCGCGAGCTGGCCACGGTCCGGGGCGCCGAGGTGACCGTGCTGGAGAAGGAGAGCCGGGTCGCGGCCCACCAGACGGGACACAACAGCGGTGTGGTCCACGCCGGCATCTACTACCCGCCCGGGTCGCTCAAGGCCCGGCTGTGCCGCGAGGGCGTGGCGCTGCTCAAAGACTACTGCGCCCGGCACGCGCTGCCGTACGAGGAGGTCGGCAAGCTCGTCGTGGCGAGCACCCGCGCCGAGCGGCCGCTGCTGAAGGCGCTGGCCGAGCGGGCGCGGGCCAACGGCGTGCCCGGCGTCGCCGAGCTCGACGCGCTCGGCCTGCGCGAGATCGAGCCGCACGCCGTCGGCGTCGGCGCCGTCCACTCGCCGCACACGGCGATCACCGACTTTCCGGCGATCGCCCGCCGCCTCGCGCTCGACGTGGAGGAGCAGGGCGGGTCCGTACGGCTGGAGCACCCGGTCCGCGCGATCAGGGAGACCGCCTCGGGCGTGGAGGTGATCGCGGGCCGGCGGCGCTTCGCCTTCGACCGGCTGGTGGTCTGTGCCGGGCTCGGCACCGACGCGGTCGCCGCGATGACCGGCCGCCGGGGCGACATCAGGATCGTGCCGTTCCGCGGCGAGTACTACGAGCTCGCCGAACCCGCCCGCGACCTGGTGCGCGGCCTGATCTACCCAGTGCCCGACCCGCGTTACCCGTTCCTCGGGGTCCACCTGACCCGGCACATCGACGGCGAGGTGCTCGTCGGGCCGAACGCCGTGCTGGCCCTCGCCTACGAGGGCTACCGCCGGCGCGACGTGCGCGACCTGCGGCGGATCGTCGGCTGGCCGGGCACCGTCCGCATGGCGGGCCGGCACTGGCGCACCGGCCTGAAGGAGATCTACGGCTCGCTCGCCAAGCGCGCCTTCCTCAAGGCGGCCCGGCGCTACGTGCCCGAGCTGACCGCCGAGGACCTGCGCCGGACCGAGGGCGGCGTGCGCGCGCAGGCCGTGACCAGGGACGGCCGCCTGGTCGACGACTTCGCCGTGGATGTGGACGGCAGGGTGGTGCTCGTCCGCAACGCGCCCTCTCCCGCGGCCACGTCGAGCCTGGCGATCGCCCGGCACATCGCCGCACTTGTCCCAGCACTCGTCCGATGAGTGCATCCTTGGAGGTGATGGAAGCGCGCCTGCTGATCGTCGAGGACGACCCCAACATCCTCGAACTCCTCGCCGCGAGCCTCAGGTTCGCGGGGTTCGACGTGACCACGGCCAAGAGCGGCCACGACGCCGTCGCCGCCGTGCAACGGCACCGGCCGGACCTCATCGTGCTCGACGTCATGCTGCCCGACCTCGACGGGTTCGAGATCGTGCAGCGGCTGCGCGGCGGCGGGACGCACACCCCGGTCGTGTTCCTCACCGCCCGCGACGAGACCGAGGACAAGATCCGCGGGCTGACGCTCGGCGGCGACGACTACGTGACCAAGCCGTTCAGCCTCGAAGAGGTGGTGGCCCGCATCCACGCGGTGCTGCGCCGCACGACCGGCGACGGCCCGGCGCCGCCGCCCCGGCTCACCTTCGCCGACATCGAGCTCGACGAGGAGAGCCACGAGGTGTGGCGTGGCGGCACCGCGATCCCGCTCTCGCCGACCGAGTTCAAGCTGCTGCGCTACTTCATGACCAACGCGGGCCGGGTCCTGTCCAAGCCGCAGATCCTCGACCACGTCTGGGACTACGACTTCAGGGGCGAGGTCGGCATCGTCGAGTCGTACGTGTCGGTGCTCCGCCGCAAGATCGACAACCGGAGCCCGCGGCTCATCCACACGCTGCGCGGCGTCGGCTACGTCCTGCGCCTGCCGCCGAGTCCCTGATGGCGCGGCTGCCGCTCAGGATCAAGCTGATCGCCGCGATGCTGGCGCTGCTCGCGCTCGGCCTCACCTTCATCGGCCTGGTCAGCGTCTCGGTCCTGCACGGCTACCTGCTCGACCGGGTGGACGGCCAGGTCAACCTGGTCGCCGTCCGCATGCAGAAGAAGCTCGAGTACGACCACCAGCGGCGCGAGAAGGGACGCAGGGTCGGCGACAAGCCGATCCTCATCGAGTCCGACACGATCGTCCTGGTGCGCGACAAGAGCGGCCGCTACCAGCCGCTCCAGATCGACCGCGACGTGGACTTCAAGTCCAAGCCGGTGCTGCCGCCCGTGCCCGGCGCCGGCATCCACACCGCGAAGGCCGCCAACGGCGAGGGCGAGTGGCGGGTGCTGCACACCGAGACCCCGTACGGCGCGTTCGTCGTGGCCGCCGACCTGACGGAGGTCGACGAGATCACCCGCCGGCTCGGCCTCATCGAGCTGCTCGGCGGCGGCGGCATCCTGCTCATCCTCACCGTCGTGGGCGTGACCAGCGTGCGGGCCAGTATGCGGCCGCTGATCCAGATCGAGCGCACCGCCGAGGCCATCGCCGCCGGCGAGCTGGGCCGGCGCGTGCCCGACGGCGACCCGCGCACCGAGGTGGGCCGCCTGGCCCGTTCGCTGAACGGCATGCTGGCGCAGATCGAGGCCGCCTTCGCCGCCCGCTCCGCCTCCGAGGCGGCGGCGCGCCGCTCCGAGGACCGCATGCGCCAGTTCGTCGGCGACGCCTCGCACGAGCTGCGCACCCCTCTCACCTCCATCCGCGGCTTCGCCGAGTACGCCCGGCAGAACCCCGGCGCCGACCCCGCCGAGCTCATGCAGCGCGTGGAGAAGGCGGCCGGCCGGATGAGCCTGCTCGTGGACGACCTGCTGCTGCTCGCCCGCGTCGACCAGCAGCGCCCGCTCAGCATGCGGCCGGTGGACATGCTGGCGCTGGCCGCCGACGCCGTCCACGACGCCCGCATCCTGCAGCCCGACCGGCTGATCACCCTCGACGTCGTCGGCGGCGCCGCCCTCATCGTCTCCGGCGACGAGGTGCGCCTGCGCCAGGTGATCGGCAACCTGGTCACCAACGCCCTCGTCCACACCGACCAGGGCGCCCCCGTCACCATCCGCGTCGGAGCCGGCGACGAGACCCTCTTCCTCGAGGTCGCCGACAAGGGGCCCGGACTCCCGCCCGAGCAGGCCGAGCGGGTCTTCGAGCGCTTCTACCGGGCCGACAGCGCCCGCTCGCGGCGGCGGGCCGGCGACGACCGGGGCAGCGGCCTCGGCCTGGCCATCGTGCAGGCCCTCGTCCAGGCCCACGGCGGCACCGTCACGCTGACCACCGCGGTCGGCGCGGGCTGCACCTTCCGCGTCGAACTCCCACTCGCCTTGGAGTGACCCTTCAGCTATTCCTCAGCTCCCTGAGTAACGCTATGGAGGTGACCACACCCGAAGCGTTGATCATGGTGGTGGACGACGAGCCCAGCATCAGGGACCTGCTGTCCGCCAGCCTGCGCTTCTCCGGGTTCGAGGTGCTGACCGCCGCCGACGGCTACGAGGCCGTCGAGGTGGCCGAACGCGCCTCGCCCGACCTCGTCGTCCTCGACGTGATGCTGCCCGACCTCGACGGGTTCGAGGTGGCCCGGCGGATCACCGCCCCCGTGCTGTTCCTCACCGCCCGCGACGCCACCGAGGACAAGATCGCCGGGCTCGGCGTGGGCGACGACTACGTCACCAAGCCGTTCAGCCTGGAGGAGGTGCAGGCCCGCATCCGCGCGGTGCTGCGCCGCACGCGCGGCGAGAACGCGCCCGCCACCCGGCTGAAGGTCGCCGACCTGGAGCTGGACGAGCACGCGCGCGAGGTGTGGCGCGGCGGGAAGCCGGTGCGGCTCTCGCCGACCGAGTTCAAGCTGCTGCACTACTTCATGGCCAACGCCGGGCGCGTGCTGTCCAAGGCACAGATCCTCGACCACGTGTGGAACTACGACTTCGGCGGCGACGCCGGCGTGGTCGAGTCATACGTCTCCTACCTGCGGCGCAAGGTCGACGCCGTCGAGCCGCGGCTGATCCACACGCTGCGGAGTGTCGGATATGTGCTTAGGGAGCCGCCTGCGGGCTAGTTTCAGGACATGGACCTGCCTGGTGCGCTGGAGGCGCTGCGGCGCCGGCTCGACGGCGAGCTGTTCCCGCTGGCCATCGGCCGTGCCGAGGAGGACCGCCGGCTGCTCAGGGAGATGACCGGGCAGCTCGACGACTACCTCCTGCCGCGCCTGCGCGCGATCGACGCGCCGCTGCTCGCCGTGGTCGGCGGCTCCACCGGGGCGGGCAAGTCCACGCTGGTCAACTCGCTGGTCGGGGCCGACGTGGCCGAGCCCGGCGTGCTGCGTCCCACCACGCTCGTGCCGACGCTCGTGGCCAGCCCGGCCGACCGCGACTGGTTCATGGGCCCGAACGTGCTGCCCGGGCTGTCGCGGACCGGCGGCCCCGGCCACGGGACGGCCGGGGCGCTGCGGGTCGTCACCTCCGAGGCGCTCGGGGCCGGGCTGGCCCTGCTGGACGCGCCCGACATCGACTCCGTGGTGACCGCCAACCGGGAGCTCGCCGCGCAGCTCCTCGCCGCCGCCGACCTGTGGCTGTTCGTCACGACCGCCGCCCGCTACGCCGACGAGGTGCCGTGGAGCTTCCTGCGCCTGGCCCGGGAGCGCAGCACCGCGCTGGCCGTCGTCCTCGACCGGGTGCCCCCGGAGGCCACCGAGCCGGTCACCCGCGACCTCGAACGCCTCCTCGTCGCCAACGGGCTCGACGGCACCCGCCTGTTCACCGTGCCCGAGGCGGCGCTGCCCTCGGAGAAGGCGCGGCTGCCCGCCCCGCTCGTCGCGCCGATCTCCGCCTGGCTGGCCGGGCTGGCCGACGACGCCGCCGAACGGGCCCGGGTCGTGCGGCAGACGCTGTCCGGGGCGCTCGACAGCCTGGCGGCGCGGGTGCCCGAGCTGGCCGAGGCCGTGCGGCGGCAGCAGGCGGGCTTCGACGGGCTGCGCTCCATCGTCTCCGGGGCGTACGCGGGCGCGATGGCCGACTTCGACGAGGGCATGCGCGACGGGTCGCTGCTGCGCGGCGAGGTGCTGGCCCGCTGGCAGGACTTCATCGGCACCGGTGACCTCATGCGGTCGCTGGAGAGCCGGGTGGGCTGGCTGCGCGACCGGCTCGTGTCGTTCTTCACCGGCCGCGTGCCCGCCGCCGAGCTGCGCGACGCGCTGGAGAGCGGGGTGGAGACGCTGATCAGGGGCGCCGCCGACGCCGCCGCCGAGCGGGCGCTGGACGGCTGGTCCGCGGCGCCCGGCGGGCCCGGGATCATCGAGCGGATCGGCGCCGTCGAGGCGGCCCGGCTCGGCCGCGCCTCGCCCGACCTGGCCAAGCGGGCCGAGGCGGCGGTGCGGGGGTGGCAGGAGTTCGTGATGGACCTCGTACGGCAGGAAGGCTCGGAACGGCGGACGACGGCGCGGCTGGCGTCGTTCGGGGTGAACGGGGCGGGCTTGCTGATCATGCTGGCGGTGTTCGCCTCGACGGGCGGGCTGACCGGCATCGAGGTGGGCATCGCGGGCGGCACGAGCGTGCTGTCGCAGAAGCTGCTGGAGGCGATCTTCGGTGACCAGGCGGTGCGGACGCTGACCGTACGGGCGCGGGAGGACCTGCGGGAGCGGGTGCGGGCGCTGACGGACGAGGAGGCGGCCCGGTACACGGCGCTGCTGGAGCCGATCGAGCCGCCGCCGGGCACGGCGGACGCCCTGCTGGAGGCGGCGGGCGCGGTGCGCTCGCATCGCGCGGAACTCCCGGACGTACCGGGGGCTTCGCGGCCGGACGCGCCGGGGCCTTCTGGGGCTTCGGGGTCGTCGGGCGCTTCGGGGCCGCGTTCGTCGGGGGCTTCGGCGGCGGACTCGTCGGGGGGCGGGGGATGAGGCTGCTGCGTCGCAAGGAAGGGCCGTCGCTGGACTCCCGGCTGGACGCCCTGCTGGAGGCCGCCACGCTGGCCGAGGGACGGCTGCCGGGCGGTGTGGTGGGGTCCGCGCGCGCCGTGGCCGAACGGGCGGGGGCGCGCCGCAGCCTGTCGGCCGAGCACACGGTCGTCGCCCTGGCCGGGGCCACGGGGAGCGGGAAGTCGTCGTTGTTCAACGCGCTGGCGGGGGCCGAGGTGGCGACGGTGGGCGTCACGCGGCCGACGACGTCGGCGGTGCAGGCGGCGGTGTGGGACGGCGCCACGGGGGCCGCGGGCCCGCTCCTGGACTGGCTGGACGTCTTCACCCGCCACCAGGCAGGCGGTGCCTCAGGCTCACCCACCGATCCAGATTTGTCCGGACTTATCATGCTTGACCTGCCGGACCACGACTCCATCCAGCTCGGCCACCGCCTGGAGGTGGACCGCCTCGTCGAACTGGTCGACCTGCTGGTGTGGGTCCTGGACCCGCAGAAGTACGCCGACGCGGCACTCCACGAGCGCTACCTGCGCCCGCTGTCCGGGCACCGCGACGTGATGGTCGTGGCGCTCAACCACGCCGACCGGCTGCCGCCCGACGCGGTGGACCGCTGCCTCGGCGACGTGCGGCGCCTGCTGGACGAGGACGGTCTGAAGGGCGTGCCCGTCCTCGCCACCTCGGCCCGTACGGGCAGGGGCCTGGCGGAGCTGCGCGCGCTCCTGGCGCGGCGCGTCGCCGACCGGCGCGCCTGGGCGTCCCGCCTGACGGCCGACGTCATCACCACCGCCGACCTCCTGGCGGCCGCTTCGGCCAACCCTCCGGAGATCCCCGGCTTCACAGGGGAGGAACGCCACGCCCCCACCGCTACGACGGCACTCGCTTCCGCGAACACGCCTGGGAGGACGGGCGTGGAGAGGCCCGGCGCGGGGACGTCGGGTGCGGGGGCGACAGGCGTGGGGACGTCGGGTGCGGGGGCGGCGGGCGTGGGGACGTCGGGTGCGGGGGCGGCGGGCGTGGGGACGACCGGCACGGGGGCGACGGGTGCGGGGGCGACAGGCGCGCCGGGGGTGTCCGGGGCGCCGGCTTCCGGCGGGGGCCGGGGGCGGACGAGCGGGGACGACGGGGCCTCCGCTGCTCCCTCGGCGGGTCCTTCGGGCGCCGGGGCGGCGAGCACCTCGACGGGCGTGTCCGGCGCGACACGTGCGGCGGGGGAGGGACCGGGGCGTGAGCCCTCTGGAGGGAGGGCGTCAGCGGGGCGGCCCCGGGCGGAAGGGCCTGGTGCGTTGCCGGGGGTGCTGGCGGCGGGCAGGGAGATCACGCGTTCGGCCGAGCTGCCGGAGGCGCCCTCGGGCGGGGACGTCTCGGCACGGTTGGGGCGACGGCTCACGATGGCGCTGGAGGAGGCGGCCGGGGTGCCCCTCGTGCTGGAGGCCGTGGCGAAGGGGCACCGGCACCGGGCCGTGGTCGCCACGGGCTGGCCGGTCACCCGGTGGATCCGCCGCCTCAGACCCGACCCCTTGCGCCGCCTCCGCCTCGGCATGGGCGTGAGCACCGGCACACGGAACGGCACGAGCGGCGGCGCCGCGGTTGCAGGAAGCACGATCGTCGCGCGAGGCGGGGCGTCCGCCGCCGGAACACCCACCGCGCGAGGTGGGGCGTCCGCTTCTGGGACATCCGGCCCGCGCGGTGGGACGCCCGCCGCCGGGACACCCACCGCGCGAGGTGGGGCGTCCGCTTCTGGGACATCCGGCCCGCGCGGTGGGACGCCCGCCGCCGGGACACCCGCTCTGCGTGGCGAGAGTCAGGACATCGTGGGCCGTACGTCCCTACCCGCCGCCTCCGCCGTGCAGAAGGCGCGGGTCGAGACCGCGATCCGCGACGTCGGCGAGGCTGCCGCGAGCGGGCTGCCCGGCCCCTGGGAGGCGGCCGTGCGGCGGGCGGCGCGGGCGCGCTCCGGCGAGCTGGCCGACGCCGTGGACCGGGCCGTGGGCCGGACGTCCGTCCAGGCGACCCGGCCGCCCCGCTGGTGGAAGGCCGTCGGGGCGGTGCAGTGGCTGGTGTTCGCCACGATGGTGGTGGGGGCGCTCTGGCTCGGCGTGCTGTTCGGCCTCGACTACCTGCGGCTGCCGGAGCTACCGGTGCCGACGCTCGGGGTGGTGCCGTGGCCGACCGTGCTGCTCGCCGGTGGCGCGCTGGCGGGGGTTCTGGTGGCGCTGCTGTCCCGGCTGGCGGCCTGGGTGGGCGGTCGGCGTCGCGCCCGCCGTACGGCCAAGGCCATGCGCGCCGCCGTCGGTGAGGTGAGCGCCGAGTACGTGCTCGGCCCCGTGGAGGCGGAGATCGACGCGTACGCCCGCTTCCGTGACGCCGTCGAGCGGGCCCGAGCCTGATCCCGGAGGCCCGGCACACCGGGAGGTCCCGGCACACCAGGAGGTTCCGGCACGCCGGGAGGCCCTGGCACACCGGGAGGTGGTGTGCCAGGGCCTCGGGATGGCCGGCCGGCCCCTCGCCCGCGAGCGGGTGATCGTCTGGATCATGTCGGCGGCCGACGAGCGCATGTGGATCCCGCGCGCCCCTGAGCGCGGGAGCCCAACTCTCGGGCGCGGATCATGAGCCAGCGCTCGGGCGCGCCTCCTGAGTGCGGGAGTTCGGCCTTCGGGCGCGCCTCAGTGACGAGTTCGGAGCCCGGCCCTCGGGTGGGCCTCGGCGACGAGTGGGATGTCCCTATGGCCTGGTGAGCAGCCTCACATCCGAGTTCATGACGTCGGGCATCCCTCGTTGCTGAGCAGCTTCTTCACCAGGTCGTCGGCCAGCGGCTCTTCGCCGACCACCAGGGTGGCGTGGCCATAGCTGCTCAGGCCGCCCCCGTGCACATACATGGACTCCGGCACGCTCGTCGTGACCTGCGTGTCCTCGCCCCGCTGGCCTGGCTTGTGGATGGCGTACTCGTCGACGGCCACACCCCGCTTCCTGAGCTCGGCGCGCACCTCGCTCACGGGCCGGTTGTAGAAGGGCACACAGTTCATCGGCTCGCGGACGTCGGTGAGGGAGCCGATGATCTCGTACTCCTCGCCGGGGCGGGCCGCGCGGCCGAGCCGCACGTCTGCCGAGCCGGTGAAGCTCTTGTCGATCTTGAGGCCGATCGGGCAGGTCCGGCCCACGCCGGCGCAGTCCTCGGGCCGGTCGATGCTCACGATCTTGTCCCGGTAGGGGAAGGGCGTCATCGGCTGCCAGCCGGGCGTGTCCATGGTCAGCTCGCCCTCGAAGCTCGGCGTGGCCGGCACGACGTGCAGGTCCACGTTCAGGCCGAGGTTCTTGAGCTGGGTCTCGTACACCTTCGGGGAGGCGTACAGGTCCTTGACCTCGATGACGTAGTAGCCGCCCTCCTCCTTGACGTCCAGCGCGGCGGCGGGCGTGCTGTTCAGCGCCGACGGGACGATCCAGGCCGCCGCCGCGAGGGCCGCGGCCACCGGCAGCGCGACGAGCGGGCGCCACCTCCGCCGAGGCCGGGCGTCCGGCGCCGGCGCGGGTGCGGCGTCCATGATCTCGTTCATCAGGTCCCGCGCGAGCGGAGTCAGCGGCGCCGCGGGCACCGGGGCGGGCGCCAGCCGCTCGACGACGTCGTCCAGGTTCGTGGTCACGCGTTCTCCTTGGCGAGACGGACGGCCCGCGGGCCGTATCCGGCGAGGTCCTCGTCGGCGGCGGCGAGCTCGGCCGCGAGCCGCTTGCGCGCGCGGTGCAGGCGCTGGCGGGCGGCGATGCGCGAGCAGCCCAGCACCCTGGCGATCTCGGCGCCGCCGAGGCCCTCCCAGCCGGCCAGCGCCAGCACCTCCCTGTCGTCGTCCGACAGGCGCAGGAACGCCGCGCGCGCCGCCCCGGGCGCCCGGTCCGCCGGGGACCCGGCCCAGGCGGCCAGCTCCTCGCCCAGCCGCTGGGTCAGCGCCGTCCTGCGGGTCTCGCCGCGACGGTGGTTGGCGAGGGCGCGCCGGGCCACGCCGTACAGCCAGAACAGGGCGCGCTCGCCGGCCGGCACCTCGCCGAGCCGCCGCCACGCGATGGTGAAAACCTCGGACAGCAGGTCGGCGATGTCGTCCGGCGAGTCGGCGCGCCGCCGCACGTAGGCGGCGACGGCCGCGTAGTGCTCCGTGTAGATCTGCTCGAAACGGCGGCGAGGATCGGGTGGGCCCACGTCGTCGTCCTTCCGGTACGGGAGTGTCACGTGATGGTCAGTGTCCGGACCGGAGCGCGTGTGACATCCCCGGCGAAAAGGCTCAGAATCGCACGGGGGCGGCCGGATCGGCTGGTGGCGAATCTGCTCGGCAACGCCGCCCGGCACAACGTCCCAGCGGCTGGATCAAGGTGACCACCGGCGTGGAGGCCGGCCGGGCCGCGCTCCGCTCTCGCCATGATGGGACGTCGTGATCGTGCCGGGGAACTGTCGGAGGGGTCCGATACCGTGCCGCCCATGGCGGAATTCGTACTGGTGCCAGGGGCCTGGCTCGGAGCATGGGCGTGGGACGACGTGGTGCCCGAGCTGCGGGCGGCGGGCCACGGCGCCCACCCGTTGACGTTGTCCGGGCTCGCCGAGAAGCGGGGCGCCCCGGCCGGGCAGCAGACCCACGTCCAGGACATCGTCGACGAGGTCGAGCGGCTCGACCTGCGCGAGGTCGTCCTGGTCGGCCACAGCTACTCGGGCATCCCGGTCGGCCAGGCCGCCGAGCGCATCGGCGACCGGCTGTCGCACGTGGTCTTCGTCGACTCCAACGTGCCTTCCCACGGCGAGTCGTTCGTGTCCCCCTCGCCGGCGGGCCGCGCGGTGGTGGAGGCATCCATGGCCGCCAACGACGGCTACTGGGCGCCGCTGACCGCGGCCGACTACGCGGGCCAGGGCCTGACCGACGAGCAGATCGACCGGATCGTGACCGGCTCGACGCCCCACCCGGGCGCCTCGCTGACCGAGCCGGCCGTGCTGGCCAAGCCTCTCGGCGAGCTGCCGGCCACGTACGTCAAGTGCCTGCTCGACGGCGACGAGCCGAGCCCCGACGTGGCGCGGCTGCTGGGCGGTGAGCGGTGGCGGCTGGTCGAGATGGACACGGGACACTGGCCGATGTTCTCGCAGCCGCGCGAGCTGGCCCGCGTGCTGATCGACGCGGCCACGAGCTGAGCGACACGCGTGGAAGCGGTCGCGGCCGGGCGTCTCGCGGAGGTGCGGCCGCGGGTTGAGTGATTCGTGGAGGTGTGGTCGTGGTCTGGTCGTCTCGCGTGGACGCGGTCGCGGGCTCGTCGTCTCGCGATGGCGTGCCCGCCGGCTGAGCGTTGTGCGGAGAGGGCCCCTGCCCGGCGCCCCGTGCGGGCAGGAGCCCTCCTACGCCTGGAAGGAAGACCGATCGGCGGCCGTCGCGTAGCCGGAAGGCCGGTCGGTGACTTCGCGTACCGAGGCGGTCGGTCGGCGACCTCGCGTAACTCGGAGGTCGGCTTGTGGACCTCGCGTACCTAGGAGGTCGGGCAGTTCTCGCCGCGGCGGCCCCCCGGCTCCTGCGGCGCGGAACCCTCGTAGACGTTCAGGGACGCCTTGCCCGGCTCCGTCATGCTGCCCCCCTCCACCAGCCACGAGTCCGGAACCGACTCCTTCGTCCCCCCGGACACGGGGTCCATGTCGTCGAACTCCTGGACGGTCACACCGCGCTCCTGGAGCATCCCGCGCACCTCGGCCACGGTCCGGCCGATGTAGGGCAGGCAGTGCAGCGGCTCGCCCAGGGCGTCGATCGCGGTGCCGTTCTGGAACCGCTCGCCGGGCCGGGCCTCGCGCCCGATGGTGATCTCGGCGTGCCCCTCGAAGTTCTCCGGGATCTTCACCCCGATCGGGCAGCCGCCCATCTTGTCGCACTCGCCCGGCCGGTCGATGGTCTTGATCTCGTCGAGGTACCGGTCCTCGGTGATGGAGGTGGGGGAGACCGAGCCCACCAACGCCGGGGTCGAGGGGACGACGTTGAGGGTCACGTCCAGACCGGCGTCACGGAGCTGCGCCTCGTACGTGGCGGAGTCGGCGTAGAGGTCCTTGACCTCGATGACGTAGTAGCCGTCCTCCTTCTTGATGTCGAGCGCCGCGGCCGTCCCGGGGCCGAGGCCGTGTCCGGCGGGCAGCAGCCAGCTCAGCCCGAGGAACGCGGCGGCCAGCAGCGCCACCCCCGGCACCGCGGCGCGCAGGACCCGCGACCGGCGCCCGCGCCGCCCGGCCGAGGCGACGGCCCGGAGCGGCGTGACGGCCCTGCTGGGGGCGGGCTCGGCGGCCATGATGTCGCGCATGAGCGCTTGGGCCCCCTCGGTCATGCCGGGCCCGGCGCCGGGAGACAGGTGGGCGACGACGCGGTCCACGTCGGTGTTCATCGAAACTCCTTGAGGTTGGAGGCCCGGTGCTTCAGCCCCGGGGAGCAAAAGTTGGACACCACCCGCACGTGCTTCGTGCGAAGTGGCTGATTCCTGAGGGGGTGATTCGTCAGAATGGATCGGTGAGGACGGCGTACAAGTGCCGGGCGTACCCGACGCCTGAGCAGGCCGGCGTGCTGAGTCGCACGTTCGGCTGCGTACGCGTCGTCTGGAACCGCACCCTGGCCTGGCGGCGCGACCGATACCGCACCCAGCGGGCGAAGACCGGTTTCATCCAGGCCAACGCCCATCTCACCGCGATGAAGGCCACCGACGAGCTGGCATGGCTGAACGAGGTCTCCTCGGTCCCACTGCAGCAGACGATCCGCCACCAGCAGACGAATTCGCGAACTTCTTCGCCGGACGCACCAGATATCCGCGTTACAAGTCCCGCACGGGACGGCAGTCGGCCGAGTACACCCGTTCCGGGTTCCGCTACCGTGACGGGCGGCTGTTGCTGGCGAAGATGGAGGCGCCGCTGGCGTTCGTCTGGTCCTGGCCCGAGGTGGACCCGGCGGCGATCGACCCGAGTACGGTGACCGTCTCCCGGGACCCGTGCGGACGGTGGTATGTCTCCTTCGCCGTCGATGCCGCCGTTCCCGACCGGCTTGCGGCGGCGGGTGCCGTGGTCGCCGTGGATCTCGGGGTGACGGACTTCGCCGTCACCTCCGACGGCGACAAGATCCCCAATCCGCGTCATCTGGCCAGGCGGGAGCGCAACCTGGCCCGCTACCAGCGCCGCCAAGCGCGCAAGACCCGCGGGTCGAGCAATCACGTGAAGGCGAAGGCCAAGATCGCCCGCGCCCACCGGAAGGTGCGCGCGGCCAGAACGGACTTCCTGCACAAGACCAGCACGCGGCTGGTCCGCGACCACGACGTGATCGTGATCGAAGACCTGGCCGTGGCTAACATGATCCGCAACCGCAGACTGGCCAAGGCCATCTCCGACTGCGGATGGGGCGCCTTCCGCCGCATGCTCGCCTACAAGACGGCCCGATACGGCCGTCACCTGGTCGTGGTCGACCGCTGGCTGCCCAGCTCCAAGACCTGCTCGGCCTGCGGGCACGTGCTCACGCAACTCGCGCTCGGCACCCGGACGTGGCAGTGCCCGTCCTGCGGCACCCGGCACGACCGGGACGTCAACGCCGCGAAGAACATCCTGGCGGCAGGTCTTGCCGTGTCTGCCTGTGGAGGTGACGTCAGACACTCCAGGTCCGTCCAGGTGCAGTCGCCCGTGAAGCAGGAACCCCAACCTGTGAAGGTGGGAATCCCCCGCCTCTAGGTGTGGGGAAGAAGTCAAGATTTTCCCTCCGCGAGTGTGACGGCGCGCAGGCCGTAGGTGGTGAGGTCGAGATCGGCGGCGGCCAGCTCCTTGGCCAGCCGCTTGCGGGCGCGGTGCAGGCGCAGGCGCGCGGCTCCGCGCGAGCAGCCGAGCACCTTGGCGATCTCGGCGCTGCTCAGCCCTTCCCAGCCGACGAGGGTGAGCAGCTCCCGGTCGTCGGGTGACAGGCGCCGGAACGCCTGGTAGGTGGCGTCGCCGTCCCGGTCGGCCACGGGTCGTGACCAGGCGGACAGCTCCTCGCGCAGCCGCGCGGCCAGCGCCGAGCGGCGCTCCTCGGCGCGGAAGTGGTTGGCGAGGACCCGCCGGGCGACGGCGTACAGCCACAGCCGGGCCTCGTCCCCCTGGGGGATGTCGTCCAGCCGGCGCCAGGCGGTCGTGAACGTCTCGGCGATCACGTCGGCGATGTCGTCCGTGGACTCGGTACGTCGCGTGACGTAGGCGGCTATGGCGGGATAGTGCGCCAGGTAGAGCCGCTCGAAGCGGTGCTCCGGCGCAGGTTCCCCGATGTCGCCTTCTTTCCGTTGTTTGGACACATCACAGCAGATGTCCGGCTGGGCGGCTCTGTTTCACACGGAGCACATCGTCTCTGCCTTCACGGCAGCCCCTGTAACAGCTCCCCGTATCCGGACATTTGCTCATGCGTTGCCGCCGTACGCGACCGAGCGTCATCGGCGGCGACCGTTTCATGCAGCCGATGGAGAGGAAGCGCATGAGGTTAGGCAAGGGCCTGGTGGCCGCCGTCCTGGCCGGAGCGGCCGGTGTCACGGCCGCCCAGGCGCCCGCCGCCGCGACGCCCGCGACGTCCCCGACGCCCGCGACGTCCATCAGCGAGACGCCCGCGACGTCCCCGACGCCCGCGACGACCATCAGCGAGACGCCCGCGACGACCGCGACGCCAGAGGTCGAGACGTCCGCGAGAGCCGAGCGGCCGGAGGACAAGCCGACCGGCACGGTGACGCTGATCACCGGCGACAAGGTCGTCGTCACCGCCGCCGGGTACCGGGTGGAGCCGGGAGCGGGCAGGCAGGCGTCCTACGCCAGCCAGCGCCGCGACGGACACCTGTACGTCTACCCGTCCGACGCCCGTCCGCTGGTGGCACAGGGCGTCCTGGACGAGCGGCTGTTCGACGTCACGCAGCTTCTGGAATGGGGGTACGGAGACGCGCAGCGGGGCGACATCCCGCTGATCACGCAGTCGGCCCAGGGGGACGTGCCCACCTTCCGGAGCGCCCGTCAGGTCCGGCGGATGTCCGCCCTCGGCATGGCCGCGGTGCAGGTGCCCAAGACGAACGCGGCCGAGACGTGGAAGAGCCTGGCGTCCGGCGCCCGGACCCTGTCCGCGGGGCGGACGAAGCTGTGGCTGGATGGGCGACGTCCCTTCACCCTCGACCGGAGCGTCAAGCAGATCGGCGCGACGGAGGCATGGAAGCAGGGCTTCACCGGCAAGGGCGTCACGGTGGCCGTCCTGGACTCCGGCTATGACCCGGACCATCCGGACCTGAAGGACGTGGTCACGCAGTCGCGGAACTTCAGCGAGGAGCCCGACATCCGTGACCACCTCGGCCACGGAACACATGTGGCGTCGATCGTCGCAGGCGCGGGGGAGAAGTACCGGGGGGTGGCGCCGGATGCGAAAATCGCGTTCGGCAAGGTGGGCGGCGTCCGCGGCCCGACCGACTCGGCCATCCTGGCGGGCATGGAATGGGCCGCCCTTGAGGTGAAGGCCAAGGTGGTCAACCTCAGCCTCGGCGCGCCGGACACGCCGGGGCTCGACCCCCTGGAGCAGGCGGTCGCCACGCTGTCGGAGCGGACCGGCGTGCTGTTCGTCATCGCCGCCGGTAACGACGGGATGCCCGGCACGGTGAGCAGCCCCGGCAGCGCCGACGCCGCCCTCACCGTCGGCGCCGTCGACCGGGACGACCGGATGGCGGACTTCTCCAGTGCGGGCCCTCGCAGCGGTGACCATGCCGTCAAGCCGGATGTCACCGCTCCCGGTGTCGAGATCACGGCCGCGGCCGCCGCGGGCACGGCCGACGGTCCGTACGTCGCCTACAGCGGCACGTCGATGGCCACCCCGCACGTGGTGGGAGCCGCCGCGATCCTCGCCCAGCGGCACCCGGACTGGAGTGGTCAGCGCCTGAAGGCGGCCCTCATGGGCGGCGCCGCGCCCCAGGAGGGAGCCACGCCGTACCAGGAGGGAGCCGGGCGGGTCGACCTGGTCCGCACACTGGCCCAGCAGGTGACGGCGGCGACGCCGAACGTCTGGGCCGCCTTCCCCTGGGACGGCACCGGCGAGCGGGTGGTGACCAAGGACATCACGTACGCCAACGCCGGTGACACCCCGGTCACGCTGAACCTCGGCGAGGACAGCGAGGTGCTGGAGCTCGGGGCCCAGAGCCTGGTGGTGCCCGCGAAGGGGGAGGCGTCGGTCAAGCTGACGATCCGAGGGGAGGGCAGGGCGCCCGGAGACTATCCCGGCGTCGTGACCGCCCGGTCCGGCGACACCGTCATCCGCACCCTGGCCGGCGCCTATGTCGAGCCGGAGTCCTACGACCTCACCGTCAAGACCGCCGACCTGGAGGGCAACCCGCCCGACGCCCGCGTCTCGGGGGAGGCCTACGACAAGACCGGCGACCGGCGTCTGCTGGCCTTCGATGATCAGGGCAAGGCCACGGTCCGGCTGCCGAAGGGTGAGTGGAACGTCTACGTCGACATCTGGGGTGGTTACGCCGCCTTCGCGCACCGATCCGTGACCATCGACAACGCGGACCGTGAGCTGACGTTCGACATGCGTGAGGCCAAGAAGGTCGAGTTCACGGTGGACGAGCCGACGGCCGAGCGCGACCGCATGATCGCCTTCACGCTTGCCAACGGGGCCTGGAACACGGCCTGGGCCTCCTTCGGCCAGAGCCGGGGCTACTACGTGTTCCCCGTACGTCAGCCCGGCCTGCGGTACATGGCCACCACCGTCTGGCACAAGAAGGACGCCAAGCCGAGCCCGTACCGCTACGACCTCGTCGACTACGAGGTGGGCGGCATCCCGGACGATCCCACCTACACGGCGCGGACCCGCGACCTGGTCAAGGTGAGCGCGGCCTACCGTGCACCGGGCGGCGCCGCCAAGGCCAGGACGGCGGTGGGGCCGCTGTTCCCCGGCGCCCGCTGGACGGATGTGTGGCTCTCCAGGAGCCCCGAGATGGCTCTGCCGGCGACCATGACGCACTACCGCACTCCCGGCTTCGCCTGGATCACGGAGATCGAGACCGGCACCCACACGGTGGCCGGTCACAGTGAAGTCCTCGGGCGGCGGCCCGTCTCCGAGGTGTGGAACGACGCCGTGACCGGTCCCGCGTTCGGCACGCCGGCCGGCGACCGCGACGGCGACCGCCTGCGCTTCACCGCCGACGGCCTTCTCACCGCCGGGAGGGCCGGACTGAACGGCGGTGACTCCACCACCACCGGGAAGCTCGCTCTGACCCGCGGCGCCGAGGTGCTGGCCGAGGCGGACCTGGCAGGCTGCGTGCCCATGGATCCCGCCAGGTGCCTGCTGAAGGCCCGGCTGCCCGCCGAGGCGGCGACCTACACCCTGACCGCGTCGGCGCAGCGGCCGTCGGCGCTGTCCACGAAGGTCGAGGCGGCCTGGACGTTCCGGTCGGAACGGACGGACAAGGCCCGGCCGCTGCCCCTGACCGCGGTCCGCTACCTCCCCGAGGGCCTGGACGACCACAACCGCGCCAAGCCGGGCTCCACGACCGTGATCCCGGTGAGCCTCCAGCGCAACCCCGGCGCCCCCGCGCCGCGGGTCACGTCGATCACGGTGGAGGCGTCCTTCGACGACGGGGCGAGCTGGCGGCCGGTCCGGCTGGTCGGCTCCGGCTCGGCGCGGATGGCCCGGGTCGCGAACCCGGCCGCGCCCGGGTTCGTCTCGCTGCGGGCCAAGGTCACGGACGCGGCGGGTGACCAGGTGACGCAGACCATCACCAGGGCGTACGCCATCGGGTGACCAGGTGAAGCCGGCCAGGCCACGGGCCTGTGCCATCGGCTGACACCGTTCGCACGTCCGGCCGCGCGGGAAACAGGGATGGGGATCCCCCTGAGCGGCCGGGCCTCCGACCGCTCGGACATGGGCTCCGTGCGAGCGGTCGCGTCCGGCCGCGCGGGAACTGCACCCCCCGCGCGGCCGGACGGTCAGTAGCCGGGCGGCGGGGTGGTCCCCTCGGCGGGCTCGACGCTCAGGATGATCACCCCGTCGTTGTAGCTGTCCGCCTCCGCCACCTTCCAGCCCGCATCGACCCGGGAGGCCGGCACCGGCCCCTCCACCTTGTAGCCGACCCCCTCGTGCAGTGGCCAGCGGAGCTCGTAGGCCACCTTCAGATCGTGCTCGCGCACGACGCGCTCCGCCTCGGCCACCGTGAGCCCCCCGATCCTGACCCCGGCCAGGGCCTCGCCCGGCACGGTCGCGTCGATGGGGAAGTCGTACTTCTCGCCGGGCCTGGCCGGCCGGCCCAACCGCAGCGTCGCCGGTCCTTTGATGTCGGCGGTGATGCTGAAGGCCGTCAGGCATCCCTCGACCCGCACCTTGCAGTCGGACAGGGTGGAGGTCATCTTGGCGTCCGGGTCCGAGTCCTCCCAGCCGTCGACGGGGTTGCGTTGCCGCGGCGACACGGGCATCAGCTCCACCTTCACGTTGCCCAGGCCGACCTTGTCGAACGCCTTCCGCAGCTCCCCGGGGTCGGGGTCGCCGTCGGTGATGTAGAAGTTGTACTCGTCGCCGTCGCGGTCGATCGTGACGGCCTGGCTCGCGTACACCTGCCCTGACTCCCTGAACAGGGAGGGCCCGACGACGAGGGCGCCGGCCAGGGCGACCGAGGCCGCCAGGCCCAGCAGGAGGCGGCTCGGCGCCGGTCCGCGACGGGACCGCCGGGCAGCCGGGGCCGGGACCGGGGTCCGCTCCAGCAGGAGGATCTCGGTCAGCAGCGCGTCCGCCCCCGCGGTGGTCGCGCTGCCGGACAGGTCCGCGTCCAGCACCCTCGCCTGCTCCCTGAACACCTGGTCGTTGCTCATCGTGACTCCTCGTTGGTCAGTGGTCGCGGGCGGACGGCCGCCGGGCGGGCATCCTTCAGAGCCCGGGCGAAGCGCTTGCGGGCGCGGTGCAGCCGGATGCGGACGGCGTTGCGCGAGCAGCCGAGCACCTCGGCGATCTGGCCGGGGTCCAGCTCCTCCCAGACGGACAGGGCCAGCAGTTCGCGGTCGTCGCCGGAGAGCGCGTTCATGGCCTGGTCCACGTGGTCGTACCGGCTGGGGGCGGACATGGCGTAGCGGCGGCGGGTCTCGGCGGTCAGCTCGGCGTGCCCCGTCTCCCTGCGCCGCTCGCCGCGGCGGTGGTTGGCCAGGACGCGCCGGGCCACGCCGTAGAGCCACAGCCGGGCGGCGTCGCCGCGCGGGATCTCGCTCACGCGCCGCCAGGCGGTCACGTACGTCTCGGCCACGATGTCGGCGGCGTCCTCGGCGGAGGAGCACCGTCGCATGACGTACCCGAGGATCTGCTCGTACGTGCGCCGGTACACGGTCTCGAACCGGGACTGGTCATCGGTTTCGTCCACTTCATCCTCGTCGGTGGGCTGTTGTCGGTCTCGATCACGTACGTGTCCGCGGATGGACGCGGAATTTCACACGGGGATCGGAACAGCGACGTGCCGAGGAGGCGGCCTCAGGCCGGGGCGATGGCGCGCAGGGTGTCGAGCACCTGCCGGAGGAGCGGGTGGGCGGCGGCGCCGCGGCGTACGGCGGCGAAGACCCGCCGCTCGGGCCCGGGCGCCGGCCGTACCGTGACGCCCGTCAGCGTCATGTCGCGCAGCGCCAGCCGGGGCACGAGCGCGATCCCCGCGCCCGCCCCCACCAGCGCCACCACGGCCCGGAAGTCGTCGGAGCAGTGGGCGAACTCGGGCGTGAAGCCGGCCTGCTCGCAGGCGAAGGCGATGACGTCGCGGATCGGGTTGCCGGGGTGGGGGCCGATCCAGGTCTCGCCCGCCAGATCGGCGAGTGCCACGGGTTCGCTCTCCGGCTCGGCGAGCGTCCCGGGCGCGCTCTCCAGGTCGGCGGGCGCCACGGGCTCGCCCTCCAGGCCGGCGAGCGTCACGGGCTCGTCGGACGGCCGCGTGGTCGAGGACCCGGCGGCCAGCGGATGGTCGTCGGGCAGGACGAGGTCGAACGGCTCGGCGTACAGGGGGACCCGGGACAGGCGGCGGTCCGCCGCGTCGGGCCAGCCGCGGTACTCCACGACGACGGCCAGGTCGGCCCGCTCGTCGAGCAGCATGGCGAGCCCCTGGTCGCCCTCCACGTCGCGGACGCGGACCTGCAGCGCCGGGGCCTTGAGCCGCAGCGCCGCCACCGCGGGCGCGAGGACGGCGCTGATCGCGGTGGCGAAGCAGGCCACGGTGACCTCGCCCGCCTCGCCGCCGGCGTAGGAGGCGACCTCCGCCTCGGCGCGTTCGAGCTGGGCGAGCACCTCGTCCGCGTGCCTGAGCATGATCGTGCCCACGGCGGTGAGCCGCACGCCGCGGCCGTCGCGGGTGAACAGCCGGTGCCCCACCTCGTGCTCCAGGGCGACGAGCTGCTGCGACACGGCCGAGGGGGTGAGGTGCAGGGTGGCCGCCGCGGCGGTGACCGTGCCGTGGTCGGCCACCGCGCGCAGCGTGCGCAGCCGGCGCGTGTCTATCACGCTGGTGAGGATACCTACGACGCCGGGCCGGCCGCGGATCCGCTCAGCCGCGGGCCTGGACGAACGCCTCCACGGCGCGCTCCACGTCCTCGGGCGAGTGCGCGGCCGAGAGCTGGACCCGGATGCGCGCCTGCCCGTGCGGCACCACCGGGTACGAGAACCCGATGACGTACACGCCCAGCTCCAGGAGCCGCTCGGCCATGGCCCCGGCCTTCGCCGCGTCACCGATCATGACCGGCACGATCGGGTGGTCGCCGGGCAGGATGTCGAACCCGTTGCGCGTCATCTCGCTGCGGAAACGGGCCGTGTTGGCGCGCAGTCGCTCGCGGGCCTCGCCGGTGGTCTCCAGCAGGTCGAGGATCCGCAGCGAGGCGGAGGCGATGACGGGGGCCAGGGAGTTGGAGAACAGGTACGGCCGGGACCGCTGGCGCAGCAGCTCGCAGATCTCCTTGCGGGCCGCGACGTAGCCGCCGCTGGCACCGCCGAGCGCCTTGCCGAGGGTGCCGGTGACGATGTCGATCCGGTCGGTCACGCCGTGCAGCTCGGGCGTGCCGCGTCCGGTCGGGCCGACGAAGCCGACGGCGTGCGAGTCGTCCACCATGACCATGGCGTCGTACCGCTCGGCCAGGTCGCAGATCTCCCGCAGCGGGGCGAGGTAGCCGTCCATGGAGAACACGCCGTCGGTGACGATCAGCCGCCGCCGGGCGTCGGCCGCCTCCTTGAGGCGGGACTCCAGCTCGGCCATGTCGCGGTTGGCGTAGCGCAGGCGGCGGGCCTTGGACAGGCGGATGCCGTCGATGATGCTCGCGTGGTTGAGCGCGTCGGAGATGACCGCGTCCTGCGCGTCGAGCAGCGTCTCGAACACACCGCCGTTGGCGTCGAAGCAGGAGCTGTAGAGGACGGTGTCCTCCATGCCGAGGAAGGCGGACAGGCGCCCTTCGAGCTCCTTGTGCACCTCCTGGGTGCCGCAGATGAACCGGACCGAGGCCATGCCGAAGCCCCACCGGTCGAGCGCCTCCTTGGCCGCCGCGACCACCTCGGGGTGGTCCGCCAGGCCGAGGTAGTTGTTGGCGCAGAAGTTCAGCACCTCCTTGCCGGCGACGCGCACGTTGGAGCTCTGCGGGGTGCTGATGACGCGTTCGGGCTTGAGCAGCCCGGCCTCGGTGATCTCGTCGAGCGTCGTACGCAGCTGCTCGCGCACGTTCGTGAACATCAAGCACAACTCCTGTTCATGGTCGCGGCCGCTTCGGCCTCCGTTGGCTCGTTCCTCGCGCTCTCCGGCCGAGCTCCTCCGCTCCAGTCCATGATGACCTTGCCCGTGCGGCCACTGGCGGCCGTGTCGAAGGCGGCGTCGAACTCGTGGTACGGGAACCGGTCGGTGATCACCGGGGTCAGGTCGAGGCCCTTCTCCAGCAGGACCGACATGTTGTACCAGGTCTCGAACATCTCACGGCCGTAGATGCCCTTGATGGTGATCATCGAGGTGACGATCGTGGCCCAGTCGACCGCGAACTCCTCCGCGGGCAGGCCGAGCATGGCGATCTTGCCGCCGTGGGTCATGCTCGCGATCATGTCTCGCATGGCCCGCGGGTTGCCGGACATCTCCAGGCCCACGTCGAAGCCCTCGCGCATGTCGAGGCGGCGCATGCCGTCGGCGATGGAGTCGCGCGCGACGTTGAGCGCGAGGGAGACGCCGAGCTTGGCGGCCAGGTCGAGGCGCTCGTCACTGACGTCGGTGATGACGACGTTGCGGGCGCCGACGTGGGTGGCCACGGCCGCCGCCATCAGGCCGATCGGGCCGGCGCCGGTGATCAGCACGTCCTCGCCGACGAGGGGGAACGACAGGGCCGTGTGGACGGCGTTGCCGAACGGGTCGAAGATGGCCGCCACGTCGGGGTCGACGGGGGTGCGGTGCACCCAGGCGTTCTCGGCGGGGAGCGTGACGTACTCGGCGAACGCGCCGTCGCGGTGGACGCCGAGGCCGACGGTGTTGCGGCACAGGTGGCGGCGGCCGGCCATGCAGTTGCGGCACCGGCCGCACACGATGTGGCCCTCGCCGCTGACCAGGTCGCCGACGGCGACGTTCTCCACGCCGGGGCCGGTCTCGACGACCTCGCCGCTGAACTCGTGCCCGACGATGAGAGGAAGCTTCAGGGTGTTACGCGCCCAGTCATCAAATTTCCGGATATGGAGGTCGGTGCCGCAGATGCCGGTACGCAGCACCTTGATCAGCACCTCGCCGGGCCCCGGCGTCGGCTCCGGTACGTCGACGAGCCGGAGACCGGCCTCGGGCCTCTCCTTGACCAGCGCTTTCATCGCACATTCCCCCTCATCCCGAACCTAACGCACTGTGCCGCCCCGGCTCCGGACATGTCCATCGAGGGATTCTTAAGTGCCCCCACAGCTTCGCTTCACGCCGCTGCCCGGCGTGTTCCCGGGACCCACCGGCTCCCCGTGATTACGTAACCAAGTTTGTTAAGTAAGATGTCGATCTGACGGTTTCCCTGGAGGTTCGGTGCGAGAGCAGAGCGGCGACGCCTCCCTGCTGCGTAAGCTCAACTCCGCCGCGGTGCTGCGGATCCTGCGCGAGGCCGGGGTCGCCACACTCAGCGAGCTGGCCCGGGCCGCCCGCGTCTCCAGGCCGACGGCCGAGGTGATCGTCGAGGACCTGATCGCCGAGGGCTGGGCCGAGGAGTGCGGCGAGGAGCAGGGCGACCGCCAGCGCGGCCGGCCGGCCCGGCGCTTCCGCTTCCGCGCGTCGGCGGGCCACGTGGCGGGCGTCGGCATCGGGGCCTCCCACGTGCGCGCCATGGTGGCCGACCTCAACGGCGAGGTCGTCGCCTCCCACAAGGCACCCACCCACGAGATGATGAGCGCGGCCGAGCGCCTCGACGTCGTCGCCGGCCTGGTCTCGGCCGTGGCCGGCCAGGCCGGGCTGTCCATGGCCGGCCTCGCCGCCGTCGGCGTCGGCACCACCGGCGTGGTGGACAACGCGGGCCGCGTGGTCAAGAGCACCGTCCTGCCCGGCTGGACCGGCCTCGACCTGCGGGCCGAGCTGGGGCGGCGGCTCGCGCCGCCCGTGCTGGTCGAGAACGACATGCGGCTCGCAGTGCTCGCCGAGCACTGGCGGGGCGCGGCGCGCGGCCACGACGACGTGGTCTACCTCTTCACCGGCCACCGGCTGGGGCTCGCCCTGCTGATCGGCGGCCGGCCGCACCGGGGCGCCAACGCCGCCGCCGGCGAGATCGGCCGGCAGGCCCGCGACCACTGGTCGGCCTTCAAGCACGTCTTCGACTACGCGATGGAGTCCGAGCCGGGCGAGCTGCGCTCGCACCAGCAGGCGGCCGACTTCGCCATCGGGCGGGCGCGCGCCGGCGACGAGCGGGCGCTGGCGGCCGTCACCGCGTTCGCCCGGCACCTGGGCGAGGGCCTGCTCACGCTGGTCAACCCGCTCGACCCGGAGATGGTGGTGGTCGGGGGCCGCCTGGCCAGGGCCGGCGACCTGCTGGTCGAGCCGATCCAGCGCTACTTCGACGAGGTGTGCTACTACCCGCCGAAGGTCGTGGCCTCCGGCCTGGGCAGCGACTGCGTCACGCTGGGCGCCGTCAGGTGGGCGCTGGACCGCGCCGACGACCTGCTCTTTTCGTAGATCGTTTCGATAATTCTGTCACGAACCTGTCACGCTGAGGTCGCTTGCGCGCATCTTCTGCTTGATCGTGCGTGATTATCTATAGTTCTTTTCATAAATGAGCGCTATCTTCCAGTCACGCACAGACCCGGACGGATGGGGACGACATGACAGGGAAGATCAGGGCGCTGGTGGTCGCCGGCGCGCTCGTTGCCGGACTCGCGGGATGCTCCTCGTCCGACGGGGACGGCTCCGGCGGCAAGGTCACGCTGACCTACGCCTACTGGGACAACGAGAACCAGGGCCAGGCGATGACCAAGATCGCCCAAGAGTTCACGAAGAGCCACCCGAACATCGAGGTCAAGCTCCAGTTCACCCCGAACAAGGAGTACTGGACCAAGCTCCAGACCGCCGCCGCCGGCGGCACGGCCCCCGACGTGTTCTGGATGAACGGCCCGCGCATCGGCCTGTACGCCTCCCAGGGCGCGCTCCTGCCGCTCTCCGACAAGATCGCCGCCGACAAGATGGACCTCGGCAAGTACCCCAAGTCGCTGGTCGACCTCTACACCCTCGACGGCAAGCAGTACGGCATCCCCAAGGACTTCGACACCATCGGCCTCTGGTACAACAAGGCCCTGTTCGACGCCGCCAAGGTCAAGTACCCCGACGCCTCCTGGACCTGGGACGACGTCCGCGCGGCGGCCAAGAAGCTGACCGACCCGGCCAAGGGCGTCCACGGCATCGGCGCGATGCCCTGGTCGCAGGAGCTCTACTACAACACGATCTTCCAGGCCGGCGGCTACGTGATCTCCGACGACAAGAAGAAGTCGGGCTACGACGACCCCGCCACCATCGAGGGCCTCAAGTTCTGGAAGGACTTCCTCGACCAGAAGCTCTCGCCGACGGTCCAGCAGATGACCGACAACGACCCCATCGAGATGTTCAAGAGCGGCAAGCTCGCCATGTGGTACGACGGCTCCTACGACGCCTCCCAGTACTTCAAGACCGAGGGCCTCAAGGCCGGCGTCGCCCCGCTCCCCGCCGGGCCCAAGGGCAAGGCCACCGTCATCCACGGCCTGGCCAACGTCGTCTACGCCAAGACGAAGCACCCGAAGGAGGCGTGGGAGTTCGTCAAGTTCCTCGGCTCCGAGCAGGCCAACCGCATCCAGGCCGAGTCCGGGGCCGTCATCCCGGCCTACGAGGGGCTCCAGGAGTCCTGGGTCAAGTCGATGCCCGGCCTCGACCTCCAGGCGTTCATCGACCAGCTCCCGGACGCCCGGCCGTACCCGGTCTCGAAGAACACCGCCGCCTGGGCCCGCCTGGAGACCGACGCGATCACCAAGGCGTTCACCGACGGCCAGGACGTCGAGGCGACGGCCAAGCAGCTCGCCACGGCCATGAACGCGGCCCTGTCGCAGGAGAAGTGAGCACCGCCGGAAGGGCGGTCGCCGTCAAGGCGGCCGCCCGCCCCGCCACCCGTCGCCGGCTGCGCGACCGCGACTGGGTCTGGGGCTACGCGATGATCGCGCCGCTCGTGCTCGGCCTCGCCGTCTTCTACCTGTGGCCGGTCGTGCAGTCCGTCTACTACAGCTTCACCGAGTGGACGCTGTTCGGCGACGCGACCTGGGTGGGCCTGCGCAACTACGAGCAGCTCTTCACCGACCCGGCCAACGGCAGGGCGCTGCGCAACACGTTCGTCTACGGCGGCCTGAGCCTGCTCGGCATCCCGCTGTCCATCGCCGTCGCGGCGCTGCTCGGCACCCGGGGGCTGCGGCTGGTGTCGCTCTACCGCACCCTGTACTTCCTGCCCGTGGTCACCATGCCGGCGGCCGTCGCGATGATCTGGACCTGGCTCTACAACGGCGACTACGGCCTGGTCAACTACCTGCTCTCGCTGGTCGGCATCCACGGCGCGTCCTGGATCGCCGAGCCGTCCACCGCCCTGTACGCGCTGGTCGCCGTCGGCATCTGGACGCAGATCGGCTACAACGCGGTCATCTTCATGGCCGGCCTCCAGTCGATCCCGTCCCACCTGTACGAGGCCGCCTCGATCGACGGGGCCGGGCGCGCCCGGCAGTTCTTCCGCATCACGCTGCCGCTGCTGTCGCCGAGCATCTTCTTCGTCTCGGTGCTCAGCGTGATCAACGGCCTGCAGATGTTCGACCTCGTCTACCTCATGCTCCGCCGCGGCAACCCCGCCCGCGAGGACACCCAGACCGTCGTGTCGCTGTTCTTCTCCCGCGCCTTCGAGGAGGGCGCCAAGGGGTACGCGGCGGCCATGGCCGTGGTCCTCATGCTGATCACGCTCGTGCTGACCGTCATCCAGTTCCGCGTGCAGAAGAGGTGGGTCCACTATGCGTAACGGCTCCGCCCTGCGCGGCGGGCGACTCTGGCCGGTCCACCTGGTGCTCGCCATCGGCGCGGCGGCCATGGTGATGCCGTTCTTCTGGCAGGTGCTCACCTCGCTGAAGACGTTCACCGAGGCGACCAGGACGCCGCCGGTCTGGATCCCCTCGTTCGAGTGGGGCAACTTCGCCAAGGTCCTCGACGAGACGCCGTTCCTCCAGCAGCTCGGCAACACCGTGGTGATGACGACCGGGCGCACGCTGGCCCAGCTCCTGTTCTGCTCGCTGGCGGCCTACGCCTTCGCCCGGCTGCGCTTCCCCGGCCGCGACGTCATCTTCGTCGCCCTGCTGTCGGTGCTCATGGTGCCGGGCCAGCTCTTCCTCATCCCGCAGTACCAGATCATCCAGAGCCTCGGCTGGCTCAACACCCTGCCCGGGCTGATCGCGCCCGGCATGTTCAGCGCGTTCGGCACGTTCATGATGCGGCAGTTCTTCATGACGCTGCCCGCCGAGGTGGAGGAGGCCGCCCGGCTGGACGGCGCCAACCCGCTGCGCATCTTCTGGAGCGTGATGCTGCCGCTGGCCAGGCCGGGGCTGCTCGCGCTCGGCGTGCTGACCGTGCTGTGGTCGTGGAACGACCTCATGTGGCCGCTCATCGTCAACACCGACCCCGAGAGCATGCCGCTCTCGGCGGGCCTGTCGGCGCTCCAGGGCGAGCACATGACCGACTACCCGGTGCTCATGGCGGGGTCGCTCATGGCCAGCGCGCCGATCATCGTACTGTTCATCATCATGCAGAAGCAGCTCATCCAGGGCATCGCGTTCACCGGCTCCAAGTAGCGTGCCGTACCCCCGAGAAAGGACCCACGTGGAAGACCTCCGGATCGGCGTCATCGGCCTCGGCCTGCGCGCCAGCCTCGCCCGCGCGGCGCACCGGCCCGGCGCGGGCGCGGCGGTCACCGCGCTCTGCGACACCGACCCGGCCGTGCTCAAGCACCAGGCCGGGGTGTTCGACGCCGCGTACGTGACCGAGGACCACCGTCGCCTGCTCGACCGCGACGACCTCGACGCCGTGATCCTGATGACGCCCGACGACACCCACGAGCGCATCGCGATCGACTGCCTGGAGGCCGGCAAGGCCGTCTACGTGGAGAAGCCGCTGGCGATCACCGTGGAGGGCTGCGACGCGATCCTGCGCGCCGCCCGCCGCACCGGCACGCGGCTGTACGTGGGGCACAACATGCGGCACATGGGCGTCGTCCGGCTGATGCGCGAGGCCATCCGCCGGGGCGACATCGGCGAGCCGAAGACGGTGTGGGTGCGGCACTTCGTCTCGTACGGCGGCGACTACTACTTCAAGGACTGGCACGCCGACCGCACCCGCACCACCGGCCTGCTGCTGCAGAAGGCCGCCCACGACCTGGACGTCATCCACTGGCTCGCGGGCGGCTACACCAGCCGGGTCAGCGCGTTCGGCGACCTCATGCTGTACGGCGACCTGCCGCGCCGCGAGCCCGGCACGCCGCGCCCCGAGGGGTGGCTGCGCGAGTACGACTGGCCGCCGACGGCCCGCCGCGACCTGCACCACGTCGTGGACGTCGAGGACGTGTCCGTGATGAACATGCGCCTCGACAACGGCGTCATCGCCGCCTACCAGCAGTGCCACTTCACCCCCGACTACGTGCGCAACTACACGGTCATCGGCACCGAGGGCCGGCTGGAGAACTTCGGCGACGGCCCCGGCGACACGGTCAAGGTGTGGAACACCGGCCCCACCGGCTACCGCGGCGACGCCGACGTCGCCTACCGGGTGCCCGACGCCCAGGGCGGCCACGGGGGCGCGGACACCGAGATCATCACCGAGTTCCTGCGGTTCGTCCGCGAGGGCGGGGCCACGGACACCTCGCCGGTGGCGGCCCGGATGAGCGTGGCGGCGGGCTACCAGGCCACCATGTCGCTGCGCGACGGCGGCACGCCGTACGACGTGCCGCCGCTCGACCCGGAGCTGGTCGCCTACTTCGAGGCCGGTCAGACGCGGGAGAGCTGAGCGGGAACTCTCCTCCCGCCGCGGACAGTCCTGTGTGTGGACATGTCGTTACGTGCCGGAATACGCACCGGAGACCCGGCGGCCTTCGAGCAGCTCTTCGACGAGTGCTCGAAGGCCGTCTACAACCACGCCTACCGCCTGACCGGAGACTGGTCGGCGGCCGAGGACGTGATGGCGCTGACGTTCCTGGAGGCGTGGCGGTTACGCGTCCGGGTGGACCCCGAGGGTGGCTCGCTGCGGCCGTGGCTGCTCGGGATCGCCACGAACGTGGCCCGCAACACCCGCCGGGCCTCCCGCCGCCACGACGACGCGCTGGCCCGGCTGCCCAGGGGTGAGCCGGTGCCCGACTTCGCCGAGGAGGTGGTGGGCCGGATCGACGACGCCGAGCGGCTGGCCGCCGTGCGGGAGGCGTTCGGGGGGCTGCGCCGCCACGAGCGCGACGTGTTCGCGCTGTGCGTGTGGGCGGGGCTCGACTACGCGCAGGCGGCCGAGGCGCTGGGCATCCCCGTGGGCACCGTGCGGTCGCGGTTGTCGAGGGCGCGGCGGAAACTCGGGAAGTTCATGGAACCGCCGCCCGCGCCCCGACAGGTAGTAGGTGACCGTGGCCCCGTGAAGGAGGAGATCCGATGACCTGGCACGACGAGCGCGATCTTCCCGAGGGCCGTCACCGGCTGCTCAAGGAGTTCGTGATGACCGAGATCGACCGCGCGGCCGAACAGAGCCGGCCGCGCCGCCGCCTGCTGCGTCCCGCCGTCCTGGCGCCCGTGCTGGGGCTCGCCGCCGCGGCGGCCTTGGCGCTCCCGCTGTTCGTGGGCGGCGGCAGCCCGGCGTACGCCCTCACCGACAACCCGGACGGCACCGTACGGGTGCAGATCAACGAGCTCCGGGACGCCGACAAGCTGGAGGCCGACCTGCGGGCCAAGGGCATCAACATGGTGGTGGACTACATCCCTCAGGGCAAGAAGTGCAGCCCGCAGCCGCGCGCCGCGCGCTTCCTGCCGGATGAGCAGGCCCCCCTGATCGCCATGCTGACCCACGACGACGGCGAGGCGACCTTCGTCATAGACCCACGCGTGATCAAGGACGGCCAGACGGGCGTGCTGGAGTTCACCGTCTTCAAGGCCCCGGACGGGCCGGCGGCGGTGACGCCCGTGTGGGCCCGGGTGGCCGAGGGAACCGTGGCCGACTGCACCCTGGTGGACACCACGGAGCCGCCGCTGCCGCACTGACCACCCTCTCCTACCGGTACGCCCCGAGGACGCCGTCCTCGGGGCGCCGGCCGTCCTCGTGGCGGTAGACCTCCCGGCCGGCCACGAAGACGCGAAGGGCCCGGCTCATCACGTCCAGCGGGTCGCCGGACCAGAGCACGACGTCGCCGTCGAGGCCGGGCCGCAGCGCCCCCACCCGGTCGTCGAGGCCCATGATGCGGGCGGGATCGACGGTGATCGACGCGAGCGCGTCCTGCCGGGGCAGTCCCTCCTTCATGGCCAGCGTGACCTGGTGGACGAGCAGGTGGACGGGCACGGAGGAGTGGTCGGTGGTGATCGCCACCCGCACCCCGGCGGCGGCGAGCAGGGCCGGGCCGCGCATGGTCCGGTTGCGCAATTCGACCTTGGACCGGCCGGCGAGCAGCGGGCCGATGACCACCGGGATCTCGCGCTCGGCCAGCAGATCCGCCAGCAGGTGCGCCTCGGTGCCGTGGTGGAGGACCAGCCGGTGGCCGAACTCGTCGGCCAGCCGCAGGGCCGTCGCGATGTCGTCGGCCCGGTGGACGTGCTGGTGCCACAGGAGCTCTCCGTCCAGCACGCGCCGCAGCACCGGGTCGTCCCGGCCGTCGCGCAGGGCGGCGCGGATGACGGCCGCGGTGCCGAGCCGCGTGGAGGTCGCCCTCCGCTTCGGGTTCTCGCCGAGGGCGCTCTTCACGCCCACCGGGTCACGCAGGACCATCTCGTCGGCCGTGCGTCCCCAGCACTTGACCGCCACCGCCTGCCCGCCGATCGGGTTGGCCGAGCCGGGCAGGACGACGGCCGTGGTCACCCCGCCCGACAGGGCGTCGGCGAAACCGGGCTCGGCCGGGTTGACGCCGTCGATCGCGCGCAGGTGGGCGCCGGCGGCCACCCGCGTCTCGTTGAGGTCCTCGCCGGCCGCGTCCTCGCCTTCCTCGCCCAGGCCAAGGTGGGTGTGGGCCTCCACGAACCCGGGCAGCACCCACAGCCCGCCGGCGTCCACGACCGGCATGCCCTCCGGTACGGCGATCCCGCGTCCGACGGCCATGATCCGGCCGGACTCGATGACCACCGTGCCCCCCTCGACGGGCGGGCCGGACATGGGCACGACATACCCGTTGGTGATGGCGACGTTCATGAGAAGTGCTCCACTGTCAAGGAGGGGTCCAGCAGGCGCAGGGCGGTCTCGGCCGCCACGAGGTCCTGGATGCCCAGGCCGACGAGCTTGGCGACGGTGATCTGGGAGTCGGAGGTGCGTCCCGGGTGCCGTCCCAGGAGCACCTCGCCGAGTTCGGCGTCGATGCCCGCCCGCGCGGCCCGCAGGTCCCCCGCCATGGCGGCCGCCGCGGCCCGGCCGTCCACGACCACGAGGTCGGCCCGCTCGAAGCAGGCCGGGTCGAGCTCGCTCTTCGACGGGTCGTCGGCGCCCACGGCTGTCACGTGCTGTCCCGGCCGCAGCCATCGCCCGTCCAGGACGGGGCTGGTGCTGGCGGTGGCCGTCACGATCACGTCGGCCTCCCGGACGGCCTGGGCGGGATCGTCGCGCACCGTCACGTCGGGGAGCGTGGCCGCCAGGGCGTCACGCAGCGCCGACGCGGCCTCCCGGCGCCGGCCCCAGATGAGCACCCGCTCGACGGGCAGGACCGTGCGGATCGCCAGGGCCTGCGCGTACGCCTGGATCCCGGTGCCGAGGACCGCCAGGCTACGGGAGTCCGGACGGCCCAGCGCGCGGGCCGCCACGGCTCCGGCGGCGGCAGTGCGCATGTCGGTCAGGTGATGCTCGTCGCGCAGGACCGCGAGGAGCCGTCCGGTCCGCGCGTCGTGGGCGGCGACGAACCCGTCGGCGTGCGGGTCGGCCGCGGCGAACCAGGTCGCCACCTTGACGGTGAAGACGCTCCGCCCCGGCATCCAGGCCGACTTGACGTGGACGTCACCCGAGTCCCCCGCCGGGCGGAAGACGCTGATCGGCGCCTCGCCCCGGCCCCGGCTGAACTCGGCGAGGACCTCCGCCACCGGCTCGACGAGGTCGGCGAAGCCGACGGCCCGGCGGATCTGCGCGGCCTCGAACACCTTCACGGCGCCACCCGCAGTGTGCCCGTGCCGACCATGGCCACGTTGCCGCCGACGGTGACGCGATCGGCGCGCGGCGTCACGAGGATCCTGCTCGGCCGGCCCACGAACCGCCCCTGAGCCAGGGCGAACTCCTCACCGTCCGTCACCCGGCCGTGCGCCAGCAGGTAGGCGCCCACGCAGCCGGCGGCGCTCCCGGTGGCCACGTCCTCCATGACGCCGTCGTTGTTCCAGTGCCTGCCCTCCAGCGCTTCGACGTCCAGCACGTACGCGAACCGGGCGCCGAAGGCGGCCAGGAAGTCCCCGAAATCCGGCCGCGCGATCCGGGCCCTGCCCAGGGCGTCCGGCCGGACCGGCACGATGAGGTACGGCAGGCCCGTCGAGACCACCTGAAGGGGCAGCTCGGCCACCAGGTCGCCCGCGTCCAGGCCCAGACTCTCGGCGACCCCCGAGGCGGGTACCTCCGGGTTCACCACCTCGGCGCCCCCTTGGTCCATGGCCGCGATCGAGCCCTCGGTGCGCACCCGTACGGTCCCGGCCGGCAGCTCCAGGGTCCAGTCGGCCGCGCCGTGCAGCTCGTGCAGGACGGCCGCGGCTCCCAGCACGGGGTGCCCGGCGAACGGCAGTTCCTCCAGCAGGTCGAACACCCGGGCGCGCGCACCGTTCCAGACGAAGATCGCTTCGAAGTGCCGCAGCTCCTGGGTGACGGCGAGCATCTGCTCAGGCGTCAGCGGCGGCGGGTCCAGGAAGACGGCCAGGCTGTTGCCGGTGTAGGGCCGATCGGCGAAAACGTCAACGTGGTAGAAATCGAGCACAGAGGCAGCCTAGGAACGCCTTCCGGCATAGAGAACAGCAATATTCCGATGTCCTCCATAATGAGGCTTTATGGGGGATGAGTTTCAGACTGCCGATCTGCGCTGCTTCACGTCCACGGTCCGGGCCGGCAGCATCACCCGCGCCGCCGCGGCTCTCGGGCTCAGCCAGCCCGCCGTCAGCCAGCGCATCCAGCGCCTGGAACGCGCGGCCGGTGAGCGGCTGCTGATCCGCGATCCCACGGGAGTCAGGCCCACCCCGGCCGGCGAGACCCTCCTCGCGTACGCGGAACGCATGCTCACCCTGCACGACGAGGCCCGGTCGGCCCTCGGCGGCCAAGGGGAGCCCGCCACGGGCCGCCGGACGATCGGCCTGCTGGAGGACCTGGCCGTCACCACCCTGCCCGCCACGCTCGCGGACTACGCCGCCCTGCACCCCCGGATCGAGCTGGAGGTGGTCGTCACCTCGGCGGCCAGGCTGCGCCGCATGGCCGAGCAGGGACGGCTCGACCTCGTCTTCGGAGATCCCTCGGTGATGCCCTCGGTGCGCTGGCGGCGCCGGACACCGCTGTGCTGGGCCGCCGCCCCCGGCCTCGACCTGGCGGCCGACCCGCTGCCGCTCGTGCTGTTCTCGCCGCCGTGCTCATGGCGGCAGCCGGTGCTGGACGCCCTCAGCCGCCACGGCAGGGAGTGGCGCGTCGCCTTCCAGAGCACCAGCCTCCCCGCCGTACAGGCCGCGATCTCCGCCGGGCTCGGCCTGGGCGCGTTGCTGCCGGACAACCTCCCGGTGACGGCCGGACGCGTCACCGGGCACCTGCCGCCCGCGCCCGCGGTGGACATCGTCATCGCGCGGCGCCCCGGAACCGACGGCGACAGCGCGCTGAACACCCTCGAACGCCTCCTCCAACGCGCCGCCGGGGTGTAGCGCACGACGCGCGCTCAGTGCTCCTGGTGGTTGCGCTCGGTGGCCGGGGCGCGCTCGGCGTCGAGGCCCGGGAACGGGGCCGGCTCCGGGGCGGCCTGCGTGAGCTGGCGCGGGCCGTTGGGGCTCTCGGCCTCCTGCGCGTCGGCCACGGCCTCGGCCGCCGCCTCCGCGGCCTTGGCCACCTCCTCGTCCATCTCCGCGCTCGGCGGCAGCTCGTCGCGGGTGGCCGCCGACTTGGGCAGGGCCTCGGTGAACGCCTTGGACACGCCCTGGAGCGCCGAGGTCACCTCGCTCGGGATGACCCAGAACGTGTTGCCGGAACCCTGGGCGAGCTGCGGCAGCACCTGGAGGTACTGGTAGGCCAGCAGCTTCGGGTCGGGGTCGTTGCGATGGACGGCCTGGAAGACCTGGTCGATGGCCCGCGACTGGCCCTCGGCCTCCAGGATGGCGGCCGTCCGCTGGCCCTCGGCGCGCAGGATGCGGCTCTGCTTGTCGCCCTCGGCGGTCAGGATCTGCGACTGCCGCTGGCCCTCGGCGTTGAGGATGGCGGCCCGCTTGTCGCGCTCGGCCCGCATCTGCTTCTCCATCGCGTCCTTGATGGTCTTGGGCGGGTCGATCGCCTTGATCTCGACGCGGTTGACGCGGATGCCCCACTTGCCGGTGGCCTCGTCGAGGACGCCGCGCAGCTGGCTGTTGATCGTGTCGCGGGAGGTCAGCGTCTTCTCCAGGTCCATGGAGCCGACCACGTTGCGCAGCGTGGTGACCGTGAGCTGCTCGACCGCCTGGATGTAGTTGGCGATCTCGTAGGCGGCCGCCCGTGGGTCGGTGACCTGGAAGTAGAGCACGGTGTCGATCTCGACGACCAGGTTGTCCTCCGTGATGACCGGCTGCGGGCGGAACGACACCACCTGTTCGCGCAGGTCGATCATCGGGTAGACGCGGTCGACGTACGGGATGACGAAGTTCAGGCCGGGCTTGAGCGTGCGGTGGTAGCGGCCGAGCCGCTCCACGTTGCGCGCCCGCGCCTGCGGGATGATGCGCACGGCCTTGAGCACGGTGAAAACCGCGAACAGAATGACGAGAAGCCCTGCCAGCAACAGCGGATCCATGCTCACTCCCTGGGATATACGAGGGCGGTGGCCCCTTCGATCTCGATGATGTCGACGGACGCCCCTTCGGGGATCACCAGGGTCTCGTCGTAGGCGCGTGCCGACCATTCCTCCCCGCCGACGCGGATCCTGCCGTCACGCCCGGTCACCTGGGTGATCACGTAGGCGGGCTTGCCGACGAGCGCCTCCACGCCGAACCGCTGCAACGGCGGCTGGCGGATGTGGCGCATGGCCACCGGGCGGACGACGAACAGCCCCGCGGTCGAGGACAGGGCGAAGACGAGCAACTGCAGAGGCACCGGCAGGCCGACCGCGGCTCCGGCCGCCGTCAGCAGCGCCGCCACGCCCAGCAACCCGAGCGCCGCGGTGAGGGTGAAGATCTCGGCGACGCCGAGGACCACCGCGAGGATCACCCAGACGATCCATTCGTCCATGCTCCGGCCCTCCTGTAAGGACAACGGGCCAGGGGCCGCCACCGGTTCCCCTTTTTCCTACGGTATCGCCGTTTCAGCGTTGCGGCAGAGGCGTCGGGGCGGGGCTGTTGAGGGCGCTGCCCAGCAGCCATTCCTCCCAGGGCAACTGCCAGAATCCCCAGCCGTTGTCCCACTCCAGTTCGCGGTCGGTGCCGGTGATCGTCACCGGGTCGCCGCGCCGGGAGGCGGCGAAGAACCAGGCCGCCTGGTCGGGGCGGGCGTTGATGCAGCCGTGGCTGACGTTGGCCCGGCCCTGTGCCCACACGTTGTCGAGGGCGTGGACGTACTCGCCGCTGTCGGAGATGCGGACGGCGTGGTCGATGAGCTTGTCGTAGTAGCCGGGCTCGCCCTTCTCGCGGCCGGGGGAGACCATGCGCACGGGGTCGCCCTTGTCCATGGTGAGGTGGACGCCGCTGGTCGTGGTGTACTCGCGGGTGGTGCCCATGCCGGCGCTGATCGCCATGCGCTGCACGACCGCGCCGTCGCGGGTGACGGTCATCTGGTGGGTGCGCGCGTCGACCACGCTGGACTGCGCGCGGCCCACGGTGAACGCGAAGGTGCGGTCGGCCGTGCCGTACACGCCGGGCGCGGCCCGGACCCCGGACAGGTGGGCGGTGACCGTGACCCGCTGCCGGGGCGCCCAGTAGGAGCGGGTGCGGTAGACCACCCGCGTGTCGCTCACCCACCGCCAGGCCCCCTCGACCGGCACCTCGGAGGTCACCTGGAGGGCCCGCTCGACGGCGGCGCGGTCGCGGACCGCGGTGTCGAAGTCGAGGATGACCGGCATGCCGACGCCCACGGTCTCGCCGGGCAGCGGCACGGCCGAGGCCACGCCGAACGCGTGCTCGGGCACGCGGGTGCGGAAGCGGCCCCGCGCGACGGCCGGCGGGCCGCCCGGCCCGGCCGCCCGGGCCGTCACGGTGTACTCGGCGCCGGGCTTGAGCGCCCAGTCGGAGCGCCAGACGGTGCCGGACGCGTCGAGCCGCCCCGGCACCGGCACCCCGGCGGCGTGCGCGCGCACCTCGCCCAGCCGGCCGCCGCGCGCCCGGACGACGAGGCCGCGGTCGGTGCGGGCCCGCCTGGTGTCGAAGGCCGGCTTCACGCGTACGGCCGGCGCCGTGGGCGCCGGGGTGCCGGAGGTCCCCGAGCCGCACCCTGCGGTGAGCGGGGCGGTGAGGCAGAGGATGACCAGAGGGATGACCGCGGCGCGCCGCATCTGACTCCTGCTTTCCGGGAAGGGTCGTCCCAGGTTAGCGGGGAGTCATGGAGAGAGCACGCGGAGTGACCTAACGGATGGTTCCCGAAACTTCGCCCAAAGTGATGCTCCCGGCCGTGGCGCGCAGGAGCACCGTGTCACCGTCCTCCAGGAATGTCCGGGTCTGGCCGTCGGCCAGTTTGATCGGATCATTCCCGTTCCAGGTGAGCTCGATGAGGGAGCCGCGCTCCTCGCGCCGCGGCCCGGAGATGGTGCCGCTGGCGAACAGGTCGCCGACGCGCAGCGACGCGCCGTTGGAGGTCATGTGGGCGAGCATCTGGTCCGGCGTCCAGTACATCGACGCGTACGGCGGGCGGGACACGACCTCCCCGTTGATCGCCACCTCGACGACGATGTCGAGCCCCCAGTCGGCCCGCCGCCGCAGGTGCTCCAGCGGCTCCGGGTCCTGCGGCGGCCCCGGGATCCTGGGCAGCGCGTCCAGCGGGGTGATCCACGGCGAGATCGACGTGGCGAACGACTTGCCGAGGAACGGCCCGAGCGGCACGTACTCCCACGCCTGGATGTCGCGCGCGCTCCAGTCGTTGAGCAGCGTCACCCCGAAGACGTGGTCCTCGAACGCGCCGGCCGGCGCGCCCATCTCGGACGGCGTGCCGACCACGAACCCGAGCTCCGCCTCGATGTCGAGCTTGGCGCACGGACCGAACACCCCTGCCTTGAGCTGCCCGTGCGGCCGGGTGATCGGGGTGCCCGAGACGACGACGGTGCCGGAGCGGCCGTGGTAGCCGACCGGCAGGTGCCGCCAGTTGGGCAGCAGCGGCTCTGCGTCGGGCCGGAAGATCCGCCCGATGTTGGAGGCGTGGTCGAGCGAGCAGTAGAAGTCGACGTAGTCGGCCACCTCGACCGGCATGTGCAGCCGGACCTGTTCCAGCGGGATCAGGTGGGCCTCGGTGACGGCCATGTCGTTGGTCAGCTTCTCCCGCAGCAGCGCCCGCGTGGCCTGCCAGGCGCCCCGGCCCCGGGCCATGAACGGGTTGAGCGAGGGCGCCGCGAACACCTCGTCGTGCAGCGCGGCGGCCAGGTCGAGCACCCGGTCGCCGTAGCGCACCCCCACCCGCGGCGCCTGGCCCGGCCGGGAGAACACCCCGTAGGGCAGGTGGTCCACTCCCCAGCTCACACGTCCTCCTTCGTCGACATCGGGACTCACCCTGCCCACCGGCCGGCGGGTCACTCGGGGATCAGGCCGAGCTCGCGCAGGTCGGCCAGCGGCGCGGCGGTGTTGCACGAGCCGTAGCTCACCAGCAGCTCGCGGGCGCGCTTGGCGGTCTCGGGCGGCACCGTCCGGGCCAGCGCCACCAGCCGGGCGGCGTCGGTGGTGCGCAGCACCTGCGCGGGGTCGCGCCGCTCGACGGCCTCGCAGACGGCCAGCACCAGGTTGAGGAACCCGTGCCGGTCGGTGCCGAGCGCGGGGTCGAAGTGGCGTACGGCGTGGTGCAGCCCGGCCGTGGCCTTGAACGGGATGTCCTGCTCGGCGCACGAGCGGATGAACGCGGCGAGGTGCTCGACCGGCGGGAACGCCTCGGCGCTCGCGCCGCCGCAGCGCACCTTGAGCCCGACCCCCTCCGGGACGTCGCCGCTGAAGCGATGCGGCGGCACCTCCACGAACAGCCGCACGCCCTGCGGCAGCCGGCCGGTCAGCCGCTGGGCGAACGCGGCCACGGACGTCTCGGGCGGCAGGACCGCCTCCACGATGTCCACCGGCAGGTCGTCGAACGGCGGCGGCTCGGGCGTGTGCAGGATCAGGCCGATGCGCCGGGGCGTGAAGTCCTCGCGGTGCAGCGCGTCGATCCGGTCGGCCGGGCACAGGAAGCGATGGGTCAGCACCGTCCCGCCGTGCTCCTGGTCGCGGCGGTGGCGGGCCAGCGCCTCGGACATGTGCAGCGACGTCGGCGGGAACAGCCCCGCGTCGTCCACCAGGGCGGTGAACAGGACGGCGGTGCTCATCGCGCCCACGTCCAGGCGTAGTCGGTGTCCTCGCAGGCCAGCGCGCCCGGCCCGAGGTCGAGCGGGCGGAAGGTGTCGACCATGACGGCCATCTCGCTGGTGGTCGTGACCCCGCGGGAGACCGCGTCGATGACCGCCTCGACCGCGCCGGGCTGCGGCCCGTGGGTGAAGCCGGCGGGGTGCAGCGACACCGACCCGACGTCGATGCCGGAGCCCCTGCGGGCGGAGTAGTCGCCGCCGACGTAGAACATGAACTCGTCGGAGTCGACGTTGTGGTGGTTGTACGGGATCGGCACCGACTCGGGGTGGAAGTCCAGCGGGCGCGGGCAGAACGAGCAGACCACGAACCCCGGCCCCTCGAACGTCTGGTGGACCGGCGGCGGGGCGTGGGTCTTCTTCACGACCGGCTCGAAGTCCTCGATGTTGAAGGCGTACGGGTAGAGGCAGCCGTCCCAGCCCACCACGTCGAACGGGTGGTTGCGGTAGAACAGCCGGGTCAGCCCGCCCCGGGTGCGCACCAGCACCGGCACCTCCTCGCCCTCGGCGAGCAGCGGCTCGGCCGGGGCGCGCAGGTCGCGCTCGGAGTACGGGGCGTGCTCCAGGAACTGGCCGTACTGCGACAGGTAGCGCCTGGGCGGCCTGATGTGGCCGGCGGCCTCGATGGCCAGCGCGTTGACCCGTCCCTCGGGAACCCAGCGGTGGATCGTGCCGGTGGGCACGACCACGTAGTCGCCCTCGCGGGCGTCGATGGCGCCGTACGTGGACTCGAACCGGACGCGACCGCTCTGCACGTACACGCACTCGTCGCCCATCGAGTTGCGGTACAGCTCGCTCGGCTGGTCGGTGGTGGCGTACGACAACCGGACGTCGCCGTTGCCGGCCAGCACGATCCGGCCGGTGACCAGGTCGCCGGCGCTGCCGAGCTCCTGGGTGCGGAAGTGCCGCGGGGACAGCGGCAGGTTGGGCTCCAGGCGGGCACCGGTGGTCTGGGCGCCGGTGGTCTGGGCGCCGGTGGTCTGGGCGACAGCCTCCGCCTTGACGATGGCCGTCGGCAGGTGGCGGTGGTAGAGCAGCGAGGAGTCGGAGGAGAAGCCCTCCTCGCCCATCAGCTCCTCGGCGTACAGGCCGCCGTCGGGCCTTCTGAACTGCACGTGGCGCTTGCGGGGGATCTCGCCCACGACGCGGTAGTACGGCATCCGCCCTCCCCAGAGCTGGTGTCCGCTTATCGGACGTTAGTGTCCTCTATATGTAATTACCGTCGTCCATCGTCCTGGAGATGTCAACCCAGGGCGCCGGCCAGCTCGGCCGCCGCCTCGACCACGAGCGGGCCCGCCGACTCGTCCAGTGGCCCGAACGTCACCACTCCCACCGACGCCTCCAGCCACGGCAGCCCGGTCACCGGGGCGGCGATGCCGCGGGCGCCCTCCTGCAACTGCCCCTCCGTCACCAAGTAGTCCGAGCGGCCCTCGCGCAGCGCGAGGATCGCCCGCCCCGCGGCGCCCTTGGTGAGCGGATGGCGCGAGCCCTCCCGGTAGGCCACGTGCATGTGCGTCCACGACGGCTCCACCACGGCCACGGCCAGCCCGTCGTCGCCCTCGGCCACCGTCAGGTGCGCGGTCGCGCCCACCCGCTCGGCCAGCCGCCGCAGCGCGGGCAGCGCCGCCGCGCGCAGCAGCGGCTGCACCGCCTGCGCCAGCACCAGCACCCCGAAGCCCAGGTGCGCCCGGCCCTCGGCGTCGCGGCGCACGAAGCCCTCGCTCGACAGCGTGGTGAGCAGCCGGTAGACGACCGGGCGGCTGAGCTGGAGTTCGTGGCTCAGCTCGGTGGGGGTGCGCCCGCCCTTGCCGTCGGCGAGCAGCCTCAGCAGGCGGAGCCCGCGCTCCAGTGTCTGGGCGGATTCAGCGGCCATGCGTCGATTATCGCCGTCCGCACGGTGCCGTCACACCGCGTGAGCGCGGGCGCCGGTAGGGCGGGCCGTACCCCGGTTTCGGGGGACGGCGGGCCTGATCGGGACGGGTGATCGGCGCAGACTTCAGGAGAACCCCAAGGAGGATCCCATGAGCCGCACGTCCACCCTCAGCCAGCCGTCCGCGCCCCGTCCCGTGCCGGCCGGGCAGGCGCCGCCCGCCGTGATCGCGGCCATGTCGCTGTGGCTCTTCGCCGTCGCGGCCGGCGCCTTCGAGGCCGTGCTGATCGTCACGGAGTTACTGTCGTCCGGCACGGCGTTCGGCGAGCTGCTGCCCCAGATCGCGTTCCGGCTGGGGGTGTTCGCGGCGGCCGTGCTCCTCGCCCTGCGGCTGCGGGAGGGGCGGAACTGGGCGCGGCTGACGCTGGCCGTCGGCCTCGGGATCTTCGGCACGCTGTCGCTGGTGGTCGAGCCGGTGCGGTGGCTGCTGGACGGCGGCTCGATCGGGGCCGCGGTCGCCGCCTGGGGCCCGATGGACTTCGTCTTCGCGGGCAGCCGGACCCTGCACCTGCTGGCCGTGCTGGGGGCCGTGACGCTCATGTTCCAGCCCCGGGCCAACGCCTTCTTCCGCGGCCGGTCGGCCTGAGACCTTCCGCGGGCGGTCAGCCTGAGACGCCCTCCGCGGCCGGGTCCGGTGCCGGGGCGCGCAGGTTGCGCACCCCCGGCGACAGCAGCGCCGCCAGCGTCGAGAGCACGACCAGCGCGGCGCAGCCGAGCAGCGCCTCCCGGGTGCCGACCAGCGCCGCCACCGGCCCGGCCAGCATCAGCCCGAGCGGGCCGAACATCAGCGACCCCAGCGCGTCGTACGAGCTGACCCGCGACAGCGCCTCCGGCGGGATCTCCCGCTGCATGGTGGTCTGCCACAGCACGCCGAAGACGTCGAAGCAGACGCCCAGCGCGAACGAGGCGGCCACGATGGTCCACACCGGGGCGCCCAGCCCGAGCAGCAGGTACGGCGCGGCGGTGGGCAGGCACAGCAGGGTGCCGAGCAGGATCGGGCGCGACGGCCGCAGCCGCAGCGACACGAGCACCCCGGCGATCGTGCCGACCGCCTCGCCGGTCAGGAACGCCGACCAGACCAGCGGCCCGCCCAGGCTCTCCTTGGCCAGCAGCGGCCCCAGCACGCCGTGGCCGGCCTGGAGCGCCATCACCAGGACCGAGAACTGCGCGACCACCACCCAGATCCACTGCCGCGAGCTGAACTCCCGCCAGCCGTCGCGCAGGTCGGCCAGCACCGAGTGGCGCGGACCGGCGGGCCGCTCGCCGGGCGTCAGCCGCAGGGCCGCGATCAGCCCGCCCGCCACCGCGAACATCAGCCCGCTCACCGCCAGCGCCCAGCCGCCGCCGAACAGCACCACCGTGCCGCCGCCGAAGACGGCCCCGGCCACCCGGGAGACGTTGGCGCCCAGCCCGAGCAGGGCGTTGCCGGTCTGCAGCCGCTCGGCCGGCACCACCTCCGGGATGATGCCGGTCAGCGCGGGGAACAGCACCGCCATCGACACGCCGCTGAGCGCCGCGGCGGTGGCCAGCGCGGGCAGCGGGGTCCAGCCGGTGAGCATCATCGCGGCCAGGGCGAAGAAGGCCAGCGCGTTGGCGGCCTCGCCGGCCGTCATCACCAGGTGCCGCGGGAAGCGGTCCGCGATCACCCCGCCGACCAGCATGAACAGGACCATCGGCAGCGACTCGGCGGTGAGCACCACCGACAGCGTGGTCGCGTCGGCCCCGGGCAGGTCGAGGACGCCGAAGGCGAGGGCCACGGGGGCGAACGCGCTGCCGAGCACCGAGATGGTCCGCGCGGCCAGCAGTAACGTGAACCGCCGGTCACGCAGCAGACCGAGATCCTGGAAGTGTCCGCGCACCGTGATTGCCCCCTTTTGACAAACGGGCCCATTCTGCCCGGTCTTCGCGGGGGCTGTCTCCTGGTTATCGGTGGTCAGAAATAACACGACATCGGTCAGAAAAGCGGTCAAGACCGCCTGATCTCATTGAACGTTATTGATCATCCCGATATCGTGCTGAATGCCCGACGATCACCCCTCACGTAAGGCGCCTCGATGCGACGTCGACGACTGCGGCAGATCTTCGTCCTAGGACTCGCCCTCTCCTTGCTCGGCATCGGCGTCCCCGCGTGGTCGGAGGACGATCCCCGGAGCTGCAACGACCTGATGTCCGGCGACACCCCCGCGTACGTGGTGTGCCGGTGGATGGCGACGCCGGACGAGGCGCTGGACATCGCCCGCTGGTGGCTGGCCAACGACGGCGAGCGGATGGAGTCGGCCGGCCCGGTCGACGGCATCGGCGTCAACTGCAAGGACCCCGGCAACGTCTGCCCGCCGCTGGAGAACGACGGGGTGGGCGACGGCCAGGCCCACGAGGGCGGCGAGCCGGACGTCGAGGGCGCCGAGGACGGCGGCACTCCCGAGTGCAAGGCCGGCGAGGAGTGCTTCGTCTCGCCGGAGGGCCTGTCGGCCGAGCAGATCTCCACGGCCATGGAGAGCACCACCGGCCAGGCCGTCAAGACCGCCGTCGCGGCGGGCCTGCGGGTGTGGGTGGACGCCGAGCTGGCCGACGACTGGAAGGCCGGCAAGCTCGACGAGGCCACCCAGCGGGTCGCGGCGCTGGCCGCGCAGCCGGGCGTCGTGGGCATCCGCTTCACCCGGCAGCTCGGGACCGGGCAGACGTTCCGGAGCGCCGACGAGATGGACACGTTCGTCAACGAGACGACCGCGCGGCTGCGCAAGCTCGCCCCGGGCCGCAAGCTGGCCGCGCGCACGGCGGTGCCGCTGTTCGGCTGCGGCGCCGACGACGCCTGCAAGACCGCGATGACCCAGAAGCACCCGCTGCTCGACCCCGAGCGGATCGGCGCCTGGCTCGCCAAGGGCCGGATCGACCAGCTCGCCCTGGACGGCGCCCACCTCGGCACCGAGTACGCCACCTGGAAGATCGACGCCGCCACGGCGCAGCGCAACCAGTGGGTGCAGGTGCGGGCCCGGGCCTGGGACGCGTACGCGCAGATCGCCAGCGAGGACACCACGCTGACCACGGTCGGCGCGCCGCAGCTCACCGGCGAGCAGGTCACCAAGGCCGTCACCGAGCACGTGGCCAGCCCGATCCAGGACGACGCCGCCGAGACCGTCACGCTGCCGAGCCGCTCCGAGAACGAGCAGGGCCAGGTCAGCCGCCTGTACGGCGAGAAGTGGGCGGCCAACGCCACCTGGGACCAGCTCAAGAAGCTCGCCGAGGTCCGCCCCCGCCTGGCCACGCTCTACGACCCGGCCAAGCCCGAGGTGGACGCCGCGACCGACCTCAAGGCCCTGGCCGAGGTCTTCGGCCAGGTGTACCTCCAGGGAGACTGAGCGCGCCGTACGGACCCGGCGATTCCGGCGGGAATCGCCGGGCGGGCCTGGAGGCCCACGGCCACGACGCCAGCCGGCTCAACGAGGTCGTCAAGATGACGTGGGAGACGACTCCATGTTCCCCGGCCTCTGACCGCCGTTCACGCGTCAGTCCTTGAGGAACGCGCCGAACTCCTCCAGGTCGATCAGCCCGTCGCCGTCCTGGTCCAGCCGGGCCACCCCGGCCTGGGCCCGCTCCAGGCTGATCGGCTGCCCCAGGACCTCCATCAGCCGCACCAGCTCCTCGGCCGAGATGCGGCCGTCCTTGTCGACGTCGATCAGGTCGAAGGTGATCGCGTGGTCGCTCATCGTGCCCTCCTGGGGGATCGTGTGGGTCAGACCTTAGTGGCGTTGCCTGCTTCCCCGGGAGAGGCCGGGCATTCCGGGCGATCCTCTGGGTAAAGGCGGCCCATGCGACTGACGTACACCTCGGATCTGTGGTGGAAGAACGCCGTCATCTACTGCCTGGACGTGGAGACGTACAAGGACGGCAACGGTGACGGCATCGGCGACTTCCGCGGGCTGACGCAGCAGATCGACTACCTGGCGGGCCTGGGGGTGACGTGCCTGTGGCTCATGCCGTTCTACCCCACCCCCAACAAGGACGACGGCTACGACATCACGGACTTCTACGCCATCGACCCCCGGCTCGGCACGCTCGGCGACTTCGTGGAGTTCATGCGGACCGCTCACGACCGGGGGCTGCGAGTCATCGCGGACCTGGTCGTCAACCACACCTCCGACCAGCACCCGTGGTTCAAGGAGGCGCGCAAGAGCAAGGACTCGCCGCGCCGCGACTGGTACGTCTGGTCCGACAAGCCCGAGCCGGACGACCCGAGCATGGTGGTCTTCCCCGACAAGGAGAACAGCATCTGGCAGTACGACAAGGGGTCGGGCCAGTACTACCTGCACAGCTTCTACAAGCACCAGCCCGACCTGAACGTGGCCAACCCGGAGGTCCGTGACGAGATCGCGCGGATCCTCGGCTTCTGGATGGAGCTCGGGCTGTCGGGCTTCCGGGTGGACGCGGTGCCGTTCCTCATCGAGAACGTCGAGCCGAAGCTCGCCGACCCGCACGAGTTCCTGGCCGACCTGCGGGCCTTCATGACGCGGCGCAAGGGCGACTCGATCCTGCTCGGCGAGGTCAACGTGCCCTACAAGGAGCTGCTGGGCTACTTCGGCGACGGGCTGGGCGACCAGGTCACCATGTGCTTCGACTTCATCGGCATGCAGAGCGCCTGGCTGGCGCTGGCCAGGGGAGAGGCCGAGCCGCTGGCCGCGGCGCTCAAGGCGCGGCCCAGGCCGCCCAAGGACTGCCAGTGGGCGACGTTCCTGCGCAACCACGACGAGCTGACGCTGGACAAGCTCACCGACGAGGAGCGCCAGGAGATCTTCCAGGCGTTCGGCCCCGAGAAGGACATGCAGATCTTCGGCCGGGGGCTGCGCCGCCGGCTGCCCGCCATGCTCGGCGGCGACCTGCGGCGGATCAAGATGGCCTACAGCCTGCTCTTCTCGCTGCCTGGCACACCGGTGCTGTTCTACGGAGAGGAGATCGGCATGGGGGAGAACCTCGACGCCGAGGGCCGGATGGCGGTGCGCACCCCCATGCAGTGGTCGAGCGAGGGCGGCTTCACCATGGCCGAGCCGGTGCGGAAGATGCCGGACGGTCCCTTCGGGCCGGACCGCGTCAACGTGGCGGACCAGAAGCGCGAGACGGACTCCCTGCTGCGCTGGATCCAGCTCCTCATCGAGCGCTACCGCGAGTGCCCGGAGCTGGCCTGGGGCCGGCACACGGTGCTCGACCCGGGCACCCCGCACGTGCTGGCGCACCGCTGCGACGCCGACGGCGCGTCGGTGATCGCCCTGCACAACCTGGGCAGGACGGCCGAGGACGTGGAGCTGAAGCTGGACGGCCTGGAGAACTACCGGCTCACCGACCTGCTCGTGGACGGCACCACCGAGGTCTCGGACAAGGGGGTCGTGCGCCTGCCGCTCGGCCCGCACGGGTGCCGGTGGCTGCGTGCCTCGCCCGCCGAGGTGGCGCCGGAGGACGCCTCGGTGAAGTCGGACGACTCCTTCACCCATCCGCGCCGCAGATGAGCGCTCACAGGTAGGACGGGCCGGTCACCCGGTGCCGGAAGGTCCACCAGACCCACGCCTGCGCGGCGACCAGCAGCGGCGTCACCACGAGGATCACCGGGGTGAGCAGCGACGCCGTGGGACCGGCCGTCAGCGGCAGCCGCAGCCCGCCCAGCACCCCGACCACCACGAGCGCGGCGGCGGTCAGCGCGTACGTGCGCGCCTCGCCGGAGCCCCCGGACAGCACGGCGGCCCGCCGCCGCAGCTCGCCGCGCAGCCGCAGCGCGGCGAAGGCCAGCCCGTGCGCGCCGAGCACCACCGCCACCAGCAGGGCGGGCAGCAGCGCGACCGGCCCGCGCAGGCCGAGCAGCACGTCGCTGAGCAGCACCCCCAGGCTCAGCGCCAGTCCCCAGCTCCCGGCGACGATCGCGCCGTCCCAGAAGCCCCGCCAGCGGACGCCGGGCACCCGGCCCCGCAGCCACAACCCCATGTCGCGCACCACCCATGACAGCAGCAGCGGCACCACCACCGCGACGTTGCCGCTGAGCAGCTCGCCCTCCAGCTCGGGGAAGAGCCCCGCGAGCACCCCCGCCATGGCCACCAGCCACACCTCGTTGCCGAGGAAGAACGGCGCGATCGCGGCGATCACCTCGCGCCGCTCGCCCGCGCCGCGGCCGAGGTACGGCAACGCCATGCCGACGCCGATGTCGGCGCCGCCCAGGACGAGGTAGCCGAGCGCGAAGAAGGCCAGGACGAAGATCTCCATGACGGGACTCCTCAGAGGTCCTCGAAGGGACGGGGCAGGGCAGGCCGGTCCTCAGAGGGACAGGGCGGGTTCGGTGGGTGGGGCGTCGAGCGGCCGGTCGCCCAGCGTCACCGCGTCCGGCCCGCGCCGGGCGGCCCGGGCCAGCAGGAGGTAGTTGGTCACGATCAGCGCGGCGAACACGGTCACGAACGCGGTCAGCGAGACCCGCATCTGCGCCCCCGTGAGCGGCGACATCGCCTGCTCCGTGGTCAGCAGGCCGTACACCGCCCAGGGCTGGCGGCCCATCTCGCGAAACACCCAGCCGCCCAGCATGGCCACGAACGGCACCGGGATCATCAGGGTCAGCAGCCGGTGCCACACCCGCAGGCTCCGCACGGCGGGCCGGATGAGCATGAGCACGGCGCTCAGCCCGGAGAAGAAGAACATCACCGCGAAGGCGATCAGCATCGTCAGGGCGCCGGTCTGCACCCAGCCGGCCGGCGGCAGGTAGTCGCCGGGGCCGTGGGCGGCGGCCAGCTCGGCCTGCGCCGCGGCGATGCGCGCGGCGTCCCCGCTCCACACGGCGGCCTTGGCCGGCTGGAGCGTCTCGAAGCCGATCCCGCCGAACGTCGCGGTGAACAGGGTCGCGGGCAGTGCGACGCCGATCCCGATCCGCAGCGACTTGCGGAACAGGTCCTGCTCGGCGGTGCGCCTGCGCAGGTGGTACGCGCTGACCCCGGCCACGAAGAAGCCGCCCGTGACCATGGCGCCGCCGAGCACGTGGAAGAACGCGACCTGGGCGGTGGGGTTGGCGACCATCGCGCCGAAGTCGGTCAGCCGCAGCACGCCGCCGGCCCGCTCGTAGCCGACCGGGTGCTGCAGGAAGCCGTTGGAGACGAGGATCCAGAACGCCGAGGCGTACGCCGTGAGCGTCACGACCCAGATCGCCGCCAGGTGGGCCCACCGGTTCAGCTTGTTCCAGCCGAAGATCCACAGCCCCAGGAACGTGGACTCCAGGAAGAAGGCCACCAGCGTCTCGATCGCCAGCGAGGCGCCGAAGGTGTTGCCCGCGAACTCCGTCAGCCCGCTCCACGTCAGCCCGAGCTGGAACTCCATGACGAGGCCGGTGGCGATGCCCATCGCGTAGTTGATGATGTAGAGCTGCCCCCAGAACCTGGTCATCCGCAGGTGGACCGGGTTGCGGGTGAGCGTCGCCCAGGTCTGCACGACGGCCACCAGCGTCGCGAGACCGAGGGTCAGCGCGACGAACAGGAAGTGCGCCCCGGCGGTGAGGGCGAACTGCAGGCGGGCGAGGTCCACGGTTTCCATGGCTCACGATCCTGCGGTGACGGTTCGCCGCGCGGCGTCATGCCCGCGCGGGCACCTGGCGTACTCCGCCGGGTGACAGGGGGCGCTGGACGTACCACCCGGGAGGTACGCGCCCCGGGGGTCAGGGCGTCAGCCAGCCCGGGGTGATCATGCCCGCCTCGTAGGCCATCACCACGAGCTGGGCCCGGTCGCGCGCGCCCAGCTTGGTCATGATGCGGCTGACGTGGGTCTTGGACGTGGCGGGGCTGAGCACGAGCCGGGCCGCGATCTCGTCGTTGGACAGGCCGGCCGCCACCAGTGTCATGACCTCGCGCTCGCGCTCGGTCAGGGCGTTGAGCTGTGGTCCCGGCTCGGGCCGCCGCACGCGGCCGGCGAACTCGGCGATGAGCCGGCGGGTGATGGCGGGGGCGATCAGCGCGTCGCCGCGGGCCACGACCCGCACGGCGTGGATCAGCTCGGCCGGCTCGGTGTCCTTGACCAGGAAGCCGCTCGCGCCCGACCGCAGCGCCCCGTACACGTAGTCGTCGAGGTCGAACGTGGTCAGGATGATCACCTTGACGTCCGCCAGGCGGGGGTCGGCGACGATGCGGCGGGTGGCCTCCAGGCCGTCGAGGCGGGGCATGCGGATGTCCATGAGCACCACGTCGGGGCGGTGCCGCCCGGCCTGCTCCACCGCCTCGGCGCCGTCGGGGGCCTCGGCGACCACGTCGATGTCGTCCTCGTCGCTCAGGATGGAGCGGAATCCGGCGCGCACGAGGGTCTGGTCGTCGGCGAGCAGTACGCGGATCATCGAGCTCCGTTCGGGGTGGTGCCGTTCACGGCGGACAGGGGTCAGCCGCGCAGGGGGAGGTCGGCGACGACGCGGAAGCCGCCCTCGGGGCGGGGGCCCGCCTCCAGGGTGCCCCCCAGCGCGGCGGCGCGCTCACGCATGCCCAGCACGCCGAAGCCACTGCCCTCGGTGTACGTGGCCCCCGGGCCATCATCCTCCACCCGAATCACGAGATGTCCGGACTCGTTGGTGATGGTGAGCGTGGCCGCGTTCGTCCCGGAGTGCCGGGAGACGTTCGTCAGCGCCTCCCGGACGATGCGCGCCGCCGCCAGGTCGATCTCCGTGGGCACGTCGCCGAGCGGCCCCGACAGCTCGGTGCGCACCGACAGCCCCGTGGCGGCGACCAGCGCGTCCACGCGGGCCAGGCTGTCGGCCGGCCCGGTCGGCGCCGCCTCGTCCACCTGCCGCAGCACCCCGAGCGTGGTCCGCAGCTCGCGCAGTGTCTCCTTGCTCGTCTCCTTGATCGTGCGCAGGGCCGTCTCGGCCTCCTCGGGCCGCTTCTTCAGCCCGTGCAGCGCCGCCGCGGCCTGCACATTGATCATGGAGATGTTGTGGCCGAGCACGTCGTGCAGCTCGCGGGCGATGCGCAGCCGCTCCTCGCCGGCCCGCCGCCTGGCCTCCGCCTCCCTGCCGTGCTCGGCCTCCCGCGCCCGCCGCTCGGCCTCCTGGAGGTAGGCGCGGCGGTTGCGGGTGACGCCGCCGAACGCGATGCAGGCCACCACCCAGCCCATGATGGACAGGAACATGCTGTCGTCGATGTGCCGGACGTCGCCGCTCTCGCCGAAGCCGAGGGCCAGCAGCGCGGCGGCGCCCACCGCGCCGGCCGCGACCAGGTGGCCCCGGTCGGCGGTGGTGTAGAGCACGACGAACAGCAGGACCAGCAGGGGGCCGTCGAGCCGGGCGAACGGATAGTAGGCGACGACGGCCGCGGTGACGACGACCAGCGCCGCCACCGGGTGGCGCAGCCGCGCCAGTGTGGCGGCCCCGGCGGCCAGGGGCAGGATCAGGTCCAGCGCGTTCAGCGGCGGGTGCGGCCCGACCAGCGCCGTGACCAGCGTGACGCCGAGCACGACGGCGACCACGCCGACCGAGACGGGGGTGCCGGTCCGGGATTCGCGCATGGCCCCATTGTCCATGGGGGCCGCGGTGGCCCGGCCACCGGCGAGAGCCGACGGCGACGTGCGGGCGGCCTCCCGCTGGGTAGATCAGGAGGATGAGCACTGAGGATGAGCTGCGGCAGGTCGAGGAGGACCTGGTGCGGCTGCGCACGGAGAACAAGGAAGTCCGCCAGCAGATCGGCGAGCTCGGGGCGACCGACCCGATCGAGATCGGCTCCATGATCGCCATGGCGGACGACCAGGAGCAGCTGATCGCCGACCTGGAGCGGCGGCGCGACGAGCTGCGCCGCCGCCTCGGCCAGAACTGACCTCCGGGCTCACGGGCTCACGGGCTCGCGGAAGCCGCGCGCAGGGGGGCGCCGACGTCGTGCAGGTGCCGCAGCGCCTGGCCGTACGACTCCAGCACGCCCGTCTCCAGGTAGTCCACGCCGATGGACGCGCAGTAGTCGCGCACGATCGGCTGGGCGTGGCGCAGGTTGGGCGCCGGCATGTTCGGGAACAGATGGTGCTCGATCTGGTAGTTGAGCTGGCCGAACAGCACGTCGCGCAGCGGGCCGCCTCTGACGTTGCGCGAGGTCAGCACCTGCTTGCGCAGGAAGTCGAGCTTGTCGGCCTTGGTGAACATCGGCATGCCCTTGTGGTTCGGCGCGAACGTCGAGCCCAGGTAGAGGCCGAACAGCCCCTGGTGGACGAGCAGGAAGGCCACGGCCCTGACCGGCGACAACGTCGCGAACACGACGCCGAAGTAGGCCGCGAAGTGCGCCGTCAGCAGGGCCAGCTCGATCCAGCGCCGCTTGAGCTCCGGGTTGCCGAGCGCCCGGAAGCTGGCCACGTGCAGGTGCCACGCCTCCAGCGTGAGCAGCGGGAAGAACAGGAACGCCTGCCACCGCGCCACGAACCGCGGCAGCCCCCGGCTCCGCCCGACCTGGTCGGACGACCAGACGATGACCGCCGGCGACACGTCGGGGTCGTGGTCGTCGTGGTTGGGGTTGGCGTGGTGGCGGTTGTGCTTGGCGTTCCACCAGCCCCAGCCGAGGCCGATGCACAGGTCGCCGATCACGAGCCCCACGATGTCGCCCGGCCGGCGGGTCCGGAACACCTGGCGGTGCCCGAGGTCGTGGGCGAGGAAGCCGAACTGCGCGAACACCACGGCGAGCACCGCGGCGACGAGGAGTTGCAGCCATGAGTCGCCGGCCCACCAGAACAGGGCCCACGCCCCGGCGTAGGCGGCCACGGCCAGGCAGAACCGTACGGCGTAGTAGACCGGACGCCGGTCGAGCAGTCCGGCCTCCGCGATCCTCCTGGAGAGGCGCGCGAAGTCGCTGCCCCGCGTGTCGAGCGTGACTGGGTCGGCCACTGGTCTCCTCACTTAGCCGTGGAAAGATGTCACCCACATTCGCGTATTACGGCCCGGTACGGAAGCTCGTGTGCTGCCCGGCCGTGCCGCGGCGCCGTGACAGCGGGATGGCAGAGCCGTGGCAGAGCCCCCCTGCAAGGTGGGGGACATGACAAACGTGCTGATCGTCGGCTCCGGGCCGACGGGACTGACCCTGGGCATCGAGCTGGCCCGCCGCGGCGTCGCCTTCCGGATCGTGGAGCGCTCGTCCGGCCCCGCCGAGGGGGTGCGCGGCAAGGGGCTCCAGCCGCGGACGCTGGAGGTGTTCGACGACCTCGACGTCGTCGACGAGATCCTCGCCACCGGCGGCGCCTACCCGCCCCTCCGGAGCTACCAGGGCGAGCAGGTCGTCTGGGAGGGGCGGATGGACGAGCCGCGCGAGCCGTCCCCCGAGGTGCCGTACCCGAACCTCGTTATGCAGCCGCAGTGGCGCACCGAGCGGATCCTCCGCGACCGCCTCGCCGAGCTGGGCGGGCACGTCGAGTACGGCGCGGGCGTCACCGCCGTCGAGCAGGACGCCGAGGGCGTCACGGCCACGCTGGCCACCGGCGAGCGCGTCCGCTGCGCCCACCTCGTGGCCGCCGACGGCGGTCGCAGCACCGTGCGCAAGCTGCTCGGCGTCGGCTTCCTCGGGGACACCCACGAGAGCGACCGGACGGTGCTGGCGGACGTCAGGACCCGCGGCCTCGACCGGGACCACTGGCACCTGTGGGGCGACATGGCCGCCAAGGTGCTCCACGTGAGCCTGTGCCCGCTGCCCGGCACCGACGTGTTCCAGCTCGTCGCGCCCTACACCGGCGAGGACGACCCGCGCCGGATCCTGGCCGGGCACGCGCCGCACGTCACGCTGGACGAGGTGATCTGGCGCTCGGAGCACCGGGTCAACGTCCGGATGGCCGAGCGGTTCCGGATCGGCCGCGTCTTCCTCGCGGGCGACGCCGCGCACGTCCACTCGCCGGCGGGCGGCCAGGGCCTCAACACCGGCGTGCAGGACGCGTACAACCTCGGCTGGAAGCTCGCCCTCGGCGGGGAGCGGCTGCTCGACACCTACGAGCACGAGCGCATGGAGGTCGCCGCCGACGTGCTCGGCCTCAGCACGCGCCTGTACCGCGAACGCGAGCACAAGCGCGGCGGCGAGACCGACCAGCTCGCGATCGGCTACCCCGACAGCCCCCTGTCGGAGGGCGAGCGGGGCGGCGAGCGTCTCGGCGGGCATCTCGACGCGCAGCGCGGGACGCATTTCACGCTGTTCGCCGCGACCGGCCGCGACCACGGGGACGCGGTGCGCGTCCACCCGCCGCTCGACGGCCAGGAGGGCGTCGTCCTCGTGCGCCCCGACGGGTACATCGGCTATCACGGCGACGAGAGCGGGCTCAGCGCGTACCTCTCCGGGTGGGGGATCGCGGCGCCCCTGTCCAGCGCCCGTTGAAGGACGTCCTCGCCCAGGGCGTCACGGCAGCGGGCGAGCAGCTCGGTGTCCCCGGTCACGGCCCCGCCGCGCAGCGCCCGCGCGGCGCCGGCCAGCTCGGCGGCGAGCGGCGGGTCGCAGTGTTCGGCCGCGCCCTCCAGCACGGTCGCGCGGACCGTGCGGTCCGGCGAGGCGTCCATGAGCTCCAGGGCGCGGCGCAGCGGCGGCCAGGGGTCGGCCGACACGCGGGCGAGCTCGACGTGCACCAGCGCCTCGAACTGCGGGGGCGCGCCGTCCAGCAGCGTCAGGGCGGAGTGCAGCAGCCGGGCCGCCTCCTGTGGATCGCCCGACCGGCGGGCCAGCTCGGCCCGCGCGTGCAGCACCCGCGCCACCGCCAGGGGATCACCCTGCCGGAGCGCCTCCGGGTCGCCCTGCCGGAGCGCCCCCGGGTCGCCCTGCCCGAGCGCCCCCGGTTCGCCCTCCGTGGGCCCTTTCGGTTCGCCGTCCCGGAGGCTCCCCGGCGGGCGGCCGGCGGCGCGGCGGGCGAACTCCTCGGCCCGGGTCAGGGTGGCGGCGGCGCCGGCGAGGTCACCCGTGCGGGCCTGGAGGCGGCCCAGCCGGGCGAGGAAGAGGATCGGCCCCTGCGGCGCCTCCAGCCCGGCGATCTCCCCGGCCAGCCGCGCGCCCTCCATGGCGAGGGCGATGGCCCGCGCGTCGTCGCCCTGGTTCTCGGCGTCCAGCGACAGCCAGTGCAGCGCGTACGACAGCCCCCACCGGTCGCCGGTCTCCCGGAACCCGGCCAGCGCCGCCCGCAGCGGCTCGCCGGCCTCGGCGGCCGCCCCGAACTCGAACCGCGTGAGCCCGCGCATGAGCTGGGCCGCGGCCCTGGTCCACGGGTCGGGGTGGTCGCGCAGCCGCTCGGCGGTCGCCTCGGCGAGCTCCACGACGTCGGGCGGCGGGACCGGCATCAACGCGAACGAGGCCACCGCCGCGGGATGGTCCGAGAGCCGTACGGCGTCGTCCGCCGGGTCGTCTGCCGGGTCGCCCGCCCCGTCGCCCGCTGGGTCGCGCGACCGGTCGTCCGCCGGGGCGCGCGTTGGGGTGCCCGTGATCAGCCGGCAGAGCCCGTGGGCCAGCTCCCGGCCCGCCGGCGGCGTGCCGCCCACCCGCGCCAGCACCTCCGCCGCCCACCCGGCCGCCTCCGCGCGCCGTCCCCGGATGCTCCACGGCCACAGCCGGGCCAGGAAGAGCCGGAGCGGGTCGTCGGTGCGTTCGAGGGCGGCGTCCAGGTTGCCCTGCTCGGCGTCCAGCACGGCCAGCCAGTGGAGCTGCCCGCCGGTCCGCAGTCCGGGACCGGCCTCCTCGGCCAGCAGCGTGTAGTACCGCGCGTGGGCGCGACGCACGTCGGGCAGGTCGGCGGCGGCGTACTGCCTGATGGTCTCCAGCATCGTGTAGCGGTCGCCGGACAGGCCGATGAGCGACTTGTCCACCAACGACGCCGGCACGTCGAGCACGTCGCCACCGCCTTCGCCGCCGCCTTCGCCGCTTGCGCCGCCGTCGCGGCCCCTGTCGCCTTCGCCGGCCTTGCCGTACCCCGCGCCGTACCTTGCGCCGTCCGCCTTGCCGTACCCCGCGCCGTCCTCCTTGCCGTGTGACGCGACTCGCGGCCCGCAGACCCGTACGACGGCGTCCGCGCTCGCGCCGCCCGCGAACACCGTGAACGCGCGCAGCAGCTCCCTCTCCGCGTCCGACAGCAGCTCCCAGCTCCAGTCGATGACCGCGCGCAGCGTGCGGTGCCGCGGCTCGGCGGTCCGGCCGCCGCGGAAGGCGAGCCGGTCGCCGAGCCCGCGCACGAGCTGCGCGACGGGCATGGTCCGCAGCCGGGCAGCGGCCAGCTCGATGGCCAGCGGCACGCCGTCGAGCTCGCGGCAGATCCGGGCCGCGTCGCGGGCCTCGATCCGCGCGTCGGGCCGCGCCGCGGCGGCGCGGTCGCGGAACAGCTCCACGGCCGCCGCCTCCTCCAGCGGCAGCACCCGGTGGAGCGTCTCGCCGGGGATGTCCAGCGGCTCCCGGCTGGTGGCCAGGATCCTCAGCCCGGGGACCGCGCCGAGCAGCCGGTGCGCCTCCCGGGCGGCGTCCTCGACCAGGTGCTCGCAGTTGTCGAGCACGACCAGCGGATTGCGGGCGCCGCGCAGCGCCGTCACGGCGTCGGTCGTCCGCAGCGCGCCCTCGACCGCGGTGCGCACCGCTCCGGCGGCGGCCAGCTCGACCAGCCACACCGTGCCGTCGAACGTGTCGGCCGTCTCGACGGCCAGCCGAGTCTTGCCCGCCCCACCGGGGCCCACGAGCGTCACGAGCCGCGCGCCGTCGCCGGGTGTCGGGGCCGTGAGCAGGGCGCGGAGCCGGGAGAGGTCGTGCGACCTGCCCACGAAGCTCGTCATCCGGGCCGGCATCCGCCCGCCCGCGGGCTCCTCCACGGGCACGCCGCCGGGCGTTACCCGAGAGGCGCGGCCCGAGCTCACGTGGCCGGGGGCCGGGGCGGGCCTCTGGCGAGTGGTGCGGGTGTCGGCGGACCTCTCGGGAGTGGTGGGGGTGCCAATGGGGCTCTCCCTCGTGGCGCCGGTGCCGGCGGGCTCCTCGCGCAGTGCCGTCAGGTGTGCCTCGCGCAGCGCGGGTCCGGGGTCGGCGCCCAGTTCGTCGGCGAGGCCGGCCCGGGCCCGCTCGAACGCCTCCAGCGCCTCGCTTCGCCGCCCGGCCGCGACCAGCGCGCGGACGAGCAGCACATGGAACGGCTCCCGCACCGGGTGCTCGGCCACCAGCGCCCGCAGCTCGGCGACCACCTCCTCGACACCGCCTCCCGGATCGCCCGCCGGCGCCGCCTCGTGGCTCCTGCCCGGCCGCCCCGCCTGCGCCGTGTCGTCGTGCCGCGCCAGGTCGGCGGCGATGCGCGTGGCCAGGGCCGTCAGCCGCAGCTCCTCCAGCCGAGCCGCCGGTCCGGCCGCGAACGGCATCGCCGCCACGTCCGCGAGCGCCGCCCCCCGCCACAGTCGCAGGGCCGCCCGCGCCTCGCCGGCCCGTACGAGCCGTTCGAACTCCCACGCGTCCACCTCGGCGGCCGGCACGTCGAGCGCGTACCCGGCCGGATGCGAGGCCACGATCCCCGGCGCCTCGCGCCGCGTGCGGGACACCAGCGACTGCAACGCCGCCGTGGGATGCTCCGGCGCCGCCTCCGGCCACAGGTCGCCGATCAGCCGGTCGGCCGTCACCACGCGTCCGGGGTCCAGCGCCAGCCGCGCCAGCAGCGCCCGCACCCGGGCGCCCTTGACCGCGGCCCCCGCCACCTGGAGCGGCCCCAGGATCCCGATCCGCATCCTGTCCTCCCCCCGGCGGTCTCCGTCGTCGGGTCCCCATTCTCCCCGCCGCCCGCATGCCGGGGACACCCTAGGAGAACGCCTTCTCCTTCAGCCGGGGGAACCGCTGCGCCGTGCGCAGGAACGTCTTGAACCCGAGCCGCCCCAGCACGCTCTCGCCCACGAACTGCCGGGCCGCGTTCAGCGAGTCGCGCACGGCCGCGAAGCCGTACTCCCGCATCTGGTTCTCATACCAGGCGATGGCCTCCACGGTCTCGCGTCCGCTGGTCAGCGCCTGGAACAGCAGGCGGGCGTCGCGCAGCGCGGTGTTGGCGCCGATGCCGCGCATCGGCGTCATGCTGTGGATGGCGTCGCCGAGCAGGGTGATGGTGGAGGCGGGCCACGGGTCGATCGGGATCGAGGTGCGGATCGGCAGCAGGGAGACGGTGTCCGGGTCCGACATGGCGACCATCCGGCGCAGGTCCGGGTGCCAGGAGCCGATCATGCGCTCGACCGTGTCCCTGAGCCGCTCGCCGGACATCTCGGCGACGTCGCGGGGGAAGCGGCCCTGCCCCGCGCCGACCGCCCAGAGGATGTAGGCGCTGGTGTTGTCCATCAGCGCGCCGTCCTGCTCGGTCACGCCGATGCCGTCCACCGGGGCGAGCCCGGCCACGTCGTGCGGGGCCACGAACATGCCCATGCCCTTGGGCGGGATGATGCTGTTCGGCCCGTCGGACAGCCGGGGCGCGATGAGCCGCCGGGTCTCCTCCGTCAGCGGGAACTTGCCGGCCACGGTGGTGATGCCCGTGTCCACGCGCAGGGCGTGCGGGAGGTACTGCGCCCGCACGCGGGAGTTGCCGCCGTCGGCGGCGATCACCACGTCGGCCCGCGCGGTGGAGCCGTCGGCGAAGAAGAGCTCGGTCCGCCCGTCGGGCAGTCGCTCGTAGCGCTCGAAGGTCTTGCCGTAGCGCACCACGTCCTCCAGCCCGGACAGCAGCACCTGGCGCAGCGTGATGCGGCTGACGGAGTGGTGGTCGTCGGCCGGGTCGGCCGCCGGGGGCGTCTCGATCAGGGTGAGGAGGCCGAGCTGCTCGGTGAGGAAGCCGAAGTCCTGGCCGCCCCGACCGGTGGTGGCCAGGAACGCCCGCCACAGCTCGGGCGGCAGGCAGTCGTGGAGCGCGCGGGCGCCGTTCGGGTCGATGTGGACGCGGTAGCCCTGCACCCGGTCGCCGGGGGTGCGGTCCCGCTCGTAGACGGTCACGTTCTTGCCCGCCTTGCGCAGCCCCTGGGCCAGGCAGAGCCCGCCGATACCGCCGCCGATGATCGCGATGTCGTCTCTCATGAGAACGACTATCAACCTTACGGATGATTCTGTCAACCATCTGGATGGATGATAGTCTTCGGGAGTGAGACGAGCACCAGAGGAGAAGCAGCGCGACCCCGAGCGCACCAAGGCGCGCATCCTGGAGGCGGCGTTGCGGGAGTTCGCGGCCAAGGGGTTCGCCGGGGCTCGGGTGAGCGAGATCGCGGCCGGCGCCGGGGTCAACAAGCAGCTCATCTCGTACTACTTCGGCGGCAAGGAGGGCCTTTACCAGGCCCTGACGGGGAGCTGGCAGCGTGAGGAGGGGATGTTCGCCGACCCCGGCGCCACGCTGGCCGACCTCGTCGCCGGATACGTCCGGGCCAACTCCGCCCATCGCGACTACGGCCGGCTCATGGTCTGGCAGGGCCTCACCGACGACGGGCCGCCCGCCGCGGACATGGAGGAGGACTTCCGGCGCGAGGCCGAGCACCTGCGCCGCCGGCAGGAGGCGGGCGAGCTGCCGGCCGACGTCGACCCGCCCGCCGTGCTGCTCGCCCTGTTCGCCATGACCGCGGCCGGGGTGTCGTTCCCGCAGCTCGCGCGGGCGGTCACGGGGCTGGACCCGGCCTCGCCCGAGTTCGCCGCGTACTACGCGGAGCAGGTCGCGCGCCTGGTCGGCCACCTGCGCGGGTAGCTCTCCCGGGTCAGGGGCAGCGGACGACCATCCCCGCGTACGACAGGTTGCCGCCGAAGCCGAACAGCAGCATCGGCGCGCCGCGCCGCACCTGCCCGCGCTCCACCAGCTTGGACAGCGCCAGCGGCACGCTCGCCCCGGAGGTGTTGCCCGAGTCGACCACGTCGCGGGCCACGACCGCGTTGACCGCGCCGATGCGCTCGGCGATGGGCTCGATCATGCGCAGGTTCGCCTGGTGCAGGACCACGGCGGCCAGTTCCTCGGGCGCCACCCCGCCGCGCTCGCACGCCTGCCGGGCGATGGCGGGCAGCTTGGTGGTGGCCCAGCGGTAGACGGCCTGCCCCTCCTGGGCGAAGCGGGTGGGCGTGCCCCCGATGCGCACCGCGTCGCCCAGTTCGGGGAACGAGCCCCAGACGACCGGTCCGATCTCCGCCGCGGGCGCCGCGCTCACCACGGCGGCCCCGGCGCCGTCGCCGGTCAGCACGCACGTGGTGCGGTCGGTCCAGTCGGTGACCGCCGTCATCGTGTCGGCGCCGATGACCAGCGCGTGCCTGGCCGCGCCCGCGCGGATCGTGTGGTCGGCCACGGCCAGCGCGTGCGTGAAGCCCGAGCACGACACGCCCACGTCCATGACCGCCGCGCCCGGCACGCCGAGGCGGGCGGCGACGATGGCGGCCACGTTCGGCGCGCGGTCGAGCTGGGTGCAGGTCGCCACCAGCACGAGGTCGATGTCGGCGGCGTCCAGGCCGCCGGCGGCCAGCGCCTTGGCCGCGGCGTTCGCGGCCAGCTCCGGCACCCCCTCGCCGGGGGCGGAGACGTGGCGGGTGCGGATGCCCACCCGCTGGGTGATCCACTCGTCGCTGGTGTCCACCATGGCGGCGAGGTCGTCGTTGGTCAGCACCTTGGCGGGCTGGTAGTGGCCGGTGGCGACGATGCGCGATCCGTTCATGCCCGGCGACTATAGCAACCGAACGTTCGGACGCTAAAGTGGCCGCCATGGATTTCGTCCCGCGCCCCCGAACCCGCATGATGGGCCCATGAGCCCCCGCAGGTCCGTCGCCGACGCGCTCACCACCCGCTCCGCCATCCTCGACCGCTCCGTGGCCATCGCCTCCCTCGAAGGGCTGGAAGGTCTCACCATCGGCCGGCTCGCGACCGAGCTCGGCATGAGCAAGTCGGGCGTGCTCGGGCACTTCGGTTCCAAGGAGGCGCTCCAGCTCGCGGTGCTGGAGCGGGCGGGCGAGGTGTTCCGCGCCGAGGTGTGGGAGCCGGTCGTCACGGCCACGCCGGGGCTGCCGCGGCTGGCCGCCCTCTGCGAGGCGTGGATCTCCTACCTGGAACGCGAGGTGTTCCCCGGCGGCTGCTTCTTCGTGGCCGCCGCCCACGAGTTCGACGGGCGGGAGGGGGCGGTGCGGGACGCGATCGAGGTCCGCTTCGACGTCTGGGCCGCGCGGCTGCGCAAGGAGGCCGGGCGCGCGGTGGAGGCCGGGGACCTGCCGGGCGACACGGACCCCGCCGACCTGGCGTTCGAGCTGACGGGCCTGATCATGGCGCTCAACCACGCCCTCCAGTTGCACCGCGACCCGCGCGCCCCCGGCCGCGCCCGCCGCGCCGTTCAGGCCCGCCTGGGCCCGGTGCGTACGCCGGGCGCCTGAACCAGGGCGGGCGGCCAGGCAGGCGACGGGGACGACCGGCAGCACGTACCGGTGGTCGAAGTCGAGCACCGCGACCGGGCCGACCAGCAGGCCCGCCGCCACGGCAGCAGCGCCACGCCGGGCCGCCGCACCGCGGCCACCCCGCCCAGCAGGAGGATCACCCCCAGGAACGGGCCGCGCAGGTAGGCGGCGTACTGGTAGGCGATGAGGAAGTCCGCGTACGGCGACACCGACGACAGGCCGCGGACGCGATCACCTCGAAGCGCTGTCTGCGGTCATGGTGCGTCACGCTGCCTTCTCTCATCCGGTGGGTCCGACATCCCCTACCTGTCCGGACCCGCCAGATTGTTTCACCCCGATTCCTGGCGAATTTTCGCCGTCAGGTGAGCCCTAGGCTTCGCTCATGTCTTCTGATTTCATCGTCTTCCCGGCGACCCCGGCGCACGCCGACGCGATGGGCGAGATCCACGCGGAGGCATGGGCCGTCGCGTACCGGCCGTACTTCGCCCCGGCGTTCTTCGAGCAGGCGGTCGCGCACCGGCGCGGAAAGTGGCACGCCGTACTCGCCGACCCGGAATCCCAGGACACGGCGCTGCTCGCCGCCCGCCCCGGCGGGCGCCCCCTGGCGTACTCGTACTTCGGCGCCTCGCCGGAGCGGCCCGGCGATGTGGAGATCTTCGGCTTCTACAACCACCCGGAGGCATGGGGCAGCGGCGCGGCCGGCACGCTGATGGCGGCCACGCTCGACACCCTGCGCGCGCGAGGTTGCGGGCGCGCGCACCTGTGGACGCTGCGCGACACCGCGCAGTCGCGCCGCTTCTACGCCAAGAACGGCTTCACCGAGTCGGGCGCCACGCGAGGCCACGACTTCGGCGACGGCAACCCGATCGACCAGGTCGAGTACGAGATCACGCTCTGAGCTCGTCAGCCGGCCCGGAGGCGGTCGAAGAGCTGGAGCGCCGCCTGCCGCACGTCGTCGGGCGACAGCCCGTCCAGCGTCTGCCGGGCGTGGTCCGCGTCACGCGTCGTGGCCAGCGTGATGGCCACGGACGTCGCGGCGGTACGGTCCAGCGACCCGGCGGGCGCGGCGTCGGCCAGTTCCTGGGCGCTCGCGGCGAGGTCGAGGTTGTCTGTCAACGGGCCTCCTCGGATGCGTTCGGCACGGCCCATTGCACCATCTGTGGTCGTGTTCCATCCACCATTTGCTGATTCGCCACGACGAGTCGCCCCTTCGGCGCCTCTCCGGTGACGAGCCGGTCAGGTGGCGCGCAACGGGTCATGACCCACGGAGAGCTGGACCCGCCGTGCCTCGTCGTCCGTCCTGTTGTCCAGGGTCTCCACCAGTTCCACGACCTGGCGCATGGTGTCGAGGTCGTCCTTGGTGAGATCGGTCTTCCGCTTGGCCAGCACGTGCAGGACGCCGCGCCCCAGCTCGTCGAGCCCCAGGTCGCTCCTGGAAGGAAGGGTGACGTCCTCTTCGGCGGCGTCGGCCAGCAGGTGGGCCCGCAGCTCCTCGGAGGTCATGTTCACCACTCCGTGGAACTCCTCCCAGAGCAGGTCGGCGTCATAGTTCTCGGAGTCAACGCTCATACGGGCCGCCTACCCGCTCGTCTTCGCCTCACGCGCCCGGAACGGCCAGCCCGGACTCGTAGGCGGCGATGACGGCCTGGACCCGGTCGCGCAGGCCGAGCTTGGACAGCACGTTGCTGACGTGCGTCTTCACGGTGTGCTCGCTCACCACCATCGCCTCCGCGATCTCCGCGTTGGACAGCCCGCGGGCGATGAGCTGCAGGGTCTCGCGCTCCCTCGCGGTCAGGACGCCCAGCGCCTCGGCGGGCCGGGCGGCCGGGCGGGACGTGAACGCCGAGATCAGCCGCGTGGTGACCTGGGGCGCCAGCAGCGACTCGCCCCCGGCGACCACCCGCACGGCGTTGACCAGGTCGTCGCGGCGGACGTCCTTGAGCAGGAAGCCGCTGGCCCCGGCCCGCAGCGCGTCGTAGACGTAGTCGTCGTGGTCGAACGTCGTCAGCATGAGCACCCGGCAGCGGGCCTCCGCGCAGACGACGCGGGCCGCCTCGATGCCGTCCATGCGGGGCATGCGGATGTCGAGCAGGAGCACGTCGGGGTCGTGCTCGCGCACCGCCGCGACGGCCGCGGCGCCGTCGCCGGCCTCGGCGACCACGTCGATGTCCGGCTGGGCGTCGAGGATCATCGCGAAGCCGCCCCGGACCAGTTCCTGGTCGTCGGCCACCACGATCCTGATGCGGTCGCTCACGGTCGTACTCTCTCCTGTGCCGTTTCCGTCGCTCACGAGCCCGCCACCGGAAGCCGTACCGACACCCGGTAGCCCGGCCCGTCCTGGCGGGGGCCGGCCGTGGCGACGCCGCCGCACGCGGCGGCGCGCTCGCGCATCCCGATCAGGCCGTTGCCGCCCGAGGGCAGCGCACGGCCCGCGCCCCGCCCGTCGTCGGTGATCTCGATCATGAGGCTGTCGTCCTCCCAGGTGAGCCGGATGTCGGCGTGGCGCGCGCCGGCGTGCTTGACGGTGTTGGTCAGGGCCTCCTGCGTGATCCGGTAGGCGGCCACCGCGGAGTCGGGCGTGAGCGGCCGCGGCTCTCCGGTCGCGGAGAAGGTCACGTCGAGGCCGGTGCCGGTGACCTGGCCGGCCAGCGCGGGCAGGTCGTCGACGGTCGGCTGCGGGACCCTGGGCGCCTCGCCGTCCTTCAGCACGCCGAGCATCCGCCTGAGCTGCGTCATCGCGTCGCGCCCGGCCGCGGCGATCGCGTCGAACGCGGCCTCGGCGCGCGCCGGGTTCGACCGCACCACCACGGGTCCGGCCTCGGCCTGCACCACCATGATGCTGACCGCGTGGGCGAGGATGTCGTGCATGTCGCGGGCGATGCGGGCCCGCTCCCGCTCGGCGGCTCGTTCGGCCTCCACCTGGCGTTCCCTCTCCAGTCGGGCGGCCCGCTCCTCCAGGGCCGCGGCGTGCGCGCGGGACGTGGCGGTCGCCCGGCCGACCGCGTACGCGGCGACGAACACGATGACGCCGCGCAGCGCGGTCTCCGTCGAGCCGACCACCAGCAGGCCGCCGACGAGCGTCACGACCAGCATGACCAGCCGCTTCCAGCGGGGCGAACAGACGGCGACGGTGTAGAAGGCGACGGTCGCGCCGTACCAGATGGGCTGCCGGGCGACGTCGTCGGCCAGGTCGTACAGGCCGCCGACGCACAGGCTCGTGATCAGGGCCGCCACGGGCGCCCGCCGCCGCCACACCAGGGGCAGCGAGGCGCCGGCCGCGACCGCGTACCCCCACCAGTCCCACGCGCGCCCGGTCGAGCTGTGGCCGGTCAGCAGCGGCCAGAGCTGCGCCAGCAGGATCACCGCGGTCAGCGCGGCGTCGACCCACAGGTGGGGCAGCTCGTCCAGCCGCCGGCGGGCGGCCTCGACGAACGGCGGGTACGACGGTGGGGAGGTCACGGCGTCCCAGTGTGCCGCATGCCCGGCAGGTCGCCTCGCCCGGCCTTTCCCGCTGACGACCCGCCCGTTCTCGCTGACGACCCGCCCGTTCTCGCTGACGACCCGCCCGTTCTCACGGACGACCTGTTCGTTCTCGCGTACGGCCTCAGGCATGAGCGAGGGCGTGGCGCGGGGTCGCCGCGCCGCCGCGGGAGAGCTGCACGAACGAGACCAGCAGCAGGAGGGCGCCGACCGGGATCAGGTCGCGGTCGATGATCGGCAGCGTGAAGTCGAGGAACACGAGGACGGGCGTCCACACGCGCGCCTGCCGCCGCACGGCGAGCTGGGTGACGAGCACGAACTGCGCGACGTAGAACAGGAACGGCCCGGCGTCGTAGACGGCCAGCGACACTCCCGGCACGGCCTTGACCTGGTCGAACAGGGGTCCCATCGCCGCGTGGTCGGCGGCCATGAGGCCCACGACGATGTCGATGGCGAACTGGGCGAACGCGCAGGCGATGCCGGCCACGCCCGTCGCCACGGCGGCCGTGGCGAGCGCGTTCCGGTCCAGCCGCCGCCTCATCTCCCAAAATATCGGGACGAACAACACCAGGGCCGCCATGAAGGCCAGATGTCCGGTCGTCCAGGCCAGGCCGGGTCCCCTCTCGCCGTCGAACCCGTCGGCGATGCGGATCACCCCGTACGCGAGGATCAGCAGGGGGGCGGCGACGAAAGCGGTGCGGATGTTCACGGAGGACCTCCAAGGGGCGTTGCGCTTACCTCGGTAATCCTCTGATTTCGCTGGTCAGAGCGGATCGCCGCGACGAGCGATCCTCGATCTCCCTCTTGAGGGGGAGCCGCTCGCCCGCACGACCGGGGTGGGACGGGCGGCGGTCCGTCAGACGGGCGGCGCCGGCGGGTTCTGGGGGATGCGTTCGAGCAGGCTCTGCATGTCGTCGGCGTGCTCCTCCTCCTTGGCGAGCAGCTCCTCGAACACCCGCCGCGTCGTGATGTCGCGCTCGCCCAGCCATTGGATGATCTCGGTGTACGTGGCGACGGCGACCCGCTCGGCCACGAGGTCTTCCTTGATCATGTCGATGAGGCCGCGGCTGGCGTCGTACTGGGAGTGGGCGCGCGCGGTGAGCGTGTCGGGATTGAAGTCGGGCTCGCCGCCGAGCTGGACGATCCGGGCCGCGAGCTTGTCCGCGTGCTCCTGCTCCTCGCCCGCGTGCTCCAGGAACTCCTGCGCGACGGACTCCGACTGGATCCCGGAGGCGGTGTAGTAGTGGCGCTTGTAGCGCAGCACGCACACCAGCTCGGTGGCCAGGGCCTCGTTGCACACCTGGATCACGCGCTCCAGGTCGGCGCCGTACGCGTCGGTGATGGGACCCTTGTCGATCTCGGCGCGGGCCCGTTCGCGGATGGTGGTGATGTCGGTCAGGAACTCAGCCATGGGCTCCCTATGCCCACACGACGGGTGAAGACTCTCCCGGCCGCAGGTCGGAGGGGATGCGGCCGAGTCAGCGGAAGAACTCCGTGAGAACGGGGGCCAGGGCAGCCGGCTTGACCTGGTGGGTCTGCCCCTCCAGGGTGCGGTGGCGGGCCGCGGGCAGCGTCTCGGCCAGCGCCCGGGCGGCGTCGCGGATCCAGGCCGGGCTCTTGCCGCCGTCGACCACCAGCGTGGGCACGGTGACGCCCGCCCAGGATCCCGCCGGCAGCGGCTCGCCCCGCTCGTACGCCGTGACGAACGCGGCGTCGTACGCCAGCGTGTGGGCCACGGCCTTCAGTCGCGACCAGGCCGGCATGAACCGCATCATCGCCACCATGACGGCCGGCAGCCCGACGCCCGCGCGCATGAAGTACCGGATGGCCTCGGAGCGGCGGCCGGCGGCGACGAGGTCCCGCAGGTGCTGCTCGTAGTCGGCCGGGATCGGCGGCCGCGAGCTGTCTACGATGAACGGCGGCTCGTACACCGCGAGCTTCGCCACCGGCACGCCGGCATCGACGGCGGCCAGGGCCAGGGCCGCTCCGGAGGAGATGCCGTACAGGCGCACGTCGCCGCCCGCCTCCTCCACCAGTGCGGCCAGGTCGTCGATCTCGCGTCGCGGGTCGATCGGCGAGCCGGCGGCCGGGGGAGTGTCGCCGCTGTCGCCGCGTCCGCGGCGGTCGTAGGTGTAGACGGTGAAGTCGCGGGCGAGCGCTTCGGCCAGCGCGGGGTTGGGGCCGAAGGCGCGGTGGCACATCGCCCCGTCCACGAGCACGACGGGCGGGCCCTGGCCGACGCGGGTGTAGGCGATCGCGGTGCCGTCACTGGAAACGACCTTGTTCATGAGTACCTCCTCAGGTGAGTCTGAGCGTTTCACCGACAAAAAGATTTGTCAAGGCGCGAGCTGGGAGAGGGGCCGTGCGGCCGGGCGCGGAGCGGTGCGGGCTGGGGGCTTCGGGCGAGTGGCGGCGAACGCGGGCGAGGAGACGCGTCCGGCGGGTGTGGCACGTTCGGCGAGGGGACGCGGGAGGCGCTCTCGCGCACATGTCCGGCCGTTCCCTGGAGAGGGCTCCGCGCCGATACCCGCGCGGCCACGTATAACGAACACCATTGGCGCGCAAAAACATTCTGCAAGTGGCGCCTAATCGCCTCGCCGGAGGGCCGGCGGAGGCGCGAAACCCCAGGTGGCCACGGGTGTCCCGGCTAAACCGAGGTCGAAGCATGGAATGGCGCCCGGATCTTTGCTGGCGATTTACCGCCCTTAAGCAACCGGCTCTTTGACCGGGCCTCCCGGTCAAGTCTGATTTGCTCTCCACGATAAGTGGTGATTTATCGGCTTATGGGTGGTACGGTCCGGTTTGACAGTGAAAGTCCGACTCGGGGGAGGGGACTATGGGTACCACAAATGGATTCCGGCAGGGCTGGGGGCCGTGCTGGAGGCGTCGCCGCTGCGGTTGGGGCGGCGGCTGTGGATGGCGCCGGCGCTGGGGCGGCGGCTGCGGCTGGGGAGGCTGCGGCGGCGGCGGCTGGGGCGGCGGCGGAGGATGGTGGTGGTAAATCCACCTCGGAGCCGGCGGGTCTCCCGCCGGCTCTCCTTCTCGCCCGGGGGCCGCACGGACCGTCCCACGCTCGCGCCGGCGGTGACCATCCGCCGGACGTTCCGCGAGTTCTGGCCGGGAACGCGGGGACTGCGCCGGCTCTTCGTCGCCGGCACGGTCCTCGCCATCTTGGCGGCGGTCTGCGAGGTCGCCGCCATCGCGCTGTTCGGCCACATCACCGACAAGGTGCTCACCACCCGTGTGCTGTCCGCCTTCTGGGCGCCGGCGCTCGCCTGGCTGGCCCTCGCGGTGGTGGCCGGCGTCATGTCGTTCGGCGGGTCGTACGTCACCGCGCTCGGCGCCGAACGCTTCCTGCTGAGCCTGCGCGACCGGGTGTTCGCCCACGTGCAGACCCTGTCACCGGACTTCTTCGAGAACCGGCGCCTCGGCGACCTGATGGCCCGGCTCACCGACGACATCGAGGCCATCGAGCAGCTCGTCGGCTCCGGCCTGGTCAAGGTGTTCACCACGGTCGTCAGCGTGGTCTTCTTCGCCGGCGCGGCCTTCTTCATCCGATGGGACCTCGCGCTCGTCACCCTGGCGCTGGTCCCCGCGTTCCTGCTGGTGTCGAAGGTGTTCGCCGCACGGTTCCGCGTGGCCGCCGCCAACGAGCGGCTCAGCAACGGCGCCATGAACAGCGTCATCGAGGAGAGCCTGGCCAACCAGGCGCTCGTCCAGGCGTACAACCGGCAGACCACCGAGTCGCGCCGGCTGCACCGCGAGGGCCGCGGCTGGCTGCGCGCCAACATGTGGCAGGCCCGGCTGTCCGGCCTGTACGGGCCGATGGTGCAGGTCCTGCAGACCATCTGCATGGTCGTCATCCTCGGCGTCGGCGCCTGGGAGATCGCCGAGGGCCGGCTGACGATCGGCGGGCTGCTCGCCTTCGCCGCGTACCTGGGGCTGCTCTACCCGGCCGTGCAGAGCCTGGGGGAGATCGCCCTGACCGTGTCCGAGGCGGCGGCCGGATCCGACCGCGTCATGGAGATCCTGGACACCCGGTCCGGCGTGAACGACCGCGCCACCGCCCTCACCCTGGTGTCGCGCAGCCACGGACGGATCGAGTTCGAGGACGTCGGCTTCACCTACCCGGGCCGCCACCGGCCGACGCTGCGGCACCTGTCGCTCACCGCCGAGCCGGGCGAGCTGATCGTGTGCACCGGGCCCAGCGGAGCCGGCAAGTCCACGCTCGCCAAGCTGCTGCTGCGGTTCTACGACCCCGACCAGGGCCGGATCCTCCTCGACGGCGTCGACCTGCGCGACCTGACCCGGGCCTCCCTGCGCGAGGCCATCACGATCCTGCACCAGGAGAGCATGCTGTTCTCCGGCAGCGTGCGGGAGAACATCGCCTACGGCCGTCCCGGCGCCACGTTCGACGAGGTGGTCAAGGCCGCCGTCCTCGCCGGGGCGCACGACTTCATCACCGCGTTGCCCCGCGGGTACGACACGCCGGTCGGACAGCGCGGCCGGCAGCTCTCCGGCGGCCAGCGGCAGCGCATCGCCATCGCCCGCGCCCTCGTGCGCGACGCGCCCGTGCTCGTGCTCGACGAGCCGATGACCGGGCTCGACGAGGTCACGGCCGCCCGCATCATGGAGCCGCTGCGCCGGCTCATGACCGGGCGCACCACGATCCTCATCACGCACGACCTGCGGCACGTGCCGGAGGGCGCCCGCACGATCGTGCTCGAACCGCTGCGCTCCCAGGCCCGGATCCGGCTCAAGCGCCTCGGGGCCCGGCTCACGGCCGGCGCCGGCGTCTGACGCGTCACGGTCCCGCCGCATCACCCGGGTGCGGCGGGGCACGTGAGAGGTGAGGCGGGCAGGTGGTACGGATGGCGAAGACGGCCGGGAAGCTGAGACGGAAGCCGTACGAGAAGGAGCTCCTCCGGCTGCAGGGCGAGCTCGTCAAGCTCCAGGAGTGGGTGCGCGACGAGGGCCGGCGGGTCGTCGTCGTCTTCGAGGGACGCGACGCCGCCGGCAAGGGCGGCACGATCAAGCGCGTCGCCGAGTACCTCAATCCCCGCGTCGCGCGCATCGTCGCCCTGCCCGCGCCCACCGAGCGCGAGCGGACGCAGTGGTACTTCCAGCGCTACGTCGAGCACCTGCCCGCCGCCGGGCAGATCGTCCTGTTCGACCGGAGCTGGTACAACCGGGCCGGCGTCGAACGGGTCATGGGCTTCTGCACGCAGGAGGAGTACACCCGCTTCCTCCACCAGTGCCCCATCTTCGAGCGGCTGCTGGTGGAGGACGGCGTCCTGCTGCGCAAGTACTGGTTCTCGGTCAGCGACGCCGAGCAGGAGCGCCGCTTCCGCGACCGGCTGGAGGACCCGATGCGGCGCTGGAAGCTGTCGGAGATGGACCTCCAGTCGTTCATCCGCTGGGAGGAGTACTCCCGGGCCAAGGACGAGATGCTCGTCCACACCCACATCCCGGAGGCGCCCTGGCACGAGGTGGAGAGCGACGACAAGCGCCGGGCCCGGATCAACATGATCTCCCACCTGCTGTCGTCGATCCCGTACCGGGAGGTGGACAGGCCGTCGCTGGACCTCCCGGCCCGGCCACCGGAGTCGGGGTACCGGCGGATGGCCCGCATGGACATCGCCGTACCGGACGCGGCCTCCGGCCTGCCCGTCAAGGGCCCGACGTGAACGAGGCGCTCCGCGTGCCCGTGGGCGGCGGGGTCAGGCTGGACGCGGACCTCGCCCTTCCGCCCGGCCCGGCGGGCCGCCCCAGGGGGCTGGTGCTGTTCGCCCACGGCAGCGGCAGCGGCCGCCACAGCCCGCGCAACCGGCACGTCGCCGAGCGGCTTCAGGCGGCGGGCCTGGCCACCCTGCTCGCCGACCTCCTCACGCTGGAGGAGGAGCGGGCGGACACGGTGACGCGCGAGCTGCGGTTCGACATCGGCCTGCTGGCGCGCCGGCTGGAGGCGCTGAGCGACTGGGCGCAGACGGACGCCCGTACCGAGGGACTGCCGACCGGGCTCTTCGGCGCCAGCACGGGCGCGGCGGCGGCCCTCGTGACCGCCGTGTCCCTGCCGGACCGGGTGCACGCGGTGGTCTCGCGCGGCGGCCGGCCCGACCTCGCGGGCGACCGCCTCGGGCGCGTCCGCCAGCCCACCCTGCTGATCGTCGGCGGGGCCGACCCGCTGGTCCTCGACCTCAACCGGCAGGCGATGGAACGGCTGGCGGGGCAGAAGCGGCTGGAGGTCGTGCCGGGGGCGACGCACCTGTTCGAGGAGCCCGGCGCCCTGGACGAGGTCGCCCGCCTCGCGACGGCGTGGTTCACCACGTACCTGTAGACGTGTTCTAGGAGTGACGCCGGGACAGGTAGGCGTACGCGCCGCCCGCGACGCCCTGGATCCCGACGGCCACCGCCAGCGTGACGCCCGCTCCCCAGCGCAGGATCAGCCACGCGCCGCCGCCCGCGCCCGCCAGCAGCAGGAGGACGGCGCCGAGCCGCCGCCCCCAGCCGGCCCCGTCGCCCCCGGCCAGCGCGGAGTGCGCGCCGAGCGCGGCCAGCGTGCTGGTGATCACGGTGGTGGTGAGGTCCGACACCCCGGCGAGCCGGATGCTCGCCGTGCGCAGCCCCATCGCCAGCCCCAGCAGGCAGATCACCGCGAACCGCCGCCCGGACGTGAGCCCGGCGAACGCCACGACGGTGGCCGCCACCAGCAGCACGGACTCCACGACCAGCGCCAGCAGCGGCCAGCGCGGCACGGCCCGGGCCAGCCGGCCGGACACCACCGTCCCGCCGACGAACCCCGCCAGCGCCACCAGGCAGCCCGGCGTGGAGAAGTCCGGCGAACCCCCGAGGGCCAGGCCGAGGACGACGACGTTGCCCGTCATGTTGGCCACGAACACGTGCCCGAGGCCCAGGTAGGAGACGGCGTCCAGCATGCCGCTCACCAGCGTCAACGACAGCGGCAGCACCGCCCGCCCGGCCCGCGACTCCACCCGCCTCACCCCCGCCCCTCACGGTACGGAGGGAAGCCTCCACATACGTGGACCCGGCGCCGGTGTCACGGCCCGGTGATGACGCCCACAGCTCCCTCGACGTCAGCGACCACATGGCCGGGCGCCGCCAAGCCGGGGGGCCATGCCTGAACCCCCCGATCGATCCACACGACCCGCAGCCCGGCAGTCCGTCCCCCCTCGACGTCGTTGACCGGATCGTCCCCCACGACCCACCGCTCACCTCCCCCGACTCCTAGACCGGCGCCGCACCGCTCGGCCGCGATCTCGAACAACCGGGGGTCCGGCTTGCGCACCCCCTCGGCCCCGGAGATCGCCCACCCGTCCACCCGCTCGGCCAGCCCGGACCGCCGGATCTTCCCGAGCTGGTTGTCCTCCATCCCGTTGGTCACGATCCCGATCCGCCACCCGGCGTCCCGCAGGCCCTCCAGCGCCCGCAGCACCGGCTCCCGGCACACCACGAGCCGCGGCATCCCGGCCCGGTACGCCGCCCACAGCTCCTCGACGGGCTCCGCCAGCGAGAACCGTTCCCGCACCCGGGCGAAGAAGACGTCCATCGGCAGGCTGCCGTCACCGTCCAGCCGCACCATCCACTCGGCGGCCCCGTCGTCCAGCCCCCGCCGCTCGGCGAACTCCCCGACCCAGCGCCGGAAGGCGTCCAGCCGATCGACGAGCGTGTTGTCCAGGTCGAAAAGCACCAGCCGCTGCATGATCATCACCTTAGAGGGGTTCATGGCGGAGCGTTCCCGCTGATCGGAGACTTCCGTCAAGGATCTGGCGGATTCCTCGATTCTTTCTGCCGGAAGGTTGACGTAAAAAAGGGACGAAGCTTACGTTTCCTGCGTGTCAACGACGCCCAACGGAGTGCACGCGCTCGTCCGCCGCTCCCACGAGGAGCGAGTGCTGCGCGTACTGCGCCAGCACGGCGCACAGAGCCGCAACGAGATCGCGGCGCGGGTCGGCCTGTCCCGGACCACGGTCTCCGAGATCACCGGTGACCTGCTCGGCCGCGGCGTGATCCGGGTCGTCGACACCGACGCGGTCGCACGCGTGGGCAGCGGCCGGCCGGCCGAGCGGCTCGCGCTGGACCCGGCCTCCGGGCAGTACATGGGCGTCGACTTCGGCCATCGCCGCGTGAACGTCCTGGTGGCCGACGCGGCGCACGACATCATCGCGTCCGGGACGTCGCGCTACGAGGAGTCGGCGCAGTGGCCCGAGCGCCTCGACGCCGGGCTGGCCCTGATCGAGCGGCTCAGCACCGACACCGGCGTCCACTACGGCGCGCTCCAGGCCATCGGGGTCGGTGTGCCCGGCTGGGGCGACCGCTCGCGCGCCGACGGCGTGGCGGAGGTGTTCGCCGAGCGGTTCCACGCCGCGGTGATCGTGGACAACAACGTCCGCTTCGCCGGGCTGGCCGAGGCGTTGCACGCCCAGTCCGACTCCGTGCGCGACCTCATCTACCTGCGCCTGTCCGACGGCGTGGGCGGCGGGCTGGTGGTCGGTGGCCAGCTCGCGCGCGGCTCCAAGGGGTACGCGGGCGAGCTCGGCCACGTGACCGCCGTCCCGGGCGGCGACCAGTGCCGGTGCGGCAAGCGCGGCTGCGTCGAGACCGTGGCGTCGGTCCCGGCCATCCTCGGGCGGTGCCGGCGGCTCGGCGTGCCCATGGACTCCCTCGACGAGCTCAAGGCCGCCGTGGACATCGCGCACCCGGTCGTCGACGAGGTGCTCCGTGAGGCGGGCACGGCGGTCGGCCGGATGCTCGGCACCGCCGCCATGACGCTCAACCCGAGCGAGATCGTGCTCGGCGGCGACATCGTCGAGATCGCCCCCGCCCTGATCCGGCAGGTCAGGTCGACGGTCACCTACGAGCTGTCGTGGCTGACCGACGCGGCGCCGGTGATCAGACCGGCCCTGCTCTCGGACGAGAGCGGGGCGCTCGGGGCCATCGCGGCCCTTTTCCACGAATCCCCCCTGCTCGCCGGATACGAGGCGAACGTCACGACGGACGGAGGCCGACAGTGGCCGTGATCAATGCGGACGCCACCAGAGCCGCGACGCCCCGGACGCGCAAGAGCCGGACCTTCCTGGTGCTCAACACCGTCTCGGTGGTGGCCGGGGTGACGATCTGGTGGGGGCTGTCCCTGGCGGGGCTCCAGTTCCCGTCCCCGGCCGAGGTCGTCGCGGCCGGCTGGACGATGATCCAGGACGGCACGCTGGTCACCGACGTCGGCGCCTCCCTCGGGCGCGTGCTGGCCGGGTTCGTCCTCGGCTCGGTGGCCGCCGTCCTGGTCGGCTTCGTCATGGGGTGGTACACGGTCGCCCGCGGCCTGTTCGAGCCGTGGATCCAGTTCTTCCGCACCATCCCGCCGCTGGCGATGCTGCCCCTGGTGCTGGTCCTGATGGGCATCGGGGAAAGCCCGAAGATCTTCGTCATCTTCCTGGCGGCGTTCCTGGCCTGCGTCATCTCGACGTACCAGGGCGTGGTGAGCGTGGACAGGACGCTCATCAACGCCGGCCGGGTGCTCGGAGCCGGGGACGGAACGATCTTCGCCCGCGTCGTGGTGCCGGCCTCGACGCCGTTCATCCTCGTCGGCATGCGGGTCGGGCTCGGCTCGGCGTGGGGGACGCTGGTGGCCGCCGAGCTGCTGGCCGCCCAGGCGGGGCTCGGGCACCGGATGCAGAGCGCGCAGCTCTACTACGACCTGCCGACCATCTTCGTCGGCATCATCACGATCGGGGTCCTCGGCCTGATCATGGACCGGCTGCTCATGCTCGCCGGCGGCAAGCTGACGGCCTGGCAGGAGAACCGATGAGCACTCCCAAGATCTCCGTACGCGACGTCGAGAAGATCTTCCCCGTCGGGAACGAGGAGTTCGTCGCCCTGGGCGGCGTCTCGCTCGACATCGCCGACAACGAGTTCGTGACCGTCGTCGGCCCCTCCGGCTGCGGCAAGAGCACGCTGCTCAACATCCTGGCCGGACTGGAGAAGCCCACCGGCGGCACCGCGCTGGTGGACGGGAAGCCGGTCTCCGGCCCGGGCCCGGAGCGCGGCGTCATCTTCCAGCAGTACGCCCTGTTCCCGTGGCTGACCGTCCGCGAGAACGTCGAGTTCGGCATGCGCACCGCGAAGGTTCCCGGCGACGAGCGGCGGCGGGCCGAGCACTTCATCCGCCTGGTCGGCCTGGAGCAGTTCGCCGACGCGCTGCCCAAGACGCTCTCGGGAGGCATGAAGCAGCGCTGCGCGATCGCCCGCGCGTACGCGGTGAACCCGTCGATCCTGCTCATGGACGAACCCTTCGGCGCGCTGGACGCGCTGACCCGGGTGCGGCTCCAGGAGCAGCTCCTGGAGACCTGGAGCAAGGACCGGCGCACGGTCATGTTCATCACCCACGACGTCGACGAGGCGGTGTTCCTCGCCAACCGGGTGGTCGTCATGGGCGCCCGCCCCGGCCGGATCGTCGAGGTCATCGACGTCGACCTCTCCTATCCACGCGACGAGGACATGAGGCTGAGCCCCGAGTTCGGGGCGCTGCGCAACCGCGTCTGGCATTCCGTGTACCACCAGCGGCAGATCAAGGAGCCCGCGCAATGAGAAAGACCTTCGCCGCCGTCTCGGTCGCCGTCATGGCGCTGTCGGCGACCGCCTGCTCGTCGGACGGTTCCGGCGGCGCGGACGGCGCCGCCCATGTGGACTTCGGCTACATCGCCGACTTCAACGGCGCCAGCCTGCTCGCCGTCGCCGTCGCCGACGCCCAGGGCCTGTGGAAGAAGCACGGGATCGACGTCAAGACCAGCGTCTTCACCAACGGCCCGCTGCAGATCCAGGCGTTGGGCACCGGCGATCTCGACTTTGGCTACATCGGCCCCGGCGCCATGTGGCTGCCCGCCACCGGCAAGGCCAAGGTCGTCGCGATGAACACGCTCGGCAACGCCGACCGCGTCATCGCGCAGGCCGGTACGACGAGCATGGCCGCCCTGAAGGGCAAGACCATCGGCGTGCCCGAGGGCACCTCTGGCGACATGATCCTCACCCTCGCGCTGCGCAAGGCCGGGATGACCAAGGACGACGTCAAGATCGTCCCCATGGACGCGTCCACGATCGTGTCGGCGTTCACGTCCAAGCAGATCGACGCGGCGGGCTTCTGGTACCCGGCCGTCGGCACCATCAAGAAGACCGTCCCGGACCTGGTCGAGCTGGCCAGGAACGAGGACTTCGCCGACACGGTGTCGTTCCCGACCGCGTTCGTCGCCGGCAACGACGTCGTCACGAAGGATCGCGCCAAGGCCGAGAAGGTCGTCGCCGTGCTCCGCGACGCCATCCAGTACCGCAGCGACCACCTCGACGAGACGATCGCCGCCACCGCCAAGATGCTCAAGCAGCCGCCCGAGCAGGTGAAGGCCGACGCCGCCAACTCCAAGGTGCTGTCGCTGTCCGAGCTGGACGGCTACACCAAGGACGGAACCATCGACAAGTGGCTGAAGGGCATGAACGACTACTTCACCGGCGCCGGCAAGCTCACGGGGGCCGTCGACCCGAAGACCTACTACACCGGCGATCTGTTCACGGGCGCCGCCAAGTGAACATCCTCTTCCTGATGACCGACCAGCACCGGGCCGACACCCTGGGCGCCTACGGGAACCGGCTGGCCGCCACCCCGGTCCTCGACGAGCTGGCCCGGACCGGGACCCGCTTCGACCGCTGGTACACCCCCACGGCGATCTGCACGCCGGCGCGGGCGAGCCTGCTCACCGGGCAGGCGCCGTTCCGGCACAAGCTGCTCGCCAACCACGAGCGCAATGTCGGCTACCTGGAGGATCTGCCCGACGACCAGTGGAGCTTCTCCGGAGCGCTGCGCGACGCCGGCTACAACTGCGGGCTCATCGGCAAGTGGCACGTCGGTCACCACCGGCGGGCGGCCGACTTCGGGTTCGACGGGCCCGACCTGCCGGGCTGGCACAACCCCGTCGACCATCCCGACTACCTCGACTACCTGGCGGCCAACGGCCTGCCGCCGTACGAGATCCACGACCACATCCGCGGGACACTGCCCAACGGCGGACCGGGCAACCTCCTCGCCGCGCGGCTGCGCCAGCCGGTCGAGGCGACGTTCGAGCACTACCTGGCGACACGGGCGATCGAGATGCTCGAACGGTACGCGGCCGCGCCCGAGCCGTTCTTCCTGCAGCTCAACCTCTTCGGCCCGCACCTGCCGTACATCGTGCCGGACGAGTATTTCGACATGTTCGACCCCGAACTGGTCGAACTACCCAAGTCGATCGCGGAGACCTTCGCGGGCAAGCCGCCGGTGCAGGCCAACTACAGCGCGCACTGGACCTTCGACACCATGCCGCTGGAGGTGACGCGCAAGCTCATCGCCGTCTACTGGGGCTACGTCGCGCTCATCGACGCCCAGATCGGGCGGGTCATGGACGCCATGCGGCGCCTCGGCCTGGCCGACGACACGGCCGTGTTCTTCACCTGCGACCACGGCGAGTTCACCGGCGCCCATCGCCTGCACGACAAGGGCCCGGCGATGTACGAGGACATCTACCGTACGCCCGGCATCCTGCGCGTCCCGGGCCAGCAGCCCGGCCTCGTCCGCACGGAGTTCGTCAGCCTGCTCGACTGCACGGCCACCATCCTCGAACTCGCCGGGATCGACCCCGCGCCCGCCGTCGACTCGCGCAGCCTCGTGCCGCTCGCGTCCGCCGGCGAGGTGGCGTGGGAGCAGGACATCGTCTGCGAGTTCCACGGCCACCACTTCCCGTACCCGCAGCGCATGATCCGGACCGACCGCTACAAGCTGGTCGTCAACCCGGACTCCACGAACGAGCTGTACGACCTGTTCACCGACCCCGACGAGCTGCTCAACGTCTACGGCCATCCGGAGATGGAGGCGGTGCGCGGGCGGCTCATGCGGCGGCTGTACCAGGTGCTGCGCGACCGGGGCGACAACTTCTACCACTGGATGACGTCGATGTACGACGTCGGGGACGTCTCCTACGACCCGACGATGAGCGGGCTCGACGAGGCCACCTATCGGTGACGCCGATGAGACGCCCCAACATCGTCATGATCCTCACCGACGACCACGCCGCGCACGCCGTCGGCGCGTACGGGTCGGTGGTGAACCGGACGCCGCGGATCGACGAGATCGCGGCGCTCGGCGCCCGGTTCGACAACTGCTTCGCGACCAACGCGCTGTGCTCGCCGAGCCGGGCCAGCATCCTGACCGGCACGTACTCGCACGTCAACGGGGTCACGACGCTGGTCACACCGATCGACGCCGCGCAGCCGACGTTCGTGAGCCGGCTCAAGGCCGCCGGCTACCGCACCGCCGTCGTCGGCAAGTGGCACATGGGCGACGGCCCAGGTCATGACCCGCAGGGGTTCGACTACTGGGACGTGCTGATCGAGCAGGGGGAGTACGTCGACCCCTCGTTCCTGTCCGAGGACGGCCTGCGCACCGTCCCCGGCTACGCCACCGACCTCATCACGGACATGGCGCTGGCCTGGGCGGACGGGCTCGACGGCGACGACCCGTGGTGCCTGCTGATCTACCACAAGGCGCCGCACCGCCCGTGGGAGCCCGACGAGAAGCACGCCGGGACGTACACCGACCCCATCCCGGTGCCCGCCACGTTCACCGACGACCACGCGACGCGCTCCTCGTCGGCCCGTCGCGCGGCGATGCGGATCGCCGAGCACCTGAACGCCGAGGACCTCAAGCAGGACCCGCCCGAGGGGCTGTCCCCCGAGGAGACGGCGCTGTGGAAGTACCAGAGGTACATGGAGGACTACCTGGCCGTCGTCGCGTCGGTCGACGACAACGTGGGCCGGGTCGTCGACTGGCTCCGCGCGCGCGGGGACTTCGCCGACACGCTCCTGATGTACTGCTCCGACCAGGGTTTCTTCCTGGGAGACCACGGCTGGTTCGACAAGCGTTTCATGTACGAGGAGTCGCTGCGGATGCCGCTCGTGCTGAGCTACCCGCGGCGGATCCCGGCGGGCCAGGTCCACACCGGGATCGTCACCAACGTGGACTTCGCCCAGACCGTGCTGGACGCGGCGGGGGTGCCGCACCACCCGCGGATGCAGGGCCGCAGCTTCCTGGCCGACCTGACCGGCGAACCGGGCCCGCCGCCCGCGGAGGGGATGTACTACCGCTACTGGGAGCACGACGACGTCTTCCACAAGGCGCCGGCCCACTACGGCTACCGGACCTCCCGCTACAAGATCATCTATTTCTACAACGACGGCATGGGCCTTCCCGGCACGGGCCCGTTCACCTACAGCGGCGAATGGGAGCTGTACGACCTGGAGACGGACCCGGACGAGCTGCGCAACGTCTATCACGACCCGGCGTACCGCGCGGTCCGCGAGGAGATGAAGGTGCGCATGTACCGCGCCCAGGTGGCCCTCGGCGACGAGCCGCATCACGGCCAGCCGCTGCCCGAAGGGATCTGAGGTGTCGGGAAGCTGCTGCACACCCGCGACGCCGGGCCCGCCCAGGGAGCCGGCCGCGCGATTCGCGGCGCGGGGCCGGCACGGCATCGAGCAGGTCCGGCTGCCCGGCGGCGCGTTCATGATGGGCGACGCCACCGGCGACGGCAACCCGGGCGACGGGGAGACACCCGTCCACCGGGTCACGGTGTCGCCGTTCTCCATCGACGCCACCGCCGTGACCACGGCCGACTTCGCGGCCTTCGCCGAGGCGACCGGATATCGGACCGAGGCGGAGGAGTACGGCTTCTCCGCCGTGTTCCACCTGGCCCTGCGCGCCCGCCCCGGCGACGTGATGGGCCCCGTGCCCGGCACCCCGTGGTGGGTCGGCGTGCGCGGCGCCGACTGGCGGCACCCCGGCGGCGCCCTGTCGTCGGCGGAGCCCGACCATCCCGTGGTCCACGTGAGCTGGAACGACGCCGTCGCGTACTGCTCGTGGGCGGGCCGGCGCCTTCCCACGGAAGCCGAATGGGAGTACGCCAGCAGGGGCGGCCTCGACGGCGCCCGCTACCCCTGGGGCGACGACCTGCCCGAGGACGAGTGGCGGGTGAACATCTGGCAGGGGGTCTTCCCCACGGAGAACACCATGGCCGACGGCCACCTGACCACCGCTCCGGTCCGCGCGTACGCGCCCAACGCGTACGGGCTCTGGCAGACGGTGGGGAACGTGTGGGAGTGGTGCGCGGACTGGTACGCGCCCGACTACTACGCCTACGCGCCGCCCGCCGACCCGAGCGGCCCGCTTCGCGGCACGGCGCGGGTGCTGCGCGGGGGTTCGTTCCTGTGCCATGACTCCTACTGCAACCGCTACCGCAATTCGGCGCGGTCGGCGAACACCCCGGATTCGTCGATGGCGAATGCCGGATTCCGCACCGTTTCCTGACAGCGTCATTGACTTAAGCGAAGGCGTTTCGAGAATCGTTTTGCCGTCTATTCAGTGACGAAATCTTTGTCACTAGCGTTTCCTTGCGCGCGGGGCACCGGCGTCCCGCGCGGTAGTGGAGGAGATGACCGATGAGGAACATCGACCGGCGATCCTTGCTGGCGGGCGCCGCCGGCATCCTGGGGGCGGCGGCGCTGCCCGCCGCGACGGCGCAGGCCGCACCGGCGTCATCGGTGGCCGGCGCCGCGCGGCGGTACCCGTCGAACTGGCCGGCCCTGGAGCCCTACGGCCTCGCGGACACCCGGCTGGACCTGTGGCCGCGCGAGGACAACTCCTTCGTGCTCCCGCTCGAACTGCGTCCCCGCGACGAGGAACGCGGCCAGGTCTGGATGCGCGACACCTATGTCAACTGCTTCGTCGTCGAGGGCCGTCCGCTGTACGTCGCCACGGGCACCACCCGGGTGCCCGGGCTCGAAGCGGCCGCCCCCTGGAACGACGGCATCTTCGTGTGGACCTCGTCGTCCCTGCGGGGACCGTGGAAGCTGGCCGACACCACCGGCGTCCGGCCCGGCGCCGAGCGCGGCAAGGTGTGGTCGCCCGAGTTCGTGGGGGAGAACCGCCCCGGGCGCACGGTTGTGGCCCCGTGGCAGGAGTACTGGTACGACGCCCAGTTCGGCAAGCGCGGCCAGGCATGGGCCCCGGAACTCCACTACTTCCGCGACACGTGGTACATCGTCGCGTGCATGGGCGACCACTCCCGGAAGGTCGGCTCGTTCATGCTCGTGAGCGAGGGCGGGATCGAGGGCCCGTACCGGCTGGTCGAGGGCAACCACGACAAGCCCTTCGGTGACCCTCTCGTCGGCGGGCCGAAATTCATCGAGCCGGGCGCCTATCACCACATTGACGGCGGCCTTTACACCGAGGGCGACGACGCGTGGCTCGTGCTGCACAACAACTTCTACGCGAAGTTCCGGGACGACATGGAGGACATCGTCCCGACCACGAACCTCCCGCAGTTCCAGCAGACGCCCTACTCGCCCGAGCCGTATCTTGAGGGCGCCTACGTGTTCAAGCACGGCGGCAGGTACTACCTCCTCCACGCCGCGTGGAACCGGATGTCGACGAACCCCGACGGCGGCACCCGGTACGCCTACGACCCGCCTGGCCCCGGCCGCGCGCAGTACCAGTACGACGCGATCGTCGCCGTGTCGGACCGTTTCGAGGGACCGTACTCGCAGCGGTGGACCGCTGGGGTCGGCGCCGGCCACAACAACGTCTTCGTGGACCACGGCGGGCACGTGTGGGCGACGTTCTTCCGCAACCCGAACTTCGGCTACTGGGCCGACCCGTCGCGCGTGGCCGACGCGGCCGTGCCGGGCGTCGTGCGGATGGAATGGACCGGCCCGGAAGGCGACCGCCTGTACGTCCAGCGCCGGAAGCCGAGTCACGGAGGTTGACCCGGCCGTAACCGGAGTCAGGGAGGTTGACTTAACGGCCCGGACAAAATAGATCATGTAGGGCCAGCCCGGCATACCCTCTACGGCCTGGAGCCCGCAGTGCCGCACATGTCCCGCCGCCAGGTTCTCTCCCTGCTCCCCGCCGCCGGCCTGCTCGCCGCGGCCGCCCCCGCCCACGCGCGTACATCGACCGGCATCGACCACGCCCGCCTGATCGCCAACACCGTCGCGATGCTCGCCGGAACCCCCGACGTCAACGCCCGCCCCGAGGTCGCCCCCAAGCTCGCCGCGATCACCGGCGCCGCCCGGCAGAGGCTGGCCGCCATGGACAAGGCGGGCGACGGCGAGCTGTTCGCCGGCCTGCGGCTCGGCACCGACGACGTCAACCTGCGGCTGGCCTTCCAGTACCTGTACGAGATCGCCCTCGCCACCCGCACGCCGGGCGGTCCGCTCCTCGACGACGCGACCGCCCAGCGGCGGGTCCTCGACGGCCTGGTGTGGCTGCACGAGCGCTACTACGGCGACCAGACGAAGGGCTACTACGGCAACTGGCACAACTGGGAGATCGGCATCCCCACCCACGTGAGCAGGACCCTGGCCCTGCTCGTCGACAGGGTGCGGGCCGAACGTCCCGGCCTGACCGCGACCTACATCGCCTCCATGGACGCCTACCTGCGCAGCGGCAAGAACGGCGACGTCGACCTCGACTCCCGCTTCCACACCGGGGCGAACCTGGCCGACATCACCGCCAACCGCATCCTCCAGGGCGCCCTGACCGGCGACGACGCCCGCGTCGGCAAGGCCATCTCCGACCAGGCGACCGTCTTCGCCACCATCGACCCGTACGACCTCCAGCACGGCAACACCGACGGCTACTACCGCGACGGCTCCTTCATCCAGCACCACTCGGTGGCCTACACCGGCTCGTACGGCAAGGCCCTGCTGACCCGCGTCGTCCAGACCCTCAAGACGCTGGAGGGGGCGACGAGCACCTCGGCGGACCTGCCCGGCGTGGTCCACCGCTGGATAGCCGACGGCTTCGCGCCCCTGATCTTCGAGGGCTGGCTGATGGAGATCGTCAAGGGGCGGTCGGTCTCGCGCACCGGCACCGGGTACGCCGACGTCGGGGCGGTGGTGGAGGCCGTCGCCGACCTCACCGAGCACGTCGAGGACCCGCTGCCGCTGAAGAAGTACGTCAAGTTCCTGCCCGCCGCCGACACGACCGCCTTCGTCTCGCCGGTCAGCATCGCCCGGTACGCGGCCATCCGCGCCGACGTGTCAGTCCCGGCCGCCGACCTGAACCCGCCGGAGCGGTGCGTCGCGTTCAACGCCATGGACCGCACCGTCCACCGGCGTCCCGGCTACGCCTTCGCCCTGGCCCGCAACTCCGAGCGGATCAGCAAGTACGAGTACATGAGCGGCGAGAACCTCATGCCCTGGTTCCAGGGCGAGGGCGCCTTCCACCTCTATCTCGCGGGCGAGGACCAGCGCGAGGTCTTCGGCGTCGACCACTACACGACCGTCTCGCCGTACCGGCTGCCCGGGATCACCGCGCCGGTGGAGGAGCGGCGCACCATCCCCGAGCTGTACGGCGGCCGGCTCTGGTACGAGAACCCGGGCCACCCGCTCAACTTCACGTCCTCGTCGGAGTCGCAGAACACCTACGTGTACTTCCCGCGCGCCGGCAACGCCTTCTCCGGCGGCGCCACGCTCGGCGCGTACGGGGTGGCCGGCATGGTGCAGTCCGACGACGTCGCGTACACCGCCAAGCAGGCCGGCATCCTGCCCGACGACTTCGTCGTCTACCAGAACGCCCGCGCGACCAAGTCGTGGTTCATGCTGGACGACGAGATCGTGGTGCTGGCGGCGGGCGTCTCCGGCCAGAGCGGCCGTGACGCGGTGACCACCGTGGACAGCCGCATCGCCGCCCCCACGGACGCGGTCGCGCTGACCGGGGAGAGCTGGGACGGCAAGACGTGGCAGGCGGGCGACACCAGACCGCCCCGCTGGCTCCGGTACGCCAACGACACCCGCCGCACCGCGATCGGCTACGCCTTCCTCACCCGGCAGCCCGTGACGGCCGGGCTGGAGACGGTGACCCGCAGCCGCCGAGTCGTCCGCACGTCCAACCCCGACACGGCGGTGACCAAGGACGTCTTCACCGCGACCGTCACCCACCCGGCGTCCGGCGCGCTTCCCTCGTTCGCCTACGCCCTGGTGCCGAACGCGACGGAGGCCGCCCTGCGCCGCTACCCGCGCGGCCCGCTGACCGTCCTCGCCAACAGCCGCGACGTGCAGGCGATCAGGCACGAGGGGCTCGGGATCGTCGCCGCGAACGTCTTCACCGACGGCCCGCGCCTGGCCGGCCGGCTGCTCGTCGAGGGCCCGGCCTCGGTGATGGTGCGTTCGGGCGACGGGCGCACGGTGGTCGCGCTGTCCGACCCGACGACGAAGCAGGACCGGGTGTCCGTCGTCCTGCCGGGTGCGCGGCTCCGCCAGGTGTCGGCCGACGAGGGGGTGACGGTCCGGCGGGTGCCCGGCGGCACGCTGGTGCAGGCGACGACACGGCACGCCTACGGCCGCACCTTCACCGCCACGCTCCGCCTCAACGGGTGACGCGCAGAGCCCATTCGACCGACTCCGGAGCCTGGACCCGCACGGTGAGGGTCTTCCGATGCCCGAGGTCGAGCCGGTTCATGATGGGGCTGATCAGGCCGTCGAGGCAGGTGAAGGGCATCTTCACGCCCGGCTCCAGCGAGATCTCGGCCGTGCCGTCGCCTCGGCAGTTGAACAGCACCCAGAGTGCGTCCTTGCCGGGCGGGACGTCCCCGACGACCATGGAACCCTTCGTGGGCCCCGCCTTGAGGACGGTCTTCGTGCCCGCGTCCATGCCGGGGAGACGGAGGGGCGTACGTTCAGCGGGTGGTGGCGTGCTCGCCACGGTCGCGGTGGGAGCCGGGCGCTCGGTGGGGACGGCCGACGTGGCAGCGCCTCGCCGCTCCTGATCTGCTGGACGCGGGGGCGTGCAGGCCACCGCCATGAGGACGAGAACACAGGAGATGAGCGAAGGCGCTGCCTGTCGGATTGTCATGTCGAGATCACCTTTGCTTGACGTACCAGCCGACGTGCCACGGCGTCCACGCGGTCACCCGCCTCTGCCCGCGCTGGCCGCAGACCTGGTAGATGCCGTTCGTCTTCTTGCGCCACACGCCGTACGTGGCGGTGGTCGTCTTCCGTGGCGGGGTTGGGACGGCGATGCTGTTGCCCAACGAGGCCGTGAGGCTCGCGGAGAGGTTGACGCCCGTGGCCACTTCGGCGCCCGCGATCAACCTGTCCACCTTCAGGCTGCCGGAGACGTTCCAGGCGATCGAGACGGTCCCGCTCACCGTGGCGGCGAAGGTCGACGTGGCGGTGCGTGATGTCGCGTTGTGATTGGACTGGGTCGGGCCGACCGCCTTGTGGCTGTTGCTGTAGGCGGAGACCCGATAAGTGGCGTCTCCCGGTCGGCATGACATCGCCATCGGGGGAGGGGCGGCCTTGGCGGGGAAGATTTCCGTCTCGTTGTCGTAACCGATGACGACTTCAGGATTGTCCGGAAGCGGTTGGGGATCGTCGGCGAAAGCCGGCGTCGCGCCCAGCATCGCGAGCGGCGTGACGAGAGCGACGGACGCGAGCGTGCGTTTCACGAGCATTGCGGGTAGGCTCCCTTTGCATCGCAGGATGCTCCACGGACGGGGATCGTTGGTCGCGGCACCCGTCCGTGCAGCTTACGGGCTTTTCCCGCCCCCTGGCGGGCGTTGCCAGTTACTCACGTCGGCAAACGGCGATCAACCTCTTGCGCTCCACCGGTTCGCGTGCTAGCGGCCTCAATGAAGCGGAATGTCTGTGACATTCGCCAGCTCGGCGGGGCGATTGACGACCGTTTGCAGTTCTATCAAGTAGTGCTTCTGCGGGGTTATGGGTGGACGTTTATCGGCTGGTCATAACAAACAACCGCAGTGCTGCCGGAATTAATAGGGAATAGCCTCCTTTGTCTTTTCCAGGCAGACGGTAGAGCGGGACGGTGTCCGTTATTGCGGGGTGCTCGTCGTCCTCTCCACTCTCGTGGCCGTTCCGGGCACCGCCCGCGCGGCCGTCCCGGCGGCCGAGCCGTCCGCCCCGATCCGATACGCCGCCACCGACGACTGCGACAAGGACCCGCGCAATGCGGAGCGGTGCGGTCCCTGGTGGTACCGGACGACCGACGGCAGGCGCCACCGGCTCGCGCTGAACGCCGACGGGCGCACCGTGGCGGTCCACCGTCGGGCCAGAAGGTCGAGCGCGACCCCGCGGAGGGCGGGATCGTGGAGGTCCGGCTCGATTGGACAGGCGACTCCGCCCTGCGGATGGTCAGGAAGGTCGGGTTTCGCCCGCCGGACACCCCCGAATCTGGAGTGTCATGCGTTGCGCCCCGAAAGTGATCCATTTGTCGGTCCGGGCCGCTAGCGTTCCCGCAACGTTGCGACGCAGGTCGTGGCGTTTCGGCATCCCCATGACCTCTGAAAGGCGGGCGCGTTGGGCTGGCTGGCGGCGGGCGACGGATATGAGGTCGCCCTCATGGAAGGCCGGGTGGTGGCACGCTCCACCGGCGGCCGGGCGGTGGGGCGGCAGCTCAAGTCGCTGCCCAGGACACTGCGTGAGCACCCCGAGGTCGACCGGCTGCGCCGGCTGGCCGAGTGGCTCGACCGGCACGCGGCGGCGTGCGTGGCGCAGGTGGACACCTGGATGGTGTCGTCCCTGCCCGTCCCGACCGGGCTGCTGGCCCGGGTGTGGCCGGACGAGGCCTGGCAGGCGGCGCTGCGCGACCTCGCGGTCGTCGGCGACGACCCCGACGAGGTCGGGTTCCTGCGGGACGCCACCGCCTCGGGCGAGCTGCGGGTGGTGAACCTCGACGGCGAGACCGTCCGGTTGTCCCCGGAGACGGTGACGCTGCCCCATCCGGTGCTGCTGCCCGATCTGGACGACCTGCGGGAGTTCGCCGCCGAGCTGGGGGTGACGCAGAAGGTGGAGCAGATCCACCGGGCCACCTGGCGCAAGCCCGCCGAGGTGAAGGCGGGGGCGACGCAGGTGTCGGAGTTCGCCGGCGGCAGGTACGCCTCCCGGTTCGGGCTGGCGGCCCGGGCCACGCAGCTCGGCTACAAGGTGTCCGGCGGCTACGCCACGTGCCGGGTGCGGGACGCGGGGCGCGTCGTGGAGGCGGCCGTGTGGATCGGCGAGCCGTACTGGGACAGCGAGATGGAGACCGGCAACCTCACCTGGCACGACCAGGAGGGCAGGGCGCTGCCGCTGTCCGAGGTCGGGCCGGTGGCGTGGTCGGAGGGAATGCGGATGGCCGCGGCGCTCCACGCCGGCCGGCAGATCGAGGAGGGGTCGTGACCGACACGCCGCAGGCGCGGGAGTTGCTGAAGGCGGGAGCCGTGCTGCCGCCCGGCACCGAGGGGGCGGGCGAGAACGCGGTGCCGCTGGTGGCCCGCGCCTACCGGCACCCCGGGCTGGACGATCGGGTGGTCGTCCGGCTGGTGGCCGACGAGCTGCTCGCGGCCGAGGACCTGGCGGCCGGGTTCCTCGGGCTGGAGCCCGAGGGCGAGCCCGCGGTCGTCGGCATCGGGCGGCGCCGCTCGCTCGGCTTCCCCGAGTGGGTGCTGGTACGCCACCCCGACGACGGCCACCGGGCGCTGGCCGTCGTGCCCGAGCTCGAACGCATCGCCCGGCAGGCCAAGTCCAAGCCCAAGGCCGCGCTCGACGCGTACCAGGAGCTGGCCGGCCGGCTCGCCGCGTCCGTGCCGCACTTCCTGCCCACGTTCTACGAGCAGGCCGGCCGGGTCTTCACCGGCGTGGAGAACGCGACCTACGCCGCCCAGATGTTCTCCCACGCCCGCAGGGCGGAGGCGCAGTACGGGCTCGACGTGGACGAGGACCGGCTGGACGCCGTGTTCCTGGAATTCGCGCTGGCGGGGGCGCTGCCGGTCAAGGTGCTGTCCGGGTACGCCAGGGAGCTGGCCGGCCGCCTGCCCGCCGACGAGGCGCTGCGCCGGTTCACCCGGCTCTGCCTGCGCCGGACCGCGGGCGGGCTGCCGCCGTCGTCGCAGATGGCGCAGGACCTGCGCAAGCTCGCCCGCGCCGCGAAGACGGACGCCGACGCCGCCGAGCGCGCCTACCTGGCCGAGCTGATCGCCCTGCCCGCGACCCTGCGGGCCGCCACCGGCTGGTGGAGGTCGCATGCGCCCGCGGTCGCCGCGCTGGCCCAGGACGATCCCGCCGTACGCGCGACGCTGCTGGAGATCATGCCGGAGGCCAGGGACCACGACATGTCGGTCGTGTGGCTGGAGATCCTGGAGTCCTCGGGAGCCGTGCGCGAACTGGCCGAGGGCGAGCTGCGGCCCGCCGACGGCGTCGCCGGCTGGCTGACCCGCTTCCTGGCGTTCCGCGACAGCCCGTACGGGCGGCCACCGCGCCTGCCCGCGCTCTACGCGCTCGTCGAGCGGCTGGGCGAGCAGCTGCGGAGCGAGCTGACCGCCGCCGGCCGCACTCTCAAGGCGCAGGAGGACGTCGACCTGCTCGACCTGCTGCTGGCCATGGACGTGCCGGTCGCCGACCCCGGCGAGCACCACTGGCTCTGGCTGGAGCACTGGGCGGGCGGCGACGAGCGGCGTGACCTGGTGGCGCTGGAGGCCGACGGCCGCTTCCGGGCCGCGTTCCGGTCGTCGGCCTACCGTCTCAGCGACGACGAGAGCGGCCGGCGCGCCATCCGGCTGCTGGCGGAGTCGCCGGGCGGGCGGCCGATGCTGGCCGAGTGGATGCGCGAGGTGGCGCTGCGCTCGTCGGCCGCCGGGCTGCCCGACCTGCCGGACGCGATGCGCCGTCTGGCCTGGCTGCCGGGCGAGGCCCTGACGCTGGCCGAGGAGGAGGTGCGCGAGGCCGCCGCCGCCGACGTCGCCGAGGTGCTGGCCCGCACCCTGCGCACCGGGCTGATCGACGAGTACGGCTGGCCGGCCTGGGACGACGCCGTCGCGACCCTCGTGCCCCGGGAGAGGCCCCAGGACATGGTGGTCGCCGACGCCTGGCCGTACGTGATCACCGCCGGATCCGGTCAGGTCCGGGTGCTCGGCCCGGAGGGCAGCGTGCTCACCCACGACCTGCGCGTCCCGGCGAACGACACGTGGGGCGACCACGGCTTCCACTACGTGGACGGCGAACTGCTGGTCTACTGGCTGTCGCGCTCGCATGACTACCGGCTGCGCGGCTACTGGCACACCGCCCCCGACCGGATCCTCGACCTGGAGGGCGACAACAACGTCCGGGGCGTCAAGCTCGACTACCACCACGGCGACGACCCCGTAAGCCTCGCCCTGCCCGGCGGGGGCCGCACCACCGGCCACGCCGTGCTGCACCGGGGCGACACGTCGGTGCCGTCCGAGCGCGCGGTGATCAGCGACGGCACCTCGTTCTGGGTGTGGTCCTGGGAGGAGACCTACGGCACCACCGTCGGCTGGTACGAGTTCGACCCGCTCACCGGGCGGCGCGGCCGCATGGGCATGCCGGGTTTCCTCGCCGACGCGCTGCGCGACGCCCCGGCGGGCAGCGGCTTCATGACCGGCCGGATGCTTCCCGCCCCCTCCGGCGCGGCCACGCCCGTCGGCACGCCGGTGGACGGCGCGTTCGGCTGGCGGGTGGTGCGGCTGCCCGACGGGTCCGTACGGTGCGAGGACGCGGGCGGGATGAGCGTCACCGTGCCGGACAACGTCGGGGTCCCCGTGTCCGCGCTGCGGTTCCCCGGCGCCGAGCAGCCCTGCGCGGTGGTGCGCGGCAGCTACCGGATCGATCTGGTCGGCTCCGACGGCGTGCTCACGGCCACGATGAAGACCGACCGCGAGCCCGGCTCGTTCGGCAAGGGCACGATCATCCTGCCGCCGGTGCGGTACTGGACGTACTTCGAGCCCCGCGACCCCGAGGGGTCGGCCGTGCTGCGCCGGATCGACGGCGGCACCGCGGCCGCGCTGCTCAAGGCCGCCGAGTCCGCCGACGGCACCGAGTCCACCGGTGGGGACGACCTGGCCGCCCAGATCCGGGCGCTGCTGCCGGGCGTCACCCACGACGCGCTGGTGGCCGGCATCGCCGGGGTCGCCCGCTTCGCCGCCCGGCAGCAGGCCGCGCTGCGTGCCGTCGTGGCCAGGCTCGGCGAGGCACTGGCGGGCGGGGGCCGGTCGCGGGGACCCGCCGGGCCCTCCGACGACGCGATCGCGGAGGCGCTCAACGGGCTGAGCGTCGACGCCGCCTCCTACTGGCACCGCGGCGAACGGGACGGCGTCTTCCGCCAGATCCACGCCGTCGGCGAGCTGATGTCCGGGACCGACGGGAGCGAGCCCGCCGGACCGGGCCGGCACCACCTGGACCTGCCCGAACTGCCCAGCTCCCGCCTGCGCTGGCCCTCGATGCTCGACCACGCCGCCGCCGTGGCCTTCCGCGCGGCGTCCGCCACGACCGGCCCCGAGCACCGCGCCACGCTGCGGACGCTGCTCACGGCGCTGGGGGAGTACGGCCTGCCGCTGTCGGCCGCCCCCGACCGGTGGCGGCGGATGACGGTGCGGCTCCACGACCGGCACGTGACCGACCTCAACCGCGAGCACGGGAAGGGCACGTGGGTGGGGCTGCTGCCCCTGGGCGACGGGGCGTTCGTCCTCTTCACGACCATGACCGACTACAGCGGCTCCCAGATCACCTGGGACGCGCTCTTCCACGACCCGCGGGGCCGGTTCGAGGTGCCGCCGCCTTACACCGTCACGTCCTCCGCCCCGATCGGCGCCGACCGGCCGTCCGGCTGGGCCGAGGTGTTCCTCGCCGAGCTGGAGGCGCGCGGGCCGGCGCCGTGGCGGGCCGAGGCGGCGGAGGAGTTCGCCCGGCTGACCGGCGTCTCCCGGACCCTCTCCGGCCTGGTGGTGGCCGGGATGCCCGACGTGGACTCGTACCAGCGCGGCTTCCTCACCAAGGAGGCGCGCACGATGATCGGCGTGAAGGTGGCCGACGCGGTCGTCGCCCGGGACCAGCTCCGCGACCTGGAGGCCGGCGTGCGGCAGGCCGTCGTCTCGGCGCTGCTGCCCGCCGACCCGATCCGGCTCTGGACCGACGGACCCGACGTGGCCGCCGCGGCCGAGGTGTGGAACGCCCGCGTCGGCCGGCAGACGGCCGTGCCCGAATGGCTGCTCGCCGAGGCGGGCCGCGCGGTCAAGGCGGAGTGGGACACGGGCCGCGCGCTGCGCGCCCTCATGGACCCGGCCGCGACGCCGGAGCTGAGCCGCGACCGGTCCTGGTCCGTCCAGGGCGACCGCGTGCGTCCCGTGGACGGGCGGGAGGCGGGGTTCGACGCGGACACGCTCGTCTCGGTCGTCCCCATGGCGGCGTGGCTGGCGCACCGGCTGCCCGTCGGCGACCCGATCCGGGCGGCGCTGCCCGCCGCGCTGGCCGCTGTCCGCGACCGGCTGGCTGCTCCGGAGCTGGTGCTCGACCTCGACCGCTACGTCAACCTGCCTGCGTACGTGAAGGCCGCGGGCGCGCCGACCGAGAAGGCCGAGGGATTCGTCCGGTACGGGTGCCTCATCCTGCCCACCGCCGACGACCGGCCCTCGCCCGGCATCCGGGTCGCCCTCCTCGACGGGGACGACCCGTACCTGCGGGCGCTGCTCGGCATGGAGCAGCCGTTCGCGGCCGAGAGCGCCCTGCGCGTGGCGCGTGACCCGCGCTTCGCGGCCCTGCTCGCCGGCGGCCTCGCCGAGCAGGGAGAGGAGTGGTGGCCCCAGGACCCCACGCGATCCGTCCCCGGCCTGGTCGGCGAGGTCGCCGCGACGCACGGGCTCGGCGCGGACGCCGCGGCCCTCTACCTCATGCTCCTGGCCATGCCCGACCCCACCGACCGCAACGTCGCCCGGTGGACCGGCTGGAAGCCCGCCCGGCTCAAGGCGGCCCGGACCGAGCTGGCCGCCACCGACCTCGTGATCGAGGCCGACCGGCGGCGGGCCGGGCGCTCGCTGTTCCTGCCCGGCGGATGGACGGACCTGGCCGCGCCCAGCCTCCCCGTCGAGCAGTGGAAGCTGTCCCTGTTCCCGCCGTGCCCCGGCGCGCCCCTGGTGCCGCTCGAACCCGCCGCCGACCTGTACGCCAGGGCGTGGGGACGGGTGCGCGAGGGCGACCTGCCCCGCTACGAGGAGCTGAAGGTCGCCAGGCGCGGCCGGCGCCGCTGAACCCCCTGTCCGTGCATCTGTGTGAGGACTTCCATGACCATGACCGATGACCAGGCGACGGCGGCCGCTCCGGACCGCCAGGTGCTCGCGGCCGAGGAGCGGTACGCGACCGAGCTGGCCTTCCTCGCCGCCTACGACGCCGGGCCGCGCCCGCCCGGGTGGCTGCTGACCCCGCGGGCGGTGGTGACGTTCATCTGCGGCAGCGGCGGCGAGCCGCTCGACCTGCCCAAGGAGCGGCGGAGCGCCGACCTCCCCTCACGGCTGAAGGTGGAGGCGAAGTTCGTGGGCGAACGCTCGCTCGTCGAGCGATGCGTGGTGACCCTCGCCGGCGAGCGCGGCCTGCTGCTCGTGGGCGAGCCCGGCACCGCCAAGTCGATGCTGTCGGAGCTGCTGGCCGCCGCCGTGTGCGGCACCAGCGGCCTCACCGTCCAGGGCACGGCCGGCACGACCGAGGACGCCTTCCGCTACGGCTGGAACTACGCCCTGCTGCTGGCCCAGGGGCCGTCCCGCGGCGCGCTGGTGGACTCGCCGGTGCTCACCGCCATGCGCACGGGACGGGTGGCCCGCGTGGAGGAGATCACCCGCTGCCTGCCGGAGGTGCAGGACGCCCTGGTGTCGATCCTGTCCGACCGGCGGGTGAGCGTACCGGAGCTGGCCGGGACCGGCGACGCGCAGGTGGCGGCGGCGCCCGGGTTCACCGTGATCGCCACGGCCAACCTGCGCGACCGCGGCGTGTCCGAGATGTCGGCGGCCCTGAAGCGGCGCTTCAGCTTCGAGACCGTGGGGCCCATCGCGGACGCCACGGCGGAGACTGCGCTGGTCCGCCGCCAGGCGACCGCGGTGGTGCAGCGGGCCGGGGCGGCGTTCGGGGTGGACGACGCCGTGCTGGAGGCGCTGGTGACGGTCTTCCGCGACCTGCGTACCGGACGGTCCGACGAGGGATGGGACGTGGAACGGCCCGGAACCGTGATGTCCACGGCCGAGGCGGTGCAGGTCGCCGCCTCGCTGGGGGTGGCGACGGCGTACCTGCCGGCGGGTGACGTGCTCGACCTGGTGCCCGGCCACCTGCTCGGCGTGGTCCGCAAGGACGATCCCGCCGACCACGGGCGGCTGCTCGGCTACTGGGACGGGCCGGTGCGGCGGCGCGCGGAGGACGGTTCGGCGATGTGGCGGCGGCTGTGGGACCTGCGGGACAACCTCCGGTGACCCCTGACCCGAGAGAGGCGGTCGCCGCCCTGGCCGCGTGCGCCCGGCCGTACCTCATCGGGGTGCGGCACCACAGCCCGGCGCTGTCCGTGGTCCTGCCCGAGCTGCTGGAGGCGGCCGACGCGGAGGTCGTGTGCGTCGAGCTGCCCGCCGACTTCCAGCCGTGGCTGGAACACCTGGCCGCCCCCGAGACCGTCGCGCCGGTCGCGCTGGCGGGGGCGGGGGCGGACGGCGAGCTCGGGTTCTACCCGTTCGCCGACTTCTCGCCGGAGCTGGTGGCGGTGCGGTGGGCGTGGAAGCGCGGGGTGGAGGTGCTGTGCTGCGACCTGCCGCTGTCGGACCGGGGATGGAAGGGGGACGGCCCTGAGGCGGCGGTGGCGCCGCGGCGGCGGTCGTTCGCCGACGGGCTGGCCGCCTCGGGCACCGGTCGCGAAGGCGACGACATGTGGGACCGGGCCGTGGAGGTCCTCGCCCCCGAGAGCGAGCCCGAGGCCGTACGCCGGGCCGCGCTCGCGGTCGGCTGGGGCCTGCGCAGGGACGCCGAGGAGTCGGGCGGCGTACCGGCCAGGGACCTGGCGCGCGAGGCCCACATGCGCCGCGTCCTCACCGAGGCCGGTGGCCGTCGCGTCGCCGCGGTGATCGGCGCCTTCCACGCGCCGGCCCTCGTCACGCCCACCACCCCCGAACCCGCCGGGAAGGAGGCCGAGCCGACGACGGTCGTCTCGCTCGTCCCGTACGCGTTCGACCTGCTCGACTCCCGCTCCGGCTACCCCGCCGGCATCCGGGACCCCCGCTGGCAGCAGATGGTGTTCGAGGCCGGCGGCGATCCCGGCCGGGTCACCGACGGCGCCGCCCGCGCCGTCACCGACCTGTGCCGGGAGCTGCGCCGGGCGGGCCACACCGCCGGAACAGGCGAGGCCGCCGAGACCCTGCGCATGGCCTGCGACCTGGCCCGGTTGCGCGACCTGCCCGCGCCCGGCCGCGGCGAGCTGCTCGAAGCGGTGACGACCGTCCTCGGCCAGGGCGAACCCCTCGGCCGCGGCCGGGCGCTGGCCCGCGCCCTCGACACCGTCCTCGTCGGCACCCAACGCGGCCGGACCTCACCCGGCACACCGCGCTCGGGCCTCGGCCCCGCCGTGGAGGCAGAGCTGAAGGCGCTGCGGCTGCCGGGCCCGGACGATCCGGAACGCCGGGAGGTCCGCCTCGACCCGCTCCGGTCCGGCCTCGACGCGCGCCGCGAGGTGCTGCTGCGCCGCCTGCTCACCTGCGGCGTCCCCTACGGCGAGCCGATCGAGGTGACCGGCACGGGCGACGCCTCCGCGCTCACCACCAGGTGGCGGCTGACCTGGACCCCGGCGGTCCCGGCGCTGCTCGACCTGGCGGGCGTGCGCGGCGTGACCCTCGCGCAGGCCGCCGCGGGCACGTTGCGGGAGACGTACCGGCGGGAGTCCGCGGAGGGCGGCCCCACGTGCCGGCTGGTCCTCGACGGCCTGCGCGCGGCGGCGCAGTGCGACCTGCCCGAGCTCGTCGCCGACCGCCTCGCCGAGGCCGCCGTCGTGCTGCCCGCCACCGCCACCCTGGCCGAGCTGCTGGACGCCCTCGACCTGCTCGAAGCCCTCCGCCGCGAACACCTCCCCGGCACCACGCCGGAGGGCCGCCGGCAGAGCGCCGAACTGGCGGGCGCCCTGCTGGAGGCCGCGATCCGGGCGCTTCCCGGCCTCGCGGGCAGTGACCAGCCGGAGGACGCCACGGCCCTGGTCGCGCTCGCCGTCCGGAGCGGCGAGGACCGCCTGGGCCTGCGGATGGACGGCGTGCTGGACGAGCTGGCCCGTACCGCGTCGCCGCTCGTGCAGGGCGCGGCGCTGGCGGCCCGCGTCCTGCTGGACCTCGACGGAGCCGGCACGCTGGGAGCCAGGGCGGCGGGCTGGATCGACGCCGCCACCGGCCCGGACGGCCGCCGCCGTCTCGGCCGCCTGCTGACCGGCGTGCTGACCGCCGCCGGCCCGCTGCTCGAATCGGCGCCCGCGGCGCTCCACCCCCTCATGGACCGCGTCGACGAGCTGGCCGACAAGGAGTTCCTGGACCGGTTGCCGGCGTTGCGCGGCGGGTTCGACACGCTGACGCCGGCGGCGCGGACGCGACTGCTGGGCACGGTGTCGGAACGTCTCGGCGGCGACCGGCTGGACCTGTCGCTGGAGGCGTCACCCGAACTGCTCGGCCTGTGGACGGCGGCCGACGCGGCGGCCCTGGCCGTCCTGCGCTCACTGGGGTTGCCTGTGGCGGAACCGGAGAATCCCACGCCGCCCGGCGAGGGCGAGGAGCGGAAGGCCCGACCTGAAAGGCCGGCCATGCTGGCGCCGGTCGACCGGTGGCGGCTGCTGCTCGGACGCGAGTCGCGGAAACTCCCGTCCCAGGCCCGTGCCTACGCGCGCGCCCTCGACGAACTGTACGGAGCCGGACGCGGCGAGGGCTCCGACGACTTCACCCCCTCGAACGGGGGAGACGCCGGGGGCCAGGAGCGGTCGTTCCCGACGGCCCGGGAGTGGGCCGAGGAGCTGGAGGCGCTGTTCGGTGCCGACGTCCGCGAGGAGGTGCTGGCCGGCGCGGCCGACGCCGGACGGCTCGACGTGCTGGCGGAGCTGGACCCGGCCGCCGTCCGGCCGTCCGTCGAACTGCTGACGTCCGTACTGTCGCTGGCGGGAGGCATGCCCGAGCAGCAGCTCGCCAAGCTGCGCCCGCTCGTGCAGCGCCTGGTCGCCGAGCTCACCCGCGAGCTGGCGACCAAGCTGCGCCCGGCGATGACCGGTCTGGCGAACCCGCGCCCGACCCGCCGCCCCGGCGGCCCCCTGGACCTGCCGCGCACCCTGCGCGCGAACCTTCGGCACAGCCGGCGCCTGGACGACGGGCGGCTGGTGGTGGTGCCGGAGCGGCCGGTGTTCAGCACGCGGGCGCGCCAGGAGGCCGACTGGCGGCTGATCCTCGTGGTGGACGTGTCCGGCTCGATGGAGGCGTCGGTCGTCTGGTCGGCGCTGACCGCCGCCGTCCTGGCCGGCGTGCCGACGCTGTCGACGCACTTCCTGACGTTCTCCACGCAGGTGATCGACCTGACCGACCAGGTCACCGACCCGCTCTCGCTGCTGCTCGAAGTGCGCGTGGGCGGCGGCACGCACATCGCGGCGGGCCTCGCCCAGGCGCGCTCGCTGGTGACCGTGCCCAGTCGGACGCTGGTCGTGGTCGTGAGCGACTTCGAGGAGGGTTACCCGATCGGCGGGCTGCTCGCGGAGGTGCGCGCCCTGGCGGGTTCCGGCGTACACCTGCTGGGCTGCGCCGCCCTGGACGACAGCGGGGCGCCGCGCTATTCGCTGCCCGTCGCCCAGCAGCTCGTCGCGGCCGGGATGCCGGTCGCCGCGCTCAGCCCACTCGCCCTCGCCCGCTGGGTGGGGGAACGCCTTCGTGGAGAGAACCGGTGAACATGTCGTCTTGTCTGCCGCCGGTGGCTTTGCCTCCTGTGGCGCCGCACGTGGTGGCGGCCGCCGTGGAGGGGCTCACCTCCCGGCTGCGGAAGAAGCTGGACGCGGCCGTCGAGCAGTACGCGGCCCTGCCCGTCGAGGCGGTGGACGGGGAGGGGCTGCGGATCACGTGCGGCGAGGACGCGGTGGTCACGCTGTCGCCGGGCGCGTCCGGTGTGGTGGAGGAGGAGGGACAGGCGAGGTGCAGTTGCCTGCTCGCGCCGAGATGTCTGCACCGGGCGGCGGTGCTGAGCGCCTGCCCGCCGGCGGACCCTGTTGAGGGGACGCCTGCTCCTGAGCTCTCCACAGCGGCACCACCCGAGGCGCTGAGCCCGGAAAAACCGGCGGCCGAGCGACCGAGCCAGACCGAATCGGCGTCCGCCGGACCCTCCTCCACGTTGAGCGAGGCACAGGTGGGGGCTGCAGCGGGGCTGTGGGCCGCCGGGGCGGCCGTGCTGGCGGCCGGGATCTCGGCTGCGGGCGCGGTCCCGCAGGCCGAGCTGCTCCGCGCCGCCCACAGCGCCCGCCTCGCCGGCCTCCCCAGGGCCGAGGCCGCCGCCCTCCGCGTCGTGCGAGGGCTGAGGTCGGCCCGCGAACAGCGCGTCGGCCACCGCCTCTCCGACCTCGTGTCCGCCCTGCGCGAGCTCCTGCTCATCGCCGGCCGCCTGGCCGCGGGCGACCCGGACCCGGCGCTGATCGGCACCGTCCGGCGCGCGTACGACCAGGGCGGCAGCCTGCGCGTGCACGGCGTCTTCCGTGAGCCGGTGATCAGCGCCACCGGCTACGGCGGCGTGGTCACCCACGTCGTCGCGGAGGACGGCCGCTGGTTCTCGGTCGCCGACGTCAAGCCGGGCGGAGCGTCCCGCGCCCGCGGAGCGGCCACCGCGCCCGTCGCCATCGGCTCGGCGACGATGAACCACGCGCAGCTCGCCAAGTCGGGCCTGCTGATCGTCGGCGCCACGATCTCACCGGACGGCCGCCTCGGAGCAGGCAAGGGCGTCCGCGCGACGCCGGTCGCTGGCATGCCGTGGACCGAGGGACCGATGGCCGCCCTGCTCGCCCGCCCGTTGGCCGAGCAGGCTCTGGAGCGCCTGTCGGGGGAGGTATGGAGCGACTCGGGCACGGAGGAGGTGGCTCGGGAGCCGGTCGCCTGCGACCTGATGATCGTCGGCGCGTCCGGCGACCACGTCCTCGCCCACGTCCTCACCCCCACCACCGCCGCCACCCGCACCCCCACCGCCGGGCCGGTGATCCGTCTCGTGCCGGCCAACCGACACCAGGATCTGGCGCATGTGGCCAACCTCGGCCGCCTCGCCTCCCGCCCCGGCCTGTGCGTGCGCGTCGTGGGCCGGCTGGAGCCGGACCGGGGGTCCACGTTGCGCCCCTTCGCCGTGGGCCCCGTACCGGGAGCCGAGATGACCCTGCGACTGCCCGCCGAGTGGCAGGACCGGGCAGACCTGGGCTACGACCGCCTGCAGGGCGTCCACCTCCCCCCACGCGGCCCCCTCGACGACATGCCGACCGCGGCGGCGGAGGACCCATTGGGGAGCGCGCCACTGTGGCGCGTCCGGCGCCTGATCGAGCTGGCCGTCGCGGGCGGCCGCCGCGCCGTGGCCGAGTCCGGACGCGGCGGGGACTCCCGGACGCAGGAGGCGTCACTGCGCCGCGCCGGCTTCAAGACCGCCGCCGAACTGGTCGCCGCCCTCACCGCGGAGGCGGATCGGCGCGAACGCGACGTGTTCGGTCGCCTGACCGACTCCGGCCTCGACCGGTACGCGTGGGCCTGGCTCACCGCGGCCACCCATCTGGCCGCCGCGGAACGCGCCCTCGTCCGATCGTCCTGGCAGGCCGGCGAGTGATCGAACCCCTTGCCCTGCTCGGTGGCATCAGCTACATATGTGATCTTCCTATATCTCTGAGGGCGTGATATGACCGACGCTCCGATCACCGGTCTCTACGATTCCCTGCTCACCGGCACACTCGACGCCAAGATCGACGCCTGGCGGCAAGGCGGCCACCTGGTCGAGGTATCGAAGATCGACGTCGAAGAGGTTGCCCACCTGCTGGGCCGATTCGTCGGCGAAACGGCAGCGCGGGCCTTCGCTGAGCTGAAGGGACACCCGGACCGGCAGGTAGCACTGGCTAACCGGCTGCTTGCCCAGCTCACCGAGCCGCCAGAGACGATCGCGGAGGGACCGAATCAGCTCCTGTCGATCGCAAAGGACGTTCCGGGAGCGACGACTCCGCGTCGGCCACTGACGTCACTGTCGGAAGCGGCCCTGCTGACCAACGCCCGCGAGGACCCCAACCTGGCGCACGAACTGGGAGCCGAGCTGGCGAGCGCCGACCGCGTGGATCTGCTGTGCGCGTTCGTGAAGTGGTCGGGACTGCGCATTCTGGAGAAGCCGCTGGCCGAGCTGCGCCGTCGCGATGTGCCGCTGCGAGTGATCACGACGACCTACATGGGGGCGACCGAACGGCGGGCGCTGGACCGCCTGGTCAACGATTTCGGCGCCGAAGTGAAGATCAGTTACGAGCGTAACTCCACCCGACTGCACGCCAAAGCGTGGCTGCTGCGCCGCCACACCGGCTTCGACACGGCCTATGTCGGCAGCTCCAATCTCTCTCGCGCGGCGTTACTGGACGGACTGGAGTGGAACGTTCGCCTGTCCTCGGTGACCACCGCGCGGCTGCTGGACAAGTTCGAGGCGACATTCGACTCGTACTGGAACCGGTCCCAGTTCGAGCCCTACGACCCGGCGACCGATGCCGATCGCCTGGATGAGGCACTGGCCCGCTCGCAGGCGGGCAAGCAGTTGTTCGACATCCCCGAGCTGGTGCCGCATCCGTTCGACCATCAGCGCGAGATGCTGGCCGACCTCGACCGGGAGCGCACCATCCACGACCGACATCGCAACCTGCTGGTGGCTGCGACCGGCACAGGCAAGACCGTGGTGGCAGCGTTCGACTATCGCAACCTGCAACAGCGGCTGGGCCGGCAGCCGTCGTTACTGTTCGTGGCGCATCGGCGGGAGATCCTGGCTCAGGCGATGCGCACGTATCGGCAGGTGCTGGCCGTACCGGACTTCGGTGAGCTGCATGTGGGGGAGGAGAAGTCGCGGCGCTGGCGGCACGTGTTCGCCAGCGTGCAGTCGCTCACCCGCCGCATCCTGGAGTTCGAACCCGAGCACTTCGACGTCGTGGTGATCGACGAGTTCCATCACGCCGCCGCGCCGACCTATCGGCAGATCATCAACCATCTCAAGCCGAAGGAGTTGCTCGGCCTGACCGCGACGCCAGAGCGGTCCGATGGCACGTGGGTGCAGGATGAGTTTTTCGACCGGCGGATTGCCTCCGAGCTGCGGCTATGGGACGCGCTGGATGCCGATCTGCTGTGCCCGTTCCACTACTTCGGGATCAACGATGGGACCGACCTGTCCAGTGTGAAGTGGACGCGCGGCTCCTATGACGTCTCCGCTCTCGACAACGTCTTCACCGGCGACGACGCTCGTGCCCGGCTGGTGTTCAACGCGGTGCGCGACAAAGTGAGCAACCTGGAGACCGTACGCGGGCTGGGTTTCTGTGTTTCGGTGCGGCATGCGCACTACATGGCCGAGTTCTTCACCCAGCATGGGCTGCCTTCGCTGGCGGTGGATGGATCGACTGAGGATGGGACTCGAAAGGCGGCACTTCGGGAGCTTGCGGAAGGGAAGATCCGGTTTCTCTTCGCAGTGGACCTGTTCAATGAGGGCCTGGACGTGCCCGACGTCGACACCCTGCTCATGCTGCGCCCCACCGAGAGCGCCACGATCTTCCTGCAGCAGCTTGGACGTGGGCTCCGCCGCACGCCGGAAAAAGACGTGCTGACCGTGCTCGACTTCGTGGGGCAGCACCGTAAGGAGTACAGGTTCGCCAACCGGTTCCAGGCGCTGACCGGGTTCTCCAGAGGCCGGCTGGACAAGCAGGTCAAGGACGACTTCCCGCTGCTGCCTTCGGGGAGCCAAATCGTGCTGGATCGGGTGACTAAGGAGCGGCTGCTGGCCGACCTCAAGGTTCAGCTCGGGGCGACGGTGAACACGCTGTCGCGGGAGATTCGCTCTCTCGCGGAGTTGTCGCTCATGAGATATCTGGAGGAAAGCGGGCGCGACATCAGCGACCTGTACCGCAATGGTCGCTCTTGGACCTCGCTGCTGCGCCGTACCGGTCTGCTGTCTGGGGAAGGCTCGGCGCTCGAGGAGGAGCTGGGAGGACGGGTCCGGGCGTTGCTGCACGTGGACGACCGGAGTCGTGGCGAAGCCTACGCTCGGCTGCTGCAGCCAGATGGCCCCCGTTACGCGTCGCTGTCCCCAGCTGATCAGGCTTTCGCTCGGATGTTGTTCTTCTCGTTCTGGCGTGATGGGGGCGGGTTCGCCTCTTACGACGAGGCGCTGGACCAGCTACGCGGCGAGACGGCGCTGTGCGACGAGATTCGGCAGGTGCTCGCCTACGGCATCGACCGGCCGCGGTATGTGGCCAAGCCGGTGGAGCTGGATGGAGTTCCGCTGGCGATCAACGCCTGCTACTCCACCGACGAGGTGCTCGCCGCGATCGGCTGGGCCTCGCTGGGCGGCCTGGTGCCCTCCACCATGCGCGAAGGGGTTGCCTGGAGTCCCGCGGCCCGGTGCGACGCCCTCTTCGTCACGCTGCAGAAGAACGAGAAGGAATTCTCACCGCAGACGATGTACCGCGACTACGCCCTGACCTCGGGCCTGTTCCACTGGGAATCCCAGAACCGGACCAGCGCTACCTCGGCCACTGGTCGCCGCTACCAGAACCACGTGGCGGAGGGCAGCCACGTGCTGCTGTTCACCCGCGAGCGCAAGAAGAACGAGCTCGGCCACCCCGAGGCCTTCGTCTTCCATGGCATGGTTCGCTACGTGGAGCACCGCGGCGAGCGACCGATGGGCATCACATGGCGGCTCGATGAGGAGATGCCCGCAGACTTGTTCCGCCGCGCGGCTATTGCCGGATGAAGCGGTGCGAGATGGACCTCGCACCGCCGACAAGGCAGGAGCGGCCTCCTCCGCTGGGGCTTCGGCAGTCCGCACGGCTAACCGGCGTCGGTGGACTGCCGCCGTCGTCGGCGCGTCCGCTTCTGCCGGGCCACGTCCTGGCCCGCTGTTTCCGGACGTTCGATGCAGGCGGGGTCGCCGCGTACGAGCTCATCGTGGATGCGCCAGCGGGCGGTGGTGACGGCGCGCTCAGCCGCATCGTCGCCGTGCTCGATGCGCTGTCGCAGCAGCCGCATGGCGATGCGGCGGTTGAGGCTGAACTGCCGCTCGGTGTCGACCACGACGACGATCCCCGTGGGCCGGTGGGTCGCGCGTACGGCCGTGCTGGCCTTGTTGCGGTGTTGACCGCCGGGGCCGCCGGTGCGGCAGGCGACGATGTCGACGTCTGCTTCCGTGAACGTCGTGCGCGGGGTGTCGACCTGGCACGGTTGAGCGATGACGTACCAGTTCTTCCGGCCGGTGTCGGCCCGGTAGGGGCTGGGGGCCTGCCAGCACAGGGTTCCGGTCCACGAGGCGGCGAACGCCTCGGCGCCGTCTCCTGCGATGCGGACGAGGACCGATCGGTAGGTGCCGGGCCGGTCGCCGGGAACTGTGTGAGCCCGATGGGTCTCCACGCCCTGCCGGGCGGCGTCGCCTTCCAGGCGGTGCAGCAGCTGAGCCAGCGCCCAGGCACACTCCTGCGGGCCACGCCCGGCCGACAGGAGCAGGTGGACGTTCACGGCCGGCCTCGCTTGCGGCGCTGGTCCCGATGATCCCTTTGCGGCCCTGACCCGAGGTCGGGTGTCTTGTAGGTGAGCAGAGGGATCGTGGTGGCCACGGGCGTGGCGAGGTCATGGTCGACGAGGTCGGCGATCACCTGCTCGATGCGCTTGTAGGCCGTAGGTGCCTCCTCGAAGAGAAGCTGGCGGTCGCCGCACACCACCAGCGACCCCATCGGCGTGCGGCGCAGCTCTTCGACCGTGTGCTTGGCCCGCCCCCGGCGCAAGGCGTCCGCGCGCGACATCTTGCGGCCCGCGCCGTGCGCCACGGAGTGGCCGGCGTCCGGCCCGGCGTGGGCGGCCACGAGGTAGGACGGGGTGCCGCGCGTACCGGCGATGAGCACGTCGCGGCCGTCACCCGGCGCCGCTCCCTTGCGGTGCAGGTAGATCCCGTCGCGGATCTCGACCAGGTTGTGGCACTGGTCGAGGATCGGCTCGGCGGGCTCGAACCCCAACGCGTGGGCGACCCGGGCGGCCAGCAGCCGCCGGTTGAGCGACCCCCACCGTACGGCCTCGTCATGCATCGCCAGGTAGGCGCCGGGGTCAGGGGCGGGACCCGCCCCGTGGACCGCGGTGTGCTCCCGCAGGATCCGTTCGCCCAGCCCCCGTGAACCGCTGTGGACGATGAGAACCAGGTCGCCGGCGCCGAGGCCGAGACGGCTCGCGTGGTCCGGTTCGAGGATGGTCCCGATCCGGGCCAGCTCGACGAAGTGGTTGCCCCGGCCGACCGTCCCGAGCCCTTCGACGTGACCAGCGGGTATGCCATCCTTCACGACGGCCCAGGCGGGATCGTCGGCATCTCGTTCAGGGTCCAGCGCGCGATCGAGATCGGGGACCCGGGCGGCGAGCTTCTCGGGTACGGCGCGCTTGAGCTTGACGGGGAACACGGCGATGCCGCAACCGATGTCGGAGCCCACCAGGAACGGGTACAAGATCGACGAGGCCATGGCGGCGCCGATGGGGGCGCCCTTGCCAGGGTGCAGGTCCGGCATGGCGGCGACGTGCATCATGCCGTCGAGGGCGGCTACCTGATGACATTGTGCGACGGCATCGGACTCGATCCAGCTTGTGGGGGAGGCGAACACGGTGACGGTGGCCGACCCCGTGGCCGGGACGGACGGCGGCAGGGAGTGTTGCTGAGACAAGACGATGCTCTCTTCGCTGAACAGGGCATGGGCGGGCGGCATCACGGCGAGAGTCGGCGCCGTGGCATCTCGAAGTAGCGGGGTGCTGTCCGTCAGAGCCTCATGGAGATCACCATCTCTGAGCCTCGTCATGCCTGGCAACCGATTTTCGGCCGTACGGGCTTGCGGATACCGGCACGCCTTGGTGAGTACGCGCCCTGACGGAGCCCCGACAGCTGTACTGCTTGTGCCGGTTGAAACAGCATTCGACGACGTTGCGACGCCTATATCAAGACCCGGTCGAACGCGCAGCGCTGGTGCTCCGATGAGCTCGCCCAGCCAACTGGCCGGCGCGTTCAGGATGGGTCGCGCCGATGCCCCTTCGGCGCAGATAGGTGTAGGCACGGATGACTCGGGAGCCGTAGCCCTTGTCTGCGATGACACGCTCCGGCCGAGTGCGCGGTCGGACCGTACCGAGCCGAGGGATGCGAACCGCTGCCATCACGTGGGTGAACTGGGTGCAGTCGTTGATGTTTCCGCCGGCGAGGAGAAGCACGAGTGGAAGGCTGCCTCACCCGTCGGTGGCCAGGTGGAGCGTGGTGGTCAGTCCATCGCGCGTGAACGCCCGAGCGCCTGTCCGCCCTGATCCACCGCGAGGTGGTGATCTCTGCCGAGTTTCTCCCTTTGTGGGCGCTTTGTGGGCATCCGCGGCATGCTGGTGGGCCCGCACGATGGTAGAGCGGAGGCAGGCCTCCGTACCCTGCCGCATCGTCATGAGCCTGGATGTGCTCCAGCAGCCGCGGGATTGCTGCAGCTGAAAAGCCGCAGGTCGGAGGTTGCGAGCGCTGAAAATGTTTAGCTAGGTACGTGCCCCGGCAGGAATTGAACCTGCGGCACCCGCTTTAGGAGAGAGGCACCTGCAAGGTCTGCACATGTGCTCTGACCTGGGCAGATGCTTGGTGTCACCCGGGCCATCTGGAAGATCATCCCGTACATGTCCCCTGGGACCCGTCGAGGTTCATCAGGTGGTGACTCTCGTTGGCCCGCTCGCGCTGCAGCTGTACACGCTCCTGCCGTTCCCGTTCCGTGCGGTGTGTCGCCTCGGTCCGTACGCGTACTACGGTGCGCCGTACCGGGCGCTATCCGTAGCGACTTGACAACCTGTGGGCCAAGCCGTAGCTGCGAAACTCGGGTGTCGACGACCACAGAATGACGTAAGATCGTTGACCACCAATCTCCCTTTAAGGCAAGGTTGTCCAGCTCGGCTGTTTCCTTGGACGGTCCAGCCGCATGGCACCCCTCAGCATTATCAGCAGGAACGATCGACCATTCGACTGATCGGAGATCCTGTCCGTGAACCCCGACGAACTGGAACAGCAACTCCGTACCCTCCTAGCAGAAGAAGGTTTCGCCTGGATACTCGAGCAGGTAGACGAGACCATCGCGGCAGGAAAACCAGAAGATGTGAGCGTTAAGAAGCGCACAAGACCTGCACGTCGCCGCGGCTCTGGAGGGTCTCGCCACCAGACTCACACGTACTCCATCGGAATCCAGCCGACCGAGACGAACTTTCTAATTACGCCTGTCGCCAGCGAGAGTCCCGGATCGCATATCAAGACCAACACGTATACTGCTGCAGAGCGAGCGAGCCTAATTCTTCAGGCCGTTCGAAGTGTCTTGGTAGACATACCTAAAGTACACAAAGAGCAGCTCGTTCTTCTCAGCCGTGAATCCAGCGCTTCGGTTTCAAGTGTGGCTTTCCTGCCAGATGAGAATGGGCGTGGTGAGCAAACCACCGTGATAGCTAGAGAAGGCCAGCCTGCTCCGTTCCTGCCGGAAAGCGAAAGAATCGATCAGCTACTGCGGGCCTTGGAAGAGGGGCTGACACATTGACCACCAAAAAGGATCTCCTCCGCGAACTGCGTGTTCACCTTCGAGGTGCCCGAGGAACCTCCTACAGTTCCACCTCGGCGATTGGCGATCTGTACGAGGGTTACGTCTTCGCGCTTGTCGTCGATGAAGCGCGTAAAGGAAGGGCGTCGGTACGTTACGAAGACATAGACGGGAATAAGACTTCCAACTTGATTTTCAGGACCAGCCCAGGGCAGCTGTACTCACGAGCTAATGCCTATACGCACGCGGTGGTCGAGTTCGGGTCCACCGCTCCGCCGCTTGAAGTCCACGTGGGCGTCAAGGTCCAGGGACGTTCGGGAGTGCTTCACGAGTGCGACGTACTTGTCCTCACGCAGGAAGAGGCGGATCAGAGCAGATCTGCCTATGTCGCTCCCAAAGCCCGAAACTGCATTCTCGCCATTGAATGTAAGTTCTACTCCAGCAACCTTCCGCTCGATCTAGCACGTAGCTTTCAAGGGTTGGGTGCAGATTTGGGTGAAAGGGCAAGGCCGACCTTTGTGTCGAACTCCACCTCGGGAACGGTAAAGAGATATCTCACGCACAAGGGGCGCGACTGGGAACACGGCGTGGTTCCCGGGAACACCTCTCAAGTGGTCGGCCTGGTGAACAAGATACGCGAGGCTTTTAAGCTCTACATGAGCAGCAACGATCCCAGCTACCACTTGTAGCGGGCTTTTCCACGTCTGCTGGTAGGTCCTATACCACACAACCGGACGCCTTGGCGTTGCTCCTCGTAGGCCGGCGGCACAGCCCCACCATAGGAGAGGGAGACCGAACTGCCTGTTGAATGCGGTCGAGCTGGGCAACTAACCAACAAGACGCGTGCGCCGCCCCAAGATCATTACGCGCATCCCAATTCCAGTCGTGAGAGTAGCACCGCCATCCAGCTGCCGACCCGGAGCGCAGGGCTGTCAGGTCCGGGCACCCGCCAGATTTGACCGGGATGCTGTTGGATCGATCCGATCTGAGTAGTTGGATCGAAGACGCCGCCCAGTGGCTCAAGGTCGTGGATCTACGATGCGGAGCATCTCGATGAAGCCCTCCACTCTCGTGAGGGTCTCCTCGTCCAACGGGTCGGGAGCGAAGTGCATCAGCTCGTTGCGAACGGCGCGGATGAGTTCCAGTAGCTCGAGGAAGAGCGCGTGATCGAGCGGCCATTCCAGCCGGCTCCAGCGCGCGGGGGAGGCAAGTAGATGCTTGTAGGCCCCGAGCATAAGGTCGTTCGCCGAGGTTACCCGGGTGGCCAGATGCCTGGGCGCGGCCTCCCGCAGTTCGTCGACGTTGAAGACCTCGTCTGCTCGCCTTCTCAGTCGCCGCTCGGCCTCCTCCACCAGGACGAAGGGTCTCGCCAGATGACCGAACTGCTGTGTCAGATCGGCTGCAGTGATAATGCCAGTCACTTTCCTGTCGGAGTCGCAGACGAAGACGTAGCCCTTGTTGTAGATCTCGTTCACTTGGCTCAGCAGGTCTTCGTGGTGGTCGACCAAGCTGGCTGTCCGGTCCACTGCGTCGGAGACGGTGCGGAGTTTCTGGCCTCGCATGGATGCCTTGCCGATGGACTCCCAACTCAGAGCACCGCGCAGGGTTCCGTTCTCGTCGATCACGGCCAGCTGTGAGTACTTGCCGCTTAGCATCTTGGTGTGGGCAATCTTGAGATTGTCCTCTAGCCGGACAGAGGCCACACCCTTGTTCGCGGACTCCAAGACGCCGACCCGTAGGGTGATTGCGGGCAGGTCCGGGGCGTCCTCGACGTCAGGCTGCAACGACTGGCTCGGGATTTCCTTGATGCTCTCCGGTTCTTCGCCGACCGGAAGGAGCTCGATGACGCTGTCGAACCAGCCCTCCGTGAAGGACGGCCGCGTCGTTACCCCCTTAGCGCCGAGATCGACCTCGATACGGGCGACCGATGCCGAGGTTCGGCGAGTGACTCCCCAACGCTTCAGGAAGTCACGGATGGTAAGCCGGATTGGCTCACCTGTACTGTTGGCAATCACTGCGTCGAGCAGCTCGTGAGGAGTGGCGAAGCCTTCCAGCATGACCATTTCGTCCGGCGTGGGACCGGGATCGACACCCTGCTCGGCGAGATGGGTGATGCGCCGGGGAGCTCCGAAGCGGCTGAGGGCGCAGACCGTTAGCAGGGAGCTCATGCTGTTGCGCAGGTCCTGCTCGATGTCGGTCTTGGCGATGTCCGTACGCCGCCATTCCACCGGTCGCACGTGACGGAAACCGGGGTCGGCATCGCTCTCGTAGCGGTACGGCCCGGTGACCCGTCCCACGGCGACGGTCTGCCGCGTCTTCAACGGGCATACAACGAGGTCGCCCTCCCGAATTTCCTGGAGAAACCGCCATAACTGCCCTGTCCAGTTGGACAGCGTTGCCTTGCCCTCGTGGGGGTAGTTCTCCGCGACCATTGCCGCGATGTCCGTACGGCTCTCGCAGGCGCCGAGGTCCCCCAGCTCGGACCAGCCCAGGATCGCCAGCCCTTCCTTTAGGGCGGTGCTCTCCCGCTGCCCGGTCTCACCGAGTCGAACCAGCCATGCCCGCGACGTCATCGGCAGCCTCCCTTGATCAACCTGGTATAAGCAACGTAAAATCGAAGAGAGCCAAGCTTGAAACTGTATGGACGAGTCATTGGCATCCGCAGATGCTTAGCGCAGCCGATTGCGGTTCCCGAGCCGTTGATCTCCCTCCGCAAGGCCAAAGACCAGGCCCCGATCACGGCTTAGACTGGATCGAATCTGATCACGCACCAGATCGGTGCTAGCGCCGCGAGTGCCAATCCACCCTTGCCCTAGGAGTTCGGCGAATAGCGTGTTGGTCAAGTGGCGAGGTACTGTCGCGTAGCCGATTCGTCGTCCACCTTGGCCTCCGCGGTTCTTCTCTAGTAAGAGTTCAAAGTGTTCCCTACTCAGATACATACCTGGAACTAGATCCGTGTTGCCCGGCTCGAACTGCATCGGCTCATGGAGCTTGAAGAAGGTGGCCGTGTCCAGCAGTCTGATATCAGTGACATCCGCGCCGACCTTGCACTTTTCGTCAATGGCTTTCATGCGCTGAAGCTCGCTGTCCAGAATATGACTCGGCCTGTAGACCCAGCCGGCTTGAGCTTCATGCTGGAACTTCTTGTACTGCACACATACAAAGCAGCCGTGAAACTCGTTGTAGTACACAAGGTCGACGCCTGTGAGGTGTTCGAGTGGGCGTGTATTCGCATAGAACACAGACAATCGACGCTTCCCTCTATAGAATCGCTGCTCTGTCCAGGATGCTTGGACTCGCATCCAGCCCGGAAGATGCTGCCAGTCGTGCCGAATCACGTCGTCCTCGTACGGGCGTTCCGGAGGCTCATCTTCGAGAAAATCGGCACGCAGGCCGAAGCCGGCCCAGTCACGCAGAGGCTCACGATCCATATCAGCGGCGGTGAGGAGGAGTCCTGTCATGTCGCGTTGGGTAGCGATGATCTCCGCAATGCCGCCACGCGGGACATTTTGGCTGACCCGACTTTCCAGATCATCCAAAAGGTCGCTGAGATGTGGAGCCTCATCCCGAATCGCGTCGACAAGCCTTCGTCCAAGGGCGGTCGATAGCGGACCTTGGACACGGAGTACATCGGCATATCTACCGAGAAGATCGGACAAACGATCTGTGGAAATCCGGGGGGCGATAGGCGAGAATTCCTCGATCCGGAAGCGACGCTCGTAGGTCCCTGCCATGTTGCCAGGAACAGAGATGCCGAGCCCTACCACGTGCTCAACGACCTGGCCTTCAACACGGTCCAGAAAGGCGACCAGATATCGACGCCGGAGCTTCCAATCGCCGGTGGGGCCCGAGAATACCGGGTGCTCGACAAGGGAACGTCTCTCCAGCAGGAGACGGTCTCGCATCGCGGAGGTGATCCTAAGCAAGGCGACTCGGAGCTCGGATTTAGGCGCTGGATCGATTTGTGGGACGTCTTGTGTCACGCCTGAAATCATTCCGGATCTGGTTGTCCTTCGCCAGTGGCAGCGGAGACATGTATACACTCGCCGTCTAGGTCACTCGGGACAACGATTCGGGGTGGCATAGATAGCCGAGCGTCTGACGATGACAACAGGTCCCGGCTCAAGGAGCCGCAGGGCCGAGAAACGGAAGACCTGGCCAGCCTCCGCTGTAGGAGAGCGAAAGCTCCGCTGTCTTCTTGGGCTGGTTGAGCTGGGCAATTAGCCTACGCGGCGCGTGGGAGACGCAAGATCATCCCGCGTCTATCCCCGGCCTTGGCCACGCGAGCAACCATGTCATCCGATGACAAGCGAACCTGGGCTACAACGCCACATTGCGGTGCTCGGCTCCATCCCGTACTTCAAGCCAAGTAGGTCGGCGCCGAAGTATGGTCCCCTGGCGTCGCCGCGCTCTTGAGGCGATAGTCAGGGAGTGAACTGGGCTCAGGTCATCCCTGCACTCTTCGCCCTGGCCGGTGCGCTCATCGGTAGCGCGGCATCTCTCCTCAGCACCCGCTGGTCGCAACTGCAACAGGTGAAGCTTGAACGTGAGCGTCGGGACCAGGAGCGCGAACGCGCCGCTCTCCTGAGCGCCCGCGAGGCCATCGCGAAGCTGATCCAGCTGCGGCTCAAGCCCAGCCAAGCCGTCGAGCTGCGGGACTATCGGGCATCCCTGCGCCGCTGTCCCCGGCCGAAACCTGAAGATTGGCCACCAAAAGAGGATGACCAGGCATGGAAGGAGGAACGCGACGACCTGCTGCTTCAGTTGAAGCTGGCCATCGACGAATTCTCTGATTCATCCGTAAGGGAAAGGCTCGACGGGATCCACCTTGTGTTGCACTTCGCAGACTTTTGGTGGAGGGAAATCGGTAGACCCGAATCTTCTATCAGGGGTGCCGTGACACATGACGCCCGCGCGCTTCTAGGGCGGATCAGCCGTGGAGAACCGCCAGGGGAGCTGTCAGACGTGTCCCAAGATGCGCTTGAGACGGTGCGCGACCGCATCGACATCCACGAAGAGATCCAAGAGCTACAAGAGAAGGAACGTGAACGACGTTTCGCGGTGGAATTTGAGAATCGACCGCCTATATTCGGGGGAAATGCCCAGCCTTCACAAGACGAAGAGCTCGGTTCAGAACCAGGCTCTTCCGATAGTGAACGTTAGCTGCACAGAAAGAATTCATAGAGTCGTGGCCGCCTTCATTACAAGATTTCGCGTGATCGTCCAGAGGGATCTACCCCTGCCTCCGTGCGGTGGTCGCGGCCACTCTAAGTCCTCGGCTCGGTCCACCGTCGTCCGTGCTAGTCCAAGGCCCTTGCTAAGCAGCCACGTTAGCAAGATTCCGACCGCAGCCACGATAATCGATGGCAAGAGGACCCGCACCGCAGGGCCGCCAGGCCCGAGGCGTGGAAGCCTCGCGGCAGCCTGCCTCTCCTCGGCATAGTGGGACGTATTCCAGTTCGCTCGACAGCAGGACTCTACTTATAGTCCTGTGCGGTCGATCCTTCATAGAGTGCCTTGGCCGAGTTGGCTTTCATTACAGCCTCGCGAACCAGCTCATCCGTTAGATCCAGCACACGAAGCGTGTCACCGATCTTGGCGACCGCCTCGACTCGGTGGAACTCCGAGCCGTACGCTTTTACGAAATCAGCGAGCCCTCGTAGCTTCGGAAGCGCGTCAGCGAGATGGTGCCCGTGGGGATCTATGATGCTGACCTTGACCGCATCATCATGTTCCGTGAAGAACATCAGGTCCGGCCGAACACTACGCCAGGTGTCCCCAGCGTCTCGATAAGCCACCCCCAGGGAGTCTTGAGAGGCCCTTCCGGGATTCCGATACCAGGCAAGAGTTCCCGGACGTGCCATCTCCGCATCGAGAACGTCGCGCTCCCATCCATTGAGCGACCCGATCGGGAACATACCGGCGGCGTCCGAGAGAAGGTGCTTGAGCCGGGTCTCGATCGCCACCTCGTTCCCATCCTTGTCGAGCTTCTTCGTCTCTTCGAGGCGATTCACAGGACGTGTGATACCGATCCTCTGGGGTGACGTACTCATCGCGCGAATCTCGTTGTAGACCTGCTGCCGCTCGTCCGAAAGGGCCTTGATCTGAACGCGGTGGGCATCAAGCCACTTCTGCGCCAGCTGATCCGCAGCCTCATCAAGATGCTCGCGTACACCGGGGACTTTGGCAACTGCTGCCACTTTGATGTACGCGTCCCTCAGCCCATCATCGTCCGCCCCGTCATCCTCAGGAGCAAGATGGTCAACATATGTCCTGGACACGTCCGGTGTGAGCACTCGCCCGGCTGCCCGGTATGAGTCCTGGATGGCCCGATCATCGGCCTGCTCGCTGAACGCCAAATTTTCCCGCTCACCTGAGAGTCGATGTCCGGTAACCGTGCCGCCTTCCATTGTCAGAACATCGTTATACGCATCCTCCATGGCGGATTTGAAGCGTGCTGCGAAGCCGTCAAGCACGCCATGTAGGTGCCCGTGGGCTTGCTTCCCAGCGTCTGCGAGTAGGCCGTCCCGCGAGAGTGCTTGCGCAAGCGCCGTCAGTCGTTTGATGGGCTTGGCGGCCTTCTTAGGCACGGATTGGCTCGGGATCGCCTCTAGCGCCTCCCATACCGCTTCACTGATGCTCGGATTGGGAAGCATCTCCTCAGCGCCAATCAGGACGCGGCGTTCATCGTCTGGCTCCGGAAGATCCTCAGAGGCACTCATCAAGGCATCGATTACCTCTGTTGCCGTGGTGCGGTCGAAGAATGGCAGGATGCACTCGACAGAGTTCAGTTTCTCGTTTCCTGGGATGCGTCTGGCAAGAGGCGTTCGGACCATGCGACCTAGCAACTGCGTGATGTGGGTAGCGTCCTTAGCCGGCCGGAACGAGACCATTACCTCCGCGCGGGGGCAGTCCCAGCCGGTCGAGATCGCATCCTTCGCCAAGAGGATGCGAATGTGCCTGGCATCTTGCACCCGCTCCGGGGCGATGTACGGGACGTTCCATGGCCCGTACTGCTGTGTACTGCGCTCTCCGAAGACGTTCGCCACGGCATCTGAAGGCAGTTCTGGCCACTCAGCGAAGATCACATCAAGAGCTTGGCAGAGCATCTTGGGATCCGGAGTGTTCGGTGACTGCAAGACCATCAACGGCACAACAGGATGCGCATCTTCCTGCTCCGCGTTGTATTCGGCCCATGCTTCAGTTGACTCCCGGATCTTGCGAGTCGCGCGGCGAAGTAGCACTGTGTCGAACACCCCGGACTCGTTCGGGAAGTCGAGAACGATGTCGTCTTTGAGTAGGCCGGATTCCTGAACCCGCTTGGGGTCAACGCCGACACGTGGAAGAGTCATCCGACTGCTGGAAACTTCTGCGGTCTTCATCGCCACCTCAAAGCGTTCGACGGTCGCGGAGATGCCCCACACCACCGGCACGGGCGGGATATCCGCGTGACCGTTGATCAGCCTCTTGACGATGGTCGGCTTGTCCTTGGCCGACTTCGAGATGCCCATGCCCCGGTGTGCTTCGTCCAGAACCATGTACAGCGTGAGGTTGGGATCCTCGATGGTGTTCGCGATGGTCTCCCAGATCGTGTATGTCCGTAGATCCGGGCCGCTATCAAGCGCCATACCTGGGAAGTGGTTTTCTTCATCCCGGTGACCACGGGTGAGGAGAGAGGTCTTCGATAGCTTGGAGGTATTAAGAAAGTACACCTTTCCGGGCTTGAACTTCTCGGCCTGGAACGGGTGTTCAACGACGATCAGGTTGGGGTATCCGATCTGATCGGACGCCTGCAATAGGCGGAAGCGCGTCTGCTCGTTGAGACTCGGGTCGTCACTGAACCATAGGACCACAGCAGTGGGGTCGGGCGCGAAATCCAGCTCATCATTGCCGTTGAAGAGCGCTTCGATGACAGCGGCGGCCATCACGGTCTTTCCTGCGCCTGTGGTCGCCGTCAGCGCGAAGGACGATACCCGCGGCTTGGTCCGATGGTAGAAGTCGCGGGCATCTGCCAGATTGCTCAGCACCTCAGCCACAGCATCGGCCTGATAGTCCTTGAGGGTGAACTTCACAGCTGCGCTCCTGCATTGATCTCGAAGTTCTTCAGGTACGACTCGTACAGCCGGACCGGCTCCACTCGATCCGGGAGTTCGGCGCAGATCATCTGGAAGCGGCGGTCATCGTCGGTGACGATGAAAGCCAGATGCGTGGATGGAGTATCGGCCATGGCCTGCAGGAACACTGCGCTCTTGTCCAGGTCTTGGAGGACCCCATAAGTGTCTGCCACATCCCACCCCTGGGGAACGGCATCGATACGACGGCCCTTCGCCCCTGCTCGGAGCCACAGCAAAGGAGCGATCGCCTTGAACTCACGATTCTGCGTGATACGCCATACGGACTCGTAGGTCATCTCAAAGAACTCGACGTTAGCGTCTACCTTGTCCCCGTAAGCCGATCCATCGGGCTTCACACCTGTCACAACCGTTGAGATTCGCGGCTTTGTGACGTACTCAAATACGCCCTTGGCTTCCCACTCAACATCTCCTCGGCGAAGGCCCGCCTTACGCATGGCTCGAGTCTCCTTGGCGCCTACCTCGTTGTTCGTCACGAGGATGCACTGCCGCGAACCAGAGTCCTGTGCATTGAGACGAATGACGGCTTCCATCGTCGTTCCTGACCCACCGAAGAAGTCGAGTATTACGCCGTCTTTGGGTGAGACCAGGCCAATCCAGCGCGCGAGGACCGTATGGTCTTTCGGAAATGGGAACCGCGAGTCTCCAAACAACGATTTCATTCGCTTGGACGCAGATGTTCTCTTCTGCTCAAATACGGATGTGGGGACCATGCCGATTCCCGGATCGTTATCGCCACTATCTTCAGAATCGTCCGACGCATCGGATCCGAGGTACGTCTTCCGGTTTATGTATTCGGTGTGGTCGGCGCCCCACATAATCAGCCCGGCATCGATATCTTCCTGCATCCGCTCAGGCTTGGAGTACACCCACCCGCGAGCAGGCACCAGTACCGGGAGACCCGTTACTGGATGGAGCACATCGTATCGCGGACCGCCACCACCAGGCCAGGAGATGTCTCGCTTGCGGAAGACGCGCCCATCGGGCTCGAATTCATAGAAACGATTATTCTCCTTGGCTGGGTGATTCTTCGGGAGTGAACGTATCCACTCCTTCATGAGCACTGTCGCCTTTTCTTGATCATGGCCGGATTCTTCCCAAACGCGAGCTGCTGCGGAGGCAATCTCTGCTGTCCCTGGGCGTGGCTCTCTCCAACGGACACCGTTTCGCCTGAGAGTGGATTCATCCTTGGCGTATATGAGCATGTAGTCCGCGCCATTTGAAATGTACCGTGAGTCGTTCTTTCGGCCGCCCTGCCACACGACATCGGAGATGAAGTTCTGCTCATGGAACACCTGATCCATGAGCATTCGAAGTCGATGATGCTGATCGTCGCCAATGGCGACGATGATTATCCCAGTGTCTTTCAAGAGTTCGCGCGCTAGGATTAGGCGCCGTTCCATGAAGGCCAACCATTTGGAGTGGCGATATAGATCTTCGCCATCAACGTGTCTGTCATTATAGATCCACTCATCCTGGCCTGTGTTATATGGCGGATCGATGTAAATGCAATCGATTCTCTCCTGATGCGTATAGAGAAGCATCTCCAACGCATGGAAGTTCTCTCCGTTGATGACGGCATGCCACGGTTGGCCGTCACTCAGGTGGAGGGCTCCGGTGGATCGGAGGCCAGGATAGATCGGGTCCCTGAACTCGGCGACGACAACGAGGTCGTCAGCCGAGACAGTGCGATTTTCGGGCTCCTTGGCACCGATCAGGTCCAGGTGTCCAACCTTCGCGCCGTCCACCGTCTCGACACTGCGAACACGCCAGAGTCGGACGTCACCCTGCTTGGTCTCTCCGCGCGCAGGCAAGATTCTCACCTTGTCGCCCTTGCGAACGGAGCGCTTAGGGAGCTCCACCGCTTCAGGTTGATGGCGTTCGAAGTTGATGCCGAAGGGCCGACGGCGGGAGAGTGTCTGGACCTCAGCTTCAAGATCTGCCCCGAGCTGAGGATCGACCCTTTTCGCCTGTCGAATCAGGTCAGTCAACCTCGACACTTTTCCCCCTCGTCATTGAGCTACAAGGCACAGCAGACACACTAAGGCTTGGTAACTGTGTCATCAGCAATTTCCCCCGACTGGTCGGGACGCCGCTGTCGCCACATAGCAGGCTACGTGAGCAGCGATCCCCAAGCACCAAGTCACCGAGCTATGCCTAGTCCACTCAGTCGATCTTGGCAAGCCCCGTGCTCAGGCCCCTCTGTTGGGCCTGATGTCCAGCTGCAACTGGGCACGAAGGCCCTCCGGTCTGCTGGACTTGCTCGAGGCCAATGGCGGACGAGGAGACCAGGCTTCAACTGAGAGGGGAGCCCTCTTTGGCTGGCCACCTCTTCGTAATCGCCTCGGAGCTGGGGATCTCGGCTGTAGGTATGCGCTAACCGCCACGGGTTGCAGCCGGAATGTCGGGTCGCTGGCCGCACCCAGCGATGGGCTTTACTCTCACGTCTTCTGGCTGTCCGCCCGGTGGCTGTTGGCGCGTGGGCGGTGCTGGCCGCGACCGGCCGGAGAGCCGCAGCGCGGTCAGCAGACCGCCCGGTGCGCGGCGGCTCGCCGCAGGCGAGACGCCCTTGAAAGCGTGGAGAAAGTACTCATCCAAACGGCGATCATGGCTGTGGCCTGGGCATTGTCTCGTTGCTGCCGGTCTGGGCCGGTCGCTGCTTGGCGGTGGACCGGGGTGGTCGGCTGCGTTCAGCCGATGTGTGGACTGTGGCTCCCGTCCGACTGGAGGTAGTGGCTGATCCGCAGACTCATGGAGCGATCCATCCGGTAGTTCGACATCTCATCCCGCGGAACCCAGCGGACTTCGCGGGACTCGTCGCTGGGTGTCGGCTCGCCAGCAACGGCTCGGGCAGTGAGGACGATGGAGAACTCCTGCCGGACCTCGCCGTTGCTGGTGTAGAAGATGACGTGGTTGGGATCGCTGTAGGTCCCGACAAGCCCTCTGATCTCGCAGGTGATGCCCGTTTCTTCCAGTGTCTCGCGTACGGCTGCTGCCGGGATGGACTCGCCGAGATCGATGGCTCCGCCGGGTAGCGCCCAGTTGTCGTTGTCGGAGCGGCGTCTCAGGAGGATGTCGCCGACCTCGTTGGTGACGACGACGTTGACCGACGGGACGAGACTGTTCGCGGCCGGCGCCTGTGGGTCGTTGTAGAAGTCGATCCTGTGAGTCACGGCCCGGAGCCTACTTGCTGGACGTCTCGTCTTCCGGCGGCTTGGCGTCGCTTGGCTGGCTGACGAAGCTGCCGAGGCCGCGGACGGTGTAGATGGTGCCTTCTTCGCGGAGGGCTCGCATCACCTTGTGGGCGGTCATGCGGGCGATGCCGAACTCCTGCATCAGATCGTTCTCGCTCGGCACTCGTGAGCCGGGGCGGTAGACGCCGGCGGCGATGCGCTCACGGATCACGTCGGCGACCTGCTCCCAGCGAGGCCGGTCCTGGCGGAACTCGATCATGACGTCACTGTAGGAACCCGTAACGCCCCATCGTTTCCCGGATGGCTCTATAGAGCCCTATAGACAACCCATCTGAGCTTTGCTTACGCTGGCCCCATGGCACTCCCCGGTTGCGACCTCGACGCACTTCGCTCCACATTCCCCGGCTGGTCCTTCTTCCGTAGCGATGCGGGTGCCCTCTACGCGACCAGGCGAGGCACCTCGCTTTGCAGGGCAGAGATCGACGCGGGGCTTGAGCAGACGGTTAGCGCCGACGATTACGTGACCCTCGTGGCACTGCTGCGAGCGCAGCAGGTCCGGCAGTGATGCGGCGGCGTCATGGACCTGCATGACTACCACGGGCCGCACGCCGCTCCTCGTGAGCCATGGGCTGAGTCGGTGGAGTGGGAGCGGAGCGTGCCGCGCGCCGAGCGGTTGCGCGTGCGTGAACACACCTGCTGGTGCCAGCGTCCGCACTTCGAACTGTGTACGGCGGGCGGGTTGTGGTTTGTCCGGCGGATGCTGGCGGGGTCCCCGGTTGATGTCGTCGAGACAAGCTGGATGCGGGAATGCGCGGCGAAGGACCTATGGCATCGGATCTTGAGCGGTCAGGCGCGGTGACCGAGGAGCGGCGCCTCCTAGTGGAGAATGGCCTCGGCTATCTGTCGTGCCGCTTCCTCGGGTGCCACCTGGTCGGTGCGTATCCGCAGCGAGAAGAGGCCGGTGTCGTGGGCTTGCAGGTCGAGCAGGGTCTCGTCCCATGCGCTCAGACGTCCGGCGGTGTCGCCGTCACCTCGTTGCCGGGATCGCCGCTCACAGACATCGCGAGGTACCCACAGCAGGACGAGCAGCCAAGCGCCGGCTTCGGCCAGGCGCAGGACGTCAGGGATGTTGCCCATGTGAACGACCGGCACTCGTCCGGTCTGAGCCAGCTGCTCGATCTGGTCGCGGTCGATGGCGTAGACGTTGCCGTAGCGGTGGGTCTCCGCGAGCAGCCGTCCGGCGGCTCGCAACCGGGCGAGGTGTTTGGAGGTGACGAAGTCGTATTCGGTGCCGCGTCTGCTACCGGCCTTGAGCTTGCGAAACAGGACGAACCTTGGGTCACGAGCCGTCAGGGCGGTGGTGGTGGTGCTCTTGCCGCTGGCCGGCGGGCCGTACAAGACGATGCCCTTCACAACAGGATCCGTTTGAGGGTCTCGCGGGTCTGGTCCGCCAGGCTGATCGCGGCGCCGAGACGGTTGTCCACGGTGATGTGTGCGGTGGGCGGGCAGGTCTCGGTGTTGAGGCCGCTGATGTAGGTGTCCCAGTTGTCGAGCTTCCAGCAATCGCGGGCGGCGCCGCGGAACTCGATGTACTCGCGCATGGACTCGACGTCGCAGCGCACCCACACCACGGCGACATCGATGCCCTTGGCGGCGCAGCGGTTCGTCAGGCGGGACACCCAGTCGGGATCGGCCAGCTCGGCGATGAACGGGGCCGACAGGATGGCCGAGGTGCCGACGTTGAGGTTGTCGAACGCGGTCTCCATCAGGCAGCGGTACTCCAGTGGCCGGACCTCGCGCAGGTACAGCTCGGTGTGACGGTCGTGCGGGTCGCCACCGAGGGAGACGAGCAGGCGTTCGACCATGGCGCGGGTGAGGGAGTCCTTGTCGAGGAAGGCCCAGCCGGTGATGTCGGACAGGAACCGGGAGAACTCGGTCTTGCCGGATCCGGCGTAGCCGCCGACGAGGGTGAGAATCGGCTTCGGGCTGCCTTTGCCGTGCCGGCGGCGCCAGGCGTCGACCACGCGGTTGAGGAGTGCGTTCTGCTCGGCGTTGGAAGGGCTGCCCGAGACTTTGATGAGGGTCTGTTCGATGACCTGGGCGGCGGCGTTGTCCGCTGCGGGGTCGGTGGGGGCGGGCAAATCCGAGATGGAATTTTCCACTTCGGTTATTTCGCCGGGTAGTGGTAGGCGGAAACCTAGCTTGGGCTCAGTTGCCTGATAGAGGAGGCAATACGCGCGGCGGTAGTGTGGTCCGGGATATACCGATCCCTGCTCGTGTGCCCATAGTGTCTGGAAATTGGCGGCTGGTGCGACGAGGCCGTGTCGGTGGGCGACCTGTCGGAGCTGGTCGCCTGCTGCTTCGAGGGTGAGGCCGTGCGCTTCGCGGTGCTGGCGCAGCAGTAGGGGGCGCCATCCCGGGCGCTGGATTGTCTTCATCGCATCCTTTTGCGCACTTTGAGAAGCGGGCATGTGAAAGCGCGTGTGTAACCGCCGTGCAGGCAGCAATGAAGAAGCTTAGCTAACGCTCCGTGATACCGAACAGCGCGAATACGCGATGAACTAACGGCATCCCCGCCGGGATAGAGACCGACCAGAAAGGGGTGCCGGAATGACCGCAAACAAGCGGCTATTGGACGAGCTTCGCGCTATTCAGGCCGAGATGGAGGAGTTGGCCTGCCGGGTCAGCGAGATCGCTTCCGCTCTTGGAACACGGCCTTTTCCAGATCGGCGATCCGCCCGCCGAGATCGGCAAGGGTCTGGCGCATCTGAGAGAGCTGGTCCATGACGTCCGTCGAGACCGCCCCCTCGGCGCCGGCCTCGACGCTGGCCTCGGCGGCGCCCTCGCGGACGAACACGCCCTTGCCCTGCTGGCCGACGACCAGGTTCTCGGTACGGAGGACGCTGATGGCCGCCTTGACCACGCTCGCGGACACGTCGTAGCGCTGGCAGAGCTGAGCGGTCGACGGCAGCGCCGCGCCAGGAGCGAGTGATCCCGTCCTGATCTGCCTGCGCAGGTCGTCGGCTATCTGGAGGTAGCCGGGGCGACCCGTCTTCTCGACCATCCCGTGCCCTTCGCGAGGTTGTCTGCCTCCAGTTCAGCACACCCCATCCGACATGCCAACCAAGTCTTCGTGGAATCCCTTGACAACTTAGAATTCCAAGCGTTCTATGTATGCCAAGAGGTTCACTCCGATCGAACGAAGGAATCCGCCATGCGCACCGTCCCCATCCCTGTGGACACCAGCAAGCTCACGATCACCTGCGTGAAGGCCCCGCGGCCTCGCGTGCTCAACAAGGACACCGGCGAGATCAAGACCGACAAGAACGGCAACACCGTCTACGAGGTCACCGTCTCGGTCGAGGACGAGTTCGGCCGGATTGAACTCGTCAAGATCGGCATCACTGGAGAGCCGCCCATCACCGCCGGCGACCCGGTCAACGCCGTCGGCCTGGTCGGCTACGTCTGGGAGATCGCCGGCCGCTGGGGGATCAGCTACCGCGCCTCCGCGCTGCTCCCGCTACGGGAGGCCGCCGGTGTCTGACCTGCTCACCCTGCTCGGAGTCTCGGCCGCCATCGCGGTCGGGCTCTGGGCCTGGCACCACTGGCACTACCGCTCCTTCTGGCTCGCCCTCGGCTACCCGCTGGTCGCGATCAGCGTGTGGGCCACCTGGCGCAAGGTCGCCCTCGGCTGCGGGCTCACCAAGAAGCGGCAGCGCTTCTGGTTCACCACCGTCCCGGGCCTGGTCGCCTCGACCGGCGTCGTCCGCGTCAAGCGCAAGTTCCAGCGCATCGCCGTGGACACCAAGCCGTTCATGTGGCTGCCGATGCCGACCCGACACGGCTGGCGCGTCACCATCCACACCCTCGAAGGACAGATCCCGGCCGACTACGCCGAGGTGGCCGAACGGCTCGCACACTCCTGGGGCGTGCACGCCGTCCGCGTCTCCTCGCCCCGCCCCGGCCGGGTCGTCCTCGCCACCACGATGCGCGACCCGCTGGTCAAGGTTGCCGACTTGCCGGCCTCGACCGAACTCCTCAAGGTCACTGTGGGCAAGCTGGAGACCGGCAGGCCGTGGGTGGTCGACTTCACGACCGTCCCGCACTGGATCAACGCCGGAGCGACCCAGTCGGGCAAGTCCAACCTGGCCAACGCGCTCATCGTCGGCCTGGCCCCGCAACCCGTGGCGCTGGTCGGGTTCGACCTCAAAGGAGGGGTGGAATTCACCCCGTACGCGCCGCGCCTGTCCGCGCTGGCCACCACCAGGACCGAATGCGGGACCCTGCTCGACGACCTGGTCACACTCATGGCCGACCGGATGGGCGTGTGCCGGATGGCCGGAGCTCGCAACATCTGGCAACTCCCACCCGCCGTACGGCCCGTCCCGATCGTCGTCCTGGTCGACGAACTGGCCGAGCTGTACCTCATGGCCGACAAGAGTGAGAAAGACGAGATCGCCAAAGCCTCCACCGCGCTGCTACGGGTGGCTCAGCTCGGGCGGGCGTTCGGCATCTACCTCTTCTGCTGCGGCCAGCGCATCGGCTCCGACCTCGGGCCCGGCGTCACCGCCCTCCGGGCCCAGTGCTCGGGACGGATCTGCCACCGGGTCAACGACCCGGAGACCGCCACCATGACGCTCGGAGACCTCGACCCGGCCGCCCTCGTGTCCGCCCGCGCCATCCCGGCCGAGACACCCGGCGTCGCCATCGTCGCCGGCCAGGACGGCCAGTGGTACCGCGCCCGCTCCTTCTACGTCACCGAGCAGGCCGCCGAACACGCCGCCCGCACTCACGCCCACCTCGCCCCGGCCTGGGACGAGGTCATGGCCGCCCAACCGCACGAGATACCCGCCGCCTGACCGCACCAACGAAGGGAGGACACCGATGCGACACCTCGCCGCATGGCTCGTGGACACCGGCCCCGTCCTCGTCCTGGCCCTCATCGCGGGCGCGGGCTCGTTCGCCCACATCCGCGACACCGCCAGCGAACACGGCCAGACCGGCTGGATGTCCTGGGCCATCGCCGTCTGCATCGACCTCACCTGCGTCATGGCCGCCCGCGAACGCCAACGCGACAAGAAGACCGGCCGTGAACGGCGCGGCCCGATCTCCTGGCCCGTCCTCGTCCTGACCGGCGGAATTGTCCTGTCCCTGGCCGCCAACCTGGCCCAAGCCGAACCGACCGCCTGGGGCTGGATCACCGCCGCGACACCCGCGGGGGCGTTTCTCGTCGCCGTCTCGATGCTCGAACGACGGGCTTGCGCTTCGCGTCCGCAGGACGCCCCGCAGACGTCTCCGGTCACAGGCTCGGCGTCCCCGGCCGTCCCCGAGACGTCCTCAGCGGTCCCAGACCGTCGCGCTCTCGTCCCCGCCGGCGAGGACGGCCAGGACGACGGGCCCGCACCCGACCCGGCCCTCGTCGACTACGCCCGGCGGGTGGCCGACGAGCACACCGCCAAGCACGGCAGACCCATCACCCGCGACCTGCTCCGCGCCCGCCTGGGCGTCTCCAACCAACTCGCCGCCGATCTGCTCCGCACCATCCACCCCGCACCAACCCCGTGAAAGGACAGCAGCCGATGCCCGACCCACAGGCGCGACTGGCGCTCGTAGCCGGCCTTCGCGCCCTCGCCCAACTCATCCACGACCGCCCCGACATCCCGGCACCTCACCGGGTCGACGTCTACCACTTGGCCCAGAGAGCGTCCGACGACGAGATGCGGGCCGAGATCGACCACATCGCGGCGCTGCTCGGCACCACGACCGAAGAGCGCAACGGCCACTACTCGACCTTCATCCGGCTCGGCGCCGTCGAGTACCAGGCCACCGCCCATCCTCGCCGACTCCCGCGCCCGTCATGCAGCCGCCGAAGCCGCTTACCGGACCGTCTACGACTCCACCGACACCGACCCCGGCCCCACGGCCTGAAGGGATCACAGCCATGAAGATTCGCCTCGACGGCACCCGCCCCGAGATCTCCTACAGCATGTTCCGGCTCCGCGAGATCTTCACCGTCACCTCGGTATCTCGCGCCTACCCGAACCGGCACCGCCCGCGCCAGTACCACATCTACGTCAGCATTGTCCCGCGCGAGACGGACCACAGCCGATGACCAGCGACGTCACGGTCATCCACTACCGCTGCTGCACCTGCAACGGCACCGGTTTGGACGACGACCGCGACACCTGCCGCGACTGCACCGGCACCGGCATCGACAACCACAGCGCATAGCCGTAGCGCCCCCCGCCTGGCCACACATCCGCCAAGATCCGCGCCAGGCCGGGGGCCATCCACCCAGAACACTGGATAGGACGGAACCCATCTTGCCCCACCCACACGCACTCGCTGGGATGATCACCCGGCTCCACGACCCGAACTACGACCGCTGGGCCCACCAGATCAAGCGCACGGGCGGCTGCCGCCAGCCCATCCACCTGCGCGGCAAGGTCGAACACTACGACCGCGCAACCGGCCGGCTCCTGCACCGCTATAGCACGCTCAAGGAACCGGACGGCGTCCTGCGGGTGCCGTGCAAGACCCGCCGCGCCTCCCGCTGCCCAGCCTGCGCCGAGACCTACCGCGCCGACACCTACCAGCTCGTCCGGGCGGGCCTGGTCGGCGGCAAGGGCGTCCCCGAGACGGTCGCCGCGCACCCGGCGCTGTTCGTGACACTCACCGCGCCGTCGTTCGGCACGGTGCACGTCCGACGGGAGAAGAACGGCAAGGTCCTGCCCTGCCACGCCCGCCGAGACGGCAAGACCTGCCCACACGGACACGTCATGTCCTGCACGGCACGTCACGCGGCCAATGACCCGCACCTCGGCGAGCCCCTCTGCCCGGACTGCTACGACTACGAAGGCTCGGTGCTATTCAACGCAGTAGCTCCCGAGCTATGGCGCCGCTTCACCGAAGCCCTCCGCCGACGCTTTGCCCGCCTCTTCGGACTCACACTGCGCGAGTTGCGCGAACAGCTCACCATCTCCTTCGCCAAGGTCGCCGAGTACCAGCGCCGCGGCGTCGTCCACTTCCACGCCGTCATCCGCCTCGACGGCCCCATCGGACCTACCTCGCCGCCTCCAGCGTGGGCCACCGCCGACGCCTTGGAGCAAGCCGTCCAGCATGCGGCCGGCGCAATCACCGTTGAGGTCGAGCCACTGGCCCGCATCTTCCGCTGGGGCACCCAGCTCGACGTCCGCCCCATCACCATGAACGGCGACCTCACCGAACAAGCGGTCGCCGCCTACATCGCCAAGTACGCCACCAAGGCGGCTGAATGCGTCGGCACACTCGATCGGCGCATCCACACCATCGACGAGCTGGCCCTGTACCCGCTGCGCGAACACGCCCATCGCCTCATCGCCGAATGCCTCCGCCTGGGTGCCCTCGACGACCTAGCCGACCTTCGCCTCACCCAGTGGGCCCACATGCTGGGCTTCCGCGGCCACTTCTCCACCAAGAGCCGCCGCTACTCCACCACCCTCGGCGCCCTCCGCGCCGCCCGGGAGGAACACCAGCGAACAGAGGAGATCACCACCGGCCGCTTGCCCCTCTTCGACGAGGACACCGTCCTGGTCATCGCCCACTGGCAGTACGCCGGCAAGGGCCTCTCCCTGGGCGACCAACTCCTCGCCGCCGCACTCACCGGCACCAGTCTGTCGTACGCGGGCGGTGGTTCTGATGAGTAGGCAGGACAAGCTCCTGACCGTTCCCGAGGTGCTCGAAGAACTGGGCGGAGTCTCGCGCCGCACCTTCTACCGCTGGCGCGAACTCGGACGTGCCCCTGCGTGCATCCGGCTCCCTAATGACGAGCTGCGCGTCTGGCGGAGCGATCTCCTGGCCTGGCTCGACTCCCGCCGGGAGGTCGCGTGAACACCACCTACGACGTGAAGCTCAGCCAGATCCAGCAGCGCTCCAACCGCGGCACGCCGACCTACGTCGCCCGCTGGCGGGTGGCCGGCAAGGAGAAGTCCAAGAGCTTCCGCACCAAGGGCCTGGCCAACGCCTTCATGTCCGACTTGCGGCAGGCGGCCAAGGCGGGGGAGGAGTTCGACGTTGTCACCGGCCTGCCGGTGTCGATGCTGGCACCGCAGTCCTCAGGGCCGTCGTTCCTGGAGTTCGCTCAAACGTACGTCCTTCGACGCTGGAGCACCTCAGCCGCCAGGACCCGCGAGACGGACGCGTACGCGCTCCTGACACTCGTCCCTGCCCTGGTGTCCGATGCGCCACGTCGTCCCTCCACCGAGGAGCTCCGGGAGGTCCTTCGGAGCCACGCACTCCTCCCGGAGAAGCGGCGGGCCAGCCTGACCACGGCACAAGCCGCGGCTCTGCACTGGCTGGAGCGGGCATCCCTCCCGCTGTCGGCTCTGGGCGAGGCGCATGTTCTTCGTACGGCCCTCGATGCCATCTCGGTCACTTTCAAAGGTGCGCCGGCGGGCGCGAACACGGTGCGCCGCAAGCGCGCCATTCTCCATCACCTCCTGGAGCACGCAGTGGAGCAAAAGGTGTTCAGCAGCAACCCGCTGGACCAGATCAAGTGGACTGTGCCCAAGGCGGTGACGGTCGTCGATCCTCGTACGGTGGTCAACCCCGCCCAGGCGCGGCAGCTACTCGAGGCCGTACCCAAGGTGGGCCGTAAGCGCGGTGCTCGGCTGAGGGCGTTGTTCGCTTGCATCTACTACGCGGCGCTCCGGCCGGAGGAGGCCGCGGATCTGCGGTTGGAGAACTGCACCTTGCCGGAGTCCGGATGGGGTTTGATCGTTCTGGAGAGGGCTCGACCTCAGGCAACGAGGCGCTGGACCAACTCCGGCGAGACTCACGAGTCGCGCAGCCTGAAGCACCGCGCGGACAAGGAGACGCGAGAGATCCCGATCCCGCCCGTACTGGTCGCCATGCTGCGCGAGCACATCGCCGAGTACGGGACGGCTAAGGACGGCAGGATCTTCCGCACCGGCACCGATGGGACCTATTCCAGCTCGGCGTACTCCTATGTCTGGCAGGAGGCTCGCAAGCTCGCCCTCACCCCGGCGCAGGTGGCCTCGTCCCTGGCAGCTCGTCCGTACGACCTCCGCCACGCCGCCGTCTCGCTCTGGCTGAACGCTGGTGTGCCTGCCCCCGAGGTTGCCAAGCGGGCGGGTCACAGCGTTGACGTCCTGCTGCGCGTCTACGCGAAGTGCATGGACGGCCAACAAGAGCACATCAACAGCAAGATCAACGGCGCACTGAACCTCTAGCGCATTGATGCGGCCCCGGCTTCGGCTGGGGCCGACCCAATTTGTGGATGGGTACGGACCAGTTCCGGCTGTGTCCGGGCTCAACTGCGGGATGGGGAAAGCAACAGTGGCCTGAGCTGCCTGGCGAACTCGATGGCATCGGCGCGCTTGTCGCGGCCCGGAGCGCCTCGGGCGATCCGGACAGACAGCAGCTTGCCGCCGTCACGAGTCCAAGCAAGGGCGTAGGCTCCCACAGATTGCCCGTCCTTGTCTGTTATCGGCGCGCTGAATCCGGGCCCCATTTCTTTTGGCAGGGAGGTGCCCTTATCGCTCACTCTCCTCGCCTCAAGGCCTTGGATGGTGTCGGTTGACGGATCGCGCAGCTCGATCAGCATCCAGGCTGGTTCGGACGCACTCGGGGATCTTTTAATCATGCAGTACGTGAAGTTGCCTGCGGACTCTGTTCCGTCCGCGTAGAAGTCGCTCAGTCCAGTTGCCCGGGTGATGACATCATGAGAGATCAGGCCGCATTCCCGAGGTTCCGCGGTGATGTTGCCCAGCGGCCGGCGATCCTCGGGCGGGGGAGGACTCGAGCATCCAGCCGCGATCAGGAGCCCGGCCAGCGCGATGGACGTCAGCAAGCGTGATCTCATTCATCAGCCTTGGGATGAGGTGGGACTTGCGGGGTGAATCCGCTGTTAACAGCCTGGTCCGTTCCATGAAAAATGCGTGATGCCTTGGAGTGCTGTAACCATTCCAAGTATGCATACTCTTCCGTGGCGTCCATAGCGCTGCGGGGCTTGAGTAGCCCCTTGTCGAACAGGAAATCCCCCTTCGATCCCTTGGCATAGTTCACGAACGCATGCGGGTGTGTGCTGTCCGGGAAAGATGCGTCTCCGAACAGTTCATGCCGTAGCATCGCTCCCGCCGTGAGGTCCTTGAAGAGATTCTGGCTCTCGGTAAGGGTGCTCTCGGCCCTCTCTCGCGCCCTCTTCCCGTCCTCGAATTTGACCTCGTCACCCATAATGCTCTCGATGAACTCATACCCTCCGACGACTTCATCCCCCGCTGGAGTTAGTACGACCTTCAATGTGCTCGTCAAAGCGTCCTTGAACGCTTTGTGTGCCTCGTCTTTTCTGTCTGCCTCCTTTATGTCTGCCAAATTTCCGGCATCGACGACGAGATAAAGCGATCTGCTTAGATCGAATACCTTAGCCTTGAATTCTTCGGCAGCGCTGCCGACCATCGTGTCTTCGATGATCTTCTGGCGCTGCTCGGCGATTTCGGTCTTGGTAGCGTCTGGGTTTTCTCGGATCCATATTTTGAGCGCTTGGTCGTTCGCCTCTTTGATCTGGGCGGCTTGGACGTTGAGGACCAGAAGGCTGTACCGGCTCTGGGCCTTGACAACTGTATTGAGCGCCTTGGGATCGGCGAGCGCCCAGGTCATCATGTTCTTAACGCTGGCGGCTTCGAACAGGGCGCCGTACGGTTGGCTGCCTGGCAGATTGGGATCCGAGTCTGCCAGGGGAGTGACGCCCATGGTCTCTTTCGCGCTGCTCCCTGGGACACGATGGACATCGCTGATATAGGAGGCAAGCACATGTGCGGCGCTTCGCCGCGCGGCGGGGGTGTTCCACTGGGCGCTCTGGCCTGCCCAAAAGTGGACCGCCCACGAGGCAACGAGGGCGGACTTGTATCCTCGAGAGTTTCCCGGAGGTTGCCCGTTATCTCGATATGTTGTTGCTGCCCCCTCGATCGCTCGCCCGATTTCTCGGCCGCTGTCGTCCCAGTTGCGTCGCAGCAGGAAGGCGAGCGGCTTTCGTGCTGGATCGAGGAAGAAGTCCTGCGCAGCCCTTGGATTGTGTGCTAGGGCGGCCGCCAGCCCGGAACCGAAGGCGATAATGTCGCCCTGGCCCGCGTGGCCTCTCTGTGCGTTGTCATAAACCTTATTGGCGACGTCAAGGAGGAACGCATCGTCGAAAGTGCCGTGCCTCAACAACTCGTTGACTACACGACTGTGCCTTACGTCCTGATTGGCGATCAACTGATCGACGTACCCTTTGGGTAACTTCATGTCGCCGACGCCCCGTGATGCCGTTCCCAGGATGGAGCCAAGCGTGTCCATCAGCCGGTCCACATCCGCTGCGGCGCCTGTCCCTTGCTTACTTGCAAGGTTGGAGGCTTGAGCGTGATCGAGCTCTGCAAGGAGTTCCTTGAGCTCTTTGGGCGCCATCTCCTTGGCGAAGGCGATGGCGAAGTAGGGATCGTGCCGATGCTTCTCCAGCGCGTCGAGGGTCTCGTCACTGAGAGGCCGCTGCAAGAAGGGGAAGTTCTGCCGAGCGCGGCGTAGCTCGTCGGCCACCGTTTTTGCGGCCGCTGCGCCTCCGGCTGGTGTGTGGGAGACCCACAGCGACTCGTTCGCCCAGATGAGGCCCTTGTCGAGGCTGATCTTCTGGGTTGCGATGATGAGGTCGAGGCGGCGCTGTAGGTCGGGGATGCGCTCAGCGATTTGAAAGCCGACGTCCCTCAACAAGCCGGGCCCGGACATGCTCATGCCGATCGCCCTTAACGCGCTGTTGATCTGTGCGTCGACTTCCGGCCAGGCGGACTCCAGGCGTTTGATCTCGCCGATCAGCTGGGTCATGAGGGTTGGGTCGATGCCGATCTGGTTGGGAGGGCTCATCAGGAGGGCATCCACGGGGTGTGTGGCCGTAACCCCGCGATCGGGTCCGGGGTGGGCGCGCCGGACTCAGCGTTGACGGGAGTGGCATCGATCAGGGCGAGCGCTCGGTTGAAGACGCTGTTGTAGGCCGCTTGCCAGCCTTGGCAGTCCTCGATGAGCTTGTCCGCGGCCTTGCCCTTCATGGCGCCACTTTCGAGCAGGCCGATGAGCTTGCGCACGTCGTTGGCGTGCTGGTCGCGTAATCGCTCGATCGTGCGCCGAGCGGCGTGGATCTGTTCCTGTGTCGCCATCGTCCGGGTTCCTCTGGACCTTCAAGACGGCTATCCCTTGGATCAATGTGACGATAAGCGGAGCCCTCGCTTGCGTCGAGGGGAACGACAGAAGCGGCATAAGGGACAACGATTGCGTCGACTACTGCGTATCACACAGAATCGCGATTGCCTCGATGACGTCGGTGACCACATGGTCGGCCTGGTGCTCGCCGGCTGTATGCGTTCCTCGGTCGATCCAGATCGCATGTAGACCGACCGTTCGGGCGCCTTCGATGTCTGAGGCGAGGTTGTCGCCGACCATCCAGCCGCCCTCGGCGAGGTTGGCTCCGCACCGCTCGGCGGCTATGTGGAAGAGGTGGGGTTGTGGCTTGCGGATGCCCTCAACTCCGGATACCGCATAGCCGTCAACCGCGTCGGCCAGGCCGGTTCGCAGAAGCTTGCCAAGTTGGTTGTCGGCCATGCCGTTCGTGACGATGCCGACTCGCCACCCCTCGGCGCGCATCTCGGCAAGACCTGCCAGAACGCCTGGGTAGCAGCGTACGAGGTGCGGCATACGCCGGCGGTAGGTCGACCACAGCTCATTGACTGGTTCCGTCAGAGCGAAGTGCTCGCGCACCTTGCCGAAGAAGATCTCTCGATGCGGGTATCCGTCTCGATCCAGAGAGAGGAGCCAGGCCACGCCCTCAGGTCCCAACCGCCGATGCTCGGCGAACTCCTCGGCCCAGCGGAAGAACGCGGCGTCGAGGTCAATGAGAGTCCTGTCGAGGTCGAAGAGGGCGAGGCGCTGCACGAGGTCACCCTAGGGGTGCGCATCTCGGGCCGTGATACAGCGACCTCTGAATCGGGGCGCGACCCCCGTGCCAGGTTCTTACTACATATCTCCGGTGAGCATCTCCATGCTCCGTACGCGGGTGCCTGCAGTGGCCCACGATGTAAGAAGGACCTGCGGTCGGTAAACGCCAGGTCAGAGATGAAATGCCTGATGGAGGGCAGTCCCCGCAGGCTGCGAACTTGCAGCACTCGCTCTCCTAGGAGGGCTGACTTCCGCATCTCGAACTGCGTAAATCCCCGTATACTCGACCACGGTTCTCAAGATCGTCTATCGCGCCAGAGGACAGTCGACACTATTTCGAGTGGCATCATACGTCACGATTCCGTGACTGAAGGCCATCGTCGGCGATAGCGCGCCATTGCTTGGTCCACTTACGGGCTGGCTTAGTCGAACATCCCATGTAGAGTTGTTCTGAGGTCGGCCAGCTTATCTTGCTCGCGCTCTCGTTTGTGACTAATCCATTTCTTGCCTTCGGCGGCGATGCCTTCGAGGACATGCAGGGTGTTTTCAAGTCCGGCAGTGTCGAGTGTCACCTGGGCCACGGTGCGCGCATCTTCCCCTCCACCTGCCTCGGGGTTGGGCGGAGGTCCGGTCACCTCAACCGTGACTGGGTGGCCGTTAACCAAGGTCAGCTCGAATGTTTTGTGGCCGTCATCGGCTTCTGCAGCCTGAACCGCGGCTACGGCGTCGTAGCGGTAGTTGATTCTTTTTCGATCGTGGAAAGTGGCTTTCTCGAAATCGAGCTCGATGGTCATCTGTCGGACGCCGTCCACGGTGAGCAGGAAGACAAGGAGCGTGTATCTGGAATAACGCCAGGGGCCGTTTCGGACGCGTGCCCGTTTGTAGGGAGATGCGGGTGCTTCGATAAACGCGTGGGCGATGACGTTCTGTGGCTTAAGTTTGTAGTGCCGCATCGCCTGCTCCGTCAACACCTTGCGGTCGCAGTCCAGCCAGTACGCCATTTCCCGATCATCCGGTTTGTCGGAGAGCTTGCGTCTCCACCGATCGAAGGCCGCCTGGCGATTCTCCAACAGCCGTTCGGCTTCCTCCTGATCGGCGGCGTACCTCTTGTATTCCAAGAGGATACGCAACCAGCCGTCGACGGCGACCCAGCCTGCTGCCGCGGCAATGAGTGCAGCGCCGACGACAGAGAAGGGTGCGGTGTTCAGCCCGCCCCAGGTCATCCAGGCCGCACCGGCGCCGATGGCCATGGCGCCGAAGGTCACGCGCGCCTTCATGGACGCGGGTACCCGGAGCCGGTTGCGGTGCTCCCACAGCTGACCCCTTTGCCAGCGATCCTTCACGTCGCTAACGAGGTATCGAATGAGCCACGCGACTCGTTTGGCGTCGATCCTGCTCTCGCGGTACAGCTCGACGACCTCATCCCGCAAGGCCTGACGAATGCTAGCCGTCAGCGTCAGCCATGCGGCTCTATCCGTGTTGCGCGGCACGTACCGTGCGAAATAGTCAGCGAACTCTCGGTCGATCCGGCTCGCGAAGCCCTTCCCCACCGGTTGCTTCACGGCCTGTTCGTTGTCCTTGGCGCGAAGGCGTACGACCCGGAAACGCCATTCCACACCCTCACGCGCGCATCCGTATAAGCCCCCTGTGACGAGTAGCAGGGCTAGAGCAGCCGCCGGCCACGAGTGCTGCCAGGCTTGGACGCTGATATGACCTACGGCCGCCAATGTGAGGGCCGTGGTGCTTACGGACAACATCCAGATGCCGATCGTAGTGTCGGGCGGACGCGGCTGCCGTACGCGTGGTCCGATCGGCTCTGGCTGGAAGAACTTCCAGACGCGTTGCAGACGTTGTCGATCGCATTGATCCTGCTTGGCTTTGTCCAAAGCACGCGTCCAGATGGCGTCTTGAATGGGGCCGTGCAAGAACATCTCGAGGTGACGGACGATCTCGTTGCGCCGGTCTTCATTCAGCTCGCTGAGTTGTTTCTCGATGACGGAGTAATCGACGTCGCCCTCCTGGAGGGAGGCCAGGAGGCGGTTGATTACCCTGATCGCGTGAGTCCACTCGTCGTCGATGCAGTCGATGACCGCCTTTTGGGCGAAGGCAAGAGGGGCAAGGTCCTCCTTCGGGACCTGCTGAAGCGTCCGTCCGCTCAACAGTGCGAGCAGAAAATAGAAGCAGGAACGGCTGGTGACGTATCCGTCCATGACGGCTTCGCCGATATGCTCCCTCGCCCTTCCTGACATGCCGCCGCTCAGGCAGCGCAGCCCTACCTCGAACCGCTGCTCCGGCGAGGCGCCCATCGGTACCTGGTACACGTAGACGTCGCCATGCACAGTCTCGGTCTGGATACCGACGGTGGCAGATCCGTCAGCGATATTGGTTCTTCCGGTACCAGGATGGCTCATGAGCCGCCCCTGATGGCGGTGATCACCGATGTCACCATCGAGGCCAGCTCGGCCAGGTCCATCAGCAGGCCCCGCAATTTTTTGAGCGCAATCATGGCGCGGTTCTTGCCCTGTTCGGTGTCCGTCGACAAGGACTCGGTGACGACGCTGAGTTCCTTCGCGGCCGCGGCGAAGGTGTCCTCGTCAACGGTCCCCGCCGTCCGTGCCCGCATCAGCTCGTCGCGGAGCTCCGCGAGGAGTGTCGTTGCGTCGGCGGCGGGCTCGGGCGACTGTCCCACCGAGACATTGCCGTAGATCGCCCCTGCTTGCAGGCCTACCCGCGCGTAGCCGCGGGCGATATTCCGCACGGTCTCCGTCATGCGCCTGTCTTCCGCCTTTCTCAATGACGCAGTACGCGACTTGCTATGTGGCTGCTGGGCAAGTTCAGCGGCGAGGGCAGTGGCGAAGGCCGCGGCGTTGATGACCGCCCTCGGTTGCCAGTTCGCGCCATCGGTGGTGACTTTGGTGCCGTCGGCCCGGTCGCTGACGCCACGCACCACGATCATCGGCAGTGACCTGTTGAAGTGGGCAGCCTGGGCCACACCGGCGGCCTCCATCTCGATTGCCAGCGCGTCGTTGTAGGTTTGGCGAACCCATTGGGCATGTCGGGAGATAGCGGAGTCCTGCACGACCTCGCCGGCTGCGATCGGTCCAAAGCGCACTTTCGGGATGTCCGCACCCTCGGGAAGGCGTCGAGTCCAGGTGCCGCTGCGTTCAAGATGATGCGCTCGCTGCGCAGCCTCGTGTGAGATCTCCCAGACGCGGGGGCGTGCCTTGAAACCTTCGTCCTCGCTTGTGCCCCCGTGGTATGCGTAGACATGGGTGGCGACCACCACATCGCCAAGGCCGATCTGCGGCCACAGGCGGCCAGCTACCCCGACGAACAGCAATGCGAGGGGATCGAACTCGCTGATCGCCCGTTCGGCGAGCACTGCGGCGGGGTGGTTGCCCTTGCCTACCAGTCCCAGGACCACTCGGCACTCGCCGTCTGCCAGGTAGCCCACCTCAAACAAGGTGCCGGCACGGTGGTGATGCGTTCGCAGGCCGGTCAGATGTCTGCGAACGGCCTCATACTCCAGATCTAACGCCGTGAGGATCACAACAGGGCGCTCGTTCATGTGCGCTCGCCTCCTTCGGGGGCGATCTCAACAGCGTGACCGCCGGAAACCGTGTGTTCGATCTGAGCTGACCGGACCATGGGCGGGTACAAGGCCTGGATCGGTCCAGCTTTGAACAGGCGGGCGGGGCGGCCGTTTTGTGGACGCCGCATGGGGCCGGCCGCAACGATAAAGCCGCGGGCGTTCTGGACCTTGCGGTAGAAGTTGCGAGGATCGAGTCCGACTCCCCACACCGCCTCGTATACCTGCTGAAGTTCGGAGATCGTGAACGTCTCACCACAGAAGGCCGTGGCGAGCGATGTGTGTTCGAGCTTGGTCCGGGCCCGCTCGACACCGTCGGCAAGGATGCGTCGGTGATCAAATGCCAGCTTCACGTGCGCGGGTATGGACAGGACGTCCTCCACCGGCGTCCAACAGGCACTGACCGCGTCCGTACCGGCGATGGGGTCCGGTAACCGGGGCGCGATAGCCAGGTGAGAGACCGAGACCACCCGCCCGCGGGGGTCACGCCCTGGCTCCCCGTACACGCCGATCACCTCCAGATGCACGTCGAACAAGCCGGCTTCCTCTGCCAACTCCCGGCGTGCTGCCGCTTCGATGGCCTCACCTTCGTCGTGCAGGAAGCCGCCCGGCAGGGCAAACGCTCCCTGATAGGGCTCTACGCCACGTTCGACGAGTAGGACGTGCAGGCGGGCGTCGCGCAGAGTCAAGATCACCAAATCAACCGCTAGCAGAACGCTTGGCGGCTCCCAACCATCGTCGGTCATGAAGGGACCATAGCTTTTTGTCAAACTGACAGGAACTTGCTAAGTGGTGATACCTATCGCGCCATCAACGGTTCGCCGCGGACACATCCGTCCCAAACGGCTTCGAGGCATTGATACGCGGCCTGGCTTGCCTCGATGCTGAACCGGATCCATCGCTCGATGTCTGCATCAACCATGCACAGGCGGATTACGCAGCCCCTGGCGGAGCTGGAACGGTACTGGTCGGGCTGGTACGGGAAGTGCTCGGCGGAGCGCTGAGATGGTGATGAGCGTGCCGTGCCAGGGCTATTAGGTGACGACTCGTAGGCGTAGGCGGCCATCATTGATCACGTATCTGACGATAGCGAACAGGCGTGCCGCAAGCGTTCGCGTCGTGGTGGCGGACGCTGATAGGACAAATGAGCCTCGAGCGCCAACTTTCGTGGTGATCCCTCCTGTCGATCTGATGTGGGCAGTGGATGATGGTGTCCATGGATCCAGCATCCGACCAACAGGCCCTCTTGGAATGTGTGCCTCAAGACGGTTCCGCGATCAGCAATCTGGCCGTGCAAAAGCGCCTCGGGTGGGAGACCGATCGTTACTGGGCAGCACGCGATGCGTTAGCGGATGCCGGGATGGTGATCCGGGGCAGGGGCAGGGGCGGCACGATCCGCCGCTTTGTAGACGCAGGGCCGGCTGCCGATGTGGTGTCCGTACCTGTGGGGGTGATCGATCCGGCTCGGGAAGTCGAGGCGGTCATCCAAAACGAACTTGCGCTCTATGAGCCGATGCGCGCGGTGATCGCTGGCGACTGGGCCAAAGATCATCGTGCTGATCCCTTGGCAGTGGAGGTGACCGCATTACAGGGTCGTAGAAGTACGGGTGGTACCTGGTCCCGCCCGGACATTGTAAGCGTGGAGGTCCGGACCTTTGCCTACGTGCCCGGCAAACACCTGGAGCTGGCTACCTTCGAGATCAAGCTAGCCGCTGCATTGAACGTGCAAGCGGTGTTCGAGGCCCTGGCTCATCGCAGATCCGCCACCCGTTCCTACGTTTTGGGGCATATCCCTGCCGCCGAAGCTGTGGCGATGGAAGAGGTCGTCAGTGATATCGCTGAAGTCGCGCGTTCCCACGGCATCGGCTTGATCACGGCGGGCGACCCTGCGGACTACGAAACCTGGGATGAGCGGGTGGAGGCCCGCCGTGTCGAACCAGACCCTGAACGCCTGGATACCTTCATCGCCACCCAGCTGACCGAGCGAACCAGGAACTTGATCTCGCGCCGGCTTCGGTAGGCCAATCCCGGCTGAGAAGCTGCTCGCTGCCGCGATGAGGTCGGTGCCTGCCGGTTTCGCAATCTACGCGGGGCTGGTGGCGCTGAAGTGCCATGCCTCTCCTATGAAGTGACAGGCACTCCGCGGGAACTCGTGGTCAAGCTGACGGGACCATCCTCATGAGGTAGCTCTGTCCGAGCAGATGACGAGTCTGCAGGCGGAGTCGGCCGCGCAGTGGAGAATCGTCGAAACCGCCGGGGTGGCCCGCAGTGTGGTCGAGGAGGGACGGACGGGTCAGGGTTGGCGGCTGGCCACGGGATGCGACACCTAGATCATCCCGCATATATCCCGTGATCATGGTCCTACGCCTGCATACGGGTGCCCTGGGTGGCATGCCGAAGGCCTAGACAGTAGAGACCTGTAGCTGAGAAACCGCAGGTCAAATGGCGGAACGCCTGGTGGAGAAGAGTGCCCCCGGCAGGATTCGAACCTGCGACACCCGCTTTAGGAGAGCGGTGCTCTATCCCCTGAGCTACGGAGGCGGACTCCCGTAAGCCTAGCGAAACTCCGGCACTGTGTGGGCCCTGGGGGCGGGTGACTTTGGGGGATGAGCATGCGATGTGAGATCCGCTGCTGGCCGCCGTGTGTCGATCCAGCGTGGTCGTCCTCATGGAGTGCTTCCAGTCGGGCTGTGTGATGGGTGGCGGGGTCATGGGTGGTGTGAGGGGGCGTAAAGGGATGGCGGGGATCGGGTCGGGTGGGGGCGGGGCTGGCTAACGTCGGGCGGGTGACCAGAAGGCGGCGGCAGGACGTGCATCGACGGCCCGTGGTGTTGGGGGCGGCGTTGGTGGCGCCGGTGATCTTGGCGGGTGGGTTACTGGTCGGTGAGCTCACCGGGTACGAGCACGTCGGGATGCGGCGGGAGATGAGGACCGTTGCTGACGGCGGTGACGTGGCGATGGAGGCGGTGTTGATGCCGGCCCCTGCGCGTGCTGGGCGGCGGTATGAGCGGGTTGTTCCGCCGCCTGTTGCTGTGCGGGAGCGCGCTGCTCATTCCGGGGCGGGCGTTGCTCGCGTGCCTGAAGTCAGGTCGGTCTCGTCTGTGCCTGAGCTGGGTGTTGTGGGGCGGTCCTCGCGTGGGGCTGGGGCGGATGCGGTGGGGGCGGAGGCGATGTCTCCGGGGGTCGCTGAGCGGCGGAGCTCTGGGGAGGCCGTTGACGGTGTCGCCGCGGGTCAGGGGGAGGAGTGTCCGGGGGAGTGGGTGGACACCTGGTTGTGGGAGGTCTGCCGAGAGCGGGAGCAGGAACGGGCGGTGGCGGCTGAGGGTGGCGAGGATGGGGCCTCTGCGGACGCGTCGTGAGTGAGCTTGTTCGCCGGATGGGGACTTATGCCGCTGTCGCTGCTGTTGTCGGCGTGTGTCCATAGCTGTGGGTCTGCTGATTGCAGCGCCGACTCTTTGTCCGGTCGCGTCTGCTTCTGGTTGGGGCGTCTGGCTTGCGGTGCGCGGTTGTGCGCTCTTGGCCGGGGCGTTTGATTCGCGCTGTGCGGCCGCGACGCTGCCGCTGCGCTGCATTGTCCGGTCTGGGAGCCGGTCTACATGCCGCGTGCGCCGTCTCGTCGCATCGTCGTGTCGTGAGGTCGGTCTGGGTCGTCGTTGCTCCCGATTGTTTGGTCGCTGACGCGTGTGTGCGAGTGGTGGGATGACTGAGAGGTCGCAAGGGGGCAGGGTGGGCGTCCGGTGGCTACGGCTCTTGAGGGCTATCTTGCTGATTCATGCTGATTTGGGCAGGTGTGAGCTCGCTTGGCGGTGTCGGGGCATGGTGGGGGCTCCCGTTTGTCGGGTTCGACGAACCCTGCGGGGGCGTGAGCGTAGTTCATGATGTGGTGTTGATCTCGCTGGGCGGTGTTCGTGCCGGTCCGGGCGGGGTGGGCGTACAAAGTGCGCTTTTGTGACATAGCGGGTCGCCGGAGATCGGTCCGGACACTCCAGGGGCTGTAGTAACGTGCGTGCCTGACCCGGGTAACGAGTTCGCAAACGGAGGAGTCGGACGTGCCATCCCCTCGATCAGCGGGTCTGATCGCGGTCGTCATGGTGATGGCTTCTCTGACCGCGACGTCTTCCGCTCAGGCCGAAGCCGCCGAGCGCGCCGGCCGTACGGAACGGGTGGAGAACAAGGACCCGGCCGATCTCACCGCGCTGCGGAAAGAGGCCGAGAAGTCGGCCAAGGAGCTTGAGGACGCCACGAAGGCGCTGGAGAAGCGCCGGGCCGACATCGCGGCGGCCGAGAAGGATCTGAAGGCCAAGCTGGACAAGCTCCAGGAGGCCGACCGGAACCTCGCGCGGATCCGGCAGCCGGTCGCGCAGATGGCCGAGTCGCTTTACCAGCAGCCGGTGGGTGGGGACGGGGTCATGCCGTTCCTGTCGGGTGATGCCAGCCCGAACACGTTGCGGGCCATGACGTACGCGACGTACATGGTCGAGATCAAGCAGCAGACGGTGGAGAAGACCGCGGTGCTGGCCAGGGAGGCGCAACGGCTGGCGGCCGAGGCGCAGGAGATCAGGGCGAACAACCTGTTGGCCGAGGCGCAGATGGCGGCCGAGGTGGACACGTTGCGGCAGCGCTCCGACAAGATCGTCAAGTCGTTGACCGCTGCGCTGGTGAAGCTCGGTATCAAGATTGACAAGGTGGGGCGCGCGGCGCTGGGGTGCAACCCGCTGCGGGCGGCGACGGCGAACTCCTTCCCGAACGGGCTGATCCCCAAGGCCATGTTGTGCCCGTTGCAGCAGAAGGGGCACAGCCTGCGGGCCGACGCCGCCATCGCGTTCGTTAGCCTGAACGAGGCTTACCGGCGGCGGTTCGGCAGGCAGATGTGCGTGACCGACGCCTATCGGAGCCTGGCGGCGCAGCAGTCGGTGTACTACCGGCGTCCTGGGTTCGCGGCGGTGCCTGGGCGTAGTAATCATGGGCTTGGCCTGGCGGTCGATCTCTGTGGTGGGGTCGAGAGGTTCAAGTCGGTGGAGTTCGTGTGGATGGAGCAGAACTCCAAGAAGTACGGGTGGTTCCATCCGGCCTGGGCCTACAGCAGCCCGTTCGAGCCGTGGCACTGGGAGTACGATCCGAAGACCGACTCCCTGTTGTAGCTGTTCTCTCGTGGTTGTGGTGCCCCTTTCAGGGGCGCGCTGCTCGCCTTGCGCTGTGCGACTTCTGATTGCTGCTGTCTCGAATGTCGGGGTCGGGTCATAGTCTGCTGCAGCGTTGTCGCCTTCGTGGATACCGCTCTTGTCAGTGGCTGTCGGAGATGTGGCGCTGGTCGTTCGTGTCCTGTCTCGGCGCCAGCGTCGGCGTGGGCTCGCTTGGGTGGGGTCAGCTCGGTGTGAGGTGATCTGCAGGCGGTTTGATGGTGATGGAGAGGCGGCCGGAGGCCTGGGCTGCTGCCAGGCGGCCTGCCTGGTCGGGTGTGGTGGCCAGGACCAGTAGGGCGTTGTGGTCGTCGGTCGGCTTCGGGACGGTGATGACCATGACGTCGTCCGCCACCAGTTGGGCCGGCTGGCTCTCCCAGGCCACCAGCACGCCGATGGTCGAGCCGGGGGAGACCAGGCCGGCCACGTCGGCGTCGGCGATGCGGACCGGGGTCGCCACTGTTCCTGTTGGGAGGCGGAGCGAGTGGAGCAGGCGGGCGTCGGTGAGTGGCTCGCCGCGGCGCATGGGGCCGGCCAGGACGCGGCCCACCGCTCCCGTTCTCAGTGCTCCGTCCGGGGGCGGTGTGAGGGACACGGCGCGTACGTCACCGGGACGGAGCACCCCAGGTCGTAGGTCACGGGCGGCTACCAGGATGGGTGGTGAGGTCTCGGGGCGCATGGCTGCGTAGGCGAGGAGGACGGCGAGGCCGGCCAGGGTGGCGGCGATGAGGCGGCGACGGCTGCGCCTGCCCCATCCGCCGGATCCGCCCGATCCGTTAGCCTTCCGGCCTCCTCTGTCGTCGGTTCCGAAAGTCTTCCTAATGGGCTTCCGCTCCCGTGCGTCGGCTTGCGGGTTTCCCTTGCCGGCGCGCTCGTTCGGTCGCGTGGTGGCTTGGCCTGGGAAGGCGGTGGTCATGGCAGTTCGAAGGGGAGTTTGAGGCCATCCAGGGCGGAACCGCAGGAGCAGGTGCGCTCCGTGGGCAGGGCTTCGACCGTGTCGGCGACCAGGGTGCGCATGCGGGCCACGTTCTGCGCGAAGAACTTCAGCACCTCCTCGTGCGTCACCCCCTCGCCCGCCTCGACCCCCGCGTCGTGGTCGGTCACCAGGGACAGGGACGTGTAGCAGAGCGCCAGCTCTCGGGCGAGGATGGATTCCGGGAAACCGGTCATGCCGACGATCGTCCAGCCATTGGAGGCGAACCAGCGCGACTCCGCCCGCGTCGAGAACCTAGGTCCCTCGATGACCACGAGGGTGCCGCCGTCGACCGTCTCCCAGCCGCCGGATCTGGCCGCTTCCACGGCGACCGCGCGGCCTGAGGGGCAGTACGGGTCGGAGAAGGAGACGTGGACCGCGCCGCCCGCGTCGTAATAGGTCTGCGCCCGGCCGGACGTGCGGTCGACGAGCTGGTCGGGGACGACGATCGCGCCCGGGCCGTGCTCGGCGCGCAGGGAGCCCACCGCGCTGGGGGCGAGCACCTGCCGCACGCCCAGTGAGCGGAGCGCCCACAGGTTGGCCCGATAGGGGATGCGGTGGGGCGGGAAGCGGTGGTCACGGCCGTGCCTGGGGATGAAGGCGACGGAACGCGACCCGATCCGTCCGACGGTGACGACGTCGCTCGGCGGGCCGTACGGGGTGGAGAGCTGGATCTCCTCCGCGTCGTCCAGCAGGGAGTAGAAGCCGGAACCGCCGATGACGCCGATGTCTGCGCGAGTGAGCATGGCGCTGAGATTAGCCGGGGTCGGTGGGTGGGGGAGGTGGGTGGAACGACGTTCTGTGGATGAAGGATGCGGTGGAACGGGGCTCTGTGGATAAGTGCCGTAGCGTGGAGTGATCATGGAATTACGGTCAGTAGGATCGGCCCATGCGGCGAAGAGGTATCGCGATCATCATCATCGCGCTCATGCTCGGCATGCTGCTCGCGGCGCTCGATCAGACGATCGTGTCCACGGCCCTGCCGACGATCGTGAGCGACCTGGGCGGCCTGGAGGAGCTGTCCTGGGTCGTGACGGCTTACCTGCTGGCCTCGACCGTTTCCACGCCGTTGTGGGGCAAGCTGGGCGACCAGTTCGGGCGCAAGTACCTCTTCGTGGCGGCGATCGTCATCTTCCTCGTCGGCTCGGCCCTGTGCGGGCTCAGTCACAGCATGGGGCAGCTCATCGCGTTCCGCTCTCTGCAGGGGCTCGGCGGTGGTGGGCTGATGGTGCTGGCGCAGGCCATCGTGGGCGACGTCGTCTCGGTGCGCGAAAGGGGGAGGTGCCAGGGGTGGTTCGGCGGTGTCTTCGCCGTCGCGAGCGTGGTCGGGCCGCTGCTCGGCGGGCTCTTCGTCGACCATCTGTCCTGGCACTGGGTGTTCTACATCAATCTGCCCCTTGGCGCCGTGGCGCTGGCCGTGATCGTCGCCGTTCTGCCCAACGACAAGTCGCGGACCCGGCACACCATCGATTTCGCGGGAGTGGTGCTGCTCGGCGGCGCCACCTCGTGCCTGGTCCTGGTCACGACCTGGGGCGGCACCACGTTCGCCTGGACCGATCCGGTGATCCTCGGGCTCGGGGCGGCGGCGGCCGGTCTGCTCGTCCTCTGGGCGGTGGCCGAGCGGAGGGCGAGGGAGCCCGTGCTGCCGCTGGAGTTGTTCCGGCTCAGGGCGTTCACGATGGCGTCGATGGTGGGCTTCGTCGTCGGGTTCGCGATGTTCGGCGCGCTCACGTACCTTCCGCTCTATCTGCAGGCGGTTCACGGGGTCAGTCCGACCCTCTCGGGTGTCCACCTGCTGCCGATGATGGCCGGCATGCTCACGATGTCCGTCATCTCGGGGCAGATCATCAGCAGGACCGGCAAGTACCGCTTCCTGCCGATCGCCGGCACCGCGTTGGCCGCGGTCGGCCTGCTCATGCTGTCCACGCTGACCGAGCGCAGCAGCCTGACGACGATGGGCGTCGAACTGCTGGTGCTCGGCATGGGGCTCGGCATGACCATGCAGGTCCTGGTGATCATCGTGCAGAACGCCGTCGACTTCAAGGATCTCGGTGTGGCCACGTCGGGTGCGACGTTCTTCCGGTCGATCGGTGGCGCGTTCGGTGTCGCCAGCTTGGGCTCCGTCTTCGCCGCTCGGCTGAACGAGGATCTGTCCAGGGTGCTCGCCAGGACGCGGCTGCCGCCGGGGTTCGAGCCCGCTCAGGTGCAGCAGGATCCGGCGGTCATCCGGCGGCTGCCGCCGGAGCTCGCGGCCGACTTCCTGCACGTCTACGCCGACGCGATCGCCACGGTGTTCAGGGTCGCGGCGCCGATCATGCTGGTGGCGTTCGCGCTCACCTGGTTCATCCCGCAGCAGCGGCTCAGGGAGACCACCAAGGCCGCGGACCTGGGCGAGGGGCTCGGCGCGACGTCCGCGGAGCGCTCGTCGCTGGCCGAGGTGGAGCGCGGGCTGGTCCGGCTGGCGGACGCCGACCTGCGCCGGGGCTTCTACGCCCGGCTCGGGGCGGTGGCCGGGCTGAGCGGGATCGCGCCGCAAGGGGTGTGGATCATCGCCAGGCTCGACGGAGAGGGGTGGGTGCCGGCCGAGGAACTGGCCAGGCGTGCCAACGTGAGCAGGGCCAGTGGGCGGCCGTACGCGGATCAGCTGATCGAACGCGGGCTCGTGGAGCGGTCGGCCGATGGCGATCGGCTGCGGCTCACGGATGAGGGACGGGTGGCGGCTGTGCGGCTCATGCGGTCGTCGCTGGAGAGTTTGCGGCGGTTGGTGGCGGATTGGGGGCATAGTCCGCAGTTGGAGCAGTTGTGTGAGCGGATCACGCCTGAGCTGCTGGGGGCTCATGTTGACCGGCCGCCTTGATGCACCTACCGCTCAGGACGGGCGTCTTGGAGGGTGTTCGAGTCTGGGCTGTGTTCGGGGCTTTGGTCTTGTTGACAAGGGGCTGGGCTCAGACTGAGCTGCTGTGCGCCTAACCCTTCGGGGCTGCGGCTGAGCTGCCGGCGGTTGAGAGGTTGGTGGCTCTCTTCGGCGATCGGGAGTGGGAGGGCGCCCCGGCTGCCGGCAGGTTGATGGCATTCCTCGGTGATCGGGGGACAACCGATCTGCTCTGGGGTGTTATGTGATTCCGTCGGGCGACGGCGAGCTGGGTGTGTGTGATGTCTCGATCTGGCTTGGGCTGGGTGTGTGTGGTGTCTCGGCCTGGTTTGAGCTGAGTGTGTGTGGTGTCTCGGTCTGGCATGAGCAGGGCGTGCGTGGCATCTCGGTCTGAAGGGGGCTGGATTGCTCGGCCATGTGCCGCCGTAGGCCGGCCAACTCGTCGTTGAGGGCTGCGAGATCCTGCCTGACCTCGTTCCGGAGTTGGGTGACGTCGTCCGTCACCTGGGTGATGCCGATCATCGTTGCCATGATGCCGTCTGTGATGCGCACGCCCACTTCGAGCGCCTCCACGCGTGATGTCAGGTGGAGGAGATGAGCTTCTATATCCATGTTTTCCTGCCTTTACGGATGTGGGGAGGCCTTCCTGTGGGCGTAGACCACCGCGAGACCCGCCGTGACCGCACAGTGACAGATGGTTGGTAGTCGTGGTAGGCATCGCTTCCGGATGCGGGTGTAGTTCTCTGTACCTCGGTTCGAAATTCCTTGTCCTCCGGGAGGAGATTTCTCGCGGGGTGGGAGGTGGGCTCGCGTGTTGAGGTATCTATCGCGCCGATGCCTCGCCGGCGCAGGTGGACGAGGACGGCTCGGGGGGTGTAGCCCGCGATGATGCGCAGTGGTTGGGTGCGGCCCGGGCCGAGCTGAGGATGCGGGTGGCAGCCATCACGCTGGTGAAGTGAAGGTAGTCGTTGATGTTGCCGTTGGTGCGGAGGAAGGCGAGTGGAAGGGCACGTCCGGAACCCGGATGTGCTCCAGCGGCGGGCGGGCGAGGCGCTGCGCCAGCGCGCATCGGGCACGCTCCAACTGGATGTTCACGGTCAGGAGTCCGCCTGGATGGCGCGGTACCGCAGCACGAGGCCGCTCCCGACCGGCACAAGAAGCAGGCAACACTCGGCGCTGGAACTGCCGCTGCACCGTCCTGCGGTGCCGTGCCACGTCCCGTCCACTGATCGGCGGTGGAATCGCTGATAGATCGTCTGCCGGGGGCCGTGTCGTTGGGGGATACCTCACCAGTCGGCGTGGGTGCGGCTCTTACAGATGCTGTTGAGCACGGCTGAGCCCACCTCTGATCCACAAAACGCGTGGTCACAGAGGTGGGCTCAGCTTGAATCAAAGGGGGCGGCTCAGCTTGAGCTTCTGTGCGAAGGCCGGTGGCTTCGGCTGAGTCCGTTGGGATGAGAGCGATCGGGCTCTTTGGTGGTCGAGGGATCGGTTGACCCCTTCAGCCTGCTCGCGCTCTCAGGTGCTTGTTCCGGGGGTAGGTGAGCCTGGTGTTTGTGATGACGGGTATTGATCTGAGTTGAGGGTGCGGGGGAGGTCGGAGCTCGATCCCGGCCCTTGGGTTATCCAGGGCTGGATGGAGCTGGACAGCGCGGCCACGTGTCGTCGGAGGGCGGCGACCTCGTCGCCGAGGGCTGCGAGATCTTGCGTGAGCTCGTCGCGGAGTTGGGCGACACCGTCCGTCACGTGGACGAGGCCGATCATTGTCGTCACGTCAGCGATGAGTGCGCTTGCTTCGAGTGCCCGCACGCGCGACATGAGGTCGCGAAGATGCGCTTCTGTGTCCATGCATTCCTGCCTTTGCAGAAACGAGGAAGGGTCTCCTGCGGTTGTGAACCAACCAGGACCCACTGTGAGCGAACAGTGACAGATCGTGGGCCCTCGTGTCAGGCAAAGTTGCTGACAGGGGTGTGGTTCTTTGTCCCGGAGCTCAGGTTCTTTCTTCCTCGGGACAAGCTGCCGCGCTAGGTGGGAGTGGCGAACAGGGGCGGAAGCCACTAATGGGTCTGGGTGCTGAGAGGCGAATCCGCTGATCCGCCTCTCGTTCGCCGATCCGGGCAGTGGGGCGAGTTCGAGTGTGGCTGGAGCGCCAGGGATGGCGTGCGCGGGGCTTGGACGCCCGTCATCCGTACAGGGCGTTGGCTTGGCTGCCGACAGGCTCTACGCGGGCGCGGTGGAAGGCGGCGTCCGCGCCTTCTGGCGGCACAGGTCGAGATGGCACAAGCCAAGAGGCCTCCGGTCGATGTTGTTCACCGAACGCGGAGACCTCGTGGGCGCGGACTGAGGATCAGGTCGCGATGCGCGGTGGTCTCAGTCAAGATCGGGCCGGCTCTGGGTAGGGATCGTTCCGATGAGGACGCCGTGCCGCCTCGCCGCGCATCCCTGGCCCATGTCAGCGCCGGGTGGTGGTCCGGGCGCTGGGGTGGGGGCCGTTCGTCGGCGGGGGCGCTGCTGAGCGAGCCGGGGCAGTCCGCTGCGGCGGCCGCTGTGCGGTGACCTTGGGCCAGTTCGCCGTGGCGGCCGCTGAGGGGAAAACTTCGGTCAGTTCGCCGTGGCGGCCGCTGAGAGGAGAGCTTCCGTTAGTTGGTGGCGGCGGCTGCGGCCGGGGTCGAGCTGGAGGAGGACGAGGACTCGCTCTTGCTCGCACTCGAAGACGACTCGCTCTTGCTCGACGATGACGACGAGGAAGAGGACGACGACGAAGAGGCAGGGGAAGAGGACGACGACGAGCGGCTGTCCGTGCGGTAGAAGCCCGAGCCCTTGAACACGATGCCCACCGCCGAGAACACCTTGCGCAGGTTGCCCTGGCAGGCGGGGCAGACGGTCAGCGCGTCATCGGTGAACTTCTGGACGACCTCGAGCTGCTCACCGCAGTCGTTGCAGGCGTACTGGTAGGTCGGCACGCGCTCCTCCTTCAGGCTTGCTTTGGCACTCGAGCTGTGCGACTGCTAATGGTAACCGATCCGGTCAATCGGCTATTCCAGTCCTTGCCTGTTCCTTGTGTCCGGCAAGGAACAGGCAAGGAGCGGGCGAGGGCTACTCCAGGCCGCGTTCCCCGTACCAGCCGGCCAGCTTGCCCCTGCGGCTCACCGCGCGCAGCCGCCGCTCCACCTGGTCCCGGCAGGCTGCCGTGGTCACCACCAGCAGTTGGTCGTCGGTACGGACCCGGGTGGTGTCGGAGGGGACGAACGACTTGCCGTCGCGCACCACGAGCGTCACCTGGGCCCCGGCCGGCAGCCGGAGTTCGAACACCTCCACACCGTGCAGCCCGGAGCCGGACGGGATCCGTACCTGCAGCAGGTCGGCCTGGAGCTCCTCCAGCGGCGCCGACTCGACCTCCAGGTCGTGCGCCTCACCCGGGGCGGAGACCCCCAGCTTCCGGGCCACGAACGGCAGCGTCGGCCCTCCCACCAGCGTGAACACGATCACGATGATGAACACCTCGTTGAAGATGTCCTTCGACCCGTACACGCCCTCGGCCCACGGGATGGTCGCCAGCACGATCGGGATCGCGCCGCGCAGCCCCGCCCAGGACAGGAACGCCTGCTCCCGCAGGCTCACCTTCGCGACCCGCACCAGCCGCGCCAGGGCCGAGCTGACCAGCACGGACGCCGGCCGGGCCAGCAGCACCAGCGCGGTCCCGGCGATCAGGCCGGGGACGATCGACGACGGCATCTCCGAGGGGCTGGCCAGCAGTCCCAGCATGACGAACAGCCCGATCTGCGCCAGCCACGCCGCCCCCTCGGCGAAGCCCCTGGTCGCCGCCCGGTGCGGCAGCCGGGAGTTGCCGAGGATCAGCGCCGTCAGGTAGATCGCCAGGAAGCCGGAGCCGTGCAGCAGCACGGCGCCGCCGTACGAGACGAAGGTCAGCGCCAGCACCGCGATCGGGTACAGGCCCGAGGCGGGCAGCGCCACCCGGCGCAGCGCGTACGCGCCGGCGGGCCCCACGGCCAGGCCGACGGCGGCGCCGATGACCAGCTCGATCCCGGTCTGCAGGAAGAACGTGCCGATCGACGGCTGCGTGTGGGCCGTCGCGCTCAGCAGGACGACGGCGATCACGGTCGGGGCGTCGTTGAAGCCGGACTCGGCCTCCAGCACGCCCGCCAGCCGGGGCGGCAGCGGCAGCCGGCGCAGCACGGAGAAGACGGCGGCGGCGTCGGTGGGCGCCAGCACCGCGCCGAGGATGAGCGCGGTGATCGGCTCGAACCCGAGCAGCAGGTGGACGGCCAGCGCCAGCACCACGATGCTGACCGCGACGCCCACGGTGGCGAGGATCAGCGCCAGCGGCACCGCCCGCCGCACGTGGCTCCAGGTCGTGGTCAGACCGCCTTCGGCCAGGATCACGGCCAGGGCGGTCATGCCGATCTGCTTGGCCAGGTCGGGGTTGTCGAACGGGATGCCGACCCCGGCCTCGCCCAGCACCAGGCCGAACCCGAGGAACAGCAGCAGGCTGGGCAGTCCGCTGCGGTGCGCGACCCGTACGGACGCGATGGCGGCGATGACGATCGCCGCACCGATCAGGAGCCAGACATCAAGTGGCATCTGGCCCCCTCTCGTACGTTCGGTCACATAAGCCTAGTGAGTTCCCGAGGGGTGATCGCCCAGCGCACCCGCTGGTCATGCGGCTCGGCGGGGACGCCCTCGACGAGTTCTCCGGGGTGGAGCAGCGCGACGGTGGGCACGTTGGGGCCGACGCGGGCCAGGGCGCGGTCGTACGAACCGCCCCCGCGGCCCAGCCGTACCCCGGTCAGCCGGTCCACGGCCAGCGCCGGGACGATGACCAGCGCGGCGGTGCGGATCGCGTCGACGCCGCGGCGGGTGTCGACCGGCTCCATCACTCCGTACCGCCCCGGCGCCAGGGTGTCGGGGCCGTCGTACACCGCCCAGTCGAGGTCGTTGTCCTCCTTCAGCACCGGCAGGATCACGGTCGCCCCGTGCTTCCACAGCGCGAACACCAGTCCGTGCGTCTCCGGCTCCGTGCCCATCGACCAGTAGCAGGCGACGAGCCCGGCCATCTGGACCCACGGCTGGTCGAGCAGCGTTTCGCGTACTTTGGAGGCGTTCGTCCGTAGCTGTTCCGGGGAGAGTGAGGCACGTGACGACATCAGTTCGCGACGCAGGTTCAGCTTGTCCACAGGTCCCTCCACTAGGGTCTACTCATGGCTGACTTCGACCCTGTGACGAAAGCCGTCGTGCCCGCCGCGGGTCTGGGCACCCGGTTCCTTCCGGCGACCAAGGCGACACCCAAAGAGATGCTGCCCATCGTCGACAAGCCCGCCATCCAGTATGTCGTCGAGGAGGCCGCCTCCGCCGGTCTGCTCGACGTCCTCATGGTGACGGGCAAGAACAAGCGGTCGATCGAGGACCACTTCGACCGCGCGTTCGAGCTGGAGGAGGTGCTCGAGGCCAAGGGCGACGAGCACCGGTTGTCCCAGGTTCGCGAGCCCGCCTCCCTTGCCACGCTGCACTATGTACGGCAGGGCGAGCCGAAGGGCCTCGGGCACGCGGTGTTGTGCGCCAAGCAGCACGTGGGCGACCATCCGTTCGCCTGCCTGCTCGGCGACGACCTGATCGACTACCGTGACGCGCTGCTCAAGCGCATGATCGAGGTGCGCAACACGTACGGCGGCAGCGTGATCGCGCTGATGGAGGTGCCGAAGGAGCAGGTCTCCCTCTACGGCGTGGCGACGATCGAGGCGACCGACGAGTCCGACGTGGTACGCGTGACGGACCTGGTGGAGAAGCCGCCGGTGGACGAGGCGCCGTCCAACTGGGCGATCATCGGCCGGTACGTCATCGACCCGGCCGTCTTCGAGGTGCTGGAGAACACCCCGCCCGGGCGCGGCAACGAGATCCAGCTCACCGACGCGCTGCGCACGCTGGCCGGCCGCGAATCCGCGGAGGGCGGTCCGGTCCACGGCGTGCTGTTCCGCGGGCGCCGGTACGACACCGGCGACAAGCTGGACTATCTGCGCACCGTGGTGAAGTTCGCGGCCGATCGGGAGGACCTGGCGCCGGAGTTCGTGCCGTGGCTGCGCGAGTTCCTCAACGAGGTCGGCTGAGCCGGTCGAGCGGGGGGATCGCGATGAAGTCGGTTGACGCGCATCTGGCCGAGATCCTGGCCACCGTACGCCCGCTGGCGCCCCTGGAGCTGGAGCTCGAACGGGCGCTGGGCGCGACGCTGGCCGAGGAGGTGGTCGCGCCGGTGCCGCTGCCGCCGTTCGACAACTCGGCCATGGACGGTTACGCCGTGCGGGCCGCCGACATCGCCGAGGTGCCGGTCACGCTGCCGGTGATCGACGACGTGGCCGCGGGGTCCGACCAGCTACGGGCGGTCGGGCCCGGGCACGCCGTACGGATCATGACGGGCGCGCCCGTGCCCGCCGGCGCCGACACCGTCGTGCCGGTGGAGTGGACCGACGGCGGCACGGTCACGGTCACGATCGGGCGCACGGCCCCCGAGGGCAACGCGATCCGCCGGGTCGGCGAGGACGTGAACGCCGGCGAGGTCGTCCTGGAGCCGGGCACCGTGATCGGCCCCGCCCAGCTCGGCATCATCGCGGGGGTGGGCCGCCGGCGCGTGCTGGCACGTCCGCTGCCGCGGGTCGTCGTGCTGTCCACGGGCGCGGAGCTGGCCGAGCCGGGCACCCAGCTCCAGCCCGGCCAGATCTGGGACTCCAACAGCTTCACCCTCACCGCCGCGGTACGCGCCGCCGGCGGCGAGGGCTTCCGGGCGCCCACCGTGGGCGACGACCCGGGGGCGTTCCTCGACCAGCTCGACGCGCAGCTCCTGCGCGCCGACGCCGTCATCACCAGCGGCGGCGTGTCCATGGGCGCGTACGAGCCGGTCAAGGAGGCCCTCTCGCCGCTGGGCACGGTCCGGTTCGAGAAGGTCGCGATGCAGCCGGGCATGCCGCAGGGGTTCGGCGTCGTGGGCGAGGACCAGGTGCCGATCTTCGCGCTGCCCGGCAATCCGGTCTCGTCGTTCGTGTCGTTCATGCTGTTCGTACGGCCGGCGTTGCTGAAGATGCGCGGCCTGGAGGCCGGGCCGCCCAGAACCCAGACCGCGTACGTCGTCGGCCCGCTGAGGTCGCCGGCGGGACGGCGCTCGTTCCTGCGCGGCGTGCTCGACGAGGACGGCACCGTGACGCCGGTCCGCGGCCAGGGATCGCACCAGCTCGCGGCGCTGGCCACGGCGAACGCGCTCATCGTGGTGCCCGAGGACGTGACGGAGGTGCCGGCGGGCACGGCCGTCGAGGTGATCCCCCTTTGAGCCTTTGAGAAGGTGAAGTGTTGGCGAGTGAGTTCACGCACCTGGACGAGACGGGTGCGGCACGCATGGTGGACGTGTCCGGCAAGGACGTCGGGGCGCGCGCGGCCGTGGCCACGGGACGCGTGCTGCTGTCGGCGGAGGCCGTGGCGCTGCTGCGGTCGGGCGAGGTGCCCAAGGGGGACGCGCTGGGCGTGGCGCGCATCGCCGGCATCATGGGGGCGAAGCGGACACCCGATCTCATCCCGCTCTGCCACCCGATCGCGCTGCACGGCGTGAAGGTGACGCTCGACGTCGAGGACCAGGGCGTCGCGATCACCTGCCGGGTGAAGACCGCCGACCGTACCGGCGTGGAGATGGAGGCGCTGACCGCGGTGTCGGTCGCCGCGCTGGCGCTGATCGACATGGTGAAGGCGGTGGATCCGGCCGCGGCGATCACCGACGTGCGGGTGGAGGAGAAGACGGGCGGCAAGACCGGTCACTGGACCCGGCCGTGACGCGCGCGCTGGTCGTCACGGTGTCGAACCGGGCTTCCGCCGGGGTGTACGAGGACCGGTCGGGGCCGCTGCTGGTGTCCCTGCTGGAGGAGAAGGCCGGGTGCGCCGTGGACGGGCCCGTGGTGGTGCCGGACGGCGAGCCCGTGGAACGGGCGCTGCGTGACGGGGTGGCGGCGTCGTACGACGTGATCGTGACGACGGGCGGGACGGGACTGACGCCCACCGACCTCACGCCGGAGATGACCGCCCGAGTGATTTCTCGGGAAATTCCCGGCATAGCCGAGGCGATCAGGCAGGCGAACCGCGACAAAGTTCCCACCTCGATTCTGTCCCGCGGCCTTGCCGGCCAGGCCGGACGTACGCTGATCGTCAATCTCCCCGGCTCCACCGGAGGCGTGCGCGACGGCGTCGCCGTCCTCGCTCCCGTTCTCCGCCACGCGGTGGAGCAGATCAACGGCGGCGATCACCCCCGCTCTGACAGCGATCACCCGCGCTCACTCTGATCCGTGGCGGCGGCGTCCCTGATGGGGGGATGATGAGGGGGTGGATCGACTTCGTGGCTGGCCGGCGACCCTGGAAGAGGGGCCCGTGGGCCTCCGGCCGCTGCGGCTGGCCGATGTGCGCGTGTGGCGTGACACGCGGGTGCGCAACGCCGACTGGCTGCGTCCCTGGGAGCCCAGCAACCCGGAGACGCCGCTGTTCCGTACCGGTCTGGGCCCGTACGTCTCCATGGTCGGCACCCTCCGCCGCGAGGCCAGACAGGGCCTGGCGCTACCGTGGGTGATCACGTACGGTGGCCGGTTCGCCGGACAGCTGACCGTCGGCGCGATCGTCTGGGGCTCGGCCCGCTCGGCCCAGGTGGGGTACTGGATCGACGGCGCCCTCGCCGGCCAGGGCATCACGCCCACGGCGCTGGCCATGGCCGTCGACCACTGCTTCTTCACCACCGGCCTGCACCGCCTGGAGGCCAACATCCGCCCCGAGAACCAGGCCAGCCGCAGGGTGGTTGAGAAGCTCGGATTCCGGGAAGAAGGCATTCGTCGCCGCCAGCTCCACATCGACGGAGCCTGGCGCGACCACATCTGTTACGCGTTGACCGTCGAGGACTGTCCCGGCGGCCTGCTCGTGCAGTGGCGGCGCGCTCGCGAGTCGGCCTCTCACGGCGGGTCTCCGGTAGAAGAGGTTTGACGATCTCGCGACACACCGCACCGAATGCTCGTCAATCAGTGACACGCGGTCTTACGGTGCGTGACGTGAGCACATCGAAGACGCCGACGACACACGGGTGTCTTCGTCGTGCCCGGAGGTGGCCGTGAGCAGCGTCCTCCTCTACCTCGCCATCGTCGTCATGTGGCTGTGCGTGCTCGTGCCCATGTGGCTGCGCCGCGACAAGACCAATCTGGCCGAACTGGCGGAGCTCGAAGAGTACTACACCGGCGAGCACCAGTTGCCCGATCTGGAGCGTTTGGAGGCGCAGGAGGGTGGCGCCTCGGGTGCCGGCCTGGGCGCCGGTTCGGGGGCCGGTTTGGTGGCCGGCTTGGGGGCCGGTTTCGCCCCGCCGCCCGGTGCGGTGGAGGGCGAGCGGGTGGACCCGCGCCAGTTCCGCGCCAAGCGCCGTGCCATCATCGTCGCCCGTCGCCGCCGGCTGCTCTTCTTCACCGGGCTGCTGGTGATCGCCTCGGTGGTGACGGCCGCGGTCAAGATGATGCCGTGGTGGGGCGTCGCGCCGTCGGTGGTCATCTCGCTGTCGTACATGGGGTTCCTGCGCATCGCCGTACAGGTGGACCGGGAACGGCGCGAGCGCGCCGACCGGGCCCGCGCGGAACGCGCCCGCCGCCTCCGCGAGCAGCGCGAACGCGCTGCCCGTATGGCGGCCGAACAGGACCGGGCGGAGATCATCGACCTGTCGGCGCGGCAGGAGGATGTCCTGTTCGACCAGTACGCGGAGCCGCCGCGGCGCGCGGTGGGGGACTGAGTCGGGGTGTGGGGACGGAGGATGGCGCGAGGACCTCTGAAGGTTTGCTAATCTGGTCGAGGTTCCTGGGGATGTAGCGCAGTCCGGTAGCGCACTTCGTTCGCATCGAAGGGGTCAGGGGTTCGAATCCCCTCATCTCCACCGCGGGCCGTTCTTGAAACGGCTGGACTGAAGTTGACGGGATCCCGTCTGATCATCGCGATCAGACGGGATCTTGTCGTTTCAGGGGTTTCCGAATCGGGTTCGTCCTGATTTGGGAGCTGCGGAGCGGGTGTCCAGGAAGGCCCGGGTGGTGTCCGGCCGCTGGTCGAGGTCAATGTTTGCGTCGCTGGGCATGCCGACGCCGACTCCGGGCTGGGTGCTGCGACAAGGTGATCTGAACTGCGGGTTATGGGGCCGGTGGCGGCCGGCTCCGGCCCGGGAGCGGTGTGTGGCCGATGTGCTCTGCGGGGAGCTCGAGGACGTCGGCGGGTGTGTTGGGCTCATTTCTCGCTGCGCTCGCCCCGTCGACGCGCGGCGGGTGGTCATGACGGGACCACCGAACACCCGGCGAGTTGTTCTCGGTGCTCTTCGCGCTGGGAGAATCCCGGGGTGACCACACGTCGAGCGTTCATGCTGCCGCCGCGCGCGACCACGACGGGACAGCTTCTGGCAGAGGCGGCTGTGTGGCGGGGCCTGGACGTGCGCACCCTGCCCGGACCTCCGATCCCTGCCGACCTGAAGGGGCGCGCCCACCTCTATGGCGGCGAACGCTTCGCCGAGGCGGTGGCGTCCGCGCTGGACATGGCGTTGTTGGATCCGCCTCTCGATCTGCTTGCGGCCCTGCCTGAGTACTTCACCGGCAGGCATATCGAGCTGATCACTCTGGGGCAGGCTCGGCAGCACCGCGTCCCTCGCTTCGTCAAGCCGGCCGCCGGGAAGCTTTTTCCGGCTGGAGTGCGTCCGGACGGCGCCGCTCTGCCATCGGACCTTCCCGCCGAACTTCCCGTGTTGTCCGCCGAACCGGTCGCATTCGCTGAGGAGTACCGGCTCCACATCCTGGATGGCGAGGTGCGCGCCGCGAGCCGCTACGCCGTTTTCGGGGTTCTCGACAGCGCACCGCTGCCGCTCCGGCATCCCGCGCTCGGCTTCGGCGCTGAGCTGGTCAACCACCTGGCGACCGGGCTGCCGAGCGCTGTCGTGGTCGATGTCGGAATCCTCTCTGACAGCGGCCGGTTCGCGGTCGTTGAGGCCAATGAGGCATGGTTCAGCAACGCCTACGCTGCGGACGCCGAGCGTGTCCTGGACGTCGTCCTGCGGGCGGCGGGACCTGCGCACGAAATGCGGAACACCGATCGGCTGTTCGTGCGAAGCACGTCGGCCCGGTCGGCCGGCATGCCCGAATTGTGACAACCCTGGACCAGGGTGCCGACGCGACGCGTTCCTGTATCGAAGCCGAGACACTGGGTAGGAGTTCCGTATACGACGTCGGTTACGGCCGGCAGGGCGGCCCCGCGAGGGGCCGCATTTTTATGACCGAGCCGCGGGTGCCGCCGCGACGCGACGAGGGGACGTTGCTGCGATTGCGCTAACGTTCTGAGTAGGCAGTACTGCACGGGGACCGTGCCGTCCAGCAGATAACTGCCATTCTTTCCGGTTCCCGAGACGGCCTCTGACCAGGTCAGCGCAGCGAGACCACTGGGGAACCAATCCGGCGCCACACCGGACACCGCTATCCACAGCCGAAACCCCTGCCCCGCCTCCAGCGCCTGACCAGCCCTATCGGCCCCTTCCGGCGTACTTGATCTGCGCCCCTGGGAGGGCGAGCGTCCCGCAAACGATCGAGAAGCCGGGGAGATGCATGCCATCCTGTACGACCAATACCTCGAAGCAGAGGTGAAGGTTCCGCCGACGCCTCTGATCGTGGAATTCGTGGAGCGGCTCCTGCGGCGCTGGCCATAGGAGGGCGAGGTGGATGAGGATGGTGTCCCGTGTGCGGCATCTCCGCTGATTACGGGGGCCGCAGGCCCCTACGTCTACGTCGCGATGGCGTGGAGCCGCGCGGAGGAGACCTCAGCGTACGCAGTCCAAGTTGCAGCCCAACTCGGCCTGTACTATTTCGACCCTCAAGAAGATCGACTTCGAACCCCGTAGCCGCCGTCGAGCCTCTGCGCCAAGGCGAGCGCCCCGTCCAACCTGGGAAGCGATCATGCCGATCTCGCGAAGCGATCTTCCAACCCCCTACTGCATCCCAGGTCAGCCCTACTCGTGAACATCCCACCCAGGTCAAAGGCCGCTTCCAGGGCATTGGAAGCGGCCTTTTGCGTTGTTGGCGGGAGACCGTTCCGGTGACGCTGGTGTTGCGGTGCCCGACCAGGCGAGAGACGCCTCGATGGGCCGCTGGGAGGCGGCGGCCGTGGTCACCCTCGGCACGATCCTCGGTCTGGTGATCGCGATGGGCACGCTGGTGCTGCTGCATCTGACGAGCGGCGGCTCGTACCTGCGCCCTGCCCCACAGTGGTGGCTCTTCTCGCTGGTCGCGGCGGGTGCGGCCGTGGCGAGGCTGGCGACCTCGGCGCCGCCCATGCGCCGGGCCGCGCCCGTACCCGGCCTGGAGGCAGCCAGGGCGGAGTGAGCCCCCACGTCCAGTGAGCGGCCGTCGCCTCGTTGAGGCGAGATGCCGACGGCTTCCAACGGTACGGGCGGCGACTCACAACGTGCACCTTTCGTCTCGCACTGCTGCCCTGCGGGATGCCGGCTAGGGGGTCATGGCCTGGTCAGCGGAATGAGCACCTCATCGACGATGGAGGTGATCTCGCAGGAGTCCACGAGACCGCCCTCCCATGCCTGGAGGAGGATCAGGCGTGGTCCGACTGAGACGATGCGCGGGGTGAGGCTGCCGGGTGCGGCTTCGCCGCGGTCGACCGCCTGGCGCAGGACGGACAGCAGTACTTCCTGGTGCGGGCGGATCACCAGCCGGTGGACCTGCTCGAACAGCTCGGGATGGCGGTGGCGGTGGGCGATGAGCGGGAGCAGTGCGCGGCCGCGCGGCTCGTCGAGCGCCCGTACGAATTGCTCGAGCAGGGCGATCAGGTCATCGCGCAGTGTGCCCGTGCCGGGCGGCGCCGGCGGTTCGCCGAAGCCGGTCGCGGGGTCGCTCAGCGCGGCGAGGACGAGTTCGGCCGGGGTGGACCAGCGCCGGTACAAGGCCGCTTTCCCGGTCCCGGCCGCGGAGGCGATCTTGTCGAACGTCAGCTCCTCGAAGCTGCTCTCGGCCAGTTCGCTCAGGACGGCCTGGAAGATCGCGGTGGTGAGGGCGTCTCCGCGGCGCCGGGTGGGACTCATGAGGACGGATTATCACGCACTTCGCCGTGCTAGCCTCCATTAGTGAACAAAGTTGTTCCCTATTTGAGGCGGGTGGCCCATGTCCACTGACGGCAGGACAGCCTTGCGCAATGTGCGGGTCTTCGATGGCAAACGGCTCGGCGAGCCCCGTACCGTCGTCATCGACGGTGCGCTGATCGGCGACGATCCCGCAGGGGCGGAGGAGATCGACGCGGCTGGGGCGGCGCTGCTGCCCGGACTGATCGACGCGCATGTCCACCTGCACGGCCCTGGGAACCTGGCCGCCCTGGCCGCCTGGGGAGTGACGACCGGGCTCGACATGGCCTGCTGGCCGGCGGAGCGGGTGGCCTCGTTGCGCGAGGCCGGGGGAGTGGCCGACTTCCGTACTGCTGGACTGCCCGCGATCGGGCCGGGCGGCCACCACGCTCGCATGCCGGGAATGCCGCCGGAAGCCGTCGTCCTGACGGCAGCCGATGCCCGGCGGCACGTCGAGGCGCGGGCGGCGGAGGGCGTCGACTACATCAAGGGCGTCGCCGAGGCTCCCGGCGAGGGCGGGCCGCCCGCGGACGCGCTGCGCGCGCTGGTGGAGGCGGCCCGCGAGTACGGGCTCAAGACGATCGTGCACGCCGCCACCCAGGGCGCCTACACGATGGCCGTGGAGTCGGGAGCGGAGTTCGTCACGCACACGCCGATCGCCGGCGGGGTCCGGGCGCAGGACGTGGCCGCGATGAGGAGCGCCGGCCAGAGGTCCATCCCGACGATCACCATGATGGAGGCGTTGCTCACCGCCTTCATGACGTCCGGCCCGCCGCCTGGGCGGGCCGACCACCTGGGGGAGGTGCTGGGCGACGTCGGCCGTCTGCACCGGGCCGGTATTGAGATCCTCGCCGGGACGGACGCGAACGCCGAGCCGTCCGCGCCGCTGCCCGTGCCCCACGGCGAGAGCCTGCATCACGAATTCGAGCTGATGGCGCGGGCCGGAATGACGCCGGTGGAGATCCTGCGCTCGGCGACCGTGCTGCCCGCCCGCGCCTTCGGCCTGGCCGACCGGGGCGCCGTCCGGCCGGGTATGCGGGCCGACCTGTTGCTGGTCAACGGCGACCCGACCCGGGACATCACGGCCACCCGCGACATCCGCGCCGTATGGTGCGCCGGTCACCCCGTCACTCCGGCCGCCGCTCGCGAACCCTGAACCTGAGCGGCTGCACGAGCGGAGGTTCCCGCAACCGCGGCGGCGTCGAGCAGGTCGAGGCAGTACCGCCACAGGCCGGCGACGGCCCCGCAGTCAACAACGGCGCTCGACGTACCGGTCGACCGCCGGCTCAAGGGCCGCGTCCACTACCGCCGCCACCGCTGGGCACTGGCCGACTTGCTGCCCACCCGCCTCGACGGGACAGATCGACCGGCTTCCTGGAGGCCACGTCACCGCTACTCATCTGAGCGATGCTCATGGTGGACATGCCCGCGGCTGGGAATGTCTGAATCAACGCCACCCGCTGGACGTGATCGTCGTTGTAGCACCGCCGGCCATTATCACCGAAACCGCCACGCCCCATTGTTCGCGGAGGCGTGACGGTACGTGAAGAAGTACACCGTCTCTCACCCGGTTCCCGCCGAAACCCGGTCGGAATGAGCACCGTCAACCACTGACCGCTCACCCGGCGCGGATGCCGACGCCGGGCGGGTGGCTTGCTGCTCACGGCTTCACCATCGTGCGGACGAATGTGGCCGCGCGGGTCATCGCCGCGTCGGCCTCGTCCCACGAGGCGGCGAATGACTGGAAGACGTGTGTCGCCTGCGCGGTGACGTCTAGCGTCACCGACACGTCGGCCGCCACGAGCCTTGCCGCGAGCCGGGTGGAGTCGTCCAGCAGCACCTCGTCAGAGCCGACCTGGATCAATGTGGGCGGCAGACCCTGCAGGTCCGCGAACAGCGGGCTGTGCTGTTCTGCCGCGGATGCGTCGCCGAGGTAGTCACGCACGCGGCGTTCGAGGGCGGTGCGGTTCACGATGAAGTCCGCCTCGGCCCTGGCCGTCATCGAATCGCCACTGAGTGTGAGGTCAACCCACGGCGAGAACAGCAACGCCGCGGCGGGCATCGGCTCGTCGGCGGCGGAAAGGGCCGCCAGCAGGCCGAGCGCCACCCCGCCGCCGGCCGACTCGCCGGCGACCGCCACCCGTTGCGGATCGACGCCGGAGGCGATCAGGGCGCGATAGGCGCGTACCGCGTCGTCGGTGGCGGCAGGGGCGGGATGCTCGGGTGCCAAGCGGTAGTCGATGGTGATCACCCGTGTCTGTGACCTGCGGGCCAGGTCTGCGACGATCCCCAGCGAGCTGCGCGCCGACCCGAAGACATACGCCCCGCCATGGAAGTACAGGACGGTGCCGACGCGGGGCTCTTCCGCGGGTTCGACCAAGAGGCCAGGGATCGTGTCGTAGTGGGCTTCGGTGACGATGACGTCCTCAGGGACAGGATGGTGGGACAACAGCTGCTCGAACAGGGCACGCTGTTCGTGGACCGCACCGCCGAGGTCGAGGGGGGACGACGCGCGAAACTGCCGGATGGCCTCTCGCTGCTCAAGGCTCATATCTGCTCCTTGCTGTGGGTTCGGTCGGCTCTGTTCCGGACGGGTCTTGAAGGTGTGAGCTCAGACGGCCCGGGCGTGCTCAATGAGAAGGTCGGCGAAGGCGTCCGGCTGGTCGATCGGGGTGATGTGACCGCAGTCCTCAAGCAGGTGCTGGGTGAGGCAGCCGGTGATCGGTTCGAGTTGGCGGGCGGTGGCCGCGCCGATCGCGCCACCGCCGATGGCGAGGGTCGGCGTTGTCAGTCGCTGGTCCTGCGCCCAGTTCCCGATCCATTCCGCGGTGGCCGGCACCGCGCGGTAGTGGTCGAAGGCATTGCCGAGACTCGTTTTGCCCCGATATGCCTCGACGATCACCCGTGTAAGGTCCGCCGGCAGACCTCGGCGACTGCCGGCGGAGAGGAAGAAACGGACGTAGCGCTCCGCCGAGTTCTCCAGGACGTCCTCGGCCAGACCACCGGGCGCCTGGTGGAAGCCGAACCACCACGGCAGCCCCTGCCGTAGGAAGGCCTCGGCGCCGGGCAGAAGTCCGATCAACCCTTCGGACAGGGTCAGGCTGGTCACGCGCTCGGGCGACGATGCTGCCAGGGCGAATGCCGGAGTGACACCTAGATCGGTGCCGACGACGTGTGCCTCGCGGTCACCTAGGACGTCCAACATTCGGAGCAGGTCCGTGGCGATCGCGGATGCCTGGTAGCCGCGGACGGCGGGTGTGCTGTCGCCCAGCCCGTGCAGGTCCGGCGCGAGGGCCCGGAAACCTGCCGCGGCCAGCCGGGGTGCGACATCGCGCCAGATCGCGCGGGTGTGCGGGAAGCCGTGCAGCAGCAGTACGGCCGGCCCCTGCCCGAGAGTCTCCACGGCGAGTTCGACCCCGTCGATCGGTATCCGGTGCACGGTCGCGCCGGGAAGGTGGGGGGAAAGAGTCATCTGGCGCACAGGTGCCCTCCTTGATTACGCTTGGGAACGTGGTAACCGTAGGAGACCGTTCAATGAACGGGGAAGAAGGCACTTTTCCGACACCAGGTGACCTCGTGGTAACTGCCTCGCGGCAGGGGAACTTGTTCGATCCTCTGTGCCCGACACGGCTCCTGCTCGACCGGGTGGGGTCGCGATGGACGACCATGGCGGTGCTGTCGCTTGCCGCCGCCGAGGGCGAGCTGCGGTTCACCGAGTTGAAGCGCGAGATGACCGGTGTGTCGCAGAAGATGCTGGCGCAGACCCTCAGGGCGCTGGAACGAGACGGACTTGTCGATCGTCGTGTCGAGGCGAGCAAGCCTCCACGGGTGTACTACCGTCTGACCGGCCTGGGCGCCACGCTCGTCGCGCCGCTGCGAAGTCTGCGAGCCTGGGCTGAGCAGTACATGCCCCTGATCCAGCACAACTGCGACATGTTCGACGCCGCCGACCGCCCGGACGGCCACGGCTGAACAGCCGTGAGCCGACGAAGGACTCCGCCAAGCTGCGTGAGGGGCGACCTCGTAGTTCTGCAGAAGAGCGATGGCCTTGCAGAGGTGGTGACGCGATCACCTGGATGTTCATCCCATGCGCGCGGTGCTTGCCGGAGAAGTACGGCCGGTCGGCGGTGACCCGGTCGGTGGCCCCCAGCTCGGTGAACGTCTCGCCCTTGCGCAGGTGAACCAGCACCAGCAGGGCCTGCTGTCCCGGGTTGAGCAGCCGCCAGGCCGACTTGATCGCCTTATGATGCCGGCGGATCACTCCGGCGACGTGGATGAAAAAGCCTCAGTGATGCTGGAGTGCTAAGTAGTGGCGAGGGGGAGTTGGCAGCAGAACTGTAGGTCGTTCTGGAGTTCAGCGAGGGCTTGAGCGGCGCCCTCCTTGTCGCCTCGATCTCTGCTGGGTGACAAACTGAGTGACGATCTAGACGTACGAGCTGGCGGGGGCGGTTGAGCGCGTCGGCCTGCCGTATCCGGCCGCAGGAGCCGCCCGTCTGAGCCTTCACCTCCTGGTATGTACGCTTACCGGTGTGACCCGCCGCTCGCACACTCGTCCTCCCGTCCTCGCGGACGTGGCGAGGGCCGCCGGCGTCTCCGTCCCCACGGTGTCTCGGGTGCTGAGCGGGTCCGCGCCGGTGAGCGCCGACAAGCGCAGGCAGGTCCTGCGCGCGATCCAGGAGCTGGGATACCGCCCCAACGCCGCGGCGCGTGCCCTGGCGACCGGCAAACGCTCGATCATCAGCGTGCTGACCAGCGACACCACCAGGTACGGCTACGCCAGCGCGATTCGCGGGATCGAGGAGGCCGCCCGCGCGGTCGGCCTGGTGGTTGCCCTCACGCTGCTGGACGGTGACGACGAGGAGTCGGCGCGGGTCGCCGTGGACCTCGCGCTCGGCCAGCCGCTTGCCGGGGTGATCGTGCTCGAGTTCGACATCCAGGGCGGCCGGGCGCTGGCCGCCCTGCCCGAGACGATCCCCGCGGCGGCGGTCTCCTCCGCAGGGCAGGGGAGGAGCATTCCGCGGGCTCTGTTCGACGACCACGCGGGCGCCCGTGACGCGACCAACTACCTGCTCGGCCTGGGCCATCGCACCGTGCACCACGTGGGGATACCGGCGTCCGGCAGGCCGAGCGGGCGGCTGCTGGGCTGGCGGGAGGCCCTGGAGGCGGCGGGAGCTCCGGTTCCGGAGATCGTGGAGAGCGACGAGACCCCTGGCTCGGGTCTCCAGGCCGGTGCGTATCTCGCCAGGCGCGGTGACGTGACCGCGGTTCTGTGCGGGAATGATGAGGTCGCCTTCGGCGTGATCAGGGCGTTCCAGGACGAGGGTCTGCGGGTCCCCGAGGACGTCAGCGTCGTCGGCTTCGACGACCACCCGCTGGCGGAGATCTGGACGCCGTCGCTGACCACGATGCGCCAGGACTTCGCCGAACTGGGACGCATGGCGGTCGACTTCCTGCTCGGCCGGCTGGCAGGCGTGCCCGTCGAGGCGACGCACTCCACCCCGCGCCTCGTCATCCGCGAGAGCGCGGCTCCCCCCGCCCGCTGAGGCGCACGTTTCGAAAGCGTTATCAGAGCATTTCCCCTGGTCCTCTTGCGACCTCTCTTGATAAACGCTTTCATGACTGAACCGCACTATATGTCCGGCTTAAGGAACGTGATGACGAGCAGAACCATCCAGTGGCGTCCCGGCTCCCTGGAGCTGGTCCTCGATCGACCCGAGGACGCTCCGATCCGCATCGCGAGGCTCGGAACCGCGTCACCCGCACCGGGCGAGGTGCTCCTCTCCCGGGTGCAGCCGCTGGTCGAGCTGATGGTTCTGGGGGAGGGCCGGGCGCTGTCCAACACCCGGTTCAGCGACACCGCCGCGGGATCGCGGCTCCGCTTCGCGGACGCCGTCGAGCGTGCGGACGGCGACTGGCGCGAGCTGCGCGTGAGGCAGCGTGACGAGATGACCGGGCTGGAGGCCACCAGCGTCTTCCGCGCCAGGACGGACGTCCCGGCCGTCCAGACCTGGACCGAGGTCACCAACACCGGGCCGGTTCCCCGCGTGCTGCAGATGGTCTCGTCCTTCGCCTCCGGCGCGCTGGCCGAGACGCCGGACGACGGCGACCTGGTCCTGTGGCGGGCGCGTACCGACTGGTGCGCCGAGGGCAGGTGGGCGGGCATCCCGTTGTCCGGTCCGGACGGGCTGGCGGACATCAACGACGAACTGCACGGGCACGACGGTCGGGGCGCGCTCGTCACAGTGAGCAAGAGCACCTGGTCCTCGGGCGAGTACCTGCCGACCGGCGTCCTGGCCGACGCCCGCACCGGCCGGGCCTGGGGCTGGCAGATCGAGCACAACGGCGCCTGGCGCTGGGAAGTGGACCGCCGCCGCGGCGGGGCGAACGCCGTCGCCCTCGTGCTGAGCGGTCCCACCGACCTCGACCACCAGTGGAGCACCCGGCTGGCCCCGGGGGAGCGGTTCGTCGCCGTTCCCGTGTCCGTCGCCGTGTCCGATGAGGGCCACCAGGGAGCGCTGGCCGCCCTCACCTGGCAGCGCAGGGCGATCCGCCGCGCGCATGCCGCGGGGGACGCGCTGCCAGTCGTCTTCAACGACTACATGAACACCCTGATGGGCGACCCGACCACCGAGCGCCTGCTGCCGCTCGTCGACGCCGCCGCCGAGGTGGGCGCGGAGTACTTCTGCGTCGACGCGGGCTGGTACGACGACGGCGGGAACTGGTGGGACAGCGTGGGTGAGTGGCGCTCCTCGACCGGCCGCTTCCCCGACGGCGGGCTCGCCCGGGTCTTCGACCACGTCAGAGCCAAGGGCATGCGCCCCGGCCTGTGGCTGGAACCGGAGGTCGTCGGCGTGCGCAGCCCGGTCGCCGCGCTGCTGCCCGACGAGGCGTTTCTGAGCCGGAACGGCGAGCGCGTCGTCGAGCACGGCAGGTACTTCCTCGACTTGCGCCACCCCTCGGCCAGGAAGCACCTCGACGAGGTGATCGACCGGCTGGTACACGGCTACGGAACCGGATACTTCAAGCTCGACTACAACGTCACCCCGGGACCGGGCACCGACAGGGACGCGCTCCAACCGGGCGAGGGACTGCTCGCGCACAACCGCGCCCACCTGGAATGGCTCGACGACCTGCTCGACCGGCACCCGGAGGTGGTCTTCGAGAACTGCGCCTCGGGCGCGATGCGGGCCGACTACGCCCTGCTGTCCCGCCTCCAGCTGCAGTCGACCTCGGATCAGCAGGATTCTCGCCTCTACGCCGCCATCGCGGCCTCCGCGCCCGCCTCGGTGCTCCCCGAGCAGGCGGGCAACTGGGCCTACCCGCAGCCCGGGATGCCCGCGGAGGAGCTGGCCTTCACCATGGTCAACGGCCTGGCGGGGCGGCTCTACCTTTCCGGTCACCTCGACGGGATGAGCGCCGCCGAGCGCGAGCTCGTCGCGGACGGGGTGGCAGTGCACAAGCGGATCAGGGCCGAGATCGCCGCGGCCGAGCCGTTCTGGCCGCTGGGGCTGCCCGCCTGGTCCGACGACGTGGTCGCGCTGGGCCTGCGCACCGGCGAGACGACGCTCCTGGCCGTGTGGCAGCGAGACGGCGGGCCGCACGACATCCAGCTCGACCTGCCCGGCCTGCGCGGGCGCGGCCTCCGCGTGGAGACCGAATACCCGGCCGCACTGCCCGGCTGGCAGCAGCGCTGGGAGGCCCCCGCCGCGCGGCTCACGCTCCGCCCCGCCGTACCCGGACCGACCGCACGCCTGCTCCGCCTTCAGCCGACAGATTGAACCCTTCAGTGTTAACGCTCACACCCCCCAACCGAGGAGAATCATGAAGACGCGAGGCCTTTCCCGTACGGCTGCCGTCATGTGCGGCGCGCTGCTGCTGGCCGGCTGTTCCGCGGGCAACCCCGAGACGTCCTCCGCTCCAGCCGCAGCGACCGCGTGGCCCGACCCGGGCGCGTCTCTGCAGGGGGTGACGCTCACCCTGTGGATGTCGACGCAGACCGCCTCGATGGCCGACAACGTCATCAAGGCGTTCGAGGCCAAGACCGGAGCGAAGGTCAACAAGGTCGTCATCCCCGACGTCTACGAGACCAACGCGCCGACCAAGCTGGCCACGGGCGCCAAGCCGGATCTGGCCACCTGGCAGCCGACCGGCAGCATGCTCGCGCTCCTCAAGCCCGCCACCGACCTGCAGAGCCTGGACGGCGCGCCGTGGCTGGCCAAGCAGACGCCGGCCATCCAGAAACTGGGCCTGGTCGACGGCCGCCACTACGCGGCCTTCGTCAACGTCCCCTCGGTCCTCGGGATCTTCTACAACAAGGCCGTGTTCAAGAAGGCGGGCATCACGGACACGCCGAGGAACTTCCAGGAGTTGCTTGCCGACGCTCAGAAGATCAAGGCGACGGGGGTGGCGCCGTTCTTCGGCGCCGCCGGCGATCAGTGGCCGACCCAGTGGTGGCCGCAGGTCCTGCTGGCCGAGGCGTCGAAGAGCGGCCTGTGGGAGCGGGTCAGCCAGAACAAGGAGAAGTTCACCGATCCGACGATCCTCGGCGCCGTCGAGCAGTTCCAGGACATGGTGAAGCAGGGTCTGTTCAACAAGGACGACAAGACCTCCAAGTACACCGAGTCGGGCCCGGCCCTGCTCAAGGGCAAGGCGGCGATGGTGCTGCAGCTCACCTCGTTCGCGTCGCTGATGCAGTCGACGGCGGACACGGCGACCATCGACCGGGAGATCGGCTGGTTCCCCATCTCCAAGGACGGCAACCTCGCCACGTCGGTGCCCGGCGGCGACAACGCGCTGGTCGCCTTCAAGAGCGGAGATGCCAAGCGGGAGGCGGGCGCCCGGCAGTTCCTGCGGTTCTGGCTGGAGACCTACTACCCCGAGTACGTGAAGTCAGCGGGCACCGTGTCGATCGAGCCCGCCGTACCGGCTCCTGACGGGGTGCCGGAGGTCGTGAAGCAGGCCACGGCCGCGCTGGACGACGCGGCCGGTTCGATGCAGCAGAACGCGGCGGTGAACCCGGACTTCTACGTGAATCTGGCGAACATGGTCAACGGGACCATGACTCCCGAACAGGTGACCTCCACGACGCAGTCCCAGTTCGCCCAGCTCGCGCAGGCACTTGGGATCAAGGGCTTCTGACGGCCGCATGATCTCCTCTCTCCCGACCGGTCGCCCGCCGCGGCGAGCGGTGCTGTACCCGAGCTGGTTCCTGGCCCCGGCGTTCGCCGTGCTGGCCGTCTTCTTCTTCCTGCCGACCGTCTTCAACTTCGTCTACGCGTTCACCGACTGGTCGGCCTTCCACAACGACATCCGCCCTGTGGGGCTGGCGAACGTCGAGGCCGTACTGTCCAACGGCGCCCTGCTGTCGTCGCTGCGGATCACCATCGTCTACGCCGGCCTGGTCGCGATCATGCAGACCGGGTTCGGGCTCGGGCTCGCCCTGCTGCTGGAGCGCGACACCCGGATCAACCGGTTCGCCAGGGTCGTCTTCTTCATCCCGGTGCTGATGTCGGCTCTGGCGGTGGGGTACACCTTCCAGGCGCTCCTCAAGCCCGACGGTCCGGTCAACGGCTTCCTCGGCGCGCTCGCCGGCCAGGACGTGACGATCCCGTGGCTCGGCAGTACCACCTGGACGGTGGTGACGGTGGCCTTCGTGAACTCCTGGAAGTGGATGGGGCTGGCGATGGTGATCTTCCTCGCCGGTCTCAAGACGATCTCCGCCGACGTTCTGGAGGCGGCCAGGATCGACGGGGCCGGCAGGTGGAGGACCTTCCGGTCGGTCAGGTTCCCGCTGATCGCCCCCGCTGTGACCTTCAACGTCGCGACCGCGCTGCTGGGCTCCTTCAACGGGTTCGACACGATCCTGGCCACCACCGGGGGAGGGCCCGCCCAGCAGACCGAGGTGCTCGACATCTATATCTTCCGCGTCTACGGCAACGGCCTGTTCGCCCAGGCGACCACGATGAGCCTCGCGCTCCTCCTCCTGGTCACCCTGCTGGCCTTTCCCGTCATCGGATACCTGCGCAAGAGGGAGCGCGTCCTGTGAGGATCTCTCGCTTCGTCCACCCGGCCGTCGTCCTCCTCCTGTCCGCCGTGGTCATCGGGATCCCGCTGTGGCTGGCCCTGGTGACCTCGGCCAAGTCGCAGGGTGAGGCGAACCTGCCCGACCTGTCGCTCCCGCGGGTGTGGCACCTGTGGGAGAACTACTCCCAGGCGTTCACGCAGGGCCGCGTGCTGTGGGGGCTGTTCGGCAGCCTGCTGGTGATGGTGCCGTCCGTGGCCGGGGTACTGATCTTCGGCTCGCTGGCCTCCTGGGTGCTCGCCCGGCGGGCGGGGCGCGCCATGGCCGTGCTCTACGCGGCCGCGATCAGCGGGATCGTCCTGCCGCCCGCCGTCGTCACGATCGTGCTGCTGCTACGGCAACTCCACCTGGCCAGCACGCCGATCGGGATGATGCTGGTCTACATGGGGATGTACATGTCCCTGGTGATCTTCTTCGTCACCGGTTTCGTGCGGACCATACCGGTCGAGGTGGAGGAAGCGGCCCGCATGGACGGCGCACGGCCGCTCGGGATCTTCATCAAGGTCGTGCTGCCGCTGCTGCGCCCGGTCATCGCGACCGCCACGATCTTCATCTGCCTCTACATCTGGAATGACGTCTTCTACGCCTTCTTCGTGCTCGGCGGCGGGACGTACTCGACGCTCCCGCTGAACCTGTACTCGGTGGCGAGCAGCAACCTGTATCAGAACAACTGGAACCTCGTTTTCGCCTACGTCGTGCTCATGAGCCTGCCGCTGGTCGTCGTCTTCGTCGTCGCCCAAAGACGGATCATCTCCGGCATCACTGGAGGAGCCGTCAAGTGACGGTGGTCCGCTGCTGGTCGGGCTGCCCGTTGCCGGCCCAGATCTACGCCCACCGCCCGCCACAACAAGATCGCCGCCTGGTTGCGTAAGGCCGGCCTGGGCGCCACCCGCCGGGCTGGTGCACCGCCCGCGGCGGCCGCATGCGTCTCCGTCACTGATGCGGACGGAGGTGAAGAACTTGACCGATCCCTCTGCTGGCGAAGCACCTGGCGATCGCCGATCTTCGTGGTGGTCGTGTCACCGGAGAAGGTCCCGATGGGTATTCTGGGCGAAACTTCGTCAGTGATGAGTGCATCAAACCGAGCGTGTTGATCGAAGGAGACCCTCAGCGGCTCGGTCGTTACTGGCTGGCCGGGCGGCTCGGCGCCGGCGGCCAGGGAGTGGTGTATGAGGCATATGCCGAGGACGGCCGCCGGGTGGCGATCAAGGTGCTGTACGGCGATCAGGTGGCCCAGCTCGGCCGGGAGGCGGCGGCCGCCCAGCGGGTGGCCTCGTTCTGCACCGCGCCGATCATCGATGCCAAGCTGGAGGGTCCGCGTCCCTACATCGTCAGCGAGTACGTGGAAGGCCCGAGCCTGCGCACGGCGGGCAGGATCTTCGCGGGTGACGATCTGCACCGCCTGGCCACCGCCATCGCGACGGCGCTGACCGCCATCCACGACGCCGGGGTGATCCACCGCGACCTCAAGCCCGACAACGTGCTGCTGGGCCCGGACGGCCCCCGCGTGATCGACTTCGGCATCGCCAGGACCGCCGAGATGTCGCTCACCACGACCGGCGTGGTGAGCGGCACGCCCACCTACATGGCCCCTGAGGTGTTCATCGGCCAGCGAGCGGACGCCTCGGCGGACGTGTTCGCCTGGGGAGCCGTCATCGTCTTCGCCGCCACCGGCCGTGATCCGTTCCACGCCGAGAACCTGGGAAGCGTCATGCACCAGGTGTTGTCGGCCACGCCCGACCTGTCCGCACTGCCCAGCACGCTGCGCCGGTTGGTCTCCTCGGCATTGGCCAAGGAGCCGGCCCAGCGGCCGACCGCCCGCGAGCTGCTGCTGGCGCTGGTCAGCGGCGACGGTGACCTCGACACCGCCCGCCTGCTCGCCCAGGGCGGCCACCAGGCCGCCGGGATCGGCGCGCAGGGGCACGATCCCGCGCTCGGAACGCTGGCCGAGCAGGCGTACACGATGCTCGATCCGGCCGAGCGCGAGCTGGTCCCCGAGGTGTTCCTGCGGCTGGTGACGGTGGACGAGGCGGGCGCGCTGTCGGCCCGGCATGCCGAGCTGGCCGAGCTCGTCGAGGGGCGGGCGCCGCACGAGGTGGCCGCCGTGCGCAGGATCCTCGCCGTGTTCGGCTACCTCCTGGCCAGGCAGGACGGTGGCGTACGGCTGGCCAGGCCGGCCCTGCCCCAGGCCTGGCCGCGGTACCGCCGGTGGATCGAGGCCAACCGCGACGGCCTGGCCGTACACCGGGAGATCCTCGCCGCGGCGCGACGCTGGGAGACGGCGGGACGCCGGGACGGCGACCTGTTCCAGGGCAGCACCCTGGACAACGCGTTGGAGTGGGCGGCCACCGCCCGCCGCGACATCACCCTGTCGCCCACCGAACGCGACTTCCTGTCCGCGGCGGCCACCCTGACCAGGCACAGGGCCAGGCGGGCCCGGCTGACCTCGCTGAGCCTGGGCGGGCTGCTGGTGATCGCGCTGGTGGCCGGCGGGCTGGCCGTACAGCAGAGCGCGGTGGCCGACGACCGGGCCGAGCAGATCGCCGGGCAGCTGAGCAGGTCGGAGGCGGCCAGGCTCGCGGGGGTGGCGACCACGACCCGCGGGATCGACCCTCGCCAGGCGATGCTGGCGAGCCTGGCGGCCTGGCGGCTGGACCGCACGCCGGCCACCAGGGCGGCCCTGGTGGCCTCGCTTGCGCAGCGCGAGACGGCGATGTTCCGCGACCCGTCGACCGCGGGCGACACGGTACGCACACTCGGCGCCGACGGCCGGACGCTGATCAGCGCCGATTCCACCGCGACGCGCGCGTGGGACGTGCGCAACGGCCGGCTCCTGCGGACACGCGGCTCCCGGCCGTCCGAACCGATGGACAGCGTGACGCTGAGCCCGTCGGGCAAGGTGCTGGTGACCGTGACGGCCAGGCGCGCATCCGCGGTGGACCTCGTCAGCGGCAGGCCGATCAGCGACTACGTCTTCCCCACTGCCAAGGATTTCACGAACGAGTGGGTCGACGTGACGTTCGAGCGGGACGATTCCGTCCTGCTCCAGGAGGCTGACCGGCGTACCCGCTGGGACCTGCGAACCGGCGCCGCCAAGGCGCTCGGGCCCGCCCCCGCGGGCACATTCAGCCGGGACGGGGTCTGGCGGGCCGCACGGCGCGGTCGCCAGCTGGAGCTGACCAACCTGAGGACCGGGGCGAAGGACTTCATCGGCGACAAGGACGGCGCCGGCACTCAGGGCACCTGGAACGGTGGCGCGGCCGTGTTCGGCGCCGGCCTCGTCGCGACGGTGGCATCGCGGTCCATCCAGTTCTGGCGCAGGTCGGACACGCAACTGCTCACCACGGTCCAGGTACGGGGGGAGTTTGATGAGGCGGCGCAGGGGGCCTTCGACGGAAGCACGTTCCGTTATCTGCTGGGCGACCAGGTCTTCTCGGTGGACGTGGCCGACCTGACCACCGAGGACGACGATCACCTTGTGGGCACGGCGGCGCTGAGCGGCGACGGGCGGCTCGTGGTCCGCGACGGCGAGCTGTCGGCCGTCGACGGCAGGAAGATCGGCGCGGTGCCGGAGGCGGAGTACACGGTATTCAGCCCGGACTCCCGTTTCGTCGCCACGGTCGGGCCCGTGGTGCGGATCGTGGACACCGCCTCGGCCGCCGTCCAGGGCACGCTGCGCACGTCCGCCGTGCAGGTGGCCTTCTCTCCCGACGGCGCCAGGCTGGTCGTCGTCACCGAGAAGGGCGGGGTCGAGCTGTGGGACCGGCAGACCAGGCGGCGCATGTGGTCGGCCGAGGCGGGCGCGGCGAAGTACGCGGCCTTCTCCTCCGACGGGCGGACGCTGGTGGTGGCGGGCGATCGCATTCACCTGCTGGAGACGGCCGCAGGCAAGGCGGTGGGGCCGGCGTTCGGCGGCGGCGGCAGGGACGCCGAGGGGGTGCGCGCGTATTTCACCCGCTCCGGCAAGGCGGTCGTGGTGCTCGACGCGCGGCGACGGATGACGGTCTGGGACGTGGCCACGCGCCGCAGGCTCGCCACCGCCCGTGGGTTCGGCGACCCCGCGGCCTACTCGCCGCGCGAGGACCTGCTCGCCAGCCTTCAAGTGGGGGGAAGGGTGCGGCTGGTCGACGTGATGTCGGGCACGGACCTGGGCGCGCTGCTCGACCAGGGCGGCGGGCAGGACCCGGAGATCGGGCAGCCGCTCGACGTGGCGTTCACCGGCGACGGGTCGGCGGTGCTGACCGTGGACGGCAACGGCGCGGTCAGGCGGCACGCCGTGGGCGGGGAGGCGTTGGCGGCGGCGGTGTGCGCGAAGGCGGGCGGGCTGAGCGCGACCCAGTGGCGGGTGATCGCACCCATGCTGCCGTACAGAAAGGCGTGTCCCTAGACGGCGACCGCGACGAAGCCCGTGCCGCGGTGGGTCGCGTCGGAGTAGGCGCGTTTGCGGCCCGATCGCAGGCTGAGCGGGAAATGATCTCCAAGAGTTCGGCAAGCGATCTTCGAACAGTCCGTCCGAGTTTGGGAATCGTGGAGCAGGTGCGCGGGGAGGCCCGGGGGGTGCGACACGGTGATCTGAATCGCGCGTTACGGGATGAGTGGTGGCCGATGCGTGGGGCTCGTCTGGGGGTTGGTGGACGTGACGCCACTGGCCGAGGTGGCCGAGGTCGCGTCGGGAATCTGTGCCCTCTGCTTGCCGGGAGGCCGGGGTCGGGTGATTCGGGCTCGGGTGGTGCGCGGCGGCCAGGCGCGTGGCGTCGCCGTATTCACATGGCGCGGCCGCGCGGAGCCTGGCCGATACGCCCGAATCAGCGGTGATCCGGTTCCGCTTCGCCGTCATCGGTGCAGGCCGTGTTCGACGACCCAGGCCGCGATCTGCACCCGTGACGTGAAGCCGAGCTTGGCCAGGATGTGCTCCACATGGCCCTCAGCCGTGCGCGTCGCGATCACCAGCGCGGTGGCGATCTCCTTGTTGCTCAGCCCCTGCGCGACCAGCTCGGCGATCTCCCTCTCCCTGCGCGTCAGCGGCCCGGACTCCGCCTCGGGCTTGGCCGCCACCGCCGCCACGTCGGGCTTCTCGTCCAGCGCGAAAGCGATCGCCCCTTCTACCGTGAAGCGGTTCCCGCGCCTGAAGGCCGACTCGTAGCCCTTGTTCCCCAGGATCTCCCGCGTGCTCTCCTGGCACTGGTCGTGATAGGCGGTCACGAAGTTGAACAGGGACATGCCGGTGGGCAGCCAGATCGTCTCGAGCGCCCCGAGCAGGGTGACCGCTCGCTCGCTGCGCCCTTCCGTCGCCGCGATCCACGCCAGGACCTCGATCCCGATCGCGACCCCCACCTGGTCGTGGAAGGCGGCCTTGACCCGGATGCTCTCCTGTTCCAGCGCGGCGGCCCTGCGGTGGTCTCCCGCCCTCCAGACCGCGATGCCCATCATCCACAGCGCGTGCGCCCTGAACCACACCTCGCCGTGGGAGGCACTCAGCGCGACGCACTCCTCGCAGTAGGCGACGGCCCTGTCGGCGTCGTCGAGCAGGATGCTGGTGGTCGCCAGACGGATGAGCGCGTACGCGACACCCATCAGGTCACCGTCGGCGCGGTGCTGGGCGAGCGCCTCCTCGAACAGCGCGACCGTAGCAGGCAGGTCTCCTCTGAACTCGGCCAGCCCGGTGATCTGCGCGACGTACGCCAGGGCGCTCGCGTCGTCCAGTTGCTCGGCGAGCTCTCGGCTCGCCTTGAGCATCGGCAGCGCGGCGGCCTCGTCGTTCTGCAGGAGGCTGAGCCAGGTGTCGAGCCACAGGGCCTTGGCCCGCGCCGGGGTCGACTCGGTGTGCAGCGGGAGCAGGCGGTCGAGCCAGCCACGCCCCTCCCGGATCAGGCCGGAGCCGAGCCAGTACATGCGCAGCGCGGCGGCCATGCGCAGCCCCGTTTCTGCCTCTCCCGGCTCTGTCCGGCAGAAGTCGAGCGCCGCCCGGAGATTGGCGTGCTCACGCCACAGGCGTTCGGTGCAGTCGAGCTGTTGTGCCCCGAACCACTCCGCCTCAGCCCATACGGCCAGCCGCTCGTAGTAGTCGCGGTGCCTGCGGCGCATCGCCGTCGCCTCGCCACTGCAGGACAGCATCTCGGCGCCGTACTGCCGCATGGTCTCCAGCAGCCGGTACCGATCCGGCGAGCCCTCGTCCCTGATCAGGATCGACTTGTCCACCAACTGGATGAGCAGGTCGAGGATGCACTCCCGGGGCAGGCCGTCGAGGCTGCAGACCTCCTCCACCGCTTCCATCTCGAAGCTGCCGTAGAACACCGACAGCCTGGCCCACAGCGTCCGCTCCTGGGGCGAGCACAGGTCGCGGCTCCAGTCCAGCAGCGCGCGCAGCGTCTGCTGGCGGTGCGGCATCGTCCTGGGGCCACCGGACAGCAGCTGAAAGCGGTCGTCCAGCCGGTCGAGGAGATGCTGCGGCGACATCACCCGCATCCGGACCGCCGCCAGCTCGATGGCCAGCGGGATGCCCTCCAGCCGCTGGCAGAGGCGTCCCAGGACGGCCGCGTTGTCGGGGGTGACCGCGAACCCGGGCACGACCGACGCCGCCCGGTCCGCGAACAGGGCGACCGCCGCCGACACCGTGACGCTTTCCGGTGACTCCGTCGGGACTGACAGCGGGGGCACGGCCAGCACGTGCTCGCCGTACACACCCAGCTGCTCCCGGCTGGTGCTCAGGATGCGCAGGCCGGGAGAGGCCCGCAGCAGTTCGTGCGCCAACCTCGCGCACGCGTCGAGGAGATGCTCGCAGTTGTCGAGCAGAATGAGCAGCTGCTTGTCGGCGATGCGCTCGCACAGCGCCACCAGCGGCGGTCTGGCCGACTGGTCGCTGAGCCCCAGGTGCTCGGCCACCGTCTGGACCAGCAGCTCCGGGTCGGCGAGAGCGGCCAGGTCCACCATCCAGACCCCGTCGGCGAACGCCCGGCGCAGATCCGCCGCGGCACGCAGCGCCAGGCGGGTCTTCCCGACCCCGCCCACGCCGGTCAGCGTCACCAGCCGGGCCAGTGAGAGCAGCCGTTTGATCTCCGCCAGCTCGAGGCGCCGATCGACGAAACTCGTGAGGTCGGCCGGCAAATTGTCCAGCAGGCGTCTCCCCTTCGAGACCATAACCACTTCACGCTAAGCGGGCGTGGTTCCGCCGGTCAAACCACCGCCCGAGAGCCCGGCCGCGCGCTTCGGCACTGTACGCACTCCGGAGCCGCACGGCTTCGGTCAGGATGGCTTTGCCGCTGTGGTGGATCGCGGCCATCAGGCAGACGAGCACCGCCGGGATCGGCACCGGGAGAGCCACATGACACCTATCGTCCCTGCCCGTGACGGGGAGCGGATGCTGACGCATTCGAACGGCCAGGATTGGCTTGTGTCCTGGCACCCTGTCGACGACCTGCAGGAAGGCAAGCCTCATGGAGCCGCCGGCATCTGCGTGACGGCTGCCCATGAGATGGTCCTGATCAGCCATGACGGCGAGCACTGGGGTTTTCCGGCCGGACGTCCTGAAGGAACAGAGACCATCGAGGAGACCCTTCGCCGGGAAATGCTCGAAGAAGCGTGCGTCACCGTCATCGGTAGCCGCCTGCTCGGACATTCCCGCAGCGAATGCGTGCGCGGGCGCGAGCTTGGCCTGGTCGTCATCCGCTCTTACTGGCGCGCGGAGGTCCGGCTTCAGGAATGGCAGCCGGAGTTCGAGATACGGCATCGGCGGGTGGTTCCCGAGTCCGAGGCGAAGAAATACGTCCGCGATCCCGACCTGGCCGCGACCCGGGTTTCCTTCCGTGCTCTGGACGAGGCAGCGGCAGGTGACGGCCCCCGGCCTCCGTGAGCGCCATACCCGTCGGGCCTTTGGCGAGGCTCTCATCGTCATGGTCTCGGCCTTGCCGCCACCGCGCTTCGGGGTGAACCTCATGACGGCGTGGAAACGTCTCGGCGGGTGGTCCGGGCCCACCCAGAGTTTCCAGGTGATCGGCCCGCTCCATGAGCCGTCCTCCTCGTCGGTCCCGAAGTATGGGAGCCGAGCGGACGACCGACGGGGCGGCGAGAGCGCGCTCCAACGAGGCGACGGCATGCGAGACCGCTGACTGACTCAGCCCCAGGTCTGCCGCCGCCGTACCGAAGCCGCCCGGCGGTCGCCGGCGCCGTCGGATGACCTGAGCCGGGGCCACCCGGCGGACCAACGCAGCGTCACCACCGGACCCCGCAGATCGCTCAGGCGGGCACGCGCTCCTGGTCGGCATTCTCAAAGGGGGGATAGCTCTCGCCGGCCATGCGGTCGGCCGCGTCGATGTAGTGGGCGAGAGCTTCGCGGGATTGAGCGAGCCTCTCCATCTGGTCGTCCAGCCGCTGCAGCCGTGACCGCATCGCGGCCAGCAACTCGGGACATCCAAGGAGCTCCGGGGCCTCTCCCACCGCACAAGGCAGCAGGTACGCGATGTCCTCGGAGGACAAACCCGCGCCGAGCAGGTGCCTGATCTGCTTCACCCGCAGCACGGCAATCTCGTCGTACTCGCGGTATCCGTTCGCGCCGCGCCCTGCCTCCAGCAGGCCCTGGGCTTCGTAGTAGCGCAACTGATGGGCGTTCACGCCCGTCCGACGACTGAGTTCCCCGATCAGCATCGAGACCTCACTTGACCTTCATACCGGTATCAACGTTGACGATGCTGCCATGAACCGCACAACCGATACATCCGTGACAGTCATCGGACTCGGACTGATGGGCCGGGCGCTCGCCGGCGCCTTCCTGAAGGCCGGGCATCCCACCACCGTGTGGAACCGCACATCCGCCAAGGCCGGCCAGCTGGTGGCCGAGGGTGCACGGCTGGCGCCGACGGTCGGCGACGCGCTCAAGGCGAGCTCCCTGACGATCATCTGCGTCACCGATTACCAGGCCGTACGCGAGCTGCTCGGCGCGAGCGACAGCGAGCTGGGCGGCAGGACGTTGATCAATCTGACCTCGGGCGACTCGGCTCAGGCCCGGGAAGCCGCCCAATGGGCCGAGCAGCGCGGAGCCCGTTATCTGGACGGCGCCATCATGGCCATCCCCTCGGCGATCGGGACCGCCGAGGCGGTGATTCTGCACAGCGGGCCGCAGCCGGACTTCGAGGCGCACAGGTCGACGATCGACGCGCTCGGGACCGTCACCTACCTTGGCGCGGACCATGGGTTGGCGTCCCTGTATGACGTGGCCGGTCTCGCCATGATGTGGAGCGTGCTGAACGCCTGGCTCCAGGGCACTGCGATGCTCAGGACGGCCGGTGTCGACGCCGCGACGTTCGCGCCGTTCGCGCGGCAGATCGCTGCCGGTGTGGCCGAATGGCTGCCCGGGTATGCCGAGCAGATCGACAGAGGTTCCTTCCCGGCCGAGGTGTCGGCCCTGGAGACCGACGCGCGGGCGATGAACCACCTGGTCGAGGAGAGTGAGGCGGTGGGTGTCAACGCCGAACTGCCGAAGTTGATCAAGGCGATGGCCGACCGCGCGATCGCCGCCGGACACGGCGGGGAACAGTATCCCGTGCTGATCGAAGAATTCAGCAGACCCCATAACGACTGACCGATCCCGATGGCGGGACCTCAGCGGTCTCGCCGGCACCCGGGTCGTCTCGATGGCGCCCGCTGGTCTCCACGGCGCGGCGGAGCGCGCGTCAGAGCGGTCACCGCCTGGATGCCGCAGAGGCCGTCTCCCCGCTCGCGCGGCTACGAGAACGGGTCCGTGTAGGGGCGGTCTCTCACGCGGTCATAGACGCCGCGCACCCACGGTCGCCGGACCGCCGCCAGCCGCTCCAGCGCGCGGAGGAACACTCGTCCATCGGGGCGGAAAAGACTGGGTGGGAGCGGCGGTGGCGGGTCGTCGCGGCGGACGACGGCAGGCATCCCGTACGCCGCCGGCATGAGCCGCCGGTCGTCGTTGAAGGCCAGGTACGTCCACACGTCCGCGGCCAGCGGCACCACTGCTCCCGTCTCGCACGGCCATGCCGCACCGGTCTGCGGATGCCGCGGCACCAGGGCGATGTCCGCGAGCGCGGCGGGCAGGCCGGGTCCGGCCAGTACGAGGTGGCGTTCCGGGGGTCCAGGAGGGAGCAGGCTGTCGATCGACCGGCGGAGCACCTCCGCGACAGGTCCCTCGGGGACGGTCACCCGCTCACCACCCGATGCTGCCAGCAGGTGCGCCAAGGCGACCGCGACCGCGGCCTCCCACCGCGGGTTCCAGAAACCACGCGAATCGACGGGAGGCGTGCTCGGCAGCTCCGTCCAGTCCATCACCCGCTGGGCGGGGCCGTCGACGGCGGCAGGACGCACGGCTTCCGGCTCCAGCCACACCACCTGCCAGAACCCGCAGTCGTCGACGCGAGTCGCCACCGGGCAGCCGCACCCCGCGCACGCCAGGTTGGGGCCGTACTGTCCGTCCCAGCCGCAGCAGCAGCCGCCCAACCGCTCCGGGATGAAGACGGTTCCCCGGACGTCGCCCGGCGCGATCCCGATCCTGTTCGGGGGGCCCGTGATGGAGTACGTCAGCAGCCGGACGCCACGCTCCTCCGGCCGGGGCCGCAACGGTTCCCACGGCCGGCCGTCCCCGGGGTCCACCACATACGTTCCCGGCTCCAGAAGGGCAGGGAGCAGGCCATGCCCGTACTTCTGGCTGGAGTGGTCGGGAAGCGCCACCCGCGACAGCCTCGCGGTCAGCACGGCACCGCACTCCGCGCAGGCGAAGACGACCAAGCAGCCTCCTTTGTCGGAACGACGGCGATCAGGGTGGCGCGGGCTCGCCGCCTTGTCGAGAAGTATTGATCATGAAGGACTCGTCGAGGGCTGAGATGAGCCGGTCGGCCAGTCTCGGGGTAGTGATCGCCGCCCATCGCCGGGCTAGGTCGAGGAACCCGGAGAAGTGCTGCTGGGCTGTGGCGAGCAGGGTGGAGAGCTCCGCGCGAGTGATCTCGATGGGGGGAGAGTCCTCACTGTGCTGCCGTAGCTGGACGAGCTGGCCGACATGGGTGATGCGGGGCGTGGGGTCGTGGCCGAGCCAGGTTTCCTGACCGCGAGCCACGTGCCACCAGCTCCGCCAGCTCTCCAGGCCGCAGCAGCAACCGGGTGAGACGCTGACGTCGGCGGTGGTGTCGCGGAAGCGCAGCCCGCCCGGTGCGATCAGGCCCTCCGCCTCGGCGAGATGGTGGCGCAGCCGCGCCTCGGTCAGGTCGGCGGCGCGGGTGACGGGGATGCCGTTGTACGTGAAGATGACGGCCATGGCCGTCCCGACGTCCGCGGCGGACATCCGGCCGGAGACGGCGAGAAGCCGGTCGTCCGACGGCTCGGCGATCGGCCAGGCCGTGAAGTCCGCCGCGTCGTGGGTCTCCAGGACGACTTCGACGATGACCATGGCCGCCAGTATCCCCTCCTCTGTCAGGTCCGGCCGGTGGGCTTGAGGTCGTGGGCCGGGTGTTCGTGCCGGGGCTGCGATCGGGCCTGGCGGTCGGTCCTGGCCGGGTCAGCCGGGACGGCGTGCAGGATCGGGCCCGCTACGCCGAGCTCATGCACGAACTGGTGGACCGGGTCTCCGCCTTCAACTCCGGCTACCTGGCCCTGCCGGAACTGCGGCTGGAGGCCACCCGCCGCCCCGAGCTGCGGGCCGTGCTGACCAAGCGCATCCGCGAGGACATCGACGCCAACATCGGCTACCACGCCGCCTCCGGCCTGCCCGGCGACTCGACCTCGGTGGTCCTCCTCTACCTCGCGCTGAACTGGCTCATCGTGGAGCGGCTGACCCTGCCCGGCATCTTCACCGAGCAGCAGATCCACGAGCTGGTGGACGCCGCCGTGCGAAGATCCCTGAATGCCTGCCCGGCAAAGGTCGTGAGTTATGTCGGCCGCGAGCGTTGCCGGCGCCGCTCGCCGTCCGGGCGCGGACCGCCACCGGTGTTCTCATGCCTGTAGAGCCGGTCGGCGGGGCGCCGGAAAAGGGGCGGCGTTTCGGGAAGGTCCGACTATAGGGTGCGGTCCGTGGACGATCTGGAGAGCCTGGTCATCGCCCGGCGGCTGCGTGTCCCCATCGGCGACGCCCCCACCGGTGAGTCCGGCTGGGGAGAGGTCGCCGCCCGCCAGCTCGACGCCGCGCTGCTGAGCGTCGGCTTCACGTGCTCGGCGGCCCTGCTCGACCGCCTGGGCAAGCTGCCCGGAGCGGCTGTGGTCGATCTCGGCGCGCGCGTCCTGGCCGCGGTCCGGCATCTCGTCGGCGATCACGTGCGGCACAACGCGTACTTCATCGACTTCCCCCGCAACGTGCCCGACACGATGGAGTTCTGGGCCGGCCTGCTGCGGGAGGCGCTGCTCGACCCGGTCGCCGCCGCGCGCGTCCAGCCGGCGACGCTCGACCTGCTCGCCCTCCCGGGCTACGGCCGTTACCAGCACAGCTACGCCGACCTGCTGGCCGCGCACGCCGAGCTGATCCCGCTGGCCGGCGACCGGGTGACCGTGCTGGAGCTGGGCGCGAGCCTGGAGTCGGAGGCGCGCGAGCTCTACTTCTCCCTGGCGGGCTCGGAGGCGCCGCCGGCGGCCGAGGACCTGGCGGTGCTGCGCACGCTGGCCGCCTTCTGCGCCGACGAGCCGGAACGCGTCCCGGTGCGGGAGAGCCGCGCGGTCATCAACGAGATGCGCCTGGCCGCGGGCCGGCCGCTGCTCGTGGACACGGTGACCGACGTGCTCCGGCTCGCCTGCGGCGTCTCCGGCGGCGATGTCACGCTGACCGCGCCCACCAGGTTCCGCTCGTTCCGGCGTCCTGAGCGCCGCGCCCTTCTGCGGGCCCTGGACCAGGTCGCGGCGCCGGCCAAGCTCGCCGACGTGCCGCGTCACCGGGAGCAGTGGAAGCGGCTCGGTGAGCGGCTGCACCCGCACGAGTACCCGCAGTTCTCGCGCGCCGCGCAGGTCTTCGAGGTCGCGCGAGGGGAACGCCGGGCGCCCGGCCTCGACAGCCGGGTCGAGGCGGCCCTGTCGGCCGGACTCACCGGTGACGCGGTGGAGCTGCTGGAGAGGGCGCCCGGCGCGCTGCTGCGCCGTCTCGACCACCTGCTGCGGACCGGCGCCGACCCCGGCGGGGTGCTCGACGCCGCCGAGCGGGCCGCGGCGACCGCCTCCGGCCGGGTTCTGCTGTCCTTGCGGGAGCACCTGCAGAACCGGCTCGCCCCCGCCCCCGGGCGCGTCTTCGTCAACCGCCGCGGCCGGGGCTGGACGACGGCCGACACCCGCGCGCGGCTGGAGGAGGACGTCGTGGCGCGGGCCGTGGCCGTCCTGGACGAGGAGATCACCCGGCGCCTGCCCGACCCGGGCGCGCTGGTCGTCGATCCCGAGATGCTCGACGTCGCCCTGCCGCTGTCCGGCAAGCCCGTCGCGCCCGGCCTCGGCATGCTGCCGCGCGGCTCGCTGTCGAGGGTGGACGGGGAACTGCTGCGCTTCTTCGTCCACTGGCGCCAGGCGGAGCGGCGCACCGACTACGACCTGTCGGCGCTGATGCTGGACGCCTCGTACGGCGACGCCGAGCACGTCTCGTGGACGAACTACGGCAACGACTTCGCCGTGTACTCCGGCGACCTCACCGACGCCGCCGACGGCGCGAGCGAGTTCATCGACATCCGGCTCGCCCGGGCCACCCGGCCGATCGTTATCCCGCAGGTTCACATCTACGCGGGCGAGGCGTTCGACGAGGCGGCGGAGGCGTTCTTCGGGTACATGACCAGGGAGGCGGAGCAGGAGGGCAGGCCCTTCGAGCCGCGTACCGTGCGGATGAAGTCGGACCTGCGCGGCGCGGGCCGGGTCGCGCTGCCGCTCGCCTTCCTGCGCGGCGACGACGGCGCCTGGCGGGTGAAGTGGCTGCACCTCTACCTGAAGGGGCACCCCTCCTTCAACCAGGTGGAGGGCAGCCGCGTCACGTCTTCGCTGCTGGTGCGCTCGATCGTCGAGCGCGATCACCTGCGGGTCCGGTACCTGGCCGGCCTGCTGCGGCGCAAGGGCTCGGCGAGCGATCACACCACGTACATCGGCCTGCGGGCGCCGGCCGGTCTGCCGGAGGGGACACGGGTGTTCACGCCGGCGACGCTGCACGAGCTGATCCCCGCTTGATACAGTGAAGATCGCGAGGCTATGGGAGGGCTTCCTTCTCTTCTTCTCCAAAAAGAATCTCCAGTCCTTCCGCTCTCCTCGCGCTCCGGCCGTGAGGCCATTCGGTGGCTTCCTTCCACTGGTTCGATTCCAGACAGGCCCCATGGGCCTGCCAGGTCATCCAGCCACCGAGCCTTCCTCACGGCCGGCCGCCCGCCTCATTCGGGCAGCGTGTGCGTCACGGTCCTGGGGGCCGGGGCCTTGACCGACACCTTGCCGCCCCACCCGGAGTAGCGGGTGTCGACGGAGATGATGCCGCCCTCGAACTCGGAGAAGCTCTCCGTGACGTCCTTGGCGCGGTACGAGCTCGACAGCTTGGTCACCAGGCCGGCCGAGCTCAGCGTCAGGGTGTAGGAGATCTCCGTCTCGTCGGCCCATTCGGTGAGGATCGAGCGGGCGAACCACGGCGAGACCTTGGCCAGGTCGGCGAAAGTGATCTTTCCGGTGACCTTGTTGCCGGCCTTCGTGCCCTTCTTGAGCAGCGCCGACAGCGTCGTGAGCTCGGCCGGGTTGAGGATCTGCCCGTAGATGGTGGGCAGCGAGCCGCCGCCGGTCGCGTACCAGGTCTTGCCCTTGGGCAGCTCGTAGATGGCGCCCGAGTAGTAGGCGGTGTCGCCGACGGAGACGACGCGGAACTTCTGGTCGTCCCAGGTGGCGCCCTTGAGGTCGTAGCCGGCCACGCCCTTCTTGCTGAACTGCAGCACGCCCTCGCCGGTGTCCGTCTGCAGCGTGTCGACGCCGTCGGACCAGTTGGCCACCTCGGTGAAGTGCACGCCGTGGCCGGGGACCAGCTTGGCCTTCAGCGCGCGTACGGGATCAGCTACCGGCGCGGCCGCCTGGGCGGGTGCGGCCGACACGAGGAGGACGGCGGCGAGCACGGACAACGCGGTGATCGTCTTCTTCATGGCAGTGATCATGCCGCGGCGGGATCACGGCACGGCCACCGGCAGGCAACAGCAGCGCGAGCGCCGTCGCGGTCAGGGCTTGACCAGGGAGAGGAACTCGGCACGGGAGCGGGCGTCGTCGCGCAGCACGCCGAGCAGGGTGGAGGTGATGGTCTGGGCCCCCGGGGACTGCGCGCCGCGCAGCGTCATGCACGTGTGGTCGGCCCGGACGACCACGCCGACCCCTCGGGGCCGTAGGTTGGTCTGCAGCCACTCGGCGACCTGCTTGGTGAGGCGCTCCTGGACCTGCGGCCGGCAGGAGAAGTGCTCGACGATGCGGGCGAGCTTGGACAGGCCGACGATGCGCGGCCCCGGCAGGTATCCGACGTGGGCGACACCGGTGAACGGCAGCAGGTGGTGCTCGCACACCGACCGGAGCGGGATGTCGCGGACCAGGACGAGCTCGTCGTACTCCTCGTCGTTGGGGAAGGTGGTCAGCTCGAAGGGGCGCGGCGAGAACAGTTCGGCGTAGGCGCGCGCCATCCGCCCGGGGGTGCCGCGCAGGCTTTCGTTGTCCAGGTGGATGCCCAGGGCGTCGAGGAACTGGCCGGCCGCCAGCTCGGCCGCGGCCAGGTCGACGCCTCTGGTCGGGACGGTCGATCCGTTCAGCATGTCAGCCTCCCGACACGGTGGTGAGCAGGACGAGGACGAGCGTGGCGACGGCCGGCACGCCGTGTCCCGCGACGGCGACGACGGGGATGGCGCGCTCCGGGGCCGTGCTCGTGGCGCGGGCGCGATGGATCCTCAGGACCAGTCCCGTCGCCGCGAGCAGCAGGTGGCCGAAGACGACCGGGGCGGGCAGGCGGGACTCCCGCGTGCGGGGCCCGCCGCGGGAGATCCACATGCCGAGCATGGAGAAGCCGCCGAGCGCGGTGAGTATCCAGGTGACGAGTGCGGCGACCGCCATGATGACCAACCTTTCCGAGGGGGGTCCGGGAGTGCCCGGGGTTTTCGCGGGTCAGGAACGGAAGCCCGCTGCCTGGGTGGTCTCGTCCGCGACGCGCAGGCCGTAGCGGTAGGCGAGCTTTCCGCCGAGATGGCCGGAGACGGTCAGTGCCGCGAGGGCGACCACCGACAGCGCGATGTGGACCGGCGCCATCGGTCCCGCTCCCGTTCCCGCCGCCGCGCCGGCCCGCCATGCGCAGGCGATGCCGTACAGGGCGGCGGCCAGCGCGCCGATCACGCCGATCGCGATCAGCCACAGCGAGCCGCGGGCCAGGAAGCCCGGATCGGGCACCACGTGTGAGGCGAGGTCGAAGAGCAGGCTCGTCACCCAGGCGCCGATCGGCACAGTGACCAGGATCGGATGCAGCGGATGCCCGTACGGCCCGGCCAGTGCCGTGACGGGGCGTTTGGCCTGATACTGCGGCGTGGGCATGGCCCCCTCCAATTTCACTAACAATTATTAGCTTTATCACGCTGAAGGCCACGAGGTGAAGAGGTTTCCCCACGGAAGACGAGTGTTATTGTGAACGGGTGACGGACGACGCGGTACGCGCCGTGGCGGCGCTGGACGACGAGTTGCGGCGTCGCATGTTCGCCTTCATCCGGCAGTCGCCCGCTCCGGTGACCCGCGACGAGGCGGCGCGCAGCGTCGGCATCTCCCGCAAGCTGGCGGCCTTCCACCTCGACAAGCTGGTCGAGGTCGGCCTGCTCAGGGCCACGTACGCCCAACCGGACGGCATCCGCCGGGTCGGCCGCGCCCCGAAGCTGTACCAGCCGACCGACCTGCACGTTCAGGTCAGCATCCCGCCGCGCGAACACGGCCTGCTCGCCGAGATCCTGCTGGAGGCCGTACGGCACCAGCGGCCCGAGGAGAGCGGCCCGCAAGCCGCCGTACGCGTCGCGGCCGACCGCGGGCACGCGCTCGGGAAAGCGGAGCACGACCGGCTCAAGCCCGGCCGGCTCGGCACCGAACGGGCCCTCACCTACATCGCCCACGTGCTGGAGGAGCACGGCTTCGAGCCGGCCCGCGTCGAGCCGACCCGCCTCCGGCTCGACAACTGCCCCTTCCACCCCCTCGCGGCCAAGGACCCCGATCTGGTGTGCGGGATCAACCACGCCTTCCTCGCCGCGTACTGCGAAGGACTCAGGGCGACCACCGTGCAGGCGACGCTGGCTCCCCGGCCGGGCGCCTGCTGCGTCGAGCTCAGCTCACGATCGTCGTAAGGGGCGGGCCCGCTCTTGAGCCAGGGCGTCAGCGCTTGGCGTGGGCGGCGAAGAAGTCCCAGATGACCGCGGTGGCGTCGAGGGCCTTGGACGGGGGGTCGGCCCGGTCGCGGACGACCTGTCCGCCCGGCCACTGGTGTCCGGCTCCCTCGATGGTGATCAGAGTGACGGCGCGGCCCCGCGCGCAGCGGGCCGATTCGGTGGTGACCGGTCCTGACGTGGTGACGGTGGGGCGGCCGCAGCGGTCGACGGCCCGCCAGCCGGCCACGACCTCCGGCACCGGCGGCCCGTCGATCCTGGCGATCCCGGTGCCCGGGGCGCCGTCGAAGCGGACGTTCTCGTCGGCCAGGCCATGGATGTGGATGACCGACAGCGGCGCGGGCGCGGGGCAGTCACCGAGCCGGGTCGTGGCCACCGGACCGACGGCGGCGAAGATCCTGGTGTCACAGGCCAGCCGGTAGGCCATCATGCCGCCGTTGGAGATGCCGGTGGCGTACACCCGCCTGGGATCGATCGGCAGCCTGCGGCCGATGTCGGCGATCATCCGGGTGATGAAGGCGACGTCGTCCACCTGCTCCCTGCCCGGCCTGCCGCAGCAGCCGTCGCCGACGTTCCACGCCGCCGGGCCGTCGGGGTAGGCGACGGCGAAGTGCCGCCGGTCCGCCTCGGCGTCCCAGCCGTACGACGTCTCCGCCTGCCGCGCCGAGCCGAAGCCGCCGTGCACCATCACCACCAGCGGCGCCTTCGCCGGAAGCGACGCGGGCCGGTGCAGCCGGTAGCTCCGCTGCCGCCCGTCCACGGTGATCGTGTGGACGGTGGTGGTGCTGCCGCCGGAGGCAGCCGCGACGCCGCTCCCGGCTGCGTACGCTGTGGCCAGGACGGCGAGCAACACCGCCACACTTGTACGGATCCTCCGCATGCGCGAATCTCTCTTCCCTCGGTGAACGATCGCCGGCAGTGAACAGGACCTCTTTGGCAAATCCATGAGACCGCTGATCCCCAAGGAGCACCGATGACCGCGCCCAGGATCCTCGCCGTGGACGACGACGCGGCGATCCTCCGCTCGCTCCGCCGTGGCCTGCGGCTGGAGGGTTTCGACGTGACGACCGCCGAGTCCGGGCGGCGGGCCCTCGACCTGGTCGACGGCGCGCCTCCGGACGCGGTCGTGCTCGACGTGTCGATGCCCGGCGTGTCGGGGATCGAGGTGTGCTCGCGGCTGCGCGGCCGCGGCTCGGAGGTGCCCGTGCTGATGCTCTCGGCCATGGACGAGGTCGCCGACCGGGTGGCCGGGCTGGCCGCGGGCGCGGACGACTACGTGGTGAAGCCGTTCGCGCTGGAGGAGCTGGTGCTGCGGCTGCGCGCGCTGCTGCGCAGGGCCGGTCGCGCTCCCGGCACGACGATCCGGGTGGGCCCGCTGACGGTCGTCCCGGCCACTCGCTCCGTCGTCCTCGACGGCCGCGCGGTCGATCTGACGCGGCGGGAGTTCGACCTGCTGGAGACCCTCGCGCGCAACGCCGGCATCGTGCTGTCCCGGCAGGTGCTGCTGGAACGGGTCTGGGGCTACGACTTCGAGGTGACCGGCAACGCCGTCGACACCTTCGTCGGCTACCTGCGCCGCAAGCTCGAAGCCGGCGGCGAGGCCCGGCTGGTGCACACGGTGCGCGGGGTCGGGTTCGTGTTACGGACACCGCCGGCGGTCGCGGGATGAGGCTGTCCACCCGGTTCGCCGTCTGCTTCGCCGTGCTCGTCCCGCTGCTGGTCCTGCTGTCCGGGCTGGCCGTGCTGCGGCTGGTGTCCGACGACCTGTACGCGGAGCGCGACCGGCAGCTCGTCGCGCGGTTGCACGCGCTGACACCGGTCGCCTCCCTGTACGCGTCACAGGCCGATCTCGGCATGACCCCCGGCGCGCTCAGGCAATGGCTGGCCGCGGCGGCCCCGGGCGGGGCGTATTTGGAGGTCCCCGGGGCCGGGCCGTTCGCCGTCGGAGACCTGCCCCGCGGGCCGTACCCGGCAGATGTGGCCGGGCCGGCCGACCTCGTCCGGGACAGGCGGCGGTGGCGGTTCGTGCAGGCCGACCTCGGACAGGCGGGCCCCGGGCAGGCGGGCCCTGGGCAGGCGGACCTCGGCCGGGGCGGGCGGGCCCGGCTGTGGCTGTTCGAGCCGGCGGCGCACGTGAACGGGCAGCGCTGGCAGCTCGCCCGGCGCGTGCTGCTGTCCACGCTCGTCGCGTGCGCGGTGGGCGTGGTCGCGGGCCTGGCTCTCGGGCGGCTCGCCGTACGGCCGGTGACGGCGCTGCACCGGCAGGCCCGGGCGATCGACCTGCCGCCACGCGCGGCGGCCCGGATCGGCCTCCCGTCGCCCGCGGCCGACGGGAGCGGCGTGCTGCCGTCGCGCGCGGCGATCCGGCTGGCCACCACCTCGCGAGCCGTCGAGGTGGACGAGCTGGCCGGGCTGGTCAACGAGCTGCTGGACCGGCGCGACGCGGCGGTGGCGCGCACGGGCGAGGCCCTGGAGACGGCGCGCGCCTTCGCCGCCACGGCCGCGCACGAGCTGCGTACCCCGCTGACCAGCATGGGTGCCAACCTGGGCCTGCTCGACCACCCGGGCCTGGACCCGGCGGAACGGACGGAAGTCGTCGCGGACCTGAACGCCGAGCACGCCCGGATCCTGCGGCTGATCACCATGCTGAGCCGGCTGGCCCGCGGGGAGCTGCTCGACCGGGCGACCTTCACCGAGGTCGACCTGGCCGAGATCGTCGGCACGGCGGTCGAGGACGCCCGCCGCCGCCATCCGCGCGCCACGATCTCCGCCTCCGTCCCGGACGCCCTGCCCGTGCGCGGATGGGCCGAAGGACTCCAGCTGATCGTGGACAACCTGCTGGACAACGCCGCGATCCACGGCGCCGACGACCAGGGCCGGGCCCTGGTCATCGTGGAGCTGTCAGTGCGCGGCGACGCGGCCGTCCTGTCCGTGCGGGACTCCGGCCCCGGCATCGCGCCCGCCGACCGCGAGACGGTCTTCGCCCGCTTCCACCGCCGCGCAGGAAGTCCCGGCTCCGGGCTCGGCCTCACCCTCGTCCGCCAGCAGGCGACGCTGCACGGCGGCGGCGTCGTCGTGGCCGACCGGGACGCCGGCACGCGGATCGACGTGCGGCTTCCGCTCTCCGGCGGCCTGTCGCGGCCCGCCGATCCGGGCTCCTGGCTCGGACAGCGGTACGGCTCACCTGTCGCGGGTGAGGAAGCGCCGTAGGCCGGCGGCGACACCCTCCGTGGGCACGGTGACCGCGAACCAGGACGCCTCGACGGCCAGGCCCTCGTCGATCGGCACGTTGATCCCGCGGGTCACCGCGGCCAGGCATGCCGTCACGGCCGTGGCGGGGTGGCGGACGACGCGCGCCGCCAGGTCGTGCGCCGCGTCGAGCAGGTCTTCCGCCGGGACGACCCTGTTCACCAGGCCGAGGTCCATGGCGCGCCGCGCGTCGACGGGATCACCGGTGAGGATCATCTCCAGCGCGCGCTTGCGGCCGACGAGCCGGGGCAGCCGCTGCGAACCCCCGAACGGCGGCGGGAAGCCGAGCGTGATCTCCGGCTTGGCGAAGGTGGCGTGGTCGGCCGCGACGGCGAGCGGCGCCGCCTCGGTGATCTCGCAGCCGCCGCCGTAGGCGAGGCCGTTGACGGCGACGACGACGGGTTTGGGGAAGGTCTCGATCCGGCGGGTCAGTCCCTGCCCCCGCCGTACGACGTCCCGCAGGGCCCGGTCGACGCCTCCCGCGATGCTCTCGGCGAGGTCGCCGATGTCGGCCCCCGCGCTGAAGGCGCGCCGCCCGGCGCCCGTGAGGATGACGGCCCGCACCTCCTCGTCGGCCTCCACCCTGGCGAGCACGGCCATCAGCTCGTCGATGGTGGCGTAGTCCAGGGCGTTGAGCTTGGCCGGACGGTCGATGGTGATCGTGGTGACGGAGTCCTGGTGCGAGCACCTGACGGAGGTCATGGGCGGGGCGCTCCTATCGGGTTGGGGACCGGGATGACGTTCGTGTCGACGAGGTGCCGGCTGATCGGCGCGGCCAGCCGGATCGCCTCCTCGACGCCGGTCTCGCCGAGCGTGGCGACCGGGTCGGCGGCGAGCCGGTCGGTGGCGTTCTCGATCTCGCGCCGCAGCGCCCCGCCCGTTCTGGTGAGCCGGGAGTCCCGGTCGAGCAGGCCGCGGGCCACCAGCCTGCGTCGGGCCTCGTCCCACTCGGCGTCGGTCCAGCCGCGACTGCGCTGGATGAGCTCCCTGGAGACGTTGCCGGTGGCCACATGGGTGAGGGAGGCTTCGAGCCCGGTGAGCCCGCCATGGACGACGGCGATGACATGGCCGTCGCCGCGATGTTCGCGCAGGATCGTGGTGGCGAGCCAGAGCCGGCCGGCCAGGTCGGCCGGGCGGGGCACCCGCGACCAGGCGGCGGCCAGCGCGCGTCCCTCGTGGGCGCACCCCTCGGTCGCCCGTTCGAGCAGGTGGACGAGGCGGCGCAGGGAGTCGGGCCCGGTGGGCGGGAGGACGCGGTCGAGCGCCGCCCGCACCGCGGCGAGCCGGCTGTCGAGCACCTTGCCCGGGTCGGCGCGCTCCCACGCCTCGGGCAGCGCGCGGGCCGGCTTCACCGGCGAGAACGCGAAGAACAGGGCGGCCGCGGCGGCCCCGCCGACCGGTCCGAGCGGGGCGACCCGGCCCGCGAAGTAGCCCATCCACCAGCCGGTGAGTCCGATCGCCCGGGCCGCTTCCGCCGGTTCGCGGGTGAAGTAGGCGACGGCGTGGACGGGCTCGATCGCCTCCCAGAACCGCCGGGCCAGCGTGGGGCTCGGATCCATCGATGTCTCCTTGGGTCGAGGACGCCGACGGCCAGCATGTCCGTTGCCGAACGCGCGAGACAGTGCCAATTTTGGGAAATGGACCATGATCTGGGGTGGTGGGTGCGGATCGCCCTCGACGGGTGGCGGTGCCGTACCGGGCCTCACTACCGGCGGATCGCGGAGGGGATCGCCGACGCGGTGGAGCGGCGGCTGGTGGACGCGGAGGACCGGCTGCCGGCCGAGCGGCCGCTGGCGGACGCGCTCGGGGTCAGCCGCGGCACGCTCGTCCGCGCCTACGGTGAGCTGGCGGACGCCGGCCTGGTGGAACGCCGTCAGGGCGCCGGCACCTTCGTCCGCCCGCGCCCCGCCTCGACGCGCGCTCCGGTGGAGGACGCGGCCTCCGCGCTGCTGCGCCGCCGGCTGGCCCGGGACGGCTCCGCGGGCCGAGAAGAGATCATCGATCTGTCCCTGTCGGTGCCCGCAGGCGTGGATCACCTGCCGCCCTTCGACGGCGGCATCCTGCCGCGCGACCTGCGCGGCCATGGACTGCACCCGGCCGGTCTCCCCGCGCTGCGCGCCGCGCTCGCCACCCACCTCACGACGCGGCTGCACCTGCCGACCACGGCGGATCAGCTCATCGTGACCTCCGGTGCCCGGCACGCGCTGTCGCTGGTGCTCGCCGCGCTGGCCCCCAGCGGGGTGATCACGGGCTGCCCCACCGGTCCGGGGCTCGTGTCGGCCGTACGGGGAAACCGCCCCGTCGCGGTGCCGGTGGATCCGTTCGGCATCGACGCGCAGGCCGTGCGGCGGCTGGCCGTCGGCACGCCGGTGGTCTACGTGGACTCCGCGGCCCACGACCCCACCGGCGCGGTCCTCAGCGCCTCACGCCGCGACTCGCTGCTCGCCACGGTACGGCGGGGCGGCGCGCTCCTCGTGGAGGACCTGGCCCGGGCGGGGCTGGAGCTGGGGGAGGAGGGGGAGCCGGTGATCCCGCTGGCGGCACGGGACGACTCCGTGATCGCCGTGGGCTCGCTGTCGGCGATGTTCTGGGCGGGGCTGCGGGTCGGCTGGATCCGGGCGCCGGAGCGGTTGCGTGACGTCCTGCTGCTGCTGCGTTCGGGCGGCGATCCCGGCCCGGGCGTGCCGGCCGAGCTCATCGCCGCCCGCCTGCTCGGGGCGGCCGGCCCGGCGTGGCAGGACGGGCTCCGCGCCTCGCTGCGTGACCGCCGGGATCTGCTGCTGGCGCTGCTGGAGCGGCAACTGCCCGCCTGGCGGGCGGAGATCCCGCGGGCCGGGCTGTCGGCCTGGGTCTCCCTGCCGGTCGTCGACAGCGAGAGCTTCGCGCACCTGGCCGCCCGCTACGGCGTCATCGTCGCCCCGGGAGCCACCGCCTGCGTGGACGGCCGGCACCACCACGGCATCCGCCTCTCCTTCGCCGAGTCCCCGCAGACCCTGGAGTCCGCGGTCGACCGGCTCACCGCGGCGTGGGAGGAGCACTCGCGCCGGCTCGCCGTCGGACGATGACCCCGTCCCCTTTGCGGATACGATCTGCGCCGTGACGGACAATCCCCCCGTAATCAGTACATCTCGCCTGGAAGCGTTCAGTGACGGCGTCTTCGCCATCGCCATCACGCTGCTGGTGATCGAGATCCACCTGCCCGAGGGCTGGGAGCACGACCTGCGGGGCGCGCTGATCAGCCTGTGGCCGTCGTACGTGGCCTACGCCATCACGTTCCTGCTGGTCGGCATGGTCTGGATGAACCACCACCGGATGTTCCACTTCATCCGCAGAACCGACGGCGTGCTGCTCGGGCTCAACGTGCTGCTGCTGATGGACGTGGCCTTCCTGCCGTTCCCCACGCACGTGCTGGCCGAGGCCCTGCACAGCGGCGACGGCGCGGCCCAGCGGGTGGCGGCCGTCTTCTACGGGCTGGTGCTGGTGGTCGGCGGGATCTTCTACAACGCGGTGTGGTGGTACGCCTCGCTCGGCCACCGCCACCTGGGCCCGCACATCACCCCGCCGGAGGCGCGCGCCCTTCGCCTGCGCTGGGGCCTGGGCCCGGTCTCCTACCTGGTGCCGACCGTGATCGGCGCCTTCAGCGCGGTGGCCGCGCTCTGCTGCTACGTGTTCCTGCTGGTCGTCTTCTGCTTCGACATGCGGCCGAGAAGACGCGACGCCCTCAGCAGTTGAGCAACCCGTCGTCCTTGCGGACGCTGAGCCAGGTCACCATGTCCGGCCCCAGGCCGGCGACGGACTCCCGGCGCCGGACCCTGTACGGGCGCGGGCTGGGCGCGTGCGCCACGCAGCCACGTCCACCGCAGCCGAGGCCGCCCGCGTAGAGCGAGGCGGCCGGCAGCACGAGCGAGCGAGCGGACATCGCGGATCCCGTCGGTGAGGCGTCACCAAGATCATGACAGCACGTCGACGGGATCGCGGCGGGATCGGGGTGGTCGGGTTCAGCGGTAGGAGCCCTCGCGGAGGTCCGCGGCGGCCTCCGGGTGGCGCGGCTCCCAGCCCAGCCGGTCGCGTGCCGCCTCGCCGCCGACCGACTGGTCGAGCGCCAGGGCGTCGGCGAACAGCTCGCCGAGCTCCTTGCGCGCCTCCTCCAGCGGCCAGACCTTCGGCTCGCCGGCGACCCCGGCGGCCTGAGCGGCGGCGACGGCCAGCTCTCGTACCGGAACCGCCGGCTCGCTCACGCCGTGCCACAGCGTCCCCGCCGGCGCCTGCTCCACCACCTTGGCGAACAGGTCGGCCAGGTCGTCCACGTGCACCATCGGCCAGCGCACCGCCGGGTCCTCGACGACCGTGGGCGCGGAGTTCCTGCGCGCCAGGCCGACCAGCAGGGCGGGGATGCCGCCGCCGCGGCCGTACACGATGCCCGGACGCAGCACGGTGGCGCGGACGCCGTCCTCGGCGGTGTCGAGCACCTGGCGTTCGATGCCGGGCCGGTAGCCCACGATCGCGATCGGGTCGGTGGGCGTCTCCTCGTCGGCGGTCGCCGATCCGGTGGCGCCCAGCACCCAGACGCCGCTGGTGTAGACGAAGGCGCGCCCGGTGCCGCGCAGCGGAGCGGTCAGCGCCGTCACGGCCGCGGCGTCGGTGTCGGCGTCGCCGGTGGGCGTGGCCAGGTTGATCACGGCGTCGATGTCGGGCGTGACCGCCGCGGTGAGCGAGGCGGGGTCGGTCAGGTCGCCGATCCGCTGCTCGTACCGTCCTTCGGGATCGGCGGAACGAACGAGTGCCACCACCTGGTGTCCCGCGGCCGACAGCCTTTCGGAGACGGCCGAGCCCAGGTAGCCGCGAGCTCCTACGATCAAGATACGCATGTCAACTCTCCCTCAAAAATTTCGATGTCGAAACGTTAGACCGAGATCCGTCTCTGTGTCAAACATTTCGATGTCGAGAGATTAGACTGCGGGGCGAAGCCGCCTCACCAGGAAGGGGCCACGCGTGAGCGACGCGACCCGGCAGGACGGAGTTGATGTGATCATCGAGGAGTGGCGGGCGGTTCGGCCCGACCTCGACAGCTCTCCCATGGCGGTCATCGGGCGCCTCTCCCGGGCGTCGCGGCTGCTGGAGCGCGCGGTCAAGGAGGAGTTCGCCCGGCACGGGCTGGAGTCGTGGGAGTTCGACGTGCTGGCCACGCTGCTGCGCTCCGGGCCGCCGCACGTCCTCAGCGCCGGAGATCTGAGCGCGGCGGCCATGGTGAGTTCGGCGGCGCTCACCAACCGGGTCGACCGGCTGGTGGCCAAGGGGCTGGTCGACCGCGCGGTGGACCCGGACCATCGGCGGCGGGTGCTGATCTCCCTGACCGAGCCGGGGCTGCGCCTCGTCAACGAGGTGGTCGAGCATCACCTCGCGAACGAGAGCCGGCTCCTCGACGACCTGCCCGCCGCCGACCGCGACCAACTGGCTGCGCTGCTGCGCCGGCTGCTCATCTCCCTCGGCGACGACGGCCGGCGACCGGCCGGCGCCTGACCTTCAGCGGGGGGCTCGCAAGCGTCGGGCCGCGCTCAGGCGCGGTCAGACCGGCGCCTGGTCCGTCTCGGCGAGGCGCAGGACCAGGTCGAGCAGGCCGGGAAGGCGGTCGCGCAGGTCGTCGGCGCGGACCCGGATCCGCCGGTGCCGGCCGTCCACGGCCATGCTGACCACTCCGGCCTCGCGCATGATCCGGAAGTGATTGGTCAGCGTCGACATCGGCACGTCCATGCCCTCGGCCAGAACGGCGCAGGTCGAGTCGGGGGTGACCCGGGCCCGCCGCACCAGTTCCAGGCGCACGGGATCGCTGAGCGCGTGCAGCACCGTCGCGAGCGTCAGCGACTCGCGCGCGGGCTCGGGGAGCCATCGCATGCCCCCGACGATATCATTGTTCGACATTTCGGGATAATCGAACTATCGTCGTGCGGCAGCATCCGCCTCAGGAGAGGAACAGCGGTGACCGCACACCGAACGAACCGGGGAATGCTGCTCGCGGTGGCCTGCGTCGGCCAGTTCATGGTGCTGCTCGACAGCACCATCGTCGGCGCGGCGTTGCCCGACATGCAGTGGCGACTGCACACCGAGCTGACCGGTCTGCAATGGATCGTCGACGCCTACGTGCTGCTGGTCGCCATGCTGTTGCTGTCCGGCGGCGTCTTCGCCGACCGGTTCGGCCGCAGGCGGGTGTTCCTGGCGGGCGTCGTGGTGTTCACCGCCGCGTCCGTGCTGTGCGCCGTGGCCCCCTCGCTCGGCTGGCTGATCGCCGGACGCGTGGCGCAGGGCGTCGGGGCCGCGGCGCTGAGCCCCGCCTCGCTGGCCCTGCTCGCCGCCGCGTATCCCGTTCCGCAGGAGCGCGTCAAGGCGATCGGGTTGTGGGCCGGGTTCAGCGGGATCGGGCTGGCCGCCGGGCCGCTGGCCGGCGGCGTGCTGGTGGACGCCTTCGGCTGGCCGGCCATCTTCCTCGTCAACGCGCCCATCGGCGTGGTGCTGCTGCTGGCCGGTCTGCGCCTCCTGGAGGAGTCCCGCAACCCGGGCGCGCCGGCGATCGACGTCCCGGGGACGGTCCTGTCCGTCCTGGGCGTGGGGGCGCTGACGTACGGGCTGATCGAGGGCGGCTCCCGCGGCTGGACCTCGCCCGTGATCGTGGGCGCCTTCGCCGCCGCGGTGGTGATCCTGGCCGTCTTCGTGGTGGTCGAGGGGCGTCGTGCGGCGCCGATGCTGCCGCTGCGGCTGTTCCGGCAGCGGCTGTTCACGGTGTCCAACACGGCGATGGTCGTGGTGGGGTTCGCGCTCATGGGCTCGTCGTTCTTCTTCTCCCAGTTCTTCGTGTACGTCCAGGGCACGTCGATCCTGGTGGCCGGCCTGCGGACCCTGCCCGCCACCCTCGCCATGGTGGTCGTCAGCCCGTTCGCGGGCCGCTTCGCCGCCAGGTACGGCTTCCGGATCGTGGTCACCGCCGGCCTGGCGCTGGCCGGGACGGGGCTGCTGACGCTGGGCTTCACGCACGCCGACACCGGCTACGGGAACGTGTGGTGGCGGCTGGCGGTCGTCGGCATCGGGTTCGCCCTGACCATGTCCCCGCTGACCGGCGCCGCCATCCAGGCGGTCAGTCCGCAGGAGGGCGGCCTGGCCTCGGGCGTCAGCAGCACCACCCGGCAGATCGGCGCGGTGCTCGGCGTGGCGGTGCTCGGGGCCGTCGTCCGCACCCGGGAGGCGGGCGGCGCGTCGTTCGAGAGCGGCCTCGACAGCGCCTTCGTGGTGGCCGGCGTCGTGACCTTGGCGGGCGCCGTGTTCACCGGGCTGTGGCTGGTGCGGTCCAGGCTCGCGGAGGTCTCCGCGCCGCGGACCTCACCCGCCGGCGCGCCGACGGGTGAAGGCCGCCCGGTAGGCGCTGGGGGTGAGACCGGTCCGGCGTGAGACGTGCCGGCGCAGGGAGTCCGTGGTCACCAGCCCGCTGAGGTGCGCCACCTGGTCCATCGGCAGGTCGGTGCTCTCCAGCAGTTCCCGGGCCAGCTCGACCCGCTGGTGGAGCAGCCATTGCAGCGGGCTGAGGCCGGTCTCGGCCAGGAAGCGGCGGGTCAGGGTGCGCACGCTGGTGCGGGCGTGGGCGGCCAGGGCGGCCCGGGTGAGGGGTTCACGCAGTCGTTCCAGCGCCCATGCCCTGGTGCCGGCCAGCGAGGTGCCGGTCTCGGGCGGCAGCGGGGACGCGATGAACTGGGCCTGCCCGCCGGGACGCACCGGCGCGGCCACGACGAGCCGGGCCACGGTGTTGGCCGTGGCGGCGCCGTAGTCGCTGCGTACGAGATGGAGGCACAGGTCGATGCCGGCGGACAGGCCGGCGGAGGTCAGGATGCCGCCGTCCTCGACGTAGAGCACGTCCGGCCGTAGGTCCACCGACGGGAAGCGGCGGCGGAACTCCTCCGACCGGGCCCAGAAGGTGGTGGCGCCGCGGCCGTCCAGCAGCCCCGCCTCGGCGAGGACGAAGGCCCCGGTGCAGATCGAGGCGACGCGCCTGCCCGCGTCCGCGGCCGAGCGCAGGACCTCCAGCACGCGCGGATCGACGTCGTCGCGGGCGCCGGTCCCGGTGACGATGACGGTGTCACTGTCGGCGACGATCTCCAGCCCGTACGGGACCGTGACCTGGAAGCTTCCACTGCTGGCGACGGGGCCGGGCTCGGCCGTGCAGACGCGCACCGCGTAGCCGGCCCGGCCGTCCACGGTCGTCGCGCCGAGGACCAGTTCCGGGATGGACAGGTCGAACGTGGTGACCGGTGGGACGGCGATGACGGCGACCCGGCGCATGGCCCGAACCTCCGGATGTTTGGCATTCGGGCCACTACCGTAGCGATCGGCCTCGGTGGAGGGTGGAGCCGCACCCCCCTCGTACCTCGGAGGTAGGCATGTCCCTGCACGTCATCGTCGGCGCCGGAGCCACCGGATCGGCTGCCGCGCGTCTCCTGGCCGAGTCCGGGGAGCAGGTCCGGCTCGTCACCCGGCGCGGCGGCGGCCCGGTTCATCCGCGGATCGAGCGGGTCCCGGCCGACGCCGGCGACGCCGACCGGCTGGCGGAGCTGGTCGCCGGGGCGGAGGTCCTGTTCAACTGCGCCATGCCGCCCTACGACCGCTGGCCGGCCGAGTGGCCGCCGCTGGCCGCGGCGCTGCTGGCCGCGGCCGAACGCGGCGGCGCGGACTACGTCATGCTCGGCAACACCTACGGCTACGGCCCGGTCGAGGGGCCGGTCACCGACGGGGCGCCCCTGGCGCCGACGAGCCGCAAGGGCGAGGTCAGGGCGCGGATGTGGCTCGACGCCCGGGCCGCCCACGAGGCCGGCCGCGTCCGGGTGACCGAAGTGCGGGCCAGTGATTTCCTCGGGGCGGGGGCGTACTCGCCGTTCACCCTGATGGTGGGGGCCCAGGTGCTGGCCGGCGCGCCGGCCTCGTACCCGGGCGACCTGGACGCGCCCCACAGCTGGACCTACACCGGCGACGCGGCCCGCACGCTCGTCGCCGCCGCCCGCGACGAGCGGTCCTGGGGCCGCGCCTGGCACGTGCCGTCCACCTCGGACCTGCCGGTACGCTCGCTGGCCGCCCGCCTCGCCGCGGCGGCCGGCGTCTCCGAGCCCCGGCTGCGGCACATGCCGGCGCACGAGCTGGAGGAGATCGCGCGCACCGACTCGATCATGGCCGAGTTCCCCGAGATGCTGTACCTGTACGACCGGCCGAACGTCCTCGACGCCTCCTCCACCCGCGAGGCGCTCGGCGTCACCCCCACCCCGATCGGCGACGTCCTGGCGGAGATGGCCGCCGCCGCTCGTCCTATGGAGGAGGCCGGTTCGCGACCTTGAGGTGATCTTGAGGGGTCATCCTCGTTCCCATGATCCGTCCATCGATGGCGGCGTTATGGGTGCTGCTCTCGCTCGCCGGCTGCTCCGGCCGATCCGCCGAGCCGGCGTCGTCGGCGCACGCCGAGCCGACGCCGGCGGCCGCCCCCCAGACGCCGTCCCAGCAGAGCGCCATCCCCGGCGCGCAACAGTTCCATGCCGCCGAGCTGCGGCCCGGCGACTGCATCGAACCCCTGCCCGAGACGTTCGCGGTGACCGTCGTCCCCTGCGACGTGCCGCACTCGGCGGAGTTCGCCACCACGTACATCCTGGCGGAGGGGCCGTGGCCGGGAGCGGACATGAACCGGCTCATGGAGAACGGGTGCCTCCCCAGGATGCGCATCAAGGAGTCGAAACGGGACGTGATCGGTCTGTGGGGACTCGGGCCGGGAGAGCAGGACTGGCCGCGGTACAGGACCGTGTACTGCCTGGCCGCGCCCGTGGACGGCCGGAAGATGACGGGACGGGTGGTCAAATGACCACCCGTCCCGTGGGCTGGTACAGCTAGTCGCGCGGGCGCTCGCCCAGCTTGCCGACCCAGCCCATGGCCTCGTAGGAGGTCCGCAGACTCGGCTCCGGCTCCCCGGGCGCACGGAACTCGTAGGCGAGCAGCTCGGCCGTGCCGTCGTCCACGATCAACCGGAACTCGCCCGCGCTCTCCCCGGTCCCGCCCCTCTTCACCGCCAGGCCGACCCCCGTGCGGCCCAGCGAGTCGGTGACCTTTCCCAGCGACCTGATGTGGGGCTGTTCGGCGAGCAGCCGGTAGAGGGCGGAGCGGGTCCCGGGAGTGATCGGACCGGCCAGCAGGTCCTGCGCCGCGGACCACACGTACTCCCCGAACGCCGGCTTGCCGGGGGACCAGTCGCTCGGGGACTCCGCGTCGTACAGCCGCCGGAAGCGGCTCTCCAACGTGTCCTTCGTGGTCGGCAGCGTCAGCAGCTTCCGGATTGGGAAGCGGTGGTTGCCGATGAGGAAGGACAGGTCCATGTCGTGGTCGTTGACCGACGGCTTCCCCGGGGCCAGGGTGGGGGAGCCGAGCCGCCGCCACTTCGCCTCGTCGTCGGCCGAGGCGAAGGTGACCTTCGGGTCCTGACCGGTCACGGTCCTGGACGGCGCTCCTTCGTCCCTGGCGTCCCAGGTGTCCTGGGTGGTCGTCAAGGTCGCCCGGAACGGCATCTCCCGCATCGGCCTGCCGCGCTTCGGCTGGTAGCGCGCCGGCGCGGAGGTGCGCTCACGGACGTACCAGTAGTGGCCCGACGCGGCCGGCTCGCGGGCGGCGGTCTCGGCCGCGGCCAGCAGGACGGAGCGGGCGTCGAGGGAACGCGAACCGGGACGGTGCGACGCTCCGGAGGACGGCGCGCCGGCGACCGCCGTCGTTCCCGGCGGCGTGCCGGGCGGCGTCGGGCCGATTCCGGCCAGGCCCAGGGCCACCACCAGCGCCGCGGAGACGAGGCCCGTTCCGGCGACGGCGCCCGCGACGGTACGCCTGCGCCTGGCCCGGCGTCCCCGGCGCACCAGCTCCGACACCGGCGCCGGTGAGGCCGGCTCGCGGTGGGCGAGGGTCCGCAGCGCCCGTGCGAGGTGTTCCTGGTCGTCGTTCATCGTGCTGCCTCCTGGTTCTGCCGCAGAGCGGCGCGCAGCCGCGTCATCGCTCTGGAGTGCTGACTCTTGACTGTGCCGACCGAGCAGCCGAGGGCGGCGGCGACCGCCTTCTCCGTCAGGTCCTCGTAGTGCCGGAGCACGACGACGGCGCGCTGCCTGCGCGGCAGGGACATCAGCGCGCGCCGCAGCTCCTCGTCCTGCTCGTACGGCCCGGATCGGGGGTCCGCGTGGTCGGGCGGCTCGGCGGTGGGCAGCTCCCGTTGCCGCCGCCGCCACCAGCTGACGTTCCCGTTGACGAGCATGCGCCGCAGGTAGGCGTGCGGGTCGGTGAGGGCCGCGCGCCGCCAGCGCACGTACAGCCGCACCAGGCAGTCCTGGAGCAGTTCCTCGCCCCGATGGCGGTCGCCGGTGAGCAGGATGGCGACGGCCATGTGCCTGTCCCACGCCGCCTCGACGAAGGCGGCGTACGCGGCGTCTTCCGTTGGATCACTCACATGGCCACAACGCGGAGGCGGTGGGAAAAGGTTGTCAGCAGGACTCGGCGAAGCGCGGGCCCCGGTGGGAGCCTGCTCCCAGGGCGGATTCGTCCGTCCGGGGGAGAGGCCGGCGTATTCCGCGGGTGAGGGTGGAGACATGAGTGCAACCACCTTCGCGGGTGTGGTCGCGAGTCTCGCCCTGTCGGCGACGTTCCTGCCCGCCGCTCCGCCCGCCGAGAGCCCATCCTTGTCCGGGGGCGTCCAGGCCCGGACCTCATGGGCGGAGCCGCACGAGTGCGCCCGCGCCGTGGCCCGGTGCGACGGCACGCTGGCGGTGCCGCTGGACTGGAGCGACCCCTCCTCCGAACGCGTCGAGGTCGCCTTCACCTGGGTGCCGGCCGCCGGACGCGCGACCGGCACGGTCCTCGCCAACCCCGGCGGACCGCTGCCCGCGCTGCCCGACCTGCCGCGCATCCAGCAGGTGCTCGGCCCCGCGCTCGACCACCAGAACCTCCTCGTCGTCGATCCGCGCGGGCTGGGCAAGTCCTCCCCGCTGCTCTGCCCGGGCCTGAAGCTCACCGAGCCGGACACGATCGCGGCCTGCGCGGCCCGCCTCGGCCCACGCGCGCGGTTCTTCACCGCCGACCAGGCCGCGCACGACATGGACGCGGTGCGCAGGGCGCTCGGCGCGGGCCCGGTCACCTTCTACGGCAACTCCTACGGCACCGCCTACGCCCAGGCCTACGCCGCCCGCCACCCGGAGGGGCTGGCCGGGGCGTTCCTGGACAGCACGATGGTCACCTCGGCTGACGGGTACGCGCTGTGGCCGACCCGCTCCCGCCCCGACCTGCTCGGCCTCGTCTGCGACCGGTCGCGGGCGTGCCGCGCGCTGCCGGGCGACGCGCGCCGCACGTACGCGCGGCTGGTGGCGCGGCTGCGCGAGCGTCCCGATCCCGAGGCGCCCCTCGTCGCGCTCAAGGGCGTCGAGTCGGTGAGCGAGCCGGTGTTCGGGCGGGAGGTGAACGCCGCCGCGACGGCGTACCTGGCCGGCGACCCCGCGCCGTTGCGGCGGCTGACCCGCGTCCTGGCGGGCGCTCCGAGGCAGCCGGTCGAGGGCGCGGAGTGGGCCGGGTACCTGGCCTACCGGTGCGGCGACGGCGGCTTCCCCTTCGACCGGGACGCGGGCCCGGCCGAGCGGCTGGACCAGCTCGAACGGTACTTACGGCGCGAGCGGCCGCTGGCCCCGTACACGCCCGCCGACCTGGGGCCGGACATGCGTGCGGGTGTGGAGTTCTGCGTGAACTGGCCGACGCCGCGGCGCAGCCCGGTGCTGCCGCCCGGGACGGACCTGCCGGACGTGCCGGTCATGGTGGTCGGCGGCGACTTCGACACGCACACGCCGGCGGAGGTGGCCGCGGCGATGCGGGTGTTCCCCGGCGCCACGTTCGTACGGGTGCCCTTCGGCGGGCACAGCCTCGCCTGGGGCGCCGGCGAGGCGGGCGCGTGCGTGCGCGCGGCGCTGCGGTCGTTCGTGAGAGACCTCCGGGTGCCGCGGACGCGGTGCACGGCGGAGAACTACCGCGCCGTCGGGGCGTTCCCCCGGTCGCTGGGTGAGGTCGCGCCGGTGCCCGCCACCAAGCGGGATGGCGGGCTCGGCGTCGGGCGGCGGCGCGTGCTCGCGGCCGCCTTCGCCACCGCCGCCGACGCGGTCGCGCGCCGCAATCCCTACACCTTCGTCCATGGCCGGCTGAAGGACCAGCCGGGGCTGCGGGGCGGTCGCGTCGCCTACCAGGACGGGGCGGTCGCGCTGGACGAGGCCGTCTTCGTCCCGGGGGTGGCGGTGACCGGCACGATCACGCTCACGCCGGAGGGCAGGGCCACGGCCTCGCTCGGCGTCCTGGCGCCCGGCGCGCGGGACGGGCGGGCGCACCGGGTGGAGCTGACGTGGGAGGCGTTCACGGCGGACGAGCGCCCCGCGCTGACCGGCGCCTTCGACGGCACGCCGTTCGAGATCCCCGCGCTGCGCTGACCGCGCGCGCGGTCACTCCTGCGGTCACTCCTCGGGGGGCAGGAGGGGGATGTCGGCGCGGTAGAGGCTGAGGAGCAGCCCGTACGCCTCGGTTCCGGGGTTCGCGGCGTCGCGCCGGCCGGGGTCCAGCTTCTCCAGCCGTTCGGCCAGGTCGCGGGCCTCGTCGGCGGTGAGCCACAGGTGGCGCAGCGAGGTGTGGTCGACGGTCCCGGAGTCGGCGGGCAGCATCTCCGCCAGGGCGGCGCCGACCAGGAACTCGGGCCCCATGCCGGCGTCCTCGTCCAGCCGGAATCCTTTGCTGACCAGCTCGAAGCGTTGCTCGGTGCCGCCGCGCACCTGTCGCGTGCCCGCGAGGCGGACGAGCCCCGCCTCGCGCAGGACGCGGACGTGGTAGCCGACCGTTCCCTTGGTCGAACCGAGTGCCGCGGTCAGCTCGCCGAGCGTGGCGGGGCGCTGGCGCAGCAGGTTGACCATGCGGTGGCGCAGCGGGTGCCCGAGCGCCTTGAACTGCGCGGGCGAGCTCAACGTCAGGGGTTCTTCCATGACGTAAGTGTCGAGGAATCTCGACGCTTTTGACAAACCGGAGCGGCCGAGGGCAGACTGCCTGTCGCCACCAAAGCGTCTAGCTTTCTCGACGCTTTAGTGCCTGACGCCTGAGGAAGGACCCCGCATGCCCCTGTCCACCGCCCATGTCGCGACCGATCGCCCGGCGCGCTACGTCAAACAACTGATCTCGCACCTGGGCCACAAGGCCACCGCGGAGGTGACCGGCGCCGGCAGGGGCACCGTCACGTTCCGCGACGGCGCCTGCTCGCTGGTCTCCAGGCGGGGCGAGCTGGTCCTGATCGCCGCCGCCGCGGAGCTCGACGCCCTGGCCGGCGTGCAGGACGTCGTCGCCCGGCACCTGGTGCGCTTCGCCACCGAGGAGGAGCTCCACGTCGAGTGGAGCGCCCCGGCCGGCGGGGACACCCTGGAGATCGTCACCCCGGCCGTCGACGACTACCTGCTCACGCACTGCACCCCGGCCGACCAGGTGCTGACCGAGCTGGCCGTCGCGACGCGGGAGGCGACCGGCCGCTCCGCCGGGATGCAGGTCTCGGCCGACGAGGGCGCCCTGCTGGAGATGCTGGTCCGGCTCGCGGGCGCCCGCCGGGCCATCGAGGTCGGCGTGTTCACCGGCTACTCGGCTCTGTGCATCGCCCGCGCGCTGCCCGCCGACGGCTACCTGCTCGCCTGCGACGTGAGCACCGAGTGGACCGACCTCGCCCGGCCCTTCTGGGAACGCGCGGGCGTCCAGGAGCGCATCGACCTCAGGATCGGCCCGGCCATCGACACGCTGCGGGCGCTGCCCGAGGAGCCGGCCTTCGACTTCGCCTTCGTGGACGCGGACAAGGTCGGCTACCCCGCCTACTACGAGGAGATCGTCCCGCGGCTCGTCCCCGGCGGTCTGCTCGTCCTCGACAACGTGTTCCTCGGCGGCACGGTGCTCGACCCGGCCTTCCAGGAGCAGGACCAGCAGGCGATGCGCCTCGTGAACGACGCCCTCGCCCGTGACGACCGGCTGGACTGCGTGATGCTGCCGGTCCGGGACGGCGTCACGCTGGCCCGCAAGCGCTGAGCGAGGCATGGCTCCGGATGGGCGTGGCGATATCATCGCGATCATGGCGGATTGGGAGCTTCGTCCGGCTTTGGCGTCGGACGTCGAGGCGGTGGCGGAGCTGCGCGCCGTGGTGATGCGGCCGGATCTCGAACGGCTCGGCCGGTACGACGAGCACCGCGTACGGCAGCGGCTGCGGGACGCCTTCGAGCCCGAGCACACGTCGATGATCGAGGTGGACGGCGCGTTCGCCGGCTGCGTGGCGCTGCGGCCGGCTGAGGACGCCTACTGGCTGGAACACTTCTACCTGGACCCGGAGCTGCACGGCAGGGGCATCGGCTCCGCCGTGATGAGCCGGCTGCTGGAGTGGTGCGACCGCGAGAACGCCGTGGTGCGGCTGAACGTGCTCCAGGGCAGCCCGGCCCGCCGCCTGTACGAGCGGCACGGGTTCGCGGTCGAGGCCGAGGACCCGGTGGACGTCTTCATGGTGCGCGGCCCGGCGAACTAGAGCCGGCCCGGCCGTGCCATGTTCCCCGCCGGCCGTCAGGTGCGTCTCAGGGGCCGATCGGGGAGATGCCCGATGGGCGGTGCGGCGGTGGCCCGGCACGCTGGATCATCATGGATGATCATGCGGTGCTCCTTGAGGGAGTGACCAGGACATATGGGCGGGGCGCCACCGAGGTGGCCGCGCTCCGGCAGGTCAGCGTCGGGTTCCGGCGCGGCAGCTTCACCGCCGTGATGGGCCCGTCCGGCTCGGGGAAGAGCACGCTGTTGCAGTGCGCGTCGGGGCTGGACCGGCCGGACGCCGGGGCCGTCCGGGTGGCGGGGCGCGACATCACCCGCTTCGGGGAGAAGGAGCTGGCGACGCTCCGCCGGGACCAGGTCGGCGTCATCTTCCAGGCGTTCAACCTGGTGCCGTCGCTGACCGCCTGGCAGAACGTGATCCTGCCCAGCAGGCTGGCCGGGCGGCGGCCCGACCCGTCCCGGGTGCGGGAGCTGCTGCGCCGGGTCGGTCTGGCCGGGCGGGAGGGGCATCGGCCGGCGCAGTTGTCCGGCGGCCAGCAGCAGCGGGTGGCGATCGCGCGCGCCCTGTTCGGCAGGCCGGAGGTGCTGTTCGCCGACGAGCCGACGGGGGCGCTGGACCGCGGCACCGGACACGAGGTGCTGGCGCTGCTGCGCGAGGCGGTCGACGCGTTCGGCCAGACGGTCGTCATGGTCACGCACGACCCGGAGGCGGCCACAAGGGCGGACCGCGTGCTGTTCCTGACCGACGGGCGGATCGTCGACGTCCTGGAACGGCCCTCGGCCGAGCAGATCGGCATGCGGCTGGGTGGCCGCCGGTGACCCTCGTCCTCGCCTGGAGCAACGTCCGCGCCAACCGGACGAGCCTGGCCGCCACGTTCGTGGCGGTGCTGCTGGCCGTGACGCTGGTGGGCGGGAGCGGTCTGGTGGTCGCCGGGGCCGGCACGCGTGACGAGCTGAACGGCGTCATGGGGTTGCTGGTGCTGTCCGCCGTTGTGTCGGGGTTCGTGTCGGTCTTCGTGGTCGCGGGCATGCTGAGCCTGCACGTGCTGCGGCAGCGCAGGACGTGGGCGCTGCTGCGGTCGGTCGGCATGACGCCGCGCCAGGTGCGGCGGCTCATCACGGCCGAGGCGCTGGTGGTCGGCGTGCTGGCGAGCGCGGCGGGCTGCGCGCTGGCCGTGCCGTACGCCGCTCTCATGTCGGCGCTCATGCGGATGACCGGGCTGGCGCCGGGAGGCATCCCGGTGGGGATCACGGCCGTGCCGTTCGTGCTGGCGTCGGTGGTCGGGGTGGCCGTGACGCTGCCGGCGGCGCGGGTCGCGGCCCGCAAGGCGGTGCGCGTCGGCCCGCTGGAGGTGCTGCGGGAGAGCGCGGCGCAGCGGCGGCTGCTGCCCTGGCCGAGGGCGGTCATCGGGGTGGTGGCGCTGGCCGGGGGCGGGGTGCTGCTGTGGCTCATACCGGGGTTGCAGCCGAAGAACGCGGCGCCCACCGCTCTGGGGGCGACGATGGCGCTCTGCGTGGGCGCGTCCGCGCTGGGCCCCGTCGCGCTGCGGATGCTGGGCCTGCTGCTCGGGGCCGTGGCGGCGCGGCTCGACCCGGGCGCCGGGATGCTGGCCGGGTCGTCGGTGGTGACGCAGCCGCGCCGGGCGATGTCGGCGGCGTCCCCGGTCATGCTGACCGTGGCGCTCGCCTGCACCTTCCTGTTCGCCGTGGCGACCAGCGACGCGGCGGCGGGCGTGACCCGTACCGGGGAGGCGGCGTGGGCGGCGCCGGTGCTGGTCGGGTCCGCGGTGGTCTACACCGTGATCTCGGTGCTCAACGCGACGGCCATGACCATGGACGAACGGGCAGACGAGATCCGGCTGCTGCGGACCGTGGGGATCGGGCCGTCGCAGCTCGTCAGGATGGTGTGCTGGGAGACGCTGATCGTGACGACCGCCGGGACGCTGCTCGGGACGGGCATCGCCGCCGCGTCCCTCACTGCGCTGGGCACGGCGCTGACCGGCGAGCCGTGGTTCGCGTACTCCTTGCCGCAGTACGCCGGGCTGGTGGCGGTCTGCGCCGTGAGCGGCCTGGCGGGAGGGCTCGTCTCCACGCGCGGGGCGCGGCGGGGAGCCCTCCTGGCCGGCTCACCGGGTTAGGGCCTCCTGACCGGCTCACCGGCTCAGGGGCTCCTGGCCGGCTCACCGGGTCAGGGGCGGAGCAGGCGCGCCAGCCGGACCGCCGCCAGCGCGCTCACCCCCAGGTGCGCCGACACCAGCGCGATCTGGTAGAGCCGCTGGCCCGCCGTGAGGTCGGCCGCGTAGCCGCCGTCGTAGAAGCCGGACACGAAGGCCAGCACGCCCGCGACCACCATCAGCGTCGCGGCCGGCACGGCCAGGGCGCGGCGGCGGCCGGTCGCCGCGACGACCAGCACGACCTGCGCGACCATCATGGGGATCGGCGCGGACAGGCGCGCCTGGGGGCCGAGCGCGTCCAGGAAGGTGGCGTTCAGACCGGCCGACGTCGAGATGAACGCGCCGATCAGGTCCATGGTGAGCAGCAGCCCGACCCCGGCGGGCAGCGCGATCCCAAGTGTCCGGCCGGCGTGGTGAGTGGTGGTGGACATCTCTTCTCCTCTCATCGCTTCGGGACGAGGGTGCGTGGGGCGGGCGCCGGGCGTCATGAGCCGCCGGTCCCGATCCGGACGGGACTTCTCGTCCCGTGACGGCGGGACAGCCGGATGGGACGATGCACCTCATGAGGGACAGGTCGGTTCGGCGGGCCGCCGCGGCGGCGGGGCTGCTCGTCGTCCTGGTCGCCGCCGCGCTGGCGGTCGAGCCGCGGCTGCGCGCGCTGGGCGTCACGGGGATGGTGGAACGCTTCGACGCCTTCCGCGCCGTGGCCGCGCTGTCGTTCGGCGTGCCGGGCCTGTTCGTGGTGGCGCAGCGGCCGGGATGCCGGGTGGGCTGGGTGATGGTGTTCGCCGGAGCGGCCCAGGGCCTGGGGGTGGCGCTGGGGGCGTACGGGCTGCTGGGCATCAACGAGAGCGGGGGCCTGCCGGGGGACGACTGGGCGATGTGGGTGTCCAACTGGCTGTGGATGCCCGCCGGCCTCGTCGTGCCGACGATCTTCCTGCTGCTCTTCCCGGACGGGCGGCCGCCCTCGCGTCGCTGGTGGCCCGCGATGGCCGTGGCGGCCGTCGCGATCGCGGCCAACACGCTGGACTGGATGCTGCGCCCGGTGCCCTACGAGAACGTCCCGGGCATGTTCCCGGCCGGCTACGCGGGCGTGCTGGCCGGTCTGCGCGGCCTTCCCGACGTCCTGGACGTGCCCGTCGCCGTGTGCACGGCCGGCGCCGTCGTCGCCGCGGTCGCCTCGCTCGCCGTCCGGTACCGCTCCTCCGGCGAGGAGGTGCGGCGGCGGCTCCAGTGGGTGCTGGCCGCCGCGCTGCTGACGGTCGCCCTGGCGGGGGTGGCCCTCGCGGCGCCCTGGGGCGCGGTCGTGATCGCGTCGGCGGCCGTGCCGCTGCCGGTCGCGGTGTCGGTCGCGATCGTGGCCCACCGGCTGTGGGACCTGGACCTCCTGCTGTCGCGGGCGCTGGCGTTCGGGGCGCTCAGCGTGGCGTTGCTGGGGACGTACGCGCTGGTCGCGTTCACGCTCGGCGGGGTGCTGGGCTCGGGCGCGTCGGCCGTGCTGGTGGCGCTCGTGGTGCACCCCCTGTACGTCCGGGTCCTGGGGGCGGCCAACCGCCTGGTGTACGGCGAGCGGGAGGACCCGGCGCGGGCGCTGCGGCGGCTCGGCACGCGGCTGTCCGACGCGGGCTCGCCGGGCGAACTGCTGGACCGGATGGCCGCGGAGGTCCGCCGGGTGTTGCGCGTCCACTACGTGGCGGTCGAGGAGTCGGGGGTGGTCGTGGCGTCCTCGGGCCGTCCCGGCGAGGTGGCCGAGAGCGTCCCGTTGCTGCACCGGGGCGAACGCGTCGGCACGCTGCTGCTGGGCGAGCGGCTGCGCGCCAGGGACCGCGGGCTGGTGGGGGAGCTGGCGCCGCACGTGGCGGTGGCCGTGCACGCCCACCGCCTCGGCGCGGACCTGGAGCGGTCCCACGGGCGGATGCTGGCCGCCCGCCAGGAGGAGCGCGACCGCCTCCTGTACGAGCTGCACGACGGGCTCGGGCCCGGCCTGGCCGCCCTCGCGCTCCAGACCGACCGCGGACGCCGGCTCGTGGACACCGATCCCGACAAGGCCAAGAAGGTGATGAGCGAGCTGTCCCAGCGCATCCGCGCCACGGTCGAGGACGTCCGCACGATCGTCAACGACCTGCGCCCGCCGCCCCTGGACGACCTGGGCCTGGCCGGGGCGCTGGCCGAGCTGGGCAGGGGCTTCGCCGGTGACCTCACGGTCGAGGTGGAGGTCCCGCCCGACCTGCCCGCGCTGCCGCCCCCGGTCGAGCTGGCCGCCTACCGGATCACCGCCGAGGCGCTGACGAACGCCGTACGGCACGCCATGGCCTCGCGGTGCACGGTCACGCTGAGCGCCACGGACACCCTGGAACTGCGGGTGCGCGACGACGGCGTGGGCGTCGGCGCGCCCGTCCGGCGCGGCTTCGGCCTGGCCTCGATGCGGCGCCGCTCGGAGGAGCTGAACGGCACGTTCGAGCTGCTCACCGGCGACGGGCCGGGCACGCACGTGCTCGTGCGGCTCCCGCTGGCGGCCTGATGATCAGGGTGCTGGTGGTGGAGGACCATCCGGTGTTCGCCGAGGGGCTGGTCGCGCTCCTGGACGAGCTGCCGGAGGTGGACGTCGTGGGTGTGGCGGGCACCGGCGAGGCCGCCGTCGAGCTGGCCGCCGAGACGGCGCCCGAGGTGGTGCTCATGGACCTGCACCTGCCGGGCATCAGCGGCGTCGAGGCCACGTCCCGGATCGTCGCGCGGCATCCCGGGGTGGCGGTGCTGGCGCTGACCATGCTGAGCGACGACGAGACGGTCATGGCCGCGATCCGCGCCGGCGCCCGCGGCTACCTGCTGAAGGAGTCGACGGGGGAGGACATCGTCCGATCGGTGCGGGCGGTCGCGGCCGGCCAGGTGGTGTTCGGCGCCTCGGCGGGCAGCCGCGTGCTGGCCGCCCTCGCGGCGCCCTCCGCCCGCGCCCGCCCGCTGCCCGAGCTGACGGACCGCGAGGCGGAGATCCTCGGCCTGGTCGCCGCCGGCCTCAACAACCGGGCCATCGCCGAGCGGCTGGTGCTGAGCGAGAAGACCGTGCGCAACCACGTGTCGAACATCTTCGCCAAGCTGAACGTCTCCGACCGGTCGGCGGCGGTGGCCCGTGCCCGCGACGCCGGGCTCGGCGCCCGCCGGCCCTGGTGAGGCGGGGGAGGCGTCCTCAGGCCGGGGAGGCGTTCTCAGGCCGACGCGTACTCAGGCTAGGGCGCGGAAGAACGCCCGGAGATCCTCGATCATCAGGTCGGGGGTCTCCAGGGCCGCGAAGTGGCCGCCGCGCTCGAACTCCGACCAGCGCACCACGTTGTGCGCCAGGTCGGCCAGCGGGCGGACCGAGAAGTCCGTGGGGAACACCGCCACCGCGGTCGGCACCGTCCCGCGCTCCTTGGGCGCCCACATGGTGACGTCGTTGAACCGCTCGTAGTAGGTGTGCGCCGCCGAGCCCGCCGTGCCGGTGAACCACCAGATGCTCACGTCGGTGAGGATCCGGTCCCGGTCCACCGCGTCCTCGGGCAGCTCGGCGGCCGGGTCCGTCCAGTCCTTGAACTTCTCCACGATCCAGGCGAGCTGACCGGCGGGCGAGTCGTGCAGCGCGGCCGCGACCGTCTGCGGGCGCGTGCCCTGGACCTGCATGTACGCGCCCAGCTTCTCCTGCCACTCCTTCATTCCGGCCAGCCGCCCGCGCTCGGCCTCGGTCAGCGACCCCATGACCGCCGGATCGCCGTTCGGGAACGTGAGCAGGCCGTTGACGTGCACGCCGATGACGTGGTCCGGCGCGGCGCGGCCCACCAGCGGCGCGATGAACGCGCCGACGTCGCCGCCCTGCACGCCGTACCGGTCGTGGCCGAGCCGGGACATCAGCTCCGCCAGCGCCGCGGCGGTGCGGCCGTCCGTCCAGCCGGTGCCGGGCAGCGGCCCGGAGAAGCCGTACCCCGGCAGCGACGGGATCACCAGGTGGAAGGCGTCGGCGGCCGCGCCGCCGTGGGCCACGGGGTCGGTGAGCGGGCCGATGAGGTCGAGGAACTCGACGACCGAGCCGGGCCAGCCGTGCAGGAGCAGGAGCGGGGTGGCCTCGGGCTCGGGGGAGCGGACGTGCAGGAAGTGCAGCCGCGCGCCGTCCACCGTGGTGGTGAACTGCGGGTACGCGTTGAGCGCCGTCTCCTGGGCGCGCCAGTCGAAGCCGTCGGCCCAGTGGGCGGCGAGCTCCCGCAGGTATCCGGTGGGGACGCCGCGCTCCCAGCCGGTGCCCGGCACCTCGGGGGCCCAGCGGGTACGGCGCAGCCGCTCCCGGAGGTCGTCGAGGTCGGCCTGCGGGATCTCGACGCGGTACGGGTGGATCTCGGTGTTCGTCATGTGCGTCACGGTATGAGCCATTGGTGTCAGGTTCGGGCACCAATGGCGGCGACAATGGCGGGCATGGTGGAGACTTCCGCGCGGCTGCTGCGCCTGCTGTCGCTCCTGCAGGCGCGTACGGACTGGACCGGCGCCGAACTCGCCGACCGGCTGGGGGTCGGCCTGCGCACCGTGCGGCGCGACGTCGAACGGCTCCGCGAGCTCGGCTATCCGGTGGACGCCACCCCGGGTGCGGCGGGCGGGTACCGGCTCGGGGTGGGGGCCGCGCTGCCGCCGCTGCTGCTCGACGACGAGGAGGCCGTGGCCGTGGCGATCAGTCTGCGCACGGCCGCCACGGGCAGCGTCGCCGGCCTGGAGGAGGGGGCGGTGCGGGCGCTGGCCAAGCTCCAGCAGCTCCTGCCGTCACGGTTGAGGCACCGGGTGGAGGCGTTCCGCGCGGCGACCGTGGCGCTGCCCGGCGCCGCCGGTCCGGAGGTGGGCGCCGACCTGCTGGCCGCGATCGCCGCCGCGTGCCGCGACCGGCGGCGGCTGCGGCTGCGCTACCGGGGGCGGGACGGCGTGACCCCGCGCGAGGTCGAGCCGCACCGGCTGGTGCACACGCCGCGCCGGTGGTACCTGGTGGCCTGGGACGTGGCCAAGGACGACTGGCGCACCTTCCGGGTGGACCGGATCGAGGAGCCGCTCGGGCCGCCGGGGGCGCGCTTCACGCCGCGGATGCCGTCCGGGGAGGACGCCGCCGCCCGCGTCTCGCACGCCATCACCTCGGCGCCGTACAGGTACCAGGCCCGGGTCCTCTTCCACGCCCCGCTGGAGGCGGTGGCGCCGAGCACGTCGCCCGCCGCGGGACGGCTGGAGGCCGTGGACGCGCGTACCTGCCTGTTCACGGCCGGCTCCGACTCGCTGCGCGAGCTGGCGGCGCACGTGGCGGTGAAGGGGTTCGACTTCGAGGTGCTGGACCCGCCGGAGCTGGTCCCGGTCCTGCGGGAGGTCCGCGACCGTCTCGACCGCGCCGCGACCGCGTCTGACCGGGATTCCGGCTGACCTACGTGCGCGGCAGGACGAGCGCGGCGGCGGCCATCACGCCCGCGGCGGCGAACAGGGACGCCCGCGCGCCGGCCCACGTCGCGACCAGCCCGCCGAGGAGGATGAACAGCGGCTGGGTGACCGTCGTGGCGAACGACCACAGGGCGGCCACCCGGGCCATCAGGTGGTCGGGGGTCTGCGACTGGCGATAGCTCGTCATGGTCGAGTTCGCCGCCCCGGCGAACAGGAGCACCATGCCGAACCCGAACCCGCACATCAGCAGGCCGAGCGGCCCCGGCACGGCAGCGGGGATCAGGAAGTACCAGGGGCCGCGCAGCATGCTCGCCCACCACAGGGCGCGCACCGCGCCCAGCCGGGCCACCAGCCGCGGCGCCAGCCTGGCGCCGGCGAAGCCTCCCAGCGAGGGCACTCCCATGAGCAGCCCGTACTGCCAGGCCTCGAAGCGCAGGTCGCGCAGGTAGAACACGGCGGAGACGGACGCCCCCATCGAGCTGGCGCCCGCGAAGGCCACCCAGCTCACCAGGATCAGCCGGATGACCGGATGCTCCCGGGCGAACCGCCAGCCCGCTGTGCCGTAGCCGGAATCACCGGCAAGTCGGACGATCCAGGACGTTGACACCGTATCCCCCGCACCAGGAAACTCTCCTGCAACAGTCGACGCCCAAGCTGTAAACGTTTACGGGAGATGCCCATGCCCAGGTGGAGCGGCGCCGGGATCCTGGCCGCCCTCGCGTTGGTCGTCCTGCTGGCCGTGCCCGGCGAGGCCGATGTGAGGGCGCCGAAGGGCGGGACCCTCACCACGGGGTCCGCGCCGTCCAAGGCCCTGGGCGAGGACATCGCCTTCAACCTCTACCTGCCGTACGGCTACGACACCGGCCACGAGCGCCACCCCGTCCTCTACCTGCTCCACGGCCGGGGCGACACCATGCAGGCGTGGACCCGGGTCAAGGACACCCTCGACCAGATGATCCGGACCAGGCGGATACCACCCGTCATCGCCGTCATGCCCGACGCGCCGTGGAGCGAGCGCGGAAGCTGGTACGTCGACAGCCAGTACACCGGCTCCGACCTGCCGGGACGCCCGGTGGAGACGGCCCTGGCGCGCGACCTGGTCGCGTACGTGGACGCGACCTACCGCACGGCGCCCATCCGCGAGGCCCGCCTGGTCGGCGGCTACTCGATGGGCGGCGCCGGGGCGCTGCGCCTCGCCCTGGCCCACCAGGACGTGTTCGGCTCGGCCATGGTGCTCAGCCCCGCCGTCTACACGCCGCTGCCGCCGTCCGACTCCTCCGCGCGTGACTACGGCGCGTTCGGGAGGGGTGGCGAGAAGTTCGCCGACGAGGTGTACCAGGGCCTCAACTACCCGGCCCTGCTGCCCAAGCTCGACCCCGACCGGCCCGTACGGCTCTTCGTTGCCGTCGGCGACGACGAGTACGCCAACCCGGCGGCGGCCGACGCGCACCACGACCTGGACTTCGAGTCGGCCGCCCTCTACAACGCCGCCCGCAGGTCACCGGCGGTCTCCGCGCAGTTGCGCGTCCTCGACGGCGGCCACGACTGGACCGTCTGGTCACCCGCCTTCGAGCAGGCCATGGCCGAGCTGGGCCCGGCGTTGAGCGTCACGCCCCCGGCCGGGCTCCCCGGCCCGCTGCTCGGCACGGCCGCCGCCGACTGGGCCGGCGGCGTCGCGGCCCACGCCGACGGCACGGTCACCACCGGGTTCGCGGCCGGCGGGCCGGTGGCCGGTCAGCCGTACGGCGGCCGGCTCGACGCGGTGATCACCAGCACGGGGGCGCGGAGCTGGACGCGGCAGCTCGGGACCGCCGCCGACGAGCGCCTGTACGGCGTGGCGGCGCTGCCCGACGGCGGCGTGCTCGCCGCCGGGTACACCAAGGGCGACCTGGACGGCCGCCACCCCGGCAACGCCGCCGACGACGCGTTCGTGGCCCGGCTCGGCGCGGACGGGACCGTCCGGTGGATCACCCAGTTCGGCGACCCGGCCGTGGCCGACCGGCTCTACGGCCTGACCGCCGCGCCCGACGGCGGCGCGTACGTGGCCGGCTACACCAAGGGCGCGCTCGACGGCCCGAACAGCGGCGACAAGGACGCCCTGCTCGCCCGCCTCGCCGCCGACGGCCGGCTCTCCTGGGTCCACCAGTACGGCGGCGCGGGCGAGGACAAGGCGTACGGCGTGGCCGCGGACGTCTCCGGCGTCTACGTCACCGGCAGCACCACCGCCGCCCTGCCCGGCACGAGCGCGCTGGGCGGCCTCGACGGCTGGATCGCCGGGTACGCGCCCGACGGCGCCAGGCGGTGGGCCACGAGCGCGGGCGGCCCAGGCGACGACCGGCTGAACGCCGTGGCCGTCACGACCGCGGGCCTCGCGGTCGCCACCGGCGCCAGCGGCGGCGACCTGGTCGCCATCGCCTACACCGGCACGGGCCGGCAGCGCTGGACCGCCGCCGTCGCCACCCCCGCCGCCGACGAGGGGGCCGCCGTGGCGCCCCTGCCGGGCGGCGAGGTCGAGGTCGTCGGCCACACCAGGGGCCGGGTGGGCGTGATGGCGGGCGGCGCCGACGTCCTGACCGTCCGCCTGGACGGCAGGGGGCAGCGGAAGGCCGCCGCGCAGTTCGGCACCGCGCGGGACGACGCCGTCGACCCGTTCTCCGAGCCCAACCTGTACGCCGCGGCCACCCCCTCGGGGAAGGTGGCCGTCTCGGGCCTGACCTACGGCGCCCCGGCCGACGGCGCCGCGCCGGGCAACGGCGACGTCTTCGTGGCCGTGGTCGAGCCGTCCACCGGCCTGCCCGCCTCCTGACCCGGGGTCAGATCCGGGCGCCTTCGGTGGGGGGACCGCCGAAGGCGCCCTCGCGGCGGATGGTGTGCCAGCGCAGCCGTACGCCCAGGACCGCCGTCGCCACCGACTGGATCACCACCAGGTACATGAGCTGCCGGTAGACGAACTGCTGCAACGGCAGCACCCACAGCGCGGAGACCCGCTCGCCGTCGAGACGCAGCGCGTACCAGCCGGTCAGCGCCTGCGCCACCACGAACGCCGCCCACACCGCCACCACCGGCAGCGGGTCGCCCAGAACGGTCTGGTAGACCGCCATGAGGTCGACGACGGGGGCCAGCAGCGGCAGCACCACCTGGAACATCGTCAGGTAGCCGAGGCAGCGCCGGCCGAACGGCCCGCGCTCCAGCACCGCGCGCCGGTGCTTCCACATGGCCTGGAGCGTTCCGTAGCACCAGCGGTAGCGCTGCTTCCAGAGCTGGCCGAGCGACGTGGGCGCCTCGGTCCAGGCCAGCGCCCGCTCCTCGTAGACCACGCGCCACCCGAACCGGCACAGCGCCATGGTCAGGTCGGTGTCCTCGGCCAGCGTGTCGGTGCTGACGCCGCCGAGCGCCACCAGCGCCGAACGGCGGAACGCGCCGATCGCGCCGGGCACCGTCGCCATGCAGTCGAGCAGCTCGAAGGCCCGCCGGTCGAGGTTGAACCCGATGACGTACTCCATGTGCTGCCAGCGCCCGATCATGCCGCGCCGGTTGCCCACCTTGGTGTTGCCGCTGACCGCGCCGACCGACGGGTCGGCGAGCTGGCGGATCAGCCGGCCGATGGTGGCGGGCTCGAAGACGGTGTCGCCGTCCACCATGATGATCAGCTCGTGCCGGGCCTGCGTGATGCCGGTGTTGAGCGCGGCCGGCTTGCCGCCGTTGGGCCGCCGGATGACCCGCACGTCGGCGTACCCGGGCGCGGCGGCCAGGGCGGCGGTGTCGTCGGTGGAGCCGTCGTCGACGACCAGCACCTCCACCTCGCCCTCGTAGTCGGTCTCCACCAGCGAGCGCACCGTCGCCTGGATGCCGGCCGCCTCGTTGTAGGCGGGCACGATCACGGTGACGGGCGGCGGCGCGGACCAGATGGGGGCGCGTCCCTTCCGCCGCTTGCCGCCGCGCGTGCGGCGGGCGTGCAACTACGCCAGGACGGCGAAGAACGTCAGCCGCGCCAGCGTCAGCGCGCCGGCGGCGAACAGCACCCACGACAGCGCCCCGGTGAAGGCCGCGGCGGCGCGCTGGGCGGCGTTGAGCACGGTGCCGGCGAACCGGTCCATGCCGTCGGCCCGCCGGTGGGCGGACGGCATGCCGAGCGCGCCCGTCACCGTGACCGCCCGGTAGCCCTTGCCGGACAGCTCGGTCAGGACCCGGTCGAGGCCCTCGACGGTCTGCCGCCGGTCACCGCCCGAGTCGTGCATCATGACGATCGCCCCGCGTCCCCGTGAGGGCAGCGCCGATGCGGCGATCCGGTCCGTTCCCGGCCGGGCCCAGTCGCGGGTGTCGAGGTCGGTCAGCGCGACGAGGTACCCCTCGGCGGCCAGCGACCGCATGCCCTCCCACTGCGGGACGGTGATCGCGGCGGGCGTCGAGGAGTACGGCGGGCGGGCCAGCGTCGTGTGCAGGCCGGTGGCGCCCGCGAGCGCTTTCTGCGTCAGCGACAGCTCCAGCCTGAGCCGCCAGCCGGGCACGGAGGCGAGGTCGGCGTGGGTGTAGGTGTGGTTGCCCAGCTCGTGGCCCTCGGCGACGATGCGCCGGGCCAGCTCCGGGTACTGGGCGACCTTCGAGCCGACGGTGAAGAACGTCGCCTTGGCGCCGTGCTTCTTGAGCACGTCCAGGACGCGCGGGGTCCAGGCGGGGTCGGGGCCGTCGTCGAAGGTGAGCGCGATCGTCCGGCCGGCCGGGTGGGCGCTGGAGGGGGCGCCGGCGGTCAGGTTCAGCACGGGGCCGCCGCGCCGGGCCCTGGCCAGCTCGGCGGAGGGATGGTCGGCGGCGGGCGGCGCGGCGTGGGTCTCGCCGGTGACGCCGGTCACGTACCCGTCGAGGGTGAGCGCGGCGGCGACGAGCAGCAGGCCGACGGCGAGCATGAACCAGTGGCCGCGCGGGTCCGCGGGACGCCTGGCGGCGGGTTCGGGGAGGACGGCGGGCTGGGGGAGGGTGGCGGCCGGTGGTTCGGGACGCCGGCCCGCGGCGGGGTCCTGCCAGGCGGGGACGGGCGGAGGGGGCCGGACGCGGACGTCCTGGGCTGTCACTTCTTGGGGCCCTTGGTCCGGTCCGGGTCGAGACCCGGCGGGATCCGCCTGGTGGGCGTCGGGTCGGCCGTCGTCTCGCCGGGCGTGGGCGCCGGCTCGGCGGTGGGCTCCTCGGACGGCTCCGGCCGCTCGGTCGGCTCCTGCCGGGGTGTGGGCCGCCGCGTCGCGCTCTGCTTGGGCGTGGGCCGCCGGGACGGCGTGGCGGTCCTCGTGGGGGTGGGGGTGGGCCGCGCCTGGACGGGGGAGGGCGTCGGGCGCCTGGTCGAGCTGGTGCGGGGAGTCGGCGAGCGGTGGGGCGAGGCGGCGACGCCTTCCGGCTGGTCGCCCGGCCATCCGCTGACCGACAGTGTCGTACGGGAGAACGCGCCGCCGATCACGACGGCCAGCACCCCGATGGCCAGCACGCTCGACACGATCCCGACCACCATGACCAGCCGTCGGCGACGGCCGCTCTGGTCGACGAAGACGGCTGTGGTGGAGTGCTGCTCAGGTGACACGCTGAGTGATGGTAGTGGTCGCTGACAACTTGTGGGGAAATTTGGGCTTTAACGACGAGCGATCGTCATCTGACGGAGAGCCGCCGACGGCGCCCGATCTTGTCCTGTTGGACGGGTGGATGTCCTGCTATGCGGCTCTATGGCGGTTATGACGCTCCGTGTCGTCGCCCGCCCCGAACCGACGGCCCGCGTCCGGCCGTGCGCGGAGAAGTGTCGGTGGGGTCTGCCACGATGCCGTCGAGACTCCCGAACCAGGGCGCTGGTGGCCGCGCCGCTCGGCATGGCCATGTCCGGGCCGTTGGCGGCGGCGTGGGGCGGTGACACGGTGCTCGCGCTGAGCGCGGGGCTGGACGTCGTCTTCACGGTCGCGACGCTGCTGGTCCCGGCAGTGTGGCGGGTACGCGACGATCTCCCGGACGCGACGCCGCCCGAGCTTGCCGATGGCCCCGAGGAGGCGGAACGCGACGGGGCCGGGACCGCGGTCTCCCGTTGAGCTGTCATTCCTCGGTATGTCAGCCCACGGTCTGATGCGCGCCCCGGCGAAATGCGCGAGAGTGTCACCGCCGTACCTGAGGCGACTTGAGCCGCATGTCCAGTCGCGGGAGTCGAAGTGGAGGAGACCGGAGTGCACGCCCCACGCAAGAGGTCGCGCGAGAGATCGCGCAGGATGTGGGCACGGGCCGCCGCCGCCCTGGCGACGCTGCTCGCCGCCGCCGTGGCCGGAGTCGCCGCGGCCTACCCCTCCGTCGCGGCGACCACCTGTCCCGGCTGCTACGGCCTCACCGAGCTGGAACCCGGCGTGTACGCGGAGAAGAGCCTGTCCGGCGAGCAGCGGCAGCGGATCCACCGCACCGTGGCGGCCGCCCGCGACCGGATCGAGGGCTTCTACGGCACACCGGTCAGCTCGCCCCGCCTGCTGGTCTGCGTGACCGACGCCTGCTATGCCCGCATCGGCGGCAAGAAGGAGCGCGGCATCGCGATCCTCAACCGGTCCGTCATGCTGTCGCCCCGAGGGCTGGACACGGTGATCGCGTCCCACGAGATGTCCCACGTCGAGCTGCACGCCCGCCTCGCCGGCGGTGTGGAGGTGCCGCAGTGGTTCGACGAAGGACTGGCGGTGGTGGTCTCCGACGACCCTCGCTACCTGCGTCCCGAGGCCGCGGGTGACCGCTGCACGACTCCGCCGACCGGTCCGCTGCCCGTGACGCTGGAGCAATGGCTGGCGGCGGCCGGCAAGGACGCCACCACGTACGCCAAGTCGGCGTGCCAGGTGCACCGCTGGCTGCGGTCCCACGACGACCGCCAGGGCCTCTTGACCTTGATCCAACGACTGAACGCGGGCGGGTCCTTCGCGTCGGAGGTGAGCACGGCCCCCATCCCTCCGACCGAGTGACCCGTGCCAGGCCACGGCACTGTCGAAACAGCCCAGCGGTGATCGGCCAGCCCAGCGGTGATCGACCAGCCCAGCGGTGATCGACCAGCCCAGCGGTGATCGAGCGGCCGGCGCCGCCCGCGCCCAACCGCGGCTGGCCGGCTCAGCCGTGGCTGACGAGTCGTGGCATGGCCGCCAGTTCCGGCGTGACTGACGACGCCTCCCGGGAAAACCGGTCGACAGACTGGTTCCCGACGCCATGTGATGGCCCCGACTGCCCGTCGCACGCTGATCACAGGAGCTGCTCATGGCCACCGCGAGAACCACGGACACCAGTCCCTCGATCAGCGACGAGCTGGCCAGGCGCCTGGTAGATGAGCAGTTCCCGCAGTGGGCCGGGTTGCCCCTCAAGCTGGTCGACCCCGCCGGCTCCGACCATGTGATCTACCGGCTGGGCGAGGAGCTGTCCGTCCGGTTGCCGCGTCATCCAGGCGCCATCCGACAGGCCAGGAAGGAGGCCGAGTGGCTGCCTCGGCTCGCCCCGCGGTTGCCCTTGGCCGTCCCGGCGCCCGTGGCAGTGGGTGAGCCCGGCTGCGGCTATCCGTGGCAGTGGGCGGTGAACCGGTGGCTGGAGGGCGAGGTGGCGACCGTCGAGGCGCTGTCCGGCTCATCCGCGGCCGCCGTCCAACTGGCGGAGTTCCTGACCGCCCTCCGGCGATGCGCGTCGGAGGACGTCTCACCCGGGAATCTCGACGACGCGCTCATGGCCCGGCCGTTGGCCGACCGGGACCGCGCGACACGGGCCGCCATCGCGCGGGTCGACGGCGCGTTCGACGGTGCCGCCCTGACCGAGTTGTGGGACGCCGCGCTGAACGCGCCCGGATGGGACGGCGCTCCGGTCTGGGTCCACGGCGATCTCCATACCGGCAACCTGCTGACCGTCGACGGCCGCCTCAGCGCGGTCATCGACTTCGGCGAGCTCGGCATCGGCGATCCGGCCTGCGACCTGACCATCGCGTTCACCCTGATGTCGGCCGGGAGCCGGGCCGCCTTCCGTGCCGCGCTCGGCGTGGACGAGGCCACCTGGACCCGAGGCCGCGGATGGGCTCTGGCGACCGGCCTGAACGCCTACACCTTCTACGCCGCCGCCAACCTCCGCGTCGCCGCGCAGACCACCCGTCAGATCACCGAGGCCCTCATCGGCTAGGTGCACGGCTCCCCGGCTCAGCGTTGCAGGGGTGGGCGATCGAGGGCCGGCCGCCCAGCACCGCGAACGCACCCGTGTCCGCGGCTGGAGAGTCGCTCGTGTCCGTGCCAGGAGATCCGTCCGCACCCGTGGCCGTGACCCACCCGCACCCGTGGCCGGTGATCCAGCCGCTTCGAACGTCGGCTGATCTTGACCGCCACGGCCTGACGGCCGCACCAGCCGCCGCCGCCCGTGATGCGCCACCAAGCGCTCGTGGTTGCGACCTCTCACAGCTCGCGACGCCCCTGCGGGAGGGACGCCCCTGTGGGAGGGACGCTCCCTGAGGGTGGGACGCTCCCTGAGGGTGGGACGCCCCCTGAGGGAGGGACGCCCCTAAGGGAGGATCGCGTCGACGTAGCCGCCGTCGACGCGGATCGCTCCCCCCGTCGTGGCCGAGGCGTACGGCGAGCTGAGGTACACGACCATGTTGGCGATCTCCTCGGGCTCGATCAGCCGCTGGAGCAGCGACTGCGGCCGGTGCAGCCGCATGAACTCGCGCTGGGCCTCCGGCCAGGGCAGGTCACGGTCCACGAGTTCGTACACGAAGTCCTCCACGCCGCCGGTGTGGGTGGGACCGGCGATGACGGAGTTGACGGTGACGCCGCTACCGGCAGCCTCCTTCGCGAAGCCGCGCGACACGGCCAGCAGCGCGGTCTTCGTCATGCCGTAGTGGATCATCTCGACCGGGGTGACGATCGCGGAGTCGCTGGCGACGTACTGCACGCGCCCCCACGACCGGGCCTTCATCCCCGGCAGGTAGGCGCGGGTGAGACGGACGGCGGCCAGCACGTTGACCTCGAAGTAGCGCCGCCACTCCGCATCGGTGATCTCCAGCGCCGGCCGGGATCCGAAGACGCCGAGGTTGTTGACCAGGATGTCCAGGTCGGGAAGGACCTCGGTGACGTGGGCGGCGCCGTCCTCGGTGGCCACGTCGGCCGCCAGCGGCACCACGTCGGCCTGCGGCGCTTCGCTCCGGATCCGCTCGGCGGCCTCCTCGACGGTCGAGGCCGTCCGGCCGTTGACGGCCACCCGGGCGCCGGCCCTGGCCAGGCCGGTCGCGATGGCCGCTCCGATGCCCTGGGTCGAGCCGGTGACCAGCGCTGTCTTGCCGGTGAGATCGATGAGCATGAAGGGCTCCTGCCCGTTACCGGGGGGAGCATCCGTGCAGGACCACTAGCGGCTGTGGCCACGCTCGTCAGGAGCCCGCGATTCCTGGCCGACGACTCACGGGCGCGTCCCCGAAGCGCCCCTCTACAAAGTCGTGGTCACTGCCCGCCATGACGTCGCGGGCGCGATCAGCGTCAGGTGCCGCTCACCGAGGCCCCGCTACCAGGGCAGGGCGGCCGCGAGGTCGGCCGGTGCGCGGAAGTGGACGCCGGTCATGCCGAGCGACCTGGCGCCCTCCACGTTCTCCAGCCGGTCGTCCACGAACAGGCATCGTTCGGGCGCGGCCCCGGCCAGTTCCGCCGCGAGCTCGTAGATGCGGCGGTCCGGCTTGGCCACCCCGACCCGCGCGCTGCTGATCACGGCGTCGGCGAAGTAGGTCAGCCCCAGCCGGTCGAGGTGCTCCTCCACGGTGTCCATGGCGTTCGTGACCAGCACCACCGGCACGTGCTCCTGCGCCTTCGCCAGCAGCGCCCTGACCTCCTCGTCCACCCAGAACGGCACCTCCATGAACTCGGCCACCGCCTGCCGGGCACGCTCGTCGTCGCCCAGCGCCACGGCGATCGCGTCGGCCCACTCCTGTTCGGTCGTCTCGCCGAGGATGGCCGGCTTGATGAGGGCGGGGTCGAAGGCCGTGCGCATCAGGGGCAGGCCGTAACGGGCCTCGATGTCGGCCTGCACGGCGTGGTCGAACTGGCGAAGCACGCCGTCGAGATCACAGAGCACTGCGTCGAAGGGGGTCACAGCGGCCATTGTGCCGTGCGCGATCCGTTGGCATCGCCGCGCCCGTGCGTGTCAGCGCTTGGGTTCGAGGTGGAGCATCGCGATGCCGCAGTCGAACGGCTGCGCGTCCACCAGGCGCAGCCGCCGGTACGCCCCGCCGGGGAAGACGGGCATGCCGGAGCCGATCGCGGTCGGGTTGACGAACAGGTGCAGGTCGTCGAGCAGATCGGCGGCGATCAGGCTCGACACGAGCGTGCCGCCCCCGTAGACGATCATGTCGCCGCCCGGCTGGGCCTTGAGCTTGGCGACGGTCTCGACGAGGTCGCCGCCCGCGACGACGGTGTTCTCCCAGGGCGACTCGGCGAGGCTGTCGGAGATCACGACCTTGGGCGTGTCGTTCATCCAGTCGATGGCCTCCTGGCTCTCGCCCGCCGGTTGCGAGGCCCAGTGCGGGATGAAGCCCTCGGCGAGCCTGCGGCCCAGAACGATGCAGTCGACCGGCCGGGTGAGGCCGGTGATGTAGGTCTGGATGTCGTCGGTCCAGGGGAAGGTCAGCCAGTCCATCTCGCCGTCCGGGCCGGCCATGTAGCCGTCGGCGGTGGTCTGGACCTGGAGGATGAGCCTGCGCATGGGGTGTTTCCTTCCGGTTTCGGGTGTCGGCGGTGTTCGCTTCCGATGGCTCCACAGTGGCGGAGGGCTCTTACGGTTTCCTTCCTCGGTGCTTACGGCGTCTGGTCGCGTTGACTTTGTCGCAAGTTATGACGCATGATATTGAGACAATAGTTGCGACATAAGGAGGAGGGCATGGCAAGTGCATCGTCGCCGGGCGCCAGCCCGGCCGAGCTGCGGCGGGCCGGCAGTTGGCTGACCAGTCACGGTCTGCCCGACGCCGCGCCGACGCCGCTGCTGGCCATGCGGCTGGCGGTACGACGGCGGGCACGGCTGGCCGATCAGGTCGCCGTCGCCGCGCTCATCATGGGGGCCGCGCTCGCGCAGGCGTACGGCCGGCTCACCACCGGCGCTTCCGGCGGGTTCCCGGCGCACCGGTCCGCGTCGTTGCTGATCCTGGCGGCGGCGATGGCGGGGCTGCTCCTCGTCCGGTCGCTGCTCGACTGGTGGGTGCGGCGCGTCGACCGGCGTGCCGGAGCGGCACTGTCGCGCCGGGCGGCCCACCCCGTCCAGCCCGGCTGGCGTGCCGTGCTCGGCCGGCCCTTCGCGGCCTTCGCGCTCGCCACCTTCGCCGGCGCGCTGGTGCTGGCGGTGAGCGCCCTGACGGTCCAGGACGAGACCGTGCGCCACGCGGCCCTCGTCCTGCTGATCGGCCTGGCCGGGGTGGGCGCCGGCGTCGTCCTGCACCTGCGTGACCTGCTGGCGCGTCCGGTCGTGGCCGAGGACGAGGTCTCGCTGACGGCAGACGTCATCATGCGGGTCGAGGACGCGCGCGAGATCGCCGCCCCGACCGTGCTGTGGGCGCTGCCCGTGGTGCTGTTGTTCGGGGCCGCGCCCGGATGGTGGAACGTCGCCTCGCTCCTGTTCATGTTCGTGGGCCTGGCCGCGTGCGTCGCGATCCGGGCCAGAACGCCGTCGAGCACGACGGTGGCCCGGAGGGTGATGGGCGTCCGATGATCGTCATCGACTCGGGCTCGCCCGTTCCGCCGTTCGAGCAGCTCCGGGCCCAGCTCGCCCGGCAGATCCAGGCCGGCGCGCTGCCCGTGGGGTCCCGGCTGCCGACGATCCGGCACCTGGCGGCCGATCTCGGCCTGGCCGTCAACACGGTCGGCCGGGCGTACCGGGAGCTGGAGGAGGCGGGGCTGATCGAGACGCGCGGACGGGCGGGCTCGTTCGTGTCGGCGGCGGGGGAGGAGGGCCGCGAACGGGCCCGGCGGGCCGCCGCCGAGTACGCGGCCGTGATCGCCAGCGTCGGCATCGACGCGAGCGAGGCGGTCCGCATCGTGCAGGCGGCGCTGGGGTTCTCACCGGCCACGCGGTCGCCCGCGCCGACCGCCGGACCCGGATGAGCCGCCGGTCGGACCCGGATGAGCCGCCGGCCGAGCCCGGATGAGCCGCCGGCCGGACCCGGATGAGCCGTCGGCCCGCGGCCCGCATCGGGGTTCCGTAGCGGCCGATCCGCGCCTCGTCCGCTACGGAACCGCGGTCATGCGCCCTCGTCCGGCGCCTGGAAGCCGCCGATCCTCTCCTCCAGCAGTTCGGCCAGCCGCAGCGGGGTGCGGTCCTCGAACATCGGACCGATGATCTGCACTCCGACCGGCAGGCCCTCGGGGGAGCGGCCCGCGGGTACGGCGGTGGCGGGCAGGCCGGGCATGGTGGCCAGGCCGGCCCAGACGAGCTGGTCGAAGTACGGGTACTCGACGCCGTCGATGTCGATGCGCCGTTCCAACGGATTGGGATTGTGGTCGTGCGGGAACGCGGGCGTCGGCGTGATCGGGCACACCACGGCGTCGAACTCGGCGAACAGCTGCCGCCAGCCGTGACGGTGGAGCTCGCGGCGGAAGTCCGCCTCCAGCCAGTCGCGGTGGCTGAACATCATGGCGCGCAGCCGCGTCGCGCTGAGACTCTGGTCGTCCGCGCTGAGCCCGGCGACGCGGGTCCGCAGCTCCTCGTACGAGTCCATGGGAAAACGCGCGACGGAGCCAGAGATCAGCAACTGCGTGTAGAGGATCCCGGATTCCGCCAGATCGGGCAGCAGCGGACTGTGCCGTTCGACGCGGGCGCCGCCGTCGAGGAGCGCGTCGGCCACCCGGTTCACGCTCGCCCGCACGGCGGACCCGGTCGGGATGAGCGGATGCTCGTCCAGGACCAGGACCCGGAAGTCGCGGAGCCGATCGTGGCGGGCGGGCGGCAGCCTCAGGTCGTAGGCCACGCCGTACGTCAGCGGGTCGGGTCCGGCCATGACGTCGAGCAGGAGCATGAGGTCGCGGGCGGTGCGCGCCATCGGGCCGGCCACGGCGAGGTCGAGGTCGACCGGCAACGCCGGCCCGGGCGGCGGGACCATGCCGCGGTTCGCCACCAGCCCGAGTGTCGGCTTGTGTCCGTAGACACCGCAGAAGTGCGCGGGGGTGCGCAGCGAGCCGGCGATGTCGGAGCCGATGGACAGCGCGCCGAACCCGCACGCCAGGGCCGCCGCCGACCCGCCGGAGGAGCCACCCGACGTGCGCGTGCGATCCCACGGGTTGTTGGTGGTGCCGTAGATGTCGTTGAAGCTCTGGATGTCCTGGAGCCCCAACGGCACATTGGTCTTGCCGAGCACCACCGCGCCCGCGGCCTTGAGTCGCGACACCTGTACCGCGTCCTCGGCCGGCACGTGGTTCCGGTGCGGCGGCATGCCCCAGGTCGTGGGCAGCCCGGCCATGTCGTAGGACTCCTTGACCGTCACCGGGATGCCGAGCAGGGGCCGGTCCTCGCCGCGGGCGCGGGCCTGGTCGGCGTCGCGCGCGGCGGCCCGCGCCCGGTCGAAGTCCGGCACGCAGATCGCGTTGATCGCCTTGTCGTCCCGCTCGATCCGGGCGATCGCCTCGTCGGTCAGTTCCACCGAGGTGACTTCACCGGCACGCAACGCGGCCATGAGTTCTTCTGCCGTTCGATAACTCCATTCCATTCGTCCGACTCTAACGGCCTTTCTTGGGGACTCGCTTCCACGCGGGTGGCCCGTAATAACCAAAGATGGAAACGATCATCTTCGATCGGCTGAGCCACACATTCTTTCTGTTGTCAAAAAGTTGCTTCATGCCAGTTCAGCGGGGCTTTGGCGGGTGAATGCCGCTTGTGCGGGGCATGGTTTTCCGCTTCGCGCAACGAGATGGATGTCTCAATGCGTTCAGCGCGTTTCTCGTCGGACGCCGCTATTCGCCCGACCGTAGGCCATAACGCGCGGGGATTGTCCAGTGGACCGGCCGAAGTATTTCGCACCCGTTCTACGCGGGCGCGGGCCGCCGTCTCCGGCCTGGCCCGCCTGGACCAGGGCCGGCTGCGGCAGGCCATGGGGCGCCTCGCGGACGACCTGGCCGCCGGCCGCCGGCACGAGCGCCATCGGGACCTGCTGGACGCCGACGCCCTCGACGTGGGCTACCGCCTCGTGGCGGCCGGGTGAGCCCGGGCCCGGCACTCGCGAGGGCAATCCTGGATGTGTACTATCCAGGATATGCAGATGGGTGAGGGCGTGGAGTGGGCGCTGCACAGCTGCCTCAACCTGGCCTGGGCCGAGCCCGGCGAGGCGGTGCCGGCGGCCAGGCTGGCGGCCTTCTACGACCTTCCCGCGGCGTACCTGAACAAGCAGTTGCAGGCGCTGGCGCGGGCCGGGATCGTGACGTCGGTCTCGGGGCCGCGCGGCGGGTTCCGGCTGGCACGGGCTCCGGAGGAGGTCACGGTCCTGGACGTGGTGACGGCCATCGAGGGGCCGCAGGAGGCGTTCCGGTGCCAGGAGATCCTGCGGCGCGGGCCGGGCGGCAGCGAGACGATCGACTACCGCAAGGCGTGTGTGGTGTCGCAGACGATGCGCGGCGCGGAGCTGGCCTGGCGCAAGGAGCTGGCGGGTCAGACGCTGGCCGATCTCCAGGCGCGGGTGGAGAGCAGGGTGCCGCGCACTCCGGCCGTGACCCGGCAGCGGCTCCGCGAGCTGTAGGGCGGTAGGGAACGTCGTGCGCGAGGGCCGCGCCTACGTGTGAGCGAATTCTGGTTATTGCATATCCAAGTAGAGGAGAAGAGAGAGATGCAGGCTCGGATGCCGAACGTGTACAAGCTCGCCTCCGGCGGTTACCAGGCCCTGAAGGCGCTGGAGGCGTCCCTGGCGGAAAGCGGCGTCCCGCGCGAGACGCTGGACCTGGTCCGGCTGTGGGTCAGCCAGATCAACGGCTGCGCCCTGTGCGTCGACATGCACGCGCGCGAGGGCCGCGAGGCCGGGATCACGGACGAGCGGCTGTGGGCGGTCGCCGCCTGGAGGGAGGCCCCGTTCTACACGGACGCCGAACGCGCGGCGCTCGCCCTGGCCGAGGCGGTCACCCGCATCGCCGACCGGCCGGAGGGCGTGGAGGACGCGGTGTGGGAGGAGGCGGCGGCGCAGTTCGACGACGCGGCGCTGGCGGCGCTGGTGATGGCCATCGCCTCGATCAACGCCTGGAACCGGATCAACGTCGCCACCCGCCAGATCGCCGGCTCCTTCCGGTGATCCCGCTCTTCAGGCCCGCTCTTCAGGTGACCCCGCCGTCCGGTGACCCCGCCGTCCGGTGACTCCGGCCGTCTGGTGACTCCGGCCGTCTGGTGACTCCGGCCGTCTGGTGACTCCGGCCTTCCGGCGACCCGCCTTCTGGTGATCCCGCCTTGTGGTGATCCCCGCCTCCGGCTCGCCTTCTTGGGCTCGCGCCTTCCGCGGTGTGTCGGCGGCTCCTTCTGGGGGTCCGCGTCCTGGAGGGCCGGCGACGCTCCTCGGCTCGCCCTCTCCGCCTGAGAGGCGAACGAGTCCCAGGCGGCAGTCCGGATGTTCGGTGGAATATCCGGGTCGGAGGCGCGGCTGCCCTGTGGCATGAGCGAGATTCTCGTGATCGGCGCGACCGGCAACGTCGGCCGCCATGTCGTCGCCCGGCTCCTGGACGCCGGGGCTTCAGTACGGGCCCTGGTGCGGGACCCGGGCGGGGCCCGGCTTCCCGAAGGCGTCGAGGCGGCTCGGGGCGACCTGGCCGAGCCGGGCACGCTGGAGCCGGCGCTGGCCGGGGTGGACGTGGTGTTCCTGATCTGGCCGTTCCTCACCGCCGAGGGCGCCCCGCCCGTCCTCGACGTGCTGGCACGGCACGTCCGGCGGGTCGTCTACCTCTCGTCGTCCGGCGTGGACGACCAGGCCGAGCGGCAGACGGACCCGATCAACCAGCTCCACGCCGACATGGAGGCCCTGATCGCCGGGTCCGGCCTGGAGTGGACCGTGTTGCGGGCCGACACGATCGCCTCCAACGCGCGCGGCTGGGCCGCCCAGGTCCGGGCCGCGGGTGTCGTGCGCGGTCCCGAGTTCGCCTCCACGGCGGTGGTGGACCCGCGTGACGTCGCGGACGTGGCGGCGCGGGTCCTCGCCGGGGACGGGCACGCGGGTGCGGCGTACGTGCTGACCGGGCCCGAGGTGATCGGCCGGGCCGATCAGGTGCGGGCCATCGGGGAGGCGATCGGGCGGCCGGTGCGTTTCGAGAGCGTGCCCGTGGAGGAGGCGCGGGCCCGCATGCTCGCCGACGGCCGCCCGCCCGCGCTGGTGGAGGCGCTGCTGGCCGCCGCCGGGACCCGTCCGCGCTCCGGCCTGGTGACCTCCACGATCCAGGAGCTCACGGGCGCCCCGGCGCGCACCTTCGGTCAGTGGGCCGCCGACCACGCCGACGACTTCCGGTGAAGCGTCAGCCGGGTGGGGAGGCGTGGCGGCGCGGCCGGTGGGCCGGTCAGCTCTGTGCGGTCGTGACCCGGACGTCGTGGGCCCGGCCCGCCGCGGCGAAGCGCAGGAGGCGCTCCCCCTCCTCCACCAGCTCCGCCGCCGTCGCCCCGTCCGTCACCGGCTCGAACAGCTCCACCGCCAGCACCGCCGTGTCCCGGTCCTTCGCGATCTTCCAGGTGCCGCGGACGAAACCGTCCACGAGCACCGTGGGGGCGACCATGGAGCCGACGCAGACCCGCCTGCGGTGCTCGTCCGTCATGATCCGCGTACGGTCGGCATAGGCGACCACGAGGTTGTCGAACGCGGGCAGGAACCGCACCGGGACCGGCGTCCCCGGGTCGGGCAGCTCGGCCTCCGGCAGGTCGAACAGCTCGGCGCCCGTCTCGTCGCGGTAGACCCGCAGCCGGGGCCGCAGCCGCTCCAGGTCGGCCTCCAGCCCGCGCAGTCCCGACCACATCTGGAGATCCCGCACGCCGGCCGGCCCGAACGCCGCCAGGTAACGCGGCACCAGGTCGTCCACGCGCGGTTCGGCGGCCATCGCGACGCCGAGCCACTCCTCGGCCAGCGTGAACGGCGTCGCCCCGCCCTTGCCCCACGTGCCGCTGGGCGGCCGGTGGATCACCGGTACGAGCGTCTGCACCGACCAGGCCAGCGCCTCGGCGTCGCGGTCCGGCCAGCGCTCGGCCAGCAGGTCGCGCAGCCGGGGCCGGGTGAGCGTGCGGCCCCGGAGCAGGTCGCGTCCGGCGGCGGCCAGCTCGTCGAGGTCCATGCCGGCCGTGGCCCGCCCGAACGCGGCCTGCCGGGCCCGGCCCAGCGGGCCCCGCATGAGCGGGCGCAGCCAGGGGAAGTCGGCCGCGGTGACGATGTGCTGGGTGCCGCGCAGCACCGACGACCGCACGACGCTCCTGTCGTACAGCAGCCCGGTCAGGTCGTCGTGGGTGAAGCCGGACAGCCGCGTCCAGAGGCCGAGGTACGGCGGGTCGGCGGCCTGCGCCTGTAACCCGACGAGGTGCCTGACCATGTCGAGGGCGGGCAGGTCCGCCCGCGCCGTCAATGACTGCCGCGCCAGCGCGGCCCGGTTGAGCGTCCGCCGACTCACTCTGTCGTCCATGCCGCGAGCATGGCAGCTATAGCGGAAAGGTTCGTTCCGTGATGGCGACGCGACTGGTGAGGTCTGAAAGCCGCCGGTGCCCGTCCCGGCGCCACTGCTTGGCTGAACACCCAAGCCAAGCCCTCGAACGGAAATCCATGTCCACGACACTCCAGCCCCGCACGCGCCCGCCGGTCACCGCCTGGCTCGCGGTCGCCTCGATCACCCTCGGCATCTTCGCGATCGTGACCAGCGAGATCCTGCCCATCGGCCTGCTGACCACCATCGGCGCGGACTTCCGCGTGTCCGACGGCACCGCGGGCCTGACCATGACGCTGCCCGGCGCCGTCGCCGCCGTCGCCGCCCCCGTCGTCACCCTGGCCACCGCGCGCCTGGACCGCCGGGTGATGCTGGGCGTCCTCATGGGGGTCCTCGCGCTGGCCGACGTGCTCGCGGCGGTCGCCACCGCCTACGAGGTCATGCTGGTCTCGCGGGTGCTGGTGGGGCTCACGATCGGCGGGTTCTGGTCGATCGGGGCCGGGCTCGCCGCCCGCCTGGTGCCGCCGGCGGCGGTCGGCACGGCCACGGCCCTGATCTTCTCGGCGGTGCCGCTCGGATCGGTGCTCGGCGTGCCGGCCGGCACGTTCGTCGGCGACGTCGCGGGGTGGCGGACGGCCTTCGTGGCGCTGGCCGTCCTGTCGGCGGTCGTGCTGGCCGCGCTGCTCGCGGTGGTGCCGCCGCTGCCCGCCCGGCAGGTCACCAGTGCCCGGGTGCTGCGCGACCTGCTGCGCGGCCGGGACACGAAGGTGGCGCTGCTGGCCACGGCCCTCATCGTGCTGGCCCACTTCGGCACCTACACCTACGTGACGCCGTTCCTGCGGCACGTCACGGGGCTCGGCCCCGCGGCCGTCAGCGCCGCGCTCCTCGCGTACGGGGTGGCGGGCATCGCGGGCAACTTCCTGGCCGGCCGGACCGTCGCGGCGGCCCCGCGCGCGACGTTCGCCGCCGCCGGCTGCCTGATCGCCGCCGCGACGCTGCTGCTGCCCGTGCTCGGCACGGGGGCCGGTGGGGCGTTCGCCCTGCTCGTGGTGTGGGGGCTGGCGTACGGGGCCGTGCCGGTCTGCTCCCAGGCGTGGTTCGCCCGGGCGGCGCCGCACGCGCCGGAGGCGGCCACGGTGGTGTTCACCTCGTCGTTCCAGGCCACCTTCGCGCTCGGGGCGCTGCTCGGCGGGGTCGTCGTGGACGCGGTCTCCGTCTCGGCGGTCATGGTCTGCGGAGGGATCGCCGCGCTGCTCATGGCGGCGTCGCTGGCCCGCCTCGGCCGCTCCCCGTCGAGCCCATGACGTCCCGCCGACTGGTCCGGGAGCTGCAGCCGTCGAAGTGGACGGCCATCACCTCCCGGTGCTCAACCGCGGATCAGTGACACCGCCCGGACAGGAGAGACGCGCGATGTCCCAGCCGGCGCGCCGGGCTCCGGCCTGGTAGGCGCTGTCGTAGAAGGCGAGGACGGCGGCGCGCGGGTCGGGCTCGGCTCGGGCGTCAGCGTGGCGCAGCACGGCCAGATGGCTGTCTCGTTGCGTGATCCACCGCGCGGCCTCGGGTTTCAGGGGTTCGCTGTCGAGCCCGTCGGGCTCGGGAGCGGTGTAGGAGTAGAAGGCCGGCTCGGGAAAGGCGTCGTCGCCGAACCAGAAGCCCGAGCTGATCACCTCGTGGGAGTAGGCTTCCCGCGTCACGGGGTCGGCCTCGGGCGGCTGCTCGATCAGGCGGTCGGAGAAGCGGGTGCAGGCGATGTCGAAGGTGTGCCAGAAGTGGTGCACCGGGCTGACCTTGCCCGAGTAGTCCGCCGCGAACTCCTCCAGCAGCAGGTTCACCTGGCTGAGGACCTGCCAGTAGCGGGTGACCGCGACGGGGTCGTAGGCGGCGTGCTCGGTGTCGTCAGCGAACGGCCGGTCGGAGTCGGGCAGGTCGAACGGCCGCGGTACGGTCATGTCCACTCGCACGTCCAGGGCCGCCAGGGCTTCCATGGTGCTGTTGTAGAAGGACGCCACCGACTGGCCGTAGAGCGTGAAAGAGACCGCCCGGCCGTCCACCGTGGTGACGACCAGCCGATGGCTGACGAAGTCGAAGTCGATCGTGAAGATCGGGTTGCCGTCGGACTGTCCCATCGGACGGGTGGTGATCCCCCGCCCGGTGACATGGAACGGTACGTTCCACCAGTGGTTGCGCCGGACCGCCGAGGCGAGCCGAATCTTGCCCACCACCTGGCAGAACCGGTGCACCGTTGCTTTGGTGTCCCGCCACTCGGCCAGTGGCGGAACGGCGAGCAGCTCCATGACACCACCGTTCCCTCACAGATCCGGCGCTACCCACACGAGGCGGGAACTCGACTCAGAAGGCCGGCTGCACGATGAGCATGGGGACCGTCTGGCCACCGGGTTCGTCGGCCCGGAGCTGATCGAGCGGGGGAGATCAAAGCACAACAGATCATACTGTTAGCCGCTCCAAGTGACTGTGGCTGTGATCGGCCAGGCCCCGCGGTCCAGCAGGTCGAGGACGAGTGCCGCGATGTTCCACGCGTCGTCCTCGCCGCGGTGATGGCGTCCTTCGAGCGGAAGTCCGGCGATCTGTAGAGCCTGGTGCATTCCGGGTTTCTTCCGCAGCCCGTACGCCGCGGTGAACACGGCCTTGGCGTTGGTGTGGGTGCGTTCCGTGGGATGGCCGAACGGGTAGGCCACCCCGTCGGCTCGGCTCTGCCGGGCGAACTGCCGACGGTCGTACTCGCCCCAGCTCGCCCAGGGGCGTTCCCCGGCCTCGAATTCCTCGACGAGGAGCCGGCAGGCCTCGGCGAAGGTGACGCCCCGATCCACCTCGGCCTGCGTCAGCCCGGTCAGTTCCGTGCAGAAGCCGCTCACCGCCGATCGGACCGGGCGGACCAGGACACGGTGCCGGGACACGCGGCGCCGTGCCGATACGTCCACGACGGTGAGTCCGATCTCGATGATCTCGCTGACCGAGCCGGGCGGCGGCTGTCCGTCCCAGCAGGTGGCTTCCACATCGATGACGTTCAGCAAGCGCATGGGCCCAAGGTAAGGCACGAGATCAGGACGTCCCGGCCGCTCCCGCCGCGGCCGGGACGCGCTCGGCGCGTACGCGCAGCAGGCGGAGCATCGCGAAGATGCCCGCCAGCGGCCCCACCGCGAGCACCGCGAACGCCCAGGTCCACCCCACGGCCTGCTCGGCGGCGGGCACCAGCCAGATCGTCGCCCCGGTCAGCAGGAACCCGAACGCCATCTGCAGGGTCAGCGCCGTGCCCACGTAGCTCTGGTCGGCCAGCTCCGTGACCAGCGCCGAGAACTGCACCGAGTCGCCCACGACCGCGTACCCCCACACCAGGCTGACCAGTATGAGCAGCCAGAGGGGCGCCCCCATGAGCAGCCCGATGAACGCGGCGCAGGCGGCCGAGGCGCCCATCATGACGATCGCGGTGCGCTCGCGTCCGAAGCGGTCGCCGAGCACCCCGCCGGTGTAGTTGGCCACGCCGCCGATGACGAAGACGGCGAAGGTGACGTACACCCCGAGCAGCGAGCCCTCCATGCCGTGGAGGCGCAGCGCCGCCGAGAAGAACAGCAGGAACCACGTCCACATGGCGTACAGCTCCCACATGTGGCACAGGTAGCCGATCATGGCCAGCCGGGTGCCGCGGTCGCGCAGGATGCGCCGGGCCTGGCGCGGGTCGAGCACCGCGGCGGGGAACGGGTACGGCCCCTCCTTGACCACGGTCAGCGTGACCAGCCCGCCGGCCAGGGTGAGCACCGAGGTGGCCACGATGACGGTGCGCCAGTTCAGCCCGCCGAGCCCGTTGATCAGGTGCGGGACGCCGGAGCTCACGGTCAGCGCCCCGACCAGCAGCCCCATGGCCGCCCCGCGGCCGTCGCGGTACCAGGTGGAGATGAGCTTCAGCGACGGCGGGTAGACGCCGGCGATGAACAGGCCGGTGGCGAAGCGGGCCAGGCTGCCGGTGAGCGCGTCGTGGGTCAGCAGCAGCGCCAGGTTGGCGACGGCGGCGCCGATCGAGCTCAGGAAGATCAGCCGGATCGGCGACAGCGCGTCGGACACGACGAACACCGCCGACAGCACGGCCCCCGCCACGAACCCCCACTGCACGGAGATGGTGAGCCAGGCCGCGAGGTCGGGCGTGAGGTGCCACTCCTGCCGCACCTGCGGGATCACCGCGGTCGCGGAGAACCAGGTCGACTTCAGCAGCAGCAGTGTCCCCGCGAGGATGAGCAGGTTGCGGCGGGCGTCCGGACGGGTCACGGGACCGGTCCCTTCTACGGCGAGGCGTCCTGCGTGGACGGCGGCGTTTGCGGGTCAGGCGGGGGCCGACGCCCGGCGTGCCCGGTAGGCGGCGACCGTGTTGCGGTTGAGGCAGGTCTTGGAGCAGTAGCGGCGGCGCGGGCCGCGCGAGACGTCGGCGTAGACGCGCTCGCACGCGGCGTCGAGGCAGACGCCGAGCCGGGAGGCGCCGTGGTCGCAGATGACGAACGCCAGCCCGACCGCGGTGTTGGCCCGGACACGGTCGACGAGCACGGCGCCGGGCGGGCCGTAGTGCAGGTGGGGGCCCTCGCCGTGGTCGGAGACGTGCGGGTGCATGGGCACCTCGGCCATCACGCCGTTGAGCAGGTCGATGGCCCGCGCCTCGTCGGTCTCGGCGAAGACGGGCCGCAGCCGCCGCGCCCACCGGCGCAGGGCCTCGGCCTCGTCGTCGCTCACGGGGCCGTCGACCTTGAAGTTGTACGAGGCCAGCAGCGCGCCCAGGGCCTCGGGGGAGGGGTCACCGGCGTCGGCCGTGACCGCGTTGACCAGGGCCACGGCCGTGCCCACGCCGTCGTTGCGGTAGCCGGTCACCTCGGTGGGGCTGGTTCTCGCCATGAATCCATCGTAATCTAAATACAGCGGGAATGACATTACGCCCTTCTGCGAAGGTGGGGTCATGGACCTGAAGGCGTGCGAAGTCTGCGGCTCGGCGGCGGAGCAGGAGATCCTGTCCGGCCATTCGACCTCGCTCGGACGGGTCATCTACGTCCGGTGCGGGTGCGGCGGCATGGGCGTGCAGTTGATCACGTACGACGCCGCGGCGGCCATCGTGGAGCTGGCCGGGCCGGCGGGTCAGGGCTGACCCGCCGGCCCGGTGGGCGACCGGGTGTCAGGGGAGGGGGAGCGTGACGGTCTTCGTCACGCTCATCTCCCTGATGGCGTAGCGGACGCCCTCCCGGCCGAGCCCGCTCGCCTTGACGCCGCCGAACGGGATATGCGGCGAGTCGAACTGCGGCCCCGCGTTCAGGTTGACGGCCCCGACGCGCAGGCCCGCCGCGATCCGCATGAAGGCCGTCACGTCCGAGGTCACCACGCCGGACTGCAGCCCGTACGCGGTGCCGTTGGCCACCGCGATCGCCTCGTCCACGTCGCCGACCCGGATCACCGGGGCGACGGGGCCGAAGGTCTCCTCCACCACCAGCTCCACGCCGGGCGGCACGTGGTCGAGGACGGCCGGCGTGAGCAGCGCGCCCTTCCGCTCACCGCCGCACAGCGGCTTGGCGCCCGCGGCGACCGCGTCGTGGAGGCGCCGCTCGACCTCGGCCGCCGCCTCCTCGCTGATGAGCGGCCCGACCTGGGTGGCCGGGTCGAGCGGGTCGCCGGTCCGCCGGTCCCGGGCGGCCTGCGCCAGCCGCGACACCAGCGGGTCGGCGATCTCGCCGACCGCGATCACCCGTTTGACGCCGCGGCACGACTGGCCGGCCGTGGCGAAGGCGCCGTCGGCCGCGAGCCGCGCCGCCAGGTCGAGGTCGGCGTCCGGCAGCACGATCAGCGGGTCGTTGCCGCCCAGCTCCAGCAGCAGCTTCCGGCCCGCCGCGGCCGCCGCCACGGCCCGCCCCGTGCGCACCGAGCCGGTGAACGTCACCATGTCCACCTCGGGGTGACCGGCCAGCGCCGGGCCGATCTCGCCCGGCGCCCCCGTCGTCACCACCAGCAGCTCGGGCGGCAGCCCGGCCTCGACCAGCAGGGCGGCGAAGGCCAGGGCCGTCAGCGGCGTCCGCTCCGACGGCTTGAGCACGACCGCGCAGCCGGCCGCCACGGCCGGCGCCACCTTGACGACGACCTGGTTCAGCGGCCGGTTGAACGGGGTGAGCGCCGCGACGATCCCGGCGGGTTCGAGCAGGGTCACCGCCAGCCGGTCCCGCGCGGGCAGGGGGATGCTCTCCCCGCGCAGCCGCTCCGCCTCCTCGGCCGCCACGGTCAGGTTGGCGGCGGCCCGTTCGACCTCCTTGCGGGTCTCGGCCACGCACACGCCCGACTCGCGGGTGATCAGCGTGGCGGTCTCGGCGGCGCGGTCCGCGAGCAGCGCGGCGGCGCGGCGCAGCACCGCCGACCGGTCCCCTGGCGGCATCGGCCGCCAGGCCGCCCGGACGCGGCGGATCGCGTCGTCCAGCTCCCGGGGCGTGTCGGCGGGCACGGTGCCGACCGTCTCGCCGTCCCAGGGGCTGCGCACCTCGATCCGCCGGTCCGCGGGCCGGAGGGCGCCGTCACGAAACACGGCCGTCGTCCTCCTTGACCACGAAGCGCGCCTCCAGCTCGGAGATCTTGGAGTAGCCGAACACCTCGAACAGCTCGTCGAAGGTCATCTGGAGGTCGGCCCGCTTCCAGAAGTCCTGGGTGGTGCCCTCGTCGCGGAGCGCGGCGAAGACCTTGCGCAGGATCGCGGTGGCGGCGTACCAGCCGGACAGCGGGTAGATGGCGAGGTTGTAGCCGAGGGCCTCCAGCTCCTGCGTGGTCATCCACGGGGTCTTGCCGCCCTCGACCATGTTGGCCAGCAGCGGCGCGTCGATCTCGTCCCGGACCCGCTTCATCTCGTCGGCGTTGAGCATGGCCTCCAGGAAGATGCAGTCGGCGCCGGCCTGGACGTACTCCTTCGACCTGCGGATCGCCTCGTCCAGACCGAGCTTCTCGCGGGCGTCGGTCCGCGCGATGAGCACCCAGTCGGGGTCGGTGCGCGCCTCGACGGCCGCCTCGATCTTGCCGACCATCTCGCGGGTCGAGATGAGCCGCTTGCCCTCCAGGTGCCCGCAGCGCTTGGGCACGACCTGGTCCTCCAGGTGTCCGCCGACGATGCCGGCCCGCTCGAACTCGCGCACGCACCGCCAGGTGTTCATCGCGTTGCCGTACCCGGCGTCGATGTCCATGATCACCGGCAGGTCGACCGCCAGGCAGATGTTCTTGGCGTTCCACGCCATCTCGGTGATGGTGGTGAACCCGAGGTCGGGCATGCCCAGCATGGAGGCGGAGGTGCCCGAGCCGGTCATGTGGACGGCGGGGAAGCCGGCCTGCTCGATCACCTTGGCGCTCAGGGCGTCGTAGGCGCTGGGCACGACCAGGATCTCGGGGGCGAGCATCAGGTCCTTGAACTGCTTGGCGCGTGACATGCCGCTGCTCCTTCGTGGGTGGTTTCCTGAACGGGATCGGTGGCTTCCTGAACGGGATCGGTGGCTTCCTGAACGGGATCGTCCGTGAGGGTCTCGGCCAGCCGGATGAGCTGGTTGTACTTGGCGATGCGGTCACCCCTGCGGGGGCCGCCGATCTTGATCCACTCCGCGCCGACCGCCACCGCGAGGTCGCACATGGCGGTGTCCTCGGTCTCGCCGGAGCGGTGCGACACGACCAGGCGCAGGCCGAGCGCGCGGGCGGCCGCGGCGGCCTCCAGCGTGGCGGTGACCGTCCCGGCCTGGCTCGGCTTGAGCAGGACCGCGTCGGCCAGCCCGGGCACGACCCGGCCGGCGTCGGAGGCGAACAGGTCGTCGCCGACCACGGTCACCCCCGCCTCCCGCGCCGCGGGCAGGAACGCCCGCCAGGTCCCGGTGTCGGCGGGGTCGAACGGGTCCTCCAGGTACGCGATGCCGTGGGTGACGGCCAGGTCGAGCAGGAGCGCCGCGAAGGCGGCCGAGGCGTGCTCGCGGCCCTCGTACCGGTATCGGCCGGGGCCCGCGAGCAGGTGCTCGGCCGCCACGTCCGCGCCCAGGCCGGCCCGGTGCCCCTCGCACGCCGCGCGCAGCTCCTCCAGCCGACGCGCGCAGCTCCAGCCGGGGGCCAGCAGGCCGCTGGAGGCCGAGATCGCCACCGCGCCGCCGCCGGAACGCCGCCGCCCGTCCGCGCCGGAAGGTCCCGCGTCGGACAGCCGCCGCTCCAGCGCGCCGTAGATCTCCAGGGCGGCCCGCACGTCGCCGGTCAGGGTCCCGGTGTCCGGGACGGCCATGATCTGCTGGAACGAGTCGGGCGCCCCGTCGTGGTGGATGCCGCCGGAGAAGGCGTTCACCAGCAGCCGCGGCATGCGCGGCGGGTGCGGGAACAGCCCGGACATCCACCCGCGCAGCGACACCCCGGACCCGGCGGCCAGCGCCCTGGCGTGGGCCAGCGACACCGCCAGCGTGACGTCGGCGCCGAGCCCGTGCCGGTCGTCCAGCTCGCGCAGCCGCCGGTCGAGGTCGCCCTGCCCGGTCAGCGGGACGCCGGTCAGCCCGTCGCGGAGCAGGCGGACGACCGGCCCGTCCCCGAGGTCGCCCAGCTCGCCGGTGCGCAGCCCCCGGCGGCGTTCCAGGCGACCCGGCGCGATGGCCACCGGGCAGGAGCCGCGCCCCCACGCGTCCCCGGCGCGCACGTCGGCCTCCACGGTGGGCCGGCCGCGCGAGTCGAGGATGCCGCGCAGCCGCAGCCCGGTCACGGCGCTCATGGCTCGGGTCATGCCGGGCCCCGCAGGCTCCGCAGCCACGGCATCAGCTCGCTGGCGCGCTTGATCGGCAGGTCGCCGCGGGCCGCCGCGGCCTCGCCGAACGACGTGACCCCGTCGGGCGTGATCCCGGGCCCGGCCACCGCGAGCGGCACCTTGTCGTCGGTGTGGATGCCGGCCTCGCACGGGGTGGCGTGGTCGCAGGTGACGACGAGGGTGTCGGACGGCCCGATCGCCGCCCGCAGCGGCCCCGCGAGGTGGGCGTCGATGTCGGCGACGGCGCGGGTCTTCTCCTCGGGCTGGTTGTCGTGGCCCGGCTCGTCCGGCCCCTTGATGTGCGCGAACACCACGTCGGCCGGGTCGGCGAGCAGCCTGGGCAGCAGCCGGGCGTAGAAGTCGGGCTCGGGCTGGCCGGGCGCGGGCTTGGCCGTGGTGAACTCGGCCCCGATGAGCCGGGCCAGGCCCCGCTCGGCCGGCACCTGGCCGTACATGGAGACCCGGCCCCTGACCGGCGGCAGGTCGGGCAGCCGGTGCCCGCCGTCGCGGACCAGCAGCACGTTGGCCGGCTTGCGGCCGGCCGCGGCGCGCCGCCGGTTGACCTCGCTGGCCCGCAGGACCCGCGCGCTCGCCGCGACGAAGGAGTTGACCAGCTCGGCGACCAGGTGCGCGGCCGGGTCGTCCACCAGCGCCCGGGCGGGCAGCGGCCGGTCGGGATGGTCGGCGACCGGCACGCCGAACGCCCCCTCCTTGACGAACCCGGGGTCGGTGTTGGACACCTCGCCCGACAGCCGCCTGTTCCTGCTGCTGAAGGCGAGGATGCCGCGGTGCCGGCCCCACCCGGTGAGGTGCACGCCGATGTCCGGGGCGGGCCGCACCTGCTCCAGGATCTCCGCGACGAGCAGCTCCATCTCCTCGTCGGTCAGGTCGCGGGACGTGCGCCGGTCGAGGCGGCCCGTCTCCTCGTTCAGGCTGGCGAAGTTGATGCGGAACGCCACGGAGTGCCCGTCGGGGTCCCAGTAGCGGTTGCCGTATCCCTCCAGCGGGCCGCGCCCGGTGTAGTAGACGGCCGGGTCGTACCCGAGCAGCGCCATCGCGCCGGAGTCGGACTCCGGCGGCACGCCGTCGGCGATGACCTCCAGCAGCCCGTTGCGGCCCTCGGTGGCCAGCCGGTCCAGGTGGGGGGTGGGCGCGGCCTCGAACGGCGTGCGCCCGCCCAGCGCCTCGCTCGGCCGGTCAGCTCCCCCGCACAGCGCGATCAGATAGAGCTTCCCGGATGCGCTCATCGAGCCTCCTCTCCTCGATCACCGCGGCGACCGCGGGCGGCACCAGGGAGCGCCAGTCGCCGCCGTCCGCGATGGCCCGCCTGACCCGGCTCCCGCTGATCGGCTTGTCCGCGCGCCGCCACATGACCTCGGTCCGCAGCCCGAGGGCGCCGAACCTGGCCACCTTGGTCTCGCCCCACTCGTCGTAGACGGTCAGGTAGTACGTGGCCTCGACCGGCGCGTAGTGGCGCAGCCGCTCGGGGAAGCCGTGCGGGAACGGCACGATCCGCAGCCGCTCCGCGGCGACGCCCGCCTCGCGCAGCGCCCCCTCGACCATCAGGTACCGGTCGTAGAAGGTGCACGGGTTGGCCTCGGGCGAGCCCCGCTCCGGGTCGGTGGCCTCGAAGGCGGTCTGCTCGGGGTCGGGGTTGGTGATGCCGACGACGAGCACGTCGCAGCGCTCCGCCCCGGCCAGCAGATACTCCAGGTGGCCGAGGTGCAGCGGCTGGAACCGGCCGTGGATCACGCCGACGGGGGCGCGGGTTCTCTCGCTCACTGGTCGCCTCCCGTGACGAAGGCGCGGAAGCGCCGCGCCACCTCCGACGGGTGGACGCGCGGCCGGCCGAGCCGGGCCGGGGAGCCCGGCCTGATCCGCAGCCGGACGAACGCGGGACCGTCACCGGCCTGCGCGTCCTTGAGCGCGTCCACGAACCCGGGCAGGTCGCCGCAGTCGTGCACGCGGGCGTACCCGCAGGCGGCGGCGACGCCGGGGAAGTCCACCTGGGCGGCGAGACTGCGCTGGCCGCCCGTGGAGTCGTGCACGCCGTTGTCCAGCAGCACGTGGACCAGCCGCCGAGCGGGATGGGCGGCGACCGTGGCGAGGGTGCCGAGCCGCATGAGCGCGGCGCCGTCCCCGTCCACGACCACCACCGGCCGGTCGGTGTGCCGGGCCACGCCCAGCCCCACCGCGGGGGCCGAGCCCATCGCGCCGACGAGGTAGAAGTGCTGCGGCCGGTCGGCGAGCGTGTACAGCTCGCGGCTCGTCTTGCCGGTCGTCGAGACCACCGCGGCCGCGCCGGGCAGGACGCCGAGCAGGTGCTCCAGCGCCTCGGTCCGCGTCGGGGGCCGCCCGCCCGCGCCGTGCCGGACGACCTCCGGGATCGCGGGGGCGTCCGGCTCGCGCTCCTCCAGCGGCTCGGGCGAGACGACGCCCTCGCGCAGCACGAAGGCGTACGGCAGCGACTCCCGCTCCATCGCGGCCCAGCCCGCGTCCAGGCAGGCGCCGAGCGCGCCCGGCTCGGACGGCAGCACGGCGTGCCCGACCCGCATGACCTCCAGCAGCGTCGGCGTGATGGCGCCCATCAGCTCGTGCTGCGGCTCGTCCGGCCGGCCCGGCTCGCCCCGCCAGGTGACGATCACCGGGACCGGGATGCGGCTCGGGTGGTTGAGCGAGGTGAGCGGGTTGACCATGTTGCCCAGGCCGGAGTTCTGGGCGATGACGGCCGCCGGCGCCCCCGCCAGCCAGCAGCCCGCCGCCACGGCGACGGCCTCGCCCTCGTGGGTGGCGCGCACGTACCCCACGCCCGGGTCCGAGGCCACCCGGTTGATCAGCGGCGTGAGGTACGAGCACGGCACCCCCGTGACGTCGGCGACGCCACGGGAGGCCAGCTCGTCCAGCAGGGCGCGAGCCTCGATCATGCCCGGCTCTCCGGGGGAGCGGCGTACCGCTTCTCGTCGTCGGCGAGGTCCTGGTAGCGCATCAGGCTGAACACCTCGTCGAGCGAGGCGATGGTCGGCTCCAGCGAGACCGGCCCCTCCTCGCGCAGCGACTCGCAGGCGTGCTTCATCGCGGCGACCGCGGCGCGCATGCTCTGGTTCGCCCAGATCACCCCGGACAGCCCCAGGCGGGCGAACTCCTCCAGCGGCGTCGCGTGGTACGTGGTCGGCGCGATGAGCAGCGGCAGCCGCCCGTCCCACGCGCGGGCGAACTCGGCGATCTCGGCGACGGTCGGCTTGCGCGAGTGGATGAAGATGGCGTCGGCCCCGGCCGCGCAGTACGCCTCGGCCCGGTGCAGCGCCTCGTGCAGCCCGGCGCCCGCGATCAGCGCCTCGGTGCGCGCCACGATCACGAAGCCTGGGTCGCGCAGCGCGTCCCGGCAGGCGGCGATCTTCCCGCAGAACTCGTCCACCGGCGCGAGCACGTGCCCGTCGCCCACGAACGAGTTCATCTTCGGGAAGACCTTGTCCTCCAGGCAGACGCCCGCGGCGCCGATCCGCTCGGCCTGGGTGGCGAAGCGCCGGGCGGTGTTGAAGTTGCCGTAACCGGTGTCGCCGTCCACCAGAACGGGCAGGCCGGCCGCCTCCACCACCCTGGCGACCAGGCCCAGCAAATCGGTCCACGACGCCTCGTCGCTGTCGCGCACCCCGAGCGCGGTGGACATGCACAGGCCCGAGGCCCACAGCGCGGGGAAACCGGCCTCGGCGGCGATGCGCGCGCTCAACCCGTCGTGGGCGCCCATCACGAGCGTCGGCTCCGGCAGGGCGAGCAGCGCGCGGAGCTGCTCGCCCGGGCTGTCCGCCGGCACGCTCAGCCGTGGGCGCCGGTTCTGGGAAGTGGTCATTGTCATGATGTCGTCCGGTCTCTCTTGGAGGAGGAGTCGTGCAGCGCCGCGGCGACGCCCTGGGCGACGCGCCGCCGGACACTGCGTTCGGATTCGGCGGACAGGAAGGCCCGGTGCGCCGACACGACCACGTCGTCGCGTTCGAGCAGCTTGCGGGCCACCGGGTCGTCGTTGGGGTCCTCGGGGGAGAACACGTCGGAGGCGAAGCCGCCCAGGCGCCCCCGCTCCAGGCCGTCGAGCACGGCCGCGACGTCCACCAGGCGGCCCCTGGCGGTGTTGACGAGCAGGGTCCCCGGCCGGGCGTGCGCGAGCGCGTCCGCGCCGATCAGCCGGTCGCTCTCCGCGGTGAGCGCCGCGTGGACCACGACGGCGTCGGCCGCGCCGAACAGCTCCGCCAGGTCGTCCGCGCGGGCCACGCCGTGCGCGGCCATCAGGTCGGCCGGCACGTACGGGTCGTAGGCGACGACCCGGTCGTAGAAGGCGCGCAGCTTGCGGGCGGTGGCCCGGCCGATGCGGCCGAAGCCGACGATGCCGGCGGTGCGGACGGCCAGCCGGCGCGGCAGGCCGCCCGCGTGGACGCTCCACCGGTCGCCCTTGACGAGGCGGTCCTGGGTGCAGACGTTGCGCTCCAGCGCCAGCAGGAGCGCCAGGGTGTGGGTGCTGACCTCGTCGCCGCAGTAGTCGGGGATGTTGAAGCCGGCGATGCCGGCCTGTTCGAGCAGCGGAGCGTTGAGGTTGTCCACGCCGACGCCGCTGCGGGCGATCACCTTCAGGCTCGGCCCGACGGCGTCCAGCAGCTCCCGGGTGACCTGGCAGCGGTAGATCACCAGCGCGGACGCGCCCCGCACGTGCCGGTGGAACTCGGGGCCGTCCAGCAGGAAGCGGCCGTCGTGGAGCCCGAAGTCGAGCTCGACGTCCGGGCCGAACACCTCGCGCTCGATGACGGCCCGGGACGGGTCCACCTGGCCGTTGTCGTCCAGCGACCAGGCGGCGTCGGTGTAGACGACGCGCATGCGGTTCCTCCTCACGAGTCGTAGCCCCAGCCACGGCCGTCGCGGCGGGCGCGGCGCAGGGTGGCGGCGGCGGAGTAGGTGTTGGTCAGCTCGTACAGGTCGAGGTAGCTGAGGTGACGCCCGGAGCCGAGCTTGATCAGCGCGCCGTCGCCGGTCCACCGGTGCGCCACGAACGGCGCGACCCACGCGGTGCCGTCCGCGCCCAGCCGGGCCGAGGCGGCGCTCCCGTCGGCGGCGGTCCAGTGCAGCGTCACCTCGCCGCCGGTCACCAGGTAGTGCGTCTCGGCGAGCTCGCGCAGGTCCTCGCCGGCGTCGCCGTCCACCCGCAGGTAGAGGCCGGTGAGGTCGGGCAGGTGCGGGGCGCAGGCCAGCGACGTGGCCCGGTAGCCGCGGAAGCGCCGCGCGTCGCGCCGGCACTCCGCCACGTCCCGGTACGTCTTGCCCACGCTGTCGTGCCTGCGCTCGGGCCGCAGCAGCAGCCGGTGGTCGAAGCCGAGCACCGAGGCCAGCTCGCGCAGCACGCCGTCGGAGCCCTCCTCCAGCGCGGCGGCCAGCTTCCCGGCGCTCATGCCGAGCGCGGCGGCGGCCGAGTCGGTCGTGTGTCCCCGCCGCGCCAGCAGCTCCACGGCCAGCCGGTACGGGGTCAGGCCGTCCTCGCCGCCCTCGCCGAGCCATTCGACCAGCTCCTGCGCGGGCCGCTCCGCCCAGTCGTTGACGTCCTCGACCAGCGACGCCAGGTTGGAGTGGCCGGTGTAGGACACGATCCGGGCGGGGGCGTCGGAGGCCAGCGAGTAGCTGTGCGGGCAGAACGACGGCTCAACGTAGGAGTCGCCGACGATCCAGGTGTCGTCGTCGCGGTTGGCGCGCATCACCTGCCAGGTGGCCCCGGTCAGCTCCTCGCCCCAGCGGCCGTGGATGTCGCCGGGGCCGAGGTTCACGGTGATGGCCGGTTCCATGTGCCCGTTGTTGAGCGCGGGGACCCGGTCGGCGGGGCACAGGATGTCGAGGATGACCGGCGCGACCGCGCCCGGCGGCGCGGCCATCGTGTAGTAGTTGTAGAAGTGGATGCCGTCCCGCTGGATGGGGCGGCGCGTGTCGTGCAGCTCCCGCGCGGTGCGGGTGATCACCGTGAGGTCGCGCCGGCCGCTGGCGGCCAGCTTCTCCGGCTCGATCACCAGGGTCCGTGCGACGGCGGCGGCCATCGAGTCGGGCCACTCGTCGTCGCCGGCGCCGCTCAGGGAGGCCGCGAAACGCTCCGGTTCGACGCCGGACGCCTCGGCGACCTGCGCGGCCGTCACCTTCCGCACGTTCATCCAGTGCATGACCTTGTACGTGTCAACGCGCATGTCCGCCTCCACGGAGTCGATCGGAGCAGGGCAGGGTGGTGAGGAGCCGCGCCAGGGCCGGGGCGTCGACGTGGCGCGGGTTGCTCGCGGCGCGGTCGTAGCCGAGCGCCTCGGCGGCGATCCGGTCCGCGTCGTCGCGGATGCCGGTGACGGGCGGCAGGTCCGACACGGCGAGGAACGCCTCCACCCGGAGGGCCAGGTCGTCCGGATCGGCCGCGCCCGCGGCGCGGACCACGCCGGCGACGGCCGCGCGCACCCGCTCCGGCCCGCGCGGGTCGGCGCAGTCGGCCTCGGTGACGGCCGCGTTGTGCCGCAGGACGGGCGCCAGGGTGAGCCCGCACGCGTGGCCGTGGCGCACGCCGTGGCGCAGGGTGAGGGGGTAGGAGAGGGCGTGGCAGATCGTGGTCCCCGCGATGGCGATGGCCCGTCCGGCGTAGTGGCCGGCCAGCAGGACGGCACGGCGTTCGACGGGGCCGAGCGGGCGCGGCCGGTCGAGGAGCGTGGCCAGCTCGGCCCACGCGGCCGCGCCCAGCGCCTCGGACCGCTCGTCCGCCCGGGTGGACCAGGCCGCCTCCACGCCTTGGGCGAGCGTGTCGAGCAGGCTCGCGGCGAGCTGGTCGCCGGGCAGTCCGGCCAGCAGGGCGGGGTCGAGGACGGCGACGGCGGGCCGGACGGCCTCGCCGCGCAGGGAGAGCTTGCGGCGCCGCTCGACGTCCCAGATCGTGGCGAACGGGGTGGCCTCGGCGCCGGTGCCGGGCGTGGTGGGCACTGCGACCACCGGCAGGCCGGCGCCGGAGACGCCGTCCGCGCACGCCTGGACCACCTGCTCGGAGGTGAGCGCCGCCCCGGCGGACAGAGGCCTCGCGGACAGAGGCCTCGCGGACAGAGGCCCCGCGGCCGGGGGCGCAGCGGACAGGGGCGCAGCGGACAGGGCCGCCACGACCTTGGCCGCGTCCATGACGCTTCCGCCGCCCACCGCCACGACGACGTCGGCGCGGTGCGCGCGGGCCTCGCCGGCCAGCCGCGCGACGCATTCCGGTGTCGGCATGCCCGGCTGGACGGCCACGCGGACCGCCGCCGGGCGCAGCGCGGCGAGCACCCGCTCCCGCCACGGCCGACGGGCGAACCCGCCGCCGACCACGAGCAGCACGCGCGGCGGACGGGCCGTTCCGCTCACCGCCGATCTGACGGCCCCCGCCAGGTCGGTGACCCCGCCCGGCCCCATGAGCACGTGAGGGGGACCGGCGATCAGGGCGTCGTTCGATAACCGCGAAATGGACATTCGACGTCAACCTTGATGGTCCGGAGAAAGGACAGGCGTGCGGCTGAAGGCTCCCCCTGTTCCGGATGACACGTGAACACATGAGCGGAATGCTCGGCAACAGCGACGGGGTAGCAGGCGGTGCACCCACCGTAAGAGGAATTGATCGTTACCGGAGGTCGCCCGAGGTTAACTGATGATTTATCGGAGATGACCAAAGAATGGACGTCCAGGTAACGGTTAGATAACGGACGTTTCTTTCTGTTTTTCCCGGCAGTCTTCACCGAGCCCATGACCAGCGGTTTCGCCGCCGTGATCACCGTGTGTGGACCGATGGAACGCCAGGTGAGGCAGCATGCCGACCCCGGCCATGTGTCCGGAATTGAGCGGGTTGACCCGTTTTTCCGGGCGTTCCTAGGGTGATGGAACCGGTTGCGGCTACCGGTTTCATCCCCCGGCTCCATCCTCGTCCGGGAAGGAGGACGATCGCGTTGTGGCGAAGACGGACCACCGGCCTGCTGCTCGCGCCCGGTCTGGCGGTGCTCGCCCTGGTCTTCCTCTACCCGGTCGCGGTCACGCTGGTGGCCGCCCCCGCGGGCGTGGACGACGGCGGCCTGGCCGACCGGCTCGGCGCGCTGGCCGCCGACGAGCACATCTGGCGGGCCGCGGCCCGCACGGTGCGCGTCGCCGCCCTGGTCACGGCCCTCTGCCTGCTCCTCGGCCTGCCCGTCGGGTTCCTCATCTCGCGCAGCCCGCCGCGCCGGCGGGCCGTGCTGCTCGCGCTGGCCGTCTTCCCGCTCCTGCTCAGCACCGTCGTGCGCACCTACTCCTGGCTGGTGATCCTGGGCCGCACCGGGCTGCTGAGCAGGGCCCTGACCGGGCTCGGCCTGACCGAGCGGCCGACGCAGCTCCTCTACACCGAGACCGCCGTGGTCATCGGCCTGACGCAGCTCTTCACCCCGCTGGTGATCATCACGGCGTACGGGGCGTTCGCGCACGTCCACCCCGACCTGGAGGCCGCGGCCCGAGGGCTCGGCGCGTCCGCCGGCTCCGCGTTCCGCCGCGTCGCGCTGCCCCTGGCCCTGCCCGGGGTGCTCGTCGGCGCGACCCTGGTCTTCGCCGGGGCGGTCACCGCGTTCACCACGCCGCTGCTGCTCGGCGGCACCCGCACGCCGACACTGGCCACGCTGCTCTACGACTACGCCAACGTCACCGTCGACTGGTCGTCGGCCGCCGCGGTGGCCCTCGTCATGACCGTCGTCGTGCTGGCCGCGGGCGCGCTGGCGGCGCGCGTGCCGGCGAAGGCGGCCCCGTCATGACCGGCCGCCATCCGCTCGTCGGCGCGCTCTCGGCCGTCGCGCTGACGTTCCTGCTCGGCCCGATCCTGCTGGTCGTGGGGGTCGCGTTCACGGCGGGCGACACGATCGAGTTCCCGCCGCGCGGCCTCTCGCTGCGCTGGTTCGCCCAGGCCCTCTCGTACGGGCCGTTCCTGGAAGCGCTGCGCACGAGCCTGCTGGTGGCGATGGCCGGCACGGTCCTCGCGCTGGCCCTCGGCCTGCCGGTGGCGCTGGCCCTGGGCCGCGGCGGCGCCCGGTCGCGCGGTGCGATCGGCACGCTGTTCACGCTGCCGGTCGTCGTGCCGGAACTCGTCCTCGGCTACGCGCTCTTCCAGATCCTCATGGTGACCTTCCGGGTGAGCGCGTTCGGCGCGCTGCTGGCCGGGCACACCGTGCTGCTCCTGCCGTACGCCGTGCGGGTGACGGGATCGTCGCTGGCCCAGGCGGACCGGTCGCTGGAGGAGGCGGCGCGCGGCCTCGGGGCGGGCGGCTGGGCGACGTTCACGCGCGTCACGCTGCCGGTGATCGCCCCGGGCGTGGCGGCGGCCTGCGTGCTGTCGCTGGTGACCTCGTTCAACAACGTGCCGCTGTCGCTCCTGCTCAACGGGCCCGGCACGACCACGCTGCCCGTCGCGATGCTGCACCACGTCGAGTTCGCCTTCGACCCGCTGGTCGCCGCGGTCTGCACGCTGCTGCTGGTCCTGGCCGTGGCGGTGATGCTGGTCACCGAGCGGCTCGCGGGCTTCACCGACGTCTTCGCCCGGCAGGAGGCCGACCGATGGCGGCCGTAGTGCGGCTCGACCGCGTGCGCCACACGTTCCCCGGCGTCGTCGCCCTCGACGACGTCGAGCTGACCGCGCCGCCCGGCCGGCTCACGGCGCTGCTCGGGCCGAGCGGCTGCGGCAAGACCACGCTCCTGCGCGTCGTCGCCGGTCACCTCCGCCCGGCGGCCGGCCGGGTGCTCATCGACGGCAGGGACGCCACCGCGCTGCCTCCCGAGCGCCGCGACATCGGGATGGTCTTCCAGTCGTACGCCCTCTTCCCGCACCTGACGGTCGCCGGCAACGTCGCGTTCGGCCTGCGGATGCGCCGCCTGCCCCGCGAGACCGTGCGCCGCCGCGTCGGGGAGGCCCTCGACCTGGTGGGGCTGGCCGACCAGGCGAGCCGCCGCCCGCACGAGCTGTCGGGCGGGCAGCGGCAGCGCGTCGCCCTGGCCAGGGCGGTGACGATCCGCCCCGCGGTGCTCCTGCTCGACGAGCCGCTGTCCAGCCTGGACGCCCGGCTGGCCGTGCAGATGCGCGGCGAGCTGCGGCGCGTCCAGCGCGAGACGGGCCTGACCGCGATCCTGGTCACCCACGACCAGGAGGAGGCCCTCGAACTGGCCGACGAGATCGCGATCCTCGACAGGGGGCGGGTGGTGCAGCATGGCGCGCCGCAGGAGGTCTTCAGGGCGCCGGCGACGCGATGGGTCGCCGGCTTCCTCGGCTACGAGAACGTCCTCGACCTCCCGGGCAAGGGCCCGGTCGCGGTGCGCCCCGAGCACCTCGGCGTGCTGCGCCCCGGCGACGAGGCGCCCGGCGACGCGCACGTCGTCGAGGGCACCGTGGCGGACGTCCGCTTCCGCGGCACCGGCTACACGATCACCTTCCGCACCGCGGAGGGTCGCACGCTCGTCGCCGTCAGCCCCGACGACGGCCTCGCGCCCGGCGCGCCGGCGCGGCTCTACGTGCCGCTGTCCCGGGCGGTCGGCCTCGACGGGCGGCCCACGTGACTCCCCGGCGCCGGATCCTCCTGATCGTCCTGGCCCTGCTCGCGCCGGTCGCGGCCGCCTGCGGGGGAGGGGCCGCGCGGGAGCCGGGCAAGCTGGTCGTCAGCGTCTTCGGGTACGCCTCCGACCGGGTCGAGCGGGCCGTGGTCGAGCCGTTCGAGCGGATGACCGGCGTCGACGTGGTCGTGGAGACGGGCGCCAACGCCGACCGGCTGAGCAAGCTGCGCGTCAACAGGAACGCCCCCACCGTGGACGTCGTGCTGATGTCCGACTTCTACGCCGCCATGGGCGAGAAGGAAGGACTGTTCGACAAGGTGGACGAGGCCCGCCTGCCCCACCTGGCCGAGGCCCACCCGTTCGCCCGCAACCCCGGCGGCTACGGCCCCGCCTACACGTACGCGCTGCTCGGCATGACCTACCGCACGGACCGCTTCACCGCGCCGCCCGGCCTGGAGCGGCTCGGCGAGCCGGCGTACCGGGGGCAGGTCGCCGTCCCCGACCTCGCCATCACCGCCGGGGTGCCGTTCCTGACCACCCTCGCCCGCGCGTACGGCAGCGGGCCGGCCGACGCCGACGCGGCGTTCCGGGCGCTGGCCCGGCTGAAGCCGGACGTCCTCACCTTCTACAACCGCAGCACCGAGCTGGCCAGCCTGCTCGACCGGGGCGAGGTCGTGATGGCGCCCTCGCTCGACATCTTCGCCGTCGATCTCGTCGCGCGGGGCCGTCCCGTGGCGTGGGCGCCGCTGGACGCCGGCCGCGTCATCGTCACCAACCGGGCCGAGCTGGTCAGAGGCAGCGCGCACCGGGCCGACGCCGAGCGGTTCATCGACTACCTCCTCTCGCGCGAGACGCAGGAACGGGCGGCGGCGTCGTTCAACGACAAACCCGTCAACCGCGCCGCGAAGCTGCCCCCGGTGCTGGCCAGGGTGACGGGGGAGGCCGCCGCCGACCCCATCCGGGCGGGCTTCCGCCCGCTGGACCTCGACCTCGTCATGCGGAACCTCACCACCTGGAGCCGGCGCTTCGCCCGGGAGATCGCCGGCTAGCCGATCCCGCCGCCGTGGCCGGTGCGTCACCGCCATGCGGCTTCCCGTCCGCGAGGGCGGGCGCCGCGAGAGCGCCCGCCGTGACCGAAAGTGCGAAACCATGCCACTGCCCCACCGATGCGACCTTCTCATCCGTGGCGCCCGCGTCGTCTCCGTGCACACCGGGGAGGCGCGCCCCGCCGACGTGATGATCACCGGTGAGTTCGTCCGCGCGCTGGCCCGTCCCGGCGCCGCCGTCGAGGCCGGACAGGTGATCGACGGGACCGGGCTGCTCGTCGCCCCCGGCTACGTCGACGCGCACATGCACGTCGAGAGCTCGCTGCTGGCCCCCGCCGAGTTCGCCCGGGTCACGCTGCCCCGGGGCACCACGACCGTGCTCGCCGACCCCCACGAGATCGTGAACGTCGTGGGCCGGGCCGGCATGGCCTGGATGATCGAGCAGGGCCGCGCCACCGCCCAGACCATGCTGTGGGCGGTGCCCTCGTGCGTGCCGTCGCTGGACGGCTTCGAGACCACCGGTTTCCGCCTCACCACCGAGGACATCGCCGAGATGCTCACCTGGGACGACGTGCTCACGCTCGGCGAGGTCATGGACTACCGGGGGGTGGTGGGCGGCGACCCGCGCACGATGGGGATCGTCCGCGAGGCGCGCCGGTCCGGCGTCCGGCTCGACGGCCACTGCCCCAACCTGTCCGGCGACGACCTCAACGAGTACCTGTGGGCCGGCATCGACTCCGACCACACCAAGAACAGCGCCGCGGTCGCCGTGGAGAAGGCGGGCCTCGGCATGACGCTGATGCTCCAGGAGAAGAGCCTGAGCCCCGAGCTGGTGCGCGTGCTCCAGGAGCTGCCGGTCCTGCCCGACTTCTGCCTGGTGACCGACGACATCGCCGCCGACGTGATCATGGACAGGGGGCATCTCGACCACATCGCGCGCGTCGCGCTGGAGGCCGGCATGGCGCCGCTGACCGTGCTGCGCTCCCTCAGCCTCCACCCGGCCCGCCGGCTCGGGCTGGACGACCGCGGGGTCGTCGCCCCGGGCAAGCGCGCCGACCTGGTGCTGCTGCGGAGCATGACCGACTTCACCCCGGTGGCGGTGGTGTGCGGCGGCAAGGTGGTCGGTCCGGCGGACGCGCCGCCGCGCGCGGCCGCCGCCAACCCGTTCGGGGCGTCGGTCAACCTCGCACCCCTCACGGAGGCGGACCTGGCCTGGCGGGTGGACCTGCCCGACGGCCGGTACGTCTTCCGCTGCATCCAGGTGAACCCGGAGGACACCTACACGCTGCCGGGCACCGTCACGCTGGCCGTACGGGACGGGGTGGTGCAGTGGGAGGGCGTCACGGCGCTGCTGGCCGTCTACGAGCGGCACCGGCGCAGCGGGCGGCGCGCGATGGTGCCGGTGACGGGGTTCGAGCTGGGCCGGGGCGCGGTCGCCACCAGCTACGCCCACGACAGCCACAACATCACGGTCGTCGGCACCGGCGCGCGGCTGATGTGCGACACGGCGAACTGGGTCATCGGCGCGCACGGCGGCATGTGCGTGCAGCTCGCCGGGCGCGAGCCGGCCCGGCTGCGGCTGCCGGTGGCCGGGGTGATGTCGGACCGGGGCGCGGAGGAGGTCGCGGACGGGGTGCGCGGCGTGCGGGAGGCGCTGCACGCGTGGGGCTGGCGCCACCGCAACGCGCTCATGAGCGTGGCCACGCTGCCGCTGCCGGTCTCGCCGCAGATCAAGCTGACCGATCTCGGCCTGGTACGGGTCTCGGACCGTACGTGGGAGCCGGCGGTGGTCTCCCCGGCGCCACCGGAGGCCGGTGACGCCGTGGGGCGGCCGGGCGCGTGAACGAGCGCGAGCTGGTCGCCCTGCGCAGGGACCTGCACGCCCACCCCGAGCCGGCCTTCCTGGAGATCCGGACCGCCGCCCTGGTGCTGCGGCGGCTGGCGGGCGTGTGCGACACGCTGCTGACCGGGCGCGAGGCGATGCGCGCCGACGTCGTCGCCGACTACCCCGGCCGGGCCGCCCGCGAACGCGCCGCCGCTGCGGCCGTCGCCGCCGGGGCGGACCCGGGCGCCGCCGCCCGGCTGGCCCGTGAGGGCACGGCGATCGTGGCCGACCTGGCCGGGCACCGGCCCGGTCCGGTCTGGGGCCTGCGCTTCGACATGGACGCCCTGCCCGTCGCCGAGTCGGCCGAGCCCGGCCATCCGCCGGCCGCGCACGGGTTCCGCTCGGCCGACGGGGCGATGCACGCCTGCGCCCACGACGCCCACACGGCGATCGGGGTCGCGCTCGCGCACCGCCTGGCCGACCGGCGCTTCCCCGGCCGGGTCCGGCTGCTGTTCCAGCCGGCGGAGGAGGGCGCGCGGGGGGCCGCGGCGATGATCGCGGCGGGCGCGGCCGAGGGCGTCGAGCGGCTCGTGGGCCTGCACCTGGGCAACGACCTGCCCACCGGCGTCGTCGTGGGCGGAGCGCTGGGCCTGCTGGCGACCGTGAAGCTGCGCGCCGCGTTCCACGGCGTCGCCGCGCACGCCGGCTCGGCGCCGCACCTGGGCCGTGACGCGCTGGCCGCCGCGGCGGTCGCGACGCTGCGCCTGCTCGCGCTGCCGTCCTTCCCCGGGTCGCGGACCCGGGTCAACGTCGGCACATTGCGCGCCGGCGAGGCGGCCAACGTGGTGCCCGCCGAGGCGGAGCTCACCTGCGAGGTGCGGGCGGACGACGAGGACGTCGCGGCCGAGCTGGAACGGCGGGCCCGCGTCGCGGTGGCGGGCGCGGCGGCCATGTACGAGGTGGAGGCCGAGGTCGTGCGCACCGGGCGCTCCTGCGCCATGACCCCCGACGACGCGCTGGTGGACGCCGTCGTGCGGGCGGCCCTGCGCCGGTGCGGCCCGGGCCGGGTGCGGCGGCACCACACGCTCTCGGCCAGCGACGACGTGAGCGTGTGGGCCCGCGAGGTGCGGGGGAGAGGCGGCCTGGCGACGTTCGTCCTGGTGGGCGGGGGCAACCGGGCCCCGCACCACCATCCCCGCTTCGACGTCGACGAGGACGCGATGACCGTCGCCGTGGACGTGCTGGAGGAGCTGGTCAGGGGCTGACATTCCGGTGCTACCGGTTGCCGGGGTATCACCGTCCGGTCGATCATTCAGACGTCCGAATCACGAGAAATGGCGCCGGGGCCGAGAAAAGCGCGAGGGCGAATGGAATGGGTCACCATAAAAAGGGACAATCGGTAAGTATTTCCGATGTCGCGCGGGTCGCGGGCGTCGCCAAGTCCACCGTGTCCCGCGCGTTCATCCATCCCACGCTCGTCGCCGCGCCCACCCGCGAGCGCATCCGGCGCATCGCCGACGAGATGGGCTTCCGGCCCAGCCGGGTGGCGCGGGCGCTGAGCACCGGGCGCACCGGCCTGGTCGGCCTGGTCGTCCCCACCCTGTCCAACCCGTTCTTCGGCCCGCTCGTCGCCGCCATGCAGCAGGCGGCCGAGGAGGAGGACCGGCAGATCGTGCTGATGATCTCCGAGCTGTCCGCCGAGCGCGAGACGCGGATCGTCGAGCGGCTCTCCCGCGAGGTGGACGGACTGATCGTGGCGACGTCCCTGTGCGAGGAGGCGTTCCTGCGCAAGGTGGCCAAGGAGATCCCGCTCGTCCTGGTGGACCGCAAGGTCGGCCGGCTGGCCTCGGTGCTGATCGACACGCCGAGCGGCGTGGCCGCCATCGCCGACCACCTCATCGGCATGGGGCACCGGCGGCTGTGCTACGTCAGCGGTCCGCCGGGGTCGTGGGCCGACGCGCCGCGGATCGCCGCCCTGCGCACCCGGGCGGAGCAGAGCGGCGCCGAGATCGTCGTGGCCGGGCCCATCCCGCCCACGGTGGACGCCGGGATCGAGATCGCGGAGACGGTCGCGGCCGCCGGGGTCACGGCGGTCATCGGCTACAACAGCGCGACCGTCCTCGGGCTCCTCCACGGTCTCGGCACCCGGGGCGTGCGGGTGCCGGAGGACGTCAGCGTGGCCAGCGCCGACGACTTCATCCTGCTCCAGTCGACGAAGCCGGCGGTGACCGTGCTGCACCTGCCGCTGGAGGAGGCGGGGCAGGCGGCCGTGCGCATGCTGGAGCGCCTGCTGCGGGGCGAGCGGCCGGGCCGGCCGGTCGTGATCGGCCCCCGGCTGGTCATCCGCGAGTCCACCCTGCGGGCCCGGCCCCCTGGTCAACAGGCGGGTCAGTCGTAGCGGACGGCGACTCACCCCACCGTCGGCAGGCTTCGGTCGAGGCCGGTGATGCGCAGGAGCCTCGACATGCCCGGGCGAGGAGCGGTCAGGGCGAGGGTGATTCCCCGCTCCTGGGCGCGGTGCTGGACGCCGACGAGGACGGACAGTCCGGAGGCGTCGCAGAACGTCACCCCCGACAGGTCGAGAACGAGCAGGCTCGTGCTGTAGCGCAGCGTGCTCAGCAGCTGCCGGCGGAGCGCCTCGCCGCTGAAGATGTCGATGTCGCCGGACAGGCGGACGGTGGTCGGAGCCGACGGGCCGGCCACGCCGAGCGTGGCGATGTCGATGACGGTCATGAGATCTCCCGATCGGAGAAGAAGACAGGAATGAGACTGGCACCTGCCGGCCGGAGAGCGGCCAGCCGCCGGAGGGGCGGTGTCAGCACCGCTCGATCCAGCCGGCAGGCGGCGCGTGGTCACACCGGAGCGGTCGTGCCCCCGGTGGAGCGGGTGGCTGCGAGGCCGGTCGTGCTCCCACCCTCGTTCTCCCAGCCGGCAGCGCCGTCCTCCTCCATGGCGTGGCCGTCCGGGGCGTCGGGAAGGCCGGCGACGGCGCGAACGCCGGACGGGAGGAAGCCGGTGTCCTGGTCGACGAGTCTGAGCACGGCCTCCGCCTGAGCGTTCGAGGTCTCCGGCGGTATGACCAGCAAGGCGATCCGCTCGCCACCGGCGAGGACCAAGGTGATCACTCGCGGGTCACTGCTGCGGAACCAGCCGACCCTGACCTGGCGCCCTCGGGCCGGGATACGGCGCGGGATGTGGTCCCACGCGTCCCGGTACACGCCGACCCGCAAGGTGACCCGGTCGAGCCGCTGGTCGACGGCTGCGATGAGGCCGGGCATCTCGGTGGCGGCGTCACGGGAATAGGGCCACCACGCTCCGTCCACGGTGGCTCGCCGGTCCAGGGCTGGATCGAGGCTGAGCCGGACGGCGGAGGCGATGACGGGAACCGCGGAAGCGACGGCGCCGAACGGCTTGAGATGGGAAAGAATGGTTGGCGTCATGGCTGCCTGGCCTGTCGGGCCCCACAAGGAGCCGAGCGGTGTACCGCCGCGGGCGACGCCGACCTGAATGCCAACGCACGAAAAGTCCTCGGTGCCTTAATCCTACCTCCTCTGGTCTGAAAAGGAGCTTCTCGCTGCTGATTCGTACGGACCCGGCCGCCTGAAGCCTTCATCCAGGGGCAGCAGGTGATGTGTGCGCATCACTACCAGAGGTGCCGACCTGAAACGCGACAACCCGGCTGGGGAGCGTTTCTCGACGCTTGTGCCCACCACGCTGGCGAGGATGGCCGCGTGGAGCGCGTGCCTGATCCTCATCGGCATCGTGGCCGACCACGTGCTGGGCTTCGTGGCGACGATGCGCATCGTCGCCCTGCCGGTCGCGGTCGCGTTGCTGCTGACCGCACTGCTGTTCCCGCTCACCAGGCGGCTGCGCGCGGCGGGGCTGCGAGCGATCAACGCCACCTGGGCCACCATGCTCATCGCCTTCGCCCTGCTGGGCGGGACCGGCTGGATCATCGGGGTGCGGGCCGTCGCCGAGTTCCCGGGCCTGGTCAAGCAGGTGCAGCAGACGGCCAAGACGGTCGAGGGCTGGCTCTACACCGGTCCGCTGAACCTGGAGCCCAACCAGATCAGCAGGTGGGTCGACGACATCGCCACCATGGTCACCCAACGGCAGGAGCAGATCACCACGACGGTGCTCGCGGGCACCGTCGTGGTCCTGGAGGTCCTCGCGTCGATCGTCTTGCTGCTCTTCGTCACGTTCTTCCTGCTCAAGGACGGAGACCGGATCTGGACGTGGTTCCTGCAGGCGTTCGGCAAGGCCGCGCCGCGAGTCGACCGAGCCGGCCGGACCGCCTGGGTCACGCTCTCCCACTACGTCCAGGGCACCGTGGCCGTGGCCGCGGTGCACGGCGTCGTCATCGGCATCGTGCTGGCCGTCATGGGTGTCCCGCTCTGGGCGGCGCTCGCCGTGCTGATCTTCCTGGCCAGCTTCATCCCCATCGTGGGCATCTTCTTCGCCGGCGCCGTGGCGACGCTCGTCACGCTGGGGGCGAAGGGCCCGATCTACGCGCTGGTCTTCCTCGGCATCCTCCTCATCGAGCAACAACTGGAGAACCATGTCCTGCAGCCGCTGATCGTGGGCCGAGTGCTTCACTTCCACCCGCTGGCGATCGTCATCGTGCTCGCCGTCGGCGGGATCCTCGCCGGCATCGCCGGCGCGGTCGTGGCCGTGCCGATCACCGCCATCCTCTACCGGGCGATACCCGAACTCTTCAAGGAGGAGCCGCCCGCCCTGCCGCGCGCGCCGGCCGAACCCGCCCGGAAGGACCGCAAGCCGCCCGCGGAACCCGTGAGCGGCGCGCCTGCGGCCCCTCCCGGGGGCTGACCTCGCTCCGGGTCAACGCCGGTGGTGCGAGCGTCACCGTATCCCGGGCACCCCTCCCAGGGGACCTCGGCGCCCGCGGCAGGCGGGTCATCCGCTGCGCAGTCCTCACACCATGGTCTCGAAGGCGTCGTCCCAGTGGCGGCGTGCCTCGTCGGCGTCGCCGAGCGCGCCGCGCAGGTGGAGGCTGCACAGCCCGTGCGCGAGGGCGTCGAGCCTGACGGCGAGGTCGGCGGGGTCAGCCGGTGCGAAGGCGCCCTCCCGCACGCGGCGCCGCCGGTCCGACGCGTGCGCGCCACCCTGGGGCGGGCCTCCGACTATTACGGGCCTGGCGGCGTCAACACCGTCATCGGTCCGACCGTCTTCGCCGCCGCCCTGGCCGGCAAGACCGCCCGCTGGGTCGGTGACCTCGACCAGCCGCACACCGTCGCCTATCTTCCCGACATCGCCGCCGCGCTCGTCACCCTCGGCGAACGCGCCGAGGCCGACGGGCGCGCCTGGCACCTGCCCGCCGCCGGGCCCGCCGCCGGGCCCGTCACCGGGCGCCGGTTCCTCGACCTCGTACGGGGAGTATCGGGGGCACACCGAAGACCGCCGGACCGGGTAGGGGAGCGCAGCGCCTCATCGGCCTGTTCAACCCGACCGTGCGCGCAACTCGGCGAGACCTGGTACCAGCGCGACCGCCCGTTCATCTCGGACGATTCGGCCTTCCGGAACGCGTTCGGGCCGGTCAAAGTCACCCCGCGCGACGAGGGTGTCGCCGCGACCCGCGACTGGTACCGGCACAATGCCGCCTGAAAGGGGCGGGTACCGCGCCTCCGGTCGGCCGCGCGATTTCCTGGCATGGGGGGTGCGCGCTCGCGGCCCGACGTCCTGACCTCGGTCTTCCACGGGGTCAGACGTCCAGGACCATGCCGTCCTCGGCGAGGTCGAGACCCAGCTCGGCCCGCCGCGCCAGGACCTGCGGCCCGGCGTGGGTGAGCAGGAGCCGGCGGCAGCTCAGCCGGTCGAGCCGGGCGAGCAGCTCCGGCACGTGCAGGTGGTAGCGCACGGCCCGCTCGTACGTGTAGCCCTCGCAGAGGAACAGGTCGGCCCCGTCGGCGACGTCGATCAGCGTGTCGGTCCAGGCGGTGTCGCCGCTGTAGGCGATCGTGCGCCCGGCCACCCGGACCCGCAGCGCCAGCGCGGGCGCCCCGGCCGCGTGGTCGGCCTCGAACGCCCGCACCCCGACGCCCTCCACCTGAGCGGACGACCCGGGCGCCAGCTCGTGGACCCGCACCTCGAACCGCCTGCTCACCGAGGACGAGCCCGGGAAGAGCACCTCCATCGCCCGGCCCAGCCGTTCCTCGAGGCCGGGCGGCCCGACCAGGTGCAACGGCCTGACCCGCCGCGTGAACTGGCCGTCCAGGATCAGGAACGGCAACCCGCCGAAGTGGTCGCCGTGCAGGTGCGACACCGCCACGACCGAGACGTCGCCCGGCTCCAGGCCGAGCCGCTTGAGCCCGGTCAGCGCGGTGGCGCCGCAGTCGACGAGCAGCGCGCCGTCGCCGCCCGCCGCCTGGACGTGCACGCAGGTCTGCAGCATGCCCCCGTCGCCGAAGGCGTTGCCCGCTCCCGCCATCGTCACCCGCACAGGCGCGTCCATGGTCACGAGTCTAGACGCGGGGTCGATCTCCGGCGGCTTCCTCGGCCACCCGCTCCAGCCGGTTGCGGTACTCCTCCCACCACGTCTCGTCCGCCGACGGGATGTTGCTCGCCTCGGCGCGCAGGCCCGCGGCGCCGTCGATCAGCTCCCGGACGATGTCGGCGTGACCGGCGTGCCGGTTGGTCTCGGCGATCACGTGGACGAGCAGCAGGTGCAGCGTGGCCTCGGCCCGCTCCTCCGGCCACCACGGCACGCGGCCCGTCGCGTCGAGGTCGAGCGCGTCGATCGTGGCGTCCGCGTGGGCCCACGCACGGCGGTAGAGCCCCACGATGTCCTCGCGGGACTCGTCGGCGGTGGCCCACATGTCGGCGTTGTCCTCGGCGCCCTCCTCGAACCACGGCTGCGGCTCGTCCGACGGGCGGCCGAACGTCTCGCCGAAGTAGCCGAGCTCGACGCCCGCCAGGTGCTTGACCAGGCCCAGCAGGTTGGTGCCGGTGGGGGTCAGGGGGCGGCGGACGTCGTACTCGGAGAGCCCGTCGAGCTTCCACAGCATGGCGTCGCGGGCGGTCTGGAGGTAGCGGCGAAGGAACGTCTTGGGGTCGGGTCCGGTCATGTCGGGCATTGTGTCAGCCGGCGGTGACACTTGCGGTGACGTGATCGGCGGAGCCGCGCCCGCAGTGGCGGCAGGCGGGCCGCCTGCGCAGGTGGTAGGCCAGGGCGGCGGCGGCCAGGGCGGCGCCCCACACCGGCCAGAAGCACTCGGGCAGCCACGCGCCCCACTCCGCCATCGAGAAGCGGCCCGCGACGGTCGCCCGCACGTACGTCAGGCCCGCCACCACGATGATGATCGCCACGAACGTCGCCGGGACGATGGCCAGCGGTGGCGGCACCCTCCTGCCTCGCAGGCCGGGGATCCAGCGCGGGAACACCTCGCCCCAACGCTGGACCAGCCCCAGCGTCAGCAGGCCGCCGAGCGCGCCGAACGTGGCCAGGTACGCGCCCGCCAGCCAGATGCCGGGGGTGTCGCGCGCGCCCTCCTCCAGGAACTCCCTGCTCACTCCGAGCGGGATGCCGAGCACCCACGCCCACCGGGTCAGGCAGTACACCAGGGGCGTGGCGACGGCCACGGCGACCGCGCGGCGTCCCCAGCGGGCCGCCGCCTCCCGCGAGGTCCATCCGCTCTCCTCCTCGCCCCGGCCGCAGGCGGCGCAGGCGGCGCGGGCACGCCGCCGATGGACCACGGCCGCCCGGGCCAGCAGGAGCCCGCCGAGCACGCACAGCAACTGGTTGAGCACCGGCCACGGCCAGGCGTCCCCCAGCCCGACCTGGCCGAAGGGCCCGTCGAGGAAGCCCGAGAACATCAGGAGCGGCGTGTACGCGACGCCCATCATGACCCGTGAGTCGGGGATCGCCAGCACCAGGGCCGCGGCCATCACCCAGGCGGCCGCCACCGCGACCCGCCCGGCCCGCCCGTCCCGCCGCGGAGTCCGGGTGAGGGCGAGGGCGACGGCCAGCGCGAGCGCGGCGAAGGCGGCGACCCACCAGGCGTCGGGGCCGGGGTCGAGCCCGGCGAGCAGCGACAGCGCGCCGTCCAGGTCCGGGTCGCCGGCTCCCCACGGGAAGCCCGGCACGCCCAGGGCCCAGGCGGTGCCCAGCACGAGGTACACGACCGACCAGACGGCCGCGGCCAGAGCCGGCGCGCGCGAGGCCGCCGCCATGCGGCCGATCATCGTCACTTTGCGGCCGGTCGCCGTCGTGCCGCCGGTCATCGTCGTTCTGCGGCCGTTCGTTGTCATGCGGCCAGTCTCGAAGCGGCGCCCGGGCGGCCACGAGATGCCGATCGGCAGGTCGTGGCCGCTCGCGCGGGCCGTGACCGTGCCGTTCGGCAGGGGTGCCGCGCCTCCGGGTGTGCGTATCGTCGGGGACGTGGGAGTGGGAGAGCGCATGCGGTGGTGCGGGATCGGCGCCGTGGTCGTGGCGGCGGCCTGCGGTGTGCCGCGGTACGGGGTGGCCGCGATGGCGCCGCTGGCCGCGGCCGTGGCCGCCCTGGCCTGGGCGGCCGCCTCGCGACCCGGTGGCGCGAGGCCGCCGCGGGCGGGCGGCGCGACCGGAACCGCGGGGACCGTGCGCCAGGGCGGCCTGCGGCTGTCGATGCGTGAGGACGCGGGGCCGGCGGTGGTGACGGCGGGCGCGGCGGTGGTCTCCCTCGCGGCCACGCTCGTTCAGCTCACCGGCAGGGGAGCGGGCAGCGGGGCGGACGTCTGGGGGATGGCCGAGGGTCTGGCGTTCATCGCCCTGGCCGGCCTGCTCGCCCGCCGGTCACCGGCACGGCAGGCGGTGGCCGCCGGCGTCCCGGCCGGGATCGCCGCCTCCACCTGGATGTTCCGCTTCTACTCGCCCGTCTCGGCACTGGAGGCGGTGGGCATCTGCGCGTTCTGGTCCGCCGGTGTCCTGTGCGCCGCCGGAGTCGGCCTCTACCTGCGGGCGCTGGACGAGCGCCGCGCCGCCGCGGTGACCGCGGCCCGGGAGACGCAGCGCCGGAGACTGGCCCGCGACCTGCACGACTTCGTCGCCCACGACGTCAGCGAGATGCTGGCCCAGGCGCAGGCGGGACAGGTGGCCGGAGCCGCCGACCCCGCCCAGGCCATGCTGGCGCTGCGCCGGGTGGAGGAGGCGGGGCAGCGCGCCCTGGCGACCCTCGACCGCACCGTCCTGCACCTGAACGACGAGGAGGACGACGGCGACGAGGATCTGGACGACGGGCAGGAGGCGCTCGCCGCGCGCCTGTCCGACATGGCGACGCGCTACTCCTCCGCCGGGCCGGCCCGCGTCCACCTGAGCGTGGACGAGAGCCTCGACGTGCCGGGCCGGGTGAGCGCGGCGGCGTACCGGGTGGTGGCCGAGGCGCTGACGAACGTCCGCCGGCACGCCCCGGGCGCCGCCCGCGTCGAGATCTCCGCCACGGCCCGGGCCGGCGCCCTCCAGGTCACCGTGGAGAACGACGGCGTCACCGGCGGCGGGCCCTCCGGCGGGCGGGGCGGGTTCGGGCTGCCGGGACTGGCCGAGCACGTCGCGTCGCTCGGCGGCGACCTGAGTGCGGGCCCGGTGCCCGGGGGATGGCGCCTGTCGGCCCGGATCCCGCTGGAGCGGCGGGTGCTGGCACCATGAGCGACATGCCGATACGCATCCTGATCGCCGACGACCAGGAGGGCATCCGCGGCGCCTTCCGGCTCATCCTGGACGCGCAGCCGGACATGACCGTCGTCGCCGAGGCCGCCGACGGCCTCGCCGCCATCGAGGAGGCCCGCCGCCTGCGCCCCGACGTGGTGCTCACCGACGTCAGGATGCCGCTCGCCGACGGCATCGAGGTCGCCCGGGCGCTCGCGGACACGGACGTCCACGTCGTGGTGGTGACGACGTTCGGGCTGGAGGAGTACGTGCGGGCCGCGCTGCGGCACGGCGCGTCCGGATTCGTGCTGAAGCGGTCCGGGCCCGCGCTGCTCGTCGAGGCGGTACGGGCGGCAGTGAGCGGCGACGTGCTCATCAGCCCGCAGCTCACCGTCGGCCTGCTGCGCCGGGACGCCGCCGAGCCCGAGGAGGCCGGCGCCCCGGACCCGGGCCTGACCGCCCGCGAGGAGGAGGTGGTCCGGCTCGTCGCCCAGGCCAGGACCAACGCCGAGATCGCCGAGGAGCTGTTCCTGTCGCCCGGCACGGTCAAGAACCACATCGCGGCCGTCCAGCGCAAGCTCGGGGCGCGCAACCGGGTCGGCATCGCCGCGTGGGCCTGGAGCACCGGCCGCGCCGCCGCCTCCCCGCCGTAGCCGCCGCTCACCTCGGCGGACGTCGGGCGGCGTCGGCCCGTCGTCGGGTGTCGTTCGGCCGATGTCGGTCGATGTCGGGGGCGTCAGGCGGCGTCGTGGAAGACCAGGCCGAGGGTGTGCCGCAGGCCGTGCCGTACCGTGCTCACGCCATGCCGCACCGGGGCGGCCGACCAGCCGCGCGCCGAGGGCACCGGCCGGTCGCGGGTGGTGAACACCAGCCCGTGCCCCTGGGCAGCAGCGTCACCGTGCCGCGCGACTGGGCCCGGGGCCGCTGCTCGACCAGCAGGAACTCCCCGCCGCCGTAGTCGGCGCCCGGCTCGTCCAGGCCGATCACCACCTGCATCGGGAAGACCAGGTCGCCGTACAGGTCGCGGTGCAGGGCGTTCCAGTCGCCCTCGCGGTAGCGCAGCAGGATCTGCGTGGACTTGGTCTGGCCGGCCTCGTGGCACCTGGCCAGCCACTCGTCGAGGGTGTCGGGCCAGAGCGCGGGCCGGCCGAGCCGGGCGGCCCAGTCACGGGCGATCGGCAGCAGCCGGGGGTACAGCGCCTGGCGCAGCTCCTCGACCAGGTCGGGGAACGGCCGGTCGAAGTAGCGGTACTGGCCGCGCCCGAAGCGATGCCGTTCCATGTCGACCGTCGAGCGGAACAGCGCGACCTCGTCGTACAGGCCGGAGATCCGGCGGCACTCCTCGGCCGTCAGCAGCGGGCCGGCCGGCGCGCAGCCGTGGGCGTCCATTTCCCGGGCGATGCCTTTCCAGTCGGCCCGGGCGACGCGTTCCTGTGGTTTCAGCATGGGTGTTTCTCCTTTCTCCTCTTCCAACACCGGGCGGGCCGCCGAATGGTGGCGGTTTTCGGACGTCACGCTGCGGTCACGGCACGCTTCCGATGATGGGGCCATGGACAGAACCTTCATCCGCAAGGCATGCGCCGTCCTGCTCGGCTCGCTGAGCCTGGCCGCCACGCTCGTCGTGTCGGCGGGCCCGGCCGGCGCGCAGACCACGACCACGACGCAACCGACGATCACTGCTGCCGGTCCCCGGTGCCCGATGGGCTGGTACTGGAGCGACCGCTGGAACAGGTGCGTGCGGCGCCACTGACCGCCCCCTCCCTGAAGCCTCGGCGTCCCCGCGTCCCCGTGCGTGGGGGCGCCGAGGCGTGTCCCCGGGAATTGCAGACCGTACAGAAGAATTGCGCCGGCTTGACGTGATCGAATTCGGCCGATAAATGTGGCGCTTTCGCATTGATCTTTTCCGGGAATGGGAGGGCCGTGCGCCCGTTACGGTGGCGGGTCTCGCTGGCGCTGTGGGGAGCGGCGTTCGTCCTGGCGCTGACGCCGTGGGTCGTCTCTCTCTTCGCCACCGAGACGTACGGCGTCTTCCTGTACGAGGCGTACTCCTGTCCCGGGTTCGAGCTCAGATCCGGCCTCTCGTTCCTGACGGTGGACGTGTGGACGCCGCCCGCCCCGGCCGTGGTGGCGGTGGGGTTCGCCGCATGGGCGCTCCTCGCGCGCAAGGGGCATCTGCGCTGGGCCCGCGTGGCGGGCCGGGCGACCGCGGTGGTCCTCTCGTGGAACGCGGTGCTGGCCCTGGGAACGAAGGCGCTGGACGTCGCGGTCGGCTGCTCGACCTCGGAACCCTTCGGGGCGGAGCTCGTCCGGTCGTATCTGTACGACCTGGTCGTCGCCGCCCTGATCGTGCTCGCGGTACGGACCCGGCGAGCGGTTCGTCCGCGCTGGAGCACGTATGTCCGGGTCCTTCTGGCGCTGGTCCTCGTCCTCCTGATCCCTCGGACGGACGCGGCGCCCGGCAAGGTCACCGAGGCGTCCCCCGAGCTGTGCGAGCGGTGGGACACCATGGGCTACGGCGACGAGAAGACGCCGGACGACGCGCACCGCGAGCAGGCGTACCTCTGCGTGGTCCGGCAGGAGGGCGTTCTGCAGGCCAAGTACTTCGGCACCTCCGACGACCGGTTGCTCGCCATCGGGCGGCGCCTGTGCCGCGACCCCTCCGGAGCCTCGCAGGACGTCGCGGGGGAGTTGGGAGAGCGGCGGTTGAACGCCGCGCTCAGATACCTCTGCCCGGACCTCGCCCGGCGCCAGGACGCGGCCGAGGAGCGGGCCCGCGCCGAGAACGAGCGGTTCATCGCCACCGCGAGGCGGCGCTGCGACCGCCTGCCGCGCCACCGCCCGCGCATCCCCGCCGTCCGCGCGGCCCGGGCCGCCCTGTGGTCGGAGTCCGGCACCCTGTACGCGTCCGAGGAGGAACCGGGGGAGGACTTCCCCGCGCTCGACGACGCGTTCACCAACCACCTGGTGGGCAGCGCGCCCGGGCAGCTCGCGATCCTCACGGCCGACGAGGCGATGCACGTGTGCGTCACCGTGGAGGCGTCCCGGCGGCGCCCGCCCGTCGAGCTCAAGGGCTGGGAGCAGGTCGTGGAGGTGGGCTACCGCAGCACCACCGGCGACCTGCGCCTGATCGACGACGACGGCGGCGACGACCTGCCGGACCTGACCGCCGGCGGCAGGGGCGCGTACCGCGTGCGGGTGCACATGCGCGGATTGGACGCGGCCATGGCCGGTGACGACGCCCGGCAGGAGTTCCTGGTCATGGTCTATCCCGGGACGTCCACGCGGCAGGTCGTGCTGCGGAAGTGAGCCCGGGTCACCGGCGCAGGTCGTCCGTGGCCTCCTGGTACGCCGCCGCCGCGCGGCCGAAGTAGTCGAACAGCACGTCGAGCTGCTCCGGTGTGTATCCCCGGAGGATCTCGCCGACCCTCTCGCGGGCCGGGGTCATGACCTCGTCCAGCCGGGCCGGCTTGCCGACGATCTCCACGATGACCTTGCGCCGGTCGTCGGGCGAGGGGGAGCGGCGCACGTAGCCGGCCTGCTCCAGCCGGTCGATGAGGCGCGTGGTCGGCCCCGTCGTCAGCCCGGCGCGCTCGCCCAGCTCGCCCGGGGTCATCGCGCCGTGCAGCTCCAGGATGTTGAGCGCGTACAGGTCGGTCGCCCCGAGGTCGCAGGCCCGCGCGCTGGCCTGGCCGTGCAGCAGCACGGCGCTCAGGTAGCGCCGGTAGACCGCGCCCGCGTCGGGGCGCATCCCGCGTGTTGACATCGTCATGCCTCCCGCCTAATCTCTTCCTCAGAGAAGAGAAATCTTCAACGAAGAAACTTCTTCGGCGAAGCTACCACGGAAGAGGCATGACATGAACCACCAGCAGACCACCGAGGCCGACACCGCCGCCATCCGCACCCTGCTCCAGGAGACCGTCGAGGCGTGGGGCCGGGGCGACGGCGCCGCCTACGGCGCGCGGTTCACCGACGACGCCACCGACGTCACCTTCGTCGGCACCGTCTACCAGGGCGGCGAGGAGATCGGCCGGGCCCACCAGGCGCTGTTCGACAGCTTCCTCAAGGGCACCCGCCTGGCCATGGAGATCATCGACATCCGCTTCTACGGCCGCGACACCGCCGTGGTCGTCAGCCGCGGCGACACCTACAAGGGCAAGCCGAAGAAGCTCGGCAAGGTCCAGACGTACACCGTCGTGCGCTGCGAGGACGGCCGCTGGCGCATCGCCGCCATCCAGAAGACCAAGCGTCAGGGCCTGATGGAGGCCGTCTCCTTCATGTTCCAGCCGGCCACCAAGCCGCGCACCCGCTGACCGCCCCGACCCCCCTGAGAGCAGGACACGCACATGGCGACCATCGCCGTCATCGGCGCCACCGGCCGCACCGGACGCGCCCTCGTCGAGCGGGCACTGGAGACCGGGCACCACGTCACCGCGATCGCCCGCCGCCCCGAGGCCCTGGGCCTGCGCCACGCCCGCCTCACCCCGCGCGCGGCCGACGTGCTGCGCCCCGGCGACCTCGCCGCCGCGCTGCCCGGCCACGACGCCGTCGTCTCGGCCATCGGCTCGACCGGGCGCGGCCTCACCACCGTCTACTCGGCCGGCACGGCCGCCGTCGTCGAGGCCATGGGCGCCTGCCGCCGGCTGGTCGTCGTCTCCTCGGCCGGGCTGGAGACGCCGCCCGGCGCCGGGCCCGCGACGCGGCTCGCCGGACGGCTGCTGCACCACGTCATGCGCCACCCGTACGCCGACATGCTGCGCATGGAGCGGCTGCTGGCCGGCACGGACCTCGACTGGACCGCGGTGCGGCCCACCGGCCTGACCGACGCGCCCGCCACCGGCCGGCCGCGCGTCAGCGTCGGCGCCACCGAGCGCGTCGGCAACCGCACCTCCCGCGCCGAACTGGCGGCCTACATCCTCGATCACCTCGACGACCCGGCGACCTACCGCACGGCCGTGGCGATCTCCTCCTGAGCCGTGCGGTTCAGGAGGTCTCCCGCTGGAGGAGGCGCAGGGTGTCCTCCAGCTCGCGTTCGATGATCTGGCCCGCCCGGTCGGGATCGCCCGCGCGGACCGCCTCCACCAGCGCGGCGTGGGAGTCGTCGCCGAGCGCCGGGTCGTGGGCGCGCAGGTCCACCAGCGCCATCAGGTCGATCAGGCCCCGCCGCAGCACCGGGGCGAAGTCCGCGAACAGGCCCGTGAGCAGCGGATTGCGCCCGGCCGCCACCACCGCCGTGTGCAGCGCGATGTCGGCGTCCACGAACTCCGCGTCGCCCGCCTCCTTCGCCGCCCGACGCCGCCGCGCCAGCGCCAGGTCCATCGCCGCCAGGTCCTCGTCGGTACGGCGGGCCGCGGCGATCCGCGCCGCCCGCACCTCCACCATGGTCCGCACCTCGTACAGGTCCACCACGGCGGCGCGGCGCAGCCGGGCGGGCCAGTCCTCCACCGGCTCGGTGGCGATCACGTACACGCCCGAGCCCTGACGGGCGGCGAGCAGGCCCGCCCCGCTCAGCGCGCGGATCGCCTCGCGGACCGTGGAGCGGCCCACGCCCAGCTCCTTGGCCAGGGTCGTCTCCCCGGGGAGCCGCGTGCCGACCGGCCAGTGCCCGCCGGCGATCTGCACGCGCAGCCGCTGGGTGGCCTGGTCCACGAGGGGGCTGCGGCTCAGAGGGCCGAGCGATGTCATCCATACCTCTCAGGTTGTCTGAGGAGCTGAGGTGTGGTTAGTCTACCGCCCATGACGCTGCCCGGTCTGCTTCTCGGCCGCCGCGGCGGGGCCTGACGCGATCGGCACCCCGCCGCGGGATCCCGCGTGCCGCCGGTCGCCCGCCCAGCCACGACCCAGACCAGCACGTCAGAGAAGAGAGACCTCGCATGTCCGCTCCGTTCCCCACCCTGCGCACCCCCTCAGGGCCGATCCCCGCCGGACAGCCCCACTGGAACCCCCAGCGGCCCGGCTCGATGCCCTCCCACCGCTATCGGCCCGTCCACGAGCGGGTCGACGTCCCCGCGCACGACCGCCGGTGGCCCTCCCGCACCGTCACGGCCGCCCCGCTGTGGGTGCCGGTCGACCTGCGCGACGGCAACCAGGCCCTGGCCGACCCCATGGACCCCGACCGCAAGCGCCGCATGTTCGAGCTGTTCCTCGCCATGGGGTTCAAGGAGATCGAGGTCGGCTACCCGTCGGCCAGCCGGACCGACTTCGACTTCGTCCGGCTGCTGGCCGAGCGCGACCTGGTGCCGGACGACGTCACCCCCGTCGTCTTCACGGCCGCGCGGCCCGACCTGATCGAGCGGACGTACGCCTCGATCGAGGGGCTGCCGCGCGCCGTCGTCCACATGTACACCTCGACCGCCCCCACCTGGCGAGAGGTCGTGCTCGGGCAGGAGCGCGACGACCTGCGCGCGTTCATCACCCGGGCCGCCGGGCACGTGGCCCGGCTGGGCGAGGGCCGGCCCGGGGTGCGGTTCGAGTTCTCGCCGGAGGTGTTCAACCTCACCGAGCCCGACTACGTCCTGGAGATCTGCAACGGGCTGTCGGCGCTGTGGGACGCGAGCCCCGACCGGCCGGTGATCCACAACCTGCCGGCGACGGTCGAGGTCGCCACGCCCAACGTGTACGCCGACCAGATCGAGTACATGCACCGCCACCTCGACCGGCGCGACGGCGTCATCCTGTCGGTCCACCCGCACAACGACCGCGGCACCGGCGTGGCCTGCGCCGAACTGGCCGTGCTGGCCGGGGCGCAGCGGGTGGAGGGCTGCCTGTTCGGCAACGGCGAGCGCACCGGCAACGTGGACCTGGTCACCCTGGCCCTCAACCTGCACGCCCAGGGCGTCGACCCGATGATCGACCTCTCCGACATCGACGTCGTCCGCGCGACCGTCGAGCACTGCAACCGGATCCCGGTCCACCCCCGCCACCCGTACGGGGGCGACCTGGTCTACACGGCCTTCTCCGGCACCCACCAGGACGCCATCAAGAAGGGCTTCGCCCACCACGAGCGGCGGGCCGCGGAGCTGGGCGTGACGCCGGACCGGGCGCCGTGGGCGGTGCCGTACCTGCCGATCGACCCCCGCGACGTGGGGCGCGACTACGAGGCCGTGATCCGGGTCAACAGCCAGTCGGGCAAGGGCGGGGTGGCGTACGTGCTGGGCGTCGAGCACGGGCTGGACCTGCCGCGCGGCCTGCAGATCGACTTCTCCCGCGCGGTGCAGGACGAGGCCGAGCTGAGCGGCGGCGAGGTGACGGGGGAGCGGCTGTGGGAGCTGTTCCGGGCCGCGTACGTCGGCCGGACGGGCCCGGTGGAGCTGCTGCGCTGGAAGGTGGACGACGCGGGCGGCGAGCACGCGTTCACGGGCGACTTCGCGGTCACCGGCGCGGGTGAGAGACGCGGTGAGGGGACGGGCGTGGGGCCGCTGGCCGCGCTCACCGCGGCGCTGCGCGGGCTGGGCCACGACGTGGAGATCGTCGGCTACACCGAGCATGCCGTCCCGGCCTCCGGACGCGCCGCGGCCGGCGAGGAGAGCCTGGCGGCGGCGTACGTGGAGTGCCGGGTGGCGGGCGTGACCGCGTGGGGGGTGGGCCTGGCCGCCTCGGTCCTGACCGCCGCCGTGGACGCCGTCGTCTCCGCCGTCAACCACGCCCTCTCCCGCGACTGATCACGAGAACGCGTCCACCCCGGTGAGCTCGGCGGACAGGGCCCACAGCCGGGCCGCCTCGGCCGGGTCGACCGCCCACGGCTTGACCCCGCCGACGAGCATGTCGTCGGTCGTGGCCGGCTCGGCCACGTCGCAGTCCTGGCAGTAGACGCCGCCGAGGTCGTCGAGCAGGGGCGAGGTCGCCGCCCACGCGGCGGTGGCCGCGCCCTGCGCCGGGGTCTTGAAGCGGGCGGGCGGCGTGCCGTCCTCCGTGATCCAGCCCAGCTCGGACTGCCGCTCCAGGGGGACGTGCCGCTGCAGCGGCGTCAGGATGCTGCCGGGGTGCACGGCGTACGCGCGCACCCCGGCCGGGCCGCCCAGCCGGTCGAGGTGGACCGCGAACAGGGCGGCCGCGGTCTTGGCCTGCGCGTAGGCGAGCCAGCCGTCGTAGCCGTCGCGGAAGTGGACGTCGTCCCACCGCATGCCGGACAGGAAGTGCCCGGAGGAGGAGAGCGCCACCACCCGTGCCCCGCCGGGGGCGTACGCGGGTCGCAGGCGGTTGACCAGCGCGTGATGGCCGAGGTGGAGCGCGAGATGCGCCTCCCACCCGGGACCGACGCGCGTCTCGGGGCAGGCCATGACCCCCGCGTTGGCGACGACCACGTCGATCGCCGCGCCGTCCGCCACGACCCGCTCGGAGAAGCGGCGCACGTCCGCCTGGTCCGTCAGGTCGAGCGGGCGCACCTCCACGCGGGGGACCTCGCGCAGGGCCGCGCGGGCCGCGTCCGGGCGGCGGGCCGGGACGAGCACCCGCGCGCCGGCCCCGGCGAACGCCCGGACCAGCTCCAGGCCCAGCCCCGAGTAGCCGCCAGTGACCACGGCGGTCCGCCCCGTCAGGTCGATGCCGGCCAGCACCTCCTCCGCCGTGCTCCACGCCCCGAACCCGCTGCCGATCTTGTGTTGCCTGTTCGTCATGAGTCCGACCGTAGAATCTAGACTTCGCTCTAGGTCAAACTCGGCGGAGGTGCGGGATGGCGGCGAGTCTGTCCATCGGCGACGTGGCGGCGGCCACCGGCCTCAGCGTGCACGCGCTGCGCTTCTTCGAGCGGGAGGACCTGTTCCTGCGCGACATCCCGCGCTCGGCCGGCGGCCACCGGCTCTACGACGCGGCGGACGTGGAGTGGCTGCTGCTGTGCAACCGGCTGCGCGAGTCGGGCATGCCGATCGCGACGCTGCGGAGGTTCGCCGCCCTGGTGCGCTCCGGCCCCGGCAACGAGCCCGACCGGCTGGAGCTGCTGCGCGAGCACGAGCGGAGCGTCCGCGCCCGGATCGCCGAGCTGACCGCCTGCCTGGAGGTCATCCACGGCAAGGTGGCCGTCTACGAGCGTCACGTCGAGGACGGCACCGCCGCCGGCCTCTGGGCCCCGGTCCCCTCCTCCTGAGCGCCGCGCGGCCTCCCGTCCCACCGCCAGCCGATACGGCGCCTGCCGATCGAGAAGGTGGGGGAGCGGAGCGGCCTCGGCACCGCCGACAACCCGCGCCACCACTTCCTCAGGCAGGTCGGTCGGCTCCAGGAGGCTCTGCGCCCGTCAGCGCAGGCGGAGCGTGATCGTGCAGGAGCCGCCGAGCCGGTCGGCGAGGCGGCCGAAGCGGGCCGTGAGCGCCGGGCCCGTCGTGGCGCCGGACAGCAGCGGGTGACCGTCGGCAAGGCCCGCCACCGGCCGGTGCCAGGTGACGGTCAGCTCGTCCAGGTCGCAGCGCGGATCGGCGACGGTGAGCGTCGCCGTGCCGTCCGGCAGCTCCCGGACGAGGACCGCGCAGGGAGCGGAGGCGGTGAGGAGGCCGGTCGTGCCGGGGTTCCAGAAGTTGACGGCGGTCAGCCCGAGCGACGGGACGTGGACGCCCTGCTGATGCCGGGTGTTGGCGAGGACGCGGGCCCAGCCGGGGTCGGCGGCGCGGGCCCGGGTGCGCTCCTCGGTGGCGCCGGGCAGGAGCAGGTAGACGTAGGCGGCCTCGCGCGGGTCGGTGCCGTGGTCCAGCCATAACGTCCGGTAGTCACGCGCCGTGCCGTCCGGGCCGGTTCTCCGCTCCCGGAGGGTGCGCGGGGCCGGGCCGCCCGGCAGGACGTAGCCGCCGTGCCCCTCCAGGTGCGCCCACGTCGCCTCGACCGTGAGCGGCGCGCCGGTGCGCCGGTTGTCGACGACGGTCTCGACCGGGACGCCGTCGCGGGAGGTGATGCCCGCCCCCAGGCACACGACGGCGTCGTCCAGGAAGAACCACGACTTGAACGCCTCCATCGTGCTCTCCAGCCCGTTGAGGTGCTGCCCGACCGCCGCGTACGCGCCGTCGGTCGCGCCCCCCACCCACCGGCCGGGCGGGCACGTGTCGCCCCATCCCGGCCCGGCCCCGTCGGGCAGCCGCTTGGTGGAGACCGTGGTGCCGGGCAGCCGGTACGGGTCCACGGTCGCCCAGAAGCCATCGGAGTACTGGTCGCCGTGCCCCTCGGCCCACCAGTAGAGCATCCCGGAGCCGGTGTGCCACCCGCGCAGGTTCTCGCCGTTGCCGTGCTCGTAGTGGCCGATCCGGTACGACGCCATGCTGAGCCCCGCGCACCAGCCCGGCGCGCGGTGGACGGCGCGGGCGCTCATCGGCAGCAGCCGGTGCCCGGCCGGCTCGGGGGCCGCCGGGACGCGCGCGTCGGCCACGACCGCCGCCAGCCGGGCGTGGAAGCCGAGCTCGCCCTCGCTCTCCGCCGCGTCGAGCATCGGCCGCGCCGTGTCGCGCGCCGCCCAGCCCTTGACCATCGCCTGCCAGCGCGCCCGGTCGGCCTCCGGCGCGGTCTCGGCGAGCAGCAGGATCGACGCCGCGATCAGGCGCCCCCTCCGGTGGTCGCCGAACGGCCGGCGCACGATGCCGCGCCCGCCGGCCAGGTCCATGCAGAACCCGTCGTGGATCACCGGCGCGAACGAGCGCTCCACGCTGTCGTGCACCACCCGCCGCAGCTGCTCGGGGATCTCCCACGGAGTGCCGCGCAGGACCGTGAACAGCGCCGCGAGCCCCGCCAGGGCCACCATGCCGTACCCGCCCTGGTACGGCACGTACGTGTGCTGGATGAAGGAGCCGTCCCGGTAGAACCCGTCGCCCTCCTCGACGTACCGCAGGACGGGCGTCAGCGCGGAGGCGGCCAGCGCGGCCCGCTCGGGGTCGGCCCCGAGGATCGCGCGCAGCAGCATGACGGTGCACAGGTCCACCCGGTTGGCGCCGGTGCTGAGGCCGCCGTAGCGGTGCAGGCGCCCCGGCGGCACGAAGTGGTCCACGGCCTCGCGCAGCCCGCCCGCCTGCTCGGCCGTGAGGTGCGGGGCGACCAGCACGGCCGCGTCGAGCAGGACCTTCGGCACGCCGATCCGCCAGTTCCACCAGTTGCCCTCCGGGCGCGTCCCGGCGGCGTACACGTGGCGGCGGTAGTGGTCGAGGCCCGCGGCGACGGCCGTGGCGAGCCGCGGGTCGCCGGTCAGCCCGGTGCCGGGCAGCGCGTACGCGCGGGCCATCGCGCGCAGCCGTTCCGGGGTGGCGGTGAAGGACGGGTAGGGCAGGCCGGGCCAGAGCGACGCGCGGTCCGGGGCCATGGTGTCGCGGAGCCGGGCCGCTTCGCCGCCCAGCTCGGCGAGCCGTTCGCGGTACGGCGGGAGCGCCGCCGCCCGGGACACCGGGTCGGTGGTCAGCGCGGTCCACCGGCGGCGCAGGAGGTCGAACGCCTCGCCCCACAGCCCCGTGGCGGCCACCGGGACCATCGCCCCGGCCGCCGCCGCTCCGCCCAGCAGCAGGAGGGATCGCCGGGTGTATCCGCGCACGAGCAGATTATCGGGGAACGGGGAGGCGGGCCGAGCCGCGACGTCACCGGGCGGCCTCGCGAATGGGGGAGGGGACGGGGCCGCGGCGCGAAGGGGAGGGCAGGAGCGCCGCGGCCCCGCGGAGGGGGACGACCCAGGGGGCCGCGGTCCGCAGGAGAGGTGCGAGGACCGCGGCCCGAGGGGGAAGGGGGACCACGGGGAGGGGGACCGTGGGCTCAGGGATCACTGAGAAGTCGGGACGCCGGGGCCGTCCTTGACCCGGTGACCTGCACGGCCCCGGCGTCCCGTGGGGGATCTCAGAATGGCTTCGCGCTCATGGCGGCCAGTCCCCAGGAGTGGCCGCGTTCGGTGTGCTTGGCGGAGCCCGCGCCGTCGGGACCTTCCGGCGCGGGCTCCGGGACGGGAGCCGGCAGCTCGAACCAGACGACCTTCCCTCGTGGGGTGTGGTCGCCGCCCCAGCAGCAGGCGAGCATGTCGACCAGTTGCAGGCCGCGTCCCCGCTCGTCGTGGCGGCGGGAGAGCCGGACCTGCGGGAGTTCCGGGTCGGAGTCCTCGACCTCGACGCGCAGCAGGCCGTCCTCCTCGCTGAGGCTGACGCCGACCGGCCCGTACGCGTGCTCCATCGCGTTGCTGACCAGCTCGCTGACGAGCAGTTCGGCGATCTCGCTCTGCGCGGAGTGGCCCCAGGCGGCCAGCTTCCTGCGGACCAGGCGGCGTGCCCGGCCGACCTGGTCGGGGCGGGCCGGGAAGCGCCAGGAGGCGACCCGGCATCCCGCGGTGGCGGTGCCGCTGATGGCGGCGATCAGAGAGATCCAGGGACGCGCGTTCACGGCCTGCCTCCCTGACGGGTGTCGTCGCCGCCGTGGAGGTCCACTGACGGGCCTGCGATCCGGTGGTGACTCATGGTTGGGACCCTCGCTCTTCGCTTCCCCCGAGCGGTTTGCTCAGGTCTTAAGCGTCCCTCACGCCTTCGGCCAGAGGGACGTGAGAAATCCCGATATAGGTACCTATTTCCTGAGTAGGGGTGGTGTCTACGTAGTGGCCCCCGTCACACTCCGCTCCGCCCGGCGGGCCGTAACGGCCTGGCCACGACGGGCGAAATGTCAGCTTGTAGGGGTCATAATCCTGTCCAGCGGTGGCACACCGGGCGAGGGAGCGGGGGCAGGATGGCCGGACTGACCGGTACGGACGGCACGACCGGCGACGCGTCCGAAACCCCCGCGCACCCGACCGGCGAGGCGCCTGGGAGCCCCGGGGCGGGGACCGGCCAGGCGCCCGGGGGCCCCGCAACCGGCGAGGCCGCCGAAGTCGCCGGAGGCGTGCGCCAGGACCCGCGGGCCGTGCTCGCCCAGGCCGGGGCCGCCGTGACGGCCGCCCTCGGGCCCGTCCTGGAGATCACCGCGCTGCTGATCCTCGCGAACCTCCCGGACGCCTGGCACCCCACCCTCAGCTCCACGCCGCAGTCGGCCGCCGCCCTCACCTTCCCCGTGGTCGGGGCGTTCATGATCCATCACCGGCCGGGGCTGAAGCTGGCCTGGCTGATGTGCGTGGGCGGGTTGGCGGCCGGGATCAGCGACTTCGCGTCGGCGCTGATGTTCCGGATGGCCGCCGACGGCGACCTCGTCGCGGCCGGCCACCTGCGCATCGCCGCCGCCGTCGGCTGGGCGGTGTGCGGCGTGACCCTGACCACGCTGCTGCCCCTGTACTCGCCCGACGGCCGCCTGCCCTCGCCGCGCTGGCGCCCCGTCGTCGCGCTGGGCACCGCCGCCCTCTCCGTCGAACTGCTCAGGAACGTCTTCCGCCCGGATCCGCCGCCGGCGCGGTACCCGTACCCGGCGGTGATTCCGAACCCGCTGCAGATCCCCGACCTCGCGCCGTACAACGCCACGATCTCCGCGGTCGCCTGGACCGCCATCTACACCGCGATGGCCCTGTCGGCCCTGTCGCTGCTGGTGCGGATGCGCCGCGCGGACCCCGTCGGCAGGCGGCAGATCGGCTGGCCGTTGTTCGCCTACGCCGGGTACATCGTCTTCCTGGTCGCGGGCGCGTTCGAGCCCGGCCTGGCCTGGCTGTCGATCACCTGGGCGGCGCTGATCCCCGTCGCGGTCGCCTTCGCCGTGACGCGTTACCGGCTGTACGGGATCGACACCGTGATCAGCCGGACGTTCGTGGCGGCGGGCCTGCTGGCCGTGGTCAGCGCGGTGTACTTCGGCGCGGGCGCGCTGGCCGGGCTGGTGGTCTCCGGGTACGACCAGATCGCGGGCCTGGCCGCGGCCCTGTTCGCGGGGGCGTTCTTCCAGCCGCTGCGGCGGGCGTTGCAGCGCGCCGTGGACCGCATGCTCTACGGCGAGGTCGGCGACCCGCGGCTGCTCGCCGAGCGGCTCACCCAGGAGGTGCGCCGGGCCGACCCGGCCGAGGCGCTGCACTCGGTGGTGGGGGTGCTGCGCGACGGTCTGGCGGTCGAGGGCGCCGCGGTGGAGGTGGCCGACGGCGAGCCCCGCCACGTCGAGAGCGGCCGGGTCGGCGACCGGCCGCGCGAGGTGCCGCTCGTCTGGCACGGCGAGCGGGTCGGCCGGCTGCTCGTCGGCCCGCCCGGGCCGCGCCGCTTCCCCGCCGCCCACGACGAGCGGGTGCTGGCCACGCTCACGCCGTACGTCGCCGACGTGGCCCACGCGGTCCGCATGGCCGCCGACCTGCAACGGTCGAGGGAACGCATCCTCACCACCCGCGAGGAGGAGCGCCGCCGCCTGCGCCGGGACCTGCACGACGGCCTCGGCCAGACGCTGGGGGCCATGGCCATGACGATCAACATCGCCCGCAGCCGGCTCAAGAGCTCTCCGGACTCCGCCGACGCGCTGCTCCAGGACCTGCGCTCGGGCATGGACGCCGTCGCGGGCGACATCCGCGAGCTGGTGTACGGCCTGCGGCCCCCGGCGCTCGACGACCTCGGCCTGGCCCGCGCCGTACGGGAGCTGGCCGCCGGCCAGGTTTCGGCCGAGACGGTGATCGAGGTGGAGGCGGACGGCGACCTGAGCGGCCTGCCGGCGGCCACGGAGGTGGCCGTGTACCGGATCGTCCAGGAGGCCCTGACGAACGTGCGGCGGCACGCCGACGCCCGTCACGCCCGGGTGGTGCTGCGGCGGGAGCCGGCGGCGCTGCGGGTGCGGATCAGCGACGACGGCCGGGGGCTGCCCGACGGGCACCGGGCGGGCGTCGGCCTCGGCTCGATGCGCGAGCGCGCGGCCGAGCTCGGCGGCGTGTGCGTCGTCGGCCCCGAGCCCGGCGGCGGCACCCGCGTGGAGGCCACCCTGCCCTTGTCGGACGGGCCGGGCTCCTCCGTCGGGTGACCGATGTCACGCACGGTGACCGACGCCGCGCGCGGTGATCTGTGCCGAATCCCACTCGGTGAGATGGGCGAATCCTGTGGCACAAGCCCGGATTTTTCCTACAATCAGGCTCAAAATGATCACCCGAGAGGGGGTCGCGTGAGCGACCTGGACCGCGTGCCACCGCCCGGAGTCGACACCCGTGTCCCGAGCGTCGCCCGCATGTACGACTACTACCTCGGCGGCAAGGACAACTTCGCGGCCGACCGCGAGGCCGCCGAGAAGATGATCGAGCTGGGCCGCGCCATGGGCAACGACGCCCGCCAGATCGCCCAGGCCAACCGCGGCTTCCTCGGCCGGGCCGTACGCCTGCTCGCCGAGCGGGGGATCACCCAGTTCGTCGACATCGGCGCGGGCCTGCCGACCCAGGACAACGTCCACCAGGTCGCCCAGCGCCACGCCCCGGGAACACGCGTCGTCTACGTGGACAACGACCCCATCGTGCTGACCCACGCCCGGGCCCTGCTCGCCCGCGACCCCGACGTCCTCGCCCTCGCGGGCGACCTCAGGGACCCGGACGCGATCTTCGACGACCCCCAGGTCACCGCGCACGTCGACCTCTCGCGACCGTGCGCCGTCCTGCTCGTCGCCGTGCTGCACTTCGTCACCGACGACGCCGACGCCGCCAAGATCGTCGCGCGGATCCGCGAGCGGCTGGCCCCCGGCTCCTATCTGGTGCTGTCCCACCTGTACGAGGGCAACGCCACCGACGACCTGGCCCACGCCGGCCAGAGCGTCTACGCGGGCACCACGTCGGGCGGCCTGGCCCGGCGCGGCTACGACCAGATCGCCGCCTACTTCGAGGGCCTGGAGCCGCTCCCGCCCGGCATCGTGCCGGTGGACGCCTGGGATCCGCACGTGGAGCCCGGCCCCGACCTCGACCTCGACCGCCCGGGCATCCTGGCCGGCGTCGGCCGCGTGCCCGTGGACGACTGACCCTCCGATCGGAGACCGATGGACGACCAGAGCGCCCGCTCCGCCTGGGAGCGGGTCGACACCACCAAGCCGCACTCGGCCCGCGTGTGGGACTACCTGCTCGGCGGCAAGAACAACTACGCCGTCGACAAGGAGGCCGGCGACACCATCCTCGACCTGTTCCCGGCCTTCGCCGAGGTCGCCCGCCTCCAGCGGCGCTTCCTCAACCGCGCGGTGCGCTTCCTGGCCGGGGAGGTGGGCATCCGCCAGTTCCTGGACATCGGCACGGGCCTGCCCACGGCCAACAACACCCACGAGGTGGCCCAGTCGGTCGCCCCGGAGTCGCGCATCGTGTACGTCGACAACGACCCGCTCGTGCTGGTCCACGCGCGCGCCCTGCTCACCAGCACGCCCGAGGGCGTCACCGAGTACCTCGACGCCGACGTCCGCGACCCGGACCGGATCCTGGAGGGCGCGGCCAAGGTGCTGGACCTCAGCCGTCCGGTCGGCCTGACCATGCTGAGCATCATGGGTCAGGTGAGCGATGACGAGGACCCGAACGGCATCGTGACCCGGCTGCTCGACCGCCTGCCCTCCGGCAGCCATCTCGCGCTCAGCGACGGCGTGAACGCCAACCCGGCGCTCGTCGCGGCCGTCGAGAGCTACAACTCCCGGGCCGCCTACCCCTACCACCTGCGCGCCCCCGAGCGGATCGCCACCTTCTTCGAGGGCCTGGAGCTGGTGGAGCCCGGCGTGGTGCCGACGCCGCAGTGGCGGCCAGGACCCGAGGGCCACACCCCGTCCGGCCCGGTCAGCGCCGTCTGCGGGGTGGGCCGCAAGCCCTGACTCACTCCCGGCCCTTGTCGGTGGCCGCCGCTATGGTCCCCGATCATGAAGGTGTCAGAACCCCCCGCCGCGCCGGGCGGAGCCTGGGACGCGGTCCGCGCCGCCGTCCTGAAGGAGGATGCCGCCGCCACGGCCGCCGTGGTGAACCGGCTCACCCACGAGGAGCGGCGGCAGGTGGCCCGCGCGCTGCCCGGCCTCCTCGCCGAGCTCAGGAGCGTCGGCCACGGCAGGGCGGTGGCCCGGTCGATCTGGTCGGCCGACGAGTGCATGGGGTGGGCCGAGGCGATGCGGATCGCCGGGGCGGGCACGATCGCCGGGGCCGCCGCCGTGGCCGCGTGGCTGAACCGCCGCGACTTCCGGCGCTTCTGGCAGGAGCCCGACGACGTCCCGTACATCCTCCAGGTGGTCGCCGGACGTCCCGAGGAGTGGCGGGCCGACCTCGCCGTCCGCCTGGCTCTGCGGCTGCGCGGCACCGACGACGACTCGCCCCGGTCCGTACGGCTGGCCCTGGAGCTGCTGCGCCGCACCGGGACCGAGCCGCCCGCGCACGACCCGTTCACCCTGGCCTGGATCGCCGCCTGGCCGGCCGACCCGGGTGACGCGCCGCTGCTGGACGCCATGCTGCCGCGCGTGTTCGCGGCCGAGGGGGCGGGCCGGCTGCTGCGCGGCGACGAGGAGCGCCCGGTCCGGCTGGCCGCCCTGGCGGCGAGCGGCCGGGTCTCCCGCGCGCTCCTCCTCAACGGCTGCGTCAGCCGGTTCCTGCGCGGCGGAGCGGCCGCCGACCTGCGCTTCTTCGTCCGTCTCCACGAGGCTCTGGCCCCGTCGGCCGCCGAGGTGGCCGGACGGCGGCGCGACTACGCGGCGCTGCTGCCCGCCGCCCCCGCCAACGTCGCCGACCTCGCGCTCAAGCGGTTGCGCGCGCTCGGCGGGCTGGAGCCGGAGGAGGCCCGCGAGGCGGTGGAGGGGCTGTTGTTCCGCGCCGAGGGGAAGCTGGTGCGCGCCGGGCTGATCTGGCTGGACCGGCTCCTCCGCGACCATCCGGGCGACCTCGACGGCTACGCCCCGGCCCTGGCCACGGCGCTGATGTGCGAGACGGGTGAGGCGCGCGAGCGGGCCGCGCGGCTGGTGCTCAAGCACGCCGCCCGCTTCACCCCGGACGGGGCGGCGCCCATCCTCGACGCCGTCGCGCTGATGCCGCCGGGGGAGGGTGCCGCGCTCGCCGAGGCGTTCGGCGGCGACCCGGTGCCCGCTGCGCCGGAGAACCGGTTCACTCCGCCCCCGCTGCCGCCGGTCCCCCGGCCCGCCCCCATGCCCGCGCCGGTCGCCATGCCCGCCGAACTGCTCCGCCTGTGGCCGTTCAGAGGCGACTGGCTCCCGGCGGAGCGCTGGCTGGACGGGTTCGTCCGGCTGGCCGCGAGCGACCGGCCGGCCCTGACCGAGGCCCTGGCCGCCGTCGCCGGTCGCTTCCGCACCCGTGAGTACTGGAGGCGCCCGTGGCGCGATCCCGAACCGTGGATCCTGGCCATGGCCAAGGAGCTGTGTGACCCCGGCGTCGAGCGCAGGACCGCGAACGCCGTCCTGGCCGGTGACCGGCCGGCCACCGTCGGGGAACGGATCCCCGAGGCGGAGCACACGACCCTGAGCATCCGCATGCCGCTGCGTCGTTACGCGGAGGTGTACCAGGCGCTGACGGACGGCGCGCTCCCGCCGTACCTGCTGGCCACGCCCACCCACGTCAGCGGCCGGCTCGACGCGGCCGCGCTGGTGGAGCGCCTGGAGGGCTACGAGCGCGACGGCGTCGAGCCGCTGCCCGTGGACCTGGAGCAGGCGCTGCTGCGGCTGTCCCGCACCGCCTCCGGCGAGGTCGCCGCCCGCGCCGCCCGGCTGACCGGCGCGGCCGGCCGCGCGGTCGCCCGGCTGCTGTCCGGCGAGCGCGCCGAGCCCCGCGTCGGACTGCGGTGGGAGGAGAGCCCCCACGGCCCACGGATCATGCCCGTCCTGTCCTGGGACGGCACGGGCATCACCGTGCTGGAAGGAGAGCTGCCGGCCGCCAGATCCAAGGAGGTGCTCGGCCGGCTCCTCCCGGTGCTGGCCGCCCACCGGGACGTGGCCGCCGCGCTCACCGTCGACACCCTGCGGTACCGCGCTCCGTACAGCACGCCCGGACTCGACGTCCTGGCCGCGCTCGCGACCGCCGAGGGGCCTGCCGGGACGGGGGTGGCGTTCGTCGCGGCCGAGAGCCTGTGCTTCTACCCGGAGGAGGCGGTGCCGCACCTGCTGGAGCTGGCCGCGTCCGGCGGGCTCGGCGAGGAGACGGGCCGGCAGCTCGCGGTGGTGCTGCGTGACGACGCGACTCAGGGGAAGGACCGCCGCTACCGCCCCGCCGAGGTGCTGCGGGCGTTGGAGGAGCTGGCCCGGCGCGGCGCCCACCGGGAGGTGTGGGGGGTGATGGCGGGGCTGCTGGCCGCCTACCTGCCGGGACCCGGCGAGCGGGCCACGAGCACGCACACCCGGATGACGGCGCTGGCCGCCGACGTGGCCTGGTGGGCGAACGCGCGGGGCGCGCTGGAGCCGGTCGCCGAGCTGGCCGGCCGCGGCCGGGTGACGGGCCTGGTCCGCGAGGCCCGCCGCCTGCACGCCGTCCTCACCGCCTAGCCTGCCCGCTGGGCGAGCTCCCACGGGTCGTGGGCGGAGAAGACGTCCACCCCGTGCTCGTGGGCCAGCGTCCGCAGCCGGGCCTGGTTGGCGATCCGGAGCTCGGCGTCCACCTGCGCCAGCTGCTGGACGACGTCCATCAGCGGGTGCGCGACGGGCCGCGCTTCGAGCTCGCGGTGGTAGAAGTAGGCGTCGCCCGCGTGCAGCAGCCAGCGGTCGCCGTCCCGGACGGCCACGCCCGCGTGTCCCCGTGAGTGCCCGCCGAGCGGCACGAGCAGCACGTCGTCCAGCCCTTCCAGGGGCCGCGCGCCCTCCATGCCGAACCAGGTCTCGCCGCCCTCGCCGTAGGTGACCCAGCGCGGGCCGTGCGCCCAGTGGCCGGGCCGGTAGCGCCGGCTCGGCGCCTCGGCCGCGGCGGCCTCCAGCTCGGCCGCCATGACGTGGACGGCGGCACCGGGGAAGTCGGGCAGCCCGCCGCTGTGGTCCACGTCCAGATGGGTCAGCACGACGTGCCGCACGTCGGCGGGGTCGAACCCGAGCGCGGGGAGCTGCCGGGCGGCGGTCTCGGCGGGGGCGAGCGCGGGCATCACCTGCTCCACCCACTCGGTGTCGAGCAGCTCGCCGGGACGCGCGACGTCGTCCAGGCCGAGCCCCGCCTCGACGAGCACGAGGCCCGCGGACGGCGTCTCGACGAGCAGGGCGTGGCAGACCGCCGGGGCGGTGGGCAGGCCGGTGGTGGACTCGATCTCACGCATCGAGCCGAGGTTGAGGTGGTGAATCTTCATGCGCCTACAATGCGACTTGAACCGCGGTTCAAGTCAAGCGCGGCTCAAGGCAGCGGGAGGAGAGGCGTCATGACCGAGGAAACCGGCGAAGAACTGCTCGACATCGGCGAGGTGGCCCGGCGCTCCGGCCTGGCCCCCTCCGCGCTGCGGTTCTACGAGCGCAAGGGCCTCATCGAACCGGCCGCGCGCAACGGCCTGCGCCGCGCTTACCGGCCGGAGACGCTCGACCGGCTGGGGCTGATCGGCTGCGCCCGGGACGCGGGGTTCACGCTGGCGGAGATCGGCGCGTTCCTCGGGGCCCGGCCGTCCGACACGACGCTGCGCGAGCGCATGGCGGCCAAGGAGCGGGAGGTGGACGCGCGGGTGCGGCAGCTCACCCGGCTGCGCGACAGCTTGCGCCACGCCTCCGTCTGCGACCACGACCCGCTCGTCGAGTGCCCCGACTTCAAGCGCGCCATCCGGAACGTCAGCGTCCCGGAGGACGTCAGCGCCCCGGAGACCGCCGGCGCCCTGGAGGAGGTCAGCGCCCCGGAGGGCGCCGGCGCCCGGGAGGACGTCAGCCCGCGCTGACGTACTGCCGGGGCCGCAGCGCGTGGGCGCGCAGCGCGGCCAGCGCCGCGAAGTGGCCCACCCGCGACATGCGCACCGCCAGCTCGTCGCCGAACGCCAGCCCGAGCGCCGTGAGCCGCCCCACCAGGTCCTCCAGCGGCTTGGCGACGTCGCCCGGCCCCTTGGCGGGATGCCAGCCCTCGTCGCCGACCACCTCGGCGACGCGGCGCCGCAGCTCGGCCGGCGAGATGAGCGACCCGTCGGCCAGCAGCATGAGCGCCGCCTCGCGGGCCGCCAGCTCGAACTCCTGCTCACCCTTGGGCAGCAGCAGCCGCGTCACCGCCTCCCACATCGCCTCGGGCGACAGCAGCAGCCGCCTGCCCACGGCGGTGATGGTCAGCCGGGCCCCGTCGCGGCGCAGCGCGTTCAGCTCCCGCTCGGCCAGGTCACGCAGCCGCAGCGCCTCCGGGGAGGGCGCGAGACGCAGGGGCAGGCTCTCCTCCGAGGCCGCCAGCGACAGCAGCCCGTGGAGCGGGGGGACCGGCTGGGCCGGCACCGGCGCGTGCAGCCGGACCTCGAACGGCTGGGCCAGCTCCCTGCGGGCCGGGCCGCGGCCCAGCACCCAGCGGTTGAGCCGCTCACCGTGGACGCGGTTGAGCCAGCTGTCGCCGCCCAGGTCGGTCCGCGGCTCGGTGAGCCAGCGCCGCGTGAGGGCGACCCGGTCGAGCTCGTCCTCACCGGCGAGGATGGCCAGCTCCAGGGCCGCGGAGCAGGCCACGTGCGCGCCCAGCTCCTCCGGCCCCATGATCGTGCTCCACTGGAGCTCCGGCACGTCGGGCGGCAGCACCCCCGTGGCCTCCAGGGCCTCCTGGTAGGCGGCGGTGCCCGCGTCCTCGCCCTCGCGGGCGTACGTGCGCAGGATCTGCTGGGTCGTGGGGGAGACGCACAGCGCGGCGTAACGGCGCAGCCCGCCGAGGTGGAGCAGGCGGCCGAGCGAGCGGGCCAGCCGCTCGTGGTCGCCGCCGACCTTCAGCGGGAGCGTGTACCAGAGGAACTCGCAGACGTCGAGCTGCGTCACCGTCTCCAGCGGGTCGCCGCCGGTCAGCCACTCGACGGCGGTCCTGGCCTCCTCGGCCAGGTCCGGTTCGGAGCGCTCCAGCTCGGCGAGGAGCGCGGTGACATCTGGTGCACTCATGCCTCGAAGTTTGCCGTATCGACCCCGGGCCTGACGATGCCCGAAACCTGTGCGTATTGGGTCTTGCACGGATCTACCCTACGGAACAACTGATAAGTGGACCGCCACCGTCAGATCCACCGTTTGTCGAAGAGCATGCGGGCCTTCCATTCGGTGTAGGGGATGAGCTCGGCCGTGAGGATCGGGTGCAACCACCAGAAATTGATCAGAGCCAGCAGCGCGAACGCCCCGACCACCGCCGCGCCGATCGTGCGCCGCATCGGCAGCGCGCCGCTCTCGGTGCGTCTCGCGGGCCCGATCAGCCAGCCCGCGCACAGCGTGATCGCCAGCACCATGAACGGCACCATGGGGATCGCGTAGAACAGGAACATCGTCCGGTTGTCGGTGATGGCGAAGTAGAACCAGGGCAGCCAGCCCACCGCGTACGACAGCAGCACCGCCCCGGCCCGCCAGTCACGCGAGGCGACGTACCAGGCGATGAGGGCCACCAGCGCGAGCAGCGACCCGAACCAGATCACCGGCGTGCCCACGCCGAGCACGGCCTCCGAGCAGTCGCGCGCGCCGCAGACGTTCTGCTTGCCCTCGTAGAAGAACGCGACCGGGCGCAGCAGCAGCGGCCACTGCCACGGCTCCGACATGTACGGGTGGGAGGTCTCCAGCCCGCTGTGGAAGGTGAAGACCTGCCACTGGTACTTCACCCACGAGCGCATCGAGTCGATGACGAAGTAGAACGGCCCCGACGACGTGGCCTGCGCCCAGTTGCGGCCGTAACCCGTCGCCGTGACGAACCAGCCGGTCCAGGTCGCCATGTACGCGACGAACCACACCACGCCGTAGGCCGCCACCGCGGGCGGCACGTCCTTGGCCAGCGCCCCCGCGTACGGCCGGCGCAGCCCGACCGCCCGCCGCGCGCCGAAGTCCCACAGCACCGACATCACGGCGAACGCGGCCAGGAAGAAGATCCCCGACCACTTCACCGAGCAGGCCGCGGCCAGGCACAGCGCGGCGCCGATCCGCCAGGGCCGCAGGCCCAGCGACGGGCCCTCGGGCGACAGCGGTCCGGTCTCGTACCACTCGGCCAGCCGCCGCCGCGCCCAGTCTCGGTCGGCGACCAGGCAGGCGAACCCGGCCAGCACCCAGAACATGAGGAAGATGTCCAGCAGCGCCGTGCGCGACAGCACGAAGTGCAGGCCGTCGAGCGCGAGCAGCAGACCGGCGAAGCAGCCCAGCAGGGTCGAGCGGGTCATCCGCCGCGCCACCCGGGCGATGATCAGGATCGACAGGGTGCCGACGACCGCGGCGGCGAAGCGCCAGCCGAACGGGTTCATGCCGAAGATCCACTCGCCGACGCCGATCATCCACTTGCCGAGCGGCGGGTGGACGACGTAGGAGGCGCACTTGTCGAGCTGGTCGGGCGCGCACTTCTGCCAGATGTCGAGGTTGCCGGCCAGGATCGCCTTGTCGGCGTCCTTGATCGTGACCCGCTCCACCAGCCAGGTGATCAGCGAGTAGGCGTCCTTGGCGTAGTAGGTCTCGTCGAAGACCACGGCCCGGGGATGCGCCAGGTCGATGAAGCGCAGGATCCAGCCGAAGGCGGCCACGAGCAGCGGCCCGAGCCAGCCCCACAGCGGGTTGGCGGGCATGGGCGGGACCATCCGCTCGCGCACGGAACGTGCCCGGGGACTGCTCTCGTCGGCCTTCGGCTCACCAAAGGCGTGGTACGCGAAATCGGTCACCGCCATTCGGACATCGTACGGGCCTGAAGCCGATGTTTACCCGTGAACGCCGTCCGATCGGGAGGTCCTACCGCCGTCCTGCCACAATGGCCGCGTGAGAGAAGACGGCAGGCTGGTGCTGGCGGGGGCCCCGATAGGCCAGGCGGGGGACGTCTCACCGCGGCTTCGCGAGGTGCTGGGCAGCGCCGACGTGGTCGCCGCCGAGGACACGCGGCGGCTGCGCAGGCTGGCCGCCGACCTCGGCGTCGAGATCGGCGGCCGGATCGTCTCCTACTACGACGCCAACGAGGCCGGCCGCGCCCAGGAGCTCATCGAGACGCTCAAGGAGGGCCGCACGGTCGTCGTCATCACCGACGCCGGGATGCCGGGCGTGTCGGACCCCGGCTACCGGCTGACCCGCCTCGCGGTCGAGGAGGGCGTCACGGTCACCGCGCTGCCCGGCCCGAGCGCCGTCACCACCGCCCTGGCCGTGTCCGGGCTGCCCAGCGACCGCTTCTGCTTCGAGGGCTTCCCGCCGCGCAAGACCGGCGAGCGCGCCCGCCGTCTGTCGGCGCTGGCCGGCGAGGAGCGCACGATGGTGTTCTTCGAGGCGCCGCACCGGCTGGCCGAGTCGCTGGAGGCGATGGCGGAGGCGTTCGGCGCCGAGCGGCCCGCGGCCGTCTGCCGCGAGCTGACCAAGACCTACGAGGAGGTGCGCCGCGGCGGCCTGGCCGAGCTGGCCGCGTGGGCGGCCGGCGGGGTCAAGGGCGAGATCACCGTCGTGGTGGCGGGCCACGTCTCCGACGAGGGGCCGCCCGACCTGGAGGCGCTGGTCGCGGAGGTGGAGCGCCGGGTCGCCGCCGGCGAGCAGCGCAAGACCGCCGTCGCGGAGGTCGCCAAGGCCGCCGGGATGCCCAAGCGGGAGCTCTACGACGCCGTGCATCGGTGATCTCTCACCCTCTAGGGTGCAGTTCGTGAAGAACTGGGGGGTTTCACCGAGCAGGCTCGTGCCGCCGATGCAGGGAACTCCGCTGTGGGGCTGGCTGGCCCCGATCCTCGTCGCCGTCTTCGGCGGGATCCTGCGCTTCACCCGCCTCGGCGAGCCCCGCGCCGTCGTCTTCGACGAGACCTTCTACGTCAAGGACGCCTACTCCCTGCTCACTTTCGGCGTCGAGCGCCACACCGTCGGCGACGTCAAGAACCCGATCGCCGACCGGCGCATCCTGGCCGGCAACCTCGACATCTGGAAGCACTGCCCCGAGCCCTCCGACTGCGCCGCGTTCGTCGCGCACCCGCCGCTCGGCAAGTGGATGATCGGCGTCGGCGAATGGCTGTTCGGCATGAACCCGTTCGGCTGGCGCTTCGCCGCCGCGGTCGTCGGCACCCTGTCGATCCTGATCATCGCCCGGGTGGCGCGGCGGATGACCCGCTCGACGCTGCTCGGCTGCCTGGCCGGTCTGCTGCTCGCGCTCGACGGCCTGCATCTCGTGCTGTCGCGCACGGCGCTGCTGGACATCTTCCTCATGTTCTGGGTGCTGGCCGGGTTCGCCTGCGTCGTGGCCGACCGCGACTGGGCGCGGGGCCGGCTCGCCGCCTGGTGCGAGACCCACCCGCTCACCTCGTACGGCCCCCGGCTCGGGTTACGGCCCTGGCGCGTCGCCGCGGGCGTCTGCCTGGGCGCCGCCTGCGCGGTCAAGTGGTCCGGGATCTTCTTCCTCGTCGCGTTCGCCGTGCTCAGCTTCGCCTGGGACATGGGGGCCAGGCGCGCCGCCGGGCTGCGCGAGCCGTACAAGGGGGCCCTCGCGCTCGACCTGCCGCAGGCCGGCGCGGCGATGGCGCTCGCCCCCGCGCTCACCTTCGTCGCGTCGTGGGCGAGCTGGTTCGCCCGCGACGGCGGCTACGGGCGCGGCTGGGAGCAGGCAACCTCGTCCGGGCCGCTGTTCTTCGTCGTCGACTCGGCGCGGTCGTGGCTGAAGTACCAGGTGCAGGTGCTCGGCTACCACACCGGGCTCGACCTCTACCACCCGTACATGTCGGAGCCGTGGACGTGGCCGGTGCTGTTCCGGCCGGTCCTGTTCGCCCAGGAGAGCGGGAAGACCGGCTGCGGCGCCCGCGAGTGCACCGAGACCGTGATCGGCGCCGGCACGCCCGTCCTCTGGTTCGCCGCCTGGCTCGCCCTGCTCGGGTGCGTCGTGTGGTACTCCTCCGCCCGCGACTGGCGGGCCGGCGCGGTGCTGCTCGCCGTGGCCGGGGGCTGGCTGCCGTGGTTCTACTACGCCGTCGCCGACAACCGCACGATGTACCTGTTCTACATGATCCCCGTCGTGCCGTTCATGGTGCTCGCGGTGACGTTGGTCGCCGGGCTGGCGCTCGGGCGGCAGGACGCCCCGCCCGGCCGGCGCGCGGCCGGCGCCGCCGTCGCCGGCGCGCTCGCCCTCGTCGTGCTGATCAACTTCTGGTGGCTGTACCCCGTGCTGACCGGCGAGGCGATCACGCAGGCACAGTGGTGGGCTCGGATGCTGATGCGCTCGTGGGTCGAGGCCGCCCCCAAGTGATGCCCCGGCGCAGCATGATGCCCGCCGCGATGCAGGCCAGCGGCACCGCGGGCAGCACGTACCGGTAGTCGAACTCCGCCGTCGCCGCCGGCGCCAGCAGCAGCCCGAACGCCCCGAGCCACGGCAGCGCCACCGGCCCGCCGACCCTGCGCCAGCGCACCGCCACGCCGTACAGGCCGACCAGCATGATCCCGCCCAGCATGATGCCGCGCAGGTAGAACACGTCCTGGTAGCTGCTCATGATCCCCGCCCAGGGCGCGACGATGCGCGTCTCCGGCGGGCCCTGCTCGTAGGAGAACGCGTCGGTGTCGGTGCGCCCCTGGTAGGCCGGCCAGTTGGGCAGCCGCTTCGGCCGCCCGTTGGTGTCGAGGTCGTAGTACGGGCGGAACTCGTACATGTTGAACGTCGCCGCGTCGGGGAACTGCGGCCGGCCCCAGTTGAAGGCGCGGAAGAAGTCGCGCCCCACCACCTTCAGGTAGTCGCCCGGCTGCGACAGGATCGCCCGCGTGGCGAACGCGCTCGCCGCCTCGTTGGTGATCTCGGTGAACTTCTTGCCGGTGCCCCACCGGTGCAGCACCTCGCCGGTGCCCGTGCCGCCGCCGCCCTGGCCCCACAGGTACCACTGGGCGTAGTCCTTGCGCTGGTCGACCGGGTCGTTGATGCACAGCAGGAGAAGCTGGATCTCCTTGTACTTGTCGATGTTCATCTTCGAGCAGTCGGCGAAGATGGCCGTGCGCATGTACAGGATCAGCCCGTCGCTGTTGGTCATGGCGAACTTGCCCACGCTCGCGGCGAACCAGCCCATGTAGCTGAGGATCGGCACCGCGCAGGCCACGACGACCGCCACGACCGCCTTCCAGCTCGTCCGCTTGACCACGAGGTAGGCCACGACGAGCGCGAGGATCGGCAGCCCGATCGAGCGGGTCAGCCAGGTCAGGGCGAGCAGCAGCCCCACCACCGCCCCGATCTTCCACGACATCCGCCGGTGCCACAGCACCAGCGTGACCACACCCACGACCAGCAGCATGAACATCGAGTCGGACATGATGAGCTGTTCGAGCTGGATCTGGTAGGCGTCGAACAGCACCGGCGCCGCCGCGAGCGTCGCCCCCCACTTCGGCAGCCCGAACCTGCGCCGCAGCAGCGCGTAGATCAGCGCGGCCGTGGCCAGCCCCATCAGGTGCTGGGTGAACACCACCAGGGAGAAGCTGTGGAACGGCTTCAGGAGCAGCATCCAGAACCCGTAGCCGCTCGGCCTGATCGGGTGCGGCCGGGGGTGCAGCGCCACCGAGACGTACTCGTAGGAGTCGTTGAACCACATCGCCGGCCCGTATCCGAGCATGGTGACGAGCCGCAGCACCCCGCCCAGGGCGAAGGCCACGGCGAACACCTGATGACGGCGCAGGAAGGCCAGCGCGCGCGCCGTCCGGCCAGGGGCGGAGTGGTCCACAGGGGTAATCTCCGCGACGCTCACCATGCTGTAAAGAATGCCAGCCGTTTCTAGGACTTGCCGCGACCAAGTCTGGGCAGAGGGCATGATGGTGTGCTGGATGTGTCCTAACTGAAGGGTTGAGACGTGGAACTGACGGTGGTCATGCCCTGCCTCAACGAGGCCGAGACCGTGGAAGTCTGTGTGCGCAAGGCATTGGCGTGCATGGAGGAGCACGGCATCGAGGGCGAGGTGCTGATCGCCGACAACGGCAGCACGGACGGCTCTCAGCAGATCGCCCGCGACGCCGGTGCCCGTGTGGTCCACGTCGACGAGAAGGGCTACGGCAACGCCCTCATGGGTGGCATCAGGGCCGCCCGCGGCAAGTTCGTCATCATGGGCGACGCCGACGACTCCTACGACTTCACCGCGCTGCTGCCGTTCGTCGAGCAGTTGCGCGACGGCGCGGACCTGGTGATGGGCAACAGGTTCCGGGGCGGCATCGCGCCGGGCGCCATGCCCCCGCTCCACCGCTACCTCGGCAACCCGGTGCTGTCGTTCATCGGCCGGCTGTTCTTCCCGTCGGCCATCGGCGACTTCCACTGCGGCCTGCGCGGCTTCCGGCGCGACTCGATCCTGCGCCTGCAGCTCCAGACCGGCGGCATGGAGTTCGCCTCCGAGATGGTGGTCCGCTCCACGCTGTCCGGACTCGACGTGCGGGAGGTGCCCACCACGCTGTCGCCCGACGGCCGTTCCCGCCCGCCGCACCTGCGCTCCTGGCGCGACGGCTGGCGCCACCTGCGCTTCCTGCTGCTGTACAGCCCCAAGTGGCTGTTCTTCTACCCCGGCCTGGTCATGATGGCGATCGGCCTGGTCGCCGGCACCGCCCTGACCTTCGGCCCGGTCGAGATCGGCGAGCTGGCCTTCGACGTCGACACCCTGGTCGGCGCGTCGGCCGCGGTGGTGATCGGCTTCCAGGCGGTCCTGTTCGCGGTCTTCACCAAGGTGTACGCCGCCGAGGAGGGGTTCCTGCCGGAGTCGCCGCGCATCCGCAAGCTCATCGACATCGTCACCCTGGAGAAGGGGCTCGTGGCCGGCGGCCTGCTGGCCGTGGCCGGTCTCGTTGGCCTGGTGATGTCGCTGGTCCACTGGCAGGTCCGCAGCTTCGGCGAGCTCGACCCGCGCGAGTCGCTGCGCATCGTCGTGCCCTCCGCCACGGCGCTCGTCATGAGCTTCCAGACCATCTTCGCCGCGCTGTTCGTCAGCATCCTCGGCATCCGCCGCACCCGCGAGACGCCCGCCGACGTGGCCGCCAAGGTCGCCGAGGAGGCCGCCGAGATCGTCTCCCGCGAGCAGGCCGAGCAGACGACCGGCGAGCAGGCCGGGCAGACGCCGCGCGAGGACACCACCACCCGTTGATCCGGCGGGGCGGAAACCGGTTCGAGGTGCCCGCCCCCGCCCCGTAGGCTTGGAACCATGTCCCAGCACATCTTGACCGCCGTCGCGTGGCCGTACGCCAACGGCCCTCGCCACATCGGGCACGTCTCCGGATTCGGCGTGCCGTCCGACGTCTTCAGCCGCTACCAGCGGATGGCGGGCAACAAGGTGCTGATGGTCTCCGGCACCGACGAGCACGGCACGCCCATCCAGGTCCAGGCCGACAAGGAGGGCGTCACCGCCAAGGAGCTCGCCGACCGCTACAACCGGGTCATCGCCGAGGACCTCACCGGCCTGGGGCTGTCCTACGACCTGTTCACGCGCACCTCGACCCGCAACCACTACGCGGTCGCGCAGGAGATCTTCAAGGGCCTGTACGACAACGGCTACATCTTCCCCAAGACCACGATGGGGGCGATCTCGCCGACCACCGGGCGCACCCTGCCCGACCGCTACATCGAGGGCACCTGCCCCATCTGCGGCTACGACGGCGCGCGCGGCGACCAGTGCGACAACTGCGGCAACCAGCTCGACCCGATCCAGCTCATCAACCCCAAGAGCCGGATCAACGGCGAGACCCCGGTCTTCACCGAGACCGAGCACTTCATGCTCGACCTGCCCGCCTTCGCCGAGGTGCTCGGCTCCTACCTGCAGTCCAAGCAGGGCGACTGGCGGCCCAACGTGCTGAAGTTCGCCCTCAACCTGCTCGGCGACCTCCAGCCGCGGGCCATCAGCCGCGACCTCGACTGGGGCGTGCCCATCCCGCTCGACGGCTGGCGCGACCAGCCCAACAAGCGGCTGTACGTGTGGTTCGACGCGGTCGTCGGCTACCTGTCGGCCTCCATCGAGTGGGCCCGGCGCTCCGGCGACCCCGACGCCTGGCGCCAGTGGTGGCAGAACCCCGACGCCCGCGGCTACTACTTCATGGGCAAGGACAACATCGTCTTCCACGCCGAGATCTGGCCGGCGATGCTGTTCGGCTACAACGGCCAGGGTGCGCGCGACGGCCGGCCGGGCTCGCTGGGCAAGCTCGACGTGCCGTCCGAGGTGGTCTCCAGCGAGTTCCTGACCATGGAGGGCCGCAAGTTCTCCTCCTCGCGCCAGGTCGTCATCTACGTGCGCGACTTCCTCGCCCGCTACGACGCCGACGCCCTGCGCTACTACATCGCCGTGGCCGGCCCGGAGACCCAGGACACCGACTTCACCTGGCAGGAGTTCGTCAACCGCAACAACGGCGAGCTGGTCGCCGCCTGGGGCAACCTGGTCAACCGGTCGATCTCGATGGCCGCCAAGAACTTCGGCCAGATCCCCGAGCCCGGCGACCTCACCGACGCCGACCGGGCGCTGCTCCAGCGCTCGCGCGAGGCGTTCGGCCCGGTGGGCGCCGAGCTGGGCCGCTCCCGGTTCAAGAACGCCATCACCGAGGCCCTCGACGTGGTCCGCGACGCCAACCGCTACCTCGCCGAGCAGGAGCCGTGGAAGCTCAAGGACGACCCGGAGCGGCAGAAGTCGATCCTGCACGTCGCCCTCCAGGTCGTCGACGACGCCAAGACCATGCTCACGCCGTTCCTGCCCGGCTCGTCCAACAAGGTCCACGCCATGCTGGGCGGCGAGGGCGTGTGGTCCGGCATGCCGGAGATCCGCGAGGTCGACGAGGACGGCGGCGCCCCCTACCCGGTGATCACCGGCGACTACGACGACGGGGCCCGCTGGGAGCACCGGCCGATCCGGCCGGGCACCCCGCTCGCGCCGCCGGTGCCGCTGTTCAAGAAGCTCGACCCCAAGGTGGTCGACGAGGAGCTGGCCCGGCTGGGCGAGTGACCGTGAGCAAGCCCCCCGCCGCGCCTCCCGTCGCGCCAGAGCCGCTGCCGGCTCCGGTGTTCGACAGCCACTGCCACCTCGACGTCATGGTGGGCGACCGGCAGGCGTCCTCAGGCGACCCGGTCGCCCAGGCGGCGCAGGCCGCGTCGGCCACCGTGAGCGGCATCCTCGACGCCGCCCGCGCCGTCGGCGTCACCCGGCTCGTCACGATCGGCTACGACCTGCCGTCGTCCCGGTGGAACGCCGAGGTGGCGGCCGAGCACGCCGACATCCACGCCGGGGTGGCGATCCACCCCAACGAGGCGCACGCCGCCACCCCCGAGGCGCTGGCCGAGATCGAGGAGCTGGCCGGCCGGCCCGAGGTGCGCGCGGTGGGCGAGACCGGCCTCGACTACTTCCGCGACTGGGCGAGCCGCGACGACCAGCACGCCTCGTTCCGGGCGCACATCGAGATCGCCAAGCGCACCGGCAAGGCGCTGGTCATCCACGACCGCGACGCCCACGCCGACGTGCTCAAGGTGCTGGCCGAGGAGGGGGCGCCGCCGGTCGTGGTGTTCCACAGCTTCTCGGGCGACGCCGAGATGGCCGCCGAGTGCGCGGCGGCGGGCTACTACCTGTCGTTCTCCGGGCCCGTCACCTACAAGAACGCCGGCTACCTGCGCGAGGCGGCCCGGGTGGCGCCGGTGGAGCTCATGCTCGTCGAGACCGACGCCCCCTACCTGCCGCCGGTGCCGCACCGCGGCAAGCCCAACGCGCCCTACCTGATCCCGCTGACCCTGCGCTGCCTGGCGGAGGTCAAGGGGATCGAGCCGGGCGCGCTGTGCGAGGCGATCGACGCCAACGGGGTGGCCGTCTTCGGCGCGTGGTGACCTAGCCGCCCAGCGACATCCCGAAGTCGGAGCCGTTCGCGGGCTGCACGTCCTGCGGCTCCTCCGCGTTGCGGCCGGCCACCGCGACCTTCCCGTACGGGGCGGCGTCGGGCCGGCCCACGTACAGCTTGTTGCCGCTGAAGGCCAGGGCGTAGCCGGCGAGGCCGTCCGCGGCGGGGAGCACGCGCTCGTCGGCCGGGCTGCGGAAGGACACCACGCGCACGCCGCCGCCGTACGGAGCCCCGACGGCCAGCCTGCCGTCGGCCGAGGCGGCCAACGAGAAGCCGAACGCCTGCTTGCCGCCCTGCCGGACGGTCCTCAAAGGCGCGAGCTTGGGGTCCAGGAGCTGCACGTAGCCGGGGCCGGGCGCGCTCGCCGCGAGGCCCGCGCCGTCGGCGTACGCCACCGCGTAGCCGTACCGGTCGCCGTCGGCGTCGGTGGGGGAGTCGAGCTTGACGCCCGACAGCCTGGACGCGAGCGCGTCCTCGATGACGACCACCGACCCCGAATCGATCTTGCCGGTGCCGACCTGACGGCCCGCGCCGTCGTCGTTCTCGTACGGCACGCCCACGATGAGCTGGTTGCCCGCGCCGAAGGCCAGCGCCCAGCCGAACTGGTCGCCCACCTCGCCGTTGCCCGGCACCTCCGGCGACTCCTGGCTGATCCGGCGCGGCCGGCCCTCGCCCTTGGCCACGTACACGGCGCCCGTGTCGGCCAGCCGGGCCTCGTCCTCGTACGGTGCGCCGATCGCCACCAGGTCGCCCTTGCCGGCCACGGACCAGCCGAAGTGGGCGTCGCGCTGCGGCTCGGCGGCGGTGAGCTGCCGGGGCGGCGCCGCGCCCCCGCCGTACACGACGTAGGCGGCGCCCGCGTCCTCGCTGCCGCGCACGTCGGTGAACGGCGCGCCGACGACCAGGTCGGCGCAGGCGTCGGCGTTGACCTTGGCCAGCCGCACCGACCAGCCGAACCCGTCCCCCCGCGCCAGACCGGGCACCGGGACGGGCACGACCTTCTGCCCGGAGATCACGTGGACGGCGCCCTTGTCGCCGTCGGCGAACGGGTCACCCACGGCCACGTCGTCCACGCCGTCACCGTCGAAGTCGCTGGGGCCGGCGCAGGCCGCCTTCTCGGTTTTCGCGTGTACGGTGGCGGTCGCGGGATCGGCCATGCCCACGGCCGTCGTGGACAGCATCACCGCGGCGAGGACCGCCGCGCGCAGGATGATCACAGCCTGACCTCCACCTGTCGGCCCCCCTTGAGCAGGGTCGCCGTGAGCCGGACGGGAGTGCGGTAGAGAGGCAGGTCGAAGACGTATGCCCGGTCGAGGCGGCCACCAGGCGCGATCACGTCGGGAAGCTGGACCGGCGCGGGCTCGTGCCGGCCGCCCTGGTCGTCCACCAGCGACACGGCCGGGCTGCCGATCTCCCGCAGGGCGCCCCCCGGGTTGATCATCGACCAGCGCACGACGCAGAGCTGCCCCTGGGTCTGCCGCGTGCCCTCGTACTCCTTCAGCCCGCACGTCGGCGCGGTCGCGACCACCAGCACCGGGTCGTCGAACGACGCGCCGAGCGGGAACCGGCGACCGAGATCGGCCGGCTGCCGTTGCGCCGCCGGGGAGGCGCTGCGGGTACGGGTGGGCGAGCCGGCGTCGCGGGGAGAGGTGGTGATGAGGACCGCCGCGGTGACGGCGATGGCGAGAACGGCGGCGCCCGCGGCGATGAGCCAGCGGGTGCCGCGGGGACGCCGGGCCTGCTGGTCCTGGGGCGGGATGGTGTCGGAGGTCTCCAGGGGGCGTGAGAGGGCTGCTCGCGGCTCACCGCGGGCGGCCTCGACGCCTGCGCCCCCGGCCTGGCTCTGTGCCCGGCCCTGTGCCTGGGCCTGGGCGTCCCACTGGGCGAGCTGCTCGCGTGCGGCCAACTCCTCGCGCCGCGCCAGCTCCTCCTCGGACAAGGCGCCCGGCTTCTCCACCCGGGTGGGCCCCGAGGCGGGGCCGGCCGACACCGAGCCTCCAGGCGTCGAGGTGCGCGACGCCGAGCCTTTCGCACTAGGCCCCGAGGGGGGCGTAGAGGGGGAGACGGGACCCGAGGGGGACGTAGAGGGTGAGACAGGACCCGAGGGAGGCGTAGACGGTGAGACAGGACCCGAAGGGGACGTAGAGGGTGAGACGGGGCCCGAGGGGGATGTGGAGGGTGAGACGGGACCCGGCTGGGCGACAGACGTCGAGACGGACTTCTTCGATGGGGAACTCGGCGTCGCCAGGGTGTCGGCCGGCGGAGGGGTGGCGAAGGTCGCGGTGATGTCGGGCTCGTCCACCACGTTCTGCGGCGCCTGCCACTCGCTCATCAGCTCGGTGGCCACCAACGTCGGCGGATCCGCGGCCGGAGCCGTGGCCGCCGCCCCCGCGCCGGGGAGCCCGCCGCCGACCAGGGCGATCACGAGTTCCTGCGCCGAGGGCCGCTGGGTGGGGTCCATCGAGGTCGCCCGCCGTACGAGATCGTTGAGCGGGGCGGGAAGCGTGCCCAGCTCCGGGGCCGAGTGCAGCACCCGCGAGGCCAGCGTGATGACGTCACCCCGGCCGAACGGATGGCGCCCGTTGCCCGCGTAGGCGACCAGGCAGCCCCAGGCGAAGATGTCCACGGCCGGGGTGATCGTCTCGCCGCGTACCTGCTCGGGAGCCCACCAGCCCGGACTGCCGAGCAGCTCGCCGGACAACGTGAACCCGGTCTCCCGGTCCAGCGCCCGCGCGATGCCGAAGTCGATCACGCGCGGCCCGGACAGGGAGAGGATGACGTTGGCCGGCTTGAGGTCGCGATGGACCAGCCCCGCCACGTGGATGGCGGCCAGCGCCGCCGCGACGCCGAGCGCCACGCCGTGCAGCGGGCCGGGGTCGAGCGCGCCGTACTGGGAGATCTGGGCCGACAGGGGGGTGCCCGCGATGTACTCGGTCACCATGTACGGCCGGCCGTCGCCGGTGTTGCCGTTGTCGAGGACCTGGGCGGTGCAGAACGAGGCCACCCTGCGCGCGTTCTCCACCTCGGCGTGGAAGCGGACCGCGAACCCCTCCTGGTTGGCGAACTCCGCCTTCACCACCTTGACCGCCACGAACCGCCCCGTGGGAGCGCGGGCCAGGAACACGGTGCCCATGCCGCCCTCGCCGAGGCGGCCGAGTAACCGGTACGGCCCGATCTCCCGCAGATCCGTCGGGCGAAGGGGTGCGGCGCCCGTTGGCTCCATCAGGGACGTCCCTTCCTGTTCCACGCCATCCTCCCCTGTGGTCCCCCCGTACGCCATCGCACGTTCTTCGATGCGGGAGACTGGTTGGATGATGAGGCTGCTGGGCCCAACAGAAATACGTATTTTGGCGGACAAGCTAGATCTTCGTCCCACGAAGAGGCTGGGACAGAACTTCGTCATCGACGGGGGTACCGTCCGGCGCATCGTACGGGCAGCGGACCTGTCGCCGGAAGACGTGGTGATCGAAGTGGGGCCCGGCCTCGGATCGCTCACCCTGGCGTTGCTGCCGTCGGCGCGGCACGTGGTGGCCGTCGAGATCGATCCCGTGCTGGCGACCCAGTTGCCGCTCACGGTGGAGGAGCGCGGCCTCGGCGACAAGCTGACCGTGGTGGCGGCCGACGCCATGCGCGTCTCCCTCGCCGACCTGGGCGGCCACACGCCCACGGCGCTGGTGGCCAACCTGCCGTACAACGTGGCGGTGCCGGTGGTGCTGCACCTGCTGGAGGCGTTGCCGTCGCTGGAGAAGGGCCTGGTCATGGTCCAGTCCGAGGTGGCCGACCGGCTCGCGGCGGGGCCGGGCTCCAAGGTGTACGGGGTGCCGTCGGTGAAGGCGGCCTGGTACGCGGACGTCCGCCGGGCGGGACCGGTGGGGCGCACGGTCTTCTGGCCGGTGCCCAACGTGGACTCGGGCCTGGTCTCGCTGGTCCGCCGCGACCCGCCGGCGACGAAGGCGACGCGGAAGGAGGTGTTCGCGGTGATCGACGCCGCGTTCGCCCAGCGCCGCAAGACCCTGCGCGCGGCACTGTCGTCCTGGGCCGGCGGCCCACCGGCGGCGGAGGAGGCCCTGCGGGGGGCGGGCGTGGACCCGTCGGCCCGCGGCGAGCAACTGGACATCCACGCCTTCGCCCGCATAGCGGAACACAAGCCCCAGCCGTCAGCGTCTCCCGACCGGTGACCGGTGACCGGTGACCGGTGACCGGTGACCGGTGACTGGTGGCCGGTGACTGGTGACTGGTGACTGGTGACCGTCGCGGGGCCGAGGCGAGCGGTGCCAACCCCTCACCCCCGAGCCCCCAACGACTCCCCCCACCGACCGCCCACCCAACACCGCACCCCGACGCTCACCGCACCCCGTCGCACACAAGACCCCTGCGCATACCGGTCTCTTGTCGACTGCCGGGGCCCCAGCTGCTGCCCGGTGACTGCCGAGACCCTGCACCTACAGGGACCTTGGGCTATCTGAACCTCGGGCCTTCCTGAAACCTGGCATGGCCCGAGGCCCGCCCGCGACACTCGGTGCCGGCCCGCCCAACAACACCGAGGCGCTTTTCCACAGACGTGCCTCGGCTCCGCCACCTATCCCCAGAACCCCGCTCGGCTCCCCGCCCGCACCGACGCCCAGACGATCCTGGGGCCTCCATCCTTCACCCGCACCGGAGGCCCCCATGTCCCCCCGCCCCGTCCACGCCCTGTCCCCGCTCTGCCGCACCTCAGTGGCGATCAGCGGCGGCCTGCTCGCCGGCCTCACCGCCCTGCCAGCCCCGGCCTCCGCCACCCCCACGACCCAGCCGTGCTTCGGCACGGTCACACTCTCCAAGACGTACGCAGGGCTCCTGAACAACCGGCACCTGACCCACCTGGACACCCTGTCCAGCAGACCCCGCCACCTCAAGAGCACCGCCCGGCAGATCCTCTTCGCAGCCCGCCCAGGCGGCCTCGCCAAGGGAGAGGTACGCCTAGTGGTGACTCTCCCTCCTCAGGCGTGCAAGGGAAGCCCACCTCTGACGGCGGCCCTCGATCGAGCAGGCATCACCACCACCCCGAGGACGCCCCTCCCTCCCGCATGGTGGCCACTGTGGCCCTACCAGGCCACGCCCCAAACGGCCCTCTGGAGGACACACCCGCTGTGGCAGATCCTCCACAAAGACGCATCCGACCACCGCAACGCACCGCAAGACCCCGAAGACCTCACACACCAGCTCTCGGCCCTCCTCATACCCCCGACCTACGGCCAGCCCTTCCGAGAGCCGCAGCCCACCCAAGAGACTTTGAGCACCGGCCTGCCGAGCACCTCGACAAGCCAAGACCCGCACAGCTATGCACCCCCGCCTCACAGGCCGCCCGCAAACCCCCAAAAGGCGACACCCGACCACGAGGCCACCCAGGACCAAGACGCCACCCCGGATCAGGGCGCCACCCCCTATGAGGGCTCCACTCCCTACGAGGTCGCCATCGAAGGCCAGGGCGCCATCCCAGGCCAGACCGTCAAACCGGACCAGGCGGTCACACCCGACGAGGAAGCCACCCGCGACCAGGGATCCAAGTCAGAGCGCAAGGCCAAGTCGGAGCACAAGGGCAAGTCGGAGTGCAAGGCCAAGCCCGAGCGCAGAACGACGTCAGACCGCAAAACGACGTCAGAGCGCGGAGACGAAGCACGCTGCGGAGGCAAAACAGCCCGTGAAGACGCATCGGACCCCGAAGGCGAGTCAGGCCGCGAAGGCGAGTCAGGCCGCGAAGCGACCCGCACCAGCGGCGAAATCGCCGTAGCAGCAGCCCTCAACCAGCTCGGCACCCCCTTCTCCTGGGGCGGCGGCTCCTCCACAGGCCCGACCAGAGGCGTCGGCCGGGGCGCCGGCACCACAGGCTTCGACTGCAGCGGTCTCACTCTGTACGCCTGGTCCAAGGCAGGCGTGAAGCTGGGCCACTACACCGGCTCCCAATTCCGCCAGGGCCGCAGCGTGCCGGTGACCGCCCTGCGCAAGGGCGACCTCGTCTTCTTCGGCGGAGGCACAGGTGACCCCACCCACGTTGGCCTCTACCTCGGCGACGGCATCATGATCCACGCCCCCAAGACAGGAGACGTGGTACGCAAGACCAGCTTCCTCGACTCACCCCACTACCGCCCCCGCTACCGAGGCGCCGTCCGCCCAGGCTGACTCTGGCCCGAAAGGCACGCAGGGGACCACCACAACACAAGACCCCACAAGCAAGGTCCTCGCAACGCGGGCGCTACGCGCCTGTCGGCTCGGGCAGCCTCCCGGGGGGAACCAAGCTTCCCTGAACCCCCTTGCCGGTGGCCTCCGGCCCCCCGACGGTGAGGCGCTTCCACATGATCAATCGGTGACCATGGAAACGCATCGCCGAAAGAAGGGAAACCATCCCACGAACAACATCTCGCGCCAATCAGCCCCCAAACGCCGCCCCTGCTGCCCGGCGAATGCTGCTGCTCCGGCAAAACCAGCCGGCGCCGGGCGCAGGCCGCGATAATCGGCGCGTGCCCTTGCTTGTTCAGCCATCGCTACCCGCCGGCAGCATGGCGGTGCTCGCACAGCCCTCGTTCTCAGCCGACGGCATCCTGGTACGGCCGTGGCGGCGATCAGACCAGTCTGCCGTGCTGGCTGCCTATGACGATCCCGCCATCCAACGCTGGCACTGCCGGACCATGACCGACCAGGAGGCGCGGGATTGGATCGCCTCCTGGCCAGGGCGTTGGCGTGCGGAGACAGGCGCGGGATGGGCCGTGGTCGACGCGGGAGAGGTCGTCGGCCAGGTGAGCCTGCGCCGGCTCGACTTCCGGGATGGGACCGCCGAAGTGTCGTACTGGATTCTACCGGAGGCACGTGGCCGTCGTATCGCTCGGCGAGCTCTGTCCGCTCTGACCACATGGTCCTTCGAAACCCTGGGGCTCCACCGCATGGAGCTGAACCATTCGACGGACAACATGGCGTCGTGCCGGGTGGCGCAGGCGGCGGGGTTCGCCGTGGAGGGCATCAAGCGTCGCGAGGCTCTCCACGCCGACGGGTGGCATGACATGCACATGCACGCCCGCCTCGACACTGACGGCTAAGCGTCACATCCTTGAGCGGCCGCTGACGGCTAAGCGTCACGTCCCTGAGCGGCTGCTGACGGCTAAGCGTCACGTCCTTGGCGGGCGCAAGCCTCCACCAGCGCCTTGACCAGGGGCTCCAGGAGAGCCTGGTCCTCGGGGCGGGAAGGTTCGTACTCGGTGATGCCGAGCCCGACCACCTCGAAGCGGTCCGCCGTCGCCTGGACCATGGCGAGGAGCTGGTCCGGCTGGAGCCCGCCGGAGGCCGGGGAGCCGACGCTGGTGAAGGTCCCCGGGTCGAGCACGTCCAGGTCGATGTGGATGTACACGGCCGGGCCCGCTGCCTGGCCGTCGTGGTCGGGGAGCGCCGTGTCGTGGGTGGGAGACGGGGAGTCGTGGGTGGAGGACGGGGAGTCGTGGGTGGAGGACGGGGAGTCGTGGGTGGGAGACGGGGAGTCGTGGGTGGAGGACGGGGAGTCGTGGGTGGGAGACGGGGAGATGTGGGCGGGCGGGAGTGCGGACGCGATCGCCTCCGTCAGGGCGGCCGGGTCCGGGCCGGTGACCCGCCCGATGCCCGTGGCCTCGATGAACGCGGTCTCGCCCGGGTCCAGGTCGCGGACGGCGGCGAGCACGATCCGGCGCGGGTCCAGCGGGTCGTCCGCCACCAGCCCGGCGGGGCCGTCGCCCGTCAGCGCGCGCAGGACCATGCCGTGGAAGGCGCCCGACGGCGACGTGGCCGGTGTGTTGAGGTCTCCGTGCGCGTCGAACCAGACGACCACCAGCCGGTCGCCGTGACGCCGCATCGCCTCCGCCACGGGCTCCAGCTCGACCCCGCAGTCGCCTCCCGCCGTGACCACGAAGCCTCCGGCCGCCGACACCGCCGACCGTACCCGCGCCGCCGTCTCCGGCAGGTCGTCGTCATCGACCTCCACGCGTACGCGGTGAGCGGCGGGCACCATGTCAGCCAGCAGCTTCGCGCCCTCCCGGAGCCGCTCGGCCGTGGGCGCGCCGGAGCCGCGCCACTGCGGGACCTCCACAACCGTCACATCAGCCTTCGCCGCGATCGTCCGCGCCACCATGCCTCCCCACCAGTCCACCGAGCACACCGAGCCGGTCAAGTCCGCCGACCCCACGTGTTCACCGAGTCCGTCGAGCGCACCGAGCCGGCCGAGTCCGGCGACCCACCGGGCACGCTGACGCCGAGCCGGCCAAGTCCGCCGACCCCACGTGTTCACCGAGTCCGTCGAGCGCACCGAGCCGGCCAAGTCCATCGACCCAGTCGGCAAAACCCCAGTTCAGCACATAACCGTACAATGGCGCACACTCCCGCGGGGATCTCCCGGTCACTTCCCGCAGAACCCGCGTGACCGGGCTACGCGCCCGTATACCATCGGGTGTCCTTCCCGGCAGGCGATGAGAGTGGCAGAAGATTCATGAGTTCGGTGACCGTACGGGTGCCCGCGAAGGTCAACGTCCAGTTGTCCGTGGGGCCGCTGCGCGAGGACGGCTATCACGACCTGGTCAACGTCTTCCACGCCGTGTCCGTCTTCGACGAGGTCGTCGCCAAGGAGTCCGAGTCCATCACCGTGTCGATGGCGGGCGACTGGGCCGAGCAGGTGCCGGTCGATGACGGCAACCTCGCCATCCAGGCCGCCCGCGCCCTCGCCAAGCACGCCGGACGCACCTACGGAGCCCAGCTCGTCATCCACAAGTCCATCCCGGTCGCCGGTGGCATGGCCGGGGGCAGCGCCGACGCGGCGGGCGCGCTGGTGGCGTGCAACGAGCTGTGGGGTCTCGGCCTGCCGCTGGAGGACCTCATGGAGATCGCCGCCGACCTGGGCAGCGACGTGCCGTTCTCCCTGCTGGGAGGGACGGCGGTCGGCACCGGGCGGGGCGAGCGGCTGAGCGATGTGCCGACGGGCGGGCAGTTCCACTGGGCGTTCGCCGTGGCCCGGGAGGGTCTGTCCACCGCCAAGGTGTACGCGGAGTGCGACCGGCTGCGTGAGGTGGCGGGTGTCGAGGTGCCGTGGCCCCAGCTGAGTGAGCCGCTGCTGGCGGCCCTGCGCACCGGCGACGCCGCGGCGCTGGGCGGACAGCTCGGCAACGACCTCCAGGCCGCGGCGCTCTCCCTGCGTCCCGACCTGAGCGACACGCTGGAGGCGGGCCGCCGGGCCGGCGCCCTGGGCGCCCTCGTGTCCGGCTCCGGCCCCACCTGTGCCTTCCTCGCCACCGACGCCGACCACGCCCAGCGCCTGGCCGACACGCTGTCCCACCTGCCCACCTGCCGCACGGCCCTCGCCGCCCACGGCCCCGTCCCGGGCCCACGCCCCGCCTGAGGCCGCCCAGCATCTGAGGGCCGTCTCTCGTCCGGAGGCCGCCATGGCTCGGTTCGGGGTGCACGTCCCGCCTAAGGCCGCCCAGCATCTGAGGGCCGTCTCTCGTCCGGAGGCCGCCATGGCTCGGTTCGGGGTGCACGTCCCGCCTGAGGCCGCCTAGCATTTGAGGGTCGGCTGTCCTCCTGAGGCCGCCATGGCTCCGTTCCGGGTGCGCGCCCCGCTTGGGGCCGCCCTCGTGTGAGGGCCGCTCCTCCTGAGACGGCCACGGCGCTTTCGCTGTCCCACGCCCCGCCTGACGCCGGGGGCGCACGGACGTACGGGCGTACGGCGGGACCGGCCCCCCGAGCCACCGGCCCCGGAGCCACCGGCCCCCCGTCGCCACCGGCCCACGGGATCGCTACCCCCGTGAGGGCCGATACGCTGATGGGGCCATGAATCTGGTCAATCTCGAGTCCGTCTCCCACGCCTACGGCCCCAAGCCGCTCCTCGACGACGTCTCCCTCGGCGTCGGCGCCGGTGAGCGCATCGGCGTCGTCGGCCGCAACGGCGGTGGCAAGACCACGCTGATGTCGGTCATCGCCGGTGTCGTGAAGCCCGACAGCGGCCGCGTCACCCACACGCGCGGCCTGCGCGTGGGCCATCTCTCCCAGCGCGACGACCTCGACCCGGGCCTGCCGGTGCGCGAGATCGTGCTCGGCGATCGCGCGGAGCACGAGTGGGCCGGCGACCAGGCCGTCCGCGAGATCCTCGCCAACCTCATCGGCGACCTCGACCTGGACGCCAGGGCGGGCGAGCTGTCCGGGGGCGAGCGGCGGCGCACGGCGCTGGCCCGGCTGCTCATCGACGAGCACGACCTGATCATGCTGGACGAGCCCACCAACCACCTCGACATCGAGGCGATCGCCTGGCTGGCGGCGCACCTGTCCGGGCGCAAGAGCGCGCTGGTGGTGGTGACGCACGACCGGTGGTTCCTCGACGCCGTGTCCACCCGCACGTGGGAGGTCGTGGACGGCCGGGTCGAGCGCTACGAGGGCGGATACGCCGCGTACGTGCTGGCCAAGGCCGAGCGGGCGCGCATCGCCCAGGCCGCCGAGGAGCGCCGGCAGAACCTCATGCGCAAGGAGATCGCCTGGCTGCGGCGCGGCCCGCCCGCGCGCACGTCGAAGCCGAAGTTCCGCATCGAGGCCGCCCAGGCGCTCATCGCGAACGAGCCGCCGCCGCGCGAGAGCGTCGAGCTGGTGAAGTTCGCCACGGCGCGGCTCGGCAAGACGGTGTACGACCTGGAGGACGTCACCCTGCACGCCGGCGGTCCCGGCGCGGGGCCGCTGGTGCTCGACCGCACCACGTGGCAGTTCGGGCCGGGTGACCGCATCGGGCTGATCGGCGTGAACGGCTCCGGCAAGTCCTCGGTGCTGCGCCTGCTGGCGGGCACGGTGGAGGCCGACTCGGGCCGGGTCGTACGCGGCAGGACGGTGCGGCTGGCGCACCTGTCGCAGGAGCTGGCGGAGCTCGACCCGACGCGGCGCGTGCTGGAGACGGTCGAGGAGATCCGCAAGTACATCCAGGTCGGCAAGAAGGAGTGGACGGCCTCGCAGCTGCTCGAACGCCTCGGGTTCAAGGGCGACGCGCAGTGGAAGGTCGTCGGCGACCTGTCGGGCGGCGAGCGGCGGCGGCTGCAGCTCCTGCGGCTGCTCATGGACGACCCGAACGTGCTGCTGCTCGACGAGCCGACCAACGACCTCGACATCGAGACGCTGAACGAGCTGGAGGACCTGCTCGACGGCTGGCCGGGCACGCTGATCCTGGTCAGCCACGACCGCTACTTCCTGGAGCGTGTCACCGACCGCTCGGTGGCCCTGCTGGGCGACGGGCGGCTGTCACTGCTGCCGGGCGGGGTGGACGAGTACCTCGAACGGCGGGCGGCGGGCGCCGCGCTGACGGCCCGCACCGGCCTCGGCGCGACCACCGAGGGCGCGAAGGACGCGCTCGACGGCGACGGCCCGGCGGAAGCCCCCGCGGGGCTGTCGGCCAAGGAGGAACGGGAGCTGCGCAAGGAGCTCAACCGCCTCGAACGGCAGCTCGACAAGCTGGGCGAGCAGGAGACCAAGCTGCACGCGGCCATGGCCGAGGCGGCGGCCGACTACGAACGGCTCGGCTCCCTGGACGCCCAGCTACGTGACGTGCTGACCCAGAAGGACGAGGTCGAGGCGGCCTGGCTGGAGGTCGCCGACCGCCTCGGCGACTGACCCCCCGGACAAGGCGGTGGGTCAGGAGTCGAACGGGGCCAGGAGGGTGCGGAGCAGGCCGGCCAGCGCCCGCTGCTCCTGCGCCCCCAGCCCCGCCAGCAGCTCGTGCTCCCTGCGCAGCAGCCCGGCGAACGCGGCGTCGACCCGGTCGAGCCCGGCCGGCGTGAGCGACACGAGCACCCCGCGCCGGTCCTCGGGGTCGGGCCGGCGCACCACGAGCCCGGCCTGCGCCAGGCGGTCGATCCGGTTGGTCATCGTGCCGGAGGTGACCAGCGTGGCGCGCAGCAGCGCCCCCGGGCTCAGCTCGTACGGCTTGCCGGCCCGGCGCAGCGCCGTCAGCACGTCGAACTCCCACGGTTCGAGGCCGTGCTCGGCGAACGCGGCACGTCGTGCCCGGTCAAGGTGTTTGGCCAGCCTCGATACGCGGGAGAGCACCTGGAGGGGCTCGACGTCGAGGTCGGGCCGTTCGGCCCGCCAGGCCGTGACGAGCCGGTCCACCTCGTCCTGCGCATCCTGCGTCATGACATCGAGTGTACTGTCTTGACATCGAGATATGTGTCTCGATATCAATTATCTTTATGTCAAGAGATATCTGGGATCCCACAACCTACGCCAGGTTCGCCGACGAGCGGTCGCGCCCGTTCCACGACCTGCTCGCCCGCGTGGGCGCCGAGCAGCCCGACTACGTCGTGGACGCGGGCTGCGGCAGCGGTGAGCTCACCCTCGAACTGGCCCGCCGCTGGCCCGGCGCGACCGTCGAGGGCTTCGACTCGTCCCCGGCGATGATCGCCAAGGCGCGGGAGCTGGGCGGCGCGCCGAGGTTCGCCGTCGCGGACGTGACCATGTGGCGGCCCGACCGCCCGGTGGACGTCCTGGTGTCCAACGCCGTGCTCCAGTGGGTGCCCGAGCACCGCGACGTGCTCGAACACTGGGTGGACGCGCTCGACGAGGGCGGCTGGCTGGCCTTCCAGGTGCCGGGCAACTTCGACGCGCCCAGCTACCGGGCGATCCGCGAGGTGTGCGCCACGCCGCGCTGGGCGGAACGGCTCGGCGCCATCGACCTCGCCGGCGGGGTCGGCGACCCGGTCGAGTACCTGGACCTGCTGTCGGCGTTCGGGCTCCGGGTCGACGCCTGGGAGACCACGTACACGCACGTGCTCCAGGGCGAGGACGCCGTGCTCAACTGGATCTCCGGCACCGCCCTGCGGCCCGTCTTCGACCGGCTGGACCCGAGCGAGCACACCGCCTTCACCAACGACCTCGCGCCGCGCCTCGTCGAGGCCTATCCGGCCAAGGACTACGGCACGCCGTTCCCGTTCCGCCGGATCTTCGTGGTCGCCCACAAGGCCGCCGATCAGTAGCCGATCGGGACTCATGTGATTCTCCACCTCATAGTGGCATGATTGTTATAAATCTGGACCTTTGTGAGGTGCGGTGGGCATCGAGATCGAGGACAAGTTCGACGTACCCCCCGACTACACGATTCCGGACCTGAGCCGGGTCGGCGAGGTCGTGGGGCCGAAGACCCACACGCTCGTGGCGCTCTACTACGACACCCCCGACCTGCGCCTCGCCGCGCACGGCGTCACCCTCAGACGCCGCAGGGGCGGCGACGACGCCGGATGGCACCTCAAGCTGCCCAAGGCCAAGGGCGCCCGCCAGGAGATCCACCACCCCCTCACCCGCAGCGTCAGGGTCGTGCCGGACGAGCTGGGCGAGCTGGTCCGCGCCTACACGCGGGGAGCCCCGCTCCAGGCGGTCGCCGAGCTGGAGACCCGCCGGAGCGTCACGGTCGTCCGCCAGGGCGAGCGGCGACTGGTGGAGGTCGCCGACGATCGCGTCAAGGGCACGGTGTTCGGCGAGGCGTCGCGGATCGTCCGCTGGCGCGAGGTCGAGGCGGAGTTGCTCGACGGTGACGCGCAGGTGCTCGCCAAGGTCGGCAAGCGGCTCCGCAAGGCGGGCGCGACCCCGGCCGGCGCGTCCAGCAAGCTGCTGAGGCTCCTCGACGTGCCCGCGCCCCGCCGGGCCGCGACCGACCCGGGCAGCGCCGGCGAGGTGGTGGTCGGCTATCTGGCCTCCCAGGTCGCCGCGCTGCTCGCGCAGGATCCCCGGGTACGGCGCGCCGAGGAGGACGCCGTCCACCAGATGCGGGTCGCCTCGCGGCGCCTGCGCAGCGCGCTCAAGGCGTTCAAGAAGATCGTCGGGAGCGGCGACCACCTCCAGGACGAGCTGAAGTGGCTCGGCCTGGTCCTAGGCGAGGCCCGCGACCTGGAGGTGATCCGGGAGAGGTTCGCCGGGGAGCTGTCGGGGCTCGCGCCCGAGCTGGTCACCGGCCCGGTCCTGGCCAGGCTCGGCGACGGCCTGCGCGAGCGCGAGGCACAGGCGTACGGGCGGATCCGCGCGGCGCTCAGCGGCGACCGCTACTACCTGCTGCTCGACGCCCTGGACGAGCTGACGGCGGCGCCGGAGCTGGGCAAGCGCGCGGCCGGGCCGGCGGCGGAGGAGCTGCCCGCCGTGGCCGCCGCGAACTGGGAGCGGGTGGCGCGCCGGTACGGCGCGGCCCAGGAGATCACCGAGCCGGAGGGCCACGAGACGGCCATGCACGACGTGCGCAAGGCGGCCAAGCGCGCCCGCTACACCGCCGAGGCGCTCCAGGACGTCCTCGGCCCCGGTGCGGAGCGGCTGGGCAAGCTGGCCGAGGGCGTCCAGGACGCGCTGGGCGAGCACCAGGACGCGGTGGTCGCGCAGCAGACCCTGGCCGAGGAGGCGCGGGCCGCCCGCGAGGCGGGGGAGGACACCCTCACCTACGGCGTGCTGATCGGCCTGGAGCGCGCCCGCGCCGACCGGGCCCTGGAGGACTTCCCCGAGGTGTGGGACCGCACGACCGGCGAGGTCGGCAAGGCGCTCAAGAAGCTCGCACCCTGACCGGACGTCAGAAGGCGCGGACGTCAAAGGGCGCGGACGTCAGGTGGTGTGGCGCTCCGCCGCGACCACCCGCCCGTCCGCGCGGTGCAGCACGGCCAGCTCCCCCTTCTCCAGCTCGGCCTCCTCGCCGCCGAGCCGCCGGAGCAGCTCCGGCAGCACCTTGCCGTGGCTGCACACGGCCGCCGGCCCGCGCAGCGCGGCCACCAGCGCCGCCGTCTTCTCCCGGTCCTGGCCCTCCTCGCTCAGCAGCGGCTCCAGCCGCGCCGGGGCCCCGTACGGCTCGACCGTCTGCACGCAGCGCAGGCTCGGCGAGCTGAGCAGCTCCTCGGGCCGGTAGGCGGCCAGCACGCCGGCCAGCGCCGCCGCCTGCGCGCGGCCCCCGGCGTCCAGGGGGCGCAGGGCGTCGTCGCCGTCCCACTCCCGCCGGGACCCGGCGGTGGCGTGCCGGATGAGGACGAGGGGCGTGGTGTCGAGCGGCGCGGCCGTGAGCGCGCCCGGCAGGCCGGTGTCCCACTCGTAGGTGAGCAGCGACCGCGCCTCGGCCACCGGCACCCACCGCAGCTCGTCCACCTCGTCGCCCGGCTCGAACACCTCCTGCTCCACGACCCGGGCCGTCCAGTAGTCCACCCGCTTGACCCGGCCCCCGATCAGGTAGTGGACCGTCGGCAGGGCGCGGCCGAGCACGACCGTCAGGCAGGTCTCCTCGCGCACCTCGCGCAGGGCGGCGGCGACGGGGTGCTCGCCCGGCTTGAGCTTGCCCTTGGGGAACGTCCAGTCGTCGTAGCGGGGCCGGTGGACGACGGCGACCTCGGGCGCGGCCGGGTCGCCCCGCCAGACGACGGCCCCGGCCGCGCGCAGTCCGCCGTCAGTCGTCAACAGTCCTCCAGCGGCGCGAGGCGATGAGCTGGTTCTGCAGGTCCTCGCCGGGGTGGTGGACCCACTTGCCGTCGCCGTCGAGCCACCAGGCGTTGGTGGTCTCGGCCATGGCCCGGTCCATGAGGTCGATCAGGTACGCCTTGTGCTGCGACGAGGTCACCTTGACCAGCGCCTCGACCCGGCGGTCCAGGTTGCGGCGCATCAGGTCGGCGCTGCCGATCCACACCTCGGGCCTGCGCCCCAGCCCGAACTCGTACACGCGCGAGTGCTCCAGGAACCTGCCCAGGATCGAGCGGACCTGGATGTTCTCGGACAGGTCGGGGACGCCGGGCCGCAGGATGCACACCCCGCGTACCCACAGGTCCACCGGCACGCCCTCGCGCGAGGCCCGGTAGAGCGCGTCGATGATCGGCTCGTCCACCAGGGAGTTCGTCTTGATCCTGATGCGCGCCGGGCGGCCGGCCCGCTGGTGGGCGATCTCCCGCTCGATCCGGGCCAGCAGCCCGCCGCGCATCGAGTGCGGGGCGACCAGCAGCCGGCGGTAGGCCGAGTGGTTGGAGTAGCCGGTCAGGTGGATGAACAGGTCGGTGACGTCCTCGCCGACCAGCGGGTCGGCGGTGAGCAGCCCGAAGTCCTCGTACTGCCGGGCGGTCTTGGGGTTGTAGTTGCCGGTGCCGATGTGGCAGTAGCGGCGCAGCTCCCCGGACGGCTCCTGGCGGACGACGAGGGCGAGCTTGCAGTGGGTCTTGAGCCCGACGACGCCGTAGACGACGTGGCAGCCGGCGCGCTCCAGCTTGCGGGCCCAGGTGATGTTGGCGTGCTCGTCGAAGCGGGCCTTGATCTCGACCACGACGACGACCTGCTTGCCGGCCTCGGCCGCGTCGATGAGGGCGTCCACGATGGGGGAGTCGCCGCTGGTGCGGTAGAGGGTCTGCTTGATGGCCAGCACCCTCGGGTCGGCGGCGGCCATCTCGATGAAGCGCTGCACGCTGGTGGAGAACGAGTCGTACGGGTGGTGCAGCAGCACGTCGCGCTCGCGCAGCACGCTGAAGATGTCGTCGTCGGCGCTGATGACCTCGGCGGGCACGAACGGCCGGTAGCTGAGCTCGCCCCGGTCGAGGTCGGCGATGGCGTGCAGGCCGGTCAGGTCCAAGGGCCCGGCGATGCGGTAGATCTCGTGCGGCGCCACGCCCAGCTCGTCCACGAGCAGCTCCAGCACCTCGGGCGTGATCGTGTCCTCGACCTCCAGCCGCACGGGCGGGCCGAAGCGGCGCTTGAGCAGCTCCTTCTCCAGGGCCTGCATGAGGTTCTCGGTGACGTCCTCGTCGACGTCGAGGTCCTCGTTCCTGGTGACCCGGAAGACGTGGTGCTGGACGATCTCCATGCCCTTGAAGAGCTGCCCGAGGTGGGCCGCGATCACGTCCTCCAGCGGCACGAACCGGCTCGGCGACGCCTGCACGAACCGGGGGAGCTGCGAGGGCACCTTGACCCGGGCGAAGACGGTGTGGTCGGTCGCCGGGTTGCGCACCACGACGGCCAGGTTGAGGCTGAGGCCCGAGATGTAGGGGAACGGGTGGGCGGGGTCCACGGCCAGCGGCGTGAGGACCGGCCTGATCCGCTCCCTGAACAGCTTGCGCAGCTCGGTGCGCTCCTCGCGGCCGAGGTCCGCCCAGCGGGCGATCTCGATGCCCTCGGCCGCCAGCCGCGGGACGATCGTGTCGTGGAAGAGGGTCGCGTGCCGGCCGGCCAGGTCGCCGGCGATGGTGGAGATGCGGACCAGCTCCTCGCGCGGCTTGAGCCCGCTCTTGGTCCGCAGCAACAGGCCCGTGGCCATGCGTCGTTTCAGCCCGGCCACCCGTACCCGGAAGAACTCGTCGAGGTTGCTGGCGAAGATGGCGAGGAAGCGCACCCGTTCCAGGAGTGGGAGCGAGGAGTCCTCGGCCAGCTCCAGCACCCGCTCGTTGAACTGCAGCCAGCTCTCCTCGCGGTTGAGGAACCTCTCCTGAGGCAGGGGCAGATCGGTTTCCGGTCGCAGCGGTTCCACGGACATATGTGAAATATGCCCTATTTATCTGAACGGAACGTTAACTAATCGGCAATGACCTATTCTCGCTGGTCAAGACTGTTGGGCCGGAGCTCCTCGCCCTGCCCCAACCGGGCGGCGCGCTCGGCGAGCCGGGCCTCCCGCTGGCGCAGCTTCTCCTCGCGCTCGCGGACCTTCTCGGCCTCCTTCAGCACCCGCTCCCGCTCCTTCTCGGCCTCCTTGAGCAGCCGCTCGCGCTCCTTCAGCTCGCGGACGCGGGCCTTCTCGGCCTCGCGCAGCTCCTTCTGGCGCGCCTTCTCGGCCTCCTTGAGCTCCTTCTCGCGGGCCTTCTCCAGCTCGCGCAGCTCCTTGTCGCTGGGCCAGGGCGGCTTGGCCACGATCGGGTGCGCGCGGGTCGTCACCGTGATCGCGGGTTGCGGGTTGAGCCCGGTCAGGCCGTTCCAGGCGAGGTTGACCAGGTGCGCCGCGACCTCCTCCCGGCCGGGCTTGCGCACGTCCAGCCACCACTGGCCGGTCAGGGCGACCATGCCGACCAGCATCTGGGCGTACATGGGGGCGAGCTTCGGGTCGTAGCCGCGGGAGGAGAACTCGTCGGCGAGCACGTCCTCGACCTGGCTCGCGATCTCGCTGATCAGGCTCGCGAACGAGCCCGTGCCGGACGCGGCGTGGGAGTCGCGCACGAGGATGCGGAAGCCCTCGCTGCTCTCCTCGATGTACTGGAGCAGTGCCAGGGCGGCCCGCTCCAGCTTGATCAGCGAGTGGGAGGCGGACAGCGCCTCGGTGATCATGGAGAGCAGCTTCTGCATCTCGCGGTCCACGACGACCGCGTAGACGCCCTCCTTGCCGCCGAAGTGCTCGTACACGACGGGCTTGGAGACCTGGGCGGTCGCGGCGATCTCCTCGATGGAGGTCCCGTCGAACCCCTTCTCGGCGAACAGGGTGCGGCTGATCCGGATCAGCTGCTCGCGTCGCTCTCTTCCGGTCATACGCCTGCGAGATCGGGGTTCGGTCACGGTTTCCATAATGGCGGTGCCGGGCGCGAGACCGGTCACCATGATGTCGCTGTCAGGCAACCCTCTTCGCCGCCAGCCGCTCCGGAGTCGGCCAGCGCACGTCGTACACCCAGCCCAGGCGCTCGAAGCCGCGGATGACCTCGGCGCTCAGATCGATCTGACCCTTCAGGGCCCCGTGGCGGGCGCACGTCGGGTCGGAGTGGTGCAGGTTGTGCCAGGACTCGCCGAAGGACGGGATCGCCAGCCACCAGACGTTGCGCGACTTGTCGCGGACCTGGAACTCCTCCTCGCCGAACACGTGGCAGATCGAGTTGATCGACCAGGTCACGTGGTGCAGCAGGCCGATGCGGACCAGCGAGCCCCAGAACAGCGCGGTCAGCGCGCCCTGCCACGACCAGGTGAGCAGGCCGCCGAGCACGCCGGGCAGCAGGAGCGAGGTGAGGGCCAGCGCGCCGAACCACTTGTGCAGCTTCATGACGTCCGGGTCCTTGCACAGGTCCGGGGCGTACTTCTCGCGGTTGGTGCGCTCGGCGTCGAACATCCAGCCCATGTGGGCGTACAGCAGGCCCTTGGCCATCGAGCGGAAGCCGGGACCGAAGCGCCACGGCGAGTGCGGGTCGCCCTCCTTGTCGGAGAACTTGTGGTGCTTGCGGTGGGTGGCCACCCAGTCCAGCACGGACATCTCCAGCGACAGGCTGCCGGCGATGCCGAGGGCGATCTTCAGGGGCCGCTTGGCCTTGAAGGAGCCGTGCGTGAAGTAGCGGTGCAGCCCCACGGTGACGCCGAGCCCCGAGACGACGTAGAAGACGAACATGATCACGATGTCCGTCCAGCCGAGCCCCCATCCCCACGCGAGCGGTACGGCGGCCACGAACGCGATCAGCGGAAGGCCGACCACCAGCGCGAAGGTGACGAGCTCCGCCTTGCTCCGCGGTTCGGGTTCGGCGTCAGGCTTCGGACCCGGAGTGGGGCGTTCGGCGACAACGGTCATGGGCTACCTCTCAGTCGTGTATGAGGATGAATGTCCGAGCTACGCAACCGTAACCTACGCCATCGTAAGTAAGGAAGCCCTAAGCCTCGAATGGGGAATGGGCAACGGTTCGCCGCCGGACCTGAGTGCATTCCGTACCTTGCGGGATTTGGGCACGTCTGCTACTGGCTCGCCCTACCCGGGCGGGATGTCATCAATCCGATGCGGAGCCTGCCGCGTTGCCGATGCGGGCGCGCGACGGGGTGCGGGCTCGGTATCGTAGGTGTGTCGGATGCCACGCGTGTCTGATTAATCCCGGATCGTCTAATCGGCAGGACAAGTGGTTTTGGTCCACTTTGTAGGGGTTCGAGTCCTCTTCCGGGAGCATTGAGGCATGCCCCTGCGGGGAGAAGCGGGGGCGGGACAGGTATCCTCGCGGTGTCGGGAGGGTTGCGGTGCGGTGGCCCGCATCCGGCCCTGATCCGTCCAGCCACAGGGAGCCTCAGTCCGTGAGTGTGCCGCGCCCGGCAGCCGTCATCGTCCTCGCCGCAGGCGAGGGCACCCGGATGAAGAGCCAGACCCCCAAAGTCCTGCACGAGGTATGCGGCCGAGCCCTGCTCGACCACATGCTCGCCGCCGCCCGCGACCTCGGCCCGGAGCGGCTGATCGTCGTCATCGGCCACGCCCGCGAGCGCGTCGGCGCGCACCTCGCCGAGACCAGCCCCGACGCGCAGGTCGTCGTCCAGCGTGAGCAACGGGGCACCGGCCACGCCGTCCGCACCGTCCTCGACGAGGTCGGCGCCGTGGACGGGACCGTCCTCGTCACCTACGGCGACGTGCCGCTGCTGCGGGCCGAGACCCTCTCGGCGCTGCTGGTCCGCCACTCCGCCGACCGCAACGCCGTCACCGTCCTCGCCGCCGAGGTGCCCGACCCGACCGGTTACGGCCGCATCGTCCGCGACGCGGCCGGTGCCGTCCTCGCCATCGTCGAGGAGAAGGACGCCACCGACGAGCAGCGCGCCATCAAGGAGATGAACTCCGGCATCTACGCCTTCGACGGCGCCCTGCTGGCCGACGCCGTCAAGCGGGTGTCCACCGACAACGCCCAGGGCGAGGAGTACCTCACCGACGTGCTGTCCATCCTGCGCGAGGACGGCCACCGGGTGGGCGCCCACACCGCCGCCGACTTCGCCGAGGTCGAGGGCGTCAACGACCGGGTCCAGCTCGCCCAGGCCCGCCAGGTGCTCAACCGGCGGATCCTGGAGCGCCACATGCGCGCCGGCGTCACCGTCGTCGACCCGGCCAGCACGTGGATCGACGTGGACGTCGAGATCGGCCCCGACGCCGTCGTCCACCCCGGCACCCAGCTCCACGGCCGCACCGTCATCGAGTCCGGTGCCGAGGTCGGCCCCGCCACCACGCTGACCTCCACTCGGGTCGGCGCCGGGGCCGTCGTGCGCAACGCCGTCTGCGACTCCGCCGAGGTCGGTCCCGGCGCGAGCGTCGGACCCTACGCCTACCTGCGCCCCGGCACGGTCCTCGGCCGCGGCTCCAAGGCGGGCACGTTCGTCGAGATGAAGAACACGCAGGTCGGCGAGCGCTCCAAGGTGCCCCACCTGTCGTACGCGGGCGACGCCACGATCGGCGACGACGTCAACATCGGCGCCGCGGTCGTGTTCGTCAACTACGACGGCGTCAACAAGCACCGCAGCACCGTGCGCGACGGCGCGTTCGTCGGCTGCGACAGCATGATCGTCGCGCCGGTGACCGTCGGCGACGGCGCCTACACCGCGGCGGGCTCGGTGATCGACGGCGACGTGCCCGCGGGCGCGATCGGCGTGGCCCGCGCCCGCCAGCGCAACATCGAGGGATGGGTGCTGCGCAGGCGCGCGGGCACCAAGTCGGCCGCGGCGGCCCAGCGCGCCCTGGCCGCACAGGAGGCCGCCGACCAGCACCAGCAGGGGAGCACGACGTGACGAGCATCAAGCAGCCGGGCGAGAAGAACCTCATGCTCTTCTCCGGCCGGGCCTACCCCGAGCTGGCCGAGGAGGTCGCCGAGCACGTCGGCGTCTCGCTCACCCCGACCAAGCTGGTCGACTTCGCCAACGGCGAGATCTACGCCCGCTACCTCGAATCCGTCCGCGGCTGCGACGCCTTCGTGATCCAGAGCCACACCTCGCCCATCAACCAGTGGATCATGGAGCAGCTCATCATGGTCGACGCGCTCAAGCGGGCCTCCGCCAAGCGCATCACCGTGGTCATGCCGTTCTTCGGCTACGCGCGCCAGGACAAGAAGGGGCGCGGGCGCGAGCCCATCACCGCCCGGCTGATGGCCGACCTGTTCTACACCGCGGGCGCCGACCGGCTCATGTCGATCGACCTGCACACCTCGCAGATCCAGGGCTTCTTCGACGGCCCGGTGGACCACCTGTTCGCCATGCCGGTCCTGGAGAGCTACCTGAAGAACAAGCTCGACCTGGCCACCACCACGGTCGTCTCGCCCGACACCGGCCGCGTCCGGCTGTCGGAGCGCTGGGCCGACACGCTCGGCACGCCGCTCGCCTTCATCCACAAGCGGCGCGACCTCGACGTGGCCAACCAGGTGAAGGTCAACGAGGTCGTCGGCAAGGTGCGCGGCCGTACCTGCGTGCTCATCGACGACATGATCGACACCGCCGGCACGATCTGCAAGGCGGCCGACGCCCTGTACGAGCAGGGCGCGACCAACGTGATCGTCGCCGCCACCCACGCGGTCTTCTCCGACCCGGCCGTCGACCGGCTGAAGAACTCCCGCATCAGCGAGGTCATCGTGACCAACACGCTCCCGCTGTCGCAGGAGGCCCGCTTCGACAAGCTCACCGTGCTGTCCATCGCGCCGCTCATCGCCCGGGCCATCACCGAGGTCTTCACCGACGGCTCCGTGACGAGCTTGTTCGAGGGTGACACATAAGCTGCGACGGATCCGCAGCGTAGCGAGGACATCCGTCGCAGCACGCCGAGCGGCAGCTCGGCCGGTAAAACGCTGTAAGCTTTGTTGGTCGCGCTCGTAACGCCTTCCGCTAGGGCGGGTGAGGGTGAGCGCCACAGATCCCGTTCGCTGAGCATCCCTAGGAGATGTCGTGTCCGAAGTACGTATCGCCGCCGAGTCGCGCACCACGTTCGGCAAGGGCGCCGCCCGCAAGATCCGCCGCGCCGACAAGGTCCCGGCCGTCCTGTACGGGCACGGCATCGAGCCCAAGCATCTCACCCTGCCGGGTCACGAGGTCCTCCTCGCCCTGCGCACGCCCAACGTGCTGATCCGCCTCCAGGGCGACGGCGTCGACGAGCTGGCCCTGCCCAAGGGCGTCCAGCGCGACCCGATCAAGGGCTTCGTCGAGCACGTCGACCTGCTCCTGGTCAAGCGCGGCGAGAAGGTCACCGTCGAGATCCCGGTCACCACGGTCGGCGACGTCAACTCCGAGGGCATCCTCGACCTCCAGATGACCTCCGTCGCCGTCGAGGCCGAGGCCACCCACATCCCCACCGGCGTCGAGGTCGACGTCGAGGGCCTGGAGGTGGGCGTCGCCATCACCGCCGGCGAGCTGAAGCTGCCGCAGGGCGCCACGCTGACCGCCGACCCGGAGGCCGTCATCCTCCAGGTCAGCGCCAAGCCGACCGAGGCCCCCGCCGAGGAGGAGGGCGCCGAGGGCGAGGTCGCCGAGGCTGCCACCGAGGGCGAGAGCGCCGAGGCCGCCGAGTAGTCACCGGACCAGTCAGCGGACGACGGGGCGGCCGGCGAGGTCCGGCCGCCCCGTCCCCGCGTCCTGGCCGCTCCAGCCCGAGGAGACTTCATGGACCGCTGGCTCATCGCCGGGCTGGGCAACCCCGGCGCCGAATACGCCGGCAACCGGCACAACGTCGGCTTCATGGTGCTCGACGAACTCGCCGCGCGGGCCGGGGGCCGGTTCAAGGCGCACAAGAGCAGGGCCGAGGTGCTGGAGACGCGCGCCGCGATCCTCGCCAAGCCGCTCACGTACATGAACCTGTCGGGCGGCCCGCTCAAGGCCCTGTCCGACTTCTACAAGATCGGTCCCGACCGCCTGATCGTCGTCCACGACGAGCTGGACGTGCCCTACGGCGCGCTGCGCGCCAAGCTCGGCGGCGGCGACAACGGCCACAACGGCCTCAAGTCGATCACCAAGTCGCTGGCCACCCGCGACTACCTCCGCGTCCGCTTCGGCATCGGCCGCCCGCCGGGCCGCATGGACCCGGCCGCCTTCGTGCTGCGCGACTTCGCCACCGCCGAGCGCAAGGACCTGCCCTTCCTCGTGGACCGCGCCGCCGACGTGGTCGAGTCGCTCATGGAGCGCGGGCTCGAAGTAACCCAGAACGAGTTTCACCGGGCAGATCTCAAGATTTCCGGCCCTCCACGCTGATCCCCACATAGGTCCGTTCGCGACCACGCCAGGGTGGCTGACGCTACTATCTGGTGACTGTCGGTTACGAGCTGATCACAGGGGGCGTTGCGGTGAGCGACGGCGAGGGGCTGTTGACCGTCGTCGGTTTCGGTCCCGGCTCCTCGTGGAGCGTGCGGCCACGGCTGCCCGGCTGGGTGCGGGCCTACCGGGTGCGCGCGCTCGCGTCCGACCTGCTCGGCGCCGCCGCCGGCTCCGCCGGGGCCTTCTTCCTGCGCTTCGGCGAGCTGACGCCCTACGCCGCGCCGTACCTCCTGGTCAGCGCCCTGCTGCCGGTGGTGTGGATCGTCGCGGTCGCGCTGAACCGGGCGTACGAGCCGCGCATGATCGGCATCGGCTCCGACGAGTTCCGCCGCGTCGTGCAGTGCGGCGTCGCGCTGACCGCCGCCACCGCCATCGGCTCGTACCTCACCAAGACCGACGTCGCGCGCGGCTACGTCGTCCTCGCGCTCCCGCTGGTGACGCTCATCACGCTGCTGCTCAGGTACGCCCTGCGCCGCTCCCTGCACCGCCGGCGCGCCCGCGGCGCCTGCATGCGCAGGGTCGTCGCCGTGGGTCACGCCGCCTCGGTCGCCGAGCTGGTGCACCTCTTCCGCCGCGAGCGGTACCACGGCATGGAGATCGTCGCCGCCTGCCTGCCCGCCGAGGCCGCGGGTGGCCGGGTGGCCGGCGTGCCCGTGGGCGGCGACTTCAGCGACGTGCCCATCGTCGTCGACCAGGCCCACGCCGACACCGTGGCCGTGCTGGCCTGCCCCGAGATGGACGGCGTGGCGCTGCGCCGGCTCGCCTGGCGGCTGGAGCGCACCCACACCGAGCTGGTGGTCGCGCCCGCGCTGATGGAGGTGGCCGGGCCGCGCACCACGATCAGGCCCGCCGCCGGGCTCCCGCTGCTGCACGTCGAGCACCCCGAGCTGACCGGCGCCCGCCAGCTCGTCAAGAACGCCTTCGACCGGGTCGTGGCCGCCGCCCTGCTGGTCCTGCTGGCCCCGCTGCTGCTCACGCTGGCCGTGGCGGTGCGCGCGACCAGCCCCGGCCCGGCCCTGTTCCGGCAGACCCGCGTCGGCCGGGACGGCCGGCCGTTCACGATCCTGAAGTTCCGCACGATGCGGCGCGGCTCCGAGCACCAGAAGATCACCCTCGTCAGCGACGCCGACGGGGTGCTGTTCAAGATCCGCAACGACCCGCGGGTCACTCCGCTCGGCTCCCTCATGCGCCGCCACTCCCTCGACGAGCTGCCGCAGCTCGTCAACGTGGTGCTCGGGCACATGTCGCTCGTGGGGCCCCGCCCGCCCCTCCCCGAAGAGGTCGACCGGTACGGCGACGACGTGCGCCGCCGCCTGCTCGTACGCCCCGGCCTGACCGGCCTGTGGCAGGTCAGCGGCAGATCCGACCTGTCGTGGGAGGAATCCGTCCGCCTCGACCTGCGTTACGTGGAGAACTGGTCCCTCATGCTCGACCTGCAGATCCTGTGGAAGACTTGGTCGGCCGTCGCCCGCGGGCAAGGAGCTTACTGATGACGATTCGCGACGACCACGCTCTCGCGGCCGACCTGGCCACAGAGGCGGGCGAGCGGCTGCTCGCGCTCCGCGCCCGCGAGGGCTTCGCCGACCCGGCCGGGCTGCGCGCCCTCGGCGACCGGGCCTCCCACGTGTTCCTCATGGAGTCGCTGTCGCGCCTGCGGCCGAGCGACTGCGTGCTGTCGGAGGAGTCCAGCCGCGAGGACCGGCTCGACCCGCGCCGGCTGAGCGCTCCCCGCGTGTGGATCGTGGACCCGCTCGACGGCACCCGGGAGTTCGCCGAGGAGGGCAGGTCCGACTGGGCCGTCCACGTCGCGCTGTGGGAGGGCGACCGGCTCACCGCCGGGGCCGTGGCGCTGCCCGCCCAGGGGCGCACGCTCAGCACCGGCGAGCCGCCCAAGCTGCCGGCCCACCGGGGCAGGTTCCGCATCGCGGTCAGCCGCACCCGCCCGCCGGAGTTCGTCCAGAAGCTCGCCTACCTCGTCGGCGCCGACCTCGTGCCCATCGGCTCGGCCGGGGCGAAGATCTCCGCGGTGCTCACCGGCGACGTCGAGGCGTACGTCCACGCCGGCGGCCAGTACGAGTGGGACTCCGCCGCGCCGGTGGCCGTCGCACAGGCCGCGGGAGCCCACACCAGCCGCATCGACGGCACGTCACTCACCTACAACAGACCGGATCCCTCGCTACCGGATATCCTTGTTTCCCTACCGGACTTGGCGTCATCCCTGCTCGCCGGGATCCGGGACCTGCACCGCTAACCGCCGGAGGAAGCTCCCATGCTCCAGCGCGACTACACGACGTCGCAGCTCGACGTGCTCGAGGCCGAAGCCATTCACATCATGCGCGAAGTCGCGGCGGAGTTCGAGCGTCCCTGTCTGCTTTTCTCCGGCGGCAAGGACTCCATCGTCATGCTGCGCATCGCCGAGAAGGCGTTCTGGCCGGCGGCCATGCCCTTCCCGCTCATGCACGTCGACACCGGCCACAACTTCGACGAGGTCATCGAGTTCCGCGACCGCCGCTCCCAGGAGCTCGGCGCGCGGCTCATCGTGGCCAGCGTCCAGGACTCGATCGACCAGGGCCGCGTGGTCGAGGACACCGGCCGGCGCGCCTCGCGCAACCGCCTGCAGACCACCACGCTGCTCGACGCCATCGAGGAGCACGAGTTCGACGCGGTCTTCGGCGGCGCCCGGCGCGACGAGGAGAAGGCCCGGGCCAAGGAGCGGGTGTTCTCCTTCCGCGACGACTTCGGCCAGTGGGACCCGAAGAACCAGCGCCCGGAGCTGTGGAACCTCTACAACTCCCGCATCCGCAAGGGCGAGCACATCCGGGTCTTCCCGCTGTCCAACTGGACCGAGCTCGACGTCTGGGACTACATCCGGCGCGAGGGCATCGAGATCCCGTCGATCTACTTCGCCCACACCCGCAAGGTGTTCGAGCGCGACGGCATGCTGCTGCCCGACGCCGAGGTCGTCCAGCGCGGCGACGACGAGCCGCTGTTCGAGGCCGTGGTGCGCTACCGCACCGTCGGCGACATGACCTGCACCGGTGCGGTGCAGTCCACGGCCGCCACGGTCGAGGAGATCATCGAGGAGATCGCGGCCACCCGGATCACCGAGCGCGGGGCCACCAGGGCCGACGACCGCGCCTCGGAGGCCGCCATGGAGGACCGCAAGCGGGAAGGTTACTTCTAGAACCGATGGACATTCTGCGTTTCGCCACGGCGGGAAGCGTCGACGACGGCAAGTCCACCCTGATCGGGCGCCTGCTCTTCGACTCCAAGGCCATCTTCGAGGACCAGCTGGAGGCCGTCGAGCGCACCTCGCGGGACCGCGGCACCGAGTACACCGACCTGTCGCTGCTCACCGACGGCCTGCGGGCCGAGCGGGAGCAGGGCATCACGATCGACGTGGCCTACCGGTACTTCGCCACGCCACGCCGCAAGTTCATCATCGCCGACACCCCCGGGCACATCCAGTACACCCGGAACATGGTCACCGGCGCCTCCACCGCCGACCTGGCGATCATCCTCATCGACGCCCGCAAGGGCGTGCTGGAGCAGTCGCGCCGCCACGCGTTCCTGACCTCGCTGCTGCGGGTGCCGCACCTGGTGCTCGCCGTCAACAAGATGGACCTGGTCGACTACTCCCAGGAGCGCTTCGAGGAGATCCGCGAGGAGTTCACGGCGTTCGCCTCCAAGCTCAACGTGGGCGACCTGACGTTCATCCCGATCTCCGCGCTCAACGGCGACAACGTCGTCTCCCGGTCGGAGAACATGCCCTGGTACAACGGCTCGTCGCTGCTGCACCACCTGGAGAACGTGCACATCGCCTCCGACCGCAACCTGGTCGACGTGCGCTTCCCCGTCCAGTACGTCATCCGCCCGCAGAAGGCCAACGACCACGCCTTCCACGACTACCGCGGCTACGCCGGGCAGGTCGCGGGCGGCGTGCTCAAGCCGGGCGACGAGGTCGTCCACCTGCCCTCGGGCCTGACCACCCGGATCGCCTCCATCGACACCTTCGACGGCCCCGTCGAGGAGGCGTTCCCCCCGATGTCGGTCACCCTCCGCTTCGAGGACGACCTCGACATCTCCCGCGGCGACATGATCGCCCGCCCCAACAACCGGCCGCACGTGGCCCAGGACCTCGAAGCCATGGTCTGCTGGATGGCCGACGGCGCCAAGCTGGCGCCGCGGACCAAGCTCACCATCAAGCACACCACCCGTACGGCGCGGGCGCTCGTGCGCGACCTGCACTACCGGCTCGACGTCAACACGCTGCACCGCGACGAGGAGGCCACCTCGCTCGGCCTCAACGAGATCGGGCGCGTGTCGCTGCGGGTCACCCAGCCGCTCTTCGTGGACGACTACGCGCGCAACCGGCTCACGGGCGGCTTCATCCTGGTGGACGAGGCCACCAACGGCACGGTCGCGGCGGGCATGATCCTCGAAGCCCGCTGACCCTCCTGTGGGCGGGGGCCACGCCGCCTCCGTCCCCCTGGGGACGCCAGCCCGCGTCATCACCGGCCTCCGTCCCGCCCGGGACGGAGGCCGCGTCGCCACCGGGCCCACCCCTCGGAGACGCCAGCCCGTATCGCCGCCGACCTCTGTCCCGTCCGGGGCGGGGCTGCGTCGCTACCGGCCCTCTTCAGTGACGGCAGCCCGCGTCGCCGCCGGTCTCCCTCTCCTCCGGGGCGTGGGTCGCGTCGTCACCGACCCCACCCCTCAAAGACGCGAGGCCGCGTCGCCGCCCGCCCTTCTCCTCTCCAGGACAGAGACCGGTCGGCTTTTCGGTTAGATCTTTTGGGGTTTCACTGACGCTCTCATTACGCTGCGCGCTAGTCTCGTCACGTTCCGTGTAACGACTAGCACAGGAAAGCCCATTCCCCCGTGACTCACCCTTCGACAGCCACCCGGGTGGTCTTCCTGGGCGGCCTCGGCCGTAGCGGTACCACGCTGCTGGAGAGGCTGCTGGGGGAGCTGCCCGGCGTGGCGCCCCTCGGTGAGGTCGTACACCTCTGGGCCCGCGGCGTCCTGGCCGGTGAGCCGTGCGGCTGCGGCCGGCCGTTCGGCGCGTGCCCGTTCTGGACGGCCGTCGGCGAGCACGCCTTCGGCGGCTGGACCCGGCCGCTCGCCGAGCGGGTCCTCGCGCTGCGCCGCCGCGTCGACCGTACCCGCCGCGTCCTGCGCATCGGCCACCCCGACCTGGACGAGTACGTCCACGCCTACCGCCGTATCCACGAAGCCGCCGCGCGGGTCGCCGGCGCCTCCGTCGTCATCGACTCCAGCAAGCACGCCTCCCTGGCCCACTGCCTGGCCGAGGGCGGAGCGAGCATCCACGTCGTCCACGTGGTGCGCGACCCTCGGGCCGTCGCGCACTCCTGGCGCAAGGCCGTACGCCGGCCGGAGGACGGGCGGCCGATGACCCGCTGGGGCCCCGCCCGGACCGCGCTCCACTGGAGCGCCCAGAACGTCGCGCTCGACCTCCTCGCCCGCCGCGACCGGCGAGGCGGAGCGGACGTCCAGGTCACCCGGCTGCGGTACGAGGATCTCATCGCCGCGCCGGAGGCCACGCTGACCGATCTCGCGCACCGGCTCGGGCTGCGCGCCGAGTTCCCGTTCGTGACCGGCTCGACGGCGCACATCACCACGGCCCACACGGTGTCGGGCAACCCCATGCGGTTCGCGGTGGGCCCGGTCGGGCTGGCACTCGACGAGTCGTGGCGCTCCGGCGCCCATCGCGGCCTGGTCGCCGCCCTCACCTGGCCGCTGCGCTCCCGGTACGGCTACCACGGGGTGACGGCATGAGATGGCGGCTGCGGCTCCGGTACGACGGCCGCGGGGTGACGGCATGAGGCGGCTGCGGTTCCGGTACGGCCGCCGCGGGGTGATGGCATGACGCGGCCGGCCGGAGAGGCGGCGCCGTCGGTCGGCGTGGTGATCCCCACGCGCGGAGACCGGCCAGTCCACCTCGGCGTCGCCGTCCGCGCGGCGCTGGAGCAGGAGCACCCGGGCAGGATCTCCGTGGTCGTGGTGGCCGACGGCGCGCCGCACGAGACGGTGGCCGACCGGCTCGCCGGCGTTCCGACGCGGGCCGGCCGCGACGTCCGCGTGCTGCCCAACTGCCTCACCCCCGGCCTCCCCGGGGCGCGCAACACCGGGATCGCCGCCTCCCACACCGACTTGATCGCGTTCTGCGACGACGACGACCAGTGGCTGCCCGGCAAGCTCGCCGCCCAGGTCGCCGCGCTGGCCGAGACGGGCGCCGAGTTCGCGAGCTGCGGGATCGAGGTCGAGCACGGCGGGCACCGGGTGCCACGGCTGGCCGGCGCCACCACCGTGACCGAGGCCGACCTGCTGCGCTCGCGCATGGTGATGGTGCACTCTTCGACGTTCCTGTTCCGGCGGGGCGCGCTGTGGGTGGACGAGAGTGCCCCCTGCGGTCAGAACGAGGACTGGGACTTCGCCCTGCGCGCCGCCCGCCGCCATCCGCTCGCGAACGTCGATCGTCCCCTCGTACGCGTCCGCTGGGGCTCGTCCCACTACGCGGCCCGATGGGGCGAGCGCATCGCCGGGCTGGAGTGGATGCTGGCCCGGCACGCCGGCCTGGCCGCCGACCCGCGCGGCGCCGCCCGCGTCTACGGCCAGCTCGCCTTCCACCACGCCGCGCTGGGCCACCGGCGCGAGGCGGGACGCTGGGCGCTGCGCGCGTTCGCCACCCGGCGCTCGGAGCCGCGCGCGCCCATCGCGCTCGCGGTGGCGGCCGGCCTCATCCCGGCGGCCAGGGTGCTGTCACTGCTCCACGACCGCGGACACGGCATTTGACCCGGCCCGATCCTGTCTGGCCGGGCGGCGCACGGTTGATCCGCTCTGGCCCTCTCTCGCCGGTACGAGCACGCGTCGCGACGGACCGGCCTCGATCGGCAGGGCTCGGGAGCACCCGCGGCGAGACGTCCACGCCGGTGGAGGGCGGCCGCACGGAGGAGACATTCCCGGCTGGCGGAGGGCGGCCCCGCGGAGGAGACGTTCCAGGCTGACGGAGGGCGGCAGCGAGGGGAGGCCCCGGGATTGGCAGGACGGCGCAGTGTGGAGGAGGCGTTCCCGTTGCGAGGAGAGGAGGCGGCGTCGGTCCTCGCGGAAGGGGTCGGTCAGGTGCCTGAGGCGCCTCGCCGCGTGCTCGTCGGCGGGGTGACCGTCGACGCGCTGAGTGAGGCGCAGGTGGTGGCGCGCGTGGTGGCCGGGCTGGCGGCCGGTCGCGGCGGACGCATCGTCACCCCCAACGTCGACATCTGCCGCTCCGCCGCCGCCGACCCCGCGCTGAGGGAGCTGGTCAACACCGCCGACCTGGTCGTGGCCGACGGGATGCCGCTGGTGTGGGCCTCGCGGCTGCTGGGCGTGCCGCTGCCCGAGCGCGTCACCGGCGCCGACCTGATCTGGTCGCTGAGCGGCCCGGCGGCCGAGCGCGGGTGGCCGGTGTACCTGCTCGGCGGGCCGCCCGGGGTGGCCGTGTCGGCGGCGCGGGCGCTCGTCCGCCGCCTTCCCGGCCTGAGGGTCTGCGGGGTCGAGTCCCCGCCGTACGCCTTCGACCGCACCGCCGCGGGGACGGCCCGGGTGCTGCGCCGGGTGGTGGCGGCCCGGCCCAGGATCGTGTTCGTGGGGCTCGGGTTCCCGCGCCAGGACCGGCTCGTGGCCGTGCTGCGCGAGCGGCTCCCGGACGCCTGGTTCGTGGGCTGCGGGGCGGCCCTCGCCTTCGCCGGGGGTACGGTGCCCCGGGCGCCCGGGTGGATGCGGCGGGCCGGGCTGGAGTGGGCGTTCCGCCTGGCGACGGACCCGGGACGACTGGCGCGCCGCTACCTCGTGGACGACCTGCCCTTCGCCGCCCGCCTCCTCGCCACCAGCCTCCTGACCCGCCGCCCCACCTGCTGACCCTCCGTGGCGGGTCACGGGGTGGTGGTGAGGGCGCGGATGCGGGTGACGTCCTCGGGCGTCAGCCCTCGCGTGGCCCTGGTCAGGGCCTGACGGGAGTCCATCCGCCGGTACGCCGTCCGCGACAGCCCCGACCAGGCGAACCCGCCACGCCCCTCGCTCCCGCCGCCCGTGCACGCCCTCCGCACCCGCCGCTCGACGACCCGCGACCAGGTCAGCCCCGCGTGCCCGTACAGGTGCCGGAACCCGGCCACCGGATCGGCCGCCAGCCACTCGTACCCCACGATCAGGATCCCCGGCGTGCGGGCCAGGATCCGGTGCGTCGCCCGCCACAGCGCCGCCGCCTTGGCGATCCGGTCGGTGGAGTCGGCGAGCGGGCGCAGCTCCAGCAGTTCGGGGTGGTCGCGGACCAGCAGGGGTTGGTCGAGGAGCTCGTGGAAGGAGACGGTCCAGCCGAGCCGCTGCCAGCTCGCCACGAAGGAGACCGGGTCGCGTTCGAGCGCGATCACCGTGCAGCCGAGCCGGCGGGCGAACCAGGCGGCCGACAGCACCGCGAACGGGTCGTCGAGCAGCGCCCGCCGTCCCGTCAGCCGGCCGAGCGTGAACGACGTGCCGTACTTGAGCAGCCGCGCGAGGTCGTCCGGCGAGCGGTTGGCGCGCAGCTCGGCGCCGAACCGGTAGCGCAGGGCGACCGTGTCGCGGAAGGCGGGCAGCCAGTCGGCGGTGTTGTCGTCGCAGATGTACTGGAAACGGTGCGTGACGGTCGCGCGCAGGACCCCGGGGGAGCGGCCGGGCGGGCGCTGGGGGTTGAGCGGCTCGTTGACGTAGACGGCCTCGCGGCCGGCCGTGAGCATCTTGCCGGTCCAGCTCGTACCGCTCCTGGGCAGCCCCGTGACGAGAACGGGCGGACCGGCCGTCATACGGCGGCCCGGGCGCGAACACGGGTGGGTATGGAGCGGTGTGGGCGTGGACGGTGGGTGGTCATGCGGCGGACCAGGAGCGGACGCGGAAGGCGGTCAGCGTGTGGCGGCCGAAGGGGCGCAGGCCGTAGCGGCGGTGCAGCCGCCACAGCGGCAGCAGGTTCTTCACCAGCGTCCCGCCCGACCACCCGAGCGCGGCCCCCAGCGCCCCATGCCCCGGGATCAGCGCCACGTCGAGCGCGATCGTCGCGGCCGTGGCGGCGACGAGGTTGGCGAGGCTGGCCGTGGTGTGTCCGGCCGCGGTCAGGACCACGTCCACCAGGCCGCAGGCCGTCGCCACCATCATCGTGGCGGCCAGCACCAGCGCCACGGGGACCGCCGCCGGGTACGCGGGCCCGAACAGGCCGAGCGCCCACGGCGCGAGCGCGGCGTACCCGAGCCAGACGGGCCACGTCGCCAGCACCAGCCACGCCGTCGTCACCTGGTACAGCTCCCGGGCGCGCGCGTGCTCGCCGTCGGCCAGCGCCCGTACGAGCCGAGCCTGTACGGCCTGCGCCATGCCCTGCCCGGCGAGCTGGCCGACGACCTTGAACCGGGTGGCCGCCGTGTAGACGGCCGCCTGGGCGGGACCGCCGAGCACGGCGACGATCACGATGTCGAGCCGCTGGAACACCGCCTGGACCGCCCCGGCCACCGACCGGGGGGCCGTGTGCCGCCACAGGTCGTGGGCCGTGCCGGGCAGGTAGGGGGTGCGCGGCACCCGGCCCCGCAGGCCGTACGCGGCGAGGACGAGCACCGGCAGGTACGGCAGAGCCCAGGCGAACGGCAGCCACGCGGGAGCCGCGGCGAGGGCTGCGGCGGTCACCAGGACGAGCTGGGCCACCGGCAGCAGCAGCCCGTCGAGCAGCACGGTGGGCCGCATCGCGCCGAACCCCCGGGTGGCGGCCAGCAGCACGTCACCGGCGACGATGACCGGCAGCGCCAGCGACAGGAACCCCAGCCGGGGGAACAGCAGCGCGGCGGCGGCCACGGAGACCACCGCGCACGGCACCAACGCCGCCCGGATATATCCGGATATGCCGCGGTAGTCGTAGGTGGCGGCCCGGGCGATGAAGAACACCAGCCCGTTGCCCGCGTCCAGCTTGGCCACCCCCGCGGCCATGAGCGCCAGCGCGGTCATGGTGAAGAACGCCCCGGCCTGCTCGGCGGAGAAGGCCCTGGTGACGACCACCACGAGGAGGAACTGGGCCAGCGCGCCCGCGACTGCCCCGGCCAGCCCGGCGGCGCCCGCCCGCGCCACCTGCCCCAGGAGCGAGGCCGCGCCGGGGAGCGGGCGCCGGAGCACGGACCGGGTCAGCGACGCCACGACGGCTCACCTCCGAGCCAGCGCACGAGCCGCGCGTCGTCCGCCTCGAAGTGGTCGCTCAGCCGCCGCCGCACCGACTCGGGCAGCGACTTGGGCCGCGACCGGCCGTTGTGCCGCTCGAAGACCGGATGGCCGAGGTGCGGCACCTCCAGGAAGTCCAGGACCCGGTCGTAGACGCCCTCCGGCTCGGCGAAGAACGCGTGGCTGTCGAGCACCAGGATGCGCTCGCGCCCGAACAGCGGCTCCAGCCGGTCGAGCTGCTCGGCGTAGCGGCCCCGGGCCAGGTAGGCGTGGTGGCGGTGGGAGTGGTGCAGGGAGTGCGGGCGCGTCCGCAGGCTCTCCTCGGCCCCGGCCAGCCGCGCGGCCTCCAGCTCCACCGCGTACTCGAAGTGCGACTCCGTCTCGAACCCCCGCGCCAGCTCGTGCGCGTGCGCCGAGCAGGCCCGCTCGACGGGGTCGCGCACCAGGACCAGCAGCTTCACGCCGGGCAGGTCGGCGGCGATGCGCTCACCGGCCAGCGGGTGGAACAGGTAGTACGGCGACGACTCGAACGCCTGCGGCCGGGCGCCGTGCCGGCTCGCCGCCAGCGACGCGGCGGCCCGCAGCGGGAAGTGCGCCCGGTACCACGACGGGCCGCGCTCGTAGCCGACGTCGAAGTAGTGGACGCCCTTGTGCAGCACCGGCTTGAACAGCGCCGGATGCTGGGCCAGCGCCCGGTAGAGCGACGTGGTGCCGCACCGCTGCGCCCCCACGATAAGGAACGACGGCAGCAGCCGCGCCCCGGACGTCAGCCTGCCGGCGGTGCGCGACATGGCCAGCACCGCGTGCTTCCCGGCTCTCACGGCAGCAGCTCCTGGTGGTCGACGAGGGGGCTGAGCCACACGTCCGGCGGGCCCAGCGGACTGTGGCCGTCGGCGGCGTGCCGGTCGGCCAGCTTGATGAGGTACAGCAGCGCCGTCCGCCGCGCCTGCGCGCCGGACACGCCGAGCGGCGCCAGCAGCCGTACGGCCTGCGCCAGGCACGCCCGCGCGGCCGTCGCCGGGTCCATCCGGCGCAGCGCCCGCTGGAAGAAGTGGTGGACCGCGTCGAACCCGTAGGGCACGCCCACCTCGTACCGCTCCCAGTCCCAGACCAGGAGCCGCCCGTCGGAGGACGGCGCGATGTTCCACGGCGACAGGTCACCGTGCCAGGCGGCCCTGCCCGGCTCCCCGGTGCCGGCGATCTCGCGCACGGCGGCCGTCAGCAGCTCGGCAGGCACCCGGGACCGGCCGGGCCGCGGCGTCCGGCTCCGGCGCACGGGCAGCGGCGAGACGGCGAGCAGCTCCAGGCTGCGCCAGCGGCCGTGATGCAGCACGGTCGGCGCGACCACCGTGGTGAGCGTCAGGGTGGCGAGCTTCCGCAGCGCCGCGGCCTCGTTGGCGACCAGCGCGGCGGTGCGCTCGGTGTCGCCGACCTTCACGTACGCGAGCAGCTCCCCGCCGGAGCGGGCCTCCAGGACCGGCTTGCGGTTGGCCCGCCGGGCGGGTCGCACGTGCAGGACGGTCTCGACGGGGACGCCGAACAGCTCGCCCAGATGGGCCGAGATGGACCCCTCGACCGGCACCACGAGCCGGCGGCCGACGTGCCACCAGCGGCGCGGCGCCAGCCGGCGGGGCAGCAGGGGATGGGGCAGCAGGCTGTGGGCCCGGGGCGAGCCCGAGCCGGGGTAGAGCAGCCGGACCGTGTCGTCGAGGTAGCCCAGGCGGATCTTGGCGTCGTTCACGAGCTGTTCCTCCACAGCAGGGCGAAGGAGATGAGATAGAGGATGAGGGGGGTGACCAGGCCGTCGTAGACGAGCATGTAGAGCAGCACGAGGGCCATCACCAGCACGCCGGCCAGCCCGACGGGGCTGCGGTCGGACCAGTGGCGGCGGATCGCGCCGACGAAGAACGAGACGTACAGGGCCGCCCCGGTGAACCCCTGCGTGATGACGAGCAGCCAGAGCTGGCCGTCGCTGCCCAGTGGCGGATGGCCGCAGCCGGAGCACCAGGCGGTCTTGCCGGTGGTGATCGTGCGGTGGTTGCCCAGGGCGTTGCGGGTGTTGCCGTAGCCGATCACGGGGGAGTGGGCGGCGGCCTTGATCGTCGCCGTCACCGTGAAGGCCCGGATGTCGTTGGAGTGGGGGTTGTCCAGCCGCTGCCCGACCAGCGCCGCCAGCGGGCTCAGCGCGAACACCAGGGCCCCGGCCACCGCCGCCCCGCACAACGCGAGGCGGGCCCGGCCGCCCACCCGCAGGACCACGTACAGGGCGCTCAGGCCGAGCCCGATCCACAGGCCGCGGTTGAGCGAGTAGACGACGGGGACCGCCGCCAGCGCCACCAGCGCCACGGCCGCCGCCCTGCGTGCCCGCCCGCCGTACACCCACCAGCCCACCACGAACCAGACCAGCAGCACCGACACGTTGCTGCCCCAGGCGTTGGCCCACTCGAACGGCGCCTCCGGTCGCGGCGAGGCGTAGCCGAGGACCTTCTGGGTCTGGGCGGCGGTGGGGTGGACGAGGTTCTGGACGAACGGGTTGCCGCCGATCCAGTCGGGCAGCAGCAGCTCCACCGGCGAGGTGAACGAGAAGCCCGGGGCGAGCACGCCCAGCAGCCCGCCCGCCACGGTCACCACGAACAGCACGCCGAGCATCCGCACCAGCGTGAGCTGCGGCAGCTCCCGATCGGTCAGGTTGCCCAGGTACAGCACGAGGACCAGCAGGGAGACGTAGAGGGCCAGCCGCATCGCGTAGCCGACGATCCGGCCCGCGCCCAGTTCGCCGTAGGTGCCGGGGGGCGACTCCGACAGCATGAGCGCGCTCAGGCCGTAGCCGGCGAGCAGCAGCAGCCACAGCCCGAACCCGCGCGGCACCCGGATCGGCCTGCGCCGCCACAGGATGACCGCCATCGGCACGGCCAGCACGACCACCGCCAGCCCGCCGAACCCGAGCGCCCACCACACGGGGTAGCCGAGGAGCAGCGCACCGACGGGCCACGCGGGTCCTCTCACGAGGGGAAGCCGGGAGGGCGCGGCCATCTCGCTCCGGCCCGTGAGGGCCAGGGGTCCTGCGCCGGGTCGGGCTCGCGCCCGCGGTCGGTGCCGCGCCCGGTCTCCGGCTCTGCCGCGTGCCTGGCCCGCGTCTCGGACGTCCCCGGGTCTGTGACGCCGGGGTGGCCGAAGCCGGTCGGGATGGGCGCGGTGGTTCCGTGGCTTCCGGGGTGGGAGGCGGTCGTTCCGTGGCCTCCGAAGCCGGTCATGCCGGGGGTGGTGGTTCCGCGGCCTCCGAAGCCGGTCGCGTTGGAGCCGGTCGCATGGGAGGCGGGCGTGTCGGAGGCGGTCGTCGTGGGGTGCCGGAGGAGCGTCGCGTCGGGATCGGTCGGAGGACCGCCGTCGCCGAGCGCCGCGGGGTCGCGCCGGGAACTCGCCACCAGCTTTCCGAGCCCCGCCTGCGCGGACGCCGGCGCGAGGGACGGCGACGCGGGCTCGCCGTACGTCGTCACCACGCCGATGACGGGCACCCTGTGCCTGCTCAGGTGGCGTACGGCGGCCAGCACCTCCGTGGAGGTCGCCCGGCCCAGCTCCACCATCAGCAACGCGGCGTCGGCGCGCGCCAGGTCGGCCGTGTCGGACCCGTCCAGGACCGACAGCAACGTGCCCGCCGACAGGGAGGACGTCACCGTGGTCGTGGCGAGGCCCGTGGGCACGGCGCGGACCAGCAGCCGCTTGCCCGGACACGCCGCGACCGCGGCGCCGGCCAGCTCGTGCAGCGCGTCGGCCAGCGCCGCACCGGCCTGCCCGCCTCCTGCCCGATCGCCGCGCGCGCCCTTCACACCCGCGCGCCAGGCACCCGCGCGCCGCCCGCTTTGTCTGTCGCCTCCACGAGCCGCGCCCGCACGCCGCCCGCCCTCACCGCCCGTCCCCGCTGCCACGTCCGAGATCAGGAGCCGCCCGCCTTCACCGCTCGCGCCGTAGGCGGCACCCGTGAGGTGTTCGCTCCTTCCGTGGCCCGCGCCTGCGACTGGTCCGCGCTCGCCCCTCGCCCTGCGGATCGCGTCGGTGAGCGGTTCGTCCCCGGCGCGCCCGACATGGGACGTGCCCGCGTGCCGCGCGCCGTCCCCACCGGCGTCGTAGGGCGTCCAGGCGCGGCCTCTCCTGTCCGTGACCGGAGACGTGACACCCTCCGCGCCCTCGACCGAGAAGCCGCTCGCGACCGAGGAGCCCGCGGCCGGATGACCCGCGACAGAGGAGCCCGCGATCGACAAGTCGGTGGCCGACGAGCCCGCGATCGGGCCGCCCATGGCCGGTGGCCCTGCACCCTCCCCGCCCGCGATCGCGAACCCGGCGCCCCCCGAGCGCACTCCCCGGCCGACACCCGGGCCGCCGGAGCCGGAGCCGCGGTCGTCGCGGGGCAGGCTGGCGAGGACCGGGAGGCCGGTCAGGCGCTCGACGTCGTCAGGGGTGCGCAGCCGCGTGTCGAGCCGGTCGCGGAGCATGGCGGCCCCCGCGCCCAGCAGGAGCCCCAGCATGAGGCCCGTCCCCAGGAACAGCGGCAGGCTGGGCGAGGCCGGATCCGTGGGCGGCACGGCGTCGCTGATCACCGAGCCGGGCGTCACGGTCGTCGTCTTCAGCGCGTCGTACTTGAGCGTCAGGCTGTAGGCCTGCCGGTTGAGGACGCTCTGCCGGTGGGTCGCCAGGATGTGCTCGGCCGTGCCCTTGCGGAGCGTTTCCAGCTCCCTGGTGACGGTCGCGAGCGTGGTGTTGACCTGCTTGAGCTTGGCGAGCATGGCCTTCTGCTGGAGCGCCAGCGCGGCCTGCGCGGTGGCGGCGCGGTTGGCGAGGTACGCCTCGGCGTAGGCACGGGACTGGGCCGCCGCCGCGTCGGGGGTGGCGGCGGTGACGGACAGCGACAGCACGGCGGAGTTGGGCGGCACGGCCACCTCGACCGGCTCCGGCGTGGAGATCCTCAGCAGCCGGGCGGCCCGGTCGGCGACGACGGCGGAGGCGGCGACCTGCGCCTCGGTGTCGAGGTTGAGCGGCTCGCGCTGCCGGTTGGTCACCTGGTTGCCCTGCTCCTGGACGCCCACGGCGGCCACGAGCACCTGCGTGGTGGCGGTGTAGGCGGGCGGTGTCAGCCGCATGAGCCCCAGCCCGGCCGCGCCGCCGGCCAGCACGAACCCGGCGAAGATCAGCCGGCGCCGGGTCAGCAGCGACAGGTGGTCACCCAGGTCGGCGCCGGACCGGCGGGCCGGGAGATCCGGCGGCAGGCTCATGCAGGCTCCCTGGGGGTGTGTGCCGTGCGTCGCCATATGGCGACGGTGCGTCACTGACGGAAGGTGTGTCCACTATAGGCGGGACGGAATATCACCCAAGCCGAATACGCGAGATTTTCTGCGCCAAGGCCGCTGGTTCGCCCTCCCATAAACCGAAATTTCGGTACGAAATGGTGGGCTCGTACCTGGGGTCACCAGCGGGAACACCGGCACCGGCTGACGCCCGCGAGATTCACATGGCATGGTTCGTTTTTGACGTGTCGGTGAGAGGGGCGGGCTGTCGTGTTGCCATCTGACAATTCACACCATTCATATGAAATGCGGCGTGGTATACGCGTCACCGCCATGGCGCTCCTGGTGGTGGCCGCCCTCACCGCTGCGACCGCCTGTGGAGGGACGGAGGCCCCGCGGGCGGGCGCGAGCTCGGGTGCGTCCGGTGAAGGGACGGCGGGCGCGCGTACACCCGGAGAGGGCGCGGACGCCTCGGCGGGGGGCGAGGCCGCCGACGACAGAGGCGTCCGCTCCACGGACCCCACCGGCCCGGACCCCACCGGCCCGGCCGCCGCCTGCGCCGTGACCGACAAGCTCATCCCGTCCTGCGGCGCCTGGTGGGGCGTGGCGCCCGAGATCTTCAGCGGCGCCCCCGTCGACCAGGCGCTGCGCCGCGCGGAGGCCCGCATGGGCGCGCGGGCCGACGTGGTCCACGTCTACCACCGGGGCAAGGATCTGTTCCCGACCCGCCGGGAGATCGACGTGGCCCGCGACCCGGCCCATCCCCGCCTGCTGCTGGTCAACTGGAAGCCGTCGGTGGACCGTACGTGGGCCGAGATCGCCGACGGCGCGATGGACGGCCGGATCGACCGCCTGGCCGAGCACGTCCGGCGCGTGTTCCCCGACCGGTTCTTCCTGACGATCCACCACGAGCCCGAGGACGACGTGCGCCCGGGCCCCGGCTCGGGCATGGAGGCGGCCGACTACGCGGCGATGTACCGGCACGTGGTGCTGCGGCTGCGCGAGAAGGGGGTGCGCAACGCGGTCACGGTCATGACGTACATGGGGGCGCCGAACTGGGCCTCGAAGCCGTGGTTCGAGAAGCTGTACCCGGGGGACGACGTGGTCGACTGGATCGCCATGGACCCGTACGCCGACGACCGGGTGCGCGACTTCGACGGCCTGGTCAACAAGACCCGCCCCGACTGCCCGCGCTGGCCGGGCTTCTACCGGTGGACGCAGCTCCGCTTCCCCGGCAAGCCGGTCATGGTGGCCGAGTGGGGGGCGTTCCTGCGGGGCGAGGACCGGGCGTTCCAGCGGGCGTTCTTCGAGTCCGTACGGGCCCAGGTGGGGCGCTATCCGCAGATCAAGGCGCTGGTGTACTTCGACTCGCCACGGGCGCCGCGCGGCGACACCCGCTTCGACGCCGAGCCCGCGGCCGGCCGGGCCTTCACCGCGCTCGCACGAGATCCGCACTTCCGCTCGACGCCCGTGCCGCTGCCCTGACCTGCCACACCCGGCCGGCCGCGATGACGGCGACGGCCCCGGCCAGCGCCCAGAGGGTGGGCGTGTTGCCGACGTTCAGCAGCTTGAGCGCGGAGGCGAGCAGCACGACCGCGAGCACGGCCCTGATGAGACCGCCGGGCGCCCGGGACGAGATCCGGGCGCCGAGGTAGACGCCGGGGATCGAGCCGATGAGCAGCGACACCGTGAGGTGGAGCTGGAAGTCGCCGAACAGCAGGTGGCCGAGGGCGGCCGAGGTGACCAGCGGCACGGCCTGCACGAGGTCGGTGCCGACGAGCTGGTTGGCCTTGAGCATGGGGTAGAGCGCGATGAGCGCCACGATGATGAGCGAGCCCGAGCCGACCGACGACACGCCGACGATCAAACCACCTACCGTACCGACCAGTAGGGTCGGGATCGGGCGGACGACGATCTCGCTCGCCTCCGCCGTGCCGCCCCGCCCGCCCAGCAGGGTCTTGGCGGCCAGGCCCGCCACGGCCAGCAACAGCGCGACGCCGAGGGCGTACTTCACGCCGTCGCCCACCGCGAACGCCCGCGCCACGAACACCCCGCAGAACGCCGCCGGCACCGAACCCGCGCACAGCCAGCCGACCAGCCGCAGGTTGACCGTGCCGCGCCGCAGGTGGACGAGGCCGCCGACCGGCTTCATCACCGCCGAGGCCACCAGGTCGCTGGAGACCGCCGCGAGCGGCGGCACGTTGAAGAACAGCATCATCATCGGGGTCATGAGGGCGCCGCCGCCCATGCCGGTCAGGCCGACGACGACGGCGACGAGAAACGAACCGGCGATCAGGGGAAGGTCGATCAACGGACCCATCCTCCGCTCCGCAGCGCCCCCAGCACCTGGGAGACGGCCGCCTCGATCGAGATGTGCGTGGTGTCGATCACCAGGTCGGCGTCGTCGGGCTCCTCGTAGGGGTCGGAGACGCCGGTGAACTCGGGGATGAGCCCCGCGCGGGCCTTGGCGTACAGGCCCTTGCGGTCACGCCGCTCGCACTCCTCCAGCGGGGTGGCGACGTGGATGAGGAGGAAGTCGGCGCCCACCGACTCGACCATCTCCCGCACCTCGGCGCGGGTGGCCGCGTAGGGCGCGATGGGCGCGCAGATGGCCAGGCCGCCGTGGCGGGCGGCCTCGGTGGCGACGAAGCCGATGCGGCGGATGTTGAGGTCGCGGTCTGCCTTGGAGAACGTCAGCCCCTTCGACAGCAGGGCGCGCACCACGTCGCCGTCGAGATGGGTGACGGTGCGGGTGCCCAGCTCCAGCAGCGCGTCGCGCAGGCCGCGCGCGATCGTGGACTTGCCGGAACCGGACAGGCCGGTGAAGAACACCACGAGCCCGCGCCGGTGCGGCGGGCCGGGGATGCTGACCGGCTCGGGACCGGCCAGGTGCTCGGCCGCGCCGTAGGCCGTGGCGACGTGCTCGCGCAGCTCCAGGTCGAGCTCGGGCTCCTCGCGCGGGGCGAGCGGCACGGACACGACCAGGGTGGCCTCGGGGAGGCGGTCCTTGGCCTTCAGCGCGGCGCGGACCACGGCGGGGCCGGGCTCGCCGTACGACAGGGGCAGGAGCACGACGACCGCGTCGAGCTCCTTGGCGACGGCGCTCACCTCGGTGAGGGCGGGGTCGTCCAGCGGCCCGCGCATCGTGACGACGAGCGCCGGGCGGTCGCCGAGCAGCTCGCGGACCTCCGCGGGCGTGCGCCGCAGCCGGGCGAACGGCCCGTGCTCGGCCGCGCCGAGACCGCGGACGGGACCGGCGGCCAGGCCGTCGTGGCCGCGCTCGGTCACGGTGAGCACGGCGAGCGGGACGCCCTCCGGGTCGAGCAGCGTGACCTCGTCGCCGGGGGCGGCCTCCTCGGGCAGGTGCAGCGTGACGGGCGCCGGCCACGGCGTGCCGTCGGCCAGGGTGCCGCGCTCGGCGACCGCGTGCAGGTCGTCGTGGCCGAGGAAGCCCGTCAGCGGTGCGAACGCCCCGGACAGCAGCAGCTCAAGGTCGGCCAGCTCCCGCGCCTCGGGGGTCCACTCCACGTCTCGCATCCCAACTATTCCGATTGAATTGGTAGGAAAGGAGTCTAGCGGTGTCTCGCGGGTGCCGCTAGATGAGGCGGGCGAAGTGGTTCTGCGGCTTCCTGATGACCATGGTGATCTCGTCGTGCGTCGCGGGGCAACGGCCGCGGGTCAGCCGGTCGGCCAGCGTCACCGCGGTGCGCCCGAGCGGGGTGGGCGCCGGCGCGCTCGCCGTGGTCTCGTCGTCGGTGATCATGAGCCCACGGCTCAGGCAGAACGCGTGGATGCCGTCGCGTGAGATCAGCGGCTCGTACACGGCCGGCAGGGCGCCCCCGGTCAGGTGGCGGCGCAGCCACCGCGGCGCCAGCCGCTCGCACAGCCCGTACGCCGAGCGCCGGTCGCGCATGCGCAGCAGCACCAGCCCGCCCGGCCGCAGCGCCTGGAGCAGCCGGTCGAGCACCAGCTCGGCGTGGTGGATGCGCTCCAGCAGGAACGACACCTGCACGACGTCGAACGACCTCGGCCGGATCGGCGCCGAGCGCAGGTCGCCCAGCAGGCACCTGGACAGGTCGGCCCGCGCCGCGGTGGCGGCCCTGACCGCCGGCAGGTCCTCGTCGACGCCGGTCAGGCGCGTCTCGATCCGGTCGAGGACCCGCGGCTCGTCGTGCAGGCAGCCGGCGACCAGCACGTCGAGGCGGCGGCCGAGCTGCTCGGCCCACAGCTCGCGCAGGCGCTGGACGAAGAGGTCGCGCGGCGCGGCGACCGGTCGCAAGTCAGACGTGCTACTCACAGTCGTCATCATATGACGTTCCGTGCACGGGCTCGGCGACGCGCCCGGCGCGGTGGTGGGCTAGCCTGCCCCGACATGGGGGAATCCGTGTACGTGGGGAACGCCGGAGCCGACGGCGCGGCCGACGCCGGCTGGCTGCTCGGGCACTTCAAGCCGTACGGCGACCCTCGCCACAGCGAGGACGTCGAGATCAAGTGGGGCGTCCACCCGGCCGGTGAGGAGCGGGCCGCCTGGGTGACCGGCGAGCGCCGCACGGCCCTGCTCGTCCTGATCAGCGGCCGGTTCCGGGTCGAGCTGCCCGGCCGCAGCGTCCTGCTGGAGCGGCGCGGCGACTACGTGGTGTGGGGGCGGGGGGTGGACCACTCGTGGGTGGCCGAGGAGGAGTCGGTGGTCCTGACCGTGCGCTGGCCGTCGGTGCCCGGCTACGCGGTCACCCAGGCCGACGAGCCCCCCGCGCGTCCCGGTGCGCGGTCACCGGGCGACGGCGCCGCCAAGTACCCTTGATGGCTGAGACCCCCGCGACCAGACCCGGCCGGGGGTAGTCGTGTTGCCGTCGTGGGGCTGTGGGCGTATCTGATGAGTCTTACCGGGCTGCTTGACCTTGTTGCCGCCGACCCTGGGCTGACCGCCGCTCTCGATGAGGGCGGCGACGTCGCGCTGGTCGCTCCCGCCGCGCTGCGCCCGTTCGCCGTGGCCGCGCTGTCCGGCCACGACCAGCGCACCGTGCTCGCGATCACCGCGACCGGCCGCGAGGCCGAGGACCTCGCCGCCGCGCTGACCAGCCTCATCGACCCCTCGGCCGTGGCCGTCTTCCCCGGCTGGGAGACGCTGCCGCACGAGCGGCTCTCGCCGCGCAGCGACACCGTGGGCCAGCGGCTCGCGGTGCTCAGGCGGCTGGCCCACCCGGTCAAGGACGATCCGGCGGCCGGGCCGCTCAGCGTGGTCGTCGCCCCGGTCCGCGCCCTGCTCCAGCCGATCATGAAGGGGCTCGGCGACCTGGAGCCCATCCGGCTGCGGGCGGGCGACGACGCCGACCTCGAGGACGTCGTGGCGCGGCTGGTCGACAACGGCTACCACCGGGTCGACATGGTGGAGCGGCGCGGTGAGGTCGCGGTGCGCGGCGGCCTGCTCGACGTCTTCCCGCCGACCGAGGAGCACCCGCTGCGCCTGGAGTTCTGGGGCGACACGGTCGAGGAGGTGCGCTGGTTCAAGGTGGCCGACCAGCGCTCGCTGGAGGCGGCCGAGGGCGGCCTGTTCGCGCCGCCCTGCCGCGAGCTGCTGCTGACCGGCGAGGTGCGGGCGCGGGCCCGGGAGCTGGCCGGGCAGTACCCCGCGCTGGCCGAGGTGCTCGACCAGCTCGCCGAGGGCATGCCGGTCGAGGGGATGGAGGCGTTCGCGCCGGTCCTGGCCGGCGAGATGGACCTGCTCATCGACCACCTGCCGGCGCGCTCCGCGGTGTTCGTCTGCGACCCCGAGCGCATCAGGGGACGCGCCGAGGAGCTCGTGCACACCTCGCAGGAGTTCCTGGAGGCGTCCTGGATCAACGCGGCGGCGGGGGGCGAGGCGCCGATCGACCTCGGCGCGGCGGCGTTCCGCACGCTGGAGGAGATCCGCCTGCGCGCCGACGTGCTGGGGCAGCCGTGGTGGTCGCTGGCGCCGTTCGGCGAGGGCGTCGAGCTCGACGCGCACGACTCCGAGGCGTACCGGGGCGACACGGCGCGGGCGCTGGCCGACGTCAAGGGCTGGCTCGCCGAGGACAAGGCGGTCGTGCTCATCAGCGAGGGCCACGGCCCGGCCGAGCGCCTGGTCGAGATGCTCAAGGGCGTGGACGTGCCGGCCCGGCTGCACACCCACCTCGACCGGCCGCCGGAGCCCAAGGTCGTGCACGTCACCACCGGGCTCGTCGAGCACGGCTTCGTCACGCCCGGCCTGGCCGTGCTGACCCATCTCGACCTGGTGGGCCAGAAGGCGTCCACCAAGGACATGCGGCGCCTGCCGTCCCGGCGACGCAACATGGTCGACCCGCTCCAGCTCAAGGTCGGCGACCACGTCGTCCACGAGCAGCACGGCGTCGGCCGCTACGTCGAGATGGTCCAGCGCACCGTCCAGGGCGCCACCCGCGAGTACCTCGTCATCGAGTACGCCAAGGGCGACCGCCTGTACGTGCCCACCGACCAGCTCGACGAGGTCACCCGCTACGTCGGCGGCGAGGCGCCCACCCTCAACCGGATGGGCGGCGCCGACTGGGCCAAGGCCAAGTCCCGGGCCAAGAAGGCGGTCAAGGAGATCGCCGGCGAGCTGATCCGCCTGTACTCCGCGCGCATGGCCTCGCCCGGCCACGCCTTCGGCAGCGACACGCCGTGGCAGCGCGAGATGGAGGACGCCTTCCCCTACGCCGAGACGGGCGACCAGCTCGAAGCCATCGACGAGGTCAAGCGCGACATGGAGCGCGGCGTCCCGATGGACCGGCTGATCTGCGGCGACGTCGGCTACGGCAAGACCGAGATCGCCGTGCGCGCCGCGTTCAAGGCGGTGCAGGACGGCAAGCAGGTGGCCGTGCTCGTGCCGACCACGCTGCTGGTGCAGCAGCACCTGTCGACGTTCACCGAGCGGTTCTCGGGCTTCCCGATCGAGATCAAGCCGGTCTCCCGCTTCCAGACCGACGCCGAGGTCAAGGGCACCCTCGAAGGGATCCGCTCGGGGTCCGTGGACGTCGTCATCGGCACGCACCGGCTGCTCAGCCCCGAGGTGCGCTTCAAGGACCTCGGCCTGCTCATCATCGACGAGGAGCAGCGCTTCGGCGTCGAGCACAAGGAGGCCATGAAGCACCTGCGCACCCAGGTCGACGTGCTGGCGATGTCGGCCACGCCGATCCCGCGCACGCTGGAGATGGGCCTGACCGGCATCCGCGAGATGTCGACCATCCTCACGCCGCCGGAGGAGCGGCACCCGATCCTCACCTTCGTCGGGCCGTACGACGAGAAGCAGATCACCGCGGCGATCCGGCGCGAGCTGATGCGCGACGGCCAGATCTTCTTCGTCCACAACCGCGTGGCCTCCATCAACAAGGTGGCCGCGCGGCTGCGCGAGCTGGTGCCCGAGGCGCGCGTCGCCGTCGCCCACGGTCAGATGAACGAGCACCAGCTCGAAAAGATCATGGTGGGCTTCTGGGAGCGGGAGTACGACCTGCTCGTCTCCACCACGATCGTGGAGTCCGGGCTCGACGTGCCCAACGCCAACACACTGATCGTCGACCGGGCCGACAACTACGGCCTGTCGCAGCTCCACCAGATCCGCGGCCGGGTCGGCCGGGGCCGGGAGCGCGGGTACGCGTATTTCCTGTACCCGCCGGAGAAGCCGCTCACCGAGACCGCCCACGAGCGCCTGGCGACCATCGCCCAGCACACCGAGATGGGCGCCGGCATGTACGTCGCGATGAAGGACCTGGAGATCCGCGGCGCGGGCAACGTGCTCGGCGCCGAGCAGTCCGGCTTCATCGCGGGCGTCGGCTTCGACCTCTACGTCCGCCTGATGGCCGAGGCGGTCGAGGAGCAGAAGGCGAAGCTGTCCGGCGTCGAGGCCCAGGAAGAGGTCCACGACGTCAAGGTCGAGCTGCCGATCAACGCGCACATCCCGCACGACTACGTCACCTCCGAGCGGCTGCGGCTGGAGGCGTACAAGCGGATCGCCGCGATCGCCACGGAGATCCACATCCACGAGGTGCGCGAGGAGCTCACGGACCGCTACGGCCGGCCGCCCGTCGAGGTGGACAACCTGCTGGAGGTCGCCCGCTTCCGGCTCAAGGCCCGCCAGGCCGGGCTCACGGATGTCACGCTGCAGGGCCAGAACATCAAGTTCGGCCCGGTCAGCCTGCGCGAGTCGCAGCAGGTGCGGCTCGACCGGCTCTACAAGAAGGCCGTCTACAAGCACGCGGCCGAGACGCTGCTCGTGCCCATGCCCAAGACCAAGCCGCTCGGCGGGCAGCCGCTGCGTGACCTGGATCTGCTCAAGTGGTGTGGTGATCTCGTCGAGGCGCTGTTCCTGGAGCCCATGCGGGTAAGCTAGCGCCGGGTTTTTGTCGGAAAGGGACGTAAGTGAAGTCGATTCGAATGGCTGTGGCCGCCGCCGCGGCAGGGGCGAGCCTCGTCGCGCTGACCGCCTGCTCCGCGCCCGTGGAGGCCGGCGCCGCGGCCGTCGTCGGGAACGAGCGCATCTCGGCGGGCGACCTCAAGCGCAACGTCAAGGAGTACGACGCCGCGCTGACCAAGACCGGGCTCACCACCCAGGCGCTCGGCATCCCCGGCTCCACCACCGAGGTGGTGCTCTACCAGCTCGCCAACATCGCGCAGGCCGAGCAGCTCGTCCGGAAGGCCAAGGTCAACGTCACCGACGCCGAGGTCGACCAGGCCATCGGCGCCGCCACCCAGCAGGGCGGCAGCTTCGAGCAGTACATGGTCTCCCAGGGCATGGCGCCCAGCAACGGCCGCCGCTTCATGCGCGTCTCGGTGGGGCTGCAGAAGCTGATGGCCCAGTACGGCGGCGGCACCGACCAGGCGGCCCAGCAGCGCGGGAGCGAGCGGATCCAGAAGGAGGCCGCCGCCATAAAGATCACTTACAGCCCCCGGTACGGGGTGGTCAACGCGCAGCGCTCGCAGACGAGCCCCGGCCTGTTCGCCGACGCCGGCCGCTTCGGCAAGGCCGCGACCCAGAACGCCACGCAGCAGCAGGGCTAGCCCGTGCCGCTGATCCTCGTCACCAGCTCGCCCCGGGTCGCCCCGGGGCTGCTCAGCCACCAGGCGTGGCAGGCGCTGCGCTCCGGCCGCGTGCTCGCCGGCTCCGCGTCCCACCCCCAGCTCCCGTACCTCGCCGAGGCCGGGATCGAGGTGACGGTCGTCGAGCCCGACGCCGCCCGGCTGGCCCGCGAGGCCGTCGCGGACACCGTGGTGTGGCTGGCCGAGGACGACGAGGACTTCATGCGGGCGGTCGGGCACGCCGCGATCGCCCTGGACGAGCCGCCGGTCATCGAGGTCGTGCCCGGCTCCTACGACCTGCCGGGCGCCCGGGTGCTCGACCTCGTCGCCGTGATGGACCGGCTGCGGACCGAGTGCCCCTGGGACCGCAAGCAGACCCACGAGTCGCTGGTGCCCTACCTGCTCGAAGAGGCCTACGAGGTGCTGGAGACCATCGAGCAGGGCGACCACGCGGCGCTGCGCGAGGAGCTGGGCGACCTGCTGCTCCAGGTGGTGTTCCACGCGCGGGTGGCCGAGGGCTTCGACGTGGACGACGTGGCCGCCGGCATCGTCGAGAAGCTCGTGCGGCGGCATCCGCACGTCTTCGGCGCGGTGCGGGCCGACAGCGCCGACGAGGTCAACGACAACTGGGAGGCCATCAAGGCCGCCGAGCGGGCCGCCAGGGGCGAGGAGCCGTCCGTGCTGGACGGGGTGCCGCTGGGCCAGCCGGCGCTGTCGCTCGCGGCCCAGCTCCTGCGGCGCGCCGGGCGCGGGGGCGCACCGGACGCGCTGGCCGCGGGGATCGGCCAGGGCCTCGGGCACGAGCTGTTCGACCTGGTACGGCGGGCGCAGGCGGCCGGGGCGGACCCCGAGGCGGAGCTGCGCGCGGCGGCCCGCGCCTACCGCGACCGGGTGCTCACCTGGGAGTCCTCTTCTCCGTCCTGACGCTTCCGTCCTGACGCGCTGCGCCGCCCGCCCGGATCGGCTGATCCGGTGGCGCCGGGTGGCGGTGAAATGTCAGGATCACGGGGTTACGGGGGTGATCAAGCGTGCCTCAACCACGCGGTTTGCACGCCGGAGAGCCGCGCGAGATCGGCGGCTACCGCCTCCTGGGCGGCCTCGGCGACGGCGGACAGGGAACGGTGTACCTGGGAGAGGACGCCGACGGCCGGCAGGTCGCGGTCAAGGTGCTGCACGCGCGGCTGATGGGCCATGACCGCGCCACGCGGCGCTTCCTCCGGGAATGCGGCATCGCGGGCAGGGTCGCCGCGTTCTGCACGGCCAGGGTCATCGGCTCGGGAGTGCTGGACGGCCGGCCGTACATCGTGAGCGAGTACGTGCCCGGGCCGTCGCTGCGGGAGCTGGTGGAGGACGAGGGGCCGCGGAGGGGCGGGGCGCTGGACCGGCTGGCCGTCGGCACCGTGGCCGCCCTGGGCGCCGTCCACCGGGCCGGGATCGTCCACCGCGACTTCAAGCCGGCCAACGTCCTGTGCGGGCCCGACGGGCCCCGGGTGATCGACTTCGGCATCGCCAAGGTCATGGAGGCGGCCACCTCCGCGAGCACGGTGGTCGGCACGCCCGGGTACATGTCGCCGGAGCAGATCGCGGGCGAACCGGCCACGCCCGCCTCGGACATGTTCGCCTGGGCCGCCACGATGGCGTACGCCGCCACGGGTCGGTCGCTGTTCGCGGGGGAGTCCATCCCGGCGGTGATGCACCGGATCCTCACCGACGAGCCCGACCTGTCGGGGATCGACGAGCCGCTGCGCTCGCTGCTGGCGGCCTGCCTGGACAAGCGTCCCGAGGCCCGCCCCTCGGCGGCCGATGCCCTGTCGGCGCTGATCGAGGGCGGTCTCGCGCGGTCGGGGCCGGCGGACGACCTTCTCCCGGACGACCCGCTGGCGGACGACCTTCTCCTGGACGACCTGCTGGCGGACGACCCGCTGAGGGACGGCCTGCTGGGTGACGGCGGGCTCGTGGGCGGTGGCCCTGTGGAGGGCGGGCGCGTGGAAGCCGGGCGCGGGCGGGCCGGGTCCTCCTGGAGGAGCACGTCCGCCGGGGCCGGGCGGCACTCCCGGCCAGAGGGCCGTGACGAGGCGCCCGAGCCGGCGGACGGGTGGTCCTCCGAGGTGCGCGGGCGGGGGGACCGGCGTGACGTGAGGAGTCGGCGGGGCGCGGGGCGGGGCGGGCTCTCGGTGACCGGGCGAGGACGGGTGCTGACCGCGGGCGGCCTGGCCGTGCTCGTGCTCGGCGGCGTGGCGCTGGGCCTGAACTGGCACGGCGCGGGCTCTCAGGGGAGTCCCGCCAAGGCCGGGATCGGGAGTGGCCGGTCGGGTGGCCCAGGTGTCGCCGAGGCGTACGGCCCGAGATCCGGCGTGTCCCTGGGCGGCCGGGCGACGGCCGCGCTCGCGGTCGGGCGGATCGGCGACCGGACCGTCGTGGCCGTCGCCCCGGAGGCGGGCTCCGTCGAGCTGTGGGACGTCGCCACGGGCAGGAAGCTGGCCGCCACCGCTCCGGAGGAGGGTGGAGGCGTCACCTCGCTGGCGTTCGCCGAGGTGGGCGGGGCGCCCGCGGTGGTGTGGTCGAGCGTGGACGGCCGCGTCTCCCGCTGGACCCCGTCACTCGCCGCCGCCGCCGCGGCCTCGGGCACGGGCGCCGCACCCGCCGCGTTCACCGGCAAGGAGGGCGCACCGGCCGAGTCCACGGTCACGAGGTCGGGCGCGGTGCGGGCGTTCGAGGTGTGTGCGGGCGGACGCGCCTCCGCCGTGATGGCCGTGGTGAGCCGCGAGGAGGGCCCGGCGGCGGCGGTCGGCTGCGCCGACGGCAGGGTGCAGGCGTGGGACCTGCTCAGCGGGCGAAGGTCCGGCCGGTTCTTCGCCGGCGCCGCCGGGGTCACCGGTGTGGCCTGGCCGGGCAGCGGGTCGCGGGTGGCGTTCGCCACCGGGGCGACGGAGCTCACGATCGTCGATCTGTGGAACCGCCCGGAGCCGGTCAGCGTCCGGCTGGGCGGTCCGGTCGCCCGCGTCGTCAGCCACGGCACGCTCGTCGCGGCGAGCGTCAAGGGGGAAGGGGGCGCCGCGGTGCACGACGCGGGGACGGGGCGGCAGGTGTGCCGGGTCACCGCGGAGGAGGCGCCGGACCCGGCCGCGCTGGCGCTGACCGAGGCCGACGGCCGCCCCCTTCTCGCCGCGGCGGTCGGCTCCGGGCTGCGGGTGTGGGACGCGCGCACGTGCGAGCGGGCCGCCACCCTCCTGCCTCCGGAGAGCGGGGGAGGCGCCGTCACGGCCCTGGCGGCGGGCACTGTCGACGGGCGTCCGGGCCTGGTCGCGGCCGTCGGCGGCGCCATGCGCGCGTGGACCCTGCGGGCCGGTAGGTAGGGGTACCGATAGGCTCTGAAGGCATATTGCCTTTCGACTTAGGAGCGCATCCCGTGGCTACCATCGAGGTCGTTTACGCCCGCGAGATCCTCGACTCCCGGGGCAACCCCACGGTGGAGGTCGAGGTCGTCCTCGACGACGGCAGCAGCGGCCGCGCGGCCGTGCCGAGCGGCGCCTCCACCGGTCAGTTCGAGGCCGTGGAGCTGCGTGACGGCGACGAGCGCTACGGCGGCAAGGGCGTGGAGAAGGCCGTGCTCGCCGTCACCGACGAGATCTTCGATGAGATCCACGGCGTCGAGGCCGAGGACCAGCGCATCATCGACCAGATCATGATCGACCTGGACGCGACGCCGAACAAGTCCAAGCTGGGCGCCAACGCCATCCTGGGCGTCTCGCTGGCCGTGGCCAAGGCCGCCGCCGACAGCGCCGAGCTGCCGCTGTTCCGCTACCTCGGCGGCCCCAACGCCCACGTCCTGCCCGTGCCGATGATGAACATCCTCAACGGCGGCGCCCACGCCGACACCAACGTGGACATCCAGGAGTTCATGATCGCGCCGATCGGCGCAGGCACGTTCCGCGAGGCGGTGCGCATGGGCACCGAGGTCTACCACGCGCTCAAGAAGGTGTTGAAGGAGAAGGGCTACGCCACGGGCCTGGGCGACGAGGGCGGCTTCGCGCCCAACCTGCCGTCCAACCGCGACGCGCTCGACCTCATCCTGGTCGCCATCGAGAAGGCCGGCTACACCCCGGGCGAGGACGTCGCGCTGGCCCTCGACGTGGCCGCCTCCGAGTTCCACAAGGACGGCGTCTACACGATCGACGGCAAGGGCATGTCGGCCCAGGAGCTGATCGCCTTCTACACCGAGCTGGTCGACAACTACCCGCTGGTCTCCATCGAGGACCCGCTGGACGAGGAGGACTGGGAGGGCTGGAAGGCCATCACCGACGCCCTCGGCGACAAGGTCCAGCTCGTCGGCGACGACCTGTTCGTGACCAACCCCGAGCGGCTGGAGCGCGGCATCGGCAGCGGCACCGCCAACGCCCTGCTGGTCAAGGTCAACCAGATCGGCACCCTGTCCGAGACGCTCGACGCCGTCGACCTGGCCCACCGCAACGGCTACCGCTGCATGATGAGCCACCGCTCGGGCGAGACCGAGGACACGACGATCGCCGACCTCGCGGTCGCGGTCAACTGCGGCCAGATCAAGACCGGCGCCCCGGCCCGCTCCGACCGCGTGGCCAAGTACAACCAGCTCCTGCGCATCGAGGAACTGCTCGACGACGCCGCCCGTTACGCGGGTCGCGCGGCCTTCCCGCGTTTCCGCCGCTAGTTTCGGGTACGGTCCCCGCGGCCGCCGATCGACCGCGGGCCCGTTCCCGGGCCCGCCACGCGGGCTCGATGTGAGGGGGAGCATGGCCAGGAGACCGCAGCTGACCGGCCGGGCCGCCATTCTCGCGGTCGTGGTGTGCGCGATCGCGATGAGCCTCGCCTACCCTGTGCGCGAGTACATCGCCCAGCGCCGCGCCATCGCGGCGCTGCAGGCGGAGAAGGCGCGGGTCGAGGCCGACCGGCGGACGCTGGAGGCGCGGGTGCAGCAGATCCGCGACCCCAACTGGATCAAGCGTACGGCCAAGGAGCGGCTGCACTACTGCGGCGCCGGCGAGAAGTGCTACGTGGTGATGGACGCCGACGAGGGCAGGACGCCCGCGACGGTGAAGCAGCCCGCCGCGCCGCCGCCGTGGTACCAGACGCTCTGGCGGTCGGTGGAGGCCGCCGACTCGGGCAAGGGTCACCAGGTGGGCGCAGGGGAGAAGGAGAGCGTTGGAAAGCCCTGAGAACGAGGCCGGCGAGGGCCGGGTCGCCGAGCGGGACGTGGAGGCGGTGCGCCGGCAGCTCGGCCGGCCGCCGCGGGGGCTGCGCGCGGTGGCGCACCGCTGCCCGTGCGGCAACCCCGACGTGGTCGAGACCGCGCCGCGCCTGCCGGACGGCTCGCCGTTCCCGACCCTGTACTACCTGACCTGCCCGCGGGCGGCCTCGGCGATCGGCACGCTGGAGGGCTCGGGCCTGATGCGGGAGATGCAGGCCAGGCTGGCCGACGACCCGGAGCTGGCCGCCGCCTACCAGGCCGCGCACGACGACTACGTCGCCAGGCGCGACAAGGCGGCCGAGGACGCGGGCATGGAACCGCTTCCTCGTGGCATGCAGAGCACGGGGGGCATGCCGCTGCGGGTCAAGTGCCTGCACGCGCTCGTCGCGCACGAGCTGGCGGTCCCCGGGAGCAACCCGTTCGGCAGGGAGGCGCTCGATGCCCTCCCCGACTGGTGGAGTGACGGACCATGCGTGTAGCCGCCGTCGACTGCGGCACCAACTCCGTACGCCTGCTCATCGCGGACGTCTCCGACGACACGCTCACCGAGGTGGAGCGGCGGATGGAGATCGTACGCCTGGGGCAGGGCGTCGACCGGACCGGCCGGCTGGCCGCCGACGCGCTGGAGCGCACGTTCGGCGCGATGCGCGGATACCGCAAGCTGATCGACCAGCACGGGGCCGTGCGCACGAGGGTCGTGGCGACGAGCGCGACGCGTGACGCGGCCAACCGCGACGAGTTCGCGGCCGGGGTGCGCGAGATCTTCGGCGTGGACCCGGAGGTGGCGACCGGCTCGGAGGAGGCGGAGCTGTCGTTCACGGGCGCGACCAGGGGGCTGGTCCGGCTGTCGCCCGAGACCGAGCATCCGCAGGGGCCGATGCCGCCGTACCTCGTGGTGGACATCGGCGGCGGTTCGACCGAGTTCGTGCTCGGCTCGGCGCACGCGGAGGCGGCCCTGTCGGTCGACATCGGCTGCGTGCGGCTCACGGAGCGGCACCTGCGCGACGCCGGCGACCCGCCGTCCGAGGCCGCGCTGGAGGCCGTGGCGGCCGACATCGAGGACGCGCTGGACAAGGTGACCGACGCGGTGCCGGTCGAGCGGGCGCACACGCTGGTGGGTCTGGCGGGCTCGGTCACGACGGTCGCGGGCATCGCCCTGGACCTCCCGGAGTACGACCCGGCCCGCATCCACCACGCGCGGATCGAGGCCGAGCAGATCTACGAGGTGACGCGGCGGCTGCTGGCGATGACCCATGGTGAGCGGGCGGCGATTCCGGTCATGCATCCCGGCCGGGTGGACGTCATCGGCGTGGGGGCGCTCATCCTGGACCGGATCGTGCGGCGTTTCGCGTTTTCGCAGGTCGTGGTCAGTGAACACGACATCTTGGATGGAATTGCCTGGTCCCTGATCTGAAAACCCGGTAAATCCGGACATTTCATCTTCGCGTTCGTGTTGAGCGTGCAATCAGTTTTGTGCTTAGGTAAAGGGGCAAAACGGGGGCTTTGCCATATTGCTGTGCACAGGTGGTGCCGGCGTGGCGACCGTTCCCGAGCGCATCTTTTCCCTCACGGAATGGAGCACTCTCACATGAAGTCCTCTCCCTTAGCACGTAAGGCTGCGGCGTTCGGCGCCTCCGCCACCGTGCTGGCGGGCATGGTCGCGGCGCTGGTCGCCAGCCCGGCCCAGGCCGCCACCCCGGCCGCCGCTCCGGCTGCCGGCAAGGCGGCCCTGGCCGCCGCCGCGACCGCCACGAAGGCGCCCAAGGTCTCGATCTCCACGCCGAAGGCCTCCACGGGCGACTACGAGGGGTCCTGCCCCGTCAACGTGACCGTGTCCTCCAGGATCAAGGTCACCGTCGACGGCAAGACCACGCTGGCCTACCGCTGGCTCCACGGGGACGGCTCCAAGGGCAAGATCAAGACGGTCAAGCTCAAGGGCCACGGGGCCAAGTACGTCAAGGTCAGCGAGAAGCTGAAGTTCGAGGAGAACGTCAAGGGCTGGGAGGCCGTCCAGGTCCTCGGCCCGCGCAAGGCGGTCTCCAAGAAGGGCTACTTCTCGGTCAGCTGCCAGAAGCCGATCGTCATCGAGGAGGAGCAGGGCCCCGAGGTCTCGGCGCGCGTCTGGGCGAGCCCCAGCCGCTACGTCGGCACCTGCGCCACCTCCAGCGACAAGGTCGACTTCACCGGTGTCATCCGGGTCAGCGACCCGGCCTGGGTCCGGTACCGCTGGGTCCTGAACGGCCGCGTCGTCGACTACGGCAAGACCAAGGTCTACGACACCAAGCGGGTGGGCTTCGGCATCTCCCCGCGCGAGAGCCAGTCCGGCTACGCGCAGCTGGAGATCCTCGGTCCGGGCCGTGAGTCCTCCAACCGGGCCTACTACAAGGTCCTGTGCGAGGACGAGGCCCCGGCCACCCGGGTCTCGGCCACCAACCTGGTGACCGCCACCAACAACGACGGCTGCAAGGTCGGCGCCCACGCCACCGTGAGCTCGACCGGCCGCGCCCGTGTCGAGTACACGTGGTGGGTGAACGGCAAGGCCGTGGACAGCGGTTACGAGTACTTCTCCAACGGCGGTTCGCGGACCGTCTCGCTCGACGACCGCGTGCTCTCCGGTGACGCGACCAAGGGCGGCAAGATCACGCTGACGGTGTCCGGCGCGGGCAGCCACGACTCGATCACGCAGTCGTACGCCGCCTGCCAGGCTCCCAAGCCCACCGTCTCGGTGTCGGCGGTCTCCCAGACCGGTCAGCGCAACGACATGTGCGCCGACAAGCGCGGCCCCGGCGTGGACTTCAAGGCCACCCTCACCAGCACGGGTCCCACCACCGTCAAGTACTACTGGCTGGTCAACGGCCAGAAGGACGGCGGCGACCTCACCCGTGAGGTGAACGGCAGCACCGACGTGACCTGGGGCGTCGGCGGCACGCACAGTGCCACCGAGACCAAGGGCAACATCGAGCTCGTCGTGGTGAGCCCGAACTCGGTCTCCTCGGGCAACGCCGCCTTCTCGGCGGTCTGCCCGAAGCCGGCGGCGACGAGCTGAACGGCTCGGCACACCGGTTGACCTGAACCGGATGGCGTCCTCGTGACGCCATCCGGTTTTCTCTTGTTGGCAGTACTACGCAAACCACAGTAGTGTGCGGTGCGTGGATAGCACCCAGCTCCTCAAGGGCGTCCTCGACCTGGCCGTCCTCGCGGTCTTGTCGGAGCGCGACGGCTACGGCTACGACGTCGTGCGCCGGCTGCGCGAGGCGGGCCTGGAGGAAGTGGGCGACGCCTCGGTCTACGGCACGCTCCGCAGGCTCTTCAAGGCGGGCGCGCTCAACTCCTACGTGGTGGCCTCCGACGAGGGGCCGCATCGCAAGTACTACGGGCTGAACGACACCGGCAGGCGCATGTACGCCTCCTACGCCGGGATCTGGGCCTCGTTCGCCGCCACCATGGCATCCCTGGTCAAGGAGGGACACGCATGACAAGCATCGCAGCGTACGCGCAGGCCGTACGGGATGCCCTGGTCGATCACCCGGACCGGGAGGAACTGCTGGAGGACCTGGACGACCACCTGGCGGAGATCGCGGCCGAGTCGGACGTCCCGCTGGAGGAGCGGCTGGGCCCGCCGGCCGCCTACGCGGAGGAGCTCGCGGCCGCCTACGGGGGCCGGCCGGCGGGCCGCCAGAGGCGTCGCCTGGAGTTGCGCAGGCGGCTGGGCGACCTGCATGCCACGCTGCTGCGGCAGGCGCCCTACCGCGCTCTGGTGGGCTTCCTGCCGGAGTTACGGCCGGGCTGGTGGCTGCTGCGCGGCTACGTCCTCGCCCTGCTGGTGCTCAACCTCGCGGGCCGCGGCCACGACCACCTCGCTCCCGAGAACCCCGCCGAGTGGGTGGTGGTCGTCGCGTCCGTCTGCGCGTCGGTGTGGTTCGGCCGGCGGGGCCGCGACCGGGTGACGCGCCTGCTGGCCGTCGCCGTCAACATGGTGGCCGGGCTGGCGCTGTTCGGCGGCTTCGTGACCGCCGGGCACCTCGCCGGCGACCAGGAGGCCCTGCGGAACATCCAGGCGGATCCCCGCGTCATCATGGAGACCGCCTCGGGGGTGGACGGCGAGGTCTACAACATCAAGCCGTACGCCAAGGACGGCACCCCGCTGACCGACGTCTACCTCTACGACCAGGACGGCAACCCGGTCATCACGCACCCCGAGAATCACGGCTACAGCGTCGACCGGTCCTGCGGCGAGGTCATACTCAACCGCTACCCCCTGCCGCTGATCACCGACGAGTACACCGTGGACGACTCCGGCGTCGCGCACTCGACCACCCCGTGCCCCACGACCTCGCCGGCCCCACCGATGCCGAGCGTGCCGCCCACGCAGCCGGAGGCGAGCGAGAGCGCCACGGTCACGCCGACCCCCACCAAGCCCGCCGCCACGCCCACGCCGAAGCGGTCCCGCTGATCGGGCACCATCGGAGGCATGAGCTTCGTACCTCCCGGCACCGGCTGGCCCGGCGACCCGGCGACCGCTGACACGCCGGTCGCCCAGGACCCCGCGGACGTGCGCCGCCTCGCCGCCTCCAGCAGCACCCTCGCGGAGCTCACGGCCCGGCAGTCCGTCTGCCGCGCCTGTCCCCGCCTGGTGGAGTGGCGCGAAGAGGTCGCCGAGGTGAGGCGGCGCGCGTTCGCGGACGAGACGTACTGGGGACGGCCGGTCCCCGGCTGGGGCGACGAGCGGCCGCGGATCCTCGTCACCGGGCTCGCCCCCGCCGCCCACGGCGGCAACCGGACCGGCCGCATCTTCACCGGCGACCGCAGCGGCGACTGGCTGTTCGCCTCGCTGCACCGCTGCGGCCTGGCCGCCCAGGAGACGAGCACGCACGCGGCCGACGGGCAGCGGCTGATCGGCGCGCGGGTGGTGGCCTCGGTGCGGTGCGCGCCGCCCGCCAACAAGCCGGCCCCGGAGGAGAAGGCCGCCTGCTTCCCGTGGCTGACGCGGGAGATCGAGCTGACCGCGCCGTCCGTGCGGGTGATCGTGGCGCTCGGCGGCTACGCCTGGCAGGCCGGGTGGCCCGCGCTGAAGGAGGCGGGTTACACCCTGCCGCGGGTCAGGCCGCCGTTCGGCCACGCGGCGGAGGTCGCGATCGCGTACGAGGGGACGCCGGTGACGCTGCTCGGCTGCTACCACCCCAGCCAGCAGAACACGTTCACCGGCCGCGTGACCGCCCAGATGCTCGACGACGTCTTCCTGCGCGCCCGCGAGCTGTCGGTGTGACGCGTTGCATTGCTCACGGATTGGAGTTTTCGGGCCACCCTGACATAGGCTTGTGAATGCTTTCACAAGCTCTTCGAGGGATGGGCCTCACGATGAACAAGCACATCTTGATCGTCGGCGGTGGTTACGTCGGCCTGTACACCGCTCTGCGCCTCCAGCGCAAGCTCGGCCGCGAACTGCGCAACGGCGAGGCCAGCATCACGATCATCGACCCCCAGTCCTACATGACCTACCAGCCGTTCCTGCCGGAGGCCGCGGCGGGCAACCTGTCGCCCCGGCACATGGTCGCCCCCCTGCGCCGGGTGCTGCCCAAGGTGCGGATCCTCAACGGCACGGTGACGGAGGTGGACCACGCCGCCCGCGTCGTCACCTTCCAGCCCGCCGAGGGCGAGGCGCGCAAGGTCTCCTACGACGTCATCGTGATGGCCGCCGGCTCCATCTCGCGGACGCTGCCGATCCCCGGGCTCACCGACATCGGCATCGGCTTCAAGACCGTCGGCGAGGCCATCGCGCTGCGCAACCGCGTCCTGCACCTGCTCGACGTGGCCGAGTCCACCGACGACCCCGAGGTGCGCCGCCGGGCGCTCACCTTCGTCGTGGTCGGCGCCGGCTTCGCGGGCGTCGAGGCGCTGGCCGAGCTGGAGGACATGGCGAAGGACTCCACGCGCTACTACCGCAACCTCACCCCCGCCGACCTGCGCTGGGTGCTGGTCGAGGCCACCAACCGGGTGCTGCCCGAGGTCGGGCCCGAGATGGGCAAGTGGACGCTGGAGCAGCTGCGCGAGCGCGGCATGGAGGTCAAGCTCGACACGCGCCTGGAGTCGTGCGTCGGCGGCCACGTCGTGCTCTCCGACGGCTCGGAGTTCGAGGCCGACACCCTCGTCTGGACCGCCGGCGTCAAGCCGAGCGTGATCGTCAACTCCAGCGACCTGCCGCTCGACGAGCGCGGCCGGATCAAGACCACCGCCGCGCTGACCGTCGCCGGCACCCGTGACGCCTTCGCCGCCGGCGACGTCGCGGGAGTGCCCGACGTGACCAACCCCGGTCAGTACTGCGCCCCCAACGCCCAGCACGCGGTGCGGCAGGCGAAGGTCCTCGCCGACAACATCATCCGCTATCTCCGCGGGGAGCAACTGGTCGACTACCGCCACAAGTATGTGGGATCGGTCGCCGGACTCGGCCTGCACCAGGGTGTGGCCAATGTCTACGGAGTGAAGCTTCGCGGATTCCCTGCGTGGTTCATGCACCGCACCTACCATCTGTCGCGGGTGCCGACGCTGAACCGCAAGGTCCGCGTCGTCGTCGACTGGACCCTGGCGTTGTTCTTCAAGCGGGAGACGATCTCGCTCGGCGAGGTCGAGCACCCGCGCGACGGATTCCGCGCCGCCGTCGCGACGATGCGTCACTGAGCACACGTACGGCAGCGCCCCGGTGCCCTCGCACCGGGGCGTTCCGGCGCCCGCGTCCTGCCGAACGAAAGGGGATGCGCGGGTGGCGCTCTCAGCGGTGACCGTGCTCGGGATCGACCGGCCCGGAGTCATCGCCGCGGTCACCGGCTCGCTGGCCGAGTGCGGTGCCAACATCACCGATTCGACGATGACGCTGCTCGGCGGCCACATCGCGATGATGTTCCTGGTCTCCGGCGACCTCGACGCCGAGGAGATCGCCAAACGGCTGCGGGCCCACGACCTCGTGGTGACCGCGGCCGCCGTGGAGGCCCGCCGCCACTTCGGCTGCGCCTCCAACGGCCACGGCTACGTGCTGACCCTCCACGGCCCGGACCGGCCGGGCATCATCTCCGCCGTCAGCACCGTGCTCGCCGCCGTCGGCGGCAACATCACCGGCATGAGCACCCGCCTGACCGGGCACCTGTACGTGCTCATCGCCGACGTCGAACTGCCCCGGGCGGTCGACACCGGCGCGCTCGCGCGCGACCTCGCGGAGATCGGCTCCGGCCTCGACTCCGAGATCACCTTCCGTCCCGTCGAACCGGCCCGGTCGTGAAAGGCGGGACCGGGAAGGCGGGCGGCACCGGCCTTCGATGCCCTCACCTGCACTGCTTGCGAGGAACGAGAGATCCCGTCACCATCGAAGCCGATGCCTCCTTGGCCGGGGGTATTCCGCACTTACGGGACCATGCGATGGGGCTGCCCTTCCTGGACACAGTGCCAGGAGCCCTATCACTTCACAGCAGACTTCACAGTTGTGACTCATGATGCGAAGTTGTGCTCAACGGAAGCATGGTCCGTTTCGTATGATTGCGGCGCCCCCGTAGCCCAATGGCAGAGGCAAACCCCTTAAAAGGGTTGACGTGCGGGTTCGAATCCCGCCGGGGGCACCTGCTTCTACCACGGGAAATACCTTTTTTGTTCACGAACGGTGTCCGGGAACTCACCGGAACCCGCGTTCGTTGTCATCGCGTTGAAGTATCGAAACCACAGAGATCTGAGCGCGAGCCCGACCGGGCGGAGACCCGTCCCCTAGGCTCGACGCACAGGAGGGCAGCGATGGAGAGCAAGAACCCGGTTTTCAGCAGGACACGACAGCAGTCAGCCGGGTGGGGCGCGCCCACCCCGACCCCCGCGCAGTTGCAGAACATGTACGAGACCCCCTCGTACGCCCCTCCCCGCACGATGACGCTCGACGACGTGGTGGTCCGCGGGTTCATGACCCTCGGCATGCTGGTCGTGGGCGCCGCGGCGGCGTGGTACTTCAAGGTTCCCACGGGCGTCGCCGTCGGCTCGGCCATCGTCGCCCTGGTCCTCGGTCTGATCGCCTCCTTCAAGCAGAGCGTCAACCCCGCTCTCATCCTCGGTTACGCCCTCTTCGAGGGGGTCTTCCTCGGGGCGATCAGCCGGGTGTTCGAGGCGTACTTCCCCGGCATCGTGGTCCAGGCGGTGCTCGGCACGGCGCTGGCCTTCGGCGCCGTCCTGACGGTCTACGCGCTGCGCATCGTGCGCGTCACGTCGAAGCTGGTGAAGTACGTCGTAGCCGCGGGCATCGCGGCCCTCGGCCTCATGGTGGTCAACCTGCTGGTCGGCATCTTCAACGGCACCGGCCTCGGCCTGCGCACCGACAGCCCGATCGGCTGGGTCTTCAGCATCGCGATGATCCTGCTCGGCTGCTTCTTCCTCCTGCTCGACTTCGACGCCGTCGAGCAGGGCGTCCGCCAGGGCGCTCCGGAGAAGTTCGCCTGGCAGTGCGCGTTCGGCCTCACGTTGACCCTCGTCTGGATCTACCTCGAGGTGCTGCGCTTCATCAGCTACTTCACCAACAGCGACTGAGCAGGTCCGAAGGGGCCCCGCCGATCCGGCGGGGCCCCTTCGCTTAGCGTCCGATGATGAACCCCGCGTAACGAAGTGGTGGCGACTTGGGGGTTGCGATCACGGGACAGGTGTTGCAGTGTCAAGCAAAGGACCTTATTCCGTGGAGGTGCCCATGTCCTTGAACCACTCACCGGAGACGCAGACGAAGCTGATCGCAAGGGTCCCATCGATAACGGGACGCGAACTCCCCGAGTGGTTCCAAGCCATCGACAACGGCCCATCGTTCCTCCGGTGTGACGAACGGGCCAACTGGCTCGCCCAGGAGCACGGGCTGACACACGGTTACGCCGCCGCGATCGTCCACGAGCACGAGCGCCACCGCCGTAACCGCATGGGCTTCATCTAGAGGCTCCCAAGTCCCGCTGACGCGCCCGTGCCGCCGGCCCGGGCGCGTCATCATGGACGGATGGATCTGGACAAGGCACGCGAATTCCTGCGGCGCGCCCATCGCGCCGTCCTGCATACCCGGCACGCCGACGGCCGTCCGCAGCTCTCACCGGTGCTGGTGGGGGTGGACGCCGAGGGGCGGATCGTGATCAGCACGCGGGAGACGGCGGTCAAGACACGGAATGTCCGCCGCGACCCGCAGGTGTCGATCTGCGCGTTCACCGAAGGCTTCTTCGGCGAGTGGGTGCAGGTGGACGGCACCGCGCAGGTGGTCGGCCTGCCGGAGGCCATGGACCACCTGGTCTCCTACTACCGCGACGTCTCGGGCGAGCATCCCGACTGGGACGACTACCGCGCGGCCATGGAGCGCGAGCGGCGGGTCGTCCTCCTCGTCACGCCCACCCGCGCCGGGCCCGACATCCACGGCTGAGCGGCTCTCTCCCGGCTCGCCGGACGGCGACGGCCGCCCGGTGAGCACCGGGCGGCCGCCGCGCCGTCAGGACCCGTCACGCCCTCAGGAGAGGCGCTCCAGGATCATCGCCATGCCCTGGCCGCCGCCCACGCACATCGTCTCCAGGCCGATCGTCTTGTCGTGGTGCTGGAGGCTGTTGATCAGCGTGGAGGTGATGCGGGCGCCGGTCATGCCGAACGGGTGACCCACGGCGATGGCGCCGCCGTTGACGTTCAGCCGGTCGAGGTCGATCCCGAGGTCCCGGTACGACGGGATGACCTGGGCGGCGAACGCCTCGTTGATCTCCACGAGGTCCACGTCCTCGATCGCCATCCCGGCGCGGGCCAGCGCCTGCCGCGACGCCTCCACCGGCCCGAGCCCCATGATCTCCGGCGACAGGCCGGTCACGCCGGTCGAGACGATGCGGGCCAGCGGCGTGATGCCCAGTTCGGCCGCCTTCACGTCGCTCATGACGACCACCGCGGCGGCGCCGTCGTTGAGCGGGCAGCAGTTGCCGGCCGTGACCGTGCCGTCGGGGCGGAAGGCGGGCTTGAGCCCCGCCACGCCCTCGTAGGTGGTGCCCGGCCGCGGGCCGTCGTCCTTGCTCACCACGGTGCCGTCGGGCAGCGTCACCGGGGTGATGTCCTTCTGCCAGAAGCCGTCGGCCAGCGCCTTCTCGGCGAGGTTCTGGGAGCGGACGCCGAACTCGTCCTGGTCGCGGCGGGTGACGCCCTTGAGCTGGGCGAGGTTCTCGGCGGTCTGGCCCATGGCGATGTAGATGTCGGGCACCTGGCCGTCCTCGCGCGGGTCGTGCCAGGTGTGGCCGCCCTCGCCGAACGCCTTCGTCCGCGCGACGGCGTCACCGAAGACCGGGTTCTGCGTCTCGGGCAGCGAGTCGGAGTTGCCCTTGACGAACCGCGAGACCATCTCCACGCCGGCCGAGACGAACACGTCGCCCTCGCCCGCCTTGATCGCGTGGAAGGCCATGCGCGTGGTCTGGAGCGAGGACGAGCAGTAGCGGGTGACCGTGGTGCCGGGCACGTTGTCCAGCCCCAGCAGCACGGCGACCACGCGGGCCATGTTGAAGCCCTGCTCGCCGCCCGGCAGCCCGCAGCCCAGCATGATGTCGTCGATCGTCGTGGGGTCGAGCTGCGGCACCTTGGCCAGCGCCGCCTGGATCATCTGCACCGTGATGTCGTCCGGCCGCAGGTCCTTGAGCGACCCCTTGAAGGCACGCCCGATGGGCGAGCGGGCGGTGGCGACGATGACTGCCTCGGGCATGTGGCCCCTCCTTTGTCAGCACTCTAACCAGAACTATATTCCAGCGCTGCGGAGGGGCCAGGCGCCCGTCGGCGATGAGATTTCTGCCGCTTCTTGCCGCCCTGCGAACTTCGCTCAGCCGTACATGCCGGGTGTCGGGGCGGTGTTGTCGTTGACGGCGTGCATGCCGCCCTTCTCGTCGCGCCACAGCCGCCAGCCGTTCTGGCTGCCGGTGAACCACGACGGCGGGGGCTGCTCGCCGGTGACCCGCCGGCCCGTCGCGATGTCGTACTCGCACAGCGACGCCACCGAGTAGAACCCGGCCGGCTGCCCGCGCAGCGGCAGCGGCTTGGGGTCGGTCACGCAGAACGACCAGCCGCGCTCCTCCTCGACCGGCACCGGACGGCCGGCGGCCAGGTCGAAGACCGTGCCCTTCGCGCCGTGCTTGAGGAAGCCGAGCTTCTCCATGCGGTCGGGGAAGGCCAGCCACCAGCCCGAGCCGGGCACCTCGGCGGCGGTGATCTGGCCGACCACCCGCCCCGTGCCGGCGTCGAGCCGGGCGAAGCCACCGTAGCCGCCCCGCTGGTCGACCGGGCGCACCACCGGCGCGAAGCCGGGGCTGCCGCTCGGGTAGACGCGCACCACCGACGGCCGCATCCAGTTGACCGTGCCATCGGCGATCTTCACCGAGAACAGCCCGAACGTGGACATCTTCTTCGTGCGCGGGTTGGTGTAGGGGGCGAGGTAGCCGACCAGGTCGGGGCCGGCCGCGCCGAACGCCCAGCCGCCCGACAGGTCGATGCCCGGGCCGAGCGCCTGCTCGATCGGCTGCTGCCACTGCGGCTTGCCGGTCTTCAGCTCGTACGACTCGATCGTCGGCTCGGCGGCCAGGCGCAGCACGAGCACCCGCTCGTCGTCGGACCACTCGACCTCGGCGATGCCCGGCAGCTTCCACTTGACCGCGCCCGTGGCCGGGTCGAGCACGACCACGCGCGCCGAGGCCAGGGCGGTGTTCTCGGCCAGGCACACGTACGGGCCGCAGCGCTGCGGGCCGAACGTGGAGTGGATCGGCCGGGTCCAGCGCTGCTGCCCGGTGCGGGCGTCGCGGGCGACGAGCGTGGCGGTCCAGCGGCCCTTGTGCGCCGGGTCGAGCGCCACCACCACGGCCTCGCGCCCGCCGCCCCGGCCGGGGAAGTCGACGAGGGCCGGCGCGGAGACGCCCATGCCCGGCAGCCGGCCCGCCATCGTGGCCGGGTGCGCCCACAGCCGCTTGCCGTCGGACAGGCCGGCGGCGACGGTCTCCAGCGTGCCGTCGGGCTTCATCGACGTGGCCGCGACCACCCCGCCGGCGGTGACCATCCGGCTGACGACGTTGACCTGGGAGTCGTGCCAGGCCGGGAAGGCCGCCGTGGCCGCGTCGCTGCCTGAGCAGCCGGCCAGGGTCGTGGTCGCGGCGAGGACGCCGGCGAGAGCGAGGGCGGGTTGCGCGAGAGGCCGGAGCACGGTCCATCCACTCCAAAAGGGGACGAGGGGTGACGGCCCAGGAGCGGAGGGTGACCGGTGTCAGGCGTCGTTGACCATCTCGCCGGGGCGGCGGCGGAACAACGTCACCCATCTGCCATAGGGACCCGTCGCCCGCCCCGCGACCCGGGTCGCGGAAACCTCGGTGCCGGACTCCTCCGCGGCCGTGGCCGCCGCGAGGTAAATCGGTTGCAGTCCTTCGCCGCGCGCGGGTCGCGGTTCGGGCCACAACCCCAACGCAGTGCATACAGAAGGTAGCACCGCGTAAGCGGCCGAGGCGTAACCTCGGTCAGATGGATGGAAACGATCCGGTCCGAACATCTCGCCCGGATTTGTATCGAATTCCGGGCCCAGAAGGTCGGCGAACGCCACCGTCCGGCCGCCCGCGTCCACCACCGCCACGGTCTGCGCCGCGGCGAGCTGGCGGCTCCAGCGCCGCGTCACCCAGCGCAGCGGCTGCGCGATGGGCCGTACGGTGCCGAGGTCCGGGCAGGTGCCGACGACCACCTCCGCGCCCGCCTCGCGCAGCCGCCGCACGGCCTTGACCAGGTGGCGCACGGCCATCGCGGGCGGCGTCTGCGTCACCACGTCGTTCGCGCCGACGAAGATGACCGCCACGTCCGGGTCCAGGCGCAGCGCCCGGTCCACCTGCTCGGCCAGCGCCGCCGACGGCGCGCCCGACTTGCCGAGCACGTCGAGACGCACCGGCCGCTCGGCCACGTGCGCCAGGCCCTCCGCGATGAGCACGCCCGGCGTCTTGCCGGGAGAGCTCACGCCGAGCCCGATGGAGGTGGAGTCGCCGAGCATCACCAGCCGCACCGGCGGGCCGGTGTAGGCGCCGTAGACGCCGTCGGAGGGCGGCCCGTCCAGGCCGTGCGGCCGGCCGATGGCCTTGCGCGCGACCAGGCCCTCCACGAGCAGCAGCCCGTACGCCGTGGCTCCCAGGGCCGTCAGGCCGCCGCCGCCGAGAGCCGCCGCGATGGCGATCTTCCGGGCGGCCCGCGCCACCCCCGCTGCCCAGACCATGTGGGTTCTCCCCTCATCCGAACTCGGCGGTAGCGTTTGCTTGAAACTAGCCGAGCGCCCGCCACCCCCACGGGTCCTCGGCGACAGGCAAGCTGATCAAGCTTTGGCAAAGAAGGTGAACACCTCGGTGCGCGTATACGATTCCCTGGTCGAGCTCATGGGCAACACGCCGCTCGTCAGGCTGCACAAGGTCTCCGCGGGGACGCCCGCCCAGGTGCTCGCCAAGGTCGAGTACTTCAACCCCGGTGGTTCGGTCAAGGACCGGATCGCCGTGCGCATGATCGAGGCCGCGGAGGCGTCCGGCCAGCTCCGGCCGGGGGGTGTCATCGTCGAGCCGACCTCGGGCAACACGGGGGTGGGCCTGGCCATCGTGGCCCAGCAGAAGGGCTACCGGTGCCTGTTCGTGGTGCCGGACAAGGTCGCCCAGGACAAGATCGCGGTGCTGCGGGCCTACGGCGCCGAGGTCGTGGTCTGCCCGACCGCCGTCGCGCCCGACCACCCCGAGTCGTACTACTCGGTCTCCGACCGGCTCGCCCGGGAGACGCCCAACGCGTGGAAGCCCGACCAGTACTCCAACGTCAACAACCCCGACTCCCACTACCACTCGACGGGTCCCGAGCTGTGGGAGCAGACCGAGGGCAGGATCACCCACTTCGTGGCCGGCATCGGCACGGGCGGCACGATCAGCGGCACGGGCCGCTACCTCAAGGAGGTCTCCGGCGGCCGAGTCAAGATCATCGGTGCTGACCCGGAGGGCTCGGTCTACTCGGGCGGCTCCGGCCGGCCGTACCTCGTGGAGGGCGTGGGCGAGGACATCTGGCCCGCCACCTACGACACCGAGATCTGCGACGAGATCATCGCGGTGTCCGACAAGGACTCCTTCAACATGACCCGCCGCCTCGCCCGCGAGGAGGGGCTGCTCGTGGGCGGCTCGTGCGGCATGGCCGTGGTCGCGGCCCTCCAGGTGGCGGCCAAGGCCGGGCCCGACGACGTCGTGGTCGTGCTGCTGCCCGACGGCGGGCGCGGCTACCTGTCCAAGATCTTCAACGACGACTGGATGGCCGACTACGGCTTCCTGACCGAGACCTCGGACGAGGGCCTGGTCGGCGACGTGCTGGCGCGCAAGGGCGCGAACATGCCGGAGTTCGTGCACGCCCACCCGCACGAGTCGGTCGGCACGGCCATCGCGATCATGCGCGAGTACTCCGTCTCGCAGCTGCCCGTCATGAAGGAGGAGCCGCCGGTCATGGCCGCCGAGGTCGTCGGCTCGATCGTCGAGCGCGACCTGCTGGAGGCGCTCTACCACGGCAAGCTGTCCTCCGACGACCCGATCGCCGAGCACATGTCGGCGCCGCTGCCGACGCTCGGCGGCGGCGAGCCGGTGGCGCGGGCCGTCGAGGCGCTGGAGAAGGCCGACGCCGCGGTGGTGCTGGAGGACGGCAAGCCCTCCGGGCTCATCACCCGCCAGGACCTGCTCGCCTTCCTCGCCAACCACTGAGCCGACCACTGGGCCCATCGCTGGGCCTCTCCCTGGGGCGGCTCACCGGCGGCTCCCCGGGGCGGCTCACCGGCGGTGCTACGCGTGGCCGGCGACGTGTTCGTCGAAGAAGGCGAACGTGCGCCGCCACGCGTCGTCCGCCGCCGCGGCCACGTGGCCGTGGCTCAGGGGGAACAACGCGAGCCGCGCGACCGGATGGCGGCCGTCGGTCATGAACGAATGCCCGGCGGCCGGATAGATCTCGACGTCGTGCTCGATGCCGAGCGCCCGCATGTGCCCGCGCAGGCGGGCGCCGTGCGAGCGGAACCCCCGGTCGCGACCGCCGTAGGAGCCCACGACCGGGCACACCGGCCGCAGCTCCTCAGGGTCGCGGGGGACCATGCCGTAGTTCACCGAGGCGGCCCGCACCCCGGGCGGCGCGCCCGCCGCGTACGCGAGGGCGAACCCGCCGCCCATGCAGAACCCGATCACGCCGAGCCGGTCGCCGTCGACGTCCTCGCGGCCGGCCAGCCAGCGCCGGGTCGTGTCGATGTCGGCGTTCGGCTGCCCGGGCCGGCCGGTCGAGAGCTGGTGCATGACCCGGGCCAGGCAGCCGACCCTGCTGCCGTGGCTGTACAGGTCGGGCAGGACCGCCGCGTACCCGTGCGCGGCGAACAGGTCCACGACGTCGAGCATGTCGGGTTCGACGCCGTAGATCTCATGGACGACCACCGCCCCCGGCCAGCCTCCCGGGGGCGCCTCCCCTTCCGGCAGGGCCATGGTCGCGGCCAGAGAGCCGCCGTCCGGCAAGGGGATGTGCACCTGTTGTCTCATCGGGACGTAACGTAACAGGCCACCCGCCCCCGGGCGTCGCTACGGCTTCCTGATCGACTCGAACACCGTGCCCAGGCCCTCGCCGCCGCGCCCCTCGGTGAAGGCGGCGCGTTCGAACAGCGCCTTCAGCGCGCCGGGCACCGTGGTCTCCACCCCCGCGTCACGCAGCGCGTGGACGACGTGGCCGATGCCGACGGCCTGCATGGTGAGGCTGTTGAGCTCGCCCGGGTACGTCCCGGCCGCGACCTCCTCGGCCAGGATCTTCGCGAACCCCATCGGGCCGTCGCCGCCCAGCAGGGTGAACATCTCCCGGGCGTACGGCAGGAACACCGCGGGCTCCACCCCGGCCGAGCCGAGCAGCGCGAGCGCGTGCAGGTAGCTGGTCAGGCTCGACCAGAAGACCAGGAGCTGCGCCTGGTAGAACATCATCGCCAGGCCCTCGTCGGCGCCCATGTAGTGGACGTCGCCCAGGGCCCGCAGGGTGTCGGCGTGCCGGTCCACGGCGTCCTGGGGACCGCTGTAGAAGGCGTACGCGCCGGGCTGCCCGATGCCGGGGGGCGGCACCATGATCCCGGCCGTCACCAGCGTGCCGCCGCGCTCCGCCACCCACCGGGCCGCCGCCCGCAGCTCCTCCGGGGTGCCGGAGCTGAGGTTCACCAGCACCTTCCCGTCCAGCCGCAGGTCGCCGAAGCTGTCGTACATCGCCTGGTAGTCGAGCTGGCTGATCACCAGCAGCTCGCCCGAGTCGCCGGGGGAGGCGGCGAGCCTGGCGCCCTTGGCCACCAGCGGCTCGGCCTTGCTCGCCGTGCGGTTCCACACCGTCACGTCGTGGCCGGCGGCGAGGAAGGTCGCCGCCATCGTCGCGCCCATCGGCCCGAGGCCGATCACCGTCACATCAGTCATGCGGCCCAGCCTGCGTCCGGGCGCCACGGAATTCCTTCGGGCCCGCTACGGGTTGGCACTCATCGTGGTGCGTTTCGGTGTGCTGGGCCCGCTCGCGGTGTGGGCGGACGACGGCGGCCCGGTCCCGGTGGCCGAGCCGAAGGTGCGTGCCCTGCTGGCCGACCTGCTGGCGCACGGAGGCGGCCCGGTGCCGGCCGACCGGCTCATCGACGACCTGTGGGGCGAGCGGCTGCCGCGCAACCCGGCGGGCACGCTCCAGGCGCGGGTCTCGCAGCTCCGGCGGGCGCTCGGCGTCCCGGGGCTGATCACGTACGGGCCGGCGGGCTACCGGCTGGCGCCGGCGGACACGGACGCCTCCCGCTTCCTCGCCCTCGCCGGCCGCGACGGCCGCGGGCGTACCGGGGACGTGCCGCCGAGGGAGCGGCTGGAACGGCTGGACGAGGCGTTGGCGCTGTGGCGCGGGCCCGCGTACGCGGAGTTCGCCGACGCCGGCTTCGCCCGGCCGGAGGTCGCCCGCCTGGAGGAGGCCCGGCTCGCGGCCCTCGAAGAGCGGGCGGAGACGCGGCTGGCGCTCGGCGAGGACGCCGACCTGGCGGGTCTCGTGGCCCTCCACCCCCTGCGCGAACGGCTGCGCGCGCTGCACATCCTCGCGCTCTACCGGCGTGGACGGCAGAGCGAGGCCCTGGCGAGCTACGGCGAGCTGCGCGACCTCCTGGCCGAGGAGCTGGGGCTGGACCCGTCACCGGAGCTCAGGGCGCTGCACGAGGCCATCCTGCGCCACGACCCGGCCCTGTCCGGACCGGCCGTCACGGGACCCACCACGTTGTTTCTCGCCACGCCCGTCCCAGCCACGCCCGTCCTCGGCGCCCCCACTCCGGGGGCGCCCACTCCGGGGGCGCCCACTCCTGGCGCGCCCACGGCTCCTGGGAGGGCCGCCCCGCCCGGGCTCGCTCCGTCGGGGTGGTCAGACGACCCGGACCGGCCGACCATCTCCGGCGGCCCTGGCACCCCGCATCCGTCCGGCACGAACCTGCCCGCCGCTCTCGGCGACCTCGTCGGCCGGGACGGCGAACTGGCCGCCGTCCGCGCCCTGCTGGCCGCGAGCCGCCTGGTGACGCTGACCGGTCCGGGCGGCGTGGGCAAGACCCGCCTCGCCCTCGAAGCGGCCCGCGCGCGTACCGGACCGGGGGAGTTCCCCGACGGGGTGTGGCTGGTCGAGCTGGCGGGGGCCGGGGACGCGGCCGAGGCGGTGGCCGCCGTCCTGGGCGTGCGCGACGACGGCGCCGGCCCGCTGGCCCCCCGCCTGGCGCGGGCCCTGGCCGGCAAGCGGACCCTGCTCGTGCTCGACAACTGCGAGCACGTCGTGGCCGACGCGGCCGGCCTGGTGGCGCTGCTGCTGCGGGCGGCGCCCGCGCTGCGCGTCCTCGCCACCAGCCAGGAGCCGCTGGGCGTGACGGGGGAGCGGCTGCTGCCGGTGGCGCCGCTGCCGGAGCCCGAGGCCGTGCGGCTGTTCGCGGTCCGCGCCGGTGTCGAGCCGGACGACGCCGTCGCCACCATCTGCCGCCGCCTGGACGGCATCCCCCTCGCCCTGGAACTGGCGGCGACGCGGGTGCGCGCCCTGGGCGTGCGGGGGGTGGCCGAGCGGCTCGACGACCGGTTCAGGCTGCTCAGCGCCGGGATGCGCGACGCGCCCGCCCGGCAGCGGACGCTGCGGGCCGCGATCGACTGGAGCTGGGAGCTGCTCACCGGGCCGGAGCGGGTGGTCCTGCGGCGGCTGGCGGTCCACGCCGACGGCTGCACGCTGGAGGCCGCCGAGGAGGTCTGCGCCGAGCCCGGCGTGGACGTGCTCGACGCCGTGGCCCGGCTCGTGGACCGGTCGCTGGTCGTGGTCACGCCGGGGCCGCGCTACCGGCTGCTGGAGTCGGTGTCCGCCTACTGCGCCGAGCGGCTCGCCGAGGCGGGCGAGCTGGACGCGGTCAGGGAACGGCACGCCCGCTACTACACGGAGCTGGCCGTACGGGCGGAACTGCGCGGGCCGCGGCAGGTCGAGTGGCTGGAACGGCTCGACCTCGAAACCGCCAACCTACGGCTCGCGCTGGCCGGGCCCGAGCCGTTGCGGCTGGTCAACGCGCTGGCCTGGTACTGGTACCTGCGCGGCCGGCTGGGTGAGGCCCGCCGCTCCCTGACCACGGCCCTGGCCCGCGCCGGCGCGCCGACCGCCCCCGCGCACGCGCCCGCCGACCCCGGCCCCGCCCCCGCGCCCGCCGACCCCGGCCCTGTCCACGCGCCCGCCGCCTCTGCCCACGCGCCCGCCGGTCCCGTTCACGTGCCCGCCGACCCCATCCGCTCGCCCGCCGGTCCCGTCCGCGCGGAGGTGGCCGTGGCGTCCGTGTGGCTGGCCGGGATGACGCTGCTCAGCGGCGAGACCCCGCCCCCGGTCCTGTGCGCCGGTCTCGACGCGCACGCCGACGCCCTCGCCTCGTGGTTCCTCAGCCACGTCCAGTGGGCGTACGGCGACCAGGAGGAGCACCGGGCCGCCGCTGACCGGGCGCTGGCCGTGTTCGAGGAGACGGGCGACCGGTGGGGCGTCGCCGCCACGCTGTCCCTGCGCGCCAGGCTGGCCCTCGTCCGGGGCGACCTGAACGCGATGCGGCGCGACGCCGAGCGCGGCCTCGCGATCTTCACCGAGCTGGGCGACGACTGGGGCCGGATGGAGGCCATGGACGCCCTCGACCGGCTCGCCGAGGCGCGCGGCGACCACGCGGAGGCGGCCCGGCTGCGCGAGGAGGGGCTGCGCCTGGCCGAGCGGCTCGGCTTCGAGGTGCCGTTCAAGCTGTCGGCGCTGGGCCGCATCGCGCTGCTGGCCGGCGACTACGCCGCCGCCGACGAGCGGCACGAGCGGGCCCGGCGGCTGGCCGTGGCGCAGTCGTACAAGTCCGCCGAGGAGCACGCCGTGCTCGGCCTGGCCGTGAGCGCCCGGCGGCAGGGCCGGTACGCGGAGGCGGAGGCGCTGCTCACCCCGTGGCTCGGCTGGCTGCGGGAGGTGCGGGGGACGCCCGGCATCGCGTTCGTCATGGCGGAGCTGGGCTTCGCCGCCGAGCAGCGCGGTGACGCCGCGACGGCGCTGGCCCGGCAGCGGGCCGGGTACGAGGCGGCCCGGGCCAGCGGCGACCCGCGTGCCATCGCCCTGGCCCTGGAGGGGCTCGCGGGCGCGGTGTCCCTCGCGGGGGACCAGGCCGAGGCGGCCCGCCTGCTGGGCGCGGCGGCGGCCGCGCGGGAGGAGACGGGGGCGCCGCTGCCCGCCGCCGAGCGGCTCGACGTGGACCGGGTCACCACCCGGGTAAGCGAAGCCCTCGGAGAGTCCGCATGGCAGGACGCCTACACCTCGGGACGGCGCGCCTAAGGGCGGGAAGGGACCCGGCCCGGGGAAGGGAGAGCGCGCCTCAGGGGAGAGAAGACCCGGCCCGGGGGAGGGAGAGCGGGCCTCAGGGGAGAGAAGACCGGGCCCGGGGGAGGGAGAGCGGGCCTCAGGGGAGAGAAGACCGGGCCCGGGGAAGGGAGAGCGCGCCTCAGGGGAGAGGGAACTCGGCCACCACTTCCCAGGCGCCCTCGGGGGTCGGCCCCGCGTACAGCCTGCCGCCGAGCGCCTCCACCCGCTCCGCCATCCCGACCAGGCCGAACCCGCCGCCGAGCCGCGAGAGCCGCGGATCCGACGCCGACCCGAAGTTGCTGACCCGCAGCACCGCGACCCGGCCGGCCAGCCGCAGCCCCGCCTGGATCCACGACGCCCCCGGCGCGTGCTTGCGGATGTTGGTCAGCGCCTCGCGCAGCACCCGGTGCAGCGTGGTCATCACCTCGGGCGGCAATGTGCCGTCGTCGATGCCCTGCCCGATCTCGAACGCCACCCGCGGCCCGTTCGCGGAGAACCGCTCGGTCAGCTCGCGCAGGTCGACCAGCGACGTGCCGGGGGTGCGGGCCGCCTCGTCCTCCGCCCGCAGCACCGTGACCAGGCGCCGCATGGCGCTCAGCGCGTCGCCGCCGGCCCCGGCGATGGCGTCGAGGGCGGGCACCACGGCCTCCGGCTTGACCTCCGCGACCGTACGGGCCGCCTGGGCCTGGACCACGATGCCGGTGATGTGGTGGGCGACGAGGTCGTGCAGCTCCCTGGCCAGCTCCAGGCGCTCGGACCGGCGTACGGCGTGGACGGCCTCGTTGCGGCGTTCCTGCTGGAAACGCAGGTAGCCGCCGATGCCGGCGGCCGTCGACCAGCCGGCGAACAGCAGGAACGAGAACGCCAGCCCGGTGCCGTCGGACAGGCGCCAGCCGCCCTCGGCCATGAGCACGACCAGCGTGACCACGCACAGCACCGCCGCCCGCCGGATCGGCTCCGCGTGGCGCAGCACGCCGATGGTGAGGACGAGCAGCGCGCCGGTCTCCGCCGACCCGGGCACGCCGGCCGTGGAGGTCACCGCGAAGACCAGCGTGACGGCCACCGACATGCCGGCCACCGCCGCGAACCCCTCCAGCCGCCACCGGCGGCGCAGCGCCACCGCCACCGCGCCGGCGGCGCCCGTGACGGGCACGAGCCACTGCGACCCGCCGTTCTTGGCCGCGATGGCCACGTCCAGCAGCAGCATCATGCCCAGCCAGCCGAGCACGGCGATCTCGCTCAGTCGTCTGATCCAGTACACGATGCGCTTGCCGTCCGCCACGCCTTGGAGCCTAGGCCGGAAGTCGGAGTGCCCGTATCGGCCGTTCGGCCGAGCGCCGAGGGCCAGGACCGGCCCTTCAGCGGAGGCGGCGGCGGGGGCCGGCGGCGGATGCTGGAGGAGTCCGAAAGGGGGACGAGGCCATGGTGGTCATCGGATTCACGCTGCTGGGTGTCGGGCTGGGTGTCGCGCTGCTGCTCGCGCTGGCCGACCCGGTGCTGCTTTCGCGGATCAACGGGGAGCACGCGGAGGGCGGCAGCGGCCGCCACATCGAGATGCCGCGCGAGGGGGCCCGGGTGCTTCGGCTGGCCAAGCAGGAGCGCGACGACCGGCACGAGCCCGCCGCCGCCTGACCTGTCGGCCGGGACGGGCCCGCCGCCGCCTGACGTGCCGGCCGGGACGGGCGGCGCCGAGCCCGCCGCCGCCTGACGCCGCGTGTCCGTTACCGTGGGGCCTATGACGAACGGTTTCGAAACCCTGGCGATCCACGCAGGTCAGGAGCCCGACCCGCTGACCGGCGCGGTCGTGCCGCCCATCTACGCCACGTCCACGTACAAGCAGGACGGCGTCGGCGGCCTGCGTTCCGGATACGAGTACAGCCGCTCGGCCAACCCCACGCGCACGGCGCTGGAGGAGGCGCTGGCGGCGGTCGAGGGCGGGGCGCGCGGGCTGGCCTTCGCCTCGGGCCTGGCGGCCGAGGACACCCTGCTGCGCACGGTGTGCAAGCCCCAGGACCACGTCATCATCCCCAACGACGCCTACGGCGGCACCTACCGGCTGTTCGCCAAGGTCAACTCCCGCTGGGACCTGCACTTCGACCCGGTGCCGCTCGGCGACCTCGACGCCGTGGCCGCGGCGATGACGCAGAAGACCCGCATCGTGTGGGTGGAGACGCCGACCAACCCGCTGCTGGGCATCGCCGACATCGAGGCCCTGGCCCAGCTCGCCCACGACAACGGCTCGCTGCTGGTCGTGGACAACACCTTCGCCTCGCCGTACCTCCAGCAGCCGCTGGCGCTGGGCGCCGACGTGGTCGTCCACTCCACCACCAAGTACGTCGGCGGCCACTCCGACGTGGTCGGCGGCGCCCTGATCGCGGCCGACCGCGGGCTCGGCGACGAGCTGGCCTACCACCAGAACGCCATGGGCGCGGTCGCCGGGCCGTTCGACTCCTGGCTCACGCTGCGCGGGCTGAAGACGCTGGGCGTGCGCATGGACCGCCACTGCGACAACGCCGAGCGCGTCGTCGACCTGCTGCTCGCCCACCCGAAGGTCACCCAGGTGCTCTACCCGGGGCTGGAGGAGCACCCGGGGCACGAGGCGGCGGCCAAGCAGATGAAGCGGTTCGGCGGCATGGTGTCCTTCCGCGTCGAGGGCGGCGAGGAGGCGGCCGTCGAGGTGTGCAACCGGGCCGAGCTGTTCACGCTGGGCGAGTCGCTGGGCGGCGTCGAGTCGCTGATCGAGCACCCGGGCCGCATGACGCACGCCTCCGCGGCCGGTTCGCCGCTGGAGGTGCCCGCCGACCTGGTGCGGCTGTCGGTCGGCATCGAGACGATCGACGACCTGCTGGCCGACCTGACCCGGGCGCTGGGCTGAGCCGCGCGCCCGGCCACGCCTACCTGGGCACCACCATCAGGAAGAGGATGACGAGCCAGATCACCGCCAGCAGCCCGCTGATGGCGGCGATCCGGCCGTTCTGAACCTTCGCGTCGTCCTGCGCGTCGGGGCTGGCGAGCACCCGTACGGCGGCGCGCAGGTCGCGGTCGATGAGCACGATGAGCACGACGGCCACGATGAACAGCGTCATCGACGCCGTCATGTACCACTTGCCGAGGATCGCGCCGCCCAGGGCCGCGCCGAGCGCGATCCCGAACACCAGGACACCCAGCGACGCGACACCGTAGATGCGGGTCGTGCGCTGGATGTTCTGCAGGACGGGCACGTTCTTGGCCCGGATGGCGCGGGGCGCGGCCATGGTGACCGCGGTGAGCGGGCCCACGGTGAAGATCGCGAAGCCGATGTGCAGCCAGAGAAGCAGGGACGACATGTCGCTGAGACTAGTCCCCGGCGATCTCGACCGTGGGCTCGACACCCAGCGGCGTCTCGACGCAGTCTTTGCCGTCCGGGGAGCAGCGCGTGACGAGTTCGGTGGCGACCACGGCCACCACCATGAAAACGATCAATACAATCATGGCGAACATGAGGCTCCCCTCCTTCCCCGTCGCGGACGTAAATATCGTCCGTAATGACTAGACGGTGTGGCAACGGAATAAGTTCGGCCCGGGTATGGTTGGGGACCGTCCCACTTTTCTCACCCTTTGGACACATGGGGGTGTCTTCCTTGGCCATCAGGCATGTCGAGCCGTACACCGATGAGTGGCTGAAGCAGCCGGCGTGCTACGCGAGCCTCGTCGTCGAACAGCTCGGCGCGGAGGTGTCCGACTGGTGGGAGGGTCCGTGCGACCCCCGCGCCGTCACCGTCCGGCTCGCCGACGGCACCGCCCTGGTGTGGGACGAGGAGAGCGGCTGGCGGCTCGGCCGCTACGTCGGCGGCGGCTCCGGCCGGCACACCGAGCTGACGGGCGTCCGCTACCTGGGCGGCGGGCTGCTGCCCCGGCCGGAGCGGGTGCCGGCGGCGCTCACCGACGCCCGCGAGGGCGTGGGCTCCAGCACCGCCTGGCGCCCCTGCTACCGCTCCCACCGCAACTGCCGCGACGGTTTCGACGTCGCCCTCGACTTCTACACCCGGCTCATCGACGCCTGAGAGCTCCTCCGTCGGCTCTCAGCGGGCCCGGCGCAGCCGCAGGAAGTCGCTGACCACGTACTCGCCGAGCCGCTCGGCGCTGGGCGAGAAGACCCGGCCGCCGTTCCTGCGGGCCACCTCGTCCACGAACTCCTTCAGCCGCTCGTCGGCCGCCAGCATGAAGACGTTGAGCGTCGCCCGCCGCCTGGTCATCTTGTCGACCTCGGCCAGCGTCAGCTCCAGCGTCTCGGCCGAGGGCGGCCACTCGAACGCCGAGTGCCCGTTGCGCATCAGGTGCGCCGTCGGCTCGCCGTCCGTGACCACCAGCACCACCGGCTCGAAGTCGGGGTGCCGGTCGAGGTGACGGCCCGCGATGAGCAGCGCGTGGTGCAGGTTGGTGCCCTGGACCATGTCCCAGTCGAGGCCCGCCAGCTCGTCCGGCTGCAGCACGCGCGCGTAGTTGGAGAAGCCGATGATCTGCACGGCGTCCTGCGGGAACTTCGAGGCCACCAGCGCCTGCAGGGCCAGCGCGGTCTGCTTGGCCGCCGCCCACGTGCCGCGCAGCGCCATCGAGTACGACAGGTCGACCAGCAGGCAGACGGCCGCGGCGCTGCGCCGCTCGGTCTCGGCCACCTCGAAGTCGTCCACCGACAGCCGTACCGCGGAGCCGCCGGCCCCCTCGGCCCGGCGCAGGCCGCCGTTGCGGACGCCGTTGACGAGCGTGCGCACCACGTCGATGGGTTGCTCGTCGCCGAAGCGCCACGGTCGTGACGAGCCGGTCAGCTCGCCCGCCGCGCCCGCGTCGCGCTGGTCGTGGTCGCCGCGCCGGCCCGCGTCCAGCGAGGAGAACACCCGGCGCAGCGCGGTCTCGCCGAGCCGCCGCACCGCCTTGGGGGTGAGCTCCAGCTTGCCCCTGCGGCGCAGCAGGTAGCCCTGCTCCTCCAGCTCGCGCTCGATCCGGCGCAGCGCCTCCAGGTCGTCCACCGCCGAACGGCCGAGGGCCCGCCGGACCGCGGCCTCGTCGATGTCGTCGAGCCGGGCCCCCGGGTAGTCCTGCCGCAGCGCCGACTCCAGCCGGGTCAGGTCGGCCAGCTCCTCCAGCGCCGAGACGGCGTCGCCCATGCCCAGCGGCTCCTCGCCGCTGAGCCGTTCGGGGGTGTTCCAGGCCAGATCGGGGCGGCGGGCGTAGAGCGACTCGCCGAGCCGGCGCATCTGGTCGGACAGCCCCGCCTGGTCGAGCGTCTGGTTGATGAGGTTGTTGAGCTCCTCGCGCTGGGCGGGCGTCATCGAGGCCAGCATGCGCTGCGTGGCGGCGGCGCGGCGGGCCAGGATGTCGACGAGCTCCTCCAGGTCGCGCGGACGCTCCGGGAACAGGTCGCCGTACGTGTCCATGAACGCGTCGAAGTCGGCCTGCGTGTGCTCGCCCCTGGCGTCCTTGTCGAGCATGTCGTTGAGGTCGGCCATCATCTGCCGGACCCGCTCCATGGCCGCCGGGTCGGGGTCGGCCAGCGCGTCGCGCAGCCCCCGGAACTGGCTGTCGAGCACCTCGCGCCGCAGCAGGTCGCGCAGCTCCTCGAACGTCCGCCGGGCGGCGGCCGAGCGCCACTCGTACGAGCTCAGCTCCTGGATGGCGCTCGCCGTGTCGTCGGGCAGCGCGTCCAGCTCGCTCTCGCGCAGCCGCGCGTCGTCGGACGGGTCGGGGAACAGCTCGGCCCGCTCCTGGCCGATGGCCTTGTCGAGCAGGGCGCGGGCCTGTTCGAGGGTGCCGTCGAGGCGGCCGCTCTCGCGCAGCTCGCGGCGGCGGCGGCGCACCTCGCGCAGCATGTCGTCGAGGCCCTTGCGGTCGTGCGCGCCGGGCAGGCCGCGCTTGAGCAGGTCACGCAGGGCGTGGACGGGGGTGGAGCCGGACAGGATGGCGTCGCCCATCTCGTCCAGCGCCGCCCGCACGTCGTACGGCGGGGCCAGGGGGTCGGGGCCGTCGTGGTACTCGCCATAGCGGTAGGCCATCACGGACCCACGCTAACCCCACGAGCCCGCTCACGCGTCCCCGTAGACCTCCCAGACCTGCTGGACCTCCTCGGTGACGGGCACGTAGTCGACCTGGACCGCCACCGCGTGCCCGGCGCCCTTGAGCGCCCTGGCCAGGTCGGCCGCCGTGCAGGGCTTGCGGCCGAGGCCGTCGCGGCCGGCGTTGACGGGCGAGCCGGCGAGCCACTTGTCGCCGCACCCGCGCGTCACGCGGCTGAACGACACGGCCCCGGTGTGGCCGAGCCGCACGGTACGGCCGGCGCGGGTGAACAGCACGGCCGAGTCCCCGGCCCAGCGCAGCGTGCCCCGTTCGACCCGGGACGGCGACGGCTGGGCGAGGACCTCGGTGACCGTCACCGCCCGCCCGTCGCGGTGCTCGACGCGGACCGGAACCGGGCCGCGCTTCAGGCTGTCGGCCAGGTCGTCGGTGGTGCACCGGGTGGTGCCGCGGCCCTTGCCGTCGATCGCGACCTCGCCCTCGGTCTCCTTGAGGTCGCAGGCCACGGTGACGCGGCGGTAGGCGGCCCCGGTGTAGGACAGCCGCAGCGGCCGGGCGCCGGCGAGAGCCGTGAAGCGGTGCAGCGGCCTGCGGTAGGTGGCGGCGCGGGGCGTGAGACGCAACGCGCCCGCGCCGTCGGCCCAGGCGTAGCCGTACACGACCGCCGTCGAGACCTGTGCGCGAGTGGTGGCGGAGGCCGCGGTCGCGGGCGCGCAGAGCAGGGCGCACAGGGCGAGAGCTGTGGCGTGGGCGAGCAGGCGCATGGGACGGTCCCCCCGGTCAGAGTGCTGGATCATCCACTCTGACGCGGGAGAGGCCCCGGTTGTTCACCGATGTTCCTTGGAGGATGCTCCGGCCTTCACTTCGGTCGGAGAGGAACCGGACTTTGCACAGCGGGGGTCAGTGTCGGCCCTGCTGTGTAGGTTGCCGATCGTGGCGGCGACTGCGGGCGGGGATGGTGGGTGTGCCCGATTCACCTACCGGCTGCGCGTGTCGTCTGCGGCGTGTGCCGGGTTGCTGGCGGAGTGGGATCGGTGTCGCTGGGTGTGGAACCAGTGCGTGGCCGCCTCCCGCACCGCATACACGGCGCGTGAGGAGTGTGGTCCGGCGAGGCTGGACAAGCTGTTGACAGGTTGACAGGTTGGCGGGCCGAGCACGAGTGGCTGGCCGGCGGGGCGTCGGTGCCGCAGCAGCACATCATCCGTGACTTCGCCCGCTCCCGGACCAAGGCTGTGAAGGACATCAAGGCCCGGCTGCCATTCAAGCGGCGGGCGGGGATGCCCCGGTTCAAGCGCAGTTGCCCGCTGATCCCTCGTCGGTTCGCCTCTACCGCGACGCCCTCGGGCACTGGTACGCCTCGTTCGTCGTACCAGCGCGGGTCGAGCCGTTGCCCGCGACCGGCCGGGTGATCGGGATCGACTGGGGCGTGGCGCAGGTCGCGACCACGACCAGCGATGGTCACGACCTCCCGCGCGCCGGGCACGGCCGCGAGGCGGCCGATCGGCTTGCCCGGTACCAGCGGATGATGGCCCGCCGCAAACCTCTGCCCGGCCGGCCCGCGTCGAAGGGCTACCGCGAGGCCGGGCGGCAGGCCGCCATGGCGTATCGGAAGGTGACCCGGCAGCGGCAGGACACGGCGCGTAAGTGGGCGAAGAAGGTCGTGCGCGACCATGACGTGCTGGCGGTGGAGGACTTCCGGCCGAAGTTCCTGGCCAAAAGCACCATGGCGGGCAAGGCCGCCGACGCCGCCATCGGCACGATCAAGGCGGAGCTGATCGCCATGGCGCGCAAGCATGGCCGCGGCCTGCACCACGTGCGGAGCCGTGTCCCCCAGGGACAAGAACTCCGCCCATGTGATGCTCGTCCGGGCTGGTCTGGCCCCGGCTGGTGCTGATCGCGTAAGACCTGACCGTCCGCCGGGCAGTCAGGCGGCGTGAGCCAGGAATCCCCCGCCTTCGGTCACTTCAGGCGGGGGAGCAGTCAAGTGCGGTAGACGGTCATCCCGTCGGTGTCGTCCTTGGACAGCCGGCGCATGAGGTACAGGCCCTCCAGGGCGAACTCCAGCGCCGCCGCGGCGTGCCCCGGAGACTCCTCGCCCTCGCCCATGCCCAGCCGCGACATGATCTTGGCGAGCCCTTCGACCGGGCCGATGCGGCGCAGCAGCTCGCCGGCCGGCACCAGCTCGCCCGACTCCACCTGGTTGCCCTGGGCGAACTTGTCGGTCAGCGCCGACAGGTCCATCCCGCCCAGCCGGCTGCGGAACGTCTCGGCCGTGGCCCGGCGCAGCAGGTGGGCGAGGATCTCGGTCTCCCGGCCCTCCTCGCTGACCTCGAACTCCACCTTGCCGCGCAGGCTGTGGACGATGCACGGCAGGTCGCACACCCGGGTCACGGGCCGCTCCTCGCCGGTGATCGCGGCCCGGCGCACGGCGGAGGCGGCCGCGGTCTCGGCGGCGGCGATGGAGAAGCGCGCCGAGACGCCCGAGCGGGCGTCGACGGAGGTGGACTCGCGGACCAGCCGGGTGAACCGGGCGATGGTCTCGACCAGGTGTTCCGGAACGTCGGCCCCGATGTCGGGCATCGACTCCTGCCGGATCAGCGCCAGCTCGTCCTCGACCGTCAGCGGATAGTGGGTGCGCACTTCCGCGCCGAACCGGTCCTTCAGCGGCGTGATGATCCGGCCGCGGTTGGTGTAGTCCTCGGGGTTGGCGCTGGCGATGAGCAGGACGTCCAGCGGGAGCCGCAGGTTGTAGCCGCGTACCTGGATGTCGCGCTCCTCCAGCACGTTGAGCAGGGCGACCTGGATGCGCTCGGCCAGGTCGGGCAGCTCGTTGACGGAGAAGACGCCCCGGTTGGTGCGCGGGACCAGCCCGTAGTGGACGGTCTCCGGGTCGCCCAGCCGCCGCCCCTCGGCGATCTTGATGGGGTCGACGTCGCCGATCAGGTCGCCCACGGACGTGTCGGGCGTCGCCAGCTTCTCGCCGTAACGCTCGTCGCGGTGCTTCCACGCGACGGGCAGCTCGTCGCCCAGCTCCTCGGCGAGGGAGCGGCAGCGCGTGCAGACCGGCGCGTACGGGTGGTCGTTGATCTCACAGCCCTCGACGACCGGGGTCCACTCGTCGAGCAGCCCGGTCACGGTGCGGATCAGCCGGGTCTTGCCCTGGCCGCGCTCGCCGAGGAGGACCAGGTCGTGCCCGGCGAGCAGCGCCCGCTCAAGGTGGGGCAGGACGGTGTCGTCGAAGCCCACGATGCCTGGAAAGCGGGGCTCGCCCGCCCTCAGCCTGGCCAGCAGGTTCTCGCGGACCTCTGCTTTCACGGTGCGATGAACGTGACCGCTTTCTCGCAACTCGCGGAGATTTAGAGGCTGATGCACGGGATCGAGACTACGTCCCCCGACACGAATGCGGCAGAGGTTTCGCGTCCGGCGCAGATTACGGATCTTGAGGATTGAGTGACGCGTTGTGTGCGTGCTTGTTCCTTTAGTGGGGAGAATCGGAGCCTAGGGAACTTGGAGCTGCCGAGGGAGGCGGGAAGCGTGGCCCTGATGACGAGCCGCTTCGCGGACGGCCTCGCCGTGGGTGCGGACCTTGAGGAGATCGCCGAGCGCGCCGTCGGGCAGGCGCTGTCACGACTCGGCGAGCAGGCCGACCTGGTCTGTTTCTTCATCTGCGGCGACGACCCCGACGACGTCGCGCGAGCCGGGCAGCGGGCGATGGCGCTCGCCCCCGACGCCCACGTGATCGGCTGCAGTGCCACGGGAGTGATCGGCGGCGGGCAGGGCGTCGAGCTGACGCCCTCCGTGAGCGCCTGGGCGGCCACGCTCGGCGAGGCCCGGCTGACCACGTTCGCGCTGGAGACCCTGAACGCCGAGGACCGGTTCGTGGTGGTCGGCCTGCCCGACCGCAGTCCCGACGACCACGTGGCGATCCTGCTCGCCGACCCCTACTCGTTCCCGACCGACGCGTTCGTCGAGCGCTCGGCGGACGTGCTCGGCGACCTCCCGCTGATCGGCGGCCTGGCCAACGGCGTCGGCGGGCGCGGCTCCGTCCGGCTGTTCGCCGACGGCGAGGTCTACACCGAGGGCGCGATCGGGGTCGTGCTCAGCGGCCCCGTGCGGATCCGCACCGTGGTCAGCCAGGGCTGCCGTCCCATCGGGCCGTCCATGGTCGTCACCCGCGCCGAGGACAACCTCCTGCTGGAGCTCGCCGGGCAGCCCGCGCTGGCCCGGCTTGAGGACATCGTCAGCGAGCTGGACGAGGACGACCGCGAGCTGGTGGCCGCCGGCCTGCAGATCGGCATCGCGATCGACGAGTACGCCGAGCGCCACGAACGGGGCGACTTCCTCATCCGCGGCGTGATCGGCATCGACCCCGAGCACGAGGCCGTGGCCATCGGCGACATCGTGGAGGTCGGGCGTACCGTCCGCTTCCAGGTGCGCGACGCCGCCACCGCCGACGAGGACCTGTACGACCTGCTCGACGCGCACAAGGCCGAGTTCGGGCAGGCGGACGGCGCGCTGCTGTTCTCCTGCAACGGGCGGGGCTCGGCCATGTTCGGCAGCGCCGACCACGACCCGGTGGCGCTGCGCGAGACGCTCGGCCCGATCGGCATGGCCGGCTTCTTCGCGGCGGGGGAGGTGGGCCCGGTCGGCGGCCACAACCACGTGCACGGCTTCACGGCGTCGGTGCTCGTCTTCTCGTCGGGGGCGGCGGGCGACGCGTGATCCTCGCGATCGACGTCGGCGGCACCAAACTGGCCGCCGGGCTGGTCGGTCACGACGGGACGGTGGCGCGGGCGCGGCGGGTCGCGACGCCGCAGGGCGCCGACGCCGAGACGCTGTGGAAGACGCTCATCGGCCTCGTGGAGTCGCTGGTGGCGCCGGATGCCCTCGTGAGCGCGTCCGGCCCGCTGACGGGTGCGTTCGGCGGGTCCGTGGGGTCGCCCGGTCCAGTGAAGGGTGTCGGGTCGGTGGGGTTGGCCGGTCCGGTGGAGGGTGTCGGGTCGGTGGGGTCGGCCGGTCCGGCGGAGGGTGTCGGGTCCGTGGAGCTCTCCGGGCCGGTCGAGGGGGTCGGGGTCGGGTGCGGCGGGCCGATGCGGTGGCCCGCGGGCGAGGTCTCGCCGCTCAACATCCCGGGGTGGCGCGGCTTCCCGCTGCGCGCCCGGCTGGCGGAGCGCTTCCCGGGGGTGCCGGTACGCCTGCACAACGACGCGGTGTGCGTGGCCGTGGCCGAGCACTGGCGGGGCGCCGGCCAGGGGACGCGCGACATGCTGGGCATGGTCGTCTCGACCGGGGTGGGCGGCGGGCTCGTGCTGGGCGGCCGGCTCGTGGACGGCGGCACGGGCAACGCCGGGCACATCGGACACGTGGTCGTGGAGCCCGTGGACGGCCCGCCGTGCGGGTGCGGGGGCCGCGGCTGTCTGGAGGCGGTGGCCCGCGGACCGGTCCTGACGGCCTGGGCGCTCGCCCACGGCTGGGTGCCGGGCGGCGGCACGGCGGCCGACCTCCCAGGACGCCTCGGAGACGGAGACAGACGTCCTGCGGACGCGGAGGGACGGCCGGGGGAGTGGACGGGACGTCTCGGATGTCGAGAGGAACGTCCTGAGGACGTCGCGGGACGTCTCGGATGTCGAGAGGAACGTCCTGAGGACGTCGCGGGACGTCTCGGATGTCGAGAGGAACGTCCTGAGGACGTCGCGGGACGTGCTCGGGGACGTGGAGGACGTCAGGGAGACGGTGAAGGACGTCCGGGACACCTCGGGGGACGTCCTGGGGACCTGCGGGGACGTCCTCAGGACGTCTTCGAACAGGCGACAGGCAGGGACGCGTACCCGGAGGACCGGGAGGTGACCGCGCGGGCGCTCGCCGCCGACGCGCGGGCGGGCGACGAGGTGGCGATGGCGGCCATGCGCCGCGCCGGGCACGCGCTCGGTGTCGCGATCGCCTCCGCCACTCACCTCTGCGACCTCGAACTCGTCACGGTCGGCGGCGGCCTGGCGCAGGCCGGGGAGCCGCTGTTCGGGCCGCTGGAGGAGGCGTTGCGCGCGCACGCCCGGATGGGGTTCGCCCGGCGGGTCAGGGTGACGCCCGCCGCGCTCGGGCAGGACGCCGGGCTGGTCGGCGCGGCGGCGCTCGTCCTCGCGGGCGACCGTTACTGGTCGAGCCCCCAGCTCGCGGCCAGCCGCTCGGCCACGGCCCCCTGCCTGGGCCGGTAGACGGCGAAGAACCGCTTGCCGCACTCCAGGTCGTCCAGGGCCGTGGCGATCTCCCGGCGCAGGTACGGCTCCGCGAGGCGCGCGGGCAGCGCCGGGGGCGACTCGGCCGACACGTCCACGACGGAGGACGGCCGTTCCCCCGGCCGCCCGCCGGGCCGGTCACCTACCGTGGCGTCGTCGCGGCCCGCCCTGACGTCAGCGGCCCTGACGTCAGCGGCTCTGGTGTCGGCGGCCCTGGCATCGTCGCGGCCCACTCCGGCGTCGCCGCGGCCTGTTCTGGCGTCGGCGCGGCGGCCCTTGGGGTCGTCACGGCTGCCCTGCTGCTCGCCCTGGACGACCCCGCGCTCACCCCGGCCGGCCTTGTGGCGGCGGGCGGCGGCCTTCTTCTCCAGGTCGTCCTTGAGCGCGGCGAACCGGTCGAGCTCCGCGGTGGCCAGCTCGGTCGGCGCCGTGGTGTCGATCGCGTACCCCTTGCCGGTCAGGCAGGCGGCGTACGCCCCCGCCAGGGCGAGCAGCTCCTGGTCGGTGTCCAGCTCGTTCTTCCAGGCCAGCCGGAGCGCCCGGACGTACTTCCTGCGCAGGTGGGCCGCGTCGGTGACGTCCCGGCCGAGGGTCTGCTTGACGGTGCTGACGTAGCACTCGACGCCGGCCGCGGCGTACGCGTCGGCGGAGCCGCCGTCCGTCCCGGGCTCGTCCGCCGGAGGAGTGCCGGGCTCGACGGCGACGGGCGTCCCGATGGCCGCAGGAGTGCCCGCCGGGCCGTCGGTGACGTGCGCCTCCATGGTGGGGGTGCCGATGGCGGGCGGCTCCGGGGCGCGGGTGGGCGCGGGAGCGGAGGAGGGGAGGGCGGGCCGCTCGGAGGGGGCCGTCGCGAGCAGCGGATCGGCGTCCGGGAGGGTCGCCAGCGGCGGAGGCGTCTCCGGCACGTACGCGAGCGGGTCATCCGGGTGGACGAGCGCGGCGAAGACCCCGAAGCCGTACCGCGCCCGGTACTCGCGCATGGCCGCGTAGTCGCCCGCGCGGCGGCGCAGCTCGTCGGCGGCCGGCGGCGCGGGAGTCCCCGACGTCGAACCGGGCGCGGCCGGCGTGTACGCCAGCCCCCGTCCCCTCATGCACGCGGCCATGACCTGCTGCTGCCGCCCCAGCATGCCCGGCGCCGGCGGCGGGGCGGGCACGCCGCACCCGGTCGCGACGACGCCCACGACGGCGACGCCCAGGAGGGCCACGATCTTGCGCATGACGGCCAGGGTAGAGGCTCCCGCGCCCGGCGGCTCCCGCGCGATCCGCGTGCGCGCGCCGCGGAGCACGTGACGGCGGCCCACCGGCGGGTGATTCGTGTCATACGTCACTCCTGTCAGGCTTGTAACGCTTCCGCGGGCTCCTTCCAAGCAGGGGTGTAGATCGACGAAGGGAGCATGGCCGGTGCGTCGCAAACAGGTGGAGATCGCCACGGATCCCGTGGCCTTCGAAGCCTTCTACCGGCGGCACGTCGACGCGATCACCCGCTTCCTCGCCCGCCGGGTGGAGGACCCGCACACGGTCGCCGACCTGGTGGCCGAGGTGTTCGTGGCGGTGCTCGACTCCGCCCACACCTACCGGGCGAGCCGGGGCAGCGAGATCGCGTGGCTGTACGGCGTGGCGAGGAACACGCTCTCGGCCGAGCGGCGCCGCGCGTTCAGGGAGACGAGGCTGGCCGACCGCGTGAGCGGGCGGCGGCTGCTGGACTCCGACGACGTCGCCCGCCTGGAGGAGCGGATCGACGCGGAGGGCAGGGCCAGGCGGGCCTTGGAGGCCATGGCCGGGCTGCCGGAAGGGGAGCGCGCCGTGCTGGAGCTGGTCGCCATCGACCAGCTCACCGTCACGGAGGCCGCGCAGGCCCTCGGCATCCGGCAGGGCACCGCCCGGGTCCGGCTGCACCGCGCTCGCCGCGTGCTGCGCGACATCCCCCTCGTCATGGAAGGAACCACAGGATGAGTTTCGAGGAGCGCCTGCTGATGGAGCTGAAAGCCGAAGTCGCCGCCCGCGGGGCGGAGCACCGCCGCCGGATGACGGTCCGCCGCCTGTTCGCGGGGGCGGCGGTGGCCGGGGTGGCCGCCGCCGCGGCCGTGGCCGTGCCGCTGCTGACCGGCACCGAGTCGCCCGCGTACGCGGTGACCAAGAACACCGACGGCACGATCCGGGTCCAGATCAAGGAGTTCAGGGACGCCGACAAGCTGGAGGCGGACCTGGCACGCATGGGCGTCACGGCCGACGTGACCTATCTCAAGGCCGGCACGTGGTGCAAGCCGGACAGGGGACAGGTCGCGGGGGGCGAGGCCAAGACCCCCGAGGAGTACGACAGGTCGATCTCCGGCAAGGCCATCCGCCCGGTCAAGGGCGGGATCGACATCGACCCGAAGTACTTCGGCGGGAACCGGACCGCGGTGCTCATGTACGCCGAGAGAGTGAAGGACGAGCAGGTGGGCCAGGCCTTGAAGCCGCACGTGCTCTGGCAGTACGCCGGGTTCGTGGTGGAGGGCCCGGTCAAGCCGTGCGTCGCCGTCAAGAACCCGACCTGGGACGACGTCGACGGCCAGGGGCAGCCGCCGGCCGGTAGCTGACCTCACCCCAGGCGCGAGGTCCGGCCCCGGATCCGGGCCGGACCTCGCGCCGTCACACCTCGGGACGGCTGGGCTGGAAGAGCCAGGCGTCGAACAGCGTGTCGAGCTGCTTGCCCGACAGCCGCTCGGCCAGCGCGATGAACTCGGGCGTGGTGGCGTTGCCGTACTTGTGGTCGGCCACCCAGGTGCGCAGCAGCTTGAAGAACGTCTCGTCGCCGACGGCGCGGCGCAGCACCTGCAGCGTCATGGCGCCGCGCCGGTAGACCGACTGGTTGAACAGGTCGCCGGGCTTGGCCCGCCCCGGCGGGTACTTCCAGATCGGGTCGTTCTTCGCGGCGTACTGCCGGCGGAACATCGCCTCGGCCGTGGCCCCGCCGGTGTGCTCCGACCACAGCCACTCGGCGTAGGTGGCGAAGCCCTCGTTGAGCCAGAGGTCCTTCCAGCGCTCGATGCTGACGCTGTCGCCGAACCACTGGTGGGCCAGCTCGTGGGCGATGATGCTGGTGTCGGGGTCGAAGCCGCCGTACATCGGCTTGGTCTGGTTCTCCAGGGCGTAGCCCGCGGAGAAGTTGTCGACAACGCCGCCCGTGGCGGAGAACGGATAGGGGCCGAAGACCTTGCTCCAGTAGTCGGTGACCTCGCCCGAGACGCGGTAGAGCTTGCCCAGCGCGTCGTGGTAGGCGGGGTCGACGGCGGCGAGGTTGGGAATGCCGCCGGCCGTCCTGCCCTGGCGCAGCTCGAACTTGCCGAGCGTCGCCGTGGCGAGGTAGGTGACCATCGGGTGGGTCTCGCGCCACGTGAACGTGGTGCGCCCGCCCGGTGCGGCCGTCTTGCCGGTCAGCTCGCCGTTGGCCAGGGCGGTCAGGCCCCGCGGCACGGTGATCCGGAAGTCGAAGGTGGCCTTGTCGGCGGGGTGGTCGTTGTTGGGGAACCAGGTCTTGGAGCCGGACGGCTCGGAGGCCACGAACGCGCCGTCGGTCGTCGGGATGAAACCGTAGGTGCCGAGGTTGGACGGGTCCTTGACCGGCTTGGGCTCGCCGGCGTAGGTGACCTTGACCGTGAAGCGGGCGCCCTTGGCGAGCGCCGTGGCCGGGGTGATGACGAGCTCGTCGCGCCGGCGGTCGAAGCCCGCCTTGGCGCCGTCGACCGTGACCTCGCTGACCTCCAGCCCGCGCAGGTCGAGGTTGAAGCGCGACAGCGGCTGGGTGGCCGTGGCGTCGATCGTGGTGACCCCGTCGAGGTGCTTGGTGGCCGGGGTGTAGCCGATCGTGACGTCGTAGTGGCCGACGTCGTAGCCGCCGTTGCCGTCGAGCGGGAAGTCGGCGTCGCCGATGCCGGGCGCCCCCGCGCCGGCGTCGGCGACGGGGGCGGGCGTGCCCTTGCCGGAGGCCGCCGGGGTGGCGGCGGCGCCGTCGCTCGGCGCGCAGGCGGGCAGGGTCAGGAGCGCGAGCAGCGCGGCGGTCGCCTGGCGGGTGAACCTCATCGGAGTCGCGCTCCCCCTTCGTAGCGTGACACGTAGCTTACGCGGTGTCACGAGCGCGCAGGGAGCTCCGCGGCCTCGGCGCGGTCACGCTCGGACCTCTCAGAGATTACCCCGGCGGTCCTGCTCACGCTCGATGGCTTCGAACAGCGCCTTGAAGTTGCCCTTGCCGAAGCCCAGCGAGCCGTGCCGCTCGATCAGCTCGAAGAACACGGTCGGCCGGTCCTGCACCGGCTTGGTGAAGATCTGCAGCAGGTAGCCGTCCTCGTCGCGGTCCACCAGGATCCGGCGCTTCTTGAGCTCCTCGATGGGCGCCCGCACCTGGCCGATCCGGGCCCGCAGCTCCGGGTCGTCGTAGTACGAGTCGGGCGTGTCGAGGAACTGCACGCCGGCCGCGCGCATGTGGTCGACCGTGGTGAGGATGTCGTTGGTGGCCAGCGCGATGTGCTGGACGCCGGGGCCGCCGTAGAACTCGAGGTACTCGTCGATCTGCGACTTCTTGCGGCTGACGGCCGGCTCGTTGAGCGGGAACTTGACCTTGCGGGTGCCGTCGGCCACGACCTTGGACATGAGCGCGGAGTACTCGGTGGCGATGTCGTCGCCGACGAACTCGGCCATGTTGGTGAAGCCCATGACACGGCGGTAGAACTCCACCCACTCGTCCATCTTGCCGAGCTCGACGTTGCCCACGCAGTGGTCCACGGCCTGGAACAGGCGGCCGTTCTTGACCGCGGGCGCCGCGACGAGCGGCTCGGCGGGCTCGTAGCCGGGCAGGTAGACGCCGCCGTAGTTGGACCTGTCCACGAGGGTGTGGCGGGTCTCGCCGTAGGCGGCGATGGCGGCCAGCGTCACCTTGCCGCGCTCGTCCTCCACCGTGTACGGCTCGACGAGCCCCCGCGCGCCCTGCCGTACGGCGTGGGCGTAGGCCGACTCCACGTCGGGCATGTCGAGGGCGAGGTCGATCACCCCGTCGCCGTGCTCGGCCACGTGCCGGGCCATGTCGGTGCCTGGCCTGATCGAGGAGCGCAGCTCGAACCGGGCCGAGCCCGAGGTCAGGACGTAGGCGACCTCGTCGCGGCTGCCGTTCTCCGGCCCGCGGTAGGCCACCAGCCGCATGCCGAAGGCGGTGGAGTAGTAGTGAGCGGCCTGCTTGGCGTTGCCGACGGCGAACACCACGGCGTCCATGCCGTTAACCGGAAAGACATCAGTCATGCCACTAAATGTCGACTTATCTGAGCGGGTTGTGCAAGAGTTACTTGAATCAATGGACAATCTGCCCAGTGCCTGCCCGAAAACGCCGGAGTTTCTGTACACCATGACGATCGACGATCTCGACGCCCGCCTCATCGCGCTGCTCCACGCCGAGCCGCGCCTCGGCGTGCTGGAGTGCTCGCGCCGCCTCGGCGTGGCCCGGGGCACCGTCCAGGCCCGGCTCGACCGGCTGCTGGCCAGGGGAGTGATCACCGGGTTCGGGCCCGACGTGTCGCCCGCGGCCCTCGGCTACACCGTCACGGCGTTCGTCACGCTGGAGATCAGGCAGGAGGCCGGGCACGATCCCGTGTCGCACGGCCTCGCGCGCATCCCCGAGGTGCTGGAGGTCCACACGATCACCGGCGGCAGCGACCTGCTCTGCCGGGTCGTGGCCCGCACGAACGCCGATCTCCAGCGGGTCATCGACCAGATCGTGGACGTGCGCGGCGTGCGCCGGACGTCGTCCGTCATCGCCCTGGACACGCCCGTTCCGTACCGGGTGCTCCCGCTGGTGGAGGATGTCCCGCGCCATGGCGGGCAGCAGTACGTACGATCCCCGTAGGGACAAGGCACCGTCGCCGGTCGTCTAACCTTGACGTTCGCCCAGCATACGGGGGTTTGCGAGGTGCGGAGCGGTGGTGGGATGGGTAAGCGAAGACGTCGGATCCTCAAGAGGTTGCTGATCGCCGGCGGTGCCGGACTCCTTCTGGCGATCGTCGCGTTCGGCATCGCGTACGCCATGACACCGATCCCCGACAGCACCCAGAAGCAGGCCACGGCCCAGGGGTCGGTCATCTACTACCGCGACGGCAAGAGCGTCCTCGCCCGGCAGGGCGTGGACCGCCGCCTCGTCGAGCTGGCCAAGGTGCCCCAGCACGTGCGCGACGCGGTCATCGCGGCCGAGAACCGCTCCTTCTACGAGGACGCCGGCGTCTCGGTCAAGGGCACCGGCCGCGCCCTGTGGTCCACGCTCACCGGCCAGCAGCTCCAGGGCGGCTCCACCATCACCCAGCAGCTCGTGCGCAACTACTACAGCGGGCTCAGCCAGGAACGCTCCATCACCCGCAAGATCAAAGAGATCATGATCTCGATCAAGGTGGACCAGTCCAAGCCCAAGGACTGGGTGCTGGAGCAGTACCTCAACACCATCTACTTCGGCCGCGGCGCCAACGGCATCCAGGCCGCCAGCCAGGCCTACTTCGGCAAGGACGTCGGCAAGCTCACCGTGGCCGAAGGGGCCTACCTCGCCTCGGTGATCCAGCAGCCCAGCCGCTTCGCCGACCCCAAGGGCGCCGACCTGCAGGCCGCCCGGACCCGCTGGCAGGCCGTGATCGAGGCGATGCGCCAGACCGGCACGCTCGGCGCCCAGGAGGCGGCGGCCCAGACCTTCCCCACGCTGAAGGCGCCGAAGAAGCCGTTCGTGCTGCGGGGCCAGGCGCAGTACATGCTCGACCAGGTCACCGCCGAGCTCAACCGGCGCGGCTACAGCGACGAGGACATCAACAGCGGCGGCCTGCGGGTCGTCACCACGTTCGACAAGAAGCTCATGCAGGCGGCCGAGCGGGCCGTCAAGGACACCGTGCCCGCCGCCACGCCGAAGGCGGTCCGCACCGGGCTGGCGGCCGTCGACCCGGCCACGGGCGAGATCGTCGCCTTCTACGGCGGCAACCCCAAGCTCACCGGGTACGACAACGCCTTCTCGGCCAAGGTGCCCGCCGGGTCCACGTTCAAGGCGTACACGCTGGCCGCCGCACTCAACAACGGCTACGACCTGTCCACCCAGGTCAACGGCAACTCGCCGATGCGCGTGGCCTCCGACCCCACGCACCCGATCCCCAACGACAGCGGCCGCTCCTACGGCACGATCGACCTGGTGCGGGCCGCCCAGAACTCCGTCAACACGGCGTTCGTGGACCTCGGCCAGAAGGTGGGCCTGGACAAGGTGGCCGCCACCGCCGAGGCGGCGGGCATCCCCGCCGCGCAGTTGCGGCCGCACCAGGCCGCGGCCACGTTCCCGCTGGGCGTCGCCTCGGTGAGCGCCGTGCAGAACGCCTCCGGCTTCTCCACTTTCGCCAACAAGGGCGTCCACGTCGAGGCGCACGTGGTCAGGTCCGTCACCGACGGCAAGGGCGTCAAGAACGTGGTCAAGCCCGCGTCCCGGCAGGTGATCGCCGAGCAGGCCGCCGCCGACACCACGTACGCCCTCCAGCAGGTCGTCAAGTACGGCACCGGCACCGGGGCCCGGCTCGACGACCGCCCGGTCGCCGGCAAGACGGGCACCACGGACGAGTCGAAGTCGGTCTGGTTCAACGGCTTCACGCCGCAGCTCGCGGTCGCGGTCGACATGTTCCGCTCCGACAACAAGACGGTCACCATCCCCGGGTACGGCGTGCAGTTCGGCGGGCAGCTCCCGGCGCAGGTGTGGCGGGCGTTCATGACCGAGGCCATGCGCGGCAAGCCCGTCGAGGAGTTCCCCGAGCCGTCCGACTACGGCTACCGCGACTCGTACACCACGCCGTACGACGACCCGTACGCGCAGCGCGAGACGCGCGTACCGGACGACAACGGCGGCCCGCCCACCTCCCAGCCGAGCGGGCCTCCCGAGACGACGCAGCCCGAACTCACCGACCCGCCGCAGACGCAGCGGCCGGACGAGCAGGGCCCGCCGGACCGTCCCGACGACGGCGGCGGCTTCACCCAGGAGCCGCAGACCCCGAACGGCCCGCCGGACGACCAGGGCGGCCCGCCGCGGTCACCCTTCGGCTAGCGGGCGGCCCCGCGCGGCCACCTCGCGGGCGGCTCTGGGCGCAGCTCCCGGAGCCACCCTCCCGCCAGCTCGCGGCGCAGCTCCTCGGGCGTGGTGACGGGCATGCGGCAGGTGAACCCCCGGCACACGTACGCGGCGGGCGCCCCGCCCACGAGCCCGCGCCCCTCCAGCAGGGCCGGCCCGTCCGGCGCCGCGTCGCCCCCCGGGATGCCCAGGGCGACGACGAGGCCGGGCGCGTCCGCCAGCAGCGCCTCCTGGTGCAGCGCCCGCGTGCGCGCGTCGTCCGGCGGCCCCACCACCGCCACCTCCACCGGCCCGTCCAGCGCCACCCGGGCCACCGCGAGCCCCCAACCGGCGAACCGCGCGTGCGAGCCGGCCAGCACCGACACGGTGCCGAGCGCCGCCCGCGCCGCCTCCCGGTGCCGCTCCGACCCGGTCAGCGCCGCGTACGACAGCAGCGCCCCCGCCGCGGCGTACTGCCCCGACGGCGTGGCGTTGTCCGTGGGGTCCTGGGGCCGCTGGAACAGCCGCTCGGCGTCGTCGGCGGTGTCGAAGAACCCGCCCGTCCCGTCGGCGAACCTGGCCAGCACGGTGTCGAGCAGCGCGCCGGCCGCCCGGAACCAGCGGGTGTCGCCGGTGACGCCGTGGAGTGCGATCAGGCCCTCGGCCACGTTCGCGTAGTCCTCCAGCACTCCCGCGTTCGTCCCGGCCCGGCCGTCGCGCGAGGTGCGCAGCAGCCTGCCGTCGCGCAGGTGGACCCGGTCGAGCAGCGTGGCCGCGGCCACGGCCGCCTCGACCAGGTCGGGCCGGTCGAACACCGCGCCGGTCTCAGCCAGCGCCGCGACGGCCAGGCCGTTCCAGGAGGCCACGACCTTGTCGTCGCGCCCCGGGCGCACCCGCGTCTCCCGGGCGGCCAGCAGCCGGGCGCGCACGGACGCGAGGCGCTCGGCGTCGTCCGGGTCCTCCAGGAGCTGGAGCACCGACGTGCCGTGCTCGAACGTGCCGGTGACGGAGAACACCCGGGCCGCCCAGGCGCCGTCGTCCTCGCCGAGCACCTCGCCGAGCTGCTCCGGCGTCCAGACGTAGAACTTGCCCTCCTCGCCCTCGCTGTCGGCGTCGAGCGCCGAGGCGAAGCCGCCCTCGGGCGTGCGCATCTCCCGCAGCAGCCACTCGGCGGTCTCCAGCGCGATCCGCCGGGCCCGCTCGCCCCCGCCGGCCTTCCACCAGTGGGTGTAGACCCGCAGGAGCAGGGCGTTGTCGTAGAGCATCTTCTCGAAGTGCGGCACGACCCACCGCGGGTCCACGCTGTAGCGGGCGAACCCGCCGCCGAGCTGGTCGTAGATGCCGCCGCGGGCCATCGCGTCGAGCGTCTTCCCGCTCATCTCCCGCTCGCCCGACCGCAGCAGGAACTCCAGCACCATCGACGGCGGGAACTTGGGCGCCCCGCCGAAGCCGCCGTGCGCCGGGTCGAAGGAGGCCCGCAGGTTGTCCATGGCCCGCTCCAGCGTCTCCGCCGTGGGCAGCGGCCCGCCGGGCAGCGTCGTCTGCGAGGTGAGCGCCGACACCACCTGCGAGCCCTGCCGCAGCACCGCCTCGCGCTTGCCGGTCCACGCCTCGTGGACGGCCGCCAGCAGCCGCTGGAAGTCGCGCCGCGGGAAGTACGTGCCGCAGTAGAACGGATGGCCGTCAGGGGTGGCGAACACGGTCATGGGCCAGCCGCCCTGACCCGTCATGGCCTGGGTGGCGCCCATGTAGACGGCGTCCACGTCGGGCCGCTCCTCGCGGTCCACCTTGACGTTGACGAAGTTCGCGTTCATCAGCCGCGCCGTCTCGGCGTCCTCGAAACTCTCGTGCGCCATGACGTGGCACCAGTGGCACGCCGAGTAACCGACGCTGACCAGCAGCGGCACGTCACGCCGCCGCGCCTCGGCGAACGCCTCCTCGCCCCACGGATGCCACTCGACCGGGTTGTCCGCGTGTTGGAGCAGGTACGGGCTCGTCGAGTCCTTCAAGCGGTTCATCAAGACCTCCCCGGGTCACCCTACGGGGCCTACCTGCCCGCGCCTCCCGGTCACATACCGGCTTCGCGCGCGTACCGGGGCGTGGAGGCGTAGGTTACGGAGAGTGGACCTCGAGTACGTGCGCGCCCACGCCGGGCGCCGCGTCACGGACCTGACCCGCAGGGACGTGGCGCGGGCGCTGCTGTCCGTGCCGTCCGGCATGTCCCTGGTGGCGCTGCCCGACCTGCGGCGCGCGATGGCCGCCGCGGGCAACCCGCTGTCGCCGGTCTTCTGGGACTCGGCCAAGGAGATTCTGCTCCAGATCGAGGCGTGCGTCGCCACCGTGGGCGAGGTGCAGCGCTGGGTCGAGTCCACCGGCACCGAGCCGATCCTGCTGACGCCCGGCTTCTTCATCTGGCCGGAGGAGGACGAGCGGGGGCCGGTGGGCGAGGAGATGTTCTCCCGGCTCGTGCGCCACCTGGAGGAGCGCGTGCGGGCCGGCGAGATCGACTCCGACGCGCTGCTGCGGGGCGACCAGCGGGCCCGCCGCGCCTACGAGGAGCTCCAGGACCGGTGGCTGAACACGCCGCTGCCCGACGGCCGGGTGCCGGGCTTCGCGGTCGCCGACGAGCAGAACGAGGAGCTGATGGCCGTCTTCGAGGAGCAGGAGGCCACGGCGCTCGGCGAGCTGCGCCGCGTCGTCGCCGGCCTGCCGAGACAGCCGGAGCTGCCGGTCGCCGACCTGGAGGGGGCCGCGGCGCGGCTGCGGGTGCTGCTCGGCCAGCCGGGCTACCCGGCCAACGTGCTGCGGGCCTGCGCCGGGTTCGAGGAGCGGCCGATGCCCGACGACGACATGGAGCTGTGGCTGTCGGTGGCCGCGGGCATCGCGGGCCCCATCTCCGACCTGTCGGAGGAGGACGACACCGTCGAGGAGTTCACCGACCTGGACGGCGAGGTGAGCCACGAGGACCAGGTGCTCGCCGCCCTGTGCGAGATCCAGTACGCCGACTGGCTGGCGGCGGCCGCCGCGCTGGTCCGGCTCGGCCCGGGGGTGCTGGCCTCGCCCGAGCGGATCGCGCGGCTCATCGCCGAGTCGCCGGACATCACGGCCGAGGTCGACATGAGCGACCCCGACGAGCTGCGCGGCAGCGAGCGGCTCTTCACGCCCGTGGTGACGCTGTGGGGGCATCTGGGCATCGTGGACGCCGACGACGTGCTCACGCCCCTCGGCTGGTGGGGGCTCCCGCTGGCCCTGGAACGCGCCTGGTCGCCGAAGGAGTACTGACCTGCCTCCGGCTTCAGGACTCCGCGGAGTCCACGAGGTCCTTGTACTCGGGGTGACGCTCGATGTACCTCGCGACGTACGAGCACAGCGGCACGACCCGCAGGCCGGTGTCGCGGCTCATGTCGAGCGCGTGGCCGACCAGCCGGCCCGCGAGCCCCTGGCCCTCGTGCTCGGGCCGCACCTCGGTGTGGGTGAAGACGATCTTCTGGGGCAGCAGACGGTAGTCGGCGAACCCGGCCACCTCGCCGTCCACGAGAACCTCGAACCGGCTGCGGGCCGGGGCGTCGACTACTTCGATGGCCATCTACTCGGCTTTCCTGTCGTCCGTGTCGCCCTCGTGCGGGACCTTGATCTTCGACATCTGCTTGTTCATCGACTTGATGAGGAAGTACAGGGCCACCCCGATGAGGGCGACGACGACGAAACCGAGCAGGCCCGGGCTCACGTCACCGGCTGCGAGAACTGTCACGGTTCCAGTGTGCCACCGGGGTGCGGTGGTCGGCCCATCGGCGGGTGTGCGCAGGTCGGCTCAGGGGCAGGCGGGCGAGACCTCGTCGGCGTGGATGCCGGTGAACAGGTCGTCCTCGGGCAGCTCGGTGTCGACCAGCGAGCGGGCCAGGTGGTAGTCCTCGGTCGGCCAGATCTCCTGCTGGAGCTCGCGCGGGCAGACGAACCACCAGCTGTCGGGGTCGATCTGCGTGGCGTGCGCCTTGAGCGCCTCGTCGCGGATCTCGAAGTAGTCGCCGCACGGCACGCGGGTCGTCACCGGCCACTTGGCGGGGCGGTCCTCCCAGCGCGCGATCCAGTCGGCGTACGGGGAGCCCATGCCGCGCGAGGTCATGGCCTCGTGCAGCGCCTCGAACCGCTCCTTGGTGAAGCCCATCTGGTAGTAGAGCTTCAGCGGCTGCCACGGCTCGCCCGTGCCCGGGTAGCGGTCGGGGTCGCCGGCGGCGTCGAACGCCTCCACCGAGACCTTGTTCGTCATGATGTGGTCGGGGTGCGGGTAGCCGCCGTCGTCGTCGTAGGTGATGATGACGTGCGGGCGGAACTCGCGCACGGCGGCGACCAGCGGCCGGGAGGCGTCCTCCAGCTTCTGCAGGGCGAAGCAGCCCTCGGGCAGCGCCTCGTCCTCGTTCTCCGGCAGGCCGGAGTCGACGAAGCCGAGGAACTGCTGCCGCACGCCGAGGATCTCGCGCGCGCGGTCCATCTCGGCCTTGCGCACCTCGGCGATGTTGGCCACGATCTCGGGCCGGTCCATCTTCGGGTTGAGCACCGAGCCCCGCTCACCGCCCGTGAGCGTACAGACCAGCACCTCCACGCCTTCGCGGACATAGCGGGCCATCGTCGCGGCGCCCTTGCTGGACTCGTCGTCAGGGTGGGCGTGGACGGCCATCAGCCTCAGCGGTGCACTCACGGGCTCGATGTCTCCTCAGTCGGACCGAACAGGCGCCCAGAGAGGTTACTTTCTGCTGGGCGGTCGCGAGGGCACGGCCCCCGCGGGCGACAATTGTCTCGGATAACGCTGAGGGAGTGCAGGGAGATTCCGCCATGGCCACGAGAGATGTCGGGAACGGGCCGGTTCTCGGCACGCCCGACGACTACCCGGACCGTCCCAAGCGAGGCGGCCGTCTCGTCGTGCACGTCGTCATCGGCGTGCTGGTGGCCATCATCGCGGGTGGATGGGGCTACGTGATGTGGTCGATGACCGGCAGCACGTCCGGCGCCGTGGCGCAGGTCGTGTCGTTCACCGTGGAGCCCGGACAGGCCGAGATCGTCTTCACCGTGGCGAAGCCGGACGACCGCGCGGCCGTCTGTCAGCTCAGGGCCCTGGACGCCGGGCATGCCGAGGTGGGCACCAAGGACGTAAGAATCGGGCCGGGACAGGGTAGTAAGCAGCTCAAGGAGCGGCTGGACACCACCGCCGAGGCCGCTTCGGTCCACATCCAGTACTGCAATCTCATAGAATAAGACGTTTGGGGAAGCGTTGGCGCGGCCGGCTTGTTAGCCTTTCGCAATTCGACCGCACAGGCGTCCTCAGTGTTCCAGGGCCCCTAGGCAAGCAAGGAGAACCCGTGGCCGACTCTCGCGATGAGAACGTCACATGGCTGACGCAGGAGGCGTACGACCGCCTGAAGGCGGAGTACGAATATCTCTCGGGCCCAGGGCGCGTCGACATCGCCAAGAAGATCGAGGCCGCCCGCGAAGAGGGTGATCTACGGGAGAACGGCGGTTACCACGCCGCCAAGGACGAGCAGGGCAAGATGGAGGCCCGCATCTTCCACCTCCGCCAGATCCTCGACAACGCGCAGGTGGGGGAGGCTCCCAAGACCGAGGGCATCGTCGGCCCGGGCATGACCGTGACCATCCGGTTCGTCGGCGACGACGACGAGGTGACCTTCCTGCTCGCCTCCCGCGAGGAGAGCGGCGCCCCGATCGACGTGTACTCGCCCAAGTCCCCGCTGGGGGCGGCGATCAACGGCAAGAAGATCGGCGAGAAGGCCACGTACAGCATGCCCAACGGCCGTCAGAACACGGTCGAGATCCTCGAGGCCGTGCCGTACATCGGCAACTGAACCCCGAAGACACGCACCGCCGGGCCCACGACGGCCCGGCGGAGCCTTCCGCTGCCCTGGGGCAGCGCCGCGGCTCGGCCATCAAGCAGGACCTGAGCTACCTGCTGCGGTCCCCGGCGTCCCCGCACCCGCACGGCCACCCGCACACCCCGTACGGCCATTCACAGGGCCCCTACGGCCACCCGCAGGCCCCGTACGGCCCGCCGCCGCGCCGCCGGCGTGACCACACGCGGCTGGTGCCGGTCATCGTGGTGGCGCTGGTGGCGGTGCTGACCGCCGACGTGCTCCTGCTGGCGCAGCCCCGCGCCTCGAAGACGCCGCCGCGCCAGGGGCAGGCCGCGGCCACGGCGCCCGCGCAGATCCGGCCCGCGCCCCGGCAGACACTGGTCGCCGAGTCGGGCCCCGCGCCCGAGGTCAAGCCGCTGGGCACGCTGCACAAGCCCAACCTGTTCGTCGTCACGCGCAAGCCGTTCACCACGAAGCTGCTGGAGAAGGTGGCCCGCTTACGCGGCGTGCGCGCGCTGGAGCTGGCCGACGCGGCCTCCATCACGCTCGACGGCAAGCGGGTGCAGACCCTCGCGGTCGATCCCTCCACGTTCCGCGCCTACACGCCGAAGGTGACGGCGGCCTCCGACCCCCTGTGGAAGAACGTGGCGGCGGGCGACGTCGCGGTGTCCTTCGTGCTCGGCAACGACGGCGGGCTGTCGCTGCACAGCCGCGTGAACGGCCCGGCCGGCCCGCTGCGCATCGGCGCGTACGCCACGACGGGCTTCGGCGCGGTGGACGCCGTCGTCTCCCGGCAGACCGGGCGGCGGCTCGGCCTGCCCCGCGACAACGCGCTGATCGTCAGCGCCCCCAAGGCCAACTCCGCCAGGCTGCGCGACTCCCTGCTGAGGGTGCTGCCCAAGGGCACGCAGGTGGCCATGGTCAACCCGGTGCTGCCCCCGGCCAAGAAGCAGGCGCGGGTGTGGGCGGCCGGCGCGCTCGTCTCGGCCGCGCAGATCACCGTGGCGCTCAAGGCGGCGGCCTCGAAGCTCGGCCGGCCGTACGTGTGGGGCGCCGAGGGGCCCGACACGTTCGACTGCTCGGGCCTGGTGCAGTGGGCCTACGCGCAGGCGGGGGTCAGGATGCCGCGCGTGACGCACCAGCAGTGGGTGACGGGTCCCCAGGTGCCGCTGTCGCAGGCGCAGCCCGGCGACCTGCTCTTCTGGCGCAGCGACCCGACCAACCCCGGCTACATCTCGCACGTGGCCATCTACTGGGGCGACGGCAAGATGATCCAGGCGCCGCGGACGGGCGACGTGGTCAAGATCAGCCCCGTGCACACCCGCAACCTCGCCGGCGTCGTCCGCATCAGCCCTGCCCTCGCGGCCAGGGTCAGGTAACCCCGCGGTCAACCGCTTCTTACCCTCTGGCGCGTGCGTATGCCCAGCAATGGTGTAATTCTGATTACATGGAAAGCGTAGAAAGCACCGCACAGGTCCGCGCGTGGTTCACCGGCCGCCTGCCCGAGGGCTGGTTCACCGGTGCGCCCGAGATCGTCCGCGACCGCGAGGAGATCGCGGTCATCGGCACGCTGCCCGAGCCGTCCGGCGAGACGCCGGAGGAGGAGCGGGCGGCCCTCGTCGAGGGGCTCGTCCTGCGTTTCCGGGAGGAGACCCGGGAGCGCCGCATCGAGATCGCGCGCGAGGCCGAGCGCAGGTTCCGGCAGAAGGTGTCCTGGGGCGTCTCCTGCGGCGACCAGACTGTGATGTTCACCACTCTGTCCGTGCCGGTGATGACCCGGTTGCGGCAGTCCGAGCGGCAGGTCCTCGACACGCTCGTGGCCGCCGGCGTGGCCCGCAGCCGCAGCGACGCGCTCGCGTGGTGCGTGCGGCTGGTCGGCCGACACACCGACACGTGGCTGACGGATCTGCGCGACGCCCTGAGCCACGTCGACCGCGTCCGCTCCTCCGGGCCCGACGTCCAGAACTGAGAGCACGCAGCGAAAACGAATCGGGAAATGGTTTATACCACTACGGAAATTGGTTTAGACCATGCTTCGGAGACAGGTGGAGGTGCCGCGGGAATTTCTTTTAAAACCGTTCGGGCTGGGTAGGCTCCTCCAATCGTCAAGGCCCCTGCCTGCGGCGACGCCGACGTGAATAGGTCTATGCCAATTGGCTTTCACGCGGCTTCGTCGTTAATGATGACTGGGCCCTGAACACCGTGGAGGAGCCGTAGCCGTGTCGCTTTCCGTCGAAGTACCCGCCCCGACGAGCAATGCCGAATTGGTTGCCTGGGTGAACGAGATCGCCGCCTTGACACAGCCCGACCGGATCGAGTGGTGCGACGGCTCGGAGGCGGAGTGGACCCGCCTGACCAACCTGCTGGTCGAGCAGGGCACCTTCACCCGGCTGGCCAAGCGGCCCAACAGCTTCTACGCCAAGTCCGACCCGAGCGACGTCGCGCGGGTCGAGGACCGCACGTTCATCTGCTCCGAGCGGGAGGAGGACGCCGGGCCGACCAACAACTGGATCGCGCCGGCGGAGATGCGCGCCACCTTCGGCGAGCTGTTCAAGGGCTGCATGCGCGGCCGGACGATGTACGTGGTGCCCTTCTGCATGGGCCCGCTCGGCGGCGAGATCTCCCAGCTCGGCGTGGAGATCACCGACTCGCCGTACGTCGCCGTCTCGATGCGGATCATGACCCGGATGGGGGAGCGGGCGCTGCGGCTCATCGAGGAGCGCGGCGAGTTCGTGCGCTGCGTCCACAGCGTCGGCGCGCCGCTGGAGCCGGGACAGCACGACGTGCCCTGGCCGTGCAGCTCCACCAAGTACATCAGCCACTTCCCCGAGACCCGCGAGATCTGGTCGTACGGCTCCGGCTACGGCGGCAACGCGCTGCTCGGCAAGAAGTGCTACGCGCTGCGCATCGCCAGCACCATGGCCCGCGACGAGGGCTGGATGGCCGAGCACATGCTCATCCTCAAGCTCACGCCGCCCTCCGGCGAGGTGCGCTACATCGCCGCGGCCTTCCCGAGCGCCTGCGGCAAGACCAACCTCGCCATGCTCCAGCCGACGATCCCGGGCTGGAAGGTCGAGACCGTCGGCGACGACATCGCCTGGATGCGGTTCGGCAAGGACGGCACGCTGCGCGCGATCAACCCGGAGGCCGGCTTCTTCGGCGTGGCCCCCGGCACCGGCGAGGTCACCAACGCCAACGCGGTCAAGACGCTCTGGGGCAACAGCATCTTCACCAACGTCGCCCTGACCGACGACGGCGACGTGTGGTGGGAGGGGCTCACCGACGAGCCGCCCGCGCACCTCACCGACTGGAAGGGCCGTTCCTGGACGCCCGGCGGCGACGAGCCCGCCGCGCACCCCAACGCCCGCTTCACCACGCCCGCCTCCCAGTGCCCGACCATCGCGCCGGAGTGGCAGGACCCCGAGGGCGTGCCCATCTCGGCGATCCTGTTCGGCGGGCGCCGCGCCACCGCGGTGCCGCTCGTGACGGAGTCGCTGAGCTGGGACCACGGCGTCTTCCTCGGAGCCAACGTCGCCTCCGAGAAGACCGCCGCGGCCGAGGGCAAGGTCGGCGAGCTGCGCTACGACCCGTTCGCGATGCTGCCGTTCTGCGGCTACAACATGGGCGACTACTTCGGCCACTGGCTGGAGATCGGCCGGCGCCAGGGCGCGAAGCTGCCGCGCATCTACTACGTCAACTGGTTCCGCAAGGACGCCGGCGGCCGCTTCATCTGGCCGGGCTTCGGCGAGAACAGCCGGGTGCTCAAGTGGATCGTCGAGCGCCTCAACGGCGAGGCGGCGGCCGTGCCGACGCCGATTGGCCTGGTGCCCGAGACGCTCGACACCGAGGGCCTCGACCTGCCCGAGGAGGACCTGCGCACGCTGCTGTCGGTGGAGCCCGAGGTGTGGCGGGACGAGGCCGCGCAGATCCGCGCCCACTTCGACACCTTCGGCGACCACCTGCCCAAGGAGCTGTGGGACGAGTACAACGCGCTGCTCGACCGCCTGTCCTAGCGCGCCCCGCTCGGGGCGCGCTCCGAAGCCACCCCCCTGGCCGTTCGCGGCCGGCCCGTCAACGGCGCCGGGCCGGCCGCGTGGCCTCCGGGGCCTTGCCGGGAAAGGCCAGACATCCTAGGTTTTGGTGCGTGATCGTGGATGCGCACCAGCACTTCTGGGACCTTGAGACCGGCTCCTACCCGTGGCTGACCCCGGACCAGGGCGTGCTGTACCGCAGTTACCGGCCGGCCGACCTGGCCCCCGAGCTGGCCGCGACCGGGGTGGACGCCACGGTGCTGGTGCAGGCGGCCGACTCGTACCAGGAGACCGACGCCCTGCTGGCCCTGGCCGAGGCCCAGGACTTCGTGGCGGCGGTCGTCGGCTGGGTGCCGCTCGACCGCCCCGATGAGGCGGCCCGCGCCATCGAACGGTACGCCAGACATCCGAAGTTTCGCGGAGTACGGCACCTCATCCACGACGAGCCGGACCCCGACTGGGTGGTCCAGGACACCGTGCTGGAGTCGCTGGGCCTGCTGGCGGCGGCCGGGCTGACCTTCGACGTGGTCTCGCTGCTGCCCCGACACCTCGACCACGTCGTCACGCTGGCCGAGCGCCACCCCACGCTGCGCCTCGTCGTCGACCACCTGTCCAAGCCGCGGGTCAGGGAGCACGTGTGGGAGCCGTGGGCCTCGCAGATCACGCGGGTGGCGGCCCTGCCCAACGTGTACGCCAAGGTGTCGGGACTGGTCACCGAGGCCGACCACGCGAACTGGACCGTGGAGGACCTGCGGCCGTACGTGGACCACGCGGTGGGGGCTTTCGGCCCCGAGCGGCTGATGGCCGGCAGCGACTGGCCGGTGGCGCTGCTCGCCTCCGACTACCGCACGGTCTGGGAGGTGACGTCGTCCCTGCTGGGGGGCACGGACCGGGACCTGGTCCTGGGCGAAACCGCGCGGCGTTTTTACGGTATCGGGTGATCTTCGCCAGCGGTTTATGGCTGGCCGTTTTCCAGGGTTTAGGGAAGTTTGGGATGGATAAGCTGCCGATGTGGGGGGACTACGCTGTGTCGACGGATCTTTCCTGACCGTCACGCCCGTCGCGTGCACGGACAGCGTCGGCATGCCGTACGAGATCACCCTGGAGCTGGCGCGCGACGGCACGCCGTACGGCACCGTGGGCGAGCGGTGCGGCTGGCTGCTGCGCCGCCTGGCGCACGGCGTGGACGAGGCCCGCGCCGGACGCGGGCAGGCCGCGCGCTGGCCCGATCCCGACGACCGGTTCCCCGAGGAGGAGCCGGACAGCGAACTGTTCGCCTTCCGGTATCGTACGAGGTCAGCCCTGGTGGGAGGCGGCGAGCTGCGCTGCTGCCTGCGCACGATCCCGCTCTGGGTCCCCGGGCGTGACCGGCCCGGGCGGTGGCGGCTGACGCGCCGCGCCTTCGTCGAGGCGTGGGGGGCGGAGGGCGTCGGCATGCGGGCGGTGCTCACCTCCGCGGAGCTCGCGCGCTTCGTGCACGCGCTCGTCGACGAGGCGGACGGCTGTCTCGGCGGCCCCGAGTGACGATGGCGCCGGGGTCTCGACAACCCTTGAGGGCGCGGACACAGTAAAACGCGGTGATAATTGCCTGTTAGGTCACTCGACCGAAGGCACAGCACCGCTGGGGAGGACTCCGTGGGCCTGCGCGACCTGGTCTACCGGCTGTACGAGCGCCGGTTGGAGGCCAAGCTGTCGAAGGACAGCGTCCCCCGGCATGTCGGGGTCATCATCGACGGCAACCGCCGCTGGGCGCGCGCCATGGGCATGCGCGACGTGTCCAGCGGGCACCGCAAGGGCGCGGACAAGATCTCCGAGCTGCTCACCTGGTGCCGCGAGAGCGGCGTCGAGGTGGTCACCGTGTGGATGCTGTCCAACGACAACCTCAACCGGCCCAGCGAGGAGCTGGAGCCGCTCCTGCGGATCATCGAGGACGTCACGCAGGAGCTCGTGGACCAGGGCTGGCGCATCAGCCCGGTCGGAGCGCTCGACCTGCTCCCCGACCGGACGGCCAATGTCCTGAAAAACGCGAAAGAAGCAACATCGCACCGTCCTGGCCTGATTGTGAACGTTGCAGTTGGGTATGGAGGAAGACGTGAGATTGCCGATGCGGTGCGCTCACTCCTCCAGGAGCAAGCCAGCAAGGGGGCCAGCATCGAGGACCTCGTCGAGGTACTCGATGTGGAGCACATCGCGGAGCATCTCTACACTCGCGGCCAGCCCGACCCGGACCTTCTCATCCGGACCTCGGGCGAGCAGCGGCTGTCCGGCTTCATGCTCTGGCAGAGCGCTCACTCCGAGTTCTACTTCCACGAGGCTTACTGGCCTGACTTCCGCAGGGTCGACTTCCTGCGGGCGCTGCGCGACTACGCCGCGAGGCACCGGCGTTACGGTTCCTGACCCGACATCTGGGTATCCAAGACGTAACGTTGGAAGTGTCCGGCCACAGGCCGGACACTCCGGAGAGGGCCCCATCCTTGCGCCAACACCTGCCGAGGGGGCCGGAATCCGGCGTCGCCGGCACGTCGCGGCCGGGGGCACGGGTCCGGTCCGATTCCCACCTCGTCTGCAGGGTGCCCCCCGCCAGGGGCGCCCGGGGGAGAACGTGTGGCAGTGTCCTCGAGCAACCCGTCCACTCAGCCCGGTAAGCGCACGTACGTGCTCGACACCTCGGTCCTGCTCGCCGACCCGGCGGCGATGACCCGGTTCGCCGAGCACGAGGTCGTCCTCCCGATCGTCGTCATCACCGAGCTGGAGGCGAAGCGGCACCATCCCGAACTGGGCTACTTCGCGCGCAAGGCTCTGCGTTACCTCGACGACCTGCGCGTCAGACACGGCCGGCTGGACGAGCCCATGCCGGCCGGGGACGGCACCCTCAGGGTGGAGCTCAACCACAGTGACCCGTCGATCCTGCCCGTGGGCTTCCGTCTGGGCGACAACGACACGCGCATCCTGACGGTGGCCCGTGCCCTGGCCGCCGAGGGCTGCGACGTCGTGCTGGTGTCCAAGGACCTGCCCATGCGGGTCAAGGCGGCCTCGATCGGCCTGGCCGCCGAGGAGTACCGCGCGGAGCTGGTCGTCGAGTCGGGCTGGACGGGCATGGCCGAGGTCCAGGTGACCGACGAGGACGTCCAGACGCTGTTCGACCAGGGCTCGGCCGACCTCGAGGAGGCCAGGGACCTGCCCACCCACACGGGTCTGCGGCTGCTGTCGACCAAGGGCTCGGCACTCGGCCGCGTGCTCCCCGACAAGTCGGTGCGCCTGGTGCGCGGCGACCGCGAGGTGTTCGGCCTGCACGGCCGCTCGGCCGAGCAGCGGATCGCGCTCGACCTGCTCATGGACCCGGAGATCGGCATCGTGTCGCTCGGCGGCCGGGCCGGCACCGGCAAGTCCGCGCTGGCGCTGTGCGCGGGCCTGGAGGCGGTCCTGGAGCGCCGCCAGCACCGCAAGGTGATCGTCTTCCGGCCGATCTACGCGGTCGGCGGCCAGGAGCTCGGCTACCTGCCCGGCACCGAGGGCGAGAAGATGGGCCCCTGGGGCCAGGCGGTCTATGACACCCTGGGCGCGATCACCACGCCCGAGGTGATCGAGGAGGTGCACGACCGCGGCATGCTGGAGGTGCTGCCGCTCACCCACATCCGCGGCCGGTCGCTGCACGACGCGTTCGTGATCGTGGACGAGGCCCAGTCGCTGGAGCGCGGGGTGCTGCTGACCGTTCTCAGCCGCATCGGCGCCAACTCCCGCGTGGTGCTCACCCACGACATCGCCCAACGCGACAACCTGCGCGTCGGCCGGCACGACGGCGTCGTGGCCGTGGTGGAGAAGCTCAAGGGCCACCCGCTGTTCGCGCACGTGACGCTGACGCGCTCCGAGCGCTCGCCGATCGCCGCCCTGGTGACCGAGATGCTGGAGGACATCAACCTCTAGCCGGGCTCACTTCAGGTCGCCGCAGATGAACCGTCCCTCCACCACGGAGGGGCGGTTCTCGTACCTGTGGACGATCTTGACCTGCTCGAACGCGGCGTCCTGCTGCGCCGTGCACACGATCTGGGCCTTGGCGGGCCGCGACAGCGTGCCCTCGCCCTTGACGATCACCGTGAGCGTCGAGGTGCGGGGGAGCTGCACCTCGTCGCGCCGGATCGGGTTGAGGGAGTCCTTGATGCCCTCCAGCGTGAAGCCGCGCAGCGCGGTGTCGCGGCCGTCCTGCAGCGGTTGCCTGGAGGCCGCGAACAGGGCCGTCAGCAGGCTCTCCACGGTGTCGGACTCGACGTCGGCGGGCTCCTTGGTCAGCCGGCCGTCCTTGAGCAGATAGATGGTCTTGGACGGCGGCGGCACCTGGACGGTCGGCGGCCTGGCCACCTCCCGCGCGTCGGTCGGCGAGATGCCGCAGCCCGCCACCACCGGCACGACCCCCGTCAGCAGGACCAGGGCGCGCCTCGCGCGCCGGCCGCGACACCTGCTCCTCGTCCGGTCCCTCATGCGCGCGGCAGCCAGACCGTGAAGAGCGTGCCCGGCGTCTGCGGGCGCACCGAGATCGTGCCGCCGTGGAGCTGGGCGTTGGCGCGGGCGATGGCCAGGCCGAGGCCGCTGCCCTGACTGCGGGTGCGCCCGGCCCCCGCCTTGTAGAAGCGGTCGAAGACGTGGGGCAGGGCCTCGGGCGGTATGCCCTTGCCGTGGTCGCGCACCTTCACCTCCAGGCCGTTCTCGGTGCCCCTGGCGCTCACGGTGACCGGCTCCCCGCCGTGCTTGAGCGCGTTGCCGACGAGGTTGGCCACGATGACGTCGAACCTGCGCGGGTCCAGGCTGGCGGTCAGGCCCGGCGAGGCGGTCACCCCCACCTTCTCGCCCCAACCGCGCACGTCCAGGCAGCCGTGGACGGCGTCGGCGACGTTGACCGGCTCCAGGTTGAGCGTGGCCGTGCCCGCGTCGAACCGGCTGATCTCGATGAGGTGCTCGATCAGCTCGCGCAGCCGCTCGATCTCCCTGAGCACGAGCCGCACGGCCTGCGCCGTGTCCTCGGGCAGCCGTTCGACGTCGTCGTTGAGGACGTCGGCCACGGCGGTCATCGCGGTCAGCGGGGTGCGCAGCTCGTGGGAGACGTCGGCGACGAACCGGCGCGACATGGCCTCCAGCGCCCGCAGCTCCGACACGCTCAGCTCCAGCGCCGCCGCCGCGTCGTTGAACCGGGCGGTCAGCTCGGCCAGTTCGTCCTGCCCGTGGACCGGCAGGCGGGTGTCGAGCCGGCCCTGGCCGAGCGCCTGGGCCGCCGCGCTCAGCCGGCGCACCGGCAGCAGCACCTGCCGGGCCGACAGCAGCGCCACGACCAGCGCGATGGCCACGATGCTGGCGCCGCCCTGGGTGAGCTTGCTGCGCAGGGTGTCCAGCCGGCTCTGCTCGTCGCGCAGCGGGAAGAAGACGAACGTGCGCAGCCCGGTGGGCTCGACGACGGCGTCGGCGCGCCGGTAGACCTCGGCGCCGACGATGAGCCACAGCTCGTTGTGGATGACCCTGCGCTGGGTGACGATGTTCTGCTTGGCCCGGCCGTACAGCTCGTTGGGCACGTCGTCCATGGTCATGGGGCCGTCGGCGTACAGCAGGCCGCGGTACTCGACGACGACGCCGCGGCCGGGGCCGTCGAGCGACTGGCCGAGCTCCTCCAGGTTCTGCGCGGTGGGCGGCGCCTCGCCGGGCCGCAGCCGGCCGATCGGGAACGCGATGCGGTCGAGCTCGCGCTCCACCACGTCCACGGCGGTGTCCTCGGCCCGCTCGACCAGCGCGGTCTTGGCCAGCTCGAAGCCGATGGTGGCGACGAGGACCGAGGCGGTGACGGCGACCAGCGTGAACGTGATGACCAGCCGCGCGCGCAGCCCGGTGGGCAGCCTGACCACGCGTCCGAGCAGCTTCTTGATCATGGAGGGCTGAAGCGGTAGCCGAATCCGCGCACGGTGTGGATGAACACCGGCTCGGCCGGCGTCGGCTCGATCTTGGCGCGTACCCGCTGCACGCAGGCGTCCACCAGGCGGGAGTCCGCGACGTGCGTGTGGTCCCACACCTCCCGCAGCAGGTAGCGGCGGTTGAGCACCTGGCCGGGATGGCGAACCAGCTCCAGCAGCAGCCGCAGCTCGGTCGGCGTCAGGTGGATCTCCTTGCCGGCCAGCGTGACCTTCAGCGCGCCGCGGTCGATCACGAGGTCGCCGAAGGTGATGCGGTCGGAGGCCGCCGACTCGGCGCGGCGCAGTATGGCGCGGATGCGGGCGTCGAGCACGCGCGGCTCGACGGGCTTGACCACGTAGTCGTCGGCCCCGGCCTCCAGGCCCACCACGATGTCGAGGTCGTCGCCGCGGGCGGTGAGCAGGATGACGGGGAGCTGGTCGAGCCGGCGGATGCGGCGGCACACCTCGACCCCGTCGATGCCCGGGAGCATGACGTCGAGGACAGCGATCTCGGGTCGGCGGGACCTGATGTGGTCCAGCCCCTCCTCGCCGGTGGCGTAGGAGGTGACGGAGTGCCCCTGCCGTGTCAGCGCCAGCTCCAGGGCTGTGCGCACGGAGGCGTCGTCTTCGATGAGGAGGATCCCGGCCACCTGCACATTATTCGCCCAGGTGAGGAATGCATCCGACGAGCGTCATAGAACTGTGACATCTCACTCACACGACCACAAAAAAGACGGGGCAGTGTCAGGAGAGTTCCAGCCCCGGGAAAAGCGCCCGTCAGGTGTGACCAAAATCACATCCAGTGGGAAACTCCACGCCAGGTGGCTGGTGGGGCCAGAGTTGTCCTGCCGAATGTCCCGTTTCGGTTGCGGACCACCCCCCAAGACAGGGCAAGCTCATTGCTCGTGAGCCCAGGTCCGCAGTTGAGTGAGCGTCGCGCCCCCGAAACCCCCCGCTCGGCAAGCCGACCGGCCCGTTCCTCGCGCGTGAGCCCGAAGCGGGTGATCGGCATCGGCCTGGCGGCCGTCGTCGTGCTCGGCGGCGGGGGCTACACCGCCTTCCGCGCCGTCGAGAACGCCAACGCGCCCAAGACCGCCGAGCCCCTGTCGCTCCCCGAGATGGGCGCCCTGGCCGGTGGTGACTTCAGCGCCGCCGCCGACCCCAAGACCGACGCGCTCAAGGAGGCCGCGGTCCAGGCGTACCGGGCCGACAAGCTCAAGGACGCCCGTTCCGGGGCGAAGACCGGCTTCGACTGGGTCGAGGTCAAGAAGAAGGCCCCGGGCGGCAACGGCTTCCCGCCCGCCAACTTCCCGCCCGGCAGCACCCCGTCGCCCGGCAGCAACAAGGCCATCGCCCGGTCGATGCTGGCCAGCGCGGGCTTCGGCGCCGACCAGTGGGGCTGCCTCGAACGCCTCTGGCAGAAGGAGAGCGGCTGGAACGAGCGGGCCATGAACCGCTACTCCGGCGCGTACGGCATCCCGCAGTCCCTGCCCGGCAGCAAGATGGCCTCGGCCGGACCCAACTGGCAGACCGACGCGGCCACCCAGATCAAGTGGGGCCTCGGCTACATCAAGGGCCGCTACGGCACGCCGTGCGGCGCCTGGGGACACTCGCAGTCCACGGGTTGGTACTGACAGGTCATCTTTCCCTCAGCAATCGGCAAGCCGCCGCGTCCGTCCGCGCGGGCGGGCGCACGCTGGCCGCATGGCTGTGAAGGTCAGTGTGATCGTCGATGTCTGCAACCCGGGTGATTCGGCCGACGCGTGCCTGCGGTCCGTCCTGGACCAGACGCTGCCCGCCGACGACTACGAAGTGATCTTCGTGGACGACGGGTCCACCGACGGGATCGCCGAGCGGCTCGACACCGTCGCCGCCGTGCGCCGCAACGTCCGCGTCCTGCACCTGCCGCACAGCGGCTCACCCATGAGGGGGCGCAACGTCGGCGTCGCGGCGGCCAAGGGCGAGTACGTCTACCTGATGACCCAGGGCGACCGGCTGGCCCGCGAGGCGCTGGAGCGCATGTACGACCGGGCCGTGGAGACGGACGCCGACGTCCTGGTCGGGCGGCTCGCCCGCGACACCGGGCCGCCCATGGGCGCCTTCCAGCAGAGCCGGGCCCGCGCCGACATCCTGCGCGACCGGCTCTTCTCGCTCCTCACCCCGCACAAGCTCTACCGGCGCGCGTTCCTGGAGCAGCACGCTCTCGCCTTCGCCGCGCCCGGCGGCCAGCTCGCCGAGCAGGCGTTCTCCGTGCGCGCCTACCTGGAGGCCAAGGTCGTCGCCATCCTCGCCGAGCAGGTCTGCTGCCACCTGGGCGAGCGGCCCGAGCCCGACGAGGACCCCGCCACGGTCGTGGCCGAGCTGCGCGAGCTGCTCGACGGCATCGACGCCCGCACCGGCGAGGGCCGCCACCGCGACCGCATGTACGCCTACTGGTTCCGCTCGACCGCGCTGCGCCCGTTCCTCACCAGCCGGTTCGCCGGCTCCTCCATCGACCGCGGTATGCACTTCACGCTGCTCAGGGAGCTGGTGCTGGAGCGCTTCCCCGAGCGGCTCGACCGCTACCTGCCGGTCCACCTGCGCGCCGTGGCCGCGCTCCTGCGGGCCGGCCGCCTCGACCAGCTCGTCCTGCTGGCCAACTCCACCCGCCGCGCGGGCCTGGGCGCCGACCTGACCGAGGTCCGCTGGGACGGGCAGGTGCTCGTGCTCGGGCTCACCGTCGAGGTGCTGGGCGGCGACGGCCGGCCCACCGTCTTCCGCGCCGACGGCGACCGGCTGCACTGGATCCCGCCCCGCTCGCTCGACCCCGCGCTGCTGCCGGACGCCGTCACCGACGTCACCCAGGCGGTCGAGCGGGCCCGCATCGAGGTCTACGTCCGGCACTCCGAGACGGGCGTCATCCACTTCCTGCCCGTCGCGTACCGGGTGGAGCGGGTCCCGGACGGGCGGCGCCACATCCGCGTGCGCATCGTCGGCGAGGCGCGCGTGGACGCCACCGAGGCCGCCATGGGCCGGCCGCTGCGCTCCGGCCAGTGGGAGGTCCACGTCCGCATGTACGGCGGCGCGCATCAGGCCCGCAGCCGCGTGCGCCGCTCCGAGGGCCCGCTCAACTGCCTCGGCGTGCTGGCCGAGCGCCCGAAGACCCGCCTGGTGGTGCCCTGCTGGACCGACGAGGGCGAGCTGGGCCTGGCGGTCGAGCCGCGCTCGTTCGCCGAGTCGATCGCGCTGGTCTCGCCCGGCGTCACCGTGAGGCGGCAGGAGGGCCATCTGTACGTGGTGCTGCCGGTGCCGTACGTGCCGCCGAGCGGCGGGCCGCCGCTGGAGCTGGTGCTGCGCGGCACCGGGCGCCGGGAGCGCGAGGTGAGCGCGCCCGCCCTCGTCGAGCCGGGCCTGGCCGGCCGCATCGCCGGCCAGCTCGTCGCCAAGCTGCCGATCCGGCGGATGTTCGCCCCGCCGGACGTGCTCGGGCCGGGCCGGTGGCTGCCGTCGCTGCGCACCGCCGAGGAGGAGGTGGGGCTGCGGTTCGGGCTGGAGATCCGGCGGGGCGCCGTGATGGTGCGCCCCACCGCCGCCGTGGACCCGGCCCGCCGCTCACCGCTCGGCCGCGACTCGGCCCTGCACCGGATCGGCCGGCGCCTGCCCGGCGCCCGCCACCTCGTACGGCTGGCACGCGCGGGCAGGCATCGCTACCTGAAGGACTGACGCCCCTACCGGCGCCTACCGGCCGGTCCACTCCTCCAGCTCGGCGAAGGCGTCGCGGAAGGCCGGCAGCATCGGCCTGAGCCGGTCCGGATAGACGTCCACCAGGCTGTCGAGGTGGTTGCCGCCCTCCACCCGGTGGTAGCGGAACGGCCGGTGCGGGCCGACCATCCGCGCGTACACGTCGGAGTCGCGCTCGATGGGCAGCAGCGAGTCGAGCGTGCCGTGCAACGTGATGAGCGGCTTCGTGATGCGCCCGGTCAGGGCGATCCTGGCGACCGCGGCGTAGGGACGGCGCGCGTCGTAGTCGTAGTCGGCCGCGGCCCCGTCGTACGACGGGTCCAGCTCCTTCTGGTAGAGCTGCTGGGTCAGCTCCCAGTAGTACTGCCGGTGGAACGGCCACAGGAACTCCGAGCCGGCCGCGAAGCCCGCCTGCCGCACGCCGGCCTCGTCCGGGTACGCCTTGAGCGCCTCCGGCAGGTAGTTCAGCAGGTTGTCGCCCTTGACCCGCCAGAGCGTGCCCTCCCAGTCGACGCCGCCGTCGTAGAGCCAGCCGCGGTTCTCCAGCTGCCACCTGACCAGGTAGCCGCCGTTGGAGATGCCGGCCATGTACGTGCGCCTCGGGGGCCGGCCGTACCGCTGGGCGGCGACGGCCTTGGCGGCGATCGTGAGCTGGGTGACCCGCTCGTTCCACTCGGCGATGGCGTCGCCGGGGCGCCGGCCGTCGGTGTGGAAGTTCAGGCCGGTGTTGCCCTTGTCGGTGGCGGCGAAGGCGTAGCCCTTGGCCAGCACCCAGTCCGCGATCGTGAAGTCGTTGGCGTACTGCTCCCGGTTGCCGGGCGTGCCGGTGACGACGAGGCCGCCGTTCCAGTGCTCGGGGAGCCGGATGACGAACTGGGAGTCGTGGTTCCAGCCGTGGGTGGGGTTGGTGGTGGAGGTGTCGGGGAAGTAGCCGTCGATCTGGACGCCGGGGACGCCGGTGGGGTTCACCGTGGCCGCCGAGTGCAGGCCCGCCCAGTCGGCGGGGTCGGTGTGACCGGTGCGGGCGGTGCCGGCGGTGGTGAGGTCGTCCAGCTCGGCCGTGACGGCGCGCTCGGCGCCCGGCACGGTCAGCGGCCGGGCCTGGGCCGCGGCGGGTAAGGGCGTGAGCAGGCTCGCGACGAGGGTGAGGGCGACGAGCATCAGGTCTCCAGGAGGTGCCGGGCCAGCAGCCGGTGGAAGTCGTCGGGGCGTTCCAGGTGGGGGCTGTGACCGCACTTGTCCAGCACGGCCTCGCGGTACGGGCCGTAGCGTTCCAGCACGGCCCGGGTCTGGGCGATCATGGGCTGCGCGGGCGTGCCGGGGGAGCCGGGGACCACGCCGATGGCGCCCAGGTGGGCCAGGTCGAACAGGGAGGTGTCGGAGACGATCACGTCGTCGGCGCCGCGGATCCACAGGACGGGCGGCTTGGGGGTGATCTCGTGCAGGTCGTCGATGCGGAAGCGGGTCGGCGCCAGCGCGTTGAGCACGCCGCGCCGGCCGGGCGCGACGCCCGGCCAGGCGGCCGAGGTGGCGGCGTCGCCCGGGTAGTGGTCCTCGCCGACGCGGGTGGTGAGCATGGCGGCGACGTAGCGGTCCTCGTCGTCCACCGGGCTCGCCACGTACGTGGAGCGGAACACCGAACGCGGCGAGGCCGGGTCCTCGTCCGACAGGTCGCCGCCCTCCAGCCGGGCCACGAACTCCGGGTTGACCGCGCCGGCGCCCGACCCGGCGCCGTCCGGATGGGTCAAGCGGCCGTCCGGCCCCTCGGTGCCGCCGAACCCGTACGGCGAGACCGGGTTGACCAGCGTGACGGACCGCACGGCGGCGGGGCGGTCGCGCAGCATCTGCAGCACGATCCCGCCGCCGAGGCTCCAGCCGACGAGGTGGACGGCGGGCAGCTCCAGCGCGTCCACCAGCTCCAGCAGGTCGTCGGAGAAGTCCCGCAGGCCCCGGGTGGCGTCGATGGGCTCGGGGTCGGTCCCGCCGAAGCCGCGCAGGTCCACCGCGATCGGGCGCAGGCCGTCCGGCAGCGCGGCCATGCTCGTGTGCCAGAACGCCGAGGAGGAGACGTTGCCGTGGACGAACAGCACCGGCGCGCCGGTCCGGCCCTCGACGGTGACGACGTTCTGGGTGAGCCGCGGCGTCGTGACCCGCGTCGCGACGAACGACACAGGGGCGCTCATGCCCGCACCTTCTCGGCCAGGTCACGGCCCTGGGTCTCGCGGGCGGCGAAGACGGCGACGAGGGTGAGGACGGCCGCCGCGCCGAGGTAGACGGAGATCGGCAGGCTGCTGCCGAAGTCCTTGAGCAGGGCCACCGCGATGAGCGGGGCCAGCGCCCCGGCCACGATCGCCGAGAGCTGCGCGCCGATCGACACGCCGGTGTACCTCATCCGCGTGCCGAACAGCTCGGAGAAGAAGGCCGCCTGCGGGCCGTACATCATGCCGTGGAACAGCAGCCCGACCGTGACGGCCAGCGTGATCGCCAGGAAGTTGCCGGTGTCCACGAGCGGGAAGAACGCGAAGATCCACACCCCGATCCCGGCGGCGCCGGCCAGGTAGATCGGGCGGCGGCCCAGGCGGTCCGACAGCGCGCCCCACATCGGGATCGTGACGAAGTGGATGGCCGAGGCGATCAGCACCGCGTTGAGCACGGTCGAGTTCGCCAGGCCGGTGGTCTTGGCGTACGTGATGACGAAGACCGTGAGCAGGTAGAAGGAGATGTTCTCCGCCAGCCGCGCGCCGATGGCGACGAGCACGTCGCGCCAGTGGTGGCGCAGCACGCCGACGATCGGCGCGGTCGGCTCCGGCTCGGCCTGCTGGAAGACCGGCGACTCGGTGATCGACAACCGGATCCACAGCCCGATCAGCACCAGCACGCCCGACAGCAGGAACGGCACCCGCCAGCCCCAGCTCTGGAACGCCGCGTCCGACTGCGTGGCGGCCAGGATCGCCAGCACGCCGGTCGCCAGCAGGTTGCCGCCCGGCGCGCCCGCCTGCGGCCAGGAGGCCCAGAAGCCGCGGCGTTCGGCGTCGCCGTGCTCGGAGACGATGAGGACCGCGCCGCCCCACTCGCCGCCGAGCGCGAAGCCCTGCACCAGCCGCAGCGTCGTGAGCAGCAGCGGCGCGGCGGCGCCGACGCTCACGTACGTGGGCAGGCATCCGATGAGGAACGTGGCCGCGCCCATCATGAGCAGGCTGACCACCAGGAGGGTCTTGCGGCCGACCCGGTCGCCGAAGTGACCGAAGACCAGGCCGCCGAGGGGGCGGGCGACGAACCCGACGGCGTAGGTGAGGAAGGCGAGGAGGGTGCCGGTCAGCGGATCGGCCTCGGGGAAGAACAGCTTGTTGAACACGAGGGCGGCTGCCGAGCCGTACAGGAAGAAGTCGTACCACTCGATGGTGGTGCCGATCAGGCCGGCGCCGACGACCTTCTTGATGGAAGTGGCCATGCCGTCACGCTAGGGAGTGACGGGGGTCACTCATATGGGGGCGAAGCCCACAGTCTACGGCTGTGATGTGTGGCCGAGACGGTGCAGGCGCAGCGCGAGCTGGATCTCCAGGGCCCGCTCCGGGTCGGACCAGCCCTCGCCGAGCAGCTTGCCGATGCGGTCGAGCCGCTGCGTGACGGTGTTGACGTGGATGTGCATGGTCTCGGCCGTACGGGAGGGCGAGCCGCCCGTGCCGAAGTAGGCGGCGAGCGTGGCGGCCAGCGCGGTGCCCCGGCGGGCGTCGTAGTCGACGACCGGGCCGAGCACCGAGCCGACGAAGCCGCGCACGTCGCGGCCCTCGCCGATGAGCAGGCCGACGAAGCCCAGCTCGGCGGCGCTCGCGCCGTCGCCGGCCCGGCCCAGCGCGACCAGCGCCTCGGCGCACCGCCGCGCCTCCCGGTAGGCCATGGCCACCTCACCGGCCCGCACCGCGCCGCGGCCCTCACCGGGGGGCTCAGGGCGCGGCTCGCCCGCCCGCGAGGCCCCGGCCGTGGCGGGGGAGCCCAGCGACGCGCTCAGCTCGGCGGCGACGCGCTGCGCGAGCGCGCCCGCGTCGTCGCCCGGCAGCAGCAGCACGACCTCGCCGGCCCGGCCGGCGGCCAGCCCGCGCCGCACCGCGGCCTGCGACGACGCCCAGAACGCGGCCCGCTCCCGCTGCCCGTCGTGCCGCGCGACCACGACCACGTGCGGCGCGCCCAGGTCGACGCCCAGCCGCCGCGCGCGGTCCGCCAGGCCGGGCGTCTCCGGGCGGGAGATCAGGTCGTCCAGCAGCTCGCCCCGCACCCGCCCCTCGGCCTCGGCCACGCTCCGGCGGAACAGCAGCAGCAACGCGCACACCAGCGCCGCCCGCTCCAGGATCCGCTCGTCGGCGTCGTCGCTGCGCAGCACCAGCGTGCACAGCGGCTCCCCGCCGACGTCCACCGACGCGATCCGCAGATCGCCCCTGCGCACCGTACGGCCCAGCGCCCGCGACGCCTGCGCGGCCTCGAACACGCCCGCGTCCAGCTCGCCCACCGCGCCGTCGAGCGGCCCGGCGATCGGCCGGCCCAGGTCGTCCAGCACGGCCAGCGACCCGCCCAGCACGTCGGTCACGACGGCCGCCACGTCCTCGATGCCGCCGCCCCGCAGCACCACCGAGGTCATCCGGTCGTGCGCGAGCGCGGCCCGCTCGACCGCCTCGGCGTGCGCGCGGGCGGTGCGGTGGGCCGTGGACAGCTCCTCCAGCGCGTTGCGCGTCTCCTGGAGCAGCCGGGCGTTGTCGATGGCGACCGCCGCGTGCGCCGCCAGGCTCGCCAGCAGCGACACCTCCTCCTGGTGGAACGGCCGGGCGCTGCGGTCGGCGGCCATCAGCACGCCGATCACCCGTTGTCCCAGCCGCAGCGGGACGCCGAGGATGGCGACCAGGCCCTCCTCCTGGACGGCCTCGTCGATGTGGTCCTTGTGGTGGAACCTGGCGTCGGCGAAGTAGTCGGCCGTCGCGTACGGGGTGGCCGACTGCGCCACCAGCCCGCCGAGCCCGGCGCCCATGGCCAGCCGCAGCGCCCGGAACTTCGCCGAGATCGACCCGTCGGTGACCCGCATGTAGGTGTCGCCCCGCTCGGGGTCGTGCAGGGTCATGTAGGCCGTGTCGGTGGCCAGGAGCTGCCTGGCCCGGTGGACGATCGCCTCCAGCACCGCGTCGAGGTCGCGCAGCGCGGCCAGGTCGCCGGCCGTGTCGTACAGGGCGGACAGCTCCGCCTCGCGCCTGGCCCGGCGCCTCAGCAGCGCGCGCACCTTGAGCGCCTCGACCTTGGCGCGTTCGAGCTCCTCGATCGTCGCCGCGTCGGCCCCGGCGGCCCGCGCCTCGATGATCGGCCCCTCGAACTCGACAGCCGAAGCCTCCCGGCCCAGCAGCTCCAGGTAGCGCCGGACCACTATCGGGCCGTCCAGCCGCCGTCCAGGGGCAGCGAGACGCCGGTGATGAACGAGCCGCCCGGCCCGCACAGGTACGCGACCAGCTCGGCCACCTCCTCCGGCTCGATGAGGCGCTTGATCGCCGCCGGCCTCAGCATGATGTCCTCGACGACCTTACCGGGGTCGATGCCGTGCGCCCTGGCCTGGTCGGCGATCTGGTCCTCGACGAGCCGGGTGCGCACGTAGCCGGGGTTGACGCAGGTCGAGGTCACCCCGTGCGGGCCGCCCTCCAGCGCGATGGTCTTGGACAGCCCCTCCAGCGCGTGCTTGGCCGTCGTGTACGCCGACTTGTACGGCGAGGCGCGCAGCCCGTGGACCGACGAGATGTTGACGAAGCGGCCCCACTCCCGGGCGTACATGCCGGGCAGCACCCGCCGCGCGATGAGGAACGGCGCCTCGACCATGACCCGCAGCATGGTGGAGAACACCTCGGGCGGGAACTCCTCGATGGGCGCCACGTGCTGGAACCCGGCGTTGTTGACCACGATGTCCACGTCGGCGGGCAGCCGCTCCGCGAAGCCGGGCTCGCCCAGGTCCGCGACCACGGCCGTGCCGCCGATCCCGGCCGCCACCTTCCCGGCGGCGTCGCCGTCACGGTCCACGACGAGCACGTGCGCCCCGGCGGCGGCCAGCCGCCGCGCGCAGGCGGCCCCGATCCCGCCGCCGGCCCCGGTCACCAGCGCGGTCCGCCCCGACAGCCCACCGGTCACTTCGTTCGCCATACCCCGACCATAGGCCCGGGCCCCGGCCCGCAGCATGGGGCCCGGCCACACAGATCATGATCTCGCTATGTGGGCCAGCCCGGATGGTACGATCTGCGGCATGACCGCGTATTCGCACCAGTGGTGGCCCGCCTCCTAGGCGGACCCGCACGCGCATACGCATCCCGGCCGCCTCGACGAGGCGGCCGCCCGCATGTCCGGGACGCCCCCCGTCGAGCACCTCGACCAGCGAAAGGGCGTTGACATGACGATCACCTGGGCCTCCCTGCTCGGCACGCTCCTCGACGGCTCCTCCCTCCGGGCGCGCGAGAGCGCCTGGGCGATGGAGCAGATCATGTCCGGCGCGGCGACCGAGGCCCAGATCGCGGCCTTCGCCGTGGCCCTGCGCGCCAAGGGCGAGACGGTGGCCGAGGTGACCGGCCTGGCCGACGGCATGCTGGCCCGCTCGTACGCGATCAGAGTGCCGGGCGAGACCGTGGACCTCGTCGGCACCGGCGGCGACCGGGCGGGCACGGTCAACGTCTCCACCATGGCGGCCGTCGTGGCCGCGGCGGCCGGCGCCCGCGTGGTCAAGCACGGCGGCCGGGCCTCCTCCTCGGCAACGGGCGCGGCCGACGTGCTGGAGGCGCTCGGCGTGCGCGTGGAGCTGGCGCCCGCCGACGTCGTGCGGGTCGCGGAGGAGGTGGGCATCACCTTCTGCTTCGCCGGGACCTTCCACCCGGCGATGCGGCACGCCTCGCCCGTGCGGCGCCAGCTCGGCGTGCCCACGTTCTTCAACTTCCTCGGCCCGATCACCAACCCGGCGCTGCCCGCCGCCCAGGCCGTGGGCGTCGCCGACGCCCGCATGGCGCCGGTGATCGCGGGCGTGCTCGCCGAGCGCGGCTGCTCCTCGCTGGTCTTCCGCGGCGACGACGGCCTGGACGAGCTGACCACCACCGGCCCGTCCACGATCTGGGTGGTACGGCGGGGCGCGGTCACCGCGACCCCGTTCGACCCCGCCGACCTCGGCATCCCGCGGGCCCGTATGGAGGACCTGCGCGGCGGCGACGCCGAGCACAACGCCGCGGTGGCCCGCGCGGTCCTGGCGGGCGAGCCGGGGCCGGTGCTCGACATCGTGCTGCTGAACGCCGCCGCCGCGCTGGTGGCCGCCGACGGGGCACCGCCCGCCGCCGAGCTGACGCCCGCCCTGGAGGCCGCCCGCAAGCGCGCCGCCGACGCGGTCGGCTCGGGGGCCGCCGCCACGCTCCTCACCCGCTGGGCCCGCGCGACCCGCTGACCCCGGTCGCCGGATCCGCTGCCCCCCTGCCGGTCAGTCCGCCTTGTCGGAGTTCGTCATCGCCAGCACGTCGAGGACCGCGTCGAGCTGCTCCTCGGTGATCTTCCCGGCCGCCACGTGGCCGCGCTCGACGACCACCTCCCGGATGGTCTTGCGCTCGGCCAGCGCCTGCTTGGCGATCTTCGCAGCCTCCTCGTACCCGACGTACCGGTTGAGCGGCGTGACGATCGACGGCGAGGACTCCGCGTACTCGCGCATCCGCTCGACGTTGGCCGTGATGCCCGCCACGCAGCGGTCGGCGAGCAGCCGGGAGACGTTGGCCAGCAGCCGGATCGACTCCAGGATGTTGCGCGCGATCACCGGGAGCTGCACGTTGAGCTCGAACGTCCCCGAGGCGCCCGCGAACGTGATGGCGGCGTCGTTGCCGATGACCTGCGCCGCCACCATGGCCGTGGCCTCGGGGATCACCGGGTTGACCTTGCCCGGCATGATCGACGAGCCGGGCTGCAGGTCCGGCAGGTTGATCTCGGCGAGGCCGGCGCGCGGCCCGGAGCCCATCCAGCGCAGGTCATTGGCGATCTTGTTGAGGGAGACCGCCACCACCTTGAGCTGGCCCGACAGCTCGACGATCGAGTCCTGCGCGCTCTGCGCCTCGAAGTGGTCCAGCGCCTCGCGGAACGGGATGCCGGTCGCCTCCCGCAGCTTGGCGATGGCCTTCTCGGCGAACCCGGGCGGGGTGTTGATGCCGGTGCCCACGGCCGTGCCGCCCAGCGGCAGCTCCAGCACGTGGCCGAGCGCCGACTTCACCCGCACCAGCCCGTGCTCGATCTGCGCGGCGTAGCCGCCGAACTCCTGCCCCAGCGTCACCGGCGTCGCGTCCATCAGGTGGGTCCGCCCCGACTTCACCACCTGGTCGAACTGGAGCGCCTTGGCCCGCAGGCTCGCCGCCAGGTGCTCCAGCGACGGCATGAGGTGGTAGGTCACCTCGGTCGCCGCCGCCACGTGGATGGAGGTGGGGAAGACGTCGTTGGACGACTGCGAGGCGTTGACGTGGTCGTTGGGGTGGACGGGCCGGCCCAGCCGCTCCTGGGCCAGGTGGGCGATCACCTCGTTGGCGTTCATGTTGGACGAGGTGCCGGAGCCCGTCTGGAAGACGTCGATCGGGAAGTGGTCGTCGTGCTCGTTCTCGGCGACGTCGGCCGCGGCCTGCGCGATCGCCTCGGCCAGGTCCTTGTCGAGGACGCCCAGCTCGGCGTTCACCTCGGCGGCCACGGCCTTGACGAGGCCGAGCGCGGCGATGTGCGACGGCTCCAGCGGCCGTCCTGAGATCGGGAAGTTCTCGACCGCCCGCTGGGTCTGCGCGCGCCACCTGGCTCCGGCGGGCACGCGCACCTCGCCCATCGAGTCTGTTTCGATACGGAACTCGCTCATGCCCCCAGTCTGTCCCACGAGGTCCGTCTCAAGCCGGACCACGCCCGACCGTGCGGACGAGCGTGGCCGGCGCCGTGGGGCGGGCGCGACCTCGTCCGGTCAGCCCTGCAGCACGGCCACGATGAGGATGGCGATCATGACGGCGGCCGCGGCGGCCACGCCCATGAGGACGAGCATGCCCGTGCGGTTGCCCGTGGGACGCTCCTCGGGCCCCGCGATCGCGAACAGGTCGGTGCCGAGCCCCTTGGAGTCGGGTCGCTCCATGGCCATGCCCTGCGGCCCCTGAGGGCCCGGCGGGAACCCCTGGGCGCCACCCGGGTGCGACATCGCGTGCCCGGCGGGCACCGGCCGCGGGGGCTGACCGCCCGGCGGCACGGGACGGCCGGGCTGCTGCGCCGGCGGGTAGACCTGGTGGCCGGGCGCGTTGTAGGGCCGCGGCGTCTGAATGCGCTGGGTGGCCATGGCGCCCTCGTCCACGGGCGCCCCTGGCTGCGGGCGGCCGGGGAGCGGGGTCTTGGGCCGCTTCAGGGCCACGGTGCGCTCCGGGTCGTGCCTGGGCTGACCGCCCTCACCGCCGGGGCCCTGCGCGGCGGGCCGCCCACCCGGCGCCCCCTGCGGTCCGGCGCTCTGCGGCCCGGAGCCGGGCGCGTTCTGCGGCCCGGCGTTCCGTGGCCCGGTGTTCTGCGGCCCGGACCCCGGCGTGGCGCTCCGCGGCCCCGGGCTCGGCGCCGTGTGCGGTGTGGCGCTCTGCGGGCCGGAGCCCGGTGCGCCGGCCGGCCGTCCGCCCTGAGGGCGCGCCCCCGCTCCCTGCTGAGGGCCGGACGCCCCCGGCGTCCTGGAGCCGCTGGCGGGATCGGTGGCGTCGGGCACAGAGGTCTCCTGACCGGTCGGGCTCTCGGCGGTGATGACCGGTATCTCGTGGGTGGGCGTGTCGGCGACCATCCGCAGCATGGTCTCGGCCTTGGCCGCGTTCAGCCGCTTCTTGTGGTCCTTGTGCAGCAGCCCGGTCAGCACGGGACCGAGCTGTCCCGCCTGGGTGGGCGGGTCGGCGTTCTCGCTCAGCAGCGCCGCGAGCGTCTCGGCGATCGAGGCCCGCTCGTACGCGGGACGCCCCTCGACCGCGAAGTACAGCGTCGCCCCCAGCGACCAGATGTCGGACTCGGGGCCGGTGTACTCGCCCCGGGCCCGCTCGGGCGCGGTGTAGCCGGGAGAGCCGATCACCATGCCGGTCTTGGTCAGCTTGGAGTCGCCCTCGGCCTTGGCGATGCCGAAGTCGGTCAGCACCACACGGCCGGTCTCGGTGATGAGCACGTTGCCCGGCTTGACGTCGCGGTGCGTGATGCCCTGGGCGTGCGCGGCGCGCAGCGCGCCGAGCAGGTCGACGCCGATCTCGGCGACCAGCCGGGGCGGCAGCGGCCCCTCCTCGTCGATGACCTGCTCCAGGGAGCGCGCCTCGATCAGCTCCATGATGATCCAGGGGCTGTCGTCGTGGATGAGCACGTCGTGGATGGCGGCGACGGCCGGGTGGCTGATGCGCGCGGCGAGGCGGCCCTCGCGGACCATGCGCTCGCGCAGCTCGGCCCGCTGCTCCTCGGTGAGCCCCGGGTCCTGCCGGATCTCCTTGACCGCCACCTCGCGGCCGAGGGCGCGGTCCCTGGCACGCCACACCGTGCCCATCGTCCCCCGCCCGAGCGGCGAGATCAGCTCGTAGCGCTCGGCGAGCACACGTGTCTGTGGTTCCGGCATGAGAAGAAGATATCTATTTCGCTTGGAAAGTGCTTTAGCCTCGCTTGCGAAGTTCTCTTGGCCAGAACCGCCGAGGAAGGAACAACTTTATCACCGTCGTCATGAAGCGGGCATAAATCGAGGGAACCGCCGGCCGGGGCTCCACGCGCCGGCGATGGACGCCCTCGCCGGACCTGCGCTCCTGCCGCGGGGAGGGCACCGGGACCGGCGCCGCCATCGTGTCGGCCCTGCCTATGGCGTCGGCCCGGTGCAGCCCGCGGTGCGCGGGCCGGCGTGGGAAAGACGGCACGGTCACCGCCTGGGCCTGCCGGGCCTGGGCCTGCCGCGCGGGCCGGCGGGCCGCCAGCGGCTCCTCGGCCGAGCCGCCCGCCGCCACCCGCGCCAGCATGAGCGAGGCGCGCACGGAGTCGAGGCGGGTCTGCGGGTCGATGCGGAGCAGCGCGTCGAGCACCGGCGCGAGCGGGCCGGCCTTGGTCATGGGGATGGGCTCGCCGCTGGTCAGCGCGGCCAGGGCGGCGGCGGCCGTACGGCGGCCGTGCAGGCCGCGGCCCTCGACGGCGGTGTAGAGGGTCGCGCCGAGCGACCACAGGTCGCCGGCGGGGCTGGCCTTGGCGCCGAGGACCCGCTCCGGCGCGATGTAGCCGGCCGAGCCCAGCACGATGCCCGCCTGCGTGATCGAGACGTCGCCCTCCAGCGCCGCCAGGCCGAAGTCGGTGAGCACGGCCCGGTCGTCGGTGACGAGCACGTTGCTGGGCTTCACGTCGCGGTGCAGGATGCCCTTGGCGTGGACCGCGCGCAGCGCGCCCAGGACCTGCCGGCCGATCTCCGCGACGCGGCGGGGATGGAGCGGTCCTTCCTGCTGGATGAGCTGCTCCAAGGACCTCGCGTTCAGCAGCTCCATGACGATCCACGGCCGGTCGTCCTCGGTCACGACGTCGAAGACCGTGATGACCGACGGGTGCGCCACCATCGCCGTGGCCCGGCCCTCGCGCTCGGTGCGGGCGCACAGCTCGGCCCGAAGCTCCTCGTCGAGCACCGTCGGCAGGCGCACCTCCTTGACCGCGACGTAGCGGTCGAGCAGCTCGTCGTGCGCCCGCCACACGGTGCCCATGCCGCCGCGTCCGACGGGTTCGAGGAGCCGGTAGCGCGCGGCGAGAAGGTAACCGGAGGGCGCACGCATGCCTGGCAGCTTACCTATTTGTGTAAACCGACCAGTAGAGGCCCGGCCGATAAAATGTTGCGAATCCAAGTCAACCCGTCTGACTCGCCGGGTCAGCGAGCCTGCTCAGCGCGCCCATGCGGCCGCGAACCGTCGTGCCGTCCACATGGTGGGGGTCCGGGCGGCCTCGCCGCAAGAGACGCGCGTCACCCGGCTCCTCCGCGCCCGCCGCGCGTCTCCTTCGCGGGCGCCGGGGATCCCGTCCCTTCCCGAGCGGGGCGGAATGGTGTTCTCGCAGCTCCGAGGCCCTTTTCGCGGTGACTCGTCCGGCGCGGAGAAATGCCTATTACGCCGACAAAGGGGTTCGTGCCGCCGGCGCAAGGGTTACGCGGGGAACTTTGGGGTGCGGTAGGCCGGTTGTAAGGGTGTCGTAAGGGGGTGGGGGCAGAGTGAAGCTACTTACGAGGCGACTCCTCAAGAATCCGGAAAGTGTCCGCCACGATCGGCAGAATGGGGAGCACGCGTCGGAGGTACGACCAAGTCAGCGACCATGACGGCTTCACCCGAAGGACGTGATGAGGATGCGCCAGACCCAGGTTCGCCCCCAGCCGAGGAAACCGGCCGGTCCCTCCCTCGACCTTCGCACGCCGTCGGGGCGCAAGCTGCCCTTCTGAAAACCCCCATCGCAGGAGCGTCCTCTGAGAGGTGCACGATGTGCAGTCACTTCCCCCTCTGCCCCGCCGCCGGATCGCCCGACCGTGAGGCGGCCCACGTGATCTCGGCCCACCCCGACCAGGGCTGGAGCCTGCTCTGCAACGGCGTCGTGCTCTTCGAGGACACCGGCCTCCTGCTGCCCGACGGCAGCGTCGTGGCGCCCCACCGCGCCCCCGCGCTCGCCTGACCCCGCGAGACCTCCTGGCAGCCGCTCGGACGACGCAGCCGTGAGGCCCCGGCCGGCGGGCCGGCGGGGCAGCACGTCCGGCTCAGCGACGGCCGATCGACAGCACCGGGCCGGTGCGGTCGGTGAAGAAGTCGTCCCTTTCGTAGATCTAGCTGCAACTGCTGCCCTACGATCTTCCTTGTGATCGAGAACCCCCGCATCCTCGGAGTCATACGCCTGAGCGTCACCACCGATGCCAGCACCGCCCCGGAACGGCAGCGCGCCGCGATCGAGCACTGGGCCAGTTCCCCATACATCAACGGGACCGTGATCGGTTGGGCCGAAGACCTGGATGTGTCCGGCGGCCTGGACCCCTTCAAGAGGCCGAAGTTAGGCCCATGGCTTCGGGAACGTGCCAATGAGTTCGATGTCGTCGCAGTGCTCAAGATCGACCGGCTCACCCGCCGATCCAAACACTTCGCCGAGATGATGGAGTGGTGTCAGGAGCGGGGCAAGACGATCGTCTCTGTCACCGAGGGCATCGACATGTCCACGCCGATGGGGAAGATGTTCGCGCAGATCATCGCGGCCTTCGCCGAAGGCGAGTTGGACACCATCCGTGCTCGCGTCCAAGCCAGCGCTCAGACACGGCTGGAGATGGGCGTATGGACTGGGGGAGTGCTCCCGTTCGGCTACCAGTTCGTGGACAGTTCAAGAGGGAAGGGTAAGAAGCTGGCCCAGGACCCTGAGTACGCGGCGCTGCTCCGGGAGATCGTGGACAGGATCAAGGCGGATTGGTCGGCATACCGAATCGCCGTGGACCTCAACCAGCGCAACGTGCCGACCTGGCGCGACTACCTGCGGATCAAGGCTGGGAAGCCAGCGCGCGGGATCAAGTGGAACTCAAGCACGATCGTCGCCATCGCCACCAATCCGACCGCAGCCGGGTTCTACACCTACAAAGGTCAGCAGGTAGAAGACGAAGAGGGTAACCCGATCATGATTGCATCGGACCCGATCATGACTGCCGCTGAGTGGAACCAGATGGTAGTTCGCTTCACCACCGACGAACGCAAGGCCGTTAGGTCCATCCCCTCCCGGTCAATGCTCGGAGGCGTCGCAATCTGTGGCCTCTGCGGGGCCAACCTGTCGTCTGCAAAGAAGACGAAGCAGAATAAGAGCGGACCGGCTGATTACTTCTATTACACCTGCAACAACCTCCAGAACGGCACGTGCACACTCCCCGGACGCGCGAAGCGCCCATTCCTTGATGATCTCGTCAATGAGACTATAACCAGGCTCTTCGGTGGTGCCCCCGTCTTTGAGAAGTCCTCTGTGGACTCAGGGCCGCTCAGGATCGAGCTGGATGCGGTTCGTGCTCGACTCGATCGCCTAGAGGGAGACTATATGGCGGGGATGTACGACGGAGAGGGGCAGGACGAGTCCTATTGGAAGATGCATAAAAACCTCTCTGCGAAGGTCTCCCGGCTTCGGGCTGAAGTGGAGGTAATCGATTCCTCTCCTAGATACCTAAACACTGGCCGCACCTATGGCGAGGTCTGGTCAGAGAAGGACGACGAACAGAAGCGTGCCTTTCTTAAAAAGCACAACATTACGATCGCTGTCTTCAAGGACTTGGTTGACCACTCTCGCGAAAGCGTCGTGATTGAGTTCAAAGAGCTGGGTGAGATAGTTCGGGAGAATAACCTTCTGATAGAGGACATCGTCCAAGAGGGAAGCGTGTACCTGAATGCTTCCGGCTTTTACCGATATGGCTGGAACACGCCAATTGGAGATGACGGAAGCGTGCCGACCGTGGAGCAACTTAGAAAGATCGCGAAGAGGCGAGTCGCGCGGAAGCGCGCTGCGGCGGTCACGTAGCTTCGAGTTTGGTCACGGGCTCCGCCTCGTGGTGGGGCCCGTGTTATTACGGACGGGGAGTTATACATGGCAATCGTTCCCTTGGCTGAGCTTGCACGAGGAGCTGGCACGTGATGCATGGCCGCTACCGGCCCGTCTGGTGGAAGCTTGAAAGGCGGGCAGCATTAGAAGCATCCGAGTCCTACGCACTAGATCCCGCATTCAGGCTGTGGTTGCTCGCTGTAGGAAGAGCATATCAAGGCGGCCACGCCACCTTCAGCGATGGAGAGATCATCGACCTTCTACCTAAAGTAAAAAAGGGAGTCGTCTCACAGTACGATCCCAAGCAAATCAAGCGTCTCATTTCCGCTCTCGTTGACGGTGGCATGCTGGCACCTCAGTCAACGCCTAGATGCCTCGTAGTGCCGTTCACTCTGCTTAGCGCCGAGTGGAAGTTCTCACCCGAACCGTGTCCGACGCACGGCCACAACATGTCATGGACGGCAGATGGATGGTTCGATCCCGCCACCCTGGCCGACCTCGGTAGGCGCGGGCCTGCCGCCTCCGAGGCGGTCCGATGACTGGACAGATTTCGTCCACCTGCAACCGGAATACGGACAGATTCTGTCCGCCTGAAGCTCTGTGACCTGCGGGAACAGGTGCGTCTCTTTCTATAAAGAGGGTAGTTCTACGGCAGGGTAATGATGGGATGGCAGGCGCTTAAGCGCCCTGCTAGTCAATAGAAGCTAGTACAGGGCGCCCTGCATGGGGCGCCCTTCGTTATGCATGAAGCCCACGGAGCCCTCAGCGGAGTGGGCAAGCTATCCACACCTTAAATAGATCATGGACAGCCACTCAAAGGGCTGTCTTTCCAAACAACAAGCTGACACATGGAAGGAGAGCCATTGGCCAACAAGATCTGCAATGAGACAGGCTGTCACGGCATCTCTCTGCCGAGGCAAGGCAAGTGTTCCGCCCACCGCCGTAAGCCGTGGGCGGTCACGTCCAAGAGGAACTTGTCCAGGCCGACAGATTGGAACCGCCGTCGCAGGGCGGTTCTCAAGCGGGACAACGCCGTCTGTTACCTGTGCCGTCTGCCGGGGGCGACGGAGGTCGATCACGTCACAGCCGTGGCCGATGGCGGGAGTTGGGAGTATGCCAACCTCCGCAGCGCCCACCGGGCGTGCCATGCAGACAAGACAGTTCGCGAGCGGGCAACCAGAACCCGGCGAGCGAGCCAAGGTTAGTTTGTTAGTTCGTTAGTTGCTCGACATGCCGAAGGGGGTGTGCATTGCACCCACCCTTCCGGCGCTTGAACCCCTACTACTAGTCAGGGTTGCCAGGGGCTCCACAGTAAGGAGACCCTCAATCGCAGACCTGAGGCTTGCGCTGCACCATGCGAGGCAGATGTCTTGCCGGTCTCGCCGAACCGTTGCCGAGGCGACAACGGTTGCCGACCCCACCTCATCCGGGGCCGTTCGTGAAGCACGATCCAAACTTTCGGTTCAACCGAAGGTTGTGTCAGAGGCACTGTGCGCCATAGGGGTTTCCGCAGTTAGACGCGACCATCACTATTGATGAGAGTCGGACAGAGATGAGGAGCAAGTTTGTACTTTCAAGATGGCTGCCTGATCCAGGTGTTCAATTGTGGCCATTGCAACAAGCTGTGCAGGGAGACCCGGAAGCTTGGTCAGGGCCGCCCCGGCGCTTGGCGTAGTTACTGCTCAACCGAGTGCCGGCAGGCAGCCAAGCGGCTACGTGATCGAGTGGAGGCGCGACTACGGTATCGCCGCCGCAACGACCTTTGCTTGACGTGCGGAGCGAAGGCGGATGCTTGGTACCACCCGTACTGCTCTGACCAGTGCGAAGACGCGGAGTATGACATGTGGACAGTTACCGACTAGGCGTTTCTCGCAACATTAATATCCTTACCCCTCTAACTACCTATGCCGACGGGAATCCCTCGCGTTCCCTAGGCAAGGCCCCCGGTGACCTCGTGCTGGGGGCCTTTTTTATATCCGCACAACACTTGGAGAACGAGACTGATGATTACCCATGCCCAGCTTGAGAACATGAGCGCTAAGGAGATCCTCACGGCCTGGCGGGATGACGACTTGGACCCCGCCGTCCGCATCGTTTCCGTGATTGGCGACCTGGACAACCCCCGATCGCTCACTTATGCCTGGCAGACGACGCCTGAGCATGACGAGCTGCGCATGCGCACCTGGTAAGCCCGTCCAAGCCTTCAATATTGACGACGCAAGGGAGCGCCGAAATGGATGCCTCACCGACCAACACGCCTGACGCCACCACCGAAATGGATCAGGTGGCTGAGGTACTTACAGAAAGCCCTCAGATCAATTCTGAGGCCGACAAGTGGAAGAGCCTGAGCCGGGCCAACGAAGCGCGTTGGAAGGCGGCCAGCGCCGAACTGGAGGCCGCAACGGCCAAGAGCGCGGAGCTGGAACAGGCCATGACCGCGATGCAGCAAGAGCATGCTCTGATGCTGGCCGAGATGCAGCTTCGCCATGCCGCCCAACAGCGCGGCATGGAGCTAGCTCCGGAAGCCGTGTCCAAGCTCAACCTGTCCGCCTTCCTCGCCGAGGAAGGAACGGCCGACCTTGACGCGATCAACGAGTTTGTTAGTTCGCTGGGGTCTGCCGCCAAGAAGCCCACGTTCCCGCAGAACGTTGGCATCGGCCCTCAGGGGAGTAACGGCGCTCCCCCTGAGCGCACCGTGCCCCTGGATGCGCGGGCACGCCGTTAACCCCTACTTGAGAGGACTCACCTTTGGCAATCACCCCTGTCCCCGCATATGCGCATGCGGGCACGCACACCTTCGTGCCCACCGAGTGGAGCAACGAGCTGCTGACCCAGTTCGATCCGCTGTTGGTGTGGGCCTCGCCCCTGGTCGTGAACCACGACTACGAAGGAGACATCACCGCTCAGGGTGACCGTGTAGTGATCAACGGCCTCATCCGGCCCAACGTCGGCAGGTACAACGACGTGGCCGGGATGACGATCGAAGACCTCAAGACCATCGAGCAGTACCTCGACATCTCCCAGGCTGATTACGTGGCCTTTTACGTCCGGGACATCGAGACCGTTCAGGTGGCCGGCGCTTTGGCGTCCCCGGCCTCTCTGGAGTCGATCCGCGCTCTGGCGGCCTCCACTGATGCGTTCGTCGGCTCCACCATCGCGGCCTCGGCCACGGCCCTGCCTCAGGTGGACGTGAGCGGCCTGTCCGCGAGCGTCGCCAAGGGTGAGGCGCTGCTGGAAGCCATCTTCGACATGATGGAGAAGCTCGACACCGGCAAGGTCCCGGCGGACCGGTACGTGGTCGTCTCGCCCAAGGCCAAGCGCTACCTGCTGCGCGCTCCTGACATCGCCAACGCCGCCGCTCTCGGCGAGGCCGGTGCTACGGCTAACGGTGTGGTCGCTCGCCTGGCCGGGTTCACGGTGGTGTCCACCACGGCCATGCCCACCGGTGTGGACATCCTTGCCGGGCATCGGACGTACACGACGTTCGCCAGCCAGTTCACCAATTTCCGTAGCCAGCCGGTCGAGAAGTATCGGCGTGATCAGATTGACGCGCTTCACCTGTACGGCGCGCGCGTGCTGTCTTTTCCTGGCGGCAAGCAGCCGACCAAGCCGGATGTTCCCGTGGTGGATTCGGAAGGGCTGATCAAGGCCACCGTGAAATGGACCACCTAAGTTGAATGAGCCTGAAGGCCGGTTCTCATACCGGCCTCTCGGGCTCGTTGGGAGGAGTTAATGACTGAGTTCGGCGCTGATGGGCAACGGCTCTGGCGGTTCGTCACCAATGAGTTCGATCTGCCGGAAGACAAGTTGGTGATTCTTCGCCGTGCCTGCCACACCACTGATATATGCGCCCGCCTTGAGGCGGAGATTTCCTCCGGGGAGGTCATCGCCCTTGCGGGCAACGGTACAGCGATCGTGAACCGTGCCCTGACATCCCATCGGCAGGCCAGCGAAACCCTGTCCAAGCTCATCAAGTCTCTGGGCCTGGAGGAGCTAGAGCCCGGTGAAGGGTAACAACCACGCCCACCAGGCCCGCAGCAACGGCCGCTTCGCCTCCGGCCGGAAGCGGCCCGGTCGTGGCAGCAGGCGGACCGTACCCCCTCCCGAGTGCTGTGCTCAGCCGCTTGGCGTTCACGAATGGGAATGCTTGACCTATCGAGAGAGCGAAGAGTTCCGGGCGTTTATCGCTGTTTGTATGTCGAGCGCTTGTCCGGATGTATTTAGTCGGGCAATTGAATGCCAGGTAGCCCCCGAGTTCCTGCCCTGCCCCAGGTGTGGCAGCTAGTTCGTTAATTAGGATGACCTGCATCGAAAAGTTTTACCGCACGGGCCGGCCGGAGGAACCTCCCCCCACGGGGTCTACTCCGCTCTGAAAGAGTGCATACCCCCTGGGCGATGCTCCAACTAACCTTCCCAACGGGCCAAAGCAGGTGACCTGCTCAAATGAATTCCGTTGGAGTTAATTCGAGCAAAGGTGTTGACATGAGATTCGCGACTATGACACTTTGCTGATCGCTGGTTCTGGTTCAACCGAGTAGATGGCTCAAACAAACTCGGGACTGAGAGACCGGCTTCGGACATAAGACAGCCCCAGAGCGACAGAGATTGGCGTCGCATGCGCTCTGGGGCCACCAATCAAGGAGCGTAGCTCATGCAGGCCAACACCGTCGCTGCCCGTCCCCAGGTCTCCCCGGTGGTCTACTCCGGGCTTCTGGGCAGGATCGTGCAGACCGTCACGCCGCACAGTGAGGCGGACCCTGTGGGCATCCTGGGTGCTCTGCTGAGCGCCTTCAGCTCAGCGGTCACCAACCTTCCTCAGGCGGTCTACGGCACGCAGTCTCAGACGCTCAGCACGTGGATCGTGCTGATCGGGAACACCGGAATGGGTCGCAAGGGCACGGCTACCCGTGCCGCTCTTCAGGTGGTCAGGGGCGCGCTTCCCGACTGGGCCAAGGCCACGATCCTGGAGGGGTGCCCCCAGTCTGGCCCTGCCTACGTCTCGACCCTGGCGGACATGAACGGCAACGCTCTGATGATCGAAGAGGAGTTCGCCGACCTGTTGAAGGTGTCCGCCCGGTACAAGTCGTTCGGCAAGGCCATCCGGCGTAGCTGGGAAGGGGCGTCGATCAGCAACCGCACCAAGGAAGCCGTGATCCACGTGGACGCTCCCCACGTCTCAATCATCGGGAACGTCACTCCAGCCGAATTCTCAGCCAGCATCGGCAAGGCCGACAGGGCGGGCGGCACTCTTAACCGTTTCCTCTGCCTCTACGTTGAGAGGTCGAAGAAGATCAAGCTCTCTGAGCAGATCAGCGTCAACGCCTGGTCAGAGCTGATGCGCCCTCTCGTCAGGGAGTTCCGCAACGCGGTGACGTTCGCTCGGGACGTGGAGGAGGTCACGGTCTCGCGAAGCGCCATGGCGCTGTGGGACGACAAGCTCTCCGAGATGATCGACTCCATGACGCTGGGCCGTGAGGCAATGGAGCAGTTCGCCGCTCGTGCGGCTGACTACGTGTGGCGTCTCAGCGCCCTGTACGCGCTGGCAGACCGACGCGACGAGATCTCAACTCAGGACCTGGAGGCCGCTGTGGGCCTGGTCTCCTACATGTGTGACTCGGTGACCTACCTGTCTCCCGAGGTGGCCAACGGCGGCGGCACGGCTGAGGAGACCGTGACCACGCGCGTGGAGCAGTTCATCAAGGCCGCAGGACCGGAAGGTGTCAACAGCACGGCACTGTTCCGCAAGTTCGGACGGAAGGCTCAGGAGATGAAGGAGATCATCGCCGAGCTACCCACCATCGCCACTATGACGGTCAAGCCGCAGGGCGGCGGCAGGCCCGCCACCGTCTACGTCTGGCAGCCGGTTGACGAAACCGCTCAAACTAACGATCTCGACCTGGAGGAGCTTCCGGAGATCGACATGGACGAGACTCCCGAGCTTGAAGAGGAGCTTGCCGAGTCGGCCACCACCGAGGAGACGACTCCCGAGGAGGAGTCCGTTCCGGTCGCGGAAACTCCCGCCTCCCTGCCCTTCTATCTGTCGGATGACGAGTGGGACGAGATCGACGCCGCACAGAGCGTCACTCCCGAGCCTGAGACGGCTCCTGAGTCTGAGCTGGTAGAGGAGGTCACCGAAGAGCCCACCGTCTCGGAGGAGGCCGTCAAGGCGTTCCTGTCCTCCCCTGCCGGGGCGGAGATGCTTCAGGAGATCCTGATGTCGATGATGGCCAAGCAGTCCGTCAGGGCTCCTCAGGCAAGCGCGGCGCCCAAGGCAAAGGCTCCTCGCAGGAGCCGGGCCAAGAGCACCCCGGAAGCGCTCTTCCAGGCTCCCGAGGTAGCGGCGTAAGGGTCCGCCAGAGCGAGGCCCCCGGCTTGCAAGTCGGGGGCCTGCCCGTTGGTACGCCATCTTCAGAGGCCGGTACGTGAAATGGCAGACGTACGCGCTTCCCGGCCGGGACGCAAAGGCCCCGCCTGGTAGCGAATGAGAACCCAGGCGGGGCCCTGTGAACGATGGTAGGCGTCTAACCGCTCTACTGGTCGTTCTCCCCCTCGGCCACCTCGGCGGCGTCAGCCTCGGCCTCATCCACCGTCACGGCGTCGTCCCCCTCGGACTCGGGCTTGGTCTCGGCAAGGGGCCTGGGCGGGGCAATCATGGGCACTCCTTCGTTGGTCGGAACCTGCGGAGTCCTGGCCGTACAAACCATGCGGCCGAAAGAACGGCCAGGAACCCGGAGCCCGGTGGGGAAGTCTCCGGGGGCACTGCACCCCGATTGAGGGACAAGCGTGAACACCTCAACCGGGGCTGTCTGAGGCGGGAGCGGGCCAGATGCTCCACTCCCAGCGCTTCGTGTGGCCGTCACCCGGCCCAGGGCGTATCACCTTGCGTTACGGCCGGCTGCACGTCATGTAGCCGCACCACCAGCTCCCGCGCCACGCAATGCGTGATGTCATAGCCGTCGAAGCGCACCAGCGCGTTGCGCTCGAACGGCACCACGGGCGGCAGGTAGGGCAGGAACACATCCCCGCGCACGGCGTACGGGTAGTACGCCCCCACCGTGAAGACAGCCGCGTTCTGACGCAGATGCGAACACTGCGAGATCGCCGCCGGTATGCACGCGCGGCACGTCGGCGGGGCGTTGGTGAAGCCGTCCCCGGTCTCCTCTCCGCTTGATGAAAGGAGCCACCAGATCCGGCCCGTCTCCTGGTCCACGGCCGACCCGGCACACACCTGACACAGCCGCTTGTCCATGCACCGCCACTGTCGACGCGTGTTGACTGTCTTGAAGTCGGGACGCCCCGTCATCTTGTAACCCTGCCGCAACCGCAGGACACCATGGGCGTAGTCGGACGGGCGCGAGGAGGCGTAGGCCAGCTTCTCCCCGCCGCGATGCGGCCTCCACACCAACGCGTGCTGCTGCACCTCCCCAGACCACCCGATCACGTACGGGTAGCGAAAGCCCGTCTCACTCACCCTCGTGACAGGGCTCATGACGGGCTCTGCCGGTAGCCGGGAAGCAACGAGATAACCCGTTCGGGGTGGCCGCCTGGGACTGCCTCAACCCGATCAAGGCGCGGCTCGTTGGCCTCTCCCCACTGCGCCAACTCCACCAAGTAGCTACCGGACCGGGGGCCGACGCTGATCGTGGCGACCCGCCAGCCGCCATCCGCATAGACGACGAGTCGCGGCGGCTTCCCTCTGTGCGGTCCACCGTCAGTCGCTTCATCTTGATCGCCGCTCATCAGCTCGGGCCTGAGCCCCGATCCCCCAACAGCGGGACTACTCTGCACAGCGCGATCGTGGCTTTGCTCACCGGTTCGAGGATCGCTGTGTTCGGTCGCTTCTCCAGCAACCCAACCGACTCCGCCAGGTCGAGGAAACTCTCGATCCCCAGACCGCCCTCAACCTCGATGATCCCGCTCTGAAGCATCCATGCTCGGTACTCGTCACGGGTCCACGACTCAGGCGCAGCCTGCTGCGGTGTGGCGTCGGGACCGATCTCGTCCAGTTCCTCCGACGTCAGGTCACCAACGAACACCTTGGGCGCGGCTGTCGCGCTCCTGTCTGGGACGGAGACGGTGTCCCAGGCAACGGTGCCGAATTCTCCATGGGAAGTTTGGGAACGAGGCATGACTTGAAAGTAGGAAGCAAGATCCCAACCAACAAGCAATGTGCTCGAAATTGCTTCAACTAGTAGCGATGCTTCAAGTAGTCGCGGAATCCTCAGCAAGCTGGGAAAGGGCTTCGATCGCCGAGGCGATCAGCCGTCGGGCCAGCGGCCCATAGTGAGCAGCCTTCGCGTAGAGATCAAACATCCGTTCGTGCTGCTTGATCTCTTTTGGGAGGGTCAGCGTCAACTCGGCGCTGTAGGTCTCTGCGAGCACCACACGGCGATCTAGAAGCCAAAAGCCGTTCAACGGTGTGAACGGCAGCACGGTCTGCATCGGTATCACGCCGAGCCGAACGCGCGGCATAGCTGACGCAGCCATGAGCCGATCCAATTGGCCGAACATCACATCAAGCGGTGCCATGCCCAACCGCAGCGCGGCCTCCAGGATGACGAAGTGGAACGTCCGGGAGGAGTCGTAAAGGATCTCCTGGCGGCGAAGCCGCGTGGCCACTCCCTCTTCAAGGTCGTTCGGAGTTTCGTAGAAGGCGATGGACTGGGCGAGCCGCTGACGGGCGTATTCGCCGGTTTGCAGCAGACCGGGTATCACACAGGGCTCGAATACGCGGAAGCTCTTCGTCTCCGCTTCCATCTCAAGCCAGTTCTGTTGCTTGGCCTTCGTGCCATGACGGAGCTGCCGTCGCCATTCGGCGTACAAGGTCTCCATGGCTCGCAGGGAAGCGATCAGGTCAGCCTGTTCGTCTGGCCGTTCTACCGCACGACACCACGCCTCGATGTCGGCTTCTGACGGGGTCTGCTTGCCACTTTCGATCTTTGAGATCTTGGATGGTTGCCAGCCGTACCGGGCGGCGAGTTGCCGCCCGGTCAGCCTGGCGTCGAGCCGTAGTTCCTTGAGCCTCGCCCCAATGGCTTGGCGGGCGCGGGCGATGTCACGCACCGGACTTCACGAACTCCTCGCGTCCTGCGGAGCTGTTCCATGCGATGTCGCGCCAGCGGCGATACTGCTCGACAGCCGTAGGGTCGGTGACGATCTCAGCTCCCAACAGAATGTCGTCCGAGGTGAAGTGGAGGAGGGCTACCCGTTCGTCGTCGAACAGCCACCAGTCAGAGTGGGGAAGCCCCAAGCGGCCGGCTTCCGATCGTTCCAGGTAGCGGATGTGATCCCCGGCATTGATGTTGTGCTCAGAGACCATCAACCCGAATCGGGTGTAGTCCGAGAACGGCCGGGACACCACGCGGACGCGGCTCATCGAGCGGCCCTGCCTGGTGTGCTCCTGTACGAGATCAAGCCAGGACCCGAGCCACCGCATGTCCACGGGGCGACCTTCCAGGAAGCGACGTAGTGGCTCCGCCTCGTTCTTGGCGAGGTGGTAGCGCTCGCGTGTCTCCAGACGGAAGGCGGATGTCTCGAAGGAGGTGAACAATTGCTCGAAGTCTTCACCGGAGAGAAGAGGCACGCCGATCACCCTAGGAACCGGAACAGCTCCTTGGGAACCTCAACGAACGCTTCTCCGTCGAGGATGTCGCGCGCCTGCGCGAGCGTGTCGGCGTCCATGATCTGCATGCCCTGGATCACGAGTGTCCCGCGATCGGTCTCGTAGATGGTGGGACAGCCACCACTGGAGGAAGTACTTCCGACGAAGCGAAGCTGCATGTGCTTCTCCCTTGCGCGAGTTGCCGGGAATTGCTTGTCCTACGGGGATGGTCCGGCCGGTGTGCGCGATCGTCAAGCAACTTCGCAGAAGTGGGTCAGCACAACGTCAGCATCGGTGGTGACAACATCCGAGATCAACCCGGAACAACAAGAAGCCCCATACTCACGAACTAGGCCGTGAGCTGGGGCTTCGAGTTGGCGTCGTGGATCTAGAGTCTGGGCGAACGTGTCGGGACACCTACGAAGGTGGCCCCACCGTCTAGTTGCCGTTGGTCAAAAAAGTCGTCGCCCTTGTCGTCCACGACGATGAACGCGGGGAAGTCCTCCACCTCGATCTTCCACACCGCCTCCATCCCCAGCTCCGGATACTCCAGGACCTCCACCTTCTTGATGCAGTCCTGCGCCAGCCGGGCCGCGGGGCCGCCGATGGAGCCCAGGTAGAAGCCGCCGTACTTCTGGCACGCCTCGGTCACCTGCCGCGACCGGTTGCCCTTGGCCAGCATGACCATCGACCCGCCGGCCGCCTGGAAGCGCTCCACGTAGGAGTCCATCCGCCCGGCCGTGGTCGGCCCGAACGAGCCCGACGCGTAGCCCTCGGGCGTCTTGGCCGGACCCGCGTAGTAGACGGCGTGGTCCTTCAGGTACTGCGGCATCTCGCCGCCGTCGTCGAGCAGCTCGGCGATCTTGGCGTGGGCGATGTCGCGGGCCACGACCAGGGGGCCCGTGAGCGAGAGCCGCGTCTTCACCGGGTACTTCGTCAGCTCGGCGAGGACCTCCGGCATGGGGCGGTTGAGGTCGATCCGCACCACGTCGTCGGAGAGGTGCTCGTCGGTCGTCTCCGGCAGGAAACGGGCCGGGTCGGTCTCCAGCTGCTCCAGGAAGACGCCCTCCGGCGTGATCTTGGCCAGCGCCTGCCGGTCGGCCGAGCAGGAGACGGCGATGGCCACGGGGCAGGAGGCGCCGTGGCGGGGCAGGCGGATGACGCGCACGTCGTGGCAGAAGTACTTGCCGCCGAACTGGGCGCCGATGCCGAGCTTCTGCGTCAGCTCGAAGACCTTCGCCTCCATCTCCAGGTCGCGGAAGCCGTGCCCGGAGGGCGAGCCCTCGGTCGGGATCGAGTCGAGGTAGCGGGCGCTGGCGTACTTGGCCGTCTTCAGGGCGTACTCCGCCGACGTGCCGCCGACGACGATCGCCAGGTGGTACGGCGGGCACGCGGCGGTGCCCAGCGAGCGGATCTTCTCCTCGAGGAAGGCCAGCATGCGCTTCTCGTTGAGGACGGCCTTGGTCTCCTGGTAGAGGAACGACTTGTTGGCCGACCCGCCGCCCTTGGCCATGAACAGCAGCTTGTACTCGTCGGGGTGGCCGTGGGGGTCCTCGGCGTACAGCTCGATCTGGGCGGGCAGGTTGCTGCCCGTGTTCTTCTCCTCCCACATGGTCAACGGGGCCATCTGGGAATAGCGCAGGTTGAGCCGGGTGTAGGCGTCGTACACGCCCTTGGCGATGTGCTCGGCGTCGCGGCCGTCGGTCAGCACGTGACGGCCGCGCTTGCCCATGACGATCGCGGTGCCGGTGTCCTGGCACATGGGCAGCACGCCGCCGGCCGAGATGGAGGCGTTCTTCAGCAGGTCGAGCGCCACGAAGCGGTCGTTGCCGCTGGCCTCCGGATCATCGATGATCTTGCGGAGCTGGGCCAGGTGCGACGAGCGCAGGAAGTGGGAGATGTCGTGCACGGCCGTCTCGGTGAGCAGCCGCAGCGCCTCGGGGTCGACCTCCAGGAACGTACGGCCGGCCGCCTCGACTCTCCGCACCCCCTCCGATGTGATCAGCCGGTACGTGGTGTCGTCGGCGCCCAGCGGGAGAAGATCGGTGTAGTCGAACTCGGCCATGCCCATCCTTTCGATCCCCCAAAGCGTACGCCCACGCGAGGCCCGCTCCCGCCCGGCCGTCAGGTGCGCTCGGTCACCGCGCGCGGCGCGGGGTCCGGCGAGCCCGGCTCCGCGGCCGGCGCCGCCGGTCGGCGGGCGGTGAGACCGACGACGATCCCGCCCACGACCAGCCCCGCGCCGAGCAGGTCGTAACCGGACGGCGTCGCGATGCCCAGCACCGCCCCCGTCGCGATGGCACCGACCGGGATGAGGCCCGCGAACAGCCCCGCCCGCCCCGGGCCGAGCCGCGGCAGCGCCGAGTACCACAGGAAGAACGCCACCACGGTCACCACGAGGGCCAGGTAGGCGAACCCGGCCGCCTCCGCGGGGCTCGGCGCCCTCAACATGCCGGGCCCCTCCTTGACCAGCCCGATCGCGGCCAGCATGGGCACGGCCAAGGTGGTCGAGTACGCGCTCACCCGCAGCGCCCCCAGCCGCGGCAGCAGCGGGATGGCCAGCAGCGAGAAGGCGATCTCCCCGGCGAACGCACCCAGCGCCCACAGCAGCCCGGTCAGGTTGCCGCTGCCGAGCCCGGTGGCCAGCGTCGCGCCCGCCACCACGACGCCCGCGCCCGCCAGCAGCCGGGGCGCGGGCCGTCCGCCGGCCAGGGCGAGCGCCAGCGGCACGGCGCCGAGCACGGTGCCGACCAGCGCGGGCCCGGCGGCGCGGGCCGACTCGGTCACGCACACGTTGAACATCGCCAGGCCGGTGAACGCCAGCGCGGCGAGCAGCGCCCACTCCCGCGGCGTCAGCCGGACGAACCGCTGCCCCATGACCCGGACCATGACCAGCAGCACGACCGCGGCGAGCAGGTAGCGCACCGCCTGCCCGCCGTACACCGGATAGTCCTTGACCAGGCCGGACACCCCGGCCAGCGTGCCCACCAGGAACATCGCGCACGCGGCGCCGACCACACCGTTTCTCATGTCCGAGGATGCTAGGGAGACAATGGTCCACGCAAACAGTCCAATCCTGTGCCGTGAACGGGGACCAATATGGGCGATCTGTACGTCCCGCTGGACCATGAGCGGGGCGGCGTGGCCGCGCAGGTGGCCTCCGGCCTGCGCGAGGCGGTCTGCTCGGGCCGCCTGGCCCCCGGCGACCGCCTGCCGTCCAGCCGCGACCTGGCCGCCGACCTCGGGGTGTCGCGCGGGGTGGTGGTCGAGGCGTACGAGCAGCTCGTCGCGGAGGGCTTCCTCGTCTCGCGGGTCGGCTCGGGCACCCGCGTGGCCCCCGCCGCCACCCGCGCCCGCCCGGCCACGGCGGAGATCCCGGAGTCGTACTGCCACTACCAGAGCCGGGCGACCTCGCCCGATCTCGGCCACTTCCCGCGCGAGCGCTGGCTGGCGGCCCTGCGGCACGCCCTGAACACCATCCCGTCCGACGCCCTCGACTACGGCGACCCGGCCGGCGTCCCGGAGCTGCGCGAGGAGCTGGCCGGCTACCTGCGGCGGGTGCGCGCCGCCGACGTGGACCCGGCGAATCTCATCATCGTGGGCGGCGTCGCCCAGGGCCTCAGCCTGGTCATCCACGTCCTCGCCGAACGCGACCGCCGCCTCGGGACGGCCGACAGGGGCGGCCGACCCGGGACGCCGGCAACGGCCGACAGGGGCGCCCGGCTCGGGACGTCCGGAACGGCTGCCCGGCCTGGGACGTCCGGAACCGCCGCCTGGCCTGGGACGTCCGGAACGGCCGGCCGGCGCAGGCAGGGGGGACGCGATGGCCGGATCGGGCTGGCCGTGGAGGACCCGACCAGCCAGCGGCAGATCCCCCTGCTGCGCCGCGCCGGGGCGGACCCGCTGCCCGTGCCCGTAGACGGGCGCGGCCTCGACGTGGCGGCGCTGCGCGACCACCCGGCCCGGGCCGTGCTGGTCACCCCCGCTCACCAGTACCCGACGGGCGTGGTGCTCTCGCCCGGCCGGCGGGCCGCGCTCGTCGAGTGGGCGCGCGAGGCCGACGCGATCGTGCTGGAGGACGACTACGACGCCGAGTTCCGCTACGACCGCGACCCGGTGGGCTGCCTGCAGGGGCTCGCCCCGGACCGCGTGGTGCTGGTGGGCAGCGTGAGCAAGGCGCTGGCGCCGGGGCTGCGGCTCGGCTGGGTCGTGGCACCGCCCGCGCTGGCGGGGGCGATCCGGCTGGCGCGCGGGGAGTTCGACCTCGGCTCGCCGGTGGTCGAGCAGTACGCGCTGGCCGCCTTCCTGCGCGACGGCGGCTACGACCGGCACCTGCGGCGCATGCGCCGGGAGTACCGGCGGCGCAGGGACGCCCTGGTCAGGGCGCTGGCCGAGCACCTGCCGGAGGTCCGGGTCCGGGGGATCGAGGCGGGCCTGCACGTCCATCTCGACCTGCCGGCCGGCTGGGAGGAGGAGCGGGTGGTGGCGGCGGGGCGGGAACTGGGCCTCGCGATGGAGGCCGTGGGCCCGATGCGCTTCGCGCCGGGCCGCCCGGCGGTGGCGGCGGGGTTCTCCCGGCTGCCGGTCCACCGGGCGGCCGAGGCCGTACGAGGACTGAAGGCCCGGATGTCAGGAGGGACCGCGGACTGAGGCGCGGGCCGCGAGAGACAGCGGGCCGCGGCGCCGGGCCGCGAGAGACAGCGGGCCGAGGCGCCGGGCCGCGGCCTCTACCGCGGACTGAGGCCTCAGGCCGCCGCCTTGACCGCGGGCTCGAACCCCCTGGCCAGCACGATGATCACGGCGGCCAGTACGAGCGGCGCCGCGAACGCGATCCGCATGTCGAAGGAGTCGGCCAGCGCGCCCACCAGCGCCGCGCCGACGATGAAGCCCACGTAGTTGAACAGGTTGACCCGGGCGATGGCCACGCCCGTGCCCGCCGGGTCCAGCCGTCCCGCCGCCGAGAACGACTGCGGCGCCACCACCGACAGACCCACGCCGGTCAGCCCGAACGCCACGATGGCCAGCGGCTGGCTGGGCGCGAGCACGATGCCGACGAACCCGAGCGTCGCGATGGCCCCGCCGATCCGCACGATCGCCGCCGAACCGTACCGGCGCACCGCGAGGTCGCCGCCGAGCCGCACGGCCAGGGTCGTGGCCTGGTAGGCGGCGTAGGCCAGCGGGACCACGCCCGGGGAGGCGGACAGGACGTCCTTCATGAAGACCGTGCTGAAGTTGGAGACCGCGGCGTCGCCGACGTACAGGAAGCCCATCGCCAGGCAGAGCGGGATGATCGGCCGCCACGGGAACCGGGCGCCGGCCGCCGCCTCCGCGTGCTCGACCTTCTCCTCCTCGGCCGTGCAGAGCCGCGGCCCGGCGTAGAGCGAGGCCGCCACCGCCAGCACCATCGGCACGCTCATGACGACCCCGAGGTCGAGGCCCGACGCGGCCGACGCCCACAGCGCGCCGAACAGGCTGAACACGCTCCACACGCAGTGGAAGCCGTTGAGCACGGCCCGGCCGTACCTGCGCTCGACCGCGACGCCCTGCATGTTGATGCCCGCGTCGACCGCGCCGACCGCCAGCCCGAACACCAGCAGCGCGACCACCAGCACCGGCACGTTCGGAGCGAATCCGGCGAGCACCACGCCCGCGGCCACGGTCGGCTGCGCGGCCCGCAGCAGCGGCTTGCTGCCCTGCCGGGCGGCGTAGGAGCCGGCGGCCACGCTGCCGACGCCCGCGAAGACGGGGACGACGAGCAGGAGCAGGGTCAGCGTGCCCTCGTCGAGGCCGTGCCGGTTCTGCAGGTTGGCGACCTGTGTGAGCAGGGTCGCGAACGACAGTCCCTGCACGGCGTAGGCGACGTACGTGGCGATGCGGGCCTGGAAATCACGGGGGGTCGGCACGGAGGCCTCCAGGTGGGGGGTTCAGCAAACGTGAGGCGCGGTCAGGTTAGCGTTCGACCGGCCCTTTCGCCAGGGCGCACACACCCAGCGCCACCACGGCCGCCACCTCGGTGACCGCCAGACCGCGTTCCACCAGGGCCGGGCGATGACCAGCGCCGCCACCGGCAGGCTGAGGAACGCCACCAGGCTCCCCACCCGGTGGATGCTGCCGCTCAGGCTCGGGCCGACCGACCAGTCGTGCTTGGGGAACCAGGCCGTCACCAGCAGCCCCGCGCTCCACGCCATCAGCGCCAGCGTGCCGAACGCGCCCGCGAGCCGGGTGCGGGCCAGCGCGACCCCGATGGCCGCCGACCCCGCCGCGAGCAGCGCGACGCCGAGCCCGAAGATCCAGCCGTACGTGCCGAGGCCGTGCTCGCTGATGGTCCTGCGCAGCGGGTTGACCTCGCCCGTCCCGGCCCCGGCCAGGTCCAGGCCGGCCACCACCGCCACACCGGCGCCCACCGCGCCGAGCCCCCATCGCGCCGCCTGCCGCACCAGCCGCCCGCCTCTCCGCGCCACCCCCCCGGTCAACGGGCGGGCACGCCGGTGGATTCCGCCCTTGGCCGCCCATGACCGTACGAAACCAGGACTCGTACGGACTCGTCACCTTGGCCGGACCCGCGGAGGCCAGCACGCGGGCCCCGCGCCGGATATCGTCGAGACGTGAACGAGCGCCCGGGAGCCTGGCTGCCCCGCCTGCAGGAGGTCGGCGAGCGACTGGCCGAGGAGTGGATCAGCGCCCGGCGCCCCGCCCGGCCCGACACCCCCCAGCCACAGGAGCTGCGCGCCTCCGACGACGACCGCGAACGCGTCGCGCAGGTGCTCCAGGACGCCCACGCCGACGGCCGGATCACCCTGGAGGAGCTGGAGGAGCGGCTCGGGGTCCTCTACTCCGCCCGCACTCTCGGCGACCTCGTGGACCTCACCGCCGACCTGCTCCCGGCCGACGAGCAGCCGCTGCGGCTCGACGGCCGGCCCGTGTCGGCGTTCTTCAAGCAGGAGCAGCGCGGCGGGCGCTGGGTGGTGCCGGCCGAGCTGGACGTGACCGCCATGTTCGGCACGACCAAGCTCGACCTGCGCGACGCCATCCTCCAGAACCGGCGCATCGTGATCAACGCCACGCTCGTCTTCGGCGGGCTGGAGATCCACGTGCCGGAGGACCTGGAGGTCATCCGGGTGACCAAGGACAAGACCGTACGGCTGACCAAGCAGCCGACCGAGCCGGGCGCGCCCGTGGTCGAGGTGCGCACCACCAACTTCGCCGGCGAGGTCAAGGTCAAGGAACCACCCCGCCGCAAGCGCCGCCGCTGACTCAGCCGGCGGTGTCGAAGTTGATCGCGCTGTAGGCCCGCAGCTTCCAGAGCTGGTGCTCGCTGTCGACCTTGCGGATCGTGCCCGAGCGCCCGCGCATGACCAGCGAGCTGGTCATCGCCACGCCCTTGCCGTAACGCACGCCCTGCATCAGCTCGCCCTGCGTGATGCCGGTCGCGGCGAAGAACACGTCGTCGGAGCGGACCAGGTCGTTGGTGGTGAGCACCTTGTCGAGGTCGTGCCCGGCGTCGACGGCCCGCCCGCGCTCGGCGTCGTCGCGCGGCCACAGCTTGCCCTGGATGACCCCGCCCAGGCACTTGAGCGCGCACGCCGCGACGATGCCCTCGGGGGTGCCGCCGATGCCCATCATCAGGTCGATGCCCGTGCCGACGCGGCCGGCCATGATGGCGCCCGCCACGTCGCCGTCCACGATGAACTTGATGCGCGCCCCGGTCTCCCTGATCTCCTTGACGAGCTGCTCGTGCCGCGGCCGGTCGAGCACCACGACCGTGACGTCGGAGGCCGAGCAGCCCTTGGCCCGGGCCACCGCCGCGATGTTGGCCGCGACCGGCGCCTCGATGTCCACCACGTCGGCCGCCTCCGGCCCGGTGACCAGCTTCTCCATGTAGAAGACGGCAGACGGGTCGTACATCGAGCCGCGCTCGCTCACCGCGATCACCGACACGGCGTCGGGCATGCCGAGCGCCGTCAGCCGGGTGCCGTCGATGGGGTCGACGGCCACGTCGCAGTCGGGCCCGCTGCCGTCGCCGACGTGCTCGCCGTTAAACAGCATGGGGGCGTCGTCCTTCTCGCCCTCGCCGATGACGACGACGCCGTTCATGGACACCGTGTTGATCAGCTGGCGCATCGCGTTGACCGCGGCGCCGTCCGCCCCGTTCTTGTCACCCCGCCCGACCCAGCGGGCGGCGGCCATCGCGGCCGCCTCGGTGACGCGTACCAGCTCCAGGGCGAGGTTGCGGTCGGGGGCGTGCTCGCCCGTCGCCAGCGCTGGGGGTACGGACGTCTGATCGGACATGATGGCGGGCCCTCCTTTGGACAACTGAGTCGATGGTAGTTGCGTACCCAAGGTCAACCCAGAAATGGGTGCGCCCATCGTCCTCGGGTCGCCCGCGCGGTGCCGAGCCGTCCCCGAGGCCACGTCCGTGTACCCCGGCCGGGCGGATGCCGGTTGCCCATGTATCCCCGGACAGCGGAGGATAATGTGCCTGCCATGAGCAGCGATGTGGAACAGCCGGTCACAGCCCGCACCTCCGAGCGGGGCGCGGCCACGCGCACCGCGCTACTCAAGGCCGCCAAGGAGGTCTTCGTCTCCAAGGGCTTCGCCGAGGCCGGCGTCACCGACGTCGTGGGCCGGGCCGAGGCCAGCGTGGGCAGCCTCTACCACCACTTCTCCGGCAAGGCCGACCTCTACCTCACGCTGTTCGAGGAGTTCCAGGCCAAGCAGGCCCAGCGCACCAGCCAGGCCGCGCGCGAGGCGCGCGCCGAGGGCGAGAGCGACCCGATGAAGGTGTTCATCCGCGCGGCCCGGGCCTACCTCGACGGGTGCCTGGAGGAGCGGGAGGTGGCGGCGCTGTTCCTGCGCGGCGACGGGCCGCCCGGCTTCGAGGTGGTCATGCGCGACCGGCTGCGCAAGTGGGCCGAGCGCAACGCCGCCCTGTTCGACGACGACGAGGGCGCGCTGGTCGTGGTGATCACGGGCGCGCTCGCGGCGGCGGTGTCGGAGGTCGTGCGCACCGGTGACCGCGACCTGGCCGAGGACGTGCTCGCGATCATCGGTCAGATCCGACCGGCCGCTTCGGCGACCGGCGCGGCCGGCGGGTAATCTCGCCAGGTGTGCGACGGTTCACTGAGGGGTTCTACGGCTACGCGGTAGCGCTGTTCGTCTGCCTGGGGGCGGCGGGCCTGTTCCTGCTGGTCGCACCGCAGGGCCGCGAGGAGCACATCCCCCGGCGCGACTACTCGATCACCGTCGCCAACTTCGGCCGCACCGTGCCGTACCAGGTGTGGGCCCCCCAGCAGGACCCGGCCGGCTGGATCCCCAACAGCAACCGCATCGCCAAGGGGGAGAACGGCGCGCAGGTCCTCTCCATCGGCTACGCCACCGCCAAGCGCGAGCACGCCATGCTGCTGCAGAGCGACGAGAAGCCGGCGGCCGGGTTCGCCAGCCGCATGGCCAACACCGACAAGGCGATCGGCGGCCAGCAGGTCGCGGGGCAGACGTGGGAGCGCCGCTACCGCGAGGACAAGAAGCAGCGGACGCTGGTGCGCGTCCTGCCGGACGTGACGCTGGTGGTCACGGGCACGGCCGACTGGCCCGAGCTCGGCGAGCTGGCGGCCACGCTCCAGCAGCGCCCGAAGAGCTGACTTCCGGACGCGCCGAGGTGATGGCAGCGCCCGCGTTCCCGTGACTCTAGGGTGGTGACGTGGCAGACGAGAAGACGCCCTCATACGAGCAGGCCCGCGAGGAGCTGACCGAGGTGGTGCGCCGCCTGGAGACCGGCGGGCTCACCCTGGAGCAGTCGATCGAGCTGTGGGAGCGGGGCGAGAAGCTGGCCGCGATCTGCGAGGAGTGGCTGCAGGGGGCCAGGGTCAAGCTCGCCGCCGCGATGGCCCGTCGCACCGAGGCGGGCGCCGCCCGCGACGACGACGCCCCCTTCTGACTCCCGACTTCCGGCCTTACGGCTCCCGACTTCGGGCTCGCGGCCTTCCGGCTCCCCGTGGTCGTCAGGCGGGCTGGAGGTCCAGGGCGACGACGGGGATGCGGCGCTCGGTCTTCTTCTGGTACTCGGCGAAACCCGGGGCCTGCTCCACCATCCGCGCGAAGAGCCGGTCGCGCTCCTCGCCCTCCACGACCTCCGCCTTGCCGTGGTACGTCTTGCTGCCGATCTCGGCGGTGATCTCGGGGTTGGCCACCAGGTTGTGGTACCAGGCGGGGTGGTGGTCGGCGCCCGCGTAGGACGCGATCACGATCACCCGCTCGCCGTCCTTCAGGTACATCACCGGCGTGGTGACCTGCTTGCCGCTCTTCCTGCCCGTGGTCGTCAGCAGCACCAGCGGGGCGCCCTCGAACATCCCGCCGACCTTGCCGCCGTTGGCGCGGAACTCGTCGATCACCTGCTGGTTGAAATCGTTGGCCATGGCCGTGCTCCTTGAACCGGAAACATCTCCGCTTGAGTGGAGCACAGCCTAAGCGGAGAAAATTCCGCTTACAAGCGGTTCCGCTGACAAGCCGGAGGTATGCTCGGCGGCGTGTGCGGACGCGAGCTCCTGCCCGTCCTCGGGCAACCCCAGCCCGAACGCGCCGACGCCGCCCGCAACCGCCGGCGCATCATCGACGTCGCCTCCCGGCTCGTCGCCGAGCGCGGCGCCCACCAGCTCTCCCTGGACGAGGTCGCCCGCGAGGCCGGCGTCGGCGTCGGCACGGTCTACCGCCGCTTCGGCGACCGTACCGGGCTGGTGTTCGCGCTCATCGACGAGCACGAGCGGCGCTTCCAGGCCGCGTTCATGACCGGGCCGCCGCCGGTCGGCCCCGGCGCGCCCCCGGAGGTGCGCCTGCGCGCCTTCCTGCGGGCGCTGGTGGACCGGACGGTGGCGCAGCAGGACATCTACCTGCTGCTCGACCTCGCGGCGGCCAAGGGACGGCACGGCGGGCCGTACCGGATCCACCACACGCACGTGGCGGCGCTGCTCGCCGAGGCGCGACCGGACATCGACGCGGCCTTCTTCGCCGACGCGCTGCTCGCCTCCGTCAACGTGCGCCTGATCCGCCACCAGCTCGACGAGCGCGGCAGGTCGGTCGAGGAGGTCAAGTCGGGGCTCGACGCCCTGAGCGCGGCCGTCCTCCACGCCCCGCGGGGCGGGCGCCCCGGCGGGGAGGCGTAGCGCCCGTCCTGGTCGGCGTCAGCTCTGGCTCGGGCGTCAGCCCTGACCGCGGTCAGCCCTGGCTCCGGCGTCAGTCCTGGTCGGCGTCGGTCCGGCCCGCGGCGGCCGGCTTGGCGCGGGGCTTGCGGGCCTTGGCGGGGGCGGGCGGGTCCTGCGGGGTCTCGGGGGAGTCGTCCGCGTCCGGGCCCAGGGCGCGGACCGACAGACGGTCGTCGGTGAGGCGGATCGTCAGCAGCGCCCCCGGCGACACGTCCTTGGCCAGCCGTACGACGTCGCCCGAGGGGTGCTGGACGATCGCGTAGCCGCGTTCGAGCGTGGCGGCCGGCGACAGCGCCACCAGCCGGGCACGCAGGTGCGTCATCGAGTCGCCGGCCCGGTCGAGCGAGCCCGCCAGCGAGCGCCGGGCCCGGTCGCGCAGCGCGTCCACCTGCTCCGCCCGCCGTTCGAGCTCGCGCACCGGGTCGGCCAGCGACGGCCGCGAGCGGGCCGACGTGAGCCACGACATCTCCCGGTCGAGCCAGCCGCCCAGCACCCGCCGCCCCCGGTCGCGGAGCTGGCGCACCAGCGTGAGCTGCTCTCCGACGTCCGGCACCACCTTCTTCGCGGCGTCGGTGGGCGTGGAGGCCCGCACGTCGGCCACCAGGTCCAGCAGCGGGCTGTCCTGCTCGTGGCCGATCGCGCTCACCACCGGGGTACGGCACCCGGCCACGGCCCGCACCAGCGTCTCGTCCGAGAACGGCAGCAGATCCTCCAGCGAACCGCCGCCCCGCGCGATGACGATCACCTCCACCGAGGAGTCGGCGTCCAGCTTCCGCAGGGCCTCGGTGACCTCGCCCACCGCGTACGGCCCCTGGACGGCGACCTCCTCGACCTTGAAGCGCACGGCGGGCCAGCGGCGCCGGGAGTTCTCCAGCACGTCGCGCTCCGCCGCCGAGTCACGCCCGCAGATCAGCCCCACGGTGCCCGGCAGGAACGGCAGCCGCCGCTTGCGGTCGGTGTTGAACAGCCCCTCGGCGGCCAGCAACTGCCGCAGCCGCTCCAGCCGGGCCAGCAGCTCGCCCACGCCGACCGGCCGGATCTCCAACGCGGTGAAGGCGAACGACCCTCGGTTGACCCAGAAGTCGGGTTTGACGTGGACCACCACGCGGGCGCCGTCGGCCGGACGCGGCACGGCCGCCTCGTACACGCCGCGTGGAGCGGTCACCCGGGCCGAGACGTTGGCCACCGGGTCGCGCAGCGTCAGGAACACCGTGCCGCCGCGCGCGCTCAGGTCGGTGATCTGGCCCTCCACCCAGACCGTGCCCAGCTTGCCGATCCAGCCGCCCACCATCTGCAGGACGGTGCGGATCGGCAGCGGGGACTCGGGCGAGGTCTTCGTGGTCATGCCGGAAGACTACGGGGCCGCGGCGGCTATTCCCCGGCCTGGAGCTTGGCCAGGCGGTTCTCGAACATCTTGATCACCTCGGGGCGGCCGGCCGTGGCCTGCTCGTACGTCAGCAGGCCGCTGATCTGCTCGGCGGACTTGCCGCGCATCCTGGCGCGCAGGGAGGCCACGGTCAGGTCGCCGTAGCCGGGCAGCGGCTCGGCCAGGGTGGTCGCGCCGGTGGCGCCGTCGGCGGCCTCCGCTGCCGCGGCGGCTTCCGGGGTCGCGGCGGCGGCCTCCGCGAGCGCGCCGGTCGGCTCGGCGGCCGGGGCGGCGGCTGCGGCGGCGGGCTTGGCGGCCTTCGCCGGCTTCGCGGCCTTCGCGGCGGGCTTGGCCTCCGCCTCCTTCACGGCCTCGGCCTCCGCCTCCTTCACAGCCTCCGCCTCGGGCGCGGCCTCCGCCTCCTTCACGGCCTCGGCCTTGGCCTGGGTCGCGGGCGCGGCCTCCGCCTCGGGCGCGGTCTTGGGCTCCGGCTTGGACTCCGCGACGGTCTCCGGCTTGACCTCCGGCTTCGTCTCCGGCTCGACCTCGGGCTCGGCGGCGGGAGCGGGCTCGGGCGTCACGGCGACCGGCTGGACGGGCTCGGCGGGCTCCGCGCCCGGCGCGGGCTCGGCCGCGGCGACGGGCTCAGGCGCCGCGGCGGGCTCGGGGGCGGCGACGGGCTCGGCGGCGCTCGACTCCTGAGCGGCGGGCTCAGGGGTGGCGGGCTGAGGAGCGGTGGGCTCAGGGGTGGTGGGCGCGGCGGGGGTCTCCGCGGCCGGCTTGGCCGGGGTGAAGATCACTGGCTCGGGCTTGGCCTTGGCGGCGGAGCCGTTCTGCTCCCCGGTCTTGCCCGCGGCGCCGGACGGGCGCGGCGCGAAGATGACGGGCTCCTTGCGGGCGGGCCGCTCCTCCTCACCCTGGACGGCCGTCTCACCGGCCGCCTCCGGGGACCGCGTCTCGGTCTCCTCCTCCTTGGAGCCCAGCCCCTTGATGGAGTTCTTCACCCGGTCCACCAGCAGCAACGCCTGCCCGGCTGCGCTCAACGTGGACTGGACGACCATGAGAGGAAGCTCTTTGGCCTTCTCCTTGTCGGTGACGGTCTTGGCGATGTTGCGTATCACGTCGCTGAGGGACATGACGTCTCCCTGGGAGGTCTGTATCGGAGGGCCAGTGTGGCAAACGGCGAGCGGGCGTGCACGCGCGGTCCAGCCCGTCCTCCACGTAGCATTACCAAGTATGGAGCCCCGTACTTCCCGCAGAGTCCTCGTAGCCAAGCCCCGCGGCTACTGTGCCGGCGTCGATCGGGCCGTGGTCGCGGTCGAGAAGGCTCTGGAGCAGTACGGCGCGCCGATCTACGTCCGCAAGCAGATCGTCCACAACACCCACGTCGTCAAGACGCTGGAAGCCAAGGGCGCCATCTTCGTCGAGGAGACCGAGGAGGTGCCCGAGGGCGAGATCGTGGTGTTCTCCGCCCACGGCGTCTCCCCGGCCGTGCACGGCGAGGCCAGGCAGCGGGGGCTGCGCACCATCGACGCCACCTGCCCGCTGGTCACCAAGGTGCACAACGAGGCCAAGCGGTTCGCCGCCCAGGACTACGACATCCTGCTGATCGGCCACGAGGGCCACGAGGAGGTGGAGGGCACCTCCGGCGAGGCGCCCGACCACATCCAGCTCGTCGACGGCCTCGACGCGGTCGGCAAGGTCCAGGTGAAGGACCCGTCCAAGCTGGTCTGGCTGTCGCAGACGACGCTGTCGGTCGACGAGACCACCGAGACGGTCACCCGGCTCAAGGAGCGCTTCCCGACGCTGATCGACCCGCCGAGCGACGACATCTGCTACGCCACCCAGAACCGTCAGGTCGCGGTGAAGGAGATCGCCGCCCAGGCCGAGCTGGTCATCGTCGTCGGCTCCGACAACTCCTCCAACTCCAAGCGCCTGGTCGAGGTGGCCAAGGATCACGGCGCAGACGCCGCCTACCTCGTCGACAACGCCTCGTTCATCCGCGACGAGTGGCTGGAGGGCGTCACCACGGTCGGCCTGACCAGCGGCGCCTCGGTGCCCGAGGAGCTGGTGGACGAGGTGCTCGCCCACCTGGCCCGCCACGGGTTCGGCGACGTGGAGCAGGTCGAGTCGGTGCAGGAGAGCATGCGCTTCGCGCTGCCCCACGAGCTGCGCAAGGACCTGCGCGCCTCCTGAGACGCGCCCCCTGAACCGCGGAGCCCGAAACCCGGAGCGGGCCGGGGCGGTCAGTCCTCGGTCTGCGTCCGGGGCGTGCCGTAGACCCGGGGCTCGAAGTAGCCCTCGGGTTCCGGCTCGTACGCCTGCTTGCGTGACGGGCGGGCCGCCTCGGCGCCCGCCCGCAACTCCTCGCGCAGCTCGCGCACGTTGTCGCGCAGCCCGCGCCGCAGGGCCACGCCGAGCACCACGGCCGAGCCCGCGAACAGCCAGGGCGCGCCCGCCGACAGCGAGGTGTACAGCCCGATCGCCAGCGACTGCGCCAGCTTGCCGGAGCCGAGCGCGCGGACGAACTCGACGACGAGCGTCGCCGCGAAGAACACCAGCGGCGGCGTCACCACCAGCGACAGCAGGTCGCGCGGGTTGACCAGCAGCACGCCGACCAGGCTGGCCGCCACGAACACCGCGCCCACCAGGAACGGCAGGCCGAGCGGCGCGGCCAGCGCGTAGGCGGCCACGGTGACGGCCAGGGCGAGCACGATGGCGCCGCGGGCGGTCAACCTCACGCCCGAGCGCCTGCCCTTCTCACTCACTGGCCCCCGCCCCCCCTTACTGCGATCCGTTGGCCAACTTACCGTTGACCGGGGAAATCAGAGACGGGGTTTCCAGCAGTTCGGGTGAGGCGAGCGGCCTCGGCAGGCCCTCCAGCATCTCGGGAGAGCCCAGCTCGCCGTCCACGACGCCCAGATCGTGCAGTTTGCGCGCGCTGACGAGCACGCGGCTCTCCAGGGATCCCACGGTCTTGTTGTACGCCTCGACGGCCCGGGTGAGCGACTTGCCGAGGGTGTCGACGTTCCTGCCCAGCGACGCGAGCCGCTCGTACAGCTCCTTGCCCAGCTCGAACACGGCACGGGCGTTCTCGCTGAGCGCGGCCTGCTGCCAGGCGTAGTGCGCGGTGCGCAGCATGGTGATGAGCGTGGTCGGGGTGGCGATGTGCACGCGCCGGGTCATCGCGTACTCCAGCAGCGCCGGGTCGCGCTCCAGCGCCGGGGCGAGGAACGCCTCGCCGGGGATGAACAGGACGACGAACTCGGGCGACGGGTTGAACGCCTGCCAGTAGGACTTGCTCGCCAGCCGGTCGATGTGCTCGCGGACGTGCCGGGCGTGCGCGTCGAGCCGCACGGAGGCCAGCGACTCGTCGGCCGCCTCCGCGGCCTCCAGGTAGGCGGCCAGCGACACCTTGGAGTCGACGACGATGTTCTTGCCCCCGGCCAGCCGCACCACCATGTCGGGCCGCATGGCGCCCTCGGTGACCTGCTCGTCGAAGTCGCAGTGGCGCTGCATGCCGGCGATCTCGACGACCCGGCGCAGCTGCAGCTCGCCCCACCGGCCGCGCGCCTCGGGCCGTTGCAGGGCGCGTACCAGGGCGGTGGTCTGCGAGCGCAGCTCCTGGCTGCTCTGCCGGACGAACTCCATCTGCTTGGCCAGCTCGGCGCGGGCGGCGCGCTGCCCGGCCTCGGTGTCGCGCAACTGCGCCTCGACCCGGGCGAGCGCGTCCTTCAGCGGCTCGACCAGGTGCTCGACCGCCTGCCTGCGCTGGTCGAGGTCGCCCGCGGCCTCGGCCCGGGTGGCGGCCAGCCGGGTCTCGGCGAGTTCGAGGAAGCGCAGGTTGTTGACGTCGAGGGCGCGCGTGGACAGCGCCTGAAAGCGCTCGGTGAGCTGCTCCTCGACGTAGGTGAGCTTGTCGCCGGCGGTTCTGGCCCGCGCCTCCGCCTCGGCCACCCGCACGGCCGCCCTCGTACGGGCGATCATGAAGCCGATGGCGAGACCGGCGGCGAGTCCGACGAGAAGCGAGACGACGTCCATCACAGCGATGATGGCAGGATCGCCGGGCCCGATCCGCGAGACACGCTTGCGCGGGCCCCGACCGTCACGCAGAGTACCCACATGACTACTGGTTTGCGCACGGCGCTGTCGCTCGCCGTGGCGGCCTTCGGGGTGGCGGGCGTGGTCGTGCTGGCGGGAACGGCCGTCCGCACGGGGCCGTCCGCCCCTGACGCGACCAGAGCGCCGCTCCACTGGGAGCCGGGCGCCTGCGTGAACGGCTCGGACGCCGGTTACGTCCTCACGCCGTGCAACGGGGGACAGTACGAGGTGCTGGCCATCGCCGCCGACCCGCCCGGCCACGGCGGCTGTCCCGACGACACCGACGACGTGGTGCGGATCGGCGACGGCCGCACGGCCTGCGTCCGCTCCTACCTCGACCCGCACCTGGGCGCGCCGGGGGTGGGCGGGGGCATGCTCAGGGCGGGCGACTGCGTCACGCTCGACGGCCGCGAGCGGCCCTGCGCGCAGCGCGGCTGGTACGGCAGGGCGCTGGCGATCGAGACGCGGGCCGCGGCCTGCCCCTCCGGCACGCTGGACACGGTCGGCACCGGGCCCGTCGCCTGTCTGGGGCCGGGCGGCCAGGTGCTGGACCGCGGCATGTGCGTGGCAAGGCCGGACGGCGACACGGTGGACCGCGCCGCGATCACGCGGGTGGGGTGCGGCTCGCGGGGCGCGTGGGCGCGGGTGACCTCGTTCGAGACCAGGCCGCGGAGCTGCCCGAAGGGCTCGCAGCGCTACCTTCGGGCCCGGGGGGCCTACCGGCCGGTGACCTGCCTGCGTCTCGTCAGCAAGTAGACTCGCTGGACGTGAGCGAGCGCAGCCAGGCAACCACCACCAGCAGCGGCCGGGGGCTCGTGCGGCCGGTTAAGGAGCACGCATGAGCCTGTCCATCGGCATCGTCGGCCTGCCCAACGTGGGCAAGTCCACGCTGTTCAACGCGCTGACCAAGACCGGCAACGCGCTGGCCGCCAACTACCCGTTCGCCACCATCGAGCCCAACGTGGGCATCGTCGGCGTGCCCGACGACCGGCTGCCCAAGCTGGCCGAGATCTTCGACTCGGCGCGCATCCTGCCCGCCAAGGTGGAGTTCGTCGACATCGCGGGCCTGGTCAAGGGCGCCTCCGAGGGTCAGGGCCGGGGCAACCAGTTCCTCGCCAACATCCGCGACACCGACGCGATCTGCCAGGTGATCCGGGTGTTCAGCGACCCCGACGTGACCCACGTCGACGGCGAGATCTCGCCCAAGCGCGACATCGAGACGATCAACACCGAGCTGATCATGGCCGACCTGCAGACGGTCGAGAAGGCCATCCCGCGCCTGCAGAAGGAAGCGCGCAACAACAAGGACAAGAAGGCCGCGCTGGAGGCCGCCGAGAGCGCCCTGAAGGTGCTGGAGACCGGCAAGACCATCTTCGAGAGCGGGCTCGACGGCGAGGGGCTGCGCGAGCTCCACCTGCTGACGGCCAAGCCGTTCCTGTACGTCTTCAACCTCGACGCCGACGAGCTGACGGACGCCGACCTGCGGCGGCAGCTCGCCGACCTGGTGGCCCCGGCCGAGGCGGTGTTCCTCGACGCCAAGATCGAGTCGGAGCTGGTCGAGCTCGACGACGAGGAGGCGCTGGAGCTGCTCCAGTCCGTCGGCCAGGAGGAGTCCGGGCTGTCCCAGCTCGCCCGGGTCGGTTTCGAGACGCTCGGCCTGCAGACCTACCTGACGGCCGGGCCCAAGGAGACCAGGGCCTGGACGATCCGCAAGGGCGCGACCGCGCCGGAGGCGGCCGGCGTCATCCACACCGACTTCCAGCGCGGCTTCATCAAGGCCGAGGTCGTCTCGTTCGACGACCTGATGGAGGCCGGCTCGATCGCCAAGGCCCGCTCCCTGGGCAAGGCGCGCATCGAGGGCAAGGACTACGTCATGCGCGACGGCGACGTGGTGGAGTTCCGCTTCAACGTCTGAGGCCGCGCCGGAGCGCGTACGCGAGGTCCGATTTCCACCGGCGTCCCGCGTCCGGATCGGGGAGAGTCGTCACGACCGACCCCTATGCGGAAGTTGAGGACCAGCGGTAATGCACACGATCTCCGACCTGAAGGTGCTGTACTTCGGCACGCCGGTGGTGCTGATCGGCTCGCGCAACGAGGACGGCTCGTCCAACCTCATGCCGATGTCGTCGGCCTGGTGGCTGGGCGAGCACGCCATGCTCGGTGTGGGCAACAGCTCCCAGACCTCGGCCAACCTGGCCCGTGAGCGGGAGTGCGTGCTCAACCTGGTGCCGTCGTCCCTGGTGGACGCCGTGGACAGGCTCGCGTTGCTGACCGCGAACCCGGCGATCAACGAGCGCCGGGTGGAGCAGGGCTACCGGCACGAGCGGAACAAGTTCGCGGTGGCGGGGCTGACCGAGCAGGCGGCCGACCTGGTGAAGGCGCCGAGAGTGCTGGAGTGCCCGGTGCAGCTCGAATGCGTCGTGGAGGAGAGCCGCCCGTTCGGCGGCCCGGACGGGAACGCGACCGCGTTCCAGGTCAGGGTGGTGCGCGCGCACGTGGACGAGGAGCTGATCATCCCCGGCACGCACTACGTCGACCCGGTGGGCTGGGACCCGCTGATCATGAAGTTCTGCGAGTTCTTCGGCGGCGGGTCCAACCTGCGCCCGTCGCGTCTGGCCAAGGGCTGGCGGATGCCGCACCGGCTGGAGCGGGAGGAGGGCGCCGCGCGCGGTTGAGCATCGGCCCACCCGGGAAAAGGATGAGGCGTCAACCACTTTGGGCACCTGGGCGTCGAATCGTCACGGCGTTCACGCTGACTCGGGAGGGCCCTCATGATCCGTCGCATCATCCGGAAACGACGTCCCGCACCCTCGCTCACGGGGATCACCCTTGAGGAGGAGCTCGCCCTGCTCAGGGTCGAGCTGATGTACGGCCTGCGGGTGAACCGCGAGGCGTACCTGCGCAGGAAGGCGGACGAGCGGGAGGAACTGGCGACGTGGGTGCGCGAGCGCGACGCCGCCGCCATGCTCGCCGAGCTGCGCGGGGCCCTGGAGCGCACCGTCCCCCGGCGCGACCTGCCCGCCCCCGCCGTCCGCGACCTGCCCGCCGCGTCCGGGCGTGACCTGCCCGCCGCGTCCGGACGTGACCTGCCCGCGACGGCCAGGGACATGCGCGTCGTGCGCCGCCCGGCCGCCGCGGGCGACTCGGAGCCGGCCGCCTGATCCTTTCCGTCACCGGAGGGGCGCCTCGCGAAGGGCGCGACGCTCTGGGGAGCGCGCATGGGGGCGGCACGTACGCGCAGCGCGTAACGCCTCCCCTTGCCCCACGTCCCGCGGTATAGGCGCTGACCAGGCCGCATGCCCGTAGCGGCGTGCGGCCTGCCCGTCATATACCAAATGCGCAGGTCGCGACAGTCCCTACGCCATTTGGACAGGAACCTCTGGCCGCCGGGTAATGCGACAAAGGGCATCTGGCCTGGTCAAATGCCTATTCCGCGCGTTCGGCGCAAGAACCAACACTCCGGGGAGTCATGCGTACTCGGTTTGCCCCCGGACGGCGATGCCTGCAGCATGGGCGTGGCTTTCCTGGAACAATGGCGGAGACCGGATAGGGTGACTGCTTCACCACGGATGATGGGGATCGGCAACGGACGACACCGCGCCAGCCGGGGGGATTGGCGCGAGCGGAGGCGTGATGGCTCGTAGGTCAACCGTCCAGCACGGTCCTCGGATCGCTGGCGACCCCGAGCTTTCGGCGCGCCCTGAGCTCTCCGACTACGACCTGCCGCCCTCGCGGCGGCCGCGCCGCGGGCGCTGGTCGGGTGGTGGCGGGCGCTGGCTGGTCTGGATGGGCCGCGCCATTCTCTGGGCGCTTATCGTGGTAATCGTGGTCAATGGGGTCCGTGCACCATTTGAGCGGTTTACCCAGCAAAACGCCCCCGCGCCGAATGCGTCGCCCGCGACGGGCACCGGATTCCCCACCCAGCGTGGCATGGCGTTCGCCGCCCAGTTCGCGGGCGTCTATCTGAATTTCAGCCCGGCCGACGCCACGAGCCGGCAGGGCAAGCTCGCCGCGTTCCTGGCCGAGGGCATGGCGCCTCAGCTCGGATGGGACGGCAACGGCAAGTTCGCCGCCGTCGCCATCCAGCCGTACGACATCAAGGCCGACGACGCCCACAACGCCGTCGTCTCGGTCGCCTTCCAGTCGGGCACGCGCAGGATGCTGCTGTCCGTGCCGATCTACTACTCCGGCGACGACGCCGGCGGCCGGTTCGTCGTCTCGGGCAGGCCCGCGATCCTGCCCGCGCCCGCGCCCGCCGACCTGCCCCAGGTCGCCGCGGCCGAGACCGACGACGTCGCCGAGGCGGAGCTCAAGCCCCAGATGGAGGGCTTCTTCAAGGACTACGCCTCGGGGGACGCCGCGGGGTTGCAGCGCTACCTCGCCGTCGGCGCGAGCGTGCCGAGCTTCGGCGGCGCGTTCACCTTCGGCGGGTTGCAGGATCTCGTGGTGCCTGTGGGGGGTGCCACCCGAGAGGTCGAGGCAGTGGTGGTGTGGGTCGTGCCCGGCGCCTCGCCGTCGGCCGACGCCGGCGCCGACGCGAGCGCGGCGGCCGGCCGCATCGAGCAGGCCTACCGCCTCACCGTCGAGAAGCAGGGCGACAAGTGGTACGTCAAGGACATCCGCGGCGCCGGTCGGGCCGTTGGATAGACGCACGACCGCGCTGCTGATCGGCACCCCCCGGGAGGACAAGAAGTGATCTTGAAGACCATAGTGCTCAACCTGATCCACATGACGCCGTCGCCCGCGCCGACCGGCGTCAACACCGAGGGGCTCGCCGACTTCCTGCGCGCCTTCTTCGCCCCGCTGTTCCTGGTCGTCGTGTCGGTGGTCGCGCTGTTCTTCCTCTTCACCCGCGAGATCACCAGGTTCGTGCAGTTCCTGATCCTGGCCGTGGCCATCGGTGTGATCTTCTACGTGCCCAACATCATCGAGGTGACGGCAAAGGCGATCGCGGGCGCGCTGGGCATCAAGTAAAGGATTGAGACCGCTCCACGGCGGTCATGAACGAGCGGGTGGAGAGGAGGACCGCGTGGACCTGCCCACGTACACGAACATCTGGCGCATCGAGAAGCGGCTCTACAAGCTGTACGACCTACGGCTGCCGATGCCGTTGCCGATCGTCTGGATAGGCGTGTTCGTCGGGGTCTTCGTCCCGTGGTCGCTCCTGCTCGTGCTGATCGGCGTGCCCGTGGCGATGCCGTGGCACGTCCTTTTCCTGGTGCCGCCGGGCATCGTCACGTGGCTGGGCACCCGCCCCGTCATCGAGGGCAAGCGGCTCACCGAGCTGCTGGAGTCCCAGCTTCGCTACCTCGGGCAGCCGCGCGCCTGGTACCGCCTGTCGCCGATGTCCGAGCCCGAGACCGTCAGCTTCTCCGGCCGCATCTGGCACACCGCGCCCGTTCCTGTGCGTGTGAAGCGCCCGAAGAAGGCCCGCAAGGCCGGCGCCGCGCAGCGCAGGTCGCGCGCCGTCGAGACGCCCGCCGGGCCGCGCGCCGTGCGCCCCGCCGTCGCGGCCGCCGCTGCCGCCGCCGCGCAGGCCCCGGTGGCCGAGCCCACGCCCGTCGCCGCCGTCACGACCGGCCGCACGGGCCGGGGCGTCACCGCCCGGCGCGGCACGGCCCCCGCCCTGGGCCACCGGGACGAACCGGTGACCGTGCAGGGTGAGGCGTCGACGGTCACCCTCCGGGGCGACGTCACGGTCGGAGGTGACGTGACGGTACGCGGCGACGTGCACGTGGAGGGCGAGGTCACCGTACGGGGGGAGACGCCGTCGCCGGTGCGGTGGGGCGAGCTGTACGGCGAGGAGGGGACGGAGCGCGCTTCCGCCAGACGGGGCGTGACGCCCTCGCAGATCGTGGCGCCTTCGGAGCCTTCGAGGTCTTCGGAGTCTTCGGAGCCTTCGGACGAGGGTGTGCGGCTCGCGGACGGAGGCGCGCCCGAGGAGGGAACCGACCGTCCGTCGAAGCGCCGGAAGGCGCCCCGAGCGGGTGACGGCCGGCCCGAGGATGAGGACGTCGCGGGAGCCGGCGGCGGTGCGTCGGGACGCGGAGAGCTTGCCGAAGAGGGACGTGGCCGGGCCGCGCAGTCGGAGACGGCCGAAGAGGCGAATGGCCGGTCGGGGTCTCGGGCGCTTGCCGAAGACGGCCGTGGCCGGTCGGTGAACCAGGAGGATGCCGGAGAAGGGGCCGGTCGGTCGGGGCGTCGAGAGCCCGCCGAAGACGGGATCGGCCGAGCAGGGGGTCGGGAGACGGCCGACAAGCGGGGCGGAGCCGCCGGGGGCGAGCGAGGCGTAGCCCCTGGAAGCGGGGAGCGAGAGCCCGCCGGGCGGCGTGACGAGCGTCCCGGAGTGCGCCAGGAGCCCGTGGTGGGCAAGCCCATCGACACGGAGGCCCTCCGCCGCCTGCGCAAGCTCGCGGCCAGCGCCGACCCGCAGCGCTCAGCCTCTGCCGGTGGCTCACCGGCTCTACCCGGCCCGGGCTCGTCCGCGCTTCCTGGTCAGGGCTCGACCCGGCTGTCTGGTGAGGGCTCGCCCACGCTTCCTGGTCAGGGTTCGTCCAAGCGGCCGGGTCAGGGTTCATCCTCAGTGTCCGGCTCCCGAAGCGACCTGCCCGCGTCCCCCTCACGACCCGGTCGACCCGCGTCCGGCCCGCAAGCTGACGCACCCGCACAGTCCACGCCGCGGGAGGTATCGCCGTCCGTCCGTGAGGTCGGAGGGTCCCCGCAGCCAGAAGAGGGTCGCGGCGGCGTCTCGCCGCAAGCTGGTCTGCCTGAGTCGTCAGCGCCGCAGGAGGGGGCACCGTCCGTTCGTGACGCCGGAGGGGCCACGCAGCCTGAGGAAGCCCGTGGCGACGCCTCCTCGCTTGCTGACATCCCCTCGCCGACGGACGCCTCGACACCTGCCGAAGTCTCCCCGTCTGCGGACGTCTCCTCGTCTGCGGACGTCTCCTCGTCTGCGGACGTCTCCGCGTCTGCGGACGTTTCCGCGTCTGCGGACGTCTCCAGCTTCGCCGAAGCCTCCCTGTCTGCTGAGATCATCCCGTCGTCCGAGGTCATCCCGCCTGCTGAGGTCGCCCCGTCTCCCCAGGACGGCGCCGGTCGAGAGGCGGCTGCTGCGGGCGAGCCGGTATCGGGCGGCGAGTCGGCTTCGGACGCGTCCGGCGAGGCGGTCGGGCGCGCTGGAGGGCGGTCGGGGAGCGGAGAGACGCGTGACGACGAGGCGGCGCGCATGCAGCACCGCAAGGGGCAGCCGCCCCGCCAGGTGCCGCCGGTGCCGGGCGCGCAGCAGGTGCGGCCGTCGCAGGGATCAGGCGCCAAGCCCGTTCGTCTCGTCCCGTCGGTCATCGACGGCCCCGACGCCAAGCAGGCGGCCTCTAACGAGCCTGTCGCCTCCGCGTCGGGCGACGACCAGAACGTGACGCCGACGCCCGGCGGCCGCGACATCCCCGCGCCCGAAAGCCGCGAAGCCTCCGCCCCCGAGGGCCGCGATGCGTCCGCACCCGTAGACCGTGACGTCCCCGAACCCGGAGACCGTGACGTCCCCGAGCCCGGAGGCCGTGACGTTCCCGCGTCCGGAGGCCGCGACATCCCCGCGCCCGGAGGCCGCGAGGCGTCCGCGCCCGAAAGTCGCAACGCCCCCCATGACGACGGTCCTCAGGCGGCCGGCGCGCCGGCCGAGGGAGTCGGGGGCATCGGGCAGCCAGGTAGTGGGCGGCCGGTGCAGCGGGTCGGCGGGGGCGGGTCGCGGGAAGGGCGCGTGCGCAGGGTCGAGTCCGTGGTCGGGCGGGACTCCGGCGGGTGGCGGCGCATCGCCCAGGTCGTCGTCGGCGGCGGCGGGGTGCGCAGCGACGGGTCCGAGATCGACGAGGCCCGCGCGCGGGGCGTCTTCAACGGCAGCCGCAGGATCGTGGTCCTCGGCTGCACCGGCGGCGCCGGTCAGAGCACGACGGCCCTGATGCTGGGCCACACCCTGGCCAGGTACCGCGACGACAAGGTGATCGCCGTCGACGCCAACACCGGCGGCGAGACGCTGACGAGCCGGGTGGCCCCCGAGACGCCCGAGACCCTGGCTTCGCTGCTGGCCGGGCTCGACCACGTCGGCGGCTACCTGTCGATGCGGGGCTACACCACCCGCACCGCCTCCGGCCTGGAGGTGATCGGGGCCGACACCGACGCGGACGCCGAGCGGCGCCTGTCGGACCGCAAGCTCTTCTCCGACCACCGCCTCGGCCAGGTCATCCACCTGCTCGACCGCCACTACAAGCTGACCGTCATCGACCCGGCCGCCGCGCTGGCCGCGCGGGTCCTGCCGTACGCGGACCAGCTCGTCCTCGTGGTCCCGGCGAGCGAGGAGGCGGCGGAGGCGGTGGCGATGACGTTCGAGTGGCTGGACGGGCACGGCTGCGCCGACCTGCGCAGGCGGGCGGTCATGGTGGTCAACGGGGTGAGCAGGCGCTCGATGTCCGACGTCGAGCAGGCGGAGGCGGTGGCCCGGGGCAGGTGCCGGGCCATCGTCCGGGTCCCCTGGGAGGACGACCTGGCGCCGGGGGGCGCCGAGCTCGTCGACCCGGGGCAGTTGCGCGCGGCCGGACGCCGGGCCTACCTGGCCCTCGCCGGCGTGGTGGTCGCGGGCTTCGCGGCACAGTCCGTCCGAGTGAGCGAAGAGGAGTTGGCGAGTGACCCCCCGGGCACGAGAATCGGTGAGCGTTAAGTGAACGAGCGAGCGGGGACGCCCGGCTCATGCGCCGAGGGGGTGGCATGAGCCGGGCGTCCAGAGCGCACCAGCGCCTCGCGGTCCGCTACTTCGACGACCGCATCCTGCTCACCGACACCAGCGCATGGGCGTACTTCCGCCTGCCGACGGTCAGCTACGAGTTCGTCACCCCCGACGAACGCGAGGCGCTGGCCACCAACATCACGATCGCGCTGGCCGCGATCCGGATGCCCGACGCCGAGGTTCACCTGCGGGTGGCGCACCGCACGTACCCCGCGGCCGAGTGGGCGATGGCGCTGAACGGCACCTCCGACGAGGGGCCGGGCTGGCGCGACTATCTGGAGGAGATGTACCGCCACGTCTGGGCGAAGGACTTCTGGACGAAGGAGGTCTACCTCGGCGTACGGCTGGGCCCGCGCGGCCGGCAGATCGGCGGCGGCGTGCTGTCGCAGCTGTTCGGCTTCTACCAGCGCACCGAGAAGGTGCTCGGCATCGACGACGACCACGTACACGACGGCGAGATCGCCCGCTGGACGGAGCAGGCCGAGCGGCTCGGCAGGGCGCTGGCCTCCAGCGCCCTGTACGCCCGGCACGCCACCTCGATCGAGGTGGCGTGGCTGTTCCAGCACGCGGCGGCCGGCGGCATCGGCGACCCGCCGCCGTCGGCGAGCCCGAAGCGGCGCTGGGGCAGGGGCGAGATCGAGTCGCTGGTGGAGGGTGAGATCCACAACGGCCGGTCGCTGCTGCGCATCGTGCAGCCGCAGGGCGACTCGTACGTGGCGCACCTGTCGTTCGCCCGTTTCCCCGACCTCATGCCGTTCCCGGACGGCGAGCCGTGGCTGCACTTCGCCGACCAGCTCCCGTTCCCGGTGGAGATCTCGTCGCGGATGCGGCTGATCCCGCCGGTGAAGGCGTCCAAGGACGTCGCGCGCAAGCTGGCGCACGCCCGCGACATGGACATCCACATCCGGGAGGCGGGCGCCGAGGCGCCGATCGCGCTGGCCGAGCAGATCGACGCCGCCCGCATGCTGGAGCACGGCATCACCAAGGAGCGGCTGCCCTTCGTGTACGGCTGGCACCGGCTCATCGTGGCGGCGCCGACCGAGGACATCTGCGTGCAGCGGGTGGAGGCGGTCGTCGAGCACTACCGCGACATGGGCATCGACGTGGTCAACTCGACCGGCGACCAGTTCTCGCTGTTCTGCGAGGCGCTGCCGGGCGAGAAGGTACGGGTCAACGCCTACGCCCAGCGTCAGCCGCTGCGCACGATCGCGGGCGGCATGGCCACGGCCACGGTCGATCTCGGTGACCGGCTCGGCGAGGGCAGCGAGGGCTGGCACGGCCCGTACATCGGCGAAACCGTGGGCCGGGCGCGCAGCATCGTGCACTTCGACCCGCTGGTGGCGGCGACCCGCAACCGGCCGACGGCCATCGCGATCACCGGCGAGCCGGGCGGCGGCAAGACCACGCTGGCGCTGTTGATGATCTACCAGATGGCGCTGCGCGGCGTGACGGTGGCGGTGATCGACCCGAAGGGTGACGCCGAGTCGCTGGTGGAGCTGCTGCAGAAGCGGGGACGCAGGGCACGCGTCATCCCGCTCGGCTCGGCCTCGCCGGGACTGCTCGACCCGTTCTCGTTCGGCGACGACATCGCGGCCAAGAAGACGATGGCCACGGAGACGCTGCGCCTGCTGCTGCCCCGCATGTCGGAGGAGCGGGAGTCGGCGATGATCCAGGCCGTCGCCGCCGTGTCCAACCAGCCGGACCCGTCGCTGGGCAAGGTCGTCGAGTTCCTGGAGCAGTCGGAGGACGCGGCCTCCAAGAACCTCGGCGCGGTCCTGCGCTCCATGTCGGAGATGCACCTGGCGCGGCTGTGCTTCGACCCGTCGGGCGGCGAGCAGGTCGACAGCGAGGGCTGGACGACGGTGTTCACGCTGGGCGGGCTGACGCTGCCGGACGCGGCGACCGGCCGCGACGACTACTCCTACGAGCAGCGGCTGTCGGTGGCCCTGCTCTACCTGGTGTCACAGTTCGCGCGGCGGCTGATGAACGGGCTCGACCGCCGTGCCCCGAAGGCGATCTTCCTGGACGAGGCGTGGGCGATCACGTCCACGCCGGAGGGCGCCAAGCTGGTGCCCGAGGTCAGCCGGATGGGCCGGTCCCGCAACACCGCGCTCGTCCTCGTGTCACAGAACGCCGGCGACCTGCTCAACGAACAGGTGACCAACTGCCTGTCGTCGGTGTTCGCGTTCAGGTCCACCGAGCGCGTCGAGGTGGACCACGTCATGTCCCTGCTCGGGGTGGAGCCGTCGGAGGAGCACAAGGCGGTGCTGCGCTCGCTCGGCAACGGCGAGTGCGTCTTCCGTGATCTGGACGGCCGGGCCGGCCGCATCGCAGTGGACCTGATCTCGGAGGAGCTGCTGCGCTGGCTCGACACGAATCCGACCCACGACAAACCCGGCGAGAGCGGGCATGATCTTCAAGGGGGAGTGGGCCGAGCGCAGGAGGTACGGTCATGAAGGTCCGGCTACCCAGGCGGCTCGCGCTCGCGCTGGCCCTGATCGCGGGCATCCTCGTGGTCCCGATCGTGGTGGGCGGCATGTCGCCGGCCGCCGCGGGACCGTGCGACCTGTCGCCCGCGCTGACCCCCGAGGTGATCGGCAGCGGCGTCGACGGCATGATCCAGCCGCCGGCGCCCGAGGGCACGACCCCGGCGGCGGCCACCAACTACGCGCAGTTCGGCATGAGCGGCCAGTTCTGGCACACCTACGGCCTGGGCTGCTCCGACATCGTCGCCGTCCTCGGCAACGGCTGGGCCAACACGGTCTTCCTGTGGGCCAAGGCGATCGACCGGGTGACGATCACCACCTACCAGGCCGCCGCCACGGAGGGGCCGCTCCAGTCCATCAAGGACGTGGTGGACGACATCGTGACGAACCTGTCGGAGGCGATGTACTGGCCGTTCCTCCGCCCGATCGTGATTCTCGGCGCGATCTGGCTGGCCTGGTACGGCCTGATCCGCAAGCGGGCCACGACCACGGCCGAGGGCGTCATCTGGATGGTGCTGGCGGTCACGGTCGCGACCTGGTTCTTCAGCCGCCCGGGTGACTTCACCGGCCTCGGCAAGATCGTCACGGACAAGACCGGCGAGGTGGTCAACTCCGCCTTCTCCGGCCTGCCCGGCGCGGGCGGCGCCTCCTGCCTGCCCGGACCCGGCCAGACCAACCCCGTGGTGAAGGCCGGCGGCTACGGCCAGAGCGGCACGCCGGGCGTCGACCAGAACGCCGACGCCCTGTGGTCCACGCTCGTCTGCAAGCCGTGGCTGGTCGGCCTGTTCGGCACGGCCGACCCGAACGCGCCGGTGGTGCGCGACTACGGCCGGCTCATGCTGGAGACGCAGGCGATCCCCGCCCCGCAGGCCGGCCAGCAGGGCGCCGACGCGGCGGCGCACCAGGCGAAGTACGCCGAGATCGCCGAACAGCTCAAGAACGACCCGCGCTTCGCCATCTTCCAGGGCAAGGACTGGACCTCCCGGCTCGGCGTGGCCATCGGCGCGCTGATCGCGGCCCTGGTCGCGGGCGTGCTGATCTTCCTGGTGGCGGTCTCGCTGCTGGTGCTGAAGGTCGGGTTCCTGCTGTTGCTCATCCTCGGCCCGGTGTTCCTGCTGATCGGCGTGCATCCGGGCAGCGGGCGCATCATCGCGATGCGCTGGGTGGAGATGCTGGTCGGCACGCTGCTCCGGCAGGCCGTGCTGGCGCTGGTGCTGGGCGTGCTCGTGTACGGCTACGCGCTGATCATCTCGACCGCGATGCCGTGGGGTCTGCAGATTTTGTTCATGGCGTTGCTGACGATCGCGGTGTTCTTCTACCGCAGGCCGTTCCAGCACCTGTTCGCCTCCATGAACGGCCACACGCTGGCCACCCGCATGCTCGGCGAGGCGGCCAGCTCCCGCACGCTGGAGCGCTCGGCCGTGGCGCTGCCGCCGGTGGCCTCGGCCCGCATCGGGCGCTGGGGCGTGCGCAAGGCCGAGCCGCTCATTCAGGCCGCGGCGACCGGCGCGGCGGCCGGGACGGCCGCGGCGAGCGCGGTCGCGCAGGGCCGGGTCCGCGCGGAGGAGGCGGCGGCCGGCGCGACGCAGCAGGGCACGCGGGTGCCCGCCACGGCGGCTCCGCTCGGCACCGACCAGCAGGGCGGCAAGGCGGCGTCCCGGCAGGTGCCCGCGCCGCGTCCGGGGTCGGCGCCGCCGCTCAACCTCGGCGGCACGCCGGCCCGCACGCGCGGCGCCGGGGCGGCCGGTGGTCCCCGGGCGACGGGTGGCGCGGCCGGTGGAGCGGCCGGCGGCGCTCCGGGCGGTTCCGGCGCTTCGGGTGGCCGGGGCGGCTCGGGGGGTCGCGGCGGTTCGGCGAGTGGCGCGGGTCCGCGTGTCTCCGGCGGATCGGCGGGTGGCGCCGGGCCGCGGGTGTCCGGCGGCGGATCGCGGGTGTCGGGCGGAGCCGGCGCGGCGTCCCGGCTGTCGGCCGCGGCGGGCGGCGGCAGCGGCGGAGGTCACGGCGGTTCGTCCGGTGGCGGTTCGGGCTCCTCGGGCGGTTCGGGCTCGGCGGGCGGTGGCTGGTTCGGCGGCCGGTCCGGTGGCGGCTGGGCGTCGCGAGGCGGCCGGTCGGGCGCCTCCGGTGGCTCCGGCGGTGGGATCTTCGGCGGGTCCGGATCGGGTGGATCCAGGTCCGGCGGGTCGAGGTCGGGCGGTTCCGGCGGTGGTCTGTTCGGTGGCGGCGGTTCCGGGTCAGGCGGGTCGCGGTCGGGTGGGTCCGGGTCGGGTGGGTCCGGGTCGGGTGGGTCCGGGTCGGGCGGTTCCGGTGGCGGTCTGTTCGGCGGCGGCTCCAGGTCCGGTGGATCGGGCGGCGGGTCGAGGTCCGGCGGCGGTCTGTTCGGCGGCGGGTCCGGGTCGCGTGGCGGCGGCAGAGGCTCCGGCGGCTCCCGGTGGGGCGACTCGGGCGGTTCGCGGTCGTCGAGCGGCGGCTCGTCGGGCGGCGGGATCTTCGGCGGGTCGTCGCGCGACGCCTCGCGCGGTCGCGCGGAGGAGCCGCCCCCGCTCTGGCTGCCCAGCCGGCGCGGCAGCGGCTCCGGCGGTGACGAGCCGCCCGTGCCGTTCTGGCTCAAGCCCGGCAGTCAGGACAAGGACTGACGATGGCCCTGCCCGGTGACAAGCGGGGGCTGGCGTTCGCCGCCATCGTGGTGGTGATCGCCGCCGTCGGCCTCTACCTCACCATGTGGCCCGGCTCCGGCGACTCCCCCGAGGAGGAGCCGGCCGCCGGACGCACGCCGCGCAGCGTGGTGACCGTACCGCGCAGCACGCCGCTGGCCACGGCCAGCAACGCCCCCTTCGACATCTACGCGTACCTGCCGCTGACGAAGGAGCAGCTCGCGGCGGCGGCCGACCTGGCCGAGCGGTTCACCGCCGCGTACGGCACGTTCCGCTACGACGAGGACCCGGCCGCGTACGCCGACCGGGTCAAGGTGTTCACCACCGCCGACCTCGGCAGCGTGCTGGCGCGCACGCTCACCTCACCCGGCACGGTCGAGCGCAACCAGGCCGACGAGGTGGTGTCCACGGGCACGGCCAAGGTCAAGGAGATCAGGTCGGTCGAGAAGACGTCCGTGGTCCTGGTCGTCACCGGCACCCAGCAGATCACCGCCAAGAGCGGCGCGAAGCAGCTCACCGACGACTACGCGGTCACGGTGAGCGAGCTGGGCACCGACTGGAGGGTCTTCGACATCCAGCCCGCCGAGGACGGCCAGAAGGGGGACGAGTCGGGGTGAACCTCTCCCGTACACGCGTCGCCCTGGCACTCGGCGCGGCCGGGGCGGTCCTGCTCGCGCTCGTCATCGTCTCGCCGATGCTCCTCACCTCGATCCCGTCGTTCATCGGCAACGGCGGCGAGCAGCCCGACTGCTCGGGGGGCAAGAAGGCGCAGGAGGCCTCCGACTCGGCCGCCTCCGACATCCCGCCCGACTACCTGGAGCTGTACAAGAAGAACGGCGAGAAGATCGGCGTGCAGTGGACGATCCTCGCCGCCGTCGGCAAGCGCGAGACCGACCACGGCCGGTCCGACCTGCCAGGCGTCAAGAGCGGCACGAACTACGCGGGCGCGGCCGGGCCGATGCAGTTCCTCATCAGCACGTGGGGCGGCAAGGCGCGGATCCCGATGTCGTCGTCGGTCAGCGGCTACGCCTCCGACGGCGACGGCGACGGGATCGCCGACGTCTACAACCCGGCCGACGCGATCCTCGGCGCCGCCAAGATGCTCAAGCGCAACGGCGCCCCGGAGAACGTGCGGCGGGCGCTGTTCGTCTACAACCGCGCCTGGTGGTACGTCGACCAGGTCCAGGAGATCGCCCGCCGCTACGCCAAGAGCGGCGAGGTCGAGACGCCTCCGGAGGCCGACGACTCCTGCGACGAGCCGCTGGTGGAGGCCGCGCCGAGCGAGGTGGTGGCCGACATCCTCGCGTTCGCGCTGGCGCAGCGCGGCAAGCCGTACCTGTGGGGCGGCACGGGTCCTGACGCGTTCGACTGCTCGGGCATCATCTACGCGGCCTACCAGGCCGCGGGCCTGAGGATCCCGCGCACCACCTTCCAGCAGTGGCCGTTCGGCGTGAAGGTGGCGCAGGGGGATGAGCAGCCGGGTGATCTGGTGTTCTTCAACGCGGGGCCGGGCACGTCGCCCGACAACCCCGGTCATGTGGGGATGGTCGTGTCGAAGGGGAAGATGATCGAGGCGCGGTGCCGGCTGTGCGGGCCGATCAAGGTGACGGGGTACGAGGGCCGCGGGAACATCGTGGGCTTCACCAGGCCGCTGCAGAATCCGGACGTCGTCGACCAGCTCAAGAAACTGCGGTCGCTATGACGGTGGTCGTGGTGGCGGCGGTGATCGTGGACCCGCGGGGGCGGGTGCTGGCCGCGCAGCGCGCGGAGCCGCCCGCGCTGGCCGGCGGGTGGGAGTTCCCGGGCGGCAAGGTCGATCCGGGGGAGAGCGAGGCCGAGGCGCTGGTGCGCGAGTGCCGCGAGGAGCTCGGCGTGGAGGTCGCCGTGGGCGAGCGGGTCGGCGGCGACTGGGCGCTGGCCGAGGGCTACGTCATGCGGGTGTGGCTGTGCTCGCTCGCCGACGGCACGCCGGTGGCCAAGGAGCACCTCGCGCTGCGGTGGCTGGGGCCCGGCGAATACTACGACGTGGCGTGGCTGGGGGCGGACCTGCCGGTGATGCGGGCGGTCGAGGACGTGCTGCGCGCCCGGTGACCTGGCCTCCGCCCAGCGCAACCGGCAGTACGCGCATTTGTCGGTAAAACGTGGGGTAATTTCGTCTTTACTGTGTCTTTTACCGGACTAAGATTCCTTTGACCATGGTTCCGGATCGCGGAGGGCACAGGTGGCACGCACGCGAGCGACGGCCGTTTCCGCGATGGTCCTGTCGCTGGGCCTGACCGGCATCGGCGCCGCGCCGTTCGTCGTCCAGAGCGCCAGCGCGTCGGTCGTCGCGTACGACCCGAACGTCGACCCGTGCGACACCGACCAGGCCTGCGAGAGCACGCCCGAGGTCACGGTCACGGTCACCACCACCCTCCCCACGCCTGAGGAGGAGCCGGAGACCACGATCACCCGCACGATCACCAAGTCGCCGCCCGCCACCAAGACGGCCAGGCCGACGCCGAAGAAGTCCACGACCAGCGCGGCGCCGACTCCTCCGCCCAGCACCCCGACGCAGAACCTGCCGCCCGTGCAGCCGCCGGAGACCACGGCGGAGCCGCCGAGCGTCCCGCAGGCCACGGAGCCCGCGGAGCCCACGGAAGAGCAGAGCGTCCAGCTCCCGAGCGTCGCGGGCACCGACACGCCCACGCAGCCGCAGCCCACGGCCACGCCTCAGGACACCACGACCAGCGAGTCGGTCCAGCTTGAGGTACGCGCCGCCACGCCGGAGTTCGACCAGGCCGAGATGGCGCAGAAGCTCAGCATCCCGGCGCTGGTCATGGTGCTGCTGGTGCTGTTCGCCGTACTGATCTTCGAGGGGCGGCTGCGCCGCATGGCGCACGCGGCGGCCGTCCGCCGGGCCGGCCCGCTCCGGCCCGACCTGGGCGGCCCCGGCCATCCCGCCGGCCACGGCCACCCGGCCGGCGGCTATCCCGCCGGTGCGGGCTACCCGACCGCCCCCGGTGGCTACCCCGCCGGTGCGGGTTACCCGACCGGTCCCGGCGGTTATGCGGCCGGCCCGGGCTACCCGCCCGGCCCCGGTGGCCCCGGCTACCCGACCGCCCCCGCCGGATACCCCGCGGGCCCCGGCTACGCCTCCACCGGCATGCCCCCCGGCTATCCGGCGACCACCGCGTACGCGCCGATCCTCAGCTTCGTGCCGGTCCAGGCGTACCCCGGCGGCCCGGTCCAGTACGGGGCCGTCTACCCGGACCCGGCGACGTACGAGGAGTCCGGCCTCCCGGTGCTCCCGCCGTCCGGCCAGACCGGCCCGGACCCGGCCCCCGAGCCCGTGGTGCTGCACCCGGACGACTACAGCAACGAGCCGGTGCGGGAGGAACCCCAGGGGACGCACCGGGGTCTGTTCGAGCCGGCGGTCCCGCCGGAGCAGCCGGAGGGCCCGGCCACGGGTGACGCGACGCTGATCGACCACCTGCCGGGCCAGGAGCCGGACGGCGGCCGGCACCGCCGCACCGACTAGAGACCAGGCACGAAACAGGCGGCCGGTGGAAGCTCCACCGGCCGCCTCGTCGCGTCAGGTCACTTGGGACGACGGAAGATCTTGTTGCCCAGCCACACCAGCGGGTCGTACTTGCGGTCCACCACGCGCTCCTTCATCGGGATCAGCGCGTTGTCGGTGATCTTGATGTGCTCGGGGCAGACCTCGGTGCAGCACTTGGTGATGTTGCAGTAGCCGAGCCCGTGCTCCTCCTGCGCCGACTCCTGGCGGTCGGCCACGTCGTACGGGTGCATGTCCAGCTCGGCGATCCGCATGAGGAAGCGCGGCCCGGCGAAGGCCGGCTTGTTCTCCTCGTGGTCACGGATGACGTGGCAGATGTTGTTGCACATGAAGCACTCGATGCACTTGCGGAACTCCTGGGACCGCTCGACGTCGACCTGCTGCATGCGGTACTCGCCCGGCCGCACCCCCTGCGGGGGCGTGAACGAGGGGATCTCGCGTGCCTTCTGGTAGTTGAACGAGACGTCGGTGACCAGGTCCTTGATGACGGGGAAGGTCCGCATCGGCGTGACCGTGATCGTCTCGTCCTCCTCGAAGGTGGACATGCGGGTCATGCAGCCCAGCCGCGGCTTGCCGTTGATCTCCATGGAGCAGGAGCCGCACTTGCCGGCCTTGCAGTTCCAGCGGACCGCGAGGTCGGGCGCCTGGGTGGCCTGGAGCCGGTGGATGATGTCGAGGACGACCTCGCCCTCGTTGACCTCGACGGTGAAGTCCTCGAGCTTGCCTTCGCCGCCCTCACCGCGCCAGACCTTGAACTTCGCCTTGTAGCTCATTTCGAAATCCCGTCGAACTCGGACATCTCTTCGTCGGTGAGGTACTTCTTCAGCTCGTCGCGGTCGAACAGGGTGATCAGGTCGTCGCGCATCGCCGGCTGGACCTTCTCCTCGACGGTGATCGAGGAGCCGTCGGCCGTGGAGCAGACGAGCAGCTTGCGCCGCCACTCGGGGTTCATGCCGGGGAAGTCGTCGCGGGTGTGGCCGCCGCGGCTCTCCTCGCGCAGCAGCGCGGCGCGGGCCACGCACTCCGATACCAGGATCATGTTGCGCAGGTCGAGCGCCAGGTGCCAGCCCGGGTTGTAGATGCGCGACCCGGCGGCGCCGACGAGGCGCACCCGCTCCTTGAGCTTCTCGACGACCTCCAGGGCCTCGGCGACCTCCTCGGCCTTGCGGATGATGCCGACGAGCTCGTTCATGGTGCGCTGGAGCTCGTGGTGGACCTCGTACGGGTTCTCGCCGGTGCGCTGGAGGGGGGCCAGCGCCTCCTCGCGGGCCTCGTCGAGCTGCTCCTGGCCGATCTTGGGCCGGGCGGGCAGCGCGTCCACGTACGCGGCGGCGCCCGCGCCCGCGCGGCGGCCGAAGACCAGCAGGTCGGACAGCGAGTTGCCGCCGAGCCGGTTGGAGCCGTGCATGCCGCCGGACACCTCGCCCGCGGCGAACAGGCCGGGCACCGCGGCGGCGCCCGTGTCGGCGTCGACCTCGACGCCGCCCATGATGTAGTGGCAGGTCGGGCCCACCTGCATGGGCTCGGCGGTGATGTCGACGTCGGCCAGCTCCTTGAACTGGTGGTGCATCGACGGCAGCCGCCGCCTGATCTCCTCGGCGGGCAGGCGGGTGGACACGTCGAGGAAGACGCCGCCCTGGGGTGAGCCGCGCCCGGCCTTCACCTCGGCGTTGATGGCGCGGGCCACCTCGTCACGGGGCAGCAGCTCCGGGGGCCGCCGGTTGTTGGCCTGGTCGGTGTACCAGCGGTCGGCCTCCTCCTCGGTGGTGGCGTACTTGTCCTTGAACACCTCGGGGATGTAGTTGAACATGAAGCGCTCGCCGGCGGAGTTGCGCAGCACGCCGCCGTCGCCGCGGACCGACTCGGTGACGAGGATGCCGCGCACCGACGGCGGCCAGACCATGCCGGTCGGGTGGAACTGGATGAACTCCATGTTGATGAGGTCGGCGCCCGCGAGCAGCGCCAGGGCGTGGCCGTCGCCGGTGTACTCCCAGGAGTTGGAGGTCACCACGTACGACTTGCCGATGCCGCCGGTGGCCAGCACCACGGCCGGGGCGTCGAGGACGACGAAGCTGCCGCTCTCGCGCCAGTAGCCGAACGCGCCGGAGATGCGGTCGCCGTCCTTGAGCAGGCGGGTGACCGTGCACTCGGCGAAGACCTTGATGTAGGCCTCGTAGTCGCCGTGCTGCTCGTAGTCCTCCTGCTGGAGGGCCACGACCCGCTGCTGGAGGGTGCGGATCAGCTCCAGGCCGGTGCGGTCGCCGACGTGGGCCAGGCGCGGGTACTCGTGGCCGCCGAAGTTGCGCTGGCTGATCTTGCCGTCCTTGGTGCGGTCGAACAGCGCGCCCCACGCCTCCAGCTCCCACACGCGGTCGGGAGCCTCCTTGGCGTGCAGCTCGGCCATGCGCCAGTTGTTGAGGAACTTGCCGCCCCGCATGGTGTCACGGAAGTGCACCATCCAGTTGTCGTCGGAGTTGACGTTGCCCATCGCGGCGGCGGCCCCGCCCTCGGCCATGACCGTGTGGGCCTTGCCGAACAGCGACTTGCACACGATGGCGGTGCGCTTGCCCTGCTGACGGGCCTCGATGGCGGCCCGCAGCCCGGCGCCTCCCGCGCCGATGACGACGACGTCGTATTCGTGACGCTCGATTTCCACTGAGATTCCTTACGCGTACGGGAAGGCGATGATGCCCTTGGCGACCAGGCGGACGTAGAAGTCGGCGCCCATGACGGAGAACATCGAGGCCCACGCGAGGGGCTGGTGCTTGGCGTTGAGCTTGGAGACGAAGGTCCAGGCGCGGTAGCGGACCGGGTGGCGCGAGAAGTGGTTCAGCCGGCCCGCGGTGATGTGCCGGCACGAGTGGCACGACAGCGTGTAGGCGGCGATGAGGACGGCGTTGAGCAGCAGGATCCAGGAGCCGAGGCCGAGCGGCTTGTGGACGAGCGCGAGGATCGCGTCGTAGGAGAGGATGGCGCCGATGACGATGGCCGCGTAGAAGAAGTAGCGGTGGATGTTCTGCATGATCAGCGGGAGGCGGGTCTCGCCGGTGTACTTGCCGTGAGGCTCCTGCACGGCGCAGGCGGGCGGCGACAGCCAGAACGACCGGTAGTAGGACTTGCGGTAGTAGTAGCACGTCAGCCGGAACCCGCCGGGCAGGCCGAGGATCAGCAGGCCGGGCGGCAGCGTGTACCAGTCGCCGAACGGCGCCAGGCCGAACAGCCGCGCCCCCTCGGGACACGAGGTCGCCAGGCAGGGTGAGGAGAACGGCGCGATGTACTCGGCGCCGGGCACGTAGTACGGGGTGTCGAAGATGGCCCACACGCCGTAGACGAGGAAGGCGCTGAGTCCGAGGAAGGTCAGCAGCGGGGCCAGCCACCATCGGTCTGTGCGCAGGGTGCGCACCTTGATCTGCGCGCGCTGCCTTCTGACGGGCGCGTCGGACGTCGTCTGGCTCATCGGGGACCTCTCCACCTCCCGCGGACCCTCGCTCGCCTGGGGTCCGGGTCGTTCGCTGGTTGCGCGTGGCGCGGGGCGTCGTCTCCGCTCGGGCGCGCATTGGTGGGGGATACGTTACGACGCCCACGTGAGCATTTGTGACAAGGGTCACTCACTTTTTCGATGACCCGCTGTGATTCCTGTCACGTCCACGCGTCAGAGGCGGTTCCCCTGGTGCGGCAACTTAACCACCGTGACGAAAAAATCATCTATTTGCCGGACAACTCGGATAAATTGCTCAAAATCCACCGGCTTGGCGACGTACGCGTTGGCGTGCAACCGGTAGCCCTGGAGGATGTCCTCCTCGGCCTCGGAGGTCGTCAGGATGACGACCGGGATCGTCCGCAGGTCCTGGTCGTCCTTGACCTCGCGCAGCACCTCCATGCCGTCCATGCGCGGCAGGTTGAGGTCGAGCAGCACCAGGTCGGGCCGCGGCGCGTCGCGGTAGCGCTCCTCGCGGCGCAGGAAGGCCATCGCCTGCTCGCCGTCGTTGACCACGTGCAGGCGGTTGCGCAGCTTGTTGAACTCGAACGCCTCCCGCGTCAGCAGGATGTCGCCCTGGTCGTCCTCCACCAGCAGCACCTCGATGGGCCGGCCCTCCATCACGCGTCCTCACCCTCCCCGGACGGGGCCGCGTCGCCGGCCGCCGGGAGGGTCCACCGGAAGGTCGCGCCCGGCCCCGGAGCGTCGGGGTCGAGCCAGAGCCGCCCGCCGTGGTACTCGACGATCTTGCGGCAGAGCGCCAGCCCGATGCCCGTCCCCGGGTAGACGTCGCGCGGGTGCAGCCGCTGGAAGATCAGGAAGATCCGGTCGGCGTACTCGGCCTCGATCCCGATGCCGTTGTCGGAGCAGGCGAACTCCCACATGCCGTCGCGGCGCACGGCCTCGATCCGGACGCGGGGCGGATCGTCGGCGCGGAACTTGACGGCGTTCTCCACCAGGTTCTGGAAGAGCTGCGTGAGCTGGAGCCCGTTGCCGAGCACGCGGGGGAGCGGGCCGGCGGTGACGCTCGCGCCGGCGTCCTCCAGGGTGGCCGACAGGTTGTCGAGGGCCGCCGACAGCGCCTCGCCGGCCTCGACGGGGGCCCGCCCGCCGCTGACCCGGCCCACGCGGGAGAAGTCGAGCAGGTCGTTGATGAGCACCTGCATGCGCCGGGCGCCGTCCACCGCGTAGTGGATGTACTGCTTGGCGCGCTCGTCCAGCCGGTCGCCGTAGCGCTGGTCCAGCATCTGCGTGAAGCTGGCGATCTTGCGCAGCGGCTCCTGGAGGTCGTGGCTGGCCACGTACGCGAACTGCTCCAGCTCGCCGTTGGAGCGGCGCAGCTCGGCCGCCTGGTCCTCGGCATTGCGCCAGGCCGCCACGATGCGCTCGCGCATGGCGTCGACGTGGCCGGACAGCTCGGCCAGCTCCGCCGGCTGTTCGACGCTCGGCCGGTGGTCGAAGTCGCCGGCCGCGACCCGGCGCACCTGCTCGTTCAGGCTGGCGATGGGCTTGAGCACGACGTAGCGCACGACGAGGAACAGCACCACGCCGGCCGCCAGCAGCAGCACCAGCAGCACCACGAGGGCCACGTACAGCCGGGACAGGTGCGCCTCGACCTCCGGACGCGGCCGGGCGGCGTGGACCTGCTCGATGAGCATGGCCGTGAGCACGATCCCGACCACGAACGCGAGCGTGAACGCCGAGCCGACGACGGCGAACCAGCGGCCCATCGGCAGGCGGCCGAACCCGGTGGGCGCCGGCGGCGACGGCAGCGGCCGGATGCCCGCGCCGGCGCTCACGCGCTCCGCCCGCGCACGAGCAGCATGGCGAGGTCGTCGTCCGTCGCGCCCACGTGCTCGATGAGCCGGTCGAGGTCGATCGAGCCGTGCCGGCGTACCAGCTCGACCAGGCCCTCCACCCCGAGCGGCCGGTCGTGACCGCCGGAGGCGGCCTCGATGAGGCCGTCGGTGTAGAGCATGATCGCCCACTCCTCTCCCAGGGGGACGTCGATGACCTTCCACGCGGCGTCGGAGAAGATGCCGAGCGGCGGCCCGGACGGCGCGCCGTCGACCACGTCCACCACGCCGTCGCGCACGAGCAGGGGCGGCGGATGGCCGACGACCCGCATCCGGGCGTGGCGCAGGTCGGGCGTGATCGTGGCCATGCACAGGGTCGTGAAGATCTCCGGGGCCTTGCGCTCGGCCCGCAGCAGCGCGTCGAGGGTGTGCAGCAGCCGCTCGCCGTTGTGCCCGGCGAGGACCAGCGTGCGCCAGGCGATGCGCATCGCGACGCCGAGGGCCGCCTCGTCGGGGCCGTGGCCGCACACGTCGCCGATCACCACGTTGATCGCGCCGTCCGGGGTCTGCACGGTGTCGAGGAAGTCGCCGCCGAGCAGCGTGCCCTGGTTGCCGGGCAGGTAGCGGGTGGACTGCTCGACCCGGTCGCCGCGCAGCAGCGCGACGGGCAGCAGGCCCGCCTCCAGCCGGGCGTTCTCCTTGGCGGTCAGCTCGGCCTCGACCAGGCGGAGCTGGGCCAGGTCGGCCCGCTTGCGCTCCATGGCGTAGCGGATGGCCCGGGCCAGCAGCCGGGCGTCGATGTCCTGCTTGACGAGGTAGTCCTGCGCGCCCGCCTGCACCGCGGCGACGCCCACGTGGGCGTCGCGCAGACCGGTCAGCACGAGCACGGCCGCGTGCGGCGCCAGCCGCAGCACCTCACGCAGTGCTTCCAGGCCCGAGGCGTCCGGCAGCGTCAGGTCGACCAGCACGCACTGGATCGCGCCGGTCAGCCGCGACCTGGTCTCGCGGAGGCTGCGCACCCAGATGATCCTCGGCGGCGCCTCCGCCTCCTTGAGCAGCTCCTCCACCAGGAAGGCGTCACCGTCGTCGTCCTCGACGAGGAGCAGCGTCAGGGGCTCGGTCAGTGATGCCGTCACACGCGGGCCTCTTCACAGCAGTAGGACTGTCGCAGCTCATTCTGCGATGAGCTCCACCCCTTGCGGAAGCGTCCCCTCCTGTCCCGCCTCGACCACGAACGCCAGGAGCGTCGCGCGGAACGCCTGCGCGGCCCTGGTCGGCTCCACGTCCCTGCGGTGGGCGAGCGCCACCGTACGGCTGAGCCCCGGCGGCGCGAGCGGCGTGGCGGCCAGACCGGGACGCCCGTCCAGGACCATCGACGGCACGACCGCCACGCCCAGCCCCGCCTCCACGAACCGCAGCACCGCGTCCATCTCGCCGCCCTGGACGGCCAGCCGGGGCTCGAAGCCGGCCTGCCGGCAGGCGGCCAGCGTGGCCTCCCGAAGGTCGTAGCCGCGCCGGAACATCACCATCGGCCGGCCGCGCAGGTCCTCGATGCGCAGATGCGGCTTGCGCAGCGGCTCGTGGGAGGAGGTGACCACGACCAGGTTCTCCCGCAGGACCTCCTCGGTGACCAGGGCCGGGTCGTCGCCCTGCAACGGCATGATGATCAGCGACAGGTCGATCTGCCCGCGGGCCAGCGCCCGGACCAGGTCGCGCGAGCCGCCCTCCTCGACGAGCAGCTCGATGCCCGGGTAGTCGCGGTGGAAGCGGGCCAGCGCGTCGGCCAGCAGCCCGGTGCACAGCGACGGGGTCGCGCCCAGCCGCACCCGGCCCTTGCGCAGCCCGGCCAGCTCGGCGACCTCCTGGCGGGCGGTCTCGGCGTCGGCCAGCATGCGGCGGGCCAGCGGCAGCAGCGCCTCGCCGGCGGCGGTCAGCGTGACGTTGCCGCGCGCGCGGGAGAACAGCGGGGCGCCGAGGTCGGCCTCCAGCGCCTTGATCTGCTTGCTGAGCGACGGCTGGGCGACCCGCATCCGCTCGGCCGCCTGGGTGAAGTGCCTGGTCTCGGCCACCGCGACGAAGTAGGAGAGCTGCTGCAACTGCATGTGATTTTCCTCGCACCGGCGCGCGCCGGGCCGCGCAGGTTAGCCGTACAAACCAGACATCATAGCCAGCGGCTATGGAAACCAGGCCCGTGATGACTTGGACGGATCATCCCTGCATACCTAGCGTCAGGAAATGTGACTGCCACGATAGAGCGCGGCTCCGCCACCGCGCCTGTTAGTTCCCCCAAGTCCGCCCCGCCGGCGAAGAAGCCCACGGGCCGCAGGCCGCGCCCGTTCATGGCCTCCTCCAACGGCAAGAAGGCCGTCATGGCCGTCACGGGCGCCGTGATGGTCGGCTTCCTGCTGCTGCACATGCTGGGCAACCTCAAGATCTTCCTCGGGCGCGAGTCGTTCAACGAGTACGCCCACGCGCTGCGCACCCTCCTGGAGCCCATCGCTCCCTATCGGTCGGTGCTGACGGTCCTGGAGATCATCCTGGTCGTGTCCGTGGTGCTGCACATGTGGGCCGCCATCTCCCTCGCCCGCCGGGCCAGGCAGGCGCGGCCGGTGAAGTACGTCGCCAAGAAGTCGCAGGCCGGCGGCTACGCCACGCACATCATGCGGTTCGGCGGCCTCACCATCGCGCTCTACGTCGTCTGGCACCTGCTCGACCTGACCTTCGGCGTGGTCAACCCCAAGGGCTTCGACTCCGCCCCGGCCGACCGGATGATCGCCGGGTTCGACCCGTCGCGCTGGTGGGTGACGCTGATCTACCTCGTGGCCGTCGTCATGGTGGGCCTGCACCTGCGGCACGGGGTGTGGAGCGCCTTCCAGACGCTCGGCTGGGCCAACCGCGCCCGCTACAAGGCGCTGCGCGCGACCGCCTCGCTCGTGTCGGCCGTCCTCGTCGTCGGCTTCCTCGCCCCGCCGCTCGCCATCACCTTCGGAGTCGTGAAGTGAAGTTCGTAGAGGGCTCGGAGATCCGGGACACCAGGGCGCCCGAGGGCCCCATCGAGGAGCGGTGGGAGAAGCGCAAGTTCGCCGCCAAGCTCGTCAACCCGGCCAACAAGCGCAAGCTCAACGTCATCGTGGTCGGCACCGGCCTGGCCGGCGGCTCGGCCGCCGCCACGCTCGGCGAGCTGGGCTACAACGTCAAGTCCTTCTGCTACCAGGACTCGCCCCGGCGCGCCCACTCCATCGCCGCCCAGGGCGGCATCAACGCCGCCAAGAACTACCGCGGCGACGGCGACTCGATCTACCGGCTGTTCTACGACACCGTGAAGGGCGGCGACTTCCGCGCCCGCGAGTCGAACGTCTACCGCCTGGCCCAGGTCTCGGTGAACATCATCGACCAGGCCGTGGCCCAGGGCGTGCCGTTCGCCCGCGAGTACGGCGGCCTGCTCGACACCCGCTCCTTCGGCGGCGCCCAGGTCTCGCGCACCTTCTACGCCCGCGGCCAGACGGGGCAGCAGCTCCTGCTCGGCGCCTACCAGGCGCTGGAGCGGCAGGTGGCGGCCGGGACCGTGCAGATGTTCACCCGCCACGAGATGCTCGACCTGATCGTGGCCGACGGCCGCGCCCGCGGCATCATCGTGCGCGACATGGTGACCGGCGAGATCGAGCGGCACGTCGCCGACGCGGTCGTGCTCGCCACCGGCGGCTACGGCAACGTGTTCTTCCTGTCCACCAACGCCAAGGGCTGCAACACCACGGCCATCTGGCGGGCCCACGAGCGCGGCGCGTACTTCGCCAACCCCTGCTACACGCAGATCCACCCGACCTGCATCCCGGTGTCGGGCGAGTACCAGTCGAAGCTCACGCTGATGTCGGAGTCGCTGCGCAACGACGGCCGCGTGTGGGTGCCGCTGCGCAAGGGCGACGACCGCGCGCCCGGTGACATCCCCGAGGACGAGCGCGACTACTACCTGGAGCGCATCTACCCGGCCTTCGGCAACCTCGTCCCGCGTGACATCGCCTCCCGCGCCGCCAAGAACGTCTGCGACGAGGGCCGCGGCGTCGGCCCCGGCGGGCTCGGCGTGTACCTCGACTTCCGCGACGCCATCAACCGGCTCGGCCGGGACGCCGTGGAGAAGAAGTACGGCAACCTGTTCGAGATGTACGAGCGCATCACCGGCGAGAACCCCTACGACGTGCCGATGCGCATCTACCCGGCGGTCCACTACACGATGGGCGGCCTGTGGGTGGACTACGACCTGCAGTCCACGATCCCCGGCCTGTTCGTGATCGGCGAGGCCAACTTCTCCGACCACGGCGCCAACCGCCTCGGCGCCTCCGCGCTGATGCAGGGCCTGGCCGACGGCTACTTCGTGCTGCCCACCACCATCGGCGACTACCTGGCGGCCGGGCCGTTCGGCGAGGTCGACGAGGAGGCCGTGGCCGAGGCCGAGCTCAAGGTCCGCTCCCGGATCGAGCGCCTGCTGGCGGTCAACGGCACCCGCACGCCCGACTCCTTCCACCGCGAGCTGGGCAGGCTCATGTGGGACCACTGCGGCATGGAGCGCACCGAGGAGTCGCTGCGCAAGGCCCTGGAGCGCATCCCCGAGCTGCGCAAGGAGTTCTGGGAGAACGTCAAGGTCAGCGGGACCGCCGAGGAGCTGAACCAGGTCCTGGAGAAGGCCGGCCGCGTCGCCGACTTCTTCGACCTGGCCGAGCTCATGTGCCTGGACGCCCTGGTGCGCACCGAGTCGTGCGGCGGCCACTTCCGGGCCGAGTCGCAGGACGCCGACGGCGAGGCGCTGCGCGACGACGAGCACTTCGCGCACGTGTCGGCGTGGGAGTACTCGCCGGAGGGCGTCCCGGTGCTGCACAAGGAACCGCTCGAGTACGAGTACGTCAAGATGACCCAGCGGAGCTACAAGTGAACCTGACACTCAAGGTCTGGCGGCAGAGCGGCCCCACCGACGCCGGGCGCATGGTGACGTACAAGGTCGAGGACGTCTCGCCCGACATGTCGTTCCTGGAGATGCTGGACGTCCTCAACGAGCGGCTGATCGTCGAGGGCGACGACCCGGTGGCCTTCGACCACGACTGCCGCGAGGGCATCTGCGGCATGTGCGGCATGGTCATCAACGGCGTCGCGCACGGCGAGCAGCGGGCCACCACGACCTGCCAGCTCCACATGCGCCACTTCGAGGACGGCGCGACCATCACCATCGAGCCGTGGCGCGCCGCGCCGTTCCCGGTGGTCAAGGACCTGGTCGTGGACCGGTCGGCGTTCGACCGCATCATCCAGGCCGGCGGCTTCGTCTCGGTGCCGGCCGGCTCGGCCCCGGACGCGCACAGCGTGCCGGTGCGCAAGGAGGACGCCGACTCGGCGTTCGACGCGGCCACCTGCATCGGCTGCGGCGCCTGCGTCGCGGCCTGCCCGAACGGCTCGGCCTCCCTCTTCACCGCCGCCAAGATCACCCACCTGAGCCTGCTGCCGCAGGGCCAGCCGGAGCGCCTCACCCGCGCCAAGGCCATGGTGGACCAGATGGACGCCGAGGGCTTCGGCGGCTGCACCAACACCGGCGAGTGCACCGCGGTGTGCCCCAAGGGCATCCCGCTGGACACGATCGCCCGCATGAACAGCGACTACCTCCAGGCCAACAAGAAGTAGCCGCACCCCGTGCCCGGGGGCCCCGCGCCCCCGGGTCAGCCCCCGAGCCAGGCGGTGGTGGTGTCGAGGCGGTCGCGCCAGAGCTTCTCGCCGCCCCCTCCCGGCTCCCAGCGGGCCGTGAAGTCCAGCAGGTCGCGGCAGCGGGCCAGCATCGCCGCGTGCCGCGCGTCCCACGCGGGCACGTCGAGCCCGCCCTCCTCGCGGTAGGCGTCGAAGAAGCGCGGCAGCAGCGCCACGTGCTCCGGGTGGTGCGTGCGCACGATCCACTCGCACCACGACAGGTCCTCGACCGGCGGGCCCGGGTGCGCCCACTCCCAGTCGAGGATGGCCACCGGCTCGTACGTCTCCGGGTCGAACAGCATGTTCTGCGGGCCGTAGTCGCCGTGGACGATCCCCAGCCGGTGGATCCGGGCCAGGGCACGCCCGCAGGCGGCCAGCACCTCCGCGGCCCGGCCGTCGTCCAGGAGGTCCTGGCCGTGCTCCCCCGGCACGAACCGGGTCGTCACGCTCGTCGGCGTGATCTTGTGGATGCGCGGCACCGGCAGACGCCCCCGCAACCGGCGCAGGAACCTGCTCTCCGTGCGCAGCCGGACCTCCGCCTCGGGGCCCTCGTAACACTTCACGACCAGCGCGCCGTCGCCCACCGTGCTGTTGGTGTACCCGTGCCTCACAGAGACCGATTCTCGCCTACCGCCACGCCGGGCGCACCGGTCGGCGGCCGTTGACTCCGACGGCCCAGGGAAGGACGGTCCAGGGGCGAAAATGGTTTGCCGGGCTGTCGGGACCTTTGTCAACCTTGACGGGCCATGCGCTCCCTTCCTCAAGCCGATCCCGGCATGCCCGACGTCCGCGGCCCGCTCCGCTACCTGTGGTGGAACGCGCGCCGCCAGTTGCCGTCCCTGCTGGGCGGCATCGGCTTCGCCACCGTCTGGTGGCTCGTGCAGGCCCTCGTGCCGGCGGTGATCGGCAAGGGCGTCGACGCGGTCACCGCCGAGGACGCCCGCGCGCTGGTGCTGTGGTCGCTGGCCCTGCTGGGGCTCGGCCTGGTCCAGGCGTACACCGGGATCATGCGGCACCGGCTGGCCGTCTACAACTGGCTGGCCGCCGCGTACCGCACGGTCCAGGTGACCGCCCGGCAGGCCGCCCGGCTCGGCGCCACCCTGCCCAAGCGCCTGTCGACCGGCGAGGTCGTCAGCGTCGGCAACTCCGACATCGCGCACATCGGCAACTCCATGGACATCCTGCTGCGCGGCACCGGCTCGGTCGTGGCGATCGTCACCGTCACCGTGATCCTCATCTCGACCTCGCTGCCGCTGGGGCTCATGGTGCTGGTCGGGGTCCCGCTCATGGCCGTGGCCGTCGGGCCGCTGCTGCGGCCGCTGCACCGCAGGCAGAAGGCCCAGCGCGACCTGACCGGCGAGCTGTCCACCCGGGCCGCCGACATCGTGGCCGGCCTGCGGGTGCTGCGCGGCATCGGCGGCGAGCGGGTGTTCGCCGACCGCTACCGCGAGGAGTCGCAGCGCGTCCGCCACGCCGGTGTCTCCGTGGCCGGGGTCGAGTCGCTGCTCGAAGGGGCGCAGATCCTGTTGCCGGGCGTGCTCATCGCGGCCGTCACCGGCGTCGGCGCGTCGTTCGCGATCGGCGGGCAGATCTCCACGGGCCAGCTCGTCGCCTTCTACGGCTACGCGGTCTTCCTGATCGGCCCCATGCGCACGCTCACCGAGGCCGCCGACAAGCTGACCAAGGGCCACGTGGCCGCCCGCCGGGTGGTCCGCATCCTGGCGATGGAGCCCGAGGTGTCCGGCGGCACCGGCACCAGCGGGGGCGGCGTGCTGCGCGACACGTTCAGCGGCGTCACCCTCCAGCCGGGCACGCTCACCGCCGTGGCCGCCGCCGCGCCCGAGGACGCGATCGCCATCGCCGACCGCCTCGGCCGCTACACCGCGGGCGACGTCACCTTCGGCGCGGCCGACCTGGCCGAGCTGCCCATCGAGGAGGTCCGCTCCCGCATCCTGGTCGCCGACAACGGCGCCCGCCTGTTCACCGGCCGGCTCCGCGACGAGCTGGACGTGCGCGGCGAGGCGTCCGACGACGAGGTGCGCGCGGCGCTGCGCGCCGCCTGCGCCGAGGACATCGTCGAGGCCCTGCCCGACGGGCTGGAGGCGCGGGTGGCCGAGGGCGGCCGGGAGTTCTCCGGCGGCCAGCAGCAGCGGCTGCGGCTGGCCCGCGCCCTGGTGGCCGACCCGGAGGTGCTCATCCTGGTCGAGCCGACCAGCGCCGTGGACGCCCACAGCGAGGCCCGCATCGCCGACCGGCTGACCGGTGCGAGAGCCGGCCGCACGACGCTGGTCTGCACGACCAGCCCGCTGGTGCTCGACCGCACCGACCACGTGATCTACGTCGAGGACGGCAGGGTGCTCGCCGAGGGCACCCACCGGGAGCTCCTGGAGTCCTCGCCCGCCTACGCCGCCACCGTGACCCGAGGGGAGGACTGACGATGGCCCGCGAGATCCTGCCGGTCGCCGACCAGGCGCGGGTGCGCGCCTACGCCCGGCGGCTGACGCTGAGGTACCCGCGCCGGCTCGCCACCGCCCTCGTCCTGCACGGGCTGGCCGCCGTCGCCGGGCTGGCCGTGCCGTGGCAGCTCGGCCGGCTCGTCCAGGACGTCAAGCTGGGCGCCCCGGTCAACGTGGGGCTGGTCGCGGCCGGCATCGGCGCGTTCCTGCTGCTGCAGGGCGTGCTGGTGCGGTACGCGGTGCTGGCCTCGGCCCGGCTCGGCGAGAAGGTGCTGGCCGAGCTGCGCGAGGAGTTCGTCGACCGGGTGCTGGGCCTGCCGCTCTCGACGGTCGAGCGGGCCGGCTCCGGCGACCTGATCACCCGTACGTCCCGCGACGTCGACTCGCTGTCCAGGACCGTGCGGCACGCGGTGCCCGAGACGCTGATCGCGGTCGTCACGTTCACGATCACGCTCGGCGCGCTGGTGCTGGTCGGGCCGCTGCTCATGCTGCCGATGCTGGTGGCCGCGCCGCTGCTGTGGTTCTCCACCCGCTGGTACCTCAAGCGGGCCCGCGACGGCTACCTGCGCGAGAACGCCGCCTACGCCGACATGACCGAGGGCCTGGCCGAGACCGTGGAGGGCGCGCGGGCGGTCGAGGCGCTCGGCCTCCAGGAGCGGCGCAGGCAGCGGACCGACCGCGACATCGCCCGCTCGTTCGGCGCCGAGCGCTACACGCTCGGCCTGCGCACGATCTGGTTCCCGGCGGTCGAGCTGGGCTACGTCATCCCGGTGGTGTCCACGCTGCTCGTCGGCGGCCTGCTCTACATCGACGGCCACGTCACGCTGGCCCAGGTCACCGCCGCCACCCTGTACGCCCAGCAGCTCATCGACCCGCTCGACCGGTTCCTCATGTGGATCGACGAGCTGCAGGTGGGCGGGGCGGCCATGGCGCGGCTGCTCGGCGTGGCCGACGTGCGCGACGACCGGGCGCCCTCCGGCGTCCGGCCCTCCGGCGAGCTGATGGAGGCCGACGACGTCCGCTACGCCTACCGGGAGGGCCGCGACGTGCTGCACGGCGTGTCCCTCACCGTGCGGCCGGGCGAGCGGCTGGCCATGGTGGGGCCGTCGGGCGCGGGCAAGTCCACGCTCGGCAGGCTGCTGGCCGGCATCCACGGCCCGCGCTCCGGCACCGTGTCGGTGGGCGGCGTCCCGCTGGTGGAGCTGCCGCTGGACGAGCTGCGCGGGCACGTCGCGCTGGTCACCCAGGAGCACCACGTGTTCAAGGGCACGCTGCGCGACAACCTGCTCATCGCCCGGCCCGAGGCCGACGACGAGGCGGTGCGCGCCGCGCTCGCGGCGGTGGACGCGCTCGACTGGGTGCTCGCCCTGCCCGACGGCCTCGACACGGTCGTCGGCTCCGGCGGCACGGAGATCTCGCCCGCCCACGCGCAGCAGCTCGCGCTGGCCCGCCTGGTGCTGGCCGACCCGCACACGCTGGTGCTCGACGAGGCCACGTCGCTGATCGACCCGCGCGCCGCCCGCCACCTGGAGCGCTCGCTCGCCGCGGTGCTGGACGGGCGCACGGTCATCGCGATCGCCCATCGCCTCTACACCGCCCACGACGCCGACCGGGTGGCGGTGGTCGAGGACGGCCGGATCACCGAGCTGGGCTCCCACGACGAGCTGGTGGCCGCCGAAGGCTCGTACGCGGCCCTGTGGAGCAGCTGGCACGGCGTTCCGGCCCGTACCGGCGGGGGAGAGCCCGCCCTGGACGTCCCGGCCGGTACGACCGGCTGAGCCCCGCACGCGTCGTCCGGGTTCAGCTCATGGCTTCGAGGCGGAGGTCGAGCTCCGGCGCTCCGGCGGCGGCGAAGTGGAGCAGGCGCTCGCCCTCCTCCGCGACGGTGGCCTCCTCCGCGCCGGTCAGAGGCGCGAAGAGGCGGACCGTCAGCGTCGCCGCCCCCTTCGCCCGCCGGATCTCCCACAGTCCGCGCACGAAGCCGTCCACCAGCAGCGCCGGGTACACCCCGACGTGCCGGCGGGCCTCGGCGCCCATCAGCCGCCGCCGGTCGGCGTGGCCCAGCAAGACGTTGTCGAGCGGGGCCAGGAACCTGACCGGGGCGGGGGTGTCCGGGTCGGGCCGCGGCGCGTGCGGCAGGTCGAGCAGTTCGGCGCCCTCCTCGTCGCGGAACACCGCCAGCCGGGGCCGCAGCTCGTCGGCGACCGCCCGCAGCCGGGTCAGGCCGCTCCACGCCTGCGCGTCACCGACCGTGGCCGGGCCGAAAGCGGCGAGGTAGCGCAGCAGCAGCTCACGCGCCCCGTGCGTGGGCGCGGCCGGTGGGGTGCCGAGCCAGTCGTCCGCCAGCGCGAACGGCGTCGGCCCGCGCCGTCCCCAGGTCCCGTCGGGTGGCGGATGCACGACCGGCAGCAGCCCCTGCACCGAACGGGCCAGCGCGACGGGATCCGCCTCCGGCCAGCGCTCGGCCAGCGCCCGGCCCAGCTCCGGCCGGGTCAGCACCTTGCCCGCGAGCAGGTCCCGCGCGCTCCCGGCCAGCTCGGCGGGGTCCACGCCCGGCGTCGCCCGGCCGAACGCGCCCTTGCGCCACCGCTCCAGCATCGGCCCCAGCAGAGGACGCAGCCACCGGTGGTCGGCCGCGCTCACGAGGTGCTGGGTGCCCCGGTACAGCGTCGCCCGCACGACCCGGCGCTCGTACAGCAGCGTCGTCAGGTCGTCGTGCCGGAAGCCCGTGACGCGGCTCCAGAGGCCGACGTACGGCGGGTCGGGGTCCTGGGCCTGGAGGCCGGCCAGCCGTTCGACCACCTCCAGCGCCGGTGCGCCGGTACGCCCCAGCAGGAGCTGGCGCTCCAGCGTGGCCCGGTTGAGGGCGCGCCGGGAAAGGACGTCCATCGGTCTCCTCACTCGTCCTCGGCGGGCCGGGTCGCGCGCCGGAGCCGCCCCGTGAGCGTGCGCAGGTGCTCCAGCAGCTCCGGCGGCTCCCGCACCTCGAACTCGAACCCGAACGCGGCCACCCACACCGCCAGGTGGTCGAGGCTGTCGGAGCCGATCCGCAGCACGCACGTGCGCTCGTCGACCGGCTCCACCACGCCGAGCGTGACCGGCACCTCGCCAGCCACCTCGGCCGCCGGGGCGTGCATGGTCAGGACCGCCTGGTGGCGGTGCGGCCGGGTGGCCGTGCCCAGGGTGAGGTAGCGCGCCACGTCCTCGTCGGGCAGCGGGCGCGGGACGAAGCGCGGGCCGTTAGGCACCCGCAGGGACATCCGGTCCACCCGGTACGTGCGCCAGTCGTCCCGGGCCGTGTCCCAGCCGAGCAGGTACCACCGCCGGCCGCCGCTGACCAGCCGGTACGGCTCGGCGTCGCGCGCGCTCTCCTCGCCCTCGCGCGCGACGTACCCGAACCGCAGCCGCTCCCGGTCGCGCACCGCCGCGGCGATGGCGGTCAGCGTCGCGGGGGCCACCGTGGGACCGGCGGCCGGCATGGCCACCATCGCGGCGCTCAGCGCCCCGACCTGGTGGCGCAGCCGCGAGGGGAGGACCTGGTCCAACTTGGCCAGGGCGCGCACGGACGTCTCGGCGATGCCGGTCACCGCGCCGCCCGCGGCCGTGCCCAGCGCCACCGCCACGGCGACCGCCTCCTCGTCGTCGAGCAGCAGCGGCGGAAGGCCGCCGCCGCTGCCCATCCGGTAGCCGCCGCCCACCCCGCCGACCGCGTCGAGGGGGTAGCCGAGGGCGCGCAGCTTGTCGGCGTCGCGGCGCAGCGTCCGCGGGCTGACCCCGAGCCGCTCGGCCAGCTCGGGGCCCGGCCAGTAGGCGCGTCCCTGCAACAGGCCCAGCAGGCGCAGCAGCCGGGCGGAGGTCTCCAGCACACGACGACTCTGCCACCGATCGCGGCCGGTTTCCGGCCGCGATCCATCTAGGTGAGTGCGCGGAAGAACGTCCGGACGTCCTCCGCGAACACCTCCGGCTCCTCCAGGGCGAGGAAGTGGCCGCCCTTGTCCTGCTGCGACCAGTGGACGATCGCGTGGTCGCGCTCGGCGTACGGCCGGATGCCGTACTCGTTCGTCCCCGCCAGCAGCACGCCCGTGGGGACGGTGCCGCGCGGCCGGGGCGCCCAGCCCGCCGGGTCGTTGACCTGCTCGTAGTAGATCTGCGCCGCCGAGCCCGCCGTGCCGGTCAGCCAGTAGAGGGTGACGTCGGCGAGGAACAGGTCGCGGTCCACCGGCCCGCCCGCCCAGCGGTGGAACATCTCCGCGATCCAGGCGAGCTGCGCGGCCGGGGAGTCGGTCAGGCCGTACGCGAGGGTCTGCGGCGAGCGCGACTGGATCGCGACGTACCCGGCGGTCGCCTCGTCGAGGGCGGCGGCCCGCTCACGCTCCGCGTCCGTCAGCCGGGCGTCCTCCTCCGCGTCGCCCGCCGGGAACGACAGGATGCCGGTGAGGTGGACGCCGACCACCCGCTCCGGGGCCAGGCGGCCCATCTCCGGGGCGACGAACGCGCCGGTGTCGCCGCCGTGCACGCCGTACCGGTCGTAGCCGAGGATCTCCATCAGCCGCGTGAACGCCCCGGCGACGCGGCCGGCCGTCCAGCCCGGCCCGGCGAGCGGCGACGAGAACGCGAACCCGGGGATCGACGGGATCACCAGGTGGAAGTCCTCGCGCAGCGGCTCGACCACCTCCAGGAACTCCACGAAGGACATCGGCCAGCCGTGCAGCAGCACGAGCGGCAGCGCGCCGGGGTCGTCCGAGCGGACGTGGGCGAAGTGGATGGTCTGGCCGTCGATGACGGTCGTGAACTGCGGCAGCGCGTTGAGCCGCCGCTCCTGGGCGCGCCACTCGAAGTCCGAGCGCCAGTAGGCGGCCAGCTCCTTCGCGTGCTCCACAGGGGTGCCGCGGGTCCAGCCGGCGCCGGGCAGGTCGGCGGGCCAGCGGGTGGCGTCCAGGCGGCGCCGCAGCTCGTCGAGCTCGGCCTCGGGGACGTCGATCTGAAAGGGAATCGGTGAGGACATGGCCGCGACCCTAGGAAGGATCGCGGCCACCTTCTGTCCTCCGGTGCCGGGCCGGGGTCAGTCGCCCAGCGCGCGCTTGAGGAAGTCGACCTGGAGCAGGAGGAGGTTCTCGGCGACGACCTCCTGCGGCGTCATGTGGGTGACGCCCGACAGCGGCAGCACGCTGTGCTGGCGGCCCGCCGCGAGCAGCGCGGACGACAGGCGCAGCGTGTGGGCCGCCACCACGTTGTCGTCGGCCAGGCCGTGGACGAGCAGCAGGGGCCGCTCCAGCTTGGCCGCGTCGCCGAACAGCGACGAGTTGTCGTAGACGTCCGGCTGCTCGTCGGGGTGGCCCAGGTAGCGCTCGGTGTAGCAGGTGTCGTACAGCCGCCAGTCGGTCACCGGAGCCCCCGCGACGGCCGCGTGGAACACGTCCGGCCGGCGCAGCACCGCCAGCGCCGCCAGGTAGCCGCCGAACGACCAGCCGCGGATGGCCACCCGCCCCAGGTCGAGATCGTCGGGGTACTGCTGGGCCACGCCCTGGAGCGCGTCGATCTGGTCCTCCAGGGCAGGGGTGGCCAGGTCGTTGAGCACGGCCCGCTCGAACTCCGGCCCCCGGCCCGGGGTGCCGCGGCCGTCGGCCACGACCACCGCGAACCCCTGCTCGGCGAACCACTGGCTCTCCAGGTAGCCGCCGCGCCGGTTGAGCACGCGCTGCGCGTGCGGCCCGCCGTACGGGTCCATGAGGACGGGCAGCCGCCCCGAGCCCGGCTCGTACCAGGAGGGCAGCACCACGGCGGTGGACAGCTCGCGACGGCCGGAACGGCCGAGCGAGACCCGCAGGTCGAGGCCGGGACGCTCGGCCACGGACGGGATCGGGATCGCCACGCCGTCGCGGCGCACGACCGTCGTGGACACGCCCTCGGCGTCGAGGCTCTGCTCGGTGAGCACGCCGACGCCCCCGGCCATCCGCCCCGAGAACACCCCGGAACGGGTCGAGACCGGCAGCAGCGAGTGGCCGTCCCACGTCCAGAGCTGGATCTCGGTCGGGTCGCCGCTCGCGCTGAACAGCACGCTGTCGTGGTCGACGTCGAGCACGGCGCGCACCTGGAGCGTGGGCGGCGTGACCGCGCGGTCGCCGACGAACAGCCGGTGGCCGCCCTCCGCCGCGGCCACCCACACCAGCGAGCCGTCGTCGAGGTGGCCCGGCACGCCCGGGACGACGTCCACCCACGCCGGGTCGGTGTCCTCGCGCACCAGCGTCGAGGCGCCGGTCGCCGGGTCCACCTCGAACAGGCGCAGCGCCTTCTGGTCGCGCGGCATCGTCACGATCGACAGCGCGTGGGAGTCCCAGGTGGCGGTGGTCAGGTACTCGTCGGCGAACGGCACGGCCACGCGCGAGCCGTCCAGGCCCAGCACGAACAGCTCGGTCACCGCGTTGGGCGTGCCGGCCGCCGGGTAGCGCTGGGCCGTCGCCGGCCGGTCGGGGTTGGCCGGGTCGGAGACGTACCAGGTGTGGACCGGCGCGTCGTCGGCCCGCTCCACCAGGAGCGCGTCGCCGCCGGGCGACCACCAGTGGCCGCGCATCCGGTCCATCTCCTCGGCCGCGATGAACTCCGCCAGGCCGTACGTCACGGTCGGCGCCTCGGGCGTCGCCAGCGCGCGGTCCTCGCCCGAGGCGAGCTCCTGGACGCGCAGGGCGCCCTCGCAGACGTAGGCGACGTGCCGGCCGTCGGGCGACAGGCGCGGGTCGATCACCGCGCCCGGCACCTCCAGGCGGCGGGTCGCGCCGCTCGCCAGCTCCGTCACGTACAGGCCGCCCGCCAGGGCGAACACGGCCGTCGTCACGCCGGCGTCGGTGCTGTAGGCGACCACGCCGCCCGCCTGCTCGCGGCTGCGCTCGCGCCGGGCGCGCTCCTCGGGCGGCAGGTCGCCCTCGTCGGCGTCGAGCGCGCGCGGGTCGACGACGAGGCGCTCGACGTGGTTGTCGGTGTCGAGCTCCCACAGGCACGTGACCGGGTCGGTGCCGGTCCTGGTCCGCAGGAACACCACCCTGGATCCGTCAGGGGAGATCGTGAAGCCCCTGGGCACACCGAGGGTGAACCGGCGGGTCCTGGCCGACAGACGCGGGAAGCTCTCACTCATGGCCCCAATCCTGCCAGGAAGCGGGAATTGGTTACGCTCGGACTCATGACCGATCGACGGCTGCTGCTCGTGCACGCTCACCCCGACGACGAGTCGATCGGCACCGGCGCCACCATGGCCCGCTACGTGGCCGAGGGCGCCCACGTCACGCTGGTGACCTGCACGCTCGGCGAGGAGGGCGAGGTCATCCCCGAGCACCTGGCGCACCTGGCCGCCGACCGCGACGACGCGCTCGGGCCGTACCGGATCGGGGAACTGGCGGCGGCCTGCGAGGCCCTGGGGGTGCGCGACCACCGCTTCCTCGGCGGGCCCGGGCGGTGGCGCGACTCGGGGATGATGGGCGTCGCCTCCAACGAGCGTCCCGGCGCGTTCTGGCAGGCCGACCTGGACGAGGCCGCGGGTGAACTGGTCGAGGTCATCCGCGAGGTGCGGCCCCAGGTGCTGGTCACCTACGACGCCAACGGCTTCTACGGCCACCCCGACCACATCCAGGCCCACCGGGTGTCGCGGCGGGCGTTCGAGCTGGCCGCCGACCCGGGCTTCGGCGAGGGCGAGCCGTGGCAGATCGCCAAGCTCTACCACACGGCCGCGGCCCGTTCGGTGCTGCGGCGCACGGCCGAGGCGCTGCGCGAGACCAAGTCGGGCTTCCTCGTCGAGGACGTGGACGACATGCCGTTCGGCAGCCCCGACGAGGCGATCACCACGGAGATCGACGCGCGGCCGTGGGTGGGGGCCAAGCTGGCCGCCCTGCGCGCCCACGCCACGCAGGTCACGGTACGGGAGCCGTGGTTCGCGCTGTCCAACGGCATCGGGCAGGAGGCGCTCGGGGTCGAGCACTACGTGCTGGCGATCGGGGTGCCGGGGCCGTCGATGCCCGGCGCCCCCGTCGAGGCGGGCGGCCTGGGCGAGCCCCACAACCGCGAGAACGACCTGTTCGCCGGAATCCACTGACCTCCCTCACCACCCACCTCCTCCACCCGGTGACCTCCGTCCTGCTCGCCCTCCGCATGGGCGTCTCGGGCGCGAGGGGTTCTCCGGAATCCACTAATCTCGTTCGACATGGAGGATCGCGAGCAGGCCGGTGCGGTGCTGTTCGACAACGAGGAGCGCGGGCAGGCCGGCACGGCGCTGGGCGGCGCCGTCTACGGCATGCTGTTCGTGCTGGGGCTCGTCATGGGCGTCGTGGGCGGGTTCACGCAGGCGGCCTGGCACGTCGGCGCCGTCCCCGTCGCGGCGATCGGCTGGCTGCTGGCGCTGTTCGGCGTCTGCCTGGGAGCGGGCAGGATGCTGCGGGCGCGGGCCGGGGCGGCGGTGACGGCCGCCGGGTGGCTGCTGGTGTCGATGCCGTTCTCGCTGGAGCTCTCGCAGGGCGATCTGATCATCTCCAACAGCCCGGCCGGCTACACCTACCTGTACGGGGGCGTCCTGGCGGCGGTGGCGGCCTTCCTGCTGTCGCCGGCGTCGTCGCGCGGTTCCTGGCTCCTGCGTGGGCACATTCCGCGAAAGCCGACGTAAAGTACATCCGTGCACCATGGTTCCCTCAGCCGGCCCGTGGACCAGCGGACGTACCGGAAGGTCGTCGGGAAGTTCGCCACCGGCGTCGCGGTCGTCACGACCCGGCTCGGGGAGGTGGACCACGCGATGACGGTCAACTCGTTCACGTCCGTCTCGCTGGAGCCGCTGCTGGTGCTCTTCTGCGCCGAGACGGCGGCCCGCTTCCACGCGGCGGTGCTGGAGGCCGGGGTGTGGGGGGTCTCGGTGCTGCCGGCGTCCATGGAGGACGCCTCGCGCTTCTTCGCCCACCGCGGCCGGCCGCTCGACGCCCCGCTCGCCCGCTGGCCGCACCACCGGTCGCCGTCGGGGGTGGTGCTGTTCGACGGGGCGATCGCCACGCTGGAGGCCAGGACGACGGCCGTTCATCCGGCGGGTGACCACTCGATCATCGTCGGCGAGGTCACCCACCTCGGCACCCCGTCCGACTCCGCTCCCCTCCTGTACCACAACGGCCGCTACGGGACCTCGCGATAGCGGATTCGAGGTTTTTCTTCTTTTACGGCAGAGCACGGGAGGGCCCAGGCGCCGCACGTGGCTCGGCTCTGTCCAGGGGCACGCTCCTCCGGCGTGCGTGGCAAGCCGCCGTGACGTGCGCGACGTGAGGCGGGGCCGTGGTGTCTCTGACCGTCGCTCCGCCATGACGGCTTGCCCAGGAAGCACGAAAGCCCGGCGGGCGGGCCGCCGGTGAGGCGGTGGCTCGCCGGGCTCTGACGTGGGCGGATCGCCCCTGGCTGCTTACTGGGGTGGGGTCGTGGTCGGCTCCGTGCCGGGCTCCGGTGTGGGCGGCGCCGTAGGGGGCGCCTCCGACGGCGGGTCCGCGGCCGGTGGGCAGGCGGGGATCGGGTCCGCCGGGGCCGAAGGCGTGGCGGTGGGCGTGGCCGTGGACGTGTCGGTGACGGTGGGGGACGCCGGGTCCGCCGGTGGCGTGGTGACCGTCGGGGTGGGCGTCTCCGGGGCCGGGGTGTCCGTGGGCGGGGTCACCGCCGGGGGAGTGGACGTCGCGGCGCCGTCCGACGGCGTCTCCGGTGCCCCCGGAGCGGGCGCCTCCGGTGTCCCCGGAGCGGGCGTCTCCGCCGCGACCGGGGCGGGTGGCTCCGTGGAGGGCCGGCACGTGAACGTGACCGTCGCCGTCACCGTCTCCGCCGGGGCCGTCACGGTGACCGTCTGGGCCGGGGCCGTCGCCGTGACGGTCGTCGTGACCTGCTGAGTGGCGGTCGCCGTCGTCGTGACCGTCACCGTGTCGGCGGGCTCGGGGGTGGCGGTGACCGTCGTGGTGGGGTTCGCCGTGGGGCTGGCCGTCACGGTGCGCGTGGGCCACGGCAGCGCCCGCGCCTTCACCTGGGGCTTGCCCCGCACCTTGTACGTGCCCTTGCCGAGCTTCCTGCTGGCCTGCCCCGCGCCGGTGGTCACCGGCAGCTCGGTGGTGGCCGTCCGGCAGGACCTGCCCTTGCAGACCCGCTGCTTGACCGTGAAGCGTGCCGCGCCGTCGTACGTGATGGAGACGTTCAGATGAGAGACGCCGTCCTTCTTGACGACCTTCGTCTTCGCGGTGTACTTCCCGACCGTGGGGGTCGGCGTCGGCTTGGGAGTGGGCGTGTGGGTCGACGCGACCACGACCCGGAGAGGGGGATCGGACAAGCCCAAAGGATCAGTGGACGAGGTCTGGGTGATCGCGATGCCACCGGCGCCGGCCAGAGCCAGCGCGCCGAGCAGCGCCCCCAGCGTCATTAATCTCATAATCCTGCTCTCAGGGGAGATTTCAGGACCCAGATCATTATTCCGACTTGTCAAGATTGGTCAAGACTGAGACGCATGAATAGGCGCTACCGGTTCCGGCGGGTGGTGAACTACGTCAATCTCTCCACTCCGCTCGGTCTCCTCATCTCTTTCATCGGCGGAGCCACCAGGCAGTCCGGGCCCAACGGGCTCATCCTCGCCCACGGCTACCGTTACCGCTTCCCCATCGCGGGCGCGTTCACCGTCGGCAACGTCGTCCTGACCCGCCGGACCGAGCTGGACGAGCGGCTCATCCTGCACGAGGGCCGGCACGCCACCCAGTGGGCGTGGTGCGCCGGGCTGCCGATGCTGCCGCTGTACCTGCTGTCCATGCTGGTGTCGGTGATCGTGTGCGGGCATCAGGCCTCGTACAACGTCTTCGAACGGCTGGCGGGCCTGGACGACGGCGGCTATCCGCACGCGCCTCCGCGCTGGCGCAGGTGAGAAGCGGCATACGTGACTGATCCGTCACCCAGGGCAGGGGCGGATCATGACGGAGTCTCCCATTCCCCCGCGTCAGTGGCCCGTTGGCTTCAAGGATCGACTCACCGCCCCCCTCCCCGCCTACCGTGAGCTGTTGAGCGTCACCTGGAACGGCGGCGTCCGCCCCTGCCTCGGCGACGCCGACCTCATCCCCGTGCGCCGCCAGGGCGGCCTGCCCCGCCCGGACACCGGCCGCACCATGGTGACGTGGGTGGGCCACTCCACCTTCGTCGTGCAGATCGGGGGGCTGACGATCCTCACGGACCCGGTCTGGTCACGCAAGATCCCCGGGGTGCGGGGCCGCCTGACTCCGCCCGGGGTGACCTGGAGCGACCTGCCGAAGATCGACGCCGTCGTCATCAGCCACAACCACTACGACCACCTGGACGCCCCCACGGTCCGGCGGCTGCCGCGCGACACGCCGATGTTCGTGCCGGCCCGGTTGAAGCCCTGGTTCGACCGGCGCGGGTTCACGGACGTGACCGAGCTGGACTGGTGGGAGTCCGCGACAGTCGGCGGGGTCACGCTCGACTTCGTCCCCGCCCACCACTGGAGCCGGCGCGGCGTCTTCGACACCTGCCGGACGCTGTGGGGAGGGTGGGTGATCGGCCGCTCCGTCTACTTCGCGGGCGACACGGGGTACGGCGAGCGGCTGGCGCAGATCGGCGAACGCTACCCGGGGCTGGATCTGGCGCTCATGCCGGTGGGCGGGTACGACCCGCACTGGTTCGCCAAGGCGGCTCACGTCAACCCGGCGGAGGCGGTGCGCGGCTGCCTGGACGTGGGGGCCCGCCGGATGGCCACCATGCACTGGGGGACGTTCGTGCTGTCGAGTGAGCCGCTGATGGCACCGGTGGAGCAGGCCCGCGCGGAGTGGGTGGCGCACGGCCTGGCCCGCGAGGACCTGTGGGATCTGGCGGTGGGCGAGTCCCGCGCCTTCACCCCGTCGCCCACCCCCGCGGACAACCCTGCGGTCACTCTGGCGGACGCTCCGGGTCGCGAGCCGGCGGAGGAGCAGACGCTTGTTCCGGTCCCCGCCTCGCGTCGTGAACCGGTGAGGGAGGCCGGGCGGCGGCGCGACCGGGAGGCGGCGCGCCGGACGGCCCGCGAGGGCGCCACGGCCCGCGCCTCAGCGGCCCACCGGGAGGCGCGCGAAGCAGCCATGTCCCGCGCCTCGACGGCTCACCGGGACGCGCGCGAGGAGGCCGCGACGGGCGCGTCGGCGGGAGGTGGGGTCGCGCGTGAGGAGGCCACGGCCAGTGCCCCGGCAGCTCACCAAGGGGCGTGAGGAGGCCACGGCTGGTGTCTCGGCGGGTCACCTGGAGGGCCGCGAGGAGGCCGCGACGGGCGCCTCGGCAGGTCGCGGGGGCGCGCGTGAGGAGGCCGCGGCCGATGCCACCGCGGCTCAGCGGGGCGCGTGAGGAGCGTGACTGGTGCCTCGGCGGGTCGTCGGGGCGTGCGCGCGGAGGCCACGGCCGTGCCTCCGCGGGCCGCCGGATGGACATGATCGTCGCGGATGTGGCAGGCTGACGCCGACACATCAACACAAGCTTGTCAGCGCCTGGTAGGTCGGTGGAGCGCGCTGGCGTGCTCGCTTGGCAGCGGCACGACCAGTCACGCCTCCACGCGGGATCGCGGTCGTGTACGCGCCGAGCCGTACACGAAAGGGCAACCATGTCCACCGACCAGTTCGGACTCGCCGGCGGCGACTACGTCCCCGATCCCGATCGCGACACGACGCTGCTCCTCGACGCGTTCTACGACCATCTCACCGCGGCCCTGCGGGAGCACGCGCTTCCCGGCGATCTCGTGACCGCCATGCGGGCACGACAGCGCGAGCTGGAGGCGGCCGGTCGATCGCTGATCGTCGACGAGCCCGCCCGTCACAACCTGCGCATGACCCTGGCCCTGGTGGCCGCCTACACCGTGCTCAAGCCCCGGCTGGGCCGGGAGACGGCCCTCGCCGTCGTGCGCGCCGCGTTCATCGAACCGCTCGGCGACTCCATGAAGGACGGCACCCGCGCGATGCTCGACAACGCCCCCGACGCCTTCCGGGCCATGGTGGAGCTGAGCAGATCGCGCGAGGAGTTCGCGTTCGGGAAGGGCTTCGTCTTCCACCGGCCCGTCGACGACGACGAGCGATATCACGTCGACGTGCACCGGTGCTTCTACCACGACGTGCTGGTCGCCCACGCGGCGCCGGAACTGACCCCGGTCATGTGCGCGTTCGACGCGAACTGGATCGAGGCCATCGAGCCCGACCGGCACGGCTTCCGGTTCGATCGCCGCACCACCATCGGGACGGGCGGCACCCACTGCCCGTTCCACTTCAGCCGGAACGAAGCAGCGGGCTGATGCCCTGACCGGGGGTCACGCTCTTCGGGGGGCTTCTCCGCGGTCGCGGAGGGGCCCCCACGCGCCCCCGGCGGAGGCGGGACGCCGCCTGGTCAGGTACGGCCACAGGAGGGCCGCCATGGCCACCGTGGAGACGGTGCCCGCCGACAGGACCGAGGCCGTCGCCGGGGCCGCCGCCGTGACGCCCGCCAGCGACAGGCCGCACACCACCCCGGCCACCACCGCGTACGCCCCCAGCGCCAGCCGGACCAGGCGCAGCCGCTGCCGCTCCTCGGGCAGCGTGCGGCCCGCGAGCAGGGCCAGCGCGGGCAGCAGCAGGACGCCGTGCATGAGCACCGCGTGGGCGGGCTTGATCGCCGCGGCCACGGTGTAGGCCGTGTCCTGGTGGCCGGTGCGGGCCTGGGTCACGCCTTGGGCGATCATGAGGGCGCCGAACGCCATGGAGGCCAGCAGCGTGCCGAACCCGGCTCGTACGGCCAGCAGCACGCTGGGCGCCACCTCGGGACGCGGCCGCCACACCGCGACCGTCGCGCAGACCGTCACCACGACCAGCACCATGCCGCCCGCCGCCAGCGTCGCGCTCACCAGCGAGTCGAAGCCGGTCGCGAAGTTGAAGTGCGACGGCACCCCGCGCCACGCCTGCATCGTGATCAGCGTCAGCTCGACGGCGGACGCGGCCGTGAACACGCCGACCAGCGCGGCGCGCGGCCGTGGGCGCAGCCCGGCCAGCCCGGTCACCCAGGCCAGCGTCGCCACGCTCAGCCCGAACGACACCCCGAACGTGAACGGCTTGCGCCACGACACCGGACCGTCCCAGGGGCCGCCGTCGACGAGGAGCAGGCCGAGATGGGCGAGCCCCGCCAGGACCATCACCGCGGCGATCGTGTACCAGAGCCGGTTCATGGGTCCATGGTGCGGAAGGCGGGGGCTCGGGCGCGTCAACCCGAGGGTTGGTCCTGCGATACGACCAGGGTCGTACGCCCCCCGCCGTACCCCACGAGCCTCACGGCCGGAGGCGGAGCGTGTGGGCCGCCGCCTGCCGTACCGACTGCGGTTTCGAGAGCATCGGCGTCAGCTCGCCCCTCGCCCACGTCTCCGCCTGGTCCCAGTAGTTGGCGTGGAAGGCGTGCCCCGACGCCCCCGTCAGGTTGATCCACTGGGACTTGTCCAGGTCCGCCAGGTCCACCACCATCCGCATCGACGGCACCGAGGTGACCTCGTAGCCCTTGGCGACGTTCCAGCCGGTGGCGTCCACCGCGTCCTTGCCGCCCGCCACGCTCAGCGGCCCGCGGTTGAACAGCGCCTCCACCGGCGCGATCCCCGACGTGCCGAGCGAGGCGTTGGTGAGCGTGAGCCGGTGCAGGTCGCCCCAGCGCCAGGCGCGGACGTCGGAGCCGAGCGCCTCGGACACCTCCTGGTAGGCGTCGGCCATCGCCTGCCGCAGGATGTCGTCGCGGGTCTCGCGGAAGCCCTTGGTGGTGGTGTCGTCCCAGAACGGGTCGTCGGGCGAGTCGAGCAGCCGCCGCACCACCACGTACCACCGGTCGCCGCCGCTCGGGCGGGCCCCCTCGGGCAGGTCGTCGTCGAAGGCGTCGCTCAGCAGGTGGCGCCAGACGGCGTTGAAGTAGGCGGCGGGCGCGGAGTCGGCGCCCTGCGAGCCGTCCCAGCCCTTCAGCAGGTCCCGCGCCTGTACGGCGGGGCCCGCCATCCGCACGTCCATGAGCGCCGGGACCAGCGTGTCGGCCAGGCCGTTGCGGGTGTCGCGCTGGATGGCGGCCATGGTGGAGGCGTCCACGTCGCCCTTGGCGATCGCCTGCTCCAGCCGGTCGGTGATGCGCTGCGAGCGGTACCCGTACGACCAGTCCTTGGTCAGCAGCGGCTGGTAGCGCCGCGGGTCGATGACGGCGTTGTTGGCCGTGACGATCCAGCCCTCGGGCGGGTTCTCGACCGACGGGAGCCGGTCGTAGGGGATGGGCGCGGTCTTCCAGTCGTACTCGCCCGTCCAGCCGGGCACCGGCCAGGTGCCGTCGCCCTTCTCGCGCACCGGGATCCGGCCGGGCGCCTGGTAGCCGATGTTGCCGGCGGTGTCGGCGTACACGAGGTTCTGCGCGGGCACCTCGAACAGCGCCGCCGCGGCGCGGAACTCGTGCCAGTCGCCCGCCTCGTTCAACGCGAAGATCGCGTCGGCGGTGCGGCCGGGCATGAGCGCGGTCCACTGGAGCGCCACCGCGTTCGCGCCGCCGGACGGCTTCACGTCGCCCATGACGTCGTTGATGAGCGGCCCGTGCCGGGTGGAGCGCACCTCGATGGTGACGGTGTCGCCGCCCGCGACCTTGATCTTCTCCTGGCGCTTCTCCAGCTTGACCCGCTCGCCCCGGTACAGGTAGGTGTCGCCCGAGACCTGCTCCAGGAACAGGTCGGCCACGTCCGGCCCGAGGTTGGTGAACCCCCACGCGATCTTGTCGGTGTGGCCGATGACGACGCCGGGCACGCCCGAGAACGTGAACCCCGTCACGTCGTAGGAGCACCGCTCCGACAGCTCGCGGCAGTGCAGCCCCGCCTGGTACCAGACCGACGGCATCGCGGCGGACAGGTGCGGGTCGTTGGCCAGCAGGGGCTTGCCGCTGCGGGTGTGCTCGCCGGAGACGACCCACGAGTTGGAGCCGATGCCGTCGCGGTCGGCGCCGCTCATCGTGCCGGGCACGGCTTCCAGCGTGCGCGCGGCCTGCGCGAGCGCGGCCGCGGCCGGTCCGCGCGGGCGTGTGCCCTGGCCGCGCCGCGGCGAGGCGGTCTGGTCGAACTGATCCTGCCGGATCGCGCCGCGCGTCACGATCGGCGCGTGCTCGTCGAACGGGTATCCGGGGTAGAGCTGCTCGACCCGCTCGCGCGGCAGCCTGGTGAGGGCGAGCGCGCGGTCGATCTCGTCCTCCATGTTCGAGCGCAGGTCCCAGGCCATGGCCTTGAGCCAGGCGACGGAGTCGAGCGCCGTCCACGGCTCCGGCTTGGCGTCGACACCGGTCAGCTTGAGCACGGAGTACTCGAGACTGCGGTCGGAGGCGTTGGGGTTGGCCTTGAGCCAGGTGTTGACGCCCTTGGCGTACGCGTCGAGGTAGCGCCGGGTGCGCTCGGACAGCTCGGACAGCTCCTGCTCGGCCACCCGGCGCCAGCCCATGGTGCGGATCGCCTTGTCGCTGTCGAGCGTGGCCTCGCCGAACAGCTCCGACAGCCGCCCGGCGGTCACGTGCCGCCGGAAGTCCATCTCCCAGAAGCGGTCCTGCGCGTGGACGAAACCCTGCGCCATGAACAGGTCTTCGGAGGTGTCCGCATAGATCTGCGGAATTCCGTATTTATCGCGATAAATCTCTACGTTGCCGGTTAAGCCGGGCAGCCGCAGCGATCCGTCCACCTGAGGGAACGACGTGCGGACGGTGTGGACGACGACGCCCGTCAGCACCAGCGCGAGGGCGAGGAGAACGGTCAGCGCCCGCGCCAGCCAGCGCAACGGCCACGGCAGCCAGGCGTAGGGCCTCAACCTCACGAAAACCTCCGATCCTCCGCGTCCTCCCGCGCCGGACCCTTAGTCTGACAGGCCCTGATCACTCCTCTCGCCCGCTCGCGGCGGGGGTCGGGAGGAGCTGGAAGCCCGACGTCACCGGGCATTCTTTCATGATCACGTTCTGTGGGGGACGGGCGCGGGAGAGGGCTCAGGGCGTCCGGCCGATGTCGGCGGACAGGTCGAGCCCCAGCACCTGGTCCACGTGCAGGAACGCCTCGAACCGCGCGCCCGGCGACACCGACGCGTCCTCCTCCAGCTCCCGCAGCACCCGCAGCGCGCCCGGAGTGTCGAGGTCGTCCTCGAACGCGGCCTCGACGCGCTTGACGTACTCGGCGGCCATGGGCGCGCTGGGCGACTCCGACCATCGCGCCACCCGCGCCCGCCAGTGACGCACGGCCCGGTCGGCGGCGCGCAGGGCGTCCCAGGTGAGGGCGACCGGCCGCCGGTGATGGTGCTCCAGGAACGCCATGCGCACGGCCAGGGGATCCAGCCCGGCCGCCACGACGTCGGCCAGCGACGTCCCGCCGTCCACCCCCGCCGCCGAGCCGCCGCCCCCCGAACCGCCGCCCGCCGAGCCGCCGTCCACGGAACCGCCGTCCACCGAACCGCCGTCGAACGACACCTCAGCCGTGCGCACCCAGTGCCGCACGACCTCGTGACCGGCCGCCGCGTCGCTCTGCGCGCGCTCGCGGTCGTCGTACGCGCCCCCGCCAACGTGGACGTCCACCCGCCCGCCGAGCAGCCCCAGCGCCACGCCCGAGCACGCCACGTGCGGTCCCGGCACGCCCCGCCCCCAGGGGGACTCCCAGGACGGCTCCGCGCCGGCCGGCCGCCACAGCACCCAGTCGCCGGGGGAGCGCCGCCCCACGGCCTCCTCACCGCCCGCCGTCGCGTCCACGGAGAGGCCGGGGTACGTCCCGGCGTCGAAGAGGACCGGCCCGCCCGGCACCGCGTACGCGTGGCCCCTCTCCAGGAGCGCATCGACGAGCCGCACCGCGAGGAGGACGGTCTCGTCGGGGAGCGGCGCCTGCTCGGCCGGCCGGACGTTGAGGTCGGCGGCGTCCCGCTCCCCGGTCTCCGGCGAGGAGCCGCCGGGCGCGAGGCCGCGCGGGCGGCAGGCCAGCACCCGGACGCGCCCGCGTTCGAGCACCCGCCTGATCAGGTCCGCCACCAGGAGCGGCCGCAGCTCACCGAGCCGGGGCCGCCCGTCCACGGAGGGCACGCACGCGTACATACGCAGCGCCCGCCCCGCCCCGATCTCCCTGATGGTCCCGGTCCGGCTGTCGTGGATCCGCAGCATGGCTCCGAGCCTAACCGCGCCCGCCGGGATCGGTCCCGCTCCGCGGACCGCTCGCGAGAAACGCCGGTCAGCCGCCCAGGAAGCCGAGGATGTCGCGGTCGCCGCGTTCGCGCAGCCGGGCCAGCACCTCGTCGCGCGTCGCCGTGTCGGGCAGCCCGACGCGGGCGCCGATCAGCCGCAGCCCCTCCGCCTCGGAGGTCACCGGCGCGGTGTAGCCGATGAGGTAGAGCGCCCTGTTGAGCGGCGGCATGGCCACCGGCGCGGCCGGCAGGTACCGGGTCAGCAGCTCGCCGCCGTCGGAGACGGTCAGGAAGACGTGGTCGCCCTCGCCGGCCTTGAAGTCGGCCAGCACGTTGCGGATCGACCCCATGGTCGGCTGGTTGTGCCAGCTCACCACCACGTCACCGGACGGCGTCGAGGCGGTGAGCTGCCCGCCGGGCGCCATGCCCAGGTAGGCCGCGAACCCGGTCGGCAGCGGCGAGCCGGACCCGCGCAGGTGCTCGGCGTTGACGTCCACCCGGTGCCACCACCGCCCGTCGCGGCTGCGGAAGCTGCGCCGGGTCAGCGAGACGTCCTTGCGCGGCTGGTACGGCTCGGCGGCCCCGCCGGCCGGGGACGTGCCCGCCACCCGGATCCACCCGCGCTGGGTCCGCTCGAACCCGGGGCCGCCCGAGTAGGCCCGCACCGAGCTCTCGCTGACGTCGTAGCGCGAGGTGAGGTTGGTGACGATGGTGCTGACGGACGCCTCGCCACCGGCTCGCTCGATCTCGCGGGCGATCATCTCCCGGATGCCGAGGTACTCGTCGCCGCCCCACCGGGTCAGCCCGTACTTGTTGCGGTCGACCCGCAGGAACCGGTCGTCGGCGGTGAGCTGGTTGCGGATGCCGACGAGGCTGTAGTCCTCGCCGATGCGCTCCTGGATCTCCTCGGGCGACAGCGGCTTGCCGGCGACGGCCAGCACGGCCTCGGCCTTCTCGTTGATGCTGCGCGGCCACGGCACGACGTGCTGCTCCAGCACGCGCAGGTGCGGCACGGACTTGATCCAGCGCTCGGCGACGTCCTCGCGGACGCCGAGCTGGGCGACCATGGCGACGGCCTCGGCGAGCGGGCGCGGCCCGTCGGTGAAGAGCTGCCGGGTCTTCTCCCGCAGCTCCTCGGCGCCGCCCGCGACGAGCCAGCCCTCGGCCTGGTCGTAGCCGGTCAGCAGGGTGCGCACGAACCTCCAGGCGGGGATGCCGAGCGCGCGCAGCTCCGCGCGGTGCCACGGCACGGCCGCGGCGAGGTCGTCGGACGGCACGGCGGAGCCCAGCCGGCCGCGCAGCCAGGTGACGTGCGCGACGAGCGGCACCGCGTCGGGGCCGCCGAGCCACGCCTCCACGTGGTCGCGCAGGTCGCGCTCGATCTGCCTGATGCGCTCGCGGGTGACCGAGAAACGCTGCGCCAGCTCGTCGAGGGTGACCCGCTGGGCGGCGTAGAGCCGGTCGCGGGCGATGGCCCGCTGCCGGTCGTCGAGGGACCGGAAGAGGCCGTCGATGAGGTCGGGCAGCGGCTTGTCGCGCCGCGCGGGCGCCGCCGGGACGTCGGGGACGGGTTCGAGCAGCCGCTCGAACACCCCGCCGAACAGCTTCTGGACCACGTCCTTGCCCAGCATCTCCGGCGTGCGCTCGGCCTCGGCCGGGTCGGAGAAGCGCAGCAGCGGCAGGATGTCGCCGAGGATCAGATGGCCCCAGCAGGCCACGGCGAGGTCGGCCAGGTGGCCGGCGACGCCCTGGGTGCCGATGACGGCGCAGGCGCGGTCGAGCGGGATCGCCTGCCACCACGCCTCGGGCAGCTGGGGATCTTCCACGATGGGCGCGACCTGACCAGGAGAGGTCCAGCGCACGGGTGGCGCGAGGTCGCTCAGGCTGAGATTCATTCGGGTCCAACCAACCGGCAATGGGAAGATATCCGCAGTTCAGACTATGTGCTCAGAACGACAGAAAAGGGCTGCCTCTTCCGGAGTGCGAGACGTAAAGGATCGACCTGGCCCGGGTACAGGCCACGTACAGCATGCCGCGTTCGCGCTGGAGCGCGCGGGCTCTCGCGGCGGGATCGTCGGGCGGCGTCTCGGGCACCACGCCCTCGGACACGCCGATGACCGCCACCCGCTCGAACTCCAGCCCCTTGAGGCCCTGGAACGTCGAGACCCGGACGTCCCGCTCGCCCAGCGCCCGCCGGGCGGCCCGGACCAGGGCGGGGGTGCGGGCGGCCACCGCGATCTCGCCGGGCGGCACGCCCTCCTCCAGCCAGGCGCCGACGGTGGCGGCCAGGCCCGCCAGCTCCGCCTCCGGCGACTCGTACGCCAGCACCACCGGCCGCCCGCCGGCACCTTCAGCGCGCAGCCCGTACAACGGGGACATGCCCTTGACCAGGCCGTCCACCGGGCCGCCGCCCCGCAGGCGCACCGCGAACGACAGCACCTCCTGCGACAGCCGGTAGGACACCCGCAGCGCGCGCTGCTCGGCGGGGATGCCGAGCGCGCCGAGCGCCACCCGCGTGTCGGTCACCCGCTGGTGCGGGTCGCCGAGCACGAACAGGTCGTCGTGCGCGTGCGGCGCCGCCGCCCGCAGCAGCCGCCACTGCGCCGCGCTGTAGTCCTGCGCGTCGTCCACCACGATGTGCCGGTACGGCTTGCGTCCCGGGTCCACGTCGTCGAGCAGGTCACCCGTCGTCCGCGACAGCAGCCGCAGCGCCTCGTCGGTCAGCTCGGCCAGCGTGCGCGCCCCCGGCCCCACGAGCGCGGGACGGCGGCCCTCGGCCTCGCTGACGATGCGCATGACCAGCCGCTCGGGGTTGCCCACCTCGACCCGCTTGCGCACGGCCTCGTCGCCGATGAGCGTGTCCAGCCGCGCCGCCAGGTCCTCGCCCAGGCTCTGGGAGAACGTCACCAGCAGCACCGGGCCCTTGCCCCGGGCGGCCAGATGGGCGGCCCGGTGCAGCGCCACGAGGGTCTTGCCGGTGCCCGGGCCGCCGATGACCAGCACGGGCTGCTCGTGGCGGCCGGCGTGGGCCAGCCGGTGCTGCGGCGGGCGCAGGAACGTGCACCACTCAGGCGCGCCCAGCACCCGGTCCAGCTCCACCTTGTCGGCGACGAACACGGCCCGGTCCGGGCTGCGGCACAGCGCCGCGTACAGGTCCTCGGTGTCGATCTGGCGCGGCTCCTCCTCCACGGCCCGCCAGCCGTCGAGCTCGCGCCACGCCTCCGACAGCGACCCGCCGCGCGCCAGCGCCGACAGCGGGGCGTGCTGGGTGGGCGGCAGGAAGGGTTCGAGCGCCTCCACGTCCGCCTCGGTCGTGATCAGCCGGACCAGGGGCAGGGCGCGCACGTCGATGCCGAGCGCGAGCAGGTCGCCGTCGCAGATCGGGTCGAACAGCCGGGTGGCGCCCGCCGACCTGCGCAGCGCCGGCTCCACGCGTTCGAGGGCGTCGGCGTCCCACTCCTCGACCACGCCCAGGACCGGGTTGATCCCGTACCGGTGCCGGCGGGCGTGCGACCACGCCTCCGCGTCGGGCAGCACCGTGCGCAGCCAGTACACGTCCCGCTGCCGCACCACGACCCCGCGGTGCCCCTCACCCAGGCGCAGCGTCGCCACCCGGGAGTCCCGGGCGCCGCGCACCCGCTCGGGGTGCGGGGCGCCCGCCACGTTGAGCAGGAAGCGGCGTAACGCGACCACGACGTCCCTGCGCACCGGCTGTGCCAGTGCGCTGAGCCGCCCGGGGAGCCCGGGGCCGATCGCGAGCCGCGGCACGGCGCCTCAGTCCAGCAGGGCGAGCAGGTCGCGGTCGCCGCGCTCGCGCAGCCGGTTCAGCAGCTCCGGCAGGGCCACGGGGCCCGTCAGGCCGATCCGGGTGGCGATCACCCGGGCGGCCTGGTCCCGCGTGCCGCCCGGAGCGGTGTAGCCGACCAGGCGGAGCGCCTTGGTGATCTTCTCGGCGCCCTGCGCGGCCACCGGCAGGTGCCGGGCCCGCAACACGCCCTCGTCCGACAGCGTGAGGAACAGGTGGCCGCCCTCCTTCGCGCCGACGTCCACCAGCAGCCGCTCGACCGACTCCATCACCGGCCTGCCGTGCCAGGTCATCGTCAGCTCGCCCGCCGCGCTGCGCACCGTGCGCGTCTCGCCGGGCGAGAGACCCAGGTAGGCGGCGAACCCGGTCGGCAGCGGGCACTCGCCGCCCGCGAGCTGCTCCGCCGTCACGTCCACGCGCAGCCACCACCTGCCGTCCGGCTGGCGGAAGCAGCGCCGCGTCTGCGAGACGTCCTTCAGCGGCTGGTACGGCTTGCCGATCTGCTGCTCGCCGCCCCGGGGGACGTCGTGCCGCACCGGTACGGGCTCGACGGCCGGGGGCTCCTCGGCGGCGGGCTGCTCGGCGACGCCCGGATGGTGCTCCCCGGAGCCGCCGTTGCTCTGCCCGGCCGGCGGCGCCGCCGGGGTGAACGCGTGGAACACGGACGGGCCCGCCTTCCCGGGCGGCCCGGGCGGAGCGGCCGACCCGCCGGCGGCCGCCGGGGGCCCCTGCGCGGGCCGGGCCGGCAGCGTGGCCAGCACGACCTGCCAGGCCGGCACCTCCAGCGCCTTGATCTCCTTGGTGTGCCAGGGAGCGGCGGCGATCAGCTCGTCGCGCGGCGCGGCCGGGCCGATCGTCCTGCGCAGCTCGTCCAGATGCGCCCGGAACGGGGCCGCCTCGTCGCTGCCCAGCCACCGGTCCACCAGGGCGCGCAGCCCGGCCTCGGTCTCGACGATCTCGGCGGGCGGGACGGCGAACAGCTTGGCGAGCTGGTCCACGGCGGACGGCTCGTCGGTGAACACCCGGTTCTGCGCGACGGCCCAGCTCTTGTCGTCGAGCCCGGCGAACGCGGCCTCGATCAGGTCGGACAGGTCACGCTCCGCCGCGGCGGCCGGGGCCTCGCCGGGTGCGGGGGCGCCGTCGCCGGCGGCCTCGGGCTCGGCGATCTCCTCGTCGTCCTGGGTGTCCTCGGCGCGGGACTCCTCGCCCTGCGCGTCGGCGTCATGGGCGTCCCCGGCGTCCCCGGCTTCGTCGGCTTCCTCGGGAGCCGCGCCCTCAGGAGCCGCGCCCTCGGGAGCCGCGTCCGCGGCGTGCTCGGCATCCGCACCCTCGTCCTCGGCCCGCGCGCCCGCGGCGTCGGCGGCTCGCGCGTCCTCGGCCGGTGCGCCCGCAGTGCCCTCGGCGTGTTCGGCCTCCGCGTCGTCGGCCTCCTGGGCCTCGGCCCGCTCGGCCTCCGCGCCCTCGGCCTCCGCGCGCTCGCCCTCGTCCTCGGCGTGCTCGGCTTCCGGGCCCTCGGCCGCTGCCTGATCAGGCCCGGCGTGCTCAGCCTCGGCGTGCTCGCCCTCGGCGGGCTCCGGCTCACCGTGCTCAACCTCGGCGTGCTCAACCCCGGCGGGCTCGCCCTCGGCGTGCTCGGCCTCGATGTGCTCGACCCGGGCGGGCTCGGCCTCGGGCTGCTCGGATGCGGCCGGACCCGGCGCGGCGTGCTCGGCCGCGACATCGGGGGCCACGGACGGGGCGGCGACGGCGAACGCGGCGGGCGCCTCGACCGCGTGGGCGGACGGGACCGGAGGCCCCGACGCCACGGGGGACAGCCGCGCGAACACCGCCGAGAACAGCGTCCCCAGCACCGCGCGCGCCTGGACGAACGGCTGGTCCACCAGCTCCCGCCCGGTCAGCGTGAGCAGCCCGGCCCACGAGCCGGCCCGGTCGAGCGCGATCGCGACGTGCGGCTCGTCCGCCTCCTCGGGGTCGAGGACGTACAGCGCCGGAAGGACGTCGCCCACGGCGGCGGCGGGCCACTGCTCCAGCGCGATCTCCGTGAGCAGCTCTCCCAGCGCCTCCGGCCCGATCACCGCGAGGACGCGGGGCAGCGGCAGGCTGCGCCACCAGGCGTCCGGAAGGTCCGGCTGCCCGGTGAGCAGCGTGATCGTGGACGCGTCGCTCCACCTCAACGGTGGTACGAGGTCGCTCAGGCTGAAGTTCATCCCGTTCCGTTCACCGGCCCCTCACGCCGCCGTGTCGTCGCAAAGGCTTGTCAAGCTCATCAAAAGGTGCGTATCGCGGTGCGGGCGCAGTCTCACCGCCCACGGAACAGACCATAGTCCGGCAAAACAGCCCTACGCATCATGGACTACGCATCAGCGCCGGACAGCGGCGAAGCGCAGGCGCACGTAATCCGCCATCCAGCCGGTCTCCCTGCGCAGCGCGGGAGCGGCCAGCTCGTTGACCCGCTGGAGCAGCGGGGCGACGACCTCAGGGGGCAGTCCCTCGATGACCGAGGAGGCGAACATCCGCACCCAGTCGGCGGCCCCGCCGGGGCACTCGTCGAGTGGGGTGGGCCGGTCGAAGTACTCCAGCAGCCGCACCACGAAGCCCTCCTGCTCCAGGCGGCGGGCGTACTCGGCGGGCGTGGGGAAGTACCACGGCAGGTCGGGCTCGCGCAGCCCGTACTCGCGCCAGGCCGTCAGCATGGCGGCGGTGAGCTCGGCGCAGTTGCCGGCGCCGCCCATCTCGGCGACGAACCGGCCGCCGGGGGCCAGGGCCTCGCGGACGTTGGCGATCACGGTGGCGGGGTCGCGGCTCATCCAGTGGAGCGCGGCGTTGGAGAAGACGGCGTCGTAGGCCTGGACGACGGTGAAGTCATGGCCGTCGCCGACGATGAAGTCGATGCCGGGGTGCTGCGCGAGCGCCTTCTCGATCATGGCGGGGGAGCCGTCGATGCCGAGCACCTGGGCGCCGCGCGCGGCGATCTGCGCGGTCAGGACGCCGGTGCCGCAGCCCAGGTCCAGCACGCGCTCCCCGGGCCGCGGGTCCAGCAGGTCGACCAGGGGAGCGCCCTGGGTGGAGACGTAGCCGAAACTGCCGTCGTAGGCGCGACTGCTCCACCGTTCCAAGCTCGGTGTGTCATATCGCAAGACGATCAGCTCACATTCTCAGACATCGGGCCCCCGTGGCCGTGCTGCCCGTTCACTTTAGAGGCTGAGCGTCGCTATGACATACCTCGTCACATCGGTCTCACCGGACGCTCTTTGTCCATTCTCTCTTCAGATAGGACTTTCCAGCGTCGGTTTGCGGGATCGTGAGGAGAACCGGCGGGCCGGGCGGTACGGGCAGCTTGGCGCCCATCTGGGTGTCCAGTTTGCCGCGCATGAGCATGGCCTCCGCGCGCGCCGGCCGGGCGTACCCGCGCAGCAGCAGGTTCTGGCCCTCGTCGGAGAACAGGAACTCCTCCCACAGCCGGGCCGCCGCCGGGTGCGGCGCGTTCTTGTAGATCGCCTGCACGTGGTACGAGCCGAGCGGCGCGTCCTTCGGGATGACCACCTTCCACCCGTCGGGGCGCTGCGCGGCGCGGCGGGCGTTGACGTGGTCCCAGGTCACGATCACGTTGGCCTTGGCCGGGTCGGTGAGCCGGCCGGCCTGCCCGAGCCTGCCGAACAGCTCCACCCCGCGCCGCACGTGCGGCGTGCCGCGCTCCAGCGAGGCCGCCATGACGCCGTCGAAGGCCGCCTCCGAGCGCAGCGGGTCGCCGTCGAGCGCGACCGTGTAGCCGGGCTTGGCGAGGTCGGCGAACGAGGCGGGCGCGGGCACGCGCGGGTCGTAGCCGATCGACATGTACGACCCGTAGGCGGCGTACCAGGCGCCGGACGGGTCCTTGACGTCGTCCGGCACGTCCTGCCAGCCCGCCACGCGGTACGGCGCGAACCGGTTGGCGTGGGCGACCGCGACGTCCAGGGTGAGGTCGAACACGTCGGGCCTGAGCTGAGCGGCCGCCTGGATCTGCCGGGCGCTGCTGGCGTTCGGCTCGATCTCGTTCACCTTGACGCCGTACTTCTCGGTGAAGGTGGCGATGAGCCCGCCGTAGTTCATCCAGTCGTGGGGCAGCCCGATGACGTTGAGCGAGCCCTCCTGGCGGGCCGCCGTCGCGAGCCGGTCCATGTCGCCGAAGCCCTCCTTCAGCGACAGGGCCCGCACGTTCACCGGCGGGAGCGGTTTGGACGGCGTGCTGGTGGTGGACGACGCGCCGCACCCGGCGCTGACGAGGATGGCTGCCGCGGCGGCACAGATACGTACGGTCACACGGCGATACTCGCCGTTACGAACGCCCAGGTCGAGGAGGCGCGGCCGGTACGACGCGGGCCGCCACCAGGCTCTCCTCGGGGATCTCCACGATCGTGCCGTCCCTTTTACGCACCCGCAACACGCCGTGCTCCCACGATTCGAGCACGCCCACCGCGTCGCGGAACCCGCCGGGAACCCGCCTGCGCGTGGTGATCCGGGCGCCCACGTCGGCGCTTGTGACGGTGATCACGAGGCGAGCGGCCATGACTTTGCCACCCTCCGTTTCGGCCAGCCGACAAGCACGGCAATACTAGGGCCTAGCAAACCGCGGTCAGATTCAGCCATGTGGCGGAGAAGAAGGAGCTCGAGGTGACCTACGTCATCGCGCAGCCGTGCGTGGACGTCCTTGACAAGGCGTGCATCGAGGAATGCCCCGTCGACTGCATCTACGAGGGCGAGCGCATGTTGTACATCCACCCCGACGAGTGCGTGGACTGCGGCGCGTGCGAGCCGGTGTGCCCCGTCGAGGCCATCTTCTATGAGGACGACCTTCCTGAGCAGTGGAAGGACTTCTACAAGGCCAACGTCGACTTCTTCGAGGACCTGGGCTCGCCCGGCGGCGCCTCGAAGGTCGGCAAGATCGAGAAGGACCACCCGGTCGTCGCGGCGCTGCCCCCGCAGGGCGAGGACCACTAGCCGCCGTACGTCGCGGGTCGCCCGGCCGGGCCCGGCGCGGCGGCGTGCGCCGGCGCACTGACGCGCCGGCTCCACGACGTGCCCGCAGTCCGGCGGCGCACCACCGAGACCTGGAGTTCCGTGAACAACCTGCCCGACTTTCCCTGGGACAAGCTGGAGCCCTACAAGGAGCGTGCCCGCGCCCATCCCGACGGGGTCGTCGACCTGTCGATCGGCACCCCGGTCGACCCGGTGCCCCGGGCGGTCCAGGACGCGCTGGCCGGGGCCTCCGACAGTCCCGGCTACCCGCTGACCCACGGCACCGCGCGGTTGCGCGAGGCCGCGGCGGGATGGTTGCGGCGCAGGCACGAGGTCACGGTGGACCAGCGCGACGTGCTGCCGCTGATCGGCTCCAAGGAGTTCGTGGCCTGGCTGCCGACCTATCTCGGCGCCAAGCGGGTGGTGCTGCCCGAGCTGGCCTATCCCACGTACGACGTGGGCGCGCGGCTGGCGGGCGCCTCGGCGACGGCCTCCGACGGCCTGCTCGCGCTCGGCCCCGAGCGGCCCGACCTGGTGTGGATCAACTCGCCGGGCAACCCCACGGGCCGGGTGCTGCCGGCCGAGCACCTGCGCAAGGTGGTCGCCTGGGCCCGCGAGCGCGGCACGATCGTGGCCTCCGACGAGTGCTACATCGAGCTGGGCTGGGAGGAACGCCCGATCTCCATCCTGCATCCCGACGTCTGCGGCGGCTCCCACGAGGGGCTGCTCGCCGTCCACTCGCTCTCCAAGCGGTCCAACCTGGCCGGCTACCGAGCGGGTTTCGTCACGGGAGACCCGGCGCTGGTCGCCCGCCTGCTGGAGATCCGCAAGCACGCCGGCATGATCATGCCGGCTCCGGTGCAGGCGGCGATGGCCGCCGCGCTGGACGACGACCGGCACGCCGACGAGCAGCGGGAGCTGTACGCCTCCCGGCGCGCGCGGCTGCGGCCCGCGCTGGAGGCGGCGGGCTGGCGGGTCGACCATTCGACAGCCGGTCTCTACTTGTGGGCGACGAACGGAGAAAAGTCGTGGGATCAGGTCGGCAAGCTCGCTGAAATCGGTATTTTGGTCGCGCCGGGTGAATTCTACGGATCGGCTGGTTCGCAGCACGTCCGCGTCGCGGTGACCGCCACCGACGAGCGCGTCGATGCGGCGGTACGCCGGCTCCAGTAGGATCCCGACACAGCCCGTCACCCCCGGCGGGCGCGCACACGTTAATAAGGGCGTTCGCCGAGACAGACCGCGAGTGGAGCGAGCTGATCTATGAGCATGACCTCCATGGTCGTACTCGGACTGAGCATCGCCACCGTCCTCCTGCTGCTGGGGGCCTTTCTGGCCACCCTGCGTCAGGACAGGAAGGGCCGCACGGCCGAGCCGCCGGTCGAGGTCGCTCCCCTCGAGACCCCGCTGCCGGCGCCGGTGGGCGTGGTGGGGTATGCCGGTTCCGACTACGCCGACCCCCGCACGCTCAAAGTCGGTGACGGCATCGAGGTCCACGGCTCGCCCGCGCGCGTGCTGGGCGCCGTGTACACCTCGTGGCAGGGCCAGGAGTGGACCGAGTTCCTGCTGCGCGACACCGCCCGCCGCCGTCAGTGGCTGTCGGTCGAGACCCGCCAGGGCGACCCGCCGCACCTCGAGGTGTTCCTGTGGACGGAGGTGCCCACCCAGGGCATGGTCCCGGCCAAGAGCATGATCGTCATGGAGGGCGTCGAGTTCTTCCCCATCGAGCGCGGCACCGCGGCCTTCCGCAGCGAGGGCGACACCGGTCTCCCGGAGCGCGGCCTGCTCGACTTCGCCGACTACCGTGCCTCCGACGGCAGGCTGCTGTCGTTCGAGCGCATCCAGGGCGGCTCGTGGACGGCCAGCTACGCCAACCCGCTGGCCCCCGGCTCCATCGCCGTCGTCAGCCGCGCCCCCTGACCCCGCCCGGCCGGCGCCTGGTTTCGAGTCCGTCCGGGCTGTCCGGCTACGACAGCTCCACCCGGGTGGTGCCCGACTTGTCGCCGGTCGTCCAGCCGTCGGCCGTCATGTCGTTCTTCCACACCGCGCCGCCGAAGCCGACGCGGCTCAGCCCGTACTTCTGCGCGTACGCCACGGACCAGGCGGCGATCAGCCACCCGCGGCGCGTGCTCGTGACCGCCGGGTCGCCGAGCGCCCGCGTGAGCTGACGGCGCGCCTCGGCCGTCCTGGGCCTGGGCGGCGCGCTCTGGCCCTTCGCCGGCGGGTACCAGCAGTGGAGCGCGCGCGGCACCCGGCCGGTGAACGCCGCGGCGAGGATCTTGGCGTTGTCCTCGTGCGGGGCGTAGGCGTAGCCGCCCGCCGAGCGCTGCACCTCCTGGGCGGCCTCGGCCAGCGGGATCTTCCGGTAGTCCTTGACCTTGACCAGCGCCGCGAAGAACTTGTTCGTCGCGTAGACCGGGTCCATGAGCTGCTTCTTCCGGCCCCAGCCCTGCGACTCGCGCTGCTGGAACACCCCCACCGAGTCGAGGTCGCCGCCGGGGAGGTTCCTCAGCTTCGACTCCTGGAGCGCGGTGGCGTACGCGATGACCACGGCCCGCTCGGGCAGCCTGCGGCGCGCCGCGACGGCGGCGATGGTGGCGGCGATCTGCGCCTGCTCGATGTCGAGGCTGAGGTCGTCGTCGGCGGTGGAGCCGCGCACGACGCAGTACGCCTCCGGGACCGCCAGCGGCTGCGGGACCTTCTTGAGCAGGTTGTACAGGCCCACGGAGATCGCCACCGCGAGCACGACGACGATCGCGGCGATCGTGATGACACCGCGGGAGAAGCGGACGCGCACTCTGGAAAACCTACCCGGCCGGATAAGCTCCGTGGCCATGAGTGACCAGAGCCCGCCGTCCCCGATAGCTCCGGCGATCGACGACCTGTGGGAGCGGCGCGCCGAGCTGTCGCCCCGCGACACGGAGGCGCGCGCCACCGTGGTGAACGCGATCGACCTGCTCGACACCGGCAAGGCGCGGGTGGCCGAGCTGTCGGACGGCGACGTGGTCGTGGACGAGCGGGCCCGGCGGGCGATCCTGCTCGCCTTCAGGGTGCTCGGCATGGCCCGCACGCAGGTGGGCGACTTCCAGCACAACGACCGGGTGCCGCTGAAGACCACGTTCGACGGGGTCCGGGTGGTGCCCGGCGCCATCGCCCGGTGGGGCTCGTACATGGCGCCCGGCGTGGTGCTGATGCCGTCGTTCGTCAACATCGGCGCGTACGTCGGCGGCGGCACGATGGTCGACACCTGGGCCACGGTCGGGTCGTGCGCCCATATCGGCGCGAACGTGCACCTGTCGGGTGGCGTGGGCATCGGCGGCGTGCTGGAGCCGCCCGGGGCGCTCCCGGTGGTCGTCGAGGACGACGCGCTGGTCGGCAGCCGCGCCATGATCGTCGAGGGCGCCCGCGTGGGACGCGGCGCGGTCGTCGGGGCGGGCACGATCCTGTCGGCGTCCATGCCGGTGATAGACGTGGAGACAGGTGAGGAGCTGGCGCGCGGCCGGGTGCCCGACTGGTGCGTGGCCGTCGGCGGCACCCGTCAGAAGGAGTTCCCCGGTGGCACGTTCGGCCTGCCGTGCGTGCTGGTGATCAAGCGGCTGGAGCCGGGACAGCGGCACGACAAGGCGGCGCTCAACGAGGCGCTGCGCGAGCATGGGGTGAACACGTGATGCTGGATCTGACCCAGGACGTCCGCGACCTGACCGCGGCGATCGTCGACATCGAGTCGGAGAGCGGCGGCGAGCGCGCGCTGGCCGACGCGGTGGAGCGGGCGCTCGGCGCGTTGCCGCACCTGAAGGTCGAGCGGTCCGGCGAGACGGTCGTCGCCCGCACCTCGCTCGGGCGCGGCGAGCGGGTGCTGATCGCCGGGCACCTCGACACGGTGCCCGTCCACGGCAACCTGCCGAGCCGCGTCGAGGGCGACCTGCTCTACGGCTGCGGCACCTCCGACATGAAGGCGGGCGTCGCCGTCGCGCTGAAGCTCGCCGCGGCCCTCCCGGCGCCCAACCGCGACGTCACGTACGTCTTCTACGACTGCGAGGAGGTCGAGGCCGAGCGCAACGGCCTCAACCGGATCGCCCGCGACCACGCCGACTGGCTCACCGCCGACTTCGCGGTGCTCATGGAGCCGACCGACGGCGTGATCGAGGGCGGCTGCCAGGGCACGCTGCGGGCCGAGATCGTGGTCAGGGGCAAGCGCGCGCACAGCGCCCGGTCCTGGTTCGGGGTCAACGCCATCCACGGCATCGAGCCGGTGCTGGCCCGCCTGAACGCCTACCAGGCCCGGCGGCCGGTGGTGGACGGGCTGGAGTACCACGAGGGCCTCAACGCCGTGGGCGTGCGGGGCGGGGTGGCGGGCAACGTGATCCCCGACCTGTGCGTGGTCACGGTCAACTACCGGTTCGCGCCCGACCTCAGCGAGGAGCAGGCGCGGGAGCACGTGCGCGAGGTCTTCGACGGGTTCGAGGTGGAGTTCACCGACAGCGCCCCCGCCGCCCGGCCGGGCCTGACGCACCCGGTGGCGGCCGCCTTCGCCGCGGCCGTGGGCGGCGAGCCGCGGGCCAAGCTGGGATGGACCGACGTGGCGCGGTTCTCGGCGCTGGGCGTCCCGGCCGTCAACTACGGTCCCGGCGACCCCAACCTGGCGCACCAGCAGGGGGAGTACGTGGCGCTGCCGAAGATCGTGGAGAGCGAGCGGGCGATGCTCGCCTGGCTGTCGGCCTGACCTGGCCGCGGGCCTCTCGGAAGACCCCGGAACGTGAAAGTGGCTTTCCTCGCCGGCCATTTGGCGGGGAAAGCCACTTTCAGTCCCGAGCAGCACCCTCGGCAGTTAGACGCAGGGTGGTCGAAATCCGGTTCCCTACTTTTTTCATGATTTTTTGCCGCTCCTCAGACGGTCGTTGACCTGCTATTTTGCTGGGACGGCCCGCCCGTGGGCCGTTCACGGCCCGGTCCACGGGGAGGTGAGCCGGCGCCGGAGGGCACAGCCCCGGGTCCAGGGGCACCGAAGGAGGGCTAGCGTGATCCGCATGGACACGACGCGTCGCGAGCGCCGCCAGGGCCAGGCCGTGGTCCGTGGCAAGCTCGTCCCCGATTCCACGCACGACCAGCGCCTGCTCGACCGGCAGGGCCCCGCCGACTGGGTCCACATGGACCCGTGGCGGGTGCTGCGCATCCAGGCGGAGTTCGTCGAGGGCTTCGGCCAGCTCGCCGAGCTGCCCCCCGCCGTCACGGTCTTCGGCTCGGCCCGCACCCCCGCCGACTCTCCCGAGTACGCCATGGGCCGCGCGCTCGGCCGGGCCATCGCCGAGGCGGGCTACGCCGTCATCACGGGCGGCGGGCCGGGCGTGATGGAGTCGGCCAACCGCGGCGCCACCGAGGTCGACGGCGCCGTCTCGGTGGGTCTCGGCATCGAGCTGCCGTTCGAGCAGCGCATGAACGACTACGTGGACCTCGGCATCGAGTTCCGCTACTTCTTCGTGCGCAAGACCATGTTCGTGAAGTACTCGTGCGGCTTCATCGCCCTGCCGGGCGGCTTCGGCACGCTGGACGAGCTGTTCGAGGCGCTCACGCTGGTGCAGACGCACAAGGTCACCTCGTTCCCGGTCGTGCTCATGGGGTCGGAGTTCTGGGGCGGCCTCCTCGACTGGATCAAGGGCACGCTCCTGGGCACCGGGAAGATCGCCGAGCAGGACCTCGACCTGATCAAGATCACCGACGACGTGGACGAGGCCGTGCGGATCATCGTGGACTCCGACCGGGCACGCTCCGGGCAGCGCGAGGAGGAGCTGGAGGCGGTCGCGAGCCAGGACGCCGAGCCGCAATAGCCCCCTTAAGCTGACATGTCGTGAATATCTGTGTGTTCTGCGCCTCCAGTCAGAAGATCGACCCCAAGTACGTGGAGCTGGCGACGGCCGTCGGCACCGAGCTGGCCAGGCGCGGACACACCCTGGTCAGCGGCGGCGCCACCGTCTCCTGCATGGGCGCCGTCACTGCCGCGGCCCGCGCCGCCGGCGGGCGCACGGTCGGCGTGATCCCCCAGGTCCTCGTGGACGTCGAGATCGCCGACCGCGACTCCGACGAGCTGATCGTCACCCCCGGCATGCGCGAGCGCAAGGCCGCCATGGACGAGCGCTCCGACGCCTTCCTCGTGCTGCCGGGCGGCATCGGCACACTGGAGGAGCTGTTCGAGATCTGGACGGCCCGGGTCCTCGGCATCCACGACCGGCCGCTGGTCGTCCTCGACCCGTGGGGGCTGTACGCCTCGCTGCGCGGGCTCGTGGAGCACATGTACGACGAGGGGTTCACCCGGGCGAACGTCTTCGACGCCATCGCGTGGACGTCGTCGGTGGAGGAGGCGCTCGACCACGTCGAGGGCCGCGCCCGCCCGGTGCGCCCGACGCCCGAGGAGATCGGCGAGGCCACCGGCTGAGCCGGGGCGTTCAGGCGAGGGCGCGGCGGCCTGGACGCGCCGGGCCGGGGCGCTCAGGCGAGGGCGCGGCGGGCCAGGGCCGGGGGACGCCGGCCGGCCAGCGAGTCGGTCATCTCCAGCGCCTGGCGCACCTGGTCGGCGTGTCCGGTGACGAACACGTCCGCGCCGTGCCAGCGGTAGACGGCCGCGGCGGCCAGCGCCGCGTCGAGCGGCTCGGGCAGCATGACCAGCACGGTCGCCCCCGATCGCGCCAGCGCGGCGGCCTCGGCGGGCGACCCCGCGGGAGTCCAGGAGGGGTCCGGAGGCGCACCGGGTGCGACAACTGCGGGACTCATCGAACCTCCTTGGGTGTGGAGCCCCAAATGTTAGCCCTGGGGAGAAAACGCAGGACAGCGCCACCCTGTGGATGCGAACATAGAAGCGATTGTCCATCGATCGCCTGGTACGAGGTGAGCCATGGCGCAGGTTGTTAAGCGGGCCTACAAGTACCGCTTCTACCCGACCTCCGAGCAGGCCGAAGAGCTTGCCCGGACGTTCGGCTGCGTGCGCCTGGTCTACAACAAGACTCTGGCCGAGCGGACCCGCGCCTACACCTCGGAAGGTCGTCGCGTCTCCTACGTGGAGTCCTCGGCCACGCTCACCGCCTGGAAGAAGACCGACGAGTTGGCGTTCCTGAACGAGGTGTCGAGCGTTCCGCTGCAGCAGGCGCTGCGCCATCTTCAGGCGGCGTTCGCGAACTTCTTCGCCCGCCGGGCCAAGTACCCCGCCTTCAAGTCCCGCAAGAAGTCGCGGGCGTCGGCCGAGTACACCCGTTCGGCCTTCACGTGGCGAGACGGGCGGCTCACCCTGGCGAAGATGCGCGAACCGCTGGACGTCGTGTGGTCGCGGCCCCTGCCGGAGGGTGCGAGGCCGTGGCCACGCTGTCCACCGGCGAGAAGATCGTCAAGCCGAGGCACGACCGGGCCGACCGCCGCAGGCTCGCCCGGGCCCAGCGGGATCTCGCCCGTAAGCAGAAGGGTTCGGCCAACCGGCAGAAGGCGAGGGTCGCACTCGCCCGTATTCACGCCCGGATCGCCGACCGGCGGCGGGACTTCCTGCACAAGCTCACCACTCGGCTCGTCCGTGAGAACCAAACGGTCGTGGTCGAGGACCTCGCCGTCCGCAACATGGGCAGGAACCGCAGCCTGGCGCGCTCCATCGCCGACGCCTCCTGGCGCCTGATGCGGTCGATGCTGGAGTACAAGACCGCCTGGTACGGGCGGGAACTCATCGTGGTCGACCGCTGGTTCCCCTCCTCGAAGACGTGCTCGGCCTGCGGCACTCTGCGAGAGGAGATGCCGCTGGGTGTCCGGGCGTGGCAGTGCGCCTGCGGCGCGCTGCACGACCGCGACGTCAACGCCGCGATCAACATCCTCGCCGCCGGGCTGGCGGAGAGGTGAAACGCCTGTGGAGCCGGTGTAAGACCTCAAGGGCGCAGGCCCGGCGGGCGACTGGCGGTGAAACAGGAAACCTGACCCGCGAGGGTCGGAATCCCCCGGCTTCAGCCGCGGAGAGGAAGTCAAGCCTCGATGGTATGAGTACGATGCCCATGTGCTGGTCATTCTCGCCATCGCCGCGCTCGCGATCCTGGCCTGCGTGGTGCTGGTCTCCCTCGGCAGGGGCGGTGAGCTGACCGAGTTCCCGCCGGACGTGCCGCCCCTCGACCTGCCCGAGGCCGGGCGGCTCACGGCTGTCGACTTCATGGCGCTGCAGCTTCCGGTCAACCTCGTCGGCTACCACACGCAGAGCGTCGACGAGACGCTGCGCAGGGCCGCCAGCGCGATCAGCGCGCGCGACACCCGCATCGCGGTGCTGGAGCAGCGGGTCTCCGAGCTGATGTCGAGCCGCCTGCACGCGCGCCAGGAGCTGTACGCCTCGCCGGGCGGCGGTCCCCGCACCGACCACGAGCCCGAGGGGCCGGCCGAACTGCCCAGCCTGCCCGAGAACGGCGACCCGGTCGTCACCACGCCGGCCGCCTCCGCCCCGGTGAGCGAGGCCGTCGCCGAGGGCGTCCCGCCCGCCGAGCTGTCCGAGAGCGCTGAGCCGGCGGAGAGCGGTGAGCTGCCGGAGAGCGCTCAGCGCGTCGAGCAGCCGGAGCCCGAGGCTGAGGCCGTCCCGGAGCGAGCGCCCGAGCCCGTGCCCGTGCCCATGAACGACGAGAGCGACAAGGGCGACGAGCAAGTCGAGAAGGACGAGAAGCAAGTCGAGAAGGACGGGAAGAGCGAGAGCGACGTGCAGGACGAGGGCGAGGAGCGGCCGGTACGGGCGGCGGCGGGCAAGGACGGGGACGAGCGCGCGTGACCGAGTTGATCCGGTGCACCTGGCCGGGCCTGGCCGACCCGCTCTACACCGCCTACCACGACGACGAGTGGGGCCGTCCCGTCCACGGTGACGACCTGGTCTTCGAGCGGGTGGCGCTGGAGGCGTTCCAGTCCGGCCTGTCCTGGCTGACGATCCTGCGCAAGCGGGAGAACTTCCGCGCCGCCTTCGACGGCTTCTCCATCCCGAAGGTCGCCGCCTACACCGAGCAGGACGTCGAGCGGCTGCTCGGCGACGCCGGGATCGTCCGCAACCGGGCCAAGATCGAGGCCGTGGTGAACAACGCCCGCGTGGCGCTCGACCTGCCCGGCGGCCTGTCCGAGCTGGTGTGGCGCCACGCCGATCCCGACTCCCCGGTGCCGCGGACGATGGCCGACGTGCCCGCCGTCACGCCCGGCTCGAAGGCGCTGGCCAAGGAGCTGAAGCGGCACGGCTTCCGGTTCGTCGGGCCGACCACCGCGTACGCGCTCATGCAGGCGATCGGCCTGGTCAACGACCACATCGAGGGCTGCGTGGCGCGCGCCCGGGAGGGCGCGCTCAGCGGCCGTTGAACGACGGGCGCTGTTTGGCCAGGAAGGCCCGGGTGGCGTCGATGTGGTCCTGGGTGGCGGCGCAGGCGTCCTGCAGGACGGCCTCCATCTCCAGCGCCTCCGGCAGCGGGTTCGTGGCGGCGTAGGCCAGCGCCGCCTTGGTGGCCGCGTACGCGAGCGTGGGGCCCTGCGCGAGCCGTACCGCGAGCTCGGTGGCGGTCTTGAGCACGTCCTCCGGCGGCACGACCCGGGTGACCAGCCCCAGCTCCAGCGCCCGCGCCGCGTCGAGCGGCTCGCCGAGCAGCATGAGCTCGGCGGCGCGCCCGGCGCCGACGAGGCGCTGCAGCGTCCACGACGCGCCGGAGTCGGGGGCGAGGCCGACGCCGGAGAACGCGAGCGCGAACTTGGCCTTGTCGGAGGCCACCCGCAGGTCGCAGGCGAAGGCCAGCGAGGCGCCCGCGCCGGCCGCGACGCCGTTGACGGCGGCCACCACCGGCTTGCCCATGGTGGCGATGAGCTCGACCATCGGGTTGTAGTGCTCGCGCACGGTCCCGGCGAGCCCACGCCCCGCCTCCAGGTTGTCGGCGTGCTCGCGCAGGTCCTGGCCGGCGCAGAAGGCCCGGCCGGAGCCGGTCAGCAGCACCGCGCGCACCCCGTCGTCGGCCGCCGCGTGGCGCAGCGCCTCCAGCAGGGCCGACTTCACCTCGGCCGTCAGCGAGTTCATCGCCTCCGGCCGGTCGAGCGTGATGGTGGCGACGGCATCGGTCACGTCATAGCGGATCACGGCAACTCCCTGTCGACGAACGCGGCGGCTGAGGGCAGCAGGCGGGCGGCCTCCTGCTCGAAGTACGCTCTGGCCCGCTCACCGGGCCAGCCGGGCGGCAGCAGCTCGGGCGGCAGGCCGGGGTCGCGGAAGAGGAAGTTGCGCCACCCGTGCACGAGCCTGCTCCTCGTCGCGAACACCCGGTCGTCCGGGGCCCCGCCCGGCAGCGCCCCGACCAGCGTGGCAGCCTCCGCCAGCCACCGCTCGTACGCCTCGCCGACGGCCGCCAGATCCCAGGCCCGCGCGACCAGCTCGCGGGGGTCGCCCTCCAGAGCCGCGTCGAACCGGTCGGCCCGCAGTCCCTCGCTCGCCAGCAGGTGGTCCACCTCGGGGGAGGAGCGCGGCCCGACCCAGGTCGCCTCCGACAGCGGCGCGTAGCCGAGAAACGCGAGAACGGCCTTGACCCGCTCTCTACGCGGCCGATCCTTCACCGGTTCCAAAACGATCAGATGCCACCGGCCCTGCCAGGACGGCGTTCCCTCTCGGTAAATTCTCGACGCGGCGTCGTCCAGTCTTCTGACGCACTTGGACGTGAGCCCGTAGCCGGCCCCCTGCGGCAATCTGACGGGCTCCAGCCAGCCCTGCCGGACCATGCGCGAAACAGCGGTGCGCACGGCCGGAGCGGCGATCTCCAGCGGTTTCATGAGGCGTACGAGAGCCGCCACGGAGGCCCGTCCGCCGCGTGGGCGCAGGTGGTCCCCATAGAGGTCGAACAGGGCAGCTCGTGCGTGCACGCTGTCCAGTTTGGACGTCTTCGCCACCCTGGACAACGCATTCTGGGAGGAGATCGTTACCCATGAGCGCTCGCGATGCGGGAGAATAGGACATCACAGAAGACGTGAATACCGCCCTCGCTGGCGGCTGGACAGAAATCGCGGGCCGCGGGAGCCCAAGGCAGGAAGGGATGCACGCATGGCGGCGATGAAGCCGCGGACCGGCGATGGTCCGCTCGAGGTCACCAAGGAAGGGCGCGGCATTGTCATGCGGGTCCCTCTGGAAGGTGGCGGCCGGCTCGTCGTGGAGATTTCCGCTGACGAGGCGAAGGCGCTCGGCGAGGCGCTGAAGAACGTCGTCGGCTGAAGCTCCCGAGACAGACCTGTCCCACGGCCCTGGCGTATCCGCGCGCCAGGGTCGCTGACGTTCGAGGAGAAGTTCCGTGCCCATTGAGACCACTGCATCGGTGGTCGCCGGCGTCCCCGACGGCGCCGAGCTGCTGGCCGTCCCCTACACGCCCGAGCTGGTCCCGGCCGTCGAGCTCGACCTGCCGGTGCCCCTGCCCGCCCTGCTGGCCCACTACGAGGCCAAGGGGGAGGCCGGCGAGATCATCGAGGTCCCCGTGGCGCGGGAGGGCGGCGTCGGGCGCGTGCTGCTGTACGGCGTCGGCGACGGCTCGCCGAAGGCCCTGCGCAAGGCGGCGGCCGGGCTCACCCGCAGGGCCAAGGGCCGCGAGGAGCTGACCGTGGTGGTGCCCGAGGGCGACGCCGCGGCGTTCGCCGAGGCCGCGCTGCTCGCCGCCTACTCCTTCCGCATCGGCGCCCCGGGCAAGACGCCCGTGCGCGCGCTGCGGTTCGCCTCCGCCGACGAGCGGGCCGTACGGCGGGGCGAGACCGTCGCCCAGGCCGTGGCGCTGGCCCGTGACCTGGCCAACACGCCGGCGTCGGTCAAGACGCCCGCCTGGCTGGCCGAGCGCGCCGGCGAGCAGGGCGTGCCCGTGCGGGTGTGGGACGAGGAGCAGCTCCAGGCGGCCGGGTTCGGCGGCATCCTCGCGGTCGGCCGCGGCTCGGCCAGCCCGCCTCGCCTCATCCAGCTCTCCTACACCCCCGAGGGTCCCGCCGAGCGCCACGTGGTGCTCGTGGGCAAGGGCATCACGTTCGACTCGGGCGGCCTGTCGCTCAAGCCGACCGAGAACATGAAGACACAGAAGACCGACATGGCGGGCGGCGCCGTGGTGATCGCCGTCATCGGGGCGCTGGCCCGGATGGGCGCCCCGGTCCGCGTCACCGGCCTGGTCGCCGCGGCCGAGAACATGCCGTCCGGCACCGCCCAGCGGCCCAGCGACGTCATCACCCACTACGGCGGGCGCACGGTCGAGGTGCTCAACACCGACGCCGAGGGGCGGCTCGTGCTGGCCGACGCGCTCGCCTACGCCGACGCCGAGCTCGACCCCGACGCGGTCGTCGACATCGCCACCCTGACGGGCGCCATCAGCGTCGCGCTGGGCCGCAACGTCGGCGCCGTCTACTCCACCGACGACGACCTCGCCAAGGCGCTCCTCGCGGCGGGCCGCGACAGCGACGACAGGCTGTGGCGGATGCCGCTCATCGAGGAGTACGCGCCCGCCCTCGACTCGCCGATCGCCGACCTGGCGAACGTGGAGAGCGGGTCCACCTACGGCGCGGGGTCCATCACGGCGGCGCTGTTCCTGCGGGAGTTCGCGGGCGGGCGGCCGTGGGCGCACCTCGACATCGCCGGGGTGGGGCGCAGCACCGTGGACGACGGCATCCTGACCAAGGGCGCCACGGGGTTCGGGGTGCGGGTCCTGCTGGAGTGGCTGACCCGCGGGTGACCGCTCGCGCGGCGCCGGCCCGGCCGGGTGACCGCTACCCGGCGATCTTGACGGCGGCGAGCAGGCCGTCGCCCAGCGGCATCAGCAGCGACCGGAGCCGGTCGTCGCCCTGCACGAGCTTGCCCAGCTCGCGCAGGGCGACCGTGTCGGGGTCGCGCTGGGCCGGGTCGGCCACGCGGTTGTGCCAGAGCGCGTTGTCGAAGGCCACGATGCCGCCCACGCGCAGCAGCCGGACCGACTCGGCCAGGTAGTCCGCGTACTCCTGCTTGGCCGCGTCGGCGAAGACCATGTCGTAGCCGCCGTCCGACAGCCGGGGCAGCACGTCGAGCGCGCGCCCGCTGATCAGCCGCACCCGGCCGCCGGCGAAGCCCGCCTCCGCGAACGCCTGCCGCGCCAACCGCTGGTGCTCGGGCTCGACGTCCACGCTGGTCAGCGTGCCGTCGGGGCGCATGCCCCGCAGCAGCCAGAGCCCCGAGACGCCGCAGCCGGTGCCGATCTCGACGACCGACTTGGCGTTGAGCGCCGTGGCGAGGAAGCAGAGCGCCGCCCCGCCTCCGGGAAGGATGGGCACCGCGCCCATCTCCAGCCCGCGCTGCCGCGCCGCGCGCAGGATCTCATCCTCGTGATGGAACTGCTCCGCATAGGCCAGAGTGGCCTCCGCCTGACTGGTCATCGGCCTCCTCCCCCCACTTTCGTGCGATTGGTCACCGATCGCAGCCTAGGGGAGTAGCGCCAGGACGGGAACTCAGGAGCACGCTGAGGCGTTGCAGGTTTAAACGGGCTTTGCCGGTCCGGAAGGCAGGCAGTGCGCATGAAGGGACGAAACCAGGCACTATGGCGGTAGCGGTGGTCCCAGAGAGAGGAGTGCTGGTGGACGAAAGCGACCACCAGGCCGATGCTCCCGTGTCTGATTGGACACCTCCCACCTGGGAGGAAGTGGTGCGGACTCACTCCGCGCGCGTTTATCGGCTGGCTTACCGCCTGACCGGCAACGTCCATGACGCCGAGGACCTCACCCAGGAGGTCTTCGTACGGGTCTTCAGGTCGCTGTCGAGCTACACGCCCGGGACGTTCGAGGGCTGGCTGCACCGGATCACGACCAACCTGTTCCTCGACACGGCGCGGCGCAAGCAGCGCATCCGTTTCGAGGGACTGGCCGACGACGCCGCCGAGAGGCTGCGCGGCCGCGAGCCGTCACCGGCGCAGGCGTTCGACGACGCCCACCTCGAACCCGACATCCAGGCCGCGCTCGACGCGCTCGCCCCCGAGTTCCGGGCGGCGATCGTGCTGTGCGACATCGAGGGCCTGTCGTACGAGGAGATCGCGGCCACGCTCGGGGTCAAGCTGGGCACGGTCCGGAGCCGAATTCACCGTGGCCGGGCGCAGTTGCGCGAGGCGCTCGAACACCGGGCCCCCCGACACTCACAACTCCCCCCGCCAGCATTCCCGTCGGGGCCCCGTGGGGAGGAAGTCTGATATGTCGCATCTTGGAGAGCGCGTGAGCGCGCTCGTCGACGGCGAGCTCAACCACGCCGAGCGTGACCGCGCCCTGGCGCATCTGACGTTCTGTGCCGACTGCAGGCGGGAGGTCGAGTCGATGCGGGCGCTGAAGTCGCGCCTGCGCTCGCTCGACGAGCTCGCCATGCCGGCCGATCTGACGATGTCGCTGCTGCGGATGGCCGAGCCGGGCGGCCCGTTGCCGCCCCGCGAGCGGCCGTTCCCCGCGCGGACCTTCGGAGGTGTCCCGCTGCCGGGCCCTCATACCATCGCGCCCCTGGACAACCGCCCCCGCAGGGACGCGAGCGGCGGCGCTTCCGGCCCCGGCCGCCGGGGTAGGCGGCGCGGCGCGTACGTGGCCGTCGGCGTCGTCTCCGCCGCCGTGGCCCTCGGCACCTTCTTCGCGGTGTCCGGCGCCGGGCAGAGCAACACGCCGCCCCCGGTCGAGTTGTTCCGGCAGAACACGCCCGCCTCCTCCCAGGCCACACCGCCCACCGCCACGCCCTGACCGGGACACGACGGCCTGGGATACTCGGTGGCGTAGTCCATGGCGTCGGGGGCATACGATCGGAGTTCGGGGTTTTGGAGAGGAACCGCCGGTAGAGGCGTGGTTCCTGACCATTGCTTTACGACTCTCGTATGCCGATCGCACCAGGATTGCGGTGTCGAGCAAGGAGTGGTGAGACGTAGATGACCGACGAGACGCGCCCGGGCGAAGGACGCATGCCGTCGGACTTCCCTGCGCCGCAGGGGCGCCCGGAGTTCCTGCCCGCGGACGGCCAGGCCGACCGGCCTGGCGGCGGGCCCGGGACCCCCTCGTCGGCCGCCCAGGGACCGTGGGGCTCACCCTCCGACCCGTCGCGAGCGTCGGAGAGTCCTGAGGGTGACGGGGCCGCTGTGGGCTCCGGGGGCCCGCAGGGCGGCTGGCGGCCCCCGTCGGGGCAGCCGGGCGACGCGCCCGTCTTCAGCGCTCCCGAGGGGCCCTACGGCGGCCCCTCGTCCGCTGTCGGCCCTCCTGAGGGGCCCTCGCCTTCCTTCGGCTCTCCGCAAGGCCCCTACGGCGGCGCCTCGCCCTCCTTCGGGTCTCTCGCGGATGCGTCCGGCGGCGCCTCGCCCTCCTTCGGGTCTCCCGCGGATGCGTCCGGCGGCGCCTCGCCCTCCTTCGGGTCTCCCGCGGATGCGTCCGGCGGCACTTCGTCCTCCTTCGGCTCTCCCGGTGACCGGGGGGTCGGCTCTTCTGACGAGCGCGGGTCCGGCGGGGCGCAGTCCCAGGCGGCCTCGGGAGGCGCCGGGTCAGGGCACGGCTCCGGCGAGCGCGGCCCGGACGAGGGCGGTCACGGTGACGGCGGGGCGAACGGCCGCCCGCCGTACGAGCGGGGCCAGGACAGCGGCGCGCCCGGTGGCGAGCCCGCCGGCGACGACAGGCCCTTCGGCATGCCGGAGGGCGGCGAACCGCCCTTCGGCCGGCCGGACGGCGGCGAAGGACCCTTCGGGCGACCCGACGGCGGCGACACGCCGTTCGGACGGCCCGACAGCGGCGAGGGCCCCTTCGGACGCGCCGGGGACAACCCCTTCGGCCGGCCCGACGGCGGCGAGGCCGCGTTCGGGGCGGAAGGCCGGGAGCAGTCCTCCACCCGCACCTACGAGAGCCCGTTCTTCGGCCCCTCCGCGGGCGCCCCGCCCTACGGCGGCGACGCGCCCCCGCCGCCTCCGCGCCACGCGCTCGGCATGGGCCCGGGCTGGGCCCCGCCGCCCTCCGGCGGCGCCCCGGCGGCCCCGCGACGGGGCCCCGGCACCGGCCTGCTCGTCGTGCTGGCCGTGGTCGTCGCCCTGGTCGCCTCCGCGCTCGGCAGCGTCGGCACCTACCTGCTGACCCGTACCAACGGCACCGACCCGTCCTACAGCCTCGGCCCGCTCCCGAGCGGCGCCACCGACCGGGCGCCCGACTCGGTGGCCGGCGTGGCCGCGCGGGTGCTGCCCAGCGTGGTCTCGCTGGAGGTGGGCAACGGCAGCAACACCGAGGGCGCCACCGGCTCGGGCTTCCTGATCAAGAACGGTTACGTGGTGACGAACAACCACGTGGTCGCCATGGCCGCCAAGGGCGGCGACATCAAGATCCAGTTCTACAACCGCAAGACCACGACCGGCCGCATCGTGGGCCGCGACCCGGGCTCCGACCTGGCCGTGGTCAAGCCCGAGGACACCTTCGGCACGCCCGAGATCTCCCTCGGCAACTCCGACCAGGTCGTGGTCGGCGACCCGGTCATCGCGGTCGGCTCCCCGCTCGGCCTGACCGGCACGGTCACCACGGGCATCGTCAGCTCGCTCAACCGCCCGGTCATCGCCGGCGACGAGAACGGCGGCTCCGAGGAGCCCGCCTACATCAGCGCCATCCAGACCGACGCCGCCATCAACCCCGGCAACTCCGGCGGCCCGCTGGTCAACGGCAAGGGCGAGGTCGTGGGCGTCAACTCCGCGATCGCCACGCTGAGCCGGTCGCTGACCAACCAGAGCGGAAGCATCGGCCTCGGCTTCGCCATCCCGGTCAACCAGGCGCGGCGGGTGGCCGAGGAACTGGTGACGAGCGGCAAGGCCAAGCGCCCCAAGATCGGCATCGTGCTCGACCCCGACTACAAGGGCCAGGGCGTCCGCATCGCCTCCGAACCCACCGAGGGCCGCCAGCCGGTCGACCCGGGCGGTCCCGCCGCCAAGGCCGGGCTGAAGGCGGGCGACATCATCCTGGAGCTCGACGGCCTGCGCCTGCAGGACGGCAACGAGCTGATCGCCCTCATCCGCAGCAAGGCGCCGGGGTCCCACATCACGGTCAAGTTCCAGCGGGCGGGGCAGGAGCGCACGGCGACCCTCACGGTCACCGCCGACGACGAGCCCACGCCGTCGCCGTCCTGATCCAGGGGCGGCCGGATGGGCGGGTCCGGGTGTCAGGGGCAGGCGGTCGATCCGACCGTCGGAGCCCTTAGTCTGGAATACGCCGGGGTTGTCCTCGGTGCATCAGGACTGCGCTAGGAGCTCACGGTGTTCGGACTCGGGTGGCTTGAGGTCGGGGCGCTGATCGTCATCGCGCTCCTCGTCTTCGGGCCCGACAAGCTGCCCCAGGTGGCGTCGCAGGCCGGCAAGACGCTGCGCGACCTGCGCCGGATGGCCGCCAACGCGCGCGACGATCTGCGGGCCGGCCTGCCGCCGGAGTACCGCGACTTCGACCCGGCCGACCTCAACCCGCGTACGTTCGTCCGCAAGCACCTGCTGGACGACGTCGAGGACTCCTGGAACGCCAAGCCGGCGGAGGAGCCGGCGCTCACGGCCCCGGCCCTGCCGGAGCCGGTGGACGAGCTGGGCGTCGGCGAGATCCCGCCGTACGACTCCGAGGCCACCTGACCCGTACGGCCTCCGGCCGAGGTCCGGAGAAGCCCCCGGCCGAGTTCCGAAGAAACCCCGCGGCCGAGTTCCGAAGAGAAGCGACAGGCCCGCTCGGATGCGAGCGGGCCCGAGGCGTGCGGCGGTGCGGCTAGCGGCGGTTGGGCGACAGCCCGAGCTGCATGCCCTTGAGGCTGGAGCCGCGCTTGCTCAGCGTGGCCGCGATCGAGCGGAGCTCGGCCGCAGCCGGCGCGTCGGGGTCGGTCAGCACCAGCGGCTTGCCCTCGTCGCCGCCCTCGCGCAGCCGCAGGTCGATCGGCACCTGGCCGAGCAGCGGCACCCGGGAGCCGAGCGTGCGGGTCAGCGCGTCGGCGACGGTCTGGCCGCCGCCCTCGCCGAAGACCGCGATGCGCTCGTCGCAGTGGGGGCACGGCAGCCACGCCATGTTCTCGATGACGCCGGCGATCTGCTGGTGGGTCTGGGCCGCGATCGAGCCGGCCCGCTCGGCCACCTCGGCGGCCGCCATCTGGGGCGTCGTCACGACGAGGATCTCGGCGGACGGCAGGCGCTGCGCGACCGAGATGGCGATGTCGCCGGTGCCCGGGGGCAGGTCGAGCAGCAGGACGTCGAGGTCGCCCCAGTAGACGTCGGCCAGGAACTGGTGCAGTGCCCGGTCGAGCATCGGGCCACGCCACACGACCGGCGTGTTGCCCTCCGGCTTGAACATGCCCACCGAGATGACCTTGATGTCATGCGCCACCGGCGGCATGATCATGTCCTCGACCTTGGTCGGCCGCTCGGAGGCGCCCAGCATGCGCGGGATGCTGTGGCCGTAGATGTCGGCGTCGACGATGCCGACCTTGAGGCCGCTCGCGGACATGGCGGCGGCCAGGTTGACCGTGACCGACGACTTGCCGACGCCGCCCTTGCCGCTGGCCACCGCGAAGACGCGGGTCAGCGAGCCCGGCTGGTTGAAGGGGATCTCCTTCTCGGGGGCCCGGTCGCCGCGCAGCTTCGTCTGCAGCTCCTTGCGCTGCTCGGTGCTCATGACGTCCAGCTCGATCTCGACACCCGTGACACCGTCGAGCCGGGAGACCGAGGCGGTGACGTCGCGGCGGATGGTGTCCTTCAGCGGACAGCCCGCGATCGTGAGGTAGACGCCGACACGGACCACGCCCTCGGGCGTGATGTCGACGCTCTTGACCATCCCGAGATCGGTGATCGGGCGACGGATCTCGGGGTCGATGACGGTGGCGAGGGCGGCCGTCACCTGTTCCTGGGTTGGTGCCATCGAAGTCTCGGCACGAAGGGAGTGCCGTCCCTCCTTAGTGGTCTCTGTGTGACAGGCGCTGCACGCCGGTGAGGATGCCCCTCCATGGTATGAACCAGGGGCGCGGCGCGGTTAATCCACGCTGCACGACGGATCTGTTTAGGTGTGCGTGCAACAAACTAAGGTTACTCCGTGACTCTTCTGCGCGACGAGGGCCTCACCGTTGAGGAGCTGGCGGTCTGGCGGATGCTGCAGCGGGCGCAGGTGCGGATCACCCGCCACCTGGAAGGCGAGCTGCTGCTCGCCCACGACCTGCCGCTCGCGTCGTACGACGTGCTGTCACGGCTCGCCGAGGCGCCGGAGCGGCGGTTGCGGATGAACGACCTGGCGGGCAGGGTGCTGTTGTCCCGCAGCGGCCTGACCCGGCTGATCGACCGGCTGCAGCGCGACGGGCTGGTGAACCGCGAGGCGTGCGAGAGCGACGCCCGGGGGCTGTTCGCGGTGCTGACCGACGCGGGGGCGGCGCGGCTGGCCGAGGCGACGCCCACCTATCTGCGCGGCGTCCGCGCGCACTTCCTCGACTCCCTGGGCCCGGACGAGATCGGCCAGGTGCGGCAGCTCGTGACCCGCCTCGCTGGCGCCACGGACGCCCCCTGAGCCCGGCACGACCGGGCCGGCGCTACGGGCGCTCCCTGAGCTCCTCCAGCAGGTGCTGGAGCTCCGAGCGCAGGTAGTCGCGGGTGGCGACCTCGTTGAGGGCCATCCGCAGCGCCGCGATCTCCCGGGTCAGATACTCGATCTCCGCCTGGTTGCGGTCGGCCGCCTCGCGGTCCTGCTCGTACTGCACCCGGTCGCGGTCGGCCTGCCGGTTCTGGGCGAGCAGGATGAGCGGCGCCGCGTACGACGCCTGGAGCGACAGCATGAGCGTGAGGAAGATGAACGGGTACGGGTCGAAGGCCAGCTCGGCCGGGGCGACGGCGTTCCAGATGACCCAGACCGCCACGACGACCGTCATGTAGACGATGAACCGCGCGGTCCCCAGGAAGCGGGCGATCCGCTCCGACAGGCGGCCGAACGCCTCCGGGTCGTAGTGCGGGCGCAGCGTGCGGCGCAGGTCGCGCGGCTGGTCCAGCCGCTCGGCGGTCACGATGACGCCCCGGTACGCGGGAGCCGGGCGGCGGGCGGCAGGCTACGGGCCGTCATGGGTGCGCGCCTTCGCGCCAGTCGGCCGGCAGCATGTGGTCGAGCACGTCGTCCACCGTGACCGCGCCCACCAGCCGCCCCAGCTCGTCGACCACGGGCGCCGCCACCAGGTTGTAGCTGGCGAGGTACTGGGCGACCTCCGGCAGCGTGAAGCCGGGCCGGATCGGGTCGATCGACGGGTCGAGCGCCGAGCCCAGCAGCGTCGAGGGCGGGTCGCGCAGCAGCCGCTGGAAGTGGCTGACGCCGAGGTACGCCCCCGTGGGCGTCTCGTTCGGCGGCCGGGTCACGTACACCTGCGCCGCGACGGACGGCGAGAGGTCCTTCTGACGGATGTGCGCGAGCGCCTCGGCGACCGTGGCGCTCGGCGGCAGGATCACCGGCTCGCTGGTCATCATGCCGCCGGCTGTGTCCTGCGGGTAGGTGAGCAGCCGCCGCACGGGGGCGGCCTCGCCCGGCTCCATCAGCGCCAGCAGGTGCGCGGCCTGGTCGGCGGGCAGGTCGTTGAGCAGGTCGGCCGCGTCGTCGGGGTCCATCTCCTCCAGCACGTCGGCGGCCCGAGCGGGTTCGAGGGTGCCGAGGATGCCGATCTGGTCGCGGGGTGGCAGCTCCTCCAGCACGTCGGCGAGCCGGTCGTCGTCGAGCGCGCGGGCGACCTCGATGCGCCGCTTGCCGGGCAGCTCGTGCAGGGCGCTGGCGATGTCGGCGGCCCGCATCGACTCGAACGCGGCGATCAGCCCGGCCGCGCCCTGGTCCTTCTGGAGCTCGTCGAACCCGGACGCCTCCTCCCAGGCGACGATCCGGGGGTCGCGCCGCCGCCGGCCCCGGTACACGGCGACCTTGGTGATCTCCCAGGCCGACGGCCTGGCCTCCTCCATGGCGAGGTCGAAGACCGTCATCCGCTCGCCGCCGACGGTCACGGTGCGGTCGAGCATCTCGCCGATGACCAGCGTCTCGGCCGAGCGCTTCTCGAAGCGGCGCAGGTTGAGCCGGCCCGTGAAGACCACCGCCCCGGCCTCGATGCCGCGCACGCGGGTGATGGGCAGGAAGACGCGGCGGCGCGGCTGGACCTCGACCACCATGCCGTGGACGGCGGGCCGCAGGGGGCCGCGCAGGCCGACCACGACGTCGCGGATCCGGCCGATCTGGTCGCCGGCCGGGTCGAAGACCGAAACCCCGGCCAGGCGGGCCACGAAGATCTTCACATTGAGCAGGCTAACAGCCGGACGGCATTGCGCTCATGACACCGGACATGTCAGTATCAAAAGGCAGGAACGGTAATTACGGGTGGGGTGGCGATGCGATATTCGGGTCTCGCGATGGCCTTCGTCTCGGCGTGGTGCTTCGCGTTCTCCGGGCCCATGGCCAAGTACCTGAACGCGGCGGGGCTGGCGCCGATCGAGGCGGTCTGGACCCGCATGGCCGGGGCGGGGCTGCTGATGGTCGCCGTGCTGGCCGTGGTCAAGCCGTCCGCGCTGCGCATCCCGCGCTCGCGCCTGCCGTTCTTCGGGGTGTACGCCGTCGTGGCCGTCGCCGGGGTGCAGTCGCTCTACTTCGTCGCGCTGACCCGGCTGCCGGTGGGGGTCGCCCTGCTGCTGGAGTTCATGGCGCCGGTCATGGTGGTCGTGTGGGTGCGGGTGGTGCGCAGGATCCGGCTGGCGCGCGCGGCGTACCTGGGCGCGGTGGTCGCCGTCGTCGGGCTCGGCGTCGTCGTCGAGGTCTGGGACGGCCTGCGGCTGGACGCGCTGGGGCTGCTGCTGGGCCTGGTCGCCGGGGCGTGCTGCGCCGGATATTTCCTGATGAGCGATAGCTTCGGGGACGACGTGGATCCGCTGGGCCTCATCGCCTGGGGCATGCTCGGGGCGGCCTTGGTGCTCGCGCCGTTCGCCCGGCCCTGGGACATCCCGTGGGAGGCGTTCACCCGGCTGGCCACGCCCGAGGGAGGCGGCCTGACCCTGCCGGCGTTCGCGGCTTACCTGTGGATGGTGCTGGTCGCCACCGTCGCGGCGTACATCCTGGGCGTCAACGCGGTGCGCCGCCTCTCGGCGGCCGTCGGGGCGACGGTGGCGTCGCTGGAGGTCATCGGCGGCGCGGTGGTGGCCTGGGCGCTGGTGGGCGAGGCGCTCGGGGCGTTCCAGATCGTCGGCGGGCTGCTGGTGCTGTCGGGGGCGCTGCTCGCCCAGACGGCGGCCTCCCGGGGCGGGGCGCCCGCGCCCGCCGGGGAGCGGGCGTCCGGCCCCGAGTCCGAGGCCGAGGCCCGGCTCAGCCTCGACCGCACCCCCGGCTGACCGCACCCCCGGCTGACCCGCACTCTCGGCTGACCGCGCTCTCGACTCGCCGCGCCACCGGTTGACCGCGCTCCCGGCTTGCCGTGCCTTGGCTGGCCGCGCCCCACGGGTGACCGCCCTCCCCGCTGACCGCCTGGTGCTACTGAATCATGCGGGCTGCCGAGAGGGACGCGCCGGGGGGAGCGAGGGACTGAAGGCTGGGTGGCAGCCGGGGTCAGGTGTCGAGGGGAGTGAGGCGGACGACCGTGGACTCCCGGGCCCAGCGGTCGGTCAGGTGGGCGCCGTCGGGCGCGTTGAGCCGCTCCTTGGCCAGCGCGGCGACCGCCTCCCGCTCCGCCTCCTGGTCCACGACCTCGACGGCCGCCTCGAAGTCCACCAGCCGCGCGCCGTTGTCCTTGCTGCGCAGGGTGACGCGTACGCGGTCGAGGCCCGCGAGCCCCGGAAGCTCCTGCTCGCCGCCGCCGGTCACGAGGTAGACGGCACCGTCGTGCCAGGCGTGCCAGGCCAGGCGGGGGCGGTCGAGGCCGAGCCAGAGGACGCCGGACTTCTTCGCGCCCTCCTCGATGGCCGCGCGTGTGTCGCTCACGTCCCGACTGTAGTCCAGGCCGGTAATCCGGTGGCAGGCCGCGCGACGGTCCGCCTACAGTCGCCGGTCGGAACGTACCGGAAGGGGATTTGTCGTGAAATATGGGGTGCGGGAGCCGGAGCGGCTGGGCCGGGTGACGCTGCGCGACGGCCGGGGGCTCGGCTGGGCGGAGTGGGGACCGGCGGACGGGAGGCCGGTGCTGTTCTTCCCCGGCGCGGCGACCGGCAGGAGCCTCGGCTTCGGCGCGGACGACCTCGCGCGGCTCGGCGTGCGGCTGGTCTCGGTGGACCGGCCGGGACTGGGCGCCTCCGACCCCGACCCGGGGCGTACGTTGTCGACCTGGGCGGACGACGTCCGCGACCTCGTCGGCGGGCTGGGCCTGACGGGCGCGGCGGTGGTGGGCTTCTCGCACGGCGCGCCGTTCGCGCTGGCGTGCGCCGCCGCCGGGGTCGTGACGGCGGCGTCGGTGGTGTCCGGGCTGGACGAGCTGACCCACCCCGAGCTCGCCGGGCTGCTGGATCCCGGCGTGGCGGGGCTCGTCCGGGCGGCCGGCGAGGACCCGGACGGGCTGGAGGCGGCCATGACGCGCGACGCGGGCGCCGAGATGATGTGGCGGCTGGTGACCGAGCTGAGCCATCCGTCCGACGTCGCGGTCTACACCGACCCGGCGTTCGCCCCCGCGTACCGGCGGGCGCTGGAGGAGGGCTTCGCGCAGGGCGCCGCCGGGTACGCGCGCGACCTGGTGCTCGCCTACCGGCCGTGGCCGTTCGCGGTGGAGAGCATCGCGGTGCCGGTCGAGCTCTGGTACGGCGGCCACGATCCCGGGACCGTCCACTCCCCGGACCACGGGGCCGTCCTGTCGCGCCGCATCCCCGGCTCCCGGCTGCGCGTGCTGCCCGACGAGGGCGGCTCGCTGCTGTGGACCCGTTCGGCGGACGTGCTGGAGGGGCTGCTGGAGCTGTCACGCACCGCCTGACGAAGGCGTCACAGGGTCACGGGGAGTGAGACCAGGCGCCACGTTCCCGGGTCGGGGGCGCGCCGGGCCCCCTCCGGGGCGGGCGCGAGACCCGGGAAGCGGCGCAGCAGCGCGGCCAGCGCCGCCTCGGTCTCCACCCTGGCGAGCGAGGCGCCGAGGCAGAAGTGCGGCCCGTGGGCGAACCCCAGGTGGGTCGCCTCGCGGGGCAGCGTGACGTCCAGCCGGTCGGGGGCGGCGAACGCGCGAGGGTCCCGGTTGGCGGCGGCGACCGAGGCGGTCACGGCGTCGCCCGCCCGGATGGTGACGCCGTACAGCTCGACGTCCTCGCGCGCGTGGCGGGGGACCGTCAGCAGGATCGGGCCGCACCAGCGGATCAGCTCCTCGACGGCGCGGGGCATGAGGGCGGGGTCCTCGCGCAGCGCCTTGAGCTGGGACGGCTCGGACAGCAGGGCGTGCACGGCGTTCGCGATGAGGTGCGCCGGCGTCTGCCCGGCCAGGACCAGGTGCCAGACCAGGGTGACCAGCTCGGCGTCGGTGAGCCGGTCGCCGTCCTCGGCCTGCGCGCGGATGAGCTCGGACAGCAGATCGGGCGCCGTCTCCGCGCGGCGGCGGGTGACCGCCTCCCTGGCGTCGGCCGTGATCCCGGGGATGGCCGTGGCGAACCCCTGGCCCGCGCCCGACGCGACCAGCGCGCCGTACTCGTGCCAGCGTGCCCGGTCCGGCTCGGGAACTCCCACCAGCTCGCAGATGACCTCCATCGGCAGCGGCGCGGCGAAGTGCCGCAGCAGGTCCACTCCGCCGTCGCCGTCCGCGGGGTGGCCGGGCAGCGCGTCCAGCAGGCGCTCCACGACCCGCTCGATCGCGGGCCGGAGGGCGGCGGCGCGGCGCGCGGTGAACGCGGGCGCGACCAGCCGGCGCAGCCGCAGATGCTCGGGCCCGTCCATCTCGGACATCGTCCGCAGGTACGGCAGGCAGTCCTCGGGCACGTCCGGCCGCAGGAAGCTGCCGGAGGTGATCGCGAACCGGGGGTCCGCCAGCATCGCCCGGGCACCCTCGTGCCGGGTCAGCGTCCACAGCGGCGGGAGGCCCGGTGTGATCACCCGAGCCAGCGGCGACCGCTCTCTCGCCCTGCCGTACGCCGTGAACGGGTCGCCGACCACGCCTGGATCGGTGAGGTCGATCTCCGGGACGTCCACCATCGAAACCCTCCACAGATGATGAGATCATGTGATGTGACAATCCAAATGATGACATCATCTGAGCGTGGCCGCGCGGTGATTCGCCCTGGGAATAGCGCCGCCGTCACCCTCCCCAGGCGGAACCACTAGCGTGTGCGGCATGCGCTCACGTCGTTCGGTTCTGGCAGTGCCCGGCAGCAACCCCCGGTTCCTGGAGAAGGCCCAGACCCTGCCGGTGGACGCGGTCTTCCTCGACCTGGAGGACTCCGTCGCGCCGCTGGCCAAGGACGAGGCCCGCGCCAACGTGGTCACCGCGCTGCGCGAGGGCGACTGGACCGGCAAGACCCGCGTCGTCCGGGTCAACGACCTGACCACCCAATGGACGTACCGGGACGTGATCGAGGTCGTCGAGGGCGCCGGCGACCGCCTCGACTGCCTCATGCTGCCCAAGGTCCAGGACTCCACCGAGGTCGTCTGGCTCGACACGCTGCTCACCCAGATCGAGAAGGCCATGGGCTTCGAGGTGGGCCGCATCGGCATCGAGGCGCAGATCGAGAGCGCGCGCGGGCTGGTCAACGTCGACACCATCGCGGGCTGCTCCCGGCGGCTGGAGACGCTGGTGTTCGGCCCCGCCGACTTCATGGCCTCCATCAACATGCGCACCCTGGTCGTGGGCGAGCAGCCGCCCGGCTACACCGAGGGCGACGCCTACCACTACATCCTCATGCGGCTGCTCATGGCCGCCCGGACGCACGACCTCCAGGTGATCGACGGGCCGTACCTCCAGATCAAGGACCTCGACGGCTTCACGCGGGTGGCCCGGCGCTCCGCCGCGCTCGGCTTCGACGGCAAGTGGGTGCTGCACCCGTCACAGGTGGAGGCGGCCAACGCGGTCTTCTCGCCCACCCAGGAGGACTACGACCACGCCGAGCTCATCCTCGACGCGTACGAGTACCACACGACGGTCGAGCGGCGCGGAGCCGCCATGCTGGGCGACGAGATGATCGACGAGGCGTCGCGCAAGATGGCGCTGGTCGTCGCCGCCAAGGGGCGCGCCGCCGGGCTGAGCCGTACGAAGACGTTCCAGCCCGGCGAAGCCCGCTAGAGCGTCACCCCGACACTGGTGAAGAACCAGAACGCCGAGGTCAGCCAGAGCCCCACCAGCGCCGTGAACACCAGCCCGCCCAGCACCGGCAGCGTCCAGCCCGGCGTGCCCCGCTTGGGCAGGGCCAGCATCTTCGCGGTGAACACGCCGTAGAAGAAGCAGCCGAGCAGCGAGTGGGCGAGCACCCGCGGCACGTCGTACTGCAGGCCCAGCGCGTACAGGCAGTGGAACGCGACCGGGATCGTCAGGATGAACGCGAGCCGGCCCGACCAGCGGTGCACGAGCGGCGAGATGGGGACCGGCAGCCTGCCCCACATCGACAGGGCCGAGATGACCTGGACGATCGCCAGCGCGAACGCGCCCATCGTCAGCCACGCCTTCATCGGCAGGGCCCCCGAGAAGCCCGCCGGTCCGACGGCGAAGCCCGTGGGGGCGTGGAGGCGGCCGTACACGCCGAGCACCACCGCCACGAGCGCGCCCGCGAGCAGCGGGGTGAGCAGGACGGCCGAGCCGGTGGGCCGGCGGCGGCGCACGGTGGTGGTCATCGCATCTCCTCGATGAAGCCGTCGACGTCCTTGGGGTGAAGCGTGGTGTCACCGGCGGTCACGGGGTCGGTCGGCCGGTCGCCGTCGAGCTGGGGGACGTCGATCTGCTCGTCGCCCTCGAACGCGGCGCCGACCTGGGTGAAGCCGCCCTGCGGGCGCTTCAGCACGATCCAGCCCGCGCGGATCTTCGCGCCGCGCACCTGGGCGGTCGCCCGGTACAGGCCCGACGGCTTCCTGACCGTCGGCGCGGTGAACGTCCAGCGCTTGCCGCCGACCTTCAGCCAGCCCGTGGCCTTGCCGCCGCCCAGGCCGGCCCCGGCCGCCGCGCCGCCGAAGCCTTCGAGGCCGATCTTCCCCTCGGCCGCGTCGCCCTTGAACCACGCCTCGGTACGGCCGTCGCAGAAGTAGCCGATGGCCTTGTCGCCGCGCACGGAGATGGCGATGAGGCCGCCGTTGCGGTCGACGCGGCCGGCGTAGTCGGCCTTCACCGGGCCCTTGGCCGTGCGGGACGGCGACGGCGTGGCCGGTTCGGTGCTCTTCTCCGGCGCGGGGGTCTCGGCGCCGGTGTCGGTGGTGTCGTCGGTCTTGCCGGCGGTCGGCTCGCCGGACGCGCCGGTGTCGCTCGCGGCGGGGGTACGGTTCGCCACGGGTGTCGCGGTGATGCTGGCGACACCGAGCCCCGCGGCGAGCACTGCTCCGGCCGCCAGGGTGAGGACAGGTCCCAGCCTTGACATTGGATCCGCTCCCAGGGTCGACATGCTGACAGCCCGATCATGCGCCCAAAACGTGGCGCCGTCTGTGAACTAATGCGCATCGGGTGGACAGAATGTAAAGATGCAGGAGAACTCAGGACCCCAGCCTCCGTACGGCGTCTCTCCGTACCAGCCTGGTGCCTCCCCGTACGGCGCCCAGCCGTATCCCGGCCCCCCGCCCTACCCCGGGGCGACGCTGCCGCAGCCGGTGTCCTGGTTCGCGCCCACGCCGTCGGGGGCCCGTTACGACCACCTGGCCAGGACGCCCCTGGCCCGCCCGTGGCGGCAGATCGTCGGGACCCTGGCCGTCGCCGCGGGGTTCGTGCTCGTGGGCGTCGTGGTGGTCCTCGCCGGCTCCGTGCTCGCGGCGCTCGCCGGGCTGCCCATGCCGATCACCGCCGACGAGACGTTCGGCGACCCGGTCTTCGGGATGGCGGTGCTGCTGCTGTCGATCGCGGCCGTGCTGCCGCTGGTGTTCGGCACGGCCGCGCTCGTGCAGCGGCGCCGGCCCGGCACGCTCTCGTCGGTGGCCGGGCGGCTGCGCTGGCCGTGGCTGCTGTGGTGCGCCGGGCTCGCCGTGGTCGCCCTGGTGCTGGGGCAGGCCGCCCAGGCGGTGACGCTCGCGCTGACGGGGGAGGACACCTCCGACATGTTCGGTTGGGCGGGCTGGAAGGAGTTCCTGCCGGCGCTGGTCGTGATCGTGCTGCTGGTGCCCTTCCAGGCGGCGGCCGAGGAGTACATCTTCCGCGGCTGGGTGCTCCAGGCGGTGGGCGCGCACGTGCGCAACCCGGTGTGGGCGATCGTGCTCGGGGCCCTGCTGTTCGCCTCGCTGCACGGCTACACGGGGGCGGGGATCGTGGACGTGTTCGCGTTCGGGGCGGTCATGGGGTGGCTGGCCGTACGGACGGGAGGGCTGGAGGCGCCGATCGCGCTGCACGTGGTGAACAACATGATGGCCTTCGGGCTGAGCGCGGCGGCGGGGAACCTGGAAGACGCGCTGCGGCAGGGCGCGGTGCCGTGGCAGGCGCTCGCGGGGACCGCCGTGCAGCTCGGGGTGTTCGCCGGTGGGGTGCTCTATCTCGCGAAAAAGCGGTCAATCAGCGTTTTTTCCGGATGAATCCGGTGGCTGGTCTGAGGAATCTCGCTAGAGAGGTCTCGCCATTCTGGCTTCGGCGTGCTGGTCTGGATCCTGTGGGGAGGCGAGGATAGCGGAGGTGATCATCTCTGCCTGGCGGGGTACTTGTCGACGCGTGCCAACACTCCATGCCGCAGGCGCATGGACCCTGAATCGCCCGGCCGAATCCCGGAAGTGTGGTTTCCGCCCTGTTCCTTAGGTTCGACCCGTTCGACGAGCTCGACTAGGAGGTGCGCCGCGTGGCCTCCGGCCCCAGCGACCCGCCACGGCGACCGCCGGGTGACGACGACCCTCACCCGGCCCCCGCCCCCGACCCGTCCGCGACGCCCTCGTCCGCCCCGGGCCGGTCAGCCCGCGACACGTCCGCCCCCGGCTCGTCCGCCCCGGACCCGTCCGCCGCGGAGCGGCCGGCCCCTTCGGACGAGGCGTCCGCCCCGGACCCGCCCGTCCGGAACGAGCCGCGCATCAGGCACTCTCCGCCCGGCCCCACGGACGACCGCGCCAGGGGATTACCGCTGGCGTCGCCCTGGGGCATGCCGCCGTTCTCCTCGCCCGTCCCCGAGGACGAGGAGCCGCAGGAGCCGCCCCGGGGACGCCGGCCGTACAGCTCGCCGACCGCCGAACCGGAGGCCGAGCCGCGCCGCAGGCCCCGGCGGCTGGTCAACCGGCCCGACAAGCTCGTCGCCAGCGGCCCGCCCCGTCCCCAGCCGCCCCGCCCCCCGCGCCAGGACGAGAGCCGCCCGGCCCCGGTGGCGAACCGGAGGGACGACCTGCCGCCCGGCGTCGTGCCGGCGGGCGTGGCGCCGCCCGAGGTGGTGGATCCCGGGGTGCTGCCGACCGGGGTGGTGCCGCACTCGTGGTTCGACGACAGCCCGCCGGACCGCGATCCGGACCCGCCCCGCGACCCCGACGCGATCATCGGCCCGGAGGACGTCCGGAGCCTCGACGAGGACGAGCCTGACGGCGGCCTCCCCTCCCGCGCCCGCCCGTACGTCGCCGCCCCTCTTCCCCTGATCGACGCCCCGCCTCACGCCCAGGGCCTCCTGGACGAGGACGCGTCCGCCCACGGGGACGCCGGTCCTCGGGCGGACGTCATGCCCCTCGACGCCACACCTCACGGGCGAGGAGCCCATGAGCATGGAGCCCACGAGCGAGGAGCCGACGCGCCGCACGACGCGCCCGGGCGCGACGACCTCGGCGGGCACCTCGAGGACGAGCCTGGGGGCGACCTCGGAGACGGCTTCAGAGGCGAGTTCGGAGACGAGCCCGGGAGCGGCCCCGCAGACCGTTTCGGAGACGAGTCCGGACGTGAGCCCGAGGTGCGGCGGGTGGGCAGGCCGCCGGGCGGGCGGCCGACGCGCCCCGACCTGCTCGTCGCCTCCGGCCCGCCCCGCCCCGGCGCCCCCGGCGGCCGCCACCACCGGGGCCCCGCCCCCTCGGCCGTGCGCAGGGCCAGCCCCGTGCGCGGCCGGCGCGGCATGGCCGCCCCCGTGGCCGTCGTCCTGACGCTCGCCCTGGTCATCGCCGGCACGGTGATCGTGTGGCGGTGGAACGCCCCCGCAGGCCCCGCGCTGCGCCTGGCGGCCGGCACCGGCCGGTCCGGCGACGACCTGTTCACGGTGCCGTCCGCCGGCGACGGCTCCAACCAGGTGCTCAACGACATGGCCTCCACCGGCAGGACCGTGGTCGCCGTCGGCAGCGACACGACCAGCCCGACCCCGCGCCCGCTGTTCCTGGTCTCGTCCGACAGCGGGAAGACCTGGCGGCTCGGCCAGGTGAGCGGCGGCGCGACCACCTCCACGGTGCGGCGGGTCGTCGGCGGCGACGGCCGCTGGCTGGCCATCGGCGGCGACCCGGCCGGCGGCGGACGCGGCCTGTGGACGAGCGCCGACGGCCTCGCCTGGACGGCCGTGGAGGAGGGCGGCCTCGCGGCGTTCCGGAACGGCGACGTGGTGGCCGACGTCGCGCGGACCCGTTCGGGGTTCGTGGCGGTGGGCGGCACGGCGCTGGCGGACGGCGGGCTGGGCCCGGTGGCCTGGCGGTCGGCCGACGGCCGCGCCTGGCAGCGGACCGATCTGCGCGAGCTGGACGCGTTCGACCTGCGGGCGGTCGTGGCCAGGGGCGACACGGTCGTCGCGGTGGCCCGACCGGCACAGGGCGAGGGCTCCCGGGTGGTGCGGTCGGCCGACGGCGGGCGCACCTGGCGGGCGACCGGGTTCCAGCTTCCGGAGGCGCTGCCGCGCGCCGGGACGCTGGCCGTGCTGCCGAAGCAGTTCGTGCTCGTGCCCACCCGGCAGCGCACGATCGAGGGCACCGTACGGGTCTACTGCTCGCCGTCCGGGGAGCAGTGGGCGCAGTGCGGCTCGATCGGCGGCCTCGACGGGGAGAGCCCCGGCGTCGAATCGGTGATCACCCATCCGGGCGGCGTCGCCGTGGTGGCGCAGGCCAAGCTGGACTCGTACGCGGTGCTGAACAGCTCCGACGGACGTACCTGGACGAAGCGGACGGACCTGTCGGGCCTGAAGGGCGCCACGCTGCGCGGGTTCACGATCACGCAGTCCGGCACGCTGCTCGCGGGCGGCGACCGGGCGGCGGCGGACGTCGACAACCAGCTCGTGCTGCTGTCCGCGCCGCCGCGCGGCGCCGTGTCCCGCGTACGGCTGGCCGACGTCGAGGGCCTGTCGCGGATCGCCCGCCAGACCAACGGCCTGGCCGCCCACGACGGCAGGTACGTCGCGGTCGGCAGCGCCTCCGGCGACGCGGGCATCTGGACCAGCCTCAACTGGAAGAGCTGGACCTCGATGAGCCTCGGCGGCCCGCGCGAGCAGCAGCTCGCCGACGTCGTCCACGGCCGCCGGGGCTGGCTCGCGGCCGGCTCCACGCAGGCGGGCATCGGCGTCACCGAGCCGCTGCTCGTCTCCTCCGACGACGGCCGCTCCTGGCGGACGATCCCGGCGACCGGCGACCTGGCCCGCGCGCAGGACCACACCCGCCTCACCGTGACGACCGTGGCGTCCGGTCCGGACGGGTACGTGCTGGCCGGCGAGGACACGAACGCCTCGGGCTCGACCGGCCCGGCGCTCTGGTTCAGCCGCGACCTGCGCAGGTTCACCCGTTCCCGCAAGCTGCCGCAGGGCGGCGCCGGCGTCCGCGTGCACGACCTGGCCGCCACCCCGGACGGCTACGTCGCGGTGGGCTCGGCCGGCGGCGGCGACGGGGAGCGCGGCGTGGTCTGGGTGTCGGACGACGGTCTCAACTGGAAGGCCCGCAAGCGGGTCCTCCCGGACGGGGCGTCCTCGGCCGGGCTGAGCCACGTCACCGCGTACCAGGACAGACTGGTCGCCATGGGGGCCGCCCGCGTGCAGGGCGCCCGCCGGGTGTTCGCGGCGGTCTCGCGGGACGACGGCGCCACCTGGAGCACGGCGTGGCTGCCGGCCGAGAAGGCGGCGGACGTGGACGACCTGGCGGCGACGGACCAGGGGCTGGTGGCGGTCGGCTGGCACGGCACGCCGGGCGACGCCGACAGCGCCGCGTGGATCTCCCAGGACGGCGCGACCTGGACCCGCTCCGACCTGACCAAGGACCGGCTCGGCGGGCCGGGCATGCAGTGGCTGGCGGCGGTCACGGTGGCCGGGTCGGAGGTGGTGGGCCTCGGCCGCAGCACCACCTACGACGCCGACCACCTGATCCTGTGGACCTCCACGCTGACGTCCAGCCGCTGACGACCCCGCGGATCGTCTACGTCATGCGGGGTGGGGCCACGCGCCCCACTCGCGCAGCGCCTCGGTCAGCCCCTCGGTCAGCGGGAGCCGGGCGACGTCCAGGGGCGAGCACCAGCGCGCCTCCGCCGCGTCGTCGGCGGCGGCCAGCGCGCCGCCCGTCACGGTGGCCAGATAGTCGCGGATCTCGTACGTCACCCCGCCCGGCCCCGGCCGGTCCACGACGCCCGCGAGCGGCCCCACGGCCACGCGCAGGCCCGTCTCCTCCAGCACCTCGCGCTCCAGCGCCACGACGTCCGTCTCGCCCGGCTCGACCCGGCCGCCCGGGATCGACCACAGGCCCTCGCCCGGCGGGTGGCCGCGCCGTACGAGCAGCAGCCTGCCCTGCCCGTCCGTGATCACCGCGCCCACACAATTTACGCGCACCTGACCAACATTACGGCGACGGGACGGCCACGGCCTTGACGGCACCGTGCTCCACGACGCACCGTTGATGACTGTGACAGCGGCTCCGACCTGCCCACGGTGCTTTGGCCCGCTTCACGGGCCCAACGTGTGGTCCAGCGCATGGCGGTGCGACGCGCACGGCGACGTGCTGCCCTTCCAACCTCCGTACCCGGCCTCCGACGTCGCAGCCGAGGCGCTGCGCAAGAGCTCGGTCGTCCCCGTGTGGATGCCGTGGCCGCTGCCCGCCGGGTGGCTGGTCACGGGGTTCGCCGAGGCGGGCGACGAACGCAGCGGCGGCCGGGCCAGCGTGGTCGCGCTGAGCGGCCCGTCCCTCAGCCACGGGCCCGCCGACCTGCTGGTCATCGCCGAGGAGCCGGGCGTGGGGCTGGGCGCGGCGTTCGCCGGCCTGAGCGGGCCCGACCCGGGTGAGGGGTTCGACGCGGGGCCGCCGAACGCCAAGGTCGAGGTGCTGGGCCACCCCACGCCGCTGTGGTGCGTCGGCGGGGCGGCCGACCGCGCCGTCTACGCCGGTGAGGCGCTGGGCAACTGGATCTGGACGATCGCCTGGCCCGCCGACGCCGGTTGCCTGATCGCCCTCACCGACCTGAGCCTTCTCGATCTGCGCGACCATGAGTTCGACCTGCCTTTCGGCGCGTTCTCGCCACGCCTCGGCGGTTGAGCAGTACGCTGCGACGGCCGGACGGACTAGGCTTCGGAAGCGTGACAGCGCGTATCGAGCGAGTGGTGACCGAGGGCGTCGTCGACATCGACGGCGCCGAGCACAAGGTCGAGAACAACACGTGGATCGTGGGCGACGACGACGAGGTGATCGTCATCGACCCGGCGCGTGACGCCGACAAGATCCTGGAGAAGGTCGGCGAGCGTGAGGTGCTCGCCGTCATCTGCACCCACGGCCTGCCCGACCACATCGGCGCGGCCATCGAGGTGGCCAGCCGTGACGAGGCCGTCATCGCCCTCCACCCCAAGGACAAGACGCTGTGGCGGGAGACCTGGTCCGAGACGTGGCCCGACATCGAGATGGAGGACGACGGCGTCTTCGGCGTCGCCGACGTCCAGCTCGACGTCATGGAGACGCCCGGCATCAGCCCCGGCGGCGTGTCGCTGTACTCCGAGGCGCTGGGCGCGGTGTTCACCGGCAAGACGCTGCAGGCCGACGGTCCGGGCAAGCTCGGCGGCGAGTATCCCGCCCTGCCCGACCAGCTCACCGCCATCGGCGGGCGCCTGTTCACCCTGCCCGGTGACACCCGCGTGCTGCCCGCCCACGGTGACGAGGTGACCATCGGCGACCTGGAGCCCCACTTCGACGCCTGGGTGTCCGGCTCGCTGACCCGCACCGCCACCGCCGACGAGGAGGGCCCGCTCACCGACGGCACCCGCGTCGCCGGCATCAAGCTCGACCCGGACGACGACTAGGGTGCGAGGAAGCGCCATCCTCCAGACCGCGGGTCTGAGTGACCGAGCCGCCTCCGCGGAGTGGAGGCCATGAGTTTGCGAGGGAGCGCCGTCGCCTGGACTGAGGAGCGCAGGGAGCGTAGCGACCGGAGTGACGAGGGAAGGCGGCGGCTCCTCAGCGACCGAGCCGCCTCCACGGAGTGGAGGCCATGAGTATGGACCAGCTTCCCCTGGAGGGGATGCCGCGGCGGCTCTACTCGTGCACGCCGTCGCGGCTCAACACCTGGCTCGACTGCCGGCGCCGCTACCGGTTCACCTACCTCGACCGGCCGCAGCCGGCCAAGGGGCCGGGGTGGGCGCACAACAGCGTCGGCGCCAGCGTGCACAACGCGCTGGCCGGGTGGTGGCGCGAGCCGTACGAGCGGCGCACCCCGCTGACCGCGGCCCTCTTACTCACCAACGGGTGGATCAAGGAGGGCTTCCGCGACGAGGAGCAGTCGGCGCGCTGGCTCGGCCGCGCCCGTGACCTCGTCTCCGGTTACGTCAGCACCCTCGACCCCGCCGACGACCCGGTCGGCGTGGAGCGCACCGTCGCCACCCGTACCAAGGTCGTCGCGCTGTCCGGACGGATCGACCGGCTCGACCGGCGGGGCGACGAGCTGGTGGTGGTCGACTACAAGACCGGGCGGCGCCCGCTCACCCAGGACGACGCCCGCTCGTCGCTCGCGCTGGCCGTCTACGCCATCGCGGCGTCCCGGATGATGCGCACGCCCTGCCACCAGGTCGAGCTGCATCACCTGCCGACCGGCGAGATCGTCGAGTGGCGGCACACGGACGAGTCGCTGGAGCGTCACCTGCGGCGGGCCGAGGAGGTGGCGGAGGAGGCGTCCGTCGCCGACGAGCGCTACCGCGAGGCCGTCGCCGCGCCGCCCGGCTCCAACCGGGGACGAGCCGCTCAGGCACGGACCGGACAGGGACAGGCGGCTCAGGGAACGGCACCCCAGGTGCCGGCCGAGGTGGACGCGCTGTTCGCGCCCAACCCGGGGCCGATCTGCTCCTGGTGCGACTTCCGCCGCCACTGCCCCGAGGGCCGGACGGCCGGCCCCGACCGCAACCCCTGGGACGGCCTCGCCGAATAGCCCCGGCCCGCCGCGACGTCGGCCCGGCCCCTGTACCCGGCCCCCGCTGGCCTCACCTGCCCCGCCCCGCATGACCGCACGGGGCGAGGTTCGAAAGGGTCAGCTCCTGGGGGCGCGGCGCGGGTCGGTCAGGCCGCGCAGCCCCCGGCTCACGTCGTAGCCGGCCGCGCCGAGCCGCTCACGGCTGCCGCGCAGCATGGCCCGCGTGGCCGGCATGAACGCCCGGTCGTGCAGCGGCTCCGGCAGGCTGTTGAACAGCAGCCGGAACGCCCGCAGCCCCGCCGTCACCAGGCCCGGGGGCACCTCGGGCAGCACGCCGTACATCCGCCGCGCCCACTCCGGCAGCGAGTAGTAGCACAGCGCCCCGAACGGGAAGTAGAGCGGCTTGCCCGCCGACAGCATCCGCAGCTCGCGCGGCAGCCGCGGCCACAGCAGGAACCGCACGGTCGCCGCGGCCTCCTCGGTGACCCGCAGCGACGGCCGCACCTCCTTGAAGTAGGCGTCCATCTCGGCGCACGAGCCGGGCACGTCCTCGGCGTGCAGGCCCACGTACGTGGCGCTCCTGCGCTGCTCGCTCAGGTAGCGGTCGGCCTGCTCCTCCGTGAGGCCGAGCCCGCCGCGCCGGGCCACCTCCAGGTACGACGAAACCTCGGCGCAGTGCACCCAGAGCAGCAGCTCGGGGTCGTCCACGCGGCGCGTCGCGCCCGTGACCGGGTCGGTGGCGCGCAGGCTCCGGTGGATGCCCCGCACCCGCCGGCCGATCTCGTCGGCCTCCGCGGGGCTGCCGAACGTCACCCGGCCCACGAAGTCGGCCGTGCGGCGCAGCCGGCCGAACGGGTCGTCCTGGAAGGTGGAGTTCTGCCAGACGCCGCGCATGGCGACCGGGTGCAGCGCCTGGAGCATGAGGCCGCGGACACCGCCGACCCACATGGCGCGGTCGAGGTGGACCCGCCAGGTGGCGCTCTCGGGAGGTTGGACGACGATCTCGTCGATGCCGGCCATGATGGGCAGCAGGATTACACGGAGGCGGACCTGGTGTCCATGTGGCGGGTCTCGGCCCGGTTCCAGAACCTGATGAGCGCCGCGGCCGTCGTCTCGGGAGCCTCCACGGCCGGGGAGTGGGCGGCGCCGGGCACCACCACGATCTCCGCGCCGAGGGCTTGGGCCATCTCGGCCTGCATGTCGGCCGGCCAGCCGTCGTCGTGCTCCCCGAACAGGACGAGCGTCGGCACCTCGACCTGACGCAGCTCCTCGGTGCGGTCGTGCATGCTCACGACCTCGCGCGCCATGCGCGACAGGCCGACGGGGGAGTTGGACAGCAGCCGCTTGCGCAGGAACGCCAGGATGTCGTCGGGCACCCCCGCCGACAGGGCCTCCGGCTCGAAGCTGTCGTGCCAGACCTGCTCCAGGCCGAACCGCGGCACCTCCTCCATGATCCGGCGGCTGGCGTGCGCCCGCCGCCCGACGATCGCGGCCGGGCCGGAGCTCATCAGCGTGTACGAGGCGAACTTGGTGCGCCCGTCGATGACCGCCTCCCGCGTGACCAGCCCGCCGAAGGAGTGGCCCACCAGGTGGAGCGGCTCGCCGTCGCCGACGATCTGAGCCAGCAGGTCGATGTCGGCGCCGAGCGCGGCGCAGGTGTAGGCGCCGGGGTCGTCGGGGCCGGGCGTCTCGTACTGCCCGCGCAGGTCGACCGCGAGCACCCGGCGGCCCGACTGGGCGAGCGTCTGCAGGACCGCGATGAAGTCTTCCTTGCTCCCGGTCAGGCCCGGCACCAGCAGGGCCGGCCAGCGCTCCACCACGCCGCTCACGGGTAGCGCCTCCAGAGCCGCGAAAGCGCCCTGGGGCGTTTCCAGCTTCAGCGGCGTGACGCCAGGTGGCAGGTTCAGGAATCGCGGCGTACTCACGTGGGGCAACAATACCCCGAGGTCAGCGCTCCGACACCGGCGAACAGAGGACGCTGGTGCGACTTCTGGTGACTTGCGCCGTCTGTCCTTCCTGGGCGGAAAAATGCGAATGTCCCGAGGAAACGCGACAGGGCGCGCACCCGTGAAGGTGCGCGCCCTGCTCGCTCGTGCCCGTGCGTCAGCCGGCGCGGCGGCGATTGCCGCCACCGCCACCGCCGCCGCCACGGGACTGGCGGCGCTGCTGCTTGCGCTCCGTCGCCGCCGACGGCGCGATGTCGTCGTCGTCCGTGGCCAGGTCAGGCGACTGGAAGATCACCGTGAAAGGGTTGGGCGGGATGATGCGCTCCGGCTCCGTGCGGACCGGCGGCGGCGGGGTGGACAGGAAGCTCGGCTCCGGTGCGCGCTCGGCGACCGGCTCCGTCTCCCGCACCTCGCGCGCCGTCTCCCGCACGGTCTCGCGCACGGTCTCGCGCTCCTCACGCTCCGTCTCCCGCGCCTCGCGCCGGCCGGGAGCCGCCTCGGCCTCCCGGGTACGGCGCCGGGGCGCGTCGCCGGTGTCCGTGACGTCGGCGGCCGGCTGGGCGGCCGTGCGGCGCGTACGGCGGCGCGGCTCGGCGGCCACGGCCTCCACCTCGTCCGCGGAGATGATCGCGGGCGTCTCGTCGGCCTTGCGTGAGCGGTTGTCCACGAGCTCGACCTCCGGCGTCTCTACGGGAGCGTCTTCGGCCAGCCTTCCGCCACGGGTGCGGCGGCGCTGGCGTGGCGTGCGCGCCGGGCGCTCCTCGCGCTCTTCACGCTCGTCGCGGCGGCGGCCACGGGCGCGGGAGCGCCCGGTCTCGCCGAGGTCCTCCAGGCGCTCCGCCGACAGCCCCGCCCGCGAGCGGTTGGCGTGCGGCAGCACGCCCTTGGTGCCCTCGGGGATGCTCAGCTCGGAGTAGACGTGCGGGGACGTCGAGTAGGTCTCCTCGGGCTCGGCGAACTCGAGGCCGAGCATCTGGTTGATCATCTTCCAGCGGGTCAGCTCCTCCCACTCGACGAACGTGACCGCGATGCCCGTGCGCCCGGCCCGGCCGGTGCGGCCGATGCGGTGCACGTAGGTCTTGTCGTCGGTGGGGGCGTCGTAGTTGACCACGTGGGTGACGTCGTCGATGTCGATGCCGCGCGCCGCCACGTCCGTGGCGACGAGCACGTCGATCTTGCCGTTGCGGAACGCCCGCAGCGCCTGCTCGCGCTGGCCCTGCCCGAGGTCGCCGTGGACGGCCGCGACCGCGAACCCGCGGGTGTCGAGCTGCTCGGACACCATGTCGCAGGCCCGCTTGGTCTCGCAGAAGACCATGGTGAGCCCGCGACCCTCGGCCTGGAGCAGCCGGGCCACGATCTCGATCTTGTCCATCCGGTGGACCCGCCACACGAGCTGGCGGACCTGCGGCGTGGCCTCGCCCTCGCCGCTGTCGTGCTCGGCGCGGACGTGGGTGGGCCGGTTGAGGTACTTGCGCGACAGCCCGACGATCTCGCCCGGCATGGTCGCCGAGAACAGCATGGTCTGCCGCTGCTCGGGGATGAGCTTGAAGATCCGCTCGATGTCGGGCAGGAAGCCCAGGTCGAGCATGCGGTCGGCTTCGTCCAGCACCAGCGAGGTGATCTGGCTCAGGTCGAGGTGCTTCTGCTTGACCAGGTCGAGCAGCCGGCCGGGGGTGCCGACGATCACGTCGACCCCGGCCTTGAGCGCCTCGATCTGCGGCTCGTACGCGCGCCCGCCGTACACGGTCAGGACTCGGGAGCCGAGCTTGCCCGCGGCGGTCACGAGGTCCTCGCTGACCTGCGTGGCCAGCTCTCGCGTGGGCACGACGACGAGCCCGCGTGGCTTCTTGCGGTTCTTGCGCGGCTTGCCGATGCTCTGGAGCATCGCGATGCCGAACGCGTAGGTCTTGCCGGTGCCCGTGCGGGCCTGGCCGATCAGGTCCTGGCCGCTCAGGGCGAGCGGGAGTGCCATCTCCTGGATCGGGAACGGCGTGGTGATGCCCTCGGTCTCGAGGGCATCGGCGATTTCTGGAGTGACTCCGAGGTCTCGGAAAGTCGTCAGCGTGGCCTGCCTCAGTCTCAAATGAAGGCGGGCCTGCCGGGACCGACGGGCGGAAACGTTCGCCGTTGTGTGGGTCCTCGCGGTAGAGCCAGCCCTCTCGCGTCATTAGCGACCGCGGCCCGGGGAGTCGGGGGTTTTCGGGGGATCCCCCGAATTTACACAGTGCGGTCGCACTTTCACAGAGCAGTGTACTCGATAGCACAACGCTGGCCGAGCTTCCGGATGTTCCCGAAGATTGCGCGAAGTACGCTGCGTCTCATGAAGGAGTCTCCTGGTGTGGTCGATCTGCTCGGTGTCCTCGCGTATGCCGAGCTCAGCGCGTTCGCGCGGATGACGGAGGACGCCGCGTCGCTGGCGCCCTCCCTGGCGGACCGGGCCGCCCTGAGCGAGCTGGCCGTGGCCGAGTACGCGCACTTCCGGCTGCTGCGCGACCAGCTCGCCGAGATGGGCGCCGATCCCGAGGAGGCCATGTCGCCGTTCGTGGCGGCGCTCGACGGCTGGCACGCCCAGACCGCGCCGGGCGACTGGCTGGAGGCGCTGGTCAAGGCGTACGTGGGAGAGGGGATCGCGCTCGACTTCTACCGCGAGGCGGCCAGGCGGCTGGACCCGCCGCTCGCCAAGCTGGTGGACGTGGTGCTGGCCGACGAGGGCCGTTCGCAGTTCGCGGTGGAGCGGGTCAGGGCCGCGCTGGAGGCCGACCCGGCCGCGGCGGGCCGGCTGGCGCTGTGGGCGCGGCGGCTCGTCGGCGAGGCCCTCAGCCAGGGGCAGCGGGTGGCGGCGGCCCGGCCGGAGCTGGCGCGCATGCTGGTCCCCGCCGACGCCGACGACCAGGCCGAGATCTCGCGGATGTTCGCCCGGCTGACGGAGGAGCACGGCAAGCGCATGACGGCCCTGGGCCTCTGACCAGCCCGCGACGGCCCCTACCCACGCCTGAGACGGCTCCTGCGCAAGAAGCGGGGGCGGGTCAGGGGTGGTGGGCGCGGGTTCCCTCGCGGGCGAGGCGGCAGCCCCGGGGAGGCCGATGGGCGGGCAGCGTCTCCGGCGGTGGTTCGGCGGCCGGACAGCGTGCGCTCGCCCTGCGGAGCACGGGGCGCGGGGTCCAGCGATCGGGTCCGCATCTCGTCAAGGAACCGCCGTGGCGGCGCCAGGCCCTCATACTGGCACGGTACAGCCGTTTCGGCCCGCGCGCCCGCCCGATGGGCGACCGATCCCGGGGGAAGCGGGCCGGGCACCGGCGGGTGAGGGGAACGACCCTCCTCACCCGCGGCTCATGTCAGAGGGTGCCGCCGAAGCCGACCGGGCGGGACTCGTCCTCGCCGATCTCGACGAACCCCAGGGACGAGGTCGGCACGAGGACGCGCCTGCCCTTGACGTCGGTGAGCGCGACCACGCCGCGCTCGACGGCGAGGGCGTTCCGGATCTCCTCTTCGACCTGCTCGGGCGACAGCTCGGTCTCGATGACGAGCTCGCGGTGCACAGAACGTACACCGATCTTGACTTCCATCGTGCTCCCTTTCGTGCCTGTGGACGCGGCCGCTCCGAGCTCGCGCTCGACGGGGGCTGGCACTCTCATGGTCGCCCCTCCGGGGGCCGGGCGGGCGGGGTGATCGCGCCCAGCGAACGGGTTAAGCCGTACGCGGAAAACCGCTGATGCCGCGCCAGGCGAGCCGGGCGACGAGCTGCTCGGCCGCCTCCTTGGGGATGGAGCCGTGCGTGGTGACCCAGTAGCGGGCGCTCACCTCGGCCATGCCGACCAGGCCGACGCCCAGGAGGTGGGCCTCGTCGCTGGTGCAGCCGGTGTCCTCCTGGATCACCGCGCTGACCATCTCCGCGCACTCGCGCAGCGAGCGCTCCACGCGCTGGCGCACCGGCGCGACGTTGCGCAGGTCCGACTCGAACACCAGCCGGAACGCCTCGCCCTGGCTGGAGACGAAGTCGAAGAACGCCGCGAACGTCGCCTGCACCCGCAGCTTGTTCTCGTGGGTGGAGGCGAGGGCCTCGCGGCACCGGTTGACCATGTCGTCCACGTGCATGTCGAGCAGCGCGAGGTACAGCTCAAGCTTGCCGGGGAAGTGCTGGTAGAGCACCGGCTTGCTGACCCCGGCCCGGTCGGCGATCTCGTCCATGGCGGCCGCGTGGTAGCCGTTCTCGACGAACACTTCCTGGGCGGCGCTGAGCAGCTGCCGGCGGCGGGCGAGTCGGGGCAGCCGGGTGCCCCGGGGCTTGGCGTCCGGGGTTGCTGTCACGCGGGTCTCCCATGGGTCTGTCAGTGTGCCGTGTCGGCACATCCTACGTGCGGGTCAGGCCACCTCACCGGTAGTCGTCGTCATCGAGGTCCACGACGCGGTCCTGGTCGGCCGCGTCGGCGGGATCGGCCTCCAGCGGAAGGTAGGGGCGCCGGCCGGCGGTGTCCTCGCGGGCGGGACGCTGCTGATCCAGGGCGTCGGCCTCCGGCGCCTCGATCGACATCTCGTCCTCCTCCTCGAAGGTGCGGTCGTCGTCGATCTCCGACATGTGAAGTCCCCTTCCAGGTGTGGGCGTCACCAGACTGTGTGGACCGTCACCAGACTACGCCCGGGCGAACAGATCGCCGTGTTCCGCGACGCGGTCGAGCACGTCGGCCGCGGTGAACACCAGGTCGTCGGGGTGTTCGCAGCCCTCGACCTCCTCCCAGAGCAGCGGTGTGGAGACGGTCGGGTGCTGCCGGGCGCGCAGCGAGTAGGGCGCCACGGTCGTCTTGGCCGGGTTGTTCTGGCTCCAGTCGATGAACACCTTGCCGGGGCGCGCCTTCCTGGCCATGACGCTCACCACCTGGTCCGGGCGCTCCTTCTCCAGGAGCTGGGCGAGCCGCTTGGCGTACGCGGACGGCTCCTCGCGGCAGTCCCAGCCGGCGTACAGCTGCATGCCCTTGTTGCCGCTCGTCTTCGGCAGGGCGGTCAGCCCCTCGGCGCGCAGCACGTCGCGCAGCAGCAGCGCCACCTCGCAGCACTCGACGACGGTGGCCGGGGGGCCGGGGTCGAGGTCGAAGACCAGCGTGTCGGGCGGCAGCGCCTCGCCGTCGCCGGAGACCCGCCACTGCGGGACGTGCAGCTCCAGCGCCGCCAGATTGGCGTAGTACGCGAGCGTGGGCAGGTCGTCGACGACGGCGAAGTCGATGGTCTCGCGGTTCTTGGTGCTGCCGGGCACCGGGAGGCGCACCCTGCGCACCCAGCCGGGGGTGTGCTCGGGGGCGTTCTTCTCGAAGAAGAACGGGCCCTCGACGCCGTTGGGGTAGCGCTTGACGGTCAGCGGGCGGCCCCGCAGGTGGGGGAGGATGACGGGCGCGACGCGGGTGTAGTAGTCGATGACCTCGGCCTTGGTGAAGCCGTCCTCGGGATAGAGGACCTTGCCGAGGTTGCTGAGGACCAGCTCGCGCCCGTCGACGCGGACGGGGACCTTGCTCACCGGGCGACCTCCGTTCTCACACGCGTCAGGCATCTCCCCGGCGAGATCGGGTCTAACCCTTCGCGGCCCCCGATCGCGGGATGCTCATCCGGCGGTCATCGTGGCCGCCACGCCGCTCCCACCGGGAGCGGACTCGTCGCCGCCCGCCGGGTCCTCCTGGTAGCCCTCCGCCTGGGTGCGGAAGAGCTCGGCGTAGACACTGCCCGGGGAGGCGAGGAGGGAGGCGTGGTCGCCGCTCTCCAGGACCTGCCCGTCACGCACGACGACGATCCGGTCGGCCCGGCGGACGGCGCTGAGCCGGTGGGAGACCAGGACGCTGGTGGAGCCCGAGCGCAGCTCCCGCAGCCGGTCGTGCACCGCGGCCTCGGCGACCGCGTCGAGACCGGAGCTGGGCTCGTCCAGGATCATCAGGTCGCGGCCCCGGCGCATCAGCCCGCGGGCCAGCGCCAGGCGCTGCCACTGCCCGCCGGAGAGGTGGACGCCGCTCGCCCGCGCGGTCTCCTCGTCGTCGTCCTCCTCTCCCGCGTGGAACACCCGGCTCAGCATCGTCCGGTAGCCGTCCGGCAGCCGTTCGACGGTCTCGTGGATCCCGGCGCGCTCGGCGGCGGCCCGGATCCGGTCCGGGTCGTCGATCGCCTCCAGGTCGCCGAGCCCGATGTTCTCGGCCGCGGTGAGGTCGTAGTCCATGTAGTCCTGGAACACCGCCCCGATCCGCTGACGCAGCTCCGCCACGGGAACGTCGCGGATGTCCACCCCGTCCCACAGCACGGAGCCGCGCTGCGGGTCGTAGAAGCGGCAGAGCAGCTTGACCAGCGTGCTCTTGCCGGCGCCGTTGAGCCCCACCACGGCCAGGCTGGTGCCGTGCGGGATGGTCAGGTTCAGCCCGCGCAGGACCCACGGGGAGTCCTCGCCGTACCGGAACCACACGTCGCGCAGCTCGATGGAGCGGGCCAGCGGGGCGAGCTCCCGGGGCCGTGAGGGGGCGGGCAGGTCGTCGCGCACCCCGACCACCGTCAGGTAGTGGTGGAAGACCAAGGCCGACTGATGCCCCATGGCGATGCCCTGCACCAGGACGCCGAGCCCCGACTGGAGCCCGGCCAGCGAGGCGATGAAGACCGACACGTCGCCGACGCTGATCGTCCTGGTGGCCGCGGCGTAGACGGCCCACAGCAGCCCTCCGGCCGACAGCAGCGCCCCGAGGACGGCCAGGGCGACCTGGACGCGCACCACTCCACGCTCCAGCCGGTCCTCGGCGTCGTTGGTCGCGCGCAGCTCGGTGAGCATCCGTCCGTGCAGGAAGCCGCCCAGCCCGAAGAGGCGGACCTCCTTGGCGGCCTGCAGGTCCGTCAGCAGCATCTGGTAGAAGATCTTGCGGCGCATGCCGGGGCTGGTGCGCCAGAGCAGCCCGGCCCGCCGCCGGCTCAGCGTCAGGTGGGCGATCAGCGCGGGGGCGGCGGCCGCCAGCGCGGCGCCGGTCATGAGCGGGCTGATCGCCACCAGGGTGCCCAGGAACCCGGCGACGCCCAGGATCCCCTGCAGCGTGGACAGACCCATCTGGACGAGCTGGTCCGGGCCGTGCTCGGCGGACTGCTGGGCCAGCCGCAGCCGGTCGTGGAAGCGCGGCTCCTCCAGGCGCGCCAGCCCGCTCATCCGGTTGACCGCGGCGAACAGCCGGTCCTGCGAGCGCAGGCCGATGGCGCGCCGGGCGCGCCCCTGCGCGTAGTCCCTGACGGCCGAGGTGGCGGCCATCGCGATGCCCAGGGCGCCGAGGCCGGCCGCCGTCCACACCAGTGCCCCGGTACGGGGGGAGGGGACGGTGATCTCGTCGAGTGCGAGCTTGGTCAGCCAGGCGGCGCCGACCGGCGCCATGCCGCCGATCACCGCGGTGACGAGCTGGAGGAGCAGCATGCCGGGGCAGGCCCGCCAGGCGAGCGCGTAGGCCGCCTTCAGCCCGCCGGCGATGGAGACGCCGGCCTCCGTCACGCCGTCGTCGCCGTTCATGAGGCCGAAGGCCGCGCAAGCGCGGTGACCACCGCGACCAGGACGACTCCTGCGACGAGATATTCCACGGATGTCCTTTCCGGCTGCGGCGCCGCCTCGTCGACCGGGACCGGGGACCGCGGACGATGTCAGGGGGGAAGACGGCGGTTCGATGATCACGCATGAGGGGACGAGCCGCAATGCCCAATATGCAGGGACAGGTTCGCTGGTGAGCCCCGCGGGTGGGAGATCGGACGTGGTGTCGGGTATGGCATTGGTTGCCCCGCGACGGGTATGTGCTCCTTGGCCAGTTGACTTTCACCGCTTGAGGAGTGACCATGCGCAGCATCTGGAAGGGTGCGATCTCCTTCGGCCTGGTCACGATCCCCGTCAAGCTCTTCTCCGCCACGGAGCAGAAGGACGTCGCCTTCCACCAGGTCCATCGCGAGGACGGCGGCCGCATCCGCTACAAGCGGGTCTGCACGGTGGACGGCGAGGAGGTCCCCTACTCCGACATCGCCAAGGGGTACGAGCTGGCCTCCGGCGAGATGGTGGTGCTGACCGACGAGGACTTCGAGGACCTGCCGCTCAGCACGTCGCGCCGCATCGACGTGCTCCAGTTCGCCCCCGCCGAGCAGATCGACCCCATCTACTTCGCCAAGGCGTACTACCTGGAGCCGGACGCGCAGGGCGCCAAGCCGTACGTGCTGCTGCGTGACGCGCTGGAGAGCTCGGGGCAGGTCGCGGTCGTCAAGGTGGCGCTGCGCCAGCGCGAGTCGCTGGCGACGCTGCGGGTGCGCGACGGGGTGTTCGTCCTGGAGACGATGCTCTGGCCGGACGAGATCCGCAAGCCGGACTTCGAGTTCCTGGAGGAGGACATCGAGGTACGGCCGCAGGAGCTCAAGATGGCCGAGTCGCTCATCACGACGATGGAGTCCGACTTCGACCCCACGGAGTACCGCGACGCCTACCGCGAGGCGCTCCAGCAGGTCATCGAGGCCAAGGTGGAGGGCAGGGAGGTCGTCGCCCCGCAGGAGGCCGAGGAGGAGGGCGGCCCGGCCGTGGACCTCATGGCGGCGCTGCGGGCCAGCGTGGAGGCCGCCAAGCGCGAACGCGGCGGCGAGCCCGCCAAGGGCAGGAAGCCGGCGGGCCGGGCCGCGTCCGGGGCGGGCAAGGGCTCGCGCAAGGGCGCCGAGAAGGCCGAGGACAAGGCGGAGAAGGCCGAGGAGAAGGCCGCGCCCAGGCGCAAGGCGCGCAAGTCCGCCTGAGCGCCGCCCCACGGGCCGCGGGACGGCGCTCGGCGACCCGCCTAGTTCCCGGGAGGCGCGGTCGGGCTGAACGTCGGCCGCGGCCGGACGTTGACCGCCGTGGCGTGCGCGTCGGCATCGTTGCGGGCGACGGCGACGTTGTTGTTCCGGTTGCGGATGCGGAGGCGGATCCTGTTGTTGCCGTCGGCCCGCTGGCCGCCGACCGAGGCGGTCGGCGTCGTGGCGGAGGCGGTGGACGCGGTGGTGGTGGCGATCGCCACCGCGCCACCGGTCAGCGCGATGGCGGTGGCGACACCGGCGATCGCGTGCTTGCGGACGGACATGGCATGGACTCCTCGACGTGTGACGGATTCGTTGCGCGGGACGAAAGGCGAGTGCCCGCGCCGCGCGGTGCGCCGCCGGAGAGGCGGTCGGCCTCCCGGCGGCCACGGCGGGCACGGGCACTCGATGACGGACTTCGCGGCCGGTCTCCTACTGGCCGGGGGCCTTGGTGGTGACCGTGATCGTCGGACGCGGGCGGGACCGGTCGACCGCGACCGCGTCGGCGTCGGCGCGGTTGTCGTTGTCGTTGACGTTGTTGTTGTGGAGGGTGATGCGTACCTTCACCCGGTTGCGGTGACCGCCGTCGGCCTGGAAGCCGGGGGTCGTCGCCGAGGCGGACGACATGGTGCCGGCGGCGATCGCGACGACGCCGCCGGTCAGCGCGAGAGCGGTGACGACACCGGCGATCGCGTGCTTGTGGCTGGACACGAAAGAACTCCTCGAAGTGTGATGACTCATGTGCGCGGACAAGGCGAGTGCCTGCGCCCGCGCGACTGCTTCGCGGGAGGGCGGGGCCCTCCTTGCAGCCACTTCGGACACAGGCACTCGGGGAACGAGTTCAGGGCTCGTCCCGGCGGGCCGGACCCGGTGGGTCAGTCCTCTTCGCGGTTGACGGCGACGGCGTCGGCGTCGGCGCGGTTGTCGTTGTCGTTGACGTTGTTGTTGTGGATGTGCAGGTGGATCTTCACCCGCTGACGGCCCTGGCCGCCCCAGCCACCACGGCCGCCGCCCCAGCCGCCGCAACGCCAGCGGCAGCCACAGCCCCAGCTGTGTCCACAGGTGGCGGCGCCGGTCGTGCCGACGGAAGCGCTGGCGCTCGACGTGGTCGTGGCCGCGACCAGCGTGACGAAGCCGCCGGAGAGCACCGAGGCGGCCGCCAGGCCGGCCATCGCTCGCTTAAGCATGGAAATTCCCCCGAAGAATGGTGAGTGAAAGTGCCGTCCGTGCGCTCTGCTCGCGCTACGGAACGGCGGTCGTGGCGCTTCGGTGGTGATGCCGAAAGCGCGGAAAGACGGGCTGGAGTTTTCTCCGTTCCAGCTACGGATCGAGCGTCTTTTCTGCGCTGCCCTTTTTCGGCGAGGGGGGTCGTCGCCCGCATCGGCGAACGACGACCCCGATGAGCACGGGCGCTCAGGAAAGGTGAACGCGGAGCGCCTTCCGGCCGGTAAGAGCCGCACGGGTCACGTGCCCGGCCGGCCCGGCGCTCCGGTCGAGCGCTTCAGCCTTGGGCCGAGGCTCAGTCCTCTTCGCGGTTGACCGCGACGGCGTCGGCGTCAGCGCGGTTGTCGTTGTTGTTGACGTTGTTGTTGTGGATGTGGATGTGGATCTTCACGCGCTGGTGGCCACGACGGCCGCCCCAGCCGCCACCGCCCCAGCCGCGGAAGCCGCAGCCCCAACGACGCCAGCAGCCCATGCTGAAGTCGCTGGAGGCGCTCGTGACGGTGGTGGCGCCGGCGGACGACGCGGTGGTCAGCGCGCCGACGGAGACCACGCCACCGGTCGCGGCGGTGGCCAGCGCGAGGCTTGCGATTGCGCTCTTGAACGTGGGCATTGAGTTCCCCCCTAAAGGATCGGTTGCCCTGGTTCTTCGGCATTTTTCGTTGCTAACGGAATATGCCGTGGATGTTGGCCAAAAGCCTCATCCGTGGCTTTTCATTTCCGGCGGGGGAGTGCGGCAAACGAGACTCTGGCCCTTTTGCTATACCCTAACGTTCCCATTGCTGTTATTAAGTGTTTATGAAATGAAATGCCATAAAATGTCCGTTTTGTGCGGGGGGTTCGACGGGTGTGGCGCTCCCGCGAAAGCCGCCAATTCCCGAAAAATGCCTTTAAGGCGCTTTGTGCCCCGATATCACCCGAAATGATGGCGAATGGCATGATGTGGGGGTCGGTCGTATCGTGGAGCGGGCGAACGAGGAGGGCGCATGGCAGCAGAGCCGATCCCGCACTGGCCAGGACGCATGGTGGGCTCGGTGCACGTCAGATCCACCCCGGACGGCGCCCCCGACCAGGCCGTGTTCGTCCACGGGCTGGCCGGGTCCGCCACCAACTGGACCGACCTGATGCACGAGCTCAAGGACGACGTCACCGGCCACGCCATCGACCTGCCGGGAGCCGGCCACTCACCCGCGCCCGAGGACGGCGACTACAGCGTCGCCGGGCACGCCCGCGCCGTCGTCGGCCTGCTGGAGCGCACGGGGCCGGCCCACCTGTTCGGCAACTCGCTCGGGGGAGCGGTGTCCGTCCGCGTCGCCGCCGACCGCCCCGACCTCGTGCGCTCGCTCACGCTGATCTCGCCCGCGCTGCCCGACCTGCTGCCCCGGTACGGGCCGGTCCGGGTGGCCGCGGCCGCGACCCCGCGGGTCGGCGAGTGGTTCATGGACAAGCTCCGGCTGATCCCGGCGGAGCAGCGCATCAACGCCTCATTCGCGATGGTGTGGGCGGACATGTCCGCCGTCCATCCCGTACGGCTGCGCGACGCGATCGAGGAGCTGCGCTGGCGCGACGGCCTGCCGTACGCCGTGGCCGCGATGATCGGCTCGGCCCGCGGCATCGTCGCCGAGTACTTCCGGCGCGGCGACGACACCCTGTGGCGGTGCGCCGCCCGCGTCCAGGTGCCCACGCTCATCGTCCACGGCCGGCACGACCGGCTCGTCCGGCCGGCCATGGCCGCCAAGGCGGCCCGCACGTTCCGGCAGGTCAGGCTGGTGCTGCTGCCGCGCGCCGGGCACGTGGCGATGATGGAGATGCCCGCGGTGGTCGCCGCCGAGGCACGCCGTCTGATCGGTGAGACGCGATTGGGGAATGCCCCGGTCACCGGCTAGGTTCCAACCTGAGAGACGTGAGATGGGTCCCCCTGGAACGGGAGCGTAGAAAGTGTCGTTGCCACCTCTGGTCGAGCCGGCCGCCGAGCTGACCGTTGACGAAGTGCGCCGCTACTCACGCCACCTGATCATTCCCGACGTGGGGATGGCCGGGCAGAAGCGGCTGAAGAACGCCAAGGTGCTCTGCGTGGGCGCGGGCGGCCTCGGGTCGCCGGCGCTGATGTACCTCGCGGCCGCGGGTGTCGGCACCCTCGGCATCATCGACTTCGACGTCGTCGACGAGTCCAACCTGCAGCGCCAGATCATCCACGGCCAGTCCGACGTGGGCCGGCCGAAGGCCGAGAGCGCCGCGGCGACCGTCCGCGAGATCAACCCGCTGGTCGAGGTCGTCGTCCACAACACCGCGCTGACCACCGACAACGTGATGGAGATCTTCTCCGGCTACGACCTGATCGTCGACGGCACCGACAACTTCGCGACCCGTTACATGGTCAACGACGCGGCGGTCCTGCTCGGCAAGCCGTACGTCTGGGGCTCCATCTACCGCTTCGACGGCCAGGCGAGCGTGTTCTGGGCCGAGCACGGCCCCTGCTACCGCTGCCTCTACCCGGAGCCCCCGCCTCCCGGCATGGTGCCGTCGTGCGCCGAGGGCGGCGTGCTCGGCGTGCTGTGCGCCTCCATCGGCTCCATCCAGGTCAACGAGGCCATCAAGCTGATCACCGGCATCGGCGACCCGCTCGTCGGCCGGCTGATGATCTACGACGCCCTGGAGATGAAGTACCGCGACGTCAAGGTCCGCAAGGACCCCGAGTGCGTGCTGTGCGGCAAGAACCCCACCGTCACCGCGCTGCTCGACGACTACGAGGCGTTCTGCGGCGCGATCTCCGACGAGGCCGCCGAGGCGGTCTCCGGTTCCACGATCACCGCGCTGGAGCTCAAGGCCATGCAGGACAACGGCGAGAACATCTTCCTCGTCGACGTCCGCGAGCCGAACGAGTACGAGATCGTCTCCATCCCCGGCGCCACGCTCATCCCGAAGGGCGAGTTCCTCAACGGCTCGGCCCTGGAGCGGCTGCCGCAGGACAAGCGCATCGTGCTCCACTGCAAGTCGGGCGCGCGCTCGGCCGAGGCGCTGGCGATCGTCAAGAACGCCGGCTTCTCCGACGCCGTCCACGTCGGCGGCGGCGTGCTGAGCTGGGTCAAGACCGTGGACCCCAGCCTGCCGTCCTACTGACCGGCGCCTGCTTCACCGGACCGGCCGTCCCCACGGGGGCGGCCGGTCCGCTCACATGCAGGGCCCCTCGACCCGTGACCGCGTCGCCGGGGCGCTCGCATAAGGCTCCTCTGGACCCGTGACCGCGTCGCCGGGGCGCCCACGCGGCAGGGGCCCATCAGCGTGGCGGAGCGCGGCCCCGCGCAGGCGGCCACGGGTGTCGTGATCGCCCGTCCCACGGACCGTCCCATGGACGGGAAGCCGCGACCAGTCTTCCGGCGGGCGGGGGGATTCCCCCTCTCGGGGCAGGTCGGGGGATCTTGTGGTGGGCGGTCCGGTGATAGACCGGTTTCGGGTCCCGGTCCCGTTTCCGGGGATGGCACCGGGTCGCCCGCATTAAGGTCGAAGCCGTGGACATCGCCCGCCCCTGCTGGCCGGCCCTCGTGGCGGCCTCCGCGCTGGCGCTCGTCTGCGCGGTGACCGCCGGGGTGGCGGCCGGGGCGGCGGGCACCGAGCTGACCCGCGGACCCAACACTGCCGAGCTGCGCGCCGCCGTCCAGCGGGAGACGGCCGAGCGCTGGCGCACCTGGGCCGCGGGCCGCGTCTTCCCCGCCCGCCTGCCCTACTCCGCCGAGCAGGGCGGCACCGAGCAGGCCAGCCGGATCGGCATCTCCCCGCGCACGAGCTGCGCCGGGGCCGTGGACGCCGCCGCGGAGGGCGCGCTGCGCGCGGCGGGCTGCCGCGCGGTGCTGCGCGCCACCTACATCGACGCGCTGCGCGGCGTGCTGGTCACGGTGGGCGTCGCGGCGTTCCCCGACGAGCGCGCCGCCGCCCGCGCCGGCGCGGCCTTCCCCCAGGCGGGCGAGCCGGTGCCCGGCCTGCGCCCGCTGGCGTTCCGCGGCACGGTCGCCGACCGCTTCACCCCTTCCGTACGCCAGGCCGGCTCCGTACGCCAGTCCGGCCCGTACGTCGTGCTGACCACGGCCGGGCAGGCCGACGGGCGGCCCGCGAGCACGGCGGGAGAGCAGCGGCCGGCCGTCTTCGCGTTCGGCGGCGAACTGGCCGCGCGCATCCTGCACCGCCTGACCACGCCCCGCCTGCCCGACTGCGCCGCGCCGGAGTGGCAGTGCTGACCCGCCCCGCGCTGACCCGCCCCCCGCTGACCTGCCCAGCGCTGGCCTGCCCCCTGCCGGCCCGCCCCCTGCCGGCCTGCCCCCCGCCGGCCCGCCGCCCCCAGGCCCGTCTTCCCCGGGCCCGTCTTTCGCTGGTCCGCCGCCCGATGGCGCGGGCGGCCGGGGTCGCGGCGGCCGGGGCGGTCCTGCTCGGCGCCTCGTCGGCGCCGGCGGCCGCCGCCCCGGCCGACGACGTGCGCGGTGGCCAGCAGCCGGTCCTCGACACCCTCGAACTGCCCAAGGCGTGGCGCAGCACCAGGGGCGGCGGCGTCACCGTGGCCGTGCTCGACTCCGGCGTGGACCGGCTCCACCGCGACCTGGCCGGCTCGGTGACCGTCGGCAAGGACTTCACCAGGGGCGCGAACCCTCCGGGCGTGCGCCCCCTCCGGCTGCACGGCACGTACATGGCCTCGCTCATCGCCGGTCACGGGCACGGCCCGGGCGGCTCGCGCGGCGTCATCGGCGTCGCGCCCGAGGCGGAGATCCTGTCGGTGCGGGTGATCCTGGAGGACGAGGAGCCGGGGTTCCGGGTGTTCAACACCGATCCGCGCTTCGAGGACGTGATGGCGCGGGGCATCCGCTACGCCGTGGACCGCGGCGCCGACGTGATCAACCTGTCGCTGTCCAAGGACCTGCCGAGCCGGGAGGAGCGCGCCGCGATCCGGTACGCCATCGACCGGGGCGTCGTGCTGGTCGCCGCCGCGGGCAACGACGGGGCGGGCCGCCCGGGCCGCGTGGCGCCGTACTCCTATCCGGCGGCGTTCCCCGGCGTGGTCGCGGTGGGCGCGACGGACCGGCGGCTGCGGCGCGCGACGTTCTCGAACGGCAACTCGTCGGTGGTGGTGGCCGCGCCCGGCGTGGACATCCTCGGCGCGGGCCCGGGCGACCAGTACTGGATCGGCCGGGGCACCTCGCAGGCGACCGCGCTGGTCTCCGGAGTGGCCGCCCTCATCAAGGCCGAGTATCCGCGCATGTCGCCGCCGCTGGTCGCCCGGGCGCTCACCGCGAGCGCCACCGACCGCCCGCCGGGAGGCTACGACACGGGCACCGGGTTCGGTGTCGTGAACGCCCGCCGCGCCCTGGAAGAGGCCCGCCGGCTGGCCCGCCACACCGAGACCGCGACCGGCGGGCAGGCCCAGGACCCGGCCGCGCCCGTCGGGGGCGGGGCGGCGAGCCCCATCCGAGTGGTCGCCCGCGACCGGGACAGGGCGCGGGTCTACGGCGTCGTCGCGGCCGTGGCGGCGGGTGGCATGCTGGCCTCCGTGGCCACCATGTACGTGCTGGTCCGGCGCGTGCGCCGGGCACAGAGTCACCAAGACGCATGATCCGCGTGCCAAGGGGGACGAAATACACACGGAGCGATCCTGGGAACGAGGCGGTGGTGAAGGCACGTAGGACGACTTCGGGGCTGCCCCGCGCCGGAGGGGCGCCAGGACGGCCGAATCCCCTCGGCGCCCGATCCGGCCGCCGTTCGCGGGTGCGCGCCTGGCCGGCCGCCGGCTCCCGCGCCGGAGCGGCCGCCCGGGAACGCGCCGAGAGGGAGGCGTTGCGGCGTGGCGTGCGCTACCGCCGCTGGTTCGTCGTGCTCGTGGGCGCCGTCATGGCCATGTCGGCCGTCGTCGTGCTGCTCGGCACCGTGGGGCTGCTCGCCGAGACCCGCTCCCGCCCGCTGACCCCCGCCGAGCAGAGCCGCTACAAGCAGGAGGAGATCGCCCGCCGCTGGCAGGCGTGGCCGGCGACCGGGGTGTTCCCCGAGGAGGTCAAGTACCAGGGGCTCGACAGCGCCCAGCAGTACGCCAGGCGCGTCGGCATCGCGCCCGAGACCGCGTGCCGCGACGGCGTGGACGCCTCGGTGGCCGCGGTCCTCGACGACCACGGCTGCGTGAGCATGCTGCGGGCCACCTACGTCGACCAGACGGCCACGTTCGTGTTCACGGTCGGCGTCGCCGTGCTGAAGGACGAGGAGTCCCGGGTGTCGGCGGCCGAGCAGCTCACCCAGGACGACCGGGTGGGGGTGCTGCCCGTGGCGTTCCCCGGCACCGTGACCGAGCGGTTCGGCACCGAGCAGCGCCAGCGCGCCGGCTGGGTGGGCGCCGGGCCGTACCTCGTGTTCTCCACCGCGGGCTACGCGGACGGGCGGACGCGCGCGGCCGTGCCGCCGGAGGAGATCCTGCACAGCGAGCTGTGGCCGGCCGCCCGCTCCATCGGCAACCAGATCGCCTACTTCCTCGCCGACCCGCCCAAGGTCCCGCCCTGCACCCAGGGGAACGTGTGCTGACCGCCGCCGTCCGCGCGCTCGCCGCCGCGGTCCTCGCCCTGCAGTCCCCCGCGAGCGTCCCCGTGCGCGACCAGCAGCAGTGGGTGCTGGACGCGCTCAACGTCCGGCAGGCGTGGACGGTCACCAAGGGCAAGGGCGTCACCGTCGCCGTCATCGACAGCGGCGTGGACCCGAGGCTCAAGGAGCTGCGCGGCAAGGTGACCGCCGGGCCCGACATGAGCCTGTCGTCCGTGGAGCGCGCGGCCCGCCCCGGCGCGCACGGCACCGCGATGGCCGCCCTCATCGCCGGCACGGGCGCCGGCGACGGCCTGATCGGCGTCGCGCCCGACGCGCGGATCCTGTCCGTGCCGCTGGAGGTGGCCGAGCAGCCCGCCGACGGGTCCATCGAGCCGCGGCCCGCCCCGCGGCCCGACGGCGAGTCCGGGCTGGAGAGCCCGCTGGCCAGGGGGCTGCGCTACGCCGCCAACCACGGCGCCCAGGTCGTCAGCATGTCGATCGGCGGCTACGGCCCGCTCAAGTCCGAGCGTGAGGCCGTCTCGTACGCGCTGAGCAAGGGCGTGGTGCTGGTCGCCGCCGTGGGCAACGACGGGCAGACCCGCTACGCCCAGGCGAACGGCACCTCCTACTGGAACTTCCCCGCGGGCTACCCGGGCGTCATCGGGGTGGCCGCCGTGGACAAGCAGGGCAGGCGGGCCGCGTTCAGCAGCGACAACCTGTCGGTCCTCGTCGCCGCGCCGGGCGTGGGCGTGCCCGTGGCCCGGCTCGGGGGCGGCTACCAGCCGTCCGAGGGCACCAGCCCGGCCGCCGCGCTCGTCGCGGGCGTGGCCGCGCTGGTCAAGGCTCGCCATCCGGGGCTGCCGCCGGAGCGGGTGGCGCAGGCGCTGTCGTCCAGCGCCCGGGGCCGTCCCGCGGCCGGGTACGACGACAAGACGGGCTTCGGTGTGGTGGACGCGGGCGCCGCGCTCAACGCCGCCGATCGGCTGGCCGCGGCCAAGCCGGGGCCGGACGTGTCCGACGACCTCCACTTCGGCCAGGGCGTGGACTCCCCGGTGCCGTCGCGGCCGGGGCCCGAGCCGTGGCGGCTCTGGCTGTTCGGCGGGGCCGCGCTCGTGGCGCTGGTCACGTTCAGCGGGGCGGTCATGGCGCTCAATCAGCGTAGAAGGTGAAAGATCCGCTATGGTCCCGCGTCATGGGATACGAGCTGCGCGTGGTCCGGGAGGCGCCGATCGCCTACGCCGACCTCGCGAAGGCGATCGCGCCGGCCGGGTTCGAGCTGAGCGGGTCGCAGGAGATCGTCGCCAGGCACGGCGGCGGCACGCACACCGTGGCACGCTGGAACGGCCAGGTGGCCGGCGAGCCCGGCTCCGACTGGCAGGTGGCACAGCTCGTCCGGCTGGCCGCTCTGCTCGGCGCCCGGCTGGTCGGCGAGGACGGTGAGAGCTACACGGTGCGCGACGGCGTGGTCCAGGTGACGGCCGGCGGCACGACGACCGACCTGGGCAGGTTCGACGAGATCATCCACGCGGGCCCCGCCGCGTGGGGGCCGTGACCGCCCGGGGCCGCGGGTGAACCCGTACGCCGAGCGCGTCCTGCAGGTGGTGGAGCTCATCCCGCCGGGCCGGGTCATGTCGTACGGCGACGTCGCCGAGTACCTCGGCGAGGGCGGCCCCCGTCAGGTCGGCGCCGTGATGTCCACGTGGGGCGGCGGCGTGCCGTGGTGGCGCGTCGTCCACGCCGACGGCACCGCCGCCTCGCCCGGGCACATTCAGGAGTGCCTGGCGAACTGGCGCGCCGAGGGCACCCCCATGCGCGGCGAGAAGGCCGACATGCGGGCCGCCCGCTGGGACGGGCGTTCAGTGGATTCTCAGTAAAACGTTTGAGCTGCGGAATTCGCCACGACGGTGCTGCGCGGTATGAGACTCCCCTTAGCATGGGCAAAACAGGTGATGGCGGTCCGAAAGGCGGTGCCCCCCGATGGCCACCGGCGTCCCAGCCCAGAGCCCGGGCGGCGATCCGGCCGCCGACCGTCTGAAGGTCGTCCAAGATCTCTGTGATCGCGGCGAACCCCTGGACGCGATCATGCGGGCGGCCGGTCCTGGCGGTCAGGACGCGGCGTTCGACGCGGAGGTGCTCAGCGGTCCGCTGGGCGCGCGCATGGACGTCGCGGTCAAACGCGGCCCCGCGCGCCGGCGCGAGCTCGTCGCCCTGCTGCGCCCGTACCTCGCGAACGTGGACCAGCGCGTCAAGCGCGACCTGCCCGTCGCGCGCCGGCTCATCTGCCACCTCATCGAGCACCGCCCCGACGCGGAGCTGATCGACGGCGAGACGCTGACGAAGGCGGTCGCCGCCGCGGCCGAGCCGTCCAAGCGCATCCGCAAGGGCCTGAGCTGGTACGCCGACCTGCCGTTCCAGGACGAGCTGCCGTCGGAGCTGTACCGGCTGCGCCGCTCCGACCTGGTGCCCGTCACGCACATCGACGACATCCAGTGGGTGGACGGCAAGCTGCGCATCACCGGCTTCGCCTACCTGGCCGGACTGTCGGTGCGCAGCCGCCGCGCCAACTGGGCGACCGTCGTGCTGCGCGGCCCGCGCTGGCTGCCGCCCGTGCGCCTGCGCACCCGGCGGACGTTCGAGCCGGAGGCCACCCACGGCGCCCGCGAGCCGGGCTGCAACTACGACTGGTCGGGCTTCTCGGCCGAGCTGAGCCCGTGGGCGCTGCGCTGGCGCGGCGCGGTGCGCGGCGCCGTCCACGCCGCCCGCCGCCGGATGCGGCACCGGCCGGCCGTGGCCGACGCCACGACGTGGCGGGCCGAGATCGTGTTCTGGAGCCGCGGCGCCCGGGCCACCGGCCTGCTGCGCGGCTCGTCGGTGGGCCGCCCCGAGCGGCCGGCCGGGCTCAGGCTGCGTCCCGGCTGGTGGGTCCGTCCCGTCTGGACGTCCGACCGGGCCCTGCAGGTGGTGCTCCAGCCCAACCGGGCCGAGCTGACCGGCGTCACCGTCGAGGGTGACCGCCTGGAGCTGCGGATCTTCCTGCCCGGCCGCAGCGTGACCAAGGGCCACGCCCGGCTCGGCGGCCACCGCGTGGCGGCCGACTTCACGCCCCAGCAGGGCGGCACCGAGGTCGTGGTCGTCCAGGCCGTCTCCGCGCTCCTGCACGAGAAGGACGGGCGGCGGCTCTGGGTCGAGCCGAAGGGCGACCCCGCTGCCTCGGTCATGCTGGGCGAATCGGGCGAGACCCGGGCCACCGTGGGCGACCGCGAGATCACCGTGCTCGGCGACCGGCGCGACCGCGTCATCGTCTCGGCCCACCGCATCCGCCCGGTGATCTCGTCGGCGGTGTGGGAGGGCTCCGCGCTGGTGCTGCGCGGGCGCTACCCCGACGCCCCGGGCCAGCGGGTCCTCACGTTGCGCCACCGCTCCGGCCTCTGCTACGGCATCCCGATGGAGCGCGACGGCGAGGAGTTCACCGTCCGGGTCACGCCCGCGGCCCTGGACCGCTTCGGCGAGAGCGTGCCGCTGTCCTCCGGCACCTGGAACATGTCGATCCGCCATCCCTCGGGGGAGATCGTCCCGCTGCGCATGGACCACGCCGCCCTGCCGGGGCTGGACGAGGAGCCGCGCGAGCTGGGCGGGCACGCGTTCCGGATGGTCTCCACCCGCTTCGACGTGCCGGTGATCACCGTCGAGGAGGTGCTGCCCGCCGACGAGAAGGGCGTGGCCGGCACCCACGTGCTGCGGCGGGTCTTCTACCCGGCCCAGCGCGCCGAGCCGCTCAACGACGCGACCGTGTACGTCGTCAACGACGGCCGCCTCTACTCCGACAGCGTCCGGGCCGTGTACGAGGAGCGGGTGCGGCGCGGTGACGACCGCGAGCACATCTGGATCGTCAAGGACGGCGCGTTCACGCCGCCGCCCGGCACCACGGCCGTGCGCGCGGGCAGCCGCGAGCACCACGCCGCGCTGGCCAGGTCCCGCCACATCGTGACCAACTCGTTCCTGCCCGTCTGGTTCCGCGCCCGCGAGGACCAGGTGGTGCTGCAGACCTGGAACGGCACCCCGGCCAAGCACATCGGCAACGACCAGCCGCACATGAACCGCGACCCGCGCCCGCCGATCTGGCACCGGCAGGCCGCCGAGGTGCGCGGCTGGGACGTGCTGCTGTCGCAGTCGCCGTGGGCCACGACGCTGCTGCGCAAGGCGTTCGGCTACCAGGGCGAGATCCTGGAGAGCGGGCTGCCGCGCAACGACGTGCTCACCTCGCCCGACCGCGAGCGGCTGGCCGCCGAGGTGCGCGCGCGGCTGGGGCTGGCCGAGGGCAAGCGGGTGGTGCTGTACGCGCCGACGTACCGCGACTACGACCGCAAGAACGCGATGGTGAAGCTCGACCTGGCCAAGGCGCGGGTGGAGCTGGGGGCCGACCACGAGCTGCTGGTCCGCGCCCACCCGATGCAGGCCATGCCCGCCGTCCCCGACATCGCCCACGACGTCACGACTTATCCCGATATGGCGGATTTGCTGCTGGTGGCGGACGTGCTGGTGACGGACTACTCGTCGGTCATGTTCGACTTCGCGGCCACGGGCCGCCCCATGGTCTTCTACGCGTACGACCTGCCGAAGTACTCCGCCAAGCGGGGGCTGTACGTGGACCTGCCCGAGATCGCCCCCGGCCCGGTGCTGTCCACCTCGGCCGAGGTCATCGAGGCGCTCCGCTCGATCGACCAGGTGGCCGCCGCCCACTGCGACCGCTACGACGCCTTCCGGGCCACCTACGCCCCGAAGGACGACGGCAAGGCCACGGCCCGCGTGGTGGACCACCTGTTCTCGTAGGCGAGCTGTCGCAAGGGCCCCGGCGTCATCCGCTCCGGGGCCCTTTCGCATGGGGCTCACAGAGCCAAAGGCCTTCGCGTACGGCGCTTCGCGCCATGGGCTCAGCCGTTCTTCCAGCCGGGTCCAGCCCCGGCCTCTGGAGGCCCTCGCTCCGCGAGGCCGCCTTCTTGAGGGCGGGCTCCGCCCGCCGGCTTCGCCCCAGGTGAGGCGTCGGAAGCGCCGAAGCGCGGAACCCGCAGGCACACGGCATGGGCACAGCCCGCGGCGTAGCGCAGTGAGAATCCGGGACGAAGAGTCCGTGAGTGCTTCCGGAGGCTCGCGTATGTCTTCGATCAGCGAAGTGGTGGCGTACTCGACCCGCGGCCACACCCACCACGCCGTGCAGTCCCGGGCCCGCTGGATACGATCATCCTTCCCTGACGGGCCCCACGAGCATCGGGCGGTCGAGCATGTCGGGTGTGAACGACACCCCGGTGACCTTTGCCGCCAGGGCGAAGCCCCTCGGCACGGCGTTGTCGCAGTTGTCATCCCACGCCGCGCGCCACGCGGTCTCGTCCTCCGGCTCGCCCAGCCCCATGCCCAGCTCGCGCATGAAGCCGTTGAGCTGGTCAGGCGCGGCGCCGTGCCGCCGGTAGGGGTGCCGCAGCGGGTACCGCATGACGACCGTGCCGTCGATCGCGTACACGAAGCTGTGCTCGGCGGCGTAGTCGTGCCGGGTGACCGCCAGCATCTCGCAGCCCCGCGACAGCCCGGTCGCCACCTCATGGAGCGTGGCCGTCCAGCCGTAGGGCTCGATGGCCACGCACCACTCGCCGGTCTGGAAGACGCCCACGTGGCCGCCGCCATCACCGCCTGCCGTCTCGCTGACGAACTCCTGGACCTCGGCGGCGAGCCCGCCGAAGTCCAACTCCACGCCCGAGTGCTCACCGCGGCCGAAGCGGCGCACCACCTCCGCGGGGTCGAGCCCACGGAGGAAAGCCACAGTGAAGATCACATCCAGTGGGCCGCCCGCCCTCGTCCTCGGTCACATCGAGCCACCGGAACGGGGCCAAGGGGTCGGTCGTCATGCGGGACATGGTGGCAGGCCGTACCGACACTCAGCCGAGACCTGCTACCAGGGTGAAGGCCGGATGAGCGATCAGCTCACCCCCAGGCGGGGAAGCCGGGACATGAAGCTCATGGCCCGGCGAAGGAGCGGCACGGTGACGGACCCGGCGCCCACCAGGGCGATCTGCAGGGTCTCGACCACCTGATCACGGCTGACCCCCTCCTCGTCGCAGCGTTCCAGGTGGTAGTAGACGCATTCCTCGCAGTCCTTCATCACGGACACGACGAGGCCGAGCAGTTCCTTCGTGGCGACGGGCAGGGCGCCCGCCTGGTAGGCGGCGCCGTCCAGGGCGAAGAACGACTCGAACAACTCACCACTGCCGCGTAGCCGCTTGTTTCCCTCCGCGCGGGCGAGGCGGAAGGCCGCCGGCGAGAAGGTGGCCGCGTGGTCAGGGTGAGGACGCGTTGACTCAGACATGCGGCCACTCTGGGGGAGTGGGCTGCCAGAAGGCCAACAAAGATTCCTGACCCCCGCATCAGGAGCGCTTATCGAGCTTCGAGGCAGGCCCGACCGGTCAGGCCCCGGATCGCCCGCCGGCGGACGGGAAGAAGATCCCGCTGCATGTACTCCGTGACTCCTCCGCTCCCGGAAGGGAGCGGCTTCTCGCTAAGCCGCTCGCGCAGCCTCACGAAGGGCAAGCCCTGCCCTGAGAATGTTCTTGGCCGCGTTGACGTCGGCGTGCGCGGCATGCCCGCACGCCACGCACTGGAACCCGGCCTGGGTGAGACGGTTGTCCTTCGCGCAGTGCCCACACCGCGAGCAGGTGCGGGAGGTGTTGCGGGGCTCGACTGCGATCAGCTCGCGACCGGCGCTTTCAGCCTTGTCTGCGAGGATCGTCAGGAACACCCCCCAACCCGCGTCCAGAATGCTGCGGTTCAGCCCGGCTTTCTGAGCGACATTGCGGCCAGGCTGCTCGATCGTGCCGGACGCCGAGCGGGTCATGCCGGTGATCCGCAGGTCCTCGTGCACGATCACGTCGTAGGCGCGCACCAGCGCCAGCGCGGCCTTGTGCGCGCCGTCCAGGCGTCGCCGCCGCACCATGGCATGCAGCGCGGCCACCCGCGCCACAGCCTTACGACGCCGCATGGACCCCCGCTGCTTTCGGGCCAGATCGCGTTGAGCCGCCGCCAACCGGTCGGCACACGCGGCCAGGTGACGCTGATTGTCGAAGCGCTCGCCGTCGCTGCTGGTGGCCAGCGACGCCACCCCCAGGTCGATCCCCGCCACAACACCCGTCGCGGGCAACGGCTCGGCGGGCACCTCATCGCACGACAGCACGACGAACCAGCGGGCGTCTTCCCGCTTCACGCTGATCGTCTTGACCGTGCCGGACACGCGGCGGTGCCGATGGACCCGCACATGCCCGATGCCGAGCAGGTAGACGCGCGTTACCCGATCACTCGGCTGGGAGTCCCAGCTCGCGCCGTTCTTGACGGCAGGCCACTGCACGGTGTCGAACCGGCCCCGGCCCTTGAAACGCGGGTACCCGGCTTTCCGCCCGGCCTTGACTCTGCGGAAGAACGCGGCGAATGCCTTGTCCAGACGGCGGAGGGTCTGCTGCTGGGAGCCTGCCGACCAGCGGCCCTGCCCGCCGGGGTCGGCCTTGCGGATCTCTTTCAGCTCCGCCGACTGCTCGCCGTAGCCGATCGTGACACCGGCCTTGCCGTAGGCGGTGCGGCGGTGCTCCAGCGCGGCGTTGTACAGCTGCCGGTGGTCTTCCAGGCACTGGGTGAGCGCGGCGGCCTGCTTGCTGGTGGGGCGCAGCAGGAACGTGAACGACCTGCGCACACCCACCTCCCACGTTCGGTAACGAGACGACCACGTTATCGGCCGGCACCCGCCCGGCACCGGCAAAATCGAAAGGACATCCGTGATGCGCAGATCAGGCAGGTCAGGGCACACTCGGGCCTTGGCGACCCTCCCACTCTCGAGGGGCCGATGGCCGCCATGAACACCGGATCGCTCCAGCGCCGCTCCAGTTCCTCTCCGCCGTCACGTCCTCGATGCGTGTCTGGATCCCACCACAGGTTGCCCCGAACGGGTTGCGTACCCGCCCCACCGGGTCATCGAAGGCCAGGTGCGTGACCTTGGAGAACGACGTGCCCTGGCGGCGACCAGTCCGGCCGGCGCGCGCAGGGTGACGACCGCGCGGTAGACGGGGAGCAGGCTGTGCAGCCGGGCGACGACGAAGGAGGCCACGTCCTCGCCGGGCAGCGGCCTCGGCGCGAACCGCGCACGGGTCACGGTGCGCAGGCCGACGGCGATGGCCACGGCCTCCTCGTCGTCGAGCAGCAGCGGCGGCATGGCCGAGCCCGCCACCAGCCGGTAACCGCCCGTGCCGCCCATCCCGGCCTCGACCGGATACCCCAGGTCGCGCAGCCGTTCGACGTCCCGGCGGATCGTCCGGGTGGTGACCCCGAGCCGCTCGGCCAGCTCGCTGCCGGGGCGTTCGCGAGGGCTCTGCAGCAGGGACAGGAGCGTGAGCAGGCGGGCGGAGGTGCCGGACATGTCCCACAGGATGCCGTGGAACGCGTACTTCTCTCACCTTCTCGGCACTAAGATCTTTCCTGTCGGATCGCCGTGAAAGGCACGAAGGGAACGCCGTGGCCGAGACGCCCAACCAGTGGACCAGCGCCATCGACACGACGCGCCCCAGCATCGCCCGCGCCTATGACGTGGTGCTCAACGGCAAGGACAACTTCGAGGTCGACCGCGCGTTCGTCGCGGAGATCGTGAAGGTGGTCCCGGAGATCTACGACGTGGCCACGTACAACCGGCAGATCCTGGGCCGCGGCGTGCGCTTCCTCGTCGACCAGGGCGTCACGCAGTTCATCGACCTCGGGTCGGGGCTGCCGACCGTCGAGAACACCCACCACGTCGCCCAGCGCGCGAACCCCGAGTCGCGCGTCGTCTACGTCGACAACGACCCCATGGTGCTGGCCCACGGCAGGGCGCTGCTCGCGGAGAACGACCGCACCGCCGTCGTCACCTCCGACCTGCGCGATCCCAAGAGCATCCTCGCCGACAAGGACGTCAGGCGGCTCATCGACCTCGACCGGCCGGTCGGGGTGATGCTGGTCGGCATCCTGCACCACCTGCACGACGACGAGGACCCCCGGGGCATCGTCGAGGCGTACATGGACGCGGTCCCGTCCGGCAGCTACCTGTTCATCACCCACTTCTGCGCCTCCAGCGACGACTCCCGGGAGGCGGAGAAGAAGTTCCTCGCCCTGCTCGGCACGGGCCGGTTCCGCACCGTGGCGGAGATCACCGGCTTCTTCGACGGGTTCGAGCTGCTGGAGCCGGGGGTCGTGCCGCTGCCGCTGTGGCGTCCCGACGGTCCGGTCCCGTCGGAGCTGACGGTCGGCCAGCGCCTCATGTACGGCGGCATCGCCTACAAGCGCTGACCCGCCCCCACTCGCCTGCGCCCTCCTGAGGGGTGCATGGGGAGGTAGGGAAACCGTCAAAAGGGCCGTATCGGGTATGAATCGCCTGGGGGCGGGATAGGGACACGGAGAGGATTCCTCAGTACAGAGGGGAAGTCATGACCGTGGCCCAGACCCGCTCGACAACCACCGCCGGGACGGAGGCCGGCTCCGCCAGGCGGTTCACGTTGGACCTGCCGATGATGACCATCGAGGTCCGTCCTCCACGGGTGCGCATGCCGCGGATTCCCCTGCCGCACGTTCCCGTCCCCAGGATCAGCCGCCAGGAGATGGGGCACGCCGCGGACGTCGCGCGGGCGATGCTGCCCCCGCCCGAGCGCGTCGCCTACTACGGAGCCCTCGGGGCGCTCGCGGTCATGGGCGTCATCGAGTGGCCCGTCGCGGCGGCCATCGGCGCCGGGGCGATCATCGCGCAGCGGGCCCGTTCGGGGGAGACCCCCATGGTGAGCGGCGGGCAGGGAGCGGGCGCGACGGCGCGGACGGCGCCGCGTGCGTCCACGGCGGGCCGCGGTGGCGGCGCGGGCGGCCGGGTGTCCGCCGCCGCCCGTAAGAGCGCCATGAAGGCCGAGGAGGCGCCCAAGAGCGGGACGTCCAGGAGGGGAGCAGCCGCCCAGAGCGCCGCGTCCACGCAGGCGTCCGCCACGAAGGCGTCGTCGGCGCGGGCGGCCGCCGCGCGGGCCGCCTCCGCGAGGGCGTCGTCCACGCCGGAGCCACCCGGATGAGCACCTAGCCGCGCGCAGACGAGACCCACGGCCGTTCGCCCCCCGCGAGCGGCCGCCGCGCATCGACCGATCCGCAGCCCGACACGTCCACCAGCGCCACCTGTCCACCTCCCCCGGCAGGACACACCCGTTCGAAGGGAGGGGGAGACCGCATGCGGTTGCCCGGCGTACCCGCCGCCGCGGGCGCCCTGCTCGGCATGCTGCCCGAGCCGCTGCGCGGTCTCCTGCCGCGCCCTCGGGTGGTCCGCGTGTGCCCGGGCGGCATGCGCGTCGAGCTGCGCGCCGTGGGCGGGCCGGGCACCGGGCGGCGGGCGCGCCTCCTGGAGGACCGCCTGCTGGCCACCGGCGTCGAACGCGCCGAGGTCAACGGCGCGCTCGGGTTCGTGTACGTCGCCTGCGAGCCGGCCACGACGGACATGGGCAAACTCCTCGCGATCATCGACGAGCTGGACGTCCAGGAGCCCGGCGAGGACGACGCGGGCCGCGCGGAGGACGACGCCGGCTCCGTGGAGCGGAACGAGCGGCGGCCCGGCCTCGCCCGCGTCCAGGAGGTCCTGGAGGCCCTGGACGACATCCGCACGATCGAGGCCGCCGTCGGCGGCGACGAGGACGAGCGCGAGCAGGGCGACGGAGGCGAGGACGAGGACGCAGCCGGTTACGGGGACGGGGACGAGGACGAGGACGGGTGGGGCCGGGCCTGCCGCGCGCTCGACGGGGTCGAGCAGCAGGCGCGCGCCGCCGTGAGCCTCGGCCTGCACCTGCTGGGCGCCGGTGCGGCGCTGGCCGGGCAGGCCGCCCGCGTGCCGAGGCTGCCCGCCCTGGCGCCGGCGCTGCTCTCCCTGGCGGAGCACACCCCGCGGGTACGCCGGGAGCTGGAGGAACGCGTCGGCAAGCCCGCGGTGGACGCGGTGCTGGCCTCCGGGCGGATCCTCACGCACGCGCTCGCGCTGCGGCCGGTGTCCCTGCTCGTCGACTCCGTCGCCGCCGCCGGCCGTTACGTGGACGCCCGCGCCGGGCGCGCCGCCTGGGAGCGGCGCGAGGAGGAGTTCGCCGCCGAGGAGGGCGCCTACCGCCACATCCGTACGGCCGTGCCGCGCCGCGTGGCGCCGCTGCCGCGCGGGCCCGTCGAGAAGTACGCGGACCTGGCCGGCGCGCTGTCCCTGGCCGGGCAGGGGGTGACCACGTTCGTCAGCCGCGATCACCAGCGAGGACTGACCGTGCTGGTCGCCGGGGTGCCCAAGGCGGCGCGCCTGGGCAGGGACGCGTTCACCAGCGCGCTGGTCCGGGCGCTGGCGCGGCGGGACACCATCGTGCTCGACCGCGACGCGCTGCACCGCATGGACCGCGTGGATACCGTCATCCTGGACGCCGGCCTCCTCGCCACGGGCGCCTGGGCCGTCCACGGCGTGGTACCCCTCGGCGCCGGGCCCGACCTGGACGAGCTGCACTCCCGTCTGTACACGCTCGTCGATCTCACGGACCGCGCCGCCCCGAGGGCCCGCCGTGAGCGCGACGGCTGGAGCGTCGCCCCGTACGAGCCGCCAGGCCCTCTCGCGTCGGAACCCGCCGAGGTGCGGCGGTGGCGGGAAGAAGGGGTCCGGCTGGTCACGATCGCCAGGCAGGGGGTCCTGGTCGCCGTCGTCGGCCTGGAGCCCGAGCCGCACCCGCTCGCCGAGGCCCTCGTGGCCGCGCCCGGCGACGCGTGCGAGGTGGTGCTGGCCGGGGGAGACCCGCGGCTGGCCGGGCGGCTGGGGGTGAAGCGGGTCGTCCGCGGAGGGTCGCGGCTGGCCGCCGAGGTGCGGGTGATGCAGGCCGAGGGGCACGGCGTGGCGGTCGTCTCGCAACGGGGACGGCGCGCGCTGGCCCGGGCCGACCTGGGGGTCGGCGTGCTCGGCAGGCCCCGCCCGGTCCCGTGGGACGCCGACGTGATCGGCGGGTTCGAGGGGGCGTACCTGCTGCTGCGCTGCCTGCCGTACGCGCGGAAGGCCGCCAGGCGCAGCGTGCGGGTGGCGGGGGCCGGGGCGGCCACGGGGGCGGTGCTGGCGTTCCTGGGCCCGGCGCGTACGGCGCTGGCGAGGGTGCACCTGGTGAGCAACGCCACGTCCGTGGCCGCGCTCGTGGCGGGCGAGTGGACGGGACGCCGCGCGGGCAGGGAGGCGCCGCCGCCGCCCGCCGACCACACCCCCTGGCATGCCATGGCGGTGCCGGACGTGCTGTCGCGGCTCCGCACGTCCCCCGAGGGTCTTCCGGAGGAGGAGGCGGCGCGCCGCAGAGGGCACGCGGGGTACGGCGGGACGGGCTTCGCGGGCGAGGGCCCGGCCGGCGGCCGGGGCGCGGCGGGCGGCCGGGGCGCGGCGGGCGCGCGGGCGGGCCGTGGTGAGGTCGCGCGTACGGACGGCGGGCCGCGGTCGCTCGCGCGTGCCTGCCTGGAGGAGATCGCCAACCCGCTCACACCCGTGCTCGCCGCGGGCGCGGGCGTCTCGGCGGCGGTCGGCTCGGTGCTCGACGCCGGTCTGATCGTCGGCGTGATGGGCGTCGGCGCCCTGCTCGGCGGCACGCAGCGCTGGCACGCCGACCGGACCCTGCACCGCCTCACCCGCGTCACCGCCAGCCGCGTACGCCTGCGCCGCCCGCCCGCTCCCGGTACCCGCCCCACGCCCGCTCCCGAGGGCGCTCCACCCGCTGGCCCCGCGCCCGCCGCCGAGGGCACCCCGCCCCCCGGCCCCGCGCTCGCTCGCGAGGGCGCTCCACCCGGCGGCCCCGCGCCCGCCGCCGAGGGCACCCCACCCGCCGGCCTCACACCCGTTCCCGAGGTGGAGGGACGCGAGGCGGAGGGACGTGAGGTCGAGGAGAGCGAGGTCCAGGAGCGCGAGGAGCTGGAGGAGCCCGAGGGGCGCGAGGAGGCGGGGATCGTGGCCGGGGCCGCGGACGAGCTCGTCCCCGGCGACGTGATCGAGCTGCGCGCCGGCGACGCCGTCCCCGCCGACGCCCGCCTGGTCGAGGCGTCGGGCCTGGAACTGGACGAGTCCACACTCACCGGCGAGTCGAGGCTCGTCGCCAAGAGCGCGACTCCCACGGCCGCGGCGGCTGTGGCCGACCGCGCGTCGATGGTGTACCAGGGCACGACCGTCGCGGCAGGACACGGCCTGGCCGTCGTGGTCGCCACCGGCGAGGCCACCGTCGCCGGCCGGACCGCCAAGCTGGCCGCGGCCGGCGCGCCGCCGACCGGCGTGGAGCTACGACTGCGCGCCCTGAGCCGCCGCATCCTGCCGGTGGCCATCGGCTCCGGCGTGGCGCTCATGGCGACCGAGCTGCTGCGGGGGGCGCCGGTGGCCGCCGCCGTCGCCCCCGCCGTGAGCCTGGCGGTCGCCGCCGTGCCCGAGGGGCTGCCGTTCGTGGCGACGGTCGCGGAGCTCGCGTCGGCCAAGCGGCTGTCGGCCCGCAACACTCTCGTACGCAACCCGTCCACGATCGAGGCGCTGGGCCGCGTGGACGTCCTGTGCTTCGACAAGACCGGCACCCTCACGGAGGGCCGCATCAGCCTGGGCCGCGTGTCGGACGGTCGGATCGAGCGGACCGTCGAGGACCTGTCGCCGGAGCTGCGGGCCGTGGTCGCCGCGGCGTTGCGGGCCTGTCCCCGGTACGAGGACGGGCGGGCCATCCCGCACCCCACGGACCGCGCCGTGGTGGAGGGCGCGGAGCGGCTGGGCGTCTCGCCGGCCGACGGGTTCGCGGGGTGGCGGCGGGTGGACGAGCTGCCGTTCGAGCCGGCCCGCGGCTACCACGCCGTCCTCGGCACGTACGGGATCGGGGAGGAAGGCGGCGCGCGGCAGGCGGTGAGCGTCAAGGGCGCGCCCGAGGTGCTGCTCGACCGCTGCACCACCCTGCGGCGCGGCGCCGGGACGGCGCCGCTGGACGCGGCGGCCAGGCGGGAGCTGGAGGAGGAGGTCGAGCGGCTGGCGCTCCAGGGTCACCGGGTGCTCGCGGTCGCCGAGCGGCCGGCCTCCAGCCTCGCCGACCTCGACGAGTCCAGGATCGAACGGCTGAGCTTCCTCGGGTTCCTCGGCCTGGCCGACCCGGTGCGGCCCACCGCCAAGCGGAGCGTCGAGGGTCTGATGAGAGCCGGGGTCCGCGTCGTCATGATCACCGGTGATCATCCGAGCACGGCCGAGGCCATCGCCGCCGAGATCAACGCCATGACCGGCGGCCGCGTCATGACCGGCCCCCAGCTCGACGAGGTGGACGACGGCGCGCTCGACGAGGTGCTGCGCGAGGTCGCGGTGTTCGCCCGGGTCACGCCGGAGCACAAGGCGCGCATCGTCGCCGGGCTGCGCCGTATGGGCCGGGTGGTCGCCGTCACCGGCGACGGCGCGAACGACGTGCCCGCCATCCGGCTCGCGGACGTCGGCGTGGCCCTCGGCTCCCGCGCCACCCCGGCCGCCCGCGCCGCCGCCGACATCGTGGTGGTGGACGAGCGCATCGAGACGATCATCGACGCGATCGTGGAGGGGCGGGCGATGTGGGGGTCGGTCCGCGACTCGCTCAGCATGCTGCTCGGCGGGAACGTCGGCGAGATCGTCTTCACCCTCGGCTCCAGCCTGCTGACCGGCCGCAGCGCGCTCAACACCCGCCAGCTCCTCCTCGTGAACCTCCTCACCGACATGCTCCCCGCCATGGCCGTGGCCGTGCGGCCGCCGGGCGCCGTGGACCCGGACCGGCTCCTCACCGAGGGGCCGGAGGCGTCGCTGGGCGCCGCCCTGACCCGCGACATCCACCTGCGCGCGATCACCACGGCCGCGGCGGCCGCGGCGGCGTGGCTGCTCGGCCGGATGACCGGCACGCGAGCGCGGGCCGACACGATCGGGCTCGTCGGGCTGGTGGCGGCGCAGCTCGTGCAGACGCTCGCCGTGGGCGGGCGCGACCCGCTGGTCCTGCTGGCCTCGCTCGCGTCGCTGGCCGTGCTCGCGGTGATCGTCTCGGTGCCGGGGCTGAGCCGGCTGTTCGGGTCGCGTCCGATAGGTCCGCTGGGGTGGGGGATCGGGCTGGGTTGCGCCGCGGCGGCCGTGATCGCGGAGCGGGTCCTGGAACGCGGTCTGGAACGCCGCCTGCCCTTCCTGAGCGCCCCTCCCGGCGGCCCCAAGGCGGCGCCCGAGCCCGGACACGAGTCTGCGCCCGAGCCTGCACGCGAGTCTGCGCCCAGGCCCGCACGCGAGCCCGCGTCCAAGGCCGCTCCCAGGCCCGGGCCCGTGACCGCGCCCGCCTAGGAAGACCCCGGATCTGAACGCGTGCCGATCCGGTCATCGCGCGTTCACCCACCGGACACGTAAGATGCCACCCGGCGCCAGATTTGTGGTGAAATCTGGCAGTAAATCCCATATCCCCCGTGAGGTGCCTGATGTCTGACTTCCTGGCCTCGCTGCTCGCCAAGGCGGCGATCATGGTTCTGGAGGCGCTGCTCGCGCGGCTCATCCACGCTCTGATCACCACGTTCGCGCGGACGGCCGGTGTGACGTTCCTCCAGAACGCCGCCGCCCGACCCGCCTGACATATCGTCCGCTCCGCCCCGAACCGCGGTGTGTCGCCGCGCCGACCCCCGTCCCGTGTCGCTACCGTGAGCGGATCGTCTCCGCGAGACCGGTCAACTCGGCACGATCTACCCCTGTGGTCTGATGGAATCTAGTGCTGTGAGTGGTCAGACCTGGCGGTTGGTGCGGCGCGGGAACACGAGGCCCGCCGAGCCACCTGTGCTCGATGAGCACCAGCGTGCCGTGGTGGCCCACGGAAGCGGGCCGCTGCTCGTGCTGGCCGGTCCCGGCACGGGCAAGACGACGACCGTCGTCGAGTCGGTGGTCGACCGCATCGAGCGGCGCGGCATCGACCCCGAGCGGGTGCTGATCCTCACCTTCAGCCGCAAGGCCGCCGGCGAGCTGCGCGAACGCGTCACCGCCCGGCTGCGGCGCACCACCCGCACGCCCCTCGCCCTGACCTTCCACAGCTACGCGTACGCGCTGCTGCGCCGCGAGGCCGTCCTGGCCGGTGAGCCGCCGCCCCGGCTGCTGACCGGTCCCGAGCAGCTCCTGGAGATCAGGCGGCTGCTCCACGGCGAGCTGGAGGACGGCGCGACGCAGTGGCCGCGCTCGCTGCGGGAGGCGCTGAAGACCCGGGGGTTCGCCGAGGAGCTGCGGGACTTCCTGTCGCGCGCCTTCGAGCGCGGCCTCGACGGCGAGCGCGTCGAGGAGCTCGGCCGGCGGTACGGGCGCGACGACTGGGTGGCGGCCGGCGGGTTCGCCCGGCGCTACGAGAGCCGCTTCGACCTCGACCCCGAGCCGGTGCTCGACTACGCCGAGCTCATCAGGGCGGCGGCCGGGCTGCTGGCCGACCCCGACGTCCAGCGCAGGGAGCGGGCCGCGCACGACGTGGTGTTCGTGGACGAGTACCAGGACACCGACCCGGCTCAGGAGCTGCTGCTGTGGCAGCTCGCGGGCGAGGGGCGCGACCTGGTGGCCGTCGGCGACCCGGACCAGTCGATCTACGGGTTCCGGGGCGCGGACGTGCGCGGCATCCTGGGGTTCCCGCAGCGGTTCCGCACGCGCGACGGCCGGGACGCCCCGGTGCTGGCGCTGCGGGTCTGCCGCCGCAGCGGCGCCGGCCTGCTGGAGGCGACCCGCCGCGTCGCCGCCCGCCTCCCGGCCGCGCCCCTCCCCGACCCGGCGCCCGCGCCGGCCGCCCCCGTACCCGACACCCCCCTCCCCGACCCGGCCCCCGCGCCGGCCGCCCCCGTACCCGACACCCCGCGACCCGCGCCGGAGCGGGCGCGGGCTCACGGGCACCGCGAGCTGCTGTCCCCGCCCGACGCCGACCCCGGCGAGGTGCGCGTGCTGCTCGCGGACAGCACCAGCCAGGAGGCCGCGGTCGTGGCCGACACCCTGCGCCGGGCCCACCTCATCGACGGCGTGCCCTGGCACCGGATGGCGGTGCTCGTGCGCTCGGCGATCCGCCAGGTGCCGCTGATGCGGCGCGCCCTGGTCAGCGCGGGCGTGCCCACGATGGTGGCGGGCGACGAGGTGCCGATCGCCCAGGAGCCCGGCGTACGGCCGCTGCTGACGATGCTGCGCGTGGCCCTCGACCCCGCGACGCTGGATGAGACGGTGGCCGAGGAGCTGATGACGGGCCCGCTGGGCGGCACCGACATGATCGGCGTACGTCGCCTGCGCCGGGCCCTGAAGATCGCCGAGAACGAGGCCCACGCCCTCGGCGAGCGACCTCCGGAGGAGGGCGCCGAGGCCGGCGAGGGGCCGCGCACGTCCGGGCAGCTCCTCGTGGCCGCGCTCCAGGACACCCGCGAGCTGACCCCCGTCGAGCCGCACGTCGCGCTGCCCGCCGAGCGCGTCGCCAAGCTCCTGGTCACCGCCCGCGAGGCCGTGCGCGAGCAGGGCACCGCCGAGGACGTCCTGTGGGCGATCTGGCAGGCGAGCGGCCTGGCCGAGCGGTGGACCGAGCTGAGCCTGGCCGGCGGTGCCCGCGGCGCGCAGGCCGACCGCGATCTCGACGCCGTGGTGGCGCTGTTCGACCACGCGGCCCGGTTCGTGGACAGGATGCCGCGGGCCGGGGCCGAGGTGTTCCTGGACGACCTGGCCGCGCAGGAGATCCCGGGCGACACGCTGGCCGACCGGGCGCCCGACGGCGACGCCGTGCGCATCCTGACCGCCCACCGCTCCAAGGGCCTCGAATGGGACGTGGTGGTCGTCGCCGGCGTGCAGGAGGGCGTCTGGCCCGACCTGCGGCTGCGCGGGTCGATGCTGGGCGCCGACGACCTGGTGGAGCTGGCCGAGGGGGCGAAGCCGAACGCCGCGTCCCTGGCCTCGAAGCTGCTGGCCGAGGAGCGGAGGCTGTTCTACGTCGCGGCGACGCGGGCGCGGCGCAGGCTCGTGGTGACGGCCGTGGGCGGCGAGGACACCGACGAGCGGCCGTCGCGGTTCCTGTCCGAGCTCATGCCGGGTGCGGTGGAGACGGCCACGGTCGACGACCGGGCGCGCTGGCTCACCATGGCGGCGCTGGTCGCCGACCTGCGCAGCGCGGTCACCGACCCGACGCGGCCGGCGAAGGTGCGCCGCAAGGCCGCCGGGCAGCTCGCCCGCCTGGCCGCCGCGGGGGTGCGGGGCGCCCACCCCAACGAGTGGTACGCGCTGACGACCATGACCGACGACCGGCCGCTGAGCTGGCCGGACGACACTGTCAGCATCTCGCCGTCGGCGGTCGAGAGCTTCACCAAGTGCGGGCTGCGCTGGCTGCTGGAGACGGCCGTCGGAGCGGCGGGCACCAGCACCGCCCAGGGGCTCGGCACGATCATCCATGCGCTGGCCGTGCTCGCCTCCACCGACCTGCCGAACGAGGACCTCCTGAGCCGCCGGCTGGACGACGTCTGGCACGAGCTGGACTTCGGCGGCGCCTGGTTCAACCGCAAGCAGCGCCAGGTCGCCGAGCAGATGATCGGCAAGTTCCTGCGCTGGCACAAGGAGAATCCGAGGGAGCTGGTCGCCCTGGAGGAGGCGTTCGTCGCCACGGTCGGCGACGGCGTCCAGATCAAGGGCCGCGTCGACCGGGTCGAGCGCGACTCCGACGGCCGGGCCGTGATCATCGACCTGAAGACCGGCGGCTCCAAGCCCCGGCCGGGCGAGCTCGACCGGCATCCGCAGCTCGGCGTCTACCAGCTCGCCGCGCTGCTCGGCGCGTTCGCCCGCCACGGCATGACCGAGCCGGGCGGCGCCGCGCTGGTGCAGCTCGGCAAGGCGGGCGGCCGCAACGAGGCGCTGGAGCAGCGGCAGGGCGCGCTGGCCGACGACGCCAACCCCGGCTGGGCGGCCGACCTGGTCGACACCGTGGCGACCGGCATGTCCGGCCCGTTCTTCCAGGCCAAGGCGAACGACGGCTGCCGCACCTGCGCCGCCAAGGCGAGCTGTCCCGTCAACGACAGCGGAGGCCAGGTGTGCTGACCCCCGCCGAGCTGGCCGGGAAGCTCGGCATCCTGCCGCCGACCCCCGAGCAGGCCCACGTCATCGAGGCGCCGCTCGAACCCATGGTCGTGATGGCGGGCGCCGGCTCCGGCAAGAGCGAGACCATGGCCGGTCGCGTCGTCTGGCTGGTGGCCAACGGCCTGGTCAAGCCGGGCAACGTGCTCGGCCTGACGTTCACCCGCAAGGCCGCCGCCGAGCTGGCCGTCCGTGTCCGGGAGCGGCTGAACGGCCTGGCCGAGGCGGGCCTGGTGACGCCGGAGATGCTCGACGAGGAGCCCACCGTCTCGACCTACCACGCCTACGCGGCGCGCCTGGTCACCGACCACGCGCTGCGCGAGGCGCTGGAGCCGACCATGCGGCTGGTCACGCCGGCCGTCTCCTGGCAGCTCGCGTCCCGGGTGGTGGCCGGCTACGACGGGCCGATGGACCGGGTCGAGCTCGGCCCGCCGTCCGTGACGGCCGCCGTGCTGGAGCTGGCGGGCGAGCTGTCGGAGCACCTGCGCGGCTCGGGTGACGTGCGCCGGGTGGGCGACTGGCTGCGCGAGCAGCAGGGGCGGCTGCCCGGCCGGGTGACGCAGGCCCAGCACCGGCCGGTGAACGTCCAGGCGGCCAGGGAGCAGCTCCTGCCGCTGGTGGAGGCGTACGAGCGGCTGAAGAGGGCGCGGGAGGTCATCGACTACGGCGACCAGATGGCCCTGGCCGCCCGGATCGCGGCCAACCACAAGGAGGTCGGCGAGATCGAGCGCTCCCGCTTCGCCGTGGTGCTGCTCGACGAGTACCAGGACACCAGCCACGCCCAGCTCGTGCTGCTCAGGAGCCTGTTCGGCGGCGGGCACCCGGTCACCGCGGTCGGCGACCCCTGCCAGTCGATCTACGGATGGCGCGGCGCCTCGGCCGGCAACCTGCGCCGCTTCCCCCGCGACTTCCGCACGGGCGCCGGCGACCCCGCGCCGGTGCGGCAGCTCAGCGTCAGCTTCCGCAACGGCGACCGGGTCCTCGACGTGGCCGCCCGCGTCCAGCTCCCGCTGCGCATGGAGGCCCGCGAGGTGCCCGTCCTCGTGCCCGGCCCGAACCGGGTGGACCGCGGCCGCGTCACCTGCGCCTTCCACGAGACCGCCGAGGACGAGGCCCGGTGGATCGCCGACGGCCTGGCCCGCATGATCGGCATGGACACGGCGCCCGACGGCATGCCGTGGGGCGAGGGCGAGCGCAAGAAGACGCCCGTGATCCAGCCGCAGGACGTGGCGATCCTGGCGCGCAAGCGCTCGCAGTTCCCGGCGCTGCGCAAGGCGCTGGAGGAGCGCGACATCCCGGTCGAGGTGGTCGGCCTGGGCGGCCTGCTCACGGTGCCCGAGGTCACCGACATCGTCGCCACGCTGCGCGTCCTGTACGACGCGACGGCGGGCGACGCGCTGGCCCGCCTGCTGGCCGGGCCGCGCTGGCGCATCGGCCCCGCCGACCTGCGGGTCCTCGGCCAGTACGCCCGGGAGCTGAACCGCGAGACCCGCGAGGGCCGCTTCGAGAGCGACCCGCTCGACCAGGTGGTGGCCGACCTGGCCGAGGAGCGGGGCAGCCTGGTGGACGCGCTCGACGAGCTGCCCGACCGGGAGGAGTGGCTGGAGTCGTTCTCGCCGCTGGCCGCCACCCGGCTCGTGGCGCTCGCGCAGGAGCTGCGCCAGCTCCGCGCCCACGTCGGGCAGCCGCTGCCCGACCTGATCACCGAGGTGGAGCGGCGGCTCGGCCTGGACATCGAGGTAGCGGCGCGGGGCGGCACGGTCAGCGCGTTCGCCGCCCGCGCCGACCTCGACGCGTTCCTCGACGCGGCGTCCCGGTTCGCGGGCGACTCGGAGGACCCGACGCTGGGCGCGTTCCTCGCCTACCTCCAGGCGGCCGAGAGCGAGGAGTTCGGGCTGGAGGCGGGCCGGGTCGGCGACAGCAACAGCGTCAAGCTGATGACCGTGCACGCCTCCAAGGGGCTGGAGTGGCCGATCGTGGTCGTGCCCGGCCTGTCGCAGCTCGTCAGCTCCAGGGGCACGGTCGCGACCGGCAGCATGTTCCCGGCCACCCCGGTCACCAACAGCCGCTGGACGGAGAACCCGCGCAAGCTGCCCTACCCGCTGCGCGGCGACGCCGCCGACCTGCCCCGGCTGGGCGGCCTGACCAAGGAGGACCTGGCCGTCTTCGACGAGAGCTGCCGCGAGCGCGACCTGATGGAGGAGCGGCGGCTGGCGTACGTGGCCGTCACGCGGGCCCACTACCACCTGATCGCCTCCGGCTACCGGTGGGGCAGCGCCACCCGGCCGCTGGAGCCGTCGGACTTCCTGCTGGAGATCCGCGACACCGCCGACAAGGTCGCCTTCTGGGCGCCCGACCTGGCGGAGGGCGCGTCGAACCCGCTGCTGGCCGAGCCGGCCGCCGCCGTCTGGCCGGTCACCCCCGAGGGGCTGCGCTACGAGTCGGTCCTCGACGGGGCCCGCCTGGTGGAGGAGGCGCTGGCCGGCACGCTCGCCCCGGCCGGCGACGAGCCGCTGCGCGCGTTCGACGAGGAGCGGGTGCGCGCCTGGGAGCGCGACACGGACCTGCTGCTGCGCGAGCGGGAGCTGCACCGGCGGCGCGGCGCCACGACCGTCGAGCTGCCGTCGAAGCTGACCGTGTCGTCGCTGGTCACGCTGGCCGCCGACGCCCGCGAGCTGGCCCGCCGGATCCGCCGCCCGGTGCCGGTCAAGCCCGCTCCGCTGGCCCGGCGCGGCACGTCGTTCCACCGGTGGCTGGAGACCCGCTGGGACCAGCAGCGGCTGCTCGACGACTTCGACCTCGACCTGGTCGAGGAGGTCGAGGAGGCCGACGTGCGGCTGGCCGAGCTCCAGGAGCGGTTCGAGGCCAGCGAGTGGGCCGAGCGCCGGCCGCTCGACCTGGAGGTGCCGTTCGAGACCATGATCGCCGACCGGCTGGTGCGGGGGCGGATGGACGCGGTGTTCGAGCTGCCCGGCGGGCGTTACGAGGTGGTCGACTGGAAGACCGGGCAGCCGCCCAGGGGCAAGAAGGCCCGGGCCGCGTCGGTGCAGCTCGCCGCGTACCGGCTGGCCTGGTCGCACCTGGCGGGGGTGCCGCTCGACCACGTCAGCGCGGCCTTCCACTACGTGCGCGCCAACCGGACCGTCCGCCCCGTGGACCTGCTCGACGCCGACGGCCTGGTGGCGCTCATCGAAGCGGTGCCGATCAGCGCGGTCAGCCCGTCAGATGACGGAACTCCGGGTGAGGGTGCATGAGGAAGTCGTGGTGGGAGATGTTCCAGGCGTAGGCGCCGGCCATCGCGAACACCACCACGTCGCCCACCCGCACCGAGGTGACGACGTCGCGGGCGAAGACGTCCTTGGGCGTGCAGAGCTGCCCGACCAGCGTCACCGGCTCGTCCGCCACGCCCTCCCCGCGGCCCTCCGGCAGCACCGCGAACGGCTGGTCGTGGCCCTTGGTGACGGGCGTGCGCAGGTGGTGGGTGCCGCCCAGCAGGATCGCGTACGCCCGGCCGCGCACCCGCTTGACGTCCACGACGCGGGTGGCGTAGAAGCCGCAGTACGCGGTCAGCGCCCGGCCCGGCTCGATCCGCAGCCGCCGCCCCGGCCGCCGCAGCCCGGCCAGGCCCGCGCCGTACTCCTCCCAGCCGAACCTCGCCTGCGGCGCGGCGTAGTCCACGGCCATGCCGCCGCCCAGGTTCAGCTCCTCGTACCCGTCGCCGAGCTCGACCAGCAGGGCGGCCAGGCGCAGCAGCTCGGCCGCCGCCAGGCCGCTGGCCAGGTGCGCGTGCGCCCCGCGCAGCCGCACGCGGCCGGTGAACAGCGGCAGGCACTCCGCCACCCCGGCCTCGTCCATCCCGAACGGCCCGCTCATCGTCAGCGCGGCGCCCTCGACCGGGAGGCCGGGGTTGAGCCGCACCAGCACGTCGGCCTCCAGGCCGGTGCCGAGCAGGCGGCGCAGCTCGCCGGGCGACTCCACGTGGAGGCGATGGTGCGGCAGCCGCAGCTCCGCGTCGGTCTTGCCCGGCCCGCCGAGCGCCAGCGGCTTGCCCGGGAACAGCGCCGAGACGTGGGCGTGCTCGCCGGCCGACGACACCTCGAACCCGTCGACGTGCGGTTCGAGGACGCGCAGCAGCTCCGGGTCGGGGTTGGCCTTGACCGCGTAGTACAGCTCGACGCCGGGCAGCGCCCGCCGTACGGACCGGGCGTGGGCGTCCAGGCCGGGCAGGTCGTACAGGTACGCGGGGGTGTCGCCGAGGCGGGCGGCGGCCTCGCGGACGCGGTCGGGGATCATGCGAGGGGGTTCGCGATCGGCACGTAGCCGGCGGCCCGGTCGGCGGCGCGGGCCCAGCGGACCCCGAGGTTCGCCTTCGCGGGCAGCGGCGCGCCGGCCAGCAGGTCGGGCAGGGGCAGCGGCCGGCCCAGCCGGTCGGCCTCGGCGGCGAACACCGCGCGGGCCGCCCGCCACAGCTCGCGCAGCAGCTCGTCGCCGCCCCGCGCCGCGACGGTCGCGGCCACCTCGGTGAGGTGGTTGACCAGCAGGCAGTAGACGACCCGGGCCCAGCCGCGCTCGGCGTCGTACGTCAGCGCCTCGGCCACCCGGGGCGGCAGCCCGGTCAGGTCGTGGCGGCCGGCGACCAGCTTGGTCCCCTCCAGGTCGCGGAAGACCGCTTCGCGCGGCACGCCGCCGGGGTCGAGCCCGACCAGGACGTTCTGCAGGTGCGGCTCCAGGACCACGCCGTGCGTGAAGAACAGGTCGAGCACGGGCGGCGCCACCACCGACACGTACGCCGTCCACCACCCGAGCGGGTCCCGCTCCCTCGCGTCCGCGCCGTACGGCGCCGCACCCCCGGCGGCCGGGTCCACGGCGAGGGCCGCCGCCAGCACCGGGACCACGCCGGGCGAGCACACCCGCCACGGGCTCTCCCGCACGATCACCCCGAGCCCTTCGAGCAGGCCCGTGCCCAGCGCGGCCGAGCGGTAGCCCGGCTCCCGCAGCCACCGCGTGCCCGGGAACACCGCCCTCACCTCGTCGAACGCCGGCCCGAGCCGCGAGGTCAGCTCCACCGCCCCGGCCAGTTCGTACCAGGCGTTCTTGCGGACGCAGTTGGTGATCCGCACGTCGAGGCTGAACTTCAGGCACACACCGGCGCCGGCCGCGTACACGGTCCGCACCGACGACGTCGGCGACACCAGCGGGCCCGGTCCCACGTCGGTCAGGCGCTCGCCCAGCGCGGGACGCAGCAGGTCGAGCTGCCACGGGTGGGCGGGCAGCAGCCGGTGCCCCGGCGGCGCCTCGCCCAGCAGGTCGAGGGCCGAGGCGTCACCCTCCTCGGCGAGCGCGTCCTCGCGCACGGCGAGCAGCCTGAGCGGGAAGCGGGCGTGCGTCTCGGGCGCGTAGCGCGTCCACTCGTCCGCGTCGCCGGCGCGCGCCTTCGGGCTCGGATGGAACGGGTGGCCGAACACCAGCGCCTGCTCGGAGGCCAGCCACGGGTCGGCGGGCGGCTCGGCCACGGCCCGCGCCCGCAGGATCGCCGCCACCGCCTCCCTGCTGGCCGCCACCTGCCCGGCGAACTCCTCGTTGGCCCCGCCGTCCGTCCTGGCGCCGCGCAGCTCGGCCTCGGTCAGCCGCACCAGCTCCCCGGACGTCAGCGGCCGCCACGCGCCCCGCTCCAGCCGCTCGGGCGTCCCGTCGAGGCGCAGCGCCGCCCCGCCGCGCGTGCGCGCCCGCAGCAACGTGCCCCCCACCCGCAGCAGCACGTACGGCGGCGCCGGCCACACCAGCCCGCGCGGCCCGGCCACCTCCCGCACGCAGCAGCGCAGCAGCGCGGCCAGCGTCGCCTCCTCGGCCGGGGAGCTGGTCGCGCCGAGGACCAGACCGTGCATTCAAGCTCTCCTCAGGTAGTTGGGCCCGCTGGTGCCGTAGAACTTGTTGACGTCGCGGGCGCCCGTCCGCTCCTTGGCCACGAGCGTGCCGGCGGTGATCATCGACTTGCCGGTGAGCCGCGCCGCCTCCAGCGTCCGGGCCCGCAGCAGCCGGGCCATGGGGTCGTCGCCGTGCTCGGCGATGGCCGCGGCGAGCGTGTCGCGCAGCAGGACGGCGGCCTGCCGGTGGGGCAGGGCGCCGAAGACGACGGCCGCGGCGGCCAGGTGGAGCGTGATGGTGACGAAGACGTCGGCGAGGGCGTGCGGATCGTCGGTGAGCATGCGCCGGTCGGTGAAGGCGGGCGGGTCGATCCCGGCCGCGGCCAGCCGCGCGGGGGAGGCGAGCAGCCCGTCGTTGTCCTTGACGAGCAGCTCCAGCCGCCCGTCGCGCAGGACGAGCGCCAGGTTCTGCTGGTGGGCCTCCAGGGCGACGCCGTAGCGGACGAACAGCCGCACGTTCCACCCGAGCAGCAGGCGCAGGTAGGCGGACAGCACGTCGCCGCCCAGCCGCTCCTCCAGCCCGGCCAGGACGCCCGGCGCGTTGAGCGCGGCCACCGGCACGACCGCGCCCTCGGGCAGCCGCCGCACCATCCAGGCGAGGTACTCGTGGCCCGCGTGGGCGTGCGTCTGCTCGTCGGCGACCAGCACGCCCGGGTCGGCCAGCCGCCGCAGCAGCAGCTCGGCCCGCGCCCCGTCGGCCAGAGTGCCCGGCTTGATCGAGCGCCGGTTGCGCGCGCCGAGGGTGCTCGTGGGGACGGGCAGCTTCAGGTGGGTGCGGGGGGCGACCTCGACGGTGCGCATGGACAGGGTCGGGCGCACGGTCAGCCACGGCTCGTCCAGCAGCCGCACCCCCTCGATCCGCGCCACCTCGCCCACGGTCAGCGGATGCACGGGGAAGAGCACGGCGTCCGGGCCGGGGGAGGGGAACGGCGGCGCGACGTCCGGCGGCAGCTCCGCCGATCCCGGGGCCAGGAGGGAGCGGGGCACGACCGCCCAGCGCAGCTCGAATGCGGGCGCGAACTCCGGCGCGTACGCCACCAGCTCCTCGGCCGTCAGCCCGAGCCGGGCCCGGGACGTCGGGTAGACGGGGTGGTCCGCGAACGCCGCCAGCGTCTCGTACGACGGCTTCCCGGCCAGCACCCGGTCGGCCATCTCGTCGTGCAGCTCCCAGGCCGCCAGGGCTTGGGCGCACTCCTCGGCGAAGACCGCCACCCCCTGGGCGTCGGCCGGGTCGGCGATCACCGCGAGCGTGTCGAGCACCTCGGCCAGCGTGAGCCGCTCGCCGGGCGCGACCACGAAGTCCTGGAACAGCGCGCCGGCCGCCAGCCGCACCACCCGGCCGCCGGCCAGCACCAGCGCGACCCCGTCGCGGCTGTTGCGGCTCACCCGCGCCGACAGGCGGCCGTAGTCCTCGCGCAGCAGCGCGTTCAGCACCCGCGCCGCGAGCTCCGCCTCCCGCCCGCGCCCGTCGCGGGGATCGGCGGGGCCGTCCGTCCGCTCGTGCGTCACCCGTTCGCGAACGGCCTTCACCCTGTCGCGCACGGCCTTCATCCGGCCTCCGACCCCCTTCACCCGATCACCCACGGCCGGGTCGCCCGGTAGCCGCCCATGGCCGCCTCCACGCGGTCGCGGTCGGGGCCCACGGCGCGGATCACGCCCAGGTAGTCGCGGTTGGTGTGGGTGCGTTCCACCACCTCGCCCGCGGAGCGCAGCGGCCGGTGCCAGAGCCGCACGCCCTCGGCGTCGACGGTCTCGGCCCCGGGGCCCGACACGATCGTGCCCGACCGGTCGGCCACCACGCTGACCGCGCTGCCGTACCCGGTGCCCGCCGGGACCTCCGGCAGGGCGGACAGCGGCTCGCCGAGGTGGACCCGCAGGATCCACTCGAACAGCGGCACCCCGAGCACGTCGGCGAGCAGGAAGTCGCAGTGGTCGCCGATCACCCGGTAGTTGACCTCGACCAGGCGCGGGCCGTCCGCGGTGACCACGTACTCGGTGTGGCAGGCGCCGAACCCCGCGCCGAGCGCCCTCAGCGCGGCCAGCACGTGCTCGTGCGGCCCGTCCGGCGCCCAGTCCAGCCGCTCCTCGACGAAGTGCGGCAGCGGCCCCAGCGTGGTCGCGAACCCGCCCAGCACCCGCGTCTCCGCGCCGTCGCCCAGCGTCTCCAGCGTGCGCAGCGGCCCCTCCAGGTACTCCTCGACGACCAGGGCCTCGCCGGGCCGCCGCCGCCTGACCTCCGCCACCGCCGCGGCCAGGCCGCTCTCGACCAGCAGCACGTCCTCGCTGGCCACGCCCTCGCGGGGCTTGACGACCAGCGGGTACGGCAGGCCGTCCGGCACGGGGTCGCCCGGGGCCAGCCGTACGGACCGGACCCGCTCGACCCCCGCCTCCGCCAGCGCCCGGCGGGTCAGGAACTTGTTCTTGGCCGACACGCACGCCCGCCAGTCCTTGCCCGGCAGGCCGAAGTAGGCGGCGGCCAGGGCGGTCTCGGCCTGGAGGTGGTCGGAGTTGGAGAAGATCGCGTCGGGCCGGCCCAGGACGGCGATCGCGTCGATGAGCGCCCGCGGGTCGCGCACGTCGCAGCCGACGGCATGAGGATGCCGGTCGGGGCGGTCGGTGAGGATCGTCACCTCGCAGCCCAGCGCGCGGGCGGCCGGGAGGAACCCGTCGGTCACCGAGTCGGTCGGCTTGAGAGCGGTCAGGTACAGCCGCAACGCGTGGCACCCCCGGGTGATCAGGTAAGGCTAACCTAACCGCAGATCCTAGCCCCTCGGAGATCACCCCCGAGCCGGTACGCCGCAACGCCAGGCTAACGCGGGGGTCATAGGATGACATCCGGAACTGGGAAGGGTGGGACCGTGGAGACGAGCGCGGAAGAGCAACTGATCGGACCGCTGCTCCTCGCGCGCGGCACCATCGACCGGTCGTCGGCCCTGCGCGCCGACGCCGCGTGGCTGGAACGTGCCTGGGCCGCGCCGACCACCCGGGTGCTCGTCATCCAGGACGGCCAGACCCTGGTCCGGCGCACCGGCGACGAGGTGCGGGCGGTGCTGTTCGGCCCGGACGAGGCGCCGCCCGGCGAGCGCTACCTGCTCGGCGTCGAGGGCGACGTGGCCTACTTCGCGGTCGCGGCGGCGCTGCCCGGCGCGGCCGGCGGCGACCTCAACGGCCGGGTCACGGTCCCGATGAGCCTGCTGGACGCGCCCGAGGGCGAGCCCGTCGCCGCGGGCCTGCGCCAGGCGGGCGGCCTGCTCGGCGACCGCGATGCGGGACTGCTGGTCTACGCGGTGGCGCTGGAGGCGTGGCACTCGGCCCACGAGTACTGCCCCCGCTGCGGCAGCCGCACCGAGGTGCGCGCCGGCGGCCACATCCGGGTCTGCCCGCGCGACTCCAGCCAGCACTTCCCGCGCGTCGACCCGGCCGTGATCATGCTGGTGCGCGACCGCGACGACCGATGCCTGCTGGCCCGCGGCCCGCAGTGGCCGGAGGGCCGGCTGTCCATCCTGGCCGGGTTCGTGGAGCCGGGCGAGTCGCTGGAGCACGCGGTGATCCGGGAGGTGGCCGAGGAGGTCGGGGTCCAGGTCGCCAACCCGCGCTACCTCGGCAGCCAGCCCTGGCCGTTCCCGCGCAGCCTCATGCTCGGTTTCTTCGCCGAGGCCCTGACGACCACGCTCACCCCCGACGCCGAGGAGATCGCCGAGGCCCGCTGGTTCTCCCGCGAGGAGCTGGCCGAGGCCCTGGCGTCCGGCGAGGTGCGCCTGCCGCCGCCCGTCTCCATCGCCCGCCGCCTCATCGAGACCTGGTACGGCGAACACCTCACGGGCGACTGGTAGACCGCCGCCACCGTCGGGACCACAAGACCGCGCGTCCGGCTCGGCAGATGGTCAGGTGACGAGGACCCGGGCCGCTGAGCGGCACGGGTCCTGGGCGTCGTCGTGGGGCGTCGTGGTGGAGGTCAGGCCGCTTCGAGGAGGGCCTTGACCTCGCGGGCCGACGGGTTGGTGCGGACGACGCGGCCCGACGGGGTCTCGATCACGACTGTCGGCACGGTCTGGTTGCCGTTGTTGACGCTCATCACGAACTCCGCGGCGGCGGGGTCACGCTCGATGTCGACCTCGGTGAACGGAATGCCCTCGCGGGTGAGCTGCGACTTCAGCCACTTGCAGGGCCCGCACCACGTGGTGCTGTAGACGGTGAGCGCCATGTCGGACGAATCCCTCCAAGGTCAAGGAGACGGGGCGCTCGGTTCAACACGGAAGGGCCCGCGCTCATTCCTCGCCTGCGCGGCTCCGGGTCAGAGCTGGCCGCCGAGCCGGTCCGCGATCCACTGGTGCACCTGCTCGGCGATGCCCGGCAGCCGGTACAGCGGAGCGCTGTGGGCCGTGCCCGGCGCCGTGATGACCGTCACCGGCACCCCGACCTGGCCGAGCATCTGCTTGAGGAGCTGGCTCTGCGCGGGCGGCACGAACTCGTCGTCGGAGTGGACCGTCAGCATCGGCGCGTCGTGGCGGCTGGCGTGCCAGGCCACCTCCATGCTGGCCCAGACGCGCGAGCAGCGGCCCTTGGGCTCGCACCCGCCGGCCAGCTTGATCGCGGCGGCGCGCAGCCGGCGCTTGTACGGGTCGGTGGAGACGGCGCCGTCGGTGTAGGCGCGCAGCGGCGACACGATGGGGGACAGGCCGACCACGCCCTTGAGCCCGTTCATGCCGTCGCCGTACGTGCCGACCGAGGCCGCCAGGTGACCGCCGGCCGAGAAGCCGACGACCACGAAGTTCTTCATGTCGAAGCCCCAGCGCTCGGCGTGCTTGCGGGCGAGCTGGATGGCCGCCAGCACGTCGGTGCGCTGCGCGGGCCAGGCCGCCTGCCCCGAGAGCCGGTAGTTGAGGTTGAAGACCGTGTAGCCGAGGTCGGCGTAGCCGCGGGCGATCGTGGTCATCTGCCGCTTGTCGCCGGCGGACCACCAGCCGCCGTGGATGAGGAAGATCCCGGGCCGCTGCTCGCCGTCGGCGTTCCACCAGACGTCCATGTCCTGGCGGCGCTGCTGGCCGTACGCGACGGTCTCGTACGCGAGGCTGGTCAGCGCGGACGGGTCGGGCGTGGTCACGGGACCCGGTGTCGGGTCCTTGACCGCGACGGCGGCGGGCGCGGCGGCGGCCGGCGCGGCGACGGCCGAGGTGGTGCCGGTGACGGCGGCGAGTGCGAGAGCCCCCACGAGAACCGCTGTGCGCACGGTCTTCCTTTCCCCCATGCACGTGGTCGGCCCCATTGTGCGGGAAAAGACCAGTTCTTTGCATCTCGGTGACGTTGAACGGATGACGGCCCGCATGTTGCCAGAATGGGACGGTCAGCGCCACCGGCTGGGAGGATTGACAGGTGAGCAGCGTGGACGACGTCCTGTCCGGCCTCGATCCGGAGCAACGCGCGGTCGCCGAGGCCGTGCGCGGTCCTGTGTGCGTTCTGGCTGGTGCGGGCACCGGCAAGACCCGGGCGATCACCCATCGCATCGCGCACGCGGTGCGCAGCGGGGTGGTCGACGCGCCGAGCGTGCTGGCCGTGACTTTCACCACACGGGCGGCCGGCGAGCTGCGGCAGAGGCTGCGCGCGCTGGGCGCGCCGGGGGTGCAGGCGCGCACGTTCCACGCGGCGGCGCTGCGCCAGCTCACCTACTTCTGGCCGCGGGTGATCGGCGGCGAGGCGCCGTCGGTGATCGAGTCCAAGCTGCCGGTGCTGTCGGAGGCGTGCCGCCGGCTGCGCCGCGGCGCCGACCGGTCGGAGCTGCGCGACATCGCCTCCGAGGTCGAGTGGGCCAAGGTCACCCAAATCGGCCCCGAGGACTACGCGGCGGCCGCGGCCAAGTACAACCGCACACCGCCGGTGCCGGCCGAGGAGCTGGCGCGGCTCTACGACGCGTACGAGCAGATCAGGCGCGAGCGGCACCTGGTCGACTTCGAGACGATCCTGGAGCTGACCGCGGCGGTGATGACCGAGCACCAGGAGGTGGCGGCGCAGATCCGCCAGCAGTACCGCTACTTCGTGGTCGACGAGTACCAGGACGTCAACCCGCTGCAGAAGCTGCTGCTCGACACCTGGCTCGGCGGGCGCGACGACGTGTGCGTGGTCGGCGACCCCAACCAGACGATCTACTCCTTCACCGGCGCCACGCCCCGCTACCTGACCGGGTTCGCCGTCGAGCACCCCGACGCGGCCGTGATCAAGCTGGTGCGCGACTACCGCTCGACCCCGCAGGTGGTCGACCTGGCCAACCTCGTCATCGCCAAGGGCCGCTCGCCGCACCGCCTGGAGCTGGTCGCGCAGCGGCCCGACGGGCCCAGGCCGGGCTTCCACGAGTACGACGACGAGCCCGCCGAGGCCGCCGGGGTCGCCCGGGCGATCAGGAAGCTGCTCGACCAGGGCGTGCCGTCCCGCGAGATCGCCGTGCTGTTCCGCACCAACTCCCAGTCGGAGGCCTACGAGGAGGCCCTGGCCAAGGCCGAGCTGCCCTACGTGGTGCGCGGCGGCGAGCGATTCTTCGAGCGCCCCGAGGTGCGCCAGGCCGTCGTCCTGCTGCGCGGGGCGGCCCGGTCGGCCTCGGACGAGCCGCTGGCCTCGGAGGTCCACCACATCCTCGCCGGCCTCGGCCTGACCCCGGCGCCGCCCGGCGGTGGCAAGGCCCGCGAGAAGTGGGAGTCGCTGCGGGCGCTGGCCGACCTGGCCGAGGACATGGCGGCCGAGGGGGCCGACCTGCACGGGTTCGTCGCCGAGCTGGAGCGGCGCGCCTCCGAGCAGCACGCGCCGCCGGTCGAGGGCGTCACGCTGGCCTCCCTGCACGCCGCCAAGGGCCTGGAGTGGGACGCGGTGTTCCTGGTGGGCCTGACCGACGGCATGCTGCCGATCGTCTACGCGGAGACGCCCGAGCAGATTGAGGAGGAGCGCCGCCTTCTCTATGTGGGCATCACCCGGGCCCGGCAGCACCTGACGCTGTCGTGGGCGCTGTCGCGGGCGCCCGGGGGACGCAAGGGGCGCCGGCCGTCCCGCTTCCTCGACGGCCTGACCGGCCGCGCCTCCTCCTCCGCCGCCGCCCGGCCGCCGGGCCCGGCGCGCGAGCGGCGGCAGGTGGCCGCTCCGGTGAGCTGCCGGATCTGCGCGAAGACGCTCGTGGCCGCGGCCGAGCAGAAGCTGGGCCGCTGCGCCACCTGCCCGGCCGACTACGACGAGGATCTGCTGGAGAGCCTGAAGGCGTGGCGCACGGCCACGGCCAAGGAGGGCAAGATCCCGCCGTACGTCGTCTTCACGGACGTGACGCTGCAGGCGATCGCCGAGCGGGTGCCGCGCACCGAGCAGGAGCTGCTGTCGATCCCGGGCGTCGGCCGGGTCAAGCTCGACCGGTACGGCGAGGCCGTGCTGTCCCTGTGCCGCTCCGCCTCATGACCGACCCGGTTTGGGGGAGAGGTTGGCGACAAGTCAGACTTGCCGTACCAAACTTGCACGTCCTGAGGGGGACCCGTGAACGAGGCGCTGAAGGAGCTGCTCGACCTTCTCGACCTTGAGCAGATCGAGCTCGACATCTTCCGCGGGCGCAGCCCCGAGGAGCGCATCCAGCGGGTCTTCGGCGGACAGGTCGCAGCCCAGGCGCTCGTCGCGGCCGGCCGCACGGCGCCCTCGGACCGCGCGGTCCACTCGCTGCACGCCTACTTCATCAGGCCGGGCGACCCGTCCGTCCCGATCGTGTACAACGTCGAGCGGGTGCGCGACGGGCGCTCCTTCACCACCCGCCGCGTCGTGGCCATCCAGCACGGCAAGGCCATCTTCACCATGTCGGCCTCGTTCCACATCTTCGAGGAGGGGCTGGAGCATCAGGCGTCGGTCATGCCCGAGGTGCCCGACCCAGCGACGCTGCCGACCTTCCAGGACCGCATGTACGCGCTGGTGGGCGACCGGCCGGAGTACCGCGACTGGCTCTCCCGGCCCCGGCCGGTGGACGCCCGCTACGCCACGCCGCTGACCTGGGAGGCCCACCGCAACCCCGAGCTGCGCAGCGCCAAGACCAACGTGTGGTTCCGCTACGACGCCGACCTGCCCGACGACCCGCTGCTGCACGTGGTGCTGGCCGCCTATGCCTCCGACTTCACGCTCGTCGACACGGTCCTGCTCGCCCACGGCATGGCCTGGGGCGCCTCCGACCTCCAGGGCGCCTCGCTGGATCACGCCATGTGGTTCCACCGGCCGTTCCGGGCCGACGACTGGCTGCTGTACGCGCAGCAGTCGCCGTGGGCGGGAGGGGCCCGCGGGCTCGCGCGCGGTGAGATGTTCACCGCGTCCGGTGACCTCGTCGTGTCCGTCGTACAGGAGGCGATGATCCGTGTCACGAAGTCGTGAAATCGCAGGTGGAAAATAGGTTGCCGGTTTCTGCGTTCCCGGTTTAGGGTCATGGTCAAGCAAGTCGGACGGTCCTGTCCGGCGATCCGTAGATGGAGGTGAGTCCCAGTGATCAGCATCAACATGTCGGCCACGCAGTGGCTCGCTTCCGCATGCCGTAGCACGGTGAGGCTCGCCGATGGGCCGGCCAAGCTGCGGCAGGAGAAGTCTGCCCGCAGCCAGGCTCCCGTCTACGCGCGCGTCCACCTGGGCGCCGCCGCCCCGAGTGCCCCGGCTGCCGCCGCAGGCGCCGACGTGCCGACCCAGCAGATCACCAAGGGTGGAATGCGCGGTCCGCAACCCTGGAGGGATGCTCCGGTCACAACCTGACCGGCACAGAGCAGCCCCCAGGCCGCGGATCCGCACCAAGGATCCGCGGCCTTCTTGTTTGTCCGTGATCCCCGACCACCTACGAGGTGCCCGACCAAGATCAACAGGATCGAATCAAAGGAGACACAGATGGGGGCCAAGACGATCATGGACCTGATCGACGAAGCCAAGATCCCCTGTCGTACCGACCCTGACCTGTGGTTCGCCGAATCGCCGCAGGACGTGGAGTTCGCCAAGACGCTCTGCGGCGGCTGCCCCATCCAGAAGGCCTGCCTGGCCCGCGCGCTCGAGCGCGAGGAGCCGTGGGGCGTCTGGGGCGGCGAGCTGATCCTCCGGGGCGTCGTCGTGCCCCGTAAGCGGCCCCGCGGGCGTCCCCGCAAGCACCCGGTCGCTGCCTGACCCACCTTTCCGTACCGCAGTTCTTCATCAGAAAGCAGACAAAGCAATGAGCATCGGAATCATCCACAGCCTCGAAGTGCCGCATCTGAGCCATGACCTGATCAACGACCGAATACAAACCCTCCACCGCGAGGCGGAGGAGCAGCGGCTCATCGCCGGCGTCCAGCGCGTGGAGCGGGCGCGGCGACAGGTCCAGCGGGCCAACGAACGGCTGCGCAGGGCTCTGAACCGCCAGGTGTGACGCGGAGATCCTGCCGCCGGCGCAGGATCTCCCGTCCACGGCCATGAATGACAAGGGGCCGGGCGCGAACGTCGCGCCCGGCCCCTTCCCGTTGTCCCGGAAGTGTCAGAAGTACCGGGAAGTGAGGTCCGTCGTCGGCCACGTCCGCACCGCGCTGGCCGCCTGGCCGAGGATCGGGTCGATCGAGTCGAAGTCGGGGCTGCCCGTCTCCTCACGCCGGTTGAAGATCGCGCAGTAGCTGACGCCGTTCTGGATCCGGGCGAGGAAGCTGAACGTGCCCGGCATCGACCCGGTGTGCCAGGTGTTGAGCGTGCCCACGTTGTTGTTGCGCACGCTCCAGCCGAAGCCGTACCACGAGCCGCCCGAGTTCATCCCGATCTCCGGCTTGGCGAAGATCCGCGACAGCGACGTGGAGTTGAGCACCGTCCCGGCCTTGTCGAAGACGAAGCCCCACTTGACCAGGTCCACGGCCGAGGCCAGCCAGCCGCCGTTCGCGTCCTGGTTGGGCATGTTGAACCCGCCGTACGGGTACGGCACGACGTTGCCCGAGTCGTCGAGCACCGTCTTGTTGGTGAACTTCGAGCTGTAGGTGACCTCGCTCGTCCCGGTCTCCGCCAGCAGGCTGCGGCCGAGCTTCATCCGGGTGATGCCGGCCGGCGCCAGCAGCTTCTGCTTGACGTACGCCTCGTAGCTCATCCCGGACACCTTCTCGATGATCCGGCCGAGCAGCATGTAGCCGTAGTTGCTGTAGGCGTACTTCGTGCCCGGGTCGTAGTCGAGCTTCCTGGCCGTGGCCCACTTGATGATGTCGGCGTGGTCGATCGGCAGCGAGATCCCGAGCGATGCGGCGATCGTGTGGTCGGCCCAGAGCTGGTCCGGCGACACCGCGCGGTCCCAGCCGCCCAGGTGCTGGAGCAGCCGGGTCACGGTCACCTCGGCCAGGCGGGGGTCGGCGTCGGCCGACAGGCCCAGCAGCGTCGTGACCGGCGCCGTGAGGCTCAGCTTGCCGTCCTGGGCGAGCCGGGCGATGGCGGCACCGGTGATGTTCTTGCTCAGGCTCGCGATCCGGAACAACGACGTCGGCTGCACCATGGAGATGAACCTCGGCTTGCCGGGCAGGATCTTGCTGTACGAGCCGTAGCCGCGGGCCAGCAGGATCTTGCCGTTCTTGGCGACGGCGAGCTGGGCGCAGCTGATCTCCCGCTCGGTGACGTACTTCTGCATCGCCTGGTCGAAGGCGGCCAGCGAGCTCGGCGCGACGCCGGTGGCCGGCAAGGAGGACGCCGCCCGCGCGGGCCGGGCGCCGAGCGCGATGGCGGGCACCGCCGCGGCACCCGTCTGGAGCAGGCGTCGTCGGCTCAGCGTAGTCATGATGTCCCCTCTAGCCTCAACTGCAACATTAGGGACCTTTACTACCACAGTCAGTAGATAAGCCTCCTTGCGAGCGGCCGGGATCGGCCTATGATCCCGGGGTTCCCCGACCGTCCCCGGCCCCGAAGGGACTCCTGCCACGTGACCACGCGACGCCTTCTGCCGCCGCCCACCCCCCGGCTCTCGTTCCGCGAGCTGGTCCCCGACGACCTCGACGACATGGCCGCCCTGCTGGGCGACCCGGAGGTGATGCGCTACTACCCCAGCACGCGCACCCGGGAGGAGTCGCTGCGCTGGATCGAGGCCGGTCAGCGCAGCTACGCCGAGCACGGGATCGGGCTGTGGGCGCTCACGGTGCGCGAGACCGGCGAGTTCGCCGGCAACTGCGGCCTGACCCGGCAGCCGGTCGAGGGCGAGGTCTTCACCGAGGTCGGCTACCTGGTGCCGCCCGCGCTCCAGGGCCGGGGCTACGCCACCGAGGCCGCCCTCGCCTGCCACGACCTCGCGCGCGACGTTCTCAAGGTGGACCGGCTGATCTCGATCATCCACCCGGACAACGTCCCCTCCCGGCGCGTGGCCGGGAAACTGGGCCTCACCCTGGAGCGCACGGCCCTGTACTACGGCCTGCCGCGCAGCATCTACTCGACGACCTTCGGCGAAAACTGACCTCGCGCGTATTCCGGACGTTTCGTCGCGCCATTGACGGCGCGATGTGAATGCGGTCACGAAAAAGAGGCCCGGAGACAATTCTCCGGGCCTCTTCGCTGGTAGCGGGGGCAGGATTTGAACCTACGACCTCTGGGTTATGAGCCCAGCGAGCTACCGAACTGCTCCACCCCGCGTCGGTGTGTGTCTTGAGACTATAGGCAGGGCCGTACGGTGGCAAATCGATTGCCGGGCCCCGGTCTCCACGGCGTTCCAGAAGCGCGTGCGCATTGCGCCCGCACAAAGCAGAAGGCCCGGAGGAAATCCTCCGGGCCTTCTGACGTGGTAGCGGGGGCAGGATTTGAACCTGCGACCTCTGGGTTATGAGCCCAGCGAGCTACCGAACTGCTCCACCCCGCGTCGCTGTGTGCCTAAAGACTATAGCGATCGCGGGGCAGTGGCAAATCGACGCCACCACGTGGCGCCTACGTGCCGCCCTGCGGGCTCGCCGAGGCCGACCCCGTGGGCGTCGAGCTCGGCGAGGGCGAGGCGGAGGACGAAGGCGTCGCCGTCGGCGCCGGAGTGCCCGTGGGCGCCGGCGTCGTCGTCGTGGCGGGCACCTGGGAGCCCATGCCCTGCAACGCCTTCAGGGCGTCGTCCAGGCGCTTCTGCGCCTTGCCGTAGGCGTCCCAGTCGGGCGGGCTGGCCTTCAGGGCGTTCTGGGCGTCCTGGTAGGCCTTCTGCGCCGTGGTGATGGCCTGGGCGAGGGCCGACGTCTGCTGGTTGGGCTGCGTCTGCTGCGGTTGCTGCTGGTTGGGCTGGGTGTTCTGCTGGGTCTCGCTGAACACCTGCGCCAGCGCGTCCTCCAGCTTGTCGCCCGAGCCCACCTTGTTGCCGAACGCCACCAGCACGCGCCGCAGGATCGGGTACGGCTCCTGGCCGGTGCCGGCCTTGGTCTGCACGTACACGGGCTCGATGTAGATGAGCCCGCCCGCGTAGGGCAGCGTCAGCAGGTTGCCGTACCGGACGTTGGCGTTGCCCAGGCCCAGCGGGCCCAGCTCGCCGGAGAACTTGTTCTGGAAGTTGTTCTGCGCCTGGCCCGGACCCGGGATCGCGGTGTTGGACGGCATGCGCAGGATGCGCAGCTTGCCGTAGTCCTGGCCCCAGGTGGAGCCGGCCGCCATGAACGCCGCGAGGTTCGGCCCCTCCTTGGGCACGAACGTCGTCGTCAGCGAGAACGACGGCTTGGCGTCCTGGACCGGCATCGTCGCGGTCAGGTAGTACGGCGGCTGCTTGATCGACTGGTTGCCCTGCGACGGGTCGCTCGGGACGTTCCAGAAGTCCTGGCCGTTGTAGAAGGCCGAGGCGTTGGTGATGTGGTAGCGCGAGAGCGTGTAGCGCTGCACCTTGAACAGGTCCTCGGGGTAGCGCACGTGGCTCAGCAGGTCGGGGCTCATCTTCGAGACCGGCTGGAGGATCCCCGGGAACGCCTTGCTCCACGTCCGCAGCACCGGGTCCTTGTCGTCCCAGGCGTACAGGGTGACCGTGCCGTCGTAGGCGTCGACCGTGGCCTTCACCGAGTTGCGGATGTAGTTGATCTTGTCCTGGGGCTGCTGCGCGACCACCCGCCGGTCGACGGCGGTGTCCCGGGTCATGTCGCCCAGGCTCTCGCTCTGGGAGTACGGGTACTCGTTGGAGGTCGTGTAGCCGTCGATGATCCAGGTGACGCGCCCGTTCACGACCGCCGGGTACGGGTTGCCGTCGAGGGTCAGGAACGGCGCCACCTTCTGGACCCGGTCGCGCGGGTTGCGCTCGTACAGGATCTTCGAGTGGTCGTTGATGTCGCCCGACAGCAGGATGTTCTTCTCGCCGTACTTGGCCGCATAGACCAGCCGGTTGACGAACGAGCCGACCGGCACGCCGCCCTTGCCCGCGTACGTGGTGTTCTTCTGGCCGGTGCCGCCGGTGTCGGGGTAGTCGAGCTCCTGCGGCCGGCTCGGGTCGCCGCCGGCGATGACGTACTCGCTGGAGTTGATCTCGCCGAAGTAGACGCGCGACTCCTTCAGCCCCGTCGAGCCGGCCAGCGGGCCGGTGACCGGCATGTCCTTGGCGTCGTAGGCGGGCAGGCCGCCGGGGTCGACCTCGTTGCCGGGCGCGGCGACGATGCCGTAGCCGTGGGTGTAGACCAGCGCCTGGTTGATCCAGTTGCCCGGGCCGTCGGGGGAGTTGAGCAGCTCACGGACGCCCACGACGTGGTCCACCAGCTTGCCGCTGGCGTCCTTGTACCGGTCGACGTCGAGCTGGTCGGAGAAGCCGTAGAAGCCGCGGATGCGCTGCGTCTGGTCGAACGTGGACGACACCAGCGCCGGGTCGAGCAGGCGAACACCGCTCACCGACGCGTCGCCGTCGGTCTTCACCTTGGCCGGGTCGGACTCCGCGGAGTACTGCAGGATCTCCGCGTCGTCCACCCCGTACGCCTCACGGGTTGCCTTGATGTTGCGGTCGATGTAGGCCGCTTCCTTGAGCTGCTGGTTGGGCTTGACCTGGAACTGCTCGACCAGCGCCGGGTAGACGCCGCCGATCAGCACCGCCGACAGCACCAGCAGGCCGAACGACACGCCGGGCAGCATGCCGCCGGGCCGCACCACGCCGGCGAAGAACAGCACGGCGCAGATCAGCGCGATGATCGCCAGGATGGTCTTGGCCGGGAGGACGGCGTTGACGTCGGTGTAGGACGCCCCGTCGACGTAACCCCGGTCGGAGAACACCAGCCCGTACCGGTCCACCCAGTAGGCCACGGCCTTCAGCAGCACGAACACGCCGAGCAGCACCGACAGGTGCACCCGCGCGGCGCGCGAGGCGTGGACGCCGGGCGACTGGAGCCGGAACCCGCCGTACAGGTAGTGCGTGATCGCCGCCAGGACGATCGAGATGATCACGGCGGTGAACAGGAAGTTCAGCACCATCCGGATGAACGGGTAGTCGAACATGAAGAACGACACGTCCAGGCCGAACAACGGGTCGGTCTTGCCGACGGTCGCCCCGTTGGCGAACTCCAGCCACGTCTGCCATTCCCCCGCGAAGGAGGAGCCCGCGAACAGCGCGAGCATGCCCATGCCGACGATGAAGATCAGCTTGCGGTGGGGGTCGAGCGCCATCCGGTAGCGGTCGGCGCCGCTTCCCCCGCCGAACACGGCGGGCCCGAACATCGGCCGGGTGCGGTAGGCCAGCAGCATGTTGCCGCCGACTATGCCGACCATCAGCACCGCCCCGATGAGGAACAGCACGATCTCCGTCAGCAGCACACCGGAGAACACCGAGGTGTAGTCGACCGAGTCGAACCACAGATAGTCGGTGTAGATGCCGGAGAAGAGGAAGAACAACGCCACGATCGCCACGAGCGCGATCGCGACGGGCAGGAGCAATCTCGGCCGGCGGGGCAAGCGCATCGCCCGGCCGGCTCCTGGGGTCCGGAAGCTCAAGGCCAACCCCTCGTCGTGGTGAACAAACGGTCCGTGTCTGGCAACCTACACCGCTGTGCCAGCCCTTCGACTAACGCACGGCGATCGGCGGAAGTTTCCGCGGACGTCATCCGGCCGAGCAGGCCGGCACCTGTCCCTTACCCGTGCGGAGGGCGTCCAGAGCCTGCACCGCCTCGTGCAGTGAAGTGGCCTTGACCAGGCGCAACCCGTCGGGAACGGCCTTCATGGCCTCCGCGCAGTTGTCGGCCGGCGTCAGGAAGACGGTCGCCCCGGCCTTGCGCGCGCCGACCATCTTCTGAGCGATCCCGCCGATCGGGCCGACCGCGCCGGACGGGTCGATGGTGCCCGTCCCGGCGATGTCCTTGCCGCCGGTCAGCTCGCCCGGCGTGAGCTTGTCGAGGATGCCGAGCGAGAACATCAGCCCGGCGCTCGGCCCGCCGACGTCGCCCACGTTGATGTCGACGTCGAACGGGAACTTGTACCGCGCCTGCATCACCATGCCGACGACCGCCTTGCCCCCGGCGCCGCGCACGGTGGGCACGGTGACGTCGAGCTTCTCCTGGCCGCGGGTGATCGAGAACGTCACGTCGCGGCCCGGCTCGACCGCCTTGACCGCCTCGGAGATGCCCTCCACGTCGCCGACCGGCTTGCCGCCGACCGCGGTGATCTCGTCGCCCTTGCGCAGCTTCCCGTCGGCCGGCTTGCCCTTCTCGGTGGACGCCACCGACACGGCCGTGCCGTACGGGATCTTCAGCTCGGTGAGCGCCGCGGCCGTCGCGTAGTCCTGCGAGTTGGCCATCTCGGCCGTGTTCTCCTCCTCGACCTGCTGCTGCGAGCGGGTCTCGGGGAAGATCGCCGACTGGGGCACCACGGCCACGGTCGGGTCGAGCCAGCCGCGCAGCGCGGTCAGCAGGTCGATCTGGCTGCTCGGCCCGCCCTGGTAGGCGACGGTGACGAGGTTGAGCTGGCCGCTGGTCGGATAGGTCTGCCGGCCGGTGATGGTGATCACCGGCTTCTTGTCGACCTCGCCGATCGTGTTCTCGGTCGGCCCCGGGCTCAGCACCACGTACGGCACCTTCATCACCGCGCCCATGACGCCGAGCGAGAGCACGAGGAAGCCCGCAACCAGCAGGGTCAAGGCGCGACGCGACATGAGCACGAGCTTATTCGCAGGCGCCGACCCACTCGGCCGAGCCGTCGGCGAAGACCTGATGTTTCCAGATCGGCACCTCGGCCTTGAGGTCGTCTATGAGTCTGCGTGAGGCGGCGAACGCCTCCCCGCGGTGCGGCGCCGCCACGGCGACGATCACCGCGATGTCGCCCAGCTCCAGGTCGCCGACCCGGTGGACGGCCGCGAGCGCCGTGACGGGGAAGTCGGCCGCGACCTTCTCGGCCACGCGCCGCAGCTCGGCCTCGGCCGTCGGGTGCGCCGAGTAGGACAGGCGGGTCACCGGCTTGCCGTGGTCCTGCTCGCGTACGGTGCCGACGAACAGCGTCGTCCCACCGGCGGCGTGGTCGCCCACGGCGGCGAGCACCTCCTCCACGGAGAGCGAGGTGTCACGTACGCCGAGCAACCGGATGACGTCCACGACGAAAGCCTACCGAACCCGTCACTGGCGGCGCTTGCGGCGGACCTGGCGCACGATGGCGGCGGTGCCGATGACGGCGACCGTCGCGCCCGCCGCGGTGAGCGTGGCCTCCTTGACCGGCAGACGCCTGCCGACCACGGTCGTCGCCTTCTCGCGCAGCTCCAGGAGCTGCTTGAACGCGGCCTCGTTCGTCCACGACGGCTTCCAGCCCGCCTCGCGCAGCCGGGCGCAGTCGACCACCCACGGATAGACGACGTAGTGCAGGTCGGTGGCCGGCGCCGGGGTGATGCCGAGCCGGTGCAGCCGCTGCGCGGTGCCGAACGTCAGCCCCGCCGGCAGCTCGAACCTGCGCAGCCCCGACAGCTCCTCGACCTGCTCCTGCTCCAGCCAGCCGTCGGAGCCGACCCCGACCACGCCCGTCACCACGCCCCGCGCCGCGAGGTCCAGCGCCGACACCAGGTCGTCCACGTGGCAGAACTGCCAGCGCGGCGAGCAGCCCTTGACCGTCAGCAGCCGCGGCGACTCGAAATGACGGGTGATGACCGTGTCGACGCCGGGGCCCACGACCGCAGCGGGCCGCAGCACCGTCACCTCCAGGCCGGGATGGCTGCGCAGCGACCGCCGCGCGAGCGCCTCGATCTCCAGGTAGTCGCCCACGACACCCGTGTCGGGCTCGGCCGCCACCGCGGCGTCCTCCGGCAGCGGCACGTCGTTCTCGGGCGCGGCCCCGTACACCATGGCGCTCGTGACCAGCACCACACGCCGCACACGCGCGGCGGCGGCGGCCGTGAGCACGGTCTGCGCGGCCCTCAGGTTGTACGCGCGGCGCTCACGCGGGTCGGAGTCGACCGCGTAGTCGCCGGCGAGGTGGACGATGACGTCGATGTCGGAGATGCGGTTCGCCAAGAGCGGATCGCGGACGTCGATGACTCTCCAGGTCGCCTCCCGGACGTCGCCGCGCTCCTCGTCAATGGCCACCACCCTGCGGAAATCCGCGGAGGATACGAGCCTTGCGAGCAGCTCGCGGCCCAGCCCTGAGGCCGCGCCGGTGACGGCGACGACTGGTTGGCGCGGGCGTTTCGAGGTAGGCACCAGGTCCTCACTTTGCACTGATCCGCCGCAGGACGACTAACGTGGCGGATGTGGACTCCTCCATCCTGCACGAGGTAGAGCGGTGACTGACCTGCCAGGTCGCGAAAACGACCCCAACGAAAACCCGTTCGCCATGTTCGGCGACCCTGAGCAGATGGCTCAGGCGATGCGCCAGTTCGCCGACATGCTGTCGGCTCCCCAGGGATCCGGCCCGGTCAACTGGGACATGGCCAAGAACATCGCCCGGCACGCCGTGGTGGCCGAGGGCGATCCCAGCGTCATGGAGGGCGAGCGGCGGCAGATCGTCGAGGCCCTGCGCCTGGCCGATCTGTGGCTGAACGAGGCGACCACGCTGCCCAGCGGCGTCGGCGCGCCCGAGGCGTGGAGCCGCTCCGAGTGGATCGAGAACACGATCCCCGTCTGGCGCACGCTGTGCGAGCCGATCGCCGCCCGCATGGTCGAGACCATGGGCGGCGCGCTCGGCGGCTCGGGCCTGCCGCCCGAGGCCCAGCAGATGGCCGGGCCGCTCATGGGCATGCTCAAGCAGATGGGCGGCATGATGGTCGGCCAGCAGATCGGCCAGGCCCTCGGCTCGCTGGCGCGCGAGGTGATCGGCACCACCGACATCGGCCTGCCGCTGTCCGACCGGGCCGCGCTGCTGCCCGGCGGCATCGCCTCGTTCAGCCAGGGGCTGGAGCTGCCGTCCGACGAGATCCGCCTCTACCTCGCGCTGCGCGAGGCCGCGCACCACCGGCTGTTCCAGCACGTGCCGTGGCTGCGCGCCCACCTGCTGGGCGCGGTCGAGGAGTACGCGCGGGGCATCACGGTCGACACCTCCGCCCTGGAGGAGCAGATCCGCGGGCTCGACATCAACAACCCCCAGGCCATCCAGGAGGCGCTGAGCGGCGGCGCGCTGCTCAAGCCCGAGGAGACCGAGCGGCAGAAGGCCGCCCTGGCCCGCCTGGAGACCGCGCTCGCCCTGGTCGAGGGCTGGGTCGCCACCGTGGCGGGCCACGCCGCCGAGGGCAAGCTGCCCTCCGCCGGCGCCCTGGCCGAGACCGTACGCCGGCGCCGCGCCACCGGCGGCCCGGCCGAGCTGACCTTCGGCACCCTCGTGGGCCTCGAACTGCGTCCCCGCCGGCTGCGCGAGGCCGCCGCGCTGTGGGAGGCGGTCCGCGAGGAGCGCGGCGTCGACGGGCGCGACGCGCTGTGGTCCCACCCCGACCTCATGCCGTCGGCCGACGACCTCGACGACCCCGAGGCGTTCGTGCGCGGCGAGTCGGCGTGGGACATCTCACAACTCGAAGGCGGGCAGGGAGACGCGAAGGACGAGCCGAGGGACGAGTCGAAGGGCGAGGACGACCAGAAGTGAGCCGCCTGCACGGCGACGCGGTGGCCGTCCTGTCCGGCTGGACGGCGCCCACCGCCGAGGAGGAACGGCTCCGCGTCGGGTTCCTCGACCACCTGCGTGACCACGACGACGCGATGCTGCGCGCCTGCGTGCCCGGCCACCTCACGGCCACCACGGCGGTGCTGTCGCACGACGGCGGCCGGGTGCTGCTCACCCTGCACCCCAAGGCCGGCATGTGGCTGCCGATGGGCGGCCACTGCGAGCCGTCCGACTCCTCGCTGGCCGACGTCGCCCTGCGCGAGGCCACCGAGGAGTCCGGCATCCCGGGCCTGGAGCTGCTGCCGGGCCCGCTCGCGCTCGACCGGCACGAGGTCTGGTGCCACCCGCCGCGAAGCTGGCACCTCGACGTCGAGTACGCCGCCGTGGCGCCGCCCGGCGCCGAGGCCGTCATCAGCGAGGAGTCGCTGGACCTGCGCTGGTTCCCCGTCGACGAGATCCCTGAGCTGTCGGACGAGGCCACCCGGCGTCTGGCGGCACGCGGAAGGGACATTCTCCTGTCCCGTCTTACACCGCGTTCACAGGTGTCCGGCTAGAGTCCGTAGCGTTCCACGCTCGCGGCGCCCGGCCCGGGTTCGGAACGTTCCAGAGGGGTAGATGTGGGGATCTCGGCCGACAGCACCGTCGGAGGCACGATCGTCACCGCGGCCAGGCGGCGCCGCCGGCTGCCCGCCGCGCTGACGTGGCTGGCTGTGACCCCGTTCGCGGCGTGGGCCGTGACCAGGGTCGCCGGCCTCGAACGCGGGTCGCTGCCGACGCAGCTCATGACCGCCACGCCGTACGCCGCGGCCGGCTCCCTGATCCCGCTCCTCATGGCCGCGCTCGGCCGCAGGCGCGCCGCCACCGCCGTCGCCCTCGTCGCGACGGCCGCGCTCGGCGCCAGCGTCCTGCCCCGGGCGCTCGGCACGGCCGACGCCACCCCCGGCCGGCCGCTGCGGGTCCTCACCCTCAACATGCTGTTCGGCAGGGCCGACCCGGACGCGGTCATGGACCTCGTCCACCGCCTCGACCCCGACGTGCTGAGCACTCAGGAGCTCACCCCCGGCGCCGTCGAGGAGCTCGACGCACTGGGCCTCAAGACGTTGATGCCCCACCGGGTGCTCCAGGCTGAGTGGAGCGCCACCGGGAGCGGTCTCTTCAGCAAGCACCCGCTGGTGGCGATGCCCGAGCTGGCGCCGACCGTCGGCCACCACATGCCGGCGGCCAGGATCGCGCTGCCGGGCGGCGCGGCGATCGAGTTCGTCGACGTCCACCCCTACCCGCCGCTGGGACCCCAGGCCGTGGAGTGGAGCGAGGCCCTGGGCCGGCTGCCGTCCGCCTCCAAGGACGTGGTGCGCGTGCTGGCGGGCGACTTCAACGCCTCGCTCGACCACGCGCCGATGCGCGGCGTGCTGTCGCGCGGCTACAAGGACGCCGCCGACCAGGTGGGGGCCGGGCTGGTCCCGACGTGGCCGGCCAACAAGAGGGTGCCGCCGATCATCACGATCGACCACGTGCTGGTGGACCACCGGGTGGGGGTGCGCGAGGTCAGCGTCCACACGGTGCCGGGCACCGACCACCGCGCGGTCTTCGCGGAGCTCGCCGTACCCTGACGCGCGCCGCGCCGTGGGGCCGGCGGGGCGCTGTCTCGCCCACCTCACGATGCGCGGTGTCATGTCAGCTGTGCGGTCCACCTCTCGATGCGCGGTGTCACGTCAGCTGTGTGGCCGACTCCAGGATGCGCCGCCTCGCGCAGCCGGTCTCGCCGACCTCAGGATGCGCAGTTTCACTCAGCGGTCTCGCAGACCTCACGATGCGCAGTCTCACGCCACCGTCTCGCGACCCCCCGATGCGGCCGACCCGGGGAAGGCTTCTTCTGACGCCAACTCGGCAGGCGCCGCGCGAACTTCGTCGTCAGGGCCGGGTCAGCGGAACGAGGAGAGACCTGACCCGGACAACAGCGCCCGGGTGTTGTCCCAGCCCTCCAGCCCCGGGTCGAGCCGCGCGAGGTCGTCGGCGGTCCGCAGCCGGTGCCAGCCCGGCACCGTGGCCACCATCCGCCGGCCGGGAGCCGCCGCGCGCAGCGCCGCGACCGGTTCGTCCTCGTCCAGCCCGGCGCCCGCCCACGCGGGCATCGGCAGCCCGAACGCCATGGCGACCGCCCCGCCGCCGTCGGCGGGACACACGCTCACCTGGGCCCGTCCCAGCTCGCGGAACAGCTTGCCGATCAGCAGCGGCGGCAGATCGGGCGCGTCGGCGGACAGCACCACGGCCTGATCGCCGTCGAGCCGCGCCGCGATACCCGCCAGCGGCTCGTCCTCGGGCACCTCGATCACCTCGGTGCCCGGCCACACCAGGTGGTCGAGGCCCGGAACGCCGGTCACCAGGACGGGCGTCACCAGGTCGAGGCCGGCGACCACCTCGTAGGCGTCCTCGGCGATCGCCTCCAGGAACTCCCTCGGGTCCACGCCGTCAGGGGCCGCCCCGGCCATGCTCTGCCGCACGACGACCGCGACCGTCCGCCTCAACACTCCTCCGGCGGGGTCTGGGAGGCGGCCGAGAAGCCCTCCAGGAATCCACGCGCCCGCTCGGCCCGGGGGTACTGCTCCACCAGGGTCCAGAACGCGGGGCCGTGGCTCGGCACCAGCAGGTGCACCAGCTCGTGGATGATCACATAGTCGATCACCCATTCGGGCAGGCCCTTGAGCCGGGTCGAGATGCGGATCGTGCCGTTCTCCGGGGTGCAGGAGCCCCATCGGTGCTGCTGGTTGTCGACCCAGCGCACGCTTGCCGGGTCCGCCTTGCCGTCGAGGAACTTGGCCGACAGCTCCCTGGCCCGGGTGAGCAGACCCTCGTCGGTCGGCCTCCTCCGGCGCTCCCTGGCCGCAAGCCGATCGAGCATCCGGCTCACCCATTCATCCGCGTCTTGACCGGTCAGCCAGGCGGGCAGGAGCACGATCGTCTTGTCGCCGTCGCGGTATGCGGAGACCGTACGCCGGCGACGAGAACTCCGACGGACCTCGACTGTCTCGGGGGGCACATATGCACGTTAGCCGACACCGGCGAAATTCCACAGAGGGCAGTGCTTGTTTCTCCAGGTCAGATGATTAAGAGCCGGTGAATTTGGGCACACGCCTTTCCCGTCGCGCCGCCAGCCCCTCCATCAGGTCGGCGGAAGCCATGGTCACGGGCTGTGCGAGCGCCTCCCAGCGCAGCGCGGCCTCAAGATCTGCATGGCCGGCGGCCAGAGCGACTTTGGTCAGCCGGGTGGCGACGGGAGCGTTCCTGATGATCTCTCCGGCCACGGCGGACACTTCCGTCATGAGGTCAGCTCGCGGAAATGAACGATTTACCAAACCTTTAATCTCCGCTTCCCTGCCCGAAATTGCCCGCCCGGTGAGCAGCATCTCCCGCGCCAGCGCGACTCCCGCCCGGGCGGGCAGCAGATGGGTGGCCGCCATGCCCGGGTGCAGCCCCAGCGAGGTGAACGGCGCCAGCAGCCGGGCGTCGTCGGCCGCGTACACGAGGTCGCACGCCAGCGCCAGGCAGAGCCCCGCGCCGACGGCCGGCCCGTTGACGGCCGCGATCGTCGGGACCTCCAGCGCCGTGACGGACAACCAGGAACGGTAGAACTCCAGCATCCGGTCGCGCAGTGCGGGGACGGGCTCGACGTTCCGCTCGCCCAGCCACGACAGGTCACCACCGGCGGAGAACGCGGACCCGGCCCCGGTGACGACCACGCAACGGACGTCCCGGTCGCGGGCCAGCTCGGCCATGGTGGCGCGCCACTGCTCGGTCATGCCGTCGGTCATGGCGTTGCGCCGGTCGGGACGATTCAGGGTCAACAGCACGAGACCGTCCGGGCCGCGCTCGACGAGAAGCTCACTCATGCGGGGAGCGTACGACGGTGGGGCGGCGGCGTCCGAGAACGGGCGCCTGCAGCGTTCCGCGCGGAGGAGACGGCAGCCCTTGCTCGGGCATGGTGCCGGTCCGGGCCGACAGGCGACCGCGACCTTCTGCGACCTTCCGCGCCAGGCCATCGGGGAGCGGCGGCCTCTGCCCGCGGTGTTTTCCACAGCCACCCCTACTCCCAGCCGACTTATCCACAGCCTGCGAATACTCGCCACGCGAGGCCACCGCGACATGGAAACCTTCCGCCCATGAGGCCACGTGTGAAGCCCGCCCTCCGCCGCATCCTCCGCGACGAGCACACCCTCCAGATCGGCGTGCACCCCGCCAGAGCGGTCATCCTGACCGGTCTCACGGCCCCGGTCCGGCGATGGCTGGCCCTGCTCGACGGCACGCGCGACATGCGGCAGGTGTTGCGCGCGGCGTCCGCGGCCGGCCTGGACGAGCCGACGGCCCGCGCCGTGCTCGACCAGCTCACCGCCCGCAGAGTGCTCCACGACGCCTCTGCGGGGCACAGATCACTGCGCGGGCTGTCCCTGGCCGAGCGCGACCGGCTGGAGCCCGACGTGGACGCTCTCGACCTGGCATCCGCGGGCTCCGACGGCGGTTTCGCCGCGTTCGAGGCGAGGAGACGGGCGCGGGTGCGCGTCTACGGAGCGGGCCGGGTCGGGGCACAGATCGTCACCCTGCTGGCCTCGTGCGGGGTGGGCGACATCCGGGTCTTCGATACGGGCCCCGTCCGGCCGCGCGACCTCACGCCCGGCGGCCTGACCTGGAGCGAGCTCGGCCTCAGCCGCCAGGACGGCGCCGTGGCGGTCGCCCGCCGCCTCACCTCCGGGTGCGCTCCTCCGTGCCCGGAAGCGAACGACGCTCCGAGCCAGGAGCGGAACGGGACACCGCGCCAAGAAGGGATCGGGACGCCAGTGCCGACCAAGCCCCAGGCGGCCAACCGCACCACTCCCGCCTCCCCGATCGCCCGCCAGCGAACCCCCCACCCGCGCCCGAGGCACGCCCCCTCAACCACCGTCAGCCCCAGCCCTCTCGGCCGCCCGGAGCGAACGAGCCCTCCTTCCCTCCGCCCCGGCGATCAGCCACCGGGCGACCACCCACCAACGACATCCCGTCCGAACCACCCGCCAACCCACCACTCACCATCAGCACCGACCCAGGACAGCGCACCAGCGGCACCCACCGAGGAAAACCTGCCAGCGGCCCGCAGCGAAGACCCACCCAAGGCTCACCAGCCCCACGACCTTCAACCCGCGGCTCACCAGGCCGAGGAGCGTCGTCCCTCAGCCCTCGGTGAGGCCGAGGAGCGTCGTCCCTCAGCCTCCGGTGAGGCCGAGGACCGTCGTCCCTCAGCCCCCGGTCAGACCGACGACCGTCCACCCACAGCCCAGCAGACCCAGACCCACCCACCCACGGCACCAAGCGACGTCCGCACCCGCCCAACGACGCCAGTTAGGAGCCTCCGCCCGGCACAAGACCGCGCCCGCCCCCACCCGACCGTCACCCCGCCGGCCCCTTCCGGAACCCCATCCACCCTGGTCCAGGCCGGCGGCCCCTACCTCGGTGACGGAACGCACCGCCCCGACCTCGTCATCCTGGCTCCCGTCGACCCCCTCGACTTCGTCCTGGTCAACGAGCTGGCCGAGCTGGGCATCCCGCACCTGCTGGCCTCCGCGTTCGAGGGGCACGGGTCCGTGGGACCGCTCGTCCTGCCGGGCCGTACGGCGTGCCTGCACTGTCTCGACCTGACCCGGCGCGACCGCGACCCCGGCTGGGCGATGGTGACCGCCCGCCTGGGCGGCTACCCACCGGGGGAGATCGCCTGCGACACCACTCTGGCCACGGCCGTGGCCGCCGCCGCGACGGGCCACGCGCTGGCCCATCTGGACGGCCGCCAGGCCGCTGTGACGAACTGCACAACCGACGTCATCCCCGATGGGCGCTGGGGCAGCACGTCCTGGGCACGGCATCCTGAATGTCGTTGTATGCGAAACAATCCTTATTCGCTAAGAATGGTCGTGTCGCCCAGAAGCGACGACTGAGGTGTTCCGGCGCCGACCGTCGAAAGGGGGAGCGGTTTCTCGCCGAGAGGCCGCGCATCAGTGTGAGCGATCTTCCGCGCCGCGCCGTCACGCGCTCCGCCAAGCTGGCGACTCTTCCGCTGGGCTTCGCCGGCCGCGCCGCCCTCGGACTCGGCAAGCGGATCGGAGGCAAGCCGGCCGAGACGGTGGCCCTGGAGATCCAGCAGCGGACGGCTGAGCAGATCTTCAAGGTGCTCGGCGAGCTCAAGGGCGGAGCGATGAAGGTGGGGCAGGCCCTGTCCATCTTCGAGGCCGCCCTGCCTCAGGAGATCGCGGGCCCCTACCGTGCCACCCTGACCCGGTTGCAGGAGGCGGCGCCTCCGCTTCCCGTCGCCACCGTTCACAAGGTGCTGGCCGAGCAGCTCGGCGACGACTGGCGTGACCACTTCATCTCGTTCGACGACAAGCCCACGGCCGCCGCGTCGATCGGCCAGGTCCATCGGGCGGTCTGGCACGACGGCCGGGAGGCCGCCGTCAAGATCCAGTATCCGGGGGCGGGCAAGGCGCTGCTCGGCGACTTCGCCCAGCTCGCCCGGCTCGGCAAGCTGTTCGGGGTCATCCTGCCGGGTCTCGACATCAAGGCGGTGCTGGCGGAGCTGCGCGAGCGCATCGCCGAGGAGCTGGACTACCTCCGCGAGGCGGAGGCGCAGCACGCCTTCGCCCTCGAGTTCATGGACGACCCCGACTTCCACGTCCCCGACGTGATCGCCGCCAACGAGATGGTGCTCGTCAGCGAGTGGATGGACGGCACGCCGTTGTCCCGGATCATCGCCGAGGGCACCAAGGAAGAGCGCGACCGGATGGGGCTGCTGTTCGTCCGCTTTCTCTTCTCCTCGCCGGCGCGCGTCGGCATGCTGCACGCCGACCCGCACCCGGGCAACTTCCGCATGCTGCCGAACGGCAAGCTGGGCATCCTCGACTTCGGCGCCGTCAACCGGCTTCCCGACGGCTACCCGAAGGCGTTCGGCCAGTTGACCCGGATCTTCAACCAGGGCGACATGCGGAGCGTGGTCGACGGCCTGAGGGAAGAGGGCTTCATCCGCCCGGAGATAGAGGTGGACCCGGACGCGCTGCGCGCGTTCCTCGCCCCGTACGTGGAGCCGACGGCGGTGGAGGAGTTCACGTTCAGCCGGGAATGGCTCCAGGCGCAGGCCGCCACCGTCACCGACCTGCGCCCGACGAACGTGGTGCGCCAGCTCAACCTTCCGGTGTCGTACGTCCTCATCCACCGTGTCCACGCGGCCGGTGTCGGCGTCCTGTGCCAGCTCAACACGACGGCGCGGTTTCGCGACGAGGTCATCCGCTGGGTCCCCGGTTTCATGGACGACCCGAACGACGAGGCCCTGGCCATCGGCTGACCTGGCGTCCACCCGCCGGGCCGCCGACCTGTCCGGTGGTGCCGGACGACGTGACGCCGCTCGCACGGCGCGCGGACCCCAGAGCTCAGGGAAACCGACCGGGTCACTGGGCCTGAAAAGTCAGCAGATAGCGCCAGAACAGCAACCGCCTGATCCGCACCCCCGGCAGGAGCGTCGCGGCCTCTCTCCTGATCTCCTCCAGCGTCATGCGGGGCGCAGTCACCGGCGCGTCGACCTCCGGAGCGGGACGTCCGCTCAACGCCAGCCGCATCGCGGCGTTGGCGGGAATGGCCACCACGTCGAACAGGTAATCCGAAGGAGCGCTCGCCCGATAGCACCCCAGCACGGCCAGCACCCCGCCGGGCGCCAGGGCCGACCTCAACGCGCGCACGGTGTCGAACGGCACATGGTGCAGGCTCGCCAGGCACGAGATGTAGTCGTACCGGCCCGGCTCCAGCTCCATGGTCGTGATGTCGCCGTGGATGTAACGGATGCCTTGCCCCGTCGCGGCGTCGATGACGGCCTTGTCGGGATCGACCGCGTCCACGTCCAGTCCTCGCGCCGCGAGCGTGCGCGCGAATCGCCCCGTACCGCACCCCACGTCGAGCGCCCGGCGGGCCCCACGAGGAATCTGCCTGGTCAGCAAGGGATGATAGTGATCATTGTGGTTGAAGGTCATCCGGAGATTGTCCAGGCTGCGCGTAGCGCCGGGGCGTTTTCGCGGTGAAAGGGGCTTTCCCCCGGCAGCCGGTACGTGGATCAGTTGGGCACGGGGCACGCCTCTCCCTGGAGCGACCCCACGCGCCCCGTGAGCACTGAACGAACCATGCTGACAGTGCGGTGCGTTGCGTGCATGGGCTGCGGATGTGTTGTGGAGCGCAACCCGCCGCCTGGGCGCGCGGCGAGGAGCCGGCCCAACCGCTGGAGAGACGGGGAGAAATCGGTGGCCATGCGCAACATCACCCTCTCGATGTGACGCTTGAGCGACGCCTGTCATCGATGGCGCCCGGAGCCGCCTTCCGAGGCCGCGCCTTCCTCCGTCGCTGGGGCGTGCTCGCCCCGGCAGGGGCCCCGCACCCGCCCGAATAGGGTTGAGCCGCCTCAACCCCACCTGATTACATGATTACGTGACAAATGAGACTGTGCCGACCCTCTTCGAGTGGGCGGGCGGAACGGAGGCGCTGGAGCGCCTCACGGAGGCCTTCTACGCGCAGGTCCGGAAGGACGATCTGGTCGGCCCGCTGTTCCGGCACATGGACCCGGACCATCCCCGCTATGTCGCGATGTGGCTGGCGGAGGTGTTCGGCGGCCCTGACCGCTACACGAAGGAGCGCGGCGGCTATCCCCACATGCTGTCCATGCACCTGGGCAAGGCGATCACCGAACCGCAGCGGCGCCGCTGGGTGAACCTGCTCATGGACGCCGCCGACGAGGTGGGATTGCCGGACGATCCGGAGTTCAGGGCGGCGTTCGCCGGCTACATCGAATGGGGAACCAGGCTGGCGCTGCACAACTCCCAGCCCGACGCCAAGCCGGTGACGAGCGCACCAGTGCCGCGATGGGGATGGGGTGTCGCGCCGCCGTACCAGCCCTGAGAGGCCGGTGGGGTCAAAGGTTCAGCTCGTCCAGCCCCGGTCGTCCTCCTCGAAGTACGATCGGGGCTCTTCCAGCAGGTCCTCGTGCGTATCGGATTCACGCGGGTCCTCCTCGTGAACCCAACGCGAGATGCCGCGCGCCGCCTCGTCGTCGATCTCCGCGATGCGATGCCGCTCCGGGAACCTGTCGCGATACAGGGCGACCCACGACTCCTGTACGTCGTCGCCCATGTCATAGCTGATTTCGTAGAGTTGCTCACTCATGGCACTCACGCTCTAATGATCATCTTGGCGGCCCGTTGGACGGCCCAGCCGGTGAGGAGCAGGCCGAAGATCGTCTCCCCGGCGCGCATCCAGAGGGCGGATTGGGCGTCCGCGTAAATCACTACGCCAACCCACATTAGGCCGAATATGCCCACAAAGGCGACTGCCGCCCAATTCAACCCTCGCTGCCACATACGCGCAGTCTGACAGCCATAGCACCAAGGGTGGGTATGTGCGAAGTTGTCATCCAGTCACCCGTCAACGGCGGCTCACACGACTCCGGACCCCTGGCCAGAAGGGCTGAGGACGCGGCGGAGAGCGCTGCCGCCCGAGCCGGCCGAGCCCGTTGCGAACGGCCTGACGGAGGACGCGTTGTGGACACCCGGTGAGAGTGGGAGATGCCCATCCGTGCCGTAGCCCGGAAGGACCGAGACGCCATCGTCCTGCACCCAGCACTGCCCAGGATGGGAGCGGGCGCAGGTGGGGCCGGCCGGCAGGTGACGATCGGTGGTGTTGGCGCCCAGGCATAGGTGGGCGTCCTCCCGCCAGGCGAACCGGCGCCCGGCTGTCCACAGGCTCCTTACGCGAACTGGTGTGAGCCAGGCACAACCCCACTCACCTACGGCGGTTGCTGGGGGCGGGACGCAGACCGCTCACGGCAGCCGTTGGTGAGCCGCGCTCAGAAGAGCCGGCGGCAAGAGCTGGCGGCCGGTCAGACCCAAGCCGTCGCCCGGCCGTAGCCCATGTCGGGCTGGAGCCGTCGCCCGGCCGTGGTCCGTGTCAGGCCGGAGCCGCCGCTCGGTCGCGACCCTCAGACCAGACGCGTGGCCGGTCACACCAGGCCCGTGGCCGTCACACCAGACTCCGGCCGGTCACACCAGACCGTTGGCCGTCACACCAGATCTCGGCCGGTCACACCAGACCGTTGGCCGTCACACCAGATCTCGGCCGGTCACACCAGACCGTTGGCCGTCACACCAGATCTCGGCCGGTCACACCAGACCGTTGGCCGTCACACCAGATCTCGGCCGGTCACACCAGACCGTTGGCCGTCACACCAGATCTCGGCCGGTCACACCAGACCGTTGGCCGTCACACCAGATCTCGGCCGGTCACACCAGACCGTTGGCCGTCACACCAGATCTCGGCCGGTCACACCAGACCGTTGGCCGTCACACCAGATCTCGGCCGGTCACACCAGACCGTTGGCCGTCACACCAGATCTCGGCCGGTCACACCAGACCGTTGGCCGTCACACCAGATCTCGGCCGGTCACACCAGACCGTTGGCCGTCACACCAGATCTCGGCCGGTCACACCAGACCGTTGGCCGTCACACCAGACTCCGGCCGGTCACACCAGACCGTTGGCCGTCACACCAGATCTCGGCCGGTCACACCAGACCGTTGGCCGTCACACCAGATCTCGGCCGGTCACACCAGACCTCGCCCGGTCACACCAAACCTCGCCCGGTCAGGCCAGACCGTTGGCAGTCAGGCCAAGCCGTGCTGGCCGGAAGGCACGATGGCCAGGCCGAGTCCCGCAATGGCCGGGCGGACGGACCGGTGGCGGGTCGACCGGACGGCGATCGTCCGTCATCGGTCCATCTAAGGACAGCGCGCGCGGGCTGGTCATCGGGACATCGAGGGCCTGTCAGACGGCAGGCGCGGCCGGCCAGACGCCAGAGGCGGCCGGTCAGCGGAAGTCCGTAATCGGTTGCTGCTCCGTAACCGGCTGGTGGGACGGGCGGCTCAGTGGGACAGCCGGCGGCCGGTGCCGACACACCGGCGCAGGCGCATGCCCTGCGGGCGCTGCCGCTGGCCGTTCTGCTCCAGGCAGGCGAGCAACGCCTCGGCCGCCCGCGCGTCGGACAGGATGCGCTGCACCGCCTCGCCCTCCTCGGGGAGCTGGCCGTGCTCGGCGAGTTCGTGCTTGAGGAAGACCAGCGGGTCCGGCGCGCCGACCGCGTCGGCCGCCACGGTGGCTCGGGCGGCGGTGAGGAGACGCAGGTAGTACGTCCGCAGGATGGCCTCACGCATGCGGACGTGCTCCAGGTCGTCGATCAGAGTCCGGGCGACCCGCAGCAGGTCGCCGGCGTGAGTCGCCTCGTCGGCGAGGAAGGCGCGGATGTCATCGAACTCCGAGCGGGTCATGGGGGACACCTCCGAGGGTGCAGAGTGCTCGTAAGTACTTCGTACCGTCACGCGATTGCGGATGGGTTGACGTCGGCTTGCCGGACGACCAAGCCGACTCGTCGTACGAACAGGTGACGTCATGTCGAGGTTTGAGTGACGTGAGGGGAGGGAAGGACCATGTGATTACCCGAGTGGCGCGAAGCACGGCTTCAGGGCTGCTAGAGTTGTCCGCGCAGGGCGGCCAAGGGCTCGGGAGAGCCTCAGAGAAGCCCCGCACCTCCCCTCATCATCTGGCTCGGTCTGGACGATTCGCATGTCTCTGGATCGGCTGGTAAGTTAGAGGGGTTGCCCCGGAAACGGGGTGCGGTCGGAATTCCGAAAGCGCCGAATTTGACAGAGAAAACGGTCGCTGAAAGAATAAAGACACAACGAACGAACGAAACGAAAAGCGCCTCTCGCAGGACCGGGGAGAACGCGTCCGTTTCTTGAGAACTCAACAGTGTGTTAAAAGCCAGTGCATGAACAATGCATGACCCCGTCATATCGGCGTGAGCCGGTGACGGATTCCTTTTTAGTTAGGCATCAGACAAGCCTTTAATGGAGAGTTTGATCCTGGCTCAGGACGAACGCTGGCGGCGTGCTTAACACATGCAAGTCGAGCGGAAAGGCCCTTCGGGGTACTCGAGCGGCGAACGGGTGAGTAACACGTGAGCAACCTGCCCCTGACTCTGGGATAAGCCCGGGAAACTGGGTCTAATACCGGATACGACGTTCTGTCGCATGACATGAACGTGGAAAGTTTTTTCGGTTGGGGATGGGCTCGCGGCCTATCAGCTTGTTGGTGGGGTAGTGGCCTACCAAGGCGACGACGGGTAGCCGGCCTGAGAGGGCGACCGGCCACACTGGGACTGAGACACGGCCCAGACTCCTACGGGAGGCAGCAGTGGGGAATATTGCGCAATGGGCGGAAGCCTGACGCAGCGACGCCGCGTGGGGGATGACGGCCTTCGGGTTGTAAACCTCTTTCAGCAGGGACGAAGTTGACGTGTACCTGCAGAAGAAGCGCCGGCTAACTACGTGCCAGCAGCCGCGGTAATACGTAGGGCGCAAGCGTTGTCCGGAATTATTGGGCGTAAAGAGCTCGTAGGTGGCTGGTCACGTCTGCCGTGAAAGCCCGCAGCTTAACTGCGGGTCTGCGGTGGATACGGGCCGGCTAGAGGTAGGTAGGGGCAAGCGGAATTCCTGGTGTAGCGGTGAAATGCGCAGATATCAGGAGGAACACCGGTGGCGAAGGCGGCTTGCTGGGCCTTACCTGACGCTGAGGAGCGAAAGCGTGGGGAGCGAACAGGATTAGATACCCTGGTAGTCCACGCTGTAAACGTTGGGCGCTAGGTGTGGGACCCTTCCACGGGTTCCGTGCCGGAGCTAACGCATTAAGCGCCCCGCCTGGGGAGTACGGCCGCAAGGCTAAAACTCAAAGGAATTGACGGGGGCCCGCACAAGCGGCGGAGCATGTTGCTTAATTCGACGCAACGCGAAGAACCTTACCAAGGTTTGACATCACCCGGAAACGCTCAGAGATGGGCGCCTCTTCGGACTGGGTGACAGGTGGTGCATGGCTGTCGTCAGCTCGTGTCGTGAGATGTTGGGTTAAGTCCCGCAACGAGCGCAACCCTTGCTCCATGTTGCCAGCAGGCACCTTCGGGTGTGCTGGGGACTCATGGGGGACTGCCGGGGTCAACTCGGAGGAAGGTGGGGATGACGTCAAGTCATCATGCCCCTTATGTCTTGGGCTGCAAACATGCTACAATGGCCGGTACAGAGGGCTGCTAAGCCGTGAGGCGGAGCGAATCCCTAAAAGCCGGTCTCAGTTCGGATTGGGGTCTGCAACTCGACCCCATGAAGTCGGAGTCGCTAGTAATCGCAGATCAGCAACGCTGCGGTGAATACGTTCCCGGGCCTTGTACACACCGCCCGTCACGTCACGAAAGTCGGCAACACCCGAAGCCCGTGGCCCAACCCGCAAGGGGGGGAGCGGTCGAAGGTGGGGCTGGCGATTGGGACGAAGTCGTAACAAGGTAGCCGTACCGGAAGGTGCGGCTGGATCACCTCCTTTCTAAGGAGCATCGGCTCGAAACTCGTCAGAGTCTCGGGTCCATGTCGTGACTGCAAGCGAACGTCTTGCACACGGCGGCTCATTAGTGGAGCACTGGCTAGTCAGCCGGCCGGGCTGCCGGACCGCAGTACCGCCTTCTTCGGAGGGAGTGGGAACGGGGTCGTCGGGGGTCGGGCTGGGTCTGAACACACTGTTGGGTCCTGAGGAAACGGGCTTTCGAGTCTGTGGAACCTCATACAGGGCCATCACAGGACATCAAAACGATGATGTCGCTGGGTGGTTGCTGTTTGTTGTTTGAGATTTGCATAGTGGACGCGAGCATCTTTGTGGCCAAGTTTTTTAGGGCACACGGTGGATGCCTTGGCATCAGGAGCCGATGAAGGACGTGGGAGGCTGCGTTAAGCCTCGGGGAGTCGCCAACCAGACGTTGATCCGGGGATGTCCGAATGGGGAAACCCAGCACCAGTCATGTGGTGTTGCCTCCGCCTGAATGTATAGGGCGGTTGGTGGTAACGCGGGGAAGTGAAACATCTCAGTACCCGTAGGAAGAGAAAACAACATGTGATTCCGTGAGTAGTGGTGAGCGAAAGCGGATGAGGCTAAACCGGGCGTGTGTGATAGCCGGCAGGCGTTGCATGTCCGGGGTTGTGGGACCCTCTAACAGTTTCTGCCGAGACTGTGAGAAGTTATAAATCCTTCCGATAGTTGAAGCCTCTGGGAAGGGGCGCCGTAGACCGTGAGAGCCGGGTAGGCGAAATCGGATGGACTTCTTGAGGTGTTCCCGAGTAGCACGGGGCTCGAGGAATCCTGTGTGAATCTGCCAGGACCACCTGGTAAGCCTAAATACTCCCTGATGACCGATAGTGCACGAGTACCGTGAGGGAAAGGTGAAAAGTGCCCCGGTGAGGGGTCGTGAAATAGTACCTGAAACCGTGTGCCTACAAGCCGTAGGAGCTTACACCAGCTTGCTGGTGTGTGATGTGACTGCGTGCCTTTTGAAGAATGAGCCTGCGAGTTATGGTGTGTGGCGAGGTTAACCCGTGTGGGGGAGCCGTAGCGAAAGCGAGTCTGAATAGGGCGTTTGAGTCGCATGCTGTAGACCCGAAGCGGAGTGATCTACGCATGGGCAGGTTGAAGCTCAGGTAAGACTGGGTGGAGGACCGAACCCACCAGGGTTGAAAACCTGGGGGATGACCTGTGTGTAGGGGTGAAAGGCCAATCAAACTCCGTGATAGCTGGTTCTCCCCGAAATGCATTTAGGTGCAGCGTCGCGTGTTTCTTGCCGGAGGTAGAGCACTGGATGGCCGATGGGCCCGACAAGGTTACTGACGTCAGCCAAACTCCGAATGCCGGTAAGTGAGAGCGTGGCAGTGAGACTGCGGGGGATAAGCTTCGTAGTCGAGAGGGAAACAGCCCAGATCACCGACTAAGGCCCCTAAGCGTGTGCTAAGTGGGAAAGGATGTGGAGTCGCAGAGACAACCAGGAGGTTGGCTTAGAAGCAGCCACCCTTGAAAGAGTGCGTAATAGCTCACTGGTCAAGTGATTCCGCGCCGACAATGTAGCGGGGCTCAAGTACACCGCCGAAGTCGTGGCACTCATCACCATGTGTGGTGGGTGGGTAGGGGAGCGTCGTGCAGCTGGTGAAGCGGCGGAGTGATCCAGTCGTGGAAGCTGTGCGAGTGAGAATGCAGGCATGAGTAGCGAATCGAGGGTGAGAAACCCTCGCGCCGGATGACCAAGGGTTCCTGGGGCAGGCTAATCCGCCCAGGGTAAGTCGGGACCTAAGGCGAGGCCGACAGGCGTAGTCGATGGACAACGGGTTGATATTCCCGTACCCGCTTCAATGCGCCCATATCGAACCCCTTGATACTAAGAGTCCTTAAGTCAGCGGCTTCTTCGGAGGCTGTGTTAGACCGAACGCTCGGCCTGATTGGGTAGTAGGTAAGCGATGGGGTGACGCAGGAAGGTAGTCCAGCCCAGGCGATGGTTGTCCTGGGGTAAGCATGTAGGGAGTGAGGTAGGCAAATCCGCCTCGCATGTATCCTGAGATGTGATGCCGAGCCGATTGTGGCGAAGTGGATGATCCTATGCTGCCGAGAAAAGCCTCTAGTGAGTGTTGTGGCGGCCCGTACCCTAAACCGACTCAGGTGGTCAGGTAGAGAATACCAAGGCGATCGGGTGAACTGTGGTTAAGGAACTCGGCAAATTGCCCCCGTAACTTCGGGAGAAGGGGGACCTCTGCTGGTGATGGCACTTGCTGTCTGAGCTGGTGGGGGTCGCAGTGGCCAGGGGGAAGCGACTGTTTACTAAAAACACAGGTCCGTGCGAAGTCGTAAGACGATGTATACGGACTGACGCCTGCCCGGTGCCGGAACGTTAAGGGGACCGCTTAGCGCAGCTTGCTGTGCGAAGGTGAGAACTTAAGCGCCGGTAAACGGCGGTGGTAACTATAACCATCCTAAGGTAGCGAAATTCCTTGTCGGGTAAGTTCCGACCTGCACGAATGGCGTAACGACTTCCCCGCTGTCTCAACCGCAGACCCGGCGAAATTGCATTACGAGTAAAGATGCTCGTTACGCGCAGCAGGACGGAAAGACCCCGGGACCTTCACTACAGCTTGACATTGGCGTTTGGAGCGTCTTGTGTAGGATAGGTGGGAGACTGGGAAGCTCGGACGCTAGTTCGGGTGGAGTCATTGGTGAAATACCACTCTGGTCGTTTTGAACGTCTAACTCTGGTCCGTGATCCGGATCGGGGACAGTGTCTGGTGGGTAGTTTAACTGGGGCGGTTGCCTCCTAAAAGGTAACGGAGGCGCCCAAAGGTTCCCTCAGCCTGGTTGGCAATCAGGTGTTGAGTGTAAGTGCACAAGGGAGCTTGACTGTGAGACTGACGGGTCGAGCAGGAGCGAAAGCTGGGACTAGTGATCCGGCATCGGCATGTGGAAGCGGTGTCGCTCAACGGCTAAAAGGTACCCCGGGGATAACAGGCTGATCTTCCCCAAGAGTCCATATCGACGGGATGGTTTGGCACCTCGATGTCGGCTCGTCGCATCCTGGGGCTGGAGTAGGTCCCAAGGGTTGGGCTGTTCGCCCATTAAAGCGGTACGCGAGCTGGGTTTAGAACGTCGCGAGACAGTTCGGTCCCTATCCGCTGCGCGCGCAGGAGACTTGAAAGGGGCTGTCCCTAGTACGAGAGGACCGGGACGGACGAACCTCTGGTGTGCCAGTTGTACCGCCAGGTGCATGGCTGGTTGGCTACGTTCGGAAGGGATAACCGCTGAAAGCATCTAAGCGGGAAGCTCGCCTTGAGATGAGGTCTCCCACCCTGTGAGGGGGTAAGGCTCCCGGTAGACGACCGGGTTGATAGGCCGGAGGTGGAAGCGCGGTAACGTGTGGAGCTGACCGGTACTAATAGGCCGAGGACTTGACCACAAAGCAGACTTACTTTGTGAGTGTTTTGCTCGCGTCCACTAGGCAATTCTGAGACAGCAAGCAGTGCTTGTGTGTTTCGGAGGGTTACGGCGGTTATGGCGGGAAGGAAACACCCGGTTACATTCCGAACCCGGAAGTTAAGCTTCCCAGCGCCGATGGTACTGCACTCGGGAGGGTGTGGGAGAGTAGGTCACCGCCGGACAATCTTTGTTAGACAGGTAAGGGCTCCATCCGGAGCTTCTCAGGCCAGGGTTGGCTTGAGAAGCGGAGGATGGGGCCCTTTCTTGCGTTGTGGGGGGCTTGCGAGGCCGGCCCGGGCTTTCGGCGAGGCGGGTGCTCTGACTGCCTGTCGGGTGCGCTCGTGGCTGGTGCTGGCTCTTGAGCGCCCGCTGTTCTGAGGCGCACGCAGGTCCTGGTGGGCGTGCTGTTCTGCGTCACTCCCAGGTTCCGGTGCGCGGGCTGATCTGTGTCGCACATGGGTTACGGCGTGCCAGCTGTTCTGTGTACGGCGTGCCAGCTGTTCTGTGTCTTGCAGTTCGTGTGTGCTCTTGTGGGTGGCATGTGCTCATAGGCCGCGCCTTTGCGCGAGTGTGTCGACCTCTAACGGCTGAGTCTCGCCGTGCCCAGGACTGGCTCGGCGGTTCGCAGGCGAGCGAGGCGACGCCCGAGCGCCCAGGCCCCGCACAGACTGACCCCAGACTTGTGTGGCTTCTGGTGGGTCCCGCTGTGGGGCTCCACTCTCCATGCCCAGCCGACTCATGCCGTGGATGTGCTGAATGTGACGCTTCGCCATCGAGAAATCTCAGGGAGTTACGCCAAACAGTCCCTACGGCCGCGGCCCAGGCGGCACACTGTTGTTCGGCGGCCATCGCGGGGTTCCCCTTCAGTCCAGGTCATGCACTCGAAGGATCGTGCGATGGCCGTCTTCATGTCCGTCACCTGCTCGGCTAGCGGCGTGTCGTGCTTTGCCGGGATAATCTGGCAATGATCATCGGCAGGGCAGTGGGCCGGGCCATGTTGGTCGGCCTTCTGGTGGTGCCGGCCGCGCTCTCGCCGCCTGCTCTGGCCTCTCCCATCGTGACCGCCGTGACCCCCGCCATCCGTGCGGTCGTCCTCGCCGATCATCAGACCGCCAAGGCCCTCAAGCCCCAGCAGCGCACAACCGCCGGCACCAGGGTGAAGGCCGCGCCCGTACCCACCAAGCCCCTGACCAAGGAGCTCGACCGATACCTCGCCGGTCGTCCCGGGCCCGTCACCGCCATGGTGCGCGACCTCACCGACGGCCGCCTCTATCGCTACCACCGCGACGAGCGCCTGATCACCGCCAGCTCGGCCAAGGTGCAGATTCTCATGGCGCTCCTCCTCCGCACCCCCTGGCGCGAGCTGCCCACGGCCGTGCGCCGTGACGCCGACCTGATGATCCGCTACAGCGACAACCACGCCGCCGACCGGCTCTGGTCACGCATCGGCGGTCCTGACGGCTTCACGAAAGCCGGTCGGAAATTCGGGCTGCGCCACACCTCGGGCGTTCCGGGCAAATGCGTGGACCTGTACTGCTGGGGCATCACGCCCACCTCGGCCGAGGACCAGGTACGGCTCATGCGCGCCCTGGTGTCGGACCGGAGCCCCCTGCCTGGGAAAGACCGGGAGCAGGTGTTGCGGCTCATGGGCCGGGTGATCCCCAGTCAGAACTGGGGGATCAGCGCCGCCGCCTGCGGGCGCGACCGGGTGGCGCTGAAGAACGGCTGGCTGAAGCGTGTCTCCACCAAGCGCTGGGCCGTCGTCACGGTCGGGCTCCTCCGTGGGCGCGGCAAGGGGCCGGCGGGCCATGACTACGCGATCGCCGTGCTCAGCGAGGGGGCCGCCGAAGTGGGGTACGGCATCGCGACCGTGGAAGGCGTGGCCAGGCGCGTCATGAAGGCGTTCCGGGCGTGCCGACGATCGTGACCGTGGCAGGGCATGGGCGAGCGAGGCCGCGGTGTCGCGCCGCCTCCGCGCAGGGCCGGGTCGGCCCCTGGTGACCGGCCCGCATCCCCGCCGCTCGGGCAGCCCAGCGCGATCAGGTTACCGAGCCCGTTCAGGTGACCGAGCCCGTTCAGGCACTTGAGCCCGTCGGACAGATGAGTCCGTCAGACGGTCAAGCCTGGTCGGACGGCTGAGCCCGCTCAGACAGCCGAGCCCGTCAGGTGGTCGAGACTGCTGAGGTGGTCGAGAGCGCTCAGGTGGTCGAGAGCGCTCAGGTGGTCGAGAGCGCTCAGGTGGTCGAGACCGGCGTGACGAGCCGGTAGCCCACCCCGCGTACCGTCTGGATGAGCTGGTCGTCCTCGTCCCCCAGCCGGGCGCGCAGCCGCTTGACGTGGACGGCGATCGTGTTCGTGGACGTGCCGGCCCCCGCATGCCACACGTGCCGCATGATCTGCTCCCGCGTCACCGTCCGGTCGGCGTTGCGCATGAGGTACAGCAGCAGTTCGAACTCCCTCAGGGGCAGGTGCACCACCCGCCCGTCCACGCGTACCTGGTAGGCCCGCACGTCCAGCTCGACGGAGCCGGCGGCGAGCACGTCGCGCTGCTCGGGGGAGGCCGCGTGGATGAACGGCAGCAGCTCCGGCACCCGGTACGGCCGGGCGACGCAGGCCGCCGCCCCGGCGGCGAGTGCCTGGACGGCCTGGTCGGCGTTGCCCTCGCCGACCCCGAGCAGTACGGGCACGGTCCGGGCGACCCGGACCGCGCGCACGAAGTCGACGGCGCCGATGACCGGCAGGGAGGCCGCGACCAGCACCACGTCGGGCTGGAGCGCGCCGGCCTGCAGCAGGCCCTGGGCGCCGTCGGGCGCGTTGGTGACGGCCACGCCCTCGCGTTCGAGGGCGTCGGCCAGGTCTCCGGCGACCTCCTCGTCGGGGTCGGCGATGAGCAGTACGGGCCTGGTCCGCGTGTCCCCGTTCACCGTGGATGCCGCCTGCTGGTGGGTCATCAGCCGAAGCGCCCGGTGATGTAGTCCTCGGTCGCCTTCTGCGAGGGGTTGGTGAACATCCGGGAGGTTTCGTCCATTTCCACCACCTTGCCCGGCTTGCCCTGGCCGTCGAGGTTGAAGAAGGCCGTCCGGTCGCTCACGCGGGCCGCCTGCTGCATGTTGTGGGTGACGATGACGATCGTGTACTCGTCCTTGAGCTTGACCATGAGGTCCTCGATGGCCAGCGTCGAGATCGGGTCGAGCGCCGAGCACGGCTCGTCCATGAGCAGCACCTGCGGCCTGACCGCGATGGCGCGGGCGATGCAGAGCCGCTGCTGCTGACCGCCCGACAGGCCCGCGCCGGGCTTGTTGAGCCGGTCCTTGACCTCGTTCCAGAGGTTGGCGCCCTTGAGCGAGTCCTCGACGATGCCGTCGCTCTCCGACTTCGAGACGCGGCCGTTGAGCCGCAGGCCGGCGGCCACGTTCTCGTAGATGGACATCGTGGGGAACGGGTTCGGGCGCTGGAACACCATGCCGATGGACCGGCGCACCGACACCGGCTCGACCGTCGAGCCGTACAGGTCCTCGCCGTCGAGCAGGACCTTGCCCTCCACGCGCGCGCCGGGGATGACCTCGTGCATGCGGTTGAGCGTGCGCAGGAACGTCGACTTGCCGCATCCGGACGGGCCGATGAACGCCGTGATCGAACGCGGCTCGATCGTCATCGAGACGTCCTCGATGGCCTTGTGCGAGCCGTAGTAGGCGTCGAGGCCGGACACCTGGATCTGCTTGGACATTGCGCTGGTTACCCCCTATCGGCCCCTGGCGGGCGAGCGCCACCAGGCGATGAGGCGCGCCACCAGGTTGAGCAGCATGACGATCAGGATGAGCGTGAGGGCTCCGGTCCAGGCCCGGTCGATGGCGGTGTCGTTGGGACGTCCCGCCTGGTCGAAGACGTAGAGGGGGAGCCCCATCTGCGGCCCGCTGAACGGGTCGTTGTTGATGGAGTCGGTGAAGAACACGGTCAGCAGCAGCGGCGCCGTCTCGCCCGCGACGCGGGCGACGGCCAGCATGACGCCGGTGACGATGCCGGTGAACGCGGTCGGCAGCACGACCTTGACGATCGTGCGCCACTTGGCCACGCCCAGCGCGTACGAGGCCTCGCGCAGGTCGTTCGGCACGAGGCGGAGCATCTCCTCGGCCGATCTGACCACCGTCGGCATCATGAGGATCGACAGGGCGAGCGCGCCGGCCAGGCCCGAGAACGGCATGCCGAGGAACAGGATCCAGAACGCGAGGACGAACAGGCCGGTGACGACGGACGGGACGCCGGTCATGACGTCCACGAAGAAGCTGATGGCCCGGCTCAGCCGGCCGCCGTTGCCGTACTCGGTGAGGTAGATCGCCGTGAGCAGGCCGATCGGCACCGAGATGAGCGAGGCGAGCAGGACCTGCTCCAGCGTGCCGATGATGGCGTGGTAGGCGCCGCCGCCCGCGTCGCGCGCGCCGATGTTGCGCATGGAGTGGGTGAGGAACTCCACGTCGAACCGGGCGAGGCCGTTCTTGATGACCAGCCACAGCACCGAGACGAGCGGCACGACGGCCAGCGCGAACGCCAGATAGACCAGCCCCTGCGCCAGGCGGTCCTTGACGCGGCGGCCGGCCGAGATGTGCTGGACGGTGGTCATGCGCCGCTCCTCGCGTATTCCTTGCGGCGGTTGATGATCATGCGGGCGCCCATGTTGACGAGCAGGGTGATGACGAACAGCACCAGACCGGAGGCGATCAGCGCGCCCCGGCCGATGGGGGTGGCCTCGCCGAACCCGTTGGCGATGTTGGCCGCGATGCTGTTGCCGTGCGGGGTGAGGATCTCGAAGGAGATGTCGAACGTGGCGGGGAAGATCAGGGCGACCGCGATCGTCTCGCCCATGGCCCGGCCGAGGCCGAGCATCGCGGCGCTGACCACGCCGGGGCGGCCGAACGGCAGCACGGCCATCCGGATCATCTCCCAGCGGGTGGCGCCGAGGGCCAGCGCGGCCTCCTCGTTCATCCTGGGAGTCTGGAGGAAGACCTCGCGCGAGATCGCGGCGATGATCGGCAGGATCATGATGGCCAGCACGACGCCGCCCGCCAGCATGGTCTTGCCGCCGATCGCGCCCTCGCCGGCGAACAGCGGGAACCAGCCGAAGTGCGCGTTCAGCCACTCCGACGGCTTCTTCAGCAGCGGCACCAGGAACGTCACGCCCCACAGGCCGTAGACGACGCTGGGGACGGCGGCGAGCAGGTCGACCAGGTAGCCGAGCGGCCCGGCCATGCGGCGCGGGGCGTAGTGGGAGATGAACAGCGCCACGCCCATGGCCACCGGGGTGGCGATGACGAGCGCGATGGCGGAGCTGAGGACGGTGCCGAAGGCAAGGGCGGCGATGCCGAAGACCTGGCTGCCGTTCGGCTCCCAGGTCAGGTCGGTGAAGAAGCTGCCCTTGTTGGCCCGGAGCGCGGGGACCGCCTCGCTGATGAGGAACACGGCGATGGCCGCCATGATCACCAGCAGGAGGATGCCCGCGCCGGTGGCGGCGAAGCGGAAGGGCGCCTCACCGTGGCTGCGCCGCGAGGCGGACCGGCGCGTGGCCGGCCCGCCCCCACGGGTACGGACGTCAGTCGTCATCGGCGGATCTAGGAGATCGCCTCGACGGCGGTGCGGACCTTGGTGAGCAGCTCGCCGGACAGGGGCGCGTAGCCCAGGTCCTTGAGCGCGGTCTGGCCCTCGTCGCTGGCGGTGTAGGTGAGGAACGACTTGACCAGCTTGGCCTCGTCGGCCGACAGGCCCTTCTCACAGGTGATCTCGTACGTCACGAGGACGATCGGGTAGGCGCCCGCCGTCTTGGTGGCGTAGTCGATGCCCAGCTTGAGGTCGTTGCCGGTGCCCTTGACCTCGGCGGTCTCGACGGTCTTGGCCGCGCTCTCGGGGGTCAGCTCGACGAACTCGCCGGTGCCGTTGGCCACCTTGGCCTTCTGGAGCTGGGAGTTCTCGGCGAACGACAGCTCGACGTAGCTGATGGCGCCCTCGGCGCCCTTCACCGAGGACGCGATGCCGTCGGAGCCCTTGGCGCCCTGGCCCTTGGCCTCGGCGGGCCAGGCCTTGGCCGGCTCGTACGGCCACTCGGCGGTCGCCTTGAGGAACTTGGTGAAGTTGTCGCTCGTGCCCGACTCGTCGGCCCGGTGGAAGGCCTGGATCGGGGTGGAGGGCAGCTTGGCCTGCGGGTTGTCGGCCTTGATGGCGGCGTCGTCCCACTTGGTGATCTTGCCGTTGAAGATGGCGCCGATCGTCTTGGGGGAGAGCTGGAGGCCGTCCACGCCGGGCAGGTTGTAGACGACGGCGATCGGGCCGGTGACCATCGGGATGTTGATGGCCTTGCCGGTCTTGCAGCGGGCGTCGGCCTGCGCCGGCTCGCCCTTGTCGTCCTTGAGGGCCGAGTCGGAACCCGCGAAGGCGACCGTGCCCTGGATGAACGCCTGCACGCCCGCGCCCGAGCCGCTCGGCTGGTAGTTGACGCTGACGCCCGCGTTCTTGGACTGGAAGTCCTTCTTCCACTGGTCGATCGCGTTGGCCTGAGCCGAGGAACCGGCGGCGTTGATGGTGCCGCTCAGCCCGCTGCCAGCGGCGCCGGTGGCGGCGGCCGAGCTGGTGCTCGCGCTGCCCGAGCTGTTGTTGTCTGTGCCGCACGCAGCGAGCGAGAGCGCGCCGACTACGGCGACGGCGGCGAGCCGGCCTGCATACTTCACGGTTGGGTTCCTCCCACTTGGTCCTTAGTCGCCCTTGAAGTTATGCAGGCAAAGTGACTCACAACCCCTGACGAGGGTGAACGTTCGGTGAACGGGCCCGGTCGCCCTCATGATGGGGTTTATGACGTATCGCGTATGCCTGGTGTGCATGGGGAACATCTGCAGGTCACCGATGGCGGAGGTGGTCCTGCGCCACGTCCTGGAGGAGCGCGGGCTGGGCCGCCGGGTCACCGTGGAGAGCGCGGGCACGGGCGGCTGGCACGCGGGCGACCCGATGGACGCCCGCGCCCTGCGCACGCTGTCCGAGCACGGGTACGACGGCTCGGCGCACCGTGCCCGGCAGTTCACCCGCGACTGGTTCGACCGTTACGACCTGGTCCTCGCCATGGACCGCGACAACCTCGCCGTCCTGCGCGGGATGGCACCTCCCGGGGTCGAGGTGAGCCTGTTCCGCTCGTTCGACCCGGCGGCGCCCGAGGGGGCCGAGGTGCCGGATCCCTACTACGGGGGTGCGGAGGGATTCGTGGAGGTGCTGGAGCTCGTCCAGGCGGCGGCCGAGGGTGTGGCCAAGCACGTCGCCGACGAGATCGGCTGAGGGCGGCTCTGTGAGTCTGAGGGAGGCCCCGTGAGTCTGAGGGAGGCCCGGTGAGGTCGGCTCAGGACCTCGGGGTGTCGCACGGGTGGCGGCTGCGGCGCGGCGTGCTGGAGGACGGGCGTCAGGTGTTCGCCAAGGTGGGGGACGCCTCGCCGGTGTTCGCCTCGGAGGCGGCCGGGCTGCGGTGGCTGGGCGAGGCCATGGACGTGCCCGAGGTGGTGGAGGTGGCCGAGGACCGCCTGGTGCTGTCATGGGTGGACACCGAACCGCCCACCCCGGCCGCCGCCGAGCGGTTCGGGCGGGCGCTCGCGCGGATGCACCGGGCGGGGTCGCCCGCCTTCGGCGCGCCCTGGCCGGGCTTCATCGCCGACCTGCCGATGGACAACTCGGCCGCGGACGACTGGCCCGCCTTCTACGCCACCCGCCGGGTCCTTCCGTTCGTACGGCGGGCGCGGCTCCCCGCCGAGGACGTCCGGCGCGTCGAGCGGGCCGTGGAACGCTTCCCGGACGTGGCCGGCCCGCCGGAGCCGCCGGCCCGCATCCACGGCGACCTGTGGAGCGGCAACGTGCTGTGGTCCGGCGGCACGGGCGTGCTGGTGGACCCCGCCGCCCATGGCGGGCACCGGGAGACGGACCTGGCCATGCTGGCGCTGTTCGGCGTGCCGCACGAGGAGCGGGTCCTCGCGGCGTACCAGGAGGAGAGCCCGCTGGCCGACGGCTGGCGGGAGCGGGTGCCGCTGCACCAGCTCCATCCGCTGCTGGTGCACGTGGTGCTGTTCGGCGGCTCGTACCGGGAGAGCCTGATGCGGGCGGTGGACCGGGTGCTGGCTCTCTGACGGGCCGATGACGGCGGGAAGCGCCGGTGACCGGCTTCCTCAGGCGCCAGGGGCGCGGCCCTCGTTCAGTCGCTTGATCACTTCGTCGTGGAGGAGGCCGTTGGTGCAGACCAGGCTGCCGCCCTCCAGGCCGGGCCGGCCCTCGACGTCGGTCCAGACGCCGCCCGCCTCCTCGACGATCACCGTGAGGGCCGCCATGTCCCACGGCGACAGCTCCGGCTCCGCCGAGATGTCGGCCGAGCCCTCGGCGACCATCATGTGCGACCAGAAGTCGCCGTACGCGCGGGTGCGCCAGCAGGCGCGGCCGAGGTCGAGGAACGGTTCGAGGCGGCCCGTCTCCTCCCAGCCGCCGAAGCTGGAGTAGGAGAACGACGCGTCGCCCAGGGCGGCGACCTGCGACACCTGCATGCGGGTGGCCCTGGCCAGGCTCTTGCCGGTCCAGGCGCCGCCCTCGGTGGCGGCCCACCAGCGCCGGCCGAGGGCCGGGGCCGACACCAGGCCCACGACGACCTTGCCGTACTCCATCAGCGCGATCAGCGTCGCCCACACGGGCACGCCGCGCACGTAGTTCTTCGTGCCGTCGATGGGATCGATGATCCACGACCTGGCGCCCCAGCCGGTCTGGCCGAACTCCTCGCCGACGACCGCGTCGCGCGGGCGGGCACGGCGCAGCGTCCCGCGGATGGCCTCCTCGACCGCCCGGTCGGCGTCGCTGACCGGGGTGAGGTCGGGCTTGGTCTCGACCTTGAGGTCCACGGCCTTGAACCGGCGCATCGTCAGGTCGTCGGCGGCGTCCGCCATCACGTGGGCGAGGCGCAGATCGTCGTTGTAACCCTGCACGGGTCGCCAGGCTACCGTGCCGGGCCTCCCGCGCATCAGGGGCCCACATCGCCTTTCCCGAAAGTGCTCTTCCGTATGGCTTGGACATGGCTTGGATGCTTTTCGCCGTGGGTGGCTGCGCGCCTGTGTTACTCGTCAGTAGCATCGGGGCATGACGCTCGACGCCGGAGCACTGCTGCTCCAGACCGTTCCGTTCGCCCGCACCCTGGGCGTCACCTTCGACCACACCGGGGACGGGCGCGCCGTCTGCCGCCTGGCCGACCGGCCCGACCTGCACAACCACGTGGCCGGGCCGCACGCCGGGGCGCTGTTCACGCTCGCGGAGTCGGCCTCGGGCGCCGCCATGCTGTCGGCCCTCGGCGACCAGCTCGCCCGCGCGGTGCCGCTGACGACCGGGGCCACCGTCCAGTACCACAAGCTCGCCAAGGGCGACGTGGTCGCCGAGGGACGGCTGCTGGCCTCGCGCGAGGACGTGCTCGCGGAGCTGGACGCGGGCAGGCGACCGGAGTTCGACGTGGCGGTGGAGATCAGGAACGGGGAGGACGTGCCGGTGTGCTCGTTCACGTTCACGTGGACGCTGCGGCCCAACCGCACGTGAGGGCGAGGGGGAGGCACTGAGCGCACCGGCCCGGGGCGGGCCGGGCGTCGGCAGGCTCGCAGCGGGGCTGCTTCGCGACCGGCTGCCTCAGGCGGCGGGGGACTCGTCCGGGGCGCCGTCGCGGCTGCCCAGCAGGCGGCGGAGCGACTCCAGGCGGGCCGGGTCGGCGTGCCCGGCCGCCACCCACGCGTCCAGGGCGCACCCGTCACTCAGATGCGTGCAGCCCTTGGGACAGGTGACCGTGCCTTCCACCAGGTCGGGGAAGCTCGCGAGCACCGTCTCGACCGACACGTGGGCCAGGCCGAAACTGCGCACGCCGGGCGTGTCGATGATCCAGCCGCCCTCCGGCAGCTCCAGGGCGACCGCCGACGTCGAGGTGTGGCGGCCGCGGCCGGTCACCGCGTTGACCTGGGAGACCGCTCGGTTGGCGTCCGGGACGAGCGCGTTGACCAGGGTCGACTTGCCCACCCCTGAGTGGCCCACGAGCACGCTGAGGCGGCCCTCCAGGTGCTCGCGGAGCTCGTCCAGCGAGCCGCCCTTGCGCACCACGACGTGCGGGACGCCGAGCGGCCGGTAGAGCGCGAGCAGGTCGTCGGGCGGCGCGAGGTCGGACTTGGTGAGGCAGAGCAGCGGCTCGATCTCGGCGTCGAACGCGGCGACGAGGATCCGGTCGATCATCCGGGGCCGCGGCGGCGGGTCGGCCAGCGCGGTGACGATGACGAGCTGGTCGGCGTTGGCCACGATCGGCCGTTCGATGCCGTCGGTGTCGTCCGTGTCGTCGGCGGAGCGCCGCAGCATCGAGGTGCGCGGCTCCACCCGCACCACGCGGGCCAGCGTGTCGGCGTGCCCCGACACGTCGCCGACCAGCGCCACCCGGTCGCCCACCACGATGCCCTTACGGCCCAGCTCGCGGGCCTTCATCGCGACGACCAGGCGCGAACGCTGCTGCGCCCCGCGCTTGGCGGCCGAACCCCTGGGCCGCTCCGTCTCGACCAGCGCGGTGTAGCGGCCCCGGTCGACCGCCACGATGAACCCTTCGACGGCGTCCTCGTGCGCAGGCCGGATACGGGTCCGTGGCCGTGACCCCTTGCCCGGCCTGACCCGCACGTCGTCCTCGTCGTACTCCCGCTTCCTCAGCGGTCTTCACCCCTGCGATCGTTCCTGCATGCCTCCAGCGGCCCCCAAGCCCGGAGCCCGGGCGTCGAGGCCGCACGTCCTGCGCCGTCCTCCAGCCCGCCGGACGCGACCGACGACACCCTCCGTGCCGTCCCGCGCGTGCGGGGAGAGGCCGTGGACACCGTCTCACGCGCCTTCAGCGCCGGGGACGACGCTGTATGCGCCTTCCCCCGTACGACGGGCGCATGCAACGTCTCCGCGCCCGTAGCGGCCATGCGTGATGCCGCCGTGCGTGTCCCCTCGCCCTCCCCGAGGAGGTGGGATGCCGACGGGCGCCGCGTGGTCACCCTGGGGCCGGGCGCGTTCATTCCGCGCCCAGCATCGACGCCCACATGGCCGTGAACTCCGGGAGGGTCTTGCCGGTCGTCGCGATGTTCTCGACCTCGACGCCCGGCACCGCGAGCCCGATGACCGCCCCGGCCGTGGCCATGCGGTGGTCGTCGTAGCTGTGGAAGAGGCCGCCGCGCAGCGGGCGCGGCCGGATGATCAGGCCGTCGTCGGTCTCCTCGGCGTCGCCGCCGAGGCGGTTGATCTCGGTGGCCAGCGCAGCGAGGCGGTCGGTCTCGTGGCCGCGCAGGTGCGCCACCCCGCGTACGCGGCTCGGTGAGGACGCCAGCGCGGCCAGGGCGGCGATCGTGGGCGTCAGCTCGCCCACCTCGCGCAGGTCGGCGTCGATGCCTTCGATCCGGCCCGAGCCCGTGACCGACAGTGCGCCGTCGTCGCCCAGGTGGACGGTGGCGCCCATGTCGGTGAGCAGGCCGCGCAGCGCGTCGCCCGGCTGCGTGGTGACGGCCGGCCAGCCCGGGACCGTGACCGTGCCTCCCGTGACCATGGCCGCGGCCAGGAACGGGGCCGCGTTGGACAGGTCGGGCTCGACCGTGAGGTCGCGTGGCGCGATGGGGCCGGGCTCGACCCGCCACACGTCGCGCTCGCCGTCGTCGACGCGCACGCCCGCCGCGCGCAGCATCTGCACGGTCATGTCGATGTGCGGCTGCGACGGCACCGGCGGGCCGGAGTGGCGGATCGTGACGCCCTTCTCGAAGCGCGCCGCCGTGAGCAGCAGCCCCGAGACGAACTGGGACGACGCCGACGCGTCGATCGTGACCTCGCCGCCCGCGACCGGGCCGCCGACCGTGAAAGGCAGCGCGTCGCCCTCCACGCGGGCGCCCAGGGCGCGCAGCGCGTCGAGGATCGGGCCCATCGGACGCTTGCGCGCGTGCGGGTCGCCGTCGAACGTCACCGGGCCGTCGGCCAGGGCCGCCACCGGCGGGACGAACCGCATCACGGTGCCCGCCAGGCCGGCGTCGACGTGCGCGCCGCCGCGCACCGGGCCCGGGGTCACCCGCCAGTCGACCGAGGCCGAGGTCTCGGCCATCGGCTCCAGCATCGCGCCGAGGGCGCGCAGGGCGGCGACCATGAGGTCGGCGTCGCGGCTGCGCAGCGCCCTGCGCACGGTGCCGGGACCCTCGGCGAGGGCGGCGAGCACGAGGGCGCGGTTGGTGACCGACTTGGAGCCGGGCAGCTCGACGGACGCGGCCACGGGGCCGGTGGCGACGGGAGCGGGCCAGTGCTGAGCGGGCATGGGTCCAAGCCTATCGGGCCAGGGGCGGAGCGGCCGTCGTCCTGGCCGAGGGCGGGCCGCGGGCAGGGTGGGCGGCACGGACACAGGTCGAAGATGCGGTGGGAACACGCGAGCGAAAGCCGTACGTGGCAATGTGGGGGCATGTGCGGTAGATACGCGTCGGCGCGCAAGAAGCACGAGCTGCTGGAGGAGTTCCAGGTCGAGCTCGACGGCGACCCCGACAAGGAGCTGGGCGCCGACTACAACGTGGCCCCGACCAAGAACGTCTACGCCGTGCTCAGCCGCGTGCCCAAGGAGGCCGAGCGGGCGGTGCGGCAGCTCAGGATCGTGCGATGGGGGCTGGTGCCCGCCTGGGCCAAGGACCCGTCGATCGGCTCACGCATGATCAACGCCCGGGCCGAGACGCTGGCGGAGAAGCCGTCGTTCCGGCAGGCGTTCGCCAAGCGCAGGTGCCTGCTGCCCGCCGACGGCTACTTCGAGTGGATGCCGGTCGAGGGCGACGACGGCAAGAAGCGCAAGCAGCCGTACTTCATCCGCCCGGACGACGGCGGGGTGCTGGCGATGGCCGGCCTGTACGAGTTCTGGAAGGACCCCTCGCGCGAGGACGACGACCCGCTCAAGTGGCTCGTCACCTGCACCGTCATCACCACGGACGCGGAGGACGAGCTGGGCCGCATCCACGACCGGATGCCCATGATGATCGAGCAGGACCGGTGGGCCGAGTGGCTCGACCCCAAGCTCACCGACACCGGGACCGTCTCGGGGCTGCTGGTGCCCGCGAGTCCCGGCCGGCTGGCGGCGATCCCCGTCTCCACCGACGTCAACAACGTCCGCAACAACGGCCCGGACCTCATCAAGCCGCTCCCGCCCGAGGAGGCTCCCGCCCTCTTCTGAAGGTGTAAAAGCCCGGTCAAGTGGGCATTCGGTGAGGAAAGCGGTGCATTCGCTTACTACGAGTCACCGCCACCACATTGCCCCCCAAGCTCCGCGCGGGACAACCGGGGAGTCCCGCCGCGGGTTGCCGTCATTCACCCGGAGGTGCGGATCCGTGGAGGTCACGTCCGCTCGCCAGCGGCTGCAGCAGATGCTCGCCGACCTCGACCGTTCGATCGGCGTCTTACGAGGGGATCCCCTCTCGGTCGACGACCGCTCGCCGGCCGACGCCGGCTCCGACCTCAGCGACGCCGACCGCGCCCAGGCCATGCTGACCGTCGCCACGACGCAGCGGCGGGCCGTCCTGGACGCGCTCAAACGCCTCGACGAGGGCACGTACGGCCGGTGCGTCGACTGCGCCAAGCCGGTGCCCGAGGGCCGGCTGGAGGCGCGTCCCGAGGCCGCGCGGTGCGTGCAGTGCCAGGGGAAGCGCGAACGCCGCCGCTGAGCGCCGGGGCGCGGGTCAGACCTTGCGGGCGCTGGCCACCAGGTGGATGCCGACCGTGTCGTCGTCGTCCGGGTGCGCCTCCAGCTCCGTGCGCACCAGCCAGTTCAGCGCGCGGGTGCCGGAGCCGAGCACGTGGTCGACCGTCGAGGGCGACAGCACCGTGCGCGGACGCACCCACTCCACCTCAAGCCCCGCACCCATGACGAGCTCGCGCAGCTGCGCGCTGCTGAAGCAGCGGGTGATGCTGCCGTCGGGCCACGGCACGAGCATGACCTCGCCGGTCTGGCGCAGGTGCTGCCACTGGCCCTGCTCGGCCAGGATCGCCATGCCCAGCACCAGCGAGTCGACGCAGACCAGCGCGCGCCCGCCCGGCCGCAGCACGCGCGCCACGTCGCTCATCACCGACTCGGCCATCAGCTCGATCGACATGGCCCGCTCCTCGGCGACGACCGCGTCGACGCTCTCGTCCGGCAGGAACGACAGGTCGTCGGCGCGTACCTGGCGCACCTCGCCGGCCTCGTGGCCCGGGGCGTCGGCCTCGCGCAGCCACGGCTGGCCGTCCACGGCCCGCAGCCTCGACTGGGGGTCGGCGACCCGCCGGAAGTCGAGCACCTCGATCACGCGGTGCCCGGCCCTGGCGAGCTGGCCGGACCACCGCCCGCGCCCGCCGGACAGGTCGAGCACCGTGGCGGGTGCGGCGGGAAGCCACCGGCTCAACTGCTCGGCCACGACGGCACGGTAGAAGGTCCAGTACGGTCCGAGCGTCCCTGAGCCGTTCAGTTCCTCGGCCGGAATGGGCAGCACACGCGACTCCTGGGTTCCGGAAAATGGCTACCAGCCGGTACGTATGGTTTTCCCCGCACCGGGTCGTTCGTCACCTTCCATCTTGCGGGAACAGACGCGGGCACGGGCGTGTTGCGACGAGCATGCTCACACTCTTGGACCCGCTCCCCGGTGGCCGGGCGCCGCAGGACGAGCGGGTATTCTCCCCTGAGTACGGTGTCCCGGCACAACCGGCCACCGGTGATCTTAGGGGGGTGGGCCTGGTGCCCGCGACAGGCGCGGAGACTCTCGAGCAGCGCGGCGAGCGGTTCGAGCGCGAAGCGATGCCGTATCTCGAGCAGCTCTACAGCGCGGCGCTCCGGATGACCCGCAACCCATCCGACGCCGAGGACCTGCTCCAGGAGACCTTCGCCAAGGCGTTCGCGTCCTTCCACCAGTTCCAGGAGGGCACCAACCTCAAGGCCTGGCTGTACCGGATCCTGACGAACACCTTCATCAACAGCTACCGCAAGAAGCAGCGCGAGCCCAAGCAGTCGGGCACCGAGGAGATCGAGGACTGGCAGCTCGCCCGCGCCGAGTCGCACACGTCGAGCGGCCTGAAGTCCGCCGAGGTCGAGGCGCTCGAGCACCTCCCCGACGGCGACATCAAGGAGGCGCTGGCCGCGCTTCCCGAGGAGTTCCGCATCGCGGTCTACCTCGCCGACGTCGAGGGCTTTCCGTACAAGGAGATCGCCGACATCATGGGCACTCCGATCGGCACCGTCATGTCGAGGCTCCACCGCGGCCGCAGGCAGTTGCGGGCGCACCTGGAGGACTACGCACGCGAGCGTGGCCTTGTCCCCGCGGAGGGTTCCAAATGAGCTGCGGCAACCCGCACGAGACCGACTGTCGTGAGGTGCTCGACAAGGTCTACGCCTACCTCGACGGCGAGCTCGAGGAGGGCGACTGCGTCGACATCCGCGTCCACCTCGACGAGTGCGGCCCGTGCCTGAAGGAGTACGACCTCGACAAGGTGGTCAAGCAGCTGGTCGCCAAGCACTGCGGCTGCGACCCGCTGCCCGGCGACCTGCGGTCCAAGGTTCTCGCGCGCATCGCGCAGGTGAGAGGCGAGCTGGCCGACTAAAATCCGGCCCATGCGCGTGCTCGTCACCGGTGGTGCCGGTTTCATCGGGTCCAATCTCGTCGATCGGCTGCTGGCCGACGGGCACGAGGTCGTCGTGGTGGACGACCTGTCGTCCGGCGACCGCGACAACCTGGCCGGCGCCCTGACCAGCGACCGCTTCCGGCTGCGGGTGCTCGACGTGTGCGATCCCGCGCTGGCCGACCTGGCCGCCGAGGCCCGGCCGGAGGTGGTCTGCCACCTGGCCGCGCAGATCAGCGTCCGCCGCAGCGTCGCCGACCCGGTCCACGACGCCCGGGTCAACGTGGTGGGCACCGCGTCGGTGCTGGCCGCCGCCCACGCCGGCGGCGCGCGCAAGGTGGTCTTCGCCTCCTCCGTCGCCGTCTACGGCCGTCCCGCCACGATCCCGGTGCCGGGCGACGCGCCGACCGACCCGCGCTCGCCGTACGCGGCCTCCAAGCTCAGCGGCGAGACCTACCTCGCCACCTTCCGCGCCCTGCACGGCATCGAGTGCACGACGCTCGTGCTGTCCAACGTGTACGGCCCGCGCCAGTCGCCCGAGGGCGAGGCCGGCGTGATCGCGATCTTCACCGACGGCCTGCTCAGCGGCACCCCCACGGTCGTCTACGGCGACGGCGGCCAGACCCGCGACTACGTCTACGTCGACGACGTGGTCGACGGGTTCGTCCGGGCGTGCGGCCAGGCCGGCGACGGCCGCAGGTTCAACCTCGGCACCGGCATCCAGACCACCGACCGCAGGCTGCACACCCTCATCGCCGACGCGGCGGGCCGGCCGGACAAGCCCGGGTTCGCGCCGCCCCGGCTGGGCGACCTGCCCGCCATGGCGGTCGATCCGGTGCCCGCCTACGACGGGCTCGGCTGGCAGCCGCGCACCGACCTCGCCACCGGCCTGAAGGCCACCGTCGAGTGGGCCAGGAGTCGCCGGGGGTAGCCGGTTGATTACGCTTTGCTTGCGATTCGTGACTCCGCGGGTGCGATGCCCCGGCGTTCTGTAGCGTGAGCCCCAGGAATCAAGGGGGAGGCACAGCGGATGTCGAAGACATGGATCGCCCGCCTGATCACGGGTATCACGTTGATCGCTCCTGTCGCGCTGCTGATCACGGGCGGGGGGCTCATCCCGCCCGGGGTCTCGTGGACCTGAACCGGCCGTGAGAGGCCGCAATGCGTGAACTGTCGTGGCCCGCGAGGGCCTACCTGGTCACCGTCATCGCCCTCGGGGTCGGGGTCGTCGCCCACAGCGCGACCACCCTCGGGCAGGCGATGGCCCCCGGCCACCTGGGCACCGAGGAGCTGGGCACGCTGCTCGTGCTGGCCCTGCTGTTCCTCGTGTGCGAGTCGATGCCGACCCTGCTCAACGTGGAGCAGTTCGCGGTGTCGGTCAGCTTCTCGGCCGCGCTCGCGGCCGTGGTGCTGCTCGGGCCCGAGGGCACGGCGCTCGTCGGGTTCACCGCGGTGTTCAGCGTCCGGCCCGGGCTGCCGCTGGTCAAGCGGCTCTTCAACGGCGCGCAGTTCGCCATCTGCGGTCACGCGGCCGGCTGGGTCTACGTACGGCTGGGGGGCCGCATCGGGGTGCCGGAGGTGCACGCCTTCGACGACCTGATCGGCCCCTACGTCGCGGCCACGGCGGTGTTCGTGCCGCTGAACATCCTGCTCACGCTCACCATGATCCGCCTGGCGACCGGGGTGCGGGCCGTGGAGGTCCCGATGCGGGGCCTGGCCCAGTTCCTGCTGTCGTACCTCGGGTACGGCACGTTCGGGCTGCTCGTGGCCGGGCTGTGGGCGACCGTGCAGTCGATCTCGGCGGTGCTGGTGCTGGTCCCGCTGTTCGTCGCCCGATGGGCGTTCGGCCAGTACCACGCCCAGCAGCGCTCGTACGACGCCACCATCGCGGCCCTGTGCCAGGCGGTGGAGACCAAGGACTACTACACCCGGGGCCACTGCACCCGCGTGTCGGCCGCCTCCAGCATGATCGCCCAGGAGATCGGCATGGGCCAGGAGCGGCTGCGGGCCATCCGCTACGCGGGCATGCTGCACGACGTGGGCAAGCTCGGCGTGCCGACCAAGGTGCTGCAGAAGGAGGGGCCGCTCACCGAGGAGGAGTTCGCCGCGATCCAGCTCCACCCCATGCGGGGGCTGGAGATCGTGCGCGGCATCGACTTCCTCGACGAGGCGTACGCCGGGATCATGCACCACCACGAGCGCCACGACGGCCGGGGCTACCCCATGGGGCTGGCCGGCGACGAGATCCCGGAGTTCGCGCGGATCATCGCGGTGGCCGACGCGTTCGACTCGATGACCTCCGACCGCTCCTACCGGGGCGCGCGGCCGGTCGAGGTGGCCGTGGAGGAGCTGCGCAAGAACGCGGGCACCCAGTTCGACCCCGTCATGGTCAGCGCCTTCGTCAAGGCGCTCGAACACCAGCCGTGGCAGCCGCCCCGCCGCGTCGAGCCGCCGCCGCCCGACGCCGACGAGGCCGCGGTCAAGGACCACGACGACCCGACGATGCCCATCGAAGTGGTGAGCGGGCCGTGAGCCGGGCCTTCCAGGGCCTCGACTCCGGTCAGCTCCTGCTGATCTGCGCGGCCGGGCTGGTCGCCGTCGCCGGGGTGGCGCACACGGCCGCCACCCGGCTCGACCATCCCGAGATCGCCGTCGGGTTCGGCGCGCTCATCGCGGTGGGAGAGCTGGCCCGGCTCACCATGCCGGGCAACCGGGAGGTGGCGCCCATCGGGGCCGCCGCCGCCCTCGGCTACACGCTGCTGCTCGACCTCAGCCAGGACCAGCTCCGCCACTCGGCGCTCCAGGTCGTGGCGGTGATCGCCGTCGGCATGATCGCCGGAGCGCTGCCGCACCTCGCGGTCGGCCGGCCGCCGCGGCTCGACGCGATGGCCCGCCGGCTGCTCACCGGCGCGCTGCTGGCCTTCGCGTTCCGGCCGCTGGCCGACCCGCTGTTCAAGCTCACGCAGGGGCCCGACCCGACGTGGTGGCCGGCGCTCGCGGTGATGGTGGTGCTGATCGCCGTCACGCTGCTGGTGGACGTGCTGATCGCCGCGCTGCTGCGGGCCGAGCAGGTGCGCACCGCCTTCCGGGTCGCGGTGCGCGACGAGCTGAACATGGCCTTCCCGCTGGGCGCGGCGGTGGCCGCCTCCGGCGTGCTGCTCGCCCTGGCCACCCACAGCATGGACCTCGTCGCCCTGCTGGTGTTCGCGGCGCCGCTGCTGGTCACGCAGGTGGCCTTCCGCAAGTACGCGGGGATCCGCGCCACCTACCTGCAGACCGTACGCGCGCTGTCGCGCGTCACCGAGGTCGGCGGGTACGTCGAGCCGGGCCACTCGCGCCGGGTGAGCCGCCTGGCCGTGGCCATCGGCCGGGAGCTGGGGATGGCCGAGCCGGAGCTGCTGGAGCTGGAGTACGCCGCGCTCATGCACGACATCGGCCAGCTCTCGCTGCGCGACCCGATCCCCGGCGGCGCCACCGTGCTGGCCGACCCGGAGCAGGCCCGGCGCATCGCCGAGCTGGGCGCCGAGGTCATCAAGCAGACGGGCGTGCTGGACCGGGTGGCCGACGTGGTGCGCCGCCAGTGCGACCCCATCGGCGACGACCCGCCGCTGTCGAGCCGCATCATCAAGGTCGCCAACGCCTACGACGACCTGGTCGGCGGTTCCACCGACCGCGACCGGGCGGGAGCGGCGCTCGAACGCGTCCGCCTGGCCGCCGGCACCGCCTACGACCCGGCCGCCATCGAGGCGCTGTCGCGGGTCATCGACCGCCTCGCCGCCGTCCACCGTCTCTGACGCCGCGCACCCGTCTCTGTCGTCGCCAACCGTCCCCGAGCCCCGGCATCATCCCAGCGGGCGCCCCAGGGCCGCCCCAGCCGCGCCGGAGGGCCACCCCAGCGCCGCCTCAGCGCGGCCCCAGCCCCGCCCCAGCGCCGGCGCACGGCCGGACCGGGCGGCGAGGGCGTCCGCTCGTCCGACCCCTATAGCCCGAACGCGCGCATCCTCGTTCCCGGTGCGTTCCGGATCGTCCGCCATTGTGGGATTCCTACAGATCGCGCTCTCCGGATCGGTCGTTTCAGCGGAACGGGCGCGAGACACGCCGCCCGTAAGGTGGGCGGCGTGCTTACTGAGACGCTCGGACCCGTTCTGGTCGCCAACCGAGGGGAGATCGCACGGCGGATCATCCGCACGGTCAAGCGGATGGGCCTGCGCGCCATCGCCGTCCACTCCGAGGCCGACGCCGACCTGCCGTTCGTGCGCGAGGCCGACGAGGCCGTGCTGATCGGCCCGGCCAACCCCGCGCAGAGCTACCTCGACGCCGGCAAGGTGCTGGAGGCCGCGCGCGCCACGGGAGCGCGCGCCGTCCACCCCGGTTACGGCTTCCTCGCCGAGAACGCCGCGTTCGCCCGCGCCGTCGTCGAGGCCGGTCTGGTCTGGATCGGCCCGGCGCCCGAGGCGATCGACCGGATGGGCGACAAGATCAACGCGCGCAACCTGATGGAGGACGCCGGCGTGCCGGTGGCCGCGGGCACCCGCGAGCCCGTCACCGACCTGGAGCTGGCGCAGAAGGCCGCCTTGGACATCGGCTACCCGGTCATGGTCAAGACCGCGGGCGGCGGCGGTGGCATCGGCATGAGCGTCGCCCACGACGAGGAGGCCCTGGCCAAGGCGTACGAGCAGGCGGCCAGGGCGGCGGCCCGGTTCGCGGCGGCCGCGGCCGAGGGCGGCGAGGGCGACGCGCTGGCCGGTCCCGCGATCCTGCTGGAGCGCTACATCGAGCGGGCCCGCCACGTCGAGGTGCAGATCCTCGGCCTGCCCGACGGCACCGTCGTGGCGCTGGGCGAGCGCGACTGCTCCGTGCAGCGCCGCCACCAGAAGGTGGTCGAGGAGTCACCGTCCCCCGGCATCACGCCGGAGCTGCGCGAGCGCATGCTGGCCGCCGCCGTGCGGGCCGGCGAGGCGGTGGGCTACCTCGGCGCCGGCACCGTCGAGTGCCTGGTCGACGCCGACAAGCAGGACTTCGTCTTCCTGGAGATGAACACCCGCCTCCAGGTGGAGCACCCGGTCACCGAGCTCGTCACCGGGCTCGACCTGGTGGAGCTCCAGCTTCGGGTGGCCGCCGGAGAGCAGCCGGAGGTGCGTCCCGAGGTGCGCGGACACGCCTTCGAGTTCCGCGTCTACGCCGAGGACCCCAAGCGCTTCTTCCCCGGACCTGGCAAGATCACCGCGTGGACGGAGCCCGCCGGCGAGGGCGTGCGCGTCGACTCCGGCTACGAGGAGGGCAACACGGTCACCCCGTTCTACGACCCCCTCATGGCCAAGCTCTGCGTCCACGGCGAGACGCGCGGCCAGGCGCTGGAGCGGGCCCGCGAGGCGATCGCCGGTTTCACCGTGGAAGGGCCGAAGAACAACCTGCCGTTCTGCGCCGAGCTGCTGGACGAGGCGGAGTTCGCCTCGGGTGACTATGACACCGGGCTGGTCGGCCGGATGCGCGGCGGGCGCGCATGACATCCTTGGATCTGTTGAAAGAGGGGAGTCCCGGTGGCTGAGGTACGCGCCGAGATGGTGGCGAACGTGTGGAAGGTCGTCGTCAAGGAGGGTGACACGGTGTCGGACGGCGACACCCTGGTCATCCTCGAGTCGATGAAGATGGAGATCCCGGTCATCACCGAGGACGACGGCGTGGTGAGGCAGCTCAAGGTCAACGAGGGCGACGTCATCCAGGAGGGCGACCTGATCGCCGTCATCGAGTAGTCGCGCGCTCCACGAACGCGGCGCGGTCGACCACCACGCGCTCGATCGTGCCCCGGCCGACGAGCCTGTCCCTGCCGCGTGCCTCGAACGCGAAGACCAGCCGCTTGCCGTCGACCTGGGTGAGCTCGGTGGTGAACTGGACGTGCGCGCCCAGCGGGCTCGGGGCCAGGTGCTCCAGCTCCACCCGGGTGCCGACCGTGCTCTGGCCGGGCGCGAGGTGGGGGCGCACGGCCTGGACGGTCGCCATCTCGGCGAAGGCGAGCAGCTTGGGCGTGGCGAGCACCGGCACGTCACCGCTGCCGACCTTCTGAGCCGTGTCCTCGCGCTCCACCATGATGAGCAACTGGGAGCGGAGACCGGGCGCGATCGTCATGACGCCAGCGTACTCACGACCGACCGGCGCGCGGTCTGGGCGCCGACGACCGACCGCCGTGGCGGGCCGTCGCGTGAGGGTGATCACGCGACGTCAAGGCATGCTGATCTCGTCAATCCCCGGACAAGTGCGGCCTCCAGGCCGCAGGATAGGGTTTGTACGGCTTGTGTGCGTTAAGTGGCGTCTGGGATTTCTGAGTCGTACACTCTCGGAATTCCGTGACCTCTGCGTGATCTCACCGCGACACAAGTCCGCTTTGTTGGAGAGCCCCGGGGTGGGAGAGGTCGCAGAGGCGAAGGGGTAACGGGGGATTCATGGTGGCCCAAGGGACGACGCTGGCGGGGCGGTATCGCCTGGATACCCGCATCGGCGCCGGCGGCATGGGCGAGGTGTGGCGGGGCGAGGACGTCGTGCTGGCCCGCACCGTCGCCGTCAAGGTGCTGCTCCCGGGCCGCATGGACGACCCTGGCTTCGTCGCCCGCTTCCAGGGGGAGGCGCGGGCGATGGCCACGATCAACCATTCGGGCGTGGTCGACGTCTACGACTACGGCGTCAGCGGCGACACCGTCTACCTCGTGATGAAGTTCGTGGACGGCGAGCCGCTCGACCGGCTGCTGGCCCGCCTGGGCCGGATCCCGCCCCAGGCGGCGATGGAGCTGATCGCGCAGGCCGCGGCGGCGTTGCAGGCCGTCCACGAGCAGGGCATCGTGCACCGCGACGTCAAGCCCGGCAACCTGCTCGTGCAGCGCGACGGCACGCTCGTGCTCACCGACTTCGGCATCGCCCGGTCCGACCTCGCCAACCGCCTCACCGACGCCGGCATGGTGCTCGGCACGGCCGCCTACTGCGCGCCGGAGCAGGCCGAGGGCGCTCCGGTGACGCCCGCCGTCGACATCTACGCGCTCGGCGTCGTGGCGTACGAGTGCCTGGCCGGACAGCGTCCCTTCGACGGTGACAGCGCCGTCACGATCGCGCTCAAGCACATCCGGGAGGCGCCGCCCCCGCTGCCCGCGGACATCCCGCCGGCGGTGCGGGCGCTGGTGGAGTGCGCCCTGTCCAAGGACCCGGCGCGACGCTTCCCCACGGCCAAGGCGATGAGCGAGACGGCCCGCCAGATCGCCAACGGCCAGACGCCGGCCCTGCCGGGCCCGACGCCGCACGTCACCGGGGCCACGATGGCCGCGCCCACGCATCCCGGCCCGACCGGCGCCCCTCCCGCCGCGGGCCACCCGACCGGCGCGCACCCCCAGGACGGCTACCAGACCGGCGCCCACCAGAGCGGCTACCAGACGGGAGCCCAGCAGGCCGGCTACCCGGCAGGCGCCCAGCCGGGCGGCTACCAGACCGGGGCTCACCAGGCGGGGGCTCACCAGGGCGGCTACCAGGCGGGCGCCCACCACTCCGACGGCTACCCGCAGACCGGCGCCCACGAGTCCCAGCAGCCTCCTCAGGGGGGCGGTCAGCGCACGGGCGGCTTCCAGGCCCAGGACGCCACCACCGTCGCCCATCCCCGGCAGGGCAGGCGCGGCGGGAAGGCGCCGCGCAGGGGCGGCCTGATCGCGGGCATCGCCGCCGCGGTGGTGCTCGGCGCGGGCGCCGGCGCCGTCGCCCTGACCGGCCTGAACACCGTGGACGACCCGCCCGTCCCCACCGCCACGGCGGCGAAGGCGGGCTCGGAGACCTCCGACACGCCCAAGGCGACCAAGACCAAGCCCACCAGGACCCCCAAGTCCAGGCCGTCGACCCACGAGCCTGTCCCGACGCGGGAGACCGAGACCGAGGAGCCGGCGGCGACGGAGGAGCCGACCCGGGAGCCCACCAGGTCGCCCACACCCACGCCGTCCACCACCAAGAAGACGCCCACGCCCACACCCACGCCGGCGGTCACCAGGAGGGCCGTGCCGCACGTGGTGGAGATGCCCTATCCGCAGGCGCGGGCGGCCATCCAGAACGCCGGATTCACGGTCAAGTACGACGACCAGACCCGGGGCGCGGTGCCGCTGGACTGCCTCAGGGTCGGCGAGTCGATCCCCGAGGCCGGTACGCAGCTCGCCCTCAAGAAGCCCGTCACCCTGGTGCTCATCGAGGGCGGCACCTGCCCCTCCGGCAGCCCCACGCCCACCGGGGCCACGTCCCCGTACAAGAACTAGCGGGCCTCACACCCCCGTCGTGTTGCGCGGGTAGGCGATCTCGGGGTCGGTGGCGATGTTGACCATGTACGGCACGCCGGAGTCGAAGGCGCGGCGCAGCGCGGGCCCGATCTCCGAGGGCCTGGTCACCAGCTCGCCGCCGCCGCCGAGCGCCGTGACCACCTGGTCGTAGCGGCACTGCGGCTGGAGGTCGGCGGCCACGTCGTAGCCGTACAGCATGCGCATGGGGTGCTTCTCCAGGCCCCAGATGCCGTTGTTGCCGCAGACCATGACGACGGGCAGGCGGTGGCGGACGAGCGTGTCGACGTCCATGAGCGAGAAGCCGGCCGCGCCGTCGCCCATGAGCAGCACGATCTGCGCGGACGGCCGGGCCAGGCGGGCCGCGATGGCGTAGCCGAGGCCGGTGCCGAGGCAGCCGTAGGGGCCGGGGTCGAGCCAGTTGCCGGGGCGGCGCGGCTCGACGTACTTGCCGGCGTAGGAGACGAAGTCGCCGCCGTCGCCGATGACCACGGCGTCGTCGTCCAGCACCTTGCCCAGCTCGCCGTAGATGCGCATCGGGTGGATGGGGTCGGAGTCGGCGGCGAGCAGGTCGGCGTCGCCGGCGATGGCGGCGGCGGCCGCGTCCGCCAGGCGGGACACCCAGGCGGCGTGGTGGTCGGGCTTGACCCCGGCCTCGCCGCAGGCCGCCGTGAGGCCCCAGAAGACCACGGAGAGGTCGCCGGCGGCCGAGGCGACCGGCTGCATGTGGGTGGCGAGCTGCGACGGCGCGTCGGCGATGTGGACCACCTTGGCCAGCGGGGCGCCGTCCTTGCCGCCGAACCAGCCGTAGCCCAGGCGGAAGTCGAGCGGCGTGCCGACGACCACGACGAGGTCGGCCTGGGAGAAGGCGAGGCCGCGGGCGCGGGTGACGAGCAGGTCGTGGCCGGCGGGCAGGATGCCACGGCCCTGGCCGTTGGGGATGACGGGCAGCCGCCAGGTCTCGGCGAAGTCGCGGGCGGCCTCCTCGGCGCGCTCCATCCACACGTCCGACCCGTAGACGAGCACGGGACGCTCGGCCTCGGCGATCAGGCGGGCGATGGCGGCCAGCGAGTCGGGGTCGGGCTCCAGCGGCGAGGGGGTCTGCGTCTCGACCTCGTGGACGGTGGACGGCGAGAACAGGTCGTCCATGTGCATGTCGAGGAAGACGGGGCCGCGGTGGGGCGCGACGGCCGTGCGGAAGGCCACCTCGACGTCCTGGCCGAGCGTCTCGGCGTCGCTGGAGGTGAAGGCCAGCTTGGTGATCGGGCCGAGCAGCGGCGGGTGGTCCATCTCCTGCAGGGCGCCGCTGCCCCAGCGCGAGCGCGGCGCCCGGCCGCCGAGGACGACCACGGGGGAGCCGTTGAAGTGGGCCGTGGCCACGCCGCTGACGCCGTTGGTGACGCCGGGGCCCGCGGTGAGCACGGCCAGGCCGGGTTTGCGCGTCAGGCGGGCCGTGGCCTCGGCGGCGAACACCGCGCTCTGCTCGTGGCGTACGTCGAGGATGCGCATCCCCTCGTGGACGGCGCCGTCGTACAGGGGGAAGACATGCCCTCCGGACAGGGTGAACATGGTCTCGACGCCGTAGGCCTTGGACACGGCGACGGCGGCGTCACCGGCGTGCTTCGCAGACTCCATGCGGGGAACTTACCAACCAGTCACACGAGTAAACAGGAAGCAACGAAGGACGGCGGGTCAGTCGCAGCAGATGTCGACCAGGCCCTCGGGCACCGAGGCGATGATCCGGCGCGGCGCCCCGGTCTCGCGGCGGACGTCCAGGTCCATGTTGGGGGCGTCGGCGGTCACGTCGTAGGTCGCCTGGCGCGGCACCTCGACCATGACGGTCCCGGACGTCCGCACGACCGCCCGCACCTCGGCCGGGGGCTGGCGGAAGACCAGGTGGACGCCGCCGGAGCCGACCTCCACGTCGGCCCGCTCGCCGCCCAGCGTCCGGGCCTCGACGTCGCCCGATCCGCTTCTGACGTACAGGTCGCCGGCGACGCCGTCCACGTGCACGTCGCCGGAGACGGAGGTCACCCGCACCCTCCCGTGGATCCGGGCCAGGTTGAGGGGCGCGGTGGCCGTGGTGGCCTCCAGGGAGGACTCGGGCGGCACCAGGATGTTGTAGCCGACCTCGCAGATGCGCGCGCGCATCCGCTCGGTGCCCGCGCAGTCGGCGCTGAGCCGCAGGTTGCCGGCGCCCCACTCCTCCTTGACCGCGGGCTTGCGGTCGGACCAGCGGACCCACCGCTCCACGAGGACCTCCCCGGCCTCCCCGGTGGTGACCGACACGTCGGCGACGCCCTCGTCGATCGTCAGCCGCACCTGGGAGCCCTGGAAGGGGAAGGAGCTCTGGGAGGTCTCGCTGGGCTGCTCGGCGTCCGCGAACCCGTGGAAGAGCAGCGCCGTGGAGATGATCAGCCCGGCGACCGTGAAGATCGTGCCGGCCGTCAGCCAGGCGGCCCTCACGGCGTGCTCCTGACGTCGAGGAAGCGCAGGACGGCCAGCACGCGCCGGTGGTCGCCCTCGGCCGGGGCGAGGTCGAGCTTGGCGAAGATGTTGCCGATGTGCTTGCCGACGGCGCCCTCGCTGAGGACCAGCTCCTGGCCGATGCCGGCGTTGGAGCGGCCCTCGGCCATCAGCTTGAGCACCTCCCGCTCGCGGGGCGTCAGCCGGTCCAGCGGGTCGCTGTGGCCGCGCAGGAGGAGCTGGGAGACCACCTCGGGGTCGAGGGCCGTGCCGCCCGCGGCCACGCGGCGCAGCGCGTCCATGAACTCGGCCACGTCCGCCACCCGGTCCTTGAGCAGGTAGCCGACGCCGCCGGCCGCGGAGGACAGGAGCTGGGCGGCGTAGCGCTCCTCGACGTACTGCGACAGCACGAGCACGGCCAGGCCGGGCTGCTGGCGGCGCAGCACGAGCGCGGCCCGCAGGCCCTCGTCGGTGTGCGTGGGCGGCATCCGCACGTCGGTGACCACGAGGTCGGGCCGGTGCTCCTCGGCGGCGCGCAGCAGCCCCTCGGCCTCGGCGACCGCGGCCACCACCCGCATGCCGGCCGCGTCGAGCAGCCGCACCAGCCCCTCGCGGAGCAGCACCGAATCCTCCGCCAGCACTACTCGCACGGCAGCTCCACCTCGATCGTCGTCGGCCCGCCGGGCGGGCTGGTCAGCCTGAACGCGCCGTCCACCGCTCCCACGCGCTGCGCCAGGCCACGCAGGCCGGTGCCGGCGTCCAGTGTGGCACCGCCGCGCCCGTCGTCGTGGACGCGCACGCGCAGCAGCTCGCCCTGGCGGGTCACGGTGATCTCGGCCAGCGACGCGGCGGCGTGCTTGGCGATGTTCGTCAGCGCCTCCGAGACCACGAAGAACGCCACGGCCTCGATCGTGGGCGTCGGACGGCGGTCGATGCGGACGCGCAGCCGCACCGGGACGGGGGCGCGGGCCGCGACGCCGGACAGCGCCGCGTCGAGGCCCTGGTCGTTGAGCACGGCCGGGTGCAGGCCGCGGACGAAGTCGCGCAGCTCCTTGAGCGCCTGCTTGGCCTCCTCGTGGGCCTGCGCGATGGCCTGGCGGGCCGGCTCGGGCAGGTCGGTGAGGGTGGCCCGGGCCAGGCCGAGGTTCATGGCCAGGGACACGAGCCGCTGCTGGGCGCCGTCGTGCAGGTCACGCTCGATGCGGCGGCGCTCGGCGTCGGCGGCGTCGATCACCCCGGCCCGGCTCTCGGTCAGCGTCTCGATGCGCCGGTCGAGCTCGGAGCGGCTCGGGCCGAGCAGCATGTGGGCCACCGCCAGGTCCAGGGCGGCCATGCCGCGCGCCAGCAGCGGCGCCGCCAGCAGCAGGGCCGCCCCCACGGCCGTGTAGGTGCCGGCGATGACCGGGTCGCGCAGATCGAACGGGAACACCAGGGGCGGCGGCTGGAACCGCGGCTGGGCGAAGGCCGACAGCCCCACCAGGGCCCCGCCCCAGCCGACGCCCACGAGCAGCGCGCCGACGGCGCTGACGGCGGGGGACAGCAGGTGGTAGCCGAGCTGGCGCCACGTCGAGGCGACGCGCCAGCCGCCGGGCTCGCCGATGCGCGGGATGTGCGCGCCCTGGAACGCCGCGAACCGGGAGCGCTGCACCCGGGTGAACGCGGGCAGGCCGCGGCGCAGCCCGCCCGGCACGACGGCCAGCACGAGCGTCAGCACGCCGAGGACCACGGCGACCGGCAGGCCGGTCATCACGTGCGCCGTGTCCAGCCAGGCCCGCGCCGACCAGGGCCGGGGGACTTTCATGCCCCCAACGGTATTGATCCCGGCCGCTCGCGCGACAGGGGCCTGGTGTGCGCTCCGGGGGTGGGGTTTGCCCCACCCCCGGCGGGAGCTCACAGGGGCGGTACGGACCAGCCCTTCTCGTGGAAGAGCGGCGCGTGCTCGGCGTTGACGAACAGCCGGTCCTCGGGATTGGGGACGCGGAAGTAGCTCTGCGGGTGCAGCAGCTCGCGGGCGTCGTCCGACAGGTCCAGCACGTACCGGTCGGGCGCCCGGCGCTGGGCCAGGAAGCGCAGCTCGAACGGCAGGATCGCGAGCGGGTCCGCGTGGTCCCACAGGCCGAGCCCGCTCTCGCGGGCCTGCCGCACCGCTTCGCGGGCGCGGCCGAGGGCTCCCGCCTCGCCGATCGAGCGGGCCGTGCCGGGCGGGGGCACCGCGTCTGCCACGCGGCCCTCCTGGCGGACGAACGGGTCCACGTTGGGCCAGATGAAGTACGGGATCACGTGCCCGGCCGCGAGCAGCCGCTCGTTGTACGGGTCGGGGCGGGGCCGGTCGCGCTGGTCGCGGTTGACGTAGCAGAGCAGGCGGCCGTACCGGTCGAGGATCTCGTACCCGAAGGCGAGCCGGAACTTGAACGTGGCGTCGGTGAGGCCCTGCTCGGCGATGTCGGCGGCGATCATGTCCTTGAGCGCCTGGGTGGCGGGCGCGGCGTGGGCGGCGTGGTTGGCGGCGGCGCGCGGGCCGAGCCGGGCGGTGAGGTTCGCGCGCAGTGCCGTGCGGAGCGACAGCTCGGGCAGGCCCTTGGCGAAGGGATCGGTCAGGAACGTCGTCCAGGCCGGATGCTCGATCTTGACGAAGCCACCGGGGAAGTCCGGGAAGTCGGGGCTCTGGGGCAGCTCGAAGCTGACCTCGGGGGCGTCGACGCCCAGCATGCGGACGCCGAAGTTCCCGTCGGCCGCGATGTTGATCGTGTCGCCGTCGTGGACGATCTTGTCCACGGGTTCGGCCTGGCCGTTGCGCCGGGCGAGGAGGCCATGGCCCACCGTGATGCCGGGAACGGGTTGTTCGATCGCCTTTGCCATGCCTGCATCATCACCCTGTTCGGCCGACAAGTCCCGCGATATCCCAACCAATGGCGCACCATGGTCATCTCATGGATGAGTCAAGCGAACGGGGAGGTCCAGATGATCCAGACGGGGATGGCCGTGCTGGCCCTTGCGGGGGTGCTGAGCGGCGGCGGAGGGCTGCCGAAGGGGTTCCTCCCCTCGGAGACGCACCCGCCGGCGACCGAGGGGGAGGCGTACAAGGTCAGCGACTCGCTCAAGCGCCCGCTGGCGCTCAACCCGTGCTTCCGCGCCGAGCCGTGGGACACGGGCCGGGTGGCGGCGCGCAGCGTCGTCCACGAGAGCGCGAGCCAGATCGACTACGAGCAGCTCGTCCTCTACAGGAACACGGCGGCGGCCGAGCGCGCCATGCGGGGGCTGCGCGCCCAGCTCGCGCGCTGCGCCGATGTGGGCCAGGGCATCAAGCGTCACCGGTACTTCACCAAGCCGCTCGACGTGGGCGACGACGGGCTGCGCGCGGGCGGGCGCTTCTACGAGAGCGGCGAGCAGGCCGTCGTCGTCCGGCGGGGCGCCGCGGTGTACGTGGCGGGCGCGGCCGGCGAGCCGGTCTACCCGAGCAGGTCGCTGCCCCTCGGCCGCTTCCGCGAGCTCGTCGGACGGGCGGAGCGGATGGCCGAGAAAGTGTGCGAGCTGCCCGAGGCGTCCTGCCGCTAGGCACGGGTCAGGGGAGCGGCCCGAGCCGCCGCTTGAACGCCGTGGAGTCGAAGCCGCCGCCCAGCGTCATCGCGAGCCCGCGCCTCGCCTCCGCGGCGAACTCCTCGGGGCCCAGCGCGCCCATGCCCTCCGGCAGCACCCCGGCCAGCGGGCGCGCGGCCAGCATCTCCAGGTCGGCCACGTTGCTCAGCTCGGCCGCGCCCGGCTCGGCCGGCCAGGAACCGATCACCACGCCGGCCAGGCCCAGCCCGCGATGGGCCATGGCCTCCAGCGTGAGCGCCGTGTGGTTGAGCGTGCCGAGACCGGCGCGGGCGACGACCAGCACCTGCGCCCGCAGGGCGCGCGCCAGGTCGGCGATCGTGCCGCCGTCCTCGTCGTAGCGCACCAGCAGGCCACCCGTGCCCTCGACCAGCACGAGCCGGTGGGACTCGGCCAGCTCGCCGATCCGCCCCGCCGCGGCCTCCAGCGACACGGGGGCGACGCCGCCGGCCCGCGCGGCGGCGGCGGGCGACAGGGCGGCGGGGTAGCGGGCCAGCTCGAACGTCGTCGTCACGCCGGACAGCCGGATGACGTGGTCGAGGTCGCCCGGCTCGCCGGGGGCCGCGCCGGTCTGGGCCGGCTTCACCACGGCCACGCTCGAACCGCGCAGGCGCGCCAGCGCGGCCACGGCGGCGGTGACGACGGTCTTGCCGACCCCGGTGTCGGTCCCGCTGACGACGAGCACACTCACGCCTCAAGCCTAGGGTCTCGGGGACCCCGGCGACGGCTCACACGGGGCCGTGACGGCGGCCGGCCCCGTGCGGGTCAGAGGCCGTCTCCCTGGAGGCCCCCAGCCCCGTACGGCGGTCGGCGGCCTGCTCGGCTGTGCCGTGACAGGAACGAGGAGTCAAGGACGACGAAGGCGCGTGACGAACTTGTACCGGTCACCGCGATACAGAGACTGGGCCCACTCGACCGGGTTGCCGTCGGCGTCGAAGGCGTGGCGCGTCAGCAGCAGCATCGGCAGGCCCACGTCCACCCCCAGCGCCTTGGCGTCGTACGGCGTCGCGAGGACCGTCTCGATGATCTCCTCGGCGTCCGTGAGCCGCACGTTGTAGGCGTTGTGCAGCGTCTCGTACAGCGACGAGTGGACCTCCAGCTCGCGCCGCAGCCGGGGGAAGCGGCGCGCCGACAGGTGCGTGGTGTCGATCGACACCGGCTCGCCGTTGGCCAGGCGCAGCCGGTGGATGCGCAGCACGCGCCCGCCCGGGTTGATCGCCAGGCGGCGGGCCAGCGCCTCGTCCGCGGTGATGTAGCCGATCTCCAGTATCTTCGTGTCCGGCTCCAGCCCGGCGGTGCGCAGGTCGCCGATGTACGAGGTGAGCTGGAGCACCTGCGCCACCTTCGGCTGGGCGACGAACGTGCCCTTGCCCTGGATGCGCAGCAGCCGTCCCTCGACCACCAGCTCCGTCAACGCCTGCCGCACGGTCGTGCGCGAGGTCTCGAACCGCACGGCCAGCGTCCGCTCCGGAGGCAGCGCCGTGCCGGCCGGGAGGCTCTTGGTGAGCTCGAGCAGGCTCCGCTTCACGTCGTAGTACTTCGGTACGCGAGGGCCGTCGTCCGTCACGCTCTCACCTTCACTTCTGCCACGGCGGTGAGGGCGTGTCGGATCACCGCTAGATCATCGGAACTCAGATTGGCCCGAGCGGTCAACCGCAGGCAAGAGCGGCGTTCCGGCGCCGGGGGCGGGAGGAGGCGTCGGCGCAGCTCGGGTTGATGGAGAAGGATATCCATCGCGGCGCGGGCGGCCGCAACCGAGGCCGGTACGAGGCCGGTGCCGACGCCGTACGATGGGGCCCGCTCGCCCAACGTCTCGATCACCTCCGGCTCTCCAGGACCGTTTCCCCTGGATGGGGCCGCCTGGGACAGTGTGACGGTTCTCACAATGTGAGATTCCCGGAAAAGGCTGGTTGAGTGCACCGAACCGGGGGGCCGGTTTGGTCGTACGGCCGGACAGCACGCATGATGCAGTGTGCCCACTCTCAGCGACCTCGTCGTCCGCCACACCTCTCTCGACGCGGCGGACCTCGAATGGCTGCACTCGCTGGTCTCCGACTGGCAGTTGCTCGCCGACCTGTCCTTCGCCGACCTCATCCTGTGGGCCCCGCTGCTGCCGCCCGCCGCGGAGGCCGGCGGCGGCGAGGGACGCGCCGAGAACGGCCACGGGGAGCGCTACGGCGGCGGCTGGATCGCCATCGCGCAGATGCGCCCGACGACCGGCCCGACCGTCTACCACGACGACGTCGTGGGCACCGTCGTCGCGCGCGGCGAGCGCCACCTGATCGACACCGCCTGGAACGAGCGGCGCATCTGCCGCGAGGGCGACCCCGACTGGTCCACGGGCGTCCCCGTGCGCGAGGAGACGATCCCCGTGCGCCGGATGCTGCCCGACGGGCAGGGCCGCTTCCTCGCGATCATCCAGCGCTCCACCAACCTGTCGTCGGCCCGCACGCCGTCGCGCCTGGAGCTGACCTACCTCCAGAGCGCCTCCGACCTGGCGCAGATGGTCGCCGAGGGCCGCTTCCCGTTCTCCGGCGACGAGCCGATCCTGGTCCGCTCGCCGCGCGTGGGCGACGGGCTGCTCAGGCTCGACCGGGGCGGCCGGGTGACGTACGCCTCGCCGAACGCCCTGTCGGCCTACCGGCGGCTCGGCCTGCACGCCGACCTCGTGGGCGCGGAGCTGGGCCGGGTGACCGCCACCCTGTGCTACTCCGACGAGCCGATCAACGAGGACCTGATGATCGTGGCCAGCGGGCGGGCGGCCAAGGAGACCGAGGTCGAGTCCGGCGGCACGATCGTGCAGTTGCGCGCCATCCCGCTGATCGTCGGCGGCGGGCGCATCGGCGCTCTGGTGCTCATCCGCGACGTGACGGAGCTGCGGCGGCGCGAGCGCGAGCTGATGACCAAGGACGCGACGATCCGCGAGATCCACCACCGCGTCAAGAACAACCTGCAGACCGTCGCGGCGCTGCTGCGGCTGCAGGCCAGACGCCTCCAGGTGCCCGAGGGGCGCGAGGCGCTGGAGGAGGCGGTGCGCAGGGTCGGCTCCATCGCGATCGTCCACGAGACGCTCTCGCACGCGCCGGAGGAGTTCGTCGACTTCGACGACATCGCCGACCGGGTCATCGCGATGGCGGGAGAGGTGTCGGCCGCGGAGTCCGCGGTCACGCCGCGCCGGGTCGGCGCGTTCGGGGTGCTGCCGTCCCTGATCGCCACGCCGCTGGCGATGGCGCTGACCGAGCTGCTGCAGAACGCGCTCCAGCACGGCCGCCCGAGGCGGCTGCAGGTCGTGGTGGAGCGGGTCGGGCCCGGCGACGACCGGCTCAACGTGACCGTGTGGGACGACGGTCAGGGGGTGCCCGAGGGGTTCGACCTCGACAGCTCGACGAGTCTCGGGCTGCAGATCGTGCGCACGCTGGTGGAGGGGGAGCTGTCGGGCAAGCTGTCGATCGGGCCGCGTGAGGGCGGCGGCACGGAGGTCATGCTGTCGATCCCGCTGCCCGCCGGGTGAGGCCCGCGCGAGGCCCGGGGCCGGTGGGAAACGGCCGCGCCCGCCGCGGTGTCGCGGCGGGGGACTGGCGGCCGTACGGATCGCTTCGAGGGCTGCGGGACGCGCCGGGGGGCGACTGCCGGGGGCAGGGGCTCCGGGGACGGGGTGTCGCGGTCGGGTGGGGTCAGGCGGAGGCGCGGGCGCGGGCACGGGCCGTGCGGCGCTTGAGCGCGCGACGCTCGTCCTCGCTCATGCCGCCCCAGACGCCGGCGTCCTGGCCGGACTCCAGGGCCCACTTCAGGCACGCGTCCATGGCCGGGCAGGAACGGCAGACCTGCTTGGCCTCCTCGATCTGCATCAGCGCGGGGCCGGTGTTGCCGATCGGGAAGAACAGCTCGGGGTCCACGTCACGGCAGGCAGCTCGGTGGCGCCAGTCCATGCGTCCACTCCTTAGTAGATGGAGCCGGTGGTCGGGCTCCGTGCGGCTACTACTTTGTGAAGAGTTTCACTAAGGCGCGCGAGCAAAGACCCGGACCTGGGGGACCGGGAACTGCTCGCCGGACGACCGGAACGACCTCGGGGTTCTGGTTAAACGTCCTACGTTCCGACGTCAGTCTGAGCCTGTCAGCCACGGAGAGTGCACGCAAGGGGTTCAGGGCGAAGTTTTGGCCGTAATGGATGTCGGATGCGTCACACAATGACCGATTGTAACCAGCTAGACCAGGACTTGTAACGCGTTCGGGATAGACCGGAACGTTACGGATTCGCGTTCGCCCAGGTAGTCCCCGTCCAGTTCGAAGGCCACCGGGCGGTCCGCGGTGAGGGTGAACTCGGGTTCGTCGTGCAGTTGGACGAGGTGCCGGCCGGACGGAAGGGCGTCACTCTCCGTGAGGATGTGCTGGATGAGCGGCATCAACGAGGTCAGGCCCATGCGCTGGAGTCCCAGCATGTCGAGGCCGGTCTCGAAGGAGGCCCACGGCGTGGGGCGGACCGGCCGGGTGCCGACGTACGTCCAGGGCGAGGTGTTGGAGACGATCGCCATGAAGATCCCCGCCGCCGTGGGGATGCCCGGGCCGGTCAGCGTCATCGCGGGACGCCGCTTGTCGGTCGCGACATAGTGCCGTAGCGCGGTGTTCACGTAGCGGGCGGGCGTCGCCTTGCGGCCGGCGCCGCGCAGGCCCTCGACGGCCCGGACGACCTCGGCGTCGTACCCCAGCCCCGCGCAGAAGGTGAAATATCGGCTCTCGTTGTCCCAGAGGGCCTGGCCCAGGCCGACGGTCCTGCGACGGCCCTCGCGCAGCGCCTCCAGCACCGCGCCGAGTGCCTCCACCGGGTCGTTCGGCAGGCCGAGCCCGCGGGCGAACACGTTGGCGCTGCCGCCGGGAATGACGATCACCGCCGGGCGCCCGGCGCTCGGGTCGCCGTCGCCGTCACTGGCGGAGGAGGTGGAGCGGCCGGGGGCCGAGGGCTGGGCCGCGACGCCGTTGACGGGGTTGAGCAGGCCGTTCACCGTCTCGTTGATCGTGCCGTCGCCGCCGAGGACGGCCACCACGTCGTACCCCTTGGCGCACGCGGTGGCGGCCAGCGCCGCCGCGTGGCCCCGGTAACCGGTCTCCTCGACGGTCAGCTCCATGGTCGCCCCCAGCGCCCGGATCAGCACGTTCCGGGTGCGGGCGTTCGTGGTCGTCGCCTTGGGGTTGACCAGCAGCATCGCGCGCATGAGGCCAGCGTATCCATGATGGATGTCTGTCTTGTCGAGAAGATCCCGGTTTCGTCCTTGAAGGCCCCGGGCGGAGGCCGGACCGGCGGCCGGAGCGGATAGGGTTCCCGTGTGTCGAAGCGTCCCCTGAGCCTGCTGGTCGCCGCCGTCGTCGTCGCCCTGGAGGGCCTCGTGACGTTCGGGCTGGGCGGTTTCGTGGCGGTCGAGACCGCGCGCGGGCTGGCCGACAACGTGACCACCGCCATCGCCGAGGCGGTCTTCGGCATGCTGATCGGCGCGGGACTGCTCTGGGTGGCGTGGGGCGGCCTGCTGAGAGGCGAGCGCTGGGGCAGGACGCCGAGCGTGCTCGCCCAGATCTTCCTGCTGCCCGTCGCGATCACGCTCATCGACTCCGGCCGTCCCGACCTCGGGATCCCGCTGGTCGCGGTGGCGATGATCGGCCTGGCCGCCCTGCTCGCACCCCCCACCACGAAGGCGTTGTACGGCGACGGCCAGGAGACCCGCTGACGGCCCGGCGTCGTACGGCGACGGCCCGGCGCCCCGCCTGAGGCAGCGCCTCGCCTGAAAGGCGGCGTCAGTCGTCGGCGGTGAGGCCCTCGCGCAGCTGGGCCAGCGTGCGGGCCAGCAGGCGCGAGACGTGCATCTGCGAGATGCCCAGCTCGGTGGCGATCTGCGACTGCGTCATGTTGCCGAAGAACCGCAGCAGGAGAATGCGCTTCTCGCGCGGCGGCAGGCGTTCGAGCAGCGGCTTGAGCGACTCGCGGTACTCGACCCCTTCGAGCGACTCGTCCACGATGCCGAGCGAGTCGGACACGGCGGGCGCGTCGTCGTCGCCGGAGTCGGGCGCGTCGAGGGACACCGTCGAGTAGGCGTTGGCCGACTCCAGCCCCTCCAGCACCTCCTCCTCGGTCATCTTGAGGTAGGCGGCCAGCTCGGCGACCGTCGGCGCGCGCCCCTCGCGCTGCGACAGATCGCTTATCGCCTTCGTCAGCGAGAGCTTGAGCTCCTGCAGCCGGCGCGGCACCCGGACCGCCCAGCCCTTGTCGCGGAAGTGCCGCTTGATCTCACCGACGATGGTCGGCGTCGCGTAGGTGGAGAACTCCACGCCGCGGTTGAGGTCGAACCGGTCGATCGACTTGATGAGCCCGATCGTGGCGACCTGGGTGAGGTCGTCGAGCCATTCGCCGCGGTTGCGGAAGCGCCGCGCGAGGTACTCGACCAGCGGAAGGTGGAGCTCCACCAGCTCGTCCCTGATGCGCTGACGGCGCGGCTCCTCGGGCCCCAGCTCGGCCAGCTCGGCGAACAGCATGCGGGCACGGACCCGGTCGGGCACAGCGTGGTCGCTGGTGGCCATGGCTCCAGTCCTTTCCGTCACGCCGGCCTCGCCGCGCCTCGGCGCTTACGCAGGACGATCGCCATGCGGTCGGGAGAGTCGGTAACCGCCTCCACGTCGTCGGCCAGGGCGGTCAGGACCATCCAGGCGAAGTCGTCACGCTTGGGCGCGGAGCTGCCGACTGTGGCCACCTCGACCTTGACCTGCATCTCCTGGCCGGTCAGCTCGAACTCCGCGGTCAGGTCGGTGCCCGGGACCGCCTCGTTCAGGAGCATGGCGCACGCCTCGTCGACCGCGATCCGCAGATCCTCGATCTCGTCGAGCGTGAAGTCGAGCCGGGCGGCCAGCCCGGCCGTGGCCGTACGCAGCACGGACAGATAGGCGCTCGCCGCGGGAAGCCTGATGCTCACCACGTCGCGGATGCCGGTCTCGCCCTCCATGCGCGTCTCGGTTTCCTCGGTCACGTTCCTCCTCGCGTATACGACGCTGACTGCAACTTACCGCCCCTGAGAGGTGCTTGGACGATTCAGACTCGCCATCAACGGAAAAGGCTCTGTGTAGCGGGTAACCACACAGAGCCTTTGCGCCGTTCTACGCGGCCTTGGTCTCCCAGAAGATCTTGGAGATCTCGTCGATCTTGCCGAGCAGGTCCTCGGCCTTGGCGACCTCGACCGTGCCCTTGGCGCCCGCCGCGCCGGCCAGCTTCGTGGCGTCCCAGAAGAGCTGGTGGAGCTGGGGGTACTGCTCCAGGTGCGGGGGCTTGAAGTAGTCGGTCCACAGCACCCACAGGTGGTGCTTGACCAGCTCGGCCCGCTCCTCCTTGATGGTCAGCGCGCGAGCGCGGAACACCGGGTCCTCGTTGGCCGCGTACTTCTCCATGATCGCCTTGACCGACTCCGCCTCGATCCGCGCCTGAGCGGGGTCGTAGACGCCGCAGGGCAGGTCACAGTGCGCGGAGGCGACGTGCTTGGGTCGTAGCAGTCGTGCGAGCATCAGAAGGTCCTTCCTTGATGCTGAGTCAGCTTGGTCCACTTACCGACCTTACTCGGGTCGCAAGCCCCGTGACGGAGGGGGTCTCGGCGTATGAGAGTGCGTGTCGAAGGGGATTCGATGCGCCCCGCGCTGCTGCCGGGCGACTGGCTCCTGGTGCGGCGCGGCGCCCCTGTCCGGCCCGGTGACATCGTGGTCGCCAGGCTCCCCGGCGACTCCTCCCGGCTGATCGTCAAGCGGGCCGCCTGGCGGGGCGACGACGGGTGGTGGCTGGAGAGCGACAACCAGCGGGCCTCCGGGCGGCGCGACAGCTGGGACTTCGGGCCCGTCACCGACGTGGTCGGCCGGGTCGTGCTGCGTTACTGGCCGCCGCGGCGGCGTCCGCGACCCCCCTCATAGCGCCACGTTCGCGGTCCGCTCAGAGCGCGCGGCGGCGGGCCCGGTGGGCGGCGACGTTGGCGCGGGTGGCGCAGCGGGAGGAGCAGTAGCGCCGCGAGCGGTTGGAGGAGGTGTCGAGGAACGCCCGGCCGCAGCGGGGGTCCTGGCAGCGGCCCAGCCGCTCGGCGCCGTGCTCGGCGACCACCGCGGCCAGGCCCATGACGGCGCCGGCGGCGGGGTCCTCCGTGGGGTCCTCGGCCAGGTGCAGGTGCCAGCCGCGGCCGTCGTGGGCGGCGAGCTGCGGCCGTACGGGATGGAGGACGAGCAGCACGTTGAGGAGCGCCGCCACGGTGGTCTCGTCCTCGGCGTCGAAGACGGCGGCGAGCCGGTCGCGCAGCTCCCGCAGGGCGGGCGGCGGGTCCGGGTCGTTGACGAGACGGACCGCCCACTCGGCGTAAGAGGTCAAGTCCATGCCGGAGTATTACACGGCCGGCGCCCGATGCGCGGCCCTGGTATGCGGAGGGGCGGCCACCCTGGTCCGCGGAAGGTGGCCGCCCCTCGTCCGTCCTCGCGCGTCAGCCCTCGGGGTGCAGCACGCGCTTGAGGAAGGTGCGGGTGCGTTCCTGCTGCGGGTCGCCGATGACCTGGTCGGGTGACCCGTCCTCGACGATCACGCCGCCGTCCATGAACACGACCCGGTCCGCGACCTCGCGGGCGAAGCCCATCTCGTGGGTCACCACGAGCATGGTCATGCCCTCCTCGGCCAGCTTGCGCATGACCGCGAGCACGTCGCCGACCAGCTCGGGGTCGAGCGCCGAGGTCGGCTCGTCGAACAGCATGAGGTCGGGGCCCATGGCCAGCGCCCGGGCGATGGCCACCCGCTGCTGCTGGCCGCCGGAGAGCTGGGCCGGGTAGGAGCCCGCCTTGTCGCCGATGCCCACCCGGTCGAGGTTGGCCCGGGCGACCTTCTCGGCCTCCTTCTTGTCGCGCTTGAGCACCCGCTGCTGGGCGATCATGACGTTCTGCAGCGCGGTCATGTGCGGGAACAGGTTGAACTGCTGGAACACCATGCCGATGCGGCGCCGTACCGCGTCGATGTCCACGTCGGGGTCGGTGACCTCGACGCCCTCCACCAGCACCTTGCCCCGGGTCGGCTCCTCCAGCAGGTTCACGCAGCGCAGCAGCGTGGACTTGCCCGAGCCGGAGGGGCCGATCACGCAGACCACCTGGCCGGCCTCGACGGTGCAGTCGATGCCCCGCAGCACCTCGTTCTTGCCGAAGTGCTTGTGCAGGTCCCTGATCTCGATGGCGTGCGTCATCGGGCCCTCACCTCCCGCTTCTCCAGCCGGCTGGAGAGGTGCCCCAGAGGGATCGTCACCAGCAGGTACGTCAGGCCGGACACCATGATCGGCGTGGCGTTGGCGTACTGGGAGGCCAGGTCGTTGCCGAACTTGGCCAGCTCCACGTACTCGCCGGACACGCCGAGGAACAGCACCAGCGACGAGTCCTTGAGCAGCGCCACGAACTGGTTCGTGGTCGGCGGGATGACGATCCTGATGGCCTGCGGGATGATCACCGTGACCTGGGCCCGCGCGGCCGACATGCCGAGCGAGCGCGCCGCCTCGACCTGCCCCTTGGGCACCGCCTGCAGACCGGCACGGAACACCTCCGCCTGGTAGGCCGCGCCCACCAGGCCGAGGCCCAGGATGCCCTGTCCGTACGTGCCGCCGGGCACCTCGAAGCCGGGCAGGGCCAGCGGCAGGAAGGTGATCAGCAGGAAGATGAGCAGGGCGGGCAGCCCGCGGAAGACCTCGATATAGAGCGTGGAGATCCAGCGGTATGGCCGGACGGTCGACAGCTTCATCAGCGCGAGCACCAGCCCGAGCACGAAGGAGAAGACGAAGCCGCCGACCGTGTAGATGATCGTGTTGCGCAGCGCGACCGTGAACAGCTCGGGCAGGGCCTTGTCGGCCACGTCCGGCTTGGCGAAGTTCTCCGCCAGGCTGCCCCAGTCGGCGTACAGGGCGATGCCGACGACGATCGCGACCAGGACGGCGTACTGGATCGCGCGGCTGATGCGCTGCTTCTTACGCGGGCTGAGCCGGGCCTTCGCGCCCGGCTCAGCCGTCACCTGTGGTGGGAGGTGATCCGTCATGGATCAACCCAGCTCGCCGGGCTTCTTGCCGAACCACTTGACGTAGATCTTCTCGTACGTGCCGTCGGACTTGGCCTGGGTGATCGTGTCGTTGATCGTCTTGAGCAGGACCGGGTCGGCGGCCTTCTTCAGGCCGATGCCGTACTGCTCGCCCGTGTCGAGGCTGGCGATCAGCTCGAACTTGGCGGCGATCTCCGGCTTCTTCAGCCAGGTGAGCACGACCGGCAGGTCCTGGACGATCACGTCCGCCTGGCCGGCCTGCAGCGCCAGCAGCTCCTTGGAGCTGTCGGCGTACTCGGTCGGGTCCAGGCCCTGCTTCTTGACGTAGTCGAGGCCCGTCGTGCTGGCCTGGGCGCCGAGCTTGAGGCCCTTGGCCTTGACGTCCTCCAGCGACTTGGCGCCCGTGCCCTTCTTGGCCAGCAGGGCCTGCGTGGCGTCGAAGTACGGCTCGGAGAACGTGATGTTCTGCTTGCGCTCAGGAGTGATCGTCATGCCGGCGGCGGCGACGTCGCACTTGCCGGTGGCCATGGCCGCGCCGCTCTTGATGACGGCGAAGTCGATGTCCACGATCTCCTGCTGGACGCCGAGCTTCTTGGCGACCAGGTCGACGATGTCCACGTCGAACCCGACGATCTTGCCGTCCTTGTCCTTGAACTGGAACGGCTCGTACGGGATGTTGGTGCAGGTGGTGAGCTTGCCCGGGTGAACGAGCTTGGCTCCGCCCGCGGCATTGCCGCCTCCGGTGGTGGCGGAGGTGGAGCCGCCTCCCGAACCGCCGCCACAGCCGGACAGCGCCAGGACGGCGGTAAGGGCGAGCGCGCCGATGGCTTGGCCACGGCTGCTCCTGGGCCAGAGGGCCATGTCAGGCCTCCTCATGGGTATATGCCAAAAAGTCGGATTTGGTGAAGTTTAAGTGGCAGGTTGCCCGGCTCCGTCATCGGACATTTAACAATGCGTCAACGGAACGGCGTCGATGGCGATACCTGTGGTCGTGTCGGCGTGTGGCACTATGGGGCGACGGGTGACCCCCGTAACCCCTCACGAGACGTTCGGGAGGGGACCCTGGCGGCTACCGAAGCCAGGCCTCTCGCGCCGTCTGCCGAAGGTCCTTCGTCCGTCCGATGACTACTGGGGTCTCTCTGTGACTGCCTCCCCTGCTTCGTCCACATCGTCCTCACCCGCCTCACTCGACGTCGATCCGGTCTTCGCCCTGCACCGCGGCGGCAAGCTGGAGGTCCGCTCCACCATCCCCGTCCGCGACGCCGGCGACCTGTCACTGGCCTACACCCCCGGGGTGGCCCAGGTCTGCACCGCCATCGCCGACACGCCGTCGCTGGTCAACGACTACACGTGGGTCTCCAACGTCGTGGCCGTCGTCTCCGACGGCACCGCCGTGCTCGGCCTCGGCGACATCGGCCCGGCCGCCGCCATGCCCGTCATGGAGGGCAAGGCGCTGCTGTTCAAGGAGTTCGCCGGGGTCGACGCCGTGCCGATCTGCCTCGACTGCACCGACGTCGACGCGCTCGTCGAGACCGTCGTCCGGCTCGCCCCCTCCTTCGGCGGCATCAACCTCGAGGACATCAGCGCCCCCCGCTGCTTCGAGGTCGAGAACCGCCTGCGCGAGCTGCTCGACATCCCCGTCTTCCACGACGACCAGCACGGCACCGCCATCGTCGTCCTGGCCGCCCTCACCAACGCCGCCCGCCTCACCGGCCGCGCGCTCGGCGACCTGCGCGCCGTCGTCGCCGGCGCCGGCGCCTCCGGCGTCGCGGTCACCCGCATCCTGCTGGAGGCCGGCATCGGCGACATCGCCGTGGCCGACTCCAAGGGCATGATCCACTCCGGCCGCGACGACCTCAACCCGGTGAAGGCCGCCCTGGCCCGCGACACCAACCGCGCCGGCCACACCGGCTCCACCGAGCAGGCGCTGGCCGGGGCCGACGTGTTCGTCGGCCTGTCCGGCTCGACCGTCTCGGAGGAGGCCATCGCCTCCATGGCGCCCGACTCCATCGTGTTCGCGTTGTCCAACCCCACGCCCGAGGTGGCGCCGTCCGTGGCGGCCCGCCACGCCCGCGTGGTCGCCACCGGCCGCTCCGACTTCCCCAACCAGATCAACAACGTGCTCGCCTTCCCCGGCGTCTTCCGCGGGGCGCTCGACGTCCGGGCCACGGCCATCACCGAGAACATGAAGGTGGCCGCCGCCACCGCGCTCGCCGCCGTCGTGGGCGACGATCTCGCGGCCGACTACGTCATCCCCAGCCCCTTCGACGAGCGGGTCGCCCCCGCCGTCACCGCGGCGGTCGCCGAGCAGGCCAGGAAGGACGGAGTCGCCCGCGTCAACGGCTGACGCGTACAGGATCTGCCGGGCCGGCGTCCGAACAGTTCGCGCGAGCATCGGGAAAGCGCAAAACTTCCTTTACTCAGCGTGCTATAACAGGAGCCCTCTGTAAGGACGCCGGCTCCCGCCTCCCTCGGTGAGGAGGCCACGAGGTGGCCGGCTCCACTCCCGCGGTGAGGAGAGCGATGACACGCGAGCCCAACAGACTGCTGCGGCAGCTCATCGCGGAGTCGGGCTTCTCCCACAAAGGGCTGGCCAGGCGCCTCAACGAGCTGGGCGCCGCGCGCGGCACCCCGGGCCTGAAGTACGACCACAGCTCCGTCCTGCGATGGATCGGTGGCCAGCGGCCCAGGGAGCCCGTGCCGGCGCTGCTCAGCGAGATCTTCGCGCTACGGCTCGGCAGGCCCGTCCGACCCGAAGACCTGGGCATGCCGACGATCATCACCCCCCTCGACCTCGGGCAAGAGTTCACGCACACGTGGCAGGAGGGGGTCGCGACCGTGACGGCACTGTGGCGGGCCGACGTGGAGAGAAGAAGATTCCTGATCGACTCCACGTTCGCGATAGGAGCCGGCTCCGTGGGAGCCGTGCGCTGGCTGACATCCCCATCCGAAGGCCGCCTCGAAGGCGGCGGCAACCGCCGCGTCGGCCGGGCCGACATCGCGGCCATCCACGAGGTGACCCGCTCGTTCGGCGAGCTCGACAACCGCTTCGGCAGCGGGCGCGTGCGCGCCTCCGTCGTCAAGTACCTCGACACCGCCGTGGGGCCGCTGCTCAAGGACGGCACGTACGGCGAGGCCACCGGCAGGCAACTGGCCGCCGCCGCGGCCGAGCTCACCCGGCTGGCCGGCTGGATGGCCTACGACCTGGAGCAGCACGGTCTCGCCCAGCGCTATCTCATCCAGGCGCTGCGCCTGGCCAGGGGAGCGGGCGACGACGCGCTCGGCGGCGAGATCCTGGCCGGCATGGCCCACCAGGCCATCTACATGAGCCAGCCGGCCCACGCCCTCGACCTGGCCAGGGCCGCCCAGCTCGCGGCGCGACGCTCCGGCGTCCAGACGCTCATGGCCTCCTGCCACGTGCTCGAGGCCCACGCCCACGCCGGGCTCGGCGACGCCCGCTCCTGCAGCGCCAGCCTCCACCAGGCCGAGCTGGCCTTCGACCGCCGCTCCCCGGGCCGCGAGCCCGCCTGGCTCGGCTACTTCGACGAGGCCTACCTCGCCGCCAAGTTCGCCCACTGCTTCCGCGACCTCGGCGACGGGCCGCGCGCCGTGCGCCAGGCCCGCCGCTCGCTCGACATGGACGGCCGCTACGTGCGGGGCCGGATGTTCAACCTGTCGCTGCTGGCCGCCGGGCTGCTCCAGTGCGGCGAGCTGGAGGAGGCGTGCGGGGTGGCGGCCGGCGCCCTCGACCTGGCGGGGGAGCTCCAGTCGGTCAGGTCCCGCTCCTACGCCACCGACCTGCGCAGGCGGCTCGAACCGTACCGGCGCGAGCCAGCGGTCACATCCCTGTACGAACGCGCCCGCGCCCTCGCGCCGGTGTGATCACTTACCGATGAGCTCGCCGCCGGGGCCGACGATCGACTTCGTCGCCGCGTGGTTCGCCTTGTCGTAGACGTCGGCGACCTCGCCGTCGAAGTAGGCCGAGCTGACGAAGTCGATCCGGTCGTTGCCGTCCTGGTCGTGGAACATGCTCGTGACGCCGTTGACGTAGCCGGTGCGCTTGTTGTTGTCGTAGCGCAGCAGCCACGGCGCGCCGTCGGAGCCGCCGGTCATCGAGCACTTCAGCACCTGGTGCGTCTCGACCTCGAACATGTTGACCTGGTAGGTCTTGGTGCCCGTCCGGCCGGCGCAGATCTTGGGAGTCAGGCCGGTGAAGGGCTTGTCGCCGTCGGGGTGCGGGGCGGCGGGGTAACCGAAGACGGTGACCTTCTGGCCCATGGGCTGGTTCCAGGCGACACCCTGGCCGCCGACGGCGTCTCCGAGCCGGCCGGCGTCCTTGGCCAGGCCGAGGACGTACTCACCCTGGTAGAACGTGCGCGAGGTGCCGGGCTTGAGCCACTTCTGCGTGTAGAAGCGGGTGATCGTGTAGTTCCCGCCCGTGTCGTCCTTCGCGCCGGGCCCCTTGTACGCGTCGTACTCGGCCTTCGTCACCGGGACGGTCTCCGGCTCGCCGAACTTGTAGCCGTTACCCCTGCCGGTCTTGGCGTCCTTGTACGCCTGCTCGCCGACCTCGTCCCGCTCCACGACCGCGCCCGGGTAGTCGGGCCCGACCTGGTCGGCGGGCTTGTCCTCGCCCTCGGACCAGCAGTTGCCCAGGTTCAGCACGCAGGTGCCGAACTCCTTGGCGGTGATCTCGTGCTTCTTGACCCACTTGTCGCCGGCCCACTTGTCGAACTCGGCCTTCGTCACCGTCTTCTCGCCGGCGAGCTCGAAGCCGTTGTGCACCGCCACGAACGCGAAGTCGCCGTCGTAGTCGTCGTAGGTGTCGAGGTCGTAGGCGGTGAAGGCGTACGCGCCCGCGTACACGCCGAACGGGGCCTTGCCCTGGAAGTAGCCGGGGACGAACACCCACTTGGCGAAGACGTCCTTGCCCTGCTCGTAGACGCAGTGGCCGGCCGTGGCGACCAGGTTGCGGTTCCTGGCCTGGATGGAGGTGGCCGAGCACCAGCGCTGGTTGCCGCTGCGGTCGAGGAAGAACACCTTGCCGATGGTCTTCGGCAGGTTCACGTTCTTCGACTTGGGCGCGGCGCCGCTCGTGCCGGTCGGGGCCGTCATGCCGGGCTTGCCGTCGGCCGAGGTGGTCTGGGGGTGCACCAGCTTGGGCACGTCCTTGGCGTCCACGCGGAACTCCGTGGCCTTCTTCAGGGCGGCGCCGTTGGCGTCCAGCCAGAAGTACGCGGCGCTGTAGGCGTCGGCGGGCTTGGGGGAGAGGGGATCGCTCACCCAGCTCGGCGCGGCGGTGGCGGGGGTGGCGAGGACGGCGGCGCTGAGACCGGCGACGGCGAGAGGGACGAGCAGGCGCTTCACTGGGGGGCTCCACAAAGTTGTCAAATGTCTCGTAAGACCCTATCGACCCTGTAGTCACTGAGGTAAGGGGCGTATCAAAAGGACCCGGAAAAGGCCGAAGGGCCCGGCAGAAGCCGAGCCCTTCGGGTCAAGCTGGTGAACGATGACCTAGGGCCGTCGTTCGGGTACCGCGCTGAACTACTTGACGAGCTTGCCGGACCACACGGCCGCAGCGGCCTTGTAGATCGCGGCGGTCTCGCCGTCGAAGATCGGCGAGGTGATCGTGTCGTAACGGTTGTTGCTGTCCACGTCCACGATCAGGCTGGTCACACCGGTGACGTAGCCGAGACGCTTGGCGTTGCTGTACTTGGCGAGCCAGGGGCCACCGTCGTAGCCGGCGGTCACCGGGCAACGCAGGCTCTGGTGCTCCTCGACCTTCTTGGCCGGGACCTGGAGAACCTTGGAAGCGGTCTTGCCGTAGCACCACTTCGGCGTGACACCCGTGTAGGGCTTGTTGCCGTCGGGGTGCGGGCCCGCCGGGTAACCGAAGGTACGGACGACGGCACCAGCAGGCTGGTTCCACGCCACACCCTGGCCACCGACGTTGTCACCAAGGCGACCGACGTCCTTGAGGCCACCGGTCACGATGAAGGGCTCGAGGCGCAGGTAGCGAGCAACCTTGCCCGGCTTGTACCACTGCTGCACGTAGTAGTGCGTGATGAGGTAGTTGCCGGCCGAGTCCTTGGACTTCTCGCCGATGCCGTTGTAGGCCAGCCACTCGTTCTTGGTGACGATCTCGGTGATCGGCTCGCCGAACTTGGCCTTGTTGGCCTTGCCAACCGGAGCAGCGTCGTAGACGCCCTTGGAGACTTCGACCTTCTCCACCACAGCGCCGGGGTAGTCCGGGCCGGTCTTCTCAGCCTGGGCACCCGGGTCGACCGTGTAGTAGTTGGTGGTCTTCGGGTCGAGCTTGCCCTTCTTGTACTCGTCCTCGGAGACCTCCACCTCCTTGACGTCCTTCTCACCCTGGAAGGCCTTGTACTCCTCCCAGGTGACCGACTTCGGAGCGTCGGCGTTGGGGCCACCGATGCCGTTGTAGACGGTGACGAACGCGTAGTCGCGGTCGAAGTCCTCGTAGACGTCGAGGTCGTAGTGGGTGAAGGCCTGCTTACCCACGTAGATGCCGAACGGCGTCTTGCCCTGGTAGTAACCGGGGACGAAGACCCAGCGGCTCACGACCTCGTTGTTGGCGGCCATGTCGTAGACGCAGTGCCCGGCCGTGGCGACCAGGTTGCGGTACTGCGACTGGATCGAGGTGCCGGAGCACCAGTACAGCTTGCCGTCGCGACCCTCGAAGAAGACCTTGCCGATGGTCTTCGGCAGGTTCACGTTCTGGGTCTTGACCGCGACCTTCTTCTCCTCGCCGATCGGCACAGCCGAGCCCGGCTTGGTGTCGGCGGAGTAGCCGCCGCCGCTCTTGATCTTCTTGACCTCGAGCGAGTCGGGGTTGAAGGCAACGGCCTGCGTCAGCGCGGCGTTGTTGGACTTGCTCCAGAAGTCCGCGACCTCGGCGGCCTGCGCCTCGGTCTTGGCCAGAGCGTCGCTAGCGACGTCGCCCTGGGCCTGAGCAGTGCCGGCCAGACCAGCGGCCAGCAGACCGGTGGCCAGAAGGGCGCCACCGGCGGGGAGGAGGATGCGCTTCAAGGTAACTCCTTGCGCTGTCGTGGAACGCCTCTTGCGTCCCATGCGTCAGTAAAGGGATAGCCAGAAGATACATGCGTGATCTTGAGGTCCGGTAGCCACTTTGGAAGGAAAACAGGGGGCTTGTCGGCCGTGATCGTTCTGTGATGTTTAGAGCGGCTATCGCTAGGACTTGTCCGGTGTGCCTGACGCGCCCGTTTTCCCTGATCAACATAAGCGTGTTGTCAGAGTGACTACTGAGGGCTAGGTGTCGTTGATCAGAGCCGCTCGGCATCACTGTGATGCACATCACATCGGTTCGATGGCACCGTATGCGCGTCCGATGCGTCAAAACGGTCCGCACTTTCCCCGGGAACGCCGAAGGGCCCGGCGATGCCGGGCCCTTGACGAGTGAACGCGGGGTCGATCGGGTCACCCCGATCGGGGTGCGCTACTTAGAGGATCTTGCCGGACCACACGTTCGAGGCGGCCTTGTAGATCGCCGCGGTCTCGCCGTCGAAGTACGGCGAGGAGATGTAGTCGACACGACCGTTGCCGTCCTGGTCGTTGAAGGTGCTGGTGACACCGTTCACGTAGCCGAGACGCTTGGTGTTGCTGTAGTTGAGCAGCCACGGACCACCGTCGGCGCCCTCGGTCATCGAGCACTTGAGGGCCACGTGCTCCTCGATCTTCTTGGCGGCGGAGCCGACAAGCTTCTTCGAGGTCTTCCCGTAGCACCACTTGGGCGTGACGCCGGTGAAGTTCTTGTTGCCGTCGGGGTGCGCGGCGGCCGGGTAGCCGAACACGCGGACGTACTTGCCGGTGGGCTGGTTCCAGGCCACACCCTGACCGCCGACGTTGTCACCGAGACGGCCGGCGTCCTTCGCGAAGCCCTCGATGATGTAGAAGACGGTCTTGTAGAACTTGGTGTCGGAGCCGGGCTTGTACCACTGCTGCACGAAGAAGTGCGTGATGGTCCAGTTGCCGCGGGCGTCCTGCGCGACGGTCGCCGGGTACTTCTTGGCGTCCGCCTCCTTGGCCTTCTTGTAGGCGGCGGCCTGGGAGTCGGTCACGATCTCCGTGACGGGCTCGCCGAACTTGAAGCCGTTGCCCTTGCCGACCTTGGCGTCCTTGTAGGTCGCCTCGGAGACCTCGATCTTGGCGACCTCGGCACCGGGGTAGTCGGGGCCGGTCGGCTCCGCCTTCGAGCCACGCTTGACCCAGCACGCCGTGGTGGAGGTCGGGTCCAGCTTGCACTGACGGAACTCGGCGCGGGAGATCTCGACGTCCTTGGCGTCCTTGACGCCCTGGTACTTGTCGAACTCGGCCTTGGAGACCTGCTTGGCCGTGCCGCCACCGAGCTGGATGCCGTTGTACACGGTCACGAACGCGTAGTCGCGGTCGTAGTCCTCGTACACGTCGAAGTCGTAGTGCGTGAACGCCTGCTTACCGACGTAGATGCCCCACGGCGACTTGCCCTGGTAGTAACCCGGGACGAAGACCCACTTGGACATGACGTCCGTGTTGCCGGCCGTGTCGTAGACACAGTGGCCGGCCGTGGCGACCAGGTTGCGGTACTTGGACTGGATCGAAGTGGCGGAGCACCACTTCTTCTCGCCCTTGCTGTTGACGAAGAAGACCTTGCCGATGGTCTTCGGCAGGTTCACGTTCTGAACCTTGACCGAGGTCTTCTTCTCCTGGCCGATCGGCGAAGCCGAGCCCGGCTTCGTGTCGGCGCTGTAGCCGCCCTTGCTCTGGAGCTTGGCGACGTCCTTGCTGTCCCAGACGTTGGACTCGGTCGCGGCCTTGAGGGCCGCACCGTTGCTCTCGGCCCAGTACTGGGCGATGGCCTTGGCGTCGGCCGCGCTCTTCGCCATCGGGTCGGTGGCGACGTCACCGGCGGCCTGAGCGGTGCCGGCGAGGCCGGCAGCCAGAAGGCCGGTAGCCAGGATGGCGCCACCGGCGGGGATGAGGATGCGCTTCAAGGGAACTGCTCCTTGGTCTGTCGTGGGACGCATGTTGCGTCCCATGCGTCAGTAAAGGGATAGCAAGGAACATAGCGCGGTGATCTTTGCAGGTGGAAGCCGGTTTGCCCCATTAGGTAGGCGCCCTTACCGCCGTGACCTTTCCGTGACCTGTCAGTGATCTTCGCTGACGGTGATCATGGCGTCACGTTTTCGCTGGGTATCGCGCGGTTTCGTAACGCCCGAGTAAAGGCGGATTAAACGGACATCACACAGCGTGGTCGCCTGCATGTGATGCAGATCACAGGAACCAAATCAGGCCCCAACTCCGTCTAACTCTCCCTCCGGCCCGGATGATCTTCCGAATCGGCGTCCCTGGCGGGGTTTTCCACCCCTCCCCGCGCCTTCGGGGCCCAAACCGCGGACACGAAAAAGGGGCCCGGCCGAAGCCGGGCCCCTCCGTGAAGCGGGTGTTACTTGTACAGCTCGCCGTTCGGGCCGACGATCTTGCCGGACCACACGTTCTTGGCCGCGTTGTAGATCGACGCCGTCTCACCGTCGAAATACGGCGAGGTGATGTAGTCGATGCGGTCGTTGCCGTCCTGGTCGGCGAACGTGCTGGTCACGCCGTTGACGTAGCCCAGACGCTTGCTGTTGCTGTAGTTGCTCAGCCAGGGGCCGCCATCGAAGCCGGGCGTGACCGGGCACTTGAGGCCCACGTGCTCCTCGATCTTGAGCCACGGGGCGCCCACGGCCTTGCCGGTCGTGGCGCCGTAGCACCACTTCGGCGTCACGCCGCTGTAGGGCTTGTTGCCGTCCGGGTGCGGGCCGGCGGGGTAGCCGAACGCGCGCACGGTCTTGCCCGTGGGCTGGTTCCAGGCCACGCCTTGGCCGCCGACGTTGTCGCCCAGGCGGCCCGCGTCCTTCGACAGCAGGATGTAGAAGTGGCCGCCCCAGCTGCGCTTCGGGCCGCTGAACCGCTCGAAGTCCTTGCGGTCCACCTGCTTGACGCCCTCGAAGGCGATGCCGTTGAAGACGGTGACGAACGCGTAGTCGCGGTCGTAGTCCTCGTAGACGTCGAAGTCGCTGTGGGTGAACGCCTGCTTGCCGACGTAGATGCCGAACGGCGCCTTGCCCTCGTAGTAGCCGGGCACGAACACCCAGTTGCTCATCGTGTCCTTGTTGCTGTCCGTGTCGTACACGCAGTGGCCGGCCGTGGCGACCAGGTTGCGGTAGTTGGACTGCACGGACGTGGCCGTGCACCAGCGGAACTTGCCGGAGCCGTCCACGAAGAACACCTTGCCGACCGTCTTGGGCAGGTTGACGTTCTGCGCGCGGCCGATGGGCTTCTTGTCCTCGCCGATGGGCGCGGCGGTGCCGGGGTTGCCGTCCGCGGTGTAGCCGCCCTTGGAGACGAGCTTCCGGACCTCCTTGGCGTCCCAGGTGTACGCCGTGGCGGAGCGGAGCGCGGCGCCGTTGGAGGCCAGCCAGAACGAGGCGACCGAGGCGGCCTGCGAGGTGTTGCGGGCCATGGGGTCGGTGGCGATGTCCGCGCGGGCCTGCGCGGTGCCGGTGAGGCCGGCGGCCAGCAGGCCGGCGGCCAGGGCGACGCCACCGGTCGGGAGGAGGATTCGCTTCAAGGTAACTCCAGGCTTTGCCTTGTGCTGCCGGGGTTCCGTACATCCCTCGGTGCAGCAGACGGACAGCCGGGAACCTATCGGTCTGACTCCGCGCCTGTGAATTTCGCGAAGATCATGTCATGGGCCGGTGAGGCTGTCGTGATCTTTCTGAGATCACGTTCTGGCTGATCATTATGGGGGTTGCCACGCTGTGTGTAAGTTACGTCACATTTGCGGGGGTGGCGACCGCCGCCGCGTGCCGGTAGACCTCGCCGGTGGCGACGGTGAAGTTCGGCGAGGAGACGGCGTCGTAGCCGCCCTTGGCGTCCCGGTTCCAGGTGAGGCTGTTGATGCCGTTCAGCGAGCCGAGGCCCTGCGCGGGCTGGTAGTCGATCAGCCAGGGGCCGCCGCTGGCGCCCGCGGTGAAGTTGCACGGCTCGACCTGCACGCCGTACTGGAGGTCGAGGCTCGGGGCGACGGTCCAGCGGGTGCCGCCCGCGCAGGACATCAGCTTGCGCCCGTCGAACGGCCGGGTGCCGTCGGGCTGCGGCCCGGCCGGGTAGCCGAAGGTGGTGACGCGGTTGCCCGCGCCCTTGGCGACGGCCAGGCCCTGGCCGCCGATGTTGTCCTGGAGGCGGCCGACGTCCTGCATCACGAGCTTGCCGCCCTTGGAGACCCAGGTGAAGCCGCGGTGCACGGTCACGAACGCGTAGTCGTAGTCGTAGTCGCCCCGTCCGGGCCAGTGCTCGTGCATGCTGATGGCCGCGCCGACGTAGATGCCGTCGGGCGTCTCGCCGTTGGGGCCGGGGTTCGGGATGAAGATCCAGGAGTCGGCGGGCTTGGCCTGGCGGGCGTCGTAGGCGCAGTGGGCGGCGGTGGCGACGACGCTGCGGTTCCTGGCGGCCACCGCGCTGGCCGAGCACCAGTACTCCTTGGTCCCGAACCGGAAGTACACCTTGCCCATGGTCCGGGCCATCGTGCCCTTCGCCGGCAGTTCCGGCGAGACGCTGAGCGGGACATTGACCTTCTTGGCCGGGGTGATCTGCTCGCTGCTGGGTACGGCGGTGGCGCCCGCGCTCGTGGAGGACTGCGAGCCCGGCGTCGCGGGGCTGTAGCTGTCGGCCCTCTTGAGGATGTCCGGCTTCCAGGACTCGGCGACCTTCTGCACGTCCGCGGCGGTCCTGGCGAGCGTCACGGAGTAGACCCAGCTCGTCGCGTGCGCGGACGCCGTCCCCCCGAACGCGGGCAGCGCGAGCAGCGCGCTGAGCGCGACGGCTGCCAGGCGCCGGACCGGGGGGATCATGGAAATGCCTTCCTTGGGGTGTAAAGGTGGATTTTTCCAGATCAACTGACTGTATTGCAGCTCAGATGAAGATTCGTTATCTGATCAAGCGTGACTTGTGTCCCATAAGGATGGTGTCAAGTAGGCCGTCCGGATAGGTGAGACTGCTCCCACGTGTCGGTCGTTGCCGCAGGTCAGGGGTCGAGGCAGGCTGCGAGCATGCGTCGACTTCTCTGTCTCGCCGTGCTTTCCTGTACGGCATTCGCCGCCACGCCCGCCGTGGCCGAGACTCACTCTCGTGACACGGACCGGAAGGTTTTCGTGATCATTGTTGGCGACAAGGGCTCCGTCTTGTCGTGTCGCCAGCGCTCGCCCAAGCCCGCGTGCATCGCCCTCGAAAGGGCCGGCGGCGACCCCGCCCGGCTGCCCTCGCGGACCGACGCGGTCTGCACGATGGAGTACAACCCGGTGCGCGTCTCGGCGCTCGGCGTCTGGGCGGGCCGGCCGGTCCGCTACGAGCGCACGTTCCCGAACCCCTGCCAGATGCAGGCGGCGATGGGGCCGGTCTCCCAGTTCTGACCACGGCAGCCCGACGACCGCGGGGACCCCGGCGCACCGCCGGGGTCCCCGTCGCTTTCCGGGCGGGGCATCCTGGTCGTGGACCTGCCCCTGGTGACCGCGGCCCCGCGACCCTGCGCGACCGCGGGTAGGTCAATGTGGCGATCAGGTGAATGCGCCGCACCCCGCCCGTGGGCTGGACTGGGGCCGAAGGCGAGAGCCCGCACGACACGAGGACCGCCGTGGCCGATCAGTTCGACGTCATCGAGGCCGGTCAGCACCACCGCCGCCGGCGCTGGACCGGCATCGCGGTGCTCGCGGCGCTGCTCGCCATCCCCGTCGCCGGCCTGCTCGCCGGCCGCGCCCCCGAGCCGGAGCCCGGCATTCCCGGATACGGGACCAGGCCCTCCGCCGCCCCCATGACCACGACGAAGGCCGCGCCCAACGTCCTGTTCGTCACGCCGAGGACCAAGGGCGGCGACGAGGTCATCCGGGTCGTCTTCCCCGACGGCACCCCCGCCGAGGTCCGCTACCCGGCCCGGCTCGGGCTCGCCGCCCTCGGGTCGCGGCCGTTCCAGGGCGCCTGGGTGGAAGGCCAGTACCGCCGCATGTCCGCACCGTACGGCGGCGCGGCCGAGGTGTCGAAGGGCGGAAAACCCCTGCGCAACCTCACCCCGGACGTCGAGCTGTGGCCGCGCCAGCCCGGCAGCGGCTCGTACGGGCAGGTGCTGCTGTTCGCGTTCGGCGACTGGCGCCTCGCCCTGTACGACCGGCCCGAGGGGCTCACCTTCGAGCAGCGCATGGCCGCGGCCGGGCACATCAGGGGCAGGGTCACCAAGGGCGGCTACCTGGTGCTGGCCGCCACGGACCCGGTCCGCCTGGCCCGGCCGGGCGAGACGGTGCAGGGCGACCCGGTCGGGCCGCAGCTGTGGTTCGGCGGCGTGGCCGGCGACGTCGTCGGGCTCATCCTGGTGCCGGGGTGCGAGGCGGCGCCGCCGGCGCCCATGATGATCGACCGCCGCGGCCGGCCGTCCCGCACCGCCTGCCGGGGCGGGGTGCAGATCGCCGCCTCGGGCTCGCCCGCGTTCGTCGAGCGGGCGGTCAAGGAGATCCGGATCACGCTGAAGTAGGGTGCGGCCATGTTCGCCGTAACCGCCACACAGACCGATCCCGACAATCCGCTGGCCGGGCTGACGCTCGGTGAGCGGCCGGAGCCCGCGACCCCGGACGGCTGGACCACCGTCACCGTGCGGGCCGCCGCGCTCAACCACCACGACCTGTGGACGCTCAAGGGCGTCGGCATCCGCCAGGACCGGCTGCCGATCGTGCTCGGCTGCGACGCGGCCGGTGTGGACGAGGACGGCAACGAGGTCATCGTCCACGCGGTGATCGGCGCGGGCGCCGACGAGACGCTCGACCCGAAGCGCTCGCTGCTGTCGGAGCTCCACGACGGCACCTTCGCCGAGCGCGTCGCCGTGCCGCGCCGCAACCTCGTGCCCAAGCCGGCCGTGCTCACCTTCGAGCAGGCCGCGTGCCTGCCCACGGCGTGGCTGACCGCCTACCGGATGCTGTTCGACAAGGCGGAGCTCCAGCCGGGCTCGACGGTGCTCGTCCAGGGGGCCGGCGGCGGCGTCGCGACCGCGCTGATCGCGCTCGGCCGCGCCGGGGGGTACCGCGTCTGGGCCACCAGCCGCTCGGCGGACAAGCGGGAACGGGCCCTGGAGCTGGGGGCGGACCAGGTCTTCGAGACGGGCGCGCGGCTGCCGGAGCGGGTGGACGCGGTGATGGAGACCGTCGGCCAGGCCACCTGGGACCATTCGCTGAAGTCGCTCAAGCCGGGCGGTCGCATCGTGGTGTCGGGCGCGACCAGCGGCGCGGTGCCGCCCGCCGACCTCAACCGGGTCTTCTTCCTCCAGCTCTCGGTGGTGGGCTCCACCATGGGCACCCGCGACCAGCTCGGCCGCCTGGCGGTCTTCCTGGAGCAGACCGGGGTCCGTCCGGTGATCGACCGGACGCTGCCGCTGACCGAGGCCCGGGACGGGTTCGCCGCGCTGGCCGAGGGCGACGTGTTCGGCAAGATCGTCTTCACGGCCTGACGCGCAAGCCGCCGCCCGAGGGGTACGAAAAGGGAGAAGGCCCCATTCGGCCGGGAGGCGTCGCCATGACCGTCGAACCCCTCGGGCCGGGCTCGCTGCACTGGGAGACCGTGGGCGAGTACCGCAACCTCCTCGTGGGCGGCAGCGCGCTGGTCCTGCAGACCATGCACCCCGCCGTCGGCGCGGCCGTGGCGCGCCACTCGGCCTTCCGCGACGACCCGTGGGGCCGGCTCGTCCGCACCCTCGCCTCCGCCCAGACCTGGGTGTACGGGGGAGAGGCCGGCCCCGCCGAGGGGGCGCGGCTGCGCGAGCTGCACCGGCGCTTCGCCGGCGTCGACGAGCGGGGCCGCCCCTACCACGCGCTGAGCGGGGAGGCGTGGGCGTGGGTCCACCTGTCGTTGTTCGAGCGGTACGTCACGCTCAACCGCCTCTTCGGCGTGCCCTACGGACCGGACGGGGAGCGCAGGCTGTACGCGGAGTCGCGGCGGATCGGCGGCATCCTGCGCGTGCCCGAGCGGGAGATGCCCGCGGACGTCGAGGCGTTCTGGCGGTACTTCGACGGCATGGTGACCGGGCGGCTGGAGGCGCATCCGACCGCGTTCGAGGTGCTGGCGCTGCTGCGTTCGACGCCGCCGCCTCCGGGACTGCCCGCTCCGCTGCGTCACCTGTGGGCGCCGGTGGGGGTGGGGTGGGGGGAGTTCGCCTGGTTCGTCACGGTGGGGACGTTGCCGCCGGCCGTACGGGAGCGGCTGGGGTTGCGCTGGTCGGCGCGTGACGAGCGGCGGCTGCGTCACCTCGGCCGGGCGGTGGCCGCGATCACGCCGCGGCTGCCGGAGCGGCTGCGCTACATGCCGCGCGCCTGCCGCGCCCGCCGCGCCGCCCGCCAACCCTGACCGCGCCGCCTGCCAACCCTGACCGCCGAGCCGCCCGCCACCCCTGAGCCCGCTGCCGAGCCGCCCTCCACCCCTGAGCCCGCCGGACGTCGTTCGCGATCGTCACCGGAGCGTGTCGCGGATGCGGCCGGACGCCTCGTCGAGCGTCGCGCGCACCTGCTCCAGCCGCCCCCGGTCCAGCCTCGTCCCGGACGCCTCCTCGCGCACCTGGGCCACGAAGTCGGCCAGCATGCCGCCCAGCTCGGCGTCGAGGTCGGCCCGCGACCCCGGCTCGCCGCCCAGCGACGACCACACCTCGGCCCAGATGCGCCGCCACTCGGACGTCAGCCGCTGACTCTCGCCCTGCCAGTGCTCGGCGTGCTCCATCCACTGCCGCTTCTGCTCCCGCTTGAGCCGCTGGAAGTCGGCCTTCTGCCGGTCGCGCGAGCGCCGGAGGTCCTCCGCGGAGCCGACGCGCACGTCCTTGGCCATCCGGGTCAGCTCCTCGCGCAGCGACTTGACCGTGTCGCGGACGTCCTCCTTGACCTCCCGGGCGATGTCGCGCACGGAGGCGGAGATCTCCTGCTCCAGGTCGTCGAGCTCGTCGAGGCGGTCGTTCAGCTCCTCGCGGCCCTTGTCGGTGATCGAGAACACCTTCTTGCCGTCGACCACCTCGTGCGTGACCAGGCCCTCCTCCTCCAGGCGGGCCAGGCGCGGGTAGATGGTGCCGGGGGAGGGCGAGTAGACGCCGAGGAAACGGTCCTGGAGCAGCCGGATCACCTCGTAGCCGTGGCGCGGGCTCTCGTCCAGCAGCTTCAGCAGGTACAGCCGCAGACGGCCGTGACCGAAGACAGGGCTCATTCCTTCTCCCCCTTGAGCAGCGCGACCTCGCCGGAGACCGTCGTCGCCGACAGCGAGGCCATGCCGCCGCCGAGCCGTCCCGACAGCGACTTCGCGCCGGGCAGGCTCTCGTTGGACAGTTTCTCGAACGTGCTGACCAGCCGGCCGGAGGTGGAGCGGATCGTCACGTCCGCCTCCACGTCCTCGGGCAGCCTGACCAGGATGTCACCCGAGACGCTGGTGAGCGTCACGTGACCCGTGGGCCGCAACTCCAGGTCGGCGGTGATGCGGCCGGACACGCTGTTGGCGCGCAGCCGGCGCGGCACCCCGTGGGCGACGGTCAGGTCGCCGGAGACGCTGTTGAACGACAGGTCGCCGACCATGGCCCGGCTCTCGACCTGGCCGGACACGGTGCCGGCGCTCACCTCGCCGCTGACGCCGTCGAGCACGACGTCGCCGGAGGCGCTCTTGACCGAGGTGAGGTTCTCGAACCCGGCGATGACCGCGGAGGCGGTCACCACGCCCGCCTTGACCTGGCAGTCCTTGGGCACGGTCAGCGTGGCGACGGTGTGGCGCCGGGTCTTGCGCAGCCAGCTCAGCATGCCGTCCCAGGTGAGGTCCTTGTAGGCGACGGACAGCTCGCCGGCCTCCTCGTCGTACGTCACGATCAGCGGCGAGCCGTCGATCTCGGTGACCTCCAGGACGGGCGGGCCGTCGCTGGCGAGCACGGCGAGCCGGCCCGACACGATCCGCACGTCGAGCGACCTCACCGGCCCGAACGTCAGCTGACGGGGGTCGTCGATGGTCCACTGCTGCATGGTCCCCACCCTTCCTGGCGGCACGCTGTTCCCAAAGACACGATATGTCGCGTCTTACGGAAACTCAAGATGTATCGCGTTTACGCGTGCCGAGCCGGCGCGGGAAAGCGGGAAAGCAGCCGAATCCTGCCGCCGTCACTCGTCCTCGTCGTCGAGGCGCGCCAGCCAGGTGGCCAGCCGCTCGATCGGGATCTCGAACTCGGGGTTGAGGTCCACGAACTCGCGCAGCCGCTCACCCAGCCAGAGGAGGCTGACCTCTTCCTCGCCGCGCCTGTCGACGAGCTCCTCGATCCCCCGGTCGGTGAAGTACATCGTGCTCCGTTTCCATCGCTGTGCTGCCGGGACACCTCACTTTAGTCAGCGTCCGGCGCCGCTCCGGACAGGGCGCCGGAAAGGCGAAACCCCCGCCGGCGCGGAGCCGGCGGGGGTTTCGGGTGAGACGGATCAACCGAAGATCTGGTTGAGGATCTCGTGCAGCTCGTTGTCGTGGGCGTTGTGCGAACCGGCCGCGGGCGAGCTGTTGGCCGGACGGGACACCCGGCTCAGCGGACGGCCGCCGAGCAGCTGCGGGTCCTCGGCCAGCTTGAGCGTGAGGTACGGCCACGGGCCCATGTTGACCGGCTCGTCCTGGACCCAGACGAGCTGCGCCTGCTGGCCGTAGCGGCCCAGCTCGGCGGCCAGCTCCTCGGCCGGGAACGGGTAGAGCCGCTCCAGCCGGACGATCGCGACGTCGTCGCGGCCGCTCTCGTCGCGCTTGGCCGCCAGGTCGTAGAAGACCCTGCCGGAGGTGAGGACCACCTTGGTGACCTTCGCCGGGTCGACGGTCGTGTCGGACAGGACCGGCTGGAAGGTGCCCGAGGTGAAGTCGCTCGCCTTGGACGTGGCCGCCTTGTGGCGCAGCAGCGACTTCGGCGTGAAGACCACCAGCGGGCGGTGCCGGCCCGACTCGACCTGCCAGCGCAGCAGGTGGAAGTAGTTGGCCGGGGTGCTCGGCTGGGCGACCGTCATGTTGTCGAGCGCGCACACCTGGAGGAAACGCTCGATGCGCGCCGAGGAGTGGTCGGGACCCTGACCCTCGTAGCCGTGCGGCAGCAGCAGCACGACGCCCGACTTCTGGCCCCACTTCTGCTCACCGGACGAGATGAACTCGTCGATGATCGTCTGGGCGCCGTTGACGAAGTCGCCGAACTGCGCCTCCCAGGCGACCAGGGCGTCCGGCCGCACGACGCTGTAGCCGTACTCGAAGCCGAGCGCCGCGAACTCGCTGAGCAGCGAGTCGTAGACGTAGAACTTCGTGGTGCCCTGGTTGAAGGTCTTCAGCGGCGTGTGCTCGGCCCCGGTCAGCCGGTCGACCAGCACCGCGTGGCGCTGGGTGAACGTGCCGCGCCGGGAGTCCTGGCCGACCAGGCGCACCGGGTGGCCGTCGATGAGCAGCGAGCCGAAGGCCAGCGTCTCACCCGTGCTCCAGTCGATGGCGTCCTGCTCGACCATCGTGCCGCGGCGCTGGATCACCGGTGCGAGGCGCGGGTGCGGCGTGAAGCCCTCGGGCAGGTTGAGCTGGGTGTCGATGATGCGCTTGAGCGTCTCGTCGCTGATCGCCGTGGGCGTGTCGTCGTGCGACCACTTGACGACCTCGGTGGGCGGCACCCGCATCGCGCCCGCCTCCAGCGGCTTCTTGGCCGCCTCGCGGGTCTCGGTGAACGCCTGCTCCAGCTTGGCCTGGTAGTCGCGCAGCGCCTGCTCGGCCTCCTCGACCGTGATGTCGCCCCGGCCGATCAGCGCCTCGGTGTAGAGCTTGCGGGTCGAGCGCTTGGCGTCGATCAGGTCGTACATCAGCGGCTGGGTGAAGGCGGGGTTGTCGCCCTCGTTGTGGCCGCGGCGGCGGTAGCAGATGAGGTCGATGACGACGTCCTTGCGGAACGTCTGGCGGTACTCGTAGGCGAGCTGGCCGACGCGGACCACGGCCTCGGGGTCGTCGCCGTTGACGTGGAAGATCGGCGCCTGGATCATCCGCGCGACGTCGGTCGCGTAGACGCTCGACCGGGACGAGGCCGGCGAGGTGGTGAAGCCGACCTGGTTGTTGACCACCACGTGCACGGTGCCGCCGGTGCGGTAGCCGCGCAGCTGCGACAGGTTGAGCGTCTCGGCCACGACGCCCTGGCCGGCGAAGGCCGCGTCGCCGTGGATGAGCACCGGAAGGACGGTGAAGCCCTCCTCGCCGCGCTCCAAGAGGTCCTGCTTGGCGCGGACGACGCCCTCCAGCACCGGGTTGACCGCCTCCAGGTGGGAGGGGTTGGCCACCACCGAGGCGGTGATGGTCTTGCCGCTCGGCGCCTTGAACTCGCCGGTGGCGCCCAGGTGGTACTTCACGTCGCCGGAGCCGTGCGCCGTGCGCGGGTCGATGTTGCCCTCGAACTCGCCGAAGATCTGGGCGTACGACTTGCCGACGATGTTGGCCAGCACGTTGAGCCGGCCGCGGTGGGCCATGCCGATGACGACCTCGTCGAGGTCCTCGTCGGCGGCGTCGCTGATCACCGAGTCGAGCAGCGGGATCAGCGACTCGCCGCCCTCCAGCGAGAAGCGCTTCTGGCCGACGAACTTCGTCTGCAGGAACGTCTCGAACGCCTCGGCGGTGTTGAGCCGCGACAGGATGTTGAGCTGCTCCTCGCGGTCGGGCGAGGCGTGCGGCTTCTCCACCCGCGCCTGGATCCAGGCCCGCTCCTCGGGGTTCTGGATGTGCATGTACTCGATGCCGACGGTGCGGCAGTAGGAGTCGCGCAGCACGCCCAGGATCTCGCGCAGCTTCATCAGCGGCCGGCCGCCGAAGCCGCCGGTGGCGAACTCCCGCTCGAGGTCCCACAGGGTGAGGCCGTGGGACTGGATGTCGAGGTCGGGGTGCTTGCGCTGCTTGTACTCCAGCGGGTCGGTCTCGGCCATGAGGTGGCCGCGCACCCGGTAGGCGTGGATCAGCTCGATCACGCGGGCGGACTTCGAGACGTCGTCGTCGTGGGAGGCCGAGACGTCCTGCACCCAGCGGACCGGCTCGTACGGGATCCGCAGCGCCTCGAAGATCTCGTCGTAGAAGCCGTCCTCGCCGAGCAGCAGCCGGTGGATCTGGCGCAGGAAGTCGCCCGACTGGGCGCCCTGGATGATCCGGTGGTCGTAGGTGCTGGTCAGCGTCATGACCTTGGAGACGGCCAGGCGCGAGAGCGTCTCGGGGGAGGCGCCCTGGTACTCGGCCGGGTACTCCATCGCGCCGACGCCGATGATCGTGCCCTGGCCGGGCATGAGGCGCGGCACGGAGTGGACGGTGCCGATCGTGCCGGGGTTGGTCAGCGAGATCGTGGTGCCGGTGAAGTCGTCGACGCCGAGCTTGCCGGCGCGGGCCTTGCGCACGACCTCCTCGTACGCCATCCAGAACTGGCGGAAGTCCATCTGCTCGGCGGCCTTGATGGACGGCACGAGGAGCTGGCGCTCGCCGTTGCTCTTCTGGACGTCGATGGCCAGGCCGAAGCCGACGTGCTCGGGCTTGACCAGGGTCGGCTTGCCGTCGACCTCCGCGTAGGAGTGGTTCATCTCCGGCATGGCCTTCAGCGCCTTGACGATCGCGTAGCCGATCAGGTGCGTGAAGGAGACCTTGCCGCCGCGACCCCGCTTGAGGTGATTGTTGATCACGATGCGGTTGTCGATGAGCAGCTTGGCCGGGATGGCGCGGACGCTGGTGGCGGTCGGGACCGTCAGCGAGAGGTCCATGTTGGCGGCCGTGCGGGCAGCGGCCCCGCGCAGCCTGACCTCCTCGGCGCCCTTGGGAGCCGGGATGGCGGCCTGGGCCGGCTTCTCGGCCGCCTTGTCGGCGGGCTTGACGGCCTGCTTGTCGGCGGGCACGGCGGCGGGTGCCGGAGGGGCCGCCGTCTTTGCGGGTGCGGGAGAAGGCGCGGTAGCCGTGCCGTTCGCCGCCTCCCTGGCCGGGGTCCGGCCCGGTCCGTAGTCAGGGTTGTAGTCAGCGAAGAAGTTCCACCAGGCCTTGTCCACCGACTCGGGATCCTGGAGGTACTTCTGGTACAGCTCGTCGACAAGCCACTCGTTCTGACCAAAGCTTGCCAGCGGGTTTGCCCGCGACGACTCAGACGACACGGCGGAAATCGCCCTCTTCCGCAGATCGGCGTTGATGTTAGAGAACCTGTCCAAGGTTACTCGTCCCGTCCGGCTACGCGCGCGCGGGTCGGCGCGCCACCCCGCCGGATCCTTCCCGAACCGCCGACCGGGGTCACGCACCCCTAGTCAACGGTGGTGATACGGGAAATATCACCGTTTGGTATCAACCCTAAGGGAAGAGGTTTATTTCCCGCCGGACAGCAAGCGGCTGGCCACGCGGACCCCCGGCGACAGCTCGGAGAGCAGATCGGCCAGCTCCTCGCCGGCGACCTTCAGCTCCTCCATCGTCATCGGCTCCAGCCGCTCCAGGAGGAACAGCGCGTTGGTCGTCTCCTCGGTGAGCCGCGTGCGGGCGACCTGGCGCCAGTTCCACCGGCGGCAGGTGACGCCCGTGTCGTCGCGCCAGATGACCTCGCCGGCGTCGGGCGTGCCGAGCGCCTCCTCCGACGCCTCGTCGCCGGCCGCCCGGATGAGCCGCGCCGGGCCGTCGTAGCGGTCGAGGTCCTCGCCGCCGATGGGCAGCGCGTGCTTGACGCTGATCGAGTTGTACGCGTCGACGGCCTGGTTGATCTCGGGCAGCGGCAGGCGGCGGGTGAGCGCGTCGACCGAGGGGCGGGTGCGGGACGGCTTGGCCCCGAACAGCCGGTACGCCTCCCGCCACGCCTCGATCTTGGCGGCCCGCGCCTCGCGCTCCTCCTCTCCCTCGGCGGACAGCAGGTCGGAGGCGTCGCCCAGCCAGCCGCGCGACCGGTCGTCCGTGGGGCCGTTGCGCAGCCCGTGGGCGGTCATGACCAGGACGGCGAAGTCGGGGCGCAGGGCGAGGACGGATTCGTCCACGGTGATGTCGTCGAGCATGCAGCCAGTCTATTGAACTCTCAGACCACTGTATTGACCGAGATTGATCGCAAAAATCACTTTGCAAAATTCCCTTTGCGGTTTACCGTCATGAGGGTGGAGGAGAGCTACGAGATCAGCGACCCGCGGGTGCTGAAGGTGGTGGCCCACCCGCTGCGGGTGCGGCTGCTCGGGCTGCTGCGCATCGACGGCCCGGCGACGGCCAGCGAGCTCGGACGGGTGGTGGGGGAGAGCTCCGGCTCGACCAGCTACCACCTGCGCGTGCTGGCCAAGTACGGGTTCATCGAGGAGGACCCCGACCGGCGCGACGGCAGGGAGCGCCGCTGGCGCGCCCGCCACTTCTACACCAGCTGGGACAACGCCGAGATGGCCGCCACGCCCGAGGGCTGGGAGGCGGTCCGCGTCATCCAGGCCCGCCAGGTGGAGATGCTGGCGCGAGCGATGCGGGCGTTCGAGGAGTCGCCCGACCCGGACTGGCTGCCCGTCGCGGGGATGAGCGACCACCTGGCCGTGCTGCCGCCGGAGGCCGTGCGCGAGTTCACCCGGCGGGCCGCCGAGCTGATCCGTGAGCTGGAGGCGCGCCACGCCGGCCACCCGCAGGCCCGCGGCGTGCAGCTCTGGGCCGCCGCGTTCCCCCGTGAGAGCCGTGGCGGCGAGACCCGCGACACCGAGGAGGACACGTGATCACGACCCCCCGCTCCGCGTTACGCCGCTACCTGGTCGTCTGCTCCCTGACCTGGCTGCCGACCGGCCTCATGATCCCCACGATGATCCTGCTCATGACCGAGCGCGGCCTCGGCCTGGCGGAGATCGGCACGGCCTTCACCGTCTTCTCCGTGGTCACCCTCTCCCTGGAGCTGCCCACCGGCGGGCTGGCCGACGTCGTGGGCCGCCGCGTGGTGCTGGCCGTGTCGGCCGGCTTCACGGTCGTGGCGCTGGCGCTGATGGCGGTGTCCACGACGTTCTGGATGTTCGTGCTGACCGGCGTGCTCAAGGGCGTGGCGCGGGCGCTGTCGAGCGGCCCCGCCACCGCCTGGTACGTCGACACGCTGCACGAGGTGGAGGGGCGCGACGCCGACCTGCGGCCGGGGCTGTCGCGCGGCAGCGCCATGGAGTCGGCCGCGCTCTGCCTCGGCGTGCTGGCGGGCGGGTTCGTGCCGCTCGTCGTGCCCCCGGGCACGGTGGAGCCGCTGGCCGTGCCCCCGCTGCTCGGTGCGGTGGCGGCGGCGGTGCTGCTCGGGGTCGTGCTGCTGGCGCTGCCCGAGCCGTCGCACCGGCGGGCGTCGCTGGGCGAGACGCTGCGGGCCGTGCCCGCGACCGTGCTGACCGGGCTGCGGCTGGCGACCGGTCACGGGGTGCTGCGCCGCCTGACGGTGTACGCCCTGGTGACGGGTGTCGCGCTGACCGCCGTCGAGCTGCTGACCCCCGGCCGCCTGGCCCGGCTGGCCGGTACGGCGGAGCTGGGCGGCACGGCGTACGCGCTGGTGGCGGCCCTCGGCTTCGCGGGCAGCGCGGCCGGCAGCGCGCTCGCGCCCCGGGCGGCCCGCCTGGCGCGGGGGCCGGCGCGCGGCGCGGCCCTCGGCGTCGTGCTGGCCGCGCTGTCGCTCGGCGCGCTGGCGGCCACCGCCGAGACGGGCGGCCCCGCCGGGCTGGCGGCGGCGGGCGGGGCGTACGTCGCCATGTACGCGGGCCTCGCCGTCACGAGCGTGCTGTGCCTGGAGATGACCCACCGCACGGTCACCGCGGCGGAACGCACCACGGTCGGCTCCACCGGCTCACTGGCCCAGCAGGCCGGTGGCGCGCTGTCCAACGTGGGCCTCGGCGTGCTGGCGACCGCGGCCGGGACGGGCGTCGCGTGGGGGCTGGCCGCCGCGCTGACGGCGGCCTCGGCGCTGCTGTTCGCCCGGCTGCCCGCGCTCCGGCCGGGCGGCGTCCCGGCGGCCGAGCCGGCGGAGCGCGCCGCCTCGGCCTGAAGCCTCAGAGGCTCCAGTCGATCGCGGGGCCCACGGGGACGATCCGGCTCGGGTTGATGTCGGGATGCGTCATGTAGTAGTGCCGCTTGATGTGGTCGAAGTCGGTCGTCTCGCCGAAGGCCGGGATGGCGTACAGCCTGCGCGCGTACGCCCACAGCGCCGGATAGTCGACGAGGCGCCGCACCGAGCACTTGAAGTGGCCGTGGTAGACGGCGTCGAAGCGGGCCAGCGTCGTGTACGCCCGCACGTCGCTCTCCGTCAGCTCGTCGCCGAACAGATACGGCGAGCCCGCCGCGAGCCGTTCCTCCAGCTCGTCGAGCGTGGCGAAGACGCGCGCCACGGCCTCCTCGTACGCGGCCTGCGACCGGGCGAACCCCGCCTCGTAGACCGCGTTGTTGAGGCCGTGGTAGAGCCGATCGTTCAGCGCGTCGATCTCCGGCCGCAGCCGCTCCGGATACAGGTCCGGGGTGGTGGACCAGGTCGTCTCCAGGTCGAGCGTGATCTGCGGGAAGTCGTTGGTGACGATGCGGCCCTCGGCGGCGTCCCAGATCACGGGGACGGTGTAGCGGCCCCGGTAGTCCGGGTCGCTGGCGAGGTAGAGCTCCGACAGGTACTCCGGGTCGCCGCCCGGCACCCGCCAGCCCTTCTCGTCGCGGATCGGGTCGACGATCGTCACGTCGAGCAGGTCCTCCACGCCGAGCAGGCGGCGGACGATGAGCACCCGCTGCGCCCACGGGCAGGCGTAGGAGGCGTAGAGCCGGTACCTGCCGGGCCCGGGCGGCCCGAGGCGCTCGGTGAAGCGGTTCGGCTGGCGGGCGAAGCGCCCGTCGCCGGTGGTCTCGCGTGCCGGCTTCATCACCCCAGTAGAACATGGTTCGGATATGGCTGGACAATCGGACCCATGGCGAAGTTCGTGGTGAATCCCTCCAGCCCGGCCCAGTACGACGCGTGGCGGCAGGGCGCGGTCCCGGAGGTCGAGCGGGTCGGGCCCGGGCTGTGGTCCGTGCCGGTGCCGATCCCGGTCAACCCCCTGCGGTACGTGCTGGTCTACGTCCTGGAGCTGCCCGACGGCGTGGCGATCGTGGACGCCGGCTGGAACACCGACGAGGCGTACGACGCGCTGGTCGCCGGCCTCGGCGTGGCCGGCCACGGGATCGCGGACGTGCGGGCCGTGCTGGTCACGCACATCCACCCCGACCACTACGGGCTGGCCGGACGGGTCAGGGAGGCGTCCGGCGCGTGGATCGGGCTGCACCCGGCCGACGCCGCCCTCATCCGCGAGCGCTACGACGACGAGGTCGTGGACTCCCTCGTGCGCCGCGAACGCGAGATGCTCGGCCGGTCGGGCGTGCCCGGCGAGACCCTGGACGAGCTGGCCGGGGCGTCCATGTCGATCAGGCACCTGGTGTCGGCCGTGCGCCCGGACCGGCTCATCGAGGACGGCGACCGGCTGGACCTGCCCGGATGGGACCTGCGGGCGCTGTGGACGCCCGGTCACTCGCCCGGCCACCTGTGCTTCGTCTCGCCGGAGCGCAGGCTCCTGTTCTCCGGCGACCACGTGCTCGCCAAGATCACCCCGATCGTCGCCGTCCACCCCCAGTCGCGGCCGAACCCGCTGGCCGACTACCTCGACTCGCTGGCCGCCGTGCGCAAGCTGGACGTGGAGGAGGTGCTGCCGGCCCACGAGTACCGCTTCCGCGACCTGACCGGGCGGGTGGACCACGTGACGGCGCACCACGAGGAGCGGCTGGCGGAGGTCGAGCAGGTCGTCGGGGCCGCGACCGGCGGCCTCACCTGCTGGGAGGTGGCCGTCCGGCTCACCTGGTCGCGGCCGTGGGAGACGTTCCAGGCGTTCGCCCGCCGGGCCGCCACGAACGAGACGCTCGCGCACCTGGTCTGGCTGGCCGAGCGGGGCCGCGTCACCTGCGTGCCCGGCGAACCGGACCGCTGGCACCCGGCGGCCCCGTGACGGCGGTCAGCGCAGCCGGACCCTGCCTCGGCCGGTCGCGAACGGCAGGTCGAGCAGGGTGCGGATGCCCGGGGGAGCGGCGCAGACCGCCGGGATGGCGTTGATGGCGTGCGCCGCGGCGGCGGCCGGGCCGTGGGAGACCTCGTCCACCGACAGCGTCATGTGCGGCACCCCCTCGATGTGCAGCACGAACCCCGGGTCGGGCCAGCGCGGCACGCGCGCCGCGTCGGCCTTGTAGACCACCTCGATCGTCATGAACGGCCGGCCCCGCACCAGCCCCGAGAAGACCCAGCGCGAGGCGCACACCGTGCCCTCGCGGACCGTGCCGGCCGCGATCTCGAACTCGCGCGTCGCCAGCTCGAAGTCGTCGCTCTCCTCGACCTCGTCCAGCCGCACGTCGAGCGCGTCGGCGACGAGCTGCACGCTCTCGGCGAACAGCGAGCGCTGGAACATCCGGTACGGCCGGACCGCGGCCGTGTAGTCCTTGGCCGAGCGGGTGAACCCGACCAGGTCCACGACGACCTGCCGCGACGGATGGCCCCGGAAGTCGGACGACTCGCGCACGTAGATGTGGTCGACCCGGTCGGACAGCCCGGTCAGCGCCAGCGGCAGGAAGTCGCTCATGAAGCCCGGGTTGATGCCGGTGCCGTGCAGGGTGGTGTCACCGGCGGCGCAGGCCGCCTCGACGCGCTCGACGACGCCCCGCCCGTACGACTTGGGGTAGACGAAGCCCGTGGTGGTGATGACGTTCTTGCCCGAGGCGAGCAGGGCGCAGATGGTCTCGACGTCGGAGGTCTGGTCGGTGCCGAAGGAGAAGGCCGGCAGCGGCATGTGGAGCACGCAGTCGGCGTCGAGGGAGAGGACCTGGTCGACGTCGTCGGTGCAGGTGACGCCCGTGGGCGGCATGCCGACGAGCTCGCCCGCGTCCTTGCCTGTCTTGTCCGGGTCGTACACCAGGACGCCCGCCAGTTGGAGTCCCGGCCTGTTGAGCACGCTGCGTAACGCGTAGCGGCCGATGGAACCGGTGGCCCACTGGACCACGCGGATGGGCGCGTTCACCGGCATGTCCGGCCTCCCAGGCCCGATGGAGGGAATGGCGAGGCAGACCCTCGCCTTGGGAGCCCGCAACTCTAGCAGAAAAACAGGCGGCCGATCACTATCCGCGACGATCAGTCACGGTTGCGCGCGCCGGGACGCGGGTTATCGTACTCGTACTAGAAGTTTGTTCTCCTGCGCTGGAGGTTCGATGCTTCGGTTCGATGACAGGGTGGCGATCGTCACGGGGGCCGGGCACGGCCTCGGCAGGTCGCACGCGCTCCTGCTGGCCGAACGGGGCGCCAAGGTCGTCGTCAACGACCTCGGCGGCGCGCTCGACGGCACGGGCGCCTCCGCCGGTCCCGCCGCCGAGGTGGTGGAGCTCATCACCAAGAACGGCGGCCAGGCCATCGCCAACGCCGACAACGTCGCCACCCCGGAGGGCGCGCAGGCCATCGTCCAGGCCGCGGTCGACACCTTCGGCGCGATCGACATCGTCGTCAACAACGCGGGCATCCTGCGCGACCGCTCGTTCGGCAAGATGACGGTCGAGGAGTTCGACGCGGTCCTCGCCGTCCACGTCCGGGGCTCCTACCTGGTCTCGCGCGCCGCGTACCCGTACATGAAGGAAGCCGGTTACGGCCGCGTCGTCAACACCTCCAGCCCCGCCGGCCTGTTCGGCAACTTCGGCCAGGCCAACTACTCCACCGCCAAGATGGGTCTGGTCGGCCTGACCAAGACGCTCGGCATCGAGGGCGCCCGCAACGGCATCAAGGCCAACGCCATCGCCCCGGTCGCCTGGACGCGCATGACCGAGTCGCTGCTGCCGGCCGAGTTCGAGGCCAAGTTCACGCCCGAGCGGGTCAGCGCCCTCGTCGCCTACCTCGTCCACGACTCGTGCGAGGTCAGCGGCGAGGTGTTCACGGTCGGCGGCGGCAAGGTGGCGCGGGTCATGGTGGCCGAGGGGCCGGGCTGGCGCTCCGACGACATCTCGCCGGAGGCGGTTGCGGACAACTGGGACGCGGTCATGGCCGAGCAGCCGTACGTCCTCACGGCCGCCGACTCGATGAAGGCCATGCTCTGACGGCTCGCTGAATCACTCGGCCAGGGACCCCTCCGTTCGCGGAGGGGTCCCTTTCGTTGTGCGCGGACACTCTTTGTTCGATGATCGGCGGAAGATATCCGACTTAAGGCGAAATTCGGTCTTGATTCGTGCGGCTGTCGCTCTTAGGGTCGCGGCATGACCCCCGCTCCGGGCTCGCCCGGGGACGTGCTGACCCTCATCAGCGCGGGCTCCGCGACGACCCGATCCGACCTGGCCCGGCTCACCGGCCTCGCCCGTTCCACGGTCTCCCAGCGCGTCGACGCCCTCATCGAGAGCGGCCTCGTCGAGGAGACCGAGAGCGGCGAGTCCACCGGCGGCCGGCCGCCCCGCCAGCTCCGGCTGCACACCGACGGCCACGCCTTCGCGGGCGTGGACGTGGGCGCCACCCACTGCCGGGTCGCGCTGATGGACATCTCGGGCGAGGTGCTCGCCGAGTGCGAGGACCCGCTCCTCGTCACCGAGGGCCCCGAGACCGTCCTGGCCCACGTCGACCGGCGCCTCGACCTGCTGCTCGCCCAGGCCGGCCGGCCGAGGTCGGCGCTGCGGGCGCTGGGCATGGGGGTGCCGGGGCCGGTCGAGTTCGCCACCGGCCGGCCGAACAACCCGCCGATCATGCCCGGCTGGAACGACTACCCCATCCCCGAGCACTTCGCGGACTGCGTCGTCCTCGTCGACAACGACGTCAACGTGATGGCGCTCGGCGAGCACCGCAACGCCTTCCCCGGCACCAGCCACCTGCTGTTCGTCAAGGTCGGCACCGGCATCGGCTGCGGCATCGTGGCCGAGGGGCGGCTGCACCGCGGCGCCCAGGGGTCGGCGGGCGACATCGGCCACATCCGGGTGTCCGGCCACGACGACGCGGGCTGCCGCTGCGGCAACAGCGCCTGCCTCGAAGCCGTGGCCGGCGGCGCGGCGCTGGCCCGCCGCCTCACCGACCTCGGCGTGCCCGCCGCGACCGGCGCCGACGTGGTGGCGCTCGTCCTGGCGGGCGACACGCTGGCGCTGCGCCTGGTCAGAGAGGCCGGCCGGCACATCGGCGAGGTGCTGGCCGGGCTGGTCAACTTCTTCAACCCCGAGGTCATCGTCATCGGCGGCGTCCTGTCCCGGGTGCACGAGCACCTGCTCGCCGGGATCAGGGAGACGATCTACCGCAGGTCGCTGCCGCTGGCCACCCACCACCTGTCGATCGTGCCGAGCCGTACCGGGGAGGACGCCGCCGCTCTCGGCGCCGGGCTCCTGGCGATCGAGCACTACCTGTCACCCGACAACATCAACAAGATCGTCACCCCCTGACAGGAGAGACCCCCGATGCTGGTCATGAGGGGAATCGTCAAGCAGTTCCCGGGCGTGCGCGCGCTCGACGGCGTGGACCTGGACGTGCGGGCCGGCGAGGTCCACTGCCTGCTCGGACAGAACGGCGCCGGCAAGTCCACCCTGATCAAGGTCCTCGCCGGAGCCCACCGGCCCGACGAGGGCACGATCGAACTGAACGGAGTCCCGGCCGCGCCCGCGAGCCCCGTGGACGCCATCCGGCTCGGCATCGCCACCATCTACCAGGAGCTCGACCTCGTCGACGGGCTCACCGTGGCCGACAACATCTTCCTCGGCCACGAGCACGCCCGCCTCGGCTTCACCGACCGGCGCGCCGCCAACCGGGCGGCCGGCGAGGTGCTGGCCCGGCTCGGCCACCCCGAGATCCGGCCGTCCACCGAGGTCGGGCGGCTCCCCCCGGCGGCCAAGCAGATCGTGTCCATGGCCCGCGCCCTCTCGCGCGAGGCCCGCCTCATCGTCATGGACGAGCCGTCCGCCGCGCTCGCCCACGACGAGGTCGCCAACCTGTTCCGGATCATCCGTGACCTCACCGCCCGCGGCGTCGCCGTCGTCTACATCTCCCACCGCATGGAGGAGATCCGCGAGATCGGCGACCGCGTCACCGTCCTCAAGGACGGCCGCACCATCGCGGTCGGCCTGCCCGCCCGCGACACGCCCACCTCCGAGATCGTCTCCCTGATGACCGGCCGCGACGTCGAGTACGTCTTCCCGCCCCGCGCCTCCCGGCCGCCCGGCGAGGAGGTGCTGCGGGTGGAGGACCTGTCCTCGCCCGGCGCCTTCGCGGGCGTGTCGTTCTCGGTGCGCGCGGGCGAGATCGTCGGGCTGGCCGGGCTGGTCGGCTCCGGCCGCTCGGAGATCCTGGAGGCGGTCTACGGCGCGCGCCGCGCCACCGGCCACGTCCGGGTGGGCGGCCGCCCGGTCCGCCGCGCCGGGCTCCTCCAGTCCGTACGGCGGGACGGCCCCCTGCGGGCCCTGCGCCGAGGCGGCGTCGTCGAGTCCGTACGGCTCGGCATGGGCCTGGCCCCCGAGGAGCGCAAGGCCCAGGCGCTGCTGCTCGACCAGAGCGTCACCGCCAACATCACGCTGGGCGGGTTATCCGGCTTCGCCAGGCTCGGCTGGCTGGACCGGGCCCGCGAGCGCGCCGAGGCCACCCGCCTGGCCGAGGCGCTCGACATCCGCCCCCGCGACCCCGAGCGCCCGGTCAAGACGCTGTCCGGCGGCAACCAGCAGAAGGCCGTGCTGGCCCGCTGGCTGCTCGGCGGGCGCCGGCTGCTGCTGCTCGACGAGCCCACCCGCGGCGTGGACGTGGGCGCCCGCGCCGAGCTGTACACCGTCATCCGCCGCCTGGCCGAGGACGGCATCGGCGTGCTGCTCGTCTCCAGCGAGGTGCCCGAGGTGCTCGGCCTGGCCGACCGCGTCCTCGTGCTGCGCGAGGGGACCGTCATCCACCAGGGCGACGCCCGCGGCCTCGACGAGCACCGCGTCCTCGACATGATCATGAATGGGAGGGCCGCCTGATGGCCGAAGCAGGAAGAACGGTCGCGGAGGCCCCCGCGACGACGGCCGCCCCCCGCTCCTTCGAGCTGCGGCACCTGGGCCTGTTCGTGGCGCTCGCGCTGCTCGTGGCCGTCGGCCTGGTCACCCGGCCGGCCGCCTTCGCCACCGCCGACAACCTGGTCAGCATCCTGTCGCTGGCCGCCACGATCGGCGTCATCACCGTCGGCGCCACGTTCGTCATCATCGGCGGCGGCATCGACCTGTCCGTGGGCGCCGTCATGGCGCTGGCCTCGGTCTGGGCGACGACCGTGGCCACGCAGGAGTTCGGGCCGGTCGTCATGGCGATCTGCGCCATCCTCGTCGGCACGGGCGCCGGGCTGGTCAACGGGCTGCTCGTCGCGTACGGGCGGCTGGTGCCGTTCATCGCCACGCTCGCCATGCTCGTCGCGGCGCGCGGCCTCGCCCAGCGCATGTCCGACCGCAGGACCCAGCTCGTCCGGCCGGACAACCAGGCGATCGTGGACCTCGCCACCACCCGGGTGCTCGGCGTCCCGCTGCTCGTCTACGTCTTCGCCCTCGTCGTCGTCCTCGGCTGGATCCTGCTCAACCGCACCACGTTCGGGCGCCGGACGTACGCGGTGGGCGGCAACCCCGAGGCGGCCCGCCTGGCCGGCATCGACGTGCGGCGGCACACCATGCTCCTGTACGCGCTGTCCGGCCTGTGCTGCGGCATCGCCGCGATCCTCATCATGGCCCGCACCACCACCGGCTCCTCCACGCACGGCGACCTGTACGAGCTGGACGCCATCGCCGCCGTCATCATCGGCGGGACGCTGCTGACCGGCGGGCGCGGCACGATCGTGGGCTCCATCCTCGGCCTGCTGATCTTCACCATCATCACCAACCTGTTCATCCTCAACGGCCTCAACACCAGCGACCAGCTCATCGCCAAGGGCCTGATCATCGTCGTCGCCGTCCTGCTCCAGCGGCGGAACCTGAAGGAGAGAACGCCATGACCGACAAAGTCGCGCGCCGCGGATTCCTCGTCGGCGGACTCGGCGGAGCCGCCCTGTTAGCGGCCGGCTGCACCAGCAACGAGCCGTCGGCCGCCCCCGCCGCCAGCGCGCCCGCTCCCGCCCCCTCGGCCGGCGGCAACGACCAGCCCGGCACCAAGGTCACCATCGGCTTCTCCGCCCCCGCCGCCGACCACGGCTGGATCGCCGCGATCGCCAAGAACGCCGAGGCCGCCGCCAAGCAGTACCCCGACATCGACTTCAAGCCCGTCGAGCCCACCAACGACATCAACCAGCAGATCTCCGCCGTCGAGTCGCTCGTCGCGGCCAAGGTCGCGGCGCTGGTGATCCTGCCCAACGACGGCCAGCAGCTCAACCAGGTCGCCCTCCAGGCCACCCAGGCCGGCATCCCCGTCGTCAACCTCGACCGCGTCTTCCCCGACAAGCTGGCCTACCGCACCTGGATCGGCGGCGACAACTACGGCATGGGCGTCGCCGCCGGCCACTACATCGGCAAGAAACTCAAGGACAAGGGCGTCACGAACCCGGTCATCGTGGAGATCCAGGGCATCGCCACCCTCCCGCTGACCCAGGACCGCAGCAAGGGCTTCGCCGACGCGCTCAAGACGTACGGCTTCAGCGTGACCGCCAAGCAGGACGCCAAGTTCACCGTCGAGACCGGCAACCAGGTGGCGACCAGCCTGCTCCAGGCGCACAAGAAGATCGACGCCCTATGGAACCACGACGACGACCAGGGCATCGGCGTGCTCGCCGCCATCAAGGAGGCGGGACGCAAGGAGTTCTTCATGGTCGGCGGCGCCGGCTCGCTCAACGCCATGAAGGAGATCCAGTCCGGCTCGTCCGTGCTGGAGGCGACGGTCACGTACAGCCCCACGATGGCCTCCTCGGCGATCAAACTCGCCCGGCTCATCGCCCAGGGGAAGGGCATGAGTGACCTCGTGGAGAACCAAGTTCCGCAGTCCATCACGCTCGCGTCGGAGACCATTACCAAGGAGAACGTCGAGAAGTACCTGCCACTCGGCTTCGAGTCCTGATCGGGGGCTGCATGTCAGAAAAGATCGGCATCGGCGTGGGCATGGTCGGCCACGCCTTCATGGGCCGCGTCCACTCCCAGGCATGGCGGAGCGTGGGGGCCTTCTTCGACCTGCCGCTCGCGCCGCGCATGGCGGTGCTCGCGGGCAGGTCGAGGGAGCGCGCCTCCGCCGCCGCGGCCCGGCTCGGCTGGGCCGACGTCGAGACCGACTGGAGGAAGCTGGTCGAGCGCGACGACGTGCAGATCGTCGACATCTGCACGCCCGGCGACTCCCACGCCGAGATCGCCGTCGCCGCGCTGGAGGCGGGCAAGCACGTCATCTGCGAGAAGCCGCTGGCCAACACCGTCGCCGAGGCCGAGGCCATGGTCCGCGCCGCGGCCTCGGCGCCCGGCAGGAGCATGGTCGCCTTCAACTACCGCCGGGTGCCGGCCATCGCCCTGGCACGGCGGTACGTGGAGGAGGGCCGGCTCGGCGAGATCCGGCACGTGCGGGCGCAGTACCTCCAGGACTGGATCGTGGACCCGGAGTTCCCGCTGGTGTGGCGGCTGCGGAAGGACAAGGCCGGCTCCGGCGCGCTCGGCGACATCGGCGCGCACATCATCGACACCGCCGAGTACGTCACCGGGCAGCGCGTGGTCGGCGTCTCGGCGCTCACGGAGACGTTCGTGAAGGAGCGTCCCCTGGCCGAGGAGTCGGCCGGCCTGTCCGCCACCGGAGGCGCCGCCACGGGGACCGTCACCGTGGACGACGCCGCCCTGTTCATCGGCCGGCTCTCCGGCGGCGCGCTCGCCTCGTTCGAGGCCACCCGCTTCGCCACCGGCCGCAAGAACGCGCTGCGCATCGAGCTCAACGGCTCGCTCGGCAGCCTCGCCTTCGACTTCGAGGCCATGAACGAGCTCTGGGTCAGCGAGGGCGACTCCGGCTTCACTCGGATCCTCGTCACCGAGCCCGGACATCCGTACGCCGGAGCCTGGTGGCCGCCCGGCCACGGCCTCGGCTACGAGCACACCTTCACCCACGAGATCAAGGACTTCCTGGAGGCGATCGCCGAGGAGCGCGACCCCGCCCCGTCGTTCGCCGACGGGCTGCGGGTGCAGCGGGTCCTCGCCGCGGTCGAGCGGAGCGCGGCCGACGCCAGCCGCTACACGGTCGTGTCGGAGGCATCACTCGGAGAGGACGCATGATGAGACCGGTCACGTTGTTCACGGGCCAGTGGGCCGACCTGCCGTTCGAGGAGGTGTGCCGGCTCGCCGCCGAATGGGGCTACGACGGCCTGGAGATCGCCTGCTCGGGCGACCACTTCGACGTCGCCCAGGCGGTGTCCGACCCGTCGTACGTGGAGCAGAAACGCGCCCAGCTCGACAAGCACGGCCTCAAGGTGTGGACCATCTCCAACCACCTCGTCGGCCAGGCCGTCTGCGACCACCCCATCGACGAGCGGCACAAGGCCATCCTGCCCGCCCGCGTCTGGGGCTCCGGCGACCCCGAGGCGGTGCGGCAGGCGGCGGCCGAGGACATGAAGGACACCGCGCGCGCCGCCGCCCTGCTCGGCGTCGACACCGTCGTCGGCTTCACCGGCTCGTCGATCTGGCACACGGTCGCCATGTTCCCGCCGGTGCCCGCCTCCATGATCGACGCGGGCTACCAGGACTTCGCCGACCGCTGGAACCCCATCCTCGACGTCTTCGACGAGGTCGGCGTACGGTTCGCGCACGAGATCCACCCCAGCGAGATCGCCTACGACTACGTGACCACGCAGCGCACCCTGCAGGCCATCGGCCACCGGCCCGCGTTCGGCCTCAACTGGGACCCGTCCCACATGGTCTGGCAGGACCTCGACCCGGTGGCCTTCATCCTCGACTTCGCCGACCGCATCTACCACGTGGACTGCAAGGACACCCGCGTCCGGGTCGGCGACGGCCGCCGCGGCCGCCTGTCCTCGCACCTGCCGTGGGCGGACATGCGACGCGGCTGGGACTTCGTCTCGACGGGCCGCGGCGACGTGCCGTGGGAGGACTGCTTCCGGGCGCTCAACTCGATCGGCTACTCCGGGCCCATCTCGATCGAGTGGGAGGACGCGGGCATGGACCGCCTGGACGGGGCCAAGGAGGCGCTGGGCTACATCCGCCGGCTCAACTCCATCACCCCGCCGGCGACCTCGTTCGACGCCGCCTTCTCCACCACCTGACCGGGGCTTCAAAGGCAAGGTCCTCACGGGAGGGGCGCGCTCCGCGCGTTGCGGCGCTCGGGCGTGCCCCCAGGGGGCTCCCGCCCCCTTCGACCCCCTCAAGGGCATGGTCCTCGCTGACGCTCGGGCGCTCTTGCTGCCGGGGCTTCGCCCCGGAGGCGAGGGGCTCCCGCCCCTCGCGCACCCCGGCCCTGGCCGTGACATCGCAGGTCAGAGAAGTGCAGGTAAGGATAACGATTATCCTTACATGGGGAGGCCGTCCGTGAAAGGTTAGGTGCTCTGGCACTGCTGACCAGGAGAGAGCACGTGCCTGGGTCCATTGTCGATGAGACGGGGGCGCCTGATGCGGCTGCCACGCTGCTCCCGGTGCCGATGAACCATCCTGGGCAGACCTCATCGTGGCGGGAAGCGGCCACAGAGACATCATCAGGACGGGCCGGCTGAACTCTTCCGCGTCGCGGCCGGTCTGTGTTTGGATGCTCGGTACGCCTCGACCCACTTACGCGAGGACCGCCAGACCCCATCCGAACCTTGTACCGCCTTCAGCCGGCCACGTTGCGCGGCTTGGCGAAGAGCGGCCATCGAGAAATCCCGATCGGCCAGAGCGGCCAGCGGAACGAGGCGTGCCGGCCCGGCGACGTTTGGAACGATGAAGCGGTTGAGGTTGTCTTCCATGGCTCGAGCGATCAACTCGCCAAGAGATCCACAATCGCCCCCATCAGCGCGACGCATGGCCGAGAGGTAGACCTCGCGCTGTCTTTTGAGCACGATGATCGGCGGATAGCCGAGTCTCACCAGGATCAGATTGAGGGTGAGCCTGCCGGTGCGACCGTTTCCGTCGATGAAGGGATGGATGCGTTCGAACACGTTGTGGATCCTGGCGAGCTCTTCAGGCAAGGGATGATCGAGCTCGTGACCGGCTTCGATCTTCTTGCCCAAGTCGCACACATCGTCTATCCAGTCTTGTATCTGGCCCGGGACCAGCGGCCATGACGGAGGCGTCATCCCCTCCGCGAAGGGATGGATGTCGTGTTCCCGGAAATTGCCGGGGCCCTCGCGGTCAGTGGCGTCCGGGTGCGGGGCGACGTCCCAAACAGGCGTCATCGCCGTGTGATGAATGAAGCGAAGTTCGCTGAGGCTGACCAGCCGACCATCCCATGCGTCGGGTTCCAATGCTTGACCGTAGACCCACTTGGCCGCGTCTCCGTATCCCTTGACCTCGTTGTACTCACGCAATGATTTGGAACCCACAGCTCGCCCCTGGTCGAGCAGCGCCTGAACTTCGCGCAGAACGAGGGTGTTGCCTTCAAGCGCTGTTGAATGATGGGCTTCCAAGTGCCAGATGTCCGACCAGATGTCTTGCGCCTCGGTGGGGCTGGGTAGTCCTCCCAGCCGTCCGTTGAGTTCCTGCAGCGCCCGGTCGAGCCTCGCGTAAACCGTGGCCCTGCTCGGCCGACCTCTACCCGCCACTGCGCTCCTCGCGTGGGTCACGAAGTTTGATAACCCCTTCCGGGGCTCAATTGAACTTATCAAACTCCTGCACTCGGGCACATGCGCTTCGTGAACTCTCGTGGGCGTTCCCTTCAGCTGCTCGCGGCTCAGGCGGCTTCATCCTGGCGTGCCGCGTCGAGTCTGAGCGGGGCGTCGCGGTTGCCCCCCGGACTTATGGTTCTCACCGGGGGCTCAGGCTCTTGGGGGACTGGGTCACACGGCTGTGTCGCCGGCATGGCCGCCGGCTGGCTCCGGCGAGGGTGGCGCGCTGCGGGAGACTTGGGGTGTGACCACCGAGAGCGCCCGTCCGGGTCCGCCGGCGACCAGTCCGTCCATCGTGCTGCTCACGCTGGCCCACCGCGTCGAGTCCGAGCTCGGCGCCGCGCTCTCGCCCCTCGGGCTGACGGTCAGCAGGCTCGGGCTGCTTGGGCACATCGCGGGAGTGCCCGGGGCGTCGTTCAGCGACCTGGCGCGCATGTCGGGCATCACCGTGCAGAGCGTGCACACGGCGGTGAAGGCGCTGGCGGGGGCCGGGCTCGTACGGGACGGGAAGGCGCGGGCCGGGTCGGCGTCGACGCTGGAGCTCACGCCGGAGGGCGCGCGGCTGATGGGGGAGGCGATGAAGGTCGTGGAGGACGTGGACGAGCGGCTGTTCGGGCCGGACGCGGATCCGATCCAGCGCCGGATCGCCGCCACCGTACGGGCCGCCTTCGCGGAGCTCTCCGCGGGCCCGCAGGACGGCACGAAGGACGGGGAGCTCTCCGCGGGTTCGCCGGACGGCACAAAGGGCGCAGAGCTCTCCGCGGGTTCGCCGGACGGCGCGACGGGCTGATGGACGCCGACCGGGCGCGCCGGCTCTTCGGCGGGCAGCGCGTCGCCCGCCTGGCCACCGTGGACGCCGACGGCGCGCCGCACCTGGTGCCCGTCACGTTCGCCCTGGACGGAGACCGGATCGTCTTCGCGGTCGACCACAAGCCCAAGACCACCACCGACCTGAAGCGGCTGCGCAACATCCGGGGCAACCCCCGGGTCGCCCTCCTCGCCGACCACTACGACGACGACTGGACCCGGCTGTGGTGGGTGCGCGCCGACGGCACGGCCCGCGTCCTCGACCCGGCCGCCGCCACGAGCGGCGCTGCGGTGGACGCGCTGGTGGAGAAGTACGAGCAGTACCGGAGCGCGCGCCCCGCCGGGTCCGTCGTCCTCGTGGACGTGACGCGCTGGTCCGGATGGGTCTCGTCACGCATCGCATGCGAACGGTGACTCAAGGTGAGGTAAAGTGGCGGGGTGGCTTACGAACCCCCCGCCGGCCCGCTCACCCCGGGCGGCTTCGACACCCAGCGCGACGTCGCCGCCGGCCTGCCGCTGTTCCTCGTCGAGCAGTGGCGTGCCTCCGACCGCACCGACGGTGAGGCGCGCCGCCTGCTGAGCCGCCACGAGACGCGCGGATACTCCGTGGTGTCCGACTCGGCGGGGCTCACCCGGCTCAGCCAGCGGCTCGGGCTGCTGGAGGTGCTGGCGCTCATCGACCGGCCGAAGCGGATCCTGCACGCGTGCGCCAGGGCCGCCGGCGGGCGCGCCGTGGGGGTGTGGGCGGCCGACAACGCGCAACTGTTCCATCCCGAGACGGTGGAGGCGTCCACGCTGCTGTCGGCCCTGCTGACGGCGCAGGACGAGATCCGGCGCCACTGCGAGGTCCGCATCGGGATCGGCGCGCACCTCGGGTCCTACTACGAGCTGTCCGGCGGGCTGTACGGGGCGGAGGCCGACGCGGTCGAGGAGTTCGCCGAGAACGACACCGAGGGCGGGGAGATCGCGGTGACGCAGGCCGTGGTGGACCGGCTGCCGCCCGGGCATCCCTTCGTGCTGCGGCCCAAGGACGGGGTCGGCGGCCTGGTCGGGCCCGTCCACCAGGTGCTCGACGGTCCCCGCCTCGACATTCCGGGGCTCGGCGCGGCGTGGGCGGCCGAGGGGTGGCCGGGCGAGTCAGGGGCTGACGGCCAGGAGCACTACCCGATCCCCTACTCCGGCGCCTTCTACGCCGACCTGCTGCTGCTCGACGCCCGTCCCGGTGACGCCGAGCTGGCCGGGCGGCTCGCCGCCGAGCACCTGCGCGAGCGCACCGTCGTCCTGGTCGAGCGGAGCGCCGCCCCGGCCGACACACCCGAGGTGGAGCTGCTGAGAGGGCTGTCGCTGTCGGCGGCGATGCGCGACGTGGGCCTGAGCCTCCTGCCGGCCGAGGGAGCCGTCGAGATCAAGGTCGCCGGGCCGCTGGGCATCTACCTCTTCGAGGAGCCCGCCCCGGCGGTGCGCTTCGCGCTCGGGATGCGCACGGGGCTCGCCGAGCGGGAGATCGTGGGGCGGATCGGGGTGTCCGCCGGGCCGGTGCTCGCCGGCCGCACCCCGGGCGGCGGCTGGGACGTCGCCGGGGCCCCGGTCAACCTCGCCTCCAAGATGGCCCAGGACCTCGGCACGCCCGGCCGCGTCCACCTGAGCGAGGCGGTGCGCGACGCCCTGGGCGACCATGCCGACCTGGCGGGGTTCGAGACGGTGCGGCGCACGGTGTCGGGGGTGGAGATGACCTACTACGTGGGGTGAGGTCTCCGCATGTCTGCTGTCAGCAGGTCTCCGCAGGTCTCCGCAGGTCTCCACAGGCCTAGTGCGTGCAGGTCTCCGCAGGTCTGCGCAGGCCTAGTGGGTGCAGGTGTCGGCGGGTCTGCGCAGGTCTAGTGGACGCAGGTGTCGGCGGGTCTGCGCAGGTCTAGTGGCCGCAGGGCTCCGTGGATCTCCACAGGTCTGATCGCCGCAGGTCTCCGTGGGTCTTCGCAGGTCTGTTCAGGTCTGTGCCCTGTAGGTCTGTGCCGTGTCAGGTCTGCGTCGGGTCAGGTCTGCGCGGTGCGCCTCGACACGAAGATGCAGAAGGGGTGTCCAGCCGGGTCGGCGTACACCCGCAACGGCTCCTCGGCGTCGTCGATGCGGTCCAGCAGCAGTCGGCCGCCGAGGCTCAGGACGCGTTCATGGTGGACCCGCAGGTCCTCGACCGACGTCACGGTCAGGTCGAGGTGCAACTGCTGGGGGATCGGGCCCTTCGGCCAGGTCGCCTCCGGCAGCTCCTCGACCTGCTGGAAGGCCAGCTGCGAAGCGCCGCCCGGGGTGCGCAGCACCAGCCAGTCGCGGCCCCGCTCGTCGTCGTCTCCCGCTTCGGGTGGCTCGTCGCCGGGGCGGTAGACCAGGCCCAGCAGGGACCGGTAGAACTCCGCCAGCGCCCTGGCGTCGGTGCAGTCGAGCACCACCTGACACAGCCTGGGCCTGCTGTCCTGATCGTCCACTCGAACGCCTCTTCCATGATCTTTCCCGCATCGGCCGACAGACCTTCTGCACCCAGGGCCTGGGATCAAACGCGGGAGAGCGTCCGGATCGCGCGGAGGCCCCATAGCCTGCCAGGCATGGTGATCCGCAAAGGCGCTTCTCGCTCCACGCAGCGCGTCGACGTGACCCGCCTTCCCGAAGACGTCGTGGCGCTCATCGACGCCCTCGAACCCGGTGAGACCCTGGTCCTCACCCGTGACGGGGCATCGGTCGCGACGGTCTCCAGCACCGTTGACGTGGTCGAGGGTGCCGTCGTCGGTCGCGACGCGCCGGCCGAAGCCGAAGCCGACTCCGACGATCAGGCTCCGGTCGACTACGAGAGCGTGACGGTCGTGGCCACCGCGATGGAGCTGTCGGCCGCGGCTCGGGTCGCGCTGTCCACCCAGCTCGGGGCGGACTACGTGGTGCTCGACATGCATGCGGCTCCCGCGACGACCGATGTGCTGCTGGTGCCGCCGGGCAGCCCGCAGCTGATCGCAGGGCTCCGATCGATGTTCCCGAAGGCGCGCGTCATCGTCACCGAGATCGAGGACCACGAACTCGGAGTCCAGTATTACGGCCCGGTCCGGCGGCTGCTCGCGGCCGGCGCCGACGGGTATCTGCCTCCGGCGACCCTTCCCCACCTGGCCAGGCAGCTCGACTACACCCTGAGTCAGGGGCGCGAGATCGCCGGCGGGCCGGCCGCGACGCCGCTGCAGCTCGCACCCGCCGTGGAGCCGGCGGATCCGGACGGCGAATGACCTCGCGCCTCTTCGCCGGACCCCCGGGTGACGACGTCGTCACCGCGGTCGAGCGGCTGCCGGAGCCGCCGCACGACCCCGGATGACGACGTCGTCACGGTCGATGCGCCTCGCGTGGTGGAGCAGCAGGCGGCAGCGTCCTCCGAGGCGGGCTCACGCGGCGCCTCCGGACTCGTGGGCGCGCAGCCGGGTGACCGCCGCCCGCGCGTTGCGCTGCAGGCGCGCCGCCTCTTCGCCCAGGCGCACACCGCCTTCCCCGGTGAGCCGGTAGTAGCGGCGGAGCCGACCGTCGACGATCTCCTCCCGGTCCTCCGCGATCAGCCCTTCGGACTGGAGCCGGTCCAGGGCGGCGTACAGGGTGCCGGCCCTCAGCCGGACGTCGCCCTGGGAGATGCGTTCGACGTCGGTGATGATGCCGTAGCCGTGCTGGGGCTCACGCGCCAGCGAGGTCAGGATGAGGAACGAAGGCTCCTGCAAGCCGCGGGACGTGGACACACGATCTTTATATAACGATGGTCGGTACAGGAGGCGCCGCCGCTACCGCGTCGTGGCGAGCCGGGCCCGGGACAGCGCGCGGTAGCGGACGACACGGAAGGCGGCCGTCGTGAGACCCGCCGCGGCCGCCACCACCAAGGTGATCGTCAGCGGCGCCGGGAAGTACGTGAGCTGCGCCCACGTGATCGTGCGACCGTTCGACAGGAACGAGACCAGCTCCGGGTACGCCGCCAGCAGCACCGAGGGCAGCAGCACCGGCACCAGCCGCAGCCCGACCCGCCACGTCCGCCGCGACCCCCTTGCCTGCGCGGATCCCTTGAACCCGTTCTTCGGCGTCGTCGTGGCGAGCCGGCGGGCCGCCCAGCGGCGGGAGCGGGCCGCCCCCAGGGCACCGAGACCGGCCGCCACCAGTGCGATCAGCCCCAGCACCAGCTCGAACAGTTGCCTGTCGCCCCCGGACGTCTCCGATGGCCTGCCCTCGCTCAGGTCGGCGAGCCCGGCGGCGATGGTGAACGTCTCGTCCGTCAGGCTCGCGCTGTTCGCCATGACCGCGAAGCCGTACCCCGTCTCGGGGACGATCGTCTCGACGGCGGTGTAGGTGAACAGGTTGCCCGAGTGCGTGAGGCGCCTGGTCCGGTCGTCGAGGCCCCAGCCCATGCCGTAGTCGCTCACCTTGCTCGGCGCGTGCATGGCGGCCAGGCTCGCCGGGCCGACGAGACGGCGGCCCCGGACGTTCTGGGCGATCAGCCAGCAGCCCATGTCGGCGGCCGTGGTGATGACGCCGCCGCTGCCGCTGCCGTCCAGGAACGCGGGCAGTTCGGGGCGCGACAGCCAGAGGCCGTACACCGAGTTGTACCCGTCGGCCGGCCGGACCTCCCGCTCGCTGACGGCGCTGGAGCGCATGCCGAGCGGCCCGAGGACCCGCTCCCTCATGAAGGCGCCGAACGGACGGCCACCGGCCACCTCCACCAGCCGGGCCGCCAGGTTGTAGTTGACGTTGCAGTACTCCCAGTGGGTGCCGGGCGTCGCGCGCAGCGTGGCGTCGCCGAGCTTGGCGGCGTACTCCTTGAGCGAGCGGGCCGTGTCGAGGTCGCGGATGTCGGTCGTGGTGTCGGACAGGCCGGACGTCTGGTTCAGCAGGTGCCGTACGGTGATCGTCCGGGCGCGCGGGTCGGCCATGCGCAGTTCGGGGAGTTGCTCGACCACGGGTCTGTCGAGGGCGAGCTTGCCCTCCTCCACGAGGATCATCACGGCCATGGCGGTGAACGACTTGGTCAACGAGGCCACCCGCATGGGCGTGGTGGCCGTGACCAGCCTGCCCTCGGAGTCGTGGCCGTAGCCGGCGGCGTGGACGACCCGGTCGCCATGGGTGACGACGACGGACAGGCCGGGCAGGCCCGTGGAGTCGAGGGCGCGGGTGACGTACGCGTCGATGGCGGCCGGGGTGAGTTCGGGGGCGGCCGTCGTCCGCGTCGCCGCCGGCTGCGGCGCGTGCGGTGACATCGACGCCGCGGCGGGTGCGGACGGTACGGACAGGGCCGTCAGCACGGCGAGGGCGAGGGGAAGGATCTTCACTGCTGGCGCTCCGTTCAAGGGTGGTACCCCGGAGAACCTAGAGATCAGGCCCCGGCCGCGACATCGGCCGTCCGTCCAGCCGCACCCCTGACGAAAGTCAACCCCTGCCCCCGATGCGGGCCCAGGACAGCGTGAGCGTCACGCCGTCCTGAGCCCGCCGTCCCACGACAGCCCGCACCGGACATGGCTGTACCGGAGCCGTTCATCCTTCGGAGGCTGCGGGTCACAGGCTGCGGGCGGTGATGTCGCCGTTGGAGGTGGTGGCGTGGATGTCGAGTGCGGGGGTGCCGTCGTTCTTGAGGGAGTTGCTGATGCGGCCGTGGGTGGTTCCGGCGTCCAGGGAGGCCGAGACGCCGGCGGCGGCGGTGATCGAGATGTCGCCGGACTGGGTGCGGAGGACGACCTTGCCGCCGGTGGCCTCGGCGATCCGGATGTCGCCTCGGGCGGTGGTGATCTCGGCGGGGCCGGCGAGGCGGGCGACCTCGACGTCGCCGTCGGTGGCGGTGAGGCGCAGGCCGGCGGTCTCCTCCAGGGTGATGTGGTGGTAGGCGCCGTCGAAGGCGACGTCGCCGAGGCGGCCGGTGGTCCGGAGTTCGGCAGCTTCCGTCCTGGCCTGGACGCCGGATCCGGCGGGCAGGTGGATGGTGACCTCGACGGCTCCGGTGGGGCCGAGGTACGGGTTCTTCGTGGGGGTCTCGATCCGCAGGACGCCGTCGGCGTAGCCGGCCGTGGTCTGCTCGGCGGCCTTGACGTCGCGGCTCTTGGAGGTGTCGGCGGGCCGGATCTCGACGGTGGTGTCGGTGCGGTCGGCGGCGACGAGGTGGACGCGGCCGGCGGGGATGGTCAGGACGGCGGTGATCGGGGCGGTGGTGGCGAACGTCTGCATGGTGTGCTCCTTGTGCTGTGTTCTTTCGAGATCCACCATCGCCGACCGCTCTGATACCGCCCTGTCGCGGTGCTGACGCCGTCGCTGACATGCGGGCGGAGAGTCGGTACCCGTGGATCGCGTGCTCCAGGCAGCCCTGCATGCCGGATCCGTCGATCAGGCTGCGACCGGCTGACGGACCGCGAAGCCACCGACGGGCACGCCTGCCTGCCGGTCCCGTACCGGACGCTGTCGTGCCCGCGGATCAGCCTGCCGGGGGCGGCTTTTCGTGACGGAGTGTTTGACTCGATGACGCATTGCTCTGTGAGATAGGTCATAGTGTCGCATTTTCGGCCTGTCCGGATATGTCGCGTGATATTCATGTGACCTGAGCGCGATCATGCTCACTTCGCAGAACGGGGAATCATGCACTCACGCGTACGTGGGGTCGCCTAGCACACGGGGAACGCCGGCGCCGCGCGCCGGCAACACGGGGTCAACCAGGGCCGGGGGCGCGCCTGACCAGGCGCCGTCCTCCGATGCCACCTGTCCGGCTTTATGTCGATTTATCAAGTCTTAAATCGTCAGAGCTGGATAAATCATCACCATTCGTCATCTGTACTACTGAGGATGAGAATTGCGTATTTCGCTTACGGGGAAGCTCGCTCTCGGTCTGCTCACCGCGACCGTACTCACCGGTGGCACCGCCTTCCAGGCCGCCTTCGCCGCCACGCCGACGCCGCCCTCCGACACGGCGCAGAGCGCTGAGGCCGCCGAGGCCGCCATGGACACCGCCTCCCAGCAGGCGGCCAAGACCGGCCAGGCCGTGGCCGTGCCGGCTCTGACCAACGAGAACAGCACCACCGTCGCCAACCCCGACGGCACCTTCACCGAGACCGTCAGCTCCGGCGTCGCCCAGATCAAGCGGGGCGACCAGTGGCTGCCGATCGACACCTCCCTCGCCCAGGACGGCGCGATGTTCAAGCCGCGCGTCTCCCGGGCCAACGTCGAGGTCTCCGCCGGCGGCGACGCGCCGCTCGCCAAGATCACCGATGACGCCGGCCGGGTGTTCGCCGTGAAGTGGCCGACCGCGCTGCCCAAGCCGTCCGTCAACGGCAACGTCGCGACCTTCGCCAACGCCGCCGGCCCCGGCGCGGACCTCGTCGTCACCGTGCTGCCCACGGGCTTCCGCCACGACGTGGTGCTGCGCGAGAAGCCGACCGGCCCCCTGGAGCTGCGCATCCCCGTGCAGACCGAGGGCGTCGACCTCACCGAGGACGCGAACGGCCGGCTCCTGCTGACGAGCACGGCCGGTGACGGCAAGGTCGTCGCCTCCGGCGCGCGCCCGGTCATGTGGGACGCCAGCGGGCACGGCAAGCCGCGCGGCGACGCGCTGAAGGAGATCGACTCCACGGTCGAGACCCAGAACGGCGTGAAGGTGCTCGTCCTCAAGCCCGACGCGGGCTTCCTGGCCGACCCCAAGCGGCAGTACCCGGTCACGGTCTTCCCGTCGATCACGCTCCCGCAGGTCGAGACCGACGCGGACGTGGCCAGCACCTGGCCCTCCCACCCCGGCGACCCGATGATCATCGCGGGCACCATGCCGTGGGAGAACGGCCAGGGCGGCGACGTCATGCGCAGCTACGTAAAGTTCAACACGTCCAAGATCAAGGGCAAGAGGGTCATCCTGGCCAGCCTCGGCATGTGGAACCTGGAGACCAACGCCTGCGGCGTCGCCGTCGGTTCCGGCCTCACCGCCGAGCGGGTCACCAGCCCCTGGGACGAGCACGACCTGAACTGGGACAACAAGCCCACGACAACCAGCGAGGGCGCGTCCACGACCCGCGTCGGCCGCGGCCGCACCTGGACCGCGCCGTGCGCCATGGGCGCCGGTTTCCTGTCCTGGCCCGTGACGAACATCGCCAAGGCGTGGGCCGCGGGCGCCCCCGACTACGGCATCCAGCTCCGCGGCGCCGACGAGAAGGAGGCCACCAACTGGCGGGCCTTCGCGGCCTCGGAGAACCAGGACAAGGGTGTCAAGCCGCCGACCCTGGCGATCGTCTACACCCGCCGCTGACCGTTCCGCCCACCGGCGCACCTCGCCGCTGACCTTCCCTCGCAGCGCACCTTGCTGCCGACCACCGGCGCGAAGCTGCCGACCCCACCCCTTCCGCAGCGGAGCGCCCCGGCGACGGTGTGCCACCCGGCCCTCTCACGCGCCTCGCGTGAGGGGGCCGGCCCTTTTCCGGCCGCCGCGTCCTCCCGCCGGGGCCGCATCCTCCCGCCGCGGTCATGTCCTCCCGCCGGGGCCGCGCGCTACCGCTCGGTGGGCCGCAGCAGGAGGGTGACGAAGCCGAGCACGTCGCGGTAGCCGTTGAGCCACATGTCGCGGTGCTCGTCGGCGGCGGCCAGGGCCTCGTCCCCGTCCGGGCCGGGGTGGTCGAGGGCCCAGCGGGTGAGCGTGCCGGTCCAGGACCACTCGTACTCGTCCCACTCCTCGCGGGTGCTGGTGTGGGCGTAGACCGTCGCGTAGCCGGCGTCGCGCGCGCGGGCCACGGTGCCGGCCAGATCCGCGTACTCGTCCGGGTCCGAGCCGAAGAGGTCGAGCAGCTCCTTGGACGGGGGCCGCTCCCAGAATCCCTCGCCGATCAGCGCGAGCCCGCCGGGACGCAGGTGGCGGCGCACGGCGTCGAGGGTGTCGGTGAACGACCCGAAGGCGTGGGTGGCGCCCACGCACAGCACCAGGTCGTACGGCTCCGCCGCCGCGAAGGATTCGGCCGGGACCTGGTGCAGCCGGAGCCGGGCGGACAGCCCGAGGCGGCCGGCGGCCTCGGCGGCCGACGCCAGCGCCTCCTCGCCGATGTCCACGCCGTCCGCCGTCGCGTCGGGGTGGAGCTCCAGGGCCCGCAGGAGCCACGCTCCCTCGCCGCAGCCCAGGTCGAGGACGCGGGCGCCGGCGGGAAGCTTGGCGCGGGTGAGCAGGCGGTCGAGGTTCGCCGCGCTGACCGGGGCGGCGATCGGGTGGTCCGCGTGGGCGAGATGGCTGATGAGCTGTCGGTGCATTGTCCGCACTATGCCGAAAAGGGTTCCGGACCCGCCACGCAATTCCCGGCGGCGGCGGTTCACGCGGGCCGGCGAAGGGTCTCGTAGTCGCGGAGGGTGATGTTCTCGGCGGCCTTGCGGGCCATGTTCGCGGCCATGTTCTTGCCCGGCAGGTACGGCATCAGCTTGTAGTAGCGGTTGAGGAACGAGGCCAGCATGCGGCTGCCCGGCACCATGAGCTTGGCGACGCCGTCGCCCATCTTCTGGCAGCCCGTCGCGTACTCGCGCATCTCCCGCTCGTAACGGGCGAACGCGACACGGTGGTCGCCGCCCGCGGCCGCCAGCTCGCCCGCCAGCACGTACGCGCCGATCAGCGCCAGACCCGAGCCCATGCCCGACAGCGACGAAGGGCAGTAGGCGGCGTCGCCCACCAGCGCCACCCGGCCGCGCGACCAGGTGTCCATGTGGACCTGGCCGACCGAGTCGAAGTAGAAGTCGGGCGCGCGCCGCATCTCGCGCAGCAGCCGCTCGCTCTGCCAGCCGTTGCCGGTGAACTGCTCGGCCAGGATCTCCTGCTGCCGGGCCACGTCGCGGCGGTTGAGGTCCATGAGCGGCGAGGCGAAGTAGAACACGGCCTTGGCCTCCGCGTTGTGGCGCGCGCTGTACAGGGCGACGAGCCTGCCCGCGGTGCGGTAGGCGTGCCCGGTGTGGTCCAGCCCGAGGTAGTTGGTCGTGGTGAAGATCGCGCAGTAGAGGCCGAGGTGCTTCACGAACCGCTCCTCCGGGCCGAACGCCAGGCGGCGGGTGTTGGAGTGCAGCCCGTCGGCGCCGATCACGAGGTCGAACCGGCGCGGCGCGCCGCGCTCGAAGGTGACGTCCACGCCGTCGGCGTCCTCGTCCAGCGAGGTGATGGAGTCGCCGAAGACGTACTCGGTGAAGCCCTTGGTCGCGTCGTAGAGGATGCGCCCGAGGTCGCCGCGCAGGATCTCGACGTCGCCCGCGAACAGGTCGGCCGGCATCCTGGCCTGCTGCTTGCCGGCCGCGTTGACGTACGACATGGAGCCCATGCCGGTCCTGGCGCGTTCGATGGCGTCGAGGACGCCCATGCGGCGCAGCACGCCCAGGTGGGCCTCGCCGCGGAAGTCGACGGCGTAGCCGCCGTCACGCAGGGCGGGGGCGCGCTCGACGATCGTGGGGACGAAGCCGTGGCGGTGGAGCCAGTAGGCGAGCGCGGGGCCGGCGACGGAGGAGCCGGAGATGAGGACGGTGCGGTTCTTCATGCCCCGGAGCCTCCACCGGGGCGCTCACCGCGGGCTCACCGCCGGCTCACCGCCCGCACCACCGGCTCGGGCAGGCCCATCATGCGCAGCGTCTCGGGTGTGGCGGGCGCGACCGCGGCCGCCGACGCCGCCGCCTCACGGTAGCGCGCCTCGGCTCCGGTCCGGTCGCCGCGCGCCTCGGCGACCTGGCCCAGCCCGGCCAGCGCGCGCACCCGGTGGCCGACGCTCTTGATCCAGTGCGGGTCGAGCCGTTCCAGCGCCTCCTGGTACAGCCGTTCGGCCTCGGCGAGGTCGTGCTCCGCCAGGGCCACGTCGCCCAGCCCGCGCAGGGCCGCCGCGAGGTAGGTGGAGCCGCCGGCGCGGTGCGCGAGCAGGGCGGCCCGCTCGTAGTCGGCGCGCGCCGCCGCCAGGTCGTCCCCGGCCAGGTCGTCGCCCCGGTTGACCAGCAGGTCGGCGCTGTCCTCCAGCGCGCCGAGCTGCTCGGTGAGCGCCAGTGCCTCGTCGATCAGCGCGACCGCCTTCGCCCGGTCGCCGGCCGCGCGCGCCAGGGCGGCGACCGAGTCCAGGGCCAGCGCCGTGCCCCACCGGTCGCCGAGCGCGCGGAACGCCTCGACCGCCGCGTGGAACGCCTGCTCGGCGCCCGCGGCGTCGCCCTCGCCGAGCAGCCCGAAGCCGTGCACGTACCGGGCGGCCGCCCTCGCCCACGGGTCGGGACAGTCGCGCTGCGACCAGACCAGCGTGTACGCGCCGCGCGGGTCGGCGTCGACGGCGCTGCGCATCATCCACAGCAGCAGGGTGGCCGGATGGCGGCCCGCCCGGTCGCCGGGCCACGCGGCGGCCAGCGCCTTCTCGGCCGCCGCGCGATGCCGCTGCCACACCTGCCGCCCGTCGATCCCGGAGGCCGCCAGCAACACGCACGTCGCGTACTCCTCACCCTCCTCACCCGCCACATCCTCCGGCGCGGCTGCCATGGCGTCGAGCAGCGCGATCGCCTGCGGCGCGACGGCCGCGGACGCGCCCCTCAGCCACAGGTACGTCGAGGCGGCGGCCAGCAGCTCCAGGGCCGTCCGCATCTCCCCGGCCTCGACACTCCAGCGCAGCGCGGCGAGGAGGTCGGCGTGCTCGGCCGCGAGCCTCGGCAGCCATTCCAGTTGCTCCCCGCGCCGCAGGTGCGGGTCGGCGGCCCGCATCAGCTCCAGCAGGCGCCCGGCGTGGGCCCGCCGCACGCTCTCGCCCTCGCCGGTCTCCGCGAGACGTTCGGCGGCGTACGCGCGGATCGTGGCCAGCATCCGGAACCGCCCGCCCACCACCTCCATGAGCGACTTGTCGGCCAGCGACTCCAGCGTCTCGCCGTCGGCCCCGCACACCCGCAGCGCCGACTCCGCCGTCGCGCCGCCGGCGAACACCGCGAAGCGCCGCGCGGCCCGCCGTTCCGGCTCGGACAGCAGCTCCCAGCTCCAGGCGACCACCGAGCGCAGCGTCCGGTGCCGCTCGTCGGCCGTGCGGCTGCCGCGCGCCGCCACGCCGAGCCGGTCGTCCAGCCGTCCCGCGAGGTCTTCGACGTCCAGGGTGCGCAGCCGCGCCGCCGCCAGCTCGATGGCCAGCGGCAGGTCGTCCAGCGCCGCGCAGATCCGCCGTACCACCTGCGGATCGGCGGTGAACCCGCGCCGCACGGCCGTGGCGCGGTCGGTGAACAGCCGCACGGCCGCGTCGCCGTCGAGCCCGCGCACCTGCCACAGGTGCTCGCCGATGACGCCGAGCGGCTCGCGGCTCGTGGCCAGGACCCGCAGCCGCGGACAGGTCGCCAGCAGCCGGGCCGCCAGCGCGGCGGCCTCCTCGACGACGTGCTCGCAGTTGTCCAGGACGAGCAGCAGCACCCGGTCCGACAGCGCCGAGACGAGACGCTCGACCGGGCCCTGCCCGTCGCCCTCGATGACCAGGCCGTTCTCGCGCAGGCCGAGCGCGCCCAGCACCGCCCGCGGCAGGTCGGCGCCGTCGCGCAGCGCGGCCAGCTCGACGAAGCACACGGTGTCGTCCGCGACCGCGGCGACCTCGACGGACAGCCGGGTCTTGCCGACGCCGCCGGGGCCGATCAGCGTGACCAGCCGGGCCACGCGCAGCAGCCCGGCGATCTCGCCCACCTCGGCGGCCCGGCCGACGAAGCTCGTGAGCTGGGCCGGCGGCGCGGCGGGCGACGCGGGCGGCGCCGCGCTCAGCGCCTCCCGGTGCAGCGCGGCGAGCTCGGCCGAGGGATCGGCGCCCAGCTCCTCGGCCAGGTGCCGCCGCGTCTCCTCGAACACCTCCAGCGCCGCCGCCTGCCCGTCCTCGGCGAACAGCGCCCGCATGAGCAGCGCCGCCAGCCGTTCGCGCAGCGGATGGCGGCCGACCAGCTCGCGCAGCTCCGGCACGACCGACCGGTGCCCGCCCAGGCGCAGCTCGCCCTCGATCCGGTCCTCGATCGCGCCGAGCCGCCGCTCCTCCAGCCGCGCGGCGGCGGCCTGGGCGGTCGGGCTCTCGGCGAGGTCGGCCAGCGCCGGTCCGCGCCACAGCTCCAGCGCCTCGCGCAGCAGTGTGACCGCGCGGCCGGGGTCCCCCTCGCGCAGCGCGGAGCGGCCCTCCGCGGCCAGCCGTTCGAACCGGCAGGCGTCCACGTCGTCGTCCGGGACCACGATCCGGTAGCCCGTCGCGGCCCGTTCGATCGCCGCCCGGCCGCCCAGGGCCGAGCGCAGCCTGGACACCTGGGAGTGCAGCGCGTGGGCCGACGTGCCCGCGTTCGGGTCGATCTCGTCGGCGAGCCGCTCGGCGGCGACCGCCTCGCCGGGACGGACCAGCAGCAGGGCCAGCAGCGCCCGTCGCGCCGGGCCGCCCAGGGAAACCTCGGTCCCGTCGTCGTGCCACGCCCGGGTCTGGCCGAGGATTCCGAACCGCATGCGGGTGATTATGCCGGGCCGCGTCCCGAGCGGCGGAGAGAGCTCAGGCGGCCTTGATGGTGGTGCCCTGGGCGGAGGCGAGGCGCCAGGTGCCGGGGGAGTCGGCGACGTAGACGTGGGTGTAGCGGCTGCCGGCGCTGAAGGCCGTCCCGTCGGGGTGCGTGAAGTTCATGCCGGTACGCCCCACGACGATCCCGACGTCCCCCACGCGGCGGACGTTGGCCTCCTCCGGGAAGGACTCGATGGCCGGGAACCGCACGGCGCCGGACGCGATGGCGTCGAGGAGGACGTCACGGCCCACGACGGCGCCGTCGTCCACGCTCACCAGGACGAAGTCGTCCGCGAGGAGATCGTCCAGGACCTCGGCGTCCGCGGCGGTCAGCGCCTCGAAGAAGCGCCGGTCGTGGTCGAGCAGGGTCTGGCGCTCTGCGCTCATGGGGGCTTCCGTTCCTCGGGTGGTGTCGAGCGGCCCGAGCGTAGACCTTGTCGCCAGTGTCAAGGTCAAGGGCATGAAAGGCCGGGACGGCCCCCCGATCGGCGAGCTCTGGCACCCCTCCGGCCAGTCTCGCCCAGGCCGTCCCGACCGTGGCCGCCCGGCTGTCGGCGGCGCGGTGGATCAGTCGTGCGTCGTGGGGCTGACCTTCGTCAGGTGGCGGTCGATGATCTGGTCGAGCTGCGTGACGGCGGGCTCCCAGTCACGGGGCAGCGTGTGGCAGCGGACGGCGTGGTGCCCGCGGTAGCGCAGGGTGTAGGTGAAGTGGTCGGCGACGTCGCAGCCGTCCGTGGAGGAGTTCCACGTGGAGATGGCGCCGAGCCTGCGCCGCAGCAGGCTGAGCTCGTCGTCGGTGAGCTGGAAGTCGGCGGTGACCGCGGCGGAGGCGGCCCGCGCCTGGCCGTCCCGGTCGATCGAGACGCTCCGCTGAATTCCGGCGAACCCGCCCGACTTTTCATAGCCAATCATTTCCTGGGAATGACGGGCCTTGGGCTGCGCCTGCGTTTCGGCCTGCGCGGTCGCGGCCGGCAGGACCGTGATGGCCGCGAAAGTGGCCGCGACAGTCAGGTACTTGAACATGAATATATCCTTCTCCTCGCTCGGAAAACGTTTCGGAGTCCCGCGGCGGATTGCGGGCAGCGCTGTTCCGGGGCATCCCGGAGGATTCTTATTCTCGCAGGCGCGCGCTAATCTGCCGTTCACGTGACGGCCATGTGAGAATGAGGATCGGGATGCCCCGCGTTAGCGAAAGACCGGGGGTCAGGAGGCGAAGAGGACGCCTCCGGTGGCCCGCACCGCCGTGCAGAGGTTCGGATAGGTCCGGGTGAATTCGCGGTACTGCCTGTTCCAGACGCCGGTCGCGGTCACGCGCACGGGGGCGTACTCCCTGGTGCACATGCCGGGGTCCTCGGGGATGCGCTCCACCATGCCGTTCGCGCGACGGAGCTGGTCGCAGGCCGGCGTGGGGTCGGCGTGCGCGCCGCCGTCCGGGCCGCACAGCAGCGTGCCGGTCGAGACGGGCGCGGGATCTCCGCCGGTGGCGGGGGTGACGCGGAGAACGTAGACGCCGACGGGGTCGGGCGCGGTCGAGGTGGCCGACGTGCTCGCCAGGGCGGGGGCGGCGGCGAACAGCGGCGCCATTCCGGCCAGGGCGGCCGTGGCGAGCCATGCCCGGTGACGGTGGAAGATTCGCTGCGATCGCATGGTGATACCTCCTTGTATCTCTGCCGCGATCAGCGGGATCGGTGTGGCGGGGCGCTATTGGTGCGCGCCCCGCCATACGGAGGAAAAGCGCGGGGGCCGGATGCCGGTAGACGCTCCTAAATCCTCGCGCCACGAGATGTTAGGACGCTTACAACTGCGGGGGCAAGTCGCCGGTCGGCCGCCATATGCGACTCGTCAATTATTCAAGGAAAAACGCGGTTTCATAAAGCGCGGCAGATGACCGTAAACAGCGCGGGATGGGCGGGCGGGCGTCTCGCTCTACCGCTCGTCGAGCAGGTGATCTCTGCGCGCCGGCACCGATGGTCGACGTCCGGATTACACGTCGTTTTGCGGAGGACCCTTTTCTTTCAGTGACAAAGCTCACATTGCGGCCTTAATGCGGCCTGTATGCCTGGCTCCGACGCGAAAGCCGGTCCCAGAACATCATCATCAACGCGAGGACGACCAGCGTCGCCGAGAACGCGATGTGCAGCCACAGCGGTGTCCCCTGGTGACCGGACAGCTTCGGCGGCAGGTAGATGCGCTGATAGACGTCATCCATGGTCGAGATCGACTCGACGTAGGCCCTTGCGCCGCCCGTGCGCGCCGCCTGTGCGGCGTTCCAGAGGACGACCACGGCCGCGTAGACCAAGAGGAGCACCAGGGCGCCACGGCGCGTCCCGAAGGCCCACAGCACAAGAACGATCAATGTGGCCGAGAACGCGATGTGCAGCCACAACGGTGTTCCTGCCTGGCGGGACAGCTTCGGCGGCAGATAGATGATCGACCAGACGTCGTTGCTGGTCGCCATCGCCTGTAAGTAGACGGTCAGGTCGGCGAACGCCGCGTCGAAGAATTTCCCGACGACCCAGGACATGTACCCGGCCAACAGGATCAGCCCTGAGAGCCTCTGACGGTAGCGGGTGCCGAGGTGCTCACTGTCCAGCAGCCACCGCAGAACGAGCAAGGGTAACAGCAGCACCCAGCGGATCGTTCTGGCGAGGAGGACGACCAACCCCTCGACGACCGCGATGGCGATCGTCAATACCTGGGTGGCGATCGCCGGCGAACCGCGCCTGTTCTCCCCGCCATCGCCGTCGGCACTCACAGAACCAGGCTAGGTCCTCCCTCCCCGATGCGTCGGCCCTCACCGCGCGGATGCGGGCGCAGCGGTGGGTCCTGAGCGGTCCACCGCCTACCGGCTGATCCGGCGTGGTGCCGCCAGCGAAAGGAGCTTGTCCGGGTTGCGGATGGCGTAGAACTGGGTGATCCTCCCGTCCACGACCTCGGTCAGGAAGGCGCCCTCCAGCCTGTCGCCGCGGTAGGCGACGAGTGCGGGCGTGTTGTTGCAGTTGACCCACTCGATCCGCGTGTCGGGGCGGAAGATGCCCAGCACGAGGGCGGCCACCTTCTCCGCGCCCACCACGGGCCGGCGCACCGCGATCACCTTGCCGCCGCCGTCGGCCGTCCAGGTGACGTCCGGGGCGAGCAGCGAGAGCAGCCCCTCCATGTCGCCGGTGCTCACCGCGGCCATGAACCGCTCGGTGACCCGCGCGGTCCTCGCCGGACCCGCCGGCTCGAAGCGCCGGCGCCGCGCCCGCACGTGCTCACGGGCGCGGTGCGCCATCTGGCGGACCGTCACGACCGACTTGCCCACCGCTTCCGCGATCTCGTCGTGGTCGAAGCCGAACACCTCGCGCAGGACGAACACCGCGCGCTCGTCGGGGCTGAGCGTCTCGAGGACCACCAGCATCGCCATCGAGACCGACTCGGCGAGCACGACGTCCGCCGACGCGTCGTCCTCGTCGAGCAGCAGCGGCTCCGGCAGCCAGACGCCGACGTAGTCCTCGCGGCGGCGCGCGCCGGTCCGCAGCGCGTTGAGCGCCTGCCGGGTCACCAGCCGCGCCAGGTACGACCTGGTGTCGCGGACCGTCGCCAGATCCACCTTCGCCCAGCGCAGGTAGCTGTCCTGCAGGACGTCGTCGGTCTCCGTGGCCGAGCCGAGCATCTCGTACGCGATCGTGAACAGCAGCGGACGCAACGCGGTGAACCGCTCGGCGTGCTCGTCGGTGCTCATAGTCAGGCGACCATCCGCGCGGCCCGCGGGCCGGCCTTCTGCCACACGACGGCGCCCGGGCTGCGGCCCTCCATGCTGATGCCCATCACCGCCCTGCGGCACAGCTCTTCCTTGGCCTCCGCGGCCTTCTGCCCGTCGATGAAGGTGTCCAGGGGGGTGTCGTCGGGGCGGGAGTACTGCATCGTGGCGGCGTGCCGGCCCAGGCTGATGCACGTCGACTTGAACGCCTGGTCGATCACCGCGGGCGCCGTCCCGGCGATGCGGCTCAGGACGGCGTCGGCCGCCTGGATCCCGAGCGGCATCGCCGCCTGGCAGCGCATCCGCAGCGGCCGGCCCGACGGCGAGGCGGCGTCGCCCGCGCCGACGACGCGGTCGTCATCGACGCTGACCAGCGTCTCGTCGGTGAGCAGCCGGCCGAGCGGATCGACGCTCAGCCCGCTGGCCGCGGCCAGGCCCGGCACGCCGAAACCGGCCGTCCAGACGGTCAGCGCGCTGGGCCGCGGCGTTCCGCCGGTCAGGACGACCGCGTCCTGCCGAACCTGGGTGACCGGGTCGCCCTCCAGTACGGTGACTCCGTGCTCCGACAGCCACGTCGCGACGGATCGGCGGGCGGGAGCGGTGAGTGCCGGAGCCAGGACCCCGCCACAGATCAGAGTGACCGCGCGTCCCTGGTCGGCGAGCTCCGCGGCGGTCTCGACGCCGGTCAGCCCGCCGCCGACCACGGTGATCGCGGCATCGGCCGGCGGCTCGGCCAGTCTGGCGCGCAGCCGCTCGGCGAACTCGAACTCGGCAACGGAGTAGGCGAACTCGGCCGCGCCCGGCACCGAGGAGGGGATCGCGCCGGTGCTGCCGACCGCGTAGATGACGTAGTCGTAGTCGAGCGCGTCGCCCGACGCCAGCTCCACCGTGCGGGAGGCGGAGTCGATGCGGGTGGCGCTGTCCACCACCAGCCGGACGCCGTCGCCGAGCAGCGTGCCGTAGTCGACCGCGGCGTCGTAGTTGCCGGCCGCGAACTGGTGCAGCCGGATCCGTTCGACGAACGTCGGGCGGGGGTTGACCAGGGTGATGGCGACGTCGGTGCGCAGGCGCAGGTGGTTGGCCGCGACCGTTCCGGCGTAGCCGCCGCCGATGACCACGATCTCGTGTGGGGTGCTGTGTGCGTCCATGCCCTCAAGACACCGGGGCCCGATGTGGAGTGACATGGCGTGACGCACATCACATACCGTGCTGCGGAAAGCCGGGGAGCCGGGAACCTTGGCGCGTCCCGAGCGTTCTACCGTTCGAGCCGACCCGAGGAGGCCCGCGTTGGACGACCTGGTCACCTACTTCCCGCTGCTGTTCGTGGCGTTCGGAGTGCTGATCATCCTGGTTTCGATCAAGGGAATCGTGGACGGCAGGCGGTTCGCCGGGCGAGCCCAGCGGGTGCCGGGTGTGGTCAGCGACGTCCGGACCACGTTCGCGGGGCAGGGGGAGCACCTGAGGGCGAGACGACGTCCGGTCCTGACCTTCACCACCGTGGACGGGCGCGAGGTCACCACCGAGTCGCGGACCACGTCCGACCTCGGCGTCGGCAACGCCACCGACGTGCTCTACGACCCGCACGACCCGACCCGGGCCGTGCCGGCGGGGGACACCGGGGGCGGTCCCGGCGGGATCGTCGCCGGGCTCATCGCGGTCGTCATCGGGCTGGCGTTCTTCGCCGGTGTGTCGGGCGCCTTCGCCGGCGTCGGCGGCGGAGGCGCCGGAGACGCCGGATCGGGGACATCAGGGACATCGGAGACTCGGTGCGAGATGCAGAACCCCGACGGCTCCGTCGAACCCATGGAGTGCCCGCCCGGCCTCTTCGACGGCAAGTGATCTCGACCGCGGACATGGCCGCGGCCCGCGCCCTCCGGGACATGCCGGGGGCCGAGGTCTGAGCCCGTCCCGGTCAGTGCTGGGCGTTCTCGTAGTAGGCGCGGACTCGGGCGGCGAGGTGGTGTTCGTCCAGTTCGACGACGTCCAGGACGCGGTTGCCGTTGTCGCGCTGGTAGAGCAGGGCGTATCCGCTGGGGTTGGTCAGCAGTGCCACCTCGGTGAAGCTGAGGTCGGGGGCGAGCTCCAGGCCGCGGGCGAAGTGGCGGCGCAGTTCCTCCTTGCCGCGCAGGCGGCCGTCCGGTCGGCCCCAGCGAGTGACCACGGTGGACGCGCCGAAGTCCACGTCGTCGGTGTAGCAGGCCATGATCGCGTCGAGGTCGTGGCTGTTCCAGGCGGCGAGCCAGCGATCGGCGTGGATGCGGGCGTTCATGACACCAAGTGTGGCGACGCCGATCAGCGGAGTGCGCGCCGGGAGCTCACCAGGCCGGCCATGTCCGAATGTGGCCGGAACCTGGCCGGGAGGCTGCCTACGCTGCCTGGCATGACCTCTGAACAGAGCCGCGAGCTCGTGCAGCAAGCGTGGCGTTCCTTCTCGACCAGGGACAAGGACCTGATCGCGACGTTCTTCACGCCGGACGCGGAGTGGCTGGCGCCGCCCGGGAACGCGACCGCCGTGGCGCTCGGCGGGAGCCATCACATCGTGGGCAGGGACGCCATCCTCCACTTCCTCACCGTCGACTTCCGGCGCATGTTCGTCGCCGACGTCGAGCTGGATTTCCGCGGGTTCCACGCCGACGGCGACGTGGTCGTGGTGGAGGAGACCATGCGGGCCACGCTGGCGAACGGCAACGCCTACCACAACGACTACTGCTTCATCTTCGAGCTGCGGGACGGGGCGATCCATCGGGTGCGCGAGTACATGGACACCGCCAGGGGGCATCGCATGGTGTTCGGGGAGGCGTGACGGGAGGCGGTCGCCGACCACATCCGATCACGTGGGCGAGCGGTCGGCCGGCGACGCTCGCGTGAACTCCCGGACGATCCGGGCGAGTCTCGACGGCTGGTCCAGCGGGATGAGCGTGTAGCTGTCCTCCACCTCGACCAGTCGTCCTCGCGGGAGCAGCCCCGCCAGGCGCCGGCCGTGCTCGGGCGGCATCACCCGGTCCTCGCTCGCCCAGACCACGAGAGCGGGACCGTCGAAGGCCGGCAGCCGTCCGGCCGCGGCGATGAGGAGGTCCTTGCCGGCCGCCGCCGCTCGCAGTGTGCGTACGGCGTCGCGGCGGATCGCGGGCTGCCGCATGACCGGCCTCGTCCATCGGGCGGTGGCGGCGTCTCCTCGCCTGGTCAGCCATCCGAACGCGATCGGGAGCCGCCGGAGCGCCCGGAGCCGCATCTGCCGCATGAACAGCCCGAACATCCAGGGCGGCAGCTTTCCGGTGAGCACGAGCGTCTTACCCGTCAGTCCCGGCGGGAAGTTGTCGAACGCGTCGCAGGAGACGAGCACGACCCGTCTCACACGTGCGTTGCCGTCGGCCATGAGGAGCTGGACGAGCGCGCCGCCGGTGTCATTGCCGACGAGGGTGACGTCATGGAGGTCGAGGCGGTCCAGGAACTCCGCGACGAGCCGGGCCATCCCGGGGAGCGACAGGTCGGCGTCGGGGCGCATCGCGCGACGGTGCGCCCCGAGCGGGAGCGTCGGCGTCACGCAGCGGTGATCGACGGACAGGCCGGCGGTCACGCCGTCCCACAGCGAGGCGTCCATCATCAACCCGTGCAACAGCACGAGCACCGGTCCATCGCCGGTGTCCTCGTACTCGATCGTCCCGGCGGACAGCTCGATCTCTTTCACCGCCCAGCCCTCACCGTCGAGCGGCGTCAACGGGGACGGCACCTGATGCCCCTCGCGCGTCACCGAGCAGGTGCCGGCGGAGGAAGGCCAACTCAACGTCGAGGGCCTGTTCGTGCATCTCCATGAAGGGCGCGTAGTGCCTGCCGGGCATGCGGACCAGCTCGGCGCGCGGTGCTCGCCGCGCGGCGTGGATGGCGGGTCCGGGGGGAGCGGTCCGGTCCTCGTCGCAGATGAGGACGAGCAGCGGGCTGCGTACGCGGGAGGTGTCACGGCCGGGCTGGTAGAACAGCAGCCGCAGCGCGGAGCGCGCCGCCACCTCCTGCCGCCAGTCCGGGTGCCTGCGGTCAGGGTCGAGCGCGCGTGCCCCGTCCCCGACGTCCGGGGTGGTGAGCATGGCGACAGCGCCCGGTTCGCCGGCGAGCGGCACCAGCAGGGGCCGGCGGCCGACGAGTGCGCCGACGGCGTCGGCGATGCCCCTGCCGGTGAAGCGCAGCATCGCGAGGGGCTTCTGGTGGCTCGCCGCGCTGAGCATGGCGGCCGGGCCGCCGACGTTCGGCGTCTGGGCGATCACCGCCGCGACCCGCGGGTTGCGCGCCGCGACGCGGATGACGTGACCGCCGGACATGGAGAAGGCCCAGAGCGCGATCCTGCCGGGGTCGACCTCGGGCAGGGCCGCGGCGAACGCGATCGCCGCCGCCCAGTCGGCCAGCTGCTTCTTGACGGGGAGGACCAGGCGCGGTTGCCCGCCGCTCGTCCCGACGCCGCGATAGTCGAAGGCGAGAACGCTGAAACCGGCGTCGTGGAATCGCTTCGCGAACAGGTCGGTGGCCGGCTCCTTGGGCACCGCGAAGCCGCCGGCCATGACCACGCAGGCGCCGTTGGTGCCCGGATAGTGCCAGGCGGCGCACTCGGTGTCGCCGCTGGCGAAGCGGACCTCTTCGCGCTTCCCGGACTCCCGCGCGCCGGCTCCCGGGTGGGTTGATGTCATGCGGCAAGTGAACCACCCGGTTCGCAAATTGTCCATGCGCATGCGGTCGTCACCGATCGAAGGCGCCAGGGTGGCGGGACCAGGCCGGTCGAGGATCGGGCGGTGTTCACCGCGATCGTGTACGTGCTGACCAGCGGGTGTGCCTGGCGGCACCTGCCGGCCGAGTTCGGTGTCTCACCGGCCACGGCGCATCGCCGGTTCAGCGCCTGGACCCGGGCCGGGTTGTGGCCCCGGCTGCACCGGGCGGTGCTGGACGAGCTCGGAGCCAAGGGTCAGATCGACTGGGCTGCGGCGATCGTGGACGCCGCCGTCCGGGCGAAAAAAGGGGGATCGCCGACCGGACAAGGCCCGCGCGGACAAGGGATACGACTCGGCTGAACTGCGCGCCTGGCTGCGCCGCCGCGGTGTCACGCCGCGCATCGCGCGCCGCGGCATCGAATCCAGCGAGCGGCTCGGCCGGCACCGGTGGAAGATCGACCGCACGATCGCCTGGATCTTCGGCTAGCGCCGGCTCACCGTCCGCTACGAACGCTCGGCCAACCTGTTCGCCGCGTTCCTCACCCTCGCCGCCACGCTCACCTGCTGGAAGAAGCTCGTCACGTGACGCTCTTGCGTAGGAAGGCCTCAAGCTGTTCGGAGAAGCCCGGTGCTGCGGCGACGAAGTGACCAGCGCCCGGATGCACGCTGCGCTCGCCACCGAGCACGTCCGCCAGAGCGTCGCAGATCCGCTCGAGCGCGGCCGCGTGGTCTCCGGACGCGACGAGCACTGGGACGCCGGCGTCACGGATCGCGTCGAGCTGTGGGTGCGCCTCGCTGGTCGGCCGACCACCCTGCGCCCGCCGAACGCCGGCGACCACGTTCTCGGGGAGCGGGCCGTCACCGACGGGCGCGCCCGCGAGATGGAGGAACTCGCGCAACTCGGCCGGGTCCATGTCCATCCCGTGGGTGAGGACCGCATCGCCGATGCGCTCGAGCCGCGCCACCTCGGGATCGTCAGGGACAAGGTAGTGGAGCGGCGGCTCGATCAGGGTGAGCGAGCGGACGCTGCCCGGCGCGGCGGCGGTCGCGATCAACGCCCCGAGGGCGCCGTAGGAGTGGGCGACAACGTGCGGGCGGTCGACGAGCAGCGGCGCCAAGTCCAGGGCGTCCACCTCGAAGTCCTGACACTCCTGCGGTGGTGGACTCGGCGGATAGCCACGGCGATGGACATATGCCAGCGTCCACCGATCGGCCAGCGGAGCCAAAGCGCCCCACGTCGTCCGCGGGCCAGCACCGCCATGCACAAGCAGGACCTCGGGCCCAGAGCCATCACGCACCACCACGATCTCGCCCACGCGGCGAGCATAGCGACGCACCGTGAGACACAGCGCAAGGAGCAGCACCTTCACAGCACCACATGAGACACGCTCTAAGCGTCCTGATCGGCGGCGGCCTCCTCTCGCTCCAGCGCACGGACCAGGGCCTCGAACCCCGCGGCGATCCCCGCGGCATCCCCGCTGGTCCGCGCCTCCACCAGGAAACCCCGCAGGGCCCCCAGGATCATCTCGGCGACCTCGAACTTGCGCCGCTCCGACCAGTCCACCGGGCAGAGCGACACCAACGAGGGCAGATAAAGCCGAGACGCCTCCCGCCCGAGCCAGGCGAAGCGGCCCGGGTCGTACATCGCCAAGCCGATCGCCTCGTCGAGCACCCGCAGGCCCGGCTCGTCGCCGCTGAGCATGGGCCACATGGCGCGTACGCGATCGGCCAGCGTCCGACCGGCGGGTCCTCCGGTGGCGGCGGCCATCGCGCTGACGGTGCGTCTCTCGCGCAGCTTGAGCACTGCCTGCTTGAGCAGGTCGTCGACCCCGTCGAAGTGGTAGAGCAGCACCTTGTGCGTGGTGCCGGCCGCCCGCGCGGCCCGCCGGAGCGAGAAGTCGACCAGCCCGTTGACCGCGAGGTCCTCGGTGACCCGGTCGAGCAGTTCCCGGCGTCTGGCCTCGCCGCGCGGCGTCCCCGCCGATCGCCGGTAGCCTGCCCGCTCCGGTGAGCCGTCGTCTGCGGAAGTGTTCATGCCGAAAGCTTCCACGATCGCGGGCTCTCGCGCGGCGGCTGGGAGCCTCGGGCCGGAAACCTTTCAGCGGCCCAACACCACGGGAGGCCGTCGTCCGGTGACCTCAGTAGCGTCTCCCGGACCCTGTGACGTGCATCACCCGCAGTTCCTGTCAGGAAACGGCGGGCCATCCGGTTCAAGTGACGAACCCGAACCGGACAGCAGGGGAGCCGACAATGAGAGTGCTGGTGGCAGGAGCGACAGGAGCGATGGGCAAGGAACTGGTGCCCCGTCTGGTCGACGCGGGACACGAGGTCTTCGCGATGGTCCGCGGCGAGTCCGGCAAGGCCACGGCGTCACAGCTCGGCGCGGTGCCGGTCATCGCCGATGCTCTCGATCGCGCCCAGGTCGAGGCGGCCGTGCGCCAGGCGGCCCCGGAGGTGATCGTTCACCAGCTGACCGCCATCGGGCACATCGACACCCGCCATTTCGAACGCAGCTTCGCCGCCACCGACCGGCTGCGGATCGAGGGCACCGACAACCTGCTCGCGGCCGCACGCGCCACCGGAGTACGACGCTTCGTCGCCGCGAGCAACGGCGCGTTCACCTACACCCGGACCGGCGGCCCCATCAAGAGCGAACAGGACCCCCTGGACCGCTCGCCGATCAGCGACATGGCCTCCATGATCGCCGCGGTCGAGCACCTGGAGAAGGCCGTGCTGGGCGCGGCCTGGATCGAGGGGATCGTGCTGCGCTACGGCGCGTTCTACGGACCCGGCACCTCCATGGCGCCGGGCTCCGCGCAGCTCGAGATGATCCGCAAGCGCAAGTTCCCGATCGTCGGCGACGGCGCCGGGGTGTGGTCGTTCGTCCACATCGCCGACGCCGCCGAGGCCACGGTCGCAGCGGTGGAGAAGGGCGGCCGCGGTGTCTACAACATCGTCGATGACGACCCCGCCCCGGTCGCCGAATGGCTGCCGGCAGTGGCGGCGATGCTGGGCGCCAAGAAGCCGATGTGGGTACCGCGGTTCATCGGACGGCTGGCCGCCGGACCGGCCGGCGTCGTGCTCATGACCGAACTGCGCGGCGCGTCCAACGCCAAGGCCAAGCGCGAGCTGGGCTGGCACCCGGCGCACCCGAGCTGGCGTCAAGGGCTCCAGGCCGGGAGGTGACTTACTGAGCGCCGTACTTCCTGCCGCCCATGCCACGCAAACCCTTGCCGAGCCCCTGACCGGCCGCGAGGCAGTGGTCACCGGGCCGTGGGTCCCGGCGGAGACAGCTTGCTCGACACTCCTGGTCGTTCCTGTTCTCTCCCGGAGGCCACGGTCCGGGCCGGGGCGCAAGGGGCGGGAGCCCCCGGCCTCAAGGGCTCCTGCAGCATCAGTCTGTCCAGACTAAGCTCGCCCGGTGATGAGGACCTTCGCCTTCGACATCGGCGAAACAATCGTGCGCGACGACCGCTACTGGAACTCCTGGGCAGACTGGCTCAACATCCCTAGGCACACCCTGTCCGCGCTCGTCGGAGCGGTGGTCGCCCAAGGCCGCGACAACGCCGAGGCCGTACGCCTTCTGCGCCCCGACATTGACCTCGCCGCCGAGTACGCCGCCCGAGAGGCCGCCGGCCGCGGCGAGCACCTCGACGACTCCGACCTCTATCCCGACGTCCGGCCGGTCCTCACTGCGCTGCGCGAGGCCGACCACCAGGTGCTGATCGCCGGAAACCAGACCCGACGCGCCGCCGAACTTCTCCGCGCTCTCGACCTCCCCGTGGACGCGATCGCCACTTCGGGGGAGTGGGGCGCGGCCAAGCCCGATCCCGAGTTCTTCATCCGGCTCGTGGACCTCTCCGGCACGGACCCGAGCGACATCGTCTACGTCGGCGACCACCCCGCCAACGACGTCCTGCCGGCCAAGGCCGCCGGCCTGCGGACCGCACACCTCCGCCGCGGCCCCTGGGGACACCTGTGGGCGGACGACCCGGCGGCGGCTCCTGCGGACTGGCGCATCACCTCCCTCACCGAGCTCCTGACCCTCCCGATCGAGTAGCCGGTCGTTCTACCAAGACCAGGGCAGCACTGCGACGGTATGGCTACTCGGATCAGTCCTGACGCATGGCACGCGGTTCGGGAACAGGCACTGCAAGGCTCCGGTCCGGGCCGGGGTGCGCGAGGGGCGGGAGCCTCTCGCCTCAAGGGGCGAAGCCCCGCGGGAAGAGCGCCCGAGCGTCAGCGAGGACCATGCCCTTGAGGGGGTCGAAGGGGGCGGGAGCCCCCTGGGGGGCACGCCCGAGCGCCGCAACGCGCGAAGCGCGCCCCTTCCGTGAGGACCTTGCTTTTAGGCCCTTAAGCCCTTTGGGTCCTTCAGTCCATGATGACGACCTGGCGCAGCACCTCGCCGCCCTTCAAGGCCGCCACCGCGTCGTTCAGGTCCGCCAGCCGGATGCGGGCGCTGATCATGGAGTCGAGGTCGAGCTGCCCGGCCTTGTACAGGGTGGCGAAGTAGGGGAAGTCGTGCCGGACGTCCGCCTCGCCGTACACGCTGGACAGCAGGCGCTTGCCCTCGAACAGCAGACTGAACGCGGAGATCGACACCATGTCGTCCAGCGCGCCCGCGCCCACCACGACCACGTCGCCGCCCTGCCGGGCGAGCTGCCAGGCGGCCTGGATGGTGGCGGCCTTGCCGACCGCCTCGAAGGCGTAGTCGAAGCCCTGGCCGCCGGTCAGCTCGCCGAGGGCGCCCACGACCTCGTCGGGGGTGACGGTGTGGGTGGCGCCGACCTTCCTGGCCAGCTCGTGCTTGGACTCCAGCGGGTCCACCGCGAGGATGGTGCGGGCGCCGGAGAGGCGGGCGCCCTGGATGACCGAGAGGCCGACGCCGCCGCAGCCGATGACCGCGACCGTGGAGCCGGGGCGGACCCGGGCGGTGTTGACGGCGGCGCCGACGCCGGTGGTGATGCCGCAGCCGATGAGGGCCGCCGCCTCCCAGGGCACGTCCGCGTCGATCTTGATCGCGCCCTGCCATGGGATGACGACCTCTTCGGCCCAGGTGCCGCAGCCGGCCATGCCGAAGGCCATGGTGTCGCCGCCGAAGCGGAAGTTGCCCTTGCTGAAGGCCTCGACGGTGTACTTCATGCACAGGTGCGGCTGGCCCCCCACGCACAGCGCGCACTCCTGGCAGGCGGGGCGCCAGCTGATGATGACGTGGTCGCCCGGCTGGACGGTGGTGACGTGGTCGCCGACCTCCAGCACCTCGCCGGCGCCTTCGTGCCCGGGGACGAGCGGCACGGGTTGCGGCAGCACGCCGGACATGGCCGACAGGTCCGAGTGGCAGACGCCGGTGGCCCTGACCCGGACCCGTACCTCCGTGGGCCCGACGGGGGCCAGTGTGACGTCGTCACGGATGTCGAGCTTGTCGTCGCCTACGGCGTGCAGGAGCGCGGCGCGCATGGGGGGTTCCTCCTCGGGCTTTCCTGGCGGAGCGAACGGGCTGTCCAGGCGGAACGGCTATTCCTCCAGGGACAGCGCGGCTTTCGGGCAGGACCGGACGGCGTGGCGCACGCGGTCCTGCATCTCGGGTGGCGGTTCGGGCAGCAGGATGTGGAGCTGGTCGTCGTCGTCCACATCGAAAACCTCGGGCGCGAGCCCCATGCACACGGCATTGGCCTCGCAGACCATCTCGTCGACCTTGACTTTCACGTGAGCCTCCTGTGATCCCATGAGACCACCTTGGTGCGCTCCACGACGAATCCGACCCGCTTGCGACCGGTGTGCTCGACATAGGGCAGCAGGTGCTCGTCGGCCACGCCCGGGTTCATCCCGCGCACGACCCGCAGGCCGATGCCGAGGACGGCCGCGCGTTCGTCCACCCGCTCGGCCTTGCCGTACAGCATGACGCCGCGCAGTTGGTCGTAGTCGTCACCGGTCTCGATCAGGCACGTCACCCGCGGGTCGCGTTCGAGGTTGCGGGTCTTCTGCGCCTTGGCGTACGTCCAGAAGGAGATCCGTCCCCGCTCGTCCAGCGCGTAGAACATGGTGACCAGGTGCGGTGTGCCGTCGGGGTTGATGGTCGCGAGCTGCAGCTTGCGGGCCGATGCGAGGAAGGCGTCGACCTCGTCGCCGGACATCGCGATACGAGCGCGCTGATTCACGTGCCAAGTAGAACAGGTTGCAGAATGCCGGGCAAGGGGTCACCGGAACCTTGTTCGGTTTTGTGCGGGATGAGGGAGGGATGTCGGTTAGGGTGCGGTTCATGATGATGCCGCCGGACCTCCTGGACGCCGCCGAGAACGCCAAGGGCTTCATGCCGCCGGACGAGGGGCTGGCGCTGTTCGAGACGGCGCTGCGGTACGGCAAGCGCGGGCCTCTCTGCGAGATCGGTACGTACTGCGGCAAGTCGGCCATCTACCTCGGCGCAGCGGCGCGGCAGGCCGGGACCGTGGTCGTCACCGTGGACCACCACCGCGGCTCGGAGGAGATCCAGCCCGGCTGGGAGCACCACGATCCCACGCTGGTGGACCCGCGCTTCGGCCGGATGGACTCGCTGCCCGTCTTCCGGGCCACGATCGCCGCCGCGGGGCTGGAGGACGAGGTCATCGCCGTCGTGGGCGCCTCCGAGCAGGTGGCCCGCCTGTGGCGCACGCCGCTCGGCATGCTGTTCATCGACGGCGCCCACTCGGAGGATCCGGTGACCCGCGACTACGAGGGCTGGGCGCCGCACGTCGTCGAGGGCGGGGCGCTGGTCTTCCACGACATCTATCCCGATCCGGCCGACGGCGGCCAGGCGCCGTACCGGGTGTACCTGCGGGCGCTGGAGTCGGGGGCGTTCGAGGAGGTCGCGGTACGCGGGTCGCTGCGGGTGCTCGAACGGGTCCGCCCCGGCATCTGAACGCCCGTCAGACGCGGGGGTGGCGGTGCGCCCAGGCTCGCCGGGTCTCCCACTGCCAGGCGAGGTAGTCGTCGTGCGTACGGGCGTCGTGGCCGAGCGCCAGCAGCGCCCGGTCCGCCCAGGAGGCCGCCTCCTCGGGCTCGGCATCGGCCAGGATCGGCGCGGCCAGCACCGCCGGCCCGAGCAGGGCCCCTTCCCGCACCACGGCCATCGACGCGAACGCGCACCCCTGTGCCAGCCCGGACCGGTACCCGTCGGCGCCCGCCCGCTCGGCCAGCAGGGCCAGCTCCTCGCCGGTGGCGCCGCCCGTGCGCGTGGCGGCGTAGGCCACCCCGGCCCACAGGTCGCCCCGCCGTCCCGCCGGGAACCCGGCGACGCGGTCGGCGACCGACTCGGCCGAGGCCCGCTCGTGGTGCCACAGCAGCCGGCCGAGCCCCTGGTCGAACGTCGCGCAGCGGGCCCGTGTCAGCAGCCCCGGCATGGCCCGCTCGTGCAGCAGGCGGACGCCCGCCTCCAGGCCCCGCTGGTACCCGTACCCGTCCACGGCCAGCCAGCGCAGCAGCGGGTGGCCCCGGCACGCCCCGCGCATGGGCGGCAGGCGCAGCAGCGCGTACCCGCGCCCGGCCCCGAGGTGGACGGCGTGGTGGTGGTGCGCGGCCGGTCCGGACAGCAGCTCGCGCAGGCGCCGCCCGCGCGACAGCGTGAGCAGGTCGAGCACCGCGCTCGCGGCCCCCGCGCCCTCGCAGGCGAACGTCCACCGCTCCCGGGGCAGGCCGTCGAGCAGCGCCGGGAGGGCTCCGGGGTCGCGGGACAGGGCGGCGTTGAAGCCGGAGACGTACGCGCTCTCGGCCTCCTCGGCCCCGCGCCGGCCGGGCTCGGCGGCCCAGGGACCGGCGGCGACCTCGTCGGCGTCGCGGGCCAGGAGCCTGCGCCAGCCGGCGGCCGGAGGCGCGGGCGCCGCATCGATCCCGTCATGGTGCAAGAACGCAGTCATGCCCGTGTCGCCCACGCTTCCCCCGAAGACGCCTCGTACGGCCACTCCCGACGCTAGTGACCTGCTTGCGCCCGCCCGGTTCGGCGCTCCGGCCTCAGCGGCAAAGAAACCGCAAAAGCCCTTGCGAACGGGGGATCACGCGCGGGCGGGGGTGCAGCCGCACCGGTCCGGGTCGGACGGCGGCACGGGCGGCGCGCTCACGTCGCGGAACAGCCCCGCGCCCGCCGACAGCCCCTCCAGCGCGTCCGCCGCCAGCACCACGGCGGCCGCCGTGTAGCCGGACCGCTCGTGCGGGAAGTGCCTCCGGTTGGCGAACTGCCAGCCGGTCCAGTACGACCCGTCCTCGTGCCGCAGGTGCTGGATGTCGGTGAACAGCCGCCGCGCCCGTTCCCGCTCGCCCATGGCGTCGAGGGCCAGCACCAGCTCGCACGTCTCGGCGCCCGTGACCCACGGCTCGTCCGACACGCACCGGATCCCGAGGCCGGGCACCACGAACGTCGCCCACTCGCGTTCCATCAGCTCGGACGCCTGCGCGCCGCGCACCGCCCCGCCCAGCACCGGGTAGTACCAGTCCATGGAGAAGCGGCTCTTGTCGGCGAACGCCTCCGGATGGGCCGCGAGGACATGCGCCAGCCGGTCGGCGGCCAGCTCCCAGTGCGGCTGCGGGTCGCCGAGGCGCTCGGCCAGCAGCACGCCGCAGCGCAGCGCCTGGTGGATGGACGAGCAGCCGGTGAGCAGCGCGTACGTCGAGGCCCGCCCCTCCGCGTCCCGCTCCCAGACGATCTCACCGCGCGCGGTCTGCAGCCCGGCGACGTAGTCGAGGGCGGCCTTGACCATGGGCCAGCGCCGCTCGGTGGCCTCCTGCTCGCCGGTCACCAGGTGGTGGTGCCACAGGCCCACGGCTGCGTACGCGGCGTGGTTGCTCTCGCCGCCCCGCTCGACGGCGGCGCCGCCGACCAGTTTCATCGGCCAGGAGCCGTCGTCGCGCTGGTGCCGCTCCAGCCACTCCCAGCCGCGCCGGACGGGCTCCTCCAGCCCGGCGACCGCCATGGCCATGAGGCATTCGACGTGGTTCCAGGCGTCCACGTGCCCCTCGGGCCACGGCACGCCGCCGTCCTCCTGCTGGATCGCCGCGATGCTCAAGGCCGTACGGACGACCTCCTCGCGGCCGATCACGCCGCGGGCTTCCTGACATAGAGGACCACGCTCTTGCCGATGAGCGGGTTGAGCAGGGCCTCGGCGACGCGGGTCGCGGCGGGGCGCTTCATGATGTCCCACACGAGCAGCTCGTGGTACGCCTTGGCCAGCGGGTGGTCCTCGTTGTTGACGCCGACCGCGCACTTGATCCACCAGTACGGCGCGTGCAGGCCGTGGGCGTGGTGGTGGGGGCCGATGACGAAGCCGGTGGACTTCAGCTTGGCCGACAGCTCGGCCAGCGTGTAGATGCGCACGTGGCCGCCCGGGGCGGTGTGGTAGTCCTCGTCCAGCGCCCAGCAGATCCGCTCGGGCAGGAAGCTCGGCACCGTGACCGCGGCCGTGCCGCCCGGCTTGAGCACCCGGAAGATCTCCCGCATCGCGGCCATGTCGTCCGGGATGTGCTCCAGCACCTCGGCGGCGATGACCCGGTCGAAGCTGCCGTCCTCGAACGGCATGTCCAGCGCCGTCCCCTGGACGGTCTGGCCGGTGGCGCCCTCCGGCACCTCGCCGGCCTTGTCCATCGCCGCGAACATGCCGGCCACGCCGTCCAGCTCGGCCTGGTCCATGTCGAAGGCGACCACGTCCGCGCCGCGGCGCAGCACCTCGAAGGCGTGCCGGCCCCCGCCGCAGCCCAGGTCGAGCACGCGGGTGCCGGGCCCGACGGGCAGCCGGTCGAAGTCCACGGTCAGCACTTGATCCGTCTCCTTGTGGTCGGGGAAAAGGGTCTTCTCGGCTGGGAGGGGGTCAGCGGGCGCGGCGGTGGGCCGCGATGGCCTCGTGGTACGCCTCGACGGTCCGCTTGGCGACGACGTGCCAGGTGTAGCGCTCCATGACCCGGTCGTATCCGGCGCGGCCCACGCGTTCGCGCTCCTCGGGCGAGTCGTGCAGGCGCCGCAGCACGGCGGCCAGCTCCTCGGGGTCGCCGGGCGCGACCTGCACCGCCGCATCGCCGACGACCTCGGGCAGCGCGCCGGTACGGCTGGCGACCAGCGGCGTGGCGCAGGCCATGTGCTCGACCGCGGGCAGCGAGAACCCCTCGTACAGGGACGGCACGACCGAGATCTCGGAGGTGGCGATCAGCTCGCCCAGCTCGTCGTCGGAGATGCCGTGGACGAAGCTGACCCGCTCCTGCAGCGACAGCTCCTGGACGAGCTGCTCGGTGGGCCCGCCGGGGGTGGGCCTGCTGACCACGGTGAGGTTCACGTCGCGTTCGGTGGCGAGCTTGGCGACGGCGCGCAGCAGCGTGGCGACGCCCTTCATGGGGGAGTCGGCGCTGGCCACGGCCACGATCGAGCCCTTGCGCCGCGGCTTGTCCGGGCGCGGGTGGAAGTAGCGGGTGTCGACGCCGAGAGGGATCAGGCGCATGTTGGCCTGCGGGACGTTGAAGTCGCGGTGGATGTCGGCCAGCGACGACTCGCTGACGGTGAGGATGGGGCTGAGCCGGGGCGCGACGCGGGCCTGCATCTTGACGAACCCGTACCACCGGCGCAGCGACAGCCTCTTGGCGCCCTGCGCGGCCTCCAGCTCGATGCGCCGGTCCACGCTGATGGGGTGGTGGATGGTGCCGACCACGGGGAACAGCTTCTGGATGCCCAGCAGGCCGTACCCGAGGGTCTGGTTGTCCTGGACGACGTCGAAGTCGCCGAGGCGCTTCTTCAGCTCGCGGTAGGCGCGCAGGGTGAACGTCAGCGGCTCGGGGAAGCCGGCCGTCCACATGGTGCCGACTTCCAGCCAGTCGATCCAGTCGCGGTACTCGTGCAGCTTGGGGGTCCTGAACGGGTCCTCGTCGCGGTAGAGGTCCAGGCTCGGCACCTCGTTGAGGATCACGCCCTCGTCGAGCTCCGGGTACGGCTGGCCGGAGAACACCTCCACGTGGTGCCCGAGGGCGACCAGCTCGCGGCTCAGGTGGCGCAGGTAGACGCCCTGCCCCCCACAGGTCGGCTTGCTGCGGTAGGACAGCAGCGCGATCCGCAACGGACACCCCTTTCTCCGCCGGTGGGCACGCTGTGTCCGGCGTGTACCGTGAAAGATGACCTTAGTCCGAAAAGGCTACCATTCGGTAGGTCGTCTGGAATTGTTCCTCATCTCTTCCGCAGGGCGCGCGAACTGCGACGTTGGCATGCCCGAGCGCGGTTCGGTGGAACGTGTTCTAGGCGGACTGGTGCTGTGACAAGGCCTTAGCTGTACATTCCCGTCCCAAACAGACGCGGTAGTGATAGGGGAGGACCCGTTGGCCAGGCGCGCTTTGATCACCGGCATCACCGGCCAGGACGGCTCCTATCTCGCGGAGCACCTGCTCCGCGAGGGCTACGAGGTCTGGGGGCTGGCCCGCGGGCAGGCCAACCCGCGCGTGTCGCGGATGCGCAAGCTGCTCGCCGACGTGCAGGTGGTCCGCGGCGACCTCCTCGACCAGGGGTCGCTCATCTCGGCCGTGGAACGCGTCCAGCCCGACGAGGTCTACAACCTGGGAGCCATCTCCTTCGTGCCCATGTCGTGGGAGCAGGCCGAGCTGACCGCCGAGGTCACCGGGATGGGCGTGCTGCGGATGCTGGAGGCCATCCGGGTGTGCTCCGGCGTGTCGCGCGGCGGCCCGGCGGCCGGCGGCCAGATCCGCTTCTACCAGGCGTCGTCGTCGGAGATGTTCGGCCAGGTCAGCGAGACGCCGCAGAACGAGCGCACCGGCTTCCACCCGCGCTCGCCGTACGGGGTGGCCAAGGCGTACGGGCACTTCCTCACCCAGAACTACCGCGAGTCGTACGGCATGTTCGCGGTGTCCGGGATCCTGTTCAACCACGAGTCGCCGCGCCGCGGCGCCGAGTTCGTCACCCGCAAGGTGTCGCTGGGCGTGGCCCGCATCAAGCTCGGCCTGGCGGACGAGCTGCGCCTCGGCAACCTGGAGGCGCGGCGCGACTGGGGGTTCGCGGGCGACTACGTGCGCGCCATGCACCTCATGCTCCAGGCCGCCACGCCCGAGGACTACGTGATCGGCACCGGCCGCATGAAGTCGGTCAGGGAGCTGGCCGAGGCCGCCTTCGCCGCGGCCGGGCTCGACTGGGAGCGGTACGTCGTCACGGACCAGGCCCTGCACCGTCCCGCCGAGGTGGACCTGCTGTGCGCCGACCCGAAGAAGGCGCGGGTGCAGCTCGGCTGGGAACCCACCGTGTCGTTCGACGAGCTGGTCGCGCTGATGGTCGAGTCGGACCTGCGCCTGCTGTCGGACGGCGGCGACCCCGACCAGGACAGCTCCTGGCCCTGACCCCCGGTCCGCCTCTGGCGGGCCTTCGGCGTGGGCCATTGACAAAATTCTCTTTTACGTAAAAGAATATTTTTGCGATGAGAGACGTCCTGTACCTGGAAGAGATCGAGCAGGCCGAGGCCCTGCTCAAGCCGCAGCGCGTCGAGGTGCTGCGGCAGCTCGCCGAGCCGCGCACCTGCTCCGAGGTCGCCGAGCGGCTCGGCCAGACGCCCCAGCGCGTCTACTACCACGTCAAGCGGCTGGTCGAGGCCGGGCTCGTCGACCTGGTGTCGGAGCGCAAGGTGCGCGGTGTCAACGAGGGCATCTACCAGGCCGGCGCCCGGGCGTACTGGCTGTCGCCCCGCCTGGTCGGCCGGATCGGCCTGCGCCGGGCCCGCGACGAGCTGAGCCTCGGCTACCTCCTCGACCTCATGGAGGAGGTGCAGGCCGACATCGCCGGCCTCGACCGCGCGGCCCCCGAGCTGCCGTCCATCGGCGTGTCGGGGGAGATCCGCGTCCGGCCCGAGGACCGGCAGCGGTTCCTGAGCGACCTGCAGACCACGCTGCAGGAGCTGTTCACGCGGTACGGCGGGGCCGAGGGTGACGCCTTCAAGCTCGCCGTCGCCTGCTACCCCGTTCACCCGCAAGATCTGAGGGAGGAGCACCATGACTGAGCCCATGACCCTGCGTGCCCGCGTCCAGGCCCCCGTCAAGGAGGTGCGGCACGCGCTGACCGACCCCGCCGCCATGCGGATCTGGCTGGCCGAGCACGCCGAGGTCGAGCTGCCCGGCCGCTACGCCTTCTGGGGCCGGCACACCCCCGAGGGCGACGCGCCGCACCAGCGGCTCCTGCACGCCGACGACCGCACGGTCAGCTTCGCCTGGACGCTCGGCGGGGTGGAGGCCACCACCGAGTTCGCCGTCGAGGAGGACGGCGACGACGCCACGATCGTGTCGGTGTCGCAGAGCCACTACGACCACCAGGAGGCCCTCGCGAACACGAGCATCCGCGGGGTCCTGCAGACGTACTGGTGCCTGGCCCTGGCGAACCTGGCCGAGCACCTGGAGGGCCGCGAGCTCACCCCGAAGATCGACTTCACCACGCGGGAGCTGAGCGCCGACGTGGTCGTCGGCGCGGCGCCGGATGCCGTGTTCGACTCGCTGGTCGACTCGGAGAAGGCGACGCGCTGGTTCGGCTTCCCCATCGCGATCGAGCCGAGGGTGGGCGGGCGCTATGCGATGGGCGGCTTCGACAACCCGAACCCGGCCGTGATCGTCGAGCTGGAGCCGGACCGGCGGCTGTCCGTGGACTGGGGTCCCGTGGGCGTCGGCACCTGGGAGCTGGAGGGCTCCGAAGGGCGGACGCGGCTGACGCTGGTGCAGAGCGGCTTCGAGGGCGAGCTGCCGCCGTACGCGGCGTGGGGCGGGATCCTGGCGGGGCTGTCGGAGCTGCGCCGCTTCCACGAGATCCCGGACTGGCGGCCCATCTGGGTCGGCTAGCGGCTATCTGCGCAGATCCTCGTCCGGGGCCAGATGGGCGAGGACGGTCTCGGCGATCGTGCCGAGGGCGTCGATCTGCTCGGGGGAGAGCAGGTCGATGAGGTGCCGCCGCACCGACGCGACGTGCCCGGGGGCGGCTTCCCGGATCGTGCGCAGTCCCTGCTCGGTGAGCACGATCACCGAGCCGCGGGCGTCCGTCTCGCACCCTTCGCGGGCGACGAGGCCCCGCTGCTCCATCCGCCCGATGTGCCGGGACAGCCGGCTCTTGGACCAGAGCATCCGGTCGGCCAGCTCGGTCAGCCGCCGCCGGTGCCCCTCGGACGAGGTCAGCGCCGACAGCACGTCGTAGTCGGGCGCCGACAGGCCAGACTCGCGGGTGAGGTCCTGGTTGACCTGGGCGTCGAGCAGCAGGCGCATCCGCCGGTATCCGATCCAGGCGCGGAACTCGTCGTCGTCCAGCCATCGGGGCTCGGGCATGCCCTCACCCTAAACCATGTCGTTGACGTGTAAACAACTGTGACTTAAGTTTACATGTAAACGAGTTGGGAGGCGTCATGGGCATGTTCGGGCTCGGGATCTCCACCTCCGCGGCGGCGGGGGCGGATCCGGTGGGCGACGCGCGGGCGGCGGAGGAGCTGGGGTTCGACTTCGTCTCGGCCTCGGACCATCCGTGCGGCAGCGCGCCGACGTACGAGGTGTGGACGATACTGACCTGGGTCGCGGCGGCCACGTCGCGCATCCGGGTGGCCACGCGGGTGCTGGGCGTGCCGTACCGGTCGCCGGCGATGGTGGCCAAGATGGCCGAGACCCTGCACCGCTTCTCCGGAGGGCGGCTGATCCTGGGGCTCGGGGGCGGGTACTCGGACGAGGAGTTCCGGGCGTTCGGGCTGGGCGTGCCGTCGCCGCGCGAGAAGGTGGCCGGGATGGAGGAGGCCGTCCAGGTCATCCGGGGGCTGTGGTCGCGGCCGTCGTTCACGTTCGAGGGCGGTCGCTATCAGACGTTCGAGGCCGACCTGGAGCCCAAGCCGGAGCGGCCGATCCCCATCTGGCTGGGGACGTACGGCAGGCGGGCGCTGGAGGTCACCGGCCGGCTGGCCGACGGGTGGATCCCGTCGTACGGGTTCGCGCCGCCGGAGCAGGTGACCGGCCTGCGCGCGCAGGTCCTGGCCGCGGCGGGCGGGCGGGAGGTGGAGTGCGTGTACAACGTGCCGGTGCGGATCGGCGACGTCGGCGACGCCGGGGACGACGGCGGGGTCGTCGCGGGGAGCGCCGAGCAGGTGACGGAGCGGCTGGGGGAGCTGTGCGGGCTGGGATTCGGGTCGATGAACCTCATGCCGGTGGGGACGGACTTCCGGGACCAGGCGGAGCTGCTGGCCCAGAAGGTGGTGCCGCACCTGAGGTAGGTGGGGCGCGCCCTGGCAGAAATGTACTCGGCAGAAATGTCGGTGTATAGCTGCACAATGCCCCTCATGACTGTAGAGAGTGTCGTCCTCACCGGCGCCGCCGGGAACGTCGGCTCCGTGCTGCGCGCACCGCTGCGGGAGCGCCTGCGCCGGTTGGTGTCCGTGGACCGCGTGCCGCTGACCGCGGAGGGGCCGAACGAGGAGGTCCGGCAGGCCGAGCTGGGCGGCGTCGAGGACGTGACGGCGCTCGTCGAGGGCGCCGACGCGATCGTGCACCTGGCCGGTGTGCCGGACGAGGCGCCGCTCGCCGACCTCCTGCACGCCAACGTCCTGGGCGCCCACCACGTGCTGGAAGCGGCGCGGCGCACCGGGGTCAGGCGCGTGGTGCTGGCGAGCAGCAACCGGCTGACCGGCTGCCACCCCTCCACGGAGACGGTCTCGCCCGAGACGCCGCCGCGCCCCGACGGTCTGTACGGCGTCAGCAAGGTCGCCCTCGAAGCGCTGGGCCGGCTGTACGCCGACAAGTTCGGGCTGGAGGTGGTGTGCCTGCGGATCGGCAGCCTGGAGCCCGCGCCGAGCGAGCCGCGGCACCTGGCCACCTGGCTGAGCCCGTACGACTGCGCCGGGTTCGTCTGGGCGGCGTTGACCCGGCCGGGCGTCACCTTCACCGCCGCGTACGCGGTCTCGGCGAACACCCGCCGGTTCTGGGACCTGGACGACCGGCTCGGCTACCGGCCCCGCGACGACGCCGAGACGTACGCGGACCGGATCCCGGGGGCGGCGGAGTACTTCGCCGCCAAGCCGCTCCAGGGCGGCGCGTACGCGACGGCCGACTACACCCTCCGCCACGGGCTCGGCGAGCTTCCCTCACACCGGTAGGCGGGTTGTGGACGGGCCCTCACGCCGGTAGACGGTCTGTGGACGGGCTCTCCTCGTCCCCAGAACGCCATTCGGCGCCCGGACGTGGCCCCGGACGCCGCCATCCTGGGCCCGTGAACCACTCCAGCGATCCCGGCCACCCGATCCCCGTCGGCGACACCCCGGCCGCCGAAGGCGTCCTCGGCGCAGCCGCCCGGGTAACGCCAGGCGCCCCCGGCGGATCGCCGCCCGCCCGCCCCTCCACCCGTGTCCCCGCCACGCTGCTCGGGCGGGCGCGGACGGTGACCCGGGCGGTGCCGCAGGCCGTCGCCTGTCGTCAGACCGCCGCGCACGTGTGGGGCCTCAAGGCGCTCACCCCGGGCGCGGCCGACGCCGACTGGCCGGTCGAGCTGGTCGCCCCCGGCCACCTGACGCTGCCCGGCTGCGTGACCCACGTCGCCACGCTGCCGCCGGAGGACGTGACCGAGCACAGAGGCGTGCGCGTCACCACCCCCGGCCGCACGGCCCTCGACTGCGCCCGCTGGCTGCCGCGCCTGGAGGCGGTGGCCGCCCTCGACCAGTTCGCGAGGCGCGGGGTGGACCTCGAGGAGCTGTGGCGCCGGGCGCCCTCGTGGCACGTGCGCGACACGCTCGCCCTGGCCGACCGCGGCGCGGGCTCGCCGCCGGAGAGCTGGCTGCGGGTCATCCTCGTGGACGGCGGGCTGCCCCGCCCCGCCACCCAGATCCGCGTGCCCCTCACGGGCGACCGCCACGCGTACCTCGACCTGGGCTGGCGGGCGTACCGGCTGGCGGTCGAGTACGACGGCCAGGAGCACCACTCGTCCCCGGCCGACCAGCGCCGCGACGACACCCGCCGCGCGGAGCTGCGCCGACAGGGGTGGCGCGTCATCCCGGTGCGCAAGGACGCGATCCCCGGCCAGACGGCCACCCTGCTGGAGCACGTCGCCAACGCCCTCATCGCGTGCGGCTGGCGCCCCACGCCACGCCAGACGACCCGCATCCTGTCCCGCATCCGCGCCGCCCGCCGCCGCCACCGCTTATCCCGCGCCGCCGCCTCGCTCGCCCCGCGCCGCCGCCTCGCTCGCGCTGCCCGCAGCGGCGAACGGATGGCACGTCAAGCGCCATCCACGAGTCCTCTGCTCGACGCCGGGTGACGCCTGGTCCGGCGCGCTTATTTTTGACCTCAAGTTCCAGTAAGGCTACGGTGGTCGCATGGCACGCACCAAGGAGTTCGATCCGGACGCCGCCGTGGACAAGGCCATGGAGATGTTCTGGGCCAACGGCTACGCCGCCACCACGCCGCAGCAGCTCGTCGAGGCCCTCGGCATCGGCCGGGGCAGCCTCTACAACGCGTTCACCAGCAAGCGGGCGTTGTACGAGCGGGCGCTCAGGCGCTACTACGAGCGGGAGACGACCCGGCTGCTCCAGGTGCTCGACGGGCCCGGACCGGCGCGGGAGCGGCTGCGCGCCGCCCTCGAACTCCTGGTCGCTGCGGCCGTGGACGACCGGGAGCGGCGCGGGTGCATGGTCACCAACGCCGCCGTCGAGCTGGCCGACCGCGACGAGGTGATCGCCCACCTGGTACGCCGCACCTTCGAGCGGCAGGAGGCGGCGTTCCGCAGCACCATCGAGGAGGGGCAGCGTGACGGCGACATCAGCGCCGACCGGGACGCGGCGGCGCTGGCCGCGTTCTTCCTGACCACCATCAACGGCATCCAGGTGCTGGCCAAGGCCGACCCCGACCCGCGCCGCCTCTCGCGGTTGGCGGAGACGGCCCTGTCCGTTCTCTGAGCTCCGCCGAGTCACCGGCCCGGGCTTCTCCAACGTGCTCGGGTGGCGTCCGCGTGCCCGTTTTTTGTAACTAGAGTTCAAGAAAGGTGTCCTGACCATGGACCTGCAGTTGAAGGACAAGACCGTCGTCGTCACCGGGGCCAGCAAGGGCATCGGTCTCGCCGTCGTGCGGGCGTTCGCCGCCGAGGGCGCCCGGGTGTTCGCCGCCGCCCGCACCGCCGGCGCCGAGCCGGGCGGCGGGCTCGGAGCCCCCGACGTGGTCGCCGTGCAGGCGGATCTCACCACCCCCGAGGGGGTGCGCGCCCTCGCCGAGCGCGCCGGGGACGTGGACGTGCTCGTGAACAACCTGGGCGGGGTCCTCGACGCGAGCATGCGAGCGGGCGGCTTCCTGGGCATCGACGACGAGACCTGGCTCGGCACCTTCCAGCTCAACCTCTTCGCCACCGTGCGCGTCACCCGCGCGTTGCTGCCCGGGCTGCTCCGGCGGCGCGGAGTCGTGGTCAACGTGTCCTCCATCGGCGCCCGCGCCGCCTTCAAGCCGATCGACTACGGCACCGCCAAGGCCGCCCTGACGAACCTGACCAAGGGGCTCGCCGAGGAGTTCGGCGGGCAGGGGCTGCGGGCCCTGACCGTGACCCCCGGGCCGACGCGCACCCGTAACTGGATCGACTCCGACGGCTACGTCGGTGAGCTGGCCCGGGCGGCCGGTCTGGAGCTCGACGAGTTCCTGGCCCGCGTGCCCGAGCAGATGGGCATCACCACCGGACGGCTCACCGAGCCCGAGGAGACGGCCGCGCTGGTGGCCTTCCTGGCCTCCCCGGTGTCCGGCAACCTCACCGGCGCCGACTACCTCGCCGACGGGGGAGCGATCAAGACCGTCTGAGCGGCCCGACGGGGGCGCGTCAGTTCACCTTGACCGGCAGCTCCTTGATGCCGTTGATGAAGTTCGAGCGCAGCCGCCGCGCCTCGCCCGTGCGGCGCAGGCGCGGGTAGCGGCGGGCGAGCTGCTCGAACAGGACCCTGAGCTCCAGCTTGGCCAGGTGGTTGCCCAGGCAGAAGTGCGCGCCGCCGCCGCCGAAGCCGATGTGCGGGTTCGGGTCGCGGCCGATGTCGAAGACGTCCGGGTCGGGGAAGACCGAGGAGTCCCGGTTGGCCGAGGAGTAGAAGACGACGACCTTGTCGTTCTCCTTGATCTCCCTGCCCCCGAGCGTGAGGTCCTGGGTGGCCGTGCGGCGGAACAGGTTGACCGGGGACACCCAGCGGACGATCTCGTCGGCGGCCGTGCGGGCCATCGACGGGTCGGCGACCAGGCGCTCCCACTGCTCCGGGTGGTCCGACAGGGCCAGCATGCCGCCGGAGGCGGCGTTGCGGGTCGTCTCGTTGCCCGCCACGACGAGCAGCAGCACGAACAGGTCGAACTCGTTCTCGTCGAGCGTCTGGCCGTGCTCGTCGGGCTGGATGAGCCTGGTGACGATGTCGTCGCGGGGGTTCGCCCGGCGCTGGGCGGCCAGTTCGTTGGCGTAGGCGTAGAGCTCCATGGCGGCGGCCCCGCCCTCGCCTCCGGGCGTGTCCGCGTAGTCGGGGTCCTGGGCGCCGATCATCCGGTTCGACCAGGAGAACAGCTTGTCGCGGTCGGACACGGGCGCGCCGAGCAGTTCGCAGATGACGTACAGCGGGAGCGGGGCCGCGACCTCGGTGACGAAGTCCACCTCGCCCGAGCACTTGTCGAGCAGGTCGTCGCAGATGTCGCGGATGTGCTGCTCCAGCGCCCCGATCGTGCGCGGCGTGAAGCCCCGGTTGACCAGCGAGCGCCGGCGCGTGTGCTCCGGCGGGTCCTGGTTGAGCATCATCATCCGCTGGAAGACCCGCTGCTCCTCCGGCACCTCGTGGAACAGCGCGAGCCGGCGCTCCGAGGAGAAGAGGTCGGAGCGCCTGGACACGTGGACGACGTCCTCGTAGCGGGTGACCGCCCAGAACGGGGGGTCGTCGTCGTGGCGGTACACCGGGTCGTTCTCGCGCAGCCAGCGAAGCTGGTCGAGGGGTGGTCCGGATTGCGCGTACTGATCCTGGTCGACGAGGTCGATCCGCACGGTCGCTCACCTCAGGGGGGACGGTTCCCATGAATCTGGAACGTGTTCTATTCAGGTTCGCCCTCCAGTCAACCGCACGCGGTCCCGCAAGGCCACCCGCGCTTCGCCGCGCTCGGGTCGGGTATGAGACATCGGGTGTTTGAGGCTTCGGATCTGTCCGCCCGGCTTCCTGGTCCCGCCGCCCGGCCGGGGGAGCGCCGTGGCGGGCGGGGACGAGTCGCCCGGTCCGGCGCGCACGCGCCCCGTCGGGCAGCCGATGGGCGGAGCCGTCCGATGACCTTGCCGGCCCCCTCTCCTTCCCACTCGTAACGGAAGTCCGTCCTCCTCCGATGTCTCATCGCCCTACCCGGCCGGGCCTTCGAAGGCGTTCTGATCTTTTCCTGGGGTGGTTCAGGTGCGGTGTCGGCATATTTCCACCCACGGATCCGATGTATCGCTCCCCGAGGGCTTGACATCCCCGCTCGGCTCCCAGCAGCATCGGAGCTATAGACATCCGATGTATGACCGTGTGGACGAAGGATGCGGTGTGAAGCTGCTGCGAGTAGGACCTGTCGGGCAGGAGCGGCCGGTGGTGATGGACGACGCCGGCAACCTGCGTGACATCGGAGAGCCCGACATCGACGGGGCTTTCCTCGCTTCCGGGGGAGTGGCCCGCGTCCGTGAGGCGCTGCAGCGCGACGAGCTGCCCGTCGTCGTCGGCGAGGGGCTGCGGATCGGGCCGCCCGTCGCGCGGCCCGGCAAGATCGTGTGCATCGGCCTCAACTACAGCGACCACGCCGCCGAGTCGGGCGCCGACGTGCCGGCCGAGCCCGTCGTGTTCATGAAGGCCGCCAACACCGTGGTCGGCCCGTACGACGAGGTGCTCGTGCCGCGCGGCAGCGTGAAGACCGACTGGGAGGTCGAGCTGGCGATCGTCATCGGCCGGCGGGCCCGCTACCTCGACAGCCGCGAGGAGGCGCTGGACGTCATCGCGGGGTACGCCGTGTCCAACGACGTCTCCGAACGGGAGTTCCAGCTTGAGCGCGGCGGCCAGTGGGACAAGGGCAAGTCGTGCGAGACGTTCAACCCCCTGGGGCCGTGGCTGGTGACGGCCGACGAGATCACCGACCCGCAGAGCCTGGCGCTGAGGCTCTGGGTGAACGGCGAACTGCGCCAGAACGGCGACACCAAGAACATGATCTTCGATGTGGCCGAGATCGTGCGCTACCTGAGCCGGTTCATGGTGCTCGAACCCGGCGACGTCATCAACACCGGCACCCCGGCCGGCGTGGCCATGGGCATGCCCGGCCAGCCGTACCTGCGGGCCGGCGACGTGATGGAGCTGGAGATCGAGGGCCTGGGCCGGCAGCGGCAGACGGTGGGACAGGCATGACGGGGGACCTCGCGGCGCGGCCGTACCGGATCGTGGAGATGGAGACGCACGACATCCGCTTCCCCACCTCGCGCGAGCTGGACGGCTCCGACGCCATGAACCCCGACCCCGACTACTCCGCCGCCTACGTCGTGTTGAAGACCGATGACGGCTTCGCCGGCCACGGGTTCGCGTTCACGATCGGGCGCGGCAACGACGTGCAGACCGGCGCCATCACCGCCCTGCGGCCGTACGTGATCGGCAGGGACGCCGAGGACCTCGGCGCGCTCTACAAGGAGATGGTCAACGACTCGCAGCTGCGCTGGCTGGGCCCCGAGAAGGGCGTGATGCACATGGCGATCTCCGCCGTGGTCAACGCCCTGTGGGACCTCAAGGCCAAGCGCGCGGGCAAGCCGCTCTGGCTGCTGCTGTCGGAGATGACGCCCGAGGAGATCGTCGACCTGGTCGACTTCCGCTACCTCAGCGACGCCCTCACCCCCGAGCAGGCGCTGGAGATCCTCCGGCGGGCCGAGGACGGCAAGGCCGAGCGGGTCGAGACGCTCCGGCGCGAGGGCTTCCCCGCCTACACCACCTCGCCGGGCTGGCTCGGCTACGACGACGACAAGCTGCGGCGGCTCTGCAAGGAGGCCCTGGACCAGGGGTTCGGGCAGATCAAGCTCAAGGTGGGCGCCGACCTCGCCGACGACGTGCGCCGCTTCCGGGTGGCCCGCGAGGTGTGCGGGCCCGACTACCCGATCGCGATCGACGCCAACCAGCGCTGGGACGTCGACTCCGCCGTCGCCTGGGTCAGGGCGCTCGGCGAGTTCGGCCCGCACTGGGTGGAGGAGCCCACCAGCCCCGACGACGTGCTCGGCCACGCCGCAATCGCCGAGGGCATCCGCCCCGTCCCGGTGGCCACCGGCGAGCACGTGCAGAACCGCATCGTCTTCAAGCAGCTCCTCCAGGCCGGCGCCCTGTCGTACCTGCAGATCGACGCGGCGCGGGTCGGCGGCGTCAACGAGAACATCGCGATCCTGCTGCTCGCGGCCCGCTTCGGTGTCCCGGTCTGCCCGCACGCGGGCGGGGTCGGGCTGTGCGAGCTGGTGCAGCACCTGTCGATGTTCGACTACGTGGCGGTCAGCGGCTCCATGGAGAACCGGGTGATCGAGTACGTCGACCACCTGCACGAGCACTTCACCGACCCGGTCGTCATCGACAACGGACGGTACCGCGCTCCCTCCGCGCCGGGCTTCAGCGCGGAGATGCGCCCCGAGTCGATGGCCGCCCACAGGTTCCCCGACGGCGAGGTCTGGAAGGACGCATGAGTCTCAGAGCGATCGTGACAGGAGGCGGGTCCGGGATCGGCCTGGCCACCGCGACCCTGCTGGCCGAGCGCGGCATGAAGGTCGCCTGCCTCGACCTGCGTCCCCCCGGCGAGCCGTTCGTCGGCATCAAGGCGGACGTCACCGACGACGCGGGCGTGCGCGCGGCGGTCGCCGAGGCGGCCGAACGGCTCGGCGGCATCGACGTCGTCGTCAACAACGCCGGCATCGGCGCCCAGGGCACGGTCGAGGACAACCCCGACAGCGAGTGGCAGCGGGTCTTCGACGTCAACGTGCTCGGCATCGTCCGGGTGAGCCGGGCGGCGCTGCCGTACCTGCGCAGGTCGGAGCACGCGGTGATCGTCAACACCTGCTCCATCGCCGCGACGGCGGGCCTGCCGAACCGCGCCCTCTACAGCGCCACCAAGGGCGCGGTGCTGTCGCTGACCCTCGCGATGGCCGCCGACCACGTACGCGAGGGCATCCGCGTCAACTGCGTGAACCCGGGCACCGCCGACACGCCGTGGGTCGGCCGGCTGCTCGACGCGGCCGACGACCCCGAGGCGGAGCGCCGGGCGCTGAACGCCAGGCAGCCGATGGGCCGTCTGGTCACCGCCGAGGAGGTCGCCGCCGCGATCGCCTACCTCGCCAGCCCTGAGGCGAGCGCGACCACGGGCATGGCGCTCGCCGTCGACGGAGGCATGCAGGGGCTGCGCCTGCGCCCCGCCCCCTGAGGCGCATCCGCTCGCCCGTCAACTGAAAACAGCACCACAGGGCCGGCTCCAGCGGGGGCCGGCCCGGTCCGAGGAAGGTGTCTCCACGATGAAGCTCGGCCCGGTCGTCGCCGGTGCGGCCCTCATGGCGGTCGTCGCAGCCTGCGGCTCCAGCAGTACGTCCACAACCGGCAGCGGCGGGGCGGGCGGCGGGAAGGTCGGCATCGACTACCCGCGCGCCGACTCCGACTTCTGGAACTCCTACATCAAGTACGTCCCGCAGATGGCCGCCGAGCAGAAGGTGGACCTGATGCCGGCCACCAACTCGCAGAACGACGTGGCCAAGCTCGTCAGCAACGTCCAGGCGCTGGTCGGGCAGGGGGCCAAGGCGATCGTCATGGCGCCGCAGGACACCGGGGCCATCGCCACCACCCTCCAGCAACTGGAGAACAAGAAGATCCCCGTCGTGTCCGTGGACACCCGGCCCGACAAGGGCAAGGTGTCCATGGTCGTCCGCGCCGACAACCGGGCGTACGGGACGAAGGCCTGCGAGTTCCTCGGCGAGAAGCTGGGCGGCAAGGGCAAGGTCGTGCAGCTCATGGGCTCGCTCAGCTCGATCAACGGCCGTGACCGGGCCGAGGCGTTCCGCGAGTGCATGAAGACGAAGTTCCCCGGGATCACGGTGTTCGAGGAGCCGACGGAGTGGGAGGGCAGCAAGGCCGCGTCCATGCTGCAGACCCGCCTGGAGCAGAACCCCGACATCAAGGGGATCTACATGCACGCCGGCGGCGTCCACCTGGCCCCGACGCTCCAGGTGCTGAAGCAGAAGAACCTGCTGGTGCCGCCGGGCGACCCCAAGCACGTCTTCGTGATCTCCAACGACGGCATCCCGGAGGAGCTGGAGGCGATCCGCAAGGGCGAGATCGACGCCACGGTCTCGCAGCCGGCCGACCTGTACGCGAAGTACGCGATGTTCTACGCGAAGGCGTCGCTCGACGGCAAGACGTTCAAGCCGGGCCCGACCGACCACGACAGCACGATCATCCAGCTCCCCAACGGCCTGGAGGATCAGCTTCCGGCTCCGCTGGTGACCAAGGACAACGTGGATGACAAGAACCTCTGGGGCAATCAGGTCAAGTGATGAAATATCACGTTGAAGCTCGTAATGTCGTGAAGCGCTTCGGGCCGACCGTGGCGCTGAACGGCGCGAGCATCGCGATCGCCGAGGGCGAGACGCACGCCCTCGTCGGCCGGAACGGCGCCGGCAAGTCCACGCTGGTGTCGATCCTCACCGGCCTCCAGCCCGCCGACGAGGGCGAGGTGCTGTTCGCGGGAGAGCCCGCGCCGGCCCTCGCCGACCGCGACGCGTGGCGGCGGCGGGTCGCCTGCGTCTACCAGAAGTCCACGATCATCCCCGCCCTCACGGTCGCCGAGAACCTGTTCCTCAACCGGCAGACCGAGGGCGGCGTGATCAGGTGGCGGGCGCTGCGGGCCAGGGCGCGCGAGCTGCTCGACACGTACGAGGTGGACGTGGACGTCCAGGCGCTGGCCGGCGACCTGAGCGTCGAGCAGCGCCAGCTCGTCGAGATCGCCCGGGCGCTGTCGTTCGGCGCCCGCTTCATCATCCTCGACGAGCCGACCGCCCGCCTCGACGGCCCTGCCATCGAGCGGCTGTTCACCCGCATGCGGTCGCTGCGCGAGCAGGGCGTCACGATGATGTACATCTCCCACCACCTGGACGAGGTGTACGAGATCTGCCAGAGCGTCACGGTCTTCCGCGACGCCCGGCACATCGTCACCCGGCCCGTCGCCGGCTTCCCCCACGGCGAGCTGGTGGACGCCATGACCGGCGAGGCCACGGCCGCCTACCAGTCCCGTGCCCGCACGCCCGGCGAGCGCGTCGTGCTCGCGGGGGAGGGCCTGTCGCTGGCCGGCCGCTACCGGGAGGTGGACCTCACCGTCCGCTCCGGCGAGGTGGTGGGCCTGGCCGGCTCGGCCAGCAGCGGCAAGGTCGGGCTCGCCGAGACCCTCGTCGGCCTGCGCAGGCCCGACGCCGGAACGGTCACGGTCAACGGCGTCCGGGTACGCCCCGGCGACGTGCCGTCCGCCCTGCGCGCCGGCCTCGGCTTCGTCCCCGAGGACCGTCACCACGAGGGCTTCGTGCCGCTGCTGTCGGTCGCCGAGAACGCCACCATCCCCATCGCGGGCAAGCTCGGCCGCTTCGGCACCGTCTCCCCGTCGCGGCAGCGGGCCCGGGCGGTCCAGCTCATCGACGACCTCGACATCAAGACGGAGGGGCCCGGGCAGCCCGTCGGCGACCTGTCCGGCGGCAACGCGCAGAAGGTGGTGTTCGCGCGGGCGCTGGTCGACGACCCGTCCGCGCTGGTAGTGATCAACCCGACGGCGGGCGTGGACGTCAAGGCCAAGCAGGCCCTCCTCGGCGCCGTGGAGGACGCGGTCGAGCGGGGAGCCGGCGCCGTGCTCGTCTCCGACGACCTCGACGACCTGCGCGTCTGCGATCGGGTGCTGGTGATGTTCCACGGCCGGGTCGTGAAGGACGTGCCGCGTGGGTGGACCGACCACGAGCTCGTGGCCGTGATGGAAGGCATTGAACAGTGACGACACTGACCGCGTCGCCGTCCCCCCGGGTGCGGCTCGCCCGGTTCCGGGACCTGACCCTCGTCCCGGTGATCCTCATCCTGCTCGTCGTGGGGGCGGTCCTCGACCCGACGTTCCTGACGAGCGGCAACCTGACGAACGTGCTCCAGCAGCAGGCCGCGATCAGCCTGCTCGTGCTGGCCGAGGCCATGATCCTGATCGCCGGCAAGTTCGACCTGTCGCTGGAGTCGACGGTCGGCATGGCGCCGGCCATCGCGGTGATGCTGGTGATCCCGGCCTCGGCCGGCGGGTTCGGGCTCGGCCTGCCCGGCGGCCTGGTCATCCCGCTCTGCCTGCTGGTCGGGGCGGCCATCGGCGCGTTCAACGGCTTCCTGATCATCAAGTTCCAGCTCTCGGCGTTCATCGTGACGCTGGCCATGCTGATCATCGTGCACGGGCTCCAGCTCGGCCCGACCCAGGGCAAGACGCTCTTCGAGCTGCCCGACTCGATCCTCTACCTGGGCAGCGCCGTGTGGCTCGGGCTGCCGGCCTCCATCTGGATCGCCGGGGTGCTGTTCGCGGCGGGCATCGCCGGGCTCGCCTACTTCAGGATCGGCCGTTCGCTGTACGCCATCGGCGGCAACATCGACGCCGCCCGCGCCGCCGGCATCCGCGTGGACCGGGTGCTGTGGGGGGTGTTCATCCTCGGCGGCACGCTGGCGGCGCTCGCGGGCGTGCTGGAGACCGGCCGGCTCGGCGCCATCGGCTCCAACCAGGGCGTCGGCTGGATCTTCATGGTGTTCGCGGCGGCCGTCATCGGCGGCGTCAGCATGGACGGCGGCAAGGGCACGATCCTCGGCGCGCTGACCGGCGTCCTCGTCATCGGCCTGGTGCAGAACATCCTCACGCTCAAGGGCGTCTCGGGCTTCTGGCAGCCGGTCGTCTACGGTGCGATCATCCTCGTCGCGCTCATCATCAGCCGCATCGCCGGAGGAAAGGCGCAGGACTGATGGAACGGATCGCGCTGCGCACCCGGCTCAAGCCGGGCTGCGAGGAGATCTACGACCGGGAGCACGCGGAGATCCCGGCCGAGCTGGAGCGGGCCATGCGCGAGCACGGGCTGCGCTCCTGGCGCATCTACCGCGACGGTCTCGACCTGTTCCACTTCGTCGAGGTCGAGGACTACGCGGCGCTGCAGGAGGCGCTGCGCGACCACCCCGCCGACCGGGCGTGGCAGGCGAGGATGAACCGGCTGCTGGACGGCGACTTCGACAAGGGGTCCGGCGGGCTCGCGCTGGTCTGGGAGATGACGTGACGGGGAGAGCTGACGTGCCGGCCCTGCCGCGTCTCGGGTTCGGCGCCGCGCCGATCGCGGGGCTGTACGAGGCGGTGAGCGAGGAGCAGGCGCGCGCCACGGTCGAGGCCGCCTGGTCGAGCGGGGTTCGCCTGTTCGACACGGCCCCGCACTACGGGCTCGGCCTCTCCGAGCGCCGCCTGGGGGCCGCGCTGGCCGGCCGTACCGGATATGTGCTGTCCACCAAGGTCGGCCGCCTGATCGTGCCGTCGGGCCGGGGCGGGCGCGACGACCAGGGCTTCGACGTGCCCGCCGACCACGAGCGGGTCTGGGACTTCTCGCGCGACGGCGTGCGCCGCTCGCTGGAGGAGTCCCTGGAACGGCTCGGCCTGCCGGCTGTGGACATCGCGCTGATCCACGACCCCGACCACCACATGGAGGAGGCGCTCGCCCACGCCTACCCGGCCCTCGCGGAGCTGCGCGACCAGGGGGTGGTCAAGGCCGTCGGGGTCGGCATGAACCAGTGGCGGGCGCCGCTGCGCTTCGTCGAGGAGACCGGCATCGACGTGGTCATGCTGGCCGGCCGGTACACCCTGCTCGACCAGTCGGGGCTGCCGCTGCTGGAGGCGTGCGCCGAGCGCGGGGTGCGGGTGCTGGCGGCCGGGGTGTTCAACAGCGGCCTGCTGGCCACCGCCCGGCCGTCGGGCACGTTCGACTACGCCCCGGCGCCGCCCGCCGTCCTCGACCGGGCCCGCCGCGTCGCGGCGATCTGCGAGTCGTACGAGGTGCCGCTCCCGCAGGCGGCGATGGCCTTCCCGCTGCGGCACCCGGCGGTCGCCACGATCGTGCTGGGCGCCCGCGCACCGGAGGAGGTGCGCGCCAACGCGGCGCTGTGGGACCGGCCGGTGCCGGAGGACCTGTGGTCGGAACTGGAGGCGGAGGGCCTGCTCTGAAGCGCGGTGTCAGGCGGTCAGGCGTGGCCGAGAATCCGGGTCAGGCGGTCAGGCGTGGCCGGCGGTCCGGGTCAGGCGGTCAGGGCGTAGCTGGCGATCCACAGCCCGGGGATCACCTCGCGCTCGCCCCGCCCCTCGAACCCCAGCCGCTCGTACAGGCTGCGGGCGGGCACGTTGTCACGTCCGGTGGACACGATCACCCGGCGGCCGGCCGCCCGCGCCATGACCTGCTCGACCAGCGCCCGGCCGATGCCGCGCCGGTGGGCGGCGGGATGCACGATCAGCCGGTTGACGTCGATCTCGTCCGGCGACTCCTCCCACGCCACGGCCCCCACCAGCGCGCCGTCGTCGTCGAAGGCGCCGAGCCAGGTCAGCGGCTCCGCGCGCAGCGCGTCGAGGGTCTCGTGCAGGGGCGGGATCCGGTCGTCGCCGATGAGTTCCGCCTCCACGGCGTACGCGGCGTGCTGCAGATCGAGCAGTTCCTGGCCGAAGGGGTCACTGTGGGGGGAGATATCCGAGATGTGCACGCGATGAGTATGTCGCCGCCCAGGGGCGTGCCGCGCGTCATTTTCCGGACGTGCCGGACGAGGGAATGAGGAGCCACCCCTTCGACGGGCCCGGCTCGTACGGCGAGTCGAGGCGCTTGGCGACGACCCCCGGCAGACCCTGTTCGCGGGCCGCCCGGCGGACCGGCGCGGCCTGGCCGGGCCACGACGGGGCCGTCTGCCAGCGGGCCGCCGACAGGCCGAGCGCCTCCAGCGCCGCCCGGCGCGCCGTGTACGGCTCGGCCAGCAGCGAGCGGCCGTCGTCGTACAGCAGGTCGTAGCAGACCAGCACCTCCGCGCCGCCCAGCGTGACCACCTCGCCGTCGAGGACCGCGCTGCGGCTGCCGAACGAGGCGGCCAGGGGACGCAGCCACGGGTACGCGCGGGCCGCGTCCGTCCGGCCGCCGTCGATCGGCACCAGCGTCCGCCGGCCGCCCCACGCGAACTCGAACGCGTACTCCTCCTCGTCCCGCGGCGGCCGGGCGCGCTCGACCGGCAGCATGGGCTCCAGCGGCGGGAACGGGTCGCGCGCCGGCGGGTCCATGCGGTGGATCATCCAGTTCTTGCCGTCCGTCCGGAACAGCACGAACCGCCCGGACGCCCGGGAGCCGCGCAGCACCACCTTGACCTCGCGGTCCGACCACTTCTCGCTCTCGTACGTGCCGTGGTCCCAGATCGTCATGGCGCCGCCGCCGTACTCGCCGGCCGGGATCTCGCCGTGGAAGGTGAGGTACTCCATCGGGTGGTCCTCGGTGTGGACGGCGAGATGGTTGACGGCCGGGTCGGCCGGCAGGCCCTTGGGGATGGCCCAGGAGGCGAGGACCCCGTCGTGCTCCAGCCGCAGGTCCCAGTGCAGGGAGCGGGCGTGGTGCTCCTGGATCACGAACGCACCGCCGTGACCTGGGCCTTCGGGGGTTCCGGGGCGTTCGGCGGGCTCGGCGGGTACGGGCTCGGGGGTACGGCTGGGGTCGCGTTTGCTCCGGTATCGCGAGAGTTTGTCGGCCACAAGCGCCCCCTACCCTCGCCCGCCCGCCCCGCACTGCCTCGCGCCGTGGCGACGCCTGAGGGGCGGAACACGCCGAACACCAAAGTCGCGTCCCGCAGATACTTTCGGATGAGGGCCGGGACCTCGCGCACGGCTACGGTGGCTGCGGAGAACGACGCCGAGGGCCCTTTCCTCCTGCCGCGGCGGTCGTCCGCCGGCCGCTCACACGACGGAAGGAGCCCCGCCCATGCCATCCGGTGACCTGTCCTCGCCGGACGCGACCACCCTGCCGCCGCCGGGCGACCGGGTCGTCGTCTGGGTGGGGGCGCCGCTGCTGGGCGCCGGGGCCGGCTGGCTGCTGCGGTACGTCGCCGGGTGGGCGACGTCACTGCCATGGACGCCGTTCGAGGGCCCGTTACGGCTGATCGAGTCGATCCCGCCGACGGCGTTCACGATCGGGGCGGTCGTCGTGGGCGTCGTCGCCGGCCTCGTGCTCGCCGCGATCGCCGACGAGTACACCGTGAAGATCGTCATCGACGACCAGCGGGTGTCGATCGCGCACCGCAGCTCCCGGCAGGAGCTGCCGCGCTCCGCGGTGGCCATGGCGTTCCTCGACGCCAAGCAACTGGTGCTGCTCGGTCACGACACCGAGGAACTGGTCCGGCAGGGCGGCGACCTGCCCCGCCCGCGCCCGCTGGCCGAGGCGTTCCTGGCCCACGGCTATCCGTGGCGGGCCGAGGGCGACCCCCACCGGGAGGAGTTCCGGCGCTGGGCCGACGGCCACCCCGACCTGGCCGCCGCCGCCCACGCCTTCCTCAGGGCCCGCGCCCGCGCGCTGGAGAAGGGCGACGACACCGACGCCGAGCAGTTACGCCAGGAGCTGGCGAGGCTGGGCGTCGCCGTCCGCGAGGAGGGCAAACGCCAGTTCTGGCGCCCGGCCGGCCGCCGAGCGGAGGATCCCGAGACCTGACAGGCCGGTGGAGGACCCCCAGACCTGACCGGGGCGGTGGGGACGCCGAGCCTTGAGAGGGGAGGCGGGGATCCCGAGCCCTGACAGGGGCAGTGGGATCAGGCCAGGGCCTTGCGGAGCCAGGACTCGACCCCCGCCACGTGCACCGTCGCCCAGGAGCGGGCCACGTCGGCCTGGCGGGCGGCGATGGCCTCGTAGATCGCGGTGTGCTGCTCGCGCGTCTTCTCCATCGCGCCCTCCTGGGTCAGGCCGCGCCAGATGCGCGCCCGGGTCGTCGGCCCGGACAGGCTCTCGATGAACGAGCAGAGCACGGCGTTGCCCGACCCCTGGGCGATGCGCTGGTGGAACTCGAGGTCGTTGGCCACGAGCTCCTCGACGGTCGGGTCGGCGGGCAGCGACTCCAGGATCACCCGCAGCTCGTCGATCTCGTCGTCGGTCATCAGCTTGGTGGCCATCGCGGTGGCGGCGGGCTCCAGGATGCGGCGCACCTCGAAGAACTGCAGCACGGTGTCGTCGCGGTGCAGGTCGAGCACGAACGACATGGTGTCGAGCAGCAGCCGCGGCTCCAGGCTGGTGACGTACGTGCCGTCGCCCTGCCGTACGTCGAGGACGTTGATCAGGGCGAGGGCGCGGACGGCCTCGCGCAGCGAGTTGCGTGACAGGCCCAGCCGCTCGGCGAGGTCGGCCTCCTTGGGGAGCCGGTCTCCGGGAGTGAGCTCGCCGGAGAGGATCATCTGCTTGATCTTGTCGATGGCCGCGTCGGTGACCGCCACGCTCTTCTCCCTAGACATCGGATGTCTAGGATTCTATGGCCTGGAAGCGGACCGCATCGACTTCTCGTACCCGCCGCACGGCTCCTCGGACCTCCAACGTGCGCAGGTGGGCCGCCGCCTCACCGGCGGCCATGCCCCTCAGCATGGGCCCCAGGTCGTCCCAGGGCCGGTTCCAGGTCATCATCGCGGCGATCTCCCAGAGGGTCAGCGACTCCGCCCGCTCGGCCAGCAGTACGGCCAGCCGGTCGAGCTTGTCCTCGTGATGGTGACGGATCTCGGCGGCGCGCGCCGCCACATCCGGGAACATCCACTCGTGCGCGGGCAGGGCGTCCAGCGGCCCCAGCTCGCCCACCCGGTCCAGAGAGGTGAGGAAGTCGCCCAAGGGGTCCACGTCGTCGCGGTCGTAGGGATAGATGCCGATGTGCGGGGTGATGTCGGGCAGAACGTGGTCGCCGGTGAACAGCCGGTCGGCGTCCTCCAGGTGCAGGCAGATGTGGCCCGGGGTGTGGCCGGGCGTGTGGACGGCGCGCAGCTTGCGGCCCGGCAGGTCGACCAGGTCGCCGTCGGCCAGTTCGCGGTCGGGCCGCGCGGGCGGCAGCGGGCGCTGGGCGGCGACCACCCGGACGTCGCCCGGACCGGCGCCGGCCCGCCTGAGCATGTCGGTCTGGAACGCCTCGTGCTCGTCCTCGTCCAGCCCGTGGATCAGCCTGACCAGCGCCGCGTCCGCCTCGTGCATCGCGATCCAGCCGCCCGACTCCTCGCGCACCCGCCCGGCCAGCCCGGCGTGGTCGGGGTGGAAGTGCGTGACCACCACGCCCCGCACCGAGGCCACGTCCATGCCGAGCGTGGCGAGCCCGCCGCGCAGCGCCTCCCACGCGTCGGGATGGTTCCAGCCGGCGTCGACCAGCACCGGGCCCTGGGGCGACTCGATCGCGTAGACGAGGGTGTAGCCGAGCGGGTTGCCGGGGATCGGCACCGGCACGCTCCACACCCCGCCGCCGAGGTCCTGCGGGCGCTGCTCGGTGTACGGCCTGCGCCGGGTCTTTCTCATGGGCGGTCCCCCGTGGTGCGTGAGCGCGTGGAACGAGTGTGGCGGAAGGAGGGGAGCACCGAAAGGGATTTCCGGCACCTAACGTGACACGTCCCGAGATGACGGGCCACCGCTGGGTGTCACGGCGCCGGCCGCCGACCGGTGCGCCCGCCGCCGCGATCCAGCACTGGCCGGCGGCCCGGTCGACGTACTCCTCCGGCGGCAGCCGGGTCATCTCACTCCTGCGGGGGATCTGCTTCCCCCTCGCAAGTGATCCACGACGACCGCTGGTCGGAAAGAGTGGGGGCATGGCGATCAAGCTTCCTCGCGCGATTTCGACGTCTGGCGCCCGCCGGGCCGACGCTCGGCGGCCCGGGCTAGGAAGGCACGGGCTGGGCCGATGGCCGACGTACGAGCCGGCCGTCGCCTCACTCGAACAGGATGGCACGCAGCGTGCGCGCCAGATGTCCGATCAGCACGTCGGACGGCATCTCGGCCAGAGCGCCTGACTTCAGCAGGTAGCGGTTGAACGTCACTCCGATGAGCAGCGCGCCCATCAGGTCGATGCGCCCCTCGGCGTCCTGTCCGTCGACGACAGGACCGTAGGCACTGTGGATGGGCCGGCGCATGGTGGCGAACAGATCCTCGGCCGCCCGGTCGCCGGACGCCGCGCTGCGGATGAGCACGAGGAACGGGTCGTCGTTGGCCGGATGTTCCATCCGCGTGACGTAGGCCTTCGCCATGCGTTCCGGCAGCGTCTCCGGCGTCCCGGGCTCGATATCGTCCACCGGCTTCGGTCCGGGAACGGCGGCGACGAAGAGCGTCTCCTTGGATCCGAAGTGCCGCATCACCAGACCGTGCGTGACTCCGGCACGCCGCGCGATCTCGCGGATGGTGGCCTTGGCGTAGCCGAGTTCCGCGAAGGCGCCCCGCGCCGCCTGAAGGATGGCCGCGCGATGGGCCTCTGGGTCGCGTAGCCGTTTCTTCTGCACGCAAGGAAGTATACAGGTGGTCATTAGGGTGCTAATGTCCACCCGGTCATTAACTGGGAGGTCTCATGGAACGTCTGCTGACCCACCCTGCGATCGTCGCAGGGCTGAGTAAGGTCGAGTCCAGGATCGAGCGGCTGAGCGGATCATCGACGCTGCCGGGAATCAACGCCGGTGCGGAGCGGATCATCCAGGCCGGCGGCAAGCGTCTGCGTCCCGCGCTGACGCTGGGCACGGTGCTGGCGTTCGGCAAGGCAGCCGATCGGCGGGCTGTCACCGCCGCCGCGTGCATCGAGCTGATCCACGCCGCATCGCTGATCCACGACGACCTGATGGACGGCGCCTCCCAGCGGCGGGGCACCCCGACGCTCAACGCCACGCTCGGCCAAGGCAAGGCCCTGGTGATCGGCGACTTCATACTCGCCAGGGCCGGGCTGGCCGCCATCACGGCAGTGTCCAAGCCGGTGGCCGAAGTGCTGGCCGCCACGACGGTGGAGCTGGCCGAGGGCCAGTATCTGGAGGCTGTCGACCAGTTCAACCGCGACCGCACCGAGGAGTCGGCGCTCAGGTCGATCACCGGCAAGACGGCCGCGCTGTTCCGGGCGAGCTGCCTGGTGGGCGCACTCTGTGCCAAGGCTTCCCCGGAGGAGCGCGCCAAGATGGCCGTCTACGGCGAGAAATTCGGCCTTGTCTTCCAGATCCTGGACGATTTGCTGGACCTGACGCTCTCGAGCGAGACGCTGGGCAAGCCGGCGGGCAACGACGTGCGTCAGAGCGTCTACACCCTGCCGCTCCTGCGGGCCAGGGGTGCAGACCCCCATCTGCTCGACGGCGATGCCGAGACGATCCTGGCCAGGGTCCGAGACAGCGGCATCGTCGACGACACGCTGGCCTACTGCCGCGACCTGGCGGCGCAAGCGGTTGACGCTCTTCCTGCGGCGAAGGACGTCGGCCTCCTCGCCGATCTGCCCGGCTCCTACATCGCGAAAGCGGCGGACATGATCTCGACTCGCGCGAGGGCGGCATGATCATCCGCACGGAGAAGGTGGCGCCCGGAGCGGTCGCCTCCAGGGAAGTCACGGCGAAGCCTTCGGTGGTCGCAGCGGGCGTCTGGTCGCTGGCTCTCGGACTGGTGGGCGCCTACTGGGCGGTCGAAGGCCGTTCATTCCCCCTGGGGAGCAATGATCCTCGCGGCTCTGACATGGGCTCGTTCTTCGCCACCGCTGAGCCGGGCGCCACCGGTGTGATCTTCGCGGTGGCCGGAGTGCTCGGTGTGGCCGCCGCGGTGGTGCTGGCCCGCGCGCCTCGGACACAGTGGCCGAGGGTGGTTGGAGCGCTGCTCGCCGTCGCGTTGCTGGTGGCCGTTCCCGACGTCCGGGTGATCCAGAACTTCGGCTACCTGTTCATGGGATACACGAAGCTGTGGGACTGGCCACTGCTGTTCATGCTGTTCAGCATCGCGGGCGGAGGTCTGTGGGCACTGGTCGTCTGGAACACGCGCGGCGGCGACGTGAGCTCCGGGCGATGGGGGAGGTGGGCCACCTACGCGGCGGCCGTGCTGGCTCTGCCGTACGGGATCTCGCGTATCTCGTGGGGGCTGGGCATCCCCCTTGGTGTGCCGGCCGATTACCTGGGCGTGGACGCCGGGGCCTCGGAGTTCGTGCTGGGAGGATTGTGCGTGGCGGGGGCGGTGCTGACACTCGGGCTGGTTCAGGGCTGGGGCGAGGTCTTCCCGCGCTGGATTCCCTTCCTGCGCGGCAGGCGAGTGCCGATCTGGTTCGCCGTCGTCCCGGCGACGGCGGCCTCCGTCTTGCTGATCCAGGCCGGCGCCAGGTTGTGGCTGTGGTGGGCCGCCGGGCAGATCACGCTGTCCGCGAGCCACTGGGGGACGTTCCTTCCAGGACTGTTCTGGCTGCCGTGGAGCCTGGCCCTCGCGGCCGCCACGTACGCCTACTACCTGCGGAGGCGGACCGGCGGAAGTAGCCGAGGGTGAAGGGGCTCGTACGGTCACGTGACGCGTTCGAGGATGGTGGCGGTGGCCAGGGCGCCGCCCGCGCACATCGACACCAGAGCCGTGGAGGAGTCCGACCGCTCCAGCTCGTGCAGCGCCGTGGTGATCAGCCGGGCGCCCGACGCCCCCACCGGATGGCCGAGCGCGATGGCGCCGCCGTTGACGTTGACCCGGTCGAAGTCGGGCTGGTGGACGCTCGCCCACGACAGCACGACCGCGGCGAACGCCTCGTTCACCTCGAACCGGTCGATGTCGCCGATCGACATCCCGGCCATGGCCAGCGCCTTGGAGGTCGCCTCCACGGGGCCGTCGAGGTGGTAGTACGGCTCGGCGCCCACCAGGGCCTGGGCGAGGATGCGGGCCCTCGGCCGCAGGCCGTGCGCGCGGGCCGCGTCCTCGCTCATCACGAGCACCGCCGCGGCCCCGTCGGAGATCTGTGAGGAGTTGCCGGCCGTGTGCAGGGCGCCCTCGCCGAGCACCGGCTTGAGCTTGGCCAGCCCCTCGGCGGTGGTCTCGCGCAACCCCTGGTCGCGCCGCACGTCGCCGATGGGCACGATCTCCCGCTCGAACCGCCCGTCGGCCCACGCCTTGGCGGCGAGCTGCTGGGAGCGGGCGCCGAGCCAGTCGAGCCGTTCCCTGGTCAGCCCGCGCCGTGCAGCGATGCGCTCGGCGGCGGTGAACTGGTCGGGTAAGTCGATGCTCCAGTCGTCGGGCCGCGGCCTGGCGGGCAGGACGTTGCTGCCGAGCGGCGCGCGGCTCATGATCTCGACGCCGCACCCGATGCCGGCCTCGATCACGCCGGCGCGGATCATCGCCGCCGCGAGGTGCACGGCCTGCTGCGACGAGCCGCACTGCGCGTCGACCGTGGTGACGCCCGTCTGGTACGGCAGGCCCGCGTACAGCCAGGAATAGCGCCCCACGTGGCCGCCCTGCTCGCCCGCCTGGGTCACGCAGCCGGCGAAGACCTGGCCGACGGCGGCCGGATCGACGCCGGAGCGCTCGACCAGCCCGTTGAGGGCGGCGGCGAGCACCTGTTGCGGCTTGAGCCCGGACAGCCAGCCGTCACGCTTGCCGATGGGGGTGCGGACGGCTTCGACGATCACCGGTGTGCCCACGGTCGCCTCCAGAATGATGCTCGGGAGGCGACTGTAACTCGTTCTAGTTTGCTGTGGAAGCCCGCGCCTCGACGGGCAGCGTGGACGGCAGCCCGAACGGCTCGAAGAGCCCGACGTCGAAGAACATGGCCACATGCCGGATGCCTTCGGCGGCGAGTGTCAGCACCATCAACGAGAACGCGGTATAGGTGTCACCCTGGCGGAAGTACACCGCGAAGGCCGGCTGGCCGTTGGCGGCGACGGGCACCAGGCGCAGATCGCCCGCATGCTCGGCCGGGCAGTTGACCGTGATGAGCCGCCCGATCTCCTCGGCGCCCTGGTACCACCCGGTGAAGGGCGGCATCTCCCAGACTGCGTCCCTCGTGAACAGCTTCACCAGCGCCGCCACGTCGTAGCTCTCGAACGCGGCCACATAGGCGTCGAGCTGCTCGCGCTGGTCGTGAGGCAGCGGCGGCGTGGGATCGTCCAGGCTCGGCGACACCTCGTTGAGCTGGGCCCGCGCCCGCTGGAGCCCGCTGTTGACGGCGGCCGTCGTGGTCTCCAGCGCCTCGGCCACCTCGGCGGCGCGCCACCGCAGCACGTCACGCAGCACCAGGATGGCCCGCTGCCGGGGCGGCAGGTACTGCAGGGCCGCGATGAGCGCCAGCCGGATGCTCTCGCGCGAGGTCACGATCGCGGCCGGGTCGTCGGCCCCCGCGCCCACCATGCCGTCGGGCACCGGCTCCAGCCACGGCACCTCCGGCCGCTCCACCAGCGGCGCGCTCGCCTCGGTGCTCGGCGCGCCCAGACCCGTGGGCAGCGGCCGGCGGCCCCTGCTCTCCAGCGCGGTCAGGCAGACGGTCGTGGCGATGCGATACAGCCACGTTCGCAGGGACGAGCGCCCCTCGAACCCGTCGTAGGCGCGCCAGGCGCGCAGGTAGGTCTCCTGGACGAGGTCCTCGGCGTCGTGCACCGAACCCGTCATGCGGTAGCAGTGCGCGAGCAGCTCGCGCCGCATGGGGTCGGCCAGCCTGAGAAAGTCCTCGGTCGACGGCCTGTCGGTCATCCTCCCTGTATACGCCCTGCCACCGACAGATTCCGTGTGCAGGCGGTGATGCCGTGATGGACGGGGTGCGGGCCGCGCCGGGCGTCCCAGGGCCGGGGCCGGGGCCGGCCGAGGCGTGGGGGCGGGACCCCGCGCCCTGGGAGGGGGCGAGCCTGAGGAGAGGACCCGGCGCGTGTCAGGGAGTGACGGTGAGGACGATCTTCCCGGTGGTGCCGCCCGACTCGCCCAGTTCGTGGGCCTTGGCGGCGTCCTCCAGCGGCAGGACCGCCGCGATCTCCGGACGCAGCCGCCCCGCCTCGGCCAGCGCGGCCAGCGACCGCATCCCCGCGTGGTCGGCCTCCACCAGCATCGCCTCGGACCGGATGCCCCGCTCGGCCGCCGCCGCGTGCAGGCCCGGGTCCAGCAGCGACAACGTCAGGGAGACGATCACGCCGCCCTCGCGCAGGGTGCGCAGAGACCGTCGGCCGTACTCGCCGCCCACCGTCTCGATGACCACGTCCATGTCCCGCGCGACCTCGGCGAAGTCCTCGGTGCGGTAGTCGATCACCTCGTCGGCGCCGAGGCCGCGCAGGAAGTCGTGCTTGGCGGCGCTGGCCGTGCCGACCACGTACGCGCCGCGCGCCTTGGCGATCTGCACCGCGAAGTGCCCGACGCCGCCCGCCGCCGCGTGGATGAGCACCCGGTCGCCGGAGCGGGTCGCGGCGGTGTCGACGAGCGCCTGCCAGGCGGTCAGCGCGGCCAGCGGGATCGCGGCGGCCCGCGTGTGGTCCACGGCGGCGGGCTTGCGGGCGAAGGTCCGCGCGGGCGCGGTCACGTACTCGGCGTACGCACCGTTGCCGAACGGGAACGGCAGCATCCCGAACACCTCGTCGCCCGGCTTGTGGATCGTGGTCCCGGCGCCGGTCGCCTCGACCACGCCGGAGACGTCCCAGCCGAGCACGAACGGCGGCTGCCCGAGATGGCCGCCGGTGGCCCGGATCTTCCAGTCGGCCGGATTCACTCCAGCCGCGTGCACCCTTACCAGCACCTCCGCCGGTCCCGGCTCGGGCCGGTCCAGCTCCACCATCGTCAGCACCTCGGGGCCACCCAGAGCGTTCTGGCTCATCGCGCGCATCTTCATGACTCCAGCCTGCTCGCCGCCGCGGTCGGGCCGCGAGTGGCCCGGAGGCCAAGGTGTGCAAAGATCGGGCCATGCACCGTGTGGCCGTCCTCGCGCTCGACGGCGTCATCCCGTTCGAGCTGAGCATCCCGTCACGGATCTTCGCCACGGCCCGCGGGCCGGCCGGCGAGCCGCTCTACGACGTCGTGACCTGCACGCTCGACGGCGGCCCGGTGCGCACGGCGGCCGACTTCTCCATCGCCGCCGCGTACGACGCCGGGGTGCTCGCGACGGCCGACACGGTCGTGCTGCCCGCCACCGACGCGCACGCGGCCATCACCGGGCCCGAGAGCCTGTCGCCCGAACTGCTCGACGCCCTCTCCCGGCTGCGCCCGGGCACCCGCGCGGTGTCGATCTGCGTGGCGACGTTCGTGCTGGCCGCCGCCGGGCTGCTGGACGGCCGCCCGGCCACCACCCACTGGAAGCACGCCGAGCGCTTCGCCCGGTTCTTCCCCCGCGTGCGGATGGACCCGGGAGTCCTGTTCGTGGACGACGGCGACGTGCTGACCTCCGCGGGCGCCTCGTCCGGGGTGGACCTCTGCCTCCACCTCGTACGCCGTGACCACGGCAGCGAGGTCGCCAACCAGGTGGCGCGCAGCTGCGTCGTGCCGCCCTGGCGCGACGGCGGCCAGGCCCAGTACATCGAGCACCCGGTGCCGGAGCCGTCCGCCGCGGGCACGGCCCCCACCCGGGCGTGGGCGCTGAGCCGCCTGGCCGAGCCGCTCCAGCTCGCCGACCTGGCCCGGCACGCGGGGATGAGCCGGCGCACGTTCACCCGGCGCTTCCGCGAGGAGGTGGGGATGAGCCCGGGGCAGTGGCTCACCCGGCAGCGGGTCGAGCTGGCCCGCCGGCTGCTGGAGACCAGTGATCTGCCGATGGAGGGGGTGGCCGGGCGCGCGGGGTTCGGCACGGCGGCGTCGTTCCGGCGGCACCTGCACGCCGCCCTCGGCGTGTCGCCGCACGCCTACCGCCGCACGTTCCGGGCCACGAGAGAGGAGCCGGCGGAGGTCTGAGCCCTGAACGAGCCCGGCCGGGCCTATGGGAAGGGGGTCAGCGTCCGCGCGGTACTGAGGCAGGTGCCGGTAGACGAGTGTCGCGCTCAGGAGGCGTGGGGCTGGTGCTGGAGGGCGGGTGTCGTCACGAGGGGCGGGCCGTGTCAGGAGGAGGGCTCGCGCCCAGGCCGGCCGGGATCGCTGTCGGAAGGGGGTCGTCGGCCCGGGTGGAGCCGGCGGCAGTGCCGGTGCCGGAAGGCGGGTGGCGGGGCCGGACGGGGTGGCGCCGGGCGGCGGGCGGTGCGCGGCGTCCGACCGGGCCAGAGGTGGTGTCCGGCCGGGCCAGAGGTGGTGTCCGGCCGACGGGAGTTCGGTCAGGCGATGTCGGTGAGGAGGCGGGCGGCGGCGATCTCGATGCGGCGCTGGATCTGGTCGTAGGTGCGCCGGCCGCGCAGCATCTCCAGCAGCTCCTGCACCCAGATGCTCGACAGCGACCCCGCGAGCGCGACCTGCTCCTCGGTGGCCTGCTCGCGCGAGAGCCCGTCGGCCGAGACCCGCAGCAGCAGGCCGGTCATGCGGTCGCCGAACGGCGTCTCGACCTCGGCCAGGATGAGCGAGCGGATGAGCGCGTCGGCCAGCTCCGGCTCCCGCATCAGGCCCCGCGTGGCGCGCATGAGCACGTCGACGGCGCGGCCCGCCGGGGTGGAGGCGCCCGGCGGACGACGTTCGATGCTGCTCTCCAGCAGGTCGATCTCCTCGCCGACCACCGCGACGACCAGGTCCATCTTGGACGGGAAGTAGCGGTAGAGGGTGCCGAGCGCGACGCCGGCCCGCTCGGCGACGGTGCGCATCTGCATGGCCTCGACGCCGCCGCGCGAGGCGAGGGCGGCGGCGGCCTGGACGATCCGCTTGCGGCGCTGGTGCTGGCTGCGGGTGCGGACGCTGTGCCCGCCTGACGCGTGCCCGCCGGAACCGGGCGTGGTGTGGCTCTCCATGGTCCCCTCGATGTCGCTGGAGGGTGCGGTGCCGGCCGCGTGCGGGGTACGCATAAGAACACGTTATCTGATTTCCCCCGGGCGCGGCTTGTTACTGGCGAGTCACAAAGAAGCCTGTATAGGCCCATGTCCACGGCGTTACAGGCATATATCCAGACTTATCAGCGGGTGCCGGTACTGGACAGATACTAGAATCTGTTCTAGTTTGCGGATCGTTTGGCCGAGCGCTTGCTGGAGGAGCCATGACCGCGGACACCCTCGCCGCCCTGCTCCTGGCGCGGGCCGGCGACGACCGTCCCGGCCTGCTCTTCGAGGACCGGGTGTGGTCCTGGCGCGAGCACGTCGCCGACTGCCGGAACGCCGCCGCCCGGCTCGCCGCGATCACCGATCCCTCCTGGCGGGCCGCGCGCGCCGCCGGCCGGCCGCACGTCGGCGTGCTCTGCGACAACGTGCCCGGCCTGCCGGTGCTCGTCGGCGCCGCCGCCCTCGGCGGGTGCGTGGTCGTCGCGCTCAACCCCACCCGCTCACCCGCCGAGCTCGCCCGTGACGCCGCGGCCACCGACGTCGCCCTGCTCCTGTACGACGGCCCGTACGAGGAGACGGCGACCGCCCTGGCCCGCGACCTCCGCATGCCGCGAGCCCCGCTGGCCACCCTCACCGAGCTCGCCGACGGCACCCACGAGGCCGGGAGCGCCGAGAACGCCGAGTGCGGCGCCGGCGACCTCATGATGTTGATCTTCACCTCGGGCACCTCCGGACGGCCCCGTGCCGTGCGGATCACCCAGCGGAAGCTGGCCGTCCCCGGACGCAGCCTCGGCGCCCTCCTCACCCCGGACGACGTCGTCTACTGCCCGATGCCGCTGTTCCACTCCGGCGCTCTCATGGCCGCCTACGCTCCGGCGGTCGCGTCCGGGGCCGCGCTGGTGCTGCGGCGCCGGTTCTCGGCGTCCGGCCTGCTGCCCGACGTCCGGCGGTACGGGTGCACGTACCTGCACTACGTCGGCAAGGCCCTGTCGTACGTGCTCGCCACCCCGCCCCGCCCCGACGACGCGGACAACCCGCTGCGCCTCGCCTTCGGCAACGAGGGCAGCGCGACGGCGACCAGACGTTTCGGCGAGCGGTTCGGCTGCCGGGTGATCGACGCGTTCGGCTCGACGGAGACGGCGATCTCGCTCACGCCCGACCCGGCGGCGCCGCCGGGCGCGCTCGGCCGGCTCCCGGACGGCGTCGAGATCCGCGACCCCTTCACGGGGGAGCGCTGCGCCGCCGCCCGTTTCGAGGACGGCCGCCTGCTCAACCCCGGCGAGGCGATCGGCGAGCTGGTCAACGTGTCCGGCGGGGGCCTGTTCGACGGCTACTACAACGACCCCGAGGCGGACGCCGAGCGGCTGCGCGACGGCGCGTTCTGGTCCGGCGACCTCGCCTACGCCGACGCCCGCGGCCACGTGTTCTTCGCCGGTCGCGGCACCGAGCGGCTGCGCGTGGACGGCGAGAACCTCGCGGTGGCCCCGATCGAGGCCGCCCTGCGGGAGTTCCCCGGCGTGGTGGAGGCAGCGGTGTACCCGGTGCCGGACGCGGCGGCCGGTGACCAGGTGATGGCGGCGCTGGTCATGGCCGGGCCGTTCTCGCCGGAGGCGTTCGCCGCCTTCCTCGCCGCACGCGCCGACCTCGGCCGCAAGGCCGTGCCCCGCTACGTCCGGATCTCGGCCGAGCTGCCGCAGACCCCCTCGCACAAGGTCGTCAAGCGCCTGCTCGCCCGCGAGGCGTGGCGCACCACCGACCCCGTCTGGTGGCGGCCGTACGCCCCGCCATCCGGGGACGGCCTCCCATCCGGGGACGCCCCGCCCGCCGAGGATGGCCCGCCCCCGGCCGGCTCACCACCGAGCAGTCCGCGCCTGGACGGTCCGCCTCAGGATCGCCCGCCCCAAGGCGGGTGCTGGCGGCGGTTGGAGGAGGACGACGTCAAGGCCATCGAGCACGACTTCGCCAGGAACGGCCGCGCACACCTACTGGAGGCATGATGAACTTCGGCCTGGACGAGACCCAGCGCGACCTGCGCGAGCTGGCCGCCGACCTGCTCGCCGGGGACGAGCCGGAGCGGCGGTTACGCGAGGCCGGACTGCTGGCCCTGTGCCTGCCCGAGGAGGCGGGCGGGGCGGGGCTCGGCCCCGTGGAGATGGCCGTCGTGCTGCGCGAGGTGGGCGCCCGCGCCGCGTCGGTGCCCGCGTTGCCCGCCCTGGCCGCCTCGCTGTTCCTCGCCCGGCACGGCACTCGCGACCAGCAGGAACGCCCCGCGACCCTCGCGGTGCGCGAGCCCGGCCGCGCCCTCGCCGACCCGCCCGCGACCACCGCGGACCAGACGGACGACGGCTGGGTGCTGACCGGCCGCAAGACCGGCGTCCCGTACCTGGCGGCCGAGGTCCTGGCCGACGCCCGGGCCGACGCCCTGGCCGACGTCCTGGTCGCGGCCGACGCCGGCGTGTTCCTGGTGTCGCGGCCCGAGTCGAGCCCCGAGTTCACCTCGACCGGCGAGCCCGCCGCCACCGTGGTCCTCGACCGGACGCCGGCCGAGCGGGTGGCCGGCCCCGAGTCCGTGGCCGCGCTGCGGCAGATCATGACCGTCGCCGTGGCCGCCCAGGCGAGCGGCGTCCTCGCCGGGGCGCTGGAGCTGACCACGAGTTACGTCAAGACGCGCCGGCAGTTCGGCCGGGCGCTGGCGGAGTTCCAGGCGGTGACCATGCAGGTCGCGGACGTCTACATCGCCGGGCGGGCGCTGGACGTGGCCATGTGGTCGGCCGCCTGGCGGCTCGGCGAGGGCCTGCCGGCCGAGGAGGACCTGGCGCTGGCCGCCTTCCACACCGGCGAGGCGTTCCGGGCGCTCTACACCTGCCAGCACCTGCACGGCGGGCTCGGCCTCGACGTGACCTACCCGCTGCACCGGTACTTCGCCCACGCCAAGCACCTGTCGCACCTGCTCGGCGGCCAGGACGCCCAGCTCGACCTGATCGGAGCGCTCGCCTGATGCTCATCGACCTGACACCGGACCAGCGCGCGCTCCGCGACGAGCTGCGCGCGTACTTCCGGAGCTGCCTCTCCGACGACGAACGCCGCAAGATCGCCGACGACCCGTTCGGCGAGACCTACATGGAGCACTGCCGGCGCCTCGGCCGCGACGGCAAGCTCGGCCTCGGCTGGCCGAAGGAGTACGGGGGAGGCGGCTACGGCCCCGTCGAGCAGCAGATCTTCGCCAACGAGATCGCCCGCGCCGCGGTGCCGTACCCGATCATCACGCTGCAGACGGTCGGTCCGACGCTGATGCAGTACGGCACGCCGGAGCAGAAGGAGTTCTTCCTGCCCCGCATCCTGGCCGGCGAGTGCCACTTCGCCATCGGCTACAGCGAGCCCGAGGCGGGCACGGACCTGGCGTCCCTGCGCACCACCGCGGTCCTGGACGGCGACCACTACGTCGTCAACGGCCAGAAGATCTTCACCAGCGGCGCCCACTACGCCCAGTACATCTGGCTGGCCGCCCGCACGAACCCCGAAGCGAAGAAGCACAAGGGCATCACCATGATGATCGCCTCCACGGACGACCCGGGCTTCTCCTGGACGCCGATCGTCACCATGGACGGCCGCCACCACACCAACGCCACGTACTACTCCGACGTGCGCGTGCCGGTGAGCATGGTCGTCGGCGAGGTGGACAAGGGCTGGGACCTCATCGTCAACCAGCTCAACCACGAACGCGTCACGCTCGGCCCGGCCGGCAACCTCGGCCAGACCTACGACCGGTTCCTCGCCTGGGCGCGCCGCACGGGGCTGGCCGACGTGCCGGACGTGCGGCGGGCGCTCGGCCGGGTGCGCGCGTACTTCCGGACGAACGAGCTGCTCAACTGGCAGGTGGCCGCCAACATGGACCTCGGCTGGCTGGGCGCGCCCGACGCGTCGGCCACCAAGATCTACGGTTCGGAGCGGATGCAGGAGATCGGCCGGCTGGTCGGTGAGGTGCTCGCCCGCTTCGGCGACCCGTCCGACCCGGAGACCGCCGAGCTGCTCGAACGCGTGGACCACGGGGTCAAGGGCGCCGTGGTGCTGACCTTCGGCGGCGGCGTGAACGAGGTGCAGCGCGAGCTGATCGCCATGCTCGGCCTGAGCCTGCCGAGGCCGCCGCGATGACGGACCTGGACATGAGCCCGGGGGACGAGCTGCTGGAGCTGGCGGAGAAGCAGGCGGCGCTGGGCGAGGTGCGGGGCGGCCCGGCCGCCGACCCGGTCAACATCCCGATGATCCGGCACTGGCTCGACGCGATGGGCGACGCCAACCGGTCGTACCTCGACAAGGGCGTCTCGCCGCCGGCGATGGCGCAGGTCTGGACCATGCCGGGGGTGCGGCGCGGCGTCAAGGACCGCTCGCCGGTGGACGACGTGCTGGCCGCGCTCGACGCCGCCGGCTACACGGGCGTGGTGGCGACCAACTGCGAGCAGACCTACCACCGCCCCGCGCGCGTGGGGGAGCGGCTCTCGGCGGCCACCCGCTTCTCCGGCCTGATCGGGCCCAAGCGCACCGCCCTGGGCGAGGGGTACTTCGCCACCTGGAACGTCACCTGGTACGGCGAGGGCGACGCGCCGGTGGCCGAGATGATGTTCCGGGTGCTCAAGTTCCGCCCGCGCCGGAAGAGCGGGACGCCGGCCGCGAGCACGGCGCCGTACCCGCTGCGACCGGCCCAGAACCGGGACACCGCGTTCTTCTGGGAGGGCGTGCGCCAGGGCGAGCTGCGCATCCAGAGCTGCGCCGACTGCGGACGCCTGCGGCACCCGCCCGGCCCCGTCTGCCCGTCGTGCCGCTCGACCAGCCGCTCCTACGTCGTCGCCCGCGGCGAGGGCACCGTCTTCAGCTACGTGGTGCACCACCACCCGCCCGTTCCGGGGCGGGAGACGCCGTTCGTGGTCGCTGTGGTGGAACTGCCGGAAGGGGTGCGGATTGTGGGCAATGTCGTGGACTGCCCGCCCGACGCGGTGGGTATCGGTATGGAGTTGCGTGCGACCTATCGGGCAATGGACGACGAAGTGATCCTTCCAATGTGGGCGCCACGGGAGTCGTGATGCGGACGCTGACCGAAGACCAGATCGAGATCGGCGCGGTGCTGCCCGAGCTGTCGATCGACCTCACGCCCACGGTGGTCGTCTCCACCGCCCTGGCCACGATGGACTTCACGCCGGTCCACCACGACGTCGAGGGCGCGCGGGCGCAGGGCTCCAAGGACATCTTCCTCAACATCCTGACCACGATGGGCCTGGTCGAGCGGTACGTCACCGACTGGACGGGGCCGGAGGCCATCATCAGGCGCATCAACGTCAAGCTCGGCGTGCCGGCGTACGCGGGGGACCGGCTGGACTTCAACGGCACGGTCGTCACCCAGGACGGGCCGGACTACACGGTCGAGGTGCGCGGCAAGGTCAGCCTCGGCGACCACGCCACCGCCACCGTCACCTTCACCCTTCCCTCCGACGAAACGGCCTGATCACCGCCCCCTCTGTGGGTCTTCCGGGGATCCGCCGTGCCCGCGCGCGACGACGTCAAAGGAGCCAGTACGTGTCAGGAACCCGAGCCGCCATCGCGGGCATCGGCGCCACCGAGTTCAGCAAGGACTCCGGCCGGTCGGAGCTGCGGCTGGCCGCCGAGGCCGTGTTCGCGGCGCTGGACGACGCCGGTCTCGACCCGTCCGACGTGGACGGGATGGTGACCTTCACCCAGGACACCAACCAGGAGATCGCCGTCGCCAGGGAGATCGGGGCGGGCGAGCTGACGTTCTTCTCCCGGGTCGAGTACGGCGGCGGCGCCGCCTGCGGGACCGTCGCGCACGCCGCGATGGCCGTCGCCACCGGCATGGCCCGCACGGTCGTGTGCTACCGCGCCTTCAACGAACGCTCGGGCCGGCGCTTCGGGCAGCCCGACGCCCGGCTGGGCGGCCAGCCCACCTCGCAGGGCCTGGAGATGAGCTGGCACGTCCCGTTCGGGCTGATGACGCCGGCGGCGTGGGTGGCGATGTTCGCTCGGCGCTACATGCACGTCCACGGCGCCACGTCCGAGGACTTCGGCCGGGTCGCCGTGGCCATGCGCCGCCACGCCGCCACCAACCCGGCGGCCTGGTTCTACCAGCGGCCCATCACGCTGGAGGAGCACCAGGCGTCGCGCTGGATCGTGGAGCCGTTGCGCCTGTTCGACTGCTGCCAGGAGAGCGACGGGGCGGTCGCCCTCGTCGTCACCTCCGTCGAGCGGGCGCGGGACCTGCGGCGCTCGCCCGCCGTCGTCACGGCCGCCGCCCAGGGCTCGGCCGAGGGGCAGATGATGATGACCAGCTACTACCGGGACGACATGAGCGGCCTTCCGGAGATGTCCGTCGTCGGCCGCCGGTTGTGGGAGATGTCCGGGCTCAAGCCGCGGGACGTGCGGACCGCCATCCTGTACGACCACTTCACCCCGTTCGTCCTCGCGCAACTGGAGGAGCTGGGCTTCTGCGGCCGGGGCGAGGCCCCGGGGTTCGTGCGCGACGGCGGCATCGAGCTGGGCGGTCGCCTGCCGGTCAACCCGCACGGCGGGCAGCTCGGCGAGGCGTACATCCACGGCATGAACGGCATCGCCGAGGCCGTGCGGCAGATCCGCGGCACGTCGGCCAACCAGGTGCCCGGGGTGGAGCACGTCCTGGTGACGGCCGGGACGGGGGTGCCGACCAGCGGGCTGATCCTGTCCGCCGGCTGACACCCCCCACGACGGGAGCCCGTCAGGGGCTCAGGATGGCGGGCACCGAGAAGAACACGATCATCGCGATCGCCACGCACATGAGGAAGCCGATCAGCTCCCACGCCCAGTCGTGGTGCCGGTTCCCGCGGCGCGGCCGGGCGCCCTTGCGGGGCGCCTTCTTGCCCGAGCGGGGCGGCTTGGCGGGCGTGCCGGAGCGCGGCCGGTCGGCCGGGCCGTTCTTGCCGGAGCGGGGCTTGGCCCCGACCTTGCCGACCTTGCCGTCGTTGCCGTCCTGGGCGTCCTTGCCGGGTCGCGACGTGAGCGCCGCCTCCTCGCGGGCCTTCGCCGATCGGCCGGCCCGTCCGCGCTCGGCGTCGCGTTCGGCCGGCCAGGACCTGTCGTCCCGAACCGTTCCTCCCGACATCGCCTCCCGGACGGCCGGTCCGGTGGGAGAAGGGGCGGCGGGGGACAAGCCGGTGGTTGACGGCCCGGTGGTTGACGGTCCGGTGGGGGACAGCGCGGGCCCGGCCGCGGCGTCCGCCGGGAGCGGCATGCGGTAGATCGGCTCGGGAGCCCTATCGCGCCGCGCGAAAAGACTGCCGGGCGCGCCTTCGCCCGCCGTCCGGGACGGCGGGCCGGACGGCCCGTGGGCGGCCGGGTCGCCGGGACGGACCGCGTCGCGGATCGCGGGCATCTCCTGCGTGGCCTGCTCGTCGTCCAGCACGTCACCCGGGACCGGCGCCGAGGACGCGCGGCCCCGCGGGCCGCCCGCCGGCGGGAAGACGTCGCCGGTGGCGAACGCGTCGCCGCCTCCCGGCAGGAAGAACGGCCGCTCTCCCGGCCGCGCCCCCTCCCCGGACTCTCCCGGCCGGGCCCGATCCCGGGAAGCTCCCGGGCCCCCGGGCTCTCCTGGGCGGGCCCGATCCCGGGAAGCACCCGGGCCCCCGGGCTCTCCTGGGCGGGCCCGATCCCGGGAAGCTCCCAGGCCCCCGGGCTCTCCCGGGCGTGCCCGCTCCGCGGGCTTCGGGATGAGCCCCTGGTCGCGGGCGGAGGTGAACGCCTGCCACGGCCGTACCAGACCCGTGCTCGGCCGGGCCCGGTCGGTCGCGGCGAGCGGGTCGCCCACCTTGGGCATCGGCTCGGTCGTCGCCTCATGCGGCGGCACGCGGGACGGCGACGGCGGCTTGAGCAGCTCGGCCGGGAACAGCCCCGTGCTCGTCAGCGGGTCGCGCTCGCCGAGCGGCAGCGGCCAGACCGGCGGCACCGGCCAGCGCGGCCTGACGAACATCGGCGCGGCGTCGGCCGAACGGGACCCGGCGAAGTGGATGCGCAGCGCGCCGGGCGGCTCCGGCCACGGCAGGCGGCCGAGCACGTCGCGCAGCGGCGCGACGCCCAGGGCGCCGTACACGTCGGCGGCCGGCTTGGGCATGCGGCGGGCGGCGGCGCGGTCGAGCGCGGCGCCGAGCAGCCGGCGGTAGCGGTGCGCGGCGGCGCTCACCAGCTCGCCGGCCGTGTCGGGCGCCACGTCGAGCACCCAGGCCAGCTCGGCGCGGTCCAGGCCGCACACCTCGGACAGAAGGAGCACCTCGCGGTGGTGCGGGCGCAGCTCGTGCAGCGTGCGCTCCACCAGGGCGGAGGCGGGATCGATGAGCGGGTCGACGACAGGGGGCGCGTAGACGACGTCACGGCGCCGGATCTCGCGGCGGGCGAGCGCGTACAGCGCGGCGCGGGGCGGGGCCGTCGCGGGGACGCTGGTGAGAACGGTCACCAGCACGTCGGCGGCGGAGCCGTGGTCGCCGAGCTGGTCGGCGCAGTACGCGAACAGCCCGGCGGCGTGACTGTCGTAGAGCTCGGCGACCAGCTCGGCGCGGGCACGCTGGTCGGTGAGCGGCTGTGTCACGGGCCGTTCCTCTTGCTGAAGTGCTGCGGTGGGGGGCGAAGCAGGGGCGGGCGGGCCTGGGGGGACTGCCCGACGGTGAGGCAATCATGCCAAGTCGCCACCATCGGCGCATCAAGAGATCCGGTTTTGTTGTGAATTCCGGCTGGTGAAGTGAAGCGTTTAACCGTGGGGGTGACGCGACACACCGCCGTCCGTCGCCCTAGTGTGGGCCTCCAAGAGATCATGCGGCGGTCGTGGCAGGGGGGCCACGGCCCTGCCCGGGCAAGCGAGAGGTCGCGCGTGATCACATTCGACGCCGTCACGAAACGGTACGCGGACGGCACGGTGGCCGTGGACAACCTGTCACTCGAAGCGCCCACGGGCGAGATCACGGTGTTCGTCGGGCCGTCGGGCTGCGGCAAGACCACGTCCCTGCGGATGATCAACCGGATGATCGACGCGACGGAGGGGCGCATCCTCCTCGACGGCGACCCGGTGCAGGACATCGACCCGCCCAAGCTGCGGCGCGGCATCGGCTACGTCATCCAGCAGGCCGGCCTCTTCCCCCACAAGAAGATCGTCGACAACGTCGCCACGGTGCCGCTGCTGCTCGGCTGGGACCGCGGCAAGGCCCGCAGCCGGGCCATGGAGCTGCTCGAACGCGTGGGCCTCGACCCCGCGATGGGCGAGCGCTACCCGTTCCAGCTCTCCGGCGGCCAGCAGCAGCGCGTCGGCGTGGCCAGGGCGCTGGCCGCCGACCCGCCCGTGCTGCTCATGGACGAGCCGTTCAGCGCCGTCGACCCGATCGTGCGCACCAGCCTGCAGGACGAGCTGCTGCGGCTCCAGGCCGAGCTGAACAAGACGATCGTCTTCGTCACCCACGACATCGACGAGGCCATCAAGCTGGGCGACCGGGTGGCCGTGCTGCGCGTCGGCGGGCGGCTGGCGCAGCTCGCCGACCCCAAGACGCTCTTGTCGGAGCCGGCCGACGACTTCGTCCGCGAGTTCCTCGGCCACGACCGGGGCATCCGCCGCCTGCAGTTCGTCGGCACCGACGGGCTGCGGCTACGCACCGACCTGACCGTGCCCGCCGGCTTCTCCGGCGGCTCGCCCGAGCCCTGGGTGCTCGCCGTCTCCGACGACGGCCGGCCGGTCGGCTGGCTGCGGGGCGACGGCGGCGGCGAGCCGGAGCCGTACGGCACCTTCCGGCCCGGCCGCGACTCCATGCGCTCCGCCCTCGACGCGGCGCTGCTGTCGCCGTCCGGGTGCGCGGTGGCGGTCGGCGAGGACGGCAAGGTGGTCGGCGTGGCCACCCGTGAGGTCCTCGACGCGGCGCTCGCGGAGGCCGCCGATGGGTGAGCCGCTGCTGGCACGCCTGATCGCGGACGGGCCCCCGTCGCTGTGGGAGTGGTTCGCCCGCAACTGGGACACCGGCCGGGCCGGGAGCGTCAAGGACCTCCTCGGCGACCACCTCGTCATGTCCCTCGTGCCGATCGTCGCCGGCCTCGTGCTGGCCCTGCCGCTCGGCCTGGCCAGCGCCCGCTGGCGGTGGCTCTACCAGCCGACGGCCGGCGTGTTCAACGTCGTGTACGCGCTGCCGTCGCTGCCGGTCTTCATGCTGCTCATCTCGGTCACCGGCCTGTCCAAGACCACGGTGATCATCCCGCTCACGTTCTACGCGATCGCCGTGCTGCTGCCCGCCGTGGTGGACGGCCTCGGCTCGGTGCCCGACCACGTGCGCCAGTCGGCCGTGGCGATGGGCTTCACGCCGCTGCGCCGCCTCGTCCAGGTCGAGCTGCCGATCGCCGTGCCGGTCGTGCTGGCCGGGCTGCGGGTCGTCGCGGTCTCCAGCATCAGCCTGGTCAGCGTCGGCGCGCTGATCGGCCAGGGCGGCCTCGGGATGCTGTTCACCCGGGCCTACCAGAACCCGTTCCTGCCGCCGGTCATCGTCGGCATCGTGCTCATCGTGGCGCTCGCGCTGGTCGCCGACGGGCTGCTCGTCCTCGCGCAGCGGCTGCTGACCCCGTGGGTGCGGGCGAGGAGGGCATCGTGAGCTGGCTCAGCGACTTCTTCGGCGACCCGGCCAACTGGTCGGGCCCCGACGGCATCCCCGCCCGGCTGCTGGAGCACCTGGAGTTCTCCGCGCTGGCCCTGGCCCTGGCCATGCTGGTCGCGATCCCGCTCGGGCTGCTCATCGGGCACACCGGCCGCGGCGGCGTCGTCGTGGTCATCTCCGCCAACCTCGCCCGGGCCCTGCCCACGCTGGGCCTGCTGGTGCTGTTCGTGCTGCTGCTCGGCACCGCCTCGATCCTGCCGGTCATCATCCCGCTGGTGCTGCTGGCGATCCCGCCGATCCTGGTCAACACCTTCGAGGGGATCCGCGGCGTCGATCCGGAGCTGCGCGACGCCGCGTACGGGATGGGCCTGACCGGCGGGCAGGTGCTCGGCCGGGTGCTGGTGCCGGTGGCGCTGCCGCTCATCCTGCTCGGGCTCCGGCTGTCGGCCATCCAGGTCGTCGCGACCACGACGGTCGCCGCGTACACCGGGCTGGGCGGGCTCGGCAGGTTCGTGATCGACGGGTTCGCGACCAAGGATTACGCGAGCGTCGTCGGGGGTTCTGTACTGATTGTGCTGTTCGCACTCGCGGTGCAGCTCGTCTTCACGCTTCTCCAGCGGACGACGGTCTCGCCCGGCGTGAGCCGGCGGGTCAAGGTCCGCCAGGTGGCCTCAGGAAGGGAAACAACGTGATGAGACGTAGGTTCGGCACCGCGGCGGTGCTTCTGACGGCGGCGCTGGCCCTCACGGCGTGCGGCGGCGGTGGTGGCGGCGGCAACCCGCTCGACACCTCCAGCGCGGCGCCCAGCGGCTCCGCGACGGCCGGCGGTGGCAGGGGCGGCAAGGCCGTCATCGGCTCGTTCGACTTCGACGAGAGCGTGCTGCTGGGCTCCATCTACGCCCAGGCGCTGGAGTCCAAGGGTGTGCAGGTCGAGGAGAAGCAGCGCATCGGCAGCCGCGAGGTCGTCTACGACCAGGTCAAGAGCGGCGGGCTGACCGTCGTGCCGGAGTACAACGGCAACCTGCTCGCCTTCATCGACCTGCAGAACAAGGCGAGCACCACCGACGACGTCAACGCGGCGCTGAAGGAGAAGCTCCCGGCCGAGCTGGAGGTCCTCGCCTCCTCGCCCGCCGAGGACAAGGACACCCTCTCGGTCACCAAGGACACGCAGGCCAAGCAGTCCCTCAACAGCATGGAGGACCTGGCCAAGGTGTCGAAGACCATGACCGTCGGCGGCCCGCCCGAGTTCAAGAAGCGCTGGGAGGCGCGCTTCAAGGAGGTGTACGGGCTGCAGTTCAAGGAGTGGAAGCCCACCGGCCCCACCACGGCCGACGCCATCAAGGACGGCTCCATCCAGGTCGGCAACGTCTTCACCACCGACCCCAAGATGACCGCCAACAACCTCGTGCCGCTGCAGGACCCGAAGAACATCTTCCCCGCGCAGAACGTCACGCCCCTGCTCAACAAGGCCGCGGCGACCGACACGATCAGGACCACCCTGGACGCCGTCTCCGCCAAGCTCACGACGCAGTCGCTGCAGGACATGATGCAGAAGATCAGCGTCAACAAGGACGAGCCGGCCACGGTCGCCAAGGAGTGGCTGACCAGCAACGGGCTGGCCTGACCCCGGTGACGGGCCCCGCCGTCACGCGGGGCCCGTCACCACTCACCGCCACGCGTCTTCGGAGGGGACGTTGGAATTCACGGAGGCGATGGCCCAGCTCGCCGCCGGCGTGTCGGTGGTGACCGTGCGGGACGGGCGTGACGACCTCGGCACCACGGTGTCGGCGGTCATGTCGGTCTCGCTCGACCCGCCGCTCGTCCTGGTCAGCCTGGCCGCTGACGGCTACCTCTGCGAGGTGCTGCTGCGGCAGGACCGGTGGGCGGCCTCGCTCCTGTCAGCAGGCCAGGCCGCGATCGCCAGCCGCTTCGCCGCCGCCGGCCGCCCCAGCGCCCGCCACCTCGTGGCGGGCGTCCCGCACCACCGCGGCCCCCACTCCGACGCGATCGTCGTCGAGAACGGGGTCACCGCCCTGGAGGCCGAGACGACGCAGGTGATACCGGCGGGCGACCACACGCTGTTCCTGGCCCGCGTGCTGGACGTCGCCTACATCACCCCGGCCCTGGCCCCGCTCGTCCGCCTGCGCGGCCGCTACCGCCCCATGGGCGGCTGACACTCAACGGATGGCGTACCACCCGGGCAGGGCCAGCGGACCCGCGGCCGGCAGCCCCAGCTCGGCCGACAGCCGGGCCAGCGGCCCCCACGCGTCGATCCGGACCCGGGCCAGCGCCGCCGCCTTGTCCTCGCTCGACTCCGCCCCGCGCAGCCGCTCCAGCGGGTGGATGCGCGGGTAGATCCGCACCGGGGCGTCCTCGGCCAGGCCCGCCCGCCTGCGCGCCACGGCCAGCGCGTCCTCCAGGCCGCCCAGCTCGTCCACCAGCCCGCGCTCCCGGGCGTCGGCGCCGGTCCAGACCCGGCCCCGGGCCAGCTCGTGGGCGCGTTCGCGGGTCAGGTCGCGCGACTGCGCCACCTTGCCCACGAAGTCGTCGTAGATGCGGTCCAGCCAGGCGTTCACCCGCTCCCACTGCTCGGGCGAGAAGCCGCGCGTGGTGGAGAACATCCCGGCGTTCGCGCCGCCGGCCACCAGCTCGGAGTTGACGCCGATCCGCTCCAGCAGCTCGGACAGGACGGGCTTGCCGCCGAAGACGCCGATCGAGCCGGTCAGGGTCCCCGGCTGGGCGACGATCACGTCGGCGGCCATGGAGACGAAGTAGCCGCCCGAGGCGGCCAGGTCGCCCATCGACACGATGACCGGCTTGACCTTGCGGGTCAGCACCACCTCGCGCCACACGGTGTCGGAGGCCACGTACGAGCCGCCGGGACTGTCCACCCGGAACACGACCGCCTTGACGTGGTCGTCGCGCCGGGCGGCGCGCAGCGCGGCGCTGACCGTGTCGGACCCCATCGCGCCGCCGCCGCCGAGCGGGCTGCGACCGCTGCGGCCCATCCTGATCTGCCCGTGACCCTGGACGAGCGCGACCCCGTCGGCCGTGGGGTTGGGCAGCTTCCGCACGACGGCGGCCCGGGCGTAGCGGGAGACGTACTGCAGGTGCGCCTCGCCGCCGGCGGCCTTCTTGACCTCGTCGTACACCTCGTCGCGGTACGCGAGCCCGTCCACCAGCCCGGCCTCGACCGCCTCGGAGCCGATGAACGGGCCCCGGTCGATCAGCTCGCGCACCTTGGCCGGGTCCAGCCGCCGTCCCTCGGCGATGCCCGCCACGACCTGGTCGACGACGGACTCGACGATCCGCTCCATCGACTCGCGGTGCGGCTCGGTCATGTGGTCCTGGGTGAAGGTGTTGGCGGCGGTCTTGTACTCGTGCCGCTGGCCCATCTCGTACCCGACGCCCAGCTTGCCCAGCGCCCCCTTGACGAAGCGCTGCTCCAGCGCCACGCCGGTCAGCCCGACGTCGCCGCTGGGCTGGAGGTAGACGCGCTCGAAGGCGCTGGCCAGGTAGTAGGGGACGGTGCCGTTGCCGAACTCGCCGTAGGTCTCGGAGAAGGCGACGGTCAGCTTGCCGGAGGCGCGGAAGCGGGTCACGGCCTGCCGCAGCTCCTGGACCACGGCCAGCCCGAGCGGGTTCCCGCCGATCTTCACGACCAGCGCCTTGACCCGGGAGTCGCCGCGCCCGCGCTTGAGTCCGGCGAGCACGTCGGACAGGCGCGGCTTGCGCATGGACAGCACGGCCGACAACGGATCGGTGGGCGGCCCCTCGGTGAGGCCCTCGGTGAGGTCCAGCTCCAGGACAAGCGGGGCGGTGCGCCGCTGACGAAGCTTGTCCACGGTCTCGAAGATCGCCTTGCCTGCGTCCATGAAGCCACCCTAAGCGACACATCTCGGACGTACGCGGCCATCTTCTGGCGAATGGTGGCAACGGGCGGCGCTATTTGGTGAGGGTCCTGGCCGCCTTCCTCAGGGCGGCGGCCTTGGCCCTGGCGCTCAGCCGCACCTTCTCCGCGCCCGCCAGCCTGGCCGTGCCGTTCGTCCCGTGGGCCCAGCTCAGCCAGCCGGCCAGCAGCGCGGCGTCCAGCCGCTGCCGCGCAGTTTTCGACGCCTTCAGCACCCGGTACGCCGTGCCCAGCGACGACGCCTTGGTGATCTCGGGGAACACCTTGCTGCCCTTCTGCACCAGCTTCAGATAGCAGGTGAGGGTCGCGTCGGGGATCGTGCCGCTGGAGCGGTGGACCTCCACGGCCCACTGCTTGGCCGTCAGCCGCCTGGCGGCCTTGCCCCGCGTGCAGACCTGGGCGGGGGTGGAGGCGGTGGTCGGGGTGGGTGTGATCGTCACCGTGACCGTGACCGTGGGCAGCGGGACCGGGCTGGACGACGGCGTGGACGTGGGATCGGGGGTGCCGGCCGTCGGGCCGGGCTCGGGCGCCGGGCCGCCGTCGTCCGTGGGGTCCGGATCGGGGCCGGGCTCGGGCGCGGGGCCGCCGCCCGTCGGGGCGGGGGCCGGCGTCTGGCTGACCGTGGGCTGCGGGCTCGCGCCGCCCAGCGCCGCCAGCACGTCGAGACGCGGCGTGACCACGTCCTTGCCGTTCGCGCGGTACGCGTACGGTCTGCCGGTCGAGGTGAGCTTGGCGATCAGCTGGGTCATCGGCGTGTCCGGCGACCTGGCCTTGAGCAGCGCCAGCGCGCCCGTGACGTGCGGCGTGGCCATGGACGTGCCGCTGTGTACGGCCTTCTGGTCGTCCGGCACCGACGACTCGATGTCCACCCCCGGCGCGAACAGGTCGACCAGCTCGCCCCGGTTGGAGAAGTCGGCGATGGCGTCGTTCCCGTCGTTGGCGCCGACGGCCACGGCCGAGGAGACGCACGCCGGGAAGGAGACGCCGTCGTAGTACTCGTTGCCGGCCGCCACCACGGTCGCGATGTTCCTGGCCAGCAGCGCGTCCACCAGCGGCTTGAAGACCTGGCCCTCCTCGCTGGTGTCGCAGGAGGTGTCGAAGAGCATGCCGCCGAGGCTGAGGTTCACGGCGGCGACGGGCGTGGACAGCTCGGCCACGTGCTCCATGGCCTGCCGCAGCGACGACTCGTAGGCCAGCAGGCAGGACGGCTCGCCGCACACGCTCTCGTCGTCCACCCGGCTGAACACCTGGATGGCCACGATCTTCGCCTCCGGCGCCACCCCGTCGGCGCCCGCGGCGATGCCGGCCACGTGGGTGCCGTGCTCGCACAGGTTCACGCCGGCGGCCAGGCACCTGTCGGTGACGGCGTTCGCCGCGCCCGGCCCGACCATGCTGGTCTCGCCGTTCGGGCAGAGCGACGTGACGCCCTCCTCCACGGCGGAGAAGCACGCCTCCTCCACGACCCGGCCGCCGAACGACGGGTGGTCCAGGTCGATGCCGGTGTCCAGGACGGCCACCGCCTGCCCGTTCCCCTTGAAGCCCTGCGCGTGCGCCCGGTCGGCGCCGATGAGCTGGAGGTTGGACACCTCGGCCGGGGGATAGGCGCGGTCGCGGTGGACGGAGGACACGCGCGGGTCCTCCGCCAGCGCGGCCAGCTCCTCGGCCGTGCCCTCCACGACCATGAACGGCTGCGTCCGCGAGCGCAGCACCACCTCCACGCTCTCCTCGGCCGCCTTGGCGGCGATCGGCTCGCGCTGGGACGCGTCGGTCAGCTCGACGATCGCCCGCGCCCGGCCCTCGCCGAGCGCGAGACCGTCCTCCAGCTTGTCCTCGGGCAGCTTGTCCTCGGGCAGCTTCTCGTCGGGCAGCTTCTCGTCAGGCGGGGTCGTCGGTCGCGCGGAGGTCTCGGAGGAGGGGGCCGGGTCGTCGGCGTACGCCGGGATGACGGGGGTCGCCGTGAGCAGGGCGAGCGTGGTCACCCAGGTGACCAGGGGGCGAAGTCGCACGCGTCCTCCGAGAGGGGGATGATCTCGGAGTTTAAGGTCATTTATCCGGCAAGCCCAGAGACGCACGGGGTTTCTCAGCGAACTCTGGGCGACCTCTCAGCGACGTCCGGCCCTCCGCGGCACCTCAGGACGCGGGCGGCTCCTCGGCGAGCAGCGGCTCCGGCTCCCCGGCCACCGCCGGGACCGCGCCGTCCCCGGCGATCGTGGCCGTCTCGGCGGTCAGTGACGGCTCCTCGGCCTCCGGGGCCTCCCTGCGCAGCCACAACGCGCCCAGCGGCGGCACCCGCAGCCGGGCGGAGTACGGCAGCCCGTGCCACGACTCCTCGGCCGCCTCCACCGTGCCCAGGTTGCCGACCCCGCTGCCCCAGTAGTCGTAGGCGTCCGTGTTGAGCACCTCGGACCACTGCCCGCCGTACGGCAGGCCCAGCCGGTAGTCCTCGTGCGCCGCGCCGCTGAAGTTGGCCACGCACGCCACCGCGGACCCGTCCTCCGCGAAGCGGACGAACGAGAACGTGTTGCCCGGCGCGTCGTCGGCGTCGATCCACCGGAACCCCGACGGGTCGGTGTCCAGCTCCCACAGCGCGGGAGTGTCGCGGTAGAGCGCGTTCAGGTCGCGGACCAGCCGCTGCACGCCCTTGTGCCCGTCGAACTCCAGCACCCACCAGTCGAGCCCGCGCTCCTCCGACCACTCCGAGCCCTGGCCGAACTCGCCGCCCATGAACAGCAACTGCTTGCCCGGATGCGCCCACATGAACGCCAGCAGGGCCCGGAGCTGGGCGAAGCGCTGCCACTCGTCGCCCGGCATCTTGCCGAGGAGCGAGCCCTTGCCGTGGACGACCTCGTCGTGCGACAGCGGCAGCACGTAGTTCTCGGAGTAGGCGTAGATCAGCGAGAACGTCATCTGATGGTGGTGGTACTGCCGGAAGACCGGCTCGTGCCGCAGGTAGGCCAGCGTGTCGTGCATCCAGCCCATGTTCCACTTGAACCCGAACCCCAGGCCGCCCAGGTGCACCGGCCGCGAGACGCCCGGCCAGGCCGTCGACTCCTCGGCCACGGTGGAGATGCCCGGCTCGTCCCGGTAGGCGACGGCGTTCATCTCCTTGAGGAACTCGACGGCGTCGAGGTTCTCGCGCCCGCCGTAGATGTTCGGCGTCCACTCGCCCTCGCGGCGCGAGTAGTCGAGGTACAGCATCGAGGCCACGGCGTCCACCCGCAGCCCGTCGATGTGGAACTCCTTCAGCCAGTACAGCGCGTTGGCCACCAGGAAGTTGCGCACCTCCCTGCGGCCGAAGTCGAAGACGTAGGTGCCCCAGTCGGGGTGGTGGCCGCGCCTGGGGTCGGCGTGCTCGTACAGCGGGGTGCCGTCGAAGCGGGCCAGGGCCCAGTCGTCCATCGGGAAGTGCGCGGGCACCCAGTCCAGCAGCACGCCGATGCCGGCCTGGTGCAGCCGGTCCACCAGGTGACGGAACTCGTCGGGCTTGCCGAACCGCGCCGTCGGCGCGTAGTAGGAGGTCACCTGGTAGCCCCACGACCCGCCGAACGGGTGCTCGGCCACCGGCATCATCTCCACGTGCGTGAAGCCCATGTCCCGCACGTACTCGACGAGCTGGTCGGCCAGCTCCACGTACGACAGACCGGGCCGCCACGAGCCGAGATGCACCTCGTAGACGCTCATCGGGCCGCGCTGCGGCTGCTGCTCACGCCGCCGCGCCATCCACTCGGCGTCGCCCCAGGAGTAGGCGGAATGGTCGACCACCGAGGCGGTCTGCGGCGGCACCTCGGTGCGGCGGGCCATCGGGTCGGCCTTGTCGCGCCACACGCCGTCGGCGCCGAGGATCTGGTACTTGTACCGCTCGCCGGCCCCCACCCCGGGCACGAACAGCTCCCACACCCCGGAGCGGCCCAGCGAGCGCATCGGGTGGGCGGTGCCGTCCCAGTGGTTGAAGTCGCCGACGACCCGGATGCCGCGGGCGTTCGGCGCCCAGACGGCGAACGCCGTGCCGTCCACGTCCTGGTGCCGCATGACGCGCGCCCCGAGGGCCTCCCACAGCCGCTCGTGCCGTCCCTCGCCGATGAGGTGCAGGTCGATCTCGCCGAGCGTGGGCCAGTGCCGGTACGGGTCACGCGCCTCCTGCGGCTCCCCGCCGGGGTACTGGACGCTCAGCGTGTACGCGGGCACCTTGTCCAGGCCCGGCACCGTCACCTCGAACACCCCGTGCGCCTGGTGTTTCAGCTCATGAGCCGTCCCGTCCTCCAGCACCACCCGCACCCGCTCGGCCAGCGGGCGCAGGGTGCGGAACGTCACGCCGCCCGCGACGGGGTGCGCCCCCAGGATCGAATGGGGATCGTGGTGCGCACCGCCCGCGAGGCGGTCGAGCTCTGTCCTCATCGGCATGCTCCCAACCCTGCCCTACGACGACCGTCCATCCCAGCCACTGCCCGCTTTCACGGAGACAATCACCGAAAGTTGGGAATACCTGGTCTATGTCAGGGCACGGGTGGGGCCTCACGGACTGGGGTTCTTCGCCGTGACGTCGCGTGGCAGGACGCGGAAGCCCTGCCAGTGCACCGGCATCGGGTCGGCGTCCTCGTCGCGGGCCACGTGGTGGAAGTCCACGTTGACCCAGACCACCGGATCGGTCAGCCGCTCGCCGCTGACGTAGCGGTCGACGGAGTTACGGCAGCGGGGCAGCGGGTTCTGGGTGGCCAGGCGCTCGCACGCGTGGTACTGCGTGACGTACAGGTCGGCCCGGGTGAACGCCTCGTCGGCCGGGCCGCGGTACTCGGCGCTGTCGGAGTTGTCGATCTCCCAGGAGATCGGGTGCCGGTCGGCGTTGAGCGCCCTGGGGTCGAGCACCCGCCACCAGCGCATGCGCCGGTTGACCGCCCTGGTCTCGGTGGCGAAGCGGGTGCGCACCATGAACCGGCGCTTCGTGCCGGTGCCCGCGAAGTCGTACTGCTCCACGGCGTCGCGGGTGGCGGCGTCGACGTCGAAGTCGAGCCGCCAGAAGACGTTGTGGCTGTGCGACTCCTCGAAGTGCCGCCGCCCGACGCCGATCGGCCAGCCGTGGCCGGGCGTGGTGACCGTGCCGGCCAGCGAGCCCGTGGCGCCGAGGCGCGGCGTGATGGAGCCGTCGTCGCCGAACACCCACTCCGCGACGTAGGCGTACCAGCCCACCTGGTAGCCCGACAGCACCACCAGCTCCTCGCCCTGCCGCGACCTGCGGGCCTCCTCGTCGCCGAAGCCGTCCTTGAGGTGGGCGTGGCCGCGCGCCCTGGTGGTGACGCACACGTACGTGCCGCGCCGCTCCCCGCCGGGGCAGTCGGCCGCGGTCAGCGCGATGGCCGACTCGCCGAGCGAGCCGAGGTCGTGGTAGCGCGGCTCGCCGCTGTCGTACGGCACGTGGATCTGCGCGAGCGCCGCGCTGCGCAGCACGTTCTGCGGGGCGCCGCCCCTCGGGGTGTAGACGACGTGGTTCAGCGTCAGGCCCTCGATGGTGCGCATCTCCCAGCACATCCGCCAGCGCGCGCCGTTCGGCAGCGCCTGGTCGACGAGGTACGGCGAGCCGCACGCAGCCGCGCCGCCCGTCGGCGCGGTGCGGACGCTTCCGGCCGGTGCGGCGTTTCCGGCCGGTGCGGCGGGGCGGGCGCCGGACGCCGCGGCGAGGGTGGCGCGGGGGGCCGGGGTGGCGTGGGCGGCGGCGATGACGAAGGCCGCGAGGGCGATACGGAGGAACACCTCACCACTCCAGGATGTGAACCTTCTTGGCGGACAGGTCGGCGACGACACGGCTCGTGTCCAGGAACGTGCCGTCGGGCAGCCGGACGAACAGCCGGACGCACCGGTGCTCGGCGCAGTCGCCGCGCGGGGCCGTGTAGATCAGTCCCCGCAGCCACAGGTCGGCCGTGGAGCGCAGCGGCTTGCCGGCGGCGCGCTGGTAGGCGGCCCGCATGCCCTCGCCGAGCCGCGGGTGCGCGAGGATCAGCTCGGCGGCGCGGGTCTCCTCGCGCTTGGACGGAGGAGGCTGGGTGCCCGTGCCGGAGACCTCGCGCACCACCTTGCCGCGGGCGAGATCCACGGTGCGGACGGTCAGCGTGTCGGTGCCGTAGTCGTAGACGTACGCCTCGGCCCGCCGGGCGCCCTCGTCGCTCTTGCCGTCGTCGCGCTCGACGTACAGCAGCTCGGCCCGGCCCGCGGCGAAGTGCGCCCGCGGGCCCGCGTCGGTGGCGATGTCGCCCGCCCGCCGGATCTCGTCCGGGGTGAGCGGGTCGCCGGGCGCGGGGGAGACCGCGGCGGGCAGCTCGGCCCGCGCGGAGGGCGGCCCGCCGTCGCCGGGCAGCAGCAGGACGGCGGCGGTGATCGTCGCGACCGCCCCCGCCGAGACCGCGAGCATCATCACGCCCCGCATGTCGGGCTCCTTTACTCTTCGTTTACGAGCACCTGCGAAGAGTAGTCGCCCCGGGCGTGGCGCGCGGGGGAACGGCGATATTCGCCCCCGGCGTCATGCGCGTCCCGAACGCGCCGCGCCGCTCACAGGCATCCGGCGAGGACGACGCCCGCGCCGCGGCTCACACGGGTGCGGGGACGAGGCCGTCGAGAGGGGAGGCGGCTCACGCGGGTTGGGGGACGAGGCCGTCGAGAGGGGAGGCGGCGCCCAGTGCGAGGGCCGCCGCGAAGGCGGTGCCGCCGAGGGCGGCGCGGGCTGCGGCCGTGACGCGGTCCACGTCTCCCCGCTCGGCGGGCGGCAGCGGCGCCCCCGCCGAGTCGCGCAGCGCGGCGGCCTTGCCGAGCAGCCGTGCCGCCTCCGCGTGCTCCCCGGCGAGGGCGCGGGCGCCCGCCAGCCCCTCCAGCGCGAGCGCGACGGCGCGCGGGTCGCCGACGTGCCGCGCCCTCGCGAGCGCGCCGAGCTGGAGCTCCCGAGCGGCGGCCGCGTCTCCGCGCAGCTCGGCGACGAAGCCCAGCTCGGCCAGGATCAGCGCCTCGCCGGGCGCCCCGGACACCTCGCGCACCCAGCCGATCCACTTGCGCAGCAGCCGGTCCGCCTCGTCCAGCCGGCCCTGCCTGCGCGCCCCGAGCGCCAGCCCGACCTCGGCGAACTGCTCCGCGGGCCGGTTGGACTGCGACACGGCCAGCGCCCTGGCCCGCTCGTGGTGCTCCTCCGCCGCCGCGTGGTCGCCGGTCAGCATGGCGATCCGGCCCAGCCGCGACAGCGCGTCGCACGCCGCGCCCCACAGGCCCAGCTCCTCGGCCATCCGCAGCCCGTCGCGCCGCAGCGCCGCGGCGCGCCCGTAGTCGCCGGTGATCTCGGCGAGGGTGCCGAGGCTCTCGGCGGCCCGCATCTCGCCCCACCTGTCGCCGCTCTCCTGGAAGAGCGCCAGCGCCCGCTCGCCGTCGCGCCGCAGCGCCGCGAGGTCGCCGCGCATGCCCGCCCATCTGGCCCGTACGCTCAGCGCGGCGGCCGTGCCCCACCGGTCGTCCAGGGCCTCACAGGCGGTCAGCGCCGACTCGACCAGCTCCATGCCGGCCGCCAGGTCGTCGTAGCCGAACAGCGCGAGACCCGCGAACCAGCGCGCCCTGGCCCTGGCCACCGGGTCCTCGACCGCCTCGAACAGGGTGGTGTCCAGCGGGACGGGCCGCCCGGCCAGGCCCTCCAGCCCGTGCAGCCACAGCCGCGCCCGGGCCGCCCCGGGGGTGTCCGGCGCCGCCACGGACAGCGCGGCCTCCAGGGCGCGGCGGCCCTCGCCCAGCCTGCCGCGCAGCACCCAGTACCAGGCCAGCGCGTTCACCAGCCGTACCGCCTCGCCGGCCGCGCCGAGCCGTACGGCGTGGTCGATCGCCGCGCGGACGTTGGCGCGCTCGGCGTCGAGCAGGGTGAGGACGCGGCGCTGCTCGTGCCCGTACAGGGACGGCTCGGCGCGTTCGGCGAGGCCGGCGTGGTGGCGCACGTGCCGCATCCGGACGGCGTCCAGCTCGCCCGCCTCGGCCAGCCGTTCCAGGCAGTACGCCGCCACCGACTCCAGCAGCCGGTACCGGCCGTCCGCCGACCGCACCACGAGCGAGCGGTCCACCAGCAGGGACAGCGGGCCGAGCACGTCCAGGCCGGGCTCCCCGCAGACCGCCTCGGCGGCCTCCAGCGTGCAGCCGCCGGCGTGGACCGCGAGCCGCCGCAGCACCAGCCGCTCCTCCTCGCCGAGCAGCTCCCAGCTCCAGTCGATCACGGCGCGGAGGGTCCGCTGGCGGGCCGGGGCGCCGCGCAGCCCGGGGGCCAGCACGCGGAACCGGTCGTCGAGTCGGTCGGCGAGCCCCCGGGGCGTGAGGGCGCGCAGCCGGGTGGCGGCCAGCTCCAGGGCCAGCGGGATGCCGTCGAGCCGCACGCAGATCTCCACGAGCGCGCTCCGCTCGTCATCGGCGTAGTCGGCGTCGGCGGCGTCGTTCGGGTCGTTCGGATCGTTCGGGGCGTCCGCGTCGTCCGGGTCGTCGGCGGAGTGCGCGGCGGTGGTGGCGGTGGCGGTGGTGGCGTCCATGGCGGTGGCGGGCATGCCCGCGCGGGAGGTCAGCAGTTCGACCGCGGCCGCCACGCTCAGGGGCGGGACGCTCCACAGCGCCTCGCCCGGCACGCGCAGGGACTCCCGGCTGGTGGCGAGGATCCGCAGCCCGGGGACGGCCCGCAACAGCCGCCCGGCGAGCGCGGCGACCTCCTCCACCACGTGCTCGCAGTTGTCCAGCACGAGCAGCGTCTCCCCGGCGCCGGCCCCTGAGCGCAGGGCCGCGGCCAGCCGGTCCGCCAGCGATCCGGGGACGTCGTCCCGCAGCCCCAGCGCGCCCGCCACGGCCTCGGCCACCTCGGCGGGCGCGGACGCGGCCAGCTCGACCATCCACACACCGCCAGGGAACGGCCGTCCCGGGGCCGCCGCCACCTCCAGCGCCAGCCGCGTCTTGCCGACGCCGCCCGGCCCGGTGAGCGTGACCAGCCGGTTCGCGCGCAGCAGGCCGCGCACCTCCGCCACCGCCTCGGCCCTGCCCACCAGCGAGGACAACGGTGCGGGCAGCCCGCCCACGGGGGAGAGCGGCGAAGCGCCCTCGGAGACGCCGGGGGAGCGGGGGACTCCGAGGTCGGACCGGGCGCCCTGGTGTTCGCGGATCTCCTGGGTCATGGCGCCCGCTGAGGACCGCGGGGTCTCCGAAATCGCGCTTCCAGAGGGCGGCATGGTCTCCGGAGTCGTGGCGCTTCGTGAGGGCGGTGTGGTCCTTGGGGTCGGCGCGATGTCGGCGGGTGGCCGCGTCTCCCGGGTGGGCGCGATGTCGGCGGGTGGCCGCGTCTCCCGGGTGGGCGCGATGTCGGCGGGTGGCCGCGTCTCCCGGGTGGGTGCGATGTCAAGGGACGGGTCGTGGCGCAGGATCGCCTGGTGCAAGGCCACCAGCTCCGGCCCCGGGTCGGCGCCCAGCTCCTCCGCCAGCCGGGTGCGCAGGTCGGCGTAGCTCGCCAGCGCCTCGCCCTGCCGTCCCGCCCCGTACAGGGCGCGCAGGTGGAGGGCCCGCAGCCGCTCGCGCAGCGGGTGCTCGGTGACGACGCCCGCGAGGTCGGCCGCCACGGGACCGTGCTCGCCGAGCGCGAGCCGCGCCGCCGCCAGCTCCTCCAGGGCCACCAGCCGCAGCTCGTCCAGCCGGACGGTCTCGGCGCGGGTGAACTCCTCGTCGCGGTACCCGGCGTAGGCGGGGCCCCGCCACAGGCCCAGCGCCTCGTCCAGCTTCGCCCGCCGGCCGCGCGGGTCGTCGTCCTGGCGGGCGCGGCCCAGCAGGTCCTCGAACCGGTCGGCGTCCACCTCGCGCGCCGGGCCGGTCTTCAGGACGTAGCCGCGCGCCTGGTGGACGATCAGCTCCCGGTCGCCGAGAACCCGGCGTAGCTGCGACACCTTGACCCGCAGCGCCGCGGGCGCCCCGGCGGGCGGCTGTCCGCCCCACAGGTCGAGGACGAGCCGGTCGGTGGAGACGGGCGTGCCGCGGTGGGCCAGCAGGTCGGCCAGGAGCGCGCGGACCTTCGCCTCCGGCACCCGGACGGGCTCGCCGCCGGGCGTCCACACCGCCAGGGGCCCCAGCACCCCGAACCGCATCAGCCCCCCATAACGCTTCCCGAACGCGACCATAACCCTGGCCCGGCACCGTGGATTCCCGTCCCCCCACCTGTCCCGTCCCACAACCTTAGGAACACTCGACATGTCGGAGAACATCGCGGTGCTCGGGCTCGGCCTCATGGGCACGGCCCTGGCCGAGACCCTGCTGGCGGCCGGTCACCGCGTCACGGTCTGGAACCGCTCGTCCGCCAAGGCCGACGCCCTGGTCGCCAAGGGCGCCACCCGTGCCGCCACCGCCGCCGAGGCCGTCGCCGCCGCCCCGCTGACCATCGTCTGCGTGCTCGACTACGAGGCCGCCCGCGCGGTCCTGGACGGCGCCGACCTGGCCGGCCGTACGGTGCTGAACCTCACCAACGGCCGCCCGGCCGAGGCCCGCGCGACCGGCGAATGGGTGAACGGGCGCGGCGGCGACTACCTGGACGGCGGCATCATGGCCGTCCCGTACATGATCGGGCGGCCCGGCGCGCTGATCCTCTACAGCGGCCCGCGCGACGTCTTCGACCGCCACGAGGCGACGCTCAAGCCGCTGGCCGAGCCGCGCCACCTGGGCGAGGACCCGGGCCTGGCCCCGCTGTACGACCTGGCCCTGCTGACCGGCATGTACGGCCAGATCGCCGGGTTCCTGGAGGCGGCGGCGCTGATCGCCGCCGAGGGGCGGCCGGTGCGCGAGTTCACCGAGACGCTGCTCGTGCCGTGGCTGCACGCGATGGCCTCGGCCCAGCCGCGCTGGGCCGAGGACATGGAGCGGGGCGACTACGCCACCGAGGTCTCCAACCTGGAGGTCAACCGGGTGGGCCTGGGCAACCTGGTGATCGCGTTCGAGGAGCAGGGGGTCAAGCCCGACCTGCTCCTGCCGATGAAGGAGATCGTGGAGCGCCGGGTGGCCCGCGGGCACGGCGCCGAGGGTCTGCCCGGCCTGATCGAGGAGCTGCGCTGACGCCGGGGGAGCGGGTCAGAGGCCGGTGCGGCGGAAGGCGGCCAGCGGGATGCCGACCCACGCGGGCCGGTTGCGCGCCTCGTAGACCACCTCGTACACCGCCTTGGCCATCTCGAACGCCTTGAGCAGGGCCGCGTCGGCCGGCGAGACGGCCCCGCCGCCGTCGGCGTAGCCGTCGAGGAACGCGGCCCGGTTGCGCGCCGCCCAGTCCTCGGCCCGCGGCTCCAGCGACGCGGCGTCGGGCCGGTCGGCCAGCAGGTGCCGGGCGGCGTAGTCGAACGAGCGCAGCATGCCCGCCACGTCGCGCAGCGGCGACGACAGTGCCCGGCGCTCGGCCAGCGGCTGCCCCGGCTCGCCCTCGAAGTCGAGCACCACCCAGTCGGTGTTGGTGCGCATCACCTGGCCGAGGTGGTAGTCGCCGTGGACCCGCTGCACGGGCACCTCGGCGGTCAGCTCCTCGACCCGGTGGTAGACGGCCTCGATCGCGCCGACGTGCTCGCGCAGCTCGGGCACCTCGGCGACGGCCCGGGCGAGCCGCCGCCTGAAGCCCTCGGCCATCCGCTTGACCTCGGGGACCTCGATCACGTCGGTGGGGAACGCCTCGGCCAGCTCGTGGTGGACGCGCGCGGTGGCGCAGCCGAGCCGGAACGCCTCGCCGGCGAAGTCGCCGCCCGCGTCCGCGGCGCCGACGGCCGCGGGCTCGCCGTAGCCGTCCTCGAAGGGCATGGCGTAGAGGTCGCGGACGCTGGCGAGCGCGAGGTCCCAGCCGTCGTTGGAGTTGGACAGGAACTCCTGCGTGATCGCCAGCGTGGTCGGCGTGCCGTCGAGGTCGGTCTCGACCCATCCGTACGGCTGGGCGATGTGCGGGGCGCGCCGCTCGGCCAGCGCGGTGATGATCTCCAGTTCGGGGTTGACGCCGGGGACGAGCCGCCGGAACAGCTTGCAGATGTACGCGTCGCCGTACACGAGCGAGGTGTTGGACTGCTCGGCGCCGAGCACGAGGCTGCGCAGGGAGGTGTCGATCTCGACGTCCGGGAGGTGGCGGAAGCGCACCGTCCCCCAGTCGCAGTCGCGGCCCATGCATTCGAGCAGCCACGGGGTCAGCTCGACGTCGTGGACGGCGTCGTAGGCGTACCACTCGTCGCGGGCGGGCCCGTCCGCGAAGGAGTACGGGCCGTGCAGGCCGATCAGCGCGTGCTTGAGCCGGTCGGGCAGGTCGGAGCGCAGGCCGAGGAGCACCTGGTAGCGGTCACGTGTGCCGTCCTGCCAGACCGACACCACGAGGTGGCGCAGGCCGGGGTCGCCGGCCTCGATCGTGGCGTCGGAGTCGATCGACACTCTGTCGATCGGGCGCCCCTTGCCGCCGAACCATCGTTGACGTCCGATCCATGCGGCAAGGAGCTCCTCAAGCACGTCTCATTCCTCCTGGGTGGCTGCCGGCGGGAGGGTGAACCAGTAGAACCCATGCCCCGGAAGCGTCAAAAGATACGGAAGCTCGCCAATTGGTGGGAACGGGACTCCGCCCATCGTCTCCACCGGGGACACCCCGACGAACCTCCGCAGGTCCAGCTCCACCGGCTGGGGGAAGCGGGAGAGGTTGTTGACGCACAGCATCCGGTCGTCGCCCAGCTCGCGGACGAACGCGAGGACGCTCGGGTTGGAGGAGTTGAGCTCGATGAACTCGCCGAGCCCGAACACCGGGTGGCGCTTGCGGATCTCGATCATGCGGCGGGTCCAGTGCAGCAGCGAGCCGGCGTTCTTCTGCTGCGCCTCGACGTTGAGGCCCTGGTAGCCGTAGATCGGGTCCATGATCACCGGCAGGTAGAGCCGGCCGGGGTCGCAGTCGGAGAACCCGGCGTTGCGGTCGGGGTCCCACTGCATGGGGGTGCGCACGCCGTCGCGGTCGCCCAGCCAGATGTTGTCGCCCATGCCGATCTCGTCGCCGTAGTAGAGCACCGGCGAGCCGGGCAGCGACAGGAGCAGCGCGGTGAACAGCTCGATCTGGTTGCGGTCGTTCTCCAGCAGCGGCGCCAGGCGCCGGCGGATGCCGACGTTGGCGCGCATGCGCGGGTCCTTGGCGTACTCGGCGTACATGTAGTCGCGTTCCTCGTCCGTCACCATCTCGAGCGTCAGCTCGTCGTGGTTGCGGAGGAAGATGCCCCACTGGCAGTTCTCGGGGATCTTGGGGGTCTGGGCCAGGATCTCGGAGATGGGGTAGCGCGACTCCCTGCGCACGGCCATGAAGATGCGCGGCATCAGCGGGAAGTGGAACGCCATGTGGCACTCGTCGCCGCCGCCGACCGGGTCGCCGAAGTAGTCCACCACGTCCGAGGGCCACTGGTTGGCCTCGGCCAGCAGGACGCTGTCGGGGTAGAGCCGGTCCACCTCGGCGCGCACCCGCTTGAGGTACTGGTGGGTCTTCGGCAGGTTCTCGCAGTTGGTGCCCTCCTCCTCGAACAGGTAGGGCACCGCGTCCAGCCGGAACCCGTCGATGCCGAGGTCGAGCCAGAAGCGCAGGACCTCCAGCATGGCGTCCTGCACGGCCGGGTTCTCGTAGTTGAGGTCGGGCTGGTGGTGGAAGAACCGGTGCCAGTAGTACTGGCCGCGCACCGGGTCGTAGGTCCAGTTGGACGTCTCGGTGTCGATGAAGATGATCCGGGCGTCGGCGTAGGCCGTGTCGGTGTCGGACCAGACGTAGAAGTCGCCGAACGGGCCCTCGGGGTCGTGCCGGGACGCCTGGAACCAGGGGTGGGCGTCGCTGGTGTGGTTCATGACGAGGTCGGCGATGACGCGCATGCCCCGCTTGTGGGCCTCGTCGACCAGCTTCACGAAGTCCCCCAGGTCTCCGAACTCGGGGAGGATCTTCATGAAGTCGGCGATGTCGTAGCCGCCGTCACGCAGCGGCGACTCGTAGAGCGGCAGCAGCCACAGGCAGTCGACGCCGAGCCACTGGAGGTAGTCCAGCTTGCCGATCAGGCCCTTGATGTCGCCGGTGCCGTCTCCGTTGGAATCGGAGAAACCCCTGATCAGGACCTCGTAGAAGACCGCGCGCTTGTACCAGTACGGATCGCGAGGCTTCTCCTCGTCGAAGGGGTTGGGTATGGGTGTGGAGCTCATGAGCCCTCCTTCGATGGGCCCATGAGGGAGGCGCTAACACACACGTTGAAGACTCCCCGCTGAATTCTGGTCTACCGTGGCGCGGCTCGAACGGTGAAGATGTGGGCAGGTTGGATATGGGGATCGAGGCGGACATAATTCCCCTGCCGCCAACGATACGACTCGCCGGACAGTTCGTCGTCGACGACGAACTCCGCGTTCCAGTCCAGGCCGAGCGCCGGCATGTCGAGATCGACCGTCGCCTCGTGGGTGTGGTGCGGATCGAGGTTGACGACGGCGAGGACGACGTCGCCCAGCCCGTGCCGTCGTGTGGCCGGGTCGTAGGCGCCGGGGAGTCGCTTGGAGAAGCAGACCATATCCGGTTGGTCGACGCGGTGGAACCGTAGATTACGCAATTCCTGGAGCGCCGGATGGGCTCTTCGGAACAAATTAAGGTGCGTGATGAACGGGGCGAGGGTGCGGCCTTCTCGCTCCGCCGCGTCCCAATCGCGAGGTCTGTACTGATATTTCTCGCTATCGAGATATTCTTCGCTTCCGGGACGGACAGGAATGTTTTCCCCAAGTTCGTACCCGGAATACACGCCCCACGTCGGCGAGACCAGCGCGGCCAGCACGGCACGGATCTTGAACGCGGGGATCCCTCCGTGCTGGAGGTACTCGTGCAGGATGTCCGGGGTGTTGACGAACAGGTTGGGCCGCAGGAAGAACGACGTGTCCTGGGCCAGCTCCGCCAGGTAGGACTCCACGTCGGGCTTGGAGTTCTTCCACGTGAAGTACGTGTACGACTGGTGGAAGCCGACCTTGGCCAGCGTCTGGAGCATCGCCGGCCGGGTGAACGCCTCGGCCAGGAACAGCACGTCCGGGTCGGTCTGCCGGATGTCGGCCAGCAGCCGCTCCCAGAAGCCCACCGGCTTGGTGTGCGGGTTGTCCACCCGGAAGATCCGCACGCCGTGGTCCATCCAGTGCCGCACCACCCGGCGGACCTCGGCGAAGATGCCCTCGGGGTCCTTGTCGAAGTTGATCGGGTAGATGTCCTGGTACTTCTTGGGCGGGTTCTCGGCGTACGCGATCGTGCCGTCGGCCCGGATCGTGAACCACTCGGGATGCTCCTTGACCCACGGATGGTCGGGGGAGCACTGGAGCGCCAGGTCGAGCGCGATCTCCATGCCCAGCTCGCGGGCCCGGGCCACGAACGCGTCGAAGTCCTCGATCGTGCCGAGGTCGGGATGGACGGCGTCGTGCCCGCCCTCCTCCGAGCCGATCGCCCACGGCGAGCCCGGCTCGTCGGGCTCGGGGCTGAGCGTGTTGTTGCGTCCCTTGCGGAACGTGTGACCGATCGGGTGGATCGGCGGCAGGTAGACGACGTCGAAGCCCATCTTCGCCACGGCGGGCAGCCGCTTGGCCGCTGTCTGGAAGTTTCCGGACTTGGTGATGCCGTGCTCGTCGACCAGAGCGCCTTCCGACCGCGGGAAGAACTCGTACCACGAGCCGTACAGCGCCCTGCGCCGATCGACCATGATCTTCCTCGGCCGCGACCTGGTGACCAGATCGCGCAGCGGATGCGCGTCCAGCAACGCCGCCGTCTCGGGAAGCTGGACGATCGACAGCCGCGCCCGCGGGTCCAGCTCCTCGTCACGCAGCGTGGACGCGATCGCCAGCAGCGCCGCGCGGTGCCCGCACGCGCTCTCGCCGCTCGCCTCCTTCTGCGCACCCTGCTGCTCTGTGCCCTGTTTCTCCGGGCCCTTTTTATCCGGGCCCTGTTTCGCCGCCGCGCGCGCGGCGGCCCTCGCCGGATCGGCCGGGATGTGCCCGTTCCTGGCCTGCGGCGTCGTGCGCCCGCCGGGGGCGGGGCAGTCGGCCTGGCGCACGCCGCGGGCCGCCCGCTCGAACAGCCGGGCGCCCTCCTCGCACATCAGGTCGACGTCCATGCCACGCGGGATCTTGATCTCGGCGTCGTGCAGCCACGTCGCGATGGGGTCGCTCCACGCCTCCACGCGGAACAACCACTCACCCTCGGTGGGCAGGCAGACCTCGACGCCCCACCGGTCGGTGCCCGGTGAGAGCTCGCGCATCGGTCTCAGCCGATCACGCTGCCCGTCGGGCGCGGTGAGGACCACGCCCGCGGCCACGGCGTCGTGGCCTTCTCGGAACACGGTCGCCGAGACCTGGAAGGTCTCACCGGCGACCGCCTTGGCGGGCCACTGCCCGCAGTCGACGACGGGGTGGATGTCCGTGATGGGAATTCTTCCGATCATCGCGCATTTCGAGGTTGCGACGGCACACTCGGTACCGCCGGAGGCTTCCCTGGCAAGAACGATCCTTGCATGTAATTTGTGGGCAGCAGCGGATAGACCTCCCGTGTCCCCGGGAGAACTGACAATGGTGGAAGTTGCCCCAATCGTCGCGCTTCATGCTTCTTCCCGGAAGGGGTTTGAACGTCCTTGCTGAGGGTGAGGGACTGAGAGGTCCCTCCTAGCCCATAGGGTGCACAAACGTGAGAGCTATCCGCCGGTTTACCGTACGCACAGTCCTGCCCCGGGAGCTGGCCGCACTCGGCGAGCTGGTCCACAACCTGCGCTGGTCGTGGCACCCCGAGACCACAGACCTGTTCGCCGAGGTCGACCCGCGCCTGTGGGAACAGGTGGGCCACGACCCGGTGGCCCTCCTCGGCGCCGTCGACCCGGCCAGGCTGTCCGAGCTCGCCGCCGACCGCCGCTTCCTGCGCCGTCTCGCCGACGCCGCCGACGACCTGCGCGAGTACATGACCGCCCCGCGGTGGTACCAGACGCTGCCCGACGCCGCGCGTGCCATCGCCTACTTCTCCCCCGAGTACGGCATCGCCGCCGCCCTCCCGCAGTACTCGGGCGGGCTCGGGATCCTGGCCGGAGACCACCTCAAGGCCGCCAGCGACCTCGGCGTCCCCATCCTCGCCGTGGGCCTGCTCTACCGCCACGGCTACTTCACCCAGTCGCTGTCGCCCGAGGGCTGGCAGTTGGAGCACTACCCGTCGCTCGACGCGGGCGGTCTGCCGCTGACCCTCCTGAAGGAGGAGGACGGCACCCCCGTCAAGATCCGCGTCGGCCTGCCCGAGGGGCGCGCCCTGCACGCCCAGCTCTGGGTGGCCCAGGTCGGCCGCGTGCCGCTGCTGCTGCTCGACTCCGACGTGGCCGACAACGACAGCGCGGCCCGCGACGTCACCGACCGCCTCTACGGCGGCGGCACCGACCACCGGCTCATGCAGGAACTGCTGCTCGGCGTGGGCGGCGTGCGCGCCATCCGCGCCTACTGCCGCATCACCGGCCACCCGGAGCCCGAGGTCTTCCACACCAACGAGGGCCACGCCGGGTTCCTCGGCCTGGAGCGCATCCGCGAGCTGACCGAGGCGCGGCTGTCGTTCGACGAGGCCCTGGAGGCCGTGCGGGCCGGCACGGTCTTCACCACGCACACGCCGGTGCCCGCGGGCATCGACCGCTTCCCCATCGAGATGATCGAGCGGCACTTCGGCGGCGACAACGCCTGGCCGACCGTGCCCGTGGAGCGCATCCTCGCCCTGGGCGCCGAGGCCGACCCCGGCCGCTTCAACATGGCGGTCATGGGCATGCGGCTGGCCCAGCGCGTCAACGGCGTCTCGGAGCTGCACGGCGAGGTCAGCCGGGAGATGTTCAAGAACCTCTGGCCCGGCTTCGACGTGGAGGAGGTGCCGATCGGCTCGATCACCAACGGCGTCCACGCCCCCACCTGGGTGGGCCGCGAGATGATGGAGCTGGCCGGGCGCGAGCTGCCCCTGCTCATCGAGCGGGCGCGCGGCTGGGACGGCATCCAGAAGATCTCCGACGCCGAGATCTGGGAGATCCGGCGCACCCTGCGCCGCCGCCTGGTCGAGGGGGCCCGGGACCGGCTGCGCCGCTCCTGGCGCGACCGCGGCGCCTCCGACGCCGAGCTCGGCTGGATCGACGACGCCCTCGACCCCGACGTGCTGACGATCGGCTTCGCCCGCCGCGTGCCGTCGTACAAGCGGCTCACGCTCATGCTGCGCGACCCCGAGCGGCTCAGGAGCCTGCTGCTCGACCCGGACAAGCCGGTGCAGATCGTGATCGCCGGCAAGGCCCACCCGGCCGACGAGGGCGGCAAGAAGCTGATCCAGCAGATCGTCAAGTTCGCCGACCACCCCGACGTGCGCCACCGCATCGTGTTCCTGCCCGACTACGACATGGCGCTCGGCCAGCTCATGACGCAGGGCAGCGACGTGTGGCTGAACAACCCGCTGCGCCCCCTGGAGGCGTCCGGCACGTCCGGCATGAAGTCGGCCCTGAACGGCGGGCTCAACCTGTCCATCCGCGACGGATGGTGGGACGAGTGGTACGACGGCACCAACGGCTGGGCGATCCCCACGGCCGACGGCGTCGCCGACCCCGACCGGCGCGACGAGCTGGAGGCCGCCGCCCTGTACGACCTGATCGAGCACGAGGTGTCCGACCGGTTCTACGACCGGGCGGCCGACGGGCTGCCGCGCCGCTGGATGGAGATGGTCAAGCACACGCTGACCTCGCTCGGCCCCAAGGTGCTGGCCGGCCGGATGCTGCGCGACTACGTCCTCAGCCTGTACACGCCGGCGGCCAAGGCGGGCCGCGCGCTCGCGGCCGACTCCTACGCCGGGGCCCGCTCGTTCGCCGCCTGGCGGCTGCGCGTGTCCAAGGCGTGGCCCGCGGTGCGGGTCGAGCACGTGGAGGCGTCCGGCGTCGGCGACACCCCCGAGGTGGGCAACGTGATGGACCTGCGGGCCACGATCGCGCTCGGCGACCTCGCCCCGGACGACGTGCTGGTCCAGGCCGCCTACGGCCGGGTCGGGCCGCACGACGAGCTGGTCCACCCCGGCTACCTGGCGCTGACGCCCGTCGACAGCGACGACGACGGCCGCGCCCACTACGCGGGCGTGGTGCCGCTGGACCGCACGGGCGCGTTCGGCTACACCGTCCGGGTCGTGCCCCAGCACCCGCTGGCGGCCTCCCCGGCCGAGCTCGGGCTGCTCACCGTGCCCGAGGAGCCGGTCGGGATGACCAACGGCACCCTGCGGTGAGCGCGGGCCCGCCGTACGGACGGGGCGCGGGGCCTTGACGGCGCTGGATAATCGGGGTGTGGACAACAGCGGGAACGGCGTGCGCGCCGACACTCTGGTGGCCACGGTCCGCGGCGTGCTGCCCTCGCTGACGCCCGCCGCGCAGACCGTCGCCCGCCTCATCCTGGAGGATCCCGCGACGGTGGCCCGGAGCACCATCACCGAGCTGTCCGCCGCCTCGGGCACCAGTGAGGCCACGATCGTGCGCACGGCCAGGCTGCTGGGCTTCGCGGGCTACCCGCAGCTCCGGCTGGCCCTGGCCGCGGCCGCCGCCCAGCCCGACCGGCTGGTGCCCGGCGACCTCGCCCCCGACGACCCGCTGTCGGAGGTCATCGTCAAGGTGGCCAGGGCCGAGTCCGAGGCGATCAACGACACGGTCGCCCAGCTCACCTCCGAGCGGCTCGGCCTGGTCATCGACGCCATCGTGGGGGCGCGGCGGATCGACGCGTACGGTGTGGGCGCCTCGGGCCTGGTCGCGGCGGACGTCGCGCAGAAGCTCCTGCGCATCGGCGTGTCCTGCCACGCCTTCCAGGACGCCCACCTCGCGCTGACCAGCTCCGTCCTGCTCAGGCCCGGCGACGTCGCCATCGGCATCAGCACGTCCGGCGAGACGCCGGACGTGCTGGAGCCGCTGGGCCGGGCCAAGGAGGCCGGCGCCACCACCGTGGCGATCACCAACAACCCGCGCTCGACGATCGCGGAGCTGGCCGAGCACGTGCTCATCTCGGCCGGGCGCGAGACGGAGTTCCGTCCCGGCGCGCTGGCCAGCCGCATCAGCCAGCTCCTGGTCATCGACTGCGTGTTCGTCGGCGTCGCCCAGCGCACGTTCGACTCCTCCCAGGAGGCGTGGAACAGCACCAGGCGCGCCGTTCAGGAGTTCACCCGGAGAACGTCACACGCACGTCGTCAGCCTTGACGAACATGACGCGGTGCCCGAACTGGATCTCCAGGTACTTCGTCTTGCCCTTGACCACGGTGTGCGGCTCCGGCTCGAAGGTGACCGCCCGGTAGTACTCGGTCGCCGCCGGGCCGGCCAGCGTGTACTTCTCGCCGGCCGAGAACGTGTACTGGAGCGGGGTGACCGCCTGGTACGGGATGTCGGCCGGGTAGGCCTCCTTCTCCGGGTAGGCCCTGCCGTACACCGGGACCGTGGCCAGGCCCGGCTTGGGCGTCACCACGAGGCCCATCGAGGGCACGGCGGTCGGCGCGGAGGCCGGGTTGTGGAACCACGCCTTCTGGCCGAGGTACCAGATCGCGGTCCAGTCGCCCTGCCGGTCGGCCACGGCGAAGCGCTGGCCGGTGGTGGCGCGGGCGCTGTGGTCGTACACGCTGTAGAGCGAGTCGCCCGTGGGGTGCTTGCCGATGTCCTTGATCAGGGGGGCGTCGGCGCGCGGCTCGGTGCGCAGCCAGACCGTGGAGGCGGGCAGCGGCGGGCAGGCGTTCTCGGGGTTCTTGCGGTCACAGCCGTAGAAGTACGGCTTGTTGGTCGCGAAGTCCGGCTTGATCATGACGGAGCCGGACCTGGGGCCGCCGAACTGGTGCAGCGGGGCGCCGATCAGCTCGAAGTAGTGCGCCCAGTCCCAGAACGGTCCGGGGTCCTCGTGCATGCCCTTGACCGTGGTCGGCAGGGTGCCGGGCACGTTGTCGTGGCCGAGGATGTGCGCGCGGTCGAGCGGCACGCCGTGGCGCAGCGCCAGGTAGCGCACCAGCTTGGCCGACGACCGGTACATCGCCTCGGTGTACCAGGTGCTGCCCTCGGCCAGGAAGCCCTCGTGCTCGATGCCGATGGACTTGGCGTTGATGTACCAGTTGCCGGCCTGCCAGCCGACGTCCTTGGTCTTGATCTGCTGGGCGATGTGGCCGTCGCTGGAGCGGACGGAGTAGTGCCAGCTCCCGGGCCACTTCGGGTCCTGGTTGAGCTTGACCGAGGGCGCCCAGTAGCCCTCCATGTCGTGGATGACGATGTAGTCGACCTTCTGGTTGAAGGGCCGGTTCGCCAGGTCGTAGTGGCCGTAGTCGTTGTTCGGGAGCTGCTGGTAGGCGGCCGGGATCCACTCGCAGGAGATCGTGGGCGGGCACTCGACGCCGTCGCGGCGCGGCGGGCGCAGGCCGAGCTTCTCCAGCCACTTCTCCACGGCCTCCAGGCCGGGCACCGGCTTGAGGGTGACGCGGCCGCCGTCGTCGGTGACCCGGTCGGCGCCCTCCTTGATCGTCGAGTACACCTCGTCGGCGAAGACCTTGGCGGCCTGCGACTCCTCGGCGCCGGAGTACTTCGCGACCGCGCCGTACCACTCGCCCGGGTCGTCGCTCAGCGGCGCGCCGAGCGACTTCTGGTAGTCGGCGAGCAGCGCCGCGCCGCCCCGGATGTTGGCGGCGTCGTCGGCGCGCAGCTTCTCGCGGCTCTCGCCGGTGAGCTCGGCGGCCTTCTCGATGGTGCGCAGCGAGGCGGGGATCTCTTCGGGGGTGGGAGTGGCGGCGGGGGCGGCGAGCGGGCGGCTCTCGTCGCCGCGCGCGTCCTCCTCACTGCCGTCGTGGTGGTTGGAGGCGGTGAAGGAGGCGGCGTCGGTCAGGTGCATGGGGCCGAACCCGGCGTTGTTGCTGGGCTGGCCGGCGTGGGCGTCCCAGCGCGACTCCAGGTAGGAGACGCCCAGGAGGACGCTTTCGGGGACCTTGAACTCCGCGGCTGCGGCGCTGAACGCCTGCTGCCGGTCGTCCGGCTCGGCGGCGGCCTGTGCCGCCGTGGGGATGCTCGCTAAGGGGAGGAAGGCGACCGCGGCGATCGCCAGCGCTCTGCGCATGGGCGCTCCTAGACTGCTGGGGGTGCTGCAACGCACAGCGTCTCAATATTTTCTTTCTGCGGCGAGAGCTTTGCGAAGGATTTTTTCACGCATGGACGCCGGCGGATCTTCGCGGGGGCGCTCTTGTAGGGTCGGGGCATGGCTGAGTTCGTACGCGTAGAGGTCGCCGGGCAGACCGCCACCATCAGGCTCGACCGCCCCAAGATGAACGCCCTCAACCGCCAGGCCCAGCACGAGATCGCCGAGGCGGCCCGCGCCGTCGACGCCGACCCGGGCGTCCACGCGGTCGTGCTCTACGGCGGCGAGCGCGTCTTCGCCGCCGGCGTCGACGTCAAGGAGATGGTCACCATGTCGTACGCCGACATGGCCCTCCACTCCCGCACGCTGCAGGACTGCTTCACGGCGGTCGCGCGCATCGGCAAGCCGGTCATCGCCGCCGTCACCGGCTACGCGCTCGGCGGCGGGTGCGAGCTCGCGCTGTGCGCCGACTTCCGCGTCGCGGGCGAGTCGGCCAAGCTCGGCCAGCCGGAGATCCAGCTCGGCATCATCCCGGGCGCGGGCGGCACGCAGCGGCTGCCGCGCCTGGTCGGGCCGGCCCGGGCCAAGGACCTCATCTACAGCGGCCGGCACGTCCCGGCCGCCGAGGCCCTCGCGATGGGGCTGGTCGACCGGGTGGTGCCGGACGCGGAGGTGTACACGGCGGCGCTGGAGTGGGCGGCCACGTTCGCCGGCGGGCCGACGGTGGCGTACCGTGCCGCCAAGCAGGCGATCGATCAGGGGCTGGAGTCCGACCTCGACACGGGGCTGGAGATCGAGCGGCTGCAGTTCTCGGGCCTGTTCGCCACTGAGGACGCGCGCACAGGTATGACGGCGTTCGCGGAGAAGTCAAAGCCTTCTTTCTCGGGGCGATGATCGGCTGAGGGCCTCCAGGGAAGCGGCCGCTGAGCGGCACAGGGCCGGGCGCCGTCACGTGCGTCAGGTCACCAGGGCCGTGGTCAACCCCTGACCACGACCGTGGTGAGCGATCTCGGCGCGAGCGTCACCGCGTGGCCGGTCACCTCCGACTCCGCCAGGTCGTGGGCCTCGTCCGTGACGTAGGCCGTCGCCCGGCCGCGAACGCCCTGCCACGTGACCGGGGCCGTTCCCGTGTTGAGGATCTCCACCACCCCCGAGCCGTCCTTGTTCCTGAACGCCGAAACTTTCAGCGACGGGTCGGCGGCCGAGGCGTCCAGCCGGACCGCTCCCGGGCGGATGAACCGGCTGTAGGCGGCCAGCGCCCACAGGCGCTTGGACACGTGGTACGTCCGGGTCGTCTCGTCGATCTGGAGCAGCGCGCGGGTGGCGCCGCGTGAGGCGCCGAGCCAGTAGACGTAGCCGCTCACGTCGCCCAGCGTGAGGGCGTCGTGCACGGCCGAGGCGATCGCCATGCCGTCGTAGCCGCCGCCGTCGTCCCAGCGCTCGTCCCACGTGCCGCCGTTGGGGTTCCACTCCGACATCCACGTCCTGCGGGTCGTGGGCAGCGGCCCGTCCACCGGGCTGGCGTAGGTGTGACCGGTGTGGGTCCTCACCCAGCGGCGCGCCTCCGGGTCGGCCTCGACGGCCGCCGAGTACGCCTTGGCCTCCTTCCAGCCGAACGAGTCGCAGCACACCAGGTTCACCCCCTTGGCGACGGGCCCGAGGACCTTGGCGAACTCGGCGGCCTCGGCCGGGGTGAAGCGCATCGAGGCGTAGGTGGCGGTGAAGTCGGGCTCGTTCGTGAAGCCGAGGTCGGTGATCCTGATGCCCTCCTGGGCGTAGAAGCGGGTGTACTGGGCCAGGTAGCGGGCGTAGGCGGTGCGCCACTCGGGCTTGAGGGCGCCGCCGTTCTTGTCGTCGCCGTTGTCCTTCATGTAGCCGGGGGCGCTCCAGGCGTCGGCGAAGAAGCGCCGCACGCCGTACTCCTTGGCCGCCTTGGCCACCCAGACCTGGCTGTTGTCGTCGCCGTCCCAGACGTAGCGGGGCGGGGCGCCGGGGCCGCCCGGGTCCTCCGGCTGGATCGAGACCATGTGGTCGTACGGGCTGCCGGCGGGGGAGGAGCCGATGCCGAGCCGCAGGATGCTGAACCCGGCGCCCTTGTCGCGGTCGAACCACAGGTCGAGGATCTCGCGCTGCTGAGCCTCGGGCAGCGCGCGCAGCAGCTCGTTGCGCCGGAACGCCTGGGAGATGCCGAAGCCGTCGATCTCCTGGTGGCGGACGTGCTCGCGCACCGTGATCACGCCCGGAGCCGCGGAGGCCTGGGCGGATGGGACGGGGACGGCCGGCAGGCCGAGCAGGGTGATCGCGGCAACGCCTCGCCACATGACGCCCTCCGAAAATTTCGGAACATCAATGATATGTTTCTGGGTGCGTGCCGGAAACGTAAGCGCCGGGCGAGGATCCGTCAACACCTCTGTCAGATCGGGTGTTGCCATTCGGGCACGGCGCCGTGGTGGGTGGCGATTTCCCACTATGGTGACGTTTCATGATGCGCGTCCTGGTCCCCGCGCGGCTGCGTCAGGCCGTGCGCACGTGGTTCGATGCCCGCTACATCTCCATCGCCGACCACCGCCAGGACATCAGGGACGCCCTGTGGGAGGTCCAGACGCTGCGCCGGGAGATGGCGACGCTCCAGGCGGAGGTGGAGCGCCTGCGCAAGGCGGCGCCCGCCGCGCCCGGGCCGGACCGGGCCAAGCTCGACGAGACCCGCCGCATCGCCCAGGACACCCAGCGCCTGGCCCAGGAGACGGCCAAGGCCATGGACGGCGTCCTGCAGAACGAGGTCCTGGTCTGGCAGGCCATCGACGAGCTCAGGGACCGCGCGGCCGGCGTCGCGGAGCGGTCGTGAGGGTCACCTGGTCGGGCGGCGTCCTGACCTTCCGCCTCGACCCCGAGGACGAGATCACCGGCCACGCCTCCGACGGCCACCCCGTCAAGCTGGCGATCAACTCGTGCTCCCTCTCCGACGTGCCGGACGACGCCCACCCCGACCTGTTCGCCGTGGCCGCGTGGACCGTCGTCGCCCCGTGGACGCGCCGGCGGATCACCTTCGACCGGGCGGTGTCGGCCGAGGTCGCCGCCGCGCTGCACGAAGGGTGGGGGATCGAGGCCGGGCCCGTGGGCGCCGAGCCGCGCCCCGCCGGGAGCACGCTCGCGATCTCCTACAGCGGCGGCGCGGACTCCGTGGCCGCGGCCACCGTCTACCCCGAGGCGCCGTTCGTCCACTTCCAGCGGGTGCCGCACGCCCGCGTCCCCAACCGGTGGCCGCACTACCGCTCGGACGTGCTCGCCAAGCTGGCCCGGGGGACTGGGCGCGACCTCACGATCATCCGGTCCGACCTGGAGTACACGCTCGCCGAGCCGCGCCCCGGCTACCCCGAGCACCAGGCGGTCGCGGCCGGCGCGCTGCTGTCGGCCGACCGGCTCGGCCTCGGCGGCCTCGGGTTCGGGTACGAGATGGGCTCCCGGTGGCTCGGCGGCGGCCGCTACCTGCTGCGCTACACCCCGGACAACGACCTGTGGGCGCCCCACGGCAAGTGGGGGCGGCTGTTCGCGGCGGTGGGCGTCCACATCGTGCTGCCCGTCGGCGGGGTCAGCGAGGCCGTCACCATGCGGCTCGCCCTCGGCTCCGACCTCAAGGACTCCGTCCGCTGGTGCCTGCGCGGCACCGACGGCCCCTGCCGTACCTGCGGCAAGTGCCTGTACAAGGAGCTCATCCAGGCCGCGATCGAGCGGCGCCCGCTCGACACGCCCATCACCGCCGACCGGCCCGTGGCGCGCAAGTGGATGCGCCCGCCGCCCTACGGCGGCCAGGAGATGGTCCAGTACGGCCTGGCCCGCGTGCCCGGGATCGAGAACACGGTGTTCGCCACGGCCCTGACGTACTTCGACGTCACCGAGGAGTCGACGAGCTGGCTCGACCACTGCTACCCGAAGGCGATCGACGAGATCCCGGAACCGTGGCGGGAGCGGGCGGCGGCGTTCATGGCGGCCGAGGTCGGCTTCATGACCGACGACGAGGTGCGCCGGGTGGAGAGCTGGGGATCGTGAACGAAGGAGAGACGCGCGGATGAAGGTGTACCTGTCGGTCGACATGGAGGGCGTCACCGGCCTCACCGACCCCGAGGAGATGCACGCCGGCAAGCGCGGCTACGAGCGCGGGTGCGAGCTGATGACGGCCGACGCCAACGCCGCCGTCGAGGGCGCCTACGCGGCCGGGGCCACGTCGGTGCTGGTCAACGACGCCCACGGGTCCACCAAGAACCTCCGCATCGACCTGCTCGACCCGCGCGCCACCCTCATCCGCGGCCCCGGCAAGGCGCAGCGGATGGCGCAGGGCCTGGACGGCTCGTTCCAGGCGGCGGGCTTCGTCGGCTACCACGCCCGCGCCGGGGTGCAGCACGGCGTGCTCAACCACACGTGGATGGGCAAGGAGATCCAGAACGTCTACCTCAACGGCGAGGTGTGCGGCGAGACCCGGCTGGTGGCCGCGTGCGCCGGGTTCCACGGCGTGCCGGTCGTGCTGGTGGCCGGGGACGAGGCCGTGGGCGAGGAGGCCCGCGAGCTGCTCGGCGACGTCGAGACGGTCGCGGTGAAGAAGGGGATCGACAAGTTCTCGGCCGAGCTGCTGCCGCCGAGCGTGGCCCAGGCCCGCATCCGTGACGCCATGGCCCGGGCCCTCAACCGGTTGACCGACTTCACGCCGTACACCTTGGCTCCGCCGTACACGCTGGGAGTGGAGTGGAACTCCACCGCCATCGCCGCCGCGGTCGGGCTGATCCCGGGCGTGAAGGCGGCGGGCACGCGCCACACCGAGTTCACGACCGACGACTTCACGCAGATCATGGCGCTGTTCGGCATCTTCGCCACGATCGGCGGCCAGATCGCCTGCGGCAGCGGCCCCTACGGCTGAGCCCCCTCGGGCCGCGGGGTGTCCGGCATGCGGGCGCCGGGGCGCGGGTGTACGGTGCGGAGCGGCCGTCGCCCCGTCGCGGGCGGCGGGCCGGGAACATGCCTGGAGAGAGGTGCGCGTGGAGGGTGCGGCGCTGACGCGGCGGGGGCTGCTCGTCGGCATCGGGGCGGTCGGCGGCGCGGGCGCCATGTACGCCGCCATGGGCGCCCTCGGCCTGGCGCCCTCCGGGCAGGACAAGGCGTTCGCCGCCCCGCGCTCCGGCGACTTCTCGCTCACCGGCCGGGCCGCGGGCACGGTGGTGATCCTCGGTGCGGGCGTGGCCGGGCTCACCGTGGCGTACGAGCTGGGCAAGGCGGGCTACGACTGCACGCTGCTGGAGGCTCGCGACCGGACCGGCGGGCGCAACCTCACGCTGCGCGGCGGTGACCGGTTGACCGAGGCGGGCGGCGTCACGCAGGAGGCGCGCTTCGGCGAGGGCGTCTACTTCAACGCCGGGCCCGGCCGCATCGCGCAGTGGATGGTCACGCTCGACTACTGCCGCGAGCTGGGCGTGCCGATCGAGACGTTCATCAACAGCAACGCGCAGGCGTACGTCCATACGCGAGGCGGCACGGTGCGGGCTCGCACCGCGAAAGCCGACATGTATGGATATGTAGCGGAGTTACTGGCGAAGGCCACCAATGCCGGCGCGCTCGACCGGGAGCTGACCCGCGACGACCGGGAGCGCCTGCTCGACTTCCTGCGCCGCTTCGGCGACCTCGGCCCCAAGTTCGACTACGCGGGCTCCCCACGGCGCGGCTACCTGAAGTACCCGGCGCTCGACGACGGCACCCCCGTCCCCGGCCCCGGCGCCCTCCACGACGTCCTCGCCGCCGGCACCGGCCGCTCCATACTCAACGACTTCGGCTACGACCAGGCCACCCCCATGTTCCAGCCGATCGGCGGCATGGACGCCATCGTCAGGCGGCTGACCGAGGCCGTGGGCGCCGACCGCGTCAAGACGGGCGCCAAGGTCACGAAGATCACCGACCAGGCCGACGGCGTCGAGGTCGTCTGGGACGGCGGCCGGATCAAGGCCGACTACTGCGTCGCCACCCTGCCGCCCCACGTGCTCGCCCGCATCCCGCACAACCTCGGCGCCCAGGTCACCGCCGCGCTCAGGACACCCGTCCCCGTCGCCGCCGGGAAGATCGGCATGGAGTACGACCGGCGCTGGTGGGAGATGGAGGACCGCATCTACGGTGGCATCACCGAGACCGACCTCGACATCACCCACATCTGGTACCCGTCGCACGGCTACCACTCCGAGCGCGGCCTGATCGTCGGCTACTACAACACCGGCCCCGAGGCCGAGCTGTACGGCGCGCTCACCCCCGAGGACCGCCGCCGCCGCGCCGTCACCCAGGGCCGCAAGATCCACGGCGACAAGTACGGCAAGGGCCTGCTGTCCAGCGTCTCCATCGCCTGGGAACGCCAGGAGCACATCCAGGGCGGCTGGGTGCGCTGGCCGGCCTTTGATTCGTCGTTCACTCTTCTGCAACGCCCCAGCGGAAGGGTCTACTTCGCGGGCGACTGGCTCACCCACCTGATCGCCTGGCAGGCGGGGGCCATGGAGTCGGCCCGCGCCGCCGTCACGCAGCTCCACCAGAGGGTGCTGCGCTCGCAGTGACGGCACGCTGCCGCCGGGACCACGTAGGGTCCTGGAGGAGCGAATGAGGAGATGGGATGACATTGCACTGGGTGCCCGCGACCGAACGGACCGACCTGCTGGCCGACCCGGTGGCCCGCGCCGTGCGCGAGCTGCCCGGCCTCGCCGAGGTGGCCGAGATCGATCCCGAGCTGGCCGACACGGCGGCGTTCTGCGAGCGCTACGGCGTGGGCATGGACGAGTCGGCCAACTGCGTCGTCGTCGCGGCCAGGCGCGGCGGCGAGACCCGCTACGCGGCCTGCATGGTGCTGGCCACCATGCGGGTCGACGTCAACGGCGTGGTGCGCAAGCACCTGGAGGCCCGCAAGGCGAGCTTCGCGCCGATGGCGGAGGCGGTGGAGCTGACCGGCATGGAGTACGGCGGCATCACGCCGCTGGGCCTGCCGGCCGACTGGCCCATCCTGGTGGACGCGCGCGTGGCCGAGCACCCCAGGGTGGTCGTCGGCAGCGGGCTGCGCAGGAGCAAGCTGGCCGTGGCCGGGTCCACCCTGGCCGGGCTGAAGGGCGCGGAGGTTCTCGCCCTGGCCAACGACGCATAGCGGAAAGTCGCCGCGACCCCGCGAATGTCGTGGCCGATTCGATACCGAGGGATCGGAAACCGATGGCCCCGATCCGGACGTTGTACGAGTGGGAATGTGGCCTCATGGTTCATCTCGTGGGCGGGGATTAAGCCGGTATGGTGCTTCATGCCATGAACGATGACCGACTTGGCCCTTACCGGCTGCTCAGGCGGCTCGGTGAAGGCGGAATGGGCGTTGTCCACCTCGCTGCCGACCCCCAGGGGCGGCACGTGGCGGTCAAGGTCCTGCGCGGCGAGGTCGCCGGTGACGAGGTCGCCAGGCGACGGCTGTCGCGCGAGGTCGAGACCATGCGCCGGGTGCGCAGCCGGTACATCGCCGAGGTCGTCGACGCCGACGTCACCGGTCATCGTCCGTACATCGTCACGCGCTACGTCCCCGGGCGCTCGCTGGACGAGATCGTCAAGGACGACGGCCCGCTGGACCTTCCCGCGCTGGTGCGCATCGCGCACGGCGTGGCGACGGCACTGGCCGCGGTCCACTCCGTCGGCGTGATCCACCGTGACCTCAAGCCCGGCAACGTGCTGATCCTCGACGGCGAGCCGGTGCTCATCGACTTCGGCATCGCCCAGGCCGTCGACGCCACGCGGCTGACCCAGACCGGCATGTTCATCGGCACGCCCGGCTACCTCGCCCCCGAGATCATCGAGGGTCAGGAGGCGGGGCCGGAGGTCGACGTCCACGCCTGGGCCGGCACGCTGCTGTACGCCTGCACCGGCCAGCCGCCCTTCGGCAAGGGCACGCTGGAGATGATCTTCTACAACATCACCGCGGGCAAGGCCGAGATCGGGGCCGCGCCGGCCGAGCTGCAGCCGCTGCTCAAGGCCGCCTTCCAGCGCAACCCCGGCAAGCGGCCGAAGGCCGCCGAACTGGCCGAGCAGACCGCGCGCATGCTGCCCCGCTCGCCGGGCGCGGCGCCGGACGAGATCTCGACGGTGCCGGGTCCCGACCGGTTCGACCTGCCGGCGCCGCGGCCCGTCGCCGAGCGGCCGGCCTGGGAGATCTCCACGCCGCCGGTCACCCCGCGCCGGCTCCTCGACGGTCAGGAGGTCCGCTTCGGGCCGCCGGGCGGGCCCGCTCCCGGTCAGACGCCGCCGGGCCAGGACCAGCCGTACGTGTCGCTGCTCGGGCAGGGCGGCCCACCGCCCGCGACGGGCGCTCCCGGCACGGGTCCGGGCGGTCTGGGGACCGGACCGGGCGGTCCAGGGACGGGTCCGGGCGCTCCGGGCGCGGGGCAGGCCGGCGCGACGCCGGGCGGCGAGCAGGCCGACCCGTGGACGAGCGACGAGGGCGACCCGTGGCCGACCCGCCGCGTCACGCCCGAGGAACTGCGCCGCATGCAGCAGGAGAGCGGCGCCCAGCCCTGGCAGAACGCCCCGCGGCCGGGCGACAACGCCGCGTCCCCGTGGCCGGGTGACGGCTCGGCGTCCCCGTGGCCGGGGGAGCACGTCCCGCTGCCGTCGCAGGAGGGCGACCTGCCGACGCGGCGCGTACGCCCCGACAGCCCCGACTACGGCCGCCCGAACGTCGACTACGGGCGCCCCGGCTCCGCGCCGGGCACAGGACCCCACGCGGGTCCCGCGCCGTACCCCGGATCGGGCCCGCACGCCGCGGCCCCCCACCCGGGTTCGGGCCCGCAGGCCGGGCCGGCGGCGTTCTCCGGGCCGGCCGCCTACTCCGGCCCGCACGCCACACCCGGGTCGGGCCCGCAGGCCGGTCACCCGGCCGGCCACCAGGCGGGTCATCAGTCCGGTCATCAGTCCGGGCACGCGTTCGGCATGGGCGGGTCGTCCGGGCCGGCGCCGCAGGGGCGTCCCACCCAGCAGCCGCCACCCCCCTACATCCCGGCCCAGCCCCAGTACCCGCCGGACCCGCGGACCAAGCGGGAGCCGTTCGTCCCGGGCGCCGTGCCCGGCCAGGTGCTCCAGCGTTCCCGGGCCTACGGGGTGGCGGGCGCGATGCTGCTCGTCATCATGATCGTGGCGGCGGTCATGGCGCCCGTGCTGGTGGCCGTGGTGGTCGTGCCCCTCGCGGTGCTGCTGCGCGCCGCCGACCTCGCCCAGCCGGAGCTGATCGCGCGCCGCTCGACCGGCGCGGCGGCGCTGGACGTGGTCAGGGTGTTCGCGCACCCGCGGGCACTGGCCAAGTCCGTGGGCATCACGCTCGCGCTGGTTCTTTACGCTCTCATACTGGGGCTACCCGTTACGCTGCTCCTCACCGTGGTACTCCGAACGGACCCGTACAACGCGCTGGCCTGGGGAGCGGCGGTCGCCCTCTGGACCCTGTGCGCGGGCCCGGGCGTGGAGGGCCCGGGGCGCCAGATGCGCAGGACGCTCGCTTCCCTCGTACCCTCGAGAACAGCGGCGATGGTGCTGGCGGGCGTCCTCGGGGCGGCCGCGGCGTTGTCGCTGGTCCTCGCCTACGGCACGTTCAAGGACGACGCTAGGAGGGCCGTATGGGCTCCGGTGGACGTGGGACCTGTGGTGGAGCAGCTCGACGGACTGAAGGGGGACTCGGGGGGATGACGGGGGTAAGACGGCGATGAGCACGGGCAACACCCAGGCGCCAGAGCGGCTCGGCCCCTACCGGGTGGTACGGAAGATCGGCGAGGGCGGCATGGGGGTTGTCCACCTCGGCGTCGACTCCGAGGGCCGCGAGGTGGCGATCAAGGTCCTGCACCCGCACGTGGCCGCCGACCTCAAGGCCCGCGACCGGCTCACCCGCGAGGTCGAGACCATGCGCCGCGTGCGCAGCCCGTACGTGGCCGAGGTGCTCGACGCCGAGCTCGTCGGCGGCCAGCCGTACGTGGTGACCCGGTTCGCGCCCGGCCGCACGCTGGAGGAGACCGTACTCAACGACGGCCCCCTCCCCGCGGGCGAGGTGATCAACCTCGCGCGGGGGCTCTCCCAGGCGCTGGTGTCCATCCACGCCGCCGACGTGATCCACCGCGACTTCAAGCCGTCCAACGTCATGCTGGTCGACGGCCGGCCGCTGGTCATCGACTTCGGCATCGCCCACCTGGTCAACGCCACGCGGCTGACCCAGACGGGCATGTTCGTCGGCACGCCGGGCTACCTCGCGCCCGAGATCATCCGCGACTCCGAGATCACCCAGGCGGCCGACGTCCACGCGCTGGCCTCCACGGTGTTCTTCGCCGCGACGGGCGCGCCGCCGTTCGGCACGGGCACGTTCGAGGCGGTCTGCTTCAACATCATGGAGGGGCGCGCCCAGCTCGACAAGGCGCCCGCGTGGCTGCGCGGCTGGCTCGCGCGCGCCCTCGACGTGGACCCGTCCGCCCGGCCCAGCGCCCACGAGCTCGTCCGCATGGCCAAGGCGCTCGACCCGTCGGTGACGACGTTCCACGAGGCCGCGCCGCAGGCCCAGCCGACCGGCACGAAGAAGCTGTCCACCCGCACCCGCGTCCTCGACTCCCAGGCCGAGTCCTACGCCGACCTGCTGCCGCCCGTCGAGTACGGCCCGCCGCAGCCCCGCTACGAGCCGAAGCCCCGGCAGGAGCGCCCCCGTCAGGAGGAGCGCCCGCCGCCCTACGTGCCGGCCCCCATGCCGGCCCGCGCGCCCCGGCCCGACCAGCGGGTGGCCGGCCCCGTCCCCGGCTACCCGGCCACGCAGGACAGCCGCCGCCCGGCCACCCAGCCGCCCCGGTACACCCCGCCCGCGACCCAGGGCGGCCGCCCGGCCGTCGCGCCGCCCCCGTACACGCCGCCCGCCGAGCGCAAGCGCTACCTCGTGGGCAGCCAGCTCGTCGGCGGGCTGCTGCTCGTCATGCTGGCCGCGCTGACGGTCATGATGCCCGTGGCCGTGGGCGCGGTGGCCGTCGCGCTCGCGGTGGTGCTGCGGGTGGGCGACTACCTGTTCGGCGACATGGTCAAGCGCCGCCAGATCCGCGGCTCCAGCGCCGCCGACCCGCTGCTCGTGCTCGTCGGCACGCCGTGGGCGCTGGTCAAGGCGGCGCTCGTGTCGCTGGTCCACGTGCCGCTGTCGATCCTGTTCGGTCTCTGCGTGTACGGCGTGCTGCGCTGGGGCGGCGGCATGGGCGTCAACGAGGCCGCCGCGTGGGCGGCGGGCGCGTTCTCCGCCGGCCTGTTCGTGCTGCCCGGCGGCGGCCCGCCGCGCCGCACGGTCACCCGGGCGATCACCGGCATGCTGCGCAGCCCCGGCGCGGCCACGGTGGCGCTGCTGGCGGTGGGCACCGTGACGATGGTCGTCGTGATGTTCGCGCTCGGCCAGGAGACCGTGTGGAGCCCGTGGCGGGCCCCCGAGACCGTGATCAGGGAGCTGACGCGCAGCGCCCGGGACAGCGCCACCGGCCTCATCACCGGCCTCATCGACGACCTCCTGCGCCAGGTCGGGCTGGGCTTCCTGTCACCCTGGTCCTGAGCGTCCCGCGTGTCCTGACCCGTCCCTGAGGGGAAGGAAGGGGTATGAGCGAGCATCTCGGTCCGTACCACCTGCTCTCGAGGCTCGGTTCCGGCGGTTTCGGCGTGGTGCATCTCGCGCTCGACCCCGAGGGGCGCACGGTCGCGGTCAAGGTGCTGCACCCGCACGTCGCGGCCGACACCGTCGCGCTGGCGCGGCTGGCCCGCGAGGTCGAGACGATGCGCCGGGTCGGCGGGCCGTACGTGGCCGAGGTGCTCGACGCCTCGCTGGACGGCGGCTCACGTGGCGGCGCGCGGCCGTACCTGGTCACCCGTTACGTGCAGGGCAGGCCGCTCAGCGCGGTGCCCGTCCCGGTGGCCGGCCTGCCCCGTCTGGCGGGCGGGCTGGCGGCGGCGCTGCTGGCCATGCACGAGGCGGGCGTCATCCACCGCGACCTCAAGCCGGCCAACGTGATGATGGCCGAGGGGCGGCCCGTGGTCATCGACTTCGGCATCGCGAGCGCGCTCGACTCGCTGTCGGTGACGGCCTCGGGCGCGGTGGTGGGCACGCCCGGCTACCTGGCTCCTGAGGTGCTCGAAGGGCGCGAGGCGGGCATGGCGGCCGACGTGTTCTCCTTCGGCGCCACGCTCGCGTACGCGGCCACGGGACGCCAGCCGTACGGGCAGGGCCCCGCGTCGGCGGTGGCGTATCGGGTGGTCCACCACGAGCCTGACCTGGAGGGCGCGCCGGAGTGGGTGGAGCCGCTGCTGCGACGGTGCCTGTCCACGGACCCGACGGCGCGGCCCACGGCCGCGGAGCTGTACGCGGAACTGGGGGCGCTCGCCGGACCTCTCCCGCCTGCGCCGGCCGGCTCGCAGGGTCTGCCAGGACATTCGGGTACGCCGGATTCGCCGAGCGCGCCGGGAGCGGCTGTGACCGGGACGCCGGATGCGTGGCCACCTCACGCACCGGCCTCTTACGGCGGGGCAGCTCTTGCCGCCGCGACGGGGACCGCCGAGGGTGCGCCCGAAAGCGCGGTCCGTGGGACGGCCGGGAGGACGTTCGGTGGCGCTGCCGGTGGGACGGCCGGAAGTGCGTTCGGCGACGCACCCGGTGGGGCGGCTGGAGGTGTGGCGGGCGACACAGATGGCGGTGCGGCCGGTGGGGCGGCGGTTCGGTGGCCGGGTGTGCCCGCCGCCCAAGCGTCCTCGACAGCGCACCCCCAGGTGTCCGCGACAGGGCAGCACGGTACGGAAACCTCCCGTCTGGACATGCCGGATATATCAGGCGTACGCGAACCGGACCTGCGCCGCGACCGGCGGCGCTCCAGGGCCGAGCGGCGGCGCGAGGGGCTGCACGACCTGGAGACCCGCGAGTGGCGCCCCGGCGACGACCGGCTCCGGCGCTCGCCCGAGGAGGCCAGGGAGCGGCACCGGGAGAAGGTGCGCAGGCGCTGGGTGATCGGGTCGGCCCTGTTCGTGGCGCTGCTGGCCGCCGCGGCCCGCGAGCCGCTGCCTGAGGTGGCCCTGTTCCTGCTGGCCGGGTACTCGCTGGCGGTGGTGGCCGACGCCGGTGTGGCGCTGCTGGCGCGCAGGCCGTACCGGACGAGCCGGATCGTGGTGGACTTCGCGAGCATCGTGGGCGCCGTGGGGGTGAGCCTGGGGCTGAGCATGGCGTTCAGCACGTTCACGCTGGCGCTGTTCGCGGGGACGGCGCTGGTGACGGGGATCGTGTTCCTGCTCTCCGCCTGACCGGAGACCCCTCGAAGCGTACCGAACAAAGTTCGGTAGTGTGGGGGACGGTGACGCCGCGGCGCGGGTCCGGGAGGCCGTGTTTGCGCCGAAGCTACCCATGGGTAACATGGCGGCGGGGCGCACGGGAGCGACCCGTGCCACCCGCTGTCACGGAGCCCACGGGACACCTGGCAGTCTGGACAGCATGCATCCAGCGCCCGCCGCACCGGCGCGGTGGCGCACGCGAACACGGGAGGTCGTCCACCGGCCATGAACATCGTCGTCTGCGTGAAGCAGGTCCCCGACACGGCGACCGAGCGCAAGCTGCGGTCCGATGACAAGACGCTCGACCGTGACGCCGTAGACGGCGTGGTCAACGAGCTGGACGAATACGCGGTCGAGGAGGCCCTGAAGCTCAAGGAGGCCCACGGCGGTGAGGTCACCGTCCTGTCGATGGGCCCCGGCAAGGCCACCGAGACCATCCGCAAGGCCCTGGCCATGGGCGCCGACAAGGCGGTCCACCTCAGCGACGACGCCCTGCACGGCTCCGACGCGCTGTCGACCTCCTACGCGATGGCGCAGGCGCTGAAGAAGATCGGGTTCGACCTGGTCATCCTCGGCTCCGAGTCCACCGACGCCCGCACCGGCGTGCTCGCCGCGATGCTGGCCGAGCGCCTCGGCACCCCGCAGCTCACCCTCGCCAACAAGGTCGACGTCGACGGGTCGTCCATCGCGATCCAGCGGCTGACCGACTACGGGTTCGACCGGGTCGAGGCCACGCTGCCCGCCGTCGTGTCCGTGGTGGAGAAGATCAACGAGCCGCGCTACCCGTCCTTCAAGGGCATCATGGCGGCCAAGAAGAAGCCGGTCGAGACGCTCGGCATCGCCGACGCCGACATCGCGGCCGACCAGGTGGGCCTCGACGCCGCCTGGTCCGAGGTCGTCGACTTCGCCGCGGCCCCGCCGCGCGCGGCCGGCACGATCGTCAAGGACGAGGGCGACGGTGGCGCGAAGGCCGCCGAGTTCCTCGCTTCCAAGAAGTTCATCTGAGAACGGGGGTTTTGCTGATATGTCGGAGATTCTCGTTCTCGTCGAGCAGCTCGACGGCGAGGTCAAGAAGGTCACGCTGGAGCTGCTGACGCTGGCGCGCGGCCTCGGCACGCCGGCCGCCGTCTGGGCCGGCCCCGGCCTCACCGACGGCGCCAAGGCCAAGCTGGCCGAGTACGGCGCCGAGAAGATCTACGTCGCCTCCTCCGCCGACGTGGTCGACCACGTGGTGGCCCCCAAGGCCGAGCTGCTGGCCCAGCTCGTGGCCGACAAGTCGCCCGCCGCCGTGCTGGTGGCGGCCACGGCCGAGGGCAAGGAGGTCGCCGGCCGGCTCGCGGTCAAGACCGACTCGGGCGTCATCACCGACGCCGTGGGCCTCGGCGAGGGCTTCGTGGCCGACCAGTCGATCTTCGGTGGCGGCGTCAACGTCCGCTCCCGGGTGCGCAAGGGCACGCCCATCGTCGCCGTACGCCCCAACTCCACCGCTCCCGAGCCCGCCGCGGGCGCCGGCGCGGAGGAGGAGGTGTCGCTCACCCTGAGCGAGGCCGCCAAGGCGGCCCGCGTCGTCGAGCGGGTCAAGCAGGAGAAGGGTGCCCGTCCCGAGCTCACCGAGGCCGCGATCGTGGTCTCCGGCGGGCGCGGCGTCGGCTCGGCCGAGAACTTCTCGGTCATCGAGGGCCTGGCCGACGCGCTCGGCGCGGCCGTGGGCGCCTCGCGCGCCGCCACGGACGCCGGCTGGTACCCGCACCAGTTCCAGGTCGGCCAGACCGGCAAGACCGTGTCGCCGCAGCTCTACATCGCGGCCGGCATCTCCGGTGCCATCCAGCACCGGGCCGGCATGCAGACCGCGAAGACGATCGTGGCGATCAACAAGGACCCGGAGGCGCCGATCTTCGAGCTCGCCGACTACGGCGTCGTGGGCGACCTGCACCAGGTCGTCCCGCAGCTCACCGAAGAGGTCACCAAGCGCAAGTAGCCGCAGGGGGAGCACGGCCTTCACCGAACGGCGCTACGCGCCGGAGGCTCGGGCTGTGACATTGGGGGGCGCGGCCCCCCAAACCCCCGTTCCAGAGCCGCTTCGCCGCTTCGGCGGCCGATCCCTTCAGGCGGCGTCACATGGCGCCGCCTTCGAAGGGCGAGCGGCGACTTCGTCGGCCATTCTTGTAACTTTACGTGCTCGACATGTGACAATGGGTGCCATGCCGTCCCCCCGTCATGACGCCCTCGTCCGGCTGTTCAGCAGCCGCCCCGAGCTGGTGGTCGAGGTTCTGCGTGATCTTCTGGGAGTGGAACTGCCCGCCACCCCGCTGATCCGCCTGGAGAAGTCCACCTTCAACACCCGGCCTTCCGACGACATCGAGGCCGACCTGGTCATCGTCCTGGGACCACCGCAGGCGCCGGCGCACGCCATCATTGTCGAGATCCAACAGGACAAGTCCAAGAACCCGCGGCAACTGGCACGCTATGCCGCCGCGTTGTGGCTGTTACTGGGCTGCGACGTCACAGTCCTGGTCGTCTGTCCGGATCGCGGCGTCGCCGCCCACTACGCGGCGCCGGTCGAGTCAGGGCTGACCGGTTATCGCTTGCAGGCTCAGGTGCTGGGGCCGGACGGCATACCGGCCATCATCGATCCTCAGGAGGCCGCGGCCAACCTGTGGCTGTCGGCGATAGCGGTCATGGTTCACGGCGGCGACCGCAAGGTGGTGGAGGCTTTCGCCACGGCGCTGACTGAGCTGCGGGATCCTTACGCTCCGAAGTACTATGAATACGCTTACAGCATGTCGTCGCCCGACGTGCGGCGCCTTCTGGAGGAGATCATGACGTCCACCGACTGGCCGGTCTACAGCCCCTTCGCGCGCGAGCACTATGGTCGCGGCCTCGACGAAGGCAGAGCAGAAGGCAGAGCAGAAGGCGAAGCAAAGGGTAAAGCCGAAGAGGCGGCCAGGATGCTCCTGCTTGTGCTGGCTGCCCGTGGTTTCGAGCTTCCCGACGACATGCGTGTCCAGATCTCCACCTGCGATGATCTGGCTCAGTTGGAGAGCTGGACCACCCGTGCGGTGACCGCCCAGGCTCTGCAGGAGCTCTTCGACCAGAGTGCCTGACGGCGCCTTCTGGAGGAGATCATGACGTCCACCGACTGGCCGGTCTACAGCCCCTTCGCGCGCGAGCACTATGGTCGCGGCCTCGATGAAGGCAGAGCAGAAGGCAGAGCAAAGGGTAAGGCCGAAGAGGCGGCCAGGATGCTCCTGCTTGTGCTGGGCGCTCGTGGTTTCGGTGTTCCGGACGACATGCGTGCTCGGATCTCCACCTGCGCTGATCTGGCTCAGTTGGAGAGCTGGGCCACCCGTGCGGTGACCGCCCAGACTCTTCAGGAGCTGTTCGACCAGAGTGGCTGATGACGCCATCACCGCCTTCGGTGCGCTGAGCCGCTGGCCCGCGAACGGGCAGTCGTTCCAGTAGCGCCAGGTGCGTCCTGGACGACGTGGAACGGCGCCGCACGGATCATCCGTGCGGCGCCGTTAGCGTGACCGCCGAAGGATCGTTCGTGTGACCACCGAAGCGTGGTGGCTCAGGCGGCGACCTCGACGCGCTCGCGCTCGCGCGCCGGCAGCACCCGGACCGCCGCGGGCTCCTCGCGCGGCAGCAGGCGCGCGGCCAGCGTGATCAGCAGGCCGAGCACCACCGCGAGCCCGAGCGCGGTACGCAGCGAGGTGGCGTCCGACAGGAACCCGATCACGACCGGGCCGAGCAGCAGGCCCGCGTACCCCATGGCGCCGGCCTGGGCGATCGCCGGTCCGGGGTTGTCCGTGGCGGTGCCGGCGAGCGACAGGGTCATCGGCGAGATCGTCGCCACGCCGAGCCCCACGAAGAACATCGCGAACACCGCCATCAGCGGCGCGGGCGCCGCCAGCACGGCCGTGAAGAACCCGGCCGTGGCCAGGCCCGACACGGTCAGCATGCCGCGCACCCCGAACCGCGAGCGCAGCCGGTCGCCGGTCAGCCGGGCGAGCAGCATGCCCACCTCGAACACGGGATACCCGAGCGCCGCCACCGCCTCCGGCGCGCCCAGCGTGTCGCGCATGAACAGGCCGTTCCAGTCGGCGACCGTGCCCTCGACCATGAACGCGAAGAACATCAGCGCGCCCAGCAGGTAGACGATCGGCGGCATGCGGCGCCGCGCGTCCGTCCCGGTCTCGCGGACGGGCGCCTCGGCCAGGTAGGCGCGGCCGGCCAGGATCATCACCGGCAGGGAGACCAGGCCGACGAGCGCCAGGTTCGTGGTGAAGGACAGGCCCAGCGCGATGGCCAGGCTGCCCAGCCCGCCCGCGGAGATGGCGCCGACGCACCAGCCCGCGTGCATGCCGTTCATCAGGGGACGTCCGTAGGCGCGCTCGACGATGGAGCCCTGCGCGTTCATCGCGATGTCCACCATGCCGAACGCGAGGCCGAAGAACGCGGCGGCCGCCAGGAGGACCGGCAGGTTCGGCGCGAACGCCACGGCCACCAGGCCGAGCGCCGTGAGCGGCCCGCCGACGCGCAGGACGCTCCTGCTGCCGAAGCGGGCCATGACGCGGCGCATGGACTGCATGGTGACCAGGGCGCCGAGGCCCCAGACGAGCAGGATGGCGCCCACGACTGACTCCGACAGGCCCAGCTTGTCGGTCAAGGCCGGGATGCGCACGGTCATCGTGCCCACCATCAGTCCGGCCATCACGAACGTCAGGACGGCCCCGTACCGGGCTGTCCGCAGGTCCTTCGCCATCATCACAGCGCACCTCTCTAAGCGTCACGAACGTCATGGGAAAAGTCGGGGGAGGGGCGCCGGCGGGGGTGCCGGTGCCCTCTCGGGGGCCGGGCGCCGGTGGGTGCCGGCGCCCGCGGGGGTCGGGCGCGGCGGGGGCCGGCGCCCTTGGGGGCTCGGTGGGGCGCGGCGGGGATGCCGTGGCCCTCGGGGAGGGGGTCGGGCGCCGGTGGGGGCCGGCGTCCTGAATGCATGCGGACGCCCGCCGGGTCGTGGCCGGCGTCCTGGGCGGGGGCGCGGCGTGGTGCCGCTGTGGCCCGATTACGGAGATCGCCTGGTGGGCGCGGCGGGCCCCGTCTCCGTGAAGGGGCCATGGGCCGGAACGCGGGGGAAACGGGCCCACGCGAGGTGGGCGCCGTGCGTCCCCGCACCGGCCGCCGCGGCCTGGGCTGATCCCCGGGCCAGAGCCTGCAACACCGCCGTGGGCCGCCTTATTTCCGCCCGGCGCCGCCTTTACGGCTCGTCCGATTCCTCGGGCCGCGGCCATGGGTCGGCTCGGGTTCCTCGGGCCGCGGCCCAGGTTCCCTTGGGTGCCGCAGGGGCCCTCGGGTCGGTCTACGGCACCGGGGGAGGTTTCAGCAGCGCGCGGAGCCGGGCCTCCAGGGCCTGGAGGTCGCTCTCCGTGTTGAGCTCCGGGTCGTGGCTGGCCACGTCCCAGAGCCCCTCACATGCCAGGCGCACCACCTGGGACCCCAGCGGGTCGGGCTCGTCACGCAGCTCGTCGCGGTGCCAGCGGGTCATGGCCTCGCGCAGCGGCGCCAGCAGGAACAGGTTGCCCGAGGCCCCGGTGACCACGGCCCATCGTCGCAGCCGTCCCGAACGGACGGCCGCCAGTGTGGCCATGAGGTAGCGCTCGGTGTAGGTGTCGCCCGGCTGGGCGGCCAGGAGCTGGTCGAACTCGTCGATGAGACGCTCGACCATGCCCTTGATCAGGGCTTCCTTGCTGCCGAAGTGGTAGAGGAGGCCCCCCTTGCTCACCCCCGCGCGGTCGGCGACGGCCGAGAGTGTGAGCGCGGCCGAGCCCTGATCGCAGAGCAGGTCCTCCGCGGCGTCCAGCAACTCGTCCCGTCTCATGCCTCTACTGTACCGTCCGGACGGTACAGTAGCAAACGAGATACCCTTGGCGGGTGAGCAGACCGTCGGCCTACCTTGATCACGCGGCGACCACGCCGATGCTTCCCGAGGCGATCGAGGCCATGACCGAGCAGCTCGGCCAGGTCGGCAACGCCTCGTCGCTGCACGCGGCGGGCCGGCGGGCGCGCCGGGTCGTCGAGGAGTCGCGCGAGAGCATCGCCGACGCGCTGGGCGCCCGGCCGAGCGAGGTGGTGTTCACCTCCGGCGGCACCGAGGCCGACAACCTCGCGCTCAAGGGCCTCTACTGGGCGCGCGCCCCGCGCCGCCGCGTCCTGGTCAGCTCGGTCGAGCATCACGGCGTCCTCGACCCCGCCCACTGGCTGGCCGACACGCAGGGCGCCCAGGTGGAGCTCCTGCCCGTCGACGAGCTCGGCCGCGTCCGGCCCGACGCGCTGCGCGCCGCCATCGACCGCGACCCGGGCGACGTCGCCCTGGTCAGCGTGATGTGGGCCAACAACGAGGTCGGCACCGTCCAGCCGGTCCACGTGCTGGCCGCGGTGGCGCGCGACCACGGCATCCCGTTCCACACCGACGCGGTGCAGGCCGTCGGCCAGCTCCCCGTCTCGTTCGCGGCGTCGGGGGCCGACGCGGTCACCGTCAGCGGCCACAAGATCGGCGGCCCCGTCGGGGTGGGCGCGCTGCTGCTGGCCCGCGGCCTGACGCCGGTGCCCGTACAGCACGGCGGCGGGCAGGAGCGCGACGTGCGCTCCGGCACGCTCGACGCGCCCGCCATCGCCGGCTTCGCCGCCGCGGTGCGGATCGCGGTCAAGGAGCAGGAGAGCCAGCGGCTACGGCTGGCGGAGCTGCGCGACGACCTGATCCGGCGCGTCCGCGAGGCGGTGCCCGACGTGGTGCTCAACGGCGACCCGGACGAGCGGCTGCCGGGCAACGCCCACTTCTCGTTCCCCGGCTGCGAGGGCGACGCGCTGCTCATGCTGCTCGACGCCAAGGGCGTGGAGTGCTCGACCGGCTCCGCCTGCTCGGCCGGTGTGGCTCAGCCGTCCCACGTGCTGCTGGCCATGGGCGCCGACGCGGTGTCGGCGCGCGGCTCCCTCAGGTTCTCGCTGGGGCACACCTCGACGCGCGACGACGTGGACCGGCTCGTCGAGGTGCTGCCGGCGGCCGTCGAACGCGCCCGCCGCGCCGGCCTGGGCTGACCGCCGATCCCGCGGCGCCTTTCCAGCGATCAGCTGAGGCCAAGAATCAGGTGAGGAAGGGGGCGACCGCGGTCCAGGCCGGGTCGTCCGCGACCGTCACCCGCGCCTTGCCCTCGTCCCACCCCTTGGCCAGTTCCTTCGCCCAGGCCGCGGCGTCGCCCTCCGAGTCGGCGTACACGTGGAAGACCCGCAGCCCCTCGGCGCTCACATGGACGGCCAGCAGGGCCGTCTCCCGCCGGTCGAGCAGCCCCGCCGACAGCCGCTCCTCGAAGGCGCGCAGCGCGGCGACCGAGTCGCCCGCGGGCAGGCCGCCCTCGTCGCGGTGCCGGTACGGCACCGCGATCTGCACGTGCTGGTCGAACAGCGGATGATCCACCGGCCGCAGCGGATGCCGGGCGGTCGCGGTCAGCGGCGCGCCGCCGCCCGTCTGCCCCTCCAGCAGCGCCCACTGCTCCTCGCCGGCGGCGGGCGCGAGGTCCGCGGCCAGGTCGGCCACCACGGCCGGCAGGTGCGCGGCGGCCACCGCGTCGATCGGCTCGAACGTCACCGGCATGATCTCGCCCACCCAGCGGGCCACCTCGTCCTCGCCCAGCAGCCAGTCGAGGGCGATCAGCGTCGCGTCCATCCGGTCGTCCGCGTCGAGGTCGGCGAAGGCCGGGTGGTAGGCCGACACGTCGACGCGCGAGCCGTCACGCGGCACGCGCAGCCCGAGCGTCAGCTTGTCCAGCTTGAGGAGGTCGCCGTCCACGTTGACCGTGCGCTCCGTCGCCCGCGGGTCGGCCTGCCGCGACGGGTGGAACTCCCACAGCAGGTCGCCCTCCGGCGCCGCCGCGGCCCAGCGGTGGGCCAGGGGGCGCAGCTCGGCATCACCCGCGGCGGTCACCACCAGGGCGTGCGCCGCCTCCTTGCCGGGGGCGAGCTCCCACTTCAGATCGGGGTGGAGCGTCAACACGGCGCGGTCGACCAACTCCCCCATGCCGATGATGTCGTCGGCGGCCACCAGGGAGTCGATGCGGGGCCGCGTCTCCTCCCACCACGCCCAGAACGCGGGCACGCCGTCATCCGGCCGGACCTTCCCGTGCCTGGGGATACCGTCCTCGCCGTCCTTGCGCTCGAACAGTCGCATAGCCGTGCATCCTTCCAGACCGCGCGGGTGCTCGCGGCCTCACCCCGGGGTGGGGACTCCAGGACATGGCCCGGACCGCCACCGGGCGCGAGGCCCACTGTCCATCGGACAGTACGCTTGGAACGTCATGGGATTGCGTGTGCTTGCCGCCATGTCGGGCGGCGTCGACTCAGCCGTGGCCGCCGCGCGGATCGCCGAGGCCGGTCACGATGTCACCGGTGTCCATCTCGCCCTGTCGGCCAACCCCCAATCCCACCGCACGGGCGCCCGGGGCTGCTGCACGATCGAGGACTCGCGTGACGCGCGCCGCGCCGCCGACGTGATCGGCATCCCGTTCTACATCTGGGACATGGCCGAGCGCTTCCAGCGCGACGTGGTCGAGGACTTCGTCGCCGAGTACGCGGCGGGCCGCACGCCCAATCCGTGCCTGCGGTGCAACGAGAAGATCAAGTTCGCGGCGGTGCTGGACCGGGCGCTGGCGCTCGGGTTCGACGCCGTGGCGACCGGCCACCACGCCAGGCTCGTCGACGGCGTGCTCTCGCGCAGCGTCGACCAGGCCAAGGACCAGTCGTACGTGCTGGGCGTGCTCACCCGCGAGCAGCTCAGCCACGCGATCTTCCCGCTGGGCGACTCCACCAAGGCCGAGGTGCGCGAGGAGGCGGCCCGGCGCGGCCTGACCGTCGCCGACAAGCCCGACAGCCACGACATCTGCTTCATCGCCGACGGCGACACCCGGGGTTTCCTCTCCGCGCGGCTGGGCGCCGCCGAGGGGCCGATCGTCGACCAGTCGGGCGAGGTGGTGGGCAGCCACCAGGGGGCCCACGGGTTCACGGTGGGCCAGCGCAAGGGCCTGCGCATCGACCGGCCGGCCGCCGACGGCAGGCCGCGCTACGTGCTGTCGATCGAGCCGGTGTCCAACACGGTCACGGTGGGGCCGCGCTCGGCGCTGGAGGTCACGACGATCACGTGCGGCCGTCCGGTCTGGAACGGCCCGTCGAGCCACGACGACCTGACCGTCCAGCTCCGCGCGCACGGCGAGGTGTACGGGTGCCGCTTCGAGGAGACCGGCGACGGGCTGCGCGTCGAGCTCGACCGGCCGGCCACGGGTGTCGCCGCGGGTCAGGCCGCGGTGCTCTACTCGGGCGCGACCGTCATCGGCAGCGCCACGATCACCCACGCGGCCTGACCGCTCGTCCGCGCCTTCCGGGCAGGCGACCCGCGAGCCCGGAGGGGTCAGGAGCGGGGCGTCAGGGCAGGTCGACCGACCCGCCGACGGGGACGCGCCGGATGTCGGCGCCCTGCTTGTCGGCCTCCAGCTTGAGCCAGGTGTCCAGCAATCCCAGCCCCACCTCGCTGTACAGCGCGTCATGCGTCGAGTACGCCCGCGCCGGCCGGATCGTGCGCAGATACTCGACCATGGCCGGCAGCCGCAGCCACGGCGCCGTGGTGGGCACCAGCAGGGTCGGCACCTCCACCTCGGGCACCGTCAGCGCGTCACCCGGGTAGAACAGCTCCTCGTCGATCATGAATCCGACGTTCTCCACGACCGGCATGTCGGGATGGTTGTCCGCGTGCCACTCGCCGAACGTCCGCACCCCGAACCCCGCCACCTCGAACGCGTCGCCATGGCGCACCGTCCGCACCTTGACCGGCACCTCCGCCAGCTCCTGGGCGACCGCCTCGCACGTCCAGACCTCCAGGTCGGCGGGCGCCGACCGCAACCGGTCGGGGTCAAGGTGGTCGGCGTGCTGGTGCGTGATGAGCACCGCGTCGGCGCCGTCCAAGGCCTCGACCTCGCTGAAGATCCCCGGGTCGATGACGAGGACCTTGCCGTCCTTCTCCAGCCGCCAGCACGCGTGGCCGTACTTGATGAGCCTCATTCTGGAGAGCCTACGCTTGTCCCATGTTGACGTGGGAAGCCACCGGGGTCGGGTCGCATCCCGGCCAGGATCACCTTGAGGCGGCGCGGGTCGTGTTCGGCGAAGTGCCGGGGCTGCCGTACCTGCCGGAACTGCCGGGGCGGGGCGTGGGCGCCGACATGATCGGCCGTACGGCGGGGTTGCTGATCGACCTGCCGGTGGAGGTGCAGCCGTCCGGATGGCGGCTGACCGGGCGGCCGGGGCGCGACCATCAGCGGGCGGTCGACCACCTCAGGCGCGACCTCGACGGCCTGGAGGAGGTCGGGCACGCCTACGAGGGGCCGCTGAAGGTGCAGGTGTGCGGCCCGTGGACGCTGGCCGGCGCGCTGGAGCTGCGCCACGGCGACAAGGTGCTGTCCGACCACGGCGCGGTGCGCGACCTGGCCGAGTCCCTCGCGCAGGGCGTGGCCGACCACGTCGCGGAGGTGCGGCGGCGCCTGCCCGGCGTCACCGAGGTGGTGCTCCAGCTCGACGAGCCGGGCCTGCCGGGGGTGCTGGCCGGCAGCGTGCCGACCGCCTCGGGCTTCGGGCGGCTGCCCGCCGTGGAGGAGTGGCGGGTGGAGGAGGCGCTGCGCGCGTTCCCGTCGCCGATCGTCCACTGCTGCGCGCCGTCCGTGCCGTACGACGTGCTGCGCAGGGCGGGCGTGCGCGGCGTCTCCGTGGACGCCGCCCTCGTCCGGCGGCGCGACGAGGACGCGGTCGGCGAGGTCGTGGAGGCGGGGCTGCTGCTGTTCCTCGGCGTGGTGCCGGGCACCGACACGCGGCTGCCCGACGTGGGCGTCGTCGCCAAGCCCGCACTGGAGCTGTGGCGCCGCCTCGGGTTCGCGGCCGAGCGGCTGGCGGAGCAGGTCGTGCTGACGCCGTCGTGCGGGCTGGCCGGCGCGTCCCCCGCGTACGCGAGGGCGGCCCTGGCGGCGTGCCGCAAGGCGGCCCGCGTGCTCAGCGAGGATCCGGAGGCGGGGACCGCCGGATGACCTCTCACCTGGCCAATCTTGTCGGTGCCCGGCGATAGCGTTCTCCCAGGGGTCGTGAAGGAAGGAGTGCCGGCGTGAGCGAGCTGAACACCGAGGCCGGGGGCGTGCCGGTGGAGGCGCTGAAGCGTCATGCGGAGCTGTCGGAGCTGGTGGAGGAGGCCCGCTGGCGCTATTACGTGCTCGACCAGCCCACGGTCAGCGACGCCCAGTTCGACACCTGGTTCAACGAGCTGCTGGCGCTGGAGGAGACGCATCCCTCGCTCCAGACGCCCGACTCGCCGACCCAGAAGGTGGGCGCGCCGGTCTCGGGCGACTTCGCCAAGGTGCGGCACCTCGCCCGCATGGAGAGCCTCGACAACGCCTTCGACGCCGCCGACATGGCGGCCTGGCAGGCGCGCGCCGAGCGGCTCGCCGAGCGTGACCCGGCCCCCTACCTCGTGGAGCTCAAGATCGACGGGCTCGCCGTGGCCCTGATCTACCGCGACGGCAGGCTGGAGCGCGGAGCGACGCGCGGCGACGGCCGCACCGGCGACGACGTGACGGCCAACGTCCGCACCATCAAGGGCGTGCCCCACCGGCTCACGGGCGACGACGTGCCCAGCCTGGTCGAGGTGCGCGGCGAGGTCTACATCCCGGTCGCCGACTTCAAGACGCTCAACGAGCAGCTCGTCGAGCAGGGCAAGCCCCCGTTCGCCAACCCGCGCAACTCGGCGGCCGGCACGCTGCGCCAGAAGGACCCGCGCATCACGGCGCAGCGCCCGCTGCGCATGATCGTCCACGGGGTCGGCGTCTGGGAGGGCGCCACCCCGCCGCGCACCCAGTCCGAGATGTACGAGCGGCTGCGCGAGATGGGGCTGCCGGTGAGCGACCTGTACCGGGTCGTGGGCAGCCCGGCCGAGGTCGACGAGTTCATCGAGCACTACCGCGTGCACCGGCACGACCCCGCGTACGAGATCGACGGCGTGGTGGTCAAGGTCGACGACTTCCGGCTCCAGCGGGAGCTGGGCTCCACCTCGCGGGCGCCGCGCTGGGCGATCGCCTACAAGTACCCGCCGGAGGAGGTCAACACCAAGCTCCTCGACATCCAGGTCGGCGTCGGCCGCACGGGCCGGGTCACGCCGTTCGGGGTGATGGAGCCGGTGTCCGTGGCCGGGTCCACGGTGGAGCGGGCCACCCTGCACAACGCCGCGATCGTGGTCAAGAAGGGCGTGCTCATCGGCGACACCGTGGTGCTGCGCAAGGCGGGCGACGTCATCCCCGAGATCGTCGGGCCGGTGACGGCGCTGCGCGACGGCTCCGAGCGGGAGTTCGTCATGCCCACGCACTGCCCCGAGTGCGGCACCGAGCTGGCCTACGAGCGCGAGGGCGACGCCGACCTGCGCTGCCCCAACGCACGCGGCTGCCCCGCGCAGATCCGCGAGCGCCTCTACTTCGCGGCCGGGCGCAACGCCCTCGACATCGACGGCCTCGGCTACGTCGCGGCCACCGCGCTCAGTCAGCCGCTGCCGCCGCAGGAGCCGGTGGTGCGCACCGAGGCCGACCTGTTCGACCTGACGCTCGACCAGCTCATCCCGATCCGCTCCGTCGTGCGCGACATGGACAGCGGCCTGCCCAAGATCGACCCGAAGACGGGCGAGGAGAAGGTCGTCTCGTTCTTCTCCAACCTCAGCGGCGAGGCCAGCCAGAACGCCGTCAAGCTGATGGAGTCGCTGGAGCAGGCCAAGCAGGTGCCGCTGTGGCGGGTGCTGGTGGCGCTGTCGATCCGTCACATCGGCCCGCCCACCGCCCAGCTCCTCGCCCACGAGCTGCGCTCGATGGACGCCATCATGAACGCCTCGGAGGAGGAGCTGGCGGCGGTCAAGGACATCGGGCCCCGCACGGCGGCGGTGATCCGGGAGTGGTTCCAGGTCGACTGGCACCGCGAGATCGTCGAGCGCTGGCGCGCGGCGGGGGTGCGCATGGAGGACGAGCCGGCGCCGGAGAAGGGGCCGCAGATCCTCGACGGGCTCACGTTCGTGGTGACGGGCACGCTGGAGGGCTACACCCGCGACACGGCGGCCGAGGCGATCACCAGCCGGGGCGGCAAGGTGGCGGGGTCGGTCTCGAAGAAGACCGCGTTCGTGGTCGTGGGGGAGAACGCCGGGTCGAAGTACGACAAGGCGGTCAGCCTGGGGGTGCCGATCCTGGACGAGGCCGGTTTCGAGACCCTCCTCAAGGACGGCCCGGAGGCGGCGGCCGAGGTGGCGGTGAAGCCCGAGGAGTAGCCGCCACGCCCAACCCGAGGCCCTTCCCGGCCGAGGTCCCTTCCCGGCCCGGGGTCCATCCCGGGCCCAAGGCTTTGCTTGCGCCCAGACGCGAAACTGCCCCCCCCGGGGGGCCAGGACTGACGCCCAGGCGTCCGGCTCGTTCGCCTCCGCTTCTGGGTCGCACGCTGACGGGCGTTCGCGTTCGAGGGGGCCACGCCCTTCCTCCTGGCCCGCGTTCGAGCAGGCGGCCCGCCCGTCCCCTCGCTCGCGGGTCACAGAGCGGGGCGCGGCGCGGTCGGCCTCGTCGCGCCGTAGCCTTGATCTCTGGGCGGGTCGCGGGCGGCGCCCTCACGTCCGTCCCGAGGGCCGCGTTCTCCGGGTCAATGCGGCCGCGACACGCCCGGCGGAAGAACAGATCACATCCAGGGGTAGCAAAAGGGCGGAAAGTCGCCGCGCAGGTACAGAGCGTCGATATGCTGTCTACACAGTGTGCTTTCCGGGCATATGTCCGATAGGAGAAGTGACGGAACGTACGCGCTTGGTTTCGCGAAGTGGGGTAAAGGTCGTACCCTCCCATAGTGACCTGATGGGGGTTCTGTTTACCGATGACTGACCCAACCGACACCCGCGACACAGGACCACGCGTCGGCACGCCCCTGTGGGCGTACCTCGCGGGCGTCACCGCGATCGGCTTCACAGCCCTGGCCGTGTCCCTGCTCCGGCTGGACCTCGGGTCGATGGTGGAGCTCGCCCGCACGTCCCTGTTCTGGGTGCTGGCCGTGCTGGTCATCCTGGGGGAGCTGCGGCCCGTCATGGTGTCCTCGGCGGCCCTGGTCGGCGGCACGTATCCCTCGACGATGTTCACCTTCGCCGTGCTGCTGCACTTCGGCCTGCCCGTGGCGGTGATCACGCAGTGCGTGGGCGTCGCGATCAACGGCGTGGTGACGCGACGGGCCTGGCATCGGGTGATGTTCAACACCGCGCAGTCGACGCTCGCGCTGACCGCCGCCGCCGTGGTGCTGGGCGTGTTCGGGATCGTGCCGAGCCCCGCCCGGCCGTGGGTGCCCGAGGGGGCCGACCTGCCCGCCATCGGCATCGCGGGCGTCGCCTACTTCGCCGTGCGGGCCGCGCTGGTCAGCGGCGCCGTCGCCCTGCACGAGCGCCGTTCGATCGTGCGGGTGATCAGGGCCTCGGTCGGCCCGCAGAGCCTGGTGTACGCGGGGCTGCTCGGTCTCGCGCCGCTGGTCGTCGTCGTCATGAGCCAGGCGCCCGAGATGGTGCCGCTGTTCGTGGCGCCGCTGGCCGCCGTCTACTTCACCGCGACGCTGTCGATGCGCCGCGACCACCAGGCCCTGCACGACGAGCTGACCGGCCTGCCCAACCGCAAGATGCTCATCGTCAGCACCGAGGAGGCGCTGGCCGAGGCCCGCCAGGAGGAGCGGGTCGGCCTGTTCCTGCTGGACCTCGACCGGTTCAAGGAGGTCAACGACACCATGGGGCACCCGGTGGGGGACCGGCTGCTCCAGATGGTGGCCCACCGGCTGACCCACTCCGTACGGCCCGGCGACGTGGTGGCCAGGCTGGGCGGCGACGAGTTCGCCGTGCTCCTGCCGTCGATCCGCGACGCCCACGCGGCGCGTGAGGTGGCGTCCCGGCTGCGGGCGGCCTTGACCGAGCCCGTCCGCCTGGAGGGCATGACGTTCGACCTCGACGCTTCGGTCGGCATCGCCCTCTACCCCGACCACGCCCCCGACTTCGAGCTGCTGCTGCAACGCGCCGACGTGGCCATGTACCTCGCCAAGGAGGGCCGCACGGGCGTGGAGCTCTACCAGCCCAACAAGGACCGCAACTCGCCCGAGCGCCTCAACCTGCTCGGCGACCTGCGCCGCGCCGTCGACAACGGCGAGCTGCGGCTGCACTACCAGCCCAAGGTCGGCCTGGCCGACGGCGCCGTCCACGGGGTCGAGGCGCTGCTGCGCTGGCGGCATCCGGTGCACGGGCCGATCGCGCCGTCGGAGTTCATCCCGCTGGCCGAGCAGTCGTACCTGATGCGCCAGCTCACCGCGTACGTCATCGACAGCGCGCTGGAGCAGGCCGCCCGCTGGTGGCACACGGGCCTGCCGGTGCGGGTCTCGGTCAACATCTCGGCCCGCGACCTGCTCGACTCGGCGCTGCCGGAGCAACTGGAGCTGGGGCTGGCCAAGTACCAGCTCCCGCCGGCGGCGATCCAGCTCGAGGTCACCGAGCGCATCCTCATGGGTGACCAGGTCTACCAGCACGAGGCGATCAAGGCGCTGGCCGCGCTGGGGGTGCCGCTGGCGCTCGACGACTTCGGCACCGGCTACTCCTCGCTCATCCGGCTCCAGCGGCTGGCCATCTCCGAGGTCAAGATCGACGCGTCGTTCGTGCGGCGCATCGCCGAGTCCGAGGACGACGCACGGATCGTCCGCTCCATCGTCGACCTGGTCCGCTCGCTCGGCCTGCGCTCGGTCGCGGAGGGTGTCGAGACGGACGCGGCGGCGCTGCGGCTGGCCGAGATGGGCTGTGACCTGGGGCAGGGCTGGCTGTTCGGCAAGCCGATGTCGCCGGCCGACGCCACGACGTGGCTGCGCGACCGCTTCGAGCCCTCGTCGGCCATCGAATGCGGCTACCGGCCCGAGGTCACCCAGACGGCGTGAGGGAGCGGGTGCGCCAGATCTCGAGCGCCCGCCGGCCAGGCCAGACGGCCAGCCCCGCCCACGCGAGTGTGGTGAGCACCATCATGACGGGGAGTCCGTAGTCGAATCGGCCGGGGTGATACACCTCGGCCCCGTCGCCGACGTCGATCGCCGGCACCCGGTCTCCCGGGACGACCGAGAAGCTGAGGCCGTGCATGACGGTGTCGTCCCTGGTCTCCTGGCCGTCGGCCGACGCGAAGGCTCCGTGCCAGGAGCAGGAGGCGCGCTGGCAATGCTCCTCCTTCGCGGTGAACGTCCCTAGGACGCCCTCGTTCCTGGCGGCGCGGGTCTCGAAGGAGAAGGTGGAGACGGTCAGGAAGACCGTCAGGACGCCGGCCGCCAGCAGCGCCACCATGCCGAGCAGGGTGACGACGAACCGCTTCCAAGTCCTGCGATCCATCGGAGCTCCCGAATATGTAGACAGCCTACTTGGATCATGCATCAGACCCGGGAGTGTTGCCAGGGTGTTAATGGTTCGGAGGCGTTCCGTCACGGCCCCTAGGATGTGAGTGTCCAAACTCCATCCACGAAACGGGTTCAACGACTCATGTCCGCCATAACCCGCGACGAGGTCGCGCACCTGGCCCGGTTGTCCAGGCTGGCGCTCACCGACGACGAGCTCGACCACTACGCCACGCAGCTCGATGCCATCATCGAGTCGGTCGCGAAGGTCGCCGAGGTCGCCGCCGAGGACGTGCCGCCGTCGTCGCACGCGCTCCCGCTGACCAATGTCTTCCGTGCCGACGAGGTGCGACAGTCCCTGACGCCCGAGCAGGCGCTCTCCGGCGCCCCCGCCGTCGAGGACGACCGCTTCCGGGTGCCGCGCATCCTCGGGGAGGAGGCATGAGCGAGCGTAGCGAGCGAACAATTGGACGCAGCCCTGTCAGGCTCATGCGCCCGACGAAGGAGGGCTCATGAGCCTGATTCAGAAGACCGCCGCCGAGCTCGGCGCGATGGTCGCGGCCGGAGAGGTGTCGGCCGTCGAGGTGGCCGAGGCGCACCTCGACCGCATCGCCGAGGTCGAGCCCAAGGTCAACGCGTTCCTGCACGTCGACCGGGAGGTGACGCTCGGCCAGGCGCGCGCCGTCGACGAGCGGCTGCGCTCCGGTGAGCGGCTCGGCCCGCTGGCCGGCGTGCCGATCGCGCACAAGGACATCTTCACCACCCACGACATGCCGACCACGGCCGCGTCCAGGATCCTGGAGGGCTGGCGCCCGCCGTACGACGCGACCGTCACGCGCCGCCTGCGCGAGGCCGGGCTGGTCATCCTGGGCAAGACCAACCTGGACGAGTTCGCGATGGGCTCCTCCACGGAGAACTCCGCCTACGGCCCGACCCGCAACCCGTGGGACCTGAACAAGATCCCCGGCGGCTCGTCGGGTGGTTCGAGCGCGGCCGTCGCCGCGTACCAGGCGCCGCTGTCCACCGGCACCGACACGGGCGGCTCGATCCGGCAGCCCGCCGCGGTCACCGGCATCGTCGGCATGAAGCCGACCTACGGCGGCTCGTCCCGCTACGGCCTGATCGCGTTCGCCAGCTCGCTCGACACGCCAGGCCCGTTCGCCCGCAACGTGCTCGACGCGGCGCTGCTGCACGAGGCGTTCTCCGGGCACGACCCGCTCGACTCGACCTCCGTCGACGCGCCGGTGCCCTCCGTGGTGGAGGCGGCCCGGCAGGGCGACGTGGCGGGCCTGCGGATCGGCGTGGTCAAGGAGTTCGGCGGCGACGGCTACCAGCCGGGCGTGCTGGCCCGCTTCAACGAGGCGGTGGCGCTGCTGGAGTCGCTCGGCGCCAAGGTCGTCGAGGTGTCCTGCCCGTCGTTCGTGACGGCGCTGCCCGCCTACTACCTGATCGCGCCGTCGGAGTGCTCGTCCAACCTGGCGCGCTTCGACGCCATGCGGTACGGCCTGCGCGTCGGCGACGACGGCACCCGCAGCGCCGAGGAGGTCATGGCGCTGACCCGGGCCGCTGGTTTCGGCCCCGAGGTCAAGCGGCGCATCATGCTCGGCACGTACGCCCTGTCGAGCGGCTACTACGACGCCTACTACGGCCAGGCGCAGAAGGTGCGCACGGTCATCGCGCGGGAGTTCGAGGCCGCCTACCACCAGGTGGACGTGCTGGTCTCGCCGACGACGCCGACGACGGCGTTCCCGATCGGCGAGCGGGCCGACGACCCGATGGCGATGTACCTCGCCGACCTGTGCACGATCCCGTCCAACCTGGCGGGCAACGCGGCCATCTCCGTGCCGTGCGGCCTGGCCGACGAGGACGGCCTGCCGGTCGGTCTGCAGATCATGGCGCCGGTGCTGGGCGACGACCGTTGCTACCGCGTCGCCGCCGCGGTCGAGAAGGCCCTGGAGAGCCGCTGGGGCGGCCCGCTGCTGAAGGAGGCTCCGGCACTGTGACGACCACGAAGATGTCCTACGACGAGGCGCTCGACCGGTTCGAGCCGGTGCTGGGCCTGGAGACGCACGTCGAGCTGGGCACCGCGTCGAAGATGTTCTGCGGCTGCCGCACGATGTTCGGCGCGCCGCCCAACACGCAGGTCTGCCCGACCTGCCTGGCGCTGCCCGGCTCGCTGCCGGTGGCCAACGCCAAGGCGATCGAGTCGACGATCCGCATCGGCCTGGCGCTGAACTGCTCCATCGCCGAATGGTGCCGCTTCGCCCGGAAGAACTACTTCTATCCGGACATGCCGAAGAACTACCAGATCTCGCAGTACGACGAGCCGCTCTGCTTCGACGGCTACCTCGACGTCGAGGTCGGCGGCGAGACCGTGCGCATCGAGATCGAGCGGGTCCACCTGGAGGAGGACACCGGCAAGTCCACCCACATGGGTGGCGCGACCGGCCGCATCCACGGCGCCGACTACTCGATCGTCGACTACAACCGCGCCGGCATCCCGCTGGTCGAGATCGTGACCAAGCCCATCCCGGGCACCGACCGGATGGCGCCGGAGGTGGCCCGCGCGTACGTCACCGAGCTGCGGGAGATCATGCGTTCGCTCGGCGTCTCCGACGTGCGCATGGAGGAGGGGTCGCTGCGCTGCGACGTCAACGTCTCGCTCATGCCGCGCGGCTCGTCCGAGTGGGGCACCCGCACCGAGACGAAGAACGTCAACTCCCTGCGCAGCGTCGAGCGCGCCGTGCGCAGCGAGATCGAGCGGCAGGGCGCGATTCTCGCCGACGGCGGCCGGATCGTGCAGGAGACCCGGCACTTCCACGAGGACACCGGCACGACCACGTCCGGCCGCTCCAAGGAGGAGGCGCAGGACTACCGCTACTTCCCCGAGCCCGACCTGGTGCCGATCGCGCCCGACCCGGCGTGGGTGGCCGAGCTGAAGGCGGCGCTGCCCGAGCTGCCGTCGGTCAAGCGCAAGCGCCTGCAGGCCGAGTGGGGGCTGTCCGACCTCGACATGCAGGCCATGCACAACGCCGACGCCATCGACCTGGTCGAGGCGACGGTCGCGGCGGGCGCCCCGGCGGCCGACGCGCGCAAGTGGTGGATGGGCGAGCTGGCGCGCCGCGCCAACGAGACCGGCACCGCGCTCGCCGAGCTGCCGATCACGCCGGCCCACATCGCCCGCGTCACCGAGCTGGTGGCCTCCGGCGCGCTCAACGACAAGCTCGCCCGCGAGGTGCTGGAGGGCGTGCTGAACGGCGAGGGCACGCCGGACGAGGTGGTCGACAAGCGCGGCCTCAAGATCGTCAATGACGAGGGCGAGCTCTCCGCGATCATCGACGAGGTCCTCGCGGCCAACGCCGACGCGGCCGACAAGGTCCGCTCCGGCAAGATCGCCGCCGTGGGCGCGCTGGTCGGCGGTGTGATGAAGGCCAGCCGCGGCAAGGCCGACGCGGCCCGCGCGCGGGTGCTGATCCTGGAGAAGCTGGGCGTCTCCGAGTAAGCCACCCGTTCCAGAACGTGCGAAAGGCCCCGCCGGCGGATGATCGGCGGGGCCTTTCGGCACATCCCCTGGACGCTCCCTTGAAGCACTGATCGCAGTGCCCCTGAGACGGCGCGTCAATCCTCGACCGCGTGATCTTCTTCGGCCGGAGTCGATCCTCGGCCGCGTGACCTTCTTCGGCCGGAGTCGATCCCCGGCCGCGTGAACGTCCGCGGCCGGCGTCAGTCCTCCTCGTGGATCACGGTCGGCGCGAGTTCCCTGCGCACGGCCAGCTTGCGCACCAGCGGCGTGAGCAGCGCCCCCAAGGCGAGCAGCAGCAGCACCACCGCGACCGGGCTCTTGACCAGCACGCTCACGTCGCCGGCGCCGATGGCCAGGGCCCGGCGGAGCTGGATCTCCGCCATCGGGCCGAGGATCATGCCGATGACGGCCGGGGCGACCGGCAGCCCGAAGCGGCGCATCGCGAACCCGAGCAGCCCGAGCACGTACAGCACGACCAGGTCCACCACGGTCCCGTTCAGCGCGTAGACGCCGAGGGCGGCGAACACCACGATCCCGGCGTACAGGTAGGGCCGGGGGATGCGCAGCACCCGCGCCCACAGCGGGGCGAGCGGCAGGTTGAGCACCAGCAGCATCGTGTTGCCGATGAACAGCGACGCGATCATGCCCCACACCAGCGCCGGGTTGTGGTCGAACAACTGCGGTCCGGGCTGCAGGCCGTACTGCTGGAAGGCCGCCAGCAGGATGGCGGCCGTCGCCGACGTGGGCAGGCCCAGCGTCAGCAGCGGCACGAGCGTGCCCGCGGCGGAGGCGTTGTTGGCCGCCTCCGGCCCCGCCACACCCTCGATGGCGCCCTTGCCGTACTCCTCACGGGCCGTGCCGCGGGCCAGCTTCTTCTCGGCCGCGTACGACAGGAAGGTGGGGATCTCGGCGCCGCCGCCCGGCAGCGCGCCGAACGGGAAGCCGAGCGCGGTGCCGCGCAGCCACGGCTTCCACGAGCGGGCCCAGTCGGCGCGGCCCATCCAGGCCCGGCCCACGGGCACCACCTCGGGCGTGGAGTGGCGCAGCCGGGAGGCCACGTACAGCGCCTCGCCGAGCGCGAACAGCCCGACCGCGACGATCACCACGTCGATGCCGTCGAGGAGCTGCGGGACGCCCATGGTCAGGCGCGCCTGCCCGGTCTGCTGGTCGATGCCGATGAGCCCGATGACCAGGCCGAGCCCGAGCGAGGCCAGGCCGCGCACGAGCGAGCGCGACAGCACGGCCGACACGGCGGTGAAGGCGAGGATCGCCAGCGCGAAGTAGTCCTCCGGCCCGAACGAGATCGCGAAGGCCACCACCGCCGGGGCGGCGACGACGAGCAGCGCGGTCGCGATCGTGCCCGCCACGAACGAGCCGATGGCGGCCGTGGCCAGGGCCTGCGCGGCCCGCCCGCGCCGGGCCATCTTGTTGCCCTCCAGCGCGGTGATCATCGATGACGACTCGCCGGGCGTGTTGAGCAGGATGGACGTGGTCGAGCCGCCGTACATGCCGCCGTAGTAGATGCCGGCGAACATGATGAACGCGCTCGCGGGCGGCACCGTGAACGTGATCGGCAGCAGCAGGGCCACGGTCATGGCCGGGCCGATGCCGGGCAGGACGCCGACGAGCGTGCCGAGCGTGACGCCGACCAGCGCGTACAGGAGGTTGACGGGGGTCAGCGCGGCGCCGAACCCGTCGATCAGGAGCTGGAGCGAGTCCACCTACAGCACCCCCCTCAGCCAGCCGGCCGGCAGCGTCACGCCCAGCCCCTTGACGAACAGCAGGTACGTCACGAGCCCCAGGACCACCCCGACGACCGCCGCGCGCACCTTGTGCCCGGCGCCGAGGACCACGGACAGCCCGAAGAACAGCAGGGCCGAGCCGATGATCCAGCCGACGACGTTGAGCACGGTGACGAACGCCAGGAAGATCCCGCTCACCAGGGCGACGCTGCGCCAGTCGGCGGGGGCGCCGGCGTCGACGTCCTCGCTCTCCTCCGGGTCGCCCTGGCCGCCGCGCAGCACGTCGATGACGTAGAACACGCCGATGACGATCATCGCGCCGCCGACCAGGGTGGGGAAGAACCGCGGGCCGATGCCGAGCTGGGAGGCCGCCGCCGAGACGTTGAGCGTGCCGACGATGACGAGCACGCCCAGCGCCAGCACCACGAGGGCGAGCACCAGCTCGGGCCGCCACCGGCGGGGCGGCTCCTCCCCGGCCGTGGGCTCCCCCGAGGGGGCGCGTACGGGTGTGTCTGGGGAGGACATCAGGACACGAGCCCCATCTCGGCGATGATGCCCTTGACCCGGGCCTGCTCGGCGTTGAGGTAGTCGGCGAACTGCTGGCCGGTCTGGAAGGAGTCGATCCAGCCGTTCTTGGCGACGGCGTCCTTCCACGGCTGCGCGTCGTGCATCTTGGTGACCAGGTCGGTCAGGGCCTTCTTGTCGCCCTCGCTGATCCCGCCGGGGGCCACCATGCCGCGCCAGTTGGCCAGCTCGACGTCCAGGCCGCCCTCCTTGAGGGTGGGCGCGTCGAGGCCGGAGATCGGCTGGGCGGAGGTGATGCCCAGGGCGCGCAGCTTGCCCGACCTGACGTGCTCGGCGAACTCGCCGACACCCGAGATGCCGATCGTGACCTTGCCGCCGAGCAGCGCGTTCAGCGCCTCGCCGCCGCCGGAGTGGGCGATGTAGTTGACCTTCTTGGGGTCGACGCCCGCGGCCTTGGCCATGAGGCCGGCCACGATGTGGTCGGTGCCGCCCGCCGAGCCGCCGGCGACCGACACCTTGGCCGGGTCCGCCTTCCAGGCGGCGACCAGGTCGGAGAGCTGCTTGAGCGGGGAGTCGGCCGGGACCACGACGATCTCGTACTCCTCGGTCAGCTTGGCGATGGGCGTGGTCTCGGCGAGGGTGACCTTGGACTTGTTCTGCTCGATCGCGCCGAGCATGACCAGGCCCATGGTCATCAGCAGGTTGCCGTTGCCCTTCTCGCCGGCGAGCTGGGACAGGCCGATGGTGCCGCCCGCGCCGGGGACGTTGTAGACCTCGACCCTGCGCTTGGGGTCGGCGGCCTTGAGCGCCTGCTCGGCCACGCGGGAGGTCTGGTCCCAGCCGCCGCCGGGCGAGGCGGGCGCCATGATCCGCAGGGTGCCGGTGCCGCCCGAGGCGCCGCCGCCACCGGCGTTCTCGCCGCAGCCGGTCAGCGCGGCGAGGGAGATCGCCGCGAGGGCGGCGAGTATACGCATCCGCATGAGAACTCCAAGGGGGGATTTCACGGTATGAAACCTGGATGGTGAGGTCCGTCCCGCGAGGAGTCGAGCTTTATCTGGTAGTAGTCATTTAGGTCTTTTTGGTCGCTACCCCGCTGTGACCTGCGGGTGTTTCCATGAGTCGGGTGAGACGAGTACGCGACGCGTCCCTCGGGACGCAGCTCTTCGTGCTCCAGATGGTGATCGTGCTGCTCGCCGTCGGGGGCACCGCCGGCGTGTGGGCCGAGCACACCCGCGACCAGCTCGACGCGCTGCACGAGCAGCGCGCCCTGGCCATCGCCCAGTCCGTCGCCGCGCTGCCGCAGGTGCGCGACGCGTTCGACCTGAGGAACCCCGAGACGGTGCTCCAGCCGCTCGCGGTCAGCGTCCAGCACTCCACCGGCGCCGACTACGTGGTGATCGCCAACCGCGAGCAGACCCGCTACGCCCACCCCAACACCGCGCTGATCGGCCGCAAGCTGTCCACCGACGGCACCACCGTGCTGAACACCGGCCGGAGCTGGGTCGGCACCGAGACCGGCACCATCGGCACCACCGTGCGCGGCAAGGCGCCCGTCTTCGACGAGTACGGCGAGGTCATCGGCCTGGTGTCGGTCGGCGTGCTGCAGACCACCGTCACCGGCCAGCTCGCCGACGCGCTGCCGCCGCTGCTGTGGACCGCGCTGGCCGTCCTGGTGTCGGGGCTGGCCGCCGCCGCGCTGATCACCGCGCGGGTGCGCAGGCAGACGTTCGGGCTGGAGCCGGGGGAGATCGCCGCGCTGCTGGAGCAGCGCGAGGGCGTACTGCACGGCGTGAAGGAGGGCGTGCTCGCCCTCGACCTCGCGGGCCGGGTGACACTGGTCAACGACGCCGCCCGCGAGCTGCTCGACCTCGCGGGCGACGACCTCGTGGGCGCGGACCTGACCCGCCTGCCGGTCTCCGGCCGCATGCGCGACGTGCTCGGCGGCGCCGACCCGGGCGAGGACCGGATCGTGCTGCACGGCGACCGCGTGCTGGTGCTCAACCGCACTCCCGTGTCCGTACGCGGCCAGCACCGCGGCTGGGTGGTGACCCTGCGCGACCGCACCGAGCTGGTACGCCTGGCCCGCGAGCTGGACGACACCAGCAGCGCGACCGAGGCGCTGCGGGCCCAGGCGCACGAGTTCGCCAACCGCATGCACACGGTCGTCGGGCTGCTGGAGCTGGGGGAGCACGACGCCGCGATCGGCTTCATCACCCGCGGCACCGGCACCGCGTATGCCGCCGACCTGCGCGAACGGGTCCAGGAGCCGACGCTCGCCGCGCTGCTGCTGGCCAAGTCCGCCGAGGCGGCCGAGCGCAGCGCCCGGCTGGTCCTGGCCGACGACTCCGCCGTGCCCGAGGGCTCGCTCGGCGACCCGCGCGACGCCGTCCTCGTGGTCGGCAACCTGGTGGCCAACGCGATCGACGCGCTGGACGGCGCGCCCGGCACGATCGAGGTGTCCGTACGGGCCGGCGCGGACGGGCTGCGGGTGCGGGTGGGCGACTCCGGCCCCGGCATCGCGCCGGACCTGGTGGAGGAGGTGTTCCGGGAGGGGTTCACCACCAAGGCCGCCCATTCGGGGCCGCGCGGGCTCGGCCTGGCGCTGACCCGGCAGGCGTGCCTGCGCCGGGGCGGCTGGGTGAAGGTGCGCAACGAGCGGGGCGCGGTCTTCACGGCCCTGCTGCCGCCCCCGGCCGAGGCGGTGGCGGCCCGATGACGCGCGACCCGGAGGCCACAGTGCCGCCCGTGTCACCGGCGCCTCCCGTGCCGCCCGCGTGGGACGAGCGGACCGAGATCCGGGTGCTCGTCGTGGACGACGACTTCATGGTGGCGCGCATCCACAGCGGGTACGTGGCCCGCGTCCCCGGCTTCCGGGTGGTCGCGACGGCGCACACCGGGGCCGACGCGCTCGCCGAGGCGGCCCGGCACCGGCCCGACCTCGTCCTGCTCGACATCTACCTGCCCGACATGTCGGGTCTCGACGTGCTGAAGGACCTGCGCGACACCGACGCCCTGGTGATCAGCGCGGCCCGCGACGTGCCCACGGTCCGGGAGTCCATGCGGCGCGGCGCCGTCAACTACCTGATCAAGCCGTTCACCGCCGACGCCCTGGCCGAGCGGCTCCGCCAGTACGCCGAGACCAGGAGGCAGCTCACCTCCATCGGCCCCGAGGCCCGGCAGGACGAGGTGGACCGGCTGTTCGGCACGCCTTCCTCGGCCGCGTCCCTGCCCAAGGGCCTGTCGCCGGCCACCTGCGCGCTGGTCGCCGAGACGCTGCGCGAGGCGGGCGGCGACCTGTCGGCGGCGGAGACGGCCGAGCTGGCCGGCCTGTCGCGGGTCAGCGCCCGCCGGTACCTGGAGTACCTGTGCGCGGAGGGCCGGGCCGAGCTGAGGCCCAGGTACGGCACGGCGGGACGTCCCGAACATCGCTACCAGTGGAGAGGTTGACACCCATCCGTAGCCGTATTCCGTGACATATCCAGATGCGCGTGCCTTACTGTTGCCTGAAGATGTGGCAGCGTAGCGGGAGGAGATTGAGGCGTGCGTAACGCCGGGCCGATCGACTCGCCGACAGACCCCTTCTCCTCGGTCCCCCTGCCCAGCTCGGGCACCACGAGCAGGAGGCCGCGGATCGAGGGCCTGCCTCCCGGCGTGTCACCCGACATCTTCGGCCCCCCGGCGCCGCAACCGCGCCCCGCGCCGCCCCCCGGACAGGGCGGCCCCGCGAACGGCTCCCAGAACGGCGGCGCCCCGGACGGCGCCGACGACGGCCCGGCCGGCGGCCCCGGCAAGAGCGCGCTGCCCCCGATGGCGGCCCCCGTGCAGCCATGGCCGGTGAGCCGGCCCCGGGCCGAGACCTCCCGCGCCGCCACCTTCGGCCTTCCCGAGCAGCCCGACCCGTCGCCCGTCCTCCTCGAACCCGAGCCCTCGCGCCGCGGCCGCCTGCTGCCCGCCGTGCTGGTGGTCGTCGTGGTGCTGGCCCTGCTCGCGTACCTGGTGCCGGCCGTGCTGATGGCGGGATCGGTGTTACGCGGCACCCGCGTCGGCGGCGTGGACATCGGCGGTCTGACGGTCACCCAGGCGGCCGACAAGCTCCGTGACAAGCTGGGCGTCAAGCTCAACAAGCCCGTCACCGTGGACATCGGCGGCCAGAAGGAGATCATCCAGGCCGAGGACGCCGGGCTGGAGCTCGACGTGGTCGGCACGATCGGCCAGGCCCGCAGCGGCTTCCCCGGCCCCATGGAGGTGTGGCGCGGGCTGACCGGCACCACCGACCTGGAGCCGAAGGTCACCCTCGACCTCTCCCAGCTCACCCGCACCGTCGAAGGGCTCGCCGAGAGCCACGACAAGGTCCCGCGCGAGGGCAGGGTGGCCTTCGCGGGACTGCGCCCGGTCGTGACCGAGCCGCGCGACGGCGTGCTGCTCGACCGCGACGACGCGGTCCGCGCCATCGACGCCGCCTTCCGCGCCGGCCGCAATTCGGTCGTCCTCGCCCTGCGGCCCGCCCACCCCGAGAGCACCCCCGCGACCGTCGCCAAGGCCAGGGCCCTGGCCGAGCGGGCCGTCGCGGCCCCCATCACGCTGGCGCTCGGCGGCAGGCAGGCCCAGATCCCGCCCGCCACGATCGCCGCCAGCCTCACCTTCACCGCCGGCGAGGACGGCGAGCTCGTGCCGCGCTTCGACGCCGAGAAGGCTCTGGCCACGGTGGAGAAGGGCCTCATCGACGAGGCGCAGGCCCCCCGCGACGCCACGTACGACATCGTCAACGGCAGGCCCGTCCTCGTCCCCGCCCGCGCCGGCCGGGGCGTGGACCCCGAGCGGCTCGCCGACGACGTGGCCAAGGTGGTCGCCGGGCAGGGCAGCCGGGTCATCCCCGTGAAGCTGGCCACGGTCAAGCCGGCGGTCGCGACCAGCCAGGTGAGCGGCCTCGGCATCAAGGAGAACGTGGGGGAGTTCACCACCACGTTCGAGTGCTGCCAGCCGCGCGCCACCAACATCCAGCGGATGGCCGCCGACCTCGACGGCGTCGTGGTGCGGCCGGGCCAGACGTTCTCCCTGAACGACGCCACCGGCGAGCGCACCCGCGAGGGCGGCTACGTCGAGGCCGGGCAGATCGTCGGCGGCCGGCTCGTCAACATCGTCGGCGGCGGCGTCTCCCAGTTCGCCACCACCCTCTACAACGCGGCCTACTTCGCCGGGTTCGAGGAGGTCGAGCGCACGCCCATGGACTACTACGCCGTCCGCTACCCGGCCGGCCGCGACGCGGCGCTCCTCTACCCGGACCGCGACCTGAAGTGGCGCAACGACTCCGACTACGGGGTGCTCATCAAGACCGCCGCCACCGGCACGTCGGTGACGGTCACCCTGTGGAGCACCCGGCGCTACGACAAGGTCCAGGCGGTCGAGTCCGAGAAGCGGGACTTCACCCCGTTCCGCACCCAGACCAGCAGCCAGCCGGGATGCGTGCCCACCGCCGGGGCGCAGGGCTTCACGATCGACGTCACCCGGGTGTTCGTCAACGACGGCAAAGAGGTCAAACGCGACCGCAAGCAGACCACCAAGTACCGCCCGCAGGCCCAGGTGATCTGCGCCGCCGAGTAGGGCGCTACGGGGTGCGCAGCGGCACCGACAGGATGCGGTCGTCGCCCGCGCGGGGTGAGCCGCGCCCGTCCTTGTTGCTGGTCGACACCCACAGCGTCCCGTCGGGCGCCGCCGCCACGCCGCGCAGCCGGCCGTAGACGTCCGTGAAGCGGGCCACGGGACGTCCCACCCGCCCGTTCGCGTCCAGCGGGATCTGCCACAGCCGCCGGCCGCGCAGCGCGCCCATCCACAGCGACCCGCCCGCGTAGGCCAGGCCCGACGGCGACGCCTCGGAGGTGTGCCAGGTCAGCACGGGGTTGGTGAAGCGCGGGTCGTCGCCGCGGCCCTCGACCTCCGGCCAGCCGTAGTTGGCGCCCGGCCTGATGAGGTTGAGCTCGTCCCAGGCGTTCTGGCCGAACTCCGAGGCGTACAGGCGGCCCGACGGGTCCCAGGCCAGGCCCTGCACGTTGCGGTGGCCGAGGCTGTACACGAGCGTGCCGAACGGGTTGCCGGGCGCGGGCGCGCCGTCCGTGGTCATGCGCAGGATCTTGCCGCCCAGGGAGTCACGCCGCTGGGCGAGCTGGTCGTGGCCGGTCTCGCCCGTGGTGGCGTACAGGTAGCCGTCGGGACCGAACGCGAGCCGGCCGCCGTTGTGGATGCCGCCCTTGGGGATGCCCCGCACGATCACCCTGGGCGCGCCCAGCCGGCCGCCGGCGAACGGGTAGCGCACGATCCGGTTGTCCTCGGCGGCCGTGAAGTAGAGGAACACCTCCTCGCCCTTCACCGCCACGCCCATCAGCCCGCCCTCGCCGTGGGGCTCCACTCCGTCCACGGTCGCCACCTCGGTGACGCGCCCCCGGGGCGTGACCCGCAGCAGCCGCGCCGTGTCGCGCTCGGTCACCAGGGCGTCGCCGCCCGGCAGGAACGCCATCGCCCAGGGCACCGCCAGGTCGCGGGCGACGGTGCGCGGCTCGCCCGGCTGCGCGATGTCGCGCGGCGGGGAGCCCCTGCCCGGGTCATCCGCCGCCGTCGAGGGCTGATCAGCGGGGGGCGGCGCCGTCGCGGCCTCGCCGCTCGCCGTTCCGCCCGTGGCCGAGCACGCCCCCACGGCCACCGCCAGCCCCGCCACCAGAAGGATCTTCCTGAGCTTCCGCATATGGTTCATACTTCCCCGCAGGTCGTAAGGTTCTCGGCATGAGGATCTGGGTTCCTTCCGACGCGGTGGCCGATGTCCTGTCCGACCTCCCCGGCGTGGAGTGCGTGGTCTACGACGGCTCCGGGCCTCTGCCCGAGGGCGTCGAGGAGGTCGAGGTCTGGATCCCGCCGCTCGTCACGGTGCCCGACGTGCCGGGCATCCTGGCCCGGATGACCTCGCTGCGCCTGCTGCAGACGGTGACGGCCGGCGTGGAGCCGTACCGGCCGTACGTGCCGCACGGCGCGGTGCTGTGCAACGCCCGCGGCGTCCACGACGCGGGCACGGCCGAGTGGGCGGTCGGCGCCATGATCGCGGTGCTGCGGGAGTTCCCCGGGTTCGTGGACGCGCAGCGGCGCGGCGAGTGGACCTACCACCACACCGGCGTGCTGGCCGACGCCACCGTGCTGATCGTCGGCTACGGCTCCATCGGCGCCGCGCTGGAGCGGCGGCTCGACGGCTTCGAGGTCGAGGTCGTCCGCGTGGCGCGCACGGCCCGCGACGGCGAGCACGGCCGGGTCCACGGCATGGACGAGCTGCCCGCGCTGCTGCCCGAGGCCGACGTAGTCGTCCTGCTCGTGCCCGCCACGGCCGACACGGCCGGCATGGCCGACGCGGCGTTCCTGTCCCGGATGAAGGACGGCGCGGTGCTGGTCAACGCCGCCCGCGGCGGGATCGTCGACACCGACGCGCTGGTCGCCGAGCTGAAGACCGGGCGGCTGCGCGCCGCCCTCGACGTGACCGCGCCGGAGCCGCTGCCCGCCGGGCACCCGCTGTGGAGCGCCCCCGGCGTGCTGATCACGCCGCACGTCGCCGGCAGCACCCCCGCCTCCGGCCGCCGGCTGCTGCGGCTGGTCCGCTCGCAGCTCCTGCGCCACCTCGCGGGAGAGCCGCTCAACAACGTCATCACGGACGCGTACTGACCCCCGGAGCGGGCATAGGCCGACAAGCAGCGGCGACGCGTACTGAGAGGATTCCGGAAAGTGGCTGCACCGTGACCTTCGGTGCGTACGGTTGCTTCTACCAACGATTCCTGACTCACTGTCAAGATAGTTCTCGGAGCAGATTGGTCCGCGCGGTTATCAGATCGGTGACGACATAGGCGTTGTCACCACCCGGGCCCGCGCGACCGCACACACTGGCGATGTGGCCGACGGCCTTCGGCGGTCACTGAGCGAGTTCGAGACGGGATGGGCGACGACTGTGATCCGCTGGCGTGATCCACGTGCACCGCTGACCGCCGCCGCGGCGACCGGTGTGGCTGGGTTCGCGGCTGCGCTCCTCGTGGGCGGTCAGACCTCGGTCACCGGCGCGGTCGCCGGCGTCCTCGCGGCGCTGCTCGCCGCCGTCTCCCTGCTCACCACCTCCGCGCGGCTGGGCGACCACCGCGCGACGGCGACGGGCACCCGCTGGATGGGCGGCGGCGCCGTCGTCTGGGCCGGCGGCGTGGCCCTGCGGCCGGTCGCCGAGAACACCGGCCTCATGGTGAGCTTCGCCGACCTGCTCGTCCTGGTCGGCACTGTCCTGCTGGCCGGCGGCGCGCTCATCGCGAGCGGCCGTTCCCTGTCGGGCACCGCCGTTTTACGGCTCGTCACGGACTCCTACCTGTGCGCGGTCTCGCTGTTCCTGATCGGCTGGGTGGTGGCGCTGCGCCGGGTGTACGAGCAGGCGGACCCGGCGACGTTCACCTTCACCATGCTCCCGCCGATGCTGGCGCTGCTCGTGACCTGCGCGGCGGTGCCGTCGGCCGTCAGGGGGCGCGCGGCGCCGCCGGCCGTGGCCGGGGTGGGGGTGCTGGCCACCACCACGGTCGCCGGGATCGCCGAGGCCGTCGCCCGGCTGACCGACACCGTGCCGCCGGTGTGGAGCGTCATGCTCGCGCCGATGGCGTTCCTGCTGCTGGCCGCCGTGCCGTGGGCGGTGCGCGAGTCCGGTCCGCCGTCCGGCGGGACGTCGGTCGGCAACGTGATCGCGCTCGTGCCGCTGGTGCTCGTGGGCGTGGCCACCGTCACGCTGCTCGTCCACCTGGCGGGCATGCGGGCCTTCCAGCCGGTCACCGGCGTGGTGCTGCTGGCGGGCTCGGCGGTCCTGCTGCTGCTGTTCCGGGTGTTCGTGCTGTCGGGCGCCAACGTCCGGCTGCGCCGCCTGGTCGCGCTCGGCGACCGGCAGCTGCGCGAGCTGGCCGAGAGCACCGGCGACGTGGTCCTGCTCTGTGACTACGAGGGCATCGTGCGCGAGATCGGCGCCGGCGTCGAGGTCACCTACGGCTACCGCCCCGACGACCTGGTCGGTGGCACGATCTTCGAGTACATCCATCCCGAGGACGTGCCGGGCATCCAGGCGGCGCTGCGCGCGATGGGCTTCGACGACGAGGGCGGCAGCCCCGGCGCCTGCATGATCGCCTGCCGGGTGCGGGCCGCCGACGGCACCTGGCGGCCGACCGAGTCGGTCGCCACCCGCCACGTGGGCGGCGAGGACCTGCTGCTCGTCACCACGCGCGACGTGAGCGACGAGGAGGCCCTGCGCAACCAGGTGGCCCACCTGACCTTCCACGACGGCGTCACCGGCCTGCCCAACCGCGCCTACTTCGAGGAGCGCACCCGCGAGGTGCTCTCCGGCCGCGCCGGCCAGGTCGCGGTCATCTTCCTCGACCTCGACGGGTTCACCTCGGTCAACGACTCCGTGGGCCACGCCAGCGGCGACTACCTGCTCGGGCAGGCCGCCCGCCGGCTGCGCGGCGCCGTACGAGCCGACGACACGCTCGCCCGGTGGGGCGGCGACGAGTTCGCGGTGCTCGTGGAGACCGGGGGAGAGGCGCAGATCGCCGTCGACATGGCCGAGCGGCTGCTGCGGGCGGTCTCGCAGGAGCCGTTCCGGGTGGCCGACCGCGACGTGGCGCTGACCGCCAGCGTGGGCGTCGCCTTCGCCGAGGACGAGCTGCCCGCCGGCGACCTCATCCGCAACGCCGACGTGGCCATGGCCCGGGCCAAGGAGCTCGGCGGGCGCCGGGTCGAGGTGTTCGCCGCGCAGATGCACGCCGACGTGGTGCGCCGCCTGGAGCTGGCCGCCGACCTGCAGCGGGCGTTGATCGAGCAGCAGTTCGCCATCGAGTACCAGCCGGTCGTGGACCTGGCCACCTCCCGCGTGACCGCCGTCGAGGCGCTGGTGCGCTGGTGGCGCGGGTCGGTGTTCGTACCGCCGGAGCAGTTCCTCGGCCCGGCCGAGGACACCGGGCTCATCGTGCCGCTGAGCGAGTGGATCCTGCGCGAGGCGTGCCGCGAGGTGGCCGCCTGGCGGGCCTCCTCCTGGGACATCGGCCTGTCGGTCAACCTGTCGGCCCGGCAGATCACCGCGCCGCGCTTCGTCGAGACGGTCGAGGAGGCGCTGAGCGAGAGCGGGCTGCCCGCCTCGGCGCTCACCCTGGAAGTGATCGAGGAGATGCTCGTCGAGGACGCCGAGGAGACCATCCGGCGCCTGTCGGAGCTGCGCGCCCTCGGCGTGCGGCTGGCGATCGACGACTTCGGCACCGGGTACGCCTCGCTGGCGTTCCTGCGGCAGCTCCCCGTCGACATGATCAAGATAGACCCGTCGTTCGTGTCCGGGCTGGGCCGCGACGACACCCTCACCCTGCTCACCCGGACCATCGTCCGGCTCGGCCACGACCTCGGGCTCATCGTGGTCGCCGAGGGGATCGAGCGGCCCGAGCAGCTCGAACTCCTCCGTGAGATGGGCTGCACCCGAGGCCAGGGCTTCCTCGTGGCCAGGCCGATGGCGGCCCGCGGAGTGGACTCGCTGATGAGGACTAGTCTCACGGTGTGAGACACGTGTCCCATCAAGTTGACACCCACCCGCGGCGAGGGACTATGGTGAGGCCATGCTTCGCATGCAGATCCTCGTAGTACTTCGCCGGCGCGCAGGCCGATAGCGAAGCACTTCGACCTGCGCGCCGCCCCTTGGTCCCGCCTCTCCGGTGGGGCAGGGGCATTTTTTATGTCCTCACGAGACAGCCACGCAAGGAAACGAGCCGATGACCGAACGGATGACAGGTGCACAGGCCCTCGTCAGGGCTCTGGAGCACGTCGGAGTCGACACCGTGTTCGGGATCCCGGGCGGCGCCATCCTCCCGGCCTACGATCCCCTCTACGACTCGACCAAGGTCCGGCACGTGCTCGTACGGCACGAGCAGGGCGCGGGCCACGCGGCCGAGGGCTACGCCCAGGCGACCGGCCGGGTCGGCGTCTGCATGGCGACCAGCGGCCCCGGCGCCACCAACCTGGTGACGCCGCTGGCCGACGCCTACATGGACTCCGTGCCGATCGTGGCGATCACGGGACAGGTGGCCAGCAAGGCGATCGGCACCGACGCCTTCCAGGAAGCGGACATCTCCGGCATCACGATGCCGATCACCAAGCACAACTTCCTGGTCACCGACCCGGCCGACATCGCCCGCACGATCATGGAGGCGTTCCACATCGCCTCCACCGGCCGCCCCGGCCCCGTGCTCGTGGACATCTCCAAGGACGCCCTCCAGGCCGAGACGACCTTCTCCTGGCCGCCGGTCATGCAGCTGCCCGGCTACCGTCCCGTCACCCGGCCCCACTCCAAGCAGATCCGCGAGGCCGCCAAGCTGATCGCCGAGGCGCGGCGCCCGGTCCTGTACGTCGGCGGCGGCGTCAACAAGGCCGGCGCGGCCCCCGAGCTGCGCCGCCTGGCCGAGCTGACCGAGATCCCCGTGGTCACCACGCTGATGGCGCGCGGCACGTTCCCCGACAGCCACCCCCAGCACCTGGGCATGCCCGGCATGCACGGCACCGTGGCCGCGGTCGGCGCGCTGCAGAAGGCCGACCTGCTCATCGGCCTGGGCGTGCGCTTCGACGACCGGGTGACCGGCGACCTGGAGACGTTCGCGCCGTACGCGAAGGTGGTCCACGCCGACATCGACCCGGCCGAGATCTCCAAGAACCGCCACGCCGACGTGCCGATCGTGGGCGACTGCAAGGAGGTCATCGGCGACCTCATCGCCGCCATCGAGGGCTCCGACCAGCGGGGCGACTACTCCGCCTGGTGGACGCTGCTCAACGGCTACAAGGAGACCTATCCGCTGGGCTACGACGACTACGACGACGGCTCGCTGGCGCCGCAGTACGTCATCGAGCGGCTGGGCGCGATCGTCGGCCCCGACGCCTTCTACGTGGCGGGCGTCGGCCAGCACCAGATGTGGGCCTCGCAGTTCGTCAAGTACGAGAGGCCGGGCTCGTTCATCAACTCGGGCGGCGCCGGCACCATGGGCTTCGCGGTCCCGGCCGCGATGGGCGCCAAGATGGGCCGGCCCGAGTCCACGGTGTGGGCCATCGACGGCGACGGCTGCTTCCAGATGACCAACCAGGAGCTGGCCACCTGCGCCCTGGAGGGCGTGCCGGTCAAGGTCGCCATCATCAACAACGGCAACCTGGGCATGGTCCGCCAGTGGCAGACGCTGTTCTACGACCAGCGTTACTCCAACACCGACCTGCAGTCCGTGCGCCGGATCCCCGACTTCGTCAAGCTGGCGGAGGCCTATGGTTGTGTGGGGCTGCGGTGCGAGCGTCCGGAGGACGTCGACGCCATCATCGAGAAGGCCATGGAGATCAACGACGTGCCCGTCGTGATCGACTTCGTCGTCCACGCGGACGCGATGGTGTGGCCGATGGTGGCGGCGGGCACCAGCAACGACGACATCAAGATCGCCCGTGACATGGCGCCGACGTGGGAGAACGAGGATGAGTAGGCACACGCTGTCCGTGCTTGTGGAGAACAAGCCCGGTGTGCTCGCCAGGGTGTCCGCGCTGTTCAGCCGGCGCGGGTTCAACATCGACTCGCTGGCGGTCGGGCAGACCGAGCACGACGACATCTCCCGCATGACCATCGTGGTCAACGTCGAGGAGCTGCCGCTGGAGCAGGTCACCAAGCAGCTCAACAAGCTGGTGAACGTCCTCAAGATCGTCGAGCTCGACCCGGCGCAGTGCGTCCAGCGCGAGCTGATGCTGATCAAGGTCAAGGCCGACGCCGAGAACCGTTCCAGCGTGCTGGAGCTCGTCCAGCTCTTCCGCGCCCGCTGCGTCGACGTGGCGGCCGACGCCGTGACCATCGAGGTCACCGGCACCACCGACAAGCTCGACGCCTTCGTGAAGGTCCTCGAGCCGTTCGGGATCAAGGAGCTCGTCCAGTCGGGCATGGTGGCCATCGGCCGCGGCGCCCGTTCCATCACCGACCGGTCCCTCAGGGCACTGGACCGTACCGCCTGAAAGGTTTAATGCAAGTGACCGAGATCTTCTACGACGATCAGGCCGACCTGTCGATCATCCAGGGGCGTCACGTGGCCGTGCTGGGGTACGGCAGCCAGGGCCACGCCCACGCGCTCTCCCTGCGTGACTCCGGCGTCGACGTGCGCGTCGGTCTTCCCGAGGGCTCCAAGAGCCGCGAGAAGGCGGAGAACGACGGCCTGCGCGTCCTCACGCCGTCGGAGGCGGTCGAGGAGGCCGACCTCACGATGATCCTGGCGCCGGACCACATCCAGCGCCACCTGTACGCCGAGCACGTCGCGCCCAACCTCGTCGAGGGTGACGCGCTGTTCTTCGGCCACGGCCTCAACATCCGCTACGGCCTCATCGAGGCGCCCGAGGGCGTCGACGTCTGCATGGTGGCCCCGAAGGGCCCCGGCCACCTCGTGCGCCGTCAGTTCGAGGCGGGCCGCGGCGTCCCGTGTCTCGTCGCCGTCGAGAAGGACGCCTCCGGCAAGGCGCTCGACCTCGCCCTGTCGTACGCCAAGGGCATCGGCGGCACCCGCGCCGGCGCGCTCAAGACGACCTTCACCGAGGAGACCGAGACCGACCTGTTCGGCGAGCAGGCCGTGCTGTGCGGCGGCGTGTCCGAGCTGATCAAGGCGGGCTTCGAGACCCTGATCGAGGCCGGCTACCAGCCGGAGGTCGCCTACTTCGAGTGCCTGCACGAGATGAAGCTCATCGTCGACCTGATGTACGAGGGCGGCATCTCGAAGATGTACTGGTCGGTGTCCGACACCGCCGAGTACGGCGGCTACACCCGCGGCCCGCGCGTCATCACCGACGAGACCCGTCAGGAGATGCGCCGCATCCTCGGCGAGATCCAGGACGGCACCTTCGCCCGGCAGCTCGTCGAGGAGTTCGACGGCGGCCAGAAGGAGTTCCAGCGCCACCGCGAGGAGCTCGCGGGCAACCCGATCGAGAAGACGGGCGCCAAGCTGCGTCCGATGATGAGCTGGCTGAAGGCCTAGTCGGCCGCCCGCCGACGCGGGGCCCGCATAGGGTCCCGCGCCGGCGTACGCGCGCCGGGCCCTACGGGCTTTCGCGCCGATGTACGCGCGGCGCGAAGCTCAGGACGAGGCGTCCACCGGGACGAACGACGCCTCGAACGAGTTGCGGGCGATCCGGTCGAGCTGCTCGTCCGTCATGCCGAGCTCGTCGCGCAACGCCCGGTAGTTGTCCTCCACGTACCCGCCGAAATAGGCCGGGTCGTCGGAGTTGACCGTCACCATCAGCCCCTCGTCCAGCATCGCGGGCAGGATGTGCTCGCGCAGCGTGGGCACGACCCGCAGCCGCACGTTCGACAGCGGGCACACCGTCAGCGGGATCCGCTCCTCGCGCAGCCGCGCCACGAGCTCGGGGTCCTCCATCGAGCGGATGCCGTGGTCGACCCGCTCGACCTTGAGCACGTCCAGCGCCTCCCACACGTAGTCGGGGCCGCCCTCCTCGCCGGCGTGGGCGACCCGCCGCAGCCCCTCTCCGGCGGCGATGTCGAACACGCGCCGGAACAGCGACGGCGGGTGCCCCACCTCCGCCGAGTCCAGCCCCACGCCGATGAACTGCTCACGGAACGGCAGCGCCGCGCGCAGCACGGCCTCGGCCTCCTCGGCGCCCCGGTCGCGCAGGAAGCACAGGATGAGCGCGGACGACACCGGGCTGTCGCCGAGTGCCGCGCTCAGCCCGGAGAAGACCGCCTCCAGCGGGACACCGCGCGTCAGGTGCGCCTGCGGGTCGAAGAAGATCTCCGCGTGGCGCACGCCCTGCTCCTCGGCGCGGCGCAGGTAGGCGGCGGCGAGGTCGTGGAAATCCTGCTCGGTGCGGAGCACCGCCATGTTGTCGTAGTAGACGTCCAGGAACGACTGAAGGTCGGCGAAGTCGTAGCGGGCCCGGATCTCCTCGGTGTCGAAGGTGGGCAGCTCGACCCCGTTGCGCCGGGCGAGCTCGACGACGAGCTCCGGCTCAAGGGTGCCTTCGATGTGCAGGTGGAGTTCCGCTTTGGGCCGCATGGAACCGAGTAAACCGGACCGGGGGCTGCGGCGATATCGTGCGAACCTCTAAATTGCCGCCCCCTGACCTGGCACAACGCCAAATTTCGGGAAATCGGAAAGGCAAAGGCCTTCACGAGGGAGTCCGATGGGGGGCGCCCAGCGCATTCGCCAGGGAGACCCACTCCCGCACCCGCGTGGCGCAGACCGGCCTTGCGAAACCGACCGGTGTTGGCGGCACCGCGCCGACGATGAGCCCCGGCCCGTTCTGACATCACTGTCCGAAAAGCCGGATAAATCCCTGACGCCTTCCCTAAGATCATCTCCATGAAGAAGACGATCATGGCCGTGATGACGGCCGCGACCGTGGGGATCCTCGTTCCCGCCGCCCCCGGCACAGCCTCTGCCGAACCGGTCCCGTCCGGGTGCCACAGCGGTTGGTACTACCAGAACTACAAGACGTGGGCCAGCTGCGACAGGGGCTCCGGGTACGTGCGAGCCGTCGCCACGTGTCCCACCAGCTCGGGCTCCAAGAAGGTATACGGCCCGTGGCGCGTGGTGCAGCCGGGCATCGACGGCCAGTCGGTCGCCGTCTGCCCGGACCACAACCGCAAGGCCCTCGCCCACGACTGGGACATCAAGAAGTACTGACAGAACCCCGAAGCAAGGTCTTCACGAGGGGGCGCGCTTCGCGCGATTCGACGTTCAGGCGTGCTCCCCAGGGGGCTTCGCCCCCTTCGACCCCCAGGCGGGGGCCTGCCGGCCCCCGCACCCCCGCGACGCCGGCCGCTCAGCGGAACCCGATGGGGAGCGCCCGGCGCATCCGGCGGGAAGACCCACTCCGGCACGCGTTGTGCCCACCGATCCTGGCGAAGCCGACCGGCGTTGGGGGCCGGCGTTGGGGGAAGCCGACCGGCCTTGGCCAAGCCGACCGGCCTTGGCCAAGCCGACCGGCCTTGGCGAAGCTGACCGGCCTTGGCGAAGCCGACCGGTGTCGGGGGAAGCTGCCGGGCTTGGGCAAGCGGGGCCAGGGAGCCGGTACGACCAGGACGCGCTTCCAGGGCTTCCGTCGCTGGTGACGGCACCGCGATGACGATGAACATCGCCCGTTCTGCCGGTGCGGGCGGGTCAGCGGACGACGGCGCGGGCGAGGAGGCGTTGGAGAGTGTCCTGCTCCTCGGGGGCGAGCGGGGCCAGTGGGGAGTCCTCGGAGAGCAGGCCCAGGAGGCGTTCGCGCAGCTCGGCACCCGCGGGCGTCAGGACGAGCTGCTTGGCGCGGCGGTTGCCGGGGTGCGGGTGGCGTTCGAGGTAGCCCTGCTCTTCCAGGCGGTCGGCGACGAAGGTGGCGTTGGAGGGCTCGCAACTCATCCGTTCGGCGAGCTCGCGCAAGGTCATGGGGCCGGTCAGCTCGCGCAGCGCGACGCCCTGTGAGGCGGTCAGGCCCAGGGTGGCCGCGCGGGACCGGACGTGCGCCTCGATCTGTTTGGCCAGGCCGTTGATCAGTCCGCAAAGCTCGCGATCGGCCTGGGACTGAGTCTCGCGCACATCGGTCATGACCCGAGTCTACTGCAACTCGAATGATTGCAATTAGAACCGTTCTAGTTGTAACGTCCTGCTCGTGCCGCCGTCCCGGCGGCGTCCATGACGCATGAGGCAGGAATCATGACCACCACCACGACTCCTTTCGACCGCGCCCGACTGAGCCGCGCCCCGCGCGTCCGCTCGCTCCACCTGGGCGACCTGACGCTCACCTACGTCCCGGACGGGCTGGTCCGGCTCAAGCCGTACGGCTGGCTGCCGGCCGCCACCGCCGCCGACTGGTCGAGCCACCGCGAGCACCTCGACGACGACGGCTTCCTGGTCGCGGGGATCGGTGGGCTGCTGGTCGAGCGAGGCGACCGGGCGCTGCTCATCGACGCCGGATTCGGACCCGAGTCCCATCCCGACGACCCGGCCAACCCGCTGCTCGGCCGGTTGTACGGCGGTGAGCTGCTGGACAGCCTGCGGCGGCTGGGCCGTACGCCGGAGCAGATCGAGGCCGTCGCCATCACCCACCTGCACAGTGACCACCTGGGCTGGGCCTGGAGCGCCGCGCCCGGTGACGACGCGCCGCCCTTCGCGCACGCCGCCCATCTGGTCGCGGCGCCCGAGTGGGAGGGGCGAGACCTCGCCGCCGAGCCGCGGCTCGCCGTCATGGAATCCCGGGTACGCGCGATCGGGGACGGCGAGGAGATCTTCCCCGGTGTCCGGGCCTCGTTCGCGCCCGGTCACACCGTCGGCCACACCACGTACACCATCACCGGCGGCGGCAGGCGGCTCATCGCGTTCGGCGACGCCCTGCACGCGCCGATCCAGGTCACCCACCCCGAATGGTCCTGCGGGATCGACCACGACCCGGCCGAGTCCGCCGAGCACCGCCGCCGCCTGGTCGAGGAACTGAGCCACCCCGACACCATCGGCTACGGCGGCCACTTCGCCGACGTGGTCTTCGGGCGGGCCGAACCGCAGGCCGGCGGCGGGTTCACGTGGATCCCCGTCGCCTGACCGCCTGCCACCGGCGGTGCGGTTTCAGAGCGGACCGCGCTCCCGTGTGCCGAAGGAGATGATCTTTTCACCGCCCGCCGCGCCCGGCAGAAGCACGGTGTCACTGCGCGTACCGATGGCTGGGACGGGCGGTCCCCGCTCGATGGTGGGCAGCGGGGCGGCGGACCGGGCACGGGTGCGCCGTGTGCCGGTTCGGGCAGCAGATCATCGCGATGCTCGCGAACCGTCCGCCCGTCAGCCACTCGCCCCACACCACGTCCACCCCGCGCGGCAACGCGTCGGCCGCACCGTCGAGCCGTGCCCGCAATCCCACCCGGTCCGGCAGCGGGAACGACCTCTCGACCCGGCGGTACTGGCCCGACAGCCACTCCAGCGCGTGGCCGGGCTCGTCGAAGGTCGCGGCGACGCGGGAGGCGGGCCGGGCCAGCCAGTCGCCGGTCAGCATGGGCGGCAGGTCGGACGCGCCGAACTCCGGCGAGCCGGGGCGCCGCTCGTCCTCGCGCTCGCGGTCCTCGCCGTTCCCGACCCAGACGTAGGCATGCCAGTGCACCGGCCACCCCCAACGGTCATGGCTCTCACCAGAGGTTCTTCCCGCCCGGGCCGCTCATGTCCCACCCCGTCACAGGGGAGGTGGCGGGCCCGGTCGCGAGTCCGTGTGCGGGGGGAGTCGCGGCCGGGCCCGCCGGGGAGGGGAGCGCCGTGGCGGGCGGTGGGAACCGGCGCGGTGGCGCGCTCGGCGAAGGCCAGGCGCTCCCTGGCTCGGCGGCCCGACGCCCGATCCGCCGGAGAGCAGCGGAGAGGGAACGGGGCGGGAGTGGAAGGAGAGGAGCGGTGAGGAGACGGGGCGAGAGGAGCGGTGAGGAGACGGGGCAGGAGGAGCGGGCGGACCAGCGGACCGGAGTGGGGCCGGCTGCTGGGGCGGGGGCGGGTGGGGTCAGTGGGTGGCGAAGTCCTGGGTCCAGTACGGGCCCTTCGCCGCGTGACCGACGCCGATGTGGGTGAACGAGCAGTTCATGATGTTGGCCCGGTGCCCCGGACTGTCGAGCCAGCCCTGGACGACCTGGGCGGCGGTCCGCTGTCCCATGGCGATGTTCTCGCCCCACGCCCGGACCGGGGTGAATCCGGCCGCCCGGATGCGGTCGCCGGGGTCGGTGCCGTCCGGGGCGGTGTGGTCGAAGAAGCCTTGGGCGGCCATGGCGGCCGAGTGGCGTTCGGCGGCGAGGTGGAGCTTGGGATCGTGGGTGAGGGGGCGGCAGCCGTTCCCGGTCCTCGCCTTGTTGGTCAGCGCGACCACCTCCTCCTCGACGGTGGAGGCGCCGCCGCCGGTGGTGGTGGGCGGGGTCACGCGGGCACAGGACAGGCCGACCGTGCGGGATCGGCTGGTCCGGCCGCCCTCCTCGACCGCGACCACGTAATAGCGGGCCGGGGTGCGGACGCAGCGCAGGCCGGCCGCGATCGTGCCGTTGGCGAGGACGCGCGAGCCGCTCTTGACGACGCGGTCCGGGCCGGGCGTGACCTTGGTGATCCGTACCCGGAGGCGGGTGTGGTCGCCGCAGCCGGACCTGGTGGCCGCTCCCCGGATCATGCCCTGGGCGTCGACGAGCGGCTTGGCGGCCACGACGCGGCACGCGGCCGCACCGGAGACGCCGGCCGCACCGGAGACGCCGGCCGCTCCGGCGGCGGAGGAGGAGACGGCGGTGTCCGCTGCGGCCGGGACGGGGAAGCTCAATGCCGCGAGACTTCCGAGGCAGGCCAATGCCTGGAGTGGTCTGCGCACGATGTCCTCCGATGGGGGGTTAGACACTGCGTCGAACCCGCATTCTGGTGGGTGCGCATCGGGCATGTCATGAAAAATGAGGCCATACCTGGAGCTCCAGGTGTCCCAATCGTGATCGAAAGCTGTGCGACCTCGGTAAACCACGGCGACGGACAAGGCGTCTGGAAACGCCTCAGCCCGAGCCCCGTCCACGCGGGAGGGCTCGGGCTGAGCGGGTCACGACGAACCAGGCCGGATCAGCACTCGGCGGGCTTGAGCCAGGAGCACTCGAGGTCGGGGGCGTCCGTCGCGGCCTGGCGGAGCTGCGGGACGGCGTCCACCGTGGCGGTGCGGGAGAACTGCGCCAGGCGGATCGCGATCTTGTCCTCGATGTCCTTCGGCGAGCCCGACAGGAACTGGTTCAGCATGATCGAGAAGATCAGCGGCTCGCCCTCCGCGCTGGTGACGTACCCCGACAGCGAGGTCACGCCGGTCAGCGAGCCCGTCTTGGCGTGGACGTTCCCGGCGGCCGGCGTGTTGCGCATCCGGCTGCGCAGCGTGCCGCCGACGAAGCGCTCGGCGTTGCCGGCGACGGGCAGGGCCTCGTACCAGGTCTTGAACCACGGCTTGCCGCGGACGGCGGTCAGGAGCTGCGCGATCGAGCCGGGGGAGAAGCCGTCGCGGCGCGACAGACCCGAGCCGTCCCGCATGTTGATCACCTGGACGCCGTTCGCCTTGGCGAAGTCCGTGGCCACCTTGAGGCCGGCCGCCCAGGTGCCCTGGCCGGAGACCTTGCGGCCCATCGCCTTGGTGAGGATCTCGGCGTGGATGTTGTTGCTCAGCTTCAGGAACGGCACCAGCAGCTCGCTCAGCGGCATCGACTCGTGCTTGGCCAGCTCGGCCGCGCCCGACGGGGCGGCGCCGGTCACGGTCGGGCCGAGCACGCGGACGCCGTGCTTGTCCAGCGCCTTGCGGAACAGCGAGGAGGCGTAGGCGGTGGCGTCGTCCACGGCGACCCACTCCTGGTACGGGTCGGCCACGGTGCCGGTGATGACGACGGTCCGGCTGTTGTGCTGGCGCTCGATGAGCACGTCGGTGGACGAGCCGACCGTCGCCTTGTTGACGATCTTCAGGTAGTCGGTCTCCGGGGTGGTCGAGACCTTGACCTTGTCGCCGTCGGCCGCCACCGAGACGATCACCGATCCGGCGTCGTAGTCGCGGTCGGGCGCGGCGGTCAGCGCCGAGATGGGCGCCGCGTAGTACGCCGTCTCGTCGTCCCACGCCCAGTCGCTGCCGAGCCGGGTGGAGTCGAACCAGGTGTCGTCCGCGACCAGCTTGCCCGTGACGAGCTTGACGCCCGCCGCGGCGACCTTGGCGGCCAGCGCGTCGTAGTCCTCGGCCAGCATGGTCGGGTCACCGGTGCCGCGCAGCACCAGGTCGCCGGTCAGCGCCGAGCCGATCTTGCGGCCGGCCGACAGGACCGTGGTGGGGAAGCGGTAGTCGAGGCCGAGCGTCTCGGCGGCGGCGGCCGAGGTGAAGAGCTTGGTGTTGGAGGCCGGGATCAGCTGCTTGCCGGCGTCGGTGGAGTAGAGCTCCTCGCCGGTGGCGGCGCTCTTGACGACCACGCCGGCCCGGGCGATCGTGAGCCGCGAGTCGGAGAGGATCTTGTTGATGTCCTGGGTCAGGTCGGCCACGCCGGCCGACGGTTCGAGCGCGATCGCGGATGTCGAGGGGCTGGACGCCCACGCGACGGCCGCGACGAGCGCGCCCGCGACGAGGGAGGCTGAGGTGCGCCGCATGGAGTCTCCAAAGAGCTGGGGGTCTCGCCCTGGATCATCAGGCAGCGCGTACGCGGTGTAATCCGCAAATATCCGTATCTTTCGGCGTTCCGGCGAGAGCCATGGACGAAAGCGCCCCCGGAAGGCGGCGAGCCGGAAGGCGATGCGGGCTCGCCGTTCGCTGGGCAGGTCCACTACTTCGTGCTACTGTGTAGTGGTACTCGGTACTACAAAGTACCAGGAGATCGAAGAGGACCCACGATGGACGACCTGACGGAGATGCTGAAGGGCACGCTCGAGGGCTGCGTGCTGGAGATCATCGGCGGCGAGGAGACCTACGGGTACGCCATCACGCGTCGGCTGAACGAGCTCGGCTTCACCGACGTCGTCGAAGGGACGGTTTACACCATCCTGCTGCGGCTGGAGAAGAACGGGCTCGTCCAGGTGACGAAACGACCGTCCGGGATGGGCCCGCCGCGCAAGTTCTACGCCCTCAACGACGCGGGGCGCGAAGAGCTCGCAACGTTCTGGGCGAAGTGGGAGTACCTCTCATCGCGGATCAACAACCTCAGGGAGGGTGGGCGATGAAGTTCTGGGAGACCATGACAGGCAGTGATCTCACCAGGGAATGGAAGGCGTTCGAAGCGCGGGCCCAGGCGTTGCCGGCCGACCATCGGGCGGCGTGGGAGGAGATCAAGGCGCACCTTTCCCTCTACGCGGACTTCACCGGCCGAAACCTGATGCCGATTCTCGACAATGCTCTGGCGCTGCTCGAAGAGACGGCATCCGATGGGCAGAGCATTCACGAGGTGCTGGGCGACGACGTCAAGGGCTTCTGCGCGGCACTGGCCGGCGGAGAAGGGGCCCGGGGCTATCGCGACCGGTGGCGCGAGCAGTTGAACAGGAACGTCGCGAGGAAACTGGGCCGGCTGGGAGGCTGACGTGGGCATCCGGGACATCATCGAGGGCAAGAAGCAGTGGCGGGCGCACATGGCGCGGGTCAGGGCGCTCCCGCCGGACTATCAGATCGTCTACAAGGAGATGCAGAAGTACCTGTTCAAGGTCGGACCGATCGACTTGGTCGACGGGTCGCTGCTCTCGGGGATCCTCGACTTCTTCGAGGAGGGCGTCGCGGCGGGCAGGGGAGTCCTGGAACTCGTCGGCGATGACGTCGCCGCCTTCTGCGACGACCTGATCAAGGACTCGCACACCTACGCGGACATCTACCAGGAGTCCGTCAGCGGGAAGCCCGGCACGACCGAGAAGTGACACCCGCCGACCGGTGCCGGCGAAGAAGAGCACCGGATCCCCGGCCGTCGACGGCCTGCTCGCCGCCGCGCGCCGAGACGCGCCGGTGGCCTCCCGCCGGTGGTCTCCCGCCGGTGGCCTCCGGCCGGTGGTCTCCCGCCGGTGGCCTCCGGCCGGTGGTCTCCCGCCGGTGGCCTCCGGCCGGTGGTCTCCCGCCGGTGGCCTCCGGCCGGTGGTCTCCCGCCGGTGGCCTCCGGCCGGTGGTCTCCCACCGAAGCCGTCGTCGCAGTGGCCCACGACGCTCGGCTGACGGGTCAGCCGAGCGCGCCTGGCCCGGCCCCCACCCACCCACCCACCCCTGAGGCGACCTGCCGCGACGCCCGCGAGCGAAAAACCACGCGCGCGGCTTCCGCGAGCGGGGCGCCGTCCGCTTGGGCGGCCCTCGGGAGGGTGCCGGGCCACCCCTTCCGAGACCGCGCCCGCCGCGGCGGAGCACGGCCGACGCACCCCGATCCGCGAGGCGAGCAGCCTGCTGCCGGGTCGTGTCGGCGGCCGTGTCAGCACGGCGACAGGCCGGTATCAGCGCTTCCGGTGATGGTGGATGCCATGAGCGGTTCGGCGCTCAGGTCACCCGTCCCCCCACGCTCAAGCCTCCGCCGGCACCGGGCCCGCCGACGCGACCGCTTCGCCCGCGCCGCCGGCGCCACCACCCCCACCACAGGACAGGACAGAGTGATGACGACCCAGCAAGCCCCGGCGATCCAGGTGCACGGCCTGGAGAAGTCGTACAAGGAACTGCACGTGCTGCGCGGCGTGGACTTCGAGGTGGCGCGGGGCAGCATCTTCGCCCTGCTCGGCTCCAACGGAGCGGGCAAGACCACCGCCGTGAAGATCCTGTCCACGCTGCTCAAGCCCGACGCGGGCACGGCCCGCGTGAACGGCTTCGACGTCGCCACGCAGGCCGCGAACGTGCGGGAGTCGATCAGCCTCACCGGGCAGTTCGCCGCCGTGGACGAGATCCTCAGCGGGCGGGAGAACCTGGTGCTGGTCGCCCGGCTGCGGCACCTCAAGAACCCGGGCAGGATCGCCGACGAGCTGCTGGAGCGGTTCTCGCTGACCGACGCGGGCGGCCGGAAGGCGGCGACGTACTCGGGCGGCATGCGCCGCCGCCTCGACATCGCGATGAGCCTGATCGGCGACCCGCCGATCATCTTCCTCGACGAGCCGACGACCGGGCTCGACCCCCAGGCGCGCATCGAGGTGTGGCAGGCCGTCAGAGAGCTCGCCGACCGGGGCACGACGGTGCTGCTCACCACGCAGTACCTGGACGAGGCCGAACAGCTCGCCGACCGGATCGCGATCCTCCACGAGGGCCGGATCATCGTGAACGGCACCCTCGACGAGCTCAAGCAACTGCTCCCGCCCGCCAAGGTCGAATACGTCGAGAAGCAGCCGACCCTCGAGGACGTCTTCCTCACCCTCGTCGGCACGAAGGCATAAGGAACAAACGATGAGCAAGCATTTCTTCGGCGACACCACCGTCCTGCTGGGACGCTCCCTGCGTCACATCACGCGCAGCCCGGACACCATCATCACGACCGCGATCATGCCGATCGCCATGATGCTGATGTTCGTGTACGTGTTCGGCGGCGCGATCAGGACAGGGTCGGACTCCTCGTACGTGAACTACATGCTGCCCGGCATCCTGCTCATCACGGTCGCCTCGGGCATCGCCTACACCGCGTACCGGCTGTTCATGGACATGAAGGGCGGCATCTTCGAGCGCTTCCAGTCGATGCCGACCGCCCGGTCGTCGGTGCTGTGGGCGCACGTGCTGACCTCGCTGGTCGCCAACCTGATCTCGCTCGTGGTCGTGGTGCTCGTGGCCCTGCTCATGGGCTTCCGCTCGGGGGCGGGAGTGCCGGCCTGGCTGGCGGTCGCCGGCATCCTGATCCTGTTCACCCTGGCGCTGACCTGGATCGCCGTCATCCCCGGCCTGTCCGCCAAGACCATGGAAGGTGCGAGCGCGTTCTCCTACCCGCTCATCTTCCTGCCCTTCCTCAGCTCGGCGTTCGTGCCCACCGCCAGCATGCCCGGCCCGGTGCGCTTCTTCGCCGAGCACCAGCCGGTGACCTCGATCGTCAACGCCATCCGCGCCCTGTTCACCGGGCAGCCGGTCGGCACCGACATCTGGGTCGCCCTGGCGTGGTGCGTCGGCATCCTCGTCGTCGCGTACGCCTTCGCCATGAGGACCTACCGCCGCAAGATCTCCTAGTCCCGCGCCCCAAGCCGACCTCCTCGCCGTGTCCGCGAGGAGGTCGGTCCGCGTTCGGAGGCCGGGGGCATCCGCGGGGTGAAGAGGCTCGCGGTCAGGTGGAGGGCAGCCCCGAGCTGAGCAGGAAGCCGCAGTCGCCGAACGAGATCTCGTCGCCCGACTTGACCCGGGCCGGCCCGACGAGCCGCCAGCCGTTGAGCCGGGTGCCGTTGAGCGAGCCGAGATCGACCAGCATCCAGCCGCCGTCGGCCTCGCGGCGCAGCTCGGCGTGGACGCGCGAGACGGTGAGGTCGGACAGGACGAGGTCGCACGCCGCGCCCCGCCCCACCACGTAACGGAGGCGGTCGTCGTCGGGCAGCGCCAGCCGGGGCAGGCGCGGCCGGCGCCAGGCCGCGCGCAGGCCGGTGGTGAAGTCGGAGGCCGAGGCCACCACGTCGGTCACCCGCTGCCGGAACGTCCTGCGGCGCGGCAGGTCGGCCACCAGGCGGTCGAGCTCGTCGCGACTGCGGGCCCGCAGGGCCTGGTCCACCCGGCCGACGAAGGTGTCGTGGGAGATGCGGCCCTCCACGGCCCGGTCGCGCAGCTCGCCGATCGCACGATCACGTTCTCCGTCGGAGGCGCGAAACGGAGGATGCGTCGAGCTCATGTCCCGAGTATCGGGCCAGTGCGCGTTCTCTGTCCAGAAACCGCGCATTCCGCGGGCGTTCGGGCGTCCGGCTTGCGGCGACCATACCGAGTATGCATACTCAGTATTCATGTCGATCAGACACGGACTCCTCGCCCTGCTGAGCAAGGGGCCGCGGTACGGCTATCAGCTCCGGGTGGAATTCGAGGCGTCGACGGGGGCGACCTGGCCGCTCAACATCGGCCAGGTCTACACGACGCTCTCGCGGATGGAGCGCGACGGCCTGGTCGCCCCTGGCGGCACCGACGACCAGGGCCGGGCGGTCTACACGATCACCGAGGCCGGCCGGGACGAACTGGGGCGATGGTTCAGCACCCCCGTCGACCAGGCCGGCCGGCCTCGGGACGAGCTGGTCATCAAGGTGGCCATGGCCGTCGCCATGGGGGGCGTGGACGTCCAGGCCGTCATCCTGGCCCAGCGCATGGCCGCCATGCGGACGCTCCAGGACCTCACGCGGGCCAAGCGGGCCGCCTCGGGCGAGCCGGCCGAACGGCTCGTCCTCGATTCGTTGATCTTCAAGGCCGAGGCGGAACAGCGCTGGCTGGACCACTGCGAGGCCGTTCTCAGGGAGAAGCGCTCATGACTGTGGTGAAGCTGCGGGACGTGACACGCGTCCACGGCGACGTACACGCCCTGAAGGGGGTGAGCCTCGACGTCGCGCGCGGCGAGCTGGTCGCCGTGATGGGACCGTCCGGCTCGGGCAAGTCCACGCTGCTGAACGTGGCGGGCGGCCTGGACCGCCCCACCTCGGGCAGCGTGACCATCGGCGACACCGACGTGGCCACCGTCAAGGACCTGTCGGCGCTGCGCCGCCGCGAGGTCGGTTACGTCTTCCAGGACCTCAACCTCATCCCGTCCCTCACGGCGGCCGAGAACGTCATGCTGCCCCGGGAGCTCGACGGGGTGCGAACGGGCCGGGCACGGACCGAGGCGCTGGACGCCCTGACCGAGGTCGGGGTGCGGGAGGTCGCCGACCGCTTCCCCGAGGAGCTGTCCGGAGGACAGCGGCAGCGGGTCGCCATCGCGCGGGCGCTCGCGGGGGAGCGCCGGCTGCTGCTGGCCGACGAGCCGACCGGCGCGCTCGACACGGCGACCGGCGACGACATCATGCGGCTGCTGCGCGAGCGCTGCGACGCGGGCGCGGCGGTGCTGCTGGTCACCCACGAGCCCCGGTACGCGGCCTGGGCCGACCGGGTCGTCTACCTGCGCGACGGCGAGATCGCCGACGCCGCCGCGGTCCGCCTGGAGAGCGCCCGATGAGCGCCCTGACCGCCGCGCTGCGCCTCTCCCGCAGGGACGCCCGGCGCTTCAAGGGACGCAGCGCCCTGATCGTGGTGATGATCGGCTTACCGGTGCTCGTCTTCACCGCCCTGTTCACCGGGTACCGCACGCTGGAGGTGAGCCCGCTCGAAGGGTTGACGACCCAGCTCGGCGCGGCGGACGCGCGGATCTTCCCCGTGGGCTCCGGCGCCACCCCCATCCGCCAGGACTCCTCCGGCGACATCTGGGAGCTCCGGTCGGACCCGGGCCCGCGCGAGCCACGACCGTGGACGACGGACAGGCTTCGCGCCTCCCTCCCGGGCGCCCGGCTCCTCCCGCTCTGGAGCACCGAGGTGGAGGCGCGCCTGGCCGGCGGCTACGACCGGCTGCGCCTGCTGGAGGGCGATCTGCGCGATCCGATCGCCCGAGGGGTCCGCCGGCTCACCCAGGGCAGGTTCGCCGCCACACAGGACGAGATCGCCATCACGCCGGCGCTGGCGGACGCGGGCGTTCGCATGGGTGAGGTGCTCAAGGTCACCCGGTGGGACCGTCCCCGGAAGGTGGTCGGCATCGCCGTGGACCCGAACCGGCCCGGCGAGATGGAGATCATCGCCCTGCCCGGCTCGATCCTGAAGGATGAGAGCCTCGCCCCCTCCTGGCTCGCCGACACGCCCGCCGCACTCCAGTGGGACGACGTGCGCAGGTTGAACGCCGTGGGCCTGCGGGTCGCCTCCCGCGCCGTCATCGAGGCCCCCGAACCGCCCAGGGACTCCTTCCTCCGGAACGAGCGGCTGGACAGGGAAGCGCTGCTCTGGATCGCCACCATCGTGATCCTCGTCGTCATGGAGACCGTGCTGCTGGCCGGGCCGGCCTTCGCCGTGGGCCTGCGGCGGCGCCGGCGCGAGCTGGCCATGATCGCGGCTCAGGGCGGCTCGGCCGCCCATCTCAGGGCGATCGTGCTGGCGGACGGCCTGGTGCTCGGGGGCGCCGCCGTCCTGCTGGGCGTCCCGCTGGGGATCGGCGGCGCCTGGCTCGCGGCGCCGATCATCGCGCGCTGGGGAACGCCGCTCGGACCACTGGACGTGCCGTGGGGGCAGGTGCTCGGCGTGGCCGCGCTGGGCCTGGTCAGCGGCCTGGTGGCGGCCGTCGTGCCGGCGGTGCAGGCCGCACGGCAGAGCCCGGCCCAGGTGCTGGCGGGCCGCGAGGGCGAGGTCGGTGAGATCCGCGCCAGCGGCGGCCGGCCCGTCCTGGGGCTCGTCCTGGTGCTGCTCGGCCTGGGGGCCACGGCGGCGGGAATGTTCCTGAGCCGCGGCAACACGCTGCCCATCGTCATGGCCTCGGTCATGGTCGTGCTCGGGCTGGTCGCGCTGATGCCGTGGCTGGTCCGGTTCCTGGGGCGGCTGGCCCCCCGGCTGCCCCTGCCGGCCCGGCTGTCCGTGCGCGACGCCGTGCGGCACCGCGTCCGTACGGCGTCGGCCGCGGCGGCGGTCATGGCCGCCACGATGGCGGCGGTCGCGATGGGCGTCGCCGCCGCCAGCGAGAACGCGACCTCCGAGGCGCGTTACCGGCCGCACATGCCCGTCGGCTCCACCAGGGTGATCGCGACGAGCCCGATCGACGACGCGGCCTGGGCCAGGGTGCGGGACGCCGTCCGCCTGCGGCTCCCGGGCGTGGACGTGGCCGCCGGTCAGCGGCTTCGTGACGCCAAGGGGCGGGACGCCTCGGCGATGATCGTGAATGTCGCGCCCGGGTGCCCCCATGAGTGCAGCATCGAAGAGGTGATGATCGGTGACACGCGCCTGCTCGCCTTCCAGCAAGGTCGGCGCGACGACCGCGCCGCGGCAGCCTTGGCGCAGGGCAAGGCCGTCGTCTTCGACCGGACCCTCCTGCGCGAGGGCATGCTCGTGGTGGAAGTGGACGGCGAGGGACAGGACCGCCGCAGGCTCCGGATCCCCGCCGTGACGGCTCAGGGCGCCGACCCGAGACAGCGCGGCGCGGTCGTCTCTCCCACGGTGTTCACCCGGGCGGGCTACACGACGGCCGAGCAGGAGCTGTACGTCCGCTATCGCCCCGCCGACTGGGATCAGTTCGAACGCGACATCAGCGCGGTCGACCGCAGGACGACGTCCGTCACCGAGTTCGGCCGCGACCGCGGCGTCGACCCGATGACGCTGGCGGCCTTCGGGCTGGCCCTGGTCCTCGGACTCGGCGGCACCCTCGCCGCCACCGGCCTGGCCGCCGCCGACATGCGCCGTGACCTCGACACGCTCTCGGCCGTCGGCGCCGCCCGGCGGACCCGCCGGCTCGTCGTGACCGCGCAGGCAGGGTTCGTCGCGGGCGCGGGAGCGCTCGTGGGGCTGGTCGGCGGGTTGGCCGTCGGTGTCGCGCTGGCCTTCCCCGTCGTCCGCACCATCGGGTCAGACGGCGAGTCCCCGACCGACTCCCCCGTCTTCGCGGTCCCGTGGCTCCCCGTCGCCGCCATCGTGCTCGGCCTGCCCCTGCTGGCGGCCCTGGTGGCGGGCGTGTTCACCCGGACGCGCTGGACACCGGCGCGCCGCCTGGCCTGAGCCGGTACTTCAGCGTCATCAGCACCGCCAGGAGCAGCACCAGCGCCGGGATCGCGGTCTCTCCGACGAGGACCGCGGTCACGGCGCTGTCCGGTTGCGCCACCGGCCGGCCGGCGTCCGACTCCACGAACCCGCCCAGCGTCAGCACCCCGCCGAAGATCAACGCACCGAACGAGCTGACCCCGCTCTCGATCGCCGTCCACAGCCCGGTGAACACCCCGGCCCGCCGCCTGCCGGTCGTCTCGGCGTCCACGGCGATCACGTCGGCCAGCATCGAGAACTCCAGGAGCTGGACGCCCGCGTAGCCGAGGCCCACGACCAGCAGCATCGTGTGCGCGTACCAGGAGCCGAACAGCGGCGTGGCGAGGTTGGCCAGCGTGCCGCCGCCGAACAGCAGCCCGGCCAGGATCATCGCGCCGCGCTTGTCGTAGCGCCTGGCCAGCCACACCCAGGCCGGCATGGCCAGCAGCATCGGCCCCACGAACACCGCGAACAGCGTGCTGGTGGTCTTCGGGTCGTCCAGGATGTACGCGGCGAAGTACGGCGCCCCGGCCAGCAGCATGCTGACCGCCATCATCTGCAGGCAGCTCAGCGCGAGCAGCCAGACGAACGCCGCGTTGCCCCGGGCGGCGGCGAACTGCTCGCGCAGGCTCCCCGGGTCGGGCTCGGGCGCGCCGGTCATGGGGGCGCGGGCCGTGCCGAAGAACGAGCCGAGCATCGAGGCCAGCAGCACCGACGCGACGGTCACCGCCATGAGCCGGTAGCTGTCCAGGGTGCCGGCGTGGCCGTCGCTGTTGACGATCGCCGGCGCGACGATGCCGCTGATGACGGTGGCGGCCCCGATGAAGACCATCCGCCACTGCAGCAGCGAGGTCCGCTCGTGGTAGTCGCCGGTCATCTCGGCGGGCATCGCCTTGTAGGGCACCTCGAACAGCGCGTACCCGGTGGCGGCGGCCATGAAGCAGGCCCCGACGTACAGGGCGGCGGGCACACCGGTCAGCGGCGGCCCGGCGAAGACCAGCACGAACGCGACGGGTAACGTGCACGCCCCGGCCAGCAGCCACGGCCGCCGGGGGCCGAGCCGCGAGGTGGTGCGGTCCGACCAGCGGCCGACCAGAGGGTTGATCACCAGGTCCCACACCTTGGGGGCGGCGACCACGGCCCCGGCCAGCCACGCGGGCACCGCCAGGAAGTTGGTCATGTAGTACAGCAGCAGCAGGCCGGGCACGGCGTTGAAGGTGGCCGTGCAGAACGACCCGACGCCATACCCGAGGCGCACGCCCCTGGACACGGTGGGGACGCCGGTGGGCGTTGCGATCATGCCCCTCATCTAAACCGAGCGAGGGCTTGTTCGGTAGGGCCCACTTCCGGCGGACCCGCCCGGCCTGCCGCGAACGCCCGTCCTGCTGCGCAGGCCGGGCCTGCCGCGTACGTCCGGCTAGTCGATCACGTTCGCGCACACCACGTGCGCGCCGATCTCGATCATGCGGCGCTCGCTGCGCGCGTCGGCCACCCGCGCCATCAGGATCGGCGCCCCGCTGGCCGCGAACTGCGGCAGCCGGGCGCGCACCCCGCGGTGCAGGTCGCGCACCACGTCCTCGGCCGCCGACATGTGCACCTTGACGTGCAGCATGATGCCGGGGACGCCGGAGGCGGTGCGGGCCTCGGAGATCCAGACGTGGTGGACCAGCGGGAAGTCCGCCAGCAGGTGCGCGATGGCGCGCCGCAGGGCGGGCAGGATCGGGTGCGTGCAGCGCCGGTAGCCCGGATCGACCTGCTGCATCGGGCCCGACAGGTGCGGGCGCGGCGCGGGGATCCACGGCATGGGCGGGGACTCGGGGGCCGGCGGGGCCACCTGGGCGAGCGCGGGCGCGCCGCGCGACACCGTGGCCATGGCGCCGGTCGCGTACGCGGCGGGGGCGGCGCCCGACAGGACGGGCGTCGGCCCGCTGCGCGTCGAGGTCAGGAACCGCTGCAGGTCGTCGATCGGCACGGCGGCCGCGGCGGGGCCGGCCGCGTCGATGACGATCTCACGCACGCCCGTGACGCGCTGGATGTCGAGAATGGTGTCGGCGTCGCAGGCCGACAGGGAATGGCACCCGCGGTGCCGGGCGTAGGAGCCCGGTCCGGTGTAACCGAGCAGAACCCGATCGCCGGCCTGCGTGGTACCCAGGACGACGGACCGGTCGGGCCGCACGGCCACCAGGACTCCGCCGTCGGCCAGGGCCGCGAGCAGGCGGTGCGGGGTGCCGTGCTGAGCGAGCACGTCGGCGAGCGCAGGATTCCCGATGCTCATATGACGAACCATAGGTAGTGGGCCACGGCTTATCAGGCTAATGGCGAAGAAAACTCCTGAGCAAGACAAAGATGGGCGCGACGTGGATGACCTTGGAGCGGGGCGGGTAGGGCGGCGTCCGTCTCACATTCCGGGTCCCTCGTGAACGCGTTCACAAGCGCGGATAGACTCTGTGGGACTCCGAGGGGCTCGCCGACGTGCCCCTCCAGCCCGCCGCTCGCCGTAAGGATCCACCCGTGACAAAGCCTGTCGTCCTGGTAGCAGAGGAGTTGTCCGAGGCCGGCCTCGCCGTGCTCGGCGCCGACTTCGAGGTCCGCCACACCGACGGCGCCGACCGCTCCCAGCTTCTGCCCGCGCTCGCGGACGTGGACGCGCTGATCGTCCGCTCCGCCACGCAGGTGGACGCCGAGGCGATCGCCGCCGCGCCCAAGCTGCGCGTGGTGGCCCGCGCCGGCGTGGGCCTCGACAACGTCGACGTCGAGGCGGCCACCAAGGCCGGTGTGATGGTCGTCAACGCGCCCACCTCCAACATCACCAGCGCCGCCGAGCAGACCGTCGCCCTCATCCTGGCCAGCGCCCGCAACACGGCGCAGGCCCACGCCGCGCTCAAGAACGGCGAGTGGAAGCGCTCGAAGTACACCGGTGTCGAGCTCGATGAGAAGGTCATCGGCATCCTCGGCCTCGGCAAGATCGGCCAGCTCGTGGCCCAGCGCCTCCAGCCGTTCGGCGTCGAGCTGATCGCCTACGACCCCTACCTGCCGCCGGCCCGCGCCGCGCAGATGGGCGTCAAGCTGGTGAGCCTCGAAGAGGTCATCAAGCAGGCCGACTTCATCACGGTCCACCTGCCCAAGTCCAAGGAGACCCTCGGCCTCATCGGCGACAAGGAGCTGCACGAGGTCAAGCCGTCGGTGCGGATCATCAACGTGGCCCGCGGCGGCATCGTGGACGAGGCGGCGCTCTACTCGGCGATCAAGGAGGGCCGCGTCGCGGGCGCCGGCCTCGACGTCTTCGCCAAGGAGCCCTGCACCGACAGCCCGCTGTTCGAGCTGGACCAGGTCGTCGTGACGCCGCACCTCGGCGCCTCCACCCACGAGGCCCAGGAGAAGGCCGGCACCCAGGTGGCGCGCAGCGTGAAGCTGGCGCTGGCGGGCGAGTTCGTGCCCGACGCGGTCAACGTCCAGGGTGGCGCGGTCGCCGAGGACGTCAAGCCGGGCCTGCCGCTGGCCGAGAAGCTCGGCCGCGTCTTCACCGCGCTGGCCGGCGAGGTGGCCACCAAGCTGGACGTCGAGGTGCGTGGCGAGATCGCCGCGCAGGACGTGCGGGTGCTGGAGCTGGCCGCGCTCAAGGGCGTCTTCACCGACGTGGTCGAGGACTCCGTGACGTACGTCAACGCGCCGCTGCTGGCCAAGGACCGCGGGGTCACGGTCGAGCTGGTGACCAGCTCCGAGAGCCCCGACTGGCGCAACGTGGTGACCGTGCGCGGCGTGCTGGCCGACGGCCGGCAGGTCTCCGTGTCCGGCACGCTGTCCGGTCCGCGGCAGATCACGAAGATCGTCGAGGTCAACGGCTACGAGATGGAGATCGAGCCGACCGAGCACCTGTCGTTCTTCACCTACACCGACCGGCCCGGCGTCGTCGGCGTCGTCGGCCGCCTGCTCGGCGAGCACGGCATCAACATCGCCTCGATGCAGGTGGCCCGTGACGTCAAGGGCGGCAAGGCGCTCATCGCGCTGACCGTCGACTCGGCCATCCCGGCCGACGTGGTCGAGCAGATCGTCGCCGAGATCGGCGCCGACAGCGGCCGCTCGGTGGACCTCGAGGGCTGACGTCCCGAACCGATCCAGAACGGCCGCCGCCGGACCTCATGTGTCCGGCGGCGGTCGTTTTTCGTCTCACGATGCGAGATATTAGGACGTCCAACGAGACAGCCCGATGGCCGGAAGGTACATTGGCTGTCAATGCGCCAGGTTCTCGTACTCATTACCTGCCGCGGCGGGGCCTGTTAGGGCAGGCCGGCGACCCGCCGCGGTGCGTGGCGTTGCGTCGGCCGTCAGTCCCATCGCCCGGTCCGTGATCCGGACCGCGCGCCGCAGGCCCGGGTCGGGTTCGCGACCGGGGTCCGGCCTCCGTCCGTACGACGCCCCGCGAAATGAGATGAGCCACATGTATGAGATGTACGCCTGGAACGGCGCTGAAGAGCACGACGACGAGGCCGCCGAGGCCCTGCAGACCGCGCTGGACCGCCGCGACAACGGCGGCGCCCCGGTGAGCGCCGACTACCGCTAACTGCCGCTGACCATCGCTGACCCGAGCGCCCCGGCCGGGGACCGCCCGCACGGTCCCCGGTCATCCGGTGCGCCCTCCGGCCGGAGGCGCGGTCAGAAGGCCAGCCGGTAGAAGACGGCCATGCTCCGCAGGGTGCGCGACACCCTGGCCAGCGCCGCCGACAGCCGGTGCGACAGCGACAGCCCGGCGAACCCCTCCACGTCGAACGCGCTGAGCGCGGTCACGCACCGGAGCCGTGGACTGATCGACAGCAGGTCCGCGGGGCCCTCGATGCCCCAGCGCATCGTCGCGCCCGCCTTCCGCACGGGCCGGTTGACCACCTGCAGCGCGATGCCGCGGCGGTTGAGGGCGTCGAAGACGAGCTGTCCGGAGGGGAACCCCTCGGCGACGGCCCGCACGAGCGCGCGCCCCTTCTCCCGGTCGAGGTAGTAGAGCAGCCCCTCGGCCACGACCAGCACGGGCCGGTCGCGCGGGACCCGCTCCAGCCAGCCGAGGTCGGTCACCGACGTGCCGATCGTCGTGCAGCCGGGCGGTTCGGGGTAGAGCCGCCGGCGCAGTTCGACGACGTCGGGATAGTCGACGTCGAACCACCGCACGCCGGCGGGCGGCCCGAGCCGGTGCACCCGGGTGTCGAGGCCGCAGCCGAGGTGCAGCACGGTCGCCTCGGGCGTCGTGGCGAGGAACTCCCGCGCCCAGTCGTCGATGAGGCGCGCCCGCAGGGCCACGGACGCGGCCGTGCGCGGGCCCACGCCGACGCGGCGGAAGTCGTGGTCGATCCTGGTGACGGTCTCGGCGGCCATGGTGTCGCCGAGGATCGGCCGGGGCGAGCGGGCGTCCAGCGCCCTGCCGTACAGGGTGGCGAGCAGGGTCGCCTTCTCCTCGCTGAGACGCACCTTTTCGGCAGCCATACGGATCACGCTACGCCCGCGCCGCCGTGCGGGCGGGCCGGCCGCGTTCGAGTGCCGCCCGAACGCGGCCGGCCCGCCGGGCGTGGGTTACAGGATCGTGGCGATGGGCATGGCCGGGGCGGGCTCCTCGGTCGTCGCCTTCCTGGCGGCCCAGGCCTTGACGCCCTTCGGGTCGGGGCGGACGGCGCCGACGAAGGAGGAGCGGCGCCAGGCCGACAGGCGCTCGACCTTGACGACGTCGCCGGTGTGCGGGGAGTGGACCATGTACCCGGGCTTGGAGATCATCCCGACGTGCCCGAGGCCGTGGAAGAAGACGAGATCGCCGGGCTTGAGGTTCTTCCAGGAGATCTTCCGGGAGAACGCGTTGTACTGCTGCGCCGCGGTGCGCGGGAGGGTGATGCCGGCGTGCTGGTAGGCGCGCAGCATCAGGCCGGAGCAGTCGTAGCCGGCGGGGGAGGCGCCGCCCCAGACGTACGGGGTGCCGCGCTTGTCGAGTGCGTACTTGAGCGCCCGTTTCCAGGCGGGGAGGGGGGTCTTCTTCTTGTCGCGGGCGGCCTTGACGTCCGCGCCGGTGAGGGTGACGACCGGCGAGGTCAGCCGGGCGGTGGAGGTGTCCTCCTGCGAGCTTCCGGGGACGGAGGACGAGGCGTTCTGGAACGTTCCATGTGGGGGGAGGAGGGGGGCGCTGGGTCGCGTGGAGGCGAGGGAGACACCGGCCGGGGCGGCGATGGCGATCCCGGCGGTCGCGACGGCGGCGAGCATGGCGAAGCGAGACACGAAGGTCCTTCCATACGGCCTACCGGGTTAGCTGACGGGCTCGGGCCTGGAAGCGGCCCTACGGCGGTGACATGCCGATTCGCCCCATGAGGGGAATGGGTCCCCGGCTCCACGCAACCGCTGCGTGGATTCGGCCCGAGGGACTCTAACGAAACGGTCAAATCAGCGCAATCCCCCTCAAAACGGATGTCCGGTGAGTGAGATGGTGTGTTCGGCAGCCGAGACGACCCGGTAAGGTACCGGCCATGGATTCGCGCGACATTCGCCTGGCAGTGATCCCCGGTGACGGCATCGGCACCGAGGTCGTGGCAGAGGCGCTCAAGGTGCTCGAAGCCGTCGGCACGAAGATCGAGGCCACTCACTACGATCTCGGCGCCGCGCGCTACCACCGCACCGGCGAGACCCTGCCCGACTCCGTTCTGGAGGAGCTGCGCGGCTACGACGCGATCCTGCTCGGCGCGGTCGGCGACCCCAGCGTCCCGCCGGGCATCCTGGAGCGCGACCTGCTGCTGCGTCTGCGCTTCACCTTCGACCACTACGTCAACCTGCGCCCGGTCAAGCTCTACCCGGGCGTCGAGACGCCGCTGGCCGACACCCGCCCCGAGGACATCGACATGATCGTGATCCGCGAGGGCACCGAGGGCCTCTACGCCGGCACGGGCGGCGTCATGCGCGCCGGCACCCCGCACGAGATCGCCACGCAGGAGTCGCTCAACACCGCCCACGGCGTCGAGCGCGTGGTGCGCTACGCCTTCGCCAAAGCGCAGTCAAGGCCGCGCAAGAAGCTCACGCTCATCCACAAGACCAACGTGCTGACCTACGCCGGAGACCTCTGGCAGCGCACGGTCAACCGGGTGGCCGAGGAGTTCCCCGAGGTCACCACCGACTACGCGCACATCGACGCGGCGTCGATGTACTTCGTCAGCCAGCCCGAGCGCTTCGACGTGATCGTCACCGACAACCTCTTCGGCGACATCATCACCGACCTCGGCGCGGCCATCGCGGGCGGCATCGGCCTGGCCGCCAGCGGCAACATCAACCCCGACCGCACCGCGCCCAGCATGTTCGAGCCGGTCCACGGCAGCGCGCCCGACATCGCGGGCCAGGGCAAGGCCGACCCGACCGCCACGATCCTGTCCGCCGCCATGCTCCTCGACCACCTCGGCCGGCACACCGAGGCCGCCCGGATCGAGCAGGCCGTCTCCGAGGACATCCTGGAGCGGCTGAGCGGGTGGGCGAGCCGCACGACCCACGAGATCGGCGACGACATCACCGCGCGAGTATCGAGCTAGGGCCGCCCTAGCTTCACCAGCGCCTGGCGGTCCGACCACGGACCCGCCAGGCGCTTTTCGCATGTTCGGCGGCATAACCACCCCGCTGCCCCCTTGCCATCCCAAATAGCGAGACAATAGGAAGTACGGACTGCCGTCGCGCAGTGCCGCCGGCACCACCCCGTCGTAGAGAGAAGGACCATCGTCATGACCATCGCTCAGAAGCTCAGCTTCGACGTGCAGCTGTCCGACCATGCGCGCACCGCGGCGGAGCGCGAGCAGGTACTGGCGAACCCGGGCTTCGGCGCGACCTTCACCGACCACCTGGTCTCCATCGACTACACCGAGGGCAGGGGCTGGCACGACGCCCGTCTCCAGGCGTACGAGCCGCTCACCCTCGACCCCGCCACGGCGGTCTTCCACTACGCGCAGGAGCTGTTCGAGGGCCTGAAGGCGTACCGGCAGATCAACGGCTCGGTCGTGACGTTCCGCCCGTACGCCAACGCCGCCCGCTTCAACCAGTCGGCGGCCCGCATGGCGATGCCGGAGCTGCCCGAGGAGACGTTCGTCGAGTCGCTGGAGCAGCTCGTGCAGGCCGACCGCGACTGGGTGCCGACCACCGAGGGGCACAGCCTCTACCTGCGCCCGTTCATGATCGCCACCCAGGTGGGGCTGGGCGTCAACTACCCGTCGCGCACCTACAAGTACATGGTGATCGCCTCGCCGGCGGCCTCGTACTTCAGCGGCGGCGTCAAGCCCGTCTCGGTGTGGCTGTCCACCGAGTACACCCGCGCCGCGCCCGGCGGCACGGGCTTCGCCAAGTGCGGCGGCAACTACGCCGCCGCCTTCGTCGCCCAGCGCCAGGCCGTCGAGAACGGCTGCGACCAGGTGGTGTGGCTCGACGCGGCGCAGCACGCGTACGTCGAGGAGATGGGCGGGATGAACCTGTTCTTCGTCATCGGCGGCAAGCTCGTCACCCCCGCGCTGACCGGCACGCTGCTGCCCGGCATCACCCGCGACTCGATCCTCGCGCTCGCCGGCGACCTCGGCCTGGAGGCCGAGGAGCGGCTGATCAGCGTCGAGGAGTGGGCGGACGGCTGCGCGTCCGGCGAGATCACCGAGGTCTTCGCCTGCGGCACGGCCGCGGTCGTCACCCCGGTCGGCTCGGTCAAGGGCGCCGACCGGTCCTGGACGATCGCCGACGGCACGCCCGGCCCGGTCACCCTGCGGGTGCGCGAGGAGCTGCTCGGCATCCAGTACGGCGCCCGCCCCGACATGCGCGGCTGGATCCACAAGGTCCTCTGACCACGTCACCGCCGGCCATCACTGCCGGCCATGTCACCGCGCGACCGGCCCTGGCCCCGGGCCGGTCGCGCCATGCACGCCATGCGCACCATGCACGAAGGCGGATGCCCGATTCAGGGGATTCTCAGGTGATTCCGGTAGGGTCGCGGCGATCGGATCAAGGGACGGGGCGAATGACGAAGAGGGTGGCGGCCGTGCTGGCCGCCTTGGCGGTGCTGGCCGCGCTCGTGGTGTTGCAGACCGTGGCGGGCGACGGGCCGTCGCGGGGCGTGCGGCTGCTGAGGCAGCCCGACGGCAGCATGGTGCTCGCCGACACCGGCGCCAGCGCGCCGGTGCTGGACCTGTACGAGGACTTCGACTGCCCAATCTGCAAGGACCTGCACACGCGGGTGGACGCCACGATCCGCCGCCTGGCCACGGAGGGCAAGGTCAAGGTCGTCTACCACCCGGTCACGATCTTCCAGGACGAGCCCATGCACTCGAACTCCGTCCGCGCCGCCGCCGCGGCCCGCTGCGTCCCCGAGGACAACTGGCTGGCCTTCCGCGACGAGCTGTACAGCATGCAGCCCGCCCCCCACGGCGTGGCCTCCGGCTTCACGCTGGAGGAGCTGGCCAGGGCGGCCCGCCAGGCCGGCGCGTCGGTCGACCAGTGCGTCACCTCCCAGACCTACGCCGAGGACCACCTGAAGCAGAGCGCCAGGATCCGCCTCGAAGGCACCCCCACGGTCGTGCTCGACGGGCAACTGCTCGGCGACGAGGCGTTCGACCCGAAGGCCCTGGAAGCGGCCATCACCGGGGGCTCCGGCGTCACGGTGTGACACCGGGTGTCCAAACCCTGAGACCGATGTGCCGAATGCTGAGTCGGTATGGCAGACTGCTGAGCACCATGTTCTACGGTCTGCTCATTATCGGCAGGCGCGCTGGCTGACACAGGGACATAGCCAGCGCGCAGACCTCTCACGTCCGTGAGGGGTCTTTTTGTTTTCCAGGGAGAGGACACCATGGCCGACGACCGGTTCCACGTCTATGACACGACGCTGCGTGACGGCGCACAGCAGGAGGGGCTCAACCTCACCGTCGCCGACAAGCTCGCTGTCGCGCGCCATCTGGACGGGCTGGGCGTCGGCTTCATCGAAGGGGGCTGGCCCGGCGCCAACCCCAAGGACACAGAGTTCTTCCGGCGGGCTCGGACCGAGCTCGACCTGAAGCACGCGCAGCTAGCCGCGTTCGGCGCGACCCGCCGGGCCGGTGTGAAGGCAGCCGACGACCCATTGGTGGCCGCTCTGCGCGAATCCGGCGCGCCGGTCGTGACCCTTGTCGCCAAGAGCCACGACCGGCACGTGGAGCTGGCCCTCCGCACGACCCTCGAGGAGAACCTCGCGATGATCCGCGACACGGTCTCCCACCTCCGTGCGGAGGGACAGCGAGTCTTCCTGGACGCCGAGCACTTCTTCGACGGCTACAAGTCCAACCCAGCGTACGCCCTCGAAGTGCTCAGGACCGCAGCCGAGGCGGGCGCCGACGTCGTCGCCCTGTGCGACACCAACGGCGGCATGCTGCCCGACGAGCTGGCCGACGTGGTCCACGCGGCCGCGCTGACCGGCGCCCGCGTCGGCATCCACTGCCACGACGACACGGGCTGCGCGGTCGCCAACACCCTGGCCGCGGTCAAGGCCGGCGCCACCCACGTGCAGGGCTGCGCCAACGGCTACGGCGAGCGCTCCGGCAACGCCAACCTGTTCACCGTGGTCGCCAACCTCCAGCTCAAGCGCGGCTTCGACCTCGTGCCGCCGCAGGCGCTGGCCGACATGACCCGCATCGCCCACGCGATCACCGAGGTCACCAACGTCACGCCCAACTCCCACGCCCCGTACGTCGGCGCGTCGGCCTTCGCCCACAAGGCCGGCCTGCACGCCAGCGCCATCAAGGTCGACCCCAACCTCTACCAGCACATCGACCCTGCCCAGGTGGGCAACGACATGCGCATGCTGGTCTCCGACATGGCGGGCCGCGCCTCGGTCGAGCTGAAGGGCCGCGAGCTGGGCTACGAGCTGACCCCCGAGCACACCAAGACCCTGGTCGAGCGGGTCAAGGACCTGGAGTCCCAGGGCTTCACCTTCGAGGCGGCCGACGCCTCCTTCGAGCTGCTGCTGCGCGACACCGTCCACGGCGAGCGGCGCCGCCACTTCGAGGTCGAGTCGTGGCGCGTGATCGTCGAGCGCACCAAGGGCGGCGAGCTGGTCAGCGAGGCCACGGTCAAGCTGCACGCCAAGGGCGAGCGCATCGTCGCCACGGGCGAGGGCAACGGCCCCGTCAACGCGCTGGACAAGGCGGTGCGCCTCGGGCTGGAGAAGCTCTACCCCGAGCTGGCCAGGCTGGAGCTCATCGACTACAAGGTGCGCATCCTGGAGGGCACGCACGGCACGGGCGCGGTCATCCGCGTGCTCATCACCTCCAGCGACGACACGGCCGAGTGGGCCACGGTCGGCGTCGCCGAGAACATCATCGACGCCTCCTGGCAGGCGCTGGAGCAGGCGGTCACCTACGGCCTGCTGCGCGCGGGCCGCGAGCCCGACTGACACCGGCTTCAGACTGGGCAAGCTCAGGGGCGAAAAGCACGGTCCTCCGCAGGGGGCGCTTCGCGCCATGAGCTCCGGGCAGCGCCCTGTGGGGGCCGAGCCCCCACACCCCCCACCTGGGGGTCTCCCGACCCCCAAGACCCCCGGTCGTACGCCCGATCACGCCAAGATGTTCCGGGCGCCGGTAGCACGGTATGGAGTGAGCCGGGGGAACGCGGCAGGGAGTGAGCCGGTGGAGCACGGCGGGTGGAGAGCCCATGGTGGCCGCGGAGTCTCGGCTGCGTGGTCATGGGCAACGGGGCGAGGCGCGGACGGCACGGTCGGCACTCCACTTGACCTCGTCCGGTGTGAGCGACCAGGTCAGGCCGGGCGCGTGGTGGCGAGGCCGGCCAGGGTGAGGGTGATGAGGCGGTCGGCCTCGGCCGCGGAGCGGTGCTCGTGGAGCGAGGCCGCCGCGGTCGTCAGCGCGATGATGTCGTCGCCCGTCGCGTCGGGGCGTACGGCGCCCGTTTCGCGGGCGCGGGCGACGAGTCGTTCTCCGATGTCGGCCATGCGCCGGCAGGAGGCGTGCAGTTCGGATGTCTCGTCGTCCAGGCCGTCGGCGAGGAGGGCGGCCAGGCCGCTGTAGGCGGCGGCGTGCGCGGTGGCCGCGCGGACCCAGGTGGCGAGCGCGTCCGGCGCGGGGTGGGCCAGGAGCCGGTCGCCGAGGTCGAACAGGCCCTCGTTGCGTTCACGCAAGAGCGCGCCGACCAGGGCCCGGCGGGTGGGGAAGTGGCCGTAGAGGGTGCCGATGGCGACGCCGGCGCGGCGGGCGACGCTCTCCAGGCTGGACTCGATGCCTCCTTCCCGGAAGGCCGCGTCGGCCTCGGCCAGCAGGCGTTCGTAGTTGCGGCGGGCGTCGGCGCGGGGCCGGCGGGTGGTGGTCATGTGGAGTCCCTGTTAATTCGAGGCAGCCTCAGTATAGTTTAGTCGAGGCTGCCTCAGAATACTGTGGGCCGCCTGCCCTCTCCTGGACGGAATTGACATGATCTTGGTTACCGGGGCCACCGGATCGATCGGACGCCACCTCGTACGCCTGCTGCGCGACCAGGCCACACCCTTCCGCGCGCTGGTCCGCGACGAGGCCAGGGCGAGCGGCCTGGGTTGCGACGTCGTCGTGGGGGACTTCGACGACCCGGCCTCGCTGATCCCCGCCATGGAGGGGATCGACCGGCTGTTCCTCAACGCGGGCGGAGCCCAGCCCGTGGCCGGCGAGCAGCCGATGATCCGCCGGCAGAAGGCGGCCATCGACGCCGCGCGCGCCGCCGGCGTCTCGCAGGTGGTGAAGGTGTCGGTCTGGCACGCCCGGCGCGGCGGCCGGCTGGCCGAGGGCGCGCACTGGGAGGTCGAGGAGTACCTCAAGGGGTCCGGTCTCGGCTGGACGATGCTTCAGCCCAGCGGGTTCATGCAGAACTTCATCACCGGGGCCGGCGCCTTCTCCGCCGACGGGAGGCTCGTCGACCCCTACGCGGGCGCCCCGGTGTCGTACATCGACTGCCACGACATCGCCGCCTGCGCCGCCGCGCTGCTCACCGGATCACGCGCCCCAGGGGAGACGCACGTGCTGACCGGACCGCGGGGGCTGACTCATGCTCAGATCGCGGAGGAGCTCTCGGCGGTGCTGGGCCGGACCGTCGGGTGCGTCGCGCTGCCTCCGGAGGAGCTGGCCGCGGTGCTGCGGGCCCGGGGGCTGCCCGCGTCCTTCGCCGACGACGTCGCCGAGCTGTCCCGGCAGGTCGCGTCCGGCTACCTGGCGGCCACGACGACGGCCGTCCAGGAGCTCACGGGCCGCCCGCCGCGTACGTTCGCGCAGTTCGCGGCCGCCAACGCGGAGGCGTTGCGGACCGGGCTCGCCGCCGTGACAAGCTGAGACGACCTGAGACGACCTGAGACGAGCCCGCGGTCGCGCGGGCCCCTCAGAGCGGGCTTCTCAGAGCGGGCCGGTCAGAGCAGGCCGGCCGAGAAGGACACGCCCTCGACCTTGACCTTGCCGCCCGAGCACGACACCTTCGGGTCGTCCGTGCCCGGCACGATCACCGTCAGCAGCGACGCGGCGTCCGGCGACACGACGACGGACGTCGGCAGCTTGGACAGGTAGGTCGGCGACACCCAGCCCAGCTTCCCGCCGCGCTCCACCTTCTGCCCGCCCACCGGGCGGCAGGACGGGCCGAACTGGAGCATCGTCACCCGGAACTTGCCGTCGGCCAGCACCACCCGGCCGCCCTCGTTCGAGACGACCTTGAGCGACGGGGCGAACCGCCACAGGTTGCGCACCTTCTTGCCGCCCGCCGCCGTGTCGAGCACCGCCATCAGGTCGTCGCCGTGGTTGACGAGCACCGACCGGGTGCGGGCCGTCCCGTACGCCTTGTCGGTCAGGCGGAACGCCTGCCGGTCGGCGCCGATCACCGACTTGGTCAGCTTGCTGGCCGTGCGCGGCCGGAACCGCTGCCCGACGACCGTGGGGACGTTGTGCGCCTCGGGGGAGAGCGTCCAGTAGCGGTAGGCGCTCTTCTCGTAGGAGTGGAAGCCGGCGTCCATGAGGATGTCGCGGCCGTGCGCGTAGTACGTCACGCCCAGGTGGTCCTCGTGGCCGTGGAACTTCAGGCCGGGGCCGAACCTGATCGAGTAGTACGCGGAGTCGGGCTTGTTCCAGGCGGTCCGGCCGTAGACGTAGCCGGCCCGGTAGACCTTGACCTCCTGCTTGGGCGTGCCCGTCTCCACCCGCGGCTCGGTCTCGGCGCTGCCGTCGCCGAGGGGTGCCATGTAGCCGTTGGGCATGGTGGAGTGGGCGATGAAGTCCTTGAGGGCGTCGGCCCGGCGGGAGATGTCGGCCGGCACCCTGCGCCCGCAGTCCTTCATGTTGGCGATGGCCACCTGGAGCCGGCCGTACACGTAGACGGCGTAGCGCGGAGCCTGCTCCATGAGCGCACCCTGCGAGTCCACGTCGAGCTTGACGGTGCCGGTCAGGCGCCTGGAGGCCAGGCTCGCCCAGTCGGAGCGGCCGTAGCGGCAGCCGATGCCCATGAGCGCGATGTCCTGGTCCATCCCGTGGTTGTGGCCCTTCTTGTAGAGCCTCGGGTCGGCCAGCAGTCGGGCGTGGTCGGCCAGGCTGTCCTTCAACCAGGAGTCCTTGACGTGCATGCTCAGGCAGACCAGCGCCTGCGAGCGCAGGGAGACAGGGTGGTCCTTCCAGGCGTACGCCGGCGTGCCGCGGGCGCCGCGCCGGTTGCTCGCCACCCAGTCCTTGGTGATCTCCTTGGCGCGGTCCAGGTAGCGCTCGTCGCCGCTGTTCTCGTAGGCCACGACGAGCGTGCCCATCCAGCGCAGCGACTGGAAGACGAACTCCCACGAGCGGTTCCGGTACGGGCTGGCGGCCCAGTTGATCTTGCTGCCGAGCTTGTACGGCGGCAGGCCGACCAGGGAGATCTCGCCCCGCATGACCTCGTCGGCCGTCGGCGTGGCGGGCAGCCAGTCGCCCTGGCACTGCGCGGTCCGCTTCACCTTCTCCGCCCCGTCCGTGGGCGTGTCGGCGTACGCGGAACGTGCCAGCCCGCACAGGAGAAGCAGGGAGGCGAGGGAGATCGCGAGGCGGCGCACGCCGGTTTCCTTCCGGACCACGAAATGGGGGCGGAACATGCTGTCCGAATCGCGATCAACCGGTCAAGTCGGGCGACAGAGCGGGTGCCAGATCGTTAGCGGCCCGATAGCTGTTCGCCCTTTGTATCCTGTTTGCTCGCCGAGAGGCTGGGGAGGCCGCTGATGTCGTTGGTACGCGCGCACGGGGCGTTCCTCCTTGCCGTGCTCGCCGGGGTCGTGCTGCGCGGCCTCGCCCTCCTCGGCTACCGGCCGGCGATCTGGTTCTGGGCCGACTCCTTCGCCTACCTCAACGCCGCGCTCGACCCGCGCCCGCTGGAGTCGCGCACGTCCGGCTACTCGTTCTTCCTGTGGGCGCTGCGCCCGCTGTCGAGCATCGAGGCGGTCGTGGTCGTGCAGCACCTGCTCGGGCTCGGCATCGGCGTCATGGTGTACGCGCTGCTGCGCCGCCGCCTGCCCGGCTGGGCCGCGGCCCTGTTCGCCCTGCCGGTGCTCGTCGACGCGTACCAGATCCAGCTCGAACACATGATCATGGCCGATCTGCTGTTCGTGTTCCTCACCATGGCCGCGGTGACCCTGGTCCTGTGGCGGCCCCGCCCCTCGGCGGGCACGGCCGCCGCGGCCGGGGTCCTGCTGGCCGCCGCCACCGTCACCCGCACGATCGGGCTCCCGCTGATCGCCGTGGTCGCGGTCGCGCTGCTGCTGCGCCGCGCCGGCTGGCGCGCCGTCGCCGCGCTCGCCGTGGCCGCCGCGATCCCGCTCGCCGGTTACGCCTCGTGGTTCGCCTCCGTGCACGGCACGTTCGCGCTGAGCCGCGGCGGCACGTTCCTGTGGGCGCGCACGCTGACCTTCGCCGACTGCGCGCGCATCCAGCCGGACCTGCCGCGGCTCTGCCCGAAGGAGCCGCCGGGGCAGCGCCGTCAGCCGCCCGAGTACATCTGGGACGCCGACTCGCCGATCACCACGATCAAGGGCGGCAACGCCGCGCGCGACGAGGCCGCCGGCCGCTTCGCCCGGCAGGCGATCCTCGCCCAGCCCCTCGACTTCCTCGCCGCGGGGCTCGCCGACTCGGCGCACATCTTCAGCTGGGAGCGCTGGGTGTACCCGGTGGACGGGCCGCAGAGCGCCTACTCCTTCCCCGAGCGTGTCCCGCCGTTCAAGGACGTGCCTGCCTCCAGGGACCGCACCGCCGCCGAGATCACCACCGACTACCAGGGCGCCTCCGGCCAGACCGCGGTCGTCGAGCCCTACGCGGGCCTGATCCGCGGCTACCAGGGGTGGGGCTTCCTGCGGGGGCCGCTGCTCGGGGCGCTCCTGCTGGTCGGCCTGGCCGGGGTCGTGATCAGGTGGCGGTCACTGGGCGGCGACGTGCTGCTGCCCTGGGCGGCCTCGGTGACGCTGCTCCTGCTGCCCGTGCTCATCGCCGCCTTCGACCACCGGTACGTGCTGCCCGGCGTGCCGCTCGCCTGCCTCGCGGCCGGCCTGGCGCTCGCCCGCCGCACGCCGCGCGCGGAGGAGGCGGACGCCACGCCGGGCCGCGCGGGCGCCGCCGCCCAGCCCGCCGGCCGCACCCGGTGAGCCATGATGACCCCATGAAGCTGAACGACCTGGTGATCCCCGACACCGCCGCCTGCCGCGGCGCGCTGGAGGTGGCGGCCAGATACCACACGCCCTCGCTGCTGAACCACTCCGTCCGGGCCTACCTGTGGGCCGCCGCCTACGCCAGGACACACGGCATCGGCTTCGACGCGGAGCTGCTCTACGTCTCCGCCATGCTCCACGACCTCGGGCTGACCGCCGAGTTCGACAGCCACACCGTGCCGTTCGAGGAGGCGGGCGGACACGTGGCGTGGGCGTTCTGCGCGGGCGCCGGCTGGTCGCGCGAGCGCAGGCAGCGCGCCCTCGAAGTGATCGTCCGGCACATGTGGGACGAGGTGTCCCTGGACGAGGACCCCGAGGGGCACCTGCTGGAGCTGTCCACGGGCATGGACATCTCGGGCCGGCGCACCGAGGAGATCCCGCCCGGCCTGCGGGAGGAGGTCCTGGCCCGGCATCCGCGCCTGGACATCGCCAAGGAGTTCGCCGCCTGCATCGCCGAGCAGGGCGAGCGCAAGCCGTCCAGCCTGGCGGGCGGGTTCGTCCGGTCGGGGGTCGCGGAGCGCATCGCCCGCAACCCCCTCGACGCCTGACGATCCCGGACGCGCCGGCTACGACTTCGGGCCGGCGCTCTGCACCACCTCGAAGGACCACACCTCCGAGCCCGAGGCGGCCGGCCCCTGCCCGTGGCCGTGTCCCTGTCCCTGTCCCTGCCCTGGGCCCTGCTCCTGCCCGCCGGCGCGGCCCGCGTCGGCGGCGGCCTGGGCGTGGCCCCGCTGGAACGCCATGCCCTTCTGCCAGTTCTGGAAGTCGTCCTCGCTGCGCCAGCGGGTGTACACCAGATAGCGGTCGGTGCCCTCGACCGGCCGCAGCAGCTCGAACCACTCGAACCCGTCGGACGACTCGACCATCCCCGCCCGGTTGGCGAACCGGCGCTCCAGCTCCTCCCGCATCTCGGCGGGAACCGTCAGCACATTGATCTTCACGACGGACAACGCGACCCCTCTCGCGGCAGCTCACCGCACCGGGCGCCCCGTCGCGACCCGGTGCCGTTGCCAGGCTAACCCGCCGCACCTCCGGGGGGCGGACCGGCTCGGCGGCGGCGATAGCCTTGTCGGGTGCGTATAGCGAGGTTCTCCACAGGCGAAGGCGTCACGTTCGGCGTGGTCGAGGGCGGACCGGGCGAGGAGTTCGTCTCCGCCATCACCGGTCACCCGTTCGGCGAGGTCCAGTTCACCGGCGAGCGATACCCGCTGTCCCAGGTGAAGCTGCTGGCCCCCATGCTGCCGAGCAAGGTGGTCGCCATCGGCCGCAACTACGCCGAGCACGCCCGCGAGCTGGGCAACGAGGTGCCCGACGAGCCGCTGATCTTCATGAAGCCGTCCACCTCCGTCATCGGCCACGGCGAGGCCATCGCCTACCCCACCTCGCTGTCCCACCGGGTCGACTACGAGGGCGAGCTGGCCGTGGTCATCGGGCGGCTGTGCCGCGAGGTCCCGGTCGAGCGGGTCAAGGACGTCATCTTCGGCTACACCTGCGCCAACGACGTGACGGCCCGCGACCTGCAGAAGCGCGACGTGCAGTTCACGCGCGCCAAGAGCTTCGACACGTTCTGCCCGCTGGGCCCGTGGATCCGCACCGACCTCGACCCGGCCGACCTCGCGCTCACCACGACGGTCAACGGCGAGGTGCGCCAGAGCGGCCGCACCAGCCAGCTCATCCACGACATCCCCGCGCTCGTCGCCTACGTCAGCGCGGTCATGACCCTGATCCCCGGCGACGTGATCCTGACCGGCACCCCGGCGGGCGTCGGCCCGGTCGAGATCGGCGACGAGGTCAGCGTCGGCATCGAAGGCATCGGCACTCTGACGAACAAGGTGGTCGCTCGTGACTGACATACGGGTGCGGTTCGCCCCGTCCCCCACCGGCATGTTCCACGTGGGCGGCGCCCGTACGGCGCTGTTCAACTGGGCGCTGGCCGAGCAGGCTGGCGGCCGGTTCGTGCTGCGCGTCGAGGACACCGACGCCACGCGCAACCGGCCCGAGTGGACCGAGGGCATCATCTCGGCGCTCGACTGGATCGGCATCAACGGCACCAACCCGGCGTTCGAGGGCCCCTACTTCCAGTCGGCGTACGAGCCGCAGCACCGCGAGGCCGTGGCCAAGCTGCTGGCCGACGGCAAGGCGTACTACTGCGACTGCACCCGCGAGCAGCTCGTCGCCCGCACCGGCTCCGAGCACCGCGGCTACGACGGCCACTGCCGCGAGCGCGGCCTGACCGAGGGCGCGGTCCGCTTCCGCACCCCCGACGAGGGCGTCACGGTGGTCGACGACCTGATCCGCGGCCGGGTGGAGTTCCCCAACGACGCCCAGGAGGACTTCGTCATCGCCCGCACCGACGGCTCGCCCCTCTACGTGCTGGCCAACGCGGTCGACGACATCACCCAGGCCATCACCCACGTCGTACGCGGCGAGGAGCACCTGGGCAACGCGGCCAAGCAGGAGCTGCTGTGGCCCGCGCTCGGCGCGACGCCGCCGGTGTGGGCACACCTGCCGGTCATCGTCAACGAGCAGCGCAAGAAGCTGTCCAAGCGGCGCGACAAGGTGGCGCTGGAGGACTACCGCGAGGAGGGTTACCTGGCCGAGGCCATGGTCAACTACCTCATGCTGCTCGGCTGGGGCCCCGGCGACGACCGCGAGATCATGCCGTGGTCGGAGATGGTGCCGCTGTTCCGCCTGGAGGACGTCAACAGCTCCAGCGCGTTCTTCGACGAGAAGAAGCTGCGCGCCTTCAACGGCGAGTACATCCGGGCGCTGCCGATCCACGTGTTCGAGGAGCGCTGCTCGCCCTACCTCGACCCCGAGTGGGACCGCGAGACCTTCAGCAAGGTCGCCGCGCTCGCCCAGACGCGCATCACGGTGCTGTCGGAGATCCGGCAGAACGTCGACTTCCTCTTCCTCGACCAGCCGGTGTTCGACCAGGCGTCCTGGGACAAGGCGATGAAGAACTCCCCGGTCGAGATCCTCACCGGCTACCTGGAGCGCCTCGACACGGTGAGCTGGGACCCCGAGTCGCTGAAGGAGGCGCTGGAGGAGGTGGGCGCCGCCCACGGCCTCAAGCTGGGCAAGGCGCAGGCCCCCGTCCGCGTGGCGGTCACCGGCCGGACGGTCGGTCTTCCGCTGTTCGAGTCGATCGAGGTGCTCGGCCGCGAGCGGAGCCAGGAGCGGCTGCGCGCGGCGCTAGCGCGCCTGCGAGGCTGACGGCCGCCCCGGCGGCCATCGCCAGCCACACCCCGGTGACGCCGGCGTGCGCGCTCAGCGCGTACGCCAGCGGCACCTGCACGCCGAACCCGGCCAGCGTGGCGGCCAGCAGCCGGCCGCCCCTGCCGCTCGCCTGGAGCACCCCGCCGACGGCGATGAGCCCGCCGAAGGGCACCAGGTAGAGGGTCATCCAGCGCAGGAAGCTCACGGCGGGCCCCGGGTCCGCCGTGAAGAGCGCGGCGGCGGGCGCCGCCACGACGTTCACCGCGAGGGCCACGGCCGCCCCGGCGCCGAGGCCGAGCAGCAGCGGCGAGCCGGCCGGCTCGGAGCGCGCGGTGCGGATCATCGCGGCCTGCCGCAGCGCGTAGAACACCATGACGCCGGCGAGCATGATCTTCTGGCCGATGCCGTAGCCGGCCAGCTCCCGCGTGCCGAACCCGGCCACGAGGTCGACCAGCGCCATGCCCACGGCCGAGCGGGCGAGGAAGTCGCCGGACATCGGCAGCCCGGTCCGCACCACGTCCCACGCGACCGCCGCGCCCCCGTCCCCGTTCGCGTCCCCACCCGCTTCGCCGACCGGGGACGGCGACTGGATGAGGCGGCGCGAGGTCGCCAGCGCCACGACCAGGGTCAGCAGCCGGGCCGCCACGGTCGCCAGCGCGGCCCCCTGCACTCCCAGGTCCAGCCCGTAGATGAACAGCGGGTCCAGCGCGACGACCAGCACGTTGCAGAGGATGGCGTGCCGCATCGGCCGCCGGGTGTCCCCTCGGCCCTTGAGGATGCCGTCCACGACGGTCTGGGCGAAGTACACGGGCAGGCCGCCGAGCGAGACCAGGAAGAAGCCGGCCGTGAGCCGCCAGTCGTCGGCGAACAGCGCGGCCAGCGGCTCGCGCAGCAGCACGCCCGGCACCGCGATCGCGACCGACAGGACCGCCCAGAGGGCCCAGCCGGCGCGGACGACGGGCGTGACGGGCGCGTGCCCGTCGCGGCGGCCGACCAGCACCGTGACGCCCGTCGGGACGGCCAGGAAGAGGCCGTAGGCCAGGTACTCGACGGTGGTGCCCACGGTCACGGCGGCGACCGCGGCCTCGCCGAGGCCGGAGACCCACAGCAGGTCGATCAGGCCCACCGCCACGACGGCCGTCAGCAGTTCCACGTACACGGGCATCGCCAGCCGGATCATCACTTACCTCGTTTCGTTATATAGCGATTAGAGGTATAGCGGTACGATGCGGCCTATGGCAAGCGGCGGCGATCTGGCCCTGACGATCCTGGGCTTCCTCAACGAGCGGCCGATGCACGGCTACGAGCTCAAGTCGCGCATCGCGGCGCTCTCCGGGCACCTGCGCCCGGTCAGCGACGGCGCCCTCTACCCGGCCATCTCACGGCTCGAAGCGGCGGGCCTGGTCGAGCGGCACGAGGAGGCGGGCGCCGCGGCGGCGCGCCGCTACGTGCTCACCCTCACCCCGGCCGGCCGCGAGGAGCTGCTCGACCGCCTGCGCCGCCCCGCCGACCTCCAGATCAGCGACCAGGCGCGCTTCTTCGTCCTGCTGACGTTCCTGTCGGCCCTGCCCGACCCCGCCGACCGCGCCGCGGTGCTCCGGCGCCGCCTCGACTTCCTGGAGGCGCCGGCCGGCTTCTTCTACGAGGGCGGCCGGCCGGTGCGCGCGGAGGAGGAGCCCGACCCGTACCGGAAGGGCATGCTGCTGGTCGCGCGGGCCATGAGCCGGGCGGAGAAGGAGTGGCTGCGTGAGCGCCTCGCCGAGCTGCCGAGCCCGCCCGCGTGAGGACCCCGCCCCGCGGGGCGGGGTCCGGGACCGGTCAGACCAGGCCGCGGCGCTTCAGCAGCGGCTCGATGGACGCCTCACGGCCGCGGAACTCGCGGAAGGCCGTCAGCGGGTCGGTGGCGCCGCCCCGCGACAGCAGCGTGCGCCGGAAGTGGTCGCCGTTCTCGCGCCTGAGCCCGCCGTTCTCCTTGAACCACTCGACGCTCTCCGCGTCCAGCACCTCGCTCCAGATGTAGGAGTAGTAGCCGGCGCTGTAGCCGCCCGAGAAGATGTGCGCGAAGTAGTTGGTCCGGTAGCGCGGCCGGACCGGCGGGAAGGCGATCCCGGCCGCCTCCAGGGCCGCCTGCTCGAACGCCTCGGCGTCGGCCACCTCCTGGCCCGGCTCCAGCTTGTGCCAGGCCCAGTCGAGCAGCGTGGCCGCGAGGTACTCCACGGTCATGAAGCCCTGGTTGAACTGCTCGGCCGCCTTCATCTTCTCGACCAGCTCGGCCGGCATCGGCTCGCCCGTCTCGTGGTGGCGCGCGTAGTTGGCCAGCACCTCCGGCCAGGTGACCCACATCTCGTTGACCTGCGACGGGTACTCGACGAAGTCGCGCGGCACGCTGGTGCCGGAGACGCGCGGGAAGCGCACCTCCGAGAACAGCCCGTGCAGGGCGTGCCCGAACTCGTGGAAGGCCGTGTTGACCTCGTCGTAGGTCAGCAGCGTCGGGCCCGAGGCGGGCTTGGTGACGTTGAGGTTGTTGACCACGACCGGCTTCTCGCCGAACAGCAGCGACTGGTCGACCAGGTTGTTCATCCACGCGCCGCCGCGCTTGCCCTCGCGGGCGTACGGGTCGAGCGCGAACAGGCCGAGGGCGCTGCCGTCCTCGTTGAACACCTCGAAGATCCGCACGTCCTCGTGGTAGCCGCGCAGCTCCGGACGTTCGGTGAACGTGAGGCCGTACAGCAGGGTCGCCGCGTGGAAGACGCCGTCGCGGTAGACGCGGTCGAGCTCGAAGTACGGCCGCATCGCGCTCGCGTCGAAGTCGTAGCGGGCCTGGCGCACCTTCTCGGAGTAGAACGACCAGTCCCACGGCTCGATCGGGAACCCGGCCTGCTCGGCCAGCGCCTCGGCCTCCTTGCGGGCGTTGCGCACGGCCGGGCCGACGAGCTGCCCGAGCATCTGCTCGACCGCCTCGACGGTCTTGGCCGTCTGGTCGGCCACCGAGTACGCGGCGTGGTTCGGGAAGCCCAGCAGCCGGGCCCGCTCGGCGCGCAGCGTCGCCATGCGGACCGCCAGGTCGAAGTTGCCCGGCGCCCGCCCGACGCTCAGCGTGTAGAGCCGGCGGCGCACGTCGCGGTCGGTGAGCTGGGCCAGGCCCGGCTGGTTGGTGAAGTTCAGCAGCGGCAGGACGTACGTGCCGTCGCGGCGCAGCGACGCGATCCGGTCCTCGTCGAACCCGTCGAGCTCCTTGGGGTCGTCCACCACGAGCGCGGACTCGGTGGAGGCGCGCATGAGGTTCTGGGCGAACTCCGTGGACAGCCGCGCCAGCTCCTCGTTGAGCCCCCTGAGCCGCTCCTGCTCGGCCTCGGACAGGTCGGCGCCGGCCCGGACGAAGTCCTCGCGGTACTTCTCCAGCAGCCACGCCTCCTCGGGGTCGGCGGTGGCGACCCGCTTGACGCGGGCCCACAGGGCGCGGTTGAGGCGGATGGCGTCGCTGTGCTTCGTCAGCTCGGGAGAGATCCGCTTCTCGATCTCCATGATCCCGTCGGTCGAGGCGGACGCGGCGACGCTGTAGAACGCCGTGGCCGTCCTGGCGAGCAGCCGGCCGGAGCGTTCGAGTGCGGCGATCGTGTTGTCGAACGTCGGCGGTTCGGCGCTCCCGGCGATCGCGTCGACCTCGGCCAGTTGCTCGGCCATGCCCCGCTCGAAGGCGGGCAGGTAGTGCTCCTCGCGGATGTCCGCGAACGGCGGCAACTGGTACGGCAGGGAACTAGGGGCGAACAAGGGGTTCTCAGCCAACGCTCGGGCTCCTCCACATGGTGTTTTGTCCCCCTCAGCTTGGCACGGGGAGGAGCCCGCCGGGCGGCTCGGGGGAATCGTTTTGGTCTTCTCCCCAAGCTGGGCTATTCTTTCGGACGTCGCCGAACGCGCCCCACGGGGCTCGGAGCGGTGGGGTATGGTGTAATTGGCAGCACGACTGATTCTGGTTCAGTTAGTCTAGGTTCGAGTCCTGGTACCCCAGCAGTGAGCAGCGGATGTCTCGGAAACCGAGGCGTCCGTTTTTCATTTCGCCAGCCGATCCAGAATGTCGCTGATCTGCCGGTACACCGCCGCCGTCGGCGCGTGGGTAGCCTCCACCGTGTGCACGTCGAACGGATTGCCCGGGGTCGCCGCGTCGGCCTCCCTGATCATCCGATCCTGCAGCGCCGGCGGGATCGTCCGGTCCCGCGCGTGCCTGATGTAGGTGCGCGGCACCCGTCCCCACGCCTCCGCGCGGCCACGCGCGTCACCGCCCGACACCAGCAGGCTCTCGTCGGGCAGCAGCCCGTTCACCATCGCGAGGAACTCCCCGTCGCTCGCGTCGGCCATGTACGCCTCCTTGGCCGCGTCCAGGAACACCGGGTCGGCCGAGCGCCAGTTGACCCGGATCGCGCCGATCTCCCGAGGGTCGCCGACCAGCCCGCCCAGCACGCTGGAGGCCAGGCTGCCCGCCGCCTCGGGGGTGCCCAGGTAGTCCGCCGGCGAGCGCAGGGCCGTGCAGCAGAACGCGGCGTCGTACACCAGCCGGTCGATCAGTCCGGGCACCTCGTCGGCGGCCCTGGTGATGGCCGCGCCGCCCAGACTGCCGCCCACCAGGATCACCGGACCGTGCTCCGCGACGCGGCGCACGACGTCCACGGTGGCCGCGACGTGGTCGTCCAGCGTCACGGCCGACACCGGGGAGGGCAGGGCAGCCAGCGCCGCCAGGTCCTGGGGCGCCTGGTAGGCGCGGTGGAACTGCTCGGCGGCGCCGTGCCCGGGAAGCTGGACGCCGACCGTCCGGTGGCCGCGCAGGGTCAGCTCGGGGTCCTGCGAGGCGGTGCCGTTCGCGCCCGTCACGAAGACGAACGTGGTGACCCGGCGCGGCCGGGCGGTCTCGGTCTGTTCGCTCATGTGACGATGCTCTCCCGGGGCGGAGGGGGCGCACATCGCCCGGGCGGCTCGTCGTCCGGTGGAGGCCCGGCATCCACCGATCGGTTGACCCGCGAGGGCGGGCCGCGCTCGTGAAGGAGGCCGTCCCGACCGCTTCCGCTTCCGCTTCCGTGAGAGGAGAGCCGGAGGCGCGCGAGCGGCTCGTGCACGTGGCGCTCGCGTACGGCCTGCTCGTCGTCTCCACGGCGGCCGCCGCGCTGACCGGGGACGCCGGGGGAGCGCAGGGCGCCGGCGATGCGGCCACCACGGGGCACTCCGGCGACCCGGGGAACGTCGTGCTCGCGGTGGCGCCCTGGCTCGCTCCGGTGCCCTGGCCGGCCGTGGCGGGGCTGACGGCCCTCTGGCTGGCGCCGCTCCCGTGGTCGTACGCGCGCCGCCACGACGCGCCCGCGCTCGCCGCCGCGCACTACGCCGGGTTCCTCGCCCTCGCCGGGATCCTGGCCGCGCGCCACCCCGCCTTCACCCTGCTCGCCTCCGCCGGATACCCGCTGGCCGTCGCCCTGCTGCCGACCCGGCTGGTCATCGCCGGGATGACGCTCACCGCCGCCGTGATCGTCGCCGCCCAGGCCGGGGCGGGCGACCCCGCGGGGCTGCTCACCGTGATCGCCGGCATCGCCGTCCCGCTGGTGGCCGCCGGCTGGTACGTCAGCGCCGAGAGCGACCGGCGCCGCCGCCTCATCGGCGAGCTGCGCGCCGCCCTGGCCGAGAACGCCGACCTGCACGCCCGGCTCCTCGGCCAGGCCAGGCACGCGGGCGTGCTCGACGAGCGGCAACGGGTCGCGGGCGAGATCCACGACACGGTCGCCCAGGACCTCGTCGCGCTGATCGGTCAGCTCGACGCCGCCGGCCGCGCCGACCTGGCCGGCCATGACGCCGACCGCCGGCGCCGCCTCGCCCACGCCTCCGAGCTGGCCCGGCGCGGGCTGAGCGAGACGCGCCGGGCGGTGAGCGCGCTGCGCCCCGGACTGCTGGAGGACTCCCGGCTGCCCGACGCGATCGGCCGCCTGGCGGACGACTGGAACCGCGCCGCGCGCGCCGAGCTGAGGTTCGAGCTGACCGGCACGCCGGTGGCGCTGGCCTCCGGCGTGGAGGACACGCTGCTGCGGGTGGCCCAGGAGGCGCTGGCCAACGTCGCGAAGCACGCCGAGGCCACCAGAACGGTCCTGACGCTCTCGTACGAGGACGACACGGTGATGCTGGACGTCCGAGACGACGGGACCGGCTTCGACCCGCAGGCGGCCACTGACGGCTTCGGGCTGGACGGGATGAGGCGGCGGGTGCGGGGCGTCGGCGGGACCCTGGAGATCGAGTCGGGAGCGGGGGAGGGCACGGCCGTCGCGGTGACCGTTCCGGCCCTGCCCGCGGCGCCCGGCCAAGCGACGCGTACGGGGGACGAGGCGGCGGGCGGCGCGGGAGACAGGGCCGGAGACGAGGCTGGAGAGGGAGCGGGAGGGGAGGCGTGGAGCGAGGCATGAGGCTGCTCCTGGTGGACGACCACCCGATCGTGCGCGACGGCCTGCGCGTGGCGCTGGACGCGGAGCCGGACCTGGAGGTCGTGGGGGAGGCGTCCGACGGGGCCGAAGCGGTCAGGCTGGCGGCCGAGCTGACCCCCGGCCTCGTCCTCCTGGACCTGCGCATGCCCGGCATGGACGGCGTCACCGCCATCCGCCGGCTACGGGCGCTCGGCCCGGCGGCGCCGCGGGTGCTGGTGCTGACCACGTTCGACACGGACGTGCTGAGCGCGCTGGAGGCGGGCGCGGCGGGCTACCTGCTGAAGGACGCCCCGGCGCACGAGCTGGTGCGCGCGGTCCGCGCCGCCGTCCGCGGCGAGACGGTCCTCGCGCCCGCCGTCGTGGGCCGCCTCGCCGAGCAGGTGCGCAGGCCAGCGCGGGGCGCGCTGAGCCCCCGTGAGCTGGAGGTGCTGCGGCTCGTGGCGGGCGGGGCGACCAACCAGCAGGCCGCCGCGCGGCTGTTCATCAGCCAGGCCAGCGTCAAGACCCACCTCCTGCACGTCTACGCCAAGCTCGACGTCCACGACCGCGCGGCCGCCGTGGCGGAGGCCTACCGCCGCGGCCTGCTGACCCCCTAGCCGCGCTCCCCACCGCATGGCGGCCGGTCGACCGCGTCACGATCTACCGCCCCGCTCCACGCGCCTGATCGCGGTTTGGTTGTGGTCTCGGAGGTGCGGTAGAGTTACGTCCGTCGCCGGGGCAGCCCGGCGGATTGCTTGTGGGACGCGGTCCCGTCGTCTAGTGGCCCAGGACGCCGCCCTCTCAAGGCGGTAGCGCCGGTTCGAATCCGGTCGGGACTACCACAGTCGCACAAGTACAACTGAAGGTCCCGTCGTCTAGTGGCCCAGGACGCCGCCCTCTCAAGGCGGTAGCGCCGGTTCGAATCCGGTCGGGACTACGTTCTCTCTCCCAACGCCCCGCGCGCTTCCGCGCCGGGGCGTTTTTCGTGTTCCCGTTCGATACGGCTTTACGATTTCCCGTTACAATCAGTACTCGACTGATAACGTACAGCGATGTGCCATCCATCATCCATGACACGCTGAACGCGCTCTTCAGGAGCCGCCCGGCGTTCGCTGTCGAGATCCTTCAGCGGATCTACGACCCCGACCTCTCGACGGACACCTACGTCGAGGTCACCTCCGGCGAGTTCAACGACCGGCACTTGCGTGACTTCTACGCCGACACGGTGATCACCCTCGGGCCACCGAAGAGTCCCGAGCTGGCTATCGTCGTCGAGGTCCAGCTGAACCCCGTCGAGGAGAAGCGGCTCGCCTGGGCCCGCTACGCAGCCTCCCTGTGGCTGCGGCTCGACTGCCCGGTCGTCGTGCTCGCCGTGTGTGCGACGGACAAAGTGGCGGCCTGGGCCGCCGCGCCGATCGTCACGAAGCTGCCGGGCTACTCGTTGACGCCTCTCGTCATGGGGCCGGACCAGGTGCCGGCCATCACCGACCCCGTCGAAGCCGCCGCATGCATGGAACTGGCCACAGTATCCGTGATGATCCACGGCCAGAGCCGCCCCGTCGTGGAGGCGTTCGTCGCCGCGTTGGCGAAGGTCGGCGGCGAACACGCTCCGCAGTACTATGAATACGCTTATGACCTCGCCTCTGTGGGCGTGAAGCAGAACCTGGAGGAGATCATGTCGTCAACGGCGTGGCCGGTCTACAGTCCCTTCGCTCGTGAGCACTTCGGCAAGGGTAAGGCGGAGGGCGAGATCGAGGCCCTGATCACCTTTCTGGAGGCGCGCGGCCTCACCTTGACCGAGCAGGCCAGGCTGCGCATCGCCGGCTGCACCGATCTCGCCCAGATCCAGGAGTGGATCCGCCGGGCCGCCACCGCCGACTCCCTCGACGACGTCCTCGCTCCCTAGGCAGGACCACAAACCGAGAACCGCTGTGCCCCGAGCCGCGAAAGGCGGTCACGGGGCACAGCGGCGCAAGCGGACGGCTACTGGTGCGAGCGGGCCTTGAACAGTGCCCGGCGGGCCGCCTTGGCGACCTGCTTGTCCGGGTGCACCTGGGAGATCAGGTCCAGCAGCTCCTCCACGTGAGCGTGCGGGATCTTCCAGATCACTTCCAGCAGGTTGTTGAGCAGGTCCGGGCCGATGTCGCGCAGGCTGCTGACGAACTCCGAGCGGCCCAGTCCGGCGGAGATGGTCCACATGTCCAGGATCAGCCAGTGGGTGTCGTCCTGGGTCGGCTCGGGCGCCCCCTCGACCCCGAGCTGGCTCAGGTGCGTGGCCGCGTACGGGCGCAGCGACGGCTCCTTCAGCGCCGCCTGCCAGGCCGGTACGGCGTCCTCGCCGAGCGTGCCCACCACGCTGGCGGCCTGGACGCGGATGAGCGCGTCGCTCTCGTCCTCGGCCGCCGCCTCCAGCAGTTCCTCGGCCGCCCGGCCCGGCTCGCGCAGCCGCATCCAGGCGGCGAACTCGGCGTCGGCCTCCTCCTCGGGCAGCTCGGCGCTGAGCGCGAGCAGCTCGTGGGCGCTCATCGACTCGATGGCGGGCCGGGCGTCGATCTCGATGTCGGCGTCGTCCACGAGGTGGATGACGCCCTCGGTGCCGAGCGCCGTCAGGCTGAGCGTCCCGCCGGCCCCCGATGACGCGTCCAGGGCGACCATGCCGTAGCCGGTGAGCCACTCGACGGCCGTGGCCAGCGGGTCGCCGGCGGCCTCCCACGCGTCGGAGCCGAGCTCGTCGAGCTCGGCGGCGGCGTCGGCGAGCTCCTGGCGCAGGCCGTCGAGCTCGCGCGAGCCGCCGGCCAGCAGCAGCCGCACCAGCACGCCCCGGGTGAGCCCCGCGAGGGCCATGGTCAGGTCGTCGTCGGGCAGCTCGGGGTCGCCGTAGTCGATCGAGTGGAGGCCGAGCATCCAGGCGTCGAGCACGTCCTCGTCGTCGTCGAACGGCCACTCGGACGTGTCGTCCTGCACGGCCACCGTGTTGCCCTCGCCCGGCTCAAGGAACTCCAGGTCGACGGCGAGGTTCCAGACGTTCCAGAGCTGGGGGACGGCCTCGGCGAGGGAGCCCTCGGTCTCCGGTCTGGGCAGGCCGACGGCGGCCAGCGCCTCCTCGACCTCGGCGTCGGACAGCAGGGTGTCCTCGCCGACGCGGCGGCCGGAGCCGACCCACACGGCCAGGTCGCGGGCCTTGGCGATCAGCGGCGCCTGGCGGGCGGCGGCTGCCAGCTCGGCGTCGGGGCGCAGCCGGATCGTGGGCAGGTCGGCGAGCTGGTCCGCGAACGGCTCGAAATCACCCAGATCGCTGGTCTCCTCCTCGCCCTCGTCGTCGCCCTCGGCGTCGTCGAGGAGCTCCTCCATCAGCTCGACGAACTCGTCCTCGACGTCGTCGAGCTCCTCCCGCAGGCCGTCCAGGGAGTCGGAGCCCTTGGTCAGCCTCCCGGTCTGGGAGAGGAAGGTGAGGTACGCGTCCACGGCCGGCAGCATGCCGTCGGCCGCGGAGTCGGGGTCCTCCACGACCTTCGGCATGCGGTCCAGGAGCAGGTTGCGCAGGTCGGCGCGCTTCCACGTGCCGAGGTCGCTGGAGAAGGCGAGACGGTGCCACAGGGCGGCGGGCCCGACGAGCTCGGGGTCGCTGTCGGGCGCGTTGACCCGCGCCCACATGATGAACTCTTCGAGCAGGGGTCGCAGCTCAGTGGCGGCTACCTCGATGCGATCTGTCACGCACTCAGGCTAGTGCGCCGACGGCGCGCTCGGCCCCCCAAATCCGTGCTTTTGCCGATCATGACGTGCGGCGTCTCGTGATCACGACACCGGCCGGGCCGTGGCGGGCGCCCCGATCACGACGCCGGCCGGGTTCGGCGTGTGCCCCGATCACGACGCCGGCCGGGCCTCGGCGCGTGTCCCGATCACGACGAGCGGCGCATCGATTCGGTGATCCGCTCGGCGGCGGCCATCACCGGTACGGCGTGCAGGCGTCCGGGCGCCCGCGTGAGCCGCTCGATGGGGCCCGACACCGACACCGCGGCGATGACCTTGCCGCCGCTGCCCCGTATGGCCGCCGACACGCTCGCCACGCCCTGCTCCCGCTCGCCCACGCTGTGGGCCCAGCCGCGGCGGCGCACCGACGCGAGCGTCGCGGCGGTGAACTTGGCGCCGCGCAACCCGCGGTGCAGCCGGTCGGGCTCCTCCCAGGCCAGCAGGATCTGCGCCGCCGAACCCGCCGTCATGGGCAGCGCCGATCCCACCGGGACGGTGTCACGCAGGCCGCTGGCGCGTTCGGCCGCGGCCACGCACACCCGCTCGTCACCCTGGCGGCGATAGAGCTGCGCGCTCTCGCCCGTCAGGTCGCGCAACTGCATCAGCACCGGCGCGGCCACCGCGAGCAGCCGGTCCTCGCCGGCGGCCGTGGACAACTCCGAGAGCCGCGGACCCAGCACGAATCTGCCCTGTGTGTCACGGCTCACAATGCGGTGGTGTTCGAGGGCGACCGCGAGCCGATGCGCGGTGGGGCGGGCCAATCCGGTGGCCTGAACGAGCTGGGCCAGCGAGGCCGGGCCGGCTTCGAGGGCGTTGAGCACCAGAACGGCCTTGTCGAGTACTCCGACTCCGCTAGAGTTGTCCATAGGCCGATACTGCCGTCTCGACATATGAGAAAGCAAGTTGGAGGTCAAGCTACACCGCGAGGACCCCGCGAGGGAGCGCCGGTCTCTGGACTGAGGAGCGAAGGGAGCGCAGCGACCGGAGCGACGAGGGAAGAGACCGGGAGTGAGCGACCGAGCCGCGATGCGGAGCATCGCCGGAAACAGCACTGCGATGGAGCAGTCGCGCACAAGCAGGAGGAAGATCATGGGCCGCACACTGGCGGAGAAGGTCTGGGAGCAGCACGTCGTGCGCCGCGCCGACGGCGAGCCCGACCTGCTCTACATCGACCTGCACCTCATCCACGAGGTGACCAGCCCGCAGGCGTTCGACGGGCTCCGGCTCGCCGGCCGCAAGGTGCGCCGGCCCGACCTCACCATCGCGACCGAGGACCACAACGTCCCGACCGTGCTCGGCCCTATCGCCGACCCGGTCTCCAAGACCCAGGTCGAGACGCTGCGCAAGAACGCCGCCGAGTTCGGCATCCGGCTGCACCCGATGGGCGACGCCGGTCAGGGCGTGGTGCACATCATCGGCCCGCAGTTCGGCCTGACCCAGCCGGGCATGACCATCGTCTGCGGCGACTCCCACACCTCCACGCACGGCGCGTTCGGCGGCATCGCGTTCGGCATCGGCACCTCCGAGGTCGAGCACGTGCTGGCCACGCAGACCCTGCCCGCCTACCGGCCGAAGACCATGGCCATCGAGGTCTCGGGCGAGCTGCCCGTGGGCGTCACCGCCAAGGACCTCATCCTGGCCATCATCGCCAAGATCGGCACCGGCGGCGGCCAGGGCTACATCGTCGAGTACCGCGGCGAGGCCGTCCGCAAGCTCTCCATGGAGGGCCGGATGACGGTGTGCAACATGTCGATCGAGGCCGGCGCCCGGGCGGGCATGATCGCCCCGGACGAGACCACGTTCGCCTACCTCAAGGGCCGCCCGCACGCGCCGTCCGGCGAGCTGTGGGACCAGGCGGTCGAGTACTGGTCGTCGCTGCGCACCGACGACGACGCCGTCTTCGACAAGGTCGTCGAGATCGACGCCTCGACGCTCACCCCGTACGTCACGTGGGGCACCAACCCCGGCCAGGGCCTGCCGCTGGACGCGTCGGTGCCCGACCCGGCGAGCTTCACCGACCCGATCGCGCGCTCCGCCGCCGAGCGCGCCCTGGAGTACATGGGCCTGACGGCCGGCACCCCGCTGCGCGAGATCGAGGTCGACACCGTCTTCGTGGGCTCCTGCACCAACGGCCGCATCGAGGACCTCCGCTCGGCCGCCGAGATCCTGCGCGGCCGGCAGGTGAAGACGCGCACGCTCATCGTGCCCGGCTCGATGCTGGTCAAGCTGCAGGCCGAGCAGGAGGGGCTGCACGAGGTGTTCAAGGCCGCCGGCGCCGAGTGGCGCGAGGCCGGCTGCTCCATGTGCCTCGGCATGAACCCCGACACGCTCCAGCCGGGCGAGCGCAGCGCCTCCACCTCCAACCGCAACTTCGAGGGCCGCCAGGGCAAGGGTGGCCGCACCCACCTGGTGTCGCCGCAGGTCGCCGCCGCGACCGCCGTCACCGGCCGCCTCACCGCTCCCGCCGACCTCTAGGAGATCCACGATCATGGACGCGTTCACCACCCACACCGGTACGGCGGTGCCGCTGCGCCGCAGCAACGTCGACACCGACCAGATCATCCCGGCCGTCTGGCTCAAGCAGGTCAGCCGCACCGGCTTCGAGAACGGCCTGTTCGCCGCCTGGCGCGAGGACCCCGGCTTCGTCCTCAACGACCCGGCCTACCAGGGCGCCTCGATCCTCGTCTCCGGGCCCGACTTCGGCACCGGCTCCTCGCGCGAGCACGCCGTCTGGGCGCTGCAGCAGTACGGCTTCCGCGTGGTGATCGCCGCCCGGTTCGGCGACATCTTCCGCAACAACTCCACCAAGATGGGCCTGCTGCCGGTCGTCCTGCCGGGCGAGAAGGTCGAGGCGCTGCAGGCCGCCGTCGAGGCCGACCCGTCGCTCCAGGTGACGGTCGACCTGGAGGGCCGCGAGGTCCGGTGGGCCGGCGAGGCGGTCGGCTTCGAGATCGACGACTACACCCGCTGGCGGCTCATGGAGGGCCTCGACGACATCGGCCTGACCCTGCGGCACGCCGACGACGTCGCGGCGTACGAGAATGAGCGGCAGCCATGGCTGCCGACGACCGTCTAGACGACGACGAGCTGGCGCGGCGGCTGCGCGAGGCGCACCGCCGCGTCAGCGCCGTGCTCACCGGGCTTCCCGCCGCCGAGAAGGAGCGGCTGGCGCGGCGATACCTGACGATCTGCGACCTCGCCAAGCACGATCCGGCACGGGCGGCGGCCCGTCTGGATCTTCTCCTGGCCTCCCTGGACGGCGATCTCGACACGCCACGCGCACCCGAAAGCACGCCGGGTGATTGAGTTCGCCCGCAATCCGGCCTAGTTTCGGGAGAGTAAGGGGTTTCTACGTCGAACTTCGTTAGCTGGAACCCCGAGCCGTAACGGGGGGAGCACAACTTACATGAACAAGCGAGAGCTCGTCGACGCCATCGTCGAGCGCGTCGGCGACCGGAAGACGGCGACCGAAGCGGTCAACGCGATCATCGACGTCGTCCAGAAGGCCGTGGCCGGCGGTGACAAGGTCTCGATCACCGGTTTCGGTGCGTTCGAGATGGTCCACAAGCCGGCCCGCTCGGCCAGGAACCCGTCGACCGGCGCGGAGATCAAGGTCGCGGAGAGCTGGGGGCCGAAGTTCCGGCCTGGTTCGGACTTCAAGGAGCTGGTGAACGCCGGCGGCAAGAAGGCCGCGAAGAAGAAGTAACGACGTCGCACCCGCCCGGTCCCCGTCTCGGGGACCGGGCGCTCCGCGTTCTCAGGGGGTCGTCCCGGGGACGGGGAACGTGGACAGCGTCACGTAGCTGATCTCCCCGTCCGTCATCGCCAGCCGCACCCGCTGCCCCGAGCGCAGCAGCCGCAGCGGGCCCGCGTCGAAGGCGTGGGTGCCGAAGGACAGCACGGTCCCGTCGTCGAGGAAGACCGTGCCGGAGCGGGTGACCTCGTCGAAGGTGCGCACCGTGGCCTGCACGCGTACCAGCCTAATCCGTTTGCCATCGGGGAGCGGAACCCCCGAGTATCGCTACCTATGCGCTCGACCCCCGACTTCTGGCGCTTCGTCTGGGCGAACGGCGTGACCCAGATGGGCACGCAGGTCACCACCGTCGCACTTCCCCTGGCCGCCGTCCTCGCGCTGCACGCCGGAGCGCTGGAGCTCGGCCTGCTCTCCGCCGCCCAGATGGCCGCCTTCCTGCTCGTGGGGCTTCCTGCGGGCGTCTGGGTGGACCGGGTCCGCCGGCTGCCCGTTCTCGTCTGGTCCGACCTGCTGCGCGGCCTGGCGCTCGTCACGGTGCCGCTGGCGGCCTGGGCGGGCGTGCTGACCCTGCCGCAGCTCTACGCCGTGGCGCTGATCCTGGGGTTCGGCACCGTGTTCTTCGACGTGGCCCACATGAGCGTGCTGCCCGCCGTCGTGCCCGAGGACCGGCTCGAACGCGGCAACAGCGCTCTGGAGGTCACCCGCAACGTCACGCTCCTCGCCGGTCCGGGCGTCGGCGGCTGGCTGGTCAACCTGCTGACCGCGCCCGTCGCCCTGCTCGCCGACTCGGTCAGCTACCTCGTCTCCGCGCTGCTCCTGTCCCGCGTACGGGCCGAGGAGCGCCCCGCGGAACGGCCGGAACGGGGCGAGCGGCGGCTCCGGCGGGAGATGGCCGAGGGCCTGGCCTTCGTCGTCAGGGAGCCGGTGCTGCGCCGCGTCGCCGTCGGCGGGGCGCTGGTCATGGCCGCCAACAGCATCTGCGCGGTCGGCTTCCCGCTCTACCTGGTCAAGGAGCTCGGAGTCGGCCCCGGCGCGTACGGCCTGCTGCTGTCGGGCGCCGCCTGCGGCGCGCTGGCCGGCGCCGCGCTCGTGCCCTGGTTGACCGCCCGCTTCGGCACGGGCGCCACCCTGTACGGCTCGGCGGTGCTGGCCACGGTGCTCTACCTGCCGGCGCTGGCCACCGGCCCCGGCTGGCGCCTGGCGTTCCTGCCCGCGGCCGGGGCGCTGTTCGGCGCGGCGAGCTCGGTGTTCGGGGTCGCCCAGCTCAGCCACCGCCAGCGCGTCACCCCCACGCACCTCCTGGGCCGCGTCAACGCCGCCATGCGCTTCCTCATGTGGGGCGCCTTCCCCCTGGGCGGGCTGCTCGGCGGCGCGCTGGGGGAGCGGACGGGCGGCTACGCGGTCTTCGCCGTGGGCGTCGCCGCGCTCGGCCTGGCCCACCTGGCGGTCGTGACCGCGCCCCGCATCAGGACGGCCACAGCTCCGCCACCACGGCCGCGGTGTGCCGACCGAGACCCAGCCTGACGGCGGCGCGCAGGTCGTCGGGGGTGTCGACGTCGCGCCGGACCGAGTCGATGCCGTCCAGGCACAGCTCCTTGGCCCCGCCCGCCAGGTGCTTGGCCCGCGACTCGCCGCCGAAGCGGGGCGTGAACGGCAGTCCCGGCCGTACCCCGTAGAAGGTGGTGCCCACGTCGAGCGCGTCGGGCACGAACGCCTGGTCGAACTCCGCCGCCGCGGCCAGCGCCACGGCCAGCTCGGCGGGCCGCAGCGCGGGCAGGTCGGCCTGCAGGGCGCCCACGGGGTCGCCGGGGGCCAGCCGTACGGCGTGGGCCGCACCCGTGCGCAGCGCGGTGTTGAGCCCGCGGTCGGGGTCGTGCACCACGTCGGCGCCCAGCGCGGCCAGCGGCCCGGCGGCGCAGGGGTCGGCGGTGACGACGACCACCCGCGCCACGGCCGCGCACTCCAGCGCCGCCGACACCGTGTCGCAGGCCACGGCGACGGCCAGCCGGGTGCGGTGCGGGCCGGCCGCGGCGGCCATCCGGGTCTTCGCGGCGACCAGTGTCTTCACCGGGATGACCAGTGACCAGCGGTTGCTCATAGGGTTAAGCATCGCGCCTCGACATCCCGCGCGGCCAACCGGGAGACTTGGGGCGCACACCACGTTCGGTTGGAGGAGAGCATGAGGCGCCTGACGCGGCCATCGCGTTTCTGGGAGTCCCTGGCCGTGGTGATCGTGAAGCCACTGTCGCGGCTCCTGGTCAGCCGTGACTGGCGCCACGGGGAGCGGGTCCCCCGCACGGGCGGGGTGATCATCGCCGCCAACCACCTGTCGTGGACCGACCCCGTGCTGCTGTCGCACTTCCTGTACGACCAGGGGCGCTGGCCGGTCATCCTGGCCAAGGCGGGCCTGTTCAACGTGCCGGTGCTCGGCCACGCCGTGCGTTCGCTGTGCGCCATCCCCGTCGAGCGGGCCAGCAGCGAGGCCGCCCGCTCGCTCCAGGTGTCGTCGCAGCGGCTGCGCGACGGCGGGGCGATCCTGTTCTACCCCGAGGGCACCTGCACGCGTGACCCCGACCTGTGGCCGATGGTCGGCAAGACCGGCGCCGCCCGGCTCGCCCTGGAGAGCGGCGCCCCGGTGATCCCGGTCGCCCACTGGGGCGCGCATGAGCTGCTGCCGTACGGGGAGAAGAAGCCCAGGCTCTTCCCGCGCAAGACGTTCCGGGTGTCGGTGGGGCCCCCGGTCGACCTGTCCAGGTACGCCGGTCAGCCGCCGCAGGGACAGGTGCTGCGCCAGGCGACCGCCGACATCATGGCGGCGATCACCGCGCAGCTCGCCGAGCTGCGCGGTGAGAAGGCACCCGAGACTCCCTACGATCCTGCCGGGCGGTGACGACGATGACGAAGGCGGCGGTGTTCGGCACCGGTTCGTGGGGCACCACGTTCGCGATGATCCTGGCCGAGGCCGGCAACGAGACCACGCTGTGGGGGCGCCGGCCGGAGCTGGTCGAGGCGATCGACCGCACCCACACCAACCTCGACTACCTGCCGGGCGTGGCGCTGCCCGCCTCGCTGCGGGCCACGACCGACCCGGCCGTGGCGCTGGACGGCGCCGACTTCGTGGTGCTGGCCGTGCCGTCGCAGTCGCTGCGGGCCAACCTGGCGGTCTGGCGTGAGCACATCCCGCCGGACGCGATCCTGGTCAGCCTGATGAAGGGCATCGAGCTCGGCACCACCAAGCGGATGAGCGAGGTCATCCGCGAGGTGGCGGGCGCGGGCGAGGACCGGGTCGCGGTCGTGTCCGGCCCCAACCTGGCCAAGGAGATCGCCCAGCGCCAGCCCGCGGCGACCGTCGTGGCCTGCGCCGACGAGGCCGTGGCCGAGCGGCTGCAGAAGGCGTGCCACCTGCCGCCGTGGTTCCGCCCGTACACCAACCACGACGTGGTGGGCGTGGAGCTGGGCGGCGCGGTCAAGAACGTCATCGCCCTGGCCGTCGGCGTCGCCGCGGGCATGGGCATGGGCGACAACGTGGGCGCGATGCTGATGACCAGGGGCCTGGCCGAGATCTCCCGCCTGGGCGCGGCGCTCGGAGCCGATCCGCACACCTTCGCCGGGCTGGCCGGCATGGGCGACCTCGTGGCGACCTGCACCTCGCCGCTGTCGCGCAACCGCACCTTCGGCGAGCGCCTGGGCCGCGGCATGACGCTGGAGGAGGTCGTCGCGGCCACCCGGCAGACCGCCGAGGGCGTCAAGTCGTGTGAATCGGTGCTGGAGCTGGCCAGGAAGCACGACGTCGAGATGCCGATCACCGAGGTCGTCGTGGGCGTCGTCCACGACGGCATGTCGCCCAGCGAGGCGGGCATGCTGCTGATGTCGCGTTCACCCAAGCCTGAGCGCTATGGGGTCTGACCATTACGGACATCACCGGCGTGCTTGGCTCGCTGTGGTGCGGACACGCCGGTAGATTCGGACGTCATGAGCAAGCCACGCGTCGCCGTCGTTTTCGGGGGTCGTAATTCCGAGCACGCCGTCTCCCTGATGGGGGCGGGCAGCGTGCTGGAGGCGATCGACAAGGACAAGTACGAGGTGATCCCCATCGGGATCGCCCAGGACGGCAGGTGGGTGCTCGCCGCGGCCGGCCAGCGGTTCGCCATCGAGGAGGGGGAGCTGCCCAGCGTCGACACCTCCGGCGCCGCGCTGGCGCTGCCGCCCGGTCAGGGCTCGATCGTGGCCTACGACCCGGGCAGCATCCCGGTCGAGCTGGGCGCGGTGGACGTGGTGTTCCCGGTGATGCACGGGCCGTTCGCCGAGGACGGCACCATCCAGGGGCTGCTGGAGATGGCCGGCGTGCGCTACGTCGGCTCCGGGGTGCTGGCCAGCGCCGTCGGCATGGACAAGGCGTACATGAAGACCGTCATGGCGGCGGCTGGGCTGCCGATCGGGCGCTACCTCGTGGTGCGCGAGCGCGACTGGCGGCTCGACCGCGAGCGGGTGCTGAAGGAGAGCGAGGAGCAGCTCGGCTGGCCGGTGTTCGTCAAGCCGGCCAGGGCCGGCTCGTCCCAGGGCATCTCCAAGGCGTACGACCGGGCGACGCTCGCCGAGGCGGTCGAGGAGGCCCGCCGGCACGACCCCAAGGTGCTGGTCGAGGCGGCCGTGAGCGGGCGCGAGGTCGAGTGCGCGGTGCTGGAGTCGCTCGGCGACGAGCCGCCGCGGGCGTCGCGGCCCGGCGAGGTGAAGGTCGAGGGCGGCCAGGAGTTCTTCGACTTCGAGGCCAAGTACTACCCCGACCAGATGTCGCTGACCGTGCCCGCCGACCTGCCGGGCGAGGTGGCGGAGGAGCTGCGCGCGATGGCCGTGCGGGCGTTCGAGGCGCTGGAGTGCGAAGGGCTCGCGCGGGTGGACTTCTTCTACACGCCCGAGGGCCGGATCGTCTTCAACGAGATCAACACGATGCCCGGGTTCACGTCGCTGTCGGTGGCGCCGCAGTTGTGGGCCGCGTCGGGGATGAGCTATCCGGAGCTGGTGGACCATCTGGTGCAACTGGCCCTGCACCGGCCGGCCGGGCTGCGCTGACCGCGAGGCTACTTGGGCACGACCTGGCTGATCGGGCCCGAGAGGTCGGCGAGCACCTGGGGCGCCACGTGCGTCCCGGCGATCGTCGCCTCGACGTACAGCGGGGCCGCGACGGCGGTGTAGAGCGTGGGCTTGTCGGGGTCGGCGAACCAGCCGACCCCGTCGATCTCCTGGAGCTGGTCGGTCGGCGCCATCCGGGCCGGCCGCGGCACGCCGCACCGCACCGCGATCTCCCCGTCGCCCCAGACGGCCACGTAGGGCGACTCGGGCACGGACGTGCCGCGTCCGGCGCCGTCCAGCGTGCGGGGCAGCAGCCCGGACAGCCGCTGACAGGCCGTGGCCGCCTCACCCTGCGGGGCGGGCGGCTCGACCTGGACGGCGCCGCACGCGGCGAGCGCGAGCAGCAGCAGCGAGAGGGCGGCGGCACGCATGGACGGCGAGTTCTCCCGGAAAGATCTACCTCAGATGTGTACGATCGGGCATGTCAGGGTCCGCGTGATCCCCTCGACGCCCTGGATCTGGGCCACGACGAGTTTGCCCAGTTCGTCGACGTTCCGGGCCTCCGCGCGCACGATGATATCGTACGGTCCCGTCACGTCCTCGGCCTGCGTGACTCCGGGGATGCCGGAGATCTCCGCGGCCACGCTCGCCGCCTTGCCGACTTCGGTCTGAATAAGGATGTAGGCCTGCACCATTACGTCCTCCCGGGCGATTGGATCACGCCGAAGGGCCACCGTACCCTGTGTGGGTCAGGAGGTGTGTCATCAGAGTCGGAGATCTCGGCGAATTCGGAGCGGTAAGTCGTATTTCCGGACGTCTGCCGCAAGGAGCCAGTGTTCTGCTCGGACCGGGCGACGATGCCGCCATCGTGAGTGCGCCGGACGGGCGCGTCGTGGTGTCAACGGACCTCTTGCTTGAGGGTAGGCACTTCCGCCGCGATTGGTCCAGCGGCTACGACGTCGGCCGGAAGGCCGCGGCGCAGAACCTCGCCGACATCGCCGCCATGGGCGCCGTTCCGACGTCGCTGGTGGTCGGGCTGGGTATACCGGCGGATCTGCCGGTCGGCTGGCTCGACGCGCTGACCGACGGGTTCCGCGACGAGTGCGCGGTCGTGGGGGCGAGCGTGGTCGGGGGCGACATCGCGCGCGGCGACCTGGTGGTGCTGGGCGTGACCGCCCTGGGCGACCTGGGCGGACGGCCTCCCGTGACCCGGTCGGGGGCGCGTCCCGGCCAGGTGGTGGCCGTGGCGGGGCGGCTGGGGCACGCCGCGGCGGGCCTGGCCCTGCTGGAGGCCGGCCGGGACGTCCCGCGTGACGCGGGGGCGCTGTTCGAGGCGGTGGAGGCGCACCGGCGGCCGTGCCCGCCGTACGCGTGCGGGCCGGCGGCGGCGCGGCTGGGCGCCACCGCGATGCTCGACGTCAGCGACGGGCTCCTGCAGGACCTCGGGCACCTCGCGCGGGCCGGCGGGGTGCGGATCGAGGTGGACCCGGGCGCTTTCACGGTGGGTGAGCCGGTGGCCGCCGCCGCCAAGGAGCTCGGGGCCGATCCCGTCGACTGGGTGCTCACGGGCGGTGAGGACCACGCGCTGGCGGCCGTGTTCCCGGCCGGTGTGGCGCTGGGCGACGCCTGGCAGGTCGTGGGGGCCGTCGTGGCGGGTGAGGGCGTGGCCGTACGGGGCCGCGACGTGGAGCGCGGCGGCTGGGATCACTTTCAGTAACGAGATGTCCCGATTTGCAGGAAAATTTCCCACTATGAGATGTGACTCACGGGAATGCTGGGACAAAGTCGTAGCGAAGGTGTTATGAAGATTGGCGGCCATCGTAACCGGCAAGAAAGGGCTGCCATGGGCCGCCACACAGGTGGAGCCGACGACGCGAGCGAACGGGGGAACGGCACGTCCGACGATTCTCACGACGAGGAGTTCGGACTCGCCGACCGCGCCGCGCAGTGGGCCGCCGCGCCGGATCCGACCACCAGGAGCTCCTTCTGGGACACCGATGACGAGCGGGCCGAGCCGGGCTGGCCGGAGCTGCCGGACCAGGCGGGAGTGACGGGCCAGTGGGCGCCGATGCCCCAGCGGGACCCCGGTGCGGCCGTCCGCCCGCCGGAGAAGGACCCGTTCGAGACGACCGGCGCCTTCCAGCCGCCCCCCTCGCGGGGCCGCGCCGGCTCCGGGCCGGCCGCTGACCAGCCGTTCGAGACGACCGGCGCCTTCGCGCGCCCCGCGAACTGGGACGAGCCCGGGCAGGGCGGCGAGGTCGGCGACAGCACCCAGACCTTCGGCATGCCCCACGACTTCGGCGGCGACGCGTCCTCGGGTCAGAACGCCTTCGGGGCCGCCGGTCCGCGTCCCGCGGGCGGTGAGGGGCCCTCGGGTCCGCACGCGTTCGGCGGTGACGGCCCCTCCGGACCGCAGGGGTTGGGCGCCGACGGGCCGTCCGGTACGCGCATCTACAGCGGGAGGCAGGCGCCCATCCGCCGCGCGTTCGAGGACGGCAGGCCCTCCTCGACCCCGGGCTTCGTGGGCGACGACCCGTACGGCGGCGACCGGCCGTCCGGCCCGCGCGGCTTCGGCGACGACGGGCCCTCGGGGCCCCACGCCGTCGGCACGGGCGAGACCCACGTGTTCGGCGAGCCGCCGCAGGCGTTCGGACCGGCCGGGACCCAGGCGTTCGGACCGGCCGCCAATCAGGCGTTCGGTGACGGGCCGCAGGGGCGCGGCGGCGACGCCACGCAGGTGTTCGGCCACGACGGAGCCGCCTCCGAGCAGACCCGTGGCCAGGCCGCGGCGGACGGGGCGCCCGAGCCGGGCGACGTCAAGGTGTTCGGCAACCCGACCCTGGTCGACGCCCCCGCTCCCGCGTGGTCCGAGGGCGCCGACAACGGCTTCCTGGGCTCCGGCTGGTCGGGCGACGAGCCCGGCGGCGACCGGGACGGCGGGCGCGACGACGAGCCCGAGCCGCGCCGCCGCGGGCGCCGCAAGCCCCCGTCCGGCGACGCCGACCCGTACGCCGACCCGCCGGCCAGGAACCGGGGCCGTCTCGCGCTGCTCTCGGTGGCCGCCGTCGCAGTCGTGCTCGGCGGCACCGTGGCGGGCGTGAAGCTGATGAGCGGGTCGTCGCAGCCGTCCGGCTGCCCCGCCGACGGCTGCGCCGCCGTACAGGCGACGAACCAGCCGGGCCCGCAGAGCTCCCAGCCCGCCGAGGACGAGACCGAGGACCCGGCGGAGGACGAGACCGAGGAGCCGTCGCCGACGGACGAGCCCACGACCGCGAAGACGCAGCCCACCGGCACGCCGGGCCCGCAGACCACCACGGGAGTCCGCACGCCCCGCCGGTCGGCCACGCCCGACCCGAAGCCGACCAAGACCAAGAAGTCGGCCAAGCCCACCCAGGAGCCGCTGCCGACTCCCGAGGAGACCGCGCTGGAGACCCCGTCCGAGGAGCCCAGCACGATCACGGTCACCGACCCCGCCGACAACTCGACGGGCAACCCCGTCCCCACCGCCACCGAGACCACGGGTCCCAGCGGCGGCGGCTCGGTGAGCGTCGGCTTCGACGTGGTCCGCCAGCGGATCACCGGCTACACGGCCCACCTCGACGTGGTCAACTCCTCGCCGCAGGCGCTCAAGTCGCTCACCGTGTCGGTGCCGGTGAAGGGCCGGGTGCTTAACCTGACGGGCGCCGAGTACACGCAGGACGGCGACCTGCTGATCATCGACCTGCCGGACACGCTGGCCGAGGGCGGCTCGACCGAGATCACCTTCACCGCCACGGGCCGCGCCACCGAGCCGGAGAACTGTGGTCTGGTGGGCGGCGACTGCGCCGTCAGCTAGCAACTCCGGGCGGGCGCCCGTCACGGCGCCCGCCCGCGCGCGATGGTTGGATGGGGGCATGACCGCTACGACCCCTCCGCGCGTGCTGACCGTCGCCGGATCCGACTCCGGCGGCGGGGCGGGCATCCAGGCCGACCTCAAGACCATGCTGGCCCTGGGCGTCCACGGCATGAGCGTGATCGCCGCCGTGACGGCGCAGAACTCGCTCGGCGTCCAGGGCTACTGGGAGCTGCCCGCCGAGGCCGTGCGCGCGCAGCTCGACTCCGTGCTCGGCGACATCGGCGCGCAGGCGGTCAAGACGGGCATGCTGGCCTCGCCCGAGCTGGTCGAGACCGTGGCCGCGACGCTCGGCGCGTACGAGGCGCCGGTCGTGGTCGATCCCGTGGGCGTCTCCAAGCACGGCGACTCGCTGCTCGCGCCCGAGGCCGTCGAGACGATGCGCACGCGGCTGCTGCCCGTCGCCACCGTCGTCACCCCCAACCTGTGGGAGGTCGAGCAGCTCACCTCGGTCAAGGTCGAGGACGAGGACGACCTGCGGCGGGCCGCCGACGCGATCCTGGAGTTGGGGCCCGCCTGGGCGCTCGTCAAGGGCGGCCATCTGCCGGGCGAGCCGGTGGACCTGCTGACCGACGGCACCCGCGAGTACCGCTTCACCGCCGAGCGGCTCGACAACCGCCACACCCACGGCACCGGGTGCACGCTCGCCTCGGCGATCGCCTCCCACCTGGCGATGGGCGAGGACGTGCCGGGGGCGGTGGGCAGGGCCAAGGAGTACGTCACGGGGGCGATCCGGCGCGGCTTCCCGCTCGGCGACGGCATCGGCCCGGTCGACCACGCCTGGCGGTGGCGCTGACCGGCCGCGCGGGCTCCCGGGCGCGCGGCACGACGCTCGCCCGGGCCTGCCGCGCGAGGTCCGGGTGGGAAGCGGCCCCGGGCATGACGAAAGCCCGCCGCTCGGCCGGGAGCGGCGGGCTTTCGTGGAGGTCGAAGCTAGCGGGTGACCTTGCCCGCCTTGATGCACGAGGTGCACACGTTCAGCTTCTTCGGCGTGCCGCCGACGACCGCGCGAACCGTCTGGATGTTGGGGTTCCAACGACGACGGGTGCGGCGGTGCGAGTGGGACACGTTGTTGCCGAAGATCGGGCCCTTGCGGCAGACATCGCAGACGGAAGCCACGGTATCGCTCCTTAAAACAGTCGATGTAGCCCTGTCCGCTGATGTTCGTCGGGCGGAGGGCATGCCGGGACAACCGGCCAGCCAGACGAGGATATCCGATCCGCGGCACCAGGTGCGAACTCGCGCCACTGGACGAGGACGGATGCGGCGATATCCTCCTTCTTTAACCGTAGCGCACTCGAGAGGGCGGAGCGTCGCGTATGGAGGTTCTCGACCCGCCCCGGGTACGCCGCTGGGCCCGTCTGGCCGCGGACGCGCTGGGCAGGTCGCGGGCGGAGATCGACGCGCTCAACGTCTTCCCCGTCGCCGACGGCGACACCGGCACGAACCTCCACCTCACCATGCTGGCCGCCGCCGAGGCCGTCGAGGCGCTCCCCGACGACGTGGACCGCGCGGTCGTCTGGCAGACGCTCTCGTACGGGGCGCTCGTCGGCGCGCGCGGCAACTCCGGCGTCATCGTCAGCCAGGCCCTGCGCGGCCTGGCCGAGGTGCTGAAGGACGGCTCCGACCTGCGCGCCGGGCTGGTCAGGGCCGCCTCGCTGGCCCGGGACGCGGTCGCGCGGCCCGTGGACGGCACGGTGCTGAGCGTGCTCGCCGCCGCGGCGGGGGCCGTGCGCGACGCGGACGGCGACCTGGCCGACGTCGCGCGGCGGGCGGCCCGCGAGGCCCGCGCGGCGCTCCGCCGCACCCCCGAGCAGCTCGACGTGCTGGCCCGCAGCGGCGTCGTGGACGCGGGCGGCGCCGGTCTGGCGATCATCCTGGAGTCGCTGGCGACCGCGGTGACCGGTGACTCCGGCGACCGCTACGAGGTGCCCGCGCCGACGTCGCGCGTCTCGCCGATGACCGAGGTGGGCGCGGGCTACGAGGTGATGTACCTGCTGGACGCCGACGACGCCGCCGTGGCCAAGCTGCGCGAGGAGCTCGACGCGATGGGCGACTCGCTCGTGGTCGTCGGCGGCGACGGCCTGTGGAACGTCCACGTCCACGTGGACGAGGCGGGCCCCGCGGTGGAGGCGGCGCTGCGGGTGGGGCGGCCGTACCGGATCAAGATCACTTATCTCGCCGGGCGGACCCACCGCGGGGACGCGGGGCGGGGCGTGGTGGCCGTCGCCGCGGGCGACGGCATCGCGGCGCTGTTCGAGGAGTGCGGCGCGGTGGTGGTTCGTCGGGAGCCGGGCACGCGCCCGTCGCTGCCGGCCATGCTGGCCGCGATCAGGCAGGCGGGCGGCGAGGTCGCCGTGCTGCCGAACGACGAGGGCGCCGAGGCGGTCGCCACCGCCGCCGCGGAGATCGCCAGGGAGGACGGCGTCGTCGTCAGCGTGCTGCCGACCCGCGCGACCGTGCAGGGGCTGGCGGCGCTGGCCGTCCACGACCCGCTGCGCCGCTTCGACGACGACGTCGTGGCCATGACCGGGGCGGCCGGGCACACCCGCCACGGCCACCTGGCGGTCGCCCGCGGGGAGGGCGTCACGAGCGTGGGCGTGTGCCGGCCCGGCGACGTGCTGGGACTTATCGACGGCGACGTGGCCGTGATCGGCCGCGAGCTGGGGGAGGTGGCCGTCGCGGTCGTGGGCCGGATGGTGGCGGGCGGCGGCGAGCTGGTCACGCTCGTGACGGGCGCGGACGCTCCCGAGGGGCTGGCGGACGAGGTGGGCGGGCGCCTGCGCGCCACCCGGCCCGACGTGGACCTCGTCGTGTACGCGGGGGAACAGGGCGGCTACCCGCTCCTCATCGGCGTGGAGTGACCCGGCGGCGGATCCCGCGCGGCGACCCGGCGGCGGAGTCCGGGCGGCGACCCGGCGGCGGAGTCCGGGCGGCGACCTGGCGGCGGAGTCCGGGCGGCGGCCCGGCGATCCCCGCGTCGGCGTGATCTGACGGCGGCTCCCGGGGCGGGGCATGCGGTTCCTGTCGGTCTCAGGCGGTAGAACATAGTGCCGTGAGCCGATTCGACGAGCCCCTGACCAAGGCGCTCGACCCGAAGACCGCCAAGCTGCTGCACAGCGTGCTCGGCCTGGAGACGGTCGGCGACCTGCTGCGCCACTACCCCCGCCGCTACGCCGAGCGCGGCGAGCTGACCGCGCTCGACGCACTGGAGGTCGACGAGCACGTCACCGTGGTCGGCGAGGTGAGCCGGCTCATGCGCAAGCCCATGCGCAACCGCGGCGGCACCTGGCTGGAGGTCGAGGTCGTCGACGCCGACCGCAACAAGATCTACCTGTCGTTCTTCGGCAAGGGCTCCCACGTCGCCGAGTCCCGGCTCAAGCCGGGCAGGCGCGGCATGTTCGCCGGCAAGGTCGGCCTGTTCGGCTCGCGGACCCACCCCCGCTGGCAGCTCACCCACCCCGAGTTCGAGCTGTTCGAGGAGAACGAGGCCGGCGCCGAGGAGTTCTCCGCCGCGCCGGTGCCGATCTACCCGGCGGGCAAGGACCTGACCCCGTGGGTGATCAGGCGCGCCATCGGCGTCGTGCTCGACACGCTCGGGCCGCTGGCCGACCCGCTGCCCGCCGCCCTGCGCGCCCGCCACAAGCTGCGCGACCTGGACGAGGCGCTGGAGGCCATCCACCGGCCGAAGGACTTCGGCGACGTGCAGCGGGCCCGCGACCGGCTCAAGTTCGACGAGGCGTTCGTGCTCCAGTCCGTGCTCCTCCAGCGCAGGCAGGCGGCGACCGCCTGGCCCGCCAAGGCGCGCCCGCGCCGCGACGACGGCCTCCTGAGCGAGTTCGACGCGCGGCTGCCGTTCGCGCTCACCGAGGGGCAGGCCGCGGTCGGCGAGGAGATCGCGGCCGACCTGGCCCGCGAGCACCCCATGCACCGGCTGCTGCAGGGCGAGGTCGGCGCGGGCAAGACCGTGGTCGCCCTGCGCGCCATGCTCCAGGTGGTCGACGCGGGCGGCCAGGCCGTCCTGCTCGCCCCCACCGAGGTCCTCGCCCAGCAGCACCATCGCTCGATCACCGCGATGCTGGGCGACCTCGCGCAGGGCGGCATGTTCGGCGGCACCGCGGTCACGCTGCTCACCGGCTCCATGGGGGCCGCCGCCCGCCGCGCGGCGCTGCTCGACGCGGCCTCGGGCACGGCCGGCGTCGTCGTGGGCACCCACGCGCTGCTCCAGGAGCACGTCCAGTTCGCCGACCTCGGGCTGGTGGTGGTCGACGAGCAGCACCGCTTCGGCGTGGAGCAGCGCGACGCGCTGCGCGAGAAGGCGGGCGGTGGGCGGCCGCACGTGCTCGTCATGACCGCCACCCCGATCCCCCGCACGGTCGCCATGACGGTCTTCGGCGACCTGGAGGTCTCCACGCTGTCGCAGCTCCCGTCCGGGCGCGCCCCGATCACCACCCACGTGGTGCCCGCCGCCGACAAGCCCCACTACCTGGAACGCACGTGGGAGCGGGTGCGCGAGGAGGTCGCCCTCGGCCGGCAGGCGTACATCGTCTGCCCGCGCATCGGCGACCTGGAGGGCGACGAGGGCGACCTGGAGCCCGGGGCCGGCCGGTCCGGCGAGGGGGCGTCGGGGGAGGAGCGCCGGCCGCCGCTGGCCGTCTTCGACGTCGCGCAGCTCCTGTCCGAGGGGCCGTTCCACGACCTGCGGCTCGGGATCCTGCACGGCAAGCTGCCGCCGGAGGAGAAGGACGCGGTCATGCGGGCGTTCAGCCGGGGGGAGCTGGACGTGCTGGTGGCGACGACGGTGATCGAGGTCGGGGTCGACGTGCCCAACTCCTCCGTCATGATCATCATGGACGCCGACCGGTTCGGGGTCTCGCAGCTCCACCAGCTCCGCGGCCGGGTCGGCCGGGGCGGGCTGCCGGGGCTGTGCCTGCTGGTGTCCGACTTCCCGGAGGGCACGCCCGCGCGGGCGCGGCTCGACGCGGTGGCCGCCACCCTCGACGGGTTCGAGCTGTCGCGGGTGGACCTGGAGCAGCGGCGGGAGGGCGACGTGCTCGGCGCCGCCCAGTCGGGGCGGCGCTCGTCGCTCAAGCTCCTCCAGCTCCTGCGCGACGAGGACGTGATCGAGGCGGCCCGCGAGGAGGCGGCGCGGCTGCTGGCCGACGACCCGGAGCTGGCCGGGCACGAGGCCCTGCGCGCGGAGATCGACCGGTTGCTGGCCGACCAGCGCGCCGAGTACCTGGAGAAGACGTAGGCCGCCGGATGTCTGCCTGAGGCGGCCTCCCGCGCGCTCGTCGCCGCGTGCGGCTCCGGCCGCGGAGGCGACGTCGAGGGCCTGGCAGGCGCGCGCGGGGCGGCGCGAGCGGCGGGCTGCCTCAGCGCGCCCTCGGGAGGGCCGGTCGCATACCTGTGAGGCGTCACGTGCGGAGGGGGCACGGCAGAGGAGAGCGGGAAACCGGAGGCCGGGAAGGGCGAGGCGCGGGAGAGCCGCTCGAAAGCCGGAAAGGCCGGAGGGGCCGGAAAGGCCGGAGGGGCCGGAAAGGCCGGAGGGGCCGGAAAGGCCGGAGGGGCCGGAAAGGCCGGAGGGTCGAGAGCGGCCGGACAGCGGGAACCGCCGGACAGCGGGAACCGCCGGACAGCGGGAACCGCCGGAAAAAGGTGTTGGGCCCAGCCGCGGGGACGGCCTCCCCCCGAATGCCGTCCCCGGCTGGGCCCACCCCTCGGGTCAGGTGCCGAGGGAACCGGCGTGCGGAAGGGCTCACGACCACGCCGGTCGGCCTTCTACTGGGTCACCTCGAAGGCCGCAGCACCCATCATGCGTGGCCGGTGGGGCCATGTGAATCACCCTTGCGTTGTCGAGGCCGACACTTGTCCACTCTTGACCTGCGCCGACGTGCGCGAGAATGGCTCACATGACTCGGATCATCGCGGGGAGCGCGGGCGGGCGTCGTCTGGCGGTCCCGCCGGGGCGCGGCACGAGACCGACCAGCGACAGGGCTCGCGAAGGCATCCTCTTGACGCTCGACTCGCTGCACGGGGTGCGGGGCGCCCGGGTGCTCGACCTGTACGCCGGGTCGGGGGCCGTCGGGCTGGAGGCGCTGTCGCGGGGGGCCGAGCGCGCGGTGCTCGTCGAGTCCGACCCCAAGGCCGTGCGGGTGATCAGGACGAACGTGCGGGAGCTGGGCCTCGCCGGCGCGCACGTCGTGGCGGACAAGGTCGAGCGGTTCCTGGGACGGCCGGCCGGGGAGCCTTCAGGCGAGGGTGGTCAAACTCACATCGGGGGGCCGGAGCCGTACGACATCGTGTTCGCCGACCCGCCGTACGCGGTGCCCGACGAGGAGGTCGCGCGGGTCCTGGAGCTGCTGCGCGATCGCGGATGGCTGGCCGAGGACGCGCTGGTGGCGTTCGAGAGGGAGACCCGGGGAAAGGCGGTGGTATGGCCGGATGGTTACGTTGAGGAGAGGGTTCGCCGTTATGGCGAAGCGTCCGTTTGGTACGGTCGCGCCGCCGGTAATCCGTAGACCTGCCCCATGACCAGGGAGGCGTCTTGCGCCGCGTTGTCTGCCCGGGGTCCTTCGACCCCATCACCAACGGCCACCTCGACATCATCGCCCGGTCCGCCCGGCTGTACGACGAGGTGACCGTGGCCGTGCTCATCAACCTGGAGAAGAGCAGCCTCTTCACGGTCGACGAGCGGATCGAGATCCTGCAGGCCGTGACCAAGGACTTCCCGAACGTCAAGGTCCGGAAGTTCCACGGCCTCCTCGTCGACTTCTGCAAGCAGAACGACATCCCCGCCATCGTCAAGGGCATCCGCGTGGTCAGCGACTTCGACTACGAGCTGCAGATGGCCCAGCTCAACTACCGGCTGTCCGGCGTCGAGACGCTGTTCATGCCGACCAACCCCGAGTACTCGTTCCTGTCGTCGAGCCGGGTCAAGGAGATCGCGCGGTACGGTGGGGACGTGTCCGGGCTGGTTCCCGACCTGGTCCACAAGCTGCTCGTCGAGCGGCTCAGGGGCTGACCGCCACCTGGTATCCTTTCATTTCGGCCTTGTACGACGGCGACAGTTCCGCCATGCCTAGCGAGAGCAGGATGACTCAGCACCTCGACCCCCGCTCGCCTTGGGTGATCTCCACCCACGACCTGGGAAAGCGGCCGGGCACGATGCGGCAGATGAGCCTCACTCTCCCGGCTCCGGCAGATCTCGGCGTCGACATGATCGGTGTCCGCAAGGACACCGAAGTCGAGCTGGACCTCCGGTTCGAAGCAGTGATGGAAGGCGTGCTCGTGTCGGGCACGGCGCAGGCCCCGCTGTCCGGGGAGTGCGCGCGGTGTCTCGACCCGCTGTCCTCGGACATCGAGGTCGATCTGCAGGAGCTGTTCTTCTACTCCGACGAGGACGCCTCCGAGGACGACTCGCTGATGGACGGGGAACTGCTCGACCTTGAGCCGACGTTCCGCGACGCGGTGGTGCTCGCACTGCCGTTGAGCCCGGTCTGCCGTGACGACTGCCCGGGGCTCTGCACGGAGTGCGGGATCAAGCTGGCCGAGGCCGGAGCGGATCACCGGCACGAGAAGATCGACGCTCGCTGGGCGTCGTTGCAAGGTCTGGTTTCCGAGAACGATAACGATCAGGAGAAGTGACGTGGCCGTCCCGAAGCGAAAGATGTCGCGGAGCAACACCCGCGCCCGTCGCTCCCAGTGGAAGACGACTGCTGTCGCCCTGGTGAGCTGCCCGCAGTGCCGTTCGCCCAAGCAGCCGCACATCGCGTGCCCCACCTGCGGCACCTACAACCGTCGTCAGGTCATCGAGCCGTCCGCCTGATCTCGCAGTTGACGTGATGCCGACCGGGTGCCATTGTGCCCCGGTCGGCGTGAACGTCTCAGTCGCGTGCGGCGGCGGCTCGCCCGCGGCCGTGGTGGACGCCGGGGCTCTGTACCCCCCGACGCCCACCACGTTTTCGGGCATCCTCCGCAGCCGTCGCGCCAGGTGAAGGTGTCCGAGGAGGAACCCGTGGGCGCAGGTCCCAAGCCGGTGGCCGTGGAGGTCGCCAGAGCAGAGCTGGAGCGAGTGCTGTCGATCAGCCTCGATCCCGACATTCTCGAGCGGGCGCTGACGCACCGCTCCTACGCGTACGAGAACGGTGGCCTGCCCACCAACGAGCGCCTGGAGTTCCTCGGCGACTCGGTGCTGGGCTTGGTGGTCACCGACACCCTCTACCGCAACCACCCCGACCTGCCCGAGGGTCAGCTCGCCAAGCTGCGGGCCGCGGTGGTCAACATGCGCGCGCTGGCCGACGTGGCCCGCGGGCTCGGCCTCGGCCGGTTCCTGCGGCTCGGCAGGGGCGAGGAGGGCACCGGCGGGCGCGACAAGTCGTCGATCCTGGCCGACACCCTGGAGGCGCTGATCGGCGCCGTCTACGTCGACAAGGGCCTGGACGAGGCGTTCCGCGCGGTCCACCTGCTCTTCGACCCGCTGATCGTCCGCTCGGCCTCGCTCGGTGCCGGGCTCGACTGGAAGACCTCCCTGCAGGAGCTCACCGCCTCCGAGGCGCTCGGCGTGCCCGAGTACCACGTCGAGGAGAGCGGGCCCGACCACGCCAAGTCGTTCACCGCCGAGGTGCGCGTGGGCGGCGAGTCCTACGGCGCGGGCCACGGGCGCAGCAAGAAGGAGGCCGAGCAGCAGGCGGCCGAGGCGGCCTGGACCCGCATCCGGGCCCGCCGCGAGCAGCGCGAGAGTCAGCCGGCGGGCTAGGTTGCCTGAACTGCCGGAGGTCGAGGTCGTCCGGCGCGGCCTCGCGCAGTGGGTGGCCGGCCGCGAGATCGCCGCGGCCGAGGTGCTGCACCCGCGGGCGGTGCGCCGGCACGTGCCGGGCGCCGAGGAGTTCGCCGCGCGGCTGAAGGGCCGGGTGCTGCTGTCCGCCGAGCGGCGCGGCAAGTATCTGTGGCTGCCGCTGTCGGGCGCCGAGGAGGCGCTCATGGCCCATCTGGGCATGAGCGGGCAGCTCCTCGTCGTGGATGCGGACTCCCCGCTGGAGAAGCACCTGCGCGTACGGCTCTCCTTCGCCGACGGCGGTCCCGAGCTGCGCTTCGTCGACCAGCGCACCTTCGGGCACGTCATGCTGACGCCGATGGAGGGCGGCGTGCCCGCGCCGATCTCGCACATCGCCCCCGACCCGTTCGAGGAGGCCTTCGACGACGACCGGTTCGCCGCCGCCCTGCGGCGCAGGCGCACCGAGGTCAAGCGGGCCCTGCTCGACCAGACGCTGATCAGCGGCGTCGGCAACATCTACGCCGACGAGGCCCTCTGGCTGGCCCGGCTGCACTGGGCGCATCCCACGCAGTCGCTCACCCGGCCCAAGATCGCCGAGCTGCTCGCCGGGGTCCGGGAGGTCATGACGGCCGCCCTGCGCCAGGGCGGCACGTCGTTCGACAGCCTGTACGTCAACGTCAACGGTGAGAGCGGCTACTTCGAGCGCTCCCTGGAGGCGTACGGCCGCCGCGACCTGCCCTGCTCCCGCTGCGGCACCCCCATCGTCCGCGACGCGTTCATGAACCGCTCGTCGTTCTCCTGCCCGACATGCCAGCGACGGCCGCGGCGGCCAGCGACAGCCCCGCGCCGAGCCACATGACGGCGGGCGCCGACGCCCCGTCCACCACCCGCCCGCCGGCGAACGCGCCGAGCGAGATGGCCGCGTTGAAGACCGAGGTCAGCATGGCCATGCCCGCCTCGCCGCCGCCGGCCCGGACGATCCACATCTGCAGGGTCACCGACACGCCCCCGTAGGCCACGCCCCACAGCACGAGCAGGGCCGTCGCCGGGCCGATCGAAGCGGGCGTGGCGGCGAGCGCCGCGGTCGCGGCCCCGATGAGCAGGGCGAGCGTCACGAGCACGCCTCGGGGCCGCCGGGCCGCCCGCGCGCCGGCCGCGAAGTTGCCCGCCACACCGGCGACGCCGTACCCCAGCAGGACGGCGCTCACGGCCGTGGCGCCCGCCCCCGCGGCCTGCTCCAGGAACGGCCGGACGTAGGTGTAGGCCGCGAAGTGGCCGGTCACCACGAGCGCGGTCACGACCAGCACGACCCTGAGCGGGCCCGCGCGCCACACCCGCCACAGGTCCGACAGGCGCGCGGGCCGCTCGGCGGGCAGAGCCGGCAGCAGCCGGGCCAGCGCGACGCACAGGACCACGGCGAGCAGCGCGACCGCCGCGAACGCCGCCCGCCAGCCCGCGACCGAGGAGACGAACGTCCCGGCGGGCACGCCCAGCACGGACGCCACCGCGATGCCCGACGCGATCGTCGCCGCGGCCCTGCCGACCAGCGGCTCCGGCGCCAGCCGCACCGCGAGGCCCACCGCGAACGCCCAGAACCCGCCGATGCTCACCCCCGTCAGCACCCGCGCCGCCAGCATGACCGGGTAGCCGGGCGCCAGCGCGGCCAGCAGGTTGGCGGCGGCGAGCAGCGCCATCAGCCCGCACAGCACCACGCGGCGGTCCAGGCTCCGCGCGGCCAGCGTGATCAGCGGCGCGGCGACGGCGGCGACGAGGCCGGGGGCGGTCATCATCAGGCCGGCCGTGCCGTCGGAGACGCCCAGGTCGGCGCCGATGGGGGTGAGCAGGCCGACGGGAAGCATCTCACTGGTGACAATGGTGAAGGTGCCCGCCGCGACGGCGGCCACGGCGAGGGGGCGCGCCTTCACAGGCGCGGCATCGGAGACGGTGGAGGTCATGACCCAAGCCTTCGGCCGTGGCCCCGGGGGAACAATGACGGGACGCTCAGGCAAGCTTTAGCTGGACTAAGGGGTGAGGATGGAGTTCAGGGAACTGGAGTGCTTCGTGGTGCTCAGCGAGGAGCTCCACTTCGCGCGGGCCGCCGACCGGCTGTACCTGTCGCCGGGCCGGGTCAGCCAGCTCGTCCGCGCCCTGGAGACGCGGATCGGCGCCCGGCTGTTCGACCGGACCAGCAGGCGGGTGCGGCTCACGCCGCTCGGCGAGCGCTTCCTTGCGGACCTGCGACCGGCGTACGACGGGCTGCGCGACGCGGTGGACCGGGCCAGGGCGGCGGCCCGCGAGGTGACGGGCGTGCTGCGCGTCGGCTTCCTCGGCACGCCCACCGACCTCGTCACCGCGTCCGTGCGGGCCTTCGAGGCGCTGTACCCGTCGTGCGAGGTACGGCTGGTGGAGGTGCCGCTGTCCGACCCGTTCGGGCGGCTGCGCGGCGGCCTGGTGGACGTGACGTTCACGCTGCTGCCGGTGGACGAGCCCGACCTGGAGACGGGGCGCGGCCTGAACCGGGTGCCGGTGAGCCTGGGCCTGCCCGCCGGCCATCCGCTCGCGGTCCGGCGCGCCGTGGACGCGGAGGAGCTGGCCGGCCTGCCGCTGATCGAGCCGGCCGGCCCGGCGCCGCGGGCCTGGCGCGAGCTGGTCGCGCCCGAGCGCACCCCGGCGGGCCTGCCCATCCCGCGAGGGGGTACGGTCGCCACCAGCCAGGAGGGCATCACGCTGGTCGCGCTGGGCCGCGGCGGCATGCTGTTCTGCACGCCGACGGCGGCCTACCACGAGCGCCGCGACGTGGTGTTCGTGCCGGTGACGGGCCTGCCGGCGTCGGTGCTCGGGCTGGCGTGGCCGCGGGCCGGTGCGACGGCCGCGGTACGCGCCTTCGCCGAGAGCGCCGAGACCGCCGCGGGCGTGGCGGGCCCGGAGGCGCGCCGCAAGGTGGCGTGACGCCGGGTGTCCGGAGAGGGGTGGAGCGTGGAGGAGAGCGTACGGCTGACCGCCTGGGTCAGGGGACGCGTGCAGGGTGTGGGCTTCCGCTGGTGGACCCGGGCGCGGGCGCTGGAGCTCGGCTTGGCCGGCTGGGCGCGCAACACGGACGACGGCCGGGTCGAGGTGGTCGCCGAGGGGCCGCGCGCGGCGTGCGTCAAGCTGCTGGAGTTGCTGAGGGGTTGCGACACGCCGGGAAGAGTCGATGGAGTAGTGGAGAGGTGGAGCGAAGTCCGAGGTGGTTTGGGGGGTTTCCGGGAGCGCTAGCCGGTTTCACTAAACCGCCCAAATGGGGTATAGTTATATGCCGGGAGTGCCCCGCGAGGGGCGTGACGGTCCGATCGACTTGACCGCCCTCACTGCCGGTGCGACTCTTGTTAAGTACCACGCGCACCCCTCCCGCGGAATATGAAGTGCGCGAACCAGTCTGGTCACTCAGCGTGGAGGACCCTTTACCATGGCGAAGGCTCTACTCGGCCACGTCGGTGGTCCTGACCCTCGAATGGTCTCGGAGATGCGGCGTCTGCAGCAGCGGATCCGTGACCTGGAGGCAGAACTCATCCGACTTCAGGCTCAGAATGACGCTCTTGCGGCGCAAACCCGCGATGAGGCGATCAGCCGCATGCAGGAGCGCGAGCCGGCACTCACCTGAGAGTGATCGGAACGCAAGACTGAGGGACGTCTCAACGAGGCGTCCCTTGTTATTTGCCCTCGTTCGCAATGATGTGAAACCCCTTTTCCGTCTCCGAACGACGACGCCACCGTGGTGGCCTGCGACGAGGCGCGCGGACCAGTAGGCTTTCCCGAAGTCCGTTCAGGGAGAAGGGGGCCGCTCTTGCACTTGAAGACCCTCACCCTGCGCGGCTTCAAGTCCTTCGCCTCCGCCACCGCCCTGCGCTTCGAGCCGGGCATCACCTGCGTGGTCGGCCCCAACGGCTCGGGCAAGTCCAACGTCGTCGACGCCCTGGCCTGGGTCATGGGCGAGCACAGCGCCAAGTCGCTGCGCGGCGGCAAGATGGAGGACGTCATCTTCGCCGGCACCTCGTCCCGGCCCCCGCTGGGCCGCGCCGAGGTCACGCTCACCATCGACAACACCGACGGCGCGCTGCCCATCGACTACACCGAGGTGACGATCAGCCGGCTGATGTTCCGGTCCGGGCAGAGCGAGTACGCCATCAACGGCGACACCTGCCGGCTCCTCGACATCCAGGAGCTGCTGTCCGACTCGGGCATCGGCCGGGAGATGCACGTCATCGTCGGCCAGGGCCAGCTCGACGCCGTGCTGCACGCGGGCCCCGAGGACCGCCGGGCGTTCATCGAGGAGGCCGCGGGCGTCCTGAAGCACCGCAAGCGCAAGGAGAAGGCGCTGCGCAAGCTCGACGCGATGCAGGCCAACCTGACCCGCGTCCAGGACCTCGCCACCGAGCTGCGCCGCCAGCTCAAGCCGCTGGGCCGCCAGGCCGAGATCGCCCGCAAGGCCGCGGTGATCCAGGCCGACCTGCGCGACGCGCGGCTGCGGCTGCTGGCCGACGACGTGTGCATCCTGCGCGCCACGCTGGAGCGCGAGGCGGCCGACGAGGCCGCCGTCCTGGCCCGGCGCGCCCAGGTCGAGGCCGAGCTGGCCGAGGGCCAGCAGCGCGAGGCCGCACTTGAGACCGCCGAGGCCGAGGCCCAGCCGCGGCTGAGCGCCGCCCAGCAGACCTGGTTCCGGCTGTCGTCCCTGCGCGAACGCCTGACCGGCCTGGAACAGCTCGCCGCCGAGCGCCACCGCCATGCCCTCGACGCCGCCTCCATCGAGCGCCGCGGCCGTGACCCCGAGGACCTCGAACGCGAGGCCGGCGAGGCGCGCGAGCGCGAGCTGGTGCTGCGCGCCGAGCTGGAGGCGGCGCAGGAGCTCCTCGACGGCGCCGCCGAACGGCGCGCCGAGGCCGAGTCCGAGCTGGCCGCCGAGGAGCGGCGGCTCGCGATGGCCGCCCGCGCCGCCGCCGACCGCCGCGAGGGCCTGGCCCGGCTGCGCGGCCAGGTCGACTCCGTACGCAGCAGGTCACGCGCGGCCGAGGACGAGATCGGCCGCCTGACCAAGGCGGTCGCCGACGCGGCCGAGCGCGAGCGGCGCGCCCTCGACGACCTGGAGGAGCGGCGCGGCGAGGAGCCCGCCGCCGACCCGGCGCTGGCCGAGGAGCTGGCCACCGCGCAGGCGGTGGTCGAGGAGGCGCGCGCCGCGGCGGAGGAGGCCAGGGCGGGCGTCGAACAGGCGCGGGGGGCGCTCGGCGGTCCGCGTGAAACGCTCCAGGCGGCCAGGTCGCGGGTCGGCACGGCCCGCGCCGCCGACCAGGAGGCTCAGCGGGCCGTGGCCGCGCTGCGCGCCCGCGCCGAGGCGCTGGAGCTGGGGCTGTCCCGGGGCGCCGACGGCGGCGCGGCGCTGATGGAGACGGGCCTGTCCGGGGTGCTGGGGCCGCTGGCGGCCTCGCTCCAGGTCGCGCCGGGCGCCGAGGCGGCCGTCGCGGCCGTGCTCGGGCCGGTGGCCGAGGCGGTCGCGGTCGAGTCGGTGGGCACGGCCGTGGAGGCGCTCGAACTGCTCCGCCTCAAGGAGGCCGGCCAGGCCACCCTCCTCGTGACGGGCTCTCCCGGCGGAGGGGTCGCCGAGCGCGGGGCGGCGCCCGAGGGCGGGGAGTGGGCGGCCGACCTGGTCGGCGTGCCCGCGCCGCTGAGGGACGCCGTCGCCCGGGTGCTCGACGGCGTCGTCGTCGTCGGCGACCTGGCCGCCGCGCGCCGTCTCGCCGAGGCGCACCCCGACCTGCGGGCCGTCACCAGGGGAGGCGACCTGGTCGCCGCGCACCTGGCCAGCGGCGGCTCCGAGGGCGGCACGTCCGTCCTGCAGGTGCGCGCCGCTCTCGACGACGCCCTCGCCGACCTGGAGGAGGCCGAGGCGCGCGCCGCGAGCACGGCCGTCGGCCTCGACGAGGCGCTGGGCGCCGAGCAGGAGGCGCAGGCGGCCGTGGAGGCCGCGCAGACGGCCGTCGGCGAGGCCCAGAGCGCCGCCGACACCGCCCAGGCCGCCGTGAGCGCCGCCCAGGCCACGCTCGACCAGGTCAGGGCCCGCCAGCGCGAGGCCGACCGGCGCAGCGCCGACGTCGCCCGCCGCCTCGCGCAGCTCGAAGCCGCCGCCAAGGCCGCCCACGACGAGGCCGAGCGGCTGGCGCGCAGCGTCACGGCCGCCGAGGAGGCCCGCGCCGAGGGTCTGGAGGAGCTGGCCGAGCTGGAGATGCGGCTCGCCGAGGCCGAGTACGCCCAGGAGCTGGAGACCGAGCCCACCACCGACGCCCGTGACGAGCTGGCCGCGACCTGCCAGGCGGCCCGCCAGCGGGAGATGGAGGCGGGCCTGCAGGTCCGCACGGCCGAGGAGCGCGTCAAGGGCATCGAGGGCCGCGCCGACGGCCTGCTGCGGGCCGCGCAGCGGGAGCGCCAGGAACGCGCCCAGGCGGCCGCCCAGCGCGCCCGGCGGCGCCGTCAGGCGAGCGTGGCCGAGGCCGTCAGCCGGGGCGCGAAGCAGGTGCTGGCCGCCCTGAGCGCGTCCGTCGAGCTGGCCGCGCGCGAGCGCGACGACGCCGACCTCGCCCGGGTCGCCGTCGACGCCGAGCTCAAGCAGGTGCGCCTGCGGGTGCGCGAGCTCACACAGGAGCTGGACAAGCTGGTCAACCGCGTCCACGGCAGCGAGGTGGCCCGCACCGAGCAGCGGCTGCGCCTGGAGCAGATGGAGCAGCGGGCCATGGACGAGTTCGGCGTCGAGGCCGAGGCGCTGATCGCCGAGTACGGGCCCGAGGCCCCGGTGCCCGGCGAGCCGCCCGTGCCGTACGTGCGGGAGGAGCAGGAGAAGCGGGCCCGCGCCGCCGAGCGGCAGATGCAGCAGCTCGGCAAGGTCAACCCGCTGGCGCTGGAGGAGTTCGCGGCGCTGGAGGAGCGGCACGCGTTCCTCAACTCCCAGCTCGAAGACCTCAAGAAGACGCGGCGCGACCTGCTGACCGTGGTCAAGGAGGTCGACGACCGGGTGCAGCAGATGTTCGCCTCCGCCTACGAGGACGTGGCGCGCGAGTTCGACCAGGTCTTCGGCCGGGTCTTCCCGGGCGGCGAGGGCCGGCTGGTGCTCACCGACCCCGAGGACATGCTGACCACCGGCATCGAGGTGGAGGCCAGGCCGCCGGGCAAGAAGGTCAAGCGGCTGTCGCTGCTGTCGGGCGGCGAGCGGTCGCTGACCGCGGTGGCGTTCCTGGTGTCGATCTTCAAGGCGCGGCCGTCGCCGTTCTACGTCATGGACGAGGTCGAGGCGGCGCTCGACGACACCAACACGCAGCGGCTGCTCACGCTGTTCGAGGAGCTGCGGCAGAGCTCCCAGCTCATCGTCATCACCCACAACAAGCGGACGATGGAGATCGCCGACGCGCTGTACGGCGTGTCGATGCGCGGCGACGGCGTGACCCAGGTGGTCAGCCAGCGCCTGCGCGAGCGCGAGCCGGCCTGACGCGCGGCGGTGGCCGGCCGCTGCCGAGGGCGGGCCCGACCGACGCGCGGAGCGGCCGACCGGCACCGAGGGCGGGCCCGGCGGACGCGCCCGTCGCGCCGCCCTGGGCATGAGCACGACAGTCGATCTGGAAAACTGACATCTTGTGGATGGTTACCTCGGCGTCATAGTCATCGTGGTCGTCGTCGCCCTGCTGGCGGCCGGCGGCCTCTTCCTGCTCTTCAGACCGGGCGGCAAGTCCGCGCCGCCGGTCGAGCCGCCCGAGACGGCGCCCCTCCCGGAGGAGGAGAAGGAACGCCCGAAGACGGGGACCGAGGAGGGCGAAGGAGGAGCGACCACCACGCTCCCCCCGCCGGTCAAGCCGGCCGAGCCGATGGTCGTCGCGCCCGAGGTGGAGGTGCCGCCGCCGTCCGCGGGCCGGATGGTGCGGCTGCGGTCCCGGCTGGCCCGCTCGCAGAGCGCGCTCGGCCGCGGCCTGCTCGACCTGCTCTCCCGCGACCGCCTCGACGACGAGGTGTGGGACGAGGTCGAGGAGCTGCTGATCAAGGCCGACGTCGGCGTGGCGCCCACCCAGGCGATCGTCGAGGAGCTGCGCACCAAGGTCAAGGTGCTCGGCAGCCGCACCCCCGAAGAGGTGCGCGCGCTGCTGCGCGAGCAGCTCCTCATCCAGGTCAACCCCGACCTCGACCGCACCCTGCACGTCAAGCCGCACGGCGAGCGGGCCGCGGTGGTGCTGGTCGTCGGCGTCAACGGCACCGGCAAGACCACCACCACCGGCAAGCTCGCCCGCGTCCTCGTCGGCGACGGCAAGAAGGTCGTGCTGGGCGCGGCCGACACGTTCCGCGCGGCGGCGGCCGACCAGCTCCAGACCTGGGGCGAGCGGGTCGGCGCCGACACCGTGCGCGGCCCGGAAGGCGGCGACCCGGCCTCGGTGGCCTTCGACGCCGTCACCAAGGGCATCGAGGACAAGGCCGACGTGGTCATCGTCGACACGGCGGGCCGGCTGCACACCAAGACGGGCCTGATGGACGAGCTGGGCAAGGTCAAGCGGGTCATCGAGAAGAAGGCCACGGTCGACGAGGTGCTGCTCGTCCTCGACGCGACCACGGGCCAGAACGGCATGCGCCAGGCCCAGGTGTTCGGCGAGGTGGTCAACATCACCGGCATCGCGCTGACCAAGCTCGACGGCACGGCCAAGGGCGGCATCGTCATCTCCGTCCAGCGGGAGCTGGGGGTTCCGGTCAAGCTGGTCGGCCTCGGCGAGGGGGCCGACGACCTGGCGCCCTTCGATCCCGAGGTCTTCGTGGACGCGATCATCGGCGAATAACGGGCGCATTATTTTCGGATACGGCCATTCCTGTTAAGGCTATTTCCGAAAATTGGACAGGAAATTTTACTTACCCGGAAAAGCCTTGATCGCCCTCATCGGCGTGTGTTCACATGAACCGGTCATCCGAGAGATCGCCCCGCGACGGGTTCGCGCCGGTCTCGTCATGTTGGTACACGAGAGGCACCCCCGATGAAGAAGGTCGTCGTCCACAAGCCCGGAACCGTGAAGCCCTCCGGTGCGGCCGCCCCGCGGCACGGTCACTGATCCCCGCCCGACCGGCGTCCCGTGAAGGGACGCCGGTCGGGGCGCGACCGGAGACGGATCACGGAAGAAGGTTCGGGTGGAATCTATCGTCCTGGACGCCGACCGCAGGCTGCGCGGCCCCTACACGCTCGCCGCGGCACTGCTGGACCGCCTCGTCCCAGAAGCACTGGGCCGCGGGCCCGACCTCGTCGCCGCGCACGACATCGAGATCGGCGTCGCGGCGCCGCACCTGAGCGTTCCCCGGCGCAGGCGCTCCCTCGCCGAGACGCTGCCGAGAGCGCAGCGCATCCTCATCCCCGGCCCCCGCCGCACGCTGCGGATCGCGAACGGGCTGGCCGAGTTCGTCCGCGACCACCTGACCCGCACCCGGCCCCTCACCGTCACGGTCGACAACCTCGACGAGGCCGACCCCACCGACGCCGAGCTGGTCGAGGTGCTGCGCAGGCGGGTGGACCCCGGCCTGCTGCGGATCGTCCCCGGCCGGTCCGCGCCGTCCGGCGGCCCGCTCAGCGCCGACTTCGACCGCTTCCGCGACGAGGGCTTCCATCACGCCATGGCCGAGGCCGGCCTTGAGGCGCTGCGCGGCATGACGTACGAGGCCGACCCGGACCGCTGGCGGACCCTCGTGCAGCGCGTGGGCGGCTCGCTGGAGGCCATCGAACGCGAGGACGAGGCCCGCGCCCTGTACGACCGGGCCCGCCGCCTGACCGTCGACCCCAGGCACCGCGCCACGATCGCCTACGCCACCGCCATGCTGCTGGTGCGCCACCACGACCTCGCCCGGCGCGACCCCGAGGAGGCCCTGTCCTGGGCCAACGAGGCCGTCACGATCACCTCGCTGCTGCCCGACGCCCGCGAGCGCGCCTTCCACCTGGGCTTCGACCTCAACGGCAAGGCCCTGGTCGAGGTGCGCAGGGGCAACCTCGACAACGCTCTCGACCTGGTGCGCGAGGCCATCGACCTGGCCGAGGAGCACCTGGCCGGCACCCACCCGATCCACCGGCTCGTGCTGTACGCCAACCGCGCCCAGCTCCTGGCCGCCACCGGCCGCACCCAGGAGGCGCTGGCCGACTACGCGATCGCCATCGGCGCCGACCCCGGCTACCCCGACTACTACCTCGACCGCGGCACCCTGCTGCACAAGCTGGGCCGCCACGAGGACGCGCGGGCCGACTTCGAGGCCGCGATCCGCCTCAGCCCCCCGTTCCCCGAGGCGTACTACAACCGCGCGGAGGTCCGGTACACGACCGGCGACCTCGACGGCGCGCTCGCCGACCTCGACCACACGCTCGACCTCGACCCGCGCTTCGCCCCCGCGTACGTGAACCGGGCGGGGCTGCTGGCCGCCGCCGGGGAGAACGCCGCGGCCCGGCGCGACGCCGAGCGCGGGCTCGCCCTCGACCCGCGCAGCCCCCACCTCAGGTGCGTGCTCGGCCAGGTGGAGGCGGCCGAGGGGCGCCGGTCGGAGGCCGTCGCCGCGTTCGACGCCGCCCTGGAGCTCGACCCGGACCTCGTGGCCGCCTGGGCCGGCCGGGCCGCCGTCGCCTACGACGAGGGCGACCACGCCGCCGCCCTGTCCGACCTCACGCGGGCGCTGAAGCTGGAGGAGACGGCCGAGCTGCTGTTCAACCGGCATCTGGTGCACAGCGCGGCGGGACGGCCGGACGAGGCGCGCCGCGACCTCCTGCGGGCCGCGCGGCTGGCCCCGGGAGACCCCGACATCCGGCGGGCGCTCGCGGAGGCGTGAGGCGGTGGGCCGGTCCTACTGGCTCCTGCTGACCGGGTTCCTGGCGTCCTCGCTGGGCACGTGGATCTACCGCCTGGCGCTGCCGCTCCTGGTCTACGACCTCACGGGGTCGCCGCTCGGGACCGGCCTGGTCTACGTGATGGAGTACGTGCCGTACCTGCTGCTGGGGATGGTCGGCGGGGTGCTGGCGGACCGGTACGACCGGCGGCGGCTGCTGGTGGTGGGCGACACGGCGTCCGCGGTGGTCACGCTGGTGCTCGCCGCGATGGTGGCCCTGGGCGTGGGGCGGCTGTGGCCGATCTACCTGGTGGCGCTGCTGCTGGCGGCGGTCGATCCGCTCTACCAGCCGGCGTTCCGGGCGCTGGTGCCGGCCCTGGTGCCGGCGGAGCGGCTGCCGCAGGCCAACGCGCGCGTCCACATCGGCGAGCACGCGGTGGGCATGGCGGGGCCGATGGCGGGCGGGGCGCTGGTGGTGGCGTTCGGCTACCACGTCGCGGTGTACGTGGACGCCGGGTCGTTCCTGCTGTCGGCGCTGCTGATCGCCCTCATCGGCGGGCGCTTCACCGCCACGGCCGCTCGCGACCGGCGGCGGCCCGAGGAGGGAGAGCCGGGACCGGTGACGGCGGGCGCGGGGGAGGGGCGGGCGCGATGGCCGACGGCGGCGGGTGCGGAGGAGGGGCGGGCGCGGTGGTCGATGGCGGCGGACCTGCGGGAGGGCCTGCGGTTCCTCTGGCGCGGCGACCGGGCCGTCCTCACGACCGCGATCATGTCGTCGGCCTGCAACTTCGGCGTGTGGCTGCTGCTGGCCGACCTCGTCTACTACCTCAGCTCCTACCACGGCTTCACGCCGGGCGAGATCGGCGTCGTCTACGCCTTCCAGGGGGCGGGCGCGGTGGCGGGGGCGCTGCTGGGCGGGTGGCTGGTCCGGGTGTGGCCGCCGGGACGGATCATGACCTGGTCGCTGGTGGCCGGGGGAGCGTCGATGCTGCTCATGACCGTCGCCCGGGGCCCGGTCCCGATCGGGCTGGCGTGGACGGGGCAGTTCGCGGCGGCGGGGACGATGATCGTGGCCACGGCGACCGTACGGCAGCGCCTCATCCCCGACCACCTGCTCGGACGGGTCCTCGGCACGGCCCGGATGATCGCCTTCGCGTCCATCCCGCTGGCGGCGCTGGCGGCGGGGCTGTTCGAGGCGAGGGCGCGCGACGCGTACGCGATCATGGTGTTCGCCGGCCTGAGCTGGGCGGTCATCGCGGTCGCGGTGGCCCGCTCGCCCCTGCGGCGGCTGACCGTCGAGGACGTCAGGGCCGGGACAGCGGCCGGATCGGCACCACCATCGGAGTCCCCGCCACCGGATCGGCGATGACCTTGGCGTCCAGCTCGAACACCTCGCGCATCAGCTCCTCGGTCAGCACCTCGTGCGGGCCGCCCGCGGCCACCACGCGGCCGCCGCGCATGGCCACCAGCCGGTCGGCGTAGCGGGCCGCCAGGTTGAGGTCGTGCAGGACCATGACGATGGTCCGCCCCGCCTCCTGGTGCAGGTTCCGTACGAGCTCCAGCACCTCCACCTGGTGGGCCAGGTCGAGGAACGTGGTGGGCTCGTCGAGCAGCAGCAGGTCGGTGCCCTGGGCGAGCGCCATCGAGATCCAGGCCCGCTGCCGCTGGCCGCCCGACAGCTCGTCCAGGGGGCGCTCGGCGAGGTCGGTCAGGCCGGTCAGCTCCAGGGCGAGGGCCACGGCGCTCTCGTCGTCGGACGACCACTGCCGGTACCACGTCTGGTGCGGGTGCCTGCCCCGCGCGACCAGGTCGGCCACGGTCAGCCCCTCGGGCGCGGTGGGCGCCTGCGGCAGCACGCCGAGCACCTTGGCCACCTCCCGCGTCGGCATGCCGTCGATGCGCCTGCCGTCGAGCAGCACCTCGCCGCCGCGCGGCTTGAGCAGCCGGCCGAGGGCGCGCAGCAGCGTGGACTTGCCGCACCCGTTGGGCCCGATGATCGTGGTCACCGTGCCGGCCTCGATCCCGAGGTCGAGCCCGTCGACGACGACCCGGTCGCCGTAGCCGAGCGTGACACCGGCGGCCTGGAGCCTCATTTGCGTGCCCTCCAGATGAGGTGGATCAGGTACGGCGCGCCGAGCACCGCGGTGACGACGCCCACGGGCAGCTCGATCGGGGAGAAGGCGGTGCGCGCGATCAGGTCGGCCCCGGTCGCGAGGACGGCGCCGGTGACGGCCGACGACAGCAGCGGCGGCTGGGCGCACCGCACCACCCGCAGCGCGATCTGCGGCGAGGCGAGGGCCACGAACGCGATCGGCCCGGCCGAGGCCGTCGCCACGGCCGCCAGCAGCACGGCGGCGAGCAGCATGAGCGCGCGCGCCGGGTTGACCCGGACGCCGAGGGCGGTGACGGTGTCGTCGCCGTAGCGCAGCGCGTCGAGCGAGCGGGTGCCGATCAGGGTCAGCGGGACGAGCACGGCCAGGGCCAGCCCGACCGGCACGACGTGCTCCCAGCCGCGGCCGTTGAGCGATCCGCTGATCCACACCATGGCGCGGCCGGTGTCGTTGACGTCGCCGACGGTCAGCAGCCAGTACTTCACGTTCGTGAACACGGCCGCCACGCCGATGCCCACCAGCACCAGCCGGTAGCCGTCGAGGCCGCGCCGCCAGGCCAGCGCGTACACGATGGCGGCCCCGGCCAGGCCGCCGAGCAGCGCGAGCGCCGGGATGCCGAGGGCGGAGAACAGGCCGCTGACGCCGCCGTACGCGCTGCCGCTCATGACGACCCCGGCCACCACGGTCACGGAGGCGCCGGTGGTGACGCCGAGGATCTCGGGGCTGGCCAGCGGGTTGCGGGCGATGGACTGGATGATCGCGCCCGACAGGGCGAGCGCGGCGCCGACGAGCGCGCCGGTCAGGGCGCGCGGCAGCCGCAGCTCCATCACCACGAAGTGCTCGGGCACGGACGGGTCGAACGTGGCGCGCACGACGTCCGCCAGACCGAGGGGCAGGTCGCCGAGGCGCATGTTCAGGGCCATGAGCAGGGCGAGCGCCAGCAGGCCGCCCACGGTGACGGCGACGCCGCGCGGGCGCACCCGCCAGGACAGCCCCGCCGCGCGCAGCGGGACCGACGCCCTGGTCCGCGTCCTGGTGGTCGTCGTCACAGCCGCACCGGCTTCCTGCGGCGGACGAGCGCCACGAAGAACGGGGCGCCGATCAGTGCCAGCACCACGCCGACCTCCAGCTCGCCGGGAGGGGCGACGACGCGGCCGATCACGTCGGCGACCAGCAGCAGGGCCGCGCCGATCAGCCCGGAGTACGGCAGCAGCCAGCGGTGGTCGGTGCCGGACAGCGGGCGGGCCAGGTGCGGCACCACGAGCCCGACGAACGCGAGCGACCCGCAGGAGGCCACGGCCGCCCCGGTGAGCAGCGTGACGGCGGTGACGCCGACGCCCCGGGTGAGGGCGATGTTCTGGCCGAGGCCGCGGGCGACGTCCTCGCCGAGGGAGAGGGCGTTCAGACCGGGCGCGTTGACCAGCGCCAGCACCAGCCCCACCACGATGAAGGGCAGCACCTGCCAGACCACGTCGGGGCCCCGGCCGGCGACGGAGCCGGACTGCCAGAATCGGAAGACGTCCATGGCCTGCTCGTCCAGCAGCACGATCGCGGAGGTCAGGGCGTACAGGAAGGCGCTGACGGCGGTGCCGGCCAGCGCGAGCGTGACCGGCGTGGGGCCGCCCCGTCCGCCGACCATGCCGAGCGTGAAGACGCACACGCTGGCGACCAGCGCGCCGGCCAGGCCGAACCAGATGTAGGCGAGCAGGCTCTGCGCGCCGAGCAGGATGATCGAGGCGACCATCGCGAACGCGGCGCCCTGGGTGACGCCGAGCAGGCCCGGGTCGGCGAGCGGGTTGCGGGTGTGGCCCTGCATGAGCGCCCCGGCCACGCCGAGCGCGATCCCGGCCAGCACGCCGAGGGCGGTCCTGGGCACGCGCAGCGAGCGGATGACGATGTCGTTCTCGGTGCCGGTGGGCGCGGTGAGCGCCGACCACGCGTCGGCGAGGGGCACGGGCTTGGCGCCGATCGTGACGCTCAGCACCACCGCGGCGCACACGGCCGCGAGCAGGGCGGCGAGCACGAGGCCGCGGCGCCGGCGGATGCCGTGGAGGCGCGGCGCGACGGCGGTTGCGCTCACGTGGTCCCCTTCCGGCAGTTGCCCGTCCCGCTGAAGTATGCCAGCTTAGGCAGGGCTAACCTAAATAAGGGTTGCCTAACTTTTTGCCGGAGAAGGGGTTTCGATGAGACGGTTGCGCGCTGTGGTGGCCGCGATGCTGGTGGCGGGTCTCGCCGCCGCCTGTGGTTCGGGCGGCACGGGGTCCACGAGCGCCGGCTCCCCGGCGACGAGCCAGGCCGGCAAGCCGTTCCGCACCGTCAAGCACGCCATGGGCGAGACGGCGATCCCCGCACAGCCCAAGCGGGTCGTGGCCCTCGACCAGAGCTTCGTGGACGCGGTCCTGACGCTGGAGACCCCGGTCGTCGGCTACACCACCTACCGCTCCATCGAGACCAAGCTGCCCGACTACCTCGGCGCGGTCGCCGGCCGGTACGGCAAGGAGGCCGTCCCGGTCGGGACGCTGGAGCAGCCCAGCCTGGAGAAGATCATGGCGCTCAAGCCGGACCTCATCGTCTCCGCCAAGGTGCGCCACGCGGCCCTCTACGACAAGCTCTCCAAGATCGCGCCGACCGTTTTCAGCGAGACCACCGGGGCCATCTGGAAGGACAACGTCCGGCTCATGGGCCAGGCGCTCGGCAAGGAGGAGCTCGCCGAGACCAGGGTCAAGGAGTACGAGGCCCGCGCCGCGAAGATCGGTGAGGAGATCAAGGCCAAGGAGGGCGGGAAGCTGCCCACCGTCTCGATCGTCCGCTTCGCCGGCGAGCCGACGGCCCGCCTGTACGTCGAGAAGTCGTACTCGGGCATCGTCCTGAAGGACGTCGGCTTCCCGCGACCGCAGGGCCAGCCCACGGTCACCGACTCGATCGTGGTGAACGTCAGCCAGGAGCGCATCGCCGACCTCGACGCCGAGCACATCTTCGTGGCCACCTACGGCGATCCCGAGGCGGCGAAGTACAAGGACAAGTTCGTCGCCAACCCGCTGTGGGGCAGGCTCAAGGGCGCCAAGCACGAGGTCGCCGACCAGACGTGGATGACGGCGGTCGGCATCCAGGGCGCGCACGCGATGCTGGACGACCTGGCCGGGTTCTTCTCCGTCGATCCGGCCAGGTCCGCCTAGGCGGCCTGCGCCTCAGCTCGCCAGGAAGGCGCGCAGGTCGTCCAGGTGGGGGTGGATGTCCAGCCCCTGGGCGGCCAGCCAGGCCGGCTCGCAGTACGTGCCCCGGTAGCGCTCGCCGCCGTCGCAGATGAGGGTCACGATGCTGCCCCGCTCGCCGGCGGCGCGCATCTCCCGGATCAGCTCGACGCAGGCGGCCACGTTGGTGCCGGTCGAGCCGCCGACGTCGCGGCCGGTCACCTCGCGCACCCAGTGCATGGCCGCGATCGAGCGGGCGTCCGGCACGGCCAGCATGCGGTCGATCACCGACGGCTGGAACGACGGCTCCACCCGGGGCCGGCCGATGCCCTCGATCCGCGAGCCCTTCGCGGTGACCGTGACGTCGCCCGACACCCAGGACGGGTAGAAGGCCGAGCCCTCCGGGTCGGCCACGGCCAGGCGGGAGGAGTGGCGCCGGTAGCGGATGTAGCGGCCGATCGTGGACGACGTGCCGCCGGTGCCGGCGCCGACGACGATCCAGGCGGGCACCGGGTGCGGCTCCATCGCCATCTGGGCGAAGATCGACTCGGCGATGTTGTTGTTGCCGCGCCAGTCCGTGGCCCGCTCGGCGTAGGTGAACTGGTCCATGAAGTGGCCGCCGGTCTCGGCGGCCAGGCGGCGCGACTCGTCGTAGATGGTCGTGGGATCGTCGACGAGGTGGCACTTGCCGCCGTGGAACTCGATGAGGTGACACTTCTCCGGCGAGGTCGAGGCCGGCATCACCGCGATGAACGGCAGGCCGAGCAGCCGGGCGAAGTACGCCTCGCTCACCGCGGTCGATCCGCTGGACGCCTCGACGATGGTCGTGTCGGGACCGATCCAGCCGTTGGCCAGGCCGTACAGGAAGAGCGAGCGGGCCAGGCGGTGCTTGAGTGAACCGGTGGGGTGCACCGACTCGTCTTTCAAGTAGAGGTTTACCCCCCACTGCGGGGGCAGCGGAAAGACATGAAGGTGCGTGTCACAACTCCGGTTGGCGTCGGCTTCCACCGTACGGATGGCCTCGGCCACCCAGTGGCGCGTCCTCGTGTCGTGACGATCCACAAAATCCATGTGCATACGCTATCTCATGTGACTCTGGCCACTTTTTCCGCAGAAATGGGTGGATAGTGTTATGGTACTGAGACAAGTCCAGCCGTGGACGTGATAACGCACGCCGCGAGCAGATGGACTTCTCACCTCTCTGACCAGGCGTAACCGTTAACGCGGCCCTTACGTGGGTGTTGACACCATGGTTTTGCTGCGGGCCGACCTGTGCCGAGATGGGATAGCGCAAGGGGGAAACTTGATCACTATGACCGAAGAGCAGCGTCAGGACTGGTTCGAGCGCGATGTCGTGCCCGTGACGTCGCAGCTGTTCGCCTCCGCCATGCGACTGACCCGTAACACGGCCGACGCCGAGGACCTCGTGCAGGAGACGGTGGCCAAGGCGTACACGTCCTACCACCAGTTCCGCGAGGGCACCAACCTCAAGGCGTGGCTGCACCGCATCCTCACCAACAACTTCATCAACGACTACCGCAAGCGGCAGCGCTCGCCCAAGCTGTCGGCCGCCGAGGAGATCGAGGACTGGCAGCTGCACGCCGCCGAGTCGCACTCCTCGACCGGGCTGAAGTCGGCCGAGACCGAGGCGCTGGAGCGGCTGCCCGACAACGTCGTGATGAACGCGCTGCGCTCCCTGCCCGAGGACTTCCGCGTGGCCGTGTACCTGGCCGACGTCGAGGGGTTCGCGTACAAGGAGATCGCCGAGCGGATGGGCACCCCCATCGGCACCGTGATGTCCCGCCTCCACCGGGGCCGCCGCCAGCTCCGGACCATGCTGGAGCCGTACGCCGTGGAAGAGGGCGCCTTCCGTCCTCCGGCCCAGCGCACGGCGGCCTGATCCCTCACCCCGCCCCCGTCCCCCGCCGCCCGCCCAGGCGCATGTGGAGCCGCACGCGCAGCGTCCCGTCATCCGTGCGCAGCTCCACCAGGTCGCAGAGCTGGCGGCTGATCCAGAGCCCGTATCCTCGCGAGGATTCGGGCTCCGGTGGTATGTAGCCCGGAAGCGGGTCCTCCAGCGCCCCGCCCGGGTCGGCCAGCTCGCAGATCAGCTCCCGCCCGTTGACCCACATCGTGATCGTCCCGTGCCCGGCGCCGTGCTCGACGCTGTTGGCGGCGATCTCCGACACGCTCAGCACCAGTGACGCGGCCCGGTCGCGGTCCATGCCGGCCGCCCGCGCGTAGTCGCCGACCGTGTGCCGCAGCCGCCGCAGCTCCGGCGCGGTGAACCGCACCGACTCCACCTGCCCGCTCGGGCCCGGCAGGGGCTGGTCGTCGCCGGTCAGCACCAGTTCGTGCGGCTCGACGAAGCCGGGGCTGGGCGTCTCGCCGTACGGGCCGAGCAGGTACGGGTGGGTGAGCGGGACGTGCGCGCGGGCCTCCTCCGGCACGTCGCGCGGGCCGTACAGGCAGAGCAGCTCGGCCGCCGCGCCGCCGAGCGCCGCGTTGACCACCGACTCGTAGCGGATCCACTCGCGCACCTCACGCTCGCCGTGCCCGGGCCAGGGCGGCTCGCCGACCACCAGGGTGCGCCGGCCCAGGGTGTACTCGTGACAGGCCGCGAGCGCGCGGTGCGGGTGGGCGTACCAGGAGGCGCGGGCGCGGCTGTCGAGGCGGCGCGCGTCGTCGCCGCCGAGCGCGTCCCGTAACAGCTCCAGCCGGGCGTGGGTGACGACCGCCAGCACCCGCCGGCCCTCGCGCAGCGCGGCGCGCACGCGCGGCAGGAGCAGCCGCAGGAGGTCGTCGTCCGAGTCGTACGGCACCGCGACATGCCTGAGCGACTCACCGTCGGGTCGTGCCCGGTCAGGGCGCACGGCCGAAACGTAGCAAGCGCTTGCCACCTGTGCAACGGGCCAGGCCACGCGGGGGTCGGAAGTGTCATGCCCCCGACGAGGCGAGGCGGATCTCAGGCCCCCGACGACGCGAGGCGGGTCTCAGGCCCCCGACGACGTGAGGCGGGTCTCAGACCCCCGACGACGTGAGGCGGGTCTCAGGTCCCCGACGAGGCGAAGGCGATGAGGGAGACGGCCGCGAGCGCACAGGTCACGCCGGTCACCTGGATGGGGCGCAGCCGCTCGCCCAGCACCTGCCGGGCCAGCAGCAGCGTGCTGGCCGGATAGAGCGCGACCAGCACCGCGACCAGGCTGACCAGCCCCTGCCGCTGGGCGAGCAGGTAGAGCACGTTGGCCAGCATGTCGAGCACCCCCGCGGCGGCGATCACGCGCCACGCGCCGCTCCCTGGCCGCAGCGCCCGCCGCGTGGCCAGGGCGACCAGCGCCACGGCGGCCACCGACGACAGGCGGGCACCCATGAGCGGCCACAGCCCCGAGTCGTCCGGAGCCAGGTCGAGCAGCACGAAGAACCCGCCGAACCCCGCGCCGGCGGTCAGCGCCATCAGCACCGAGCCCCGGGAGCCGCCCCGCCGCGCCGGCGACCGGTCCTGGCTGACGAGCAGGACCGAGCCGAGCGCGAGCACGACGCCGGCCATGGCCAGCGCCTGCGGACGCTCGCCCTTGGCCAGCCCCCACAGCACCGGCAGCGCCGCCGAGGTGACCGCGGCGACCGGCGCGACCACCGACATCACGCCGGTGGCCAGCGCCCGGTAGAACAGCACGAGCCCGCCCGCGCCCGCCAGCCCCGCCGCGAGGCCCCACAGCAGCGCCGGGCCACTCGCCAGGCCGGGCAGCAGCGGCAGCATGCCGGCGATCAGCGCCAGGCCGGCGAGCTGCGAGAGCACCACGACCGCCAGCACCGGCGATCGCCGGGTGGCCAGCCCGCCGAAGAAGTCGGCCGTGCCGTACACCACGGCGCACGCGGTCGCCAGGATCACCGCAGTCATGTGCTCTCACCGTCCAGTCCATTGTGTTGCACTCCCAGTACAACACATAAGGTGCACCAGACTGCAAATCGATATCACTACACTGCACTCATGGAAGACCCCGAGACGATCACGCAGGCCATCGCCAACAACGTGCGCGCCCAGCGCTCGCACCGCGGCCTGACCCTGGACGCGCTGGCCGCCCGGTCCGGCGTCAGCAGGGGCATGCTCGTGCAGGTCGAGCAGGGGCGGACCAACCCCAGCGTCTCGACGCTCACCCGGATCGCCTCCGCTCTGGGCGTCACCGTGGCGCGGCTGGTCGAGGTCTCCGACGTGCCGACGGTGCGGATCGTCGAGGAGGCCGACGTGGTGACGTTCGACCAGGGCGACGTGCGGGCCCGGCTGCTCGTCGGCGCGGACGAGCCGATGATCCTGGAGCTGTGGGACTGGCGGCTGGCCCCCGGCCGTCACCACGACGGCGACGCCCATCCGCCCGGCACCCGCGAGATGGTCACCGTGCTGGAGGGCGAGATGACCCTCACCGTGTACGGCCGCAGCCACCTGGTCCGGGCCGGCGCGGCCGTCCTGTTCACCGCCGACCGCCCGCACCGGTACGCGAACCTGGGCCACGAGGAGCTCCGCCTGATCATGGTGGTGGCCGAGCCGCGGGAGGCCCCCGACCACTGACCGGTTCCGGCCGTCCCGATGACGCCGAACGGCCTCCTCGTCACGCTCTGGAGCTGCATGATGACGACATGTCATTGTCGGCTGTGAGCCGTGGGTGGGTACATCCCTGTGTGTGCGTCCGATCGCCGGCAGGGGGTGACGCGTGACCGAGGCCAGCGCGGCGACGGAGCGGCTCCGGGCCGAGCTGCGCGTGCTCGGCGTGACGACCGCGTACGAGATGGGCGACGACGTCACGATGCCCGTCTGGATCGGGCTGGTCGTCCGCTACCGGGACGGGTTTTACCGATGGCAGGAAGGACCGGTCAAACGTCGGCATTTGGGTACGGATGCGGTCGGATGTGCCATAAGGGTGGCGCGTCGCTTCGCGGAACTCCAGGCTGATGTCCCACTGTGGTGGGATGACCTGGCCAAAGAGTCGCGCGGGCCCCTGGCGCAGGACTACCCGTAACCGGACCGTGGCGGTGCTGCTCGCGGCGATCCTGTGCGCGGGGTGCGGCACCACGTCCACGACGCCCGCCGCCGCCCCGCGCCCGCCCGTCATCGCCGACCCGGGCGTGCTCGCCCGCCGCCTGGCCGCCGTCCAGCCCGACTGGCCCGCCCGCCGGGTGGTCGACTGCCGGCGGCGCAAGTGCGTCGCGCTCACCTTCGACGACGGACCCGGCGAGTACACCGGCAGGCTGCTCGACATGCTGCGCGACCGGCACGTGCGGGCCACGTTCTTCGTGCTCGGCGAGATGGTGGCCGCCGACCACGCCGGGTACACCCGCCGCATGGTGGAGGACGGGCACGAGCTCGGCAACCACACGTGGAGCCACCCGCCGCTGACCGCCATGTCCGACGAACGGCTCAGGAGCGAGCTGGCCGACACCGAGGCCATCGTGCAGCGGACCACCGGCGTGCGCATGCGGCTCATGCGGCCGCCGTACGGGGCGACGGACTCCCGGGTCGCCGAGCAGGCGCGCCTGGAGGGGCTGGCGCAGATCCTGTGGAGCCTCGACACCCTCGACTGGCGCGACCGCGATCCCGGGATCGTGGCGCGGCGCGCCGGCGCGGCCGTCCCCGGCTCCATCGTGCTCATGCACGACATCCACCCGACCAGCGTCGCTGCGGTGCCCCGCGTGCTCGACACGCTGGCCAGGAAGGGCTACCGCTTCGTCACGGTGTCGGAGCTGTACGGCAGGGCGCCGCTGCCGGGCCGGACGTACACCGGCGCCGAGAACCCGAAGGAGCGGTGAGGGGTTGTCGGTGCGGCATGGCAGGCTGGCCCCATGGGTTTCACCGGCTTCCCCGACGAGGCGTTCGTCTTCTACGAGGGCCTTGAGGCGGACAACACGAAGACGTACTTCACCCGCCACCGCCACCTCTACGAGGAGGCGGTGCGGGCGCCCATGCTCGCGCTCACCGAGGAACTGGCCGCCGAGTTCGGGCAGGCCCACCTGTTCCGGCCGCACCGCGACGTGCGCTTCGCCAAGGACAAGTCGCCGTACAAGACCCACCAGGGGGCCTTCGTCGACCGCATGCCGGGCATCGGGCTGTACGTCCAGATCGGCGCCGACGGGCTGTTCACGGCGGGCGGCTGCTACACCCAGGCGCCCGACCAGATCGCCCGCTACCGCGCGGCGGTCGCCGAGGACCTGTCGGGCGAGCCGCTGGAGGCCGTGGTCGCCGAGCTGCGGGCGGCCGGCTACGAGCAGGGCGGCGACCGGCTGAAGACCCGGCCCCGCGACTACCCGCCCGACCACCCGCGCATCGACCTGCTCCGCCACCGCTCGCTGCACGCCGGCCGCCGCTTCCCGCCGGAGCCGTGGATCCACACGAAGGAGGTCGTGGAGCGGGTGCGCGAGGGCTGGCGGGCGTACGCGCCGCTGGTCGACTGGCTGGCCACGCACGTACGGGGGAGCGAGCTGCCCCGCCGCCGCTGACCGGACCCGCCACCGCTGCGCGGGCGCGATGATGGGGCATGTCGGGATCCGTCACGGCTGCCGCAGCGGCGACGGGAAAGCACGCCGAGCACGTCTCGCAGGCCACGCCGGGTACGGAGCGCGCCGCGTCGAGGCGTGCCGGCGCGGTGTCGGCAGGAGGAACGAGACGGCGTGACGGCGCAGCGGGCGGGGGAGCGTGACGGCGATGGGCGGCGTCCACCGGTATGGGTGCGGGAGCGGGGCGGCGTGACGGGTGCGGGCGGTGGCGTCCGGGTGGGGGAGCGGCGGGATCGGTGGGTCCTGGCGGCGATCACGGCTGTGGCGGCCCTGCTCTACGGCGCGGTGTCGTTCGTGCGGTTCGCGGGGTTCCGGGCCGGGGCGTACGACCTGGTGATCTTCGATCAGGCGGTCCGGTCCTACGCGCGGCTCGGCCTGCCGGTGGCCGTGATCAAGGGCGTCCACAACGACTTCGGACCCGGGTTCACCGTGCTGGGCGACCACTGGTCGCCCGTCCTCGCCGTGCTCGCGCCCCTCTACTGGATCCACGACGGCCCCGCCACGCTGCTCGTCGCGCAGGCCGTGCTGCTGGCGTCGGCGGCCGTGCCGCTGTGGGTGTTCACCCGGCGCGCCCTGGGCGTCCGCGCCGCGCACCTCGTGGCCGTCGCCTACGCGCTGTCGTGGCCGGTCGTGGAGACGGCGGCGTTCGACTTCCACGAGGCCGCGTTCGCGCCCCTGCTCACCGGGCTGCTGCTCGAACGGTGGCAGGCCGGGCGGCGCGTCCACGTCGTGCTCGCCGCTCTCGCGCTGCTGTGCGTGAAGGAGGACATGGGGCTGCTCGTCGCCGGGTTCGGGGCGATGCTGCTCGGCCGGCGCGGGTGGCGGGCGCTGGGCGCGGCCCTGGCGGCCGGCGGGCTCGCGGCCACGTGGCTGGCCTCGCAGGTGCTGATCCCGCTGTTCGGGGGCCGGGCCGACTACTACTGGGCGTACGGCGCGCTGGGGGCCGACGCGGGAGCCGCGGCCCGCACCGCGCTGACCGACCCGCTGGCGGTGGTGGCGCAGCTCGGCAGCCCGCCCGTGAAGCTGCTCACGCTGCTCCTGCTGCTCGGCGTCACGCTGCTGGCGGCGCTGGGGTCGCCGATCCTGCTCATGGCGGCACCCCTGCTGGCCGAGCGGATGCTGGCCAGCTCCTTCCCCAACTGGTGGGTGCCCGAGTACCACTACAACGCGTTCGTCGTGGTCGTCGTCCTCGCGGCGGGGGTGGACGGGGTCCGCCGCCTGTGCGACCGCCTGGAGGCGCGACGGGCGCCGTGGGGCGCGCGGGCGGCGCGGGCGTGGGCGGTCGGGGTGGTGGCGTTCGCCGTCGCGAGCGTGCCGTTCTTCGCGCTGGCCGACCTGGCCGACCCCGCCTCCTACCGGCGTGACGCGCGGGAGAGCGCCGCCGCCGCGGCCGTGGCCGCCGTGCCGGACGGGGCGCTGGTCGAGGCCGCCAACAACCTCGCGCCCGCGCTGTCCGGCCGCGCCACCGTGCTGCTGTGGGACCGCACCCCGCGCCGGGCGCCGTGGGTGGTGGCCGTGGTGGACCGCCGCACGTTCCCGTTCCCGGACGTGGCGGAGCAGCGGGCCCGCGTGCGGACGCTGCTCCAGCAGGGCTACCGGGTACGGTTCGCCGAGGCGGGCTACGTGGTGCTGTCCTCGGCGACGGGTTGGCCCGGGCGAAACGCCCGCGCCACCCGTGGGCCGCCCTACTTGGACGTCGAGGTGGTGACCTGTCCGTCGCCCTGGAGGATGCGGTCCACCGTCTGCCCGGCCGCCGAGGTGGCGGCCGCGGTGACCGCCGCGATGATCACCGCGAGCAGCGGCGTGGCCAGGCTGCGGACGCTGCGGATGTTGCGCACCCGCGCCCACGGCTCCCCGGCGAGGTGCATGATCCGCCACTCCCAGTACAGCCCGAGGCCGATGCACACCAGGGCCACCTCGCCGCCCACGATCGCCACGACCTGCACCTTGTCCAGTCCGCCGATGTCCGGCTCGACCAGCGTCGACAGGTAGCCGGACAGCTCGGTGGCCAGGGCGGCGGCCATGAGGTAGAGGGCCTTGGTCATGGGCTGGGTGCCCCGGATCCGGGGGTAGAAGTACCCGAACAGGAACCCGAAGGCGGGCAGCGCCAGCAGGTAGCGGATGTCGAACACGAAGCTGCTCAGGTCCACCCCGTTGGGCCGGCCGTACAGGAACGCGAACGGCAGGCTCAGCAGCAGGCTCACCACGAAGCCGTACACGCCGTTCACCCACGGCGGGCATCCGGCGGCGGTGGCGAAGGCCGTCTCCGGGTCGCGTCCGTGCAGGCGCAGCGCCTCCTCCAGGGCCTGCCGCCGCTCGTCGAAGTCGTCCATCGTCATCTCACCCGCGCCGATCTTGCCGCGGCCGATCCGGTACAGCTCCTGCTCGGAGATCAGCAGCAGCCGCTTGTGCAGCGCGGCCCTGATCAGCTCGCGGTGCTCGTCGGCGGAGGTGGGCTCGACCACCGACGGGTGCGGGGTGACCAGCAGCCAGCGCGCCGCGAGCCAGGCGACGATCGAGGTGATCGACAGCAGCGGCAGCGGCACGTCGCTGTCGGCGATCGTGATGCTGCCGCGCGGCGTCAGGTACAGCACCATCAGCCCGGCGATCATCGTGCCCTCGGCCGACGGCAGGCTGAGCGCCTGGAGCGAGCCGCCGAGGCGGCGCAGCCGCAGCACCAGCAGCCCGAACCCGAGCAGCAGCAGCCCCAGGATGCCCCGCATCAGCGGGCTCAGCGGCAGGTCGCCCAGCTTGGGCTCCACGCCCGGCGTGGCGAGGGGCAGGCTCCACGACCCGGCGTCCAGCCACTCGGTGGGCCAACCCTGCACCAGGAAGCTCGCGACCACGGCCACCACGACCGCCCGTCTCGACCACTGCCGCGTGGCCACGGCGACCGCGGCGATGGGGATGAGCGCCCAGCCGAGGGACAGCACGAGCCGCACGCTGTCGGGCGGGTAGACGCCGTCGGCCAGCGCCTTCGTCCACAGCCCGAGTGCCAGCAGCGCGACCGCCGACCCGGCGGCGAAGGCGGCCAGCCGTACCGCGACCATGCGGATGCCGAGGTCGGCGCTGAAGCCCACGGCGGAGCCGGCGGCGGCCAGCGCCGCGATGGCGGCGCCCGTCAGCAGCGTGCGGCCGGGGAGCTGCTCGTGCAGCCACGACCAGGACAGCATGCCGACGCTCAGCAGCACGCCGAGACCCGTCACGCCCAGCACCTCGCGCACCGTCCACGGCGGGCTCGTCGGCAGCACCCGGCCGGCGTGCCAGACGGCCAGCGCCGGCACCGCCCCGAACAGGATCACGTACGCGAACGGCGTGAACTCCTTGACCAGGAGCGGGATCAGCAGGGTCGGCGCGGCCAGCGCCAGGCCGATCGCGAACTCCCGGTTGACCGTCTGCCGCCACCAGGCCATGCCCATGGCCCGTAAGACGTACCAGGCGAGCACCACCGCGGTGCCGATGCCGAGCGCCGTCGCCCACGAGAAGTCGTCCTCCTCCTCGCGGTCGGGGAACCCGTAGGAGTCCTGGGCCAGCGTCACGCTCACCGGGTAGTACCCGACGGCGAACTCCAGCCGCTCCGGATCCTCCCGCGACGGCCGCACGCCCTGCACGCGCAGCGGCGTCCACTCGCCGGGGAACACCGTGACCGCGCGCCGCAGCACGATCAGCGGCCGGCCGGTGGGCGTGCGGAAGCCCAGCTCCATCAGCTCGCCGGGCTGGAGCTGGCGCAGCATCGTCACCCGGAACTCGACCGTGGTGTGCCCGGCGGAGGTGGTCAGGACCGGCGCGAGCCGCTTCGTCGGGGCCAGCACGGTGCCGAGCACCTTGATCGCGCCGAACCCGTCGTCGGTGAAGCGCTGGATGCCGCCGGGGAACTCGCTGCCCTGCCGCAGCGTCGCGGCCAGGTCGTCGGTGGCGCGCATCCGCAGCCGGTGCGTGATCGTCACCTTGACCTGGCTCTGCCGCTCGTCGATGCGCCCGGCGGGCACGCCGGTCAGGTCGGCGCGGCTCGCCCGGCTCAGCACGACCTCGGTCGTGGCCTCACGCTCGGCCGCGAACCCGGCCGCGGTGCGCCCGGCCGTCAGCTCCCACGTGTCGGGGACCTCGGGGCCCGCCGGACGCGCGGGCGCGACGACCGGCCGGGCCGCCACGACGCACCAGAGGATCGCCGCCAGCGAGACCATGGCCAGCCCGAACGCGACGACGATCCGGAGCTTCCCCACAGTGTGGATGATCCATGGGCAGGGCCGGATGTTCTGCGTAGTGGGGTAACGGTGTGGTCACACCTGTCCGAACAGCCGGAGAACCCGGCTGTCAGGACGCGGGCACGAGCACCGCCGACGGCCGGACGCGTCCACGTCCGGCCAGGTCACGGCTTCAGAGGCGCTCTGGTGTCAGGCGCTCTGGCGTCAGGCGCGCTTGGCGCGGGCGGCGGCGCGGTTGCGGGTGGCGGCGTCGAGGACGACCTTGCGGATGCGCACCGCGTCGGGCGTGATCTCCACGCACTCGTCCTCGCGGATGAACTCCAGGGCCTGCTCCAGCGACAGCACGCGCGGCGGGATCACCTTCTCGGTCTCCTCGCTGGTGGAGGAGCGCATGTTGGTGAGCTTCTTCTCCTTGGTGATGTTGACGTCCATGTCGTCGGACCGGGAGTTCTCGCCGACGATCATGCCCTCGTACACCTCGGTGGTGGGCGAGACGAACAGCGTGCCGCGCTCCTGGAGGTTGAGCATGGCGAACGCGGTGACCGGGCCGGAGCGGTCGGCCACCAGCGAGCCGTTGTTGCGGGTGCGCAGCTCGCCGAACCACGGCTCGTAGGAGTCGAAGACGTGGTGGACCAGGCCGGTGCCGCGCGTCTCGGTGAGGAACTCGGTGCGGAAGCCGATCAGGCCGCGCGCCGGGACCACGAACTCCATGCGGATCCAGCCGGTGCCGTGGTTGGTCATGTGCTCCATGCGGCCCTTGCGGACGGCCAGGAGCTGGGTGACCGCGCCGAGGTACTCCTCGGGGCAGTCGACGGTCAGCCGCTCGACCGGCTCGTGGACCTTGCCGTCGATGAGCTTGGTGACCACCTGCGGCTTGCCGACGGTCAGCTCGTAGCCCTCGCGGCGCATCTGCTCGACCAGGATGGCCAGCGCCAGCTCGCCGCGGCCCTGCACCTCCCAGGCGTCGGGGCGGTCGGTCGGCAGGACGCGCAGCGACACGTTGCCGACGAGCTCCTTCTCCAGGCGGTCCTTGACCATGCGCGCGGTGACCTTGGCGCCCTTGACCTTGCCGACCAGCGGCGAGGTGTTGGTGCCGATGGTCATCGAGATGGCCGGCTCGTCGACCGTGATCAGCGGCAGCGGGCGCGGGTCGTCGGGGTCGGCCAGTGTCTCGCCGATCATGATCTCGGGGATGCCGGCGATGGCGATGATGTCGCCGGGGCCCGCCTCCTCGGCCGGCTTGCGCTCCAGCGCCTCGGTCATCAGCAGTTCAGTGATCTTGACGCGCTGGATGGAGCCGTCGGTGCGGCACCAGGCCACCTGCTGGCCCTTGCGCATCACGCCCTGGTGGATGCGGCACAGGGCGATGCGGCCGAGGTAGGAGGAGGCGTCGAGGTTGGTGACGTGGGCCTGCAGCGGGGCGCTCGGGTCGTAGGTCGGGGCCGGGATCGTCGACTTGATGATGTCGAACAGCGGCTCCAGGTCGCCGGAGTCGGGCATGCCGCCGTCCTCGGGACGGTTGAGCGAGGCCCGGCCGGCCTTGGCCGAGGCGTAGACGATCGGGAAGTCGATCTGCTCCTCGGTCGCGTCGAGGTCCATGAAGAGCTCGTAGACCTCGTCCACGACCTCCTTGATGCGCGCGTCGGGCCGGTCGACCTTGTTGATGCACAGGATGACCGGCATCTTGGCCGACAGCGCCTTGCGCAGGACGAAGCGCGTCTGCGGCAGCGGACCCTCCGAGGCGTCCACGAGCAGCACGACGCCGTCGACCATCGACAGGCCGCGCTCGACCTCGCCGCCGAAGTCGGCGTGGCCCGGGGTGTCGATGATGTTGATGGTCATGCCGCCGTGCTGGACCGCCGTGTTCTTGGCGAGAATGGTGATGCCCTTCTCGCGCTCGAGGTCGTTGGAGTCCATCACGCGGTCGTCGACGTCCTGGTTGGCGCGGAAGGCCCCGGACTGCCAGAGCATGGCGTCGACCAGCGTGGTCTTGCCATGGTCGACGTGCGCGATGATCGCGATGTTCCGCAGGTCGTCGCGGCTGTTCAAGGGCATGATGACGTCTCGCTCTGTGTCGGTGGGGGCCGCCGCGCGATGTCGCGGCTCAGTCAAGTCTAGTTGATCCCTGGTCATGGCACGTGCGGACGCCCTGCCAAGGACGTACGACGCCATCTTGGACGAACCGGGGCAGGCTCGGCGCGGGACGGGCGCCGTCGGCCAGACGTACATAGCGGGATGCACAATTGTGCGCATGCCTCAGCCGTCTGGGGTCCCTACATTGTCGCCATGACCTGGACGGAACTGGTTATGGGGGCCGCGGCCGAGCACGACGGCGACCCGACGATGACCGACGTCCGCACGGGGGAGGTGCTGGCCCGCAGCGCGTTCGCGCGCCGCGTCGCGCACGTGGCGGGCGGCCTGCGCGCCGGCGGACTCCGCTACGGCGAGCAGGTGCTGATCGACCTGCCGATCGGCATCGACCTGGCCGTCGCGGTCCACTCCGTCGTCTGGGCGGGCGGCGTGGCGGCGCTCCACTTGCGCGGCCCCGCCCGGATGATGATCGCCCAGCGCCTCCAGGGCCCCGTCAGGGCCGACGTGGAGCACGTCTTCACCGTGGAGCCGTCACCGGGCGCGAAACCGTTCACCGACCTGGAAGGCGAGCGCACGGTCGACTTCGGGCCGCTGTGCGGCCCCGCGCTGGTCCTGTACAGCGGGCGCACCCTGCGGCTGGAGGAGCTGACCGGCCACCTGCGCGAGATCGACGAGGAACTGCTGCTGGAGGAGTGGGACACCGTGCTGGCCGCGGTGAGCGCCGAGCCCGACCCGTTCAAGGGGCTGTGGGTGGTGGACATCGCGATGACCGCGGGCTCCAGCGTGGTGATCGCGCAGGAGCCGTCGGTCCTCGGCTGCCGCATCCTGATCGCGGAGCACGCCGTCTCGGTCACGATCGCCTCCTCCGAGCTGGCCCGCAAGCTCTCCACGGATCCGGAAATACACGTTCTGGACGAAAGAGCGATCGTGAGGTCCCTCGGCCTCTGAGAAGTGCGACACTGTGGGAAAGTGTGATCGTTCCGTGACGCAGGGTGACCACATGTCGCAGCCCCCCATGCACAACCTTCCGGCCGAACCCAACCGCTTCGTCGGTCGCGAACGCGACCTCGGCGACCTGTGCGCGCTGCTCGCCCCCGACATACGCGCTCATGGGGGCCCGCCGGACGCGGGTCCCGGGGCCGCTCCGGCCGGCGGGGCCCTCCCGGTGCCGCGTCCGGGCGGCCACGACGGCCACGGGCGGAGCGAGCGGCCGGAACGGGTGGACGCGTTCGACCGGCTCGCCTTCGGACCGGGCGGGCCGAACGATGAGCGTGAGGACCACCCTCGCGAGGGAGAGGGCGGCTGGGCGCGGCTGGTGACGCTGTGCGGGGTCGGCGGCATCGGCAAGACCAGGCTGGCGCTGCGCGTGGCCGCCCGGCTCGTGCCGAGCCGTCCCGGCGGGGTCTGGCTGGTCGAGCTGGCCCGCATCACCCGGCCCGAGCTGGTCGCGGGCGAGATCGCCAGGGTGCTGGGCGTGCGCGAGGAGCCCGGCCGTCCGCTGCTCGACACCGTGACCGCCCGGCTGGGCGACACGCGCTGCCTGCTCGTGCTGGACAACTGCGAGCACCTGATCGACGCGTGCGCCCGGGTCAGCGCCGAGCTGGTGGCCTCGTGCCGGCACGTGGCGATCCTGGCGACCAGCCGCGAGCCGCTGCGCATCACGGGAGAGATCGTCTGGCGGGTGCCGCCCCTTGACCTCCCACCGCCTCTCGACCTCCCTCCGGCCCTCGACCTTCCCCCGGCTCTCGATCTCCCCGCGTCTCTGGGCCTTCCCGCGGCGTCGGGCCGCCCCGCGGCGTCGGGCGTCTCACCGGCTCTGGCCGCCGCGGCCTCCGCCTCATCCGTTCTCGGCCGGCTCCTCGTACGCGCCGCGCGGTCGGGGACGCCCGCCACGTCGGACGACGCCCTCCAGGGCGGCGCCATGCCCGCGGACGGCGCTGCGGCGCAAGGGGCTCCGCCCGGCCAGGACGCGTCCCCCGGGTGGGACGCCGTTCCCGCGGGGGTCGTCCTGTCCGGAGTCGGCTCCAGCGACGAGGCGCCCGCGTCGGCGACCCTTCCCCCCGGGGAGGACGCGGCGCCGGAACACTCCCTCGGGGCCGAGGAGCCTTGGGCCGGGCCGGACGAGGTACGGGCCGGGGCGTGCGCGAGCGGCCAGGACCACGACCCGTGGGCGGTCGCGAGGGCCTACGACGCCGAGTCCGTGCGGCTGTTCCGGGAGAGGGCCGCGGCCGCCGGGGCCCGGCTCGGCCTGGAGAGCCTGCCCGACGTGGTGCGGCTCTGCCGGGCCCTCGACGGCCTCCCGCTCGCGCTGGAGCTGGCCGCCGCCCGTACGAGCCTGCTCACCCCCGGGCAGATCGCCGACCGCGTCGACGACCGCTTCTCCCTCCTGACCACCGGCGGGCGCACCGCCCCCGAACGGCACCGCACGCTGCTGGCCACGATCGAATGGAGCCACGACCTGCTGTCGCCGCGCGAGCAGGTGCTGCTGCGGCGGCTGTCGGTGTTCGCCGGCCCGTTCGACCTGGAGCTGGCCGAACGGGTGTGCGCGCAGCCGCCCATCTCCGAGGCCGAGATCCTCGACCTGCTCGGCGGGCTGGTCGACAAGTCCCTGGTGCTGCGCGACGACGGCCGGGGCCGCTACCGCCTGCTGGAGACCATCAAGCGGTTCGCGGCGGGCCGGCTCCGCGAGGCGGGCGAGCGCGAGATGCTGCGCGAACGCCACCTCGACGTGCTCTGCGAGCTGCAGGAACGCCACTTCTCCGCGGAACTGGTCGAGCCGCGCCTGCCGTGGGCGCGGCGGCTGGCCGCCCTCGACGCCGGGCGCGCCCTGGCCGACGACCAGCGGGCGGCGCTCGACTGGGCGATCGAGTCCGGCGACGCGCGGCGCGGGCTGTGGCTGTGCTTCCACAGCACGAGCCTGCTGCCCGTCAGCGGTCCCACCGAGGTCGTCGGCTGGGTGGAACGGCTGCTCGCCCTCGACCTGACCGAGGTGCCGGACGAGCAGGTCGCGCGGGCCAAGGCGTACCTCGCCTACGGCCTGGAGGCGCGCGACGAGCTGGTCCGGGCGCTGGAGCTCGTCACGGAGAGCATGGGGCGGCTCGGCGACGCCGGGCCGTTCCCGACGGGCGTGATGCACAGCCTGTGCGTCATGCTGCTGCTGCGCCTGGGACGGCCGGACGAGGCGCTGCGCCACGCCCAGGAGGGGCTGGCGCTGGCCCGCGCCGCCGCCGACCCGTGGAACGAGGCGGCCGCCCTGGCCGGCCTGTCCGCGGTCGCGCTGGTCCACGGCCGGTTGCGCGAGGCGCAGCGCCACGCCGAGGAGGCGTTCCTGCGGGCCCGCGAGCACGGCCATCGCTGGATCATGGCCCGTACGGCGGCGCAGCTCGGCGCGGTGGCCGAGGCGCGCGGCGACCTGGTGACGGCGATGACCCACTACGACAGGGCCGTGCCGTGGCTGCGGGAGCTGGGTTGCGGGCCGAGCAGCGGGGTCGATCTGTCCCGGTGCCTGGCCAGGATCGGCCGGGTGGCGGCGCTGCTGGGCGAGTACGACGTGGCGCGGGAGCGGCTGGCGGCGAGCCTGACGCTCAGCACGCGCGCCGGTGAGCGGCGGGGAGTGGCCCGCTGCCTGGTCGGGCTCTCGGTGCTGGCCGAGGCCGAGGGCGACCTGGAGGGCGCGGTACTGGCCGCCGCGGCGGCCGCCGCGCTGCGCGAGACGATCCGCCAGCGTTCCGGCGGCACGCGGGTCGAGGAACTGCTCATCCGGGCGGGAGCTCGGCTGGGCGAGGGGCGTACCGCCGCGTTGTGGGCGGGTGGCCGGGAGGCCGACCCCCTTGACGTCGCCGGATTCGTCCTCGCGGGCCGGGAAGGGGCGCCGCGGCCGGGGGTTCCGTTCGGCGGCTCGGGGGACGCGCGCGGTCTGAGCGTGACGGACCTCGTGGCCGCGGGCGATCTCCCGGCGAGCGAGGTGATGGCCGCCGCCGGGGCGGTGCCTGGCGTGCCAGGGATGTCGGCCGGGGTGGTGTCCGGGGTGCCGGAGATGTCGGCCGGGGTGGTGTCCGGGGTGCCAGGGATGTCGGCCGGGGTGGTGTCCGGGGTGCCGGAGATGTCGGCCGAGGTGGTGTCCGGGGTGCCAGGGATGTCGGCCGAGGTGGTGTCCGGGGTGCCGGAGATGCCCGCCGGGATGGTGTGCGGGGTTCCGGGGATGTCGGCCGGGGTGACTCCCGGGGTGTCAGGGATGCCCGCCGGGGCGGTGTCCGAGGTGGTGAGGGTGCAGGCCACAGCGGTGTCCGAGGTGGCGAGGGGGCCGGTCTTGGCGGTGCCCAGGGCGGCCGACATACCGCCCGTGCCGCTGCAAGCGGGGCCGGTCGAGCCGACGGGTCAAGCGCCGCGAGCCGCGCCGGTGGCCATGGCGAGGCACGCTGGGGCCGCGAGCCAGGCGGGGCCGGGGTCGCTGGACCAACCAGGGCCTGTGGGGTCAGCAGGGCAAGAGGGGTCATTGGGGTCAATTGGTCAAGCGGGGCCGGTGGGGCCGGTGGCCGTCGCTCAGGTGCGGCGGATGTTGCTGACCGCGCGCGAGCAGGAGATCGCCGCGCTCCTCACCCGGGGCCTGTCCAACCGGGCCATCGCCGCCGAGCTGGTGATCAGTCCGGCGACCGTGGCCCGGCACATCGCCAACATCATGGAGAAGCTCGGCTACAGCTCGCGCGCGCAGATCGCCGTCTGGGCGACCCGGCACCTGGGCACTTCTGCATAGCGATCTGCATAATCCGCCCCATGCACGGCCGGCGGCCGGCACCTACCGTGGCGGCATGGAGGAGCGCATCGTCATGGTCGACTGGGGCACGGGCGTCGGCCTGACCGAGGGGCAGCTCGACGAGCGGTCGGCCGCGGCCTCCGCGCAGTTGCGGCGGCGGGGCGTGCGCGCGGGCGACACGGTGGTCATCTGCCTGCCGGTGGGGCCCGACCTGCTGGTGGCGACCGACGCGGTGATCGCCGCCGGGGGAGTGGCCTGGCCGGTGCCGGTCGAGCTCGACCCGTGGCACCTGCGCCGGCGCATCCTCGCCAGCCGCGCCCGCGTCATGATCTCCGATCTGCCGCAGGCCATGGACGCCGCCGACGGCTCCCACGTGCGGATGGTGGTCAGCGTGGCCGACCTGGGGAGCGACGGCGACGGGTCGTAGGCTCGGCTTCATGCCGCTCGCACCCAACTTCCCCGTCATGCTCCGCACCGAGGACGGCGTCCGCATCGACGCCGCCCACACGCCTCCCGCGGCCGGAGCGGGCGACGAGGTCGGGATCGTGGTGGCGCACGGGTTCACCGGGTCGTGGCGGGAGCGCACCGCGCGGCGCATCGTCCACGTGCTGAGCGGGTACGGCGGCGTGATCGGCTTCGACTTCCGCGGCCACGGGCGCTCCGGGGGCGAGACGACGGTCGGCGACCTGGAGATCCTCGACGTGGAGGCCGCAGTCCGGCACGCCCTGGTGATCGGCTACCGGCGGATCGCGGTGGTGGGCTTCTCGATGGGCGCCTCGGTCGCGGTGCGCCACGCGGGGCTGCGCGGCGGCGTGGGAGCGGTGGTCTCGGTGAGCGGACCGGCCCGCTGGTACTACCGGGGCACCAAGCCGATGCGCCAGGTCCACTGGGCCATCGAGCGGCCCCTGGGCCGGTGGGCGGCGCGCGTGGCCAAGCGCACGCGGATCGCCCGGGGCCAGTGGGACCCGGTCCCGATGCCGCCGTACGAGGCCGCGGCCCTCATTTCGCCGACGCCGCTGCTGGTCGTCCACGGGGACGCGGACGCGTTCTTCCCGCTGGAGCACGCCCATCAGCTCTACGACGGCGCGCGCGAGCCGAGGGAGCTCTGGATCGAGCCCGGTTACGGTCACGCGGAGTCCGCGGCGACCCCCGAACTCATCCATCGCATCGGAAAGTGGATCACAACGAACCTTTCCTGAGTAATACGCGTCTACCTAGAGCGGATGGAAGAAATCCGCCGGGAGAAAGTCCTTGGGGAAGGAAACCGCCGCCGGCGGTATCCGTAGGACATACTTCATGTATCCGGGTGGTTGCTCACAGTGATCCACATCAAGTGGGTCGTGGCTTTTGCCTTCTGACGATCAGGGGGCACGGTCGCACCTCTGGTGGCCTCCGTTCAGGAGGCCTCCACGGGCTGCTGCGGAGCAGCGCCCAGCGTTGCGGGGGCGCGCTGGGTGCTCGCCGATCCCGGGCGGGGCTCCGGTGCGTTCGCGCCGGAGCCCCGCCTCGTGAGAGGGCCGCTCAGCCCAGTCGCATGATCGACTTGTGCTCCAGGTAGCCGGTCAGTCCCTCCGGGCCCAGCTCGCGCCCGACGCCGCTCGCCTTGTAGCCGCCGAAGGGCGCGTTGGCCTCCAGCGTGAAGCAGTTGATCCCGTACGTGCCGGTGCGCACCTGGCGGGCGACGTCCATGCCGTGCTCGGTGTCGGCCGTCCAGACCGTGCCGGCCAGGCCGTAGTCGCTGTCGTTGGCGATGCGGATCGCGTCGGCCTCGTCCTCGTACGGGATGACCGACAGGACGGGCCCGAAGATCTCCTCGCGGGCGATGCGCATGTCGTTGCTCACCCCGGCGAAGACGGTGGGCGTGACGTACCAGCCCCGCTCGTACGGCCGGTCGAGCCCGCCGACGACGACCTTGGCGCCCTCCTCCATGCCGATCCTGATGTACCCCTCGACGCGGTCCTGCTGGCGCCGGGCGACCAGGGGGCCGATGCCGGTGGCCGGGTCGGCGGGGTCGCCGACCTGCTGGGCGGAGACCATGCCGGCCACGGCCTCGACGACCTCGTCGTACCGGTTGCGCGAGGCCAGGATGCGGGTCTGCGCGATGCACGCCTGGCCGTTGATGAGCAGCGAGGCGATCGACAGCATGCCCATGCTGGAGGCCAGGTCGGCGTCATCGAGGATGATGGCCGCCGACTTGCCGCCGAGCTCCAGGCTGACCCGCTTGAGCTGCTCGCCGCAGAGGGAGGCGATGCGGCGGCCGGCGGCGGTCGAGCCGGTGAAGGCCACCTTGTCCACGCCGGGGTGGGAGACCAGGTGCTCGCCCGCCTCGCGGCCCGCGGCCACGATGTTGAGCACCCCGGCCGGGATTCCCGCCTCCAGCGCCATCTCGGCCAGCGGGTAGGAGTCGAGCGGCGTCTCGGGCGCGGGCTTGAGCACGACCGCGCACCCGGCGAGGAGCGCGGGCGCGATCTTGGTCATGGCGACGAACTGCGGGACGTTCCACGGCACGATGGCGGCCACCACGCCCACCGGCTCGCGGCGCACGGTCGTCGGTCCGAACATGCCGGGCCGCTGCTCCTCCTGGGCGAACGTGCGGCCCAGCTCGGCGTAGTACTGGAGCGTGCCGATCGGCTGGGGCACCTGCGCGAGGTGGGAGAAGGTGATGGGGCAGCCCATCTCCTCGGTGATCAGCTCGGCCATCTCGTTCTGCCGGGTCGTGTAGATCTCGGCCAGCCGGCCGAGGACCTCGGCGCGTTCGGCGAAGGTCATGCGCGGCCAGGGGCCGCGGTCGAACGCCTCGCGCGCGGCGGCGACCGCGCGGTCCATGTCGGCGGCCGTGCCGTCGGGCACGCGGCCGACGACCTCCTCGGTGTGGGGGGAGACGACGTCGATCGTTCCGGTGCCCGCGGGGGCGACCCACTCGCCTCCGATGAACAGCGTGTCGTGCTGGCGCATGTCGTGAGCCTCCTGCTTGACCGGATGCTTGGTTGGGAAAGGGGACGCCCAAGCCGACCGAACCATGTTCTGTGCGTGCGCGCAAGAGGGGTGCGGCGCCTGCGCCGCACCCCTCCGTGACGCCTCCTCAGGTCAGCGCGGGGCACCGATCAGGTGCTTCGGCGACCGCTTGACCACGTCGGTCCGCTCGGCCTGCGTGGACGGGCTCTCCACGCCCGAAGCCGAGGTGGACGGTGTCCTTCGTGGTGATGCCGGCGCCCTCCTCGAATCGAGGGGGACGAGCCCTCCGGCGGGCTCGCGACGCTCCAGCCGCCGAGGTCGCCCTTCGAACGACGTCTGCTCGGCCGCCGCGCCGTCGAGCGTGAGCGCGACGTCGTCGAGGAAGACGCCGGCGCCCTGGGTGCCCCAGTCGCTGATGTACGAGACCGACAGCTCCACCTTCCTGCCCGCGTACGGGGTCAGGTCGATCTTCCACCGCTGCCGGCCCGCCGAGTTGCCCAGGTCGAGGATCGCGGCCACGAGTGCGGCTGACGTTCGAGACACGGGGTGTCCGGCAGGGCTCAAATCTTTATTCCGCTCTTAGAACCGACAAACCGTGATTTATCGCGATATAGGTCGGCAAAGGTGTGCCGGTTCGGTCGTTCAGGTGACAGTAATCAAGATCATCTTCTATAGTTTCGGACCGTCTAAGAGGGGAGGACGGGCGTGATGGTCGGTCGCGTCGCCCTGCTGGCCGTCCTTCTCTCCGGCCTGCTCTTACTCCCCCTGCCGCGGGCCGCCACAGCCGCCCCCAACCCCGCCGAACTGCGCAAGCTCACTCAGCAGGCGAAGGAGCTCAACGAGCGCTACCGCGGCCAGATCCAGAGCCTGGAGGAGATCAAGCTCCAGGTCCGCAGGGCGGTCAAGACCTCGGGCGCGCTCAAGGCCCGGCTCGCCCGCGCCAGGGCGGACGTGTCCGCGATCGCCCGCAACACGTACATCATGGGCCCCCTCGACGGCGTCGGGCTGCTGGGCTACGGCGGCGACCCGTCCACGGCGCTCAGCCAGGCGGCGAACATGAGCCACATCGCCGCCGAGCGCGCCGCCCGGGTCCGCCAGGTCGAGAAGCTCATCGAGGACGCCAAGAAGGCCGAGGTCGCGGCCGACGACAAGGTGGCGAAGCTCAAGCGCGAGATCGAGGTCATGAAGGGCAAGCGCCGCGACATCGAGCGCCTGCTCGCCAAGTACGGCTTCCAGCAGCCCGGGGGCGCCGAGGGGCTCACGCCGCGCATGATCGCGGTCCGGGCCGCCATCATGGCGAACTTCCCCATGCCGTACGGTGTCGGCTGCCTGCGCCCGGGCGACCCCGGCGAGCACGGCAAGGGGCGGGCCTGCGACTTCATGATGTCCAGCGGCGGCCGTGCCGCCAGCGGCGCCGACGAGGAGCGCGGCGACGCGCTGGCGGAGTGGCTGATCCAGAACGGGTCGAAGATCGGCGTGATGTACATCATCTGGAAGCAGCGCTACTACGACATCCGGTCGGGCGGCGGCTGGGACCCCATGTCCGACCGGGGCGGCGTCACCGCCAACCACTACGACCACGTCCACGTGTCGGTCTTCTGACGGATTGCGGGGGTGACGTCCGCCGAGGGTGGTCAGGCGATCACGAGATGGCGATGGAGCCCCACCCCGATCATGGCCAGGTCGTCGCGCATGACCAGTGGTTCGATCTCCTCCGGCCATGCCCCGATGCTCAGCGGCGCGGCGCCGGCGAGCGCCACGACCTTGACGCGAGAGCACCACGTATCGCGAGTACGGCGTCAAGGCCGCCGGCGCATGGCGATCTTCGGCGGATCGGTCCGCGTCGGGAGCGGGGCGCGCCGGCGCGCCCCGCCGCGGGGTGCCGCTACGCCCGGAGCGCGGCGGCGATGTGGTCGCGGTACCAACCGTAGGACGCCTTCGGGGTGCGCTCGCCGGTGGCGAAGTCCACGTGGACCAGGCCGAAGCGCTGGTGGTACCCCTCGGCCCACTCGAAGTTGTCCAGCAGCGACCAGACGAAGTAGCCCCGCACGTCCACGCCCTCCTCGCGGGCCCGCTCCAGCGCGGCGATGTGGTCGCGGAGGTAGGCGACGCGCCCCTGGTCGTCCACGCCGTCCGGGGTCAGCTCGTCGTCCTGGGAGCAGCCGTTCTCCGTGACGTACACGGGAGGCAGCGCCCGCCCGTACCGCTCGCGCAGCCCCGTGAGCAGCTCGCGCAGCCCGTCGGGCACGACCGGCCAGCCGAAGGCGGTGACCGGGTACCCGGTGACGCCCGCGTCGGTGAACGGCAGCATGTCGTCGGAGGGGGCGGCGATGCGGGTGGGGTTGTAGTAGTTCACGCCGAGGCCGTCGAGCGGGGCGGAGATCACGTCGAGGTCGCCGTCACGGAGCCCCAGCGCCGCGCTCAGCTCGGGCCCCTCGCCCGCCGCGCCGTCCGGCCGGACCCCGTACGCCGACAGATCCGGATACGTCCCGAGCAGCACCGGGTCGTTGAACAGCCGGTTGTGCAGGGTGTCGTAGGCCGTGGCGGCGGCCAGGTCCTCCTCGGACGCCGAGGCGGGCCAGACCGGCGTGCAGTTGTTGGTGATCATCACCTCGCGCGCCCCCGCCGCCCGCAGCGCCTGCGCGGCCAGGCCATGGGCGAGGAGCTGGTGGTGGGCCACGGGCAGCGCGTCGAGCAGCAGCGTCCGGCCCGGCGCGTGGACGCCCAGGCCGTACCCCCAGGCCATGTGGATGAACGGCTCGTTGAGCGTGATCCAGGTGCGGACGCGGTCGGCGAGCCGCTCGGCCACCACGGCGGCGTACTCGGCGAACAGCCCGGAGACGTCGCGCTCCAGCCAGCCGCCCCGGTCCTCCAAGGCCTGCGGCAGGTCCCAGTGGAACAGCGTCGGCACCGGCGTGACGCCGGCCTCCAGCAGCCCGTCCACCAGCCGCTCGTAGAAGTCGAGCCCCTTGGGGTTGACCGCGCCGGAGCCCTCGGGCAGGACGCGGCTCCAGGCGATCGAGAAGCGGTAGGCGTTGACGCCGAGGCCCGACATGAGCGCCACGTCCTCGCGCCAGCGGTGGTAGTGGTCGCAGGCCACGTCGCCGGTGTGGCCGTCGCGGACGCGGCCTGGCTGGTGGACGAACGTGTCCCAGACGGACGCGCCCCGGCCGTCCTCGGCGACGGCTCCTTCGATCTGGTAGGCGGCCGTGGCCGTGCCCCACAGGAACATCGCGGCTCCTCAGTTATATGCGAGTGTGGCTCATGTTAACTGACGGCAAAGCGAGATCCTCTACCTGCCGGTAATGGGCCAGGATGGAGGACATGACCAGTACCTTGCGGCGCCGTCCCGCCCAACGCCGCAGCCTTGAGCGGGTCGAGCGCATGCTCGACGAGTGCGCCGTGCTGCTCGACGAGGTCGGTTACGAGGCGCTCACGACCAAGGAGGTCGCGCGCCGGGCCGAGGTGCCGATCGGCACGTTCTACCAGTTCTTCCCCGACAAACAGGGGCTCGTGCGCGCGCTCGCCCGGCGCAACCTCGACGCGTTCCTGCGCCGGATCACCGAGCGGCTCCCTCAGGCGACCCTCGACCACTGGACCGACCTGATCGACCTGGCCATCGACGAGTTCGTGGCCATGAAGCGGAGCACGCCCGGGTTCGGGGTGGTCGACTTCGGCGAGGTGCTGGTGCGGCCCGGCGGCCCCGCCCTGGAGGGCACCAACCACATGCTCGACTCGGCGCTGGAGAACAACGCGATCGTCGCCGACCGGCTGCGGACGCTCGCGCGCGAGCGGCTGGGCGCCCCCGCGGGCGAGGGTTTCGACCGCGCCCTGATCGTGGCGGTGGAGGCCACGGACGCGGTGCTCAAGCTGGCGTTCCGCACGGACCCGGCCGGCGACGCCGACCTGATCGCCGAGTGCAAGCTGCTCGTCCGCCGCTACCTCTCCGACCACCTGCCCTGACGCGCCACCTGCCCGGACGCGCCACCTGCCCGGACGCGACCCCGGCAGCGGAACGGCTAGCAGGCGGCGTCGAGCCGGGCGCGGACGTCGTCGTCCAACTTGATGTGCGCCGCCGCGACGGCCTCGTCGAGCTGGGCCGCCGTGGACACCCCGACGATCGGCACGTGCCCGTCGGCCATCAGCCACGCCAGCACCACCTGGTTGACGGTCACGCCCAGCTCGGCCGCCACCTCGCGCAGCGTCGCCAGCCGCCGGTCGGTGCCGGGGTGGTCGTAGGACTCGGGCAGCGGCCGGTCGGGGCGGGTGTAGCGGCCGGCCATGAGCGTGTTGTACGCCCACAGCGTCAGGTCCCGCTCCGAGCTCAGGTAGTCGAGCATGTCGTCCGTCGCGAGCCGGTGCCCGCCCTCCGCCAGCCGCGTGAACGGGCGGGGCCGCAGGTAGGTGTGGCGGAGCTGCGCGTACGTGTAACGCACCCAGCCGTGCGCGGCCGACACGGCGCGCGCCCGCTCCAGCCGCCAGGCCGGCATGTTGCTGGCGCCCAGCTCGTGGATCTTGCCCTGCGCGGCCAGCTCGCCGAACGCCCCGAGCGTCTCCTCCAGCGGCACGGACCGGTCCTCGATGTGCGACCAGTACAGGTCGATCCGGTCGGTGCGCAGGCGGCGCAGGCTGCCCTCGACGCCCCGCGCGACGGCCGCCGCCGACAGCCCCTCGGCCGAGTCCAGCGTGGTGTCACCCGGCACCGTGGGCCGGGCGCCCACCTTCGTGCTCACGAAGACCTCGTCCCGGTTGCCGCGGGCGGCCATCCACGCGCCCAGCGTCAGCTCGCTCTCGTCGCCCGTGCGGCCCTCCATCCAGAACGGGTAGTTGTTGGAGGTGTCCAGCATCCGCCCGCCTGCCTCGAAGAACCGGTCGAGCAGGGCGAAGGAGTCCTGCTCGCTGACCGCGGTGCCGAAGGGGATGGTGCCGAGCACGATGTTCAGTCCGGTGTTCATGGGCATGACTGTCCGGCCTGGAGCGCGCTCCATGTCAAGCGGGGCTGGAGCTTGACCTGGAGTCGGCTCCAGGTGAGATCCTTGGCGGCGTGACCGTCTACACACCGGCCGAGGCGGTCGAGGAGACCGGCTTCACCCTCGACACCCTGCGCTACTACGAGAAGATCGGCCTGCTGGAGCCCGTCGAACGCAACGCGGCCGGTCAGCGCCGCTTCAGCGAGGAGGACCTGAGCTGGCTCGGCATGATCCGCTGCCTGCGCGACACGGGCATGCCGATCGCCGAGATGCTGCGCTTCGCCGAGCTGGTGCGGGCGGGCGAGCACACGATCCCCGACCGGATCAGGGTCCTGGAGGAGCACGACCGCCGCGTGCAGGCGCAGATCGCCAACCTCGCCGAGCGCCAGCGCTACATCAACCACAAGATTTCCTACTACCGCAGCGTCCTCTAGCCCGGACTTGGGGCCGCGGCTGCTAGACCAGAAGCCATGGCCGGGCCCGGGGCGAGACGCATGGATCTCCCGCTGCGGCGCGTCAGCCTGGCCTGCGCCGCGGTGCTGTTCTCCCTGCTGGCCAACCTCACCTACCTCCAGGCGTTCGGCCGGAGCGGTCTGGAGGGCGACCCGCGCGACCAGCGGGTGCTGCTGGCCAGGCTCGGCCGGCCGCGCGGCGACATCATCACCCACGAGGGCGCGGTCGTCGCCACCAGCCGCCGCGCGGACGCCGGGCCGTACGGCCGGCTGCGGGTCTACCCCTACGGTGAGATGTACGCGCACATCACCGGGCACGTCTCCCTCCGGCGGGCCACCGGCGTCGAGAAGGCGCGCGACGCCGTCCTGTCGGGCAGCGACCCGAAGGTGCGCGTGCGGGCCCTGGTCGAGGACCGCGCCTACGGGGGCGCCGACGTCCGGCTGACGATCAGGGAGCCGGTGCAGCGGGCCGCGTACGAGGCGCTGAAGGCCACGGGACGGCCGGGCGCCGTGGTGGCGCTCGACCCGGCGACCGGCGCGATCCTCGCGCTGGCCAGCTACCCGTCGTACGACCCGGGGGCCTACGCGCCCGGCGACCCGGCCGGTGAGGCCGCCGCGGACCGGCGGCTGCGCGAGGACCCGCGCCGGCCGCTGCTCGACCGGGCCCTGCGCCGCGCCTACCCGCCGGGGGCCGTCTTCGAGCTGGTCACCACGGCGGCCGCGCTCGGCTCGGGGGAGTACACGGTCGCCTCGCGGGTCGGCGCGCCGGCCCGGCTGCCGCTGCCGGGCCCGCCCGCCTTCCTGACCGCCGCGGCGGGGCGGCCCTGCGGCGACGGCCGGCCGCCGCTGGCCTACGCCTTCCAGCTCTCCTGCGACACCGCGCTCGCCAACCTCGGGCTCCAGCTCGGTCCGGACCTGCTGCGCGACCAGGCGGAGGCGTTCGGCTTCAACGCCGACGACCTGGCGCTCCCGCTCCCGGCCAGGACCGGCACGTACCCGGGCGATCTCGACCAGTCACGCGCGGCGCTGTCGGCGATCGGCCGCGACGAGGTCCGGGCGAGCCCGCTGATGCTCGCCATGCTGTCGGCGGCGGTGGCCAACGGGGGGCTGTTGATGCGGCCGTACCTGGTGGAGGAGGTGCGGCTGCCGGACGGGTCCACCACGGACCGCGCCGAGCCGGCGCCGTACCGGACGGCCATGCCGCCGCAGCCGGCGGGGCAGCTCGCGGCGCTGATGACGACGACCACGGTGCCGGGCGGCCCGGCGGCGGGGGCGGCGCTGCCGGGGATGGAGGTGGCGGCCAAGACGACGACGTCGGGCCACGGGCCGTCGGCGTGCACGGCCTTCGCGCCGGCGGACGCGCCGGAGGTGGCGGTGGGAGTGGTGGTGGAGGACTCGTCGCCCTCCACCTCGACGTCCCTGTGCCGCAGCGTCCTCCGCGCCGCGCTGTCGTGAGTCTTCTTCTTCTTTTACGGCACAGCCGAGGTCACGCGCACGCGCCGACCTCGGTCGCCGTCCGTCATGGCCGGTCGTGAGGGCTCACGGGGTGCTCGCCGTGACGACGCGCATTCTTGGCCGGTGCCGTGGTCTCACGCTGAGCGCCGTGGGAGCGCGTGCTGCGCCGCACAACACGACATCACATCCGATAAGCCGTGGCCTGGAGCGTGTACAGCTCGGCGTACAGGCCGTTGAGCGCCATCAGGCTCGCGTGATCGCCCGACTCCACGACCGCGCCGTGGTCGAGGACGTAGATGCGGTCGGCGTAGCGGACCGAGGCCAGCCGGTGCGTGATCAGCAGCACCGTGCGCCCCTCGGAGTGGTCGCGGATGCGCTCGAAGAGGGCGTGCTCGGCCCGGGCGTCGAGCGCGGCCGTGGGCTCGTCGCAGATGAGGAGCTCGGCGTCGCGGTGGAAGCCGCGGGCCACGGCGATGCGCTGCCACTGGCCGCCCGACAACTCCTGGCCGTCCTTGAAGCGCCGGTCGAGCAGGGTGCGGTAGCCGTGGGGCAGCTCGTCGATCACCTCGGCGGCCCCGGCGACCGAGGCGGCGGCGTGCAGGGCGGGCTCGCCCCGGTCGGTGCCCATCGTGATGTTGTAGCGGGCCGTGAGGGGCCAGCGGGTGTGGTCCTGGGCGATGACGGTGACGCGTTCCCTGACCGCCCCGGGGCTGACCTCGCGCAGGTCGACGTCGTCCCAGAGGACGGCGCCCGAGTCGGGTTCGTAGAGGCCGGCGAGGATCTTGGACAGGGTGGTCTTGCCGGAGCCGTTCTCGCCGACGAACGCGATGACCTCACCCCGCTTGATCTCCAACGACACCCCGTCGAGGGCGGGCGTGTCGGTGCCGGGGTAGGTGAAGACGACGTCGCGCGCGCTGATCCGCTCGAAGTGCTCCGGCGGGGCGGCCGGGCGCGGGCCGGTCAGGCGGCGCTCGGCGTCGGCGCAGAACTCCAGGAAGTCGGTGAAGTACAGCCCGTTCTCGTAGAGCCGGTTGGTGGCGTACATGAGCTGGGCCAGCGCGCTCTGCCCGGTGCGGATGGCGAGCACGGCCGTGCCGGCGACGGCCAGCGGGATCGCCCCGACGGCCAGCAGCAGGCCGAGCGCGACGTAGACCAGGCCGCTGCCGAGCCCGCCCAGCGCCTCGCCGGCGACCCTGGCCATGGCCTCCCGCCTGGCCAGCCGGAGCAGCACCTCCTGCTCGGCCCGCGCCACCGCGTCGTACATGCGCAGCAGGAAGCCGCGCATGGTGAACGAGCGGACCTCGGCCGCCGGGGAGCGGTCGGCGAGCAGGTCGGCGATGATCCACTTGCGCCGGCGGGCCGGGATGAGGGAGTTCATCGTGGAGTAACGCATGCGGGCGCCGCGCACGGCGGCCCACGCGTCGGGCAGCACGGCCAGCAGCAGGAGCGGCAGCAGCACCGGGTGGAGCACGCCGAGCACGCCGGCCACGGCGGCGATGCCGACGGCGGCGGTCACGACGTCGATGGCCGACCACACCACGCTGTCGGCCATGTCGACGCCGCGCGAGGAGGCCCGCTGGAGCGAGTCGTGGAAGTCGGGGTCGTCGTAGGCCACGAGCTCGACGCTGCTGGTCAGCCCGTAGAGGCGCTGCTCCGACTCGCGGCTGATCTGCGGCCCGAGGCGCGCCTGCGCCCAGCCCGCGCCGGCCTGCACGGCGGTGCGCAGGGCCGCCGCCGCGCCGACGAGCGCGAGGCTGGGCAGCGCCGCCCGCAACCGCTCGGGGGTGGGGCCCTGCTCGAACAGCGCTGTCAGGACCCCGGTCGTGGCCAGCAGCCCGAACGCGGTGAAGACGCCGCCGAGGACCTGGAGGACGATCGTGACCGTCGTGTCGCGCGGGCTGGCCCGCCACGCCATGGCCAGGGCCTGGCGGACGAGTGAGGGTAAGCGGCGGGCGATCGTGAGAAAGCCCACCTGGTTCATGGTGTCGGAGTGGGCGTACCAGTCGGCGGTGGAGACCTCACCGAGTTCCAGGGGCTCGTCCGGCATGACGTGAGTGTGCCCGCGGGCACCGACACTTTCCCCTCCGGGCGCCAGGCCGGTGAATCGCGTCGCGTTCCTCATGGTCCGGGTGGGTATGCGGAGCTGTTACCGCGCACGCCTTGACGGCTCGGAGGCCGAAGTGGGTTGATTCCTTCTGACAACGTTGTCAATCAGGCGGCGTCGTCGACACGCGTTCTCGGGGGTTTCTCGAAGGGACGGTGCATGATGCGGCGTAGGTGGACGGCCACCGTCGCGATCACTTTGGCGAGCGTGCTCACCCTGGCGGCCTGCGGTGGCGGCGGGGGCAAGGGGGCGCAGCCCTCCTCGGGAGGGGGTGACGCCAAGAAACAGGTGGAGGTGTTCTCCTGGTGGACGGGACCGGGGGAGGCCGACGGGCTCAAGGCGATGCGGCAGATCTTCGAGCAGAAGAACCCGTCGTACACGTTCTTCGACGCGGCGGTCGCGGGCGGCTCCGGCGACAAGGCCAAGGCGCTGCTGCAGTCGAAGCTCCAGGCGGACACCCCGCCCGACACCTTCCAGGGCCACGCGGGCGCCGAGCTGCAGGGCTACATCAAGGCCGGTGACCTGGAGGACCTCAACTTCCTCTACGACGAGCTGAAGCTGCGCGAGGTGTTCCCGGCCCAGCTCGTGGACCAGATCAGCGTCCAGGGCAAGGTCTACTCGGTGCCGGTGAACATCCACCGCTCGAACGTCCTGTGGTTCAACCCGTCGGTGCTGAAGGAGGCCGGCATCGCCGGCGCGCCCAAGACGCTGGAGGAGTTCGTCGCCGACCTGGGCAAGGTCAAGGCCAAGGGCAAGATCCCGCTGTCGATCGGCTCCGAGTGGACGGTGACGCACCTGCTGGAGAGCGTCCTGCTCGGCTCGCTCGGCACGGACGCCTACAACGCGCTGTTCAAGCCGGGCGCCGACTGGAGCTCCCCGCAGGTCACCAAGGCCCTGGAGACGTTCAAGACGATCATGTCGTACGCGGGCGACCCGCAGGACGACTGGCAGCCCGCGGCCAAGCAGGTGGCCGACGGCGAGGCCGCGTTCAACATCATGGGCGACTGGGCGTACGGCTACTTCCACAACCCGCCGGACGGCGGCCTGGGCAAGACCTCGAAGAAGGACTTCGACTGGGCGCCCTCGCCCGGCACCGAGGGCACCTACCTGTGGCTGTCCGACAGCTTCACCCTGCCGAAGGGCGCCAAGAACCGTGACGGGGCGGTCGCCTGGCTCAAGGTCGCGGCCAGCAAGGAGGGCCAGGACGCCTTCAACCCGAAGAAGGGCTCCATCCCGGCCCGCAAGGACGCCGACCAGTCGCTCTACACCGACTACCTGGCCGACGCCCTGAAGGACTGGTCGAGCGACAAGCTCGCCGGCTCCATCCAGCACGGCGTGTCCGTGAACCAGCCGTGGCTGGCCGCGATCACGGAGGCGGTCGGCCTGTTCATCGGGAGCAAGGACGTGGCCGCGCTGCAGAAGGCGCTGGCCGACGCCGCCAAGGCGAACGCCCAGTGAGCCGCGGGCACGGCGGGCGCCCTCCCGGCGCCCGCCGCGCCTCCCGAGGGAAGCCCGCGAGAGAGGCTTGGAGGGATTCGCCGTGAGGCGGGCACGCACCTGGCTGCCGGGCCTGCTCCTGGTCGCGCCGTCGATCGTGGCGATCGGCGTGTTCGTGTACGGGATGCTGGGCTGGAACTTCCGGCTGGCCATGACGGACAAGCACGACGAGGTGTCCGAGGGGAAGTTCGTCGGGCTGGACAACTTCGTCAGCATCTGGGATCAGCCCAGATGGCACATATCGGTCAATCACGCGATCATGTTCACGGTCGTGTTCGTGCTGGGCGCGCTGGTGCTCGGCTGGTTCCTCGCCTTCCTCATGGAGAAGGGCATCCGCGGGGAGGGCACGTTCCGGGCGATCTACCTGTTCCCGATGGCCGTCTCGTTCGTCGCCACCGGCATCGTGTGGCGGTGGCTGATGAACTCGGGCATGGAGGAGCGGGCGGTCGGGCTGAACCGGCTGTTCGACGCGATCGGGCTGCCGCAGTGGCAGTGGTTCCGCGATCCCGACTGGGGCATGGCCGCGATGGCCTTACCAGCAATCTGGCAAATGTCGGGATATGTCATGGCGTTGTTCCTGGCGGGCTTCCGGGGCGTCCCCGAGGAGCTGCGCGAGGCGGCGCGGGTGGACGGGTGCGGCGAGTGGGGCGTCTACCGGCACGTGGTGCTGCCGCTGCTGCGCCCGGTGACGCTCTCGGCGCTGATCATCCTCGGCCACATCTCGCTCAAGGTGTTCGACCTCATCGTGGCGGTCTCCGGCAAGCAGATCATCACGGACGTGCCGGCGGTGTTCATGTGGGTGGCGGTCTTCGACTCCCACGACCCGGCCAAGGGCGCCACCATCGCCTCGTACATCGTGCTGAGCGTCGCCGTCTTCGTCATCCCGTACCTCGTCTGGTCCGTGCGCAAGGAGAGGCGATCATGACGGCGGTCGCCGCGAGGGGACGGGTGTCCACCGGAGCGCGGCTGGTGATCCTGCTCGCGTTCGTGGTGGTCTTCCTCATCCCCGTGTACGTCCTGCTGGTCACCAGCTTCAAGCCGCTCACCGAGGCCGACCCCGGCCAGGCGTGGAACCTGCCGGTCACCTGGACCACGGAGGCGTGGCGGGTCGCCTGGGAGAAGCTGGCGCCGGGCCTGTGGAACAGCGTGCTGCTGGCCGTCCCCGGGTCGCTGCTGTCGTGCGCCCTCGGGTCGATGAACGGCTACGTGCTGTCCAAGTGGCGCTTCCCGGGCGCGGACGTGCTGTTCACGCTGTTCCTGTTCGGCATGTTCATCCCGTACCAGGGCGTGATGATCCCGCTGGTGCAGCTCCTCGTCGGCCTGAACGAGCTGACCGGGCTGCAGGGCGTCTTCTACGGCGGCATCCCGGGCCTGGTGCTCGCGCACGTGGTGTACGGCATCCCGATCTGCACGCTGATCTTCCGCAACTACTACGTCACGATCCCCGACGAGCTGATCGAGGCGTCGCGGGTGGACGGCGCCGGCATGCTGCGGACGTACCGGTCCGTGGTGCTGCCGGTCTCCGCGCCGGCCATCGCCGTCGTGGTCATCTGGCAGTTCACGTCGCTGTGGAACGACTTCCTGTTCGCGGTGTTCCTCACGGGGCCGCAGAGCTGGCCGGCCACGGTGATGCTGAACAACATCGCGGGCGCGCAGGCCACGCCGTACAGCCAGCAGATGGCCGCGGCGATCCTGTCGTCCATCCCCACCATGCTCATCTACGTGCTGCTGGGCCGCTTCTTCATGCGCGGCCTCATGGCCGGGGCGCTCAAGGGCTGACCGTGTCCCCGCTCCCGAACGGGAGCGGGGACACCCGGCCGTCGTCAGGACGTGGCGAACGACGGATTGGCGCAGTGCGCCAGGGCCTCGCCGCGCACGTAGCGGGCGACGTCGGCCGCCACGATCCGGGCCGCCTTGATCGCCGTCTCCTTGCTGGCGCCCGCCAGGTGCGGGGTCATCACCAGGTTGGGCGTGGTCAGCAGGCGCGACCCGGCCGGGATCGGCTCCTCGGGGAAGACGTCCAGGGCCGCGCCGAACAGGTGACCGGACTCCAGCGCGTCGCACAGGGCGTCGTAGTCGAGCAGCGCCCCTCGCGCGCAGTTGACCAGCACCGACCCGGCGGGCATCAGCGCGATCTGCGCCGCCCCGATCATGCCGGTGGTCTCGGGCGTGGCCCGCGCGTGCAGGGACACGAAGCGGGAGCGCGACAGCAGCTCCGCAAGCTCGACCTTGCCGGGCACGTCGTCCACGTACGGGTCGTACACCAGCACCTCGGCGCCGAACCCTTCCAGCATGCGGCTCACGCGCCGCCCGATCGCGCCGTAGCCGACCAGGCCGACCGTGCTGCCGTCGAGCTCCGGCCCGACCATGTCGTAGCGGTAGTAGTCGCCCCGCCACACGCCCCCGGCCAGGTCGGCGTGCGTCTGCGGGACCCGGCGGGTGGCCGCGAGCAGCAGGGCCAGCGTGTGCTCGGCCGTGGCCACGGCGTTGCGGCCGGGCGCGAACGTGACGGCCACGCCCGCCTCGGTGGCGGCCTCCAGGTTGGCGTTGACGGGGCCGCCCCGGCTGACGCAGAACAGCCGCAGGGCGGGGCTGGCGTCGAGCACCCGCCGGGTCAGCGGCGCCATCTGCGTGACGCACACCTCCACGTCCCGCAGCGCCTCGATCAGCTCGTCCTCCACGTCGGAGGCCTCTTTCACCTCGCCCACCGGGCCGAACGGGACGACCGGCCACGGCAGCGTGAGCTCCCGGATGTCCAGCTCGCCGGGCACCTCGCGCTTGAGCGCGTCGATGAGCAGGCTGTTGGTGACGAAGTGGTCGCCCGCGGCGAGGACTCGGATGGTCAACGGTCGGCTCCAATCGGAGAGTTGAACTGCAGCATGGCGACCTGCCCGTCCCGCAGGCGCAGCTCCGTGACGGCGCAGTTGCCCAGGCTCGGGAACAGCCGGCGGTAGGAGCCGAGCGGCACCCCGATGAGCCGGCACAGGGCGAGTCTGATGGCGGTCGTGTGGGCCACCACCAGCACCCGGCCGTCCGGCTGGGCGGCGCGGACGTCCTCCAGCGCGGCCACGAACCGGTCGGCCACGGCCGCCGGGTCCTCGCCGCCGGGCAGCGGGTGCGCGGCGGGGTCGGCCTCGAACGCGGCGCGCGCCTCGGGGAAGCGCTCGTGCATCTCGGCCGAGGTCAGGCCGTCACCCTGGCCGAAGTCGATCTCGCGCAGCCGCTCGTCCACGCGCAGCTCCACCCCGGCGGCCTCGGCGCTGGGCGTGGCGGTGATCACGGCCCGGCTGAGCGGCGAGGCCCAGACGCCGGTGAGCCCGGCGCCGGCGGCCCAGGCGGCCAGCTCGGCGGCCTGCTCGCGGCCGCGCGGGGTCAGCGCGACGTCGCTGAGTCCGGCGTAACGGTTCTCGGCGTGCCAGACGGTCTCGCCGTGACGCACCAGAACGAGCCGAGTCAATGGGTGCTCCTCTTGCGGGCGTGGGCGGCGGCCGAGGCGGGCAGCCAGCCGCGGGTTTCCAGTTCGCCGACGAAGCGCAGGTAGTGCTCGCGCAGGCCGTCGCCGCCGTCGGGGTGGACGATCTCCCGGGTGCGGACCATCCCGTCCGTCGCGCCGGGGCCGGCGGCCAGCGCCGCCATGCCGAGCGCGGGCTCGGCGTTCTCCCGCAGGGTCACGGGACGGCCGAGGACGCTCGCCCGCAGCCGGTTCCAGTAGGCGCTCCTGGTGGCGCCGCCGGTCAGGATGATCTCGCCGTCGACGGGCGCGCCGAGCAGGTCGAGGTAGTCGAAGCAGAGCCGCTCGACGTACGCGGCGCCGCGCAGGATCGCGGCGTAGCGGTCGACGTCGTCGGCCACCTCGCCGAGCGTGAAGCCCTCCGCCTCCGGCGCGGCGAACGGGAACCGCTCGCCGCGCGAGACCAGCGGGTAGGTGGTGGCCGCCGGTTCCCCGCCGCCGGGGCCGAAACGGCGGGCGGCCTCCGCGGCGAGCGCGTCGAGGTCGCGGCCCGGCAGATCGCGCGCCAGCACCCCGGCGCCGGTGCTGGACGCGCCGCCGGGCAGCCAGGAGCCGTCGGGCGCCCGGTGGGAGTAGACGACGCCGAGCGGGTCGTGGACCAGCTCGCGGGTGACGCCCTTGAGGACGAGCGTCGTGCCCATCACGGAGTTCCAGCTCCCCGGCCGCAGGGCGCCGGCGCCGAGCTGGGCGGCGCACCCGTCGGTGGTGCCGGCGACGATCGGGGTGCCCTCCGGGATGCCGGTCTCCTCGGCGGCCTGGGCGCACACCTGGCCGAGCACGCTGCCCGGCCGTACGACGGCGGGCAGCATCGCGGCGGGGACGCCCAGCGCGTCGAGCACGTCGTGCGGCCAGCGCTCCTCGACGAGGTCCACGCCGGTCTTCAGCGCGTTGCTCAGGTCGGTGGCGACCTCGTGGCCGGCCAGGCGGCGGTTGACGAAGTCGTTCTGGTGGGACAGCCGGGCGCCCTCGGGGGCGTCGCCCAGCAGCCACAGCAGCTTGGGCAGCGCCCAGGTGGCCTGCATGCGCCGGTAGCCGAGCTTCTCCCACACGTGGGCGCCCGCCGCGTTGACCCGGTCCACCTCGCCGGCGGCGCGGCGGTCGTCGTACATGAGGCCGGGCGTCAGCGGGCGGCCCGCCCGGTCGGCGAGCAGGATCGTGCCGGAGGTGGCGTCCACGGCCACGCCCCTGACCCGCTCGGGCGGCACGCCGTCCAGCGCCTCGCGGGTCGCCGCGGCCAGCTCCTCCCACCACTGCTCGGGGTCCTGCTCGTGCCGGGGCCCGTCGCGGCGGCTGGTCAGCGGCCGGCTGGCCGCGCCGAGCACCTGCCCGTCGGCGGCCACGGCCATCGCCCGCACGCTCTGCGTCCCGAGGTCGACGCCGATCCACACGCTCATGCCGTGCTCCCCGTCATGCCCGTCATGTCCGTCGTGGGGTGCGGCACCGTCATGCGCCGCTCCCCGTGCGGGCGCGCATCTCGGCCAGCAGCGGCCACGATCCCGCGGTGGTCTCGCGCAGGGCGAGGAAGTCCTTGTACGCGGTGCGGTACGCGCCCGGTTCGGGGCGCACGGCGTCGCGCAGCCGTACGTGCCGGTCGGCGGCGGCCGCGATGTCCGAGGCGCCGCCGGTCGCGGCCAGGCCGACGAGGAACGCGCCCCGGGCGCCCACCTCGGAGTCGGCCGAGCGGAGCACGGGCACGCCGGTGACGTCGGCGATCATCCGCACCCACAGGTCGCTGGCCGAGCCGCCGCCGCACACCCGCAGCTCGCGGGCCGGCGCGCCGGAGGCGGCCAGGCAGTCCTGGACGACCAGCGTCAGCCCCTCCAGCACGGCCCGGGCCACGTGCTCGCGGCCGTGCTCGAACGACATGCCCAGGAACGCCCCCCGGGCCAGCGGGTCGGAGAACGGCGCCCGCTCGCCGGCCGGCGAGAAGTACGGCAGGAACGCCAGCCCGCACGCGCCCGGCGGCGCGGCGGCGGCCAGCTCGCCCAGCTCGGCCGGGCCGGCCAGGCCCAGCATGCGGCACGCCCAGTGCAGCACCTCGGTCCCGGCGAAGGTGGGGAAGGCCCGCAGGTAGCCGCCCGGGACGGCGATGGTGATGCCCACGGCCGGGCCGTCCAGCTCGGGCTCGGCCACGACCGTCTCGGTGCACAGCGTGGTGCCGAGGATGCTGCACGCCTGCCCGGCCCCCACGGCTCCCGCGCCGATCGCGGTGGAGACGATGTCGTACGGGGCCATCACGACCGGGGTGCCGGCCGGCAGCCCGAGCGCGCCGGCCGCCTCGGCGGTCAGGCCCGCCACGCGGTGCTCGTCGTCGCGCAGCTCCGGCAGCAGCCGCTCCGCCCACTCCAGGTCGAACAGCCGCAGCAGCTCGGGGGAGTAGGAGCGGGCCCGCAGGTCGAGGAACGGGGCGGAGGCGTCCGACTCGTCGGCCGCCAGCTCGCCGGTCATGCGGGAGAAGATCCACCCGCCGCAGGTCAGGAGCGCGGCCGAGCGGGTGATCCGGTCCGGGTCGTGCTCGTTCAGCCAGGTCAGGATGGCGTGCGGCAGCCCGGAGGCCGCCGACGAGCCGTTGCCGCGGAACGCGCGTTCGGCCAGCCCGGAGCGGTTCCAGCGGTCCACCACGGCGCCGGCGCGGGCGTCGTTCCACAGGATCGCCGGGCCGGTCGGGCGGCCGTCGCGGCCGACGAGCCAGGCGCCGTCGCCCTGCGCGGTGAGGGCGACGAAGCCGACCGGCACGTCCACCTGGGACGCGACCTCGCGCACGGTGTGCGCGACCGCGTCCCAGACGTCGTCCATGTCCTGCTCGGCGTGGCCCGGCAGGGGCCGGGACACGCGGGTCTCGCGCCGGGCCACCGCGACCTCGGCGCCCTCCTCGTCGTAGCCGACCGCCTTGATCACCGTGGTGCCGGCGTCGACGCAGATGACGGCCATCAGGCCCTTCCGTGAGAGGTACGCGACTTGCGCGCCACCGAGTCGACCACCACGGCCAGCAGCAGCACCACGCCCGTCACCACGAACCGGATGGAGGAGTCGAGGTTGAGCAGGGTCAGGCCGCTGGAGATGGACTGGATGACGATGATGCCGAGCAGCGCGCCGAACGCGGTGCCGCGCCCGCCGAACAGGCTCGTCCCGCCGATGACCGCGGCGGCGATGGCGTTGAGGTTGACGTCGCCGGTGCCGCTGCTCTGGTTGGCGGCGGCCAGCCGGGCGGCGGCCAGGATGCCGCCCACCGCGGCGAACGTCGAGCAGAGCACGAACACCGAGGTGTAGACGGCCCTGACGTTGATGCCGGCCCGCCGGGCCGCCTCGACGTTGCCGCCGACGGCGTAGACCGACCGGCCCCACTTCGTCCGGGACAGGAAGTAGTGCATGATCAGCACGAGCGCGACGAAGAAGACGAACATCCAGCCCACGCCGCGCGTCTGGCCGAGGTACCAGACCACGAACAGCAGCACGACGAGCAGCGCCGCGCTCCGCAGCGCCAGCACGGGCACGCCCCTGGCCGACAGCCCGGCGCGCTGCCGCTCGCGGGCGTGCAGCCAGCCGCTGACGAACAGTCCGCCCGCCGCGAGCACGGCGAACGTGTACGACAGCCACGCGGGCACGAAGTCGAGCTGGGCGAAGGCCACCAGGCCGGAGTCGAACGGCAGGTTGATCGACCCCTTGGTGCCCAGCACGTAGAGCTGGAGACCGAGGAAGGCCAGCAGGCCGGCCAGGGTGATGACGAAGCTCGGCACGCCGAAGCGGTTGTAGAGCTGCGCGTACACCCAGCCGATCGCCGCGCCCATGATCACGGAGGCGGCGATGGCCAGCCACACCGGAAGGTCCTGCCCGACGAACAGGACCGCCAGCACCGCCGCCGACAGGCCGCTGACCGAGCCGACCGACAGGTCGATCTCGCCGACGAGCAGGACGCACACGATGCCGAGCGCGATCACGCCGACCGCGGCCGACTCCAGCGTGAGGTTGACCAGGTTGGCGCTGGACAGGAACACCGGGTTGAGGATCTGCAGGACGGTCCAGATCACGATCAGGCCGACCACGACGGGGATCACGCCGAGGTCGCCGCCGCGGGCGCGCTCCACCACGTCGGTGACCGCGCCGCGCAGCCCCTCGCGGCTCTGCAGCCGCTCGTCCTGGCGATCGGTGGTGACCATGCTGTTCACGACGAGAGCCCTTCCTTGCTGCGCGCCTGCCGCTGTGACACCACGTTGTCGGTGGCGCCGGTGATGGCGGCGATGATGTCCTCGGTGGAGACGTCCGCGACGTCGAAGACACCGTTGTTGCGGCCGAGCCGGAGCACGGCCACGGTGTCGGCCACGGCCTTCACGTCGGCCATGTTGTGGCTGATCATGATGACGCCGAGGCCGTTCTCGCGGAGCCGCTCGACGAGGTTGAGCACCTCGGCCGTCTGGGCGACGCCCAGGGCGGCCGTGGGCTCGTCGAGGATGATGACCTTCGGGTCGCCGAGCAGCGACCGGGCGATGGCGACCGTCTGCCGCTGGCCGCCGGACAGCGACGCCACCGGCACCCGCACGCTGGGGATCTTCGCGGAGAGCTGCCGCAGCAGCTCCCACGAGCGGGTCTCCATCGCCACGTCGTTGAGCCGGAGCGGGCGCACCTCCTGGCCCAGGAACAGGTTCTGGATCACGTTGAGGTTCTCGCAGAGGGCGAGGTCCTGGAAGACGGTGGCGATGCCCAGCTTGTGCGCCGCCGCCGGCGTCGGGATGTGCACCTCGCGCGACTCGAACGTGATCGTGCCCGAGTCCGGCGGATGGACCCCCGACAGGATCTTGACCAGGGTGGACTTGCCGGCGCCGTTGTCGCCGACCACGGCCACGACCTGGCCGGCGGCCACGTCGAGATCCACGTCCGTCAGCGCCGCGACGGCGCCGAAGGTCTTGTGGATCCCGCGCAGCGACAGGACGCTCTCGGCGCGCGGGGCGTCCGCCTGCTGGCTGTCTGCTTGCCGGATGGAGGACAAGGGGTCTCCTGTCGGTCTACTCGATGCCGAGCCGCGCGAGGCGGGCTACTTGATGCCCAGCTCGGCGCAGCCCTTGGCGTACGCACCTGTGCACACTTCCGACGCCTTCATGATCCCGCTCTGGAACAGCACCTCGTTGATGTTCTGCCGGGTGACGACCGTGGGCACGAACAGCTCGGACGGGGTGTTGTAGAGGGTCGTCTTGCCGGCCGGCTTCTCGCCCTTCATGAACTGGTAGGCGACGTTCGCCGACGCCTCGGCCACGATCTTGATGGGCTTGGAGATGGTGTTGTACTGGTCGCCGGCGATGATCCGCTGGGCGGCGGCCACCTCGGCGTCGTTGCCCGTGACCGGGGGCACCTTCACGCCCGCGGCCTTGAACGCGGCGATCGCGCCGCCGCCGGTGCCGTCGTTGGCGGCCACCACGCCGGCGATCTGGTCGCCGAAGCGGGTGATCTGGCCGCTGACCCAGGTCTGCGCCTTCTCGGGCTGCCAGTCGGGGGTGTCGTACTCGGCGAGCAGCTTGAAGCCGCTCGGGTCGATCGCGCTGTGGATGCCCTTCTTGATCAGGCCGGCCGCGGCGTCGGTGGGGGAGCCGTTGACCTCCAGGAGCCCGCCCTTGGCGTTCTCCTGCTTGAGGTGGTCGACCAGCGACTGGGCGATCATCGCGCCGATCTTCTCGTTGTCGAACGAGACGTAGTAGTCGGCGGGGGTGGCCGGGATGGGCCGGTCGTAGGCGATGACCGGCACCTTCTGGGACTGCGCCGTCTTGACGATCGTGGCCGCGGCGGCGGAGTCGACGGGGTCGATCACGAGGGCCTTGACGCCCTGCGCGAGGGCGGAGTTGGCCTGCTGCTGCTGCTTGGCGGCGTCGGAGTCGGCGTTCTGGTAGATGACCGTGCAGCTCGGGCAGAGCTGCTTCATCTTGGCCTCGAACAGCGGCTTGTCGGCCAGCTCGTACCGGGTGGAGGCCAGGTCCGGCATGAGGAAGGCCACCTTGGCGTTCTCCACGCCGCCGCCACCTGAGCCGGTGCCGCCACCGGTGGAGCCCGAGCCGCAGGCGGTCAGGGAGACGCTCGCGGCGATTGCCGCCGCGGCGAGCGCGGAGGTCCGGATCTTGGCTCTGTTCACGGGTCGCTTCCTCACTTGCTAGGTCCTCGCGGAGCCGGTCGGGTCGGGATCCCGGCCACGCACGGAGCGCTCACGGTCGGCGCCGTGCTGTGGTGCGTTTCACGCTAGCGCGACCTCGGAATATTTGTCCAGCAAAAGTGTTCACGGTATTTCCATGCGTTTGACCTGCGGTTCACCTAGGAAGGTCGGCTGAGGGCATGGCGAGGCGCGCGCATGGCAAGGCGCGGAGGGGTGCCTTGGCGTGCGCGTGGCAGGGCGCGGCGCGGGGATGGGTGTGGGCCGGCGGAACCCGCGGGGTCAGCGGGTGGCGGCGAGCAGGCTCTCGGCGGTGAGGGCGTCGGTGACGAGCTGGTTGAAGTAGCCGCCCTTGGCGCCCGCGACGATCGAGACGACCTTCTCCGGGCCGGCGGCCACCGCGATCGAGAACGGGATGCGGCGCAGCTCCTCCAGGCCGGTGGCGACCAGCCGCTCGCTGCCCGGGAAGCCCACCGTCTCGCCGTCGCGGTCGTAGAAGCGGGAGCAGACGTCGCCCACGGCCTGGCGCAGGCTGTCGGCGTAGCGGGGCACGAAGGCGGGCGTGACCTGCCGCATCAGCGGCGGCGAGCCCACGCCGACGATCGCGCACTTGGCGTGCGCCCACAGGTCCATGACCCGCCGCACCGACGGCTCGTGCTGGAGCGAGGCGAACAGCTCGGGGCCCGGCAGCGCGGGCGCGTAGAGGTAGCTGGGCACGCCGCCGACCCGCTCGGCGAGCAACCGGGTGGTCTCGTTGGTCTGGAACCAGGGCTGCGGGTCCTCCTGGCCGCCCACGGCCGGCGCGATCGTCACGCCGGGGAAGTGGCCGAGGCTCTCGCGCGCGCACTCGTACACCGTGCTGCCGGAGGAGACGAGCACGGTGTCGCCGGAGGTCAGCCCGACGCCCGCCAGCGCCCTGGCCAGCCCGGGGGCCAGCCAGGGGCCCAGCGCCGGACCGCTGACCTTGGGCACCAGGTAGACGCGCTGGAGCCGCAGGGCCTCGGCCACCTCGGCGGCCAGCGGGCCCTCCTCCAGGGTCGCGGGGCGGTGGACGCGGATCTCGACGATGCCGTGGCGGCGCGCCTCGGTCAGCAGGCGGCTCACGGTCGCCCTGCTGACGCCCAGCCGCTTGGCGATGTCGGCCTGGGTCGCGTCCTCCAGGTAGTACTGGGAGGCGGCCGCGTACATCAGCTCCTGAGGGAACCTGGTCTGGGCCTCCGGTGCGACGTCGGCGGCATTCATGCGCGCGGTCTCCCTGGGTGCGAGATCATCTGCGAGATCAGGTGCGTGAACACGTGTGCAGAACGGATGCGCACCGACTATACCTCCGCACACTCCGAGAGAAGGCTAGCGAGCCCCGCACCCCGGCGTGACCGGCACCGGCGAACACCGAGGCCGACCCTGAGAGAGGTCTCAGGGAAGCGAGCCCGCGACCAGGGCGTCTCCCAGCGGCGTGCGCGTGTAGAGGACGGAGCGGCCCGAGCGGGTGCCGGTCACGAGACCCGTGCCGCGCAGGGCCGCCAGATGCCCGCCCGTGGTGCCGACGCTCTGCTCCAGCAGGGCCGCCAGGTGCGTGGTCGTCGCGGGCACGGCCAGCTCGGCCAGGATGCGCGCGCGGGTCCGCCCGACCAGCGCCGCGAGCCCCGCGTCGGCCGGCGGCGGCTCCACCGCCACGCCCCTCGCCGGATAGACCAGCGCGTACGGCCACGCCTCCTCCAGGTAGGCGCCCACGTTGCCGGTGAACACCGACGGCAGGAACAGCAGCCCGCGCCCGCCGAGCCGGTGACGCTCGTCGGCGCCGCTCCGCATCTCGATCTCGATGCGGCCCTCGCGCCAGCGCACCTGCGAGCTGAGGTCGCCGAGCGCCGCGGCCCAGCCGTAGGTCGCCAGCCGCCCGGCCCGCTGGATCACGTCGCGTTCCAGCGCCGCGTGGAAGCGCGGCCAGGCGTGGGAGACGATCTCCCGCCACAGCAGCTCGAACGCGTCCGCCAGCACCCGCACGACGTCCGGGCCCAGCAGCAGCTCCCGCACCCACGCGGGCACCGGCGGCCGGCCGGCCAGCACCGCGGTGATCTCCGCGTGGGCCTGCGCGACCGGCGTGGTGCGCATCGCGGCCAGCTCCGTCTCGAACGGCACGCTCATCCCGGCGGGCGGCGGGGCGACGAAGTCCACGTTGTCGCCCCGGTTGCCGGTGATCGCGGCCGTGGCGCGCAGCGCGGGGCGGGCCCGTTCCAGCTCCAGGTACGGCCCGCGCCACCGCTCCGCCCAGCGCCGGTGCGGCCCCGCCTCCACCCGGCCGGCCAGGACCCACTGGGCGTGCATGGTCTCGATCAGCGGCGAGATGGCGAACCGGCTGGCGGCCACGTCCTGGGGCGTGACCTCGATGGTGAACACCTTTCGGTTATATCCGAAAGGTTCGCCGGGGGCGTCCCTCGGTCGCCACCATCGGCACCGTGGAGAGACGTAGGGAGACGGGGGCGCTGTGAGCGAGCGTGGGGCGACGTTCAAGGAGGTGTTCGCGGTCCCGGAGTTCCGGGTCCTGTTCGGGAGCTTCGCGCTGATGATCGCGGGCGACTCGGTCAAGATGCTGGCGCTGTCGGTGCTGGTGTACGCGCGGACCGGGTCGCCGGGGCTGTCGGCCGCCGCGTACATGGTGGGGTGGCTGCCCTACATCCTCGGCGGGATGTTCCTGCTGTCGCTGGCCGACCGGCTGCCCGCCCGGGCGCTCATGGTGGCCGGCGAGCTGGTGCGGGTGGCGGTCTGCCTGGCGCTGGCCTACGGCGGGCTGCCGGTGTGGGCGATGCTCGCGCTGGTGCTGGTGACCGGGTTGTTCTCGCCGGTGTTCGGCGCGGCGCGCAACGCGATGCTGCCCGACGTGCTGCCCGGGGACGCGTTCGTGCTGGCCCGATCGCTCATGGGGGTGACCTCGGCGGGGGCGCAGATCGCGGGGCTCTCGCTCGGGGGAGCGTTCCTCGCGGCCACGGGCCCGGAGGGGGCGCTCGCGGTCACGGCGGCGCTGGCGGCGGCGGCCGCGGTGGTGCTGTGGGCGGGCCTGCCCCGGCGGCCCGCCCGGAGCGCGGCTGCCGCCGCCCGAGGCCCGGGTGGCGGGGCGGTGCGGTCGACCGTGCGCGTGAACGGGCTGCTGGTGCGGGACCGGCGGGTGCGCGGGCTGCTGCTGGCGAGCTGGCTGCCGCCCGCGTGCCTGGCCGGGGCCGAGGCGATGGTCGTGCCCTACCTCGGCGGGCAGGGTCGGGCCGGCGCGGTGCTGGCGGCGGCTGCCGTGGGCATGGCGGCCGGGGAGTTCGCGGTCGGCCGGTTCGCGGCGCCGGGGCTGAGGGAGCGGCTGTCGCTGCCGCTGGCCGTGCTGCTCGGACTGCCGTGGCTGGGCTTCCTCGCCGGGCCGGGCACGGGCTTCGCGGCGGCGCTCGCCGCGGTCGCCACCGCCGGGCTGGCCTACCAGCTCGGGTTGCAGCGCCGGTTCCTGGAGGCCGTACCGGAGGAGGTGCGCGGGCAGGCGTACGGGCTGCTGTCGGCGGGGCTGATGACCGGCCAGGCGGTGGGCGCGGCCCTGGTGGGGGCGCTCGGCGAGGCGGCCGGGCCGCGGGTGGCGATCGCGGCGGCGGGCGCGGCGGGGGTCACGGCCGCGCTGGCCCTCATCCCGGTCTTCCGGGCCCGGCACGAGCCCACGGAGACTCCCGCCGGGGACGTCGCGGAGGACGGCCTCGTCACGGAGGCAGTTCGCCCGAGCCGCGGGGGATGAGCCGTACCGGGAGTGTGACGTGGCGCGGCGGGTCGTCCTCGCCGGACAGGCGGCGGAACAGCAGCTCCGCCGCGATCCGGCCCATCCCCGCCGGGTCCTGCGCCACCACCGTCACCCCCGGCGTCAGCAGGTCGGCCAGCTCGAAGTCGTCGAACCCGGCCAGCGCGAGCGGCCGTCCCTCCAGCGCCCGCAGCGCCGTCACCGTGAGCCGGCCGTTGCCCGTGAACAGCGCCGTCGGCGGCCGGTCCAGGGACAGCATGCGCTCCAGGTCGGCCCGGACCGAGCCGGGCGTGGGCGTCCGCATCGCGACCAGCCGCTCGTCGTACAGGTGGCCCATCGCGGAGCGGTAGCCGTGCAGCCGCCGCGCGGCCGTGAAGATCGACGGGTCGTCGCCGAGGAAGGCGATCCGGCGGTGCCCGTGCGCGAGCAGGTGCCGGGTCACCAGCACGGCGCCGCCCGCGTTGTCGCACAGCACGGTGTCCACGTCGAGCCCCGGCCCCGGCGGCCGGTCCGCGAAGACCGCCGGCGTGCCCGCCTCCAGCTCCTGGCGCAGGTACGAGTGGTCGTGCCCGGCCGGGACCATGATGAGCCCGTCCACCCGGCGCGCGCAGAACGTGCGCACCAGCTCGCGCTCCCGCGCCGGGTCCTCGCTCGACGAGGCGCTCAGCAGCAGGCAGCCCGCGCCGATGACGACGTCCTCGACGGCCCGGCCGAGCACCGAGTAGAAGGGGTCGGCGAGGTCCTCGATGACCAGGCCGACGGTGGACGTGCGGCCGGCGCGGAGCACTCGCGCGCTCTCGTTGCGGCTGTAGCCGAGGCGGTCGATGGCCTCACGCACCCGCTCGGCCGTGGCCGGGTGGACGCCGGGTTCGCCGTTCACCACCCGGGACACGGTCTTGAGCGCCACCCCGGCGGCCGAGGCCACGTCCTTCATCGTCGGTCTCACGCCTGGATCATGTCCCATGCCGGTGAGGCGGACAACGTTGTCACCCGGGTTGGCGGGTTGACCTTGCGGAGCCGGGCCCTGCTACCTTAGGTAAGGCTTACCTATTGATTTCGGGAGTGTGGGCGGCGTGGCGGTGACCGAGGTGCGCGACGTTACCGGGGTGCTGGAACGCGTCGCGGCCGAGCGGGGCGGGGTGATCGGGGTGCCGCCGGGGCTCACCGTCACGCCCGACGCGACCTGGACGCCCGCGACCGAGCTGCTGCGCGCGCCGTACCCGCTGCTGGAGGAGCTCGTCGGGCAGACCGCGGCCCGCTGGGACGCCCCCCGCCACGTCGGCGCGGCGCTGTTCTGGAAGACCTACGGCTACTGGCACACGCTGCCGATGGCGCTGGCCTGGGCGCTCGGCGGGCCGATCCCGGTCATGCCGCTCGCCGAGACGTACTTCAAGGTCTCCGAGGCGGGGGTGACCATCGGCGCGACGCGGGTGCGCTGGGGCTCCGGGCCGGAGGCGATCCGCGAGGCGCTGGAGGAGTCGCAGGCGCCGCTGGTGCGGGTCCTCAGCGGGATGGCCAAGGTGGGGGAGCGCACGCTGTGGGGCTCGACCGCCGAGGCGTTCGCCCACCCGCTGACCCTCATGGTGCCCGGCGACTACATGGCGCTGCTGCGCGCGATCGGGCGGCCGGTCGACGGGCTCGTCGAGCCCGCCGGCGACGCGTACTTCCGCAGGACCTGCTGCCTGTGGGTGACCCTGCCGGACGTGGAGCCCTGCGGAAGCTGCTGCGTGCTGAAGCCGCGCCCCGGAACCGCCTGATCGCCCGATCCACCTGATCCGGCTGATCCGCCTGGTCCGGGGCGCCCGGCGTCAGGCGACGGCCTCGTCGGCGAGCGCGGCGGCCCCGTCGGCACGGGCCGCGGCCCCGTCGGCGGGCGGCGCCATGTCGTCGAGCGGGCGCAGCTCGTCGGCGTAGCTGACCGAGACGCGGCGCATCACGCCGGTGCCGTCGATCGAGTACTGCCCGAGCCGCCACAGCGGCGGCGAGTAGGCGTGGATCGAGACGCTGCCGTGCGTGGCCCCGGTCAGCCGGTGGATGTGGTCCGGGCCGAACGAGAACGAGCGCCCCTCCGGCACCACCGTCTCCAGGTGCTCGCCGCCGATGCGCGGGTTGCACTCCAGCAGCGCGCCGCGCACCACGTGGACCGCGCCGGACGACACGTCGTGGTCGTGCCAGCCCGTGTCGTCCTCCGGGCGCCAGCACAGCAGCCACACGTCCACGTACGCGTCCCGGTAGAGCGAGGCGTAGTGCCGCCCGCCGTCCTCGGGGAAGTCCACCTCGTGCTCCCACTGCTCGGGGCGGGCGGCCAGCGTGTCGACCAGCTCGCGCAGCTCGCGCCGGTCGAGGGCGCGCTCGGGCAGGTCCAGGGCGCGTTCGGGCAGGTCGGCGCAGACACCCCCGTCCTGGGTCTGGCGCGCGTTGCCGTGGTCGATGTCCGGGTTGCCGGGCGTGGCGGTCATCGGGCCGATGGTCGGTTCGGTGCCCTCGTTCACGTACGAGTCTCCTTTCTGGCGAGCAGACGACGGGGGTTGGTGACCCGGATGGCGTGCGCGGCGGCCTCGCCGAGGCCCGGGTCGGGTGCGGTGGCGTAGGGGGCGTCGGAGCCGTTGACGACGACGTCGACGCCGAGCTCGCGGACGATCGCGTCGATCGCGCGCGGGCCGTACGAGGAGGTCTCCACGAAGAAGCCGGGATCGACCCGGCCGCGCCCGCCGCCGCCCCTGGCGATCAGCCGCTCGGAGTGCAGCGGCGCGAGACCGGCCAGCAGCGCGAAGCACACGCGCAGGCCGGGGTGGCGGGGGCGGACGACCGCGTGGAAGTAGTGCCAGGCGGCGTGCATCTGCTGCACGTACGGCACGACGGCCGGCCACCACGACGGCGCCTCGGCCGGCTGCGGCGCCTCGCCGGCGCGGGGCGGCGCGGCCGGGCCCGGATGGACGAACAGGGGCAGGTCGCGGTCGGTGAGGACCTTCAGGAGGCGGTCGTCGGGCAGCGCCGTGGCGGGGATCGGCAGCCGGGAACCCCCGGTCGAGGTCGCGCGCCAGCCGGTCGGGGTCGGGGTCGCTGTGGCAGGTGGCGGCCCACGCGCCGTACGGCTCCCCGAGGCCGAGCGCCCCCTCGTGGTAGGCGTCGATCAGCGGCCAGGACTCCTCGGGCGGCAGGAACTCGATGCCGAGCGGGCTCGACAGCGACACCAGCGCGAGGTCGAGCCCCGTGGTGTCGCGGGGGCCGTGGTCGGCCGGGTCGACCTCGTACGGGGGTTCGCCGTCGAGGTGGAGGGTCCAGCCGTCCAGGTGGGGAGGGGTCGTGCGGGCGCGCAGCGCCTCGATGAACTCACCCGTCCACAGGTGCTGGTGCACGTCCACGGCCACGGTCGATCGCCTCCTCCCCGTATTTCCTACTGATAATATAGGTTACTGATCGCATGTTGTGTGACGAAGGGGGTGAATCGCTTCAGTGATACGGTTCAGTGAACCGCTTCACCTCGCGCCTGTCAACGGGTGTTCCCCGGCGGTACGGGTTTCTGTCGGCGGCACGCAATAAGCTGATCCAATGCCCCGGAAGAGAGCGACGATCCGGGAAGTGGCCAAGGCGACCGGTCTGTCGCCGGCGGCCGTTTCCTACGCGCTGCGCGGCCTGCAGGTCTCGGAGGAGACCATGGAGCGGGTGCGCGCCGCGGCGACAGAGCTCGGCTACGAGGCCGACCCCATCGCCCGGGCCCTGGCCAGCGGGCGCACCGGCATGATCGGGCTGCTGTGCGGCTCCCTCGAAGACCTCTGGCAGCAGTCGCTCGCCGTCGGCATCAGCCGGGGTCTGCGGGAGAAGGACCGCTACGCCCTCATCCTCGACGCCGTCGGCGACCCGGCCCGCGAGCGGGCGCTCGCCCAGCAACTGCGCGACCAGCGGGTCGACGGCATGATCGTGCAGCCGGTCGACCCGGCGGCGCCGTTCTGGCCGGAGCTGTGCGAGTCGGTGCCCGTCGTGGCGATCGGCGACTCGCTGGCCGGCACGGCCGCCGAGGTCGTCTTCGACAACCGCAGCGGCGTCACGCTGGCCCTGGAGCACCTGCGCGAGCTGGGCCACCGCCGGATCGCGGTGCTGACCCCGACCCGGGCCAGCACGCCCGACCGGCCCGCCGACGTCCACGTGACGGCCGAGGCCGAGCGGCTCGGGCTCGACATGGAGGTGGTCACCGCCGCCCACGGCCTGGCCGCCGCCACCGAGGCCGCGCAGCGCGCGCTGCGCCCGGGCGGCCCCACGGCGGTGTTCTGCTTCTCCGACTCGATCGCGTACGGCGTCTACGCGGCGGCGCGGGAGCTCGGCCTGTCGATCCCCGGCGACGTCTCGGTCATGGGCTACGACGACCACCCGATGTCCGGGCTGCTCACGCCGGGGCTGACCACCGTCGACTGGAACATCGACGGCATCGTGAAGGCGGCGGTCCGGCTGGTGTCGGCAGCCGCCGACGGGGGCGCCCGGCGCCGCCGGGTCGTCCAGAAGCCGACGCTCAAGGAACGCGGCTCGGTCCGCGACCTGACCTGACGGCCCGGTCGCGGACGGGCGGTCAGGCGCCGTCCCTCAGGAGGGCCAGGAGCTGTTTCGTGTGGCCCGGCAGCTCGACCTCCGCCAGGCCCGTGATGAGGTCCCGCAGCGGCATGGGCTGATCGACCAGGACCGTGTCCTTGGACAGGAGCAGCGTGGGCACCGGCGTGTCGAGTTCGGCCTCGCCGAGCGCCGGCCCGCCGAGCGCGCGCAGGGCCTCGCCCTGGCGGCGGACGCGGTCCCGGAGGCCCGCGCCGCCGCCGGTCGTCGTGATGACGCGGCCGATGGTCCACGTGTCGAGCGCCATGCGGTTGTCGTACGTCGTGTTGACCCCCGAGGCGACGGAGGCGGCGGCGGCGATGGTGGCCGCGGTGACGAGGGCGACGTGCGCCAGGATCTGGTCGGCGTCCCACTCGCCCGGCGGCGGGCCGGGGCTGGGGTCGCCGGAGCTGGCCACCGTGGCGGCGGCGTCGAGCAGGGCGCGGTAGGCGTCCCGCAGCGGGGTGGTGTCCATGAGTCCTCCTCCTGGTTCAGCGGTGCGCCGGGGACATCTCCCAGGGCGCCTGGGGGAGGACCTCGCCGGTCTCCAGCAACGACTTGAGGTTGGCCAGCACGGCCGGCCATCCGTGCGAGATGCCGCCGAACATCTCCATGTTGGCGAGGTTCTCGTGGGTCACGGTGAGGCGGACGATGTCGTGGTGCGGCTCGACGAGGAAGGTGACGACCGACGGCTCCCTTGTCGACTCCGGGGAGTCCTCGAAGGTGATGACCAGCCGGGTCGGCGGCTCCGCCTCGATCACCTTGCCGACGACGTCCACGGCGCCCGATCCGTCGACGCGGCGGTGCTCCCAGGCCGAGCCAGGCCGCCAGTCGGAGACGTTGGCGTGCCCCCAGTAGCGCGCCGTCAGGTCGGCGTCGGTCAGGGCGTGCCACACCTGCTCCGGGTTCGCGCGGATGTAGGTGACGTAGACGTAGGTCGGCACTGATGCGGGTGCGTCGGTCATGGCGTACTCCTCTGCCTGGTTCTTGATCGCGCTGAGGGCCCGCAGGCGGGGCCGGTCGAATCCGGAGATCCAGCGCTCCTCGATCTCGTGGATGGGCATCGGGTTGAGGTAGTGGAGCCGTTCGCGTCCGCGCCGCACGACGGTCACGAGCCCGGCCCGCCGCAGGAGGTCGAGATGCTGGGTCGCCGACTGGCGGGCCATGTCCAGGTGCTCGCACAGCGAGCGCAGCGTCTGGCCGTTGTGCTCGCGCAGCCGGTCGAGCAGCAGCCGCCTGGTGGGGTCGGCCAGCGCCTTGAAGACCGGGTCCATGTCACTCGCTTCGGGGCTCACATCTCGATTATGCAGGTATATGCCTGCATAATGTCAACCGCGCCGGCACGACCCTCAGCGCCGTCGCCTCGCCCAGGACGCCCAGAGCGCCGGAGGCGCCGATCCCCTCCTCCGGGAAGTCGAGCGACAGCAGCCGCCGGGTCGTGCCGGTCCGGAGGACGGCCCCGCCGGTGGTGGCGGGGGCGGCGCGGGTGTAGAGGAGCGTGCCGAAGCCGAGCTGGTCGAACCCGCCGCTGTTGGGCCCGTAGTCGCCGCCGCCTTCAACAGGTCACGCCGGCTGGTCTGGAGACCCATGTCAGTCCTTTCGTCAAGACGAGCTCTCGGACAGGAGACGGGCCGGGACCACCGGCATGACGCTTCAGGGCGCGAGGCGGCGCTGTTCCTCCTCCACGATCTGCCGGGCCAGCGCGTGCTCGGAGATGTCGATCGCGTCGGCGGTGGACTCGGCGAGGTCGCTGCGCCGGGCGTAGGCGTCGAACAGCTCCGCCTTGGCGCCCAGGATGTCGAGCAGGCGCTGGTCGACCGCGTCCACGGACAGCAGGCGATGCACCTGCACCGTGCGCACCTGGCCCATCCGGTGCGCACGGGCCACCGCCTGGGCCTCCATGCTCGGCTTCACCTGCGGCTCACACATGATCACCACCGAGGCGGCCTGCAGGTTGAGCCCCACCCCGCCCGCCTGGATCTGGCTGAGCAGGACCGCGTGCCCCTGGGTCCGGGAGAACGCGTCCACCTCCTCCTGGCGGCGGGCCGCCGTCAGGGAGCCCGAGATCGGGCCGTGGACGCGGCCGTCCAGCGCCGCCCCCACGACGCCGAGCACGTCGCGGAAGTAGGAGAAGACGATCACCTTGAGATCGTTGGCCCGGGCGTCGTCCACCAGCTCCAGCAGCCGCTTCAGCTTGGCGGAGGTGTCGGGGCGGGCGTAGGCGGCCCGCCGCATGGCCATGAAGTTGCCCTCCGCGACGGCCTGGCGGTAGGCGGCGAGGTCGGCGCCGCTGAACTCCACCCACTCCTCCACGTCGACCCGCCCCGGCAGCTCGCGCAGCACGTCCTGCTGGTTGCGGCGCAGGTACACGGGGGAGACGGCCTTGCGGAAGACCTGCGCCCCGGCCACCACGTCACTGCCGCGGAGCTCCGCGGCCAGGTCGGGCCGCAGGTAGGAGATCAGCGTGCGGAACTCCTCCACCCGGTTCTCCATCGGCGTGCCGGTCAGGAACAGCACCCGTTCGGTGCGCCGGCACCACTCGGCGACCGTCGTGGCCCGCTTGGTCCGCGGATTCTTGACGTAGTGCGCCTCGTCCACCACCAGGAGGCCGACCTCCGTCACCGGGAGGCGGTGCAGGCTGTCCAGGGTCGCCACGGCGACCCCGCCCCGCCGTTCCCACTCCTGCCGGGCCGCGTCGCGGCCGGCGCCGTGGAGGGGGTGGACGGCCAGGGTGCTGCGCGACTCGATCTCCCGTACCCAGTTGACGAGCACGCTCGTCGGGCACACCACCAGGAAGTGCGTGGCCCCGCGCGCCCTCAGGTGGGCCAGTACGGCGATGGCCTCGACGGACTTGCCCAGGCCCATCTCGTCCCCGAGGATCACCCGGCGCTGGGCCAGGGCGAAGCGGGCGCCGAAGGACTGGTAGCCGCGTAACGACACCCGCCGGTGGGTGTCGTCGAGCTCCTGCGCGTTGACCTTGGCGAGCAGGTCGTCGGGCAGGATCCCCTGGTCGGCCGCGACCGGTTCGCCCGCCACCTCCGCGAGCAGGCTGTAGTACTCCGCCGACCGGTGCTCGAAGTCCGACCAGGCCTCGAACGCCGAGACCGTGGGCCGCAGGAGGTCCGCTGTCGTCTGGGCGAGCAGCAGCCGGGTCTCGCGGGCGTCCGCGAGCAGCTCAGCGAGTGACGCCAGCGCGGTGTGGGCCCGGCCGCGCCGCTCGCTCCCCGCGAACAGCATCCGCAGCCTGCTGCGCGCCGGCTTCGCCTCCCGCAGCAGCAGGTCGAGGCGCGTGCCCAGCGTCCGCGCCGTCTCCAGGGCGCGGGGCAGCTCGGGGCCGACGTTCACCAGCTTGTGCAGGGCGATCACGAGCTCGCCGCTGTGCGGGTCCTGGCGCTCGATGTCCAGCCGGACGCCGACCGCCTGCTCGACGGCCGTGGCGATCTGGCGGGCCGCCGCGTGCACCTGGCCCGCGGTCTGCGCCCCGATCCCCGGCAGCAGTTGCAGCCGGTACGGCGTGGCGTCCAGGACCTGCAGCACCGTCGCGTACCCGGAGCGCTCCAGCGTGCCGATCCGTAACCGGCCGCCGGTGACGTCCTTGATCCGGCTGACCGGGATCGCGGCCAGCTCGGCCCGCGACAGGTCGGCCCGCACGTCCGCCAGCGCCCGCCGGACCGCCCCCAGGGCGTGGGCGTGCTCGTCGATCAGGGCCCGGGCGGCGCCGAGGAGCAGAGCGGCGTCCGCGCACAGTGCTTTGACCTGCTTGGCGGTGAGCCGCCGGTCTTCGATCTGGGCCACGCGTCATCCCTCGTCGTGGGAGTCGACCGCCGGCTGTCCCGTGTAGTCGGGGCCGGCCCGGTCGTCGGCGCCGAGGAAGGTGAAGGGCGGCGCGACGATGTCGAGGCCGAGCTCGCGGTTCATCCGGTTGTCGGCCACCACGGCCGAGCGCTCGAGCGCCTCGTGATCCAGGAGAGGGGTCACCAGAGCCTCCGACAGAAAAAGACCCCAGCTCGAACCTGCCGAACTGGGGTCTCCTGCTGTGCGCCGCCAGGGACTCGAACCCCGGACCCGCTGATTAAGAGTCAGCTGCTCTAACCAACTGAGCTAGCGGCGCCCGCAACAGGTGTAACTGTAGCAGCCGCCGGGTACCGCCCGCACACTCAGCCGAGGCGGGCGGCCAGCCTGGTGTACGCGTCCAGCACCACGTCCCAGAACCTCTTCACGTCCAGGGACGTGGCGACCAGGGCGTTCGCGCCTCGGTCCGCCGCCTTGAAGTCCGTCACGGTCATGCCGGAGGTGTACCGGCCGGCGGTCTCCACCCGGACGACGGCCGGGACGCAGGTGAACAGCGACGCGTCCAGGACGTAGGCGACCGCGCAGGCGTCGTGGATGGCGGGGCCGCCCTCGGCGGTGACGACGCCGTACGACGTGGCGGCCGGCACGAGCAGGTCGGACAGCCGGCCCAGGGGGCGCATGCGCTCCAGGACGTCCGAGGTGACCAGGGCGGTCAGGGTGACGTCCAGGCCGAGCATCTTCACGCTCCAGCCCGCCTCGAACACGATCGCCGCGGCCTCCGGGTCGGCGAGCATGTTGAACTCGGCCGCCGGGTTGGTGTTGCCCCGCGTGTACGACCCGCCCATGATCACGAAGTCGCGGGCCCACTCCACGACGCGCGGCTCCTTGCGCACCGCGAGGGCGATGTTGGTCAGGGGGCCGATGGCCACCAGCGTGATCTCGCCGGGGGCGGCGCGCAGGGTCTCGATGATGAAGTCCACCGCGTGACCGTCCTCGGCCGGGCGGGTGGCGGGGGGAAGGACGGCGTCGCCGAGGCCGGAGCTGCCGTGGACGGTGGTGGCGCGCACGTCGTGGCGCAGCAGCGCCCCTGGGCTGCCCGCGACGACCGGCACCTCCCCGAGGTCGAGGAACTCCCGCAGGGCCAGCGCGTTGGCGGTGGTGAGGGAGAGGTCCACGTTCCCGCCGACCGTGGTGATGCCGACGATCTCCAGGGACGGGGAGCCGGCGGCCAGGGCGAGAGCCAGGGCGTCGTCGATGCCGGGATCACAGTCGATGAGGAGTTTTGTCACGGATGCACCTTATGGGGCAGGCCGGTGACGCCAGACCCCGGGCATGAGTCGGGGCCGGGCAGTTCCCCCAAACCTGCCCGGCCCCGATCGAAGGCGGTCCAGGCCGACGCTTCCCCCAAAACGCCGGCGGTCCCGCACTGCGGACCACGGTCCCCCTCCGCGTCCGCTCGGTAAAGGCTCTTCCGGTCAGTCGGCGTACCTTCTGACCTGCCTCGACACTACCGAGAGGAATGCAACGGACGCGTCATAACGGGGTCGAATATCGGCCTAATCCGGCTACGAAAGCTCCAAACGGACCTCCGTTCCCTCCTGCAGGGAACGGCTGACCGTGCAGTACTTCTCGTGCACGCGCTGCGCCACGGCTCGGTAAACCGCGTCGGCCTCCTCCGAGGGCAGCTCGACGTCGTAGGTGATCGTCACGGGCCCGAGGAGGTTCGGCTGGACCTTCTCCGACTCCACCGTCATCGCCAGCCGCACCAGCCGGTGCCCCCGCTGGGCCGTGAGCGGCTCCACGGTGACGATGTTGCAGCCGCCGACCGCGGCCAGCAACAGCTCGACCGGCGTGAAGACCCCGTCCTCGTCGCCGCCGCCCATCCGGACCTCGGCGCCGCGGGCGTTCGTCGCCCTGAATCCGCCGTCATCGGTCCGCTCAACACGCACGTTAGCCATGATTTAGACCCTACTCAGACACCTCTCATGTTCGGCACGCATCGTTGATCTCATGGTTGGTAAGGCGAAGACGGATCAGTGGCCGATCCTGTTCTGGTGCGGGGTCGCCGTGGCGGAGTTCGGGGCGATCCAGCCGGGTCTGGGGTTCCCGTGGCGTCCGACGGCCTACGCGATGGCCGGCCTGCTGGTCGCCCTGGGACTCCTCGCGGTCAAGGCCGCGGACCTGGTCCGGTCCGAGACGGTCCGGCAGCGGCTGCGGCTCGCGACGTACCTGGCCGGCGTGCTGGTGCCGGTCCACCAGCTCAGCTCCACCGCGTACGTGACGCCGCTGAGCCGCACCGGCTCCCTCATCCTGTACGGCATGGCGGCCGTGATGGCCGTCTGGCACCACGCCACCCCGCCGCCGGCCAAGGGCGTGCTGGTGGTCGCCTCCGGCCTCGGCACCGCCCGCCTGCGGGCCCTGCTGGCCGAACGCGCCGACGACACCGTGGTCATCTACCGCGCCGAGCGGATGACCGCCGAGCTGCGCGCCCTCCGGGACGAGTACGGGCTGACCCTGGTCGTCGGCCACGAGCACGACCCCCGCGCCAAGGAGCGGGTCAGCGCCTCGGGGCTGCGGCGCCAGGTGCCGGACATCGGCGCCCGCAGGGTGGTCGTGGCGGGCCCGCGTTCCTTCCGGCGGTACGTGCGCGGCGCGCTGTCCCGCCTGGCCGTCCCCGGGGCGCGCATCCGCTCGGCCCAGACGATCTGACCCGCCGGCGGATCACTTAGGGCGGCATTACGCCCCATGTGGGACGGTGACAGCCGGAAGGCGAGCAAGGAGGCAAGGTGACGACTTTTCCCGGTGGCACCCGTGTCGAGATGATCGCCGGCATTCCGGTCAGCGTGGACATCAGGACCCCGCTGCCCGTACGGGAGCTCACCCCCCTCCTCGACAACGCGTTCGCCTGGCTGCGCTGGGTGGAGACCACGTTCCACCCCTCGCGCGAGGACAGCCAGATCGGGCGCCTGAACCGCGGCCAGACCATCGAGCAGGTGCCCGAGCTGGTCGAGGTGCTGCACCGCTGCGACGAGCTGAGCGAGGCCACCGGCGGCTGGTTCGAGGCCCGCCGCGACGGCGTCGTCGACCCGTCCGGCTACATCAAGGGCTGGGCGCTGGAGCGGCTCTCGCGCGCCCTCGCCAACACCGGCGCGGGCGACCACCGCATCGACGCGGGCGGCGACATCAGGCTGCGCGGCTCGGCCGCGCCCGGCCGGCCCTGGGAGGTCGGCGTCCGCGACCCGCGCACCGGCCTGGTGCGCGCGGTGGTGGCCGCGCACGACCTCGGCATCGCCACCTCGGGCGGCTCGCCCGTCGTTGATCCGCGCACGGGACGGCGGCGCACGGGCGTCGACTCGGTCACCGTGATCGGCCCGGACCTGGGCGTCGCCGACGCCTACGCCACCGCCATGTACGCGATGGGCCCGATCCGCGCCCGGCGCTTCGCCGCCGAGACCGCGGTGCGGAGCCCGTACCAGAGCATGATCATCGAGGGGGCCGGGCAGGAGTACACGACGCCCGGCTTCGCCGCGCACATCGCGCAGCCCAGCCTGGCCGGATAGTCACGCGGCCGAGCCCAGCCGGGCCGGACAACCGGCGGGCCGCCCGCCCCCTCGCGGGGAGCGGGCGGCCCGGTCGCCGTGCGAGAGACGCGGCTTCGGCCCCCGACGTCGGCTAGGCGTCCGGGTGCTTGGTCAGGTATTCGATGTAGATGGGCCGCAGCGCGTCGCCCAGCTCACCCTCACCCGCCGCCAGCGCGTCACTGAGCAGGGCCGAGACGCGGCTCAGGTCGGCGGCCGTCTCCTCCTGGTTGCCCGTGCTCGCCTCCGCGGCCGGGATGACCTTCAGCAGGTTCCACAGGAACCCCAGGTCCCCGTGGCGCACGGCGTATCGGACGGCGCGATCGTGCAGCTCGCTGGCGGGCAACGACTCCAGGCCCTCGGTGTTCATCTCATCTCCTCCCTGGGGCCTCCTTCCCTCCGCGGGCAGCCGATAACGGCCTGACCGGCCACCGCGCGACCGACGCGTCGTGATCGCCGGGCGCATAGGGTCGAGACACGTCGGCCTACCGGGGCGCCCGCCGGAATGGGAGGATCCTCCAGCGTGAAGTTCATCATCAGGACCCTGGCGGCCGCGGTCGCCCTGTGGGTCGCCATCCAGTTCCTGGACGGCATCACGATCACCACCGCCAAGTACTCACCCCAGTACTGGGGCACGCTGCTCATCGTGGCGCTGATCTTCGGTCTCATCAACGCCATCGTGAAGCCGATCGTCAAGACCCTCGGCTGCGCGATCATCGTCCTGACGCTCGGCGTGTTCCTGCTCGTCATCAACGCGGCCATGCTGCTGCTGACGAGCTGGATCGCCGGCGAGCTCGACATCCCCTTCCACGTGGCCGACTTCTACCCCTCCGCCTTCTGGGGCGCGATCATCATCAGCGTCGTGAGCTGGATCCTCGGGCTCATCCTCCCGGACGGCGACTGACCTCGTGGAGCGCGCTCCCGTGATCCTCGACGGCGCCGGGCTGAGCTGCGGTGACGTCCACGCGGTCGGGTACGGCCGCGCGGAGGTCGCCGCCGGCCCGGCCGGCCGGGCGCGCGCCGCGTGGGCGGCCGCCCGTGAGCTGACCGGGCCGGTGTACGGCCGGGCCACGGGCGTCGGCGCGAACAAGGACGTGGCGGTCGAGCACGGCGGCCACGACCTGCTGCGCAGCCACGCCTGCGGGGCCGGGCCGCTCGTCGCGCCCGAGCGGGCCAGGGCGATGCTGGCGGTCCGCCTCAACCAGCTCCTGGCGGGCGGATCGGGGGTGGACCCGGCGGTGCTGCCGGTGCTGGCGTACGCGGTCAACGCGGGGTTCACGCCGCCGGTCCGTACGTACGGGGCCATCGGCACCGGCGACCTGACGGCCCTGGCGACGACGGCGCTGTGCCTGCTCGGCGAGCTGCCCTGGCGCGGCCCCGAGCAGGGAAGCGAGCAGGGGAGCGGCCCCGAGCAGGGGAGCGCGCACAGTGGGGCGGGGGCGGCGCCGGTGTTCGCGCTCGCGCCCGAGGACGCGCTGCCATTCATCAGCTCGGGCGCCGCCACCCTGGCCGACGCCGCCCTCGCCTGCCATCGCCTGCGCGAGCTGCTCGACGCGGCGCTCGGCGTCGCCGCCCTGTCGTTCGCGGCGGCCGGCGCCTCGGCCGAGCCGCTGGCGGCGGCCGTCCAGGAGGCCCGTCCCCACCCCGGGCAGGCCGCCGTCGCCGAGCGCCTGCGCGCGCTGCACGCCCCCGGCCCGTCCGCGCGCGTCCAGGACCTGTACGGATACCGCGCGTTCGCCCAGGTCCACGGCGCCGCGGTGGACGCCCTCGACCGGGCCGAGCGCGTCGTCGAGACCGACCTGAACGCCGCCACCGAGAACCCCCTCGTCTCCGGCTCCCTCGCCTGGCACAACGGCAACTTCCACTCCGCGCCCGTCGCCCTGGCCCTCGACGCGCTGCGCGCCGCCCTGGTGCAGACGGCGCAGCTCGGCGCGGCGCGGCTGGCCACGCTGATGGACCCGGCGTACACGGGCGGGCTGCCGTTCCTGGCCGACCGTCCCGGGGCGTCGGGGGCGATGATCCTGGAGTACGTCGCCCAGGACGCGCTCGCCGAGCTGCGCCACCTGGCCGGCCCGGTGACGACCGGCACGGCGGTGATCTCCCTGGGCACGGAGGACCACGCGGGGTTCGCCACCCAGGCGGCCCGGCAGGCGCTGCGGTGCGTGGAGCCGTACGAGATCGTGCTGGCCTGCGAGCGTGTCGCCGCCACCCGCGCCCTGAACGGCCCCGCCCCGGACCGCCCGCTGACCGGCGACCTCGACGCGGCCCTGTCCGCCCTCCGCACCCCCTGACCGCCCCGTGGAGAGCCCGCGCCCGCTGACCGGCCCGTGGGGCGAGTCCGCGCTCACTTCTCCAGGAAGTCACGCAAGGCCTTCACCAGCGCCTCCGGGCGGTCCTCCGGGATGAGCGTGTAACTGTCGGCGATCTCGACCAGCCGCGCGTCCGGGAACAGCTCGGCCAGCCTGCGCCCGTGCTCGCGCGGCATCAGCCGGTCCTCGGCCGCCCAGACCACCAGCACCGGCCGGTCGAAACCGCGCATCCGCTCCGCCCAGTCGAGCAGCACCTCCTTGGCCGGCGTGGACCGGATGTAGGCGGCCAGGTCGCGGCGGATCGCCGGGTCGGTCGCGGCCGGCCGGAACCAGCCGTCCATCACCTCGTCCGGGACCGGCCGCTTGCTCATCCATCCCCACCCGCCGGGGGCGCGGCGCATCGCCCGCAGGCGCAGCGCCTTCATGGTCAGCCAGAGCCCGCCGGGGATCCGCGCGGCGGCGGCGATGGTCCGGCCCGGCAGTCCCGGCGGGTAGTTGTCGAACGCCTCGCACGCCGTCAGCACCAGGCGGCCCACCCGCTCGGCCCGGCCCTCCGAGATCAGCACCTGCCCGCCGCCCCAGTCGTTGAGGACGAGCGTCACGTCGCGCAGGCCGAGCCGTTCCAGGAACTCGCCCACGAGCAGCGCGAGGCCGCGCAGCGACAGGTCGGCGCCGGGCCGCATCGGCCGCCGGTGGCTGCCCAGCGGCAGGGTGGGCAGCACGCACCGGTACGCGCCCGCCAGCTCGGGGACGACCTTGCGCCACACGGTGGAGTCGATGGTCAGCCCGTGCAGGAGGACGACGACGGGCAGGTCGCCGCCGGTGTCCGCGTACTCGATCACTCCCGCGCTCAGCTCGATCTCCGGCACGTCCGCCTCCGCTCGTCAGGACCGCTGCGATGATCGTTCTTGATAGATCGCTCTAGCGATAGAGTAGCGAGCATGAACGCGGGGCCCGCGACGGGGAGACCGTCCACCAAGGAGCGCATCGTGACCGCCGGCGCCGAGCTGTTCCGGCGGCAGGGCTACACCGGCACCGGCCTGAAGCAGATCGTGGCGGCGGCCGACGCGCCGTTCGGCTCGGTCTACCACTTCTTCCCCGGCGGGAAGGAGCAGCTCGGGGCGGAGGTGGTGCGCACCTCCGGAGCCGCGTACGGCCGGCTGTTCACCGCCGCCATGGAAGCCGCGCCCGACCCGGTCACGGGCGTCCGCGACTTCTTCGCGGGAGCGGCGCGCACGCTGGTGGAGACCGGCTACGCCGACGCCTGCCCGATCGCCACCCTCGCGCTGGAGGTGGCGAGCACGAACGAGCCGCTGCGCCAGGCCACCGCCGAGGTCTTCACCGGCTGGATCACGCTCGGCACGGCCGCCTTCGCGGCGGCGGGGATCGGCGCGCGGCCGGCGCGCGAGCTGACGATCGTCCTGCTGGCGGCGCTGGAGGGCGCGTTCGTGCTGGCCAGGGCGCTGCGCAGCACCGAGCCGCTGGAGGCCGCCGGGGAGTCGGTCGCCGCGCGGGCCTCCGCTCTGCTCGGCTCACCGGACGCCGGGCGGGGATGACGCCTCGCCGCTCCGCCGCCTCGCCGCTCAGGCGCCCGCGGCGAGGGCGTCGCGGACGGTCATCAGGGCGAAGCCCAGCAGGTTGGTGCCCTGCCAGGTCGACGGGGACGCGGCGCGCTCGTCGCCGGCCGTCAGGCCGATGCCCCACACCCGGTCGTTCGGGGCCGCCTCCACCAGGACCCGGCCGGCCGTGCCCGCCAGGAAGCGCCGCAGGTCGTCGTGCTGCCCGAACTTGGCGAGGTTGCCCTGCACCACGATGTCGAAGCGGCGGTCGTTCCACCGCTCCTCGTCGAAGCCCCGCACGGTCCGGCCGAGCTTCTTGGCCTCGCCCGGGTGGTCCGCGGCGAGGATCGCCTCCGCCGCCTCGTCGTCGCCGAACAGCCACGCCTTGTGGGCCATCATGTAGTGCTCGGCCGAGGCGAACGTGCGCCCGCCTGAGGTGAAGGTGACCGGCCACCACTGCGACAGGCAGCCGGGTCCCACGCCGCCGTCGCGGGCCGGGCGGTGACCCCAGAAGTAGAGGTAGCGCAGGACGCGGCCGGCCTGCTCGGCGGCGACGGCCTCGTCGAGGGTGCGGGGGAGGGGACCGGACATGGTCCACACCGTGACACACCGGCGCGCCGGCGGTCGAGCCGATAACCGTCAGACACCCCCCAGAGCGCCCCCGGAAGACGCCCGCCCTGGAGGACGGGCGTCTTCCGGCGCTTGTGGGAACGGGAGCGGGTCAGGTGCCGTCGATGAGGCGGACGGCGATGGCCGGGCTGAACTGGCCGGCCGGGACGCCGGGCGCGATGCCGCAGTTGCCGTCCGAGTCGCCGGGCACCTTCACCCACAGCAGCATCTCGGCCGCCCCGCCCGCCTGGGCCGGGACGCCGAGCTTGCGGCCGGCCGGGTTGCACCACTCGCCGTTGGAGCCGTTGCCGTTGCGGCTGGTGTCGATGACGAACGTCGCGGTGCCGCCGAGCGCGGACTTGACCGCCTTGGCGTAGGTGGCCGACTCGCTGGTGGTGTAGTAGTTCGAGACGTTCACCGAGAAGCCGCGGATGTTGCGCACGCCCGCGTTGGCCAGGCGTGTGGCCATGGTGCCGGCCGCGACCCAGCCGGAGTTGCCGCCGTCGAGGTAGGCCCACGTGCCGGTGGCCTTGTCGCGGAACTGCTGGGTGGCGTACGTGAGCATGCGGTTGCGCTCCTGGACGGCCGCGTCGCTCATGCAGCCGAAGTCGCCGAGGCTGTCGGGCTCGATGACGACGACCGCGGGCCGGTTGCCGATGCCCGAGGCGAACGCGGAGATCCACGTCTTGTACGCGGCCTCGGTCCCGGCGCCGCCGCCGGAGTGGCCGCCGCAGGCGTCCCGCCCGGGGATGTTGTAGGCCACGAGGACGGGCAGCTTGCCGGCCTTGTCGGCGGCGGCCACGTAGGAGGAGACGGCCGAGCCGATGTCGCTGTTCCAGTTGCCGAACCAGCGGGCCATCGGCTTGGAGGAGATGGCCGAGCGGATGCGCGCGGCGCGGGAGTCGCCGGAGTTGTCGCGCACCCAGGTGGCCGGGTTGGAGTCGGGGTCCACGTAGAAGCCGTCGGTCTGGGCGAGCGGTCCGGAGCCGGGCTTCGGGGTCGCCGTGGTGGTGGGCGTCGGCTTGGAGGTGGCGGTGGGCGTGGGAGCCGGGGTGGCGGAGGACGCCTCGGTGAGGGAGACGTCGTCCACGGAGAAGGTGTAGCCGGCGCCGCCGCCGAGCTGGAAGGACACCTGGCCGCCGGTCGTGGCCAGGGTGGAGGTGAAGGGGAAGCTGTAACGCTTGCTCGTGGTGCCGAGCGAGAAGGTCTTGGTGAGCGTCCGCGTGTACGGCGAGGCGGCGAGCTGCACGGTGGTGACGGCGCTGGCCGGGGCCGAGGCGGAGGCGTCGAAGGAGAGCGTGTAGGTCTTGCCCTTGGCGAGGGTGATGGCGTTCTGGCCGATCATGGCGTCCCAGGCGTTGGCGGTGCCGCCGGTCACCTTGACCTGGAGCCGGCCGCCGCTGACGGCCATCGAGGTGTCGGCGGAGTTCCACCATGGCGTGGTGCCGCCGGCGAAGGTGCCGTTGACCACGAGCTCGGCCGCCGCGGAGGCGGGGGTGGCGGCGGCGGCCGTGGCCACCGTCGCGGCCGAGGCGGTGATCGCCAGCACGCGGGTTAACAACCGCATCTATTCGTCCTTTCGGGCGATGCAGTACCGGAGATCCAACTATCACAGGACATCAATGATCATGTGACGAAATGTCGGAACATCGGTCAGGACGCGGCGAGGGAGAGGGGCCGCACGTCAGGGGTATATACGCTGGCCAGTAGGGGTTTATGCGACTCGGGTGACTTGGTAGGAAGAATCCACCCTGAGGAGGTTCCGCGCATGGATCTCGTACCGCTCGAACTCGAAGCGCTGGACGCCCGGATCGCCGCCATCAGCGGCGACCGATGGCTCGAACGCCTCTACCGGGGCACCCGGTGGGCCGAGGGCCCCGTCTACTTCCCCGCCGGCCGCTTCCTCGTCTGGAGCGACATCCCGAACGACCGCATGCTGCGCTGGGACGAGCCGACCGGCGCGGTCGGCCCGTTCCGCGAGCCGGCCGGCTACACCAACGGCAACACCCTCGACCGCGAGGGCCGCCTGGTCTCCTGCGAGCACGGCGCCCGCCGCGTGACCAGGACCGAGCACGACGGCCGGATCACGGTGCTCGCCGACCGGTGGGAGGGCAGGCGCCTCAACAGCCCCAACGACGTGGTGGTGCGCTCCGACGGCTCCGTCTGGTTCACCGACCCGCCGTACGGGATCCTCGGCCACTACGAGGGGCACCGCGCCGAGCAGGAGATCGACGGCTGCCACGTCTACCGGATCGACCCGGTGACCGGCGAGGTCCGGGTCGTGGCCGACGACTTCGCCCGGCCGAACGGGCTCGCGTTCTCCCTGGACGAGAGCCGCCTCCACGTCGCCGACACCGAGCGCAATCAGGTGCGCGTCTTCGACGTCCACGACGACGGGAGCCTGTCGGGCGGCAAGGTGTTCGCCGAGCACACCGGCAGGGGCGGCTTCGACGGGCTGCGGCTGGACGAGGAGGGGCGTCTGTGGGCGTCGGTCGGCGCGGCGATCCACTGCTACCACCCCGACGGCGCGCTCCTCGGCCGGATGATCCTGCCGGAGGAGACCTCCAACCTCGTCTTCGGCGGCCCCAAGCGCAACCGGCTGTTCGTGACGGCCACGACGTCCGTCTACTCGATCCTGCTGAACGTCAGAGGAGCCCGCCCGGTGTGGGCGGGCTCCTAGCGACAGGTGACTACGCGAACGCCCAGGCGAACAGGTGCAGCTCCCCGTCCTCGGGCGTGGAGAACGTCACGCTCCTGACCGTCTTGGCCGGGTCCAGCGCGATCGGCTGCGCCGCGAACACGTGCGTGCCGATCGGCTGCAACGCCCACGATCCCCAGAACAGCCGGAACGGCGCGCTGGCCACGACCTCGTTGCCGAACGCCGGCTGCGCCCCGCCGAAGTCCAGGATCCACTCGCTGAACCCGAGCTTCCCGGTGCCGGTCGAGCCGTCGGTGTAGGTGATCGTCACCTCGCTCTCGGGCCAGCCGTTGACCCCGGCACCGAGGAAGGCCAGCTTGGTGGCCCCGGCGGGCGCGGTCATCTCGATGGGCTGGGTGCCGGGCCGCAGGTTGTCCACCTGGCCGGGCTTGCGGTCCGGCCAGGTGAAGGTGAAGCCCTTCCAGGCGAGCGTGGCGCCCGGCTTGAGACCGGCGTCGGCCAGCGAGTGCGCCGGGTAGCTGAAGCCCGGCCCGTCGATGTTGGCCTCGTCGGGGGTGGACACGTCGCCGATGCCGGCGTTGTTGTGGTACCAGGCGATCGTGCCGCGTCTGGCCACGTTGAGCCGCGTGCTCGCGGTCAGGTCGCCCACGCTGCTCCCCGCCGGATCGGCCACGCTGATGGGCACGGTCACCAGGTTCAGCCCCGCGCCGGCGGCCACGGAGATCCGCACCTTCACGGCCGCGCGGCCCCCGGCCGGCACGCTGAGCGTCCCGCTCGCCGGTGTCACGGTGATGCCGGTGGGCGGCTTGGCCTGCCAGGTCACCGTGGCGGCCGCGCCGAGCGACTGGACCGACAGCTCCGCGTCCACCGCGCCGCCGGGCTCGACGGGCGCCGCGCCGGGGGTGAGAGCGGTGAGGTACGGCTTGGAGCCCTGGCCGAACGACGGGGGCGCGTTGCGCGGGTCGGCGCCGAACGCCGGGTTGGGCCAGGCGCCGAGCCCGAAGTCGAGCCGCCCGCCCTGCGTCGCGAACGACTCGGGCAGCCACGCCCTGCTCGTCGCGACGCCGTTGACGCGCAGCGTCTGGATGTAGCGGTTGGCCGCCGCGTTGGGGGCGCTGACGACGATGTCGCCGGCCGGCCGGGACACCGTGACCTTGTCGAACAGCGGCGTGCTGACCAGCAGCTCGGCCCGGCCGGGGATGGCCGGGAACAGGCCCATGGCCGACCAGACGTACCACGCGCCCATGGTGCCGAGGTCGTCGTTGCCGACGAGCCCGTCGGGGCCGGACTTGAACAGCTCCTGCTGCACCCGGCGCACCACGTTCTGCGTCTTGTACGGCTGCCCCGCCCACGCGTACAGCCACGGCGACTGCAGGGCGATCTCGTTGCCCAGGTAGGCGTACGCCTCGCGCGGGCCCGCGTTCAGCTTCTTGAAGTACTCGTCGAGCCGGGGGACGACCTTGCCCAGGCCGCCCATCGCGGCGAACAGGCCCTGCGGGTTGTGCGGCACCATCCAGTGGTACTGGGCGCCGTTGCCCTCCATGTAGACGTCCGGCGCGGCCGGGTCGAACGGCGCGGTGAACGACCCCTCGCCCATGCGCGGCTGGATCCACCCGTTGCCCGGGTTGTACAGGTTCTGCCACGACTGGGCGCGCTTCATGAACTCCGTGGCCGTCGTCTGGTCGCCGAGCCGGCCGGCGAGCTGGGCGATCCCGAAGTCGGCGACGGCGTACTCCAGCGTGGACGACGGGTCGGACGGCACGTAGCCCTTGGCCATGTAGTCGGCGTTGCCGGGCCGCTCGTCGTACTGCGCCTCGGGATGGCCGATGTCCTTCGCGCCGACGCGGCGGGCGGCCTCGGCCATCGCCTTCAGCGCCGGGCCGGCGTCGAAGTCGCGCGCCCCGAAGGCGTACATGGTGGACAGGATGCTGTGGTACGGGTCGCCGACCATCACGCCGGTGACGGCCGTCTGGTGCGACCAGCGGTCCCAGACGTTGCCGATCGCCTGGGCGTTGTCGTACATCGACTGCGCGATGTCGGCGGCCACGTCGGGCACGAGCAGCGCGAGGAGCTGCGCCTCGGAGCGGTAGATGTCCCAGCCGGAGAACGTCGCGTACTGGTGGTGCCCGGGCCGCACGGTCCTCGGCTTGCCGTCGAAGCCGGTGTAGGTGCCGTCCACGTCCTCGAAGACGTACGGCTGGAGCAGCGCGTGGTACAGGTTGCTGTAGAACGTGCGCCGCTGGTCCTCGGTGCCGCCGGCGATCCGCACCTGGCCGAGCCGCCTGTCCCAGACGGCCGTGGCCTCCTGGCGGACCTGGTCGAGGGCCTTGTCGCCGATCTCCTTGCCGAGGTTGGCCCGCGCGCCGTCGATGCTCACGTACGACAGGCCGACCCGCATCTGCACCGGCCTGGCCGGGTCGAACTCCAGGTACGCCCCGGAGCCGGGCCCGTTGACCGTGACGTCCTCGCCGGTGACCAGGTCGGCCCGGGCGCGGGCCTTGGAGGCGTCGTCCGTGGTCTGCGTGCCCGGCCGCACCTCGTCGTTCTTCCAGGTGCCGTAGCCGGTGAACGGCTGGTCGAAGGTGGCGTGGAAGTACACCTTGTAGCGCAGGGGCGGGCCGCAGAAGCCGCCGGTCTTGATCCAGCCCTCGACCGAGTTCGGGCCGATGCGGGTCTCGCCGTCGTCCACGCCGTTGATGGAGCCGCTCGTGTTGAGCAGCAGCGTGGCGGGCCTGCCCGCCGGGAAGGAGAAGCGGGCGACGCCGGCGCGGGCGCTGACCGACAGCTCCGTGGAGATGCCGGTGTCGAGCGTGCTGCTGTAGAAGCCGGGCGCGGCCTTCTCGTTCTCGTGCTTGAACGTCTGGACGTAGTCCATGCCGTGCGTGGCGGGGGAGCGGCCGATCTTCCCGGAGAAGGGCATGACGGGGAAGTCCTGCGCGCCGTTGCAGCCGGGCCCGGAGATGTGCGTCATCGAGTAGCCGCGCAGCCGGTTGTCCTCGTACCGGTAGCCGCCGCCGGCGCTCTCCACCGTGTCGGGACTCCACTGCATCATGCCGAACGGCAGGACGGCGCCGGGGAACGTCATGCCGCCGCCTCCGCCATGACCGAAGTCGAGCGCCGCCTCCTTCGTGCCGTGGAACACGTTGACCAGTTCCGCCGGGCTGATCACGCTGCCCGTGCCGTCGTCGGCGGCGACGGCACGCGGAGGGGCGCCGGGCGGCAACGCCAAGGCGGCGAGCAGGACGGAGACAGTGGATACGGATAAGGACCACGGGGACATGCGGGCCTCCAAAACGCGGTTTGCCTCATCGAAACGCCGGCCGTCGGAGGCGGTCAACGAGCACAAACGACGGCCAGAGCCTGCCAGTGGCGCGGGCCGCCGGAAGCCCGAATAGGGGTTGGCGGACCCCCGGGCGGTTGGCACATTCGCAGAAGGTCCCTGTGCCGCACACCAGCCGGAGGAGTTCGCCGATGACTGTCTCGCCCCCGGTCCCGATCGGCGACTCCGCGGACTCCCTGCTCGACGGCCGGGCGCCCGAGGTGCGGCTGGGACGGCTGCTCGACCCGGGCACGGCCGTGCCGCTGCACGACGACGACGGCAGCGGCGTCCAGGCCGTGCACGGGCTGATCGACGGGCTGCCGGCCGTGGCCTACTGCACGGACGCCCGGCTGATGGGCGGCTCCCTCGGCGCGGCGGGGGCGCGGCGCGTCGTCGAGGCCATCGACACGGCCGTCCTGCACGGCTGCCCCGTGGTCGGCCTGTGGCACTCGGGCGGCGCCCGGCTGGCCGACGGGGTCGAGTCGATGGACGGCGTGGGCCGGATGTTCGCCGCGATGACGCTGGCCTCGGGGGTGGTGCCGCAGATCTCGGTCGTGCTCGGCCCCGCGGCCGGGGCCGCCGCCTACGGGCCCGCCCTCACCGACGTCGTCATCATGGCGGGGGACGCCCGGATCTTCGTCACCGGACCGGACATCGTGCGCAGCGTCACCGGCGAGACGATCGACATGGCCGGGCTCGGCGGCCCCGGCACCCACGGCCCCAGGTCAGGCGTCGCGCACGTCACGGTCGCGGACGAGGAGGAGGCGTACGCGCGGGCGCGCCGCCTGGCCGCCTTCTTCAGTCGGCCGGGCACGTTCGACCTGACCGCGCCGGCCGTCCCGGCGCCCGATCCGCGGGGGCTGCTGCCGGAGTCGCCGCGCCGCGCGTACGACGTGCGCCCGCTCGTCCACGCCCTGCTCGACCGTGACGCCGCCGGGCCCGTCTTCGAGGAGCTCCAGCCGCGCTGGGCGGCCAACGTCCTGACCGGGCTCGGCCGGCTGGCCGGCCGGACCGTCGGCGTGCTGGCCAACAACCCCATCCGCAAGGGCGGCTGCCTCGACTCCCTGTCGGCCGAGAAGAGCGCCCGGTTCGTGCGCATGTGTGACGCCCACGGCGTCCCGCTCGTCGTGCTGGTGGACGTCCCCGGCTACCTGCCGGGCGTCGACCAGGAGTGGGGCGGCGTCGTACGCCGCGGCGCCAAGCTGCTGCACGCCTTCGCCGAGTCCGTCGTGCCCCGCGTCACGCTGATCACCCGCAAGGCGTACGGGGGCGCCTACATCGCGATGAACTCCCGCTCGCTCGGCGCCACCGCGGTCTTCGCCTGGCCGGGCGCCGAGGTGGCGGTCATGGGCGCCGAGTCGGCCGTCGGCGTCCTGCACCGCAAGCGGCTGGCCGCCGCGCCGGAGCACGAGCGCGAGGCGCTGCGCGCCGTCCTCACCGAGGAGCACCGCCGGATCGCCGGCGGCGTGGAGCGGGCGACGGCGCTCGGCGTGGTCGACGAGGTCATCGAGCCGAGGACCACGCGCCTCCGGCTCGCCGAGGCGCTGGCCCGCGCGCCGCGGGCCCGGGGGCGCCACTCCAACATCCCCTTGTGAACCCTGCCGTCCACCAGGAGGCGCCATGTCACCCACCGTGTCCCCACAGATCACCGCCGTCCTCGTGGGCGGGCCCGAGCACCTGCCCGTGGACCGGCGCGTCCAGCGGGTCAGCCCCGGCACCGACACGCTGAAGCTGCCGCACGGCGCCGGCTACGAGCACTTCCGGCACCACGGCGAGAGCACCACGGTCGACGGCGCCGACGCCCTGGTCTTCCAGTGGGTCATGCACACGGCCATCGCCGAGTGACGCACGTGCCGGGGCCCCGCCGGGAGGATCGTCCGGCGGGGCCCCGGCGCGTGGGTCACGCCTGGCGGCTCATCAGGTCGGCCGGCAGCTCGGTCCGGCGGGTGACGTTGAGCTTGCGGTAGATCCGCGTCAGATGCTGCTCGACCGTGCTGACCGTGATGAACAGCTTGCCGGAGATCTCCCGGTTGGAATAGCCGTCGGCCGCCAGCGCGGCGACCCGCCGCTCGGCGTCGCTGAGCACCGGCCGCAGCCCGGCCGGCTCGGCCTCGCCCCCGTCGCCGTCCTCGCCGGGCGCGAGGTCCGGGTCGAGGACCGTGACGTGGCACTCCTCGGCCAGGGCGCGCGCCCGCCGGCCCACCATCCACGCGCGCCGGAACTCGCCCATCGCCCGGTACGCCTCCGTGAGGTCGCCGAGCGTCCTGGCCAGCTCGTACCGGTCGCCGCTCGACTGGAGCAGCTCGGCCGACTGGCGCAGCACCATGACCCGGTGGCGCGGCTCGCCGGTGGCGGCCAGCAGCCGCAGCCCGGCCCCGTGGACCCGGGGGGCGCGGCGGTCGCAGCGGGCGAGCTGGTCCTCGACCAGCAGCCGCGCCTCCTCCGGCTCCTCCAGCCGGACCAGCGCCTCGGCCACGTCCAGCCGCCACGCGATGAACCCCGGCGCGTCCAGCCCCCACGCCCTCATGAGCTCGCCGCACAGCCGCAGGTCGCGCAGCGCCTGCCGGGGCTGGCCGGCCAACAGGTGGAAGCGGCCCCGGCCGTACAGGTAGTGCAGGCCGAAGCGGGTCTCCAGCATCGCCTCCGGGACCGGCCGGTCGGCGTACGGCAGGAACTCCTCGAAGCGGCCCATGGCCGCGCCCGCCAGCAGCAGGCTGCCGAGCGGCCCGCCGACGGCCACGCCCCAGCTCGCCGGCGGGATGATCTCCAGGGCGCGGCGCGCGTCGTCCACCGCGCCCGCGAGGTCGCCCCGCCGCAGGTGGATCTCCGCGCGGATCGCCGACAGCCGCGCCTGGCGGCTGGGGGCGTGGCGGGAGGCGGCCTCGGCGATGAACGCGTCGCACCACGGCGCGGCCCGGTCCGCCCGGCCCGTGTAGGTGAGCGTGAGCAGCGCGCTCTCGACCGTGTCCATGGACATCTCGTCCAGGCGGCAGCCGCGCAGCACCCGCTCGGCGGTGGCCGCCGGCTCGGCGGGGCACTCGCCGGCCAGCGCGCGGGCCAGCGCCCCCGCCGACTCCAGGCGGCGGCCCACGGTGAGCGAGTGCGCCGCGCCGCTGGCCTGCTCCTCGCTGAGCACGGGCAGGTGCGACAGGAACGACGGGTAGCTGCTGCGGAACCAGGCGCGCGCCGCGGCCAGCTCGGCCACCGTCTCGCGGTCCGGCTCGCCGAGCTCGGCGAGGCGGGCGAGGACGTCCTTGGCGTCGGCGTCGTGCCCGTGCCACAGCAGCGCCTTGGCCAGCACCACGGCGTCGCCGCCGCCCAGGTTGCCGTTGCGCAGGGCGGTGGTCAGCTCGGCGAGGTGGCCGGCGGGGGTGCTCGGGTTGATGCGCCACTTGGCGCGTACGAGCGTGGTGGTGATCCGGGCGCGGCGCCGCTCGTCGGCGCACGCCTGCCAGGCCAGCTTGAGGTACTCGATGGCGGGCTCCACGTCACCGTCGCGCAGCGCCTGCTCGGCGGCCTCCTCCAGCACGGGCAGCGCCCACGGCGCGCCGGCGTGACCGGCCCGGAGCAGGTGCTCGGCGACGACCGCCACGGGGGCGCCGTCGTGGTAGGCCAGCTCGGCGGCGCCGCGGTGCAGGCGGGCGCGCTCGGCGCCGTCCAGCCCGGCCAGCACCGCGCCCCGCGCCGCCTCGTGCCGGAACCGGCCGCCGTCGAGCAGGCCCGCCCCGGTCAGCGCCTGCTCGGCTCGCGCCGCGTCGGCCTGCGCGCAGGGCCGGTCCTGGCCGGGCGCGTGCGGCCGGCTCCCGTGCGGCCGGCCCGGCTCGCCGTCGTCAGCCCCGGTGCGGCCGAGGAGGCGGGCCGCGGCGGACGTGGTGCCCGCGACGGCCAGCGCGCGGGCCATGAGCAGCGCCTCCGGCCCGGCGCGGTGCAGGCAGGCGACCACGGCCTCGCCGTACCGCTCGCCCGGGGCGCCGCTCTCCTGGAGGTCCTCCAGCGCCGCGTCCACGAGGATCCGGTTGCCGCCGCTCACCTCGTGGCAGCGCGGCGCGTACCGGGCCGCCGCCTCCTCGCCCGCCAGCAGCGTCACCCGCTCGGCCACGCCCTCCCGCGAGAGGTGGCCGAGCCGCACCTGCCGGCAGTGCGGCTGGCGGAGCACCTCGGTGTGCAGGAGGCTCGGCGGGTGCCCCTGGTGGCCGGGCGTGCCGAAGACCAGCATGATCCGCGCGTACTTCACCCGGCGCGCCAGGTACGCCAGGCAGAGCTGCGAGGCGCGGTCGGCGTGGTGCATGTCGTCCACCGCGACGACCAGCGGGCAGCGCTCCGCCAGCTCCAGCAGGACCGTGCAGAGCGCGTCCACGATCTGGACGTCCACGTGCTCGATCGCGTCGGCGCGCGGGTCGCTCGCGAGGTGCGTGCGGGCGCCCTCGTGCAGCAGGGCGAGCGTGGTGGCCCGGTGCTCCTCGGTCATCGGCGCGTTGTGGAGGAGCTGCGCCAGCACCCCCAGGGGCAGGTCACGCTCGGCGCGCGAGCCCATGGCGCTCAGCGGGAGCGCGCCGTGCTCGAACGCCTCGTCGGCGAAGCCGTACAGCAGGCGGCTCTTGCCGGTGGCGATGGCGCCCGTGACCACGGCGATCCGCCCGCGGCCGGCCACCGCCTCCTCCAGGAGACCGTGCAGCAGGGACATCGCCCGCCGCTCGTCGTCCACGGCCATGATGGCCCTCCTCGGGTGTCGTCGGTGGTGGTGGGTGAGCGGTCAGTGGCCCGCGTGTTCCAGGGGGCGCCGCCGCGCGGGGCATCCCGGCCGGCCGGACGCCGCCGGGTGCGGCTGCGCGGGGACGCCGTGGTCGTGGAAGGGGCTGTCCGGTACGGCGTGGCCTTCCGCGGCGGAGAGCAGCCGGGCGCGCGCGGCGCGGACCGCGGCGTACGCGGCGGCGGGCACGTCGCGGCCGACGCCGGCGCCCCACGCCGTGGCCGGGCCCGTCCCGCACTCGGCGTAGATCACCACCTCCTCCGGCGACCGGCCGCCCAGAGCCGGCCGGTCGGGCGTCATCCGGTGGTCGTCCAGCGCCGGCGCGGTGCGGTGGACCGCGCGGACGTCGATGCCCCACGGCGCGAGCACCGCCCCGATCGTGCGGACCGCGTCCGCGCGCGCCCCGCTGACCTCGAACCCGCCGTCGACGTACAGCGTCGTGGTCACCGGCGCGCCGCCGGTCGGCAGCGACGCGGCCGGGTCGCCGCGCTGGAGGTACTCGTCCTCGAACAGCGCGCCGATCCGGCTCGGCGACAGCTCGCCGCCCTCCGCGTCGGCCCGCGCCTGGACCCGCCCCGCCAGGTCGGCCTGCAGCCCGCGCGGCAGGGTGAGGCCGTGCCAGGCGCTCATCACGTACGCCACGCCGCCCTTGCCGGACTGGCTGTTGATCCGCACCACCGCCTCGTACGTGCGGCCCACGTCGGCCGGGTCCACCGGCAGGTACGGCACCCGCCAGGGCAGGTCGGCGGCGGCGACGCCCTGACCGGCGGCGCGGCGTTCGAGGTCGGCGAAGCCCTTGTTGATGGCGTCCTGGTGCGAGCCGGAGAAGGCGGTGTAGACCAGGTCGCCGCCGTAGGGGTGGCGCGGGTGGACGGGGAGCTGGTTGCACTGCTCGACCGTGCGCCGGACCGCGTTGATGTCGGAGAAGTCGATGCCCGGGTCGACGCCGTGGGCGTACAGGTTCATGCCGAGCGTGACCAGGCAGACGTTGCCCGCCCGCTCGCCGTTGCCGAACAGGCAGCCCTCGATCCGCTCGGCGCCGGCGAGCAGGGCCAGCTCGGCGGAGGCGACGCCGGTGCCGCGGTCGTTGTGCGGGTGGATCGACAGGCACACGTGCTCGCGGCGCGACAGGTGCCGGCCGAGCCACTCGATCTGGTCGGCGAAGACGTTCGGCAGGGAGCGCTCGACCGTGGTCGGGAAGTTGAGGATGATGCCGCGCCCGGGGCCGGGCTGCCAGACGTCCATGACCGCCTCGCAGACCTCCAGCGAGAAGTCCAGCTCGGTCTCGTTGAACAGCTCGGGGGAGTACTGGAAGCCGAGGTCGCAGTCGCGCAGCGTCCGGTCGGCGTGCTCCATCATCACCCGCGTGGCGCGGACCGCGAGCTCCTTGCAGCCGGCCCGGTCGAGGTCGAAGACCACCTCGCGGAACAGCGGCGACGTCGCGTTGTAGATGTGGATCATGGCGCGGGGCGCGCCCCTGAGGCAGTCGAGGGTGGCCCGGATCAGCTCCTCGCGGGCCTGGGTGAGCACGGTGATCCGCACGTCGTCCGGGATGCGGTCCTGCTCGATGAGCCGGCGGACGAAGTCGTGGTCGTCCTGGCTGGCCACGGGGAAGCCGACCTCGATCTCCTTGTAGCCCATGGACACGAGGAGGTCGAACATCATGAGCTTGCGCTCGGGGCTCATCGGCCGGGCCAGCGACTGGTTGCCGTCGCGCAGGTCGGTGGACAGCCAGCGCGGCGGCGAGGTGATGCGCCGGCTCGGCCAGGTGCGGTCGGTGAGGTCGAGGGGAGTGAATCCGGTATAACGTTCGGCACCCTGCATCGTCGGATTTCCTTTCCGGGGACACGGCTTCGCCAGGAGGATCACAACGGGGGAATCGCGGCGTGGTCAGCGGGTCTTCCGCTTTCGCCGGCCCCGGGGCTAGAGTGCGATTTCCGGAATACTAGGATGTGTAAAAACGGTTCCGCTGGGGAGGGCCGGTCATAATCTCGATGCGATGGCCCTGAAGCTATAGGGGTCGCCGGGGCCCGGCAAGAAGGTGGACCAGGAGTTCAGGGGCGGATATCCAGGGGGAGTACACCCGGGTATCGAAAGGCGCATCCCCGGCTACACCTTTGGGGTTACTCCCTTAACCGGGCCCCGCCGCTGAGGTCACAATCCGGGCTATGGCCGCTTCCTGGACATCCTCGGCCCCTCGTTCCCTTCTCTTTCTCACCGCCGTCCGCATGCCGCTGCTGTGTGTCGCCGAGGCCCGTCCCGGGGTGCTCGCCGTGTCGGCGCTGCGCTACCTGGCGGGGGTGGCGCTCGTGCTGCCCGCCGTGCCGGGGCCCGATCCGCTGACGGTGTTGCGTGGCGGGCTCGCGTGGGTCCTGTCGATCTTCGCCGTCTATCTGTTCAACGGGGTCACGGACGTGGCCGAGGACCGGATCAACGGGTCCGGCCGGCCGATCGCGCGCGGGGAGCTGGCCCCGCGGACCGCCGGGGTGGTGGCCGCGGTGGCGGGGGCCGCGTCGCTCGCGGTGACCGCGGGCCTGCCGCGCGCCATGGTGTGGATCATCGCGGCGAACCTGGTGCTGGGCTTCCTGTACTCGGGGCCGCCGTGGCCGCTGAAGGACAGTTGCGGCGGCACGGTCGTGGTGCTGTGCCTGTCCGGGCTGCTGTCCTACCTGGCGGGGGCCGTGGTGGCGGGCTCGGCCACGGTGGGGCTGGCGGCGGGCTCGGCCACGGCGCAGCTCGTGGCGGGGGCCGTGGCCGTGGGGCCGGCTACGGTGCAGCTCGTCGTGTTCGCCGGGGCGGCCACGTGCTGGATGGTGCTCGTGGGGATGCCGGCCAAGGACCTGTCGGACATCCCGGGTGACACGGCGGCGGGGCGGCGTACGCTCGGGGTGCTCCTCGGCGAGCGGCGCGCGCGTCAGGTGATGGTGGCCGCGGCGCTCGGGGTGCTGGTCGTGTTCGGGCTCGCGGTGGCGCTCCTGCGGGTGCCTCTGACGGCGGTGCTCGCGGTCATGGCGGCCGGGGTCGTGGCCGTGATGCTGGCCGGAAGGATGACCGGAACAGAGGCCGGAACTGACACCGGATCTGAGGCCGCATCCGGCGCCGGAACACTTGCTGCCGGAAAGCGTACAGGTAGTGCCGGTCGTGGCGTCCGCCGCCGCCCTTACCGGGCATTCATGTTAACGCAGCATCTACTACACATTACCCCTCTTCTGACTAATATATGGCCATAAGTGTTGCATTAGTGTGCCCGCTGCGCGATGCTAGGCTCACTCGTGCACTCCCCATGGTGGAGGGTGGACCTTGGACGCGGCACACGGGGCGGCGGAGGATCCGGCGAGATTCGTCGAAGCATGTCGCGAAGAAGTTCTGACGGAATTCGATGGCGCACTCAGGAGCAGTGGAAACGCGCTCTACGCCGATTCCGTCGCGCGCGGTCAGGCTCTGTCCACTGGCCGTTACGTCCTGGACGACGTCGCCGCTACGCTGCGCGCAGGAAAGATACAGATAAGTAGTCTTTCCAAATTACACGCCTGGGAGGTCGGGAACGCCCGCGCGGCGGGCGGCGTCCACCCCAAAACGTCACTTGAGGCAGGCTCACTTTTCTTCAGGATAGCGCTTTCGCACCTGGCACGACATATCCTCGCCGAAACCGGCACGTGCGCCGAGAGATTGGTGCTGGCCGCGACCGGTCTGGAGGCGAGCCTGTCGCGCCGCATCCGCGAAGCCGCCGACAGCTACCACGGCTTCCTGCTCAACCAGGTGCACGAGGCCCAGGAGGCCGAGCGCCGCCGGATCGCCCGCGAGCTGCACGACCGCATCGGCCACGGCACGAGCGTCGCCCACCAGCAGCTCGCCCTGTCGGAGGCGTACCGGGCGACCGATCCCGCCCGGGCCTCCGCCAAGATCGTGGTGGTGCAGCAGGCCATCCAGGAGACCATGGACAACCTGCGCCAGATGACCTCCGAGCTGCACCCGCAGACCCCGGTGAAGAACCTGGAGAAGTCGCTGCTGGACTTCCTGGAGGCGGTCGGCGACGACTCGGTCTCCATCGCGTTCGACGTCAACGGCGACGAGTCGTGGGTCGAGCCGCGCGTGCTCGACGAGGCGTTCCTCATCCTGCGCGAGACCGTGCGCAACGCGCTCACCCACGGCGACCCCACGATCATCCTGCTCAAGGTGGACATCGCCCCGCATGAGCTGGTCGCGCGGGCCCGGGACAACGGGCGGGGCTTCGACCCGGCGCACGCCCGCGAGCGCGGCGGCGTGGGCCTCACCTCGATGCGTGAGCGCGCGGAGCTGCTCGGCGGTACGGTGACGGTCTCCAGCGAGCCCGGCGGCGGATGCCTCGTCGAGCTGTACATCCCACTCAGAGGACACGCCGGTGGACCGGACGACGCCTAATCCCATCTCCGTCGCCTTGGTGGACGACCACACGCTGTTCAGGGAGGGCCTGCGCGAGATCCTGGAGTCCTTCGGCGGCATGGACGTCGTGGGCGAGGCCGGCGACTCCGGCTCGGCGATCGCCCTGGTCGAGGACACCGAGCCGGACGTGGTGCTGCTCGACGTGGAGATCCCCGGCGACGAGGTCACCGAGACCGTGGCCCGGATCCGCAAGCTGTCGCCCGAGACCCGGATCATCATCCTCAGCATGTACGACGGCCCGCAGCTCCTCACCCGGCTGCTCGCCGCCGGCATCCGGGGCTACCTGCACAAGAGCGTCCACCGGGACGAGCTGATCGCGGCCGTGCGCAGCGTGTACGAGGACCAGTCGAGGCTGGTGCTCGCGGTCTCGCGCAGCAGCCTGGCCCACGTGGAGGCGCCGGCCAACGGGGTGCTGTCGGAGAAGGAGCTGGAGGTGCTCCAGCTCGCCGCGCAGGCGCTCAGCAACAGCCAGATCGCCCGCCGCCTGGGCCTGGCCGAGGCCACCGTGAAGCGGCACATGCGCAACATCTTCCTGAAGCTGAACGCGGTCTCGCGCATCGACGCGGTCAACAAGGCGCTCGCCGGCTCGCTCATCCTGCCTCAGACCAGGGGCGACGGCGACTGATTCCAGTCGTCGAGCGGGAAGACGCCGGCCAGCTTGTCGCGCACCTCGGGCGGCAGCTCGACCGCGGCGGCGGCGAGGTTCATCTCCAGGTGGACCTGGCTGCGCGTGCTCGGCACCGGCACCGTGTGCTCGCCCTGCGCGAGCAGCCAGGCCAGCGCGAGCCGGCCGGCGCTGAGGTCGAGCTGGGCCGCCGCGGCCTCCAGCGCCTGGAGGCCGGCGCAGTGGCGGTCCTGGCCGGGCCCGAAGCGGGGGTCGTCGCCGCGCCAGTCGCCCGCCTCGAACCGGGCGTCCACCCGGACCCGGCCGGTGAGGAAGCCCCGGCCGAGCGGGCGCGCGGCCACCAGCGCGATGCCCAGCTCGCGCGCCGCGGCGATCAGGTCGGGGTCGGCGTAGCGGCCCCACACCGAGTACTCGACGCCCAGGGCGGTCACCGGGTGGACGGCGTGGGCCTCGCGCAGCTGCCGCAGCGTGCCGTTGGTCAGCCCGACGTAGCGGATCTTGCCGGCCCGGACCAGCTCGGCCAGGCGGCCCATGCTCTCCTCGACCGGCCCGCGGCCGTCGCGGCAGTGCAGGTAGTACAGGTCGATGCACTCGGCGCCGAGCCGTTCGAGCGAGGCGTCGCAGTCGCGCTCCAGCGCGGCCGGGTCGTCGTCGTAGCGCACCTGGCCGGCGGGCCCGAGGGCGCGCACGCCGCCCCGGGTGCTCACCACCACCTCGTCCGACCGGCCGGCCACGGCCCGCCCGATCAGCCGCTCGACCCGGCCCTCCGCGTAGAAGGCGGAGGTGTCGAGCAGGGTCACCCCCGCGTCGAGCGCCCGGCGGACCAGCCGGTCGGCGTCGCCCTCGTGCGCCCTGCCGTAGGCGCCGGCCAGGGCGAGCGAGCCCAGCCCGATGGAAGAGACGACCGGCCCCCTCCGGCCCAACCTCGTGTAACGCACCGAAATCCCTCCGTGCGCCTTACCCGATCACCGGCTCCGATCGGGAACCGGAAAATCGGGGAACGAATGCAGGTCTTGCGCGGGAGACCAGGCGCGGCTGTCGATTAGCGAGCTTCAGGTGTTACCCAATAGTAGGGGAAGCTCCGGCGTACGCAACGCCCAATACCCCTATTGAACCCCTTAATAACCCGCATGGACCCATAAAGAGTTTTGTTGGCCTTTTGGGCTATTAGCCGCATTGGCTACTGTGCGAGTGTTCCGTGCGGACGGTGGTCAGGAGGTCGTGTGATCGAGAAGATCCTGCCGGCGACCGTCAAGGCATTCGAGGCCTTCAACGACCCGCCCGAGGCCGCCCTCTTTCCCGAGGAGGCCGAGCTGGTGCGCCGCGTCGCCGACAAGCGCCGCCGCGAGTTCACCACGGCCCGCCACTGCGCCCGCAAGGCCATGGAGCGGCTCGGCGTGCGCCCGGTCCCCGTGCTCAGCGGCCCGTACGGCGAGCCCTGCTGGCCCCACGGCACCACCGGCAGCATCACCCACTGCGCCGGCTACCGGGCCGCGGCCGTCGGCGTCTACCCCGCGCTCATCGGCATCGACGCCGAGCCGGACGCCCCGCTGCCGCCCGGCGTCCTGGAGGCCGTCTCCGTGCCCAAGGAGCGCGACATGGTCCGCCGCCTCGCCGAGCGGCACCCCGGCACGTCCTGGGACCGCCTGCTGTTCAGCACCAAGGAGTCCGTCTACAAAGCCTGGTTCCCGCTGGCCGGGCGATGGCTGGACTTCCAGGACGCGGCCGTCACCGTGGACCCGCTGCGCGGCACGTTCACCGCGCACCTCATGGTCTCGGGGCCGCGCTGGCAGGGGGAGCGGCTGACCGGCTTCACCGGGCGCTGGACGGCCGGCCGGGGCCTGCTGCTCACCGCCATCGCCGTAGCCGGCACGGCCCGGCCCGCCGGAGCGGGCGCGCACCGGGCGGGGGCGCGGCCATGAGGTTCGGGGTGGTGCTCATCAGCGAGGGCGGCACGCGCGCCCAGTGGGCGGCCACGTGCCGCCGCGCCGAGGCCCTCGGCTACGACGTCATCGCCGTGCCCGACCATCTCAACCTGATGGCGCCGTTCCCCACCGCCCTGCTCGCCGCCGAGGTCACCGAGCGGCCGGTCATCGGCACGTACGTGCTCAACGCCTCCTTCCACCGGCCCGCGCTGCTCGCCCGGGACGTGGCCACCCTGGACCTGCTCATCGGCGGCCGGCTGGAGCTGGGGCTCGGCACCGGGTACGTGCGCGAGGAGTTCGAGGCGGCCGGCCTGCCGTTCGGCGCGGGCCACCGCGTACGGGCCCTGGAGCACCTGGTCGGCGAGCTCGACGGGCTGCTGGCCGGCCGGATGCCGCCGCTCATGGTGGGCGGGCACGGCGACCGGGTGCTGCGCCTGGCCGCCCGCCGCGCCGGGACCGTCAGCTTCACCGGCGCCCCGTTCCGCCCCGAGTACGGCAGGACCGCCCTCGTGGACGCGCGCGAGCTGACCCGGCGGGTGGCCTTCGCCCGGCGCGAGGCCGGGCCGCGCGCCGCGGACCTGGAGCTGAACGTCCTGTCCAAGGCGACCGTGCTCACCCGCGACCGGCGGGCCGGCGTCGAGAGCCTGCGGCGCTACGCCCCCGACCTGACCACCGAGCAGCTCCTGGACGTGCCGATGCTGTTCGCCGGCACGCCCGAGGACATCGCCGAGCAGGTGCGCCGGCACGAGAAGACGTACGGCTTCACCTACTTCACGGTGATGGAGCCCGCCATGGACGACTTCGGCAAGGTCATCGAGCTCCTGCGGTGAGCAGCGGCACCCGCGCCCGCGACGGCACGCCGTACGCGGGGCCGTGGGCCAGGCCGTGCAGGCAGGCCGTCAGGCTGCGGGCCTCCACATTGAGGTAGTAGCTGTGCCGCAGCAGCTCGTCGATCTGGTGCAGCGCGAGCCAGCGGAAGCCCGGATGGCCCGGCAGCGGGTCGTCGTCCGTCTCGACCACGACGTAGCGGTTGCGGGCGTGGTGGAAGCGGCCGCCCTCCTCCGACAGGACGGTGTCGAAGCGCACCCGGCCCGGCGCCGCGCCCGCCAGGGTGTCCACCACGAGGTCCACGAGCGGCGGGCGGGCCGCCGGCGGCAGGTGGTCGTAGTTGCCCGGCGTGCACTGCACGGTCGGCGCCAGCTCCACCACGTCGGTGTAGCCGGGATCGACGCGCGCCCGCACGAGCGCGTGGACCACCCCGCCGATCCGGCGCACGAGGAACGCCACCAGGCCCGTGCCCACCGGCGCGAGCATCGGCTGCGACCAGCCGGACACCTCCCGCCCGCGCGCCTCGACCCGTACCCCGATCACGTCGAAGAAGCGGCCCGACTCGTGCGAGATGCGCCCGCCCGACCGGCGCCAGCCGCGCACCCGGTCGAGCGGCACCAGCGCGGCGCGCACGTCGGCCGTGGAGCGGGCGCCGCTGAGCCAGCTCAGGATCTCGCCCAGCTCGTGGCGGGCCCCGCGCGAGGCGTCGCGCGAGCGGGCCACCGCCGCCGCGAAGCCGCCGGCCGGCTCCGCGCCACGCTGGGGCGGCAGGCACGACAGCACGGTCCGCGCGTCCATGTTCACCCGGTCCGGCACCGCCAGCAGCCCGTACACCCGCGCGAGCGGCAGCCACCGGAACCCCTCGGCGGCCGGCACGCGCTCCGCGACCTCCACCACCATGTTGCGGTTGCGCTTGCGGTAGAACCACGCGCCCTGCTCCGACTGGCGCGTGTCGGCCAGCACCCGGCCGCGCGGCTCGCGGAAGAACTCCAGGTACGGCACCGCCCGCCCCTGGTGGACCCGCGTGTAGTTGCTCCGCGTGGCCTGCACCGTGGGGGAGACCTGGGGGCCGTCGGGATTGCCGGGCTCGTTCTTGGCCTGCATGAGCACGTACGGCACCCCGTCCACCCGCTTGAGCAGGATGCCCAGGATGCCGGTCTCGGGCTGGTTGATGATGGGCTGGGTCCAGGCCGGCACCGGCTCGCCGGGGCGCCGGACGTCGAGCCCCTCGACGGTGAAGAAGCCGCCGCTGTCGTGCCGCAGGTTGCCGGTCGCCGGGTCGGTGCGCCAGCCGGGCAGCTCCTCCAGCGGCAGCCGCGTCACCTCCATGGAGGTGTGCCCGGCGACCTCCTGGAGCCAGTCGTGAACGTCGATGATGGCAGGCTCCTCACCCCGGGTCCTGTCGTCCGTTGCCGAAGCTGTCACGCCCCGCGGCACCCCTCAACCCCTGGCCGCCCCGCCCGCCACCCCAGCCGGCCGTGGGCCCCGGGAAGCCCGGCAGGATAGGGGTTCTGCGGCGGGCGGCCCCTTCGTAGCCTTCTAGGGTGGACGCCATGACCGATCATCGGGACGTGCGAGCCAGTGACCAGGACCGCGAACGCGTGGCGGAGGCGCTGCGGGTGGCGGTGAGCGAGGGACGGATCACGCTGGAGGAGCTGAACGAGCGGATCGACCTGACCTACCGGGCGCGCACACTCGGCGAGCTCGACGAGGTCGTGGCCGACCTGCCGAGGGACGGATCGCTGCCCGCGGTCGTCACCGCGGCCCCCGTCCAGGGCTTACCGGGGCCCGCCGAGCTCCAGCTCCACACGGGCAGCGGCAAGGTCGCGCAGGTGGGCCGCTGGGCGGTGCCCCGGCACATCAGCGCGAAGGCGGGCAGATGGGGCACGGTGCGGATCGACTTCACCCTGGCCGACTGCCCCCACCGCGAGGTCCATCTCGACGTCGAGATCACCTCCTGGTTCGGCGACATCGTGGTCGCGGTCCCGCGGGGCTGGCAGGTCCGTGACGAGCAGGTCGTCCGCCGGTGGATGGGCGCCGTCCACAACCGCCCCCCGGCGCCGCTCGCGCCGGACGGCGTCACCGTACGGCTCACGGGCTACGTGCAGACCGGAGACGTCTGGGTGAGGTACCGCCGGCCGGTCACCTGAGCCGGCCGCAAGCTGAGGAGGAACGCATGGCGTGCCGGATCTGTTCGGGCCGTCTCCACCAGTTCGCCGACTTCGGGAGCCAGCCGGTCTCGGACGCCTTCGTCACCCCCGGTGACACCGCCGAGGAGTACTTCTTCCGGCTGTCCGTGGGCCTCTGCGAGAGCTGCTCCATGGTGCAGCTCCTCGAAGAGGTGCCCCGCGAGCGCATGTTCCACGAGGGCTACCCCTACCTGTCGTCCGGCTCGGCCGTGATGCGCGAGCACTTCTGGAGCCTCGCCGAGCGCTTCCTCGCCACCGAGCTGTCCGGCGCCGACCCGTTCGTCGTCGAGCTGGGCTGCAACGACGGCACCATGCTCCAGCGCGTGGCCGAGGCCGGGGTGCGGCACCTCGGCGTCGAGCCGTCGGGCGGCGTCGCCGACCTCGCCGCCGCCAAGGGCGTGCGGGTGCGCAAGGACTTCTTCGAGGCCGCCACGGCCGCCGTCATCCGCGCCGAGGACGGGCCCGCCGACGTCGTCTACGCGGCCAACACCCTCTGCCACATCCCGTACATGGACTCCATCCTCAGCGGGGTCGCCACGCTGCTGCGTCCCGGCGGCGTGTTCGTCTTCGAGGACCCCTACCTCGGCGACATCGTCGAGCGCGCCTCCTACGACCAGATCTACGACGAGCACTTCTACTTCTTCTCCGCCCGCTCGGTGCGCGGCATGGCGCGGCGGCACGGGTTCGAGCTGGTCGACGTCGAGCGGCTGCCCGTCCACGGCGGCGAGGTCCGCTACACCCTCGCCCGGCGGGGCGAGCGGACGCCCTCGCCCGCCGTCGCCGAACTGCTCGCCGCCGAGGACGCCGCCGGCATCAGCGACCCGGCCACCCTGCGGGCCTTCGCCGAGCGCGTGGCGCGCGGCCGCGACGAGCTGGTCGCGCTGCTCACCCGCCTGCGCGACGAGGGCGCCCGCGTGTACGGCTACGGCGCCACGGCCAAGAGCGCCACCGTGCTCAACTACTGCGGCATCGGCCCCGATCTCGTCACGTTCGTCTCCGACACCACCCCCGCCAAGCAGGGGCGGCTCACGCCCGGCTCGCACATCCCCGTGCGCGGCCCCGAGGCGTTCGCCGACCCCTACCCCGACTACGCGCTGCTGTTCGCCTGGAACCACGCCGAGGAGATCATGGCCAAGGAGGAGGCGTTCCGCGAGGCGGGCGGCACCTGGATCCTCTACGTGCCCGAGGTCCGGCTGGTCCGGGACTGATGAGGAACCTGACGAGCCCGGTCATGAGGCATCGGCGGCTGGCGGTGGAGGGGGCGGTCGAGTTCGCCCCCGAGGTGTTCCACGACGAGCGGGGCGACTTCGCCTCGCCCTACCAGGAGCACGCCTTCGCCGCCGCCGTCGGCCGCCCGCTCTTCCCCGTCGCCCAGGTCAGCCGCAACGTGTCGCGGCGCGGCGTCGTGCGCGGCGTCCACTACACGCTCGTGCCGCCCGGCACCGCCAAGTACGTCTACTGCCCGGCGGGCCGGGTCCTCGACCTGGTCGTGGACCTGCGGGTGGGCTCGCCCACGTTCGCCCGGTGGGAGGCGGTCGAGCTGGCCGCCGACACCGCCCGCGCCGTCTACATCCCGCCCGGCGTGGGCCACGCGTTCGCCGCGCTGGAGGACCGTTCGGTGGTCTGCTACCTGCTGTCGCGCGAGTACCGCAAGGAGCACGAGCTGACCCTGTCGGTCTTCGACGAGGAGCTCGGGCTGCGCCTGCCGGTCGGGCTCGGGCCCGCGGTGCTGTCGGAGCGGGACAGACAGGCCCCCACGCTCGCCGAGGCGGCGGCGCGGGGGCTGCTGCCGGAATACACCCGCTGAGCGGGCCGGGTGGCGTCAGTGCCGCAGGACCGTGCGCAGGGCGTCGATGACCTTGTCCTGGACGCCCCGCGGCAGCGACGGGTACATCGGCAGCGAGAAGATCTGCCCGGCCAGCTCCTCGGTCGTCGGCAGGCTTCCCCGGCCGTGGCCGAGGTGGGCGAAGCCCGACATGGTGTGCACCGGCCACGGATAGCTGATGTTGAGGTGGATGTCGTACGCCCGCAGCGCCTCGATGATCTCGTCGCGGCGCGGGTGGCGGACCACGTACACGTAGTAGACGTGCGTGTTGCCGGCGGCGGTGACCGGGAGCGCCAGCTCGGTGTCGCCCAGGCCCTCCGCGTAGCGGGCGGCCACGGCGCGGCGGTCCTCGACGTAGCGGTCGAGCCGGGTCAGCTTGCGGCGCAGGATCTCCGCCTGCACCTCGTCCAGCCGCGCGTTGTGGCCGGGGGTCTCCACGACGTAGTAGGTCCGCTCCATGCCGTAGTAGCGCAGCCGCCGCAGGTTCGCGGCCACCTCGTCGTCCGAGGTGATCGTCGCGCCGCCGTCGCCGTACGCGCCGAGCACCTTCGTCGGGTAAAAGGAGAAGGCCGCCGCCCGGCCCATCGACCCGGCCGGCCGGCCGTGGTGCAGCGCGCCGTGCGCCTGCGCGCAGTCCTCCAGGACCGCCAGGCCGCGCTCCTCCGCCAGCCGTTCGAGGGGGGCCATGTCCACGCACTGGCCGTACAGGTGGACCGGCAGCAGGCAGCGGGTGCGCGGCGTGACGGCGGCCGCCACGGCCGCCACGTCCATCAGGTACGTGGCCGGATCGACGTCCACGAACACCGGCGTCGCGCCCACGGCGTCGATGGCGACCACGGTCGGCGCCGCCGTGTTGGACACCGTCACCACCTCGTCGCCCGGCCCGACCCCGAGCGCCTGCAGACCCAGCTTGACGGCGTTGGTGCCGTTGTCCACCCCGACGCAGTGGCGCACGCCGTGGCGGGCGGCGAACTCCTCCTCGAAGCGGCGCACGCTCTCGCCGAGAACGAGCTGGCCCGAGCGGAACACGGTCTCGACCGCGTCCATGATGTCGTCACGTTCGGCGGCGTATTCCGGCAGATAATCCCAGACGCGCGTGGGCATCGGCTCTCCTTCTCCCAGGGTCGGGCCCAGGATAAACAGCGCCCTCCGGGGCTGAGGAACCCCTAGAAAAGGGGTTCGGATGAGGGGGCGGCTAGGGGTGACGCGGCTCGCCGGAGGTCATTTAGTTTTGCGAAGGAGAAAGACCTCACGCGCACCAAGCCGAGAGAATTCACATGACACGGCATTATCTCTTCATGTGTCAACCCGACCACGGTCATGTCATTCCGAGCCTCGCCGTGGTCGCCGAATTGGTTCGCAGAGGGCACAGGGTCACGTACCTCACGGGGGGCGGCATGGCGCCGCTGGTGGAGGAGACGGGCGCCGGCCTGCTCTGCTATGACTCGATCTACGCGGGGGCCGACCTGCGGGCGCTGGAGAGCGACCCGCTGGCCCTCGTCTCCCTGTTCCTCGACGAGAGCCGCGCGATGCTCGACGCGGCCGACCGGCACCTGGCCGGCCACCCGGACCTGCGCCCCGACCTGGTCGTTTACGACCTGACGGTGCTGCACGCCGGGCGCGTGCTGGCCCGCAAGCTCGGAGTGCCGGCCACCCAGCTCATCCCGATCTTCGCCTCCAACGAGCACTACTCCTTCCTCGGGTCCGTCTACGCCGGCGGCGACGCCGACCCCGGCATGCCCGCGTGGGTGGACGACATGCTGGCCAGGACCCGCGCCCTGGCCGCCCGGCACGGCGTCGAGGCCGACCCCGCCGAGCTGTGGTGGGAGGTCCAGGACTCCAACCTGGTCAGCCTGCCGCGCTCGTTCCAGCCGGCCGGCGACACCTTCGACGAGCGGTTCGCCTTCGTCGGGCCCTGCCTGGGGGAGCGGGGCTTCCTGTCCGGCTGGGAGCCGCCGGACGACGGGCTGCCGGTCGCGCTGCTGACCTTCGGCACCGTCGCCGCGGGCCGGCCCGAGCTGTTCCGCACCTGCGTGCGGGCGTTCGCCGAGCTGCCCTGGCGCGGCGTCGTCACCCTGCCCCCGGGCATGGACCCCGGCTACCTGGGGCCGCTGCCGCCCACGATGGAGGTGCGCCGCTGGGTGTCGCACGTGAGCGTGCTGCGGCACGCCACGGTCGCGGTCACCCATGGCGGCCTGGGCACCGCCATGGAGGCCCTGCACTGGGGCTGCCCCATGGTGGTCGTCCCGGCCACCCCGATCGACCGGGTGGCCGCGCGCCGCGTCGAGGAGCTGGGCCTCGGCCGGGCCCTCGACCCCGACGCGCTCACGCCCGAGCGGCTGGTCGAGGCGGTCCTCGCCGTCGCCGGCGACGAACGCGTACGGCACCGGGCCCAGGCCATGCGCGGCGACATCGGGCGGGCGGGCGGCACCACGCGAGCCGCCGACCTGCTCGAAGGCCGTCTGGCGGAGGTGGCGGAGGTGATGGCGTGATGGGGGCGCCGTCGTTCGAGTTCCGGGTGCTGGGGCCGCTCACGGTCCTCAAGGACGGCGCCGAGCTGCCCATGAGCGCCAACCGGGAGCTGGCCATCCTGGCCTGCCTGCTGCTCAACGCCAACCGGGTGATGAGCGTCGAGCGCCTGATCGAGGCCGTGTGGGCCGGGTCGGCGCCGCGCAGCGCCTGGCGGCAGGTCGCCATCTGCGTCTCCCGGCTGCGCCGCACCCTCGGCGCCGGGGTGATCGAGACCTCCAGCCCCGGCTACCTGCTGCGGGCCGCCCCGGACAGCATCGACTGGGTCAGGTTCAAGGCGCTGGTGGCGCAGGCGCGCGGCCACGCCGCCTCCGGGCTGCGCGAGCAGGCCGTCCAGGTGCTGCGCGAGGCGCTCGCGCTGTGGCAGGGCAACCCGTTCGAGGACATCCGGGGGCTGCGCTACGACGTGGCCCGGATGGCCGAGTCGCGGCTGGAGGCGCTGGAGACGTGCCTGGAGCTGGAGATCGAGCTCGGCCGGCACCACCAGGTGATCCCCGAGCTGCTGGCCCTGGTCGCCGAGTCGCCGTTCCGGGAACGCGTGCGCGCCCAGCTCATGCTGGCCCAGTACCGCGCCGGCCGCCGCGCCGAGGCGCTGCGCACCTACCAGGAGACCCGCCGCTACCTGCTGGACCAGATCGGCCTGGAGCCGGGCCCGGCGCTGCGGCGGCTGCACGAGCAGATCCTGCGGGACGAGTCCGCGCTGATGCGGCCTCCCGCGCACCGGACCGTGCCCGGGCAGGTCGTGCCGTGCCAGCTCCCGCCGCAGGTGCTGCCGTTCGTGGGGCGCGAGGAGGAGCTGGCGGCGATGAACGCCGCCCTGCGGCCCGACCCCGAGGTCGCCGTCCCGGGGGTGACGGTCCTGAGCGGGCCGGTCGGCGTGGGCAAGAGCACGCTGGCGCTGCGCTGGGCGCACAGCCGGATCGACTGGTTCCCCGACGGGCAGCTCTACGCCGACATGACCGAGCTGACCACGGCGGACGGCGGCGGGCTGGAGGCGGTGCTGGACCGTTTCCTGCGCGCGCTCGGGGTGGCCGGGGCCGACATCCCGGCCGGGCGCGCCGAGAAGCTCGCGCTCTACCGGAGCTGCACGGCGCGGCGGCGGCTGCTCGTGGTGCTGGACGGCGTCCGCGACGGTGACCAGGCGCGGGCGCTGCTGCCCGGAGGCGCCGGCTGCCGCGTGGTCATCACCAGCACGGACCCGCTCGACGACCTGGTCGCCCGGCAGGGCGCGCACCGCGAGTTCCTGCGTCCCCTGCCGGAGGCCGCGGCGCGGGAGCTGGCCGACCTGCTGGTGGACACGGCGGCCGGGGCGCAGGCGGTGTCCGACCTGGTGGCCACCTCCTGCGGGAGCCCCCTGTCGCTGCGGCTCGGCGCGGCCCGCCTCCAGTCGCGCCGTCCGGCGCGCAGCGGGTACGGGTGAGGTTTCCGGACGCGTACGGGCGCGCCGCCGTCGTCTCCCGACGGGGCGCGCGCACCTGCCACGTCCCACCTGACGCTTCGCGTCCCGCCATGTCGTGCCAGGTCTCGCGCCCTGCCGGGTGTCGCCCCGCGCCGGGTCGGGCGGCCCTGCGCACTTCGCGCCCCACCAAGGACGCCTGCCCCGCCACGACGTGACGCCTGCTCGCCCCCCTGCCTGCTCGGCCGCGAGGCGCGCTCAGGGGCCGCATGGCGAGCAGGCGCAAGGGGCGTCCTCCTGGTGGCGTCAGGGGGTGCGGGACAGGATGGTGGCGAGGGCGGCCGAGAGGGCGTCGGCGGAGGCGGGGCCGTCGGCGTGGCGCCAGCCGACGTGCCCGTCCGGCCGCACCAGCACCGCCCCGCCACCCTCCGGGCCGCTCTCCACGCCGTACTCCTTCGCCCACGTCGGAGAGGCGAACTCACCGTCATCCCCGCCGGAGGCGTCCGTGGCGACGACCTCCACCGCCGCCACCGGGACGCCCGTGCGCCCCGACGCCTCCTCCGCCGCCACCGGCCAGCCGGCGCCGGACGCGGCCAGCAGCGTGAAGCCCGGCCCGAGCAGGTCGAGCGTCGAGACCGGCCCGGACGGGCCCGACAGCCAGACGTGCGGCGCCCGGTGGCCCGGCCGGGCCGTCGGCACGTACGTGCGGTACGGGTCCTCGGGCGCCGGGGCGGGCGTCCCGTCCGGCACCACGGCCGCCGAGTCGTAGTGGAAGCCCAGCACCAGCCCCTCCGAGCTGCGCCGCCCCGCCTGCTGCTCGATGGCCTCCCGCATGGACAGCCGCCCCTCCATCATCTGGAAGGTGATGAACGCGTTGTGCAGGCTCTCGTCCACGGTGCGGGCCCCGACGGGGCGGCGTTCGGGCTCGTAGGTGTCGAGCAGGGCGGGCGAGGCGGTACCGCGCAGGACGGCGGCGAGCTTCCAGGCCAGGTTGTGGGCGTCCTGGATGCCGCAGTTCATGCCGAAACCGCCCTGCGGGGTGGCCACGTGCGCGGCGTCGCCGGCCAGGAACACCCGCCCCGAGCGGAACGCGGCCGCCACCTTGGCCTGCTGCAACCAGGGCATGACGCCGAGGATGGTGACCGGCAGGTCCGGGACGCCGACGGCCCCGCGCACGGCGGCCAGGCAGACCTCCTCCGTGAAGTCGGCCGGGCTGCCGCCCTCCTCGGGCTCGTAGCCGGTCTGCACCATCCAGCGCCGCCGGTGGTCGACGGCCTCCACCGCGCACGGCGGGTCGGTGAGGAAGGACAGCGCGGCCCGCCGCTCCGGGGGCAGGAAGCCCAGGTCGGCCTCGAACATGATGCTGATCATGTGGCCGAGCGGCGGCGGGCCCTCGGTGGCGATGCCCAGCTCCTCCCGGACGCCGCTGCGGCTGCCGTCCGCCGCCACCAGGTACGCGCAGCGCACCAGCGTCTCGCCGGCCGCCTCCGACACGACCGCCTCGACACCGTCCGGCGTCTGCCGGAAGCCGGTCATGGCGGCGCCGTACCTGACCTCGACGCCCGGCCGCGACTCGGCGCGGCGGCGCAGGATGACCTCCAGGAGGTCCTGCGAGCACAGGAACATGTAGGTGGGGCTCTGGGGCGCGTCGCGGCGCAGCGCGGCGGCCGACCTGACGAAGTCGTCCGCGCTCAGCGAGCTGCCGACGCCCACCGCGAGGAACTCCTCGCGCGGCATCCCGGCCCGCTCCACCTCCTCCTCGATCCCCCAGGCGCGGAAGATCTCCATCGTCCTGGTGGTGACGAGGCGGGCCTTCGGAAAAATTGACGTGCCCTCATGTTTTTCGACGAGCAGCGTCGATATTCCGTGCCGCGACAGCTCGATGGCCGTGGAGAGGCCGACCGGGCCGCCCCCGACAATCAACACGTCCACGTCCATCTTTTTCATGGTTGTCAGCGTCATTCATCGCCATTGTTCTGGTCAATGCGCCAATAACCGGGTGATACAGGCGTGATGTCGGGACTTAGTAGCTTACTGACCTGAAGATCCGGATAAGCCGATCCGCGATTGTCTCAATTCCTGGAGACGGATGATGCTTTTCGCAGAGGGCTCCGTGGCCGTGGTGACGGGCGGCTCGCGCGGCATCGGCCGGGCCTGCGCGCTGGACCTGGCCCGCGAGGGCGCCCACGTGGTGGTCAACTACTCCCGCTCCGAGAGCGACGCCAAGGACGTCGTGTCCCAGATCGAGGAGGAGGGCGGCAGCGCGAGCGCCGCGCAGGCCGACGTGACCGACGAGGAGTCCGTACGGCGGCTCTTCCGCGGCGTGCGCGCCGACCACGGCCGGCTCGACGTCCTCGTGACGAGCGCCGGCATCACCCTGGACCGCTACCTCCTCACGATGAGCCTCGACCAGTTCCGCGCCCCGGTCGACACCAACCTCATCGGCACGTTCCTCGCCTGCCGCGAGGCGCTCAAGCTCATGCAGCACCAGCGCCGCGGCGCGATCGTGACCCTGTCGTCCTCCAGCGGGCTCGACGGGGGCTTCCCCGGCCAGACCAACTACGTGGCGTCCAAGGGCGCGATCATCGCCTTCACCCACGCGCTGTCCAACGAGGCGGCGCCGCACGGCGTGCGGGCCAACGTCGTGGCGCCCGGGTTCGTCGCCACGGACATGACCCGCAAGGTGCCCTCGGAGATCAAGAAGCAGTACGAGTCGCGCATCATGCTCGGCCGGATGGGCCGCCCTGAGGAGATCGCGTCGATCGTGAGCTTCCTCGCCTCCGACAAGGCGTCGTACATGTCCGGCTCCGTGGTGGTCGCCCACGGCGGCGGCCTCGGCTGAGCCGTCCCCCCTTCCCCCCGGTTCAAGGAGGACCAGATGACGATCGACGAGCTGCGCGCGCGGGCCGCGGAGCGGCAGCAGACCTGCAGCCAGATCAAGAAGATGATCGTGTCGCGGCTGGACCTGGAGATCGACCCCGACTGGATCACCGACGACCAGCCGCTGTTCGGCCGCGGCCTGGAGCTCGACAGCCTCGACGTGCTGGAGCTGTACGTGGCGATCGAGGCGGAGTTCGGCGTCGCGCTCTACGACAGCGAGATGGCGGTCTTCGGGTCGGTGTCGCGGCTGGCCGAAGAGGTCAACCCGGCGCTGCGGGCGTCGGCATGACGCTCGCCGAGGCGCCCCCCACGAGCGAGGCGGCCGGCGGGCCGGTCGGCGGGGTCACGAGCGGGCCGGTCAGCGGGCTGACCCACGACCAGGTCCGCGCCGTCCTGCCGCACCGCTGGCCGATGCTGCTGCTCGACCGGGTCGGCAAGGTCGAGCCCGGCGTCAAGGGAACGGCCGTCAAGAACGTCTCCGGCACCGAGCTGTGGTTCCAGGGCCACTTCCCGGGCGAGGCCGTCCTGCCCGGCATCGTGATCACCGAGGCGCTGGCCCAGCTCGCGGGCGTGGTCTTCGCCCTGGCCGGGGCCAGCGAGATCAGCTATCTGGCGGGGGTCAGGTCGATGCGGTTCCGCCGCCCCGTCGTCCCCGGCGACCAGCTCACGCTGACGGCCGAGCGGACCGGCGGCGGGGCCGGCTTCGCCGAGTACCGGGTGTCGGCCCGGGTCGACGGCCAGGTCGCGGCCGAAGGAAACCTGACGATCGCCGACCCGGCCCGTCAACGTCCCGTGCGAAAGGTGTGAACATGGCAAGCGTCCTCGCGTCCGCGCATCCCCAGCAGACCGTCTACGGTCAGGTCGGCGACGCCACCGTCCCGCTGCGCTTCTCCTCCCTCGACGAGGAGTACAAGGTGCTCAGGGAGCGCGCCGCGGTCCTCGACCTCGGCGGCCACGGCCTCATCGAGATCACCGGCCCGGACGCCGTGGCCTTCGCCCAGCGCGTCCTCGCCCGCGACGTCGAGTACCTGACGTCCGACCGCTGCATGATGACCCTCCTGCTCGACGCCGACGGCCAGGTCGTGGACCAGGTCCTCGCCTTCGGCCGCGAGGACGGCCTCCTGCTGGAGAGCTCCTGCGGCGCCGGCGGGCGCCTGCTCGCGCACCTCCAGGCCAACAACGACGAGGGCGTCGAGATCACCGACCGCTCCGGCGACCTCACCGTCCTCGGGCTGGAGGGTCCGTACGCCTGGGGCGTCGTCGGCCGGCTCATCGACGCCGAGCTGGCGTCGCTGCCGTTCGAGTCGGTCGTGGACACCACCTGGAACGGCGCCGACGTCGTCTTCGCCAGGACCGGCTTCACCGGCGAGTACGGCTACCAGATGATCGTGCCCGTCGAGCACGCCGCCGACCTGTGGCGCCAGTCGCTGGAACACGCCCAGGCCGCCGGGCAGGAGGCGCTGGAGCTGGCCATGCTGGAGGTGCGCCAGCCGATCCCGCGCCACGAGGTCACCGAGGGCGCCACCGTCGTCGAGATCGGCGCCAACTGGCTGGTGGACGTCACCAAGGACGAGTTCGTCGGCCGCGAGGCGGTGCTGGCGGCCTTCGAGGCCGGCGGCGGGCGGCGCACGATCGGCTTCTCCGGCGGCGAGGGCGTCCCCGCGCCCGGCACCCGCGTCTGGGTCAACGGCCAGGACATCGGCGAGGTCGTCCACGCCGTGCACAGCGTCGGCCTCGGCGCCACGCTCGGCCTCGCCCGGGTGGACCACGACCTGGCCGCCGCCGGTCTGGAGCTCACCGTCGGCGGGACCGAGGTGACCACGCTGACCAGCCCGTACATCGTGCCCAAGAGCTGGAGCATCCCGATCATCTGATCGGGATGCTGCGCTGAGAAGGAGACAAGCATGGCGCTGCGGCCCGTCGTCGTCACCGGCCTGGGCATCATCTGCGCGGCCGGCCGCGACCCAGCCGAGTTCTGGCAGCGGCTCACCACAGGTCAGGGCGGACTCACGCCGGTCGAGGACGAGGCGTTCGCCGTGTTCACGGCCCGGCACGCGGGCCAGGTGCCCGACGAGTGGATCGCCGACCAGCTTCCCGGCTCCGACGCCGACCTCGACCGCACGGCGCGGCTCGCGCTCGTCGCGGCCCGCCAGGCGGTCGGGATGGCCGGCCTGACGGCCGCCGAGGCGGGGGCCGAGCGGTTCGGGATCATCCTCGGCAAGTGCCAGGCCACGCCCGACGCGGCCGGCCGCTACCAGCCGATGCACCGCACGCAGGACGTGGTCGCCGAGCGGCTCGGCCTGCGCGGGCCGCGCATCCTGGTGTCCACCGCCTGCGCCGCCGGCGGCAACGCCGTCGGCCTGGCCAAGGACAAGATCCTCACCGGTGAGGCCGACGCCGTCCTCGCCGGAGGGGTGGACCCGCTGCTGTTCGGCACGTACGCGGGCTTCGCCGGCCTCCAGGCGCTCAGCACCGGCCCGTGCCGCCCCTACAGCCACTCCGACGGCCTGAACCTCGGCGAGGGCGCCGCGTTCCTGCTGCTGGAGCCGCTGGACCTGGCGCTGGCCCGGGGCGCGGTGCCGCTCGCCGAGGTCGCGGGCTACGGCCTGTCGGCCGACGCCTACCACGCGACCGCCCCCGACCCCACCGGCCGCGGCGGCGCCAGCGCCGTGCGGCGGGCGCTCGCCGACGCGGGCCTGACGCCCGGCGACGTCCAGTACGTCAGCGGGCACGGCACCGGCACCCCCGCCAACGACGCCATGGAGGCCAAGGTCATGCGCCTGGTCTTCGGCGAGCGGGCCGGCCAGGTGCCGACCAGCAGCATCAAGTCGTTCGTCGGCCACACGCTGGGCGCCGCCGGAGCCGTCGAGGCGGTGGCGAGCGTGCTGGCGCTGCGGCACGCGACGGCGCCGCCGACCATCGGCTTCGACGAGGACGGCCAGGGCCGGGCCGGCGACCTGGACTTCGTGCCCAACATGGCCAGGCCGATGCCCATCGGCACCGTCGTGTCCAACAACTACGCCTTCGGCGGCAACAACGTCTCCCTGGTGCTGACCACGCCCGGCGAGCCCCGGCCGTACGAGGAGCTGCCCCGCCGCGACGCGGTGATCACCGGGCTCGGGCCCGTCACCGGGGCCGGCACGGGCGTCGCCGAGCTCACCGAGGCCGTCCTGGCGGGCCGGCACGGCGCCGGCCGGGGCCCGTCGCTGGAGGGCCGGACGTTCGCGCCGCGCTCCCTGTGGCGGCACATGAACCACCTGTCGCGCCTGGCCATCGCCGCCTCCCGGCTGGCCTGGGAGGACTCCGGGCTGAAGCTGCCGCGCAAGGACCTGGACGACGTCGCGCTGATCTTCGCCACCGGCGCCGGCTCGGCCGAGAGCACCGGCGGCTTCGACGAGAGCATCGCGGTCAACCCGAACAAGCCGGCCGTGCTCAGCTTCTCCAACGTCGTGCTCAACGCCACCGGCGGCGCCGTCTGCCAGACCCTCGGCCTGCGCGGGCCGACCACCACCATCTGCAACGGCGGCGCCTCGGCCTCCATCGCGCTGGACTGCGCGCTGGAGCTCATCCGGTCGGGCAAGGCGGAGGTGGTGCTCGTGGTGGCCGCCGACGAGACGACCGGCACGGCCGCCCTGGACACCGAGGACCTTCCGGTGCCGTCGCCGTACGACTCCGGGTCGGCCGGGGCGGTGCGCGGGTCGGCGGCGGTGGCGTTCGTCGTCGAGTCGGCCGAGCACTGCGCCGCCCGCGACGGCAGGCCGTACGCCAAGGTGCTGGGCACGGGCCACGCGAACGGCGACGCCGCCCCACACACGGACGCCGCCCCACACACGGACGCCGCCCCACACGCGGACGCGGACGCTGACGCCGTGGCGCGCAGCATCGCCCGCGCGTTCGCCGTCGCGTCCGGCCCGACGACCGCGGCAACCCCGGCCGCCGCGTCCGGTGCGGTCGCCGGGCTGGTGGTCGGTGCGGCGGACGGGACGGCCGGGGACGGCACGGAGGCCGCGGCGGTGCTCGCCGGCGCGTCCGGCGCGCGGCTGACCGCCTCCACCGCGCTGGCCGGTGACTGCCAGGCCGCATCCGGCGCGCTCAACATCGCTCTCGCCGCGCTCGCCGTCCGCGACGGCGTCGCGCCCGCGCTCACCGGCCTCGCCGCCCCCCGCGCCGGTGACCTCGCCGCGTACGTGACCAAACCCGGCCTCGACGGGCCCGTGGATCGGGCGATGGCGCTCACCGCCGCGCCCGGCTCGGTGCGCGGCGCGGTCCTCCTGGGGGCGCAGTGACCACCGGGACGGGCGCGGTGAGCATCCCGCCGGGCGCGCCGGGCACCACACCGGGCGCGGTCAGCATCCTGCCGGGCGCGCCGGGCGTCACGCCGGGCGCGGTGAGCATCGGGGCGGAAGCAGTGCGCGCCACGCCCTTCGACGTCGCCGAGACCGACCGGCTGCTGACCACCACGCGCTCCGTGCGCCGCCGCCTCGACGTCGAGCGGCCCGTGCCCCGCGAGGTGGTGGAGGAGGCCCTGGAGGTCGCCGTCCAGGCGCCCACGGCCAACAACCACCAGAACTGGCGGTGGCTCGTCATCAGCGACGCCGCCGTCAAGCAGGAGCTGGCCGAGATGATCCAGTCCTCCTGGACGTTCCACCGCAACGACATGTGGACCAACGCCGGCCGCCGCCGCAACGACGCCGGGGCGCGCCGCAACTACGCCTCCGCGCTGGCGCTCACCGAGACGATCGCGCGGGTGCCGGTCCTCGTCATCCCGTGCGTCCTCGGCCGCCCGCCCGACATCACGGCCATCAACGAGGCGTGGGAAAGGCGCATGGCCGACAAGGTGCCCGAGGACCCCGGCCACCTGGTGCGGCACGGCGAGACCCGCGCCAGCATCTTCTACGGCTCGATCTTCCCGGCCATCTGGTCCTTCCAGCTCGCGCTGCGCAGCCGCGGGCTCGGCAGCACGATCACCTGCCTGCACGTACCGCACGAGCAGCAGGTCGCGCGGATGCTCGGCATCCCCTCCGGGGTGACCCAGGTGTGCATGATCCCCGTCGCGTACACCGTGGGCACCGACTTCCGCCCCGCAGAGCGCTACAGCGCCAAGGAACGCACCTACTGGGAGAGGTGGGGGACGTGACCGTACGACCCGAGCAGCCCGACGTCGTCATCGTCGGAGGCGGCATCTCCGGGGCGTCCGCGGCGTGCATGCTGGCCGCCGGCGGGCTGTCCGTGGTGCTGCTGGAGAAGCAGGACTCCTACAAGGACCTCGTGCGCGGCGAGTGGCTCGCGCCCTGGGGCATCAGGGAGGCCCAGCGCCTCGGCGTCTACGACTGCTTCTCGGCCGGCGGCGCCTGGGAGATCCGCGAGTGGATGACCTGGGACGAGGCCGTGACCGACGACGAGGTCGAGGCCGTGGACATGACGAGGTTCATCCCCGGCATCGGCGGGCCGATGTCGTTCCCGCACCACCAGGTGTGCGAGCTGATGGCCGAGCAGGCCGTGGCGAGCGGCGCGCGGCTGGTGATGGACGCCTCCCGCATCGGCGTCACCGCCGGCGCGCGGCCCGTCGTCACCTACCAGACCCCCGAGGGCGCCCACGAGCTGCGGCCGCGCATCGTGCTCGGCGCGACCGGCCGCGGCAACACCGTCGGCCGCCAGATCGGCGTCACCATGCGCAACTCCATGCACCACTGGGGCGGCGGCATGATGGTCGAGGGCATGGAGGGGTGGCCGCCCGACGTGCAGGCCATGGGCACCGAGGGCGACGTCATGTTCATGGTGTTCCCCCAGGGTTACGGCCGGGCCCGCCTCTACCTGAACTTCCCCACGGTCAACAAGCACCGCTACCGGGGGCCGGGCGGCGTCGAGCGGTTCCTCGCCGCGTTCGAGCTGAACTGCCTGCCCGACCGCGGCAAGGCCGTCACCGAGGCCACGCCCGCCGGGCCGCTGTCGGTGTGGCCGTCCGTGTCGAGCGTGCCGGAGGGGCCGCCGCTGGTCGAGGGCGTCGTCCTCATCGGCGACGAGGCCGGCAACGCCGACACCGTCCTCGGCACCGGCCTGTCGTGCGCGATGCGCGACTCGCGGACGGTCTGCGAGATCCTGCTCGCCTCCGACGACTGGTCGCCCGAGGCGTTCGCCCCGTACGTCAAGGAGCGCGACTTCCGCCTGGAACGCCTCGACTTCGGCGCCTCCATCATCAGCAGGCTGCACGTCGAGTTCGGGCCCGCGGCCGTCGAGCGGCGCCGTCGCGTGCGGAGGCTGATGGCCAAGAACTTCGCCGCCCAGGTGACCGGGCTGCTCAACATGGTGGCCCCGGAGGACGTACCCGAGTTCGGCTTCAGCGAGTTCTTCGCTGAGCGGTTGTTCAGGGAGACCGCATGACCCAGAAGAGAACGGTTCACGTCAACGGCGTCGACATCGCCTACGTCGACGAGGGCGAGGGCGACCCCGTCATCCTGCTGCACGGCTTCCCCGACTCCTCCTACCTGTGGCGCCACCAGATCCCGGCGCTCGTCGAGGGCGGCTTCCGGGTCGTCGCGCCCGACCTGCGCGGCTTCGGCGACTCCGGCAAGCCGCAGGAGATCGAGGCGTACGGCATGCAGACGATCGTCAACGACGTCGTCGCCCTCACCATGCAGCTCGGGATCAAGCGCCCGCACGTCGTCGGCCACGACTGGGGCGCGGCCATCGCCTGGATGTACGCCTTCCTCATGCCGCGCCGGCTCGACCACCTGGCGGTGCTGTCGGTCGGGCATCCCGGCGTCTTCGCCACCCCGTCGATCGAGCAGCGGATGGCCTCCTGGTACATGCTCTTCTACCAGTTCCCCGGGGTCAGCGAGGAGCTGCTGCGCCGCAACGGCTGGCGGCTGTTCAAGGAGATCATGGGCCGCGACGGCGACTACGACCGCTACCTGCGCGACCTGGCCCGGCCCGGCGCGCTGACCGCCGGCCTCAACTGGTACCGCGCCAACCGCTCGCCCGCCTCCGAGCTGCGCCCCGCCCGCCCGTTCCCGCCGGTGCTCGCGCCGACGCTCGGCATCTGGGGCGCCGGCGACAAGGCGCTGCTGGAGGAGGGCATGTCCGGCTCCGGCAAGTTCGTCAAGGGGCCCTGGCGCTACGAGCGGGTCGAGGACGCCGGCCACTGGCTGCCGCTCGACGCGCCCGACGAGGTCAACAAGCTGCTGCTCGGCTTCCTCGGCACGGAGCGCCCCGCCCACGAGGAGCGGCGCCCCCGGCGCCGGTTGTAGCTGAAGGGAGGGACGTCATGCTGGGCTATCTCTTCCCCGGCCAGGGGACGGTCCGCGTCGGCATGGGCGCCTGGCTGCGCCGCCGCCCGGCCGCGCGCGAGCGGCTGGAGGAGGTGGACGCGCTGCTGTCGCGGCCCATCTCGCCGCTGTGCGCGCGCGGGCCGCTGGACCGGCTGGTCGCCACCGAGCACGCGCAGATCGCCGTCACGGCCTGCAACCTCGCGGCGCTGGCCGTGCTGGAGGAGGAGGGGTACGAGCCGGAGATCGTCGCCGGGCACAGCGTGGGCGAGCTGACCGCGCTGCACGCGGCGGGCGTCCTGGGGCTGGCCGACACGGTGCGCCTCGTCGAGACCCGGTCGCGGCTCATGGCCTCGGTGGGCGCTGTCGGCGGGATGCGGGCCGTGATGGGGCTGCCGGTGGAGGACGTCGAGGCCCTGGCGGAGGCCGCCTCGGCGCCCGGTGAGCCGGTGGTCGTCGGGCTGGAGAACGCGCCGGGGCACGTCGTGGTCTCGGGCGCACTCCCGGCGCTCGACCGGGTCACGGCGACGGCCACCGCCGCCAGCAAGATCGTGCCGCTGTCGGTGGGCAACGCCTTCCACTCGCCGCTCATGGAGCCCGCGGTGGCGGGGTGGGCGGCGGCGGTGGCGGCCGTGCCCATGCTGGAGCCCCTGGTACCCGTCGTCCCGAACGTCACGGGCGAGCCCACCCTGGACCTCGCCACCCTGCGGGAGGCGCTGGTCACGCAGCTCACGGGGCGGGTCCGGTGGACGCGCACGGTCGCGGCGGTGGACGCGGTGGCCTCGGGCGTGGAGGTGGGGGACAGCAAGGTCCTCACGGGGTTGTCGCGGCGGGCGGAGGCGCGCTGCCTCAGCATGGCCGACCCCGCCACCCTCCGCCGGCTGGCCAAGGCGGTGGCGGCATGACGCGCGACGCGATCAGGGAGGCCGGCGGGTGAACCGGTGGGGGAGCGCGCTGGTCTGCTTCGCGGGGCTCACGCGGCCGCAGCAGCTCGTCGCGGGGATGCGGCTGGAGGAGGTCTACACGGCCGCCGAACGCGTCCGGTCCGCGGCGGGCGCGAGCGTGCAGCACTGGGCGGGCCGGCTGGCGGGCAAGCGCGCGGTCCTGCGCCTGCTCGATCTGCCGCCCACGGCCGAACGCCTCGGCCAGGTGGAGGTGCTGCCCCGGCCCACCGCGTCCTGCCGCGCCACGGCCGCCTGCCGCGACGGCCACCCGCCCGCCGTGCGCCTGGCCCCACCGCTGGCCGAGCTGGTACGGCCCGGCGACCGGGTCCGCCTGTCCATCAGCCACACGGACGGACGCGCCCTGGCCGTGGCCCTCCGCTCCACCCGCCTCCCCGAGGACGAGGAGACCTGACATGCCCATGGACGTCCGGAAGGCGGCCGAGGCGCTGCTCGACGCGTGGCGGGCCGGTGACGCCCAGGCCGTGGCCGCGTCGGTGGACACCTTCGAGGACCCCGACTCCGGCGGGGCGCTGGCCGGGGCGGCGCTGGCCGAGCACGCCGCCCGGACGATGGCCCGCTTCCGTAACGCGCGCTTCACCGTGGACCTCGTGACCGGCGACGCCGACGCCGCCGCCGTCTCCTGGACCCTGGTGGCCGACCACCGCGAGTCCTACCTCGGCATGCCCGCCACCGGCGGCACCGCCACCGTGCACGGCACCGACCTGGTCACCCGCGACGCGCGCGGCGTCCACGTCCGCCGGAGCTTCGACCGGCTGGCGCTGGCCGAGGCGCTCGGGTACACGGCCCGGTTCGTGCCCGGCGCCGACGAGGCCCGCGAGTTCGGCGTCAGCGCCCGCGCCGCGACCGGCCGCACCGACCGGGCCGGCGCGCTCGTGCTGACCTGGCTGGAGATCCGCGACGACGCCGAGGCCGCCGACGTGGACCTGCTCAGCGTGGAGATCGTCAAGTCGCTGCGGTCCGCGAAGGGGTTCCTGGGCGTGACCACGTTCGACATCGGCGCCCGCAAGTTCACGCTGAGCGCCTTCGACCGGCCCGAGTCGCTGCGGGCGGTGCACGCCCGGCCGCACCAGCGGGCCATGCGCCGCTTCTTCAAGGGCGGGCTGTGCACCCGGGTGCACACCAGCGTCTGGTACCCCGCCACGGTCCGCGACTACGCCCGCTGCCCGGCCTGCGGGACGGTCGTGGCGGCGGGCAAGGACGCGGCCTGCGCGTGCGGGTGGACGCCGGAGGACGCGTCCACGCTGTGATCCCTCCTCGCGAGAACACGGGAGCCTGAAAGATGATCGACTTCACCGCCGAGCACAACCTCGGCGACAGGACCGGCGGACCCGCCGGAGACGCCTCCGGGGACGGACGGCCGGCTGTGGCGTTCATGTCCGCGCTGTTCGCCGGTGGGTGGATCTGGGAGCATCCGTACCGGCGCCTGGAGGCGGCCGGGTGGCCGGTGCTCCGTACCCATGAGGCGATCTGCGCCCTGGACCGGCAGGTAGCCGGGTCGATCGAGCAGCTCGGCGACGCGCTGCTGCGCGCCTGCGACGCCGCCGGCGTGGCGGACGTGATCGTCTGCGCCAACTCCCTCGGCGGCCTGGTCGCCATCGACCTCGCCGGCCGCCACCCCGACCGGGTGCGCGGGATCGTGGTCAGCGGCGCGCCGGGCCTCACCGCGGACCCCGACGTCGGGCTCAGCTTCGACCGGCGGGGCAGCGTCCGGCCGTTCGGCGAAGAGTTCGGGGAGCGGATGGTGGCCGCGCTGTTCCACAGCGGCCGCAGCTTCTTCTCGGACGAGCGGATGAGCGAGGTCGGCGAGATGCTGCGCCGGCCCGAGTCGATGGTGAGCATGGCGCGCAGCATCAAGGCCACCCGCCGCTACGCGGTGCGGCCCGCGCTGGACAAGGTGCGCTGCCCGTCCCTGTACGTCTGGGGCCGGCACGACCGGATGACGCCCGTGGACCCGTGGCTGGAGCTGCTGGCCGACTACCCGGCCAACGAGGTGCTGGTGGTGGAGGGGAGCGGGCACATCCCGATGGTCGAGCGGGCCGAGGAGTACACCGGCGTCCTGGAGTCCTTCGTGACGCGCTGCGCGGGCGCCCTGGCATGAGCGCCGTCGCCGCCGCGGCCCGCACCGCCGCACCTGAGAGCACCGGCGAGCCCGCCGTCCTCCTCGGCGTGGACGTCGTCGAGACGGCGCGGCTGGCGCGGGCCGTCGAACGCGGCGGCGAGGCGTTCGCCCGGCACGTCGCCACCGAGGCCGAGCGCGGGCTCACCTCCGAGGCGGCGGCGTTCTCGGTCAAGGAGTGCCTGATCAAGGCGGTCGGCGGCCGGGCGCCGGGTTTCGGGTGGCACGACTTCGAGGCGGTCGGCGGGGCCCCGGCCGCGTGGGCGGGCCGCCTGCTGGACGAGGCCGCCGCCGAGCTGGCCGCCTCCACCGGGGTGGCGCTGGACGGGGGCGCCGCGTACGCGCTGCACGGCGCCTCCCGCGCCGCCGCCCTGGAGCGGCTCCGCCCCCCGCAGGACGCGGCCGTCACCGGCGCGGCCCGGTGGGGGAGCGGCGGCGGGCTGTTCGTGGCGCTGGCGATCGTGTACGTCGACAGGAAGGAAGGTGCCCGATGTCCCGGGTGAAGACGGTACGACCGGGGGAGTCGATCCAGCGGGCGCTGGACGAGGCCGGTCCCGGAGCGAGCATCGTGCTGACGGAGGGCACGTACACCGAGAGCGTCTGGATCCGGCACGGCGGCGTGTCGCTGACCGGCGCCGGCCCCGGCCGCACCCTGCTGGCCCCCGGCGACGGCGTCCCGGCCGACGTGCCCCGGCTGCACGACGCCACCGAGGACGTCGTCAGCGGCGTCACCGTCCACGGCGACGCCGTCGCCAACGTCACGATCGAGGCGCTGACCGTGACCGGCTTCACCGGCGCCGGGATCTACGCCCACTCCGTCGCCGGGGTGAGGGTGCGCGACGTGGAGGCCCGCGGCAACGCCGTCTGGGGCGTCTACCTGCGCGAGTCCAGCGGCTGCGAGGTGAGCGGCTGCCGCGCCTCCGGCAGCCAGTACGGCGGCGTCGCGCTCAGCTTCTGCCCCGACTCGGACGGCCTGGTCGCCGGCAACGAGACGTTCGCCAACGCCTTCGGGATCTTCGTCGACAACTCCTCGAACGCCCGGGTGGTGCGCAACGCCTGCCACGGCAACGCGATCGGCATGCTCCTGCTCAACCAGGTGTACGAGGGCGAGCCCGAAGGCGGCGTCCGGGACTGCCTGGTGGCGGGCAACGACCTGCACGGCAACGGCCTGGCCGCGGGCGCCGAGCCCGACGGGCTGGGCGCGGCCGGGCCGCCCATCTCTGGGGTCGGTCTCGCGCTGATCGGCACCCACCGGGTCGCCGTCGTGGACAACCACATCCACGACAACCACCCGAGCGGCGAGTCGGTCATGGGCGCGGGCCTCGTCATCGGCTCCTCCAAGGACTGGGGCGGCGACGACGCCCTGGACAACCACCTCCTGTGGAACCGGGTCACCGGCAACACCCCGCTGGACTTCCAGCTCGGCGCCGACCTGACCCGGCAGACGTTCGCCGGGAACACGGCCGGCAAGGGCGACCCGGCCGAGCTGCTGGACCGCGACGACGCCTCCGGGGGGTGGCGCCGATGACCGCCCTGGAGACGGCCTCCGTGCCCGCGGCGACGGCCACCCCCGCCCTCGCCTGCCGGGGCCTGAGCAAGCGTTACGGCGACGTCGTCGCCGTCGAGGACGTCGGCTTCGCCATCGCGCCCGGCCAGGCGTACGGGCTGCTCGGCCCCAACGGCGCCGGCAAGACCACCACGATCTCCATGCTCGTCGGCCTGCTGCGCCCCGACTCCGGCACCGTGCTGGTCGGCGGCGTCGACCTCGCGGCCGACCCCACCCGCGCCAAGGCGAAGATCGGCTACGTCCCCCAGGAGATCGCCCTCTACCCCGAGCTGACCGGGCGCGAGAACCTGCGCTTCTTCGGCCGCCTGTTCGGCCTGCCCCGCCGCCGCCTGGCCGCGCGCATCGACGAGGTGCTCGACCTCATCGGCCTCACCGACCGGGCCGACACCAAGCTCGGCACGTACTCCGGAGGCATGAAGCGCCGCATCAACATCGGCGCCGCGCTGCTGCACCGCCCCGAGGTGCTGATCCTGGACGAGCCGACCGTCGGCGTGGACCCGCAGAGCCGCAAGGCCATCCTCGACGGCGTCGAGCGCCTGGTCGAGGAGGGCATGGCGCTGCTGTACACCTCCCACTACATGGAGGAGATCGAGCGGGTCTGCGAGCGCGCGGCGATCATCGACCACGGCCGGATCATCGCCGACGGCACCCGCCGGGAGCTGGTCTCCCTGGTCGGCACCGCCGACAAGGTCGAGCTGGTCCTCGACGGCGACGTGGAGACGGCCTTCGCCAAGCTGCGCGCCGTCGAGGGCGTGGTGGAGGCGGCCCGGACGGGCGCCTCGTCGGTACGGCTGATCGCCGAGGGCGGCAGGTACCTGCTGCCGGCCCTCATCACCGCGGTGGAGGGCAGCGCCACCGTCACGGCCACCCAGGTCATCGAGCCCGACCTGGAGGCCACGTTCCTGCACCTCACCGGCAGCACGTTGAGGGACTGACCATGTTGCGGGCCTTGTGGACGGTGAGCGCGCTCGAACTGCGCACCCGGTTGCGCGACGGCACGGCGATCGTCATCGCCGTGATCGTCCCGGTGACGCTGGCGACCCTGTTCGGCCTCGCCCTGGGCGGCGACGACCCGCCGCTGAAGGCGACGGTCGGCTTCGTGGACCTGGACGGCGGCGAGTTCCCGGCCAGCGTCCGGCGTGAGGTGATGGCCGCCAAGGAGCTGAAGGGCTCCGTGACGCTGCGCGACCTGCCGAGCAGGGAGCAGGCGGGCCGGGAGCTGGAGTCGGGCGCCATCGGCTCGGCGATCGTCTTCCCGGCCGGATTCAGCAAGAGCGTCGGCGCCGGGAAGGGCGGCGACGTGGCGGTCCTGAAGACGCCCGAGTCGCCCCTCGCGGGCGTGGTGGCGAGCGCGATCGTGGACCGCATCTCCGCCGTGGTCGACGCCCGCACCCTCGCCGTACGGGCCGTGCTGCGCGCGGGCGTGCCCGGCGACCAGGTCAAGGAGCTGGTGGAGCGCAACGGCGCGGCCGGCCCGGCGATCGGCCTGGCCGACGACCCGCTGGCCGGCGGCAAGATCGACCTGTCGGTCTACTACGGCTCCGGCATGGCGGCGCTGTTCGCGTTCTTCGTGGTGGGCGCCTCGTTTCGGGGGCTGCTGACCGAACGGAAGCTCGGCACGCTCGACCGGATCCGCGCCGCCCCGGTCGCGGCCTGGGTGCCCGTCGCGGGCAAGGCCGCCGTCGGGTTCGCGCTGGCCGTCGCCGGGGCGCTGCTCAACTGGGGCGCCTCGGTGCTCATCTTCGGCTCCACCTGGGGCGACCCGGCGGCCGTCACCGTGGTGCTGGTCGCGCACGTGCTGGCCGCGGCCGCGCTGACCATGCTGGTGACCAGCCGGGTCAGGACCGACGCCCAGGCCGACGGCGTGATCATGATCGTGTCGTTCGTGGCGGCCTTCTTCGGCGGCAGCCTGGTGCCGATCTACAACCTGCCCGGCCCGCTCCAGGCGGTCGCGCTGCTCACCCCGAACGGCTGGACGTCCAAGGCGCTGACCGAGCTGGCCGGCTCGGGCGCCGGGCTCGCGGCAGTGGCGCTGCCGGTGGGCGTGCTCTGCGCGATCGCGCTGACGGCGGGCGGGCTCGCCCTCCTCGGCTTCCGGAAGGGACTGCTGCTATGACGACCACCGGGCTGCGGCCCCGGCCCGTGCTCGCGCTCGTGGCCGCCAACCTGCGCCGCCACACCCGCGACCGCGTCGGCCTGTTCTTCATGGTCGTCATGCCGTTCGTCTCCATCGTCTTCGTCGGCATGGCGCTCGGCGGCGGCACGGCCGGCTCGTCCCGGCTGCCGGTCGGCGTGGTCGCCGAGGACTCCGGCCCCGTGAGCACCGCCCTGCTGGCCGAGCTGCGCCGCCACCCCGACCTGGAGGTCACGACGATGACCTCGGCCGCCGAGCTGCGCTCGGGCGTGCGGGAGGGCTCGCTCGCGGCCGGCCTGGTCATCCCGTCCGGCTCCACCAGGCTCGACCTCGTCGTCACCGAGACCAACGGCAGCGGCATGGCCGCGCGCAGCGCCATCGACGTCGCCGTCAGCAAGGTCGCGGCCGTCGAGGAGGCCACGCGCGCCGCCCGCACCGCTGGCGCGACCCCCGAGCAGGCCGCCGCGTACGTACGGCAGGCGCAGGCCGAGTCCGGCCGCGTCGCCGTCAAGGACACCTCGACCGCGGCCGGCGATCCGCGCGGCTTCGCCTACACCGCCCCCGCCAACCTGCTGCTGTTCACCTTCATCAACTCCATGGCCGTGGCCGCCGCCCTGGTCGAGAGCCGCCGGCTCGGCATGCTCCAGCGCGCGCTGACCGCCCCCGTGCGGCACCGGTCGGTGCTGCTCGGCGAGGCGCTGAGCCGCTTCCTCGTCGCCGGCGCGCAGGCCGCGCTCATCATGGCGGTCAGCGTGCTCGCGTTCGGCGTCCACTGGGGCGACCCGCTCGGCGTGGCGGCCGTCGTCGGGACGTTCGCGCTGGTCTCCACCGGGGCGGCGATCCTCGTCGGCACGCTGCTGCGCACCCCCGACCAGGCCCCCGCCATCGGGCCGCCGCTCGGCGTCGTGCTCGGCATGCTGGGCGGCTGCCTGTGGCCGCGCGAGTCGTCCGGCGACGTGCTCAACGCCGTCGGCCACCTCTTCCCGCACGCCTGGGGCATGGACGCGCTGCTGAAGCTGGCCGTGCCCGGCACGGGCATCGGCGCGGTGCTGCCGCAGCTCGGCGTCCTCGCCGCGATGGCCGCCCTGCTGCTCGGCGCCTCGCTGGTCCTGTTCGGCCGCCGCACCCGGGCCCTGGGGTGAGCGCCATGCGGATCCTCGTCACGGGCGCCGCCGGGTTCGTCGGCTCGGCGTACGTCCGCAACCTGCTCGGCGGCGCCTACCCCGGCTGGGACGACGCCGAGGTGACCGTGCTGGACGCCCTCACCTACGCCGGCGACGTCGCCAACCTGGAGCCGGTGCTGCTCCACCGGCGGCTGACCTTCGTCCGCGGGGACATCGCCGACCCCGGCCTGGTGTCGCGGCTCATGCCCGGCCACGACCTCGTCGTCAACTTCGCCGCCGAGAGCCACGTGGACCGTTCGATCGCCGCCGCCGACCGGTTCGTGCGCACCAACGTGGCGGGCGTCGAGACGCTGCTGCGGGCCGCGCTCGACGCGGGCGTGCCCACGTTCGTCCAGGTCTCCACCGACGAGGTGTACGGCTCGATCGACGCGGGCTCCTGGACCGAGGACAGCCCGCTGCGGCCCAACTCCCCGTACGCCGCCTCCAAGGCCGCCGGCGACCTCATGGCCCTGGCCTACGCCCGCACCCACGGCATGGACGTGCGCGTCACCCGCTGCGGCAACACCTACGGGCCCCGCCAGCACCCCGAGAAGCTCATTCCGCTGTTCGTGACGAACCTGCTGGCCGGCCGGCCCGTCCCCCTGTACGGCGACGGCGGCAACGCGCGCGAGTGGATCCACGTGGACGACCACTGCCGCGGCGTCCACCAGGTCGTCGAGAAGGGCGTGGCCGGCGAGGTGTACCACATCGGCGGCGGCACCGAGCTGACCAACCGCGAGCTGACCGCGCTGCTGCTGCGCGCCTGCGGCGCCGGCCCCGAGCTGGTCCGGCGGGTCGCCGACCGGCCCGGGCACGACCGCCGCTACTCCCTGGACGACTCCAAGCTGCGCGGCCTCGGCCACCGCCCGCTGGTGCCCTTCGAGGAGGGGCTGGCCGAGACCGTCGCGTGGTACCGACACGAGGGGGACACTTGACTTTCTCCCCACACCTAGAGGCGGGGGATTCCCACCTTCGCAGGTCGGGGTTCCTGCTTCATGGGCGACTGCACCCGGGCGGACCCGGAGTGTCTGACGTCACCTCCGCAGGCAGACACGGCAAGACCTGCCGCCAGGATGTTCTTCGCGGCGTTGAGGTCCCGGTCGTGCCGGGTGCCGCAGGACGGGCACTGCCACGTCCGCATGCCGAGCAGAAGCCGCTCAAGCAGGTGCCCACAAGCCGAGCAGGTCTTGGAGCTGGGCAGCCAGCGGTCGACCACGATCAAGCGACGCCCGTACCAGGCCGCCTTGTATCCCAGCATGCGGCGGAAGGCGGCCCACCCGCAGTCGGAGATGGCCTTGGCCAGTCTGGGGTTGCGGACCAGGTTGGCCACGGCCAGGTCCTTGATCACGATCACGTCGTGGTCGCGGACCAGCCGCGTGCTGGTCTTGTGCAGGAAGTCCGTCCGGGACGCGCGTACCTTCCGGTGGGCGCGGGCGACCTTGGCCTTCGCCTTTCGGTGATTGCTCGACCCCTTGACCTTGCGTGCTTGGCGGCGCTGGTAGCGGGCCAGGTTGCGCTCCCGCTTGGCCAGATGGCGCGGATTGGGGATCTTGTCGCCGTCGGAGGTGACGGCGAAGTCCTTCACCCCGAGATCGACGCCGACCACGGCTGCGGTCGCCGGCAGCCGGTCGGGAACAGCGACATCGACGGCGAAGGAGACATACCACCGCCCGCACGGGCCCCGGGAGACGGTCACCGTGGTCGGGTCGATCGACGCCGGGTCGACCTCGGGCCAGGACCAGACGAACGCCAAAGGCGCGTCCATCTTCGCCAGCCACAGCCGCCCGTCACGGTAGCGGAACCCCGAGCGGGTGTATTCGGCCGACTGCCGTCCCGTGCGGGACTTGTAGCGCGGATACCGGGCGCGTCCGGCGAAGAAGTTCGTGAACGCCGCCTGCTGGTGCCGGATCGCCTGCTGCAACGGCACCGACGACACCTCGTTCAGCCATGCCAGCTCATCGGTGGCCTTCATCGCGGTGAGATAGGCGTTCGCCTGGACAAAGCCGATCTTCGTCCGCTCGGTGCGGTATCGGGCACGCCGCCAGGCCAGAGTGCGGTTCCAGACGACGCGTACGCACCCGAACGTGCGATTCAACGCACTGGCCTGCTCAGGCGTCGGGTACGCCCGGCACTTGTACGCCGTCCTCACAGATCAATTTTAGGAGAGTCACCTACTTTCCATGAAGCGAACGCAGGTGGAGTGCAGTTTTCGTGCCCTGGGCGCAAGCCCGGAGCCTCCAGTCTCAAGGAGTTTCGATGAAGGGCATCCTGCTGGCCGGCGGCCGGGGCACGCGCCTGCTGCCCACGACGCTGGCGGTCTCCAAGCAGTTGCTGCCGGTCAACGACAAGCCGCTCGTCTACTTCCCGCTCTCGGTGCTGATGCTGGCCGAGATCCGCGACATCCTCATCGTCTCCACGCCCGAGGACGTGCCGCAGCTTCGCCGCCTGCTGGGCGACGGCTCCCGGCTCGGGCTGCGCATCACCTACACCGAGCAGCCGGAGCCGAACGGCATCGCCGAGGCGCTCGTGCTGGGCGCCGACCACATCGGCGACGACCCGGTGGCGCTCATCCTCGGCGACAACGTCTTCCACGGCTACTCCTTCCAGGAGATCCTGCGGCAGGAGTGCCGCGACATCGACGGTTGCGTCCTGTTCGGCTACCCGGTGCGCGACCCCGAGCGGTACGGCATCGCCGAGACCGACGCGCGCGGCCGGCTGCTGTCCATCGAGGAGAAGCCCGCGGCGCCCCGCTCCAACCGGGCGGTCGTCGGCTTCTACCTCTACGACAACGACGTCGTCGACATCGCCAAGAACCTCTCGCCGTCGGCGCGGGGCGAGCTGGAGATCACCGACGTCAACCGCGCCTATCTGGAGCGGGGCAAGGCCAAGCTGGTCGACCTCGGCCGCGGCTTCGCCTGGCTCGACGCGGGCACCCCGGAGGCGCTCCTCCAGGCCGGACAGTACGTCCAGCTCCTGGAGCAGCGGCAGGGCGTGCGGATCGCGTGCCTGGAGGAGATCGCCCTCCGGATGGGCTACATCGACGCCGAGACCTGCCACCGGCTCGGCGTCGAGCTGGAGAAATCGGCCTACGGCCAGTACGTGATCTCCGTGGCGGAGCAGTTCGCCGCCCGGTGACTCGTGAGCAAGGAGGCAAGTCCATGACCATGACGGCACTGTTCCCCGGTCGCTCCCCGGCCGGCGGCGACCATGTGACAGACGTGTACCGCTACGCCGCCCGCAAGGGCGCGATCGAGTCGGTCGAGGCGGCCGCCGAGGACCTCGGCCTGGCCGTGCGCGAGGTGAGCGCGGCGGTGGAGCACCTGGTGGAGAGCCGGCTGCTGCGGGTGGACGACAGCGCGGGCCTGCGGTTCACGCCCGTGGACCCGGAGCTGGCCGCCGCCTCGCTCGTGTCGTCCGTCGAGCGGGAGATCTACCAGCGGCGCGAGCTGATCGACCAGATCCGGGAGCGGATCGGCACGTTCCAGCCCGACTACATCGCGGCGGAGGCGTCCACGGCCCCGCGCGCCGTGGACTACCTGGTGGGCTCCATGGAGGTGCGCGGCTTCCTCAAGACCGCCAGCGACGGCTGCCGCGACGAGGTGCTGGTGCTCCAGGCGGGCGGCGGCGTGACCGGCGACCTGTCGGAGACGTTCCTCGCCCTGCTGGCCAGGGGAGTGGTGGTGCGCATCATCTGCCAGCACCGCAACCGGGGCGACGTGTCCACCCGCATGCGGATGAAGCGGCTCACCGACGCGGGCGCGGTCGTCTACACGCTGAGCCACATCCCGCGCTCGGCGGTGGTGTTCGACCGCTCGCTGGTCGTCATGTTCGGCTCCGGCGGCGAGGAGGCGAACGTCGCGCGGGTCCGCGACCACGGCATCGCGCAGTTCTTCCTCGACCTGTTCAACCACCTGTGGGAGATGGCCACGCCCCTGGAGGGCATCGAGTTCGGCTACGCCGACGTGGCCGACGACCTCCAGCAGTCCATCGCCGCGCTGATGGCCAAGGGCTACACCGACGAGGTCGTGGCCAGGAAGCTCGGCATGTCGGTGCGGAGCTGCCGCCGGCACATCGCCACGCTGATGCGCGACCTCGACGCGACCAGCAGGTTCCAGGCGGGGGTGGCGGCGGCCAGGAGCTTCCTGCGCAACGCCGGCTGACCGCCACCCCCGCCTCCACGACGTCAGACGACCTGGTGGCCGCGCATCGCGACGGCCACCCCGGCCAGGCCCCGGGCGCGCTCGACGACCGTCTCCACGCCGGTCACCAGGTCCTCGAACGACATCCGCGGGTCCAGGCAGATCCGGACGGAGCTGTTGGCGTCCTCGGCGTCCACCCCGATGGCGGTCAGCACGTACGAGGGCTCCTGCGACCCGGAGTTGCAGGCCGACCCGGTGGACAGCGCCACCGTGGTCAGGCTGGAGACCAGGCTCTCGCCGCGCACCCCCGGCAGGACCACGTTGAGCACGTGCGGCACGCCGCCCCTCGGGTCGCCGTTCAGGCGCAGGCCCGGGATTCCGGCGGCGAGGATGTCCAGCGCCGTCGCGCGCAGCTCGCGCACCCGCCGCAGGTCCGCCTCGGCCCGCGCCAGCGCCAGCTCCGCCGCCTTGCCCAGGCCCACCACCAGGTGCGTGGGGACGGTGCCGCTGCGCAGCTCGTACTGCCCGCCGCCGAACATGACCGGCCGCAGCCGGTGCCGGATCTCCGGCCGCACGTACAGGGCGCCGACGCCCTTCGGGCCGCGCAGCTTGTGCGCCGACAGCGACAGCAGGTCGATCTCCGCCTCCCGCACGTCGATCGGCACCCGCCCGGCCGCCTGCGCCGCGTCCACGTGCAGCAGGGCGCCCACGTCGTGGCAGAGCGCGGCCATCGCGTGGACCGGCTGCACGGTGCCGATCTCGCTGTTCACCCAGGCGGCCGTGGCCACCCGCGTGTGCAGGTCGAGCAGCCCGTCGAGGTGGACCAGGTCCACCTGGCCGTCCGGGCCGACCCGGACCGTCCGCGCGTCCACGCCGCGCGCCGCGAGCGCGCGGCCGACCGCCAGCGACGACTTGTGGTCGGTCGGGCAGAACACCCCGTTGACCGGCGCCCGGTCGTCGTGGGCGAACGCGCCGAGCAGCGCGATGTTGTTGCTCTCGGTCGCGCCGGAGGTGAACAGCAGCGCGTCCGGGTCGGCGCCGACCAGCCGCGCCACCGACTCGGCCGCCGCGTCCACGGCCCGGCGGGCCCGCTTGCCCAGCACGTGCGGCGACGACGGGTTGCCGAACTCCTCGCGCAGGTACGGCAGCATCGCGTCCAGCACCTCGTCGTCGACGCGGGTGGTGGCGCAGGCGTCCAGGTAGATGACCTTCATGGCGTCAGCTCCTGAGGGTGCTGACGGTGACGAGCTTGGCGTAGATGTCGTCGGTGGACATCTCGCCGCTGCCGCCCGGGTCGGCGATCACCACGCGCATGTCCGGCAGGCCGTACAGGTTGAGCGCGATGTCCACGCCCGTCTGGACCGGCATCAGGCACTCGCCCGGCGCGAAGATCAGCAGGTTGCGGTAGCCGGCCTTGTGCACCTCCGACACCATCTCGGTGATCTCGCCCGCGCAGCCGGTGATGCCGCAGCTGATCAGCGTGCGGTAGTTGCCGTCGGCGTCCACGAACGCCACCTCGGCGTCGCGCCGCCCGGTGTCGTCGGCGGCGTCGAGGTAGCGCTTCTCCAGCAGGCCCTGCTTGACTAAGCGGTCGGCGGCCTTCTGGAAGCGGTACTTCAGCCACGTCTCGGGGAAGGCGAGCTGGTGCTTGCGGCTCGGCAGCACCAGCTCGGCGGGCAGGCCGTAGTCGCACAGCGCCTTCTCGTACGAGGTGGGCAGCGTGGTGAAGCCCTCGAAGAACTCCGCCCGCAGCTCGCTGGCCGGGCGGCCGTGGGCCGGCACGTACTGCCAGTCGTTGATCAGCAGGAGCAGCCGGCCGGAGACGCCCGCCTCGGCGTACTCGCCCAGCAGGTCGAGCGACAGCTCCCACGTGTAGCCCGGGAAGATGCCGACGCGGCCCGCCACGCGGCGGCGCATGGTCTCGTCCTTCTGCTCCTCGACGACGCCCGGCACGAGCCGGCCGGTCGCCTCGTCCTCGAACAGCATGAAGTGCCCGCCCATGACGACCAGGTCGCCGAGGCCGGAGGCGGGCAGCTCGCGGGCGATCGCGTCGCGGAGCTCCTGCTCCGAGGCGACCAGCCGGTGCGTCTTGGTCACTCGGTCGGTGACGGCGTGGTTCATGGCTTCACTCCGAGTCGCGTGAGATCTGATGGACGGTGGCGCTCCGCGAGCGGCCGGATCGGGACGAGCCGGTCGGCGAGGACGCCCAGCGGGACCGGCCCGGCGAGCTGCCGGAGGGTCAGGCCCTGCCAGCCGCGCTCGCGGAGCTCGGCCAGCACCCGGGGGATGCGCAGGGCGCGGCCTCCGGCGAGGGTGTAACTGTCGGAGAGGTCGAGGCGGGACAGCCCGTTGACGACCCGGACGGCGGCGGAGAGGTCATGGGCGGCCTCCTCGCCGATCATGGGCCCGCCGGTCGAGACGTGGTCTGTCGAGGTGTGGTCCGGTGGGGCGGGCCGGCTCGGCGGGGGCGGTTCGGGCAGGGCGGCCAGCCGGGCGACGTCGCCGAGGCGCGGGCCGCCCTCCGGGTCGGCGTCGCAGGCGAGGATCAGGGCCTCGTGGCCGCGCAGGAACGCCTCCACGGCCGCCGCGTCCATCACCGGCGAGGCCGCCTGCAGCGACACGGCGACCGCGTCGCGCCACTCGTCCACCCGCAGGTACGCCTCGGACCCGGCGTGCGCCCACGCCTCCGGGACCGGGTGCCAGGTGAAGGCGGTGCGCCGGCCCCCGTAGTCCTTGGAGCGCTGCTTGATGAAGTTGACCTCCGGCCCGAGCCGCACCTCCCGGCCGCGCCGCGACCCCTCCCGGGACACCAGTTCGACCACCTCGTCGTACGGCAGGTAGGAGTGCTCCTTGGCCCGCGCGAAGGCGGCGGCCACGCGGCCCAGCAGGTCGCCGAACGCCGGGTCGCCGGAGCAGTCCACGCGCACCAACGTCGGCGAGAACATGCAGGTCAGGACGTCCGGGTACGGGTGCGACTCGCGGTTGCTGACGAACGACAGGTGGCTCACCGACGCGAGGCCGGTGTAGGCGGCGGTCAGCGCGGTGTGGGCGGCCAGGTGGACCAGCGACGGCCACACCCCGTGCCGGGCGGCGATCCGGCGGGTCGCGTCCAGCAGGGCGGGCGAGGTCAGCGAGGCGTGCCGGGCCGGCGGCTCGTCCGTCGTGAGGACGCTCCGGCGGCGGGCGGCGTACGGGTCCGCGGGCAGCGCCGCGACCTCCTCCTGCCAGTACGCGATCGACCGGGCGGCCACCACCGTGGCGTCGGCCGACGTCTCGTGGCGGGCCAGGTCGGACGGCTGGTGGCGCACCGGCATGACCGTGGCGGGGCGGCGGGCGGCCAGGGCGGCGCCCTGCGTGCGCAGCTCGCGCTTCAGCTCGCCGAGCGTCCACACGTCCACGGCCAGGTGGTTGAGCACCAGGACGACCCGCTTGGCCACGCCGCCGGCGGTGATGACGGCCGCGCGCAGCGGCCACTCGCCCGCCAGGTCGAACGGCCGGGTGCTCAGCTCCTCGACCACCTCGGCGGGCGCGGGCGTGCCGTCCCGCTCCACGGTGACCTCGCGCAGCTTCAGGGCGCCCGGCGGGTGGATCCGCTGCACGGGCCCGGTGCCGGGCTCGCCGGCGTCCAGGTGGTACGTGGTGCGCAGCGTCTCGTGCCGCCGTACCAGGTGGGTGAGCATCGCCTGGCAGTGGCCGGGCGTGACGCCGGCCGGCACGTCGAGGGTGAGGACGATGTGCGTCTCGTGCTGGTGCCCGGGCGGGAGCTGGTGGACGCGCAACCAGATGTAGCGCTGCCCCCAGCACAGGTTCGCGGTTCTCACAGCGGACAACTCGGCCTCCACCGCCGGTGATCGTCGGACTACCGAATAAATCGAGGATTGGCTTTTCCCGGGACCGTGACAAGCGGGCCGCGCTGACAGCTTGGACGTGCGACAACCTGCCAGCGTGCTCTTTCCCGGTCGTCTTGACCGGGGCCGCGCCATTCCCGGAGTCTTTTCTGCGAATGGATTTTTCTGGCAGATTGGCGGATGACGATGTCTGAAATTCCGAGCCAGTTCCAGAGCCTTCTGCGCGCGCATCTGCCGTACGCCGACTCGGCGGAGCTGTCCGCGCGGGACGAGCTCGCCGGCCTCGGCCTCGACTCGATGGGCGTCGTGCGGCTGCTGGTCGACATCGAGAACGGCTACGCGGTCGAGCTGCCCGACGACCTCCTCGACGAGTCGACGTTCGCGACGGTCGGCTCGCTCTGGCAGGCGCTCACGACGCTCCCGGCGTTCCCGCCGGTCCGCTGAGGCGCGTCGAAGGGCGGGGGCCGGTCACCGGCCCCCGCCTTCGCGTGCCCGTCGACGTTCGTCAGGTCCGGAGCGTCGTGGCCAGCGCGCGGCGGTCCACCTTGCCGTTGGCGTTCAGCGGCAGCTCGCCCAGCACGGTCACCGAGCGCGGCACCATGTAGCCCGGCAGGACCTCCGCGACGCCCCTGACCAGCGCCACCGGGTCGAGGCCCCGGCCCGTGCAGGCCGCCTCCAGCTCCAGCTCGCCGTCCGCCCCGGGCAGCGCCAGCACCACCGCCTCGTCCACGCCCGGCCTGGCGCGCAGCGCCGCCTCCACCTCGCCCAGCTCCACCCGGTGCCCCGACACCTTGACCTGCTGGTCCAGCCGTCCCAGGTGGACGAGGACGCCGTCGCGCCAGGCGACCCGGTCGCCGGTGCGGTACCACAGGTCGTCCGCCATGACCCCGGCCGCCTCGGCGGGCACGGCCCGCTCGCCGTCGAAGGCGACGAAACGCCCCTCGTTGACCGCCGGGTCCGTGTACCCGGGGAAGCGCTGCACCCCGCGCAGGCACAGCTCGCCCTCCGCCGCCGGCCGCCCGTCCGGGTCCAGCACGGCGTGCCGCACCCCCGGGTACGGCAGGCCGATCGGCACGGTGCCGTTGGGCGTCCGCGGCCAGCGGGCCCGGTCGGCGGGCAGGCGGTACTCGGCGCAGGAGATGGTCAGCTCGGTCGGCCCGTACAGGTTCTCCAGCACGCTGCCCGGAGCGGCCTCCCGCCAGGCGTCGGCCTGCCGCAGCGTCAGCGGCTCCCCGCAGAACAGGCTCCAGCGCAGCGACGGCATCGAGCCGGGGGCCAGCCGGCGCAGCCGCAGGGCGAGCGAGACCACCGACGGCACCGAGAACCAGTGCGTCAGCCGCTCCCTGGCCACGAACGCCACCGGTTTGAGCAGGTCGTACCGGCTCGGCACGACCAGCGTGGCCCCGCCGCCCCAGGTGGCGAACATGTCGAACACCGACAGGTCGAAGGTCAGGTCGAACGTCTGCGACGTCCGGTCGCCCGGGCCCAGCCCGTACCGGGGGACGACGTGCGACAGGTACGCGCCGACCGAGCGGTGCCGCAGCGGGACGCCCTTGGGCGCGCCCGTCGAGCCCGAGGTGAACAGCACGTAGGCCAGGCCGTCCACCCCGTCCGGCGGCGCGAGCGGCTCCGCCCGGTCGCCGCCGAGGTCGTCCAGGGTGAGGGCGAGCACCGGAGCGGGGAACGGCGGCAGCGGCCCGCGCGCGGCGTCGGCCAGGACGACGTCCAGGCCGGCGGCCCCGGCGACGGCCAGGTTGCGCGCCGGCGGCATGGCGGGGTTGAGGGGGACCGCGGTGGCGCCGATCCGCTGGATGGCCAGGTAGCCGGCGTAGGCCAGGGTGTCGCGCGCCGCGTACAGGCCCACCCGCGCCGGACGCCCGCGGGGGCCGGCCCCGAGGATGCGCGCGGCCAGGCGGGCGGCCAGGTCGTCCAGCTCGGCGTAGGTGTGGCGGGCGCCGCCCGCCTCCAACGCCACCCGGTGGCCGAAGCGCGCCACGGAGCCGGCGAACCACTGGTGCAGGGTGCGTTCCACAGGTGTCTCCAAGGTGGCCGTGGCGGTCACGAGGGCGGGTCGGGGAGGTCGCGGGGGAAGAGCGACGGCGGCAGGTCGCGGCCGGGCCCCTCCCACAGGTCGGCCAGGCGCCGGTCCGGGTCGGCGACCGCGAGCTGCGCGCCCAGCGCCAGCGTCCGCATGATGTCCGTCATCGCCTCGGCGGGCAGCACCTCGGGGTCGGCCAGCATGAGCACACTGGTACGGCCGCCCTGCACCGCCACCCGCACCCGGAACGCCTGCCCGTACTGCTGCGCCAGCGGCGTCCAGGCCAGCTCGGCCGGGCTCTTGTCGGCCGGGTCCGAGGGCCGGCGGTCCACCTGGATGTAGTTGAACCAGGCCCGGAACAGGTGGTTCACCCAGCAGTCGTGCCCGGGGTCGGTGTCTGCCTCGGCCGAAGCGATCTCGGCGATCCGGTCGAAGTCGTAACAGGAGTACCGGTAGGCCCGCGCGCCCGCCCAGTGCAGCCGCCTGATGTGCTCGGCCAGCGTGGCGCCGGGATCGACGGCGGTGACGAACGGGATGAGCTGGTTCATCGTGCCCACGTTGTGCTGGTCCTCCTGGGCGAACCGGTTGGAGGACATCAGGCTCATCGTCACCCGCTCGGTGCCCAGGTGACGGGCCAGCCCGGCGGCCACGAACGCCATCACCACGGCCGGCGCGGTGACCCCGTGCCGGCGTCCCGCCTCGGCCGCCAGCCCGCCGAGGCGCCGCGAGTGCAGCGTCAGCTCCAGCCGGTTGCGCTTCACCCGGGCCGGCAGCGTGGGCAGCCCGTCCATCAGCCCCTGGGCCAGCACGTCCCGCCAGTAGCGCTCGGAGCTCTCCTGCCGGGGCCGCCAGGACTCCTCGCGCTGGCGCCGCGCCAGCTCGCGCGGCGTGAACCCCGTCGCGGCGGTGGCGCCCGGGTCGGCCAGCAGCGCCTTGAACTGGTCCTGCAGGTGGTGGATCGACCACAGGTCCAGGATGAGGTGGGAGAAGGCCAGGCTGATGTACAGGGGCGCGCCGCCGGTGCTCACCAGCCGGGCCCGCCAGTTCAGGTCGCCGCTCATCGCGAACGGCTCGGCCACCAGCTCCGCCTTCGTCTGCTCGTGCTCGCCCGGGTCGGTGACCACCCGGTCCACCCGCTCGACCGGCAGGCTCACCGCGTCGTGGACCACCTGCGCCGGCCGGTCACCGCGCGGGTGGTAGGTGGTGCGCAGCGCCTCGTGCCGGTCCACCAGCCGCCCGAGAGTCGTCGTGACCTGCTCGTTCGTCAGGCCCCGCAGGTCCCACGTCGTGGCCAGGTTGGCCTCGTGCAGCCAGTCCTCCGGATACCGCTCGATCTCCCGCCAGCTGAAGAGCTGGCCGTTGCTGAGAGGTGCCTCGACGGACATGTGGTCTCCTCCCGGCGGCTTTCTCCGTCCGTAATTCATTGCGTGCGCGAACGCCCGGGGTCAAGGCCGCCGGCGGTGGCCGGCGCTGGCCACTAACGGCGGCCACAAGGTGCCAGTCGGCGACCGTGTCCCCGAAATGGAGCACCGCCTTAGTGTCTTATCGACAACTATGCGGGAGCCGCTGAACCAAATGCCGCGGAGCATTTCTCCGGGCCGTCCGAATAAACCGGCGGCGCCATGGCGAATGGCGCCCGAGGCTTGAGGTGGCGCATTGATGGCTGGTGAGTCGACACAGCGGGCGGGGACCGGCGGGCCGGACGCGATCGCCGTCGTCGGCATGGCGTGCCGGCTCCCGAAGGCCGCCGGTCCGGCGGAGTTCTGGCGGCTGCTGCGCGACGGCGTGGACGCGGTCACCGAGGCGCCCGAGGACCGCTGGCCCGGCTCGGCGCACCGGCGGGGCGGGTTCCTGTCGTCCGTGGACGGCTTCGACGCCGCGTTCTTCGGCATCTCACCGAACGAGGCCGCGGCCATGGACCCGCACCAGCGCCTGGTCCTGGAGCTGGCCTGGGAGGCGCTGGAGAACGCCCGCGTCGTCCCCACCGGCCTGCGCGGCAGCGCCGCCGGCGTCTTCCTGGGCGCCATCTCGAACGACCACGCCGCCCTCCAGGCCCGGCTCGGCGCGGACGAGCGCGGCCGGCACGCGTACGTCGGCGCCAACCGCGCCATGATCGCCAACCGGGTCTCCTACTTCCTCGGCCTGCGCGGCCCCAGCCTCACCCTCGACACCGGCCAGTCGTCGTCGCTGGTGGCCGTGGAGATGGCCTGCGAGAGCCTGCGCCGCGGCGAGACCGCCCTCGCCCTGGCCGGCGGCGTCAACCTCAACCTGCTCGCCGACACCACCGACGCCATCGCCGGGCTCGGTGCCCTCTCGCCCGACGGCCGCTGCCACGTCTTCGACCGCCGCGCCAACGGCTACGTGCGGGGCGAGGGCGGCGGGCTGGTCGTGCTCAAGCGGCTGTCCGACGCGCGCGCCGACGGCGACACCGTCCACGCCGTGATCCTCGGCGGGGCCGTCAACAACGACGGCGGCGGCGAGGGCCTGACCGTGCCCAGCCGCGACGCCCAGGAGGAGGTCATCCGCCTCGCCTGCGCCCGGGCCGGGGTGGACCCCGCCGAGGTGCGGTACGTCGAGCTGCACGGCACCGGGACCAAGGTGGGCGACGCCGTGGAGGCCGCCGCCCTCGGCGCCTCCTACGGGGCCTCCCGCCCGGCGGACGACCCGCTGCTCGTCGGCTCCGCCAAGACCAACATCGGCCACCTGGAGGGCGCGGCGGGGATCGCCGGGCTGCTCAAGGTGGTGCTCGCCCTCCGGCACCGCGCGGTGCCGGCCAGCCTGCACTTCGAGGCGCCGCCGCCGGAGATCCCGCTGCCGGAGCTGCGGCTGGAGGTCGTGGGCGCGCGCCGCGACTGGCCGGAGGACGGGCGGGCGGTGGTGGCGGGGGTCAGCTCGTTCGGCATGGGCGGCACCAACTGCCACCTCCTCCTGACGGAGGCCCCCGGGCCGTCATCCCCCGCCGCACCATCTTCTCAGCCGCCTACCGCCGAACAGGCCGTCACCGACCTCTGCACACCCACGACCCCCACGGGCCCCGACCCCTTCGGCGCCCCGCCCGCCCCCGGCACCGAAGCCGGTCTCTCCCGAGCCTCCGCTTCCGAGGACGCCCCGTTCTCCACGAGCGCCCCGGCCGCGGCGAGCGCCTCCGCCTCGGAGAGCGTGCCCGCCGCCGAGAGTGCCCCGACTCCCGACGGTGCTCCCACCTCCCGGGCCGCGCTCCTCGCCGCCGCCGACACGGCGTCGGAAGGGGAGGCCGCAGAGGATCAGGGCCCCGAAAGCGTGGTGACCGCGGGAGAGGCGGCGCCGTGGGTGGTGTCGGCGCGGGACCAGGCCGCCCTGCGCGAGCAGGCCCGCCGCCTCCTGCCCCTCGCCGAGGACGCGGCCGTCGCCCCGGGCGACGTCGCCATGAGCCTGGTACGCGGCAGGGCGGTCTTCGAGCGGCGCGCCGTCGTCCTGGGAACGGACCGCGCCACGCGCCTGGCCGGGCTGCGCGCCCTGGCCGCCGGACAGCCCCACGACGACGTCATCGTCGGCACCGCGTCCCCGAGCCTCGAACCGGGCGCCACCCGGAACGCCGGAACGGGCGCCTCCCAGGACCCCGGAACAGGCGCCACCCGCAACCCCCAAGCGGACGCCACCCCGGCCCGCGGCGCGGCCGGCCAGGTGGGGTTCGTGTTCCCCGGGCAGGGCTCGCAGTGGGCCGGCATGGCCCGCGGACTCCTCGCCTCGTCCCCCGCCTTCGCCGCCCGCCTGGCCGAGTGCGCCGAGGCGCTGGCCCCCTTCACCGGCTACTCCCTCATGGACGTCCTCCAGGAGACCCCCGGCGCCCCAGGACCGGACCGCGTCGACGTGGTGCAGCCCGCCCTGTGGGCCGTCATGGTCTCCCTGGCCGAGGTGTGGCGCTCCCACGGCGTGGAGCCCGGCCTGGTCGTCGGACATTCGCAGGGCGAGATCGCGGCGGCCACGGTCATCGGCGCCCTCAGCCTGGAGGACGGCGCCCGCGTCGTGGCCCTGCGCAGCCGCGCCATCGCCGGCATCACCGGCCACGGCGGCATGATGTCGGTCGCCGCGCCCCTGGACGTCGTGACGGGCGCGATCACCGAGGCGGCGGTCCCCGTGTCGGTCGCCGCCGTCAACGGTCCCCGCTCGGTCGTGGTCTCCGGACCGCGTGACGCGCTCGCCGTGCTGGCCGACCGGCTCTCCGAGCACCGTCCCAAGCTCGTCCCCGTCGACTACGCCTCCCACTCGGAGGAGGTCGAGGGCGTACGCGACGAGGTGCTCGCGGCCCTCGCCCCGGTACGGCCGGTGAGCGTGGCCACGACCTTCGTCTCCACGCTGACGGGCGAGCCGATGGACACGGCCGGGCTCGACGCCGGCTACTGGTACCGCAGCCTGCGCCACCAGGTGCGCTTCGCCCAGGCCGTGGAGGCGGCGCTGGAGGCCGGCTGCGAACTGCTCGTGGAGTGCAGCCCGCACCCCGTGCTGGTGACCGGCGCCGAGGAGACGGCCGAGGCCGCCGGACGCGACGTGGGGGTCACCGGGACCCTGCGGCGCGGCGAGGGCGGGCCGGAGCGGGTGCTGCGGTCGCTGGCGCAGGCGTACGCGCAGGGCGCCCCGGTGGACTGGTCGGGCCCGTGCGTCACGCCGGGCGCGCGGCCGATCGACCTGCCGACGTACCCCTTCCAGCGCAAGCCCTACGGCCCGTACGCCGAGCCCGGGCGCATCGCCCCCCGTCCACGGGCGGACCGCACGCCCGCGGACCACACCCACGCCGGCCCCGCCCGTTCGGGGACGGCGGACGACGGTGGCATGAGCCGGGCCGAGGTGCGGGACCTGGTGCTGGGCGCCGCCGCCCGCGTCCTCGGCCACGCGGACGCCGCCGGGATCGAGGCGGGCCGGACGTTCAAGGACCTCGGGTTCGACTCGGTGGCGTCCGTGGAGCTGCGCGACCGGCTGCGTGCCTCGACGGGGTTGAAGCTCCCGGCGGGCGTGCTGTTCGACCACCCCACCCCGGAACGCCTCACCGACCACCTCCACACCCTCCTCGCCGCCGGAACCAGCGGGAACGCCGCGCACGCCGCCGCGAGCCCCATCGGCACCCCCGAGGACGACCACCACGACCATCGCGACGGCGATGACCACGACCGTGACGCCGACCACGACGAGGACGGCGACGGCGACGGCGACCTGATCGCCGACGGCGACGGCGACCTGATCGCGGTCGTCGGGATGGGCTGCCGCTACCCCGGCGGCGTGGCCTCGCCCGACGATCTGTGGCGGCTGGTCAGCAGCGGCACCGACGCCGTCGGCGACTTCCCCGCCAACCGCGGCTGGGACCTCGGCGCGCTGTTCGCCACCGGCCCCGACCGGTCCGGCACCAGCGACACCCGGCAGGGCGGCTTCCTGCACGACGCCGACCGGTTCGACGCCGCGTTCTTCGGGATCAGCCCCCGCGAGGCGCTGGCCATGGACCCGCAGCAGCGCCTGCTCCTGGAGGTCTGCTGGGAGACCCTGGAACGCGCCGGGCTCGACCCGGCGACGCTGCGCGGCTCGGCGACCGGCGTGTTCGTCGGCGCGATGGCCCCCGACTACGGCCCGCGCCTCGACCAGCCCGACGCCGCCGCCGAGGGACACCTGCTGACCGGCACCGCGCTCAGCGTCGTCTCCGGCCGCATCTCGTACCTGCTGGGCCTGCGGGGCCCGGCCATCACCACCGACACCGCCTGCTCCTCGTCCCTCGTCTCGATCGTCCTCGCGGTGCAGGCGCTGCGGCGCGGCGACTGCGCGCTGGCGCTGGCCGGCGGGGCGACGGTGATGTCGCGGCCCGGCATGTTCGTGGAGTTCAGCCGGCAGGGCGGGCTGTCGCCGGACGGGCGGTGCAAGGCGTTCTCGTCGGCCGCCGACGGCACCGGCTGGGCCGAGGGCGCGGGGATGGTGCTCCTGGAGCGGCTGTCCGACGCCCGCCGCCACGGGCACCCGGTCCTCGCCGTGATCAGGGGCGGCGCGGTCAACCAGGACGGCGCGAGCAACGGCCTCACCGCGCCGAACGGCCAGGCGCAGCAGGACGTCATCCGGCTCGCCCTGGCCGACGCCCGCCTCACCGCGGGCGACGTGGACGTGGTCGAGGCGCACGGCACCGGCACCCGGCTGGGCGACTCCATCGAGGCCGAGTCGCTGATCGCCGCGTACGGCTCCGCCCGCGAGCCCGCCGCGCCCGTCTGGCTCGGGTCGCTGAAGTCGAACATCGGCCACACCCAGGCCGCGGCCGGGGTCGGCGGCGTGATCAAGATGGTCAAGGCCCTGGAGCACCGGACCCTGCCGCGCACGCTGCACGTGGAGGATCCGACCCCGCACGTCGACTGGGAAGCCTCCGGCGTACGGCTGCTGACCGAGCCTGTCGAGCTGACCGGGGCCGGCGAGCAGCCGGGGGGCGGTGCGGGGCCGGTGCGGGCCGGGGTGTCCAGCTTCGGCATCAGCGGCACGAACGCGCACCTCATCCTGGAAAGCGCCCCCGAGACCGCGGCGTCGGCCGCCAACAGGCTGAACGCGAGCAGGCTGGCCGCGAACGGGGCGGACAGGGACATGACGGGCGAGGAAGGGGCAGGCAAGGGCGGATCGGGCGAGGCGTTCGTGTGGGCGTTCTCGGCCAGGAGCGAGTCCGCGCTGCGCGCGCAGGCCGTACGGCTGCGCGATCACGCCGCCCGCTCCGCCGAGGGAGAGCTGGGCGCGGCCGGGAGGGCGCTGGCCCGGCGGACCGGGTTCGCGCACCGAGCCGTGGTCGTCGCCCGGGACCGCGACGAGCTGGTCGCCGCCCTGGACGCGCTCGCCGCGGGCGCCCCGCACGCCGCGCTCACGACCGGCACGGCCCTCGACGACCCCCGGCCGGTGTTCGTCTTCCCCGGCCAGGGCTCCCAGTGGGCCGGCATGGCCGTGGACCTGCTCGACACCGACCCCGGCTTCCGCGAGCGGCTGGAGCGCTGCGACCGCGCGGTCGCCCCGCACACCGGCTGGTCCGTCGTGGACGTGCTGCGCGGTGCGGACGGCGCGCCCCCGCTGGAGGGGGCGGACGTCATCCAGCCCGTGCTGTTCGCCGTCATGGTGTCGCTGGCGGAGCTGTGGCGCTCGTACGGCGTGGCGCCGGCCGCCGTGCTCGGCCACTCCCAGGGCGAGATCACCGCGGCGTGCGTCGCCGGCGTGCTGTCCGTGGAGGACGCCGCCCGCATGGTCGTGCTGCGCAGCCGGGCGCTCGTCCGGCTCGGCGACCGCGGCGGCATGCTGGCCGTCTCCCTGCCCGCCGAGCGGGTCGCGGAGCTGCTGGAGCCGTGGAACGGCCGGCTGTGGCCCGCCGTGCACAGCGGCCCGGCCAGCTCGGTGGTCGGCGGCGACGCGGACGCGCTGGAGGAGTTCGCCGCGGCCTGCCCCGAGGGCGTGCGGGTGCGGCGCGTCGCGATCGGCTACGCCGCCCACACCCCGCACATCGAGGAGCTGCGCGAGGAGCTGCTGGCCAAGCTCGCGGACGTGCGCCCCGGCACCGCCGGTACGGCCTTCTGCTCCTCGTACGCGGGGGACTTCGTGGACGCGGCCACCCTGACCGCCGAGTACTGGTTCGCCGGCCTGCGCAACCCCGTGCTGTTCCGGCAGGCCGTCGAGACTGTCGCCGGTTCCGGAACGACCCTGTTCATCGAGACCAGCCCGCACCCCACGCTGGTCGGCCACATCGATGACACGCTGGCCGCGGCCGGCCTGCCCGGCGGCGCCACCGGCACGCTGCGGCGCGGCGACGGCGGCCGGGAGCGGCTGCTGCGGGCGCTGGGCCAGGCGTGGGTGCTCGGCGTGGCCCTCGACTGGACGGCCGCGCTCGGTCCCGCGCCCCGCCGCGACCTGGGCCTGCCCACATACCCGTTCGAACGCCAGAGGTACTGGCTCGACCCCGTCACCGCCACCGGCGGCTCCTCGCGCCACCCGCTGCTGGACACCTCCGTGCCGCTGGCCGCCGACGACGGCTTCCTGCTGGCGGGACGGCTGTCGCGGGCCGCCGTCCCGTGGCTGGCCGACCACGCGGTGGACGGGGGTGTGCTGCTGCCGGGCACCGCGTTCGTGGAGCTGGCCCTGGAGGCCGCCGCCACGGCCGGGTGCGAGACGGTCGAGGAGCTGACGCTGGAGGCGCCGCTGTACCTGCCGGAGACGGGGGCGTTCCAGACGCAGGTCTCGGTGGGCGGCCCGGATGAAGGGGGGCGGCGCGCGCTGGCCGTCCACGCCCGCCCGGCCGACGACCCGGACGCCCCCTGGACCCGCCACGCCACCGGCCTCCTCGCCCCACCCGGCGCCGACGCCCCGGCCATCGTCAACGGCTCGGCCGCCGTGAATGGCTCGGCCTCTGTCAACGGCTCGGCCACCGCCGTGAACGGCTCGGCCGCTGCCGTCGACCCGGCCAATCCTCACGCCGCGCCCGCGCCGCTCGCCGTCTGGCCACCCGAGGCCGAGCCGGTGGACCTCCACGACCTGTACGGCCGGCTGGCCGAGCGCGGCTACGACTACGGGCCCGCGTTCCAGGGGCTGCGCGCCGCCTGGCGCAGCGACCGAGTCGCGTACGTCGAGGTGGAGTTGCCCGAGCACGCGGCCGACGGCGCCGACCGCTACACGCTGCACCCCGCGCTCCTCGACGCCGCCCTGCACCTGGTGGTGCTGGAACGCGCGGACGACCCGGCGACCCTGCTGCTGCCGTTCGCCTGGGAGGGGGTGCGCGTGGACGCCGTGGGAGCGGGCGCGCTGCGCGTCCGCATCACCGACGGCGACGGGGACGGCGACACGATCGCCCTGGCCGCGTACGACGGGGACGGGCGGCCGGTCGCGGCGGCTCGCGGGCTGACGCTGCGCAGGGTGCCGCGCACCGGCGACGCGGCCCGCGCCGGCATCGGCGCCGCCTCCTACGTCCTCGACTGGACCCCCGTCCAGTCCGCCCCGGCGGACCCGGCCGGACGGCGGTGGGCCGTGGTCGGCTTCGACGAGCTGGCCGACGAGATCGACGCCGAGCTGGCGGCGGCCGGGATCGGCGCGCCCCGCTACTACGACCTCGCCTCCGTGGCCGACATGAGCACGGGCGAGATCCCCGGGCTGGTCCTCGCCCCCTGCCGAGGGGACGCCGCCGACCTGCCGTACTCCGCGCACGACACCCTGCACCAGGTGCTCGACCTCGTTCAGGGCTGGCTCGGCGACGAGCGGTACGCGGGGTCGCGGCTGGTGTTCGTCACCCGCCCCGGCGACCCGGCGGGCTCCGCGGTGTGGGGGCTCGTGCGGTCGGCCCAGTCGGAGCATCCCGGCCGGTTCGCGCTGGCCGAGCTGCCGGAGGGCTTCTCCGGATGGGAGGCGCTGGCGGGCGGGATCGCGGTGGGGGAGACCCAGGTCGCGGCGGGCGAGGACGGCGGCCTGCTGGCTCCCCGCCTCATCCGCCGCTCCCCGGCCCAGCCCCCCGCCTCGTCCCCGACCTCACCCTCGCCTGACGGTGCGGACGGCGTGACGCGTCATGCGGGCGACGGGGACGGCGGGGCGCACACGATGGCCGCGGGCAGCGTGCTCGTCACCGGGGGCACCGGCGGGCTGGGGGCCCTGGTGGCGCGGCGGCTGGTGGAGCGGCACGGCGTGCGCGAGCTGGTCCTCGTCTCACGCCGCGGCCCCGACGCCCCGGAAGCCGGCGCGCTGACCGGCGAGCTGACCGCCATGGGCGCGGACGTCCGGGTCGTGGCCTGCGACGTGTCCGACCGCCGCGCGCTGGCCGCCCTGCTGGCCGAGATCCCGTCCCTGACCGGTGTGGTCCACACCGCCGGGGTGCTGGAGGACGCGGTCGTGGAGGGCCTGTCGGCGCAGCACCTCGACGCCGTCCTGGCGCCCAAGGCGAACGCCGCCTGGCACCTGCACGAGCTGACCCGCGACCGGCCGCTGGCGGCGTTCGTGCTGTTCTCGTCCGTCGCGGGCCTGCTCGGCAATCCCGGCCAGGGCAACTACGCCGCCGCCAACGCCTTCCTCGACGCGCTCGCCCTGCACCGCAGTGACCTCGGCCTGCCGGCCGTGTCCATCGCCTGGGGGCTCTGGGACAAGGGCGGCATGGCGGGCGCTCTGGGTGGCGCCGACGTGGCCCGGCTGGCCCGGGGCGGCATCGCGCCGCTGACCGTGGACGAGGGCCTCGACCTGTTCGACGCCGCGCTCGGAGGCGCCGCGCTCGGAGGCGCCGCGTTGGACGGCGCCGAGCCGGTGGTCGTGGCGGCCCGCTGGGACCGGGCCGGGCTGCGCGACCGGGCCGAGGCCGGCGACCTGCCGCCCGTCCTGCGCGGGCTGGTCCGCGCGTCCCGCCGTACCCTCCAGAGCGCGCCGGGCCGGAACACGTCGGCCACGCGGCCGGGCGGACCCGCGCAGGGGCCGGGGCTCGCCGAACGGCTCGCCACCCTGGCCGAGCCGGAGGCCCGCGCGCACCTCACCGCGCTGGTGCGCTCGCACGTCGCGACCGTCCTCGCGCACAGCAGCCCCGAGCAGGTGGACGTGGAACGCGCGTTCAACGAGCTGGGCTTCGACTCGCTGACCGCCGTGGACCTGCGCAACCGGCTCAACGCCGAGACCGGGTTGCGGCTGCCGGCGACCCTCGTCTTCGACCATCCGACCGTCACCGCCCTCGCCGGCTACCTCTACCGGACCCTCGCGCCCGACACCCCGTCGCCCGAGGACGCGCTGCGGACGGCGGTGGACCAGGCCGAGTCGGTGCTGCTGGCCGCCGACGGCGGCGCGGACGCGCTGCGCGGCCAGCTCGTCGCCATCCTGCAGAGCGCGCTCGGCCGCCTCGGAGCCGCCCCGGCCGCCGCGCCCGCCGCCACGCCGAGCCGGCCGGGCGGCGCCGCCGAGGAGATCGTCTCCGCCTCCGACGAGGAGATCTTCGCCTTGATCGACAACCGGGCCATGACGGCCCCCCTGAAGCCCGTGGTGGAAAGGCCTGGCCATGGCGAGTGAGGACAAACTCCGCGCGTACCTGAAGCGGGTCACCGTCGAGCTGGCGGAGACCCGCCGGCGGCTGGCCGAGGACGTGGGCCGCCGGCACGAGCCGGTGGCGATCGTCGGCATGGCCTGCCGGTATCCCGGCGGCGTGACCGGCCCCGACGACCTGTGGGAGCTCGTCGCCTCCGGCGGCGACGCGATCAGCGAGTTCCCGGCCGACCGCGGCTGGGACACCGACCTCTACGACCCGGACCCGGCCGCCCTCGGCAAGACGTACACGCGGCACGGCGGCTTCCTGGAGGGGGCGGCCGACTTCGACGCCGCGTTCTTCGGGATGAGCCCGCGCGCCGCGCTCGGCACCGACCCGCAGCACCGGCTGTTCCTGGAGTCGTGCTGGGAGGCGCTGGAGCACGCCGGGATCGACCCGACGACGCTGCGCGGCTCCCGCACCGGCGTGTACGCGGGCAACATGTACAACGACTACTCCTCCCGCTTCGTCCACGGCTCGATCCCCGGCTCGGTCGAGGGCACGCTGCTGTCGTCCAGCACGCCGAGCGTCATGTCGGGCCGCGTCTCGTACACGCTGGGCCTGGAGGGGCCGTCGCTGACCGTCGACACGGCCTGCTCGTCCTCGCTGGTGGCCCTGCACCTGGCCGTGCGGGCGCTGCGGCAGGAGGAGTGCGGGCTGGCGCTGGCCGGCGGCGTCACGCTGCTGGTGTCGCCGGACGCGTTCGTGGAGTTCTGCCGGCAGGGCGCGCTGTCGCCGGACGGACGGTGCAAGTCGTTCTCCTCGACCGCCGACGGGGCGGCCTGGTCGGAGGGCGTCGGGGTGCTCGTCCTGGAGCGGCTGTCCGACGCCCGCCGCAACGGGCACCGCGTGCTCGCGCTCATCCGGGGCTCGGCCGTCAACCAGGACGGCGCGAGCAACGGCATGACCGCGCCGAGCGGGCCCGCGCAGGAGCGGGTCATCGAGCAGGCGCTGGCGGACGCGCGGATCGGCGCGGACGAGGTGGACGTCGTGGAGGCGCACGGCACCGGCACCACGCTGGGCGACCCGATCGAGGCGCAGGCCCTGCTCGCCACGTACGGCCGGGCGCACGACGGCGACCGGCCGCTCTGGCTCGGGTCCGTCAAGTCGAACATCGGCCACACCCAGGCCGCGGCCGGCGTCGCCGGGGTGATCAAAATGGTCAAGGCGCTCGAACACGGCGCGCTGCCGCCCACGCTGCACGTTCAGGAGCCCACGCCGCACGCCGACTGGGACTCCGGCGGCATCCGGCTCCTCACCTCGGGCCGCGCATGGGCGCGCGGCGAGCGTCCGCGCCGCGCGGCCGTCTCCAGCTTCGGCATCAGCGGCACGAACGCGCACGCCATCATCGAGGAGTACGTCCCGGAGCCCGCCCCGGCCCCAGCCTCGACCGCCGAACCCACCCCTGCCTCAGAACCGGCCTCTCCCGCCGAGACCACCCAGGGTTCCCAGTCCGCCTCCGGGACGCCGCTCGTGTGGCCGGTCAGCGCGTACAGCGCCGCCGCCCTGCGCGGTCAGGCCGCCCGCCTGCACGCCCACCTCACGACCACCCGCGGCCCGGCCCATCCCGGCGAGGACGGCACCCGGGACACGCCGGCCGCCCCCGACGCGGCCGACGTGGCGCACTCGCTCGCCACCACCCGGGCCCGCTTCCCGCACCGCGCCGTCGTCCTCGGCCGCGACTCCGGCGACCTGGCCGCCGCGCTCGGCGCGTACGCCCGCCAGGAGCCCGCCCCCACGGTGATCGAGGGCGTGGCCCCGGAGCACGCCCGCGCCGCCTTCCTGTTCACCGGCCAGGGCGGCCAGCGGCCCGGCATGGGCAAGGAGCTGGCCGGGATCTCACCGGTCTTCGCCGCGGCCCTGGAGGAGGCGTGGGCCGCGCTCGACCCGTACCTCGACCGGCCGCTGCGCGAGGTGATGTGGGCGGCGCCCGGCACGCCGGAGGCGGCGCTGCTCGACGAGACCGTCTACACCCAGCCGGCGCTGTTCGCCTTCGAGGTGGCCGCGTTCCGGCTGCTGGAGTCGCTGGGCCTCGCGCCCTCGGCGGTCGCCGGGCACTCGGTCGGCGAGTTCGCCGCCGCCCACGCCGCGGGCCTGTGGTCGCTGGCCGACGCCGCCCGCCTCATCGCGGCCCGCGGCCGGCTGATGCAGCAGGTCACCACGCCGGGCGCGATGGTCGCGGTGGCGGCGGGCGAGGACGAGATCCGGCCCTCCCTCGCCGGGCTGGAGCACCTGGTCTCGGTGGCGGCCGTCAACGGGCCCGGCAGCGTGGTCCTGTCGGGCGACGCCGACGCCTGCCTCGCCGTGGCCGGCCGCTGGCAGGAGCTCGGCCGCCGCACCCGCCGCCTGCCCGTCAGCCACGCCTTCCACTCGCCGCTCATGGAGCCGGTGCTCGACGCGTTCGCCGCGGAGCTGGCGGCCGTGCGGTTCGGCGAGCCGCGCCTGGCCTACGCCACCGGGCTCACCGGACTGGCCGACACCCGCTGGACCTCCCCGGGCTACTGGCTGGAGCAGATCCGGCTGCCCGTGATGTTCCAGAACCTCGTACGGAGCCTGGAGGACGAGGGGATCGGCGTCCTCGTCGAGGTCGGGCCGAAGGCGGTGCTGTCCGGCCTGGCGCACGACTGCGTCACCCGCGACGACGCCGTGATCGTGCCGCTGCACCGGCGGGACGCCTCGGAGCCGGACGCGCTCGCCGCCTGCCTGGCGCGGGCCTGGGTCGCCGGACTGCCGGTCGACTGGCCCGCGCTGTTCCGCCGCGGCACCCGTACGGACCTGCCGACGTACGCCTTCGACAAGCGGCGCTACTGGCTGAGCCCGCCCGCCCGCGCCGCGGCACTGTCCGAGGCGCTGCCCTCGGCGGGCCTGGCAGAGGCCGGGCACCCGCTGCTGGGCGCGGTGGTGGACCTGGCGGAGGACGGGCCGACCGTGCTGACCGGCCGCCTGTCCGTGGCCGGCGCGCCGTGGCTGGCCGACCACCGGGTGGCCGGGACGGTCGTCCTGCCCGGGGCCGCCATGGCGGACATGATCCTGGAGGCGGGCGCGCGGACGGGGTGCGAGCTGGTCGAGGAGCTGATGTTCGAGGCGCCGCTGGTGCTGCCCGAGCGTGGCGGGGTCGCGGTGCAGGTGGTGGTCGAGCGTCCCGACGCCTCCGGGGCCCGGCCGGTGCGGCTGCACTCCCGGCCGGCCGACGACCCCGAGGCGGGCTGGACCCGGCACCTGTCCGGCGCGATCGGCGTCGCCGCCGCCGAGCCCGGCTCCGCGTCGTGGGCGGCCGTGTGGCCGCCTGCGGGTGCGGTGCCGGTGGAGGTGGAGGGTGGTTACGAGCGGCTGGCGGAGCGTGGTTACGAGTACGGGGCGTCGTTCCAGGGGTTGCGGGGGTTGTGGCGGCGCGGGGACGAGCTGTTCGCCGAGGTGACGGCCCCCGAAGGAGTGGAGGTCGCCGGCTACGGGATCCATCCGGCGCTGTTCGACGCGATGTTCCACCCACTGGTCGTGGCCGCGCCGGAGGGCGAGCTGCGGCTGCCGTTCGAGCTGCGGGGAGCGCGCCTGTACGCGGCCGGCGCCACGGACCTGCGGGTGCGGCTGCGGGCGATCGGCTCGGACGGGTGCGAGGTCGAGGCGGCCGACGCGTCGGCGCGGCCGGTGTTCTCGCTCGGCTCCCTGCGCGTGCGGCCCGTGCCTCCGGGCGCGCTGGCCGGGCCGTCCGCCGTCTCCGTGTCGTACGGGGTGGAGTGGGTGGAGGCTCCGGCGGGTGGTGTCGCTGGTGTGGTGCCGTCGGTGGTGTGGTGCGTGTCCGAGGGTTCGGATGTGCCGTCGGCGGTGCGTGCTCTGACGGGGCGGGTGCTGGAGGCGGTGGCCGGTCAGGGCGCTGAGCCGGTGGTGTTCGCGACGCGGCCGGGTGATGTGGCGGCGGGTGCGGTGTGGGGGTTGGTGCGGTCGGCGCAGTCGGAGCAGCCGGGCCGGTTCGTGCTGGCGGAGGTGGAGGAGGGGTTCTCGGACTGGGCGCGGGTGGTGGCGGTCGGTGAGCCGCAGGTGCGGGTGGCGGGGGACAAGGTGCTGGTGCCGCGTCTGGCCCGCCGCGGCCAGGAGACGGCGCCGGAGGCGGAGCGGGTCTCTGGCGCGGTGCTGGTGACGGGTGGCACCGGCGGGCTGGGTGCTTTGGTGGCGCGGCGGCTGGTGGAGCGGCATGGGGTGCGGGAGCTGGTGCTGGTCTCGCGTCGCGGTCCGGATGCTCCTGGGGCCGGTGAGCTGGTGGCGGAGCTGTCCGGGTTGGGCGCTTCCGTGCGGGTGGCGGCCTGCGATGTGGCTGATCGTGCGGCGTTGCGGGAGCTCCTCGATGGGATTCCGTCGCTGGCCGGGGTGGTTCACACGGCGGGTGTGCTGGACGACTCGGTGGTGGAGGGGCTGACGCCGGAGCGGATGCACACGGTCCTGGCTCCGAAGGCGGACGCGGCCTGGCATCTGCACGAGCTGAGCGGGGATGTCTCCCTGTTCGTGCTGTTCTCGTCGCTGGCGGGGGTGCTGGGCAACGCGGGTCAGGGCAACTACGCCGCGGCCAACGCCTTCCTGGACGCTCTGGCCGAGCACCGGCGCGGGCTGGGTCTTCCGGCGGTGTCCATCGCCTGGGGACTCTGGGACACCGGCGGCACCGGCATGGGCGGCACCCTGGAGGCCGCCGACGTGGCCCGGCTGGCGCGGGCGGGCATCGCTCCCCTGACCCCCGACCAGGGCCTCCAGGCGTTCGACCGCGCCGTGGCGGGCGCCGAGCCACTGGTCGTGGCCGCCCGCTGGGACAACGCCGGCCTCCGGGCCCGCGCCGAGGCCGGGGAGCTGCCGTCCGTGCTGCGCGGCCTCACCCGGACGCCCAGGCGCGCCGCCGGAGAGCGGGGCGACGGCGTGGCCGGGCTGGTCTCCAGGCTCGCCGTCCTGACCAAGGACGAAGGGCTGCGCCTGCTCACGGACCGCGTACGGTCGCACGTGGCGGCCGTCCTCGCCCACGGCAGCGCCGACCACATCGAGGCCGACCGGGCCTTCAACCGCCTCGGCTTCGACTCGCTCACGGCCGTCGAGCTGCGCAACCGGCTCAACGCCGACACCGGCCTGCGGCTGCCCGCGACCCTCGTCTTCGACCATCCGACCGTCAACTCGCTGGCCGAACACCTCTTCCGCACGCTCGTGCCGCAGGCGCCGTCCCCCGAGGACACGCTGCGCACGGCCCTGGAGCACGTCGGTTCCATGCTGGCCGGCGCCAAGGAGGACGCGGACGCCGTACGCAGCAAGCTCGTCGCCGTGCTGCAGAGCAGCCTGGCGCGGTTCGGGGCGGAGCCGGAGGGCTCCGGACGCCCCGACACGGTGGTGGGCAAGATCGACTCGGCTTCGGACGAGGAGATCTTCGCCCTCATCGACAACGAACTGTGACGCCTGACTCCCGCGACGAAGGGTTGATTGATGGGGACCGAGGACAAGCTCCGCGACTACCTGAGGCGCGCCACCGTCGAGCTGGCGGAGACCCGCCAGCGCCTCGCCGAGGACGTGGGCCGCCGGCACGAGCCGGTGGCGATCGTGGGCATGGCGTGCCGGTATCCCGGCGGGGTGGGGAGCCCGGACGACCTGTGGGAGCTGGTGGACACCGGAGGCGACGCCATCGGCGACTTCCCGGCCGACCGCGGCTGGGACCTGGAGGGCCTGTTCGACCCCGACCCCGAGGCGTGGGGCAAGTCCTACACCCGGCAGGGCGGCTTCGTCGGCGACGTGGCCGACTTCGACGCCGCGTTCTTCGGGATGAGCCCGCGCAGCGCGCTGGCCACCGACCCGCAGCACCGGCTGTTCCTGGAGTCGTGCTGGGAGTCGCTGGAACGGGCGGGCATCGACCCGGCGACGCTGCGCGGCTCCCGCACCGGCGTGTACGCGGGCAACATGTACGAGCACTACTCGACCCGGTTCCTGGACGTCACCCCCGAGGCCGTCGAGGGCACGCTGTTCACCTCCAGCGCCTCCAGCGTCATGTCCGGCCGCGTCTCCTACACCCTCGGCCTGGAGGGGCCGGCCCTGTCCGTGGACACCGCCTGCTCGTCGTCGCTGGTCGCCCTGCACCTGGCCGTGCAGGCGCTGCGCCGGGGCGAATGCTCGCTGGCCCTGGCCGGCGGGGTGTCGGTCATGGCGTCCCCGGTGCCGTTCATCGAGTTCTGCCGCCAGCGGGCGCTCGCCCCCGACGGCCGGTGCAAGTCGTTCTCCTCGACCGCCGACGGCGCCGCCTGGTCGGAGGGCGTGGGCGTGCTCACGCTGGAGCGCCTCTCGGACGCCCAGCGCCACGGCCGCCGCGTCCTCGCGGTGATCCGCGGCTCGGCGATCAACCAGGACGGCGCCAGCAACGGCATGACCGCGCCCAGCGGGCCCGCCCAGGAGCGGGTCATCCAGCAGGCGCTCGCCGACGCCCAGCTCGACACCCTCGACGTGGACGTCGTCGAGGCGCACGGCACCGGCACGACCCTCGGCGACCCGATCGAGGCGCAGGCCCTGCTCGCCACCTACGGCCGGGCCCGCGGCGGCGACCGGCCGGTCTGGCTGGGATCGGTCAAGTCGAACATCGGCCACACCCAGGCCGCGGCCGGCGTCGCCGGGGTGATCAAGATGGTCAAGGCCCTGGAGCACCGCCGCCTGCCGCGCACGTTGCACGTGGAGGAGCCGACGCCGCACGTGGACTGGGCGTCCGGCGGGGTGCGCGTCCTGACCGAGCCCGTCGAGCTGCCCGCCGACCGGCCGGTGCGGGCGGGCGTCTCCAGCTTCGGCGTCAGCGGCACGAACGCGCACGTCATCCTGGAGAGCGCCCCCGACCCCGCGGAGTCCGTGAAGCTCGCGGAGCGCCCCGACCCCGCGGAGTCCGTGAAGCACGCGGAGCCCCCCGGCGCCGGGCCGATCGTGTGGGCCTTCTCCGCCAAGACCGCCTCCGCGCTGCGCGCCCAGGCCGGCCGGCTGCGCGAGCACGCGAGCCGCGTCACGGGCGCGGACCTCGCCGCCACCGGACGGGCGCTGGCGGGCCGGGCGAGGTTCGCGCACCGCGCCGTGGTCGTCGCCGCGGACCGCGAGGAGCTGACCGCCGCGCTGGAGGCCGTCTCCGCCGGGACCCCCCACGCCGCCGCCGTCACGGGCGAGGCGCCGGCCGAGGCCCGGCCGGTGTTCCTGTTCCCCGGCCAGGGCACCCAGTGGGCCGGCATGGCCGTGGACCTGCTCGACTCCAGCGACGTGTTCCGCGCCCGGCTGCGCGAGTGCGACGCGGCGCTGCGGCCGTACACCGGCTGGGCGGTCGAGGACGTGCTGCGCGGCACCGGCGGCGCGCCCGAGCTGGAGGGCACCGACGTCATCCAGCCGGTCCTGTTCGCCGTCATGGTGTCGCTGGCCGCGCTGTGGCGCTCGTACGGCGTCCACCCCGGCGCCGTCGTGGGTCACTCGCAGGGCGAGATCGCGGCGGCCTGCGTCGCGGGCGCCCTGTCGCTGGACGACGCCGCGAGGATCGTCGCCCTGCGCAGCCGCGCCCTGACCGGGCTGAGCGGCACCGGCGGCATGCTCGCCGTCGCGCTGCCCGCCGCCCAGGCCGGGGAGCGGATCGCGCCGTGGGCGGGACGGCTGTGGGTGGCCGTGCACAGCGGCCCCGCCTCCTGCGTGGTGGCGGGCGAGGCCGGCGCGCTCGACGAGTTCGCCGCGGCCTGCGGTGACGCCGTACGGGTGCGCCGCATCGCGGTGGACTACGCCTCGCACACCCCGCACGTGGAGGCGCTGCGCGACGAGCTGCTGGCCACGCTCGACGGCGTACGGCCGCGCCCCACCGAGACCGTCTTCTGCTCCTCGCTGGCCGGCGCGGTCGTCGAGCCGGCCCGCCTGACCACCCGCTACTGGTACGACAACCTGCGCAACCCGGTGCTGTTCGAGGAGGCGATCCGCTCGTTCACCGGGACGCCGCTGTTCGTCGAGGTCAGCCCGCACCCCGTGCTCGGCGGCGACACCGGCGACATCTGCGACGACGCCGGGGTCAGTGCGGGCGTCTGCGCGACCCTGCGCCGCGGCGCGGGCGACCGGAGCCGCTTCCTCGCCGCCCTCGGCCAGGCGTGGGTGCTGGGCGCCGACGTCGCCTGGTCCGACGCGCTCGGCCCCGCGCCGCACCCGCGCGTGGACCCGCCCACGTACCCGTTCGAGCGGCGCCGGTTCTGGCTCGGCGACCGCGAGCGGGCCGGCCGTGTCGCCGGTGCGGGCATCGACGACGCCCGGCACCCGCTGCTGACGGCGGTCGTGCCGGTGGCGGACGACGGCTGGGTGCTGACCGGCCGGCTCTCGCTCAGCGGCGCGCCGTGGCTCGCCGACCACGCGGTGCAGGGCGGCGTCCTGCTGCCGGGCGCGGCGTTCGTGGAGCTCGCGCTGGAGGGCGGCGTCCACGCCGGGGCGTCCGTGCTGGAGGAGCTGGTCATCGAGGCGCCGCTCCTCCTGGCGGAGTCCGGGGCCGTCACCGTGCAGGTCACCGTGGAGCGTCCCGACGCCGACGGCCGCCGCGCCGTGGCCGTGTACTCCCGTACCGCCTCGTCGGACGGGGACGGCTGGCGGCGGCACGCCTCGGGCGTGCTCGCCGACTCCGCGCCCGAGCCCGGCTCCGCGTCGTGGGCGGCCGTGTGGCCGCCTGCCGGTGCGGTGCCGGTGGAGGTGGAGGGTGGTTATGAGCGGCTGGCGGAGCGTGGTTACGAGTACGGGGCGGCGTTCCAGGGGTTGCGGGGGTTGTGGCGGCGCGGGGACGAGCTGTTCGCCGAGGTGACGGCCCCCGAGGGCGTCGAGGTGGCCGGGTACGGGATCCATCCGGCCGTCCTGGACGCCGCCTTCCACCCGCTCGTGCTGGCCGCCGACGGCGACGAGCTGCGGCTGCCGTTCGCCTTCGGCGGGGTCCGGCTGCACGCCACGGAGGCGTCGGCGCTCCGGGTCCGGGTGTCCGGCTCCGGGGACGACGCGGTCGTCGAGGCCGCGGACGCGGCGGGCGAGCCGGTGCTCTCCATCGACGCGCTGCGCGTCCGCGCCGCCGCCGCCCGGCCCGCCTCCTCGTCCTCGCCCGTGTCGTACGGGGTGGAGTGGGTGGAGGCTCCGGCTGGTGGGGTCACCGGTGTGGTGCCGTCGGTGGTGTGGTGCGTGTCCGAGGGTTCGGATGTGCCGTCGGCGGTGCGTGCTCTGACGGGGCGGGTGCTGGAGGCGGTGGCCGGTCAGGCTGCTGAGCTGGTGGTGTTCGCGACGCGGCCGGGTGATGTGGCGGCGGGTGCGGTGTGGGGGTTGGTGCGGTCGGCGCAGTCGGAGCAGCCGGACCGGTTCGTGCTGGCCGAGGTGGAGGAGGGGTTCTCGGACTGGGCGCGCGTGGTGGCGGTCGGTGAGCCGCAGGTGCGGGTGGCGGGGGACAAGGTGCTGGTGCCCCGCCTGGCTCGCCGCGGTCAGGAGACGGCGTCCCACCTGGAGCAGATCGCGGGTGCAGTGCTGGTGACGGGTGGCACCGGCGGGCTCGGTGCTTTGGTGGCGCGGCGGCTGGTGGAGCGGCATGGGGTGCGGGAGCTGGTGCTGGTCTCGCGCCGCGGTCCGGATGCTCCGGGAGCCGGTGAACTGGTGGCGGAGCTGACGGCGTTGGGCGCCTCGGCACGGGTGGCGGCTTGCGACGTGGCCGACCGTGAGGCGGTGGGTGCTCTCCTGGAGGGGGTGCCGTCGCTGGCTGGGGTGGTGCACACGGCCGGAGTGCTGGACGACTCGGTGGTCGAGGGGCTGACGCCGGAGCGGATGGACACGGTTCTGGCTCCGAAGGCGGACGCGGCCTGGCATCTGCACGAGCTGAGCGGGGATGTCTCCCTGTTCGTGCTGTTCTCGTCGCTGGCGGGGGTGCTGGGGAACGCGGGTCAGGGCAACTACGCCGCGGCCAACGCCTTCCTGGACGCCCTGGCCGAGCACCGGCGCGGGCTGGGTCTTCCGGCGGTGTCCATCGCCTGGGGACTCTGGGACACCGACTCCGGGATGACCGGCGGCCTCACCGCCGCCGACCACGCCCGCCTCGCCAGGGCCGGCGTCGCCCCGCTGACCGCCGAGCAGGGCCTGGAGCTGTTCGACTGCGCCCTGACGGGAACCGAGGCCCGGGTGGTCGCCGCCCGCTGGGACAACGCCGGGCTCCGGGCCCGCGCCGAGGCCGGGAACCTGCCGTCCGTGCTGCGCGGCCTCGTCCGGGCGCCCCGCCGTACCGCCGGGAACGCCGCCGCCGCCACCGGAGGACCCGCGGCGCTCGTCCAGCGCCTCGCGGCCCTGCCCCGCACCGACGCGCAGCGGCTGCTCACCGACACCGTACGCGCCCACGTCGCGGCCGTCCTCGCCCACGGTAGCGCCGATCACATCGAGGTGGACCGGGCCTTCAACCAGCTCGGCTTCGACTCGCTCACGGCCGTCGAGCTGCGTAACCGGCTCAACGCCGACACCGGCCTGCGCCTGCCGCCGACGCTCGTCTTCGACCACCCGACCGTCAGCACGCTGAGCGACTACCTCTTCCGCACCCTCGCACCCCCGTCGCCGTCCCCCGAGGACACGCTGCGCACCACCCTCGACCGGGTCGAGGACATGATCGCCGCGGCGAACGGCGAGGGTGAGGCCCTGCGCGAGCGGTTCGTGTCGCTCCTGCAGGCCACCCTCGACCGGCTCGGCGCCGGGCCCAACGCCGCCGGCGACGTCATCGAGAAGATCGACTCGGCTTCGGACGAGGAGATCTTCGCCCTCATCGACAACGAACTGTGACCCCGTGACGCCCACGACCGGAAAGGCACGCCCGATGGGGACCGAGGACAAGCTCCGCGCCTACCTCAAGCGCGCCACCGTCGAACTCGCCCAGGCCCGCCACCGCCTCACCGAGGCCGAGGAGCGCCGCCACGAACCCATCGCGGTCATCGGCATGGCCTGCCGCTACCCCGGCGGCGACACGGTCGAGGACTTCTGGCGCCTGCTGCGCGACAGCGCGAACGTCGTGCGCGAGGTGCCCGCCTCCCGCTGGGACCTCGACGCCTACTACGACCCCGACCCGCGCGCGCCGGGCGCCATGTACACCAGGTACGGCACGTTCCTGGACGACGTCACCGGCTGGGACGCCGAGTTCTTCGGCCTGTCGCCGCGCGAGGCGCTGCGCATGGACCCCCACCAGCGGCTGCTGCTGGAGCTGGCCTGGGAGGGCCTGGAGAACTCCGGCATCGCGCCCGCCCGGCTGGCTGGCAGCCGCACCGGCGTGATGGTCGGCTACATGGACACCCTCCAGTACGGCCGGCTGCAGATGGAGCGGCAGGGCGCCGACGCCGTCTCCGACCCGTACCTGGGCCAGGGCGCGGTGTCGAGCGTGGCGGCCGGGCGGATCGCCTACCAGCTCGACCTCATCGGCCCCACGATGACGATCGACACGGCCTGCTCCTCGTCGCTCATCGCCGTCCACCTGGCCATGGAGAGCCTGCGCCGCGGCGAGTGCGAGCTCGCCATAGCGGCGGGCGCGTCGCTGACCCTGCACCCCACCACGTACGTCCAGGCGTGCGCGGGGCTGATGATGAGCGCCGACGGCCGGTGCAAGACGTTCGACGAGCGGGCCGACGGCTACGTCATGGGCGAGGGCGGCGGCCTGGTCGTGCTGGAGCCGCTGTCCAGGGCCGTCGCGAACGGCCGCCGCATCCGCGCCGTCCTGCGCGGCTCGGCGGTCAACCAGGACGGCCGCAGCAACGGGCTCACCGCGCCCAGCCGCAAGGCGCAGGCCGACGTCATCACCCGGGCGCTCGCGGCGGCCCGGGTCGCCCCCGACGACGTCGACTACGTCGAGGCGCACGGCTCGGGCACCCACCTGGGCGACGCCATCGAGCTGTCCGCGCTGCACGACGTCTTCGGCGGTCGCGGGCCCGGCCGGCCGCTGCGGGTCGGCGCCGTCAAGACCAACATCGGCCACACCCAGGCCGCGGCCGGCATCGCCGGGCTGATCAAGACGACGCTCATCCTGGAGAACGGGCTCATCCCGCCCAACCTGCACATGAGCACCCCGGCGGCGGCCATCCCCGAGGACGGCAGCGTCCAGCCGGTCACCGAGCCCGTTCCGCTGCCGCGCGAGGACCGGCCCCGGCTCATGGGGGTCAGCTCGTTCGGCCTGTCGGGCACGAACGCCCACGTCGTCGTCGAGGCCGCCCCGGACAGCCAGGCTCCGGCGCCCGCCCTGCCGATCCCGGAGAGCGCGCTGCCGTCCTCTTCCTCGGAGACCGGCTCTCCCGCGGCCGCGTACGTGCTGCCCGTGTCGGCGGCCACCCGGGAGGCGCTGGGCGAGCAGGCCGGACGGCTCGCGGAGTGGCTCGGCGAGCGGCCCGAGACGCCGCTCGCCGACCTCGCCCGCACCCTCCAGGCCGGACGCGCCGAGCTGGACCACCGCCGCGCCCTCGTCTGCACCGGCACCGGCGAGGCGCTGGAGCGGCTGCGCGCCGCCGCCCGGCAGGGCGACGGGCACCGCGTCAAGGGCCGCCCCCGCGTCGCGTTCCTGCTCCAGGGGGTCGGCGACCAGTACGCGGGCCTCGGCAGGGAGCTGTACGCCAGGGAGCCCGTGTACGCGCAGGCCGTGGACACCTGCGTCGAGCTGGTGGCCCGGCGCTCCGGCGTGGACCTGCGCCCGCTGTTCTTCCCGGCCGGCGACACCGCCGCCGAGCCCGCCCAGGCCGACCTGGCCGCGCTGCTCGGCCGCCGCCCCACCGGCGCGGGCGACGCGCCGCCGCCGGAGCACGACCCGCTGGACCAGGCCGCCATCGCGCACCCGTTCCTGTTCACCGTCGAGTACGCCCTGGCCAGGCTGCTCCAGCACTGGGGCGTCACCCCCGACGTGCTCATCGGCTACAGCCTCGGCGAGTACGTCGCCGCCTGCCTGGCCGGCGTCTTCACCCTGGAGGACGCGCTGCACGTGGTCGTCGAGCGGGCCCACCTCATCAGCGCCGTCCCCGCGGGCCGCATGGTCGCGGTCGCCGCCCCGGAGGACCGGATCACCGCCACGCTGTCCGGCGCCGGGATCGAGGTGGACGTGGCCGCCCGCAACGGCCCGGCGATGACCGTCCTGAGCGGTCTGCCCGGAGACATCGAGGCGGCCACCGCCGCGCTGACCGCGGCCGGCCTCGCCTGCCGTCCGCTGCGCTCGGCGCACGCCTTCCACTCCACGCTGCTCCAGCCGGCCCGCGAGAAGCTCGCCGCGGTGCTGGAGGCGGTGCCGCGCCGCGCTCCGGCCATCACGATCGTCTCGAACCTCACCGGGCGGCCGCTCACCGCCGAGCAGGCGACCGGCACCTCGTACTGGGCCGACCAACTCGTCAGCACGGTGCGCTTCGCGGACGGCGTGCGCCACTGTGTGGAGCAGGACGTGGCGGCGTTCGTGGAGCTCGGGCCGGGGCAGACGCTCGGCGGCCTGGTCCGGCAGAACCTCACCGGCGGCGCCGCCACGGCGGTGCTCGGCACGCTGCCGCCGCGCTGGAGCGCGGGGGAGCGCCGCGACCCGCACCACGAGCTGCTGGCCGCCTGCGCCGCCCTGTGGGAGCTCGGGGCCCCCGTCGCGTGGGACCTCACCCGCCCCGGCGACGGCCGGGTGCTCAGCCTGCCCACGTACCCGTTCCAGCGCACCCGCTTCTGGCCCGACCTCGCGACCTCGGCCCCGCAGCGACCCACCGTCTCCGAGGAGGGCGTGGCGGGCCCGGACGGGGACCACGTGTTCGTCCCGGCCTGGCGTCAGGACCCGGCGCGGGCCGCCCTCCCGGAGTCCGTGCGGCTGCCCGGCCCGCTCGTCGTCTTCGCCGACTCCGGCGGCGTCGGCACGGCCCTGGCCGACCTGGCGGAAACGGCGGGAACGCGGGTCGTGGAGGTCCGCCCCCGGCCCTCCACCGCCGATCCGGCCGCCGGGCCGGTCCGCGACGGCAGGCGGCTCACCATCGACCCGGACGCGCCCGCGCACCACGCCGAGGTGTTCGCCGGGCTCGGCGACGGACCCGTCCACGTGGCGTACCTGTGGGGCCTGACCCCGGACGCGCCGGGCACTTCTCCCGGGGTCTTCGCGGGGGACGCGGAGCTGCGCGCCGCCGTGGAGCACGGCTTCACCGGGCTCCTCCTGGCCGTCCAGGCGCTCGGCGACCTGCCCGGCCGCCAGGGCGTACGGCTGCTGACCGTCACCGCAGGCGCCACCGAGATCCTCGGCGGCGACACCTCCGCGCCCCACCAGGCGCTCGCCCACGGCCTCGGCCGCGCGGTGCGGCACGAGTACCCCGGCCTGACCTGGAGCGGCGTCGACCTCGACCCCGAGCCCGACGGGCGGGCGGCGGCGCGGCTGGCCCACGAGCTGATGGCCGAGCCGCCCGACGGCAAGGACCCCGGCGCCCGCGACCCGCTGACGGGCTGGCGGCGCGGCCGCCGCTGGATCCGCGAATGGGCGCAGGTCCCCGACCCGGACGGCCCCACGAGCGCGGAAACGGTGTGGAGAGCCGACGGGGCGTACCTCATCACCGGCGGCACCCGCGGCCTCGGCATGGCGCTCGCCAAGCACCTCGTGCGCTCCGGCGTCCGCCGCCTCGCCCTCGTCGGCCGCACCCCCATCCCGAGAGACGCCGGCATCCCGCGAGAGGCCGGCATCTCCAGCGAGACCGGCATCCCGCGAGAGGCCGGCATCTCCAGCGAGACCGGTCCCGGAGAGCAGGCGGGGGAGGCCGGCGACCGGGTGGCGGCCACACTGCGGGACGTGGCCGAGCTGGAGGCGGCCGGCGCCGAGGTGCTGCTGCTCACCGCCGACACCGGCGTCCCCGCCGAGCTGCGCGCCGCCCTGGCCCGCGCCCGCGAGCGCTTCGGCCGGCTGCACGGCGTCGTCCACGCCGCCGGCCTGCCCGCGGGCGGCCTGACGCAGCGCCGCACGGTCGCCGACGCCACCGCCGTGCTCGCCCCCAAGGTCCTCGCCATGGGCCCGCTGGCCGAGCTGGTCGGCCCGGACACGCCCGCCGGCGAGCGGCCCGAGCTGCTCGTCCTCTACTCCTCCGCCGTCACCGCGTTCGGCGGCATCGGCGAGGCCGACTACTGCGCCGCCAACACCGTCCTCGACGCGTACGGGCAGGCGCTGGCCGCCACCGCCCCCTCGACCCGGGTCGTCTCCGTGGCCTGGGGCCCGTGGCGGCACGACGTGTGGCAGGCCGAGAACCTCAAGAGCACCGGCGGCCTCGCCGAGCGGGTGGCCGCCTACCGCGCCGCCCACGGCTTCACCGACGAGGCGGGCTGCGCGCTGCTCGACCGCGTCGTGGCCGGCGGCCACGGCGGCGTCATGGCCGTGCGGCAGCCGCTGCGCGCCGTGCTGGACGCCTGGTCGAGCATGCTCGACCTGGACGACCTCGTCGGCGCCGCAGCGGCGGCCGGACCGAAGGGCGAGCGGTTCCCGCGGCCGCGGTTGCGCGCCGACTACGTACCGCCCCGCTCGGACGCCGAGACGCGCATGGCCGACCTGTGGGGCGCCTTCCTCGGCATCGACGCGGTCGGCGTCCACGACCCGTTCTTCGACCTCGGCGGCAACTCACTGGTCGGCATGGCGATGGTGCTCGCCATCGAGAAGGAGCTCGGCCGGCCGGTGCCCCCCGCGCTGCTCTTCGAGCACGCGACCGTCGCGGAGTTCACGGCGGCGCTCGCCGCGGCCGGGGGCGACGGCGACGGCAGCGGCGGGAGCGGCCAGGAGGCGCTGGCCGGCAGTTCGGCACGGGGGGAACGGCGGCGCAGGGCCCGTTCCGGCAACCGGAGATGAGGACGATTGACGTGATCGACGACATCGACGAGATCGACGGCGAGAGCTCCGGCACCGACATCGCGATCGTCGGCATGTCGGGGCGCTTCCCGGGAGCGTCCGACGTGGCGGGGCTGTGGTCCGCGATCCGGTCCGGCCGGTCCGGCATCACCCGGTTCACCGACGACGAGCTGCGCGCCGCCGGCGTCCCCGAGGAGCTGATCGCCGACCCGTCGTACGTGAAGGCGAGCCCGGTGATCGACGGCGTCGAGCTGTTCGACGCGGGCTTCTTCGGGATCGGCCCGAAGGAGGCGCAGATCCTCGACCCGCAGCACCGGCTGTTCCTGGAGCACGGCTGGACGGCGCTGGAGGACGCCGGGTGCGACCCGACGCGCTTCGACGGGGCCGTCGGCGTGTTCGCCGGCTGCGCGCACAGCTCGTACATGCAGAACAACCTGCTCCCCAGCGGCATCGGCGCCGTCATGGGCGAGCTGGCGGTCGGGCTGGCCAACGACAAGGACTCCCTCACCACCCGCGTCGCGCACACGCTCGGCCTGTCCGGCCCCAGCTACGGCGTGCAGAGTTACTGCTCGACGTCGCTGGTGGCCGTGTGCGCCGCCGCGACCAGCCTGGCGAGCTTCGAGTGCGACCTGGCCCTCGCGGGCGGCGTCGCCGTGAACGTGCCGCACCGCGTCGGCTACCTCTACCAGCAGGGCGGCATCGCCCCGCCCGACGGCGAGTGCCGCGCGTTCGACGCGGGCGGCCTCGGCGCGCCGCTCGGCAGCGGCGTCGGCGTGGTCGCGCTGCGGCGGCTGGAGGACGCGCTGGCCGACGGCGACCAGATCTACGCCGTGCTGCGCGGCTGGGCCGTCAACAACGACGCCGGGCGCAAGGTCGGCTTCACCGCCCCCGGCGTGCAGGGACAGGCCGCGGTCATGGCGGAGGCGCTGGCGAGCGCCGGGCTGACCCCCGCCGACATCGACTACGTCGAGGCGCACGGCACCGGCACCGCGCTCGGCGACGCGGCGGAGCTGGCGGCGCTCCAGCAGGTGTTCCGGGACGAGTCCGTCCTCATCGGCTCCGTCAAGACGAACCTCGGCCACCTTGACCGCGCCGCCGGCGTCACCAACCTCATCAAGGTCGCGCTCTCCCTGCGCCACGACGAGATCCCGCCGACCGTCAACCTGACCGACCCCAACCCGCAGCTCGCCTCCGGCCAGGCCCGGCTGGAGATCGTCACCGGGCTGCGCCGCTGGCCGCGCGAGGCGGGCCGGACCCGCCGCGCCGGGGTGAGCGCGTTCGGCATCGGCGGCACGAACGCGCACGTGGTGGTCGAGGAGGCGCCGCTGGTGCCGCGCACCGAGGAGCCGCCGCGCCCCGAGCTGCTCGTCTGGTCCGCCCGTACGGCCTCCGCCGCCGACGCGATGACGGAACGCCTGGCCGCGCACCTGGCCGCCGACGGCGCCACGCACCGGCTGGCCGACGTCGCCCACACGCTGCAGACCGGGCGGCAGGTGTTCGCCCACCGGCGGATGGCGGTGGCCTCCTCCACGGCCGAGGCGGCCGGGCGGATCAGGTCCGGGGCGGTGCTCGGCGGCGCCGGGAGCCGCGCCGACCGGCCCGTCGCCTTCCTCGTCGCCGGGACCGGTGAGCAGTACCCGGGGATGGCCGCCGAGCTGTACGAGAGCGAGCCGGTGTTCCGGGCGGCGCTCGACAAGTGCCGCGCCGAGCTGCGGCGCCGGACGGGCGGCGAGGACCCGCTCGCCGAGATGGTCGGGCCGCGGCGGGGCGGCGAGGGGGACGCGCTCGGCCGGTTGCTCGGCCGCGCCTCCGCGCCCGCCGCGGCGCCCCCCACCCGGATGCTCCAGCCCGCGCTGTTCGCCGTCGAGTACGCGCTGGCGCGGCTCGTCCAGTCGTGGGGCGTCGAGCCGGCCGCGCTGGCCGGCTACAGCCTCGGCGAGTACGTCGCGGCGTGCCTGGCCGGGGTGATGTCCCTGGAGTCGGCCGTCGCGCTGGTCGCCCACCGGGCCGCCCTCATCGACGAGCTGCCGCCGGGCGAGATGTGCGCGGTGCCGCTGGCCGCCGCCGACCTGCGGGAGCGCCTGAGCGGCGTGACCGGGGTGGACGTCGCCGCCGTCAGCGGCCCCGAGCTGACCGTGCTGGCCGGCGAGCCGGCCGCGATGGCCGCGGCCAGGGCGCTGCTGGAGGCCGACGGTGTGCCGTCCCGTCCGCTGGCGACGAGCCACGCCTTCCACTCCCGGATGATGGAGCCGCTGCGGGAGCGGCTGACCACCTGGATCGCCGGGAACATCACGCTCCACGCGCCCCGCGTCCCCGTCATCTCCAACGTCACCGGCGAGGTCGCCACCGCCGCGCAGCTCACCGACCCGGCGTACTGGGCCGAGCACATGTGCGCGACCGTGCGCTTCGACGACGTCCTGGGCACGCTGCTGCGACTGGACGGCGACGCGGCGCTGCTGGAGATCGGGCCGGGCCAGTCGCTGGGCGCGATGGCGCGCGGCCACCGCGACTGCCCGCCGGACCGCTGGCCGCTCGTCGTCGCCACACTGCCGGGGGCGGACGACCCGCGCCCGGCGGGGGAGGTGCTGGCGGAGGCGGCCGGGCGGCTGTGGCTGGCCGGGGTGCCGATCGACTGGTCCGGCTACCGGCAGGACCGGCCGGTGGCCAAGGTGGGGCTGCCGACGTACCCGTTCGAGCGGGAGCGCTACTGGATCGACCCGCCGTCCCAGGCGTCCGCTCCGGCGGCCGTGGGGGTCGCGGCCGGTCGGCGGACGTCCGAGGGCGGCGTCACCCCGCAGGGCCTGATCGGCGCCAGGCCGTCCTTCGATGCCGATGTCGCCGGGGTTGCCCGTGTCGCGGGTGTCGGTGGCGAGGTCCCGGCCGGGCGGCCGCACGTCGAGCTGCTGGCCCCGGAGTGGATCCGGGTGGAGGCCCCCGAGAGCGGGGCACCCGCCACGGTGGGACGCTGCGTGCTCGTCGCGAGTGGCGCGGCCGGTCAGACGGTCGCGGGTGGCGCGGGAGGCGAGGCGGTCGCGGGTGACGCGGACGGCCGGGGCACCGAGGCCGCCGCCGCTGGTGCGGACGCTCAGGTGGCCGAGGCGCTGGCGCGGTCGTTACGCGCGCACGGCGTGGACGTCGTGACGGTCACCGGGCGGGACGACCCCGCGGCGCTCACCCGAGGCCCGGACGCCTCCGCCCCGGCCACGGTCGTGGACCTCCGCCTCCTCGCGCCGGCATCGGGCACCTCGGGGGCCGGGGACGGGCTGGTGCCCGTGGCGCGGCTGCTGGCGGCGATCGGCGAGCGGGGCGGGGACGGGACCCGGGTCCTGCTGGTCACGCGCGGCGCTCAGGCGGCGGCGGACGGAGAGGTCCCCGACGCCGCGCACGCGGCCGCGGCCACCCTGCCGATGGTCGCCAACCAGGAGTACCTCAGCCTCGACTGCGCCGCCGTGGACCTCGACCCGGACGCCGACGCCCAGGCCGTGGCCGCCGCGCTGAACGGCGAGATCCTGAACCCGTCCGGCGAGGTCTTCGTCGCCTACCGCGACGGCGCCCGTCTCCTCCGCGCCTTCACCCCGGCCGAGCCCCCCGCCCCCGAACCGCCCGCTGCCGCGACCGGGCGGACGTACCTGGTCACCGGCGGGCTGGGCGACGTGGGACTGATCGTCGCCGAGCACCTGGCTCGCGCCGGCGCCGCCCGGCTGGTCCTCACCAGCCGCGCCGGCCTCCCCGCCGAGCCGGGGGACCCGCGCCGCGAGGCGGTCGAGCGCATACGCGCCCTGGGCGCCGAGGTGCTCACCCCCGCCGTGGACGTGACGGACGCCTCCGCCATGCGCGCCACGCTCGCCGGCCTCGCCGACGACGGCGCGTACCGGCTGGACGGGGTGGTGCACGCCGCGGCCGACACGCGGCCCGGCGGCTTCCGGCCGCTGCGCGACCTCGACGACGAGGCCGTCGCCCGCCACTTCGCCGCCAAGGTGACCGGCGCCCAGGTGCTGGAGCAGGTGCTGGGCGAGCTGCCGGCCGGCCGGGCGCCGCGCTTCTGCCTCGTCTTCTCCTCCACCTCGGCGGTCCTCGGCGGCATCACGTTCGGCAGCTACGCCGCCGCCAACGCCGCCCTGACCGCGCTCGCCCACCGCGGTAACTCCGCCTGGGCGGAGGGCCGTACCCCCACCCGGTGGGTGGCGGCGAGCTGGGACACCTGGGCCGTCACCCTCGACCGGCTGGAGGGCGGTATGGGCGCGGCGATGGCCGCGCACTCGATGAGCGCGGCGGAGTCGCTGGCGGCCTTCGACCGGCTGACGGCCGCGACGCGGCCCGGGCTGGTGGTCGCGGCGGGCGGGCTGGACGACCGGCTGCCCCGCTCCGTGCCCGCCGCGACGGCCCTGCTCGCCGGGTCCGCCCCGGGGGCCGACGAGGAGGGGCCGTCCGGCGACCGGTTTCCGCGCCCCGAGCTTCCCCAGCCCTACACCCCGCCGCAGTCGCCGGTGGAGCACGCGCTCGCGGGGCTCTGGTCCGAGGTGCTGGGCGTCGAGCCGGTCGGCACCCGGGACAACTTCTTCGACCTCGGCGGCAACTCGCTGGTGGCGCTGCAGATGCTCGCCCTGGTGAAGCAGCGGTTCGGGGTGGCGGTGCCCACCGTGGCGCTGTTCGAGGCGCCGACGGTCGGCACCCTGGCCGTCATCCTGGACGAACGCGGCGCCACGGCAACGGCGACGGCGACGGCACCGAGCGTCATCGAACCCGCGCCCCTGCCCGCCGTCCGCGTCGTCGGCGAGCGGGCCCGAACCGCCACCGACGACGACCGCCGCATCGCGATCATCGGCATGGCCGGGCGCTTCCCCGGCGCCCCCGACGTGGCCACGTTCTGGCGCAACCTCAGCGACGGCGTCGAGTCCATCAGCTTCTTCTCCGAGGAGGAGCTGCTGGCCGCCGGGGCCGACCCCGGGCAGATCAAGGACCCCGCGTACGTGCCGGCCCGGCCCGTCCTGGACGACGTCAGCGGCTTCGACGCGGCCTTCTTCGGCATGAGCCCCCGCATGGCCGCCATCACCGACCCGCAGCAGCGCGCCTTCCTGGAGGTGTGCTGGGAGGCGCTCGAACAGGGCGGCTACGCGGCGCCGGCGCACCGGGGCCGGGTGGGCGTGTTCGGCGGCGCCAACATCAGCACGTACCTGCTGCGGATGACCGACCACCTGCTCGGCGGCGGCCAGAAGGAGTTCAGCGGGTTCGAGGTCATCATGGGCAACGACAAGGACGCCCTCACCACGACCGTGTCCTACCTGTTCGACCTGTACGGCCCGAGCGTCGCGGTGCAGACGTTCTGCTCCACGTCGCTGGTGGCCGCGCACCTGGCCGTGCAGAGCCTGCGGGCCGGCGACTGCGAGCTGGCGCTCGCGGGCGGCGTGTCGATCCGCGTCCCGGACCGGGTCGGCCACCTGTACGGGCCGGGCGGCCAGGAGTCGCCCGACGGCCACGTGCGCGCCTTCGACGCCGCCGCCAAGGGCAGCATGTTCGGCGACGGCGCCGCCGCGGTGCTGCTGAAGCGGCTGCCCGACGCGATCCGCGACGGCGACCACGTGTGGGCCGTCATCCGCGGCTCGGCCATGAACAACGACGGCGCCCTCAAGGTCGGCTACACGGCGCCCAGCGTTGTCGGCCAGTCCCGGGTGATCGCCGACGCGATGGCCGACGCGGGCGTCACCGGCGAGGACATCAGCTACGTCGAGGCGCACGGCACCGCCACCGAGCTGGGCGACCCCATCGAGGTGGCCGCCCTGACCCGGGCCTTCGGCGCGACGCGGGAGCGGCGGTACTGCCCGATCGGTTCGGTCAAGACCAACGTCGGCCACCTCGACCGGGCGGCCGGGGCGAGCGGCCTCATCAAGACCTCGCTCGCGGCGCATCACGGGGTCATCCCGGCGAGCCTGCACTACACCAGCCCCAACCCGGAGATCGACTTCGACGGCAGCCCCTTCTACGTCAACGCCGAGCTGTCCCCCTGGCGCACCCGCGACGGCAGGCCGCGCATCGCGGGGCTCAACTCGCTGGGGATGGGCGGCACGAACGTGCACATGGTCGTCGAGGAGCCTCCCGCCCGTGACGCGGGCGCCGCGGGGACCGGGCGCCGGTACGAGGTGGTGGCGGTCTCGGCCCGTACGGCCGCGGCGGCGGACGAGGCGTGCCGGCGGCTCGGCCGGCACCTCGGCGCCGAGCCCGGCACGCGGCTGGCGGACGTCGCGTACACGCTCCAGGTGGGGCGCAAGACGTTCGAGCACCGCAGGGCGGTCGTGGCGGGCGACGTCGCGACGGCCGCCGCGGCGCTCGACGGGCGGCGGGCCGACGACCTGCTCGGCCGGGTGGAGACTGTGCAGGGCCGGCAGGTGGCGTTCCTGTTCGCGGGCGTCGGCGAGCAGTACCCGGGCCTGGCGGGCGACCTCTACCGGCACGAGCCGGCCTTCCGCGCCGCGCTGGACGAGTGCCTGGCCCACCTGGCCGGTGCGCTGGACGGCGTCGTGGACCCGGCCGAGCTGATCGACCTGCTGACCGGTGAGCGCGGCGAGAGCGGCGGCCTGGCCGCGCTCCTCGGCCGGGCCGTCCCCTCGGGGAACGGGCGGGAGGCGGCGCTGCGGCGGACCGAGGTGGTGCAGCCCGCGCTGTTCGCCGTCGAGTACGCGCTGGCCCGCACGCTCATGGCCTGGGGTCTGCAGCCGCGGCTCATGCTCGGCTACAGCCTCGGCGAGTACGTCGCCGCCTGCCTGTCGGGCGTGCTGTCCCTGCCCGACGCCGTCGCCCTGGTCGCGCACCGGGCCCGGCTCATCGCCCGGATGCCCGCCGGCTCGATGCTGGCCGTCTCGCTGCCGCCCGACCGGCTGCGCACCCGCTTCCGGCTGGACGGGCGCGGCCTCGACGTGGCCGCCGTCAACGGCCCGCAGGTCACCGTCGTCGCCGGCCCCGTCGAGGACGTCGAACGGCTGGCGAAGGACCTGCGCGCCGCCGAGGTGCCGTGCCGGCCGCTGGAGACCACCCACGCCTTCCACTCCCGCATGCTGGAGCCGCTGGCCGAGGAGCTGACCCGCTGGGTCGCGGCCAACGTCCGGCTCAACCCGCCGGCCCTGCCGTACGTGTCGAACCTGACCGGCGCCGTCGCGGACGCCGCGCTCGTGCAGGACCCCGGCTACTGGGCGCGGCACATGTGCGGCACGGTCCGCTTCGCCGACGGCATCGGCACGCTGCTGGCCGACCCCGGCCTCGCGGTGGTGGAGATCGGGCCGGGCCAGTCGCTCGGCGCGATGGTGCGCGGCGCGGGCTGCCCGCCGGAGCGGTGGCCGCTCGTCACGCACACGCTGCCCGCCGCGGGGGACACGCGGCCCGGCGACGAGGCGCTGGCCGGCGCCCTGGCCCGGCTGTGGCTGTGCGGCGTCACCCTCGACTGGGACGCCTACCACGGCCGCACCCCGGAGGGCTCTCGGGAGGGACTGCCCGGGCGGGTGCCGCTGCCGACGTACCCGTTCCAGCGGCAGCGCTACTGGATCGACCCGCCCGCCGGAGCGCGCGGACCGGCCGGCGAGCCCGCGGCCGAGGCGCCCGCCGACCTGTTCGAGGCGATCACGAGCCTGCCCAAGCTGCCCGAGGAGCAGTGGCTGTACCTGCCGGTGTGGCGGCAGACCGCGCCCCCCGCGGCCGCGGAGCGGCAGCCCGGGTCGTGGCTGGTGTTCACCCGCGACGGGCTCGCCGACGAGGCCGCCGACCGGCTGCGCGCCGCCGTCGCCCCCACGGGCGCGGCAGTGACGGTGGTACGGCCGGGCGACGCCTACGCCGCGACCGCCGACGGCTACACGATCCGGCCGGGCGACGTGGCCGACTCCCTGGCCCTGCTGCGCGACCTGCGCCTCACCGGCCGCCCCCTGGACCGCGTCGTCCACCTCTGGACCCTGGACGCCCCGGGCACCCCGGGCGCGGACGCCTCAAGCGCTCCTGCGCAGGCCGTGGACCTCGGTCTGCGCACGCTCGTGGCGCTCGCCCGCGCCGCCGGCGAGTCCGGCATCGGGGCCTGGTCGCTGGACGTGGCCGTCGCCGGGACCCAGCCGGTGCTCGGCGACGAGGTCGCCGACCCGTACGGCGCGACGCTGCTCGGCCCGTGCGCGGTGATCCCGCTGGAGTACCCCGGCGTGACCACCCGCCTCGTCGACCTGCCCGCCGCACCCGGGACGCGCGACCTGGACGGCCTGGCCGCCGAGCTGGCCCGCCCGCAGACCGACCGGACCGTGGCGCTGCGCCGGGGCCGCCGCTGGATCCCCGGCTACGACCCCCTCCCCGCACCGCCCCCGCTGACCGACCCCCTGCGGGAGGGCGGCGTGTACCTGGTCACCGGCGGCCTCGGCGGCATCGCCCTGGGCCTGGCCGAGCACCTGGTCCGCGCCTGCCGGGCGCGGCTGGTGCTGCTGGCCCGCCACGGCCTGCCGCCCCGCGCCGACTGGGCCGGCATCCTGTCGGGCGACACCCACGCCGGGGAGACCACCCGGCGGCGGGTCCGGGCCGTCGCGGAGCTGGAGGCGCTGGGCGGCGAGGTCGAGATCGTCACCGGGGACGTCTCCCGGCCCGAGGACGTGCGCCGCGCCGTGGACACGGCCGTCGCCCGGTTCGGGGCCCTGCACGGCGTCCTGCACGCGGCCGGCGTCCCCGCCATGGGCCTCATGCAGTTCAAGCGCCCCGAGGAGCTGGACGAGGTGCTGGCGCCCAAGCTCGCCGGCACCCTGGCCCTCGCCGAGGCGCTGCGCCTCGGCCGGCCGGACGAGGCGGAGCTGGACTTCCTCGTGCTGTTCTCCTCGATCACCTCGGCCACCGGCGGCGGCCCCGGCCAGGTCGACTACTGCGCCGCCAACGCCTTCCTCGACGCCTACGCCCACCGGCTCGCCGCGACGGGCCGGCGCGTGGTGTCGGTCGGCTGGGGCGAGTGGACGTGGAACGCCTGGGAGGCCGGGCTCGCCGGGTACGAGGAGGCGCTGCGCGACTTCTTCCGGCAGAACCGGGCCCGCGTCGGCATCGCGTTCGACGACGGCTGGCGCTCGCTGCTGCGCGCCCTGGCCACCGGCGAGCCGAGGGTCGTCGTCTCCACCCAGGACTTCCCGACGCTGGTGCGCGGCAGCAGCGAGTTCACCGTGGACGTGGTGACCTCCCCGGCGATGGGCGGCGCGAGCGGCGAGCGGCACCCGAGGCCCGAGCTGCTCACCGCCTACCAGGAGCCGGACGGCCACGCCGAGGAGACCATCGCCGCCATCTGGGGCGAGTCGCTGCGCCTCGACCGGGTCGGGGTGCTGGACAACTTCTTCGAGCTCGGCGGCAACTCGCTGCTCGGCGTCGCCATCGTGGCCGCCGTGCGGCGCGCGTTCGAGCTGGACGAGCTGCCGCCGCACGTCCTGTACGAGGCGCCGACCGTGGCCGCGCTCGGCCGGACCGTCGAGGCGCTGGCCTCGGGCGCGGCCCCGGCCCTGGCCGGCTCGGGCGGCGGCAGCCAGGTGCGCGCGCAGCTGCGCCGCTCGGGCCTGGAGGCGTCGGCGGCGCGCAGGCGAGGACGGTGATGGCCGCCCATGACCCGCGACCCCTACCCGGTGCCGGACGACTTCAGGACGGAACCCCTACCGGCGGCCGGACGACTTCCGGACGGCGGATCCTACGAGAAAGCCCACAGAGCGATGCGAGAGACCAACGATGAGCGGAACGGAGCGGACATGACCCTTATCGGCGTGATCGGCGCTGGCGTCATGGGAGTCGGGGTCGCCCAGAACCTCGCCCAGACGGGACACGACGTGGTGCTGGTCGACAAGGACGAGCGGATCCTGGCGGACGCGCTGGCCACCGTCGCCCGCAACACCCGCATGAGCCGGCTCATGGGCGGCCCCGCCCTCGACCCGGACGAGGTGCTGGCCAGGATCTCCACGGCCGTCGGCGCGGCGGGCGCGGCCAAGGCCGACCTGGTCATCGAGAACGTCACCGAGAACTGGGACGTCAAGCGCGAGGTGTACGAGACCCTGGATCGCGAGTGCGGCCCGGACACCGTCTTCGTCGTCAACACCTCCGCCATCCCCATCACCAAGGTCGGCGCCGTCACCAAGCGCCCCGACAAGGTGATCGGCGTCCATTTCATGAACCCCGTCCCGGCCAAGCCCGCCGTGGAGCTCATCCCCGGCTTCCACACCTCGCCGGACACGATCCAGCGCACCCGCGACCTGCTCACCGCCATGGGTAAGAAGTCGGTGGACGTCAAGGACTCCTGCGGCTTCATCTCCAACCGGGTGCTCATGCTCACCGTCAACGAGGCCGCCTACCTCGTCCACGAGGGTGTGGCCGACGCCGAGTCGGTGGACGAGGTCTTCCGGAGCTGCTTCGGCCACCCGATGGGCCCGCTGGAGACGGCCGACCTGATCGGCGTCGACACGATCCTCTACAGCGTCGAGGTGCTCTACGAGCACTACGCCGACAGCAAGTACCGCCCCTGCCCGCTGCTGAAGCAGATGACCGACGCCGGGCTGCACGGCCGCAAGTCCGGCCGCGGCTTCTACACCTACGCCCAGTAACGATCCGAAGGAGCATCGCATGACCGACACCAAGGGCCAGATCCTCGGCTTCGTCCGCGACCGGTACCCGCAGGCCGAGATCACCGAGTCGCAGGACATCTTCGCGCTCGGCTTCGTCAACTCGCTGTTCGCGATGGAGCTGGTGATGTTCGTCGAGAAGACGTTCGGCGTCACCATCCCCAACGAGGAGCTGCGGATCGACAACTTCCGCACCGCGAACTCCATGTCCGAGCTGGTGACCCGGCTCCTGGCCGAGCCGGCCGTCGCGTGACCGTCACCGGCGTGGCGCCGCCCGCCGCCGCTCCGCCGGTCCCGGCCGCCGGCACGGCGCGGGTGACCGACCGGCGCTCCGCGCGGGCGTTCGTCGACACCCACGTGGCGCCGTACGCCGACGCCTACGACCGGGCGGGACGCGTGCCGGAGGAGCTGCTGCGGCGGGTGGCGGAGGCGGGCCTGTGGGCGCCGTTCCTGCCGCCCGGGGCGGGCGGGACCGGCATGGACTGGGTGACGCTCGGCGAGGTCCACGAGGAGGTGGGCCGCGGCTGCTCCTCGCTGCGCAGCCTGCTCACGGTCCACACCATGGCGGCGTGGACGGTGCAGCGCTGGGGCAGCCCGGAGCAGCGCGAGCGGTGGGCGCCCGCCTTCGCCGCCGGGGAGCGGCTGGGCGCGTTCTGCCTGTCCGAGCCGGGCGCCGGCAGCGACACCTCGGGCATCACCACGACCGCCGCCGAGTCCGGCGGCGGCTGGGCGCTGAACGGCGTCAAGAAGTGGACGACCGGCGGCCAGCGGGCGGACGTGTTCCTCGTCTTCGCCCGCACCGAGGCCAGCATCGGCGCGTTCCTCGTGCCGAGGGACACGCCCGGCGTGGAGGTGCGGCCGATCGACGACATGCTCGGCACCCGCGCGTCCATGCTCGCCGAGATCAGCTTCACCGACGTGGTCCTCGACAAGGACGCGCTGCTCGGCCCGAGCGGTTTCACCGCCGGCATGGTGCTCACCGGCACCCTCGACCTCGGCCGCTACAGCGTGGCGGCCGGGTCGGTCGGCATCGTCCAGGCGTGCCTGGAGGCGTCGGCCGCCTACGCCGCGAGCCGCGAGGTGGGCGGCACGCCGCTGGCGAGGTTGCCACTCATCCAGGCCAAGCTCTCCGACATGGTGACCGACGCGCGGGCGGCCCGGCTGCTGCTGGCCGAGGCCGGCCGCCTCAAGGACGCCGGCGAGGCGTCCACGATCATGGCGACGTGGGTCGCGAAGTACTTCGCCTCCACCGCCGCCGCCCGGCACGCCTCCGAGGCCGTGCAGATCCACGGCGCCAACGGGTGCAGCACCGACTACCCCGTGGCGCGCTACTACAGGGACGCCAAGGTGATGGAGATCATCGAAGGCAGCAACGAGATCCAGCGGACGACCATCGCTGGCCAGGCCGATCGGGAGAGGACCGGATGAGCGTCACCGCCGAGACCCCGGACGCCGGCGTCGCCCTGCTTCCCCGCAAGCCGGCGCGGGGCCGCATCAAGTGCATCGTGTGGGACCTCGACAACACCCTCTGGAACGGCGTGCTGCTGGAGGACGGCGAGGTGCACGTCCGCCCGGCCGTCGTCGAGCGCATCCACGAGCTGGACCGCAAGGGCATCCTGCACTCCGTGGCCAGCAAGAACGACCGCGACACCGCGCTGGCCCAGCTGCGCGCCCTCGGCCTGGAGGAGATGTTCCTCCACCCGCAGATCGGGTGGAACCCCAAGTCGGAGTCGATCCGCAGCATCGCCAAGGCGCTCAACCTCGGCCTGGACGCGTTCGCGTTCGTCGACGACCAGGAGTTCGAGCGGGCCGAGGTGGCGCACGGCGTGCCGGAGGTCACCTGCGTCGACATCCTCGACCTGGAGGAGGCGCTGGGCCGGCCGGAGTTCCAGCCCCGGTTCGTCACCGACGAGTCGGCGCAGCGGCGCCACATGTACCGGGGGCAGATCGCCCGCGACGAGCTGGAGCAGGACTTCGTCGGCACCAACGAGGAGTTCCTGGCGAGCCTGGAGATGGACTTCACCATCGCCCCGGCCGCCCGCGAGGACCTCCAGCGGGCCGAGGAGCTCACAGTCCGCACCAACCAGCTCAACTCGACCGGCCGCACGTACTCCTACGACGAGCTGGACGAGCTGCGCGAGTCGGACGACCACCTCCTGCTGGTCGCCTCGCTCACCGACAAGTTCGGCAGCTACGGCAAGATCGGGCTGGCGCTGGTGGAGAAGGGCGCCGACGCCTGGCGGCTCAACATGATGCTCATGTCGTGCCGGGTGATGTCGCGCGGGGTCGGCATGGTGCTGCTCAACCACATCATGCGGCTGGCCGCCGCGGAGGGTGCGGCGCTGCGCGCCGACTTCGTCGAGACCGGGCGCAACCGCATGATGCAGGTGACGTACGCGTTCGCCGGCTTCAGGGAGGTGGAACGGGACGGGGCGCACGTGGTGCTGGAGGCCGACCTGAGCGCGGTGCAACCGCCCCCGCCGTACGTGCGGCTCGAAGTGAGGACGACATGACCGTCGGCGAGCTGGTGAGCGACGAGGCGCTGGCCCGCTGGCTGCCGTTCCGGGGGCTGACCGGGACCGAGCCGGGCGCGCTGCCGATGTACTGCCTGCCGCACGCGGGCGGCGCCGCGTCGGCGTTCCGGGTGTGGCAGCGCAAGCTGCCGGGCGTCGCCGTGCAGCCGGTGCAGCCGCCCGGCCGGGAGAGCCGCCACAAGGAGCCGCCGTACCTGCGGATGGCGCCGCTCGTGTCGGACCTCGCCGACGTGGTGCTCGCCGACGTGGAGCTGTCGGCGGCCGGCCGCAGGTACACCCTGTACGGCCACAGCCTGGGCGCCATCGTGGCGTTCGAGCTGGTCAGGGAGATCCGGCGGCGCGGCGGCCCGGAGCCGGTGCACCTGTTCGTGTCCGGCTCCGACGCCCCGCACGTCACGTACGAGTCGGGGCCGCCGGTCGGCGGCATGAGCAGGCCCGAGCTGGTGGCGCTGCTGCGCGGGCTCGGCGGCACCCCGGAGTGGCTGCTGAACGACCCCGAGGCGCTGGACATGGTGCTGCCGTCGGTGCAGGCCGACTTCACCGTCAAGGAGACGTACGTCTACCAGGAGGAGCCGCCGCTGGACGTGCCGATCTCGGCGCTGTGCGGGGAGACCGACCCGCGGGTGTCGCCGGTGAAGCTGGCCAGGTGGGTGGACCAGACGGCCCGCGAGTTCCTGCTGCACGGGTTCGACGGCGGGCACTTCGCGGTGTTCGAGCAGGCCCAGCGGACCCATCGCATCCTGGCGGAGGCGCTGCGGCCGTGGGTGTGACGGCTCGTCCGGTGACGGTGCGGGAGTGGCTGCCACTCCCGCACCGTCCGCGTGTGGAGCCCCTCGCGGGGGCCGAGGTGTGGAAGGCGCGGCTCGACCGGCCGGTGCGCGACGGGTGGCGGGGCTGGCTGTCGGCCGCCGAGCGGGAGCGTGCGGCGGGCTTCGCCGACGCGGGGGAGCGCCGCCGGTACGTGGTGGCGCACGCCGCGCTGCGGTCCGTGCTGGGCGGGCTGTGCGGCGTGCCGCCCGCAGACGTCCGGATCACCGCCGAGAAGTCCGGCCGGCCGTGCCTGGAGGACCACGACGGCGTCGACTTCAACCTGTCGCACTCCGGCGAGTGGGCGCTGGTCGCCGTCGCCCCGCCCGGCACGCGCGTCGGCGTGGACGTCGAGCGGATCCGCGCCGACCTCGACCACGTGGAGCTGGCCCGGCGCATGTACCAGCCGGAGGAGGCCGAGCGGGTGCGCGAGCGCGGCCTCGCGGAGTACTTCCGGCTGTGGACCGCCAAGGAGGCGTACGTCAAGGCCACCGGCGCCGGGCTGGCCGGCCTGCGCGGCTGCCTGGTCACGGACACGGTGACGGGCTGCTGGGTCACTGACATGGGAGAGGGGAGCGCGACGGTCTCGTCGCGCTCCCCCGACCAGGAGGCGTGGCCGGTGCGGTTCCTCGACGTGGCCCCCGGCTACGCCGCCGCCCTCGTCACGACCGCTTGGACACCGGCACCACGTACCGGGTGAACACCAGGTCCCGCAGCACGTCGTCGCCGCCCTCGACGATCGAGACGTACCTCATGTCGCGGGCCAGCTTGCCGATGACCGACTCGTGCGTGTACCCCAGCCCGCCGAACATCTCCGACGCCGTCGAGGCGATCTGCCAGCCGGTCTGCCCGCAGAACATCTTCGTCGTCAGCGCCTGCTTCAGCGTGCCCGTGCGCAGGAACTCCTCGCCCGCGTCCGGCCGGGCCGCGATCGCGTCGTACGCCCGCGCCGCGGCCAGGCACTGGTTGGTCATGACCTCGATCTGCATCTCGAACTGCCCCAGTCGGGAGGCGAACACCGCGTTGGCCGTCAGCGGCGCCCCCTTCACCGACTTGGCCTTGCCGTAGTCCATGCACACGTCGCGGATGCGGCGGGCGACGCCGAGCGCCGTGGTGGCGATGAGGATGCGGCTGGCGTTCAGCCCCACCTCCAGCAGGCGCAGCCCGTTGCCGCGCAGCACGTTGGCCGCCGGCACGCGCACGCCCGACAGCGACACCTGGTAGGTGGCCGACGAGCGCAGCCCGATGACCTCCCACCGCTTGTCCACGGTGACGCCCGGGGTGTCGCGCGGGACGAGCACCGCCAGGTAGCCCGACGGGTCCTCCTGGCTGCGCGCGATCACCACGAGGAACTGCGCGAAGCCCGTGTTCGTGGAGAACGCCTTCTGCCCGTCGAGGACGACCGTGTCGCCCTCGACCCGGGCCGTCGTCGTCATGCGGGCCAGCTCGCTGCCCGCCGCGTGCTCGCTGCCCAGCGTGGCGGCGAAGCCGTTCTCCGCCACCAGCCGGCCGAGATGCCGCTCCTTCAGCTCCTCCGAGCCGTACCAGGTCACCATGCTCGTCGTCAGGATCGGGATGAACAGCGTGAACGCCACGCCGGCGTCGTGGTAGGCCAGCTCACTGGTGATGCGGACGCTCTCCTCCAGGCCGAGGCCGAGCCCGCCGTGCTCCTTGGGCAGCCACCAGTTGGCCAGCCCCGTCCCGGCGAAGCGCTCGTACAGGGGCAGCGGCGCCTCGGCCAGCGAGTCGAGGTAGGCGTCGTTGCCGGTCAGCTCGCGCCGGGCGAAGCCCTGGACCGCGCGCAGGTACTCGGGCTGCTTCATCGGCTCACTCCTGCTCGTCGCGCGCGTCGAGCAGCTCGGCGAGCTGGCGCACCGTCGGGCACTCCAGCAGGCCGGTGACCGGCACGGACGCGTTGAGTTGCTTGCGGACCCGGGTGGTGAGCTCGATCGCCAGCAGCGAGTGGCCGCCGAGCTCGAAGAAGTTGTCCAGCGCGCCGATCGGCTCGATGCCGAGCACCCGCGACCAGATCGCGGCCAGCGTCGCCTCGGTGCCCTCGCGCGGCTCGACGTAGGCGTTGTTCAGCTCCGGCCGCGGGTGGCGCTCCTGGTCGTCGTCATCGTCGCCGGCCTCGTGGATGTCGCCGGTGACCCACTGCGCCAGCCGCGCCTCCAGCGGGCCGGTCGAGATGACGAAGTGCCCGGCCCGGTCGGCCGCCGACAGCGCCCGCTCGAACACGCCCACACCCTCGGCCGGGGTCATCGCGTAGTCGATGACCGCGCCGCTGTGCCCGGCCACCCGGTCGGGGTCGATGTTCCAGGTGTCCCAGTCGACGGTCACCCACCGCCCCGCGCCGGCCGTGCGGGCCGCGCGGACGTAGGCGTCCAGCGCCGCGTTGGCCGCCGCGTACGGGGCGAGCGTCATGCCGCCCAGCACCGACGCGATGGACGACAGCGTGATGCGCCGGTCGGGGCACTGCTCGCCGAGGACCTTCTGCAGCACGTGGAAGCCGGTCACCTTGGCCGCCAGGTGCGCGTCGCACTGCTGCCGGTCCATCAGGTGCGCGAAGTTGAAGTACGCGCCGTCCTGCACGCCCGCGCCGTGGACCACCACGTCGATCGCGCCGAAGCGGGCCACCGCCTCCGTCACGACCGCGCGCATCGCCTCCTCGTCGGCCACGTCGGCCGACAGGGCGAGCACCGTCGCGCCGCGCGCCTCCAGGTCGCGGACGTTGGCGATGTGGCGGGCCGTGCGGTGCGCCCCGGGCGGCACGTCCGCGAGGAAGGCGTCCCACTCCTCGCGCGGCGGCAGCGCCGAGCGGGCCGTGAGCACCAGCCGGCAGCCGTACGTGCTCGCCAGGTGCCGGGCGAGCACCAGGCCGACGTCGCCGAGACCGCCGGTGATGAGCACGGTGTCGCCGTCGCGGAACCCGCGCTCCTCGGGGGCGGGCTCGTCCACCGGGTACTGCCGGTAGTCCCGCAGCCACGTCTCGCCCGCGCGCAGCGCCACCGGCCCCTCGTGCGGGCAGACCGCGGCCGCCAGCACCTGCTCGGCCAGCGCCGCCGGGTCCCGGCCCGGCTCGCCGCCGTCCACATCGACGCTGCGGCAGCGCAGCCGCGGGTTCTCCTGCTGGAGGCTCGGCGCGAGGGCGGCGAGCGTGGAGTGCTCCGGGTGGCGCAGGTCGGCGCCGGAGACGCCCACCGCGTACGAGGTGAGCAGCACCAGCTCGGCCCGCGGCGCCGAGCCCGTGTTGTCCACCAGCTCCCGCGCCAGCGACAGCGCCGAGTAGAAGCCGCGGGCCTGCTCGGCCGTGAAGTGCTCCACCGGGTCGGCGCCCGGCGCGGCCTCGGGGCTCGCCAGGCTGAAGCCGTGGACGATCGCGCGCGGCGCGGCCACCAGGGAGTAGAACAGCTCGGCCACGTCGTCGGCCTTGCCCGGCCGGATCGTGAAGTCGCCGCGGTCGTCCTGGCCGAACCGGTCGCCGGCGCGCACCGCCGTCACCTCGGCGCCGGCCCGCGTGAGCCGCTCCACCAGCGCCTCGCCGCGCTCGTCGCCGGAGAGCACCAGCCACGGGCCCGCCAGGCGCAGCCGCTCGTCCAGGCCCGCGAGGGGCAGCGGGTGCGGCCGCCAGGTCGGCAGGTACGTCCAGTGCCGCAGGTCGAAGTCCTTGCCGGGGCCCTGCCGCTGGGCCTGGGCCTGCGCCGCCGGGTTCGGCTTGATCCAGAACCGGCGGCGCTGGAACGGGTAGGTCGGCAGCTCCACGCGGCGGCCTTCGCCGCCGTGCAGCGCCGGCCAGTCGATCGCCGCGCCCGCCAGCCACAGCCGCGCCACCGCGGCCAGCAGCCACTCGGCGGCCGGGGCGTCGCCGTCCGGCGCGACCACGACCTCCTCGACGGCCTGACCGGCGCCCTCGCCCTTCAGCACGTGGACGCCCACCCCGGCGAGCCCGTCGGCCAGCGCGCCCAGCGCCTGCTCCCGGTCCCCGCCCGCCGCGGACACCGGCGCACCGGCCGACGGCGAAGCGACCTTCGCCGGGCTTGACGGGGAGGCGGCCCTCGCGGCGCCCGACGGGGACGCGCCCGGCCGCAGGACGGCGTCCACGGCCGCCCGCAGCTCCGCCCACCAGGCGTCCGGCACACCGGAGTCCGGGACGCTCAGCCGCACCTTCGGGTTGCGCCGCTGCGTCTTGCCGCCGATCCACCGCGACGGGTCGCCCAGCGCGGCCACCGCGTCGTCCCGGTCACGGCACACCACCGCGCGCCGCAGCGCGAAGCCGCCCCGCGACACCTGCAGCGTGAACGCCACGTCGGCGAGATCGTCGCCGCCCTCCTCCGCGAGCTCCGCCAGCTCCGCGAGCTCCGCGAGGTGCGCCCGCAGCCGCTCGCCCACGTCCGTGAGCGCCTGCTCGTCGGCCGCCGAGAACACCAGCAGGTGCGGCCCCGGACGCGCCGGACGGTCCGGTCGCGGCGGCGCCTGCTCCAGGACGACGTGCGCGTTCGTGCCGCCCAGCCCGAACGAGCTGACGCCCGCCCGGCGCGGATGCGGCCCCGCCGTCCACGGCCGGTGCTCCTTCAGCACCGTGAACCGGTCCTGCGCGCTGGCCAGGGCGGGGTTCGGCGTCTCGTAGTCGGGGGTGCCCGGCAGCAGCTCGTGCCTGAGCGTCATGGCGGCCCGCATCAGCCCGGTCACGCCGGAGGCGCGGTCGAGGTGGCCCAGGCTCGGCTTCAGCGAGCCCAGCACGCACGGCGTCTCCCGCGTCTGCGCGAACACCCGGTTCATCGCCGCCAGCTCGATCGAGTCGCCCAGCATCGTGCCGGTGGCGTGGCACTCCACGTAGCCGACCGTGTCCGGTTTGACCCCGGCCACGCCCAGCGCCGACTCGATCACCTCGGCCTGGCCGTCCACGCCCGGCGCGGTGTAGCCGGCCCGCAGCCGGCCGTCGTTGTTGGCCGCCGACCCCAGGATGACCGCGTGGATCACGTCGCCGTCGACCAGCGCGTCGGACATGCGCTTGAGCGCCACCACGCCGGCGCCGCTGCCCATCACCGTGCCGCTCGCCTCGGCGTCGAAGCTGCGCACCCGTCCGTCGGGCGACATGATGCCGCCCTGCTCGTACAGGTAGCCGGACGGTTGCGGCAGCGGCGTGAACGCGCCGCCCGCCACGGCGATGTCGCACTCGTACGTCAGCAGGCTCTGGCATGCCAGGTGCACCGACACGAGCGAGGTCGAGCAGAACGTCTGCACCGACACCGCCGGCCCGCGCAGCCCCAGCTTGTACGACACCAGCGACGCCAGCGAGTCGCGCTCGTTGCCCACGGCCATGAGCAGCGCCCCGCCCGGCTGAGCGGTGAGGTGCTGGATGTTCTGCACGATGTAGTCGGGGAACCCGCAGCCGCCGAAGACGGCCACCTGGCCGGGCACGTCGGTCGGGCAGTAGCCGGCCGCCTCCAGCGCCTCCCACGAGCACTCCAGGAACAACCGGTGCTGCGGGTCCATCGTCTCGGCCTCGCGCGGGTTGATGCCGAAGACGGTCGCGTCGAAGCGGTCGAGGCCGTCGAGCGGGCCGCCGACGCGCACGTACCGGGGGTCGGCGAGCCGGCCGGGCTCGACCCCGGCCTCCCGCAGCTCCTCGTCGGTGATCGCGCGCAGGCCCTTCACGCCGGCGAGCAGGTTCCTCCACAGCTCGCCGACGCTCGCGGCGCCCGGGAAGCGCCCGGACATGCCGATCAGCGCGACCGCGGAGTCGTAGTCGGTTCCGTTGTCGGTCATGAGGCCCTTCCTCTGAGCATGGTGCGGCGCTGGGCGATGCGGGAGCGCTGCTGGTCACGGGCGTCGGCCGGTTGCTCCTCGGGCTCCTGGCCGGCGCGGGCCGCCTCCGCCAGGGAGGCGATGGTGGGCGCCTGGTAGAGGATGTGCGGCGGCAGGTAGGCCAGCTCCAGCGCCCGCCTGACCTCGGCGATGATCTCCATGCCGAGCAGCGAGTTGCCGCCGAGCTCGAAGAAGTTGTCGTGCACGCCGACCTGCTCCAGGCCGAGCGCCTCGGCCCACACGCCGGCGATGGTCTCCTCGGTGGGCGTCTGCGGCTCGACGTACGCGGTGGACAGGTCGGGCCGGGGGTGCCGGCCGAAGGCGTCGCGGATCTTCTTGACCGTGGCCTGGTGGCTCTCGATCGACGACCTCCGGCTCATCGCGACGAGCGGCGCGAAGTCCTGCGTGGAGGCCACCACGTGCCGCTCGCCGCTGGCCAGCACCCGCAGCAGCGTCTGCCAGCCCTGGTCGAAGGTGAGGCCGAAGTTCTCCCGGTACCACGTGAAGTACTGCTTGGAGCCCTCGTCGTAGTTCTCCAGGCCGTCGGTCCAGCCGTTCCACGTCCACTCGCACCAGTCGACCGAGGTGACGTGGACGCCGGGCAGCTCGTCGCTCAGCGCGAACGCGTCGAGGAAGGCGTTGGCGGCGCAGTAGTCGACCTGGCCGGCGCCGCCGCCCGTCGCCGAGGTGGTGGAGGAGTAGAGGGCGAGGAAGTCGACCGGCACGTCCCGCAGCACCTCGGCCAGGGCCAGGGTGCCGCCGACCTTGGGGGCGAGGACGCGTTCGACGTCGGCGGCGGTCTTGAACTGCATGAGGCCGACCGCGGGCACGCCCGCGCAGTGCAGGACGCCGTTCAGCTCGCCGTACCGGTCGAGCGCGGCGTCCACCGCCCGGCGCGCGTCCTCGACGCGCGACACGTCGCCCGCGACGGTGACGACCTCGGCGCCGGCCGCCTCCAGCCGGAGCAGCCCTTCCAGGCGGCGGCGCACCTCGGCGGCCGTGCCGTCGGAGGCGAGGATCGCGTTCCACTGGTCGCGGGGCGGCACGGGGGTACGGCCGAGCAGCACGAGCCGGGCCTGGAACTGCTCGGCCAGCCGCTCGGCCATGGCCAGGCCGATGCCGCCGAGCCCGCCGGTGACGATGTACGCGCCGCCGGGCCTGACCCGGGCGACCGGGGGGTTCTGTTCGATGACGGAGGCGTCGAGGGCCTCGTAGTCGGGGATCCAGCGCCCGCCGCCGCGCAGGGCGACGACCTGGTCGGCCGGTTCGGCCCGCAGCTCGGCGAGCAGCGCCCCGCCGGACAGCCCGTCCGGCTCCACGTCGATGAGGCGGGTGGTGACGCGCGGGTACTCGACGGGGATCAGCCGGGTCGGGCCGAGCAGCGTGCCCCGCGCCGACGCCACCCGGTCGCCGGGGTGGACCTTCTGGCTGCCGGTGGTGACGATGTCCAGCGACCAGCCCGGCAGGCCCAGGTCGCCCGCGGCCTTGGCCAGGCCGACCAGCGTGTGCAGGCCGCGCTGGAGGCAGTCGGGCGTGGACTGGCCCGGGTCGGCGCACCACAGGTGGACGATCCGGTCGGGCACCCGGTCGGTGGCGGCCAGCTCGCGCAGCGCGGCCAGCGCGTCCTCGGGGGAGCCGGGCCGTACGGTCAGCCCGTCCGGGCCGGCGGAGAACGCCTCGCCGGGACGGACGGTCACGACCTCACGGCCGGTGTCGCGCAGGTGCGCGAGCAGCGGCGCGGCGACCGCGTCGGCGGCCCCGCCGGAGGTGTAGAGCAGCCAGCGGGCGGCCTCGTCCTCGCGGGGCGGCCGGAGCGTGGTCTGCCGCCAGACCGGGGTGTGGATCCAGCGGGTGTCGGGCAGCCGCGGGTACGCCCTGGCGATGCTGGTCGGGTCGCTCTCGTCGAACACCGGCGTGCCGCCGGAGGAGCCGAGGGCCGACTCGTCGATCTCCAGCCAGTACTCCTGGTGCTCGAACGGGTAGGACGGCAGCGGCACGCGGCCGGGGGCCCAGCCGGTGTCCTCGTGCAGGGCCGCCCAGTCGACGGCGACGCCGGTCAGCCAGAGCCGGCCGACGGCGGTGGCGAGCGCCGCGCCCGCGTCCTGCGGGTCGTTGGCGCCGGGCAGCGTGGTGACGATGAGCGGCCACTGCGCGCGGTCGCACGCCGGGTGGCCGCGGGTCAGCGCGCCCAGCGACTGGCCGGGGCCGATCTCGGCGAGCGCGAGGTCGGCGATGCCGAGCACCTTCTCCAGCGCCGCCCCGAACTCGACGGTCTCGCACATGTGCCGCGCCCAGTAGCCCGGGTCGGTGACGACCTCGGCGGTGGCGAGCTCACCGGTGACGTTGCTCAGGTACGGCAGCGCGGGCGGGTTCAGGGTGATGTTGTCGCTGATCCAGGCGGTCAGCTCGGCGGCCACCGGCTGGAGCATCCGCGAGTGGAAGGCGTGCGTGGTCTCCAGCCGCCGGTGGCCGATCTTCAGCTCGCGCAGCGTGGCCATGGCCGCCTCGACGTCCTCGGCCGGGCCGGCGAGGACCGTCTGGGAGCCGGTGCGCACGGCCACGTCCAGCCGCCCGCCGTACAGGTCGCCGAGGACCGTGCGCAGCCGCCGCTCGTCGGCGGAGATCGCCAGCATGGCGCCCTCGGGCTGTGAGGTGATGAGCTTGGCCCGGTAGGCGACCAGCCGCAGCGCGTCGGGCAGCGACAGCACGCCGGCCAGGCACGCCGCCACGTACTCGCCCAGGCTGTAGCCCACCATGATCTCCGGGGTGACGCCCCAGCGGATGAGCTGCCGGGCCAGCGCGTACTCGGCGACGAACACGGCCGGCTGCACCAGGTGCGCCTCGGTCGCGGAGAGCGGCGCGGCGGGCGCGGCGCGGCCCAGCAGCCGGGCCAGGTCGCCGGCACCGGCCCCGGCGCCCCGCTCGGCCGGGGTGAACACGTCCGAGAGCTGCGCCGCCTCGGTCAGCCCGAGCACGGCCAGGCACTCGTTCACGTCGGCCCGGAAACCGGGCTCCTCCGCGTACAGCTCGGCCACCATGCCCGGGTACTGCTCGCCGACCCCGGCGATGAGGAACCCGGTCCGGCGGCCCACGGTCGCGTCGTTGCGGCCCAGCGCCGCCGCCGGGTCGGCGAGGCGGGCCGCGGCCTCCTCCGTGGTGCCCGCGACGACGAACCTGCGGTGGTTGAACACCTTCCGCCCCACCTGCAGCGTGTACGCGACGTCGCCCAGGTCGTCGGCCGTGTCCGTGAGCCGCTCGGCGAGCCGGGCGGCCGAGCGGTCGGCGGCCTCGGCCGAGCGGGCCGAGAAGGGCAGGATCTGCCACCGCCGCGCGCGGGGCCGGCGCGGCTCCGGCTCGGGCGCCTCGGTGACGATGACGTGCGCGTTCGTGCCGCCCATGCCGAGGGAGCTGACCCCCGCGATGCGCGGCCGTTCGGCGGCGCGCGGCCACGGGGTGACGTCGGCGGTGACGCGGAACGGGCTGTTGACGAAGTCGATCTCCGGGTTGGGCGAGCGGTAGTGCAGGGTGCCGGGGATCAGCTCCTTGCGCAGCGACTGCACCACCTTGATCAGGCCGGTGACGCCGGAGGCGCGGTCGAGATGGCCGACGTTCGGCTTGATCGAGCCGAGCACGCAGTACTGCCGGTCCGGGGTGGCGCCGAACGCGCGGGTCAGCGCGGCCACCTCCATCGGGTCGCCGACCTCGGTGGCGGTGCCGTGCGCCTCGACGTACGAGATGTCCGTCGGGTCGACGCCGGCCCGCTTGATCGCGGCGGAGACGCAGCGGCGCTGCCCGTCCACGCTCGGCGCGAGATAGCTGAACTTCATCGCGCCGTCGTTGTTGATGGCCGAGCCGCGGATGACGGCGAGCACGGTGTCGCGGGCGGCCAGCGCGTCGGGCAGCCGCCTCAGCATGACCACGGCGGCGCCGTCGCCGAACATGCTGCCGCGCCCCTCGGCGTCGAACGTGCGCACGTGCCCGTCGGGCGACTCCTGGCCGCCCTCCTCCCACAGGTAGCCGATCCGGTCGGGGATGCGCACCGACACGCCGCCCGCGATCGCCATGTCGCACTCGCCCCGCCGCAGGCTCTCACTGGCCAGGTGGACGGCCACCAGCGAGGTGGAGCAGAACGTCTGCACGGCCACGCTCGGGCCGTCCAGGTCGAAGCGGAAGGAGACGTTCGTGGCCAGCGCGTCCTTGTCGTTGCCGATCATCAGGGCGGAGGTGTCGATGCCCATCTCGAACGCCCTGAGCCGGGTCAGCAGGTAGCCGCTGATGTTCATGCCGGCGAACACGCCCACGCTGCCCCGGCCCTCGGATGTCGCGTACCCGGCGGACTCCAGGGCCTCCCAGACGCACTCCAGGAAGATGCGCTGCTGCGGGTCGGCGAGCGTGGCCTCGCGCGGGTTGTAGCCGAAGAAGCCGGCGTCGAAGCCCCGGATGTCGTCCAGGATGGGCCGCGAGCGGACGTAGTTCGGCTGCTGGAAGGTGGCGGGGCTCACGCCGGCGCTGATCAGCTCGTCGTCGGTGAACCTGGTGAACGACTCGACGCCGGTGCTGATGTTGCGCCAGAACGTCTCGACGTCGGCCGCGCCGGGGAAGCGGCCGGACATGCCGATGATCGCTATGTCGGCCTCGCCCGCTGGATGGTGCTGGTCCATCAACATGCCCCTCTTCACTGGAGTTGCCTTGCCGTTCGCTTCATGGGGGCCGCCTCGTGTCACATGGGCCCGCCGCGGCCCCAGCCGCGGGCGAGCCGGCGGGCGGCGAACGCGCCGGCCACCAGGCCGATCGCCAGCAGGACCGCGGCGGGCGGCACCGCGCCCGCCGCGTCGCCGCGTACCGCGGCCTGCATCATGCTCAGCGCCCAGTAGCCGGGCGAGACGTGGGCGGTGAGCTGCGCCCACTCCGGCATGATGCTGAGCGGCACCAGCGCGCCGCCCAGGGAGCTGAGCGTGAGCGCGCCCACGTCCGAGATGACGCTGAGCTCGCCGTGGCTGCGCACCACCGTGGCCAGCAGCGCGCCGATCGCCAGCAGCGCGAACGCCCAGATCATGATGGCCAGCAGCACGTACACCGGGTTGGGCGGCACGGGCAGGCCGATGGCCAGGCAGCCGTAGACCAGCAGGACCGTCTGCTGGACGACCATCACCACGAACAGCGGCAGCGTCTTGCCGACGAGCAGCTCCGCGGCCCCGGCCCTGCTCACCTTCAGCCGGTCCCAGGTGCGCCAGGTGCGCTCCGACAGGATCGAGTTGCCGACCAGGGAGATGGCGAACACCGAGAACATCACCATCAGGCCCGTCGCGACCTGGGCGGCGCCGCCGTCCACCGCCCGCACGTAGAGCGGCTTGAGCACCAGCATCAGCACCATCGGCATGACGATGTAGCTGATCATCTGCCCCGGGTCGCGCAGGCGCAGGGTGGCGTTGTGCCGGGCCAGCGCGCCGATCCGGTACGCGGCGTCGAGCAGGCGCGAGGTGCGGGCCGGGGCGCCGGCCGGGCGGGTGGAGTCGCGGGGCGCGGAGTCAAGGAGCATCGTGGACCGCCAGGGAGCGATAGAGGTCGTCCAGGGACGGGTTGCGCACGTCCACCGCGCTGATCGGGCGGTCGATGCGGCGCAGCAGATCGATCAGGGTGACGGTGGGCTCGGAGGTGGAGACGCTGACCTCCTCCCGGTCGGCGAGGGTCACGCGCACCTCGCCCGGCAGGTCCTTCAGCAGTTCCTCGCCGGTGCCGCGGGCGATGACCCGGCCGCCGCGCGCCACGGCGATCGTGGCCTGCAGCTCGGTCAGCTCGGGCAGGTAGTGGGTGGTGTAGACGACGGCCGCGCCCTCGCCGGCGCGCTGCTTGACCACGTCGAGCATGGCCTGCCGGGTCTCCAGGTCGGCGCCCGCGGTCGGCTCGTCGAGCAGCAGGAGGGCCGGGCGGTGGACGAGCGCGCTCGCCGCCTGGGTGCGGCGCTGCTGGCCGCCGGAGAGCTTGCCGGCCCGCCGGTCCATGATGCCGCCGAGGCGCAGCACGGTGCTCAGGTCCTCGACGGCCTCGCGCAGCGCGGCCCGCCGCAGGCCGGCGAGCCTTCCGTACAGCTCCAGGTGCTCGCGGACGGTGGCCGACGGGTACAGGGCGATGTGCTGCGGCGCGACGCCCACCTCGCCGCGGGTGGCCGAGGGCGGCCTGCCGTCGATGGTCACGTGACCGCCGTCCGGGCGGATCAGGTACGACACGATCTCGACGAAGGTCGACTTGCCCGCGCCGTTGTGCCCGACGAGCCCGACGATCTCGCCGGCGGCCACGTTCAGACTGAACCCGTCCAGGGCCTGGATGGTGCCGTACCGTTTGACGAGATCGGTTGCGACCAGCAACGTGTCACCTCCTCAGCCACCCCACAATTGATGGAGTTAGGCGGATAAGTGCGGCAAACCTATGTTCCCTTGCACGATAGCGACGGATATCGCGGCGCCTGATGGCCAGTAATGACCGGCAAAACCGGCCAATTACCAGACGCTTCGCGTATTCCATTTGACGTTCTAATCTGACTGATATGCACGCAGGCTCGTTGATCGCGGCCGGACTCGACTGCGACATCTTCCAGGCTGGGCCCGGTAAGATCATCCGGCGCGCCCGCGAGGGCCGCAGCCTCGAACGCGAGGCGTCGGTCATGAGGCACGCCTGGCGCAACGGCTTCCCCGTGCCCCGGGTCTTCGACGCCGACGGTCCCGACATCCTCATGGAGCACGTCGAGGGGACGAGCATGCGGCAGGAGGCGGCCGAGCGGCCGGAGCGGATGCCCGAGCACGGGCGGCTGCTCGGCGAGCTGCTGCGGCGGCTCGCGGCCGTGCGCGCGCCCGGCTGGCTCCAGGCCGCCGACGGCTGCCCCGGCAACCGGCTGCTCCACCTCGACCTGCACCCGGCCAACGTCCTGCTCACCGCCGACGGGCCCCGGGTCATCGACTGGGCCAACGCCGCGCGCGGCGCGTCCGGCGCGGACACCGCCTGCACCTGGCTCATCCTGGCCGCCGCGCCCGTGGACGACCCGGCCGTGGCGGCGGGGCGCGAGGGGCTGCTGGCGGGGTTCCGCGACGCCGCCGACGTCGAGGCCGCGCGGCCGTACCTGCGGGTGACCGGTGAGCGACGGCGCGCGGACGGCAACGTCACCGCCGAGGAGCGGGCGGCGATCGATCGCTTCCTGACCCGCGAGGCCCCCGAGCCCGCGGGGGAGTAGACGGGCAGCACGACAGGCGACACCCGGGAAGGCGGGGACGATGGACGAGCGGCGCGAGGCATGGACCTCCGACGGCGACCATGAGCGCGGCTTACGGACCTCCGACGGTGACCGGGAGCGGGGGGTGCGGTCCTCCGACGGCGGCCGGGAGCGTGGCGTGCGGGCCTCCGACGGCGATCGGGAGGCGGCCGCCGAGCGGCTGCGCGTGGCGGTGGAGGAGGGCTGTCTCGACCTGGGGGAGTTCGACGAGCGGATCGGGCTCGCGTACCAGTCGGTGACCCGCGGCGACCTGGCCGAACTGCTCGCCGACCTCCCGGACGCGTCCGCGTCCACGTCCGCATCCGTGCCCGCCCCCGCGGGCCGCCCGCCCGGACGGGCTCCCTTACCCACCCTGCTCAAGGTCCTGTGGGGCATCTGGAGCGTGGCCCTGGTGGTGAGCGTCGTGAGCTGGGTCGTGGAGGCCGTGTCCGACCCGTGCCCGGTGGACTTCTCGCCCGGCGGGCTGGTGGGGCCCGGGATCGTCCTGCTCATCGCGACGGTGGTCACCCGCCGCCGCGCCACCCCTCCTCAGACGGGCTGACCCTTGACCGAACGCCACCCCACCGCGGCTTCCGGCTCCTTCCCGGCCTCCCGCGCCCCCTCGGGGCTCGGCTCCTTCCCGGCATCGCGCGCCCCCTCGGGGCTCGGCTCGTTCCCGGCTTCCGACGCCCCCTCGGGGCTCGGCGCCGCGCGGCCGTCCGGCTCACGCCGGGCTCGCGCGGCGCGACCGGCTCCGGCGCCGCGTCCCGACCCGGCGCCGCGCCCCGTGCCGGCTCCTCGCCCCGCCCCGGCGCCGCGGCTCACGCCGCTGTCCGGCCCCGCGCCCGCCTCCCCGCCCCTTCCGCGTCCGCGCACGGCTTCGGAGGCGCCGCGCGTCCTCGATGCGGTACGCGGTCCCGAGGGGCAGCTCGCGCCAGCCCCCGGGGCGGCGTCCCGAGGCGAGGGCACCGGGCGGCGGGCGGAGTTGGACTTCGTGCGGGTGCTCGTGGTGGTCGGCCTCGTGCTGTTCCATTCGTCGCTCGTCTTCGACGCCAGCGACGACTTTTACGTGAAAAATCCGGAAACCACTGGTATAACCACAATTTTCGCTGGATTCGGCGTTTTATGGGCGATGCCGCTGCTGTTCCTCATCGCCGGTTTCGGCGCCTGGCACTCGCTCCGCCGTCGCGGCCCCGGAGGGTTCGCCCTGGAGCGGCTGCGCCGCATCGGCGTCCCCCTCGTCTTCGGCACGACCGTGCTCGTGCCCGTGCCGCAGTGGCTGCGGCTGCGCGCCGACCCGGCGTACCACGAGTCGTACCTGGAGTTCCTGCCGCGCTTCTTCCACATCCGGGTGGAGCCGTGGGAGTTCCCGTTCGTGCTCCAGGGCGACAGCTTCGAGACGGGTCACCTGTGGTTCCTCCTCCTGCTGCTCACGTTCGCGCTCATGCTCGCGCCCGTGGCGCGCTGGTTCCCGGCCTCGCGGGCGCGCGCGCTCGGCGAGAGGCTGGCGGCGGTCGGGCGGCGGCGCGGCGCGGCGCTGCTGCCCGCCCTTCCGCTGGCGCTGGTCAGCGCCGTGCTGGGGCTGGAGGAGGAGTACGCCGGCTGGAGCCGCTGGGCGTACCTGCTGTTCTTCTGCTACGGCGTGGTGCTCGCCTCGGACGGGCGGCTGCGGGACGCGCTGCGCCGCGACACGCGCGCGGCCGTGGTGTGCGGGCTGCTGCTGCCGGCGGTGGGGCTGCCGTTGTTCCTGGTCGCGGAGGGTGACGCGTTCACGGAGCTGACCCCGATGGCGATGACGGCGCGCGCCCTGTACGGGGCGGCGGGCTGGTGCTGGCTCGTGGTGATCATGTCTCTCCTCCAGCGCCGCCGCCCGGCCTCCGGGGACGTGACGTCCGGCGGCGGGTCGGGGCGGCGGCTGTACGCCTACCTGTCGGAGGGGGTGCTGCCCCTGTACGTGCTGCACCAGCCGATCGTGGTCGTGGTGGCGTTCTGGGTGGTGCGCTGGCCGGTGCCGGGGCCGGTCAAGTTCGTGGCGATCGTGCTGGTGTCGCTGGTGCTGATTCTGGCGGCGTACGACCTGCTGGTGCGGCGGGCGGAGGTGACGCGCTTCCTGTTCGGCATGCGCCCGGCCCGCCGCCGCGCGAGCCGGCCGTCATAGGGGCCCCGGCTCCGCCGATCGGAGCGGCCTGCCGGTGGCGTACCGGTAGGACGAGGCGACGACCGTCTTGGCCACCTCCAGCTCGCCGGCTGTGCGAGGGCCGTAGAGCATCACCACGTTGACGGTCGGCGAGTACAGCGGATGCCGCTCGCCCCAGCCCTTGGCGACGAGTTCGTCCTGGTCCTCCCGCGACAGGGCGACGTGCAGGCTGCCGTCGCGGTGGATGTGGGCGAACTCGGCCACCAGGCGCGGGGGCAGCAGCACCGCGCCCTGGGGCGGACGGGCATCGCGGGCCAGGAAGAAGGCGGTGGATCCGGGCTCGGAGATCTCGCTGGGCCTGATCTCGGTGGACGGGAGCGCGGTGGCCATCCACCGCTCGAGCTGCCGGCGGATCTCGTCGGGGCTGTTCTGGGTGAGCTGGACGTGGGGCACCGAGGGGCCGGTGCGCGGGCGGTCGCCCGCGCGGGCGGGCAGGGTCATGACGGTCATCGGAAGGCTCCTCTCCGGGAAAACCGGCGGCGGCTCGGGGAAAACCGGCGGCGGCTCCGGGAAAGCCGGCGGCGGCGGACGAGGTCAGCCTGCTCGTCCGGGCCCGCCGTGCTCACCGTCCGTTCGAGCTGTTCCGGGCTGCCCGGACGAGCAGGGCCCCACCGGGTCAGGGGCGCTTAGCATGCGAGGCGTGGAGCTGTCCGATCCCCGTGCCGTGCTGGCCGCCGTGACCTCGGTGCTCCGGGCGCCGATCGGCGGCATCCTGGAGCCCCTGTCCGAGGTCCTGGCCGAGTTCCTGCCGCACCGGGCGCTGGCGATGCTCACCGGTGACTGCGCCAGGCATCCCCTGAGAACCCATGGCGAACAGCCGCTGGCCGGCCGGATCACCAGCGGCGAGCTGGCCCGCGCCGGCGCGGGCGTCGAGGTGGGCGAGCCATGGTTCGGCCACGCGCGGCTGGCGGGGGAGTCGCGCCTCGCGCTGATCGTCGCCTCCCGTCCGGCCGGTACGTCCGGCGCGCTCCTGGCCGTCGTGACGGACGGCGACGGCGTTCCCGGCCCGATGGCCCGTGACCTGGTCCGGCTGCTGTGGGAGCTGCTCGCGGGCCACGTGTCCGACCGGGGCGCGCGGTTGCCTCCCGCCGACCTCGCCGGCAGCCGGGTGGCGGCCGGTGAGCGAGCGCGGGTCATCGCCGAGCTGACCGACGCCCACGCCGCCACGCTCGCGTCGCTGCTGGCGACGTTGCGCAGCCGTACGCTCGGTGACGCCGCCGCCCGCGCCGCGGCCACGGACCTGGCGGTGTCGGCGCTGATCGAGCTGCGCGCCACCGGAGACCTCGACCGGTCGCTCAGCGAGCAGAGCGCCGGCGCGGCCTTCGACCGGCTCGCCGGCCGGCTCGCTCCCCTCACCCGGCACAGCGAGGTGGCTCTGGAACTGGTCGGCCCGCGCGCGGCGGAGCGCTCCATCCCGGCGGACGTCGCCCACGCCGCGCAGGCCGTCGTGCGCGGCTGCGTGGTGTCCATGCTCGAACACGAGGGCGTGCGCAGGATTCGCGCCGCCTGGGAGCTGGAGGAGGCGGCGCTGCGGGTCGTGGTCCGGGACGACGGACCTGGCGTGGCGACGGCCGACGACCCGCCCATGCGCCGTCTCACCGAACTGGCCACCGCCCTGGGCGGTCGCCTCACGCTCGACGCCGTCCCGGGCTGGGGCACCACCGTGACCGCCGCGCTGCCGCTCGCGCCGGCCGTCGCGGCCGGGCGCGCGCAGGGGCCGCTGAGCGCGCTCAGGCCCCGGGAACTGGACGTGCTGGAACGGCTCGCGCGGGGCCTGCGCAACCGCCGGATCGCCGAGGAGCTGAGGATCAGTGAGCACACCGTGAAGTTCCACGTGGCCAACATCCTCGACAAGCTGGGCGTCACGACCCGTACCGAGGCCGCCGCCCTCGCCCACGCCTCCGGCTTCCCCTCCGTCGCCTGATCGCCGACGGCCTCGGCCCCAGCCGCCCCTCAGGGGGCGACGGAGCGCACCCGAGCGCCGTCGGTCCCCAGCGGTTCCGCCAGCGCCGGGTGCACGCGTCCCGGATCGACCGTGATGATCGTGTACGCGGCGACCCCGGCCCGCACGAACGGGTCGCCGGCCGCGACCCGCTCCACGGCCGCCCGCTCGCCCCGCGCCAGGATGACGCCGCCGTCGTCCGACGGCACGGTCTGTCCCGACAGCAGGAAGATGCCCTCGCGGTGATGCCGTTCGAGGTAGGTCACGTGCGCGGCGACGTGCGGGGCGGCGTCGTCCTCGGTGCCGAGGTAGCGCAGGACCAGCAGGTGCAGCATGGTGTTCCCCTCTGACTCAGGTGGCTCGGGGGCGGCTCAGGGTGGACATGCCCCACAGCTCGGCGATGCGCCCGTCCCGTACGTGGAAGATCTCCAGCATCGCGGGCGGCGGCTGCCCGTCGCCGTCCGGTACGCCGCGCAGCGTGCTGCGCACGGCGACCCGGTCGCCGTCCACGAGCATGTCCTCGACCTCGGCCCTGATGCCGGGGAACCTGGCGCGCATCCCCGACCAGGCTCGCTTGACGCTCTCGGCGCCGACCGTGCCCAGCGGGTGGCTGACGAAGTCCGCCGCGAAGATCTCGTCGGCGGCGCTCACGTCCCCGGTGTTGAACGCCTCGTACATCCGCCGCGCGACGGCGCGCACCTGATCGGTCATCTCAGCCACTCCTGTCGTCGTACGTCCGGACGTTGGCGCGCAGCCGGGCCAGCACCCGCAGGACCGTCTCCTGGTCCCGTGGAGGGATGCCGTCGAGGAGCCGCGCCTGGTAGAGCCGGTGCGCGTCGGCGAGCCCGGCGGCCGTGCGCTCGCCCGCCGGGGTGAGGCGGGCGAGCGTGTAGCGGTTGTCCCCGGGGTCGAGGCGGCGGGCCACCAGCCCGTCGGCCTCGAACTCCTTGACCAGCCGCGTGACGCTCGCCCCGTCGAGCCCCAGGAAGCGCCGCAGGTCGCTGTGGCTGGTCTCGCCGTGGCGCCACAGCCGCATCAGGATCTGGAGCCGGGGCCGGCTCATGCCCACGTGGTCGGCGAACGCCTGGCGCACCTCCGCGTAGGCGCCAGTCAGCTCACGGAAGAACACGTCGTCCGGGGTGTCGTCGCTCTCCGCCATCGGCCGGCCCTCCCTTGGTGTCGCCAACTATTGTCAGCGTCAAGGGTTGCGATGTCAAAGAGAAATCAGCGGCGGGCGAGCCGGGCGCGCAGGCCGAGCAGGACGTCCAGCAGCAGGAACGCGGCCGGCGAGATCCCGGCAGCGGCACGAACAGGCCGGCCGCCACCGTCAGCGCCGCCGGCGGGACCAGCGCCCCGAGAGGGACGCCCTTCCAGGCCCCGCGCCGGTACGGCCGGCCGAAGCCGCGCGTGGGACGCCGCTGCGACCACATGAGGTAGCCGTACCCGATGAGGAGCATCAGCCCGGCGGCCAGGGCGGCCAGCACGATCTGGTTGGCCAGGCCGAACAGCCGGCCCATGTGCGCGTCGATCCCCCAGCTGGCCGGCTTGGCCGCGCACCGTGAGCCCTGGCACCGTGAGCCCTGGCCCCCGCGAGACCCTTGGTCGTGATGGCCCGGTGGGTCGGCTTCAGCCCGGGTCGGCGGCGAAGGCGAAGGCTGCGGCCCGGTCCCGCAGCAGGCCGGCGAGCTCGGGAGAATCGATCACCTCGAAGGGCCATCGCACCCAGAGCAGGCCGCCGGCGAGGACTTCGAGACGGACGTCGGCGATGCGCCAGTATGTCGCTGCCTGACCGGTGGGGGTCGTCGCCGGGGCGAAGTCGGTGGCGAAGCCACCCATGTACGCCTGTACCTGTTCGATCGGCGCGTGGATCAGGATCGTCGCTGTATGTTTGCGAGGCGGAGCCCCGAGCCGGCTGGTGACGAACGCAACCGGGTCGCCTCCGGGGACCTCCTGCGGCTCGAAGCGCACGCCCGTCGCTGATGCCCGCGTGATCCGATCGACGCGCAACACCCGCCAGCCACGGTCGAGGTCGCGGCACACGAGGAACCACCGGGTCTGCCGGGGCACCAGGGCGGCAGGCTCGACGTGGCGCGGGGACTCCCGTCCGGTGTCGGCACCCTCGGTGCTCATCACGAGCAGCTGGACCCGCTCCGCATCCCGGCACGCCAGCGCCAGGACTGCCAGCACGTCGGCGTTCATCGGAGCCGGATACGCGCCGGCCACCGCGTTCGGTGTGCCGCCGAGGGCGATCGAGGAGCGCAGCGCCCGTACCCGCCGACGCACCGCCGAGGGCATCACCTGCTCCATTTTGGCCAGGGCGGTGAGCGCGACCTCGCCCCCGCCGGCAGCGCCGTTGGCAGCCGACGAGGCGAGGGCGGCGGCCACGGCGAGCGCCTCATCCGGGGTGAACACCAGCGGCGGCAGGTCGCTGCCCGTGGACAGTCGGTAGCCGCCATCGGGACCGCGACGTGCCTCGATGTGATAGCCGAGGCCCCGCAGCCGCTCCACGTCCCGCCGGAGTGTGCGGCCGTCGACGCCGAGGCGGTCGGCGAGCTCGCGGCCGGTCCAGGACCGGCGGGCTTGCAGCAGCTCCAGCAGGCGCAGCGCCCGCTCGGTCGTGGTCTGGTCCGACATACTCGTCAAGCTAGCCGAAATGCGGGCAGAAAATGACCTAAACCGTCCCTAGGTTGGAGTTCGAGCCGGACCGACCGGCACTACTTACCTAAGGTGCGCCATCTTGACCATCCTTGTCACCGGCGCGACCGGCGCTGTCGGTCGTCACCTTGTCACGACCCTGCTCGCCCGCGGCGCCGCCGTACGCGCGCTGAGCCGCAAGCCCGATGACGCGGACCTGCCGGCCGGGGCCGAGGTCGTCGCCGGCGACCTGGCCGACGCCACCACGCTCGGGTCGCAGGTGTTCGACGGTGTCGATCGCGCCTTCGTCTTCCCCGCTCAGGGTGTCGAGGCGTTCGTCACCGCGGCCAGCGCGCATGGCGTCCACCGCTTCACCGTGCTGTCCTCCCTTGCTGCCGCGAAGGAGTTCCCGCGTGACCACGGGTCGGCGAGCCAGCTTCACCACAGCGCGGTCGAGGCCGCCGTGACCGGCCGCACCGATACCTGGACGATCCTGCGGCCCGGCACCTTCGCCAACAACCTGCTCTCCTGGGCCTGGCAGATCCGCTCCGGCGCACCGATCCGGGCGCCGTACCTGGCATCGGCACAGGCCCCGATCCACGAGTACGACGTCGCCGAGGCCGCCGCCGAGACCCTGCTCTCCGACGAGCATCTGGGTGAGGCGATTCCGCTCACCGGCCCGCAAGCTCTGACCCGCTCCGAGCAGGTGGCGATCATCGGCGAGGCCCTGGGGCGGGAGATCCCGCTGGTGGAGATCGCACCCGAGGAGTTCCGCACCGAGACCGCACAGTTCATCCCCGAGCCGGTGATGAAGATGCTGCTCGACTACTGGCACGACACCCTCACCGTCCCCGACGTCCCGCGTCCCGTCACCGTGGTGACCGGGCGGCCGGGCCGTACTCTGGCGGAGTGGGCCGCCGACCACCGGGCCGACTTCGAGGCCGCCTGACGGGGCCGGGCAGAGCCGAAGTTGCACGGTCCCGTACGGGTGCCGTGGTAGCGGACGTGGTCAGACTATGCGGGTGCGGAGGGTGCGGCCTCGGACCTCCCAGTGGACCCTTCTGCCGCCCGGCGGCCAGGCACCGCTGGTGAACGCGGTGATAGCAGGTCCGCGGACTCGCTCACCGTCGCATCCGCAGCCAGGTGCCTCTTGACGAAGTAGACGACCGCCTGAAAGTCGTTGGACCGTGCGGGCATCCCCTCACGGTAGCGGCGGGCAGCGACAAGGTGCCGATGCAGCGACCCGACCGTCCGCGAAGGGCGGCGAGCTGTTCGTCACCGGCGAGGTGGCCTACTGCACGGACGGGGACAAGATCTACAAGCTCGACCCGTGGTCGTTCACGGCGAGGACCGTCGTCGAGGGGCTGGCGCGGCAGTGGTTCGGCGGGGAGCCCGAGCTGGCGCTGGATCCCTCGCGTCGCGCCCTGTACGGGGTGCGCGGCCGCAACCTGGTCCGCGTCGCCATCTCGGGCCGCCCCGGACGCCTCCCCCGCGCCGCCTCACGGCGCGGTGTCGAGGGCCAGGTACTTGGTGGACACGTACTCGCCGATGCCTTCGAAGCCGCCCTCACGCCCCAGCCCCGACTGCTTGATCCCGCCGAACGGGGCCGCCGCGTTGGACACCAGGCCGCGGTTCACGCCGACCATGCCGGCCTCCAGGCGTTCGGAGACGCGCAGGGCGCGGGCGAGCGAGCCGGTGTACAGGTAGACGACGAGACCGTACGGGGTGGCGTTGGCCAGCGCCAGCGCCGCGTCCTCGCCGGCGAAGGGGGTGACGGGCGCGACCGGGCCGAAGATCTCCTCCTGGTGGATCCGCGCCTCGGCCGGGACGCCGGTCAGGACGGTGGCCGGGTAGAACGGGCCTTCGGCGTGCCCGCCGGCGAGCACCCGCGCCCCGTGGGCGACGGCGTCGTCGACCAGTCCGGCGACGCGCCGCCGCTGCCTGGCGTTGATGAGGGGCCCCAGTTCGGACGCCGGATCGGTGCCGGGGCCGAGCCGCACCCGCTTCATCCGTTCGGCGAGCCGCCCGGCGAACTCCTCCGCGACCGGTTCCTCGACCAGGAAGCGGTTGGCCGCGACGCACGACTGGCCGCCGTTGCGCAGCTTGGCCAGCACGGCGCCGTCCACGGCCGCGTTCAGGTCGGCGTCGGCGAAGACAAGGAACGGGGCGTTGCCGCCGAGCTCCATCGAGGTGCGCAGCACGTTGCCCGACGCCTGGGCGAGCAGGAGCCGGCCCACCTCCGTGGAGCCGGTGAAGGACAGCTTGCGCAGGCGGGGGTCGGCCAGCAGCCGCTCGACGAGGGGCGCCGGCCGGCTGGTGGGCAGCGCGTTCACCACGCCGGCGGGCACTCCGGCGTCCGCGAGCACCTGGACCAGCAGCAGGCACGACAGCGGGGTGTCCTCGGCGGGCTTGAGCAGCGCCGTGCAGCCCGCGGCCAAGGCCGGACCCACCTTCCTGGTGATCATCGCGAGGGGGAAGTTCCACGGCGAGACGAGCAGGCAGGGGCCGACCGGCTGCCGGGCGGTCACGATGCGGAAGTCGCCGCCCGGGCTCACCCGGTACTCGCCGGAGATCCGTACGGACTCCTCGGCGAACCACTGGAGGAAGTCGGCCGCGTAGCCGACCTCGGCGCGCGACTCGGCCAGCGGCTTGCCCATCTCGCGGGTGATGAGCAGCGCGAACTCCTCGCCCCGCGAGACCAGCCCGTCGTGGGCGCGGCGCAGGACGGCGGCCCGCTCGCGGGGCGGCGTCGCGGCCCACGCGTCCTGGGCGGCGACTGCCGCGTCCAGCGCCGCGAGGGCGTCGGCCGGGCCGGCGTCGGCCACCTCGGCCAGCGTCTGTCCCGTGGCGGGGTCCGTCACGGGAAAGCGCCGGTCGGTGTCGCGCCACTCGCCGCCGATGAAGCAGCCTGTCGGAGTCATGATCCCTCCATCGCGCCGACGATCAGGTCGCGCAGCTCGTCCTCGCCGGGAAGGCGCGGGGTGTTGGCGGTGACGGGGTCGGCGAGGGCGACCGCGGCCAGGCCGGCGGCCATGTCGGGCGTGCAGCCGAGCTCGGCGAGGGTGGTGCGGGCGCCGACCCGGGCGACGAACTCCCGGACCTCCTCCACCATCGCCCGGCCGTCGGCCCGGCCCAGCCCCAGGTCGAGGGCGATGTCGGCGTACTGCTCGGCGCACGCCGGCAGGTTGAACTCCAGCACCGCTCCGAGCACGGAGGCGAGCGCGAGGCCGTGCGGGGCGCCGGTGCGGGCGGTGACGGCGTGCGCGATGCCGTGGACGAGCCCGAGGCCGGAGATGCTGAGCGCCCGCCCCGCCAGGTGGGAGCCGAGCAGCAGGTTCCCCCGGGCCTCCAGGTCCGCGCCGTCCTTCACGGCGTCGGGCAGCCGGCGGTGGACGAGCCGCACGGCGTGGTGGGCGTACGCCTCCGAGACCGGGTTGCGGCCGCGGGCGGTGAGCGACTCGATGCCGTGGACGAGGGCGTCCACGCCGGTCGCGGCGGTGGCCCGCGGCGGCAGGCCGGTGGTGAGCTCGGGGTCGAGGATGGAGGTCACCGGCTGGGTGGTGCCGTTGCCCAGGTAGATCTTGCAGGCGGCGGCGGGGTCCTCGATCACGCCGAAGCCGTTGGTCTCGGCTCCGGTGCCCGCCGTGGTGGGCACGGCGACGATCGGCAGCCCGGCGTTCAGGCCCGGCGCGCGGTAGTCGAGTGCGGCCACCTCGACGCCGGGGTTGGCGGCCGCGAGCGCGACGGCCTTGGCCGCGTCCAGGCTGGACCCGCCGCCGAGCGCGACGATCGCGGCGTCCCCGAAGGCGGTCGCGGCGCCTGCGGCGGCCGCGATGGTGGTGGTGGAGGGGTTGGGCTCGACCTCGGCGAAGACGCCCGCGCCGGGCAGCAGGGCGAGCACCCGGTCGAGGATGCCGGCGGCGCCGATGCCGGGGTCGGTCACGACGAAGGCGCGGGTGCGGCCGGTGGCGGCGACCGCGCCGGGCAGTTCGCGCAGCGCCCCTTCGCCGAAGTGGACGAGGCCGGTGGGGGTGATGGTGAAGGTCATCGGGCTCCTCCGGTACGCAGTTCGACTCCGGCCAGCTCCTCGTACAGCCGCATCGGGCTCATCTCGCCGGCCAGGTCCCCGTAGCGGGCGCGTCCGCGCCGGTAGATCTGCTCCACGAGGGCGGACAGCTCGACGGGCACGCCCACGTCACGGCCCACGTCCACGGCCAGGCCGAGGTCCTTGCAGGCCAGCGCCATCGCGAAGGAGTCGTCGTAGTCGCCCTCGCGCAGCACGCCGAGCACGTCGCGCTCCAGGAAGGTGCTGGCGGCCGGGCTGGCGACCAGGGACGTGCGGAGCGTCTCCAGGTCCACGCCGGCCTTCACGCCCATGGTGAGGACCTCGGTGCTCGCCACGAGATGCGTGAACCAGAGCAGGTTGATCATGAGTTTCACGGTGTAGCCGGCGCCCTCGGGGCCGACGTGGAAGATCCTCTCCGGGTCTCCCATGGCCTCCAGGATCGGGCGGTGCCGCTGGTAGAGCTCGGCGGGGCCGCCGACGAAGATCTGCAGGGTTCCGGCCTGTGCCCCCCTGGCCATGCCGCTGACGGGCGCGTCCAGCTTGGGGACCTGGAAGCGGCGGGCGGTCTCGGGGGCCGAGGTGGACATGTCGATCCAGGTCGCGCCGGGCGGGAGGGTGACCTGTCCCATGACGGCCTCGACCTGGCGCGGGCCGGGGAGCATGGTGATGAGGACGTCCGACGCGGCGGCGGCGCACGCGGCCGCCGAGTCCGCCCAGGTGGCGCCCTGGCTCACGTGCCCGGCCGCGGCTTCCTGGCGCGTGTCGTGGACGGTCACGTCGTAGCCGGCCTTGAGCAGGTTGCGGGCCATCGGGCCGCCCATGTTGCCGAGGCCGATGAAACCGATGGTCATAGCTGGATCCAAGTCGTCTTGAGAGCGGAATAGGCGTCGAGGGCGTGCAGGCTCTTGTCCCGCCCGGTGCCGGTGTCCTTGAAGCCGCCGAACGGGGTGATGACGTCGCTGGCGTCGAAGGTGTTGACCCACACGGTGCCGGCGCGCAGCCGCCGGGCCACGCGATGGGCCCGGGTCACGTCGCTGGTCCACACGGCGGCGGCCAGGCCGTACCGGGTGTCGTTGGCCAGCCGGACGGCTTCCTCCTCGCCGGAGCAGGTGATCACGCACAGGACGGGGCCGAAGATCTCCTCCTGGGCGACGCGCATGTCGTTGCGCACGCCGTCGAAGATCGTGGGCTGGACGTAGAGGCCGTCGGAGTCGCCTCCGGCGACCAGTTCGGCGCCCTCGGCGCGGCCCAGCTCGATGTAGCCGAGCACCCGCTCGGCCTGGGAACGGTCCACGAGCGGGCCCATGGTGGTGTCCGGGTCGAGCGGATCGCCCACGGTGAAGCGCACCTTGAGCACGGCGTCGAGCAGCTCGTCCTTGACCCGTTCGGAGACGATGAGGCGGGAGCCAGCGTTGCAGGTCTGGCCGGCGTTGTAGAAGATGCCCCAGGCGATCGCCGAGGCGGCGGCCTCGATGTCGGCGACGTCGTCGAGGACCACCTGGGGCGACTTGCCGCCCGCCTCGATGGAGACGGCCTTGCCGTTGGACTCGGCCGCGTAGCCGAGGAAGAGCCGGGCCACCTCGGGGGAGCCGGTGAAGGCGATCTTGTCCACGTCGGGGTGCCGGCCGAGCGCGGCTCCGGCGGTCGCGCCGTACCCGGTCACCACGTTGAGCACGCCGTCCGGGATTCCGGCCTCGGCGGCCAGGCGAGCCATGAGCAGCGCGGACAGGGGTGACTGCTCGGCCGGCTTGAGCACCACGCTGTTGCCCATGGCCAGGGCGGGCGCGATCTTCCAGGACGAGATGATCATCGGGTAGTTCCACGGGACGACCGCGCCGACCACGCCCAGCGGCTCCCGGGTGACCAGGGCCAGCGCGTCGGGACCGGCCGGGGCGACCTCGTCGTAGGTCTTGTCGACGGCCTCGCCGTACCACTGCAGGCAGGTCGCCGCCCCCTCCACGTCGACGCGCCGCGACTCGCCGATCGGCTTGCCCACGTCGAGAGTCTCCAGCCGGGCCAGCTCCTCGCGATGCTCGCGCAGGAGATCGGCGAAGCGGAGCATGACGCGCTTGCGCTCGCGCGGCGGCAGGTTGCGCCAGCGGCCGTCGTCGAAGGCCCGGCGCGCCGCCCGGACGGCGCGGTCGACGTCCTCGGCCCCGCCGGCGGCCACCGGGGCGAGCACGGCTCCGTCGCGGGGGCTGACGTCGTCGAAGGTCTCGCCCGAGGCGGCCTCGACGTACGCGCCGTCGATGAACATCAGATTCTCCATCGTCGCACCGCCTCCTCGTCCAGGATCGCGCCGAGGCCGGGGGCGTCCGGCACCTCGACGTACCCGTCGGGCGTGATGTCCACGGGACGGGTGAGCATGAAGTCGCGCCGCTCCGGGGTCCAGCCGGGCGGGTCGTAGGGGAACTCGAAGTACGGCCCGCCGCCCACGCCCGCGGCGACGTGCAGGTTGGCCAGCACGCCGACGCCGTTGGTCCAGCTGTGCGGGGTGAACATGCGGTGCCGCAGGTGGGCGAGCTCCGCGAGCGTGCGGGCCCGGTGCATGCCGACGGCCAGCACCACGTCCATCTGGTAGACGTCCAGGGCGTCGTGTTCGAGGTAGCTCAGCAGGTCGCTGGTGGAGGGCAGCATCTCACCGGCCGCGATCCGCACCCCGGTCTCGGCGCGGAGCGTGCGCAGGCCGGCCATGTCCTGGTACGGCAGCGGCTCCTCCACCCAGAAGACGCCCAGCTCGCCCAGCCGTTCGACGGTCCGGCGGACGGCGGCGAAGTCCAGGGCCGGCTCGACGTCGCCGGCCATGCGCCACGCCTGGTTGAGGTCCACCATGATCTCGAAGTCGGGGCCGAGCGCGTCCCTGACCAGGGCGACCGTCTCGATACCCTGCTCCAGGCCGGCGCGGTCGATCCGGATCTTCATGGCGGCGAAGCCGCGCTCGCGGGCCGCCAGCGCGGACTCCACCCGTTCGGCGGGGCTCTTCAGCTCGCCGCTGGAGGCGTAGGCGCGCACCCGCTTGTGCACGTTGCCGAACAGGGTGGCCACCGGCAGCCCGGCGACCTTGCCGACGATGTCCCACAGGGCGACCTCCAGCGGCCAGTAGCGGCCGGCGTGGAAGTTCATCGTCTCGATCGTGCGGACGTGGCGGATGATGTCGAGCGGGTCCGTACCAAGGAAGAGGTGTTCGAACGCCTCGAAGCCGTCCATCGTGTCGCCCGAGCCGACGCCGGTGACGCCCTCGTCGGTCTCGACGCGCACGATGGTCGCGTCGAAGTGGCGGCGCGGCACGGGATCCCAGGCCGCGCGGAAGGGCGGGTCGAGATCGAGCCTGAGCCGGTCCAGCCGGATGTCGGTGATCTTCATGGGGTGTAGAAGGGGTTGGCGGGGCTGTGGCGGGCGGCCAGCACCTCGTCCCGGGCGGGCGGGGCGTCGACCAGGGCGTTGCGCGTGGCGGCGCGGTTGTTGGCGTAGACGGCGTCGGCGTCCTCGGCCGCGGGGTTGACCCACACGGCGGCGATGAGCACCTGGTCCTCGTCGACGGCTCCCTCGGCGAGGGCGTCGGCGACGCCGGCGGCCACGCCCGCCTGGGCCGCTCCCCAGGTCAGCGTGCCGTGCCCGTCATCGGTGATCGCGGCCTTGTTGACGAACAACGTCAGGGGCCTGACCGGCAGGCCGGGCCGCAGCACGGCCACGAACGGGGTGTGCCCCTGGCTGGGGGTGGCCAGCGCGGTCGCCCAGGCGGTGCCCACGGGGCCCTCGCGCTCGCCGAGCACGGTGTTCACGTGGGCGGCCTCGGCGCCCTCGCCGACGAAGCTCTCGCCGATGCGCGTCACTTGAGCAGTCCTTCCTTGTCGAGCCAGTCCTGGGCTACGTCCGACGGGTCCTCGCCGTCCACGTCGACCTGCGCGTTGAGGTCCTGCATGACCTCCGTGGTCAGCTTGCGGGTGAGCGGCGCCAGGACTTCGGCGATCTTCGGGCTCTTGGCCAGGGTGTCGGTCTTGACCGTCGGGGCGCCCTGGTAGACGGGGAAGAACTTCTTGTCGTCCTGCAGCGCCGTCAGCCCGAGCGCCTTGACGCGGCCGTCGGTGGTGAAGACCTCGCCGAAGGTGCAGGTCTGTCCCTTGTCGGTCTCGGTGTAGATGACGCCGGTGTCGAGCAGCTTGACGTTGTCCTTCGGCACGTTCACGCCGTACGCCTTGAGCAGGCCGGGCAGGCCGTCGTTGCGGGCGGCGAACTCGCTCTCCACGCAGATCGTGGCCTGCGCGGGCGGTACCTTGGCCAGGTCCGACAGCTTGGTGACGCCCAGTTCGGCGGCCTTCTCGTCGCTCAGCGCGAGCGCGTAGGTGTTGTTGAACGGCGCGGCCGGCAGCCAGGTGATCCCGTTCTTCTCCTTGTCCGCCTTGGCCACGGCGTCGTACTGCCGGGCGGCGTCGACGATCGGCTCGTCGTTGCCCAGGTAGGTGATCCAGGCGGTGCCCGTGTACTCCCAGTAGAGCTGGATCTCGCCCGCCTCCAGGGCCTTGCGGGTGTTGGCCGAGCCCTTGATCTCCTTGGTCTCGACCGTGGCGCCGGCCGCCTGGAGCAGGTCGGCGGTGAGGTGGGCCAGGATGTTCTGCTCGGCGAAGTCCTTGGCGCCGATGACCAGCTTCACGCCGTCGAGGGGCGCGCCCCCCGCGGCCGCCGGTGCGGCCTCCCGCGATGCGGAGCCGCAGGCGCTGAGGACCAGCAGCGCGCCCGCGGCCAGGGCCAGGGGTTTGAACATGAGCTTCTCCACTCGGGTACGAGGGGTGGTGGGTGAGATCAGATGCCGTGCGGGCGGACGTACTTCTCGGCCAGCCCGGCGAGCCAGTCCAGTGCGAGGGCGATGACGGCGGTCAGGACGCCGCCCGTGACGAGGATCGAGGTGCGCTGCAGCTTGATGCCGGCGACGATGATGTCGCCGAGCCCGCCCGCGTTGATGAACGTCGCCACCGTCGCGATGCCGACGCAGATGACGATCGTGGTGCGCAGCCCGGCCATGACCACGGGCACGGCCAGGGGCAGCTCCAGCCGGCGGAGGATCTGGCCGCGGCTCATGCCCATGCCCCGGCCCGCCTCCAGCAGCGCGGTGTCGACCTGCTGGATGCCGGCGATCGTGTTGCGCAGGACGGGCAGGGTGGCGTGCAGGACGAGGGTGACGACGGCGATCCTCGTCCCGATGCCGAACAGGATCGACAGCAGCACCAGCACGCCGAGTGCGGGCGCGGCCTGGCCGGCGTTGGCGGCGGCCATCACCCACGGCGCCAGCCGCCGTGCGAAGGGCCGGGTGAGCAGCACGCCGAGCGGAATCGCGATCACCACGACGAGGGAGGCGGACACGGCGGTCACCGTCAGGTGGGTCAGCGCGGCGTCGCGGATGAAGGCGGCGCTGAGCACCCTGGCCTCCATGCTGTCGAGCTGCCGCGTGGAGACCCACAGGTAGAGCAGGACCAGCGTCGCCGCGAGCACGGCAGGGGTCGCGAAGCTGTGGCCGCGGCCCTTGCGGGTGGCCGCGCCGAAGGCGCCGCCGAGCGTCTCAACGGCCATGCTCGTCCTCCAGCAGCGCGCAGATCATCGCGAAGTCCACGGTCCTGTCGCCGACGGCGACCCTGGAGGTGCCCCGGCGGACCATGAGGTCGAGGGCGTCGCGCGCGCTGCCGCCCCGTTCGAGGACGGGCAGGCCGTCGCGCTCGTCGAGCGGTTCGCCCGGCAGCCGTACGGCGGGGATGAGCGCCAGTCTCTTGATCGCCGTGGCGGATCCGGCGAAGCTCGCGACGTAGTCGTCGGCGGGCGCGGCGAGGATGCGGGCGGGGGTGTCGTACTGCGCCACGCGCGAGCGCTCCTTGAGCACCGCGATGCGGTCGCCCAGCTTGACGGCCTCGTCGAAGTCGTGGGTGACGAAGACGATCGTCTTGCGCAGTTCGGCCTGCAGGCGCAGGAACTCCTTCTGCAGGCGCTCGCGGGTGATGGGGTCGGTGGCGCCGAACGGCTCGTCCATCAGCATCACCGGCGGGTCGGCGGCCAGAGCCCGCGCCACGCCGACCCGCTGCTGCTGGCCGCCGGACAGCTGCCGGGGGTAGCGGTCGCGGTAGGCGGCGGGGTCGAGGCCGACCAGGTCGAGCAGCTCGTCGGCGCGCCGGCGGCTCCGGTCGCGGTTCCAGCCGAGCAGGCCCGGCACGAGCTGGATGTTCTCGGAGATCGTCATGTGCGGGAACAGGCCGATCTGCTGGATCACGTAGCCGATGTGGCGGCGCAGCTCGTTCGGCTCGATGCTCATCACGTCGGCGCCGCCGAGCAGGATCTGCCCGGACGTGGGCTCGATCAGCCGATTGATCATCTTCATCGTGGTGGTCTTGCCGCAGCCGGACGGCCCGACGAAGACCACCAGCTCACCGGCCGCGATGTCGAGGCTGACCGCGTCGACGGCCGGCTGGGGCTGGCCCTCGTACTGTTTGGTGACGTCGACGAGCTTGATGTCAGACACGGAGCCCCCTCGGGGTGGTGACGCGGCGGAGGCCGACGAAGGCCAGGTCGAAGGCCAGGGCGAGCAGCACGACCCCGGCGGTGCCGGCGACGGCCTTGTTCAGCGCGTTGGCCGAGCCGAGCCCGGCCAGGCCGGAGAGGATCTCGTTGCCCAGCCCGGGACCGGCGACGTAGGCGGCGATCGTGGCGATGGCGAACAGCATCTGGGTGGAGACGCGCACGCCGGTGAGGATGATCGGCCAGGCCAGCGGGAGCTGGATGCGCCACATCGTCTGGCGGCCGGTCAGCCCCATGCCCCGGGCGGACTCCAGGATCGCGGGGTCCACGCCGCGCAGCCCCGCGACGGTGTTACGGATGATCGGCAGCAGTGAGTAGACGACCAGGGCCACGACCGTGGGCGCCCAGCCGAGGCCGAGCAACGGGATCAGCAGGGCCAGCAACGCGAGCGAGGGGATGGTGAGCAGGGCCGCGGAGACCGAGATCGCCGCCCCGCTCGCTCGCGCGCTGCGCCATGTCAGAACGCCGACGAGCACCCCGATCGCGGTGGCGAGCAGGACGGACAGCGCCACCACGGCGGCATGCTGGACGGCCTGCTCCAGCAGATCGTCCCACCGGCGTTCCAGGTATCTGGAAAAGTCCATTTCCCCTCCTGGTTGGTGTCGCCGACGTTAAATGTGTGCCAACCTTGATTGCAACACCTGTTGCTCATATGGCACCTAGGAGAGGGATGTCCCGGACGAACTCCTCCGGCCTGCGCCGCGACCTCGAGCTCCTCGACGCGCTCGCGACCCACGGAGAACTGGGCGTGACACGCGTGGCCCAGCTCGTGGGCCGGGAGAAGACGCAGGTATCCAGGGCGCTGGCGTCACTGGCCGACGAGGGCCTGGTCGAGCGCGACCCCGACACGCAGGGCTACCGGCTGGGGTGGCGGCTCTACGCGCTGGCGGCCCGCACCGGTGAGGCGCGCCTGGTCGCCACCGCGGGGCCGTACCTGCGCAGACTCGTGGGCCAGATCCACGAGACCGCGCACCTGTGCGTGCTGCGCGGTGGTGACGTCCTCACCCTACTCAGCGAATCCCCTGCTCACGCCTTCCGCGGGGTGGGCTGGGAGGGCGTCAGTGTCGCCGTTCCGGCGACCTCCGCCGGGCGGGTGCTCATCTCGGACTGGGAACCGTCGGTGATCCGCGACTGGTTCCCCTCGGAACGCCTGGCCACGGCCAGAGCCGTACGGCTGGCGGACACCGACGCGCTGCTGGAGGAGATCGGGCACATCAGGGCCCGGGGTTACGCGACGGTGGACGAGGAGTTCGAGGTGGGCGTGGTGGGCTGTTCGGCCCCGGTACGGGATTTCCGTGGCCGGATCGTGGCGGCCATCAACGTGGCGGCTCCCAAGGGGCGTCTCGGTGACAAGCTGGACGCGGCGGGACGGCTCACCGCGAAGGTCGCCGCCGAGCTGACCGCCCGCCTCGCCTGCCCGCCGTCCTCATGACGCGCGCCGCCGGGCGCGGCCGCGATGGCGCACCACCCGCGCGCGCTCCCCGGCGGGCAGCGGCGGGCCGTCCGGGTCGTGGGCGGTAACTCCTACAACGATGGCTGACCACAACGTCTCGAGGCACCCGCCGCCGGCGGGCCCGCTCCTGCTCGCGCTCGCGCATCGCCGCTGCCGCCCGGGGCGAGAGCCCTGGCACCGCGAGCCCTGGCGGACGGGACGGGCGCCGCTTCCGCACCGTGGAAGCCGCGCCCGTCCCGTCACCGGTCCGCTCCTTTCTCGGCTGTACGCCCGAACCGAACGCCCGAAGACACGACCCCGGGGGACCGCCGCCTCGCCCGAGAGGTCGCCGGGCCCCATTGGCGGGATCGTCTTCGCGTGGAGATACGGCCACGATCGCGTCCCGGCTCAATCCAGGAGAAATTTCCCGAGAAACCTCACTCCGGCGGGGCCGGGAGGCGCTCCAAGCGGTTGCGCACCCCCTCGAAGTGCGCTTGGACCGCGGCCGTGGCCGCCGCCCGGTCGCCGGCCGTGACCGCCGTCAGGATGTCGCGGTGCCGCCTGGCCACGTCCTCGGGCGTCTCGTCGGGTGTGCCGAGCTGGTCGCGGAGCTGGTGGTAGACGTCCCAGAACGCGCCGAGGAGCTGGCTGACCAGCGGGTTGCCGAGCGGCCGGTAGAGCAGGTCGTGGAAGAGCCGGTCGGTCTCCGGCGGGACCTCGCCGACCTCGGCCTCGGCCTCCATGCGTGCCATCACCTCGGTCACTGGCCCGAGGTCGGCCGCCGCGCCGAGGTCGATGAGGCGCAGCACCAGACCGCTCTCCAGCACCTCGCGGATGTCGGTCAGGTGGCCGAGGTGGTTGCGCCCGTCCTGGAGCGTGATGCGGCTGTGGAAGGCCAGCTCGTCCACCAGCCCGGCCAGCGACATGCGCCCGACGAACATGCCGAAGCCGTGACGGATCTCCACGATGCCCACGGCCTGGAGCGCCTTCAGCGCCTCCCGTACGGAGTTGCGGCTGATGGCCAGCTCCTCCATCAGCTCCGACTCGGTCGGCAGCGGGTCGCCCGCGACCAGCCCACGCCTGAGAATCAGGTCCTTGACGCCCTCCTGGGCCTCCACGGCCCGGCTGAGCCGGGAGCGCGGGACAGTCGTCATGAAAAATCCCTCTCTGGTAGGCGCTTAGGTAACATTCCGGAAATCTCCTGTTGACCTCAAGCGGCTCCCGCCTCTAGCGTCCACGTTACCCACAACATAGGACATGGGATGTCCCACGTTCTACCCATCGAGCCGCATCCAGCAAAGTGCGCGCTCACCTGTACCTCCAGGAGGCATCCGTGAGCCCTGACCTCAGCCGCCGCGACTTCCTGCGTTACAGCGGGGCAACGGGGGCCGCGGCGTTCGTCGCGGCCACCCTCTCCGCCTGTTCGGGAGGCCCGGCCTCCACCGGCTCGGTCGGGGCGGGCTCGAACAAGGATCTCATCACCGCCGTCATCGGGTACGGCAACGACCAGAGCTGGGACCCCACCCAGACCGCCTCCGCCTTCGCCATGGCCGGCATCACCCACATCTACGAGGGCCTGCTCGACACCGACCCGATCACCCGCGAGCCGTACCCGGCGCTGGCGACCGCGCTGCCGTCCGACCTGAACGCGACGAGCTGGAAGTTCACCCTGCGCGACGGCGCCAAGTGGCACGACGGGCAGCCCGTCACCGCCGACGACGTCGTCTTCACCTACCAGCGCGTCCTCGACCCCGAGGCCAACGTCCTCGTCGGCAACTTCTTCCGCTCCTGGCTCCAGGAGGTCAAGAAGATCGACGACAGGACCGTCGAGCTGGTCTTCAAGTTCGCCTTCCCCGACGCCGCCCCCCGGCTCACCATCGCCAAGATCATGCCCAAGCACGTCTTCGGCCAGCCCGGTGCCTGGGACGCGGCCAAGGGCGGCAAGGCCGTCGGCTCCGGCCCGTACAAGATGACCGCGCACAACCCCAAGTCCAACACCACCTTCGAGGCGTTCGACGGCTACAACGGCCCCCGCCCGGCCGCCGCCAAGAAGATGAACTGGCTGAGCATCGTCGACGCCTCCGCCCGCGTCGCCAAGATCTCCGGCGCCTCCGCCGAGGCGCAGATCGCCGACAACATCCCGTACGCCAACGTGGACCAGCTCAAGCAGCAGGGCCGCACGGTCGAGGGCGGCGCCGGCATGAACCACCTGTTCCTCATGTTCAACACCGGCGCCAAGCCGTTCGACGACGTCCGCGTCCGCCAGGCGCTGCACTACGCCATCGACAAGAAGAAGCTCATCGACGTGGCGCTCAAGGGCCACGGCACCGCCTCCAGCTCGTTCCTCAACGAGGGCCACCCCGACCACAAGCGGGCCGCGGTCGTCTACGACTACGACCCCGACAAGGCCAAGGCGCTGCTCAAGGAGGCCGGCGTCGCCAACCTGACGATCAACCTCATGTCGGTGAACGTGAGCTGGCTCGTGGACTGCCTGCCCACCATCGCCGCCTCCTGGGAGGCCATCGGCGTCAAGACCACGCTGGAGCCGCAGGACACCGCCGCCCTGTTCGCCAAGATGGACCAGTTCCAGGACTACCAGGTGGTCGCCGCCGCCTCGAACCCCAACCAGTTCGGCATGGACGCCGACCTGATCATGCGCTACAACTACGTCTCCGGCGGCCTGTGGATGAAGTACAGCCACTTCGAGGGCAGCAAGGCGGCCAAGGCGCTGTTCCCCCTGATGGACGAGGCCACCAAGGAGCCCGACAAGGCGAAGAAGAGCGAGCTGCTGCACAAGTACCTCGACCTGATCGCCGAGCAGGCCGTCGTCTACCCGGTCGTCCACACCGAGCTGATGACCGCCTGGGACCCCAAGAAGCTCACCGGTGTGCGCGCCCAGCCGTACCCGGGGATCAACCTCCTCCAGACCAAGCGCGTCTGAGCCGCCATGGTCCTCATCGCCCGCCTGCTCGCCCGGCGCGTCCTCATCCTGGTGCCCCTGGTGCTGGGGGTCGTCGCGTTCGTGTTCATCGTGATGCGCTTCTCCAACAACAAGCCGGAGTACGCGTACTTCCAGGGCGCGAACCCGACCCCCGAGCAGATCCACCAGTTCCAGCTCGAGAACGGCCTGCTCGACCCGCTGCCGCTGCGCTACCTGCGCTTCGTCGCCGACCTGGCGCGCGGCGACATGGGCACCAGCGTGCTCACCCGCAAGCCGGTCATCGAGTCGGTGACGACGGCGCTGCCGCTGACGCTCCAGCTCACGTTCCTCGGCCTGGCCGTGGCCGTCGTGCTGGGGCTGGTCTTCGGCGTGACCGGCGCGCTGTTCCGCGACCGCTGGCCGGACCAGGTCATCCGCGTCGTGTCGCTGGTGGGCGTCGCGGCGCCGGCGTTCTGGCTGGCGCTGCTGCTGATCCAGTGGCTGGCGGTCGGCGAGGGCCTGTTCCCGACCGGCGGCTACATCAACCCCGCCGACTCCTTCACCGGCTGGCTGCGCTCGATGACGCTGCCCGCCCTGTCGCTGTCGCTGCCGGTCGCCGCCCAGCTCACCCGCGTCATCCGCACCTCCATGGTCGAGGAGCTGGACCGCGACTACGTGCGCACGGCCATCGGCAGCGGCCTGCCGCCCGTCGTCGTGGTCGGCCGCAACGTGCTGCGCAACGCGCTCATCAACCCGCTGACCGTGCTCGGCCTGCGCATCGGCTACCTCATCGGCGGCACCGTCGTCATCGAGCAGATCTACGGCCTGCCCGGCATGGGCCAGCTCATGATCAACGCGGTGCGCGACGGCGACCCGGCCGTGGTGCAGGGCGTCGTGCTGACGATCGCGGTCGGCTTCATGGTCGTCAACCTCGCCGTCGACATCCTCTACCTGCTCGTCAACCCCCGCCTGAGGAGCGCCGCATGAGACGTGCCCTGGGGGAGCGCCTGTCCAGGCCCGGCATCGGCTTCCGCCGGCTGCGCCCGCTGTCGTGGGCGGCCGTCGCCGTCATCGCGCTCGTCGTGCTCGCCGCCCTGTTCGCGCCCTGGATCGCGCCCCACTCCCCGTACGTCCAGGAGGCCGCCGGCGGCGGCCCGTCCGCCGCGCACTGGATGGGCCTCGACAGCGCCAACCGCGACATCCTGTCCCGGCTGCTGTACGGGGCGCGCTGGTCGCTGATCATCGGCCTCGGCGCGACCGGCCTCGCGCTGGTCGCCGGCGCGCTCGTCGGCGCCGTCGCGGCCACCTCCCGCCGGGCCGTGGACGAGACGCTCATGCGGGTGCTCGACGTCATCATGGCCTTCCCGGGCATCGCGCTGGCCGCCGTGCTGGTCGCCGTGTTCGGCGGCAGCATCCCCGTGCTGGTCATGGCCATCGCGTTCCTCTACATGCCGTCCGTGGCCCGCGTCGTGCGGGCCAACGTGCTCGCCCAGTACGGCGAGGACTACGTCGCGGCCGAGCGCGTCATCGGCGCCCGCACCCCGCACATCCTGCTGCGGCACGTGGCGGTCAACTGCGCGGCGCCCGTGCTGGTGTTCTGCACCGTCATGGTGGCCGACGCGATCGTGCTGGAGGCGTCGCTGTCGTTCATCGGCGCCGGCGTCCGCCCGCCGAACCCGTCGTGGGGCAGCGTCATCGCCGACGGCAAGAACCTCGTGCTGCTCGGCGGCTGGTGGGCCACGGTCTTCCCCGGCCTGCTCATCCTCGTCACCGTGCTGGCCCTGAACATCCTGTCCGAGGGCGTCTCCGACGCCTGGGCCGCCCCCGCCGCCACGCGGGCGGCGCCCGTCGCCGACGACCCCGTCGAGCGCGCCGAGCCCGGCTCCGGCGAGCCCGTCGAGCTGCCCGGCCTGGCCGAGGCCGCCCGCCGCCTCGCCGAGCGGGCCCGCCCGCTGCCCTCCGGCCCGCCCATCCTGTCGGTGGAACGGCTGCGCATCGGCTTCACCGAGGGCGTGGACATCGTGGACGGCATCGCCTTCGACGTACGGCCCGGCGAGGTGCTCGGCCTGGTCGGCGAGTCGGGATGCGGCAAGTCGCTGACCGCCCTGACCATCATGGGCCTGCAGCCCCGCGAGGCCCGCGTCAGCGGCCACGTCCGCTTCGACCAGAAGGAACTGCTCGCCCTGCCGCGCAAGGCCCGCCGCCGGCTGCTCGGCCACGACATGGCGATGATCTACCAGGACGCCCTGTCGTCCCTGAACCCCGCCATGACCATCAAGGCCCAGCTCCGGCAGGTCACCCGCCGCGGCGGCCGGCGCACCCCCGCCGAGCTGCTGGAGCTGGTCGGCCTCGACGCCGGCCGTACCCTGTCGGCCTACCCCCACGAGCTGTCCGGCGGGCAGCGGCAGCGGGTGCTCATCGCGATGGCGCTGTCGCGCGAGCCGAAGCTGATCGTCGCCGACGAGCCCACCACCGCGCTCGACGTGACCGTGCAGGCCCAGGTCATCGAGCTGCTGCTGCGGCTGCGCGAGGAGCTGGGGTTCGCGCTGATCCTCGTCTCCCACGACCTCGCGCTCGTCGCCGACGTCACCGACCGGGTCGTCGTCATGTACGGCGGGCAGATCGTCGAGACCGGCGCCACGCCCGCCCTCGTCGGCGCGCCCGCCCACCACTACGCCCGCGGGCTGCTCGGCTCCGTGCTGTCGCTGGAGTCGGGCGCCGAGCGGCTCACCCAGATCCGCGGCGTCGTCCCGCCGCCCTCGGGCTTCCCCGCCGGATGCCGCTTCGCCGACCGGTGCCCGATGGCCGGCGCCAGGTGCTGGACCGACGCGCCGCCGCTGGAGGGCGACGCGCACCGGCACGCGTACGCCTGCCACCATCCGGCGACCGGACAGCCGGCCGACCTGGAGACCGCGGGGAGTGACCAGCGTGCTTGAGCTCAACGACGTCCACGTCGTCCACAAGGCGCGCACCGGCGGGCTGTTCTCCCGCGACCGCGTCCACGCCCTGACCGGCGCGAGCCTGACCGTCGCCCCCGGCGAGACCGTGGGCGTGGTGGGGGAGTCCGGCTGCGGCAAGTCCACCCTGGCCCGGGTCCTCGTCGGGCTGCAACGGCCCACGTCCGGCACCGTGTCCCTGAACGGCCGCGACCTGTGGGCCATGAGCGACGCCGAGCGCCGCGCCGCCGTCGGGACCGGCGTCGGCATGGTGTTCCAGGACCCGTCCACGGCGCTCAACCGGCGGCTGCCCGTCCGGCAGGTCCTGCGCGACCCGCTCGACGTCCACCGGCGCGGCACCCCCGCCGAGCGCGACGCCCGCGTCCGCGAACTCCTCGGCCTCGTCGGGCTGCCCGCCTCCGTCGCCGACGCCCTGCCCGGCCGGCTGTCCGGCGGCCAGCGCCAGCGCGTCGCCGTCGCCCGGGCCCTCGCGCTGGAGCCCGCCCTGCTCGTCGCCGACGAGCCGACCAGCGCCCTCGACGTCTCCGTCCGGGCCCAGATCCTCAACCTGCTGCTCGACCTCAAGGACCGGCTCGGCCTGGCCATGGTGTTCGTCTCCCACGACATCCAGACGGTCAGGCGCATGAGCGACCGGGTGGTCAGCATGTACCTGGGACGGATCGTGGAGCAGGCGCCGGCCCGGGCCGTGCCCCGCGGCGCCCGCCACCCGTACACCCGGGCCCTGTTCTCCGCGACGCCCGGCCTGATCTCGCCCATCACGCCGATCCCGCTGACCGGAGCCGTGCCCTCGGCCACCCGGCCGCCGAGCGGGTGCCCGTTCCGTACCCGCTGCTGGCGCGCGGACGACACGTGCGCGGCGGCCTGGCCCGAGGCCACCCCCGACGGCGACGACCACCTCTTCCACTGCCACCACCCGGTGGCGGCGGGAGCGACCGACCTCGACCTGATCCAGGAGCGCTCGTGACGATGCCCGACCCCGCCGGACCCGCCTCGACCCCCGCCGCCGGCGGGCCGAGCGCCCTGACGGGGGTGATCCCGCCGGTGTGCACCCCGATGACCCCCGACCACGAGGTGGACACCCGCTCCCTCACCCGGCTCGTCGACCACCTGCTGGCCGGAGGCGTGGACGCGCTGTTCGTGCTCGGCTCGTCGTCCGAGGTGGCCTACCTGCCCGACGCCCACCGGCGCGCGGTGCTGGACACCGTCGTGGGGCACGTGGCCGGGCAGGTGCCGGTGCTCGCCGGGGTCATCGACATGACCACGCCCCGGGTCCTCGACCACGCCCGGACCGCGCTGGACGCGGGCGTGTCGGGGCTGGTCGCCACGGCGCCCTTCTACACGCGTACGCACCCGGAGGAGATCCGCACCCACTTCCGGCTCATCGCCGCGCGGACCGGCCTGCCGCTGTACGCCTACGACCTGCCGGTGTCGGTCCACACCAAGCTCCCGGCCGCGCTGCTGCTGGAGCTGGCCGCCGAGGGCGTGCTGGCCGGGGTCAAGGACTCCAGCGGCGACGACGGCGGCCTGCGCGAGGTCATCCTGGGCCGGGTCCCCGGCTTCAGCGTGCTGACCGGGTCGGAGGTGACGGTCGACTCGGCCCTGTGGATGGGCGCGGACGGGGTCGTACCGGGCCTGGGCAACGTGGACCCCCACGGCTACGTCCGGCTGGCCGCCTGCGCGGGCCGCGGCGAGTGGGAGGCGGCGCGGCAGGAACAGGAGCGACTGGTACGGCTCTTCGAGATCGTCCGGGTGGGGGGCGCGCGCATGGGCGGCAGCTCGTCGGGGCTGGGCGCCTTCAAGGCGGCGCTGTACCTCCGGGGGATCATCGACTGCCCGGTGACGGCGCCCCCGCAGGTGCCGCTGAACGACGACGAGATCGCTAGCGTGGGCAAGCACCTGGCGGCGGCCGGACTGCTCTGACCGCATTCCCGAAGGTCGCAGGCTTCAAAAGCAAGGTCCTCCCCAGGGCGCGCTTCGCGCGACGGGGCTCGGGCTGTGACAGTGGGGGAGCCGAGCTCCCCCACACCCCCTGGCCGGGGGCCTCCGGCCCCCGGACCCCCGAGCGCCGGCCACTTCGACGGCGGACGGCGGGTCGCTGACGGCGTCACTGAACCCGAGAGTCGGCTGGGGAACGGCAGAGTAAGGGGGCAAGCGGGAGCTGAAGCTTTCAGAGAGCCGGCCCGACTGAGCACACCGAGAGCCGGGCGGCGCTGACCGGATCGTTCCGCAGCCTGACCGGTTCACGCCTTCAGTCCTGGCCCCGCACCGCTCCACCCTTGAGGGGTGAACAACGCACTCGTCGTCATCGACGTCCAGGAGTCCTTCCGGCAGTTGCCGGACTGGGAGTTCGTGTCGCAGCCGGACATCGTCGGACAGGTCAACCGCCTGGTCACCGCAGCCCGTGACCAGGGCGACCTGGTGGTGTGGGTGCTCGGCTCCCGGCCGGGGTCCGGCACCGTGTTCGATCCGGCGCAGGGGCACGTCCGCCTGATGGACGGGCTCGAGTCGCACCCGGGCGAGCCGCTCATCACCAAGACCGCGCACAATGCCTTCACCACCACGAACCTGCACCAGATCCTCACCAGTCGGGGCATCCGGCAGTTGACCGTGTGCGGCATCCGTACCGAGCAGTGCTGCGAAACCACCACCCGGATCGCCTCCGACCTCGGCTTCGACGTCGTCTTCGCCACCGACGCCACAGCGACCACCCCCATCCCGCACCGCGACGCGCGGCAGGACCTGCCGTTCTCGCGGCTGGTGAGCGACCCGCGGACGCTGGGCGTCGCCGAGATCGTCGCGCGCACCGAGTACGCGCTCGCGGGCCGGTTCGCCGCCATCCGCACCGTCGACGAACTGGTCGGGGCATAGGCTCGGCGGCTATGCCCCGGGTCGTCTTCCTGCTCATCCCACGAGTGCACCTGCTCGACGTGGCCGGGCCGGCCCAGGTCTTCTCCACGGCGGCCGACCTCGGCCACGAGCACGCCCTGTCGTACGTGGCCGAGGACACGCCCGTCGCCACCGTGCAAGGAGTGCCCCTGCACGCCGAGCGGGCATGGCCCGACCTGGAGCCGGACGATCTCGTCATCGTGCCGGGCTGGCGCGGCCCGACCCGCATGGCCGGCGCGGACACCTTGCACCGGCTGCGCGAGCATCACGCGGCCGGCGGCACCGTGGCGGGCATCTGCGCGGGCGCCGACGCACTCGGCCGGGCCGGCCTGCTCGACGGCCGCCGCTGTACGACCCACCACGCGACCCAGGACGAGCTCGCCCGCCTCTATCCGAGGGCCGAGGTCGTGCGCGACGCGCTCTACGTCGAGGACGAGCGGGTGGTGACCTCGGCGGGTGTGGCCAGCGGCATCGACGTGGCGCTCCACCTGCTGAGCACCAGGCGCGGGCCGTACGCCGCCAGCCAGGTGGCCCGCGCCATGGTGGTGTACGGCCGCCGTCAGGGAGCCTCGCCACAGATCAGCGCGCTGCTCCGGCACCGCGGTCACAATGACGACACCGTGCATCGCCTTCAGGACCTGATCGACGCGCGTTTCACCCAACGGCTCACGCTCTCGACGCTGGCCGACGCCGTCGGGTGCAGCGAACGGACGGTCACCCGGCTCTTCCGGCATGCCACCGGCCTCACGCCTCTGGCCTACCAGACCGCTCTGCGGCTGGAACGGGCCGAACACCTCCTCGGGCAGGGCGCGACGACCGAGACGGCCGCCCGTGAGGCCGGCTTCGGCGACCCACGGATGCTGCGTCGCCTGCGCGCCCGCATGTAGGAGGCCTTTGAGAGCTCAGTCGTCGCGGTGCCCGGGATCGCCGGTGCCGCGTGCGGCCGCGATCACCCGCATCAGCGCCTTGTGCAGGTCCTGCAGCTCCTCCAGGCTCATGCCGAGCCGGGCCACGATCGCCGGCGGGATCTTCTCCGCCTCCGCCCGCAACGCCCGGCCGGCCGGGGTGAGGGTCACGCACAGCGCCCGCTCGTCCTTGCTGTCGCGTTCGCGGTTGATGTAGCCGAGGGCCTGGAGCCGTTTGAGCAGGGGCGACAGCGTGCCCGGGTCGAGCTGGAGCAGTTCGCCCAGCTCCTTGACCGACAGGGGTTCGTACTGCCAGAGGGCGAGCATCGCCAGGTACTGCGGGTGGGTCAGCCCGAAGGGCTGCAGCAGTGGGCGGTACAGGCCGATCACGCTCCGTGAGGCGATGCTGAGCGCGAAGCACACCTGCCGGTCCAGGGCCAGCAGGTCTGTGGGGTCTGTCACAGGCTCCATCTGTGGCGCCTCCGGGCACGCATGGTAACTTAGTTGGTGTACAAACTATTATCGCCCCAACAGATACCGCGCAAACCGTGTGGAGGGACGCCGCCGTGTTCTATCGCAAGCCGCTGGAGGAGCGCATCGCCGAGCGCCAGGCCCAGATGCGGCCCCTGAAGGAGGGCAAGCACTTCGAGCACGGTCCGGCCAAGTTCATCTTCATCACGCTGATCGTCGTGGTCGTGCTCATGCACACCGTCGGGCTGGCCATCGCCATGCACTTCGCCTGAGGAAGGCGGCTCGCACGCGGCGACGCCGACCCGGCCCCGTGAAAGGAAAATGGCAAGGAGCGGAAATGATTCCCCTTGCCATTTTCACTGTATAGCACAACTGGGGGCTTGCGGCAAGACCCGGGTCGTCCCGCAGAATGCACCAGCCGGAGCCAGGACCAGGCCCGGCGGAACGGGGGACTCGTGATCGACGTGATCATCGCCGGCGGTGGGCCGACCGGTCTGATGCTGGCAAGTGAGCTGCGGCTGCACGGTGTGCGCACGCTCGTCCTGGAGAAGGAGGCGGCGCCGGCCCCCTACGTCCGCGCGCTCGGCCTGCACGTGCGCAGCATCGAGGTGATGGACCAGCGGGGCCTGCTGGAGCGGTTCCTCGCGAACGGCAGGCAGTTCCCGGTCGGCGGCTCCTTCGCCGGCATCGACAAGCCCATGCCCGAGGGGCTGGACACCGCGCATCCCTACGTCCTCGCCATTCCGCAGACCACCACCGACCGCCTGCTGGCCGAGCGCGCCGCCGAGCTGGGGGCGGAGATCCGGCGCGGCTGCGAGCTGGTCGGGCTGGCCCAGGACGAGCACGGGGTGACCGCCGAGCTGGCCGACGGCACGTCCCTGCGCTCGCGATGGCTCGTGGGCTGCGACGGCGGCCGCAGCACCGTGCGCAAGCTGCTCGGCGTCGGCTTCCCCGGCGAGCCGACCCGGGTCGAGACGCTGCTGGGCGAGATGGAGGTGACCGCGCCGCCGGAGACGGTGGCCGCCGTGGTGGCCGAGATCCGCGCCACCCAGAAGCGGTTCGGCCTCGGGCCCATGGGGGACGGGGTGTACCGCGTCCTCGTGCCCGCGGCGGGGGTGGCCGGGGACCGCTCGGCCCCGCCGGCGTTCGAGGAGTTCAAGCAGCAGCTCCGGGCGATCGCCGGCACCGACTTCGGCGTGCACTCGCCGCGCTGGCTCTCCCGCTTCGGCGACGCCACCCGGCAGGCCGAGCGCTACCGGACCGGCCGGGTGCTGCTGGCCGGCGACGCGGCGCACATCCACCCGCCGGTCGGCGGGCAGGGGCTCAACCTGGGCATCCAGGACGCGTTCAACCTCGGCTGGAAGCTGGCGGCCGAGGTCGCCGGCTGGGCGCCGGACGGACTGCTGGACAGCTACCACTCCGAACGCCACCCGGTGGCCGCCGACGTGCTGGACAGCACCCGCGCGCAGATGGAGCTCCTGTCGCCCGAGCCGGGCGTCCAGGCGGTGCGCCGGCTGCTGGCGGAGCTGATGCGCTTCGACGACGTGAGCAGGTACCTGACCGAGAAGATCATCGCGATCGGGGTCCGCTACGACTTCGGCGCGGGGCACGAACTGCTCGGCCGGCGGATGCGCGACCTCGATCTGAAGCGGGGCCGCCTCTACGAGCTGACGCACGCCGGCCGCGGGCTGCTGCTCGACCAGACCGGCCGGCTCTCGGCCGCGGGATGGGCGGACCGGGTCGACCACGTCGTCGACGGCAGCGAGGAGCTGGACGTGCCCGCCGCGCTGCTGCGGCCCGACGGCCACGTCGCGTGGGTCGGCGAGGACCAGCGAGACCTGCTCGACCACATGTCCCGGTGGTTCGGCGCCCCCGTCGCCTCCTGACGCCACGAGGTTCGTGGACGTCCTGGTCCCCGCCGCGGGGCGACACAGCGGTGTCGCCCCGCGGTGACCGACGGCGGCTCCCGTGCGCCTTCGGCCGACAATGTGGAAGCAGGCGCGGTCAGGACACCTTGACGCCAGCGATGATCTTGTCGAGGTCGCCGAGGTGCGGCCGGCCGGCCATCACGGTGACGACGACTCCCTCGCGCTCCACCCAGCCGGTGTAGCGCCCGGCGCCGAGCGCGCCGTCGCCGAGCTTGGTCAGCACCTGGCGACCGCCGATCGTCCTCGTCTTCACGCCACTCGTGAAGGTCCCCAGGGTGACGGGGAGCTTCTTCAGGTCCGCGAGTTCGCGGGCTCCCGGCCAGCACACCACGCGCACCCACAGGAACCGGCGCTTGAGGTCGATCTCGCTTCGGTCATCCGTCCACTGGTAGCCGTACTCGGTGACGCCGTGGTGCTTCTGAGCGACGACCTGGCCGTGGGTGAAGCCCTTGGGGATGTACCCGACGTGGACTCCCTTGAGGGCGGTGGCGCCCTTCGCGGGCTTGTCCTCCTTGGCGTCGTAGGAGCGCTTGATCTCGGCCTTGCTCGGGGCAGGGCACCCGGTCGCGGTCATGGCGGCCGCCGCGTGGGCCGACGGGGCGTGGAGTGTCGCCGCCGCCACGAGGGACACGGCGGCCAGCGTCAGAGTCTTGTTGATCGCTTTCATGTAGGAGTTGGATGCACCAGGGGCGGCTGAGGTTCGCCGGGGAGAGCGAGTCGCGGGTCATCGGCCGAGGAAGGCCAGGAGCCGCCGGTGGGCGGGGGCGTCGCCGGCCACCGGGACCGCGGGGCCGAACATGCCGGGGCGGCGGAAGGCGTCGAAGTCCATGCCGCGCATGACCGTGAGCAGCTCGCCGCACAGCTCGTCGTCGGCGAGGTGTTCCTGGCCGGTGGCGAGCGCCAGGTCGACGCCGTGCACGAGGACCTCGGTGAGGTGGATGAGCGCGGCCATCGGCCCCGGCACCTCGCCGAACCCCAGCCGCACGGTGGTGGCCAGGGCGTCCGGGCGGTGCCAGGCGGCGCGGTCGAGGCCGGCCGCGACGGCGTAGGCGGCCCGCGGGTCGGCGCCGAGCCAGTCGTCCTCGTGCGCGCCGCCGGCGTCGGTGCCGGTGAGCTCGGCGGCGAAGATCCGCATGCCGCCGACCAGATGGTTGAGCTCGGTACGCACGTCCCACCCGGGGCACGGGGAGGCGGCGGTGAGCCGGTCGTGGGCGATGCCCCCGACGACGGCGGCGGTCATGTCGAGGGCGCGGTCGATCTGGTCGATCACGGTGGTCATGGCGGGGTCCTCCGATGGGTGCGGGTCAGGGTGCTGCTCAGAGAGCCGGGGACCGGCGGGTCAGGGTGCTGCTCGGAGAGCCGGGGCCCGGCGCGTCAGGGCGTCGTCGAGCCAGTCGTAGACGCGGGCGAAGGCCAGGCGCTGGGCACCGGACTGGCAGTGGGCGTCGGCGCCCTGGCCCGCGGTGAACCCCAGCAGCGTCCTGGGGCAGGTCAGGTGCTCGTACAGCTGCTCGGGCTGGCCCCGGAAGAAGCCGTCGTCGGCGCCCGCGCACACCAGCGTGGGGCAGGAGATCTTCTCGGCGACGCCGTCGCGCAGGTGGTAGTCGAGGTAGGCGGCGCCGAACGCGCGCGGGGTGGTGACGTTCAGGGCGAACATGCCGTGCTCGACGGCCCAGCGCAGCATCGGGCTGCCGGCCATGGCCTCCGCCAGCATCGCGTCCAGCTCCGGGTCGTGGTCGGCGCGCAGCCGGCGCTCGGCCTCCGCGCGCGGCAGCGGGATGCCGGCGGTGGCGATGTCCCCGAGGTCGTAGACGCCGTCCAGGCAGACGAGCGCGGCGACGCGGTCGTCGAAGGCGGCGGCGCGCGGCGCGAGCAGCCCGCCCATGCTCGCGCCGAGCAGGGCGACGCGGGACGGGTCCACCTCGGGACGCGTCACGGCGTGATCGATGACGGGGCCGACGACCTTCTCCCAGTCGGGACGGAACCCGAGGCCCTGGCGGTGCCGGGTGCCGGGCTGGCCGGGGCCGTCGAAGGCGAGGACGGTGTGGCCGCGCTCGGCCGCCGCCGCGGCGCCGAAGAAGTGCATCTCCTCCACGGTGCCGTCGAAGCCGTTGAACATGACCACGGTCGGTCGGGCGGTTCCGGAGTCGTCGGCCCGGTACAGGTAGCCGGGCAGGACGGTGCCCTCGTACGGGATCTCGACGGGCTCGACGGCCGGGGTGAACAGCGCGGCGGCCTCGCGGAAGCAGGCGACCGAGGCGTCGTAGGCGTGCCGGATGCGCGGGTCGGCGGGGTCGCCGTGCAGGAAGAACTCGGCGGAGCGGTAGTAGTTCGACGCCCGCAGGAAGGCGTCGCGGGCGCTGACCCGGTGCCCGCCCTCCAGGGCCGCCCGGCCCTTGCCGGCCACGCTGTCGGCGGTGGCCAGCCACGCGTCGTGCCAGCTGTCGTAGTCGCCGGGGATGATCCGCTCGCACGTGGTGACGACCTCGCCGAAGTCGGCGCCGCCGTACGCGATGTGCCCGAAGCTGCGCAGGGTCTCGTACCAGAAGCTCGGGTTGCCGGGGAAGAGAAGAGGCTCCATGTCCACTCCTAAAGCAGTCGGTGGCTGCGTTTAGGACTGTAGGACGGCGCGGTACGTAAACGCAAGTCAGAGCTGCGTTAAGGTGGGAGGCATGGTGGAACAGCAGCGAGCCCGGCGACCCGGCGGGCGCAGCGCCCGCGTCCGCGCGGCGGTGCACCAGGCGGTCACCGACCTGGTCGCCGAACGCGGCTACGGCAGCTTCACCGTCGGCGACGTCGCCGCCCGCGCGGGCGTGGCCGACACGAGCGTCTACCGCCGCTGGGGCACTCTGGAGACGCTGCTCATGGACGTGGCGATCACGCGGCTCACCACGGCCTCTCCCGTCCCCGACACGGGGAGCCTGGAGCAGGACCTGCGGGTCTACGCCGCCGGCGTGGTCCGCGACGTCGCCGGCCCGGACGGGATGGCCGCGCTGCGGCTGGTCATCGCCCTGGCGACGGCGGGGGAGGACGGGGTCAAGGCGCGCGACGCGTTCCTGGCCGAGCGCGGACGCCAACTGCAGGGCATGCTCGACCGCGCCCGGGAGCGGGGCGAGCAGCCGCCGGAGGTCCTGGACATCCTCGACCACCTGCTGGCCCCGGTGTACGTGCGCGGCCTGTTCGGCGTGGGCCCGCTCACCCCTGCCTACGCCGACACGCTGGTCGACCGCCTGCTGGCCCTGCGCCGGGAGCCCTAGGCGTGCGGCCCTGCGCCGACAGCCCTAGGCGTGCCAGAGGGCGGCGAGCTGCCGGGCGGCCAGCCGGGACGGCACCGCCCGCAGCAGCGTGTCGCGCAGCCACGCGCTGATCCCGGTGCGGGACGTCATCCGCGACTGCCGGGCCGCCGCCAGCAGGATGCGGTTGGCGCGCGGGCGACGTTCGGCGTCGTAGCGCAGCAGCCGCTCGGCCGCCTCCGCCGGCCCGGCGCCGCTCAGGTGGCGGGTCAGCGCGGCCGCGTCCTCGAACGCCTGGCTGGAGCCCTGGCCGAGGTCGGGCGACATGGCGTGCGCGGCGTCGCCGAGCAGCGCGATCCGGCCGGCCGCGTACGAGGGGAGGGGCTCGGCCAGGCGGGCGATCGGGTCGACGTGGATGTCGGCGGGCGGCGTGGCCTCGATCAGCGCCGTGACGAGGGGATGCCAGTCGGCCATCAGGGCCAGCATCTGCCGGCGGGCCTCCTCCGCACCGGGCGGCGTACCGCGCAGGAGGGAGTCGGTGAACCAGTACAGGCGGTCGTCGCCGATGGGGAACAGCCCGAACATCGCCCCGTTGCGCCGGTCGACGAGCTGGCTGAGGAGCAGGTCCGGCTCCAGGCCGGGAGGCCGGGGCAGCATGCCGCGCAGGTCCATCCGGCCGGTCCGCCGTAACCCGGGGTGGCCGGGGAAGAGCCGCGCGCGCAGCACGCTGCCGCTGCCGTCGGCCGCGATGACGGCGTCGGCTCGCGCGACGGGCTCGCCGGCGCTGATCACGGTCACGCCGGCGGGGTCGGGGTCCAGGCGCTCGACCGGGGTCGCGGTCCGCACGAGGGCGGCCGGCAGCGGGGCGCGCAGGATCCTGTGCAGCTCCGCGCGGTCGATCATGGCGGGCGTCCCCATCTCCCGCTTCACCTGCGCCATGTCGGTGATCAGCAGCGGCCGTCCATGCCGGTCGCGCAGCCCTCCGTGGGTCGCGTGCATGACCCGCCGGCGGACGTTCTCGCCCAGCTCCAGCGTGTCCAGCGCGCGGAGCCCGTTGGGCATGACCACGATCCCCGTGCCCTTCTCCCTGAGCTCGGCGCCTCGTTCGAAGAGCGTCACCTCGTGGCCCTGGCGATGCAGCCCCACCGCCGCCGCCACTCCTCCGAGCCCGGCTCCGACCACCGCGATCCTCATGGGACCTCCCGCATTCACTACGATCGTACTAGTACGGGTATTGGTAACATGGGCGCATGCCGCCCACGAATCCGGCCCGCCGCCAAGCCCTCGCCGACGCCGCCATCGACCTGCTGGCGTCCTCAGGCGTGCACGGGCTGACCCACCGGGCGGTGGAGAAGGCGGCGGACCTGCCGCCGGGCACGGCCTCCAACTACTTCCGCAGCCGGGAGGCGCTCCTGGTGGCCGCCGCCGAGCGCGTCATCGAGCTGCACCACGCCGACACCGAGCGGGCCCTCGAACGGCCCGCGACGCTGGCCGACATGCTCACGGAGTCGCTGTTCACCGCGGCGACCACCCTGCGCCGCCGCTATCTGGCGATCTTCGAGCTGCAGATGGAGGGCGCCCGCCGGCCGGTGCTCGCCGCCGCGCTGGCGGGCCTGCAGGACGCGGCGATCCGCGTCACGGCCGGGCACCACGACCAGCTCGGCCTCGCCATCCCGCGCGAGCGGATCCCGGCCATGATCACTCTCTACGGGGGCGCGCTGTTCACCCTGGTCAGCGGGCCGCCGGGCAGCGTCACCAGGGACGTCGTACGTGACGTGGTTCAGGTCATCGTGCACGGCTGCACGGGACACTCCGAGCAGCGGCCGTGACCCGCCGGCCCGGCCACGCCGTGGCGGGAGAGCTCCAGCAGCTCCCGGTGTGACCTCTGCATGCCCTCGGGCAGCTCGTCCGGCGGGAACCAGCCCGCCTCCAGCACCTCGAAGCGGTCGATCGTGAGGTCGCCGCCGACGAGGACGGCCTCGTAGGCCACCTCCGCCCGCAGCCGGTAGCCGCTGACCAGCCGCACGAGCCGGCCGACCCGGACGGTCAGGCCGGTCTCCTCGCGGACCTCCCGCACGACGGTGTCCTCGAACGCCTCCGACCTGTTCGCGTAACCGGTGGGGAACCCCCACTGGCGGCCTTCCGGCCACAGCCGGTGCCTGAGGAGGAGCAGGCGGCCCTCGCCGTCCCGGACGATGCCCGTGACGCCGACCATGAACGTGGCGTGCTTCAGCCACATGAGGCGCCACTGCAGGCGTCCTCCCAGCGACCTCCACAGGCGCGCGACCAGCTTCATGGCTCGCCTCTCCTTCACGGCCCCCTCCTTCACGGCTCTCCCCTCCGGACGGCGCGGACCCGCCGCCGGGCCCGCTCGTCCCGGTCCGGCATAGTGGTGAACGGCCGCCTTCCGGCGCCGTCCCCCTTCGCAGCAAGGCTTCCAGAGAACGGAGACGCTCGGTGCCCCGTGACGTCAAGATCCCCGGCCCCGACCACCCGATCACGGTCGCGGCGACCTCCGCCCACGTCGTCGTCCGCGTCGGCGAGCGGGTCGTCGCCGACACCACCCGCCCCCTGGTCCTGTCCGAGGCTGCCTACCCTCCGGTGCACTACGTCCCGATCGAGGACGTCGATCCCGAGCTGATCCGCCGCAGCGACACGCGTACGTACTGCCCGTACAAGGGCGAGGCGTCCTACTACAGCGTCGTCACCCCCGAGGGCGAGGTGGGCGACGCCATCTGGACGTACGAGGAGCCCTACGAGGCGGTCGGCGAGATCAAGGGCCACGTCGCCTTCTACCCCGACCGCGTCCACATCACGATCGACCCGTCCTGAGCGGACGTCGAGGAAGCGCTTCTTCCTCAATGCCTCGTAGCGTTCCCGTCGCAAGGCCCGGCCGCAGGCACGACGAAGGGACCCCCATGCCGCGAGGATCCGCCACCCCGCCCCCGTCCGGCGAGGAGATCATGACGTTCGAGGACGCCGCCCAGTGGGAGGCGTGGCTGGCCGAGCACCACGAGACGCCCGGCGGCGTCTGGCTGCGGATCGCCAAGAAGGGCTCGGGCGAGGTGTCGGTGACGCGGGGCGAGGCCCTCGACGTCGCGCTCTGCTACGGCTGGATCGACAGCCACACCCGGTCGTGCGACGAGGCGTCCTACCTGCAGAGGTTCTCGCCGCGCCGCGCCCGGAGCGTCTGGTCGAAGGTGAACGTGGCCAAGGTCGAGGAGCTCGTCGCCGCCGGGCGCATGCGTCCGCCGGGCCTGGCCGCGGTGCTGGCGGCCCAGGCCGACGGGCGCTGGGAGGCCGCGTACGAGTCGCCGAGGAACGCCACAGTCCCCGAGGACCTGGCCGAGGCGCTGGAGCGGGACGAGCGGGCGAAGGCGTTCTTCGACACCCTCGGCAAGAGCGACCGGTACCTGGTCATCCTGCGGCTCATGACGGCGCGGACACCGCGGACGCGCGCGGCCCGGCTGGGCCGGATGATCGCCGGCCTGGCGGCGGGGGAGAAGGTGCGCTGAGGCGCGGGAAAAAACATCGAGGGGTCGTGTCCATCCGGCCGGGGGCCGTTCGTGGTGATGGTGTGCGGCGGCCCGCCGTACGACGACTCCACCCGAGAGGGGATCACCGTGAAGTACATGCTGCTGATCAACGCCGGCGCCTCCGCCCAGGACGACGACGCCTGCACCGTCGAGGACTGGATGGCCTACGACCAGGCCGTGCGGGAGGCGGGCGTCTGGGTGTCGGGCGAGTCGCTGGCCGACCTGGTGACCGCGACGACCGTGCGGGTGAGCAAGGACGGCAAGCGGAGCGTGACCGACGGGCCGTACGCCGAGACGCGGGAGGTCCTGGGCGGCTTCTACGTGATCGACGTGCCGGACCTCGACGTAGCGCTCGACTGGGCCGCCCGCTGCCCCGGCGCGCGCGGCGGCGGGTCGGTCGTGGTCCGCCCGGTCGCCGACTTCGGCGCGTGAGAGGACGCGGATGCGTGAGGGGCGGGCGATCGCGGATGCGTGAGGGGCGCGTGGTCTCCGATGCGTGAGATCGAGGCGGTCTTCCGGGAGGAGCGCGGCCGGCTGCTGGCCGCGCTCGTCCGCCGCTTCGGCGATCTCGACCTCGCCGAGGAGGTCACCTCGGACGCCGTCGAGGCGGCGCTGAAGCACTGGCCGGTCGAGGGCGTGCCGCCCAAGCCGGGCGCGTGGCTGATGACGACGGCGCGGCGCAAGGCGGTCGACCGGCTCAGGCGCGACCGGGCCCTGGCCGCCAGGCTGGCCATCCTCCAGGTGGAGGCCGAGCGGACCGCGTACGCCCCGCCCGCCGACGCGCACGACGACCTGCGCGACCTGCCGGACGAGCGGCTGCGGCTGTTCTTCACCTGCGCCCACCCCGCGCTGCCCGCCGAGGACCGGGGGGCGCTGATGCTGCGCTGCCTGGCGGGCCTGAGCACGCCGGAGGTGGCGCGGGCCTACCTGGTGCCGGTCGAGACGATGGCCAAGCGGATCGTCCGGGCGAAGAAGAAGATCCGTGAGGCGCGCATCCCGTTCCGCGTGCCCGGAGCCGACGAGCTGCCGGAGCGGCTGCCCGGCGTGCTCCAGGCGATCTACTCGATCTTCACCGAGGGGTACGCGGCCAGCTCCGGTCCCGCCCTGCAACGGCCGGACCTGGCCGAGGAGGCGATCCGGCTGGCGCGGATCCTGCGCCGGCTGCTGCCCGCCGAGCGGGAGGTCGCCGGGCTGCTCGCGCTGTCGCTGCTGGTCCACGCGCGCCGCGACGCCCGTACCGGTCCCGGCGGCGAACCGGTGCTGCTGGACGAGCAGGATCGCGGCCGCTGGGACCGGACCATGATCGAGGAAGGGGCGGCGCTGGTGGTCGTCGCGCTGAGCGGCGGCCCGCCCGGTGTGTACGGCGTGCAGGCGGCGATCGCGGCGCTCCACGACGAGGCGGCCGACCTGGCCACGACCGACTGGCCGCAGGTCGTGGCCCTGTACGACGTGCTGCTGGCGCTGGACCCGTCCCCGGTGGTCGCGCTGAACCGGGCGGCGGCCGTGGCCATGCGCGACGGGCCGGAGGCGGGGCTGGCGCTGCTGGAGGAACTGGCCGGCGAGGCGCGGCTGCGCGGGTACCACCCGTACCTGGCGGCGCGCGCCGACCTGCTGCACCGGCTCGGCCGCCGCTCCGAGGCGGCCGCCGCCTACCGCGCGGCCCTGGAGGCGGCGGGGAGCGAGCCCGAACGCGCACACCTGCGGCGCCGCCTGGCCGCCGCCGAGGAAGGCCGATGAACGGGTGATTCGTCGCGGCGGGCGGGAAGGGAGCGGCCGGTCCGGCGGTTGGTTCAGGCGACACGTTATGGCCATGCTTTGAAGAGGAGCCCCTCATGACCGCCCCCGAAGGCACCCCGTCGCCCGTCCGCCAGCTCCGTCTCGTCGTCGAGGCCGAGGACTACGAGGCCGCGCTCGCGTTCTACCGCGACGTGCTGGGGCTCCCCGAGCAGGCCGCGTTCTCCAGCGACGGGGGCGCCCGGGTCGCGATCCTCGACGCCGGCCGGGCCACCCTGGAGATCGCGAACCCGGCCCAGAAGCGGTACATCGACGAGGTCGAGGTGGGACGGCAGGTGGCGCCCACGATCCGGGTCGCGTTCGAGGTGGACGACGCGCAGGCCACCACGGACCGGCTGGTGGCGGCCGGGGCCGAGCAGGTCGCGCCGCCCACCCTCACCCCGTGGCAGTCCCTGAACGCGCGGCTCGACGCGCCGGCTGACCTGCACATCACGGTCTTCCAGGAGACGCTCAGCCTGGAGGAGCGCGAGGCGCTCGACGGTTTCGGCACCGAGGGCGGCGAGTAACCCCGTCCCCTGGCGGTCGGCCTCGATCGGTAAGGCGGCTTGCAGATTTTCGGTAAGGCGGCTTACGATCTCCGGGTGTCTCCCCATGACCTGGCTCCCTCCGTGACCGCTGACCTCGTCGCCCGGTTCGGCCCGGCCCTCGGAGTCGAGGAGGCCCGGGTCCACTGGGGCCGGTTGACGCGTGCCGCCCAGGACGGCGCCACCACGCTGATCACCCGGGAGCGCTGGGAGTGGGCCGCGCTGATCCCGGTCACCGGGGTGTCCGGGCCGCTGACCGGCCTGGCGGCCCTGCCGCTGTCCACGGCCCGCCGCAAGCTCGGCGACCTCGTACGGCTGGCCACCCTCCCGTACGAGGACGGCCCGCTGCTGCTCACCCGCCACCGCACCCCGGTGGCGGCCCTGGTCGCCGCCCGGACCCTGGCCGGCCAGGACGCCCGCCGGCACCGGCTCGTTCTGGAGGATCTGCTGCCTGACGGCCACACCGTCGTGCTGAGCCGCCTCCAGGGGGTCTTCTCGGCTGTCGTACGGGACCCCGACGGCGCCGCCGTGGCCGAAGGGAGCGGCGAGTCCATCGACGCGGCGCTGCGACGCCTGCGCCGCGCGGGGGAATGACGCCGCAGGGGACAACGCCGCCCGGAGGAGCCACGTGGGGAGGCGCGGACCGCGGTGCCGGCCCGCGCCCCGGCCTACGAGGCGTTCTCGTCACCGCACAGTGCCTGCCGGTGGAAGGCCGCCATCGCGCCGTCGATGGCGTGTGGCTGCGGCTCACCGGAAGAATCCGGCTTGTTCCACCGCGCGAGGTTCACCGCGACGGACATCTGCCGCTTGCCGTCCGCGCTGCTCCACGACGCCGTTCCGGCGCCCCAGACGGAGCCTTCGTGGCCCCAGAAGGTGCCGCAACCCGTGGACATGACCTGCAGGCCCAGACCGTAGTCGATCTTCTCGCCGGTCTGGGAGTAGACCTTGACCGTGCGCTGCATCTGCGCCAGCGACGACGGCTTGACGATCTCGCCGGCGAGCAGCCTGCCGTAGAAGCGGTTGAGATCCTCCATGGTCGAGACCAGGGCGGCACCGGTGCCCACCCAGGACATGTCGTACACGCTGTAGTCGCGCGGCGGGTCGAGCAGGCCGAGCATCGACTCGTACATCCGGGGGTGCGGCCCCTTGATGCGCGGCCCGCTCGGGAACGAGGTGTGCCGGAGCCCGGCGCGCTCGATGACGTTCTCGGTGATGTACTTCTCGGCTGGGGTGCCGGTCACCCGCTCCAGGAGCAGGCCGAGGATGAGGTAGTTGGCGTTGGTGTACGTCCCCGGGGTTTCTCCGGGAGCGCCGGCGGCGGGCGCCTTGAGCGCCATGTCGATCAGCTCCGCCGGGCTGAACCGCCTGAACCGGTTGTCGTCCAGACTCTTGGGCGACATGTCCGACACGGAGGGGAACTTCGCAAGGGACGGGAACGCGTAGGGCAGGTACTCCGGAAGGCCGCTGGTGTGGTTGAGCAGCATCTTCACCGTGATCTTCTTGCCGCGTTCGCCCGGCACCAGCTTCGGCAGGTAGCGGCTGATCGGGTCGTCCAGCCGGATCCGGCCCTTCTCCACCTGCTGCATGACCGCGGCGGCGGTGAACGTCTTGGTGACGCTGCCGACCCGCTGCAGCATGCCGGGCTTGACAGGACGGCCGGTCTCGAGGTCGGCGACCCCGGAGGCACCGCGCCACACCCGCCCGGAATCGCGCACCTCGGCGTACACGCCCGGCACTCCCGCGCGGTGGACCTCGTCCAGCGCGGACTTCAGCGACGCGGGATCGAGAGTGCTCGGCGGGCTCGTGTCGGCGGCCGGCACGACCCCCGTCTCCCCGGCCGCGGGACCCGCTGTCACCATTCCCGCCAAGGCACTCAGCGCGGCCACGCTCGCACAGGTCACCAGCCGAATCCTCACGGCATCCGTCCTTCATGATCAATCACTGCGACGGGACTCCGCCCGCGCGACTCCGACATCGCGTGCCCCCTGATGTACCGACCGGGGACCCTCACGATCGGCAATCATCGCCGGGCCGCCGCCCGGGGGGCGTCCGTCGGGCGAAGTCATCTGCCGCTACCGCCGCGAGAGCTCCGGCCCGCCGGACTACGACGTGAGGAGTAGCCCGCGGGAAGGAACGGATGCCGCGGGGCTTCCCTCGGGCGGGGCGAATTCGTCGGACGGAGGCGAAGGGGAACGGCTAGTTCGGGGTGCCCGCGGCGTACAGCACGTCGCGCAGCCCCGGGAGCGTCGCCTCGCGGTCGGCGTGCCAGACGAGGCGGAGGCTGAGGCCGGGTGCCGGGAACGCGAGCCGCGCGAGCGTGCCCGCCCCCAGCGCGGCCGACACCGCGAACCCCGGCAGCAGCGCGATCCCGAGCCCCTGCTCCGCCCAGGCACGCATCACCTGCACCCCGCCCACCTGGAGCCGTTCCGGACCGGGACCGATCAGCCGGTCGGCGGCCATGAGGAACGAGCAGCTCGGCGCGTTCACCAGCAGCCGCTCGCCCGCCAGGTCGTCCGGGGACACCTCGGACCGGCCGAGCAGCGGATGGCCGGGCGCGGCGACCAGCACGAGAGGCACGGAGTCCACGTCGAGGAACGTCAGCGGCGCGGGCGGCGGCGCGAAGCCCAGGCCGCCGAGGGCCTCGCCCGTGTCGAGGAGCAGCGCCGCCTCCAGCCGTCCGGCGATCACGTCGGCGAGCAGGTCGTCGCGGCTCACGCTGGGCAGCACCTCCACGCGCAGGCCGGGACGCCGCTCCGCCAGCCTGGCCAGGACGCGTGGCACGCAGGCGGCCACGATCGTCTCCAGCGCACCCAGCCGGACGTCCTCCGGCTGCCCGGCCACCTCGCGGCGCGCCTGCTCCGCCTGGTCGAGCAGGCGCCGCGCCCAGCCCTGCAGCCGCCGCCCGGCCCCGGTCAGGACCATCCCCCTCGGCGTCCGGTCGAACAGCGCCACGCCGAGGGACTTCTCCAGGACGCGGATCTGCTCGGAGACGCTGGACGGGGCGAGGTCCAGGGCGTTGGCGGCGTCCGTCACCGTCCGGTGCCGCACGACCGCCTCGAAGGTCCGCAACTGACGCAACTCCACGCCCATGCCAACCAGCCCGGCCGCTGACGGCATTCCGCCGCGCGTGCATGCAACTTGCATGCTAGTGTGGAGGCATGGCGATCATCCAGATCAGAGACGTCCCGGAGTCCACTGAACGGACGCTCAAAGCGCGCGCCGAGCGCGTGGGCAAGTCTCTGGCGGCGTATCTCCGTGACCTCCTGAACGAAGAGGCCGCCCACCCCACGCCCGACGAGGTGATGGCCAAGATCGCCGCCGACGAGCCGGTGCCGTACGACCCCGACTTCGTGCGCGAGACGTTGCGCGAGGGACGCCGGTGAGCCTGGTCGTCGACGCCTCGATCGTGTTCCGCCTGCTGGCGAACGTGAAAGGCGACGATCTGCTCCGCAGGCGGCTGGCCCGCACTGTGCACGCGCCGGCCCTGATCGATGTCGAGATCGCCTCGGTGGTGCGCGGTCATGTGATCACCGGCAAGCCTGAGAAGCGCATCTCCGCCGGGCGGGGCCACCTCATGCTGGACCGGTTCGCCGAGCTCAAGATCGTGCGGCATCCCATGCTGCCGCTCCAGCCCCGGGTGCTGGAACTGCGCCACAGCCTCACCACCTACGACGGGATGTACGTGGCGCTCGCCGAACTGCTGGGCGTGCCGCTGCTCACCGATGACGCGAAGTTCGCCGGCTCGACGGGGCACCGGGCGGAGATCCACCACTACCCGCCGCCCTCCGACGACTAGCGTTCGGAAAATCCGAACGCTGCCTGCGGTCCGGCCGGTGGAGGGAGCGTGGGGGCGGGACCGACAGTGGGCCGCATGACTTCTTCCCCTGCGCTCTCCCTTGAGCTGCCGAGCCGTCGCGGGCGGGCCGCGGCGCTGCTCGGCGTGTCGCTCGGGTACTTCATGGTGCTCCTCGACATGACGGTGCTCTCCGTCGCCGAGCCCGACCTGGCCGCGTCGCTGCGCACCTCGATCGCCGGCCTCCAGTGGGCCACCACCGGCTACACCGTCGTGTTCGGCGCGCTGCTGCTGTCCGGCGGCGCGGTCGCCGACCGTTACGGGGCCGACCGGGTGTTCCGCGCCGGTGTGGCGGTGTTCGCGCTCGGCTCGCTGCTGTCGGCCCTCGCTCCCGGGCTGGGGGTGCTGGTCGGGTTGCGCGCGGTGCTGGGCGCCGCGGGGGCGGCCTGCGTGCCCGCCTCGATGGCCGTCATCGCGCGGCTCTACCCCGACCCCGGCGAGCGGACCCGGGCGGTGGCGGCCTGGGCGGCCATCAGCGGCGCGGCCGTCGCCGCGGGCCCCGTCGCCGGAGGCGCGCTCGTCGACCTGGCCGGATGGCGGGCGATCTTCCTGGTGAACGTGCCGATCGGCGTGCTGGTGCTGGCGCTGACCGCCGGGCGGGGACCGCGGGCGTCCCGCGGCGCCGCGGCTTCCGGCGAGGCGGGACGCCACGGACTCGCGGCTTCCGGCGAAGAGGGACGCCACGGACTCGCGGCTTCCGGCGAAGGGGCCCGGCGAGGGGAGCGGCGGATCGACTGGGCGGCTCAGCTCGCCGCCTGCGCGGTGCTCGCGCTGCTGACCGACGCGCTCATCGCGGCGGGCTCGCGCTCCTGGGCGCACGCCGCCGGAGCAGTGGTGGTGACGGCTCTGGCGGCCCGCGGGTTCGCCGTCCTCGAACGGCGCAGCGACGCCCCCGTGCTGAACCGGGCGCTCCTCGGCAGCGGCGGCGTGCGGGCCGGCCTGGCCGCCGGGGCGGCGGTGAGCTTCATCCTGAACGGCGGCCTGTTCGTGCTGCCGCTGCTGCTCCAGCAGGGCCGCCACCTGAGCGCGGTGGCCAGCGGCCTTGCGTTCCTGCCGCTCACCCTGCCGTTCGTGGTCAACCCGCCGCTGACCGGCCGGATCGTCGCCCGGGTCGGCCCGCGCCCCCCGATCCTGGCCGGGCTGGCGCTGCTCGCCGCGGGCGGCGGCGGGCTGGCGTGGGCGGTCGGCGCCGGCGCCGGGTACGGGTGGCTGGCCGTGGGGCTGCTGCTCACCGGGACCGGGGTCTCGCTCGTGCTGCCCGCACTGGCGGCCGCCGTCATCGCCGCCGCGCCCGCCGGCACGGCCGGCGCGGCCGGAGGGCTGCTCAACGCCGTGCGCCAGACCGGGGCCACGCTCGGGGTCGCCGTCATGGGGGCCTGCGCCGGGCTCGGGACGGTGACCGGCACCGCGCTGTCGCTCGTCGTGGCGGCCGGGCTGTGCGGGCTCGCCGCGGCCTGGTTCGCCCTGCGCAGCGCGCCCCGCAGCTCCCGCGCCGAGGCTTCGCGCTGAAGGTCGGCGTCGCGGTCCCGCGCCGGGTTCCTCGCTGGGGCGACCGTGGCTACGGGGCGGCGACCAGGCTCATCAGCCGCTCCCAGGCCGGGGAGGACGCGGTGAGGTGGGCGTCGAGCAGGGCGCGCGTGCCCGGCCCGACGTCCTCGTGCTCCTGCTGCCGGGCCGCCCACGCCTTCATGTCGGCGGCCAGCCGGACGAGCCGCGGATCGCGGGGGTCCCAGTCGAACGCCTCGTCGCAGGTCAGGTAGAGGCGCATCAGCTCGGCGTCGTCGAAGGAGGCGTTCTTCACGGCGAGCAGCTCGGGAAGCAGCTCCGGCGACTGCGCCGCCATCATGATCCACATGTCGCGCTCGATGCGGATCGTCCGCTCGCTGACGCCGAGGGCGCGCAGCCGTTCGAGGACGGCGACGACCTCCGCGGGCAGGAACAGCCGCTCGCCCCCGACCAGCTCGGCGATGCGCCGCCGCTGCCGGGTCAGGTCACGGATCCGCGCGCGCAGGTCGTCGTCGATGGCGGCGACGGCCTCGGCGAACTCCTCCTGCCCGGCGTGGAGGAGCTCGTCGATGCGGGCCAGCGGCACGCCGGCGTCGGCCATGGTCTTGATCCGGATCAGGTCGACGACCGCGGCGGCGTCGTAGCGGCGGTAGCCGGAGGAGTCACGCTCGGGCTCGGCGAGCAGACCGCAGTGATGGTAGTGACGGACCGCGCGGACCGTCACCCCGGCATGGGCGGCGAGCTGGCCAATGGTGAGCAATGAGAGCCCCTTCAGCACACGCGTTGCCAGAGATCGCGGACGCCCTGGACGACGGCGTCCGGTTCGTCCGTGCAGATCGTACTGTGGCGGGCGTTCTCCAGCACGCGGTGCTCGCCCCCGGGCACCGACGCGGCCAGGGCCTCGCCGAGGCGGACCTTGCCGTCGCTCATCGCGGTCAGGGTCCGCTTCGGCATCATGAGCCTCATCGCGGGATCGACGCCGAGCGCGGTGAACGCGATGAGCGGCCTGCCCGGAACGGGCCCCGCGGCCTTGATCTCGGCGGCCAGCGCTGGCATGTCGCCGCGTTCCTGGGCGCCGGCCCGCTGCGACTCGACGGTGAGGTGGCGGGCCAGCAGCGCCTCGCGGACCTCGCGCGGCCAGGTGGCCAGCATCTTCCTGTACTGGCCGCGCGCGAGGAGGGTGACGAGGCGCAGCATCAGGGTGCCCGGCACCGGCTGGGGCTTCAGGCGCAGGCGCTCGTCGCCCATGTGGACGTCCCAGTCCTCGTTGAACGCGTCGAGGTGGACGACCCCGGCCACCTCGCCGGGGAAGAGCTGGAGGAAGCGCCGCGCGTAGGCGCCGCCGAGGGAGTGCGCCACCAGCACGTACGGTCCCGGCACGTCCGCGGCCCGCAACAGGTCCCGCAGCTCGGTCGCGACGTCGGCGGCGGTGCGGGGCAGCTCGGCCGGGCCGCTCCAGCCCGTGCCGGCGCGGTCGTAGAGGACGGAGGTGGTGAACGCGGAGACGCGCTCATGGATGTTGAGGTAGTCCAGCCCGAAGGCGCTGGCGCCGGGCAGGAACACCACGGCCGGCCCGCCCGCGCCCGAGCGGTGGAGGAACAGCCGGCGGCCGTCGACCTGGTGGAAGTGCCCCAGCGGGGGCTGCTGCGAAGTGCTCATGAGGTGATGGTGCAACCCTGACGCAGGGTCAAGGTCAAGCCGCGGATCCGGCGGGCGTCCGGGCTCACTAGGATCGCGCGCATGGAAGATCGACTCACGGCCGGGCAGGGTCCGCTGTGCCTTCTCACGGGCGCGCCGGGCGCGGGCAAGACGTACCTGATGCCGTACCTGCTGGGCGCGGCCGGCGGACTGGTCGTCATGGACATGGACGAGATCCTGGAGGACGGCGCGCTGCTCGGCGTGCCTGTCGCCGAGCCGGAGGCCGCCCCGGTGTGGCCCGCCTACGACCGGCTGTGGGGGCGGATCGTCACCATGGTGCGCCGGGTCGGGCATCCCGTGCTGCTGCTCTGCCCCGTTCCGGACGCGGAGGAGCTGGCGCCGGGCGCGAGGTGGGACGGGCCGCTCCGGTGGGCGCTGCTGGACTGCCCCGACGACGTCCGGCGGCGACGGCTGGAGGCGCGCGGCTACGGGGAGGAGGAGATCGAGGACGCGCTGGCCGACGCCCGGCAGGGGCGCGCGCTGATTCCGGAGACGTTCGGGTCCGGAGGCTCGCGCGACGGGGGAGCGGCCGGGGACCCCGCCGCGCTGGCGGGCCGCGTGCTGGCCTGGGCGCGAGGTGAGGACGTGACGCCGAGGTGATGGCTCATGCCGCCACCAAGCTGACGGCGCATGACGCCGAGGTGGCGGCGCATCAGGTGGCTCAAGGGTGTCATGTCCGTTAGCTGGGGTTCCGTGGGGTATCGGCGGCGTTGGGTGGGCTTGGAGGGGGCATAAGTGAGATTGATGAGGAAGCTGGGGATTGTCGGGATCGTGGGCTTGGGCCTGCTGGTGGCAGGCACCGCCTTCGCCCAGACACGTCCGGTCCCCCCGGTCGTGTCCCGGAAGCCCGTGCCGGCGCGTCCGGTCGCTTCCGACACGTGCTCCTCCGGCGACCTGGAGCTCCGCTTCGGCCGGATCGACCCAGGCGCGGGCAACCGGTACGTCCCGCTGACCTTCACCAACATCTCCGGCGCCCCTTGTGTCGTGTCCGGCCATCCCGGCGTCGCCCTGCTCGACGCGGACGGCGCGGCGCTCGCGGTGACCGTGCGGCACGTGGACGGGCCCGGCGCGGTGGCGACGCTGAAGACCGGCGGGAGCGCGCGGTCCGTCCTGCACTGGACGGTCGTGGAGCCCGGCTGCGTCAGCCCGGCCGGACTGCGCGCCACGCCCCCGGACGGGGGGACGGGCGTGACGCTCCCGCTCCCCGAGGGCAGGGTGTGCGGCGGCGTGGACGTCACCCCGATCGGCTGACGTCGGCTCCCCTCCCATGGAGGTCCTCAGGGACCTAGGCTCGACATGGAAGGGATGCCGTCATGGACATCAACATCATTCTCACCGTGATCGCCTTCTTCGTCATCCTGGTGGTCCTCAGCAGCCTGCGGGTGGTCAACCAGGTCGAACGGGGCATCATCTTCCGCTTCGGCCGGGCCCAGAAGGAGATCCGGCAACCCGGGCTGACGGTGCTCATCCCGTTCGCGGACCGGATGAAGAAGGTCAACATCCAGATCGTCACGATGCCCGTGCCCACGCAGGAGGGCATCACCCGTGACAACGTCTCCGTCCGCGTGGACGCGGTCGCCTACTTCCGGGTCAAGGACCCGATGCGGGCGGCCATCGAGGTGCAGGACTACGTGCACGCGGTGGAGCAGGTGGCGCAGACCTCGCTGCGGTCGATCATCGGCAAGAGCGAGCTGGACGACCTGCTCACCAACCGCGAGGAGCTGAACCGCGGCCTCGCCCTGATGATCGACAGCCCCGCGCTCGGCTGGGGCATCCACATCGACCGGGTCGAGATCAAGGACGTCCAGCTCCCGGACACCATGAAGCGCTCCATGTCGCGCCAGGCCGAGGCCGAGCGCGAGCGGCGGGCGCGGGTGATCGTCGCGGACGGCGAGCTGCGGGCCGCCCAGAAGCTCGCCGACGCCTCCGGCATCATGTCGCAGACGCCGGGCGCGTTGCAGCTTCGCCTGCTGCAGACCGTGGTGGAGGTCGCCGCCGAGAAGAACTCCACTCTGATCATGCCGCTGCCGGTCGAGCTGCTGCGCTTCTTCGACCGGGCCGCGCAGGCCGCCCCCCAGGCCGCCGAACAGACGGCCGAACAGGGCGGGGAAGCGCCGGCGGCGGAAGGGCCGTCCGGGCCCGGGGAGCTCGAAGGGGGCGATCAGCCGAGCCTGGAGCAGGCGCCCGCCGAGGAGACGCCCGCGCTGACGGAGGCCGTCACACGAGAGGCCGTCGCACAGGAGACCGCCGCACGCGAGAAGGCCGTCGCACAGGAAACCGCCGCACGCGAGAAGGCCGTCGTGCCGGAGCCCGCGGCCTCGGAGTCGCGCGACGCGCACCCGAACGGCCACCCGCTCACGTGACGCCCTCCTGCGGGGCGGCGAACGCCGCCGGGTTGTTGCGGGCCGCCGCGGCACGGCTGCGGCGCCCGTAGGCGATGGTCCAGGTGACCAGCGCGGCGGTGACGGCGATCGGCAGCACCGTGGAGATCGTGACCATCGCCGCGGTGGACAGCACGTACGACAGGGCGAAGCGGACGACCGCCTCGGCCAGGTAGACGACGCCCCAGACGACGGTGAGGATCCGCTGCACCCGGCGGAAGCCCGCGTACTGCCAGAGATCGTTCCACCGGGCCAGCCCCTCGTCGGTGCCGTCCGTGCCGAACTTGCGGCCGAAGTAGAACATCAGGGGCCGGGGCGTCAGCAGGGAGCCGAGCAGCACCAGCCCGAACAGCCCGGTCACCGCGGACTCCTTGACCAGCGCCAGCCGCTCGTCCTGGAACACCAGCGAGCCGAGCACGCCGAGGCCGACGACGATCAGCGCGAGCACGCCGAAGTCGTCGAGGCGGCGCCGGATCAGCAGGATGCCGAGCACCTCGACGGCCGGCCAGACCGCCGAGACGGCCAGCGCCGCGACGTCGGACATGCCGCGGTCGGTCAGCAGCGTGTACGTCAGCCAGGGCAGGACGACGTTGAACGCGATCGTCGGGCCCCAGTTCAGGGCAACGGCCCGTAACTTCGCCAACGGACCCTCCTCATTCCGTCGAAACAAGATCACGTTCTTGATGTGTCGAATAGACTCACGAACGTGAAACAAAACGTATCACCGCCTCGCTTGACCGCAAGACCCTCCCGGGGACGTTCGGTCTCGCTGGTGCCGTTCCTGTTCGGGGCGGCGGGCCGGGAGGAGCTGTCCGGCACGACGCTGACCAGGCTGCTGGGTGACCTCGGCCTGACCGAGGCCGCGGCCCGCGCGCTCATCGCCCGCATGCGCAAGGAGGGTTACCTGACCGGCGAGCGGCGCGGCGGCGGCACGCGCTACCGGATGGCCGGCGACCTGGCCGCCGGCTTCGTCCGGATCCGGCAGGGCTCCGCGGCCGCCGTCCCGGAGTGGGACGGGCGCTTCCACGCGCTGCTCTACCAGGTGCCGGAGGGACAGCGCGCCTACCGCGACGCGCTGCGCCGGGCCGCGCTGCTCACCGGGTACGGGCTGCTCCAGCAGGGGGTGCTGATCGCGGTCACCGACCGCTCCGCCGGGCTCGGGTCGCTGCTCACCCCGCCGGAGGGGGTGCGGCTGCACCGGGCCACGCTCGCCATGGAAGCGGACGAGGCCGCCCGCGCCGCGTACGACGCCTGGGGTCTCGGGGCGCTCAGCGACCTGTACGACCGGCAGGCCGAGGTCCTGGAGGCGGCGGTGCGCTCGGCGCCCGACCGGCCCGCGGCCGACGCGGAGGCGCTGCGGACGTTGAGCCGCCTGCTGGGCAGGACCATGGTCGACACCCTGCGCGCGCCCCAGCTACCGGAGCCGCTGCGACCGGCCGGGTGGTCACTGCCCCGGCTGCAGGCCGCGATCGCTCAGGTCATGCGGGTCTACGGCCCGCCGGCGGTCGCGTACGTACACCGGGTCCTCGGCGACGAGTGACGAGCGCCGGAGTGCCGAGCGGCGAGCGCCGAGCGGCAAGCGGCGAGTGACCAGTGGCGAGCGGCGAGCGGCGAGCGACGCGCGGGGAAGGCCCGGCCAGGGCGGCTACCTGCTGACGCCGTCCGCCGCGCGCCGCTGCACCAGGTGCAGGTCGGCGGAGCGGGGCAGGCTCTCCCAGTCGCCCTGCGAGGTGACCGCGAACGCGCCCGCCGCGCAGGCCGTGCGCAGCCGTTCGTCCGGGTCGCAGCCCGACAGCCACCCGGCTAGCCAGCCCGCCGCGAACGCGTCGCCCGCCCCGACGGGGTCCACCTCCGTCACCCGGTACGGCTCCGCGTGCCGTACGACGTCGCCGGACAGCTCCAGGGCGCCCGCCGAGCCCGCCTTGACCAGCACGTGCCGTGGGCCGAGCGCGGCCAGGGCGCGGGCCAGGTCGGCGGGCTCCTCGACGTCGGCGATCAGCCGGCCCTCGGGGCCGGTCACGAACAGCGCGTCCACGTCCGCGACCGCCTCGCGCAGCCACGCCCCGGCCTCGGCGGGCGACCAGAGCGCGGCCCGGTAGTTGACGTCGAGCGACACCAGCACGCCCGCCGCGCGGGCCAGCGTCATCGCGTGCCGGACGGCCTCGCGGGCGGAGGCAGACAGGGCGGGCGTGATGGCGGAGACGTGCAGGACGCGGGCCCCCGTGACGAGCTCCGGGTCCAGGTCGCCGGGCGTCAGGCGGGAGCCGGCGCTGCCCGCGCGGTAGTAGCGGACGTCGACCAGCTCGGCCGTGCGCCTGCCCTTGATCATCAGCCCGGTCGGTGCGGCGGGATCGGTGATGACGCGGGCGTCCACGCCCTCGCCCAGCAGCGTGGCGCGGATCAGGTCGCCGAACTCGTCCGCGCCCACCCGGCCGACCCAGGTCGCCCGGTGCCCGAGCCGGGAGACGCCGATCGCGACGTTGGACTCCGCCCCGCCCATGCCGAGGTCGAAGTCGCGGGCGAAGCGGAGGGGGCCGGTGCGGCGGGCGGTGAACAGCGCCATGCTCTCGCCGAACGTCACCAGGTCGGTCGGTGTGGTCATCAGGTCGTCGCACCCAGCTTTCCGGAGATCCGTGCCGCCGCGGCGGCCACCCGCGGGCCCAGCTCGCGCACCCGCGCGGCGGTGACGCGCGAGGTGAGCCCGGAGACCGAGATGGCGGCGACCACGGTCCCGGTGTGGTTGAAGACGGGCGCGCCGACGCAGCGCACCTCGGGCTCGTTCTCGCGGTCGTCCACCGCGTAGCCGCGCCGCCGGACGCCGGCCAGCTCGCGCCGCAGCCGGTCGGGGTCGGTGATGGTGTGCCGGGTACGGGCCTCCAGCTCCAGCCCCTCGACCGGGTCGCCGGGCTGGAACGCCAGGATCGCCTTGCCCACGGCCGTGCAGTGCGCGGGCCCGCGGCTGCCGATGCGCGAGGCCATGCGGACGTTCGTCTCGTTCTCCACCTTGTCGACGTAGACGACGTGCGGCGGGTCGGGGACGGCGAGGTGGACGGTCTCCCGCGCCTCGGTCATCAGCCGGTGCGACTCCTCGGCGGCCACGGCGCGCAGGTCGAGCGTGGCGAGGTACGCCTGGCCGAGGCGGAGCGTGCCGTGGCCGAGCCGGTAGACGCCGCTCCGGTGGTCGCGTTCGAGCAGCCGGGCCTCGATGAGCGGCGCGGTCAGCCGCAGCACGGTGCTCTTGGACAGGCCCACGCCCTCCGCGAGCCGGGTCAGCGTGAGGCCGCTGTTGTCGCGGACGTGGTCGAGCACGGCCAGCGCCCGGCGCAGCGAGGTCGACTGGTTCCGCTCCGGCACGCCGCCACCCTACGGTCAGTGCCGCCCGGAGTTCAGCACATGCAGCACATCGTTGTGCTATGCAGAACGGATGGAGGGTCCGTCGAGGACCGCGACCCGGTGCGCGTCACCCGGCGCCAGGAACTCCAGCAGCCGCCGCGCCTCCGCCTCCGCCTCGTCCAGGCGGGCGGTCGGCTCCCACCGGTGCAGGGTGAGCGTGGTGACGCCCCTGGCCCGGGAGACGGTCCAGTCGCCGGCCGCGAAGCCGTCCACCAGGATGAGGCGCGGCACCACGTTCGTCCCCGTGAACGCGCCGAGCGCGGCCCGGCCCCGTTCGGTGATCACGCGCGTGCGGTCGGCGTGCGACAGGAACAGGTTGTCGAAGTCGTACATGAGGCGGACCGGCGCCGGGACGTCCTCGCCCGGCCGGGTCGCGTCCGGCAGGTCGTAATACGTGCGGCCGTCCTCGTCGCGGAAGCGCACCAGGTCCAGCCCCTCCACGACCTCGGCCAGCCGGGTCAGCCCCGACCAGGTCTGCGCGTCCTTCACCGTCGCCGGGCCGAACGCCGCGAGGTAGCGCGTCACCAGCTCGGCGGCCGTCATCGCGGGCACCTCCGGGCCGCCCAGCCACGTGTCGGCCGGGGCGTGCGCGACCGGGCCGCTGCGGCCCCACAGCCCGCGCGGCGGCACCTGCGCCAGCGGCACGAGCCAGCGCACGCCCTGCCCGAGCGCGTTCGGGTCGTTGTCCGGCCACCGCTCGGCCAGCGCGCGGCCCAGCTCGGCGAACGTCATCGGCCCCTCGCTCAGCAGTGCCCGGCCGGTCGCGGCCAGCTCGTCGAGGTCCACGCCCGCGAGGCGCCGCCCGAACGCCGAGCGGGTCATCCGCTCCGTGACCACCTGGAGGAGGGGCCGCATCGCCAGGCAGTCGCGCGCGCTCACCAGGTGGATCGTCGAGCGCTGCAACGCGACGCGCACCAGGGCCCGCGACTCCAGCAGCCCGGAGGCCACGGCCGGGTCGAAGTCCTCGACGCGGTTCCACAGGCCGGTGTACCAGGTGTGCGGGGTCTGCGCCTGGAGGCCGCCGAGGCGCTCCACCACGTCCACCACCGGCAGGGCGGCGCGGCGCAGCAGGAGCTGCCGGTCGAGGGTGGCCCGGTTGAGGGCGCGGCGGCTGATCAGGGGGTCCATGCCGGCAAAGGTAGAGGCCATCGCGGAAGATCTGCTTCCGCGATGGCCTCCGATGGTGCCCGGGGGAGCCGGTCAGCGGACGGCGGCTCGCGACGCCGTCGTCCCGCCGCCCGGAGCCAGCCACCCGGCCACGACCGCCGGGTCGGCGCCGAGCGCCCGCGTGACCGGCACGCTCACCGTCGTGACGCCCTTGCCGCCGACCTTGACGACGCGGCTGCCCGCCGTGCCCTGGCCGTCGCGGACGAACAGGTGCGCCTCACCGGGACCGGCCGCCCGCAGCGTCACCTTGACCGCCGCCTGGCCGCCCGTGGCGGAGGTGACCCCGCCGCTCTCCGACGCCTTCGCCGCCGGGCCGCCCGCCAGCGGGAGCCCGAGCCGCACCGCCTGCTCCAGCGACTGCGGCGAGTCCAGGCTCGACAGGCCGGTGGCCGGGATCACCGGGTCCGGCGGCGTGGTGGGCCGGCCCGCCGGCGGCTGGTAACCGGGCAGCGTCGCGACGCCCCACCGGTACGGGTCGCCCTGCACGCCGCCCCACGTCGACCAGCCGATCCGGGTCTGGCCGGTCTTGTCCTGGGTGTCGGAGTCGTACACGAGGATGTTCAGCCCGAGGTGGGCGGGATCGACCGCGCCCGGGAGCTGCTCCATCGGGATCGCCAGCTCCACCGCGTACGCGCCGGACGACACCTTGGACGCGATCCGCACGCCCGTGGCGGCCCCCTGGTGGTTGTCCGCGTCGCGCAGCGCGCACGGCGGCCCCTCGGCGGTGACCGGCAGCACGGCCGTCTTGAACGTCGTGGAGGTGTTCTCCGACGTGCCGCGCGGGTCGATCGTCACCTCCACCGCGTCGGTACGCCAGTGCCGCTTGCAGTCGGAGGCGGCCAGCCGGGTGCCGAGCACGTCGTCCTTGACCTGGACGAGCAGGTAGAGGGTGTCGTCGTGCCAGGTCACCTTGGCCGTGCCCGAGCAGTCGGCCGCCGACGCGCAGGCGGTGCCCTCCCACAGGCGCGAGATGTCCAGGGCCGGTCCGGCGTACTCGCCGTCGCCCTCCGCGCCGTCCACGGCGGGCGCCGCGGCGGCCTTCGGGATGACCGCCGTGGGGACGAGCTCCAGGGCCGGCTTGCTCACGCTGGAGCCGTCGCCGCTGGTCGTGGTGATGGTGTAGGCGTAGTCGCCGCCCTCGTTGGACGTCTTGAGCGAGGTGTCGGTGTTGGTGACGGTGAACGTGACCGTCGCCGACGCCCCGGCGGCGAGCCCGCTGTAGGGCGCCTCGGCCCGGTCGGCGGTGAAGCCCTTGGGCAGGTCCAGGCGCACGGTGCCGGACTGCGTCGTGGCGCTCACGTTGGTGACGACCACGCCGACCTGGCGCGAGCCGCCGGACGGCAGCGTGAGCACGGGCGTGACCAGGCCGCGAAGCTGCGGCACGCCGACCTCGGCGGACCACTTCTCGTACTGGCCGACCTGCGGCAGGAGCTGCTGCGTCCCGCGCACGGCCGGGCTGACCTCGACCTGCCGGTCGGTGTAGCCGGAACCGCGCTCGGTCGTGAGCGCCGCGGCGAGCCGCGCCCGCTCGCCGGGAGCCGCGCCCTGCGGCGGGGTCACGGTGAACGTGGCCGTCCCGGTGCGTCCGGGCGCGAGCCGGCCCAGGTCGCCGGAGCCGGTGACCTGCCAGCCGTCGGGCACGCGCAGCGCCGCCGACGAGCGGCCCAGCGGCTCGCGGGGCGGCGCGGTCGCGGTCACCTTGACGCTGAACGCGGTGCCCGGGCGCACGTCGAACGTGGCGGGCCGCACCGTGAGCTGCGTGCCCAGCGGCACCGCGCCGTCGGCCCGGACGAGGGCGCCGTCCAGGACGGCCGTGGGCGCGGCGGCCGCCGCGCTGCCCGGCTCGGGGAAGGGCACCCGCGCGTCCACCTGGGTGAAGAAGTCGCAGCCGAGCTGGGCCGGGTCGGTGGGCACGTCGCCGAAGACGGCCCAGCCCTGTGAGGCGTAGGCGCGCTGGGCCTCGCGCTCGATCGCCGCCCACGTCCGGCCGCCCTGCCGCGCCGAGGGCCGCCCGCTCCAGACGCCGTAGACGTTCTGCGCCGGGTTGGCGGGCCGGAAGGTGGCCGCGCAGTCGGGGCCGGTGCGCGAGGTGCCGCGCGCGCCGCCCTGCAGCAGCCGGGACGGCGCGAACGGCCGCAACCCCTCACGGGTGATCTGCTCGGGGTAGGCCGCCGGGTCGGCCGCGGCGTAGAACGCCTGCACGGCCAGGCGGGCGGCCTGCTGGTGGTTGCCGTGGTTACCGGGGGAGGGCGCCGGGTCCATGGTCAGCAGCACCTCGGGCCGGGTCTGCCGGACGATCCGGACGACCTTCTCCAGCGTGTCGCCGCCCCAGATCTGGTCGGTCAGCGGCGCGCTGACCGTGTAGTAGAAGTCGACGTCGTCGAGGTTGAAGACGTCGCGGACGCCGGCCTTGCCGACGGCCGTGCGCTCCTCGGCCTCGCGGATCAGGCCGAGCGCGGGGCCCTCCTCGGGGCCGACGGCGTTGCCGCCGCCCTCGCCGCGGGTGACGGTGACGACGCCGGTGCGGATCCGGTGGTCCTCGTTCCACTGACCGAGCGTCGAGAGCGTGAACGCCTCGTCGTCGGGGTGGGCGCCGACGAACAGCACGTCGAGGTCGGCGGGCGAGGTCGAGGTCGAGACCGGGGTCGAGACCGGGCTCGTCGCCGGGGTGGTGGCCGAGGCCGGGGCGGGGAGCGCGGGCAGGGCCGCGAGGGCGAGCGAGGCCGCCGCGGCGGCCACCGCCCATCTCCGCGACGTGGGGGGTGAGGGTCTGCGCATGAAACCTCCGGTGATTACTCGCGGACCGCGCCCTGGAGCAGCCCGCGGACGAAGTGACGCTGGAGGAACAGGTAGAAGACCACGACCGGGGTGGCCACGATGACCGACCCGGCCGCGAGGAGCGTGAAACCCGAGGTGTACTGGCCCTGGAAGAAGGCCAGGCCGAGCGGCGCGGTCCGCAGCGACTCGCTGGTCACCATGATCAGCGGGATGAGGAACTCGTTCCACGTCCACATGAAGACCAGCACGGTGAGCGTGACGATCGCGGGCCGGGCCGGCGGCACCAGCACCTGCCACAGCGTGCGCCACGTCGAGGCGCCGTCGATGCGGGCGGCCTCGACGATGGCCCGGCTGCTCGCCCGGAAGTAGGCCCGCATCCAGAACGTGCCGAACGCCACCGACAGCGCCACCTGCGGCAGCGCGACCGACCAGAACGTGTCGATGAGGCCGAGCGTGCGCAGGTCGAAGTAGAGCGGCACCGCGATGGCCTCGCTCGGCATCATGATCCCGAGCATGAACAGGTAGAACAGCACGGTGTGGCCGCGGAAGCGCATGGTGCCGAACGCGTACCCGCTCATGATCGACAGCACGACGCTGACCACGACGACGAACGACGACACGGCCAGACTGCTGCGCAGGTACGTGCCGAAGTGTCCCGCCTCCCAGGCCGCCGCGAAGTTGCCCAGGTGCGGCCCCCACGCCTGCCCGGCCGGGCCGGCGTCGTCGGGGCCGAGCGCGGCGCCGAGGATGGTCACGACGGGGAAGAGCGCGAACGCGGCGAACGCCGACAGGATGACGTAGTTCGCCACCCGCTCCGCACGGGAGATCACGACATCCTCCTCTGGGACCGGCCGGGGACAGCCGTGCTCACGTCGTCCCCTTGTCGGCCAGCCGGTTGATCGCGAACGAGATCGCGAAGATGACCACGGTCAGCGTCACTCCGATCGCCGCCGCCGAGCCGACCTGGCCCAGCCCGAAGGCCCGGTGGTAGACCTCGAACGACGGCACCGACGTCGAGTCGCCGGGCCCGCCGCGCGTGGTGACGTACACCAGGTCGAACGTCCGTAACGCGGCGATCACGGTCAGCGTGAGCGCGACCGCGATCTCCCCGCGCACCGACGGCAGCGTGACCGCGAAGAACTCCCTGACCGCGCCGGCCCCGTCGAGCCGGGCCGCCTCGTACAGCTCCATCGGCACGCGGCTCATCCCGGCCAGCAGCAGCACGGTCACCAGGCCGCTCTCGAACCAGGTGCCCACGACGCCGACCGCCGGCAGCGCGAACGTGTGGTCGCCCAGCCAGCCCCGGGTGAGCCCGTCGAGGCCGAGCGCGCCGAGCAGCGCGTTCAGGGTGCCGTCGGGCGCGTACACGCGCCGCCAGGCGACGGCCACCACGACCATGGCCACCACCTGCGGCAGGAACACCACGGTCCGGAAGAACCCGAGCCCGCGCACCTTGGCGTGGTTGAGGATCGCCGCCAGCGTCAGCCCGATCGCCAGCGGGATCACCGCGTAGAACACGATGAGCACCAGCGCGTGGCCGAAACCCGCCCGCAGCCGCTCGTCCGACAGGATCGCGGTGTAGTTGTCCAGGCCCGCCCACCGGCCGAGGGTGAGACCGTCCCAGTCGTAGAGGGAGATCTGCACCGCGCGGCCGATGGGGTAGAGCAGGAACACCGCGTAGACGACGAACGCCGGCAGCAGGTACAGGTAGGCGACGCGGCCGGGCTCCCCCGGAGGTCGGCCCATGCTCACCCGTTGCTCTCGGCGAAGGTCTTGTAGTCCTTCTCCAGCGTGTCCAGGAACTCCTTCGGCGTGGCCTTCTTGGCCAGCAGGTCCTGCAGCGCCGCGCCGAGCGTGTCGGCGAAGGTCGGGGTGGCGTAGTCGAGGTACGGCACCAGCCCGTCGTCCTTGGTCGCGGCGCCGAACGCGGTGAAGACGTCCTGCTGCGGCCCGGCCTGCACGGACTGCTGCGCCGTGTCGGCGACCGGCAGGTTGCCGGTGGAGGTGAGCACCTTCATGGCGTCGGCGTTGGTGATGAAGTCGATGTAGGCCGCCGCCGCGTCGGGGTGCGGGCTCTTCGCCGTGATCGCGAACGGCAGGCCGGTGCCGCCGGTCGTGACGGGCGGGGCGCCGGCCGCGGCGCCGGGCGGCAGCATGAACCCGAGGTCCTTGCCGAGCGCCTTCTCCAGGTCGGCCAGCAGCCAGGTGCCCGCGATGAGGAAGACGCCCTTCCCCTTGCCGAACGCCTGCCAGGCCGGGTCGTAGCCCTGCCCGTTGAAGCCCGGCTCGAAGTAGCCCTTGTCCACCCAGCCGACCAGTTCCTCGGCGGCCTTGACGTTCTCGGGCGTGGTCCAGGAGGCGCCCTTGCGGCCGAAGGCGAGCGTGGAGATCTGCTCGGCGGGCACGTGGCGGCCCTGCACGGTGCCGAACACGTGGATGGCGGGCCACTTGTCGAGGTTGCCGAGCTGCATCGGCACCTCGCCCCCGGCCTTGGCCTTCTCCAGCGCCGCCTGGAAGTCGGCCCACGTCTTCGGCGGTTCGAGGCCGAGCTTGGTGAGTTTCGCCCGGTTGTAGAAGACGCCGACGACCTCGCCGACCTGGGGCAGGCCGTACAGGTTGCCCTCGCCGAACACCTTGCCGTCGGCGCTGTAGCGGGAGTAGCGCAGCACCGTGTCGGGGTAGCGGGTCTTCCAGCCGTACGCCTCGGCGTAGGCGTCCAGCGGCAGGAGCTGGCCGGCCTTGACGAACTGGCCCATCGACGAGCGCCCGTTGTTGGCCTCCACCACGTCCGGCGGCTCGTTGCCGCTCAGCGCCAGGCGCAGCGTGGTGTTGAGGTCGTCGAACGAGCGCGACACGCGCTTGAGTTTGATGTTGGGGTACTTGGCCTCGAACGCGGCGTTGAGCTGCTTCATCTGGGCGGCCTGACCGCCCCGCACCTCCTGGTCCCAGACGGTGAGCGTCACGTCGCCGAGGGAGGCGGCGTCGGTGCGCACCGCCGAGGCGGCGGTCTTCGCCGGGGAGGGCGCGGGCGGGGCCGACGACCCGGGCGCGCACGCGGTGGCGGCGAGGGCCAGGACGCCGGCGGCGAGCACGGCGAACGTCCGCGGACCGCGGGGGCTACGGCCCATGATCATGGTGTTACTCCTTCTGGGCGGGCACGCGCTGCGCGGCCGGTACCTCGGGCTCGGTGGGGACCGCCGGGGCGGGCGGCTCAAGGTCGGCGTGCCGGGCGATCGTGGCGGCGGCCCGGCGCACCGCGCCCACCGGCACGGTCGGCACGAGCCGGTCGAGGAAGGCGTAGCGGCGGGCCAGCGAGTCGCCGTAGGCGCCGCCCCGCCCGGCCGCGCCGCGCACCTCGTGCCACCAGTCGGCGATGTCGCCCCAGCCCGGCGCGGCCAGCGACCCGCCGAACTGCTGGACGGCCAGCCCGGCGCACACCCCGGCGAAGGCCAGCCGGTCGGCCAGCGGCCACCCGGACAGCGTGCCGAGCACGATGCCCGCGCCGAAGACGTCGCCCGCGCCGGTCGGGTCCAGCGCGCGCACCCGGGGGGCGGGCACGTACGCCTCCTCGCCGGTCGTCGAGTCGATGGCCATGGCGCCGTTCGGGCCGTCGGTGACGACGGCCAGCGGCACCTTGTCGGCGAGGACGTAGAGGGCGTCGCGCGGGTTGTCGGTGCCGGTGTAGGCCATCGCCTCGACCGCGTTCGGCATGAACGCGTGGCAGACGGCGAGCTGGTCGAGCACCGAGGGCGACCAGGCGCCCGACGGGTCCCAGCCCACGTCGGCGAAGATCATGGCGCCGTCGCGCTGGGCCAGCTCGGCCCAGTTGCACGTGGCGCCGGGCGGCGCGCCGAGCGGCTCCTCCGTGGAGAGCGTCACGATCACCGCCCGGGACCGGGGCGGTTTGCCGATCATCTCCGAGGCCGACATGGGCGCGGGATGGCCGTGGGTCACCATGCTCCGGTCGCGGTCGACGGCCATGGAGACCGTCACCGGCGTGTGCCACTGGTCGAAGCGCCGCGACTTGGACAGGTCCACGGCTTCCTGCTCGGCCAGCGTGCGCCAGCAGAAGTCGCCGTAGTCGTCGTCGCCGAACGCGGCGGCCAGCGACGTGCGCAGGCCCAGCCGGCTGGTGGCGATGGCGAGGTTGGCGATGCCCCCGGGGCAGGAGCCCATGCCATCGGCCCACGTCTCGGTGCCGGCGGCGGGCATGGCGGGCAGACCGGTGAACACGATGTCGAGGAACACGGTGCCCGCGAGGAAGACGTCGAACTGCGGGGCCTCGGGGCTTCGCAGATCGGCGAGAGGGTCGTAGGCCTGGGCAGACACGGGTAAGAGACCTCCTCGACAGTACGAGATGTGCGCAATCTTGCACGTTTACTCGCGGACATCAAGTGTTTCGTGTGAGCAATTGGTAGAAGATGCTCGTTCATGCGCGCGTTTGACTGTTAGAATCCGATCGTGCTCCAGCACCTCAGGCATGCGGAGATCATGCGCCGAGTCCGGCTCTCGGGGGCGACCAGCGTCCGTGACCTGGCGGCCCAGTTGGGCGTGAGCCCGTCCACCATCCGCCGCGACCTGGAGGTGCTCGACCGCGACGGCACGCTCAGGCGTGTGCGCGGCGGCGCCCTGGCCGGCGCCGACGCCGACACCGACCGGCCCTTCGCCGAGGTGGCGGGCGTGGACGAGCAGGACAAGGAGGCCGTGGCGGCGCGCGCCGCGCGGCTCGTCGGCGACGGCGACGTCGTCCTGCTCGACATCGGCACGACCACCATGCGGCTGGCCTGCCGCCTGCGCGGTCGCCGCGTCACCGTGGTCACCTCCAGCCTCGCCGTCCTCGACGTGCTGCGCGACGACCCGGTGGTCGAGCTGCTGCTGCTCGGCGGCATGCTGCGCCGGCCGTACCACTCGCTGGTGGGCGTGCTCACCGAGGAGGCGCTCGGGCAGGTCTGCGCCGACCGGGTGTTCCTGGGGGCGAGCGGGGTCCGCGCGGACGGCCAGCTCGTCGACACGACGCTCGCCGAGGTGCCGCTGAAGCGCGCCATGATCGCCGCCGCGGGCCAGGTGGTCCTGCTCGTGGACCGGCACAAGTTCCCCGGGACGGGCGCCCTGCGGGTGTGCGGTCCCGAGGACATCGACGTGCTCGTCACGAACGAGGGCGCCGACGCGTCCACGCTGCGCGCCTGCGCGGACGCCGGCGTCGAGGTCCTGCTCGCGTGAGCGCCGGAGCGAGGTCCGGCGGTGAGGAGATCGGATGAGACTGGCCGTTCTGGGAGGCGGGGGCTTCCGGGTCCCGCTGGTGTACGGCGCGCTGCTGCGCGACGCCGCCAAGCCCCGCGTGGAGGAGGTGGTGCTGTACGACGTGTCGCCCGAGCGGCTGGAGGCCATCGGCCACGTCCTTGAGCAGCTCGCCGCGGGCCACGACGACCCTCCCGTGGTGCGCGTCACCACCGACCTCGACACCGCGCTGCGCGGGGCCGACTTCGTCTTCTCCGCGATCCGGGTCGGCGGCCTGGCCGGCCGCACCGCCGACGAGCGGGTCGCACTCGACCTCGGGGTGCTCGGCCAGGAGACCACCGGGCCGGGCGGCGTCGCCTACGGCCTGCGCACGATCCCGGTCGCGGTGCGCGTGGCCGAGCGGATCGCCGCCCTCGCCCCCGGCGCGTGGGTCATCAACTTCACCAACCCCGCCGGCATGGTCACCGAGGCCATGCGCCGGGTGCTGGGCGAGCGGGTGATCGGCATCTGCGACTCGCCGATCGGCCTGGTCCGGCGGGCCGCCTCCGCCCTCGGGCTCGACCCGGCCCGCGTGTCGCCCGACTACGTGGGGCTCAACCACCTCGGCTGGCTGCGCGGGCTGTCGCACCAGGGCCGCGACGTGCTGCCCGAGCTGCTCGCCGACGACGGGGCGCTGCGGCAGGTGGAGGAGGCGCGGATCTTCGGCGCCGACTGGGTGCGCACCCTGGGCGCGCTGCCCAACGAGTACCTGTACTACTACTACTTCACCCGCGAGGCCATCGCCGCGACCTCGGGCCGCACCCGCGGCGAGTCGCTGCTCGGCCAGCAGGACCGCTTCTACGCGGCGGTCCGCGAGCGGCCCGGCCAGGCGCTGGCCGAGTGGACGAGGGCGCGCAGGGAGCGCGACGAGTCGTACATGGCCGAGGCCCGCGACGTCACCGAGGCCGGCGAGCGCGACGCCGCCGACCTGGAGGCGGGCGGGTACGAGGGCATCGCGCTCGCGCTCATGGCGGCCATCGCCCGCGGCGAGCCCACCAGCATGATCCTCAACGTGCGCAACGGCGCGGCCGTGCCCGGGCTGCCCGCGGACGCGGTGGTCGAGATCCCGTGCGCGGTGGACGGCTCGGGGGTCAGGCCGCTGGCCACCCGGCCGCTGCCCGGCCGCTTCCTCGGGCTGGTCCAGCAGGTGAAGGCGGTGGAGCAGACGGCCATCGAGGCCGCCCTGTCGGGCTCGTCGCGGCTGGCGGTCGAGGCGTTCGCGCTGCACCCGCTGGTCGACTCGGTGAGCACGGCCCGCAGGCTGCTCGACGGCTACCGGGCCCGCGTCCCGCAGCTCGCCGAGGTGCTGGACGGCGGCCTGCTCTAGCGGGCGGCAGGGGGACGCGTCACAAGAGAGCCACAAGTGGCCTCCAAGACGCGTCCCTCATGATGGCTCCCTTTCCGACAGAGAAAGTGAGCCCTGATGAAACGGACAGCGTTGCTGCTGGGCGTGGTCATGCTCAGCGGGCTGCTGGCCACACCCGCCACCGCCGCGCCCGGCCCCGTCACGGCGGCGCAGCGGGCCGGAGGAGCCTCCGCCGCCGCGCCGCTCGTCACGACCGCCGTGGCCAAGGTCAAGGCCGTCCCCGCCCGGCAGTCGATCGCCTGCCCCACCACCGTCGCCTTCTCCGCCGTCGTGGCGGCCAAGGGCCGGGGCACCGTCCGCTACCGGTGGGTGCGCGGCGACGGGAGCAAGGGGGCCGTCAAGAGCTTCCGCGTCGCCGGCAGGCGCAGCGTCGTCGTCAAGGACCGCCAGACCTTCGACCGCACCGCGTCCGGATGGCAGGCCGTCGAGATCCTCGGCCGGCGCGGGCTGTCCGGCAAGGCCCGCTTCAGCGTCACCTGCGCCGGACCGGTCAAGGTCTACGACGTCGCCACCCCGCTGCCGGCCGAGCCGGACCGGCCGCTGGTCGCGGCGGCCGACGTGGACGTCCGCCCGGCGTCCTACACGGGCGCCTGCCCCACGAACGTCGTCTTCACCGCCACCGTCCAGGTGTCGCGCACCCCGGCCAGCGTGTCGTACCAGTGGATCGACTCCGCCACGGGCGAGGGCCGTCCGCAGACGCTCACGTTCGCCGCGGGCGGCCCGCGTGTCCGGCAGGTCGTCCTCCCGCTGAGCGTGGGCTCCTCCACCGGCGGCTGGAAGGCCGTCCACCTGCTCGGCCCGAACGGCCACGACTCGGCCCGCGCCGCCTACCGGGTGACCTGCCGGCGCACCCCGCCGACCGGCCCGTCGCCGACCCCCTCCACCACGCCCACATCGACCCCCTCGACCACTCCCACCTCGACCCCCTCGACCACTCCCACCTCGACGCCCTCGACCACTCCCACGTCGACGCCCACCACGACGACGACGCCGACCCAGCCGCCCGCCCAGCGCCCGGCGACGCAGATCACCGCGGTCACCCCCGGAGACTACGAGGGCTCCTGCGCCGAGCCCGTGGCCTACCAGGCGGCCGGTCGCGTCACCCTGCCCGCGGGCGCGGCGCAGCAGGTCACGTACTGGTGGACGCTCGACGGCACGGCGTGGCAGCGCCAGAGCGTCGACTTCCCGGCGAGCGCCCAGCCGCGTTCGCAGGAGGTCAGCGCCGGATGGAGTCTCGGCTCCACCGACACCGGCGCCCACACGCTCGCCCTCCTCGCCGAGGGCGCCACGGCCACCGGCACACGCGCGTTCACCTTCACCTGCGGCGCCGACCCGGGCGCCGCCGACCTGAAGCTGAAGTACGTGCTGACGTCCCAGTACAAGGGCGTCTGCGACGGCTCCTTCCCGCTGCACGCGAGGGCCCTCCTGTCCACGGACCGCGAGGCCGAGGTCAGGTACCGCTTCGTCGTGGACGGCAAGCCCGGCGACACCAGGACCGAGCTGCTCAAGCCGGGCGTCCAGCAGACGATCAGCGACGTCTGGTACAGCAGGGCCACCGCGAGCGGGTCCGGCGTCGTCCGCCTGGAGGTGCTGAACCACAACAGGATCGTCAAGGAGAACCCCTACACCTGGACCTGCGTGCCCAAGAACCCCGCGCCCGGCACGGTGGACCTCGTCTCGATCACCACCACGCCCTACTTCGGCGACTGCGTCGAGGCGCCGTACGTGACCGCTCACGGCGCGTTCCGGGCGGCTCCCGGAACCGCGATCACCTGGCGGTGGGTCATCGACGGCCGGCCGGACTCCGAGCACACGGCCACCGTCGAGGCGGGCGGCCTGCTCCAGGTGCAGTCGGCGTACTGGCACCGGACCACGAAGACCGGCGGGACGGTCCGCCTGGAGGTGCTGAACCACAACAAGCCGTCCGCCGAGGAGCCCTACCCGGTCACCTGCAAGAACTAGCCGGTCAGCCGAAGGCCAGCCGCTCGCGGCGCCGGTAGCCGGGCCGGGTCAGCGCCAGGAACATCCTGGACGAGCGGCCCGACCCGGCCAGGATCCGCTCGGTCTCCTCGCCGGTGGCGTGCCGGTCCAGCCACGGCACCCGGAACGCCATCTGCCGCACAGGGACCTGACCGGCGACCCGCCTCTCGGCGCGCGCCCAGGCCGCGGGCGGCACCCGTTCCGTGATGATCGGGAACAGTTCGGCCTCCTCACCGGCGATGTGCTCGGCGAGGAGGTCGAGCACCGGCTTCAGCTCGCGTCCGAGGCGGGCCAGATCGCCGTCCACGGCCGCGCGGCAGCGCTCCATCAGCGGGCCGAGCGCCTCGTGCCCGCCGGCGTAGGGGGACAGGTCGAAGGCGTCGCCCGCGGCGCGGGCGACGAGCGGCCACAGGGCCTCGTCCCCGTGGACGTGATGGTGGATGGCCGACAGCAGCGACCTGGTGTACCAGCGGGTCGCGGCCTCCCGGGCGGCGGAGACGGCTCCGGCCTCGGGCAGGAGCTCGGTCAGGCGGCCCAGGTCGGCGAGCATGGCCCGGTGGGCGACGTACGACGCGGTGAGGTCGGGCGACGCGGTGAGGCCGGGGGAGGCGGTGAGGTCGCGCGACGCGGTGAGGCCGGGCAGCGCCGCGGGGCCGGGGCCGCGCCTCTCGCCCGTCCTGGACGGCCCGTCGCCGAGCGGACGGCCCGGGGAGACGGCAGGACGGTCCGGGGAGACGGCGGGACGGTCCGGGGAGACGGCGGGACGGTCCGATGAGACGGCCGGGCCGCCGCGGTTGTCCGCCACGGCCGCGTCCCTTGTGGCAGGGGCGCCCGGCGCGGGGCCGCGTTCGGCGTCCCAGGCGCGTAAGCGGGGCCAGGCGCGGGCGAGCGCGGCGCTGGCCGGCTCGACGCGTTCGCCGCTGACGGCCACGAGCGTCCCCGCCTCGGCCGGGACGGGCCGCACCGCCACGCTCGGCCGCACGAGCAGCCCGGCCTCGGTGAGCCGGTCGAGCACCCCGTGCTCGTCGCGGCACACGGTGTCCCCGTCGATCAGGCGCAGCAGCAGCACGGGAGCCTCGTCCCGCTGGAGCGGCGTCAGCGACGCGTAGACCCGCTCGGCCACCTCGCCCAGCGACGGCGGCCCCGCCAGCCCCTCGGGCGCCCCCAGCGTGTACGGCGGCTCCGGGAAGTCCCCCAGGAGCTCCTCCGACGACGGGCGGTCCGCCGGGTCCTTGGCCAGGGCACGCCCGACCAGGGAGCGCAGCGGCTCCGGCAGCGCGTCCAGGTCGGGGTCCACGGCCAGCAGCCGGTGCATCACGCCGCCCAGGCTCTCCCCGCGGAACGGGTCGTGCCCCGTGGCGGCGAACAGCATCACCCCGCCCCAGGCGAACACGTCCGCCTCCGGCCCCGGCCGCCGCCCGGTGAAGACCTCGGGCGCCAGGTACGTGCAGGTGCCGACCGCGCCCGGGACCGTCACACCGGCGTCGATCACGGTGGGCCCGTCGGGGGAGAGCAGCACGTTCTCGGGCCGCAGGTCGCGATGGGCGATCCCCACGGCGTGCAGGGTGCGCAGCGCCGCCGCCATGCCCGCCGCCAGCGCGGCCAGCTCCCCGCCGGCGTACGGCCCGTGCCGCTGCACCGCCTCCCGCAGGTCGGGCCCCTCGACGAACTCGCTCACGATGTACGGCACCGCGCCGTCCATCCCGACGCCCACCACCCGGGCCAGATGCCGCGGCGAGACCCGCCACACGGCGTCGGAGAGCTGGCCGTCGACCTCGCCCCGGGGCACCTTGACCGCGAAGCGGCGTCCTTCGTCGTCGTAGGCGTCGTAGACCACGCCCCGCCCGCCGGCACCCAGCCGTCCGGCCAGCCAGTAGCCGCCGAGACTCGTGGGGTCGCCCGGCACCAAGCGCATCGTCACTGATGCTTAGATGCGGCCGGGGCGGGTTTGGTTGTGCCCGTTCGGGGTGTTCCGCGGCCGGGTGCCGGTTCGGTGGGGGCACCGGGTGGAGAAGGGGACGTCACAGGCCCTCCGCGCGCCTCGGAGGACCCGTGCGTCATGATCATTATGCCAGCGTCCCGGACGGGGACGGCCACACCGTGGTCAGCCGCCGTCACGCGCGGCTGATCCCAGCGCCCGCAGCGTGCCCTCGGCCACCTCCTCGGGCGTCGCCGTGCTCACGTCGAAGGTGATGTCGGCCACCTCGCGGAAGAACGGCTCGCGCCGCGCCCGCATCACCGACGGCGCGAAGTCGGGCCGGTGGGCGCCGGAACGCATCCGCTGGGCCAGGACCGCGTCGGGCGCGTCCACCCACACCACGAACGCCCCGCGCAGCGCCTCCCGCACCCGGGGGTCCTCGACGGCGCTGGCCGCCGCGGTGATCACCTTGGGCGGGCCGGCGAGCTCGGCCAGGACGTGCTCGGCCTCCCGCCGGTGCAGCACGTCCGCGCCCTCGCTCGCCGCGATCTGCGCCGCCGTGGCTCCGTACCGCTCGCGCAGGAACGGGTCGCTGTCGCTCAGCGGCAGGTCAAGGGCCTTGCTGATGAGGCGTCCCGCGGACGTCTTGCCCGCGCCCATAAGCCCGACCATCACTACTGGTTTGTTTTTTGCCATGTGGATAGAGGTTCCTCTTGTCAAGGAGGTACTAATGACCATCGCCGGAAGCATCATCCTCATCATGCTTGGCGCGATCCTCACCTGGGCCGTCGAGTTCGACCTCGCCGGTCTCGACATCAACGTCGTCGGCGTCATCCTCATGCTCGGCGGTCTGATCGGGCTCCTGTTCGGCATCTACCGGATCCAGGTGACCCGCCGGGCGGTCGGCCCGATCGACGAGCCGGTGACCCGCCACGAGATCTACGAGGAGCCCGAGGCGCGCCGCACCACCGTGTACGAGGAGCGCCGCCGCTACGACGAGCCCCCGCTGTAACCCCCACCACGACGCCACGCGTGGGACGAAGCCATCGCAGGAGGTGAACCGACATGCCCGCCAAGGACGAACTGCCGTCGACGATCCGGCGCTCGCCCAAGAAGGCGCAGGACACGTGGATGAAGGCGCACGACTCGGCCGTGCAGACGTACGGCGAGGGACGCCGCGCCCACATGACGGCCTTCGCGGCGCTGAAGCACTCGTTCGAGAAGGTCGGCGACCACTGGGAGCCCAAGTCCGGGAAGGGACCCTCGGACCAGGGCGCCAAGGACCGCTCCGGCCGCACGGCCGAGGGCGTGGACGCCAACGCCAGCAAGGAGCACCTGCAGAAGGTGGCTTCCCAGCTCGGCGTCACCGGCCGGTCGAAGATGACCAAGCAGGAGCTGGTCGACGCCATCAAGAAGGCCAACCGCCGGGCCACCGCCAAGGCCCGCGGTTAGTCCGTCCGAGCTCGTCAGGCCCGCCAGGCTCGCCCGGCGGGCCTTCGTCTGCGCCCCGGCGTCTTCATCGAGACTTCAGAGCAGGCGGAGACTTCAGAGCAGGCGCTTGACCGCCTCGACGATGGCGCGCCGGTCGATGCGGGCGTCGGCGAGCTGCTCCGCCGGCGTGGCCGAGCCCGGCAGCCCCCGCACGGCCAGCTTCACCACCCGCGGCCCCAGCTCGCTCACCGCGTCCGTCACCGCGTCGCCGAGCCCGCCCTCCGGCCGGTGGTCCTCGACGGTGATGAGGTTGCCGGTCGTGGTGGCGGCGGCGGTCAGGGCGGCCTTGTCGACGGGCTTGACGGAGTAGAGGTCGATGACGCCCACGGGGATGCCGCCGGCGGCCAGCTCGTCGGCCGCCGCCAGCGCCTCGTGCACGGTCACCCCGGCGGCGACGATCGTGGCCCGGTCGGCCGGCGTGTGGCGCAGCACCCGCGAGCCGCCCACGGGGAAGCGCTCGCCGGGCTTGTAGATGACGGGCGTGTCGCCGCGGGTCGTCCGCAGGTAGGACACGCCGGAGATGCCGGCCATCTCGGCGGTCAGGGCCGCCGCCTGGTTGGCGTCGCAGGGGTAGAGCACCGTGCTGCCGTACACGGAGCGCAGCATCGCCAGGTCCTCCAGCCCCATCTGGGAGGGGCCGTCCTCGCCGATCGCCACGCCCGCGTGCGAGCCGACGAGCCTGATCGACGCCTGGCTCACGGCGGCCATCCGGATGAAGTCGTGCGCCCGGGTCAGGAACGCCGCGAACGTCGCCGCGTACGGCACGAAGCCGCGCGCCTGCATGCCGACGGCGGCGGCGACGAGCTGCTGCTCGGCGATGTACAGCTCGAAGAAGCGGTCGGGGAACGCCTTGGCGAACTCCTGGGTCTTGGTGGAGTCGGCCACCTCGCCGTCCAGCGCGACCACGTCGCCGCGGGCCGCGCCGAGGGCGGCCAGCGCCTCGCCGTACCCGGTGCGGGTGGCGACGCGGGTGCCCGGCTCGTACTCGGGCAGCGTCAGCGGACCGTCGTCGAACCGGTACGGCTGCGGCATGAACTCCGGCCGGTGAACGTCCACGGTGAGGGTGCGCACGCCGCCCAGCTCGGCGACGGCCGTGTCCGGGTCCTTCAGCGCCTTGCCGTGGGCGCCCTCGCGGTTCTCCACCTCGACGACGCCCTCGCCCTTGCGGGTCTTGGCCAGGATGACGGTGGGCCGCCTGCGGGTGTTGCACGCGTCGCCCAGCGCGAAGTCGATCTGCCCGGGGTCGTGGCCGTCGATCTCGACGGTGTGCCAGCCGAACGCGCCGAACCTGCGCGCGTACGCCCCGGTGTCCCAGCCGTGCCGGGTGGGACCGCGCTGGCCGAGCCGGTTCACGTCCACGATGAGCGTCAGGTTGGCCAGTCCCTCGTCGCCGGCGTGCTCGGCGGCCTCCCACACGGAGCCCTCGGCCAGCTCGCTGTCACCGCACAGCACCCACACCCGGTACGGCAGGCGCTCCAGCCGCCCGGCCATCGCCATGCCCACGCCGACCGGCAGCCCCTGCCCCAGCGACCCGGTCGCCACGTCCACCCAGGGCAGGCGCGGGGTCGGGTGCCCCTCCAGCCGGCTGCCCCGCTTCCTGAAGGACAGCAGCTCCTCGTCGGTGATGGCGCCCGCCGCCTTGAACAGGGCGTACAACAGCGGCGAGGCGTGCCCCTTGGAGAAGATCAGATGGTCGTTGGCCGGGTTGTCGGGGTGCTCGAAGTCGTAGCGCAGGTGACAGGCGAACAGCACCGCCATCAGGTCCGCGGCCGACATCGACGAGGTGGGATGGCCCGATCCCGCGGCGGCCGAGCTGCGCACGGAGTCCACGCGCAGCTGGCCGGCCAGTTCGGTCAGGTAGTGCAGGTCGCGTTCGGGCATGGTCAAGGCCTCCTCTGGTCGTCCGCCGCCTACCCCTTCTCGGCCGCTTAACGCGGGGGCGCGCGCTCGCGGAGGCCCTGACCGGTCAGCGCGAGCGCCGCAGGAGCGCCACGGCCGCGGCGGCCCCCGCCGCGAGGCCGAGCAGGACCGGCCGGCGGTGCTGGGACAGCCAGAGCTGCGGGCTGCGCGCGTGCGAGCGCCCGTCGAAGCTGCCGTGGGCGCCGTAGTCCTGGTCCTCGTCGGCCGGCTCCCACAGGTTGGCCACGCCGGTCGGCGTCTTGTCGTCCGTGACCTGGGACTTCGTTCCCGTACGAGCCAGGTAGCGGTCCACCAGGGCCGGGGCGATCCGCTGCGCGACGAGCGTCGCGGCGGTGGTCGAGCCGACCCAGTACTCCTTGCGCTCCGGGTGCTCGGCCGCGTAGACGATGCCGTTCGCGGCGACCTCGGGCTGGTAGATGGGCGGCACCGGCTGCGGGTGGCGGCGCAGCTTGGACAGCACCCAGTCGAACTGCGGCGTGTTGACCGCGGGGAGCTGCACCATGGTGATCCTGATGTCGCTGCCCTCGCTCATCAGCTCGGTGCGCACCGACTCGGTGAAGCCCTTGACGGCGTGCTTGGCGCCGCAGTACGCCGACTGCAACGGGATGCCGCGGTACGACAGGGCAGAGCCGGTCTGCACGATCGTGCCCCGGCCCCTGGGCCGCATCAGGTCGAGGGCGACGCGGGTGCCCCACACGTAGCCGAGGTAGGTGACGGCGGTGGTGCGCTCGAACTCCTCGGGGGTGATGTCGGTGAACTTGGCGAAGACCGACGAGAACGCCACGTTGATCCACACGTCGATCGGGCCCATGTCGGCCTCGACCTGCTCGGCCGCCCGCCGGAGCTGCTCGTAGTCGGCCACGTCGGCCTCGAACACCTTCCCGCTGCCGCCGGCCACGCCCACGTCCACGGCGGCGGCGCCGAGCCCGGTCGTGCCGCGGGCGATGAGCGCGACCTTCGCGCCCTTCGCGCCCAGCTCACGGACCACGGCCCGGCCCACGCCGCCGCTGGCGCCGGTCACCACGACCACCTTGCCGCGCAGGTCGTGGGGGCGCAGCCCCTCGGCCGTCTCGGCGACGGCCCCGGCGAGGGACCCCGTCGGGGTCCCGGAGCTCACGTCGGTTCGCTGCGGAGTCATGCTCACCCTGCCTCTCCCACGTTCCTGCGCTTCTGCCGCCGTACGGCGAGCACCATGTCGATGACCGTGACCACGGCGACGACGACCGCGATGCCCGTCAGCACCGGGAAATGCCCGATCAGGCCCAGCACCGCCATCGCGAAACAGAAGACGAGGATGAACGACCCCGCCCTGATGTGGACCACGTCTCTCGGCGTCGCCGGCACCATGGGTTTGCCCGTCGCCGAGCGTTCCTCCCACTGGTTGTTCTCAGACATGGGTCCTCACCTGCCCGTGCCGTTTGGGGCCTAACGTTCGGGGTAGCCGCGCTGCCGTGCCCGAGCTGCATCCCAGTGACCGCACCGAGGCGGGGATCACACGCCGGCGCCGCGGGCGGGGCTTCAGCTACCACCACGCCGACGGCGCGCCCGTGGACGCCGAGACGCTGGCGCGGATCAAGGCGCTCGCCATCCCGCCGGCGTGGACGGACGTGTGGATCTGCGCCTCGCCGCACGGTCACCTGCAGGCCGTGGGCACCGACTCCGCGGGACGCCTCCAGTACCGCTACCACGACCTGTGGCGCCAGCAGCAGGACCGGATCAAGTTCGACCGGGTGCTGGAGCTGGCCGACCGGCTGCCCGGCTTCCGCAAGGCGGTGGACGAGGGGCTGCGCGGCAGGGGCCTGACCCGGGAGCGGGTGCTGGCCGCCGCCGCGCGGATGCTGGACGTCGGCTTCTTCCGCGTGGGCGGCGAGAGCTACGACACCTACGGCCTGGCCACCCTGCGGATGGAGCACGTGGCGTGCACCCGCGGCGCCATCACCTGCCGCTACCCGGCCAAGGGCGACATCCAGCGGGAGGTGGCGATCGCCGACTCCGACGTGTGCTCGGTGATCAGGGCGCTCAAGCGCCGCCATCCCGAGGGGGAGCTGCTGCGATACCGACAGTGGGGCCGCTGGGTCGACGTGCGCAGCGACGACATCAACGACTACCTGCGCGAGACGATCGGCGACGACTTCACCGCCAAGGACTTCCGCACCTGGCACGCGACCGTGCTGGCCGCCGTCGGCCTCGCGGTGTCCACCCACGCCGGGGAGGGCGCCGGCGGCGCGAAGCGCAAGGCGCCCGGGAAGAGCGGGAAAGCGCCCGGGAAGAAGGAGAAGGGGCCCGGGAAGACGGCGCGCAAGCGCGCGGTCGCCCGGGTGATGCGCGAGGTGTCGGAGTACCTGGGCAACACGCCGACGGTCGCGCGGGAGTCGTACGTGGACCCGCGCGTGGTCGAGGCGTACGAGCGGGGCAGCACGATCGCGCCGGTGCTGACGGAGCTGGGCGCCGAGGCGGACTTCGGCCAGCTCGCCACCCACGGCGCCGTGGAGCGCGCCGTTATCGACCTGATACGCGCCGTTTGAGGGATTCTTCCCCGGGCATGCGGCGTCAAGGAAGGAGGAACCCATGGAAGCTCCGCAGTACGTCGCGGCCCGCATCCAGCAGGCGCTGGCCGAGGACGCGCGGACCCACGAGCTCGGCATCCACGTCGACGTCAGAGGCGACCAACTGTTCCTGCGCGGCCAGGTGAGCGGGAACGACCAGCGTGTGCGGCTCGGCGAGGTGGCGCACGAGGCCGCCCCGGACCTGAAGATGCACAACGAGATCAAGGTCGTCGTCGTCAACGAGCCGGGGGAGGATGAGCACCTTGACTGAAGTGCGCATAGCGGCCGTCGGCGACATCCACCTGGGCGAGGACGTCCGGGGTGAGTACCGCAAACGCCTGGAGGGCATCGAGGAGCGCGCCGACGTCCTCATGCTGGCCGGCGACCTCACCCGGCACGGCACCCTGGAGGAGGGCCGGGTGGTCGCCGACGAACTGCGCGACCTGCCGATCCCGGTCGTCGCGGTGCTCGGCAACCACGACTACCACTCCGACCTCCAGCACGAGATCGCCGGTGAGCTGCGCGACGCCGGGGTGATGGTGCTGGACGACGACGGCGTGGTCGTCGAGTGCGGCGGCACCAAGCTGGGCGTCGTCGGCGGCAAGGGCTTCGGCGGCGGGTTCGCCGGCAAGTGCGCGAGCGAGTTCGGCGAGCGCGAGATCAAGGACTTCGTGGCGCACACCCGGTACATCGCCGAGAGCTGGAAGATGGCGCTGAAGGAGACGCAGGCCGACCGGCGGGTCGTCCTGTCGCACTACTCCCCGATCAAGGAGACCCTCGAGGGCGAGCCCCTGGAGATCTACCCCTTCCTCGGCAGCTACCTGCTGGCCGAGGCCGTGGACACGGCCGGGGCCGACCTCATCCTGCACGGCCACGCCCACAAGGGCACGGAGAAGGGCCTCACCCCCGGCGGCATCCGGGTCCGCAACGTGGCGCTGCCCGTGCTGGGCAAGGCGTACGCGGTGTACTGCCTGGAATGCGGCGAATAACGCCATACGCCCAGAAATACCGAGAGGGCGGTCGCTCCGGATGGGAGCGGCCGCCCTCTCGGTGGTGCTGCTAAACGATAGATGATCTTTTTCTGCTGGTTTTCTGTCGGTTCGATGACATTTCAGCTCACGCCGCATAAAGCGGCGAAGCGGGTAACACGCGATGACACAGCCTGACGGTTTGGTCCACCGGGCCGGCGTCCACCGGCCCGGTGGGGGTCGAAGGGGGCGTTCGCGGCGCCCCTAGACATTGAAGATGCTGACACCGCCGGGGCCCACGAGGAAGCCGAGGACGATCAGGACGATCCCCCAGAGGAGATCGCGACGGGCCAGAATCACATAGATCCCGGCGATGACGAGAACGACCGCGATGATCCACAGCAAAGTAGCCATGGCCCGCTACTGCCCGTGCCGAAGGACATTTAACATCCTTTCCCGATACGTGACATGTTTTCCCGGGTCGCGGCGGGAAGTGGAGGTTCATGACCGCTTTCGGATACTTCCTTTCCTGCGAAGAACACGGCCCCCAGGAACTCGTCCGGCAGGCCAAGGCGGCCGAGCGGGCCGGGTTCGAGGCGTTGTGGATCTCCGACCACTTCCATCCCTGGATCGACGAGCAGGGGCAGAGCCCGTTCGTCTGGACCGTGATCGGCGCGATCGCCGAGGCCACGTCCCTGCCCATCACCACGGCCGTCACCTGCCCCCTGATGCGCGTCCACCCCGTGATCGTGGCCCAGGCGGCGGCCACCTCCGCAGCCCTGTCCGGCGGCCGGTTCAGGCTCGGCGTCGGCACCGGCGAGGCGCTCAACGAGCACGTCGTCGAGTCCCGCTGGCCGCCCGCCGACGAGCGGCTGGAGATGCTGGAGGAGGCCGTCGGGCTGATGCGGGAGCTGTTCACCGGCGAGCAGGTGACGCACCGCGGCACCCACTACCGGGTGGACACCGCCCGCCTCTACACGCTGCCGGACGAGCCGCCGCCCATCTACATGTCCGGCTTCGGGCCCAAGGCGATCGAGCTGGCCGGGCGCATCGCCGACGGCTACATCTCCACCGGGCCGAGCACCGAGATGGTGGAGCAGTTCCACAAGGCGGGCGGCACGGGCAAGCCGGTGCTCGGCGGCCTCAAGGCCTGCTACGCGCGGGACGAGGCCGAGGCGCGCAGGACCGTCCACCGGCTGTGGCCCAACCAGGGCATCCAGGGCGAGGCGTCGCAGCTCCTGCCCCTGCCCCGGCACTTCGAGCAGCTCGCCGCATCGGTCACCGAGGAGCAGGCCGTCGGCTCCAGCCCGTGCGGCCCCGACGTGGAGAAGCACGTCCAGGCGATCCAGGCGTACGTGGACGCGGGCTTCGACGAGGTGTACGTCAACCAGATCGGGCCCGAGCAGGACGCGTTCTTCGACTTCTACGCCCGTGAGGTCCTGCCGCGCCTGCGCTGAACCGCCCGGCGCGGGGGAGACGCGCCCGCGCCGGACGGCCCCGCCCGGACGAGGTCAGGACGCCGAGCGCATCAGCCTGGCGTAGGCGAGCTGCAGCCAGTCGGAGACCGCCACCGCGGTCATCGTCGCCCCGACCAGCCGCGTGAACCGGGGCGCGAACACCAGGCCGGCGGCGTAGGCCGTGGCCGTCCACTGCGCCAGGCAGAACGGGCACGACACCAGCTCGCCGACGGAGTTGCGCGGCTCCTCCTTCAGCTCCGCGGGCCCCGAGGCCCCCTCGAACCGGGTGAACGGCGCGCGGAGCGGGCTCGTCACCGGGTCCTTGGCGATCAGCCGCGACACCTTGTGGGTGCAGCCCGCCATCAGCGCGAGATCCAGCACGCCCACCTGCTCCGGCCCCTTGCGCCCGGTCAGTGCCGCCAGGCCCGCCGCCGCGGCGACCGCCCCGCCGTAGACGGTGAGGATGCGCAGGTAGCCGCGCAGCGGCCGGTCGTGCTCGCCCTGGTACTCGCGTTCGGTCTTCTCCAGGAAGTCGGTCATAGGGCCTGGCGCTACCCCCGCTCCCCGGCTCTAGTCGCGTCGCGGACACCGCCGCGCCGCGCGATTCGACGTCTAGCCGGGGACCGCGGGGGTAGCCCGATCACATGAGCAGCCACAGTCATGAAGTCACCGACGCGATCCTCGACACGCTCAAACGCGCCAGCTCGGGGTTGAAGGACGCGGGCGTGAAGTTCGCGCTCGCCGGTGGATGCGCCGCCTACGCCCGGGGGGCCGCGCCATCACTGCACGACGTGGACTTCGTGCTCACCGAGCACGACGTGCCGGCCGCCCTGGAGGCGCTGCGCGGCCTCGGCTTCGAGACGGCCAAGCCGCCGGAGGACTGGCTGGTCAAGGCGTACGACGAAGGACGCCTGGTGGACCTGATCTTCCGCATCTCCGACCGGCCGATCACCGCCGAGCTGATCGCGCGGGCCGAGCAGATGAAGGCCTCCGCCGTGATCGTGCCGGTGCTGGAGGCGACGGACCTGGTGATCTCCTGGCTGATGCCGTTGTCGGAGCACGCCTGCGACTACGGCGCCCTGCTGCCGCAGGTGCGGGCGCTGCGCGAGCAGGTGGACTGGCAGCGGGTGGCGACGGTGACCGCCGACTCCCCGTACGCGGCCACCTTCCTGACCTTGCTGGAACGCCTCGGCGTGCTGGACGCGCCGGTCGAGCCCAAGGGCGACCCCTCCTGGCCCTGACCCCGGCCCGGCTCCGGCCTCCCGGAGCCGGCCCCGTCCCGGTCCCCGGGACGACGAAGGGCCGCACCCCGAGGGGTGCGGCCCTTCGCCTTGGCCAGGTCAGTGCGTCCAGCGGCCGTAGTAGTCGCCCACCGACGTCCGGTACTCGGGCTCCTTGAAGCGGCCCTCGTCGAACTCCGGAGCGTTCTTGATCTCTTCCTTGGTGCGCGAGACGTGCACCTCGCGCTCCTGCGGGTCGATCCGGGTGACGACACTCGCCGGCAGCATGACCTTCTTACCGAAGATCCACGGACCGGTGTCGACGACGATGTAGCTCTCGCCGACCTCGTACGTGGCCTCGTCGACGGAACCGATCTTTCCGTCGGTGGCGTGGACGTGGTACCCGGTGATGTCCAGCGCCTGGCCGCGGTCGTAGACGTCAGGGCGATAGTCCCAGAGCTGCATTGAGCTCACGTCCTTTCCTTCTTCCGTCTCGTACGTTGGCCTCCTCCGACTACCCGGGGAGCGACAGGTAAACCTCCGGCAAAGACATGAGGCTTCTTCGCCCGCTACGATCCGCCACAACGATCGGAGGAGAGCCCGGATGAGCGAGTGGCCGCGGGAGGAGTGGGCGCCGCCCGGCGTCGATCCGTCCACGCCCAGCATCGCCCGCGTCCACGACGCCCTCCTCGGCGGCATGGAGAACTTCGCCGCCGACCGGTCCGTCGCCCGGCGGCTGAAGGAGGCCGTTCCCGAGATGGTGGACCTGGTCTGGTGCGACCGGGCGTTCGTCGGCCGGGTCGTCGACTTCCTCGTCCGCGAGGCCGGGATCCGGCAGATCGTCGACCTCGGCGCCGGCCTGCCCACCGTCGAGAACACCCACGAGGTCGCCCAGTTCGCCGACCCCTCGACCCGCGTCGTCTACGTGGACGTCGACCCGATGGTGGAGCCGCACGCCCGCGCCATCCTCAAGGGCAACCCGCACGTGACCGCCGTCACCGCCGACGCCCGCGACGTCGCCGCCGTGCTGGGCCACCCCGGGCTGCGGCGGCTCATCGACCTGTCCCGGCCGGTCGGGGTGCTGGCGATCGGGCTGCTGCACCTGTTCCCCGACCAGGACGACCCCCACGGGATCGTCCGGAGCTACATGGACGCGCTGCCGTCCGGCAGCCACCTGGCCGCCTCCAACATGCTGGCCGCCGACAACCCGAAGGCCAAGGCGCTGGAGGTGATGCTCCAGGCCACGATGGGCACCGGCTGTTTCCGCTCCCGCGCGGAGATCGGCCGCTTCTTCGACGGGCTGGAGCTGGTGGAGCCCGGTCTGGTCCACTTCGCCGAGTGGCGGCCCGACGACCGGCTGCCGCACCCGCTGGCGAGCTGGGAGCAGCTCCTGCTCGGCGGCGTCGCCCGCAAGCCCTGACGCCCACCCCCGGCCGTGACAGGGCCGTGGCCGCGTCGCTAGGGTGGGGACCGTGCCGCGCAACCTGATCTGCTCCCCGCCGCCCGCCCTGTAGCGGGCGGCCTCCTCTGCTGACATCTCGCCGGGTCTGAGCCGATCCGGGGATGGTCGCCGCCCGCGTACGGGCCCCTTCCGACCACTCCACCCGGAGAGACCTGTCATGACTGCTGTCCCCGCTTCCCTTTCCGCGCGCCGGGGAGCCCTCTACATGTCCGCCGCGGCGGCCGCCTGGGGCACCGGCGGCGCCGCGGGATCCCTGCTGTTCCAGACCGCCGGGCTCGGCCCGGCCGGCGTCTCCCTGTGGCGCTACGCCCTCGGCGCGGCGTTCCTCCTCGGCCTCCTCCGGCTCACCGCCGGCTCCCTCCCGCGGCTCAGCGCCCGGATGGTCGTCGTGGGCGCCGGGATGGCCGTCTACCAGGCCGCCTACTTCGCCGCCATCGAGCGCTCCGGCGTCGCCGTCGCCACCGTGGTGACGATGGGCGCCACCCCCGTCCTCACGGAGCTGGGCGGGCGGCTGCTGCTCGGCGAGCGGTCCGGCCGCACCGGCCTGCTCGCGCTGGCCGCCGCGATGGCCGGGCTGTTCCTGCTCACGGGCGAGAGCGTGCTGGCGGGCGGCGGCCGGCTCGGCGGCGTCGGGTACGCCCTGCTGTCGGCCGCCGGGTACGCCGCGGTGACGCTGTACTCCCGGCGGCACCGGGACGACTCCGGCGGCATGGCCGTGGGCGGCTTCGTCGTCGGCGCGCTGTGCCTGGCGCCGTTCGCGCTGGTCGGCGGCGCCGTGCCCGAGCCGAGCCTGACCACCGCGGCGCTGCTGCTCTATCTCGGCGCGGTGCCGACGGCGCTGGCCTACGCGCTGTTCTTCCGGGCCCTGACCACGCTGCGGGCCGCCACGGTGTCGGTCATCTCCCTCGGCGAGGCCGTCTTCGCGGCCGTGCTCGGGGTGGCCCTGTTCGGCGAGCGGCTGAGCGGGCTCGGCTGGGCGGGCTGCGCGCTCCTCACGGCCGCGGTCGTGATGCCGGCCGTACGTCCCGAGCAGCGATGACACGCTGAACCGGGGAGCGGGGCGGCGGCGCGGGAGGCCGGGCACGTGCCCGTATGGGTTAGGGTCCGGTACGGCGACGCATGCCGTACCGTCGCTCCGCTCCCCACTTCGGACACACTTGTGGAGGTGGGCACGAGGGGAACGCGGCCGGGCAGAGCGCGCGTTGGAGGGACTGTGGCGTCGATTTCCGGAATCTTGAAGAACCTCCTGGACCGTCCGGGAGGGGTGAGTCTGGGCCCGTACCAGAAGGTCGTCAAGGCGGCCGGCGCGCTGACCGGTTCGATCGGCGCCCTGGACGAGTTGCCCCGCCCCGCGATGGACGACCTGGCGCGGTTCTGCGCCGTCGCCCGCGAGGCCGCCGACCGCTCGCTCGGGCTGCGGCCGTACGACGCGCAGCTCCTCGGCACGCTCGCGCTGCTCGACGGCAAGATCGCCGAGATGGCGACCGGCGAGGGCAAGACGCTGTCCGGCGCGATGGCCGCCGCCGGCTACGCCCTGCAGGGCAGGCGCGTGCACGTCATGTCCGTCAACGACTACCTGGCCCGGCGCGACGCCGAGTGGATGGCGCCGTTCTACGCGGCCATGGGCGTGACGGTCGGCTGGGTCGGGCAGTCGTCCACCCACGAGGAGCGCCGCGAGGCGTACGCGAAGGACGTCACCTACGGCGCCGTCAGCGAGATGGGCTTCGACGTGCTGCGCGACCGCCTGCGCACCGACCCGGCCGAGCTGATCGTGCCCGCGCCCGAGGTCGTGCTGGTGGACGAGGCCGACTCCGTGCTGGTGGACGAGGCCCGCGTGCCGCTCGTCATGGCCGGCGCCTCCGACGCGGGCAGCGCCGTGCCGGAGATGGCCGCAATGGTCAGGCAGCTCGTCCGCGGCTACCACTACGAGGTGGACGACCAGGCGCGCAACGTCTACCTCACCCCCAAGGGCGCCGACACGGTCGAGAACCTGCTGTCGGTCGACCTCTACGACGAGAACGAGCCCGGCACGCTCATCGAGCTCAACCTCGCCCTGCACGCCCACGTCCTGCTCACCCGCGACGTCGACTACATCGTCCGCGACGGCAAGGTGCAGCTCATCAACGCCTCCCGCGGCCGGGTCGCGCTGCTCCAGCGCTGGCCCGACGGCCTGCAGGCGGCCGTGGAGGCCAAGGAGGCGCTGGCGCCCAGCGAGAAGGGCGAGATCCTCGACTCCATCACCGTGCAGGGCCTCATCCGCCGCTACCCGCAGATCTGCGGCATGACCGGCACGGCCGTCGCGGTCAGCGAGCAGCTCGGCGAGTTCTACGGGCTCAAGGTCGCCGTCATCCCGTCCAACCGGCCGTGCGTCCGCGTGGACGAGCCCGACCGGGTCTACCCGGACGTGCCCGAGAAGGAGGCCGCGCTCGTCGAGGAGATCCAGGCCGTCCACGCCACCGGCCGGCCCATCCTCATCGGCACCCTGGACGTGGCCGAGTCGGAGAACCTGGCCCGCCAGCTCCGGCGGCGCGAGCTCGACCCGGTCGTGCTCAACGCCAAGAACGACGCCGAGGAGGCGTCGATCATCGCCCGGGCCGGCGAGCGCGACGCCATCACCGTCTCCACCCAGATGGCCGGGCGCGGCACCGACATCCGCCTCGGCGAGGGTGTGGCCGAGCTGGGCGGCCTGTACGTCATCGGCTCCGGCCGCCACGCCAGCAGCCGCCTCGACGACCAACTCCGCGGCCGGGCCGGGCGGCAGGGCGACCCCGGCGGCTCGGTGTTCTTCGTCAGCATGCGCGACGACCTGGTCACCCAGTTCGCGCCGGACGAGCGCCCGCCCGCGCCCGACGCCGACGGCGTGGTCCGGCACCGCCGCGGCGCCTACGTCGTCGCCCACGCCCAGCGCGTCGCCGAGGGCGTCAACCTGCAGATCCACCGCAACACGTGGCGCTACACCCGGCTGCTGGAGCAGCAGCGCGAGCTCATCCTGGAGTGGCGCGACAAGGTCCTGCACGGCGACGCCGCCGCGCGGGCGCTGGCCGAGGGCGACCCCGAGCGCTGGGCGGCCATGCCCGAGGACACCCGCGAGGAGACGGCCCGGCAGATCGTGCTGCACGCCATCGACCGCTGCTGGACCGAGCACCTGGCCTTCCTCACCGACCTGCGCGAGGGCATCCACCTGCGGGCCCTGGGCCGGATGAGCCCGATCGACGAGTTCCACCGCGAGGCGGTCGCCGAGTATAAGGCGATGCTGGCGGAGGTGGAGCGGCGCTCGCTGGAGGCGTTCGAGGCGCCCGAGCCCGATCTGAGGCGGCCCACGGCGACCTGGACGTACATGGTGCAGGACAACCCGTTCGGCACCGAGTGGGACCGCATCCTCAAGCGCATGAGTCCGGACGGCCGCCGCCGCTGACATCGCTCGCCGTACCTGACAGAAGATGGCAGGTACGGCTGGGAGGCTTGAGCCATGACAACGAAGGCGAAGCTCCTGGCCGTCACCATCGACTGCGCGGAGCCCAAGAAGCTGGCCGAGTTCTACCACCAGATCACCGGCCTCGACCTGCAGTACGCCGAGGAGGAGTACGCCGCGGTCGGCGACGGCACCACGGCCATCTACTTCGGCCGGGTCCCCGAGCGCGAGCCCGCCCCCTGGCCCGGCCCGGCCAAGCAGTTCCATCTCGACTTCCGGGTGCCCGACGTGGAGAAGGCGGCCGAGGAGTACATCGCGCTGGGGGCGACCAAGCCCGACTTCCAGCCCGGCGTCACCGAGGAGGGCGTCCGCTGGATCGTGCTGCGCGACCCCGAGGGGCACCTGTTCTGCGTCTGCCCCGACCAGTCCTGACGCCCGTGCCTGAAGGGTGAATTGTCCTAAAGGATGATTCCCGCGCTCCGCTTCCCTCATAAGCTGGAGCAATGCTCCTCCACGTTCCCCCGCCCCTGCGTGGGCGCCGATGACCTGGGCCGGACTCCTCATCGCCCTGCTCGGCGCCCTCGGATACGCGCTCGGGGCCGCCCTGCAACAGTACGAGGCCGTGGCGGCCGGCGCCTCGCTCAAGCTCGTGCGACGGCCCCGCTGGTGGATCGGCGGGGTCATCGGGTTCACCGGGGCGAGCCTGCACGCCGTCGCGCTCAGCTTCGCGCCGCTGGTCGCGGTGCAGCCCATCAGCGTGGCCACACTCGTGTTCGCCGTGCCGCTGGCCGCGCTGATGTACGGGCGGCGGCCGTACCGCGCCGAGGTCCTCGGCTCGATCGCCGTGGCCGTCGGGCTCGTGTGGCTCATGCTGCTCGTGCCGGCCCACAACGTCGTCCCGCACCTCGGCGACGGGGCCGCGCTCGCGTTCATCGGCGTGATCGCGGTGATCGCGGTGGCCGCCGAGCTGGTCTCCCGCCGGCTGCGCGGCCCGGCCAAGGCCCTGCTGATGTCGGTGGGGGCGGGGGCCGTCACGGCCAGCGTGTCCACGTTCGTGCGCGTGGTCGGCGGCGGCATGCAGGGCGACTGGAGCAGGCTGCTGCACTGGTTCACGCTGGCCGTGCCGGTGCTGCTGGTCTGCGCGGTGGTGCTGCTCCAGCGCTCGTACGCCGTCGGCTACTTCGGCATCGCGTACGCGGGCGTCCAGGTCGTCGACCCGGTCACGTCCGTGCTGGCCGGGGCGATCCTGCTGGGTGAGCCGCTGCCGGCCAACCCCTCCACGGCCATCCCGGCGCTGCTCGCCGGGGCGCTGACCATCGCCGGCACGATCACGCTCGGGCGGCTGGCCCCCGACCACTCGCGGCCCGCCGCGGTGGAGTCCATTCCAGTACCTCCCGCATTGACCGCAGCATCAGATCGGAACTGAGCCGGGTCCCGAGGGCCATGCCCGCCTCGCGCAGGGACACCGCGACCGGGTTGCGGAGCTTCGTCGCGCGGCAGACCGCCGTCGAGCGGCGCATGATCGCGCTCGTCCGCTCCAGCCGGGCCGCCGAATAGGCGGCCAGCCCCCCACCCTCCCCAGCGGCGTGCGCCGGCCCTTCTCCGACCGCGTGCGCCAGCCCTTCTCCGACCGCGTGCGCCAGCACGACCGCGTCCTCGATGGCCTGGCAGGCGCCCTGCCCCAGGTTGGGCGTCATCGGGTGGGCCGCGTCGCCCAGCAGCGCCACCCGGCCCCGGTGGTAGGCCGGCAGCGGCGTGGCGAACGCGTGGACGTCGTTGCGCACGATCCGCTCCGGCCGTACGGCGGCCAGCAGGGACGGGATCGGCTCGTGCCAGCCGCCGAACCGGCGCAGCAACTCCTCCCGCTCGTCCCCGTGGACGGCGCCCTCGGGTGACAGGTCCGTGGCGTAGAAGTAGACGACGTCCCCGGCCAGCAGATGGGCGCCGAACACCCGGCCCCTGCCCCACGTCTCGGTGCTGGGCAGCGGGCCGCCGTCCCACGGCACCATCCCGCGCCAGGCCGTCACCCCCGCGTACACGGGACCCGGATGACCGGGGAAGAGCGCGCGGCGGGTCGCCGAGCGGATGCCGTCGGCGGCCACGACCAGATCGGCCGCGTGCTCGCCCCCGTCCGTGCGCACGACTCCCGTGGCGGCGTCCACACCGGTCACGGTGACGCCCAGGCGGAGGGCGTCCGCGCCCAGCGTCTCGGCCAGCAGGTCCACCAGCGTGGCCCGCGCGAGCAGGACCACCAGGTCGTCGAACTTCCGCTGAGCCCTGTCCACCGTCGTGTGCGCCAGCCACCGGCCGTCCGGGCGGCGGATGCCCAGCCGCCCCTGCACCCGCGACAGCGCCCGGACCCGGTCGCCGAGCCCGAGCGTGTCCAGGGCGCGCAGCGCGTTCGCCGCGATGGCGAGCCCCGAGCCGACCGGCTTCAGCCGCTCGGCGCGCTCCAGCACCGTCACGTCCCAACCGGCCCGGCGCAGCGCGATCCCCGCGCTCAGCCCGCCGATCCCCGCCCCGATCACCACAGCAGCCGGCATCGTCGCCTCCTCCACTACGTCTGTAGTTTTACCATACTACGGCTGTAGTGTGGATGACTACAGACGTAGTCGGCGACTCGTAGGATCGGTGACCGTGAAGCGTTCAGAGGCGGTCGCGGAGGCGGCCATCACCCTGCTGGCGGAGCGGGGCATGCGCGGCCTGACCCACCGGGCCGTGGACGAGACCGCCGGCCTGCCGCCCGGCTCCGCCTCCAACCTCGCCCGCACTCGCGCCGCGCTGCTCGAACTCACGCTCGCGCACCTGGTCGAGCTGGAGGAGCGCGCCCTGGCCCCCGCGCTGGAGGCCGGGCTGACCTCGCTCGACCGGCGGCCGTCGCGCGAGGTCCTGCTGGGCTTGCTGGTGGAGGCGTTGCAGGTGCAGATCGCCGACGCCCGGCGCACGCTGGCCCGCTACGAGCTGGCCCTGGAGGCGACCCGGCGGCCCGAGCTGCGCCGCGTCTACGACCGGGCGGGGCGCCGGTTCCGCGACCCGGCGGTGGCGCTGCTGGCCGTCCTGGGATCGCCCGACCCGGTACGGCACTCCCGGCAGCTCGTGGCGTTCACCGAGGGTCTCATGTTCGACGCCATCGCCGGGGCGGGGGAGAGCCCGTCGCCGGAGGACGCCCGCGCGGCGATGCGTGAGCTGCTCGACGGCATGCTGGGGCCCGCCTGAGCCGTCCGGGCCCACTGCGATCAGGGGTCAGGCGGTGAGGCGGGCGCGGTGGGCGGGCCACTCCTCCTGGAGGATGCCGAAGACGACCGTGTCGCGCCAGGTGCCGTCCGGCCGCCTGCGGTGACGCCGCAGCGTGCCCTCGTGGACGCCGCCGATCCGTCGGATCGCGTCCTGGGAGCGCGTGTTCAGCACGTCGGTCTTGAGCATGACGCGGTTGTACCCCAGCTCGTCGAAGGCGTGGTCGACGAGCAGCACCTTGCAGTTGGTGTTCACGGCCGTGCGCCAGGCCGCCCGGCCGTACCACGTCCAGCCGATCTCGACGCTCTCGTCGAAGCCCGGCACGTCGCAGTAGGCGGTCCAGCCCACGGCCCGGCCGCCCGCGCGCGGGACGACCGCGAGCGGGACGTGCTTGTCGTCGGCGATCAGCCCGGCGGCCACCTCGCGCAGCTCCTCCTCGCTCCCCGGGTGGACGGGCATCCAGCGCCACACCTCCGGATCGGCGCCCCCGGCGGCGAACAGGTCGGGGACGTGGGCGAGGGTGAGCGGTTCGAGCCGGACGACGTCGTTCTCGAGCACCACGGGGGAGGGGAGCTTCGCGGTCATGGCCGCCAGCCTAGGGGGCGACCGTGATCCCGCTCATGGCCACCTGGCGGCTTTCGCCGGCGACCACTGTTCGGTGGGCGGCTGCTGTCGACACGCATACCGGCCGGTCGGTAGGCTCGGCGCCATGGACTTCGCCTACGACAGCGTCACCGAGGAGTTGCGCGAGCGGCTGCTGCGCTTCATGGACGAGTGCGTCTACCCGGCCGAGCCCGCCTTCGCCGAACAGGCCGCCACCAGCGGCTGGAGCGCGCCGCCGCTGCTCGCCGACCTCAAGGACGAGGCGCGCAAGCGCGGCCTGTGGAACCTGTTCCTGCCCGGCGGCGACGGCGCCGGGCTGACGAACCTCCAGTACGCGCCCCTGGCGGAGATCATGGGCCGCAGCCCCCACCTCGCCCCCGCCGCGACCAACTGCGCCGCGCCCGACACGGGCAACATGGAGGTGCTGTCGATGTTCGGCAGCGCGTGGCAGCGCCAGGAGTGGCTGCGCCCGCTGCTCGACGGGGAGATCCGCTCCGCGTTCGCGATGACCGAGCCCGACGTGGCCTCCTCCGACGCCACCAACATCGCCACCTCGATCGTGCGCGACGGCGACGAGTACGTGATCAACGGCCGCAAGTGGTTCATCTCGGGCGCCATGAACCCCGAGTGCAAGATCTTCATCGTCATGGGCAAGACCGACCCGGAGGCGCCCTCGCACCGGCAGCAGAGCATGGTGCTGGTGCCGCGCGACACGCCCGGCATGCACATCCGGCGCGGCATGACCGTGTTCGGCTACGACGACGCCGACCACGGCGGCCACGCCGAGATCGTCTTCGAGGACGTCCGCGTGCCGGCCGACAACCTCATCGGCGAGCAGGGCGGCGGCTTCGCCATCGCGCAGGCCCGGCTCGGGCCCGGCCGCATCCACCACTGCATGCGCCTGATCGGCATGGCCGAGCGTGCCGTCGAGCTGATGTGCCGGCGCGCGCTGAGCCGCACCACGTTCGGCAGGCCCGTCGCCCAGCAGGGCGTCGTCCAGGACTGGATCGCCGAGTCCCGGGTCCGCATCGAGCAGCTCCGGCCGCTCGTCCTCAGGACGGCCTGGCTCATGGACACCGTCGGCAACCAGGGCGCCCACACCGAGATCCAGGCCATCAAGATCGCTACCCCGGCGGCCGTCGAGTGGATCCTCGACAAGGCCATCCAGGTCCACGGGGCCGGCGGCGTCTCCCAGGACTTCCCGCTGGCCGGCCTGTGGGCCGGAGCCCGCTCCCTGCGCCTGGCCGACGGCCCGGACGAGGTCCACAAGCGGTCGCTGGCCTACCGCGAGCTGAAGAAGTACATGTGACATCGATCGGAGGATCCCGAGTGGAGGAAGCACGGCTCAGGGAACTGGCGGCGGAGTTCCGCGCCCGCCACGACCCGGGAGGCGACCGGCTGGAGTTCCTGCGGGCCAGGTTCGACGCCGGGCTGGCCTGGGTGTGGTACCCGGAGGGCCTCGGCGGCCTCGGGCTGGCGCCCGAGCTGCAACGGGTCGTGGACGAGGAGCTGGCCGGCACCCCGCAGATCGACGTCGGCCTCCAGGGCATCGGCCTCGGCATGGCGGCCCCCACGATCCTCGCGTTCGGCACCGAGGAGCAGAAGCGCCGCTTCCTGCGCCCGCTATGGACCGGCGAGGAGATCTGGTGCCAGCTCTTCAGCGAGCCCGGCGCCGGCTCCGACCTCGCCACGCTCGCCACCCGCGCCGTCAGGGACGGCGACGAATGGGTCGTGGACGGACAGAAGGTGTGGACGTCCGGCGCCCACCACGCCCGATGGGCGATCCTCGTCGCCCGCACCGACCCGGGCGTGCCCAAGCACCGCGGCCTGACGTACTTCGTCTGCGACATGCACGCCCCCGGCGTCGAGGTCCGCCCGCTGCGGCAGATCACCGGCGAGGCCGAGTTCAACGAGGTCTTCATGACCGGCGTCCGGCTGCCCGACGACCTGCGGCTCGGCCAGGTCGGCGACGGCTGGCGGGTCGCCCAGACCACGCTCATGAACGAGCGCGTCGCCATCGGCGGCGCCCGGGTGCGGCGCGGCGGCGGCATGCTCGGCCCGGTCCTGGACACCTGGCGCGAGCACCCCGAGCTGCGCACTCACGACCTGCACCAGCGGCTGCTCGCCCTGTGGGTGGAGGCGGAGGTGACCCGCCTGTCCGGCGACCGGCTGCGCGAGCAGCTCGCCGCCGGCCAGCCCGGGCCCGAGGGGTCGGGCATGAAGCTGTCGTTCGCCCGGCTCAACCAGGCGATCTCCGGCCTGGAGGTGGAGCTGCGGCGCGACCTCGGCTACGACGACTGGACCTTCCGCCGCTCCGACACCGTCGACTTCTACGGCCGCGGCGCGGGCTACCGCTACCTGCGCGCCAAGGGCAACTCCATCGAGGGCGGCACCTCCGAGATCCTCCGGAACATCATCGCCGAGCGCGTCCTCGGCCTGCCCGCCGAACCCCGCGTCGACAAGGACGTCCCCTGGAAGGACCTGCCGCGATGACCCTGCTGTACTCCGAGGTCGAGGAGGAGCTGCGGGCCGCCGTCCGCGCCGTGCTCGCCGACCGCTGCCCGCCCGCCGCCGTCCTCGCGCGGGCCGAGTCCGAACCGTACGACCCGAGCCTGTGGAAGACCCTCGCCGTCGAGATCGGCGTGGCCGGGCTGCTGGTGCCGGAGGAGCACGGAGGCGCCGGGGCGACGGCCAGCGAGGCGGCCGTGGTGCTGGAGGAGCTGGGGCGTGGGGTGGCGCCGGTGCCGTTCTTCACCAGCTCGGTGCTGGCCACGTACGCGCTGGTGCGCGCCGGCGAGACGGGCGCCGGTGAGGAGGTCGGCGGGCTGCTGGGGCGGCTCGCGGAGGGGCGGGCGACGGCCGCGCTGGTGGTCCCGTTCGCCGCCTCGCCCTACCGGCCCTGGCCGGTCCGGGGAGGCGTCGCCGAGGCGGGGGAGCAGCTCTCCGGGAGCGTGGCCGACGGTGAGGCGCGGCCCTCCGGGAGCGTGGCCGACGGTGAGGCGCGGCCCTCCGGGAGCGTGGCCGACGATGGGGCGCGGCTCTCCGGGAGTGTGGCCGGGGTGGCGGGGGCGGACGTGGCCGACGTGCTGGTCGTCCCGGTGCCCGGCCCGGACGGGACGGCGGTCCTGTACGCCGTGGACCGCGCGGCGGCGGCCGTCGAGGCGGCGCCGTCGCTGGACCTGACGCGGCCGGTGGCCACCGTGACGCTCGACGGGGCCCCGGCGGTCCGGCTGGGCGTCGTGGACCTGGCCGAGGTGCTGCGGTTCGGCGCGGGGCTGCTGGCCTCCGAGCAGCTCGGCGTGGCCGAGTGGTGCCTGGAGACCACGCTCGCGTACGTCAAGGATCGCCGCCAGTTCGCGCGGCCGGTGGGCTCGTTCCAGGCGGTCAAGCACCGGCTGGCCGACCTGTGGCTGGACGTGGTCAGGGCCAGGGCCGTCGCGCGGGCGGCCGTGTCGCCCTCCGACGAGGCGCGGCCCGACCCGGTGGCGGTCGCCGTGGCCCAGGCGTGGAACGGCGGCGTGGCCGTCCACGTGGCCGAGGAGGCGCTCCAGCTCCACGGCGGGATCGGGATGACCTGGGAGCACCCCGTGCATCTCTTCCTCAAGCGCGCCAAGGCCGACGAGATCGCCCTCGGCACGCCGGGCGACCACCGGGAGGCGCTGGCCTCACTGGCCGACGTGCCCGGCCCGGTCCCCGTCTCCTTCGCGGAGTGAGGTGAGCAGCAGGTCGGCGAAGTGCCGTCCCACCTGGGCGCCGGTCAGTGGCCCGTCCACGTGGTACCAGGTGCCCAGGTGGTGGACCGAGCCGAAGAAGTAGTCGACGACCAGGTCGGCCGGGACCCGGTCGCTGAACGTGCCCTCGCGCTGCCCCTCCGCCACGAGCTCGCGGAACCGCTCGTGGTAGCGGCGGCGCTCGGCCCGCACGCTCTTCTGCGTCTCGGGCGCGAGCAGGTGCATCGACCGGAAGAAGATCTTGGAGTCGTCGAGGTTGGCCGTGGTGGTCTCGACGACGTCGGCCGCGGCGGCGTGCAGCCGCTCGGCCACCGTGCCGGGACCGTCGGCGATGCGGGTCAGCCGGTCCATCTGCATGCGGAGCACGCGGGCGTAGATCTCGTGCAGCAGATCATCCTTGGAACTGAAATAGTGGTACATGGCGCCCTTGGTGACGCCTGCCGCCAGCACGATCTCCTGCACGGAGGTGCCCTCGAAGCCCCTCTCGGCGAACAACCGCGTCGCCGCGCCCAGCAGCCGGCCGCGTACCGGTTCTTCCTTCACGTGTCCCCCTTGGTCACCTCCGATAGGATACCGACTGGTCGGTTGATTGGTCTTCGCGGTGCTATTTCCGTCACCTTAGGGTGCCCTTCCCTCAGGTGGGGTATTACTTGACGTGGCGAGGGATCTTCGGCGTGGCAGATCCCGTCTGGTTCCAACTCATCATTCGGGGAGTTTGCCGTGCCCGGTGGCTCTATCTACGTGCAGCAGGACGCGAAGTACGCGGGCTCGTCGCCGCAGTGGTACTACGAGAAGTTCTGGCGTGAGGCGGCCAAGAGCCGCCAGCGGTCCCGGATGATCAAGGCGGCCGTGGGTTTCGTGGCCGGCATCGGCCTGGCCCTGCGCTTCGGCCTCGACCTCGTGCCCTTCTACGGCCTCGCGCTCGCGGGCGTCGTCGCCGCCGCCGACTGGTGGTGGGCGTGGAACTCCTTCCGCGCCACGGCGGTCTGGCGCGGCCGGCGGCGCGGCGAGGCCATCACCGGCCGGCTGCTGCGGCGCTCGCTGCGCAGGCGCGGCTACCGGGTCCTCGACGGCCGCGCCATCCGCGGCCAGGCGTCCATCGACCACCTCGTGATCGGCCCCGGCGGGGTGTGGATCGTCGACAACGAGTCGTGGAGCCCCGACACCGAGATCGCCGCGTACGGTGGCCGGCTGTTCTTCGGCGAGAAGTACGGCACCAGCGTCGCCAAGCCGCTGGTCGACACCGCCGACGCGTTCGCCGAGATGCTGAAGCGCGAGACCGGGGTCGCGGTGACGATCACGCCGCTGCTGGCGGCCCACTCCGGCTCGCTGCCGCGCGGCGGCAGCGTCACGGCCGAAGGGCTCACGCTGCTCAAGCCCCGCCTGGTGGCCCGCCGGATCAAGGCGGCGCGCGAGGTCGTGCTGGACGACGCCCAGATCGAGCTGCTGGCCCGTACGGCGGCCCGCGAGCTGCAACGCTCCTGACCCGTACGGCGGCCCGCGAACTGCAACGCTCCTGACCCGTCGGCGGTCCGCTCCTCGGCCTCTCGTGGGCGTGACTCAGGCGGGGCCGCCGTGGCCCGCGGCGGACTCCCCGGTCGGGTGGCCCGCGGCTGACTCCCCGGCCGGGCGGCCCGGGGCGGGCTCCCCGGTCAGGTGGTCCAGGGTGCCGGTCACGTCCAGCAGCCGCTGGAGGGCCGGCCCCCGGTTGTCCAGGCGCAGCCGCGCGCCCGTCTCGTCCGCCCGGCGGCGGACCAGGAGCAGCGCCGACAGGCCCCTGGAGTCGCACAGCCGCAGCTCGGCGGCGTCGAGGCGCACCTCCCGGGGCGGGTCGGCGACGGCCAGGGCGGCGTGGACGGCGTCGAGGAGCTCGTCCGCGGTCGTGTGGTCGAGATCGCCGCGCAGGGCGACGCGCAGGGTGCCCGGCTCGGGCGTCTCCAGGGCGAGCTCCAGCGGCTCGGGCGCGAAACCGCTCACCGGCCGCCTCCGGCGCCCTCGGCGGCGGGCGCGGGCCCCGTGCCGGTGTCCGTGTTCTGCGCATGTCCGGTGTCGGCGGCGGCGGTACGCAGGATCTCGTGCCCGTACGCCAGCATGCCCGTCGTCCGCGGGAAGTCGGTGAGCCGCTCGGCCAGCAGGTCCAGGGCGGGCAGCAGGACGCGGGCCGGCACGCCCCGCGCCGCCAGGATCTCGCCGGTCCACGCCAGGAACCCGCCGAACAGCTCGGGGTCGTCCAGATAGAGCGCGGTGCCCAGGAAGTCCACGATGTGCGAGACGTCCTCGGCGGTGTGGCGGAGCTGCTGGGGCGAGTAGGAGGCCATCGCCGGGACCCGCTCGCGCAGCCCGTCCATGACCTGCCTGACCAACTGCCGGGCCGACCGGGCGACCAGCGTGTACTCCTGGTCGTCGAGGTGCGGCAGGTCGTCCACGGCCTGGCGGCCCGGCGCCGGGCGCGGCGGGAGGCCGGCGTCCAGCCCGTCGGCCGCCGAGCGGGCGTCGGGTGACCAGGCGTCGGCGCCCAGCAGGCGGGCGTAGCGGCCGTCGGGCCCGAACGCGGCGCCGCCCGCCAGCACCGGCGTCCCGGTCGCCTGGCAGGCCGTGATGGCGGCGTGCGCGGCCGGCAGCCGCGTGGCGATCGAGCTGGACAGCGCCACGACGTCGGGGCCGGCGCGGTGCAGGTGCGCGATCAGGTGCGGCGTGGGCACCTGCGCGCCCAGGTAGTCCACCCGCCAGCCGCGCAGGCGCAGCACCTCGGCGAGGATCCGCGCGGGGAACGCGTGCCACTCCCCGTCGATGCACGCCACCGTGACCCGTCCCCGGTGCTGCGCAGGGGAGTGGTCGCGGGAAGCGGACGTCGAGCCGTGGGGAGCGGGCATGGAGCTGTGGGGAGCGGGCAGCGCGGGCGCGGGGGCGCGGGTGGACGGGTGGTGCGCCAGGGCGGCCAGCACGCGCTCGTTGACCGCGGTGATCGTGTGCTCCTGCGCGACCGTGATCCGGTTGGCCGCCCACTCGCGGCCGACCCGCGCCTGCACGGGCGCCACCACGTCCATGAGCAGGCTCTCCATGTCCATGCCGTCGTCGAGCGCGGCCACGACCACGTCCACCGCCGCGTACTCGTCGCCGGCCGCCGCGGCATCCCACAGCAGCTCGGCCCGGCTGACCGCGTCGCCCGCCGTGACGCCGCCCGGCCCGGCCATGACGCCATCCTGCCCGGCCGTGACGTCGCCCGGCCCGGTCGGAAGGTCCGCGTGCGCGGTCATGAGATGCCGCCGCCCGCACGGGGAGAGGCGCTCTCGCGGCCCAAGCCAGGAAGGGTCGTCTCGCGGCCCGCTCGGGGAGCGGTGATCGCGATGACCGCGACGTCGTCCTGGTCGCCACCACCCGTCCACTGCGCCGCCAGCATCTGGACGCGCTCGGTCAGCGCCTCGGGCGGCATCCCCGCGCACTGCTCCAGCTCCTCGCGCAGCCGCTGCTCGCCGAACAGCTCGTCGCCCAGCGGCCCGCCGCGCGCCTCGGTCACGCCGTCGGTGTAGATCAGGCAGGTGTCGCCCGGCTCCAGCTCCACGGTCACGGTGGTGGCGGTCACGGTCTCCAGCATGCCGATCAGGGTGCCCCGCGTGGGCACCTCCTCCACCCGGCCGTCGGCACGCAGCACCAGCGGCGGCGGGTGTCCCGCGCTGGTCAGCCGCACCGTCACGCGTGGCCCGTCCCGCCGTACGGACGCCAGCACGAGCGTGACGAACGTCCGGCGGTCACCCCGCAGCAGCACGTCGTTGAGCAGCCCGAGCAGCCGCCCGTGGTCGCCGGCCACCGGCAGCAGCGCGTGCAGCGTCGTGCGGATCCGGCCGGTGAACACCGCCGCCTCCAGGCCCTTGCCGCACACGTCGCCCAGCACCAGCAGCGACTCCCCGCCGGGTTCGGCGGCCGGGTGCAGGTCGTAGAAGTCGCCGCCGACCAGCTCCGTGGCCCCCGCGGGGCGGTAGCGGGCCGACAGCTCCACCCCGTCCAGGCCGCGGGCCTCGGGCGGCAGCAGCTCCCGCATCAGGGTCTCGGTGATGGCCGCCTGCTCGGCGTACAGGCGGGCCGCCGACATGGCGGCCCCGGCCCGGGCGGCGAACAGCCGGGCGAACACCTCCTCGCCCTCGGAGAAGCTCGCGTGGCCGGAACGCCGCAGCAGCACCAGCGCCCCCGCCGGAACCCCGTGGCCGGGCAGGGCCGTGACCACCATGGAGCCCGGCTCGCCCAGCTCCTCGCGGGCCAGCCAGCCGGGGGCCGAGGCGGGGTCGATCCAGCGCGACGGCACCGGCGGGAACCCGCGCAGCGCCTCGGCCAGCCCCGGCACCTCGCGCGGGTCCACGGCCGGGTTCTCGCGCACCACGCGGCCGTCCGGCCCGCAGTACGCGACGGGATGCCTGCGCCCGGCCGCGGGCAGGATCACCAGGGCGGCGTCGGCCAGGTGCCGGGCGGCCAGCCGGACCGTGACCTCCATGCAGCGGTCGAGGTTCAGGGAGGAGAGCAGCTCGTTGGACGCCTCGGCGAGGAACGCGGTCCGCCTGCGCTCCAGCCGCAACGCCTCGGACACCCGCTCGTGGTCGGTGGCGTCCACCAGCCACCAGGTCACGCCGGAGCCGCGGTCGCCGGGGGTGGGGTGCGCCTCGAACGCCCGGTCGCCGATGAGCCCCCGTACGGGCGCGACGAGTCCGGACACGTCCTGGGCGACGAGGGGGTGGCCCTGGGCCTCGGTGACGAGGCTGTGCGCCTGGGCCTCGGTGACGAGGCGGTGGGCGTCGGCGAGCCAGGCCGGCACGGCGTCGGCCAGCCGCACCCCTGGGGCGGCCGCCGGCAGCGCGCGGGCCGCGTCGTTGACGTGCTCTATGACGCCGTCGCCGCCGACCAGCAGCACCGGGTACGGCGCGCTCTGCCAGACGGTCCCGGCCGGACCGTGTTCCGCTTCGCTGGTTGTACCCGTCACGATCGCGAGCCCTCGACGAGGGCTCTGCCTCCTGGATCACCTAGTGCGCTGGAAGAACGTTTTGCCCACTGTAGCCCACTCTGTCGCCTTCGCTACCTGGCGGTAACGTCAGGCCAGGTCCGCGATGAACGCCGTGAGCTGGGAGACGTTGCGGCATTCGGTCATCGGGACGACGGCCGCGTACGCGCTCGCGACGGAGTCGCCCGTGTCCCACTGGGCCCGCGGCTCGGGGTTGAGCCAGTAGGCGTTGCGCACCCGCCCGGCCAGGGCCTTCAGGGTGTCCAGGGCGGGCGGCTGGTAGTTGGAGCGGGCGTCGCCGAGGATCAGCAGCGACGTCTTCGGCCCGACGGCGTCGCCGTGGCGCTCGGCGAAGCGCTCCAGCGCGTGCCCGTAGTTGGTGCGGCCGAAGCGGACCATGTCGGCCTCGTTCGCCATCCTCGTCATGGCGTCCACCACGTCCGTACCGGGCCGGAAGAACCGGGTGATCTCGTCCACCGTGTCCACGAACCCGAACGCCCGCACCTTCGCGAACTGCTCACTCAGCGCGTACGTGAGCAGCAACGTGAAGTGCGCGAACGACGAGACCGAGTCGCTGACGTCGCACAGCACCACCAGCTCGGGCCGGTGCGGCCGGGGCGGACGGAACGACGGCGTCAGCGGCACCCCGCCGCTCTGCAGGGACGCCCGCACCGTCCGGCGGAAGTCGAGCCGCCCGCGCCGGCCCCGCCGCCGGCGGATCACCAGCCGGGCCGCCAGCCGCCTGGCCAGCGGATACACCTCCCGGCGCAGCCGTGACAGGTCCTCCCGGGTGGCGCGCAGGAACTCGACCTGGTCGAGCGGCGGGCGCACGGCCGAGCGGGCGATGCGCTCGACGCCGGAGTCCTCGGCGATGCGGCGGCGCACGTCGGCGGCCACGGCCTCCTCGAAGCGCCGGATCCCGGCGGTCACCTGGTCGCGGACCGCCCGCTCCGCCAGCCCGCCGCGCTCCCGCCCGGCCAGCGCCTCACGCAGGATCCCGGCCATCAGCGTCTCGGGGGACAGGGCCCGCATGACGCTGTACGAGAACCAGTTCTGGCGTCCCGGCCCGGCCTGCTGCCGTCCGTACCGTTCCACCATGGCGCGGGCGAACTCCCGCATCTCCGCGTCGCTCCCGCCGGTCAGCAGCTCGGCCAGCCGCTCCCGCGGCTCTGCCGCCGGCGCCTTGGCGGTGCCACCCGGACGGGCAGGCGAACCGGCGGCATCACCGGCAGGAGCCGTCGCGCCGGACATGACGGGCGGGAACCACAGATCGAACAGCACGTCGAACCCGGGCCGATGGACGGGCCGCTTGACCAGCGTCGCCGCGTAGGCCGCGCGCAGCGACTCGCGCTCGGCCAGGTCGATCACCCGCAGGGCGCGCACCGCGTCCAGCCCCTCGGCCACGGACACGGGCACCCCCGCCTCACGCAACGCCCGCACGAACCCGACATGCCGGTCGACCAGCGACTCACCCACCGGCGAGGCCCAGTTCCTTGATCGCCCGCCGATGGTCGGAGGCGTGCTTGAGCACCACGCCCAGCGTCCCGGCGACGGTCGCCTCGTCCAGCTCCTCCCGCCCCAGGGCCAGCAGCGTGTGGGCCCAGTCCACGGTCTCGGCCACCGACGGGGCCTTCTTCAGCTCCAGCCCGCGCAGGGTCGCCACCGTACGGGCGAGCTGCTCGGCCAGGTCGGCCCGGATGGTCGGCACCTGCGCGAGCACGATGTCCCGCTCCCGCTCGGGCGCCGGGTAGCCGATGTGCAGGTACAGGCAGCGCCGCTTCAGCGCCTCGGACAGCTCGCGGGTGGCGTTGGAGGTCAGCACGACGTACGGCCGGCGCACGGCGGAGACGGTGCCCAGCTCGGGGATCGTCACCTGGAAGTCCGACAGCAGCTCCAGCAGCAGCCCCTCGACCTCCACATCCGCCTTGTCGGTCTCGTCCACCAGCAGCACGGTCGGTACGTCGGCCCGGATGGCCTTCAGGAGCGGCCGTTCGAGCAGGAACTCCTCGGTGAAGATGTCCTCGTCCGTGCTGGTGGCCTGGATGCGGAGGAGCTGCTTCTTGTAGTTCCACTCGTACAGCGCCCGGGCCTCGTCCAGGCCCTCGTAACACTGCAGCCGGATGAGCTGGGACCCGGTCGCCCGCGCCACTGCCTTGGCCAGCTGCGTCTTGCCCACCCCTGCGGGCCCCTCGACCAGCAACGGCCTGCCGAGCGCGGCGGCGAGGAAGACGGAGGTGGAGATGGCGTCGTCGGAGAGGTATCCCGCGGCGGCCAGCCGCTCGCCGACCTGGGCGGGGGAGTCGAACATGAAGGCTCCTGTCGTCACAGCCGAACCTTATTCTAGTCTCGCGCCCGCCGTCCTGGAGGAGTCGGACTCCAGCCGATTCGACCAGGATGCCGAGTGCCGGTATATTCCTCTCAGCAACGCGCCGCTAGCTCAGTTGGTTAGAGCAGCTGACTCTTAATCAGCGGGTCCGGGGTTCGAGTCCCTGGCGGCGCACCGCTCCAAAACCCCAGGTTGTCGGGAGACGGCCTGGGGTTTTGTCGTTACTCGGACGGATGCCCATCCGGCCAGACGCAGGGGGAGGCGGCTCCTAGGTAGAGGTTGTCGCCTTCCGCCCAGGTGAGGGTGAGGGTGAAGCCGTCCGGCTGGGACTCACCGCTCAGGTCTGGGTTCCCGGCTCGCCCGGACGCGACGATCCGATGGCCGGCGGCTTCCCAGTGGGCACGGACCTGCTGTGAGATCGACATGTTCTCGCTCTTGGGCACGTCACGTAGCCAGTAGGCGCGGCTTACGATGATTTGATCTTGCGATTTGTCCTCGTCCCAGCACGTGCTGGGCACCTCGAAGGAGGGGACGGATTCCAGCCGCGGCTTTGGAGTAAGGATGTCGGCGGTTTCGTGGATGAGCTGCTCAACACGAGCAAGCGCTTGGGCGGAGGTGGCTGTAGGCTGGTTCACGGAACATCCCGAGGTGAGAAGAACAAGTGCGGCGAAAAGTCGGAGCATGTCGTTCACTCCTTGGAGCTGGGCGAATCAGGTCCTAGTTCGGGCATGAGAAGCTGCGGAGTCGTGTTCAGCGGGGCTGGAGCGGTGAGCATGTCGTATTGACCGTTGATGAGCCGGCCCATGTTGCGGAGCGACGGCGAGTGCGGTGTCCAGTAGCAGCTGTGGGCCTCGGTAAAGGGCTCTCGGCCCACCGGAAAGTGCCTAGCCCCGAACGAGTCGTCCCCCGGATCTCTCCCGAACCGTCCCAGAGCCGCCACCGGGTCGTTCCCCGCCTCGCCCACCCACACGTGCGCCGGATCCATGCCAAGTCCCGAAGCGTGTTCCACCCCCACCCCCGGGCTGCCGATGAGGATGAGGTCGTCCGCGAGTCTGCCGCGGCGGAGGACGGCGGCGTGGCCGGTGGTCAGTGAGCCGTAACTGTGCCCGATCATCACGCTGCGCGCCCTGGCCGAAGGGGCGTGTGCGGCGTGCAGGCCGTCGGCGAACGCCGCGAGCGCCCTTCCGCCCTTCCTCGCCGCGTCGTCGGCGGCGACGGACTTCGTGACGTCGAAGAGGCCCGGGTCGAGCTGCGGAGCGTCGTAGCCGAGCCAGGTGATCGACGCGATCGAACGGTCTCCACTGGTGGCGCGCGCCTGCCTCCACAGCGCCCGCGACCGTTCCAGATCCCCCTGTGCCGCGTCCAGCCCCGACGTGAGCCCCGACACAGACGTGACCGTGATGTCCGCCGTATCCGGATCCCCCCACGAGACCACGAGCCGTCCCTGGCCCGTGACGTCGAACGCCAGCAGCAGCGGCTCCGGATGTCCCGCCACCGGCCGCAGCCCCGCCTCGATGAGGTCGAGGCGCCGGAGCCGGGCCGCGATGCGTTCCCAGCCGCCCAGCAGGCCGGGGTCCGCCAGCCGGCCGAGGTCGGCCGTGGCCGTCCCCAGCTCCCGCTCCAGGCGCGCCCGCTGCTCCGCCAGCCACTGCCGGTTCGCCCGGTCGCGAGTGGTCGCCGGCAGGCCGTTCAGCAGCCCGAAGCGCGGCAGCGTCGTCAGCCGTTCCCGTGTGCCCGCCGAGAGCGTGGTCCACCACGCGGCGATCCGCGCCGCCAGGCCCGGGTCGGCGCCGCCGTCCTGGAGGGTCAGCAGGCGCGTCACCGCCTCCTCGTCCCCGGCGCCGGCGCGGGCCAGCAGGCGCTCCGCCCCGGCCGGGTCCGCGGCGTGGGCGCCGAACAGGCCGTACGCGGCGAGCCCCGCGGGCAGTGAGAGTCCTGGTACGGTCTCGCGGATGCGGTGCAGGCGCCGGCGCAGGTCGTCGCTCTGGGCGGCGGTCCAGGTGGCGATGCGGCCGAGCGCGTGGCCCGGCTCGGCGGACAGGCCGAGGCCCGACAGCTCGGCGGCCAGGCGCGCTCCCGCGACGGGCAGCGTGTGCGCGACCCGGCTCAGGGACGCCACCAGGGCGGTCATGGCGTCGACGTCGATGCCCTGGAAGCGTCCCGCGGTGGGTGCGAGGGTCGTCACCGATGTCGTCAGCGCCGGCACTGCCGGGGCGGGGCCGCCGTGTCGTACGACGAGGAGGGCCAGGGCGTGCAGCGCGCCGGTGAGCGAGGACTGCAGGGCGGAGCGGTGGCGCGAGAGGGCGTCGGCGAAGGCGGGGGCGCCGCCGCCGACCCAGGCGTGGGCATGCGTGAGCCGCGTCGCCGGGTCGAGGTCGGCGTGGTGGCCGGCGGCCAGCGCCGCGGCCCGTTCGTACGCCGCGAGCGCCGCCCTGTGATCCGCCATGACGCGGCCCAGAGTGCCAGGTCAGCCCGGTGATTCTCAGGTGATCGGCGACTCACCCGGGTAAGTGCTTTCTCGGCTGGTTCGGCCGGGAGCGTGGCGAAGTGGTACGGATGGGGACATGGCGTGTCGGATAACTGAGTTGGTGCTGGACTGTCGCGATCCGGAGAGGCTGGCGGCGTTCTGGTGTGAGGTCCTGGGCTATGTCGTGCTGGAGCGGCCCGACGACGGGTCCGTGGAGATCGGGCCCGAGGAGGATGGCGCGGGCGGGTTCCGGCCGATCCTCGTGCTCAGCCCGTCCGAGGAGCCGAAGGGCGGCAAGCTGCGGCTGCACATCGACCTGAACGCGACCGACCGCGACCAGGACGCCGAGCTGGAGAGGCTGCTCGCGGCGGGCGCCCGGCCGGCGGACGTGGGGCAGACGGGTGAGGAGAGCTGGCACGTGCTGACCGACCCGGAGGGCAACGAGTTCTGCCTGCTGCGGAGGAGGGTGGACGCATGAGCGTCCTCGGTTCAGTCGCGGCCGCTCGGCGAGCCTTCCCCGTCTGCCGGGCGGGGGTCTCCGAGCAGGCGCAGGAGCAGGCGGGGCTCGCCCGGCCAGGCCTCCAGCAGCACCTCCCGGGGGACCTGCCGCGCCGCGTACCGCAGCGCCAGGGCGACCACCACGATGTCGTCGAGCGGGCCGATGACCGGGAGGAACTCGGGGATCAGGTCGACCGGGCTGGCCACCCACACGCCCGCGATCATGACGGCGACCTTGGCGCGGCGCGGCACGGCCGGGTGGCGGCGGAGCCTGCGGACGGCGGTCAGGCAGTCGGGGATGAACGCGGCCAGATCCCGCAACAGGCCGGGCGGCAGCCTGCGCGCCAGGAGCACGAGCACGCCCCAGCTGGCCGCCACGCACACCACCGTGACGGCGAGCCCGATCAGCCAGCCCCGCACGCCGTCCACGCCCTCACTTCCGTTCCCGCCCGTTTCGTCCGTTCCGGCCCTTTCCGGTACGGCCCCACTTTACGGTCGCCGATCCCGGTAAGGGCGCCTTCCTCTTTCGACAGGGACGAGAGGAGGATGTGGGCATGAACACGCGACCACTCGGACAGACGACCGTCAGCTCCATCGGTCTCGGCGCGATGCCCATGTCGGTGGCGGAGCACATGCCCGACGAGGCCCAGTCGATCCGGACGATCCACGCCGCCCTGGACGCCGGCGTGACCTTGATCGACACGGCTGACGCCTACGCCCCCGCCCACGACCAGGTCGGTCACAACGAGCGGCTGGTCGCCAAGGCGCTGGCGAGCTGGGGCGGCGACCGGGACGCGGTGCTGGTGGCGACCAAGGGCGGCCACACGCGTGTCCCCGACGGCGGCTGGGCCCTCGACGGCCGCCCGTCGTACCTGGTCGAGGCGTGCGAGCGGTCCCTCAGGGCCCTCGGGGTCGAGGCGATCGGGCTCTACCAGCACCACCGGCCCGACCCGTCCGTGCCGTACGAGGAGACGATCGGCGCGCTGCGCGACCTGCTCGACGCCGGCAAGATCCGGATGGCCGGGATCTCCAACGCCGACCCCGGGCAGATCCGGACGGCCTACGACATCCTGGGCGGCCGGCTGGCGAGCGTGCAGAACCAGTACTCGCCCGCCTTCCGCTCCTCCGAGCCGGAGGTGGACGTGTGCGAGGACCTGGGGGTGGCGTTCCTGCCGTGGTCGCCGCTGGGCGGGATCAGCTCGGCGGGGCGGCTCGGCGGGGAGTACGAGGCGTTCGCCAAGGTGGCCGAGGGGCGCGGGGTGTCGCCGCAGCGGGTCTGCCTGGCCTGGGAGCTGTCCCGCAGCCCGGTCGTGATCCCCATCCCGGGGGCGAGCCGGCCGGAGAGCGTCCTCGACTCGGTGGCGGCGGCCGATCTCGTGCTGACCGCCGAGGAGCTCGCGCTGCTCGACGGCTAGATCTCCGCCCTGCCGATGTTCCAGGGCGGGTAGATCTCCGCCCTGCTCGCGTTCCTCGCGGCTGACACGCCCGGTGCCGGCGCGGTCGGCCGGTTTCGCACGGCGGGTACGGGCGTGCGAAGCTTTGAACGTCCCTAACACCAGGAGGTCCTCATGACGGAAACACCGGAGCCGGAAGTCAGCGAAACTCCCGAGGACGAGATGAAGCGCAAGTTCCGGGAGGCCCTGGAGCGCAAGCGCGTCCAGCAGGGTGGCTCGGGCGCTGGTGGCAAGGGCGGCGACGCTTCGAAGATCCACGGCGCTCACGGGCCGGCCGCCAGCAAGCGTTCCTTCCGCCGCAAGAGCGGGGGCTGAACGCGCAGCGGCCAGGCGTCGTGAGCACGCGCTGAAACCTGGTTTTCTGGAGGGGTACGGCATGGCCGTACCCCTCCTTTTCTTTGCCTGAAAGGTAGATCTTCACCCGTTTTATGGGGTTTCCTTTGCTATTGTCCGGTTCGCTGGCTAGAGTCGAACGCATCGACCGGACAGTGACCTAGCCCTTCGCCAGGAAGCGGCGGCTGGCCGGCGCCGAATCCCGCGCCAGCGGGAACCGGGGACCCAAACATCTGGGGTGAATCCGGCCCAACTCGGGCCGGTAGGGCATCTCCACGTCCGAACCCGTCAGCTAACCCGGTAGGCGAGATGGAGAGGACACGACTTCGATGCGCTACCGCGTACCCCCGGACGGGGCAGTGACACCGGCCGCCTGCTGAGCGGCACCCCCTTCCCCTGATCTACCTTTTCGCGCTCCCGCGTAGCGCCCGTTAGGCGATCTGCCCGGCTACGCCCCCATCTGAGCGAGCGCGCCCTCCTGTACCCCACGTAAAGGATTCTTCCGACACATGTCCGCACGACTTGGCATGCGTTCTTTCTCCCTCCTGACGGCGGCCGTACTCGGCGCACTCACCCTCGGCGCCGGCACCGCGGCCCACGCCGACGCCGACACCGACCAGAAGGTTCTCCTCAAGGGCTCCACCACGGCCTCCTACTTCTGGGACGACTCGTCCGGCCGCGCCGGCGACACCGGCCTGCCGGCCAGCGGCAAGCCCATGCAGAAGGGCCTGGTCGCCAGCCCGAGCTGGCCCCTCATGACCGAGGGCTACGTCGTCTACAAGGGCAAGAAGGCCCCGTTCTTCGTCGGCGACCGCGGTCCGGGCGTGCCCTCCAGCAGCGGCGTCATGCTCGACCTCGACGCCAAGACCTTCGCCCAGCTCACCGGCGGCCGCTTCAACTCCGAGACGCTCGGGGTGGACGGCGTCGGCGGCCAGGGCCACATCAAGGTGAGCTACGTCATCACCAAGTGGGGCAGCGGCCCGGGCAAGAAGAACGTCCCGGTCTCCTTCGCCTCCGGCGCCTGGCGCCGCGTGGACCGCAACCCGGCCAAGCCCCCGCTGCTCGCCGAGGACAAGGCCACCGCTCCCAAGGAGGCCGGCGCCGGCTCCACCGGTGAGGTGACCTCCGTCTCCGAGCGCGACAAGGGCAACGACGACGCCGGCGTGGTGACCGCCTCCGAGCGCACCTCCGGCCGTTCCACCGCCGAGGCCGGCGACGCCGCCTCCGGCGACCAGGGCCTCAGCGCCTCGGCCGCCCTCGCCCTGACGGGCGTGGCCGCGGTCGGCGGCGGCGCGTACCTCGGCCGCGACCGCCTGCGCAAGCTGCTCGTCAAGAGCTGACCCCCGCCGGGCCGCCCGCCGTCCCTCCCCAGGACGGCGCGCCGGCCGGCACCCGACCACACGGCCGGGTCCGGACGCCACCCCGTCCGGTCCGGCCCTCCCTCAGGGGCCTGCCTGCCTCTCCATCCGGGCCCCTGGTCGCCCCGCTCCGGACCGCCGCCGCCCCGGCGGTCCCGGAGCGGGGCGACGCATTTCCGGTATTCTTCGGCCTCTTCGCCGCACATCCCGCTCTTCATTCCATGTCCGGCTCTTTACGCACAGTGATCCGAATGTCATTCTGTTCAACGTGATCGCGCGTGCGAAGGCCAACGGCATCGAGCTCGCCTACGAGAGCTTCGGCACCCCCGGCGCCCGTCCGCTCCTGCTCGTCATGGGGCTGGGCACCCAGCTCATCCACTGGGACGACGACTTCTGCCGCCTCCTCGCCGACCAGGGGCACCACGTCGTCCGCTTCGACAACCGCGACGCGGGCCTGTCCACGCACCTGCACGAGTACGGCAGGCCCGGGCTCGGCGGCGCCGCGCCGTACCTGCTGGACGACATGGCCGACGACACGGCGGGGCTGATGGACGCGCTCGGGTGGCCCGCCGCCCACGTGGTGGGCGCCTCGATGGGCGGCATGATCGCCCAGGTGCTGGCCATCCGGCATCCCGGACGGGTGCTCAGCCTCACCTCCATCATGTCCACGCCCGGCCCGCGGGCCGCCCCTCCCACGCCCGCGGCGAGCGCGGTGCTGCTGGCCCCGCCGCCCGCCGGGCGCGAGGAGGCCATCGAGCGGTCCCAGGCCGCCTGGGACCTGATCGGCTCACCCGGCTACGAGCCGGACCGGGCGCGCATCGCGGACGTGACGGGCCGCGCCTTCGACCGCTGCTTCGACCCGGCGGGCACCGCGCGCCAGCTCGCCGCCGTCATGGCCTCGGGCGACCGCACGGAGGGACTGCGCGGGCTCGGCGTGCCGGCGCTCGTGGTCCACGGCGAGGACGACCAGCTCGTCCCCCTCGCGGGCGGCCTGGCCACCGCCGAGGCCATCCCCGGGGCGAGGCTGCTGACCTTCCCCGGCATGGGCCACGACCTGCCGCGCCCGATCTGGCCGGAGCTCGTCGCCGCCATCACCCGGCTGACCGCCGGACAGCCGTAGCCGCCGTCCCCCGGCCGCCGGCTACACCTCCAGCTTCTCCTCGATGGAGCGCAACTGGTGCCTGGCCATCGCCAGGTTGGCCCGGTTGCGGTCCAGGGCGAGGTAGAGGAACAGTCCCTTGCCGCCGCGCCCGCTGACGGGCCGGATGATGTGGTACTGCGAGCCGAGCGTGATGAGGATGTCCTCGATCGCGTCCTTGAGGCCGAGCGAGTCCATCGTGCGCAGCTTGGCCTTGACCACCTCGGTGTTGCCGGCGCCAGCGACCTGGAGGTCCAGGTCCTTGGAGCCGCCGAGCGCGCCCAGCGTCATGCCGCTGCCGTGGTCGACGACCGCCGCCCCGATGGAGCCGTCGATCGTCATCATCTCCTTGAGCGAGACGTCCATGCTGGCCATGTCACTTCTCCGTTCTGTGGTGATCTGCCTGGGGTTGGGTCATCGCATCCGTGCTGCGATGGCGGCCACGGCGGCCGCCGTCTTGCGGCCCTCCAGCCGGAGCAGCCCGAGGTTCGTGCCGGGCTGGGCCAGGACTGTGAGGACGATGGTGGGGCCCGCGGCGTAGAACGCGGCGAACCCGGCCGTGCCCGAGATGAGCGTCTCCTCCAGATCGCCCCTGCCGGACATGGCGAGCATGCGCCTGCTCATCGCGAGCAGGGCGGCGGTCAGCGCGGCCGTCCGCTCGCCGTTGTCGGCCGCGGGGTCGCAGGCGACGGCCAGCCCGTCGACCGTGCAGGCGACGCTGCCGCTGATGTCCGGGGTGCGCTCCCGCAGGAGCACCATCTCCTTGAGCACCTCGTCGTGCAGCTCCACCGGCGGCCTCCTTCTGAGCGAGGGCAGTCTCACGACGGTGAGTGGGGGGAACCTCATGCCAGCTCCTCCAGGGCCTTCTTCAGCCGCATGAGCAGAGCCAGGTCCCTCGGGTCCGCGGTCACGGCCGGGCCGAAGGACCGCGCCGGGCCCTCCGTGTCCGCGACGCCCGCCGCTCCGGCCGCGCCCGCCATGTCGTCGGCGTCCGTCGTGTCATGGAGGAGGGGCGGCGCATCCGCCGGATCCGGGGTCTGGGGGGAGTGGCGGGCCCGCCGCCCGCCGCCGCGGGCGCGCTTGGGCAGCGCGGTTCCCCGCCCGCCGCCGGCCTCGGACGTGGCGCTCTCGGGCCGGGCGGTCTCGGGAACGGGGGGATCGGTGGAGCGGGCCGGGTCCGTCGGCGGGTCGGGGGCGGTGGGGGTGAGCAGTCCGGACGCGGCCAGCCGCCGTACCGCCAGCAGCACCGAGTACCCCGACCGCCCGAGCAGCCGGGCCAGGTCGAGCGGTGTCGCCTCCTCGTCGGCGCGGGTGATGATCTCCCACTGGACGGCGGTGAGCGTCACCCCCTGGCCGGGCAGCCGGGACGCCGGCCGTACCGGGGCGGTGTCCACGTCGGCGGACGGCCAGATCCGGGCGAGCTGCGCCCGGCGGCGCGCGCACTCCCGCACGAGCCCCGACACCTCGAAGTACCACCGGCCGCCCAGCCAGTGCCGCTCGCCGGGCCGGAACTTCGGCCGCGTCCCCGTGGCGGGCAGCAGGAAGAACGCGGCGTCCAGCACGGCCCCCAGCACGCAGAACTGCAGCTCCCCGAGCGTCACCGCGCCCTCGGCGAGCAGCCGCTCGCAGCCGCCGTCCGCCTGGACGCGGCGCAGCGCCGCCTCGGGCATGCGGCCGCGCGCGGTCAGCAGTCGCTCGACGCCGGGCGTCTGGGCGCACTCCATGTACGTGATCCGCCCCTCGTCGAGGAAGACGGTGCCGGCTCGGCCGACGCGCAGGGCGCCGGTGGGGCGGTCCTTGGCGAGACTCGCCAGCAGCGTGTCGAGGGTGGCCATCGGTCACGCCAGCAGCCGGCCGGAGATGTCCCGCAGGCGATGGCGCGCGAGCGCCAGGTTCGAGCGCTCCAGGTCGAGGCGGACGTAGATGACCAGCGGCCCCTCGAACACCGTCTCCATGAGCCGGAGCAGGTGGTGGCCGCGGTCCGTGGTGACGAGCATGTCGTCGATGCGGACGGTGTCGCCGGGGCACGACCGCGCCAGGCCGTCCATGGTGGCGCGCAGCGTCTCGGTCAGGGCGGCGGCGGAGCGCTCGGTGTCCACGCCCTGGGGCGCCCCGCTGGCGGCCACCGCCATGCCGCTGGTCTGGTCCAGCAGCATGGCGTCCAGCGCGCCCGGTATGGCCATGACCTCGGTCAGGCAGTCGTCCAGTCCCAGCACGGAACCTCCCCTCGCCGTCTTGAAGACTGGGACAGCGTAGGAGCGGCACGGGGGCGCGGAGCGGGGCCGGACTGCGGAGGGACGAAAGCTATACGGCGCGGGAGAAGAAAAACCCCACTGCGGCGCAGCTTTCTCCGAGTTATCCGGATTGAGGCGGACTTAGGCGAATATCCTTCGCCTTTTCTCAGGTCAGCGGATCAGCCGGGCTCCTCCGTGGCGTCGTCCGCGGACGCCTCGGCGTCGTCCGAGAGCCCCTCGGGCGGCTCGTCCGGCAGGACGGCCTTCTCGTCCGGCTTGTAGACGAGCACGTTCTCGATGTACGACTTCACGGCCGCCGCGAGGCCCACGTCGCCGCCGGCCTCCTCCGACAGGTACCACCGGTGGTCGAGGATCTCGTGGAAGACCTGGGCCGGGTCCAGCTTGGCCCGCAGGTCCGGCGGCAGCGCGTCCACCGTCGGCTGGAACACCTCGGCCAGCCAGCGGTGCGCCACGATCGCCTCGTCCTCGTGCCGCAGGCCCTTGGCCACGCGGAAGCCGTCGAGGTCGTTGAGCAGCCGCCGCGCCTGGTTCTCCTCGACGTCCAGGCCGGTCAGGCGGAGCAGGCGCCGCTGGTGGTGGCCGGCGTCGACCACCTTGGGCCGTACGATCAGCCGGCCGGTGCCGACCTTGCGCCGCACCATCATCTCGGCCACGTCGAACCCCAGCAGGTTCAGCCGCCGGATCCGCTGCTCCACCCGGTGCCAGTCGACCTCCTCGATGATCTCGTCCTGGGTGATCTCGTCCCACAGCCGGTGGTAGCGGTTGACGATGTCCTCGGCCGTCTCCATCGGGTCCACCGAGGGATGCAGCAGGCCGCCGGCCTCCAGGTCCAGCATCTCGCCGAAGATGTTGGTGTGGGCGACGTCGATGTCGGCCAGCCGCTGTCCCTCGCTGATCATCGGGTGCATCTCGCCGGTCTCGGCGTCCACCAGGTATGCGGCGAACGCCCCGGCGTCCCGGCGGAACAGCGTGTTGGACAGCGAGCAGTCGCCCCAGTAGAAGCCGTTCAGGTGCAGCCGCACGAGGAGCACGGCGAGCGCGTCGAGCAGCCGGGTCAGCGTGTCGGGCCGCAGCGTGCCGGACATCACGGCCCGGTACGGGAGCGAGAACTGCAGGTGGCGGGTGATCAGGGCGGCGTCGAGGCCCTCCTCGCGGCCGGTGACGTAGGCGACCGGCTCCACGGAGGGGGCGTCCAGCCGGGCCAGGTCCCACAGGAGCTGGTACTCGCGGCGGGCGTACCGCTCGCTGATCTCCTTGATCGCGTACACCTTGCCGGAGAGCCGGGCGAAGCGCACGACGTGCCGGGAGATGCCCCTGGGAAGGTCGACGAGGTGGTGCTGGGGCCAGTCGGCCAGTGGACGGTCCCACGGGAGCCCGATGAGGTCAGGATCTTCGAGCGCTCCGGTGATCTGCAGCGGCATTTCTACAGGATATTGTGCGGCGGTGGACGAGTTTCTCAAATGGTACTTTTCCGACCGTCCGGTGATCGCCAGCGTTCTCGGCGCCGACGGCTACGACCACACGCTGGGCGACTTCTCCGCCGAGGCATGGACCGCCCGCGCCCGCGAGACCCGGGCATGGCTGGAGCGGCTGTCCGCCACGGAGCCCGCCACCCTCGACGACGAGCTCGACCGGGACCTCGTCGTCTCCCAGCTCAGGGGCGCGGTCGCGCTGGAGTCGTGGCCCGAGTGGCGCCGCGAGCCGGCCGCGTACCTGAACCCGATCTTCGGCTCCCTCTTCACCCCCTTCCAGCAGCGCCTCAAGCCCGAGGCCGAGCTGGTGGACGCCGCGATCGCCCGGCTGGCCGAGGTGCCCGCCGTGCTCGCCGCGTGCCGGGCCAACCTCGACCCCGACCTGGCCGCGCCGCTCCTGGTGCAGCGCGCGCTGGGACAGGCGCGCACCGGCCGCAGGTTCCTCACCGAGACCGTGCCCGGCATGGTCGCCGACGAGTCCGCCCGGGCCCGGCTCGCCGAGGCCGCCAAGCCGGCCGGCCACGCCTTCGACGAGCTCGTCACGTTCCTGGAGGGCTTCGAGTGCGGCGGTAGCTGGCGCATGGGCGAGCGCCTGTATTCCACGCTGCTGCGCGAGCGCGAGATGCTCGGCTACGGCGCCCCCGAGCTGCACGAGAAGGGCAAGGCCGCCTGGGCCGAGCTCGACGGGCGGATGCGCGAGGTGGCGCGCGGCGTCAACGGCACCACCGACTGGCGGGCCGCCATGGAGTCGCTCATGGACGACCACCCGCCGACCCTGGCCGACATGCGCGCCGAGTACGAGGCCGAGACGCGCCGGGCCCAGGAGTTCGTCCGGGAACGCGACCTCGTCACCTTCCCCGACGGCGAGGAGTGCCTGGTCCTGCCCTCGGCCGAGTACAACCGGCCCATCGTGGCCGTGGCCCACTACCTGGCCCCGCCGCCGCTGACCAGCTCGCGCACCGGCGTGTTCTTCGTGCCGTACACCCCGGACGGCTTCAGCGACGAGCAGGTGCGGCAGCGGCTGCGCACCAACTGCCGGGCCCAGATGCCCTCGATCGCCGTCCACGAGGCCTACCCCGGCCACCACTGGCACCTGTCGCACATGGCGGGCAACCCGCGCACGGTGCGCAAGGTGTTCCGCACGCCGTACTTCACCGAGGGCTGGGCCCTGTACGTGGAGAAGGTGCTGCACGAGGAGGGCTACTTCGACACGCCCGCCACCGAGCTGGCCCACCTCGACTGCCGCATCTTCCGGGCCGCCCGGATGGTGGTGGACACCGCCCTGCACTGCGACGACATGACGATCGAGCAGGCCGAGGAGTTCATGTCCACGAAGGCGTCGCTCTCGCCGGGGACGGCCCAGGGCGAGGTCAGCCGCTACTGCGCCTGGCCCACGCAGGCGCCGTCGTACCTGACGGGCGCGATCGAGATCGACCGCATCAGGCAGTCGTACGCGGGGACGCCGAAGGAGTTCCACGACCTGATCGCCGGCTCGGGCGGCATGCCCCTCGGGCTCGCGGAGAAGGCCGTCACGGGGGCCTCCGCCGCGGAGGGCTGAGCGAGGCCGCGGGCTCGCACAGGCCCGCAGCAGCGCAGGCCCGCAGCAGCGGGGGCCCGGGGCCGCGCGGGTCAGCGGCCGGCGGGCCGGCGGGGGAAGTGGGGCGGGTCGAACGCCCGCTCCACGACCGCGTCGAGCTGCTCGGGCGTGAGGACGGCCGGCCGGCCCACCCCGAGCGCCCGCACGTACACCTCGCACAGCCACTCCAGCAGCCGCGTCGCCTCGAACGCCTGCTCCAGCGTGGCGCCGATGGTCACCCCGCCGTGGTTGGCCATCAGCGCCGCCTGCCGGCCGTCGAGCGCCGCGCGCACGTTCGCGGCCAGCTCGGGCGTGCCGTAGGTGGCGTACGGGGCGACGCGGACCGTGCCGCCGAGCAGCAGCGTGTTGTAGTGGATCGGCGGCAGCTCGGTCATCGTCGTCGCCACCACCGTCCCGAACACCGAGTGCGTGTGGACGACGGCCTGCGCCGCCGTGCTCGCGTAGACGGCCAGGTGCATCGGGGTCTCCGACGACGGCTGGAGGTCGCCCTCCACCAGGTGGCCGTCCATGTCCACGACCGGGCACATCTCGGGGGTGAGCCGGTCGAGCGCCACGCCCGACGGGGTGACGGCGACCAGGTCGCCCTGGCGGACGCTCAGGTTGCCCGAGGTGCCGATCACCAGGCCCAGCTCGACGGCGCGCCTGCCGTACACGCACAGCTGTTCACGGGGGCTCATGGGCGGCAATGTAGTCGGTCGTCCGAAATACATCAACGGCATTGACGGTGGATTGTCGCGAACATACGTTCGGTGAGTCGTGGTTGCATACCCGGAGTATGGAAGAGGTCCCGTCATGGACGCACCGACCATCGCGATCTACGGCGCCAACGGCCACACCGGACGCCTGGTGGCCGCCGAGCTGCTGGCCCGCGGAGCGCGCGTCCTCCTCGCCGGCCGCGACGGGGCGGCCCTGGACGCCCTCGCGGCCGAGCTGGACGACTCCGCCCAGGGCGGTGCGGGAGCCGCGTCGGCGGACGGGCCCGCCCGGGTGCGCACGAGAGCCGTGTCCCTGGACGACCGTGACGGGCTGCGCGCGCTGGCGGAGGAGTCCGCCGTGGTGGTCCACTGCGCCGGGCCGTTCGCCGACACCGCCGTGCCCGTCGCGGAGGCGGCCGTCGCGGGCCGCTGCCACTACATCGACCACGCCGTGGAGCCCCACCCGGTGAAGAAGCTGTTCGACACGATGGGGGCCGCGGCCGAGCGGGCCGGGATCGTCATGGTGCCGCAGCTCAGCTTCTACGGCGGCGTCGCCGACCTGCTCGCCGCGGCGGTGACCGAGGGCATGACCGGCGTGGACCGGCTGACCGTGGGCTACGCGGTGACCGGCTGGCGGATGACGCCGGCGGCGGTGCGGACCGCCGAGCTGCTCATCGGCGAGATCGACCGGGTGACGTTCGCGGACGGCGCGCAGCGGGTGGGGCCGGTGGAGATCCGCAACACGGTCTTCCCCTTCCCGCCCCCGGTCGGGCCGCGCACCATGATCGCGCCGTTCCCCTCGGGGGAGGTGGTGACGATCCCGCGGCACGTCCCGGCCCGGTCGGTGGAGTCGCAGCTCACGGCGAGCACGTTCGAGGAGGAGCAGGTCTTCACCAGCCAGGACGCGACGGCCGAGGAGCGCGCCCGCACAGAGTTCACCGTGGCGGTGCAGGCCATCGCCGCCGGAGGCGGCGGGCGCAACGGCCATGTGCGCGGACGCGACATCTGGTGGGTCGGCGCCCTGGCCTCGGCCGAGGCGGCGGTGCGGCTGGCGCGGGGCGAGGGGCCGAGCAAGGCCGGCGTGCTGAGCACGGCGGAGGCGTTCCCCGCGGTGCCGTTCCTGCGCCGCCTGGAGGAGCTCGGCGCCTTCACCCTGCACCTGTGAACGCGCGCCGGCCCGCCCGGGGCGGCGGGGGTCAGAGCCGGTCGAGGTGGGCGAGCATGAGGCGTTCGAGGTCCACCCGCGTCAGGCGGCCCGGGTAGAGGAGCAGGTGCAGGCTCAGCCCGTCCACCAGCGCCAGCAGGTGCTCCGTGACGTCGTCCAGGTTGTCCTCGGTGGTCAGCTCGCCCGCCTCGCGCGCCTGCCCGAGCAGGCCGCGTACGGCGGCGCGCAGCTCCTCGGCCTCGGCCCGCTGCACCTCGGCCAGCCGCTCGGCGGCCAGGCTGCGGCTCCAGAAGCTGACCTCCAGGCGGGTCTCCTGGGTGCGCTCGGCGTCCAGCGGCAGGTTGTCGAGCAGCAGCTCGCGCAGCGCGGCGAGGCCCGTGACGCCCTCGACCCGGCGGGTGATGCGCGCGCGGATGCGCTGGTGCGACTGGCGCAGCGCCGACAGCAGGATCTCGTCCTTGTCGGCGAAGTAGTGGGCGAGCACGCCGTTGGAGTAGCCCGCCTCCTTGGCGATGGCGCGGGTGGTGGCGGCGTCGATGCCGTCGCGGACGATCACGCGGCGGGCCGCCGACAGCAGCTCGCGCCGGCGCTCGTCGTGGTCAACGATCTTGGGCAAGGAGTCGTCCCCCTTCGTGCGTCGTACGGCTCCCAGCATATTGACTTTTTATTCGGACGTCTGTCTATTTAGACCATGACCGTCGCCACCGTCGGCGTCCACATCGTCGACATCCTCACCCGGCCCGTCGAGCGCATCCCCGAGGGCCAGGACACCGTGCTCGTCGACCAGATCCGGCTGACCGCCGCGGGCGCCGCGGCCGGCACCGCCGTGGACCTGGTCAAGCTGGGCAACGACGTCGTCACCATGGGCGCCGTCGGCGACGACGAGCTCGGCGACTTCCTGCTGGCGGTCCTCGCCAAGCGGGGCGTCGACGCCTCCCGGCTGGTGCGCAGGGCGGACGAGCAGACCGCCGCGTCGATCCTGCCGATCAGGCCGGACGGCGGGCGGCCGAGCTTCCACGTGCCCGGCGCGAACCTCGGCGTGACGCTCGCCGACCTCGACGTGGAGGCGCTGCGCGGGGCGCGGGCCGTCCACCTGGGCGGCGTGGACGTGACGTTCGGGCTGGGCGATCCGGCCTTCTTCGCGCTGCTCGACGAGCTGCGGGCCGGCGGGACCATCGTGACGATGGACCTGCTGTCGGAGATGCCGGACCTGCTGGGCATGGCCCGGGCGTTCCTGCCCCACGTGGACTACGTGCTGCCCAACGCGTCCCAGGCGCTGCTCATGACCGGGCTCGGCGGTGACGGCAGCGGCGCGAACGGCGGGAGCGGTGGCGGCGCCGGCGACGGCGGTGACGTGGCCGAGGCGGCGCTGGCGCTGCTCGCCGACGGGCCGCGCGGCGTGCTCGTCACGCTCGGCGGCGACGGCAGCCTGGTCACCACCGCCGACGGCGTCGAGCACCTGCCGGCCCTGAAGGTGGAGGTCTCCGACACGACCGGGTGCGGCGACGCGTACTGCGCCGGCTTCATCACCGGCCTGCTGCACGGGCGGGACGTGCTGGAGGCGGCCCGCTGGGGCACGGCCGCCGCCGCCCGCGTCGCCACCGGCCTCGGCTCCGACGCCGGCATCACGGACCTCGACTCCACCCTCGCCCTGCTGACCTGACCATCTGAGAGAAGGCACCTGATGAAAGACGCCGAGCTGCGCGCGCGGGCCGCGAAAGTCGTCCCGGGCGGCATGTACGGCCACCTCAACGCCGCCATCTTCGCCCCCGGCTACCCGCAGTTCTTCGAGCGGGGCGAGGGCTGCCGGCAGTGGGACGTCGACGGCCGCGAGTACATCGACTTCATGTGCAGCTGGGGCCCCGTCGTGCTGGGCCACCGGCACCCCCGCGTCGAGGAGGCCGCGGCCCGGCAGCTCGCCCAGGGCGACTGCCTGAACGGCCCGGGGCCCGTCATGGTCGAGCTGGCCGAGCTGCTGGTGGACCTGATCCCCAGCGCCGACTGGGCGATGTTCTCCAAGAACGGCACCGACGCCACCACCCAGGCGCTCATGGTGGCCCGCGCGGCGACCGGCCGCACGAAGGTGCTCATGGCCCACGGCGCCTACCACGGCGCCGACCCGTGGTGCACGCCGTCGCCCGCGGGCACCACGCCCAACGAGCGGGCCGACCTGGTGGAGTTCGCCTACAACTCGCTGGAGTCGCTGGAGGCCGCGGCGGCGACCGTCGAGGGGGACGTGGCGGCGATCATCGTGACGCCGTTCAAGCACGACTCGTTCGAGGACCAGGAGCTCGTGGAGCCGGCCTTCGCCAGGGGAGCGCGGGCGCTGGCCGACCGGCTCGGCGCCGCGCTGGTGATCGACGACGTGCGGGCGGGCTTCCGGATCGACCTGCGCGGCTCGTGGGAGCCGTACGGGGTGCGCCCGGACCTGACGGCGTGGTCCAAGGCCATGGCCAACGGCTACCCGATCGCCGCCGTGACCGGCACCGACGCGCTGCGCGGCGCCGCCCAGACCCTGTACTCGACCGGCTCGTTCTGGTTCTCGGCGGTGGCGATGGCGGCGGCCAGGGCGACGATCGAGACGCTGCGCGACGAGGACGGCATCGCCGCGATGGAGCGCGCCGGCACCCAGCTGCGCGAGGGCCTGTACGCGCAGGCCAAGGCGCACGGCTTCACCGTGAACCAGACGGGCCCGGTGACGATCCCGTGGCTCAGCTTCGACGGCGACGCGGACCTGTCCACGGCTCTGTACTGGAGCGACGCCTGCCTGCGGCACGGGGTCTACCTGCACCCGTGGCACAACTGGTTCATGTCGGCGGCGCACACGGAGGAGGACGTGGCCCGCGCCCTCGAAGGGACGGACCTGGCCTTCGCCGAGACCCGCGCCCACCTCGGCTGAGCGGGCCCTTGCCCTCGCCGCCCCGCGTGGACGATCCTGTCCCGGGTGAGGGACGCGAGGCGGGGTCACGGCCCCTGTCCCGGGTCGGGGCACGCGAGACGGAGTCACGGCGAGGTCACGTCTCGATCGCGGCCCCTTGACGCAGCTCGGGGGGCGTCCGTACGTTCGGGCAAACATTAGGAAACTTTCCTAATAGCCCGTCAGGAGCCCCCATGACCCATCCCGGAGAGATCACCCGAAGGCAGCTCATCCGGCGCGCCGGCCTGACCGCGCTGATCGTGGGTCCCGGAGCGGGCCTGCTGGGCGGCTGCGCCACCGGCGGCGGCGACGAGCCGGCCGCGCCCGTCACCTCCGCCGCCGGCTCCGCCGACCCCCGCAATCCGTTCGGGGTGGACGCCAGGAAGCCGCTGAAGGTCACGATCTTCAGCGGCGGGTACGGCGACGCGTACGCCAAGGAGATCCACGAGCCGCTGTACAAGAAGGAGTTCCCCGGCGCGGCCGTCGAGCACGACGCCACCCAGCAGATCAGCACCCAGCTCCGCCCGCTGTTCGTCAGCGGCGACGTGCCCGACGTGGTCAACAACTCCGGCCCCCAGGCGCTCGACCTCGTGGCGCTGGCCGAGCAGGGCCACCTGGCCGACCTGACGGCCCTGTTCGACGCCCCGTCGATCGACGACCCGGCCAGGAAGGTCCGCGACGTCGTCACCCCGGCCGTCCTCGACAACGCCAAGATCGACGGTAAGGACCTCGTCCTCAACTACACGGTCTCCCACCGCGCCCTCTGGTACAACGCCAAGCTGTTCGCCGCCAAGGGCTGGACGGTCCCGAAGACGTGGGCCGAGTTCACCGCCCTGGGCGACAAGGCCAAGGCCGAGGGCATCCTGCTCTTCGCCTACCCGGGCCAGAAGGGCCCGTACTACCAGCTCTGGAACGTCCTCTACACCGCCGCCAAGATCGGCGGCAACCAGGCCATCATCGACATCGACAACCTCGTCGACGGCGCCTGGAAGAGCGAGCCGGTCAAGCAGGCCGTCGCCGCCTGGGCCGACATCCAGGCCAGGTACGGCGACAAGGCGTACTTCGGCCTCGACCACACCCAGACCCAGGTCAAGCAGCTCCAGGACAAGCTGCTCTTCTACCCGGTCGGCTCATGGATCGAGAACGAGATGGCCAAGGACAAGCCCGACGGCTTCGAGTACGCCATCGCCCCCATCCCGGACGTCACGGCGGCCGACAAGATGCCGTACGGCGCGATCCAGGTCGGCGTCGGCGAGAACTTCTTCGTCGCGGCCCGCGGCAAGAACCCGCAGGGCGGCCTGGAGTACCTGCGGATCATGCTGTCCAAGGACGGCGCGCGCGGCTTCACCGAGAAGACCCAGAACCTCACGGTGGTCAACGGCGCGGCCGAGGGGCTCGACCTGCCGCCCGGCCTGCGCAGCGCGGCCAAGGCCCAGGACGCCGCCGGGCAGAACATCATCACCGACGCGCGCTTCGAGGGCTGGTACAAGGAGCTGTTCGACTACGGCACCGAGCAGATCAACGTGGTCATGGCCGGGCGGATCACCCCCGACGAGTTCTGCTCCCGCATGCAGGCCAAGGCGGACGCGATCAAGAAGGACGGCTCCGTGCCCAAGCAGACGCGGGGCGAGTAGCCCATGGAGCGGTGGCGTACGTACGGCTTCGTCGCCGGGTTCCTCGCCGTCCCGATCGTCCTGTACACGGTGTTCGTCATCAGCCCGTACGTCCAGGCGTTCCAGATCTCGCTGACCGACTGGAACGGGATCGCCGCGCGGCCGGGCTACGTCGGGCTGGACAACTTCCGGCGCCTGCTCGGCGACGAGGTGTTCTGGCGGGCGTTGCGCAACCACGGCATCCTGCTGCTGGTGCTCCCGATCGCGACGATCGTGATCGCGCTGTTCTTCGCGTTCCTGCTCAACCTGGGCGGCGGCGCCCGCGGGCCGGGCATGGCCGGCGTGCGGGGCTCGGCGTTCTACCGCGTCGTGTTCTTCTTCCCGCAGGTGCTCGCCGTCGCCGTGGTCGGGGTGCTGTTCAAGGCCGTCTACCGGCCGGACGAGAGCGGCGTGATCAACGGCGCGCTGGTGAGGCTCGGGGCGGACCCGGTCGGCTGGCTGATCGAGCCGGACCTCGCGCTCTGGTCGATCATCGCGGTGATGGTCTGGCAGGCGGTCGGGTTCTACGTGGTGCTGTTCTCGGCCGGGATGGCGGCCATCCCGAAGGACTACTTCGAGGCGGCGGCGCTCGACGGGGCCGGGCGGGCCCGGCTGTTCTTCTCGATCACCCTCCCGCTGCTGCGCGACACCGTGCAGGTGGGGTGGGTGTACCTGGGCATCGCGGCCTTCGACGGGTTCGCGCTGATCCAGGTGCTGGCGGGGGACAAGGGCGAGCCCGACGGCGCCACGACCGTGCTGCCCATCGAGATCTGGAAGAACGCCTTCTCCTACTCCAAGGTGGGCTACGCCTCCGCCATGGGCGTGGCGCTGTTCTTCCTGACCGTGACGTTCGCGGTGCTGACGCTGCGCACCACCCGGCGGGAGAGGATCGACCTCTGACATGGCCCCGGACTCCCTCGACTCCGTCCGTCCGGTCCGTTCCGCCCGGAGTGTCCCGGACGCCCGGCCGCGGCCGGGCCTGCTGAACGGGCTCTCGCACGCCGCGCTCGCCGTCTGGGCGCTGCTGATCGTCGCGCCGCTGCTGTGGACGTTCCTGGCGTCGTTCAAGAGCAACACCGAGATCTTCGGCGACGCCCTCCAACTGCCCGGCGAGCTGCGGCTCGACGCGTGGGGGCGGGCCTGGGGGAAGGCGCACGTCGGGAGGTACCTGCTCAACACCGCCGTCGTCGTCGCCTTCAGCACGTTCGGCACGATGCTCTTCGGGTCGATGGCCGCGTACGTGCTCGCGCGCTACCGCTTCCCGGGCAGCCGGGTGATCTACTACTACTTCACGGCCGGCATGGCGTTTCCCGTGTTCCTGGCGCTCGGGCCGCTGTTCTTCGTGGTCAAGCGGGTCGGCCTGCTGTACACGCACACCGGCGTCGTCCTCGTCTACATCGCGTACTCGCTGCCGTTCACGATCTTCTTCCTGGCGGCGTTCTTCCGTACGCTGCCCGAGAGCGTGGCCGAGGCGGCCCGCATCGACGGCGCCTCCCACACCCGCACGTTCTTCCAGATCATGCTGCCCATGGCCAGGCCCGGCCTGGTCAGCATCACGATCTTCAACGTGCTCGGCCAGTGGAACCAGTACCTGCTGCCCCTGGTGCTGCTCGCCCGCGACGAGCGGGACTGGGTGATCACCCAGGGCATCGCCAACATCTCCACCCTGGCCGGCTACGAGGCCGACTGGCCCGGGCTGTTCGCCGCGGTCTGCATGGCGATCCTGCCGGTGCTCGTCGTCTACGTCATCTTCCAGCGCCAGATCCAGTCCGGGCTCGGCGCCGGGGCGCTGAAGTAACGTGACCTGCATGGACGTCGAGAAGATGCTCGCCGGGGTGCCCGACTGGCACCGCGAGGGCGAGGAGATCCGCCGCACGGTCACCGCACCCGACTTTCCCACGGCCATCCGGATCGTGGACGCGATCGCGGTCAAGGCCGAGGAGCTGAACCACCATCCCGACATCGACATCCGGTGGCGCAAACTGCACCTCGCGCTCACCACGCACGACAAGGGACACCTGACCGAGACGGACTTCCGGCTGGCCGCCCTCATCGACGGGATCGTCGCCGAACACGGTGCGTAGTCGCATCGTCACCCGCTAGAGTGGTGGCCCTCCACGAGCCGGCCGTACCCGCTCGTGACGCATCCTTTGTCACCACCCCGGGGGTTTTCCATGCGCATGCCCGTACCCATAGTGCTGCTCGCCGTGCTGGCGGCAGGCTGTGCGCCCACCACGGCCGGTCAGGCCGGCACCGCCCAGACCCAGGAGTCGCCGGCCCAGGAGGCGGCCGCCCACACGCCGTCGCCGGAGCCCACGCCCGGCGGCAAGGGCGCAGCCGCCGCCGCGGCCCGGTCCGGCTCCCTGTCGTCCAGCGGCAACTTCACGGCCGACGGCAAGCGGGCCGTCGTCTACGCCCGCAAGCTGGCCCCCGAGGGGGCGCGGGCCAGCATCACCGTCGAGTCGTCCAGCGGCCAGACGCTGTCGTCGCTCGTCGTCGAGGGCCTGCTGCCCAACCGGCCCTACGGCGCCCACCTGCACACCAAGCCGTGCGGCCCCAAGGCCGACGACGCCGGCCCGCACTACCAGCACGAGAAGGGCGAGGTCAGCGCCGCCAACGAGGTCTGGCTCGACTTCACCACCGACGCCTCCGGCGCCGGGCGCGCCACCGCGCGCAACCCGTGGACGTTCTCCCCGGGCCGGCGGCCGCACTCGCTGGTCATCCACGCCAAGCCGACGACCGCCGCCGGGCCGAAGGCGGGCGAGGCCGGCGAGCGGGTCGCCTGCCTCACGCTGGGCTGACCCGAGGAGCTGACCTGCTGGGCGGCCACCGTGCCGGCGGACGGCCGCCCGGCCGCCCGGCCGCTCTCCGCCACCCACGAGGCTCCGGCCGGTGCGACGCACCGGCCCGGGGCCTCACGGCGTCGTCAGGCGGGGCTTCACGGCGTCGTCAGGCGGGGCCTCACGGCGTCGTCAGGCGGGGCCTCACGGCGTCGTCAGGCGGGCTGCCACAGCTCGACCCGGTTGCCCTCCGGGTCGGTGACCCAGCCGAACCGGCCGACGCCCTCCATGTCCTGCGTCTCCTCGGCCACGTCAGCGCCCTTGGCGCGCAACTGCGCGAGCATCGCGTCGAGGTCGCGCACCCGGAAGTTGAGCATGGCCCGCTGGGCGCGCGACCCGAAGTAGTCGGTCCCGGACTCGAACGTCGCGAACACCGTCGGCCCGGTCTCCTGGCGCCACAGGCCGTGCTCGTCGGCGTCCAGGCCCAGGCAGTCGCGGTACCACGCGCCCAGGGCCGCCGGGTCGGCGGCGCGCAGGAAGTATCCACCGATGCCGAGCACACGTTCCATGCCGCCATCCTGCCAGGACGGCGATCGGGCGGGCCGCTGTATCAAGGAGCGCCGCCGCGCCCTCCTTCCCTACGGGACGCGTACGGAGGGAGACGGTCATGCGAAGGAACGAGGCGGCGCTCGCCTGCCTGGTGACGGTGGCGGTGGTGGTGGGGACGGCCGGGTGCCGGGCGCCGGTCGAGCCCCCGCACCTGCGGCTGCCGGGTGACGTGCCCGCGCCGCGGGTCGAACCGCGGCGCCCCAGGCTGCACGATCTCCCGCTGCCGAACCCGGAGCCGCCGGACCTGGACGACACCCAGCAGCCCTACTGGCCGCCGCCGTCCCGGCGCGCGTGACAGGGCCGGGTCAGACATCCCTGGACGTCGGATGTCAAGCGGTGAGGTCGGAGTCGCGGTGCGACCAGGCGGTTGCCGATGCGGCGGAGACCGGCCGATCTCGCCCACCCCGATGACCCCGGTCCGCTTCACCGTGTCTTCCTCCCGATCCGTGGTCGTACGTATTACAGCGGTCTGTACCGTGACTTCGGTTGCTGGCGGGATTCAGCGCGGAGGTCGGCGTCCATAGCGTTGTCCTCATGAGCGATCCGTACAGAATTGACACATATGAGAGGCCGGCGCACAGCCCGCGAACCCGGCCGCGGCGACCGGCGTCGCGTGCCCTGCTGTGGGTCCTGGCGGTGGGCGGAGCCTCGGTGAACGTGGCGGCCAACATCGTCACGCAGGGAGCTCTGAACCCCGTGGGGCTGTTGTCGGGCGTGGTGGGCGTGGCCGCCATCGCCGGGCTGCTGATCCTGCGCTTCGCCGGAGGCCGGTCGTGAGGCCCGGCATTGAGGCAGTCGTCACGCTGGAGCGGGTGAGCAAGACCTACGGTGACGTGGTCGCCCTCGACGACGTCTCGCTGGCCTTCCCGCGCGGCCGGTTCGTGGCCGTCATGGGCCCGTCGGGCTCGGGGAAGAGCACCCTCCTGCAGGCCGCCGCGGCGCTGGAGCCGCCGACCTCCGGCGAGATCACCATCTGCGGCGTCGAGGTCACCCGCATGTCGGAGACCCGGCGCACGGAGTGGCGCAGGAAGCACCTGGGCTACGTGTTCCAGTCCTACAACCTGCTGCCCACCGTGACCGTCGAGGACAACGTCACGTTGCCGTTGCGGATGGCCGGGGTGCGCCCGGACCGGGCCTGGCTCGGCCAGCTGATCGACCGGATGGGCCTGCGTGACCGGATGCGGCACCTGCCCACGGAGTTGTCGGGCGGCCAGCAGCAGCGGGCGGCGATCGTCCGGGCCCTGGCCGCGCGCCCGGACGTGGTGTTCGCCGACGAGCCCACCGGCGCCCTCGACCTGCGCAGCGCCGCCCACGTGCTGGACCTGCTGCGCGAGCTGGTCGACGACCTGGGCCAGACCGTCGTCATGGTCACCCACGACCCGGCCGCCGCGGCCCGCGCGCACGACACCGTGGTCATGGCCGACGGGCGGGTCCTCGACGTCCTGCCCGCCCCCACCGCCGAGGACCTGGCCGTACGGCTGGCGCGGCTGAGCGGGGAGCGGGTCGCGTGATCAGGCTCGCGCTGGCGCTCGCCAAGGCGGGCGGGCTGGTCGTGGTGTTCGCGGCGGTGCTGGGCGGTATGGCGCTGGTGACCGGGACCGGCGTGCTGGTGGACTCGGCCTTCCGCGCGCAGCCGCCCCTGCGGCTGTCGGGCGCCGACGTGCTGGTCTCCGCGCGGCAGTCGATCCCGCTCAAGGAGGAGCCGGACATCGCGCTGCCCGAACGCGCCAGGATCCCCGGCTCGCTGGTCGCCTCGGCGTCAGAGGTGCCCGGCGTGGCGGCCGTGGCCGGCGACCTCGCCTTTCCCGCCGCCGTCGGGTCCGGGACGGCCGGACGGACCGCCGACCCCGCCACCGCCGGGCACGGATGGTCCTCCCTCGCGCTGAGCGGCCGGATCACCGCCGGACGGGCGCCGCGCGCCGCCGACGAGATCGCGGTGCGCGGCGCGCGGGTCGGCGACCGGCTGCGGCTGACGGCGGCCGGCACACCGGGCACCTACCGGGTGAGCGCCGTGGTGGACGCCCCGGGCGTGTACTTCACCGACGCCGTCGCCACCGCCCTGGCCGCCCGGACGGCGGGCCGGGCGGGGACCGTGGACCTCGTCGCGGTCCGCGCGGCGCCCGGCGTCTCGCCTGAGACGCTGGCCGCCCGGCTGAAGGCCGGCCTCGGCGACGGCTACGAGTACGCCACGGGCCGGGACCGGGCCGACGCGGAGTCGCCGGGCGCGGCGGCCGGGCGCGGGCTGCTGCTGGTCCTGCCCTCCTCGATCGGCGGGATCAGCCTGCTGGTGGTGGGGTTCGTGGTGGGCGGCGGCCTGGCGTTGTCGGTCAACCGGCAGCGCCGCGACCTCGCCCTGCTCCGCGCGGCCGGCGCGACCCCGCGCCAGGTGCGCAGGCTGGTGGCCGTCCAGGCCGCGGCGGCGGCGCTGCCGGCGGTGCCGTTCGGGGCCGCGCTCGGCTACTTCCTGGCCGCCCGCTTCGGCGAGCTGCTGGCCGGGATCGGGCTGGTGCGCGCGGACCAGCCGCTGGTGTACGGGCCGTTGCCGGCCGTGGCCGCGGCGCTGCTGCTGCTCGCCGTCACGCGGGTGGCCGCGTGGGCGGGGTCGCTGCGGGTCTCGCGCATGCCGGTGGTCTCCGGGCTACCGGAGCCGCGCACGCCGTCGCCGGGGCGGACCCGGGCGGGGCTGCTGCTCATGCTCGCCGCGCTGGGGCTGTCCGTGACGCCGCTGGCCGTACGGAGCGAGGCGGGCATGATCGGTCCGGGCATCGCGTCGATCGTCGCGGTGATCGGCCTGGCGCTGGCCGGTCCGCGGCTGGTGCAGGGGGTGGCCAGGGCGCTGGCCGGATCGCGGCTCATGACCCGGCTGCCCGGCCCGCTGTGGCTGGCGGTGCACAACTCCCACGGGTACGCATTGCGGACCGCCGGAGCCGTGGCCGCCCTCGGCATGGTCGTCACGCTGGGTCTCAGCGTGGTGCTCACCCAGACCACGATGGCCAAGGCGCGCTCCGACGAGGTCGCCCTGGGCCTGCGCGGCCTCGTCACGATCACCGCTCCCGGCCTCGGCGGCGTCCCGCGCGACCTGCTGGCCGACGTACGCTCGCGGACGGAGGCGGCGGGCATGGCGATGACGACCGTGGTGACCGAGCCGATGCTGACCGGCGACGACCCCGGCCTGATGGCCCGGCCCGCCATGGCGCTCGGCCCGGACGCCGAGGGCCTGGTCGACCTGGACCTCGCCGACGGCCGCCTGTCCGGGCTCAAGGGCGCGGCCGTAGCCGTGGAAGAGGGCCTGGGCCGGGTCGGCCGGAGCATGGACGTGATCATGGGCGACGGCGCACGGGTGCGGGCGCGGGTGGCCGCCACCTACCGGCGCGGCCTCGGGTTCGGCCCGATCGTGGTCTCCCGCGACCTGGCCGCCGCGCACACGACGACCGGCCTGGACAGCGCGGTGCTGGCCCGTCCGGCCGACTTCGGCGACCTCGCGCGCCGCCCCGGGTTGCGCTTCGACAGCCGTGCCGCGGGACCGCAGGCCGCCATGGCCTCGGCCCAGACGCTGGTGAACGTGGCCGTGCTCGCCGTGCTGCTGGGCTACGTGCTGGTGGCGGTCGCCAACCGGCTGGTGGCGACGACGACCGCGCGCCGGGAGGAGTTCGCCGGGCTGCGCGCGATCGGCCTGACCCGGCGTCAGCTCAGGCGGGTGGTGCGCTGGGAGGCGCTGCTCGTGGGCGCGGCGGCGTCGGTGTCGGGGCTGGTGTTGTCGGCGGTGCCGCTGGTGCTGCTGAGCGTGGGTTTCCTGGCCCGCCCGCTGCCTGCCGGGCCGTTGTGGCTGGTGCCCGCCTCTATCCTGGCGGTGATGACGATCGTGTCCCTCGCCATGGAGCTACCCGCCCGGAAGATCATGACTTGATGTGAAAGCTCTGTGGCGGTTTGTTCGGTATCACCTGATCGTGTTCGCGTCGGCCCTGGGCGCGATGGTCTCGCTGGCGGTCCTCGCCGTGGGCGTCGCGCTCGTCCCGGTGGGCGGGGCGGGGCTCGTCCTGATGCCGCGCATGATGGCGGTGCTCCACCGGTGGACCGAGTGGCAGCGCGCGCAGGCCGGCGCGGTGCTGGGGGTCGACGTGCCGGCGCGCCCGGCGCCGCCCGCCCCGGCCGGAGTGCGCGAGCAGTGGCGGCAGCTCCTCATGGGCACGCGGGCCAGGCGCGACCTGCGCTGGACGGCGCTGCACGTCGTCGTGGGCCTGCCCGCCGCGCTGGCCGCGCTCACGGTGGCCGGGCTGCTGGTGAACCCCGTGCTGGAGGCCCCGCTGTGGTGGCTGTTCCCCGCGGACGAACCGCTGCGGCTGCTGGTGGCCGTCCCGGTCACCGGATGGCGGCAGGCGATCGGCATGGGTGTGGCGCAGGTCGTCCTGGCCGCGCCGCTGGCCTGGTGGGCGCTGCCGCGGCTGGCCCGGCTGCACGCCCGCGCCTGCCTGGCCGCGCTCGCCCCTTCGGAGGCCGACCGGCTGGCCGAGCGGGTCGGCGAGCTGACCGAGAGCAGGTCGAACGTCCTCGACGCGCACGCCGCCGAGCTGCGCCGCATCGAGCGCGACCTGCACGACGGCACCCAGGCGCGGCTGGTCGCCATCGCGATGCGGCTGGCCATGGCCCGTGAGGCGCTCGACGACGACGGCGGGCCCGTCGGCCGGCTGCTGAAGGACGCGCACGAGGGCACCGAGGAGGCGATGACCGAGCTGCGGCAGGTGATCCGCACGATGTACCCGCCCGTCCTGGCCGACAGGGGGCTGGCCGGCGCGGTGGCCGCCGTGACGGCCAAGGCCGGCCTGCCCGTCGAGACGGACGTGAGCGGCCTCGGCGCCGTGCCCGCCGCGGTCGAGACGGCGGCCTACTTCATCGTGGCCGAGGCGGTCACGAACGCCACCAAGCACAGCGGCGCCGGCCACGTCACCGTACGGCTGGCGTCCGGACGCGTGCTGCGCATCGAGGTCTGCGACGACGGCAGGGGCGGCGTGGACGAGAGCCGCGGCACCGGCGTCACCGGCATCCGCAGGAGGGCCGCCGCGCTCGACGGTACCTTGTCCATCGTCAGCCCTCCCGGAGGGCCCACCCGTCTCGTCGTGGAGCTGCCGTGCGCGTCGTGATCGCCGAGGACAACGTCCTGCTGTCCACGGGCCTGGAACTGCTCCTGACCAGCAAGGACATCGAGGTGGCCGCGGTCGTGCCGGACGCCGGCGCCCTGATGGACGCCGTCACCGAGCACCGGCCCGACCTGGTGATCGCCGACGTGCGGCTGCCGCCGTCGTTCCGCGACGAGGGCATCAGGGCCGCCGTGGCCCTCCGGCGCGCCGACCCGGCCCTGCCCATCCTCGTCCTGTCCCAGTACGTCGAGCGCATCTACGCCCGCGAGCTGCTGGCGCACGGCTCCGGCGGCGTCGGCTACCTGCTGAAGGACCGGGTCAGCCGGGTGAGCCAGTTCGTCGAGGACGTCCGCCGGGTCGCCGCGGGCGGCACGGTCATGGACCCCGAGGTCATCACCCAGCTCATGGCCGGGCGAGGCCACGGCCTGGACAGCCTCACCGGCCGGGAGCGGGAGGTGTTGTCCTGGATGGCCCAGGGCCTGAGCAACACCGAGATCGGCGAGCGGCTGACGATCACCGACAACGCGGTGCACAAGCACATCGGCAGCATCTTCGCCAAGCTCGGCCTGACCGTCTCGGACGGCGGCCACCGCCGGGTGCTGGCCGTGCTCACCTTCCTCGACGACCAGTGACCCGCCTCCCCTACGCCGGGCCCAGGCGGGCGCGCACGGCCGCGTCCACGTCGGGCGGCAGCGGGCCCTTGCGGGCGGCGGCGACGTTGGCCCGCAGGTGTTCCGGCCGGGCCGAGCCGACGATCACCGCGTGCAGCTCCGGATGGCCGAGGATGAACCGGAGCAGCAGCTCGGCCACCGGCGCGCCGTCGGCCAGCTCCTCCAGGCGGGCGGCGGCGAGCCGGGCGTGACGCTCGGCCAGCGGCCGGCGCACCGGCTCGGGCACGGCCTCGGGCGGCGGCGCGAGGGAGCGGGCCACCGCCCCGCGGGCGATCGTGCCCGCCCCGCTCGCCCCGGCGGCCCCGGCGAGCCGTTCGTGGGAGCGGTCGAGCGCCGAGTAGGGCAGCAGGAACACGTCGAACGCTCCCGTCGCGATGTGGTCGGGAAGGTGCGGCAGCTCCCCCGACATGCCGGTGAAGCGGATCAGGCCCTCGTCCTGGAGTGCCCGCATCCCGGCGATGGTGTCCTCGGCCGCCATCACCGGGACGCTCGGGCTGAGGTGCACCATCAGCACGTCGAGATGGCCGGTGCGCATCCGGCGCAGGCTCCGCTCGACGCCCGCGCGCACGTTCGCCCTCGTGTAGACGTGCGCGGGGTCGCCGTCGTCGAGAGGGCAGCCGCACTTGCCCGCCAGGACGAACTCGTCGCGCCGGTGCGCGATCCAGCGGCCGATGTGCTCCTCGGCGTCGCCGTAGTCGGGTGCGGTGTCGATGAGGTTCACCCCGGCGTCCAGGGCCTCGTTCAGCACGGCGCGGGCCGCGTCGTCGGACACCGGCGGGCCCCAGGCGCGGGGGCCGCGCAGTTCCATGGCGCCGTAGCCGAGGCGGCTGACGCGCAGGCCGGTGCGGCCGAGGGTGGCGGTGGGCAGGGTCATGTCAGTGCTTCGCGTAGTGGCCGGCGACGGCGGCGAAGGCGGCCTTGGGGTCCCAGGGCAGGCCGGGGTAGGCGGTGCCGGAGCGGTCCTCGTAGACCTTGACGACGCCGTAGCTCGCCAGGTCCAGGTCGTCGCGGGGGTCGCCGTCGGGGCGGTGCGGGTGGTCGCGCAGCGCGAAGGTGAACACGAAGGCGCCGTCCACGCCGGCCGAGTCGAAGATCTCCAGCAGCTCGCGCACGTACGCGGCCTGGCCCTCCTCGTCGCGGGCGTGCTCGCCGGTCAGCCGGAGGGGCTCGCGGGTGCCGGGGGCGTACTCGACGATCTCCAGGCCGAGCGCGCCCCGGTCGCCCGCGCCGCGGTAGGTCGCCGAGCCGAACTCGGTGATCGCGACCGGCCTGCCCTGCGCGACGAGGGTGCGCACGCCCTGTTCGAACACGTCCACGATCTCGGCCGACCGGTAGAGGTCCACGGAGACGAGGTCGAACGGCGTCCAGTCGACGCCTTCGAGCGGCACGGAGGCGTAGGTCACCCGGCCGCCGAACCGCTCGCGCACGACGGCCACCGCCCGACCGAGGAAGTCGTTGACCCGCGTGCGGACGCCGCCGACCAGCTCGCGCACCCGTTCCGGACGGCTCAGCAGGGCGACTCGCTCGTCGATGTCGTCACCGGGCAGGAAGCCCTTGTTCATCAGGCACAGCTCGGCGCCGGTGACGAAGACCACCTCGGCGCCGCGCCGCCGGATCCGTTCGGCGCGCTCGGCGCAGTCGGCGAACAGCGCCAGCGTCTCCTCCTCGGTCAGCTCCAGCGGATAGGGCGAGAACCACACCTCCAGCCCGAGGTCGGCGGCGTGCCCGGCGGCGATCTCCAGGCGCTCGGGGTCGCCCCCCATGACGCGGACGGCCGTGCAGTGCAGGTCGTCCCGGATGACGCGCATCTCGCGCGCCACCACGTCGGGGTCGAACCCCGGGTGGCCGATCGTCCCGTTGACGACGAAACCGGTGTCGTAGCTGATGCCTTTGGCACGCATGGGTGTCCCTTCACTCTTTACGGTACTGGTCGTACCTTAGTCCATATGAGGTACGGTCGGTACCCTCAAACCGAGGAGGGTGGCGATGGCCGAGGCAGGCGGGCGGACACGGCGGCGCGGGGTCGCGCTGGAGGAGGCGATCCTGAGCGCGGCGGCCGACGAGCTCACCGAGTCGGGGTTCGCCGGGCTGACCATGGACAGGGTCGCCGCCCGCGCCGGCACCAACAAGAACGCCATCTACCGCCGCTGGCCGGGCCGCCTGGCCCTCGGCGTCGCCGCCTACAAGCGGCTGGCCACGACGGTCTCGCCGCCCGACACCGGCGAGCTGCGCGGCGACGCCCTGGAGCTGCTGCGCCGGGCCAATCGCTACTGGAGCTCGCCCCTCGGCGCGATCCTCCGCGACCTGATCGCCGCCGCCGGCGGCGCCGCCGAGCTGCTGGCCCAGCTCCAGGAGCAGTCGGACGACGCGGTGGCCGCGCCCTGGCTGGCCGTCCTGGAACGGGCGGTGGCCCGCGGCGAGGCCGCCCCCGAGTCGCTGCGCCCGAGGGTCGCCACGGTGGCGATCGTGCTGCTGCGCAACGAGTTCGTGGTGCGGGGCGCGCCCAGTGCGCCCGACGACGTCCTCGTGGAGATCGTGGACGAGGTCTTCCTGCCGCTGGCCCGGCGAGGTCAGGGCGCCTGAGGCAGGCTCACCGGAGCCGGTCGATCTCCCCGGGGTGGAGCTCTGTGCGCGCGTGGTGGAACGACAGCCGGTGCGCCCGGCCCTCGGGTGAGGGGAAGGAGGGGCCGGGCCGGGCCATCCGTCGCAGGTCGCGGACCTGGGCCAGCAGGTCCGCAGGGACGTCCGGCTCGGGGAACGACCTGATGAGCATGGCTCCCGAGTGTGCCGCGCGACGGGCCCCGGGCGAACCGGTTTCCGCGGCGCGGGCTCCCATCAGCCGAAGACGGCCGGGGGCGGGACCGGGGCCAGCACCGGCTCGCCGTCCCGGATGGGGGCCGCCCCCGCCACGAAGCGGGTCAGCGCGTCCCCGTACAGACACCGGGCCTGGGTGAGCCCTCCGGCGGCGCGGCGCGTGAGGAGGTCCACGGGCAGGGCCGTGCGCGAGGCGGCCAGGATGAGGTTGCCGAAGCGGCGCCCCCGCAGCACACCGGGCTCCGAGAGCAGCGCGACGTGGCCGAACGTGTCCTGGACCGTGGCCGCGAGCCGCCGGGCGAAGGTCAGCCCCTTGCCGTCGGCGAGGTTGACGAGCAGCGTGCCGGACGGCCGCAGCACGCGGGCGAGGTCGCCCATGTACTCGGCGGTGGCCAGCTCGACCGGCATGGTGGCCCCGGCGAACGCGTCGAGCACGACGAGGTCGGCGGAGGAGTCCCAGACCCGGGCGGCGCCCTCGCGGCCGTCCATGACCAGCACCTTCAGGCGCGGCACCGACCGCAGGTCGAGCTGCTCGCGGATGAGGTTGACGAGGAGGCCGTCGGGCTCGATGACGATGTGGCGGGAGCCGGGCCGGGTGGTGGCGACGTAGCGGGGGATCGTGCAGGCGCCGCCCCCCACGTGGACGCAGCTCAGCGGCCCCTCCGGCAGGACGTCGATGACGTCCGCCATGAGCTGTACGTACTCGAAATCCAGATATGTGGGGTCTTGTAGGTCCACATAGGACTGCGGTACGCCATCCTTGGACAGCACCCAGCCGTCCTGCCGGTCCAGATCCCGGAGCAGTTCGATCTCGCCGAAGGTCACCGGGTACAGGCCGGGCATCGGTTCGCGCTGTGCTCGTGCCACGTTGCTGCCTCCCTGGGAGAACACCGTATGCGACGAAGAAGGCTGATCGTGCTCGTCGTCGCGGTTCTGGCGGTATTGGGTGCGTACGGCTTCGCGGTCGCGGCGGCCGGCCGGGTGCGGGGCAGCGCCGGGCAGACGGCCGAGTCCTACTTCCGGGCCTGGCGTGAGGGGGACGTGCGCGGCATGGCCCGCCTGGTCTACCAGCCGCCGGCCGACTTCGTCTCCCGCCACCTGGCCCTCACCAGGGACCTGGACGTCGAGAAGATCGAGCTGCGGCCCGGGGCGGTCAAGAGCACGGGGGAGGGGACCGCCGAGGTGCCGTTCACGGGGGTGCGCACGCTGCGCGAATTCGGGGCCTGGCCGTTCACGGGCACGCTGCGCCTGGCCGTACGGGACAAGGTGTGGAAGGTGCTGTGGGGCCCCGAGACGCTGCACCCGCTGCTCGCCGCCGGCGGCGAGCTGGAGATCGTGGACCTGCCGGACGCGAAGGCGGAGATGCTGACCAGCGAGGGCGACCGGATCCCGCACGACAGCTACGCCGGCGCCTACCTCGACCGGCTCGCGCCGGAGTTCGCGACGACCGGAGGAGGCCGGGCGCTGGTGGCCACCGCGCCCGGGAAGCCGGAGCAGCGGCTGCTGACGAAGGCGACCGCCCCGAAGACGCAGCGGACCACCCTGTCCCGGCCGGTGCAGGCGGCGGCGGCCCGCGCGCTGGACGGCGTGGCGGACGCGGCGGTGGTCGCGCTGCGGCCGAGCAGCGGCGAGGTGCTGGCGGTGGCCGACCGTCTGGCCGACGGCCAGAGCGCCTTCGACACCCTGTACCCGCCCGGCTCGACGTTCAAGACGATCACCGCGGCGGCCCTGCTCGGCGGCGGGCTCGACCCGGCGGCCGAGCTGCCCTGCCCGGGCGACTACCAGATCCCCTTCCACCGCTCCTTCCAGAACGCGGGCCTGCAGGACCACGGCGCCGTCACCTTCGCCGACGCCTTCGCCCTGTCGTGCAACACCACGTTCGTCGAGCAGGCCACCACCCGCCTCGGCCCGGGCGAGCTGCGGACCACGGCGGGGGAGTGGGGATTCGGCCACGCGCTGCCCACGGGCGTCGGCGGCACCTGCGGCACGATGGAGGAGCCGGAGGACGAGGACATGCTGGGGGCCGACGCCATCGGACAGGGCACCGTGCAGGCCACCCCGCTCTGCATGGCCGCGGTCGCCGCCGCGGTGCAGAGCGGCACCTGGCGCCCGCCGCGCCTGCTGCCCGAGAAGGAGGCGCGGCGCGTCGACGGTCCGCAGCCGGAGCCGGTCGCGCTGGACGAGGGGGTCGTCGAGGCGCTGCGCGGCATGATGGCGGCCGTCGTGGACCACGGGACGGCGAGCCAGGCGGGCCTCCCGGCGGGGGTGGCGGGCAAGACGGGGACGGCCGAGACGCCGGACGGCGCCGACCACGGCTGGTTCATCGGCTACCGCGACGACCTGGCGTTCTGCGTCTTCGTCCGGCACGGGGGAGCGGGCCGGACGGCGGCGCTGCCGATCGCCGCCCGCTTCCTCAACGGCCTGTGAGCCAACGGTCTGCGAGCAACGGTCTGCGAGCAACGGTCTGCGAGCAACGGTCTGTGAGCCGGGAAGGCCGATAACTTACGGTACCGTAGGTTTCATGACGACCGTCGCCGTGAAGCCCCGACTGCGTGGCTGGTTGCATACCGGAGCCCTCCCCGTGACGCTGGTCGCCGGCTTCGTGCTCGTGGCCCTCGGCCCCACCCTCCAGGCGCGCCTGGCCTCCGCTATCTACGCCATCACCTCGGGCCTGCTGTTCGGGGTCTCGGCCACCTACCATCGCGGCACGCTCGGGCCGCGCCTGGCCGAGGTGCTGCGCCGCTTCGACCACGCCAACATCTACCTGATCATCGCGGGCACCTACACGCCGTTCGCGCTGCTCGCGCTCGGCGGCGCGGCGCGGATCGCCGTGCTGTCGGTCATCTGGGGCGGCGCGCTGGCCGGCGTGGTGTTCCGGGTGTGCTGGATCGGCGCGCCGCGCTGGCTCTACACCGTCCTCTACCTCGCCCTCGGCTGGACGGCGATCTTCGTGATGCCACAGCTCCTGGAGGGCGCGGGGGTGGCCGCCGTGGTGCTGGTCGCCGTCGGCGGCCTCCTCTACAGCGCCGGCGCGATCGTGTACGGCCTGCGCCGCCCCGACCCGTCGCCCCGCTGGTTCGGCTTCCACGAGGTCTTCCACGCCTGCACCATCGCCGCCTACCTGGTGCAGTACGTCGCGGTCTCGATCGTGGTCTACTCCCACCTGTGACCCCGCGCGACCCGGGCGGGTCGGTCGATCGCCGACTTTTGACCCGACCGTGGTCTGCTCTGGGGATCCATCTGGAGATCACACCAATATGGACCAACTCGCGCGCATCTGGTGGCTCATCCTCATTCGGGGCATTGTGGCCGTCATCTTCGGCATCCTCGCGCTCATCTGGCCCGCCATCACGCTGCTGGTGCTGGTGATCTTCTTCGGCGCCTACGCGCTCGTGAACGGCATCTTCTCGATCGTCGCGGGCGTCCGGCACAACGCGACGTCACGGGCCTGGCTCATCATCTCCGGCGTCCTCGGCGTGCTGGCCGGCATCGTGGCCTTCGTGTGGCCCGGCATCACGTCGCTGGCCCTGCTCTACGTCGTGGCGTTCTGGGCCATCTTCAGCGGCGTCTCGGAGATCGTGGCGGGAATCCAGATGCGCAAGGTCATCGAGAACGAGTGGATGCTCATCATCGGCGGCGCGCTGTCGGTGATCTTCGGCATCCTGCTGCTGGTCTGGCCGGGGGCCGGACTGCTCACGCTCGTCTGGCTGCTCGGCATCTTCGCCATCATCTACGGCATCACGATGATCGTCCTCTCGTTCCGGGTGAAGAAACTTCCGGCAACGGCGTAGATATCCAGAAATTTTCCGGATGAATGGGGGTAGGGGCGGGCAAGTATGTCCCTGTCGCTTCGTCGTGGAGGAGCCATGGACGTACACGCCCGTCTCGCCCGCCATCTACTCGTCGACGGCTACCATCTCGTGCTCGACCTCGACCGCAGCCAGGGGTCCTGGCTCGTGGACGCGCGCGACGGACGCCGGTACCTGGACTTCTACACCTTCTTCGCCTCCGCGCCGCTGGGCGTGAACCCGCCGTTCGACGCCGGCAGCGCCGAGCTGCTCGGCCGGGTCGCGCGCAACAAGCCGGCCAACCCCGACATGTACACCGAGCAGCTCGCCGACTTCGTCGAGACCTTCATGCGCGTGCTCGGCGACCCCGAGCTGCCCCACCTGTTCTTCGTGGAGGGCGGCGCGCTCGCCGTCGAGAACGCGCTGAAGACCGCCTTCGACTGGAAGAGCCGCCGCAACGAGGCCGCCGGCCGCTCTCCCGACCTCGGCACCCGGGTGCTCCACCTGACCCGGGCCTTCCACGGCCGCAGCGGCTACACCCTCAGCCTGACCAACACCGAGCCGGGCAAGACCGACCGCTTCCCGAAGTTCGGCTGGCCCCGCGTCGACGTCCCGGCCGTCCACCTCGGCGACGTCGAGGCGGCCGAGGCGCGGGCGCTGGGACAGGCGCGGACCGCCTTCGAGCGGCATCCGCACGACATCGCCTGCTTCATCGCCGAGCCGATCCAGGGCGAGGGCGGCGACAACCACATGCGCCCCGAGTTCCTGCAGGCCATGCAGCGCCTGTGCCACGAGCACGACGCGCTGTTCGTGCTGGACGAGGTGCAGACCGGCGGCGGCACCACCGGGACGCCGTGGGCCTACCAGCAGCTCGGCCTCGCGCCGGACATCGTGGCCTTCGCCAAGAAGGTGCAGGTGGGCGGCATCATGGCGGGCCGCAGGGTGGACCTGGTGCCGGACAACGTCTTCCAGGTCAGCGGCCGGATCAACTCCACCTGGGGCGGGGGACTGGTGGACATGGTCCGCTCCCGCGCCCTGCTGGAGATCATCGAGCGGGACGGCCTGATCCCGCGGGCCGGGCGGCTGGGCGCGCTGGTGGTGGAGCGCCTGACCAAGCTGCAGGCCGAGCGGCCCGAGGTGGTGTCCAGTGTGCGCGGGCGCGGCCTGATGTGCGCCTTCGACCTGCCGGACCGGGAGAGCAGGGACGCCCTCGTGACCCGGTTGCGCGAGGAGCAGGGGGTGCTGGTGCTGCCGTGCGGGCCGCGTTCGGTACGGCTGCGCCCGGCGCTCAACATCACCGAGGACGAGCTGGACCACGGCCTGCGCGCGATCGCGGCGGCACTGGACACCTGACGCACGACCCCCGCGTGACGACCCGGCGTTCCCGGCGCTCCCCGAAACCGCCAAGCCTTGGCAAGAACATCGCCGCGGGCGGGCTTTCCGGCATCGGGGAGGCCGGGACGTCGCCAGGCTTTCCGGCATGGCCGAAGCTCCACCGTTCCCGCGTACCGCACCCCTCGCCGCCGAGCCCCTAACGGAGGGCTCCGCCGCCCCGCCCCCGCTGCGGCCCGCCGGCTGGTTGCCGGCGCTGGCCGTGACCGGATGCGTCGGGGCGGTCCTCGGTTATCACGGCGTCGCCTTCGCCGACCTGGCCGTCTTCACCGTCTACGCCGGTCTCGGCCTCACCCTGCCCGGCGTGCTCTGGGTGCGCGTCCTCTACCGCCGCCCGCACACCCTGCCCGAGGAGCTGGCCCTGGGCCTGGCCCTCGGCTACGCGGCGGAGATCCTCTGCTACCTGCCCGCGCGCGCGACGGGGATGCCGCTGCTCGTGGCCGCCTGGCCGATGGGCACGTACGCGATCTTCGCCGCCGTGCCGCGGCTGCGCGCCCACTGCCGGCGGACGCGCCGGGCCCGCGCCCCGCTGTGGTGGTCATGGTGCCTCGCGCTTGGCGTGATCTGCCTGACCCTGTGGATCGGGACCGGCTACTTCGCCGACCACCCGGTCGCCCTGCCGCCGGCCGCCGCCCTGCCCCACCTCGACATGGTGGCCCGGCTCATGAGCCACGGGCCGGACGGCGGGCCCTTCGGCCACGACTGGTTCGTCCACGCCCACCTGGCCGCCGCGAGCTGGATCACCGGCGTCGCGCCGTCCGTGCTGCTCCTCCGGCTGGCCGCGCCGCCCATGCTGGCCGCCCTGGTCGTGCTGCTCGCCATGGCGGGCCGCCGCTTCACCGGCTCCCGCCGCCAGGCGCTGGCCGCGCTGGCCGCCGCGGTGTTCGTGGCGGCGCCCGTCCTGTACACGGGGGACGCCGCGGGCGTCCTCGCCTGGACCCCGCCGCAGGAGTGGGCCACGCCCGCGCAGACCTTCGGCGCGCTGCTGTTCGCGCCGCTCGTGGTGCTGCTGCTCGACCTGTTCGGCGACCGGCCGCCGGGGCGCGGCGCGTGGCTGGTCTTCGCCGTGCTGCTCGCCGCGCTGGCCGGCGCCAAGGCCGTGTACGTGCCGCTGCTGGCCGCCGGGCTGCTGGCCGTCGTGGTGGTCGAGACGGTCAAGTGGCTGGCGCCGCCCCGCCGCGCCGTCGCCGCGCTCGGGCTGACGGCGTGCGCGCTCGCGGCGCAGGCGGCGCTCCTCGGCGACGCCTGGCAGGGGACGGCCGTCCGGCCGCTGGAGTTCGCGCGGGCGTCCTGGGCCGGGCTGACCGGCGCCGCGGACACGGCCGAGGCGCCGACGGCGTCGCTGGCCGGCGTCGCCGCGCTGGGCCTGCTGTGCGGGGCGATCACCTGGAGCGGCGTGCTCGGGCTGGTCCGGCGGCCCCGGCTGCTGGGGCGCCCGCCGGTCGTGCTGGCGCTCGGCATGGGCGCGGCCGGGCTCGGCGCGGTGCTGCTGCTCGGCGACCCGCACCTCGCCCAGGGCGACTACCTCCAGGCCGCCTGCCCGTACCTCGCGATGGCCGCCGTCCACGGGCTCGGCTGCGTGGCGCGCAGGGCGCACGTCACGTTCCCGGCCGGGCTGTGCGCGGTGCTGGCCGGGGTGGCGGCGGCCTGCGCCGTCCGCTGGGTCTTCGCCGTGCACGTGCCGCTGCGGCCGGGGGCCGGGGAGCTCGCCCTGTACCTGCCGTACCTCACGCTGGCCGGCGTGGTGCTCGCGGCGGGGGCGCTGCTGGCGGCGACCGGCCAGCCACGGGCCCGCGTCCTCGCGCTGACGCTCCTCCTCGTGACGGCGGCGGGCACGCCGGCCGCCTGGCTCGGCCGGGCGCTGCCGGTCGCGTCCCCCGCCGTGACCGCCCCGGCGCAGCCGGCCGGTCCCGGGGAGGTGAGCGGTCCCGCCGCGGGGACGTGAGACCCCGGACATGGCGAAGGCCCTCCGGCCACCGGCCGGAGGGCCTTCGCGCGCGTCAGGTCACAGCACCTCGACGTTGGGGCCGCGGCAGCGGTTGCGGGTGTCGAAGACGTACGGGCTGACCTCCTGCACCAGCTCGAAGTCGAACTGGTCGTGGTCGGTGAGCACCAGGACCGCGTCGGCCTCGGCCAGCTCCCGGCGCGTCGCCTCGACGATCTCGATGCCCGCGGGCAACCGGCAGTCGGTCACGTGCGGGTCGGCGGCCCGCACGCGGGCGCCCAGCTTGTGCAGCGACTTGACCACGTCGATGGCCGGGGACTCGCGGCAGTCGCCGGCGTTCTTCTTGTACGCGAGCCCGAGCACGACCACCCGGCTGCCGTTGAGCGCCTTGCCGCGCTGGTTGAGCGCCAGCATGAGCCGGTGGACGACCCGGTCCGGCATGTGGTCGTTGATGTCGTTGGCCAGCTCCACGAACCGGAAGTTGTGCCCGAGGCTGCGCTTGACCTTCCACGACAGGTACGACGGGTCGATCGGCAGGCAGTGGCCGCCGACGCCCGGGCCCGGCGTGAAGCGCATGAAGCCGAACGGCTTGGTCGAGGCGGCGTCGATGGCCTCCCAGACGTCGATGCCGAGCTGCTCGGCGAAGATCGCCAGCTCGTTGACCAGTGCGATGTTGACGTGCCGGAACGTGTTCTCCAGCAGCTTGCACAGCTCGGCGACCTGGAGCGAGGACACCGGCACGACCCGGTCCACGACCCGCTGGTAGAAGCCCTGGATCCGCTTCAGCGAGGCCGCGTCGATGCCCGAGACGACCTTCGGCGTGTTCTCCAGCCGCCACACGGCGTTGCCCGGGTCGATCCGCTCGGGGCTGTAGCCCAGCAGGAAGTCCTCCGGGGCGCGCAGGCCGGAGCCCTCCTCCAGGATCGGCAGGAGGTACTCCTCCGTGGTGCCGGGATAGGTGGTCGACTCCAGGACCACCGTGGCGCCCGGCCGTACCAGCGGGGCGATGGAGCGGCCGGCCGACGCGATGTGGCAGAGGTCGGGGGCGCCCTCCGACAGCGGGGTCGGGACCGTGATCACGCACACGTCGAAGCCCTCGGCGGCGGCGTAGTCCGTGCCGGCCAGGTAGCGGCCGCAGCGCAGCGCGGCCGCCACCTGCTCGTCGCTGATGTCCTCGACGAACGACTCGCCGGCGTTGAGCCGCTTGACGCGCCACTCGTCGACGTCGATCCCCACGACGTCGAAGCCGGCCTCGACCGCCCGCATCGCCAGCGGCAGGCCGACGTATCCCTGGCCGACGACTACGAGTTTCTCTCCCATGTCTGGACCCCCGTCACTTCGAGATGAGATATCACCTGACTGTAGGAGTCAGGTGATCTCGCACCGCCGATTCGGCGCGAGGCCCGGCGTGTCGCCGGCGCGCCGGCCAGGGGGCGGACGGCGAAGGTCGCACCACAGGCAAGGACTGGCAAGGACATGGCCCAGGCGGGATGTACGCGCCGGTCGTCGATGATCTCCTCGCCACACTTGCGGGCATGGCCAATCTTTCGCCGCGTTCATGGCTGTCCGTCGGGTTGACCGGCGTGCTGGCCATGGGCCTGCTCACCGCCTCCACCTGGAGCGCGGATGCCCGCCAGGAGCCGATCGACCTCGGCGAGGGGCTGGGCGTCGCGGTGATGGCGGGCCTCGCCGTCAACAACGAGGAGCTGACGCGCATCACCGGTGACGTCGCGGTCAGCCCCGGCGGCGTCGTGACCGGCTTCCCGCCGGGTGTGGTGCTGGGCCGGATCTACCGCGGCAACGGGCAGGCGGCCCGGATCCGCGGCGACGTGGAATCCGCCTACCACGAGGCGCAGGGGCGGGCCGCCAACGGCGTCATCCCGGCGCAGCTCGGCGGCCGGACCCTCGGGCCCGGCGTGTACGAGAGCAGGAGCGGCGCCTTCGTGCTCGACGGGACCCTCAAGCTGGACGCCAAGGGCGACCCCGACGCGGTCTTCATCTTCAAGGCCGACACGACGCTGAACACCGCCGAGGTCAGCAACATCGACGTCCTCAACGGCGCCCAGGAGGAGAACATCTTCTGGGCAGTCGCCAACACCGCCAGCCTGGGCACGCTGTCCACATTCCGCGGCAACATCCTCGCCCGGAACGGGGTCGTCGTGGACGAGGGCGTCCAGATGGTCGGGCGGGCGGTGTCGCTCGACACGTCCGTCAGCATCGCGGGCACCGGGGCCACTCCCAGGACGCTCATCTCGGTGCCGGACCGCCCGCCGACGTCCACCACCCTCACCTCCGCCCCGAACCCCTCCCGCCTGCGCGAGCCGGTCACCTTCACGGCCGTGGTCGACGGGGAGGTCAACGGCGTCCACGCCGGCGGCGAGGTGATCTTCAAGGACGGGGGCACGGTGATCGGCTCGGCCCTGCTGGACGACCACGGCGTCGCCCGGTTCACCACCGACGAGCTGACCAGGGGCGTGCACCAGATGAGCGCCGTCTACCTGGACGAGGGCAGCGCCGTCAACGAGGCCTGGGTCTACTTCCAGCCCAGCCAATCCCCCGCCATCGAGCACCAGGTGCTCAACCGCCGATAGGACCTGACCGACACAGGGGGACCGTGCAGTGTTTCGCAGGATGAGAACGCCGGCGCTGATGAGAACGCCGGCGCTGGTGCTGACGATGGCCTGCGCCGCCTGGGGACTGGCCGGCGTCGGCCCGGCCCCGGCGGGCGCGCAGGCCGCCACCGGCCCGTCCGCGGCTGGGACGAACGCCGCGAGGAGGGCGGGGGCCCTGGCCGGCGCGGCGGTCACGCTCACCGGATCGGCGTTCAGGGCGGGCCGCTCCGCCGCGCACGGGCGCTGCCGCAGGCACCACTGCGGGTGCCGGCGCGGGTGGTGCGGGCGCGCGTGGCCGGGCCCGCCCGGACCGCCGGGACCGCGCGGGCACCGCGGCGCCCGCGGCCCGCAGGGCGTGGCGGGGCACGAGGGCGCGCCCGGCGAGGACGGCGCGACCGGGCCGCAGGGGCCGCGCGGTCCCCAGGGGCCCACGGGCCCGCGAGGCCCGGTGGGGCCCGCGGGCGGCGACGGCCCGGGCATCGACACGACGCTCGTCTCGCTCACGTTCCCGCCGTTCGACACCAACTTCGCGGGGTACGCCCGGGGCGGCGACACCTGGATCCGCGACCCTCGCAGCGCCGCGCCGTGGCACAGCCTGAGCCAGGTGGACAACTATCCGGACGGCGTGGTCGGCGTCTCGGTGACCGAGGCGGTGCCGCTCGACGCCCTGCTGGTCACCGTGGTCACCGCGGACGGCCGGGTGGCCGAGACGACCTGCCGGTTCACCGAGGGCACGCCGCCACCCGCCGGTCCGGCCTGGGGCACCACCTTCTGCGACGACTTCCGAGCGATCACCCCGCCCGCCTGACCCGAGCGTTCGCCCGACCGTGCCGTGGTCCGAACCGCGGCCGGTCGGGCGCGGGTAAGGCTTGCGCAACGGGTGCGTCACGCGCGGTGGCGCGCCGCCTGCCCGGGGACGGCGCCGGGTTTCACTGCGGCTGTGAGCACCACCGCGGTGAGAACCGTTCCCTTCAACCGGCCGTACGTCAGCGAGCGCGAGCTCGACTACGTCGCGCAGGCCGTCCGCAACGGGCGGACCTGCGGCGACGGGCCGTTCACCCGCCGGGCGAGCGCGCTGCTGCGCGAGCTGACCGGCGCCCGCCACGCGCTGCTGACCACCTCCTGCACCCACGCCCTGGAGATGTCGGCGCTGCTGCTCGACCTGCGGCCCGGGGACGAGGTGATCGTGCCGTCGTTCACCTTCATGTCCACGGCCAACGCCTACGCGCTGCGCGGCGCCGTCCCGGTCTTCGCCGACTGCCGGCCCGACACGCTGAACCTCGAGGAACGCCTCGTCGAGGAGGCCGTCACCGAGCGGACCCGGGCCATCGCCGTCGTCCACTACGCGGGCGTCGCCTGCGCGATGGAGGAGCTCGGCAAGATCGCCGACCGCTACGGCCTCGCGCTCGTCGAGGACAACGCGCACGGCCTGGGCGGCTCCTACCAGGGCCGGCCGCTCGGGTCGTTCGGCGACATGGCCGCGCAGAGCTTCCACGAGACCAAGAACGTCCAGTGCGGCGAGGGCGGGGCGCTGCTCGTCAACGACGACGAGCTGGCCGCGCGGGCCGAGATCGTCCGCGAGAAGGGCACCGACCGGGGCCGGTTCTTCCGCGGCCAGGTCGACAAGTACCGCTGGGTCGACATCGGCTCCAGCTACCTGCCGTCCGACGTGCTCGCCGCCCAGCTCACCGGGCAGTTCGAGGCGTTCGGCGACATCCAGCGCCGGCGCCTGGAGGTGTGGCGGGCCTACCACGAGGGCCTGGCCGGCTGGGCGGCGGCCAACGGGGTCGGCCGGCCGACCGTGCCGGACGGCTGCGAGCACCCGGCCCACCTGTACTACCTGATGCTCCCCGGCCTGGACAGCCGCCAGGCGTTCATCGCCCACCTCGCCGCGCGGGGCGTGCAGGCGCCGTTCCACTACCAGCCGCTGCACGACGCGCCCGCCGGCATCCGGTACGGGCGGCCGGCGCCGGGCGGCTGCCCCGTCACCGAGCAGGTCGCCGACCGGCTCGTGCGGCTGCCGCTCCACGCCGGCCTCGGCGAGGAGGACGTGGCGTACGTCATCGACGCCGTCCGGGAGTTCACCGTCCGGGAAGACGCCGTCCGGAAAGGCGAGGCGCGCTGATGGCCTGGCAGGACGTGATCGAGGCGCGGGCCGTCCGGGCGGTGCCCTCACCGCTGGAGTCGGCCCGCTTCGGCCGCCCGGTGGAGCGCCTGACCGTCGGCGCCGGGTCAGCAGCCGGGTCAGGGGCGGCGCCGGCCCAGGGGGAGGCGCCGGACCCGGACGACACTCTCGACGCGGTCCGCGAGGCCGTTCTGGAGTCGGCGGCCGACGTGATCGTGCTGCGCTACCCGGCCGAGCGCGTCGGCTGGTTCGCCGCGCTGACCGGTCTCGGCCGGACCGCGATCTACGCCGACTGCCTGATGTACTGGCGCCTGAGCGCCGGCCGGGGCCGCCCGCCGGAGCCGTCGCCCGGCCTGCGGACCGGCCCGCTGCACGACCCGGACGCCGTCGGCGCGCTGGTCGCCGACATCTTCGCCGCGTACGGCAACCACTACCTGGCCGACCCGCTCCTCGACCCGGCCGCCGCGCTGGCGGGCTACCAGGAGTGGGCGGCGTGCTCCGCCGCCGAGGGGAGCTGCGTGGCGCTCGACGACGGCGCGCGGGTGCTGGGGATCGCCACGCTGGAGGACGGCGGGCCCCGCACCGAGATCCTGCTCGCCGGGGTGGTCTCCGCCGCCCAGGGGCGCGGCCTGTACGGCCACCTGCTCAAGGCCGTCGAGGACCACGCCCTGGCCCGCGGCGGCGGCGAGGTCGTCATCTCCACCCAGAGTCACAACACGCGGGTGCAGCGGGCCTGGGCGCGGTACGGGTTCGTCCCGGTGCAGGCGCACGTCACCGTCCACCTGGTGCGGACGGCACTCCTGCCGTCAGCGGGCGGGACGGCACCGCCGCGCTCAGCGGGCGCGGCATCATTCCCGCGCCCAGCGGGCGGGGCGGCATCCCCGCGCTCAGCGGGCGGGACGACGCTGCCGCGCCCGGTGGACGCGTGAACGCCCTGACCCGGCCGCCGGCCGTCCGCCCGGCCGCCCGGCCGGGGATGGCGCACCGGCTCGCCTACCTGGCCGGGGGCGGCGTGACCGCCGTCATCTACTACGGCATCCTCGCCGCGGCCCTGGCCGCCACGGGGGGACGGGTGCCGTACCTGCTGCTGGTGGTGGCCAGCCACCTCGTCACCGTGGTGATCGTGTACCCGTGGTACCGGCTGGTCGTCTTCCCCGGCGCGGGACACGGCTGGCTGGCCGGCTACCTGCGCTTCTACGCTGCCGGGCTGAGCATCCTGTCGGCCTCCCTCGTGGGGCTGCCGATCCTGGTCGAGCTGGCCGGGCTGCCGGTGCTGGCCGCCCAGGCGCTGATCATCACCCTGACGTTCTCGTGCAGCTACGCGCTGCACCGCGCCTGGACGTTCCGCCGGCGCGGATCCTCGCGGCGGGGCCGGGAAAGGTCCGGCAACCCGGCGCACAACCTTCGGCCAAAGCGCAGCGCGGCGAGGACCCGGTGATCCCGGCCGTTCGTAGCTTCGGGACCGACATGGTCGATCACCACGGGCCACGCGCTCGTCGCGAAAGGACTCCACGGCGATGAAGGCGCTCGTGCTGGCAGGGGGCAAGGGGACGCGGCTGCGCCCGCTCACCCACACGTCGGCGAAGCAGTTGGTGCCGGTCGCCAACAAACCGGTCCTGTTCTACGGCCTGGAGGCCATCCGGGCGGCCGGGATCACCGAGGTCGGCATCGTCGTCGGCGACACGGGGGCGGAGGTGCGCGAGGCCGTCGGCGACGGCTCCCGGTTCGGGCTGGAGGTGACCTACATCCCCCAGGACGCGCCGCTCGGGCTGGCCCACTGCGTGCTCATCGCCCGCGACTTCCTCGGCGACGAGCCGTTCGTGATGTACCTGGGCGACAACTTCCTCATCGGCGGCATCGCCGACCTGGTGGACGCCTTCGGCGCGGCCGGCCACGACGCCCAGATCCTGCTCACCAAGGTCGCCGAGCCGCAGTTCTACGGCGTCGCCGAGCTCGGCCCCGACGGGCAGATCCTGCGGCTGGAGGAGAAGCCCGCGTACCCGCGCAGCGACCTCGCGATCGTCGGCGTCTACACCTTCTCCCCGGCCATCCACGAGGCGGTCCGCTCGATCGAGCCGTCCGCGCGGGGCGAGCTGGAGATCACCGACGCCATCAAGTGGCTCATCGACCACGGCTACAGCGTCCACTCGCACTTCGTCAGCGGCTACTGGAAGGACACCGGGCGGCTGCAGGACATGCTGGAGTGCAACCGGATCGTCCTGGAGGCGATCGGCCCCGACATCCGGGGGAGCGTGGACGGCGCCTCGGAGATCAGCGGGAACGTCGTCGTCGAGCCCGGCGCGTCGGTGGAGGGCTCGGTGATCCGCGGGCCCGCCGTCATCGGCGCCAACACGGTGATCCGCGACTCCTACGTCGGGCCGTACACCTCGATCGGCGAGAGCTGCCTGATCCGCGACAGCGAGGTGGAGTACGCGATCGTGCTGCGGGACTCCTCCATCACGGGGATCTCCCGGCTCACGTACTCGCTCATCGGGCGCAACGTCGAGGTGACCAGGGCACAGGGCATGCCCAACGCCTGCCAGCTCATGGTGGGCGACCACAGCAAGGTCCAGGTGCGGGCCTGACGGCACGGCCACCGTACCGCGTGGCCCGATCGAGGAGAGGTCATGGAGGCTACGGAGATCCGCCGCACGGTCGAGCTGGAGGACCACCATTGGTGGTACCGCGAGCGGCGCGCCATCCTCGCCCGCGAGCTGCGCAGGCTGCGCCGGTACGGGCCGCCCGGCCGGGCGCTGGACATCGGCGCGGCCGGCGGCGGCAACACGCGGGTGCTCGTGCGGCACGGCTGGGACGCGCTGGTCGCGGACTACTCCGAGCTCGCCGTGGAGCTGGCCCGCGAGCGCGGCCTGAAGGCCATCCACGCCGACGCGCGGGAGCTGCCGCTGCCCGACGACGCCTTCGACCTGGTGTGCGCCTTCGACGTGCTGGAGCACATCGAGGAGGACGGCCGCGCCGCCGCCGAGATCGTCCGGGTGCTCCGTCCGGGCGGCACGGCGCTGATCACCGTGCCGTGCGACATGGCGCTGTGGTCGGCGCACGACGTCGCCTCCGGCCACGTCCGCAGGTACACCCGGCCGACCCTGCGCGCGCTGCTCGCCGGCCAGGGGCTCGTCCTGGACCGGATGTGGAGCTGGAACGTGCTGCTGCGGCCCGTGGTCGCCCGCCATCGCAAGAGCAGCTCGGGCTCGGACGTCATGGAGCTGCCGTACCTGGTGAACCTGGGGCTCCGAGGCGTGATCACGGCCGAGCGCTACCTGCCGGTGCGCTCGCTCCCCGGGGTGTCGCTGATCGTGCGGGCGCACCGCCCGGCCCACGGTTAGCATGACGTTCCATAGCCGCTCAGTTACTCAGAGCAGTATTTGCAGTACAACAGGGGTGTGATTCACCCGGAGGGGCGCACCCCCGCGACACCCGCCCCGTCGCACCGCACTCCAGGGCCGATCGGCTCGCCGTCACCGGCGCCGCTCGCCCGTCCCCGCTCCCGCCGCGCGCCGTCGGCGCGCCGGCCGGGCACCCGCCGCACCGCGCTGGCGGCGATCCTCTCGACCATCCTCGCGACGGGTCTCCTCGCGGTGATGCCTGACAGGGCCGTCGCCGCGCCGCTGATCCCGCTCGGGAGCTCGGCGGGCTTCGCGGTCCTGGCGGGCGGCGCGGTGGCCAACACCGACAACACCACCGTCACAGGCGACCTGGGCACCAGCCCGGGCACCGTGGTGTCGGGGTTCCCGCCCGGCCAGGTGATCGGCACGATCCACGCCGGCGACGCCACCGCCGCCTCGGCCAAGACCGACGCGGTCGCCGCCTACAACAACGCGGCGGGGCGCGGGGTGACCGACAACGTGCCCGCGCAGCTCGGCGGCACCACCAAGGGGCCGGGCGTCTTCGTCCCGCAGTCCGGCACCACCTTCCAGATCAACGGCACCCTCACCCTGGACGCGCAGACCGACCCGAACGCGATCTTCATCTTCCGGGCGGCCACGCTGACCACCGCCACGGTGAGCAACATCAACCTGGTCAACGGCGCCCGGACGGACAACGTCTTCTTCCAGATCACCGGCACGGCGACCCTGGGCATGAACTCGACGTTCCGCGGCAACGTGCTGGCCAACAACGCGGCCACGGTCAGCTCCGGCGCGGCGGTCACCGGCCGGGTCTTCGCCCTGACCAACAACGTCACGCTCCAGGGCACCACGTCCGGGCCCCGCACCCGCGTCTCCCTGCCGGAGGAACTGCCGACACAGACGTCGCTGACCGTGTCGCCCACCGGCTCCGCGGCCGAGGGGCAGCAGGTCACCCTCTCCGCCGAGGTCACTCCGCAGTCCAGCCCGGTGGCCCCACAGGGGAAGGTGGCCTTCAAGGACGGGAGCACGCTGCTCGGTACGGACACCCTCGACGTGAACGGCGACGCCCAGATCCAGACCTCGACGCTGCCCGGCGGCAACCACCGGATCACGGCCGTCTTCCTGGGCGGAGAGACCTTCGACGGCGAGGAGCTCGTCTACCTCGCCCCGAGCACCTCAGCCGGCGTGAACCTCACGGTGACCGAGTCCCTGTGGCCGAGCTCGGCGACTCCAGCCGTGGCCAACCACCCCGACACCGACCCGGTCACGCTGGGGGTCAGGTTCGCCTCCTCCACGTCCGGGCTCGTCCAGGGCATCCGCTTCTACAAGGGGTCGCAGAACACCGGCACCCACATCGGCAGCCTGTGGACCTCCGGCGGCACGCAGCTGGCCACCGTGACCTTCACCGGCGAGACCGCCTCGGGATGGCAGCAGGCGAACTTCTCCACCCCGGTCCCGATCAACGCCGGCGTCGTCTACATCGCCTCCTACTTCACCTCCGCGGGACACTTCTCGTACACGCAGAACTACTTCAACAGCGATCGCAACAGCCCGCCACTGACCGCCCCGGCCAGCGCGCCGGGGGCCCGCAACGGCATCTACACCTACGGCGCGGCGAACGCGTTCCCGACGAGCACCTTCCAGGCCAGCAACTACTGGGTCGATCCGGTGTTCGTGCGCTCGGACACCGTCTGGACGGACACGGCGACCCCCGCCGTGTTCAACGAGCCCGGCACCAACCCGGTGACGCTGGGCGTCAAGTTCCGCGCCGACACGGCGGGGGTCGTGCGGGGCATCCGCTTCTTCAAGGGGTCGCAGAACACCGGCACCCACATCGGCACCCTGTGGACCTCCGGCGGCACGCAGCTCGCCAGCGTGACGTTCTCGGGTGAGAGCGCGAGCGGCTGGCAGCAGGCGTATTTCTCGTCGCCGGTCAGCATCTCCGCCGACACCACCTATGTGGCCTCTTATTACACTTCATCGGGACATTTCTCATACACGGTGGAGGACTTCTTCGACGCGGAACGCAATTACCCGCTGACCGCGCTCGAGGACGGCGGCGTCTCCGGAGCCAACGGCGTGTACGCATACGCGGCGACGAACACGTTCCCCACCAACTCCTATCAGGCCACGAATTACTGGGTTGACGTATTGTTTGACATCAGTTAATCGGCCGCCCCCGCACGGCGGTCCCCGATATCGCCGAGCCGCTGGTTAGAGTTCCGGAAGGCTCAGCAGAAGGGGGACCGCCGTGCAGGTGGACGCCGAGGCTCTGGACATCGGAAAAGTACGCCATTCCACGCTGGTCGATTCCTCGGGAAAGCGTTACGTGGATTTCCGGCGTTCCCTCACGCCGCGCTGGAGCGTGGTCTGGGCGACGCTGCTCGGCGGGCATCTCGCGCTCGCCCTGTCCGCGGGGCTGGTCGCCGCCGTGGGAAGCGCCGTCGACGCGGGGTGGGCCGCCTCGGCCGGGCTCGCCGTCGCAGGGGGCGCGCTGATCGGCTTCTGGCTGCACTACCTCATGACGTACCTGCACGAGGGCGCGCACTACAACCTGGCGCCCGACCGCGAGACCAGCGACCGGCTGACGAACACGTTCGTCGGGCTGTTCGTCGGCATGAACGTCAAGGCGTACCGCAAGGTCCACTTCGAGCACCACCGCTACCTCGGCACCACCCGTGACCCCGAGCGCAGCTACTTCGCGCCCCTCAACCTGCGCTTCCTGGTCGAGGGGTTCACCGGGGTCCGGCTCGTGCGGGCGCTGAAGGGCTACCGCGAGGTGGTGCGCGGCAAGGCCCGGCCGCAGGACGGGGAGGCCGGGAGCGGCTCCGTCGACGGCGTGTTCGTCGTCGCCGCGCTCTTCAACGGCGCGATCGTCGTCTGCTCGCTGTGGGCCGGCGCCGTCGTCCTCGCCCTCGCCTGGGCGACGGGGCAACTGCTGTTCCTGCCGCTGCTCAACACCGTCCGGCAGGTGCTGGAGCACCGCAGCGAGTTCGCCGACGACCTCACCGACTACAGCGTCGTCCCGCACGGGCCGGTCAACCGGCTGTTCGGCGACGGGCTGTTCGCGGCCGTGTTCGGCGCGGCGGGCTTCAACCGGCACCTGCTGCACCACTGGGACCCGAGCGTGTCCTTCACCCGGCTGAAGGACGTGGAGCGCTTCCTCATGGACACCGACGTCGCGCCGCTGCTCCAGCGGCGGCAGACCACCTATTTCCGCACGTGGCGGCAGTTGGACAGGATATGAACGCACACACCGACATGGTCCCCGGCCGGGTGCCGGACGCCGCGGACACCGGCACCCGTACGAGGTGCCCCGCGTGCCAGGAGACGGGCGCCGCCCCCTGGGCGTCGGCCCGCGACGTCGAGTACCGCAGCAGCGACGAGGAGTTCGCGTTCTACCGCTGCGCGCGGTGCGGGGTCCTCTTCCTCGACCCCATGCCGGTCGACCGGCTCGCCGAGATCTATCCGCCCAACTACTACGCCTACGCCTCCGACGAGCAGTCGTTCGCCCACCGCGTGAAGGACCGGCTGGACGCGCTGCGCCTGCGGCGCATCCTGTCGGGGCTGACCGGCGGCGAGCTGAAGGTGCTCGACGTCGGCGGGGGCGACGGCTGGCAGCTCGACGTGATCCGCGGCCTCGACGCCCGCGTGTCGTTCACCCAGGTCGTCGACCTGGACCCGGCCGCCCAGGAACGGGCCGTGGCGCGGGGACACCGCTTCTTCTGCGGCCGGGTCGAGGACTTCTCGACCGAGGAGCGCTTCGACCTCATCCTGCTGATCAACCTGATCGAGCACGTGAGCGACCCCGGCGAGGTGCTGCGGACGCTGGGCCGCCACCTCACGCCGCAGGGCGTGATCCTGATCAAGACGCCCAACACCGACAGCATGGACGCCCGCCTGTTCCGGCACCGCGACTGGGGCGGCTACCACTGCCCGCGGCACTGGGTGCTGTTCGACCGGCGCAACTTCACCAGGCTCGCCCACGCGTGCGGTTTCCGGGTGAGCCGCTTCTCCTACACCCAGGGCGCCCCGTTCTGGGGCACCAGCATCCTGGCCGCGCTGGCCCGCCGCGGGTGGGTGACGGTCACGGCCGAGCGCCCGATGACCCGGCACCCGCTCTTCCCGATCCTCGCCGCCGGCTTCGCCGCCTTCGACCTGGCCAGGAAGCAGCTCGGGGGACGGCCCTCCCAGATGTTCGTCGAGCTGGTCCCGGCGCGGGGGAGCGCCCGCCGCTGAAGCCGCTGACAGACGAACGCGGGGACGGCGCCTTCCGGTGCCGTCCCCGCCTTCGTCTGCGCCTCAGGACTGGCCGCTGTCCTCCTGCGCCAGCCACCACGGGTTCGCCCGGGCCCACGCGATGGTCCGCGACAGCCCCTCACGCAGGTCGGTCGTGGCCCGCCAGCCGAGCACCTCGTACGCCTTGCGGGTGTCCGGGATCCTGCGGCGCAGGTCCTGGTAGCGCGCGCCGAGCCGGGCGCCGGTGTCGAGCGGCACGGCCGCCGGCCCGCCCCCGGTGAGCTCGCAGATGAGCTCCACCACCTCGCCGACCGTGGTCTCCTCCGAGCTGCCGATGTTGAAGCACTCGCCGTCGGCCTTGTCGGCGGCGCCCGCCGTCAGCGTGGCGTCGATGGCGTCGTCCACGAACGTGAAGCACCGGGTCTGGCCCCCGTCGTCGTAGACGATCGGCGGCAGGCCGCGCAGCGCCCGGTGGACCGTCCGGCTGACGACGAACGCCGGCCGCTGGCGCGGGCCGTAGACGTTGAAGTAGCGCACGATCGTCGCGCGCAGGCCGCGCTGCCGGACGAAGGCGAACGTCAGGTGCTCGGCCAGCGCCTTGCTGGAGGAGTAGCTCCACCGGTCGACCGACGTGCTGCCGAGCACCCGGTCGTCGTCCTCCGCCCAGGGCACCGCCGGGTTCTTGCCGAAGACCTCGCTCGTGCTGGCCAGCACGACCTTGGCGCCGGCCCGCTCGGCCAGGTCGAGGACGTTGCGGGTGCCCCCGAGGTTGATGTCGACGACGTCCAGCGGCTCGTCGAGGTAGCGGTCGACGCCCACCACCGCGGCGAGGTGGTAGACGACGTCGACGCCGGGCTCGACGACGGCGGACACCTGGGCGCGGTCGCGGATGTCGCCGCTGACGTACCGGGGCGCGTCCGGGCCGGAGACCAGGCCGGGCGGCGGCGCGCCGTGGTCGAAGACCGTGGTCTCGTGGCCCTCGGCGACGAGCCGCTCGACCAGATGACTTCCGACGAATCCGCTGCCGCCCGTGACGACCACTCGTGCCATGGCGTCTACCGTCCGATCCCGCGGTAGGCGAAGCCCAGCTCGCGCAGGCGGGCGATGGTCTCGCGCGGGTAGTAGGCGCGCCCGTCGATCACCGCGCACGACGGGGCCACCTGCCGGCGCAGCCACGTGAGGTCCAGGTCGCGGAACGGCCGGTGCCAGGCCAGCACGGCCAGGCAGTCGGCGTCGCGCACGGCCTCCTCGACGGAGGCGCACGGCCGCAGCCCGAAGGTCTTCTCGGCCTCGTCCTCGTCCACCAGCGGGTCGTGCAGCGTGACCTCGGCGCCGGCCTCGCGCAGCGCCGCGATGACCGGCTGGGTGGGCGTGGCCCGCAGGTCGCCGGTGTCGTTCTTGAACGCCAGGCCCAGCACCGCGACCTTCGCCTGCTCCGGCGCGCGGCCGAGCTTGGCCAGCTCCTCCACGATGAGGCCGAAGGTGTAGCGCGGCATGCCGTCGTTGACCTCCCGCGCCGCGGGGATCGTGCGCAGCGCCAGGCCGCGCTCGCCGGCCGAGCGCCACACCATCCACGGGTCCTTGGTGAGGCACGAGCCGCCGACGCCGACGCTCGGCAGCAGGATGTTGACGCTGCCGCTGCCCTTCTTGATCGAGTTGGCCGCGGCGATCACGTCGAGCACGTCCACGCCGACCGTGGCGCACACCATGGCGAGCTCGTTGGCCATCGCGATGTTGTGGTCGATCCACCAGTTGTCGGCCAGCTTGACCATCTCGGCCGTCTCCAGCGACGCGCAGCGGATGATCTCGACGCCCAGGGCGCGCCGCCAGAACTCGGCGGCGGCGTCGGCGCTCTCGTCGCACCAGCCGCCCACCACGATGGGGAAGCTGCGCAGCTCCCGCAGCGCGTTGCCCTCCGAGAGCCGCTCGGGGCAGAAGGCCAGGCCGAAGTCGGTCCCGCAGGTCAGGCCGGAGCGCTCCAGCAGGGGCAGGACGAGCTCGCGGGTCATCCCGGCGGGGACGGTGCTCTTGAAGATCAGGAGCTGGCCGGGGCGCAGGTGCCTGCTCAGCTCCTCGCAGGCGCCGCGGAGCTGGAGGTCCATCAGCACGCCCTGGTCGCGGATGGGCGTGCCGACCGTGACGATGACCACGTCGGCCGCGGCGAGCGCCGCGTACTCCGTGGTGGCCTGGAAGGCCGCCGTGCCGGCCAGGCGGGAGACCAGCTCGGGCAGCCCCGCCTCGCTGAAGCGGCAGTGTCCGCCGGCCAGCTCCTCGACGAGCGTGGCGTCGGTATCCACCCCGATCACGCCGACGCCGTTGTCGGCGAGGGTCGCGGCTATACACGATCCGACATATCCCAGGCCGACTATTCCGGCCGTGATGTGTTCCTGAGCGGGCAAGAAACGCACACTCACTCCATTCGACGAGTGTTTCACCGAGCCGGTGGCATTTCGGGGCCGATCGTTGTGACAATCGGCTCGTGAATGCGAAATGACGTCGGCCGATTTCCTGTTTCCGTTTCTAACCCGTGCCTGTTCGGGCGGGCCGCGGCGGCGCGCGCCGGGCGCGTTCGCGGGCGATAGCTTGGCCGGTTGGTGGAGAGCCGATGACTTGGTCACGGATTGCGCGCGCCGAGCCCCGCGGCGTCGCTGCGGCGGGGCGGCGCGAGAGGGGCGCCCGAGCCGATCCGCTCCCGGACCACATAGGTCGGGTGGCCCATTCCGCTGCCGTGAATACGGCCGACGTATTCGCCGAGGACGCCGATGGCGATGAGCTGCGCCGCCGAGAACAGCGCGACCATCGAGGCGATCGTGGTGAACCCGGCCACCGTCGTGCCGCCGGTCGCGAAGTGCCACAGGACCGCCCCGCCCAGCAGCAGGCCGAACACGCCGGCGGCGAAGCCGAGGTAGCTGGCCAGGCGCAGCGGCGCCGCGCTGTATCCGAGCACCATGTTCGCCGTGTGCCGCACCAGCAGGGGCAGCGAGTAGTTGGACCGGCCGTGCTCGCGGTGCCTCATCTGGACCGACACGGAGCCGATCCGGGTTGTGGCCCACGACAGGGCCACGTCGATGGACGCGTGCGGGCCCGAGAGCTGGGCGAACCCGTCGCGCAGGTGGGTGCGGAAGGCGCGGAACGCGCTGATCTTGCGGGCGCCGCGGAAGCCCAGCGTGGCGGACATGCACGCCTTGACCGTGCGCGAGGCGAGGCTGCGCAGGTAGCCGTGCTCCTCCACGTGCGGCACGCCGTAGACCAGGTCGAGGCGGTCGCCCTCCAGGGCCGCCAGCAGGTTCGGGATCTGCTCGGGCAGGTGCTGCAGGTCGTCGTCCATCGTGACGACCACCTGCGACCCGGCCTCCCTGATGCCCGCGACCAGGGCGTTGTGCTGGCCGTAGTTGCGGGACAGGTGGATCGCGCGCACGCCCTCCACGTGCCGGGCCAGCTCGGCGGCGGCGGCCCAGGTGTCGTCCGGGCTGCCGTCGACGACGAGGATCACCTCGTAGCGCACGCCCAGCTCGCACAGCACGGAGACGACCCGGGGCACCAGCAGCGGGAGTGTGCGCGCCGACCGGTAGCACGGGATGACCACCGACACTGACTCCGACATGGATCCTCCGATATCGCGGCGAAGGCGCGCGGTGGGCGCGCCTTCGCGGAACGGTCCTCTGTGCCAGGGGGCTCCTGGCGGTCATCGCATCACACGGCCGGTACGGCCGCCATCACGGGACGTGGCCCCTTGCGTTCTTCTTGGTGCGGTATTACCCGGTCCCGGCTCAGTCGGCGTCGAAGACCACGTCGACCCAGTAGTTGCTGTCCTTGTAGAACGAGGTCGGGAAGGTGTTCGACGTGGTGTACCGGTAGACGCCGTTGCCGCTGGCCGCGGTGCTCACCGGAGCGATGAGCGGCGGGTTGTTGAACTGCGTGGTGAAGAAATTCTGGTTGTAAGAGAAATGCCCGGTTTGTGTGTTGTATGAGGCTACGTAATTGGTGTTGGCGTTGATGTGGACCGGCGTGCTGAACAAGACCTGTTGCCACCCGGACGCCGTCTCGTTGGTGAAGGTGGCGGTGGCGAGCTGCTGGCCGCTGTTGGACCAGAGGGTGCCGATGTGCGTGCCCGTGTTCTGCGGGCCCTTGTAGAAGCGGATGCCCCGGATGTTGCCCGGTACCAGTGCCTGGAAGCGCACGCCCAGCACCACCGGCCGGTCGTCGGTGGCCGTCACCACGGCGGGCACCGAGGTGCTGGAGAACAGGCTCGTCGGCGAGAACACCACGTCGACCCAGTAGTTGTTCATCCGGAACGTGTTCGTGGGGAAGGCGCTGGTCGAGGTGTAGAGATAGACGCCGTTGCCGCTGTTCGCGGTGCTCGCGGGAGCCGTCAGCGGGCCGTTCACCCGGGCCGAGGAGAAGTAGTCGAGGTTGAGCGCGTAGCGCCCGTTGGGCGCCAGGTAGGAGGCGACGTAGGTGGTGCCCGGCGTCACCTGCACGGGCGTGGCGAACCTCACCTCCTGCCAGCCGCTGTCGGTCTCGTTGACGAACGTCGCCCGCGCCAGGAGCTGGCCGGTGCTGCTCCACAGGTTGCCGATGTGGGTCCCGGTGTTCTGCGAGCCCTTGTAGAACCGGACGCCCGAGACGGCGCCCTCCTGCGAGACCTGGAACTTCACGCCGAGCTCGACGGAGCGCGCGTCGGAGTAGGAGACGGTCGCGGGCACGGTCGTCGAGGGCCACAGGCTGCACGGGCAGCTCCCGACGACCGTGACGGGCCGCGAGACCGTCGTCGTCTGCAGATTGCCGATGTCGTCGACGGCCCGCACGAGGATCGTGGTGTTCCCGGCCGTCTGCGGCACCCAGGTGTACTGCCAGGGACCGAAACCGGTGGCCGCCTGCCAGGTGCTGCCGTTGTCGGTCGACACCTCGACCCCCGCGACGACGCCGCCCCCGGTGTCGGAGGCCGTGCCGCTGATCGTGACGGTCTTTCCGGTGATCAGCGTCGCGCCGCTCGCCGGCGTGCTCAGCGTGGACGTCGGCGGCGACGTGTCGGTGGACGGGACCGCCGGGACCAGGCCCGGCTGGAGCGTCACCGGCTGGGCGCCGAAGTCCGCGAAGAGGTTGACCGTCGCCTGCTGGATGCGGACGTCGGTCGGGCTGCCGCCCCGGTCGTGCACGGAGTCGAGCCCCCAGGTCCACTGGATGGTGCCCGCGCCGAAGATCATGCCGCCGCCTCCGGACTGCCGGTAGAGGGTCAGGTGGTGCGTGGCGGTGCCGGCGCCGTAGGTGCTGCCGTAGTCGAGCAGGAACTTGTTGGTGTAGCTGAGCGTGGTGCTGGAGAAGCGCGCCAGACCGGGCGGCTGGAAGTTGTTGTCGGGCTGGTTGTCCCACTCGAAGCCGAGCGTGCCCGCGGAGAGCGTCGCGACCTGACCCGGCTGCAGGCTCGCGATCGAGGTGTTGCGCCACAGCCGCATGGGCGCGTACTCCGAGGGCACCTGGATCGCGTCGTTGACGATGCCGTTGATGACGAACAGGGTGCCGGTCAGCTGGTTCTCCGGCAGCCCGCCGTCGGAGGGCGGCGAGAAGCGCGGGTCGCGCCAGGTCCCCGTCCACTGCGGGCTGGGGTCGATCTTGGCGTTGGCGAGCGTCTCCTTGTAGCAGGTCATCGTGCGGAACGGGGTGTCCGACCCGTCGATGCTGTTCTGCCATCGGGTCTTCCAGAACACCTCGTTGGCGGAGAAGAAGGCGATGTTAACGCCGCCGTTGCGGGCCGCGGTGACATTGTCGCGCATGTCCTTGGACCAGTACTCGTCGTGTCCGACGGACAGCAGCGCCTTGTGGTTGAGCAGGCTGGCGGGCCTGGTCGCGGTGTCGATGCTGGAGATGTAGCCCACGTCGTAGGCGTTGGCCTCCAGCCAGCGGACCATGGGGTACTCGGAGTTGAAGAAGTAGTTGGCGTTCCCGTTGGTGATGCCGCGGGTGATGATCGGGCGGTTGTAGCTGACCTTGTAGGCCCTGTTGGCGGGCTGGCCGAAGTACAGGCTGTTGCCGCCGTACTGGTTGTACGCCTGCCAGGTCGTGTCGGACGTCTTGAACAGCAGCTCCGACTGGCGCGCGTCGTCGCGGACGACGAAGAGGATCTGGCTCTCGCCCTCCGTGCCGTCCTCGCGGACCAGTTTGGCCTCGTAGACGCCGGTGACGGCGCTGGCCGGCACCGTCCAGGAGGCCGAGACCGCCCAGGTGCCGCAGTCGACGAGCCCGGTCGTGGCGTCGCTCGCGCAGTCCGGCTGGTTCTGCGGCAGCGCGGCGGACGGCTGGATCGTGGTGATGAGCCGGGCGCCCATGCCGCTGTAGTAGCCGAAGCGGTAGATGTCGAGGCGGTAGTCCGTCGCCGGGGTGTTCACCTTGAAGTCGATGGTCTCCCCGTGGTTGACGCTGATCGTCGTGGGATAGCCCTGGATGGTGGAGCTGCCCGAGCCGACCACGTCCCACTCGCTGGGCGGGTTGCCCGGGAGCTGGTTCTCGATGCAGATGATCGAGGTGGGCGGGCAGTCGGCGCGGGCGCGCCGGGCTCTCTGGCGCGGATCGGCCCCTGCCGGCGCGGCGGTCGCGGGGCGCAGGGCCGGCGTCGAGGTGGCCGCCCCGCGCGCCGGCGCGGCGGCCGGGACGACCCGGGGACGGACGCCTTCGGCGCGTGGGGAGACGGCCGGGGCGGCGGACGTCGTGGAGGGGAACCGCTGCACGCCGGCCTGGGCCGGGGTGAGCGCTCCTGTGCGGCGCATGTCGTCGATCACCGCGCGCCAGCGGGCGCGGGGGTTCGCGACCGGCGCGGGTTCGGCGTCACCGGCCGGGTCCGCGCGCCGGATCATGGCGGCCAGGTAGGCGCCCTCGGACACGCTGAGGTCCTGGACGTCCTTGCCGAAGAACGTCCGGGCCCCGGCTCGCAGCCCTCGGGCGTCGCCGCCGAGGTCGAGGACGTTGAGGTACCTCTCCAGCACCCATTCCGGCGAGCGCGACAGGCCGGCCTTGACGGCCACCGCGAGATCGCCGAGCCGGCGGGGGAACGAGTGGTCCTCGGGGTGCTGGCCGGCCGCCATCCGCTGGCTCATCGCGAAGTCGCCGGTGCTCCGCCCGGTGAGGGCGAACCACAGGCCGCGCGCCAGCCCCTCCATGGTCACGCCCGGCTCCGGGGCGGGGGCCGCGGCCCCGGCGGCGAGGACGGCCCGTACCACGTGGTCCGGTACCTGGTTGAGCTGGACGGTGGAGCCGGGGGTCCGCACGGTGGTGCGCGACTCCACCGACACGGGGGCGGTCAGCGGGTCGAGCGGCCCCGTGTCGCCGGGCAGGGGCGTCAGCGCCCAGGCGGTCCAGAGCAGGGCGGCCAGGACGGCCACACCCCCGAGGACGATCAGCGCCATGCGAGGCGGACGCCGCCTCAAGCTGATCTTCTCCTTGCCGTCCGGCATGCGGAACTCCCAAGAACCCGTTTGCTAGCTAAAACAGGAGCAAAGGCGATGTGTATGCACCTCGAAGCAGAGTAGGGATGAAATCGGGCAGTGATCGCGCGACGCGGACAATGACAGCACTCGATAGGGGATGGGCGTGTCGGGAAACAAACATCGGTTGCGGTAATGCGTCCGTTTTTGCGGTAAAGCTTTCCGGTCAGGCCGGGAAAGCGGTGCCCGAGGTGGCGCCGGTGCCGGGGTCGCGGCAAAACAGTCGCAAGGAGACGGTCCCGTCCGGGGCATTCGCCCGCCGGGTGGACGGAGCGGTTGGCCAGGCTGGAGCGCATGGCCGCCGCCCCGCCCCGCCCGCGCGTCCCGCGACCGCCACAGACCGAGCCCCGCGAGGGCGAGCCGCCGCCGGAGCCGCGCCGGGGCGAGACACCGCCGGAGCCGCGCCCGGCAGAGAGACCACCAGGGGTCCCGAGCCCGCTGACGTGGATGTCACGGTGGTCGCCCGCGGCGGCCGTCCTCGCCTGCGCCGTGGTCGCGTTGCGGCTGCACGGCGTCGGCGCCCGGGACACGGCCGCGTTCGCCCTGTACGTCGCGCTGGCTCTGGCGCTGCCCGGCCTGCTGTGGGCGCGGGCCCTGTACCGCCGCGCGCACGCGCTGCCCGAGCAGGTGGCGCTCGGCCTGACCCTCGGCTACGCGATCGAGGTGCTCACCTACCTGCCGGCCCGCGCCCTCGGGCTGCCCCTGCTGGTCCTGGCGTGGCCGCTGGGCACGTACGCGCTGTTCCTGGCCGTCCCCCGGCTGCGCCGGCACTGGCGGCGCGGACCCGGCGCGCGCCCCGTCCCGCTGTGGTGGTCGTGGGCCCTCGCGCTCGTCACGATCGCGGTCGTCGCCCTGGTCGCCGCCGGGTTCTACGCCCGCCAGCCGCTCACCTGGCCGGCGCTCCTGTCGTCGTCCGTGGACATGCCCTTCCACCTGGCGCTCACCGGCGAGCTGCGCAACCACGTGCCGCCCACGATGCCGTCGGTCGCCGGTGAGCCGCTCGCCTACCACTGGTTCGTCTACGCGCACCTCGCCGCCGCCAGCCGGATCACCGGGATCGAGCCCGCCGTGGTGCTCTTCCGGCTGGCCGTGCTGCCCATGCTGGCGGCGTTCGTCGTGCTGCTCGGGATGGTCGGGCGCCGCCTGACCGGCTCGCGGAGGGTGGCGGCCGGCGCGGTGGCGGCGACGGTGTTCGTGGCCGCGCCGGGCCTGTACACCGGGTCGGTCGCCGGGCTGCTGACCTGGACGCCGCCGTACTCGTGGGCCAGCCCGACCCAGACGTTCGGCGCCCTGCTGTTCGTCCCCGTGATGCTCCTGCTCCTCGACCTGTCCGGGGCGGCGCGGCGCGGCCGGGGCTGGTGGGCCCTCCTGACGGTGCTGCTGGTGGCGCTGGCGGGGGCCAAGGCCACCTACCTGCCGCTCCTCGCCGCCGGCCTGCTGGTGGTCGCCGTCGCCGAGGCGGTCACCCGGTTCCGGGCGCCCCGGCGGGCGGCGGCCGTGCTCGGGCTGACGGCGGCGTGCCTGGCGTTCGCGCACGTGGTGCTGTACGGCGGCGCCCGGCAGGGCCTCGTCCTCGATCCGCTGTCGATGGTCGAGGTGACCTGGCGCAACCTGACCGGCGCGGACGTCGCGGAGCCCGTCGCGTGGCCGGCGGCGCTCGGGGCGACGCTCCTGTGCCTGCTCGCCGCGGCCGTCGCCTGGTGCGGGGTGCTGGGGCTGCTGTGCCGGCCGCGGCTGCTCGTTCGTCCGCCCGTGGTGCTGGCGCTCGGGATGAGCGCGGCCGGGCTGGGCGCCGCGCTCCTGCTCGGCCATCCCTCGCTGTCGCAGGGGTACTTCCTGCAGGCCGTCTTCCCGTACCTGGCGATGGTCGCCTGCCACGGTCTGGCCGTCGCGGCCCGGCGGGCGGGGCTGCGGCCGGCCATGGCGGTGGGCGCCGCCTGCGCCGGGGTGGCCGCCGTCGTGGCGATCCGCGTGCTGCTCGGCGTCCGGGTGCCGCTCGGGCCCGGCGTGGACGCCGCCGTGCTCTACCTGCCGTACGCGGCGCTGCTCGGCCTGGTGGTGACGGCGGCTCTGGCGCTGCGCGCGCTGCGGCAGAGCCGGCCCGCGACCTTCGCGCTGCTGCTCTGCCTGGTCACCGCGGCGGGGACGCCGGCGGCATGGACGGCGCAGCTCGCGCTGGGCGCCGCCAAGGGCCCGCTCCCGGCCACGGCGCACCGCCGGGTGGGCCCGGACGCGCCCCGGGGGGCGGTCGCGGCCGGGCGATGGCTGCGCGCGCACTCGTCGCCCGACGACCTGGTCGCCACCAACGCGCACTGCCGGTGGGGCTTCGAGTCGCCGTGCGACAGCCGCGCCTTCTGGGCCAGTGCGTTGAGCGAGCGGCGGGTGCTGGTCGAGGGATGGGCGTACACGGCGACCTCGCTGGCCGGGGCCCGCCCCGAGGAGGAGGCGGAGCACCGCCCGTTCTGGGACCAGGAGCGGCTGCGCGCCAACGACGCCGTCTTCCTGCGGCCGTCGCCCGAGGCGGCCCGTGTCCTGCGCGAGCGGTACGGCGTGCGGTGGCTGTTCGTGGACGAGACCCGGCTGCCGGCGGGCGTCCGCCTGGACGCCGCGGCCATGCCGCGCTTCCGCTCCGGCGACCACGCCGTCTACGAGCTGACCGCGGACGCCGAGCCGACCGCTCGCTGAACCGCCGCCGGGGCCGCCCCTGGCCCCGGTATGGCCGTGGTCACAAGGGCGCAATGTTTCCCGCCGCCGGAGCGCCGTCGTCGTCGCGGGCCGGGCGATGGCGATGATGACGCTGATGAGAGACATGACCCATGTGTGCGAAGTGATCAAGGTGCTGCACGTCGGCGGGGCGGAGACGTTGCTCGTCGAGCGCCTGCTCGCGGCGCCTCAGAAGAACATCCGTTACACAGTGATGTGCCTGTGGACGACGGACGAGACCGTGCGGCGGCTCGGCGCCGCGGGGATCGACGTCGTGCAGTTCACCTCCGGCCCGCGCCCGTTCCGCCTGCTGTCCATGGCGACGGCGGTCCGGCGGCTGCGGCCCGACGTCGTCCACCTGCACTCACCGCTGCCGGCGGCGCTGCTGCGGGTCACGACCCGGTTGACCCGGCACCGCCCCGCGCTGATCTCGACCGTGCACAACGTCCGCTACCGGCTCCCGACGATGCTGGTCGACCGCGCCACGGGCTGGCTGGACGCCCACACGGTGGCCGTCTCCGCCCAGGTGGCCCGGGCGGTCGTCAGCCGGGGTGCGCGACGCCTGACCACCAGGATCCACGGCGTCAGCGTTACCGAGCAGCGTCGCCGGGCCGAGGAGACCGCGCGGATCCGGCAGGAGTGGAACGTTCCCGCGACGGCCTTCCTGATCGCGCACGTGGCGAACTTCCGCCCGCAGAAACAGCATGACCTGCTCCTCCAGGCGGCGGCCCAGGTCGTCCGGCGCGACTCCCGCGCGGTGTTCGCGCTGGCCGGCCAGGGGCCGCTGGAGCAGCAGATCGCGCGCGGTGTGGCCGAGCTGGGCTCCGACCAGGTCCGGTTCCTCGGCTGCGTACCCGACGCGGCCCGGCTGATCGCCGCCTCCGACCTCCTGGTCCTCAGCTCCGCGTACGAGGGGCTGCCCGTCGTGGTCATGGAGGCGCTGGCCGCCGGCGTCCCGGTGGTGTCCACGAAGGTCGGCGGAGTGCCCGAACTGGTGGAGGACGGCAAGAACGGCTACCTGACCGGCCCTGGGGACCCGGACGCGTTGGCCGGGGCGATCCTGCGGGCGATGCGTCCCGACGTCCACGCGCGGCTGTGCCAGGGCGCGCGCGACAGCGCCGACCTGGTGGACATCGGCCGGACCGCGGAGTGGTTCGAGGGACTCTACGACGAGGTCCGTACCTCATGACGGGGACGAGCGCACTCCGCCCGCGACGCGTCGCCTTCCTCATCGGAGACCTGAACCCCGGCGGCACCCAGAAGCAGCTCATCCTGCTCACGCGGGAGCTGCGTCAGGCGGGCGTCGAGGTGCACGTCCTGTTGTTGACCAGGGGCGGACCGTTCGAGCCCGCGCTCCGCGAGGCGGGGGCGAACGTGCACCTCCTCGGGTTCGGCCGCGGTACCGGGGCCGGGAACCTGCGCGCCCTCGCCCGCCTGGTCAGGCTCCTGAGGATCCTGCGGCCCGAGGTCCTGCACGCCTTCCTCCACCACTGCTGCGTCATCGGGGTTCCGGCGGCCCGGCTCGCCCGGGTGCCGGTCGTGGTGGCCGGCCGGCGCAACGAGGTCCGGCTGGACCTCACGCACCCGTGGAGCCTGCCGCTGGAGAAGGTGACGGCGCGGATGACCCATCACGTGGTCGTCAACGCGAAGGTGCTGGCCCGCGACACGGAGGGGATCGGCGTGCCGCCGGGGAGGATCTCGGTGATCTACAACGGCCTGTCCGCCGACGCGTTCGCACCGGCGGAGCCCGCGCCCGTCGACACCGCCCTGCCCGTGCTGCTCTGCGTGGCCAGGCTCAGCGCGGAGAAGGGGCACCGCTCCCTGCTGGAAGCGCAGGCGCTGCTCGCCCGGCGCGGCAGGCCGTGCACGCTCCTCCTCGCCGGCGATGGCCCCGAGCGCGAGCGACTGGAGAAGCAGGCGGCCATGCTCGGCGTGGACGTGCGCTTCCTCGGGTTCCGCATGGACGGCGCGGGACTGCTCGCCCGCGCGGACGTGGTCGTGCTGCCCTCGACGACCGAGGGGCTCAGCAACGCGGTCATGGAGGCGATGGCGGCCGGCCGGCCGGTGGTGGCCACCGCGGTCGGCGGCAACCCGGAGCTCCTCGAGGGCCGGGGCGTCCTGGTCCCCCCGGCCGACCCGGCGGCCCTCGCCGACGGCGTCGCCCGGCTGCTGGACGATCCCGAGCTGGCTCGGCGGACGGCGGCCGAGGCGCGGCTCTGGGCACGCGAGCACCTCGACCCGCGCGTGCTGCGTGACGAGCACCTGACGCTGTACCACCGGCTGCTGAAGGCGCGCGATGGCCGTTAGGACCCTGGTGCGGGGCGCCTCCTCGGCCGCGGTCGCCTTCCGCACGCTGGCCACCCGCGCGGTCCGGCTCGCCATGGAGACGGTGACCGGCGTGATCATCGCGCGGGTCCTCCAGCCGGAGGGCAGAGGCGTCTACGCGGTGGTCATCACGGTGGCGTCCGCCGCGATCGTCGTGGGCCACATGTCGCTGGAGAAGTCGCAGATCACCTTCTGGTCGGACCGCTCGCGTCAGCGGCCGCTGGCCACGAACGGCCTGATCCTCGGCCTCGGCCTGGGGGCGCTGGCGGCGCTGGGCGCGCTGGCGTGCGTCATGGTGGGCGGTGCGCCCGGGGGATGGGCGCTGTGGGCCCTGGCCCTGTCCGCGATCCCGTTCGGCGCGGCGGCGGTCAACCTGAACGGGATCCTCACGCTGCGGGCGCGGATGGACGCGGTGAACCGCGCTTCGCTCCTGGCGGCGGCGGTCTGGTGCCTGGCGGTCCTGGCGCTCGCGGTCACGGGCCGGCTGACCGTCGGCAGCGTGCTCGCCTGCTGGGCGGTCTCGATCGCGCTGCCCTGTGCGGTCCTCGTGCCCGCCGGGGTGCGGCCGTTCACCCTCCGGCCGGACAGCTCGCTCGCCCGGCGCCAGCTCCGTCTGTCCTCGCGCTACCACCTGGGGTGGGTGGCCTTCAACCTGCTCATCACCGTCGACGTGCCGCTGCTGGGGGCGTTGGACGCACCCGCCGCGGCCGGCGTCTACACCGTCGCGGTCACCATCCTCGGGCTCACGCGGATCCCGTGCGAGACCATCACCCAGGTGGTGCTGCCCCAGCAGGCGGCCTGCGGCGTGGAGGACGCGAAGCACGTCACGGCCCGCGCGCTGAGGCTCATCCTGCTCGTCTCGTTCGCCTGCGTCGCCGGGCTCGCGCTGGTCGCGCCCGTGCTGATCCCTCTGGTCTACGGCGAGTCCTTCGCCGGCAGTGTGGCCCCGCTGCTGGTGCTGGCGCCGGGAACGGCAGCTCTCATGATGGTCCGGCCGCTGGAGCAGCACCTCGTCCGGGTGGCGCACCCGCTGGCGATGACGGTCGTCTCGGCCGGGGCCCTGACGGCGAACGTCCTGCTCAATCTCGTGACCATTCCCCGATGGGGCGCGGTGGGCGCGGCGATGGCGTCCACGCTCACCTACACGGCCCTCGCCGCCGTCCAGGCGCTTCGCTTCAGCCGCGCGACGGGAATGCCACTGAGCGCGTTCGTGCCACGCGTGGCCGACGTGCGGGCGATGGTCGCATGCCTGCCGCTGAAGAAAGTGGCGGTGTCTTGACCAAAACCTCCGCCAAATGCGCCTGTCGCTCATTTGGCGGCTAAAAGGCGCTTGCTAATCTCGGCCGCATGCCGGGAATATGCATTCTGTCCATTGACACCGAGCTGGCGTGGGGAACGGACGACGTCGACCTGCCGAAATACGCGAAAGCCCTGGACGAGGAGCCGAGCACGACGAAACGGCTGCTCGCCCTGCTGGACGAATATCAGGTCCCGGCGACATGGGCCATCGTGGGGCGGTTGCTCGCGCCTTCGGAGAACGGCGAGATCCGCACTCCCGAGAAATGGTATTACGCGCCCTATCTGCTCGACTGGATCACGGGTGCCTGCGTCGACCACGAGATCGGGACGCACACCTTCTCCCACGTGTACACCCAGGACCCCGCCACCACCCGCGAGGTGTGGGTGCGCGAGCTGGAGGCCGCCGCCCGGCTCGGCGAGCGGCTCGGCGTCCCCGTGCGCTCCATCGTCCACCCGCGCAACCAGGTGGCCTATGTCGACACGCTTCCCGAGGCGGGGATCATCGCCTACCGAGGCGTGGAACGGAACTGGTACGGCAACCGGCTGGGCCCGCTGCACCTCCTCGACCGCGCCCTGGGCACCCCCGCCACGACCTACGACCCCAGGACGCTGCGGGTGGGGGAGCGGCTGGTGAACCTGCCCGCCTCGCAGTTCCTCGTCGGGAGCAACGGGCTGCGCCGGCTCATCCCGGCCGCCTCACGGATCAGGCAGGCCCGCCTGGGGCTCGACCGGGCCGCCCGCCGCGGCGAGGTCTACCACCTGTGGTTCCATCCCTTCAACCTCGACGGTGAGCTGATGTTCGGAGCGATGGAGGGGATCCTGGGGGAGATCGCCGCCCGCCGTGACCGGGGCGAGATCCAGGTCATGACCATGGTCCAGGCCGCCGAGCTGATCCTGCGCACGGCACAGGTCTCAGGCCGGGAGACGGCGGTGCGGCCATGAGCCCGATCGTCGTCATGGCCACCCGCGGCCAACCGTCGTACCTGCTGATCAACCATCTGGCCGAGCGCTTCGACATCGCACAGGTGATCTTCGAGGCGCCGCGTCAGGGCAAGATGCTCCGGTACCGCCTGCGCCGGCTGGGTCCGGTCGCCGTCGCCGGGCAGATGGCCTTTCTCGGCTACGACCGCCTGGTGATCAGACCGAGGTCGCGCGCCCGGATCGCGGCCCTGCTCGACGGGCACGACGTCCGCCCCCCGGACGGGCGGCTCGACGTGCTGGACGTCGACTCGGTGAACACCGACCAGGTCGCGGACCTGCTCGACGACCTGCGGCCGGGTGCCGTCGTGGTGTCGGGCACGGGCATCATCGCCCGGCGGATCCTGGAGCGGGCGCCGGCCTTCGTCAACATCCACGTGGGGATCACGCCCCGCTACCGGGGCGTCCACGGTGGATTCTGGGCGGTGTACGAGGGGCGGCCCGACCTCGTGGGCACGACGATCCACCTGCTCGATCCCGGCGTGGACACCGGCGAGATCATCGAGCAGCGGCGCGTCGACGTGGACCCGTTCACCGACACCTACCGGACACTTCCCGTCAAACAGTATCTCGGCGCTCTCGAGGCGATGGCCGACGCGGTGCGGGCGGTGCTGGACGGCCGCGCCCGGCCCTACCGGCGCACCGACCTGGAAAGCAGGCAATGGTATTCCCCGACCCCGCTGGAATACCGGTACTTCCAGCGGGAGATGCGCCGGCTACGGCGCGCGGGCAGGCAGCCGGCGGCCCGGTGAGCCGGACGCGACCGGCCGGTCGGCCGGCTCATGGCCCCATCAGGGAAAAGCAAGGACTCTGCCCAGCGCCGAGCGGCTGACCTCGATGTGATCGTCGCCGTGGCCACACTCCCCTCATGGCCACAACTCGTCAAGAACACGCGCCCGGAGCGCCGGGAGACCGGCGACTCGTCCCGCCCGGAGACCGTGGCGGACCACCGGCCCCGAGAAGCCGGACAAGGCGGCTCTCCGCCTGGGCGCCCGCGGTGCTCACGACCGCGTTCACCGTGCTGGTGCTCCACCACTACGGCGTCTCCTTCAGGGACATCGGCGTCTACGGCGCGTACGTCGTGGCTTGTGTGGCCGTCCCCGGTGTGCTGCTCCTGCGCGCCCTCTACGACGACAGCCGCACCCTGGCCGAGGAGGTCGCGCTCGGCACGGCGCTGGGCCTCGCCGTGGAGGTCGGCGCCTACGTCGCGGCCCGGGCGGCGGGCGTGCCGCTGCTCGTCCTGGCATGGCCGGCGGCCACCTATGTCCTCTTCCTCGCGGTGCCCGCGCTCCGTCGGCACTGGAGGAGCCGGGGCGCCCGCCCGGCGGCGCCGGCATGGTGGCCGTGGGCGCCGGCGCTCGTCATCTGCTACCTGGTGGCCAGGACCGCCCAGAGCCTCTACGCCGTCAGCCCCCTCACGTGGCCCGACCTCGTGCGGCACTCGGACGACGCGGCATTCCACCTCGGCCTGATCGGCGAGCTGAAGCACCACATGCCGCCGACGAGCCCGATCGTCGCCGGCGAGCCGCTGTTCTACCACTGGTTCGTGTACGCGGACTGGGCGGCGGCGAGCTGGATCACCGGGGTGGAGCCGCTGGTGCTGCTCCTCCGGCTGGGCATGCTGCCCGTGCTGGCGGCCTTCGTCGTCCTGGTCGCGTCGCTGGCGCGCCGGGTGACGGGCTCGTGGAAGGGCGCCGCGGTGGCCGTCGGGGCCTCGCTCCTCATCGGCCCTCCTCGCCTCTATCTGGGTTCTCTCGGCTCGTTCACCTGGGGCGGTGTCCACGACGCCGCGTGGGGGAGTCCCACGTTCGGCTTCGCGGCCCTGCTGTTCCTGCCCGTGGTCCTCCTCGTGACCGATCTCCTCCAGCGGCGCCGGTACGACGCGCGCGCCTGGCTCCTGCTCGGCGTCTTCCTCCTCGCGGTCATGGGTGCCAAGGCGACCTTCCTGCCGATGCTCCTCGTCGGGCTGGCGGCGGTGGCGGCGGTCGAGGTGGCGCGGCGACGGCGGCCGTCCTGGCCCGTGGTCACGGCGCTGCTGATGACGGCGGCATGCCTGGGCTTCGCGCAGATCGTGCTGTTCGGGGCGCGGCGCCAGGGGTTGCTGGTCGCGCCGTTCTCCTCCATGCGCACCATGTGGCAGGACCTGACCGGTGCGCCGGTGGACGCCGTGCCCTCGGCCGCGTCGTGGGCCGGCGTCGCGGCGGTGTACCTGCTGGCCTGGGCCGTCACATGGAGCCCGGTCCTCGGGCTGTTCCGTCGGCCCGCGCTGTTCCTGCGTCCCGACGTGGTCCTCATGCTGGCCATCGGCGCGGCCGGCCTGGGGGCGATGATCGTCTTCGACCATCCCGGGAGGAGCCAGGTCTACTTCCTGTGGGGGTCGTACCCGTTCCCGGCGATCATCGCGGTCTTCGGGGCGCTGGTGGCCCTGCGGCGCGCACGAGTGTCGCGCGCGATGGCGCTGGGCGCGATCGGAGCCGGACTGGCCTGCGCGTACGGGATCCCGTTCCTGTGCCGCGTCCGGGCGCCCCTGGAACCGGGCCGGCCCGGCACCGACCTGTACCTGCCGTACCTCGCGCTGCTGGTCGTCGCCGCGCTCGGCGCGCTCGCGGTCGTCGTCACACGGGCGGGGCGGCGTGGCTGGGCCCTCATGATCGTGGCGCTGGCCGCCGTCGGGCTGCCGGCCGCGCACCACGCGCGCGTCGTCTCGTTCCTGTCCGGCCACGGCGCGTCGCCGGCCGCCGCGGCGGAACCGGCGCCGACCGCCCCGCCCGGCGCTCTGACCGCCGCCCGCTGGCTGCGCGACCACTCGGCCCCTGACGACGTGGTGGCCACGAACGTGCACTGCCGCTGGGGGTTCGAGCATCCCTGCGACTCCCGCCAGTTCTGGCTGTCGGGGCTGACCGAACGGCACATGCTGGTGGAAGGCTGGGCGTTCACGGTGCGCAACGCCGACAGTTGGCAGCCCGGCCGCCTGGAAGAGCACCAGCCGTTCTGGGACCGGGACCGGTTCGCCGCCAACCAGGCGGTCTTCCGTGCGCCGTCCGAGGGCGCGATGCGGCGGCTACGCGACGCCTACGGCGTGCGCTGGCTCCTGGTGGACGAACGGCTTCCCGGCGTGAGCTCCGGCCTCGGTGACGTCGCGCGGCTGCGCTTCCGCAGCGGGGACTTCGCCGTCTACGAACCGGGGACGTCCGGGGGCTGAGCGCTCGCGGCGCGGGCGCCCGCCGGTCCAGGACGGGCGCCCGCGGGAAGAAGGCCGGGGCGTCCGTGTCTGGGCCGTGGGCGCGTCGGCTCCTCGCGGCCGGTCCGCGTCCAGGCGACCGCGGCCAGCAGGCTGGTGACCATGACGATGGGCATGCGCTGGCGGAAGATCAGCCCGACGTTGGCCATGGTCGTCGCGTACGCGACCGTGCTCGGCACGATGAAGAGCAGGAAGACGAGCAGCGTCCTGCGGTCCTCGCGCCACATCCGGCATCCGCCCCGCACGGCCGCGCCGAGCATGACGTACCAGATGAGCACGTCGATCTTCCCCAGCTGCATGCTGAGACTGCCGGCGGCCCACGGGAAGGGCGACAGGACCGTGTAGACGATCTTGGTTCCGAGGTCGTCCCACCGGTTGCCGCCGTCGTCGAAGACCACGCCCGAGCCGCTCTCGGCGTTGGCGCGGATGACGGCCTCCGACTGACCCCGGTCGAGTTGCCGCTCGGCCACCTCCAGCGGCGTGTCGTCGTACACGCCGCCCGCGAACAGGATGCCGACGACCAGCAGCCCGCTGAAGGCGACCAGCTTGTTCACGGAGAACCTCGACCGCGACGCGATCACACCGCAGACGAGCGGGACCACGGAGACGAAGACCATGTACGGGCGGACATGCCACAGGCACCACAGCAGCGGCACCGCCTGCAGCAGCACCGCCACGCGGAACCGGCGCGCGACGGACACCGCGATGCCGACGCAGGCGACCACGAGGAACGCGTTGAACCCGTCCTTGAAGGTGTCGGAGGTGTGCAGCACGAACGCCGGCATGAACGCGGTCACCACCAGCAGCCGGAACGCCGCCCGCTCGTCGGCGCCGACGAGCCTGGCGATCCGGTAGACCACGACGCACAGCGCGCATGCCAGCAGTGCCACGACGGCCGTGCAGGCCAGCGGCGCGGGGCCGCCGCACAGGTACATGACCAGGGCGAAGACGTTGCACGGCACGGCGGCGGAGCCGAGGTACGGCCGGTCGTCGGCCGTCACGAACGCGAAACCGTCCAGCTTCCACAGCTCGACGATCTGCGCCGCGCGCGCCTCGTAGGCCAGGTTGTCGCCCCCGTAGTCAAGGACACCGCTGCGCATCACCGCCACGTGGACGACGAGCCGAGCCGCGAACGCGACGAGGACGACGGGCAGCACGCGCCGGGCCGTCGGGGCGTCCACCTGCGTATTGACCAGCACGATGACCGCCACGGCCGCGGCGGCGATGATGACGTATTCCATGGAGAGCGACTTTCCGTCCACCTGGGCGCCGCGCTTCGGTGCCCAGCCGCCGATCCGAACCGCCGGCGGGCGGGCCGGCGACGACGACGCTAGCGCCGGCGGCCTCGCTGTATCTCTCCGCTGAGGGGGCAATGGCAGGCTGATTACCCGGCTTTGCAGACTTCTTTCGGTAAGGCCGATTTCCTGCCGCTCCTCTTGTCCGGGTAATCGCCGAAAATCCTCGGAACGGTAAGCCTCCCCACCCGCACGATCATGCTCGGGTAGGGAGCGAGAAAACATTTCGCCACTGACCGCGACGCCATAAACCGAACTGACCGATACCGCAGCTAGCTTCGCGGGGTGAACCAGGCACGTGACCTAGGAGCCGCATGAAGCCGGACAATCGGATTCGCGTCATGGAGATCATCGCCCGGATGAACGTGGGCGGCCCGGCCACACTGGTGTGCGGAGTCTCCGAACGGCTGGACCCGGAGCACTTCGTCCACCGCCTGTACACCGGGCATGTCGACGGGGGCGAGGGCGACCATCTCGCGTTGAGATCCCCGGGCATGCGGGTGCACCGCATCAGGGGTCTCGGGCGTTCCATCAAGCCTGCCGACGACGTCCGCGCCCTGTTCGCGCTCGTCTCCGCCATGCGGGACTTCCGGCCGCACGTCGTGCACACCCAGACGGCCAAGGCCGGCGCGCTGGGCCGGGTGGCCGCCAAGCTCGCCGGAGTCGGCGCCGCCACAGTCCACGGTTTCCACGGGCATCTGCTGCACGGCTACTTCTCCGGTCAGAAACGAGCGCTCTACGTTCTTTCGGAGCGGATGCTCGCGTCCATCTCCGATCGTCTGGTCACTGTCGGAGCGCGCGTGCGGGACGACCTCCTCCAGGCCGGCGTCGGCCGCCCGGAGCAGTACACCGTCATCCTGCCGGGCGTCCGTCCGCGGCCTGTGCCCGACCGTGACGCCGCCCGCCAGGAGCTCGGCCTCCCGTCACGGGCTCCCGTGGTCGCGTTCGTCGGCCGGCTCACCCGGATCAAACGGCCCGACCGGTTCGCCGAGGCGGCACGAGAGGTGCTGCGCCGGACACCCGGCTGTCACTTCGTCGTCTGCGGCGGCGGTGAGCTGCTGGAGCAGTTCGAGGCGAGCATCGCGCCGATCCGTGACGCCTTCCATCTGCTGGGCTGGCGCGAGGACGTCGAGACCGTCTACGCCGCCGCGGACGTGGTCATGCTCACCTCCGACAACGAGGGGACGCCGCTCACGCTCATCGAGGCGCAGATGGCCGGCACCCCCGTCGTCTCCACGCGGGTCGGCAGCGTCGCCGAGGTCGTCCGCGACGGGGAGACCGGGTTCCTCGCCCCCACGGATCCCGAGGCGCTGGCCGCGCACACCGTGCGCCTGCTGTCCGACCCCGTGCTGGCCTGCCGGATGGGCGAGGCCGCCCGCCGCTGGACGAGCGCCACGTTCGACGTGGACCGCCTGGTGGCCGACACCGAGGCCCTCTACCGATCGCTGGGCGAGTCCCGCCGGGACCGCTGTGTCACCACAGGAAGGGGGAACACATGAAAGTCCTGGTGACCGGCGGCGCCGGCTTCATCGGCGCCAACCTGTGCCGGGCGCTCGCCGCCCGGCCGGAGATCGAGACCGTCACGGTACTGGACGATCTGAGCAGCGGTGACCTCGCCAACCTCGACGGCGTCGAGGCGCGGTTCGTGCCCGGCAGCATCCTGGACACGGACCTGGTGGCCGCCCTGGTCCGGGAGGTCACGACGGTCGTCCACCTGGCGGCACGCCCGTCCGTGCCCCGTTCGCTGGCCGACCCCCTCGCCACGCATGAGGTCAACGCGACGGGGACGCTCCGGGTGCTGGAGGCGTGCCGGGCCACGCGGCCGCACGTGATCCTCGCCTCGTCGTCCTCCGTGTACGGCGACTCCCCGGAGCCGTCCAAGCACGAGGACCTGCCGACCAGGCCGCTCAGCCCGTACGGGGTGAGCAAGCTGGCGACCGAGGCGTACGCGCTGGCCTACGCCTCCAGCTTCGGCCTGCCGGTGCTGCCGTTCCGCTTCTTCAACGTCTACGGCCCGCTGCAGGCCGCCGACCACGCCTACGCGGCAGTCGTCCCGACGTTCGTCTCGAAGGCCCTGAACGGCGAGCCGGTGCCGATCCACGGCGACGGGCGCCAGGCCCGTGACTTCACCTACGTCGGGTCGGTGACCGAGGTGCTGTGCGAGGCGGTCGCGCGCCGGCTGACCAGCACCCGACCGGTCAACCTGGCCTTCGGCACGCGCGTCCCGCTGCTGACGCTGAAGGATCTGCTCGCCTCGGTCCTGGACCGGCCCGTCGAGGCGGTGTTCCTGCCGCCGCGAACGGGCGACATCTTCACCTCGCAGGCTTCCCCGCACCTGCTCGGTGAGCTCATCCCCGGGGTGCGCCCCGTGGCGCTCAAGGACGGGCTACGCATGACGGTCGCCTGGTTCCAGAGCGAGCTCACCCGGAACCCCGGCGTTCCCGCGTGAACCGCCACCCTCTCCAGCCAGTGAACTCGTCTCTAGGGGAACCCATGACCAACGCAAGCTCCCGCACGTACCTGATAACGGGTGGCAGCGGATTCGTCGGATCGCACCTGACCGACGCGCTGCTCGCCCGCGGCGACCAGGTCCTGGTCCTCGACAACCTGTCGACCGGCCGGGCGGCCAACCTGCGTCCGCACCCGAACCTGCGGTTCGTGCAGGGCTCCATCCTCGACGAACTGGTCGTGGACGAACTGGTACGCCGATGCGACGTGGTGGTCCATCTGGCCGCGGCGGTCGGCGTCAGGCTGATCGTCGAGGAGCCGCTGCGGTCGCTGACGACCAACATCCGCGGATCGGAGATCGTCATCCAGGCCGCGCACCGGTACCGGAAGAAGATCCTCGTGGCGAGCACCAGCGAGATCTACGGCAAGAACTCCTCCGGGCCGCTGCGCGAGGACGCGGATCGCATCCTCGGCAACACCGGGATCGTGCGCTGGGCCTACAGCACCGCGAAGGCCGTGGACGAGATCGTCGCCAACGCCTACCACCACGAGCGTGGCCTGGAGACCATCGTCGTGCGGCTGTTCAACACCGTGGGCCCACGGCAGAGCCCGGCCTACGGCATGGTCATCCCGCGCTTCGTCCAGCAGGCACTCGCCGGCCTGCCGCTCACCGTCCACGGTGACGGCACCCAGACCCGGTGCTTCGCGCACGTGGCCGACGTCGTGGACGCGCTGCTTCGGCTGCTCGGCTCGCCGGAAGCGGTCGGGCAGACCTTCAACATCGGATCGGCGCAGGAGGTCAGCATCCTGGAGCTGGCCAAGCTCGTCATCGAGCACACCGGTTCCACGTCCGGGGTCGACCTCGTGCCGTACGACGAGGCCTACCGCAAGGGCTTCGAGGACATGACCCGCCGGGTGCCCGACACCACCAAGATCCGCGAACTGACCGGGTGGGTCCCGCGTCGCACGCTCGACGAGATCCTCACCGAGGTCGTCAAGCAAGCCCGCGAGGAGCTCGCGGCGGCGTTGCAGTGAACGGGTCGCTGACGCCGGTCGCGTGTGCGGCCGCCTTCCTGGTGAGCGCGGCCACGGCCGTGCCGTTGAAGCGCCTCGCGCTGCGCTGGGGGCTGACCGACCGTCCGGGCGGGCACAAGGCGCACGTCCGGCCCACCCCGTACCTGGGCGGCATGCCCATCGCGCTGGCCACGGTGACGGTCACCGTGGCCGCCGGCGGGCTCGCCGACCTGCGGATCACCGCGATCCTGCTGGCGGCCGCCGCGGTGGCCGTGCTCGGCTTCATCGACGACATCGCCGCGTTGCCGGCCCTGACCCGGCTGGTCGTGGAGACGGTGGCGGCCGTCGGGGTGGTCCTCGCCGGGGTGCAGCTCACCGTGACCGGGGGATGGGCCGACGCGCCCCTGACCGTGGTGTGGCTCGTCGTGATGACGAACTCCTGCAACCTGCTCGACAACATGGACGGCGCGCTGGGCGCGGTGAGCGCGGTGAGCGCCGCGTTCCTTGCCGTGGTGGCATTCCTCCAGGGGCAGACGCACGTCGGCGTGTTCCTCCTGGCGCTGGCCGGCGCCGCACTGGGATTTCTGACGCAGAACTGGCCGCCCGCGAAGATGTTCATGGGCGACACCGGATCTCTGTTCATCGGCTTCGGCCTGACCTGCTCGGCGATCGTCCTGGCCGGTGGCCGCGGCCCCGACACGGCCGCCGCGGGACTGCTCCTGCCGGCCTTCGTCGCGGTCGTGGACACCGGAGTGGTGGTCCTGTCACGGCTCCGGGCGGGACGCTCGCCCATGGCGGGCGGCACCGACCATGTCTCGCACCGGCTCCGCCTGCTCGGTCTCAACACCCGCGGGGTCGCCATGACACTGGCGCTGGCCGCCGGGCTCGCCGGCGCGCTGTGGACTGCCGCGACCGTCGGCATGGTGCCGGCTCTCGCCGCGGCACTCCTGGCGGCCGGCACGGCGGCCCTGGCCATCGCCCTGTTCCAGAGGGTGCCGGTGTACGTGCCACGCCGTTCCCTTGAGAACCCTCCACGAATCCGCGAAAGGCGGCGATGATCCGTTGGATCTGCTCTACTTCCTCCGGCTCGCCCGGAAGAACTGGCTGCTTCTCGTCCTGTCGCTGATCTTGTCGGTGGGCGTGGCGCTGGTCGTGACCGCGAACACGCCGCCCAAGTACGCCGCGACGATCACCATGCTGTTCTCCAGCCATGACAAGAAGGGCGCGTTCTCGCCCGCATACCAGGTGAGCAGCCTCGCGCAGGGCGCGCAGTCGTACGCCAACCTGCTGACCAGCCGGCGCACGCTGAGCCAGGTGACCAAGCCCGAGGACGTGGAGCGCCTGCGGGACAGTATCACCGCCGAGATCGTGCCGGGCACCGTCATCCTGCGCGCGATGGTGACCGACAGCGACCCGGCCCGGGCCGCCGCGCTGGCGAACGCGCTGGGCACCCGGTTCGCGCGGATGATCGAGCAGATCGAACGCCCGACCCCGACGAGCAGGCCGACCGTCAAGGTCACCATCGTGGACGCGGCAGAGGTGCCCAAGGCACCGGTCAGCCCCGTGCCGCTGCTCAACGTCCTGGTAGGCATGCTGATCGGGCTGGTCGTGGCCGTCAGCTCGCTGATCCTGCGCGATCGTCTCGACACTACGGTCAAGACCTCTGCCGCGCTGCAGGAGGCGTCCGGCAGTTCCACCCTCGGCATCATCGGCTACGAGCGCGACGCGCGCCATCCGCTCATCGGCGCAAAAAACAAAAAAAATAAACAACAACAAAAAACAACACCACCAACAAAAAAAACCCCAAAACCACAAACTACCCAAACTAAACCAAAACACCACCTATACCCTCTAATTTTCTCCCCACTACAAATAACAATCCAACACCCTTCCCCTTCTAACACTTTCATTTCCAATTCTACTAATCACTATCACACCTCCCATAAACACATCCTCTCCATATCCCATAACCCCCCTACTTTCCCCCCTATACCTCTAATCTCTTCCCCCCCTTATCCATACTTCCCTTCCTTCCCCTCTCTACTTACTCTTCCACTATATATTCCCTACTTACCCCTTCCCCTCTTTACTACCTTCCCCCCTTATCACCCAACTATACCTTCCCCTTCCCCTCCCTCAACTCCTTACATTCACCTTACTTTCACCTTTCCTCCTTTATTCCTATTAACCTCCCTTATTTATATATATCATCCTCCCCTTCCTCCCACCCTCCTCCACTTCTCACCTCCGGAACCATCCTGGTCGCCAGGTACGGCCGGACCCGGCACGAGCACGTCGTCCGCGGCATCGAGCTGCTGGCGTCGGTCAGCGCCCGCGTCGTCGGCACGGTGCTCAACTTCGTGCCGGCCAAGGCCAGCCGCTACGACGGCTATGGCTACGGCTATGGCTACGGGCCCGCGGCGCAGGCCGAGGTCAAGACACCGGTGGGTGTGTGAGCAGCCGCAACGGCACCGCCAGCGCCTCGGCGATCCGCCGCCCGGCCGCGCGGTAGGCCCACCGGGACCGGCCGTACGGGTCGGCGATGTCAGGAACGTCCACACGGACCAGGCCGCGCAGCGCCGCGGCCTGGTCCACGAGCGTACGAGCACGGCACACCGGGTCGGGGTCGCCGCCCAGGGCGTCACCGTCCGCCTCGGCCGCCAGCACGCCGAACTCGGCGATGGTGAACGCCCGCGTGGCCGCCGGAAGGTGCAGGGCCACCACCTCGGCCCTGTGGAGGACGGTCGCGGCCAGGACCAGGTCGGCCTCGGCCACCAGCGCGGCCGTCAGCGGCCGGGAGGCGAAGCCGGACGGGTCGCCGCCGAGCCGCAGCAACGTCCGCCGGGCGTGCTCGGGCATCGGCAGGCCGGGCACCGCGCGGGTACCCGCGCTCTCCACGACGAAGCCGGGGCCGAGCGTGGCGCGGGCGAGCCGCTCGGCCAGGGGCGAGCGGCACAGGTTGCCCGTGCACACGAACAGGACGCGGAAGGTGCCCGTCATGGCGCCGCCCGTCATCAGCTCTCCGGAGGGGCCGCGGCGCATCCCGCCGGATCCTGGAGGATCGTCGTGCGCTGCGGCCGGACGAGCGGCTGCACCGGCACCGCCGGTATCGCCGCCGAGGCCGGCTCCAGCAGCGTGAAGTCGAGGGTGCGCGCCTCGCCGGGGGCGAACTCCAGCACCGTGGAGTAGACGGGATGCGATCGCTCCACCTCCCGGATGGGCTCGATCCGCTCGCCGTCCACCCGGGCCTCGGCCAGCCGGGCGCCGACGCTCGCGTACATCGACACCCACAGCAGCGTGGAGCCCTCGGCGTGCCTCCGTTCCGGAGAGTCGAGGCGGGTCGTCACGTAGGCCGGCAGCCTGCGGCGCGGTACGTCGTTGTCCAGCCGCACGCGTACGCGAGAGGCACGCCATCCGCCGCCGCACCGCCCGAGCCGATACTCCAGCGAGCGGCCGAGATAGTAGTCCAGCTTGTTGCCGGCGGAGTTGTTGACGACCAGCTCGGCGAACGGCCCGGGCGCGCTCGGCAGCACCCCGCCGAGCGGGGTGGCGGCCAGGCGGCGCTCCTCGGCCTCGTGGCGGCTCCAGACCTGGATCCGCCGCTCCTCCACCACGTGCGACAGGACGGACATCGCCTCCAGCGGGTCGGGCCGCGCCTGGAACAGGCCATCCACGACCGCGCCGGCGATCTTGATCAGGTAGCGCTTGCGGCGCACCGGGTCGTCGAAGCGGGCGTACGCCTCCCGCTCGGTGAGGTCCACGACGTTGCCGGCGGTCACCATCTCGCCGCTGGGCAGCCGGACGGGACCGATGAGCTTCAGCAGGCGGGACAGACCGATGGGATCGGTGGCGATGGCCCCGTCCAGGCGCTGGCCGCTGTAGCGCCGCCACAGACCGGCCCACGTGGCCGCCGCGTAGGGGAAGTGCGGCGAGAGGTTGGAGACGGACAGGAGCCGGGTCGCGCCGGGCCCGTAACGGGCGCGGTAGGCGCGGCCGTGGTCGGCGACCGCCGAGGAGCTCTTCGGAAGGGCGTCGTTGGCGGCGAGCCTGGTGATGCCGATCCCGTCGCGGCCGGCGTTCAGGATGCCGAAGGCGCCCACGAGCCCGCCGGTGCCGCGGGCCTCGGCGTTGGTCTGGAAGGCCAGGAAGTAGTGGCGCGGGCCGTCGTGGCCCAGCATCGGGGGGAGCAGCGCCGCGGCGTCCGCCCCGGCGCGCAGGTAGCCGAGCAGCCGGTCGGTCTCGCGCAGGGCGCTCGCGCGCGCCGTGTCCAGCTCGGAAAGGCCGGTGGCCGCCGGGGTGGCGGCCAGCGACTGCCTGGCCCGGTCGATCCGGGCGGCGGCGGCCTCCAGCTTCGGCGCGGCCACGGCGAGGTCGCCGAGCAGGCGGGGGACCTCGCGCATGGACAAGCCGCCGGGCCGCACCAGCCCGTCGCCCGCCTGGTGGACGGTGGCGAGGACGTCGGTGAGCTCGGCGGCGGTGCCCGCCAGGCCGCGGACGGCCGTCGCGCCGTCCCCCAGGAAGGGGGTGTGGGTGAGCAACGACCAGTCCGGGCCGGCGGTGAGCCGGTGCGCCTCGGCGGCGTGCCGGCGGGCGTCCGCGAGCGCCTCGCCCATGAGGTGCGGGGCGCTCGCGGGGAGCCGTTCCAGCGCGTCCCTGGCGGCCTGCAGGTGCTCGCGCACGTCCAGGCCGCGACGCGCCTCCCAGGCGCCGGCCAGCGTGAGACACGCGGCCGGGCCCAGCAGTCCGGCGACGAGAAGCCGGCGCCGGTTGCTGCTTGACTGACGGAGGTTCTTACTTGGCATCGGAGGAGCGGCGACGCCTCACGGCGATGACGGTCCCGGCGATGCCGACGAGCAGCAGGCCCGTGCCCGCGGCCACCATCGGCCGGACGTCGGCGCCGGTCATCGGCAGCTCGGGAGCGGCCTCCTTCTTCCAGCACTCCACCTCGAAGCAGCCGCCGTCGGGGCCGCCGTGGGGGCCGCCCCACGGGCCGTCGTCCCACGGGCCGAGGTCGACGGTGAAGTGCTTGTCGATGTCCTGCGGCGTGGGCGTCGGGGTGACGTCGTCGTCGTCATCGTCGACGTGGTCGGTGTCGTCCGCGCCCGCCTCGTCGTCCAGCGGGTTCTCGGTCAGGCCCGCGTCGGCGAGGTCGCCGGTGATGTCGTTCTCACCGGTGACGCCGATCCCGGCCGGGTCGTTGGCCGGTCCGTCCTCGTCCTCGCCGGTGCTGATGCCGCCGGCCTCCGTCTCACCGTTGTGGGACGAGGTCGACGACGTGCAGGACTCCTCGTCGCAGCCGGGCGTCACGAGGTTCGTGAGCGGCTGGGGCGCGGACGAGTTCGACAGGACGTCGAGCTGGCTGAAGTCACCGAGGTCCGCGTCGTCGGACTGCTGTCCGTTCGTCGTGGACGCGTTGGTCTGCTCCTCTTCGTTCTCGCCCACGTCGACCGCGACGGCGTCGGCGGCCGCGGCGTTGTCGTTGTCGGCGTGGTTGTTGTTGTCGAGGCAGGCGGTGAGGTTGACGTCACCGCCGTCCGAGCGGGGGCACGGCGGGTACTGCGGGTCGAGCAGCGGCCCGCGCGTGACCGTGGTCGCCTGCACGGCGGCGGCCGTGTGCACGACGGCCGTGGCCAGCCCCGCGGTACCGAAGGCGATCCCACCTCCCACCGCCACGGCCGCGAATATCGTTTTCCTGACTTTTTCTGCCATTTCGGACTCCCCGAGACGGTAGTGCGGGCCATAGAACATTTCGCCCGGAATATTCAGCGACATGTTCACTACGGAACCCGTTATATGCGCCGGGTCTCGCGACGCTCCGCGCGGCACACGAGCCTTACCGAAGGATCAGGCATCGTTCGCCGGGCGTTGACGCTGTCGTCTGCGGGGTTTTCGGGGATGGTGCGCTGCGTCCGTTTTCTCGCGGACGGTGCCGCGTTCGCGGCTGCTCCGTATGGTAGGAGCGGCTATGTGCGGTAGCTTTACCTTTCGTCCGGTTAGCCGGATCGCTTGCGACAATTCCTTGAAAGCCGGGGAAAAGCGGGCATTTCATGACACGCTCGCTGCGCGAGCTGTCACACCTCCGCTATTTCAGCACGCGATCGCGGCGTGCGGCGCGCGCCACGCGAGGGCGGGCCGTCACCTGCCGGCGCTCGCGCCTTCCGACGCCGTGTCGATCACTTCGTCCAGGACGTCGCGGGAGCGGATCAGCTCCGTGATCATGCGGTCGATGCGGTCGCGCTCCGCGGTGAGCTCGCCCACCAGCTTCGGGGTGGCGACCTCGTTCGGGCGGCCGTCCTCGTCGCGCATGCAGGGCAGCAGTTGCGCGATCTTCTCGCTGTTCAGGCCGGCGGCGTAGAGGGTCTGGATGCGGACGACGCGGTCGACCGCCCACTCGCCGTAGTCCCGGTGGCCGCCGGGCGTGCGCTGCGCGCGCAGCAGGCCCTGGGCCTCGTAGTAGCGCAGGGAGCGCTCACTCACCCCGGTACGCCGGGCCAGCTCACCGATCCGCATGCCCTCACCCCGCCTGACGACGACTTGAATCTGACATTGATGTCAACTTCTACCATGCCGGCACGACGACCACACCCTCCATGGAGGAAGCACGATGAGTGACCTGACCGGCAAGGTGGCGCTGGTGACCGGGGGCAGCCGCGGGATCGGCGCGGCGATATCACGACGGCTGGCCGGCGAGGGGGCGGCGGTCGCGCTGACCTACGTCCAGGCGGAGGACCAGGCGCGCGAGGTCGCCAAGGAGATCGAGGCCGGCGGCGGCCGGGCCGCGGTCATCCAGGCCGACCTGACCGGTCCGCACGCCGCGGCGGAGGCGGTGGAGCGGACGGTGCGCGAGCTGGGCCGCCTCGACATCCTGGTGAACAACGCGGGCTTCCTCGCCTACGGCCCGCTCGCGGAGGTGTCCGCCGAGGACCTGGACCGGGCGCTCGCCGTGGACGTCCGGTCGGTGTTCCTCGCCGCCCAGGCCGCCGCCCGCCACATGGGCGACGGCGGGCGGATCATCAGCATCGGGTCGTGCTTCAACGGGCGCGTCCCCGGGGCGAACTTCGTCGTGCAGGCGATGGCCAAGAGCGCGCTCGTGGGGCTGACCAAGGGGCTGGCCCGGGAGCTGGGGCCGCTCGGGATCACCGCCACCGTCGTGGACCCGGGGCCCATCGACACCGACATGAACCCGGCCGACGGCGAGACCGCCGCCTTCCAGCGCTCCCTCACCGCCCTGGGCCGGTACGGCGAGGCCGAGGACATCGCCGCCGCGGTGGCCTTCCTGGCGGGCCCGGGCGGCCGCTACGTCACCGGCACCGCCCTCGCCGTGGACGGCGGCTACACCGTCTGACCAGGGCCGCACCGACCAATGGGGGCCGCACCGTCCCGCGGGGCCGCGCCGTTCCCGCGGGCCGCAGCGTCCTGCGGGGAGCGCGCCGTCCTGCGGGGCCGCGCCGCCGTGTGGGGCCGCACCGTTCCGGCGGGCCGCACCGTCCCACGGGGGCTGGACGGTCCGGATGCGCGGCCCGACGGGGGCTGCGCCGTGCTGACGAGGGCTGCGCCGTGCGACGGTCTGACGAGGGCTGGGCCGTCCGACGGCGCTCGACCGCGGGACCACCGCCCACGCGGCAGGCGCGGCGAACGCCGTCCAGGACGGGCATGATGGCCGGTGGCCAGGCGCGCGCCTCAGGGCGCCTCCGCCGGCTGGTCGACACCGAAGTTCCCCGCTCCCCTCGTCCGAGGTCGGGACGAGGGGAGTCGGCGTACCCGGGTTCAGCCGTCGCGGGACAGCCAGAGGCCGATGGCGGTGACGCGTGAGTCCACGCCGAGCTTGGCGTAGATGCGGTTGACGTGGTTCTTGACCGTCTTCTCGCTGAGGAAGAGACGCCGCGCGATCTGGCCGTTGGAGTGACCCGTGGCGATGAGGTCCATGACCTCGGCCTCGCGCTTGCTCAGGGACGTGAACACGCTTTCGAACGCTGCGTCGTCGACTCTCATCCGGCCTCCGGGGGCGCGCAGACGGTCAGAATCGCCGATGCCCCCGTGCTTCCGGCGTTAGCGGTAGACAGTGAGCATAACTCGCATTGTCATGTTTTGGGGACGATAGGGGAAAAACGGCAACGGCCGGTCCCTGGGGACCGGCCGTGCGCTCGGGGTGAGTGAAGGGACTTGAACCCTCGACATCCAGGACCACAACCTGGCGCTCTGCCAACTGAGCTACACCCACCATGGCCGCCCCGTGAGGCGGCACAGGAAAATTGTAGCGGTGTTCGGGAGTCTTTTCGCCATCGGCGACGCACCGACACGTGTTCACCGGCTCACACGCGATCCCCGGCGCGCCAGGACAGGTCTGACGCGCGCGGGTCCCGGCCGAGCCGGAGGGGATCAGCCGCTGACGCGCTCCGCCAGCGTGCGGGCCGTCGCCGAGTCGGGCCCCGGCTGGGCCACGAACACCGACGCGCGGTAGTAGCGCAACTCCCTGATGCTCTCCGTGATGTCGGCCAGCGCCCGGTGCCCGCCCTGCTTCTCCGGCGCCGCGAAGTACACCCGGGGGTACCAGCGTCGCACCAGCTCCTTGATGGACGACACGTCGACCATCCGGTAGTGCAGGTAGGAGTCGACCGCGGGCATGTCACGCGAGATGAACGTGCGGTCCGTGCCGATGGAGTTGCCGCACAGCGGCGCCTTCTTCGGCTCGGGGACGTGGCGGCGGATGTAGTCGAGGACGAGCGACTCGGCCTCGGCCAGCGTCACCCCGCCCGCGAGCTCGGGCAGCAGCCCGGAGGCGGTGTGCATCTCGCGGACCACCTGCGACATCTGCTCCAGCGACTCGGGCGGCGGCTTGATGACCACGTCGACGCCCTCGTCGAGCTGGTTGAGCTCGCTGTCGGTGATGACGCACGCCACCTCGACGAGCGCGTCGCGGCCAAGGTCCAGCCCGGTCATCTCACAGTCGATCCAGACCAGCACGTCACTCATTCGTTCTCCTCGCCCAAGCGGCTCGGAGCGCCCGCCCGCTTGCTCTCAGGACCAGCCTAGTGCCAAGCGTCAGGCAGGCTTGAGTGAGCTCAGAACCTTGCCGACCACGTCCGTGCCGAGATTGTCGGGAACCGACACGTAAAAGATGGCCGGACGCTCGCCCTCACCGCGGTCCATGAGCACGATCGCGCCGTTCTCCTTGTTCCACTTGTAGCCCTTCTGCTTCGAGATCTTGCTGAAGTCGTGCTGGAACTGGAGCACCCAGGCGTCCTTGCCGCCGACCTTGATGGCCTTGTCCTGCAAGATCTTGGTCGTGTGCTGGATCTGGTAGTACTTCGCGAAGTCGATGAACACCGTCTTGACCGTCACCCCGAGCCCGCTCTTGCCCTCGTAGGGGTAGACCTCGTTCAGCGTGCCGGTGTAGATGTTGCCGATCCAGTCGTGGCCGTCCTCGTAATCCTGCTGCGCGACCTTCGTGACGCCGCTCGACCACCTCTGCTGGGCGGGGTCGGAGGTGGGGTCGGTGCCGTTGATGTCGGCGTAGCCGGGCACCGTCCAGCCGTCGGGCACCGCGTACGAGAGGCCGGCCTGCGGATCTGAGACGCGGCCGTCCTGCGCCTGCGGCAGCTCGGTCGTGGCCGGTGTGGGCTGCGTGCTGGGCGGCTCCGACTCCGACGGCGACTCCGACTCGGTCGGCGTGGACGACGGCGGCAGGGCGACCGTCGGCTTGTCGCGGTTGATGACGAAGATGCCCGCGACCACGAGGAGCGCCACCACGACCAGCGCGGCCAGGCCACCGAAGATCCACGGCATGGGGTTGCGCTGCTTCGCCGGCGGGGGGTAGCCCGGGCCGGGCAGTTGCGCGCCGCCCCACTGGCCGGGCTGGCCCTGCGCGTAGGGGCCCGGCTCGCCGTACGGACCCTGGCCCCCGTACGTGGGGAGCACCTGGGTGGGCTGCGGCGAGCCGAAGGAGGGCTGACCGGGACCGCCGGGCTGACCGGGAGCGCCGGGCTGGCCGGGGGCCTGCGGCTGGCCGAGGCCGCTCTGCTGGGACGCGCCGTACACCTGGGTCGGCCCGCTCTGCTGCCCGGGCCCGTACGCCTGTCCGGGCCCGCTGGGCTGTCCGGGGCCGTACGCCTGTCCGGGGTCGCCCTGTTGCCCGGGCCCGCCGGGCTGTTCCGGGCCGTACGGCTGGGCCGGTCCGCCGGGCTGGCCGTACTGGAGCGTCGGGTTGGCGGGGGTGGCCGACCAGTCGTGGCCGGGCTGCGACCCCGAGGGCGGCTGCTGCTGTGGCGCCGCCCCGGGCTCCTGCGGATGCGTGGCGTCGGTCCACTGGGCGCCGTCCCACCAACGGAGTTGGGGCGATCCGTAGGGGTCCGGGTACCAGCCCGCGGGGGTCTGCGTGGTCATGCTGGCCAGATTAGTAAGAACCGCATTGATATGCATTGTCGGCGGCCCTCCGGCGCGGGCCGCGCGTCAGCACTTGTACGTGAAGCTCGCCTTGTCGCTGCGCACCGGCCCCGGGGACAGGATCCGGAGCGTGGCCGTCGCCTTGACCGTGGACTTCCCCTTGAGCGTCCACCGCAGCGGCACCTGGTACGAGGTCCGGTCGGAGGTGGTGCGCAGGGTCTGCTTGACCACCTCCTTGTCGAGGTTCTTACGCCATTCGTACTGGATCTCACCCGCGCCGCCGTTCGTCACGATGGTGCCGGTGACCACGACGGCGCTGTCGCAGCCCTGCGTCTTCTTCGGGGCGGCGACGTCCACCGACGCGACGGCCAGGTCCGGCCCGCCGCCGCCCAGCCTCAGCCAGGCGAGGATCGCGCCCGCGATGATCACCGCGAACAGCGCGGCGGCCAGGACCGTGCGGCGGCGCCGGGCCCGCGAGGCGCGGACGGCGCGGGCGCCGTGGACGGTCGGCTCCTCCCTGCCCTCGCGCCAGATCCGCTCGGCGGGGGTCTCGGTGCGTTGCTGGTGGGTGTCCACGTCCACGCCGGGGCCGAACCGCATCGGCGCCGCCCCCTGGGCCGGCCCTCCGTGGGGCGCGGGGGAGCGGCCGGGCACGTGCAGGAGCGTGACGATGTCGCCCTCGTCCACGGGCTCCGGCGGGTACGGCAGGGCTCGCGGCGGGGCCTGGGCGAACGCCGAACGTCCGCGGGCCGCCTGCGCCAGCCGCTCACGGCTGATCGTCCCGCCCGGCAGCGCGCCCCGGCCCGCGAGCAGCGCGTCACGCGCGGCCGCCAGCCCGTGGGTGGTCGCCGTGGCCGCCGCGCGTTCGAAGAGCTGGGCCGCCGCCGGCGCGTCACGCGTCGAGGCCGCCAGCCCGCGCGCCAGCGCGGCCCACGACTCGGCGTCGCGCGCGGGGGGCGAGACCTGGCCGCGGATCGCGTCGCTGAGCCCGCGCTCCGACAGCAGGGCGCCGCCGTCGGCGGCGATGACCACGGTGCCCGGGTGCAGCGAGCCGTGCGTCACCCCGGAGGCGTGCAGCGCCAGCAAGGTCTGCGCCGTCTCCAGCAGCACCGACGCGGCGCCCCCCGGATCGACGGAGCCCGTCCCATACGGTGTCCACGCGGGGCCGCCCGGGGCCGCACCATGCGCCGCCGTCCCGCCGGTCGGGTCGGCGGACGCCGACCCCAGCAGGTCGGCCAGCGTGGGGCTGACCGCCTGCGCGGTGAGCAGCCACACCTGCTCGCCGGCGGCCACCACGTCGGCCACCGGGATCAGGCCGCCCAGCCCGCCCAGCACCAGCCGCTGGTCGGTCATGACCGCGGCCACGACCCGGTCGCGAACCCCGGGCAGCCCGACCACCCTCGGGTCGAAGAGCAGCGCCCCCGCCCGGCGGCCGTCCGGTGAGATCGCGTCGATCCAGTTGCCGACCTCGGTGATCCAGGTGTGTTCGGTGAGCCGGAAGCCGGCGATGCCGTCCCTGGCGTTCTCCATCCCCGTTGCCCCCCGACCCGTCAGCGCTTCCTCCGGTGCCGCCCCGTCATGCGGCGCCGCACCGCAAGTGTGACCGGAACGGCCCCCCACGTCACCAGCCCGGCCGCGAGCAGCGCCCCCGTCGCGCCGTCCCGCTCCTGCGGAAGCGCGAGCGGCGTCTCGCCGTCGCCTGCGGTCGGCTCACCCCGGGTGGGCCCGCCGATCGTGGGCTCGCCCTCGCCGTCGCCGCCCCCACCGCTGGGGGAGGGCTCGATCGTCGGGGACGGCGGTGTGCGGGTCGGTACGGAGACGGTCGGCTGCGGGCTCGTGGCCGGGGGCGAGGACGGCCGCGGCGCGGTCGTGACGCCGTCCTGATCGTCGGCGGTGGCGAGCACCTGCGGCTCGTCCGAGGCGGTCGGGGTGGGCGTCCTGGTCGGCCGCGTCCGCGTCGGGGTGGGCGTCGCCTTCGGCGTGCGGCGCGGGCTCGGGGTGGGCGTCAGGGTCCTCGTCCGGGCCGGGGCGGCGGTCGCCGTCGGCTCGGTGGTCGGCGTCTCCTCGGCCGTGGGCGTCGGGTCCTTCGTGGGTTCCTCCGTCGGCTCCTCGGACGGCTCGTCCGTCGGCTCGTCGGAGGGCTCGTCGAGGCCCGGGTCCCCCGCGGCGGGGGAGGCCGTGGTGGGCGTCACCGTCGTGATCTGCGCCCGCAGGGTCGTGTCGCCGTCGAACGCGTTGACCGCCACCAGGGCCACGCCGACCAGCACGCCGACGCACGCCGTACCGATGACGATCTTCGACGACAGCTTGGCCAGCAGCCGCGACGGCTCGGGGAAGCGGGTCTCGGCCAGCGAGGTCTGCGCCTCCGCCGGGGTCTCCGGCGGGTTCGGGAACAGCGCCAGCAGCAGCGCCGCCAGGCTCGACAGGCGGCGGCGCCCGCGCTCCTCCCAGCCGGCCCCGTACGCCTCGGCCGCCACGGCCTCCAGCTCCGTCAGGAACGCCTCGGCGGACGGCGGCCGCTCGGTGGCCTCCTTGGCCAGGCCCCGCCGGACCAGCTCCTGCAGCGGCGCGGGAACCTCCTCGATCGGCGGCTGGGCGCTCTGGTGCTGCCGGGCGAGCGCGGCCATGTTGGTGGCGCGGAACGGCCGGGTGCCGGTCAGGCACTCGAAGAAGACGACGGTGGCGGCGTACACGTCGGTGGACGGCGCGGCCGGCGCGCCCGACCACTGCTCGGGCGCCATGTACGGCGGGGTGCCGGCGGCGCCGGCCGCGTCGCCGGCCCGCGCCGCGATGCCGAAGTCGACGAGCTTGCTCGCGCCGTCGCCCTGGACCATGACGTTCTCGGGCTTGAAGTCGCGGTGGACCACGCCGATGGCGTGCGCGGCGGCCAGGCCCTTCAGCGAGCCCTTGAGCACGGTCAGCGCGGCCTCGGGGCCGGTCGGGCCCTCGGAGGTGAGGAGCCGGCGCAGGGACACGCCGTTGACCAGCTCCATGACGATCGCCGCGCCGGCGCCGGTCTCGACGTAGTCGATCAGGCGGGCGTTGTACGGGCTGCGCAGCGTCCCGAGCAGCCGGGCCTCGTGCCGGAAGCGCGCGACGAACCCGACGTCGGACCTGAGCTCGTCGGAGAGGTACTTCACGGCGACCTCGGCGCCGTCGTGGTCACGCCGCGCCAGCATCACCCGGCCGGCGGCTCCGCTGCCCAGCTCTCGTACGGTGCGGTACCCGGGGACCTCCCACAGCGCACCACCGTTCATAACGGTCTCCTCTGCACACTTCGGGGCCCCCACCCTGAACAAACGCACCGTAGCTTAACCAGCGGCAAACGCTTTCTGGGCCTGGTTATCCCGATAAGTCGGAAATCGCAATCTTGCCCTGCGCGCACCCGGCACTGTTCGCCGACCGTCCGGCCCGTCCACACCGCTCCTTCGCGCCTTCCCGCTCCCGCCCGCCGGGCGCCGCGGCCCCGCCGAGCGCGGCGTCGGCGACCGGCCGTGCCCGGGAGGGGCGACCGGCCGGGTGCGGGAGGCAGGTGATCAGCCCGGCTCGCCCGGGGCGGGCTGGTCGCCGCTGGGCTCCTCCCGGGGCGACGGCGTCGCGGACGGGGTGGACCTGGGCGGCGGGTCGGCGGACGGCTCATCGCTCGGCTCCTCCGGCTCGCACGCCGGCGTGACGCCGCTCGCCTGGTCGCCGCCCCCGGCCCCGCGCGGCTGGGTCGTCGCCCGTACGACCCAGCGGGCCCCGCACGGCACCTCGCCGAACGCGTGGCTCAGCGTACGGGTGTACGCCGTGTCGCCCGACAGCGTGACCTGCTCGGTGTGCTGCCTCCCCCCGGCCGAGAACGTGACCGACAGCCGCACCGGGCGGTCGTTCAGGGTCGAGACCGTGATCACGGCCACGGCGCCGCCCCGGCCGTCCACGGCGGCCCGCGCGATCGACACCCGGCGGACACCCGCCGGGCAGGTCACCCGGGTCCGCGCGCTCGCCTGCTCGTCGCCCGCCGTCACCGCCACGGACACCGTCGCGTCGCACGGCCGCGTCCTGAAGCCCTGGTCGAACGAGCGGGCGTAGGAGGTGCGCCCGGTGAGCGTGGCGGTCCTCGTGCCGACGGTCTCGCCGTTCAGCGCGAATCTGACCCGCACGGGCACGTCACCCGTGCCGCTCGCCGTCACCCGCACCCGCGCGGTGGCCTCGTCGCCCGGCGAGGGCGCCATGTCCAGCGACACCCGCAGCCCCGTCACGGTCGTGGGGCACGGCGGCACGCTGAGGGTGGCCGTCCTGGGGCCTCCTGGGGCGGCGGGCGTGGTGGCGACGGTCAGCGTGACGGTTCTGCCGCAGGGGCGCTCGGCCAGCGTGTGGCTGAGGGCGCGGGTGTACGACAGGGCCCCGCCGAGCCGGAGCCGTTCCGTGTGGACGGGGTCGCCCGCGACCGCCCAGGTGGCGGTGAGGCCGATGGGCGCCGTGCCGCCCGCGCGGACCGTGACCGTGGCGCCGGCGGTGGCGTCCTCACTCACCGTGAGGTCGCCGAGGGCCAGCGCCGCCACCGTGACCGGCGGCACCGGCGTGGGCGTCAGCGTGACCGGCGGCCGGGTGGTGGGCGGGAAGGGCGTCGGTGTGATCGTCACCGGCGGCCGGGTGGTGGGCGGGAAGGGCGTGGGCGTGATCGTCACCGGCGGCCGGGTGGTCGGTGGGAACGGCGTCGGTGTGATCGTCACAGGGGGTCGCGTGGTGGGCGGGAAGGGCGTCGGTGTGATCGTCACCGGGGGCCGCGTCGTGGGCGGCTGCGTGATCGGCGGCTGGGTGGTGGGCGGCGGCGTCGCCCGCTGCGTGGTGCGGGTGGGCCGCGGCGTCGGTGTCCGGCCGCGGGTGGGCGGCGTCGTGGGGGTGTCGCCGGTCGGCGGGACGATCGCGGGCCTGGTCGCGCTCGGCGGGGGCGGCGGGCTCGGGGTCGCGCTCTCCGTGGCGCCCACCGGCGTGGCGGGCGGCGAGACCAGCTCGGCCGGCCCCGGGGAGTCCGACGGCGCGGCGGCGGCCACGTCGAAGGGCTTGGGCAGCCGGTCCCGGCTCGCCAGCACGAACACCGCCGAGACCGCCACCACGACCGCCAGGCCGGCGCCCGCGGCCATCCGCACCGCGTTGTGCCGCGCGGCCCGCGCCACGGTGCGGCCCAGTCCGTGCCCGTTCCGGAACACGGTCCGCGCCAGGGACGTGCCCGCCTGCGCGGGCGGCGTCTCCGGCACGGGCAGCAGCAGCGCGAGGAGCGCGACCAGCCCGGCCAGGCGCCGCCTGCCGCGCTCCTCCCAGTCCTCGCCGTACGCGGCCCGCGCGGTCTCCTCCAGCTCCGCCACGAACGTCTCGGCGCTGCGCGGCCGGTCGGCGGGGTCCTTGGCCAGGCCGCGCATGATCAGCTCGCGCACCGGCTCGGGCGCGTCCTGGACCGGGATGGGCGCGTACACGTGCTGGTAGCCCAGCACGCTCGGCTCGGTCGAGCGGTAGGGCCGGTGGCCGGTCAGGCACTCGAAGAAGACGGCCGTGGCCGCGTACACGTCGGTCGCGGGCGAGGCGGGGGCGCCGGCCCACAGCTCCGGCGCCATGTACGGGGGCGTCCCCTCGGGACGCGAGGCGGAGCCCTCCCGTACGGCGATGCCGAAGTCGACGAGCTTGCTCACCCCGTCGTCGCGGACGATGACGTTCTCCGGCTTGTAGTCCTTGTGGACCAGCCGCAGCCGGTGCGCCCGCGCGAGGCCGAGCAGCGACCCCTTCAGCACGGTCAGCGCCGCCTCCGGCCCCGTCGTGCCGTTCTCGCGCAGCAGCGCCCGCAGCGACACGCCGTTGACCAGCTCCATCACGATGGCGGCGCCGTCATGGTCCTGCACGTACTCCCACATCGTGGCGATGTGCGGATCGCGCAGGGTGACGAGCAGGCGCGCCTCCGACTGGAAGCGCGCGAGGGACTCGGGGTCGCGCCGTAACTCCTCGGAGAGGTACTTGATGGCGACCTTGACGCCCGTCTCGTCGTGGACGGCCAGCACGACTCTGCCGCTGCCGCCCGACCCGAGCTGCTTGACCTGCGTGTAACCGGGAGCGCTCCACTCCATTTTGCCTCTCCCATCAGGAGCCGGCCCACCTGATGAGACGCGTGATCTAGGAGGATGGTTTGCCAGGTGGTTCCTGATTCATGGAACTACCGACGGCCGCCGATGTGAACAGGCACATCGATACCTTCTCGGAGCGCCTCGTCGGGCACCGGGGCTCCCCACCGCGTGACCAGCGGCAGCACGCCGGCCCAGACGGGCAGCTCGTAGTCCTCGTCGTCGTCCACCGGGCCACCGCGGCGGATCTTGACCGACGCCTCGTCCAGCGACAGGGCCAGCACGGCCGTCTTGGCGAGTTCCTTGCGGTTGGGGCGCCGGGCGTAGTCCCACTGGCCGGGGGCGAGCTGTTCGGTCAGCACGCGCAGGCCGGCCAGGCGCTCCTCCTCGTCGGTCACCAGCCGCGCCCGGCCGTAGATCATGGCCGAGCGGTAGTTGACGGAGTGGTGGAACGTCGAGCGGGCCAGCACGATGCCGTCCACGTGCGTCACGGTGACGCACACGTCGGTCTCCTGGGCGGTCCGCAGCGAGCGGGCTCCGGTGGAGCCGTGCAGGTAGAGGGTGTCGCCGTCGCGTCCGTAGCCGGTCGGCACCACCATCGGGCCGCTGTCGGTCACGACGCCGAGGTGGCAGATCAGTCCGGTGTCCAGCACCTCGTACAGGTCGTCGCGGTCGTCGCTGGCGCGCTCCTTCGAGCGGCCGAGCCGGGTTCGGGGCGTGGGGGAGAGCGGCGTGCCGGTGGGCGGCGTGGTGAAGGCCATGAGGCGACGGTAGTTTGCGAGTGGACCTATCCTGTAGGGCCACTATCCGTGCCTTTCTGGAGACCACTTTCGTGCGCAGCCTGCTCGACCTGCCCGTTTCGCTGGAGCGGCACTCGCCCGTGCCGCTCTCGGCACAGCTCGCCGGCTGGCTGCGCCAGGCCATGCTGGCGGGCACGCTGGCGCCGGGGGAGCGGCTGCCGTCCTCGCGCGGGCTGGCCGGGCAGCTCGGGGTGAGTCGCACGGTGATCACGGAGGCGTACCAGCAGTTGTACGCGGAGGGGTGGCTGGAGGGCCGGCACGGGTCGGGCACGTTCGTGGCCGATCTGGAGGGGGCCCCTCCTGGCGCCGGGCCCGATCAGATCCCGCGCCCCGTCGCCGCTCCGGCCCCCGGCTCCTGGACGGCCGCGCCCACCGCGTCCGTCGCACCCACCGCACCCACCGCGTCCACCGCGTCCACCGCGTCCGTCGCACCCACACCCGCCCCCGCGCTCACGCCCGCCCGCGGGACGGGACGATCCGCCGGGACCGCGCCGACGTCCGCTCTCGGGACAGGGCGATCCGCCGCGCCCACGTCCGCCCGCGGGAAGGGGGGACCCGGCGGCACCGGGGCGGGCCCCGCTGCGAGGGCGGCGATCGACCTGCGGCCCGGCAAGCCCTGGGTGCGCGACTACGACGCCGCCGCCTGGAAGCGGGCCTGGCGCCGGGCCGCCGACCTGCCGCCCGGCGACTCGCCCGACCCGTACGGCCTGCCGCGCCTGCGTGAGCTGCTGGCCGGGCACCTGAGGCGGGCCAGGGGCGTGGCCGTCGGCCCGGAGAACATCATGGTCACCCGCGGCACCGGCAACGGCCTCGACCTGTGCGCGCTCGCCCTGCTCGGCCCCGGCACCCGCGCGGGCGTCGAGGACCCGGGCTACCACGTGGCCCGCACCGTGTTCGCCGCCCGGGGCGCCGAGGTCGTGCCGTGCCCGGTGGACGAGGACGGCGTGATCTCCGACGGCCTGCCCGGCGACCTGCGCCTGCTGTACACGACGCCCGCCCACCAGTACCCCCTGGGCGGCCGGCTGCCCATTCCGCGCCGCGAACGGCTGCTGGCCTGGGCCCGGCGCACCGGCGCCATGATCATCGAGGACGACTACGACGCGGAGTTCCGTTACGACGTCGCCCCGCTGCCCGCCCTGTACGGGCTCGACCCCTCCCGGGTGGTGCTCCTCGGCACGCTGTCGAAGACGCTGGCGCCGGACGTCGGCGTGGGCTGGCTGGTCGGGCCGCCGGAGCTGGTGGACCGCATCGCCGAGCTGCGCCGCGCGGTGGCCGACCGCACGAGCGGGCCGGTGCAGCAGGCCGTCGCCACCCTGATCGAACGCGGCGACCTCGACCGCCACCTGCGCCGGATGCGCCTGGAGTACGCCCGGCGCCGGGCGGCCGTGGTCGAGATCTTGGGCCCGGTCTGCCGGCTGCGCGGCGACACGGCGGGCCTGCACGTGCTCGCCGAGCTGCCGCCGGGCACGATCGGCCGCGTGGTGGAACGGGCCGCCGAGCGGGGCGTGCTGCTGGACGAGCCCGAGCGCCACCGGCACCGGCCGGGCGCGCCGTTCGGCCTGGTGATCGGGTACGGCTCGGCGTCGCTGCCGGACGTGCGCCGCGCCTGCCGCGTCGTCGCGGACCTGATCACCCAGCCGACCCGATCGCCCGGCCGCCACTGATCGCCCAGCCGCCACTGATCACCCGGCCGCTACTGATCGCCCAGCCGCCACTCATCGCCCAGCCGCCGCGGAGCACCCGGCCGCCGCTGATCGCCCAGCCGAACCGATCACCCAGGGGGAACGGTCAGACCGGTGGCGGCGGGGCCGGCGGCAGGTGGCGCACGACCGGCAGGGCCCGGGTCGCGTAGACCGGGTCGACCGGCAGCACGTGCCGCGCCCACCAGCGGGCGACCTCCGGGTACGGCGACGGCTCGGTGAACCCGGGCGCGTAGTCGTCGTACGGCGGGTCGTACAGGTAGCCCACCGCCACCCCGTGCCGCTCCAGCGCGGCGATGGCCGCGTCGCGGTCGCGCACCAGCAGCGGCACCCGGAACAGCGGCTGGTCGAGCTGGTCGCGCACGCCCTCGGCGACCGTGGGCAGCTCGGCCAGCAGCCGCACCCCGGCGAGCCGCCGCCTGCGCTCCGCGACGACCCCGGCCAGGCGGGCCTCCTGGTAGCGCCGGGCGATCCGCCCCTTGCGCACCCGGTAGTCGTGCAGGTCGGCCCGCACCCACGGGTCGAACGGCGCCAGCTCGGGCACGTGCTTCATGGTGCGGCGCAGCTCGTCGCCGCGCAGCTCGATGCGGTAGCCGAGGCGCTCCTCCTGGAGGCCGAGCGCGCGGGCCAGCCGCAGCGCCGGGCGGACCAGGTCGAGCCGGAGCGCGGCGCGCCGCGCCGCGGACGTGGCGACGGCGATCAGCTCCTGCCGCCACGACCCGGGCTCCAGCACCTGGTCGCGGGCGTGTTCGAGGGCCAGCAGGTCCTCCTCGCGCTCCACGGCCAGCACGCCGCCGGACCCGGCGCCGCAGTGCTTGGACAGGCTGTAGACGCCGGCCTGGCCGAAGGTGCCGAGCGGGCGCCCGTCCACGGACGTCTCCAGGGCGTGGGCGACGTCCTCGATGAGGATCTTCCCGGTGAAGGCCCCGACCCGGTCGGGCAGGCCGTACATGTTGGTGGTGAGGACCGCGTCCACGGTGGACAGGTCGACGCGCGCGACGTCGATGTTGCCGTCACGCGGCGACAGCGGCGCCATGACCGGCCGCAGGCCGGCGGCGATCACCAGGAACAGGATCTCGTCGGCGGAGACCGGCGACATGAGCAGCCGCTGCCCGGGCACGCACCAGTGGCGCAGCGCGAGGTAGAGGCCGAGGCGGTTGGAGGGGAGCACCAGGCAGTGGCGCCCGGTCCGCTCCGCTAACCCCGTCATGACTGCAGGGCCGTGCGCAGACGGCCGAACGTCTTGAGCACCCGGTCGGCCGTGCGGTGCAGGACGGGGTTGGCCAGGACCGTGGCCCGCGTCTTGCGCACCGGCACGCGCATCAGCCAGTGGACGCCCGCGGCGGGCCGCACCGTGGCGACGCGGCCCTCGGCGACCTCGTACTCGCCGTTCTTCAGCTTGTCCTTGTACTCCTTCTGGCCCCGCCCCATGTCGATGACCTGGATGCCGGACTCGGCGGCCCGCTCGGCCATGGCCAGGTGGTGGATGAGGCCGGGGGAGTACTTGGCGTAGGCGGTGTCGTAGGCCGGGAACCAGCCGACGAGCGTGGTGCGGGTGCGCAGGCCGAAGTGGCCGGCGATGGGCACGTCGCCCGCGTAGACCATGTCGAGCACCCCGGCGAAGTGCTCGGTGTCGGTGGCCTGCAGCCGCTCGACCAGCTCGACGATCCACCGGTGCGCGAACCGGTCGGTGCGGCCGGTGCGGCGGTACTGCTCGGCCTTCCAGCCGATCAGGGTGTGCAGCGGCTCGACGTCGGAGGTCGCGTAGTCGTGGCGGATGCGCCCGGCGTCGCGTTCGAGCTTGCGCTGCTTGGCGAGGGTCGTCTTGTAGGTCTTGCCCGAGTGCTCGCGCAGGAAGGCGGTGTAGGTCTCGTAGCCGTCGCGCAGGTCGATGATGGGCGACGGGTGGGTCTCGTGCCGGGCGGCCAGCATGGGCTGGCCGGCGACCAGGTGGTCGAACTCGTAGACCGACAGCCCGCACAGCCGCAGCAGCCGGTGCGGGTCGATCTCGACGTCCTTGGCGTGCACGAGACCCTGCGCGTCGGTGAGCCCCGCCGCGACCGGCTTCCCGATGCCGAGCGGATGTCGCTCGAACGGGAAGAACCCCACGATGTCGGCGCCGTCGTAGATGACCGCGACCCGTACGAGGTCGCGCAGTTCGCCGACGGTGAGGGTGAACTCGGGCGACAGGAAGGGGTTGTCGAACCCCGCGTGCGCCTCCTGGAGCGTCCGCCACCGGTTCAGCTCCGGTGCGCCCAGTTCGCGGGGGTGTGCAAGTGAGACGCGCATGGGCTCCTACTGGCGATATGCCGTGTGCTGACGAGCGTTGGAGGGTCCGCCGTGCAAGGAAAGGTTAACCGTTGCTCTCCTATGTCATTCACGCAGGTCCGGAACGTTACACAACTCTAAGCTGGCATTCATAACCGAGTGACGTTCTAATGTGTGTCCATGACGGTCCCCGGAATCGACCTGCCGCGCCTGACCGCGTGGATGGCGAACCACGTGCCCGACGCGGGCGAGCCGCTGTCAGTGTCGCTGATCTCGGGGGGCAGGTCCAATCTGACCTACCTCGTCGCGGGTCGCGACCGGCGGGTGGTGCTGCGCCGCCCGCCGCTCGGCCACGTGCTGCCCACGGCGCACGACATGCGGAGGGAGTGGCGGGTGATCTCCGCCCTGGCCCCGACGCCGGTCCCGGTGCCCGAGCCGGTCGCCTTCTGCGCCGACGAGGACGTCATCGGCGCGCCGTTCTACCTGATGGGGTACGTCGAGGGCGCGGCCGTGCGCACCCGGGAGGAGCTCGGCGAGGCCACGCCCGAGCAGGCGCGGCGGCTGTCGGAGCGGCTGGCCGAGGTGCTGGCCGCCATCCACGCCGTGGACCACCGCGAGGTGGGCCTGGAGGGGTTCGGCCGCCCCGACGGCTACCTGGCCCGCCAGCTCGACCGCTGGTGCCAGCAGTGGGAGCGCTCGAAGACCGCCGACCTGCCCGAGTACGACCGGCTGGTGGCCAGGTTGCGCGAGCGCCTGCCCGCGGCGTCGGCCGGCACACTCGTCCACGGCGACTACCGGCTCGACAACACCCTCGTCCGGCTCGCGCCCGGGCCCGAGATCCTGGCCGTGGTGGACTGGGAGATGTCCACGCTCGGCGACCCGCTGGCCGACCTCGGGCTGACGCTCACCTACTGGCAGGACCCCGGCGACGAGGAGCGCGCCGCGATCCCGGTGGCCGGCGACGTGACGCTGGCGCCGGGCTTCCTGACCGCGGCGGAGTTCGCCGCCCACTACGCCAAGGTCTCCGGCCGCGACATCCCGGACCTGGGCTTCTACGTCGCCTTCGGCAACTTCAAGCTCGCGGTCATCGTGGAGGGTATCCACGCGCGCTTCCGTCAGGGTAAGACCGTGGGGGAGGGCTTCGCGGAGATCGGCTCCGCGGTGCCCGTCCTCATCGCCCGCGCCCACCGCATGCTGGAGCCCGCATGAGCACTGTCGCGTTGATCACCGGTGCGGCGAGCGGCATCGGCGCCGCCGTCGCCCGCCGCCTGTCGGCCGGCGGCGCCCGATGCGTCCTCGTGGACCTCGACGGGGAGGGCGCCGAGCGTGTCGCCAAGGAGACCGGCGGGGTGGCGCTGGCCGCCGACGTCAGCACCGAGGAGGCCAACCGCGCGGCCGTCGAGCTGGCCGAGCGGCGCTTCGGCAGGCTCGACGTCGTCCACCTCAACGCGGGCGTCGTCGCCGGCGTCGACCTCGGCGCGTTCGACGCGGCCCGCTACCGCACGGCGATGGGCGTCAACGTGGACGGCGTCGTGTTCGGCGTCGTGGCCGCCCTGCCGCTGCTGCGGCGCTCGGGCGGCGGCGCGATCGTGGTGACCTCCTCGCTGGCGGGGCTCGTCGGCTACGACGGCGACCCGGTCTACACGATGACCAAGCACGCCGTGGTCGGCCTCGTCCGCGCGCTCGCCGTGCCCCTCGCCGCCGAGGGCGTCCGCGTCAGCGCCGTCTGTCCCGGCTTCACCGACACCCCTCTGGTGGCCGGGGCGCGAGAGACCTTCGTGAACGCCGGCTTCCCGCTGCTCACCGCCGAGGACGTGGCCGCGGCCGTCGAGAGCGCCTGCTACGCCGACCCCGGCACGTTGCTCATCGTGCAGCCGGGGCGGCAACCGGTGCCGTACCGTTATGCGGGCGTGCCCGGGCCGGCGGGTGGCGAGCGGCCGCCCACGCCCTGATGCCGCACGCAAGCACCTTGCAAGCGGCATAGATACGGTAATACGTGCGGAGAGGTGCCCAAAGGGGCATCACGCAGCGTGAGGGCGGAGGTTCCCGTGATTCCCACCGATGGTCGGCATGCCCGTAGACGGTCGCCGTGGCCACTGGCGGTGGGCGCGGGGATCGTGGCGGTACTCCTGGTCGTGGGCATCATGGTGTACGCGGGGACGCGCGGCTCGCGCGACGAGTTCAAGGGCGGCGAGGTGGCCAAGGCCGGCCCGTCGCAGCCCGCCCCCACGCTCGCGCCGCCGCCGAAGCTCGACAACTGGCCGCGCTGGGGCGTCACCCACACCCAGTACAGCGCCGACAACGCTCCGCGGCCCGTGGCCGAGCAGGCCAAGGGCATCCTGGGCCGCGTCCCCCTCCTGCAGAACCAGCACATCATGGGCTGGGGCGCCGGCAACCCCGAGCCGAGCCCCGGCCAGTACAACTTCACCGAGCTCAACCGCCGCATGTCGTTCATCGCGTCCTCGCGCGGCATGCCGGTCATCACGCTCTGCTGCGCCCCCGACTGGATGAAGGGCGGCCAGGCCGGGCGCACCGACTGGAGCAAGAACCACACGGTCGCCCCCGAGCGCGAGCACTTCGACGACTTCGCCAAGCTCGCGGCCAGGATCGCCCGGCAGTACCCGACCGTGAAGCACTTCATGGTCTGGAACGAGTTCAAGGGCTTCTGGGACCCCACGACCAACCGGTGGGACGCCGAGGGCTACACCGAGCTGTACAACAAGGTCTACGACGCTCTCAAGCGCGTGGACGGCGACATCCAGGTGGGCGGCCCGTACGTGCCGATCGAGACCACCGCCGCCCCCGGCCCCTCCGAGCTGAGCGGCCCGTGGGGCACGGTCGACCAGCGCGCCCTCGACGCCATCGAGTACTGGATCGAGCACAAGAAGGGCGCCGACTTCATCGTCGTGGACGGCGCCACCATGACCACCGACAAGGGCAACGTCCCCGACGACTTCGCGGCGCAGGCCAAGTTCGGCGCGATCACCTCGTGGTTGCGCAAGAAGGCCAACGACATGCCCGTCTGGTGGGCCGAGTGGTACGTCGAGCCGCAGAACAGCGGCTGGAGCGAGGAGAAGCGCACCGCCGTCCAGGCGACCACGATGATGGAGTTCGCGCGCAGCGGCGTCACCTCGGCCCTCTACTGGAACCCGCAGCAGAAGGGTGGCGTCAAGGAGTGCCACGGCTGCGTGTGGGCCGCCGACGGCCAGGAGATGCCCATGGCGGGGCTGCTCAGCGGCTTCACGCGGTGGTTCCCCGTCGGGGTGGCGCTGGAGCAGGTGCAGTCGTCGGACGCGCGGGTCAAGGTCCTGGCGCAGGCCCAGCAGCTCGTCATGGTCAACACCGCCGACCGCGACGTGACGGCCACCGTGGACGGCAGGCAGGTCACGCTCAAGCCGTACGAGATCAAGTGGAGCGGGCGGGGTCAGGGCTGATTCGTCAGTGCTGCTTCGTCAGGGCTGGGCGGCCTGCGGGGCCGGGGCGGCCTCCAGGGTCCGCCCCGGCCGGTTCCAGTAGGTGAGGTAGCGCAGCACCCACTCCACCGGGCCGTACCGGTGCCCGCGCAGCCACAGCCGGCTGTAGGTAACCTGCGCCGTGAAGATGCCCAGCGCGATCAGCACCTCCGAGGGCGGGCTGACCCGGTCCACCAGCGCCATGCCGTACCCGGTGAAGATCAGGCCGCAGATCAGCGACTGGCCGAGGTAGTTGGACAGCGCCATGCGGCCCGGCGCCGCCAGCAGGCCCGCCAGGCGCGGCATGTGCGGCAGCAGGCGCAGGAACGTGGCAGCGTAGGCGGCGGCCAGCAGCGGCGCGGTCACGAGGTCCAGGGCCTCGCCGAGGAACTTGTGCACCGTTCCGGTCCACGCCGACATCGTGTAGACGGCCGCGCCGCCGAGCCCGACGGTGAAGCCCACCCACTGCAGCCGCCGCAGCGCCTTGGTGTGCGCCGACGGGTCGCGCAGCAGGCCCAGCTTGCCGACCGCGAGGCCGATCAGCGCGGCGGCCAGCACGGCCGGCCCCTGGAACAGCAGGCGCAGCAGCACGATGAGGGACAGCTTGCGCAGGTGCTCGGAGACGATCTGGCCGGCCGAGCCCGCCAGCGACCGGTCGGACTTGATCGCCTCGGCGACGCCGTGGGACACCGTGCCGGCGGTGTCCAGGCCCAGCGCCGCCAGCCCGGCCAGGAACACGAAGCCCAGCGCCAGCAGGCTCGTCAGCACGACCGCCAGCATGATCGCGTTCTTCGGCGAGAGCTTGCGCAGCAGCAGCAGTGCGAGCCCCACCCCCGCGTACGTCGTGAGGATGTCACCGGGGAACAGCAGCACGGCGTGCGCGATGCCGATCAGGAACAGCCCCGCCACCCGTCTCAGGAACATCGGCGTGAACGGCATGCGCCGGCGCACCGCGGAGTCGAGCTGCAGCGTGAAGCTGTAGCCGAACAGGAAGGAGAACAGCAGGTAGAACTTGTTCTCCAATAACAGTGTCACGCTCCAGCGCACGCCCCAGTCGAGCGTGGACTGGAACGCGGGCTCCGCCATCCCGGCCATCCGGAAGCCGGAGGCCAGGAAGGCGATGTTGACCAGGAGGATCCCGAGCAGGGAGAAGCCGCGGAGGGCGTCGACCGAGGTGATCCTCGACGCCCTCGCGCCCTGCGTGGCGCCGTCTGTCCGTTGTGCCGTCATCACGGAACATCATCCCGCATTACCTGAGAGGTTCCTGTGAGTTCAGTTATTTAGTGCGATGTAGATGAAGCGTTCTGCTATCACGCCCACCGCCACCACGAACGCCGGAATCGCCACGAACAGCAGCCGCTTGCGCGCCCTGGGCGCCCGGGTGGGCCCGTGGAGCCGGATCACCTCGTAGGCGAACAGCGTCACCCACGTCAGCGCCAGCGCCGCGATGCCGACGGGCGTCCACGGCGACGTGGGGTCGCCGCGGCCCTTGTACGGCTGGGGATCGGGGATCTCCGTGCCCCTGACGAACTTCTTCAACGTGTAGAGCGCGGCGTCGCCGTTGGAGTACACCCGCTTCAGCTCGGACGAGGCGTCGAGCGCCGCCCGGAACTTCTCGCCCCAGCCCTCCGGGAACCCCTCGTTGAGCTGGAGGTAGCTGACCTGGCCGCGCGTGACCGCCAGGAACGTGTTGCGCGGGCTCGCCTTGAGCTTCTTCAGCGCGCCGGTGATGTTGGAGGGGTCCTTGTAGACCAGGGCCTGACCGTTGAAGTTCACCAGCTCCACGTCCTTCTCGCCCCAGGGCATCGTGGGCGTGACCTCCGGGCCCTCCTTGGGCACCAGGTAGAGCACGCGGGCGCTCGGCTTGTCGTGCGCGTACACGTAGTGCATGGCCGCGACCTCGCCGGTGGTCACCCGCTCGAACTTCTCGTTGCCGTAGCGGGCCACGAGGAAGGAGATCGCGAACAGCACCGCGAAGCCCGCCGCGAGCAGGACCGACAGCTTCCGGGTCAGCTCGGGGTTGAAGCGCACGTTGCGCTTGCGGATCGGCACGGTCTCCTCGCGCACGTCCGCGCTGTCGGCCGGCAGGTTCGGGAAGAACGCGTACGAGGCCAGCAGGCACGCGCCGGGCATCGCGAACAGGTAGATGCGCAGCCCGATCTCGCCGCCGTAGCTCTGCAGCCCCAGCGCGAGCACGGGCACGCACAGCAGGATCAGCGCGGCCCGGTCGAACACCCCGCGCCGCAGCCGGCGCAGCAGGCCGGCGGCGGCCAGCGACAGGATCACGACCAGGATGCCGAGCCGGGCCTTCAGCACCAGCGCGTGCGCGGGGTCGCTGCCCGCGATGCGGTCGCCGGTGTTGCGCTGGAGGTTGTCGAAGATCTTGCCCAGGCCGCCGAAGATCGCGTCGATCTGGCCGGCCCAGAAGCCCACGGTCTCGTAGCTGATCCAGGCCAGCACGACCAGGCCGAGGAAGAACGGCAGCGACCAGGTCAGCGACGTCCGCTTGAAGATGAGGAACGCGGTGATGACGCCGAGCATCATGAACGGCGTGATCTGGTGCGAGGCCGTCGAGGCGAAGAACAGCGCCAGCAGCAGCGTCAGCATGAGCAGCTTGTCGGCGCGGAACGTGCCGGTGTTGGCGATCTCGCCCGGCGTCATCGCGTCGAGGCGGCCCAGCCACTTGCGCCAGCCCTTGTCCGGCACCGGCTTGGTGCGCGGCTCGACGCGCCCGAACCAGCGCAACAGGATCGCCACCCACGCCAGGTACAGCGCGAACGTGAAGCCCTGTGGCGAGAAGTAGTCCTGGCCGATCCACTGCACGAGGACGAACAGCAGCGCCGCGAACCAGCGCGCCCGCGTGGTCGCCACGACCTGGCGCAGGATGAGTACGAACGGCAGCAGGTAGAGCAGGTTGGACAGCAGCGGCGTCCACATGAGGATCGGCGTCATGTCCGTGATGCCGGCCGCCTTGGTGACGAACGCGAACAGCGCGAAGAAGCCCGGCCAGCCCATGCGGGCGTCGATGCTGATCGCCGTCTCACCGGTGCGGCCGATGAAGTCGACGAAGCCCGCGTGGATGTAGGCCGTGGGGAAGCGCGGCTCGGTGGCCACCAGGGCGCCCGCGCCGTGCAGCGCGAACGTGATCGTGGCGATCTGGAACAGCAGCAGGAACTTGCGGTCGGTCGACTGGGCGACCGTCACGAAGAACGCCACCAGCATGATGAGGATCGCGGCGAACGCGCTGGCGGGCAGGGCCGAGATCAGGCCGAGGCCGTTGATGTTCGTGGGATCGACCCCGCGCAGCGGCCCCGGGGGCACGCGCAGGGCGAGCACGTACAGGATGAGCCCCTCGACCGTGAGCAGGGCGGGCAGCCAGCCGGGCGCGCTGCTGACGAGCGCGCTCAGACGGGCCATGAGGCCCTGCGGGGCCGCGGCGGTCGCGGAGGCCGCCCCGGCGCCCTTCGCGGGCGCCTCGCGTTCCTGAGCCGTCTCGGGGCGCGGCTGCGGGGCCGCCTGAGCCGGCTTCTGCGGGGACGCCGCCGGAGCCGGTGTCGTCGGGGGCGCCGGCGAGGCGGCCCGGGCGGCGGGAGGCTGCGGGGACGCCGGCGGGGGCGTGGCCCTGAACGGGGTCGTCGGCGGCGCGGGCGGGGCCTCGGGGGAGGCGTCCTTCCGCGGCTCGGCGGGCTCCTCCGCCGTGGGCTTGACGTCGGGGACGGTCGGCGGGCCGCCCACGCGGAAGCTCGCGGGCAGCCGGATCGCCGTGGTCGTATCGGCGTCGGCGTCGTCCTCCGCCTCGGCCCCGGCCTTGTCCTCGGCGTCGGCCTGGTCCTCGGTCGCGGGGTCGGCGTCGGTCACGGTGCCGACGTCGGCCTTGGTCTCGGCGTCGGCGTCAACCTCGACCGCGACCTCGACGTCGGACTTGGCGTCGGTGTCGGTCTGGTCCTCGGGAGCGCCGTCGGCCTCGGCGGCCGCCTGGTCGTCGCCGTCGGCCGGGGCCTTCTCCTCGGCCTTGCCGGAGGAGGCGCCGTCGGCGGAGCCCAGATCGAGGATGATCCGCGGGATGACCCCCGTGGCGTCCGGATCGAAGGGCGCGCCCGACTCCTCCTCCGTCTCGCCGTTGAGCTCGGAGGAGCCTGTGAACCCGGTTGTCATTCCATCGCCGTCCCGTTGCCTCACGTTGACCATCATGAGGCCCCGTGCGACCCCTGGGCGACGCGTGGCGGTTCTGTTTCGCCGTAAGTGAGAACTTTACGAAGTTTCCCGAAGATCAAAGCCGCCACCAGCAGCTCGCTGAACAGCATGCCGTACCCCACCGCGTTCACGTTGGCGAACGGGAACAGCACCGTGATCGAGACCAGCACCAGCGCGGCCAGGCCCATCTGCACCAGCGCCAGGGCCCGCGCCTCGCTGCGCGCCCGCAGCGAGCTGAGGTAGACCTCGATGAGCACCCGCGGCAGCACGGCCAGCGCCATGAGCCGCAGCAGCGTCGAGCCCTCGGTGGCGAACTCCGAGCCGAAGATCATGAGGATCAGCGGCGCGCCCAGGACCGTCACGGCGATGATCGGCGTGATGATCATGAAGGCGCGGCGCAGCGCCCGGCGGCAGTTCTCGGCGAGCTGCGAGCGGTCGAAGGACCCCTCGACGGTCAGCGACACCGCCATGTTCATCGCCAGCAGCTCGATCATGCAGCCCAGCGTGTGGGCCATCGAGAAGCGGCCGAACGTGGCCTCGCCCACCTGCGTGGCCACGGCCACCGGCACCAGGTAGACGATCGCCAGGATCGACAGCGTGCCGGGGAAGTCGCCCGCCAGGAAGCGCCCGACCTCGCGCAGCGTCGGCGGCGCCGCGACCTCCGCGGAGTCCTTGACGTGCCGGGGGATGACCACCGAGAAGATGAACCAGTTGACCGGGATGAGCGCGAGCGCGGTCGGCACCATCCAGGAGACGAAGATGCCCCCCTCGGGCAGCGCGCCCGCCAGCGCCACCAGCAGGCCCATCTTGACCACGCCGAAGACCAGGTTGTTCAGCGGCACCCAGGTGGCCTTGCGCAGGCCCGTCAGCACCACGTCCTGGAGCGTGAAGACCGCCCAGACCAGCACCGACCCCAGGAAGAACAGACCCGGCCCGAAGCCGCCCAGCGCGGAGTACGTGCGGCCCCACAGCGGCAGCGTGAGCAGGAAGCCCACCGCGGCCACCCCGCCCGTCGCCGCCGCCAGGCCGTAGCCGCGCAGCACCAGCTCCGGCGTGCGGCGGCCGGCCAGCGGCAGGAAGCGCGCGAGCGCGCCCACGAAGCCGAGCGCGGTCAGCGACGCGAACAGCCGCATCGCGGTGATCACGGCCTGCCCGCGGCCGAACTCCTCGGGCGAGTAGTAGTGCGCGGCCAGCAGCCAGTAGCCCATGCCGAGCGTGGCGGTGATCGCCGTGTTGGCCATGAGCGCGTAGCCGTTGCGGAACAGCGGGTTGCGCAGGTCGTGCAGCAGCCGCCGCCAGAGCCTAGACATTTCCGCGCACCCGCTGCAGGCCGTACCTCGTCCGCCGCACGACCGCGTACCCCTTGGTGAGGACGCGCTCGCGCAGGTAGATCAGGGGTACGGCGCTGCCCTCGACGGCGCGCCGGAACATGCCGATGGTGGTGTGCCTGGCCACCGTCAGCCGGGGGATGGCCAGCATGTCGTGCCGGTCGGCGGCGATCGCGTTGTTCACCGCGCAGGCGGCGAAGTAGCCGGCCTTGCGCACCTCGCGGCGCACCCGCGCGCTGGAGTAGCCGTAGGGGTAGGCCATGGTGGCGACCGGTGCGCCGATCTTCTCCTCCAGCAGGCCCTTGTTGCGGCGCAGCTCCTGGCGCAGCTCCTCGGTGGGGAGCTGGTCGAGCTGGGGGTGGCTGTGGCTGTGGCCGCCGATCTCGATGCCCGTCTGGGCGATCTCGCGGGCCTGACCCCAGCTCAGCATGTCGTCCAGCGGTCTGCCCGCCGCGTCGGCGCCCGCGTCGGCGACCCAGCCGCTGGTCAGGAAGACCGTGGCGGGGAACCGGTGGCGCTCCAGCAGGGGCAGCGCGTGGGTGTGGAAGTCGGCGTAGCCGTCATCGAAGGTGACCACGACTGGTTTGACGGGCATACCCGTGTTCTTGTTCAGCCTGGAGACCAGATCGCCCAAGGTCAACGGGGTGAACCCGCCCTCCGCCAGGTACGTGAGCTGCTCCTCCAGATCGGAGGGGCGTACCGAGTGGGGGCGGGTCTCCTCGTTGGGACGGTCGGTCACCGAGTGGTACATGAGGATGGGCACCCTGATCACGATCGGGCTCCCTTGAGCCGGGCGGACCCGACCACGTATCCCCAGGTCGTCCAGGCGAGCCCGACGACGATCGCGACGGAGCGGCCGAGGCCGCCCACGTCGCCGCGGACCGCCTCGCCGAGCCCGCGCAGCGCGCCCAGGGGCAGCGTCTTCAGGGCGTGGGCGCGCTCGCTGGCCAGCCCGTCCTGGGTGCCCACCTCGCGCGTCACCAGCGCCTTCGACAGCCCCTCGGCGTAGCACCGGGACCTGAAGTAGGCGAAGCGCTCGCGCTGCGCCGACACCTTGTGCCCGATCACCGCGCGCGGCTCGTACAGCATGACCGAGCCCGGCTTGCGCTGGCTCAGCCTGATGCAGAACTCCGTCTCCTCGCAGCCCAGGGGCCTGCTCTTGCGCCCCTGCACGCTGCGGCCGATGCCGCTGTGGAAGCCGCCCACCTCGGAGACGACCTCCCGCCGGAAGGCGGCGTTGCCGCCCATGACGTTGCGGATCGGCGCCCGCACCGCCGGCATGCCGCGGTACGTGCAGCCGACGGTCCAGTCGAACTCGTACGGGAACCAGCGCGGCCGCTGCCGCGAGGCCCACATGGGGTCGGTGCGTCCGCCCACGCCGACGACGGCCGGGTCCTGGAAACCCTCCTCCAAAGCTTCCAGCCAGCCGGGGTCGGCCACCGCGTCGTCGTCCAGGAACGCGACGATGTCACCGGTGGCCGTGGCCACGCCGGTGTTCTTGCCGCCGGAGAGCCCCTGCTCGTGCGTGTTCTCCACCACAATGGCCTGTGGATAGGTGCGCTTGAGCTTCAGGTGCAGGTCCGGATTGTGGTCGACCACCAGGATCAGTTCGTGCGGCCGGCGGCTCTGCCGCTCGACCGACTCCACGGCCTGCCTGATGTCCTCCCACCGCTCCTCGGTGTAGACGCAGATGACGACAGACGTTCTCACTGCCATCCCTCTTCCAGTGCTGGTCAGGCGACGCCCCGGTCGGCGGCGGGCGCGGCGGCCGGCGTCGGCTGCGGGATCGTGGGCTGGCGCCGCCACTCGCGCAGGATCGTGCGGAGCACGCGCAGGCCGTCACGCACGGCGTGCAGGTTGCTCTCGCCGTGGATGCGGCAGCGCTCGTGGCTCGGCACCTCGTGCACCTTGAGCCCGGCCTTGGCGGCGCGGACGTTCATCAGGGTCTCCACCTCGAAGCCGTCGCAGTCGAGGTCGAGTACGTCGAGGTGACGGGCCCAGAAGGCGTTGTAGCCGTAGCAGAGGTCGGTGTACTGGGTGCCGTACATCATGTTGACCAGGCCCGTGAGCACCTTGTTGCCGAACTTGCGGCTGAAGGTCAGGTCGTCGCTGCCGCCGCCGGCCGCGTACCGGGAGCCCTTGACGAAGTCGGCGCCGGTCACCAGCGCGCCCACGAAGGAGATGATCTCGTGGCCGTCGGTCGAGCCGTCGGCGTCGATCATCACGATGATGTCGCCCGTGCAGGCGGCGAAGCCGGCGGCCAGGGCGTCGCCCTTGCCGCGGCCGGTCTGGGTGACGACCTTCACGTTGGGACGCAGGCGCTTGGCCACCTCGACCGTGTCGTCCACCGAGTTGCCGTCGACGAGCACGATCTCGTCGATCCACTGGGGCAGGGTGGCGAAGACGTGGGGGAGGTTCTCGGCCTCGTTCATCGCCGGGACGACCACGCTGACGGTGGGCGAGATGGCGATGTGCGGCGTGATCGGGGTGAAGCGCTCGATCGGTGGCATCGAGCGCAGCGGCGTGATCTGCGCCTTGCCGTTGTACTTGGTGCTCTCGGGACTCATGGTGAGCTAAATCCTTCCGGGACCCGCCTCCACGCGAGCCTGGGCCGGCCGTTCCCGGGTGCTGGTGGGAACAGCCGATCCCTGATCGGCGCACGGGTCCAGTGGAGTGAGGGTGGTGCGTTACGGGTGCTCTGCTGCTGCTCTGGTGCTGTGGTGCTCGTGGTGCTTCACCGCTGGCCGGGACGGGGGTCAGCGCGCTCCGGTGGGCTCCTTGACGACTGAGTTGGACGACTCCTGCTGGATGGAACTGCGGACCCGCCCGAAGCCCTTGAGGACTCGGTCGGCCGCCTTATAAAGAGACGGCCGATCAAGGACGATTGTTCGCGCCTTGTTGAAGGGAACTCGTCCCATCCAGTGGACGGCCGCCGCGGGCGAGGGGCGGGAGACCCGTCCCTCGGACACGTACAGCTCGCCGCTCTTGAGCCAGTCCTTGTACTCCTTGCCGCCCTTGCCCATGTCGACCATCTGCACACCGGCCTCGGCCGCCGCCTCGGCCATGCGGAGGTGGTGCACGATGCCCGGTGAGTACCGCGCGTACTCGGTGTCGTAGGCCGGGAACCAGCCGACGATGGTGGTGGCCGTGCGCAGGCCGAAGTGGCCGGCGACCGGCTTCTCCCCCGCGTACAGCATGGTGAGGACGCCGCTGAAGTCGGCCGAGCGCTCGGCGTGCATGAGGTCGATCAGCTCGACGATCCAGGGCTGCGCGAACCGGTCGACGCGGCCCGTCCGCCGGTACTGGTCGGACTTCCAGCCGAGCAGGACGCGCAGCACCTCCGGGTCCGCCGAGGCGTACTCGAAGCGCAGCTCGCCCTGCTCCCTTCCGAGCTTGCGCTCCTTGTAGCGCACGGTCTTCAGGTTCTTCGGGGAGTTGGCCTTGACCTGCTCCAGCCAGGCGTCGAAGCCCGCGGTGAAGTCCATGACCGGCGCGGGCCGGACGTCGGACTCGTAGGCCGCGAAGGTCGGCTGCCCCGCCACGAGGTGGTCGAAGTCATAGACGGTGAGCCTGCAGGCGCGCAGCAGCGCCCGCACGTCCACCTTCAGACCGGGGACCGAGATCAGGCCGTGGCAGGTCGTCAGGAAGCCGCCGAGGGGCTTGCCGATGCCGAAGCTGTGGCGCTCGTAGGGGAAGAAACCGACGATGCCGGTGCCGTCGTCGATGACCGCGACCCGCACGTAATCCCTTAAGCGGTCCATGGCCACGGCGAACTCGACGGACAGGAACGGGTTGTCCAGGCTGGGATCGGCCTTCTGCAACGCGCGCCAGCGGGCTCTCTCGGACTCGCCGAGCTCGCCCGGGCGGACCACCGTGATCTTCACTTGGCCCTGGCCCCCTGTTCGGTCTGCATGTTCTTCCCCCGGTACAACACGCGAAGCACGTACATGAACCCTCCGAGCACGGCGATCGTCGCCACCCCCGCCCGGGGAGACCAGGCGTCGAACTGGAGCATGGCCTGGGCGAGAAGTACGTTCACCACGAGACTGGCCGCGGCGCCCACCGACAGCGCCGCGAGCGGGTCACGATCTCGCAACAGCCCGACAACGGCTGCTCCGGGGACCACGAGCAGGAACAGAGAGATCAGCAAAGGGCGCAGCGGCGTCTCGATGTCGAACAACGCGATCACGGCTCCCGCGACGCACGCGAGCCCGAGCAGCCACGCGAGCGCTCGGCGGTGCTTGATCATTTACCGTTCTCCTGGTCCTGGCTTGGGCAAAGGCGCGATTGATCGCTTTTCATGGGACCAATCCGTCCATGGACACGTCAATGCCGACGCTTGGTGACGCGCTCCGGTTTACCGGAGGGGCGATTTTTTCCCGTGACTTAGGGCACACGGACAGTGCGCTGCCCGGCGCCGGTGCGGTCCCCAAGCACACCAGGATGCCCTATAGATGACCCGATCTTCGAGCCAGGGCCCGATTTATCCTAGTTCGTATTTACGGTGGATCTACCATCCGTTGAGGTATCGAGCGTCACTCCTGTCCCGTCCGGGACTCCGCCAGGGCGGTGCCCGCAGGTGAGGCGACGCCCTGCGGGTCGTCCGGCGACGGCGTGTCGTCGGGCAGCCGCGTCGGCTCGCCGGTGGGCGGCTCGGAGACCTCGCTCCGGCCCTCCCACGACAGCCGGCAGCTCGCGCGCCCGCCGTTCGAGACGAACGACACAGTGCCGCCGCCCGCGGTGTCCGGGTCGGAGACCGTCACCCAGACCGCCACCGAGCCGCCCGCCCTGATCGACCCGCTCGACGGGAAGACGTCCAGGCCCGAGGTCACGCTGGCGCTCCACGCGACGGAGGCGTTGCGGGCGCGCAGCCCCACCTTGGCCGACCCGTCGAGGGCGCCGGGGCACACGGCGCTGAGCCGGGCGCCCGCCACGGGGCGCCGGCTCGTGGCCGGGCGGCTGGTGGCGGCCGTGACGACGGCGCGCGGGGTCGGGCGGGGCGACGCCGTGGGCGCCGGGGTCCGCCCGGGCGTGGGGCCGGTCTCCGGCCCGTCCGCGAGGTCCTCGGCCGGATCCTCGGCGGGCTCCTGGGTCCCCTCGCTCGGCTCCTCGTTCGGCTCCTCGATCTGCTCCGCAGGGGTGGGGACGGCGCTCGCCGACGGCGCCGCCCGGAAGGCCGCGCCGCCCGCGGCGGCGTTCGCCACGATGACCGCGCCCGTCGCCGCGAGCACGCACGCGCCGGCGATCACCACGGGCGCGAGCCGGCCCGGCCGCCGCCGCGGCCGGTGGCCGGGCGCGACCGGGAAGCCGTCGCGGTCGAAGCTGTCGCCCCGCTCCAGGACCAGCGTGCGGGCCTCGCCGCGCTCGGGGGCGAGGCAGGTGGCGATCGTCCGGCGGCGCAGCGACAGCGGCGGGAACGCCACGGGGACCTTGTCGAGCAGCCGCTCGGCCGACACCTTGCGGTGCCGCCCCTCCGTGCACACCTCGCAGCCGCCGATGTGCCCCGACAGCCTGCGCCGCAGCAGCGGGGTGAGCGGCCCCTCCCACGAGTCGAGCATCGCCGACAGGTCGGGGCAGTGGGCGCGCCCCACGCGGGCCAGGACCACGGCCGCGGCGGCGTTCTCCAGGTGGTCGCGGGAGCGGCGCAGGCGGGTGGCCGCCCGGCGGGAGGTCAGGCCGAGCACCGAGCCCGCCTCCTGCGCGGTCAGCCCGTGCCGCAGCGACAGCTCCAGCACCTCGCGGTCGAGGCGGCCCATCTCGCTCAGCGCGTCATGGACCAGCGCGGCCAGCTCGGGGTCGTCCGGCTCGTCCACGGACGGCGCCGCGACACCCTGCACCGGGACGCCGCCGCGGTGCGCCAGCCGCGCCATGACCTGGACCCTGGTCAGCGCGTACAGCCAGGCGCGCAGTCGCGTCTCGTCCCTGAGCCGGTCGGCGCGGCCGTACGCGGTGACCAGCGCGTCGTGCACGGCGCCGCCCGCGCTGTGGCCGTCGCCGGTCAGGGAGCAGGCGTAGTCGTGCAGCCGCACGCCGTACGCGTCGTACAGGTCGGCGGGGGCGCCGTGGTCGCCGCGCCGCAGCGCGTCCGCCAACCGATGGTCCCCGGTCCGGTCGACAGTCGGCCATCCAGGCACGAGTACCCTCCCCGCGGCTCGCGTGTGTCCCCCACGCGCCTAGGACGCCGCCCCGCCGGACCGGGTTGACCCATCCATGCCCAACGGGCATGAACGGGGACGGAAGGTACTCGTGTGACGAAATCAGCCGTCGCACTTGGGGGCGCAGAGCCGGCGCTCCATGCCCTGGAGGAAGAAGTCGCGCACCTGGAGGATGTTCTCCGCGATGTACGCCTCGCCGCCGGTCGCCTTGGCCAGGGCGTCCATCTGCTTCTTGCCCTTGGGCGCGTCCGGGCCGAACGCGATCAGCAGGATGCTGACCGGCCGCTTCGGGTTGTAGGTCTTCTTGAGGAACGACAGGATCTCGGCGTTGCCGACGCCGCCGTCGGGGTCGTCGTTGCCGGCGCCGTCCGTGAGGACGAGCACCGTGTTGATCTTGTCTTCCTGGTACGACTTCGTCATCTCGGTGTAGGCGGCCTTGAGCGTGTCGTTCAGGCCGGTGTCGCCCGTGGCCTTGGCCTGCACGGTGGCCAGCTGCGTCGCCAGCGCCTCCTTGCGCAGCCGGCCGTCGGTGGTCTCGCTCAGCGGGCCCACCGAAACCATCTCGCGCCAGTCCTTGCCCTGGCCGTCGAGGTGCGTGGAGAACGCCCACACCCCGATCTCGGAGTCGGCCGGGAACAGGCTGAGCCCCTCGGTGGCGATCCGGGAGATCGCCTGCATGCGGGTCAGCTGGGTGCCCGGCACGGGCAGCGCCATCGTGCCGGAGACGTCGAGCAGGGTCAGCAGGCGGCTGCCCAGGTTGAGCCGGGACCAGGTCTGCGCCATGCTCGCCACGGTCTTGACGTCGGGCGCGGCCAGCGGCCGGGGCAGGGTCGAGACGAAGCCCTTGCCCTTGGCCAGCACGTCGCCGCCCTTGCCGTCGGGCGTGCGGAAGCCCTGGTCGCGCAGCGTCCGCTGGGCCGAGTCGGTGGTCAGCTCCTTCTGGAAGGCGGCGGCGGCCTTGCGCACCTCGGGGTCCTTGGCGAGGACCAGCATCGGGTAGTCGAGGTTGTAGGTGCCCTCGGCGGGATAGAGCGGCACCACCTGCGCGTCGGGCTTCTTGGCGTTGTGGGTGTAGATGCTCTGCTCGGAGGCGACGCCGACCGGCACCTTGCTGCCGGACTTCACGGTGAGGCTGGCCAGCAGCGCGCCGGGATCGGAGACGACCTGCCCGGACAGCTCCTTCAGCGCCCCCACGAGCGCCTTGTCCTGCTTCGCCTTCTTGGCCGAGCCCGCCGCGGCCAGCAGCGCGGCCAGGCCCGCGGAGTTCTTCTCCGGGTCGAGGGCGAGCACGCGGACCTTCTTGCCGGGGCCGTCGGGGTTGGCCACGTTCGCCGCGGCGATCATCCCGGCCCAGCTCGGCTGGAGGCTGGCGGACAGCTTGTCGGCCGTGCTCTGGGCGGTCACCAGCACGACGGGCGACAGGGCGGCCGAGCCGGAGGGCTCGGGCAGCGCGGCGCCCGCCGGATCGCTGCGCAGCCTGCCGACGACCAGGCTGGAGTCGGCCACCCACAGGTCGGCCGCCGCCTTGCCGGCGGCCAGCGCGCCGGCCGTGCGGGCCGCCCCCTCCTTGGTGACCGTCACCTCGACGCAGCGGCTGTCGATGGAGTGCAGGGCCTTGTTGTAGGTGCCGGCGATCTTGTTGAGGGCCGGCTGGATGTCGGGGGTCGCCACCACGCGCAGCGCCAGCTTGCCCGCCGAGCAGTCGTGGTCGCGGTTGAAGATGACGAACGCGGCGACGCCCAGCAGCACGGCCAGCGCGACGGCCCCGGCGAGGGGGACGAGCACCCTGCCCCGGCCCCGGGCGGCGCGCCGACGGGGAGCGGGTTCCTGGGCTCGGTAGCCGCCATCGAACTCGTCTGTGCGGTGTCGCCCCACGATGTCCTCTTTGGTGTGTTGAGACCTTCCGGAGACCCTGACCGGAGATGCTCCGCAATACCTCCGGAACGATACTCGGTGCGCTTAGTGCGGCAAAACAGCCCTTTTGGTGCGGGTATGACGGAGAGTGAAGCTCAGTGGCAACATCCGTCACCATGCCACGCCCGGCGGCCCTCGCGTACCGCGACGAGCGCCAGCGCCACCGCCATGACCGGGTCCGCCCACCACCAGCCGGCCGCGTTCAGCCACAGCCCGGCCAGCACGCCGCCCGCCATCGCCGCGCAGATGAGGTTCTGCGTGCCCTCCCCGGCGGTCGCCGGGGACGCCAGCCGCCGGCCCAGCCGGCGCTTGGCCAGTCCCAGTGCGGGCATGCTCACCAGGCTCACCGCCGTGACCGCGATCCCCAGCGACGTCGGCACCGCGCGGTGACCCGCATCCAGGTCGTAGGCGACATGGACCACGAGATAGGGCGCCAGCACCCAGAAGCTCATCGCCACCGCGCGCCGTGCCCGGCTCTCCGCGCCCGGCGACAGGGTCCGCGAGCCGGTGAAGCGCCACACCACGATGAGGCTCGCCGCTGCCTCCACCAGCGCCGAGAACCCCCAGCCGATCAGCGCCACCGAGTGCGCCCCGAACCCGGCCCACAGGCCGAGCGAGCTCTCCAGGCCGAGCCAGGCCAGCGTCGCCACCGACAGCGCCCGCGCCGACCGCGCCGCGCGCAGCCACTCTGCCGACGCGGCCGGATGCGCGTGAACCCGCTGGTCAGGCACCTTGACCTCCCGAATCCCCGACGTCGTCCGGCCGCCGGCAGCGGTATGTACCCTACCTGTCACCCTCCGTGATCACGATGGCGCGGGGCAAAGGTCGGCCGGGTAATCTTCAATGATCGCTTACAGGAGGGCGATTCCGGGGATCACTCCACGGGTCGCCGGGTCGCCGCTTCCCCGCGCCGGAGAGATCGGGGCCACGTGACCCGCGGGGACTCACGGGAGGTTCGACAGGCCGTGCCGTTCACACCGAGCCACATCGCGGCGGTGCTTCCACTGGCGTCGTCGTCGCGCGTCCGCAAGGTGCTCGACCCCTGGGCACTGGCCATCGGCGCCATGGTGCCCGACCTGCCGATCTTCCTGCCGTTCCTGCCCGACTACACCGACTGGCACTCGTTGCGCGGCGTGCTCACCATCGACACCGTGGCCGTGCTCGTGCTGCTCGTCCTGTTCCACGTGGTGCTGCGGGACCCGCTGATCGCCCTGCTGCCGCCGGCGCTCGCCGGCCGCGCCGCCACCCTCCTGCCGTCGTGGCGCGGCTTCCGGCTGCTGCCCGTCGTCCTCGGGGCGATGACCGGCGCGGCCAGCCACGTCCTGTGGGACTCCTTCACCCACGCCCGCGGCCCGGCACGCTGGGGCCCCTGGCTGGAGGTGTCGGTCTTCGGCGTGATCAGGCTCTTCCGGCTGCTCCAGTACGGCTCGTCGGCCGTCGGGCTGGCCGTGGTCGTGTGGTGGGCGTGGCGCCGCCTGTCGCGGATCGCCGCCGTCGCCCCGCCCGAGCGGCTGGTCATCCCGTCCGGGGTGCGCTTCTACGTCCTCGGCGCGGCCTCGGTCGGCACGATCGCCGGGGCGCTGCTGTGGCCGGTCGTCGATCCGCCGTCGCCCCAGCTCGGCCTGCCCAGCGTCATCACCAAGGTCGGCGCCGGCACCCTGGTCGGCCTCGGCCTGGTGCTCCTGTGTTACGCGGTGGTCTGGCAGGTCACCAGGCGCATGGCAGTATCAGAAGGTGCTTGAGTACGTGACCGACGCGGCGGACCCGCGCCTGGCCGACTACACCCGGCTGCGCGACGTGGAGCTGCGCAAGAGCCTCGAAGCCGCGCGCGGGCTGTTCCTGGCCGAGGGGGAGAAGGTCATCCGGCGCGCGATCGGCGCCGGCTACCCGATCCGCTCCGTCCTGACCACGACCCGCTGGCTGGAGTCGCTGGCGGACGTGCTCGGCGACGCGCTCGTGTACGTGGTCAGCGACGAGATCATGTCGGGGATCGCCGGCTTCCAGGTCCACCGCGGCGCCCTGGCCTCGATGGCCCGGCTGCCGCTGCCGCCGATGGAGAGCGTCCTGGCGGGGGGCGCGTCCGGGCGCGTGCTGGTGCTGGAGGATCTCGTCGACCACTCGAACGTCGGCGCGATCTTCAGGTGTGCCGCCGCGCTGGGGGTGGACGGGATCATCTTGTCGCCCCGATGTGCTGACCCGTTGTACCGGCGGGCGGTGAAGGTGTCGATGGGCGCGGTGTTCTCGATCCCGTACGCGCGGATGGACGACTGGTTCACCGGGCTGGATCAGATTCGTGCGGCCGGTTTCCAGACGCTGGCCCTGACGCCTGACCAGTCGGTCACCTCGCTCGACGAGGTGAAGATGACGGACCGGGTGGCGTTGCTGCTGGGGTCGGAGGGTGACGGGTTGTCGTCGCGGTGGCTGGAGGAGGCCGACGAGGCGGTCTGCATCCCGATGAGCTCCCGTGCGATGGAGGCCGGTGTGGACTCGCTCAATGTGGTGGCCGCCGCCGCCATTGCCTGCCACGGCCTGATGCGCGGCTAGCTGTATTGACCACGAGCGTTGTTAACAGTGGGGTCTTGATCAAAGGAGAGGCCTCCGGTGTGGTGTAGGTGTCGAATCTTCACCGCGCGGAGGCCTCGTGTCCCACCGTAACGCCCGGCTGACCATTCATGGCCGGCGTCTGCTCGTTGAACGCGTCCTGTCCGGCAGGCCGGTCGCGCATGTGGCCGCTGAAATGGGCATCTCCCGGCCCACCGCCCACAAATGGATACGTCGATGGCGCGAACAGGGCGAGGCGGGCCTGCACGACCGTCCCAGCCGGCCCCACACCACGCCGCACCGCACCCCCGCCCACATGGAGCGTCAGGTATGCCGGCTGCGTACCAGCCGTAAGCTCGGTCCGGCCCGTATCGGGCCCATCCTCGGGCTGGCGACCTCCACCGTGCATCGGATCCTCACCAGACATCGCCTGCACCGGCTGGCATGGCTGGACCGGCCCACCGGCCAGCTGATCCGCCGCTACGAACGCGATCGCCCCGGCGAGCTCGTGCACGTGGACGTCAAGAAGATCGGCCGCATCCCCGACGGCGGCGGCTGGCGCATCCACGGCCGCGACCAACGCAGCCACCACCCCAGCCGCACCGTCGGCTACGACTACATCCACTCGGCCGTCGACGACCACACCCGCATCGCCTACAGCGAGATCCACCCTGACGAGAAAGCCGGCACCTGCGCCGCCTTCCTACGCCGCGCCACCACCTACTTCGCCGGCCTGGGCATCCCCACGATCGAACGCGTGCTGACCGACAACGCCCTGGCCTACCGCCGCAGCACCACCTGGCGCCAAGCCCTGGCCGACATCGGAGCGACCGGCAAACGCACCCGCGCCTACCGGCCCCAGACCAACGGCAAGGTCGAACGCTTCAACCGCACCCTGCTGGAGGAATGGGCCTACATCCGCCCCTACGCCAGCAACGACGAACGCACCGCAGCTCTGCAAGACTTCCTGCACACCTACAACCACCACCGATGCCACACCGCACTCGGAGGCCGACCCCCGATCACTCGCGTCAACAACGCTGCGGGTCAATACAGCTAGCGGCCGGCTGCGATGACCGCGGTGAGTTGAGTAGAGGGTTGCTCATGTGCCCTGCGAATCGGTGCGCTTACTCTGAGTAGCGGGTCGTCAACCGGCCGGTGATCAGAAGGGGAGCCGATGAAGCCGATCACAAGAAGCTGCCTCGCGGGTGTTCTGGCGGTGGCGCCGATCCTGCTCGGAAGTGGGGCGACGGCCGCGAACGCCGCCACCGACACGTCCGTCGGCATCGCCCGGTCGGCGGCACTCCATGCGGCGGCCTCACCCATCAGGATCAAGAACGAGCGCAGCCAATTGTGCATGGAGGTCAACCAGGCGGACGGGACTTCCGGCATGGGGAACGGCACCGGGATCCTGCAGTTCACCTGCCACACCGGCGCTCAGCAACAGTGGAGTCTGTTCGCCGAAGAGTTGGACGGGGCCGGCAATATCCGGTACGTCTCATTCATCAACGCCCGCAGCGGGAAATGCCTGGAACCGAATCAGGCGGATGGGGCCTCCGGCATGGGGAACGGCACCGGGATCGTCCAGTTCACCTGCCACCACGGCCTCCAGCAACACTGGCGGCAGATCTACCTGGGCGGCGGCCACTTCCAGTTCAGGAACAGGCGCAGCGATCTGTGCATGGAGGTCAACCAGGCGGACGGGACTTCCGGCATGGGGAACGGCGCCGGGATCCTGCAGTTCACCTGCCATGGCGGTGCTCAGCAACAGTGGAGCTCGGCGTGAGAACTGGGAAACCCGCCCTGCGGGGCCGTCCTGTTCGCGCTTCGTCGGGACGCGGGCCGCGTGCCAGCGGGCTCCACGGGATGACGCGCACCCCTTGGTCCCGGCAGAGTGGGATCATCTCCCGATCCGATCGTGGGTGGAGGAGGCCGGGCGTTCCCGGTGGAGCGCGGCCGAGAGCACCACGAGCCCGACTCCGGCCAGTTCATCCACACCGCGCCGGTGCCGCGGCCCCCGACGTGCGTCTCGCCTGCCGCGTGTGGCGCAGTGTCCTCAAGGCGCCGCCCCAGGCGAGGAGCTCGTCCAGCATGGCGGTGACCGCGCCGGCGTGGTGGGCGGCCGGGGTGAGGACCTGGAAGTTCTCGAAGTCCGTGGCCAGGGACAGCGCGACCTGGGTGCGTACGTCGGCGACATGCAGCTCTCCCATGATCAGGCGTAGGTGTTCCACGGCTCGGACGCCTCCCGCGCTGCCGTAGCTGACGAAGGCGGCGGCCTTGTTGTGCCATTCGGCGTACAGGAAGTCGATGGCGTTCTTGAGCACGCCTGACGTCGAGTGGTTGTACTCGGGGGTGACGAACACGTACGCGTCGAAGGAGTCGATCGTGGCGGCCCAGGCCCTCGTGTGCGCGTTGGCGTAGCGGCCCATCGCCGGTGGCAGCGCCTCGTCCAGGTGCGGTAGCCGGAAGTCCTTGAGGTCGACGATCTCGTACGAGGCGTCGTCCCGTTCGGTCGCCAGCTCGTGGATCCAGCGGGCCACGGCCTCGCCGTTGCGTCCCGGGCGGGTGCTGCCGATGATGATGCCTACTTTGATCATGGGGACGTCCTTGGTGATTCGCGGCCGGGCAGGCTCGCGGCCATGACCAGGCCGGTCGCGGTGAGGATGAACATCCAGGTGAGGGCCGCGGCGAAGCCGCCCGCCTGGAGGATGACGGCCATCAGCGCGGTGCCGGTGGCGGCGCCGATCCGTTGCACGACGGTGCCGGCGCTGGTGGCGTGCGGGATGGCGGCCGGGCGCAGCGTGCGGTAGACGGCGACGCTGACGGGCAGGGCGGCCACGCCGAATCCCGCTCCGCGCAGGAGCAGGGCCGCGCTCAGCAGGAGGGTGTCGGTGCCGGGGGTGGCGAAGACGAACGGAAGGGTGCCCGCGGTGGCCGCGGCCATCCCCGCCAGGGCCGGCGGACGCGGCGGCAGCCGGTCGGCGTACCGTCCGGCCAGCAGGGACGCCAGCGCGACGCCGAGGGTCTGGGGAGCTAGCGCGAGCCCGGCGTCGAGCGCGGACAGGTCGTGCAGCCGCTGGTAGTACAGCGGCAGCAGGAACATCGGCCCCCAGCTCGTGACGCCGAGGACGAACATCATGACCGTCGCCGACCGGAAGGAGCGGTCGGTGAAGAGCCGCAGGTCGAGCAGGCTCGCCTCGGCCCGGCGCAGCGAGCGCGCGACGAACGCGGCCAGGAGAGCGGCCCCCGCCGCCGCCGTCAGCGTCGCGGTCCCGATCCCGGCCCGCGCCTCCAGGCCGGTCAGCGCGTGCAGCAGGAGGACCACCCCGGCCGGCAGCAGGAGCAGCCCGACGAGGTCGAGACGACGCTCGTCGCGTGCCTCGTCCCGGGGGAACCACCGCCACGTCATGGCCAGCGAGAGCAGGATCAGCGGCGCGTTGACGAAGAAGACCCAGCGCCAGCCCCAGCCGTCGATCAGCACGCCGCCGAGCACGGGCCCGGAGATCGGCGCGATCTGCCCGACGAAGCCGACCCTGCCCATCACCCGGCCCAGCCGCTCGGGTCCCGCGGCCCGGGCCAGGACGAGCTGCGTCATCGGCAGGATCATGCCGCCGCCCAGCCCTTGCAGCGTCCGGAAGGCGATGAGCGAGCTCGCCGACCACGCGGCGCCGCACAGGATCGACCCGGCCAGGAACAGCCCCAGGGCCGTCAGCCACACGGCGCGGGCGCCGAAGCGGCCGACCGACCAGCCCACCAGCGGAATGACGGCGGTCATCGCCAGCACGTACGAGGTGGTGACCCACTGGATCGCCGTCACCGTCGCGGACAGGTCCCTGGCCAGCTCGTCCAGCGCCACCGCGACGATGGTGGTGTCCAGCAGCGCCGCCATCGCGCCCACCAGGACCGTCGCCGTCAGCGGCAGGAGGGCGCGGTCGGTCGTGGCGGCGGGCGCCGGGCTCGTGTCCGGCGTGCTCACGGGATCAGCAGAGTCTTGCCGACCGTGGCGCGGGCCTCGATCGCCCGGTGCGCCTCGGCGGCCTCGGCCAGGGGGTAGGTCTGGCCGATGACCGGGCGCAGCCGACCGGCCGCGGCGTGCGCGAGCGCCTCCGCCGCCAGCGCCCGGGTCTCCGCCGGGGTGGGTGCGCCCCCGCCGGGGACGACCGTCACATGCGGGGCCGGCTCGGTCCAGGAGCCGGAGGCCATGCCGTACACACTGGCCCGGCCGCCGGGCCGCACGGCGCGCATGCCCTGCGCGCCAACGACGCCGCCGACCCCGTCGAAGACGAGGTCGACGCCTCCGCTCATCTGGGCGACCTCGCGTTCCCAGCCCGGTTTCGAGTAGTCGACGTAAGCCAGAGCGCCGAGCGAGGTGACCAACGCCTCCTTGCCCGGACCGCGGGCGGCGCCGACGACCTTCGCCCCCGACGCGGCGGCGAGCTGGACCAGCAGGCTGCCGACGCCGCCGGCGGCCGCCTCCACCAGCACCCACTCGCCCGGACGCACCTCGGCCTGCCGGTGCAGGAGCACGGCGGTCCGCCCGTCGGACAGCAGCGCCACCGCGTCGCGCAGCGTCACCCCCGCGGGGACGGGGACGAGGTTCTCCGCCGGGGCCACGGCCAGCTCCGCGTAGCCGCCGGTGCCGCCGGTCGTGGTCACCACGGCCTGTCCGACCAGCGCGGCGTCGGTCCCCGGCCCGACGGCCGAGACGCGCCCGCCGACCGCGTTGCCGGGGACGCGCGGAAGGGGTGGCCGCTGGTGGGCCGCGGGACCGCGGCCGGCCCGCACCTGTGTCTCGACGTACGTGATCCCGGCGTAGTCCACCGTCACGAGCACCTGCCCCGGCCCCGGCACCGGGTCCTCGACCTCCTGGAGGCGCAGCACCTCCGGCCCGCCGAAGCGATCCATGACCACAGCACGCATGACTTCCTCCTCAATAGGAGCAAAACGCTCCGCTTGAAGCGGACCATACAACCGGAGTAATTCGCTCCGCAAGTTCGGTATGCTGCCGACATGACCGAACCCAAGCGCCGCGGCCCTCGGCAGGCGGAGGCCGAGCGCAACGATCGGGCCCTCCTGCGGGCCGCACGCCAGGTCCTGGCGGACGACGGGGCGCACGCCACGGTCGCGGCCATCGCGGCGGCCGCCGGGGTCGGCATCGGCAGCCTCTATCGCCGCTACCGCACGAAGGAGGAGCTGTTCCAGCGGCTGGCCGAGCTGTCCCTGGACAGCTGGAACCAAGCCGCCGAACGCGGTCTCGCCGAGGACGATCCATGGGAAGGGCTGGCCTCCTTCATCGTCGCCTGCGTCGAGTTCGGCCAAGGTTCGCTCGCCCCGATCGCCGGCACCATCAAGGTCACCAAGGAGATGCAGGCCAAATCCGACCACTCGGACGAACTGCTCGCCGCGCTCGTCGCGCGCGCCCACGAGGCCCGCGTGCTCAGGCCGGACGTCACCGTCGTCGACATCTCGCTGCTGATCGAGCAGTTCGGCAGATCGCCCGCCCTGGACCAGCTACGCAAGCAGGGCCGCGAGGACCTCCTCGAAGCCGCCGCCGACGCTCACCGGCGCGTGCTCGCCATCGCCGTGGACGGCCTGCGCGCCTGCCACCCGCGTCCGCTGCCCGGCGGCCCGCCCACTGACCGGCTCTTCACCGAACGCTGGACACACGAAACCGGCTGATCTCGCCGCGCGTCGTGGACAACGGTTCCCGCTCGCTCGACGTGGTGGCTGCCGCCGCGATCGCCTGTCACGGTCTGACGCGGCGACAGCGCCCGGTCGCCGGAGGCGCGGGTCAGACGAGGCGGGTGACCTCGCCGGTGTCGATCGAGTAGTACGCGCCGATGACCTTGAGCTTGCCCTGGGCGATGCGGGGGGCGAAGAGCTTGTCCTTCTTGAGCCGGCTCACGACGTCGACGGTGTTGACGCGGATCATCTTGTCGACGTCGCCGCCCGAGCGCGTGTACGCCGACCGCAGCGAGGAGGCGATCGTGCTCAGCTCGCCGGGCAGCTTCTTGTGCTTGCGCAGGGATTCCGCGGCGGCCGTGACGGCTCCGCAGCGCTGGTGGCCGAGCACGACGACGAGCGGGGTGCCGAGCTCCGCCGGCCCGTACTCGGCGGCGCCCGTCACCAGCGGGTCGATGGTCTGCCCGGCCGTCCGCACCACGAACAGGTCGCCCAGTCCGGTGTCGAAGACCAGCTCGGGAGCGACCCGCGAGTCGATGCAGGAGAACACGACCGCGTACGGGTCCTGCTTCTGCGCCACCTCCCTGCGCCGGGCGGCGTCCTGGTGCGGGTGGGTCGTGGTGCCGTCCACCCAGCGACGATTGCCCTCGCGCAGGGCCGCCCACGCCTCGTCCGGAGTGGACGGCCGCTGGTCCGCGGTGCGCGCGGAGGCGGCGGAACCCGCGGTGGTCGCACCGGCCAGGAGGCCGCCGGCCACGATGCCGGCGCGCAGCAGGACCCGACGGTTGATCATGTTATTTGGCATGAAACAGGAGTATGGGCCGACTCATGGCGTCACGCCAGAAGGTGTAACAGTGATCACACTGCCTGGTCAGTCGTGCCAGCCGCTGGCGTCCTGGAAGTCCTGCCAGGTCGTGTAGGGAGCCTCGGGACGCAACTGGTGCAGGACTTCGCCCGGCAGGGTCATGGGCGGCGCCTTGCGCGGGTCGGCGAGGCACTGCGCGACCATCGCGTCGGTCAGGGCGCGCGCGCCGCCATGACGGGGGTAGGCGGCGTTCACCCGTTCGGCATATCCCTTGGGCAGGTCGCTCGGGCCGCCGGTCAGGTCGATGCCGATGCCGGTGTGGGCGATCGCGATCTCCGGTGGGCGGCGGCGGAGGAACACCGGCGAGGCGTTGATGCCGTAGGAGGTGTGCAGGGCGATGCCGTCCCAGACGGTGTCGACGCGGGCGTCGGTAATGCCGTGCCTCTCCAGGAAGCGGGCGGCGAAGTCGGCGCCGTCCACCTCGAAGCGCTGGCCGGTGTCGGCGCGTTCGGTCAGCCCCATGTCGTGCAGCACGCAGATGAGGAACATGACCTCGGCGTCGTAGTCGCGGCCCGGCCGGCGTCCGGCCTTCTCGGCGACCGCCCGGGCGAACAGGAAGCCGCGCAGGCTGTGGTTGCGCAGGAACGGCTGCTGGGCCTCGGTCACCAGCCGCCGGGCCGCCCTGGCGAGGCGCGTGGCGGGAAAGGACAGGTCGTCGGGCCTGCTCTCGGCGGCGGCCCCGGCGGCCGGCGCGCCGACGGCCAGGGCCGCCGCGCCGGCCAGGCCGGCTCCCAGCACCGTGCGGCGGTTCGGGGACGAGCTCATGAGGTCTCCTCGGGGGTCGTGGGTGAAGGGGAGGTGCGGAAGCGCTGCCGGTAGGCGGTCGGCGTGGTGCCCAGGACCTTCAGGAACGTCCTGCGCATCGTCTCGTCGGAGCCCAGACCGCACCTGCGGGCGATCGCGGCCACGCCGTCGGCCGTGCTCTCCAGGAGGACCTGGGCGGCCTCCACCCGGATCCGCTCGACGTACCGGCCGGGGGCCAGCCCGATCTCACGGCGGAACAACCGGGTCAGATGACGCTCGCTGACCGTGACCTGCGCCGCCATCGAGGCCAGGGTGTGCTCCGCCGCCGGCTCGGCGGCGATCGCGTCCAGGAGGCGGCGCAGCGCCGGGTGACGGGTCGTGGGAACGGCCGCGCGCACGCTGAACTGGGACTGACCGCCCGGCCGTTGCAGGAACACGACCATGTGTTTGGCCACCGCCCGCGCGAGGTCCGGTCCGTGGTCCTCCTCGACGAGGGCCAGCGCCAGGTCGATGCCGGCGGTCACGCCCGCCGAGGTCACGACCGGCCCGTCGCGGACGAAGATGGCGTCGGGCTCCACGGTGACCCGCGGGAACCGGGATCCGAGGTCCGCGCAGGCGGACCTCACCGGGAGCGTCACGACGACCATGGGGGTGATCATCGCCCGCTACGCCCGCCGGTGAGCGCGGCCTCCTACCGGTCCAGCCTGGCCGCCCTGTCGCGCAGGTAGCGCTGTTCGGGCAGGCTCGTGGTGCGCCGGGCCGCCAGCAGGTAGTTCTCCCGCGCGGCCGTGTGCTCGCCGGCCAGCTCCTGCAGGTGGGCGCGGACGGCGGACAGGCGGTGGTGGCGGGCGATCCGGGGATCGCCGTCCAGGGGTTCCAGGAGTGCGAGCCCGGCCAGGGGGCCGCGGGTCATCGCGACCGCGACGGCGTGGTTGAGGGTGACCATCGGGTTCGGCGCGATGCGGGTGAGGATTCCGTACAAAATCCGGATCTGTTCCCAGTCGGTGTCCTCGGCCCGCGGCGCCTGGACGTGCAGCGCCGCGATCGCCGCCTGGAGCTGGTACGGGCCCAGCGGCGAGGCGGACATCGCGCCGGTGACCAGCGCGGCACCCTCCTCGATCATGGCGGTGTCCCATCGGCCGCGGTCCTGCTCGGCCAGCGGCACGAGGCCGCCGTCCGGGCCGGTGCGGGCCGCGCGGCGGGCGTCGGTCAGCAGCATCAGCGCGAGCAGCCCGGCGACCTCACCGTCGTCCGGCAGGGAGCGGTGCACCATCCGGGTGAGCCGGATCGCCTCCTCGGTGAGCTCGCCGCGGTGCAGGTCGGGGCCCGACCCGGCGGTGTAGCCCTCGTTGAAGATCAGGTAGAGCACGTGCAGGACGGCGTCCAGGCGCGCGGCGCGCTCGTGGACGGCCGGGAGCTCGAACGACGCGCCGGCGGCCCTGATCCGCTGCTTGGCGCGGCTGATGCGCGGGGCCATCGTGGCCTCGGGCAGCAGGAACGCCCGGGCCACCTCGGCGGTGGTGAGCCCGCCGACGGCGCGCAGCGTGAGCGCCACCTGGGAGGCGGGCGTCAGCGCCGGATGGCAGCACAGGAACAGCAGCGTGAGGGTGTCGTCGTGGCCCCCCGGGCGCTCCTCGCCGGGGGCCGGGGCGAGGCCGGCGCCGGGCGTCTCCCGCACCGCCGCGGTGACCTCGCGGCGGCGGCGGGCCTGCTCGCTGCGCACCTGGTCCACCAGGCGGCGCGAGGCGACGGTGACCAGCCAGGACCGCGGGTTCTCCGGGACGCCGCCGCCGGGCCACTGCGTGGCCGCGGCGAGCAACGCCTCCTGGGTCGCGTCCTCGCACTCCTCGAACCCGCCGTGACGGCGCAGGAGCACGCCGAGGACCTGCGGCGCCAGCTCGCGCAGCAGGTCCTCGACGCGTTCGGACGCGTTCACGTCCGCGTCCCGGGCGAGCCCATCGGCCTCACATCTCCATCCCGGCCGCGTCCATCAGCGGGCGCACCTCCACGCCGCCGGCCAGGTGGCGCGCGCCGGGCCGGGCGCCCGCCATCAGGGCGGCCAGCTCCACCGCGCGGTCCCGGCTCTCGCAGTCGAGCACGTACTGGCCCACGACATGATCCGAGGTCCCCGGGTACGGGCCCTCGGTCACGCTCACCACGCCCTCCCGGACCCGTACGACAACGCCGATGGACGGATCGGCGAACGCGTGAGCGCTGACGAGCTCCCCCGCCTGCCAGGCCGCGGCGAGGAAGTCCTCGTCGAAGCGCTCCCCGGGCGGGTCCGCCGCGTCCAGGTAGAGGTTCAGCAGGAACTTCACCGCGTGCTCAGTCGTCCGCCGTGCCCGCGTAGACCACCGGCCGGACCTCGACGCCGAGGCCCTCGACGCCGGCGTCCGGGATGAGCGCGGCCAGCTCCAGCGCGCGCTCCCTGCTGTCGCACTCCACCAGGTAGTAGCCGCCGAGGTACTCCTTGGCCTCGAGGTAGGGACCGTCCGTCACGGCCGCGACGCCGCTCCGGACCCTGACCACGGAGCTCTGCGCCGGGTCGGCCAGCGCGACGGTGCCGATCATCTCCCCGGACTTCTTGACGGTCTCCATGAACGCGCCGTGGCCGCTCATCACCTCGTCGCGCTCCTCCGCGGTCAGCGCGTCCCAGACCAGCGGATTGCCATGCATGATCAACAAGAACTTCACGTCGTCTCCTTCGACAGCCGGTGCGGCGCCTTTGAGGCGCCGTTCACCATGGAGTCGACGCCGATGCCGCATTCTTGCGGTCCGGACCGCAAGAAATCCTCCCGCTGCTCCGACCATCCCCGACGGGACGCCCCGCATGGGCGTTCCACCGGTAGGGGAGGACGCATGTCGCAGCTGTTGAGAGTGACCTGTTTCACCGTATCGCGGGACGGGTTCGGCGCCGGCGAGGGGCAGAGCCTGGAGCGGCCCTTCGGGCACGCGGACCCCGTCCCGCTCTGGTCGTGGGCGGGCGCCACCGCGAGCTGGGTCAACCGTACGGAACCCGGCGGCACCCGCGGCCTGGACGACTACATGACCCGCGAGCACACCCGCAACATCGGGGCGGAGATCATGGGGCGCAACAAGTTCGGCCCGCAGCGCGGTCCCTGGAAGGACCACGAGTGGCGGGGATGGTGGGGGGACACGCCGCCGTTCCGCACGCCGGTGTTCGTGCTGACCCACCACGAACGCCCGTCCTTCACCCTGGCCGACACCACCTTCCACTTCCTCGACGCGACGCCGGAGGAGGCGCTGGCCCGCGCCAGGCGGGCCGCCGACGGCCGGGACGTGCGCCTCGGCGGCGGGGTCGCCACGATCCGCGAGTTCCTCGAGGCCGACCTGGTCGACACGATGCACGTCGCCGTCGCTCCCGTGGACCTCGGCCGCGGCGAACGGCTGTGGGACAGCCCCGCCGAGCTGCTCGACCGCTTCCACCTGGAGACGGTACCGAGCCCGAGCGGGGTCACCCACCTGCTGTTCTGGAGACGCTGACGGCCCTCGTCAGAGCCCCAGGTCGTCCAGTTCCTTCAGCAGCGCCGACCTGGGGCTCTGCTGCGGGGAGGCCGCGGCCGGCCGGGAACGGCCGCCGCGGTCGCGGAACACCCAGCCGCCCACCACACCGGCGAGGAAGCCGAACAGGTGAGCCTGCCAGCCGACGCCCTCCTGGGGGAGCAGCCCGGTGAACTGGTAGGCGAAGCACAGGGCCATGACCACGCCCACCACGATGTCGATCAGATGCCGGTCGAACGCCCCGCGCACCAGCACGTAGCCGAAGTAGCCGAAGACGACGCCGCTCGCGCCCACCCCGATCCCGTCCGGGTCGGAGGTGAACCAGGCGCCGAGCCCGCTGACCAGGACGATGAGCCCCGTCACGCTGAGGAACCTGACCACGCCCCGGTAGGCCGACAGGAATCCGAAGATGAACAGCGGGCCGGAGTTGGCCTCGATGTGCTCCCAGCTCCAGTGCAGGAACGGGGCCGAGAGCGTGTTCGGCAGGGTCACGGGATGCCATGCCTGCACGCCGTAGTCCCGGCTCAGGGCGTACCCCGACGTCCAGTTGACGATCTGCACGACCCAGATGACGGCCAGGAACGCGACCATCACCCAGAACGCCTTGCGTGCCTCCGCGACCATGATCTCGGCCGTACGCCCCTTGGCGTCCACCTGGTTCCTCCCTGGTTGTCCGCGGCTCACGAGCGGCACCAGTATCGGGGCGGAAGATCACGAATCGGGTGTCCGGCACGACCGCGGACGTCGAGGCCGCGACGCGGTCAGGACGCGGGGTACGCCTCCAGCTCCCACAGCGAGTAGCCGTAGCTCGTGGCGCGCTTGACGCCCTGCATCCGCAGGAAGCGGGTCTGGTTCGGCTCGTCGAGCCAGAGCGTGTCGATGCCGCCGTCCCCGCCCGAGACCGTGGCCAGCGGCTGCCACGTGGCGCCGTCCGCGGAGCCCTCGATCCGGTACGCCGAGCCGTACGCGGCCTCCCAGCGCAGCGTCACCCTGGCCACGTCGACCGGCTGGGCCAGTTCCACGGCCAGCCACTCGCCGTCGGCGCGCCCGGAGGACCAGCGGGTGGCGGGGTCGCCGTCCACCGCGTTGGCGGCGGCGAAGGAGGTGCCGCCCTCGACCGAGGACGCGGTCACCGGCCGTTTCAGGGCGACGTCGGCGTCGCCGGCCGGACGGTGCGCGGTGACCGTCACCTGCGCCTCGACCGGCTCCGCGCGGCTGGGGGTGAACGTGATCCGCAGGGTGCCCGACCCGGCCGGCGTGAACGCGACCGGCAGCGTCAGTCCTGCTCCCCGGGGCACGGTGACCTGCCGGTCCCCGGGCACCCGCCAGCCCTCCGGCCCGGTCACGCCGAGCGTTCCGGTGACGTCGGCGGCGCGCTCGGAGACCAACGTGACGCCGACCGTCGCCTCGGCGCCCTTGGTGGCGTCCATGGCCGCGGGATCCGCGATCAGGGCGGCGGCGGGGCCGTCGCCGTAGACGGGGACGATCTCGGCGATCCGCGGCGGCTGCCCGCCGCTCGCCCAGGCGAGCCGGACGGCGTCGGCCCGCACGTCCTGCGGATCGAGATCCGTGTACGGCCCGGAGAGCCGCCCGATCGGCCGCCACTGGCCGTCGGCGCGCACCTGCACCTCGGCCGAGCCGGTGCCGACGACCACGACCCGATCGACCAGCCGCGGCCGGGACAGGGTGGCGAGCAGCGCGTCGCCCCGGGCCGGCGCCGTGCCCGCCGTGTACGCGGTGCCCAGGTCTCCGTCGGCCGCCAGGCCCGGATCGGTGCCGGCCGGGGTGCCGCTGACCGTGATCCCGGTGACCGAGTCGTCGCTCACCTGGACCGTGAACTCCCTGACCACGAGCCAGGTGCTGTTGGCGGCGGTGGCGCGGTAGCGCACGTAGCGGGCCACGGTCCCGGCGGGCGCCGTCACCTTGACCTCGGCGGTCGTGCCCGCGGCCAGCCGCGTCCAGGTGACGCCGTCGCGGGAGACCTCCAGCGCTCCCGCGTGGATGTAGTCGTTCGGACTCCCCGGCTTGCCCATGAGCAGCGTGACCTCCCCGATCGCGCGGGAGGCGCCGAGGTCGACGGTGACGTGGTCGCCGGAGCCCGGCGAGCTGTTGCTCCAGTAGAACGTGGCCGGGTCGCCGTCGACCATCCGGTCGGGGGTGTTGACCTGGTAGGTGCCGAGGCTGGTGGTGGCGCGCGGCCTGGTGGCCGTGACGCCGATCCAGCGGTCCAGCTCGGCGAGCGCGTCGGTGACGAACCTGTCCAGCACGCCGTCGCCGACGCGCGGGGCCTGGGCGTCGTGGGGAACGCGGGTGTCGCGGACGGCGTTCGCGGCGGCGACCAGCTCGCGCGCCTGGTCGGCGGCCCGTACGGCGCTCCCGCCGTCGTCGTCCCGCACCGCTCGCAGGACGTCGAGAGCCTTCACCATGGCCTTCGACCACAGCTCGGCCGCCCGCAGCCAGGCCCCGGCCTCGGCGACGAACGCCCGGTCGGGCAGTCTCTCGTCGATCCGCCGGACCGCGGCGCCCAGGCGCTCGGTCCGCTCCCGCAGCGTGGTCGGCCGTCCCTCGCGCCACGCCGGCCAGAACGCGGCGACCTCGGCGGCCAGCCGGGGCGACTGCGCGCGGTGCAGGCGGCCGTCGAAGACGTTCAGGTCGGCGAAGTCGCGCAGGGCCCGGATCAGGGCCTCGTCGCCCCCGGCCAGCTCGGTCAGCGCGCGCAGCCACGACTGCTCGGCGTCGAACGCGGTGTCGTGCCAGCCGAAGTCGGCGAAGGAGTACAGCGCGATGCGGCTGACGGAGGGCTGGTTCATCGGGTTGGAGATGATGCCGGCCAGGTGCTCCGACAGACCGGATTCCCGGCCGTCGTAGGGGGCCAGCGGCAGCCGCCCCCCGGCGTAGTCGTTGACCGGGTAGTTGTCCCAGACCAGGATCTGGTGCCCGAACACCTTCCTCGCCTGGGCCGCCTGCGCCTTGGTGATCTTCTCGGGCACGACGGCGGTGCCGGTCCAGTGCACGATGACGTCCTGGCCCATGAGCTCGCGCAGCGCCTTCTTGTAGGCCGTCTCGGTGACGTTGTAGTACTCCGTCGGCACCATCTGCACGGGCGCGACGTCGCCCTTGCCCGCCGCCCACGCCTGCGCGGCGTTGACCAGCTCGCTCTGCGCCCGGCCGGCCGCCGCGCCGCCCGGCGCGCCGTACTTCGAGCGGTCGCCGTCGCAGTTCCACCGGCCCGAGTCGATGTCGTCCAGGGCGATGGTGAACGACCGCCCGCCGAGCGCGTACAGCGCGTCGAACTTGGCCAGCAGCGCCGCCACGTCGCCCGGCGAGCTGTAGCAGACGGACAGGCCCGGCGAGACGGCGAAGGTGAAGTCGACGTGACCCGTCCGCGCGCGCCCGATGAGCTCGCCGAGCTGGGCCAGCTTGTCCGCTGGGTACGGCTCGCGCCACCGGTCGCGGTGGTAGGGGTCGTCCTTGGGCGCGTACTCGTAGGTGTTCATCTTGTGCGCGGCCAGGTAGTCGAGATGCGCCAGGCGCTCCTCGTGGGTCCACGGCGTGCCGTAGAAGCCTTCGACGGAGCCCCGGTAGCGCATGCCGGGCCAGTCGCGCACCTCGATGCCGGGCACCCGGTCGTTGCCGGGGTGTTCGCGGACGAGCTGCTGGAAGGTCAGCGCCGCGTAGTAGGTGCCGTCGGCGTCGACGCCGTCGAGCACGACGTGCTTGCGGCCGCTCGCGTCGCGGCCGGCCGCCAGCACGTACCCTTCGGCGGGCAGCCCGGTGGCGTCCTCGACGCCGAGGCGGCCGAGCGTGGCGGCGGCGTCGCCGAGCCAGACGGTGACGGGCGTGCGGGGGTCGGTCCCGTCGGTGGCGCGCACTTGTTTGACGCCGGCTCTGGCCAGGGTGCGGCGGACCACCGCCTCCGCCGAGGGGTCGCTCTGTCCGGTACGGACCAGTCCGACCACCGGGGTCAAGGGGAAACCGTCGTCGCGGGCCTGCACCCGCTGGGCGGGCGGGCTGATGGGGGCGGTGGCCGCCTGCGCGGATGGGCTGGTCAGGGTGAGGAGGGGAAGCGAGAGCGCCGTGGCGATCGCGCCGGCCAACAGGCGGATGGGGGGCAAGCGTCCTCCTGGGCAGAACCGGAGTCAAGATCCGAAACCCGGCGGGCAAGGGTCGAATCGCCCATATTCGATCATTTAGCTCCGCACTGGTCAATACCAGTGCCCGGCTGCGTCCTCGTCTGGTCCAGACCAGTTCGTGGTTCCCGTGTCCGGCCGAGGTCGCCGCTCGGCGGGCTCCAGGAACCTAATTCGGACGGATATCGGAGGCGATTAACTATTGTCGCGGTGGCGGTGGACCGGTGCTTTTCTCTGCATATCAACCAACGGCACCAGGGCCGGGCGTGTTTAGCGCCGTGACACGGGGCACAGGCAGACACCGTCGTGAGGAGTTGAGATGCAACCTGTGGAGAAAGCCGCGTCGCTGGGGATGGGCATGCTCAGCGGCGCCTTGGCGGCCGCGCTGTTCAAGCGGGTGTGGAAGCTGGCCTCCGGCCAGGACGACGCACCCGACGCCGGCGACCTGGGCCGGACCTGGACCGAGATCCTCGTCGCCGCGGCGGTTCAGGGGGCCATCTTCGGACTGGTCAAGGCGGCCGTGCACCGCGCCGGCGCGCAAACCTTCCGGCACCGGACGATCACCGGCGACGTGAAGCACTGACCCGCCGGCCATGCGGAAGCACGGAGCCGGCCGCACCCCCTGGCGAGGGGTGCGGCCGGCTCCGTCGTTCTGAGCTCGGGCTTTCCGGTTACTTCTCGGAGAGCACCTTGCCGTGGAACATCGGCTTGTCGGTCTCCCAGTAACGCCAGCCTTCCACAGCGGACGGGATGTCGGCGATGCCGTGGGCGGTGCGGACCACCTTGCAGGTGTCGAGCCGGGCCCGGACGGCCCAGCGGATGCGGTAGCCGAAGGCGCGGTACCACAGGTTGCCGTACTTGCCCTTGGTGATGTCGTGCGTGTAGTCGTGGCCGGTGAAGATCATGTGCCGCTTCTCGAGGTGCGGGATGGACGTCCTGATGAGCGTGCGGATGATCGTGTCCGGCGTGAGGTCCGTGCTGATGGAGCGCAGCTTCTCGAAGTCCGCCTCGACGAAGGCGAGGACCTCGTGCTCGCGGTGGACGCTGGCCGTCACCGAGCCGCCGGGACCGTCGACGAAGTGGGTGCGCGGGATGTAGAAGTGCCGCGGCTCCAGGGAGTGGATCTTGAAGAAGGTTCCCCGGTTGCAGTCGTCGCCCGCGCCGGCGAGGTGGAGGTGGCGCCTGTGGTGCCTGTGGTGGTCCGTGGTGATGGTGGCCGTGTTGTCGTCGTCGGCGTCGTCGTCGTCCGAGTCGTCGGAGTCCGCGTCGCGGTCGTGGAGCTGGGAGACGACGTGGTCCCTGACCGCCTTCCTGAGCTTCTTGTCCGGCTTGGGATCCGCCGCGAACGCCGGAGCGGCCACGCTTGCGGCGAGCACCACGGACAGGGTTCCGGCCGTGGCGAGCGTCAGCAGCGCCTTGACCGGCCGGCTGTCGGTCTTGGTACTGGTTCGGGAACTGGTGAACATGAGGTTCCGTTCCTCTCGGAACGCGGCAGACGGCCGCGGTCAATCCATTGGCCGGAAAAGGCCCCCGTCGTCACTCTGTGCGAGCACAGTGTGACGGTAAAGATGCTTACAGTTGCCGCGAGCCACCCCATGACGCCACGCCGAATGGGAATTCCCCGTACAGGGAAAGCAAGGGTGAAAAAGCGTCAAGGAGCGGCGCATCATGCCATTGCCGGTATTCCTCGCGGAGAAAGCCGCCGGAAAACGGAATAAAGGGCTAAGGACGAAATTTCCCGTCAGGTGCCGAGAAAGCGTCGCACTCCGGCGGCGATCCAGATCGTCGACAGGGCCGCGTACGCGGTCAGCAGCGCCATCGGGGCCGCCGACAGCGCCACCGCCGCGACGGCGGCCACGGCCAGCAGCGCCGACCAGCCGTACAGGACCTCGCGGGCGCGCCGCGAGCCGGTGTGCGCGGCCTCCTGGACGGGCGTGACCATCGCCATCAGCGCGCCGCCCGCCGTCGACAGGGCCTCCAGGCCCATCGCCGCCCCGGTCGCCAGCACCGCCGCGCCGGCGACCGGCAGGGCGCAGCACAGCGCGGCCACCCGTGCGTCGCCGCTCCCGAACATCAGCCTCGTCGCCTTGCCCCGCGCCAGGCGCAGCGTGCTGAACGCCTCGGCCACCCACGCCCCCCAGTGCAGCAGCGCGATGAGGACGAACACGACGATGAGCGCCGGCATGGCCGGCAGCAGCAGCACCAGCCACCCCCGGCCGAAGAACCTCTCCCGCAGCCGGGTCAGCGTCCGGTAGACCGGGTTGCGCTGCTTGAGCGCGGCCAGCAGCAGCCCGCGGGCGGTGTCGAAGCCGGGGTCCAGCATCAGCACCTCGCGGAACGCCGCGGCGGCCTCGACGGGGTCGCCGGCCGCCAGCGCCGCGTGCCCGTACGCGAGGTGGGCGAGCGTGCTCTCGGGGCTCAGCGCGATGGCCCGCGAGGCGGTGGCGCGCGCCTGGACGCCGTCGCCCAGGCGGGCGAGCGCCAGCGCCAGCAGGCTCGCCAGGTCGGACTCCTCCGGATTCACGGCCAGCCCGCGCCGGGCCGCCTCGGCCGTCTCCTGCCACTGGCCCGCCTGGAGGTGCGTGCGCGCCAGTACCTCCCAGGTCAGCGCCTCCTCCGGGGACAGGGCCAGCGATGCCCGCGCGGCCGCGATCGCCTCCGCCAGGAGGCCCGCCCCCTTGTGGACCTGGGCGGCGACGTAGTGCGTGAACCAGCTCTCCGGCGCCAGCCGCACGGCCTCGCGCGCCTCGGTGATCGCCTCGCCATGCCGGCGCTGGGCGTCGAGGGCGACCGCGAGGTAGGCGTGCGCGGTCGCGTGCTCCGGAGCCTCGGCCAGGACGCCGCGCAGCTCCCGCTCGGCGTCCGCGGGGCGGCGCAGCTCCAGCAGCGTCCGGGCCCGCTGGATCGCGCCGGCCTCGGGCGGGGACGGCAGCGTCATCGCACCTGCTTGATCCAGGGCATCAGCTCGTCCCAGGCCCCCGAGTCGTTGGCGTGCATCACGTAGTTGCGGGCGGTGCCCAGCCACTCGCGTACGGCGGCCGGCTTGACGGCCTGCGCGGCGGCCAGCAGGTCGGGCGTGGACAGCGGGATGGGCCGCCCGGCGCTGATCGACTGGTGCAGTTTGGCCTCGACCGCCCGGTCCACCACGCCCTTCAGGTCGGCCCCGGCGAACAGCTCCGTGACCCGGGCCACCGCGTCGAAGTCCATCTCCGCGAGCGGCTTGTCGCGGCAGAGGATGCGCAGGATCGCGGCGCGGGCCGCGTGGTCGGGCGGCGGCACGAACACGAGCTGGTCGAACCGGCCGGGACGGCGGAAGGCCACGTCGATGTACCAGGGGGCGTTGGTGGCGGCCAGCACCAGGACGCCCTCGTTGGCGTGCTGGTCCACCCCGTCCAGCTCGGCCAGGAACTGGTTGACGAGCTGGCGGGTGTGCGCCTGGCGCATGTCGGAGCGGCGCGCCGCCAGGGCGTCCACCTCGTCGAAGAACAGCACGCAGGGCCGGTTGCGCCGGGCCAGGTCGAACACGGCCCGCAGGTTGCGCTCGCTGGAGCCGATGTACATGTCGAGGATGTCGGACAGGCCCACGTTGACGAACGCGGCGCCGAGCTCACCGGCCGCGGCCCGGGCCAGGTGGGTCTTGCCCGCGCCGGGCGGGCCGTACAGCAGCACGCCGCCGCCGGCCCGCTTGCCGAACGCCTTGAACAGCTCGGGCTGCTGGATCGGGAGGAGCAGCTTGACGCGCAGCGCCTCCTTGACGGCCTCCATGCCGGCCACGTCCGCGAACGAGACGGAGGACCGCTCGACCTGCGCGCCGCCGGGCCCCTCCGCGGGCTGCTGCCCCGGCCCGGCCTGGCCACCCCACGGGGAGCCTGACCCGGGCTGGCCGCCCCACGAGGAGCCCGGACCGGCCTGGCCGCCCCACGCCGCCCCGCCCGCGTTCCCGGCCCCCACGGGGGCGCCTGGAGCGCCCCAGGATGAGCCCGGCGCCGCGGGAGCCCCCCAGGACGGGCCCGACGGGGCGATCGGCTGGGGCGTCAGCCGGGCAGCGAGGTCCGCGTCGGCCAGCGACGGGTCCCGCGAGACCGCCTCGTGGTAGCGCCGGGCCGCGCCGTGCGCGTCCCCCTCCCCGAGCAGCGCGCGGGCGGCGATCACGCCCAGCCGCGGCGGGTAGCCGGGAACGGCCAGGAACGGCTCCAGCGCGGCCAGCGCCTGACCGTGCGCGCTCTGCCGGGTGAACGCCTCGGCGAGCCCGGCCGCGATCTCCGGGTCCTTGGGGGCCAGCACCAGCGCCGCGCGGTACTCGGCCTCGGCCTCCGCGAGGTACCCCTTGGCCAGGAGCTGGTCGGCGAGGTGCCGTCGCAGAGGGAGGTTGTCCGGCGAGAGGCGCGCCGCCTCGCGCAGCGCCTGGAGTCCGGCGTCGTCGAGCACGCGCGCGGTCCCTTCTGTCGATCGGGTTACGGTCGGCAAGCCTAGAGCTCGCTAGGCTACCGAAATCCCCCGATCACCGGACCGCATGGGGCAGAGCAGGCAACCGGTCAGCCGCCGGCGATCTGCTCGCCCGCGTAGTCGAGCAGCCGCTCGGCGGTGCTGAAGCGGCGGGCGTTCTGGTCGCCGAGCAGCACGCCGACCACCTCCCGGCCGCCGCGCTCCGCGGCGAACAGCAGGCAGAACCCCGCGTCGTTCGTGAAGCCGGTCTTGACGCCGAGCACGCCGTCGGTCCGCTGGAGCAGCTTGTTGGTGTTGCGCCAGGTGTGCGCCCGGTGCAGCGCCGACTTGGCCACCTTGTGCGTCTCGGCGCCCACGACCGCCCGGAACGTCGCGTCGTCCAGCGCGATGTCGGCGAGCTTGACCTGGTCCACGGCCGTCGAGTAGCCGCCCTTGGCCGGGGTCGGCAGGCCGTCGGCGTTGGTGTAGCGGGTGTCGGCCAGGCCGAGGCGCTTGGCCTCGGCGTTCATCTTGGCCACGAACGCGGTCATGCCCGGGCCGTACGTGCGCGCCAGCGCGTTGGCCGCGTCCGCCCCCGACGGCAGCATCAGCCCGTACAGCAAGTCCTGGACCGTCAGCCGCTCGCCCTTCTTCAGCGCGGCCGTGGTGGCGCCGTTGCTGGTGGCGTGACGCACGTCCGCCGCGGTGATCGCGACGGTGTCGGTGAGCTGTGCCTCGCGCAGCACCACGTGCGCGGTCATGACCTTGACCAGGCTGGCCACCGGGACCCGGCGGGTCTCCCGCTTGCTGAAGTGGATCGTTCCGGTCGAATCGGCGAGGTATGCCTCCTTCGCCCCGACCGCCGGCACCCCCGCCGACACGGTTCGGACCGCGCCGTGCGGCGCGGAAGCCGGCGCCGGGACGGCCGGCAAGGCGCCCGCGGGCGCCGGAGAGACGACCCCTAGGGCGAGAACGAGAGCGGCAGAGCCGATGAAACCCCCAATACGCATGGCGATATGGTCCCAGGTGATCAACCCTCCGTTTGCCGAACCAGGTCTCAAAGACGCGACAACAAGGACCAGTGCCGGGTAAACCGCCGTTACCGGCGACGGCGAACGGGGGCGACATGACGGGCAGGTACCTCATCACCAGGGACGAGACGGGCACGTACCGCTTCGCGCTGGTGGCGGCGAACGGGCAGACGGTCGCGGCCGGCGAGGGGTTCGCGACGAAGGCGGCCTGCGTCAACGGGATCGAGTCGGTGCGCCGGATCGCCCCGGACGCCCCGATCGAGGACCGCACCCACCTCGCCGTGTGAGGGGGAGAAGGGTCCTCAGGCGACGAGGGCCTTGTCGGCGCGTTTCCTGCGGCGCCAGACGGCGAAGGCGACGGCGCCCGCCACCCCCAGCACGCCCACGACCACCGCTGTCACCGGCGACGTGGCGGCCAGGCGCAGCCACCCCCACACCAGCGCGGTCAGCCCGAACCACCACAGCGGCGCCCAGGTCAGGCAGCCCAGCGCGCTCGCCACCACGTACCACGGATAGGACACCCGCAGCGCCCCGGCCACCCAGGGCAGCGTGTGCCGCAGCATCGGCACCCAGAAACAGCCGTAGACCGCCAGCGCGCCCCACCGCTCGACGACGTCCTCGATCTTCGCGATGCGCTCGCGGCCCAGCCGCACGCCGATCTTCGAGTCGTACAGGCGCTCGCCGAGCTTGCGCCCGACCCAGTAGTAGACCTGGAACGCCCCGAACAGCGCCGCGATCAGGACGACGCCCACCAGCCAGTACGGCAGGCCCAGCCAGAACGGCTCACCAGGGGAGGGGACGGCCAGCGCCGGGCGCCACATAGCGGAACATCACCCCCGAGTTCGCACAAAGGTCAGCCTAACCTTAGTTCACGCCTCGCATGCCTGCCACAGCGGTCCGGCCGTCGGCGCCTTCCATCCTGTCGTACCGGCGGCCTGCACGGACGCCGCAAAAGGTGCAAGTCACCGGCAACCGCCCCGCAATCGTCCTCGCCTACACCTGTACGTGAGCGAAGAGGAGTCACGATCATGGGGACGAGAAGCACCGCGGTCCTGGTCAGCGGTACGGCGAACACGGCCAAGGTGTTCGTCGCGGCGTTCGCCTTCACCGCCGCCTACGTGGGGTTCTCGGCCTACGACACCGCGAGCTCCGCGCCACGGGACGAGCACACCGTGACCCTGTCGGCCCGGGAGACGCCCGTGACGACGCCGATGACGAGCCCGATGACGACGCCGATCGGGTCGAGCGTGTCCCCGGCCGCACCCGGCACCGTGACGGTCGCCGAGACGCGCAGCGACGCCGGGTGCGCCAAGACGTTCACGGCCAGGGGCGTGGTCGTCAACCCGGACGCCCACGGCACCGCCCTGTACACCTGGCGGCTGGCCCGCCTGAGCCCGGACGGCCACGTCTGGCGCGACTATCTGGTGGACCACGACGGGTTCGCCGGGACCCGGGAGAGCGTCGACTGGTCGCCGCGCGTCACCGGCAACCCGGGGTGGTACCGCGTCGAACTGTCCGTGCGGGGCGCCGGCACGGTCAAGAGCAGGCGCTTCCAGGTCACCTGCTGACGCATCGTCACAGGCCGGCCTGACGCGCCCTCACCGGCCGACCGAGCGGCGGGCGGCGTCCACCCAGCGCGGCACGCCGACCCGCTCCGCCACCTCCAGCGCCTTCGTGTAGTGGTCGCGCGCCGCGTCCGGCTGCCCCAGCCGCAGCGCGAGGTCGCCGAGCGTCAGCGCGACCGGCCACAGCGCCACCACGCCGGTGCCCGCCCCCGCGACCCGGTCGGCGAACGGCACCAGCTTGTCGTAGCAGTCGACCATCCGCTCCCGGTCGTCGAGCAGCATCCCGGCCAGCGCCCGCCACGTCATGGCCAGCTCGTACAGGAAGTCGGGCCGGACCGGCGGCCGGACGGCGGCCACGGCCTTGGCGTCGGCCAGGTGCCCGGCGGAGGCGAGCGCCAGCGCGTACGCGTCGAGCGTCCACTTGGCGCCCCGCTGGTGCGCCTCGGCCAGCAGCTCGACCGTCTCGGCCGCGCGGCCGTCCACCAGGTGCAGGCAGAACGTGGTGATCAGCGGGAGGTCCTGGCGGCCCTCCAGCATGCCGGCGCGGGCCGTCATGCGGGCCGCCTCGCGGTAGGTGCGCTCGGCCCCCGCGTAGTCGCCGGCGATCATCAGCCGCTGCCCGGAGTACCAGGCGCAGACCGCGGCGGGCGCGGACAGGTCGTACTGCCGGGCGAGCTGATCCGCGGCGCCGGCGTGCCGGTCGGCCACGGCGAACTCGCCGCGGGCCGCCGCGCACTCCAGCAGCACGAGATGGGCGAGCGCCTGGGTGGCCATCTGGCCGGAGCGCTGGGCCACCTCCAGCAGCTCGCGGCCGATGCTCTCGCGGGTGTCGACCGCCGGGATGTCGTACGACTGGCGCAGCCGCCCGCTCAGCGCGGCGGCCAGCAGCACCGGGTCGCCGCTCTGCCGGGCCAGCTCCAGCGCCTCCAGCGACGCCTGCCGCCCGCGCTCGGGCGAGGAGGAGCCCTCCAGCTCCAGCGCGAGCGTGGTGAGCAGGCTGGCGCGCAGGGTCTGCTCGCCCTCGGGCAGCTCCATGAGCGCCTTCTCGGTGACGTCCACGATCTCCCACGCGGTGCGGGTGAAGTCGCGCGCCATGCCCTTGTGCGGGACGGCCAGCGAGGCGGCCACCCGGGCGGTGATCTCCAGGTCGCCCAGCGGCAGCGCGGCGTCCATGGCCTCGCGGCGCAACAGCCGCGCCGCGGTCATGTCGCCGCACAGGGCCAGCGCCTTGATCCGGTGCAGCATGAGCTGCAGCCGGTCACGGGTGAGGCCACCCGTGCGGTCGTGTTCATGGTCGCGCCCGCTTCGCTCCTCGTTGGCTCGTCCCTCGCTCTCTCGTCGCGAGCTCCTGCGCTCGAACGCCGCGATGGCCTGCTCCCACAGCGTCGCGGCCTCGCGGTGCGCGAAGCGACGTTCGGCCTGCTCGGCGGCGAGGCCGGAGTAGTGGACGGCCTTCTCGGCGGCGTCGGCCAGGAAGTAGTGGTGGGCGAGCGCGGCCACGTCGGACGGGGCGCGCCGCTCGATGACGGCCGCGACCGCCGCGTGCAGCCGGGTGCGGCGCAGCCGGGACGCGTCGGAGTAGATCGTGTCGCGCACCAGGTCGTGGTCGAAGCGCAGCAGCCCCGGGCCCGGCTCGGTGACCAGCCCCGCGAGTAACGCCGCCTCGACGGCCTCCACCACCGCGTCCTCGTCGCCGGCCACGTCCACCAGGACGTCGACGTCCACGTCGCGGCCGATCACCGCGGCCTGGAGCAGGATCTGCTGCGCCCCGGCGGGCAGGCGCGAGATGCGCCGCCGCAGCACGTCGCGCACGCCGGACGGCACGCGGGAGAGCACCTCGGCGGCGCTGGCCCGGTCGGCGGCGGCCTCGGAGTCGAGCAGGCGCACGGTCTCGCGGACGAAGAACGGGTTGCCCGCGGTGCGCTCGACGATCGACTCGACCGCGTCCTCGTCGATCTCGCGCACGCACGTCGCCCGGACCAGCTCGGCCACGGCCTTCGGGTCGAGCCCCGAGAGCTGCACCCGCAGCGGCCCGAGCCGGGCCAGCGAGGCCAGCACGTCGGACTGGCCGTCGTCCAGCTCGCTCTCGCGGCAGGTGACCACGAGCATGACCCGGCTGGTGGCCAGCAGGCTGGGCAGCGCCCGCAGCAGGGCGAGCGTCTGGTCGTCGGCCCAGTGCAGGTCTTCGAGCGTCAGCAGCATCGGCGCCCGCCGGGAAACCCCGGCCAGGTAGCCGCCGACCGCCCGGTGCAGGCGGAAGCCGCCGGACGCCTCGTCGTCGTCGGGGTCGGGCGCGGCGTCGTCCAGCAGCGGGGCGAGGAGCTGGGAGTACTCGCCCGCGCCGGTGCGGCCGACCAGCGAGCGCAGGATCTCCACCCACGCCCAGCCGGGCGGCGTCGCGCTGGAGTCGGGGCAGGCGCCCGAGGCCGTCATCCAGCCGTCGGCGGCGAGCCGGCCCTCAAGCTGGCGCAGCAGCGTGGTCTTGCCCGCGCCCGCGACGCCGGTGACGATCGCGACCTGGAAGCGGCCCGTACGGCCGGCGGCGGTGGTCAGCCGCGCCAGCTCGGCGTCGCGCCCGACGAACGGCTCGGGCTCCAGCGGGGGAGGCTCGACCGCGGCGGCGGGCCGGGGCGGCCAGGTGTCGCCGACCGGCACGGGCCGCGGCGGGCGCGGCACCGTGGCCAGCTCCAGCTCGGGGGCCTGGGCCAGGATGTCGGACTCCAGCTTGCGCAGCGCCGGCCCCGGGTCGATGCCCAGCTCGTCGGCCAGGATGCCGCGGGCCCGGCGCAGCGCCGCCAGCGCGTCGCCCTGCCGGCCGCAGCGGTAGAGGCCGAGGGCGAGCAGCCGCCAGCCCTCCTCGCGCAGCGGGTGCTCGGTGGTCAGCGCCTCCAGGTCGGGCACGGTCTCGGCGTGCAGGCCGAGCCGCAGCCCGGTGTCGGCGTGCCGCTCGCGGGCGACCAGCCGCAGCTCGGTCAGCCGGTTGACCTCGGCCTCGGCCCACGGCTGGTCGGCGAAGTCGGAGTAGGGGGTGCCGCGCCACAGGCCGAGGGCCTTCTCCAGCCGGCCGCGCGCCGACTGCGGGTCGCCCTCCTCCAGGTGCTCGCCCGCGGCCCGGACGAGCTGCTCGAACGTGAGCGCGTCGACCTGGTCGGGCGCCACCCGCAGCGCGTAGCCGGAGGCGACGGTCACCAGCAGCCGGTTGGGCCCGCCCCGCGGACGCCCCGGCTCCAGCACGCGGCGCAGCCGCGAGATGTAGACCTGGAGCCCCGACTGGGCTCCCTTGGCCGTGTCGTCGTCCCACAGGTCGTACAGCAACATGTCGACGGGCACGACCTGACCTCTGGCCACGAGAAGCCGGGCGAGGACGGCCCGCTGCCGCAACCCGCCGAGGTCGAGTTCGTCGTCTTCGTACGCCTCGACTGGCCCCAGAACCCGGAACGCCACCATGTCAGCCGCCACGCTATGCAAGCTTCCGAATCACGCACAAGGTCTTTGTTTCGTTTCGGATGGTCACGGGGAGGCCTTCGAGATCGCGGACGGGGGCTCCGTGGCGGTGCCTCGGCCGTCACGCCTGCGCAGCAGCGCCCACGCGCCCAGGGCGAGGCCGCCGAACGGGATCTCGATAGTGTAAGTCCAGAAGCCGAACAGCAGCGCGGTCGCCGTGGCGGGCGCGGCCGCCACCCCGAACGCGCCGGTGAGCAGGAGCACGACGCCGCCCTCCATGATGCCGGCGCCGCTCGGGGTGATCAGGGCGCTGGTGAGCACCCGCGACAGGGCGAACACCGCGATCGACTGGGCCAGGCCCGGGTAGGCGCCGGTGGCCAGCATGCACGCGGCCATGATCGCCCACTGGAACCCGAGGAAGAACACCATGCCCAGCGACAGGCCCAGCCAGCGGGTGTGGACGACGTCGGCGGTGTCGGCGCGCAGCCGTTCGAACGCCTCGGAGGCGTGGAAGCGCAGCCGCAGCAGCCGCACCACGGCGTCGAGCCCGCGGCCGAGCAGCCGGGCGGCGCGGTCCCAGTAGAGGGCCGCGGCCACGACCAGGCACAGCACGAGGATCGACACCGCGCCCACCCAGCCGGCCCGGGCCACGGTGTGGTTGGGCACCTCGCCCGCCATGAGCAGCGCGATGATCCCGACCGCCGGCAGGATGAACCTGAACAACGTGTTCCAGATGCCGCTGACCAGCGTCATCACCACGATCGGGCGGTTGGCGAACCCCCAGCCCCGGGTCATGGCGAAGGTGAGCGCCACCCCGGCCGCGCCGCCGAACGGCAGCAGGTTGCTCACCGCGCTCCCGGCGGCGTTCAGCGTCAGCGCCTGCGTGTGGCCGAGGCCGGGCAGCGAGCCGGTCAGCACGAACGTGTACGCGAACAGGCTCAGCAGCCACAGCGCCGTCATCAGCGCGATCATCGGGAAGCCGATGGTGGCGAACACCGCGCCGATCTCGTGCCAGGAGACCGGTTTGCCGGTCAGCGCGCGCACGATCTGCGGCAGATAGACGACGAGCACCACCGCCAGCGCGAGCGACAGCGCCGACAGTGTGATCTGGACCCACTTGTTCTTCATCGTGTCCCAGTCTGCCGGGCGCGGGCGCGGCCCGGATCCTCCGGAGGTGTCAACTCGGCCACGGGTCCAGCGGATGACGCAGGCGGGTGCCGGGCGGCACGTCGCGGCGGACGAACCACTCGGTGCCGAACACCAGGCGGTAGAGCGGGCCGGGCACCTTCAGCAGCACGGCCAGGGTGCGGTCGCCGTCGCCGCCCTTCGCCTGGGAGGCGTGCGCGGCCATGGCCGCCCGCTTCTGCCTCGTGTACTTGCGCACGTTGACCCGGTGCGTGATCACCTCGCCGGGCGAGTACGCGCTCTCGAACGTCCGCACGTCGAACTCCGGCGGGAACCGGTAGACCTTGCCCGCCAGCCGCAGCAGCCGGACCAGCGGGTCGCGGTCGACCGTGGCCTCCAGCACGATCGGCGTGCCCGCGATCTCCGCGGCCCGCCGCCCCACCCGGTGGACCTGGACGTGGTCGGGATGGCCGTAGCCGCCCGCCGGGTCGTAGATCGACAGCAGCTCGGCGTCCTCCTCGCGGAGGATCTCGGCCAGCCGGCCCGCGGCCTGCTCGGTGTCGGCGTCGATGAACGCGTTGTCGGGCCGCTCGTCGGCCACGCCGCCCTTCGGGCTGAGCCCCGAGTCGCCGTAGCCGAGGCACTCCACGCGGGCGCACCCGAGCAGCGCGGCCGACTCGTACAACTCCTTCAGCCGGGTGCGGCCCAGCTCCTCGCCGGGCTCCATGTCGGCCAGGCCGCGCTCGCCCGCGGTCGCCACCACGAGCACCACGCGGTGCCCCTCGGCCGCGAGCATCGCCATCGTGCCCGCCGTCAGCAGGGCCTCGTCGTCGGGATGGGCGTGGAAGAACACAGCGGTACGTGGAGGCACAGGCCCAGATTAGTCTGGGAGGGGTGCGGATCTTTCACGTGAGTGACTGTTACCTGCCGCGGCTCGGGGGGATCGAGGTCCAGGTCGCCGACCTCGTGCGGATGCAGCGGCAGGCCGGCCACGAGGTCGAGGTGGCCACCGCCACCAGGGGCGAGGCGCTGCCCGGTGTGCACCGGATCGTCGCGCCGATGCCGTTCGACCTGCCGGTTCACCCGGCCGGGGTGAGGCATCTCACGCGCCGCATGCGGGTGTCGCGGCCCGACGTGGTCCACGTCCACACGGGGGCGGTCTCGCCGTTCGCGTGGATGGGCGTGCGCGCGGCCGTACGCGCCGGGCTGCCGTGCGTGGTGACCGTGCACAGCATGTGGGACCCGCTGACGCGCGCCCTCTACCGCCTGCTGCGCCTGGCGTACGGGTGGCAGCGCTGGGGCCTGGTGGGCACGACGGTGAGCAACGCCGCGGCGGCGCCGATCCGCGCGGTCGCGGGCCGGCGCGTGCCGGTGCGGGTCGTCTCCAACGGGCTGGACCTGTCGGCGTGGCGCACCCTGGCCGGTGCCCCCTCCGACCGGGGCGAGGTGCACATCGTCGCGGTGGGCCGGCTGGCGCCGCGCAAGCAGCCGGTGCGGCTGCTGCGGCTGCTCGACCGGGTGCGGGCCGCGGTGCCGCCGGCGGTGCCGCTGCGGGCCACGGTCGTGGGCGACGGGCCGGCGCGCGGGTCCATGGAACGCTACCTGGCCCGGCACGGCATGACCGGCTGGGTGTCGCTGCCCGGCCGCTACACGCGCGAGCAGATCGCCAAGGTCCTGGAGTCGGCGGACGTGTTCGTGGCCCCCGCGCCGCGCGAGTCGTTCGGGATCGCGGCGCTGGAGGCCCGCGCCGCCGGGCTGCCCGTGGTGGCGCGGGCGCAGAGCGGGGTGGCCGACTTCGTCCGGCACGGCACGGAGGGGCTGCTCGGCCGCGACCTCGGCGACCTGGCGGCGGCCGTGGCCCGGCTGTCCGCCGACGCGGAGCTGCGGGCCCGGATCACCGAGCACAACCGCGCCACGCCGCCCGCCGCGGGCTCCTGGCCCGCCGTGCTCGAAGGGTTCGAGCGCGCGTACGAGCAGGCCGCCGGCCTCGTCAGGCGAAGGCGTTAGGGGCGGTTGAGCACCACGTACCCGTCGCGCTCGAACACCCTGCGGTACCCCTCGGTCTCCAGCCTCGCTACCGTCGCCGCCTGCTCCTCCGCCGACCCGAACGGGAACTCCCAGCGGGCCGTGTCCGCCACCACCCACGGGGCGGCCCGCGACTGCCCGCTCCACAGCAGGACGGTGGCGCGCGCGGAGAGCGCGGGCCCGACCGAGTTGGCGGCCTCCACGACGACGCCCGCCGGCACCTTGGACACCGCCTCCCGGGCCGCGGCCACCTTGACCTCGTCGCCCTTGTAGAAGGACGGATGGTAGAGCTGGTCCAGCGCGAAGCGGGGGACCAGCGTCACGGCGATCACGCACGCCCCGAACGCCCAGGCCAGCCTCAGCGACCGGTCGTCGCCACGCCCGAACCGGCGCAGCAGCCGCGCCAGCCCGTCCACGCCCGCGCACAGCAGGATGACGACGGTGAACGCGTTGTACTGGAAGTCCGCCTGCCACCACAGGGCGCGGTCCGACAGCATGCGTTCGAGCACGTGCGGCAGCGCCGCCAGTGACAGCGGCGACAGCAGGCAGAGCAGCAGCGTCGGCCAGGCCATCAGGAAGAGCGTGTCCACCTTGGCCTCGTCGTTGAACGGGAGGAGGATCGCGGCCACCGGGTCACGCAAGAGCGTCAGCACGGCGCTGGGCGCGTCCGGCCCGAGGTGGCCGTAGGCCCAGAAGTCGTCGGTGCTGCCGCCCAGCATGGGGATGAGCGCGCCGCGCGTCAGCATCACCCCGCCCGCGCCGATCGCCGCGCAGCACAGGCCGCGGAAGCGGTCGCCGGTGACGAACAGGTAGATCGCGAACCCGATCACCATGAGCCCCATGTCCTCCTTGACCAGGAGGAGCCCCGCCATCGCCGCGAACGCGGGCCCGTGCCGTCCCGCGTGGTAGCGCTCGATCATGATCGAGGTGAGCAGCGGGACGAACATCACCTCGTGCGCGTCGAACGCGATCGCCTGCGCCACGGGCCACGACAGCGCGTACGCGACGGCGACGAGGTAGGCGGGGCCGGTGCCGAGCACCCGCCGGGTGAACAGCCACACGAACGGGATCGCGGCGGCGAACAGCAGCGCCTGCGCGACGACCAGCGACTCCGGCCCGTCGTGGATCCAGTAGAACGGCGCGAGCAGCGCGTACGCGGGGGAGAAGTGGTCGGCGATCTGCAGATATTCGAGCCCCCGGCCGTGGAAGGCGCCGACGGCCGGCACGTACGGCGGCCGGAAGTGCGCGTAGTTGCGCACGGCCTGGTCGAAGATGACCAGGTCGAAGATGGAGGCGCGGAACGTGGCCAGCTTGACCAGCCCGACGGTCGCGTAGATCGCGGTGGAGAGCAGGGCGATCAGCCCGACTGCCGGCCGGTGGCCGCCCAGCCGGAGCCTTGCGGCGCCCAGCCGGTGTCGCCAGGGGGAGGAGGTGGCGGGGGTCGCCTCGGTGTCGTCTGCCAGCGTGTCGCCCGTCACGAGCAGCAAGATTAGACGGATTTTTCGGGATGTGCGGACTTCCCGATGATCGCCCCGGCCGCCGCGATGCACTGCCCCCCGCAGGCTTCGCGACGGCCGGAGGCATGCGTCAGCCGCAGGCGCTCTGGATCTTCGTCGACATCGACGAGATCTTCGACATGCTGTCCGTCATGGCCGACGGGTTGTCGAGCTTCATGCCGTCGAAGACGGAGGCAAGGTCGTTGATCGCCCCGGCGAGGTCGCCGTCGTACTTGCCGGCGAGCGTCTTCAGCTTGCCGGCGGTCTCCTGGCTGGCCTTCTCGAAGGCCTTGGGGTCAGTGGCGGCACTGGTCACGGAGCTCTGGAACTCAGTGCTGATCTTCGTGATCTCCTGACTGACCTGGTTGCAGTCGACCGCATTGCCGATGGCGCCACAGGCGGTGGTGAGGCCGGCGAGGGTGAGCGTCGCGATGACGACGGCGATGCGACGGCTGGGGGTGTTCATTTCATGCCCTTCGTTGCTTTTGCGGATGAAGGGAAGCTATGGCCCCAGCCTTGATGGTCACTTGCACACCACTGACACCGCCTGGCGAGGCGTCAGAAGGGGAGTCTCCGGCCGGACGGAGTACGCAGGTCGAGGGGGGCCGGCTGCTGCGCCGGCTTGGGGCGTTGCACGATCTGGACTCTCTTCACAACCCTGGGATACCCAACGGATTGCCTTGAACTCCTCACGAGCGGGTACCGTGACGGGTGATGCTGGCGGACCCCTTCGTGCACCCGGCGCTCTTCTATCGAGGCGACCGGGAATACGTCGATGCCACCACGGCCTTCATCCGCGACGGCCTCGCCGCGGGCGAGCCGGTGGCCGTGGCGGTGCCCGCCGCCAACCTCAAGCTCATCGAGGGCGCGCTCGGCGCCGACGCCGCCCGCGTACGGCTGCTGAACATGGAGGAGGCGGGCCGCAACCCCGGCCGCATCATCCCCGCGGTGCTGCGCGCCTTCGCCGACAGCCACACCGGCGGGCACGTGCGCATCATCGGCGAGCCGATCTGGGCCGGTCGCAGCTCCACCGAGTACCCGGCGTGCGCCCAGCACGAGGCGCTGATCAACCTCGCCTTCGCCGGTCGGCACGTCACGATCCTGTGCCCGTACGACGTCGAGCGGCTCGACCCGGAGGTCCTGCGCGAGGCGGAGCTCACCCACCCGGTGCTCCAGGACGCCGGGGGCGAGCGGGCCAGCGACGCCTACGACCCCCACCACGTCGTACGCGTGCACAACCTGCCCTTCCCCGAGCCCAGCGGCTTCGCCGCCCTCCGCTTCGACCGCGGCAACTTCGCCTCGGCCCGCGCCCTGGCCGCCGGCCTGGGCGCCGAGCTGGGCTTCGACGAGACCCGGCTCGACGACATCCGCCTCGTCATCGCCGAGCTCTGCGCCAACAGCCTCGACTACGGCGGCGGCGCGGGCGACATCCGCGTCTGGGCCGAGCACGGCCGGATGGTGTGCGAGGTCGGCGACCAGGGGCACATCACCGACCCGCTGGCCGGCCGCGAGCCGGTGGACCCGCGCGTCGCGGGCTCGCGCGGGCTGCTCATCGTCAACCTGCTGAGCGATCTCGTCCGGGTCCACACCAGCGCCGGCGGCACCACGATCCGCGCCTACTTCGACATCCCCGCCCGCCGGCCCTCCTGAGGGACGGACCGGTAGGGCCCGCCCTACCGACCCTGAGGAGGGCGGCCTCCTCGGGGGAGACATCCGCCCAGGTCACCCGGGCCGCCCCCAGGGGTGCCCCGACCAAGGTATTAGGGGGTCGTTCAGGGCCGCTTCGGGCCGATCTCCGATACTCCGCGAAGCCGCGTTCCACGAGCTTTGAGGCATGAAGGCATTGCTTGTGAGCGGACTCTCCACCATCGCCGGCGGGACGGGCGCCATGCTGGCCCTGCACACCTGGACCGGGCTCGACCCGATGCACACCGTGATCAGCTCGTACGCCTTCTACCCGGGAGGCTGGCTGCTGCCCACCTCGTTGACGCTGTTCGCGGTGGGCGGCGCGCTCACCGCCGAGGGGCTGCGCCGGGCCGGCGCGAGCGGCGGCGTCGTGGTGCTGGTGGTGGCGTGGGCGGTCAGCATGTTCCTCATCGGGGCGTTCCCGACGGACCGGCCGGGCGTGCCGCTGTCGCTGTCGGGCGGCATCCACCGGTACGCCGCGTTCGCCGCGTTCCTCGCCATGCCGGCCGCCGGGATGCTGTGGGCCAGGACCCGCGCCCGGTACGCCCGCGCGGTGCGGGTGCTGAGCGCGATCGCCCTGGCCGCGCTGCTGATGGTCGTGATCCCGTACGTGGTGCGGATGTGCGGGATCCCGCTGGCCGACGACGAGGTGCCGGCCGGGCTGACCCAGCGCGTCGTGGTGGTCTCCGAGCTGGGCGTGCTGGCCCTGGCCGGGATGTCGATGCTGCGGCCGGTCCCGCGCGGGACGGCTCAGCGCTCCCAGGGCGGTGTGTCGCCCATCTTGGCGTAGTACTTGGCCAGGTGCGCCTTGACCCGGGAGACCTCGTCCTGGGGGATGCGCACCCCGCCCCTGGCTCCGTCCACCACCCCCGCCGCGGAGATGACGGCCCGCGGCACGACTTTCAGCTCACCCCCGACGACGTCGGCGATCGGCAGCTTGTACGCGCCGAACTCGTCGGCGTCGTCGGCGTCGTACCAGAGGTGCGCCTGCCGGTACTTGTCGTTCGGCCGCTCCTCGGCGCCCGCCCATTTGCGCACCCGCTTGTCGGCCGCGGCGGAGTCCCACTCGCGGTCGCGGTCGGCGAGCGGCAGGTCCTGGAATCTCGTCACCGTCATGACATGGGGCTACCCGTCCCGCAGGCGTGAAACGGCCGTCTGTTGGTAGGTAGACGGTCCTGATGGAACGAACGTCCGTCCGATGAGGAGATGACGAGATGACCATTCTGATCGCCTATGACGGGTCCGAGGACGCCAAGGCCGCGATCGCGTTCGCGGGCACGCTGCTGAAGGGTGAGCGGGCCGTGGTGCTGACCGTGTGGGAGCGGGCCGCGATGACGTCCGCGCGGGCGTCGGCCGGGCTCGTGGTGGCGGTGGGCGACACGAGCGCCGAGGACGCCGCGATCGAGGAGTCGATGACGGCGCTGGCGGCCGAGGGGGCCGCGCTCGCCGGTGCGGCGGGGCTGGAGGCCACGCCCCGGGTGGCGACCGACGCCATGTCTGTGTGGTCGGCCATCGTAGACGCGGCCGAGGAGGTCGGCGCCACGCTCATCGTGACGGGGACGCGCGGCATGGGCGGGATCCGGTCGCTGCTGCTCGGCAGCACGTCCGACCGGGTGCTGCACCACGCCACCCGGCCCGTCCTCGTGGTCCCCGCCCCGGAGACGCACACCTGACGCCTGCTCCTGGATCAGGGGCGGGGGCGGAGACGTCGGCGGCGTAGGGCAGAGTGGCTCCCGGTGAGGGAGGGGCCACGTGAGCGAGGGACTGGCGCGGCGGCTGGGCACCGGTGACGCGGTCGTCGTCGGGCTGAGCGCGATGATCGGCGCGGGCGTGTTCGCGGCGTTCGCGCCTGCGGCGGCGGCCGCCGGGCCGTGGCTGCTCGCCGCGCTCGCGCTCGCCGCCGTCGTCGCCTACTGCAACGCCACGTCCTCGGCCCGCCTGGCCGCCCTCCACCCCGAGTCGGGCGGCACCTACGTGTACGGCCGGCGGCGGCTCGGCCCGCTGTGGGGCTACCTGGCCGGCTGGGGCTTCACGGTCGGCAAGACCGCCTCCTGCGCCGCCATGGCCCTGACCTTCGGCGCCTACGTGGCCCCCGGCCTCGCCCGGCCGCTCGCCGTGGGGGCCGTGGTGGGGGTCACGGCGCTCAACGTGTACGGGGTGCGGCGCTCGACCGCGGCGGCCCGGGTGATGGTGGCGTTCGTGCTGGCCGTCCTCGCGGCGGTGATCGCCACCGGCCTGCTCGCCCCGCCGGCGCCCACGACCGCGTCGCTCACCGCCGCTCCCGGCCAGCCGCGGCACGGCTTCCCCGGCACGTCCGCGGGGCCGCCGAGCATGCCCTCGGGCCGGCCAGGCACGTCCGCGGGGCCGCCGAGCATGCCCTCGGGCCGGCCAGGCACGTCCGCGGGCCCGCCCGGCACACCCTCGGGGCCGCCCGGCGTGCACCGGGGTTCGGTGGACGACCTCGGGAAGGGCGTCTCGTACCCGATCCCCGGCCTCCGCGAACGCCTGCCCTCTCCGCCCGTGTTGGTGACGGTGGCCAAGAGGACGGGCCCCTCGGTCACCGGGTGGTGGGGCGTCCTCCAGGGCGCGGGGCTGCTGTTCTTCGCGTTCGCCGGATACGCCCGGATCGCCACCCTCGGCGAGGAGGTGCGCGATCCGGCGCGGACGATCCCCCGCGCCATCGGCATCGCCCTCGGCATCACGCTCGCCGTCTACACCCTGGTCGCCGTGGCGGCGTTGCGCGTCCTGGGCTGGCCGCTGCTGGCCGCGTCCGACGCCCCGCTGGGCGACGTCGTGGAGATGGCGGGCTTCGCGTGGCTGCGGCCCGTGGTGACGGCGGGCGCGGCCGTGGCGGCGCTCGGGGCGCTGCTCGCCCTGGTGCTCGGCGTCTCCCGCACGGTGCTCGCCATGGCCCGCGAACGCGACCTGCCGCACGCGCTGTCGGCCGTCCATCCGGCACGCCGGGAGCCGCGCCGGGCCGAGCTGGCCGTGGGCGTCGCGGTGGTGGGGCTGCTGCTGGTGGCCGACCTGCGCGGGGCGATCGGGTTCTCCTCGTTCGGCGTGCTGGTGTACTACGCGATCGCCAACGCCGCCGCGCTCACCCTGACGCGGGAGGAGGGCGCGCCGCCCAAGGTCGTGCCCGTGGCGGGGGTCGTCCTGTGCCTGGTGCTCGCCGCCACGCTGCCGTGGCAGTCCGTGGCGGGCGGGCTGGCGGTCTTCGCCGTCGGCGCGCTCGTCTGGGCGCTCCGGCACCGGCGCGCCGAGCGTTGACCGGGCCGGGACGCGCGCTTAGGTTGGCGCGCACGGCCGCCCGCGCGGTGTGTGGCGGCGCTCGGGTGAGCGCGCATGCCGTCCGGCCGGCATGGAGGTGCGAGCATGCCCGTCCCCACTGGCCGAGGTCGTCGGTCACGCCGGCGACTCCAACGACCTCGACCACCTCATGAGCCTGGCCGACACGGGCGCCACTTCGGCATGGACCGGTTCGGGCTGGACGTGTACAAGACGACCGAGCGGCGCGTGGCCACGATCGCGGAGCTGTGCCGGCGCGGGTACGCGGACCGGATGGTGCTCAGCCACGACACGGCCTGCTTCATCAGATACCTCCGAGGAAACTCCGCCTTCAGGCGGGGGAAAGGAATCGGACTCCTGCGGAGCAGGGCAGGACAGGCGATCCGCCGCCAGGCGGACCGCCGTATCGAAAATCCGCCCCAGGCTCACCTGGGTATGCGGGAGAATGCGCGACGTGGCGCAGACCGTGAAGCGGGCCTACAAGTACCGCTTCTTCCCGACCCCCGAGCAGGCGGAGGAGCTTGCCCGGACGTTCGGCTGCGTCCGCCTCGTCTACAACAAGGCTCTGGAAGAACGCACCCGTGCCTACGCACTGGAAGGACGTCGCGTCTCCTACGGGGAATCGTCCGCGGCGCTGACGGCGTGGAAGCGCAGTGGCGACTACGATTTCCTGTCGGACGTGTCGTCGGTGCCGCTTCAGCAGGCCCTGCGCCATCTTCAGGCGGCGTTCGCGAACTTCTTCGCCAAGCGGGCCAGGTACCCGGCGTTCAAGAGCAGGAAGAAGTCGCGTTTGTCGGCGGAGTACACGCGTAGCGCGTTTCGCTGGCGGGACGGCACCTTGACGCTGGCGAAGATGAGCGCGCCGCTGGACATCGTGTGGTCGCGTCTGCTTCCTGAGGGTGCGGAGCCGTCCACGCTGACGGTGTCGAAAGACGCGGCCGGACGCTGGTTCGTCTGCATCCTGGTCGAGGAGAAGATCGGCCCGTTGCCGCCGGTCGAGGCGTCGGTGGGCGTGGACGCGGGCGTCAGCGCGCTGGTCACGCTCTCCACCGGAGAGAAGATCGTCAATCCTCGTCACGAACGGCGCGACCGTCGCAGGCTGGCCAAGGCGCAACGTGCGCTGGCCCGTAAGGAGAAGGGCTCGAACAACCGGGCCCGGGCCCGGCTTCGCGTGGCCAGGGTGTACGCCCGGATCGCCGACCGCAGACACGACCACCTGCACAAGGTCACCACACGGCTTGTTCGCGAGAATCAAGTGATCGCCGTGGAGGACCTGGCCGTCCGCAACATGGTCAAGAACCACAGCCTGGCCCGGGCTGTCTCGGACGCGGCCTGGCGGGAGTCGCGGGGCATGCTGGAGTACAAAGCAGCCTGGTACGGGCGCACGCTGGTGGTGGTGGACCGTTGGTTCCCGTCGTCGAAGCTGTGCTCGGCGTGCGGGGCCTTGCAAGCCGAGATGCCGCTGAACGTCCGCGCGTGGACGTGTGCGTGCGGCGCGGTCCACGACAGGGACGTCAACGCGGCCAAGAACGTGCTCGCCGCCGGGCTGGCGGAGAGTCGAAACGCCTGTGGAGCTGGTGTAAGACCTCAACGAGGATCCTCTCGGGCGGGCGACCGGCGGTGAATCCTCACGGGCGACCGTGGGAATCCCCCTCGTTGACGAGGGGGAGGATGTCAAGGACTACTTCGGCGGGGGGGATGACGCCCTCGCCGTCTTCGCGCCTGACTGGCGATACGATCACATTCACGACCAAGTCCTTGCAATGTTGCTCGATTCGGGCGTGGCGCAGGCGCATATCGACCAGATGCTGGTGTATAACCCGAGAAGCTACTTTGCGTAAAGTAGTGGGATCAGTACTGCAACACAGGTAGGTGGAGCTGGGTGACTTCGGAGCAAGCCTTGTCGATCAGCTTGGGGCTCCAGGGCCCGTGCGTCATCGCGAGGCTCACAGGAGACTTCGATTTCGCCTCAGCCGCCGAAGTGCGTGATCGCGTCACCAAGGCGCTCGATCTCACGCAGCCGCCCATGCTGGTCATCGACATGCAGGGCGTCGAGGTGTGCGACTCGTCGGGGCTGTCGGTGCTCGTGTACGTGCACAAGGCCGTCACCGCGTCCGGCGGCCGGCTGCTGCTCGCCGGGCTGAACGGCAGGTGCAAGCACCTGTTCGCGATCACCGCGCTGGACAAGTTCTTCGACATCCGCAGCACGGCCGAGCTGGCCATCGCCGAACTCTCCGAACCGGGGAATTCACCGCCGTTCCCGGGGTAGTCGCGAGGGCATGCCGGCTCACGAGCCCGACCTCCTGGGTGTCTACCTGAAGCAGATCGGCGACATCCCCCTGCTGTCCGCCGCCGACGAGGTGGAGCTCGCGCGGCGCGTCGAGGCCGGCCTGTACGCCGGCCACCTGATCGCCCGAGCCCCCGACGGCGACCGGGACGCGGCGAGCCTCGCCGAGCTGCGCGAGATCCGCGACGAGGGGCGGCGCGCCAAGGAGCTGCTCATCAGGTCGAACCTGCGCCTCGTGGTCTCCGCCGCCCGGCGCTACGCCCAGCGCGGGCTGCCTCTGCTCGACGTCATCCAGGAGGGCAACCTCGGGCTGATGCGGGCCGTGGAGAAGTTCGACTACAAGCGCGGCTACAAGTTCTCCACGTACGGGATGTGGTGGATCCGCCAGGCCATCGAGCGCGGCATCCACGACAAGAGCCGCACGGTGCGGCTGCCCACGCACGTCGGCGAGGAGCTGTCGCGCCTGGCCAGGACGGGCCGGCGGCTCGCCGCCGAGCTGGGCCGCGAGCCGCGCGACGCGGAGCTGGCCGAGGCGGCCGGGCGCACGGTCGCGGAGGTCACCGGGCTGCGCCGGCTCGCCCAGGACACGGTCAGCCTCGACCTGCCGGTCGGCGAGCACGGCGAGAGCAACCTCGGCGACCTGATCGCCGACGAGGACGGCCCGCAGGTGCACGAGCTCACCGAGCAGCGGGCCATGAGCGCCGAGCTGCGCGCGCTCGTCACCGGGCTCCCGCCGCGCGAGGCGTTCATCATCAGGCAGCGGTACGGCCTGGCGGGCCGCGAGGTCGCGACGTACGGGACGATCGCCGACCACATGGGCCTGACCCGCGAGCGCGTACGGCAACTGGAGCGGCAGGCGCTGAAGCGGCTCAGAGGCGGGACGCCGGTGGTGGCGTGGGCGTCCTGAGCCGTTGACCGGGCGGGGATCGTGACGGTTAATCGAAGAACCTGAGTCGCTTTCGAGGGGGGAAGCGAGGGTTCGTCGCCTTTGGGGGCATCATGGGTAACCGCCGCTCCGTCACGCCCTTACGCAGCTTGTCGGCCTTGTCCGTCGTCACGGCCACCGTCCTGGCCGCCACACCCCTCCCGGCCGTGGCCGCCGCACCGCTCCCGCCCGCGCCCGCCGTCATGGGGAAGCCGGCCGCCGCCGACGGCGCGCAGCTGATCCGCTACAAGATCGTCCTCGGTCGCTGCAAGGACACCTGCCGGATCAAGGTCAAGATCACCAACATCTCGCGCAAGACCCTGTACGACGTCTCGCTCAACGCCCGCCTCAAGGTCAACAGGACCAAGGCCGGATCGTGCTACGACTACGTGGGCACCATCCGGGCCAAGCGGCAGCGCTGGGCGGGTTGCACGGTGCGCTCCAGCAGGCTGGCGTCGCTGTGGAACCGGTGGCTCGACGGCGAGATCCGCTGGGACACCCACGTCAGCACGGTCGTCCACTACGAGTACTACCGCTGACCGTCACAGGAGAGCCAGGGGCGCGAGCGTCGCCGCCCGCCCCCTGGCCGCCGGCGTCAGGAAGTGACGAGAAGGGCCAGGCCGATCAGCACCACGATCGGTACCACCCAGACCACGGCCTCGGCAGCGAACTCCTTGTACATCTCGCGGATCTCCCTCGTCACGCCCCGGAGGGCGGCGTACACGTCACTGCGCAGCATAGCCGCCCGCGCCCGGCACTCCGTCCAGCCCCGGCCTCCCGTGGGGAGCGGCTCAGTCCTCGTCCGGGGAGTGGAGGCGGCTCAGGGCCAGGCGCTTGCCGAACCCGGCCAGCGACTCGTCGGCCATCAGCTCCGGCAGGCGAGGGGCGTCGGCGTCCACCTGGCGCAGCACGTCCGGGTCGGCGCCGGCGAAGCGGCTCCACGCGCGCACCACGTCCGGCATGGCGGAGATCGCCTCCGGCGACAGGACCGCCTCGCGGGGCAGCCACGACGTGAGGAACTGGGACACCCTCGCCGGGCTCCACCACAGAGGACGATCCCCGATGAACTCCGCCAGCTTCGCGAACGCCTCCTCCGCCCCCTCCGTGGCCGGCAGGTCGTGGAAGCGGGACAGCGTGTCGTCGGGGGCCGGCCGTACGGGATCGGGAACGGTCAGGGCGCGCGCCAGCGCGAACGGCCGCACGGCCGGGTACGTGTCGGCGACCGCCGCCCCCATGACGCGGTCGGTGAGCTCCAGGGCGTCCAGGATCCGCCCCGCCACCACCCGGGGCTCGGCCGCCTCCAGGCTCAGGTCGTCGAGGAACTTGGGCTCCTCCACCAGCGCGTCCACCGCCAGGCCGCCGTTGACCTGGTCGACGGCGACGATCAGGACATGCGGCTCCTTGCCGTCGCGATAGCGGAACGACAGGGCGGCGAGCGCCTGCTGCCCGTGGCGGTCGGCCTTGCCGTACCAGGCTCCGTCGCAGTCCACCTGCCCCATCCGCCGCACCCATACGGGCAACGCGTCCCGCGCCTCCGCGCCGTGAGCCGTGTAGAGGTCCGAGGGGACGTCGGCGTCAGGCTCCGTGCCCGCGGCCGTGGTGACGGCCAGGGCGGACAGGGCGGCCAGCGTGAGCCGGGTCTCGGGCCTGCCGGCCGCCACCAGCTCCTGGACGAACCCGCGCGCCTCCGCGGGTTCCAGCCCCGCCATGAGCCGTGACGCCCACAGCTCGGTGCGCAGAGGTGAACGCCACCTCAGCAGGTCGCGGGCCTGGGTGATCGCCGTCGTCAACGCTGGAGTGCTCACCCTCCGACCGTAGTCCACGAGGACCGGCGGGGCGCGCCGGTGACCCGCCCCCGCGGGGGTTGGCACTGACGCAGGGTCAACCTCCCAGCATGGACCGCATGACCACGAACACGCACGACGACGGCGAACGGCGCGACAGCACGTTGCGGCACTTCACGGTCCACCACGACGGCGTCACGATCCCGGTGTCCCGGGGCGGCCGGGGACGACCGCTCGTCCTCTGCCCGGGGCTGAGCTCCACGCAGGCCGATCTGCGCGAGCTGATCGAGCTGCTGCGGCGCGACCACGACGTGGTGACCTTCGACCTCAGGGGCCACGGCCTCACCTCGGCCGCCGACCGGTACTCCTTCGAGGCGTTCCTCGGCGATCTGGCCGCCGTGCTGGCGGAGGTGCGGCGCCTCGGCCCGCCCGCGCCTCCCGTGCTCGTGGGCTACTCGCTGGGCGCGGACCTGGCCCTGCACCACGCCTCGGAGCACCCGGGGACCGTCGCCGAGCTCGTGCTCGTCGACGGGGCGAACCCGGTGCCCGAACCGTTCGTCACGGAGGCCGACCTGGCGATGTTCCGCGCGATGTGGGAGGACCTGGCCGCCTCGCAGGAGGCCCTGCGCGGCACCGCGCGCCAGGTGTCGCTCACCGCCCGGGACATCCTCGACCTGAACGTCGAGATCGACCAGGCCCGCTCCGCGATCCTCGACCGGTACCGGACGATCGACTGCCCGATCCGCATGATCATGTCGACCGCGATGGCCGGCCGCGACGGCGAGGGGCCGGCGGCGCGGTTCAACCGCAACTGGCGTGCGGGCGTCGAGCGGCTCGTCCGCGAGCGGCCGCGCGTCTCCACGTCCTGGCTCGACGCCGACCATGGGCTGGTCTTCACCCACGCCGCACAGATCGCCGAGATCATCCGGCGTCCGCGGGACCCGGCCCGTCAGCCGGCCTCCTGAACGGCCCTTGGGAGACTGGTCCGATGCTGACCATCGGCGAGCTGGCGTCGTACGCCGGAGTGACGGTGCGCGCGGTGCGCCACTACCACGCCAAGGGACTGCTGCCGGAGCCGGAGCGCGACCCCCTCGGCTACCGCCGGTACGGCGGCGACGCCGTGATCGAGCTGATCAGGATCCGGACCCTCGCCGACGCCGGGGTCCCGCTGGCGCGGGTCCGGGAGCTGCTGCGGGCCGGCGAGGCGGAGTTCGCCGCCGCCGTCGCGGACATCGACCGGCGGCTGCGGGCCGAGATCCGGGAACGCGAGCGGAACCGGGAACGGATCGCCCGGCTCGCCGCCGGGGACGACCTCGCGCTGCCGCCCGAGGTGGTCGAGCTCCTGCACCGGCTGCGGGAGCTCGGGGTCGACGAACGGATCATCCGGGTCGAACGCGACGGCTGGATCCCGCTCGCCGCGCGCTCACCCGAACGGGTGCCGGAGTGGACGGCGCGCAAGCGGGAGCAGCTCGCCGACCCCCGGTTCGCCGGCTTCTACCTCACCCTCGGCCAGGCCCTCGACTGGACCGTCGACGACCCGCGCCTGGCCGGGCTGGCCGACGAGCTGGCCGCCTACCTCACGCGCATGGCCGACGAGCAGGGCGAGGACTCCATGGGAGACACCGGCGTCGAGCCGCGCTTCGCCGAGCTGATGGACGCCCTCGCGTTCGACACCGCGCCCCCGGCCCGCCGGCTGATCGAGCTGCTGGAGGAGCGCGGCTGGACCGGCTGGACCAGGCTCGAACGCGTCGGCCGGGGCCGGGTCAGCGGCTGAGCAGCTCGGCGAAAATGTCCACCACCTCGGGCCGGTCGAAGGGACCGACGTGGGGCGCCGCGACGCTGCGCACGTCGGTCGGGTTGTCCGGCGTCAGGCGGTCGGCCTCGGCGATGAACCGGTCCTGCAACGCCAGGGGGATCAGCCGGTCGAGGGTGAAACGGACATAGGTCCGGGGAACGCGGCCCCAGGTGCGCGCCTCGCCCCGGCCGTCGGCCAGCGGGATGCCGGCGCTCTCGTCCGGTTCGAGCATGGTGAGCAGCCGGCGCACCCCCTCGTCGGTGAAGTCGGCGGCCAGGCACTCCTTGACCGCGTGGAACACCGCCGGGTCGGCCGAGCGCCAGTTGACCCGGGTCACGCCCAGGGCCGCCGGGTCGGCGACCAGCGCCGCCTGGATCAGCGGGAGCAGGCTGTCGCCGTTCTCCGGCGTGGCGAGATAGGCGGCCAGGCTCGGCAGGTCCACGCAGCAGTACGCCGCGACGTAGACGACCCGGTCGAGCAGGTCCGGGACGGCGTTGCCGACCCTGCTCACGGTGACGCCGCCCTGGCTGGCGCCGGCCAGGATCACCGGCCCGTGGCGGCGGGCGCGCCGCACCACGTCCACCACGCGTTCGACGTAGTCGTCGATGGTGATGCCGGCGAGCGGCGACGGCTCGGTCGCCAGCGCCTGGAGGTCCTGCGGGTTCTGGTACGACCGGGGGTAGAACGCCTCCCGGCCGTGTCCGGGCAGGTCGACGGCCACGCATCGGTGGCCGCGCAGGGTGAGCTCGGTCATCAGCCCGGAGCCCCAGGCTGCCGAGGAGTTGGTGCCGTGGACGAACACCAGGGTCGGCGCTCGCCGGTCGCGGTCGGCTGCTGTGGGAGCGGGTTCGTGGGTCGTGGTCATCGTCGTGGTCTTCCTGTCGGTGTCTCGCTGGTGGGGTGGGTCGGCCGGGGTCAGCCGCGTGGGCGGCGCCACATCGGCCACAGGGGCGGGCCGCCGGCCACGCGGACCGGCTCGCCGAGATCCTCGAATCCGTGCCGCAGGTAGAGGGCGCGGCTCCGGGGCGAACTCGCCTCCAGGTAGGCGGGGAGCCCGCCGGAGTCCGCCCGCTCCAGACCGTGGCGCATCATCGCCGAGCCGAGCCCGGCGCCCTGCCGCCCGCCGACCACGCCCATGCACGGCAGGTAGAGGTGCGGTTCGCCGTCGGGGTGCCGCCGGGCCAGCGCCTCACCGAGAGCCCGCAACCGCGCGCCGCCCTGACCGGGGGCCTGCTCATGTGGCTGACCCGGGGCGGCGGCCAGGGTCAGCCACACCGCCGCGCCCTCGCGATCGCCGATCAGGTACGCCTCGGCGGCGGGGTGGTCGAGCAGGGAGCGGTAGAAGTGCCTCTGCCGCAGACCGCGCTCGCCCGGGCCGGGGTAGAGCCAGCAGACGAGGGGGTCGGTCATGAACGCCTCGGTGAGGATGTCCAGCACCGCGTTCCGGTCTGCGCCGTCCGCCTGCCGTACGGATGCGTACGGCGTATCAACTGTCATGCGTACAGAGTATTGAGATCCCCGATCCAGCAGCGCTTTCAGGAGGAAGAAGTGTACTGGTTCCGAGAGAAGTGAACTAGTACACTTGGCCGGCGGGAAACGATCTCATCCAGTGCATCGGGGGCTCTCATGGCGTCGGGGACACAGCGGCCGGATCCGCCGTACCAGCGGATCGTCGCGGAGATCCGCGCCCGGATCCTGACCGGCGAGCTGCGCCCCGGCGAGCGGATGCCGTCCGTCCGGCAGATCGCCCAACGCTGGGGCGTGGCGGTCGCCACCGCGACCAAGGTGATGGCGGCGCTGCGCGACGAGGGGCTGGTCGAGACGAAGGTCGGCTCGGGCGCGGTGGTCGGCGCCCACGCGAGTGCGGAGCGGCACCCGGTCGGCCCGGCCGCGTCCCCCGGGGTCGACCGGCCGTCGTTCAACGCCCGGCAGGCGCCGATCCCCACCAGGCAGGCGCCGGCCCCCGTCCGGCAGGCGTTGAACCGCGGGCAGGTGCTCCGCACCGCCATCGCGATCGCCGACGTCGAAGGGCTCGACGCCGTGTCCATGCGGCGGCTGGCGGCCGAGCTGGGCGTGGGTCCGATGTCCCTCTACCGGCACGTGGAGAACAAGGACGAACTGGTGACCCGGATGGTCGACGAGGTGTTCGGCCGTTTGGAGCTCCCTGTCCCGGGGCCGGAGGGGTGGCGGCCCAAGCTCGAACTGATCGCCCGCCGGCAATGGCGGCTCGGCCGTCAACACCTCTGGATGCCCAGGGCTGTCTCGTTCACCCGCCCGCTGCTGGTGCCGAACATGATGGCGCACACCGAATGGACCCTGCGCGCGCTCGACGGGCTGGGGCTGTCCATGGAGATCCGGATCCGCGAGGCGCTCACGCTGCACGCGCTCGTCGTCAACGCCGCGCTGTCCATGGCGGACGAGATCGAGGCGGAGCAGGAGACCGGGGTGACGCTCGACCGGTGGTGGCTGGCGCAGCGCGAGCGGGCCGGCGGGCTCCTCGACAGCGGACGGTTCCCGCTGCTGGCCGCGATTCCGGAGGAGGCGGTGTCGGACCTGGACGGGCTGTTCGAGTACAGCCTCGCGCGCCACCTCGACGGCTTCGCCGCCCTGGTGGAGGCGCACACCCGGACGCCCTCATGAGGGCCGCCCTCCGAGAAGGGGCCCGGCGCGGGCTCGGAGCGTACCCGAGCCCGACCCGGACCCCTGTCCGGCAGGACCTCGCCGGAGGTCTACCGCCGACGCCACCTCGGAGCGGAGCCCCAGCGCGACCTCAGCGGGAGTCGCCCGTGAGGCCCGCCTTGCGCAGGGCCTCGGCCATGGCGCCCGACGGGGCGGGGCGGTCCTGGCGCTGGCCGCCGCGGCCGCGCTGACCGGCGCCGTCGCGACCCCTCCCGCCGCCGTCACGAGCGTCACGAGCGTCACGACCACCCGCGCCACGCCCGCCGTCACCACGAGAGCCGTCACCACGAGAGCCGTCACCACGCGACCCGTCGCCACGGGAACCACGCGCGCCGTCGCCACGGGAACCACGCGCGCCGTCGCCACGGGAGCCGCGCCCGCCGTCACCCCGGCCCCGCTCGCCCCGCGCGCCGCCGCCGTCGCGGGCGCCCTCGGCGCGGCCCCGGCCGCCCCGCTCGCCGCCCTGGCGGGAGCCCCGCGCGTCACCGGAGCCCGAGCCGGAGCCGGAGGCGGTCGTCTCGTCCTCCAGCCGCAGCGTCAGCGAGATGCGCTTGCGCGGGATGTCCACGTCGAGCACCTTGACCCGCACGATGTCGCCCGGCTTGACCACGTCGCGCGGGTCCTTGACGAACGTGCGCGACATGGCCGAGACGTGGACCAGGCCGTCCTGGTGCACGCCGACGTCGACGAACGCGCCGAACGCCGCCACGTTGGTGACCACGCCCTCCAGGATCATGCCCGCCTGGAGGTCGGAGATCTTCTCGACGCCCTCCTTGAAGGTGGCCGTGCGGAAGGCCGGTCGCGGGTCGCGGCCGGGCTTCTCCAGCTCGCGCAGGATGTCGGTGACGGTCGGCAGGCCGAAGGTGTCGTCGGTGAACTCCTGCGGCTTGATCGAGCGCAGCACCGCCGTGTTGCCGATCAGCGACGGGAGGTCGGCCTGGACCGACCCGAGGATGCGCCGCACCACGGGGTAGGCCTCGGGGTGGACGCTGGAGGCGTCGAGCGGGTCGTCGCCCCCGGGGATGCGCAGGAAGCCGGCGCACTGCTCGAACGCCTTGGGCCCGAGGCGGGCGACGTCCTTCAGGGCCGTGCGGCTGCGGAAGGGGCCGTTGGCGTCGCGGTGGCGCACGATGCTCTCGGCCAGCGTGGAGCCGATGCCGGACACGCGGGTCAGCAGCGGCGCCGAGGCGGTGTTGACGTCGACGCCCACGGCGTTGACGCAGTCCTCGACGACCGCGTCGAGCGAGCGCGACAGCTTGGACTCGGCCAGGTCGTGCTGGTACTGGCCGACGCCGATCGACTTCGGGTCGATCTTGACCAGCTCGGCCAGCGGGTCCTGCAGGCGGCGGGCGATCGAGACGGCGCCGCGCAGCGAGACGTCGAGGTCGGGCAGCTCCTGCGAGGCGTACGCGGAGGCCGAGTAGACCGACGCGCCCGCCTCGGAGACCACGACCTTGGTCACCGACGGCATGTGCTTGACCAGCTCGCCGGCCAGCTTGTCGGTCTCGCGGGAGGCCGTGCCGTTGCCGATGGCGATGAGCTCGACGCCGTGGCGCTGCACCAGCGCGCCGAGCACCGCGAGCGACTGGTCCCACTGCCGCTTGGGCTCGTGCGGGTAGACGGTGGTGGTCTCGACGACCTTGCCGGTGGCGTCGACGACGGCGACCTTGACGCCGGTGCGCAGCCCCGGGTCGAGGCCCATCGTGGCGCGCGTGCCGGCGGGGGCGGCGAGCAGCAGGTCGCGCAGGTTGGCGGCGAACACCCGCACCGCCTCGTCCTCGGCCGCCTGCCACAGCCGCATCCGCAGGTCGAGGCCCAGGTGGACGAGGATGCGGGTGCGCCACGCCCAGCGCACGGTCTCGGCCAGCCAGCGGTCGGCCGGCCGGCCCTGGTCGGAGACGCCGAAGCGGGCGGCGATGCGCTCCTCGTAGGGGCCGTCGTCGGGCTCCAGCGTGACGCTGAGCACCTCCTCCTTCTCGCCCCGGAACATCGCGAGGATCCGGTGGGAGGGCAGCTTGGTGAACGGCTCGCCGAACTCGAAGTAGTCGGAGAACTTCGCCCCCGCCTCCTCCTTGCCCTCGCGGACCTTGGACACCAGCCGGCCACCGTTCCAGAGCTGCTCGCGCAGGGTGCCGATCAGGTCGGCGTCCTCGGCGAAGCGCTCGATCAGGATCGCCCGCGCGCCCTCCAGCGCCGCCCCGGCGTCGGCGACGCCCTCGGTGACGAACGCCTCGGCCTCGGCCGCCGGGTCGAGCGACGGGTCGCCGAGCAGCCGGTCGGCCAGCGGCTCCAGGCCCAGCTCGCGGGCGATCTGCGCCTTGGTGCGCCGCTTGGGCTTGTAGGGCAGATAGATGTCCTCGAGGCGGGCCTTGGTCTCGGCCGCCATGATCTGGGCGCGCAGCTCGTCGTCGAGCTTGCCCTGCGACTCGACGGACTCCAGGATGGCCGCCCGCCGCTCCTCCAGCTCGCGGAGGTAGCGCAGCCGCTCCTCCAGCGTGCGCAGCTGCGCGTCGTCGAGGGCGCCGGTGACCTCCTTGCGGTATCGGGCGATGAACGGCACCGTGGCGCCGCCGTCGAGCAGCTCGACGGCCGCGAGCACCTGCCCGTCGCGCACGCCGAGCTCAGCCGCGATCCGCTGGTGAATAGAGAGCACTTGCCTGCCTTTCGATGGTCCCGCCGGTCAATTGTGCAGGAACGGGCCGTCCCGCGAGACCGCGCGGGGCACTGGGGACACGCCGGTCGTCGTCCAGCACCCTAGAGGCAGGCACCGACGATTTCGCGCGGATCGGCGGTGAGCCGAATCGAAGGCGCCCGTGGTGGTAGACCTGGGGGATGCGGATCGCGGTGGCGGCGGACAGCCTGGACGGCGTGGCGGAGCGGGTGGTGGAGGAGCTGCGCGGGCGCGGGCACGAGGTGATCCTCCACGGGGCGCTCGACCCCACGGCGCGCGACGACTGGGCGTGGGCGTCGGAGGCGGCGGCCCGCGACGTCGGCGAGGGGCGGGCCGACCAGGCCGTGGTGTGCTGCTGGACCGGCACGGGCGCGTCCATCGCGGCCAACAAGGTGCCGGGCGTGCGGGCGGCGCTGTGCGCCGACGCGTACACCGCCGACGGGGCGCGCCGCTGGAACGACGCGAACGTGCTGGCCCTCAGCCTGCGCCTGACCTCCGAGGTGGTGCTCGGCGAGATCCTGGAGGCGTGGTTCGCGGGCGAGCCGAGCACGGACGACGCCGACCGCGCGAACGTCGCCCACCTCGACGCGATCTGAACAATCCTCACGGACAGGGCGATTCGGACTGGCGTCGGCGTGGCGGCATGTGCTTGGTTGTGACGCCATATGAAGATTCAAGCAAGCGATGTCGCCGCCCTCGCCCGGGGTTGCGCCGTGCTGGGCACCGGTGGCGGGGGCGACGTGCGCACCGGGGCGCTGGCGGCGCGGCGGGCCATCCAGGAGTACGGCGAGGTGCCGCTGGTCCGGCTGGCGGACTTACCCGGGGACGCGCTGGTGGTCCCGCTGTCCGGCATCGGCGCGCCCACGGTCAGCCACGAGATGATCCACGGCGAGGACGAGCCCAGGCGGATCGCCGAGGAGATCGAGCGGATCTTCGGCCGGCCGCCCTCGGCGGTCATGTCGTCGGAGATCGGCGGGGCGAACGGCGTCGCGCCCGTCGCCTGGGCCGCGCAGCTCGGGCTGCCGCTGCTCGACGCCGACGGCATGGGCCGGGCGTTCCCCGAGGTGCAGATGGTCTCGATGTACGTGGCCGGGCTGCCGGCCGACCTCGTGATCATGTCGGACGTCGCGGGCAACGTGGTCACGATCCGGCCAGTGGACGGCCTGTGGTCGGAGCGGCTCGCCCGGGCGGTGTGCGTCGCGGCCGGGTCGCACGCGCTCATGGCCGACTACGTGCTCACCGCCGCCGGGGCGCGGGGCGCGGTCATCGAGGGCACGGTCACGCGCGCCCTCGCCGTCGGCCGGGCCACGGAGGGCGCGGCCGACCCTCTCACAGCGCTCAGGACCGAGCTCGGCGCGTACGAGCTGATCACCGGCAAGCTGGCGGACGTGGAGCGGCGCACCACGGGCGGGTTCGTGCGGGGCACGGCGACGGTCGAGGGCACCGGGGCCGACAAAGGCAGGGTCTTGACCTTGGAGCTGCAGAACGAGAACCTCGTCGCCATGGCCGGCGGCCGGATCCTGGCCATGGTGCCCGACCTCATCACGGTGGTCGACACCGAGACGGCCGCCGCCATCCAGACCGAGAGCCTGCGGTACGGCCAGCGCGTCACGGCGCTGGCCTGGCCGTGCGACCCGCTCTGGCGCACGCCGAAGGGCCTGGAGACGGCGGGGCCGCGGGCCTTCGGCTACGACCTCGACTACGTCCCGGTGGAGGAGTTGGCCGCGCATGAGTGACAACGCCCTGAGGATCGGGATCGACGTGGGCGGGACGAACACCGACGCGGTGGTGCTCGACGCCGCCGACCGGGTCGTCGCCAAGGCCAAGCGGCCCACCACGCCCGACGTGACCGGCGGCCTGCTGGCGGCGCTCGGCGCGGTCCTGGCCGAGCTGGACCGTTCCGGCACGCCCCGGAACGTGTCCCGCGTCATGCTGGGCACCACGCACGCCACGAACGCCGTCCTGGAACGCCGCGGCCTCGGCCGGGTGGCCGTGCTGCGGCTCGGCGCGCCGGCCACGACGTCCGTGCCGCCGCTGTCCGACTGGCCGGCGAGCCTGCGCGCCGCCGTCTCCGCCGGCGAGGCCGTGCTGCCCGGCGGTCACTACGTGGACGGCCGGGAGATCGGCCCGCTCGACCGCGACGCGGTCCGCCGGTTCCTCGACGGGGTGGAGGCGGACGCGGTGGCGGTGACCGGCGTGTTCAGCCCGGCCACCGCCGAGCACGAGCGGGCGGTCGCCGAGCTGGTGGCGGGCGAGTACGGGCTGCCGGTGTCGGTCAGCCACGAGATCGGCTCGCTCGGCCTGCTGGAGCGCGAGAACGCGACCGTGCTCAACGCCGCCCTGTACGGCGTGGCCGGCAGCGTCACCGGGGCCCTGGCCGGGGCACTGGCCGAGCACGGGCTGACCGCGACGCCGTACCTCGCGCAGAACGACGGCACGCTCATGACGACGGAGCACGCGGCGCGCCTGCCGGTGTCGACCATCGGCTCCGGCCCGGCCAACTCGCTGCGCGGCGCCGCGTTCCTGTCGGGCGTGCCCGACGCGGTCGTGGCCGACGTCGGCGGCACGTCCACGGACCTCGGCGTGCTGACCGGCGGGTTCCCGAGGGAGTCGGCGGCGGCCGTGGAGATCGGCGGCGTGCTCACCAACTTCCGCATGCCCGACATCCTGGCCATCGCCCTGGGCGGCGGCACGGTGGTCAGGGAGCACGCGGTCGGTCCCGACTCCGTGGGATACCGCATCACCGAGGAGGCGCTGGTCTTCGGCGGGTCCACGGTGACGATGACCGACGCCGCGGTGGCCGCCGGGCGCGTGCCGCCGGGGGGCGAGGACTGGCGCGACAGGCTGGGCGACAGGTCGGAAGGTTTTCGCGACACCTTGGAAAGGGCCGTGGCGGCGGCCGACGCGATGCTCGCCGACGCCGTGGACCGCATGGCGCTGGGCCGCGCCGACCGGCCGCTGGTGGCGGTGGGGGGCGGCGCCTTCCTGCTGCCGCCGCGCGTCCCGGGCGTGAGCGGCGTGGTACGGCCCCGCCACGCCGAGGTGGCCAACGCCGTCGGGGCCGCGATCGCGCTGGCGAGCGGCAGAGTGGATACGATCTTGCCTGCGGGCGAAAGCCGGTCGAAGGCGATCGAAAGGGTCAAGGAGGAGGCTGCCGCGCGAGCCGTGGCCGCGGGCGCGGACTCCGCACAGGTCGAGATCGTGGACCTGCTGGAGGTGCCCCTGAGCTACCTCTCCGAACCCGCCGTGCGGGTACACGTCAAAGCCGCCGGACCTCTCGCCCGGTGACGTAACCGAAAGGAATCCCCCCACCATGCGCTGGCACAAGCGTCTGCTCGTCGCCGGAGTCGCCGGCGTCGTCGCCATGACAGCGTCCGCGTGCGCGGGCGGCCAGGTGCGCGGCGCCGGCCGGACCCCGCAGCCGAGCACCGATACCAGTACCGGCACCAGCACCGGCGCCGCCGAGGCGCCGGCCGCCAAGGCGAACGACGCCACCTTCGTCTACGCCCCCAACCTGGACGTGGTCACCGACTGGGACCCGGCGAGCTCGTACTCCAACGAGATCATCGCCATGTCCAACATCTACGAGGGCCTGACCCGCTACGACGCCGGGGCGCGCAAGCCGATGCCGCGCCTGGCCACGGAGTGGTCCTCGGCGGCCGGCGGCAAGGAGTGGACGTTCAAGCTGCGGCAGGGCGTGAAGTTCCACACCGGCGCGCCCCTCGACGCCGAGGCGGCCAAGAAGGCCATCGAGCGCACCATGAAGCTCAACGCCGGTGCCGCCTACATCTGGGGCGCGGTCAAGACGATCGAGGCGGTGGACGCCTCGACGCTGAAGTTCACGCTCAAGTACGCCGCCCCGCTCGACCTCGTCGCCTCCTCCGGCTACGCCGCCTACATCTACGACACGGCCGCCGCCGACAAGCTCAAGGACGGCGAGAGCGACGCCGGGACCGGCCCGTACACGATCGACACCTGGCAGAAGGGCAAGGAGACCGAGCTCACGCTCAAGGCGTTCGACGGCTACTGGGGCGGCTGGAAGCCCGAGCAGTACCGGAAGGTCGCCTTCCGCGTCACCCCGGAGATCACCACGGCGTGGCAGCTCCTGCAGAAGGGCGAGGTCAACTTCGTCCCGCGGCTCAACCCGCAGCTCTTCGCGCAGGCCGGCACGACCGAGGGCGTGCAGACCTCGCAGAAGCCGTCGTTCCAGAACCTGCTCGTGCTCTTCAACACCGCGACCGGCCCCACCAAGGACGTCAAGGTCCGGCAGGCGCTCCAGCTCGCGATCGACTACGACGGCCTGGTGGCCGCGCTCAAGGGCGCCGGCACGAAGGCGTCGGGCCTGGTGCCCGAGGGCCTGCTCGGCCACGTCCAGGGCATGGAGCCCAAGCAGGACCTGGCCCGGGCGGCGGAGCTGCTCAACGCCGCGGGCTACGGCCAGGACCTGGAGGAGCTCAAGCTCACGATGACGTACGCGCAGGGCGACGAGGACCAGAAGCTGCTGGTCACGCTGCTCAGCTCCACGCTCAAGAAGCTCAACGTCACCCTCCAGGCCAAGCCGATGGCCTGGAACGCCCAGTGGGACCTCGGCAAGAAGAAGGGCCAGGACATCTTCGTCATGTACTGGTACCCGGACTACCCCGACGCCTACTCGTGGTTCCTCAACGTGTTCAAGAGCGCCGACAAGCCGCAGTTCAACCTGTCGTACCTGAAGAACGCGGAGATCGACAAGGCCATCGACGCGCTGCCGCAGCTCTCGGCCACCGACGCGCTCGCCGCCGACCAGGCGTACGCCGACCTGCAGAAGAAGATCATCCAGGAGCAGGCCGCGGTGGCGGCCCCGTACGTGCAGACCTACCAGCGCGCGCTGTCGGCCACCGTGCAGGGCTACACGGACAACCCGGCCTACCCGAACGTGGTCTTCTTCTACGACCTCAAGCCCGCCGGCTGACCCGTGCCGCGCTACGTGGCCCGCCGGCTCGGCCAGGCGTTCCTGGTCGTGGCCGGCGTGGTCGTGCTCACCTTCGTCGTGACGCGGCTGCTGCCGGGCGACCCGGCGGTGGCGTTCGCCGGGCCGAAGGCGACGCCGCAGCAGCTCGCCGAGGCGCGGGCGCGCTTCGGCCTCGACGACCCGCTGCCGGTCCAGCTCTGGAACTACGTCAGGGACCTCCTGACGGGCGACTGGGGCACCAGCCTGCGGACGCGCCGGCCGGTGCTGTCCGACCTGTACCTGGCCTTCCCGGCCTCGCTGGAGCTGGTCGGGTCGGCGCTGCTGCTCGCCGTGCTCGCCGGGATCCCGGCGGGGGTGCTCGCCGCCCGCCACCGGACCCGGCTGCCCGACTTCGGGGTGCGGGTGGGCGGCATGCTGGCGGTCTCGGTGCCGGTGTTCTGGCTCGCGCTGGCGCTGCAGACGGTCTTCGCCGGCAACCTCGACTGGTTCCCGGTCGCGGGCGAGTACGACACGGCGCTGGACACCACCAGCCCGCTCACCCTCTGGACGAACATCACGCTCGTGGACGCGCTCATCACCGGCAACTGGCCCATCCTCACCAGCACCCTGCGGCACCTGGTGCTGCCGGCGATCGTCGTGGCCGCGTACCCGACGGGCGTGATCGCCCAGATGACGCGGGCCGCGCTGATCGAGGAGGCCGGCCAGGACCACATCCGGCTGGAGCGGGCGCTGGGCTTCGGCGAGACGTCCATCCTGGTCAGGTTCGCGCTGCGGCCGGCGCTCAACCCGCTGCTGTCGCTGATCGCGCTGGTCTTCGCGTACGCGATCGTCAACGGGTTCCTCGTCGAGGCGGTGTTCAACTGGCCCGGGCTCGGCCGCTACGCCGTGGACGCCATCAGCTACTCCGACGTCCCGGCCATCGCCGGGGTCGCGCTGCTCGTCGCGCTGGTGTACGTGCTGGCCAACCTCGTCGTGGACCTGCTCCAGGGCGTGGTGGACCCGAGGGCGAGACAGCGGTGACCGTCCTTCCCCTCAGCAGGCCCGTGCGGCGGCCGGGGCGGGTGGACCGGCTGGCGATGCTCGGCGGCGCGCTCATCGTGCTCGTGGCGCTGTCGGCCGTGCTCGCGCCGTGGCTGGCCCCGTACGAGGAGAACACGCCGGACCCCCTCCACAGCCTCGACCCGCCGAGCGGCGCGCACTGGTTCGGCACCGACCTCGCCGGCCGGGACGTGCTCACCCAGATCCTCTACGGCGGGCGGACCTCGCTGACCATCGTCGTCGCCGTGCTGACCGTCTCGTCGGTGATCGGGGTGACGCTGGGCGTCGTGGCCGGGTACGCGGGCGGCCCGGTCCGCGACGTGATCATGCGGATCACGGACGTGTTCCTCGCCTTCCCGGCGCTGCTGCTGTCGCTGGCCCTCGCGGTCGTGCTCGGGCCGAGCGTCACCACGGCGATCGTGGCCATCGCCGCCACCTGGTGGCCCTGGTACGCGCGGCTGGCCGCCTCCGTCGCCGCCTCGGTCGCCACCCGCCCGTACGTGGACGCCGCCCGCTGCCTGGGCGTGCCGGCGCCGCTCGTCGTGCTGCGGCACGTGCTGCCGAACTCCCTCACCCCCGTCCTGGTCCAGGTCTCGCTGGACGCGGGCGGCGTCATCCTCACCGCCGCCGCCCTGTCCTACCTGGGGCTCGGGGCGCGGGAGCCGGTGGCCGAGTGGGGGCTGATGGTGCAGCAGGGCCAGACGTACTTCACCACCAACTGGTGGGTCGTCACGTTCCCGGGGCTGGCGATCCTCGTGACGGCGTTCGCCTTCAACCTGCTGGGTGAGGGGCTGCGCGCGGCCCTGGATCCGCGAAGGGTGATCAAGTGATCGAGGTGCGGGACCTGCGGGTCAGGTACGGCACGCGCACCGTCGCCCACGTGCCGGAGCTGGACGTCGGGGCGGGGGAGTGCGTGGCCGTGGTGGGGGAGAGCGGGTCGGGGAAGTCCACGACGCTGATGGCGCTGCTCGGGCTGACCGAGGGCGCCGAGGTGTCCGGGTACGTCCGGGTCTGCGGGGTGGACGTGCTCACCGCCCCGGCGCGCCGGCTGCGGGAGATCCGGGGCGCCCGGGTGGCGCTCGTCATGCAGTCGCCGGAGGCCGCGCTCAGCCCCACCACGCGCCTGGGCGTCCTCATGCGGCGCGCGCTCGTCCTGCACGGCGTGGACGCGGGCGAGCGGGCCATGGCCGAGGCCGTCGAGGCCGTGCTGCTGGACCCGGCGATCCTGCGCCGCTACCCGCACGAGGTGTCGGGCGGGCAGGCGCAGCGGTTCGCGATCGCGCTGGCGCTGGCGCTGGGGGCCGAGGTGGTGCTGGCCGACGAGCCGACCAGCGCGCTGGACGTGACCGTGCAGGCCGAGGTGGTCGGCGTGCTGCGGCGGCTGCGCGCGGAGCGTGGGCTGGCGCTGCTGCTGGTCTCGCACGACCTGGCGCTGGTCTCCACGATCGCCGACCGGGTGCTGGTCATGAAGGACGGCGAGGTGGTGGAGAGCGGCCCGGCGGCCCGGGTGCTGGCCGAGCCCTCGCATCCGTACACGCGCGAGCTGCTGGAGGCACTGCCATGACCGTTCAGGCGCCGGTGCTGCGAGCCGAGCGGGTCACGCTCGGGTACGGCCGCACGGCCGTCGTCCACGACGTCAGCCTGGACGTCACCGAGGGCGGGGTGGGGCTGATCGGGGAGAGCGGGTCGGGCAAGACGACGCTGGCGCGCGCGTTCCTGGGCCTGCTCGCCCCGATGTCGGGAGCGATCTGGTACGGCGACCAAAACCTGAAAAAAGCGGATATGAGGCGCTTCAGGCGGGACGTCCAGCCGGTGTTCCAGGCCGAGGCCCTCGACCCCCGCATGACCGCCGGCGCCTCGGTCGCCGAGGCGCTGCCCCGCCGGGAGCGCGACCGCGTGCCCGCCCTGCTGGAGAAGGTCGGCCTGCCCGCCGAGGTGGCCGGCCGCAGGCCGCACCAGCTCTCCGGCGGCCAGCGCCAGCGCGTGGTGATCGCCCGCGCCCTGGCCGTCTCGCCCCGCCTGCTCATCCTCGACGAGCCGACCAGCGCCCTCGACGTGACCGTGCAGGCGCGCATCCTCGACCTGCTGGCCGGGCTCGGCACCGAGCGGCTGCTCATCACCCACAACCTCGCCGTGGTGGCCCGGCTCTGCCGCACCGCGCACGTGCTGTTCGCCGGCCGGGTCGTCGAGTCGGGGCCCACGGCCGAGCTGCTGGCCCGGCCCGCCCATCCGTACACGCTGGCCCTGCGCGACGCCGTGCCGAGGCTCGGCGGCGAGCCGCCCCCCGCGCGGGGGCGCACCGAGGCGCGACCGGCCGCGACCGGGTGCCCGTTCCGGCTGCGCTGCCCCATGGCCGTGGCCGCCTGCGAGCGGGCGCCCGAGCCGCGGGAGGTGGGGGAGGGGCGGCGGGCGGCCTGTCACCGCGCCGAGGAGCTGCCGGCCTGACCCGCCTGCCCGTCACCGCCGGGCCGCGGGCGCGGTGGGCTCCTCCTCCCGCAGCCGTACGTACACGTCCTCCGAGAGCCGCGAGATCAGCCGCGCCAGCTCGGCGCGGTCGGCCTCCGGCCAGTCGGCGAGCGCGTCGGTGAACCAGTCGAGGGTGACCTGGCGGCAGCTCTCTGCGGCCTTGACCCCGGCGGGCGTGAGCGCGATCCGCCAGGCCCGGCCGTCGTCGGGGTCGCGCACCCGCTCCAGCAGCCCGCGCTTCTCCAGCGCGGACACGTGCCGCGTCACGTGTGGGCTCTCCACCTGGAGCCCCTCGGCGATCGCGCCGATGCGGCGCGGCTCGCCCGCGTCCAGCAGGTAGGCGATGACCTGCACGTCCGGCCGGTCCAGACGCACGCCGGCGGCCGCGGTCAGCCGCTCGTGCGTCTTGGCGCGGTTGAGCGAGGTCACCAGCCGCCGGAACGACGCCACGGTCGTCTGCAGGTCTGTGTCCTTCGACATTTTACTTACCTAACTTACGTATGTATGATCGCTCCTCGGTTACTTACCTAAGTTATCCAAAGGAGCCCTCATGGCGACACTCGCCGCACCCCCGACCCCGGGGGAGACCACCGCGCGCAACCCGTGGCCCGCCGTGGTCTCGCTGGCCTTCGCGGCGTCCATCGCCGCGCTGCAGAACACCGCCGTCGTCCCGTTGCTGCCCGTGCTCCAGCGCGAGCTGCACGCCTCCCTGGCGGCCGTGAGCTGGACGTTGACGATCAGCCTGCTGGTGAGCGCGGTGGCCACGCCGTTGCTGTCCAGGTTCGGCGACATGTACGGCAGGCGGCCGATGATCCTCGGCGCGATCGCCCTGCTGGTGGCCGGGTCGGTGCTGGGAGCGCTGGCCACCTCGCTGCCCTGGCTGATCGTGGCCAGGATCCTCCAGGGCTCCGTGGCCGCGCTGGTGCCGCTGTCGATCGGGGTGGTGCGCGAGTCGTTGCCGCCGCGGCAGCTCGCCACCGGCATCGGCGTGCTGAGCGCCACCATGGGCTTCGGCAGCGGCGGCGGCATGATCCTGGCCGGGCTCGTGGCCGGCGACTACCACATGCTGTTCTGGGTGACGGGCGCGATCGCCGTGGTCGCCGGGGCGCTGGTGGCGCTCCTGGTGCGCGACCGCGCCCCCTCCGGCGGTGGGCGCCCCGACCTGCTCGGCGCCACGCTGCTGGCCGTGTGGCTGGTCGCGCTGCTGCTCGGCATCAGCCAGGGCGGCTCGTGGGGCTGGACCTCGCCGCGCGTGCTCGGGCTGTTCGCCGTCGCGCTGGTGACCGCCCTCACCTGGGTGGCCGTCGAGCGGCGCGTACGCGAGCCGCTGGTGGACATGGCGATGCTGGCCCAGCGCGGCACGGTCGGCGCGACCGTCGCCTCCACGCTGCTCGGCTTCTCGTTCTTCACCCTCATGACCGGCATCTCCGGCTTCACCCAGGCCCCCGGCGTCGGCTTCGGCGCCTCCACCCTGCAGGTCGGCCTCTACCTGCTGCCCAGCACGCTGTTCATGCTGGTGATCTCGCTGTTCGCCGGCCGCTTCATGCGCCGCTTCTCGGCCTCGTCGATGGTCTCCGCCGGCTCGGCGGCCGTGGCCGTGGCCGGGCTGTGGATGGCCGTGCGGCACGGCGCCCCCGCGGACGTCTATGTGGCCACCTCGCTGCTCGGTGTGGGGCTCGGCGTCGGCTACGCCGCCCTGGGCACGATGGCCGTGGAGCACGTGGACCCGGCGAAGACGGCCGCGGCGGCCGGGGTGAACGCGCTGGTGCGGATCGTCGGCGGCAGCACCGCGGGCGCGGTCATCGCCGCGATCCTGGGCGCGCTGCCCGGCGAGCACGGCTATCAGTGGGTGTTCGCCACCGCCGCCGCGGGGAGCCTGGTGGCGGCGGTCTTCGCGGCCGTGTTCGGCCGGCTCAACCGCCGGGGCACCAGGGTCACAGCGCCCGCAGGCCGTTGATGACCTCCAGCAGCACGCTGGCGTCCGGCGCGGGAGGCGGGTGCTCGACCTGCACGAGCTGCTGCGCGTGCAGATCGCCCACCAGGACGCGCACCACGCCGATGGGCAGGCCCAGCTCGGCCGCCACGTCCACGAGGCGGGTCGGCGTGGTGCACTTCTGCATGATGATCAGATGCTCGGGCCCGAGCCCGACGGGCGGGGTCAGGCCGCCGGCCGTGATGATGACCGCGATGAGGTCGATGGCCTCGCTCGCGGGCACGGTGCGGCCCTTGGTCAGCAGGTAGGCCGGGACGATCGGACCCGCGTCCTCGTCCAGCCAGCGCTCGTCACTCACCCTGCACCACCCGGATGGTACGAGCGCCTTCCTTGGCGGGTTCCTTGTCCGTGGCGCGCTCCTCCGGCTCGGCCGGCGGGTCGCTCACGTGTTCTGCCGGGATCAGCACGATGGCGGTGGTCCCTCCATATGGTGAACCGCGCAACGTCACGCGGATGTCATGCCTGGCGGCCAGGCGGGAAACGACGAAGAGGCCGAGCTGGTCGCTGTCGGCCAGGTCGAACTCGGGCGGGCTGGCGAGCCGCGCGTTGAGCTCGGCCATGACCTCCGGGGCGATGCCGAGACCGCGGTCCTCCACCTCCAGGGCGAAGCCGCGGGCCGCCACCTCGCCGCGCACCTGGACCGGCGTGTGCGGAGGGGAGTAGACGGTGGCGTTCTCGATGAGCTCGGCGATCAGGTGGATCACGTCGCCGACGACCGGGCCCGCGAGGCGCTGGCCGGGCATCGGCTCGACGATGACCCGCTGGTAGTCCTCGACCTCCGCCGCGGCGCCGCGCACGACGTCGAGCAGCGGCACGGGCTTGCTCCAGCCGCGGCCCGGCGTGGCGCCGGACAGGATGATCAGGCCCTCCGCGTGACGGCGCATGCGGGTGGTCAGGTGGTCGAGGCGGAACAGGTCGTCCAGGGCCTCCGGCTCGGTGGCCCGGTGCTGCATGTCCTCCAGCTGGATGCGCTGGCGGTGGAGCAGGGTCTGGCTGCGCCGGGCCAGGTTGCGGAAGACGTGGCCGACGCCGTCGCGCAGCTGCGCCTGGCCCACCGCGGCCTCCACGGCCGTCTGCTGCACCGTGGAGAACGCCTCGCCGACGTCGCCGATCTCGGTCGTGGTGCTGGTGACCGACAGCTCGGGCACCTCGACCTTCTCGCCGCGGCGCAGCTTCTCCACGACCTGCGGCAGCCGTTCCCTGGAGACCTCCAGGGCGGCCAGGCGCAGCGCGGCCAGCTCGCGCGAGAGCCGGTTGCCCATCCGCAGCGAGAACCCGATCGACACGATCACCAGCACGAAGCAGGTGCCGGCCAGCAGGAACGCCCGCCGCAGGACCGCGTCGGCGACCGGTTCGGCCCGCCCGGACAGCAGGGAGCTGGCCTGGAGCTGGGCGTCCAGGAACGACTTGTTGAGCGTCTCGGTGGCGCTCAGCCAGCCCGCCGGAGTGCCGCCCGCGATGATCTGGTCCTCCATGATCCGCATCCGCTGGTACGCGGGGGAGGTGATCAGGGAGACCTGGGTGTCGCGCAGGCCCGGGTCCAGCTCGCCGAGGGCCTGGTCGAGCAGGAAGCGGCGGTTGCCGACGATCTGGGTGAACAGCCGCCGCTCGGCGGCCGTCGTCGGACCGGCGGCGAGGGCCTGCTCCCGGGTCAGCAGTTCCCGGGCGTAGGAGACGTCCACGACGACGCGCGACTGCTCGTAGATCGGGATGTCGTCGATGAAGGCGACGTTGCGGTGCAGGCCGAACAGCGAGTCGGTGACCCCGTTGTACGTCTCGATCACGTGCAGCCGGGCGGCCAGCCCCGCGTCGATCTCGCCCCGGATCGGCTCCAGCCGCCCGAGCTGGGCGAGGACCGCGTCCACCTGGGCGTGGATCTGCTCGGAGGTGTGCATCGAGGCGGCCGAGAGCTGCTTGAACCGCTCCCTGGCCGCGTCGGTGCGCGCGCGCTGCGCGACCAGCTCGGACTCGTTGGTGTTGCTCTTGACGCGCAGCAGCCGGGCCGAGGCCAGGCGCTCCCGCTGGAGCTCGGTGGTGAGCTGGTAGGCCGGCAGACGCAGGTTGGTCCAGAGCGTCTTGTACTGCCGCAGTTCCAGGCTCTCGGTGGCGGTCACAGCGGTGATGACCCCCCACAACACCACCATCGAGGCGAGCGGAATCAGCAGCAGGCCGATGATCTTCACGCGGATCGTGCGACTGCGGCCCATGGCACCTCTTCCGGTCGGTCCCCTGCTGGTGAACCCCGGACGGGACAACGCACGAGAATAGCAATTCGATCTCTAGAAGTCCTAATTTTTCGGGACTTTTGGGCACCCTATGATGATCTTCCAGTAGGTTTTCGCGGTAGACCGGGTCACAGAGGGAGATGCGTTGCGCCGTCGTCTCGCAGCGGCCGCCGCCCTGCTGCTGTCCGTCGCGGCGTGCTCGACCCCGGACCCCGATCCGGGCGCGGTCGAGGTCCGGCAGACGCCGCGCGGCGAGTCGGCGTTCGTCCACGTCCAGAACCTCGACGTGATCACCGAGTGGGACCCGGCCAGCTCCTACTCCAACGAGATCATCGCGTTCCAGAACGTCTACGAGACGCTCACCATGTGGAACCCGGTGACCGCCAAGGCCGCCCCCCGCCTGGCCACCTCCTGGGTCTCCTCCGTGGACGGCCGGACCTGGACGTTCAAGCTGCGGCCCGGCGTGACCTTCCACACCGGCCGGCCCCTCGACGCGGCCGCCGTCAAGGCGTCCGTCGAGCGCACCATGAAGCTCGGCCAGGGCGCCTCCTACATCTGGGACGCCGTCCAGAGCATCACGGCCGACGACCCGCTGACCGTCACCTTCACCCTCAAGTACCCCGTGCCGCTCGACCTCGTCGCCTCCTCCGGCTACGCCGCCTACGTCTACGACACCAGGGCGGCGCCCGACCTGAGCGCCTGGCTGCGCTCCGGCAAGGACGCCGGTTCCGGCCCGTACACGATCAAGTCGTGGCAGAAGGGCAAGGAGGACGAGCTCACGCTCAGCGCGTACGACGGCTACTGGGGCGGCTGGACGGGCCCGCACTACCGCACGGTCAAGTACCGCGTCGTGCCCGACCTCGACCGGGCCTGGCGGATGCTGCTGCGCGGCGAGGCCAGCTTCGTCGAGCGGCTCGACCCCCGCATGTACGCCCGCGCCAGGACCACGCCCGGCGTGCGCACCTCCCGCAGCCCGTCGTTCCAGACCATGATGATGCTCTTCAACACCGCCGAGGGGCCGGCCGCCGACGTGCGGGTGCGGCGCGCCCTGCAGAAGGCCGTCGACTACCAGGGCATCATCCACGCGCTCAAAGGCGCCGGCTCACCGGCCAGCGGCATCGTCCCCGAGGGGCTGCCCGGGCACGTCCCCGGCCGCGAGCCCAGCCAGGACCTCCCAGGCGCCACCGAGCTGCTGCGCCAGGCCGGGTATGGCCCCGGCGGCCGGCCGCTGCGGCTCAAGCTCACCTACGCCGAGGGCGACGCCGACGAGAAGCTGCTGGCCACCCGGCTCGCCGCCACGCTCAAGCCGCTCAACGTGACCCTCGACGCCAGGGCCATGCAGTGGAACGCCCAGTGGGACCTCGGCAAGCGGCGCGGCCAGGACATCTTCGTCATGTACTGGTGGCCCGACTACGCCGACGGCTACTCGTGGTTCGGCAACGTCTTCCACAGCCAGAACCCCACCGTCTTCAACCTCACCTACCTGCACGACCGCGAGACCGACGAGCTGCTCGACACGCTGCCGCGGCTGACCGTCACCGACAAGACCGGCGCCGGGCGCGCCTTCCGGCAGGCGACTGCCCGCGTCCTCGACCGGCACGCCGCCGCCGCGCTGCCCTGGGTGGTCACCTACCAGCGCGCCTACCTCGGCGGCATCCAGGGCTACGACGACAACCCCGCCTACCCGGACGTGGTCTTCGTCCACGACCTGCGCCCCGCGGGCTGAGACCGCCTCCTGAGACCGCGGGCCGAGACCGCGGGCCGAGACCGCCTAATGAGGCCGCCTACGCCTTGGGCGTCTCGACGCGCTCGCGCAGCCGCTGCCTGATCTCCTCCGGGGTGTAGGCGCGGCGGCGCCGCTCCGCCCGCGCGATCGCCACGCCCGTGGCCGCGACGCCCGCGACCCCGGCCAGCCCGAGTATCTTCCACCAGCGCATGTGCCTAGGCTAGCGGTGTGCTGACTCTCGACGAGGCCGTCGACCTCACCCGGACCGGCGATCTGTGGGTCTTCCGCGGCCGGTCGGTGCCCGACCGCGCCATCCAGACCATGACCAACAGCCCCGTCAACCACGTCGGCATGGCGATCGTCGTGGAGGACATGCCGCCGATGATGTGGCACGCGGAGCTCGGCCGGTCGCTGCCCGACCTGTGGTCGGGCACCCACCAGCGCGGGGTGCAGCTGCACGACCTGCGCGACGCCGTCACCGTCTGGGCCGACAAGTACGGCCAGCGCGCCTGGCTGCGCCAGCTCGAACCCGAGGCGACGCCCGAGATGGAGGACGCGGCGCTGCGCGTGGTCGCGCGGCTGGACGGCACGCCGTTCCCCAGCACCGCCCGGCTCGCCGCCCGCTGGGCCCGTGGCCGCGTCCCCGACCTGCGCCGCCTCCTGCGGGAGCGGGCCGTGGGGGAGCGGGGGCTGGAGAGCGCGTACTGCGCCGAGGTGGTCGCGGTGACGTACGAGGAGATGGGGCTGCTGCCGGGCGGCAGGCGGCCGAACTGGTACGACCCGGGCAGGTTCTGGAGCGGCGACGACCTCGGTCTGCTCGGCGGGCACCGGCTCGGCAAGGAGATCACGATCGGCGTCGAGCGCTCCCGCTGAAACGCGTCTTTAATTCGGATATTGGATTACTTCCCAGGGCGCGTTATCCGAGTATTGTGGTGGCCACATGTGCGGGGGCATTTCTTCCGGGACCTTTCCCGGGGACTTCCTCGGGGCTTTCCCCGGAGGCTTTCCTCGGGCGCCGAGAGGAGCACCTGCGTGGACACTTCCGACGGCCGTGTCGTCCTCTTATTGATCATCATGGCGTTGGCCCTCTTCGTCGCGGGCCGCCGGTTCCAGTCGATGGTCTCCGCACGTCAGGCGTGGCGGAACTCGATGCGGGCCGTACCGGTGAGAAGGCAGTCGAACGGCGGCGCGCTGAAAGCGGTGATCGGCGTGGCGCTGATCCTGGCGGTGGCCTTCTGGTTCCTCACCAACGCGAGCCGCATGACCTGAACGGCTTTCGCTACGCCTGAACGGCTTTCGCTACGTCCTGAACGGCTTTCGCGACGCCCGGGCCGCAACGGCGGCGACGCAGAGGGCAGATGCGGCGAAACCGACCAAACGTGCGAGCCGGACGGCGGGCCGCACGTCACCCACCCCCGGCTTGCGCCCGTCGCCCATCGTGGGCCGGTGCTCGATCCGGCCGCCGTAGACGTTGGCGCCGCCGAGCGTGACGCCGAGCGCCCCGGCGAACGCCGCCTCGCAGCGTCCCGCGTTCGGGCTCGGATGCCGGTGCCCGTCCCGTACCAGGACGGCCAGGGCCCGTCGCGGGGCCGGGGCGGCGAGCACGGTCAGCATCCCCGTGATCCGCGCCGGGATGTAGTTGGCCACGTCGTCCAGCCGCGCCGCCGCCCACCCGAACCGCTCGTAGCGCGGCGACCGGTGCCCCACCATCGCGTCCAGCGTGTTGACCACCCGATAGGCCAGCAGCCCCGGCACGCCCGCCACCGCGCCCCAGAAGAGGGGGGCGACGACGGCGTCGGAGGTGTTCTCGGCCAGCGACTCGACCGTGGCGCGGGCCAGCTCGGGGGCCTCCAGGCTCGACGGGTCGCGCCCGCACAGGTGCGGCAGGCGCTCGCGGGCACGTTCCAGATCGCCGTCCTCCAGCGCCTCGGCCATGAGCTCGCCCTCGCGGGCCAGCGTCGTCCCGCCGAGCACGGCCCAGGTGGCGGCGGCCGTCAGGGCGGCGCGGGCGACCGGATGGGACACCCGCTCGGCCGCCACGCCGAGCGCGACGGCGCCGCCGACGCACACGGCGACGTGGACGACGCCGTTCACGCGCGCGTCACGGTAGAGGCGCCGCTCCAGCGCGGCGGCGGCCCGCCCGAACAGCGCGACGGGATGCCCGGCCCGCGGGTCGCCGACCGCGGCGTCGATCAGCAGACCGGCCACGATCCCGGCGACCCTGGGCCCGTTGCTACACCAGATGGCCACGGAGGGACTCCTCATGAGAGTCGAGCCAGGCTGCCGCCCGGCGGATGCGCTGCCCGGCCCCGCCGGCCCACATGCGCGCCCAGCCGCCGCCGGTGGCCGCGCGCGCCCGCATCACGTCGTACGAGCGGTGGAAGCGCAGCCGGGCGAGGTCAAGCAACCGCCGCCGGTCGCGGCCCTCCAGGCCGTACGCGTCGCAGAACAGCCGCAGCCGCGCGCCCACGTCGAGCCCGCGCAGCAGCACGGGACAGTCCACCGGGTCGGCGATGGGCGCCCAGTGGCGCAACGTGGTCACCACGTCGAACAGCCGTGTCGTCGGCCGCGCCAGATCGAAGTCGATGAACGCCCGCGGGGACCCGTCACGGAAGACCACGTTGTCCGGGGTCACGTCGCAGTGCCCGACGACCTCCGGCTCGGCGTCGTCGTTCGACCCCGCCTGCCAGCCACGCGTACCCAGCGGGAACCCGGCGGTCGCGTCATGCAGCCCCCGCAACAACCCGGCTACCTCGGCCAGGGCCGTGTCGGAGGCGGTCACGGCGTTCAGCCCGGTCGTACCCGGGACGTAGGTGAGGATCTCCCGCCCCAGCTCGTCCATGCCCACGACCCGCGGCGCCCCGTCGAATCCGGCGGCCTCAAGATGGCGCAGCAGGGAGTGGACGGCGGGGGTGAACGATCCGGCGGGCCTGCGCACGGTCTCCCCGACGCGCACCACTCCGTCGGTCACGTCCCCGCCCTGCAAGGGGATCTCGTGCAGGAGCGTCGCGACCATGCCACGACAGCTTAGACCCATATGTACGGCCCTCGCCCGGGATTTCGGACGGCAACATCCCGGGGGATCGTCAGGTTGGGTGGACGAACACGGGGAAAACGTGTGCATGAGAGGTCGCCGGATCATGCACAATAAGGCGGGAGCGCCCTTAGCTCAGCTGGATAGAGCACCGGACTTCTAATCCGACGGTCGCAGGTTCGAATCCTGCAGGGCGCGCAACTAAGACCAGCTCAAACCCTGTCTGAGCTGGTCTTTTGCATGATCGGCGTTGTTGGGCGGTAGGCAGCGGGAGGCCGCCGTGAGCAGCCCTGTGCCAGTGGTCGCGGAACATACGCGGAATGCTCGCAGGCGCGTTTCCCCAGGTCGGCGCGCCGGTTTCGGGCCCCGGAACGGCGAAAGGACCCCGAGGTGTCCCGGGGTCCTGCTGGGCGTGGTGGGTCACGCCGCGAGTGCTTCCAAGATGCGCCGGTTGGCGACGTCCCGCTGGCCGTCGATGCACTTGGCGTAGACGCGGAGCATCACGTCCACGCCGTGGCCTGCCCGTTCGGCCGCTTCGGGCGCGTGCACGCCCGCGTTCAGCCAGAGCGAGACGGCCGCGTGCCGAAGGTCGTACGGTCTGCCCGCCAGGGGAGAGGCGACCTGATCGGGCGTGAGGGCATACGTGCGAGCCTCCTGCCAGACCTTCGCGTACGCCGATCCCGAGATCACGCCGCCTGTGCGAGTGCGGAAGAGCCGGCCGTCGTCGCCGACCCCGAACGTATCGATGTGGTCGCGGAGCATGGCCACCAGCTCGGGCGGGATGGGGACGGTGCGTGTCTGTTTCACGTCCCGGTGCTTCAGCCCGCGCTCGTCATGGGCCTGCCCGGAGTCGGTGAACCGCTTGTTGCTCTGGGGCCTGGTTCTCTCCAGGGTGAGCAGGCCCCATCCCGTCTCGGGGAGATGACAGTCCTTTTGCCGAAGGCCCGCCGCTTCGGCCGGACGGAGGCCGCCGAAGTACATGCACGCGAACATCGCGGCCAGCATCGGCCCTCTCGACCGGCCCACGTAGGTCACTGCGGTCAGCAGCTCCCGCGCCTGCTTCGGGTTGACCACGGACCTCCGGTCAATCTCGCCGCTCACCTTGGCCTTGCGGAACTTGACCTTGTGCAGCGGATTTGCCGAAAGCTCTTCCAGCTCCACGGCGTATTCGAGGGCGTGGTGGAAGACGGCCCGCTTGCGGCGGTAGGTCGAGGTCGCCGCCGCCTTGCCGTCCAGGCACAGCGCCAGGGCTTCCAGGGCAGCACGAGCGTGCTTGGTCTCCTCCAGAGCGCTCAGGGGGAGCGATGCCGCCTCCAGCCAGCGCACGGCCTTAGCGATCTCCGGTGTGGGGGTTGGTCGGCGGTCCTCGGGCAGGAACGAGTATTCGCGCAGCACCCGCCGGATGACCTCGTCGGACGGTCGGCCGGGCGCGTCAGCGACCACTACGCGGGTGACGGTGGCGAGTGTGTCCGTCATGCCCTCGCGGGACTTGGCCGCCGCGTGCGGCCACCAGGCGTGGACGTACGCGACGGCGAAGGAGTACCAGGTGCGGGCGTCCTTGGCTTTGACCATCGAGGCCGGGAGGCCGCTGTCCAGGTCGAACGCCTCGCCCTTCTTGGCGGCCTGGCGGAGGTCGGACAGGAAGCTCTCGGCCAGGCCCTTGGTCTTGAAGGTCGAGGACTTCTCACGGTTGCCGACCGTCCAGCGGACGGTGTGGGAGACGATCCGGGGCTTCTTGCCGGTGTCGTCGGATCTGGTGTTGGTGCGGATGTCCCAGAACTTGACCTTGTAGGAAGTGGTCATGCTGCGCTCCTGAGGGATTCGAGCCAGGCTTCGAGGTCGCTGCGGTAGATGCGGAGTTCGCCGTTCGGGAGGCGGATGCCTTCGGGGGCTTTGCCGATCTCGCGCCAGCGGTAGAAGGTGCGGCGGGAGACGCCGCCGAGTTCGTCCAGGACCTGGGCGACGGTGAGGAGTTCGTCCCGCTTCCTCATGCCGCCCTCCCCTCGGTTGCCGAAGGGTCTTGGCCGTCTGCTTGGGCCTGGAGTTGGGCCATGTGGGTTCGCCAGCGTTGGCGTTCGGCGACCGATCGCAGGAGACGTACGGCGAGGGGCGAGACATTGGCGTCGCCGGCCGGGACGGGCTTCCAGACGTAGCGGTGTGGGTCGGTCGGTTCGTTGGGCTGGCCGAGAGCTTCCAGAACCCAGGTGCGGCGGTCCTGCTTGTGTTCCGCGAGGGTCTTGTTTGACCACTTGCGCGAGACCAGGACGCGACGGCCGGCATAACCCAGGTGATCGGGCTTGTGTGCCTTGCTGCGGCACTGGCCGGGTGTCATCCCAGCTCTGGCGCCCTTGGGCTGGATGCCATAGCGAAGCCAGTTCGGGCATGTGGGGGAGCAAGGTTCGTAGCGCAGGGCTTCGACCATGCGGGCGATGTGATCACGCTGCGCCTGACTGCCGAGGGCTTCGCCGAGGCTCTTGGTCAGGTACTTGGACAGGTAGCGGATGCACTGGTCGGTGTCCGGGGTTCCGGCGAGGACGCCCTTGACGTCGATCTGGTCGCCGAAGCGGATGACGTGCAGGGGCTCGGCGTTCTCGTCGGTGTCGAGTTGATCGAGGGCTTGGTCCCAGGTGGGTAGGACTTCGCCGGTGCTGGGGTTGAGGTAGCCGGCGCCGTCCTCCCAGACGGGCAGGTGGTTGCCCTCAAAGACGACGGTGTCGGCCGGTGGCCACCACACCTGGTGATAGGTGGCGGCAGCGATCTGCTTGACCTCCGCCCGCGGGAGTGTGCCACGAATTGCCATGTGCAGGTGCGGGGCGAGCCGCTTCTGTGGCTCCACCGTGGCGAAGTACTGCACGTCATAGCCCGCGACCCGGCGAAGGTTCTGCACGAAGCGATCGACCAGCTTGGAGAAGTGCAGGGCGTCACGGGCTGCCCTGGAGTAGTCGTAGGTCTCGGGATCGACCGGGACGCCGTTCCGTACCTTGCCGTAGGACGGGAGGGTCAGGGTGACGAACAGCGAGGGCCGGTAGACCTTGCCGTCCGAGGACTGGAAAGTCCGCCCGAGCGTGGTGTTGGCCATCTTGCGCTTGGGCAGGTTCGGAGCGTCCTGCCGCCGCCGGGTCGAACGCGTGCGCTTGGGGACCGTCCGGCCGAGGACACTGCCACGCATGCCCGCCTCGTTGATCTCGTTGTCGATGCCTTCGATGGCGGCGTCCCAGTCGGCGGTGTCCTCGCCGAGGGCGGCGGCCTGGTCCCGGCGGGCTTGCAGGTCGGCGCGGAACTCGACCAACCACCGCTGTTCCTCGTTCGGCTCGTTCGGGGCGATGGCCGGCTCTTGGTCGAGGTGCCAGCCCTCGCGGCACTGTGCCATGCGGAGCTGCCGGTTGCGCTTGGCGCAGGACGGGCACTTGGCGTCCATGGTGGCCCCGCACGGAACGTCCACGACCTCCCAACGGCCGGTTTCGACGTCCAGGCGCTTGAGCGGGACGGGCCGGATGCAGACGCCGTACTGCTTGGCGACCTCGACGGCGACCTCTCGGGCCTGTGGCATGGCCTGCCGGAGGGCGCGAGGTAGGGAGCGATCGGTCATGCAGCCCTCCCATCGTCGGCGGTCATGGGATACGGGTGGTCGGGTTCGTGCTGGTTGACCATGGCGCGGATGTCGGTGTCGGAGACGTAGGCCGCGCGGACTCGGACCGGGTCGGGCGAGGTCTCCAGCCGGACGTAACCGATGCCGGCGCCCCGTTCGGGGACGGGTGAGATGTGATCGGCGAGGGCTCCTCGGTCGCGCGCTCCGTCGCCGAGGACCATGTCCACCTGCTCGGACTCGTCCAACCGGAGGGCGATCTTGTCAGGGAACAGGTTGCGGATGTTCATGACCTCTTTGCGCGGGTCCTGGAGGGCGGCCATGACGCCGATGCCGACCGCTCGTCCTTGGGTGGTGAGCGTGGCCAGGGCGGCGGAGATGCGCTGCTTGAGCTGCCTGTCAGCCTGGTAGGCGGTCAGGAACGCCACCTCGTCGACGACCACCAGGACGAACGGGTCCTCCACGGTCGGAGTGTGTGAGCGCTGGAGGCCGGCGAATCGGGCGGCGCGTTCTTGCATGACGGTGACGGCCTGGTCGAGCAGGTCGGCGCACTCTTCCGGTGCGGCGGCGTACCGGTCACCGAACAGGGCGCGCCCGTATGACAGCTCCATCAGCTTGGGATCGAGCGCCCAGATCTCGACGAGGCCCGCGCGTACGGCGGGGAGGAGCCCGCGGATGGTGGACCAGATGATCGAGCCCTTGCCGGCTCCGGTGGCGCCCGCGACCAGGACGTGAGTGCCGTGAACCTTGAGCCGCCACGGCCGGCCGTCCTCCTGCTTGCCGATCTCGACCGGACCCACGGTTGGCTGTTGTGGGATCGGCAGCACTGGGATCGGTGTCGCCAGCGGGTCGCGTCTCGGGAAGGCGAGGGTGAGGCGTCCGGCTTTGGCGATGGTGACCCGGCAGGAGGGGGAGCCGAAGCCATGGGCGAGGTGGTCGGTGCGGTCGGTCCAGTCCTTGACGGCTTGGCCGTCGAGCATGCGGACGGTGACGGTGTCCGCCCAGGAGGTGCAGGTGATCTTGTCGAGGCGCGGCAGGTAGTCCCGGCCTCGCAGGTGCCGGCCAAGGCCGGAAATGACCATGACCGATTGCCAGTGGCGGCGATAGACCCAGATGAGGCGCCACCAGGCCAACAGTCGGTAGCCGATCCAGCGGGCGAAGGAAGAGCGGTCGGACAGCGCCCAGGCGACGAGTCCCACCGGGGCGGGCGTGACGAGCAGCAGAGCCGTTCGCCAGCCGTACATGACGGTGAGGACGGCCGGGATGCTGGCGATGGTGATCGCGATGGGGTGTCGCCAGATGGTGCGGGCGAGCCCGGCGAGCAGCCGCCAGGCGAGGATGACGATGGTGATGATGGCGGGTGTGGTGACGACGGCCGGGCGGAAGACGACGGCCGTGTCCGGCGTGGTGGTGACGAGGTTGCGTGCTTCGTCACCGGGCAGCCGCTTGAACATAAGCTTGGAACCTCTCGTGATGTGGAGTCGTGGGAGAAACCCGGGGCCGCCGGAAGTTGGCGCTTCTGGCGCCCCCGCCTTACGTTTCAGGCCGCCGTCTGGTCGGTGGCCGGCTGGTGGAGCGTGTGATTGGTCGGGTCGGTCGTGGCGTGGAAGGCGCGCTCCGTAGACCAGGCGAAGCGGGCGGCCTCGCGGGCGAGCTGGCGGGCGAACTCGAGGTCCTCGCCGGTCACCGGACCAGTGGTGGTGATCAGGACCGAGGTGGCGCCGAAGTCGAGCGCCAGCATGGGCTCAGGGCCGTAGGGGTGGCGTAGGGTGCGGGCGGTGTGTCCCGTGGTCAGCCGGATCACGCTGCGGCGCGGGGTGCGTCGGCGGGTCATCAGGCGGCGTCCTTTCCGGCCGGAGCCTTGCTCGGAGCGGGTGGAGTGGTCGGGGCGGGCTGGCTGCTTTGGCGGGGTGCGTGCATCTCGCGGACCTTGGTCGAGTAGGCGAGACGTCCGGCGGCGTTGACGTACGGGGTGACGGTGAGGCCGTCGAACTCGACCGGCGTGAACGGCAGGCCCGGCATCGGCGACGGCGGAACCGGCTGGACCGGAGCGAGGATCTTGACCGCGACGGTCTTCTGGGCGGGCTTGAGGGTCGGGTCACCGTCCATGACCGCGACCTGCCAGACCAGCTCTTGGGTCCGCTTGTCGCGGGCCTGCACGAATCGGCCGCCGGCGGAGGCGTCGAAGTCCTTGACGGGCTCGACCTCGCCGACGATGTAGCAGCCGTGCGGGAAGACCATGGCGAAGGTGACGGGGATGGGACCTTGCAGAGCCATGACGGCCCCCTTCTTGGGTGTCAGACACTTGACCTATCAAGTGATGCTCTGAGAGTAGGCCGCTCAAACTTGGTAGGTCAAGTACCCAGGAGAAGGTGACGGCGATCTAGCCAATCAGAGAGATCGCGATGTCATGTTGTGTCCCTGCTGGTACTGAAAGCTGCTGGCCGATCCAAACCCTCAGCAGGACAATCCAGATCATGAAACCGGATCCACCACCCAAGGACGCCGCCTGGCCATGGCTGCTGTTCCTCCTATGGATCCTGGGCACACCCCTCCTGGGAGTGCTGTGGTTCAGCTACGGCTTCGCCCTTGTCGGAGGGCAGGCAACGAACAGGCAGCTCTCCCAGATCTGCGGATACGCCATGCTGATCGTCGGATTCGGCGCACCCATGTTGGGGCTACTCCTCGCCCTCGCCTCCAGGCGGCGCAGCGCCACCATCGTCTTCACCCTGGCTCTACTCACGATGGCCGTTCTCTGGGCGCGGCTGGCGCTGCACAAGTAGCCGGAAGCGCCGGTCAGCCGATCGGGTAGGCGTCTTCCAGTTCGTGGCGATCGGCCGGAAGTAGCACCTCCACCACCACCAACGGTCGGCCCGAGGCATCGCGAACCGCGCCGAAGACGGCCAGCAGTGGCACGTTCTTCGGCATGCCGAGCTGCTTGACCTCCGCAGCGGTGGGCATGCGTGCGGTGATTTGCTCCACGATGTGATCAAAGCGCACGCCCTTGCGCGACTGGAGATGCTGCCGGATGCCCTGCGGCAACGGCTCACCGCTGGTCAGGTCGGTTCCCTCGGACAGTTCCAGAGGTAGCCACAGCGAGACCAGCTCACTCGGCTCGCCCTCACGGGTGATCAGCCGTCGGCGCAGGAACGCTTTGCTCTTGGGCTGCGCATCCAGGAGCGCCGCCACCCGGTTGGGCAGTGCCACCGCGCCGGCCTCGACCAAGTCGCCGGGGGAGTCTGTCTCGGGATTGGTCAGGTACGCCTGACCTGTGCGGTTGGACTCCACCGACGTCATCGCGGGACGGCCGCGCACGAAGCGGCCCTTGCCCTGCTGGGACTCGATCCAGCCCTGCTCACGCAGCACCCGAAGCGCCGCCACGACGGTGGGCCGGGAGACGCCGAACTCCTGGATGAGCTGGTGTTCGCTGGGGAGCATGGAGCCGGGCGGGTAAATTCCCGCCTCGATACGCCGTTGAAGGGCCTGCACAAGCTGCGCATACTTCGGCGGCACGGACTCAAGCGACATTATGACCGTCCAACACCCGACAGGTTGTTTTACCAAGTTTGAGAGTAACCTGGCCGAGCGCCGCCTGTCCACGCCACGGCGGCAAACGCGAGCCGTCCAGGAAAAGGCCCGGCAGGCAGCCAGGGGAGGGCTCGGGGGCGACCCTCCCAGGGCGTGGAAGTGACTACCTGCCGGGCGGGAAGACGCGACGAGGCGATGAGACGGCCCACCCTGGTCCCCTCCTGGCCAAGGCCGCCACCACCTCGCCGCGCCCGTCCTCACTTGGCGACGTACTCCGCCAAGACGTTCGCTGCCCCCTCCACGTCATCGACCGGATGACGCTGCTCAGCGCTCTGCCACGAGTAGTACGCGCCGCCGTACCCGACGAACACCCACACCGGCAACCCCGGCTCAGGCCGATGCACCATCAGGGCGGTGTTGTTATCGCGCAGCTCTGCATTGACACCACGACTCGCCAGCCGATCGCGCAACCGGATCAAGGCGTTCGCCTCGTCCTGCTGCCCGAGGCCGGCCATGGCCGCCTGCATGACCGAGTTCATCTCCCGCTCCCTTCGCCCTGGCCGTCGCCGAGGCAGTCGAGACACTTGCGCTCCTCACTGGGTTCCGCCTCCTCCCCGTCGGCGTCGATCAGGAGAGAGCGGCGCGAGCTCTTGAGCTTGAAACCGCGTCCCCGACACGCACGGCAGGGCCTTGCCTCGCTGTTCTCGTCTGGCCGGGTCACCGTCGCCATCTCCTCGCGAGTCGTCCGGTACTCCCTGCGGCGGGAGTCCGATTCACTTACGTTGTTGATTGATGGCAAGTCCACCGGCAAAGCAGAATGAGGGGACCCCCTAAGAAGGCCCCCTCATAGCCCCTTTCCAGTCGCCCACTAGAAAGAAGGTCGGATATGCCCAAAGCGGGGATGAATGTCCGCCTTCGAGACTGGCGCCAGAAGGCCGGTTTGACCCGGGCCGAAATGGCAAAAATGGTCAATCTCAGCGAGTCGGGCGTGAAGCACTCGCTGACGTGCGACGAGGAACGCATCCGGCGCTGGGAGGCAGGAGAGGTCTCCTGGCCGCGCGAGGAGTACCGGCTGGCACTGGCAGAGATCACGCGCCTGGCCCCGGAGGACCTGGGGTTCGTTCCGATCAGACGCAGTCGCGCCAGGGCCGCTCCCGCTGACGAGGCCGCCGACGAAACGATCTCCGCACAATCCGCCCACGATTTCCCTTTGTGGCAGGCGGGGCTCAATTTCCCACCCCTTCGGGACAAACAGGAGCTAGAGCTACAATTGCCGCCAGTGGCCGATGAGGAGACCCTTGTCGTGCCGGGTCGCGCGCCCGATGGGAGGATCGTCTTCTTGTCTGTATCCCGTCGCACATTTCTTCAAGGGCTGGGTATCGGCCTCGCGGGAATCACGCCGCCGCAAAGTCGATCGCCGTACATGTCACCCGCCCGACGCCTGGCCTCAGCCACGGGTGATGTGAACCCGATCGAGCACCTGTATCAGGTCCGTCAGGTCTTGATCGCCAACGACAATCTTCTCGGCCCCTTGAACGCGATCCCCGCAGTCCAGCAGCAGATCACCGCCATCCAGCAGCTCCGCCAGGAGACGCGCGGCGCTGACCGTCACCAGCTCCTCAAGCTCCAGGCCGAGTACAGCGAGTTCTGCGGCTGGCTCTACCACGACGCCGGCGACTTCCACACGGCCCAGTACTGGACAGACCGCGCCCTCGAACTGTCACACGCCATCGCCGACCGGGACATGACCGCCTACATCATGGCGCGCAAGAGCCAACTCGCCGGCGACATCGGAGACCCGGTCACCGCCGTCGACATGGCCGAGGCAGCGGGCAACCTCGCTCGTCCGGGCAGCCGCCTTCAGGCGCTCGCACCCACCTATGCCGGCTACGGCCACGCCCTCCACCGCGACGACGGCGCAGCCAGACACGAGCTGGACCGTGCACACCAACTACTCCTCGACATCGCCGACGACCCCGACTCGCCATGGGCCGTGTGGCTGGACGAGCCGTACCTTCAGGCCCAGCGAGCCCGCAGCAACGCCGCACTCGGCCGGTTCGGCGAAGCCGTCGAAGGCTTCCAGCAAGCGATCGCCGCCGTCCCACAGTCCTTCCGGCGCGACCGGGGCGTCTACCTGTCGCGTCAGGCCCTCGCTCACGCCGGCGCCGAGGAGCCCGAGCACGCCGCAGGTGTTGCCATGTCCGCCCTCTACATCGCGGAGGAGACCGGATCCGCGCGCATCATGAACGAACTCCTCAGGCTGGACAGGCACCTCGACCGATGGCGCAGCACGCCGCTAGTTGCCGAGTTCCACACGGCCTTGAGGAGTACCGTGGTGAAGCAAGCATGATCATGACTTGATCGGTTCTCCTCCTCCGGAAGGTCCCATGCGCCCCTACGTCCTGCTGAGCTGTGCCATGTCTGTGGACGGCTACATCGACGACACGACACCCGAACGGCTCCTGTTGTCCAACGCCGCGGACTTCGACCGTGTGGACCAGGTCCGGGCCGAGAGCGACGCCATCCTCATCGGTGCGACGACGATGCGCCGCGACAACCCCCGCCTCCTGGTCAACTCCGAGGCCCGTCGAGCCGAGCGTGCCGCCCACGGCCTTCCCGCGTACCCGCTCAAGGTCACTATCACCAACAGCGGAGACCTTGACCCCGACCTGAAGTTCTGGCACCACGGCGGCGAGAAGATCGTCTACTGCCCCGACTCCGCCACCGCAAAGCTACGCGAAGCCCTGGGCGAACTCGCCGGCGTGGTGAGCCTTGGCCCCACCGTGGATCTCGGTCGCATGCTTGACGATCTCGGCGAGCGCGGCATCCGCCGCCTCATGGTGGAGGGCGGTGGCACCATCCACACCCAGTTCCTCACCCAAGGGCTGGCGGACGAGATCCACCTCGCCATCGCTCCCATCTTCGTCGGCGACGGCAACGCGCCCCGCTTCGTCAACCCCGGCGACTTCCCGGGAGGCGCCGGCCACCGCATGGCACTTGCCGAAGTACGGGCCGTGGACGACGTCGTCCTCCTTCGCTACCTGCCGAAAGAATCCTCGGGTAGTAAGACCTCATGACCGGCACCAGCACCGAACAAGACCGCCGATGGCTGCTCACCGCGATCGACCTCTCCCACGAGTGCCCGCCATCGCAGACGGCCTTCTCAGTCGGTGCGGTCATCGTCGACGAGCACGGCAACGAGATCAGCCGCGGCTACTCCCGCGAGACGGACGACCACGTCCACGCGGAGGAGTCGGCCCTGTCCAAGCTCTCTGCCGACGACCCCCGCCTCAAGACGGCCACCCTCTACAGCTCCCTGGAGCCCTGCACCCAACGCCGGTCACGCCCGAGAACCTGCACACAGCTCATCCTTGACGCCGGCATCCCCCGCGTAGTGACGGCCTGGAAGGAACCGCCCACCTTCGTCATCGACGCCAACGGCACCGAAGCCCTGACCACCGCAGGAGTCACGGTCATCACACTGCCGGAACTCGCCGATGCCGCGCGTGCCGCCAATACGCATCTGCTCGGGGACCAGGGCTCATAGTGCCCGAGGGACTTGCCGAATTGTTCTCATAGGTGATCAAGGGCGGCGCTGCGCGCCGCCACGCGGCCCGCGCACGCCCGCACGCTGCGCGTGCGGCCTGGGGGCCGTTCTCGCGCGCGACGCGCGCGGGCCGCTCCAGCTCAACGGCGCCATCTCATCCACCACGGGGAAGGCTGCCCCGACTGCTGCTCTGTCTGCCGATACGCGTCCAGGACAGGAACGGCAGCAAACGCCGCTTCATACTGAGCCCGTTGGAACACGAACGGACCGATGCCATCGAGATCTTCGAGATCCACCTCATCCTGGTAGTCCACCTGCCAACCAAGGTCCTGCCAAACCACCTGATCAGAAGTGATGACCACGACGGCTGTCAGCGCACCACATCCAAGGTCACCGCACTCCGGGCACACATACAGCGGAACCCTGCCGTCATCCAGCGAAGAGGCAGCTCTGCCTTGCAATCGGTCAACCTCAAGCCCAAGCTCACTGCCAGCGGACAACCAGAGGACGGACGCCATGTCCCCGCTCCTCGGACTCCGCCGCGTCACTAGATCAAGCAGAGAACCGCCGTCGATCTCGAAGTCGAGAAAACTGCACTCTGATCGAAAGACTCCCTTTCCGAGCTGCTCATGGGGACGCAACCGCCGGACCAGTGACAACGTGTTGACCATGCCGTCCAGCGTTTCAGCATCAAGGTTGAGACACCAACCCCATACGCCTCCGGCGGGGGCGCTCCGGCTCCGGGATGATCGCCGCGTTGGGCCTGAGGACCGTAGATGGCTGAGATGGAGCCTGATCATCCCGCCCACCATCGATCCGGGACAAGCCGAGCAGACCAGGGCCACGGGGCCAAGGTCGTTCCTCCAGTAGGGGGCTCCACCTTGTCCCCGTGGCCCTGGCCCGCTTCCCCTTCGGGCGGGTCGACGGCAGACGGGATGATCAGGCGGGCAGGGTCCGCGCGTCGCGCGAGAAACACCAGGTCGCAGGCTGATCGCCGGGCCATTAGCGGGCCATTAACCAGGGTGACGAGGGGTCAACCACGGTCACTCACGACCAAGCCGGCAACCACTGCTACCAGGAACGCCCTGCTACGCGTACCGTGATCGGTGCAGTTCCCAAGCTGACAGCGCGGGTCCAGTTGTCTTTCCTTTCCACTTCCGACGCATGCAACCATGGCCAAATGTCGTCTCTACAACCGACGCGGGCCGATGTGGAAGCACAGTTCGTCGCACTGCTCAACGGGTCGTCAACTCGCGATGAGGTCGATCGATGGGCAGCGCAATGGGACGGTGCCGACATAGATGATGACCTCGTCTGGTGGGCGCTCGACAAGCTCCACGGCGTCGACATGGCGCACGGTCCGGGCGGACCCTACCTCCATGACGACGAGCAGATTGCGAGCTGGCTCGCCCTGTTTCGAAGTATGGCCAGCTGATGGCGTGCGACAAGATCCGGAACATGCGCGGAATGATCTTTCCGTCTCAACTGATCTCCTGAGACCATCCGCAGGTCAGTACGTTGCCTGAAGCAAGAGCAGAAATCCACTTCTAATCCGACGGTCGCAGGTTCGAATCCTGCAGGGCGCGCACTTCCCTACCAGGGAAAACCCCCGCTCTACCTGCGGTTATGCAGCGAGGCGGGGGTTTCCCATGTCCGGCTGTCCACGGCTGATGCCGATCATTGGCGGGTGCCTCTCCCCAATGCGTTCCCCGGATGGGGCAGAGGTAGCTAGCACCGCCCGGCAGGCCGCTACCCGGTCAACGCCTCCATCCGGATCGGCATGCGTAGTTCAGCCTTTGTAGACCTGGGCTCGGTGCCAGGCAAAGAAGGGCTCCCGGCTCTCCGACCACTGGCTGGACCTTCGCCCGTGCAGCCGTCGGCGGGTGTACTCGCCGAGAGTGGGATGCTCTGGCGATAGCCATAGGAGCCTCCAGGGCCGGTTCCGGGGGTTGTCGCAGGTCAGCGTCTAGATGCTAGGTCGCTGGTCGTGCCGCATTTTGGGGCCTAGAGGCGATCCCGGGGCTGTGAAGCGGCGCCGGAACTCCGGCTCTTGTCACGCTGGGTTACGGCGTCGAGGATGTCGTCACGGGCGATGCCGGCCGTGGCCGACCACCTTGACGCCGCCATGCAGCCATGCGGCTGTGCAAATAACCCTATAAACCAGTAGGAAATATTGACTTCTCGGGGATGGCGGCCTAGCGTCGTGAGCATGAGCCAGGGCTTCCTCCTGACCAGGCGCTCCCACGTGGATTTCGGCCACGTCGCCAGCGCACAGTGTCGTTGATCACGGACCCGTAGCCGCCGAATCTCACCCTCGTGCTCCGGTGTGGCCGCCGCCGTCCACGCCCTCGCCGACGACTCCTCTTTTCCTCCGCGCTCCCGACAGTCGCCGGGGCGCCGCGTGAGCATGCCTACTCCCGTGAGGAACTCTCGTGATCAAGCCATCAGTGACATCCGGACGCCCCGGCCACCGCCCGCACCGGACGGGGGTGCCCGCATGACCGACACGCTGCCCGACCGCGCCATCGCCACCGACCAGTTCAGGCAGGCGCTCGCCGTGCACGCCAGCGGCGTCGTGGTCGTCACCGCGCAGAACGACGGCATCCCCGTGGGCCTCACCGCCACCTCCTTCTCCTCCGTCAGCCTCGAACCGCCCCTGGTCTCCTTCTACGTGGACCGTTCCTCCACCACCTGGCCGCAGCTGGGCGCCGCCGACCATTTCGCGGTCAACATCCTGGCCAGCGACCAGGCCGAGTTGGCGGCTCGGTTCGCCCGCAAGAACATCGACCGGTTCGCCGCCCCGACCCGCTGGCGGCCCGGACCACTGGGGGCCCCGCTGTTGCAGGACGTCTCGGCGCACCTGATCTGCCTGCCCTACGAACGAGCCGAGGTCGGCGACCACCTCCTGGTGGTCGGCCTGGTCGCCGCGGCCGGCATACGGCACGCCGGCCGCCCGCTCCTCTACCACCAGGGACGCTTCGGCCGTTTCCTGGCCCACCCCGACTCCTGATCCCCGGAGCAGCTTGTGTCCACATCCACGCAGACGCCGGCCTACGCGAGCCCCGTCGACCACGCCGCGTACGGCCACTACGGTCCGGGGCGCCTGCACCTGTCCCCGGACTGGAACCGCCCGGTCTACCCCTTCCAGGGCAGGATCACCGCCAACGGTTCCAGCGGCTTCCGCGCCGAGCCCGGCCGCTACCACCTCTACGTCGCCTGGGTCTGCCCCTATGCCCACCGCGCCGCGATCGTCCGCAAGCTCAAGGGCCTGGAGGACGTCGTCTCCCTGTCCTATGTGGACGACGAGCGCGACGGCCGCGGCTGGGCGTTCAGGGAACGCCGCGGCCCGGACCCGATCAACCGCTTCACCCTGCTGGAGCAGGCCTACGACGCCACCGAGAAGGGATATGGCGGCCACATCTCGGTCCCCGTGCTCTGGGACCGGAAGACCGGCACGATCGTCAGCAACAACTTCCCCGACATCACGATCGACCTGGCCACCCAGTTCGAGCAATGGGCCGACACCTCGATCGATCTCTATCCGGACGCGCTACGCCCGGAGATCAACAAGCTGAACGGGTGGATCTACTACGACGTCAACGCGGGCGTTTCGCGGGTGGCCCGCGCCGCAACCGAGGAGGATCGCGAGCGAGAGCGCCACGTGGTCGTCTCGGCACTCGAACGCCTGGATGGGCGCCTGGCCGAGCAGCGTTTCCTGGCTGGTGACACGATCACCGAGGCCGACGTGCGGCTGTGGGTGACGCTGGCCAGGTTCGACGCCGACTACAACCGTGGCCACCTCGTCAGCGAGCGGGAGCTGAGCGACTTCGAACACCTGTGGCCCTACGCCCGCGACCTCTACCAGCGTCCCGCCTTCCGCGAGACCACCGAGGGCCTGCCCGACACCTGGGACGCGCCGCACGGGCGTGGCCGATGACACGCAAGCGGGTCCACCTGGCTGCCCACTTCCCCGGCGTGAACAACACGACAGTCTGGGCCGACCCCCGCTCCGGCAGCCAGATCGACTTCGCCTCGTTCGTCCATCTCGCGAAGACGGCCGAGCGTGGCAAGCTCGACTTCTTCTTCCTGGCCGAGGGTTTGCGGCTGCGCGAGCTCAAGGGCCGTATCCACGATCTCGACGTGGTGGGCCGGCCGGAGTCGCTCACCGTGCTGAGCGCGCTGGCCGCGGTGACCGACCGGCTCGGGCTGGCCGGGACCGTCAACGCGACCTTCAACGAGCCGTACGAGCTGGCCAGGCGCCTGTCCACGCTCGATCACCTGAGCGAAGGCCGGGCCGCCTGGAACGTGGTGACCACCTCCGACGCCTTCACCGGCGAGAACTTCCGCCGCGGCGGCTACCTGGACCGCGCCGACCGGTACGAGCGGGCAGCCGAGTTCGTCCGCCTGGCCCGCGAGCTGTGGGATTCCTGGCAGCGCGACGCCATCGCGACCGACGCGGCGGCAGGTACGTTCGTCCGTCCGGGCGCCATCGGCACGGTCGGACACCGGGGCAGGCACTTCTCGGTCGAGGGCCGCTTCACGCTGCCCCGCAGCCCGCAGGGCCACCCCGTGATCATCCAGGCGGGCGACTCCGACGAGGGCCGCGAGTTCGCCGCCGCCGACGCCGATGTGATCTTCACACCGCACGGCAGGCTGGAGGATGGCAAGCGCTTCTACGCCAACGTCAAGCGCCGCCTGGCCAGGTACGGTCGCGAGCCGCACCAGTTGAAGATCATGCCTGGCGTGACGTTCGCGCTGGGCGACACCGAGGAGGAGGCCGCGGAGAACGCCGCCCGCATCCGGCGTCAGCAGGTCGGGCCGCAGACGGCGATCGCGTTCCTGGAACAGGTGTGGGGTCGTGACATGTCGGCCTACGACCCGGAGGGCCCGCTGCCGGAGATCGAGCCGGACATGTCCGACGGCGTCTCCCAGGGACGGGTGCCGATCAAGGATCGCGCCGCCGTGGCCGCCAAGTGGCGGGCCCTGGCCGCGGAGAAGGGGCTGTCCATTCGTGACCTCGTCATCGAGGTGACCGGACGGCAGACCTTCATCGGCACCCCTGAAAGCGTGGCCCGGCAGATCGACGAGCATGTGCAGGCCGGCGCCGCCGACGGGTTCATCCTCGTGCCGCACCTGACGCCCGGTGGGCTGGACGAGTTCGTGGATCGGGTGGTGCCGGTGCTGCAGGAGCGCGGCGCCTTCCGTACCGAATACACCGGCACCACCCTTCGCGACCATCTGGAGCTCACATGACGTTGCACCTCGCCGTGGCACTGGATGGCGCGGGCTGGCACCCCGCCGCCTGGCGCTCGCTGGACTCCCCGGAGACGATCTTCTCGGCACGTCACTGGGCGGAGTTGGTGGCCGAGGCCGAGCGCGGGCTGCTCGACTTCGTCACCATCGAGGACGCGTTCGGGTTGCAGTCCACACTCGCCGACGCTACCGACGAGCGGACCGACCAGGTGCGGGGCCGGTTCGACGCGGTGCTGCTGGCGGCCCGGCTGGCCCCGCTCACCAGCCGGATCGGGCTGGTGCCCACGGCCACCACCACGCACACCGAGCCCTTCCACGTGGCCATCGGCATCGCCACGCTCGACCACATCAGCGGCGGTCGGGCCGGCTGGCGGCCGCAGATCTCCGCGCGGGCCGCCGAGGCGCGGCTCGTCGGCCGCCGGGAGTTCCCGCCGCTCGACCGCGTCCTGAATCGGCCGGGCGGCGTGGACCTGTCCGACGACCCGCATGTGCGCGATCTGTTCGCGGAGGCGGCGGACGTGGTGGAGGTGGCGCGGCGGCTCTGGGACAGCTGGGAGGACGACGCCGAGATCCGCGACGTGGCCACCGGCCGATTCATCGACCGGGACAAGCTCCATTACATCGACTTCGCCGGGCGGTTCTTCTCCGTGAAGGGGCCGTCGATCACGCCGCGGTCGCCGCAGGGGCAGCCCGTGGTGACCGCGCTGGCGCACGCGCGGCTGCCGTACGAGTTCGCCGCGGGCGGTGCCGACGTCGTGTATGTGACGCCGCGCTCGGCCGAGCAGGCCCGCGCCGTCGTCGAGGAGGTCAGGGGGCTGTCCGGCGAGCTGAAGATCTTCGCCGACCTGCTGGTGTTTCTGGGCGAGGGCGCGGCCGGGCGCAAGGCGCGGCTCGACGAACTGGATGGGGCCGAGCTCGTCTCCGACGCCGCGATCTTCACCGGCACCCCCGGTGAGCTGGCCGAGGTGCTGCTGGAGTGGCGGCGGGCCGGGATACAGGGGTTCCGGCTGCGGCCCGGCGCGGTGCCGTACGACCTGGAGCGGATCACCCGGGAACTGACGGCCGAGCTGCGGGGGCGCGGGGCGTTCCGGCACGAGTACGAAGCATCCACGTTGCGGGGGCTGCTCGGCCTGCCACGCCCGGTCAGCCGCTACGCGGAGGCGCCATGAGGTTCCTGCTCATCACGTTGATCGTGCACAACGGCGACCGATCGCCCACCGAGCGCTTACGCGAGGTCGTCGACAACGCGGTGCTGGCAGAGGAGCTCGGCTTCGACGGGTTCGGCGTGTTCCAAACCGAGATCGCGCCCGTGCTGCGCGCGGAGATCCCCAGCCGGCCTTTCCCCGGAGGTGTCTCGTGACACTGTCCATCCTGGACCTCGCCCCGATCGTCTCCGGGGGCAGCCCCGGCCAGGCGTTGCGCAACACCATCGACCTGGCCCGACGGGCCGAGGAGTTCGGCTACCGCCGGTACTGGCTGGCCGAGCACCACTTCGCGCCCGGTGTGGCCAGCTCGGCGCCCGCCGTGCTGATCGCCCTGGTTGCCGCGGCGACGACCGCGATCCGGGTGGGATCGGGGGCCGTGCAGCTCGGGCACCAGACGCCGCTGTCGGTGGTCGAGCAGTTCGGGCTCATTGACGCGCTCCACCCGGGCCGCATCGACCTGGGGATAGGCCGTTCGGGGCAGCGTCGCGCCGAGCTCGCCAAGGCCGCCTGGGAGCCCAGGCCCGCCAGGGTCGTGGACGGGCTGCTGATCCCGCCGCCGTTCGACTTCTCACAGCTGGCCAAGCACCCCCATCTCGCCCACTACGCGACGCTGCTCCAGCAGCCGGGCGCGCAGACGCCGGATTTCGCCGCCCAGATCGACGAGGTGCTGGCCTTCCTCAAGGGCACGCACGAGGCGCGGGCCGTTCCGGGCGAGGGCGCGGACGTGGAGGTGTGGATCCTCGGCAGCAGCGGCGGGCAGAGCGCGCAGGTGGCAGGGGAACGGGGACTGCCGTTCGCGGCCAACTACCACGTCAGCCCGTCCAGCGTGCTGGAGGCCGTGGAGGCCTACCGGGAGGCATTCAAGCCGTCCGACGCGCTGGCCGAGCCGTATGTCGTCGTCTCGGCGGACGCGGTGGTCGCCGAGGACGAGGCGAAGGCCCGCGAGCTGGCCAAAGGCTACGGCCTTTGGGTGCGCAGCATCAGGACCGGCGCAGGCGCGATGCGGTACCCCACCGGTGAGGAGGCCGACGCGCACGCCTGGACCGACGCCGACCGCGAGCTCGTCAAGGACCGCGTCGACACCCAGTTCGTCGGCACGCCCGATCAAGTGGCCGAGCGGCTGCGCGTGCTGCGCCGCGTGACCGGGGCCGACGAGCTGCTGGTCACCACCATCACCCACGATCATCGCGACCGCGTGCGCTCGTACGAGCTGCTCGCAGAAGCATGGAAACGCCCGTGAAGCGGCCGCCCCCTCCACTCCTCGACGCTCAAGGAGCCGGACGGGCTGTTCCTCGCCCGCACTACCTGAGAGTCGCCTGGTGGGAGGCGCTCCTTCCCGGCCTGGCGATTGTCCGTCTACTGGCGCCGTCTAGTGCCGGGGCCGCCAGCCGAGTGTGGGACCGAGCTCGGTGGCGATGTCGGTGAGAATCTGCACATAGTCCTCGTGATCGAACGTGAACGGCAGCGCGAACGCGACCTCGTCGATCTCCCGGAAGGCGGCATGCTCGTAGAGCCGCTCGGCGATCTCGCTCGAGCTGCCGACGAGGTCGGGCGCGAACATCATCCGCGCCGGTCCCTGGGGCGCGGCGGCCCGGGGCGTGCGCTTGTCGGCATACTCCTTGTACTTGGCCCGTTGCTCCGCTGAGGCCGTGTCTGTGGGGATGACGACCAGGCCCTGGGAGACGCGGGCGCGGTCGCCGTCGGGGTGGTGCGCCCGGAACTCCCGTACGTGGGAGAGCTGGATCTCGGCGAAATCCTCCGACTCCTCTGCCTTCACGACACTGCTGGTCAGGAAGTTCATGGCGTGTTCGCCTGCCCACCGGGCCGAGCGCAGGCTTCCGCCGCCGTACCACATGCGGCTGCCGAGGCCGGGGGAGTGGGGCTGGACCCGGTCGGAGAAGATCTCGAAGCCTTCGGCGCCGTGGAAGTCGGTGGCCGGCTCGCCGCGGACGAAGTCCAGGAGCCGTCGTACGCGTTCGTGGCTGAAGTCCTCGAGGTCGCCTGTGTCCGGGTAGAGGGCGTCCTTGACCTGGTCGTAGTGGAACGGCGGGCCGACGCTGACGCCAGGATTGAGGCGGCCTCCGGACAAGACGTCCACCGTCGCCAGGTCTTCGGCGAGCCGCAGCGGATTCTCCCAGCCCAAGGGGATGACCGCCGTGCCCAGTTCGATGCGGCTGGTGCGCTGGGAGGCCGCCGCCAGGACGGCGACGGGGGAGGAGATGCCGTACTGCAGATGGCGGTGCCGCACCCACGCGCTGTCGAAACCCAGCTGCTCGCCCAGCCGGATGATCTCGAGTGTCGACTCATGGCCCCGGCGTGGGTCGGCCTCGTCGAACAACCCGATGGTCAAGAAGCCCAGCTTTCGCAGCGGTTGCGAGGACAGCGGCATCTATCCCTCCTTATTCCTTCCAGGGTTGCGATGGCGACATCCGGAGATGAGCCGCTGGTCGCGGCGGACGACCACCACGCCCGGCCCGAAGGACGCAGGGTGCGGCGTTCGAGTGGCGAGCGCGGTTTGACCTGGTCGAGGTGCCGGACGCCGTTCGCGTGACGACGGGTTCGACAAGCCAGAGCGGCGGCCGGCGCTCCCGCTCTGCGGCGATCTCCGGCTGGGGGTGCCGCGCACGCCGCGGTGCGGGCGGAGATCCCCGACCCCGCCCGCACGATCTCGGGTCGTCAGGCGACGACGAGGGCCTCGGCCCTGAACTCGCGGCCGGCGACGATTTCGGAGACGAACCCGTCGGGGCCGACGGGGCGGTCGCCGATCAGGGTGACCCGGTGCAGCGTGCGCTGGACGTCGAGGTGGTCGAGGTCGGACGGGGCGAGGTGGGCGGTGGCCCGGTTGTCCCAGAAGGCGACGCTACCCGGCTGCCAGCGGAAGCGGACGGTGTACTCGGGACGGGTGATCTGCTCGTACAGCAACTCCAGGACGCGACGGCTCTCCCGAGCCGAGAGGCCGACGATGTGGTCGGTGAAGCCCGGGTTGACGAACAGCGCCCGCTCACCGGTCTCGGGATGCACCCGCACCACCGGATGCACGGAGACCAGCAGATTGTCGTTGATCCGCTTGACCAGTTCGCCGTCCTCGTCGGTGGTCTGGTAGCCGGCGAGGAAGCGGTGCTCGGCGCGCAGGCCGTCCACGAAGTCGCGTAGGGGCGCCGACAAGCCCTCGTAGGCGGCGACCAGGTTGGTCCACTGGGTGTCACCGCCGAACTCGGGGACGGTCTCGGCGCGCAGGATCGAGGCGGCGGGCGGGTTGACGGCGGCGGTGACGTCGGTGTGCCAGCCGGAGTAGTAGGAGTACTGCCGCTTGCGGTACAGCTCGCGGTAGTTCGCGCCGTAGCGTTCCTCGTAGCGGCGCGGGTCGATGGTGAGGATCTGCGGGAACTCCTCCGGCGGGGCGTCCTCGTGCGGGTGGGCGTGGGTGAGCTCGCCGAACTGGCGGGCGAAGGCGATCTGGGCGGCGTGGTCGAGGTTCTGTCCGCGGAAGAAGACCACCTTGTGGGCGAGCAGGGCCTGGCGGATCTCCTCGACCGCGGTGGGGTCGAGGGGGTGGGCGAGATCGACGCCGGTGATCTCGGCGCCGATGTGCCCGGCGACGCGTTTGACGGCGAGGATGGACGAGGATGACATGGTGAAGCGCTCCCTGAAGCTTTGACGGATGTTCGAGCGGAAACGGGGATGGCGGGACCCGGAGGTCACCGCATGGCACAGAGCGCGCTCGCCTGCCGTCTGAGATCGACGTGGAGACGGGCCACCAGAAGCTCGCTGCTCTTCACAAGCCAGATCGTGCGCGCGGAAATCCATGTATGTCAAGTAGGAAATGTTGACTTTAGGGGTCCCTGCTCTTAGCTTCATGGCATGACCGATCTCGATGTCACGGCCGACGTCCTGGTCGCGGGCGGCGGGCCCGCGGGCGCGTGGGCCGCGATCAAGGCCGCCGAGGCGGGTGCCGACGTCGTCCTGGTGGACAAGGGCTATCTCGGCACGAGCGGTGCCACGGCCGCCGCCGGCACCGGCGTGTGGTACGTCGATCCCGACCCCGCGGCGCGGGAGGAGGCGATGGCCTCCAGGGAGGCCCTGGGCGGCTACCTCGCCGCCCGGAGCTGGATGGCCCGCGTCCTCGACCAGACCTACGCCAACATGAACGAGCTGGCCGAGGTGAGCCGCTACCCCTTCCCCGTGGGCGATGACGGCCGTCAGATCAGGCGCGGCCTGCAGGGCCCCGAGTACATGCGCCGCATGCGCATCCGCGCACGCCGCTCGGGGGTGCGCGTGCTCGATCACAGCCCCATTACCGAGCTGCTGGTGGACGCGGAGGGCGCGGTTGCGGGCGCGGCCGGTTACCGCAGGCAGCACGACCGGTCCTATGGGGTACGCGCGGGCGCGGTGGTGCTGGCCACCGGCGGCTGCGCCTTCCTCAGCAAGGCACTCGGCTGCGACGTCAACACCGGTGACGGAGCGCTGTTCGCCGCGGAGACCGGGGCCGAACTGTCCGGCATGGAGTTCTCCAACGCCTACGCCATCGCCCCCGAGTTCACCTCCGTGACCAAGACCGCCTTCTACTCCTACGCCACCTTCTACCACGCCGATGGAAGTGTCCTGGAAGGCGCGGGCAGCACGCGCGGCCGGTCCGTGATCGCGCGAACGCTGCTGTCCGAGCGCGTCTTCTGCCGACTCGACCAGGCCGGGGAAGAGATCAGACAGGCGATGCGGCTGGCCCAGCCCAACTTCTTCCTCCCCTTCGACCGCCAGGGCATCGACCCCTTCGCCGAGCTGTTCCCCGTCACGCTGCTGGCCGAGGGCACCGTGCGCGGGACCGGCGGCATCCGCCTCACCGGCTACGACTGCGCGACCTCCGTCCCCGGACTGTACGCCGCCGGTGACGCTGCCACCAGGGAGCCGATCTGCGGCGGCTTCACCGGCGGCGGCAGCCACAACGCGGCGTGGGCCATGTCGTCCGGCACCTGGGCGGGGCAGGCCGCCGCCCGTCACGCCCGCACGTTGGGCCCCCGCGCGGCCAGGCGCGCAGTGACCGGGGCCGGCGGCGCCGGGCTGCGGCCGACCGGCGCCGGCCGGGCCGGGCACCGCGAGATCGTCGAGGCGGTCCAGGCCGAGGTGCTGCCGTACGAGAAGAACTACCTGCGCCACGGCGACCGGCTCGCGCCCGCGCTGGCCTCGCTCGATGAGACCTGGACGCGGGCCAGGCAGGCCCTGCGCGCGGATGGCCCCGACGTCGTACGTGCCCGCTCGGCGGCCGCGATGGCGGCCCACGCCCGCTGGATGTACGCCAGCGCGCTGGCCAGGACCGAGAGCCGCGGCATGCACAAGCGCGAGGACTACCCGGGTTCCGACCCGGCCCAGCACCACCGGCTGAGCTGCGGCGGGCTCGACGAGGTGTGGGTCGCGCCCGAGACCGGGCGGCCCCTGGCGGTGGCGTCGTGATCGAGATCGTGGCGCGCGACCGGTGCATCGCCTGCGACAAGTGCATACAGGTCTGCCCGACGGACGTCTTCGAACGAGGGGATGACGGGGTGCCGCTGATTGCGCGGCAGGGCGACTGCCAGACGTGCTTCATGTGCGAGGCGTACTGCCCGGTGGACGCCCTCTACGTGGCGCCGGTCGCGCACCCGCTCCCGGAGCCGCCCGATGTGACGGAACTGGCCGAGCGGGGACTGCTGGGCGGTTACCGCGCGCAGATCGGCTGGGGGTACGGGCGCACTCCGGGTGCGCGGCGGGCGATCGGGCCGGTGCTCCCCGCGGCGTCGCAGGTGATCATCTCGTGACGGGGCGGCGTCCACGCCGTAGCTGTGTCCTTGGACAGAGTGCCGCCCTTCCGGCCACGCACGACAAGACCATTCGCTGATGAACATCGGAAAGGTTTTGGCTCATGCCTGTGGAGTTTCTCGGGATCGGCGGGACCAATGACGGCTCGGAGACCTCTCCGCGCTCGGGTTCCTCCTTCGACAAGCAGTACACGCTGCGGCTCGCGCGCGCCCACCAGGAGTACGGCTGGGATCGGGTGCTGTTCGCCTACGGCTCGGGCTCGCCCGATCCGGCTCAGGTGGCCGCCTACGTGGCGACCAGGGTCGAGGACCTGCAGATCCTGCTGGCGCACCGGCCGAACGTGTCCTACCCGACGTACGCGCTCAAGACCTTCGCCACCCTCGACCAGATCAGCGACGGGCGGCTGACGGTGCACTTCATCACCGGCGGCAACGACCACGAGCAGGGCAGGGAGGGCGACGTCCTGACCAAGGACGAGCGTTACTCCCGGACCAGGGAGTACATCCAGATCGTCAAGAAGGGCTGGACGTCGAGGGAGCCGTTCGACCACGAGGGCGAGCACTACTCGTTCAGGGATTTCGTCTCGGACGTGTTCCCGCTGCAGCAGCCCCGGCCCAGGGTGTCCTTCGGTGGATCGTCGGAGGCCGCCTACGCGGCGGGCGGGGCGGAGGCCGACATCTACTGCCTGTGGGGGGAGCCGCTGGCCGAGACGGCACAGCAGATCGCCTCGGTGAAGCAGGCGGCGTTGCGAGCGGGGCGAAGTGACGTGCCCAAGTTCCAGGTGGCGTTCCGGCCGATCATAGCGCCGACCGAGGAGCTGGCCTGGGAGAAGGCCCGGCGCATCCTGGGGGATCTGCACCGGGTGGGGGCGAACCGGCGCCGGTTGTCCGGCCCGCCGCAGAACGCCGGCTCGCAGCGGCTGCTCGAGGTCGCGGCCAAGGGGGAACGGCACGACCGCGCGTTGTGGACGCCGACCGCCGCGGCCACGGGAGGCGCGGGCAACTCGACGGCGCTCGTGGGCACCCCCGAGATCATCGCCGAGGCCCTGCTGGACTACTACGACCTGGGCGTCGAGATCCTCTCGGCCCGTGGCTACGACATCCTGGACGACGCCATCGACTTCGGGCGGCATGTGATCCCGCTGGTCCGTGAGGGGGTCGCCGAACGGGACCGGCAGCGGGCGGCACAGGCGCCGCTGAGCCGGGTCGCGCCATGACCGCGCCCGCCCCCTCGACCGTCCTGGACGATCCGGTACGGGCCTCGCTCCTCGGGGCGCACGCCCGTCTCGCCGAGCGGCGGGGCCGCGTGCTGCGTTATCCCCCCGACGTCTCCGCGTTCCTGTCGATGCCGCCCGCGCCGGGTCCGGCCGACTGGGCCGATGTCGCCGCGCTGGTGGGACCCGGCGGGCACGTGGCCCTGACCGGCCCGATGCCGGCGGCTCCGGTCGGCTGGGAGGAAGTGATGGACGTTCCGGGCGTCCAGCTCACCGGTGAGCATGTTGCCGGTGCGGACGACGCCGACGTGGTCCGGCTGGGCCCGGAGGACGTGCCGGAGATGCTGGATCTCGTCGAGCGGACGAAGCCGGGCCCGTTCCTGCCGCGGACCATCGAACTCGGCGTCTACCTCGGCCTCAGGTTCGGCGGCGTGCTGGTGGCGATGGCCGGCGAACGCCTGCACCCGCCGGGCTGGACCGAGATCAGCGCCGTCTGCACCGCCCCCGACCACCGAGGCCGCGGACTGGCGACCAGGCTGGTGCTGGCCGTCGCCGCGGGCATCCGGAACCGGGGCGAGACGCCGTTCCTGCACGCGGCGGCCGCCAATACCGGCGCGATCCGCCTGTACGAGCGGCTCGGCTTCCGCCTGCGCCGCACCCCGGACTTCCGCGCCGTACGTGTTCCGGCGCTGGATCCGTCCCTGGGCACCCCGGTGCCGATCACATGACCGACGCGAGGGTCGCAGCGCGACCACGGCCGTCGGCACCAGCCGCCCGTTGTTTCGGCCCTGTCCGGAAGAACAAGGAACGGGGTCTTCCTGGTACGACCTACGAGAACAGTCGTGCGGCGTGACGTAGAGCGTAGGACGCGACCTGGCGGCCAAGCCTCACCCCGGCCCGGTCGGTGGGGCGGGTGTGGACACCCGACCAGACCCGGGCGTCGACGTTCTCGTCGGTCAGGACCTTCCACGCGGCGTAGGTGCGAGTGACCCCGGGCGCGGTCGGGCTCGTGAGCTCGAACGGTTCGCGGGAGTGGGAGCCGACCAGCGCGTTCAGCACCTGCTCGGCGGCACCGGCGCTCATCCGCGCAACAGCGGTAGGAGCCGGTCGCCCTGACGCTTGATCTCCGGCAGATAGGGGGTGTCGGAGAGCACGAAGTGGGTGATGCCGAGGGCCTGGTACCTGCGCAGCGACTTCGCCACGTCCTCGGCCGAGCCGACCAGCCAGGTCGTGCCCGCGCCGCCGCCGCCGAACTTACCTGGGGTGGTGTAGAGGTTGTCGTCGAGCACCTCTCCGCGTGCGGCCAGGTCGAGCAGCCGTTGCTGGCCGACGGCGGTGAACCGGTTGGGGTCGCGGGAGATGCCGCCGTTCGCCATCTGCACGACCTTGGCCTCGGCGTCGGCCCAGGCCTGTTCGGTGGTGTCCCGCACCAGTGTGGTGACCCGCAGCCCGAACTCCAGTGGAGGGTGCTCGCGTCCGAGCTTCTCGCTGAGCTCCTTGAGCCGCTCGATCCGCTCCCCGATGCCGTCGAGCGGCTCGCCCCAGAAGAGCTGGACGTCGGCCTCCGTGGCGGCCACCTTCTCGGCGGTTTCCGAGGCGCCGCCGAAGTAGAGCCGGGGGTGCCGGCGCTCGCCCCGGACGACTGTGCGCGGCACGACGGTGGAGTCGGTGACGGTGAAGTGCTCGCCGTGGTAGGTGACGTTCTCCTCGGTCCACAGCTTGCGCACGAGCTGGAGGAACTCCTTGGTGCGGGCGTAGCGGTGAGCCTGGTCGCCTTCGCTGTCGCCGTACGCCGCGAGGTTGTCCTTGCCCGACACGATGTTGATCAGCACCCGTCCCCCGCTGAGATGGTCGAGGGTCGCGGCGGCGGAGGCGAACTTCGCCGGATGCCAGTAGCCGGGCCGGACGGCGATCAGCGGCTGGAAAGTCGTCGTCCGCGCGGCCAGGGCGGTGGCGACCGTGAAGGTGTCGGGCCGTCCCCAGCCGGTGCCGATGAGCGCCCCTGCCCATCCGTGCTCCTCGAGGGCCTTGGCCTGGCTGGTGAGGGTCTCCAGGCTGTTGTGATTCTCGATGACGACGTCGCCGCGGTGCCCGGGCTGCGCTTGGTTGGGGATGTACCAGAGGAACCGGAGATTCATCAGTCGGTCTTCCTGCTCGGTGGTCCAATGACTCAGATCGCTCTGGCCCGGTGCGTTCGGCCACCGCCTCCGGCAGGCAGGGGGTGGGCCGTTCCCTTCAGCGGGGGGACGATGGCCCGAACGGGCGGTCGCCGCGCAGAGTGATGCGGTGCATGACCCGGTGGGCGGTGCTGTAGTCGCGGTTGGCGTAGTGAGATGTGCTGCGGTTGTCCCACATGGCCACGTCGCCGATGCTCCAGCGGTGGCGGACGATGTGCTCCGGCTTGGTCAGGTGAGCGTAGAGCAGGTCGAGGATGTGACGGCTCTCGGCCTCGGAGACGCCGACGACGTGCGAGGTGAAGCCGGGGTTGACGAACAGGCCCTTGCGTCCGGTCTCGGGGTGGACGCGTACGACGGGGTGCTCCACCGGGTCCAGCCGGGTGACGACCTCGCCGTCCCAGACGCTGCCCTTGCCGCCGCGCCGCTGGGCCAGGTAGTAGCCGAACTCCCGGTTGCCGTCGTGCACCGCGGTGAGCTGGTCGGCCAGTTCCCGTACGGGCGCGGCAAGGGAGTCGTAGGCGAGCTGGCTGTCGGCCCAGCTCGTGTCCCCGCCGGTGGGAGGCAGGACCACGGCACGCAGGATCGAGCCGAGCGGTGGGCGGGGCATGAAGGTGACGTCGGTGTGCCAGACGTCGGCGAAGCCGTTGTCGGCGCTGTCGAGCGCGTAGATCTCCGGGTGCGCCTCGTCCACGCCGCCGACGACGGGGTGGGATGCGGTCAGCTCGCCGAGGCGGCGGCCCAGGGCGACTTGGCCGTCCTCGTCGAGGGTCTGCCCGGAGAAGAAGAGCACCTTCCGCTGGACGAGTGCGGCTCGTACCGCGGCCAGCTCCTCGTCGTCGGCGGTTGCCAGGTCGAGCCCTTCTATCTGAGCGCCGAAGTGCGGTCCGAGCGGGCGCAGGGTGAGCTTGGCGGCCAGGGGTGTGGACATGTGCGCTCCTGTTCTGTGGTGGTCATCCGGCGGCGTCGCGGACGGCATGGCTGACGGTGGCACGCAGGGCCGCGTACTCGGGGAGGGCGCGGAGTTCGTCGGGCTCCAGGCCGGTGCGGGGCAGAGGGACGTCGAGGTCGAGGGCGATCTGGCCGGGCCTGCTGGTGAGCACGACGACGCGGCTGCCGAGGAAGACCGCCTCCTCGACGCTGTGGGTGACGAACACGGAGGTGCGGCCCGTCTGCTCACTGACCCGGCGCAGGTCCTCCTGCAGCCGCTCGCGGGTGAGCGCGTCCAGGGCCGCGAACGGCTCGTCGAGCAGCAGCAGCGGATTGTCGCCCGCCAGCGCCCTGGCGATGGCCACGCGCTGTTGCTGACCGCCGGAGAGCTGCCAGGTCCGGCGGTGGGCCACGTTGTGCAGGCCGACCCGTTCCAGGAGTTCCGGCACCCGGCGGGCGCGTTCCTCGCGGGGGACGCCGGCGTAGCGCAGCGCGAGCCCGACGTTGCCGCCCACGCTCTTCCAAGGGAACAGCCGGGGCTGCTGGAACACGATCCCGGCGCCGGCGCCGGGCACTGGCGGAGCTCCGGCGGTGCGGACGACGCCGGCGGTGGGCCGCTCGAAGCCGGCGATCAGGCGCAGCAGCGTGCTCTTGCCGCAGCCGGACGCCCCGACGATCACGAGGAACGAGCCCCGGGGGACGTCCAGCGAGATCGGGCCGAGCGCGGTCACGGCGTCCACGCCCGTCCCGTACACGTGCACGACCTCCTCCACGTGCACGGCGGCGTCCGTACCGAGCTCAAGGGGTGAGGACATCGGGCAGGCCCTTGTTGTAGACGGCGTTCCGCACGGTCGCCAGATCGGGGACGGCTTCGATCTTCTGCAGGTCCTTGAGGAACTGCGCGGCGCTGACGAGGTTCTCGGCCAGCGCGCCCGGCCGCTCCGGCGTGCCGAGCCATTCGGCGGAGGCCAGGTCGGAGGGCTTGAGGAAGACGCCCTGGGTGAGCTGGTCCTCGGCGTCCGCCTTGGTCAGGTTGAGCTCGGCGGCGACGGCCGCGGCGGCCTCGGCGCGATTGCCGGTGATGAGCTGGAGAGCCCTCGCCTCGGCCTTGCGCCAGGCGTCCACCGCGTCCGGATGCGCCTTGAGGAACGTGGTGGACACCACCCCGAGGTCCAGCGTGGGCTTGCCGGCCGTGGCCAGCTCCCGGCTGGTGATCAGGACCTTGCCGTCCTTCTCCAGCTCCTTCAGGGTGGGCAGCCAGGTGTAGGCGGCGTCGATGTCGCCGCGCGTCCAGGAGGCGAGGATGTCCTGCGGTTCGAGGTCGACGATGGTCAGCTCCGACTCGCGCACCCCCGCCCGGTCGAGCGCGGCCAGCAGGCTGTAGTGGGAGGTCGAGGCGAACGACGTGGCGACCTTCTTCCCGCGCAGGCCCTCGATCGCCGACACGCCGCTGTCGTTCCTGACGACCAGGGCCTCGTTGTCGCCGGCCACGTCGAGCACGAACGCCACCTGGTACGGGATGTTCAGCGGGGCCGACAGTCCGCGGGCCACGGGGCTGGAGCCGATGGCGGCGATGTCCACGCTGCCGGCCACGAAGGCGGTGTTGATGCTGGCGCCGGAGTCGAACTTCGTCCACTGGATCTGGTAGCCGGGCAGCGCCTCCTCCAGCCACCTCTTGTTCTTGACGATGAGGTCGCCGCTGGGGAACGCCTGGTAGGCGAGGCGGATGCGGTTGGCCGCCGCGACGGCACCGCCTCCCCGGGACGCGGTGCCGTCGCCGCAGGCGGCCAGGACCGTGATCAGCACGAAGGACAGCAGGAATCTCAGACGCATGGCGGTTTCCTCGTGAGGGACGTGCGGCGGGTCACGAGCGGCCCCGCCAGGGGATGAGCCGTTTCTCCGTGACCCGCAGAAGGCCGTCGATGAGCAGGCCCGACAGGCCGATGGCCAGCAGTCCCAGCACCACGACGTCGGTCTGCAGGTAACGCTGGGCGTCCCGCACCATGCCGCCGATGCCGGGCACGCCGTTGACCGTCTCGGCGGCGACCACGGACGAGTACGCGATGCCGACGGCCAGGCGCACGCCGGTGAAGATCTCCGGCAGGGCGTTGGGCAGCACCACGTCCCGGATGACGTCGCGCCGCCTGGCGCCCAGCGCCCTGGCGGCCTCGACCAGGTCGGACGGCGCGCCGTGCACCGCGGCGGCGGTGGCCACCGCGACCGGCGGCAGCGCTGCGATCGCCAGCAGCCACAGCTTGGGCGTCTCGTCGATGCCGAACCAGATGATGAGCAGGCTGAAGTACGCCAGCGGTGGTAGCGCCCGCACGAACGTGATCACGGGCTCGGCCACGACGCGGATCCACGGCACGGTGCCGAGCACGGCGCCCACGACGAGCCCGCCTGCCACGCCGATCGCGGATCCGATGAGGATGCGCCGCAGGCTGATCCCGAGGTGCTCGATGAGCAGGCTGCCGCTGTAGCCGCGGATGCCGTCGTGCGTCGTGGACAACCGCAGGAGCTGCTCCCACACGGCGCCGGGGGAGGGGATGAAGGAGGGGTTGGCCGCCGCGGTCGCGGCGAGCTGCCACAGGCCGAGGAGTGCGGCCGCGGCGAGCACGCGCACCACGATCCTGCGTGTCGCCGGTCGCCGTCGCCGGGTGGCGGACGCCGGTCCGCCGTCGGGAAGGGCGGTCGAGGGGGCGGCCGTCGAGGTGGGCGAGGTCACCGTCTCAGACGGGCTCATGACCACGAAGCTACGGCGACACCTCGCTAAAGTCAACATTTCCTACTAGTTTTATGGGTTATCCCCCGCCTCGCCCGAGCTGCGGGCCGGCGTGCTCGGGGGCTGCGTGACCCACATCTTCCTCTGATCGTCCGGGTCCGGGCCGCGGCGCCGTGCGCGCTCAGAAGCCGATCGGCTCACGCACCAGCACGACCGTGGCCCGCTCCGGCAGGGCCTCGCGCTCGACGATGAGGATCTTGCCGATGAACGACGACTGCCCGAACTTTTGGAGGCGCCGGTGCTCGCGCGGCAGGCTGTACGAGCGGACCCGCCGCAGCGCCGTCTCCAGGTCCGGCACCACCTTCTGGGCGCCGGCCACCCAGACGACCTTGCGCGCTCCCGACGCGTACGGCGCGAGCTGGCTGCCGCTGGCCGAGGCGATGACCAGGTGGCCCTCCTCCGTCACCGCGTGCACGCTGCCCACGACGTACTCGGCCGTGGCGCCGAGGCGGACGACCGCCTGCACGTCGCCCTTGGGGTCCTCGGCCCCGGCCCGGACGGAGGCGAACCGGCCCGACTCGTCGAGGTCCGCGGCGATGCCGGACAGCCGGAGCGTCTCGCTGGAGGTGGTGAAGACGCTCTCGTCGCCGGGGATCAGTCCGGTGACGAGCTCGCGGGCCTCGGTGGCGCTGTCCACGACGTGCACGATGAAGCCGTTGTCGCGTAACGCGGCGGTCGCGCGGTCCAGTTGCCCGGCGGGCGCGGGGGCGGCGAACGTCTCGTCGGGCACGACAGTTTTCACGGACATGATGTATCCCCTGAGATGAGCAATGGTTCCGACTGGTAACCGGCACCATTCTGAGTAACGCTGAATCCCTACCGGAAGTAGGCACTTTTTTCTGCCTCAGTGAAGCGGAGGGAACCCATGAACGCTGACGGACCCGCCGGCGGCGCGAGCTCCGTGCTCCAGGCGCGCGACGAGACGACCTGCCAGGTGCGCGACGTCCTGAACCGTGTGGGGGACAAGTGGACCCTGTCGGTCGTCAACGAGCTCGGAGCCGGCCCCCGCCGCTTCAACGAGCTCAGGCGCACCGTTCCCGGCATCAGCCAGCGCATGCTGACCGCCACTCTGCGCGTGCTCGAACGAGACGGGCTGGTCACCCGCAGCGTGTACGCCGAGGTGCCGCCCCGCGTCGACTACGAGCTGACCCCGCTCGGTCGCACGTTGCTCGAGCGGGTCTGGGGGCTGATCGACTGGGTCATTGAGCACCACGAGGACATCGAGGGTGCCCGCAGCCGCTACGATGCCCGGCGCGCGCCTGACGGATCACAACCTACGGAAACAATCGGAACATAGCCGCGTGCAGGATCAGGTCCGCCGCCGTAGACGAGGAGCACCGCAGGCACCTCGCCGGGTACCTGGCCGTACGTAGGCGGTGGCCGGCTCGCCGCTGCAGGCCGAGCGCCACGAAGAGGTCAAGGGCGGTCCCGCCCGGGCCCCGACCCGAAGAGCGCGCTCATTCGATGCTCTCCTTGACGCTTCTCCGACAGACCGACCGAGACAGGGCGCTACACCTACACCGTCGAGTGGACGGGAAACGCCGGCTATACGCCCGCGAAGGGGCCGGGCGGGGGCGTCAGCGTCACCTGAGAGGGTCGTGGCCCCAGTTCATCAGCGAATACCGCCACCTGGTCTCGCGGACGTCACCCGAAGGCCGTTGCGCCAGGTGACGGTGGACGTAGCCGATCACCTTACGCATGTGCGCGTAGTCCGGTTCGGTGAGGGACGCCTTCTTCGCGTGCAGCAGTTCGACGATCTTGCGACCGGACTCGTGCCCGGTCGACTCGCCGCCGTCGCTCTTCTGCCCCACCGCCTTGGACTCGTCGGTGGCCAGCCAGCTCTCGAGCTCCTCGGCGGTCATGTTCACCACCTGCCCGAACTCGGCCGCGATCGCCCGCTCCTCCTCCTCGGTCATCACGAGCCCTTGTCCTTGCGCAGGGCCGACGGCTTGTGGACGGCCTTCTTGCCGCTCTTCTCGCTGCGTACCACGTACTGCGGGTCGTCGGGCGAGGCGGCGACGGTGCGTCCGGCCTCCTTCCGCCGGTCGGTGATCTTCTTCTCGACCTTGCCCCGGGCGGTGGATCCATGGCTCTGCCAGGTGACCTCGTCGCCCACCGCCGGGTCGTCCTCGTTCTTCTTCGCCATGAGCTGCGCCCTACCCCGACGTCCGCGCGCACGCCGCGCCGCGGTCATGGATACGCCCAACTCCGGGTCAAGGAACGTGGGTTCCCCCGGGCGGGGGGGACCGGTCGCCCGCTCAGGTGATCTGCCGAGGCCGCCGGCTGAAGACGCTGGAAGCATGACGATCAAGCTGCTGCACAGGGCGCCCGTCGCGAGCGACACCGAGCGCGACGTCCCCCGCTGGGCGCTGCGTGCCGCCTACGCGGTTCCGCTGCTGGTGCTGCCCTCCTGTCTCTGGCGGCTTCCGTTCGTCCTCGACTTCCCGATGGGCCAGATCCACGACGCGCACATGCCGGCGCTGTGGATCAGAATCCCCTACATCTTGGGGCTCAGTACGCTGTCGGAGCTGGCGGCGTTGCTGAGCATCGGGCTGGTGCGCCGGTGGGGTGAGGTCGTCCCGGGCTGGGTGCCGTTCCTCGGGGGCCGGCGCGTCCGGCCGATGGCGGCGATCGTTCCCGCGGCGGCCGGGGGTGTGATCCTGTCGGTGCTGCCGGTGCAGACGGTGCTCCAATGGATGGGCGCCGTCGACGAGGTCCCTTACGAGAACGTCTGGTGGAAGATCCTGGCCAACGTCTGCATCACCCCGCTGAACCTGTGGGGCCCCCTCGTGCTCGCGCTCACCTGCGCGTATTACGTGCGCCGGTGCCGCCCTGGCATGACGATGCGAGCCTGACCCACTTCGGCGTCATTCCGCCTCGTCCCAGTCGAGCGGCACGCCGAAGGTCTCGTTCAGGCCGGTACGTCCCTCGTCGGTCAGGTGCACCACCCGCCGCGCCCGCCCCCGCCGCAGCCACCCCAGGGCGAACAGCCGGTCGGCCACGGCCGCGCCCAGGGCGCCCGCGAGGTGGTGGCGCCGCTCGCCCCAGTCCACGCAGTAGCGGATCGCGGGCCGCCGCCGCGAGAACTCCTCGACCTCGATCCCGAACGCGGCCAGCCTGCCGAGCCCCGCGGCCGTGATCCGGTAGCCCCCGGCGGCCGTGCCCGTCAGGACGTCGCCGTCCACCAGCGCGGCCAGCAGCACGACGCCGAGCCGTCCCGCGAGATGGTCGTAGCACAGCCGGGCCCGCATCAACGCCTGGTTGCGTACGCTGTCGCGCAGGGACGTCACGGGCAGCGGCCGGGCGATCCTGGCCAGTTCCTCCAGCGCCCGCGCCACGTCGGTGCTGGCCAGGCGGTAGTAGCGGTGACGTCCGTCGTGCTCGACGGTGAGGAGCTTGGCCTCGCGCAGCCGGGCCAGGTGGCCGCTGATCGTGGACACGCTCACCCCGGCCTCGGCGGCCAGTGCGCTGGCGGGCAGGACGCCGCCGCCGGCCAGCGCCATGAGCACCTTGGCCCGCGACCTGTCGCCGATGGCCGCCGCCACCTCGGCGATGTCCGCGTCCGTCGCCGTCTGCCACATGCCTCCAGTCTAGGCAGTCCAGAACGGCGACATTTCGGTGAACGCCGTAGCGATCGCGTACCAGGTTGGAGGTATGACTCTCTCCACGCTTTCGAGGCTTCCGCTGGTGGCGGTCTGCCTCGGGTACTTCCTGGTCATCCTCGACGTCACCGTGGTCAACGTGGCCGTACCGGTGATGGGGTCGGACCTGCGGACCGGATTGACGGATCTGCAGTGGATCGTGGACGGGTACACGCTCACGTTCGCCGGACTGCTGCTGCTGTGCGGCGGGCTGGGCGACCGGCTCGGCGGCAAGCGCGTGTTCCTGGCGGGGCTGGCGGTGTTCGTCGCGGCCTCGGCCGGGTGCGGGCTGGCGCCGTCCGCGGGCCTGCTGACCGGGGCGCGGCTGGTGCAGGGGGCCGGGGCGGCGATGATGGTGCCCGCCTCGCTCGCGCTGCTGGCGGGCGCCTACCCGGAGCGGGCGGCGCGGGCGCGGGCGTTCGGGGTGTGGGGCATGGTCGCCGGGTTCGCCGCCGCGGCCGGGCCGGTGCTGGGCGGGGTGCTGGTCTCGGCGGTCGGCTGGCGTGCGGTGTTCTTCGTGAACCTCCCCTTCGGGCTGGCCGGGCTGTTTCTGACCGCCCGGTACGTGCCCGCGGCCGCCCCGGCAGGCAGCCGTGACGGCCTCGACGTGCCCGCCCAGCTCGCGGGCGCGCTCTGCCTGGGCGGGCTGACCTGGGCGCTGATCGAGGCCGGGCCGCACGGCTGGGCCTCTCTCCCGGTGCTGGGCGGCCTGGGGGTGTCCGCGTCGGCGTTGCCGGCGTTCGTGCTGCTCGAACGGCGGGCACGGGCGCCCATGCTGCCCCTTGAGCTGTTCGGCGCGCGGCGGTTCTCGGCGTCGGCGGTGGTCGGCGTCCTGCTCAACCTCGGCTTCTACGGCCTGCTGTTCGCGGTGCCGCTGTACTTCCAGCGGGGGTGGGGGCTGAGCGCGTCCATGACCGGGCTGGCCATGGCGCCGATGGCGGCGATGCCGATGCTCTCCTCCTCGCTCAGCGGCCGGGTCGCCGCGCGGACGGGCCCGCGGGCGCCGATGGCCGCCGGGCTGGTCATCGGCGGCGCCGGCCTGCTCGCCTGGCTCGCCGCCGGCCGCGGCACGAGCTACTGGACGTTGCTCGCGCCGCTGGTGCTGACCGGGTTCGGCGTCGGGTTCACCATGCCGGCGGCGACCGCGTCCATCATGGAGGCCGCCCCGGCCGCGCTGGCCGGGGCGGCGTCGGCCGTCTTCAACGCCGCCCGCCAGACGGGCAGCGCGATCGGTGTGGCCCTGGTCGGCACGCTGGTCGCGCACGGCGGCCTCGTCGCGGGCCTGCACGCCGGTGCGCTGATCGGCGGCCTGGGGTTCCTGGCCGGCGCCGCGCTGACCTGGGCATCGGCCAGGTGACCCACGACGAGGGTGAGGGCGTTTCCGACACGGGTGCCTCCTGGTGATCGTTGCTCTCGGTGTTCGTGGGAGCCGGCCCGCCCCGTGCGGGAAGAGGGGCGGGCCGGTGCGGTGTTCAGCACAACCGGACCCCTCAGGAGGTGCACGACATGTCAGGACCCGACGGCCGGCCCTTCGGAGAGCGAGCGGCCATGTCCGCACTGGCGGCGTCCCCCGCCCCGAACAGCCGCGACAACCCCCTCACCCCCACCAGCCGTTAGGGATCCCCTCCATGGACCAGCATTTCGACCTCGTCGTCATCGGCTCCGGCTCCGGAAACCCGATCGCCGACAAGCGGTTCGCCGACTGGAAGGTCGCCATCGTCGAGAAGGGCGTCGGCCCGTTCGGCAGCTTCGGCGGCACCTGCCTCAACGTCGGCTGCATCCCGACCAAGATGTTCGTGCACACCGCCGACACCGCGCGCGCGCCCGAGCACGGTGCGGCGCTGGGCGTCGACCTGGAGCTGCGCGGCGTCGACTGGCCCGCCGTACGCGACCGGATCTTCGGCCGCATCGACCCCCTCGCGGCCGGAGGCGAGCGCTACCGCGCGACCGGGCGCGAGAACGTCACCCTCTACCGCGGCACGGCCCGCTTCACCGGCGAGCGCCGCCTGGTCGTGGACACGGCGGACGGGCCCGTCACGATCACCGCGGACCAGGTCGTGGTGGCCGTCGGCAGCCGCCCGGACATCCCCGACATCCCCGGCCTGGACCAGGCGCTCGGCTACCACACCAGCGACACCGTCATGCGCATGGACCGGCTCCCGCGCCACCTGACCATCCTCGGCTCAGGGTTCGTGGCCACCGAGATGGCCCACGTGTTCTCCTCCCTGGGCGTCGAGATCAGCGTGATCGCCCGCAGCGAGCTCCTGCTGCGGCACGAGGACATGGACGTGGCGCGACGCTTCACCGAACTGGCGCGCGACCGCTGGGACGTCCGCCTGAACCGCAAACTGCTGAGCGCCGCCAGACAAGGCGACAAGCTGCTCCTCGACCTCGAAGGGCCCGCGGGCGCGGAACTGCTGGAGACCGACGAGCTGCTGGTGGCCACCGGCCGCCGGCCCAACTCCGATCTCGTGGACGCCGCCGCCGGAGGGCTCGCCCTGCACCCGGACGGCCGTGTCGTCGTGGACGAGCGGCAGGCGACCTCGGTGCCCGGAGTGTGGGCCCTCGGCGACGTCTCCTCCCCCTGGCAGCTCAAGCACGTCGCCAACCACGAGGCACGCGTCGTCCAGCACAACCTGCTGCACCCGGACGACCTCCGCGCCTCCGACCACCGTTACGTCCCCCACGCGGTGTTCTCCTCCCCGAGGATCGCCTCGGTGGGCCTGACCGAGCAGGAGGCGCAGGCCGCCGGGCGCGCGTACGTGACCGCCATACGGGAGTACAGCGGCATCGCGTACGGCTGGGCCATGGAGGACACCACCAGCTTCGCCAAGGTGCTGGCCGATCCCGCCACCGGTGAGCTGCTCGGCGCGCACATCATCGGCCCCGAGGCGCCGGCGCTGATCCAACCGCTGATCCAGGCCATGTCCTTCGGCCTGGACGCCCGCTCCATGGCCAGGGGGCAGTACTGGATCCATCCGGCCATGCCCGAGGTGGTGGAGAACGCCCTGCTCGATCTGCCGCTCGACTGATCGAGCGGCAGTCCATGGTCGTGGCCGCGGCCCAGCCCCCCGGCGCCGGCGAACCCGCCCGGAACCAGGCGCCGGTGGGCCCGGTCAGCTCACCGGACGGCGTCTCCAGTTCGGCCGCATTGCGTTCATCCGAGGTGAGGTCGACCACAGGGGGCCGGCCCGGGGTTCGCGGTGAAGTACGGGCTCAGCAACGGGCCCAGCGCGGTCGCCATCAACAGGTCACTCGGCTCGATGGCGCGCCGATCACCGTCGAACGGCACCCCCAGGGTGCTGACCGCGCCCGTGGCCGGGGACCTGACGACGATCTTCAGCATGTCGTCGATGCCGTGGTGGCGCAGGAACGTGTCGGAGAAGTCGCGCTCCGGCTCGGTCGCCCGCGGGCGGAGTCGTCCGAGCGTCGCCACACCATGGCGGGTCAGGCAGGCGATCCCGTCGCGCGAGGCGAAGGGGTTGCTCAGGCGCCAGCGTTCGACGTATTCCTCCACGAAGGCCGGCCGGAACATGGTGAGGTACTGTTCCTCGCCGGCGCCTCCCGGCGCCAGATACGCGGGGTTCTCGGCCACGAACGCGTCGATCCACCCGAGATGGACGGCCACGGCCTCGGCCAGCACCGGATAGAGCTCTCCCTGCCGAGCCCCGGCCACTTGCTCCAGCACCTTGATGAGCCTTCGGTATTGCAGCTGTTCCACGGATCCGCCATCGCACTCTGTTGATCGCTTCGGGGGAGCAGCCGGTACGGCGGGCTGCGGCGTTCTCGCCTGCTCAAGGATTCCGTAACGGGTGGCCGTTCATCCATCACTTGGCCAAGGAATCCTGTTCGAAGGCTCATGTCTCATGGCGCTCCCCGGTCGCGAGTGATGGCAGATCCGGCAAATACTCCAATCGGCGGAGCGCCCGCCGCGAGGGCCGGGCGCTCGAACCGCTCCGTCGTCAGGGACCCGCCGCCGCGCCGCACGCCGTGTCAGCGCGTACGCCTGGCGAGCAGGGCCAGCAGGACGGTCATGACGACGCCGAGCGCGGCGAGCGACACGCGGTCGGTGGTGGTCGCGCCGTTGGCGATCACCCCGAACGCGGTGTGCGCCACCAGCGCCCCGCCGGCCAGCGCCAGGCTGTGCCGGTCGCGCCATCCGCCGTGCGCCGTCCACCGGCGCAGCAGCAGCCCCGCCGCCACCGCCAGGAGCGCCGCCGCCGCCATCGGGACCGCCACCCAGCCGCCCCGCGTGAAGGCCGGGTGGTGGGCGCCGCCGAAGGGGAACAGCAGCCCGAGGTATCCGAACGCCGCCACCCCGGCCAGGCACGCGATGACCGGCGGCGCGGGGACAGTCCGGGGCGCGGCGGCCGTCCGGGGCGCGGCGGCCGGCGGGTTCGGCGGGCGGGGGAGGACCCGCAGCGCGAGCACCGCGAGCGCCGCGATCACCAGGACGAACGCCACCAGCGCCGCCGGCGGCGCCTGGTAGCCGGGGTCGACGAACGCCGTCGTCCACCGCAGCAGCAGGGCGCCCAGCACGAACACCACCGCCGCCACGACCAGCCCCGTGCGCCCGAGATAGGGCCGGTGGCGAAGGGCCGGGACGACGAGATCCACCAGCAGGATCGGCAGCGCCACGCTGAAGACCGCGTGGTAGGGGATGTTCAGCTCGGTGTAGGCGCTGTTGAGGCCGAGGACCCTGGGCGCCCAGCCGGCCACGCCGTAGAGGGTCGGGCTGGTGAGCGCCTGCAGCGCCAGCCCCTCCTCGACGATCCCGTACGCCGCCCCGAGCAGCAGGACGGCGTACCAGCCCCGGCCGGCGCGGCGTACCAGCTCGCGGATCAGGACGGTGCCGGCCCCGTAGATCGGCGTCCACAACAGCAGCAGCCACGCCTGGCGGAGCGGCGGATTGCCGAGCGTGAGCTCGGCGACGACCGGGGTGAGCCCGGCCAGCAGGAGCGCGGCCCACCGGCCGCGTGCTGGTGAGGTGACCATGCGCTCACGGTCTCCCGCGGCGGGCGGGGCGCGCTGCTGCCGTGGGGCCGGTCCGTGGCCCCTTCGGTCGCTACCGGGTGGTGACTTTGGTTGCCATGGCGGGGCGGCGATGGAGACCTTGGTTGCTTACCGGGCGGAAGGCCGGTGGATACGATCCGTGGTTGTGTTCGCAGCACAGGGTCACGCGGAGCAGGGCCGGGACGAGCGCCGAGGGGGCTCGGCGGCGGGTGGTGGCGACCCGGGTCGCGGGCGGTCGTGGCGTGACCGGGCGGCCGGTGGTGAGCCGAGTCCGGGGCGGTCGTGGCGTGATCGGCTGGCGGGTGGTGATTCTGGTCTGGGGCGGGCTCGGCGTGATCCGGCGGCGGGTGGTGAGCCGGGTCCAGGGCGGGCGCGGCGTGACTGGGTGGTCGGGGTCGGCGGCGTCGTGCCGGCCGTGGCCGGGGCCGTCGCGGTGGTCTGGGGCGACCTGGTCCCGGGGACGCCCGGCTGGTACCTGTGGGCCGACCTCGCCGGCGGGGTCCTGGCGTGTGCGGGGCTGTGGCTGTGCCGGCGGTGGCCGATCGCCGCCTCGCTGGCCGTCGTCGCGCTGTCCGTCCCGGCCGCGGCCGCGTCGGTGGCCGCGGGGATCGCCACGCTGGTCGCGGCGCTGTACCGGCGACCGCCGGCGGCCGTCGCGGTGGGGGTGGCGTGGGTGGCGGCGACGCTGGTCAGGTTCGCGCTGCGGCCCCCAGGGCTGGCGCCCTATCCGGTGTGGGCGCTGGTCGGCGTGCTGTTCGGCGGGGCGATCACCGGTTGGGGCATCCTGGCCAGGACCCGGCGGGAGCTGCTGGCGTCCCTGGCGGAACGGGCCCGCCGCGCCGAGGCCGACCAGCGGCTGCGCGCGGAGGAGGCGCGCCGCGCCGAACGCCTCGGCATCGCCCGCGAGATGCACGACGTGCTCGCCCACCGGCTGTCGCTGCTGGCGGTGCACGCCGGGGCGCTGGAGTTCAACGCCGGTGCCAGGCCGGACGAGGTCGCCGAGGCGGCCGGGGTCATCCGGGCCAGCGCCCACCAGGCCCTGCAGGAGCTGCGCGGCGTCATCTCCGTGCTTCGCGAGAGCCCGTCGGCCGAGTTCCCGCTGACCGGGCTCGCGCCGCTGGTGGAGGAGTCGCGACGGGCCGGGATGCGCATCGAGCTGCGCGAGCACGACGTCCGATTCGCCGACCTGCCGGAGGCGACCCGGCGCACCGCGTACCGCGTCGTGCAGGAGGGGCTGACCAACGCACGCAAGCACGCGCCCGGCCGGCCCGTCACCGTCGTGGTGTCCGGCGCGGCCGGTGGCGAGCTGACGGTCGAGGTGCGCAACCCGCTCCTCGCCGGGCGGGAGGCGGAGGGACTGGCCGAGACCGGGGCCGGGGCGGGGCTGGCCGGGCTGGAGGAGCGGGTCACGCTGGCGGGCGGGAACCTGGAGCTGGGACCCGCCGACGGGGGCTGGTTCCGGCTGGCGGCGCGGCTACCATGGCCACGTGAGCGGCCCGATGAGTGAGCCGGTGAGCGAGGCGGTGGGCGAGCCGATGGGTGAGCCGGTCAGTGGGTCCGCAGGGTCCACTGGGTCCGCGGGGACGCCCGGGGGTGCGTCCGCCGCGATCCGGGTTCTCATCGTGGACGACGATCCGCTCGTCCGCGCCGGGCTGACGCTGATGCTCAAGGGCGCGCCCACCCTCCAGGTCGTGGGCGCGGTGGCCGACGGCGCGCAGGTCCAGGCCGCGGTCGCCGAGCACGCCCCCGACGTGGTGCTCATGGACATCCGGATGCCCGGCGTCGACGGCATCGACGCGACCCGCAGGCTGCGCGCCCGCAGGGACGCGCCCGAGGTCATCATCCTGACCACGTTCGACGCCGACGAGCACGTGTTCCGGGCGCTGCGCGCGGGTGCCGGCGGGTTCCTGCTGAAGGACACCTCGCCCGAGGGGATCGTCGAGGCGATCCGGCGCGTCGCCGCCGGCGAGCCCAGCCTGTCGCCGAGCGTCACCCGGCGGCTGATCGCCCACCTGATGCCCGAGGAGGACGACCGGCGGCGGGCCGACGCGCGGCGGGTGCTGTCGGCGCTGAGCGAGCGCGAACGGGAGGTGGCGCTCGCGGTCGGCCAGGGCAAGACCAACGCCGTCATCGCGGGTGAGCTGCACATGAGCGTGGGCACGGTCAAGGGCTACATCTCCCGCATCCTCACCAAGGCGGGCCTGGACAACCGCGTCCAGCTCGCCCTGGTGGTCCACGACGCCGCCCAGGACGGCCGGCCGTAGTCCAGGAACAGGGTGTCGTGCCCGCCCCGTTCGAGCTCGGCCTCCCGCTCGGCGCCCCGGCGGAGGCGGTGGAGCCACGCGCGCACCCAGTGGATGATCTCGCCGACGCGTTCTCGGCCGGGTCACGATATGCCGGGTGGAAGGTCGTTGATGAGATCCAGCCCCGCTGTGGTTCTCGGGAGGGCCGCATCCTCCAGAACACGGCTGTCGCCGCGTCGCCTGCGCTCCCTCGTCGCCGGAAACCGAGCGAAGGGCATGTCCGGCGTGTTCGCGATGTCTCTCATGCGTCTCGGGTTGAGTATCGACAGTGAAGAGTAGCCGGTGTCCACCAGGCCGTCGCGGCGCCAATGCCCGAGAACACGGGCGACCGAGGAGTCGCTGGCGCCCACCCACGCGGCCAGATCCGCCTGCGACAACGGAGGAGCGAGCGCGTTGCGGTCCTTCAGTGTCCGCTCGCCGAATCGATAGAGCAGGTGGAGCAGGAGGCGGGCGAGACGTACCTCTACATCGAGTCGGGCGGCGGCGCGCAATTGCACGACGAAGTGCAGATGTTCGCTCTGCAGTACTCCGATGAGTCGCGTGACATTGGGCAGATCCCCGAGCACCACGGGGACGATCTCACCGGCCACCTCAAGAATGTGGCCGCGGGAAAGGACGCGTCGCTCGATTCCCGTCAGCTCTCCCAACCAGTGAGGGGCGTCCGGATGCGTCGCGTGGATGGCACTGCAGAGGTCGCCGGGGCCGGCTATGTCGATGATGCCGCGAGCCGCGGCCGAGCGGCCGGTCTGCAGGCGGATCCAGCAGCCGGACATCAGGACCGTCATGCTGCAGCCTTCGGGAACGGCCAGCGTGTCGCCTGCGTAGACGCGTCTCCTGGACCCGAGGCGTTCGAGGGCCTCGCGTTCCAGAGGGGAAAGGCGGTTCCAGAAGTTGAGCTGTCCTGCTCCTCGAAGGGGTAGTGGTTCCATGGGCCGGCCGATCATGCCCCGTAGAGGGCGTAAAGGATCGGGGGGATGGCCCCGAGCGCGAGCGCGAGCGCCAATAGTGCGCGTACGAGCGCTTTGGGCGCGGATTGGGCGAGTTTGATGGCGGCGTAGCTCACGACGCACACAATGGCGATCGCTACTGCGGCGCAGATGCCTGTTATGTACAGATTTTGCATCTCGGATCCAATTGCCTCATGTGCCAAGCATGTTGGGTATGCCGGGTTGGTAGGGGTCCGGCGCCGTGCATGACCTTAGAGGCAACGCCGTGTTCTGTGCCAGTGGCGGACAATCACTCACGGAATTGCGTGGGAACCGTGCTTTTCACCTGCGGGAGCGCCAATATTCTGCTTCATGTGACAGGGTTCGCGGAGCAATAAAGCACTCCCATGGGAGGAGCCTTCCTGCTTGGAGGAGAAGGAAACTCTCCTGAGCATTCCGTGTCGTAGTAAGGTTCAGATTGCGCGCTGATGTCTCATGCCTCTTTGCCAAGCATGTTGGGCTTTCAGTTTGCGACGGGGTGAGGATGCGGGGGTGGTAGCCCGCGTCCTCACCCCTTACTCCGCCGCCGGAGCGCCGGGCTCGGCGGCCGGTCTTCATTCGCCGCCGGTGCGGGCCAGTGACTCGGCGGCGTGGCGCCAGATCTCGGCGGCCAGGTCGAAGTTGGCCCGCTCCTGCGCCCGCTGGGCCAGCGCGCGCAGCCCCCGCATGCCTTCGTCCTGCCTGCCGTCCAGCAGCAGGAGCTGGTTGCGCAGCACGTCCAGGCGGACCTGTTCCTGGTAGGCCAGGTGGTCGTGGGCGTCGGCGAGCCGGTCGAGCAGGGCGCGGGCCTCGTCGGTGCGCCCGGTGTGGAAGGCCAGGCGCGCGCGCAGCGCGAGCAGCTCCTGCTCGACCGTGGGAGTGCCGGCGAACGGCAGGCACGCCTCGACCTCCTCGATGCGGCGTCGCGCGGGTTCGGTCTCGGGCGGGGTGCAGTTGAGGTGGAGGCGGGCGGCGACGACGCGCAGCCGTACCCACATGGCCGGGTCGAGGCGGCCCTGGAGCTGCTCCAGCGCGTCGCTGACCAGCTTCAGCGCCACCTGGGGCTCGCCCTGCCGGAGCCGGACGCCGGCCACGGTCCACACCGCCTCCGCCAGGAGCCTGCCGGCGGGCAGGGCCGCGACCAGGGCGAGGAGCTCGTCGGCGTGCTGCCGCGCCTCCGCCATGCGGCCCGCCTCGGCCAGCGCGGACACCAGCGCCAGGAGGGTGTCGGCCACGATGCGGGGCGACAGGCCCTCGTCGCTCGCCAGGCGGTAGGCGCTGAACGCCGTCTCGACCGCGGCCGGCACCTCGCCCGCCGCGCGCTGCGCGCGCGCCAGCCGGGCCCGGGCGCGGGCCCGCAGCTCGGGCAGGCCCAGCTCGTCGGCGAGCGTCACCAGCTCGTCCAGGCAGGCGCGCTCCTCGTCGTGCTCCTCGTTGTGACGCCGCCATTCGGCGACTTGCCACAGCGCTTGCCAACGCAGCAGGGGGTCCTCGCCACCCGCCGTACGCAGGGCGCGGGCCAGCGGCTCGCCCGCCTCGTCCACGTCGAGGCCGGCGGTGGAGGCCAGGCTGCGGGCCAGTGACCAGTCCGGCTGTTCGGCCAGGTCCTCCGGGGCGACGCCGAGCTGGCGGGCCAGGTGGGCCACGGCGTCGTCGGTCGGGGGACGGGCCCCGGACTCCAGGCGGGAGAGGTAGCCGGTGGACATGCCCTCGCCCGCGAGCTCGGCCTGGGTCAGGCCGCGCTCGGTCCTGAGCTGTTTGAGCCGTCGGCCGAAGGCCGGCTGCGTCAGCATCTGTCGTCTCCTTGCCAGGTCGGAGCGCGGGCCGCGCGGCCCTCCGCCGCAGCTCATGTTAGCCACCCCGATACCCGGCTGGCAAACAGTTGCCAAGGGCTTTGGCGGGTCTGGCGAGGCTGGTCCGACCCTCCCTGGCAATCGCTGAGGAAAGCTGTTGCCAATCGCTTGGCAAGACTGTTACGGTTTTTGGCATGACGAACTCACGGCGACTCGCCAACCGCACCGTCCTGATCTCCGGCGCCAGCGTGGCCGGCCCCGCCCTGGCCTTCTGGCTGCGCCGCCACGGCTTCACCCCCACCGTCGTCGAACTGGCCCCGGAGCTGCGCGAGGGCGGCTACAAGGTCGACCTGCGCGGCGTGGCCATGCAGGTCGTCGAGCGGATGGGCATGCTGGACGCCGTCCGGCGGTCGAGCACCGCCATCCGGGGCGGCTCGTGGGTCGCCAGGAGTGGCAAGCCGCTGGCAACCCTCGGCCCCGACCTCATCGGCATGCGCGCCCCCGGCGACGACGAGGTGATGCGCGGCGACCTCGCCCGGCTCCTCCACGAGGCGACGCGTGACAGCTGCGAATACCTGTTCGGCGACACCATCACCGGCCTCCACGAGGGCCCCGACGGGGTGGACGTCACCTTCCGCCACGCCCCGCCCCGCCGCTTCGACCTCGTCATCGGCGCCGACGGCCTGCACTCGACCGTGCGCCGCCTGGTGTTCGGCCCGGAGGAGCGCCACGTCCACCCCCTCGGGATGCACGCGGCCGTCTTCACCGTCCCCAACCACCTCGGACTCGACCACTGGGAGCTGCTCTATCCGACGCCCGGCAAGGTGGTGAACGTCTACGCCACCCGGCCCGACACCGCGAAGGCGCAGTTCGTCTTCCCCAGCCCGGCCGTCCTGCCCGGCCGCTACGACCGGGCCGCCCAGCAGCGGATCCTGGCCGAGGCGTTCGCGGGCGTCGGATGGGAGAGCGAGACCCTGCTGCGCGCCATGCCCCACTCGCCCGACTTCTACTTCACGCCGGTCAGCCAGGTCCGCATGGACCACTGGTCCGCCGGCCGGGTCGTGCTGGTCGGCGACGCCGCCTACAGCCCGTCCCCGCTGTCCGGGCAGGGCACCAGCCTCGCGCTGGTGGGTGCGTACGTGCTGGCCGGTGAGCTGAGCGCGGCGGCGGGCGACCACCGTGCGGCCTACGCCGGATACCGGGAGGCGATGCGCTCGTACGTGGACGTGAACGTGGCGCTCGGCGCGAGCAACGCCGCGCAGATGGTCGCGGGCAGCCCGATGCAGATCAAGATGCAGACCACGATGATGCGGCTGGTCAACCGCCTGCCGTGGAAGGACCTGGCGATGCGGCCGATCATGAAGCCGCTCAACGAGGCCGCCAACGCGCTCACGCTCGCCGCGTACTGAGGGGTGTGCCGACGATGGCGCGCGCGGGGGCCGGCCGGGAGGCCGGCTACCGGGTGGGCGCCTGCGCGAGCGACAGGCTGTTGCCGTCCGGGTCGAGGATCTCCACGTGGCGCACGCCGTTGCCGTACGTCTCCACCGGCTCGTGCCCGATGCCGTGTGCGGCCAGCCGGGCCAGGATGTCGTCGAGGTCGGACACGCCGAGCGTGATCATGGTGCCGCCCACCCGGGCGGCCCGCATGTGCCGGTCGTCGACGACGACCCACGCGTTCTCACCGACCTGCCACAGGTGCTCCTCGCCGATGACCTCGTCCGCCGGCCGCCCGAAGAAGACTTCGTACCACTTCCGCGATGTCGCCCGGTCACGTACGCACACGACGCTGTACAGGTCCACCGGAGCCGCTCCTTCCCGTCGTTCCGGAAGTGAGACCCCTCTCGCTTCCGGAACTCATCGGCGGCCGGACGCGGCACCGGCCCGCTCACCGGACCGGCTGGCCGCCACCCAGCAGGTTCCCCTCGCTGTCGCGGAACCAGGCGCCGCGCTCGCCCCGCGCGTCCTTGCTCGGGTAGTTCCCCTCGATCTCCGCGATCCCGTCGCGGGTCGGGAATCCCGGTGCGTCGACCTCCTCGAACACCACCCCGCGCCGCCTGAGCTCCGACACGACGGCCTCGATGTCGTCCACCTCCCACGCCATCTGGGTGAACGTGTCGGGCGAGGATCCCGTCGACCGGAACACCACGAACTCCGCGCCCCCGCACCGGTACAGCAGCCCGCCGGGCCGTTCCTCGACCGGCTCCAGGCCGAGCCGCTCGGAGGAGAAGCGCCGCGCCCGGCCCAGGCGCCGCGGCGGGCCTGCCCGAAAGCCTTCCGGCGCTTTCGGCCGATAATGCTGGGATGATCGACAACCAGATGCCGGAGCCGCGCGCCCTGCTGCGCCGCCCCGAGGACGGCGAGCTGATCGACGTGGCCGGAGTGGCGCACTTCTTCCGGCTGACGGGCGAGCACACGGAAGGCCGCTTCGCGTTCGAGGAGTTCACCCTGGAAGGGGGCACGATCGGGGCCCGCCCGCACGTGCACCACGGCCACGACGAGTACTTCTACGTCCTGCGGGGCGAGCTGACCCTGCACAACGGCGACGGCGAGGTGACGGTCGGCCCCGGGAACCTGCTCGCCGCCGTCCGCGGGACCCCGCACGGCTTCCGCAACGCCGGCACCGAGCCGGTCCAGGCCCTGTGCCTGTACACGCCGGCCGGGTACGAGGGCTACTTCCGCGAGGTGCACGCCGCCGTGGCGGCCGGCGCCGAAGTGACCGACGAGCTCCTGGCGGAGTTCCGTGCCCGCCACCGCACGACCTCCTACTAGACACCGGGCCAGGGGCGTCCGGCGGGACGCCCCCAGGGGTTGTGCGCGGTTTCGCGGACATCCGCGGTCCCGGCCGAATACGGTGGCCCGTGGACGACCGGCCACGCCCGTAGACCCCCGGAGCTTCACCATGCGCACCGCAGCGGCAATCCTCTCCTTCGTCCTCGCCGTCACGATCCTGCCCGCGGGCTCAGCCGCGTCCGCCGCGTCGGAGTCCGCCGCTTCCGCTGCTTCCACCTCGGCCGCGGTCGCCGCCACGTCGCTGCCGGGAGGCAAGGCCACCTTCGTCGTCTCGCAGGGCCACCTGAAGGCCGCGTCCCAGCAGAACTGGGTGCGCCTGGGCACCTACCGCTTCGCCGCGAACGGCACGGTCAGCGCCGCCATGTACCTGTGGTGGCAGCGTCATCCCACGGCCAGGCAGCGCACCGGCACCGTCCCCGACCCGAGCTGCACCACCAGGGCGGGCGGCAGGCAGTCGCGACCCCGCGCCTGCGAGGTGCTGACCGCAGGTGGCTTCACCGGCGCCCCCGGCGAGAGCCGGACCGGGGCGTACACCGTCGCGGGCAACGTGCTCACCATCCGGTGGAACATCGCCCAGCAGTGGACGGAGCAGTGGTACGTGCGGACCTCGTCCGACGGCAAGCTGGCCCGCCTGGACCTCAAGCAGAGCACGCTGGCCACCAACGGCTACGGCTACGGCAGCAACGCCGCGATCGACACCCGGCGCGCGATGAGCTCGGTGCGGGCGTTCCCCGGCTCGCTCAGGCAGGACCTCACGAGCTGGGCGAGCGGCAGGCTCGTCACCTCCGGCGACCAGCCGTTCGGCCACTCCTCCTTCCGCGCCTGCGCCGCCACCACCTCGTGCCTGACGTACCTGCAGCCGTCCTCGCGCGGCGCGTGCCAGAAGTCCGGCGGCTGCCCCCGCTACGGCGGCGGGACGCGGGCGAACATCAGCTCCATCCAGTACTACCTCACGATGATCTCCAAGACCGACCGGCGGGACACCCTGTGGCACTGGTGCACCTGCCTGGCGATGGAGCGCCACGAGTTCTGCTACACCGGCAACTCCCACGTCAAGCCGCTCATGCAGATCATCGACGACACGGGCGCGTTCCGTGGCTGGGTCGGCGTGGAGGCGTCCTTCTCGACCGGCTCGCGGGCGACGGACATGCTCGCGGTGCTGCGCATCTCCGACTTCCGCTGATCTGACCTCCGCTGATCCGACCTCCGCTGAGCGGCCGGGCGCCGGTGGCGGCGGTCACCGCCGCGGGGCCGGCCGGCCCCGCCGCCAGACGGAGACCACGGCGGCGAGCCCGGCGAGGCAGGGCAGCAGCGTCAGCGTCCCGTAGGCGTACGGCACGATGACGTCGTAGTGGTCGCCGCCCAGGCCGAGGTCGGTCAGCGCCACGAGGGCGCCGGCGGCGAAGGCGGCGGTGGTGGCGGCGCGGCCCCAGCGCCTGCCGGTGGTGACCGCCCAGGTCGTCAGCAGCCACAGGAGCGTCCCCACCGCGCCGGTGGCGACGAGGTAGATCGCGATCGCGTCGCGATCGGCCTCCACCAGGTTCGGGGGCCAGCCGGGGTACGCGTCGCGGACGTGGCCGGACAGCGTGTCGACGGTGGCGATGTCCAGCAGCGGCGCGAGCGTGGCGAGGACCGTCAGCGCGAGCCCGACGTACATCGCGGTGGGGCGCCTGGCGTGCGTCGAGGAGGGACGGCCGGCGGTTGTGGTCATGGCATGCTCCTTTTAAATCTACGTCGTAGGTTTCGCTCGGCACGGTATATTCTACGGCGTAGGTTTGCAAGGGAGGAGTGGACGTGGCCAGACGCACGCGCGGCACCTCGGCGGGGCTCGACCGCGAGCGCATCGCCGCCGCCGCCGTCGCGCTCGTCGACCGGGACGGCCTGGAGCGCTTCGGGGTCCGGCGGCTCGCGGAGGAGCTCGGGGTGGACCCGATGTCGATCTACCACCACATCAGGGGCAAGGCGGCGCTGCTGGACGCGGTGTCCGAGGCCGTGCTCGCCGAGGTGGCGGCCGACGCGGGCGAGGCGTCGTCCGGCTGGGAGGAGGTCGCCCGCCGCACGGCGCACGGCTACCGGGACATGGCCTACCGGCACCCCAAGGTGTTCCCGCTGCTGACCACCCGCGCCCAGACCTCGCCGGTGGCCCTCGCCGCCCTGGAGCGGCTCTTCGCCGCGATGCGCGCGGCCGGGCTGCCCGACCAGGTGGTCGCGGACGCGCCGATGGTGCTGTTCAGCTTCCTCAACGGGCACCTGCTGGCACGCACCGGCGGCGGTCCCGACGGGCCCGGTCCCATGCCACCCCTCGACGCCGGGGCGCACCCGACGATGGCCGCCCTGGCGCCGCTGCTCGCCGACTTCGGGTCCGCGGCGGAGTTCGACCGGATGCTCGACGTCGTACTCCAGGGCATCCGGGACCGGGCCGCCCGCGAGGAGACCCCGTGAACGAACGACCACCGGCAGAACGACAGGGAGACACAGTGCGGGACATCGGCATCATCGGCGTCGGCGAGATCGGCCGGGCCATCGTGGACGGCCTGTGCGACGGCGTCGAGGACCCGCCGCGGATCCACCTCTCGCCGCGCGGCGCCCGGACGGCCGCGGAGCTGTCCGAGCGCCACGAGGGAGTGCGGGTGTGCGCCGGCAACCAGGAGGTGGTGGACAGCTCCGAGATCGTGGTCATCGCCGTACGCCGCCAGGACCGGCACGAGGCGCTGGCCGGCCTGAAGGTGGACGACGGCAGGATCGTGGTCAACGTGATGGCCGGCGTCGGCAACGACGACCTGCGCCGGACGCTGGCCACCGACGCCCCGCTGGTACGGGCCATCCCCCTGCCCGCCGTGCGCGAACGCCGCTCGGTCACGGTGACGTACCCGTCGCACCCGGCCGTGGACTCGCTCTTCGAGCGGCTGGGCGGGACGCTCCCGGTCGCGGACGAGGCGGCCTTCGACGTCTTCTCCGCGCTGACGGGAACGCTGACCACCCACTACGCGTACCTCGCCACGCTCACCTCGTGGGCCGCCGGCCACGGCATCCCGCCCGAGGCCGCGGAGACCTATGTGCGCGGCCTCTTCCAGGGCGTCGGCCGCTCCCTGGGCGACGGGACGCGTTCCCTGCGGCGGCTGGCGGCCGATCACGAGACCCCGAACGGCAGCAACGAACGCATCCGCACCACGTGGTTCGACCGGGCCAACTCCGAGGCCCTGACCAGGGCGCTCGACGCCCTCCTCGCCGATCTCGCGTAGCCGGGCCGGCGAGGCGGGCGCCGGTGCCCGGCTCAGGCGGCCGGGGTCGCGGGGGTGTGTCCGTGCGCCTCCACCGAGAGGGCCTGCCAGTCGGCCCAGGTCGTGAGCCGGTCGGCGTAGACCTGGCGGACGATGTCGTGCCCCTGGGTGCCGAAGAACACGCGCAGGGGCGGGTTGGCGGAGTCGGCGATCCGGAGGAGCGCCCGGCCCGCGGCGGCCGGGTCCCCGACGTCGAGCGTCCCGGCGAACGCGGCGAAGCTCTCCCGCAGGCCGTCGTAGTGCGGGTCGGCCTCGGCCCGGACGACGGCGGCGTTCACGCCCGTGGCGTAGGAGCCGGGCTCGACCAGGGTCACCTTGACGCCGAAACCGGCGACCTCCTGGGCGAGTGACTCGCTCAGCCCTTCGAGGGCCCACTTGGAGGCGTGGTATCCGCCGCCGAGCGGCATCGCGGTGACGCCGCCGACCGAGGATATCTGGATGATGTGGCCGCCGCCCTGCTCGCGCAGGTGCGGCAGCGCGGCCTGGACGACCCACACCGTGCCGAACAGGTTGGTCTCCAACTGGTCGCGCAGGTCGCGCTCGCTCAGCTCCTCGACCGCGCCGAACAGGCCGTAGCCCGCGTTGTTCACGACGACGTCGAGCCGGCCGAAGCGCTCCCTGGCCCGCCGCACGCTCGCGAAGACCGCGGCCCTGTCGGTCACGTCCAGCTCCAGCGCGAGCACCGCGTCACCGTAGGAGGCGACCAGCTCGTCCAGGCTCGCGGTGTCGCGGGCGGTCGCGGCCACCCGGTCGCCGCGGGACAGGGCGGCCTCGACGAAGCTGCGCCCCAGGCCGCGGGACGAACCGGTGACGAACCAGACCTTGCTCATGATGTGCTTCCCTTCGCTCTCCAGACGCGCATGTCTGTCTCCGCCACCCGGGACGAGACAGCCCGCCCGCCTGTGACATGCGACCCGTGTCACACGGCGCCGAGGAGCGGGAGCCACACCTCGTCCACGATCTCGACGATCGACTCGTCCGGCACCGCGCGCATCGTCGTGAGCAGCTCATGGCGCAGCAGGTCGAACGGCAGGTTCACCACGCGGGGCGAGCGGGCCACGTCGGGCAGCTCGCCGCGCCCGACCGCTTGGGCGACGATCGTCTCGAACGCGGTCGCCCGCCCCGGCGGGAGAAGGGTGTCGCGCAGCTCGCCGAAGCTGCTGCCGGCGTCGCGGAAGTAGTCCGCGAGCTGCACGGTCAGCAACGTGATCGTGGGCGCGCGGTCGGCGTTGGCGTTGCGCAGGAAACCGATCGCGTCGTCGCGGAGGCTGCCGGTGTCGGGCACCGCGATCGGCCGCCAGAACCGGGTGAGGGTGGCCAGCAGCAGGTCGTCGCGCCGCGGCCAGCGCCGGTAGAGCACCGGGCGGCTCGTGCCGGCGCGGGCGGCGACCGCCTCGAAGGTGAAGCCGTGGTAGCCGTGCTCGACCAGCACGTCCCACGCGGCGTCGAGGATCGCGTCCTGGAGTCCGGGACCGCGCCGACGGGATGCGCCGCGTTTTAGATTCACTTGCGTATCTTATCGCGCTGATCTACGGTGGCCGCCATTAGATACGGCTGTGTACCTTAAGGATGCGTCAATGACGTTCGACGTCGTCATCGTCGGCGGTGGACCCACCGGCCTGTTCCTGGCCTGCGAGCTGCGCCTCGCGGGCGTCCGCCCTCTTGTGCTGGAACGGCGACCGGACCCCGACCCGGCCGACAAGGCGCACGGCCTCACCGGCCAGGTCGTGCGGTTGCTGGACAACCGCGGCCTCTTCGAGCGCTGCGGGGGACGCGGGGTTCCGGCGCCCGCGCCCGGGTTCTTCTTCGGCGGGATGCCGCTGCCGCTGCACGTGCTGGGCGCGGACAACCCGATGCACCTCCTGCCGGTCAACCAGCGTGATCTCGAACGGGTGCTCCACGAGCGGGCGGCGGAACTCGGCGCGGACGTCCGGCACGGCTGGGACGTGCTGTCCTTCGGCCAGTCCGACGACCAGGTCGACGTCGTGGTCCGCGCGGCGGACGGGACGGAGACGACGGTGACGACCCGGTATCTCGTCGGCTGCGACGGCGCCCGCAGTCTGGTCCGCAAGCAGGCGGGGATCGCATTCCCCGGCGACGGCGACGACGGCGTCGTGGACCGCTCGGCCCTGATCGGGCCGAGCGACAGCATCCGGCCGGTGCCGGGGGGACGGGTCGTGATCGACGGTCTCGGTGAGATCCCGGCGCACTTCCACCGCACCGACAGGGGGGTCTTCACGCTCCTCGCGCACGACCCGGAACGGCCGCTGGTCAACACGGCCGAATGGGAGGACGACCCCGCGGGCGACTTCCCGGGGCCGGGCGCGCCGATGACGTTGGCCGAGATGGGGGACAGCGTCGAACGGGTCCTCGGCGTGCGCCTGCCCCTGACCGCGCCGCCCGAGGGCGCGCCCACCATGCTGCGCCGCCTGTGCGGCCGCACCTTCCGGCTCGCCGACCGCTACCGCGCCGCGCGCGTCCTCATCGCCGGGGACGCCGCGCACGTGAGCCACGGGCCGACCCTGAACCTGGCGCTGCAGGACGCCGCCAACCTCGCCTGGAAACTCGCCGCCACCCTGCGCGGGCAGGCCCCGGAAGGTCTGCTGGACAGCTACGAGAGCGAGCGCCGCGCGAGCGGCGAACGCGTGCTCATGCACACCCGGGCCGCGAGCGCGCTCATGGCGCCCGGAGGCGGCGTCACCGCACTGCGCCTGCTCTTCGCGGAGCTCCTCGGCAGCGCCGAGAACCTGCGCGCGGTGGCGGCCCTGATGGCGGGCGCCGACGTCCGCTACGACATGGGGGAGGAGCATCCCGCCGCGCCCACCGGCTGGTTCGTGCCGCCCCTCGACCTGATCACCGGCGACGGACGCGCCCGGCGTCTCGCCGAGCTCCTGCGCGACGCGCGCCCCCTGCTCCTCGACCTGACCGGCGGGAACGACCTCGCCGTCGCCGCGGAGCCCTGGGCCGACCGGGTACGCCGCGTGGCCGCGACGGCCGACGACGCCCCGGCGCCCGCGTTGCTCGTCCGGCCCGACGGCTACGTCGCCTGGGCGGGTGAGGACCCCGACGGCCTGAAGGCGGCCCTCACCCGCTGGTTCACCCCGGAGCGGACGTCCTCGGGCTGACCGCCGGCCAGGGCGACCTCCTCTGGACGGTCGTCACCCGCGACTCCGGCGCGTGGTTGGACTCTTCCCTCGTGGGAGGGTCCACCATGAGGGGCATGACCAAGGTGAAGGACATCGACGCCCGCGGTACGCAGCACTGCGAGACGTCGGCACTGGGAGTGCTGCTGCGGCACCAGGGGCTGGACCTGTCCGAGCCCATGCTCTTCGGCCTCGGCTCCGGTCTGTCCTTCGTCTACTGGGACAGCAAGGGCATGGACTTCCCGTTCCTCGGGGGACGGGTCAAGCCGTTCGAGCTCACCGAGAACCTGGCCGCCAGGCTCCGGCTGGAGCTCGTGGTGCGGGAGACCGGCTCGCCCCGCAAGGCGTGGGAGAACGTGGCGGCCGTCATCGACGCCGGCCACCCCGTCGGGCTGCAGCTCGACAGCTACCACCTCGACTACTTCGGGTCGAAGGTGCGCTTCGGCGGTCATGTCGTCGCCATGTACGGCTACGACGACCACGACGCCTACCTGGTGGACACCGACCAGCAAGGCGGCGCGGTGTCCACGAGCCTGGCCGGCCTCGCCGAGGCCCGCGCCGCGCGCGGCCCGATGACCGCCAGGCACCGCTCGTTCACCCTCACCGTCCCGGGGAGCATGCCCACCCCGCGGGAGCGGATCGTCCCCGCCATCACCGCCTGCGCCGACGCCTTCCTCGACCCGCCCATCGCCAACCTGGGCCACCGCGGCATCGCCAAGGCCGGCAAGCTGGTGCCCACCTGGCTCCAGCGGGCCGGCGACCCGCTGCGGGCCCTCCCGCAGGCCGCCCTGCTGATGGAGCGGGGCGGCACCGGCGGCGCCCTGTTCCGCAACCTCTACCGCGACTTCCTCGCCGAGTGCGCCGGGCTGCTCGACAGCGGCCACCTGCGCACCGGCCACCGGCTGTACGCCGAGGCGGCCGCGATGTGGACCGAGGTCGCGGCGCTGATCGCCGAAGCCGGCGAGTCGGGCGACGCGCGGTGCCTCGAACAGGCGGGCGCCGTCCTGTGCGACCTCTCCCGCGTCGAGCGCGAGGCCATGCTGGCGCTGAGCCGCCTCGGGAGCGAGACTCCCGGTACCGGGGCTTGAGCCGCCTCGGGAGCGAAGCCCCCGGCGCCGGGGCCTGAGCCGCCTGGGGAGCGAGTCACCCGGGCGCGCTCCGACGCTCCGGCCCGGACCGGCGGGCCCGCTACGCGACCGAGTGGCGGACGACGCCGGTGTAGGTGCCGGCCACGGCCTGGGCGGGGACGTCGATGACGATCGTCGGGTTCCAGGTGGCGGAGTTGTTGCCCGAGCCGGTGGTCTTGGAGAAGGCGATGCGGGTCTGGTCGAGCACCACGGAGGAGGCGGCGTTGGCCTGGCCGGGGACGAAGGTGCCGGTGCCGGTGGTGGCGGTGGCCGGGCCGGACCAGTAGCTGACGCGGGAGTTGGCGATGGTCTCGGCGGCGCTGCCGCCGCCGGTGGTGAAGTCGGTCGCGACCACCTGCGCCACCCAGGTGGCGGTGACCGCGGCCCGCTGGTCGGAGACCGTGATCGAGCCGAGCTGGCCGCTGATGGTGCCGCCCGGGCTGCCGGTGCCGACGCTGAGCGGCCCGTTCGGCACCGTGATCTGCAGCCCCGCCCCGGCGCTGACGGTGAAGGTCACCGTGGTGTTGCAGTTGACCGAGGCCGCGCAGGTGTCGGCGCGGGCGGGCACGGCGGTCGCCGTGGCCGCGAACGCGACGGCCAGCGCCGTCGCCACGCCGCGGCGGCGGATGTGGGACATGACCGGAACTCCTACAGGCTGCCGGGGGCTCATCGTCAGTGATCGCATCGTGGACGCCGGACGGCGGGAACACCGCGCCCGCCGCGCGACATGAGGGCGCCGTTTGCCGTGATCTGTCATGTCTTGGCGTGAGCGGCGGTTTGCCGGGTGTGCCCGCGATCCGGAGCCGGGTGTGCCCGCGATCCGGAGCCGGGTCACCTTCGGGCGGCGCGGACGGTCAGGCGGCCGTAGGTGAGTTCTCCGGTGACCCGGACGTGGAGCGTGTCCGGGCGGGGGCGGCCCGGCGCCTTGCAGGCCACGCGGCCCCACGCGGTGCGCACGCCGTCGGTGTTCGCGCTCGCCCCCGCGGGCAGGATGATCACCGCGCCGCCGTAGGTGAGCCGGAGCTCGATGTCCACCCGCCCGTACGGGACGTGGGCCCGGGACAGGTCGAGCCGGGCTCCGCCGTACTCGGAGTCGACGATCAGCCGGCGCGGGACCTGCCAGTCGCCCGCCCGCGTGACGCGCCCGCCGGTGGTGGTGAGCCGGACCACCTCGTCCGGCAGGTCGGCGACCACCGGCTCCAGGTCGCGGGCGGAGGTGGCGGTGAGCGCGCGTTCGAGCCGCCGCTCCAGCTCGGCGGGGTCGAGCCGGCCGTCCGCGTACGCCTGCTGGACCAGCTCGACCGCCCGCTCGCGGTCCACGTCGGGAAGGGCGTTCATCGGCTGACGGCCCTCTGGTACAGCCGCGTGGCCAGCGGCACGAACACGACCAGCAGCAGGAGCGACCACAACAGCGACACCGGCACCGCGTGCCGCAGCGGCCAGGCGGCGGGCACGGGCAGGGCCGGGCTGGTGTTGCCGAACAGCTCGCGCGCGGCCTGGACGAGCGTGGAGACCGGGTTCCATTCCGCGACCGCCTTCAGCGGCCCCGGCAGGCGCGAGCTGTCGACGAACGCGTTGGACAGGAAGACCAGCGGGAACGACAGGATGGTCGCGAGGTTGTTGAAGACCTCGGGCGTGCGCAGGGCCAGCGCGACCGTGGCCGTCACCCAGGAGAAGGCGTAGGCGAACAGCAGCAGCATCAGGAACCCCAGGGCGGCCTCGGCCGGGGAGGAGCGGACGCGCCACCCGGCGAGCAGCCCCACGAGTGCCATGGTGACGATGCTGGTCACGTTCATGATCACGTCGCTGACGGTCTGGCCGGTCAGCACCGCCGAGGGCGACATCGGCAGGGTGCGGAACCGGTCGAAGACGCCCTTCTGGAGGTCCTGCGTCAGCGTGTAGCCGGTGATCTGCGCGCTGGTGACGATCGTCATGACGAAGATGCCGGGCAGCAGGTACTCCCCGTACGACATGCCGGGCAGGCTGATCATGCTGCCGAAGACGTAGGTGAACAGCAGCACGAACACGATCGGGAGCATGACCACGCCGCCCAGCAGGTCGGGGGCCCGGCGGATCTTCAGGGCGTTGCGCCTGGCGATCGTCATGCCGTCGGCGACGGCGAGCTGCACGGCGTTCATCGGACGCTCTCCTCGGTCTTCTCGTCGGCCTGGTGTCCCGTGAGGCTCAGGAACACGTCGTCCAGGGTCGGCCGGCGCAGGCCGGCGTCGCGTACGGTGATCCGCTCGGCGGCCAGGCGGCCGAGCGCGCGGGTGAGCGCGGCCACGCCGTCGGCGACCGGGATCGTCACCTGGAGGGCGGCGGCGTCGATCCGCAGGTCGCCGGCCGCGAGCGGCGCCAGCGTCCGGGCGGCGTCCTCCAGGCCCGCCGCGTCGGCCAGCGAGAGCTCGACGCGCTCGCCGCCGACCTGGTGCTTCAGCTCGTCGGCGGTGCCGAGCGCGATCACGCGCCCGTGGTCGACCACCGCGATGCGGTCGGCCAGCCGGTCGGCCTCCTCCAGGTACTGGGTGGTGAGCAGCACGGTGGTGCCCTCCGCGACGAGCTCGGCGATGACGTCCCACAGGCCGATCCGGGCGCGCGGGTCGAGCCCGGTGGTCGGCTCGTCGAGGAACAGCACGGGCGGGGCGGCGACCAGCGCGCCGGCCAGGTCGAGCCGGCGTCGCATGCCGCCGGAGTAGCCCTGCACGGGGCGGTCGGCCGCTTCGGTGAGGTCGAAGCGCTCCAGTAACGCGCGGGCGCGCCGGCGGCTGTGGCCGGCGCCGAGGTGGTAGAGGCGGCCGACCATCTCCAGGTTCTCGGCGCCGGTGAGGTGGTCGTCCACGGCGGCGTACTGGCCGGAGACGCCGATGTGGGCGCGCAGCCGGGCGGCGTCGCGGACGACGTCGAACCCGGCGACCGTGGCGTGCCCGGCGTCCGGCCGGAGCAGCGTGGTGAGGATGCGCACCGTGGTGGTCTTGCCGGCGCCGTTCGGGCCGAGCAGTCCGAGCACCGTCCCCTCCGGGACGGCCAGCTCCATCCCGTCGAGGGCCGCCACCTCGCCGTACTTCTTGACCAGCCCCTCGGCTGTGATCGCGTCAGGCATGACCATCTCCTCGGTCGTCGGGAACGGGTGTTCAGGAACGGTGGATGGCGATGTCGCCGTACGTGGTGTGGGCCCGCACCTCGACGGTCCGGTCCGTCTGGGCGGGGGCGTCGGCGGGGGAGAGGGAGACGTCCACGGTGCCGTGCGTGGAGCTCACGTCCAGCCAGGCGGCGGTGCCCTCGCGGACGCCGAGCTCCAGGCCGCCGCCGGTGGTCTCCATGACGACCGAGCCGGACGTCACCTCGCCGATCTCCACGCTGCCGTACGACGTCCGGGCGGTGACGCCGGCCCCGGCCCGGTCGACGGTGACGTGGCCGTGGGCGCTGTTGAGCCGCAGCTCGCCGGTCACCTCGCCGATGCGGACGTCGCCGTGAGAGGTCCTGACCGCGGCGGTCCCGTCGATCTCGCCGATGCGGATGTCGCCGTGGGTCGTGGTGACCTCGGCGGGCCCGGACGCGTGGCTGACCGAGATCTCGCCGTGGGTGCTCTTCAGCCGGAGCCGGCCGGCCCGCTCGATCCGGACGTCGCCGTAGGACGAGGTGAACGACACCTCGCCGAGCGGCCCCCGGCAGCGCAGGTCGGCCGCGGACCTGGCGTCGACGCTGGAGCCGGCCGGCAGGCCGATCGTCACGTCGATCGAGCCCGGGCCGTGCAGCAGCGAACGCGCCCAGTCGGCGGGCGACTCCACGAGCTTGTCGAGCGACAGTCCCCAGCCGGAGCCGGGGCCGGCCTGGTCCTTGCCGGCCCGCACCAGGAGCCGGCCGTCGGCGTACTCGACGTGCGTGTGCCGGGCCGCCCGCACGTCGGCGTCGTTGTGCTCGTCGCTCGGGCGGACCTCGACGACGGTGTCGGCGCGGTCGCCCGCGTCGATCCTGATGGTGGCGCTCGCCAGGTCGAGGACGGCGACGATGGGGTCGGGGGTGTCGAAGGTCGGCATTGCGGTTCCCCTGTCGTGGGTCGGCGTGGTCATCAGCGCACCCAGCCGCTGTAGCGGTTGCCGCTCTGCCGGGTCCGGGGCGGGCCGGAGCGGCGGGCGGCGTCGCCGGGGTCGAGCGCGGCGGAGACGGCGCGGACCAGCCAGGCGTTGACCGACAGGCCGTCGCGGGCGGCCGCCTCCTCGATGCGCGGCTTGAGGTGCTCGGGGACGCGGAGCGAGATCCGGGACGTCCCGCCCTCGTCGGCGTCCGGGGGCGGGGGCGGGGCGGGCGGCCCGATCTCGCCTTCGTCGGCGAAGGGACGGGCGCTCGGCGGCGGGGTCACGACGAAGGCGGGCTCGCGCCCGCGCAGCCGCACCTCGACCGAGCCGGGCGCGAGGTCGTGGGTGATCTCGTCGGCGGCGGCCGAGAGGGCCTCCAGCAGCGCCAGCCGGGTGGCCGACTCCAGCGTGGCGGCCAGGCGTTCGGCCAGCGCCCGGGCCTCCTCGCCGCCCGCCCCGGCGGCGATCGCGAGCTCGCGGCGGAGGTGATCGACATACGGCGAAAGATCCATGGCGTCATAGTGACACCACTTTGACGTCATTACAACCGTCTTCATGCACTGGCTTGACGTCATGTGGCGTCACTGCGGGTCGGGCTTCCGGTCGGGCGCGTGCGAAGGCGTGCCTCGCCTCCCGCCGGGTAGCCGACGCGGACACGGAGGAGGCGCTGCCATGACGGCCCACGAGACGGCTTTGGAGACGACCGACCAGACGGACGTCATCGAACTCCTGCTGGCCCAGCACAGCATGATCAGAGACCTGTTCGACGAGGTCGAGAAGGCGCCCGCCGACCGGCGGGCGGAGGCGCGCGCCCGCGTCGTCATCCGCCGGGCCATGGGCAAGAAGCCCCGACGTCCATGACTCGACGCGACGATTCGGCTCGCCACCAGGCCCCGCCCCCTCCGCGGGTCGCCTGGCCGGTGATGTATCACCGCTGGTCGCAGATCACGTTCCTGCACTGGCGCTACCCGGTCGAGGCGGTGCGGGCGCTGGTGCCGGAGTCGCTGACGGTCGAGACGTTCGACGGGACGGCCTGGGTGGGACTGACGCCGTTCCGCATGGACGACGTGCGGACGCCGGGCCTTCCCACGCTGCCGTGGCTGTCAAGCTTCCCGGAGACGAACTGCCGCACCTACGTGCGCGACGAGCGCGGCCGGCCCGGCGTCTGGTTCCTGTCGCTGGACGCCGGAAGGCTGGCGGCCGCGATGGGCGGGCGGGCCGGCTTCTGGCTGCCGTACTTCTGGTCCGACATGTCGGTGCGCACCGAGGGCGACCGCAGGCGGTACCGGTGCCGCAGGCGGTGGCCGGGACCGGACGGGGTGCGGTGCGACGTGGACGTGCGCGTCGGCCCGGCGCTGGCCGAGGCGGAGGACGACGAGCTGGCGCACTTCCTGACCGCCCGCTACCGGCTGTTCAGCGTCGTGGCGGGACGGACGGCCGCCGCCGAGGTCGAGCATCCCGTCTGGCCGCTGCGGCACGCGGAGCTGACCGGCCTGGACCAGAACGTGCTCCAGACCGCCGGCCTGCCGGCGCCGGCCGGCGACCCGGTCCTGCACGCCTCGCCGGGAGTGCCGGTGCGCGTCGGCATGTGGAGCTGGTGACGCGGCCCCTCGCTGAAAGTTTCAGCCTTCCCGGCGTGTTCTCCCAGCTCGCGCCCACCTCCGCTTGACCGCCCGGCGTCCCGCGGGGAGGTTCGTTCGGGTGCGGGACGTCACGGACAGGGGGGGCGCGTGTACAGCTTCACGCTCCCGGCGGCCTGCGACCCGCGGTGCGGCGCGGCGTACACCAAGGTGAGCTACACCACCTCGAACGGCTCCACCCCCGCCCCGACCCCCGCCCCGACCCCCACCCCGACCCCCACTCCGACGCAGACCGCCACCCCCACGCCGACGGGCGGCACCGGCGTCTCCTGCGGCGTGACCTACCAGGTCGCCAACGCCTGGCAGGGCGGTTTCACCGCCGACGTCACCGTGCGCAACACCGGGACCACCACCTGGAACAACTGGGCGCTCACGTGGACGGCGCCGGCCGGTGTGACCCTCACCAACGCCTGGAACTCCACCATCACGCCGTCGGGCGGCACCTGGACGGTCAAGGCGCCGAGCTGGGCCACGAGCCTGGCGCCGGGCGCGTCGGCCGCCTTCGGCTTCCAGGCCGGCGGCCCGTCCACGCCCGGCCCGTCCGGCATCACCTGCACGTAGGGGCGGGTGCTCAGCGCGTGGTCATGAGGGTCAGGCTCTCGTCCTTCACGGACGTCGCGACGCCACGGGTGACGCGGTAGTCGGCGAGGCCGGGCCCGTCCCCGCCGATGATCTCCTGAGCCGCGAGGCGGCCGAGCTCGGGCGCGAGGTTGACCCCGCTGTGGGTGACCAGGTGGTACAGGCCGGGGACGCCGGGGTGCGTGCCCGCCAGCGGCAGGCCGTCCGCCGGGACGGGCCGGACGCCGAGGCGGACGCCCGCCAGCCGGGCGGCGCGCAGCGCGGGAAGGACGCGCTGGCCGCCGGCGTGCAGTCGCCCCGCCAGGGCGTCGTCGTCCTGGCCCGCCAGCAGCGCGTCGACCGGCCAGGAGATGGAGCAGATCCGGTCGCCGGGGGCGGGCCGCAGGTCCACCTCGGGCGTGGCCAGGATGGCGCCGAGCCGGAGGCCCGGGATCGGGGTGCTCTCCCCGACCAGCCCGGGGATCCGGGTCATGGGCAGGTCGGTGCCGGCGAGCGCCGCGACGCGGTCGGCGTCCGGGCCGGTGCAGTTGACCACCCAGTCGGCCTCCCAGCGCCGCGTGCCGGTCTCGACGCCGGTGACGGCGTCGCCGTCGCGGATCAGCGCGTGCGCCCGCAGACCGTACCTGATGTCGGCGCCGAGCTCGGCGGCCCGGTCGAGCAGGCGCTGGACGAACAGCGGGGCGTCGTACCACGCGCTCTGGTCGTGGACCACGAGCTCGTCGGCCGTGCACGCCGCGGGATCGACGTCGGGGGCCAGCTCGCGCAGCTCGGACGGGTCGGCGATGCGGCAGGGGTGACCCCAGGCCATCAGGCGGACCGCGCGCTCCCTGAGCCCCCGCCGGCTCTCCTCGCTGTCGCCCCACTGGATGGCGGGCATGGGGTGCCGCCACGACGGGCCCCCGAGCTCCTCGGCCAGCGTGGCGTGCAGGGCGGCGCTGGCGCGGTTCAGCTCGTAGTAGGCGCGCGGGGTCTTCAGATGGGTGACGTCCATGGAGAAGGTCGCGCTGGAGGTGCCGGCGGCGGGGCCGCCGGCCTCGATGACGACGACCTGGGCCCCGGCGACGGCCAGGTGGTAGGCGACGGAGGCGCCGAGCACTCCGGCGCCGAGGACGATGACGCGGGACACGTGGGTATCCACCCTTCGGGGTCAGAGAACCTTGCTGAGGAAGGCCCGGGTGCGCTCGTGCCGGGGGTCGCCGAGCACGGAGGCCGGCGGGCCGGATTCCACGACGACGCCGTCGTCCATGAAGACGATGGTGTCGCACACCTCGCGGGCGAATCCCATCTCGTGCGTGACGATGATCATGGTCATGCCGTCGGCGCGCACGAGGTCGCGCATGACGTCCAGGACCTCGCCCACGAGCTCGGGGTCGAGGGCCGAGGTCGGCTCGTCGAACAGCATGAGGCCGGGCCGCATCGCCAGGGCGCGGGCGATGGCGACGCGCTGCTGCTGGCCGCCGGAGAGCTGGTCGGGACGGCTGTGCGCCTTGTCGGCCAGGCCCACCCGGGCCAGCAGGGCGTGGGCGCGCTCGCGCACCTCGGCCTTCGGCTCCTTCTTGACCATGACCGGCGCCATCATGACGTTCTCGAGCGCGGTCATGTGGGGGAAGAGGTTGAAGCGCTGGAAGACCATCCCGATGTCCACCCGCTGGGCGGCGATGGCCCGGTCGGGCAGCTCGTACGCCTTGCCGCCGCGCTCCTCGTAGCCGATCAGGCGGTCGCGGAAGTAGAGGCGGCCGGCGTCGATGCGTTCGAGGTGGTTGACGCAGCGCAGGAAGGTGGACTTGCCCGACCCGGACGGGCCGATCAGCGCCAGCACCTCCCCTTCGGCGAGCTCCAGGTCGATGCCTTTGAGCACGTCGAGCGTCCCGTAACGCTTGTGCACGCCTTCCGCGCGGACGAGGGTCGTCATCTGCTGAACCTGCGTTCGATGTAGTGCTGACCGGCGTTCATGACGGTCGTGGCCACGAGGTACCAGAAGCACGCCACGGTGAGCAGGGGGACCTGCTGGAAGTTCCTGGAGTAGATGCCCTGGATCGAGGTCAGGAGCTCCGGTACGGCGATGGCGAAGACGAGGGAGGTGGTCTTGAGCATGGAGACCACCTGGTTGCCCGTCGGCGGGATGATGACCCGCATGGCCTGCGGAAGGACGATCTTCCGCAGGGTCTGGGCGCGGGTCAGCCCCAGGGCGTGGGCCGCCTCCGTCTGGCCGGGGTCGACGGAGGCGATGCCGGCCCGCACGATCTCGCCCATGTAGGCCGCCTCGTGCAGGCCGAGCCCCAGCACCGCCGCGGTGAGCTGGGTGATGATCATGTTGGTGTCGAACTGCACGAACGTGGGGCCCCAGGGCACGCCCAGCCCGATCGTCGGCACCACCGCGGACAGGAAGTACCAGAACAGCAACTGCACCAGCAGCGGCACGCCGCGGAAGACCCAGATGTAGAACCCGCTCAGCGACGACAGCAGGGGGTTGGGCGACATGCGCAGCACGGCCAGGACCACGCCGCCCGCGATGCCGACGACCATGGCGAGCAGCGTGAGCAGCAGCGTGGTGCCGACCCCGCTCAGGACCGCCGGGGAGAAGAGGTACTCGCCGACCACCTCCCACTGCATGCGCGGGTTGGCCACCCAGCCCTGCACCAGGAAGATCACCACGAAGCCGAGCACGCCCGCGCCCACCCAGCGCCCCGGATGGCGCAGCGGCACGGCCTGGATCTCCGCCCGGGCGGCGGGGCGCGCCGTCTGCTGGCTCACGGTCACGACTCGCCGCCGTTGATCACCGCTTGGTCGAGGGCGCCCGGCGACATCTTCCACTTGGCGAGGATCTTGGCGTAGGAGCCGTTGTCCATCAGCTTCTGCAACGCCTGCTGCACGGCCTTGGAGAGGTTCTGGTCCTCCTTGTTGACGAGGATCCCGTACGGCAGGAAGCGGTACGGCTCGCCCACCTGCTTCATCCGGCCGCCGGACTGCTCGGCCTGGTAGGTGATGGTGGGGGTGCCGCCGATGAAGGCGTTGGCCCGGCCGGTGGAGACGGCCTGCAGGCAGCCGACCGTGTCGGGGAACACCAGCACCTTGACCGCGGGCTTGCCCGCCGCCGTGCACTTCTTGTTCTGCTGCTCGGCGTCGTCGGCCTGGGCGGTGCCCTGCTCGACGGCCGCCGTCCTGCCGCACAGGTCGTCGAGCGACGTGATCGCCTGGGCGTCCTTGTCCTGGACGAGCAGCGAGCTGCTGGTCTTGAAGTAGTCGACGAAGGTGACCTTCTCGCGGCGTTCCGGCTTGTCGAGCATCGCCTGGATGGCCAGGTCGTACCGGCGCGCCTGCACGCCGGCGATGAGGCTGTCGAAGCTGGCCTGACTGAAGGTCACCTCGACGCCGAGCACCTGGCCGACGGCCTTCATGAGCTCGGGTTCCAGGCCGACGACCGACTTGTTGTCGGTGCCGAGGAAGACCAGCGGCGGATAGTTGTGACCGGCGGCGACGTTGAGCGTGCCGCTCTTCTTGATCTTGTCGGGCAGAAGGTCGTGGAGTTCCTGACTCTTCTGCTGCGCCGGCGCGGCCGCCTGGGAAGCGGCGTCGCCTCCGGAGCAGGCGGTCAGGGACAGGAGTCCCGCCAGGCCGAATGCGGCGGCTGCTTGGGTGAACCGCATCGCGCAGGACACCCCCTCTCGGGCTTGGTGCTACGTTCCGTGCACACCAATATTGGGGGTCCGTTCAGATCCGACAAGGTGATGGAGCATGCGCGTTGGTGCACATGCTGTTCACTCCTCCTTATCCTTTTCGCCGATCTCACCAGCCCTGTCGTTGCTGCTGAGCGATCGCGGGGCCCTCCGGTGGCCGGCGATCTGGTGATGCAAGTGGCCGGACTGTTAAGTTGGGGCGATGCTCACCCCGGTCCAGTTGCAGGCCATCCGCGAAGTGGTCGCCACCGGCTCGCTCCGGACGGCCGCCAAACGCCTCGGGTTCACGCCGTCGGCCATCTCGCAGCAGGTCTCCTCGCTGGAGCGAGCCCTGGGAGTGCAGCTGTTCGAGCGCCTGCCGCGCAGCGTCCGGCCCACCGCGGCGGGGGCCGAGCTGGCCCGCAAGGCCGCCCGGCTGCTGGCCGACCTGGAGGCGGCGGAGGAGGAGATGCGTTCCTTCGCCACCACCCACCGGGGCAGGCTGCGGCTCGGCAGCTTCTGGTCCGCCGGGTTCCGGCTGGTGCCCGCCGTCCTGGCCGAGTTCCTCCGCGACCGCCCCAACGTGGACATCCGGTACGAGGAAGGCGACCCGCACCGGACCATCCCCGCGGTGAACGAGGGGCGGCTCGACCTGGCCGTGGTCTTCGAGTACGGCATGGTGCCGCACACCTGGCCGAAGGACCTGACCATGACGTTGATCATGGAGGAGCCGCTCTACGTGCTCGTGCCGCCCGGCCACCGGCTGGCCGGGCGCAAGCGCATCCAGTTCCGGGAGCTGTCGGACGAGCGGTGGATCTCCTACACCGAGGGCATGGACGCCGCGCTCAACCTGTCGCACATCTGCGCGGCCAGCGGCTTCGACCCCGACGTGCTGTTCCGCACCAACGACTACAACCTGCCGTTCGAGCTCGTCCGCAAGGGGCTGGGGGTGGCGATCGTGCCGGAGCTGGCGATGATCGAGTCGCACGACGTGTGCGTGTTCCGGCTCGGCGACACCTCCCACGTGCGCCGCGTCTTCACCGTGTGCCGCGCCACCGACCCCAATCCGCTGCTCGGCCACGCCACGACCATGCTCATCAACGCCGCCGAGTCCCTGCACCTGCGCACGGACCTCCCCGTCGCCGTGTGAGCCGGGGTGACCGGTGAATCCACGGCCCCGCCGCACCACCCGGTCCGGCGGGGCCCTTGAGCCGGGATCAGGAGGGCTTGGCGTCGGTCCAGCCCGCCTCCAGGACGGTGGTGGAGCCGACCACCGTGCCGGGCTCGAAGTCCGCCCGCCGGCCCCCGGGCTCGACCACGACGCTCTGGATGCCGAGGGCCTGGCCGGTCGCCATGTCGAGGATCAGCCGGTGCTCCAGCACGCCGGAGCCCTTGACGCGCTCCTCCACGGCGACCGCCGTGCCCTGGCGGCCCTCGCCGTCCACGACGTTCTCGATGACCTTGACGGTGTCGAGGCCGGCGAGCATGCGGAAGGCCGCCCCCCGCACCCGCGGCGTCACCGGCATGTCGGTGATCAGCCCCACGCTGACCCGGAACAGCCAGGTGTCGGAACCCATCGGGACGCTGGACGACTCCGTGTCGTGCCCGTCGTACGAGCGCAGCAGCCACCGCTTGAGCCCGCCCGGGTCGCTCGGAAGGCCGCGCAGGTCCTTCATCGTGACGTTCCTGCCCAGCCAGAACACCTTGTCGCCGTCCACCAGCGGGCCGTGGCTGGTCCGCGCCTTGCCGGCGGAGGTCTTCAGCTTCAGGGGCCCGCCGGCCTTGCCCGGCACCACGACGTCGATCTCGCCGGGGGAGCCGGCCCGCTCCCACGCCTGGCGGTCCTCCTCGGTGGCCGGGCGCGCCCCGAGCGTCTGGTCGCGCCCCCACCGCTCGCCGCCGGCGGCGGCGGGCGTCCACAGTTCGCTGCGCTGCAGGTCCATGACCCGGTAGCCGCCCCGCGCCGCGCTGTAGACCGAACGGGTCACCGACGCCGTGTGCCAGTAGGCGCCGTCGCCCTCGCTGCGCCGGTCGGCCTTCTTCGCGGCGGCCAGCAGGACGTCCCGGGCCGACAGCCGCACCCGCGTCCCCGGCACCGTACTGGGGCTGACGGCGACCGGACGGCCGCCGTCGGGTCCCCGTGGCGTCGGCACGGTGCCGTTCCCCGACACGACCACGACCACCGCGGTCACGGCGGCCGCCGCCCCGGCCAGGCCGAGACCCCACGCGGGCCTGACCGTCACGCGCCGGCGCCGCGCCGGCCGCGGCCTCGCCATGGCGCGGGCCAGCTCGGCGTCCCTGGTGCGCGGGTCCACCGGCCGGTCGCCGAGATGCGCGGGCCGCGCCGCCCGCAGCTCGTCCATGAGGTTCATGACCACTCCTCGCTGAGGTTCCGTACGGGGGACAGGGACGGCTGGGCGGGCTCGCCGCGACGCGGTCCGGTGGCCGGTTCGCCGGCCACGGCCTGCCTGAGCCGCTTGCGGGCCCGGTGCAGCCGCACGCGGAAGGCCGCCGACGAGCAGCCGACGACGCGGGCGGCCTCCTTGGGGGACAGCCCGTGCCAGGCGACCAGGACGAGGATCTCCCGGTCGTCCTCCGGCAGCGCGGCCAGCGCCCGCAGCAGGCCCATCCGCTCGGTCACCTCGTCGGCCACGTCGCCCTCGGTCCAGCACCGCAGCTCGGCGGCCAGCGCCTCCCTGCGGGCCTCGGCCCGCACGTTGTCGCGCAGGACGTTGCGGGCGACGCCGAGCAGCCACGGCAGGGCGTGTTCCGGGACGTCGTCCAGCCGCCTCCAGGCGATGGCGAACGTCTCGCTCACCACCTCGTCGGCCACCTGCCGTCCCGCGCGGCTGACCACGTAGGCCCAGACCCGTTGTCGGCATTCGTCGTACATACCGGTGAACCGGTGCGCATCGTCCGTCACCACCCAGCCCCTTCGATCGGGTGCGTTCTCTGACATCAGGTAGTGGTGCGGACCTTCCGCTCGTTACGTCTGACCTGAAACTCTCAGCCCGTGATCACGGTGAGGCACTTTTCGGCTGCGCCATGTGGTCATCAGAAACCGCCCGAAACATCGGGCCTCCCCGGCACACTACGTGGTGCCGAAGCATCGCCTCCGCCGCCGCACGGCGGGGGCGGAGCCAGTACCGACCATCTCGGAGCACGACATCAAGACATCATCCCCGCAAGGCACCGAAGACCGCCGGCGCTTCCGGCTCGCCCGCGCGCTGGTCCGGAGCTGCCTGTCCGCCGCCGTCGCCCTCGCGTGCCTCGCCGCCCTGTCCACGAGCGTCGTCCCCGGCGGCGAGTTACGGACGGTGGGCGCGGAGAAGGCCGTCAGCGCCATCGGCGCCCGCCCCAACGACGGTTCCGGCTACTGGCCGGACTTCTCGAACACCGGTTACGCCCACACCCCGGCCAACGCCGGAGGGCTCGGCCTGGGCGCGTACCCGGGCAAGCTCACCGACTACGCGAAGGGCATGAGAGCCGACAAGCCGCTGCGGCTGGAGTTCCCTGACAACAGCGTCATCTCCTTCAAGCGCTTCCTCGCCGTGAAGGTGATGATCTACGGCGACAACCTCACGTTCGTCGGGTGCCTGTTCGAAGGCACCAACCCCAACGACAACCTCGTCCAGATCTACTCGGACAACAACATCAAGTTCCTCTACTCGACGTTCAAGCCGAGCTCCTACAAGATGCCGCCCGGCAACGACGGCACGGTCTCGTCGTCCCCCACCAAGCCGGGCACGCCCTTCGGGAAGTCCTGGCAGCTCGCCACGACGATGAAGGAAGCCGTGGCCGTCATGGACCACAACGACATCTGGGGCAACGCGGGCATGATCATGGTCACCGGTTTCCCGGGCCGCCCGTCCACGTGGACGAACAACTACATCCACGACATGGCCGATACGTCGCATGACGAATACCACCACGACGGCATAGGCCCGCAGAGCGAGGGCAACGGCGGCCCCATGATCGTCCGCCACAACACCCTGGCCTCCCTGGGCAACACCAACGCCCTGGCCCTGCAGGGCGACGGCGTGTACGACCACATCTCGGTCACGGACAACTACGTCTCGGGCTGGGGCTACGCGCTGTCCATCGGCGTGAAGAACAACGCCAAGAACATCACCGTCACCGACAACGTCTTCTCGGCCGAGCTCGAACAGCTCTACGGCTTCCTGTACGGCGGCATCTGGGGCGGCAAGGCGCGTGGCTCCACCTGGCGCCGCAACCTCGTCCAGGCCCGCACGGGCGACGACAACCGCGCCTACACGACGGCCGACAACGGCAAGTACCTCTGGCCGGACGGCAAGACCCACGCCACCGACTACACGGGCTGAGCCGCTTCCCCCGTGAGGATCGCCTCGCCGCTCCCCGTGCGCCACTCCGCGCCGGGGAGCGGCGAGGCCGTCCAAGATTCTCCGGTTCCGGCAGAAATGATCGGGGTGCCTCCACCCATGAAAAGGGCGTTCGCATCCGTACCGGAAGTGGAGGACGTCCTGATGGGAACCGCCGGTGTCAGCTGACACGCACAGGTTCGAAGCGGTCTACAAGGCGACCTACGACCAGATCACCGCCTACGCCGGCCGGCGCTGCGACTCGCCGCAGGACGCGGCCGACGTGGTCGCCGATACCTTCACCGTCGTCTGGCGCAGGATCGACGAACTGCCCCCTGGCGCGGAGGCGAGGCTCTGGGTGTACGGGGTGGCCCGCAACGTGCTGGCCGACCACCGCCGCGGCGCGCTCCGCCGCCGGGCGCGGCACCGGGACCTCGACGCGGAGATGGCCGACCTCTACGGCGATCCCGCCGACCACAGGGTCGAGAGGTCCGCGATCGCCCAGGCGTTCAGGACGCTTCCCGACGACGACCGCGAGCTGCTCGCGCTGGTCGCGTGGGAGGGCCTGGACCGCGCGGAGATCGCCACGATGCTGGGCCTGTCCCGCAACGCCGTCCGGATCCGGCTGCACCGCGCGCGCAGACGGTTCTCCCGGGCGCTCGACGAAGCCGACGTCCGGCGCACGCTGACCGACACCGTCGTACCCGTGGGGAGATCGCTGTGAGGGACATCGATGAGATCGGCGAGCTGCTGAGGCCGCTGGCCCGGATCACGCCCGACGAACCGGGCGGACGCGCCGGCGGGGCCCGCGCGCGGGCGCTGTTCGCCGACATCGTCGCCCAGGACCGGGACGCGACGACGACGGCGGCGCGAGACGCGATGACGACGGTGGCGCTCCCGCGACGCCCGCACGGGTGGCGCACCGGCCGCGGCCGCCGCGCGCTGCTCGGGCTCGCCGCCTCCGCCGTCCTCGCGCTCGGCGTCGTGCTCGGACCGGGCCTGGCCGGCGCTGGCGCGACCTCCTACGCCAACTCGGCGGTGGAGATCCACGAGGAGGCCGGCACGTACGTCGCCCGGATCAAGGACCCCTACGCGGACCAGCGCGAGTTCTCCGAGGCGTTCCGCGCCCTCGGCCTCGACGTCGAGCTCAACGTGATCCCGGTCTCGCCCTCCGCGGTCGGCGAGATCGTGCGCATGGGCGGTTCCGCCGAGACACCGCTGAACGTGCCCTACGGGGCTCGCAAGGAGCCGGCGGACTGCGACCTGGCCGACCGTGGGTGCTTCATGGTGGTGACGGTCCCGGCGGCGATCAAGGGCACGCCCGGCGTGCTGCGCTTCGAGCTGGGGCGGCCGGCCAAGCCGGGTGAGTCCTACGAGAACGACTGGCAGTCGGTCACCCGTCCCGGAGAGCCGCTGGCCGGGGTCAAGGTGAGCGGCCGGACCGTCGAGGACGTGCTGGCCGAGGTGCGCAAGCGCGGCCTGGCCGCGGAGTTCCGCCTCGTCGTGGTCCATGAGGGCGGGTACGAGGTCAAACCACTGGCGGCGGACGAGGTGGGCGACGACTGGATCGTCTTCAAGGTCACCCCGGCGCGCGAAGGCGTGGTCACCCTGGAGGTCACCGCCGAACGCCAGGGGGGTTTGGAGTACGCGGACTGACCCCCGGCGCCTCCGGTCCTCAGGAGCCGCCGGCCCAGTCCGGGAGCGGTTCGCGCCGGCTGCTCCATTCCGCCGGCGGGCGCGCGTCCGGAGCCGCCCCCACGATGCCGCCGACGATGGCGCACGTGGTGTCGACGTCCCCGCCGGCCGCCGCGGTGGTCCACATGGCGGCCGCGAAGTCACGGCGCTCGCGGGCCGCCACCCACAGCGTGAACGGGACCGTGTCGTGAGCCGTGACCCGCCGCCCGTTGCCGAGCATCCGGGCGGCCAGTACGGGGTCGCCGATGGTGAGGAGCTCCCGCGCCTCGGCGATGCCGTCGCGGACCATGCTCGCGGGCACGTGCTCCGCGACCCGGTCCAGGAACGGCCCGGCGGGCAGGCCCACTGCCACGGGGCGGGTGGCAGGAGGCGCGGACATCTCCTCGCATCCAACCGCATCTCCCGGTACGGCACCAGCCGTACCGGGAGCCGGCCGTACCGGGAGAACGTGCGGTCAGGCGATGAGCTGCTTGTCGGCCTGCTGCTGGATCTCGTCCTTGTCGGTGATGACCACCGCGTCCGGGATCGCGTCGGGCAGGTCGTCCTCCAGGTGGCGGACCGGCCGGTAGCGGAAGGCCGCCAGGCCGATCAGCACCGTCACCGCGCCCGCCACGATGGTCAGCAGGCCGATGCCCCGGCCCTGGGCGGCGCCCGCGATGGGGTTGAAGACGTGCTCGACCAGCGGGCCGGCCAGCAGGAAGCCGACCGGGACCATGGCCCAGCTGAGCATCAGGTTGGTGGCGATGACCCGGCCCTGCAGGTCGAGGCCGACCTTCTGCTGCACGATGGAGAACCAGTGCGCGTTCAGCAGCGCGGTGAGCAGCCCGACGAGGAACAGCCCGATCGCGGGCAGCACCGGGTTGGGTGCGATCCCGATGATCGCGAAGGCGACACCGAGGGCCATGAAGCAGCCGAGGATGCCGTGCGTGCGGCGCGCCAGACCGCCCGTCACCGTCATGATGAGGCTGCCCACCACGAGTCCGACGCCGCTCATCGAGAGCGCCAGCCCCAGGCCGCGGGTGTCGGTGAGGCTGAGCAGCAGCGGCGTGGACAGGACCTCGACCATGGCGAACGGGAAGTTCAGGAACGAGGTGAACAGGATGATCGCCAGCAGGCCGTGCCGGCGGGAGATGTAGCGCCAGCCGCCGGTCACCTCATGCCAGAACGGCTCCTCCCGCTTCTTGAACAGCGTGTCCGGGAAACGGACCGCCAGGGTCACGGTCACCGCGAAGGCGAACGTGGACAGGTCGATCACGACGATGCCGCGCAGCCCGACCACGGCCATGAGCGCCCCGCCCAGGAGCGGCGCCAGGACGGTTCCCGCCGCCTGTCCCAGCTGCGCCAGGCCGTTGGCTCTGCCGTAATAGCGTTTGGGCACGAGCTGGGCCACGGCCGCCATGTACGCGGGCTGGTGGAAGGCCGTCGAGACGGCGCCGACGGCGACGATGGCGTAGATGTGCCAGAGCTGGAGCCCGCCCGTCCAGAGCAGGGCGGCCAGCGCGATGGAGCCGCACCCCGCCGCCGAGTCGGCGGTGATCATGACGAGCCTGCGGTCCAGCCGGTCGGCCACCGCTCCGGCGATGGGCGCCAGCACGACGGCGGGCAGCAGCGCCATGACCGACACGATGGAGAACATCGTGATCGACTGCGTCTGCTGGTAGACCCACAGGCCCAGGCCGAACGTGGTCAGTCCCGTGCCCACCAGCGACACGAGCTGGCCGAACGCCACCAGGAAGAACGTCTTCAGGCTGGGCTGACGGCGGCCCGCCGGCGGCGCGGCCGGCGCGGGAGCGGGCGCGGGCGCGGGGACGTCGGCGTCGGCGCCGGTGAGGATCTCGGCCAGTTCGGGCGCCTGGTGCTTCTGGAAGTAGTGGCCCGCCTTGGGGATCACCTCCAGCGACACCGAGTCGGAGAAGGCCTCCCACTCGCGGTAGCGCTCCTCGTACAGCTCGGTCGCCCGGTCGTTCTCGCCGACCACGCACACGAGCGGCGCCGACAGCTTCTCGATGGGGTTCTTGTAGAGCTCGGTGTAGTAGTCCTCGCCCTCCTGGGTGTCGTGGAGGAAGACGCCCATGATGAAGTCCCGCTCGCCGGGGTCCAGCGCCTCGGTGAAGAAGCCCATGGCCCGCAGGAACTCCAGCGCCTGCCGCTTGGACGTCCACCGCTCCATCGGGAAGACCTTGCGCATCCAGGCGAACGCCTTGCCGGGCAGGCGGGGCGCCGGGAAGTGCCCGCCGATGACGACCTTGACCAGGTCGACGCCCTCCTCCTCCAGCCGGCGCGCCAGCAGGGTGGTGAGCGCGCCGCCCATGCAGTGGCCGTACAGGGCGACGGGCCCCTCGACCCGGTCCTTGATCTCCTTGACGCAGCCCTCGACGAGCTCGTGGAAGGGCAGGACCGGCTCGCCGGGGTTGCCGGTGTCGTGGCCCGGCGGCTCCAGCGCGAGCATGGTGACGTGCTCGGGCATGGCCGCGGCCAGCGGCTGGTACGTGATCGCCCCGCCGCCCGCGAACGGCACGCAGACCAGGGTCAGCGTGGCCGCGGTACGCGGCGGCGTCAGCTCGTGCAGCAGGCCGCCGCCCCGGGACGACGACCCGTCGAGCGTGGCGAACGCCCGGATCGTGGGGTGCTTGAACAGGTCCAGCACGGTCGCCTGGATCCCCGAGTCCCGTACGGCCCGCACGGCCTTGAACGAGTCGCCGCCCATCGCGAAGAAGTCGTCGTCGATCCCGATGCCCTGGACGCCCAGGATCGCCGACCAGAGTTCGACCAGCCTGACCTCGGCCGGGGTCCGTGGCGCCGCGCCCTCGGCGCGCGCCTGGCCCACCGGCTCGGGCAGCGCCTTGCGGTCCACCTTGCCGTTCGGGGTGAGCGGCAGCGTGTCCAGCGGCACGAACGCCGACGGGATCATGTAGTCGGGCAGCTTGCGCCGCAGGTGATCCCGCCAGTCGTGCTCGGCCCCGGGGTCGGTGACCAGGTAGGCGGCGATGCTCTTGTCCTCGTCGGAGCCGCGCACCACCACGGCCGCCTCGCGGACCGCGGGATGCGCCAGCAGCAGCGACTCGATCTCGCCGAGCTCGATGCGGTAGCCGCGGACCTTCACCTGCCCGTCGGCCCGGCCGAGGAACTCGATCGAGCCGTCGGCCCGGCGGCGGGCCAGGTCACCGGTGCGGTACAGCCGGGCGCCGTCCCGCCAGGTGACGAAGCGCTCCGCGGTCAGCTCGGGCTGGCCGAGGTAGTCGCGGGCCAGGCCGTCCCCGCCGATGTACAGCTCGCCGACCACGCCGGTGGGCACCAGGTTCATGGCGGTGTCGAGCAGGTGGATCCGGGTGTTGGCGATCGGCTGGCCGATCGTGATGGGCCCGTCGGTGACCCGGGTGAGCGTGGACCAGATCGTGGTCTCGGTCGGCCCGTACATGTTCCACAGCTCGGCCACCCGTCCGCGCAGGTCGGTGGCCAGGTCGGCGGGCAGCGCCTCGCCGCCGCACAGCGCCTTCAGGGTCGGCTTGCCCGCCCAGCCCGCCGACAGCAGAAGCCGCCAGGTCGCCGGGGTGGCCTGCATGACCGTCGCGTCGTCCAGCAGGGCGGCCAGCCGCACCGGGTCGTAGGCCGCCTCACGGCCGGCGATCACCACGTGGCCGCCGACCGTGAGCGGCAGGAACAGCTCCAGCACCGAGATGTCGAAGGCGAACGTGGTGACGGCCAGGAGCGTGTCCTCGCCGGTCAGGCCGGGCTCGCGGCTCATCGAGGTGAGGAAGTTGACCACCGAGGAGTGCTGGACGCGCACGCCCTTGGGCCGTCCGGTGGAGCCTGAGGTGTACAGGACGTAGCAGAGGTTGTCGCGCGTGGCCGAGGCGGGCAGCCGCCCCGGGCTCTCCTCGGGGAAGCCCTGGTCCGTGAGGATGAGCTCGCCCTGGAAGCCGGTGTAGCGGTCGGCCAGCTCGCGCTCGGTGACCAGCACGCCGATGCCGGAGTGGTCGATGATGTAGTCCTGACGGTCCCGCGGGTACATCGGGTCGAGCGGCACGTACGCGCCCCCCGCCTTCAGCACGCCGAGCAGGGTGACCAGCATCGTGGCCGACCGTTCCAGCGCCACGCCCACCAGCGTCTCGGGGCCCACCCCGGCCGCCCGCAGGCGCCGCGCGACCCGGTCGGCCCGCTCGTCCAGCTCCCGGTACGTCATCGAGGCGCCCTCGAAGGTGACGGCCACGGCGTCCGGCGTACGGTCGGCCTGCGCCTCCACCAGCTCGTGGACGCACCGGTCGGGCACCTCGACGGCCTGGCTGTCGAGCTGCTCGGCCAGTTCCTCGCCGGTGAGCAGGGCCAGCTCGGACAGCGGGGCCGTGGGGGTCGCGACGATCCCGGAGAGCAGGGTCTCGTAGTGCCGCAGCAGCCGCCGCGCGGTGCCCGCGTCGTAGAGCGCGGTGTTGTACTCCAGCCGGCACAGCAGCTCGTCGCCCTGCTCATAGACGTAGAGCACCAGGTCCACCTGGGCGGTGCCGGTCTCGACGGCCCTCTCCGCGACGGTCAGCCCGGCCATGTCGAGGTCGCTCTTGGGCAGGTTGAGCAGGTTGAACAGCACCTGGAAGAGCGGGTTGCGCGACAGGTCCCGCGGCGGGTTGAGCTCCTCCACCAGCCGTTCGAAGGTCACGTCCTGGTGGGCGTACGCGCCGAGCGCGTACGCGCGCACCTGCGCGAGGAGCTCCGTGTACGGCAGGTCGCCGTCCATCGTGGCCCGCATGACGAGGGTGTTGATGAAGCAGCCCGCGAGGTCCTCGAACTCGGGGCGGGTGCGGCCGGCCACGGGGGAGCCGACGCAGATGTCCTCCTGGCCGCTGTAGCGGTAGAGCAACGCGTGGAGCGCGGCCAGCAGGGTCATGTAGAGCGTGGCGCCGCGCTCCTGGCTCAGCCGCCGCAGGCCCCCGGCCAGTTCGGCGGGCAGCGCGTGGGTGGCGACGGCCCCCTCGAAGGTCTGCATCGGCGGGCGCGGCCGGTCCGTGGGCAGGTCCAGGCTGTGCGGGACGCCGCGCAGCTTCTCGGTCCAGAAGCCGAGGTCCACGGCCTGCTCCCGCTGCCAGCGCGCGTAGTCGCGGTACCTGACGGCCGGTTCGGGCAGCGTCCGGCCGTTGTACAGCGCCGCCAGCTCGGTGCGCAGCAGGGTGATCGTCCAGCCGTCCACGACGATGTGGTGGAAGGCGAGCGACAGGACGTGGTGGTCCGGGGCGAGCCGCAGCAGCCGGGCCCGGAACAGCGGGCCGCGCGCCAGGTCGAACGGCCGGGCCGCTTCCTCGCTCAGCGCCCGCTCGGCGTCGTCGCAGTCGTCGACCGGCAGCGGCACCTCGCCCGCGGGCAGCACCACCTGCTCCGGCTCGCCGTCCGGAGCGCGGAAGACGGTCCGCAGCGACTCGTGCCGCCGCACCAGCTCGCGCAGGGCGTCGTGCAGCCGCTCGGTGTCCAGCTCGCCCCGCAGGTCCAGCGCCGTGGCCACGGCGTAGGCGGCCGATCCGTGCACCTGGTCGATGAACCACATGCGCCGCTGGACGAACGAGACGGGCGCGGGACCGGGGTCCTCGACCACCGGGATCGTCTCGCGGGCCGGCGCGGAGGCGGCGGCCGGGGCGAGCCCGGCGACCGGCGTGGCGACGGCGGCCGGGACGATTTCGGCGCCGGGCGCGGCGGTGACGGCGGGGACGACCTCGCGGGCGGGCGCCGCCGCGGCGACGAGCGCCCGCTGGCCGCCCAGCGTGGGATTGTCGAAGATCGCCTCGATGGGCAGGCCGAGCCGGGAGGCGAGCTGCGTGGCCACGAGGGAGTCGCCGCCCAGGTCGAAGAAGTCGTCCCGCGGGCTCGCCGGCGCGATGCCGAGCACGTCGTGCCAGGCGGCGGCGACCGCGTCGGCCTCCTGGGCCGCCGCCTCACCGAGCGGCGCCGCCACGGGCAGCGGCGCGGGGGCCGCCGCCGTGACCTCGAAGCGCCGGGTGCGCGGCTCCACCCAGTAGCGGCGCCGGTCGAACGGGTACGTGGGCAGCGGCACCCGCCTGCCCGGCGGGGCGAAGGCCGCCCAGTCGACGTCGGCGCCGTTCACCCACAGGCGGCCGACGCCCTCCAGCAGGGCGGCCCGCCCACCGTCCGGCTCGGTGAACGGGGCGATCACCGCCTTCCCGCCCTGGCGGCGGACCAGCGTCGCCAGCGTGCGGCCCGGCCCGGCCTCCACCATCGCGGCGTCGGCCTCGACCAGCACGCGGGCGCAGTCGGCGAAGCGCACGGTCTCCCGCAGGTGGCGCACCCAGTACGCCGGATCCTTGGTCTCGGCGCCGGACACCCAGTCGCCCGTGACGTTCGACAGGTACGGCAGGCCGGGAGCGCCGAGCCGCACCGCGGCGACCTCGGCGGCGAAGGCGTCGAGCACCGGGTCGAGCATGGCGGAGTGGAAGGCGTGGGAGGTGCGCAGCGCCCGGCAGGCGACGCCCTGCCGGGTCAGCCGCCGCTCCAGCTCGGCGACGGCCCGCTCCGGTCCGGCCACGACACACGTCTCGGGGGTGTTGACCGCCGCCAGCGAGAGGTCCTCGCCGAGCAGCCCGGCCACCTCCGACTCGGGCAGCGGCACGGCCAGCATCGACCCGGGCGGCAGGCTCTGCACCAGGCGGCCGCGCGCCGCGACCAGGCGCAGGGCGTCCTCCAGGGTGAAGACCCCGGCCAGGCACGCGGCGACGTACTCGCCGATGCTGTGACCGGCCATCATCGCCGGGCGGACCCCGCGCTCCATGAGCGTGCGGGCCAGCGCGTACTCCGTGACGAACAGCGCGGGCTGGGTGAGCCGGGTCTGGTCGAGGTCGCCGGCCTCGCCGTACAGGGCCTGGCGCAGGTCGAGGCCGAGGTACGGCTCCAGGACGGCGGAGCAGGCGTCGACCGTGGCGCGGAAGACCTCCTCCGACCGGTACAGGCCCGCGCCCATGCCCCGGCGCTGCGCCCCCTGGCCGGGGAAGAGGAAGGCCACCTCGCGCCGCTGCGACGCGCCCGTGACGAGCTCGGCCTCCTGGGCCGAGCGGTGGTCCTCGGCGACCAGGAATCCGCGGTGGCGCAGCCGGCGGCGGCCGTGCCGCAGGGTGGTGGCGACGTCGCCCAGGTCGAGGTCCGGGTGAGCGCGCAGGTGGGCGCGCAGCCGGGTGGCCGACTCGGCGAGCGCGGCGTCACCGGCGGCCGACAGGACGAGCAGGTGGGGGCCGGCCGCCGGGGGAGCGGGGATCGGCGCGGGCGCCTCGGGCGCCTCCTCCAGCACGACGTGGGCGTTGGTGCCGCCCATGCCGAAGGCGCTGACGCCCGCCCTGCGCGGTCCGTCGCCCGCCGGCCATTCGGCGCGGGTGGTGGGCACGTGGAACGCGCCGAAGTCGATGCGCGGGTTGGGCGTCGCGAAGTTGACCGTGGGGGGCAGCGTGCGGTGCTTGAGCGCCATCACGGTCTTGATCAGCCCGGCCATCCCGGCGGCGGCGTCGGCATGGCCGATGTTGGACTTGACCGAGCCGAGCGCGATCCGCCGGTCCCCGGTGAAGACCTGGGACAGCGCCGCGATCTCGATGGGGTCGCCGAGCGCGGTGCCCGTGCCGTGCGCCTCGATGTAGCCGATCGTGCCGGGCTCGACGCCGGCCGCGGCCAGCGCCGCGGTGATGACCTCGGCCTGCCCGTCCACGGCCGGCGCGGTGTAGCCGACCTTCCGGGTGCCGTCGTTGTTGACCGCGGAGCCGCGGACGACGGCGTGGATGGTGTCGCCCGCGGCGAGCGCGTCCTCCAGCCGCTTCAGCACGACGACGCCGACGCCGCCGGCGCCGATCGTGCCCTGGGCCTCGGCGTCGAAGGGGCGGCAGTGGCCGTCCGGGGAGCCGATGCCGCCGCTCTGGTAGAGGTAGCCGCGGCGGGACCAGGCGTTGACCCGTACCGCCCCGGCCAGCGCGACGTCGCAGTCGCCCGCGATCAGGCTCTGCCTGGCCAGGTGGAGGGCGACCAGCGAGGTCGAGCAGGCGGTGTTGACGCTGACGCTCGGGCCGCGCAGGTCGAGCTTGTACGAGGTCCGGGTGGGCAGCGAGTCCTTGTCGTTGCCGAGCATGACCTGGTACGCGCCCACCGCCCTGAGCACGTCGGGCGCGGCCAGCAGGTTCTCGATGTAGTAGGTGCTCATCGCCGAGCCGGCGAAGACGCCGATCCGTCCGGTGACGCGGTCGGGGTCGCAGGCCGCGTCCTCCAGCGCCTCCCAGGCGGTCTCCAGGAACAGGCGCTGCTGCGGGTCGAGGATCTCGGCCTCGCGCGGGGTGAACGCGAACAGCTCGGCGTCGAACAGGTCGATGCCGTCGAGCACGGTCCCCGACCGGACGTAGGCGGGGTCGGCCAGCAGCGCGGGGTCCTCGCCGTCGGCGAGCAGCTCCTCGTCGGTGAAGTCCTGGACGGCCTCGACGCCGTCGCGGATCGCCGCCCAGAACTCCTCGGGCCCCGTGGCGCCGGGGAAGCGGCAGGCCATGCCGACGATGGCGAGCGCGCCCGAGGGGGGCGCGCCGGTCGTCGTGGCCGTCTCCCGCGCCGGGCCGTCCGGGCTGAGGAACGCGGTCAGCGAGGCGACCGTCGGGTACCTGAACAGGTCGGTGACCGTGAGGCTGAACCGCTTGCGCAGCCGCTCGTGCACCTGCAGCACGAGCAGCGAGTGGCCGCCCACCTCGAAGAAGTTGTCCTCGGGGCCGAAGGAGGAGGTGCCGAGCGCCTCCCGCCAGGCCCGCGTGACCAGCCGGGCGACCTCGTGGCGCGGCGTGTCCGCGGCCGTCTCCGCGCCCGTCGCGGCGGGGGACTCGTCGCCGTCCATGGCGCCGGCCAGCACCTGGCGGAGGTCGGCCACCAGGCTGCTGATCGTGCCCGCGTGGTACAGGTCCGTGTTGTACTCCACGAGCCCGTCCAGCGTCTCGCGGACGCCCACGGTGAGGTCGAACTTGGCCGTGCGGTCGGGGATCTCCACCGGGGTGACCGTCAGGCCGGTCAGCTCCAGCTCCGCCGTGGCCTCGGGCAGCATGTTGAACATCGTCTGGAACACCGGGCTGCGGTCCAGGCGGCGCTCGGGGTTGAGCTCCTCCACCAGCCGCTCGAAGGGCATGCCCTGGTGGTCGTGGGCGTCGAGCACCGCGTCCCTGACCCGCTCGACCACCTCGGCGAACGACGGCTCGCCCGACAGGTCGGCCCGGATGGCCAGGGTGTTGGTGAAGAACCCGATCAGGCCCTCGGACTCGATCTCGTCGCGGTTGGCGACCGGCGTGCCCACCACCAGGTCGCGCTGCCCGGAGCGCCGGGAGAGCACCACGAGGTAGGCCGCGAGGAGCACCATGTACGGGGTCGCGCCCAGGCTCCGGCAGTACGCCCGGAACTCCTCGCGCGGGAGGTCCAGGGAGAAGGGCAGCTCGGCGCCCGCGTACGTCTGGACGGCCGGCCGGGGCAGGTCCGCCGGCAGCTCGGTGACCGGCGGCGCGCCCGCCAGCGCCGCGCGCCAGTAGGCGAGGTCCTCGCCGTGGTCCCTGCCCCGCTGCCGGATCGCGTAGTCGGGGTACTGCTGGGACAACGGCGGCAGCTCGCGCCCGTCGTAGAGCGCGCTCAGCTCGCGGCGCAGCACGTCCAGCGACCAGGCGTCGGCGACGATGTGGTGCAGCGTGAGGTGCAGGACGTGCCGCTCGGGGCCCTCGCGCAGCAGGTGCGCGCGGATGAGCGGGCCGGTGGTCAGGTCCATCGGCGTGGCGTCCGCGGCGTCGGCCAATTCGACGGTGAGCGAGTCGGCCACGATCTGGTACGGGCCGTCCTCGTCCATGGCGAACGTGGTGCGCAGGCTCTCGTGCCGGGCCACCAGGGCGTTCAGCGCGCGGTGCAGCGCCTCGCGGTCGAGGGGGCCCTCGATGCGGAAGGCGAGCGGGATCAGGTAGTGCGCGGCGCCCGGCGCCATCCTGTCGAGGTACCAGGCGCGGAGCTGGGTGAACGACATCGGCAGCCGGTCGGGCCTGGACCGTGCGGTCGCGGCCTGCTGCTTCTTCTTCCGTAACGCTTCCAGGAGCTGGCGCTGCTGGTCTGACAGACTCATTGGGGACCTTCCATCGACCGCAGCAGGGCTTCGGCCTCGTCGTCCGAATACGCCGCGACCATGAGATAGAGCTCCGCGGCCGCCTCCACGTCGGGCGACGTGAGGTCAGCGGCGAGCTCGGCGACGGTCGGGTGGGAGAACAGTGTGCGCAGCGGGACCCGCACCTCCAGGGCGTCGCGCAGCCGGGAGGCGATCCGGGTGGCGTTGAGCGAGTGGCCGCCCAGCTCGAAGAGGTTGTCGTGCCGTCCGACCTGCCCGCCCAGCACCTCCTGCCAGACGGCCGCGACGACCTGCTCCAGCGGGGTGACGGGGGCGGTGAAGGCGCGCGCCCCCTGGCCGGGGTCCGGCAGGGCGTGCCGGTCCACCTTGCCCGAGGGGTTGACCGGCAGGGCGTCCAGCGGGACGAACGTGCTCGGCACCATGTACTCGGGCAGCCGCTCGGCCAGGTACGGGCGCAGCCCGGTGGTGTCGTCGGCGGCCACGTACGCGACCAGCCGGTCCTCCCGCGCCATGACGAACGCCTCGCGCACGGTGGGGTGCCCGGCCAGCACCGCGGCGATCTCGCCGGGCTCGACCCGGTAGCCGCGGATCTTGACCTGGTCGTCGGCGCGGCCCAGGAACTGGATGTCCCCGGCCTCGTCGAGGCGGGCCAGGTCGCCGGTCCGGTACAGCCGGCGGCCGTCCCGCCAGGTGATGAACCGCTCCGCGGTCAGCTCGGGCTGGCCGTGGTAGCCCCGGGCCAGGCAGGCGCCGCCGAGGTGCAGCTCGCCGGGGACGCCGTCGGGCGTCTCGTTGCCCAGGCGGTCGAGGATCAGCGCCTGGACGCCCGTGACCGGCCTGCCGATGGGCGGCAGCCGTGGCCAGTCCTCCGGCGGGCCGGTGAGCGTGTGGGCGATGTCGATGATCGCGCCCTCGGTCGGCCCGTACTGGTTGTGCAGCGTCATCCACGGCCTGATGAACCGTTCGAGCTGCGGCGTCACCTGGAGCTGCTCGCCCGCCGTGATCACTTCGCGCAGCGTGGCGGGCGGCTCGGCCCCGGCGCCGGCCAGCGACTGCAGGGCCACGAACGGCAGGAAGATGCGCTCCACCCGGTGGCGGGCGATGTGGTCGAGCAGCGCGGCCGGGTCGCGCCGCACCTCGTCGCTGACCATGACCAGCGTCCCGCCGTACGCCCAGGTGCTGAACATCTCCTGCACGGAGACGTCGAAGCCGAGCGCGGTGAACTGCAGGCTGCGGTAGGCGCCGCTGTGCCAGGCCATGAGGTTGGCGACGGGGCGGTGCGGCATCGCCACGCCCTTGGGCTGTCCGGTCGAGCCGGAGGTGAACAGGATGTAGGCCAGGTCGTCGGGGCCGGCGCCGCCGTCCGGCCGGTGGTCGGGCCGGCCGTCGAGGTCGGTGTCGACGTGGACGGGCCGCTCGTGCGGCAGCCCGCCGGCCAGCGCCCGGTGCGTCACCAGGACCGGGGTGTCCACCCGGCCGAGCACCTGCGTGAGACGGCCCTCGGGGTAGGAGGGGTCGAGCGGCACGTACGCGCCGCCCGACTTGAGGATCCCCAGCAGCGCCACGGGCAGGTCGAGCGAGCGGCGCACGTGCAGGGCGACCGGCACCTCGGGGCCGACGCCGAGCTCGCGCAGCAGGTGGGCGAGCCGGTTGGCGCGCCGGTCGAGCTCGGCGTAGGTGAGGGCGGCGCCCTCGAACTCGACGGCGACCGCGTCGGGCGTCCGGTCGGCCTGCTGCTCGAACAGCCCGTGCAGGGTCCGGTCGGGGCCGCGGCCGGCGGGGCCGTGGTCACGGGTGAGCAGCGTGGAGACCGGCGCGGCCGGGTCGGCCGCCACCTGCTCCAGGACGCGCACGTAGTGGCCCAGCAGGCGCTCGGCCGTGGCGCGCTCGAACAGGTCGGTGGCGAACTCCAGGCTCATCTCGCGCCCTTCGGCGTACAGCACCAGGTCGGCCTTGGCGCCGCCGTTCTCCACCTCCTCCAGCATCCGGAAGGTCACCCCGTCGGCCCGTAGCGCGGCCGGGGGTTCCTGCATCGCGAACATCACGTCGAAGGGCGGCCGGCCGTCCGGGCAGAGCTCCCGCACGATCTCCTCGAGCGGCACGTCCGTGGGCGTGGCGAGCACACCGGCTCGTACGCGGGCCAGCAGGCGCTCGAACGACGGGTCGCCCGCCAGGCCGGTCCTGATCGGCAGCGTCTCCACGAAGAACCCGATCGCGGCGTCCGCGCCCGGCGCCTCCCGGCCGGAGAACGGCACGCCCGTCACGATGTCGTCCCGGCCGCTGTAGCGGTGCAGCAGGGCCTGGAACGCCGCGAACAGCACCATGAACGGGCTGGCCTGAGCGCGCCGGCCCAGCGACTCCAGCTCGGTGAGCAGTCCGTCGGGCAGCGTGGCCCGCACCCGGCCGCCGCGCCGCGACGGGCCGGACGGTCCCGGGCCGTCGGCGGGCAGCCCCAGCCGCTCGGGCGGCGACTCCAGGAGCTTCCTCCAGTACGGCATGCCGTCCGCGCCCCGCGCCCGCCGGTGCGCTCCGGCCGGCGCGGGCAGGCTCTCGCCCGCGTAGAGCCGCGCCAGCTCGTCCAGGAAGACCCCGGCGGACCAGCCGTCGAAGGCGATGTGGTGGACGTTCACCAGCAGCCGGTGGCTGTCGTCGGCGAGCCGCAGCAGCAGCGCCCGCAGCACGGGGCCGGTGCTCAGGTCGAAGGGGTCACGGGCGGCGTGCTTGGCCAGCGCGGTCGCGCCGCGCGGGGTGGCGTCCATGACCTTCAGCGGTACGGTCACCGCCGGCTCCACCACGGGCACCGGCTCGCCGTCGCGCTCCTCGTAGCGGGTGCGCAGGGGCGCGTGCCGGCGGACGATCTCGTTGATCGCCGCCTCCAGGCGCCCGGTGTCGAGGGGGCCGTCGAGGGCGTACAGGATGGGCACGTTGTACTGCGCGCCGGGCGCCACCTGGTCGATGAACCAGAGCCGGCGCTGCGCGGGCGTCAGCCCGCCCCCGTCCTCGGTCGCCGCGGCCGTCCGCGGCAGGCCGTCGACCGCGCGGGCCAGTTCGGCGACCGTGGGGTGCTCGAAGAGCATCCGGGGCTCGACGGGCTTGCCCAGGCTCTCGACGGCGCGGGCGGCGATGCGCATCGCCAGCAGCGACTGGCCGCCCAGGGCCAGGAAGTCGTCGTCCGCGCCGACGGTGCCGGCGTCGAGGACGTCCTGCCAGATCTCGGCGAGTGCCACCTCGGTCGGGGTGCCGGGCGGGACGGTGGAGCGGGACTCGCGGACCGGGTCGGGCAGCGCGGCGCGGTCGACCTTGCCGTTGCCGGTCAGCGGGAGCTCGTCCAGGAACACCCAGGCGGTGGGGATCATGTAGTCGGGCAGGAGCCGGCGCAGGTGGACGCGCATCTCCTGCTCGGTCGCCGTCCCCACGACGTAGGCGACCAGGTCGCGGCCGCGGACGGCGGTGGTGACGGCCCGCACGCCCTGGTGACGGCCGAGCACGGTCTCGATCTCGCCGAGCTCCACCCGGTTGCCGCGGATCTTGACCTGGTCGTCGAGCCGTCCCAGGAACTCGAACGCGCCCGCCGGATCGCGGCGGGCCAGGTCTCCGGTGCGGTAGAGGAGCCGGCCGTCCTGGTCGCGGACGAAGCGCTCGGCCGTGAGGTCCGGCCGGCCGAGGTAGCCGAGGCCGACGCACACGCCGCCGAGGTGGATCTCGCCCTCCTCGGCGGGCCGCATCTCCTCGTCCAGCAGGTGGACGGTGACGCCGGGCAGGGGTGTGCCGAGCGCGGGCGGACGGCTCCGGTCGTCCCGGGGCGGCACCTCGCCGGCGATCGCGTTGACCGCGCACTCGGCCGGGCCGTACAGGTTGACCAGCTTGAAGGGGAGCCCGGGGCGCGGGTAGGTGGTGAGCCGGTCGCCGCCGGTGCTCAGCGTCGCCAGCCTGGTCTCCGCGGGCCAGGACAGGCCGAGCAGGCCCTCGGCGATGGGGGTGGGCGCGTAGCAGGTGGTCAGCTCCTGCTCGACGATCCAGTCGCGCAGGGCGGGCAGGGAGAGCCTGGTGCGCTCGTCGGGGATGACCATCGTGGTGCCCGCGGTCAGGTACATCCAGATCTCCCAGACCGACGGGTCGAAGTTGGGGCTGGTGAGCAGCGGGGCACGGCCGCCCAGCCCGAAGGTCTCGTGCGACCACGCGATCAGGTTGGCCAGCGCGCGGTGGGGGACGAGCACGCCCTTGGGAGTCCCGGTCGAGCCGGAGGTGTGGACGACGTAGGCCGGATCCTCGGGCCCGGCGTCGGGAAGGGGCGGCGCGTCCGCCGCGGTGAGCTCGTCGATCACGGGGATGCCGTCGGGGACCAGGGATCGCCACTCCGGCGCCGTGACCACGGCCGAGGCTCCCGCGAGCATGGCGCGGATCCGCTCGGCAGGGGTGGCGGGGTCGATCGGCGCGAAGGCGAGGCCCGCCTTCATGGCGCCGAGCTGGCCCGCGACCAGCCGGGTGGAACGGTCCGCCAGCACGGCGACCCAGGGCTGACCGGTCGTCGTGAAAGGACGCAGCCGCACGGCGAGGCCGTTCGCGAGGCGGTCCAGGTCACTGTAAGTGAAGTGATCTTGACCGGCCGAAATGGCGATCCCTTCTGGGGTCTCGCGCAGCCGATCCTGGTAAAGCCGCAGAACAGATGCGAAAGGTGATGCATCTGACGTCATTGTCGCGCCTGCCGATTGTTGAGTTTTTTGCGCCGTTTTCGGCACGCCGCGGATCAGGATGATTGATCACCAGATCGGTGTCAACCCTCTTGCGATCACCCCGCTGGCTCCTCCAAGCGGCCCGCAAGACAGGCGCCACCGGGCTCCAAGAGGCCCCCTATCGGGGGTCGCGGTAGATGGTGAGCCGGTAGGAGTAGCGGTCGCCCCGGTAGAGCGAGTCGGCGCGCTCGACGGCCCGGCCGCGGGCGTCGAAGCCGGTGCGCTGCACGAGGAAGGCCGGCGAGAACGGCGGCGCGTCGAGCGCCCGGGCGTCGTCCGGGCCGAGCACGGTCGCCCTGATCGTCTGCTCCGCGCGGTGCAGGGTCAGCCCGTGGCGGGCCGACAGCACCTCGTACAGCGAGCCGTCCAGCTCCGGCTCCAGGTCGTCGGGCACGAGCTCGGCGGGCAGGTAGCTGTGCTCCAGGCACATCGGCTCGTCGTCGGCGGTGCGGACCCGGCGGATGTGCAGGACCTCCGCGGACGGGCTGATCCGCAGGGCGTAGCCGATGTCGGCGCCCGCCGGGATCCGCTCGCAGCTCACCTCCAGCGACCCCGGGCGCAGGCCGCGCGAGCGCATGTCCTCGGTGAAGGAGGTCAGCTCGACGGACTTGTGGATGCGCGGCTCGCTGACGAACGTGCCCGAGCCCTGCACCCGGTAGACTCGCCCTTCCCGTTCGAGCTCGTCCAGGACGCGCCGCACGGTGAGCCGGCTGACGGAGAACTCCTCGGCCAGGCTGCGCTCGGTGGGCAGCCGCTCGTGCGGGGCCAGCTCGCCGACCAGCAGGCCGGCCAGGTGCCGACGCAGCCGATCGGACTTGGCCGGGGGGCGCTCCGTCGTCATGGTCCAGGAGTCTAGGCCCTCGATTGGTGTACTCCAATAGCTTGACCGTGAGAGGAACCCGCATCTATACCAGTCTGATGCGACAGAATGGGCATGCCCTCATGGGTTCCGGCGGGCGGGAGTGGATGAACCGGCTGCGCGGCGGCCTGATCGTCTCCTGTCAGGCTCCCGAAGGTCACCCGCTCCGGGACCCGGAGGTGATCGCCCGCCTGGCCGAGTGCGCCGTGCTGGGCGGCGCCGCGGGCCTGCGGATCAACTCGGCCGCGGACGTGCTGGCGGCCCGCGGGCGTACGGACGTCCCCGTGATCGGCCTGCACAAGGTCAGGCACGGCCACCGGGATGTGATCACGCCGACACTGGAGCACGCGGCCGGGCTCGCCGCCGCCGGCGCCGACATGATCGCCGTGGACCTCACGCCCGAGACCCCCGGCCCCGGCCTGAAGCTGATCGAACGGATCCACGCCCTGGGAGTGGCCGTCATGGGCGACGTCTCGACCCTCGGCGAGGGCCTGGACGCCTGGGAGGCCGGCGCCGACGTCGTCGGCACCACGCTGTCCGGCTACACCGCGCGCCAGCTCCCCACACCGGACGAACCCGACCTCGACCTCGTCGGCGCGCTCGCCGCGCGCGGCGTGCGGGTGGTCGCCGAGGGCCGCTACCGCACCGAGCGGCAGGTACGGCAGGCGTTCACGGCGGGCGCGTGGGCCGTGGTGGTCGGCGGCGCGATCACCGACCCGGTCTCCATCACCCGGCGGCTGGCCGCCGCGGCGCCGCGATGACCCGGCTCGCGTCGGCCGTCGGGGCCGCCGCGATGACCCCGCTCGCGCTGGCCGTCGACATCGGCGGCACGAAGATCGCGGCCGGCCTCGTGGCCCCGGACGGCACCCTCCTCGAACGGCGCAGGACCCCCACCCCCGGCCGTGGGCCGGAGATCCTGCGGGCCGTCGCCGGGCTCGCCGGGCCGCTGGCTGAGCGGGCCGCCGTGTGCGGCATCGGCACCGCCGGCACCGTCGACCCGACGGGACGCATCGCCTCGGCGACCGACCTGCTCGCCGACTGGGCGGGCACCGACGTCAAGGGCGCGGCGGAGCGGGCGCTGGGGCTCCCGGTGCTCGTGCTCAACGACTGCCACGCCGCCGGGGCCGCCGAGGCGCGCGCCGGAGCGGCCCGCGGCGCCCGCACGGCGCTGGTCGTCGCCATCGGGACGGGCGTCGGCGGGGCGGTCTGCGCCGAGGGACGGGTGCTGACCGGTGTCTCCGGCACCGCCGGGAGCATCGGCCACCTGCCCGCCCCCGCCGACGCCGGCGTCCGCTGCTCGTGCGGGGCGCTCGACCACGTCGAGGCGTACGCGTCCGGCCCGGCCATCGAGCGCGCCCACCGCGAGCGGACCGGGCAGGCGCTGCCCCTGGCCGAGATCGGCCGGCTCGGCTCCCCGGTCATCGGCGAGGCGGCGCGGCTCATGGGCCGGGTGCTCGCCGGCGCCGCCAACCTGATCGACCCCGACGTGATCGTCATCGCGGGCGGGGTCTCGATGCTCGGCGCGGCGCTGCTCGGCCCCATGGAGGCGGCCTACCGTGCCGAGGCGCTGCCGGGCCCGTCCGCCGTGCCGCTCCGCCGGGCCCGTCTCGGCGAGGACGCGGGGCTGGTGGGGGCGGGCCTGGAAGCCCTGTCTCACCTGGCCCCGTAGCGCCCCATGGCGGCGTCCGGGCGGTCCCGCGGGCGCCGTCAGGGGCGCTGGCCGTCGCGCGGCGGCCGGATCCGCGGACCGGTTCACGGACCGGTTCACGGACCGGTTCACGCGCGGGACGATGCCTTCTCCGGCGCGCCGGTTCCGGCGCGCGCCAGGCGGCTCGGCCACCACGCCCGCCCGCCCAGGTCCCGCACCAGCGCCGGCACCAGCAGCGAACGCACCACCAGCGTGTCGAGCAGCACCCCGAAGGCGACGATGAAGGCGATCTGCACGAGGAACGCCAGCGGGATCACCACCAGCGCGGCGAAGGTGGCGGCCAGCACGACACCGGCCGAGGTGATCACCCCGCCGGTGGTGACCAGCCCGCGCAGCACGCCCTCCCGGGCCCCGTGGCGGGCGGTCTCCTCGCGTACCCGGGACATGAGGAAGATGTTGTAGTCCACGCCCAGCGCGACCAGGAAGACGAACCCGTACAGCGGCACCGACGCGTCGCTGCCGGTGAAGCCGAGCAGGTGCGTGAAGACCAGCTCCGAGACGCCGAGCGTGGCCAGGAAGTTCAGGGCCACGGTCGCCACCAGCAGCAGCGGCGTCGTCAGCGAGCGCAGCAGGGCGACGAGGACGACCAGGATGACCGCCAGCACGACCGGGACGATGAGCAGTGTGTCGCCCTTCGCGGTCTCGGTCGTGTCGTAGCGCTGGGCGCTGTACCCGCCGACCAGCACGCCGTCCTCGGCCCGGAACGCGGCGCGCAGGCGCTTGACCGTGTCCTGGGCGGCGTCGCCGTCAGGGGAGTCGCGCAGCGTCGCCTCCACCAGCACGAGCCCGTCCACGACCTTGGGGGCGTCGCCCGGCCGCCCGCTCCGCGTCACCGCCGCGGCCTCCGACACGCCCTCGGTGCGGCGGGCCGTCGCCACCACGGCCGCGGCCCGCCCCTCGGGGGCCACGACGACCGCGGGCTGTCCGGACCCGCCGGGGAAGTGCGCGCCCAGCGCCGCCTGCGCCGCGACCGACGGCGCGTCGTTCACGAACGTCTCGTCCAGCGGCACGCCCCTGGCGTCGAAGCGCGGCGCGAGCAGGGCGAGGGCGGCGAGGGGCAGGACGGTCGCGATCCACAGCCGGCGCGGACGGCGGTCGACCAGGGCGGCCACGCGCTCCCAGATCCCGCGGGCGCCGGCGGCGGCCGGACGCGGCCGGCGCGACGCGGACGGGGACGCGGACGGGGACGGGGACGGCAGCGGGGGAGTGGCGCCGCGCACGGAGCCGGGCGCCGGTCGCGCCGGCCACAGCGCGGCGCGGCCGAGCAGCATGAGAGCCGCGGGCAGGAAGGTCAGCGCGCTGAGCGCGGCGCAGGCGATGCCGATGGCGCCCACGGGCCCGAGCGCGCGGTTGTTGGTCAGGCTGCTGAGCAGCAGCGCCAGCAGCCCGAGCACCACCGTGGCGGCGCTGGCGGCGATCGGCTCGAACGAGCGCCGCAGCGCGACGCGGCCGGCGGCGAAGCGGTCGGCCCCGGCCGCCAGCTCCTCGCGGAAGCGGGCGGTCAGCAGCAGCGCGTAGTCGGTGGCCGCGCCGATGACCAGGATGAACAGGATGCCCTGCACCTGACCGTCCACCCGGACGACGTCGTGGTCGGCCAGGACGTACACCACGGCGCAGGCCACGCCGAGCGCGAAGACCGCGCCCGCGATGATGACCAGGGGCAGCAGCACGCTGCGGTAGACCGCGAGCAGGATGACCAGCACGGTGATCAGCGCGACGCCGAGCAGCAGCCCGTCGATGCCGGCGAACGCCCCGGACAGGTCGGCCCGGGTGGCGGCCGGCCCCGCGAACCGTACCCGCAGGCCGTCGACCCGCACCGCCGGGCCGATCCGGTCGAGGGTCTCGCGCAGGGAGCCGCCGGAGGCGGGGCCGAGCGGGACGACGCCCCGCAGGGCGCGGTGGTCGTCCGAGCCGAGGGCGGGCGAAGGGACCCCGGCGACGCCCTCGGCGCCGCGCAGCGCGGCGAGCCGCCGGGTCGCCTCGGCGCCCTGCTCGGCGGTGACGTCCTTCCCGTCCGAGGTCCACACGACGATCAGGGGCTGCGCCTCGCCCTCCCGGAACCGGTCCTGCACCTCCAGCACGCGCGTCGACTCCGCGCTTCGCGGCAGGAACGCCGCCTGGTCGTTGGTGGACACCTCGGTGAGCCGGCCGGCGAAGGGCCCCGTCCCGCCGCCCGCGGCCAGCCAGGCGAGCACGAGCAACGCGGGAACGAGCCACCGGACCGATCGCCGCGCCATAGAGTCGCCTCCACATAACTCAATCAGCAAATATCTCAATGATTGAGTTAATGTAGCATTGCGTCATGGAGGGTGGCACCGGGGGGGACATCGACCTGCGGTCGTTCGCGGTGCGCCTGCGCCGCATGACCGCGGAGCTGAACCGCATCGCCCAGGAGTTCGCCGCCGCGTACGGGCTGCACACCACCGACCTCCGGGCGCTGATCATCATCTTGGACGCGCCCACGCCGATCACGCCGAGCCGGCTGCGCGAGGAGCTCAACCTCACCTCGGGCGCGGTCACGGCCTGCCTCGACCGGCTGGAGCGCGCCGGGCACATCCGCCGGGTCCGCGACGCGCATGACCGCCGCGTCGTCCACCTGCACTACCTCGACGCGGCCAAGGAGTTCGCCGCCGCCTTCTTCCGGCCGCTCGGCCGCAGCACGGACCAGGTCGTGCGGCGGTTCAGCCCGGAGGAGCTGCGCACGGCGGCGGCCTTCCTCGACGCCATGAACGACGAGCTGATCGCGCTGCGCGACGCGCCCTGACCCTCAGCCCCTGACCCTCAGCCCCTGACCTTCAGACCCGCCCGGCTTCGGCCGGACGGGACCCCTCGGCCGGGCGATCGGCTTCGGCCGGGCGATCGGTCCCGGGCAGGCAGAGGGTGAGGGCTCCCGGCACGGCCTTGGCCTTGAGACGGGTGGTGGGCTCGCGTTCGCCCCCGTCCAGCTCGTACGTCAGAGGCGCGCCGAACCGGGCCGACACCTTCCTGGCCCGGGTGATCCGGACGAACGGCGACTCGTCCGAACGACCCGCGGCCATCTTGCCGAGCACCCGGGCCCACTGGAGCGGCCCCTTGGCCGTGGAGACGCCCACCTCCAGCCAGCCGTCGTCGGGCCGCGCGTCGTCGAAGGCGTCGACGCCGCCGGCGATCGTGCTCACGTTGCCCAGCAGCAGGCAGCTCGCCTCTCCCTCGAACCAGGTCGTGCCGTCCACCTTGATCGTCATCGGCACCAGCGGCCCGCCGACGTGCCGGACCGCCGCCTTGACGTAGCTCAGCTTGCCCAACCGCCTCTTGGCCTGCCCGTCGGCGTCGGCGATCATCTCGGCCTCGAACCCGGCGCCGGCCATCACCGCGAAGTGCTCGCCGTTGAGCAGACCGAGGTCCAGCTTCTCACGGCGGCCGTGGAAGCCGATCCGCACCGACTCCTCCAGGTCGATGGGGATGCCGAGGTTGTTCGCGAACAGGTTGGCGGTGCCGGCCGGCAGGATGGCCATCGGCACGCCGGAGCCGGCCATCGCGTCGGAGCAGCGCTGCACCATGCCGTCGCCGCCCCAGACGAACACCAGCTCGGCACCCTGCTTGAGCGCCTTGCGGACCTTCTTCGGCGCCTTCTTGCTCTTGGGCACCTCGTACCAGAGCAGGTCGCCGACGTGGTGTTCGGTGATGAGCACGCGGAGCCGGTCCAGGCCCGCGCCCAGGATCTTCTTGCGGTGCGCCACGACCGCCACAGTGGGGGACATGCCACCGGCACTACCCGCGCCGAGCCCCTTCAGGCAGGAATCATCGGCCGCCGGCGGGGTAGCCGAGGGCCCACGCGCATCGGAGGGAGGCCACGACCATGGGACGACTACAGCCGAGGACTCACGTCGAGGGTGACCGCCGGCTGGGGCTGCGCCTGACGGTGGCCAGCCTCGCGGTGGCGCTCATCATGATCCCGTTCAGCCTGCTGCTCGTCGTGGCGAAGATGCCGGTCAACGGGCTGGACGCGGGGGTCGCCGAGCGGCTGCACGCGTACGCACTGGCCCATCCCGGCGTGACGCGGGTGCTCATCGTGTGGACGGACCTGTTCGGGCCGTGGCCGTGGCGGATCGCGGTGATCGCGTACGCCGCCTGGCTGCTGTACAGGGGGGCGCCGCGGCTGGCCGTCTGGGCGGTCACCACCGTGACCGTGGGCGGGCTGCTCGGCCTCGCGCTGAAGATCGTCGTCGCGCGGGCCCGGCCGCACCTTCCCGACCCCGTCGCGCTGGCGCCGGGCGACTCCTTCCCGTCGGGCCACGCGGTCAACGTGACGCTCGGCGCGGGAGTGATCGTCCTGCTGCTCCTGCCCCACCTGTCCCGCTGGGGCAAGGTGCTGGCCTGGACGCTCGCCTGGTTCCTCGTGCTGTCGGTCGCCTACACCCGCGTCGCGCTCGGCGTGCACTGGGTGAGCGACGTGGTCGCCGGGATCGTGCTGGGCGCCGCGGTGGTCGCCGCCACCGCCGCGGGATTCGAGACGTGGCGGCGTGAGCAGGGCCGCAGGCCCGCCTCGCCGCTGACCGAGGGAGTGGAACCCGAGACGGTGAAGGTGAGCCATGTCCACAAGAACTGAGCACGTGAAGTACTACGCGCTGGCCGTCTTACTGCCGCTGCTGGTCCTGGCCGGCGTGACGTACGGTGTGGGCGAGCTGATCCTCGCCTGGCCCACCGGCGAGGCCGGGGTCAGCCGGGCGCTGGCCGCCGACCGCACCCCGCTGTGGAACACGCTCACCGACTTCGGCAGCAGCCTGTCGGACACGCCGTACATCGTGGCGCTCACCGCGATCGCCGCGATCGCCTTCCGGCTGATGTACGGGCGCTGGCGCGAGTCGATCTTCCTCATCGTGGCCGTCTGGAGCCAGTCGCTGGTCTTCCTGGCCGTCACCGAGGTGGTCGGGCGGCACCGGCCGCCGGTGGAGCACCTCGACCCGGCCCCGCCGACCTCCAGCTTCCCCTCGGGGCACGTCAGCGCGGCCGTCGCGTTCTACTGCGGGTTCGCGCTCGTCCTCAGCACGCACCTCCGCAACCGGGCACTCCAGGTGCTGGTCTGGGTGCTCGGGATCGCCGCCCCGCTCGCCGTCGCCTTCTCCCGGCTGTACCGCGGCATGCACTTCCTGACCGACATCACCTGGGGGCTGCTGCTCGGCGTCGTCTGCGTCGTGGTGGCCGCCCGCGCGATCCTCTATCGGCGCGAGGGACGGGCCGTGGCGCGCGACTCCCGGCCGCGGGTCCGGCCGGGCGCTCAGTCGTCCATGACGCCGTAGGTGGAGGCCCGGAAGGCGAAGGAGGCCCAGGAACGGTAGGGCCGCCATGCCTCGGCCAGCCTCCGGTACGCGGACGGGGGCGCGTCCTCCGGCAGGCCGTACGCCTCGCGCAGGATCGCGAACAGGCGCGGCTCGTCGCCCGGGAACGCGTCGGGCGCGCCCGCCCCGCGGATCAGGATCAGGCCGGCGGAGAACGGCCCCACCCCGGGCAGGGCGCGCAGCTCGGCCAGGGCCTCCTCCGGGGCGAGCGAGCGCAGGTGCTCGGTGGTCAGGACGCCGTCGAGCGCCGCCCGGGCCAGCCCGCGCACCCACTCCTCCTTCTGCGCGGGCAGGCCGAGGCCGCCGGCGTCGGCCAGCGTCATGGGCGGCGGGAACGCCGTGCACGCCCGGCCGTCCACGCCGACCGTCGCGCCGTACCGCTCGGCGATGCGCTGCTTGATCCGGGACGCGATCAGCATGGAGGAGCGCTGCACGATCACCGCCCAGCACGCCGCCTCCCACGGGCTCCAGAAGCAGACCGGCCGCAGGCCGGGGCGGCGGCGCTGGAGGTCGCCGAGCACCGGGTCTGCCTCGCCGATCTTGGCGAACCCGGCGCCGTCCACGTCGAGCGAGAGGATGCGCGCCACCTCGCGCCGGATCGCCGGGCCCGCCGCCCGCGTCGTGGTGACGGCGACCCCGCCCGGCGCGCCCGTCACGCTCACGCCGATCGGCAGCCAGTCGGCCTCCGCGCAGTAGGCGAAGCGCAGCGTCCGCCCGTCGGAGGGCAGCGCGCTGGTGGCCGGCCAGTCCTCGACGAAACGCAGTGAGGCGGCGAAGTCGAACGGGCCCTCGGCGGTGAGCCCGAAACCGTGCGTCGTCATGCGCGCATGCTACGAGGTGCGCGGGCCAAGTAATGAGCTCGCATCAGACCGACTGGTTTCAAATTCGATCTTGCAAGTCGATTCCGAGCTGGATGCCTCGGCTATTGGTCCAGCAGGAAGACCACAAGCTCGTTGATCTCGTCCGCGTACGGTCCTGCGGCCAGAGCCTTGCGGACGAGGCGGCGTAAAGTGATGAAGTCGGCGTTTTCGTCGAGTCCCAGCCTGTCGACCAGTGCCGCTTGGCGCTGGCCGAGTTCCGCGAGACGGCTATGAAGATCATCCGTCCCGTCGAACAACGGGATTGGCAGCTTCCAGACGTGCTTGTCGATGTGGCGTTCATCCTTGCCGTACGACATGAGAGGCCGGACGAGTCTGGTGAGTGAGGGGCTATTGAGGATTGCGCATAGGTAGTGGCCTTCCGCTCGACTGTTGACGGTGCCCCAGTAGAGTGCCTTGTCGCAGAGCGGCACAGGGTCGTCAACCAAAGCGGCAGCCACATGCATCCCCGACGCTCCGTAGACCACCCGCAGCGGGGACGGCTGCATTTGAATGGACAGTTTGCTACGGAAGTCGAGCTGCTCCGCGAGGCTCAGGCGCTCGCTAGGGCGGTTGTCCAGCCAGATCTTCTCAGCTCTGCGCCACCAACGGGCGAGATCGGGATAGAGATCAAGCTGTGGATGTACGCCGTCGAGAAGCTGGGTGCCCTGGATGGGAACGACAACTTCACGAGGTGGCAGAAGGCGGTAGGGAAGGACCGTCTCTCCCAGCAATATGGGTCGCAGGAACTCGCTCTCGACGACACCTTCCAGAGATGGAAGATGCTTCCACGGGATCTTCTCTTTGGCGCTGCGCTCAGATCTGACTGCCCGTCTACCCGAAGGTAAACCCAGGGGGCCGGTGGGCTTGCGTTCGACTAGAAAGAGCACTCGGGGAATGAACGTTGCCCCCTGGAAGAAGCGGGGTTCGTAGGGAGACTCCAATGTCATCGAGTCGTGGAGTACCAGCTGGGCGGGTTCGAATGTGAGGGATGGGGCTACCGCATTCCAGGTATTCCCCTGCTTTGGGATTCTGCCGATCCAGCGCAAGGTGGATATGGGCAGCTCGGACGCCCCCCTGTCCGGCCCCGTGCGCTGTCCGAAGACGACAGCCGCACCACGTGGGAAAAAGTGAGGCCGCAACCTGCGGAGGTCCCACGATCGGGTGAAGGCCACGGTGGTGAGCTCTACCTTGTCGGCGTAGAGGCCGGAGCGGAAGCCGGCGAAGTATCCCCGGTCAAGCGCCGCGTTCGGCATCACGAAGGCGAACGTACCACCCACGGAGAGGAACTGTTGGACCGTCCGTGCGACGAAGAGACCGGACAGGTCCTGGTGCGTGGCGACCTCCTTGCCATGCCACAGGCCCCGTGTCTCGCACAACTCGCGGAATCTCCGCTGCATGTCCGCGGGCATCCGGCGGTAGGCCAGCCACGGGGGATTGCCCACGAGTACGTGCACGCGGTTCTCCGGGCGACTCAACCACCGTGGCCGGGCCAAGTTGCGCACGTAGTAACCCCAGATGTGGTCGCGTCCATCGTCGTGTAGCCGGCACAGCAGGGCGAAGTTGTTGCTGATCGGCTCGCGGTGCTCTGGTGGGATGGCCCTCCGGTTGAACAGTGCTGTGAGGGAAGGGATCGCGCCGGGCCGCCTGGGGGAGGCAGCAAGTTCGGTCAGTTCGTCGACGAGGTTGTCGAACCCCGCGGCATCGGCGAGCAGCGTCTCCGGGAAACGCAGTTTGTTGTCGTACAGCTGCGGGCCCTCTTCCACCGTGGCGATCACGACCTGACCGTCGGAGAACAGATCATCCTCGTCCTCCGGTCTCCACTGAACGCTGTCACCGAGATAGACGGGCACGTGCACGCTGCGCCGCCTCTCGTCCCGGAGGCGATCCCTTCCAATCGCCAACAGGTATGTCACCCGAGCCAGAGTGACGGCCACCGGATGCAGATCAAGACCGTGGACGTTTCTGGTGACACCCTCGATGGCGTCGGCGAGGTCCATGCCCGCCTGCTCGGCGGCGGTCAGGTAGCGACGTACGGCATGGAAGAGGAACGTTCCAGACCCGCAGGCAGGATCCAGAACACGTTGCCGCAGCGGGTCGGTGACCGTTTCCGCGACGACCTGTTCGGCGAGCCAGTCGGGCGTGTAGTACTCCCCGAGCCGGCTTCGGGTCTCGGCGCTGATGATGGACTCGTAGAGCACCTTCAGCACGTCGTGCTCCACTTGCCGCCAGTCGAAGCGAGCCAGGCGGCGGGCGAGGGTCCGGATGAACGCCTCTCCGCCGGGCACTTCCAGTACCCAGTCGAAGAAGTCATGCTCCACCACGCCGGAGATGCGAGCCAGCCGGAAATGTTCCCCGCCGAGGAGCGTCCCTGGCTGGAGATCGGCCACGTCGAACCCGAGGACCATGTGAGCGATGATCTCGGCGCTGTTTACCAGTAGCGTGTGCTCAAGGAAGAGCTCAGTGCTCTCAGCGAACTGGGTGCCGAACGCGCCTCGCAGCAGATCGGCCCAGAGTTGTCGCTTGAGCTGGACGGTCGGCATGGAGCCGTGGGCGTGGAACAGTGCGGCCAGTCCTGCCTTATCGAGGGCAAAGGAGGTGCTCTGCGCACCCAGCCGTTCACGGATCTCGGCGGGGGTCGGTGAGATGCCTGCCCGAGTGGCAAGCACGCCTTCCAGCCAGTAGAGCAGAGAGGTCAGGTCAGGTCGTCCGGTCTTGAGGGTATATCGGGATGCCTCAGTTAAGACTCCATCGTGTATCTGGTAGGCCCGCCACTCCCTTCCATCGGTGAGGATGCCGACGTAGCGTTGGCCTGTTTCCCGCGTGCGCAGATCGACGTAATCGGCGAGCTGGATTTCCGCGTCCCGCACGGTGGCCATGCTGGCAAGGCTCTTCTTGACCTCGATCACCGTGTAGCCGACCTCGATGTCGATGCGCCTCCGCCCGCCCACCTGGCTTTCCAGGTTGACCTCAAGATTTTCTTCTGCGAGGCCGAGGCCGCCTGTGAGCAGAAGCTGACGGATATCGGCCTGGACGGTGGCCTCGCTGCAGGCGGACTTCCGGTTTGATAGTCGCTGGAGAGTGTCCCGTAGGGGAACTGCGATATCAGTCGGCACTAACAAGAACTACCATGGCCATCGAAAAGAGAGAAGAAGTATATATTCTCACGTATAGGGCCAGTGTGTTATCCGCTGCTCTGTGCTAGCTGGGGAGGCGTGCCGCCACTACTTCGATCGATTGCCTCCGCTAAGACAGTTGCGGTACTCCGTGCGACCGAAAGTTCGGGCAGTTCAATGTAAGTGGAACCAACTGCTGCGAGTCTCATGGCCAAAAAGGTGGTTATCGTCCGCGGGGCAGGGTCAGACGCCAGGCGTGGGGGAGGACGGTCCAGGTGCGCGCGGTGTACGGGCCGGTCAGCTCGCCGTCGGCGTTGACGTGCACCCCGGGCCCGGACAGGCGCACGCGGCGGCCCCGGACCGTCACCACGTCCGTCCGCCGGGTGTGCCGGCCCAGCTTCAGCAGCAGGCCGTAGCCCAGGCGGCGCAGCGGACCCGTGGCGAAGGACACCATCACGTCGGCGAGCTGGTCGTCGGGGCTCGCGCCGGGCGCGATGGGCGTGCCGCCGCCGATGGTGCGGCCGTTGCCGATACCGACCATGAGCACGCGGCGGCGCCCGTCCGCGACCACCCGGCCGTCCACCTCCACCCGCAGCGGCGTGCCGCGCGTGCGCACGCCGGCGATCACGCTGCCCGCGGCGTAGGCGAAGCGGCGCAGGAACGGCTTGAGCGGCCGGGCCGTCCGGGCGGCCTCGACCCCTACCCCGGCGTGCACGGCGTTGACCACGATGCCGCCGTCGTCGTCGCGCAGCAGGTCCAGCGGGTGCGGCTCCCCGGTGGCCGCCACCCGGGCCGCCTCCACCGGGTCGAGCGGCAGCCCGACGCCCCGGGCCAGGTCGTTGCCGGTGCCCAGCGGGACCAGCCCGACCGTGCGCGACACCAGCTCGCCACGCTCGGCCAGCGCCGTCACCAGGCAGTGCAGCGACCCGTCGCCGCCGAGCACCACCGGGTCGCGCCCGGGATGCTCCCCCAGCAGCGCGGCCAGCTCGGACGGGTCCTTGATCCGGGCCTCCACGGTGTCGGCGTGCCCGGCCAGCTCGGACAGGACCCGCGACAGCACGTCGTCGTCCGTGCCCCCGGCCGAGGAGTTGACGATGGCCACCAGTCGGCGCACGAGCGCTCCTTTCGTCACCCCGCGCCGTCTACCCCGATCCGGCCCGGTGAGTCGGCGTCCGCCCGCCGCGTCGCGGCCGGCCTCGACGGGCCGCCTTGCTGGATGGCCCGCCTTGGTCGACGGGCCGCCTTGCTGAATGGCCCGCCTTGGTGGACGGGCCGCACTGCTGGACGGGCCGCAATGTTGGACGGGCCGCCTTGGCTCGACGCGCCGCTGACGGCCGGCCGGTCAGGATCAGGCGGGTCCGATGTTCCAGGTGCGCAGCGTGCGGTCCTCGGTGACGCCCGCCACCACCGGGACGCCCGCCGTCTCCGACAGCGTGGCGGTGCGGATCGCGCCGCCGGGTCCCGGCCCGAGCGTGCCGACGACGTCGCCGCCCGTCAGGTCCCAGACCCGGACGAGGACGTCCTCACCGGCCGCGTCGTGCACGGCGACCGCGATGGGCGTCTCGCCGGTGCGGCCCGTGGCCAGCGCGGCCACGCCCCGGTCGTCCGGGCTGCCCGCGCTGAAGGCCCACTTCTCGCGGCGCTTGCCGGTCGCCAGGTCGTACACGCGCAGGGTGGCGTCCAGGTGCGTGGAGACCAGGACGGCCCGGCCGCCGATCTCGGCGCAGGCCAGCCGCTCGACGCCGCCGATCTCCCCGGTGCCGAACGTGCGCGTCGCCTTGCCGTCCGACAGCCGCCGCACCTGGATCCGGTTGTGGCCGTCGCCCGTGACCAGCACGTCCTTCCCGTCGAGCGTGCCGAAGGCCAGCCCGTTGACCCCCTGGAAGTGGTCGGTGACCGCGGGGCCGATCTGCTTGCCGGTGGCGGCGTCCCACAGCCGCACGACGCTGTGGAGGTCGCGGAGGCTGTCGTACTTCTGCGACACCGCGACCACCCGGCCGCCGGCGACCACGATCCCGATGATCGGGTCGGTGGCGCGGTGCGTGGCCAGGCTCTCGCCCGTCGCGCTCCACAGCCGCATCCGGCCGTCGCCGTGGCCGGAGGCCACCACGGGCGCGCCGCCGCGCTCGCCGCACGCCACGGCGGTCACCGCGGCGCCGCCGTCGCCGAGGCGGGTGGCGGCCGGTCGCCCGGTGGTCCAGGCCAGCACGGTGCCCTTGTCGGTGCCGCAGGCGACGAGCGGGCCCGTGGTGGTGAGCCCGGTGGTGGTGGGCCCGGTGGTGGTGAGCACGGCGGCGGCGAGCACGGTGACGGCGCCCCAGTCGCGGGCGAGCGGGACGGGCTCGGTCAGCGGCGTGCCGAACGGCTGCTTCGCCGGCGTCGCGGACGGCGTGGGCGTCCCGGTGGGGGCGGGGGAGCGGTCGTCGCTCACCCGGCGGACGGGCTCGTCGCGCCCACCCAAGAGGGCGAACGCGGAGACCGCCGCGGCGGCCGTGACCGCGGCACCGCCGATCAGGGCTCGCCGGCTGAACGTCCTGGGCCGGCTCGGTGAGGTCGGCGCCTCCCGGATGTCCGAGGGCGGGCGGACGGGCGCGTTGACCGGAGAGACCCCGGGGACGCCCGGCGCCGCCGGTCCCGTACGGCCGATCAGCCGTTGCAGCAGCGCGGCGGGCGTGGGGCGGGCGGCGGGATCCTTGGCCAGGCACTCCTGGATCGGTCCCACCAGGTGCGGCGGCACCCCGGTCAGGTCGGGCATCCCGCTCAGGACCTGGTTGAGGATGGCCGGCACCGTCTCCCCGCGGAACGGCGGCCGCCCGGTGGCGGCGAACACCATCGTGCCCGCCCACGCGAAGACGTCCGACGCCGGCCCGACCCGCTCGCCCCTGAACTGCTCGGGCGACATGTACGTCGGGGTGCCGACGGGACCGGAGGCCATGGTGGTGGCGTCGAGGGCCTTGGCGATGCCGAAGTCGATGACGATCGGGCCCTCGGGACCCATCAGCACGTTGGCCGGCTTGAAGTCGCGGTGCACGATGCCGGCCTCGTGGATGGCGGCCAGCGCGGTCAGCGTCGAGATGGCGAGCCGGTCGAGCACGCCCGCGGTCCGCGGGCCCCGCTCGCGGACGACCGCCTGCAGGGTGTCGCCGGCGACGTACTCGCTCACGATGTACGGCCGGCCGTCCACCGTCCCGACGTCGAGCACGGCCGCCGTGCAGAAGGCCGCCACCCGGCGCGCCGCCTCCACCTCGCGCAGGAAGCCCTTGGTGACGTCGGCGTCCTGGCTGAGATGGCTGTGGACGACCTTGACCGCGACCTCCTTGACCGCGCCGTCCTTGACCGCGCCGTCCTTGACGGCGCCGTCTTTGGTCGCGTCCCCGTCTCCACCGTCGAGCTCGCCCTTGTAGACGACGCCCTGGCCGCCCGAGCCGAGCACGCCGACGATGCGGTACGGGCCGATCCGCTCGGGATCGCCCGGCCGGAGCGGGCGTGAAGCCGGCATCCCGCTCCCTTCCATCCTCACGCGGGCCCTCACTCGGGCCCTCAGGCGGGCGATCCACACCCTAGGGCCGCGCGCCCGTCCCCCGGAAGCCGGGGCCGCCGGGCCGATCACGACCCCCGAGGTGGGCGCCACGGACCCGTATGAGGCAGTATGGGGAGAACGTGACCGGACGGCGCCCATCCCCGCGCCCCACCTCGACCCCGGCTCCCACCCCATGCTTGACGACTTCACGCATCACCGTCCCGAGTCGCCGGCCCTGACCCGCGACGACCCCATGGCCATGCCCCTCACCTATCCCGGCCTGCTCCCGCCGGGTCCGGGCGTGCTGTCAGGCCGCCAGTTCCTGCCGCTGACCGGCCGCGACGGCGGCTGGCACGTGGAGGGCTCGCCCCTCGACGCCTGGCTGGCCGCCCGCGGAGAGGCGCCGATGCGGGCGCGGCACGCCGTGGTCGCCGTGGGGTCCAACGCCGCCCCGGCCCAGCTCCACCGCAAGTTCACCCGCCACCGGGTGCCCGCGGTGGTGCCGCTCACTCGGGTGCGGGTGCATGGCCTCGCCCCAGGCGTGTCGGCGCACATCAGCAGGTACGGCTACATCCCCGCCGCCCCGGTGGCGGCGCCCGGCGTGTCCGAGCTGTTCGTGTCCTGGGTGGACGACAGGCAGCTCGCCGCCCTCGACCGCACCGAGCCCAACTACCGGCGGCGCGTCCTCGACCCCGGCGCCCACCCCGTGTCCTTCGACGGCCCGGCCGATCCGCTGGAGGGCCCGGCCGGCCCGCTGGAGGAGGCCGGGGCGGTCCCCTGTCACGTGTACGACGGCCTGCACGGCTGCCTCGCGGACGAGGCGGGCCGCCCGGTGCGCCTGGCGCCGCAGCGACGGCTGATCGGCGCGCTGCTCGGCGCGTCGGCCGAGCTGGCGCGGGTGTGCGGCGGCACGCCCGAGGAGTTCGTGGTCCGGGTGCGCGACCCCCGGGTCCGCGACACCGCCCAGAGGCTGCTGCGCCGCGGGCGGCGCGTCACGGGCCCTGCGGCCCGCGCCGCCGCCTGACGCCACCCACCTCCTCGCGAATCGGGAGATGTGGGAGGATCCGGGCGTGCGAAGCGTGCGGGCGGTCAAGGGCGCGCTGCTCGTCGCGGGGACCACCTCCGACGCGGGCAAGAGCGTGGTCACCGCCGGAATCTGCAGGTGGCTGGCCCGGCAAGGGGTCCGCGTGGCGCCGTTCAAGGCGCAGAACATGTCCCTCAACTCCTACGTCACGACCGATGGCGCCGAGATCGGGCGGGCCCAGGCGATGCAGGCGCAGGCGGCCGGCATCGAGCCCGACGCGGACATGAACCCCGTCCTGCTCAAGCCGGGCAGCGACCGGCGCAGCCAGGTCGTGCTGCTCGGCCGTCCCGTCGCCGACGTGGACGCGATGGAGTACGGACGGGTGCGCGACATGCTGCGCGCCACCGCGCTGCGCTCGCTCGACCGGCTGAGGAGCCGGTACGACGTGGTGATCTGCGAGGGCGCCGGCAGCCCGGCCGAGATCAACCTGCGCCGCGGCGACCTGGCGAACATGGGTCTCGCCCGAGCCGCCGGGCTGCCCGTCGTCGTGGTGGGCGACATCGACCGGGGCGGGGTGTTCGCCGCGTTCTACGGCACGGTCGGGCTCCTGGAGGCGGCCGACCAGGCGCTGGTGGCCGGGTTCGTGGTCAACAAGTTCCGCGGCGCCCCCGAGCTGCTGCGGCCCGGTCTCGACCAGCTCTGCGCGCTGACCGGCCGCGAGGTGTACGGGGTGCTGCCGTGGGCGGACGGCCTGTGGCTGGACGTCGAGGACTCCCTGGCCCTCGACGCGCGCCCGGCCGCGACCCGCGAGCCGTACGGGCGGCAGACGTTGCGCGTGGCCGTGGTCCGCCTGCCGCGGATGTCGAACTTCACCGACGTGGACGCGCTGGCGGCCGAGCCGGGGGTGGTGGTGCGGTTCGTCACGGCCGCGGCCGACCTCGACGACGCCGACCTGGTCGTGCTGCCCGGCTCGCGGGCCACCGTGGACGACCTCGCCTGGCTGCGGCGCACCGGCCTGGCCGCGGCGCTGCTGGCGCGCAAGGGGCCGATCCTGGGCGTCTGCGGGGGCTTCCAGATGCTCGGCCGGGAGATCGTGGACGAGGTCGAGTCGGGCGCCGGGCGGGTGGACGGGCTCGGGATGCTGCCCGCGCGCTTCGCGTTCGCCGCGGACAAGGTGCTCGGCCGGCCCTCCGGCCACGCCTACGGCCAGCCGGTCTCCGCGTACGAGATCCATCACGGGGTGGCGACGGTGGACGGCGGCGAGCCGTTCCTGGACGGCTGCCGCGTCGCGAACGTCTGGGGCACCACCTGGCACGGCGCGCTGGAGAACGACGGCTTCCGCCGCGCCTTCCTGGCGGACGTGGCCCGGGAGGCGGGGCGCGACTTCACGCCCGCGCCCGGCACGGACTTCGCCCGGCTGCGCGAGGAGCGCCTCGACGCGCTGGGCGACCTCGTCGAGCGGCATCTCGACACCGACGCGCTGCTGCGCCTCATCGAGCACGGCCCGCCCGAGTTGCCCTTCCTCCCGCCGGGCGCGCCCGACCCCGTCCCGTGACACCCCCGGTGGGAAAACCTGGAGCGGCCGAGACCGGCCGGGGTCACCTCTCGACGGCCAGGCGCAGGCCGAAGCCCACGATGACCACGCCCGTGACCCGGTCGAGCAGCCGCCGGACCCGGTCCGTGCGCAGCACCCCGCTCATCAGCGTCGCGAACCCGATGAGCACGGTGCTCCACACCAGGCCCTCGGCGGCGTGCACGCCGGCCAGCAGCAGGCCCATGACGGCGTGCGGGGCGTCGTCGGGGATGAACTGCGGCAGCATCGCCACGTAGAAGGCGCCCACCTTGGGGTTGAGCAGGTTCGTGACCAGCCCGCGCCGGAACCCGGTCCGGAAGCGCGTCTCCCCCCGCCCCTCCTCCTCGGGCGCCGCACCCGCGGCTCCCTTCGTGAGCAGCATGCGCACACCCATCCACAGCAGGTACGCGGCCCCGGCCCAGCGCAGCACGTCGTACGCGAGCTGGGAGGCCGCGAGCAGCGCGGACAGCCCGGCCGCGGTGAGCCCGCCCCACAGCAGCGTGCCGAGCTGGACGCCCAGCACGACGCCCCAGGCCGGGCGGCGTCCGGCCATGACGGTGGTCCGCAGGATGAGCGCCGTGTCGAGGCCCGGCGTCACCGTGAGCAGCGCGACGACCAGAGCGAACGAGGCGACGGAGGCACCGATCTCCATGGTGCCGAACCCTACCGAAAGCCTCTCGAATGGAGCGGATCACCCTCCCCTGGACACATGGGCCGCGTCGGCGATCTATTCTCATGTGCCGTGAGTGAAGCGGGAGAGCGCCACGCGAGCTGGCTGGAACTGTTCTTCGACCTGGTCGTGGTGGTGGCGGTGGCCCAGCTCGCGCACCGGCTCCAGCACCCGACGTGGGCGAACGTCGCCCTGTTCGCGGTGCTCTACTACGCCGTGTGGAGCATCTGGACGTCGTTGACCCTGTACGCCAACGTCCGGGCGGAGCAGACGCACACGCGCAGCATGCTTATCGGCATGTTCGGCATCGCCGTCATGGCGGCCGCCGCGCCCGACGTCGCGCACGAGATCTCCGGGGTCGGCACGCACGACGGCTGGTTCATCGCCGCCTACATCACCTGCCGCGTCAGCGCCTCCCAGTCGCTGCAGGCCGCGGGCACGGTCATGACGGCCTGGCCGGCGGCCCAGCTCGGCGCGGGACTCGCCCCGTGGTTCGCCTCCATCTGGATGGAGCCGCCGGGCCGCTACGTCATGTGGGGGCTCGGCGTCGTGCTGGACGTGGCCTTCTCGGTGCTGCAGAGCCGCCGGCCGGAGAAGTTCGTCGACGAGATGCGGCGGCAGGCCGAGCGCCTGGAACGTCGTGAGCGGCGCAGGCTGCTCAACGGCCGGTCCGCGCACGTGGTCCGGACCGCCGTCCCGGCCGTCCTCGACCCGGCCCACCTGGGGGAGCGGCTCGGCCTCTTCGTGATCATCGTGCTGGGCGAGGCGGTCATGCAGGTCGTCGTGGCCGCCTCCGGCCACGACTGGGGGGTGCCGCTCGGGCTCGCGGCCGTGGCCGGGTTCGGGCTGATCGTCTCCCTGTGGTGGCTCACGCTCCACTACGGTCTGAGCGCCGTCCCGAACGCCGGCGAACACGGGCTCAAGTCGTACATCGCGCTGCCCGCGCACTTCGCCATGACGGCGGGCATCACCGCGACCGCCGCCGGCATGGGCGTGGTGGCCGCCGCGCCCGAGGAGCACCTGCACGGCGGCACCGGCTGGGTCATGGGCGGCGGGCTGGCCGTCTACTTCGCGTCCTCCGCCGTGCTCGGCGTGGCGGCGCGGGCCGGTCGCGTGTGGATCTGGGTCTGGGCGGTGCCGTCCATCGTGCTGCCGCTGGCCGTGGCGGTGATCTCGGGACTCCTGCCGGGATGGGGCGTGGTGGCGCTGCTGCTCCTCGTCGCCCTGTGGCGCGTGGCCTACCGCCCCCGCGGCGGCGGGGCCGTGGAGGCGGCCGCGGCGGCCTGACCCGTTACGGGATCAGCAGCAGCTTGCCGGTGGTGCGGCGGGCCGTCAGGTCCTCGTGGGCCCGGCTCGCCTCCGCCAGCGGGTAGCGCGCGGAGACGTTGACGCGCAGCCGTCCCGTGCGGATCCACTCGAACAGGTCGGAGGCGCGCTGGAGCAGCTCCTCCCGCTCGGCGATGTAGTGGACCAGGGTCGGGCGGGTCAGGAACAGGGAGCCGTTCCCCGCCAGGACCTGCGGGTCCAGGGGCGGGACCGGGCCGCTGGCCGCGCCGTACAGGGCCATCAGGCCGCGCGGGCGCAGCGCCTTCAGCCCGCCCTCGAACGTCGTGGCGCCCACGCCGTCGTAGACCACGTGCATCCGGCCGCTCAGGGCCTCGGCGAAGTCGTCGTAACGCAGCACCTCGTCGGCGCCCGCCTCGCGGGCCAGCTTCTCCTTCTCGGGCGTGGACACGGTGCCGTGCACCTTGGCGCCCTTGAGCTTGGCGAGCTGCGTGAGGAGCTGCCCCATGCCGCCGGCCGCGGCGTGGACGAGCACCTGGTCGCCCTCGCGCACCGCGTACGTCGAGTGGGTGAGGTAGTGGGCCGTCATGCCCTGGAGCATCACGGCGGCGGCCAGCTCGGCGCTCACGCCCTCGGGGACCGGCACCACCCGTCCGGCGGGCACCACGGCCTTCTCGGCGTAGCTGCCGAGCACGCTCGCCCACGCCACCGTGTCGCCGACGGCGACGTCGCGCACGCCCGGGCCGACGGCGGACACGACGCCCGCGCCCTCGGAGCCGATCGTCGTGGGCAGCTCCAGCGGGTACGCCCCGGAGCGGTGGTAGACGTCGATGTAGTTGACCCCGCTCGCCGCGACGTCGACCACCACCTCGCCCTCGCCCGGCTCGGGGTCGGGACGTTCGACGTACTCGAGGACCTCTGGCCCGCCGTTGGCGGAGATGACTATGGCACGCATGCTCCTAGTCAACCCCGGAGTCCGGCGCCGGATTCCACCGGGCGGCACCGGCCGCGCCGACCTGGCGATCCTCCACGGGCCCTTACGGACAGTTGACTAATGTGACTAAAACGGAATACTGGGACACCTGATTCGGCCGCTGCGGACGGACGGACGGCTTCCTCCGTGCTGCCGCCGTCCCGCCGGATGTCCCCCTCCCCCCGACCCCAGGATTCTCATGCCGCAAGACCCCCTCATCCTCGCGACGGTGATCGGCGTCGCCGTGCTGGCCGTCGCGGGCGTCCTGTTCGTCCATCTCCGCGTACGGCGGGACCTCGTCGAGGCCCGCGCGCAGCTCGCCCAGGCCCGGCAGGCGCAGGAGCACCTGTCCCGCGAGACCAACGCGAGGGACCAGCGGCTGAGGGAGGCCGAGCGGCAGGTCCACGAGGCCGAGCGGCAGGTCCATGAGGCCGAACGGCAGGTCCGCGAGGTGGCGGAGCGGCAGGCGCTGGAGGCCGCCGAGGCCGTCCGCGAGGCCCGCGGCCACTACGAGCAGATGTGCGCCGAGACCGCGTACCTGCTCGACAAGCGGATCCCCGCGCTGGTGTCGCACCTGCGCTCCCCGCACGTCATCGTGCCCGGGCTGCGCGACGCGACGCTGGCCGGCACCGACGTGGACCGGCTCCACCGCGGCATCCTCGACGCGCTCGCCCGCGCCATCCGCGAGGAGGGGGAGCGCGTCGACGAGGCGGCCCAGGCGGTCGTGCGCGGCGCGATGTCCCGCGTGCAGACCCAGGCGCTGCGCGCCCAGGACCTGCTCGCCGACGTGCAGCGCCGCTACAGCGGCGACGAGCACACGGCGCTGCTGCGCGAGGTGCTGGGCCTCGACATGTTCAACGAACTGATCATCCGGCGCGTCCAGGCGACCGGCATCGCCTGCGGCGCCACGCCCGGCCTGTCGCGTGACGACACCTACCTCGTGGACCTGGTGGTGGGCGCCATCTCCCGCGTGGAGAACTTCGAGCAGCGCGTCGAGGGCCCGGCCAACCACCTGCGCCGCCGGGTCGGCGTGGCCGCCCGCGCCGCCGAGCCGATCCTGTTCGTCACCTCCGAGCTGCTGGCCAACGCGGTCCACCACTCGCACGGCACGCTCAAGGTGTCCATCGCCGTGCACGAGACCAACACCGGCGCGGCCATCGTCATCGACGACGCCGGGGTCGGGCTGAACGAGGAGCAGTTCGCCCGCGCCACCCGCCTGCTGAACGGCACCCACCCCGTGCGGCTGGTGGACCTGGGCAACCCGCCGCACACCGGCTGGGCGGCGATCGGCCGGCAGGTCGCGCACTACGGCATGCAGGTCACGGTCAAGAAGAGCGCGTTCGGCGGGGTGCAGGCGGTGGTGGGCATCCCCAACGGGCTGCTGGTGGAGATGCCGGAGCACAGCCGGCCGTCGGTGCTGGCGCCCGAGCCGGTCAGGGCGGTCGCCGCCGCGTCGCTGCGCCGCGAGCCGGCCGCGACGCCGGCCCGGGCCGCCGCTCCGGACCCCCGGCCGGTCCCCGCCCACGCCGCGAGCGCAACGCCGGCCACGGCCGAGGACACCGAGGAGCAGGCCCGGCCGGAGAGCGCGGAGCCGCTCCCCGGGCTGCCCCAGCGCCGCCGCCAGTCGCCCCGCGCCACGCCCGCCCGCGCCGCCCGCCCGGCCGCCGGACACCCCGGCACGACCGCGGACCGGGCGCTCACCACCCCCGAGGAGGCGCAGAGGCGGTGGGGAGACTTCCAGACCGGCGCCGAAGCGGGCCGCCGCGAGGCGATCCCGTCCCAGCCGCACGACATCACCGAAGGGAACTGACCACCCCATGGACGCCCACTCCGCAGCCACCACCGCGCAGACCAGGGGCCGCCCGCTCTCGCTCGACGTGTCCTGGGTGCTGGCGCCGCTGCTGGCGCTGCCCGGCGTCGCGAGCGGCGTGGTGCTGAGCCGTGACGGGCTCATCCTCGGCGGCTCCGCCGGCCTGTCCGTCGAGGCGGGGGAGCGCTCCGCCGCGATGACCAGCTCCGTGCTCGGGGCCGCGCGCGCCCTCTGCGCCGGGCTCGGCGGCGCCGCCGACGGCGAGGTGGTCGACATCGTCATCTCCACGGGCGCCGGCTACACCTACATCGCCCCGGCCGGCGAGCGGGCCGCCATCGTCGTGTCCGCCACCGGAGGGGTCAACATCGGCTCGCTGGCGTACGAGGTGCAGCTCCAGGTGCAGAAACTGATCAAGGCCCTCGACGAGGCCAGCGCGGCCAGGACGCCGGGTCCGCGCGCATGAGCTCCGGACGGCAACGGCGGCGTGTCGTACCGGACTACATGGCCGCCGCCAGGGTGAGCGTCCCCGAGCACATCAGCGTCGAGCGGACCACCCTCGTCTACGTCGCCCCCGACGTGGTCGCCGACGGGCTCGACCCGCCCGCCTCCCACCTGCTCACCCTGCTGGCGGAGGGGCCGCTGTCGGTGTACGAGTGCGCGGCGCACCTCGGCCTGCCGTACTGCGTGGTGCGGCTGCTGGTCGCCGGGCTGGCGGCCGGCGGAACCCTGCTGACCCGCGACCCGCCCCCCGCCGACCTGCCCGACCTGGAGATCTTGGAGTTGGTGATCAGTGGCCTCCGCGCGCTCTGACGGCCGCATCAGCGCCGACCACGTACCGGTCAAGCTGGTCATCGCCGGCCCGTTCGGCGTGGGCAAGACGACCATCGTCAACGCCCTGTCGGAGATCGAGCCGCTCAACACCGAGGAGGTGCTGACGCAGGCCGGCACGCTGGTCGACGACCTCACCGGCGTGAACGAGAAGACCACCACCACGACCGCCATCGACTTCGGCCGCCTCACGCTGCCCGGGGTGGTGCTCTACCTGTTCGGGGCGCCCGGACAGACCCGGTTCCAGGTGCTGTGGGACGAACTGGTCCGCGGCGCCCTCGGGGTGCTGGTGCTGGCCGACACGCGCCGCATCGACGACAGCTTCGCCGTCCTGGACCTGGTGGAGAACGCCGGGATCCGCTACGCGGTGGCCGTCAACCACTTCCCCGACTCGCCCCAGTACCCGTCCGACGCCCTGCGCCAGGCGCTGGACCTCGACCCGCGCACGCCGTTGCTGGTGTGCGACGCACGCGACCCCGTGTCCGCCCGCGCGTCCCTGATCGCGCTGGTGGAGCACATCAGAGAACTGGTTCTGTCATGACGACGCGCTACATCCCCGACGCCGGCCGCCTGTACGGGCCGGAGTTCGCCCGCGACCCGCAGGCGGTCTACGCGGAGCTGCGCCGGCGCTACGGCCCGGTCGCGCCCGTCGAGATCGCGCCCGGCATCGGGGCGCACCTCGTGCTCGGCTACCAGGCCGCCGTGGACGTGCTCACCGACGCGGGCGGGACGTGGAGCAAGGACTCCCGCGCCTGGATGGCCACCCTGCCGGAGACCCCCGAGGCGGCCGGCGCGGTCGGCATGCTCGGCTACCGGTCCAACGCGCTGTTCTCCGACGGGGCCGAGCACGCCCGCTACCGCAAGGCGATCATCGACTGCTTCGGCATGGTCCAGCCGCACAAGCTGCGCCAGCTCGTGATCGAGGTGGCCGACTCGCTCATCGCCCGCTTCGCCGCGAACGGCGAGGCCGACCTGGCCGGCGACTTCGCCCGGCCCATCCCGCTGAAGATCTTCAACCGGCTCTTCGGCCGTCCCGACTCCGACAGCGACGCCCTCATCAGCGCCCTGTCGGACCTGATGGAGGCCGACGGCGAGGCCGGCGCGCGCGGGCTGGACGCCTTCAGCCGCTACCTCGGCGAGCTGGTCGCGGCCAAGTACGCCGAGCGGGGCGACGACCTCACCTCCTGGCTGATCGACCACCCCGCCGGGCTGACCCAGGAGGAGCTCATCTGGCAGCTCGTCCTCGTCGTGGCCGCCAGCTACGAGCCCACGGCCAGCCTCATCTCCAACGCCGTCTCCCGCATGGTCAGCGACGACCGCTACTACTCCTCGCTCACCAACGGGGCCCTCAGCACGTACGACGCCCTGCTGGAGGCGCTGCGCGCCGAGCCGGCCATGGCCAACTACGGCCCCTACTTCGTGCGGCAGCCCGTGCACTTCCACGGCACCTGGATCCGCCCGGCCGAGCTGGTCCTCGTCTCCTACGCCGGGGCCAACACCGAGCCGACGAACGTGCCCGACGAGCTGCGCTCCGACGGCGGCGCCTACCTCGGGTTCGGCGCGGGCCCGCACCGCTGCCCCGCCAGTGACCCGGCCATGCTCATCGCGATGACCGCGATCGAGCGCCTGACCTCTCACCTGTGCGACCTGGAGCTGACCGTGCCCCGCGAGGAGCTGTCCTGGCGGCCCGGCCCGTTCCACCGGTCACTGGCACACCTGCCGGTGCGCTTCACCCCCATCCGTCCTGACCAGCCTGGAGAATCCCCTTGGGCAGCGCAGCCCCCGTCGTCCTCGATCCCTTCGGCCGAGACCTTCCCGGCGAGGTCCGCAGGTTACGTGACCTCGGCCCCCTGGTCCTCGTAGAGCTTCCCGGAGGGATCCCCGCCTGGGCCGTCACCCGCCACGACCTGCTCAAGGACCTGATCCTCAACCCCCTGGTCAGCAAGGACAAGCGGCACTGGCGGCTGCTGCCCCGGGCCGCCGCCGAACCCGCCTGGACCTGGATCCTCACCTGGATCGGCGTGTCCAACATGCTGAGCGCCTACGGCGAGGAGCACCGGCGGCTGCGCCGGCTCATCGCCCCCAGCTTCACCGCCCGCCGCACCAAGGCGATGCAGCCGATCGTCGAGGGGATCGTCGCCGAGCTGCTGGACGCCATGGCCGCCCTGCCGTCCGGCCAGGCCGTGGACCTGCGCGCCGCGTACGCCCATCCGCTGCCGATGCGGGTGATCTGCGAGCTGTTCGGCGTCCCCGCGCACATGCGGGAGGAGATGGCCCGCATGATGGAGGCCATCATGGACACCACCGCCACCCCTGAGCAGGCGGCGGCGACGGCGGCCCAGATCGGCACGGTCCTGCCCGCCCTGGTGGCCTACAAGCGCGAGCACCCCGGCGACGACCTCACCACGGAACTGATCAACGTCCGCGACAACAGCGCCGCCGGCGTCGGCGGAGGCGCGTCGCTGAGCGACGACGAGCTGCGGGACACCCTGCTGCTGCTCATCGCCGCCGGGCACGAGACCACGGTCAACCTGATCGGCAACGCCGTGCACGCCCTGCTCACCCACCCCGACCAGCTCCGGCGGACGCTCGCGGGGGAGATCGGCTGGGAGGCGGTGATCGAGGAGACCCTGCGCTGGGCCCCGTCCATCGCCAACCTGCCGCTGCGCTTCGCCATCGAGGCCATCGACGTGGACGGCGCGCGGATCGAGGCGGGCGACGCGATCATCACCACCTACCTCGCCGCCGGGCACGACCCGGACCAGCACGGCCCGGACGCGACCCGCTTCGACGCCACCCGTCAGGGGGAGGAGCACCTCGCGTTCGGGATCGGCGTGCACCGCTGCATCGGCGCCCCGCTGGCCCGCCAGGAGGCGCTGGCGGCGCTGCCCGCGCTGTTCGCCCGCTTCCCCGAGCTGAGCCTCGCGGTGGAGGAGGACCGGCTCGCGCACGTGCCGTCCTTCATCGCCCACGGCTGGAACGAGCTCCCCGTCCACCTGCACCGCTGACGCCGTGCGGGCTCTCCGTATCTCTCACGATCAAGAGCGAGAGCGCGACCAGCCCGCCCGGCTCGGGGACCGGCCACCCGCCCCTGGACGCCGTCTCGCCGCACCGCCGTCCCGGCCACGGCGTCGCCGCCATCCCCGCCCAAGCCGACGCCACCCGTCCGATCAGATCCTGCCTGATCAGACCCTGCCCGGTCAGGCCCCGCTCGATCAGGTCGCACAGAGGCTGGTCAGGGGCCGGGCGGCGTCGGCTGTCCGTCGCGATGCGCCCGGAGGCGTCAGGGGATCTCGACCCGGGCGAGGGCTCCCGCTTCGAGGGCCACCCAGATGGCGCCGTCGGGCCCGACGGTCAGGCCGTGCGGCTCGGCGCGGACCGTACCGGCGTCCGCCCCGGGACCCGCCTCCCCGCCCGCACCCTCCGACGAGGACACGGAGGACGACGGCGGGGACGACGGCGGAAGCGGGAGGTCGTACTCGTCCACCTTGCCCTCCGGCGTGATGCGGCCGAGGCGGTCGGCGGCCCACTCGGTGAACCACAGCGCCCCGTCCGGTCCCGAGACGATGGCGTGCGGACGGCACGCGCGGTCGGGCAGCGGGAACTCCGTCACCTCACCCGCCACGGTGATGCGCCCGATCTGCCCGGCGCCGATCTCCACGAACCACAGCGCCCCGTCGGGCCCCGCCGTGATGCCCACGGGCGCGGCTCCGGACGTGGGCAGCCGGTGGATCGTCATCTCCCCGTCGAGCGAGACCCGGCCGACGGCGTCGCCCTGGTTGAGCGTGAACCACAGGGCGTCGTCCGGTCCGGCGGTGATGGTCGAGGGCATGCCGCCCTTCACCGGTATCTCGAAGTCGGTCACCGTGCCGTCACCGGCGATCCGCCCGATGCGGTCGTCCTGCAACTGGGTGAACCACATCGCCCCGTCCGGCCCGGCCGCGATGCCGTAGGGCGCGCCGACCGTGAAGGACGTCACCTCGCCCGTCTCCGTGACCCGCCCGACCCGGCCACCCTGGAATTCGGTGAACCACATCGCCCCGTCGGGACCGGGTGTGATCACGGTAGGCCCGCCGTCGGCCGGGTCGAGCCGGTGGACGACCGGTTCGCCGCCGGGCACGAGCCTGCCCACCATCCCCTGATGGACCAGCGTGAACCACAGCGCCCCGCCGGGGCCGGTCGCGACGCCGTAGGGGGCGCCCTGCGGGATCATGGTCAGTGACATACGCGTCCTCCTGAGACTTCGAGCCGCGTGCCCCGGAATCGCCGCCGGAGGGCGCGGTCGTGCGTGACCACCACGAGGGTGCCCGTGAAGTGGTCGAGGGCCTGTTCCAGTTCCTCGGCGAGGTCCGGGGACAGGTGGTTGGTCGGCTCGTCGAGCAGCAGCACGTCGTGCTCCTCGGCGAGCAGCCGGGCCAGCGCCAGCCTGCGCCGCTGGCCCACGGACAGGGCGCCCACCCTGAGGTCGAGCGTCTCCGCCCGGAACAGGCCGGTGGCGAGCAGCGCGGCCCGCCGCCCGTCGGGATGGCCGTGGCCGTACGCCTCCAGCACCGGCAGGGACGGGTCGAAGGACGTCTCCTGGGTGAGGTGACCCACCCGGCCATGGGCCCGCTCGGCGACGGCCCGCAGCAGCGTGGACTTGCCCGCGCCGTTGTGCCCGTGCACGAGCAGCCGGTCGCCGGACCGGATGACCAGCGACTCCACGCGCAGCCGGTCGGCGACGCGGACGTCACGCAGCTCGGCCACCACCGCACGTGCGCGTGTCGGGGCGGCGGATGGGAGACGGAGGTCGTGCGGTTCCCGGGGACGGAGGTCGTGGGGGTCCGGGGGAGGGGTGGTCCGGCTGCTCTCGGAGGCGGCGTCCGCGCTCGTCACGGTCGTGGCCTCGGGGGAGGGGGCGGTGAAGGCGCCGTGGAAGCGGAGCGGGTCGGGGGGCCGGGGAACCGGGTCGGCCTCCAGGCGGCGCAGGCGTTCCTGGGCGTTGCGGACACGGGTGGCGATCGAGCTCTGGACGCGGCCGGCGTTGCGGTCGTAGGCCATCTTGTTGTTGTCGCGCATGGCGCGGCCGGCGGCCACGCGGTGGGCGGTCGTCGCGGCGTGCTCGCGCACCTGCCGGACCTCCTCGCGCCACGCGGTGTACGCCTGCTCCCAGCGGGCCCTGGCCGCCGCCTTGGCGGTCAGGAAGCCGGCGCAGCCCCCGCCGAAGCGGGTGACGCCGCCGCCCTCGACCTCGATCACGGCGGTGACCACCCGGTCGAGGAAGATCCGGTCGTGCGACACGACCACGACCGTGCCCGGGTAGCCGGCCAGCCGCTCCTCCAGCCAGCCGAGCGCGGACTCGTCGAGATGGTTGGTGGGCTCGTCCAGGAGCAGCGTCGCGGGGGCGGCGGCCAGCACGCAGGCCAGCCCGAGTCGCGCCTGCTCGCCCCCCGACAGGCTCCCCAGGGTGCGGTCACGACCGCCCGGCGCCAGGTTCCCCGGCAGGTCCAGGCCGTCCGTCCCCTCCCGGTCCTGCCTGGTGGGTTTCTCCTGGGCCGGGCGGTCCGTTCCCTCCAGGCCCCGTCTCGTGGGTGCCTCGTTGCCTTGCCTTCCGGGTTGCTCCCGGTCGTTTCCTGAGCGTCCCTCCCCGCCCTGCCTCATCGCTTCCTGCCCGTCGTGTCCCGAAGGCGTGCCCGTGCCGGGCCCTGAGGTCTCGTCCGCGGCCTCCTGAAGACGGGTCGCGGCCTCGTCGCCTCGCATGCTGGGCTCGCCGGTCGCCGACGGGCGAGAAGGGGCGGGGCCGGTGGCGAGGTGGGGGAGGCCGAGGGCGTGCAGGGACCTGTCGACCCGGGCGTCGGCCTCGTAGCCGCCCCGCGCCTCGAACGCCGTGAGCAGCTCGCCGTACTCCTCCAGCAGCGCGTCGAGGCCCGAGCCGGGGTCGGCGGCGAGGGCGGCCTCGATCTCGCGCAGGCGGCGCTCCATCGCCCGGAGCCCGGCCAGCGCGGCGTCGATCGCCTGCTGGACGGTGAAGTGCGGCGGCAGCCCCAGCGTCTGGCCGAGGTGACCGATCTCGCCCGTCACGACGACCTCGCCGGAGTCGGGCCGTTCGGCGCCGGCCAGGAGTCGGAGCAGCGTGGACTTGCCCGAGCCGTTCTCGCCCACGATGCCCAGGCGCTCGCCCGGCCGGACGGACATGGACACGCCGGACAGAACCCTGCGGTGGCCGTAGGACTTGGTGATGTCTCGAAGCAGGATGGTCAGGATGGAGCTCCAATCGCAACTGGTGTAGCTTTAGTGTGGCAGAGGTGAAGAGTTAACGCAACTGGAGTTGTCTTTGGAAGTGACGAAGCGACCCGGCGGACGCAGCGCGCGGGTCCGTGACGCGGTGCGGAACGCCACGCTGGCGGAGCTGGCCGAGCACGGGTTCCGCGGCCTGACCGTGGAGAACGTGGCGGAGCGGTCCGGTGTCCACAAGACGACCGTCTACCGGCGATGGGGCAGCGTCGAAGGGCTCATCGCCGACGCGCTGGAGCTGGCCGCCCACGAGCCGTGGCCGGTCCCCGACACGGGCACGGTCGAGGGCGACCTGCGCGGGGTCGTGGAGCTGGTGCGCAGCGGGTTCGAGGACCCGGAGCTGGGGCCCGTCTCGTCGGCGTTCGTGGCGGCGGCCATGCAGAGCCCCGAGGCCGCGCGGGCGCTGCACGCGTTCTTCGAGGCCCGCCACGACCAGTCGGCCCAGGTCGTACGGCGGGGCGTGGAGCGGGGGGAGCTGCCCGTCACGGTCGACGCCCGCGAGGTGGTCCGGGTCGCGGTCGCGCCCGTCTACTACCGGTTGTTCGTCGCGCACGAGCCGGTGAGCCGGGAGGACGCCGACCGGGCCGCCGACGCCGCCCTCGCCGCCGCCCGCGCCGGAGTCCTGTAGCCGACAGCCGACCCAGTCCTGCTGCGGCCCGCCCGCGCCGGGGTCCCGTGCAGGCGGTCCTCGTGCGGCCGGAGGCGGGCTCAGGTCTGCTTCTGGCCGCGCAGTTCGAAGTCGTCGAACGACATCCTCAGCACAGAGTCGTCCCCCTTGGGGGTGCGGGCGAACAGCCCCACGTACCCGTTGCCGAGCCCGCTCGGATCGTCCACCTGCTGGACCTGCTCGCCGTTCACCCACATCGTGAGCCGGACGTCGTCGCCGCGCTGCTCGCACGACGCCTCGATGCGGACCCGGCCCGGTTCGCCGCCGACCTTGACGGGCTGCGCCAGCGTGCCGCCCGAGCCGTCCAGGACGCGCCGGATGCGGGCCTGCCCCTTGGTGTCCAGGCCGAACTCGTACGACGTCGAGTCGTCGGCCGAGCGGCAGTACACCCCGTACTCGCCGCCGCCCACGACCTGCCGCACCTGCGCGGTGACGCCGACGACCACGCTCGCGGGCATCATCGGCGTCGGCGTGCTCGACGGCAGGGGCGCGCCCGTGGGCGAGGCGATGAGGTACGACGTGGGCGCCTTGATGCGGCGCTCCTCGTAGGTGTCCTCCACGTCGACCCCGAACGTGCCGTCGCTCCGGTAACCGTAGGACGCGGTCTCGTCGGAGTCGTAGGTGCCGCCCCAGCCGCCGGAGGTCTGGGTGAAGTCCTCCTGGAGCAGCACCGGGCCCTCGGGCGGGCTGCCGGGCGAGAGCAGCGCCCATCCGGCGATCCCCGCCCCGGCGAGGGCGACCGTGACGGCCGCGATCCCGGCCACCAGCCGGCCCCGCGACGTCCAGCGCCCACCCGAGGTCCCGCCATCGAAAGAGGCCCCGCCGAAGGACGCCCCGCCGCCGAAAGACGTCCCAGGTCCGCCGGGCACCCCCGGATGGGTGAACGGCGTCGTCCCCGGCTGTTGCCAGCTCAGCTGCACCGTCCGCGCCGTCTGCTCCGGCGCCGCCGAGCGGCCCACCAGGTGGTCGAGGAGCTGCTGCGCCGTCGGCCGGGCCGCCGGGTCCTTGCGCAGGGCCGCGGCGACCAGTTCGCGCAGCCCGGGATCCACCTGGCTCAGGTCGGGCTCGGTGTTGAGCACCTGGTAGACGATCGCCGGCAGCGTCTCGCCGCCGAACGGGGCCCTGCCGCTGGCCGCGTACGCCACGAGGCAGCCCCACGAGAACACGTCGCACGCGGCGGACACCGGATCGCCCCGCAGCACCTCGGGCGCCATGTAGCGCGGCGTGCCGACGATCTCGCCGGTGCCCGTGACCCCGCCGAGCGTGTCGAGCGCCCGCGCGATGCCGAAGTCGATCACCCGGGGGCCGACGGGCGACAGCAGCACGTTGGACGGCTTGAGGTCGCGGTGGACCACCCCGGCCCCGTGGATGGCGGTGAGCGCGGTGGCCACGCTCACGGCCAGCGCGTCGAGGCTGGACCCGCGCAGCGGCCCCGACTGCTCGACGGCCTGCTCCAGGTTGGGTCCGGGCACGTACTCGGTGACGACGTAGAGGAGCTGGCCGTCGAGGTCGGCCTCCAGCACCGCGGCGGTGCAGAACCTGCGCACCCGCCTGGCGGCGTCCGCCTCCCGGCGGAAACGCATGCGGAACTGGTCGTGCTGGCTGAACTCCGGGTTGATCACCTTGATGGCGACGCGCTGCCCCGCGGTGTCCTCGGCGAGGTGCACCGTGCCCATCCCGCCCCTGCCCAGCACGCTCAGCAACCTGTAGCGCCCGATGTGGGAGGTTTCACCGCTCACGGCGGGTTAGCTTACCGATATCGGCCTCGTCCGGGCGGGCCGACACGGGCTCCCCGCCGACACGGGCTCCCCGGCCGGCTCACCGCACCGGCCGAGCGGGCGTGAGTGACTTGCGCTCCACGCCGCGAAGAACATATGTTCGATATGTAAGAACACCCGCCTTCCCCCGGGTGGCTGGACACAGTCGACGAAGCCGCGGGGAGAGGCGTCTTGAGCAGACTCTATGGCGATCCGATCGAGGTGTGGACTCGCGACGGCGAGCCCAGCCAGTTCGTCTGGCGCGACCGGCTCTACCTCGTGCGCCGCGTCCTCGACCACTGGGTGGTGGCGCGGGAGTGGTGGAAGGTCCGGGAGGGCGATCCCGGTGAGCGTCAGTTCTGGCGGGTCGAGGCCAGCCCGGGGCGCGAGCCCGGCTCGTACGAGCTGAGGTTCGACACCGCCAGCGGCGGATGGCTGCTCATGAGGGCGTGGGACTGATGGCCGCGCCGTTCCCGCACCTCAACGTGGCCTCCGCCTACTCGATGCGGTACGGCACCGCGTTCCCGCGCGAGCTGGCGCGGCGGGCGGCCGACGACGGCATGGACATCCTCGCGCTGACCGACCGCGACGGTCTGTACGGGGCGGTCAAGCACGCGCAGGCGTGCGCGGACGCGGGGATCGGGCCCGTCTTCGGCGTCAGCCTGGCCCTCGCCGAGCCCGACGGCACCCTCGACGGCCTCGGGTACGGCGGCACCCTCGACGGCGCCCTGGACAGCGCCCTCGACGGCGCGTTCGGCGGCCTCGGGCATCCGGGAGCGAGCCGCGGACGGCACCGCCCCCGCACCCGCCCCCGCACTGGGGCCGACGCCGAGGACCGGATCACCGTGCTGGCCCGTTCGGGCGGCTGGTCGCGCCTGGCGCGGCTGGTCACCGACGCCCACTACGCGGGCGAGCGCGGCGAGCCCCGCGTGACCCGCGAGATGGTGGCCGCGTGGGCCGGCCCCGGCGACACCCCCGACGACGGGCTCGTGGTGCTGCTCGGCCCGAGGTCCGACGTGGGCCGGGCGATGGCCGCGCGCCGCGACGACCGGGCCCGGGCGCTGCTCGCCCTGTGGCGCTCCATGGTGCCCGGGGTGGTGGTCGAGCTGGTCGACCAGTACGGCTTCCGCGACGCCGTCACGGCCGTCCACATGCTGGCCCTGGCCGAGTCCGCCGGCGTGCCCGCCGTGCTCACCAACGCCGTCAGGTACCTCGACCCGGACGACCACCAGGTGGGCGACGTGCTCGACGCGGCCCGCCAGCTCGTCCCCCTGCACCCGCGCCATCTGGAACGCACCACCTCCCACGCCTACCTCAAGGGCTCCAAGGACATGGCCCGGGTGGCCGCCCGGATCTGCGGCTCCGACTCGCGCCGGGCAGCCGACCTGCTGCGCGCCACCCGCAGGGTCGCGGAGCAGTGCGTGATGGACCCGGGCGAGCTGCTCGCGCTGCGCGCCGACCCGCCCGCCCTGCACCTGCCCGAGATCGGCGCCGACCCGGTGCCGCTGCTGCGCCGCCGGGTGGAGGACGGGCTGGCCGGGCGCGGCCTGGCCCGCTCGCGCGAGGCCCGGGAGCGGCTGCGGGACGAGATGGACATCATCGAGCGCAAGCGCCTGTCCGGCTACTTCATCGCCGTGTCCGACATCACGGGCATGATCCGGCGCATGGGCGTCCGGTGCGCCATCCGCGGCTCCGGCGCGGGCAGCCTGGTCAACTACCTCATCGGCATCGGCGAGGTGAACCCCCTCGACCACGGCCTGCTCATGGAGCGCTTCCTGTCGGAGGGCCGCGTCGGGCTGCCCGACATCGACGTCGACGTGGAGTCCGCGCGCCGGCTCGACTGCTACCAGGCCATCTTCGACCGGTACGGCGAGGCGCGCGTGGCCTGCGTGTCCATGATGGAGACCTACCGGGCCCGCAGCGCGATCCGCGACGTGGCGGGCGCGATGGGCCTGCCCCCGTACGAGATCGACGCGATCGCCAAGGCGTTCCCGCACATCCGGGCCAAGCAGATCACCGCGTCGCTGAGCGACCTGCCCGAGCTGCGTGACAGCAGGCTGGGGGAGGCGGGGCTGGACCGGGTGTTCAAGCTGGCCGAGAAGCTCGACGGGCTGCCCCGGCACATCGCGCTCCACCCGTGCGGGGTGCTCATCGGCAACGCCGGGCTGCGCGACCGCACGCCGGTGGAGCGCAGCCTGCTGGGCTTCCCGATGTCGCAGTTCGACAAGGAGGACGTGGAGGAGGCGGGGCTGCTCAAGCTGGACGTGCTGGGCGTGCGCATGCAGTCGGCGATGGCGTACGCGCTGGGCGAGATCGAGCGCGTCGACGGCGTCAGGGTCCGGCTGGACGAGCAGCGCGCCCCCGAGGAGGCCCACGAGGGCGCGCAGGTGCGGTACGTGCCGCACGACGACCAGGACACCTACGACATGATCTGCGCCGCCCGCACCCTGGGCTGCTTCCAGATCGAGTCGCCCGGCCAGCGCGAGCTGGTCGCCAAGCTGGAGCCGCGCGCGATGCACGACCTGATCGTGGACATCTCGCTGTTCCGGCCGGGGCCGGTGAACTCCGACATGGTCACCCCGTACCTGGAGGCCAGGCACGGGTGGCGGTCGGCGTACTACCCGCACGAGCGGCTGCGCGAGCCGCTGAAGGAGACGCACGGCGTCGTGGTCTTCCACGAGCAGGTGCTCAAGGTCATCGCGGCGATGACCGGCCGCGACCTGTCGTTCGCCGAGATGCTGCGGCGCTCGCTGGGCACGCCCGAGGGGCGGGAGCTGGTCCGCAAGACGTTCGGGCCGCTGGCCAGGGCGAACGGGTTCGACGACGCGACCGTGGAACGGGCCTGGAAGGTGCTCGACGCGTTCGGCGGGTTCGGGTTCTGCAAGGCGCACGCGGCGGCGTTCGCGCTGCCCACGTACCAGTCGGCCTGGCTCAAGCGGCACCACGCGGCGGCGTTCTTCGCGGGGGTGCTCACGCACGAGCCCGGCATGTACCCGCAGCGGGTCATCATCGACGAGGCCCGGCAGTGCGGGGTCGCCATCCTGCCGCTCGACGTGAACAGGTCGGGCCGCGACTGGCAGGTGGAGCGCCTCGGGCCGCGCCCGCCGCTGCGGCTCCAGGTCCGGGCCGACGCCCTGGGAGAGGCCGGCGTCCCAGGAGAGGCCGGCGCTCCGGGAGAGGCCGGCGCTCCGGGAGAGGCCGGCGCTCCGGGAGAGGCCGGCGCTCCGGGAGAGGCCGGCGTCCCGGGGGAGGAGGAGAGGCCCCGGCGCGTCCCCTTCAAGGCCGAGGAGCTGGGCAAGGGGTACGCGCTGCGGGTGCCGTTCTCGGCGGTCAAGGGGGTGAGCGAGGCGGAGGTGGACCGCATGGTCGCGGGCCGGCCGTACACGTCGCTGGCGGACTTCTGGGACCGCGCCCGGCCGTCGCGGCCGGTCATGGAGCGGATCGTGCAGGTGGGCGGGATGGACGCGCTGCACGGCCTGAGCCCGGGCGGCCCGGGCGAGCGCTGGCGGCCCGGCCGCCTGACCCGCCGCGACCTCGTCGCCCAGGTCGGCGCCCTCGAACGCGCCTCCGCCGCCTCCGGCGTGGGACACGCCACCGCGGGCCGCTCCCGCCGCTACGCCCCGGCCGGGCCCGCCCCGTCGGGCGGCGGGCGCGAGGGGGAGGCGGCGGCCGTGCAGCTCCCGCTGGGGTTCGGCGAGCACGTGCCGCCGGGCGAGCTGCCCGAGATGACCGAGGCCGAGATGGTGGAGGCCGAGCTGGAGATCCTCGGCATCGACGTCTCACGCCACGTGATCAGCTTCCACGACGACCTGCTCGACGCGCTCGGCGTGGTGCGCTCCAAGGACCTGCTGCGCCAGCGCAACGGCGCCGAGGTGCTGGTCGCCGGGGTCAAGGTGGCCACGCAGACGCCGGCGGTGCGCTCGGGGCAGCGGGTCATCTTCACCACGCTCGACGACTCGACGGGACCGGTCGACCTGACGTTCTTCGAGTCGGTGCAGGGCAGGTGCGCGGCGACGGTGTTCGGGGCGTGGCTGCTGGTGGCCAGGGGCGTGGTCCGTCGCACGGGGCCGCGGGCGGTGTCGCTGCGCGCGGTGGACTGCTGGAGCCTGGCCGACCTGGACCGGGTGTGGCGTTCGGAGGGGATCGAGGCGGTCCGGGCGCTGATGTCCCGGGAGGGAGTGCCGCGGGGCGGCGTCGGCGGGCGGCCGATCGAGTACGCCAACGGCTTCCGGCTCTCGCCGTACTCCGACATCGGCCCGGCGGTCACGTCGCCGCCGCGCCGGCTGTGGCACGCGAGCCCCGGCAGCTCCGGCCCGACGGCCGCGTGAGGACCCCGGCCGCAACGGGCGGGGCCGGGTCGCCCGGCCCAGTCGCGCCGACTGCGCCGGGTCAGCTCGCCTGGCCGAGCGGCGCCGACTCCGGCGGCGTCGCCGGCCGGCGCAGGCGCAGCAGCGTGGGCACGGCCACCCCGCGCGCCGCGCACTGCGCGGCCGTGATCTCCCGGACGGTCGCCGCGCACAGCAGCGCCGCCGCTGACAGCGCCACCAGCTCCGGCACGCCGACCCCGGTCAGCCCGTCGGCCGGCGTCTCCAGCGGCAGCCGTACGGTCACCAGCGCCAGCGTGGTCAGCCAGCTCGCCCACCACGCCGCCAGCAGCACGAGCCGGCGGCGCCGGCGGCCGTCCGGCGGCAGGGAGTCGCGCCACAGGGCGTTCACCAGCAGGACGGGCGCCACGAGGTTGACGCCGGGGATGAGCCAGGCGGCGGCCACCGGCCCGGCGGGGGCGTGCCGGTCGCCGACGTGCCGGGCACGGATCAGCCAGGTGGTGTACGCGGTGGCGCAGGCGATCGTGGCCACGCCGAGCAGCAGGATCAGGACGGCGAAGAGCGTGACGGCGCCCACGACGGCCTCCGCCTCGGCGCCGCGGGGACGCCCGTCGAACGCCGCGAGCTGGGCGGCGAGGCTGCGACCGCGGACCAGTTCGAAGGTCACGAGCGCGGCCAGGCAGAGGACCTGCGCGGCGAGCGACGCGTACACGGCGGAAGCGGCTCTCGTGGGCGGTGCCTGGGCGTGGCGCACGTTGTTCTCCCCCCGGGCCATGCGCTGAGGTTCTGCTTCACTTCTATCCCGCCGAGCTCGCGGTTAATCAGCGCACCACGCCGGATTCCCACGCCCAAGCTGCGATTTCCACCCGATTCCGGACACCGAGTTTGGCCTGGATGCTGCCGAGATGCGTCTTGACCGTGGACAGCGAGACGAACAGCTCGGCGGCCACCTCCTGGTTGGTGCGGCCCCGGGCCACCAGCCGCACCACGTCGAGCTCCCGTTCGGTCAGCGGCTCGTCGGGCGCGGGGGCGCCCCGCTCGGGCCGGGACAGGTGCCGCAGCAGCCGCACGGTCACCGACGGCGACACCAGCGCCTCCCCGCCGGCCGCCGCCCGGACCGCCTCCAGCAGCAGCGTCGGGCCGCTGTCCTTGAGCAGGAAGCCGGTGGCCCCGGCACGCAGCGCGCCGTAGACGTACTCGTCCAGGTCGAAGGTCGTGACGATGACCACCCGCATCGGGTTCTCCACCCCCGGCCCGGCCAGGGCGCGGGTGACCTCCAGCCCGTCGAGCTTCGGCATCCGGATGTCGAGCAGGCACACGTCCGGTCGTAGCCGCCTGGCCTCGGACACGGCCTCGGCGCCGTCGGCGACGGCCGCCACGACCTCCATGTCCGGCTGGGCGTCCAGGATCATCTGGAAGCCGGTACGCACCAGTTGCTGGTCGTCTGCGATGAGAACCCGAATAGTCACGGCGAACACTCTAGGATCGGCCGTTCGGCCGAGGCACAACCGGACGCACGGCCGATCCGCCGGAGGGGGCCGCGCCGGAAGACTCTCCGGCATGAACGACGTGCTCGCTGGACGAGCTCTGACCAAGAGGTTCGGGCAGACGGTCGCCCTGGCGGGCGTGGACATGGCGGTGCGGCCCGGCGAGGCCGTGGCCATCATGGGGCCGAGCGGCTCCGGGAAGTCCACGCTGCTCCACTGCCTGGCCGGCATCATGAGGCCCGACGCGGGCGAGGTGCGCCTGGAGGGGACCCGCATCGACGACATGGGCGAGCGCAGGCGCAGCGCCCTGCGCCGCACCCGTTTCGGCTTCGTCTTCCAGTTCGGCCAGCTCCTGCCGGAGCTGCCCGCCGACGAGAACGTGGCGCTGCCGCTCATGCTGGGCGGCGTGACCCGCGCGGAGGCGGTGCGGCGGGCCCGGGAGTGGTTCGCCCCGCTCGGCCTGGGCGGCATGGAGGCGCGGCGGCCCGGCGAGCTGTCCGGCGGGCAGGCGCAGCGGGCGGCCATCGCCCGCGCCCTGGTGACTAAGCCGGCGGTGGTCTTCGCCGACGAGCCGACCGGCGCCCTCGACCAGACGACCGGCCACGACACGATGCGGCTGCTGGTCGAGGCCACCAAGCACAACGGCGCCTCGCTCATCGTGGTCACCCACGACCCGGGCGTGGCCGGCTGGTGCGACCGCACGGTCGAGGTCCGGGACGGCGTGCTGCTCGCCGCGGGGGCGCGCGCATGAACGTGGGCCTGACCTGGAGGCTGCTCAGGGGCGGCGGGCGCAGGGGCATGCTCGGCACCTGGCTCACCCTGGGCGCCGTCGCCGTGTCCACGGCGCTGCTGCTGTTCGCGGTCGCGGTGGACTTCGCCTTCGCGGCCCGCGCCGACCGGGGCGCCTGGCGCAACCCGGTCGCGGCCGGCTCGCGCCCGGCCGTCGCGGTCGAGGCGAGCCGGCACGACTACGTGCGCGGCAGGGAGATCACGGTGGTGGACCTGGCGGCCCTGCCGGGCAGGAGCCCCGAGCCGCCGCCCGGCCTGTCCCGCTTCCCCGCGCCCGGCGAGGTGTGGCTCTCGCCCGCCCTCGCCGACCTGGCGGACCGGCTGCCCGCGGCCGAGCTGGCCGCCCGCTACCCCAAGCGGGCCGGGGTGCTCGGCGACGAGGCGCTGGTCCACCCGGACGAGCTGATCGTGCTCGCCGGACGCGCGCCGGACGCGCCGGAGCTCACGGCCACGCGCAGCTCCGACTGGATCGTCGGCTCGCAGCCGGTCAAGGTCGCCACGCTGGCGGGGGAGCCGACGGAGGACGCCGAGGGCTACCAGGTGCTCGCGCTCATCGCGAGCGTGCTCATGGTGGTGCCGCTGCTGGTGTTCGGCGGGGCCGCGGCCCGGCTCACGGTGGCCCGGCGGGACCAGCGGCTGGCCGCGCTGCGGCTGGTCGGCGCCACACCCGGGCAGGTGGTGGCCATGACCGTGGCGGAGGCGGTGATCGTCGCGTTCGCGGGCGCGCTGGCGGGGGCCGTGGCGTACGCGCTGGCCGTGCCGCTGCTGTCCCGCGTGCGGATCGACGGCGGCCCGTGGTTCGTCGCCGACCTGTGGCCGCATCCCCTGGTGATGGCGGGGGCCGTGGTCGCGGTGCCGCTGCTGACCGGCCTGTCGGCCGTGGCTGGCCTGCGCCGGGTCGTGGTCAGCCCGCTGGGCGTGGCCAAGAGGGAGACGCCTCCCGGCATGCGGTGGGTGCGGCTGCTCGCGCTGGTCGCGGTGCTCGCCGCCGTCCCGGTGGTCTCCCGCGGCGACAGCGCCGGCCTGATCGCGGTGGTGATCGGGCTGGCGTTCCTCTCCATCAACCTGGTGGGCCCGTGGGTCGTGGGCCTGATCGGCCGGATCACCGCCGCCTCGGCCCGCCGCCCGGCCCGGCTGCTGGCCGGGCGGCGGCTGGTGGACGACCCGCGCTCGGCCTGGCGCACGGTGAGCGGCGTGGCCCTGACCGGCTTCGTCGCGGGCTTCCTCGGGCTGCTCAGCCCCGGGACCCTGGTCGGGACGCAGGACACCGGCCACCTGCGGGTGAGCGCGCCCGCCGGGCGGGCCGCGACCGTGGCGCAGGAGGCGCGGGACCGGCTGAGGCACGCCGGGGTGGCGGCCGCGGTGACGACGCGGAAGGACGTCGTCGTGATCGCCCTGAAGGACGCGACCCGGATCACCGGCGACGGCGCACGCCGTGAGGCGCCGGACGGGCCTCTCCTGCGGGCGGAGCCCGCGGCGCTCGACCGGGCGCGGACCGCGCTCACGGGCCTCGTGCCCGGCCGCACGCCGACGACCCAGGCCGACGACGAGTACTTCGGGGGCGAGATCCTCGGTGACATCGCCGTGGGAACGGTCGTGGTGCTGTCGGTGTCGTTCCTGGTGGCGATCGCGAGCGCGGGCATCACGGCCGCCTCGTCCGTGCTGGACCGGCGGCAGACGTACGCGCTGCTGCGCCTGGCCGGAACGCCGCTGGAGGTGCTGGACCGGGCCCGCCGCGCCGAGACGCTGATCCCGCTGGCGGTCATGGGCGGCGGGGCGATCCTGGTGGGCGCCTTCTGCGGGATCCCCTTCATGATCACCGACCCGAACCTGTCGGGGCTGGTCACGCTGGTCGTGTGCGTCGCCGCCGGCTTCGCGGGGGTCGTGGGCGCGGGGGCGCTCAGCAGGCCGCTGCTGCGCTCGGTGACCGCCGACCCGGCGCCCCGGCCCGACTGACCTGCGCGCCGGTGCCCTCCGGCCGCCGGTGCTCTCCGGCGGCCGGTGCTGTCCGGCGGCGGGGTTTGTCCGGCGGCCGGCCGCGCCCGGTTAGGTCAGCCCAGCACCAGGTCGCGGATCACGGCCAGTTGCTCCTCGTCGCGCGGCCCCATGACGAGCAGCGACGTCACGGGGGAGGCCCGCCAGAGTTCGAGCCGCTCCTTGATGCGCTCCGGCGGCCCCACGAGCGCGATGCCGTCGGCCAGCTCGTCCGGGATCGCCTGGAACGCCTCGTCCTTCCGCCCGGCGAGGTACAGCGCCTGGATCCGCTCGGCCGCCTCGGCGTAGCCCATCCGGCCCATGATGTCGGCGTGGAAGTTGCGGTGCCGCGCGCCCATGCCGCCGATGTAGAGCGTGAGCATCAGCTTCACCCCGTCGAGCGCGGCCCGCACGTCGTCGGAGATGACCACCATGACCATGGCGGCGATGTCGAAGTCCGGGCCGCGGGCGGCGAGCGCGTCGCCGTACATCTCCTCGATCTTGGAGGGGAACGTGAACAGCGGCAGCCACCCCTGCGCGACCTCGGTCGCCAGGGCGACGTTCTTCGGCCCCTCGGCACCGAGGTAGACGGGGATGTCCGGGCGCAGCGGATGCGTGATGAGCCTGAGCGGCTTGCCGAGCCCGCCCGGCAGGGGCAGCGGGTAGTGCGGGCCGTCCGAGGTCACCGGCTCCTCGCGCCGCCACACCTTGCGCATGATCTCCACGTACTCGCGGGTGCGCGCCAGCGGCCGGGCGAACGGCTGGCCGTACCAGCCCTCGACGACCTGTGGCCCCGAGGCGCCGACGCCGAGCAGCAGCCGGCCGCCCGTGAGGTGGTCGAGCGTCATGGCGGTCATCGCGGTGGTGACCGGGGGGCGGGCCGAGAGCTGGGCCACGGACGTGCCAAGCTTGATGCGGGACGTGCGGGCCCCGTACCACGCGAGCGGCGTGAAGGCGTCGCTGCCGTAGGCCTCGGCGGTCCACACCGAGTCGTAGCCGAGCCGTTCGGCGGCCAGCACGAGGTCGGTCGCGTCATTGGGGTGGCGCTGCCAGTAACCGAGGTTGAGGCCGAGTCTCATGACACCTCCAGAATTTAGTTCCATTACGGCAACGGCGGCCTCGCGTGTCAACGCATGATCTTCCGGGGAGGTCTGAGCTGTGCTCAAGGGTCTGCGCCACATAGCCTCTGCCCTGGTCGTTCTCGCGGCCGGGGCCGTTCCCGCGGCCGTTCCCCGCGCGGCCTGCGCCCAGGGCCCGGCGGCCAAGCCGAACATCGTCATGGTGCTCGCCGACGACCTCGAATCGGGCACCCTGCCCTACTTCCCCAACATCACCCGGGAGCTGGTGCGCCAGGGCGCGTCCTTCGACCGGTACTTCGTGACCAACTCCTGGTGCTGCCCGTCCCGCTCGTCGATCCTGCGCTCGCAGTACGTGCACAGCCACGGCGTGTGGACCAACACGCCGCCCGAAGGCGGCTTCGACAAGTACCACACCAGTGGTTTGGAACGTTCCGACCTGGGCCTGTGGATGCAGCAGGCCGGGTACCGCACCGGGCTCATGGGCAAGTACCTCAACCACTATCCCGGCCACAGCGCCGAGGAGACGTTCGTGCCGCCCGGCTGGAACGAGTGGGACGTGCCCGTCCGCCGCCTCTACGAGGAGTACGGCTACCGCCTCAACGAGAACGGCACCACGGTCGACTACGGCTGGGCCGAGGACGACTACCTGTCCGACGTGCTCGCCCGCAAGGCCGGCAGCTTCGTCGCCGCCTCCGACCAGCCGTTCTTCCTCTACCTGGCGCCGGTCGGGCCGCACAATCCGGACAACCCGGCCGTCCGTCACGCCGACGCGTTCATCGGCGCGCAGGCGCCGCGCACACCCTCGTTCGACCAGCCGGACGTCAGCCGCGAGCCCGCCTGGCTGCGCGAGCGCCCGAGGTTCTCCGAGCACGTCATCGACCGGATCGACGAGCGGTACCAGGCGCGGATGCGGGCGATGCTGGGCGTGGACGACCTCGTCGGCTCGCTGGTCGAGTCGCTGCGCGCCGCGGGCAAGCTGGAGAACACCTACATCGTCTTCACCAGCGACAACGGCTTCCATCTCGGCACCCATCGCCTCAAGCAGGGCAAGACCACGCCGTTCGAGGAGGCGATCCGGGTGCCGCTCGTGGTGCGGGGGCCGGGCGTGCCGGCGGGTTCGGTGATCCACGAGATGGCGCAGACCGTGGATCTCGGGCCCACCTTCGGCGAGCTGGGCGGGGCCACGCTGCCGCCCTTCGCCGAGGGGTGGTCGCTGCTGCCGCTGCTGCGCGGGCAGCACCCGACGCCGTGGCGCAAGAACGCGCTGGTCGAGTTCTCCAGACCCGCCGACAAGTCCTCCGCCGCCCAGACGCCCGTGCCCAACTACCAGGCGCTGCGCACCGAGAGCTACACCTACGTCAAGTACGCGACGGGGGAGACCCAGCTCTACGACCTCACCAAGGACCCGTACGAGCTGACCAACCTGGCCGCGGACGCCGACCCGGCCCTGCTGCAAAGTCTCCAGGACCGGCTCCAGGCGATGGTCTCCTGCTCGGGCGCGACCTGCCGGCAGGCCGACGTGCGCGAGTGAGCCCTGTGGCGGTGGTCCGTCACTCGCCGCAGAGGTCGGGGTAGGCCCGCGCCAGGTGGGCCGTCACCGCCTCGGTGGCCTCGTCGGGGTCTCCCTCCAGCACGGCCCGCAGGATGCGGCGGTGGTCCGTCTGCAGCCCCGAGGTGTCGCCCAGCCGCACGACGGCCTCCACCGCGTACCTGCGCAGCGAGTCGCGCAGCGAGCGCATGAACGCGGCGATCAGCCGGTTGCCCGACGCCTCGGCCAGCGCGCAGTGGAAGGCCGTGTCGTGCTCCACGAACTCCTCCGGCGAGGCCGCCCGGTCCATCCCGGCGATCGCCTCGGCCAGCACCGAGACGTCCGGCCGGGTCAGGGCCGCCCGCGCCGCCGCCCAGCGCTCGATCATCAGCCGCGTGTCGATCACCTCGCGGGGCTCCAGCGAGGCCAGGCCGAGATGCAGCCGCAGCAGGTCGGTCAGCGCCGCGTCGGGCTTGGAGACGAGCACGGCGCCCGCGTCCGGGCCGCGGCCCACCTGCGAGGAGACCACGCCGAGCGTCTCCAGCACGCGCATCGCCTCGCGCACCGACGACCGGCTCACGCCGAGCTGCTCGGCGAGCTGCCGCTCGGCCGGCAGCCGGTCGCCCGCCATCAGCCCGTCCTCGGCGATGCGGCGCTCGACCTGCGCGAGGACGTCCTCGAACGTGCGGGTCTTCCTGACGGGCTGCCAGCCGGTGCCGGTCAACGGTCCCCCCTGATGCTATGGTCTGACCATACTGTGGTCTGACCATACCTCGAATTCTCGGAAGGAGAGCGGTGCGAGTCGCCCTGTTCATCACGTGCGTGAACGACACGCTCTTCCCCGGCACCGGCAAGGCCGTCGTGTCGCTCCTGCGCAGGCTGGGCTGCGAGGTCGACTTCCCCGCCGCCCAGACGTGCTGCGGCCAGATGCACGTCAACACGGGCTACCGCGAGGAGGGCGTGCGCCTCGCCCGCCACTTCACCGAGGTGTTCGCCGGGTACGACGCCGTCGTCGCGCCGTCCGGCTCCTGCGCCGCGATGGTGCGCGAGCAGTACCCCAAGCTCGTCAAGCCGGGCAGCCGGGGCGCGGCGGCCGTCGCCGCGGTCGCGCCCAAGGTGTACGAGCTGACCGAGTTCCTGCTCGACGTGCTGAAGGTCGAGGACGTCGGCGCGTACTTCCCGCACCGGGTGACCTACCACCCGACGTGTCACTCGCTGCGCGGCCTGCGCCTCGGCGACCGGCCGGCCCGGCTGCTGCGCAACGTCCGCGGCCTCGACCTGGTCCCGTTGCCCGGGGCGGAGGAGTGCTGCGGGTTCGGCGGGACGTTCGCGGTCAAGAACCCGGCCGTCTCCTCGGCGATGGGGGCCGACAAGGTGCGCGGCGTCCTCGACACGGGCGCCGAGGTGCTCTGCGCGGCCGACAACTCCTGCCTCATGCACATCGGCGGCATGCTGGGCCGCCAGCGGACCGGCGTCCGGGTCATGCACCTGGCCGAGATCCTCGCCTCCACCGAAGAGGTCAAAGCATCATGAGCGCCACCTTCCTCGGCATGCCCGGAAATTTCCCGAAGAACTCCGCGCGGGCCGTGCAGAACTCGCAGCTCCGCTACAACCTCCGCAAAGCCACGCACACCATCCGCGGCAAGCGCGCGAGCGTCGTCGGCGAGCTGCCCGACTGGCAGGAGCTGCGCGCGGCCGGCAAGGCGATCAAGGACGAGACCCTGCGCCACCTCGACCGCTACCTCCTCCAACTGGAGGCGGCCGTCACCGCGGCCGGCGGCCACGTCCACTGGGCCAGGGACGCCGCCGAGGCCAACCGCATCGTCGCCGGCCTGGTCAAGGCCACAGGCGAGCGCGAGGTGGTCAAGGTCAAGTCCATGGCCACCCAGGAGATCGGGCTCAACGAGGCGCTGGCCGCCGAGGGGATCACCGCGTACGAGACCGACCTGGCCGAGCTCATCGTCCAGCTCGGCGACGACTTCCCCAGCCACATCCTGGTGCCCGCCATCCACCGCAACCGGGCCGAGATCCGCGAGATCTTCCTCGACCGGATGGCCGACGCGCCGCCCGGCCTGACCGACGAGCCCGCCGCCCTGGCCGAGGCCGCCCGCGTGCACCTGCGCGAGCGGTTCCTGCGCAGCAAGGTCGCCGTCTCGGGCGCCAACTTCATGATCGCCGAGACCGGCACCCTCGTCGTGCTGGAGTCCGAGGGCAACGGCCGCATGTGCCTCACCCTGCCCGAGACGCTGATCAGCGTGGTCGGCATCGAGAAGGTGCTGCCCACCTGGCGCGACCTGGAGGTGTTCCTCCAGCTCCTGCCGCGCAGCTCCACCGGCGAGCGCATGAACCCGTACACGAGCACGTGGACCGGCTCCGCCGAGGGACAGGACTTCCACCTCGTGCTCCTCGACAACGGCCGCACGGACGTGCTGGCCGACGAGGTCGGCCGCCAGGCCCTGCGCTGCATCCGCTGCTCGGCCTGCCTCAACGTGTGCCCGGTCTACGAGCGGGCGGGCGGCCACGCGTACGGCTCGGTCTACCCCGGGCCCATCGGCGCCATCCTCACCCCGCAGCTTCGCGGCATGGGCTCGGAGCTCGACGCGTCGCTGCCGTACGCCTCCAGCCTGTGCGGCGCCTGCTACGACGTGTGCCCGGTCGCCATCGACATCCCCGAGGTGCTCGTGGACCTGCGCGCCAAGGCCCCCCACGGCGCGGCCGAGCGGGCCGGCATGCGCGTGGCCGGCTGGGTGCTCAACGACCAGGCCCGGCTGGCGGCGGCGCAGCGGGCGGCCTCGCGGCTGCGCGGGCTGGTGCCCCGGCGGCTGCCGGGCCCCCTGTCGGCCTGGACCGACACCCGGGACCTGCCCGACATCCCGGAGGAATCCTTCAGAGACTGGTGGGAGCGAGAAGGGTGAGCAGGAGCGCGCGCGAGGACATCCTCGCCCGGATCAGGCGGGCCGTGGACGGCGCCCCGGAGGTGGACATCCCCCGGCGCTACCGCGCGACGGCCGAGGTCGGCGACCTGGTGGGGCTGTTCGCCGAGCGGGTCGGCGACTACCGGGCGATCGTCCACGTCGTCCCCGAGGCCGAGGTCCCGGCCCGGATCGCCGAGATCGTCGCGGGGCGGCGCATGGTCGTCCCCGAGGGCCTGCCCGCCGGGTGGACGCCCCCGGACACGTCGGGCGCCGGCCCGGCCGACCCGTACACCGCGGACGGCGTCGTCACCGGGTGCGCCGTCGCGATCGCCGAGACCGGCACGATCGTCCTCGACACCGGGCCGGGCCAGGGCAGCAGGGCGCAGACGTTGGTGCCCGACTACCACCTGTGCGTGGTGCGGGCGGACCAGATCGTGGCCGGGGTGCCCGAGGCGGTCTCCCGGCTCGACCCGGCCCGCCCGCTCACCTGGATCAGCGGGCCCTCCGCGACGAGCGACATCGAGCTCAACCGCGTGGAGGGCGTCCACGGCCCCAGGACGCTGGAGGTGCTGATCGCCACCGCGTGAGCCCCGTTTGAGCCCCGTTTGAGTCCCGTGTGAGCCGCTGGGTGAGCCGCTGGGTGAGCCGCCGTGTGACTAGTACCGGATGACGGCGGCGACCTCCGCCACCTTGTCGGTGAACCACAGCTCCGCGTCCGTCATCGCCGCGGCCCTGGCCAGCGCCGAGTCGGCGCGCTCGCGCACCGGCTCCTCGACGCCCCACAGGCGCAGCTCGCCCGCGTCGGTGGAGACCTGCGTGCCTCCCTCGCCGATCCACACCTCCTGGGGCAGCTCGCCGGGCGACAGCACGGCGTGCACGCGCCCCTCGCGCAGGGCATGGAACACCTGGGCCGGCCCGGACGGCCCGGACGACTCGCGGTGCCGGTCGAGCAGCTCGGCGCGCCTCTCCTCCAGCCACGCGTCGAGCGCCTCCTCGACGTCGCGTTCGAACGTCCCGTGATCGGAACGGCTGCCGTGCTCGACCATGACCACCCGGTCCGACGTCTTCGTGCCGAGATGGTCGGTGAGCATGGCCCGCGACCTGGGCTCGCCGGCCACGAGGACGAGCTCCGCGCCGATGCGGCGCACCTGCTCGTCCACCTCCTTCGCCACGGCCGCGGCGTTCTTCTCCCAGGTGTCCTCGACCGCGCTCTCGTAGCGCCGCTGCGACCAGCCACCCTGCGCGGTCTTCTGCAACGGCCAGTCCTGCGCCTGCACGACGGCCGTGCGCGGCGAGCCGCCGCCGAACACCGTGACCTCGGCACCCGCGTGGTCCACGATGACCCGCAGGTGCGGCACGTTCTCGCCCCTCGCCAGGAGCAGCGGCGTCACGTGCGGCAGCGGCGACCAGACCGCCAGCTCGCTCGGCGGCGGCTCGGCCAGCGGCTCGGCGAGGACGACGTCGCCGTGCGTGGCGAACACCGCCTCGCCCGCCCCGGGCCGCAGCGCGTGGCTCTCCAGGGCCTTGACCGTGTGGGAGTCCGCCACGGTCTCCAGCCGGTCGCGCACGGCGTGCCAGCGCGACTCACGGTCCCGCTCGGTCAGCGCGCCGGTGTAGACCGACGCGTACGGCCCGCGGCGCTCGTACAGCGGCCGGATGAAGTCGAGCCGCACGGCTCACCACCTCCGCCTCTCCTTGCCGAGTCCCAGCGCGTCGGCCACCTGGGCGACGTTCTCGAACTCGCGGTCCGGCAGCGAGCGCACCATCTCGACGATGTGGTCGGGCGCGTTCGCCTCCTCGGCGTGCCGCACCAGCTCGCCCTTGGCGGAGGGGAAGTGGGTGTCGCTGAGCCATCGGGCCAGGTCGCTGCGGGCCTCCACGCCCTCCTGGGTGATGCCCTCGGGGGTGCCGGGCTCGTGTCCGGGCGGGTAACGGGTGTGGTCCTGCTCACCGGGGGCCGGCGTGGGTTCGGTCTCCTTCCACTCCTCCGCGTGGGTCGGGCCGCCGCCGCGTACCATCCCCTCGGTCTCGTGCTTCTGCTGCTCGTCGACGCGACGGGTGTGCTTGGCGCTTCCTCGATCCATGTCTCTGCCTCCTCTCCCTGGCGCCCCTACCCCCGCTTTCATGGGCAAACATCGCGAACGACATCGCGGATGTGTACGCTGCCGGTCGTGTTCGATGCCGACGTGAAGGTCGTCACACCCCGGCTCACGCTGCGCCCCTTCGGCCCGGCCGACGCCCCGCGCGTCAGGTCGATCGTGGAGTCCGGCGCCCGTTTCCTGCCGCCCGGAGCGCCGACGCACGTGGCCGGCGTCCCCCGCTGGCTGGAGAGCGGCGTGCACGAGCTGCGCGACTCCGGCCAGGGCGTCCACCTCGCGATGACCGACGCCGAGGGGCGCATCGTGGGCGCCATCGGCCTGTTCAAGACGTCCTGGGGCGCGGGCACGACCGAGATCGGCTACGGCGTCCACCCGCTGCACCGCAACCGCGGCTTCGCCACCGAGGCCGTACGCGGGCTGACCGAGTGGGTGTTCGCGACCACCGACCTGCGCCGCGTGGACCTCACGGCCAACCTCGACAACCTCGCCTCGCTGCGCGTCGCCCAGAAGGCCGGCTTCACCTGGGAGGGCGTGCTGCGCGAGGCCAGCCTGGAGGACGACGGCCCGCACGACCTCGTCGTCTTCGGCCTGCTCCGCCAGGACGGCCGCGCCCCCGCCGAGATCCTGCCCGCCGCCGAGCTGCGCACCGAACGCCTGCTGCTGCGCCCCTTGTCGGAGGAGGACGTGCCCGGGCTGACCGCCACCGGCGCCGACGCCTTCACCCAGGCCATGACCGGCGTGCCCCGAGGCTACTCCGAGGCCGACGCCCGGGCCTTCGTCGCCCTCCGGGAGCGGAGGCGGATCAAGGGGGAGGGCATGGCCTGGGCCGCCGTCGAGCTGGACGGCGGCCGCTTCGCCCTGAACGTGGACCTGCGGGACCTCGACTGGCGCAACGGCTCGGCCGAGGTCGGCTACATGACCGCGCCGTGGGCGCGCGGCAACGGGTACGCGGGGGAGGCGGTGCTCGGCATCGCCCGATGGCTGTTCGAGGTGCGGCGCTTCCAGCGGCTCGTGCTGCGGGCGGCCGTCTCCAACCCCGCCTCGCAGCGCGTGGCAGAGAAGGCCGGCTTCGTCCGCGAGGGCGTCGCCCGCGGGGCGCTGCGCGGCGAGGACCTCGTCGTCTACAGCCTGCTCCCGTCCGACCTGCCCTAGCCTTCGCCCCCGGCGGCCTCTGGTGAAAGCGCCGGGAACCCTGGTGAAAGCGCCGGGAACCCTGGTGAAACCACCGGGAACCCTGGTGGAACGACCGGGAAGCCGTCACTCTTGGTGGTGAGGACGGTGAGGCGGCATGATCACGGTGGTCGGGTGGGACGGATCGGAGCTGTCGGCCAAGGCCGCCGACCGCCTCCACGCCGCGGAGCTGGTCGTGAGCCCTCCGTCCCTGGCCGGCCGGTTCGGGCCGGCCGCTCCGGCCGTCCCCGACGACGCGCTGCTGGAGACCCTCGACCGGCACATCGGCGAGGGCGGGGGCCCGGCCGTCGTCGTCACCGAGGGCGACCCCGGCTTCTTCGGCGTCGTCCGCGCCCTGCGCCGCCACGGCCTGGAGCCCGAGGTGCTGCCCGCGACCTCGCTCGTCACCCGCGCCTTCGCCTGCGCCGGGCTCAACTGGGAGGACGCCCTCGTCGTCGCCCCCGCCGGCCCGCGCCAGCTCGACCGGGTCGTCAACGCCTGCCGCGCCCACCCGAAGGTGGCCGTCCTCGTCACCCCCGGCGTCGGCCCCGGCGAGATCGCCCGCGAGCTGGCCCCCACCACGCCGCGCGCCCTGCTGGTCTGCGAGGACCTCGGCGGCCCCGACCAGCGCGTCACCCACAGCCGCATGGGGGAGGCCACCACCCGCCCGTGGAAGGACCCGGAGGTGGTGCTGGTCATCGACCCGCTGCACCGGGCCGGACCGCCCGGCTGGGTGGCGGGCGCGCAGCCCGGCCCGGCCGAGTGGGCGCTGCCGCTCGGCGGCCCGCTCCCGCCGGAGGTCAAGGCGTACATCCTCGCCAAGCTCGGCCCCCGGCTCGGCGACCTGGTGTGGGACGTCGGCGCCGGCTCCGGCGAGATCGCGGTCGAGTGCGCCCGGCTCGGCGCGGCCGTCATGGCCGTCGAGCGCGACGAGGAGTCCTGCGCCCGGCTGCGCTCCACCGTGCTGGCCCACGGCGTCAAGGTCGCGCTCACGCGCGGTCAGGCGCCTCCCGCGCTGGAGCCCCTGCCCGACCCCGACGCCGTCTTCGTCGGAGGAGGCGGCATCGACGTGATCGTCGCCTGCGCAGCGCGCCGCCCCCGCTCGCTCGTGTGCGCCGTCAGGACCCTGGAACGCGTGCCCGCCGTCCTCGACCGGCTGCGCGAGCACGGCTACCGCGCCGAGGGCACGCAGATCCTGGCCTCCAGGTTCACGGTCCAGCCGGACGGCTCCCACGGCCTGGCCGCCACCGACCCGGTCTTCGTCGTCCACGCGGTGCCCGCGTACCCCGCGTGACCTGTCGCTCACGGGCGCGCATCGGTTATCCTCGCGTGTCTTTGTCTACCTCCGGAGAATCCCTCGATGAAGCCGCCGCTCCTCCTGATCGGGCAGGGCTCGAACGATGACGCCGACTCAGCGGAGTTCGGCAGGTTCGTCCACCGGCTCCGCTGCCGGCTGGACCAGCGTGCCGCCGACGTCTCCGGCGGCTACCTGGAGCGGGCCACGCCGCGGTTGAGCGAGTCCGTCGCCTCCCTGGTCGCCCGCGGACACCACCGCCTGGTCGCGCTGCCGCTGAGCCTCAGCCGCGTGGGCGAGGACTGGCCCGCCGCGCTGGAGGCCGAGGCGCGCCGCCACCCCACGCTGATGTACGACTACGGCCGTCCCCTCGGCCCCGACCCCCGCGTGCTCGCGCTGCTGGCCGAGCGGCTCAAGGACGCCGCGACCGAGATGCCGCGGCTGCGGCCCCTGGAGGCCGTGGGCGGCAGGTACCGCCAGCTCCGCGCCGTCGACACGCCCCCCGACCACCAGCTCGGCCACGTCGAGCCGGGCGAGACCGCGGTCGTGCTGGTCGGCGAGGGCTCGACCGACCCGGCCGCCAACGCCGAGATCCACCGCGTGTCCCGGCTGTTCTGGGAGACCCACGCCTACGACTTCATGACCGTCGAGACCGCGTTCGTCTCCGTCACGCCCCCCGGGGTGCCCGGCGGCCTGGAACGCTGCCGCCGCCTCGGCGCCAAGCGGGTCATCGTGGTGCCCTACCTGCTGTTCGCGGGCGGGGTGCTGGAGCGGGTCTGGGCGCAGGCGCTCGCCTACGGCGCGGGCCACCCCGACCTCGACATCCGCTGCGCCGAGGTGATCGGCGACTGCGACACCCTGGCCGATGTGGTCATCGACCGTTACGAGGAAGCACTCCAACTCGCCTGATCCCCCCGCCCGCCTGATCCCCCGGAGGTTCGCCGTGCTCGCAGAGACGCTCGCCGCGATCCGTCCCGCCGATCCACGGGCGCTGGCCGAGGCCCGCGCCCATCAGGATCGGCTCACCAAGCCCAAGGGCTCGCTCGGGGCGCTGGAGGAGGTCGCCGTACGCCTCGCCGGGGCGGCCGGCCTCTGCCCGCCGCCCATGCCCGAGCCCGCGGTGCTCGCCATCTTCGCGGCCGACCACGGCGTCCACGCCCGCGGCGTCACGCCGTGGCCGCAGGAGGTGACGGTCCAGATGGTCGCCAACTTCCTGTCCGGCGGCGGCGTGGCCAACGCCTTCGCCGCCCAGGCGGGCGTCTCGGTGACCGTGGTGGACGTCGGCGTCGCGGCCGACCTGCCCGACGCGCCGGCGCTGGTCAAGCGGAAGATCGCGTACGGTACCGCCGACCTGTCCAAGGGCCCGGCGATGACCGTCGACCAGGCGGCGCGCGCCATCGAGGCGGGCATCGAGGTGGCCCGCGACCTGATCGCCCAGGGAGCCCGCTGCCTGATCACCGGCGACATGGGCATCGCCAACACCACGGCCTCGGCCGCGCTCGTCGCCGCCTTCACCGGGGCCGACCCCGCCGAGGTCACCGGGCGCGGCACCGGCGTGGACGACGCCACGTACGAGCGGAAGGTCGGCGTCGTCCGTGAGGCCCTGCGCGTCAACGGCGTCACGCGGGCCGGCTCCGAGGCGAGCGACGCGCTGCGCGTGCTCGCCGCCGTCGGCGGGTTCGAGCACGCGGCCATCGCCGGCTACATCCTGGGCGGCGCCGCCGCGCGCGTGCCGGTGATCCTCGACGGCGTCATCGCCGGGGCCGCCGCCCTCGCCGCCGCGGCTTTGGACCCGGCCGCCGTCGACCACTGCCTCGCCGGGCACCGCTCGGCCGAGCCCGGGCACGCCGTCGCGCTGACCGCCCTCGGGCTGCGGCCCCTCGTCGACCTGGAGCTCCGGCTCGGCGAGGGGACCGGCGGCCTGCTCGCCCACCCCATCGTCTGCGCGGCCGTACGCGTCATGCACGAGGTGGCCACGTTCGACTCGGCGGGAGTGACGGAGAAACCCGTGTGACGGGTGACGTCCCGTGATGGCGGCTGATGACACGGGTTGACGCGGGTTGACACGGGCGAAACACCGGGCGGGCCAGGACCCGGTAGGTTTACCTCCTGACACAGCCCAACCTTCGCGAACGGGAGAATCCCACCATGGGCCCCTACCTCCTCGGCCTGCGGCTTTCCGGTCGCCGGGTCCTCGTCGTGGGAGGAGGCCACGTCGCCCAGCGCAGGGTGCCCGCCCTGCTGGAGGCGGGCGCGGTGGTCACCTTGGTGTCGCGCACCGTCACCCCGGCCCTCGACGACCTCATCGCCGCCGGTCGTGTCACCTGGCACGCCCGGCCGTACGAGGTGGGCGACTGCGACGGCGCCTGGCTCGTCCAGGCCTGCACCGACGACCGGGCCGTCAACACGGCTGTCGCCGCCGAGGCCGAGGCCAAGCACATCTGGTGCGTGCGCGCCGACGACAAGGACGCCTCCGCCGCCTGGACCCCCGCCTCCGGGCGGGTCGACGAGATCAGCGTGGCGGTCACCGCGGGCGGCGACCCGCGCCGGGCCGCCGGCATCAGGGACGCCGTGATCGGGGCGCTGCGCGACGGCACCGTGGACGCCCGCCGCAGCCGTACCAAACCCGTGGGCGTCGCCCTCGTCGGCGGCGGGCCCGGCGACCCCGGGCTCATCACCGTGCGCGGCCGCCAGCTCCTCGCCCAGGCCGACGTCGTGGTCGCCGACCGCCTCGCGCCGCGCGCCCTGCTCGACGAGCTCGCGCCCGACGTCGAGCTCATCGACGCCGCCAAGGTCCCGTACGGCAGGTCGCTGGCCCAGGACAAGATCAACGAGATTTTGGTGGACCGGGCCCGGCAGGGCAGGTTCGTGGTGCGGCTCAAGGGCGGCGACCCGTTCGTGTTCGGCCGCGGCGGCGAGGAGATGATCGCCTGCGCCCGGGCCGGGATCCCCGTGCTGGTCGTGCCCGGCATCACCAGCGCCGTCGCCGTGCCCTCCGCCGCCGGGGTCCCGGTCACCCACCGGGGCGTCAGCCAGGAGTTCCACGTGGTGTCCGTGCACGTGGCGCCGGACGATCCCGCCTCCACCGTCGACTGGCCCGCCATGGCCCGCTCGCAGGGCACGTTGGTCCTGCTGATGGCCGTCGAACGGCTCGCCAAGGTGGCCGAGGCGCTGCTGCGAGACGGACGCTCACCGGAGACTCCCGTAATGGTGGTGCAGGACGGTACCCTTCCGACCCAGCGGACGGTCGTCGCTCCCCTTTCCACCGTGGCCGACCGCGTGTCCGCGGCTGGGATACGGCCGCCGGCCATCGTCGTCGTCGGTGATGTCGTCAGGGTCGGCCAGGAGGTCGAGATGGTTCGAGCGGAGCGCTTGCCGTGAGCACGGCCATGGATGACGGGCGCCCGGAGTCGCCAGGTGAGCAGACGTTGAGCTTCCGCGCCGTCAAGGACGAGGACGCCGCCGAGCCGGAGGCGCAGGCCGTACCTGAGCTTGAATCCGAGCCTGAGGCGGACGCCGTGCCCGGCCCGGACCCGGACCCGGAGGAGGCTCCCGCACCGGAGATCCCCGACCCGGAGGACGTTCTCACAGACACGGACTCCGAGCCGGAGGACGCCCTCACGGACACGGAGCCCGAGCCCGACGCCGCGCCCGAGCCCGAGACCGCGCCCGAGCCCGACGCCGCTTCCGAGCCCGACGCCGCGCCCGAGCCGGAGACCGCCGTCCTGGAGCCGGAGGACGACGCAGAGGCGGAGCCGCAGCCAGAGGAGCCGGAGGAGTCCCCGGAGCCGGAGCCTGAGGCGTCCTCGGAGTCAGACCCGGAACCCGAGCCCGGACCTGAGCCCCAGCCGGAAACCGAACCCGAGCCGGCGACGGGCGACGGCGTGCCCACGGACACGGCCCCCCGCGCCGAGGTGCACGTTCTCCCTCCTGAGACCATCGCCGCCCTCACCTCCGCCCTCGACACCCTCCGCGTCAGCGTCGCCGACGTCCGCTTCGGCCTCGACCTGCCCGGCGCCGACGAGGCCCGGCAGGCGCGCGCCGACCTCCTGGCCCAGCTCCAGGACTACGTGCTGCCCCGGGTGCGCACCAGCACCGCGCCCGCCCTCATCGTGGTGGCCGGCTCGACCGGCGCGGGCAAGTCCACGCTGGTCAACTCCCTGGCCGAGAAGAACGTCTCCCGCACCGGCGTCCGCCGTCCCACCACCGGCGTCCCCGTCCTGGCGTGCCACCCCGACGACGAGCGCTGGTTCGCCGAGGGGGAACTGCTCGGCGGCCTGCGGCGCGTCGACAAGCCGACGCCCGAGGCGGGCCCCGACAGTCTCGTCGTCGTCCCCACCGAGAAGCTGCCCCAGGGCGTGGCGCTGCTCGACACCCCCGACATCGACTCGGTCGTCGAGAAGCACCACGAGATCGCGCAGCGCATGCTCGACGCCGCCGACCTGTGGGTCTTCGTCACCACCGCCGCCCGCTACGCCGACGCGCCCGCCTGGAACCTCCTGCGCATGGCCAAGGAGCGCGGCGCCCGCCTGGCCATCGTCCTGTCGCGGGTCCAGCCGAAGGCGCGCGAGGTGGTGCTCAAGCACTTCGGCCGCATGCTCACCGAGTACGGCCTGGGGGAGATCGACCGGTTCGTCATCGGCGAGTCCAAGGTCGTCGACGGCCGGCTGCCGGACAGCGAGGTGACCGATCTGCGCCTGTGGCTGGCCGAGCTGTCGGTCGACGAGGAGCGGCGCGCCAAGGCCGTACGGGAGACCCTGGACGGCGTGCTGAACAGCTTCCGCACCCGCGTGCCCGCCCTCGCCAAGCATATGGAGACCCAGGTCGCGTTCCGGACCGAGCTTCGCTCGGACGTGGACGCCGCGTACCGCAACGCGCTGGCCGACATCGACCGCGCCTTCCGCGGCGGCTCGCTCATCCACGGTGAGGTGCTCGCGCGGTGGCAGGACTTCGCGGGCTCGGGCGACCTCATGCGCACGCTCCAGTTGCGCAGGCGCGGCCGGGCGGCCCGGCAGGCTCCCGAGCGGGTGCTGGCGTTCCGGGCGGCGCTGCGCTCGGGCCTGGAGTCGGTGATCGTCGCCGCGGCCACGCGCGCCGCCGACGAGGTGGCGGCCCGCTGGCGTCACCGTTCGAAGCTCGGCGCGACGCTGGTCGCGGACCTCGACCGGCCCTCCGACGATCTCGTACGGCATGCCTCCCGCGCCATCGCCGCCTGGCAGGATCACGTCACCGAGCTGGTGCGCACCGATGGGGTGGCCAAGCGCTCGGTGTCCAAGCTGGTGTCGTTCGACGCCGACTCGCTGTCGTTGATCTTCATGGTGGCGATGTTCAGCGGCGTGACCACGGGGGTTCCGCACCGGCTGGTCAACGCGCTGCTGGGCGCCGAGTCGCTGCGCGGCATCGGCGCCAAGGCGCTCAGCGACCTGCGGGCCCGCATCGGGATGCTGTTCGACGAGGAGTCCATGCGGTACGTACAGGCGCTCGACTCGGCGGGGGTCCCGGACGAGTCCATCGCGACGCGCCTCTACCAGGCCACGTACAACCTGGAGGTGGCGCGATGACCCCCGGCCACCCCTCGCAGGGACGCGATGACCCCTCGGCCGTCCGTGCGGGGGACGCGATGCCCGACGCGCCGCCCCCCAAGACCACACCCCTCAGATGACCGATGAACGACACCCCGACGACCCCCGGGACGACCCGATGAGCACGATGACGACGACCCCCGGCGTGAACAGATGAGCCCTGTGACGACGACCCCCGGCGTGGCCCGATGAGCACCATGACCACCAGGCCCGGCCTGGCGCCGCGCCTCGCCGCGCTCACCAAGATCGTCGAGCTGGGCCCGGGACGCCTGGAGCCCAAGCTGCTCGCCGAGGCGAGCACGCTGCTCAAGCGCGCCGGCGAGCGGCTCAAGCTGTCCTCGGAGCACACCGTGGTCGCGCTGGCGGGAGGCACGGGCAGCGGCAAGTCGTCGTTGTTCAACGCCGTCTCCGGGCTGGAGCTGTCGCCCACGGGCGTGCGCCGCCCCACCACGGCCCGTACCCACGCCTGCGTGTGGGGCCTGGAGGGCGCCGGGCCGCTGCTCGACTGGCTGCAGATCCAGGAACGGCACCGGTTCACCCGCGCCAGCGCGCTCGACCGGGGCGAGAGCCAGCTCCACGGGCTGATCCTGCTCGACCTGCCCGACCACGACTCGATCAGGGCGCTCACCGACAACGAGGCCGACCGCCTCATCGGCCTGGCCGACCTGGTGGTGTGGGTGCTCGACCCGCAGAAGTACGCCGACGCCTCCACCCACCGCCGCTACGTCACCGAGCTCGCCGGACACGACGCCGTGACGGTGTTCGCGCTCAACCAGGCCGACAAGCTGAGCCCGGAGGAGCTCGCCGAGCTCGTCATCGACCTCAACGACCTGCTGCGCCGCGAGGGCGTCGAGCACCCGACGGTCGTCCCCACCTCGGCGACCACGGGACGCGGCATCGACAGCCTCAAGAGCGTCGTCGCGGCGGCGGTCTCGCGGCGCCGGGCGGCCATCCAGAAGATGGAGGCCGACCTGCAGCGGCTCGAACAGCGGGTGGCCAAGTCCATGCCGGTGGGGGAGGCGCTGTCCGCCCCCTCGACGGTGGACGACGCGCGGCGGCTCGGGCTGACCGACGCGCTGTGCGACGCGGTGGGCGTCCCGGCGGTGGGCGAGGCCATGGAGAACGTCTACGCCGAGCGTTCCATGCAGTGGGTCGGCTGGCCGTACCCGCGCTGGATCTCCAAGCTGCGCCCCGACCCCGTCAGGACGCTGCGCCTGCAGGACGTCGGGGACGAGATCCGCGGCATCACCACCGGCACGGTCAGCGCGCAGACGGCGGAGGTCGTCAACGCCGTGCAGGCGCTCGCCGACGGGCTGTCGGCCGACATGCACCCGGTGTGGAGGACGTCCCTGCAGCACGCGGCCCGCTCCCACCTCAAGCAGCTCCCGCAGGCCCTCACGGAGGAGCTGTCGGAGGTGGCGCCCCGGCTCGACCACGTGCCGGGCTGGTGGTGGCTGCTGAAGATCTGGCAGTACCTGCTGGTGGCGGCGTTCGTGCTGGGGCTGGGCTGGCTCGTGACCGGCCTGCTGTTCGCCGGCCAGTCGCCGGCGGGCTTCCAGCTCCTGGGCGACACGGCGGCGCTGCCGTGGGTGGGGCTGATGATGGCGTCGGTGCTCGGCCTGGGGGTGCTGTCGGGGATCGCCGCGCGCAACTTCGTGGAGCTGGGGGCGTCGAAGGAACGCGAACGGCTGGAGCGGGAGATGCGGCGCCGGGTCGCGGCCGTGGCCGAGTCGTCGGTGGTGGAGCCGGTGGAAAGCGAACTCGGCCGCCACCACGCCTTCTACACAGCCATGCGCGCCCTCGCGGGCTAGCTTTGACGGTCGTCCCTGGCTGGCCGGACGGTGGTCCGTCCCTGGCTGGCCGGACGGTGGTCGTTCCTGGCCGGCCAGCCGGACGGTGGTCGTTGCGGGCTGGCCAGGCGGTCGTCGTGGGCCGGCCAGATGGTGGTCGCAGGCTGGCCGGGCGGTCCGCCGAGGGGGTGCGGTTGTCCACAAGCCGCCCCGCCCTCCCCACCTCCATCCACAGAACGTCGCTCGGATCCCCGGAGCCACCACCCGCTCCGGCACCGTGATCCCAGGTCGCGGGCACCCCGCCCGCAGGCATGGGAGGCAAACGGATGAACGACATCTACATCACGCTCACCGGCAACGTCGCAGCAGAGCCCCGCCAGTACACCTTCGAGGACGGGGCCAGGGTGACCTCGCTCCGGGTCCTGACCTCGCATCGCTACTTCGACAGGAAGACCGGCCAGTGGACCGACGGTGAGAGGGTCTGCTTCGCGGTGCGCTGCTGGCGCTCCCTCGGTGACAACGTGGCGCGGTCGATCAGGATGGGGCATCCGGTGGTGGTGTCCGGCAAGCTTCGCATCCGCGAGTTCGGTCCGGAAGGCGACCGCCGCTTCATGCCCGAGATCGAGGCCAGCGCGGTGGGCCACGACCTGCGCTGGGGCGCCGGCACCTTCGTCAAGCCGGAGCGCACCGGCGGCCCGGCCACGGTGAGCAAGGAGATGCGCGACCGCCTGGACGCCGAGACCGAGGACTGGGCCATGGGCGGAAGCAGCCACCTGCACGGCGGCAGGACCACCATGGGAGACGGCGGAGCGGCCATGACGAGGGGCGCATCCCCGGCGGAAGCCGTCGCGCCCGCCACGGAAGACCAGCCGACCCCGGCCGACCCGGAAGCGCCAAGGAACGACAACCACCCGGAGCCCGCGCAGAGCAGCGCGACCCCTGCGACGGCGAACGACGAAGCTCAAGGAACCACCACCACCGCTGTCGCTGCCGCCGCTGCCGAGGCTCCCGGCAAGGCGCCCGCCAAGCCTGCCCGCACGAAGAGCCGCTCCTCCCGCCCTGGCAACGCCCCGCTCCACATCCTCGGCGGCGAGGATCACGACGAGCCCGAGCCGGACGACGCGGAGTGGCCCACGAGGGAGCCCATCGCCGCCTGACCCGACCCGTCACAGCCGGCCCGATCCCGCCGACGATCGATCAGCCATCGGGCCGGCCACGGCGGGCACAGGAGTACGCCAGTGAGATCTCCAAGGCGTGAGACGTCCGAGGGGCGGCGATCTCCGAGAAGCGATCGTGAACCATGGCCCGCATGAGCTCCGAAGAGATCAGATGCGGCAGTTCCTACGAGGTTGATGCCGACCGGCTACAGAGGGAAGAGCTCCAGAAGGCTGAATCCGGCGGAGGGGCGGAGAGCGCAGTGGCGGTGGAGGGGCGCAGCGAACACCAAACCGCCGAACTCGACAGGAATCAGCGGATCACAGGAATTGACGACTTCACAGGGGGCGAAGACCCGCACTCCGGGCTCCGGCTCGGCGTCAGGTCCAGGTCACACCTCGCACCAGGGCTGCTCCTTTCCAGCATTCCCCCGCTCGGGACGTGAGCGGAATCTCCCTTAGGAACCACGATGACCCAGGTGGTCCCGGTGCCCAACGTAGCGGTTCCGATCGCACAACGCACACTCCGCAACTATTGTGTTACATATCGTTAGTCAGGGAGGAGACGTGATGGCGGCCCCTCGTCACACCCCGATCACGCCTCGCGACGGAGTGTCCACCCTGGTCGGCCGCTGGCCCCTCCTCGGGCAACGGCGCCCCCTCGTGGTCTATCTCGTCGGGATCGTGACCCTCGATCTTGTCGCGATCGTCCTGTTGGCGGCGTCCACCCCGCTCCGCTGGCCGGACATCATGGCGTTCGTCGCACTCATGGCGTGCGGCGCGGTGTGCATCGAGGCGACCAGACGTCTCGGCATGCCCGCCGGCGTCTCCCGCGACCTGCTGTCGGCGTGGTGGCTGCCGGTGGCGCTGCTGCTGCCGCCCTTGTACGCCCTGCTCGCGCCGATCGTGCTGCAGATCCTCCTGCAACTGCGGGTGAGGGCGACGGTGCTGCATCGCCGGGTGTTCAGCGCGGCGGCGATCGGGCTCGCGGGCTGCGCCGCCTCGATGACGTTCCACCGGCTGGTGCCCGATCCCGCGGCGCTGACCCGGGGCGCCATCGAGCCGATCGGCTGGGCGGTGGCGGCCGCCGTGGTGTTCGCCCTGCTCAACACGTCGCTCATCGCCCTGGCCGCGCACATGGCCGACCCGGAGGTGCCGTGGCGGTCGGTCCTGTGGGACAAGGAGAGCGCCCTGCTCGACGTGGTGGAGCTGTGCCTGGGCGTCAGCGTCGCCATCTCGGCCGGCCTCAATCTCGCCCTGCTGATCCTCGCGCTACCACCGGTCGTGCTGCTGCAGCGCAGCCTCCTGCACGCCCAGCTCCAGGCGGCCGCCCGTACCGACCCCAAGACCGGCCTGCTGAACGCGGCGGCGTGGCAGCGTGAGGCCGACACCGAGATCGTCCGCGCCCGGCGTACCGGCGAGACGCTGGCGCTGCTCATCGTCGACATCGACCACTTCAAGCGGGTCAACGACCGGCACGGCCACCTCGTCGGCGACCAGGTGCTGGCCGCGGTGGCGGCCACGCTGCGAAGCCAGTTGCGCGAGTACGACGTGGTGGGCCGCTTCGGCGGGGAGGAGTTCGTGGTCCTGCTGCCCGGGGCCGACGTCCACGAGGCGCGCCAGGTCGCCGAACGCCTCCGCAACCGCATCAGCCACATGGCAGTCGCCGCCGACGACGCCATGATCACCGTGACGATCTCGGTGGGCGTCGCCATCATGAGCCTGCACGGCGACGACCTCATAGAGCTCCTGGCCGCCGCCGACCTGGCCCTCTACCGAGCCAAAGAACTGGGCCGCGACCGCATCTGCCTCCCGGTCATCCAGCCCACCCACCTCGCCGACACCCAGACGGCCCCCATCCCGGTCCCCGCACTCTCCGAAGACCCACACCCGGAAGACTCACGTCCAGAGGGCTCGCATCAAGAGGGTTCGCATCCGGAGGGTACGGGTTCGGAGGGTTCGGCTACGGCAGAGTCACCCCCGGAAGGCTCAGGCCCGGAAGACTCACACCTGGAATCGCCGATCGTGGACCTCCCCCCGGCACCGGGACGATCACCGATCGTGGAGCTTCATCCGGCACCGGGACATTCGCCGATCGCGGAGCTTCATCCGGCACCGGGACTTTCGCCGATCGTGGAGCTTCACCCGGCATCAGGACTTTCACCGATCGCGGAGCATCACCCGGCACCGGAGCACTCACCGGTCGTGGAGCCTCATCTCACGCCGGAGCGCTCTCTGGGTTCAGCCTTCGGTTCGGCGTCGGACGGTGGTTCACCTGTCCCAGACCTTGATCAAGTGTCTTCCTCTTCACCACCCCCGGAGCCACGTCCAGCGCCTGACCATCCACCGAGCCCGGGGCCGTCGCACTCCCCGAAGCTTTCACCCACCCCCGAGCCCTCTCTGATAGAAGAACCCCTGGCCGCAGAGCCCTCGACCGTTTCGACCCTCCAAGAGCCGCCCCCCACCTCAGAGCCACGAGCATCCGCTGACCCGTCGCAGACGGACGAACCTCAGCCAACCCCGATCCCGGCTCCTCCGCAGCTCTCAGAACACCCTCCACCTGCGACAACGACCCCCAACACCGGTGATCCGGCAACACCCGGCCCCTCGGGTCTTCGTGACAGGCCATCGCCAGCCGATCGGCCGCAGGCGCAGGTCCCGTTCTCTTCTTCTGAGCTTCCCCAAGCCGCCGACTCGCCAGAGGCCGCCGATCCAACGTGAACTCTCGTGGTCGCCCGTCACCCGGTGGCGGGGCCGACCGTCACGCACGGCTGACCGAGCTGACCGTCGCGCATGGTCAGCACGCTGTCCACGGCCGACAAGCTGGCCAGGTCGTGTGTGACCATCACCGTGGCCAGGTCGTTGCGCCTGGTCAGCTCGGCCAGGAGCGACACGACCCGCTCCCCGCGCTCATGGTCGAGCGCGCTGGTGGGTTCGTCGACGAGCAGCACCTCGGGTTCGTTCATCAGGGCACGGGCGATGTTGACCCGCTGCCGCTCGCCGCCCGACAACTGGTGGGGCCGCTTGTGCTCCTTGCCGCCCAGATCCACGGACAACAGCAGCTCGCGGGCCCGGACAGCCGCCGCGCGGGGCGAGCCGCCGGCCAGGTGCGCCACGACCAGCAGTTGGTCGAGGGCGGTGAGGGAAGGCAGCAGGTTCGGCTGCTGGAACACGATCCCGACGTGGTCGCGGCGGACGCGGGTCCTGGCCGCCTGCCCCATGGCCGACACCTCGCGTCCGGCCACGGACACGGTGCCGGAGGTGGGGGTGATCAGGGTGGCGGCCACGGCCAGCAGGCTCGACTTGCCCGAGCCTGACGGGCCCACGACGGCGGTGAACTCGCCCGGGGCGACGGCCAGGTCGACGTGGTCGAGCGCGGTCAGCGTCCGGTCGCCGTCGGGATAGGTCAGGACGATGTCGGTGAGCTTGAGGGTCATCGAGTCGCCCCCAGGGCGGTCAGTGGGTCAGTGGGAGTGGATTGGGGAGTCATGGGGTCGTTCCGGGGATGGTCGGTGGGCCGGCTGAGGTGGGTTGGGGCGTCATCGGGTCGTCCCAGAGAGGTCGGTGAGTGAGTGGGGTGGAAATGGGCGTCATCGGATTGGTCTCGGGGGTGGTCGGTGGGTCGGTGTGGGGGTGTGGGTGTCATCGGGACGTCGGCGGCGGTGCGCAGCGCGCTGCACACGGCCGCGTCTTTGAGGGTGGCCAGGGGGCGATAGCGGTGGGTTCGGGTGTCATGGGGACGCCGCTCTGAGGGTGGCCAGGCGATCGTCGGGGGTGGGTTGGAGGGGTCATCGGGAGGCTCCCAGAGCGGTCAGGGGGTCGACGGAGGTGATCTTGCGGATGGCCAGCGCCGCCCCGAGCGCGCCGAGCACGACCATGACGGCGACCGGCAGCACGGTGGTGGCCACCGACAGCACGAACGGGACGGTGCCCTCCGCCAGTGCCCCGAGCACCGCCCCGAGCGCGCCGCCGATGCCCGCCCCGAGGAGGAGGACGATGACGGCCTGGGCCAGCGCGTCGCGCAGCAGGTAGCCGGTGCTCGCGCCGAGCGCCTTGAGCACGGCGACGTCGCCGCGCCGCTGGATCGTCCAGACGGTGAAGAACGCGCCGATGACCAGCGCGGAGATCGCGAACAGGAACCCGCGCATGAGCTGGAGCGAGCCGTTCTCCGAGGCGAAGGAGCCGATGGCGGCGGGCGCGTCGGACAGGGGGACCGTCATGGTGCCCAGCCGCTCGTCGGCCCCCGCCAGGTCGGGCGTGCCGTCGGTGCGCAGGGCCAGGACCGTCGCCACGGTGTCGGCGCCGCCCTGGCGGCCCAGCCATTCCCAGTCGTCGATGCTGATCCAGGCGACCGGGGTGTGGCTGTAGGAGGCGTCGCCACCGGTGCCGGCGATGGTGAGATCCCGGCCGGAGAGTTTCACCTTGTCGCCGGTCGCGAGGCCGCTGTCGGCGGCGAGCGCGTTCGACAGCACGATCTTGCCGGTGCCGACCGTCGGCGGGGACAGTTCGCCGCCGGGCTGGACGCCGAAGACGGCCGCCGCGGCGCCGTCGTCGCCGTAGCTGAGCCGTCCCATGGAGACGCCGAGCCGCTCGGCGGTGACGCCGCCCACCTTGCGCCATTCCTGCCAGGTCCGGTCGGTGATGCGGCTGTCGGAGAAGGCGGGCTTGTCGCCGCCGTCGAACACGAGGTGGTCGGCGGGCAGGCTCTCCACCGCCGAGATGTTCTCCCGAGCCAGTCCGGCGGTGAGGCCGGACAGCATGGTCACCAGCAGTGTGATGAGGAAGACGACCCCGCCCATGAGGGCAAAGCGCCCCTTCGCGAAACGCAGGTCTCTGAGCGCCACGAACACGGCGCAGCCCCCCGTCGAGTGTGGGTTGGACACGAACTGATCCAGGCTGCGGCAGCCGGGCGGGTCTGGGCGTCGCTCCTTCGGCCCGGCTGGAATACACCTTTTGTACGATGCGGCGCACGGCGGGGCCTCGCCTAGGCTGACCGGGACATGCTGAGCGAGACATGATGGACTTCCCCTTCCCGCCCGCCCTCCGGCTCCTCAGGTGGGCCATCCACGGCACGTTCGCGATCCTCCTGGTGATCGCGGTCGCCGGAGTCGCCCGAGAGGGCCGCGGCGTCCTGGCGGCGGGCGGCGTGCTGCTGCTCGTCCTCTACGCGGCGGGGATCGTCGTCGAGGGGCGGCTGCCGCACTTCGGCGGGCGCACGCACCTGCTGCTGGGCCGGATCTGGCTGGTGGCGGTCACCCTGGGCTGGGCGGCGCTGGTGCTGGCCGCGCCGCAGTTCGTGTGGCTGGCCTTCCCGCTCTTCTTCGCCTACCTCCACCTGCTGCCGCTGGCCGTCGCGCTGCCCGGGGTGGCCGTCCTGACGGTCGGGGCCATCGCGGCGGCGGGCTGGCACACCGGCACCATGACGGCGGCCCAGGTGGTCGGGCCCACGATCGGCGCGGTCGTGGCCACGCTGATGGCGCTGGTCTACAAGGCCCTGTACGTCGAGAGCGAGCAGCGCCGGATCCTGATCGACGACCTGGTACGCACCCGCGGCAAGCTCGTCGAGGCCGAGAGCGACGCAGCCCGGCTGACCGAGCGTGAACGCCTGGCCAGGGAGATCCACGACACGCTGGCCCAGGGCATGTCCAGCATCATCCTGCTGTTGCGGGCCGCCCGCCGCGACCTCGACGAGCATCCGGGCGAGGCCGCCCTGCGCATCGCCGAGGCCGAGCGGGCGGCGCAGGACAACCTGGAGGAGGCGCGCAACTTCGTCAGGGGCCTGGCCCCGCCCGCCCTGCAACACTCCTCGCTGACCGCCGCGCTGCGCCGGATCAGCGACTCAGCCGTCGCCGGCAGCGCCACGCGGGCGCGGTTCGAGGTGTCCGGCGTGCCGGTGCCGTTGCCCGCCGACTACGACCTGGCGCTGCTGAGGGTCGCGCAGGGCGCGCTGGGCAACGTCAGCCGCCACTCCGGAGCCGCCAACAGCCGGGTGACCCTCACGTACCTGGACGACATGGTCGTGCTGGACGTCTACGACGACGGCCGCGGCTTCGACCCGGACCGTCCGGCGCGCCAAACGGATGAGCCAGCGGGCCGCCCGGATCGTCCGGCGGACCGCTCGGATCGCCCGGACCGCTCGGATCGCCCGGGCCGCTCGGATCGCCCGGGCCGCTCGGATCGCCCGGGCCGCTCGGATCGCCCGGACCGCTCGGATCGCCCGGACCGCTCGGATCGCCCGGACCGCCCGGATCGTCAGATGGGCCGCCCGGATCGTCTGGATCGTCCGATGCATCCGGATCGTCCGGCGGTTCATCAGGACTGTCCGATAGACCACCAGGGCCGGCCGACGGGCCACCCGGGCCGGTCGGGGGATCCGCGGGCGGGAACCGGTTACGGGCTGCGGGTCATGCGCGAGCGGGTCACCGCCCTCGGCGGCACCCTCACCGTCGAGTCGGCCCCCGGCGAGGGGACCGCCGTCGCCGCCACGCTGCCGTTGCCCGCCAGGGACGTGCGGTGATCCGCGTCGTCCTGGTCGACGACCACCCCGTGGTGCGCTCGGGCATACGCGCCATGCTCGCCGGGCAACCCGACGTCGAGCTGGTCGGCGAGGCGGCCACCGGAGAGGACGGCGTCGAGCTGGCCCGGCGGCTGGCGCCCGACGTGGTCCTGATGGACCTCCAGCTCGGCGCGGGCATCCACGGGAGCGAGGCGACCAGGCGGATCGTCGCCCTGGGCGGCCCGCGCGTGCTGGTGCTCACCACTTTCGACACCGACGCCGACATCCTGGCGGCGATCGACGCGGGCGCCACCGGCTATCTCCTCAAGGACGCCCCCTCCGACGACCTCCACACCGCGATCCGCTCGGCCGCCGCCGGGAGCAGTGCGCTGGCGCCGAGCGTCGCCTCCCGCCTGCTGGGCCGGGTGCGCGCCCCTGACACGACTCTCACCCCGCGCGAGCTGGAGGTGCTCGGTCATGTCGCCGCCGGGCTCGCCAACCGGCAGATCGGCAGGGAGATGTTCCTGAGCGAGACGACCGTCAAGACGCACCTGGTGCACATCTACGCCAAGCTCGGCGTCGACTCGCGTACGGCGGCGGTCGCCGCAGCCATCAGGAAGGGTCTCATCCGCCCCTCCTGACCGTCCCCGGCCCCTTCTCCTGACCTCCGCCCCGGCCCACCGATGCTCGGTCCGTCACCGGCCCGCCGATGCTCGGTCCGTCACCGGCCCGCCGATGTTTCAGGCCCGGCTGGTGACGGACGGGGAGGTCGCCGGGACGATCTCGGCCATCAGATCCCTGACGCGGCGCGGCTCGGTGGGCAGGAGCGCGGTGAGGTCGGTGTCCCGGGCTTCGAGGAATCCGGCGCCGACGTTGGAGAACAGCGAGATCGTGTGGGTGACCTGGTAGGGCTCGAGGCCGAGGCCGGTCAGCGCGGCGCGGGCCGCCGACAGCGACATCGGGTGGTAGTCCACCCGGCGGCCCAGCGCGACGCCCAGCGCGTCGGCGAGGTCCTGGCCGCCGATCGCCTCGACGCCTTCCAGCTCGTACGTCCTGCCCGCGTGGCGGCCGCAGCGGCCCTCGGCGAGGTCGCGCTGGATCTCCGCCGCCACCCGCACGGCGACATCGGCCAGATCCCGCTTCGCCACCACGGAGACCCGTCCCGCCCCGAACGCGGCGGCGAAGACCCCGGTCTCCGCGGCCGACTCCGCCGCGACCGCGGCCAGGCCGGCGGGCAGCTCGGCGTAGAGGCCGTTGCGCAGGATCGTCACGTCGAACGAGGCATCGGCGAGGCGCGCCTCGGTCCAGCGGTGCGGCAGCGCGATCGTCATGAGGCTGCCCGAGCCCGCCAGGCTGGTGTAGACGACATGCCGGACCCCCGCCGCCTCGGCCGCGTCCACCACGGCGCCGTGGCGGGCGAGCACCACGTCGTCCTCGGCGTACCCGGCCGAGACGAACACCAGGACGTCCACGCCGCGGAAACCCTCGGCGAGCGACGCCGGGTCGTCGAAGTCGATCCGGCGGGCGGCCACCCCGTCACCCGTACGGGTGCCCCCGGCCACGTCGAGGCCCTCCGCACCGGAGAGACCACCGTCACCGGAAAGACCACCCTCACCGGAAAGACCACCCTCACCGGAAAGACCACCCTCACCGGAAAGACCACCCTCACCGGAGAGACCACGGAGGATCAGGCTGCCGAGCTCGCCGGAGATGCCGGTGACCAGAATCATTTGCCGCTCCTTGACGTTGCTGCTGGAGAGAAACAGCACCGATCATCCGCGTCCGGCCACGACGCCGTAAGGAGGCACTCTCGTGTCAGTGACGAACACGGCGGTAAGCCCGCAGGTCGGCGGCCCTGTCCCCGCCGGGCCGTGTGGCGACGACGACTGCGGGATCCGCGACGTGCTCGACCGCCTCGGTGACCGGTGGACCGTGCTCGTGCTGGTCGAGCTGTCGAAGGGCACGCGCCGCTTCCGTGAGCTGGAACGCGCGATCCCCGGCATCTCCCAGCGCATGCTCACGGTGACGACCAAACGCCTGTGCCGCGACGGGCTGGTCGAACGCACCGTCTACGCGACCGTCCCGCCGCAGACGGAGTACCGGCTGACTCCGATGGGCGAGAGCCTGGCGGCCATGGTGTCCGCCCTGGCCGACTGGTCCCGCGACCACAAGGACGCCATCACCGGCGCCCGCGGCCGCTGGGACGAGCAGCAGACGGAGGGCATGGCGCGAGCCGTCGGCGTCACAACCCCGTACCCTGGCCCGGCATCGGCGGCCGACCGGCGGAAGCCCCGTCAGGAGCCCCTAAGCTAGATGTCATGCCGGAGTACATCTACACGCTGCAGCGCGTGCGCAAGGCGCACGGCGACAAGGTTGTCCTGGACGACGTCACGCTGTCGTTCCTGCCGGGAGCCAAGATCGGTGTCCTTGGCCCCAACGGCACGGGCAAGTCGACGCTGCTCCGCATGATGGCCGGCCTGGAGCAGCCGTCCAACGGTGAGGCGCGGCTCATGCCGGGCTTCACGGTCGGCATGCTCCAGCAGGAGCCCCCGCTCAACGAGGAGAAGACCGTCCTCGGCAACGTCCAGGAGGGCGTCGCCGAGACGATGGCCATGCTCGAGCGCTACAACGCGATCGCCGAGCAGATGGCCACCGACTACAGCGACGAGCTGCTGGACGAGATGGGCAAGCTGCAGGAGCAGCTCGAGCACCGCAACGCGTGGGACCTCGACAGCCAGCTCGAGCAGGCGATGGACGCGCTGCGCTGCCCGCCGCCCGACGCCGACGTGACCACGCTGTCCGGTGGTGAGCGGCGTCGCGTCGCGCTGTGCAAGCTGCTGCTGGAGGCCCCCGACCTGCTGCTGCTCGACGAGCCCACCAACCACCTCGACGCCGAGAGCGTGCAGTGGCTGGAGCAGCACCTGGAGAAGTACGCCGGCACCGTGCTGTCCGTCACCCACGACCGCTACTTCCTGGACAACGTGGCCGGCTGGATCCTCGAGCTCGACCGCGGCCGCGCCTACGCCTACGAGGGCAACTACTCCACCTACCTGGAGGCCAAGGCGCAGCGGCTCAAGGTCGAGGGCCAGAAGGACGTCAAGCGCAAGAAGCGCCTGGAGGACGAGCTGGAGTGGGTCCGCTCCAACCCGAAGGCCCGCCAGACCAAGTCCAAGGCCCGTCTCCAGCGCTACGAGGAGATGGCGGCCGAGGCCGACAAGCACCGCAAGCTCGACTTCGACGAGATCCAGATCCCGCCGGGCCCGCGCCTGGGCACCACCGTGATCAGGGCCGAGAACCTCACCAAGGGCTTCGAGGACCGGCTGCTCATGGAGAAGCTCACCTTCGACCTGCCGCGCAACGGCATCGTCGGCGTCATCGGCCCCAACGGCGTCGGCAAGACCACGCTGTTCCGCATGATCACCGGCAGCGAGACGCCTGACAACGGCTCGATCGTCGTGGGCGAGACGGTCAAGATCTCCTACGCCGACCAGAGCCGCGGCGGCATCGACCCCGCCAAGAACGTCTGGGAGGTCGTCTCCGACGGTCTCGACCACATCAAGGTCGGCAACGTCGAGATGCCGTCGCGCGCCTACATCGCCGCGTTCGGCTTCAAGGGCCCCGACCAGCAGAAGAAGGCCGGTGTCCTGTCGGGCGGCGAGCGCAACCGGCTCAACCTGGCGCTGACCCTCAAGCAGGGCGGCAACGTCCTGCTCCTCGACGAGCCCACCAACGACCTCGACACCGAGACCCTGTCGTCGCTGGAGAACGCGCTGCTCGACTTCCCGGGCTGCGCGGTCATCACCTCGCACGACCGGTGGTTCCTCGACCGCATCGCCACCCACATCCTGGCGTGGGAAGAGGGCTCCAACTGGTTCTGGTTCGAGGGCAACTTCGCCGACTACGAGAAGAACAAGATCGAGCGGCTGGGCGCCGACGCGGCCCGGCCGCACCGGGTGACCTACCGCAAGCTCCACCGCGACTGAGCGTTCGCCACGCGCGTCACGAGGGTCTGAGCGCTCGTGCGGCAGGCGGTCTCATCCGCGGCTGACGTGAGGGAGAGCCGCGCCCGCCGTCGTCCATCCGGCACATGGCAGCCGATGGACGACGGTGAGCGCGGCTCTCCCGCGTTTCACCGGGTGGCGTTCGTGACGGGGCAGGTGAGGAGGACGACGCCCCGACGGGTACCGTGGCGGACGTGGTGCAAGAATCCCTCGAAACCCTCGCTCAGCGGCACGTCTTCCACCGGATGGTGCGCTTCGCGGACATCGACTCCCTCGGGCACGTGAACAACGTCCGGTTCTTCGACTACCTGGAGGACGCCCGGCTCGGCATGCTGCACATCGACCCGTACCGGGCGGGTGACGCGCCGTTCAAGAGCCTCGTCATCGCCCGGCACGAGATCGACTACCGCCGGCCGTTGTCGTTCCGGGCCGAGCCGGTGCGGGTGGAGACGTGGGTGACGGAGATCAAGCCGGTGCGCTTCACACTGGCGTACGAGATCCGCGACGACGACGAGGTGTTCGTGACGGCGACCTCGGTCGTCGTGGGCTACGACGTGGAGCGGAGCGCGCCGCGCAGGCTGTCGCCGCAGGAGGTCGCGTACCTCGAACGCTTCAAGATCACCGCGTAGCGGCGTGGCGACTCCCGAGCGGGAACAGAAGCACGGCCGACGGCGCTGGTTGATGCTCGCCCTGGGCGTCAACGCGCACGCGAGCGTCACCCTGGGCCTGTTCGGCCTCCCGCTGGTCATGCCGGACCTGCAGCGCTTCTTCGGCCTGTCGCTGCCGGTGGCCGGCATCGTGGCCAACGCCCCGGCGATCGGCGTGCTGTTCGCCCTCGTCCCCTGGGGCGTGCTCGCCGACCGGCACGGCGAGCGGCTGGTGCTCGGCGTCGGAGTGGGGCTGGCGGCGGTGTTCTTCGGGGCGGTGACGCTGGTCGGCGGCGTCTGGGCGGTCGTCGCGCTGCTGGCGCTCGCGGGCGCCGCGGGCTCGGCCGCGATGGTGGGCGGCGGCCGGATCGTGCTGCGCTGGTTCGAGCCGCCGGAACGCGGCGTCGCCATGGGCGTGCGCCAGGTGTCCTACACGCTCGGCATGGCCGTGGCCGCCTTCGTGCTGCCGCCCGTGTCACGCGCCCACGGCGTCCCCGGGGTGCTGGGCGTCTGCGCCGCCGTGAGCCTGCTCGCCGCCGTGCTGGCCGTCCTGTTCCTGGCCGAGCCACCGCACGACGCCCCCGGTTCGGGGGCCGCGCCGGCCGGCTCGCCGTACCGGCGGCCGGCCCTGTGGCGGGTCCACGGGACGAGCGCGCTGCACGCGGTGCCGCAGATCGTGGTCAGCACGTACGGCGTCGCGTGCCTCGTCCACGTGTACGGCTGGGACGGCGTCGACGCGGGACGGCTGTTCGGCGTGGCGGCGATCGGCGGCGCCGTGGTGCGGATCGCGGTGGGACGCTGGTCCGACCGGACGGGCCTGCGGATGGCGCCGCTGCGGCTCCTGACGTTCGGCAGCCTGGTGGTGCTGACGCTGCTGCTGGCGGGGACCTTCACCGGGTCGTGGCCCGGCACGGTGATGCTGGCGCTGGCCGCGGTCATCACCGTGGCGGGCAACGGCCTGGCGTACCTGGCGGCCGGTGAGCTGGCCGGGCCCGGCGCGGCCGGGCGGGTGCTGGGCACCCACAACACCATCCAGAACGTCGTCGCCCTCGCCGTGACCCCGCTGGCCGGCCTGCTGATCACGCGTGAGGGCTACTGGGCGGGGTTCGCGGCGGGGCTGGTGTGCGCGCTCGTCTCCGTGCCGGTCATCCCGGTACGCGGCGAGCGCGGCGCGCACACCACCCCCACCGGCGTCACCTGACGAGACCGGGCGGCGCCTGGAGCCAGACGGCCGTGTCCGGCGGCAGGAGGTCATCGGTCAGCGGCCCGCTCGCCAGCAGCACCCGCTCGTGCGGCGGCAACGGTACGGCGTCGGTGCCGCAGTTGAGCGCGCACACCAGCGACCCCCGCCGGAAGACCAGCGCGTCCTCGTGCGAGTCCAGCCACTCGATCGCGTGCGGGACGTCCCGCATCACCTCCCGGCGGCAGGCCAGCGCCGCGCGGTAGAACTCCAGCGTCGAGGCCGGGTCGCCGGTCTGGGCCTCGACGCTCAGCGCGCCGAACTCCTCGGGCTGCGGCAGCCACGGCCGCGTGTCACCGGGCGAGAACCCGTGCGACGGCCCCGACGCCTCCCACGGCAGCGGCACCCGGCAGCCGTCACGGCCCGGCAGCTTGCCCTCCGACTGGAAGAAGACCGGATCCTGCCGCGCCTCCGGGGGAAGATTCTTCACCTCGGGGAGGCCCAGTTCCTCCCCCTGGTAGAGATATGCAGACCCGGGAAGCGCCAACATGGCGAGAACTGCCGCTTTTGCCCGGGTGAGCCCGGTTCCCGGGTCGGCGGTCTCGTAGCGGGTGCGATGCCGTACGACATCGTGGTTGGACAGCACCCACGTGGCGAACGGCACGGTCGCCAGCGTGTCGTCGATCACCTTGCGGAACGCCGTCGCCGACCAGGGCGCCTGGAGCCAGGCGAAGTTGAAGCTCTGGTGCAGCTCGTCGGGCCGCACGTAGCGGGCGAGGTCCTCGGGGTCGTCGGTCCACACCTCGCCCACGGCCATCCGCTCGCCCGGGTAGCTGTCGAGCAGCTTGCGCCACGACCGGTAGACCTCGTGCACCTCGGGCTGCCCCCACACCGGCGAGCGCGCCCCGAACGCCTGGTCGTCCACCGCCGGCAGGTCCGGCAGCTCCTCCGCCTTGTACAGGCCCATCGCCACGTCGATGCGGAACCCGTCGACGCCCCGGTCCAGCCAGAAGCGCAGGACGTCGAGGAACTCCTCGTGGACCTCCGGCTCCCGCCAGTTGAAGTCGGGCTGCTCCGGCGCGAACAGGTGGAGGTACCACTGCCCGTCGGCCACCTGTGTCCAGGCGGGCCCGCCGAAGGTGGACTGCCAGTTGTTCGTCCGGTCGCGGAAGATGTAGCGCTCGCGCCGTTCGCCGCGCAGCGCCGCCTGGAACCACGGGTGCTGCGAGGAGCTGTGGTTCGGCACGATGTCGACGAGCACCCGCAGCCCCAGCTCGTGCGCGTCGGACACCAGCGCCTCGAAGTCCGCCAGCGACCCGAACAGGGGATCCACCCCGCGGTAGTCGGCCACGTCGTAGCCGCCGTCGGCCATGGGGGAGGGGTAGAAGGGCGTCAGCCAGACGGCGTCGACGCCCAGGTCGCGGAGGTACGGCAGACGCCGCCGGATGCCGGCGAGGTCGCCGACGCCGTCACCCGAGGCGTCGGCGAAGCTGCGTACATAGATTTCGTAAACGACCGCATCACGCCACCAGGGGATAGTCATGGGGCGGTCATGCCCGTTATGTGGGCGAGTTCACCAGGCTGTGCGCCGCGTAGACCAGGTAGTCCCAGAGCCGCTTCTCCTGCTCCTCCGGCAGCTCCAGCGACTCGACGCCGTCACGCATGTGCTTGAGCCAGGCGTCGCGCTCGGCCTCACCGATCACGAACGGCACGTGCCGCATGCGCAGGCGGGGGTGCCCGCGCTCCTGGCTGTAGGTGTTGGGCCCGCCCCAGTACTGGATCAGGAAGCCGCGCAGCCGGTCCTCGGCGCCGGTGAGGTCCTCCTCCGGGTAGAGGGGACGGAGCAGCGGGTCCTGGGCCACCCCCTCGTAGAAGCGGTGCACCAGCCGGCGGAAGGTCTCCTCGCCCCCGACGGCCTCGTAGAAGGAGGTCTCAGTCACGGTGCAAGCCTACGCGCCGGGCGCCAGTGCGATGCCTGCGGTGTCGAGCGCGCTCTTGACCTTCAGCCGCATCTCCCGCGCGACCTGCGCCTGCTTGGAGGGCAGCGTCTTGGCGGAGATGCGGAAGACGATCGTGCTGTCGGACAGCTGCTCGACGCCGAACACGTCGGGCCGCTCCACGATCACCGTCTCGCGGAACTCGGGGTCGTCCCACATGTCCTTGGCGATCCCCTCCAGCACGTCGCGCACCGCGGTCACGTCGGTGGCGTAGCCGACCGGGACGTCCACGTAGGCCCGCGACCAGCCCTGCGACTCGTTGCCGACCCGGGTGATGGTGCCGTTGCGCACGTACCAGACCCGGCCGTCGGCGTCGCGCAGCCGGGTGATCCGCAGCGTGACCGCCTCGACCGTGCCGACGGCGGCGCCCGAGTCGATCACGTCGCCCACGCCGTACTGGTCCTCCAGCAGCATGAACATGCCCGCGATGAAGTCCTTGACCAGCTCCTGCGCGCCGAAGCCGATCGCCACGCCGAGGATGCCGACGCTGGTCAGCAGGGGAGCGATGGGGATGGTCAGCCGGTCGAGCACGGTGAGCACGGCGGTGCCGAGGATGACGATCGAGGCGATGTGCCTCAGCACCGACCCCATGGTCTCGGCCCGCTGCTTGCGCCGCTCGTGGAGCAGGATGTCGATGCTCTCGGAGCCGACGCCGTTGCGGCGGAAGCGGGTCATGATCGAGCCGCCGGCCGCGGCGCGGGTGACCACGCGGGTGATGACGCGGTGCGCGACCTTCCGGATGACGAAGGCGAGGACCAGGATCAGCACGATCGTGATCAGGGTCGCCACCAGCGGCGCCCACGTCGCTCCGTTGAACAGCCCGGCCAGCGTGGAGCAGAGCAGCGTGTCGCCCTCGCAGACGCTGGACATCTGCTGGTTCAGGCTGTCGAGGCTGGGGATCACGGACGAGGGAGTGGATGATGGCGCCGGCGTCGCCAGGAACACTGGGAGGATCCCCCTTCGGGAATGCGGGAAAGCGGTTCGGTCGGCGGATCTGGACCGATTTCGATCCACAAGATACCCGCCGACCGAACCGGCCGCCGTCACATCACGCCGGGGAAGACGGGGTCATCAGAGCCCGGGGCCGCGGAGGGCGGGGCCTGATGCTCCGGTGACGTGCGGCCCGGCAGGGGCGCGCACCCGGAAGCGCGTCCCATACCGTTTCTCCCGGGGCGTACACCCCGGGACCCTCCGGTGTGACCCGGAGGGCGCCTGTCGAACTGAATGGAACCGGCGGGCCGGCCAGGGCCCCCGCGAACGGGGAACCCTCCGCACCGGCCGCCCCGCCGGCTCCGCGAAGCCGCGGTGGGCGCGGTGAGCCGTGGTGGCTGCGCTCCACCCGGATCACCGCCTGCGTCATTCGCCCACCGCGGCGAGCACCCGGGCGACCTTCGTCGCCGCACCAGCCGGGTCCTCGGCCGTGTGCATCCGCTCCCCCCAGGACCAGCAGTACCACCAGTCCGGTAGGTCGGAGACCGCTGTCGGCCGACAGGTGACGTTCTCCGTCAGGCTCGTCGCGTTCGGGTTGATCACCCGTACGAACAGCCTGCCGGTCTGGGTGCGGACCACGCGTGCGAGCAGACCGCGTGCGTCGAGCTCCGCTACCAGACGCTCCAGGTGCTCGAAGTCGTCGTCCCCCACCTTTCGTCCCTCCCTCGCTCGTAGCCGGTGCGCCAAAGATGACTCAACTGAGCGCGCTACGCAACGAGCACATCCCGATCACAGGGAGTGGCTATTCACCCGTGGGTTGTAAGAAACAGTCCGCCGGAGGACGATCCTTAACCGTAAGCTTCAAGAGGACGTTTTCTTCCCGTCCACAATGGTCCATAGTCTATGGTAGGCGCTCTGCAACCCAGAGACTACGCTCAGTGATCGGTCACGGATCGTACGGGACGTGTGTGAGAGGGGCCGGGATGTCCGGCAGGCAGCACAGGGAAACGGAGATGGCGCGGCGCATCCGGGCCAGAGGTCTCGCCGCCGGCCGTACACCTGCTCAGATCGCGGAAGAAATACACGAGGCCTGCTCGCCTCAGTTCGGCACGACAAAGATCAAGGGCCATCGCCTCTCCTACGGCATCGCCCTGGCCGACGTCATCGAGCAGGTGCGCGCGCTGTTCGAGCGCGACGCCAAGGCGCCGCCCGGCATCGGCGAGACGCTGCTGTCGGCGTACGAGAGCGGCCTGAAACGCCCCGGCCCCGAATACCTCCATTACCTGTGCACCGTCTACCGCGTCGAGCCGGCCGCCCTCGGCTACGACGGCCCCTGCATCTGCGGCCACGGCCACCGGGGGCCGGCCGCGGCCGTCTTCGAGATCGCGGACGGCGCGCCCGCCTCGGTCGACTCCCGCGAGCCGCGCATCCGGCCGTCCTGCGACGAGGAGACGCCGCACGAGGGCCAGGAGGACGAGAACATCCTGCGCCACGCCCTGCTCCAGCTCCAGCTCCTCGGCAGCAAGTCCTCCTCCGCCACCAAGCTCGAAGGGCCGGTGCTCGGCGCCCTGGAGGGCATCAGGCGGCGCATGGACGAGACACTCGTCTGCGCCACGGTCTCGCCGGCCATGCTCGACCAGTGGGAGGAGGTCACGCAGGCCTTCGGCCGGCAGTACACGACCACCGCCCCGCAGCGCCTGCTGTGCGACGTGGCGCTGGAGCTGAGCGCCGTGCGCAACGCGCTCAACCGCCGTCAGCCGATCGACCTGCAGGAGCGCCTGTGCCGCATGGCCGCGCAGCTCGCCGGGCTCAGCGGCATGATCATGATCAACCTGGGCGACCACCGGCTGGCGCGCGCGTTCTTCCGCACCGGCCGCATCGCCGCCGACGAGACCGGCGACCGCGCGCTGCGCGCCTGGGTGACGGCCCGCGAGTCGCTGGTCCCGCTCTACTACGGCGACGCCCGGGAGGCGCTCAACCTGGCCAAGAAGAGCCGCGACCTGGCCGGCACCGTGCCGTGCGCCGCGCAGGCCATGGCCCCGGTCGTGGAGGCGCGCGCGCTGGCCATGCTGTCGGGCACCGACAGCAAGAAGGAGGTCGTCGACCAGGCCAAGCGCGCGCTGGCCCGGGCCCGCAACGCCTTCAGCCACATCAAGGGCGACGAGCGCGAGGACATGGCCTTCGGCTACACCGAGCGCCAGCTCTACTTCTACCAGGGCGACGTGCTCACCAAGCTCGGCCAGACGCTGGAGGCCGAGGTGGTGCTGGAGCAGGCCCTGGACAAGTACCAGGACCACATCTTCGACCAGACGCTGATCAGGCTCGACCGGGCGCAGTGCCGCCTCATCGAGGGCGACCTCGCCGAGGCGCTGCAGATCGCCACCGAGGCGCTGAAGCTGGTCGGGCCCGAGTACCGCACCGAGTTCATCATGCGTCCCGCGCTCGCCTTCGAGCAGGCGGTCATGCAGCGCGACCGCAACCACCCGGGCCTGGCCGACTACCGCGAGCAGCTGCGCCAGGAGGCGCCCGCGAACGATGGAAAGGCCGGTGCATGAACCTGAAGATCCGCCGTTACCGCTGGTCCGACCTGGACACCATCCTGGCGCTGCACCAGATCTGCCTGGCTCAGGTCGGCCTGTTCCCCGGTGACGGGGTCTACTACGACGACGACTTCCCCCGCATCCAGGAGCTCTACCTGGTCTGCGGCGGCGACTTCCTCGTGGGCGAGGTGGACGGCCGGGTCGTCGCCATGGGCGGCCTGCGGCCCATCGACTGCGGCCTGGCCGAGATCTGCCGGCTGCGCGTCCACCCCGACCACCAGCGGCGCGGTCACGGCGCCGCGATGCTGACCGCCCTGGAGGAGCGGGCGGTCGCCCTGGGCTTCCACAGCGTGCGCGGCGACACCACGCTGCGCCAGGAGGCCGCCCTCGCGCTGTACGCGCGGCAGGGGTGGCGGGAGATCTCCCGCGCCCGCGTCGGCGACCTCATCGTGGTGTACGGCGAGAAGCGGCTCGTGCCCGCCGCCGTCCTCGACGCCTGACCCTCCGCTCAGCCCCGTAGTGCCAACGGCCGCCGCCGGACCATGTCCGGCGGCGGCCGGTGGCGTGTGGGACGTCCGGGGAAGAGCGTGACGAGAGAAATGTGGGATTCGATCACGTCTGCGGATATGGATGTACGAGCCCCCGAGTGAGCCCCTTCACTCCCGGTGGTAGAGGAGCATCACCGGCTGCTCGGAGTACATCCGCGGCTGCGTTTCGTAATGAGATGCTTCCGCCATGGCAGTCGTGGCCGCTCCCCGACCCCTCCTGGGAGCCGTGCTTCTGTTGTTCGTCAGCGCCGCATGGGGGTCGGCGTTCCCGCTGATGAAGGATCTCATCGTCCGGTTACCGGTGGAGGACCTGCTCGCCGAGCGTTACGCCCTCGCGGCGCTGACGCTCCTTCTCCTGCGTCCCGGCATGCTGCGGGGGCTTGCGTGGCGCACGTGGGGGCACGGGGTCGTCCTGGGGGTCATGTTCGGCGTCGGCCAGCTCGGGCAGGCCATCGCGCTCCACAGCCTGCCCTCGGCCGTGTCGGGCTTCGCCGTCGGGTGCAGCGTGATCTTCACGCCCATCCTGGCGCTCCTGCTGTTCAGGACGCACATGCCCGTCCGGGTGTGGGTGGGCGTCGGGCTGGCGGTGGCGGGCATGACGGTGTTCACGCTGCTGCGCGGCGTCGGCGAGGGCCCGATCTCGTTGCTCGCGCTCGGCGTCACGCTCGCCGCCGCGGCCCTGTACGCGGGGCACACGCTGCTCCTGGCCCGGCTCACCCGCACCCGCGAGGGCTTCAACGCCTACGCCCTGACCGTCATCCAGCTGGCCACCATCGGCCTCATGACGGGCGGCTACGCGGTCCGCGACGGGCTGAGCCTGCCTGCCGGTCCCTCCGACTGGGCGGCGCTCGGCCACCTGTCGGTGGTGTCGTGCGCGCTGGGGTTCCTGGCCCGCTCGTACGGCCAGACGCACGTGGCCGCCGTGCCCAGCGCGGTGCTCATGTCGTCGCAGCCGCTGTGGGTGGCGGGGATCGCGGTGATCTGGTTCCACGAGCCGGCGGACTGGAGCATGGCCCTCGGCGGCGGCCTCATGGGGGCGGCGATGCTGCTGGCCGTGCCGTCGCGCACCACGGAGTCCCCGCGCCCGGCGTCCGTCCAGCGGGTGGAGCAGCCGCGGCCCGTGGGGGAGGAGGCGTCGCGCCGCAACCACCTGCTCGCCGTGTCCCGCCAGGCGTCGAGGCGGCTGGCCGACCTCAAGGTCAAGCGCGACAGCCGCGAGCAGGCGCACGAGGGGGTCGAGGATCCCGTCAAGGTGGAGGAGCCGCAGGCGCGGCCCGCGTCGCCGGGCGTCGCTCAGGTGTGCGTCGACACCCAGGCGTGCCGGCTGCAGACCCATCAGATCAAGGGCAGCGGCCAGCCCAGCCTGGACCGGCTCATCCAGCGGGCGACGATCATCGTCCGGGCCAGGAACCTGCCCGGCCCGGGCTGCTGCCAGTCGATCACGCTGACCGGTCGCTGTCTGTGCTCGCTGATCGCGGAGGCCGAGCAGAACGGAGAGGCGGCGAAGCCGTGCTGGTTTCGGCCCGGCTGAACGGTGGGGAATCGCTGAACAAACAGCGCATTAGCTATTACCCACTTACTTATACGTCCTAAACCTTGCTATTCGCTGAAGTGGCCGAATAATGGTGGATTAGTCCCAATGGAGGGGTAGGACACCATGAAGCGCATTGTCGTGCACAAGCCGGGCTCAGCGAAGCTCACGGGGACTGCGAGCGTCATCCACAAGGGGTGACCGGGAGCGGTTCGCATTACCGGGTGCAGAGCGATCCGCCCGTCGAAACGGGGGCCGTGCGGCTGCTGATGCCGATGATCGACGGACACCGCCGGCCCCATGGCCCCTACACCGTCGCCTCCGCGCTGCTGCACCACCTCGTTCCGATCGTTGTGGAACGTTCCCCGGACCTGGTCGCCGCCCATGACATCGAGATCAGGGCGGCGGCCCCCGGGCTGCGCGACCTGGTGCCCGCCCGGCGCCCGAGCGTCGACGCGACCCTGCCCGAGGACGAGCGCATCCTCGTGCCCGCGCCCCGCCGCACGTTGCGGCTGGCCAACGGGCTCGCCGAGTTCGTCCGCGCGGCCGTGCCGCCGGGACGCACCTTGGTCGTGTGCAACGGCGCCGAGACCGACCCGACGGACGCCGAGCTGCTCGACGTCATGGCCCGCCGCATCCCGCCCGGCGTGCTCACCGTCGTCGTGTACGAGGGCGGCCCCGAGCCGGCACCGGACCCCCCGCGGCCCCGCCGAGCTGTGGCGGGTCGTGGACCGGTGCGTCCACGAGGGCTTCCTGCACGCCGTGGCCGAGCTCGGCCCGCGCGGTCTGGAGACGGCCGAACCGGGAGGCGAGCTGTGGTGGCGCTTCGCGCAGCGCACCGCGACGGCGCTCGGCGGCCTCGGCCGTACCGAGGAGGCGCGCGAGGTGTGGGCGCGGGCCCGCAGGTCCAGCCAGGACCCGGCGGTCCACGCCGCCGCCGCGTACGGCCTGGCGATGCTCGACGCCCGGCACCCCGACCCGGCGCGGCGCGACCTCGCCCGGGCGCGGGAGTGGGTCAACGAGGCCATCGCCATCTCGACGCTGCTGCCCGACCCGTTCGAGCGGGCGTTCAAGCTGGGCTTCGACCGCAACGGCCTGGCGCTCGTGGAGCTGCGCGAGGGACGTCCGGAGGCGGCGCTCGCGCTGGTGGAGTCGGCCCTGGAGCTGGCCGTCGAGCTGGGGGAGCGGCATCCGCTGCACCGCCTGGTGCTGCACGCCAACCGCGGCCGGCTGCTCGCCGCGCTCGGCCGTACGAAGGAGGCGCTCGCCGAGTACACCACGGCCATCGCCCTCGACCCCGGCTTCCCCGACCACTACCTGGACCGGGGCAACCTGCTGGCCCGGCTCGGCCTGCCGGAGGAGGCGCTGGCCGACTACGAGAGCGCCATCCGGGCCGGCCCGCCGATGCCCGAGGCGTACTACAACCGCGCCGAGCTGCGGATCGTCCGCGGCGACACGGACGGCGCGCTGGCCGACCTCGGGCGCGTGCTGGAGCTCGACCCCGGCTACGTGGACGCCTACATCAACCGGGCCGGGCTGCTGGCCGCCCTCGAACGCGACCAGGACGCCTGGGCCGACGTGCGCGCCGGGCTCGCGCTGGCCCCCGGCGACCCGCACCTGCTCGTCGTGCGCGGGCAACTGGAGACGGCCGACGGCCGGCTGGCGGAGGCGCGCGCGACGCTGGACGCCGTCATCGCCGGGGCGCCGTGGCTGGCCGCGGCGTGGGGCAACCGGGGGGTGCTGCGGTTCGCGGCGGGCGACGCCGAGGGGGCCGTGGACGACCTGGCGCAGGCGATCGGGCTCGACCCGCATCCCGACCTGTACGCCAACCGGGCGGTGGCGCTGCGCGCGCTCGGCCGTACGGCGGAGGCGGAGGCCGACGAGCGACGCGCGGCGGAAGGCTGACGAGCGGGCCGCCGTCTCGCGGCGGGGGCTGGCAGCATGGCGTGCATGGCCGGAACAGGCGCATTCGGAGGTGGGGGCCGCCGTGCTCGCGCGCGGGTGGTCCGGGCGGCGACGGTGTTCGCGGCGCTGGGGGTGCTGTGGTGGGCGAGCGTCCGCGTGGTCTGGACGGCCGCCGGCTGCGACGACTGGGGGTGCCTCGCGCCGGTCTCCGGCCTGGTGGTCCTGGTCACGGTCGCGGTGCTCGCCGGTGGCGGATGGGCCCTGGAGCGCGTGGCGGTCCGTCCCGGCCGGCGGACGGCCGTGGTGGCGGCGGGGGCGCTGGTCTCGCTCGGGCTGCTCGGGCAGGTGCTGCCGTCGTGGGCCTGGCCGCCGGCGCACGCGGTGCTGTCGGCGACGGCGTTCGGGGCGGCGGGCGCGGCTGCGGCCTTCCTCACGGCGCCCGAGCCGCGCGGACGCTGGAAACTGGCGCTGGTGCTGGCCCTGGCGGTGCTGCCACCGGCGACGCTCGTCCTGCTGTGGACGACCGCCTCCTGACCCATGAGGCGAGGAGAGGGCTGACGTCCGGTGAGGAACAGACTGACCTCCGGTGACGGGAGGACTGACGTCCGGTGAGGAACAGACTGACCTCCGGTGACGAGAGGACTGACGTCCGGCGACGAGAGGACTACGGTAGGGCGCGTGGGCTTCGACGAGCTGCTGCGAGAACTCCAGCCGGGCGCCGGCGCGCAGGCCGCCGGCATCAGACGCGGTTACGGCGGGCCGCCACCGCGTTCCCTGGCCCTCACGTCGGGCCCGGACCGGCTGCGCTGCGCCTCCCTGCTGAAACCGCTGTACGCGTGGGCGACGGCCGAGTTGGTCGGCGACCACGAGCGGTGGCGCCGCCACGCGGAGCCGGCCGTGGTCGTCTCCTCCAACACCGACACGCTCGCCCTGTGGCTGTCCGTCGGCCCGCGTGCCGTGCTCGACGGGATCCACCGGCGCACCGGTGTCCGGTGGGCGCCGCCGAACGGCGACCCGTCGAGGTTCGGGTCCGTGGAGGTGTCCGCCGCCGAGGTCGCCGCCGCGTACGTGGAGCTGGCCCAGGCGGCCCTGGCGGGCGAGCCGGTGGCGGGGGCGATCCTGGAGTGGATGCGGCTGGTGGGCGCCGACCAGACGTTCGGCGCGAGGGAGGCACTCGCGGCGCCGGAGGCGGCCGTCAAGTGCGGCTGGTACGGCGGGATGGACGAGACGTTCCTGCGCACCCACGCCGTGGGCGTGCTGACCCCCGAGGCGAACCGGGTGGTGGTCGTGGTCGGCATGACCGCGCAGCCGTACACCGACGAGCTCGAACGCGACATCTACCAGGCGCGGGTGGCCGAGGGGCTGCCGGTCGAGGCGGAGCACGAGAAGGCGGGCGGCGCGCTGCTGCGCGGCCTGCTGCGCACCACCCTGACGGAGCTGGGGGAGGCGCCGGACGGCTGAGCCCCGGACGGCGCGTGGCATGATCGCCCGGGAGCCCTGGTGACGTGAAGGAGAGCGCGTGAAGCTGACGGTGCTGGGTGGATGCGGGGCGTGGCCCGCCGCCGGTCAGGCGTGCAGCGGTTATCTGGTGGAGCACGACGGGTACCGGGTGCTGATCGACCCCGGCTATGCCGTACTGCCCAGGCTGCTGGAGTCGACGGCGGCCGAGGACGTCGACGCGGTGCTCGTCAGCCACGGCCACCCCGACCACTGCGCCGACCTCAACCCGCTGCTGCGGGCCCGCGCGCTGGGCGACAGGCCGCCGGCCGCGCTGCCCGTGCACGCGCCGCCCGGCGCGCTCGACGTGGTGCTCGCGCTGGACCGGCCGGGCATGCTGGCGTCCAGCTATGTGCTGTACGAGCTGGCGCCGGGCGCGCCGGTGGAGCTCGGCCCGTTCCGGGTGGACGCCTGGTCGCTGCCGCACCACGTCCCGAACGCCGGGCTGCGGCTCGCCGCCGGCGGCCGGGTGCTCGCCTACACCGGCGACACCGGGCCCGCCGCGGAGCTGACCGACCTGGCGCGCGACGCCGACCTCCTGCTGGCGGAGGCCACCTATCCCGAGCGGGTGCCCGAGGAGGACGCGCCGTTCCTGTCGAGCGCCCTGGACGCGGGTCGCACGGCGTCGCGGGCCGGCGCGGCCCGTCTGGTGCTCACCCACCTGTGGCCGGACACGCCGCCGGAGCCGGTCCTGGAGGCGGCGGCCAAGGAGTACACCGGCGAGCTCATGGCGGCCACCGGCGGCCTCACGATCGCCTTCTGACCGTCGACTGGGCCGAAGACTGTTTTTTCGCCAGGGTGTCCGGTGCCAGACTGCTGATCATGAGCGGTGTCGTGATCCGGCCCTATCGAGACGAAGACCGTGACGCCATCGTGGCGCTGGCCCCGCGCCTGACCGAGGGCGTCGCGGCCTGGCGGGACGCCGACGCCGTCGCCGCCGCCGTACGCGACTGGGTCACCGGTTCGCTGGACCGGCACGGCAGCGACGGTCACGGGGCGCTCGTGGCGGACCGCGACGGCCCTGGTTCGGCTGAGCAGGCCGGTACGGGATCGATGATCAGGCGGCGTCAGCGGTCTCCCGCGCCGTCGCGTGCGGCGTAGCGCTCGATGGCGCTGATGAACATGTCCTCGGCCAGGGCGTAGAGCTGGTCGATCTCGTGCGGGGCGGCGGTGAAGCGGCCCCCCGCCTCGGAGGCGGCCAAACCCATGCCGACCGTGTCCAGCAGGCGCTGGAGCGGGCTGACGATCTCCTCCGGCACGCCCGCGTCCCGCAGCATCGCCTGGACGGCGTTGCGCGGGCGCCGGGCCTCGGGCGTGACCGTCGGGCGTGTGAACAGCAGCAGGAACAGCTCCGGGTGGCGCCGTGCCACCTCGCGGACGCCCGTGCCGAACGCGCGCATCCGGTCCTGCCACGGCAACGCGGGATCGTCGTCCGGCATCTCCTGCAGGAGCCGTTCCACCAGGCCGTCCAGGAGCCCCTGCTTGTCGCCGACGTAGCGATAGAGCGCCATCGGGGTGACGCCGAGCCGGTCGGCGACCGCGCGCATGCTGACCGCGGGCAGGCCGCGCTCTTCGGCGAGTTCGAGAGTGGCGTCGAGCACCTCGTCGCGGGTCAGCCCGCGGGTGCCGCGACCGCGCTGGGCCGGGGTCTTCACGGATCCCAGTCTAGCCGTTAATATACGCCATATATCTACGCCGTATATTAATGAGCCTCGCCAAGGAGGCCGGAGTTGCCCAGCACTGTCGTCCGCCGTCCCGGCTGGACCCTCGCCATGGCGGCGACCGCCGGTTACCTGCTCGTCCTGGACCTCACCGGGGTGAACGTCGCCCTGCCCGCCATGCAGCGCGATCTCGGCGCGGGGCTGGGCGAGGTGCAGTGGGCCGTCGACGCCTACGCCCTGACGCTGGCCGTCCTGCTCCTGACCGCCGGCGCGCTGGCCGACCGGGTGGGCCGCCGCCGTCTCTTCCTGGCCGGGCTCGGCGTGTTCACGGCCGCGTCCCTGGCGTGCGCCCTGGCGCCCGGCGCGTCGGCGCTGGACCTCTTCCGGGCCGCGCAAGGCTGCGGAGCGGCGATCCTGTTCGGGACGGCCTCGCCTCTCCTGGCGGCCGCCTACCCACCGGGCCGCGGGCGCGACCGCGCCCTCGGCCTGTTCGCGGCGGCCTCAGGGGCGGCCATCGCCACGGGCCCGCTGCTCGGCGGCGCGCTCACCGAGGTGTTCGGCTGGCGGGCGATCTTCTTCCTCAACGTGCCGGTGGGTGTGCTCGCCCTCGTCATCGCGCCGCGGGTGCTGGCCGAGTCCCGCGATGCCCGGCCCCGCCCCCTCGATCCGGTCGCGACGGTGTGCCTGACCGCCGGGCTCGGGGGAGTCATGTGGGCGCTGATCGAAGGACCGCGCATCGGCTGGACTGCACCCGGGACGATCATCTGTGTCGCCCTGGCCACCGCGGCAACGGCCGTCCTGGCACTGCGCCGCGTCCCGGATCCCATGATCGACCTGTCGCTGCTGCGCGACCGGCTGTATGCGGCGAACACCGTCGCCGCGCTGGCCTTCCACGCCGCCGGCGCCGGTGCCCTGGCCTACTTCTCGCTGTACGTCCAGGGGCCGATGGGCGCCCGCCCCGCCCAGGCGGGACTGTGGTTCCTCACCTTCAGCGTTCCGGCCCTGGCCGCGCCCGTGCTGCTCGGACGGATCATGCACCGGCTCCCCTCCGCCCCGCTGGTCGCGGCCGGACCGGCGCTGGCCGCCGTCTCCTCGCTCCTGCTGGCCGCCACCTACGAGCTGCACTCCTGGCCCGCGATGGTGCCCGGATTCGTGGTCGGCGGGACGAGCATCGGGATCGGCAACCTCGTCACCGGCCGAACGGCGCTGGCGTCGGCGCCCGCCGAACGCGCGGGCGTGGCCGCGGGCATCGCCAACACGGCCAAGCAGATCGGCGTCGCCGCGGGCGTCGCCGTCCTCGGCGTCCCGTACCAGCTGGACGGCCTGGGCGCGATGCTCCTCTCGGCGGCGGCCATCGGCGCCGTCGGTGCGATTCCGGCGCTCCGTCTCATGGTCGGGCGCCGGCGGCGCCAGGGAGCCCTCACGCTCCCGCCGGTGGCGTCCGACGGGTCACCCGTCTCCCAGGCTCCTCCGGACCACCGCCCTCTCTGAGGCCGTCAGCCGTCCCCCTCCCCGCCGCCGGTCTCGGCCGGCTCCTCGGCCAGGACGAGGGTGAGCAGGCCGGGGAAGCGGCCCTCGAACTCGTCGCGGCGCAAGCGGTTGAGGCGGCGCGCGCCCTCGTCGCGCTGCTCCAGCAGGCCGACGTTGCGCAGCACCGCGAAGTGGTGGCTGAGCGTCGACTTGGCCACGGGCAGATGGGTGAACGTGCCGCACGGGCGGGTCCAGTCGGGCACCTCGGCCAGCTCGCGCACGATCCGGCGGCGAACCGGGTCGCCGAGCGCGTCGAGGGCCGCCTGGAGCGACACCTCCGCGGGCGAGGTGTGGGTCAGGCTTCTCGACCTGCCGGACGCTGAGGTGTTCGACGACCGTCGAACATCGGTGTAGTGTTCCATCTCGATCGAACATCCTAGTCCCCGGGAGGGCTCATGGACACCGGACACGTCGGCGTGTGGCACCCGCTGCTCAACAAGGCGCCCGCCGGCGAGGTTCGCGCCGTCGCGGCGGAGATCGAACGGCTCGGCTACGGGTCCGTCTGGCTCAACGAGGCGCCCGGGAGCAAGGAGCCGCTGGCCAACGCCGGCGTCCTGCTGGCGGCCACCACGCGCTTGGCCGTGGGCACGGGCATCGCGAGCCTCTGGGCGCGCGACGCCACGGCCATGGCGGCCGGAGCCGCCACGCTGGGCGACGCCTTCCCCGGCCGCTTCCTGCTGGGCGTCGGGGTCAGCCACAGCACGGTCGCCGGACGGCGGGGCCACGACTACGGCAAGCCCTTGACGACGATGCGCGCCTACCTCGACGGCATGGACGAGGCCGCCCGCGACCTGCCCCCGGCCGGCGCGCCACGCGTCCTGGCCGCGCTGCGTCCCCGCATGCTGGAGCTCGCCCGCGACCGCGCCGACGGGGCGCACACCTACTTCGTGCCCCCGGAGCACACGGCCGCGGCCCGCGCGATCCTCGGCCCCGACCGGCTGCTCATCCCGGAGCAGGCCGTCGTCCTGGAGACCGACCCGGTTCGCGCCCGCGAGATCGCCCGCGCCCACATGGCCTACTACCTGACCCTGCCCAACTACACCAACAACCTGCGCGAGCTGGGTTACACCGACGACGACCTCGCGGGGGGAGGCAGCGACCGGCTCGCCGACGCGATCGTGGCCTGGGGCGACGCCGCCGCCATCGCCGCGCGGGTCCGCGCCCACCTCGACGCGGGGGCCGACCACGTCGCCATCCAGCCCCTCGCCGCCGGCGCCCCCGACCTGGCCGAGGTGCTCACGCACCTTCGCCGGCTCGCCCCGGCCCTGGGCGTCCAGCCGGCAACCGGTGCTCAGTCGACGGCGGTCGGGGTCTAGGCGGTCGCCGGCGCCCGGGCGAGGGCCAGGGCCGACCGGCCGTCGGTCTCGTTGACGGTCGGCGTCAGCGCTTCATGGCGCCGGGCCCGGCCCTTCGGTCTCCTGGACGGTCGGCGTCAGCGTTTCATGGCGCCGTCCGCGATGGCGTCCGCGGCCTCGCCGATCGCCATGCCGACGATCTCCAGTCGTCGCACGAGTTCACGCTGCTTGAGCGCCTCCGCGGTGATCTCACCGGAGAAGATGCGGGAGATCTCGTACTGGTACATCCGCCGGATCTGCCCGCCCATCTTCTTGGCCTCCAGGGCGTCGTGCACCACGGCCGACGGGCGGGAGGCGAGGTCGCGCACCGCGTTCTCCAGCGCGTCGATCCCGGCGATCACCTGGTCGAGGAGGGGGCTGAAGCGGATCTGGTCCGGCACCCGGTACAGGTGCGACTCCCGCACGAAGTCGCGCAGCGAGTCCAGCACGTCGTCGATGGAGCGGGAGAGCCGGAACAGGTCCTCCCGGTCGATGGGGGTGACCACGGCGTTGCGCAGTTCGTCGACCAGGCGGCGGCGCTCCTCGTCGCCGAGGTGCTCGATCGTGCGCATCTGCTCGTGCGCCCCGGTACGGCCGACCTCGCCGCCGATCATGGCCATGGCCAGCCAGGCGCCCTGCTTGGTCGCCTCCAACTGGCCGAGCAGGGCCTCCGTCAGCGCGCTGTCCATCCGGCCGGTCATGAGATCGCGGATGCGCCGAAGTCGCTTCATCACACTCCTTCCACGGCTCCCGCCGCATCAAGGCTTGTCAGGGGTTATGCCCGCGTGGGGGACGGATGATCTGGTCGCGGATCGGGGGTGCGGGGGAGTCGGCGCATGGTCAGGTCGAGGAGAGGATGAAGGCGACGCCGGCAGCCAGGAGGGCGCTGGCCGGGAGGGTCAGCAGCCAGGCGACGACGATCTTGACGGCGGCGTACCAGCGCACCCGGCCCCCGCCCGTGGCCACGCCGGCCCCGATGAGGCCGCCGGCCACCGACTGCGTCATGCTCACCGGCATGCCGAGCAGCGCGCAGGCGATCACGGCCGTGCCCGAGGCGAGCTCCGCCGAGACGCCGTGCAGCGGACGGGAGGCGATGATCTCCTGGCCGAGCGTACGGCCCGCTCTGGGCAGGCCGTACAGCGCGCCGAGCCCGAACAGGACCGCGACCAGCGACGTGTACGGCAGCGGCGCGCCCGAGAAGCCGAGTGCGATCATGAACACGGCGAGCATCTTCTGCCCGTCGTTGGCGGCGTAGGCGACGGTCTGGAGCAGGAACCCCGCCCAGTGCCAGCGCCCCAGCCCCCGCGTGCCGGACCAGCGCACCAGCAGCAGCGCGACTCCCCACGCCACCAGCCCGCCCACGAACGGCGCCGCCAGGCCGAAGGCCAGCACCAGTGCGACCGCCCCGGCCGAGACGGGCAGCCCCCAGCCGAGCCCGGCCCCGGTGAGGCCGCCGACGACGGCCAGGGTGAGACTCGTCGGACGGCCTTTCGCGCTCAGCACGGTGACGACGGTGAGGGCGGAGAGCACGGCGACCGTCATCGCGGTCCGCCCGCCGGGTTCGTCGAACGTGGCCAGCCGGTGCACGAACGTCCGCGCCACCGCCTGGGTCGCCAGCGGCACCAGCGCCACCATGACGACGAGGGCCAGGATCCCGGTGGCGGGCCGCACCGTGGGCAGCTTGAGCCCCGTGGCGAGGAGGGCGCCTCCGTCGTTCATGCCGGTGACGAGCGCGAACAGGCAGGCCACTGCGACCAGTACGGCGAAGTCCAACGGTGAGCGTGCCTCCGTTCCGGCCGGCGCGCGCGACCGGCGTCGCAGGGCGCATACCCGTGATCGGCTCGACGATGGGGAGCTTCCATTCTGCTGGAGAACGGGGTTCGATGGGACTACTGGGGCGGAAGCCCTCTCCAGGGGCCTCTGCCCTGGTCGGCGCGGCGGGTACGCTCGGTGGACGCGCTCATCGGCCCGAGGGCCGAGTCCCAGATGCCGAACGGCCGGGTGGGCCCGGCCGCCGGGCGGTAACCTGCCCAGGTCGGCAGCCGGGCCGGCATCCGCCCGGGCCGGCATCGACCGCGCCCGCCATCCCACGTCCGCGAAAGTAATGACATGAGCCCAGCCGAGTACGTCCTGACCCTGTCGTGTCCCGACCGGCCAGGGGTGGTGGCCGCCGTCTCCGGGCTGCTGGCCGGGCACGGATGCAACATCACCGAGAGCCAGCAGTTCGGCGACCAGGCCGCGCGGCGCTTCTTCATGCGCGTCCAGTTCACCTCGCCGCTGCCCGAGGACGAGGTGCGGGCCGCGTTCGCCGCGCTCGCGCCGGAGTTCGGCATGGAGTTCGAGCTGCGCGACAGGGCCAGGAAGCCGCGCGTGCTCATCATGGTCAGCAAGTTCGACCACTGCCTCAACGACCTGCTCTACCGGGTGCGCAAGAAGACCCTGGACATCGAGGTCGTGGCCGTCGCCTCCAACCATCCCGACCTGCGCCCGCTCACCCAGTCGTACGGGATCGACTACCACCACCTGCCGATCACCCCGGAGACCAAGCCCCGGCAGGAGGCCGAGGTGCTGGCCCTGGTGGAGCACTACCAGGTCGATCTCGTGGTGCTGGCCCGCTACATGCAGGTGCTGTCGGAGGACCTGTGCGCCAAGCTGTCGGGCCGGGCGATCAACATCCACCACTCGTTCCTGCCGTCGTTCAAGGGCGCCAAGCCGTACCACCAGGCGCACGACCGGGGCGTGAAGCTGATCGGCGCGACCGCGCACTACGTCACGTCCGACCTGGACGAGGGGCCGATCATCGAGCAGGAGGTCGCGCGGGTCAACCACAGCCACTCGCCGGAGGACCTCGCCGCCATCGGCCGCGACGTGGAGTGCGTGGCGCTGGCCAGGGCGGTGCGCTGGCACGCCGAGCAGCGGGTCCTGCTCGACGGCCACAAGACCATCGTCTTCCCCCGCTGAGCCCGGGAGCCCGCAGGTTCGGGCGCGTGTCCGGTCGTGGCCGCGCGCTCCGACGTCTCCGGTGACGGGAGCCGCACGGGCTCCCGCAGCGGATGACGCGGACAACGCGGAGAAGGAGCGATCGTGAAGTACATGATCCTGCTGTACGGCTCGCAGCGCGACTACGACCTGCTGGCCGGCAAGCCCGCCGAGGCGGGCGAGGTCGGGTGGACCGCCGAGGACGTGGCCGCCATGCACGCGTTCATGGGCCGGTGGAACCAGGAGCTGGTCGAGTCCGGCGAGTTCGTCGACGCGCGCGGCCTCGCGGCTCCGGTCCACACCAGGCGGGTCCAGGGGCTGCGCGACGGCGTGCCGGTCGTGACCGATGGGCCGTACCCGGAGACCGAGGAGGTGCTCGCCGGGTACACGATCGTCGAGTGCGACAGCTTCGACCGGGCCACGGAGATCGCGGCCCGGATCGCGAAGTGCCCGCACCCGGAGGGCGACACGTCCGGCCTGTACGTGGACGTGCGGCCGATCGACGAGGGCCCCGGCGCCGCACTCGACGCCTGACGCGAGACGCCTGACACGAGGCGCCTGGCAAGAGACGCCCCGGCCGGACGAGAGCTCCCGGCCGGGGCGTCGCGGGCTACAGCCCGGTGTGGCGGGCCAGGAAGGTCAGGGTGTCGGCCGACAGGTCCACCGTACGGCTGATCGAGCGGGCCCCGTGCCCCACCTCGGTCTCGTTGCGCAGCAGCACCGGCCGGTCCGACGCGGACGCGTGCTGCAGCGCCGCGCACATCTTCCACGCGTGCAGCGGATGCACCCGCGTGTCCGACTGGAACACCGTGAACAGCACCGCCGGGTACTCCACCCCCTCGCGCACGTGGTGGTACGGCGAGTACGACCGCAGCCACCCGAACTGCTCGGGGTCCTCGGCCGAGCCGTACTCGACGTTCCAGGTCGCGCCCAGCCCGAACAACTCGTAGCGCACCATGTCGAGCAGCGGCGCCGAGCAGACCACGGCCGCGTACAGGTCGGGCCGCTGCGTCAGGGCGGCGCCGACGAGCAGGCCGCCGTTGGAGCCGCCCGAGATGGCGAGCTGCTCGCGCGTGGTGACGCCGGTGGCGATGAGGTGCTCGGCCGCCGCGTGGAAGTCGTCGAAGACGTTCTGCTTGTGGGCGAGCATGCCGGCGCGGTGCCAGTCCTCGCCCTCCTCGCCGCCGCCGCGCAGGTTGGCGATGGCGTACACGCCGCCCGCCTCGACCCAGGCCAGGACGGACGCGGAGTAGCCGGGGGTCATCGACAGGCCGAAGCCGCCGTAGCCGTACAGGATGGTGGGGCGCGGCCCCTCGGCGTCGACCGGGGAGATGACGAGCATCCGCACCTCGGTGCCGTCCTTGGACCGGTAGACCTCCTGGGAGGTGCGCACCGCCGGTACCTCGACCGCGCCCGGCGAGGCCGCCCACAGCGTGGTCTCGCCCGTGCGGGCGTCGTAGCGCTGGATGGTCGGCGGCGTGGTGTTGTCGGTGTAGCCGAACCACGCCTCGAAGCCGCCCTCGGGCCGCTCCGACAGGCCGCCGATCGAGCCGAGGCCCGGCGTGGGCACCTCGCCCAGGCGCTCACCCGTGGCCAGGTCGTGCACCGAGATCTCGCTGATGGCGTGGCGCGTCCAGCTCACCAGCATGACCGGGCGTTCCAGGTCGTCGAGGATGGCGTAGTCGGACAGCACCGCCTCCGGGTCCTCGGGGACGAGGTCGCGCCATCCGCCGGCCCCGGGCGTCGCCGGGTCGGTCACGCAGATGCGGCCCCGGGGCGCGTCGCGGTCGGTGTGGACGTACAGCCGCCCGTCGCGGCCGAACGTCAGCCCGGTCTGCGCGTCCACGCCCTCCTGGACGACCACGAGCTCCGGCCGCTCCGGCGGCGAGGCGGTCAGGTCGGCGACCCACAGGTCGTTGCGCGGGGCCGTGCCCTCGCTGGCGGAGATCTGGAGCCACCGGCCGTCGCGCGAGACCGCGACGCCGTAGTAGTTGGTCATCTTCAGGCCCTGCCCGAAGATCATGACGTCGTCCTCGGTGGACGTGCCGACCCGGTGCAGGTAGACGCGGCGGTGGAACTGCGACTCGTTCTCCGGCACCTCGGTGCTCGGCAGGCGGCGCACGTAGTAGAACGCCTCGCCGCCCGGGAGCCAGGCCACGGGGGAGTAGCGGCAGCGGTCGATCGGGCCCTCGACGCGGGAGCCGGTCGTGACGTCGATGACGTACAGGACCGACTCCTCGGTGCCGCCCACCGAGATCTGGTACGCGAGGAGACGCCCCTCCTTGTCGGGCTGGACCGTGTCGAGCGTGGTCAGCCCGGACGGGTCGAGCGCCATGGGGTCGATCAGCGCCCGCTCGGTGCCGTCGGGCTCGGCGACGTAGTAGACCGCGTGCTCCTGGTCGGGCGTGCGGCGGCTGAAGAACGCGCGCCCGCCGCGCCAGGCGGGGGTGCCCACCGAGCCGGACCTGAGCAGCTCGCCGATGCGCTCCCGGAAGCGCTGCGGCCCGCTCTCCCGCTTGAACAGGTCGGCCTGAGCCAGCAGCCACCCCTGCGTCTCGGGACTGTCGGGATCCTCCAGCCAGCGGTACGGGTCGGAGACGGGCGTCTCGTGCAGGACGTCGATGGTGTCCGCACGGCGCGCGGTGGGATACGGCTCTCGCGTCATGCCCCGAACCCTACTGCGAAGGAACGCGCGTAAAGTCCGGGTGTTACGGGCATAAAACGTATCGTGCGTCCCTCTGGTCATTCCGGGCTGGAGGTTATGGGGTGGCGGGGACCACGCGGGAAACGCCAAACTGGGTGACAGGACGGTGCCGTGGTGTTCATCCGCTGGACCGTCCGGCGGAGGTCCACGTGACGGAAGCATCCATGCCCCAGGAGGGGCCGACAGCCGGGACATGCCATGGCATGTCCCCTTTGATACGCGCGCGGCGGGATGAGGCCCGATGATGCGCCAGGTCCTGCTGCTGAATGCCACCTACGAGCCGCTCACCACGCTCTCCCTGCACCGGGCCATCATCCTGGTGCTGCGGGAGAAGGCCGAAGTCGTGCACCGAGACGGGCGGGGCGCGGTCCTGCGCTCGGCCAGCCGCACGCTGGAGGTGCCCTCGGTGATCCGGCTGAGGCGATATGTCCGCATCCCTTACCGATCACGCATTCCCCTGACCCGGGCGGCGCTCATGCGCCGCGACGACTACCGTTGCGCCTACTGCGGCCAGCGGGCCGAGACCATCGACCACGTCATCCCCCGCTCCCGTGGCGGGGCCCACACGTGGGAGAACTGCGTGGCCTCGTGCACGACGTGCAACCACCGCAAGGCCGACAAGTACCTGGAGGAGCTGGGGTGGACGCTGCGCGTCACCCCGGCGGTGCCACGGGGCGCCCACTGGAGATTGATCGGCGCCTCACTCGTCGGCGACCCCCAATGGGCGCCCTACCTGGAAGAGGCCGCGTAGCGGCGAGGACGGGCCCGCACCCCCGAGGCGCGGGCCCTTCCCTCATCGGCTCATTCGGCGGGCAGCTCGTCGGTCCATTCGGCGTCGATCGTCACCCCCTCGCCGTCGGTGAAGGCGACTCCTCCGGTGAGGGGCACCCATACGGGCGTGTCGCGCACCCGCGCCGTGTCCGGGTCCACGACGACCTCGCGGTCGCCGCCGGACAGCGGAACCCGCAGGCGCCGCCCGCCGCCGCTTTCGCCGAGGTCGGTGACGCCCGGCCGGGCGGCGAGCGCCCGGTAGGCCGCGGCACGGACCTGGGGCGTGACCGGCGCCTCGCTGACCAGCGAGATCAGCGTCTCCACGGCGAAGCCGTCCAGCTCCTTCTCGCTCGGCGCCCCCGCGCTGGTGCGGATGCCGCTGCCCGCGACGGCCGACCGCAGCCGCGTGTAGAGGGCGTCCTCGTCGACGGGCAGTCCGCGCAGCTCGTCGAAGCTCATGCGCAGCGGCCCCAGCGTGAACGGCTGGGGCTTCGTGGTGAAGCGGAAGAGCTTCCCCCCGCCCTTCAGGCCCTTGCCCTTGATCCAGAACTGCCCGTCCCGCCGGTACCAGTACTCACTCGGCGGTCGGCTGCCCACGGTGACCGTGATGTGCCAGTACGTCCCCGAGCCCTCCGGGGTGCGCTCCGCGGTGGTGGCGGCGACGAGCAGCACGTCACGCGCGGTCGTGGCCGCCGGCGGCGCGCCGCCGGGACGGGCGACAGCGACCACGACCGCGGCGGCGACGGCCGCCGCGGCCACCGGGACCAGCAGCAGGCGCGTCCGCCGCCGGGGGGCACGGCCGCTCATCGCGGCGTGGAGCTGCCCGCGCCGCCGGGCGACCACCTCGGGGGACGGCTCGGGCTTGGCGAGCACGGTCCGGATCTCGCGCAGGTCATCCATGGTGGTCCTCCTTGGCCATCGCGTGGTGGATCTTCTTGCGGGCACGGCTGAGCCGGGACCCGACGGTTCCGTAGGAGACGCCGAGGGCGTCGGCCACCTCCTGATGCGTCAGCTCCGCCAGGTAGACCAGCGTCACCACGTCACGCTCGCCCCGGTTGAGCGTGGCCAGGGCGCCGGCCAGGCGGGGCGCCATGCGCTGCGCCGCCACGGACTCCACGACCCGGCCCTCGTGGCTGTCGGCGGGAGGCTCGGCGGCCGTACGGGCCAGCGCCCGGTAGTGGCGCGCCTCCTTGCGCCGGTGGCGGGCGATCAGGTTCGTCGCGATCCCGAACAGCCAGGGCCGCAGCCCTCCGCGCGCCGGGTCGAAGCGCCCGCGGTCGCGGAAGGCCAGGCAGAACGTCTCCGCCGCGATGTCCTCACCGGCCTGCACGTCCACGCGTCCGGCCGCGTACAGGTACACCTCGCGGAAGTAGCGGTCATAGACGGCCGTGAACTCCTCCGCGTCCAGCCGGAAGCGGGCGACCAGATCATGGTCGTCCACCTCCGCGCGCGTCTCGGTCGACACACTCTCACCCTCCTGTGAACGGTTGTCATCCTCCCTTCGCCGGACCCCCGCGGAGCTTTCCCGCCCGGCGCCGAAACCCCGGTGCCCCCGCCCGCCCCGGGGTGGGAGGATCCCGGGCATGTGGCACTTCACGCAGGACGTCGCCGAGTACGCCGCGGCCGCGGAGCCGTTCCTGCTGACCGACCCCGTGCGCAACACCGTCCCGCTGACCGTGCTGGCCAACATCCGCGACGGGATGCCGGCCGAGGGCGCGATCTTCGGCTGGTACACGTCCTGGGGCGAGGTGTGCGGCGCGGCGTTCCGCACGCCGCCCCGCGCGCTGGTGCTCGCCGACATGCCGGGCGACGTGGCGGCCGCGCTGACCGAGGAGTACGACGGCGAGATCCCCGCGCTCGTGGGGCCGCGCGCGGCGGTCGACGCGGCGTGCGCGGCGCTCGGCAGCTCCGGCGACGTCCGCTCCGAGCGCCTCTACCGGCTCGGCACGCTCAAGCCGCCCGGGACACCGGGACGGGGCCGGGTGGCCACGGCCGGCGACCTGCCGCTGATGGTGGCCTGGCTGGACGCGTTCGGCGCCGAGGTGGGCATGGACCTCGGCGACACGGTCGAGGCGGCCACCCGGCGGCTGACCCGGCGCGAGCTGGTGGTGTGGGAGGAGGACGGCGTGCCCGTCTCGATGGCCGGGGTGTCGCCCGCGATGGGCGGGGTCTGCCGCATCGGGCCCGTCTACACGCCCCCCGCCTGCCGGGGGCGCGGCCACGGCTCGGCCGTCACCGCGTACGCCAGCCGCCTGGCCCTCGACGAGCGCGGCGACGAGGTGGTGCTGTTCACCGACCTGGCCAACCCGACGAGCAACGCCATCTACCAGGCCATCGGCTACGAGCCGGTGTCCGACTACGCGCACGTGACGCTGGCCGGCTCGTCGTAATCTGTGCTCATGCCACGCTACGAGTTCCGGTGCCGCGCCTGCGGCTCCACCTTCGAGGTGTCCCGTCCCATGTCCGCCTCCGGAGACCCCGCGACCTGCCCGGACGGCCACGACGACACGGTCAAGCTGCTGTCGACCGTGGCCATGACCGGCGGCGGCTCCGCCCCGCGCCCGGCGGCCGGAGGCGGCGGCGGGTGCTGCGGAGGCGGCTGCTGCTCCTGACCCGGGCCCGCTGGTCCTGACCCGGGCCCGCTGGTCTTGACCCGGGCCCGCTGGTCTTGACCCGGGCGCGCGCCGGGCTGTCGCTCGGGCTCCAGGCGCGCGCCCTCTTGCGGCGACGGCCCGCGGGGTTACGCGGTCGCCGGGCGGCCGTACCCGCCGCCGCCTCCCGACTCGCAGCGCAGCACGTCCCCCGCCGTCACCGGCAGCGCGTTCACCTTGAGCATCCGGCGCTCGTCCGCCCCGCCCGGGTTGAGCGTGACGCGCGGCGGGGCGCCCGCCTCGCCGCCCGCCAGCCCCCACGCCGGGGTGACCGACCGCTCGAACCACAGCGACAGCGAGGTGTCGCCGCAGAACTCGTACTCGCGCACCACGCCGTCACCGCCCCGCCACCGGCCCGCGCCGCCGCTGCCGGGTCGCACCTCGTAGCGGGTGACCCGGACGGGGAACAGCGTCTCCAGCACCTCGATCGGCATGTCGCGCAGCGAGCCGTTGACGTTGTTGATCAGGCAGGTCTCGCCGTCGCCGCCCTCCCAGGCGCCCCAGCCGCCGACCGTGGCCTCCTGCGAGACGTACAGCTTGCCGGTACGCGGGTCGGTGCCCGTGAACTGGACGATCATGGAGTCGCCGTACGACGCCGCGGCGGCCCGCTCCGGCATCACCGGCGCCAGCGCCTTGACCACGAGGTCGATGAGCAGGCCGAGGTGCGAGTAGTAGTACTGGCAGGCGGCGGGGGAGCGGGCGGCCAGCATGGAGCCGGGCCGCGTCTCCACCGTCAGCGGCCGGAAGGAGCCGCCGTTGAGCGGCACGTCGCCCGACACGAGCAGCTTGTAGCCCACCCGCACGGCGGCCACCGCCTGGGCGGCGCCGCAGTTGACCGGGCCGAGCGCCTGGTCGGCGCAGTCGGTCAGGTCCACGCGCATCGACTCGCCCGACACCGTGATCGCGACGTTCACCGGGAGGGGCGTCGCGAGGTCGATGCCGTCGTTGTCGAGGTGGCCGCCGGCCCGGTACACGCCGTCGGGGATGGCGGCGATCGCGGCCCGCTCCATGCGCTCGGTCTGGGCGAAGATCTCGTCGCGGGCGGCCATGACCGTGTCGAGGCCCCACCGGGTGACGATCTCGCTCAGCCGCCGCTGCCCCATGAGGACGCAGCTCACCTGGGCGCGCAGGTCGCCGAGCGTGGCGTGCGGGAAGCGGACGTTGGCGCCGATCACCTCGTGCAGGTCCACGCAGGGCCGCCCGCCCTCGTACACCTTGACCGGGCCGAGCCGCAGCCCCTCCTGGAAGATGGAGGTGGAGTCCATGGAGCCGCCGGGGTCCTTGGAGCCGACGTCCAGCCAGTGCGCCCGCGACGCCGCGAACCCGGCCAGCTCGCCGCCCACGAAGATCGGCCCGTACACGGTGACGTCGTTGAGGTGCGTGCCGCCGATGTAGGAGTCGTTCAGCGCCCACACGTCGCCCTCGCGCCACACCTGCGGCCCGTGGCGGCGCTCGGTCTCGCGGGTGCACACCTCCAGGTTGCCCAGGAAGATCGGCAGGCCGGACGACTGCCCGAGCACGTTGTGGTCGCGGTCGAGCAGCGCGACCGCGCAGTCCTTGGCCTCGTAGATGACGGGGGTGTAGGAGCTGCGGATGAGCGTGGTGTTCATGTCCTCCGCCGCCTGGACGAGCGCGCAGCGGATGATCTCCGTGGTCACGGGGTCGATCACTGGTCCACCTTCACGATGAGGAAGCCGTTGTCGTCGACCGTGGCCAGGCACCCGGGCGGGACGACCGTCGTCGCGGTCTCCTCCACCACGATGGCCGGCCCGGCCAGCTCTCCGTCGAGGTGCGCGCGGCGCAGCACCGGCGTGCGGTGCACGGCGCCGTCGAACACCACATCCCGTACGGCCGCCGCCGCCTCCCCGGTGACGTCCGGGGCGCCGGCCGCGGCCCGGGGGAAGGAGCCGAGCCCGGTGCTGCGCAGCATGACGAACTCCACCGGGGCCTCGGGCGTGGCGTGGCCGTAGCGGCTGGTGTGGGCCTCGGCGAAGCGGGCCGCGATCTCCGCGAGGAACCCCGGCCCGGCCGGTTCGCCGGCCTCGCGCAGCGGGATGGTCAGCGTGTAGTCCTGGCCCTCGTAACGCATGTCCACGGCGTGCTCGACCCGGCGCCGCTCCGCCGGCACGCCCTGCTCGGCCAGCGCCTCCAGGACCTCCGCCTCCAGGTCGGCCAGACGACCGGCCATGTCCGCCCCGTCGAGGACGTCCTGCGGCCGGAAGTAGGGGTGCGTCAGGTCCCGCCGCACCTCGGCCTCCAGCATGCCCCAGGCGGAGAACGCGCCGGGGAAGCGCGGGACGACGACCTCCGAGATGCCCAGCTCGCGGGCGATGAACACGGCGTGCATGGCACCCGCCCCGCCGAAGGCCACCAGCGAGAACTCCCGCGGCTCCACCCCGTGCTCCACCGTGAGCGTGCGGATGGCCTGGGCCATCTTGGCGTTGGCCACGGCGCAGATGCCCTCGGCCAGGCCGAGCGGGTCGAGGGACAGCTCCTCGGCGAGCGTGGCGACGGCGGCGCCGGCCGCCTCCACGTCGAGGTTCATGAGGCCGCCCGCGAACCACTCGGGGTCCACCCGGCCCAGCACCACGTTCGCGTCGGTGACCGTGGGCCGCGTGCCGCCCCGGCCGTAGCAGGCGGGGCCGGGAACGGCGCCGGCCGACTCGGGCCCGACCCGCAGCGCGCCCGCCTCCGCGTACGCGATGGAGCCGCCGCCCGCGCCGATCGTGTGCAGGTTGACGATGGGCATCAGCACGGGATGGCCCTCGATGCGCGCCTCGGCGCTGACGTCGGGCCGGCCGTCCACGACCAGCGACACGTCGAACGACGTGCCGCCCATGTCCACGCAGATCGCGTTGCGGCGGCCGAGCAGCCGGGCCGCGGCGACGCCGCCCATGGTGCCGCCCACCGGCCCGGACAGCAGCGTCTGCAACGGCCTGCGCCTGGCGTAGGCGGCGTTGACCAGCCCGCCGGACGACTGCATGACGTGGACGGGCACGCCCAGGCCGCGCTCGGCGAACCGCCGCTCGATCTCCGCCAGGTAGCGGCGGACGACGGGCCCGGTGTACGCCTCCAGCACGGCCGAGGAGGTGCGCTCGTACTCGCGCCACTCGCGGGCCACCTCGTGCGACAGCACGACGAGGACGTCCTCCCCCAGCTCCTCCCGCAGGATCTCCCCGGCGCGCACCTCGTGGCGCGGGTCGGCGTAGGAGAACAGCAGGCACACGGCGACCGCGTCGAACCCCTCCTCGCGCACCCGGCGGGCCGCCCGCCGCACGCCGTCCTCGTCCAGCGGGACGAGCTCCTCGCCGCGCCAGTCGAGCCGGCCGTCCACCTCGGCCACGTCCTCGCCGGGGACCAGCGGGACGGGTTTGCGGTAACGCAGGTCGAACATCCGGTCCCGGTTGCCGCGGGCGATCCGGTAGACGTCGCCGGCTCCCGTGCCGGCCAGCAGCAGCACCCGCGCGCCCTTGCGCTCCAGCAGGGCGTTGAGCCCCTGGGTGGTGCCGTGCACGAAGTACGAGATCCGCGAGGGGTCGTCGACGACCCGGCCGAGGGCGGCGAACACGCCCTCGGCCAGGTCGTGGGGCGTGGTGGACGCCTTCGACGCCACGACGGACCCGGTCGTCTCGTCGTAGCGGACGACGTCGGTGAAGGTGCCTCCGATGTCCATGGCGACGCGATAGCTCATGCCGTGAACGGTATGCGTTCGGCGCCGCGCCGGCATGTGCGGTGTGCCCGGCCGGGCGCGGCCCGCGGTGCGCCGCGCCCGACGCGACGAGGGTTACGCCGCCCTGGCGCGCTTGCGGCGCTGGAACGGCAGGAAACGGTCGGCCAGGTGCGGACGCGACGGGGTCAGCGTCGGCTCGACCGCGAGGATACGGTCGAACCGGAACGCCCGGATGGCCCGGCGCATCCGGCACACCCCGACGAGATACCAGTATTCGCGGTGGACCAGGCACGTCACCGGCTCGACGTCGCGGACCGTGACGTGGCCCCCGGCGTCGGTGTAGTGCAGGCGGATCATCATGCGGCTGGTGATGGCGTCGGCGATGAGCCGGGCCCGGGAGGCGACCTCCACGGGCAGCGGGTCGGTGAGCGTGGTCAGCGTGGTGGCGATGACGTCGTCGTCGAGCTCCAGGTGCTCGAGAGCGTGCTGCAGGCCGCGCCTGGCGGTGACGGCCTGGGGGCCCGTGCCGAGGTGGGCCAGGGAGAGGGCGAGGGCGGCGATCTCGGCGGTCGTCAGCGGGCGGGTGGTGGGCTTCACGACTCTAGCCATACCCCCACGATAGAGAGCGCCACCGACAATTTTCGAAAGCGTGTACGCAAGGAAGGGGACACTGACCCCGGGGACAGCCGCGCCCGGCACCCTGCCAAGGGGGCGCCGGGCGGCGGAGAGGCGGCGGTCAGCGGGAGAGCTGGGTGAGGTCGCGCGAGGCGCCGGTCGAGGCGGACGTGGTCATCGCCGCGTAGGCCTGGAGCGCCACGCTGACCGGCCGGTTGCGCTCGCGCGGGCGGTAGCCGCCGAGGTCGGCCAGCAGCTTCTCGCGCCGCGCCGCCAGCTCGGCCTCCGGCACCCGCAGCTCCATCGTGCGCGCCGGGATGTCGATGTCGATGACGTCGCCGTCCTCGACCAGCGCGATCGTGCCGCCCTCGGCGGCCTCCGGGGAGGCGTGGCCGATCGACAGGCCGGACGTGCCGCCGGAGAAGCGCCCGTCGGTCACGAGCGCGCACGCCTTGCCCAGCCCCCTGCCCTTGAGGAACGAGGTCGGGTAGAGCATCTCCTGCATGCCCGGGCCGCCCTTCGGGCCCTCGTAGCGGATGACCACCACGTCGCCCTCGCTCACCCGCCCGCCGAGGATGCCCTCGACGGCCTCCTCCTGCGACTCGAACACGACGGCCGGCCCGCTGAAGCGCCAGATCGACTCGTCGACCCCGGCCGTCTTGACCACGGCGCCGTCGCGGGCGATGTTGCCGTAGAGCACGGCCAGGCCGCCGTCGGCGCTGTAGGCGTGCTCAAGGTCGCGCACGCAGCCCTCGGCGCGGTCGAGGTCGAGGGAGTCCCAGCGGTTGTCCTGGGAGTACGGCTTGATGGTGCGGACGTTGCCCGGCGCGGCGTGCCACAGCTCGACGGCCTCGGGCAGCACCTCGGGCGACTGCGGGTCCCAGCGGGAGAGCACCTCGCCCAGGCTGAGCCCGTTGACCGTGGGCACGTCGCGGTGGAGCAGCCCGGCGCGGTCGAGCTCGCCCAGGATGGCGGGGATGCCGCCGGCGCGGTGGACGTCCTCGACGTGGTACTTGTTCGTCGCGGGCGCCACCTTGCACAGGCACGGCACGCGCAGCGAGATCTCGTTGATCTCCTTGAGGCCGAAGTCGACGCGGGCCTCGCGGGCCGCGGCCAGGATGTGCAGGATCGTGTTGGTCGAGCCGCCCATGGCCACGTCGAGCGCCATCGCGTTCTCGAACGCCTCGCGCGTGGCGATCGAGCGCGGCAGCACCGACGCGTCGTCGTCCTCGTAGTAGCGCCGGGTGATCTCGACGAGCTGCCGGCCGGCGTCCTCGAACAGCTTCTTGCGGGCCCGGTGGGTGGCCAGGATCGTGCCGTTGCCGGGCAGCGCCAGGCCGATGGCCTCGGCCAGGCAGTTCATCGAGTTGGCGGTGAACATGCCGGAGCACGAGCCGCACGTCGGGCAGGCCTGCTCCTCCATCTCCAGCAGCTCGGCGTCGGAGACGGAGTCGTCGGCCGAGGCGATCATGGGGTCGATCAGGTCGAGCTTGCGGCCGGGCGCCTTGCCGGCCTCCATCGGGCCGCCGGAGACGAAGATCGTCGGGATGTTGAGCCGGAACGCGGCCAGCAGCATGCCGGGCGTGATCTTGTCGCAGTTGGAGACGCAGATGAGCGCGTCGGCGCAGTGGGCGTTGACCATGTACTCGACCGCGTCGGCGATCAGCTCGCGCGAGGGCAGGGAGTAGAGCATGCCGCCGTGGCCCATGGCGATGCCGTCGTCGACGGCGATCGTGTTGAACTCGCGCGGGATCGCCCCGGCCTCGCGGATCGCCGCCGAGACCACGTCGCCGACCTCGCGCAGGTGCACGTGACCGGGCACGAACTGGGTGAAGCTGTTGGCCACGGCGATGATGGGCTTGCCGAAGTCACCCCCGGCTACACCGGTGGCGCGGAGCAGGGCCCGCGCGCCGACCATGTTCCTGCCGTGGGTGACCGTTCGTGACCTGAGGGCGGGCATTGTGCTTCTCCCATCGCTTTCCGATCCTCACATCGTACGGCCATCGCCCGGCTGTTGAGACAGCGCGTCCAGCACTCGGACATTTCCCTCCCGCCTCCTGGGACGCGGCCGACGCGCCACCACCCACCCCCCAAAACAGTCAAAAATCGGCGTAAGGTATTCTTTGTACTGACCGGTCAGTTCAAAGGGGGAGGAACCGTCGTGATCGTCGCCAAGGGCCTGTCCGTGGAGGGGGTGTACGCCGGCGTCTCCTTCGAGGCCGGGGCCGGCACCCTCACCGCCGTAGCCGGTCCCGCCGGCAGCGGCCGCACCAGCCTGCTCCTCACGCTGGCCGGGCGGATGAAGCCCACGGCGGGCACTCTTGCCGTGGCCGGGCACGTCAAACCTCGCGCCATCCGCAAGGTGGCCGCCCTGGCCCTCCTGGACGGCGTGACCGACCTCGACCGGTCGCTGACGGTGGGGGAGCACCTGCGCGAACGCGGGCGCGGCCCGTACCCGAAGCTGCTCAAGCAGGCCGGCCTGGACGCGGGCGAGCGGACGCTCGTCCGCGAGCTCGACCGGGAGGGGCAGGTGCGGCTCGGCGTCGCCCTCGCCCTGATCGACGACCCCAAGGTCATCGTCGCCGACAACGTGGACGCCGGCCTGCCGCCCGACCGGCAGGAGGCGCTCTGGACCCTGCTCGCCGGGCTCGACCGCGCCGTGGTCGCCTCGTGCGTGACCCCGCCCGCCCGCTACGACCACCTCGTGGAGCTGTGATGAGAGGAATGCTGCGCTCGCGGCTGCCCCGGATGGCGCTGGCGGCGGTCGTCGTGCTGCCGCTGCTGTACGCGGGCCTGTACCTGTGGTCGTTCTGGGACCCGCAGGGCAACCTGGACCGCGTGCCCGTCGCGCTGGTCATGGAGGACCGGCCCGCCATGGCCGGGAACACGAACCTGCACGCCGGCCAGGACCTCGCCGACGAGCTGCGCGAGCGGCACGTCTTCAACTGGCACGAGGCGACGCCCCAGCAGGCGGCCGACGGCGTCAGGGACGGCAGCTACTACCTGTCGCTCACCATCCCCGCCGACTTCAGCTCCCGGCTGGCCTCGCCGTCGGACGACGCCACCACGCCCGCGCCCGCCCAGCTCGGCGTCCGCGTCGACACCGGCCGCAGCTACATCATCGGCAGCATCTCCGACGCGGTGTTCAACGAGGTGCGGGCCGCCGCCGAGCGCACCGCCGTGCACGACTACTTCGACCGGGTGTTCATCTCCATCGGCGACATCCACGACAAGACCACCGAGGCCGCCGACGGCGCCGGCAAGCTGCACGACGGCACGGTCAAGGCCGGCGACGGCGTCTCCAAGCTCAACTCCGGCCTCGGCACCGCCGAGAGCGGCGCCCGCCAGCTCTCCACCGGCCTCGACACCGCCGGGAGCGCCACCGCCCGCCTGCGCGACGGCTCCGCCAAGATCACCGACGGCATCACCCAGGCCCAGCGCGGCATCGGCGCGCTGCGCGGCGGCCTGACCAAGCTGCGCGCCCAGGGCACCGCCCCGCTGCGGCGGGGCGCCCGCGAGGCGGCCGGCAAGGTCCACGCCCAGACCCGCACGGTCGACCAGCTCGCCGACAGGTACGTCCCCCTCCTCAACCAGTACGGCCCCGAGGTGGCCCGCGCCGCCGAGCGGGTCGCCGACCAGGCCGACAAGCTCCAGGATCCGGAGGCGGCCGAGCTGAGCTCCGCCGCCCGCGAGCTGGCCGCCACCGCCCGCAAGATCGCCCAGGTCGCCCCGCAGCTCGGCCCCCGCGTGAGCCAGGTCAGGAAGCAGGTCGACCAGCTCGACGCCGGCCTCGCCAAGCTCGCCGCCGGAGCCGCCAAGATCGACAGCAGCGTCGGCAAGGCCGGTCAGGGCGCCGACAAGCTGTACCAGGGCGCCACCCGGCTGCGCTCCGGCTCGGCCCAGGTCACGAACGGCCTCACGCAGCTCGGCGGCGGCCTGACCCGGCTCGGCGACGGCGCCGACCGGCTCACCAACGGCGTGGACCGGCTGCACGACGGCGCCGGCCGGGTCGACAAGGGCCTGTCGAAGCTGGCCGAGGGCTCCAAGGACCTCGCCAGCGGCCTCGGCGACGGCGCCAAGAAGATCCCCGACTACGACGCCCAGGAGCGCGACGCCCGCGCCGACATGATGAGCGACCCCGTGCGCCTGGACAAGGACGTGGACAACGAGGTGCCCAACTACGGCACCGGCTTCGCCCCGTTCTTCCTGCCCCTGGCGCTCTGGGTGGGTGCGATGATCGCGTACATGGTGCTCAAGCCCCTCAACCAGCGGCGGCTGGCCGGCACGACGGGCGCGGTGCGGATCGCGCTGTCCGGCTGGCTGCCGGCACTCGCGCTCGGCGCGGCGCAGGTCGGCGTGCTGGCGGCCGTGCTGCGGTTCGGCCTCGGCCTGCAGGCGGCCAACTGGGCCGGCGTGATCGGCCTGCTCCTGCTGGCCGCCGCGGCCTTCCTCGCGGTGGTGCAGGCGGTCAACGCGCTGATCGGCCCGCCCGGCCGGGTCGTCGCGCTGGCGCTGCTCATGCTCCAGCTCACCTCCGCGGCCGGCACGTACCCGATCGAGACCTCGCCCGGCTTCTTCCAGACCATCTCGCCGTGGCTGCCGATGAGCTGGGTCGTGGCGGCGTTGCGCCGGCTGATCAGCGGCGGCGACCCGACCGTGGTCTGGCAGGCGTGCGGCGTGCTCACCGCCTTCCTCGTGCTCGGGCTCGCCCTCACCACGCTCGCCGTCGAGCGGGGCCGCACCTGGACGCTCAAGCGGCTGCACCCGGAGCTGTCGCTGTGAGCCGGCAGGACACCCGGTCGAAGGTGTTCGCGGCGGCCGTCGACCTGATCGCCGAGCAGGGCTACACCGCCACGACGGTCGAGGCCATCGCCGAGCGGGCCGGGGTCGCCAAGGGCACCGTCTTCTACAACTTCGGCAGCAAGGAGGCGCTGTTCGGCGCGCTGCTGGAGCACTCGATCGGACGGCTGGCCGACGCCCTGGCCGCCGCCGACACCGGCGCGAGCGCCCTGGAGGCGCTCGACTCCGTCGTCCTCGGCCAGCTCCGCTTCTTCGAGGAGCACGGCCCGCTCGCGCGGGTGCTGCTGGCCGAAATGTGGCGGACCGCCTGGCAGCAGGCCGTGGCGCAGCTTCGCGACCAGGCGCTCGGCGTCTACGCGGGCGTGCTGCGCCGGGCCGTGCAGGCCGGGGAGGTCAGGGCCGACCTCGACGTGGAGACCGCGGCCACCGCCGTGTTCGGCATGGTGCTCACGGTCTCCATCGAACGGCGCGCGCTCTACCCCGACCGGCCCGTGGAGCGCACCCACGCCACGCTGGTGGAGCTGCTGCACGGCCGGATCAGGTGACTCCCCGGGGCGGTCAGTCCTCGCCGTAGCGGGCCGGCAGCACCTCGGCGGCGATCTCGTACAGGCGCTGGATCTCCTCGTCGGTCAGCGCCCGCTCGCGCTTGGTGATCCACTTGCGGGCGCGCCCGCCCTCGTAGACGTCCACCCCGCGGATCGTCATGATCTTCCAGGGTACGGCCGGGCCGTAGATGGCCAGCGAGGGCACGACCTGCACCTCGCGGCCGTACGCCTTGCTGATCAGCTCGCTGGCCGCCGACGCCTCCATCTTCGCCTCGGCGAGACGGGCCTTCTTGTCGAACGGGCCGTGGAAGAGCTTCTTGCCCATCTGCACGCGGACGGGCAGCTGCTTGTCCCACTTCTCGGAGTCGACCGCGTACACGCCGGTCGGCCCGACGACGAGGTGGTCGATCTGCGCCTCGGTGTCGGGGATCGCCCGCGCGTGCAGGGTGCGGTAGCCGTTGCGCTCCAGCTTGCGCAGCTGGGCCTCGGTGCGCCGCTCGGCGACGGAGGCGCGCCGCCAGGCCGGCACGGTCGAGTGGGACCGGGCCCGGTAGACCGCGTCGGCGATGGCCGCGAGGATGCCCGCCGTGACGCCCAGCCGCCAGTCGTTCAGCAGGAAGCCCGCGACCAGCGCCACGGCCACCGTCAGCAGCGCGCGGTTGCGCAGGTTGCGGTAGCGGGGCTGCTCGATCAGGCTGCGCACGGACACGCGCACGACCGGCACGGACGCGGTGTCCGTCTGGTCGGCGCCGGTCCGCGCGGCACCGGCCGGCTCGGCGTCTGTGTCGGTGTCGGGTCGGTCGCTCACCCAGATGGGCGACGTGCTGTGACCGTCATCACGCTGGTGGTCGGAGTCCACGCGACTCACCGTAGCCGGTGGCGATCGTCCATTCCTAGTGTTGGCCCGTCCATAGTTTTATGGCTCAGGTCACCGTGTCCTACGCCGGATTTCCGGGTATCTATTACGTTCTTCGCCGCAGATCCCTAGTGTGCGTAACGTGCGAGACCTTCACGAGCTATCCGCACTGGAGCAGGCGCGGGCCGTCCGCGACCGGGTCGTCTCACCGGTCGAGCTCACCCGCCACTACCTCGACCGGATCGAGCGGATCGACCCGCGCGTGGGCGCCTACGTGACCGTGACCGCCGACCGGGCCCTCGAACAGGCGCGTCTCCTGGAGAAGGAGCTGCCCGAGGGGCCGCTCGCCGGGGTGCCGATCCCGGTCAAGGACCTCAACCTGGTCAAGGACGTGCCGATCATGTTCGGCTCGGCGACGTACCGGGAGTTCGTCTCGCCCGTGGACGACACGGTCGTCGAGCGGCTGCGCGACGCCGGGACGGTCATGCTGGGCAAGACCGCCACCCCCGAGTTCGGGCTGCCGTGCTACACCGAGACCGCCGTCTCGCCGCCCGCGCGCTCGCCGTGGGACCCCGCCACCTCCGCCGGCGGGTCGAGCGGCGGCGCGGCGGCCGCCGTGGCGGCCGGACTCGCGCCCGCCGCGCAGGGCAGCGACGGCGCCGGCAGCATCCGCATCCCCGCCTCCGTCTGCGGCCTGTACGGCATCAAGCCGACGCGCGGGCGCATCAGCTTCGCGCCGATCATCCCCGACCTCGCCGGCCTGTCCACGAACGGGCCCATCGCCAGGACCGTCGCCGACGCCGCCGCGCTGCTCGACGTCATGACGCACAACACCCCCGGCGACCACTACCTCGCGCCGCCGCACGAGGGCACGTTCCTGGAGGCCGCCCGCCGCGAGCCGGGCCGCCTGCGCATCGCCCGTCACGCCGACCCCGTCGTGCCCGGCGCCGTCGTGGAGCCCGCGGTGCTCGCCGCGTACGAGGAGGCGAGCGCCACGCTCGCGGCGCTGGGCCACGAGATCGTCGACATCGTCCCGTCGTACGGGCCCGACCTGGTGCCGCACTTCGTCACCCTGTGGTGCTCCTTCGCCTGCATGCACCCGGTCGCCGACGACATGACCGGGATGCTGCGGCCGCTCACCGCCTGGCTGCGCGAGCGCGGCTTCGCCACCCCCGCGCCCGCCTTCCTCCAGGCGCAGGCGGCGCTCCAGCTCGCCACCCGCGCGGCCCTGGCCGCCACGGCCGGCTACGACGCGATCCTCACCCCGACCGTCACCCAGCCGCCCCGGCCGGTGGGCTGGTTCGAGGACGTGGACGGGCCCGAGGAGACGTTCGAGCGGATGACCCGGTTCGCGGCCTTCCCCGCCCTCTACAACGTCACCGGGCAGCCGGCGGTCAACCTGCCCCTGCACTGGACGGACGGCGGGCTGCCCATCGGCGTCATGCTGGCCGGGCGGGTCGGCGGTGAGGACACGCTGATCTCGCTGTCGGCCCAGGTCGAGGCGACGCGCGGCGGCTTCTGGGGCGAGCGCCGCCCGGCCCTCTGGTAGGCGGCCCGGGAGAGGTCTGGCCGGGGCCGGGAAGCCGGTCTACGTTCGAGGGGTGAACAGCGCGCTGGGAAGCATGGGCGCACTCCTCGGGGTGTCGCTGGGGCTGTTCGTCCTGATCAGCCTGATCGTGATGGCGGCGGCGCGTGGCGCGCCGCGCCGGGAGGAGCCGGGGCCCGTGTGGCTCGGCGGCCCGGGGCGCGGCGAGCACGGCGTGAGCACCTCCGGCCTGGTGCTCGCCGACCGGACACCCGCCTGGGCGCCCGGCACCGGGACCGACTGGGCCGCCGCGGCCGGGACCGCCGAACCGGGCCGGCGCACCGGCGGCGCCTCCGCGGGGTGGTGACGGCGATGTTCGGCGTGACGGTGATGCTCCGGGTGACGGGATGCCGGGGGTGACGGCGAGGGTGGGGTGGTGACGCGATGCGCGGGCTCAGCACGGCCCAGGCCGACGACGTCAGGCAGGCCCTGCGCGCCGCCGAGCGGCGCAGCGGGCTGCGCTTCGGCCTCTTCCTCGGCCCGCCCGCGGGCGGGCGGCGGCACTTCGCCGAACGCCTGCACGCCGCCCTCGGCGAGGAGACCCCCGACGCGGTCGTCGTCCTCGTGGACGTCACCGGCCGGGCGCTGGAGATCGTCACGGGTGAACGCGCCCGGCGGCGGCTGCCCGACGGCGCCTGCCGGCTGACCGCCATGTCGATGGCCACCGCGTTCGGCGCGGGCGACCTCGTGGGCGGCCTGCTGTACGGGATCGCCACGCTGGGGGAGCAGGCCGCGACGCGCGGCTAGCCGGCTGTTCCAGCTTCCGAGGGCGTCGGAGGCCGGAGCCGGGCGGGACGGCGTCGTGGGGCAGGGGCCGGGTGCACCGGCTTCAGACGGCGTCCGTGGGGATGCGGTCGAGCAGGGCGACGACGTGCTCGCTGACCCCGGCCAGCAGCGTCGCGGGCTCGATGGGCGCCTCCGCCACGGCCGCGAACAGCGACGGCAGCCCGGGCAGCGGGAACCCGTCGTCCTTCGAGGCCGCCGCGCCGATCGCGTTCTTGTCCAGGGCCGCACGGCTGCGCTCCCACGCCTCCAGCACCTCCTCGGGCGACGGCACGCCGAACCCGTGGCCGACCGGGGCCGCGTGGCGCAGCCGTACCAGCGGGGTGTCGGCGAACGCCAGCGCGGTGCGCGCCCGCACGGACAGGTTCGCGCGCGGCTCCGGCGGGATCCAGTGCATGGCCGTGCACGGGTTGCGGCACGTGGCCACGCACACGGCCAGCGCGCCGGCCACCTGGCTGTGCTGCCGGTCGAAGTACGCGCGCCAGCCCTCGGCGGGCTCGACCGAGACCCGCAGGGTCCGGTTGGTGGCCGACTGCTCGGACTTGGTGTGGTCGCAGTCGCGGTCGCCGATCACGCCGAAGCGGCTGCCCGGGGCGCTCAGCCCGTCGGGCCAGCGCGCCGGGTCGCCCGCGTGGCCGAGGTGGGGCTCGAAGGCCAGCAGCGGGAGGTACTCGCTGGCGATGTGCACGGCGGCGATCATCGGGCTCAGCTCGCGGCGCTGCCAGCGCACGGCGATGACCTCCAGCAGCAGCCCGTACGCGGGACGCAGCGACTCCAGCGCGCCCCGCGGCTGCTCGCGCGGGGTCTGCGGCATGTGGCACGCCCGCGCCCGCCGCCGCAGCTCCGCCGGCACCGACCGCGCCTCGGCCGCGAAGTCCTCGGCGTCGAGGGAGAGCAGCCGGTGCCCGAACTCGCACACGTCCGCCACCTCGGCCGACGGAGCGAGCGCGGCGAGATCGGCGAACGCGTGACGGCGGGCCAGGGTGACGAGCAGATCGTGCGTGGACTTCACCCGATCACCCTCTCACGCGCCGGACCGTTCCCCGGCAAAGCGGACGTCACCACCACGAACGTCTTGCCACGCCACCCGGCTGATGCCCGGACGCCCGCCGGCGCCGGCCGGGCGCGCACACCCCGCGTCAGTCGCACCGGCGCCCGGCCGGGACGCAGCCCACGGGCAGGGGGAAGGGAGCTCACGGGCAGGGAGCAGGAAGGTGCGGGAGCTCACAGGCAGAGGGAGGCGCGGGGTCAGGGGCAGGGGGAGCGGACGCACTGGATGTCGCCCGGCTCGCGGGTCTGCGTCGGCTCCGGGGTCGGCTCCTGCGGGCCGGGCGTCGTCGGCTCCGCCGTGGGCTCCGGGTCGCGCGTGGTGGGCGTGGCCGTGGGAGCCGTCGTGGTGGGACTCGCCGTGGGCGTGGCCGCCGTCGGCGACACCGTGGGCGTGACGGAGGCGCGCGTGCCGCTCGGCCGCGGAACGGTGGTCGTCTTGGCCGGGGGCGCCGAGCGGCGGCGGGGCGCGGGCGGCTCGGCCGCGCTCGTCGTACGGGCGTGCGTGGCGGGCGCAGGCAGGACGGTGCCCGGGTCGGCGGCGCTCTCCTGACGCGTCCAGACGGACCCGGCGACGGCCACGGTGACCGTGACGGCCGCCGCCACCGACGCCAGCGCGCTCAGCAGCCCGCGACGGCGCCGCGACGAGGGCCGCGAGCCCGGCTCGGCCAGCGCGCGGCGCGCCGCGGCGGCCAGCTCGGCGGCCGACGGCCAGCGCATGTCGGGCGCCTTCGCCAGCGCCCGCTGCACCACCTGGCGCGGCCCCGCGGGCACCTCCGGCGGCAGCGCCGGGACGGGCGCGTGAAGGTGCTTGTAGATGATCTGCACGGGCGTGTCGCCCTCGTACGGCAGGCGCCCGGTCAGGCACTCGTACGCCACCACGCCCAGCGCGTAGACGTCGACCGCGGGCGTGACCTCGCTCGCGGTGGCCAGCTCGGGAGCGCAGTAGCCGGCCGAGCACAGCATCGCGCCGGTGGCGGTGAGCTGCCCGGCCGAGACGGAGTGCGCGATGCCGAAGTCGGTCAGCGCGACCCGCCCGTCGGGCCTGACCATGAGGTTGGCCGGCTTCACGTCGCGGTGGACGATGCCCTGCTCGTGGGCCGCGGCCAGGGCGTCGGCCACCTCGGCGACGAGCCGCATCGTCTCGGCCGCGGAGAGCGCCCTCGCGCGCAGGATCCGGTCGAGCGACTCGCCCTCGACGAACTCCATCACCAGGAAGCTGACCCGCCGCCCGGCGACCTCGCACGTGCCGTAGTCGTAGACGTCGACCACGCCCGGATGCCGCAGCGTGGCCATGGCGCGCGCCTCGTTCTGGAACCGGCGGGCGAACGCCGGGTTCTCGGCCAGCGCGGGCATCATCACCTTGACGGCGACGGTGCGGCCGAGAACCGTGTCGGCGGCACGCCAGACCTCGCCCATGCCGCCACCGCCGACGCGGTCGGCCAGCACGTAGCGGTCGTTGAGCGTGGTCCCGGAGCCGAGCACGCCATCGAGGCTAACACCGGCAGGCCGATGACCTGGCCGGAATCCCCGACGGAGAACCGGCCCCGGGAAAGCCGAGGGGCCCCGGTGCGCGAACGCGCCGGGGCCCCTCCGGCAGCCGGGACGTCAGGAACCTGACGACCCGTCTCGATCACTGGGCCGCGGACTCCGCGTCCTTGGCCCGGTTGCGGAGGGCGCGGCTCACGCCGTCGGCGCCCTCCAGGATCAGGCGGCGCAGCGCCTGCGGCGGCTGGTGCTCGGCGAGGTAGCGCTCGGCCGCCTCCACCGTCTCCTGCTCGATGAGCAGCGCCGGGAAGCACCCCACCGCGAACGTCGACGCCTGGTCGAAGGTCCACTCCTTGTAGATCCGCCCGACCTCCGCGAAGTACTTGCCGCGGTACGCCTCCAGCAGCTCCACGTGGTTGGCGTCCTGGAAGCCGTTGATCGTGGTGCGGGCGATGTGGTTGGCCAGCTTGCCGCCCACGATCCGCTCCCACGCGGCCGCCTTCGCCTCGGCCGTCGGCACGGCGGCCCGGCACATCGCCGCCGAGCGCTCGCCGGTGGCCGTCGGGTCGCGGCGCAGCTCGGCCTCGATGTCGGCCTCGCCCAGCACGCCGCCCGACACCAGCGCGTGGACGAGGGTCCAGCGCAGGTCGGTGTCGACGGTCACGCCCTCGGGCACCGCAGAGCCGTCCAGGATGCCGCCGACCAGCGCGAGGTCGCTCTCGGAGGTGGCCACCGGCGCGAACGCCTGCAGGAACGCGAGCTGCTGGTCCGAGCCGGGCTCGGCGCCCTCCAGCAGCGCGCGCAGCTCGGTGGCGAGCAGGGCCAGGCCCTCGGCCCGCCAGGCCGGGTCGGCGTACTGCTGCACGGCCAGCCGCGCCTGCCGCAGCACGGCCTGCAGGACCGTGATGTCCTTGACCGTGCCCACGCCCGACACCACGAGCCGCACGTAGTCGCGGGTGGACATCTCGCCGTCGCGCGTCATGTCCCACGCCGCCGACCAGCACAGCGCGCGCGGCAGCGACTCGGTGAACCGGGCGATGCCGCCGTCGACCAGCGTGCGCAGCGACCGCTCGTCCAGGCGGATCTTGGCGTACGTCAGGTCGTCGTCGTTGATGAGCACCAGGTCGGGCTGCTCCTCGCCGACCAGGTCGGGGACGGCCGTGCGGGCGCCCACGACGTCGAGCTCGACCCGCTTGACCCGGGTGAGCGCGTCGCCGTCCCGCTTGTACAGGCCGATCGCGACGCGGTGCGAGCGCAGCGTCGGGTAGTCGGCCGGGGCCTCCTGGAGCACCTCGAAGCTGTCGTAGCGGCCGTCCTCGGTGAGCGTGAAGGAGGGGCGCAGGGTGTTGACCCACGCCGTCTCCAGCCACTCCTTCGACCAGGACGACAGGTCGCGGCCGGAGGTCCGCTCCAGGGCGTTGAGCAGGTCCTTCAGCTCGGTGTTGCCCCAGGCGTGCTCGTTGAAGTAGTCACGCACGCCGGCCAGGAAGTTGTCCAGCCCGACGTAGGCGACGAGCTGCTTGAGCACCGAGGCGCCCTTGGCGTACGTGATGCCGTCGAAGTTGACCTCGACCGCCTGCATGTCGGGGATGTCGGCGGAGATGGGGTGGGTGGACGGGAGCTGGTCCTGGCGGTAGGCCCAGGACTTCTCCACGTTCGCGAACGTCGTCCACGCGCCCTTGCCCCAGCGGGTCGCCTCGGCCTGCGCGAGCACCGACATGTACGTGGCGAACGACTCGTTCAGCCACAGGTCGTCCCACCAGCGCATGGTGACGAGGTCGCCGAACCACATGTGCGCCATCTCGTGCAGGATCGTCTCGGCGCGCCGCTCGACCACCGCGTCGGTGACCCGGGAGCGGAAGACGTAGTCCTCGAGGAAGGTGACGCATCCGGCGTTCTCCATCGCGCCGGCGTTGAACTCCGGCACGAAGAGCTGGTCGTACTTGCCGAACGGGTACCGGAAGCCGAACACCTTGTGGAAGAAGTCGAAGCCCTGCCGGGTGACCTCCAGGATGTTGTCGGCGTCGAGGTGCTCGGCGAGCGAGGCGCGGCAGTAGACGCCGAGCGGGATGCCGTCGTGCTCGGAGGTCACCTTGTGGTACGGGCCGGCCACGAGCGCGGTGATGTACGTGGACATGACCGGCGTGGGCGGGAACTCCCACCGCTTGGCGGCCTGCACCGAGCCGTGCTCCTCCGCCAGCTCCTCCACGCCGGCGGCGGCGGCGTTGGAGACGACCTCCCAGTCGGCCGGGGCCAGCACGGTGAGCTGGAAGGTGGCCTTGAGGTCGGGCTGGTCGAAGCACGCGTACATGCGATGCGCGTCGGCGGTCTCGAACTGGCTGTGCAGGTAGACCTTCTGGTCGACCGGGTCGACGAAGCGGTGCAGCCCCTCGCCGGTGCGCATGTAGGCGCAGTCGGCGTCGACGCGCAGCTCGTTGGAGGCGGCCAGGGCGGGCAGCGGGAAGCGGCCCTTCTCGGCGTCGTAGGCCGAGACGTCGAGGTCCTCGCCGTTGAGGGTGACGCGGCGGACCCGGGCGCCGTGCAGGTCGATGAAGGTGGAGGCGCCGGGTTGCGTGCCGGTGAAACGGACGGTGGTGATGCTCTCGAACCGCTCGTCCCCCTCGGTCAGGTCGAGGGCGACCTCGTATGACTCGACATTCAGCAGCCGGGCGCGCTCGCGAGCCTCGTCCCGAGTCAGGTTGCCTGCCAAGTTGTACTCCTTTTCACCACTCCGTCGGGGTTGTCGGTATCCTGTCACGTTGGAATAGGCGCCGACGCACCCAGGTTATGGCCCCACATGACTACCAGGACTCCTGTCGATCTGTGGTTCGATCCCTCCTGTCCGTTCGCGTGGGCCACGTCCCGCTGGCTGATCGAGGTCGAGAACGTCCGCTCGATCGAGCCGCGCTGGCGTCTCATGAGCCTGAAGCTGCTCAACCAGGACAAGGACGTCCCCCAGGACTACAAGGACCGCTCGGTCCGCGCCATGGGGCTCGTCCGCGTGATCGCCGCCGCCCAGCAGAAGTACGGCGACCACGTGACCGGCACGCTCTACACCGAGATGGGCACCCGGCTGCACAACGAGGGCCGCTCGAAGCAGCCCGACCCCTACCGTGCGATCGCCGAGGAGTCGCTGGTGGCCGCCGGCCTCGACCCCGAGCTGGTCTCCGCCATGGAGTCCGAGGAGTACGACGAGGCCATCGCCGCCTCGCACGACGAGGGCATCGGCCTGGTCGGCGACGACGTCGGCACCCCGATCATCCGCGTCGGCTCCAACGCCTTCTTCGGCCCCGTCATCACCCGGATCCCGCGCGGCGAGGAGGCGGGCCGGCTGTGGGACGGCGTGCTCCTGGTGACCGCGTTCGAGGACTTCTTCGAACTCAAGCGCACGCGGACGCGTTCGCCGCGCTTCGACTGAGTCCCTCCACCGGCCCGAGTCAATTCCGGTCAGGTCGTCAAGGGGTGCCCGGGGCGGTTTTCTTACCTCCCGGGCACAAGTTCGTACGCTTCTGACGGGCTGCTTTCATCCGCGCGGCCTCGCCATGGCCGTGCGGGCGCGCGACCATGGGGCCATGCGCAAGCTTTACATCGGCGGCGCCTGGACCGCGTCGGTCTCGGGCGAGGCGATCGACGTCGTCAACCCCGCCACGGAGGAGATCATCGACCGGGTGCCCGCGGGCGCGCCCGCCGACGTCGAGGCCGCCGTCAGGGCGGCGCGCGGGGCCTTCCCCGCATGGTCGGCCGCCGGCCCCGAGGACCGCGCCAAGGTCCTCGCCGCCGCGGCCGAACTGCTCGAACGGCGCTCCGCGGACGTCGCGGAGACCATCGCGACCGACATGGGCGCCCCGCTGCGCTTCGCGCTCAAGGTGCAGACGCTGATGCCCGCCGGGGTGCTCGCCTCCTACGCCCGGATGGCCGCGAGCCACCCGCGCGAGTCGCGCGTCGGCAACTCCCTGGTGCTCAGAGAGCCGGTCGGGGTCGTCGCCGCGATCACCCCGTGGAACTATCCGCTGCACCAGGTCATCTGCAAGGTCGCCCCGGCGCTCGCGGCGGGCTGCACGGTCGTGCTCAAGCCGAGCGAGGTGGCGCCGCTGGCCGCGTACGCGCTGGCCGAGATCCTCGACGAGGTCGGCCTGCCGCCCGGGGTGTTCAATCTGGTGAGCGGGCGCGGCCAGGTCGTGGGTGAGGCCCTGGCGGCGCATCCCGAGGTGGACATGGTCTCGTTCACCGGCTCGACCGCCGCGGGCCGCCGGGTCGCCGCCCTCGCCGCCGAGGGCGTCAAGCGCGTCGCGCTGGAGCTGGGCGGCAAGTCGGCCAACATCATCCTGCCCGACGCCGACCTGACCAAGGCCGTCACCGCGGGCGTGGCCAACTGCTTCATCAACTCCGGCCAGACCTGCACCGCCTGGACCCGCATGATCGTCCACCGCGACCAGTACGACGAGGCGGTCGGGCTGGCCGTCGAGGAGGCCCGCACGTACACGGTCGGCGACCCCTTCGACGACGCCACGCGCCTCGGCCCGCTCGTCTCGGCCGTCCAGCGCGACCGCGTCGTCCGCTACATCAACCGCGGCCAGGAGGAGGGCGCCCGGCTGGTCGCGGGCGGCACCGAGCGGCCCCTGCCCCGCGGCTACTACGTCGAGCCGACCGTCTTCGCCGGGGTCGAGCCGGGCATGGCCATCGAGCAGGAGGAGATCTTCGGCCCGGTGCTGTCCATCATCCCGTACACCACCGAGGACCAGGCCGTCCGCATCGCCGACGGCACCCGCTACGGCCTGTCGGGCGCGGTGTGGGCGGGCACGGAGGAGCGCGCCGTCGCCGTGGCCCGCCGCCTGCGCACGGGGCAGGTCACGGTCAACGGCGGCCGGTTCAACCCCTCGGCCCCGTTCGGCGGCTACAAGCAGTCCGGCCTCGGCCGTGAGCTGGGCGAGGCCGGACTCGCGGAGTACTTCGAGCTCAAGAGCCTGCAGCTCTGACGCCTGCGGCTCTGACCCGCCTGCGGCTCTGACGCGCCCGCCGCTCCGACGCCTGCGGCTCTGGCCCGCCCGGGGCTCTGGCCCGCCCGCGCGGGTCAGAGCATCAGGCCGCCGGTGGCCAGGAGGTTCTGCCCGGTGATCCAGCCACCGTCCGGCCCCGCCAGGAACGCGACCACCGAGGCGATGTCGTCCGGACGGCCCAGCCGGCCCAGGGCCGTGAGCGTCGTCGCCCGCGACAGCGCCTCCGGCGCGTTGCCGGCCCGCAGCAGGTCCGTGTCCGTGGCGCCGGGCGAGACGGTGTTGGCCGTGATGCCGCGCGGGCCCAGCTCGCGTGCCGCCACCTTGGCGAACTGCTCGACCGCCGCCTTGCTGGCCGCGTACAGGCCGACGCCCGGCGCGGCCATCGCGGTGTTGAGGGTGGAGATGTTGATGATCCGGCCGCCGTCGCGCATGACGCGGGCGGCCCACTGGACGGCCAGGAACGTGGCGCGGGTGTTGACGGCGAACACCCGCTCGTACGTCTCGTCCGTCACCTCCGCGATCAGCCCCTGGCCGGTCTCGGCCGCGTTGTTGACGACGACGTCCACGCCGGGCAGCAGCTTCTCCGCCTCGGCGAACAGCCTCTCCAGGTCGTCGCGGCTGCCCTGGTCGGCCTGGACGGCGTGCGCCCCGGTCCGCTCGGCGACCAGCGCCGCCGCCTCCGCGTTGCTGTGATAGCTGAAGACCACCTCGGCGCCGTCGGCGCGCAGCCGCTCGACGATCGCCCTGCCGATGCCCCGGGACCCGCCCGTGACCAGTGCGCCTTTTCCGGAAAGCTGGCTCATGCCGCCAATCTATGCCTTCAGCATGATCTTGCGGGCTTCGTCCCGGGGCAGCCGGTCGACGTACAGCCTGCCGTCGAGGTGGTCGGTCTCGTGCTGGAAGCAGCGGGCCAGCGAGCCCCGGGCCTTGACCCGCACCGGGCGGCCGAGCCGGTCGAGCCCCTCGACCGTGACCCCGGCGGCCCGGGCGACCGGCGCGTAGATCGGCTTGCCGCTGCGCCGGTCGGGCACCGACAGGCAGCCCTCCTGGTCGAGGATCTCCTCGGAGTCGTCCACGGTCAGCACGGGGTTGATCACGTGACCCTTGCGGCCGCTGATGTCGTAGACGAACAGCCGCCGCGACACGCCGATCTGCGGGCCGGCCAGGCCGACGCCGTCCACCGCGTACATCGCCTGGAACATCTCGTCGATCAGGCGGCGCAGCTCCTTGTCGAAGCCCTCGACGGGCTCGGCGGGCGTACGCAGGACCGGATCGCCGATCGCGCGGATCTCACGCATGGACGCTCAACTTCCGTAAGGGGCGGTCATGGTTGGCAGTCCTTACTGTAGCGAGTGGCCGCGCCACCCACATCTCCTCGCGGCGGCCTGTGGAAGACTGGTCGCGTGCGCGTCTACATCGGTGCCGACCATGCCGGCTATGAGCTCAAGAACCATCTCGTGTCGTGGCTGAAGGACCACGGCCACGAGGTGACCGACTGCGGTCCCTTCGTCTACGACGCCGAGGACGACTACCCGGCGTTCTGCCTGCGGGCGGCCGAGGGAGTGGCGGGCGACCCGGCGAGCCTGGGCATCGTGATCGGCGGATCCGGCAACGGCGAGCAGATCGCCGCCAACAAGGTGCGCGGCATCCGCGCGGCGCTCGCCTGGAGCGAGGAGACGGCCAGGCTCGCCCGCGAGCACAACGACGCCAACGTGGTCAGCGTCGGCGCCCGCATGCACTCCACCGAGGAGGCGACCAGGTTCGTCGAGGTGTTCCTGACCACGCCGTTCTCCGGGGCCGAGCGGCACAGCCGCCGCATCGCCCAGGTCGAGAGCTACGAGACGATCGGCCAGCTCCCCTCGCTGCCGTAGGGCTCCTGTCGCTAGGTCCGGCGCCGGGGCTCGCGCCTCGGCATCTCGTCACGCAGGGGCCGCCGGTCGGCGGCCTCCTGCTGCTCCTTCGACGGCCGTGACACGTCGCGGGCCCGCATCGCGGTGACCGCCGTGATCTGCAAGCTCTGCAGTGCCATACCGCCGAGACTACGTCAGGGGGGTGTCACCCAATAACCCCTGGATGATGATCAAGGCGTTGGTCAAGTGGGCTGCCCAAACCGGGGTCAGACCGATACAGTCACACGCATCATGAGTTCCCGACCGGCGCCGCTGATCCCGCCACGGCTCCGCGCGCTCCTGGTGCGGGTGCCGCTGCTGGTGCCCGCCGTCCGCTTCCTCCGCCGAACCCTGTCCCGCGACCGCAACCTGCTCGTCACGCTCACCATGCTGACGCTCCTCGTCGGCCTGCTCGCGGCGCGCGTGTCCACCGAGTGGTTCTCGCCGTCGCTGCTCATCCTCATCACCCTCGTCGGCGGCCTCCAACTGCGGCTGGCGAGCCTGGCCAAGCTGCTCGGCGCGGTCGCGGTCGCCCTCGGCTACATCGCCCTCACCCTGGGCGTGGGCCGCATCGGGCTCGGGCTCATGGTGACGATCGGGTTCACGACCGTGCTCGCCGTGCTCATGGCGCGCACCCGCGGCAAGCTCGGCGTGCAGGGGCTGCGCGGCGACGCGATGCTGCTGGAGCTGCGCGACCGGCTGCGCGGTCAGGGCGAGCTGCCGCCCCTGCCCAAGGACTGGGGCGGCCGGGTGGTGCTCAAGCAGGCGGGCGGCTCCTCCTTCGGCGGCGACTTCCTCGTCTCCAAGCGCGACGGCGACCAGGTGGACATCGCCCTGGTCGACGTCTCCGGCAAGGGTGTCGACGCGGGCACCAGGGCGCTGATGCTGTCCGGCACGTTCGGCGGCCTGCTCGGCTCGGCCGACGACTTCCTGGCCGCCTGCAACGCCTACCTGCACCGCCAGCGCGGCGACGAGGGCTTCGTGACCGCCGTCCACGTGCGCCTCGACCTGGCCTCCGGTGACTACACGATCACCTCGGCCGGGCACCCGCCCGTGGTGAAGTTCGACGCGGGCACCGGCAACTGGCGGGTCGCCTCGGCCAAGGGAGTGGTCCTCGGCGTGGTGCCCGACCTGCACTGCGAGCCCGACAGCGGCACGCTGCGCAGGGGCGACGCCCTGATGTTCTTCACCGACGGGCTGATCGAGCAGCCCGGGCGCGACATCGACGCGGGCCTGGACAAGCTGCTCGGCGAGGCGGAGCGGCTGCTCACCTCCGGCTTCCACGACGGCGCGCGGGCGCTGGTCAACGCCATGTCCTCCGGGCACAACGACGACTGCGCGCTGGTGCTCATCTGGCGGCCGTGACGCTCCGGCCATGACGAACCACACGGGTGAATGGTGAACACCGTCACTGGCCGCCGGATCTCCGTCCTGAGATCGTCGTACTGCTTGCCCATGTGCCCGGGCCCCGGGGGAGCGGCGCGGCTTCTTCCGGGGTCCGGCTTCTTCCCGGAAGACGGGCGCCGGCTCAGAGCCAGCCGGAGTCGCTGGCGATGCGGATCGCGTCGACCCGGTTGCGGGCCCCCGTCTTGCAGATGACCCGCGACAGGTGGTTGCGCACCGTGCCGACCGACAGGCAGAGCTGGTCGGCGATCTCCGCCGAACGGGCCCCGCCGGCCGCGGCGCGCAGCACGTCGAGCTCCCGCCGGGTCAGCGGGTTGGCCGCCGACTGGAGCGCGGCGGCGGCCAGCTCGGAGTCGACCGCGCGCCGGCCCGCCGCGACCTGCCGCAGCCCGTCGGCCAGCCGCTCGGGCGCCACGTCCAGGCTCATGAAGCCGAGCGCGTGCGCGGCGAACGCCCGGCGCACCTGCCCCGGGCTGGGCTGGGCGGACAGCACCAGCGCCCGGCAGCCAGGCGCCTTCTCGTGCAGCGCCGCCAGCACGGGCAGGCCGCCCGCGCCGGGCAGGTCGAGATCGACGACCGCCGTGTCGGCCCCGGACGCCAGCGCCGCCGGCACCACGTCCTCGGCGCCGCCGACCTCGGCCACGACCCGCATCCCGGGCTCGGCGCCGAGGGCGGCCACCAGGCCGCGCCGTACCAGGGGCAGATGCTCGGCGACCAGGATCCGGATCAAGGCGCTCCCTTCGTCATACCCCAGGGTGATCGTATGATCGCATACTGTCAACGAAGTCTCTCGGTTCCCCAAAGGGGGCGCAAGCCATTCAGGTGCGGAGAGTTCGACTAGTCTTGGGTGGTCGGGACCGTCCGTTTACCTGGAGAGCGCCTAGATGAACTGGCTGTTCGTGGCCGGGATCGCCGTCTTCTTTCTCGGACTGATGGCCTCCATCGCGCTGCATGAGCTGGGACACCTCGTGCCGGCCAAGATCTTCGGCGTCCGGGTGCCCCAGTACATGGTGGGCTTCGGCGCGACCGCATGGTCGATCCGCCGGGGCGAGACCGAGTACGGCATCAAGTGGATCCCGCTGGGCGGCTACATCCGCATGATCGGCATGCTGCCACCGCGGCCGGGCGACGCTCCGGGCAAGCTCCGCGGCACCTCGACCGGGCCGTTCCAGGGCCTCATCGAGACCGCCCGCGAGGCGTCCATGGAGGAGGTCCGCCCCGGCGACGAGGACCGGGTGTTCTACCGCAAGAAGTGGTGGCAGAAGGTCATCATCATGTCCGGCGGCCCGGCCATGAACTTCGTGTTGTCGTTCATCCTGTTCTCGATCCTGCTCGTCGGCATCGGCCTGCCCACCTACGCCCCGATCGTCTCGCCGCAGACCAACACCTGCGTCATCCCGGCCAGTGAGAAGCGCGCCGACTGCCGTCCCACCGACCAGCCGACCCCCGCCGCCAAGGCAGGGCTCAAGCCGGGTGACCGGATCGTCTCCTTCGACGGTCAGAAGATCGCCACCTGGGACGACGCCACCCGCCTCATCCGCGGGCACGGCGCCGGCACCGTCTCGCTGGGCATCGTGCGGGCCGGCAAGCCGATGACGCTGCCCGTCACGCTCATCGCCCAGGACCGGCCCTCGCTGACCGACCCGAATAAGATCGACAAGGGCGTCGGCTTCCTCGGCGTGCTGCCCGACCGGGTGATGGAGAAGCAGAGCTTCGGCATGGTCGTCGGCTACATGGGCGAGCTGACCGGCCGGGTCGCCGGGTCGCTGCTCAACCTGCCGGAGAAGATGGTCGGCATCTGGCACGCCGCCTTCTCCGGGCAGGAGCGCGACCCCGAGGGGCCCGTCGGCGTCGTGGGCGCCGGTCGGCTGGGCGGCGAGATCCTCTCCTCGGACATGACCACCGAGATGAAGATCTTCAACGTGGTGAACCTGCTGGCCGGCTTCAACCTCGCGATCGGCATGTTCAACCTCATCCCGTTGCTGCCGCTCGACGGCGGCCACATCGCGGGCGGCCTGTGGGAGGGCCTCAAGCGGGGCTTCGCCCGGATCACCCGCCGGCCGGAGCCCGCGTACGTGGACATCGCCAAGGTGCTGCCGCTGACGTACACGCTGGCCCTCGTGATGATCGTCATGGCCGGGCTGCTCGTCTACGCCGACCTGTTCAACCCCCTCAAGCTGGCCGGCTAGGCGGCCGCCCGCCGCCCGCGCCGGGCCCGTGGGCGGCGGAACAGGAAGAACGTGCCCACCCCGCACAGCACGCCGACGCCGATCGCCCCGCCGCCCACCCAGAGCATGGTCTGGTCGATCGGCGGATGGCCGACGGGCGAGCCGACCGGCCCGTCCCCGAAGTACTGCTTCCCCTTGTACGGCACGGCCGCGATCTTCGCCGCCGTGGCCGTGGACGCCGCCTTCACCGCCGCCTCCGCGTTCACCAGCCCGAAGCCGAGGAACGGCGTGTAGCCGGCCGGCGGCTTGCGGGCCGTCCTGACGAGGATGTCGCGCACCTGCCGGGGCGTCAGCTTCGGGTTGGCCGACAGCATCAGCGCCGCGGTGCCCGCCACCAGCGCGCAGGCCGGCGAGGTGCCGTCGCCCGCCTCGTAGCCGCCGGTGTTGCGGGCGGCGTAGATGTCGACGCCCGGAGCGGCGATCGTGTTGTACGTGTGCACCTGCGAGAACTCCGCCCGCACACCGTCCGGCGCCAGCGCCGCCACCGCGATCACCCCCGGATAGCCGGCCGGGTACGACATGGTGTTGTTGGCGTCCACCTCCAGCGGGTCGGTGGAGCCGCCGTTGCCGGCACTGGCCACGAGGATCACGCCCTTGCCGACCGCGTAGTCCACGGCCGCGGCCGTGTCGTCCTCGTAGCCGCCCCAGCCCCACTCCGCGGTGCCCAGCGACATGGAGACGACCCGCGCGCCGTGATCGACGGCGTAGCGGATGCCCTTCGCCAGGGCGTTGCCGGCGCGCTCGCTCTCCTTGTCGGCTCCGATCTTGCCGTCCTTGGCCGCCTTCTCCGCCCGCTTGCGGGCCGGGTCCTCGCGGTCCCAGATCACCCGTACGGACAGCACCCGCGAGTCCGGCGCCACGTGCAGCACACTGGAGGCCATGGCCGTGCCGTGCCCGCCCCAGTAGCTCTGGCCGGGACGGGCGCCGCCGCCGATGAAGTCGGGGCCGCTCGTCACCCTGCCCCTGAACTCCGGGTGGCCCTTCATCACGCCCGTGTCGAGGACCGCGACGGTGACGCCCTTGCCCTCGGCGATCCGCTGGGCGCCCGGCACGCGCATGGCCGCCTGCTCCCAGCCGTGCGGCGCGTCGGCGAGCTCCCGAGCATGCTGTGCGTCGGCGAGCTCCAAGCCACGCTGCGCGTCGGCCGCGCCCGGGACCGCCGCGGCGGCGACGAGCCCGGCGGTCAGGACGGCCGTGGCCGCCACTCTCCTCATCAAGCACCCACCTTCGGGATCTGGTTGGCCAGCCGGGTGGCCACGTTCTCGGCCAGCCCCTCGGCCGTGGAGCTCCAGGCCGAGCGGTCGTCCTTCTGCTCCAGCGGCCGGTTGCCCCAGGGGTCGGGCAGCCGGCCGGGGCGCCTGCCGTCGGCCGGGCCCGCGGTGACCGCCACGAACATCGGTGTGTACATGTCGAACACCGCCCTGCCGCCGTCGCCCGTGCGGGCCGCGTCCTTCCACTGCGTGCCGGGCGCCGCGAGGGCGCGCACGACGTGGTCCGCCTTGTCCCGTCCGTCACGGATGTGGTCGCCGAGGTCCTCCTTGGCGGACAGGTCGCGGAAGGCGATGATCGCGACGGTCGCGGCCGTGCCCCCGGTGTCGTCGACGTACGTGGCGCGAAGGGCCGCGACGCAGCCGCGCTGGGCGGCGAGCTTGACCAGGCCGCCGGACAGCGCGGCGTCGCACGAGGTGCTGGAGGAGATGGCGGCCCTGGTCCAGCCGCGCTCGTCGTCGGGGCCGTCGCTCTTCTTCTCCGGGTCCTCGCGGCCGATCGCGGCGGGGAACATCTTCTCGACGGGCACGTTGCGCCACAGGTCCATGGAGTACTGCTTGTTGCGGATCTTCTGGTCGCTGTTGCGGACGGCGTGCTGGACGAGCAGGCCGCCGCCGAGCGCGGACACCAGGCCGAACCCGGCCACGAGCACCCCGGCGACGATCCGCCCGACCCCCCGCTTGGGCGGCCCGGACTCGGGCGCCTGCGGCGGCGGCCCGTAGGCTCCCGGCCCGCCCTGACCGTAGGGTCCTGGTCCGCCCTGGGGCGGCCCGTAGGGTCCCGGCCCGCCCGGCGGTGGACCGTAGGGCTCCGGCCCGCTCTGCGGCGGTGGCCCGTAGGGTCCCGGTCCGCCGGGCGGCTGGACGTACGGTCCCGGCGCGCCCTGCGGCGGCCCGTACGGTCCCGGCGCTCCCGGCGGCGGGTACGCCTGCGGATGGTACGGGGCGGGATGTCCGCCGGACGGCTGCGGGGCGGGATATCCCGGCCCCTGACCAGGCGGCGGGTACGTCATCGGCTCTCCAGTGGTGCGTCCCAGACGCCCCTCAGACCACAGGGGGCGCTCACGGCTTTTTGGACCTTATCGGTCACAAACGACATCGCGGGCCGAGGGGTTCCCGGCTCGCGACGCGGCTTCGAAACCCGTACAGGCGCGGGCAAACGCCATGCAACCGCCACGCAAGCGGTCCCGTGTCTCCTGTGATCGCACAAGTCGTCCAGGCGAGTAAGGAACGCAGATGGCGAAGAAGGGAAAGCTGCTCCCCGTCGGGGCGGCCGTGGTGGGGAGCGGCCTCGTCCTGCTGGGCGCCGGGGTCCTGGGGATGACGATGTGGCCCATGCCCGGATGGGCCGGCGTGGCCTTCTCCGCCGGCATGACGCTCACCGCCCCGGGTGCCTTCCTGGTCGTCTTCGGCCTGGTCAACCGGTCGATGGGCGCGGCCATGTCGTCCATGGACGGCGCCCTCAGGCCGGCCGGCTCGGGCGGCGTGTTCGGCATGATCAAGGACCTGGCCGGGGGCAACCGCGACCTCCTCCTCAACGGGTCGCCGGCCAGCGCCGTCGTCCTGTCGATGCGCGACACGGGCGTGACGGTCAACGACCTGCCCATGGCCGTGTTCGAGCTGGAGGTCCGCCGGCCCGGCTCGGAGCCGTACCGCGTGGCGCACCGCGAGCCGATCCCGCGCCTGCTCGTGGGCGCCGTCCTGCCCGGATCCCCCCTCGCCGTCCGCGTCGACCCGCACGACCCCGCCCGCCTGGCGATCGACTGGTCGCAGGCCGCGGGCCCGGCCTCCCGGCCCGCGGCGGCCGGTCAGCAGGTGTCGGCCGCCGACATCCTGGCCCGTGGCGTGCCCGCCACCGTGACCATCCTCGGGACGTTCACGATGAACGGCATGACCTCCGGCGACGGCGACCCGGTCGTGGGCTTCGACCTGCGGGTGACCGGGCCGTACCGGCCGTACGAGGTGCGCCTGGCCCACCGGGTCCCGCGGCCGCACCTGACCCGGCTCGTGCCGGGCACCGCGCTGCCCGCCAAGATCGCTCCCGAGGACCCGCAGAAGGTCGCCATCGACTGGGAGGCGGACAGCCCGGTCGGCGAGCCGCAGATGCTCTGAGCCGGGGCGCCCCCGGGGTACACCTCGAAGGAAGGACCCTGGGGGAGGGGGCGGCTCGGGCATGACGGCGCTGCTGGTCACCGCTGCGGCGATCTTCCTGTGGGGGGTCGTGTCGGGGCGCCTCCAGCGCGCCGACCTGACCGCGCCGATCGTCTTCGTCGCCGCGGGCTGGCTCGTCGCCGAGGCCGGCCTGGTCGGCCCGCAGCCCGTGACCGCCCGGACGTTGAAGCCCCTGGTCGAGATCACCCTGGTGTGGGTGCTGTTCTCCGACGCCGCGGGGGTGCCCCTCAGCCAGGTGCGCCGCGACCTCGGCCGGTACCTGCGCCTGCTGGCCGTCGGGCTGCCCCTCACCGTCCTGGCCGGATGGGCGCTGGCGGACCTGCTCTTCCCGGCCCTCGGCGGCTGGCTCGCCCTGCTGGTGGGGGCCGCCCTGGCGCCGACCGACGCGGCCCTGGGGCTTCCGGTGGTCACCAACCCGGCGGTGCCGGTGGACGTCCGGCGGCTGATCACCGTCGAGAGCGGCCTCAACGACGGCGTCGTCACGCCCGTGGTCGTCCTGGCCATCGCCGGGGCCGCCTCGGCGGAGGGGCTCGGGGGCGTCCACGGCTGGGCGGCGCTCGCCGAGCTCGGCATCGGCGTGCTGGTGGGCGCGGTCAGCGGCCTGGCCGGCGGCGGGCTGCTGCGGTGGGCGCGCCGCCGGGGATGGGCCGCCGACGACTGGGCGGGCGTCGCCGTCCTCGCCCTCGCGATCGTCGCCTACACGGCCTCGCTCGCCGTCCACGGCAACGGTTTCGTCGCGGCCTTCTGTGCAGGTCTCGCCTTCGGCGCGGCGGCCGGTCCGCGGGGCCCCGCCGAGCTGGTCTTCCTGGAGCAGGCGGGCGGCCTGGTGTCGCTGCTGGTCTGGCTCGCGTTCGGCGCGGTCGCCGTGCCGATGGTGGCCGGCCGGGTCCAGCCCGCCGTCGTGGTGTACGCGCTGCTGAGCCTGACCGTGCTGCGGATGGCGCCCGTCGCGCTGGCCTGCGCCGGTGCCGGGCTCGGCCGCGCCACCGTGCTGTTCGTCGGCTGGTTCGGGCCCCGGGGACTCGCCTCGCTGGTCTTCGCCCTGCTCGCGGTCGAGGAGCTCGGGACCGCCGCGGGTGACGCCGCCGCCGTCATCGGCCTGACCGTGCTCCTGAGCGTCCTGCTGCACGGCCTCAGCGCCAGACCCCTGGCCGCCCGGTACGTACGGGCCGTCACCGGGGCCGGCGACGGCCATGACCACCAAGGCTGACAGACCATCCGCCGGGTGTGAACTGGGACGAACTGGGCAATGCGTCTAATCGCACGGTCGGGGTAGGTGCCCCAACAGGCGACGTCCGCGATGGCACCGCAGGAGCGGCACACGACATGGTGCTTGTCCTCCACCCGTGACTCGCAGCGGGCGGTCGTACCGGCGGGCCGGATGCGCAGTTCCGCTCGTACCAAGGCGATCACCCGGTAGATCCGGCATTACGGAGGGACAGATGAGCGACACCCAGAACAACCCCCCTTCCAGCGCGCAGGGCGTGGACGAGAAGGCGGCGGCCGGCTGCCCGGTCGCGCACGACTCCGTGACCGCGCACGGCAGCGAGAGCGAGAACCCGGCCATCGACTCGCCGACTCCCAAGACCGGCGGCCGTCCGCGCACGAACCGGGACTGGTGGCCCAACCAGCTCGACCTGTCGGTGTTGCGCGCGCACTCGTCCAAGGGCAACCCGCTGGGCGAGGGCTTCAGCTACGCCAAGGAGTTCGCGAAGCTCGACGTCGAGGCGCTCAAGCAGGACATCATCGAGACGCTCACCACCTCGCAGGACTGGTGGCCGGCCGACTTCGGCCACTACGGCGGTCTCATGATCCGGATGAGCTGGCACGCCGCGGGAACCTACCGCATCCATGACGGCCGCGGCGGGGCCGGCGACGGCGCCCAGCGTTTCGCGCCGCTCAACAGCTGGCCCGACAACGCCAACCTCGACAAGGCCCGCCGGCTGCTGTGGCCGGTCAAGCAGAAGTACGGCCAGAAGATCTCGTGGGCCGACCTGCTCGTGCTCGCCGGCAACGTCGCCCTGGAGTCGATGGGCTTCAAGACCTTCGGCTTCGGTTTCGGCCGCGAGGACGTCTGGGAGCCTGAGGAGATCTTCTGGGGCCCGGAGGACGCCTGGCTCGGCGACGAGCGGTACGTCACCGACAGCGAGATGGTGCCGAACTTCGGCGCGACCGAGATGGGCCTCATCTACGTCAACCCGGAGGGTCCCCGCGGCAACGCGGACCCGGCCGCGGCGGCGCACTTCATCCGCGAGACCTTCGCCCGGATGGCGATGAACGACGAGGAGACCGTCGCCCTCATCGCCGGCGGCCACACGTTCGGCAAGACCCACGGCGCCGGCGTCGCGGACGACCACGTGGGGCCCGAGCCCGAGGCCGCGCCGCTGGAGGCGCAGGGACTGGGCTGGCTGAGCAGCCACGGCACCGGCAAGGGCGCTGACACGATCACCAGCGGTCTGGAGGTGACGTGGAGCGACCGGCCGACGCAGTGGAGCAACCGCTTCTTCGAGATCCTCTTCGGCCACGAGTGGGAGCTCACCACGAGCCCCGGCGGCGCCAAGCAGTGGGTCGCGAAGGACGCCGAGGCGATCATCCCGGACGCCCACGACCCGTCGAAGAAGCACCGGCCGACGATGCTCACGACCGACCTGTCGCTGCGCGTCGACCCGGTGTACCAGAAGATCTCCCGGCGCTTCATGGAGAATCCCGACGAGTTCGCGCTGGCCTTCGCCAAGGCCTGGTACAAGCTGCTGCACCGCGACATGGGCCCGGTCAGCCGCTTCCTCGGGCCGTGGGTCGCCGAGCCCCAGCTGTGGCAGGACCCGGTGCCGGCCGTCGACCACGAGCTCGTGGGTGACGCCGAGATCGCCGCACTCAAGACGAAGGTCCTGGAGTCCGGCCTCACGACCGCCCAGCTCGTCTCCACTGCCTGGGCCTCCGCCGCGAGCTTCCGCTCCACCGACAAGCGCGGCGGCGCCAACGGCGCCCGGATCCGTCTCGAACCGCAGCGCGGCTGGGAGGTCAACCAGCCCGAGCAGCTCGCGACGGTCCTGGACACCCTCGAGGGCATCCGGCGCGAGTTCAACGAGGCCGGCGGCGCGAAGATCTCGCTCGCCGACCTGATCGTGCTGGCCGGATCGGCGGCCGTCGAGAAGGCGGCACGCGACGCGGGGGTGACGGTGACGGTGCCGTTCCGGCCGGGCCGCACCGACGCCACCCAGGAGCAGACCGACGCCGAGACCTTCGCGGTCCTCGAACCGCGGGCCGACGGGTTCCGCAACTACCTGCGCGCCGGCGAGAAGACCCAGCCGGAGGTGCTGCTCGTCGACCGCGCGTACATGCTCAACCTGACCCCGCCCGAGATGACCGTCCTGGTCGGCGGCCTGCGTTCGCTCGGAGCCAACGTCGGTGGTTCGCGGCACGGCGTCCTCACGGACCGGCCCGGCGTGCTCACCAACGACTTCTTCGTCAACCTGCTCTCCCCGGGCACCCGGTGGAAGGCGTCGGAGTCCGAGGAGCACGTCTACGAGATCCGCGACGTGGCCACCGGCGAGGTGAAGTGGACCGCCACCGTGGTCGACCTCATCTTCGGGTCCAACTCGCAGCTGCGGGCCCTCGCCGAGGTCTACGCGAGCCGGGACGCCCGGGAGAAGTTCGTGACCGACTTCGTCGCGGCCTGGACCAAGGTCATGGAGCTCGACCGGTTCGACCTCGCCCGGCCCTAGACGCGGAGACGCCCCCGCCGCCGCCGAGGACGGCGGCGGGGGCGTCGTCCCGGGTTCAGTTCATCGAGATGTGCACGTGGTCGAAGTGGTTCTCGGTGATGCTGCCGCGATCCTCCATGGCCCGCCAGCCGGAGCCCATGTTGATGCGCTGCTGCCAGATCACGTACTTCACCCCGAGCTTGGCCCGGTTCTCCAGCGCCCAGGCCGCGACGCGGTCGCCGAGGGCCTTGTTGGCCGCGCTGGGCATGGTGCCGCCCGTGCTCATCATGAAGTCGCACGCCCGCCCCAGGGGGTGCTCGCCGCTCGACCCCGAGCGGAAGCAGCCGACCGTGAACGGCAGGGAGAAGTTCTTCTCGACCAGCGCGCGCATCGCCCGGGTGCGAGGGGTGATGTTGTCGGAGCCCGAGGGCAGCTCGGGCGCCCAGGTGCCGTCGGAGCGGCGGCCGGTGCTGACCGGGACGAGGTCCTTGAGCTTCTTCTCGATGGCGTCGATGACGTCCTGCGCCTCGTCGCGCCGCCTGGCGACGTCCGCCGCCTCGGTGCGGATCCGGGCGGCCAGGGCGGTGGCCTCCTCGGCGGCCTCGCGCTGCTCGTCGCGGGCCCGGGCGACATTGCGCACGACCGCCTGCTGCTCGGCGATCATCTGCTCCAGGACGGCCGCCCCGGTGGTGTTGCCGGGGAAGACGAAGCCGAGCACGGCCGGGTCGCCGCTCTGGTAGCGCATCTGGGCGATCTGGGCGACCCGGCTCTCCGCCGCGGCGACGGCCTGTTCCGCGGCGGTCAGCCGCTTGCCGGCCGTCTCGGCCGCCCGCTGGGCCTCGGCCAGCTCGACCCGCTTGGCGTTGTAGCTCTCGATGAGCTTGTCGACCTTGGCGTTCAGGTGCTTCAGCTCGGCGCGCAGCTCGGACTCGCTGGGCTTGGGGGCCGCGGTCGCGCTGGCCGCGCCGAAGGCGACGACGGCGATCACGAGGCCGATGACGAAGTTGATGGCAAAGCGCGTGGGGGGCGCGGACGCCACGAAGGATTCCTCTCCCTCTGCCGGCCGGGTTAGCTGACGGGTTCGGGATGGGAGGTCCCTACCACGGACGACGTGGATTCACCCCAGGTACGGTGGGTCCCCGGCTCCCGGGCGACGCGCCCGGGATTAGGCGGGTCCCGGCCGTGACGACCGGGACAAAAGGGATGTTAGTGGTAAAACCCCAGTAATGCGACTCCAAGCGGAGATCAATCAGTGATCTACCTGTGATCGGAGCAGCCGCGCCGCCTCCTCGGGCAGCACGTCGTTGACGAAGGCGCCCATCGCCGACTCCGACCCCGCCAGGTACTTCAGCTTGCCGGGCGCCCGCCTGATGCTGAACAGCTCCAGATGCAGGTACGCCAGCTCGCGGTCCTGCCGTACCGGAGCCTGGTGCCAGGCCGACACGTACGGCATGGCGACGCCGAACATCCCGTCCAGCGCCCGCAGCACCGAGGTGTAGAGCGGCGCGAAGGCGGCCCGCTCCTCCTCCGCCAGCGCGGCGAGGTCGGGCACCTGCCGGTGCGGATAGACGTGCACCTCGTACGGCCAGCGCGCCGCCGCCGGCACGAACGCCGTCCACAGCTCGTTGGCGGCCACCACCCGCGTCCCGGCGGCGCGCTCGGCCGCCAGCACGTCCGCGAACAGGTTGCCCCCGTGCCGGGCCGCGTGCCGCGCGGCGGCGCCGAGCTGGAGCCGCGTGCGGGGCGTGACGAACGGGTAGGCGTAGATCTGGCCGTGCGGGTGGGTCAGCGTGATGCCGATCTCCTCGCCGCGGTTCTCGAAGCAGAAGACCTGCTCCACGCCGTCGATCGCGGACAGCTCCGCCGTGCGGTCCGCCCACGCCTCCATCACCAGCTCGACCTGCGCGTCGGAGAGCCGGGAGAACGACGAGGAGTGCTCCGAGGTGAAGCACACCACCTCACACCTCCCCACGCCCGGACGCACCTCGCTCAGACCGCCCACGTCCCCATAAATCCCGAGATTCATGGAGAAGGACGGGAAGCGGTTTTCGAAGACGACCACGTCGTAGTCGTGCGCCGGGATCTCCGAGGCGCGCGTGTCCGACGACGGGCACAGCGGGCACTCGTCAGCCGGCGGCATGAACGTGCGCGTCTGCCGGTGCCCCGCGACCGCGATCCACTCCTCGGTCAGCGGGTCGTAACGCAGCTCGGACGCCACCGGACGCGGATCGAGCGGCCGGCGGTCGATCGCGCCGCGGTCGGCGTCGTCCCGGCGGTCGAAGTAGATGAGCTCCCGGCCGTCGGCCAGATGGGTGATGGTGCGCTTCACGGCTACCCCTCAGCGATGATCAGTTGTCCGGCCCGTTCGGCCAGCTCGGTACGTGCGTCCTCGGGCAGCCCCGCGTCGGTGATGACGACGTCGGCCTCGGCCAGCTCGGCGATCGTGCTGATGCCGACCGTGTTCCACTTCGTGTGGTCGGCGGGGACCACCAGCCGGTGGGCCGCGGCCACCAGCTCCCTGTCGGTCTCCGCCTCCAGCAGGTTCGGCGTGGTGAAGCCCGCCCGCACGCTCATGCCGTGCACCCCGAGGAACAGCGTGTCCACGTGCAGCCTGCGGATCGCGGCCACCGCGACCGGCCCCACCAGCGCGTCGGACGGCGTGCGCACGCCCCCGGTCAGCACGACCGTGCGGTCGGGGCGCGGGTTGCGGTGGAAGACGTCGGCCACGGGCACCGAGTTCGTGATGACGGTCAGCTCCGGCACGCCCGTCAGGTGGTGGGCCAGCGCCCACGTCGTGGTGCCCGCCGACAGCGCCACCGCGGTGCCGGGCCGGACGAACTCGGCGGCGGCCCGCGCGATGGCCTCCTTCTCCCGCTGCTGGCGGGCCGACTTGGCGGTGAAGCCCGGCTCCTCCGTGGACCCCTGGTCCAGGGCCGTCGCGCCGCCGTGGACCTTGGCCAGCAGGCCGCGCTCGGCGAGCACCTCCAGGTCGCGGCGGATCGTCATGTCGGAGACGCCGAGCTCACGCACGAGGTCGGCCACCCGGACGCCGCCGCTGCTGCGCACGCGCTCCAGGATCGTCTGCTGCCGCTGCTGTGCGAGCACGCCCGCTCCTTCCAACAGATTCCACCAAATTATGACATGGCGGTGTTGGGGAATGTTGACCAGCCTCACTCTTGTGCCGCGAGCGGCGGCGGGAGACGTTGGAGACGCGCGCGCATCCGACGCGCGCGCATCCGCTCCCGCAGGAGGAGGCCCGCATGGCCAGGCGCGCACGCAAGGGCAGGGCACGCAAGAAGAAGAGGGCCAACCACGGCAAGCGCCCCACGGCACGCTGACACCCGCCCGGCTGAGGGCCCGCACGGGCTCGCTCAGCCGGGAAGGGGTTCCTGTGGGCGGGAAAGGGCGGCGGGTCAGCCGGGAAGGCGGGCCAGCGCCTCGTCGATGCGCTCCTGCGGCAGCGCGAAGTCCTCCATCGCGCCCGACAGGTAACGGTCGTAGGCGGCGAGGTCGAAATGGCCGTGACCGCACAGCGCCGTCAGGATCACCTTCGCCTCGCCGCTCTCCTTGCAGCGCAGCGCCTCGGCGATGGTCTCGGCCAGCGCGTGCGTCGGCTCGGGCGCGGGGACGATCCCCTCGGTACGGGCGAAGCGGACACCGGCCTCGAAGCACTCGATCTGCGACCTGCTGACCGCCTCGAACATCCCCAGCTCGTACATGTGCGACAGCAACGGCGACATGCCGTGATACCGCAGGCCGCCCGCGTGGATCGGGTCGGGCACGAAGTCGTGGCCCAGCGTGTGCATCTTGAGCAGCGGGGTGAACCCGGCGGTGTCGCCGAAGTCGTAGGCGTACACGCCGCGCGTGAACGACGGGCAGGCGGCCGGCTCGACGGCCCGGATGACCGGGTCGATGCGGCCGGCCAGCTTCTCCCGCAGGAACGGGAACACCAGCCCCGCGAAGTTGGACCCGCCGCCGGTGCAGCCGATGATGACGTCGGGCGCCTCGCCGAGCTGCGCGAGCGCCTCCTCGCCGATCACCGTCTGGTGCAGCAGCACGTGGTTGAGCACCGAGCCGAGCGCGTACCTGACGTCCTCGCCCGCGCCGGCCACCTCGACCGCCTCGCTGATCGCGATGCCCAGGCTGCCCGTCGAGTCCGGCGCGTCGGCCAGCACCCGCGCCCCGGCCTTGGTGACGGTCGACGGGCTGGCGTGCACGGTCGCGCCGTACACCCGCATGAGCGAGCGGCGGTACGGCTTCTGGTCGTAGGAGGCGCGCACCATCCAGACCTCGCACTCCAGCCCGAACTGCGCGCACGCGAACGCCAGCGCGCTGCCCCACTGCCCGGCGCCGGTCTCGGTGGTCAGCTTCCGCACGCCCTCGCGGGCGTTGTAGTACGCCTGCGGTACGGCGGTGTTCGGCTTGTGCGACCCGGCGGGGGAGCCGCCCTCGTACTTGTAGTAGATGCGGGCGGGGGTGCCGAGCGCCTTCTCCAGCCGGCGCGCCCGCAGCAGCGGCGTCGGCCGCCACAGCCGGTAGACGTCCAGCACCTCCTCGGGGATCGCGACGAACCGCTCGCCGCTCACCTCCTGGCCGATCAGCTCCATCGGGAAGAGCGGCGCGAGATCGCCGGGACCCACGGGCCGCCGGGTCGCCGGGTGCAACGGCGGCGGAGGCGGCGCGGGCAGGTCCGGCACGATGTTGTACCAGTGGCTCGGGATCACCTCTCCAGTCTGCGCCGGAGCGGGCCGTCGTACCAGGCCACGCGCCGCGTCCGGCTCTTCGAGTGGTGTGTGGGCCCGGCTCCTCGAGTGCCGCGTCAGCCCGGCTCTTCGAGCGCCGGGTGTCCGGGGCGGTCCGCCCGCACGACGACGTCGGCGCTCTCGCGGGGCCGCGCCTCGCACTCGTAGCGCGCGTAGGCGGGCAGCCGCCACCGCTCGTCCGCGCCGGTGCCGCGCGCCAGCGCCGCCTCCGACAGCCACAGGTGGACGCTCAGCTCCGCCGGCAGCCCCCGTCCCAGGAGCAGCGTCCCGTCGAGCAGCAGCACCCCGCCCGCGGGCAGGCTCTCGTACGGCAGGCGGTAGGCCCGGTCGGCCCGGCTGTCCCACAGCGCCGGCAGCACCTTGCCCGTGCCGCCCGGCTCCAGGGGGCCGAGCACCTCCCGCACCAGCGCCCCGGTGTCGAGCCAGTCGTCGTAGAAGACGTCGGGGTCGGTCCGTCCGTACTCCAGGCGCAGCGACGCGGGCCGCAGGAAGTCGCCGGCGCTCACCCGCACCACCGCCCGGCCGCGCACCCTGAGCGGTGCGACCAGCGCGTCGGCCAGCCGTCCGGGCCCGCTGGGCGGCGCCCCGTCGATCAGCACCCGCGCCGGCCGCTCACGCGGCAGGGCGTCGATCCGCCCGGCCAGCTCCTCCGCCAGCGCCTCCGGCGAGATCGGTCGCACACGCATCGTCCCGAGCCTACGCGCTCTTCCGCGGGGCGATCAGTTCCAGGAGGCGACGGCGGACGGCGTCCAGACGTACTCGATCACCGGAAGCTCGAAGCCCGCGGGGAGCAGCTCCATGAACTCCCTGGCGGGGCTGCCGCCGCACCGCTCGTAGAAGGCGATGGCCGGCGCGTTGTCCCTGAGCACCTCCAGGTAGACGGCCCTGCCGGGATGGCACTCGGCCGCCCAGGTGAACGCCCGCCCCATGAGCAGGCGGCCGATGCCGGAGCGCTTGCGCGCGGGGCGTACGTGGAGGTTGTCCAGCAGGACACGCCCGTCGGGCTGCGGGGCCAGGTAGACGAACCCCTCGACGGCCCCGTCCTCCTCGGCGACCAGCAGGAGGTCCTCGCCGGAGCCGGCCCGGCCGGGCGCGAGCCGGTCGGCCCACAGGGCGGTCCGCTCCTCCAGGAGGGGGCCGTCGAGGTAGGAGCCGGGCATGATCCCGGCGTAGGCGCTCCGCCAGCTCTCCGTGTGCAGGGTCGCGATGACCTCGACGTCGTTCAGTGTGCCCGTTCTGAAGTGCATAGGGGCACATTGTTCCACGATGGACGATCTGCGAAGGATGCCGGTATCGGGATCATCGGGAAGCGCGCGACCCCCGGACGCGACAAGGCCCAGGCTCGGGATCATCTCCCTGACCTGGGCCTTCGTGCTGGGAGCGGACGACGGGAATCGAACCCGCGTAGCTAGTTTGGAAGACTAGGGCTCTACCATTGAGCTACGTCCGCACGAACCGGTCGTGGTCTGGTCTAGACTTCAACCGGTCGTCAGGGCGTAAGCGTACCGGAGTCCCGGAGCGTGTGCGTACCCGACGCGAACGGGGCGTGGCGCAGCTTGGTAGCGCGCTTGCTTTGGGAGCAAGAAGTCGCAGGTTCAAATCCTGTCGCCCCGACTTTGCCACGTACGTGGCAACCCGAGAGGGGCCCGTGGCCTCCTCTTGAGGGGGCGGCCCCGAAGCTTTCAGGGGTGACCGGACCCCGTGATCCCAGAGCCCGCGACTCAGGAGTCGGCGCGGAACAGCGCCCAGACGGCCTTGCCGCCCCGCGCCAGCGGGTCCCAGCCCCAGCACTGGCTGTAGGTCTCGACGATGTACAGCCCGCGCCCGTTCTCCGAGACGAAGTCGGGCTCCTTGGGCGTCGGCACCTCGTCGCTCGGGTCCGCCACGGCCAGCAGCACGTGCGGCGCCACTCTCATCAGCAACAGCTGGATGCCCTGCGGCGCCGTGGAGTACATCGCGTACCTGACCGCGTTGGTCACCAGCTCCGACACCACCAGCGCCGCGTCGTCGCTCAGCTCTGACAGGCCCCAGCTCCGCAGCGTCGAGCGCGTGACGTCGCGCGCGGTCTTCACCGAGTCGGCCTGGAAGGGAAGGGGACACGACGTGGTGTACGGCTTGCCGGCCGTCAGCAGGCTGTCGAAGCCCACCTCGCGGGTGATCTGCAGGCAGTCGGCAGTGGCCAAGGAATCCTCCACCATCCCGCCGATACCTCCCGCAGCCCTCGATTTAGTGCATGTTTGGCCAAAATGCACTAGACCATCATGGGTCACGGATCCGGGAACCTGCAAGACCCAAATGCACGTGCATGTGCAATGTGCAACAGCATGAGCGGTTACTGGTATGGCTAACCGAATCGGACACCAGGTTGGGACCTTGTCATACCCGTCGATGTGGTGTCACTGTGTGTGCGGACCTTGATAGGAGGCAGAGTGACGCAGAACCAGCCGGGTTCCGGCCCTACGGCGCTGCGCATTCTCCTGGGCTCCCAACTGCGCCGGCTCAGGGAGGCGAAGGGCGTCACCCGCGAGGAGGCGGGCCACCTGATCAGGGGTTCCGAATCCAAGATCAGCCGCATGGAGCTGGGACGCGTCGGGTTCAAGGAGCGCGACGTCGCCGACCTGCTCACCCTGTACGGCGTGACGGACGCCGAGGCCCGCGCCGCCGTCATCGACCTGGTGACCAAGGCCAACGAACCCGGCTGGTGGCACCGCTTCAACGACGTCCTGCCCACCTGGTTCCAGGCGTACGTCGGTCTAGAGGAGGCCGCCGAGCGGATCAGGACGTACGAGGTGCAGTTCGTGCCCGGCCTGCTGCAGACCAAGGAGTACGCCCGGGCGGTCGTCACCGCCGGAGCGGCCGGCGTCGGCCCCGACGAGATCGCCCGCCGCGTCGACCTGCGGCTCGAACGCCAGCGCATCCTCGACCGGCCCGGCGGCCCCATCTTCTGGGCGGTCATCGACGAGGCGGCGCTGCGCCGGCCCATCGGCGGCGCCGAGGTCATGCGCGCCCAGTTGGAGCACCTGGCCGACCTGATGCGCCAGCCCAACATCACGATCCAGATCATGCCGTTCAGCTTCGGCGGACACAGCGCCGAGGGCGGCGCCTTCAGCATCCTGCGCTTCCCCGACCGCGAGCTGCCGGACGTTGTGTACGTCGAGCAGCTCGCCAGCGCCCTCTACCTCGACAAACGCGAGGACGTCGACCGCTACACCGAGGTGATGGAGCGGCTGTGCGCCGTCAGCACCACCCCCGACGAGACGGCCGCGTTGCTGCGGACGATCGCCGAGGAGTTCTGAGGCCTGTTCGGGGGCCCGTCACGTCGCTGTCGGGTGCGCACCTGCCCTAGACTGGCCATCGGCGCTCGTATCCCGCCGTTGCGGAGCATGCCTCAGCGCCGCTCATGTGGGCGCGGCGCGTGAGCCGAACCGAATGGACGCGCCCGCGATCACTCGAAGCTTGATCAAGGAGACCACCCCGTGAAGACCGCTGTCGAGGAGCTCAGCCCGACTCGGGTGAAGCTCACTGTCGAGGTGCCGTTCGACGAGCTGCGCCCCAGCCTGGATGCGGCGTACAAGAAGGTCGCGCAGCAGGTGCGGGTCCCCGGGTTCCGTCCCGGCAAGGTCCCGGCTCGCATCATCGAGCAGCGCTTCGGCCGCGCGGTCGTGCTGGAGGAGACGCTCAACGACGCGGTGCCCAAGCTGTACGGCCAGGCCGTCGACGAGGTCGACGTGTTCCCGGTCAGCCAGCCCGACATCGAGGTCACGAAGATCGACGACGGTGAGCAGATCGAGTTCACCGCCGAGGTCGACATCCGGCCCAACTTCGACGTCCCCGACTACAAGGGCGTCGAGATCACCGTCGACTCCGCCGAGGTCACCGACGCCGACGTCGACGCCCAGCTCGACGCGCTGCGCCAGCGCTTCGCCACGCTGACCGGCGTCGAGCGCCCGGCCACCTCCGGCGACTTCGTCGTCATGGACCTGCGGGCCGAGATCGACGGCAAGAACATCGAGGAGCAGCAGGCCAGCGAGGTCTCCTACGAGGTCGGCGCCGGCTCGGTGCTCCAGGGCCTCGACGCCGCGCTCGAGGGCATGTCCGCGGGCGAGGAGAAGACCTTCCGCACCGAGCTCGTCGGCGGTGAGAACGCCGGCGAGGAGGCCGACGTCATCATCAACGTCAAGTCGGTCAAGGAGAAGGTCCTGCCCGAGCTCGAGGACGAGTTCGCGCAGCTCGCCAGCGAGTTCGACACGCTGGAGGAGCTCAAGGCGAGCATCCGCGAGCAGTCCCGCCGCAACAAGCTCATCGACCAGGTCGTCCAGGCCCGCGACAAGGCCCTCGACGCGCTGCTGGAGCAGATCGACATCCCGATCCCCGACAGCGCCCTCAAGGCCGAGGTCGACGCCCGCAAGCACAACCTCGAGCACCAGATCGCCGAGAGCGGCCTGAGCCGTGACGCGTTCTTCCGTCTCTACCAGACGACCGAGGACGAGCGCTTCGCCGAGTTCGAGACGAGCTCGCGCAAGGCGATCAAGGTCGGCTTCGTCCTCGACAAGATCGTCAAGGCCGAGGAGCTGGGTGTCAGCGAGCAGGAGCTGACCAACTTCGTGGTGCGCCGCGCCATGGAGATGGGCGTCCAGCCCAACCAGCTCGCCCAGCACCTGGCCGACAACGACCAGCTCACGCTGGCCATGGTCGAGATCGTCCGTGACAAGGCCAAGGCCGTGCTCGGCGACTCCGCCAAGGTCGTCGACAGCGACGGCAACGAGGTCGACCTCAAGGCCATCTACACCGAGATCAACGGTGAGCCGGTCGAGGAGGACGCCGAGGCCGACAGCGCCGAGGCCGCCGAGGCCACCGCCGAGGCCGAGGACAAGCCGCAGGCCTGACGCCCGTCGCGGCGCGCGCCCTGAGCCGCGCCGCCGCACGGCTGAGCGCCCGCACGGCTGAGCGCCCGCACGGCTCCGCACGCCGATCGTCGGCACGCCGAGGGTCCGTACGCCGAGGGTCCGGCGGGCATGGCGGTCGCACCGGCGTGTGCGGCCGCGTCGGCCACGCGTGAGTCCCGCGCCGGCGCCGTGTGCACAGATGCGCGATGAAGCCCCCAAATCCCGCGATTTGGGGGCTTCATCGTTTTATCCGGCAGAAATCCCTTTTCTTGGGCAGAACAGGGCCCATGGGAGACCACCCGTTCGTCGCGATCCTGGCCTTCGGCGTCGCGCTGCTCGTCCCCGGCGTGCTGTCCAAACGCCTGAACGTGCCGGGACCGATCCTGCTCGTGCCCTTCGGCGCCCTGGTGGGCCTCCTGCCCGCCATGCGCGGGCTGCACGTGCAGCCCGAGGTGGTCCTCAACGTCTTCCTGCCGCCGCTGATCTACCGGGCGGCGTTCCTGACCGCGCCCCGCGAGACCCGCCAGGACGCCATCCCCATCACCGTCCTCGCCGTCGGCCTGACCACCGCCACGGCCCTGTGCGTCATGGTCGCCGCCGGCCTGGCCGTGCCCGGCCTGCCGTGGGCCGCCGCGCTCGCCCTCGGCGCCGCCATCGCTCCCACCGACCCCGTCGCCGCCACCTCCGTCCTGCAGCGGGTCGGCGCGCCCCGGCGCCTCGTCACGATCCTGGAGGGCGAGAGCCTGCTCAACGACGGCGTCGCCCTCACCCTGTTCGGGCTGGCGCTGTCCGGGCTGTCCGGCCCCGTCACCGCCGCCGACGGCGTCATCGAGCTGCTGCGCGTCGTCTGCGGCGGCATCCTGTACGGCCTGGCGCTCGCGTGGGTCATCGGCAAGGTGCGCCGCGTCTTCCACGACCCCGGCAGCCAGATCACGCTGTCGCTGCTGACCCCGTTTCTGGCGTACCTGCCGGCCGAGCAGCTCCACGTGTCCGGTGTGCTGGCCACCATCGTCACCGGCTTCACGCTCGGCATCAGCCCCCAGGGCGTGCTCCAGCCCGCCTCCCGGCTCACCGGCCAGGTGTTCTGGCGGGTGTTGTCCCATCTGCTGGAGTCGACCCTGTTCGTCCTGCTCGGCGTGCAGGTCATGGACGTGTTCCACGAGGTCCGCGACCGGCCCTGGACCCAGCTCCTCCTGACCGCCGTGGTGATCGTGGCCGTCGTCATCGTGCTCCGCCTGGCCTGGACGGCGCTGGTCCTGGCCTTCGTACGGATGGGGCGGCCCATCGAAGGACGCCAGCGCGTGGTCCTCGGCTGGGCCGGTATGCGCGGGGCCATCACGCTCGCCATCGCCCTGTCGATCCCGCTGGACGCGCCCAACCGGGCCCTGCTGATCTTCCTGGCGGCCTGCGTGGTCCTGGTGACCCTCGGCGGACAGGCCACGACGCTCGCCCCGCTGCTGCGCAGGCTCGGCGTCGGCGAGCCCGAGGAGGAGGTCCAGGAGGAGGCCATGGCCCGCGAGGCGATCCTGGAGGCCGCCCTGGCGCGCCTGGACGACCTGGCCGCCGACGATCAGGTGGACGACCGGACGGCCGAGGTGTTCCGCCAGCTGTTCGAGCTCCGCCTGGACCGGGTCAGGGAGGTCCTCGGCGAGACGGACGGCGGGGAGGGCGAGACGACGCCCGAATCGCACCACAAAGGGCTGCGGAAGGAGCTGGTCAGGGCCCAGCGCGAGAAATTGCGGCACCTTTACCGCAAGGGCGTGATCGGCGCCGACACCATGCGCAGGCTCGACCATGAGCTGGACGTCGAGGAGCGCCGCAGGGTCTCCGGAGGGGCCTGACCCTACCTGCGCCGTCAGCGAACAGTCGATGGACCGGGCATGACCTGTGGGCGCCGCGCGTTAAGGTCACAAGCAAAGCCAATCGATTACGACGCATCGGAAGGTGACGCTGTGACCAGCCCGCCGACCTTCTATCAGCCTGAGTCGCGAGGCCGTGAGAACGGCTCGTCCTTCCGGCTTGAGGACCAGCTTTACCAGCGCCTGCTGCGCGAGCGCATCATCGTGCTCGGCCAGGAGGTCAACGACGAGATCGCCAACCGCATCTGCGCTGAGCTGCTCCTGCTCGCCGCGGACGATCCCCACCGCGACATCACGCTCTACATCAACTCGCCGGGCGGCTCCGTCAGCGCCGGCATGGCGATCTACGACATGATGGAGTACGTGCCGAACGACGTCTCCACCGTCGTGATGGGCATGGCGGCCTCGATGGGCCAGTTCCTGCTCACCGCCGGAACCAAGGGCAAGCGCTACGCCCTGCCGCACGCCCGCGTCATGATGCACCAGCCGTCGGGCGGCATCGGGGGCACCGCGGCCGACATCGCCATCCAGGCCGAGCAGATGCTGTACGTGAAGAAGACGCTGGCCGAGCGGATCGCCTTCCACACCGGTCAGCCGCTGGAGCAGATCGAGTCCGACTCCGACCGTGACCGCTGGTTCACGGCCGACGAGGCCAAGGACTACGGCTTCATCGACCACGTCGTGCGCAGCGCCCGGCAAGTGCCCTCGCAGGGCCCGGTCTCCTAGGGGGAGCTGAAGTGAACATCGACAGTCGTTACGTCCTCCCCTCGTTCGTCGAGCGCACGTCCTACGGCGTGAAGGAGATGAACCCGTACAACAAGCTCTTCGAGGACCGCATCATCTTCCTCGGGGTGCAGATCGACGACGCGTCGGCCAACGACGTGATGGCCCAGCTCCTGACGCTGGAGTCGCTCGACCCCGACCGTGACATCAGCATCTACATCAACTCGCCCGGCGGGTCCTTCACGGCCATGACGGCGATCTACGACACGATGCAGTTCGTCCGGCCGGAGATCCAGACCGTCTGTCTCGGCCAGGCCGCCTCCGCCGCGGCCGTGCTGCTGGCCGGCGGCACCCCGGGCAAGCGCTTCGCGCTGCCCAACGCCCGGGTCCTGATCCACCAGCCCTCCACCGAGGGCGGCGGCCAGGGAAGCGACATCGAGATCCAGGCCAGGGAGATCCTTCGCATGCGGTCCCTCCTCGAGGAGATCGTGGCGAGGCACTCCGGAAAGTCTCCTGCCGACGTCCGCAAGGACATCGAACGCGACAAAATTCTCAACGCGGACGAGGCAAAGGCGTATGGTCTGATCGACGACATCATCCCGTCGCGGAAGAAGCGAGCTCAGGCGGTTGCTTCCTGACGAGATGTGACGCACCGGGGCGCTGCCCAATAGGGCACGTTCCGGTGCGACTCGCCGCCAGGGGGCTCACTGAGGGCCCAGAAGACGGTAACGTCGAAACCTGAGCGGTTCGGACCGGGTCCGGAGGACACGGATCGCGGCAGCAGGGCGGTCCCACGCAAAGGAGTATCTGGGGTGGCACGCATCGGCGACGGGGGAGACCTGCTGAAGTGCTCTTTCTGCGGGAAGAGCCAGAAGCAAGTCAAGAAGCTCATTGCCGGTCCAGGCGTCTACATCTGCGATGAGTGCATCGATCTCTGCAACGAGATCATCGAGGAGGAGCTCTCCGAGTCCTCCGAGCTCAAGTGGGACAACCTGCCCAAGCCGAGGGAGATCTACGAGTTCCTCGACGCCTACGTCATCGGTCAGGACAAGGCGAAGAAGGCCCTCTCGGTGGCGGTCTACAACCACTACAAGCGGGTGCAGTCCGGCGACCGGGGCAGAGACGACGGCCTTGAGCTGGCCAAGAGCAACATCCTGCTCCTCGGGCCGACGGGCTCCGGCAAGACACTGCTCGCGCAGACACTGGCCAAGATGCTCAACGTGCCGTTCGCCATCGCCGACGCCACCGCGCTCACGGAGGCCGGCTACGTCGGCGAGGACGTCGAGAACATCCTGCTCAAGCTCATCCAGGCCGCCGACTACGACGTCAAGAAGGCCGAGACGGGCATCATCTACATCGACGAGGTCGACAAGATCGCCCGTAAGAGCGAGAACCCGTCGATCACCCGCGACGTCTCCGGCGAGGGCGTCCAGCAGGCGCTGCTGAAGATCCTGGAAGGCACCACCGCCTCGGTGCCGCCGCAGGGCGGCCGCAAGCACCCGCACCAGGAGTTCATCCAGATCGACACCACCAACGTCCTGTTCATCTGCGGCGGGGCGTTCGCGGGCCTGGAAAAGATCATCGAGTCGCGGGTCGGCAAGAAGGGCATCGGCTTCAACGCCGTCATCCGCTCCAAGGAGGAGATCGACACCGTCGACATCTTCTCCGACGTCATGCCCGAGGACCTCCTCAAGTTCGGCATGATCCCCGAGTTCGTCGGCCGCCTGCCGGTCATCACCTCGGTGCACAACCTCGACCGCGAGGCGCTCGTGCAGATCCTCACCGAGCCCCGCAACGCGCTCGTCAAGCAGTACCGCAAGCTGCTGGAGCTCGACGGCGTGGAGCTCGAGTTCACCGACGACGCGCTGGAGGCCATCGCCGACCAGGCGATCCTGCGCGGCACCGGCGCCCGCGGCCTGCGCGCCATCCTGGAGGAGGTGCTCCAGTCCGTGATGTACGAGGTGCCCTCCCGCAAGGACGTCGCGCGCGTCGTCATCACCCGCGAGTCGGTGCTGGAGCACGCCATCCCCACGCTCGTACCGCGCGACCAGCTCGCCGCCAAGCAGCAGCGCGCGCCGCGCGAGAAGTCGGCCTGAGCCACCGGGCCACCGGCCCGAGCTCTCGCCCCGCGTACGCCCCATGGTGGACAACCATGGGGCGTCTCCCTTTTCCGCCTCCCTAGAATGGGGCACTGTGACAACGCCAGAGCTGCCTACCCAGTACACCCCGGCCGACGTCGAGACCCGCAGCTACGAGCGGTGGGTATCCGAAGGCTACTTCCACGCCGACGCCGGCAGCTCGCGCGCGCCGTTCAGCATCGTCCTCCCGCCGCCCAACGTGACGGGCGTGCTGCACGTCGGCCACGCCCTCGACCACTCCATCCAGGACACGCTCACCCGCCGCGCCCGCATGCAGGGCCGGGAGACGCTGTGGCTGCCCGGCATGGACCACGCCGGCATCGCCACCCAGAACGTCGTCGAGCGAGAGCTGGCCAAGCAGGGCCTGTCCCGCCACGACCTCGGGCGCGAGGCGTTCATCGAGCGCGTCTGGGAGTGGAAGGAGGAGTCCGGCGGCCGCATCCTCGGCCAGATGCGCAAGCTGGGCGACGGCGTCGACTGGGAGCGCGAGCGCTTCACCATGGACGAGGGCCTGTCGCGGGCCGTCCACACCATCTTCAAGCGGCTCTTCGACGACGGGCTCATCTACCGCGCCGAGCGCATCATCAACTGGTGCCCGCGCTGCCTGACCGCGCTGTCCGACATCGAGGTCGAGCACAGCGAGGACGAGGGCGAGCTCGTCTCCATCCGCTACTCCGACGAGATCGTGGTCGCCACCACCCGGGCCGAGACGATGCTCGGCGACACCGCGGTCGCCGTCCACCCCGCCGACGAGCGCTACGCGCACCTCGTCGGCACGATGGTGGAGGTGCCGCTGACCGGCCGGATGATCCCGGTCGTCGCCGACGAGCACGTCGATCCGTCGTTCGGGACCGGCGCGGTCAAGGTCACCCCCGCCCACGACCCCAACGACTTCGAGATCGGCCGCCGCCACTCCCTGCCGTCGCTGACGGTCATGGACGAGCGGGGCGTCATCACCGCGCACGGTCCGTTCGAGGGGCTCGACCGGTTCGAGGCGCGCCCGGCGGTGGTCGCCGCGCTGCGCGCCGAGGGGCGGATCGTCGCGGAGAAGCGGCCCTACCTGCACTCGGTCGGCCACTGCTCGCGCTGCAAGACCGTGGTCGAGCCGCGGCTGTCGCTGCAGTGGTTCGTCAACGTGGCGCCGCTGGCCAAGGCCGCGGGCGATGCCGTGCGCGACGGGCGCACCCGCATCCACCCGCCGGAGCTGGCCAAGCGCTACTTCGACTGGGTCGACGACATGCACGACTGGTGCATCTCCCGCCAGCTGTGGTGGGGTCACCGCATCCCGGTCTGGTACGGCCCCGACGGCGAGGTCGTGTGCGTGGGCCCGGACGAGACCCCGCCCGAGGGCTACACCCAGGACTCCGACGTGCTCGACACGTGGTTCTCCTCGGGCCTGTGGCCGTTCTCCACGCTCGGCTGGCCCGACGCCACGCCCGAGCTGGCCCGCTTCTACCCGACCTCGGTGCTGGTGACGGGCTACGACATCCTGTTCTTCTGGGTGGCCCGGATGATGATGTTCGGGCTGTACGCGATGGACGGCGAGCCGCCGTTCCGCGTCGTGGCGCTGCACGGCATGGTCCGCGACCAGTACGGCAAGAAGATGTCGAAGTCGTTCGGCAACGTCGTGGACCCGCTCGACTGGATCGAGCGCTTCGGCGCCGACGCCACCCGCTTCACCCTGCTGCGCGGCGCCAACCCCGGCGCCGACGTCGCGGTCAGCGAGGAGTGGGCGGCCGGCTCGCGCAACTTCTGCAACAAGATCTGGAACGCAACCCGGTTCGCGCTCATGAACGGCGCGACCACCGGGCCCCTCGACGGGCTCGACCTCACGCCGGCCGACCGGTGGATCCTGTCGCGCCTGCAGAGCGTCATCTCCTCGGCCGACACGGCCTTCGAGGAGTTCGAGTTCGCCAAGGTGTCCGACCTGCTCTACCACTTCGCGTGGGACGAGGTCTGCGACTGGTACCTCGAACTCGCCAAGATCCAGCTCGGTGAGGGGCTGGAGCACACCCGGCTCGTGCTCGGGCACGTCCTGGACGCCCTGCTGCGGTTGATGCATCCGCTGGTGCCGTTCGTCACCGAGGAGCTGTGGCGGGCCGTCACCGGCGGCGAGTCCGTGGTGATGGCGCCCTGGCCGGTGGTGGAGTCGACCTACGTCGATCCCGAGGCCGAGCGGGAGATCGAGGCGCTGCAGGAGCTCGTGACCGAGGTGCGCAGGTTCCGCTCCGACCAGGGGCTGAAGCCGGGGCAGAAGGTCGCGGCCCGGCTGGGTCTCGCCGGCACCGCCCTGGCCGGGCAGGAGACGGCGATCCGTTCCCTGCTGCGGCTGACGGAGCCGGGCGACGGGTTCTCGGCCACCGCGCGCCTGGCCGTGGGCGAGGTGTCCGTCGAGATCGACACGGCGGGTGCCATCGACGTGGTCGCCGAGCGCAAGCGGCTGGAGAAGGACCTGGCCGTCGCGCGCAAGGAGGCCGCGCAGGTGGCGGCCAAGCTGGGCAACGAACAGTTCATGGCCAAGGCTCCCGAGGACGTGGTGGCCAAGGTCAGGGGGCGTGCCGAGCAGGCGCAGGCCGACATCGCGCGCCTTGAGGCGCAGCTCGCTGGCTTGGGTGTTTGAGACCTCCCGCGGGCGGGAAGGCTCTCTTCTTACGAAGTTGGGTCTTGGGACCCCGCGCGGACTGGTAGAGTTTTCCGCGCGGGGCCGGTCGGCCCTGATCTCCCTCCAGCTCATCCGAGCTTCGGGCTGCGTTCACCTCAGGTTGGACAAAG
>NZ_JAMZEC010000001.1:6045000-7412500 GCF_024172185.1 Nonomuraea roseoviolacea subsp. carminata
GGAAGGGGCGCCGTAGACCGTGAGAGCCGGGTAGGCGAAATCGGATGGACTTCTTGAGGTGTTCCCGAGTAGCACGGGGCTCGAGGAATCCTGTGTGAATCTGCCAGGACCACCTGGTAAGCCTAAATACTCCCTGATGACCGATAGTGCACGAGTACCGTGAGGGAAAGGTGAAAAGTGCCCCGGTGAGGGGTCGTGAAATAGTACCTGAAACCGTGTGCCTACAAGCCGTAGGAGCTTACGAGGATTTCGGTCCTTGTGTGATGTGACTGCGTGCCTTTTGAAGAATGAGCCTGCGAGTTATGGTGTGTGGCGAGGTTAACCCGTGTGGGGGAGCCGTAGCGAAAGCGAGTCTGAATAGGGCGTTTGAGTCGCATGCTGTAGACCCGAAGCGGAGTGATCTACGCATGGGCAGGTTGAAGCTCAGGTAAGACTGGGTGGAGGACCGAACCCACCAGGGTTGAAAACCTGGGGGATGACCTGTGTGTAGGGGTGAAAGGCCAATCAAACTCCGTGATAGCTGGTTCTCCCCGAAATGCATTTAGGTGCAGCGTCGCGTGTTTCTTGCCGGAGGTAGAGCACTGGATGGCCGATGGGCCCGACAAGGTTACTGACGTCAGCCAAACTCCGAATGCCGGTAAGTGAGAGCGTGGCAGTGAGACTGCGGGGGATAAGCTTCGTAGTCGAGAGGGAAACAGCCCAGATCACCGACTAAGGCCCCTAAGCGTGTGCTAAGTGGGAAAGGATGTGGAGTCGCAGAGACAACCAGGAGGTTGGCTTAGAAGCAGCCACCCTTGAAAGAGTGCGTAATAGCTCACTGGTCAAGTGATTCCGCGCCGACAATGTAGCGGGGCTCAAGTACACCGCCGAAGTCGTGGCACTCATCACCATGTGTGGTGGGTGGGTAGGGGAGCGTCGTGCAGCTGGTGAAGCGGCGGAGTGATCCAGTCGTGGAAGCTGTGCGAGTGAGAATGCAGGCATGAGTAGCGAATCGAGGGTGAGAAACCCTCGCGCCGGATGACCAAGGGTTCCTGGGGCAGGCTAATCCGCCCAGGGTAAGTCGGGACCTAAGGCGAGGCCGACAGGCGTAGTCGATGGACAACGGGTTGATATTCCCGTACCCGCTTCAATGCGCCCATATCGAACCCCTTGATACTAAGAGTCCTTAACTCGGGTTGTCCTTCGGGACGGCCGTCAGAGTGAACGCTCGGCCTGATTGGGTAGTAGGTAAGCGATGGGGTGACGCAGGAAGGTAGTCCAGCCCAGGCGATGGTTGTCCTGGGGTAAGCATGTAGGGAGTGAGGTAGGCAAATCCGCCTCGCATGTATCCTGAGATGTGATGCCGAGCCGATTGTGGCGAAGTGGATGATCCTATGCTGCCGAGAAAAGCCTCTAGTGAGTGTTGTGGCGGCCCGTACCCTAAACCGACTCAGGTGGTCAGGTAGAGAATACCAAGGCGATCGGGTGAACTGTGGTTAAGGAACTCGGCAAATTGCCCCCGTAACTTCGGGAGAAGGGGGACCTCTGCTGGTGATGGCACTTGCTGTCTGAGCTGGTGGGGGTCGCAGTGGCCAGGGGGAAGCGACTGTTTACTAAAAACACAGGTCCGTGCGAAGTCGTAAGACGATGTATACGGACTGACGCCTGCCCGGTGCCGGAACGTTAAGGGGACCGCTTAGCGCAGCTTGCTGTGCGAAGGTGAGAACTTAAGCGCCGGTAAACGGCGGTGGTAACTATAACCATCCTAAGGTAGCGAAATTCCTTGTCGGGTAAGTTCCGACCTGCACGAATGGCGTAACGACTTCCCCGCTGTCTCAACCGCAGACCCGGCGAAATTGCATTACGAGTAAAGATGCTCGTTACGCGCAGCAGGACGGAAAGACCCCGGGACCTTCACTACAGCTTGACATTGGCGTTTGGAGCGTCTTGTGTAGGATAGGTGGGAGACTGGGAAGCTCGGACGCTAGTTCGGGTGGAGTCATTGGTGAAATACCACTCTGGTCGTTTTGAACGTCTAACTCTGGTCCGTGATCCGGATCGGGGACAGTGTCTGGTGGGTAGTTTAACTGGGGCGGTTGCCTCCTAAAAGGTAACGGAGGCGCCCAAAGGTTCCCTCAGCCTGGTTGGCAATCAGGTGTTGAGTGTAAGTGCACAAGGGAGCTTGACTGTGAGACTGACGGGTCGAGCAGGAGCGAAAGCTGGGACTAGTGATCCGGCATCGGCATGTGGAAGCGGTGTCGCTCAACGGCTAAAAGGTACCCCGGGGATAACAGGCTGATCTTCCCCAAGAGTCCATATCGACGGGATGGTTTGGCACCTCGATGTCGGCTCGTCGCATCCTGGGGCTGGAGTAGGTCCCAAGGGTTGGGCTGTTCGCCCATTAAAGCGGTACGCGAGCTGGGTTTAGAACGTCGCGAGACAGTTCGGTCCCTATCCGCTGCGCGCGTAGGAGACTTGAAAGGGGCTGTCCCTAGTACGAGAGGACCGGGACGGACGAACCTCTGGTGTGCCAGTTGTACCGCCAGGTGCATGGCTGGTTGGCTACGTTCGGAAGGGATAACCGCTGAAAGCATCTAAGCGGGAAGCTCGCCTTGAGATGAGGTCTCCCACCCTGTGAGGGGGTAAGGCTCCCGGTAGACGACCGGGTTGATAGGCCGGAGGTGGAAGCGCGGTAACGTGTGGAGCTGACCGGTACTAATAGGCCGAGGACTTGACCACAAAGCTTATGCTTTGGTGTGTGCTGCGCTCTGTTACTCTTCGCCGGGTCCAGAGCTGCGCCACACTGAAGGTTTTGCTCGCGTCCACTAGGCAATTCTGAGACAGCAAGCAGTGCTTGTGTGTTTCGGAGGGTTACGGCGGTTATGGCGGGAAGGAAACACCCGGTTACATTCCGAACCCGGAAGTTAAGCTTCCCAGCGCCGATGGTACTGCACTCGGGAGGGTGTGGGAGAGTAGGTCACCGCCGGACAATCTTTGTTAGACAGGTAAGGGCTCCATCCGGAGCTTCTCGGGCCAGGGTTGGCTTGAGGGGCGGAGGATGGGGCCCTTTCTTGCGTTGTGGGGGGCTTGCGAGGCCGGCCCGGGCTTTCGGCGGGGCGGGTGCTCTGACTGCCTGTCGGGTGCGCTCGTGGGTGGTGCTGGCTTTTGAGCGCGCGCGCAGGTCTTGGTGGGCGTGCTGTTCTGCGTCGGGCGTTTCCTGTGTGCGTGGTGTTACGTGGCACGCGCTTATGGGACGCGCCTGTGTGAATGTGTCAGGCGCGGCCGCCGCGACCTGGCGTCGCCTCACGTGCGAGTGTGTCCCGCTGGCCCTGTCTCCGACCGGTCGGGGCGCTCAGTAGGGTTGAGGGGTGGACTACCGTGCTGTTGAACGCGCGATCATGGACCGGGGCGTCGAATGGGACTTCGAGCCCACGCTCGACCGGATCGCCGCCCTGCTCGACCTGCTCGGCTCGCCTCAGCGGGCGTACCCGGTCATTCACATAGCGGGCACCAACGGCAAGACGAGTACGGCCCGTCTGACCGAGGCGCTGCTGCGCGAGCGCAACCTCCGCGTCGGCCGCTTCACCAGCCCGCATCTCGTCTCGATGCGTGAGCGCATCACCGTGGACGGCGAGCCGCTGAGCGAGGAGCGCTTCGCGCAGGTCTACGAGGAGATCATCCCGTACGTCGAGCTGACCGACGCGCAGGGCCGCCGCATCCAGTTCTTCGAGCTGCTGACGGCCATGGCGTTCGCGGCCTTCGCCGACACCCCGGTCGACGTGGCCGTGATCGAGACCGGCATGGGTGGGTCCTGGGACGCGACGAACGTCGCCGACGGCACGGTCGCCGTCATCACCCCCATCTCGCTCGACCACACCGACCGGCTCGGCCCCGACATCCCGAGCATCGCCGGTGAGAAGGCCGGCATCCTCAAGCCGGGCGCCACCGCCATCCTCGCCCAGCAGGAGCTGGAGGCGGCCGAGGTGCTCATGCGCCGGGCCGCCGAGGTGGGCGCGGTCGTCGCGCGCGAGGGCCTGGAGTTCGGCGTGCTGGCCCGCGAGGTGGCGATCGGCGGCCAGCTCCTGACGCTGCGCGGCCTCAAGGGCGTCTACGACGAGGTGTATCTGCCGCTCTACGGCGCCCACCAGGCGAGCAACGCCGTCACCGCGCTGGCCGCCGTCGAGGCGCTCACGGGCGGCGACGACCCGCTGGACGCGGACCTGGTGCGGCAGGCGTTCGCGCAGGCGTCGTCGCCGGGACGGCTGGAGGTCCTCCGCCGCACCCCGACCGTGGTGGTCGACGCGGCGCACAACCCCGGCGGCATGCAGGCCACGCTCGACGCGCTGCACGAGGCGTTCGACTTCGCCAAGGTCGTCGGCGTCGTCGCCGCCATGGGGGACAAGGACGTCGACGCCATGCTGGAGCTCCTGGAGCCCGTGCTGGAGGAGATCATCGTCACCCGTAACTCCTCGCCCCGGTCGATGGCGCCCGAGGAGCTGGCGCGGCTGGCGGTGGCCGTCTTCGGCGAGGACCGTGTGCACGTCGTCGAGCGGCTCGACGACGCGATCGACAGGGGCATCGGCATCGCCGACGCCGAGGGTGAGTTCAGCGGCACGGGCGTGCTGATCACCGGGTCCGTGGTCACCGCCGGCGACGCCCGCCACCTGCTGCGGGCGGAGGGCGAGTGATGGCCGGCGGCGGGAAGGGCCTGCTGGGCTTCGAGGTGACTCCGGGCATGCGCCGGCTGGGGGCGAGCGTGCTCGGCATGGAGGCCATCGTCGCCGGACTGGTCACGCCCGTCGCGATCGCCGTGAACGGCGTGCGGCCCGCGCTGGCCGTCACGGCCGGCATCGGCCTGGCCGTGCTGTGCGTGGTGGCGGCCGGTCTGCTGAAGAAGCCGATCGGGTACGTCCTGGGCAGCCTGGTGCAGGTGATCGCCATCGTGACGGGCTTCCTGGTCCCGGCCATGTTCTTCCTCGGGGCGATCTTCCTGGCGCTGTGGATCACCGCGATATTCGTCGCTCGCCGTGTCGAAGGCGTGACTTCCCGCTAAAGTCGGCCAACATGGCCGTCCCCCCGATTCAGCGGACCCCGAACCAGCCGGCCACGGGATCCGACCCCGGCACCACCCACCCGTGGTTCCTCGACATCGTGCTGGCGCTGCTCATCGTGGCCGCGCTGCCCCTGGCGATCGTCGCCATCCCCAACACCGTCTCCGTCGTCGGCGACCTGCTGCCGCCGGGGTTCGACCGGCTCGGGCTCATGCGCGCGCACGGTCTCGCCCTGCCCGCGATGATGCTGACGGTCCCGCTCGCCTCCGTGGCGCTGGGCCGGGTGCGGGTCGCCTACATCCTGGTCGCCGGGCTCGCGCTGCTGGCCGTGGCCGACGCCGCCGGAGGCTACGCGGGCTCGACGTTCCTCGTCGGCGTGCTGCGCGTCCTCCACGGTGTGGGCGCCGGGCTGCTGCTCCCGGCCACGCTGGTGGCCGCCTGGGAGCGCCCGGCGGTGCTGCGCGCCGTCTGGTCGGGGGTGCTGGCGCTCAGTCTGCTCAGCGCCCAGGCGCTCGCCCTGTGGCCGCTCGACGGCGTGAGCGACTGGAAGGTGACGCTCCAGCCGTACCCGATGCTGACCGGCGCCGCGCTGGTGCTGGCCGCCGCCTACCTGGTGCTGTGGCTGCTGTACGGCCGGCGGCCCGCGCCGCGGCCGCAGCCGCGCGAGCGCAGCAGGCTGCTGCTGGCGACCATGCCCGCGGCGGGCATCGCGATCGTGGCCATCAGCACCGCCAGCGAGGACTGGCGCCCCAACATCGTGATCGTCGTCGCCGTGCTCGCCGTGGGGGCGCTGCTCGCGCTCGCCTCCATCGGCGTCCCCGAGGCGCGTTCGCTCGCCTACGTGATGGTCGCCGTCGGCGCCGTGCTGCTGCCGAGCATCGCGCAGGTGACGTACGTCGAGATGGGCGGGCTCGGCGGGCCCGGCCTGAAGGGGCTGTGGGGGCCGTTCGGCGTGGCGGGCGGCCTGGCCGTGGCGGCGGCGGTGCTGGTGCGGCTGTTCGTCCGGGGCGAGGCGACCTGGCCGGCGCCGCTCGGGCTGCTGTCGATGGTGGTCGGCCTGTGCTCCGTGCGGGTCGTGGTGCCGGCGGCCGACGGGCGGGTGCTGGTGGTGCCGTTCACGCTGCTGGCGGTGGGCGCGGCCGTGGCCCTGACGGCATCGCTGCGGCGGGCCGGGGTCGGGACGGCGCTGTTCGGCCTGGCGCTGTGCTTCCCCGGGGTGCTGGCGGGCTACCTGCTCGGCAGCGGGGTGCAGATGGCGATGCTGCGCGGGGTGAGCACGCCGCAGCAGCTCGTGGACCGGTTCGTGGGGGCGCTGCACATGTGGGCGCTCATCGGCGGGTTCCTGGTGGTGGCGGTGATCGTGCTGGCCGCGCTGCTGTCGCGCCGGGGGCCCGGGTCCGAGGTGGTGGGCGTCGATGAGGGACCCGAGGGGCCGTCCGGTGGTGGGCGGCTGAGCGACGCCGACGCCGACGCAGATGCCGGGGATGGGGTCACGCATGAGGCTGATCAAGCGGGCGGCTCCTCTGAGAGGAGGGTGGGCGTCTCTCCCAGCGGGCGTGCGGGCGGCCTTTCCGGCGACTCGCCCGGCGCGCGTTCGGAGAGCGTGCCCGCCGAGGCGCCCCGGGGGGACGTCGCCGGAGATGGTGCCCGTCCTGCAGGCGTCGCGGGTGCCGGTGGGTCCGCTGCTGCGGTCGGGGCTGACGGCTTGATCAGCGCAGACGGGGCGGTGGCCGACGGCGGGCCGGGTGCGGGCGTCGAGGGGAACGGGTCCGGGAGGCTCGGTAACGGGGCCCTGGGGGCGTTTGAGGCGTCACCTGAGGTGATGGGTGGGACGGACGGCGGCGAGCGCCGTGAGAAGGCTCTCAGGGACGCGGGCGGGAGGCGGGGGGAGTCCTCGCCGGCTGCCGGGGGTGACGGTGCTTCGGACGATGCCAGGGTGGTCGGCGACGAGGACGCGCCCACCGGGGCGATTCCCCGGGTGCCCGCCTCCACGGCCAACGGGCGTACCCCGTGGAAGGGGAGCGTTCCGGCCCAGACGCCGTCGCCGGGCCCCGCGGACGGGTCGGGAACCTTCGGGGAGCGGCGTACGGCGCCGGGCGGGGCGGAGCGTCGCCGCAGGCCGCCGGCGGGCGGCGCCCCGGAGACAGGGGATGCCGAGCACCTTCCGGCGGTCCCCCCGCAGGGGGCCTCTCCGGAGGACGGCACTCAGGGGTGAGCCCGCCCCCGGTGTCACGGCGTGCCCACAGACGCCTCGGGCTTCCGCCTCGCGACTTCGCGGCACGCTGGGACGCGGGTTTCTCGCCCCGCGACCAGCCGGCGCCCTGGGATGCAGGTTTCTCGCTCCGTGAGCACCTGGCAGCCTGGAGCCCAGGTTTCTCAGTCCGCGACCACCCGGCACTCTGGACCGCGGGTCTCTCGCCCGCACCACCGGGCGCCCTGGAACGCGGGTCTCTCGCCCGCACCACCGGGCGTCCTGGAACGCGGGTCTCTCGCCCGCACCACCGGGCGTCCTGGAACGCGGGTCTCTCGCCCGCACCACCGGGCGCCCTGGAGCGCGGTCTTTCGCACCGTGAGCACCCGGCGCCCGGGCGCGCCGGCTTCTCGGTCGGCGACCAACCTGGCGCCCCGGCGCCACGCACGGCCCTGAGCGCCACCTCGTCCGGAAGCGGCCCGGGCTCCGGGTCGTGCGGCGCGGGGGAGGCGTCCCGGGGACGGTAAGCTGAGCCGCAGCTACAGCGACGCGAGGTCGCCCGTGCCGCGGAGCGCTCCCGGCGGAGTCATCCCGGCGTCCGTAGCCGCATCCGCGACCCCCAGACCTGTTCAAAGGAGAACCTCAAGTGTCCGAGCGCACTCTTGTCCTGATCAAGCCCGACGGGGTGAAGCGCGGCCTCATCGGTGACGTGATCGCCCGCGTGGAGCGCAAGGGCCTCAAGGTCGTCGCGATGGACCTGCGCACCCTCGACGCCGACACCGCCAAGGCCCACTACGCCGAGCACTCCGAGCGGCCGTTCTTCGGCGAGCTCGTCGAGTTCATCACCTCGGGCCCGCTCGTCGCCATGGTGCTGGAGGGCCCGCGCGCGGTCGAGGCGTTCCGCGCCCTGGCCGGGCTCACCGACCCGGTGAAGTCGGCTCCCGGCACGATCCGCGGCGACCACGCCCTGGAGATCGGCGAGAACGTCGTCCACGGCTCCGACTCGCCCGAGTCCGCCGCCCGCGAGATCAAGATCTTCTTCCCGGACCGCTTCTAGGAGCGCCGGAAGGGCCGCGTCCCTTCCGTCCGGATTCGTGAGTGCCCGCCCTGGCCCGTGCCAGGCGGGCATTTCGCGTTTCTGATCACCTAACGGCGCACTCTCCACTTTTCCCGGAAACCGGGCAAAAGGCGCTTGGCGCAGAGGCGGCAGGATTTTTGTGGGGCGCGCGGGCTCGTTGCGTCCGGCGGTGGGTACGTCACGTTACGATTCGAATTCGCTCCGTAGCGATTGGCGTACGATATTACGGAAGGCTCCGTTCCCCATGGGCAGCAAGCTCGCGTTTCTCGGCCGGGACATGGCGGTCGACCTGGGCACCGCCAACACGCTGGTGTACGTGCGGGGCCGAGGCATCGTCCTCAACGAGCCGTCGGTCGTCGCCATCAACACCTCCACGGGCAAGATCGTGGCGGTCGGCATCGAGGCCAAGCGGATGATCGGCCGCACGCCCGGCCACATCGTCGCGGTGCGGCCGCTCAAGGACGGCGTGATCGCCGACTTCGACGTCACGGAGCGGATGCTGCGCTACTTCATCCAGCGCGTGCACAAGCGCCGCCACTTCGCCAAGCCCCGCGTGATCATCGCCGTGCCGAGCGGGATCACGAGCGTGGAGCAGCGGGCGGTGAAGGAGGCCGGCTACCAGGCGGGCGCGCGCAAGGTCTACATCGTCGAGGAGCCCATGGCCGCGGCGATCGGCGCGGGACTGCCGGTCCACGAGCCCACCGGCAACATGGTCGTCGACATCGGCGGCGGCACCACCGAGGTGGCGATCATCTCGATGGGCGGCGTGGTGACGAGCCAGTCGATCAGGATCGGCGGCGACGAGCTCGACCAGGCGGTGATCACGTTCGCCAAGAAGGAGTACGCGCTCATGCTGGGCGAGCGCACCGCCGAGGAGATCAAGATGGCGATCGGCTCGGCGTGGCCCACCGAGGAGGAGGCGCACGCCGAGATCCGCGGCCGCGACCTGGTGACGGGCCTGCCGAAGACGGTCGTCGTGTCGGGCGAGGAGGTCCGCAGGGCGACCGAGGAGCCGGTCGGTTCCATCGTCGACGCGGTCAAGTCCACGCTCGACCGGTGCCCGCCGGAGCTGGCGGGTGACCTGATGGACCGCGGCATCGCGCTCACCGGCGGCGGCGCCCTGCTCAAGGGCATGGAGGAGCGGATCAGGGCCGAGACGGGCATGCCCGTCCACCTCGTCGACAACGCCCTCGACTCGGTCGCGCTCGGCTCGGGCCGGTGCGTGGAGGAGTTCGAGGAGCTGCAGCAGGTGCTCGTGCCGGAATCCCGCCGTTGAGGGGCGACGCCTGATGAGGGACACCCACCGTGCCCGGCTGATCCTCGGCACGCTGCTGGCGATCGCCCTGATCGCGCTGACCGTCGACCGCCGCGCCGGTGACGGGTCGCCGTTCGTGCCGGTGCGCGCGGCCGGGGCGTGGCTGTTCGGCTCGGTGGAGGGCGCCGCCGGGGTCGTGTCCCGGCCGGTGACCGGCTTCGTCCAGGCGGTCGTCACCGCGCCCGGCGTCCAGGACGAGATCAAGCGGCTGCGCGCCGAGAACGCCCGGCTGCGGACGGGGCTGATCGCGAGCAGGCTCGACGCCGACAGGTCGGCGGAGCTGAAGCGGATGCTCGGCACGGCGGGCCGCGGCGGCTACACGGTCGTGACCGGCAACGTGATCGCCCGGCGCGGCAATCCCGGCTTCGAGGAGGCCGTCCAGCTCGACATCGGCACGGACGACGGGGTGCGTCCCGAGATGACCGTGATGAACGCCGACGGGCTGGTGGGGCGGGTCGTGCAGGCCGGCGCCCGCACGTCCACGGTGCTGCTCATCAGCGACCGGGCCTCGGCCACGGGCGCCCGGCTGGAGGGCGGCCAGGAGATCGGCGTCGTCAACGGGGTGGGCGAGAACGGGCGCCTGGTGCAGTTCAAGCTGCTCGACGCGACCGCGCCGATGGCGCCGGGCGGGCGCATCGTGAGCTTCGGGTCGCAGCACGGCCGGCCGTACGTGCCGGGGCTGCCGGTGGGGGTGATCGAACGGGTGGAGGCGACGCCGGGCGAGCTGACGCGGGTCGCGTTCGCGCGGCCGTACGCGGATCTGACGGCGCTGGACGTGGTGGGGGTGGTCGTGCGCGGGCCGGGGCGTGATCCGCGCGACGCCGTGCTGCCGCCGAAGGAGGGAGCGCGATGACGGCCTGGCTGATCGTGCCGCTCGCGGTGCTGGTGCAGGTGATCCTGGTCAACCGGGTGCCGCTGCCCGGAGGCGGGTCGCCCGACCTGGTGCTGCTGGCGGTGACGGCGGTGGCGATGGCGAGGGGGCCGGTGACCGGGGCGGTGATCGGGTTCTGCGCGGGACTGCTGGTGGACGTCATGCCGCCGGCCGCCCACCCGATGGGCCTGTACGCGTTCACGCTGGCGGCCGTCGGCTACGTCGCCGGGCGCGGGCTCGGCACGCCCGTGACGACGGTCATGCTGTGCGTGCTGCTCGGGCCGCTGCTGGCGGCCGGGCTCGGCGGGCTGATCTCCGATCCGCATGTCGACGTGGACACCTTCACCGACCAGGTGCCGCTGACCATCGCCTACACGTTCTTCCTGTCGCCGCTCGTCATGTGGTGGGCCGCCCGCGCCGGTGAGCCGGGGTACGCGACATGATCCGGATGCGGTCGCGGCTGTTCGTGCTGCACGTGCTCGTCCTGAGCCTGCTCGTGGTGCTCGGCGTGCGGCTGTGGCAGGTGCAGGTGGTGCGCGGGCAGGAGTTCGTGACCAGGGCGACCGAGACGCGGACGCGCACGGTCATCGAGCCCGCGGTGCGCGGCCAGATCCTCGACTCCTCCGGCCGTCCGCTGGTGCGCAACCAGACGGCGCTGGTGGTGTCGGTCGACCGGACCGCGCTGGCGCGCACGCCCGACGGCGGCAAGTCGGTGCTGCGCAAGCTCAGCGCCGTGCTCGGCACGCCGGTCAAGAAGCTGCGCGAGCGCATCCGCCCGTGCGGGCCGGGCGTCTCGCAGCCGTGCTGGACGGGCTCGCCGTACCAGCCGGTGCCCGTCGAGCAGAAGGCCGACACCCGCCAGGCGCTGCAGATCCTCGAACGCCAGGAGGACTTCCCCGGCGTCAGCGCCGAGATCCAGTCGGTGCGGCAGTACCCCGGTGGCCAGGCGGGCGCGCAGATGCTCGGCTACCTGCAGCCGGTCACCGAGGCCGAGCTGGAGAAGCGCGCCGGGCTCAAGGCCGCCTACTCCGGCGTCGACCTCGCCGGGCGCGACGGCCTGGAGGAGGTGTACGACGAGGCGCTGCGCGGCAAGCCGGGGATGCGCCGCGTGCAGGTGGACCGGATGGGCAAGGCGATCGGCGTCGAGCAGCAGGTACGGCCGGTCAGCGGCGACAACCTGATCACCAGCATCGACGCCCGCGTGCAGGCCGTGGCCGAGCGGGCCCTGGCCAGGGCGATGCACAACGCGCCGAAGGCCGACGGCGGCGCGGCCGTGGTGCTCGACGCGCGCACGTCGCGGGTGCTGGCGCTGGCCAGCGCGCCGAGCTACGACCCGGCGGTGTGGGCGGGCGGCATCTCGGCGAGCGGCTACCAGCGGCTGCTGTCGCCGAAGTCGGGCATGCCGCTGGTGTCGCGGGCGATCAACGGGCAGTTCGCGCCCGGCTCGACGTTCAAGGTGTCGTCGGTCACGGCGATGCTGCGGGCCGGGTATCCGCTGAACGGCACCTACGACTGCCCCGGCTCGTACATGGTGGGCGACCGGGCGTTCAACAACTTCCACGGCATCGGGCTCGGCACGATGAACCTGCACACCGCGCTGGTCAAGTCGTGCGACACGATCTTCTACCGGGCGGCGTACGAGCAGTACCTGCGCGACGGCGGGCGCGACCCGAAGAAGAAGCCGCGCGAGATCTTCGCCAACACCGCGAGGGCCTTCGGCTTCGGCCGCCCCACGGGCATCGACCTGCCCGGCGAGTCGTCCGGGCGCATCCCCGACCGCCGCTGGAAGAAGGAGATGTGGACCCTGACCAGCGGCACCAACTGCCGCCGCGCGCAGACCGGCTACCCGGAGGTGACCGACCGGGCGCGGGCCGACTTCCTCAAGCGGCTGGCCTCCGAGAACTGCGCCGAGGGCTTCATCCTGCGGCCCGGCGACTCGGCGAACTTCTCCATCGGCCAGGGCGACGTGCTGGTGACGCCGCTGCAACTGGCCCGGGCGTACGCGGCGCTGGTCCACGACGGCAAGCTGCGCAGCCCGCGCATCGGCTGGGCGCGGGTGCGGCCCGACGGCACGCTGGTGCAGACGTACGACGTGCCGGTGGTCGGCAAACTGCCGCTCAGCGAGAAGGAGCGCCTCTACATCAAGAACGCGCTCAGCGAGGTGGCCTCCGACGGAACGGCCGCCGGCGCGTTCGCCGGATTCCCCATGGACAAGGTGCGCATCGGCGGCAAGACCGGCACCGCGGAGGTGTGGGGCAAGGAGGACACCTCCTGGTTCGCCTCGTTCGCGCCGACCAACGACCCGCGGTTCGTGGTGGTGGCCATGGTGTCGCAGGGCGGCATGGGCGCGCAGACGGCGGCGCCGGCCGTACGGGAGATCTACGAGGGCATCTACGGGATCAAGGGCCCGGCGGCCCTGCCGGGCGGCAAACCGGTGAGCAGGCTGCCGAAGTTCGCGCCCGACGGGACGGTAGCGCGGTAAGCGCTCCGGTGGGGGCGATCTGTGACGGCGGGGCGAGTGGTGACGGCGGGGCGAGGGCGGAGGGGTGATGGCGGAGCGCGTGCTGAGGAGCGGCCGGCGCGGCTACGGCCGCAGGATGGTGGGCGCGCAGTCGTCACTGTGGCGGCTCGACGGCGTCCTGCTGGTCGCGGTGGCCGCGCTGTGCGTCATCGGCACCCTGCTGGTGTGGTCGTCCACCCGCACGTGGGCGCCCGGCTCGACCGGCCTGGTCAAGAAGCACATGCTCAACCTCGGCATCGGCGTCGTGCTGTGCGCCATGACGACCGCGATCGACCATCGGGCCATGCGCGCGTACGCGCCGCTGGTGTTCCTGCTCAGCCTGGTGGGGCTCGGGCTGGTGATCTCGCCGCTCGGCGCGACGATCAACGGGTCGCACTCGTGGATCCTGCTGGGCGGCGGCTTCGCGGTGCAGCCGTCGGAGTTCGCCAAGCTCGGGCTCCTGCTGATCCTCGCGATGCTGCTGGCGCAGCCGGCCGAGGGCAGCGACCGGCCACGCACGTTCGACATCGTGCTGGCGCTGTGCGTGGCGGCCCTGACGATGGGCATGGTGATGCTCCAGCCGGACCTCGGCACGGCGCTGGTGCTCGCCGTGATCACCGCCGCGGCGCTGATCATCGGCGGCGTGCGCAAGCGGTGGATCGTGGGGCTGACGCTCGTGGCCGTGACCGGGGTGTTCCTGGTGTTCCGGCTGCAACTGCTGGAGCCGTACCAGATCGCGCGGTTCACCGCGTTCCTCGACCCGGGCGTCGACCCGCGCGGCGTCGGCTACAACAGCACGCAGTCGCTCATCGCGATCGGCTCCGGCGGGCTGTTCGGCAAGGGGTGGCTGCACGGCGGGCAGACGACCGGGCGGTTCGTGCCGGAACAGCACACCGACTTCATCTTCACGGTCGCGGGGGAGGAGTTCGGCTTCCTCGGGTCGGTGGCCATCGTGCTGCTGCTCGGCGTGGTGCTGCTGCGGGGGCTGCGGATCGCCCGGCAGTGCGACGACCGGTTCGGCACGCTGGCGGCGGGCACGATCGTGTGCTGGTTCGCGTTCCAGACGTTCGTCAACATCGGGATGACCATCGGGATCATGCCCATCACCGGGCTGCCGCTGCCGTTCGTGTCGTACGGCGGCACCGCGACCTTCGCCAACCTCATCGCGGTGGGGCTGCTCCAGTCGATCCGGATCCGCGAGCAGCAGCAGTACGCCTGACCGCGACCGGCGTGGCCCGGCCCGCTCCCGGGCGCCGCTACCCTGGTCGTATGCCTGTCGAGTCGATTTTCCACCGCCTGGAAGCGCTGCTGCCCAAGGTGCAGAAGCCCATCCAGTACGTCGGGGGTGAGCTCAACTCGACCGTGAAGGACTGGGACGACGCCGACGTGCGCTGGGCGCTGATGTACCCGGACGCCTACGAGGTCGGCCTGCCCAACCAGGGCGTCGCGATCCTCTACGAGATCCTCAACGAGCTGCCCGCCACCCTGGCCGAGCGCACCTACGCCGTCTGGCCCGACCTCGAGGCGCTCATGCGCGCCGAGGGCGTGCCCCAGTTCACGGTCGACGCCCACCGCCCGGTGCGCGCCTTCGACGTGTTCGGCGTGTCGTTCTCCACCGAGCTCGGCTACACCAACATGCTGACCGCCCTCGACCTGGCCGGCATCCCGATGCTGGCCGTCGAGCGCGGCGACGACGACCCGATCGTGCTCGCGGGCGGCCATGCCGCGTTCAACCCCGAGCCGATCGCCGACTTCCTCGACGCGGCCGTGCTCGGCGACGGCGAGCAGATCGCCATCGCCATCACCGAGGTCGTTCGCGAGTGGAAGGCCGAGGGCCGGCCCGGCGGCCGCGACGAGCTGCTCATGCGCCTGGCCGAGTCGGGCGGCGTCTACGTGCCCAAGTTCTACGACGTCGACTACCACCCCGACGGTCGCATCAAGCGGGTGGCGCCCAACCGGGCCGACGTCCCGTGGCGCGTCCACAAGCACACGGTCATGGACCTCGACGAGTGGCCCTACCCGAAGAAGCCGCTGGTGCCGCTGGCCGAGACCGTCCACGAGCGGTTCAGCGTGGAGATCTTCCGCGGCTGCACGCGCGGCTGCCGCTTCTGCCAGGCCGGCATGATCACGCGCCCGGTGCGCGAGCGGTCCATCACCACGATCGGCGCCATGGTCGACAACGGCATCAAGGAGTCCGGCTTCAACGAGGTCGGCCTGCTGTCGCTGTCGTCGGCCGACCACTCCGAGATCGCCGACGTCGCCAAGGGCCTGGCCGACCGCTACGAGGGCACCAACACCTCGCTGTCGCTGCCCTCCACCCGGGTCGACGCGTTCAACATCGACCTGGCCAACGAGTTCTCCCGCAACGGGCGGCGCTCCGGGCTGACCTTCGCGCCCGAGGGCGGGTCCGAGCGCATGCGCAAGGTGATCAACAAGATGGTCACCGAGGAAGACCTCATCCGCACCGTCACCACCGCCTACTCGCAGGGCTGGCGGCAGGTGAAGCTGTACTTCATGTGCGGGCTGCCCACCGAGACCGACGAGGACGTGCTCGGCATCGCCGACCTGGCCAAGAAGGTCATCAAGGCCGGGCGCGAGATCACCGGCTCGCGCGACATCCGCTGCACCGTGTCGATCGGCGGCTTCGTGCCCAAGCCGCACACGCCGTTCCAGTGGGCCGGTCAGGCCGACCACGAGACCGTCGACCGGCGGCTCAAGGCGCTGCGCGACTCCCTGCGCGGCGACAAGGAGTTCGGCCGGGCCATCGGCTACCGCTACCACGACGGCAAGCCGTCCATCGTCGAGGGCCTGCTCTCGCGCGGTGACCGGCGGGTCGGCGCGGTCATCCGGGCCGTCTGGGAGGACGGCGGGCGCTTCGACGGCTGGAGCGAGCACTTCTCCTACCAGCGCTGGATGGCCGCCGCCGAGAAGGCCGGCGTCGACGTCGACTGGTACACCACGCGCGAGCGCGAGGAGAACGAGGTCCTCCCGTGGGACCACCTCGACGCCGGGCTCGACCGCGAATGGCTCTGGCAGGACTGGCAGGAGGCCGTCTCCGGCGGCGAGGTCGAGGACTGCCGCTGGACGCCGTGTTACGACTGCGGCGTCTGCCCGACCATGGGCACCGAGATCCAGGTCGGCCCGACGGGGCGCAAACTCCTCCCGCTCACGGTCGTCTAGGGCGGCGTTCGGGCGCCCGGGTGCCCGGCCCCGTCGCCGCTTCCGGAGCGCTGGGTGCGCGGGCCGTGCCTCGCCGTACATGATCCTGAGTCGATCAGGCGTCGCGGCGGCTTATTCTGAAACGAAGGAACTCTGACACGGGAAGGACGACAAAGCTCTGAAACCTGTTCCCGACGGGCCCCCGCCCGCGCCCACGGTGCAGCGCCTGCGCGTGCGCTACGCCAAGCGCGGCCGCCTGCGCTTCACCAGTCACCGCGACATCTCGCGGGCCGTCGAACGTGCGGTCCGCCGTGCCGGCATTCCGGTGGCCTACAGCGCGGGCTTCTCGCCCCACCCGAAGATCTCCTACGCGGGCGCGGCGCCGACCGGCGTCGCCAGCGAGGCCGAATACCTCGAGATCGGCGTCACCACGCCGTGCGAGCCGGAGCGCATCCGCGGCGACCTCGACGGGTCGCTGCCGCCCGGGCTCGACGTGCTGGACGTCGTCGAGGCGGGGCCGGGAGGGCTTGCCGAGCGCCTGGAGGCCTCGGAGTGGGAGGTGCGGTTGCCGGGTGCGGATCGCGAGCTCGCCGGAGTGGCGGTGGAGAAGTTCCTCTCCGCCGGGGCCGTGGAGGTCGAGCGCCTCACCAAGAAGGGCCCGCGCCGCTTCGACGCCCGCGAGGCCGTGCTGAGGCTGGCGGTGTCCGAGGGGACAGGTAGAACCGCAGCTCAGGTGCCCGGACAGTCGTGTGTCATACTGCGCATGGTTGTTCGGCACATGACGCCTGCCGTTCGACCCGACGATGTGCTCGCAGGGCTGCGCCTTGTGGCCGACTTCGCGCCGCCGGTCCCCCCCGAGGTGACCAGGCTGGCGCAGGGGCCGCTGGACGTCGGCACCGGTGCGCTCGCCGACCCGTTCGACCTTGACCGCGAGACCACGCGCGGCGGCGAAGCGGGACCGGTGGGTGAGCACGTCGCCGGTTAAGGGAGTGTCCCGCACGCGTGGGGCACGACCGCTGACAGGACTTGGCGCCCGTGCCCCTTGGCGGGGGCGCGGGCGGACAACGAGACACGAGAGCTCCTGCGCGGCGCGGCGACGCGCCCGGGAGCTGACGGGAGAGCGCCCGCATGCTCGAGAACGAGCCCAACACCGGGGCCACAGGCTCCGACGGCGGAACAACTGAACAGTCACCCAGCACCCCGCGACGCAGGGCCGCGAGCCGGCCCGCCGGGCCGCCGCCCGAGATTCCCGAGGACGAGCCCGCCCAGGTGACCGTCTCCGCGGCCGAGGCCGCGGCCCGGGCCTCCGAGCCGACCGGAGAGGCGACCGGAGGCGACGGCCGGCAGACCGCGCCGCGGGCGGTCCAGGAGGCCGTGACGGGCACCGGCCAGGAGGCCGCCCCGGGCACCGGCCAGGACGCTGCTGCGGGCTCCGGCCAGGACGCTGCTGCGGGCTCCGGCCAGGAGGCCGCCGCGGCGGACGGGGGCAGCCCGGTCGAGGCCGCGGTCGCCGGCGCCGTCGCGCAGGCCGCCTCCGCAGGTGACGAGGAGGACGGCGCCGCCGAGGCCGAGAAGCCCAAGCGATCCAGGACGCGGTCGACGGCCACCACCTCGCGCCGCCGTACCAGCAGGAAGGCCGAGGAGGCCGAGCCGGCCACCACGGGAGCGCCGGCCGGCGCCGCCGCAGACCAGAGCGCCGAGCAGGATGCCGGCCAGAGCACCGACCAGGCCGCGCTGGAGACCGCCGACCGCGCGCTCGCGGCCGAGGCCGCCGCTCCGGACACTGCCCCGGACACCGGGGCGGCTCAGGACGGCGCCGAGGCCGAGGCCGCGCCCGTCCGGCGTCGCCGCACCCGCAAGAAGGCGGAGCCCGAGGCCGCGACCGCCGCCGAGGGCACCGGCCCGACGGCTCCGACCGGCGAGGCCGGCGCGGTCGGCACCGAGGCCACCGCGATCGGCGCGGACACCTCCGCCACCGGCGGCGATGTCACCACGGCCGCGTCCGCCCGGGACGGGAGCGACACCGGCGACTCCGGGCGTGCCCAGGCCGCGAGCGCGGGCGTCGAGGACGACATCCTCGACGAGCTGCCCGAGGACGAGCCGCTCGACGACGAGCCCGCCGGCGAGGACCTCGACGAGGACACCGACCGGCCGAGCCTGCTCGCCGACCCGTTCGGGTTCTCCGCGCGCCGCGCCGACGAGCCGGACGCCGTGTTCCGGCGCCCCGCGGCGATCTTCGCGCCGCTGTTCCAGGCGCCCGACCCGAGCCAGGCCCAGCCGTTCCGCCCCGAGCCCGTCCGCCCCGAGCCGGCGCGCCCCGAGCCCGAGGTGGCCGCCGACGCCGACGAGGGCGACGAGACCGGCGCCGACGAGACCGACGCCGCCGACTCCGACTCCGACCAGGAGGAGGAAGAGGGCGGCAGCCGCCGTCGCCGCCGCCGCAGGGGCGGCCGCGGCCGCGGCAAGACCCGCGAGCGCGACGAGTCCGACGCCGACGACTCCGACGAGGACGGCGACGAGGGCGAGGACGAGCAGGCCGAGGAGCACCAGGAGGAGGAGACCTCCAGCTCGCGCCGCCGGCGCCGCCGCCGCAGGCGCGGCACCGACGACGGCGCCGAGCCGTCCGGCGACGACCCGCCCAACACCGTCGTCCGCATCCGCGCGCCGCGCTCCGGCCGCGCCTCGCTGGTCGACACCTCCGCCGACGGCGTGCAGAGCGTGCGCGGCTCCACCCGGCTGGAGGCCAAGAAGCAGCGCCGCCGCGAGGGCCGCGAGCTGGGCCGCCGCAGGCCGCCGATCATCACCGAGTCGGAGTTCCTGGCCCGGCGCGAGTCGGTCGACCGGATGATGGTGGTGCGCCGCCAGGGCGACCGCACCCAGATCGCGGTGCTGGAGGACGGCGTCCTCGTCGAGCACTACGTCAACCGCGAGGCCAGCCAGTCGTACGTCGGCAACGTCTACCTCGGCAAGGTGCAGAACGTCCTGCCCTCGATGGAGGCGGCGTTCGTCGACATCGGCAAGGGCCGCAACGCCGTCCTGTACGCCGGTGAGGTCAACTTCGACACCGCGGGCCTGGAAGGACAGCCCAAGCGGATCGAGTCGGCGCTGAAGTCCGGCCAGTCGGTGCTGGTGCAGGTCACCAAGGACCCGATCGGCCACAAGGGCGCCCGCCTGACCTCGCAGATCAGCCTGCCCGGCCGCTACCTGGTCTACGTGCCCGACGGCTCGATGACCGGCATCAGCCGCAAGCTGCCCGACAAGGAGCGCACCCGCCTCAAGAGCATCCTGAAGAAGGTCATGCCGGAGAACGCGGGCGTGATCGTGCGCACGGCGGCCGAGGGCGCCTCCGAGGAGGAGCTGGCCCGCGACGTGGCCCGCCTGTCGGCGCAGTGGGAGAACATCCAGAAGAAGGCGAAGTCGGCCAGCCCGCCCGAGCTGCTGTCGGCCGAGCCCGACCTCACCATCCGCGTGGTGCGCGACGTCTTCAACGAGGACTTCAGCTCGCTCGTCGTGCAGGGCGAGGAGGCGTGGGAGACGGTCGAGGAGTACGTCAAGTACGTCGCCCCGCACCTGGCCGAACGGCTGGCGCGGTGGGACGGCGACCAGGGCGACGTCTTCGAGTCGTACCGGATCGACGAGCAGCTCGGCAAGGCCATGGAGCGCAAGGTGTGGCTGCCCAGCGGCGGCTCGCTGGTGATCGACCGCACCGAGGCGATGACCGTCGTCGACGTCAACACCGGCAAGTTCACCGGCCAGGGCGGCAACCTCGAGGAGACCGTCACCCGCAACAACCTGGAGGCGGCCGAGGAGATCGTCCGCCAGCTCAGGCTGCGCGACATCGGCGGCATCATCGTCATCGACTTCATCGACATGGTGCTGGAGTCCAACCGCGACCTGGTGCTGCGGCGGCTGCTGGAGTGCCTGGCCCGCGACCGGACCAAGCACCAGGTGGCCGAGGTCACCTCGCTCGGCCTGGTCCAGATGACCCGTAAGCGGGTCGGACAGGGGCTGCTGGAGGCGTTCTCGACGCCGTGCGAGTGCTGCAACGGGCGCGGGCTCATCGTCTCCACCGAGCCGGTGGAGTCGAAGCCTGAGCCGCGTGGCACGCAGGGCAAGATGTCGGTCGAGAAGGCGGTCGCCGAGAAGCTGGGCGACAAGGGCGGGGAGAAGGTTTCCGCGGCCAAGGACTCCTCCGGCCGTGATACCGTGACCGGTGCGCTTGATGACGTCCCGGCTGAGGACGACCAAGCCGGCCAGTCTTCCGGCAGGGGGCGGCGACGCTCACGCCGAGCCAAGTCCGCCGAGTAGCCCCCTGAGTGGCTGCTCGAAGGACTGTCCGACGATCCGACCGGTTCGCTTCGGGCACCGTTAATCCGGTACCCTAGTGGATCGGTGCGTCAGGTGACGTGCCCTGTTGGCGCGCCCACTCGGTTCGTTGGTTCCAGACAGGATGCGGGTGCGGGCGCAGCACTCGGCAGTCAACGGCCGCCCCGTCCGGGACGGCCGTGGATCGCAACAGTAGACAGTAGAAGGGTTCCGCGGTGTACGCGATCGTTCGTTGCGGCGGCAGGCAGCAGAAGGTCTCCGTCGGTGACGTCCTCGAGGTGGACAAGGTCGCCGGCGAGGTCGGCTCTTCGATTTCGCTGCCGACGGTGCTCGTCGTCAACGACGGCGATGTGACCACGGAGGCGGGCAAGTTCACGGTCAGCGCCGAGATCCTCGGCGAGACCAAGGGTCCGAAGATCCGCATTCTCAAGTACAAGAACAAGACCGGTTACAAGAAGCGCCAGGGTCACCGCCAGCGGTACACCCAGGTGAAGATCACCGGTATCGACCAGGCCTGATCGGGAGTTTGAGAGATGGCACACAAGAAGGGCGCGTCGTCCACCCGGAACGGCCGTGACTCCAACGCTCAGCGCCTGGGCGTCAAGCGCTTCGGCGGCCAGCTGGTCAACGCGGGCGAGATCATCGTCCGTCAGCGTGGCACCCACTTCCACCCCGGCGACAACGTCGGCCGCGGTGGCGACGACACGCTGTTCGCGCTGACCGCCGGTCACGTGCAGTTCGGCGTCAAGCGCGGCCGTCGCGCCGTGAGCATCGTCCCGGTCGCGGAGTAACTCGCGGAGTAATCCGCAACCGGAGAGCGTTACCAAGGGGTGGATCGGTTCCTCGATCCACCCCTTCGCGTTTGTTCGTGATCGCCTGGCCGGGTGGGGTCGCTTCCTGCGGGGATGCGGCCCGCTCTGCGTCGGGCGGGGTTCCGCCGGTGATGGCGGGCCGCGGCGGACCGTCCGCGGAAGACTTGGAGACAACCCCTGCACGGGGGCGTGAGGAGAGGCGGACATGCCGGACTTCGTGGACCAGGTGGTCCTGCACGTCAGGGCCGGTGACGGAGGGAACGGCTGCGCCTCCATCCACCGGGAGAAGTTCAAGCCGCTCGGCGGCCCCGACGGGGGCAACGGCGGCCGGGGCGGTGACGTGATCCTGGAGGTGGATCCGAACACCGCCACCCTGCTCGACTACCACCGCCGCCCGCACCGCAAGGCCGACAACGGCAAGCAGGGGCAGGGCTCCAACCGCGACGGCGCCAACGGCGGCGACGTCATCCTGACCGTGCCCAACGGCACCGTGGTCAAGGACGCCAACACCGGCGAGGTGCTGGTGGACCTGGTCGGCGCCGGCACCCGCTACGTGATCGCCAACGGCGGCCACGGCGGCCTCGGCAACGCCGCGCTGGCCAGCACCAAGCGCAAGGCCCCCGGGTTCGCGCTGCTCGGCGAGCCGGGCGACGCGCTGGACGTGGTGCTGGAGCTCAAGAGCGTCGCCGACGTCGCCCTGGTGGGCTTCCCCAGCGCCGGCAAGTCGTCACTGATCGCCGCGCTGAGCGCGGCCCGGCCGAAGATCGCCGACTACCCGTTCACCACGCTCGTGCCCAACCTCGGGGTCGTCACCGCCGGCGACACCGTCTTCACCGTGGCCGACGTGCCGGGGCTGATCCCGGGCGCGTCCCAGGGCAAGGGCCTCGGTCACGAGTTCCTGCGCCATGTCGAGCGGTGCGACATGCTCGTCCACGTCATCGACTGCGCCACGATGGAGCCCGGCCGCGACCCCGTCACCGACTACGAGGTGATCGAGGCGGAGCTGGAGGCGTACGGCAAGCTGGGCGACCGGCCGCGCATGGTGGTGCTCAACAAGGCCGACGTGCCCGACGCGCAGGAGCTGGCCGAGCTGGTCAGGCCGGAGTTCGAGGAGCGCGGGCTGCAGGTGTTCACGGTGTCGGCGGCCACGCACGCCGGGCTGCGCGAGCTGACGTTCGCCATGGGCGAGTGGGTCGCCGCCGCCCGCGCCAACCGCCCGGTCGAGGAGCCCACCCGCCTGGTGATCAAGCCGCGGCAGCTCGGCGAGGCCGGGTTCACGGTCCGCAAGGTCAACGACAACCTCTTCCAGGTCACCGGTGAGAAGCCGGAGCGCTGGATCCGGCAGACCGACTTCAGCAACGACGAGGCCGTCGGCTACCTCGCCGACCGGCTGGAGCGGCTGGGCGTCGAGGAGCAGCTGGTCAAGGCGGGGGCGACCGCCGGCGCCGAGGTGGTCATCGGGCCCATGGAGGGCGGATACATCTTCGACTGGCAGCCGACGCTGTCCGCCGAGTCCGTCCGGACGGGTCCGCGCGGCACCGACAGCAGGCTCGGCTAGGAGCCACGGGGGACAGACGGCAGGCTGGTGGCGCCGATCACCGCTAAGGTGGTTAGTGTTCACTAAGGCGCGGACGTAGGGGAGAGGCGCGACCCGGTGCGACAGCCCACGACTCGCGAGCGCATCCTGGCCGCCGCCGCGCGGCTCCTGGACGAGGCCGGGCTGGCCAAGGTCACCACCAAGGAGATCGCGCGGGTGGCGGGCTTCTCCGAGCCCACGCTCTACAAGCACTTCCGTGACAAGGAGGACCTCCTGCTGGCGGTCCTCCACGACGGCCTGCCGCACATCGACGCCCTGTCCGGCCTGCCCGAGCGGGCCGGCACGGGCACGGTCGAGGGCAACCTGCGCGACGTGGCCGAGCAGGCGTCGGGGTTCTTCGACCGGTCCATCCCGGTGGGGTCGGCGATCTTCGCGGAGCGCGACATGCTGGCCAAGCAGCGGGCCCGGCTGCGTGCCGCCGGGCTGGGGCCGCAGCTGGCCGAGCGGATCGTGGCCGAGTACCTGCGCGCCGAGCAGCGCCTGGGCCGGGTCTCGGCGGAGGTGGCACCGGAGGCGGCGGCCGCGCTGCTGGTGGGGGCGTGCTTCTACCGGGCGTTCGTACGGGCGTACATGGGAGAGGGCCCGGGCTTCACGCCGGACGTCGTCACGGCTCTCCTCCACGGTCTCACGCCCGGCCCGTCCGCCGGTGACGGAGACGGGCGAATGGATATGTCCGGCCTCGGATAGGCTTCCAGATGTGCGCGAACGGATCAGCTCAGCGTCGAAGGTCGTCGTCAAGGTCGGCTCCTCCTCGCTGACCACCCCTCAGGGAACGATCGACGTGGACCGGGTCGACGCGCTGGTCGACGTCCTCGCCGCGCGCCGCCGTACCGGCACGCAGATCGTGCTGGTCTCCTCGGGAGCGATCGCCGCGGGCCTCGGCCCGCTCGGGCTGTCCGCGCGCCCGCGCGACCTCGCCACGCAGCAGGCCGCCGCCTCGGTCGGCCAGGGCGTGCTCGTCGCCCGCTACACCTCCTCCTTCGCCCGTTACGGCCTGCGCGTCGGCCAGGTGCTGCTGACCGCCGACGACATGATGCGCCGCGCCCACCACGCCAACGCCCAGCGCACCCTCAACCGGCTGCTGGAGCTCGGCATCATGCCGATCGTCAACGAGAACGACACCGTCGCCACCGACGAGATCCGCTTCGGCGACAACGACCGGCTGGCGGCGCTGGTCGCCCACCTCGTCCACGCCGACGCGCTGGTGCTGCTGTCCGACGTGGACGCCCTCTACGACGGCCCGCCGAGCCGCAGCGGCTCCCGGCGGCTGACCGAGATCCGCGGCCCCGAGGACCTCGTGGGCGTCGAGCTGGGCCGCAACGGCGCGGCCGTCGGCACCGGCGGCATGGTCACCAAGGTCCAGGCGGCGCGCATCGCCACCGGCGCCGGCGTCCCGGTCGTGCTCACCGCCGCCGCGCACGCCGCGCAGGCGCTGGCCGGCGCCGACGTCGGCACCTACTTCCACCCGGGCGGCCGGCACCCCGGCACCCGGCTGCTCTGGCTGGCGCACGCCACGACCGGCCGCGGGCGGCTGCACCTCGACGACGGCGCGGTCGAGGCCGTCGTGACGCGCCGCAAGTCGCTGCTGCCGGCCGGGGTCACCTCCGTGGAGGGCGAGTTCGCCGCCGGCGACCCCGTCGACCTGTGCGCGCCGCGGGGCGCGGTGGTGGCGCGCGGGCTGGTCAACTTCGACGCCGGCGAGATCCCCGGCCTGCTGGGCCGCTCCACGCGCGAGCTGGCCAGCGAGCTGGGTCCGGAATATGAACGCGAGCTGATCCATCGCGACGACATCGTCATACTGGAGTCTCACGGCTGACCCGCCGTCCTCCGGCGCACCCGCGACCGGAGGCGGATCCCGGGGAGCGGCGACGCTCCCCGAAGCCGGTGGACGCTGACGGAAGGACGCCGGAGACGGCGTGCACCGGCGGTACGGCATGACGATCCGGCACGACAACGAGGAGCGTGTGATGTCCGAGGAGTTCCTGAAGGTCGCCCGCGCGGCACGAGAGGCCGCCGCCGAGCTGGCCCCGCTGCCGCGGGCGCCGAAGGACCGGGCGTTGCGCGCCGTCGCCGACGCCCTGGAGGCCCACGCCGCCGAGATCGTCGAGGCCAACGCCGAGGACGTCGAGCGGGCCCGCGAGCAGGGCACGTCCGAGGCGATGATCGACCGGCTGCGGCTCGACGAGGACCGGATCCGGTCGGTGGCCGACGCGGTGCGGCAGGTGGCCGACCTGCCCGACCCGGTCGGCGAGGTCGTGCGCGGCTCCACCCTGCCCAACGGGCTGGAGCTGCGGCAGCTGCGAGTGCCGCTCGGCGTCATCGGCATCATCTACGAGGGCCGCCCCAACGTGACCGTCGACGCGGCGGCGCTCTGCCTCAAGAGCGGCAACGCGGTGCTGCTGCGCGGCTCGTCCAGCGCCTACTCCTCCAACACCGCGCTCGTGCGGGTCATGCAGGAGGCGCTGGAGGCGACCGAGGTGCCGGCCGGGGCCGTGCAGCTCGTGCCCGGCCTCACGCGCGACTCGGTCAAGGAGCTGATGCGGGCGCGCGGGCTGGTCGACGTGCTCATCCCGCGCGGCGGCGCGTCGCTGATCAACTCGGTGGTCGAGGAGTCCACGGTGCCGGTCATCGAGACCGGGGTGGGCAACTGCCACGTGTACGTGGACGCCGAGGCCGACCCGCGGCTCGCGGTGGAGATCCTGGTCAACGCCAAGGCGCAGCGGCCGTCGGTGTGCAACGCGGCCGAGACGTTCCTGGTGCACGCCGGAATCGCCGAGACGTTCGTGCCCATGGCGCTGCGAGCGCTCAAGCAGGCCGGCGTGACCGTCCACGGCGACGACCGGATCGCCCGCTTCGGCGAGGTCGTGCCCGCCACCGAGGACGACTTCCGCGCCGAGTACCTCTCGCTGGACATCGCCGCGGCGGTCGTCGACTCGCTGGAGGACGCGGTGGCCCACATCCGCGCGTACGGCTCGGGGCACACCGACGCGATCGTCACCCGTTCGCAGGGGGCGGCGCGCCGGTTCGTGTCGCTGGTCGACTCGGCGGCCGTGGCGGTCAACGCCTCGACCCGGTTCACCGACGGCGGCGAGTTCGGGTTCGGCGCGGAGATCGGCATCTCCACGCAGAAGCTGCACGCGCGCGGCCCGATGGGTCTCCCGGAGCTGACCTCCACCAAGTGGGTCTACACCGGCGAGGGACAACTGCGCACCTCCGAGGGCACGGTCATCGCCGGGGCGGGCTGCTGACCCGACACGGCGAGGGAAACTCTCGGCGCGCCTCGGACAACACCGGCCCTTCCGGCGCTAAGGTTGTGCCCCTTATGGGCGTGCCCGGCAGGGAGGGACGGTGAGCAAGCTCGGCAAGGTCGGGCCGTATACCTTGCTCGAGCGGCTCGGCCGGGGTGGCATGGGCGAGGTCTACCTCGCCGGCTCCCGGCGCGGCGAAAGAGTCGCACTGAAGGTTCTGCACGAGCTCGCTCAGGATGATTCGTCCAGGATTCGGCTGGAACGCGAAGTTCGTGCGCTCCGCCGGGTGGAGAGCCCGTACGTCGCCAAGGTGCTCGACGCCGACCTCGACTGCGCCCGGCCGTACCTCGTCATGGAGAACATCGAGGGGGTCACGCTCCTCGACCGCGTCCGCCAGGACGGCCCGCTCGACATGGCCAACCTCGTGGACATGGCGCAGGGCATCGCCGCCGCCCTGGCGATCATCCACGCCGCCGGGGTGGTCCACCGCGACCTGAAGCCGGCCAACATCATCATGGGCGCCGAGGGCCCGGTCCTCATCGACTTCGGCATCGCGCAGGTGCACGACGCCACCCGGCTCACGCTGACCGGCACCTTCCTCGGCACCCCCGGGTACACCGCGCCGGAGGTCTTCGCCGACGAGCCGGTCGAGTCGCCGGCCGACATCCACGCCTGGGCGGCGACGGTGGCCTTCGCGGCGACGGGCCGCCCGGCCTTCGGGCGCGGCACGCCCGAGGCGCAGATGTACGCGGTGCTGAACGGCCAGGCCGACCTCAAGGGCGTGCCCGTGGCGCTGCTGCCGCTGGTGCGCGCGGCGCTCAACCGCGAGCCCGCCAAGCGGCCCACGGCGGCGCTGCTGGCCGACCGGCTGTCGCGGCTGGCCCGGGTGACCGGCCGCTCCCGCTCCACCAAGGCGTCGAAGGGGCTGCTCGCGGCCCCCGTGGCCGAGGACACACGCGCTCCGGCGGCCGACGACGCGCACCGTGAGGACGGGCGCTCCCCGGCGCCGAGGGGCCGGGCGGGCGGCGACACCGGTCCCCGTGGCCGCTCCGCCGGTGACGCGGACCCGCGTACCGGCGACTCCGACCCACGCCCGCGTCCGCGCCCGGGAGACTCCGGTTCCCGCCCGCGCACCGGGGACTCCGGTTCTCGTCCGCGCCCGGGAGACTCGGGTCCGCGCCTGCGCCCCGGGGACTCCGGGCCGCGTGCGCGCGCCGGTGGCGAGCCTGGCTCGCGTACCCGGGGGAGCGGCGACTCGGGGCCGCGCACGGGTGACTCGGGGCCGCGTCCACGCGGCGGAGAGCCGGCCGGCCGCGCGGGAGGCGACGCGGCGGCCCGTGGGCGCGCCGCGGCCGACCCGGGCGCCCGCGCCCGTTCCGCGCAGGACGGCGACGTCCCGCCACCCCGTGGCCGGGCGAGCGCCGACGGTCCGCGCACCCGTACGGGCGCCGCCGGAGACCTCACGCCGCGCCCCAGGGCCGGCTCCACCGGTGACGTCACGCCGAGGTCGAGGACGGGCGCCGGCGACACCACCGCACGCCCGAGGTCCGGTGCCACCGGAGACACGCCGCGTCCCCGGACGGGCGCCACCGGAGACGTCACGCCACGCCCCCGGACGGGCGGCGGCGGAGAGGCCACGCCGCGTCCCAGGCCGGCGGGCGACGCCACCGCACGCCCCAGACCGGCCGCCGAGGTCGCCCGCACCCGTACGGCCGCCGAGGCCGCGCGAGCGCGCACGACCGGGGACGTCACCCCGCGGCCCCGCACGACCGGCGAGGCCGTCGCCCGCGGGCGCGCCGTCGCCGACGGAGGCACCCGGGCCCGCACCGCCGCCGAGGGGAAGGTGCCCGCGCCACGCGGCCGGGCCGAGGCCAAGACCCGCGGCCGGACCGCCGAGGGCGCCAAGCCGGTGACCGCGCGGGCCCGCGCCAAGGCGGCGGCCGCCCAGGCGAGAGGCGGCCGCGCCGCCCGGTTCCGTTCGGAGCCGGGCACCACGTCGCTGCCCGCGGGCAACGCCGCCCTCCTGCTGCTGGCGGTGCTGGCCGTGCCGTGCGTGGTGGCGTCGGTGATGTGGCCGATCGCCTCGATCGGCGTCACGGCGGTGTTCGTGGTGCTGACGCGGGCCATCTGGATGAGCCACTGGATGGTCCGCAACCGCGCGTCACGGCGCTGGCGGGTGGCGCTGCGGGTGGTGTTGTTCCCGTTCGCCGCGACCGGTTCGGCCGTGACGGCGGCGGTGTGGCCGGGCGTGCCCGTCGTGGTGGCGGCGGGCGGGGCGCTCTGGCTCACCGGCGGCGGCCAGATCGGCTCCGACTGGTGGCAGCAGCCCGCGCCGGTGACCGCCGCCGGCGTGGTGTTCGGGATGTTGTGCGGCGGCATCACCGGCCGCGAGATCGAGCGGATCGGCGCCCGGCTGCCGGAGCTGCGCCGTGAGGGGCTGCGCGCACTGGCCGTGCTGGGCGGGTTCGTCGCCCTGTGCGCGGCCGCCGTGCGCGCGATCTCCCTGCTGCTCTAGAGCCCGCCCGCTCCCGGCTCTTCCAGGAGGGTCAGCCCTGGCCGCCGTCGCGGCGGGAGAAGCGGTTGAAGATGCGCTCGCCGGCGTTGACCGCGCCCTCGGCCACGTCGCGCAGCACCCCGATGAACGGGTCCTGCGACTGCGACCAGGAGGCGCGGTAGGACTCGGCAGCCGCCTTGACCTCGTCGGTGACGCGGGCGTTGGCGTCGTCCTCGCGGCGCGGGTAGTCGCCGGCGATGATCCGGTCGTACTCACCGCTGCGCTGCCACTTGTCCAGCTCGGCCACGCGCACCACGGCGAACGGGTGGGTGGTGCCGAGCAGGTTGAGGACCTTGAGGAAGCCGTCGCGCAGGTCGCCCGCGGTGTCGTACTCGTGGTACTGCTCCAGGAACGCCTCGATGTTCATCTCGTGGGTGTAGGCGCCGCCGGCCAGCTTCATCAGGGCGCGCTTGGCGGTGTCCGGGTCCTGCCCGACGAGCAGGCCGCCGCGGTCGCACGACAGCTCCGACTTGCGGTACCACTCCTCCAGGCCCGCCACGATGGCGCGCAGCCCGATGTAGCCGAGCGGGATCCACGCGACGCGGGTGGCCAGGCGGGTGAGGATGTCGAGCATGGTGCGGTAGACCGCGTGCCCCGACAGGATGTGGGCGGTCTCGTGGCCGATGACGAAGCGCTGCTCCTCCTCGTTCATGAGGTTGAGCAGACCGGTGGTCACGACGATGAACGGGTCGTCGAAGCCGATGGCCTTGGCCTGGACCTGCGGGTCCTGCTGGACGTAGATCTCGGGGATCCGGTGCAGGTCGAGGGTGTAGGCGGCGTCGCGCCCCATGTCGTACAGGGAGCGGAACTGGGTCTCGCTCACCCGTACGGACGAGGCGAGGTACATCAGGCGCAGCCGGCGCTCGCTGATGAGACCGGACATCTGCTTGAGGACCGTGTCGAACCCGCTCAGCTTCCGCAGAGCGACCAGGGCCGACCGGTCTGCGGGGTGTTCGTAGGCACGGGACGAGATGCCGGGCAGTTGGACGCGGTTGCGGTCCGGGGTGGTCGTCATGCCCGGCATGCTACGTCGGCATCGGGGGCCGCGCGCGGGTCTCGCCGAGGGGGGTCCCCTCATCTTCGGGTAGGGGTCCCGCGTAAGGTCCGACTCATGATGAATGCGCCTGGTATCCAGGGGAAGCGACGCGTGGGAGTGATGGGTGGGACGTTCGACCCCATCCACCACGGTCACCTGGTCGCCGCCAGCGAGGTGGCGCACCACTTCGAGCTCGACGAGGTCGTGTTCGTCCCGACGGGCCGGCCGTACCAGAAGTCGGAGCGCGAGGTGTCGGCGCCCGAGGACCGCTACCTGATGACGGTGATCGCCACCGCGTCCAACCCGCGGTTCTCGGTCAGCCGGGTGGACGTCGACCGGCCCGGCCCGACCTTCACCATCGACACGCTGCGCGACATCTCGCGCGCGTACGGGCCCGACGCCGAGCTGTTCTTCATCACCGGCGCCGACGCCCTCGGCGCCATCCTCACCTGGCAGGACGCGAGCGAGCTGTTCGGCCTGGCGCACTTCGTGGGCTGCACCCGCCCCGGCCACACGCTGCACGACCCCGGCCTGCCCGAGGGCAAGGTCACCCTGCTGGAGATCCCCGCCCTGGCCATCTCGTCCTCGGAGTGCCGGCAGCGCGTGGCCGACGGCGAGCCGATCTGGTACCTCGTCCCGGACGGCATCGTGCAGTACATCAACAAGCGCAACCTCTACCGCCAGGACTGACCGGCCGCCCGCCGGTCAGCGCCGGTGGCTGAGGACGTTGACCACGCGGCCGTTCGGGTCGCGGGCGAAGAAACGCCGCACACCCCACTCCTCGTCGCGCAGCGGGTGCACGATCTCGGCCCCGCTCGCCCGCACCGCCTCGTAGGCCGCGTCCACGTCGTCCACCTCGATGCTCAGGTCCGGGACGACGGGGGCGGTCAGGTCCTCGGCCATGAGACTGACCTGGGCGCCGGGGTGGGCGGGTGAGGCGAGGGTCACGATCCAGCCGTGGTTCATGACCTCCTCCAGGCCGAGCAGGCCGTAGAACGCGGCGCTCTCGCGCGGGGCGTCGGAGTGGACGTTCGGGACGACACGGCGTACGGACATGGGCGGTTCCTCCTCGGCGGCGTGCACGGATGGCGCCATCTTGGCGTGCCCCTGTTCACACCGTGTACGCCCAGGGCTTCCGTGGCGGGAGTGAGGGGTTACGGCGGAGAAGGGTAGGCTCAACACAGGGCAGTTTTGCCGACACAGGAGGACAGACCCGCATCGTGACCGCATCCGACAGAGCCGTCCAGCTGGTCAGGATCGCCGCCGAGGCAGCGGCGGACAAGCTGGCCGACGACATTCTCGCCTACGACGTGAGCGAGCAGCTCGTCATCACCGACGCCTTCCTGCTCTGCTCCGCCACCAACGACCGCCAGGTCCGCGCCATCGTCGACGAGATCGAGGAGAGGCTGCGCACCGAGGCCGACGCCAAGCCCGTCCGCCGCGAGGGCGAGCGCGAGGGCCGCTGGGTCCTCCTCGACTTCCTCGACATCGTCGTGCACGTCCAGCACGAGGAGGACCGCACCTTCTACGCCCTGGAGCGGCTGTGGAAGGACTGCCCGGCGATCACGCTGCCGGAGAGCGTGATGCAGGCCAACATGCAGCGGGCCAGGAGTTGAGCAAGCGGATCGTCTGCCTCCGGCACGGGCAGACGCTGTGGAACGTCGAGCACCGCTTCCAGGGACACTCCGACATCCCCCTGGACGAGACCGGGCAGGCGCAGGCCGCCCGGGCGGCGTCGCTGCTCGCGTCGCTGCGCCCCAGCATGATCGTCTCGTCCGACCTCCAGCGGGCCAACGACACCGCGCTCGCGCTCGGCCGGCTCGTCGGCCTCGACGTGGCCGTCGACAAGGACTTCCGCGAACGGGGTGGCGGGCAGTGGGAGGGCCTCACCCGCGACGAGATCGCCGCCCGCTGGCCGGAGGAGTACGTCGCCTGGGAGGCCCCGGACGGTGAGCCGGTCACCGACGTGGCGGCGCGCGTCGCCGCCGCGATGCGCCGCTGGGCCGCCAGGCTTGACGACGACGGCCTGCTGGTGATCGCGTCCCACGGCGCCGCGCTGCGGCTCGGCATCTGCGAGCTCCTCGGGCTGCCCGAGGAGCTGTGGCCGGCGCTGGGCGGCCTGGGCAACTGCTCGTGGTCGGTGCTCCAGGAGGGCCGCAAGGGATGGCGGCTGCTGGAGCACAACGCGGGCACGCTGCCCGAGCCGATCAGCAGCGACGACCGGCCCGACGCCCAGACCTGACCCGGCGACGGGCCGCGCGCCGCCGTCCGGGACGGTGCGGGCCCTCGCCGCGATCAGGCGCCGCGATCGGGCGTCGCGATTAGGCGAATCGTACGGATGGCTATATGCTTCCCGAGCGCCGTTGACGAGAGCACTCGTGGACGGTGACCAGGGGCTATGGCGCAGTTGGTAGCGCGCCTCCATGGCATGGAGGAGGTCTGGGGTTCGAATCCCCATAGCTCCACAGCAGACACGAGGTCCCGCCCGGTGGGCGGGACCTCGTCGTTTCTCCGCGAGCCCGCCGGGCCTCACTGGCCGGGGCGGGGGACGGGATGGCCCTCGCTGGCCTGCACGAGCACGAACCCCTGGCCCTGGAAGGCGAGCTGGACGGCCTCGCCGCTGCCCCGGCCGATCAGCGCGCCCGCCTTGAACGTGCGGTTGATCCCCACGTGCAGCCCGGCGCTCCAGCACACGGCCGACTGGCCGTCGGCGAACGTCGGCGCCCGCGAGGCGTCCAGCATCACCGGAGCGCCGTGCGCGGTGACCGCCACCCAGCCGGTGCCGCCGATCGTCATGTTGAACAGGCCGCCCGCGGCGATCCCCGCGCCCTGGACCCGGTTGATGTCCCAGGTGAGCCCGGCGTCGAGGGCCAGCAGGTTGCGGCCGTTGACGGTCAGGGCCTCGTTCTCCAGGTAGAACAGGTGGATGTCGTCGGCGTTGTCTGCGAGGAACAGCGTGCCCTCGCCGGTGACGCGCATGAGCGGCGCGCCCTCCCCGGTCACGACCTTCTTCAGCAGCTTGCCCACGCCGCCCGCGCCCTCGTACGCGAAGTCCATGCGGCCCTGGAAGGCGACCATCGACCCCTGACGCGCCAGCACCTCGGGCGGGAGCTGGACGCGGAGCATCTTGGAGTTCTGCAGGGCGAAGGTGGCGTGTCCCTGCTCGGACCCGAGATTGCCGAAGAGCGCGCTGCGCATGGGGCCTCTTTCTGTGACGTGCCGGTCCGGGTGCGGCCGGTACCAGGGTGACGAACGGCGCGCCGCCCGGGTTCCCGCGGCCTTTACTCCCTTTTGGGATGGGCGGCGCGTCCAGAACGTCCCCGCGTAGCGGAGGAGAGGGAAAGGGACGAGGCGTCGCAGCCGCCTCGCCACAGACTCCATCGAGGGGAACGACGACCAGTGAAGAGATTTCTGCTCGCGGCGGCGCTCGGGCTGTCCGCGACCCTCGCGGGCGCGCCCGGCGCGTCCGCGTCCTCGCCGGGCGCGCCGATCGGCCCCGGCTGTCCGGCCGCCGGCGAGAGTGACGTCGCGGCGATCACCGGCACGCCGGTGGTGACCGCGGCCTCCCAGGTGCCGGAGCTGTCCACGCTGGTCAGCGCGATCAAGCAGGCCGGTCTCACGGACAAGCTCAACTCCACCTCGGACGTCACGGTCTTCGCGCCGACCGACCAGGCGTTCGCGGCGGTGCCCAAGGACACGCTGAACAAGGTCCTCGCCGACCGGCAGGCGCTGACGAAGATCCTGACCTACCACGTGGTCGAGGGCAGGCAGACGCCGGACGACCTGTCCGACGCCCGGCTGACCACCTTGGAGGGCGGCACGGTGCACGTGAAGGGGGCGGGGGAGGACTACACGGTGAACCAGGCGAAGGTGCTGTGCGGCAATGTGCCGACGCTCAACGCCTCCGTCTATGTCATCGACAAGGTGCTCATGCCGGAGTAGCGGCGTGGGGCGGACGCGGCGAGCCGGAGTGGCCGCCGCGTTCGTGCGCGTCGGCGCTCGTCGCGCGTCCGCGGTCGTTCAGGCGGCGACGTGGTGGCGCAGGGCCAGTTCCTCCGGGTACGGCGACAGGAACGTCTGGCGGCGCACGTAGGCCGCCCCCGGGTTGTCCTCGCCCTCGGCGTCGTGCCGGATCAGGGCGGCCGGCACGCTGAGCGGCAGCAGACCGGCCCGGTAGGAGCCGATGACGCCGGTCAGGTGGTCGCGCCGGGCCCGGTCGAGGCCGAGCATCCCCAGGCAGTGCTGGAGGGCGTTGACGTTGCGTCCGGTCCGGGCCCGGTGGGCGAACGCCGCGCGGAACGCGCCCGCGTAGGCGGCGGCCGTCTCCGCGCGCGGCAGGGCCCCGGCGCGGGCCACGACGGTGCCGGCGGCGCGGTAGCCCGCCGGGTCGTGCGCGAGGAGCTGCATCTTGTGCCGGGTGTGGAAGGCCACCAGGTCGCGCGCCCGCCAGTCGCCGGCCAGCAGCGCGCGCAGCCGGGCGTGGGCGAAGATCCGCTCCACGAACGCCTCGCGGAGCACGGCGTCGTTCAGCCGTCCCTCGTCCTCGACGGGCAGCAGCGGGTGCGCCTCGACGACCGCCGCGGCGAACACGCCCCGCTGCCGCCGGTCGAGCGGCGGCCCGTCCGCGCCCGGGTAGAGCGGGATGCCGTGGACGCCGCAGGTGGGACTCCGCGCCTTGAACACGTAGCCGTCCACGTCGAGGGCCGCGGCGCGGGCCTCGGCCAGGGCCGTCATGCGGCCGGTGAGGTCGGCGCGGGTCTTCCTGGTCATCAGGCGCGGGCCCGACGGCGAGCGTTCCAGGCGGAGCGTCTCCCGCGGGGTGCCGAGGCCCAGCTCCATCTCGGGGCAGATCGGCACCCAGTCGACGTACGGGTCGAGCGGGCCGGACAGGAAGCGGTCGCGGCTGTGGCCGCCGTTGAAGCGCACCGGCTCCCCGAGCAGGCAACTGGAGACCGCGACCCTGGGCCTGACCAGGCCGGCCGTGCCGTGGACGGTGCCGTCCACCGCGCCGCCGGGGGCCACGCGGCCGGGGGTCATGCGGCTGGGAGTCACGCGGCCGGGGGTCATGCGGCCTCCAGCAGCGTGGACAGGCGGTGCAGCCCGCGGGCGGTGCGGGCCTTGACGGTGCCGAGCGGCACGCGCAGCCGCTCGGAGATCTCGCGCTGGCTGAGGTCGCCGTAGTAGGCGAGCGCGATGGCCTCGCGCTGCGCGGCCGGCAGCTCGGACAGCGCCCTGCGGACCAGGTCGCGCCGCGCGACCTCCTCGCACTCCTCGCGGCCGTCGTCGCCCGCCGGCTCTCCGGCGGCATCCAGCGGCACGGTGGGGCGGCGGGCGCGCAGGTGGTCCACGGCGCGCTTGCGGGCGATGCCCAGCACCCACGCCTCCAGGCTGCGCCCGGGGTCGTAGCGGTGCCTGCACCGCCAGACCTCGATGAACACCACCTGCGTCAGGTCGTCGATCTCTCCTGGCGGGACGAGCCGGCGCAGGTACGAGCGGACCAGGGGGCCGTGGGTGCGAAAACACTCGGCGAGCGGTTCCATGCGCTCCACCCTTCCTCGGATAACCTCTTCAAAACTTATTCAACGCGAACCGGGCGGTGATGGGCAACCAAGGGCAGGGAGATCAGCGCAGCGCGTCGGCGACGACGGTGACGGCGTCCCGCAGCGAGGCCACGCGCGTGACCCGGGGCGGGAGGTCCGGCCACCAGCCGGGGCCGCCGACGACGATCCGGGCCGGCGGGCGCAGCGCCGGAAGCGCGGCCAGCGGGGCCGGGTCGCCCGTATCGGCCTGGTGCGACCAGACGAAGACGACGTCGGGGCCGAGGCGGCGCATCGCGGCGGCCAGCGCGGCGTGCGGGGTGCGGGCGCCGAGCACGCGCGTGTCGATCCGCCGGTCGGTGGCGAGCGCGGCGGCCAGCGCGTGGACGGGCAGGCTGTGCTGCTCCTCCTCCGCGCAGGCCAGCAGCACGGGACGGTCGTTGACCGGGTGGGCGGGGCGGGCGGCCAGCGGGTGCAAGGCGGCCAGCAGCCGCTCGGAGAACAGGTGCTCGACGTCGATCCCGGCGCCGGTCTCGTCCTGCCTGCGGCTGATCGCGTCGAACACGGGACACGCCAGGCGGTCCCAGGTGGGCACGACGCCGAGCCGGGCCAGGGCGGCGGCCAGGCCGTCGGTCACCGTCCGGCCGTCCAGCGCCGTCGCGGCCCTGGCCAGCATCGCGGCCGAGGGCACGTTCCCCGGCTCGCCCCCGATCCGGGCCCGCTCGCCCCCGATCCGGGGCGGCTCGCCCCCGCCCGCCATCCGGGCCCGCTCGCCCCCGCCCGCGATCCGCGCCCGCTCGTCTCCGCCGCCGGTCTCGGCCCGCTCACCCGGGCGGGCCTCATCGGCGGCGCCCTCCTCCGGCGCGGGGGAGGCCGGCTCGACGCCCTCTCGTGACGCGGGGAGAGCCGGTGGGACGGTGACGCGCAGCGCCTGGCGGGCGGCGTCGGCCGGCGGGACGCCGGAGTGGACCAGGCGGCTCATCTCCTCCAGCCGGGCCAGGTCGGCCCGGTCGTAGCGGCGGTGGCCGCCGGGGCTGCGGCGGCTCGGGCCGATGCCGTAGCGCAGGTTCCACGTGCGCAGCGTCGGCGCGGGCACGCCGAGCCGCCGCGACACGGCCCCGATGCCGTATCCCGGCTCCTCGGCGGCGCCCGCCGAGCCCGTCTCGTCCATGCAGGTGTCCCCGTCCTTCGCCGACGCCCGCCCATTCTTTCGGACGCCGGCCCCTGCGAGTTGCAACCGGCGGCCGGCCATCCGGGTTGCGAGCGGCGGCCGACCGCGTGAGTCGCGACCGGCGGCCGGCCCTCGCGGGTTGCAACCGGCGGCGGCCCGCCGCCGAAGACCCCCGTATGGACACCGCCATCGTGCTCTTCAACCGGGATCTGCGCCTGCACGACCATCCGGCGCTGGCCGAGGCGTGCGCGCGGGCGCGTCACGTGGTGCCGCTGTTCGTGCTCGACCCGGCCGTGCCCGCCGGGCTTCGCATGCCGTTCCTGCTGGACTGCCTGCGGGACCTGCGAGAGGCGCTGCGCGCCCGCGGCGGCGACCTGGTGGTGCGGCGGGGCGACGCCGTGGCCGAGACGGTCCGGCTGGCCCGCGAGACGGGGGCGCGGGCCGTCCACGCCACCGCGGACGTCAGCGCGCTGGCCCGGGACAGGGAGCGGCGGCTGGCGGACGGGCCGTTCGCGTTCCGGACGTTCCCCGGCGTGACCGTGGTCCCGCCCGGCGAGCTGCTGCCCGCCGGGGGCGGCGACCACTACCGCGTGTTCACCCCCTACTGGCGGGCGTGGTGCGCGGCGCGGCGCCGGACCGCCGCGCAGGCCCCGGCCTCGGTCACGCTCCCGCCCGGCCTGGACCCGGGCGACATCCCGGACGGGTCGCCGCACGACGGCCCTCCGCACGGCGCGCGGGGCGGGGAGGGGCAGGCCCGGGCACGGCTGGAGCGGTGGGTCCGCGACGGGCTGGCCGGCTACGCGGGCCGGCGCGACGACATGGCCGCCGACCGCACCTCCCGGCTCAGCCCGTACATCCGCTTCGGCTGCCTGTCGCCGCTGGAGCTGGCCGGGCTGCCGGGCGAGGAGTTCGTCAGGCAACTGTGCTGGCGCGACTTCCACCACCAGGTCACGCTGGCCTTCCCCGAGCTGAACCGCCGCGACTACCGGCCGAGGGGCCGGCACTGGCATGACGACGCCGACGCCGTGGCAGCCTGGAAGGAGGGCGCCACCGGGGTGCCCATCGTGGACGCGGGCATGAGGCAGCTTCGCGCCGAGGGCTGGATGCACAACCGGGCCCGCCTCATCACCGCCGGCTACCTGGTCAGGGAGCTGGGCGTCGACTGGCGCACCGGTGCCGCGCACTTCTTCGAGCTGCTGCTCGACGGTGAGGTGGCCGACAACTCCGGCAACTGGCAGTGGGTGGCCGGCACGGGCAACGACACGCGGCCCAACCGGGGCTTCAACGCCATCCGGCAGGCCACTCGCTTCGACCCCGACGGCGGGTACGTGCGCAGGTACGTGCCCGAGCTGGCGGACGTGCCGGTGCGGTTCGTCCACGAGCCGTGGCGCTCGCCCGTGCCGATCCGCGGATACCCGCAGCCGCAGCACCTCCGCGCCGCCTGAGCGCCCCCGCGCCTCGCGGCCACTCGGCCTCCCGCGTCTCCCGCGCCTCCGTAACGGAGGCGTAACGGATCTTGGGGCGCGGGCGGCGGGTCTGGGAGGCTGGCGTCGTGATCGCGCCCGCGTGCCCCGGTGGAGGCTCCCGATGACCGTCGTACGGGGCTTCGCGGCGGGCGACGAGGGCGCCCTGGTCGACGCCTGGAACCGCGCCATGCCGGCCGACCCCACCACCCCCGGCTGGTTCCGCGACTGCGTGCTGCTCGACCCGAACTTCGACCCCGAGGGCCTGCGCGTCGCCGTCACGGACGCCGGTGAGGTGGCCGGGGGCGCGTACGCGGTGCGCCGGCTGACGCCGCTCGCCCCCGGCACGGGGCTGGAGCCGGGGACGGGCTGGATCCCGTTCCTGTTCGTGGCGCCGGAGCACCGGGGCGGCGGGCTCGGCCGGCGGCTCCTCGACGAGGCCCTCGCCTGGCTGGCCGGCCATGGGCGCACCCGGGTCGAGTTCGCCTGCTACACGCCCCACTACGTGCTCCCCGGCGCCGATCCCGAGCGCTATCCGGCGGGTTGCGCGCTGCTGCGGCGGGCGGGGTTCGAGACGTTCTCCCGGCCGGTCGCCATGGACCGCGGCCTGGCCGCGTACGTCATGCCCGACGAGGTGCGCGCGCTCCGTGAGCGCCGCGAGAGCGAGGGCTACGGCTTCCGGCGGCCCCTCGACGGCGAATTGCCGGAGCTGATCCGGTTCGCGGCGGGGGTGTTCAGCCCCGAGTGGGGCGAGGCGATCAGGCGGCACGGGAATCCGGCGCGCCTGCTCGTGGCGGTGCGGGAGAAGGAGGCGCCGGAGAAGGAGGCGCGGGAGGGGATCGTCGGGTTCGCCGCGTACGGGGCGTACCGGGGCATCGCCGAGCGGTTCGGGCCGTTCGGCGTCGACCCGGCCGAGCGGGGGACCGGGATCGGCGCGATCCTGCTGCACGGCGCGATGACCATGATGCGCGCCGAGGGGCTGCACTCGTCGTGGTTCCTGTGGACGGGCGGGACGGGGCCGGCCGCCCGCCTCTACACGAAGGCGGGCTACGAGGTCACGCGCCGCTTCCACGTCATGCGCCGTACCGCGGAACCGGTCTGACGGGCCGGTCGCGGCGCGAACCGGCCCCCGTCGGCAGGCGTGTCCCGGCCCGCGTAGAGGGCGGTGAGGGCGCGGACGGTGGCCGCGAGCGCGTGACGCAGCTCCGGCGGCTCCAGCACCTCCACGTCCGTGCCGAGGCGCAGCAACTCGCCCGTCGCGTGCCCCACCGACTCGATGGGCACCGTCACCCGCGTCCACCCTTCCGCGTCCGGCGGCGCGGCCGTAGCCCGGACGGCCGCCACGACCCCGGGCGTCATGAGGTCGGGCACCCGCTCCAGTCCGCGCGGCGACAGCCGCACCACGGCCTCGCCGCGCCGCAGCCGGGCCTCGAACTCCGCCCGGTACGCCTCCCAGTGGGCCGCCAAGTCGAAGCCGGGCGGCCGGACGAAGCGCTCCTCGCGCAGCGGATGCAGCTCCAGGATCTGTGACACCCGGTACGTGCGCACCTGCCCGCCGCAGCGGGCCACGACGTACCACCGCCCGGCCTTGACCACCAGCCCGTACGGCTCCAGCCGCCGCTCCACCTCCTGCGGCGCCTTCCAGCGGCGGTACCTGACCCGCACCGCGTGCTCCTCCCACACGGCGGCGGCCACGGCCGGCAGATGGGTGACCGGCTCGGCGTCGCGGTACCACGACGGCGCGTCCAGCAGGAACCGCTCCTGGATCCGGCCGGCCCGGTCGCGCAGCTCGACGGGCAGCGCGGCCATCAGCTTGAGCTGCGCGGCCGTCACCACCGCGCCCAGCCCCAGCTCGGCGGCCGGGCCGGGCAGCCCGGCGAGGAACAGCGACTCGGCCTCGTCGGCCGTCAGCCCGGTCAGCCGGGTGCGGTAGCCGTCGAGCAACCGGTAGCCGCCGCTCGGGCCCGCGTCGCCGTACAGGGGGATGCCGGCGGCGTGCAGCGACTCGACGTCGCGGTAGATCGTGCGCACCGAGACCTCCAGCCGCTCGGCCAGCTCGCGCGCGGTCATCCGGCCGCGCGTCTGCAGGAGCAGCAGGATGGAGACGAGACGGGAGGCGCGCACCCACTGACACTACCTGTCAGTGACCCGGCCCTAGGTTCGGCCGCGTGAACAACGACTTCGACTTCCTCATCGGCACCTGGGACGTCCGCAACCGCCGTCTCGTCGGCAGGCTGACCGGCAGCGACCAGTGGGAGGAGTTCCCGGGCCGGTCCACCTGCAGCCGGCACTTCGACGGCGCCGCGAACGTCGACGAGATCGTCTTCCCCACGATGGGCTTCTCCGGGCTGACCGTCCGGATCTTCGACCCCGCCACGGAGCTGTGGTCCATCTACTGGGCCAACAGCGCCCGGGGCGTGCTCGGCCTGCCGCCCGTGGTGGGCCGGTTCGAGGGGGACCGGGGCGAGTTCCACGCCGACGACGAGCACGAGGGCACGCCCGTCCGCTGCCGGTTCGTCTGGCTCGTCCAGGGCCCGGACTCCTGCCGGTGGGAGCAGGCGTTCTCGGCGGACGGGGAGCAGACCTGGGAGACCAACTGGACGATGGACCTCACCCGGGCCTGAACCCCGCCCGCCACGACTCGGCTACTGCTGGCCGCCGGCCCAGAGGATCACGAGAAGGGCCACCGCGGCCAGCACGAGCAGGGCGCCGCCCACCACGAGCACCCAGCGCACGCCCGGCGAGCGGGCCGGCTCGGCCTCGTAGACGGGCACGTCGGGCAGCATGTCCGGCGTGTACGGCAGGCGGCGCGTGCCCGTGTCCTCGGTGAGCGACGGATGCGGGGTGTGCCGGGGCGGCTCGGCCGGAGCCTCCTCGTCGGGAGGCGGGCTCTGGGCCGGGACGGGGATGTGGACGGTCCTGCGGGCGTCGGGGTCGTCCGGAAGGGGGCGGTCGGCGGTCATCGGGGCTCCTGGCCGTACGGGGGGTGGGGCTGGTGCGGAGCGGGGGCCTCCCAGGGCGGGGTCTGCCAGGCGGGAGCGTGCGGGGCGGAGAGGTGCGCTTCGGGCGCCGCGGCGCCGGGGTGGGCGCGGCGGGCGACCACGGCCCAGATCAGCAGGCCGAATCCGGTCATGGTGAGCAGCGCGTCGATCGCGCTGTGCAGCAGCATGACGATCTGGAACGTGTCCATGCCGCCGGAGCCCACCAGATGGGGGACCACCAGCGACCACACGAGGCGCATGACGAGCGCGAGCAGCAGCACGAGACAGCCCCACAGCCCGATCATGGCGGCCTTGCCGTGTTCGCGCCGGGCGCGGGCCGTCAGGATGATGCCCGTGATCAGCGCCAGGGCGGGAAGGAGCGATAACAGGAACGCTATGGCGTTGTAGAGCAGGCCCATGGTGGCTCTCCGCGGTGACTCAGGCTCGTGCCGTTTATACGGACTGTTCCTGTTCTTCCACCGCACGCGTGATCGACACCAGATCCAGGCCACCTTGGTAGCGGACGCCGTTGACGAACAGCGTCGGCGTCCCGCGCACGCCGCCCGCCCGGCCCGACTCCTCGTCCCTGGCGATGCGCGCCGCCTGCGCCGGCACGTCCGGGAACGGCTCGACGTCCAGCTCGGCGGCGTAGCGGCCGAGGTCGGCGTCGGTCAGGAACCGCTGGTTGGCGAAGAGCACGTCGTGCATCTCCCAGAACCTCCCCTTCCCCGCCGCCGCCTCCGACACCAGCGCGGCCGCCATGGCCCTCGGGTGCAGCGTGCGCAGGGGGAAGTGCCGGAACACCAGGCGGACGTCCGGGTGCCTGCGCAGCAGCTCGTCCAGGATCGGCTCCAGCCGGCCGCAGTAGGGGCACTCGAAGTCGCCGTACTCCACGATCGTGACCTTGGCGTCGGCGGGGCCGCGCACGTGGTCGTCCGGCCCGACCGGCTCGGCGAGCAGGACGGGCAGCTCCTCCTCCGGCTCCGCCTCGGGCGGCGCGCACACGCCGCCCCGGTCCCACGCCAGCCGGAACGCGATCCAGCCGGTCAGCGCCGACAGCAGCGAGCCGGCGAGGATGCCGATCTTGGCCTGGGCCTGCACGGACGGGTCGGTGAAGGCGAGGTCCACGATGAACAGCGACACCGTGAACCCGATGCCCGACACCGCCGCCCCGCCGAGGAGCTGGCCCCACACGAGGTTGCCCGGCAGCAGGCCCCAGCCGAGGCGCAGCGGCAGCCAGGTGCCGAGCGAGATCCCGGCGAACTTGCCGAGCAGCAGCCCCGCCGCCACCCCGATCGTGACGGGCGAGGTCACCGCCTGGCGCAGCGTCTCGGCGTCGAGCCGGACACCCGCGTTGGCCAGCGCGAACAGCGGCACGATCACGTAGCTGCTCCACGGGTGGAGCTGGAGCTGCAGCCGCTCGTTCACCGACACGGCCATCCGCACCTTGCGCGCCGCCTCACGGGCGGCGCGGGCGTTCGGGTCGCTGGTGAGTCCCTGGACGGCCTCGCCGGCGGCCAGCAGCTTGTACTCGCTCGGCGCGTACACGAACACGAGCACGCCGAGCGCGATGCCCACCAGCGTGGGATGCACGCCGCTCTCCAGCGTGGCCACCCACAGCCCGAACCCGAGCACGATGTAGGCCGGCGCCCGCCAGATCCGCAGCTTCCGCAGCGTCATGATGGCCGCGAGCAGCACCGCCGCCACCACCAGGGCGATCACCGACAGGTCGCGGGTGTAGAAGACGGCGATGATGATGATCGCCAGCACGTCGTCCACGATCGCCAGCGTGAGCAGGAACGCGCGCAGCGGCTCCGGGCAGCGGGCGCCCACCACGGCCAGCAGGCCGAGCACGAACGCGGTGTCGGTGGCGATCGGCACGCCCCAGCCCCCGGCGCCCGGCCCGCCCGCGTTCAGCGCGAGGTAGACGGCCGCGGGGGCGATCATCCCGCCGAAGGCGGCCAGGGCGGGGACCGCGAGCAGCCGCCGGTCCTGGAGCTGGCCCAGCCGCACCTCGTACGACGCCTCCAGGCCGATGAGGAAGAAGAACAGCGCCATCAGGCCGTCGTTGACCCAGTGGCGCAGGTCGAGGGAGAAGACGGCGCCGTCGAACGACAGGCCCATGGGGATGTGCCAGAACGCCTCGTACGTGGCGCTCCACGGCGAGTTCGCCCACACGAGCGCGAGCAGGGTCGCGCCGAGCAGCACGCTCGTGCTGCCCGCCTCGGTCCTGAAGAACGCCCGCAACATTCCGATCCCCCCGGCGTCCGATGATAGGGGGCGTTCGCGCGTGGCCCGGCGGCGCGGTCCGGCGGGCGGCGCCGCATCGCCGGCGGAACGCGCCGGAATTGACCACGGAATGGCGCCGGAAAACGACTCTCGGAATAGGGCGGGATTTCGCGCGGTAATCCACTTGCCCGCTACATGATCTTGGGTCTATCGTCGCGCCCCATGAGATTACGCGTGACCGCCGCGACCGCCGCAGTCGCCGCGCTGCCGATGACGTTCTCGATGACCGGAACGGCGGTGGCCGAGGCTCCCGTCAAAGGCGCGGAACTGACCGCGCACCCGCTCTACGACAAGGGCGCGCTGCCCACGGTGAAATGCAAGGAGCGGCAGGTCAGAGCCCGTGACCTGGCCTCCGTCCGGGCCTACGTCACCGGCATCGTCGGCTGCCTCGACGCCACCTGGGAACAGCACCTCACCGCCGCCGGGCTGCCCTTCCGGAAGGTCCGGGTGAAGCATTACGGACACATTCCCAAGAAGTACTGCGGAATGGAGATCGGCTCGGACGAGTCGATGGCGTACTACTGCGACAGAACGGACACCATCGCGTTCCAGATCGGCAAGGACTGGGCCGCGAATCCGTACGACCTGTGGCTCGCGGACATGACCGCCGGCATGTACGGCTATCACGTACAGAATGTGATCGGTATTCGCGCGGCGACCGACAAGGAGCCGTACCGGAACAAGACGCACTGGCGTGAGGTGATGCGGCGCGAGAGCCTGCAGACCGCGTGCCTTGCGACGGCCTGGCTGAAGAGCGTGTGGCCGCTCGACCGCCGGACCCGGCGCGACTGGGACGACCTGCTGGCGCTCGTGCAGGGCGACCGGCGCGGCGAGCCGCGCTACTTCGGCACGACGGGCACCATCAAGCGGTGGATGAGGCGCGGATACGCCGCGGCGGACCCGGGGGCGTGCAACACGTGGGCGGCGCCGTCCTCCCAGGTCTCCTGAAGGGCCGTCAGAGCGATCGGCCGCCGGCCTCCAGGGTGTCGAGGTAGGTGGCGGCCTCGGCGATCTGGTCCTCGGTGAAGACGCGGACGCCGTTGGCCTCCAGCAGCGCCGTGGTGACGCCCTGGCCGGGCACGCGCCGCCCCTGGAACGCGCCGTCGTAGATCGACAGCGTCCCGCACGACGGGCTGCCCTCCTTCAGCACCGCCAGCCGCGCCCCGGAGGCGCGGGCCGCCGACAGCGCCAGTCGCGCGCCCTCCAGGAAGTGCGTGGTGACGTCGGAGCCGTCGGCGGCCAGCACCCGGGCGGCGCCCGCCAGCACGGCGGCGCCGCCCGCGCCGGCCTCGATCTCGGCCGCGGGCCGCGGCGTCGGCAGGCCGCCCTCCACCTCGGGACAGAACGGCACCAGCCGCCCCTCCTCGCGCCATCCGGCCAGCCGCGCGTCGGAGCTCGTCTTGGCCCCGCCGTCGTAGCGCACCCGCCGGCCCATCAGGCACGCGCTGACCAGGATCCTCTCCATGCCTCGATCCTACGGACCCGCAGCCCGTGCGCGTCCGCCGCCTTGACGGCGGCCCGCCGGATCCGGGGGCGGGGGCGGCGGGCGATAGCCTTTTGCGCGATGAACACCACCGTGGCCACGATCGTCATCGCCGGCTCCCTGCTGCTCATGCTGGCGAGCCTGGTCAACGCGATCCGTGACCGGTCCATGGGCATGGTCCTGCTGGTCGGGTTCGCCGTGCTGGAGGTGGCCGTGCTCGTCCAGGCGGGCATCGTGATCGCGGCCGTCGCCGGGGGAGAGGGGGCGCACGTGTCCAAGGGCACGCTGTTCGGCTACCTCGCCGGCGAGGTGGTCATCCCGCCCGCCGGGGTGTTCCTGGCGCTGGCCGAGCGCAGCCGGTGGGGGTCGGGGATCCTCGCCGTGGCCGGGTTCGCGATCGCGGTGATGACGGCGCGGCTGCTGCAGATCTGGCAGGGCATGCCGTGACCTCCCCGTCCATCGGCACCGGGCCGGGCCGGGCTCTGCTGGCCGTCTACGGGCTGTTCGCGCTGGCGGCAGGCGCGCGGGCCACGGTGCAGATCCTCACCCGCTTCGGCGAGGCGCCGCTCGCCTACTCGCTGTCGGCCTTCGCCGCGCTCGTCTACATCCTGCTCACGGTCGCGCTGGCGCGCGGTGCGCGCAGGCTGGCGCTGGTGGCGCTGTTCGTGGAGCTGGCCGGGGTGCTGGTCATCGGCACGGCCAGCGTCCTCGATCCGGCCGCCTTCCCGGAGGCGACGGTCTGGTCGGTGTACGGCAAGGGCTACCTGTTCATCCCTCTCGTGCTCCCGTTCGTGGGCCTCTACTGGTTGCTGCGCAGGCGTTAACGCAAGCCCTTCAGGGGCAGAGGCGAACACCATGAGCACGATCGAACACTCGGTAGACGTCAACGTTCCTGTCAGGGTCGCCTACAACCAGTGGACGCAGTTCGAGAGCTTCCCCGAATTCATGGAAGGGGTCGAATCGGTCAAGCAGCTCACGGACACGCGCACCGCGTGGATCACCGAGATCGCCGGTGTGAAGCGCGAGTTCGAGGCGGAGATCTCCGAGCAGCACCCGGACGAGCGCATCGCCTGGCACTCGGTCGACAAGCCTCGGCAGGCCGGCGTGGTGACCTTCCACCGCATCGACGAGGACACCACCAAGGTCACGCTCCAGATGGAGTACGACCCCGAGGGCTTCCTCGAGACGGCCGCTGACGCCCTGCAACTCGTACGCCTCCGTGTCCGCAACGACATGGAGCGCTTCAAGCAGTTCATCGAGTCGCGCGGCGGCGAGACCGGCGCGTGGCGCGGCGACGTTCCCGGCCCGCACCAGCACGGCTCCACCCTGGGCACCGGCGACCCGACGGTCCCGCCCGGCACGGGGCAGCAGGTGCCGCCCGGCACGATCGGCGGCGAGGACTACGCGCCGCCCGGCGCCGGTGGCCCCACGCTTCCGCCGCCCGGGCCGCTCGGGCCGCACGACACTCCGCCCCAGCCGCCGCGTCCGGTTCTGTAGCCGCACGGCGTAAGGGACGATCCCTTCGACCGCAGAGCCCCCGGGCATCCCGGGGGCTTTGTCATGCGTCAGGAATAAATGCCCGTTTTGGGGCTGTTAAGATTGCCATTCGTCCCATGATTTGATGAGTGGAGGATCTCCCCCAGATGAGCGTGCTCACCCATGAGTCCCGAGGCAGGACCGGCCCCCTCGCCTGGCTCCTGGTGCTGGGAATCGTTCTCGCCGCCCTGAACCTCCGCACGGCCGTGACCAGCGTGGGACCGCTGCTCGACCAGCTCGCCCAGGGACTCGGCATGACGAGCGTCGGCACCGGACTCCTCACCACGCTACCCGTGCTCGCCTTCGCCACGGTCGGCGCGATCACCCCCACGCTGTCGCGGCGGATCGGCGAGCACCGGCTGCTCCTCCTCGCCCTCGTCACCCTCGGCGCGGGCCTGCTGGTCCGGGCGCTGGTGGACTCCGCGCCGGTCTTCCTGCTGAGCAGCGCCGTCGCGCTGTCCGGCGGCGCGGTCGGCAACGTCCTCATCCCCACCCTGATCAAGCGCCACTTCCCGGCCCGTACCGGGATCATGACCACCGTCTACACGACCGCGCTCGCGGCCGGCACGATGCTGGCCGCCGCGGCCACCGTGCCGATCGAGCGGGCCTCGGGCGACTGGCACATCGCGCTCGGCGTGTGGGCCGCCCTGGCCGCCGTGGCCACCCTGCCGTGGCTCGCGCTGCTGCGCAGCGACCCGGCCCGCCGCCGGACCCGTGGGGAGGCGGCTCCGGGCGCCGCTCCCGCCGGGCTGCGCGGGCTCGCCCGCAGCCGCCTGGCCTGGACGATCGCCGTCTACTTCGGCACCCAGTCGATGATCGCGTACATCATGTTCGGCTGGCTGCCCACGATCCTCACCGACGGCGGCTACAGCACCGGTGAGGCCGGGTTCGTGCTCGGCGTCTTCACCGCGCTCAACATCCCCGTCTCGATCCTCGTCCCCGTCGTCGCCTCCCGCTTCCGCGACCAGCGGCCCGTGGTGGTCGGTCTCGTCGCGGCGTACGCGGCCGGCTTCCTCGGGCTGTGGCTGGCGCCCCTCTCGACCGCCATGGTGTGGGTGGTCCTCATCGCGCTCGGCATGGGCTCGTTCCCGCTGGCGCTCATGATGCTGGGCCTGCGCACCCGCACCGCCGAGGCCACCGCCGCGCTGTCCGCCTTCGGGCAGAGCGCCGGCTACCTCATGGCCGGCGCCGGGCCGCTCGCCGTGGGCCTGCTGCGCGAGCTCACGGGCGGGTGGTCGCTGCCGTACGCGATGATCTTCGTCGTGCTGGCCGCGCAGCTCGTCACCGGCCTGTACGCGGGCCGGCGGCGCTTCATCGAGGACGAGCAGCGGGAACGCGTGGACGCCGAACCTGCGACAATTCCGGCGTGAACTCCACTGTCGTCACCTTCCCCGCGGGCCAGGTCAGCGGCCTCTCGCGGATCGTCGGGACCGTGCCGGTGGGGGAGCGGCACGGCCTCGTCGTCTCCGAGACCCCGTTCCACCCCCTCGACCACACCTGGCCCGACCAGCCCGCCGACCGCGGCACGATCGGCGGGCTGCCGGTCGTCGACTGCGTGACCGGCGCCTGGTCGGACGGCGAGATCCACCTCGGAGCCGACATCCCGGCGCGGCGCGGCGCCGAGGGCTGGCAGTGGCTCGTCGTCCACGTCACCGACGCGCCGCTGCCCGTCGGCGACAGCGTCGACCTGGCCGTGGACCCCGCCTACCGCGCGGCCCTGTCGGCCGGGCACACCGCCTGCCACCTGGCCGCCCTCGCCCTGAACGCCGCGCTGGCCGACCGCTGGCGCAAGGAGCCGGCCCTGGACGCGCTCGGCCGTCCCGACTTCGACCAGACGGCGATCACCTCCTCCCGCATCGAGCCGGACGCCAGCGTGGACGTCTACCGGCTCGGCAAGTCGCTGCGGAAGAAGGGCTTCACGGCCGAGGGCCTCGACACGGCGCTCGCCGAGGTGGCCGCCGCGGTGAACGACCGGCTCAAGGCGTGGGTGGCGGCCGACGCCCCGGTACGGCTCGACGTGCCCGGCCCGGAGCTGACGGCCCGACGTACCTGGCACTGCTCGCTGCCCGAGGGCGAGGCGTCGATCCCGTGCGGCGGCACGCACGTGACGCGCACCTCCGAGCTGGGAGCGGTCACGGTGGAGCTGGCCCTGGAGGAGGGCACCACCCTGACCATGCGCACCACCGTGACCCGCTGACCTCCGGCCGGTCGGTCTGACGCCGCCCGGCCTTTCTGACGCCGAGTGGCCCGTCAGGCGACCGGCCCGTCAGGGGACCGGCCCGTCAGGGGACCGGCCCGTCAGGCGGCGGTCAGGAACTCCAGCACCCGCTTCCAGTCGTCCTCGCAGGCCGCGCGGTGCTCGCCGTACTCGGCGTCGAAGAAGCCGTGCGCCGCGCCCGGACAGGTGACCAGCTCGTGCCTCACCCCGGCCGCCGAACAGGCCGAGGTCGGCGCCGACAGCTCGTCCGCCTGCTGGGTGGGCCCCGGCCCGTACGGGCCCGCGATGCCCGGCACGCCGTAGAAGCCGATCACCCCGGCGAACCCGAACCGCGGCGCGGAGGCGAGGAACGCGTTGCGCCCGCCCCTGCAGAATCCCAGCGCCACCGCCGGGCGGCCGAGCCGCTCGGCCGCGGCCATGATGTCGGCCTGGATGCCCGTGAGCTGAACCGGCGCGGGCGCGTGGCCCGCGACCCCGACCCGGCCGACGGGCGGCGGGTCATCACCGCGATCACCGACAAGGGGCGGGCCGCGGTGGCCAGCCGTGACCTGGTCATCACCGAGCGGCTCGCGCCGGTCGTGGACACGCTCCGTCGTCACGCGTTCGTCAGCATATGGCGACAAACGCGCCGTGTCAGCATATGCTGACACCATGACCGCGAACGCCACCGATCTGGCCCGCGCCGCCGCCGACCCCGACCCCGGCGTGGGGCTCGCGGCGGTCGCGACCCTCAGGACGCTGCTGGAGGAGCTGGAGGCGACGCACGTGTCCAACGCCCGGGACCGCGGCTGGTCCTGGGAGCGGATCGCCGACGCGCTCGGCGTGAAGCGCCAGACGGTCCACCGCAAGCACGCCCGCAGACTCGGAAGGTGACGCGATGCCGCCCCACGGACACCCGGCCCCGCCCCGGGGCCTGACCGACTTCACCCCGCCCGCGCGCCGCGCCATGGTCAGGGCGGGCACGATCGCGCTCGACGCCGGCCATCCGGCGCTGACCACCGGAGCCATCCTGCTGGCCCTCGCCGAGACGCGTCCCTTCGGCCTCGCCTCGTTCACCGCCACGCGCGAGCAGATCGGCGCCCGCGTCGACACGGGGCCGGACGCGCGGGCGCTGCTCGCGACGCTCGGCATCGACCTCGACGAGGTACGCCGTCACACCCGCGCCGGCGCCGACGACCCGGACCGGTGGCGGCTCACGCGCTCGCCGCTGCGGCCGCTCAGGATGACGCTGCACGGGCCGCTGGGGTCGATCCCGCTGGCCATGCACGCGCGCAAGGTGGTGGAGGTCGCCCGCTGGCGGCCCGGCCCGGTGACCGGGGAGAGCCTGCTGTGGGGCCTGCTGGCCGACGGCGCCAACGGCGCGGCGCGGATCATGCGCTCCGCCGGGGTGGACCTGTGCGCCCTCGCCCTGGAACTCGGCGTGCCGGTGCGGCGGGCGGCCTGACGGATGGTTCCCGTCAGGGTGGCACGGGGAGTGCGGGATCTCCGATACACTTGGCGAGGAATCAAGGGGCTATGGCGCAGTTGGTAGCGCGCCTCCATGGCATGGAGGAGGTCTGGGGTTCGAATCCCCATAGCTCCACACAGACTGAGGGTGCGGCACTCGTTGGGGTGCCGCCTTTTCTTTTTCGCCCCGCCTTCGTGCGGGGCTTCGCCGTGAGCTGTGGTACACCGTGGTACGCCGAAGTAGCATGGAGTCATGGATGCCCCGAGGCCCCGCCCTACCGAGGTGAGCGTGCGCCAGTTCGTCAACGACTCCGGTAGCGTCACGCGCGGCCTGCGCGAGGGGAAGCGCTACATCCTGACGATCAACGGTGAGCCGCTCGCCGAGGTGAAGCCGGTCAAGCGCCGCCGATTCGTTCCCACTGCCGAGGCGCAGGCCGTCTTCGCCACCGCTCCGGTTGTCGACTGGGACGAGGTACGGGCGGATCTCGACGAGGTGATCGACGACGAACTGCGTGATCCATTCGACGGGACCGGCCTGTGATCCGGCATGAGCGAGGCGTCCTCGACACGAACATCGTGGCCGCCTTCAAAATGTTCGATCCCGCAGAACTGCCCGTGGAGTCGGCGATCACCGCCGTCACGCTCGGCGAACTGTCGCGCGGCCCCTACGCCACCGATGACCCGGTCAGGCGCGCGGGAAGGGTCGCGGTGCTCCAGTACGCCGAAGCGGCATTCGGTGACCCGCTGCCGTATGACGCGGAGGCGGCGCGCGTGTTCGGGCAGATCTGTGCCGTCGTGTACGCGCAGGGCCGGCAGCCACGGAGCCGGACCGCCGACTTGATGATCGCTGCCACGGCCGCCGGCAACGATTTGCCGTTGTTCACCGCGAATCCCAAGGATTTCGCCGGTCTGGAGTCGCTCGTACGCGTGGTCGCCGTGACGCGACCCGACGGCGCGACTGGTTAGCGGGCCCGCCGTGACGGCGCGGAAGGTGGCGGCACGTGTCGCGGGGGTGTGCCTGTTCGCGTTCGGCGGGCTCGTTCTCTGGTTCGGCTACCAGATCAGCCCGTTCAGGTACGACGCGGTCGACCCCGGCGCTGGCAACCCGCAGTCCCTGGCGGACATCCTCGCCGTGACGCTCGCCGCCGGGATCGGCGTGCTGGCGACGTTCGCGGCATTCCTCGCGTTCAGGCGCGCCTGGGCGGGCGTCGTCGTGGTCGCCGTCTGGCTGCTCGCCGTCGGCCGGAAGGTGTACGTCTGGGTCGTGTGACCGCGGGCCTTCGGCCTCACACCGTCCGGAGCATGCCGCCGTCGACGAAGTAGGTCGAGCCCACGGAGTAGCTCGCGCGGTCCGAGCAGAGGAAGACCAGGAGGTTCGCGACCTCCTCCGGCGTGGCGAAGCGGCCGATGGGGGCGTGCTCGCGGGCCACGTCGTCGAGGTGGCGCCGCCAGTCGTCGCCGCTGAGCTGCTTCGCCGTCTTCACCCAGTCGGGGGTGAGGACGAGGCCGGGGTTGACGCAGTTGACGCGGATGCCGTCGCCGACGACCTCGGTGGCCAGCACCTTGGAGAACATCATCAACGCGGCCTTGGTCACGTTGTAGATGGGCTCGTACCACAGGGGCTGCACCGCGCAGATCGAGGCGTTGTGGAGGATGACGCCGCCGCCGCGCCGGCGCATGCCGGGGACGAGCCCGCGGGCCAGCCGCACGGCGGCCATGACGTGTAGATCCCAGTACTCCTGCCACTTCTCGTCGGGCGCGTCGAGGATCGTCTCGTTGGACCCGGCTCCCGCGTTGTTGACGAGGAGGTCGGTGCCACCGAAGGCGTCCTCGGCGGCGCGGGTCAGCGTCGCCGTGCCCTCGCCGGTCGCCACGTCGCAGGCCACGGGAACGACGCGTACGCCGTGGTCCTCGGCGATCGCGCGCGCCTCGCGGTCGAGGCGGTCGGCGCCCCGCGCCGCGAGCACCAGGTGTGCCCCCTCGGCGGCCAGCCCCCGCGCCACCGCGAGGCCGATCCCCGAGCTGCCGCCCGTGACGACGGCCACCTTGTCAGCCAGCCCCAGTTCCACGAGACCTCCAAGGAGACGGTTCCTCCCCGGCTCCTACCCACCTGCTCAGCCGGAGGAGAGCACTCCTGACTCCAGGACGATGAGAGCCCCGACGGTCATGAAGACGAACGGGACGATCCAGTGGCCGTACCGCTCGACGACCTCGATGACCCTGCGGTGCGAGCCGAGCCAGGAGCCCGCCAGGCACCACAGGGCGACGCCCGCGGCGAACACCGCGATCGTCACCAGCGACGGCACCGGGCCGATCGTGCGGAACACCGGCGTGTAGACCGACAGGTTGTCGGCGCCGTTGGCGATGGTCACGCCCGCCACGGCCGCCATGCCCGACGCGACGGCCGTCGGGGGCGGGTCGTCGCCGGAGTCCTTGCGGGAGCGCACGGCCGCGACGAGCCCGCGCACCCCCAGGGCGAACGGGACGAGCCCGAGCAGGCCCACCCAGCGGTCCGGGACGACCGTCAGGCCGAGCGCCGCGACCGCCGACAGGGCCACCAGGGCGGCGATCCCGGTGTACTGGCCGGCCCAGATCTGCCAGGGGCGAGGCGCCCCGTTGGCGCGGGACGACAGGAACAGGACGGTGAGGACGACGAGGTCGTCCACGTTCGTGCCGGCGAACATCCCGGCGGCTGTGACGATGGTGCCCGCGATGCCGTCCATGACGGCCGAACCTATCGCGGCGCGGGAACGGGAACGTGGGCGAGACAGCGTTCCCTGGCGGGCTTCTTAAACGTCGGGGTGACCGAGCGTCAATTCTGCCCGTTTTCTACCACTAAGTGTTTCTTCGTCCCCTTGTCGGGCACCGATGGGGCAGACCGGCCGCCGCCAGGCCGGGTGCCGACAGAAGGAGCGCGTGTCATGAGCGACAAGTCCAGAATGGCGCTCGCCCTCGCCATGGGGTACTGCCTCGGCCGGCGTCGCAAGCTTCGCATGGCGACCGCTCTGGCAATGGCGGGGGCGGCGGGCCGGCTGCGCAAGAACGGCGGCGGACTGCTGCAGCAGGGTCTGAAAGCGCTCGGCACGTCCCCCCAGATCGAAGAGATCACCACCCGGCTTCGGGGCGAGCTCATGGAGGTCGGCAAGGCGGCCGCCATGGCGGCCGCGAGCAAGCAGGTGGACCACCTCACCTCCAAGCTGCACGACCGCGCCGAGACGCTGCGGCACCCGAGCCCTCCCAGCCCTCCGGGCCCGCCGCGCCGTCGGGGCCGCGGGCGGCCCGCTGAGGAGGAGGAAGAGGGCTACGAGGGCGAGGAAGACGAGTACGAGGACGAAGAGGGCGAAGAGCCCGAGGAGCCCGAGGATGAAGAGCCCAAGGAGCCTGGGGGCGAAGAGGGAGAGTACGAGGGCGAAGAGGGCGAAGAAGAGGAAGAGGAGGAGCCCGCCGAGGAACGGCCGCGCGGCCAGGGTACCCGGGTGCGCGCGCAGGGCGCGTCCGGCGGGTCGCCCGTGAGCAGGGCCGCCACGGGCGGCACCTCGGGGGTGAGGTCGGCGGTCTCCGGGACCACGACCCGGTCGTCGGGGTCCAAGACCTCCACCGGCAAGGCCTCGCCCTCCACCGGCAAGGCCTCGCCCTCCACCGGCAAGGCCTCGCCCTCCACCGGCAAGGCCTCGACGTCCAGGCCTTCCGCGAGCAAGCCTTCCGCGAGCAAGCCTTCCGCGAGCAAGCCCTCGGGAAGCAAGTCCTCGGGAAGCAAGTCCTCGGAGAGCAAGTCTTCCGGAAGCAGGTCGTCCGGTGGTGAGGCGAAGGCCGGAGCCCGGCCGGCCCGGCGCAAGGCCGATTCCGGTGAGAAGGGCGCACCGGCCAGTAGGACGCGGAGGTGAGCCAGGTGGCTGACGCATCGAAGCCCGACGAGTCCACCAGGGAAGGTCCCGGCGGCGAGGTCGTCGACGCTCTGCAGGACCTCGCCATGGCCCTGGCCGAGCGGGCCCTGGGGTCCATCACCGAGAAGCTGGAGGAGATGACGGGGCGGCTCACCGACGTCGCCGAGGGCGACGGCTCGGGGTTGCTCCAGGCCATCACCGGGGGCAGCGGCGCCTCGGGGCTGCTAGGCGCGATCACCGGGGGCAAGGACGGCGGCGGGTTCTCGCCCGGGAAGATGCTGCTGAAGGGGGCGGCGAAGGCCGTCACGGGCTCCATCGGCGAGAAGATCGGCGGCCTGTTCGGCAAGGGCAAGGGTGGCAAGGGTGGCAAGAGGAAGCTCAAGCTCACCCACATCTTCGAGACGGTCGACATCGGCGCGCCGATCCGGATCGTCTACAACCAGTGGACGAAGTACGAGGACTTCCCGACCTTCACCAAGAAGGTGGAGAGCGTCAACCAGGAGTCCGAGGAGAAGGTCTCGTGGAAGGCGCAGGTCTTCTGGTCACACCGGACCTGGAAGTCCACGATCCAGGAGCAGATCCCGGACGACCGCATCATCTGGCGGTCGGAGGGGCCCAAGGGCTGGGTGGACGGAGCAGTGTCGTTCCATGAACTCGCCCCCAACCTGACCCGCGTCGTCGTCGTCCTCGAATACCACCCTCAAGGGATGTTCGAGCGTACGGGCAACCTGTGGCGGGCCCAGGGCAGGCGGGCACGCCTGGAGCTCAAGCACGTGGCGCGGCACATCATGAGGAACGTCATGCTGCACCCGGAGGAGATGGCCGACGACGGGTGGCGCGGCGAGATCCACGACGGCGAGATCACCAAGGACCACGAGACCGCCATGCGCGAGGAGAAGGAACGCGAAGGCGGCGGAGAAGGCGAAGAGGGCGAAGAGGAAGAGCGCCCCGAGGAGTACGAGGGCGAAGAGGGCGAGTACGAGGGCGAGGAGGGCGCCGAGGAGGGCGAGGAGCCCGAAGAGGGCGAGGAGGAAGAGGGCGAGGAAGAGGAGCCCGAGGAGGAGGGCGAGGAGGAAGAGGAAGAGCAGCCGGTCGGCCGGGCCGGCGAGGGCGAGGAAGGCGAGGAAGGCGAGGAAGAGGAAGAAGAGGAAGAAGAGGAGGCGCCGCGGGCGCGCCGTCCCGCGCGTCGCCGGACGGCCGCGCGGCGGTGAGCCGGTGGCGTGAGGATCGGGGAGTGAGCGTATGACTATCCAGCCCGCGGGCGGCGGTGGCGGAGTAGCCCAGCGACCCTCGGCATCGGGCCTGGCGGATGTGATCGACACCATCCTGGACAAGGGCCTGGTGATCGACGCGTACGTGCGGGTCTCTCTGGTGGGGATCGAGCTGCTGACCATCGACGCGCGGATCGTGGTGGCGAGCGTCGACACCTACCTGCGCTTCGCCGAGGCCGTGAACCGGCTGGACATCTCGGAGCAGGGCGGCCAGGGGCTGCCCGAGCTGATGCAGAACATCAAGCAGAACAAGGTCTCCCGGGAGGGCAAGAGCGCGGCCCAGGGCGTGCTGGAGGCCGCCGCGGAGAAGCTCGACGACCTGATGGGCGGCTCCGGGGACGAGGAAGAGGCGCGGTCCAGCCGCCGGCGTCGCAGGGGGGAGAGCTGATCATGACGGACACCTCCACACGCGGGCAGGAGGGGCAGGAGTCCGCACCGGAAACCGGACAGGGCGTCTACCTGTACGGGATCGTGCCGGCCGACGTGCAGGTGTCGGACGAGGCGCGCGGTGTGGGCGACCCGTCCGCCGCGGTGACGATCGTCCGGCACGGCGAGATCGGCGCGCTGGTCAGCGAGCTGGTCCTGGGCCGTCCCCTGGGCACGCCCGACGATCTCTTGGCGCACGAGCGGCTGCTCGACGCCACCGCGGCCGAGGTGCCGGTGCTGCCCATCCGCTTCGGCGCGGTGGTGACCAGCGTCGAGGCGGTCGTCGAGGAGCTGCTCGCGCCGAACCACGACGACTTCCGGACGGCGCTGGAGGAGCTGGAGGGCCGCGCCGAGTACGTCGTCAAGGCGCGCTACGTCGAGCAGGCCGTCCTCAGGGAGGTGCTGGAGGAACAATCGGAGGCGGCGCGGCTGCGCGAGGAGGTGCGGAGGCTGCCCGAGGACGCGAGCAGGGAAGCGCGCATCCAGCTCGGCGAGCTGGTCAACGGGGCCATCAGTGCCAAGCGCGAGGCCGACACTCAGGCGCTCCTGGAGGCGCTGGAGCCGGTCTGCGTGCTGACGTCCGTACGCGAGCCCACCCACGAGCAGGACGCCGCGCACATCGCGCTGCTCGTGGAGGTGGACCGGCAGGAGGACCTGGAGGAGGTGCTGAACCGGTTCGCCGAACAGTGGGAGGGCCGCGTTCAGATCCGGTTGCTCGGGCCGCTGGCAGCGTACGACTTCATCGTCACGCCGGAGGGGTGAGGGCGCATGGGCCTGCTCGGTCTACTGTTCGGCTGGCCGCTGGCGCCGATCAAGGGAGTGATCCGGCTCGGTGAGCTGATCCAGGAGCAGGTCGAGCGCCAGATGAGCGACCCGGCGGCGGTGCGGCGCGAGCTGGAGGAGATCGAGCGGGACGCGGCCGAGGGACTCGTCTCCGAGGAGGAGCAGGAGGAGCGGATGCGCGAGGTCCTGGCGAGGATGATCGGCCCGCCCGCCGGAGCGGGCCCCGCCGAAGCCGGACACGGCCCTGCTGAAGCCGGACACGGCCCTGTTGAAGACGCTCCGGGCGAACGCGGATCGGGCGAAGGCGGCCCGGGTGAGGTCAGGAGGTGATCGCGTGCCGGCCAGGCGACGCAGCCGCGCGGGCGACGTGTCCGAGCGCGAGCGGGACGATCTCCCACCGGACGAGGACGCCGTGGACGACGAGGACGAGCGGCCCGACGAGAACGACGAGACAGACGAGACAGACGAGACCGACGAGGGCTACGAGGACGAGCCGTCCGACGAGGACGACGAGGACGACGAGGACGACGAGGACCAGGACGAAGAGGACGACGAGGACGAGGCCGAGGACGACTACGAGGAGGAGCGGCCGCGGCGACGCGGGCGGCGGCTGTCCGCGGCGACCGCCGGCGAGGCCGGGCTGCGGCACATCGCCGAGCTGACGTCCCGCGAGCCCGAGGGCGTCACGCTGGTCAAGCCCTCCGACGGCGGCGGGTGGACGGTGGGCGTCGAGGTGGTGGAGGACCGCCGGATCCCGTCGTCCGGCGACATCCTCGCGATGTACGAGGCCGAGCTGGACACGGAGGGCGGCCTGCTCTCCTACCGGAGGCTGCGCCGCTACCGGCGCGGCAGCGGCGACAGCGAGAGGGGTTGATCGTGGAGCCAGCGCGGACGGGAATCGGGCGCCAGGCCTCCCCCTCGTCCTCCGGCGGGCGCGAGCCGACCAACCTGGGGGACATCCTGGAACGCGTCCTCGACCGGGGAGTGATCATCGCCGGTGACATCCGGGTGAACCTGCTCGACATCGAGCTGCTGACGATCAAGCTGCGGTTGATCATCGCCTCGGTGGACACGGCGCGGGAGATGGGCATCGACTGGTGGGAGCACGACCCGTGGCTCAGCGGCAAGGACCGCGGCCTGGAGGAGGAGAACCGGCGGCTGCGCGACCGGGTCGCCGAGCTGGAGGAGGGGGGCTATCCGCGCTCCCGCCACGACGACCGCGAGATCGAGGAGGGGCGCTCCGGCCGTCGCGCGGTCGAGGGTGAGACGGAGGGGCGTTCCGGGCGTCGCGTGGTCGAGGGCCGGGTCGAGGAGGGGCGTCCCCGCCGCCGCACGGCCGAGGGCGAGAGCGAGGGGCGTTCCCGCCGTCGCGCCGTCCGCGGCGAGGTGGAGAGGGAGGAGGACGACCGTGGCCGCTGACCCGGGTGCGGGCACGTACCTCTACGCCGTCGCCGCCGAGGAGACCGCGGGCCGCGAGGACGCGCTTCCGCGGGGCGGCGCGGGCCGCGAGAGCCCGCTTCCCCGGGGGGTCGCGGGCGGCGAGGTGCGCGCGATCGGGCGGGCCGGGCTGGTCGCCTACGTGAGCACCGTGCCGCTCGACCAGTTCGGCGAGGAGCCGCTGCGGCGCTCCATGGAGGACCTCGACTGGCTGGAGGAGACCGCGCGCGCCCACCACCGCGTCGTGGAGGCGGTGGCGCGGGAGACGGCCGTGGTGCCCGTGCGCCTGGTCACCGTCTACAGCGGCGACGCGCAGGTGGGGGCGCTGCTGGAGGAGCGGTACGACGACTTCGCGCGGGCGCTCGCCCGCGTGGCCGGGCGCCAGGAGTGGGGCGTGAAGGTGTACGCCGCCCCGGGGGAGGAGCCGGACGAGCCGGAGGAGCGGCGCGGACGGCCGGCCGAGGCCGCGGCGCGCGAGCGGATCGCCGGAGAAGAAGCTCCAGAGGCCGGGGCGCGCGAGCGGGCCGCCGGAGAAGAAGCCCCAGAGCCCGGGAAGACGCCGGAGCGGCCCGGCACGGCGTACCTGAAGCGGCGGCAGCGGCAGATCCGCGGCCGTGAGGAGGCGTGGCGGCGGGCCGGCGCGCGGGCCGAGGACATCCACGGCGCGCTCAGCTCCATCGCGGTCGCGAGCCGCCGTCACCGCGCCCAGGACCCGCAGCTGTCCGGACGCCCCGAGTCGATGGTGCTGAACGGCGCCTACCTGGTGGACCGGGAGCGGGGCGAGGAGTTCGCGCGGACCGTGGAACGGCTGCGCGGGCAGGGCGGCGACGTGCAGCTCACCGGCCCCTGGGCGCCGTACTCGTTCGCCGTGCTGGACGACGAGGACGGCGGGCCGCGTGGAGGGGACCTGAGGTGACGTTCGAGCGGACGCGCGGGGACCGGCTCGCCGCCGAGGGGCGGCTGCCGTCCGAACGGGTCGCCCTCGTGGACCTGCTGGACCGGCTGCTGTCCGGTGGCGTGGTCGTGAGCGGGGACATCGTGCTGTCGATCGCGGACATCGACCTCGTCCGCATCTCGGTGCGGGCGCTGTTCATGTCGATCCGCGAGTCGGAGCCGATCCGCGCGTACGAGCCCGTCCGCTCCCGGGAGCCCGTCCGCGGGTACGTCACCCGGACGGATCGCGACCCGTACGGGCCGGAGGACTGAGCGTCATGGACGAGCCCGTGCGCGAGGTGCGTTCGCCGCGCCTGCGGATCGAGGCCGACCGGGAGGCGGTCGAGCGCGACCTGTCGCGGCTCGTGCTCACGCTGGTCGAGCTGGTGCGCCAGCTCGTCGAGCGGCAGTCCGTGCGCCGCATGGAGGAGGGCGACCTGTCCGATGAGCAGGTCGAGGTGCTCGGCATGACGCTGATGCGGCTGGAGGACGCCATGACCGAGCTGTGCGAGCGGTTCGGCCTGTCGCCGTCCGACCTCAACCTTGACCTCGGCCCGCTCGGCACGCTCCTGCCCGAGGAGGACCGGCGGGAGCGCTGACGATCCGGGGCCGGGCTCCCGCCCCTCGCGGCGGGAGCCCGGCCCCGGGCTCACGGGACCGTCACCGGACCGTCACGGTCGCCCTGGCCTGGACGGCGGTCCCCGCCACCGTGCCGGTCACCGTGAACGTGCCCGGCTGGGCGTACTTCTCCGGGCCGACCGCCTCCCAGGTGACGGCCACGGAGCTGTCCTTCGACCCGTCGTTGTAGGTCGCCACGACCGTCCCGGGCAGCGCCGGCGCCACCCCCGCCCTGGTCGTGACCGCCTCCTCGGCGATCGAGGTGACGGTCACCGCCGCGGTCGTCCGGACGTACACGGTGGCCTGGGCGGGCTGGCGGACGCCCTCGGCGAGCCCGGCGACGGTGAAGCTGGTGCCGCCGGTCCTGACCTGCTCGGGCGTGACCTGCTGCCAGGTGACGGCGGCCGAGCCGCGGGCGCCGTCCGCGTACAGGGTCTCCACGGTCGCCGGCAGTTCGGGCAGCGTGCCGGCCAGGGTGGGGACGTGCGCGGGACGGACGGAGTCCGGCGGGACCTCGTACGCCTTGACCTCCAGCAGCCCGACCGACGCCCCGCCGGCTTCGAGCTGGACGCGCAGCTTCGAGGTCGTGACCGTGTCGAAGGACACGGCGTTGTAGGCGTCGGCCGCCGTCGGGTAGGAGGCGACGCCGGTGACGTCCTCGAACGAGTCCCCGTCCCACTGCTGGATCTTCCACGAGGCGGGCACGCGCACGCCGCCGTCGTCGTCGAAGAAGTACACCTCGGCCTTGTTCAGCCGCACCGGCGACGGCCAGTCGAGCTGCACCCACTGCGTGCCCTGCTGCGGCCAGGTGCCCCAGCGCGGGTTGGCGCCGTCGTCGGAGCGCGGCGGGTCGATGCCGTCGTTGACGGCCGTCACCTTCTCCCAGGGGGAGGTGTAGGAGGCGGTGGGCGTGGCCCTGGGCGCCACGTTCACCTGCTGCGCCTGGGCGGTGGCGGTCACGGTCACGGTCGCCGAGCCGCTCTTCTCGCCGTCGGAGGCGGTCAGCCGCAGCCGGTACGTGCCCGGTTCGGAGAACGAGGCGACCGTGCTCGTGCCCGTCGGGTCGGTGAAGAACGCCTCACCGGGCCCGTCGGCCTTGGCCCACTGGGTGGTGAGCCGGCCGGACGGCAGCGCGTCGTCCTTGACCACCGCGTCGATCCTGGCCTGGCCAGGGCGGCTGAAGGTGGGATCGGCGACGGCCACCACGCTCGGCGCCCGGTTGGCGGCCGGGCCGGCGTCGGCGCCCGTCCGGTACGCCTGCACCTCCTTCAGGCCCGTCGCGTAGCCGGGCTGGTGCGTGACCAGCACCCGCAGCCTGCGCGCGGTGACGGCCGGGAAGCCGACCTCGTTGAGGTTCGCCCGCGGGTAGGCCGGTCTCCTGGCCGGTCCGGGCACGTCCTTCCAGGTGTCGCCGTCCTGGTACTGCACCGCGTAGAAGGCGGGCTCCCGGTGCCCGCCCGGCTTGCGGTCGGCGAAGAAGTACAGCCTGAGCCGGTCCACCCGCTGCGCCGCGCCGAGGTCCAGCTCCAGCCAGTCCTGGGGCTTGCCCGACCCCTTGCTGTCCCAGTACGGCTCGTTGATCGTGAACCCGTCCACCGCCCCGGCGGGGTCGCCGTGGGAGGCGGTGGCCGCCTTGACCAGGTTCGGGCGGGTGGAGCGCAGGTCCACGCCGGCCTTCTGGAACAGGTCCTCGACGCGCTCGCCCGACAGCTCCACCTGGACGGGGGCCTTCATCGCCGGCGCCTTCTCCGCGTGCACGACGGTGCTGTTCCCGGTGCCGCCCTCGACCTTGCCGGTGGCCGGGTCCCAGGTGGCGTGCGCGAGCCCGGACAGGGTGACCTTGCGCTTGCCGTCGACCAGGATCGAGTAGCCCTCGGGCACCCCGGCGTAGTGCCGGGTGCCGTCGCCCGGCTTGTCCCAGACGATGGTCAGGTCCTTGCCGCGGTAGTCGACGCCGTTGACGGTGAAGTGGTCCCAGCCGATGTCCACCGGCCACAGCTCCACCTTGCCGTCGGAGCGCGGGCGCAGGCCCATCACGTCCTCGATGACGGTCCAGTTGCTGCTGCCGAGGATCGTGTGGTGGATCCAGGAGCGGTAGCCGATGGTCTTGGTGCCGGCGTTCCAGTCGGCCCAGAACTCGTTGGCGTCGGGGTAGCGGGTGTCGCCGCCGACGTACTGCGACCAGGCGTTCCAGTACAGGAGCTGCTTGTACTGCCCGGCCGTGATGTACGGCGACGGGTACTCGCGCAGCGCCTTGCCGAACAGCGCGAAGTTCCGGGTCGAGTTGATCTGCGAGAAGTTGTTGGAGCCGGGGTTGCCGGCCGCGGCGGCCTCCGCCTTGTCCTTCTGGTCAGCGGTATAGGCCGGGAAGATCGGATATTCCGCAGGATCCGCCCATAAGCGGAGCGCCTCCCGATATTTCGGGTCGTCGGTGGGCACCAGGCCGGTCGCGTACGGGATGTAGTTGTTCGACTCCTTCCACGGGATCAGCTTGCCCGTCTGCAGGTCGCGGTGCTTGAACAGCTTGTCCTGCTCGTCCCACAGCAGGGTGAGGACGCCGTTCTTCACCTTGTCCGCCACGCCGCGCATCTCGGCGGCCTTGGCGGTGTCGCCGGTCAGCTCGTACGCCTGCGCCGCCGCCATCGCGTTGGCGTAGACGTAGGCGCCCTCCAGCCGCTCGTTGGCCCGCCCGTAGTAGTGGAACGACACCGCGTCGGCGTCGTTGCCGGTCATGTACTCCCGGTCGTACTCGATGACCCCGTTGCCGTTGGAGTCGTACGCGGCGAGCTGCCCGTGGACGTCCTTCTCGGCGTAGCGGGCGAGGTTGCGCAGGATCGCCGGCTGGCCGCCGTGGATCTGGTAGCTCTCCAGCGCCGCCGCCGAGATGTACTGGGTGTAGCTGTTCGACCAGTTCTCCGGGTCGCCCGGGTTGTCGGTGTACTTGGAGTTGCGCGACACCTCGCCGGCTGACACCCACGGCCCGTACGAGTAGATCGGGTCCCGCAGGTACTTCAGGTCCTGCACGAACATCGGGACGGTCAGCACGATCGCGTTGTTGTAGCCCAGCGCGCCCTCCACCGACGTCGGGAACTGGTAGTCGTTCCCGGGGATGTCGGCGTCGAGGAAGTTGAAGCGCATGAGCCACCAGCGGTAGTACACGAACTTCTTGATGTTCTCGTCCGGCACGTCGATGTAGGGGATGTTCCGCGCCCACCAGGCGTTGTAGTCCTGGAGCTGGCGCCGCAGCGCCTGCTCCGGCGAGCGGCCCTTGTAGCCGTCGTACTCCGAGCGGGAGGCGGGCAGCTCGTCGGTGACGAAGCCCATCTGCACCTTCGCGCGCACCGTGCCGCCGGGCGCGAGCGTGACCGAGCCCTTCAGCGTGCCCTCCGACGCCTTCAGCCCGTCACCGCTGAGCCGGGGGAAGATCGTGGTCAGCCGGTTCCTGGCGAACACGGCGCCGGTCAGCTCCTGCTCGCCGTCCGCGGTCCTGGCGTACGGTGAGGTCACCGTGATGGGGACGTCCCTGGCCGCCGATCCGGTGTTGGTGATCTCCAGTGTCGTCACGGCCACGTTCTCGTGCGTGATGAACTTCTTCACGCCGACCGCGAGCCCGTCCCCGGTGTAGCGGCCGCTCCAGTGGCTGGGCATCTGCAGCCGCTTGGAGACGTCCTCGGTCAGGTCGGTCCCGAACGAGATCGTGTAGGCGTCGCGGTTGTCGACGCTCTCCCAGTACGCGACGTACCCGCCGAAACCGATCTTCTTCGGGTCGTGCTCCTTCATGAACAGCGCCCGGCCGCGCGACATCAGCCAGGTGCCCGCCGGGTCGTCGCCCGGCCGGGCCAGCATGCGGTCGATCCAGTAGGAGTCGCCGCCCTTCTCCTTCTTGTAGATCGCCTCCATCATCCTGCGCGGGTCGTGGCCGGCGGGCTCGTCGGGCACCGGGTCGGCTCCGGTGAAGGCCGGCATGCCCAGCGCGTCCGGGGCCGCCGTCCAGGCCGTTCGCGCCGCCTGCGCGGAGGCGGCCGGCGGGGTGCCGGCGAGCAGGCCGCCCGCCAGGGTCAGGGCGACCAGACAGGGCAGGGTTCTACGCAAGGGGTCTCCTCCAGCGGGGGGTGGGTCACTCGCCGAGGCGGGTGAGGTCGCTCGGCGAGAGGGGGGTCACTCGGCGACGGGAAGCCAGACGCGCATGGTGGCGGGGCCGCGGTTGCCCCACCGGTGGTAGGGGACGAGCCGCAGCGCGGTGTCCGCGCCGCCGCTCACCTTGTCCGGTTCCGGCCCGTACGGCCAGCCGTCGCCCCGGGGCTCCGCGAGCACCGCGGCGACCTCCAGCTCGACCGCCCCGCCGCCGGCCGGGCCACCCGAGTCGACGCCGTCCTCGGAAGGCGCCACCTCCACGGGCGGGGCCGGCGCGCGGACGGTCAGGTGCGCCAGCGGCGGCTCGTCGCCCACCGACTCCGCGCAGTACACGAGCGGCCCCCGCTCCACCGCCGCGCACCCGCGCAGGGCGTCGACGCGCCGGTCCGGGTACGTCCAGCGCGGCTCCATGGGCAGCTCCAGCCGGATCTCGTCCCCGGCCCGCCACGGCCCCTCCGCGACGGCGTAGCCGGGCGCGACCGGACGGGCCGGGCCGGAGCCGGCCGTCAGCGTGGCGCCGCCCGCCCAGAAGGGCACCCGCAGCGACACGGCCCCCGCGCCGTCCTCCAGGACCCGCACGGTCACGCCGCCCGACCACGGGTAGCCGGTCTCCACCCGCAGCGCCAGCTCGCCGTGCCGGATCTCGGCGGGCGTGTGGTGGTGGATCCGCACCCCGCCGGAGTCGGCGGCGGCCACGTACGCGCCCAGGGAGGCGAGGGTGCGGGCGATGTTGTTCGGGCAGCACGACACGTCGAACCACTGCGAGCGCAGGCCGCCCTCGGCCGCGTGGTTGACGCCCTGCGGCGGCTCGGCGGCCACCCGCACGTGCAGCGGGTTGCAGTAGAAGAACGAGCGGCCGTCCAGCGCCGCCCCCGTGGCGAGCATGTTGTACATCGTCCGCTCTGCCACGTCGGCGTACCTGACGTCGCCGGTGGCCAGCAGCAGCCGGTGCGCCAGCATGATCGAGGCGATGCTCGCGCAGGTCTCGTTGTAGGCGCGGTCCGGCGGCAGCTCGAAGTCCTCGCCGTACGACTCGTCGGCGTGCCGGGAGCCCATGCCGCCGGTCAGGTGGGTGCGCCGGGCCAGGGTCCGCTCCCACTGCGCCTCGACGGCCTTGAGCAGCTCCTCGTCGCCGGTCTCGACGGCCACGTCCACCACGCCGGAGGCCAGGTAGAGGGCGCGCACGACGTGGCCGCGGAAGACCTGCGCCTGCCGTACCGGGAGGTCGTCCTGGAAGTAGGCGCGGCCGAAGGGGATGTCGCCGAGCGCCGGGCGGCCGCGGCGCTCGACGAAGCGGCGGGCCATCTCCAGGTAGCGCTCGGCCCCGGTGGCCCGGTACAGCTCGACCAGCGCCATCTCGACCACCGGGTGGCCGCAGGTCTCGGCGGTGTCCATGAAGCGCCGGCACACGTGGTCGGCGGCGCGCACCGCGATCTCGGTCAGCCGGTCCTCGCCGTGCGTGCGCAGCCGGGCCACGCCCGCCTGGATGAGGTGGCCGTAGCAGTACAGCTCGTGGCCCCACTCGAAGTCGGTGTAGCGGTTGCCGCTCCAGCGCGTGTTGAGGTAGCCGTCGCCCTCCTGCGCCCTGCCCACGGTCTCGGCCAGCTCCGGCAGCGCCGGGTGGTCCGCCCAGGCCATGCCCTCCAGCAGCTTGTAGATCTCCGAGTCGCTGAACTCCCGGCCCCTCCGCGGGCGCTGCCCGCGGAAGTTGCCGATCCAGCCTTCGCGTTCCATCCACTCCTGGCAGTGCACCATGGTGACGTCCCGGTTGAGGGCCGCGCGGTCGCCCCAGAACCCGGCGGTCAGCCGCACGGAGTCGAGGCCCAACGGGGACAGCACGCCCGAGGAGGGCAGGACAGGATTAGCCACGCAGAGCTCCCGACATGAATCCGCGCACGTAGTGGCGCTGCAGGACGATGAAGAGGACGAGGCACGGGACGGCCATGACCATGACGCCGGCCTGGAGCATCCCGTAGTCGATCGCGCCGAACGTGCGCTGGGTCATGCTGACCACGGCCACCGGCAGCGTGAACGACGAGCCGTCGTTGAGCAGGATGAGCGGGGCGAAGAAGTCGTTCCAGGAGGCGAGGAAGGCGAACAGGCCGACCGTGACGAGCGCGGGCCGCACCGCGTGCAGCAGGATGCGGGAGAACGCGCGGAAGGTGCCGCACCCGTCGACCAGCGCCGCCTCCTCCAGCTCGCGGGGGATCGCCTCGAACGCGTTGCGCATCATGAACAGCGCGAACGGGAGCTGGAACATGACGAACACCAGTGACAGGCCCACCAGCGAGTTCTGCAGGCCGATGAAGCCGAGCAGCACGTACAGCGGGATGAGGATCGTCGCGTACGGCACCATGAGGATCGCCAGCGTGGCCAGGAACAGCAGGTTCTTGCCGGGGAAGTCGAAGCGGGCGAAGGCGTAGCCGCCGAGCGCCGAGACCACGAGCGTGCCGGCGACGGTCATGGCCGACACGAGCACGCTGTTGGTGGCGTACGTGCCGAGCCCCTCGCCGAACCTGGCCATCTCCAGGTAGTCGGACGGGTCCTCCAGCGACGCCCAGCCGCTCCACACCAGCGGGAACAGGAACAGCACGGCCAGCGCCGACAGGGTGAGATGGCGGGTCACCGCAGCCTCCGCATCATCAGGGTGTTGAGGCCGACCAGGCCCACCAGCAGCACGACCGACAGGGCCGCGGCGCCGCCGAGGTCGAAGCGGAAGAACGCGTCACGGTAGGCGACCATGACCATGGAGACGGTGCTGTTGTCGGGGCCGCCGTTGGTGAAGATGAAGAACTGGTCGAAGGCCAGCAGGGAGCCGGTGACGCTGAGGATCAGCATCAGGGCGAGCGTGGGCCGCAGCAGCGGCAGCGTGATCCTGGTGAAGATCTGCCAGCGGCCGGCGCCGTCGCTGCGCGCCGCCTCGTAGACCTCGACCGGGATCGCCTGCAGCCCGGTCAGCAGGATGAGCATGTTGAACCCGGCGAAGCGCCACAGCACCAGCGCGATCGTGGAGAACAGCGCCATGTTCGGCGTGCCGATCCACTTCACCGGCTCGTGGGTGATGCCCAGCGCCCGCAGCATCGGGTCGATGGGGCCGAAGTCGTTGTTGAGCATGCCGTAGAACAGCAGCGCGGCGGCGGCGAAGCCGACCGCGCCCGGCAGGAAGAACGCGGTGCGGAAGAAGCCGACACCGGGCCGGCGCTCCTGCACGAGCAGGGCGAGGCCGAGCGCGACCGACGACAGCAGCACCGTGGTGATCGCCGTGTACTTCAGCGTGAAGAGCACCGCGTCGAGGAACAGCGGGTTGTCGGCGATCCTGGCGTAGTTGTCCGGGGCGTTGAAGCGGGCCGGGCCGAGCAGCGGCCAGCGGTTGAGCGACATCCAAACCACGAGCACGAGGGGCACGACGAACAGCACCCCGACGATGACCGCGGTGGGCGCCGCGTACAGCCAGCCCTGGACCTTCTTGCCCCGCCATCGGGCGGGCGGCGCGCCGTGCGCCGCCCGCCGTCCGGCGCGCGTGAGCGTCAACGTCATTGCTGCAGCGACTTCGTGATCTCGGCGTTGAGCTGGGGGAGCTTCGAGGCGTCACCGAAGATCGCCTCCCGGGCCAGGCGCAGCCACGGCCCCTGCGGGTCGTTGAAGGTCTGGCCGAAGCGCGGCGCGAACGGGGTCTGGCCCTTGGCGACCAGCGAGTTGATCAGCACGACGCGCGGGTCCTCGGCGGAGTACTTGTTACCGGCCAGGTCGGTGCGGGCGAGCACGTCCTTGTTCTTGGCCATGACCTCGACCTGCGCGTCCTCCGACATGGTCCAGGACAGGAAGTCCCAGGCCGCGTCGGCGTTCTTCGTGGTGGAGGAGATGCCGATCGAGTCGCCGCCGACGAAGGTGGACTCGCCGCCGTCGGGCCCGGCGATCGGGGTGACGCCGATCTTCATGTCCTTCGGCATGAGGCCGAGCGTGGTCGAGGGCATCGGCATGACGCCGATCTCGCCCTTGGGGAAGAAGCCGGTCCAGGTCGGGCCCTGTTCCTCCTTGGCCGTCGGGCCGGTGACCTTCTTGTCGTACAGCTCGCGCCAGATCTTGAACACGTCGGTCATCGGCGCCCGGTCGTTCAGGGAGGTGGTGCCCTCGGGGTTCATGACCTGGCCGCCGGCCGCCCAGACCGAGGGCCAGAAGGTGAAGACGTAGCAGCCGCCGCAGTTGCCGCCGAAGAACGTGCCATGGACCCTGCCGTCCTTGCCGTCCTTGCCGAGCTTGTCCTGGATGGTGGTCGCCTGCTGGGCGAACTCCTTGAGCGTCTTGGGGCCCTTCTCCGGGTCGAGGCCGGCCTTCTGGTACAGGTCCTTGTTCCAGAACCAGACCGACAGGTCGAGGGTGTGCGGCAGCGTGTACTGCCGGCCGTCCATGGTGCCCAGCTTCATGTGCGAGGGCGCGAGCTTGTCCTTGAACGGCAGGGCGTTGATCCGGTCGGTGATGTCGAGGAACAGGCCCTGCGCGGTGTAGTTGGGGACGAAGATGACGTCGGCGGCGAACACGTCGGGAAGCTGCTTGGCCCCGGCGGCGGCCGCGATACGGGGCTGGTAGTTGTCCGTCGGGATGACGGTCAGTTTGACCTGGTTCTTGTGGCTGCTGTTGTAGGCCTTCACCAGCCGCTCGCTCTGCGCCTGGGTGGCGGCGCGCGTCCACATGGTGATGGTGGCCGGGCCCGCGGCGGGCTCGGCCGACGACCCGGCTTCACCGCCGCCGCTCCCGCAAGCCGCCGATGTGAGCGCTAACAGCCCGAGGATGGCGATCCCGGCCAGTCGTCGTCTCATGGTTGTCTCCTTTGGGACCCCCGAGAACTAAAAGGTTTTCGGAAACGTAGAAGAAACATCGTGGCCTGTCAATGGGTGTTAAGGTGCGTGGCAGTTGTCAGGTGACTGAAAAGGGTTTCGAAATATGGCGGGTAGGCGCGTGACCATCAACGACGTGGCCTCCCTGGCGGGGGTGTCGATCGCCACGGCCTCCAAGGCGCTCAACGGGCGGCAGGACGTGCGGGCTTCGACCCGCGAGCGGGTGCTGGCCGCCGCCGCGGAGCTGTCGTTCCAGCCGAACGCCCTCGCGCGGGGGCTGCTGTCGGGGCGGACCCGCACGGTGGGCCTGCTCACCTCCGACAGCGTGGGCCGGTTCGGGATCCCGGTACTGCTGGGGGCGGAGGACGCGTTCGGCGCGGGGGAGATGGCGGTGATGCTGTGCGACGCGCGCGGCGACGCCATCCGCGAGCAGCACCATCTGCGCGCGCTGCTGTCGCGCCGGGTGGACGGGATCATCGTGGTCGGCGAGAGCACCGACCCGCGGCCCTCGGTCAGCAAGGACGTCCCGGTCCCCGTCGTGTACGCCTACGGGCCCTCCGACGACCCCGAGGACGTCTCCTTCGTGCCCGACGACGTGGGCGGCGCGGCGATGGCCGTGGAGCACCTGCTCGCCCTCGGCCGGCGCCGGATCGCGCACGTCACCGGCCCCCGGCACTACAAGGCGGCCCGCGACCGCGCCGAGGGGCTGCGGATCGCGCTGGAGGCGGCCGGCTGCGAGCAGGCCGGCGAGACGCTGTGGGGCTCGTGGTCGCAGCGCTGGGGACGGCACGCCGCCGAGATGCTGCTCATGGCCGAGCCCGGCGTGGACGCGGTGTTCTGCGGAAGCGACCAGGTGGCGGCCGGCTTCGTGGAGGCCGCCCGCGAGCGGGGCCGCTCCGTGCCCGGCGACCTCGCGGTGATCGGCTACGACAACTGGGAGGTGCTGTCCACCGAGACGCGCCCCGCGCTCACGACCGTGGACATGAACCTGGAGCTGCTCGGCCGCACCGCCGCCCAGCACCTGTTCGCCGCCATCGACGGCCGGGCCACCCCCGGGGTGCACCGCATGCCCTGTCATCTGGTGATCCGTGACTCGACCGCCGCCGCGTGAGAATCCCCGTGGCCGTGGGGGAGAGCGCCCCGCGGGGGCGATCACGAGCGCGCGCGTGACGTTTCCGTAATCCCGGGAGCTCTTGACGGGACCCATTGTTAACGTTCACAGTCTTCCCAGGCCCAGCGTGAGAGGGCCGGGAAGGAGCACCTCGTGGGATCGTCGCAAGCCCGGCGGATGCCGGTCATGGCGGACGTCGCCCGTGAGGCGGGAGTGTCGCACCAGACGGTCTCCCGCGTGCTCAACGAACACCCTAACGTGCGCAGCGAGACCCGCACCCGGGTGCTGGAGGCGATCGACAAACTCGGCTACCGCCGCAACCTCGTCGCCCGCGCCCTGGTGACCAAGCACTCCCGGACCCTGGGCGTGGTCAGCTTCGACACCACCCTCTACGGCCCCGCCAGCACGGTGTACGGCATCGAGCAGGCGGCCCGCGCGGCGGGCTACTTCGTCAGCATCGTCAGCCTCAAGTCCATCGACCGGACCGGCGTCCGCGACGCCCTCGACTACCTGGCCGACCAGGGCGTCGACGGCATCGTGGTCGTCGCGCCGCAGCGCTCGGCCGCCCAGACCCTGGCCGACCTGGCGCCCGGCGTGCCCATCGTGGCGGTCGAGGGCGGCGAGGCGGGCGACGTGTCGGTGGTCTGCGTGGACCAGGTCGAGGGGGGCCGGCTCGCCACCGAGCACCTGCTCTCGCTGGGCCACGAGACCGTCTGGCACGTGCGGGGCCCGTCCGACTGGCTGGAGGCCGAGGGCCGCGTGGCCGGGTGGCGGGCGGCGCTCGCCCAGGCCGGGCGCGCGGCGCCGGAGCCGCTGGCCGGCGACTGGAGCCCGCGCTCGGGCTACGAGGCGGGCCGCAGCCTGGCGTCCATGGCGGGCGTCAGCGCGGTCTTCGTGGCCAACGACCAGATGGCCCTGGGTGTGCTCAGGGCGTTCTCGGAGCAGGGGGTGAAGGTGCCCGACCAGGTGAGCGTCGTCGGTTTCGACGACATCCCCGAGTCGGAGTTCTTCTCACCTCCCCTCACCACCATCAGGCAGGACTTCGACGCGGTCGGCAGGAACAGCATAGAGGTGCTGCTCCAGCAGATCGAGGGCGAGGAGCAGCGTGCGTGCGAGCGCCTCGTCGTCCCGCCCTCCTTCGTGGCCCGGGCCAGCACGGCGCGGGTCTGAACACCCATCGGCGATATCGGGGACATCGGGGAACACGGAAGCGCGGCGCTCGCGTCAGGTCGCTGATGTTAGCGCTCACATAAGGAAAGAAGGACTCCACGTGTTGAAGAGGATCTCGATGCTCGTCGTCGCCGGCCTGGCCGCCGCGACGCTGACCGGCTGTGGCGGCGGCGGGGGCGGCAGCGGCTCGGGCGGCGGCGACGGCTCGATCACCATGGGCTTCTCCCAGGTCGGCGCCGAGAGCGGCTGGCGCACGGCGAACACCAAGTCGGTCCAGGAGTCGGCCAAGGCCGCCGGGATCACGCTGAAGTTCTCCGACGCCCAGCAGAAGCAGGAGAACCAGATCAAGGCGATCCGCTCCTACATCCAGCAGAAGGTGGACGTCATCGCCTTCTCGCCGGTGGTCGAGTCGGGCTGGGACACCGTGCTCAAGGAGGCGAAGAACGCCAAGATCCCGGTCATCCTCACCGACCGGGCCGTCGACTCCAAGGACACCAGCCTCTACAAGACCTTCCTCGGCTCCGACTTCGTCGAGGAGGGCCGCAAGGCCGGCAAGTGGCTGGTCGAGCAGTACAAGGACGCCAAGGACCCGGTCAACATCGTCGAGCTGCAGGGCACGACCGGCTCCGCCCCGGCCAACGACCGCAAGGCCGGCTTCCAGGAGGTCGTCGGGGCCGATCCCAAGTTCAGGATCGTCGCCTCGCAGACCGGCGACTTCACCCGCGCCAAGGGCAAGGAGGTCATGGAGGCGTTCCTCAAGGCCAACCCCGACATCGACGTCCTGTACGCGCACAACGACGACATGGGCCTCGGCGCCATCGAGGCCATCGAGGGCGCCGGCAAGGTCCCCGGCAAGGACATCAAGATCATCACCGTGGACGCCGTGCACGACGGCATGCAGGCCCTGGCCGACGGGAAGATCAACTACATCGTCGAGTGCTCCCCGTTGCTCGGCCCGCAGCTCATGGACCTCGCCAAGAAGGTCGTCAAGAACGAGAGCGTCCCGGCCCGCGTGGTGACCGAGGAGACCACGTTCACCCAGGAGCAGGCCAAGACCGCGCTGCCCAGCCGCAAGTACTGACCCGGTGATCGGGCCGGCCGCCCCGGCCGGCCCGATCACGCAGATCACGCGAACAGGAGGGGGCGCCGCCTTGGACGTACCCGCTCCGGTCCTGCGGATGAGCGGGATCGGCAAGCAGTTCCCTGGAGTCAGGGCACTGGACGGCGTGGACCTGCGGCTGCTGCCGGGCGAGGTCCACGCGCTCATGGGCGAGAACGGCGCGGGCAAGTCCACGCTGATCAAGGTGCTGACCGGGGTCCACCCCGCCGACTCGGGCACGATCGAGCTGGCCGGCCGGACCGTGTCCTTCGCCGGGCCGCTGGAGGCCCAGCAGGCCGGCATCAGCACCGTCTACCAGGAGGTCAACCTCTGCGCCAACCTGTCGGTGGCGGAGAACATCTTCATCGGCCGCGAGCCGCGCCGCCGCGGCCGCATCGACTGGAAGCGGATGCGGGCCCGCGCCGCCGAGCTGCTGGAGCGGCTGGAGCTCGACGTCGACGTCTCCGCGCCGCTGTCGTCGTACTCCCTGGCCCTGCAGCAGATGGTGGCCATCGCGCGCGCCATCGACGTCGAGGCCCGGGTGCTCATCCTCGACGAGCCCACCTCCAGCCTCGACGCGGGCGAGGTGCGCCAGCTCTTCCGCGTGATGCGGCGGCTGAAGGAGGAGGGCATCGCCATCCTCTTCGTCTCCCACTTCCTCGACCAGATCTACGAGATCTCCGACCGGATGACGATCCTGCGCAACGGCCGGCTCGTCGGCGAGTACCTCACCCGCGAGCTGAGCCAGGTCGCGCTGGTCGCCAAGATGATCGGCCAGGAGCTGGCCGAGCTGGAGCGCCTGCACGGCGAGGCCAGGACCTTCGACCGCCCCCTGGTCGAGGCCCGCGAGCTGGGCCGGACCGGGGCCGTCGAGCCGTTCTCGCTCACCATCCACGAGGGCGAGGTCGTGGGCCTGGCCGGGCTGCTCGGCTCCGGCCGCACCGAGATCGCCCGGCTGCTGTTCGGCGCCGACCACGCGACGAGCGGCGAGGTGGCGGTCGGCGGCGCGCCCGCGGCGCTGCGCACCCCGCGGGCGGCGATGGCGCGGCGCATCGCGTTCTGCTCCGAGAACCGCAAGCGCGACGGGCTGATCCCCGACCTCACCGTCCGCGAGAACATCGTCCTCGCCCTCCAGGCCACCCGCGGCTGGACCCGGCCCGTGCCGCGCGACCAGCAGGACGAACTGGTCGGCCGGTACGTCAAGGCACTCAAGATCAGCCCGGCCAACCCCGACCACCTCGTGCGCGACCTCAGCGGCGGCAACCAGCAGAAGGTGCTGCTCGCCCGCTGGCTCATCCTGGAGCCGCGGCTGCTCATCCTCGACGAGCCGACGCGCGGCATCGACGTCGGGGCCAAGGCCGAGATCCAGCGGCTCGTCGCCGAGCTGTCCGACGGCGGGATGGCCGTGCTGTTCATCTCCGCCGAGCTGGAGGAGGTGCTGCGGCTCAGCCACCGGGTCGGCGTGCTGCGCGACCGCCGGCTGGTGGCCGACCTGCCCAACGACGACACCCTCACCACGGACACGCTCATGGAGACCATCGCGAGCGGGGGCCGGGCATGAGGCGACTCCTCTGGCCATTGCTCGTGCTGGCCGCGCTGCTGGCCGTCAACCTCTTCTTCACCCCGTCCTTCTTCTCCGTCGAGATGAAGGAGGGGCACCTGTACGGCAGCCTCATCGACATCCTGCGCTTCGGCGCCCCGCTCATCCTCGTCTCGCTCGGCATGACCCTGGTCATCGCCACCGGGGGCATCGACCTGTCGGTCGGCTCGGTGGTGGCGATCTCCGGCGCGCTGGCGTGCCTGCGGATCAGCGAGGACGGCGGCGTCCTGTCCGCCGTCGTGCTGGCGCTCGGGCTGTGCGTGCTGCTCGGCCTGTGGAACGGGTTCCTCGTCGCCGGCGTCGGCATCCAGCCGATCATCGCCACGCTCATCCTCATGGTCGCCGGGCGCGGGCTGGCCCAGCTCATCACCGACGGGCAGATCATCACGGTCAACAGCCCGTCGTTCAAGGTCATCGGCGGTGGCTACCTGCTGACCGTGCCGTTCGGCATCCTGCTCGTGCTCGTCGTGCTGGGCGTCACCGCGTTCCTCACCCGGCGGCTCGCGCTCGGCGTGCTCATCGAGTCGGTCGGCGGCAACGCCGAGGCCAGCCGGCTCGCGGGCATCCGTTCGCGCGGGATCGTCATCACGGTGTACGCCTTCGCCGCGCTCTGCGCGGGCGTCGCCGGGCTCATGATCGCCTCGAACGTGTCCAGCGCCGACGGCAACAACGCCGGCCTGTGGATCGAGCTGGACGCCATCCTCGCGGTCGTCATCGGCGGCACCTCGCTGGCGGGCGGCCGGTTCTCGCTCGGCGGCACCGTGCTCGGGGCGCTCATCATCCAGACGCTGACGACGACGATCTACTCGGTGGGCGTGCCGCCGGAGACCACGCTGCTGGTCAAGGCGCTCGTGGTGGCGGCGGTCTGCCTCGTCCAGTCGCCGAAGTTCCGTGACAAGGTGTTCCGCCGGGCCGGGCCGCGTGCCTCGTCCCGGCCGGCGGCCGAGGAGAAGGTGCGGGTGACGGCATGACGACGGCCATCCTCGACCGGCTCGGCGCGCGCGGCCGGTCCGTGCCGGCCAAGTACGTGCCGGTGCTCGTGACCGCCGGGCTGTTCGTGGCGATGTTCGTCGCGGGCGGCATCCGCTACGAGGGGTTCGCCACCGGGCAGGTGGTCCTCAACGTCTTCATCGACAACGCCTTCCTGCTGGTGGTCGCGGTCGGCATGACGTTCGTGATCCTGACCGGCGGCATCGACCTGTCGGTGGGCTCGGTCGTCGCGCTGTCCACGATGATCTCGGCCAGCCTCATGGCGGGGCCGGGCTGGCCGCCGTACCTGGTGGTGCCGCTGGTGCTGCTCATCGGGTCGGCGCTCGGGCTGGTGATGGGTTACATCGTGCACGCCTTCGACATCCAGCCGTTCATCGTCACGCTGGCCGGCATGTTCCTGGCCCGGGGCCTGTGCTACACGATCGGCACCGACTCGATCCCCATCGAGGACCCGACGTTCACCGCGTTCGCGCAGACCAGGATCGACCTGTTCGCCGACCTGTGGATCTCGCCGAGCGTGGTGATCGCCGTCGTGGTCGTGCTGGTGGCGGCGTACGTGCTGCACTACACCCGCCTCGGCCGCACCGTCTACGCGACCGGCGGCAGCGAGCAGTCGGCCCTGCTCATGGGCCTGCCGGTGGGACGGACCAAGGTGGCGGTCTACACGATCAGCGGCTTCTGCTCGGCGCTCGGCGGGGTGCTGCTGTCGTTCTACATGCTGTCGGGATACGGACTGCACGCCGTCGGCATGGAGCTGGACGCCATCGCGGCCGTCGTCATCGGCGGCACCCTGCTGACCGGGGGCTCCGGTTTCCTGCTCGGCACCGTGCTCGGGGTGCTGGTGCTGGGCCTCATCCAGACCGTGCTGAGTTTCGAGGGGACGCTGAGCTCCTGGTGGACGAAGATCTTCATCGGGTTGCTGCTGTTCGTGTTCATCCTGTTGCAACGTCTATTCTCGGCGCGGCGCCGTATCTGACCGTTCGTGCGGCGTGTGCCGTACCCGACCAGGGGAGTGTGTGTGAGCGTTAACAGTGACAGCTGCGTGATCGGCGTCGACTTCGGCACGCTGTCGGGACGCGCCGTCGTGGTGCGCGTCGCTGACGGCGCCGAGCTCGGCACGGCCGTCCACGAGTACGCCCATCGCGTCATCGAGGACCGCCTGCCGGGCGGCGACGTGCGCCTCGGGCCCGACTGGGCCCTGCAGTCGCCGCACGACTGGCTGGAGGTGCTGAGGACCGCGGTCCCCGAGGCCGTCGCCGCCGCCGGCGTGGACCCCGCCCAGGTCATCGGCATCGGCACCGACTTCACGGCCTGCACCGTGCTGCCGACCACCGCCGACGGCACGCCGCTCTGCCACGACACCCCCGAGCGCCCCCACGCCTGGCCCAAGCTGTGGAAGCACCACGCCGCCCAGTCCCACGCCGACCGCGTCAACGCCCTGGCCGCCGAGCGCGGCGAGAGCTGGCTGCCCCGCTACGGCGGCAGGATCTCCTCCGAGTGGGAGTTCGCCAAGGGCCTGCAGGTCCTGGAGGAGGACCCCGAGGTGTACGCGCGGGCCGAGCGCTGGATCGAGGCCGCCGACTGGATCGTCTGGCAGCTCACCGGCGTCGAGACCCGCAACGTCTGCACCGCCGGGTACAAGGGCATCCACCAGGACGGCGCCTACCCGTCCGAGGAGTTCCTGGCCGCGCTCAACCCCGGCTTCGCCGGCTTCACCGCCAAGCTCGGCCACGACCTCTCGCCCCTCGGCGGGCTGGCCGGCCGGCTGACCGCCGAGGCCGCCGCCTGGACCAAGCTGCCCGAGGGCATCGCCGTCTGCGTCGGCAACGTGGACGCGCACGTCACCTCCGCCGCGGCCGACGCCGTCCGGCCCGGCCAGATGGTCGCCATCATGGGCACCTCCACCTGCCACGTCATGCCCTCCGACCAGCTCGCCGAGGTGCCCGGCATGTGCGGCGTCGTCCAGGACGGCATCGTGCCGGGCCTCTGGGGCTATGAGGCCGGCCAGTCGGGCGTCGGCGACATCTTCGCCTGGTTCATCGACACCTCCGTGCCCGCCTCCTACGCGCGCGCCGCCGAGGAGCGCGGCCAGAGCGTCCACGAGTACCTGACCGAGCTGGCCGCCGCCCAGGAGGTCGGCCGGCACGGCCTGGTCGCGCTCGACTGGCACAACGGCAACCGCTCGGTGCTGGTGGACCACAACCTGTCCGGCGTGATCGTCGGCCAGACGCTCAGCACCCGGCCCGAGGACGTCTACCGGGCGCTCATCGAGGCCACCGCGTTCGGCGCCCGCGTCATCGTCGAGACGTTCGAGGCGTCCGGCGTGCCGGTCGAGGAGTTCGTGGCGGCCGGCGGCCTGCTGAAGAACCGCTTCCTCATGCAGGTCTACGCCGACGTGCTGCGCCGCCCGATCTCGGTGATCGGCTCGGACCAGGGCCCGGCGCTCGGCTCGGCCATCCACGCGGCCGTCGCCGCCGGCGCCTACGCCGACATCGAGCAGGCCGCCGCCGCCATGGGCACGCGGCGCGAGAACGTCTACCTGCCCGACGAGGGCCGGGCCGACGCCTACGACCGGCTCTACGCCGAATACCGCACACTGCACGACTACTTCGGGGACGGACGCATGCTGCACACCCTGCGGAAGATCAGGAACGAGGCCGGCGCATGATCCAGCGCCTGCGCAGAACGGTCAGCGACCTGCACGCCGAGCTCGTACGCAACAACCTCGTCGCGTGGACCGCCGGGAACGTCTCCGGCCGGATCCCCGGCGAGGACCTGTTCGTCATCAAGCCGTCCGGCGTGAGCTACGACGAGCTGGGGCCGGAGAACATGGTCCTGTGCGACCTCGACGGCAACCTCGTGGAGGGCGACCACGCCCCGTCCAGCGACACCGCCGCGCACGCCTACGTCTACCGCAACCTGCCCGAGGTGGGCGGTGTCGTCCACACCCACTCCACCTACGCCAGCGCGTGGGCCGCCCGCGGCGAGGCCATCCCCTGCGTGCTGACCGCCATGGCCGACGAGTTCGGCGGCGAGATCCCGGTCGGGCCGTTCGCGCTGATCGGCGACGACTCCATCGGCCAGGGCATCGTCGAGACCCTCAAGGGCCACCGCTCGCCCGCCGTGCTCATGCGCAACCACGGCGTCTTCACCATCGGCAAGGACCCCAGGGCCGCGGTGAAGGCCGCCGTCATGTGCGAGGACGTCGCCCGCACGGTGCACGTCGCCCGCCAGCTCGGCGAACCGCTGACCATCGCGCGGGACGACGTCGACCGCCTGTACGACCGCTACCAGAACGTCTATGGACAGAGGAGCCCGCGTTGACCATCTGGTTTCTGACCGGCAGCCAGGGACTGTACGGCGAGGACACGCTGCGCCAGGTCGCCGAGCAGTCCCGGCGCATCGCCGAGGCCCTGCCGGTGCCCGTGGAGTGGAAGCCCGTGCTCACCGACGCCGCCTCGATCCGCCGCGTGATGCTGGAGGCGAGCGCCGACGACACGTGCGCCGGAGTGATCGCGTGGATGCACACGTTCTCGCCGGCCAAGATGTGGATCGCCGGCCTCGACGCGCTGCGCAAGCCGCTGCTCCACCTGCACACGCAGGCCAACGTGGAGCTGCCGTGGAGCTCCATCGACATGGACTTCATGAACCTCAACCAGGCCGCGCACGGCGACCGCGAGTTCGGCCACATCCAGACCCGTCTCGGCGTCCCCCGCAAGACCGTCGCCGGGCACGTCAGCGACCCGCGCGTCGCCGAGCGCGTCACGGCGTGGGCGCGGGCCGCGACCGGCCTGGCCGAGCTGCGCACCCTCAAACTGGCCCGCTTCGGCGACAACATGCGCGACGTGGCCGTCACCGAGGGCGACAAGGTCGAGGCGCAGCTGCGCTTCGGCGTCTCCGTCAACACCTACGGCGTCAACGAGCTGGTCGAGGCCGTGGACGCCGCCTCCGACGCCGACGTGAACGCCCTGGTCAAGGAGTACGAGGAGCTGTACCGGGTGGCGCCCGCGCTGCTCGGCGAGCGGCGCGAGTCGCTGCGCTACGCGGCCCGCATCGAGCTCGGCCTGCGCCAGTTCCTGGAGGGCGGCGGCTTCAAGGCGTTCACCACGAACTTCGAGGACCTGGGCGGCCTGCGCCAGCTTCCCGGCCTGGCCGTGCAGCGGCTCATGGCCGACGGCTACGGCTTCGGCGGCGAGGGCGACTGGAAGACCTCGGTGCTGCTGCGCACGCTCAAGGCCATGGCGCCCGAGGGCGGCACCTCGTTCATGGAGGACTACACCTACGACCTGACGCCCGGCCAGGAGGTGATCCTGGGCGCGCACATGCTGGAGGTGTGCCCGTCGATCGCGGCCGGCACCCCGTCGTGCGAGATCCACCCGCTCGGCATCGGCGGCCGGGAGGACCCGGTCCGGCTGGTGTTCGACGCGGCGCCCGGCCCGGGCGTGGTCGTGGGCCTGGCCGACATGGGCGACCGGTTCCGGCTCGTCGCCAACGAGATCGACATCGTGCCCTCGGCCGAGCCGCTGCCCGCGCTGCCGGTGGCCCGCGCGGTCTGGAAGCCCCGGCCCGACTTCCGCACCAGCACCGAGTCGTGGCTGACCGCGGGCGCCCCGCACCACACCGTGCTGTCCACGGCCGTCGGCGCCGAGGAGCTGACCGACCTGGCCGACATGCTGGGCGTGGAGCTGCTCGTCATCGACGCCGGCACGACGAGCCGGCAGTTCGCGAAGGAGCTGCGCTGGAACCAGGCGTACTACCGCCTGGCGCAGGGCTTCTGATGACCGAGGGCGTCGTGGCCGCCGGTGCGACCAACTGGGCCGGCAACGTGGCCTTCCGCGCGTCGGGCGTGCGGCGGCCGTCCTCGCTGGAGGAGCTGCGGCGGCTGGTCGCCTCCGGCGCCCGGGTGCGGGCGCTCGGCACCGGACACTCGTTCAACGACGTCGCCGACTCGCCGGGCGAGCTGGTCGCGCTCGATCGCATGCCGTACCTGGTGGAGATCGACAGTGGTGAGATCGGCAGGGGCGGGGACGGGCGGGCTCCCCGGGTGCGGGTGGGCGGCGGCGTGACCTACGCGCGCCTCGCGGCCGACCTGCACGCGCGCGGGTTAGCCCTGGCCGCCATGGCCTCGCTGCCGCACATCTCGGTGGCGGGGTCGGTGGCGACCGGCACGCACGGCTCCGGCGACGGCAACCGCAGCCTCGCGGCCGCGGTCAGCGGGCTGGAGCTGGTCACGGCCGACGGCTCGCTCGTCACGCTGGAGCGCGGCGACGAGGACTTCCCGGGCGCGGTCGTGGCGCTCGGGGCGCTCGGCGTCGTCACGGCGCTCACGCTCGACCTGGTGCCCGCCTTCGAGCTGCGCCAGTACGTCCGTGAGGACCTGCCGCGCGACGCCCCGTTCGACGAGGTCATGGCCGGCGGCTACAGCGTCAGCCAGTTCACCGACTGGAGCTCCACCCGGGTGTGGCTCAAGCGGCTCACCGAGCTGCCGGACGGCGACTGGCTCGGCACCCGGGCGGCCGGCGGCCCCCGCCACCCCGTGCCGGGCATGCCGGCCGGGAGCTGCACCGCGCAGCTCGGCGTGCCGGGGCCGTGGCACGAGCGGCTGCCGCACTTCCGCGCCGACGCGCCGCCGAGCGGGGCGGGCGACGAGCTGCAGTCGGAGTTCGCGATGCCGCGGGAGCGGGCGGCCGAGGCGCTGGCCGCGCTGTACGCCGTGGGCGACGCGATCCGGCCCGCGCTGCTGATCTCGGAGGTGCGCACGGTCGCGGCCGACGACCTGTGGCTGAGCCCGTTCCACGGCCGCGACAGCGTCGCCGTCCACTTCACCTGGGTCAAGGACCCGGCCGCGGTGCTCCCTGCCCTGCGGCTGGTGGAGGAGACGCTGGCGCCCTTCGACCCCCGGCCGCACTGGGGCAAGCTGTTCACCCGGTGGCCGGAGCCGTCCGAGCGGTTCGCGGCGCTGGTGCGCGCCTACGACCCGGCGGGCACGTTCGGCAACGACTTCCTGCGGCGCGTCACGGGGGAGTGAGCCCGCCCGCCGGTCGTACCTGACAGGAGCTGACAGGTAAGACCGGCATCCTGGACCCATGACCGCTCACGGAACCTTCGAGATCGACAGCGTGACCCCCGAGCCGCCCTTCTCCGAGGGCGACGGCGTCTCGCTCGGCCGGATCACGCTGACCAAGACCTTCCACGGCGACCTCGACGCCACCTCGGTGGTGACCATGCTCGCCACCACGACCGCGATCGAGGACTCCCGCTCGTACGTGGCGGTCGAGCGAATCGAGGGCGTCCTCGACGGGCGCAAGGGCGGTTTCGTCGTCCAGCACGTCGCGACCAGCGACCGGGGTGAGACGTCGCTGCGCGTCACCGTCGCCCCCGACTCCGGCACGGGCGAGCTGCGCGGCATCCGCGGCGAGCTGGAGATCCACATCGCGCCTGACGGCTCCCACTCCTACACCTTCGACTACAGCCTCTGACGCGGTCTCCCCGAGTCCGGTGAGGTGCCCGCGGAGGCGCCCCGGGTGGTGAAGGCGCGGCGGTAGGCCGACGGGGACGTCCGCATCGTGCGCGCGAAGTGCTGACGGAACGTCACCGGGCTGTCGAACCCCACCGCGGCCCCGATCTCCTCCACGGGCGCGGCCGTGCCCTCCAGCATGGGCAGGCTGGCCGCCACCCGCTGCGAGATCACCCATCGGAGCGGGGTCGTGCCGGTGCGCCGGCGGAAGTGCCGCAGGAACGAGCGCTCCGACATGTGGGCCACCCGCGCCAGGTCGGCCACGGTGATCGGCCGCGCCAGGTCGGCCAGGGCCCACTCCATCGCCCGGGCCACCGCGTCGTCGTCCTCGACCGGCGGCACGGGCGACTCGATGAACTGGGCCTGCCCGCCCTCCCGGTGCGGCGCGATGACGAGACGGCGCGCCACCGCGTTGGCGATGCCGGGGCCGTGGTCGGCGCGGACGAGATGGAGCAGCAGGTCGAGCCCGGCCGCGCTGCCGGCGCTGGTCAGCACGTCCCCGGCGTCCACGTACAGGACCGAGGCGTTGACCCGCACCTGGGGGAAGCGGCGCTGGAGCAGGTCGGTGTACTTCCAGTGGGTGGTCGCCTCGCGCCCGTCGAGCAGGCCGGCCGCCGCCAGAGCGAACGCGCCCGAGCAGATCGACACCACGCGCGCCCCGCGCTCGTGGGCCCGCCGCAGCGCCGCGAGCAGCCCCGCGGACTCCGGCCCGCGCACGTCGGGCACGCCGGGCACGATCACCGTGCCCGCCTCGGCCAGCACGTCGAGCCCGTGCTCCGCCTGGAGCGTGAACCCGCCCACCGCGCGCAGCGGGCGCGTCGTCTCGGCGCAGACCCGCAGGTCGTACCAGGGAACTCCGAGCTCCGGCCGCGGCAACCCGAAGATCTCCACGACGCAGCCGAGCTCGAACGGCCCCATCCCGTCGAACGCGAGCACCGCGACCGTCGGCAATGGAGGCGTCAGCGAGATCGGGATCGCCATGGGCGCATGTTAGCCCGCCTCTCAAAGCGGGAGAAACAGGACATGCACATATCGGGGGTACACACCGTTCTGCCTGATCACCGCTACGAGCAGGCGGAGATCATCGAGGCGTTCTCCCGGTTGACCGAGGCCGACCGGGATCTCCTGGAACACTTCCGCGCCGCAACCGGCGTCCGGGGCCGCAACCTCGCGCTGGCGCTGGAGGACTACGGGAAGCTCGACTCCTTCACCCGCGCCAACGAGGCGTACGCCGAGATCGCGCTCGACCTCGCCGAGCGGGCCGTCCTCGGCGCCCTCGCCAAGGCGGACGTGCCGCCGGAGAAAGTGGACCACCTGATGTTCTGCTCCAGCACGGGCCTCGCGACCCCGTCGCTGGACGCCCGGCTGGCCCAGCGCGCCGGACTGCGCGACGACGTCAGACGCGTGCCGGTGTTCGGGCTCGGCTGCGCGGCCGGCGCGGCGGGCCTGGCCCGGCTCAACGACTACCTGCGCGGCTGGCCCGCCCACGTCGCGCTGCTCGTCTGCGCCGAGCTGTGCTCGCTCACCCTCCAGCGCGACGACACCTCCGTCGCCGGCGCCCTGGCCGGCACGCTGTTCGGGGACGGCGCGGCGGCGGTCGTGGCCACCGGGCGCGGGCCGGGACCCGAGGTGGTGGCCACGCGCAGCAAGCTGTACCCCGGCACCGGGCACCTCATGGGGTGGGAGATCGGCCGGCACGGGTTCCGCGTCGTGCTGGACCCCGGGCTGATCGGCTTCGTCGAGCAGGTGGTCGGCGGCGACGTCAGGACGTTCCTCGCCGACTACGGCCTGACCCCCGACCAGGTCGGCACCTGGATCTGCCATCCCGGCGGTCCCAAGGTCATCGACACGATCGCGGGCGTGCTGGGACTGCCCGCGTCGGTGTTCGCGGTGACCCTGGAGTCCATGCGGGAGCACGGCAACCTGTCGTCGGTGTCGGTGCTGCACGTGCTCCAGCGCACGCGCGGCCGTCCCGGTCAGCCGGGGCTGCTGCTCGCGCTCGGGCCGGGCTTCTCGGCCGAGCTCGTCCTGCTGCACTGGTGAGGGCGGCCCGGGAACCCGCCGAGGTCTCGGCCCACCGGGGTCACGTCAGTTCCACGAAGACGGGGTTGGTGTAGCACCAGAGGTCGCTCCAGGGGCTCTCGTTGCGACCGGTGTCCGCCGCCGGCTCCATCCCGCCCGGAGCGCTGCGCCTGCCGTCGGTGCCGCGCAGCCGGAAGTAGAACGGTTCGCGCACGTCGCGGAACCTGTAGTGGAACTCGGCGACCCGGCCCCTGCCCCGCGGCGTGAACGACTCGACCACCTGTACGTCCGGGGCGGTGAAGACGTCGGGGTCGGCGGCCGGCCCGGTGATCGCGCCGCGGATCAGGTCCAGGCGGGCGAGCCGGGGGATCTCCTCGTTGGCGTTGGGCCGGCCGGCCAGGTCGACGGAGACGGTGAGGGTGACGGTGTCGCCGCGCCGCACCGACAGCCGCCCGCCGAGCGTCGCCGGGGCGTTGCCGGGGGCGTGCGCGTCGACGTGCAGCCCGTCGACGAGGCCGCCCATCGACACCCAGGAACGCCCGGCCTTGATGGCCTCCATGACCGCGCCGTAGCTGCGCGAGGTCGCCCCCACGACCGTGCGGCTGAACTGGCCGGGCCAGAAGTCGGCGTGCCGCTGCGGGACGCCTCCGTCGACGGGGTCGGGGTATCTGCCGTGCTGGTCGTACCAGTCGGCGGGCCGGGAGGGCTCGACAGTCGTGTCACCGTTGTAGAAGTGGCCGTCGGAGTTGGCGGTGATCCACCAGCCCTTGCCCTCGGCGAGCAGCGAGTCCCACATGCCGCCCAGGATCCCGGTCATCGAGTCGAAGCCGCCGTAGGTCGGATAGTGCTCCGGCCTCCAGCCGGGCCAGGAGCTCGCGTCGGCGGTGTTGTTGAAGTCGCCGCGGGCCCTGGGCTCGTTCTGGGCGCCGGGCGCGCCCTCCATGCCGACCGCGATGTCCGGCGCCTTGTCGCGGTAGGCGCGCAGGTCGCGCGGGGCGTACCTGCCGCGCCGCATCACATGGTTGATCAGGAACAGCGCCGAGCTCGCCGCGCCGGTGCGCAGCGCGGTGTCGAGCCAGGCGAGCGCCTCCAGCGCCTTGGCCTCGTTCTCCGGGCTGCTCGCGCCGGTGCCGTTGATCCGCGAGTCGAAGAGCCGCTCGAACGCGCGCAGCAACTGGATCTCGTCGCGAGCGCCGTCGAAGAAGACCGTGGCGTGCTCGCCCCCGGGAACGTTCCATTCCAGCCCCTGCCACAGCAGCAGCTCGGGGTGCTTGGCCCGGGAGACGACGATGTCGGCGTAGGTGGCCTCGACCGCGAACTTCTCATGAGCGGCGTGCCCGTGGTCGGTGATGACCAGCCAGTCCAGGCCGTGCCGCAGAGCGCCCGCGGCCTGCTGCTCGATGGTGTACATGCCGTCGTAGCTGTACTGCGTGTGGACATGGTGGTCGCCGGCCATCCAGTGGAGCGCGCGGGAGCCTCCGGCGCCGGTGGCGGCGGCGGGACGCGCGGCCAGCCCGCCCAGGGCGGTCACGCCGAGGGCGCCGATGCCGAGCAGGCCGCTGTTCAGCAGGAAGCGGCGCCGGCTGAGGTCGGCGGGTGACAGCTCCTTCTCCGGGACGGACAGGTCGGCGAACGCGGCCGTTCCTTCCGGGGCGCTGGAGGGGTGTGCAGGGGTACGGCACATGGGTCATACCTTTCGTCTGGACCACCTGGTGCGTCGTTCTCGAGGTCGCCCATGAGCTTGCGCACGACATGTGTGTGGGGGCCGGGCGGGATGATCCCGCGGCCGGGCGTCACGCTCGCAGAGAGGTGTGACGGCTTCCAGAGGGAGACGGTGAACGCTGGGGGAGTTCTTTCGGAACGGGAGGAGATCCGCTCAGGTGATGTCGCGACGGCACAAGATTCCGCCCGCTCTTTGTCGTCCACGACGAAGAGGGCCGCGGCGGCCTCGCCTAGCGTTCGGTCATGCGCCGCCTCTCCCTCGACGACCTGTACGGCCTGGCCGTACCCGGTGATCCGCAGCTGCGTCCTGACGGATCCGCGGTCGCCTACACCCTGACGACCGCGGATCGGGAAACCGACGCCAACGTGACAGAGATCTGGCTGGCCGCCCCCGGCGCCGCCCCGCGCAGGCTGGCGGTCGGCGCGGCCCCCCGCTGGTCACCCGACGGCCGCACCCTCGCCTACCTGCGCCCGGCCGGGGGGCCGCCGCAGATCCACCTGCTGCCCATGGACGGCGGCGAGCCGCGCGTCCTCACCTCGGCGCCGCTCGGCGCCGGCCCGCCCGTCTGGTCGCCCGACGGCACCCGCATCGCCTATGCCGGGCCGTCCGGTGAGGTGGACGAGAACGCGCCGATCGTCATCGACACCCTGGAGTACAAGGCCGACGGCGCCGGGCTGCTGCGCGGCCTGACCACGCACCTGTTCGTCGTCGGCGTCGAGGACGGCGTCGCGGTGCAGGTGACCTCGGGCGACTTCCACGCCGGCGCGCCGGCCTGGGCCCCGGACGGTGACCTGCTGGCGTTCACCGCCGGCATGGACGCCGACCGCGACCTGGACATCTGCGGCGGCCTCTACCTGGTCAAGGCCGAACAGGACGGCGCACTCGAACGCGCGGGCGGCACCGGCGTGATCTGCTCGGGCGTCTGGTGGCTGGGCGGCCGCTGGGTCGTGGCCGGTCACCGCGAGGTGCCCGAGGGCCACACCCGCCTGTTCGCCCTGGAAGGGGATGACTTCGCCGAGATCGAGACCGGCCTCGACCGCAACGTGATGATCGGCGGGCCCGGCTACCCAGGGGCGGCGCCCACGCTGAACGGCGACGACCTGCTGTTCTGCGTCCGCGACCGTGGATTCACCCACCTGTACCGGCTGCCGCCCGGTGGCGTCGCCGTGCGGGTCCTCCCCGGCGACCAGAACGTGTCCGGCGTCAGCGTGGCCCGCGGCCACGTCGCCCACGTCGCCTCCACCGCGCGCAGCGCGGGCGACGTCTACCTCGACGGCGACGCGCTCACCGACCACGCCCCCGAGGGCGTCGAGCTGTTCCGGGCGCGCAGCCGTACCTTCACCGCCCCCGACGGCACGCCGGTCGAGGCGTTCGTGCTGCGCGACGAGACGCTCACCGAGCCCGGCCCGCTGCTGCTGGACATCCACGGCGGCCCGCACAACGCCTGGGCGCCCGTCTTCGACGGCGTCCACCTCTACCACCAGGTCCTCGCCGCCCGGGGCTGGACCGTGCTGACGGTGAACCCGCGGGCCAGCGACGGGTACGGCGAGGCGTTCTACACCGCCACGGCCGGCGCCTGGGGCCTCTCGGACGAGGGCGACTTCCTCGCCCCGCTCGACGCCCTGATCGAGGAGGGCGTCGCCGACCCCGCCAGGCTGGCGGTCACCGGCTACAGCTACGGCGGGTACATGACCTGCTGGCTCACCGGCAGGACCGCCCGCTTCGCCGCGGCCGTCCCGGGCGGGGTCGTCGTCGACCTGCGCAGCATGGCCGGGACCGCCGACCTCGGCCACTTCCTCTCCAAGCACGAGGTCCGCGGGGAGTTCGAAGAGCAGTCGCCGATCACCCACGTCGGCGGGGTCGTCACCCCGACCCTGATCCTGCACGGCGACGCGGACGACCGCTGCCCCATCGGCCAGGCGGAGCAGTGGTTCCAGGCACTGCGCGAGCGCCGGGTGCCGGTCCGCCTGGTCCGGTATCCCGGTGGCTCACACCTGTTCGTCCTCGACGGGCGCCCCTCACACCGCTTCGACTACAACGAAAGGATCCTCGCGTGGCTGATGCACTGGGTCAGCGGCTCGCCGAACTGATCGACACGTACGAGGTCCCGGGCGCGGCGCTCGCCTACCTGCACAAGGGGGAGCTGCACGAGTTCGCCGCGGGCGTGCTCAACGCCGACACCGGCGTCGAGGCGACGCCGGACTCCCTGTTCCAGATCGGCTCGATCACCAAGGTGTGGACGGCCACCCTGCTCATGCAGCAGGTGGAGCGCGGCCGGCTGACCCTGGACACCCCCGTCGCCGAGCTGCTGCCCGGCTTCCGGGTCGCCGACGCCGAGGTGTCCAGGACCGTCACGGTCAGGCACCTGCTGTCGCACACCAGCGGCATCGACGGCGACCTTTTCCTCGACACCGGCCGCGGCGACGACTGCATCAAGAAGTACGTCGAGGCCTGCGCCGGCCTGGCGCAGAACCACCCGCTCGGCGCCACCCAGTCCTACTGCAACTCCGGCTTCGTCATCGCCGGTCGCATCCTGGAGGTGCTGGAGGGCAGGACCTGGGACGCGGTGCTGCGCGAGAACATCTGCGGGCCGCTCGGCCTGACCCATACCTGGACGCTGCCGGAGGACGTGCTGCGCTTCCGCGCCGCGCACGGCCACGTCGAGGACGGCAGGGCGGCTCCGGTGTGGGGTCTCATGCGCTCGTGCGGTCCGGCCGGCCTCATCTGCGCCCGTCCGCGCGACGTGGTCGCCTTCGGACGCGCCCACTTCGAGGGCGGCCTGCTCGACGACCCGCGGGCGATGTGGGAGCCGCAGGTCGACATCCCCAACCCGCACACCCTGGGCAGGCACTGGGGCATCGGCTGGATCATCGACGAGTGGTCGGGCCGCCGCGTCCTCTCGCACGGCGGCAACACCATCGGCCAGCACGCCATGCTCTGGGCCGTCCCCGACACCGGCACCGTCGCGTGCGTGACCACCAACGGCGGCCACAGCGGTGCCTTCACCCACGCCCTGGCCACCGAGCTGTTCGCCGAGCTCGACGGCCTGACCGTGCCGCCGGTGCTCGGTCCGCCCGAGACCCCCGTGCACGTGGACGTCGAGCGCTACGCCGGCGTCTACGAGCGGGTCGGCTCCCGCATGACCGCCGGCGTCCACGACGGCACGCTCAGACTGCGCATCGAGGCGACGGGCCCGCTCGCCGCCCTGGAGGAGCCGTTCGACCTCGACCTCGTCGCGGTCGACGAGGTCACCTTCGTCGGCCGCCGCGAGGGCGACCCCGACTGGGTGTCGGGCGTGTTCTACCAGCTCGACGACGGCTCGCCCTACCTCCACCTCGGTGTCCGCGCCACCCCCAAGATCGCCTGAGGCAGTCGAATGAACCTGCAGGAACGCCTCGACGAGGCGGCCAAGACCCACGACGTGCCCGGCGCGGCCATCGCCGTGTGGACCGGCGGCCGGCTGCACGAAGCCGCCACTGGTGTGCTCAACCGGAACACCGGCGTGGAGACCACCCCCGACAGCGTCTTCCAGGTCGGCTCCACCACCAAGGTGTGGACGGCCGCGCTGATCATGCAGCTGGCCGAGGAGGGCCTGCTCGACCTGGACGAGGAGGTGGGCGCCTACCTGCCGGGATTCGCCCTGTCCTACGACACCGTGATCACCGTCAGGCAGCTGCTGACGCACACCGGCGGCTTCGACGGCGACCTGTTCGAGGACACCGGGCGCGGCGACGACTGCCTCGACAGGTTCGTGGCCTACCTGCACGGCGCGGGCAAGGTACACGAGCCCGGCGAGCTGTTCTCGTACTGCAACGCCGGATACTGCGTGCTCGGCGCGATCGTGGCCAGGCTGCGCGGCACGACCTGGGAGCAGGCGTTGCGGGAGCACCTGCTGACGCCGCTCGGCGTCACCCACGCGGCGCCGCTGGCCGAGGAGGCCGTGCTGTTCCGCGTGGCGGCCGGACACGTCGGGCCCGGCAACGACGTCTACACCCGGTGGCAGATGCCCCGCTCCAACGCGCCCGCCGGGTCCACCCTGTGCCTGGCCCCGCGCGAGCTGGTGCGGTTCGGCCGCATGTTCGCCGCGGGCGGCCTCGCCGAGGACGGCACCAGGGTGCTGTCGGAGGAGAGCGTCACCGCGATGCGCACCCCGCAGGTCGCGGTGCCGGGTGTGCCCGGCCTGATGGCCGCCGACTGGGGTCTCGGCTTCGAGCTGTTCACCTGGGGCGCCTACGGGCACGACGGCGGGACCCCGGGCCAGAGCACGTTCTGGCGGGTGGCGGACGACGGCTCGTTCGCGATCGCGATGTGCCTCAACGGTGGCGGCTTCGTCGGCGTCCTGAACGACCTGCTCCTTCCGCTGCTCAGGGAGGGCGGGCTGGCGGCCCCCGACCTGCCCCGCCCGCCCGAGCGGCCGCGGGCCGTGGACCCCGCGCCGTACACGGGCCGCTACGAGGGGCCCCAGCTTGCCTACGAGGTCTCGCCGGCGGGCGGCGGCGTCGAGATCACCCTGATCCCCGGCGCCTTCGAGGCCAGTATGGGCCAGCAGCGCACCACCGCCAGGTACGTCCACCTCGCCGGGGAGACCTTCATCGCCGAGCGGCCCGAGGACGGCAGGCACGACACCGTCACGTTCGTCGTGCGTGACGGGGTCGCCACGCACCTGCACAACAGCCGAGCGGTCCCGCGCGTCTGAGCAGGCCGCGAACGTCGTCGTCAAGCCGCTGCACGGGTGAGGGCGGGCTGGCATGCTGGGGCGCATGAACCAGACCATGGAGGAGACGCTGCCGCTCTTGGAACGCGCCGCCGGGCGTACGGCGGACCTGGTGGAGGGCATCGGCGACGACGAGCTCGCGCTGCCGACGCCGTGCGCCGAGTTCGACGTCCGCGGCCTGATCGCCCACCTGGAGTGGGGGGCTTCGCTGTTCGAGTCGCTGGCCTCCGGCGGCGGGATGATCCCGCAGGGCGAGTACACCGGAGACTTCCGGGAGCGGGCCGGGCGGATGCTGGCCGCCTGGCGCAGGCCGGAGGCGTGGGAGGGGGTCAGCCCCGGCATGGGGCTGCCGATGGCGACCCTCGCCGCGATGAGCCTCTGCGACCTCGTCGTCCACGGCTGGGACCTGTCCGTGGCGACCGGCCGGCCGTACGAGGTGGACGGGGAGGAGGCGGAGCGGCTGCTCGCCTTCGCCGGTCAGATGGCCCCGACGGGGCGGAAGATGGGGGCGTTCGGCGAGCCGGTGGAGGTGCCCGCCGGAGCGTCCGCGCTGGAGCGCGCCTTGGGGGAGCTGGGCCGCGACCCCTCGTGGAAGCCGTGACGATCTCTGGGGCGTGAGGGGGCGGGGTGATCCGGGCGATCACGCCCCGGTCGCGGTTCGCGCTCGCTTGGATCACTCGCCCGGCCACGCGGTGACGGGAGACCGTCGATACGCGTGGAGGTGGTAATCCGTGAAATTACGCCCATGGGCGGCAGGCGCCGGACTTGTCGCACTGCTCGCTCTCGCGGCCTGCGGCGGCGGGCCCGGGGGCTCCACCGAGAGCTCCACCGAACGCGCCGCGCCCGCCAGGACCGAGGCCGGCCGGCCCGTGCCCGCCAGGACCGAGGCAGGCCGGCCCGTGCCCGCCCAGCCCCGTGCCACCCGCCAGGCGCGGCCCGAGGCCGGAAGAAAGACGGCCGCCGACGCCGAGCAGGACACCGGCCGTGACGCGGCCGAGGCGCGGATCTCGACGTTCGCCCTCGACGTCGACACCGCCTCGTACTCCTACGCCCGCCGCGCCCTCGGCGAGGGACGCTGGCCCGAGCCCGCCCGCATCCGGCCCGAGGAGTTCGTCAACTCCTTCGGCCAGGACTACGCCGAGCCCGCCGGCGACGGCTTCACCGTCCGCATCGACGGCGCGCACCTGCCCGGCTCCGACACGGCCGTCGTCCGCGTGGGCCTGCGCACGCGCGGCTCCGACGCCGCCGCCCGCCGCCCCGCCGACCTGACCTTCGTGGTGGACGTCTCCGGATCGATGGCCGAGACCGGCCGGCTCGACCTGGTCAAGGAGTCGCTGCACACGCTGATCGACCAGCTCGCCCCGGGCGACCGGGTGTCGGTCGTCGCGTTCAGCGACACGGCCGAGACCCTCGTCCCGATGACGCCGCTCACCGCCCGGCCCGCCCTGCACGCCGCCGTGGACCGGCTCGCCGTCCAGGGCGGCACGAACCTGGAGACCGGGCTGGTCACCGGGTATCGGCAGGCGTCCCGGGCGTTCCGCCCCGCCGCCGTCAATCGCGTCGTCCTGCTGTCCGACGGCCTGGCCAACCAGGGCGTCACCGCCTGGCAGGCCATCCTCGACCGGGTCAAGGAGTACGCGGGCCGGCAGGTCACGCTGCTCACGGTCGGCGTCGGCCGCGACTACGGCGACGAGCTGATGGAACAGCTCGCCGACAACGGCGACGGCGCCGCCGTGTACGTCAGCACCCGGGAGGAGGCCGCGAAGGTCTTCGCCGAGCGGCTGCCCACCACCATCGAGCTGCGCGCCCGCGACGCCAAGGCACAGGTCGCCTTCAACCCGTCGGTCGTGGAGAGCCAGCAGCTCCTCGGCTACGACAACCGGGTCATGGCGGCCGAGGGGTTCCGCGACGACGCGCGCGACGGCGGCGAGGTCGGCCCCGGCCACGCGGTGACGGCCCTCTACAGCGTCCGCCTCAGGCCGGGAGCCACGGGCCAGCTCGCCCAGGCCACCGTGCGCTGGCAGGACCCGGACACGCGCGCCCCGGCGGAGGCGAGCGGGTCCGTGGACGTCGACGCGCTGGCCCCGTCGATCTGGGACAAGGCGCCGGTCCGGCTCCAGGTGGACGTGGTGGCCGCCGCCTTCGCGGTGTACATGCGGGACAGGCAGGCGTTCGGGATGGACCTGCCGGTGCTGGGGGAGCACGCCAGGCGGCTGGCGGAGAGCGCGGAGGACCCGATGGTGTCCGAACTGGCCCGCCTCATCGACCGGGCCCGCGCCATCGGGTGAGGTCACCGCGGCGGTCCCGGGCCGCCGGCCGCTGACCGGGCCGCCGACCGTGCTCGGCGGCCCGGGAAGTCCGATACACTGGTGCACGCAGCGCGGGGCTATGGCGCAGTTGGTAGCGCGCCTCCATGGCATGGAGGAGGTCTGGGGTTCGAATCCCCATAGCTCCACAGGGGAGATCCCGTCCGATCGGCTCGATCGGGCGGGATCTCGTCGTTTCAGGGGTGTGCCGGGCGTCGCGCCGCCCTGATCACGCCGCCTTGGGCGGCTGCCAGTCGAGGGTTCTCGTGGTCGCGGTCAGGTAGGTGCCGGCGGGCAGGAGCGAGGCCAGCGTCGGCCACCGGGTGGCGTAGCTGGATGATGCGCCCGACCTGGGCGGAAGCTCGCGCCACCTGCTGCGAGCGCGGCCGCCGCACCTGGTCGTAGCGAAGGAGCGCCGCGTCGACGTCGTCCGTGGCCGACAGGAACGCGGTCAGGGTGGCGGCGTCCTCCAGCGCCTGGGCCGCGCCCTGGCCGAGGTCGGGCGTGAGCGCGTGGGCGGCGTCGCCGAGCAGGGCCACCCGGCCCGAGACGTAGGTGTCGAGCGGGGCGGCCAGGGCGTGGATGTCGTGCCTGATGAGCGCGTCGGGCGAGGTGGCCGCGATGAGCTCGGGGATGGGCCGGTGCCAGTCGGCGTGCCTGGCCGCCACCTGGGCCAGGGTGTCGTACGCGCCGGTGCCCTCCGGCCAGGACTCGGTGGAGTACCAGTAGACGCGGCCGTCGGCCAGCGGGATGACGCCGAAGCGCCGGCCGCGGCCCCAGGTCTCGGTGGTGACCATCGGCATCCCGGCGGGCGCGCGGCCGGCCTCGACGACGGCGCGCCAGGTGACGTACCCGGCGTAGGCCGGCCCCGGGTGGCCGGGGAACAGGGCAGTCCGGACGTTGCTGCGTATCCCGTCGGCGGCCACGATCACGTCGGCGGTCAGCTCTCCCGGCCCGTCGGGCCCCTCGAAGGCGAGCGTGCCCGGCCCCAGCAGGCCGGTCGCGGTGTGGCCGAGCCGGATCTCGGTGCCCTCCGCCGCGCCGATCAGCAGGTCGTGCAGGTCGGCGCAGTGCAGCGCGAAGGTCGGCACGCCCATGCGCTGTTGCAGTTCCTCCACCTTGGCCCGCATCAGCCATCGTCCGGAGGGCAGGCGCAGCCCCGCCGCGCCCTGGGCCATGCCGCGGGCGCGAAGCGGCGCGCCCAGGCCCAGCGCGTCGAGCGCGCGGACGGCGTTCGGCGCGAGCGTGATGCCGGAGCCCAGCGGCTGGAAGGCGGGCGCCCGTTCCAGCAGCGTGACCCGCCAGCCGGCGCGCCGCAGTCCGATCGCGGTGGCCAGGCCGCCGATGCCGCCGCCGACGATGAGCGCATGCGAGGAGTTCATGACGGTTGTCGCCTTTCTCCGGGCTTCCATACAGTGCTGTATGGTACGCCCCGTCACGCCAGGGGAAGATCGCGGGGTCGCCGGCGGCGCGGCTGCGCTCGGCGGCTACGGCCTGACCGGCGCGCGGCTGCACGGCACGGCCGCCCTGCCGCTCGGCGGCCTGCTCGCGCTCGGCGCCGTCAGCGACGGACTGACCAGGCGTGCGGGGCGTCGGCGGGCCCCCGTCGCCGGTCGTGGTGACCCTCAGCGGGCAGGGCCGAGCAGCATCTCCATCAGCCGCTCGGCGTACGCGGCGTCGGCGTACACCTCGGGCGCGCCGCGGCGGGCCTGGCAGTGGCCGAGGTAGGCGACGTGGAAGATGCGGGCACGCTCGTCGCTCTCCCGCTCGCCGTACCCCAGATCGGCGAAGACCCGCCGCAGCAGGCGCAGGCGGGCCGCCGTGACCCGCCGCAGGGCCGGAGCCACCAGCGGGTCGGCGGCCCTGGCGGCCAGCGCCGCCTCGATGTCGGCGGCCGCCGGGTGCGTGAAGGCGGTCACGAAGATCGCCCGGAGCCGCTGCGCCGGGTCCGCCACCGCGGCCAGGGCGGCCTCGACGTCGGTGACGCCCTCCTTCTCCCAGGTCTCCAGCGCGGCGACCAGCAGGTCCTGGCGGTTCTTGAAGTGCCAGTAGAAGCTGCCGCGCGTGGTGCCGAGCTCGGTGGCCAGCCGGTCCACCGCGACCGCGGCGATCCCGCCCTCGCCGATCGCCCGCAGGGCGGCGCGCGTCCAGTCCTCGCGGGTGAGCAGGCGTTCTCCGTTGCGTGTGGCCACCGCCCAACCCTACGAGACGGAACGTCGGCGGGGCGGGGTTCGTCCCGGCCTCGCGCCGCCTTGAGGCGCTCTTGCGGATGATCTTCAAGAACCGCCCAAGTGCGGGTCGGCATGATGGCGCCGTCCCTCCAGGAGCAGGAGCAGAAGGAGCACCGCCATGCGAACCGCCGCGCACCCCCACGTGCCGCAGATCATGCTGCCCGGTCAGGCCGCCGCCGCGCCCGGGCCGCTCGACATGAGCAACATGTACCTGGCGCACTTCGGGTTCCGCCGCGACCTCGGCCACCTGATCACCGCGGTCGGCCGGGTCCGCCTCGACGACCGCCGGCGCGTCACCGCCCTGCGCGAGCACCACGCGTGGGTGCTGTTCGTGCTGCACCACCACCACACCGCCGAGGACGAGACGGTCTGGCCGCGCCTGCGGGAGCGGGCGCCGGAGTCGATCGGCACGATCGACGCGCTGGAGACCGAGCACGAGGCGTGCGACCACTGGCTCAGCGAGAGCACCGCGGCCTTCGAGGCGTTCGAGGCGGCTCCGTCCGAGCCGGGGCGCGAGCTGCTCATGACCGCCCTGCGCGCGCTGGCCGACACCCTCGGCGCGCACCTGGCGCACGAGGAGACCGACGGCATCCCGCTGATGATGGCGCACATCACGCCGGAGGAGGACGCGCGGATGCACAAGGGGATCACGAAGCAGTACGGTCTCCGCAAGCTGGTCACGCTGCTCGGCTGGATCACCGCCGAGCTGCCGCCCGACGTCGAGGCCCACCTGCGCGCGACGGCGCCCAAGCCGATGCTGCTGCTCAGCCGCCTGGCCGCCGGCAGTTACCGGCGGCGCGCGGCCTACCTGTGGGGATGAGCCGGCCGGGGATGAGCGGGCCGGGAGTGAGCGGGCCCGGGATGAGCGGGCCGGGGACGGGCCAGCTCCCGCTCCACGCTCTCGGCGTGGGCGGCGTGCCGCCGCGCCGCCTCCGTGTCGCCCAGCGCCTCGGCCAGTTGCGCCAGCGACCGGCTGACCGGCCACGTGAGCAGGCCCAGACCGGCGATCCCCATCCGGTCGGCGTACGGCGACGCCTCCGCGTACAGGTCGGCGCAGGCCGCCCGGTCGCCCAGCGCCGCCCACACCTCGCAGCGGACGACCAGCCAGAACAGGTAGACGAAGGTGCGGGGGATCGGCGGCTGCCGCTCCCACGGCCCGAGCACCCGCCGCGCCTCCTCCAGCCGGCCGCTGACCACCAGGAAGTGGGCGTACCCGTCGCCGTTGAACCGGTCGAGCTGGTCGTGCTCGACGTCCTGCGGCGGCTGCACCGCGTCCGCGGCCCCGTGTCGCAGGCGCATGAGCGCGACGTGGTACGTGGCGCCCGCCGTGCTCGACTCCACCCCCCACATCGAGGTGGCCCGCTGCTCGGCGATGGTCGCCGCGAGCAGCGACTCGGCCGCCTCCAGGTCGCCGCGGTTGGCGAGCACGCCGAGCAGCAGCCAGTTCAGCATGATGCGCAGGTACGGCATGTGCGTGCGGCCGACGAGCCGCTCCGCCTCGGCCAGCACGTCGAGGGCCTCCGGCACCCGGCACAGCTCCAGCAGCGTGCCGCCCTGGCAGGTGAGCCCGATCGTGCGCAGCTCGTGGTCGCCCGCCTCCGACCCGGCGCGGGCCATCTCCTCGCCCGCCGCCAGCCGCTGACGCACCGAGTCCGGGTCGAGCAGCGCGTAGTAGCGGGCGAACAGCACGCGGCCCAGCAGCGTCGCGTCGTTCTCCTGGCGGGCCAGCCGCGCGGCCTCGGCGCTCCACCGGTCCCGCTCCGCCGGGAGCCGTCCCGGCTGGTAGTACGTCTGGAGCGCCAGGCAGGCCAGCACCCGGGCCCGGGCGGCCGGCTCCAGCCCCTCGTCGGCGGCCAGCTCCTCCAGGTCCGCCACCAGGTCGGCGTCGTGCTCGCCGTAGACCTTCCAGGGCTGCAGGATGCGCCCGCCGTACCCGGTCGCGGCCTCGATCCAGCGCCGCCGGTCGCCCGCCTGCCTGGCCAGGTGGCGGATCCGCGTCAGCTCGGCCTCCTGCCCCAGCGAGTCGCCCGCGCCGAACCTGGCCTCCGCCAGCGCGAACAGCAGGTCCATCCGCTCGGCCTCGCCGAGCCCGGGGTCGTCCCCGGCCAGCCGTTCGGCCCGTTCCAGCAGCTCGACGGCCACGTCGTACGCGCGCAGCCGCTTGGCCTCCTCGGCGGCCCGCCACGCCGCCCGCCAGGCCCGCGTGGTGTGGCCCGCGGGCACGGCAGCGAACCAGTGGTGCGCGGCGGCGGCCAGCCGGTCCGAGGCCGGGCCGCCGGTGCGCGACTCGATCGCGGTGGCCACGGCGGCGTGCAGCCGGGCGCGGCGCAGCACCGGCACCACCTCGGTGAGCGCCTCCTGCACCAGCGCGTGCACGAACAGGAACCGCCCGGGCCGCCCCTCCGCGACCAGATGGGCGGCCAGGGCCGGCTCCAGCCGGTCCAGCGCCGTGTCCAGGTCGAGCCCGGCGGCCTCGGCCACGATCGCCACGTCGAACTCCCGCCCGGCCACCGCCGCCACCCGCAGCAGCGCCGCGGACGGCTCGGGCAGCCGGTTCACCCGGCCGAGCACGACGTCCCGCACGCCCAGCGGCAGCGTGCCGCGGCCCGGCGATCCGGCGCCCAGGTAGCGCATCAGCTCGGTGACGAAGAACGGGTTGCCGTTCGTGCGGTCCCGCAGCGCGGACACGTCCGTGCCCGCCGGGGTCAACTCGGCCAGGTCGGCGGCCGAGAGCCCGGACAGCGGCAGCCGGACCGCCTGCCGGCGCGCCAGCGCCTCGAACGCCTCGGCCAGCGCGCCCTCCGGCGGCGGCCAGTCGCGTGCCGTGCCCACCAGGGCCAGCCTGCCGTCGCGCACGTGCCCGGCCAGGTAGCCGAGCAGCCGCAGCGAGGACCGGTCCGCCCAGTGCAGGTCGTCCAGCACCACCAGCACCGGCCGCCGGCCCGCGGTCAGCGCCCGCGCCGCCGCCTGGTACGTGCGGAACCGGGCGCCCTCCGGGTCGGTCCCGGTCGCGGAGCCGACGCCGGGCAGGTCGGCGCGCACGTCGGCGGGTAGCGGCGGAAGCGTGTCGGCCAGCCGTTCCAGCACGGTCACCCACGGCCAGAACGCGGGCGCCCCCTCCGTGGCCGCGCACCGGCCCACCGCGACCGTGAAGCCCTTGGCCCGGGCCCGGCTCACGAGTTCCTCGGCCAGCCGCGTCTTGCCGATCCCCGGCTCTCCGGTGATGAGCGAGAAGCCGGGACGGCCGGCCGCCGCCGCGTCCAGCAGCCCGTCCAGCGCGGCCAGCTCCTCCTTCCGGCCCGCGATCCCCGGCCCGCCCGTCTCCCGCTCGCCCGTCTTCGGCTCGCCCGCGTCCGCTCCGGCCGTCTTCGGCTCGCCCGCGTCCGCTCCGGCCGTCTCCGGCGCGCCCGCCTCCGCCCCGGTCATCTCCGCCCCGGCCGCCTCAGGCGCACTGGACCGGGGTCCGGCTGACCGGGGGTCGAGCCGCTGCCGCCGGGGAAGCAACGCGGGGGATCGGCCGAGGATGTCCCGTTCCAGCTCGCGCAGCTCCTCGCCCGGGTCGATGCCGAGCTCCTCGGCCAGGATCCGGCGCGCCGTGCGCAGCGTCTCCAGGGCCTCGCCCTGGCGGCCGCAGCGGTAGAGCGCCAGCGCCCGCAGCGCCCACAGCCGCTCCCGCAGCGGGTGCTCGTACGTCAGCGCCTCCAGCTCGCCCAGCAGCTCGTCGTGCCGGTCCTGCCGGATGACCGCGCCCACCCGCAGCTCGCGGGCCCGTTCCCGGGCCTCGGTGAGGCGCGCCCTGGCCGCGGCCGCGAACGCCTGGTCGTCCAGGTCCTGGTACGGCTCCCCCCGCCACAGCGCCAGCGCCTCGTCCGCCAGCCGCTCCGCCTCCTCCGGCTCGGCCGCCTGCTCGGCCCGCCCGACCAGGCGCAGGAAACGCGTCGCGTCCACCTGCTCCCGGTCGATGGCCAGGGTGTAGCCCACCGGCCCGAACGTCAGCACGCTGCGCGCCCTGGCCCGGCGTCCCGGCTCCAGCAGGCGGCGCAGGTTGGACACGTACGAGTGCAGCGACGCCTGCGCCTCGGCCGGCGGCTCCTCGCCCCACAGCCGGTCGATCAGCGTGGCCGGAGCCACCGGCCGGCCCTCGGCCAGCACCAGCGCGCTCACCATCGCCCGCAGCTTCGGCGAGCCGACCTGACACGGCCGCCCGTCGGCATCGACGATCTCCAGCGGACCCAGCACCCGGATGTCCACAGCCCTACCACTCTCAAGAAGTCGCCTGATAGTACGACAGGAGTGGGATCGGTGAGTGGTTCGTGACTACCTGAAGACCTCGGTCCGCCCGGACGTCCCGGGATGGACCATGACGAGGAACCGCTGCCGGACGTCGCCGTCGTCGGCCAGGACCGCCTTCACCCCCCGCATGAGCTCGCCGGGGGTGGCGCCGACGACCTTGTCGGCGTTCGCTCGGGAACGGAGGCGCACCGCCGCTCGGCGGTCGCGACGACGTCGTGCTCCCGCTTCCGCTGTGCCTCGCCCTCGGCGGACTCGCGCCGGTTGAGCGCCGGGCACAGGTACCCGAGGACCTTGGTGTTCTCCTCGAAGGCGAGGTGCTGCGCGACCGCCGTCACCGCGCGGACGGCGGTGACGGCATGGGCGGGGCCGTGCGCGCGGCTCCTGGTGATCACGCGTGGTGCTGCGCCCGCCGGGCCGCCAGGCCGGTCAGCTCCGTGTCCGCCGCCACGATCACGCCTTCCGCGCCCGTACGCAGGAACGTCGGGAACGCGCTGATGCCGACCGCCTCCGCGATCCGCAGCGCGTCGTCACCCGTGACGACCTTGGCCACGCCGCTCATGAGCTCCACGAGGTCGTCCGCCCGGCCAGGGTCGCCGGACACGACCGCCAGGGCCGCGCCGTCCTCGGCGCGGGCGGCCGCCACGAACTCCGGCGCCCGCTCGTGACACGTGTCGCACTCCACGTCGAAGAAGCCCACGAGCCGGGGCCCGGCCGCCTCTTCCGGAAGCCGGCGCCCGACCAGGACCCGGGGGTCGTAGGCCATGGGGGCCATCGCCCCGCCGGACAGGCGCTGCAGCTCGGCGGTGTGCTCGCGCAGCCGCCGCAGGACGCCCGTCATGAGCACCAGGTTCAGCAGGCAGAGCAGGCCGACGAGCACGACGGCGGCGATCAGGAAAGCCATGAGGTGACCTCGCATCAGACGGTGAGCAGCCCTGCCGGGCCGGGGAGGGGCGATCCGGCGCGGGTCCGCGGGCGGTGGGGGACCGCCGGCGGACCCGCGCCCCACGGCTCAGACCCCGCAGGTCCTGAACACGTAGCAGGCGCCGCAGTACGTCTTGCCGCCGCTGAGCATGCAGATCTTCCGGAAGTCGGAGCGCTCCCGGCAGTAGCAGTGCACGTAGTACTCGTAGGCTGCCGCGGACGTCTTCGGCACCAGCTTCTCGAGAATCCGGTCGCCGAGCCTGCCCAGGACGTTGGACATGGATCCACGCTCCTTTCCGTAACGATGCGGTCGGCCGAAAAGCTATTTGGGGGACATACAGCGGCCGATACAGCTGCCCTACATCCGGGCCGTGAGCAGCCGCTCCAGCGCGGGGTCGCGGCGCAGCGCCCGGTCGGCGAACAGCTCGCCGGCCCGGCGCGCGTCGGCCTCGGCCCGCGGGTCCGCCAGGGCCGAGCGGGCCCGGGCGAGCTGCCGCGCCCCGGCCGCCTGCCCGTACGGGTCGCCGATCCGGGCGGTCAGCTCCAGGACGCGCACCAGGTCGGCCTCGGCCGCGGCCGGGTCGCCCTGGCGCAGCAGCATCTCGGACCTGGCCAGCCGCGCCTCCCACTCGTCCTCGCGGTTGCCGGTCTCACCGCAGCGGGCCAGCGCCTCCTCCAGCGCGGCCAGCGCCCGCTCCCGCTGGTCCAGCAGCCCGTACGCGCGGCCGAGCGCCGCCAGCGTGATGCTCTCTCCGTACAGGTCGCCGTCGGCCCGGCGGACGGCCAGGCAGCGCTCGAACCGGCGGACCGCCTCGGCGTGCCTGCCGAGCCGGAGCAGCACCTCGCCCAGGTTGTGGCCGACCAGCCCGACCCGGCTGGACCCGTGGGCCTCCAGCAGCCGCAGGCTCGCGGTGATGTGGTCGAGCGCCGAGCCGAGGTCACCGGTCTGCATGCTGAGCCAGCCGAGGTTGTGCAGCGCCAGGCCCTCGGCCTCGCGGTCGCCGACCTCGCGCCAGAGCTCCAGCGCGCGGCTCATGAGGTCGCGCGCCTCCTCCGCGCGGCCGGCCCGCCACTCCACCAGCCCGAGGGTCACGAGGGTGGCCGCCTCGGCGGGCCGGTCGCCGTGGCGCCGCGCCACGCTGATCGCCAGGCGGGAGAGGGTCTCCAGCTCCCGCCAGTGACCGCCCTTCATGGCCACGGCCTTGACCAGCGGCATCAGCTCCGTGACGAACCGCGCGACGTCCGGCTCGCCGCGCGTGGCCTGGGCTGCGGCCGCCACCAGGCAGCGCAGCTCCGTGTCGAACCAGCGCACGGCCGCGGCGGGACCGTTCAGCAGCGGCCCGGGTTCGCGCCCGCGTCCGGACTGCGACGCCTGGCCCCGCCCGCCCCCGGACTGCGGCGCCTGGCCGGGCCCGCCCCCGGGCTGCGGCGCGGTGTCGCGCCCGCCGCTTCTCCGCCGCCCGCCGCCGCGCAGGTGCGGCTGCAGCAGGTCGCGCATCTCCCGGCAGAGTCCGAGGTACGCGTCGAGGGCGCGGCGCAGCGCCCGGGTCCGGTCCCTCTGCCGGTCGTGAACCGCGGCCAGTTCGACGGCGAACAGCCGCAGCAGGTCGTGGACGCGGTAACGCCCCTCGGGGACGGGCTCCAGCAGCCGCGCCTCGGCCAGCTCGTCCAGTGCCGCCTCGGCCTCCTTGCGGCCGGTGCCGGCCAGCGCCGCGGCCAGCTCCACACCCATCTCCGGCACGTCCAGCACCCCGAACCGGCGGAACGCGGCCTGGGCGGCGCCCGTCAGCGTGTCGTAGCCGGCCTCGAAGCAGGAGCGCAGGCTCAGGCCGGGCGCCCGCAGCTCGTCCAGCCGGTCACGGTGGTCGCGCAGCCGTTCGCCGAAACGGGTGAGCGACCAGTCGGGGCGGGCGGCCAGGCGCGCGCCGGCGATGCGCATCGCGAGGGGGTGGCACCCGCACAAGCGGGCGATCTCGGCCGCCGCCCCGGGTTCGGCGGCGACGCGGTGCTCTCCGGCCAGCGCCGTCAGCATGCGCACGCAGTCGTCCTCGCTCAGCAGCCCGACGGCGACGGGCACGGCGTCCATGGTGGTCAGCGCCACCCGGCTGGTGACCAGGGCCGCGCAGCCCGCGTCCGCCGGGAGGAGCGGCGCCACCTGGGTCGCGCCCACGGCGTTGTCGAGCACGACGAGCACCCGCCGGCCCGCCAGCGACGACTGGTAGAGGGCCGCCGCCTCGGCCGCCGCGGCCGGGACCTCGTCCGGGGGGACGCCGAGGGCGCGCAGGAAGCGGCCCAGCGCCTCGGCCGGGGTCAGCGGCTGCATGCCGGGGGAGGTGCCCTGGAGGTCCACGTAGAGCTGGCCGTCGGGGTACCGGCCGGCGACGGCGTGAGCGGCGCGCAGCGCGAGCGCCGACTTGCCCGTCCCGCCGGGGCCGTGCAGCGCGAGCACCGCGGGGCCGCCGCCGGGCCCGGGGTCGGCGGTCAGGGCGGCCCGCAGGCGGGCCAGCTCCGCCGTACGGCCGACGAAGACCTTGGGGGCGAGGGGAAGCTGACGCGGCCCGCGCTCGCCTGGCCCGCGTTCACCTGGGACGTGCTCGACCGGCGCGCGCTCACCCCGGCAGCGGGCGGCGCGGCACCCGGGCTCCGGGGGCGCGGCCATGGGCAGGGGCGCGGGCTCGGGCGGGGCCAGCAGGCTCGCGTCGCGGCGGAGCACCGCCTGGTGCAGGCGCAACAGGTCCGGCCCCGGGTCGATGCCCAGCTCCTCCGCCAGCACCCGGCGGGCCACGGCGAACGCCTCCAGCGCCCCCACCACGTCGCCGCTGCGGTAGAGCGCCACCATGAGCTGCCCGTGCAGCCGCTCGCGCAGCGGATAGTGCGCGACGACCTCACGCAACCGACCGACCGCCTCGGGGTAGCGGCCGAGCAGGAGCTGGATCTCGGTGTGCTCCTCCACCACGCCCAGGTAGCGGTCGGTGAGCCGGGCCACCACCTCACGCAGGCTCGGCCCGAGCGGCACGTCCTCGGCGACCATCCCCTCCCACAGCGACAGCGCCCGGCCGTAGGCGTCCAGCGCGGCCCCGGGGTCGCGGCGGGCCAGCGCCCGGCCGCCGCGCCCCGACAGCTCCTCGAACTGGAACAGGTCGAACTCCTCCGGCTCCACCCGCAGCAGGTAGCCGGCCTCCGAGGTGACCAGCCGCTCGGCCGCGGGATCGGCGGAGGGGGGCAGCAGCTTGCGCAACTGCGTGAGGTACGTGCGCAGGTTCGCCACGGCGGAGCGCGGCGGGCGGTCGTCCCAGACCTCCGTCACCAGGGATCGGACCGGGACGACGTGACCGGCCCGGGTCAGCAGCATGGCGAGGACGGTGCGCTGCTTGGGCGCCGTGATCCGCACCGCCGAGCCGCCGGCCTGGATCCGCATCGGGCCAAGAAGTCGGAACTCCACGGGCGTGCCCTCCGCTCCGGCCTAGAGGGACGACCCGCCCAACCGGCGCAACGCGACCCCGAGCAGCCTGTCCTCGTGGAAGAAGCCGCGCTGCCGGGAGTCGAAGCTGCGCTCGTTGTCGCCGAAGACCACGAGCGCTCCGGCGGGCACCCGCTCCACGTCCCCCTCCACCGGCACGTCGGGAGGGACGGGGTCGCCGGGTAAGGCCACGGCCCGCTTGATGTTCCAGCGCCGGCCGTCCGGTCCGGGCGGGCCGGGCAGGATCCGCCCGGTGGGATCCGGCGTCGGCTCCAGCACCACGACGTCGCCCCTCGACACCTGGTCCAACCGCCGCCGCCGCACCAGGATGCGGTCGCCGTCGTTGAGCGTCGGGGCCATGCTGACCCCGTCCACGGTGACCACCACGTAACGCCGGCGGGCCAGCAGGACTCCCGCGGCCGCCACGGCAACACCGGCGAGCAACCCGCCGCTGATCAGGTTCATCGCGCTCTTCCCGGTACGGACCGAAGGTTGATCTTTGCCAGGAACGATCTCCGTTGTGCCGCGACGCTGTCAAGGGAAAGATCAACCGGGCAGGCCGGCGGGCCCGTGGCGCCGGATACAGCGCCGTCAGGGACAGCGGGCGAGCTCCGCGTCCGTCAGCGTGAGGGCCGCGGCGGCGGCCGAGTCGCGGATCGTCTCCGGGCGGCTGGCCCCCGGGATGGGGATGACCACCGGAGAGCGGGCCAGCAGCCACGCGAGCGCGACCCGCTGCGGGCTGACGCCGCGCTCGGCCGCGATCTCGTGGAAGGCGGCCATGCGCGGGTCCGGCTCCTGGCCGGAGGGGCCGTCCAGGGAGCTGCGCGACAGGCCGCCGAGCGGGCTCCAGGGCAGGAACGCCAGGCCGAGCCGCGCGCACAGCTCCAGCTCGGGCTCGCTGTCGCGCACCGCGGGCGAGTAGCGGTTCTGCACCGAGACCAGACCGTCGCCGAGGATGTCGCGGGCCTGCAGGATCTGGGCGGTGTCCACGTTGGACACCCCAGCCATGCGGATCTTTCCCTCGTCGAGGAGGTCGCGCAGCGCGCCGACCGACTCGGCCCACGGCACGGCCGGGTCCGGCTTGTGGAGCTGGTACAGGCCGACGGCCTCCACGCCGAGCCGCCGCAGCGAACCCTCGCAGGCCCGCTTCAGATGCTCGGGGGTGCCCGTGACGGTCCACGTGCCGTCGCCGGGCCGCCCGCGGCCGCCCTTCGTGGCGACCAGCACCGCGTCGCGGTCGCCGCCGTAGGCGGCGAGGGCCCGCGCGACCAGCTCCTCGTTGTGGCCGATCTCGCCCGCGTGCCAGTGGTACGAGTCCGCGGTGTCGACGAGCGTGACGCCCGCGTCGAGGGCGGCGTGGATCGTGGCCACGGCCCGCTCCTCGCCCGGTCGGCCCTCGATGGACAGCGGCATGGCGCCGACGCCGACGGGGCCCACCTCCACGGGGCCCAGGCGACGGGTCAGGGATCGGGTGCGCATGTCAGGCCGCCTTCGCGTGGCCGAGCGTCGCGGCGACCGCGTCGGGCAGCCAGTCCGCGCCGGTCGAGAGGGGGAGGCCGAGCCGGGCGGCCAGGCCGTTGTCCATGGCGTAGTGGCGGTCGAAGGAGAACGGCGAGGCCGGTTCGCCCGGCTCCACCACCTGGTACACCGGCGCCCGTCCGGTCTGCGCGCCGATCGCCTCACACAGGTCGAGCACGTCGAGCGGCCCGTGCGAGCAGGCGTTCAGGGCGCCGACGTGGTCGGAGGCCGCCACCCGGAACAGCAGGCCGGCGATCTCCTCGTCGTTGGTGAACGAGCTGGGGAACGGGTCGCGGTGGACCGCGACCGGCCGGCCCGCGCGGATGCGGTCGGCGTAGTACGCGAGCCGGCCGGTGAAGTCGCGGGCCCGCACGCCGAGCACGTGCGCCGAGCGCACCGCGACGAACGCGAAGGCGCTCTCCCCGGCCAGGACCGCCTCGGCCCGCCGCTTGTCCTCGGCGTACGTGACGGCCTCGGCGGGCAGCCCGGACGGGCCGGGCCCGGCCGGGCCGGGCCCGGCCGGGCCGCCGTCCGCCGGCCACGCGGCCGCGTCGAAGAAGTACTCCGTGACCAGGGTCCCGGAGGCGGCCGGGGTGATCAGCGCGGACGTGGCCGGGTCGTACACCTCCATCGTGGACGTCATAACGTACCGGGCGGTGCGCCCGGCGAAGACCCGCCGCGCGAGCGCCGCCTGGAGCGGCGTGTAGCAGACCTGGTCGATCACCACGTCGAACGTGCTCCGTCCGAGCGCCGCGCGCAGCCCCTCCTCGTCGTCGCGGTCGGCGACCACGTGCGCGACCCCCGGCGGGGGCGCGGCCGAGCCGCGGTTGACGACCGTGACGGCCGTGCCCGCGTCGCGGAGGAGTTCGATGAGGCGGAGCCCGAAGTAACGGCTCCCGCCGATGACGCATACGCTCTTCACGCCACCGAGCCTGCCGGGGCGGGGCGGTGAGCAGAAGTGCCGACCTGCTTACGAGGCCGTTAGGAGAACTGTTGATCGACGTGCAGCGGCTCCGGGTCCTGCGCGAGGTGGCCCGCCAGGGCAGCTTCGCCAAGGCGGCCGCCGCGCTGCTCTTCACGCCCTCGGCGGTGTCCCAGCAGATCGCCGGCCTCGAACGCTCGGTCGGCGCGCCGGTCGTCGAGCGCAGCACGCGCGGCGTGGTGCTCACCGAGCCCGGCCGCCTGCTCCTGGAGGCGGCCGACGTGGTCTTCGCCGAGCTGCGCAGCGCCCAGGAGCGCATCGACCGGATCGCGGCCGGGCGTCCCCGCCTGACGATCGCCACGTTCAGCAGCGGCGGCCGCCGCCTGCTGCCGGGCGCGCTCACCGCGTTCGTGGCCGCCCACCCCGACGTCGAGGTGAACGTGCTGGAGCGCGAGCCGGAGGACGCGCTTCCCCTCGTGCGCGAGGGGGTGGCCGACCTCGCCCTCGCCTACCACTTCGACGGCCCGCTGCCGCTCGTCCAGGGCGACCGGCCGGTCCTGGAGTGGACGCCGCTCATGGACGACCCGCTGTCGGCGGTGCTGCCCGCGGGGCACCGGCTGGCCGGCCGCGAGGCCGTCGAGATCGCCGAGCTGGCCGGCGAGCGCTGGGTGCTCGGCTGCACCAAGACGGAGGCGTTCCTGCGCCGGTACGCCGAGGGGGCGGGGTTCGAGCCGGTGTTCGCCGGCGGGACCAGCGACTACTTCTTCGCCCAGGCGCTGGTCGCCGCGGGGGTGAGCGTGTCGCTGATCCCCGAGGTCGCCCTGGACCGCTCGGCCACGGGCGTGGCCGTCGTGCCGATCCGGCCGCCGCGCCCGGCCCGCCACGTCGGGCTGGTCACCTCGCGCCGCCCGGCGGACCCCGGCCTGGTGGAGGCGCTGGCCGGGCTGCTGGTGCGCGCCGCCCGGGGCTGACCCGGGCTCACGCCCGCTCGGGGTGGCGCTGCCGTACGGGGGTGAGGAGCGCGACCAGCGCCAGCACCAGGCAGGAGGCGCCGGCCACGACGAACACCGTCGTCGCGCCGCGATGCTCGGCGCCCCAGCCGAGCACGGCCGCGCCGACCGGCCCGAGCGAGAAGTGGATCGTCCAGAACGCCGACGTCACCCGCCCCAGCAGGTGCGGAGGCGTCACCTGCTGGCGCAGCGACATGGAGCAGATGCCGGCCACGCTGACGCACGCGAGGTACAGAGCCATGATCGCGGCCACGCCCCACACCGAGCCCGCGAGCCCGAGGGAGAGGATGGCGAGGCCCGACACGACCTGCGCGCCGATCCACGACGGCCCGAACCCGAGGCTCCGCCGCACCCGGGCGACCAGCATCGAGCCGGCCATCGTGCCCACCGCCCCGACGCCCAGCACGACGCCCACCACGGAGTCGCTCTGGCCGAGGTCGTGCTTGAGCCGGTAGATCACGATGTCCGTCAGGCCGAGCGTCATGAAGATGAAGAACGACAGCAGGATCGTCAGGGTCCGCAGCACGGGCTGCCGGAACAGGAACTCCGCCCCGGCCAGCAGTTCCCGCCAGGGCCGCCCCTCGCGCGCCGGTCCCGCGGTCTCGGCGGACGCGACGGCGTAGCGGGAGGAGCGGGTCAGCAGCACGCCCAGCGCGGACAGCGCGAAGCTGGCCGCGTTGATGGTGATCGCCGCGGTCGGTCCGAAGCGCCCGGCCACCACACCGGCCAGGGTCGGGCCCAGGACGCCCGCCGCGGCGGCCGTGGCGTACAGCATGCCGTTGGCCTCGGTGACGCGTCCCTCGCCGGCCAGGCCGCCGACCGCGGCCACGTACGTCACCTGGAAGACCATGCCCACGGCCGCGGCCAGCGGCAGCACCGCGTACAGCAGCCAGATGTGCGTGCCGAACGCCCAGACGACCGGGATCGTCGCGAACAGGACGAGCCTGATGACGTCGCACGCGATGAGCAGCCGCCTGCGGTCGAACCGGTCGGCGAGCACCCCCGCGAACACCCCGGCCGCCACGGACGCCGTGCCGGCCACACCCGTGAGCAGGCCCATCTGCGTGGCCGAGCCGGTCACGTTCAGGACGAGGAGCGGCACGGCGATGAGCGCGAACGAGTCGCCCGCGACCGACAGCGTCTGCGCGCACCAGAAGATCAGGAAGTCGCGGTCGCGCCAGAGCGAGCCGGGGCGGGGCGATCGGCCCGTGCCGATCCGGAGGGAGATCACGCCGGTGAGGGTATCCCCCGGGCCCCGCGCGCCGCCGCCCGATTTCGCCCGGCGAGACGGCGCTCAGCCGGAGAGGACGGCGCGGCGGCTCGCCCGGTGAGACGGCGCTCAGCCGCGGGGGGCGGCGCGGCGGAAGGTGTGCCGGTAGGCCAGGGGTGCGACCCCGACGGCGGCGCGCAGGTGCTGGCGCAGCGACACCGACGTCCCGAACCCGGAGCACCGCGCCACCTCCTCCACCGGCAGGTCCGTCGTCTCCAGCAGCAGCCGGGCGTGCTCGACCCGCTGCCGGGCCAGCCAGCGGGCCGGGCTCATGCCCGTCTCCTCGCGGAAGCGCCGGGTGAAGGTGCGCACGCTCATCCGCGCGTGCTCGGCCAGCGCCTCCAGCGGCAGGTCGGCGTCGAGCCGGCCGAGCATCCACGTGCGGGTGGCGGCGGTGCCGTTGTCGCCGGTGTCGGGCAGGGGCCGCTCGACGTACTGGGCCTGGCCGCCCTCGCGCCACGGCGGCGTGACGCAGCGGCGGGCCAGCCGGTTGGCCACCTCGCTGCCGTGGTCGCGCCGGACCACGTGCAGGCACAGGTCGATCCCCGCGGCCACCCCGGCCGAGGTCAGCACGTCGCCGTCGTCCACGTACAGCACGTCCGGGTCCAGCCGCACGCGGGGGAACAGCGCGGCGAAGCGGGACGCCTTGCGCCAGTGGGTGGTCGCGGGACGCCCGTCCAGCAGCCCCGCCGCGGCCAGCACGAACGCCCCCGTGCAGATCGACATGACCCGGGGACGGCCGCGCAGCGCCTCGCGCACCTCGCCCGTGACGGTGCCGTCCGTCAGGGCCCGGCCGGCGACGATGCCGGGCACCACGACGGTATCTGCGGTGTCGAGCACGTCGAGGTCGTGGTCGGGCACGACGCTGTAGCCGGCGGCGCACCGCACGGGCCGGCCGCCGGGCGAGCAGGTCACCACCTCGTACAGCCTCTCGCCGGTCGCCGTCTCCGCGCCCCAGAACACCTGGCCCGGGACTCCCAGATCCAGGGTCGAGAAGTGGTTCAGGACGAGGACCGCGACCCGGTGCGTCATGGCCCGATTCTTTCACACGTTGGCTTTCCGGCCACTCGCGGCCGTCGCGCCCGCTCGCCGAGGATGGGCCCATGACGTTGAGCACCCCTCCTGTCCGCACGCGCGGGATCCATCGCGCCTGGTTCGTCGCGGCCGTCGCCTTCGTGGCGATCCTCGGCGCCGCCGGTTTCCGCGCCACCCCCGGCGTGTTGATCAGTCCGCTCCAGGAGGAGTTCGGCTGGACGAAGGGCACGATCTCGCTCGCCGTCTCGGTCAACCTGGTGCTCTACGGCCTGACCGCCCCCTTCGCCGCCGCCCTCATGGACCGCTTCGGCATGCGGCGCGTGGTCGCCGCGGCCATGCTGCTCGTGGCCACGGGCAGCGGGCTGACCGTCTTCATGACCGCGAGCTGGCAGCTCGTGCTGCTGTGGGGGGTGTTCGTCGGCCTCGGCACCGGGTCGATGGCGCTGGTCTTCGCCGCCACCGTGGCCGACCGGTGGTTCGTCCGGCACCGCGGCCTGGTCACCGGGGTGCTCACCGCCGCCGGCGCCACCGGGCAGCTCGTCTTCCTGCCCGTGCTCGCCCACCTGGCCGAGGGGCCGGGATGGCGGGTGGCCGCGCTGACCGTGGCCGGCTCCGCCCTGGCCGTGGTGCCGTTCGTGTGGTGGCTGCTGCGCGACCGGCCCGAGGACGTGGGCACCACCGCGCTCGGCGCCGACCCCGAGGCCCCGCGGGCGGCGCCGGCCAGGGGCAACGCGGCGCTGCGCGCGCTGTCGGTGCTGCGCTCGGCGGCGCGCACCCGGCCGTTCTGGCTGCTCGCGGGCGGCTTCGCCATCTGCGGCGCCAGCACGAACGGCCTGGTCAGCACCCACTTCATCCCCGCCGCCCACGACCACGGCATGGCCGAGCCGACCGCCGCGGGCCTGCTCGCCATCGTCGGGATCTTCGACGTCGCCGGCACGATCGCCTCCGGGTGGCTGAGCGACCGGATGGACCCCCGGGTGCTGCTCGGCGTCTACTACGGGCTGCGCGGGCTGTCGCTCATGGTGCTGCCGAGCCTGTTCGCGGCCACCACCGAGCCGAGCATGCTGATCTTCATCGTCTTCTACGGCCTCGACTGGGTGGCGACCGTGCCGCCGACCGTGGCCCTGTGCCGGCAGGCGTACGGCGCCGACGGCGCGGTCGTGTTCGGCTGGGTGTTCGGCTCCCACCAGGTGGGCGCCGCCGTCGCCGCCGTGGCCGCCGGCCTGACCCGCGACCACCTCGGCGCCTACGACCTCGCGTGGTACGGCGCCGGCCTGTTGTGCCTGGCCGCCACCGGCATGTCGCTGGCCATCCGGCATGCTAGGGGGCGATGAACGACTCCGAACTGATGGTCCTGCCCCTCGTCGTCAGGATCGAGCGGGCCGCTCCCCCCGAGCGCACCGACGCCCTGGAGGCCGCGGCGATGGCCGTGCTGAGCCTGCTCGACGACCCGGGGGAGTGGGCGGACGAGCTGCACGCCTGGCAGTCCACGGGCAAGATCCGCAAGGTCGTGCGCCGGGCCAGGGGAGCCGAGTGGCGCAGGGCGTCGGCGCTGCCCGGCCGTACGGTGGAGCACCGCACGGCCGAGGTGCGCGTCCACCCGCCCGTGCCGCTCGACGCCTGGCCGCGCGACCTCGCGCGGCTCCAGGTGTCCGGCACCGAGCTGACCGACACCCGCGAGCCCGCGCCGGCGCAGGCGCCCGTCCTGTGGGCCAACCCGGCCCTGTCCATGTCGGCGGGCAAGGCGATGGCGCAGGCCGGGCACGCCGCCCAGCTCGCCTGGTGGGCCAGCGACCGCGCCGAGCGCGACGCCTGGCGGGAGCGCGGTCTCACGGTCAGCGCGCGCACCGCCGCCCCGGGCGACTTCGCGGCCCTGGTCGCCGCCGGGCTGCCGGTGGTCCGCGACGCCGGGTTCACCGAGATCGAGCCGGGATCGTGCACGTTCGTCGCCGACGCGCCATGGCTGTACGGCCGCGTGTCCAGAGCGTGAAGCCGTCCGGCGGGTAGCCGGAGCGTGAAGCCGCACGGCCGCGTGCCGGGAGCGTGAAGCTGTCCGGCGGGTGGTCAGAGCGTGAAGACGTCGGCCAGCACGCCGCCCGCCGGGGTGATCCGCGCGGGCGACGGGCTGTCGTAGACCACCATCAGGCGGCCGTCCCGCAGCACCGTGAGCCCCTCGGGGCGGTCGCAGTCCACTCCGTGGGGCAGCTCGGCGAGCGTCTCCAGCTCGTCGGCCGGCACGAGGTCGCCCGTGTGCCGCATCCGCCAGCGCACCACCCGCACCGGCCCGTCGAGGATCATGCTGGGGCCCGTGAGCAGCAGCAGGTCGCCGTCGTACGGGGCGATGTCGCGCACCCCGAGCCCGCCGAGGTCGAGGAAGTGCTTGCGCACCGGCCCGTCGAGGCGCAGCCGCCCGCCGCCCGCCTCCACCGGCATGATCTCCAGCACCACGGCCCAGCCGCGCAGCACCGGGCCGCGCAGCCCCAGGTACACCTGCTCGCCGTCGACCGCGACGCCCTCCACGTCGAAGCCGTTGTCCTTGCCCGGCAGCGCCAGGAACGGCCCCAGGTGCGGGTCGTCCGCGAGACGGGCGGCCACGCCGTCGCGGCCCGACAGGACCGAGCCGGGCAGCGGCGCGTTCGTGACCGGGTCCAGCGGCAGCCTGGCCAGGACGAACCGGTTCTCCTCCCGGACCACGGCGGCCAGCCGCCGGGCGGCCTTGGCCGGGTCCGTGGACTTGACCCGCCGCCGCTTCAGGCTGTGCGAGCCGACCGCCCACAGGTGGCCGTCGGCCAGGGCCAGGCCCTCGATGTCGGCCTCGTCCTCGCGCCCGGCGGGCAGCCGCACGTAGTCGTCCAGGAAGAACGTGCGCTGTCCCGCGTACCGCTCGCCCGTCCACACCAGGTGCTCGACGGTCGCGGTCTCGTCGCCGGCCACCCAGACACCGGCCTCGTCCCGCAGGAGCGCCGACAGGTTGGTGTGCGTACGGGCCTCGCGCGAGGCCGGGTCGAATCGGAGCTCCACCTGTTCCACGCGGTCATGATTGCACTTCGGTCGCTTCTCCAGCGGAATGGCGGGATATGTCGTACGCTCCGGTCGTGCTCCAAGGGGATGATGGGACCAACGGTACGAACGGTTCCGATGTGACGACTGCGGCGCGCTCCGGCACCCCTGCCTCCCCGCCCAAGCGCTCCCGCATCGGCGACCTGCGGATGCGGGACGTGTACCGGGGGCTCGCCGTGCTGGCCGCGGCGGCGGTCGTCGCCGCCGGGCTGGTCTTCGTGCTCCCGTCGTCGCCGGACGAGGTCGCCGCGGGGCCGATCACCGCGCCACCGGCCCAGCCGTCCTCGTCCGGCGCCACCCCGCCGCCCCAGCAGACGCCGACCCCGTCCGTCCTCGGGACGACCGCGGCCCCTGAGGTGACCGCCCCCTCGGCCGTCGCTTCGACCACCCTGACGCCCTCGCCGCTCGCGGCCACCGGCAGGCCGATCCCCACGCCCGGCACCACGCTGGCACCCGGCTACACCGCCATGGAGGCGCTGTACGCCGACGCCCGCGTCCCCCGGCTGCCCGCCAAGGCCCGCCGCGTCCCCCTCAAGGCCGCCGCCGGGCGCACGGTGAAGGACCGGCGCTCCGGCGTGGTCGTGCCGCGCCTGGCCAAGCCCTGGAAGACGTACGGCCCGGCCCCGTTCACCAGCCGCCAGGTGCTGCCCCAGGTGCGCGGCGCGCGGGTGCGCGGCATGTTCGTGACCTGCCCGCTGCCGATCGAGGAGCAGAAGGCGCCGCGCGACAGCGCCCTGCTGGCCGCCCGCTGGACGCTGAACCACCACCCGAAGGGCGCCGCCATCACCTGGCTCGCCTCCCAGCCGGTCAGGAAGGGCTGGATGCTGATGTACCGGGTGACGTACGGCAAGCACAGCTCCCGTGCCGCCGTGGTCGTGCTCGACGGGGGAATGCCGAAGCCCGCTCTGGCGTTCGTGTCAGTGCCTGACACGCAGCGGAAGCGGTGGGCCGACGTGACCCGCGTCATCTCCGGAGTGCGTGTCTTAGGGTAGAAGGATCATGTAATGCGGCGATTTGGGGAGTGACGCCGTGGAACGCTCTGGAACGCCGCAGGTCCCGGACAAGGGCAAGGCCAAGCCGCCGTGGCGGGCTGAAGGCCTGCCGGGGACGCCCGGCGGAAGGCCCAAGATCAACTGGTGGCGGTTCGCCGTCACCCTTTTCGTGGTGTACGCCGTGTTCTTCCTGGTGTCGTCGTTCTTCGACAACAGCCAGGTCGAGACGATCTCGTACACCCAGTTCACCCAGCAGGTGAGCGCGAAGAACGTCAAGGAGATCTACGCCACGGGCCTGTCCGTGGAGGGCGACCTCAAGAGCGCCGCCAAGGACCCCGACAGCGGCAACCAGACCTACACCGAGTTCCGCACCGAGATCCCCGCGTTCGCCGACACCGACCAGCTCTCGCAGCAGCTCCAGAGCTCCGGCGTGGACATCAAGGCCGAGCCCATCAACGGCGGCCGCGGCTTCTTCCTCAACCTCCTGCTGTCGCTGCTGCCCGTGCTGCTGCTGGCCGGTCTGTGGATCTGGATCATGCGGCGGGGCGCCAGCATGATGGGCGGCGGCGGGCTCGGCGGGCTCGGCAAGTCCAAAGCCGCCAAGCCGGTCGAGGCCGGCCAGGTGCGGGTGACGTTCGACGACGTCGCCGGCATCGACGAGGTCGAGAACGAGCTCGTCGAGATCGTCGACTACCTCAAGGACCCCGGCAAGTACCGCCGGCTCGGCGCCAAGCTGCCCAAGGGCGTGCTGCTGGCCGGCCCTCCCGGCACGGGCAAGACCCTGCTCGCGCGGGCCGTCGCCGGCGAGGCCAAGGTGCCGTTCTTCTCCGCCAGCGCCTCCGAGTTCATCGAGATGATCGTCGGCGTGGGCGCCTCCCGCGTACGTGACCTGTTCGAGGAGGCGCGCAAGGTCGCGCCGTCGATCGTGTTCATCGACGAGATCGACGCCATCGGCCGCGCCCGCGGCGGCGCCGGCGGCATCGGCGGCCACGACGAGCGCGAGCAGACGCTCAACCAGATCCTCACCGAGATGGACGGCTTCTCCGGCGCCGAGGGCGTCATCGTCATCGGCGCCACCAACCGCCCCGAGGTCCTCGACCCCGCGCTGCTGCGGCCCGGCCGCTTCGACCGCACCGTCCAGGTGGGGCTGCCCGACGCCGCCGGCCGGATCGCCATCCTGGAGGTCCACACGCGCGGCGTGCCCCTCGACGGCACGGTCGTCCTGGAGCGGATCGCCCGCACGACGCCCGGCATGACCGGCGCCGACCTCGCCAACCTGGTCAACGAGGCCGCCCTGCTCGCCGCCAAGCGCGGCAAGGAGAAGGTCACCAGCGGCGACTTCGCCGACGCGCTGGAGAAGCTGCAGCTCGGCGCGGCGCGCAGCATCGTGATGCCCGAGGAGGAGCGCAACCGCACCGCCTACCACGAGGCCGGACACGCCCTGCTCGGCATGCTCCAGCCCGGCGCCGACCCGGTGCGCAAGATCTCGATCATCCCGCGCGGCCGGGCGCTCGGCGTGACGCTGTCCACCCCCGACAGCGACCGCTACGCCTACGACGAGCAGTACCTGCGCGGGCGCATCGCCGGCGCGCTCGGCGGGATGGCCGCCGAGCAGGTGGTGTTCGGCGTGGTCACCACCGGCGCCGAGAACGACCTGGAGCAGGTCACCATGATCGCCCGCGGCATGGTGGGCCGCTGGGGCATGTCGGAGAAGGTCGGCCCGCTGACCATCCTGCCCAACGACGGCCAGCAGCCCCAGGCCTCGCCCGCCACGCTCGCGATGGTGGACGAGGAGGCCCGGCGCATCGTGGACGAGTGCTACGAGCGGGCCCTGGAGGTGCTGCGCGAGCACCGCGACAAGCTCGACGGGATCGTGGCGGCGCTGCTGGAGCACGAGACGCTCGACGAGCCCGACGCGTACGCGGCGGCGGGCCTGACGCGCGCCCCCCAGCCGGTCGAGAGCTAGCCCTTTCCGACATTTAACGCAATTTAGTGCAAAACGGACAGTAGTCGGGTCCAGTCACGGGAACGCCTCCGCAGAAGGAACGGGGGGACTCTCATGACCCTGACCGATGAGATCCTCGACCGGCTCGGCGACCCCGGCCTGGAGCAGTTCGCCGGGATGTTGGGCACCTGCACGGCCACCACGCGCACCGTGCTCCAGGTGGTCACCGGCACGATCGTCGGCGGCATGGCCCGCAACGCCGACGACCCCGACGGCGCCGAGGCGCTGCGCGGCGCGCTGGAGGACCACGTGGACGCCGATCCCTTCAACGGCGACATCGCGTCACTCACGCGTGACGGGCAGAGCATCCTCGGGCACGTGCTCGGTGCCCAGGGCACCGAGCAGGCCGCCGCCGAGCTGTCCCGCCTCGCGGGGGCCGACCCGGCGGCCCTCATGAAGATCCTTCCGCTGGTGGCGCCGATGGTCATGTCGGTGCTGGCCTGCCGCGCCGCCGAGCACGACATGGAGGCCCGTGACGTCGCCGACGCCCTGCACCGCGAGCAGGCCGCGCTGCCGCTCCGCCTGACCGACTTCGTCGAGGCGCTGCTCGACGGCGTGTACGGCCCGCCGGCCCCGCTCCGCGCCCGCACCAGGCCCCGGCCGCAGGTCGACTGGTGACCGGTAAGCTGGGACGGTGATCGTTCTGGCCTCACAGTCTCCCGCTCGCCTGGCCCTTCTCCGCAGCGCCGGGCTCGACCCCAAGGTCATCGTCAGCGGGGTGGACGAGGAGGCGTACTCCGCCTACTCGCCCGCCGCCCTCGCCCTCGACCTGGCCAAGGCCAAGGCCAAGGCCGTCGCGGACGGGCTGGAGGAGGGGCTGGTCATCGGCTGCGACTCGATCCTGGAGCTCGACGGCAGGCCGTACGGCAAGCCCGCCTCCGAGGAGGAGGTCGTGGAGCGCTGGCGCGTGCTGCGTGGCCGGACGGGCCGCCTGGTCACCGGCCACTGCGTCATCGACGTGGCCGCCGGGCGGCAGGCCGCCGAGGTGGCCACGACCGTCATCCGCTTCGGCCAGCCCACCGACGAGGAGGTCGCCGCCTACGCCGCCACGGGCGAGCCGCTCGGCCTGGCCGGCGCGTTCAGCATCGAGGGGCGGGGCGGCTGGTTCGTCGACAGCATCGAGGGCGACCACGGCAACGTGCTCGGCATCTCGCTGCCCCTGGTCCGGCGGCTCTTCGACGAACTCGGCTACGCGGTGACGTCGTTCTGGCGCTAGCCTGCCGGGCATGCGATCAGTGCGCGACTTCCTGGCGGGCGTGGGCTTCTTCTTCCAGGGAGTGGGGTGGGTCGCCCGGCACGGCCGGTGGTGGCTGTTCGGCTTGATCCCCGCGTTCATCGCCTTCGCCATCTACGTGGCCGGGCTCGTCTACCTGGGCACCAACGCCTCCGGCCTGGCCGAGACGCTGACGCCGTTCGCCGACACGTGGGCGTGGCGCGACGCGTTCCGGGTGATGGTGCAGGTGATGCTCTTCCTGGGCGGCCTCGCCCTCGCGGTGATCACGTTCACCGCCGTGACGCTGGCGATCGGCGAGCCGTTCTACGAGAAGCTCTCGGCGGCCGTGGACGAGGTGCCCGGCGAGGTGGACGAGCCGTGGTGGCGCACGGTGCCCCGCTCCATCAGGGACAGCCTGGTGACGCTGGGCTGGGTCATGGTGTTCAGCGTGCCGCTGTTCTTCCTCGGGTTCGTCCCGGTGCTGGGGCAGACGGTGGTGCCGGTGCTGGGGGCGGCGGTGTCGGGCTTCTTCCTGGCGGCCGAGCTGACGACGCTGGCGCTGGAGCGGCGCGGGTACGCCCGCAAGCAGCGCTTCGCCCTGCTGCGCGGCCGCAAGGGGCTGGCGCTGGGGTTCGGGGTGGCGGTGTTCGTGCTGTTCCTGGTGCCGTTCGTGGCGGTGGTGGCGATGCCGGCGGCGGTGGCGGGGGCGGCTCTGCTGGTACGGGCGGAGCTCGCGGACGACGCTCCGGCCCCGGCGACGCCTCTGCCGTAGTTCGCCGGGGGCGGGTGCCTTCGACGGCGGCTGTAGAGGCTTCCTCCCTCGCCCGCACTCCGCCGCGCGCCCGCGAGGATGCCCGCTGGGGAACGGCTGCCCTGATGAACGCCTCCCTCGGCGAAGCACCTCCTTGAGGAACCGCCTTCTGACGAACGGCCTCCCACGAACGACCCCCTTGGCTGACTACCCCTTTAGCCAGCTGGCCCTTTGACAGACGGCCCCTCTCGATGAAGGGGCGGCGGCTTGACAGACGGCCCTCTTGGAGAAGGGCGGCGGCCCCGACGAACGACCCCCCTGACGGAGCGACCGCGCCCCCAGAGCGCCGTTTGTCAGGTGCCAAGGCGGCTGTCAGGGCGCCAAGGCTGGCTGTCATGTGCAAAGGCGGCTGTCAGGGCGCCAAGGCTGGCTGTCAGGGTGCCAAGGCGGCCCCCGCTGTCCACAGCCCCTCCCCGAACCCAACCCCCTATCCCCAGAACCCCGTTCGCCCCTTCGCCGAGACAGCCCCCTCCGGCACCCTCTCCGCCATGACGACCAACACCCCCCAGCCCTCCCTCACCCTGGCCGGCCCCGCCGACATCCTCGCCGCCGTCCCGTACCTCGTGGGCTTCCACCCCGCCGACAGCCTCATCGTGGTCGGCCTCGCCCGCAGCCAGGTGAAGGTGGCCGTCCGCTGGAACCTCCCGTTCCCGCCCGGCACCCTGACCCCGCTCCGGCAGCTGTGGCGGCGGGAGGGCGTCGACCGGGTCATCGTCGTCGGCTACGGCCCCGGGGAGCAGGTCACTCCGGCCGTGGACGAGGCCAGGTCGCTGGCGGCCGAGGCCGGGGTGCCGCTGGACGAGGCGCTCCGGGCCCACGAGGGGCGCTACTGGTCGTACGTGTGCGACCTGCCGCAGTGCTGCCCGCCGGAGGGCATGCCGTACGACCCGCGCACCAGCCGCGTCGCGGCCGAGGCGACGGTGCGCGGCCTGGTGGCCCTGCCCGACCGCCGATCCCTGGAGCACACCGTCGCCCCGGTCACCGGCCCCGTCCGCGTGGCGATGCGGAGGGCGACGTCCGAGGCGGTGACGGAGACGCGGGCCGCGCTCGTGAGATGCGGCGACGCGAACGCCTTCGCGTCCGCGTTCGTCTCCGCCGGCCTGGCGAGGGTGCGTGCGGCCCTGACGGCACACGCCGCCGGGGATCGCCTCGGGGACGCCGTGGCCGCCCGGCTCGGCCTCGACCTGACCGTCATCCGCGTACGCGACGAGGCCTGGACCCTGACCGACAGCACCCACCTGGGCCTCTGGAAAGACCTGACCCGCAGGCTGGAGCCTCGCTTCGTCCCGCCCGTCGCGTCCCTGTTCGCCATGGCCTGCTGGCGCGCCGGCGACAGCACCCTGGCGACGATCGCCCTGGAACGCGCTCTCACCATCGACCCGGCCTACTCCATGGCCAACCTGCTCATGCACGCCCTGCAGTGCCTGCTCTCCCCGGACGTGCTCCACGGCCGCCTCCCCACACCGTCCGAGCTCGACACCGCCATGGGCCCCGCCCACGCCGGCTGGCTCTTCCCGCTGCTGTCCATCCTGGACGAGGAGGATCCCCCGTCCGCCCCTTCCGAGGAGGACCGGCCGCCTGCCACCTTCGCAGAGCCCCCAGCGAAGAGGGACCGCCAACCTCCATCCGCCTTACTGACAGACCACCCGACGACCATCTCGGGGAAGGGGGAGCGTCACCCCTCACCCGCCTGCGACGAACAACACCCGCCGACCATGTCGGGGAGCGGGGAGCGTCACCCCTCACCTGCCTGCGACGAACAACACCCGCCGACCATGTCGGGGAACGGGGAGCGTCACCCCTCACCCGCCTGCGACGAACAACACCCGCCGACCATGTCGGGGAACGGGGAGCGTCACCCCTCACGCACCTGCGACGAACGCCATCCGCCGACCCCCTCGGGGAAGGGGGAGCGTCACTCCTCACCCGCCTATGACGAACCCCACCCGCCGACCACCCCGAGAGAGGACGAGCGCCACCCCCGCACCGTCACCGAACACCAGGCCCGCCCCGAAACCTCCCCTGAGGCCCAGCCCGATCCCCCAGCTACCCGAACGGGCATTACGGCCTACCCACGGCTCCGCACGGGCAGGAAGTTCTGTCCACCGGCCTGGACGGGCAGGGCAGCCTGTCCACCACCCCGATCGGGCAGAGCAGCCTAGCCACCGCCCCGCACGGACAGAATGGCCTGGCCTCCAAACCGCACGGGCAGGAGGGCCTGGCCTCCTCCCCGCCCCCGGACAGGCAGAACCATCCACCAGCCCCACCGCTGCATCAGAGACGAGCCCACGCATCCTCGGAGAAGGACCATGCGCAGGCCGCCTGACCGCCACCAACGTGCCCAGGCTGCCGGTCGGGTCCCGTCGCGTCACGAGCGGACGCCCGCGCGTGCACCGACCGAACCCGATACGCCTCACCTCCTCAAGCCGTGCGCTCCCGGATGACGACGAGCGAACCGCTCCACTCCCTGACACGGGCAAGCAGGGTCACGGCGGCGGGCAGCGGATCGGCGGAAAGAACGCTCACGTGGAAGGCGTGCGGCATGTCGTCATAGATGTCGAGGCTGACCGTGCCCGCGGCCTCGGACGCCGCTTCGGCGAACCGTCGAGCGTCATCAAGGAGAACCTCCCTCGAACCGGCGACGACCAGCAGCGGCGGCAGCCCGCGAAGGTCGCCGTGGAGAGGGGACTGAGGACCCTGATCCGGACGGGCACCGGCCAGGTACTGCGTGCGGACATGGTCGAGCACGGCCCGGTCGACGACGTCCTGACCGTCGTTGGCGTCGATCGAGGGGCTGGACAGCGTGAGGTCGGTCTGCGGAGAGATGGCGAGCGCTCCCGCCGGCAGGGCGTCGCCGTCGTCCTTGAGCACGAGCAGCGCAGACAGCACCAGCGTGGCGCCGGCGGACTCACCGGCCAGGATGATCCGGGAGGCGGGCACGCCCTGAGCGAGCAGGCTCCGGTAGGCGGCCACCACGTCCTCAAGAGCGGCCGGGTACCGGTGAGCCGGAGCGAGGCGATAGTCGACGGCCAGGACGGGGCGGCCGGTCGCCTGGGAGAGGCGGTAGGCCATGATCTGCTCCAGATGCGGATGCGTGTACTCGAAACCGCCTCCGTGGACATAGATGGTCACTCCGCTCGCGGACACCGCGTCGGCCCGCGACTCCTGCGGAGCGGTGACCCAGGTGCCGGGAATGCCGCCGGTGTCCGGCAACAGGGCGGTGAGATCGGCGTCGGCCGGTAGGACGGGCGGCTGGGACTGCATGGCGCTCATCTCGGCCAGAACCAGGGCTCCGGCGTCGGGTGTGGCGGGAATGTGGGTGAGGTTCACGAACAAGTCCTTTTTCATGTGGGGTGGCGGCCTCTCCTCGTCCCGTAGTGGTGCGCTACCGGGAGGAGGCGTGGCCGAGGTCGGGCACATTGAGTTGTGGTCGGGTGTATTGCGTTGAGGGCAGGCACATCGCGCCGATGGCGGGCACGCTGCGCCGATGCAGCCGTCGCCGAGAGGCCCAGGTGCCGTACCGAACGAGGCAAGACCTGCGGTGCGAGCATCTGACGCCCCGCGATCAGCGCGTGATGGCCACCATGCGGCGCACGAGAATGCCGCCAGGGGCGCAGCTAGTCCACCCAAGGCCAGCACCGTGGTCACCGTAGGCGGCGTTGCTCATCCACGGTGGTGTTGCTGACGCATGGCGGCGATGTTCACCTGCGGTGGCCTAGCTCACTTGTGGTGGGCTGCTCTCCCAAGGTGGGCTAGCGCCTTGCGGGGCAAGCATTGCCCTGCGATGGCCTTGCTCACCTGTGGTGGCCTTGCTCACCCAAAGTGGGCTGGCTCGCCGTGCGGGGTCTAGCCTCCCTGCGATGGTGTTGCCTACCGGCGGTGGGCTGACTCGCCTGTGCGAGGCCAGCCTCCCGCGAAGGTGTTGCTCACTTGCAGCGCCTTGATGACCCAGAGTGGGCTCGCTTGCCGTGCTGGGTCTAGTTTTCCCCTGCCATGCAGTGCTCACCTGCGGTGGGCTAGCTCGCCGTGCGGGGATGGCTCTTCCCGGGATGGCGTTGCGCACCTGCGTAGCCGTGGTCGCCTGCGACGGCTGTGCTCAGCGCTGTCCGCGTGGGAGACGCGCGGGCCTCGTCAGGATCAGATGCGGCCGGTGAACTGAGACGTCACGAGATCAACCCCCTGATACGGCGCCTCCATGCCGACGGCGTTCTCCTCGCCGACGTCACGCGACACGCAGATCATTAGAATCCCGCCGCCGCAGGGCTGTCAAACGGCACCGACAGCGCCTCGCAGGTGGCCCCCGCGTCGGCTTGACGGATGGTCGCAGGAGTGATGGGATCCGTCGTCAGCGTCGCGGTGTACCCGGCAAGCAGGCCGCCGAGGACATGGAGGCGCCGAAACATGGGACACCCATGGAAACCCCCACCACCCCCGATGAACGGCTCAAGCCGTCACATGAGCGCCTCACAGCGCCAGGCCAACGCCTCGAAGCGTTCGGCAATCAGTTGATCGACGTGCATGCCTGGCTTCGTGACGAGCTGGGCAGGTTGCGCGGTGACGTCGAGTCGCACCTCGCCGGACGTTCCGTGCGACCTCGCGCCCTGGCGGCCCACTGTCTGGCGTTCTGCTCGGCTCTGGAGCGTCACCACACCGGCGAGGACGCCGCCGCCTTCCCGGCGCTGGCCGAGCAGTTCCCCCAGTTGCGGCCGGTGCTCCAGGAGCTGACCCGCGACCACCGGATCATCAGCGACATCCTGCGCAGGCTGCAGAGCCTTCTGGACGGCCTCGGCGACAGCGACGCCGCCCAGCCGCGAGACGTGCAAGCCGAGCTCGACGGCCTGGCGGCGCTCATGGAATCGCACTTCACCTACGAGGAGCGGAAGATCGCCGCGGCTCTCGACTCGCTGGACATCCCCGGCTGGCACGACGCGCCGCCCGCATTCCTGCGCATCGCCTCCGCCTCCGCCTCCGCCTCCGCCTCCGCCTCCGCCTCCGACAGCGGCGATGACGGCGACGGCGGCGGCGACGACGACGCCTCGCACTGTTGATCAGGCAGGCAGGATCAGTTCCTTTGACGGGAGGGTGTTCGGCGCCTGCCGCCGACGTCTGAGTCAGGCGGTAGTGGCGTGATCACAGACGAAGCAGAACTCGTTGCCCTCGGGGTCGGCCATGACCTGGAAGGAGCCCTTGTCGTCGGTGACCGTCTCGCCGATCCGCGTGGCGCCCAGCCGCAGCGCGTGGGCGGTGGCCGGCTCGATCGCGTCGACCTCGATGTCCAGGTGCAGCCGGTTCTTCACGGCCTTGTCCTCGGCGACCGGCTGGAACGCCAGCCGTACGCCCTCAGGTGGTTCGACATGAGACCAGCCGCGGGCGCGGTCCACCGGGTCGCCGCCGAGGAGGGCCGCCCAGAAGCGCACCAGGCTTCGCGGATCCCCGCAATCCACCACGATCTGGTTCAGGCGTGCGCGCATGACGGCCAGAGTAGCGACGGGCAGGCAGCATCCGCCCAACCACGGCGCCTCCGACGAGTGCCCCTGCGCGGAGGCATCACGCTCGCCTGCCTACATGGCGCTCCGTGGTCGTTCAGGTTCGGCAGCGATCGATGGGGCACGTGGGCAGCGGTGGATGCCGGGGACTTGTCGGTGTGGCGGGCGGGCGCCGGCCTCAGGTGGCGGGGGCCAAGGTCTTCTCGTAGCAGCGGGTCAGCGGCGCGTCCACATACTTCCCGTACGGTTCCGTCAGCCCGTAGCCGCTGCTCTCGTACAGCGAGATCGCCTCAGGCTGCAGCACCCCCGTGGCGAGTCGCAGGCGCCGGTAGCCCAGCCCGAGGGCAAGCCCCTCCAGCGCCGCGAGCAGCGCCCGCGCGATCCCGCGTCCGCGATGCTCCGGCGTCACGTACATGCGCTTGAGCTCACCCGTGTCCGCGGCGAGCGGCTGCACGCAGCCGCACCCCACCGCCCGCTCCTCGACCGTGGCGACGAGGAACCTGGCGTCCGGGGCGACCTGCGAGCGGCCCTCGGGCCCGTAGCGGTCCACCAGCTCCTGGAACGCCGCCTCCAGCAGGCGCGTCAGCTCGCGGTCGGCGGGGAGCCGTTCCTGGATCACCATGGCGACATGGTACGGAACGGCGCAATGAGGCCACCGAGCCGACAGCCGGTCAGACGCCGTCCTGCTCGCGGCGGCGGCGTTCGTTGTAGGCCCGCATGCGCGGCGGATAGCCCGTGAGCTGGACGTCGTACACCGGGAGCGCGAGATCCCGGGCCACCTTGTGGATGACCGCCGGGGAGCCGACCCGGCGCCGGGTCCACTCGCCGTCGTCGGCCACCGCGACGGCCGTGGTGTCCGTGGCGAACGTCTCCGGCTCGACGTAGAACTCCACGCCGCGCCGCGACCGGGCGAAGGCGATGAGCGCCTCGATGTCGGCGTCCGTCGCCTCGCGGTCGAACTTCGCGACCCTGGAACCGCGCAGCCGCCGGATGCCATAGCGGTCTCGCCATCTCATGGATCCTTTTTATACCGTCAAGGCGACCGGCGCGTCGGGGCTGATCTAGGGGACACATCCGGGATTTTCCTGATGGCCCCCAAATCAAGAACGAAGCAGTATTGACGGTGACAGCTCGATCCAAAGGAGAGGCATGGTCGCCATGGCTGGGGTACCCACACCCGCGGGCCCGGGACAGGTGCCGCCGGCACACCTGCGCGTCACCCACCAGGACCGTGAGCACGTCGTCGAGCACGTGAAGACGGCCTACGCGGAGGGCCGTTTCGACAAATTAGAGTTCGACGAGCGCCTGGAGCGCGCGATGACCGCGCGCACGCACGGCGACCTCATGCCCATCATGACGGAGCTGTACGGCCCGCAGGCCGTGCCCCTGGTGCGGCCGATGCCCGCTCCGGCGCGCCCGCAGGTGCCGACGGACGGCGCCGAACGCCTCGGCGCCTCGGCCGCCCACCTGCTCGCGGTGTTCGGCTTCCCCGTCATCGGGCCGCTCCTGCTCATGCTCACCGCGGGCAAGACGTCCCCGTACATCCGCAGTCACGCGGTGGAGGCGCTGAACTTCCAGCTCACCCTCCTCGGGGCGACGATCCTGCTGCCGCTGACGTTCGTCGGCATCGTGCTCGTCCCGGTGATCTGGGTGGCGGCGTTCGTCCTCTCGGTCGTGGCCGGCATCTCGGCCCTGACGCACGGCGCGTTCCGGTACCCGCTGACGCTGCGGATGGTGAAGTAGCCCGCGCTGGGGGGTGCGGCGGCCGGCGCGCGCGGGCGTCACGTGATCAGGTCATGCGACGCCGGTACGGAACCAGGGGCCGGAGGCGTCAGCGGGCCAGGACCTCGTACTTGACCCGCATCACGCCCGCCCCGATGTTGCCGATGGCGGCGAAGGCGGCGCGGGACAGGTCGAGGCAGCGACCGCCCACGTACGGGCCGCGGTCGTTGATGCGCACCGTGACCGAGTCTCCGTTGCGCGGGTTGATGACGCGGACCCGGCTGCCCAGGGGAAGCGTCTTGTGTGCGGCGGTCATCGCCGACGGGTTGAACCGCTCGCCGCTGGCGGTCGTCTGGCCCTCGGCGTAGTAGGAGGCGCCGCAGGTGCCCGAGGCGACGACCTTCCTCTTCGTGGACGTGTGCTTGGCGGCCGTCACGGTCCTGGCCTTGGCGGTCCTGGTCTTGGCCGTCCTGGTCTTGGTCTTGGCCGCCGCGACGGGGGCCGCGGCGGTCTTCGGCTTCGTCACGGGCTCGGCGGGGGCCGGGGGCCTGGCCGCGGACGTACGCGCGGTCTCCGGGGTGGACGACGGCGTCGTGGCCGGTACGGGGGCGGCGGCATGGGGGGCCGAGGTCGCCGTGCTCGGCGTGGCCGCGGTCGTGGCGGGGGAGACGTCCGAGGCGAGGGCCGGGGCGGCGGACGGTTCGTCGTCGGAGACGGCCCAGGCGGTGGTGGACGCGGCGGCCAGGAGGGCGGCACCGGCGGCCACGGTGGTCCAGCGGCGCCTGCCGGGAGCCGTCAGCCGGCTCGTGGGGTGCGGGGAATGAGGCTTCTGGGAGTGCTGACCCAAGGGGAACCACGGTCCTAGGTAGGGGACAGGACAGGGAAGGGCCAGACGGGGGTTGGGGGATCAGGGGGCGCACACGTCGGCCGTTCCCGCGGGCGGGGCGGTGAGCTCCGCGGCGTGGACGAAGATATGCGACCAAAGCCAGGTAAAGGCAAGTTAATGCGACGTCGAGTGATATATCCCACTCTGGGGTCAAGTTTGTGGTGAAGTGGTGATTGAGGCCATATCCCCTGATGGGGCGCTTTTTGATCTTTTCTGGCTCTTTGGGATTTCTTGATCCCTCGCTTCTGGGGGATCTTCGCGGGTGCGCGCCGCTCCAGCACCTTGATCTCGTTCGGATATAGCCGTATTTCCGGAAAAGGTCGGATGCCGTGCCATGACGTCGCACGTCATCGCCGCCATTACCTCCCGCGTCATTGCCGCGATACAGCCGCACGCGTCATCGTCGATCACGCAAGCGGCCGGCACAGCCGGCCGGCAGCGGCCCGAGGCAGGCAGAAGCCGGCAGAAGCAGGAGGAACGAACATGTCCGCCGTCAAGGCACCCCCGCTCGCCCCCGCACGGGCGGCGGTTCCCGGCTGGGGCACCCTGCTGGTCCTCCTCGCCGGGGTCTTCATCACCACCCTCGACTTCTTCGTCGTCAACGTCGCGATCCCCTCCCTCCAGCGCGACCTGCACGCCACGCCGTCCCAGATCCAGTTCGTGGTCGCCGGGTTCGGCGTCGCGCTCGCCGCCGGGCTGATCACCGCCGGGCGGCTGGGCGACCTGTACGGGCGGCGGCGGATGTTCGCCCTCGGCCTGGCCTTCTTCACGCTGGCCTCGGCGGCGTGCGGGGCGGCGCCCACCGCCGGGTTCCTGATCGGCGCGCGGATCGCCCAAGGCGTCGGCGCCGCGCTGCTGATGCCGCAGGTCCTGGCCATCGTCAACACCGCCTACACCGGCGAGCGCCGGGCCAGGGCGTTCAACGCCTACGGCGTCGCGATGGGCTTCGGCGGCGTGTTCGGCCAGCTCATCGGCGGCGTGCTGATCAACGCGGACATCGCCGGGCTGGGCTGGCGCACCATCTTCCTGATCAACGTGCCGGTGGGCGCGGTCGCGCTGGCGCTGATCCCCCGGCTCGTCCCCGAGACCCGCGCCGCGGGTGGTGCGCGGCTGGACCTGGCCGGCACGGTGCTGGTCTCGCTCGGCCTGGTCGCGATCGTGTACCCGCTCGTGCAGGGGCGTGAGCAGGGCTGGCCGGCGTGGACCTGGCTGTGCCTCGGCGCGGCGGTCGTCCTGCTGGCGGCGTTCGCGCTGCGCCAGCGCCGGATCGCGGCGCCCCTGGTGAACCCGGCGCTGTTCCGGCACCGCTCGTTCGGCGTGGGCATGGTCGTGAGCCTGCTGCACGCCATGACGATGGGCTCGTTCTTCCTGATCCTCGCCCTCTACCTGCAGAACGGCCGCGGGCTGGGCGCCCTGGACTCTGGGCTGATCTTCCTCCCGCTCGGCATCGGCTACTTCGTGTCCTCGGCCCGGGCGGCGCGCGTCGCGGCCCTGCTCGGCAGGCAGGTCGTCGCGGTCGGCGCGCTGACCATGGCACTCGGGTACGCGATCCTCGCCGGGACCGTCACCGCCCTCGGCGACCACGGCCCCGTCGGCTGGGTCATCCCCGGCCTGGTGGTCGCCGGCGCCGGGATGGGGCTGGTCATGGCCCCTCTGCCGGCCCTGGCGCTGAACGGCGTGGACGGCGCCCACGCCGCCGCGGCGTCCGGCGTCCTGAGCACCGCGCAGCAGGCGGGCGGCGCGATCGGCGTCGCGCTGGTCGGCCTGGTCTTCTACGGCTCGCTCGGGACGGTGCCGCACGCCTTCGCGGCGGGGCTCATCCTGCTGATCGTCCTGGACGCCGTGGTCGCCGCCCTGGTGCAGGCGCTGCCCCGCTGACCGAGGGCCCGCGGCGCGCCACGACGACCCTCCTCCGGCCCCGTGCCCCCGGCAGTCCGCCGGGGGCACGGAGCTTTCCGCACCTTTCCCCGGTACGGTGCAACCGTTCGCCCGGCCCGGCGCATCAGGTGGGCGTGAGAGCAATCCCCCCGGGACCGCCCTGGGAGCCCGATGAGCCCCGATGACGAGTACACCGCCTACGTGAGCGGGCGCCTGCCCTGGTTACGCCGGGTGGCGTACCTGCTGTGCCAGGACTGGCACCGGGCCGACGACCTGGTGCAGAGCGCCATCACGCGGCTCTACGTCAAGTGGCGGCGGGCACGCGCCGCCGACGACCTCGACGCGTACGTTCGCGTGATCCTCGTGCGCGTCTTCCTCGCCGAGCAGCGGGGCGGCTGGTTCTCCCGCGTACGGGTCACCCACGCGCCGCCCGCCGGCCCCGCCGCCCACGCCAACCATGACCTGGCCCTGGACCTGCGCCGCGCGCTGACGGCCGTGCCGCCGCGCCAGCGGGCCACGCTCGTGCTGCGCTATCACTGCGACCTGAGCGTCGAGCAGACCGCTCAGGTGCTGGGATGCAGCACCGGAACCGTCAAGAGCCAGACCGCCCGCGGCCTGGCCGCCCTGCGCGCGGAGCTGGGGCCGTCCTACTCCCAAGTGCCCTACCCGCACCCGACGCACACGGAGGAGCGCTGATGGACACCAAGGACCTGTTCGACCGGCTGGCGGCCGAGGAGCAGCCGCCGACGACCGTGGACGTGCGCCGCGCCGTCACCGCCGGGCGCGCCACGCGCAGGCGCCGCCGCACCGCCCTCGCCGCGGGCGGGCTGGCGGTGTGCCTCGCCGGCACGTTCACCTGGCACGGCCTGGAGGGTCAGGTCCGGGGCGACCGGACGGCCACCGTCGTCCACGAGACCCCGGACAAGGACACGCTGCCCGCCTCCGGCGTGGGCCCCCTGAGCCACGCCTACTACGACTGGTGCGGGGAGAAGTGGAGCCCCGGCAAGGCGGCCTCCTTCGCCGGCCGGGACTGCGTCCAGTGGAAGGTGGTGACCCGCGACGGCCGGACGTACCGGATGCCGGAGGCGGCGGGCGTCTACCTCGACCAGACCGCGGCGAACTACATGAACACCGCCGCGCCCCTGAGGATCACTCCCGACGGCCGCCGGATCGCGTACTACAGCGCGAAAGACCAGAGGTTCGCGGTCCGGGACCTGGCGAGCGGGCAGGTCTGGCTCAGCCCGCAGACCGTGTCACACGAGGAGATGGTGAAGAACGGGGCGTTCGTCACCCTCTCGCCCGAGGGACGCTACCTCGTCCTGAACGGCCGGCTGCGGGCGGTCGTCGACATGGAGACGGGCCGGGTCACGGACGTGCCGCAAGGGTGGCAGCCGATGACCGTGGCCCGCGGCGGCGACCGGGTGATCGTCCAGAACGACCGGTCGCGGTACGGCCTCCTGGAGGACGGCCGGGTGCGCCCCTTCGCCGGACCCATCGGGGAGTCGCTGAGCGACCTGGCTCCCGACGGGCGCACCGTGGCCTATCTGGGCCGTCCCGGACCGCACGGCGAAGGCATGAACCTGCCGAAGCCCGACACGATCGTCACCGTGGACGCGACGACCGGGAAGGTGCTGCGCAGAGTGAAGTTCCGCGACGCGCCTCGCGGGTTCGACCCATGGCGGATCGGATACTGGCGCGGGCCGACCCAGGTGGTCGTCAGCGATGTGATCACCGGCCGCCTGAAGCCCGGTGAGGTGCCCCGGCTGGGGGAGATCGCGTATGCCGTCGACGTCACCACCGGTGAGGTGCGCAAGCTCGGCACCTACGCCTTCCGCGGCTGGGGCGGCGACGTCGTCATCCCCGGCATGTGAGGACGACGGGGCTCGCGGGCGCGCGTCACAGCATGAGGGAGCGGACCGTCTCCACGGTGTCGGCGTCCTGCGCCCGCTTGTCGGGGCGGTAGCGCAGGACGCGGGCGAAGCGCAGCGCCATGCCGCCCGGGTAGCGGGGCGAGCGCTGCACCCCGTCGAAGGCGATCTCCACCACCAGCTCGGGGCGCAGCGTCACCGTCCACGCGTCGGTCGGCCCCTCGGCCAGCTCCAGGAACCGCTCCGTCTGCCAGGCCAGCAGCTCGTCGGTCAGTCCCTTGAACGTCTTGCCGAGCATCACGTACCCGCCCTCCGGGTCACGGGCGCCCAGGTGCAGGTTGGACAGCTTGCCCTGGCGCCGCCCGTGCCCCCACTCGGCGGCCAGGACGACGAGGTCGAGCGTGTGGCGCGGCTTGACCTTCACCCACCCCGCGCCCCGGCGGCCCGCCGCGTAGGGGGACGACAGCGACTTGACGACCAGGCCCTCGTGGCCGGCCCTGACCACGTCGGCGAAGAACCGCTCGGCCTCGGCCACGTCGGCCGTGACCAGGCGGGGCGTCAGCAGCTCGGGCGGCACCGTGCGGCTCAGCTCCTCCTGCCGGCGCTCGTACGGCAGGTCGAGGAGGTCCTCGCCGGCGACCCGCAGCGCGTCGAAGAAGAACACGCTGAGCGGCGTCTGCTCGCGCAGCCGCGCCACGTCGAGCTTGCTCGTGGCGCGGCTCGCCGTCACCTGGAACGGGTGCGGCCGCCCGTCGGGACGCAGCGCGATCACCTCGCCGTCGAGCACCACGTCGTCCACCGGGAGGGCCAGCACGGCCTCGGCCAGCTCGGGGACCTGCGGGGTGATGTCGTCGAGCGTGCGGGTGAAGATCCTGACCTCGCCGTCCGAGCGGTGGGCCTGCACGCGCACGCCGTCGAGCTTCCACTCCAGGGCGGCGGGCGCGCCGGCCTTGGCCAGGGCGGCGGCGACGTTGGGCGCGCTGCCGGCCAGCATGGGCGAGACCGCCCGCCCCACCTCCAGCCGGAAGCCCCGCAGCGCCTCCACCCCGCCCGTCAGCGCCGCGGCGCCGACGGCGGGCAGCGAGCCGCGGAGCGTCAGCGCCCGCCGCACGTCGGGCGACGGCGCGCCGGACGCCTTGGCGACCGCCTCGATCATCACGCCGTCGAGCGCGCCCTGCCGCAGCTCGCCGCTGAGCAGCCGCAGCATGAACGCCTGCTCCTGGCTCGTCAGCCCCGCGAACAGCTCGTCGACCAGCGCCTTGCGCGCCGCCTGCGAGCCCTGGCCGGACACGGCCTTGATCGCGCTCAGCCGCTCGTCGACGGCGGCCAGCGTGGCCGTGGCGGCGAGCTTGGGCTGCGGCAGGTCACGCAGCGTGCGCCAGCCGACGCCGATCTGGCGTTGGGGCAGCTCACCGGACAGGTAGGAGATCGCGATCCCCGCCTCCGCCGGGCCCACCCTGCCGAGCAGCTCGGCCAGATGGCCGATCTTGCCCAGGCGGGCCGATGTCCGCGTCACCGCCTCCGAGACCCGCACCACGTCGATCAGTAGCACACCGCCTATGGTGCCTCACGACACCGACATTTCCCCACCTCGGGGTGCACCGATTCGTCCCGCCGAGATGTCGTGCCCGGGAGACGGCGACGGCCGGGCCCCCGAAGGAGGCCCGGCCGCGCCGGAGGTCGTGCCGTGTGACGCCGCGACGGCTAGCGCACGCCCAGGAGGTCCACCACGAAGATGAGCGTCTCTCCCGGCTTGATGCGGTTGCCGGCGCCGGCGTTGCCGTAGCCGAGGTGCGGCGGGATGACCAGCTTGCGCCGGCCGCCCACCTTCATGCCCGCGACGCCGCGGTCCCAGCCGGCGATGACCCGGCCGGCGCCCAGGGGGAACTCGAACGCCTGGCCGCGGTTCCACGACGCGTCGAACTCCTCACCGGTCGAGAAGGCGACGCCCACGTAGTGGACGCTGACGTCCTGACCGGGCTTGGCCTCGGGGCCGTCCCCCTCGACGATGTCGACGATCTCGAGGTCAGCGGGCGGCTGGCCCTCAGGGAAGTCGATTTCCGGCTTGTCGAGTGCCACGAAGTGCTCCTGATATGACGATTGCTGATGCTGGTGTCGACCTTGTGAACGGGCAACCCGACGACTCTATGCGCTCGGGATATCGTCGGCGTCCATGGCCGCCCTTTCACCTGATGGCATCCTGCTCACCGGGCGCGTCGCCGTGGTCACCGGCGGGGCGCGCGGGCTGGGCCGCGCGATCGCCGCCGCGTTCGCGGCGTTCGGCGCCGAGGTGGCGGTGTGCGACCGCGTCACGCCGCCGGCCGGCGACCTCGCGATGACGCTGGACGTACGGGACCCGGTGTCCGTGGAGGTGTTCGCCGGCGCCGTGCGGGAGCGGTGGGGACGGGTGGACGTGCTGGTCAACAACGCGGGCGGCACCTTCCACGCGCCGTTCCTCGGCACGTCCGAACGCGGCGAGCGCACGCTCGTCGAGGAGAACTTCACCCAGGTCACCGGCATGATCCGGAAATTCCTGCCGATGATGGGCGAGGGCGCGTCGATCATCAACGTGACGTCCAGCGAGGCGCACCAGGCGGCGCCGGGGTTCGCGATCTACGCGGCGATGAAGGCGGCGGTGGAGAGCCTGACCCGCTCGCTGGCGCTGGAGCTCGCGCCCCGCGGCGTCCGCGTCAACGCCATTGCCCCCGACGCCCTGCCCACCGAGGGCGAGCTGGCCATGCGCGAGACCGTGCGCGCCGCCGACGCCGGTCGCGGCGCGGCCGACCCGGGAGGCGAGGAGACGCCGCCGTACGAGCCCGTGCGGCTGCCGCCGCTGGGCCGGCTCGGCGAGCCCTCCGACGCGGCGGCGGCAGCGGTGTTCCTGGCCGGCGACCTGGCCCGCTTCGTCACGGGCACGACGCTCCACGTGGACGGCGGCATCCACGCCGCCGGCGGCTGGCGCCGCGTCTGAGGCCGGGCCCACCGGCTGCTCGGGCCCACCGGCTGCCGCGTCCGGGCCCGGGCTCACCAGCTCTGGTGCAGCGGCATGCCCTCCGCGTAGCCGGAGCTGCCCTGGATGCCCACCACGGCCCGCTCGTGGAACTCCTCCAGCGTCATGGCCCCGGCGTACGTGCACGCCGAGCGCAGCCCCGCCACGATCGCGTCGACCTGGTCCTCCACGCTGGGCCGCCGCGGGTCGAGGTACATGCGCGAGGTGGAGATGCCCTCCTCGAACAGCGCCTTCCTGGCCCGCTCGAACGGGCTGTCCTCGGCGGTGCGCAGCCGCACGGCGCGCGCGGAGGCCATGCCGAAGTTCTCCTTGTACTTGCGGCCGTCGGCGTCGGTGCGCGTGTCACCGGGCGACTCGTACGTGCCCGCGAACCACGACCCGATCATCACGTTGGCCGCCCCGGCCGCCAGGGCGAGGGCCACGTCGCGCGGGTGGCGCACGCCGCCGTCGGCCCACACGTGCCGGCCCAGCCGGCGGGCCTCGGCGGAGCATTCGAGCACCGCCGAGAACTGCGGCCGGCCCACCCCGGTCATCATCCGGGTCGTGCACATGGCGCCCGGCCCGACACCGACCTTGAGGATGTCGGCCCCGGCCTCGACCAGGTCGCGCACGCCCTCGGCCGTCACGACGTTGCCGGCCGCCACGGGCACGCCCGGGTCGAGGGCCCGCACCGCGCGCAGCGCCGAGATCATCTTCTCCTGGTGGCCGTGGGCGGTGTCGACGACCAGGCAGTCGACCCCGGCGTCCAGGAGCTCCTTGGCCTTGGCGGCGACGTCGCCGTTCACGCCCACGGCGGCGGCCACGCGCAGCCGGCCGGAGGCGTCCAGGGCGGGCTTGTAGAGGGTGGCGCGCAGGGCGCCGGTGCGGGTCAGGATGCCGACGAGCCGGCCGTCGCCGTCCACGATGGGTGCCAGCCGGTGGCGGCCCTCGTGCAGCCGCTCGAACGCGGCGCGCGGCTCCAGCCCGGCGGGCAGCGTCAGCAGCTCGCTCGACATGACCTGGCTGAGCTGGGTGTACATGTCGACGTCCGGGCAGTCGGCCTCGGTGACCACGCCGACGGGGCGGTTGTCCCAGTCGACGACGATGACCGCGCCGTGGGCCCGCTTGGGCAGCAGTTGCAGCGCCTCGCCGACGGTGTCGTGCGGGGTGAGCGTCAGCGGCGTGTCGTGGACGAGGTCGCGCTTCTTCACCCAGTCCACGACGTCGGCGACGACGTCGATGGGGATGTCCTGCGGGATCACGGTGACGCCGCCGCGCCGCGCGATGGTCTCGGCCATGCGGCGGCCCGCGACGGCGGTCATGTTGGCGACGACGATCGGGATGGTCGTGCCCGTGCCGTCGGTGGTCGACAGGTCGACCGCGAGCCGGGAGCCTACCGAGGAGCGCGACGGCACCATGAACACGTCGCTGTAGGTGAGGTCGTGGTGCGGCTCGATGCCGTTGAGAAATCTCACGTTCGTCCATCTTATGCGGTGACAGGCCTATTCAGGGGTTTTCCCCGTTCTGAGGGGCTTATGATCGGCCCGGACACCCGAGGGGGAGGAGGGGCCCAGTGGAGATCACGGACCGCGACGAGCTGATCGTCGTCGGCTACGCCATCCGCACCACGAACGCCGACGAGATGGACCCGTCGAGGGCGAAGCTGCCGGCGCTGTGGCGGCGGGCCGGCGCGCCGGGGGCGTTCGCGCACGTGCCGGGACGGATCGACGAGAACCTGTACGCCGTGCTCACCGACTACGAGAGCGACCACAACGGCGCCTACACGCAGATCGTCGGCACCGGGGTGCGCACGGTGGTGCGGCTGCCCGAGGGCATGGTGGCGGTGCGCGTGCCGGCGGCCAAGACGCTGCTGTTCGAGGCGCGCGGGCAGATGCCGCAGGCCATCGTGGAGGCGTGGCAGCGGGTGTGGGCGCACACCGAGTCGGGCGCGGCCCCGGCCCGGGCGTTCACGACGGACCTGGAGGTCCACCACCCTGGCGGGGCCGACCTGCACATCGCCGTCTAGGCCGTGACGGCGGTCAGGGCCGCGACGGCGGCCTCGACCGCCGGACCCTTGACCTGCTCCAGCGGCAGGTGCGCGTACTCGACCGCGCAGTCGGACATGCCGCCCAGCGCCACCGTCGCGGCGATCTGGGCGGCGGGCGCCGGGTCGGGCCCGAGCAGCAGCAGGATGAGCCGCCGCCGCCAGGAGAACATGCGCTCGCCCAGCTCCAGCGGGGCCAGGACGGGCAGCTCGCGGATCACCATGACGAGCACGTCGCGGTGCTCCCAGGCCAGGTCGAAGTAGTCGCCGAGCAGCGCGCGCGGGTCGTGCGCCGCGGGCTCGGCCCCGTCGCGCGGCTCACGCCCGGCCACGAAGCGCTCCATGCCGTCCATCATCGGCTCGACGATGCTGCGCACCAGGTCCTCGCGTGAGGCGAAGTGGTAGTAGAGCGCCGGCTTGGTGATGCCGAGGCGGTCGGCGATCTCCCGCAGGCTGGTCTCCCGCACGCCCTGCCGGACGAACAGCTCCCGGGCGACGGCGAGGATGCGGGCGCGCGTGTCGGTCGGCTTCGCCATGCTCCAAGCCTATCCCTTACCTATCGTTAAGTAAGTACTTGTGCGGCCGTGGCGACGGCACTTACCATCCGTTAAGTAAGGAGGTTCGCCATGCATGTACTCATCTCCGGCGCCAGCGTCGCCGGACCCGTCCTGGCGTACTGGCTGCGCCGTCACGGCTTCGAGGTCACCGTCGTCGAGCGCGCCCCCGCGCTGCGCAAGACCGGCGGCCACGCCGTGGACCTGTTCCGGCCGGCCATGGACATCGTGGAGAGAATGGGCCTGATCGGGCCGGTCACCGCCCGCAGGACCGGCACCGAGCACATCACCATGTACATCGAGGGCCGTGGGCGCCCCGTCGAACTGGACATGCGCAAGATCGTCGCGACCGTCTCCGACCGGCACGTCGAGATCATGCGCGACGACCTCAGCGAGGTCTTCTACGACGCCACCCGCGACGACGTCGAGTACGTCTTCGACGACTCCATCACCTCCGTCGGCGAGGACGGGCTCGTCACGTTCGAGCGCGGCGAGGCCCGGCGCTTCGACCTGGTCGTCGGCGCCGACGGCCTGCACTCCAACGTCCGCCGGCTCGTCTTCGGTCCCGAGTCCGCCCACACCCGGTGGATCGGCGCCTACCTCGCCGTCGCCACCGTCCCGAACTACCGCGGGCTCGACGGCCGCATGGAGGGCATCACCGGCATCGGCCGCATGGCGGGCCTGTACAGCGCGGCGCACCTGGACGGCGCCCGGGCGCTGTTCCTGTTCAGGACCCCCGGGCCGCTCGACTACCACCACCGCGACACCGCGCGGCAGAAGGAGCTGCTGCGCGAGCGGTTCGCCGGCCTGGGGTGGGAGGTGCCGCGCCTGCTGGACGAGGCCGACCGGGCCTCGGCCTTCTACTTCGACTCGATCACCCAGCTCACCCTGGACACCTGGACCCGTGGCCGGGTGGCGCTCGTCGGCGACGCCGGCCACTGCCCGGGCCCCGCGGTCGGCGGCAGCACGAGCCTGGCCGTGGTCGGCGCATACGTGCTGGCGGGCGAGCTGGCCGCGGCGGGCGGCGACCACGCGCGGGCCTTCCCGGCCTACGAGGCGGCGATGGGCGACTACGTGCGCCGCAGCCGCTCGTTCGCGCTCAACGCCGCCAGGCGGCTCCTCCCGGGCACCGCGCTCGACCTCGGGCTGCTCGCCGGGACCGCCTGGCTGGTCGGCCGGCTGCCGAGCGGGCTCAGCCGCGCCGCGAGCAAGCTCGCCGCCAAGGGGGTGCGCCTGCACGACTCGATCGCGCTGAAGGACTACCGCGCGTACGAGACGGTCCCGCGCTAGGGATCACCGGCGGGAGGTCAGGCCAGCACTCCCTGGGCGCGCAGCTTGGCGGCGGTCTCGGCCGGGATGCCCCACGACGACAGGTCCTCCAGGCGCGTGGCCGGCGACAGGTCCGGCTCCGGCGCGCCGAGCAGGCGCGGCGCGGGCACGGGCTGCACGACCCCGCCCACCTCGGTGAACGAGCCCCGCGCCACGTTGTGCGGATGCCGGGCCGCCTCCGCCATGGACAGCACCGGCGCCACGCACGCGTCCGACCCGTCGAAGACCGCCTCCCACTCCGCCCGCGTCCGCTTCCGGAACTCCTCGGCCAGCCGGGCCTTCAGCGCGGGCCACTGGGCCCGGTCGCCGCGGTCGGGCAGGCCGGGGTCGCCGGCCAGGCCCATGCGCGTCAGCAGCTCGTCCCAGAACTTCGGCTCCAGCGGCCCCACCGCGAGGTGGCCCCCGTCGGCGGTCTCGTACGTGTCGTACATGGGGGCGCCGGTGTCGAGCAGGTTGGTGCCGCGCGGCCCCCAGCCGCCGCTCTGCGCCGCGTTGTAGAACATCGCGAACAGCAGCGCGGCCCCGTCCACCATGGCGGCGTCGATGACCCGGCCCAGGCCGGTGCGCTGCCGCTCGACCAGGGCGAGCAGGATGCCGTAGGCGAGCATGAGGCCGCCGCCGGCGAAGTCGCCGAGGATGTTGACCGGCGGCGTCGGCGGCTGGCCGGCGCGGCCGAGCTGCGACAGCACGCCCGCGATGGCGATGTAGTCGATGTCGTGCCCGGCGGTGGCGGCGAGGGGGCCGTCCTGACCCCAGCCGGTCATCCGGCCGTAGACCAGCCGCTCGTTGACGGCGTGCAGGTCGGCCGGGCCGATGCCGAGCCGCTCCGCGACCCCGGGCCGGAACACCTCGATGACCGCGTCGGCGCCGCGGGCCAGCTCCTTGAACGCGGCCACGCCCTCGGGCGCCTTGAGGTCCAGCCCGATCGTGCGCTTGCCGCGGTCCATGACGTCGGAGCGCGGGACCGCCGAGACGGCGGCGACGCGGTCGATCCGCAGCACCTCGGCCCCGTGGTCGGCGAGCATCATGCCGGCGAACGGCCCGGGCGCGAGCCCGGCGAGCTCCAGCACGCGCACGCCGGCGAGCGGTCCCTGACGGCCTTCGGACATGGGCGTCTCCTCGGTGATGCGGGCCGCGGGCCGGTCCCCGCCCGGACCCCAGTAGAACAACATTCGGTGAGCTGTCGCAAGCCACCTTTGCGACCTTCCGGCGAAGCAAGGAGAGGTATGGGAAACTTGCCCACTGATCGGGTGGTCTACAGGGGTAGGACATGGTTTCGGATAGCACGCCGCTGATCGCCAGGCGTTACCAGTTACTCCGCGAACTGGGGCGCGGTGGCATGGGGGTCGTCTGGGAAGGCCGCGACACGCTGCTCAACCGGCAGATCGCGGTCAAGGAAGTGCTGCTGCCCGACGGGCTGCCGCGCGCCGAACAGGAGAACCTCCTCCTGCGCACGGCCCGCGAGGCCCGTACGGCGGCGCGGCTCAACCACCCGTCGGTCGTCGCCGTCTACGACGTCGTCGAGGAGGACGGCCGCCCCTGGATCATCATGGAGCTGGTCAGCCATCCCTCGGTGGAGCAGGTCGTCGCCACCACGGGCGCGCTGCCCATCCGGCAGGCCGCCGACGTGGGCCGCCAGGTGCTGTCGGCCCTGCGCGCCGCGCACGAGACCGGGATCCTGCACCGCGACGTCAAGCCGAGCAACATCCTGCTCGGCGACGACGGCCGGGCCGTGCTCACCGACTTCGGCATCGCCACCGCCGAGGGCGACTCCTCGCTGACCCGGACCGGCATGGTCACCGGCTCGCCGAGCTTCCTCGCGCCCGAGCGGGTGCGCGCCGCCGAGGCCGGGCCGCCCTCCGACCTGTGGTCGCTCGGCGCCACGCTGTACGCCACGCTCGTGGGCCGCTCGCCGTTCGAGCGGGGCGACGCGATGGCCACGCTCAACGCCCTGCTCACCGAGGAGCCCGACTACCGCCGCATCCCGCCGGCGATGCACCCGGTGCTCAAGGGGCTGCTCCGCAAGGAGCCGCACGAGCGGCTGACCGCCGAGGAGGCCGACCGGCTGCTCGCCGAGGTCATCGCCTCCCGCCCGGCGGGCGCCGACATGGACGTGCCCGACGAGACCACGCCCCGCCGCCGCTCCAGCCGTACGCTGCTGGCCGGCGCCGCGGCCGCGGTGCTGGTGCTCGCGGGCGGCACGGTCGCCTACCTCAACCTGGTGCCGCCCGCCGAGGGCACCTCCGCGATCGCGCAGCGCGCCGCCACCAGCCCGCTGCCCAGCGCGCGGGCCACGGTCACCGCGACCACGCTCCCCGCCGCCGTCACCCCCAGCGCCACGCCCACGCCGTCGCCGACCAGGACCGCCCCCCTGACGCGGACCTGGACCTCGCGCGAGGGCTGGACGATCGCCCGCCCGTACGGGTGGCGCGGCGCCCGCAAAGAGGCCTACACCGAGTGGACGCGCCGCGACGGCGCCGCCCACCTCGGCGTCGAGTCCGTCTACGTCCAGCGCGGCGCCGCCCAGCTCATCGACGACGCCGAGACGCTGCTCCGGCAGGGCGCCCCCGACCTGCGCGTCGCCGGCCGCCGGTCCGTCATGCACCGGGGCGTCAAGGCGGTCGAGTGCGAGTTCGTCTACACGGCCGGCCCCGGGACGGACACGCCGTGGGCCCGGCCGGGCGTGCGCTACCGGGAGCTGCGGCGGGCCGTCGTCGCCGGCGACACCTCGTACATCCTGTCCTGGACGGTCGCCGAGGCCCAGTGGCGGCGCAGCGCGACGCTGATGCGGCAGGTGATCGGCAGCTTTACCGTAGGGGCATGACGCCCTGGAACCTCCTCGCCCTGGCGCCGCTTCCCGAGGACGCGCTGCGCGGCCTGATGGCCCCGCTCGGCGACCGGGTGGACGTCCGGGTGCCCGCCTCCCGTGACCGCGCCGCGCTGCTGGCCGCCCTGCCCGACGCCGAGATCGTGGTCGGCGACTGGACGGCGGAGCTGGCGCTCGACGCCGAGGCCGTCGCGGCGGCGCCCCGGCTGGCGTTCGTGCAGCAGCCGTCGGTCGGCGTCGACGGCCACGACCTGGCCGCGCTGGCCGCCGCCGGCGTCCCCCTCGCCAACACCGCCGGCGTCAGCGCCACCGCGGTCGCCGAGTGGTGCGTGGCCGCCACGCTCGCGCTGGTGCGCCGGCTGGCCGACGCCGACGCCGCCGTCCGCGCCGGCGGCTGGCCCCAGCAGTCGCTCCAGCCCGGCGAGCTGAACGGCAGGCGCGTCGGGATCGTCGGGTTCGGCCCGATCGGCGCGGCCTGCGCCCGGCTGTTCCGCGCGTTCGGCTGCGAGGTGTCGTACTGGACGCGCACGCCCCGCGACGAGCCCGGCCACCTGGACCTGGAGACGCTGGTGTCGTCCTCCGACGTGCTCGTCGTGGTGGTCGCGCTGGCCGACGAGACGCGCGGCGTCATCGACGCCCGCCGCATGAAGCCGGGCGCCCTGCTGGTCAACGCCGCGCGCGGCGGCGTCGTCGACCAGGAGGCGCTGGCCGCCGCGCTGCGCGACGGCCGCCTCGGCGGGGCCGCGCTCGACGTGTTCGAGACCGAGCCGCCGGCCGCCGACGACCCCCTGCGCGAGCTGCCCGGGGTCCTGCTGTCCCCGCACGTCGCCGGCGTCACCGCCGGGTCCACCGGCCGCCTGCTGGAGACGGTGCTGGCCAACCTCGCCGCCGCCCTCGACGGCCGCCCCGTGACGAACGTGCTGAACGGTGTCTCCCCGGCCGTCCGCCGCCGCCCGGGCCGGTCACTCTCCGTATAGCCCCCAGGTCCGAGCCCACGTGCCGACCTGGCGCGATGAACAGTTTTCGAGTCTTTAACGACCCCGGTCTGTTCGACCTCAGGCCCGGGAGATACCTTCTTACGGACGATCTCTACCAGCTCAAGGGGGTGCTTAGGTGACGACGACGATGTCGACACACCAACGGGCAGTAGAGCAGATCCGGCGGTCCTACGCGGAGATCCCCGGTGGCGCGGCGCCCCGGCTGGCGAAGGCGACCTCCAACCTCTTCCGGTTCCGCGACGGCGGGAGGACCGCCAAGCTGTCCGCGCGCGACCTGGACGAGGTCATCAGCGTCGACCCGGAGACCATGACGGCCGAGGTCCAGGGCATGACGACCTACGAGCACCTGGTCGACGCCACGCTGCCGCACGGCCTCATGCCGTCCGTCGTCCCGCAGCTCAAGACCATCACGCTGGGCGGGGCCGTCACCGGCCTCGGCATCGAGTCCACGAGCTTCCGCGACGGGCTGCCGCACGAGTCGGTCGAGGAACTGGAGATCCTCACCGGCGACGGGCGCGTCATCGTGGCCCGCGACGACAACGAGCACCGCGACCTGTTCCGCGCCTTCCCGAACTCCTACGGCACGCTCGGCTACGCGCTGCGCATCAAGATCCGGCTCAAGCCGGTCCAGCCGTACGTGCGGCTCACGCACCTGCCGTTCACGGACGCCGGCAAGTGCATGCTCGCCATGCAGGAGATCTGCGAGCGCATGGAGCACGAGGGAGAGCCCGTCGACTTCGTCGACGGCGTGTTCTTCTCCCCGCAGGAGATGTACATCACGCTGGGCCGCTTCGCCGAGCGCGCCCCGTACGTCTCCGACTACACCGGCATGCGCATCTACTACCAGTCGATCCGCAACCGCCAGCGCGACTGGCTGACGGTCCGCGACTACCTGTGGCGCTGGGACACCGACTGGTTCTGGTGCTCGCGCGCCTTCGGCGTGCAGCAGCCGGTCGTGCGCTCGCTGATCCCGCGCCGCTGGATGCGCTCCGACGTCTACCGCCGCCTCGTCGCGCTCGACCGCAAGCACGGCGTGACGGCGCGGATCGACCGCTGGGCCGGCCGGCCCGTGCAGGAGTCGGTCATCCAGGACGTGGAGGTGCCGGTCGAGCGGGGCGCCGAGTTCCTCGACTTCTTCCACGACAAGGTCGGCATGACGCCGGTGTGGATGTGCCCGCTGCGGGCCTCGTCCCGCTGGCCGCTCTACCCTCTGGAGCCCGGCCGGCTGTACGTGAACTTCGGTTTCTGGGGGATGGTCCCGCTGCCGCGGGGACGCTTCGACGGCTACTACAACCGGCTCATCGAGCACAACGTGCACGAGCTCGACGGTCACAAGTCGCTCTACTCGACGTCCTTCTACGCCCGCGAGCAGTTCTGGGAGCTGTACAACGGCGGCGCCTACTGGCCGGTCAAACGGGAATACGACCGGGAGGGGCGCCTGCTGGACCTGTACGACAAGTGTGTGCGGGGAAGGTGAGCAGATGGCTCTGGCAAGCATCTTCGAGAAGATCGTCGGCTCGGAGGCGAAGGTCGCCTTCCGGGCGTACGACGGGAGCAAGGCGGGGCCGGACGGCGCCGACCTCTGTCTTGAGGTGAAGTCGCCCATCGCGGTGGCCTACCTCGCGCAGGCGCCGGGCGAGCTCGGCCTGGCCAGGGCCTACGTCTCGGGGCACCTCGACCTCCACGGCGACCTGTACACCCTGCTCGACCGCATGTGGAACATCACGACCAACGACCTGACCACGTCCGAGAAGATCGCCGCGGTCCGGTCGCTGGGCGTCAAGCCGTTGCTGATGCGCGTGCCCCCGCCTCCGCAGGAGATGCGGCAGAGCACGCTGGCCCGGCTGGGCTCCCGGCACGCCAAGCAGCGCGACGCCGAGGCCATCCACCACCACTACGACGTGTCCAACCGCTTCTACGAGTGGGTGCTGGGCCCGTCCATGGCCTATACCTGCGCGGTCTTCCCCACCGACTCCTCGACCCTTGAGGAGGCGCAGTACGCCAAGTTCGACCTGGTGGCGCGCAAGCTCGACCTCAAGCCGGGCATGCGGCTGCTCGACGTCGGCTGCGGCTGGGGCGGCATGGTCATGCACGCCGCCAAGCACTACGGGGTCAAGGCGCTCGGCGTGACGCTGAGCAAGCAGCAGGCGGAGTATGCGCAGCGGGCCATCGCCGAGGCCGGCCTGCAGGACCTCTGCGAGGTCCGCCACATGGACTACCGCGACGTCCCCGAGAGCGGCTTCGACGCGGTCAGCTCCATCGGCCTCACCGAGCACATCGGCAAGGCCAACGTCCCCGGCTACTTCGCGTTCCTGTACGGCAAGCTCAGGCCGGGCGGCCGGCTGCTCAACCACTGCATCACCCGGCCCACGGGCGCCGAGAAGACGTTCAACAAGGGCGGCTTCATCAACCGCTACGTCTTCCCCGACGGCGAGCTGGAGTCGGTGGGCTGGCTGATCCGCCAGATGGAGGACCTCGGCTTCGAGATCCGCCACGAGGAGAACCTGCGCGAGCACTACGCCAAGACCCTGCGCCACTGGTGCGACAACCTCGACGCCAACTGGGCCGACGCGGTCGAGGAGGTCGGCATGGGCACCGCCCGGGTGTGGGCGCTGTACATGGCGGGCTGCATCGTCGGCTTCGAGCGCAACAAGGTCCAGCTCCACCAGGTGCTGGGCGTCAAGCTGGACAAGGACGGCCGCTCCGGCGTGCCGCTCCGCCCGGCCCGCGACTGGCCGTGATCCGCGGTGAAGGGGCGCGAGGCGGCTTCGCCTCGCGCCCCTTCACGTGTCCGCGTGCATTTGTAATGCTGTAATCATGGTCTCCTTATACGAGCACGCCGGCGGGCACCAGGCCCTCCACCGCTTCGTCGACCTCTTCTACGGCAGCGTCCTGAAGGACCCGCTGCTCCAGCCGCTCTTCGGCGCCGGCCGCCCGCACCACGTCGCGCACCTGACGGCCTTCACGGCCGAGACGTTCGGCGGCCCCGACGTCTTCACCCGCGAGATGGGCGGCTTTCCCACTCTCATCGATGCCCATCGGGGGCTGCGCATCCGCGAGGAGCAGCGTCAGCGCTTCGTCGAGCTGTTCATGGCGGCGGCCGACGACGCCGGGCTGCCGGACGACGCGCCGTTCCGCCAGGCGCTGCGGGAGCACGTCGAGTTCGGCACGCGGGTGGCCTACCAGAACTCCCACGCCGAGACCGACGACCAGCTCCACCCGCTGCGCGAGGTGCCCCACTGGGACTGGCCCTCCTAGCGCGGGTTCACGACCGCAGATGCCGGGTGTCCACGCGATGCCCCGCGCCTTCGAGGACGCCCACCGCCTCCTCCGCCCTCGGCTCCGGCACGAGGACGAGGTCGGCGTGGAAGGTCGAGGCGACGAAGACGGGGATCGCCGCCTCGGCCAGCGGCCCGACGACCGCCGCCAGCATGCCGGGGACGTCGAGGTCGTGCGCGCCGGCGGCGCCGTACAGGCCGATCCAGCGCTCGCCCGAGCCCGACGGCCAGGCCTCGCGGACGACGGTCAGCCCCTCGGGGGCGCGGACCAGCGCGATCCACTCGTCGTCCTCGGGGAAGGTCGCGTGGGGCAGGTGCTCCACGGCGAAGGCGGACGGGACGACGCTGAGGCGCTGGGCGGTGGGTGACGACATGGCACGTGTCTACCACGGCGAGATCACCCGCTAGGGTGTTGGACTCCTGTCGATCGCTGTGGAGGACCTTTGTCCGAGATGTCATCGTCCATGACCAGGCGAGGGCTGCTCGTGGGCGGCGCCGGGGCCGCCGTCACCGCGCTGCTGAGCGGCAGGGCCGCCGAGGCCACGGCGGGGACCGCGGGCCGGTTCGACCTGGCGGCGCCCGCCACCGGCCTGATCTGGAAGAAGGCGCTGTACGACGAGACGGTCCTGCAGTCGTTCGCCTTCGACAACGCCCACGGCCACATCTACACGGTGCAGGTCAAGAACGGGGCCGGCAGCTCGGCAGCCGGTCATCTGTGTCTGACGAAGCTCAGCCTCGGCGGCGCGGTGCTCGGGCACATGTACCTCATGGGGTTCGGTCACGGCGTGCAGATCGGCGTGGAGCCGTCGGGCGGGTCGGCCTACCTGTGGACCGAGACCGGCGCGGTCGCCGACGGGGCCAACGCCTGGGGCAACCGGCTCGCCAGGTTCGCCTTCGCCTCCGGCCGGACGATCACCCCGACGTCGAGCGGCGTGACGCGGTACGCGCCCGTCACCGGCGCGACCAGCACCACCTGCGCCATCGACCCCACCACCGGCCGGCTCGTCATGCGCTACCGCAAGAACGGCGGCTTCCGCTACGCCGTCTTCCCGCTCCAGGCCGTCAGGTCCGGCTCGCGGACCCCCGTGCGCGACATCGCCCAGCCGGCCGGCCTCGGCACCTTCCAGGGGTACGCGGCCCACGGCGACTACCTCTACCTGCTGGACGGCGACGCCTACGGCCCGGCCAACCCGGCTCCGGGCAACACCTACCTCACCTGCGTCGACCTGCGTACCGGGCGCACGGTGCAGCGGGCGCTGACCCAGGCGGGCAAGTCGCTGGACTACCGCGAGCCGGAGGGCATGGCGATCCAGATCGCCTCGGGCCGGCCCCGGCTCTGCCTCGGCCTGGCCTCGGGCGCCGCCGGGGCCAGGAAGGCGAGCATCTTCTACAAGACGGCCCTTGTGTGAGGGGCGGCTGTGTGACGAGGGTCGTCAGCGCAGCTCACGCTTGAGGATCTTGCCGGTGGCCGTCATGGGCAGGGCGTCCCTGAACTCCACGACGCGCGGGTACTTGTAGCCCGCCATGTTCTCCCTGCACCAGGCCACCAGTTCGGCCTCGGTGATCGTCGCGCCGGGGGTGCGGATGACGTACGCCTTGACCTCCTCGCCGTGCGAGTCGTGGGGCACCCCCACGACCGCGGCGAGCGAGACCGCCTCGTGCGTCAGCAGCACCTCCTCCAGCTCCCTCGGGTAGACGTTGAACCCGCCCCGGATGATCATGTCCTTGGCCCGGTCGATAATCGCGTAGTAGCCGTCGGCGTCGCGGGTGGCGATGTCGCCGGTGCGGAACCAGCCGTCGCGCAGCACCTCGGCCGTCGCCTCGGGCCGGCCGTAGTAGCCCTTCATGACGTTGTGGCCGCGGATCGCGATCTCGCCCGGCTCGTCCTCGACCGTCTTCCACTCGGCGTCGACGAGCCGCATCTCCACCCCCCAGATCGGGGTGCCGACCGTGCCCGGCTTGGTGGGGCGGCCCGGCTGGTTGAAGCTGGCCACCGGCGAGGTCTCCGACAGGCCGTACCCCTCCAGGATCGGGACGCCGAAGGTGCGCTCGAAGTCCTTCAGCACCTCCACCGGCGAGGACGAGCCGCCCGCGACCGCCGTCCGGAGCGTGGCCGGCGCCTCGCCGCCGTCCGCGTGGATCTTCGTCAGCAGCGCCCAGTACATCGTCGGCACGCCCGCGAAGAACGTGACGCCCTCGCGGCGCATCAGCTCCAGCGCCTCGCCCGGCTCGAAGCGCGGCATGAGCACGACGGCGGCGCGCCGCCGGAAGCCGACGTTCATGACCACCGTCTGGCCGAAGGAGTGGAACAGCGGCAGCACCGCGAGGTAGACGTCACGCTCGATGTCGCGCTCGAACATCTGGTCGCAGACCAGGGTGTTCATCAGCATGTTCTGGTGGCTCAGCTCGGCGCCCTTGGGCTGCCCGGTGGTGCCCGAGGTGTAGAGGATCACCGCGGTGTCGTCGGGGGCGGTCGCCGCGGTCTCGAACGTGCCGGGCATGCCGTCCAGGGCCGCCCAGAACGACTCGCCGTACTCCGACTCGGTGGCCAGCGGCGTGGCGGGCAGCACGAAGAAGTGCTCGCACCCCTCGGCGGCCTCGAAACCGGCCCGGCCGCGCTCGCCCAGCGGCAGCTCGGGCGTGCCCTCGAAGCAGAACAGCGCCTTGGCGTCGCTGTCGTCGAGATGGTAGGCGATCTCGCGCGGCTGGAGCAGCACGTTCAGCGGCACGACGGCGGCACCGGCCTTGAGGATGCCGTAGTAGACGAACGGGAAGTACGGCAGGTTGGGGCAGGCCAGCGCCACCTTGTCGCCCGGGCCGACGCCGCGCGACACCAGCAGGTTGGCGACCTGGTTGGCGACCGTGTCCACCATCGAGTACGGCAGGCGCATGTCGCCGAAGACGACCGCGACGCCGTCCGGGTTGTTCCTGGCGCTGTCCTCCAGCACGACGGACAGGTTGAGCATGTCGCCTTCCTCCCTCTGCGCAGCCTCAGCGACCTCGCCGCCATCTTCGCAGGACGGCATACCGACCGGTAGGTAGCAAGGGTCACAAGTGGATATGGACGCCTCCGGCCGCCTGGAGTATTCAGGTACCACGTCACTCACGCCTGCGGAGGAACCACATGGAGTACGACTACGTGATCGTCGGCGCGGGGTCGGCGGGGTGCGTGCTGGCCGGACGGCTGTCGGCCGACCCCGGGGTGAGTGTGGCGCTGGTCGAGGCGGGCGGCCAGGACGACAAGCTGGAGATCCGCATGCCGGCGGCGTTCAACAAGCTGTTCAAGACCGCCTACGACTGGAACTACACCACCGCCAAGCAGTCCGAGATGTCCGGCCGCGAGCTGTACTGGCCGCGCGGCCGGGTGGTCGGCGGCTCCTCCTCGATCAACGCGCAGATGTGGGTGCGCGGCGGCCGCCTCGACTACGACCAGTGGGGGGTGCCCGGCTGGTCCTACGACGAGGTGCTGCCGTACTTCCGGCGGGCCGAGCACCGCGAGGGCGGCAACGCGGGCGGCGTGTACGGCACCGACGGCCCCCTGTACGTCTCGGAGCTGCGCAGCCCCAACGTCACCACGGCCGCCTTCCTCCAGGCGTGCGACGAGCTGGGCCTGACCCGGCTGCCCGAGCTGAACGGCCCCAGCAACGAGGGCTACAGCCCCACCCCCGTCAACCAGCACCGGGGCCGCCGGTGGAGCGCCGCCGACGCCTACCTGCGTCCCGCCCTCAAGCGGCCGAACCTCACCCTCGTCACGGGCGCGACCGTGGACCGGGTGCTGTTCGACGGCCGGCGCGCCGTCGGCATCGAGCACGACGGCGGCGCCCAGCTGCGGGCCCGGCGCGAGGTGATCCTGGCCGCGGGCGCGATCGGCTCGCCGTACCTGCTCATGCGCTCGGGCGTGGGCGCGGCGGCCGAGCTGCGCGACGCGGGCGTGCCCGTGGTGCGCGACCTGCCCGAGGTCGGCAAGAACCTCCAGGACCACCTGTCGTCGGGGGTGATCGTCCGGTGCCGGCAGCCGGTGACGCTCAGCAAGGCCGAGTCCGTGAGCAACCTGCTGCGCTACCTCGTGCTGCGCTCCGGCATGCTCACCACGAACGTGGGGGAGGCCGTCGCGTTCGTCCGCACCTCGCCGGAGGAGCCGGCGCCGGACATCGAGCTCATCTTCGCGCCGGGCCCGTTCGTCGACCACGGGCTCACCCCGCCGACCGGCCACGCGATGACCGTCGGCGTGGTGCTGCTCCAGCCCGAGAGCCGCGGCCGGGTCGGGCTGAACGGGCGCGACGTGGTCGTCGACCCCGGCTACCTCACCCGGGAGGCCGACCTCAGGCGGATGGTCGCCGGGCTGAAGACGGCCAAGCAGATCTTCGCCACCAGCGCGATGCGGCCGTACGCGGACGGGCCGATGCCGCCCTACGACGGCCCGGAGAGCGACGAGGAGCTCGCCCGGTGGGTGCGCGAGCGCGGCGAGACGCTCTACCACCCGGTCGGCACCTGCCGGATGGGTGTGGACGACGCCTCGGTCGTGGACCCGGAGCTGCGGGTGCGCGGCGTCGAGGGGCTGCGCGTCGCCGACGCCTCGATCATGCCGACGCTCAATCGCGGCCACACCCACGCCCCGGCCATAATGATCGGGGAGAAGGCCGCCGATCTGCTCCTGGCGGCCCGTGCCCGGCCCGACTCCTTGACGTAAGTGACCACTTGCACAAGGCTTTGCGGTTATGACCATCTCCGCCGACATGGACCTGTCGCAGCTTCCGTTCTGGTCGCTTCCGCAGGCCCACCGCATGGAGACCTTCCGCCGGCTGCGCGCCCTCGACCAGCCCCGGTTCGTGCCGGAGCAGCCGGTGCCGTTCATCAAGAGCGGCGCGGGATACTACGCGCTCGTGCGGCACGCCGACGTGGTCGAGGCGAGCCGCACGCCCGAGGTGTTCAGCAGCGAGCCCTGCTCCAACAGCATCCCGGACATGCCGCGCTGGCTGGCCGTCTACTTCGGCTCGATGATCAACATGGACGACCCGAGGCACGCCCGGCTGCGCCGCATCGTCTCGCGCGCCTTCACCCCGCGCGTCCTCGCCAAGATGGAGGAGGACCTGGAGCGGGCCGCCGCCGAGATCGTGGACCAGGCGATCAAGGAGGGGCCGGGCGACTTCGTCACCCAGGTCGCCGCCAGGCTCCCGGTGCGCGTCATCTGCGACATGATGGGCGTCCCGCCCGCCCTGCACGACCTGGTGCTGCGCCGCACCAACGTCATCCTCGGCAACGCCGACCCCGAGTACACCGGCATTGGGCCCGAGCTCACCCGCCTCAACGTGGCGCGCGGGCTGGCCCGGCTCATCCACGCCGGCTACTCGCTCAACCGGCTGGCCGCCCGCCTCGGCGACGAGCGGCGCAAGCGGCCGACCGGCGACCTGGTCAGCCTTCTCGTCAACGGCGAGGAGCGGCTCACCTCGCAGGAGCTCGGCTCGTTCTTCATCCTGCTCGTGGTGGCCGGCAGCGAGACCACGCGCAACGCCATCGCCCACGGGCTCAAGCTCCTCACCGACCATCCCGACCAGCGGCGGCTGCTGACGGACAACTTCGAGGGGCTCATCGGCAGGGCGTGCGACGAGATCATCCGCTACGCCACGCCGGTGATCCAGTTCCGCCGCACGGTCACGCGCGAGCACGTCATGAACGGCATGCGCTACCGCCCGGGCGACAAGGTGCTGCTGTTCTACAACTCGGCCAACCGCGACGAGGCCGTCTTCCGCGACCCCGACGCCTTCGACCTCACCCGCGACCCCAACCCGCACGTCGGGTTCGGCGGCCCCGGGCCGCACCACTGCCTGGGCGCCCACCTGGCGCGCCGGGAGATGACGGTGATGTTCCGGGAGCTGTTCACGCGGCTGCCGGACATCCGTTCGGTGGGGGAGCCCGACTATCTGCTGTCGAACTTCATCAACGGGATCAAGCACCTGCGCTACGCCTACTGAGCACTTCCTGGACGCTTTCGGCCAAGCGGGTGCTAGGTTTCGCAGTCATGGAGATCAGGACGATCCACGCCAACGGGGTGGAGTTCGCGTATCTTGCCGTGGGTGAGGGGCCGCTGGCGCTGTGCCTGCACGGGTTCCCCGACACCGCGCACACCTGGCGGCACCTCATGCCGGCGCTGGCCGGGCGGGGCTACCGGGTGGTGGCGCCGTTCATGCGCGGCTACGCGCCGACCGAGGTCCCCGCCGACGCGGCGTACGAGGGCGCGGCGCTGGCCGCCGACGTGGCCGCCCTGCACGAGGAGCTCGGCGGCGACGAGCGCGCCGTGGTGGTCGGCCACGACTGGGGCGCCTTCCCGGTGTACCACCTCGGCGGGCGCTTCCGCCGGTCCGTGGCCATGGCGGCACCGCCGCTCGGCGCGATGTCCGGCTCGTTCTTCACCTATGAGCAGCTCAAGCGCTCCTTCTACGTGTTCCTCTTCCAGACCGGGCTCGCCGAGACCGCGGCGGCCGCGCCCGGCTTCCTGGAGGGGCTGTGGCGCGACTGGTCGCCCGGCTACGACGCGGGGCGGGACCTCGAGTTCGTCCGCCGCAGCCTCGGCCGGCCCGCCAACCTGGCCGCCGCCATCGGCTACTACCGGGCCATGCTCGGCACCACGCCGCCCTCGGGCCGCCATCCCGACCCGGAGCCCACGACCGGGCCGGTGCTCTACCTGCACGGCGGGCAGGACGGCTGCCTCGACCCCGGCGTGGCCGAGGCCGTGCCGGAGCACCTGCCGGCGGGCTCGCGCGCGGCCACCGTGGCCGGGGCCGGCCACTTCCTCCACCTGGAACGGCCGGACGAGGTCAACCGGCTCATCCTGGACTGGCTCGGCCCCGCCTCCTGACACCCGCCTGTCCCGGCACGGGTTGCGCTCACTGGCGGGTCACGCTCACCGGCGCGGCGCCCCCTGCGCGGGTCAGCGGCGGCGCTCCGACGGGGCCGGGTTCGTGGGTCAGTGGCGGCGCCGTGACGGGCGGAGGACCGCGAGGAGCGGGTGCCTCCCCGACAGGGACACCTCGATTGCCCGCTCCACGCGGAAGCCGTCCGGCACGTCTCCGGCCAGGGTCACCACCAGCCCGCCGGGCGCCAGCACCCGCCGCACCTCCCGCCACAGCAGCCCGCCGTCCCGTGCCAGCAGCCCGGCAGCGGTGACCTGCCGGCCCCAGGGCGGGTTCACCAGCACCCGGTCCACGCTCCCCGAGGGCAGGGGCAGGCGGCCCGCGTCGCCGACGACGGGGGTCATGGCCACCCCGGCCCGCCGGGCGTTGGCCGTGGCGGCCCGTACGGAGGCGGGGGAGCGGTCGATCCCGGCCAGACGGGCGCGCGGCGCCAGCAGTCCGGCTTCCACCAGCGTCGTCCCCGCCCCGCAGCACGGGTCCAGCACGACCGGGTCCGACCCCCGCCCGTGGTCGCGGCCCGCTTCGGCACGGATCGCATCGGCCGGCCCCGCCGCGGTGAGGCCGGTTGTGGTGAGCCCGGCGTCGGTGAGGCCCGCGAGCGTGGCCATGGCGGCGGCCAGCGGCGGGTGCAGGGTGCCGGGAATCGAGTCCTCCTTGTACGGCCGGCGGTGCAGCGGCCGCTCGCCCAGCCGTACGGCGATGACCGCCTGGTCGTCCTCGATGGTGACCCGCCACGGCACCGCGCCCGGCGGCGGCGCCACGCCGCCCGCGCGGGAGTGGTACGGCACCCCGAGCGCCCGCGACAGCCCGGCGCCCACGGCGTCCTCGACGTCGAAGCGGCTGTAGGAGCGCCGCCCCACGAACGTCGCCGACACCTCGATCGGCCGCTTCCCGTCACCCGACCCGCAGAACGGCTCCGACGTCTCGACCGGCCGCTTCCCGTCACCCGACCCGCAGAACGGCTCCGACGTCTCGACCGGTCACCCGCCACCACTTGACGCGCAGCACATCACTGGCGCCTCGGCCGGCCGTCCCCTGTCATCTGCGGTACGGGCAGAGCGGCGGAGCGCCAGCGCCGCGCCGGCGTCGGCGTTCTCGGCGGCCCGCCGCAGGCGCTCCAGCGCGCCGCGGCCCGCCCCGACGCCGTCCACGACGGCCGCCACCAGCAGCACGTCGTCGGCCGTCCGCAGTCTCAGCAGACCGGGTCCGGATGAGGGCGCCTCGAACCACACCTCGCGGTGGCGCAGCCTGCGCACGATGCCCAGCTTCATGATTTCCGCGGCCACCAGGGGCTCGATGCCACGCACCGCCCTGGCCACGGCGAATGCACGCACGTGTCCTTCTCCAACGTCGCGACCCGGGACGGCCTCTGGCCGCCCCGCATCGCCGGCGGTGGGTCGTGCCGCGACCCGCCGGCGGGTCGTTAACGGAGGAAGAAGAACTGCTGCACGCGCTCATGCTAGCGACCACCAGCCGCACGGGCGAAAAGGTTTTTCGCGACTTTACGGACAGAAACGTACACTGTACGTCATGACCATTGACGTAAGTAGTCACTTGCCCGAATGATGGGTATATGACTGCCGTTGACTTCGATCTCTCGGACCTGGAGTTCTGGGCCAGGCCCATGGCCGAGCGGGCGCGGGCGTTCGACCTGATCCGCTCGCTGGAGCGGCCGCCCCACTTCGAGGAGATGGAGATCTCCTTCGCCCCGAAGGGGCCCGGCTACTACGCCCTGGCCCGGCACGCCGACATCGTCGAGGTCAGCCGCCACCCCGAGATCTTCAGCTCCGGCGACGGCGGGGCGACCAACATCCCGGACATGCCCGCCGAGTTCACCGAGTACTTCGGCTCGATGATCAACATGGACGACCCGCGCCACGCGCGGCTGCGCCGGATCGTCTCGCGGTCGTTCACCCCCAAGATGATCAAGCAGTTCGAGGCGGACGTGGAGGTCGCCGCCGCGAAGATCGTGGACGACCTGCTCGCCAAGGGGCCCGGCGGCGACTTCGTGGCGGACGTGGCCGCCCGCCTCCCGTTGAAGATCATCTGCGACATGATGGGCATCCCCGAGCGCGACTACCAGTTCGTCTTCGACCGCTCGAACGTCATCCTCGGCGGATTCGACCCGGAGTACTCCAGCGGCGAACCGGACCAGGTGGCCGAGCGCCTGCTCACCGCCGGCATGGAGCTCCAGCAGCTCGTGCAGGACCTCGCCGGCTACCGCGCCGAGAACCCCACCGACGACCTCACCTCGTCGCTGGTCAACGCCAACATCGACGGCGAGCGGCTGACCCTGCAGGAGCTCGGCTCGTTCTTCATCCTGCTCGTGGTGGCGGGCAACGAGACCACCCGCAACGCCATCTCGTACGGCCTGCGGCTGCTCACCAAGAACCCCGACCAGCGCGCCCTGTGGCTGGAGGACATCGACGGGCGCGCCCCCGGCGCGGTCGAGGAGATCGTCCGGCTCGCCTCACCGGTCAACTACATGCGCCGCAAGGTGACCAGGGACTTCGAGCTGAACGGCCACCTCTACCCGCAGGGCATGAAGGTCGTGCTGTTCTACTGGGCGGCCAACCGCGACCCCGAGGTGTTCGCCGACCCGTACCGGTTCGACATCACCCGCGACCCCAACCCGCACGTCGGGTTCGGCGGCCCGGGACCCCACTTCTGCCTCGGGGCGCACCTGGCCCGGCGGGAGATCACGCTGATGTTCCGCGAGCTGCTGCGCCGCGTCCCCGCCATCGAGGGCGGCCGGCCGGACCGGCTGCGCAGCAACTTCATCAACGGGATCAAGCACATGGAGTGCACGTTCTGAGGCCCGGCCCCGGCCGGTAGCCGCCCGCGCGGCTACTGGCCGAGGACTTTGAGCTGCCTGACGACCGTGTTGACGTCCGGGAGGAGCTGCTTGCCCGTCGCCGGGACCGACATGTAGACGATCGCCGGGACGTTCTTGCCGGAGTTCACGGCGATCGTGACGATCGTGGCCTTCTCCGTGGGCGAGGTCAGCGAGTAGGCGATCAGGCGGCCCGTGGAGTCGCCGACCTTGATCGGCTGCTGGGCGATCTTGCGGACCGTGTTTCCCTTCGGGAAGAAGTCCCTGCGCGCGTCCACCACGACCGCCTTGATGACCGGCTCCAGGTCCTTGTCCGAGGTGAAGGACGAGGCCATGGCCTCCGGCAGCGGGCCGGTGAGGATCTGGGCGTAGGTCTCGGGGCCCGTCTTGACGTACTGGCGGGTGTTGAAGCCGTACGTGCCGTGGACGGTGGCGCGCTGGTCGAGCTGCCACGTGCCGCCGAGACGCGGCACGCTGATGCCGGCGTTCGCGTCGGTCACCGCGCCGAGCACCGGAGCGGCCTTGCCCGGGTAGCGCGGCAGGCGGCCGATCGAGGTGGACTGCTTGGTGTTCTTGGGCGGCGTCGTGCCGGACGGCGGTGTCGAGGTCTGCGCGGCGGCCGTCTCCTTGCCGGAGCCGGACGCCAGCGGGCCCGCGAGGAACGCCCACAGCAGGGCGCCCACGAGCGCGATCGACACCGAACCGGCCAGGGCGTAGATCCAGATCGGCTTGCCCGGCTCGTCGAGGGACTCGGGCTCGCCCATGGGGTCGTAGTCCTCGCCGAAGACGTTGTCCCAGAGCTCCTGCTGCCGCTGCGGGGGAGGCGTGCGGGAGCCGCTGATCTGGCCGGCCGTCACGAACGGGCGGTCGGGGTCGGACGGGTCGCGGCTCAGGTTCGAGCCGGGACGCGGCTGGCCGTCGGGGCCCTGCTGGCCGGGGAACCCGGCGTCGCCGGGGTGCTGGTCGCCGGCGGGCGGCTGGCCCGGGGCCTGCTGGGCGTGCCCGGCGGGGCCGCCCGGCCCGGGGCCCGCCGGTCCGGGGCCCGCCGGCGGGTGGCCGGCGCCGGGGTGCGGGTGGGCGGGGTGGCCGGGGCCGGGGCGGTCACCGGCCGGGCGCGCGTGGTCGCGTCCCTGGGGAGCGACCCGCTCGTCCACGGGGCCGCCGCCGTTGGGTCCCTGGGGTGACTGGCGTCCCTGCGGGCCATGGTGGCCGGGCGGCATGGCGCGGTCGTCGAGCCCGGCCGCGGGCGCGCCCAGCGGGACGGCGCGGTCGTGCGGCGGCATGCCCGCGCCCTGCGGGGCGGCGTGGCCGTCGAACGGCGCGCCTCCGCCCTGGGGGACGGCGTGGCTGTCGAACGGCGCGCCTCCGCCCTGGGGCACGGCGTGGTCGTTCAGGGGCGTGCCGCGGCTGTACGTCATCGTGCGGTCCATGGCGGCCGCCGCCGACGCGCGCACCTGCCCGCCCTCGGCGGGCGGCCACGGGGCCGGGGAGCTGAGGTTGGACCAGGCGTCGGACGGCGAGGAGGGCGCGGAGACGCTGGAGGCGTCCTGCCAGGCGGGCACCGGGTCGCGGCGGCCGGGCTCGCGGGAGCCGTCCCGCGCGCCGCCGTCCGTCCCGTCCCCGCGGCGTCCCGATCCGTCACCGCGACGCCCCGAGCCGCGCCCGTCCATGGCGCGCCCGTCCATACCGCGGCCGTCCGGGGCGCCGCCGTGGGCGTTGCCGCCGTCGTGGCGCGGCGTCTCCGGCCAGGACGCGTTCGAGGCGACCGACACGTCGGGCCACGACATGTTCGACGCGGAGCCGGCGTCCGGCCAGCCGTTCGACCCGGAGCCGGCGTCCGGCCACGCGTTGGAGGGCGAGGTCCCGCCCGACGGGGGCACGGGATCGGGCCACGGGTTGGAGGGTGACGTCCCGCCCGACGGCGGGACCGGGTCCGGCCACGCCGAGGAGGGACCGGCGTCCGGCCAGGACTGCTGCGAATGCTGGGAGCCATGGGAAGGCTGCGACGACCGACCGGCCGACGAGCCGCGGCGGGCGGACGAGGGCTGACGGGAGTCCCCGTGCGAGGAACCGTCCCGGGGCGGCACCTCGGGCCAGGAAGGTGGCAGGTGCTGTGCTCCGGAATGATCCGTTGCCATGGCTCCCGTACCTCCTGGTGGTGTTCTGTCCGCTTTTGGCGTGTCGGACATGATCTCATGGGATTTTCCAGGAGAGTCGGTGGGTTCCGCAGCGAAACGCGTGAAGCCATGCGGATCGGTGGGCGGATCCTGCATGGGCAGGCCGACCAGGGACCACTGGGGCTCGACGGGGTGTACCACGGGGTCGAGGGTAGTCTAATGGGACATATGAGGTCACAACGGATACATCACCATCGGGTCTCTTAAGGCGAGAAACTGGCGGGAAACGCCACTTGCGCCCGATGGTCACCGTCGAGTATCGGCAAAGTCCTGATGAGGTGCGCTAGGCTTGACCTATGCGTTCCGCGACCCTGCTTCTTAGCGGGCCGCGACGGCCCTGAGCTCTCGCCGTCGCGGCTGCCCCTCGTCCTGCGCACGAGGGGTTTTCTTATGGGTCCGAGTCGAGGCAGAAGGACATTCGCCGTGAGTGAGTACGATCCGCAGGCGCTGCAGGCCAAGTGGCAGCAGCGGTGGGAGGAGCTGGAACCGTTCCGGGCGGGCGAGGACGCCGCCGACACCCGGGAGCGGCGCTACATGCTCGACATGTTCCCCTACCCCTCCGGCGACCTGCACATGGGCCACGGCGAGGTGTTCGCCATCGGCGACGTCGTCGCGCGCTACTGGTTCCAGCGCGGCTACAACGTCCTGCACCCCATCGGGTGGGACTCCTTCGGCCTGCCCGCCGAGAACGCCGCGATCAAGCGCAACGCGCACCCGGCCGAGTGGACCTACGCCAACATCGAGACGCAGGCCACGTCCTTCCGCCGCTACGGCATCTCCTTCGACTGGTCGCGCCGCCTGCACACCAGCGACCCCGAGTACTACCGCTGGAACCAGTGGCTGTTCAACCGCTTCTTCGAGCGGGGCCTGGCCTACCGCAAGGGCGGCCTGGTCAACTGGTGCCCCAACGACCAGACCGTGCTGGCCAACGAGCAGGTCGTGGCCGGCAAGTGCGAGCGGTGCGGCGCCGACGTCATCCGCCGCGAGCTGACGCAGTGGTACTTCAAGATCACTGACTACGCCGAGCGGCTGCTGAAGGACATGGAGCAGCTGGAGGGCGGCTGGCCCGAGCGCGTGCTGACCATGCAGCGCAACTGGATCGGCCGCTCCGAGGGCGCCGACGTGCTGTTCGAGATCGAGGGGCGCGAGGAGCCGGTCCACGTCTACACCACCCGCCCCGACACGCTGTTCGGCGCGACGTTCTTCGTGGTGGCCGTGGACGCGGCGCTGGCCGACGAGATCGTCACCGACGACCGGCGCGAGGAGTTCGAGGCCTACCGCGCCGAGGTCGCCAAGCTGAGCGACATCGAGCGTCTGTCCACCGACAAGGAGAAGACCGGCGTCTTCCTGGGCCGCCACGCGATCAACCCGGTCAACGGCGAGCGCATCCCGGTGTGGGCGGCCGACTACGTGCTGTCCGACTACGGCCACGGCGCCATCATGGCCGTGCCCGCCCACGACCAGCGCGACCTGGACTTCGCGCTGAAGTTCGGGCTGCCGGTCAAGGTCGTCGTCCACACCGGCCTGGCCGACCCGGGCGAGACCGGCGAGGCCACGCCGGGTGAGGGCAGCCTGGTCAACTCCGGCCCGCTGGACGGCCTGAGCAAGGCCGAGGCCATCGCGAAGATCATCGAGATCCTGCGGGCCGAGGGCAAGGGCGACGCCTCGGTCAACTTCCGGCTGCGCGACTGGCTGCTGTCGCGCCAGCGGTTCTGGGGCACCCCGATCCCGATCATCCACTGCCTGGACTGCGGCGAGGTCCCCGTACCCGACGACCAGCTGCCGGTCACGCTGCCCGACCTGCGCGGCGAGGCGCTGGCCCCCAAGGGCGTCTCCCCGCTGGCCAGCGCCACAGACTGGGTCAACGTCGAGTGCCCCAAGTGCGGCGGCCGCGCCATGCGCGACACCGACACGATGGACACCTTCGTCGACTCGTCGTGGTACTACCTGCGCTACTGCTCGCCCGGCTACACCGACGGCCCGTTCGACGTCGAGCAGGTCCGCAAGTGGGGCCCGATCGACCAGTACGTCGGCGGTGTGGAGCACGCGGTGCTGCACCTGCTGTACTCCCGCTTCTTCACCAAGGTCCTGCACGACATGGGCATGGTCGACTTCACCGAGCCGTTCCTGCGCCTGCTGAACCAGGGCCAGGTCATCAACGGCGGCAAGGCGATGTCCAAGTCGCTGGGCAACGGCGTCGACCTGGGCCAGCAGATCGACGCGTACGGGGTCGACGCGGTCCGGCTGACCATGGTGTTCGCCGGTCCGCCGGAGGACGACATCGACTGGGCCGACGTCTCGCCGGCCGCCTCGCAGAAGTTCCTGGCCCGCGCCTTCCGTGTGATGGACGACGTGGCCAGCGAGCCGGGCGTCTCCTTCGAGGGCGGCGATCTGGAGCTGCGCAAGTTCACCCACCGCACCATCGACGAGGTCACCAAGCTGGTCGAGTCCCACCGCTTCAACGTGGCGGTGGCGCGGCTGATGGAGCTGACGTCGGCGGCCCGCAAGGCCATCGACTCCGGCCCCGGCGCGGCCGACCCGGCGGTGCGCGAGGCCGCCGAGGCGCTGGCCGTGATGCTGTCGCTGGTCGCGCCCTACACCGCCGAGGAGGGCTGGGAGCGGCTGGGCCGCACCGGCACCACGGTCGCGCTGGCCGGCTGGCCGGTCGCCGAGCCCGCGCTGCTGGTGCAGGACTCCGTGACCTGCGTCGTCCAGGTGGCCGGCAAGGTCCGCGACCGCCTGGAGGTCTCGCCCTCGATCTCCGAGGACGAGCTGCGCGGGCTGGCGCTGGGCTCCGACAAGGTTCGCGCCTACCTGGACGGCGAGCCTCGCAAGGTGATCGTCCGCGCGCCCAAGCTGGTCAACATCGTCCCCTGACCGGGGCGGGTGTCGGCCCCTGCTCGACCTGACGGCGACGGCCTCGTGATCACTGATGTGGTCACGGGGCCGTCGCCTTTGTCAGGGGCCGCCGCTGTCCGACGGTCTCGCGGACGTCGTGGCGGGACGGGGGACGTGAGCCGCGAGCCGCGGGGTGCAGGCTGCGGGTCTCGGATCGGCGGTCGCCGGGGTGCGGGTCGCGGGTAGGCGGTCGCCGGGGTGCGGGTCCGTCGTCGGCGGTCGCCGGGGCGCGGGTGGGCCGTCGCCGGGACGCGGACGCGGGTCGGGCGGTGTTGAAGGCGTCGGCGTTGCGGTCGCGGGTCAGCCGGTCCTGAAGGCGTCGGCGTTGCGGGCGCACCAGGCGGCGAAGGTGCGGGGCCCGCGCCCGAGGAGGCGCCGCACGGTGTCGGTGCGGAAGCCGGCGGTGTCGGCGCGCATGAGGTGGAACCCCTCGACGATGGCCTCGGCCAGCGCCGGAGGTGCCCCGTGGGGGAAGCGGGAGGCGACGGCCTCCTCCGCGGTCGTCACCTCCCGGACCGCGATGTCCCGGCCGGCCGCCGCGGCGAGGATCCCGACCTGTTCGGTGACGGTGAACAGCTCCTCGCCGGTGAGGACGTACTGCTGGCCCCGGTGCCCGTCGCCGGTCAGGGCCAGGGCGGCGACGGCGGCGATGTCGGCGGGGTCGATCGGGGCGTACCGGCCGGGGCCGGACGGATCGAGGACGTACCCCGCCTGGCGGATGGTGGGCAGCCAGTCGAAGGCGTTGGTCATGAAGCCGCCGGGCCGCAGGAACGTGGCCGGGATGCCGGAGGCCCGGATCAGCTCCTCGCGTTCGTGGTGCCATCGACCCATGGCGGGCATGGGGTCGCCGAGCACGTTGAACGAGGACAGGTGCACGATGTGGCGCGCCCCCGCGGCCAGGGCGGCGGCGACCGCGTTCCTGGTGTGGTCGAGGCCGATGCCGGGGGTGAGCAGGAACAGCCGGTCGGCTCCGGCGAAGGCGGGCGTCAGCGTCGCCGGATCGTCGAGGTCCGCCACGACCCGCTCGGCCCGTCCGGGCGGCGTGGGCAGGGTGGCGGCGCGGGCCGGGTCGCGGACCAGGACGCGGAAGGGCGCGCCGGTCGCGGCCAGCTCGCGGACGAGCTCACGACCGACGTTCCCGGTGGCGCCGGTGACCAGTATCATGAGGACTCCAGAATCGTATACCGGTTAACGAACGAGCAGAACGTTAACCGGTACATGATCTGGCGTCAATCGCACCTCGACACCACGGGAGGCCTCGACGTGCCCGAGTTCCTGGACCTGCACAGCAAGATGTCGAAGGCGCTGCGGGCGGCGGCCGAGACGGCCGTGCGGCGGCACGGGCTGCACCTGGGGCAGGATCACCTGCTCGCGGTGCTGTGGCGGCAGGACGGCCGCACTCCCGGCGAGGTGGCCGCCGCGCTCAACGTCACCACCCCCAACGTGGTCAAGGCGGCCACCCGGATGGCCGCGGCCGGCCTGCTCACCCGGCGCCGCGACGACCGGGACAACCGGCTGGTCCGGCTGTGGCTCACCGACGCCGGACGCGCCCTTCAGGCGCCCATCGAGAAGGAGCGGCGGCTGCTGGAGGAGCAGGTGACCGCCGGCCTCACCGCGGCCGAACGCGACCATCTCCTCAGCGCGCTGACGAAGATCCACCAGTCGGCGACCGCCCTGCTGGAAGCTCCCGCCGGGCAGCACGACCCGGCCGCCACCTGACCCGCCTGGCCTGACCTCTGGGCGGGCGATCCGCCGCCGGGTCAGAGGGCGCGCAGGGCGGGCAGCAGCTCCTGCTCGGCCCACCGGAAGAACGGCTCCTGCTGGTCGTGCCCGATCTGCACCAGCGCGACGTGCGTGTACCCGGCGTCCGTGTACTTCTTGACCGCCTCCACCACGGCCTCGACGTCCCCGCCGCACGGCACGCTGGAGGCCACGTCGTCGGGCGTGACGAACTGGGAGTACGCCTCGAAGTTCACCGGCCCCGGCAGCTCCGCCATGACCTTCCAGCCGGCCGCCGACCAGCGCCACAGCCGGTGGGCGCGCTCCTTGGCCTTCTCGGCGTCCGTGTCGTAGGCCAGGGCGAGCTGGCCGTACACCGGCTTGTCCGCCCCGCCCGCCTGCGCGAACTGCCCGACGACCTCCGGCATCGGCTCGTTGACGATCAGCAGGTCGCCGTACTCCGCCGCGATGGCGGCCGAGCGCCCGCCCGAGGCGGCGATGCCGATGGGGACCGGCCGTTCCGGCAGGTCGTACAGCTTGGCCGAGTCGACGTCGTAGAACTCGCCGTCGTAGGTGACGTACTGGCCGCCGAACAGTTCGGTGATGATGGTGACGGCCTCGCGGAACATCCGGTGCCGCCGGTCGGCGGACGGCCAGCCCTCGCCGATGACGTGCTCGTTGAGGTTCTCGCCCGAGCCGAGGCCGAGCGTGAAGCGCCCGTCGCTGAGCACGCCCATGGTGGCGGCCTTCTGCGCGACCACGGCCGGGTGGTAGCGCATGATCGGGCAGGTCACGTACGTCATGAGGGGAAGCCGCTCGGTGGCGTGCGCCACCGCGCCCAGCACCGACCAGGCGTAGGCGGCGTGACCCTGCGCCTCCAGCCACGGGAAGTAGTGATCGGAGATGACGGCGTAGTCGAAGCCGACCTGCTCCGCCTTCGCCGCGTCGTCCACGAGCTGGCGCGCCGGAGTCTGCTCGCACATCAAGGTGTATCCGATTTGTACCATGATGTGCCCGCTACCCCCTGAGGCGTGCGGCTAGCTCACGAGAGCGGAGATCCCTCCGCGCCCGGGCCGGTCGAGCAGCTCCTCCGTCACCAGGCTGAGCCCGATGCCGAGCAGCCAGACGTCCTTGACCAGCCCGATGCCCTCCTGCGACGGCCGAAGGCTGCCCTCGCGGCGCATGCCCGGGGTCCTGAGGTACAGGCCGATGAGGCCGCCCGCGAATGCGGTCAGCGCCGCGCCGGCCACCAGCGAGGGGACCATCGGCACCAGCAGGGCGGCGCCCACCGCGATCTCCGCCTTCGACAGCAGCTTCACGAACGCCACCGGGTCCTGCTTGCCGAGGAAGGGGTACGTCCCTGTGGCCATGCCGTGGAGCCCCGTGGCCGTCCCGGGATCGGCGCCGGCCAGGTCGAGCCCGGAGTTGAGGATGACCGTCCCGGCGGTCAGGCGGGCCGGGAGCTGGTGGACCTTGGGGAAGAGTCTCATGATTCCTCACCGTGGAGAATCGCGAAGATTATGGCTTGAAGTCCCATTCCTGCCCGCAGGCGCAGCGGGCATCCGCCCCGGCCCGTCCTCTTGGTCAGGTCTTTCACCGGACCCACCCGCTCGTGACGCTGAGCGGGAAATTCTCCTCGGCCCGTGGAGCGGCGGCACTAGTGTTCACGTGTGACAACTGGCGCATACCTGAGATATCCGCATCTGTGGGGTGACCTGGTCACCTTCGTCGCCGACGACGACCTGTGGCTGGCACCCGTGACGGGCGGCAGGGCGTGGCGGTTCACCGCCGACCGCGTACCCGTCTCCTTCCCGAGGTTCTCGCCCGACGGCTCCCGCATCGCGTGGACCAGCCACCGGGAGGGGGCACCCGAGGTGTTCGCCGCGGAGGTCGACGGCCCGCAGGGCGACCGGCTGACGTACTGGGGCAACGCCATGACCGGGACCCGAGGATGGAGCGCCGGTGGCGACGTGCTCGCGGTCACCGCCGCGGGCGAGGGCGGGCGCAGCCGCACCTGGGCGCACGCGGTGCCGCTCGACGGCGGCCCGGCCGTCCGCCTGCCGTACGGATGGGTGAGCGAGGTCGCCCTCGGCGACACGGGCCCGGATCACGCGGCCGGCAGGGTGGCGACCGTGTCGTCCATGTGGCGCGAGCCGTCGCACTGGAAGCGCTATCGCGGCGGCACCGCGGGCAAGATCTGGGTGGACGCCGACGGCGACGGCGAGTTCGCCCGGCTGTTCGCCGACAGCGACGCCCAGTACTGGTCGGTCATGTGGATCGGCGACCGCCTCGCCTTCCTCGCCGACACCGACGGCACGGGCAACCTCTACTCCTCCCTGCCCGACGGCTCCGACCTGCGCCGGCACACCGCGCACACCGAGTTCTACGCCCGGCACGCCGCCACCGACGGCACCCGCGTCGTCTACGCGCACGCCGGCGACCTGTGGCTGCTCGACGGCCTCGACGCCGAGCCGTACCGGCTGGACATCAGGCTCAGCGGGCCGCGACCGGCCCGCGCCCCGCGACCGGCGCCCGCCCGCGTCGGCGCCTTCTCGCCCGACGCCACCGGCCGCGCCAGCGCCGTCGAGGTGCGCGGCACCGCCCACTGGGTCACCCACCGCGACGGCCCCGCCGGCGCACTGCGCGCTCAGCCCGGCGTGCGCGTCCGGCTGCCGCGCGTGCTCGGCGACGGCGGCAAGGCGGTCTGGGTGTCCGACGCCACCGGCGAGGACGGCCTCGAGGTCGGCACGCCCGGCGGCGAGATCCGCACCCTGGCCGCGGGCGAGCTGGGCCGGGTGCTGGCCCTGACCGCCGCCCCCGACGGCAAGCACGTGGCCGTGGCCACCCACGACGGTCGCCTCCTCGTGGTCGACGTCGAGACCGGGACGCTGAGGGAGCTCGACCGCACCGCCCACGGCGACATCAGCGGGCTCACCTTCTCACCCGACTCGGCGTGGCTGGCCTGGGTCCACCCGCACCACGAGCCGCTGTCGCGCATCAGGATGGGCCGCCTCGACGGCACGTCCGTCATCGACGTGACACCGCTGCGCTTCGCCGACTTCGACCCGGTCTTCACCAGGGACGGCAAGCACCTGGCGTTCCTGTCGGTGCGCACGTTCGACCCGGTGTACGACGCGCACGTGTTCGACCTGTCGTTCCCCGTCGGCTGCCGGCCGTACATCGTGCCCCTGCGCGCCACCACCCCCTCGCCGTTCGACCCGAGCCTGCAGGGCCGCGGCTTCAACGGCGAGGACGACAAACCCGCCCACGACGACGCCAAGGACGACGCGCCCCCGCGCACCGAGGTGGACCCCGAGGGGCTGGGCTCGCGCGTCGTGCCCGTGCCGGTGCCCGCCGGCCGCTACGGCAACCTGCGCGCCGCCAAGGACGCCCTGCTCTGGCTGCGCCACCCCCTCACCGGCCAGCTCGGCGACGGCACCGACCGGGCCGGCGAGGTCGTCCTCGAACGCTACGACCTCAAGAAGCGCGCCAAGGCCGAGCTCGGCACCGACGTGCGGGCCTTCGAGGTGAGCGGCGACGGCACCCGGCTGGTCACCAACGGCAAGAACGGCCTGCAGACCCGCTCCGCCGCCGAGGGCGACGAGGCCGTCACCATCGAGCTCGACCGGGTCACAGTCCAGCTCGACCCGGTCGCCGAGTGGCGCCAGAGCTACCTGGAGGCCGGCCGGCTCATGCGCGACCACTTCTGGCGCGCCGACATGAACGGCGTGGACTGGCAGGGCGTGCTCGACCGCTACCTGCCGCTGGTGGACCGCCTCGGCTCCTACTCGGAGCTGATCGACCTGCTGTGGGAGGTGCAGGCCGAGCTGGGCACGTCCCACGCCTACGCCCGCGCCAACGCCGCGCCCGGCGACCCGCGCCGCCGCCAGGGGCTGCTCGGCGCCGACCTGGCCAGGGACGAGGACGGCACCTGGCGGGTCGCGCGGATCCTGCCCGGCGAGTCGTCCGACCACGAAGCGCGCTCGCCGCTGCTCGCTCCCGGCGTCGCCGTACGGCCTGGCGACACGATCGTCGCCGTGGGCGGACGGCCGGTCGATCCGGTGCGCGGCCCGCTCGCGCTGCTGTCCGGCACGGCCGGCCGCGCCGTGGAGCTGACCGTGCGGCCCGCCTCCGGCGGCGAGACGCGCCGCGTGGTCGTCACGCCGCTGGAGGACGAGACCCGGCTGCGCTACCACGACTGGGTGGAGGGACGCCGGGCGTTCGTCCACGAGGCGTCGGGCGGCCGGCTCGGCTACCTGCACGTACCGGACATGGTGGCCTCGGGCTGGGCGCAGTTCCACCGCGACCTGCGCACCGAGATGGCCCGCGAGGGCCTGGTCGTCGACGTCCGCGAGAACGGCGGCGGCCACACCTCGGAGCTGGTGCTGGAGAAGCTGTCCCGCCGGGTCAGCGGGTGGGCGCAGGTGCGCGGCTACGAGCCGATGCGCTACCCCGTGGACTCGCCGCGCGGCCCGATCGTGGCGGTCACGGACGAGTTCGCCGGGTCCGACGGCGACATCGTCAGCGCCGGCGTCAAGAACCGCGGCCTCGGCCCGCTCGTCGGCACCCGGACGTGGGGCGGCGTGATCGGCATCGACTCGCGGTACTCGCTGGTGGACGGGACGGTCGTCACCCAGCCCCGGTACTCGTTCTGGCTGGAGGGGCCGGGCTGGGGCGTGGAGAACCACGGCGTGGACCCGGACATCGAGGTGGTGATCACGCCGCAGGACCGGGTGGCGGGACGCGACCCGCAGTTGGAGAAGGCGGTGGAGCTGGCGCTGGCCGCCCTGGAGGAGCACCCGGCGGCCACCCCGCCGCCCCTCCCGCCACCGGGGTCCTGACCTTCTCCCCGTGATCCCGCGCCGGGTCCTGACCCTCTCCCCGTGATCCCGGCCGGGGCCCGACCTTTTCCGCGTGATCCCGGCCGGCGCCCGGCGGCGCGCCGGCCGGGGCCCTGGACGGGCGGCCGGGACCTTCGACCGGCGGCCCGGAAGCGCTCAACGGGCGGCCGGGGCCTTCGACCGGCGGCCCGGAAGCGCTCAACGGGCGGCCGGGGCCTTCGACCGGCGGCCGGGAACCGCTCGACGAGCGGGCGGGGCTTTCGAGGGGCGGCCGGGAGCCTCAACGGGCCCGCTGGAGCCGGTCCAGGATCTCGCCCAGGACCGGCTCGGTGGTGGAGAAGTTCAGCCGGACGTGGTTCTCCCCGCCCGGTCCGAACGCCGCGCCGTCGCTCAGCAGGACCTTCGCCTCCCGCTCCAGCACCTCCGCCATGCCGGGCCGGCCGTAGTCGAGCCAGGCCAGGTACGTCGCCTGGGGCACGCGGTAGCCGACCCCCTCGGGCAGGCGCGCGGCGATCGTCTTGCGGTTGCGGTCGAGCAGGGCCAGGGTCTCCTCCAGCCAGGCGTCGCTGTCCCGCCACGCGGCGATCGTGGCGTCCACGCCGAACACGTGCGCCGAGCCGTACACGAAGGGCGGCTCGGCGGCGAGCGCCGCGCGCACGGCGGGGGAGCCGATGTGCGCGACCGAGCAGCGGATGCCGCCCAGGTTGAACGCCTTGGTCGCGGACGTGAGCGTGACCGTGCGCTCCGGGAGGATCGTCGCGAAGGGGATGTGCTGGTTCGGGGCGTACGTGAGGTCCGCGTGGATCTCGTCGGCGATGACCAGCAGATCGTGCCGTTCGGCGTGCTCGGCCAGCTCCTCCAGCTCCTGGCGGGTGAAGACGCGGCCGGTCGGGTTCTGCGGGTTGACCAGCAGCAGCACGCGGCACCCGGACAGCTCGGGCAGCTCGTACCGCCACGAGTCGCCCTCGTCGGGGACGAGCCGGATGGGCCGCAGCGGCCGGTCCATGACCTCCAGCGTGCCGAGGAACGGGTGGTAGGCGGGGGTGTGCAGCGCCACCCCGTCGCCCGGCCTGGTGGCTACGTGGAGGATCACCTGGAGGGCCTGGTTGATGTCGCTGAAGGTGCGCACGTGGCCCGGGTCGGGGCTCCAGGAGTACCGGCGGGCCATGCGCTCGGCGAACACCTCGGCCAGGGCGCCGCAGCCCGGACTGTCGAGCCAGGTCGGGTAGCCGAGGTCGCCTTCGGCGCGCCGCTTGAGGGCCTCGACCACGGCGGGCGCCGTGGGCAGGTCCATGTCGGCGATCCAGGCGGGGATCACGCCGGGGGCGGCCTTGGCCCACTTCAACCCGTCGTTTCGGGATTTAAAGTCATCTGGGCTCAATGCGAAGTTCACAGGGCCATTCTAGGTTTGCCCGTTCTGGAGAGGCATTGATCGACGGCGGACCCCGATGCTACTAATGAAGGAGACCTTCATATAGCGAGAGGACCACATGCCCCCGACCCTCCGACCACCCAGAACTCCCCGATGACCGCCCTCTCCTGGCCCGGCTGCGCCAACACCCGCGACCTGGGCGGCCTGCCCACCGCCTGGGGCGGCCGGATCAGGAAGGGCGCGCTGATCCGTTCCGACCGGCCCCGCCCGGACAGCGTTCACGCCCTGCTGGGGCACGACGTGCGGCTCGTCCTCGACCTGCGCCTGGCCGGCGAGTGCGCGACCGACCCCAGCCCGCTGGCCGGCCACCCCGCCTACCGCAACCTGTCCGTCCTGCGTGACGAGGACGACGTCCTGGAGGCCATCGCCGACACGATGCCCGCCATCTACCAGGCGATCCTCGACCGCGGCGCCGACCGCCTGGCCGCCGTCATCACCGCGATCGCCCTCGCGCCGCCCGGCGCGGTGCTCGTGCACTGCCACTCCGGCCGTGACCGCACGGGGCTCGTCATCGCTCTGGCGCTGACCCTGGCGGGCGTCCCGGACGAGGAGATCGCCCAGGACTACGCGCTCACCGCCTCCTGCCTGCGGCCCGGCACGGAGGAGCGCGCGCGCCGCCTGTCCGCCCAGGTCACCGAGGCCACCATGCTGCGGACCCTGGCCCACCTGCGCGACCGGTACGGCGGCGCCGCGCCATACCTCGGCGTCGGCGAATCCGTCGTCGCACTCCTGCGCGCCCGCCTGACCGAACCCTCCGGAGCGCCGGCATGACAGAACCCACCAGAGCGCCGGCATGACAGAACCCTCTGGAGAGTCGGCATGATCGAACCCTCCGTAGCCCCGGCGTTATCGCCCGATCACCCGCCCTCGCCTCCATGCCGCCCATGCTGACGGCCGCCTGGGCCACCACCGGCATGACCCTCCGCATCGCGTTGGCCTGCATGATGCCAGGCGCCGGTTGGTGGCAGGCCCTGTCTGACGTGGAGCGGCGGGTGGCGTGAGGCCGCGCGTGGCGTAGGCCCTGCGTGACGTGGGGCCGCGTATGGAGTGGGCCCCCTCGTGGCGTGACGCCTAAGTGGCGTGTGGCCCGGATGGTGGAAGGCCCTACATGGCGTGGAGCCGCGCGTGGCGTGACGCCCCCGTGGCGTGTGGCTCTGAGTGGCGTGAGGCCGCGCATGGTGTGAGGCGCTGGACGGTGACAGGCCCTGCATGACGTGACACACGTGGCATGAGGCCTGCGCACGGCGTGAGGGGCCGGATGGTGGAAGGCCCTGCCTGACGTGGAGCGGCGCGCGGCGTGAGGCCTGAGTGGCGTGAGGCCGCGTATGGTGTGAGGCGCTGGACGGTGGTAGGCACCATTCGGTGCATCACGCATACCCGTACACAGAAGACATGCCTTGTGCTGACGGAATGGACCGCAGGAACGGCTGGGCCGGGGCGTCGGCAGGACCCATGGCATGCCTGCGCACCGGATGGCGCGAATGACGGCCCGTGCACCAGCGGGCGCCTTGAAGAGTCGGTGAGGAGGATGGCCGGCTCGTGGGGCGGGACGGGGGTGGGGGCGGAAGCCGGGGCAGCCCCCTGGGACACGCGCCCAGGGAGCCGCCGGCGGCGGGACGCGTCAGAGGCGGCGGAGCACCGCCACGACCTTGCCCAGGACGCTGGCCTCGTCACCGGGAATCGGGTCGTAGTTGGGGTTGTGGGGGACGAGCCAGACGTGCCCGTCCTTGCGCTTGAAGGTCTTGACCGTGGCCTCGCCGTCGATCATGGCGGCCACGATGTCGCCGCTCTCGGCGACCGGCTGCTGACGGACGACCACCCAGTCGCCGTCGGCGATGGCGGCCTCGATCATGGAGTCACCGGCGACCTGCAGGAGGAACAGGGTGCCCTCGCCGACGAGCTGCTTGGGCAGGGCGAAGACGTCCTCGACGCTCTCCTCGGCCAGGATCGGCCCACCGGCGGCGATGCGGCCGACCAGCGGAACGTACGCGGCCGTGGGCCTGCTCACGGTCGGCTCCACGGAGGAGGAGGCGTCGGGGTCGACCCAGAGCGCGGGCTCGCCCGGCAGGCGCACCTCCAGGGCGCGCGGCCGGTGCGGGTCGCGCCTCAGGTAGCCCTTGCGCTGCAACGCCGTCAACTGGTGCGACACGCTGGACGTGCTGGTGAGCTGCACGGCCTCGCCGATCTCTCGCATGGACGGCGGATATCCGCGTTGTTGCACCGAGTCGCGGATCACCTCGAGAATCTTGCGCTGCCTGGGCGTCAGGCCCAGGGAGTCGCGCCGGCGCACCGCGAGGTCGGTGACCCCGTTTGCGTCATCTCGCTCGCTCATGCTCTCCTCCTCGCCCGGGGGCCTGCCGCTCCGGCACGTCCTCCCGGTCCGTGGTCTCCATGTCGCACACAGCGACCGTATCGCTGTTGAAGATCATCTTCAAACAATTGTTCGAGTCGTCCTCGAAATTATCAGTGCCGTGGTGTACAACATCGTACGGGAGTTCGATCGACATCGTGTTCGATTTGCTGATCTTAATGCGGTCTTTTTCTCGGACCCGGGGCGGCGTGGGAGGTCAATCGTGCGCACGACGGCGGTTGCGGACATGACCAGCGGCGACGCGTCACGCCGGGGCGTGGCGGCGGGGCGTACAAACGCGATCAAGAACGTTGGTGGGGACGATGAAGGTGCCACGGATGGGTGCAAAGCGTTCAGTATTCGCGCTCGTACTGGTTTAGGCGCCAATTCACGACTTGTACGGCATCGCGCCAAGAGCCCGATCGCGCGAGCGGCCGCCCGTGGAGCGGGAGCGTCGCGGCCCGTTGCCCTATGGCCATGGGGTTCGAGGGCATCGCGAGGGGCGGTCGCGACACGGAGGGTCGTCGTTCCGCGTACGACCGGGCTGAGAGTGGCGCAGAGATGGGCGGCGGCGCGGCGCTCCGTGGCGGGACAAGCGGCGGAGAGACGAGCGTCGGCAAGACACTCGGCGGTGTGGCAGGCGTCGGCGCGGCGGACGGCGGAGACGCGGACGCCGGTGTGGCGGACGGTGGAAAGGCGGAAGCCGGTGTGGCGGACTGCCGTGAGGCCGACGGCCGGAGCTGTGGGCGGCGGCTCCGCCTGCGGTGTCCACGGTGAAGGCGCGGCCGCCGCTTGGCCGGAGGAGACGCGAAGCCGGCGGGTCACGTCGGTGGGTTGTGTGATGTGGCGCGATTCGGTCGATCGCGCCGCGGGCGGAAGGCGGGCCGGGGGGTCGCGCCGGTTGGGGTGATCAGGCCGGCGCTCGGCCGGGCGGTTCGCGGGGTTCACTTCGAGGGGTGGGGTTCAGATGCGGGAGGACGGCTCGCGTAGGGACGAGGTGTCGTCGGACGCCGGGATGAGAGCGGTCCGCCGCGGGTCGGGACGGGCTCCCGTCGCGGCGGAGAGACCTCAGCTGTGGCTCGTGCCACCGCCCAGAGCGGAGGCGGAGGGCATCGGGCTTCCGGAGGGCGGCCCCGTCCAGGGCGGACCCGCGAGGAAGGGCGACCCGGGAGCCAGGAGTCGTGGTGGCGCGCGGATCGGTGCCGGGGCGGCGAGAGGTGTCTCATCGTCCGCGGGTGGTGCGACACGGGCTCGTGGCGCCACGGACGGCGCTCTGGCGAGGAAGGGCGGTGTCGTCCCGGCGGACGGTGGCGGCTCCTCGGGTGGTGTGAGGTCGTCTGGTGGCGCCTCATCGGGTCGTCTCGGGTCTGGGGGTTCGGCGGCGAGTGGCGGCAGGGGGCGGGGGCGCGGCAAGGGGTCTCGTGCGGCTGGGGGGCGTCCCCGGGCGGACGGTGCCGGGCTCTCGGTCGTAGCTGGCGGCAGGGGAGGTGCTGCGGCGCCGGCGGCCCGGGTCGGCTCGATCGTGCGGGGCGGCCGCGGTGGTGGGCCTTCCGAGCCCGCCGCGGGGCGGAGAGCGCAGCCCGAGTCTCTGCGTCGACGCGGGGCTGACCGTGAGCCGGCGTGGGGAGGCGAGGCCGTGCGGAAGCCTCTGCGGGGACGTGCGGCCGTGGGTGAGGCGGCGCCGCGGGAACGAGGCGGGCCTCGGGAGGCGTCGCAGGGACGAGGCCGTCTCGGGGCGGTGCGGGGACGGGACGGTCAGCGGGGGGCGGTCCGAGGGCTCGTACAGGGAACGGAGCCCGTGGGGGAGGGGTTGCGGGAGCGCGGGGGCGCGCGTGACGCGTCCGGTCGAGTGAAGGGTGGGCGAAGGGTTCTGGCTCGGATCGGCGCCTTCGGACGGAAGGGCGAGCGAACGGATCCCGCCGGCCCCAGGCGGAGGAAGGGGCGGACGGATTCCGCCGGGCCTGTGCGGAGGGGCGAGCGACCGGGCTCCCTTCAGGGCGAGGCTGTGGCGAGGGGTGAGTGGGCGGATCCCACCGGGCCCGTGCTCAGAGGTGAGCGACCCGGCTCCCTTCGGGGTGGGGCTGTGGAGAGGGGCGACTGGTCGGATCCGACTGGGCTTGTGCGGAGAGGTGAGCGGGCGGGCTCCCCGGGGGCGGGTCCCGTGTCGTCGGCGGCTGCCTTGAGGGCGGGGCGCCGTGGAGGTGCCGGTCGGCGGAAGGGGGCGCCGGTGCGGCTGACGCGTCGTGGACGTGTCGCGATCATGGTGCTGGTCGCCACGCTGCTGTCCCTGGGTGGTTTCTGGCTCGGAACCAGGACGGCCGCCCACGCCGCCACGGCCCCTGAGGTCGCGTCTGTACAGGCCACCACTTCTGAGGCGGCTATCCCCGTGCGGGTCGGCGCTCCCGTGGTCGCCTTTCCCGTGGGGGTCGTCCGTCCCTGAGGTGTCCTTCTCCGTGCGGATCACCGGGCCCTGAGATCCCTTATCCGTGCGGGTCGGCGCCCCTGTGATCGTCCTGCCCGTGGGGGCGCCCGTCTCTGAAGCGCTCTCCTGTGCGGATCACCGGTCCCTGAGGTGTCCTTCTCCGTACGGGTCGGTGGCTCTGTGGTGGCCTTTCCCGTGCAGGTCGCCGCCGCCCGGAGGCCGCATCTTCCGCGTAAGGCGACATCGCACCTCGAATTGCGCGAGTCCTGCCCTCTATCGCCTGACCCGTGGTGGTCTCGGCATCGCCTGAACCACCCGCCGGACCTCCCGTCCGACCGGTCCAGGTGGCCGGAACGAGGGCGTAGGTTTTGAGGCGCGTGAAAGGTGTTGTTTCCGCCCACAGGGCAGTCCTTTGGGGACCAGGTGGCCGGAAAGGGGCGACACGCCGCGCGGGCCGGGAACATGCGGCCCTGATCAGCGGCTTCCTTGAGACGGGTGTGGCTCAACTTGCGTTCATGGTCTCGCGCTTCTACGGTTGGACCACAACATCTAGTACTTACACCGATGTAGTTCACCACACCTTGTGTTTTCGTGACCGCACCATGGCATGCCGTGGGGCGGGCGTGAGCGTTCCCTGGTCAAGCCGGGCAGGGGGCGTCGCCGGGGTGGGGTGGCCGCGGGTCAGGAGGCGAAACGCGTGCATTGTCCGTTCTGTCGCCATCCTGACACCAGGGTCATCGACAGCCGCTCGACGGATGACGGCGCCGCGATCCGGCGTCGCCGTACATGTCCGGAATGCGGGCGCCGGTTCACCACCCAGGAGACCGTACTCCTCATGGTGAGCAAGCGCAGCGGCGTGACCGAGCCGTTCTCCCGGGACAAGGTGGTCGCGGGCGTGCGCCGGGCCTGCCAGGGCAGGCCGGTCGGCGAGGACTCCCTGGCCCAGCTCGGGCAGCGGGTCGAAGAGGCCATCCGGGCGAGGGGCGCGGCGGAGATCCCCTCCAACGAGGTGGGCCTGGCGATCCTCGGTCCGCTGCGGGAGCTGGACGAGGTGGCCTACCTGCGGTTCGCATCGGTATATCGCGGTTTCGAGACCTTGGCGGACTTCGAGGCCGAGATCGAACAGTTGAAGGCGGAGAAGGGGGAGTCATGACGGAGACGGCAAGCGGTTCAGTCGCGCGCGGAGGCAAGCGTCCCCGCAAGGGCCTGAAGATGAAGCGGATCTTCACCAAGCCGGGCGTGCATCCGTATGACGAGATCGCGTGGGAGCGCCGCGACGTCGTCATGACCAACTGGCGCGACGGCTCGATCAACTTCGAGCAGCGGGGCGTCGAGTTCCCCGAGTTCTGGTCGGTCAACGCGGCCAACATCGTGACCACCAAGTACTTCCGCGGCGCCGTCGGCACGCCGCAGCGCGAGTGGAGCCTGAAGCAGCTCGTGGACCGCGTCGTGGGCGTCTACACGCGCACCGCGGTGGAGCACGGCTACTTCGCCGGCGACGAGGACGCGGAGATCTTCGACCACGAGCTGAAGTACGCGCTGGTCCACCAGATCTTCGCCTTCAACTCGCCGGTCTGGTTCAACGTGGGCACCAAGTCGCCGCAGCAGGTGAGCGCCTGCTTCATCCTCTCGGTGGACGACCAGATGGAGTCGATCCTCGAGTGGTACAAGGAAGAGGGTGTGATCTTCAAGGGCGGCTCCGGCTCCGGCGTCAACCTGTCGCGCATCCGCTCCTCCAAGGAGCTGCTGTCGAGCGGCGGCACGGCCAGCGGCCCGGTGTCGTTCATGCGCGGCGCCGACGCCAGCGCGGGCACCATCAAGTCCGGCGGGGCGACGCGCCGCGCCGCCAAGATGGTCGTCCTCGACGTCGACCACCCCGACATCGAGGAGTTCATCGAGACCAAGGCGCGCGAGGAGGACAAGATCCGCGCGCTGCGCGACGCCGGGTTCGACATGGACCTCGGCGGCAAGGACATCGTCTCGGTCCAGTACCAGAACGCCAACAACTCCGTCCGCGTCTCCGACGAGTTCATGCGCGCGGTGGAGAAGGGCGGCGAGTTCGGCCTGCGCGCCCGCCTCACCGGCGAGGTGATCGAGACGGTCGACGCCCGCGGCCTGTTCCGCAAGATGGCCAAGGCGGCCTGGGAGTGCGCCGACCCCGGCGTCCAGTACGACGACACGATCAACGACTGGCACACCACGCCCGAGACCGGCCGCATCACCGCCAGCAACCCCTGCAGCGAGTACGTCCACCTGGACAACTCCTCCTGCAACCTGGCCAGCATCAACCTGCTGAAGTTCCTGAAGGACGACAACTCCTTCGACGTGGCGAACTTCGTCAAGCTCACCGAGCTGATCATCACCGCGATGGACGTGTCGATCACGTTCGCCGACTTCCCGACCGAGAAGATCGGCGAGACGACGCGCGCGTACCGCCAGCTCGGCATCGGCTACGCCAACCTGGGCGCGCTGCTCATGGCCACCGGCCACGCCTACGACTCCGACGGCGGCCGGGCCGTCGCCGGCGCGATCACCTCGCTGATGACCGGCACCTCCTACCGGCGCAGCGCCGAGCTCGCCGGCGCGGTCGGCCCGTACGACGGCTACGCCCGCAACGCCGAGCCGCACAAGCGGGTCATGCGCAAGCACGCCGCCGCCAACGACAACCTGCGCACGATCGGCTCCATGGACGCCAAGATCCACGCCGAGGCGTCGCGCCAGTGGTCGGAGTGCCTCAGGCTCGGCGAGAAGAACGGCTTCCGCAACGCCCAGGCGTCGCTGCTCGCCCCGACCGGCACCATCGGCCTGATGATGGACTGCGACACCACCGGCATCGAGCCGGACCTCGCGCTGGTCAAGTTCAAGAAGCTGGTCGGCGGCGGCTCCATGCAGATCGTCAACCAGACGATCCCGCGGGCCCTCAAGCAGCTCGGCTACCTGCAGGAGCAGATCGAGGCCATCGTCGAGTACATCGCCGAGCACGGCCACGTCGTCGACGCGCCGGGCCTGCGCCAGGAGCACTACGAGGTGTTCGACTGCGCGATGGGCGAGCGGGCGATCGCCCCGATGGGTCACGTGCGCATGATGGCCGCGACCCAGCCGTTCCTGTCGGGCGCCATCTCCAAGACCGTCAACCTGCCCGAGTCGGCCACGATCGACGACATCGAGCAGGTCTACCTGGAGGGCTGGAAGCTCGGCCTGAAGGCGCTGGCCGTCTACCGCGACAACTGCAAGGTCGGCCAGCCGCTGTCGGCGGGCAGCGGCGCCAAGAAGGACGAGGCCAAGGACGCGGCGGAGGTCGTCCCGGCCGAGCCCGAGGTCAAGGTCATCGAGGTCAACCGCCCGACGCGGCGGCGGATGCCCAACCAGCGCCCGAGCACGACGACCCGCTTCACGGTGGGCGGGGCCAAGGGCTACATGACCGCCTCCTCCTACCCCGACGACGGGCTGGGCGAGGTCTTCCTCAAGATGTCCAAGCAGGGCTCGACGCTGGCCGGCGTCATGGACGCCTTCTCGGTGGCGATCTCGATCGGCCTGCAGTACGGGGTGCCGCTCGAGACGTACATGAGCAAGTTCGTCAACATGCGCTTCGAGCCGGCCGGCATGACCGACGACCCGGACATCCGCATGGCGACCTCGGTGATGGACTACATCTTCCGCCGGCTCGCCCTCGACCACCTGCCGTACGACGAGCGGGCGGCGCTGGGCATCTTCTCGGCGGCCGAGCGCGCGGCGCAGCAGCGCGGCGAGGACCCGGCGGCGCTGCAGGAGACGGTCGACCGGGAGGCGCTCGCCCAGTCGGCGCCGATCGAGGCCAAGCCCGAGGACGCCCAGGGCGAGGACCGGCCGGGGGCCGCGGAGACGCAGGGCGGGGCCGCGCCGGCGAGCCCGTCGGCCATGACGCTGGAGAGCCACCAGCGCTTCACCGCCGACGCGCCGCTCTGCATGACCTGCGGCACCAAGATGCGGCCGGCGGGCAGCTGCTACGTCTGCGAGGGCTGCGGCTCGACCAGCGGCTGCAGCTGAGTTGATCAAGGGGAGGGGGCCGGACGGATGTCCGGCCCCCTCCGCCGGTTCTCAGGCGGCCACGAAGAACTCCAGGAGCTCCGGCGCCAGCGCCCGTGACGACACCGCGTGCGTCTCACCCTCCAGCACCCGGTGCTCGGCCCCCGGTACGGCCGCGGCCACCGCGTGCCCCGCGGCCAGCATCCAGCGGGGGCTCGCGCCGCCGTTCAGCACCAGCGTGGGCCGGCTGATCGCGGCGAGCGGGCCGGCGGGCAGGGCGTTGCGCGGGCTCATGACGGCCGCCTCGTACGCGAGGGTGTGCGCCAGCGCCTCCATCCCGGCCCAGCCGGGCCCGGCGCGCATCGCGGCGACCGCCTCGGCGGGCACCTCGGCGGCCCGCACCATGAACAGCTCCACGGCGTCGCCGCGCCGCCCCTCTCTCACCAGCGACTCCAGCCGCTCCGCGAAGCGGGCGGGCAGGTCGGGTGTGCCGGGGCCGACGTGGTACGGGGGCTCCCACAGCGCCAGCTTGCCGATCGGCAGCCCCGCGGCCGCCGCCCGCAGCGCCAGCGCGGCCCCCGACGAGCCGCCGAACACCATCGCCGGCCCTGCCGGCCCGCCGGCCTCGGCCAGCAGGGCGGCGAGGTCCTCGACCTCCCGCTCCACCGCGTACGGCCGGCCGTCGCCGCTCGTGCCCCGGCCGCGCCGGTCGTAGTTGTAGACCGTGAACCACGGCGACAGGGCGGCCGCCACCTCACGCAGCAGGGGGTGCGTCCGGTCGGTGAACGCCCCGTGCACGAGCACGACGGGCGTCCCGGTCCCGCACCGGTCGTAGCTGATGGTGGTGCCGTCGGCCGAGGTCACCCGGCCGGTCGCGGGCTCGTCCACGCGTCCGCCGCCTCAGCCCGCCTGCGGCACCAGGCACAGGGCGGACCACTGGTGGCCGTCGGGGTCGGCGAAGCCGCGCTGGTAGCGCTGCCCGTCGTCGATCGGCTCGCCGACGGGGGTGGCGCCCGCCGCCACGGCCTTGTCGAACATCGCGTCGACCGCCGCCGGGTCGTCCAGGCCGAGGACGAGGATCACCTGCGTGGTCTTGGCCGGGTCGGCGGGCTCGGAGCGCGCGTACGAGGCGAAGACCGGCTCGGTGAGCAGCATGACCTGCGTCCGCTCGTTGATCATCACCGACGCCATGGCGTCGGACGCGCCGAACAGCGAGAACCCCAGCGCGGTGAAGAACGCCTTGGAACGGGCCAGGTCGGCGACCGGCAGGTTGACGAAGAGGGTGTGGGAGAGGGGAGTCCGGGACGTCGTGGGCATCGGGGATCCTTCGTTGCGTGAGCGGTGGTGCGGACGGGTCCCAGTCTGCTCACGCGATCCCCGGCGGTCTTGCGCGCGCGTGCCACCCCCTTGACGATCCGTGCCGTCCCGAGAAGGTCCCGTCGCAGGAGCGGTCAGCGGGGGAGGCGGGCGCGGCGGTACTCGGCGGGCGGCATGCCGTACGCCTGCCTGAACAGGCGGCTGAAGTGGGCCGCCCCCGGCAACCCCCAGCGGGCCGCGACGCCGCTCACCGGGACGCCGGACAGCGAGGGGTCGGCCAGGTCCCGGCGGCAGCGCTCCAGCCGCCGGTGCCGGATCCAGGCGGCCACGGTCGTGTTCCGCGGCTCGAACAGCCGGTGGAGCTGGCGCAGGGAGACGTGGTGGGCGGCGGCGACGGCGGCCGGATCGAGCCCGGGGTCGCCCAGCCGCTCCTCGATGAAGGCGTCGACGCGCATGAGCAGCGTGCGGGCCCGCGTCTCGTCCGGCAGCGCCGCGGTCCGCTCCGCCCGTTCGGCGATGACGGTGGTGAGCAGGTCCATCACCACGCCCGACAGTCGGGCCGCGCTGTCCGGCCGGTACGTCTCCAGGTCCAGGGTGACCCGGCGCAGGAGCGGCGCGGCGAGCGCACCGGCGCCGTCGTCAGTGGCGATCGGGACCGCGGTGAGCCGGGCCAGCGCGTCGCGCGGGAGGGCGAGCGCGTCGCGGGGGAGGCTGAAGACCGCGAGGTCCACCGTCGAGGTGTAGGCGAGCCGGTACGGCCGGGCGAAGTCGTAGAGGGCGAGCCGGCCGGGGGCGAGCCGGGTGGAGCGCCCGTCCTGCTCCAGGACGGGCTCGCCGGACAGGGCCAGCACCACCCGGTAGAGCTCCTGCGAGCCCTGGCGGATCTGGCCGGGCGTGCGGTGGACGCTGTGCGGCGTGGGGGTGCGCACCCGGCCGACGCCCAAGGAGCCGAGCGTCCCGGCGCCGATCTCGCCGCGCAGCGGCGCGTCCGGGTCGATGCGGCAGTCCAGCGGGCCGAGGGCGTCGCACACGATGTCCAGCCAGGCGGCGCGCCGCCGCCCCGGCGGCACGTCCTCGGCGCGGATCAGGACCCCCATCGCCTCACCTCCGGGTCGCCCGACGCGTCACCCGGTGACGGGCAGGGCGGTTCCGTACAGCCGCGACGCCCTGAGCCGGATCACCAGGCGCCGGTCCACGACCATCTGCCGCAGGAACGCCTCCTCCCGCGCCGGGTCGGCGATGCCGCCGGCCATCGCGAGCAGCTCGCGCCCGACCTCGTCGCCCGGCTCGGCGCTGACCGGCGACAGCTCGGCCACGCCCTCGGCGACCGCGAAGGACCAGAAGTCGTCGCTGGTCACGTACAGGGAGCCGCGGGGGTCGCGCTGCAACTGGCGGACCTTGAGCCGGTCGGCGATCGTCGAGATCCGCGCCACGCGCCGGTCGGGGTCCCAGGTGTAGAGGACCGTGGACAGGTGGGGGAGGCCGTTGGCGCGGGTGGTCGCGAGGGCGCCGAAGCGCTGCCCCGCGATGAGCTTCGACAGCTCCTCGTCGGAGAGCCCACGGGGGGCGGGGCCGGCTCCAGGTGCGTAGCTTTCGTCGGTCATCTGGTGATTCCTCCCTGTTGTGGGGAACCCTATCGCCGCAACCCCCACCCGGTCGCCGATCGCTTCCGCCCTGCCCTCAAGCATCGCTTCGACCTCGCCGTCAAGCGACTGGCAAGCGTTCGTCGACGCCGGGGGTCCATGGTGGGACCCCGAGCGAAGAGAGGCGTGACGATGACAGTCCCCCTGCGCCCTCCCCTGCTGGTGCAGCGGCCCAGCAAGGCCCTGCTGGCCGGCATGGTGGTCTCCAGCCTGCTGGCCCTGGTCGTGCTGGCCGTCATGCTGTGGAGAGGGGGACCGGTCGGGTTCGGGCTGTCCCTGCTCCTGGCGCTCGCGCCGCTGCCCGTGCTGCTCGCGGCCGTCCTCTCGCTGGACCGCCTGGAGCCGGAGCCGAAGCTGCACCTCGCCTTCGCCTTCGCGTGGGGCGCCGGCGTGGCGATCGTGCTGGGCGTGGCGCTCACGCTGGCCGGTCAGGCGTTGTTCACCAGCGCCGGGTACGGGGCGCGGGTGGTGGACTCCATGGGCACCGTGTTCCTCGCCCCCGTGATCGAGGAGGCGCTCAAGGGGTCGGCGCTGCTGCTGCTCCTGCGCCGCCGCCGGGAGATCGACGGGCTGACCGACGGCATCGTGTACGCCTCGATGGCCGGGCTGGGCTTCGCCGCCGTGGAGAACGTCGGCTACTACCTGAGCGCCTTCCTGCAGAACGGCGTAGGCGCGACCGTGCAGCTCTTCGTCATGCGCGGCCTGATCGACCCGCTCGGCCACCCCGTCTACACCTCCATGATCGGGCTCGGGGTCGCCTACGCGCTGACCCGGCGCGGGGCCGTCCGGTACGCCATGGTCCCGCTCGGCTACCTGGCCGCGGTGGTGCTCCACGGGCTGTGGAACGGCGCCGCGGCCACCCAGTCGCTCGGCTGGCTCGCCGCCGCGTACCTGGTGATCATGACGGCGCTGGTGCTGCTCGTCGTGGTGGCGGTGCGCGAGCGGCGGCAGCTCGTCGCCAAGATGGGCGCCTACCTGCCCGCCTACCAGCAGACGGGCCTGATCGCCCCGCAGGACCTCGCCATGCTGGGCTCCCTGCCCGGCCGCGCCCGCGCCCGCCGGTGGGCCAGGCGCGCGGGGATCGGCCGCGCCATGAGCGACTACCAGCACGCGGCGACCGAGCTGACCATGCTGCACCTGCGCGCCGAGCGGGAGGGCATGGAGCCGGGCCGGTTCGCCGCCGAGCGCGACGCCCTGCTGGGAGCCATGGCCCACGCCCGCCGCTGGTAGGTCCCAGCCGCAAACATGTTCAAGACCGGACGAAGGCGCGCGATCGATACTCCACGGCATGTCCATCCCCACCACGACCGCCGCCTCCGCCGCCTCCGTAGTCCGTCGCGGCCCGATGCTGGCCGTGCTGCTCGCCGGCCAGGTCATGGCCTCCATGGACGGCTCGATCGTGTCGGTCGCCGCGCAGACCATCCGCGGCGACCTGCGCGCCGACGGCGCCGCCGTCCAGCTCATCGTGTCGGGCTACCTGCTGACCACCGGCGTGCTCCTGGTGACCTGCGCGCGGCTCGGCGACATCGTCGGGCACCGGCGGGCGTTCCTGGCCGGCCTCGCCTGGTTCACCGGGGCGTCGCTGGCGTGCGGCCTCGCGCCCACCGCGGGCGTGCTGGTGGCGGCCCGCGTCGCGCAGGCCGCCGGCGCGGCGCTTTTGACGCCGCAGGTGTTCTCGCTCATCCAGCTCCACTGGGACGGGCCCGCGCGCCGCCGGGCGATCGGCCTGTACGGCATGGTGCTGGCTCTCGGCGTCGCGCTGGGCCAGGTCATCGGGGGCCTGGTCGTCGGCGCCGACCTGTTCGGCCTCGCCTGGCGGCCCGTCTTCCTGGTCAACGTCCCGGTCGGCGCGGTCCTGCTGGCGGTCGGCCCGCGCCTGCTGCCGGACTCGCGCGCGGAGGGACGGCCCCGCCTGGACCCGCTGGGCGTGGCCGTCCTGACCGTCGCCATGGCCGCGGTGACCGTGCCGCTCATCTTCGGCCGCGACCACGGCTGGCCCGCCTGGTGCTGGGTGTCGCTGGCCGGTGGAGCGGCGCTGCTGGCGGTGTTCGGCCGGCACGAGCGGCGGGCGCGCCATCCGCTGCTCGACCCTGCGGCGCTGCGGCCCGCGGGGGTGAGGCCGGGGCTGGCGGCCTGCTGGATCGTCATGGGCTGCTACACGGTGTTCCTGCTCGTCCTGACCCTGCACCTGCAGTCCGCGCTGGGCTTCTCGCCGCTCCGGGCGGGGCTGGCGTTCGTGCCGTACACGGTCGGGTTCGGGACGCTCAGCCTGACCTGGACCCGCTACCCCCGGCGGCTGCGCGGCGCCCTGCCGGTGGCGGGGCCCGTCGCTTTCGCCGCCGGCGCGGTCCTGCTGGCGCTGCTGCACCGCCACCAGTGGAACGCGTACGCGGCCTCGCCGCTGCTCCTGCTCGCCGGGGCCGGGCACGCCGCCGGCTACAGCCCGCTGATCGCCCGGATCACGTCGCTGGTCGAGCCGCGCCTCGCCTCGGCGGTCTCGGCGCTCAACTCGACCGGACCGATGCTCGCCGGGGTCACGGCCGTCGCCGGGCTCGGCAGCGTCTACTTCGCCGCGCCGTCCTCGGCCGACGGTCTCCTGCGGGTCGTCGCGGCTGTCGCCGTGCTGCTCATGGCCGGTACGGCGTGCGCGTGGCGGGCCGTGCGCGACCGCCGCGCCGCCCCGGAGGGGCTCACGCGCGCGTGACGAGCGTCGCGACCGCCGCGCCGGAGGGCCTCACGCGCGCGTGACCAGCGTCGCGACGGCCGTGGCCGCCGTCAGCACGACGCATGCCGCCACCGCCACCGCCGCCCCCTGGTCCGCGCCGAGCTGCCCGACGACCGCGGCCACGCCCGCCGCGCCGAGGGAGCTGCCCACGTAACGGGCCGTGTTGTTGGCTCCCGAGCCCATGCTCACCCGGTGCGCCGGCACGCTCTCCACGGCGAGCTGCGTGATCGAGGAGTTGACCAGCCCCGACCCGGCCCCGCTGACCACCAGCCCGGCCACGATCGGGAGCATCGACCCGCCCGACCCCAGGCCGAGCAGACCGGTGAAGCCGGCCGCGCTGAGCGCCAGGCCGAGCGCGAAGCGCGCCGGGGTCGTCAGCCGTACGTGCCGGGACAGCAGGGCGACCACGAACGACAGCGACGACCAGAGCCCGAACAGCAGCGCGGTCTCCAGCGGGGTGAGCCCGCGGCCCTGCTGGAGCACGCTCGGCAGGTAGCTCAGCAGCCCCACGATCGCCGCCCCCACGACGAGCGCGCCCCCGGTCGCCACCAGGAACGCCGGCCGCCGGAACAGCTCCAGGTCGAGCAGCGGCTCCGGCCGCCGCCGCTCGGCCGCCACGAACGCGGCCCCGAGCACCACGGCCACCGCCAGGGCGCCCACGACGACCGGCCGCCCCCAGCCGAGCCTGCCCTCCGTCACCCCGGCCACCAGCGCGGCCACGGCCAGGCTGAGCAGGACCACCCCGGGCACGTCGAAACGCCGCGGCTCGGGGGAGCGTGACTCCTCCAGCACCCGGGCGGACACCGCCGCGAGCGCCGCCGCGCACCCCGCCACCAGCCAGTACGCCGCCCGCCAGCTCGCCACCGCGGCCAGCGCCCCCGACAGGAGCGGGCCCACGGCGGTGCCGAGCCCGATCATCGCCCCGTACCGTCCGGTGGCCCGCAGCCGCTCGGGACCCGCCGGATAGGCGTGCCCGACCAGCCCGAGGCTGCCCGCGAGCATGGCGGCGCTCGCCGCGCCCTGCGCGAAGCGCGCCGCCACGAACACCGGCACGGCCGTGGCCAGCGCGGCCACCACGCTCGCGGCGGCGAGCACGCAGGTGCCGGCGACCATCACCCGCTTGCGCCCGTAGTCGTCGGCCAGCCCTCCGGAGACCAGCAGCACGGAGGACAGCCCGAGGGCGATCGCGCCGAGGATCCACACCGGCCCGGTAGGTCCCGCGCCGAGCGCGCGGGCGGTGTCGGGGAGCGTGACCATCGGCACGGTGTAGTTCGTCAGCACCAGCAGCGGGGCCACGGACGCCACGGCGGGTGCCAGGGTGCGCCGCCCAGTTGGTTCAGTGATTGAACTCATCATGGCTGCGCACGTTACCACGGTTCAGTGAATGAACTAAGGTGAGGTCCATGGCGCTCGGCAAGAACTACGACGGCCAGGACTGCTCCCTGGCCAGGACCCTGGAACTGGTCGGCGAGCGGTGGACCATGCTCGTGATCCGCGACGCGCTCTACGGCGTGCGCCGCTACGGCGACTTCCTGGCCCACCTCGACATCCCGCGGGCGGTGCTGTCGCAGCGGCTCGCCACGCTGGTCGAGGCCGGCGTGCTCGAACGGCGGCGCTACCAGGACAACCCGCCCCGCGACGAGTACGTGCCGACCGCGATGGGCCGCGAGCTCTGGCTGCCCGTGCTGGCCCTGGGGCAGTGGGGTGAGCGTCACCTGAGCCGCCGTGGCACCCGCCGGGTGTTCTCGCACGTGGAGTGCGGCGGCCGGATCGACGCCACCGCCTCCTGCGCCGCCTGTGGCGCCGCGCACCTCCCGCCCGAGCAGGTCGAGGTGCGCCCCGGCCCCGGCCTGGAGGACGACCGGAGCGACCCGGTCAGCGTGGCCCTGCGCGAACCCCACCGGCTGCTGGACCCGCTTCCATGACAGGATTCAGGCGGACCCCCGAAGGGAGATCGCATTGAGCTGGGTCGAGATCGCCTCCGAGTCCGAGCTGCGCGAGGTGCTCGGTGACGTGATGCCACGGGCCGCCACCAAGGAGCGGGTGCGCCTGCACGAGCGCGACCGGCAGTGGCTGGCCGCGTCGCCGTTCTGCCTGATCGCCACCTCGGCCGCCGACGGATCCTGTGACGTCTCGCCGAAGGGCGACCCGGCCGGGTTCGTCCACGTCATCAACGACACCACCATCGCCATCCCCGACCGGCCGGGCAACCGGCGGGCCGACGGATTCCGCAACATCCTGACCAACCCGCGGGTCGGCCTGATCTTCCTCGTCCCGGGCCGCAACGAGACCCTGCGGATCAACGGCCGCGCCCGCCTCGTCCGCGAGGCCCCGTTCTTCGACGAGATGATCGTCAAGGGCCACCGCCCGCACCTGGCCCTCGTGGTGGAGATCGAGCAGATCTTCTTCCACTGCGCCAAGGCGTTCCTGCGCTCGGCGCTGTGGAAGCCCGACTCGTGGCAGCCCGAGGCCCTGCCCTCGCACGCCCGCCTGATCAAGGACGTGCAGGTCGTCGAGGAGTCACTCGAACAGCTTGAGCAGTACTACGGCGAGTCGTACGCCAAGAGGCTCTACGGCTGACCCCGCGCCGTCAGGCGGCCGGGGTCGGGCCGCCGGGGAAGCGGATCACGTTGCGGCCGGCGTAGGCGCGCAGGTCGACCACCTTCGGGTCGGGCGGCGACGGCCTGCGCCGGTCCGCCGTGCGGATGTCGCGCACCTTGTGCCGGACGATGTGCGGCGGCACCACCGCTAGCCTCTTCATGCCGAGCCCCCCGTGATGTTCCTGTTATCTAATTTAACTACAGAAACACCGGTAAGCGCGGTGTAAGAAACGGTTCGGCGGGGAAATCATTTTTCGGTCGCGCCGAAGAGACCAGGCCGGCCGTTCGGTCAGTAGGGGAGCCGGCGGCCCGAGGGTGAGCGCAGATCCAGGTCCGCGCCGGGGTCCGGCCGCCGCTTCGGCGGTCTGGTGATCCTGATGCGTCTCATGGTGAGCCTCCCGTCGCCCGGCCGTACGGGCGCCGCGCCCGCGCGGCCGGCGGGCCCGGAGCCCGCCATGCCGGACAACCTAACGCGGGGCCACCTGCGCGTTCAATGCATTTCTACCGGCGCAGCCACACCTGGTCGGTCTGGTCGCCGCACGGCCACTGGATGACGACCTTGCCCTTGCGCCGCTCGGCCTTGCCGACGGCCAGGCACATGCCGGTGGCCTGGTTGCGCATCCGCTGCATGCCGTCGTAGGTCCACTCCTGCTCCGAGCCGCCGTCGGTGCACGGCCACTGGATCACGCCCTCCGCCTTGCGGGCCGAGGCGCGCGGGACGGCCAGGCACATGCCGGTCTTCGCGTTCGTGAGCCGTCCGTGGTGGTAGATCCACTTCTGGTCCTTGTTGGTCGAGCACGGCCACTGGATGACCTTCTTGCCGGCCCGTACCTCGCTGCGGCCGACCGCCAGGCACATGCCGGTGGCGGCGTTCGTCAGCCGGGACCCGGCGGACGCCGAGGCGGAGGCGGAGGCGGGCAGGGCCGTGAGGGACAGGACCGCGGCGGCCGCCGCGGTGAGGGCCAGGACGCGCTGAGGGGCGATGAGCACGATGGGCGCCTTCCGTGATGTTCATGAAGAATCTGTCGATCGGGTGAGATGCACGCCCCGCCCCATTGGTTGGATCTTTTTTCGGGCGGCGGCAACCAGCCGCCGGGGCGCGGCATCTAACCCGCCGTGGAAACGCTCAGCGCGGGGGATCCGCAGCAGGTCGGCCCGTACTGGCTGGCCGGGCGGCTCGGCTCCGGCGGGCAGGGCATCGTCTACGAGGCCTACGACCCCGAGGGACACCGGGTCGCGCTCAAGATGCTCCACCCGGCCGGCAACGGCATGGCGGGCCGGCTGGCCAAGGAGGCCACGGCCGCGCGCCGGGTGGCGTCGTTCTGCACGGCGAAGGTCCTGGCCGCCGACCTCGACGGCAGCCGGCCGTACATCGTGTCCGAGTACGTCCCCGGCCCCAGCCTCCGCGACGCGGTGACCGAGGGGCGGCGGTTCACGGGCGACGACCTGCACCGCCTGGCCGCCGCGGTCGCCACCGCGCTCACCGCGATCCACGACGCGGGCGTCATCCACCGCGACCTCAAGCCCGACAACGTGCTCCTCGGGCCGGACGGCCCCCGCGTGATCGACTTCGGTATCGCCCGCACCCTCGACATGTCCCTCACCAGGACCGGCGAGGTGGCGGGCACGCCCAGCTACCTCGCGCCCGAGGTGTTCGCCGGGCAACGCGCCGGCGCCCCCGCCGACGTCTTCGCCTGGGGCGCCACCATGGTGTTCGCGGCGACCGGACAGGACCCGTTCCACGCCGACAACCTCGGCGGCGTCATGCACCGCGTGCTGTCCCACCACCCCGACCTGGGCGCGCTGCCGCCCGCGCTCGCGCCACTCGTCGGCGCCGCCCTGCGCAAGGACCCGGCCGGTCGGCCCGCGGCCCGCGACCTGCTCCTCGCGCTGGTCAGCGGCGACCCGTCCGACATCGGCGGGCTGCTGGCCGAGGGCAGCCGCGCGGCCGGCGGCGTGGCCGTCCCCGGCCGGGCCGACCCGGCCCTCGGCACGATCGCCGAGGACGCCTACGGCTCGCTCGGCCCCGAGGAGCGCGACCTGGCGGCGGAGGTGTTCCTGCGGCTGGTCGCCATCGGCGAGGACGGCCGGGAGACCGGGCGGGCCGCCTCGCACGACGAGCTGTTCGAGGGACGCCCGGAGCACGAGGCGGAGGCCGTGCGCCGGGTGCTGCGCGCGTTCTCGTACGTCGTCTCCACCGACGGGCACACCGTCGAGCTGTCCCAGCCGGCGCTGCTGCGCGCCTGGCCGCGGCTGCGCATGTGGGTCGACGCCGACCGGGACGGCCTCGCCGTGCTCGGCGAGATCAACCGGGCGGCCCGGCACTGGGCCGAGCACGGCCGGCGCCACGCCGACCTGCTCCAGGGCAGCCGGCTGGAGCAGGCGCTGCGATGGGCCGCCACCAGCCGCCGCCACGTCACCCTGACCCCGCGCGAACGTGACTACCTCCAGGCCGGCACCGAGCTGACCCGGCGGCGGACCCGCCGGCGCCGGCTCACCACCGTCGCGCTGGCCGGGATGCTGGCCGTCGCCCTGGCCGCCGGGGGCGTGGCGGTGTGGCAGGGGCGGCAGACCGCCCGCCAGCGCGACATCGCCGTCGCCAAGCAGGCGGCGGCCGAGGCGGACCGGTTACGCACCACCGACCCGGTCGCCGCGATGCGGCTGAGCGTCGCCGCCTGGCGGCTGTCGCCCCAGCCGGAGGCCCGCAGCAGCCTGATGTCGTCGCTCCAGCAGCAGGAGACGGCGGTGTTCCGTGACCCGCCGGTGCAGGGCATCGCCTACCGGGCGCTGAGCCGCGACGGCCGCACGCTGGTGAGCGTCAGCAAGCAGGGGGTGAACGTCTACGACGTGCGGACGGGACGGCGCACCGGCGGGTGGAAGGAACTGGACCTCGATGGCGAGATCGTCTTCCCTCCGGTGCTCAGCCCGAGCGGCCGCCTGATGGCGCAGTCCACGCCGAAGGAGCTCGGCGTCTGGGACCTCACCACGGGCAGGCGCGTCTACACGGAGAAGCTGGAGGAGGCGAGCGGCGGCGGCTACTTCCCGCGGTTCGGCGAGCACGAGACGACCATCCTCGTGTCCTACTTCGAGGGCCTGTCCCATCTGGTCGATCTCAAGACGGGCAGGCGGTTCGGCGGACCCGTGGACAGGCCCGACACCAGCGAGGCCGGTCCGGACGACCTGCTGGTGGACCCGGCGGGTCGCCGCATGCTGGTGACGGGGGAGCGGCTCGACGCGGTGTCGCTGCCCGGCTGGAAGCGGGAACGGCCCTCCTACTCCGCCTGCCGCACCGAGTGGAGCGTGGTCGCCTTCAGCACCGACGGCCGGACCCTGGCCTGCGCCCGCGACGCGATCACGCTGGTGGACGCGGCCACGGGACGGGTGCGCGCCAAGGACGAGGACTGGACCTGCGACCTGTGCGATCAGCCCGCGCCGCAGATGCGCCTCGACGACCGGCACGTGCTCGTCTTCGCCCGCCGTGACGTACAGGTGTGGCGGATCGCCGACCACAGGCAGGTGCTCGACTACCGGGCCGAGGGCGACCTGGACGACGTCCGGCTCGACCCCGACGGCAGGACGCTGCGCTACCTCATGGACGACGTGGTCGTGAGCGTGGACCTGACCGCCCGGGTGCCGTCCACGCGGCTGAGCAAGGACGGCGAGATCCGCTTCAGCCCGACGGGGCGCTGGGCCACGGTGGCCGGCTACGAGGCGACGCGGCTGAGGCTGATGGACCTCCGGACGCACCGGAGGCTCGCCACGTTCGCCAAGGGCTCCGAGAACTCCGTGGTGCCCGGTTTCGACGAGCCGCGCGAGCGCATGGTCCTGGCGGAGACGGGGGGCAAGGTCCAGCTCATCGACCTCAGGACCATGCGACAGGTGTGGGCGGTCCGGGCACCGGAGCCCAACATCCCCGAGCAGGTGGAGTTCACGGCTGACGGCGGGAAGGTCGTCGTGTCGATGGGACCGGCGGGGCAGGCGGAGGACTACCGCGTCATGGTGTACGACGCGGCGACCGGGCGGACCCTGCACGACTTCGCCACGGTCGTGCGCGGCGGGCCCCTGACCAAGGACGGCAACGACCTCGTCACCGGCAGCGGCACGTTCCTCGACCTGACCACGGGCCGTCCGGTCGGCAGTGGGTTCGACCTCTCCGCCGCCGGCTTCAGCCCGGCGCTGAGCAGCAGGGGCGTCATCGCGATCGCGCAGGACGAGGACGGGCGCATCGCCCTGTGGCAGATCGGTCCGCGGGGGCCCGTTCCGATCCGTCCCGCGCTGCCCCGCGCGGCGGGATCGGTCTCCCTGCTGGCCTTCTCACCCGACGGCGGCACCCTCGCCACCATGACCAACAGCGGGAAGGTCCAGCTCTGGGACCCCGCCGGCAAGCGCCGGCTCGGCGGCTCCTTCGACCTCCACATCATGCAGGAGCCCGAGGCCCTCACCTTCAGCGCCGACGGCCGCACCCTGTACGCCGCCGTGGACGGGACCGTCCACCAGGTGCCGGTGGACCCCGAGCAGGTGGCGGCGGCCGTGTGCCGGCGCGCCGGCGGCGCCCTGCCCGAGGCCGACTGGGCGGCGCACCTGCCGGACGTCCCCTACCGGAAGACCTGCTAGCCCTGGCAGTTGCCCCAGGACTTGCGGCCGCCCCACGCCTCGACCCGGTTGTCCGGGGTGCGGGTCCAGCCCTCGAACTTCACGCACTTCCAGCTGCCGTCCACGTGCCCGGTCTCGGCGTAGTACTGGTACTTCTGCACGTCCTCGGACCGGCCGCCGCCGCGCACCTCCAGGCTGGCGCCGGTGAGCGTGCGCGTGCCGGTGAAGCGGGTCTTGATCGCGGCCACGCAGTTCTCGCCGCTGCTCTTGCTGTACATGAGGTAGACGTGCCCGAACACCGACCCGTCGCGCGTCGTCATGGCCCGGTGGCCGTCCTTGACGCGGTGGAATCCGGCCCCGCACACGCGCTCCGGCGTGTAGGCCGCGGACGCGGCGTAGGCGGGGGCGGGGACGGCGGCGATCCCGGCGGCGACGAGGCCGACCGCGACGATCGTACGCTTGAGCACGAGGTTCCCTTCGTCGAACAACATCGTCGATCTTTACCATGGCTTGACAGCGGCGCGAGGGAGATTCGTGAAATATCGGGGGTTTCCGCTCATCGTGGTCTGCGGCGCGTGAGGCGTTGGCCCGCGCGGCCGTCGCCCGTTGAGCCGGCACCCGGGAGTACCGGGGGAATATGGCGGTCCGTTGGGGCAACAGTGGCGCGGGGCGGGGTATGTCCCTGCGGCGTACCGGTGACAGCGCGAGGGGGAACACCATGGCCGTCTGCGAGACCTGCGGCAACGACTACGACATGGCCTTCGAGGTGCACGCCCAGGGAGCCGTGCACACCTTCGACTCCTTCCAGTGCGCGATCCACGCGATGGCGCCCATCTGCGAGCACTGCGGCGCCCGCGTCATCGGGCACGGCGTCCAGTCGGGCGAGCACTGGTACTGCTGCGCCCACTGCGCCCGCCAGGAGGGCAGCCAGGGGATCGTGGACCGGGTGATGGCCGGCATGTCCGGCTGAGCGCCGGCGCCGCCCGTCCCCCCATGGCGGGAACGGCCCGCGGGGGAGACACTGGAGGTGTGGCCGACTTCGACGTAGCCGTCATAGGCTCCGGACCCGGCGGGCAGAAAGCGGCCATCGCCGCCGCCAAGCTCGAGAAGCGGGTCGCCGTCATCGAGCGCCGCAACATGATCGGCGGCGTCTGTATCAACACGGGCACGATCCCGTCCAAGACCCTGCGCGAGGCCGTCCTCTATCTCACGGGTCTCAACCAGCGCGAGATGTACGGCCAGAGCTACCGGGTCAAGGACGAGATCACGGTCGGCGACCTGGGCATCCGCACCCAGCACGTCATCGGCCGCGAGATCGACGTGATCCGCAGCCAGCTCTCGCGCAACCACGTCGCCGTGCTGCCCGGCACGGCCCGCTTCGTCGACCCGCACACCCTCGACGTGCTCGACGAGCAGGGTCGCGACGTCAAGATCACGGCCGACAAGATCATCATCGCGACCGGCACCCGGCCGGCCCGCCCCGACTCCGTCGAGTTCGACGAGCAGACCATCATCGACTCCGACGGCATCCTCAACCTCGCGGCCGTCCCGGGCTCGCTCGTCGTCGTGGGCGCCGGGGTGATCGGCATCGAGTACGCGTCCATGTTCGCCGCCCTCGGCACCAAGGTCACGGTGGTCGAGCGGCGCGAGCGGATGCTCGACTTCTGCGACCTGGAGATCGTCGAGGCGCTGAAGTACCACCTGCGGGACCTCGCCGTCACCTTCCGCTTCGGCGAGTCGGTCGCGGCCGTCGAACGCCGGCCCAAGGGGGCGCTGGCGCTGCTGGAGAGCGGCAAGAAGATCCCGGCCGAGACCGTCATGTACTCGGCCGGGCGCCAGGGCATGACCGACGGCCTGTGCCTGGACATGGCCGGCCTGTCGGCCGACGACCGCGGCCGCATCCGGGTGGACGAGCACTACCGCACCGCCGTGCCGCACATCTACGCGGTGGGCGACGTCATCGGGTTCCCGTCGCTGGCGGCCACCTCGATGGAGCAGGGCCGCATCGCCGCCCACCATGCCTGCGAGGAGCCGCTGGCCGGCATCCACCACCTCCAGCCGATCGGCATCTACACGATCCCGGAGATCTCCTTCATCGGCCGCACCGAGGACGAGCTGACCAAGGCGCAGGTGCCGTTCGAGGTGGGCATCTCGCGCTACCGCGAGCTGGCCCGCGGGCAGATCATCGGCGACACGTACGGCATGCTCAAGCTGCTGGTCTCGCCCGAGGACCGGTCGCTGCTGGGCGTGCACGTCTTCGGCACGGGCGCCACCGAGCTGCTGCACATCGGCCAGGCGGTCATGGGCTGCGGCGGCACGATCGACTACCTGGTGGACGCGGTCTTCAACTACCCGACGCTGGCCGAGTCGTACAAGGTGGCGGCCCTCGACGCGATGAACAAGCTCCGCCGCGTCGCCCGCTTCGAGCTGTGACGCCAGAGTCTTGATCGACTGCCTCGGGCGGGAGTCGTACCATCGCGTGATGAAGTTCGACAGACGCCTCACCCCCGTCACGAGAGGCGTGCTCGGCGCGGGGTCCGTGCTGTCGTTCGTGGCGGCGGCGGTCATCTTCCTCACGCTGCCCGACGTCCCGCTCGCCGCCAACGCTCTGATGGTGGTGTCGTCCGCGGTCGTGCTCACAGGCTTCGCCCTGTTGGTGTGCGACATATCGCGCTGAGGCGCCGCACATCAGAGGCGATAAATACGGAAATATCCCTACGCCTTCGGCCCGCTCCGGCCGTTACGCTCCTCGGGGTTCACCGAGTGGAGGCAAGGGTGCGGATCAAGGGCGCGGGACGGTGGCTGCCTGCCTTCCTGGTGCTGGCGGCCATCTGGGGCAACAGCTTCTTCTTCATCAAGGTCGCCGTGGAGGTGCTGCGGCCGCTCCAGGTGTCGTTCGCGCGGATGGTGCTGGGCGCCGCCGCCCTGCTCGCGGCGGTCGCCGTGAGCCGCAGGAGCCTGCCGCGCGACCCGCGCCTGTGGGGGCACTTCCAGGTCGCGTCCGTGGTGCTGACGACGGTCCCGTTCACGCTCTTCGCGTACGGCGAGCAGTACGTCTCCTCGGTGGTCGCCTCGATCTGGAACGCCACGACGCCGCTGTGCACCCTCGGCTTCACCCTGCTGCTGCGCGCCGAGCGGCCCACGGCGGGCCGGGTGGCCGGGCTCGGCCTCGGGTTCGCCGGGGTGATGGTCGTGCTGGGCGTGTGGCAGCCGATGGCGGGCGGGCAGCTCGCGGGCAGCCTGGCCTGCTTCGGCGCCGCGGTCTGCTACGGCGTCGGCGCCGCGTACATGGGCCGCTTCATCACCGGGCGCCGCTCCGAGCCGCCCGTGGTGCTCGCGGCCGGCCAGCTCCTCAGCGGCGCCGTGCAGGTCGGCGTGGTCGCGCTGGTGGCCGGCGTGCCGCTGGTGGACACCTCGGCCCCGCCCCGCGTGTGGTGGAGCCTGGTCGCGCTGGGCTGCCTCGGCACGGGGCTCGCCTACCTGCTGCTGTACTGGGTGCAGGGTCAGGCGGGGGTGACGACGACCTCGACGGTGACGTACCTGATACCGGTGTTCGCGGCGGCGTCCGGCGTGGTGGTGCTGGGCGAGAGCCTGAGCTGGAACCAGCCCGTGGGCGCCCTGGTGATCCTCGCGTCCATCGCCCTCAGCCAGGGGGCCGTCCGGCTCACCCGCGACCGCGACCGCCCGGCCGTCCGGGCGCGCTGAGCCCTGCGGCGGGTCACTCGTCGGGCTGGGTGCGGCGCCCCCGGGGCGGAGCGGGCTTCTTGCGGCCCGCCACCAGGGTGTCGCCGGGCGAGGGGGACGTCGAGGGTTCGTCGGCCGGCGTCGGCTCGGGGGCCGGGCGGCGCGGGCGTGGATGGGGGGTCGTGTCCCGCTGCTCGCCCTTCTCCGCGTCCGTACGGGCCCGGGCGCGAGCAGCCGAGGCCGCCGGGCCGGTACGGGTCGTCGGGCTCGATGTCGTCCCCTGCTCATCGGAAGCGCCAGAAGCCTGGGCGCCGGGAGCGTCGGGAACCTGGGCCCCGGATGACGTGCCGGGCGGCCGGGCCGTGTCGGTGTCCCGGGCGGAGGTGCCCGGGGCGGCGTCGGGGTCGCGGAGCGAGGCGATGACCCGGTCGGCCTCCGTGTCGGCCGCGAACTCGCTGGCCGCCTCCGACTCCCGCCGCCGGATCACCACCATGTGGTCCACCGACACCCGGCCGGCCCCCACGACGGCCAGCAGCAGCGCGGCCACCCCGAGCAGCACCAGCTCGTTCACGGTGATGGGGTTGAGCGGCGGCGCCACCAGGAACACCGCCAGCGCCTCGGCGAACAGCACCAGCCCCGTCAACGCCACCAGCAGCCCCGCGATGAGCAGCGCGCCGCCGATCAGCTCGGCCAGCATGGTGACCGTGGCCCACGCCCGAGGCGCGGGGGCGCCCTGCTGGGCGAAGTGCATGCCGGTGGTCTTCAGGCCGTCCTCGAGCTTGTGCCAGCCGTTGGCGAAGAAGATGCCGCCGACGCCTAATCGGGCGACGAGCGCGGCGAGATCATGGAGGGCCTGTCTCACGGTAGTTGTCTGCCCGGAGCGGGACATCGCACACCTCAATCACGGCGCAGCAGCATGGCCACGGCTATGGCGGTCAGGCTGAGCAGGACGATGCTCACCACGACAGTGGTGTGCAGGGCGTTGACGAAGGCCCAGCGGGCGGCCGTGAGCAGCGCGTCGCCCGTGCTGCCGCCGACCTCGTGGGCCACGTGGGCGGCGCCGGCCAGCGACTGCCGGGCCTGGTCCATGCCCGCGCCGGTCACGCCGGCCACGGACGGCAGGCCAGGCGCGTACACGATGGTGGTGATCGTGCCGAGGACGGCCACGCCGAGTCCGGCGCCGAGCTCGTAGGCGGTCTCCTCGACGGCGGCGGCGCCGCCCGCCCGCGCCTCGGACACCGACGACATGATCGTGTCGGACGCGGCCAGCAGCGCCACCTGCACACCGAACCCGATGCCGACGAAGCAGACGCCGAGCATGACGGGATGGCTCTCGACGCCCCAGCTCAGGGTGGGGGTGAGGGAGAGGGCGACGAGCCCGAGGCCGCCGCTCATGGTGGCGCGCATGCCGGCGCGCGGCAGGATGTGGGCCGCGGCGAGCCCGCCGGCGATGGCCGACAGCACCAGCGGCAGCATCCGGACCGCCGCCTGGGGCGGCGAGTCGCCGAGGACGAGCTGGAGGTACTGCGCCAGCATGAGCTGGAGCCCCACGAGGGCGAACACGCCCAGCAGCACCCCCGCCACGCCGGTGGCGAACGCCCGGTTGCGGAACAGGCCGATGTCCAGCAGCGGCGCCGCCAGCCGCGACTGCCGCCGCACGAACCACACCAGCAGCCCCACCCCGGCCAGGAAGACGGCCACGGACGCGCCGAACGGCATGAGGGTGCCCGAGCCCGCCTCCTTCAGGCCGAACGCGAGCGCCAGGATGCCGAGCACGGACAGGACGGCGCTCAGCCCGTCCCACGGCCGGCTCACGTCCCGGCGCGAGTCGGGCAGCAGCCTGGCCGCGGCGGGCAGCAGCACCAGCAGGATCGGCACGTTGATGAGGAAGACGGCGCCCCACCACACGCTCACGAGCAGGCCGCCGACCAGCGGCCCCACGGCGGCCCCGGCGGCGGCGACCGCGCTCCAGATGCCGAGCGCGACGGCGCGTTCGCGGCGGTCGGTGAAGACCTGGCGGATCAGCGACAGCGTGGCGGGCATGATCATGGCGCCGCCGACGCCGAGCAGCGCCCGCGCCAGGATGAGGAAGAGCGGACCGGGGGAGCAGGCCGCGGCGGCCGAGGCGACCCCGAACAGCACGTAACCGCCCAGGACCAGCCGTTTGCGGCCGTAGCGGTCGCCCAGCGTGCCGAACATGATCAGCAGCGGCGCGACCACCAGGGAGTAGACGTCGATGATCCACAGGAGCTGCACGGCCGACGGCTCCAGCGCCGCGGTGAGGGCCGGCACGGCGATGTGCAGGACCGTCGCGTCGACCGTGATGAGCAGGAGACTCAGGCAGAGCACCAGGAGGATCGCCCAGCGGCTGTCGGGGTGTCGCCGGGCCCCACGCCGTACGAGGGGTGCGGCCTGTGTGACGGTCATGGACCTCCTTGCCGGCCGATCCGTCCACAACGGGCCCGCGCGTGCCTGTGGTCGCCGTGAGTGCGGGAGCCCGACGGTTCGTGCCTCTGCTCTCTGCTGCTCTCCGCGCTCCGCCGGGACGCCGCCTGGCGGGACGCTGATGGTGGAAACGCTGCCTCCGGGCTCCTCCGCTCCAGCTTGCGTGGCAGCTTAGGCCATGGCATGCGCTTGGTATAGCGGTATCGACGCATCGAAGGCCCTCACGCGTACCTCTCTAGAGAGATACAGCCCTATGTCGCGACCTGTTCAACTTTCATCGAACAGCCGATCATGAGCTGGTGGGGACGGATGGAAATCATAGCAAGAACCATGAAAAAACCGACAAATCCCCGCGCGAATGGTGCGCCGAAGCCGTCACCCGCCTCCACGCCGGCCGCCCCGAGGAGGCGCTGCACGCCGCCCACCGCGCCGCCGAGGCGGCCGCGCGCGACGACCACGGAGAGGCCGCCGCCGCGGGGGAGTGGGCGCACCGGCTGGTGAGCCTGGCCCTCGAACGACTCGGCCGCGACGCCGAGGCCCTCCCTCCGGCGCGCGAGGCGGTACGGCTCTCGCCCGGCTCCTGGGCCGCCCGGGTACGCCTGGCCGCCGCGCTGTCCCGGCTGCCGGGGCACGCGGACGAGGCCGCCGCCCAGGCGGGGCTGGCCCGGTCGTTCGCTCCGGAGCAGCCGGCCGTCCACGTGCTGGAGGGGGACCTCGCCCTGCTGCGCGGGGACCACCGGCGCGCGGCCACGGCCTACCGCACCGCCCTCTCCCCGCAGCGGACCGTCTCCGAGCATGCGGTCCTCTCCGAGCATGCGGTCCTCTCCGAGGATGCGGCCCTCTCCGACTCCTCCCTCACCGACCGCTCAGCCGCCGCCGCGCACCGGGCCGACGGCTCGCACCCGGCAGTCGGCTCGCACCCGGCAGTCGGCTCGCCGCTCGCGCCGCTGGAGGTCGCCGACCCATCCGTCCCGCCGCCAGGCGTCGCCCGCTCGCCCGGCCTGCCGCCGCGGCGCATATCGGGCTCGCCCGCCGTCCTCCCGCCGGGTTCCTCGGACTCGTCGGGGTCCTCGGGCTCGTCGGCCGCGCCCGTGCCGTCTCACACCCCAGAGCAGTCCGTCCGGCCCGCGACCCGTCATGACCCGGTCGGGCGTGACCCGAGTTGGTCCGGGTCTGGGGCGCGTCAGGGTTCCGGCTGGTCCGCTCGATCGGGGCCGCCCGAGGACTCCGACCTGGTCTCCGCGTCCGTGGCGCCGTACGTCGGCTCGGCGGGGGAAGAGGCGGTGCTGGTGCGGGCGCGGGTCAATCTGGGGCTGGCGTTGCTGCGCTGGGACCGGCCCCGGGCTCATCACGACCCCTCCTGGCCGGTGGACCCCCGCGAGACCGGCCGGGCCAGGCGCGCCCTGGAGGTGTGGGCGCGGCAGGCCCGCCTGCTGGTGGCGGCGGTCACTCTGGGGGTGGCCATGCTGGCGTACACCGCCGACCTCGCCGTGCAGGCGGAGCTGGGCGGCGTGGCCGCGCTGGGGCTGCTGGCCGTGCTCACCGCGCGGCAGGCTCGTCGGGTGCGGGTGTGGCCGCGCGTGCCCGCCATGCTGGGACGCGACCCATGGCTCGGGACGGAGGTGGTCTCGGCCGCCGTGTCGGTGACCGCGTACGCCGCCTGGCTGTCCCTGACCGCTGTCCCGGGCGTGCCGTCGTGGCTGGACCCGGTGTGGGCCGGGCTCGCGGCGATCGCGGTGCTCGGCTGGCCGGCGCACGCCGCCCTGCGCGCCCTCGCCGGTACGTGGCGCGGCCGTCCGGTCCAGGCCCTGGAGCGGTTCGCCACCGCAGCGTACGGCGAGCGCCCGCGTGGCGAGACCGCCGTGGAGAGCGGGCGGAGGGCTCGTGGGAACGCCCCTGAGAGGGAGATGACGGCGCGGGGGCACGCCCGGGAGGGCGCGCAGGCGGCGCGCGACCACGCGGCGGAGGGCGAGCAGAGGGCGCACGGGAACGTCGCGGATGGCGGCTGGAATGCGCGGGGGAACGTCGCGGAAGGGGTGCGGACGGCGCGTCGGAACGCCGGGGTGGCCTTGTGGATCATCGCTGGTCGCACCTGGTCGGTGCTGGTGCCGCTGGTCCTGGGCGCCCTGGCCGTCGAGCCGAGGGTCGCGCTGGTCTCCGCGGCCGTGCCGTACCCGCTGCTGCGCTGCTACCGGCGCGTCCGCCCCGCGCCGGGCGCGCGCCGCGAGGACGGGTGGCTGCGCGCGGCGGTGGTCCTCCTCACCGTGGCGGCGGCCGGATGCGCGGCGGGCGCCCTGCTCGGCTGGGTGGCGCGCGTGACCGTCCGGGGCGGGGCCGAATGGGCGTGGCGGGTGGGGATCGCGGCGCTGGGCCTCGTGGCCGTCGTGTTCGCGGTGCGGGCCGCGCGATCGTGGTGGCGCGGCGGCCCGGGACCCTGGCGCTCCTCGCTCCTCATGTGCGACCTGCCCGCCGGTGACGAGCCGTCCGTGCCGCTCGGCCCCGAGGCGCGCCAGGCGCTCGCGTACGCCAGGAACGTCGTCCTGTCCTTCGCCGACCCGCTCGGCCCGCGGACGGTCGGCGCGGCGGCGTCCATCGGGCCCGCGGGCGAGCTGCGGCTGGTCGCCGGGGCCGGGGCGGGGGAGGCGGTGGAGGCGGACCCGCGGGTGGCGGTGTTCGCGGCGGGCCCGTCGCCGCGCCGCCGCTGGGTGGAGGTGCGCGGCGTCGCCGTGGCGGGCTCCGGCCTGCTGCGCGTCACCCCCAAGCAGGTGCTGACCGGAGACTTCCCCGGACGGCACCAGCGCGGCTGACCCCATGGAGAGGCGGCGCCGTGCCGAGCCGACGGCGTCGGTCCGTGGCGGCCGCGATCCGTGAACGCCGTGGCGAGCGTCCTGTTCGTCCCGTAAGTCCCCCGAGCGTCAGGCGTCACGCGGCGTGTCAGGTCCGCCCAATCGTCGGTCTGGTGCGGTATAACCGGGGGCGGACCGGGGAGGCGTGATGCGTGAGTCCGGCAGGGCCCAGGCCGCGGGGCGGGTCGCGGCGCGGGATCTGTTCGAGCGGGTGCGCCTGCGCTATTTCCATCTGCCCCCGGCCGTGCGCCGGGTGATGTACGCCTCGGCGCTGATCGGGTCCGTCGGCCTCGGCGCGGCCCTCGGGTGGGACCTCGCCCGGACGTTCCTCGTCACGCTGACCCTGCTCGCCTTCGCCGCGCTGACCCTGCGCTTCCCGCGCGCCGCGGCCACCGCCGTGGTCGTGGCCGCCTGGGTCGTGCTCATGCCGGTGTTCGTCATGCTGTTCCCGGTCGGCTCGCCCGCGCCGACGCTCCTGCTCGCGCTGGCCGTGCCGGTGGCGGGCGTCGCCCACCTGATCCGCTGGGTGCCGCCGTGGCTGACCGCCCTGCTGGCGCTGCTGCCCGCGGGCCTGCTCGCCGCCGCGCTCTCCCTGGTCTCCGACGCCACCGCGGTCTGGGTCGCGTACGGCGTGGCCGCCGCGGTGCTGCTCTACCGCTTCGTGCTGGCCCGCCGCGCCCGGGCCGAGCTGGCCGGCCAGGAGCAGGAGCAGCTGCGCGTACGGGTGCGCGAGGGCGGCCCGGCGCAGCAGCACGAGCGCGGGACGGCGCCGCCCAGCATCTCGGTCGAGGAGGCGCTGGGCGAGCTGGAGAGCATGATCGGCCTGGCCCCGGTCAAGGAGCAGGTGCGCTCCATCGCGGCCTCGATCGAGGCGTCCCGGCTGCGCGCCGAGGCCGGCTACACGGCCGGCCGGCCGACCCGGCACTTCGTCTTCTCCGGGCCGCCCGGCACCGGCAAGACCAGCGTGGCGCGCACCCTCGCGAAGATCTTCTACGCGTTCGGCCTGCTCGACACCCCGTACGTGGTCGAGGCGCAGCGGGCCGACCTCGTCGGCGAGTTCCTGGGCGCGACCGCCATCAAGACCAACGAGCTGGTCGACCGCGCCCTGGGCGGCGTGCTGTTCATCGACGAGGCGTACAGCCTGGTCAACTCCGCCGACGGGCAGCCCGACCGGTTCGGCGCCGAGGCCGTGCAGACCCTGCTCAAGCGGGCCGAGGACGACCGCGACCGGCTGATCATCATCCTGGCCGGCTACGAGCAGGAGATGGCCGGCTTCCTCGCCTCCAACCCCGGCCTGGCCAGCCGGTTCGCCACCCGCGTGCGCTTTCCCAGCTACTCGCCCGCCGAGCTGGCCGAGATCACCGAGCTGCTCCAGCGGCGCCGGGGCGACACGATGTCCGACGAGACCAGGGCCGCGCTGCTCGGCCTGTTCGAGGACGTGCAGCGGCGCGGGCTGGTCGACGAGCTGGGCAACGCCCGTTTCGCCCGCAGCCTCGTCGAGGCGGCCGCGCAGGCCCGTGACGTGCGGGTGGTGGGCGCGGGCGGCACCCCCTCCACCGAGGACCTCGTCACCACGACCACGCCCGACGTGACCAAGGCGTTCAACGAGCTGACCGCCCGCTTCCGCGGTCACGAGGCCATCCCCACGCTGGAGGAGGCGCTGGCCGACCTCGACCGGATGGCCGGGCTGGCGCCGGTCAAGCGGCAGGTCCACGCCATCGCCGCGCAGCTCCAGGTGGCGCGCATGCGGCAGGAGCGGGGCCTGCCCACGCCGCCGCAGACCCGCCACTTCGTGTTCGTCGGCCCGCCCGGCACCGGCAAGACCACGGTGGCCCGGGTCGTCGGCCGGGTCTTCGCCGCGCTCGGCCTGCTCGCCCGGCCCGACGTGGTGGAGGCGCAGCGCGCCGACCTGGTGGGCCAGCACCTCGGCGCGACCGCGATCAAGACCAACGAGCTGGTCGACCGGGCGCTCGGCGGCGTGCTGTTCGTCGACGAGGCGTACAGCCTGGTCAACCCCGGCTACGCGGGCGGCGACGCCTTCGGCGCCGAGGCCGTGCAGACCCTGCTCAAGCGGGCCGAGGACGACCGCGACCGGCTCGTCATCGTGTTGGCCGGCTACGAGCGCGAGATGGACGCCTTCCTGGCCACCAACCCCGGCCTGGCCAGCCGCTTCAACCAGCGCGTCGCCTTCCCCAGCTACACGCCGGCCGAGTTGTCGGAGATCGCGGTGCTGCTGGCCGACAAGTCCGGCGATCACTTCGACGAGGCCGCGCGGCGCGACCTGGATGAGGTCTTCACCTGGGTCTGCGAGGAGCGGCTGATCGACGGGCTCGGCAACGGCCGCTTCGCCCGGTCGCTGTTCGAGCGGGCGGCCATGCGCCGCGACGTGCGGCTGGCCGCGCTGGCCTCGCAGGGCGGCTCCGCCACCTCGGCCGAGCTGACCACCATCACCAGCGAGGACGTGCGCACGGCCGTCGACGAGATCTCGGGCCGTTGACTTCCTCCCCGCCCTAGAGGACCGGGATTCCCCGTGTCACGAGCGAGGCATGCTGCCGCGCTCGTGACTGGGGTGGTTGACGCTTCACAGACCGCCCAGCGGCGAGGTCTCCACGTCCTGACACGGACTGCCCGCCCGCGTGTTTGATGTTGACGGCGGCGTTCACGTCCGCGTGCACGACCAGGCCGCACCCGGTGCACCGGAAGACCGCTTGACTCTCGCGGGACTTCAGGTCCACATGGGCGCAGGCCGAGCACATGATGCTTGTGTACGCCGGGTTCACCTTGATGATCTGAGTACCGGTGGAGCGGGCCGCACTGGTGAGGGCGAGTTCCAGGCCATGCCAGCCCTTGTCGGTGATGGCCCGGTTCAGGCCCCGTTTCCGGGCGACACCCCGGCCGGGGGCCTCGATGGTCCCCCTGGCTGTGTTGAAGCCGCCGGTACCGCTGCAACTCGCCAAAGGTGATGTAGGAACGGTCGTGGAACGCGCCGTCGCTTGTGCAGGCGGCCACGACCACGCCTCGGTCGATCCCCACCGCAGGGCCGGGATGCGCGGTCGGGATGGCCTGCCCATCCTCCACCAGGAAACTGATGTACCAGTGGCCACCCTCACGCGAGAGGCTCGCCGATCGGATGGCACCGCCCAACGGGCGCGACCAGCGGAAGCGGACCCACCCGAACTTGGGGAGTTTCACCCGGCCCCAGTGGCGGCCCAGCCGCTCCACCGCGATCGCGCTGCCTTGCGGGAACCGGAACGACGGCCTCCAGCGGCGTGCTGAGCGCCAGCGGACCTTCCACGCCCCGTGCCGGGCGCACGCCGTATCAAGATCCTTCAAGGTCTGCTGGAGGACCTGAGAGGGTGCGTCGGCCAGCCAGGCGAACTCGGTTTTGGCCTGTGCCAGTTGGGCACACTGTGCCGCATACCCGATGAAAGCCTCCCGCTGCCGGTAGTGACGGCGCTGCTCCAGAGCGGTGTTCCACACGCTGCGGCAGGTCCCGCCGACCTGTTCGGCGTAGACCTCCTGGTCGGCGGTGAGGTGCAGCCGGTAACGGCGTCCCGTCAGCACCATGCACCCCCTCCAGCATGCTTATCGAACACCTTATCGGTCGTCTCATTGATCACAAGGTGGAATGCCAGCACGGAGGCACATGAAAACCGCGCTGCATGTCCATCCGGTCTTCGTCATCGGGTGCCGGCGTGGTGATCGCCTTCGACAGTGCGGTAAACCCCGGGAGCGCGGGCCCCGCGCGTCCTGGCCCCCTGCCCGTCGCATGGTGTAGCAATATGACTACGCATCGTGCGCGGGAGGGGGGAGCATGGCGGGGTTCCTGGCCCGCAGGCTGCTCAACTACGTCGTGCTCGTCGCCGTCGCCGCGAGTCTGGCGTACATGCTGGCCGCCACGGCCCTCGACCCGCGCTCCAACTACGCCGACCGCACGCCCAAGCCGCCGCCGGCGGTCATCGACGCCCAGCTCACCGCGCTCAACCTGAACGACCAGGTGCCGCTGCTGGAGCGCTACGCCGTCTGGGCCGGCGGGGTGCTGCACGGCGACCTCGGCAAGAGCGTGACCGGCTCGCCGGTCAACGACGACATCGCCCGGCGCGCCGGGGTCACCTTCCGGCTGGTGCTGCTCGGCATGATCGTGGGCAGCGTCGGCGGGGTGCTGCTGGGCGCCTTGGCGGCGGTCCGCCAGTACGGGTGGTTCGACCGGGTGTCGACGGGCCTGTCCTTCGCGGTGCTCGCGGTGCCCGTGGTCGTGCTGGCCAACATGCTCATCCTGTTCGCCACGTGGGTCAACGACCGGCTCGGCACCCAGGTCTTCCTGGTCAGCGGCGAGTACACCGGCGGCCTCGACACCGGCTTCTGGGGCAGCGCGGTCGACCGGATCCAGCACCTCGTGCTGCCGACGGTCTCGCTGTCGCTCGCGCTGGTCGCGGTCTTCAGCCGTTACCAGCGCAACATGATGCTCGACGTGCTCGGCGCCGACTTCGTCCGCACCGCGCGGGCCAAGGGCCTGAGCCGGCGCGCCGCGCTCACCCGCCACGCGCTGCGCACCGCGCTGGTGCCGGTCATGACGTACTTCGCGTTCACGTTCGGGGCGTTGCTGACCGGCGCCACGTTCACCGAGAAGATCTTCGGCTGGCACGGGCTCGGCGAGCAGCTCATCAACTCGATCTTCACCAACGACGTCAACACCGTGGCGGCGATCGCGCTCCTCGCGGCCGTGGCGGTGCTGTGCGCCTCGCTGGCCTCCGACCTGCTGCACGCCGCGCTCGACCCGCGGGTGAGGGCGGGATGACGCTCCCCGAGGAGGAGGTGGCCGAGGAGCTGACACCCGGCGTCCCCGGGCGGGGGCCGCGCCGGGCGCCGTCGCGCGGCCGGGTCGTGGTGCGGCGATTCCTGGGCTCCCGGCAGGGGGCGGCCGGGCTCGCGGTGCTCGTGGTGATGTTCCTGCTGGCCTTCGCCGGGCCGCTGCTCAGCCCATGGTCGTACACCGACCGCGACTTCACCGCGTTCCTCCAGCCGCCCTCCGCCGACCACTGGTTCGGCACCCTGCAGACCGGCGCCGACGTCTACGCCGTGACGCTGCGCGGCATGCAGAAGTCGCTGATCGTGGGGCTGCTCGCGGCCCTGGTCTCCACCGCGCTGGCCGCGCTCGTCGGCGCCTTCGCGGGGTACTTCCCGGGCTGGGCCGACCGGACGCTGACCTGGGTGACCGACCTGCTGCTGGTGCTGCCCGCGTTCCTCATTCTGGCGATCATGTCGCCGGTGTTCGGCGAGGGGACGTGGGCGCTGTTCGTGCTCATGCTGGCGCTGTTCCTGTGGATGGTCACCTCCAAGATCGTCCGCAGCATGACGGTCTCGCTGAAGCGGCGGGAGTTCATCCAGGCCGCCCGGTTCATGGGCGTGCGTCCGGTGACGATCATCTTCCGGCACGTGCTGCCCAACCTGTCGTCGCTGCTCATCGTGGACGCCACCCTCAACGTCAGCGCCGCCATCCTCACCGAGACCTCCCTGTCCTACTTCGGTTTCGGCATCCAGCCGCCCGACGTGTCGTTCGGCACGCTCATCGCCGACGGCTCCAAGACGGCCGTGTACGCGCCGTGGACGTTCTGGTTCGTCGCCGGGCTCCTCGTCGTCACCGTGCTGGCCGTCAACCTCGTCGGCGACGCCCTGCGCGACGCGTTCGACCCGACCTCCACGAGGCCCCGATGACGCCCCCGTGCACGAGGCCGCGATGACGCTCACCTTCACGAGGCCGCGATGACACCCGCCACCACGCCCGAGACCGCCCCGGCGCCGACGCCCGCGTCGGCGCCCGTGCTCGACGTCCGCGACCTCGGCGTCTCCTTCGGCGACGTGCCCGCCGTGCGCGGCGTGTCCTTCGAGGTGCGGCCCGGCGAGGTGCTCGGCGTCGTCGGCGAGTCCGGATCAGGCAAGTCGGTCACCGCGTCGGCGATCATGGGCCTGTTGCCGTCCTCGGCCCGCGTGTCCGGCTCGGTGCGGCTGCACGGCAGGGAGCTGGTCGGCGCCCGCGACAAGGAGTTGAACGCGCTGCGCGGCCGGGCCATGTCGATGGTCTTCCAGGACCCGCTGTCCGCCCTCACCCCCGTCTACCGGGTCGGCGACCAGATCGCCGAGGCCGTGCGGGTCCACCAGCGGGTCACCAAGGAGCAGGCGCTGGTCAAGGCCGTGTCGCTGCTCGACCTGGTCGGCATCCCGCACCCGGCGGAGCGGGCGCTGGCCTTCCCCCACGAGTTCTCCGGCGGCATGCGGCAGCGCGCGATGATCGCGATGGCCATCGCCAACGACCCCGACCTCGTCATCTGCGACGAGCCGACGACCGCGCTCGACGTCACCATCCAGGCCCAGGTGCTGGAGGTGCTGAAGAAGGCGCGCGACGAGACGGGCGCCGCCATCATCATGATCACCCACGATCTGGGGGTGGTCGCCGGGCTCGCCGACCGGGTACTCGTCATGTACGCGGGTAGGCCGGTCGAGGTGGGGACCGTGGACGACGTCTACTACCGGCCCCGCATGCCGTACACGGTGGGGCTGCTGCGCTCGATCCCGCGGGTGGACCGGGGCGCTCAACGACGGCTGGAGCCCATCGAGGGCTCGCCGCCCTCGCCCGCGGCGCTGCCGCCGGGCTGCCCGTTCGCGCCGCGCTGCCCGCTGCACGTCGCCGCCTGCGACGAGGCGGAGCCGCCGCTGTTCGAGACCGGTCCCGGCCATCTGGCCGCCTGCATCCGGTGGGAGGACGAGGCCGCGTCCGAGGCCGGCGAGGAACCCCGCTCTCCCGAGGAGACGGAGGCCGCCGAGGAGCCGGAGGCCGCCGAGGAGGCGGAGGAGGCCGGGGAGGCGGAGGAGGCCGGGGAGGCGGAGAAGGCCGCCGTCCCGAGGGGCGAGCCGGTGCTGCGCGTGGAGGGCCTGGTCAAGGACTATCCGCTGCTGCGCGGCGCGGTCTTCAAACGCCGCGTCGGCACCGTCCACGCCGTGGCCGGCATCGACTTCACGATCCGCGAGGGCGAGACGCTCGGGCTGGTCGGCGAGTCGGGCTGCGGCAAGACCACGACGCTGCTGGAGATCCTGGAGCTGGCCAGGCCGCAGCGGGGCCGCGTCGTCGTCTTCGGCCACGACACCGCCCGGCTCGGCCCCGCCGAGCGCATGGCGATCAGACGTGACATGCAGGTCGTCTTCCAGGACCCGCTGGCCTCGCTCGACCCGCGCATGACCGTCCACGACGTCGTGGCCGAGCCGCTGCGCACCCACGGGCTCCGCGACACCGGCCGGCGCGTCGCCGAGCTGCTCACGCTCGTCGGTCTGGAGCCGGCGCACGCCGAGCGCTACCCGCAGGACTTCTCGGGCGGCCAGCGGCAGCGCGTCGGCATCGCCCGGGCCCTGGCGCTGGAGCCCCGGCTGCTCGTGCTCGACGAGCCGGTCTCGGCGCTCGACGTGTCCATCCAGGCCGGCGTCATCAACCTGCTCGCGGCGCTGAAGGCCAGGCTCGGCCTGTCGTACCTGTTCGTGGCGCACGACCTGGCCGTGGTCCGGCACATCGCCGACCGGGTCGCCGTCATGTACCTCGGCAGGATCGCCGAGATCGGCTCCGTGGACGCCATCTACGACGCCCCCGCGCACCCGTACACCCAGGCACTGCTGTCCGCCATCCCGCTGCCCGACCCCGCCCGCGAGCGCTCACGCAGGCGGATCCTCCTGGAGGGCGATCTCCCCAGCCCGGCGGACCCGCCGTCGGGCTGCCGCTTCCGCACCAGATGCCCGAAGTTCCGCACGGTGCTGACCGAGGACGAGCGCGTCCTGTGCGTCGAGGCCGAGCCCGATGTGCTGCCGGTCGGCGAGCCCGCCGGCGACCAGGGCGCGGCCTGCCATTACGCGGAGAAGCTCGACGTCGTCCAACCCAGGAGGAACTCCCGATGAAGGCACACGCTGCCCGGATCGCGGCCGTCGCCGTGGCCGTCGCCCTTTCCGTCCCCGCGGCGCTCACCGGCTGCGGCGGGGGACAGGGCGCCGGGGGCGGCCCCGGCGACGAGACCGTACGGTCGCTCAAGGCGTACGACATCAACCCGCAGCCGCGCGAGAAGGTCAAGGACGGCGGCACGTTGCGCTGGGGCGTCGACGAGTTCCCCGCCCAGTGGAACCGCAACCACGTCGACGGCAACCTCGCCGTCGCCGCCGTGATCAGCAACGCGCTGCTGCCCGCGCCGTTCCTGTCCGACGAGAAGGCGGTGATCAGGCCCAACCCCGACTTCGTCCTCGACGCGAGGATCACCGCACGGGAGCCGAAGCAGGTCGTCACCTACCGGCTCAACCCCAAGGCCCACTGGTCCGACGGCAAGCCCATCACGTGGGCCGACTACGAGGCCCAGTGGCAGGCGCTCAACGGCAAGGACCCGCGCTACCGCATCGTCTCGGCCACCGGCTACCAGGACATCCAGAAGGTCGCCCGGGGCCGCGACGACCACGAGGTGGTGGTGACCTTCGCCCGGCCGTTCGGCGACTGGCAGTCGCTGTTCGGCCCGCTGCTGCCGGCCTCCGCCAACCGCACGCCCGACGCGTTCAACAACGGCTGGCTGAACAACATCCCCGTGACCGCGGGCCCGTTCCGGCTCAAGGGCTTCGACCAGACCGCCAAGACCATCACGCTCGTCCGCGACGAGCGCTGGTGGGGGCAGCGCGCCAAGCTCGACCAGATCGTCTACCGCGCCTCGGAGCAGGACGCCCTGATCGGCGCGTTCGGCAACGGCGAGCTGGACGTCGCCGACATCGGCCCGTCCGCGCCCGACTACGCCCGCGCCCGCACCACGCGCGACGCCCAGGTGCGCCAGGCGGCCGGCCCCGACTTCCGCCACATCACCTTCAACGGCTCCAGCGACCTGCTGCGCGACCAGCGGGTCCGCCAGGCCCTCCAGCTCGGCGTCAACCGGCAGGCCATCGCCCAGTCCGACCTGCAGGGCCTCGACTGGCCGATCACGCCGCTCGACAACCACTTCTTCATGAACACCCAGGAGGGCTACCAGGACAACGCCGGCCCGCTGGGCGCCTACGACCCGGCGCGCGCCAAGCAGCTCCTCGACCAGGCCGGCTGGAAGGTCGCCGGCGCGGTCCGGCAGAAGGACGGCAGGCCGCTGGCGCTGCGCTTCGTCGTGCCCTCGGGCGTGCAGGTCAGCAAGTCGGAGGCGGAGCTGGTGCAGAGCATGCTGAGCCAGATCGGGGTGCAGGTCTCCATCCAGGCCGTGCCGAGCGACGACTTCTTCACCAAGTACGTCATCCCCGGCAACTTCGACCTGACGGCGTTCGCCTACATCGGCACCCCGTTCCCGGTGTCGAGCAGCTACGGCATCTACGCGAACGCGCCGGACGGCAAGACGTGGAACGCCAACTTCGGCCGCACCGGGTCGCAGGCCATCGACGACGCCATGAACAAGGCGAGCCAGAGCCTCGACCCGGCCAAGGCCCGGGCCGCCACCAACGAGGCCGACCGGCTGATCTGGCAGGAGGTCAACGTGCTGCCGCTCTACCAGCGCCCGCAGAACGTCGCCGTGCGGTCGTCCCTGGCCAACGTCGGCGCCCGCGGCTTCTACGACCTGCGCTACGAGAACATCGGCTTCACCCCCTGACCCGGTGGTCGGCGCAGGTCGCGGGACTGTCGGCGGCATCCGGTAGAACGGGGCCGTGACGACTTCCCTCGCCTGGTCCCAGATCCTCGCCTGGCGGCTGCGCCGGCAGTTCGTGAGCAGCCCGGACGGCGCCGACGCCGTGGCGGTCGCCCGGCGGCTGTGCGGTGTGCAGGCGCAGGTCGCCTCGTCGGCGCGCCTGGCCGTGGCCGTCAGGAGCGCCCGCCCCGACCCGGGCGGGCCGGACCGCGCGCTGTGGGAGGCCCGCACGCTGGCCAAGACCTGGGTCATGCGCGGCACCCTGCATCTGGTGCCCTCCGACATGCTGCCCGACCTCTGCGCGGCGCTCGGCACGCTGCGCTTCTGGGAGAAGGCGTCGTGGCAGCGCGGGCACGGCGTCACCGCGGCCGAGATGGAGGCCGTCATCGACGCCGTGCCGCGGGCCCTGGGCGAGCACCCGATGACCCGCGAGGAGCTGGTCGGCGCCGTGGTCGAGGTGACCGGCGACGACCACCTGCGCCAGGCGCTCACCTCCGGGTGGGGCGCGCTGCTCAAACCGCTCAGCCGCCTCGGCGAGCTGTGCTACGGGCCGCCGCGTGAGGGCCGGGTCACCTTCACCGTCCCGCACCGCTGGCTGCCGGGCTGGCCCGCCGCGCTGCCGCCGCAGGAGGAGGCGGGGGTGCGGGTGGCGCGGGCGTTCCTCGGGGCGCACGGGCCGGCGACGCCGGAGATGTTCGACAAGTGGCTGTTCGGCGGGGTGGCGCGCAAGGCGGTGCTCAAGGCGTGGTTCCGCGACCTCGCGCCGGAGCTGACCGAGGTGGAGACCGACGACGGCCGCACCCTGCTGGCGCTCACCGAGCACCTCGACGAGCTGGCCGCGACCCGGCCGTCGGAGGAGGTCTTCCTGCTGCCGGGCTTCGACCCGTACATCCTGGGCGCGCCCCGCGACCTGGAGCCGCTCATCCCGGCCGGCGCCAAGGCCAAGGTCAGCCGCCAGGCGGGCTGGATCTCGCCGGTCGTCCTGCGCGGCGGGCGGGTGGCGGGCGTCTGGCGGCCCGAGGGCGGCCGGGCCGCGGTGGAGCTGTTCGAGCCGGTGCCGGAGATGGCCCTGAAGGAGGCCGTGGCCCGGGTGGAGTCGCTCCTGATCTCCGTCCCTGCTGACACCACCGACGAGGCGAACGCCTGAACGGGCGGTCTGCCACACTTGCGGGATGCAGCGTGCATTCACCCAGGTCGATGTGTTCACGTCCGTTCCGTACCACGGCAACCCGCTCGCCGTCGTCCTCGACGGCAAGGGGCTGACCACCGAGGAGATGCAGCGGTTCGCCCACTGGACGAACCTGTCGGAGACCACGTTCGTCCTGCCCCCGACGGACCCGGCCGCCGACTACCGGGTGCGGATCTTCACCACGGACTCCGAGCTGCCCTTCGCTGGCCACCCCACGCTCGGCACCTGCCACGCCTGGCTCGCCGCAGGCGGCAAGCCCCAGCGGCCCGGCATGATCGTGCAGGAGTGCGGGGCCGGGCTGGTGAAGGTGCGGGAGACCGAGGACGGGCTGGCGTTCGCCGCGCCGCCGCTCGTCAGGTCGGGGCCCGTGGAGGAGGCGTTCGCCGAGCACGTGGCCGGCCTGCTGCGCCTCGACCGGAGCGAGATCGTCGACATCGAGTGGGCCGACAACGGGCCCGGCTGGGTGGCGGTGCTGCTGCGTGACGCCGACGCGGTGCTCGCGGTGGAGCCGGCCGTCGTCGACTGCTTCATCGGCGTGGTGGGGCCGTACCCGGAGGGGGCGCCGCACGCGTTCGAGGTGCGGGCGCTCTGCCCGTTCAGCGGCGGCACCGTGGAGGACCCGGTGACCGGCAGCCTCAACGCCTCGGTGGCCCAGTGGCTGCTGCGCACCGGACGGGCGAGGGCGCCGTACGTGGCCGCCCAGGGCACGCGGCTCGGCCGCGCCGGGCGCATCCACGTCTCGACCGACGACGAGGGCACGATCTGGGTGGGCGGCTCGACCGTCCCCTGCGTCTCCGGGCACGTCGAGCTCTGAGCCCGCGGGCGCCCGGCTCAGGCGCGGCGGTGGGTGGTGAACCTGACCCGGTCGCCCGGCCTGAGCTGGGCGGCCACCGGCAGGTCGGCCGCCACCAGCACCGCGATGACCGGGTATCCGCCGGTCGGCGGGTGGTCGGCGAGGAACACGATCGGCTGCCCGCTCGGCGGCACCTGCAGCGCCCCGGCGACCATGCCCTCGCTGGGCAGCTCGCCCTCCCGCGCCCGCGCCAGCTCCCGGCCGCCGAGCCGTACCCCGACGCGGTTGCTGTCCTGGCTCACCGTGTACGGCTCCGCGCACAGCTCGGCCAGCGCCCCGGGTGCGAACCAGTCGTCGCGCGGCCCCGGCAGCACCCGCAGCACGGCGGGCCGCGGCCCGCGCGGCGGCGCGACGTCCGCGACGATCGGCTCCAGGCCCGTCACCGGCCCCACAGGCAGCACCGTGCCCGCGCGCAGCGGCTCGGGGCCCAGGCCCGACAGCGAGTCGGTCGAGCGGCTGCCGAGCACCGGCTCCACCGCCACCCCGCCGCGCACCGCCAGGTAGCTGCGCAGCCCCCACGCGGGCGTCCCGAACCGCAGCTCGGTCCCCGCCGGCACCCAGAACGGCACCCCGGCACCGGCCGCCGGCGCCCGCCATCCGGCCCCACCCGGCGCGGCGGCCGAGGAAGCGCCCTCGCCGGGCGCGGCCGTCCCCGGAGGCCCTTCGCCGGGCACGGCCGTTCCCGAGGTGCCCGCGGCGGCCGTGGCCTTCGCGTCCAGGGGCACGGCCGAGAGCGGGCAGCCCGCGCCCGTGACGGCCACCCAGGCGCCCGCGTGGAAGGCCAGGCGCGCCCCGCCGAACGTCAGCTCGATCCCCGCCAGCCCCTCCGGGTTGCCGACGAGGCGGTTGGCCAGCCGCAGGGCGTCGGCGTCGGCCGCGCCGGAGCAGGGCACGCCCAGATGGGCCAGGCCCGGCCGTCCCAGGTCCTGCACGGTGGCGTACGGGCCGGGCGCCAGCACCTCGACGACGCGCGCCGCCCCGCGCGCGAGCACCCCGCTCATGCGCGCTCGAACCTCACCCGGGTGCCCGGCCGGAACGGCGAGGGCGGGTCGGCCGTGACGTCCCACACCCGCAGCGACGTGCGGCCCAGCAGCCGCCACCCGCCGGGCGAGGCGCTCGGATAGACGGCGGAGTACGGCCCGGCGACCGCCACCGAACCCGCGGGCACGGACGTGCGCGGCGTGCCGAGCCGGGGCACGCGCAGAGCCGGGTCCAGACCGGTGAGATAGGCGAACCCCGGCGCGAACCCGAGCCACCCCACCACCAGCTCGCGCCCGGTGTGCCGGGCGACCACCTCGTCGGGGGAGAGGCCGGCCAGCTCCGCCACCGCGCCGAGGTCCTCCCCGTCGTAGACGACGGGGATCCGCACGAGATCCGGCTCACCGGACCCCGCGGCGCCGGCGGTCGCGCTCTCCGCCTCGGCCGCCAGCCGTTCCAGGGTGGCGCGCAGCCGCGCCCGGTCCGCGCCCGGAGCGACCACCAGGACCGTCTCCGGCCCCGGCACGATCTCCACCACCCCGCGCGGCCGGTCGTCCCGCAGCAGGGCGTCCAGGCGGTGCGACACCTCCAGGGTCCCGGTCTCCACGATCAGCCCGTGCTCCCCGGCCGAGCGGATCACGCGAACGCCTGGAGCACGACCCCGGCCTCCAGCAGCCCGTCGCGCACCGCCCGCGCCAGCCGCACCGCGTCGGGCGTGTCGCCGTGGACGCAGATCGAGCGGGCCCGCACCTCCACCGTGCCGCCGTCCACGGCCGTCACCGCGCCGTCCACGGCCATGCGCACCGCCCGCGCCGAGACCGCCTCCACGTCGTGGAGGACCGCGCCGGGCTCGCGGCGCGGCACGAGCGCGCCCGCCGGCGTGTACGCCCGGTCGGCGAACGCCTCCGTCACCGTGGAGATGCCCTCGGCGGCGGCCGCCGCGTGGACCGCCGAGCCGGGCAGCGTGAGGATCGGCAGCGACGGGTCGTAGTCGGCCACGGCGTCCACGACCGCCGCGGCCTGCTCCGCGTCGCGGCAGATCCGATTGTAGAGCGCGCCGTGGGGTTTGACGTAGGAGACCCGGCCGCCCATGGCCCGCGCGACGCCGTCGACGGCCGCGAGCTGGTAGAGCACCTCGGCGCACAGCTCCTCGGGCTCGACGTCCATCTCCCTGCGCCCGAAGTGCGCGAGGTCGCGGTAGGACACCTGGGCCCCGATCGAGACGCCGCGGTCGACGGCCGCGGCGCAGGTGCGCCTGATCGTCACCGGGTCGCCGGCGTGGAAGCCGCAGGCCACGTTCGCGCTCGTGACGACGTCGAGCAGCGCGAGGTCGTCGCCGAGCGTCCAGATCCCGAAGCCTTCGCCCAGGTCGGCGTTGAGGTCGATCACCATGGACCCATCATGGCGTCATCGCTACCGCGGCGCGACGAAGAGGGTCTGAGTCGCCGTGCCGACCTCGCCGGACTCGTCGTACAGGGTCGAGCGGGTCAGGCCGCGGCCGGACGGCCCGACGACGGTGGCGGCGTCCATGCAGATCCACTCGCCGGCCGGCGCCCGGAACAGGGAGATCGTCAGGTCCACGTTGACGAACAGGTGGGTGGCGAAGTCCACGGCCGGGCTGACGCCGTTGCCGCTGTCGGCGAGGACGGCCAGCCGTTCCAGGGGCGTGGTCTCCTCGCCCTCGACCAGCGGCACCGTCAGCCGTCCCCACACCGTGGCCGGTCCGACCTCCAGAGGCCGGCCGGCGACGAAGCGCCAGTCCATGGCGCGCCCGTACCCGAAGCCGCTGCCCAGCCACGAGTCACGCTGACCGGGGGAGGGGGGCGGCACGGGCGCGGGCGGGCCCGGCACCGGGGTGGCGGGCGTGGCGGACTCCCGGATCCGCCAGGCGGTGGCCCGGCAGTGCTCCCGCCCGCCCGACGACACGCTCGCCGACAGGCACTGCACGCGCTTGCCGTCGCGCCGCACGTCCGTGCGCACCTCCAGCTCGCCCATCGGCACGGGGCCGTAGACGTCCACGACCAGGCGCGACAGCTCCAGTCCCGGACGCGGGGCGGTGGCGGCCAGCTCGTGCGCGATCAGCGCGGTGACGGGGCCCATGTGCTGCGCGCCGGGATCCCACGGGCCCTGGGTGAACTCGGTCGCCAGATACCGGCCCGCGCCCAGGGCCTCGTACATCGCCATAGAACGAAATTCTAGAACTCGTCCGGGATGTCGGCGATGTCGTCCAGGGCGGCGGCCAGCTCGTCGGGGTCGCCGCCGATCCGCTCGGCGATCTCGATGAGCACGTGCAGCACGTCGTGGCGGTCGTGACCCAGGTCCAGCAGCCGCTGCGCCGCCTCCCAGAGCTGCGGCGGGTCGCCCTCCCACAGCCGGGCGGCGATCTCCTCGTGCCAGGCCAGGTGCTCCTCGTCCATCGTCCCGACGTGGTCGATCTCCAGCAGCGCCCGCCGGTCGGCCTCGTCGGCCGGGTTGAGCCGGTCCAGCTCGATCCCGTTGTGGAAGCCCTGCAGGAACGGGAACGCGAACGCGCGCCGCGCCAGCGCCGACAGGTCGCCGTCGGGCAGCAGCCGCTCCAGCAGCGGCCGGTCCAGCCCGAACGAGGTCGGGTCGCGGTAGGCCTCCGGGAACTTGCCGATCGCCTCCCACACGGCGTCCAGCGTGGCCTTCAGCCCCTGCTCCGGCAGGCCCGAGCGGCGCGCGGCGAAGCGCACCCACGCCGCCAGCACGTGCGGCATCGCCTCCTGCTCGGCGGTGCTCAGCATCACCTTGCGCGGCAGCCAGTCGAGCAGGAACGTCTCGCACTTGGTCGGGCTCACCCGCAGCGGCCGGCTGAAGTCCTGCTCGCAGCCGTACTCGATGATGTGGTCGGCGCAGCGCGAGGCCGCCGACGGGTCCGACAGGTGCTCGGCCGCGTCGGAGGCGAGGAACTCGGCGGCCAGCATGGCCCGCCGCTCCCGGCTGTAGGGCGCCTCGATGTGCAGCGGCGCCGGGCGCTTGCGGCCCGGCGGCAGCGCCTTCAGGCGGGCCCTGGCGAAGGCGTGGTAGGCGCTGTAGCTGTCGCTGACGGGCGGCGGGGTCTTCGGCTCGCTCGTGGCCTTCATCGCCGACTCCAGCAGCGCCCTGGCCTGCTGCGGCTCGATCTCGCCGAACAGCAGCATCGGGTTGCCCGCGGCCTCCGCCCGGGCCTGCTCCAGCAGCTTGTCCACCTGGGAGGAGACCCAGGCGTCGCGCGCCATACCGGACATGTTGTGGTCGACCACCATGACCAGCGCGTGCCGCTCCTGGCCGCCCGCGGCCCCCGCCAGCGCGTCGCCGCGCTCCTGCTCGCCCTCGCCGAACCGGTAGGCGAACGTGCAGATCACGGTGTCCTGGTCGCCGTACGCGTCGCGCGAGACGTAGCAGCCGGCGGGCTTGACCGCCCCGACCCGGTCGGCCCAGCCGGGCCGGGCCACGCCCGACTCCATCATCGCCAGCGCCGCGCCCTCGGCCTTGGCGCCCTGGCGGGCCGTGCCGAGGTAGGCCAGGCAGATGAGCAGCGTCAGCGACGCCGGAGTGCCCGCCTTGGCGGCGTAGTCGACGAGCCCCTCACCGAGCACCTGCTCGACGTCGCCGCCCCTGACCCGCCGGCCCCACCAGGCGCCTATCATGTCGGAGACCATCAGCTCCGCGTCGAGCGGGCTGCGCACGGCCAGCAGTTCGCGGGCCGCCTGCACCATCTCCTTGAAGACGTCGTCTGGGGGGGTGCTCTCCCGGGGATCTCGTCGGTGTCGGCGCACGCCCTCACTCTCTCGCATTCCAGGCGGAAACGGTGCGTAGAACGCGGCCGTGACCCCGATGTTATCGGGGACTTCGCGGCGGCGGGGCGGAGTTCACGATCGCGAGCAGATGCTCCCGCGCGACGCGCTCCACGATCTCGGGAGTCGCCGGGATGCCCAGGTGCTGGGCGCACGCGCACACGTCGGCCACACAACGGTCGATGGTGTCCACGGGCACTGTCAGGAACTCCTCGGCCAGCCGAAGACTGACCGGCTCCCTGAGGAAGCGTGTGGCCAGAGCGAGCATAGGTGTGAGATTCCTCTGGATGCCCAGGGGCAAACCCCCAGGAACGGACTCAGGGCGACTTGCGCTCTCATTCCACCTTTTCTCGGGCCTGTGTCAAGCCTCCACTACGGTTGTGTTCGCATCCCCGCAAGCGCTTTCATGCGAAGCTGTTCCCATGCGCATCCAGCTCGCCCAGCGGACGGAGGCCGACGACCTGCTCGGCCGCAGCCCGCTCGCCCTCCTCATCGGCATGCTGCTCGACCAGCAGATCCCGATGGAGTGGGCGTTCACGGGCCCGTACACCATCGCCGAGCGGCTCGGAGGCGACCTCACGGCCGAGGAGATCGCCGCCCGCGACCCCGAGGAGTTCGCCGCCCTGCTGGCGGAGAAACCGGCGGTCCACCGCTATCCCTCCTCGATGGCGGCGCGCGTCCAGAGCCTGGCGGCCTATCTCGTCGAGCAGTACGGTGGCGACCCCGAGAGGATCTGGGCCGAGGCGGCCGACGGCAAAGAGCTGCTCAAGCGATTGCAGGCGCTTCCCGGTTACGGCAAGCAGAAAGCCCAGATATTTTTGGCACTGCTCGGCAAGCAACTGGGGGTCCGGCCGCCCGGGTGGCGCGAGGCGGCGGGACCGTACGGCGAGGAGGGATCGTTCCGGTCGGTGGCGGATGTGGTCGACGCCGACACGCTGGGCCGCGTGCGGGCCGCCAAGCAAGAGGCCAAACAGGAGGCCAAGCGGGCGGCGCGGGCCAAGTAGCCTGATCTTGCTGCGTAACGTGGAGCGATTTTGACAGGATGCGTTGACCGTATGGCCTGCGGGGCTTCCGTCCGCGCATGCCCATCGCCGATGATGTACAGCAGGATCCGGTCGCACGGAGCTGCGCTACGCCGATACACAGTTATGGAGATGTGCCGCGTGGGAGACCCTGGCACGCGACGGAGGTGCCGAGCATGAGCGCCGAGACCTCCGTTCCCCGTCCCCGGGAGTCGGATGTGGACATCTCAGACTCCGCCCTCTTCGGGGGCCTGCTGGCGGAGGCGCGCTACGCCTTCGCCTTCTTCGACCCCGACGGCCGGGTCCAGCGGGTCAACGACCTGTTCACCGACGTCGTCGGCGTGCCCGCCGAGCGGCTCGTCGGGCGCGTGCCGGTCGAGGCCCTGGCCGCCGACCTCAGCCAGCTCATCACGCACGCGGTGCAGGGCGTCGTCGAGACCGACGCGCCGGTGACCGAGAGCCGGGTGCGCGTGCGCACCCCCGAGGGCGAGCACCGGCACTGGTCGCTGTCGTTCTCGCCGATCCACGACGACGCGGGCGAGCTGCGGGCCGTCGCGCTGGTCGGGCTCGACGTGACCGAGAGCCGCCAGACCGAGGAGGACCTGCGGCGCAGCGAGGAGCGTTACCGGTCGCTGGTCGAGGCCCAGTCGCAGCTCGTCTGGATCACCTCGCCCACCGGCACGGTCGTCGAGGACGCGCCGCAGTGGCGCGCCATCACCGGCCAGGGCCTGGAGGAGTACCTCGCCCACGGCTGGCTGGAGGTCGTCCACCCCGAGGAGCGCCGGCAGACCGAGGAGGCCTGGAAGGAGGCGCTGCGCGGCCGCACGATGTTCGAGTGGAACTACCGCGTGCGCACCCGGGCCAGCGGCTACCGCCACTTCGAGGTGCGCGCGGTGCCCATCATCCGGCACGGCCGCGTGGTCGAGTGGGTCGGCGCCAACACCGACGTCACGCCGCAGCGCGAGGCCGAGGAGATGCGGGGCAGGCTGACCGACCAGCTCGGCGCCGCCGCGCTGCGCACCGCCCGGCTCCAGGGCGCCACCGCCATACTGGCCGAGGCGCTCACCGTGGAGCAGGTCGTCCAGGTCATCATCGACGTGGGCCGCACGGCCCTGGCGGCCGACCGCTCGGCCGTCGCGCTGCTCGACCCCGACCGGGCCGCCCTCAAGCTGATCAACGGCGAGGGCGTCCCCGAGGCGGCCGGCACCTCCGGCGAGGAGATCCCGCTCTCCCACACCAGCGTGCTCACCATGGCCGTCAACAGCCGGCGGCCGGTGTTCGCCGAGTCGCCCGACAGCCTGCGCACGCAGCTCCTGGAGGCCGGCGGCGACGAGCAGGTGCTCGCCAACTACCTCACCAACAGCGACGAGCGGGCCTGGGTGGGCCTGCCGCTGCTGGCGGCCGGCCGGGCCCTCGGCGCGCTGCGCTTCTCGTTCACCCGGCCGCAGAAGATCTCCCAGGAGGACGGCGTCTTCCTGGAGGCGCTGGCCGGGCAGTGCGCGCTCGCGGTCGAGCGAGCGACGCTGTTCGAGCGCGAGCACAAGACCGCCGAGACGCTCCAGCGCAGTCTCCTGCCCGACCGCCTGCCGGTGGTCAAGGGGCTGGAGCTGGCCCAGCGCTTCCGCTCGGGCAGCCGCCACGTGCAGGTCGGCGGCGACTGGTACGACGCGTTCGTGCTGCAGGACGGGCGGGTCGCGGCGGTCGTCGGCGACGTCATGGGCAAGGGCGTCAAGGCCGCCGCGGGCATGGGCCGCATCCGCAACGCCATGCGGGCGCTGGCGCTGACCAACCCGCCGCCCGCGGCCGTGCTGACCGGCCTCGACCGGGTCTTCGACGCCACGGAGGAGGAAGAGCAGGTCACGACCCTGGCGTACATGGTGGTCGAGCCGGTCACCGGCGAGGGCACGCTCGCGCTCGCGGGTCACCCGCCGCCCGTGCTGGTCTCGCCGCAGGGCACCGCGATGCTCTGCGACGCCCAGCCCGGCACGCCGCTCGGCTGGCCGACGAGCCGCCGGCAGTTCCGGTTCGTGGTGCCACCGGGTCACACCGCGGTGCTGTACTCGGACGGTCTGGTGGAGAACCGCAAGCGGGGTCTCGACGCCGGACTCGCAGAGATTTGCAGTGTTGTGACCGAAGCGCCGCCTGAGGTCGTGAGAAGTCCGCACATGCTGCTGGACTTCCTGGTTGACCGGATGTTGTCGGGATATGAACAGGATGATGACGTTACCGCCCTGGCCATCCACGTGCCGCCCGCCACGAAGAGTGACTGAATGAAACAGTCATAAGGGTTGCTTTCGGGTATCAGTGGCGCGCTTACGTACGCACTACTGCCTTGGTCGGCCTAGGGTGGAGGTCAACCGCCGGGAGGTGGCCGTATGGAGTGCGAGGTCGTGCCACAATGCTGGGCAGGTCCGTCGCGGTCCGCACGGCCTCACCGATCTCCGAGAGAGGCAACAGCCCCCCAGCGGGCATCTGGGTCCATTGTCGCCACGCGTTCGTTCGAGAGGTGTTCGTGTCGCCTGCAAGTTCGACTCGCTCGAAGCCACAAGAGCTGAACGAGCCCGTCATTCAGCGACTGCTCGAGCGTGGGCGCTCGCAGGGTTTCCTCGAGTCCGAGGATGTTCGCCAGGCCTTCGAGGAGGCGGACATCCCCATGTCGCACGCCGCCGCGTTCTTGCGGAACCTCAGCAAAGAGGGCGTGACCGTGGTGGTGACCGCCGCGGATTCGGCTGCGCCGAAGAAGTCTCGGGGACCAGCAAAGCGCCGCACCGCCGCCCCCGTCAAGACCAAGACCGCGGCGGCCGCCAAGGAGCAGCAGCCCGAGACCGTGACCGCGGTCGTGGGAGCAGCCGAAACCGCCGATTCCGCCGCGCCGAAGAAGCCGGCCGCCGCCAAGCCGGCGCCACCGGCCAAGCCGGGTCCCGCCAAGAAGGCCGCCCCCGCGGCGGCCAAGAAGGCGGCCCCGGCCGCCGCCAAGAAGGTCGCGGCTGACAGCGCCGGGCCTGCACCCACCAAGCCCACCGCTCCGGAGGGCGTCGACGACGACGAGGACATCGAGCTCGACGGCGACGTGGAGCTCGACGACCTCGAGGACATCGTGGTCGAGGACGACGACATCGTCGCCGAGGGCGATGCCGAGCCGGAGCCCGACGAGGACACCGACGACGAGCCGAAGGCCGCCGACGCGGCCGCGGCCGCCGCGCAGAAGAGCGAGGACGAGGTCCTCATCCTCTCCGACGACGACGATGACGCCCCTGTCGCGCAGGTCGCGGCCGCCGGCGCCACCGCCGACCCGGTCAAGGACTACCTCAAGCAGATCGGCAAGGTCCCCCTGCTCAACGCCGAGCAGGAGGTCGAGCTGGCCAAGCGCATCGAGGCGGGCCTGTTCGCCGAGGAGCAGCTCGGCAGCGGCGAGGCCGACGGCCTGCCGGTCGACGTCCGCGCCGAGCTGGAGTGGATCGCCGAGGACGGCCGCCGGGCCAAGAACCACCTGCTGGAGGCCAACCTCCGGCTGGTGGTCTCGCTGGCCAAGCGCTACACCGGCCGCGGCATGCTCTTCCTGGACCTCATCCAGGAGGGCAACCTCGGTCTGATCCGCGCGGTGGAGAAGTTCGACTACACCAAGGGCTACAAGTTCTCCACCTACGCCACGTGGTGGATCCGGCAGGCGATCACGCGTGCCATGGCCGACCAGGCGCGGACCATCCGCATCCCGGTCCACATGGTCGAAGTGATCAACAAGCTGGCCCGCGTCCAGCGGCAGATGCTGCAGGACCTCGGCCGCGAGCCCACGCCGGAGGAGCTGGCCCGCGAGCTGGACATGACCCCCGAGAAGGTGGTCGAGGTCCAGAAGTACGGCCGCGAGCCGATCTCCCTCCACACGCCGCTGGGCGAGGAGGGCGACAGCGAGTTCGGCGACCTCATCGAGGACTCCGAGGCCATCGTCCCGGCCGACGCCGTCAGCTTCACGCTGCTGCAGGAGCAGCTGCACTCCGTTCTCGACACGTTGTCGGAGCGCGAGGCGGGCGTCGTGTCCATGCGGTTCGGTCTCACCGACGGTCAGCCGAAGACGCTGGACGAGATCGGCAAGGTCTACGGGGTGACGCGCGAGCGCATCCGGCAGATCGAGTCGAAGACCATGTCCAAGCTCCGTCACCCGTCCCGGTCCCAGGTGCTGCGCGACTACCTGGACTGACACGCCGACGAGAAGCCCCGCACCGATCCTTGGTGCGGGGCTTCCGCGTTTTTCACGTGGGCAGAGGCAACCGGCCCGACCCGTACGGTGTGCGATCCGCCGGGCACGCCGGCGTCGACGTGGCCCGCGACATCGCCTGGCGCGGTGCCGCGAGCCCGGTCGTCTACAGCGGAGAAGCCGACGGCAGGCGGACGTCGAGGGTCCAGGGGCGGGTGGGGCGGGGCGGCTCCGTCAGCTCGACGGTGTGGCCCAGGGCGTCGAGGGTCTTGGCCAGTTCGTCGGGGGTCGCCGGGTCGGCGCCGGAGACGAGCAGCGCGCGGGCGATCTCGCCGCGGGTCGCCTTGGCCATGTGGCTGACGACCTTGCCGTCCTTGAACACCCGGACCGCGACGGAGCGGTCCCCGGGCTGCCAGGCGCCCGCGTACGTGGCCGAGCGGAGGTCCACGACGAGTCCGGGCAGGGGATCGAGCTGGCGGGCCACCAGAGGCCGCCAGAAGGCCGCCAGGCCGCCCAGGGGCGGCAGGTTGACCCCCATGGACAGTCGGTAGGGCGGGACGCGGTCGGCGATGCGCAGGACGCCCCACAGGCCCGAGAAGATCAGCACCGACTCCTCGGCCCTCCGCCTCGCCTCGGCGTCGAGGGTCGTCAGGCTCAGGTTGTCGTACAGGACGCCGGTGTAGAGCTCGGCGGCGGGGAGCGTGGGCGCCGTGCCGATGGCGAGGTTCTTGGCCGTCTCGCCCGCCAGCCCGGGGGTCAGGCCGAGGACGTCGAGGGCGTCGCGGCGCTTGGAGGCGCGCCGGAGCGCGGTGAGCACGCGCTTGCGCGGCTTGTCGAGGGCGGGGAAGGACAGCTGGCCCGAGGGCGGCCCACTGCCCTCGGACGCCTTGCTCTCGGACGGCGGCAACAGGATCAGCACGGTGCCCCAGCCTATAAGGCCAGCTCGGCGGTGCTTCCGCGAGTTCCGGGTTCCCTCTGTGCCCGGGGGCGCGCCGCCGCTCGTCTTCGTGGCGTGCTTCCGTTACGGCACGGCACGGGAGGGCCCACCCGCCGCACGGGGCCGGGGGCCTCCAGGGAGACGGCCTCTGACCCGCACGTGGCCGGCCGCCGTCACGGCGTCCCCTGGGCCGTCCCCTTCGGACGGACCGGAACCGGGTCGATACCCTGCGCTGGATGGAATTCGACAGACTCGTCCACGAAGCCTGGCCCGCGTACGAGTCGCGGGAGCACGACGGCTGGATCCTGCGCTACGCCGGCGGCGTGACGAAACGCGCCAACTCGGTGCTGCCTCTGGACACGCCGGCCGACCTGGACGCCGCGATCGCCGCCGCCGAGGCGTTCTACGCGGAGCGGGGGACGCGCACCGCGTTCTCGCTGGGTCCCGGCGCGGCGCCCGGGCTCGACGCCGAGCTGGAGCGCCGGGGCTACGAGCTGGTGGACCCCACGCTGATCATGTCGTGGTCCGGGGAGACGCGCGAGCCCGAGCGTCCCGTGCGGATCGAGGAGAGCCCCTGGCCGGCGTGGGGGGACGCGTGGTGGGCCGTGGACGGCCGCCACGCCGACGGGCGGCGGGCCGTCGAGCGGATCCTCACGGGCGCCCCGGCGTGGTACGCGGCGGTCGAGGAGGACGGGGTGCCGCTCGCGGTGGGCCGGGCGGTGCCGCAGGGGGACACGCTGGGCGTCTACTGCATGGCCACGCTGCCGGGGGCGCGCCGCCGCGGGCTGGCCCGCAGCGTCCTGCGCGCCCTGCTGAGGCGGGGCGGCCTGCCGTCTGCGTACCTGGTCGTCACCCGGGCGAACGCGGCCGCGCAGGCCCTGTACCGGAGCGAGGGCTTCGAGCCGCTCCCCGTCGGCTACCACTACCGCGTCCGCTGACGGCGGGCCGCGGGCAAGCCGACCCGGGCCGCGGGCAAGCCGATCCGGGTCGCGGGCAAGCCGATCCGGGCCGCAGCAAGCCGACCCGGGTGCGGGTGGCCGACCCGGCCGCGAACAAGCCGGCCGGAACGCGAAACAGCGGCCCCGGGGATGCCGGAGTCGCCGTCTCGCGCTTTGTGCGTTATGTAATTATCTCGTCACGCCGAGACGCTGGTCAGCGCTCGTCGTTGCGGGCAATTGTTGGGGTTTCGCTGAGACGTGCCGACTCGTCCAGGATGTCGGCGCCCTTCTCGCGCAGCGCCGCGATGTGCTGACGCCCGTGGTGGGCGCAGAACAGCAGCTCCCCACCCACAGGCAGGGTCGCGCGAATGTAGGCCTGGGCACCGCAACGGTCGCAGCGGTCGAGGGCCGTCAGCGGCTTAACGGGGGCGAGAGCTCCAGTCACGTATCGCCTTTCGGGTCACCCCCGCCGAAGCGAGGATCTGGCGTCAGTCACTTGGAACAACATCTAACCGGACGTGGACGTTCCCAACCGTCGCCCCGCTACGCCGAGAGCGGAATGTGTCCCGAAGTAATGACGATCAGCCTGTTGGTAACGCCAAACATGACCGCATGGCAAGCTTGTACGCGCGCGTGTGCGTAAGTACGCCTACGCAGGCGAAGAACGGTAGGCTGCGCACTGGTGTTCGATACTGGTGTTCGATGACTAACCCGGAGGAGCTGGAGTGACGCTAGTGGAGGCCGGTTACACGGCTCGTCACCTCTCGGTGCTTGAGGGGCTCGAAGCGGTCCGCAAGCGTCCGGGCATGTACATCGGGTCCACCGACAGCCGCGGGCTCATGCATTGCCTCTGGGAGATCGTGGACAACGGCGTCGACGAGGCGCTGGGCGGCCACTGCTCCCGCATCGAGGTCGAGCTGTACGCCGACGGCTCCATCGAGGTCCGCGACGACGGCCGCGGCATCCCGGTCGACGTCGAGCCCAAGAGCGGCCTGGCCGGCGTGGAGCTCGTCTACACCAAGCTCCACGCGGGCGGCAAGTTCGGCGGCGGCTCCTACGCCGCCTCCGGCGGCCTGCACGGCGTGGGCGCCTCCGTGGTCAACGCGCTGTCCTCCCGCCTCGACGTCCAGGTCGACCGCGACGGGCGCGTCCACGAGATCAGCTTCCGGCGCGGGGTGCCCGGCGTGTTCGACGGCGACGGGCCCACCGCCAAGTTCCGCAAGAAGTCGGGGCTGCGCGACGGCGGCAAGCTCGACCGCGACGTCACCGGCACCCGCGTCCGCTTCTGGGCCGACAAGCAGATCTTCCTGCCCGACGCCGAGGTCTCGCTCGACGAGATCCACGTCCGCCTCCGCCAGACCGCCTTCCTGGTGCCCGGCCTCACGCTCGTGGTGATCGACAGCCGCCACGAGGAGCAGGTGGTGGAGGAGTTCCGCTTCGACGGCGGCATCTCCGAGTTCACCGAGTTCCTGGCCCGCGACGAGGCCGTCTGCGACGTGCTGCGCCTGCAGGGCGTCGGCCACTTCCACGAGACCGTCCCGGTGCTCGACGACCAGGGCCACATGACGCCCACCGAGGTCCAGCGCGAGCTGACCGTCGACGTGGCCGTGCGCTGGGGCCGCGGCTACGAGTCGACCGTCCGTTCGTTCGTCAACGTGATCGCCACCCCCAAGGGCGGCACCCACATCACCGGCTTCGAGCGCGGCCTGGTCCGCACGATCAACGAGGTGCTGCGCGAGACCCGCCTGCTGAAGAACGGCGACGACCCGGTCACCAAGGAGGACATCCTCGAGGGCCTGACGGCCGTCGTCACCGTCCGCGTGCCGGAGCCGCAGTTCGAGGGCCAGACCAAGGAGGTCCTCGGCACCTCGGCGGCCACCCGCATCGTCTCCCACGTGGTCTCGCGCGACCTGAAGGAGCTGTTCGCCAACCCGCCGCGCGGCTTCAAGCAGCCCCTGCGCGCCGTGCTGGAGAAGATCGTCGCCGCCGCCAAGGCCCGCATCGCGGCCCGCGAGCACCGCGACAACCAGCGCCGCAAGAGCGCCCTGGAGAACTCCGCGCTGCCCGCCAAGCTCGTCGACTGCCGCAGCGACGACGTCGACCGCAGCGAGCTGTTCATCGTCGAGGGCGACTCGGCGCTGGGCACCGCCAAGCTGGCCCGCGACTCGGAGTTCCAGGCGCTGCTGCCGATCCGCGGCAAGATCCTCAACGTCCAGAAGGCGTCGATGAGCGACATGCTCAAGAACGCCGAGTGCGCCGCCATCATCCAGGTCGTCGGCGCCGGGTCGGGCCGCTCGTTCGACATCGAGGCGGCCCGCTACGGCAAGGTCATCCTCATGGCCGACGCCGACGTCGACGGCGCCCACATCCGGTGCCTGCTCCTGACGCTGTTCCACCGCTACATGCGGCCCATGGTCGAGGCCGGCCGCGTGTTCGCCGCCGTCCCGCCCCTGCACCGCATCGAGCTCACCAACCCGGGCCGGGGCAAGGAGAAGTACATCTACTGCTACTCCGACGCCGAGCTGCACAAGGTGCTGCGCGACCTGGAGCGGCGAGGCAAGCGCTGGAAGGACCCGGTGCAGCGCTACAAGGGTCTGGGCGAGATGGACGCCGACCAGCTCGCCGAGACCACGATGGACCCGCGCCACCGCATCCTGCGCCGCGTCCGCATCGAGGACGCCGAGGGGGCGGAGAGCATCTTCAGCCTCCTCATGGGCAGCGACGTGGCGCCGCGCCGTGAGTTCATCGTCAACAGCGCGGCCGAGGTCGACCGCGACCACATCGACGCCTGACCGGCCTCCCGGGCGGCCCTCCCGGACCGCCCAGGCCTGACCGGTGGTCCTGGGCCTCCTCCACACAGAACCAGGACTTCGGTGGGCGTGACTGTGGAGATCGTTCCGTTCCAGAGGGGTTTCGCCGGGCAGGCCGCGGCGCTGCTGGCCGAGACGCACACCCCGAGCGGGGCGGGCGCGAGCGCAGGCGGATGGGACGTCGCGGATGTGGGCGTGGCCCGTCGTCTGGTGGCGCGGTGGCAGGGCTCGGGGCCGGCGGTGGCCGCCGTGCGCGACGGCGTGGTGGTCGGGTTCATGGCGGCCACGCTGCCGACGCTCCCCGGTGACCAGTCGGCGCGCGTGCGGCTTCACCAGCACGCGTGCGCGGGGCCCGACCGGCGCATGACGTACCGGCGCCTGTACGCGGCCCTGTCAGGCCGGCTGGCCCGTGTCGGCGCGTTCCAGCACAGCCTCGCGGTGTCGGCCCACGACCAGGACACCCTTGCCTGCTTCTTCGAGCTCGGCTTCGGAGTCGACCAGATCAGGGGCTTCCGGCCGGTCCCTCGCCCGGGGACGCCCGCCCGGGAGGCGCGGGGGATCCGGCTGCGCACGGCCCGCGCGGACGACCTGCCGCAGATGCTCGACCTGTCCGTCGAGCTGACGCGGTTCCACGCCCGGCCGCCCATGCTGCGACCCGCGCTGGACGACCTGCGGGCGATTCGGAACGGCTTTCTGGCGGCGTTCGACGACGATCGCCAGGTGCTGCTCGTCGCCGAGGAGCAGGGCCGCCTGCTGGGCCTGATGCAGGCCCACCCGGACGGCAGCCATCTCGGCGCGGCGAGGATCGGTCTCGCGGTGGTGGCCGCGTCGTCACGGTCCGCCGGCGTGGGCACCGCGCTGCTGTCCGGCGTGGGCGCGTGGGCGGCGGGGCGCGGCTTCGACCTGTACGGCGCCGAGTGGTCGTCGGCGAACCTCGTCAGCGACGCGTTCTGGCGCGGCCGGGGCATGGTTCCGGCGCTGTTCAAGCTCAGCCGGTTGATCGACTCCCGTGTCGCGTGGGCCGACGCGGGGTTCGACCACCGGCACCTCCTCCCGGAGTCGTTCGAAACCGGCGGGCCACCCGGTGCGCAGCCCCCTGCCCCGAAGACTGAGCGGTCACGTCCGCCGCCCTGAGGTTCTCGGGTCGACCCCGCTCGGGCGCGCGCTCCCCGGCCGACACCGTGGGCGTACGGTGGAGATCATGACTGTGGCTGCCGACAGGCTGGAACTGCGGCCGGCGACCGACGCCGACCGCGAGTGGATCTACCGACTCCGGCACGACGTGTACGCGCGGGAGCTGGGACAGCACACCCCCAACGCGGCCGGGCGGCTCACCGACGACCTCGACGAGAACAACGCCTACATCGTGGCGGCCCACCAGGACGGCCCGGTCGGCTTCGTCAGCGTCACGCCTCCCTGGGCCGGACGCTACTCGATCGACAAGTACCTGCGCCGGCAGGACCACCCGGAGCTGCGCCGGAGCGACCTGTTCGAGATAAGGATCCTCACCGTCGACCCGAGCCGGCGCGGCGCGATGACCGGCAAGCTCCTGATGTACGCGGCGCTGCGCTGGGTGATGGCGCACGGCGGCCGGGTCGTCGTGGCCCTGGGCCGGGTCGAGCTGCTGCCGATGTACCTGTCCCTGGGCCTGGTCTCGACCGGCGTGCCGGTGCGTTCGGGCGCCGTGGACTTCGAGCTCCTGACCGGCGAGGTCGCCGACCTCGCCGACCGGACGCTGCGCCGCTACGGGCCGTTGCTGGACGAGCTGGGGCAGACGGTGCGTTGGGCATTGGACATGCCCTTCCTGCCCGAGGCGGACTCCTGCCAGCACGGGGGCGCCTCCGTCGAGGCGCTGGGGCGGCGGTTCGACACCCTGGAGGCGCACCGCGACGTCGTGCCCGCCGACGTGCTGGACGCCTGGTTCCCGCCCGCCCCCGCCGTCGTCGCGGCCCTGTCCGGCGGCCAGGAGTGGATGGCGCGGACCTCGCCGCCCGCGCGGGCCGCGGGACTCGTCGAGGAGATCGCGTTCCGCCGGAACGTGCCCGAGCAGGCCGTGGCCGTCGGCGCCGGCTCCTCCGACCTGATCTTCCGCGCGTTCGGCCACTGGCTGGACGCCTCCTCACGGGTGCTGCTGGTCGATCCCTCCTACGGCGAGTACGCCCATGTGGTCGAGCGGGTGATCGGCTGTCGCGCCGACCGGTTCTCCCTGCGCCGCGCGGAGGGTTGGCGGATCGACCCGGACCGCCTCGCCGACCGCCTGCGCGAACGCTACGACCTCGTGGTCGTCGTCAACCCGAACAACCCCACCGGCGTGCACCTGGACGCCGACGAGCTCCGCGAGGTGCTGGCGCGGGCGCCGGGCGGCACCCGGTTCTGGATCGACGAGGCGTATGCCGGCTACAGCGGGCCCGGGCAGTCGCTGGAACGGTACGCGGCCGACACGGACACCACGGTCGTCTGCAGGTCCATGTCCAAGATGTACGCGTTGTCGGGTCTGCGGGTGGCGTACCTGACGGGGCCACCGCGGGTCGCGGCCGAGCTGCGCCGCCGGACCCCGCCGTGGGCGGTGAGCCTGCCCGCGCAGATCGCCGCGGTGCACGCCCTGCGCGACCCCGGCTACTACAGCGGCCGATGGGCGCAGACCGCCGCGCTGCGGGCCGAGCTGGCGGCGGCGCTCGCCGGGGCCGGTGCGGACCTGGAGGCCGAGGAGTCGGTGGCGAACTTCGTGCTGCTCACGTTGCCCCGTGGCGGTCCCGGGGCCGCCCGCCTGGTCGGGCTGTGCCGGCGGCAGGGGGTGTTCCTTCGTGACCTGTCACCGCTCTCGCCGGCGTTCGAGGGCAGGACGGTGCGGATCGCGGTGCGCGACGCCGCCGCCAACGCCCGCACGGCCGAAGCCGTCGCCGAAGCGCTGCGGGACCTAGCGCGGACGGTGTGAGCGCCGGCGGCGCGCCGGCGCGGCTCCGTGGGGGACTCAGCCGGTGACGGCCGGGTTGACGGCCAGGATGTGCTCGGCGGCCTGCCGGAGGCGGGGCAGGAAGCGGGTGACCTCCGCGCCGCGCCGCCGCAGGTCGGCGGGGGAGACGATGCCGAGGTCCGCAAGCGCGGCCCGGAACGCGGGCAGGCGGGAGTGGTGGAGCTCGGGCGCGTCGGCCGCCAGGATCGCGTGACAGCGGGCGAACGTCGCGATGATCCAGAACACGGCCTCACGGTGGTCGCCGCGCTCCACGAGCTCCAGGCTGCCGCCGATCGCGATGGGCCGGGCCGCCGGGGTGATGTCGCCGCTGAAGGGGAACGCGGTCGTCGCGACGTCCGCCGCCAGGTCGAACGTCCCGGCCAGCTCGCCCACGTGGTGCCGGACCCGCTCGGCGGACAGGTCGGAGCAGCCGAGGAGGTCCAGCAGCTCCGGGTAGAGGCCGGACGGCCCGTAGGAGGCCAGGACCTCGCGCGCCGCCGGGTAGCGCAGCCGTACCGTCGGATTGCGCAGGGCGGCGACCAGCAGCACGTGGGTGGTGACCCCGGTCGCGAACAGCCAGGTCATGACCTGCTCGTGGAACGCGCGGTCCCCGGGGGCGGCGAGCGCCGCGAGACGCGTCTCGATCCTGCGCACGGCGTCTTCGCACCGGCGGCGCACCCACGGCCGGGCGGCGAAGCGCGCCGCCACGTGCTCCTGGACGGCGCGCAGGCGGCCGGTCGGGTCGTCGATCACCGTGTCCGTCCGGAACGCGCCCGCCAGGTGGTACGACGCCAGCACCTCGTCCGGCGACCCGAGGGCGGACCACGGGAGGTGGCTGACCTCCAGCAGGACGCCCCGGTAGCGCAGCTTGCCGGGTTTGGCGCCCGCGGTCTCCGTGACCACGAAGAGGTCCAGGTCCGAGGACGGCGGCAGCTCGGCGTCGTCCGGCAGCCCCACCGTGGACCCGGTGACGTACGCGCCGCGATAGCCGGGATCGCGGCGCGCGTGCTCGGACACCCATCGCGCCGCGGCCTCGCGCGCGGCTCCCAGTCTCACCATGCCATCCATCATGGGGCCGTCCATCATGGGGCCGCCCTACGAGGCCCCGACCCCCGGAAAGCTCCCGTCAGAGGGAGACCGGCATCAGCTTTCCCGTGTGGACGTCGTAGATGGCGCCGCCGACCGGCATGTCCTTGGGCAGGAACGGCGAGGTGCGGATGCGGGTGAGGTCGTGGCGCAGCGCCGCGTCCTGGTCGGGCACCGTGTGGAACTCCAGGCTGCGGGTGTCCACCCCGTGCACCTGCGTGAGGTCGTGCACGTCGCCGTCCGTCACCTTGGCCATGCCGCAGTCCGTGTGCGGCATCACCAGCACGCGCTCCACGCCCAGCAGGTACACGGCCAGGACCAGAGTACGCAGGACGTCGTCGGTGACGCGGGCGCCGGCGTTGCGCAGGATCTTGGCGTCACCCGCCTTCAGGCCCAGCAGTCCGAGGGGGTCGATGCGGGAGTCCATGCACGTGACCACCGCGAGTCCGCGTGCCGCGCGGCCGGTCAGGCCGGAGTTCGCGAATCCCGTGGCGTATTCCGCGTTTCCGGCAATCACATCGTCGAACGCACTCATGCTGAGATAGTGCCCCATGCCGTATTGAGGAACGCGCCCGGGGTCCCGACAGGCGAGAGTTGGTCAAGGTCCCACCATCGGCCGTCACGATGGGTGATGATGTCGTAGCCCTAAGTGTGAGTAGCCGAAGAAGGTTGTCGTGAGTAGGTCCGAATCCCTCGCCGCGTACTTCCGCGCCCAGGCGCGACGCCGTCTCGACCGGGTCGAGTCCAACGACGCGGGCCGCAACGCGCGGTCCGCGCTGGCGCTCCTCGACGCCGCCGCCTACGCGGCCGCCCTCCCGGACGACGATCCGCTCATCGAGCGGCTCGCGGAGGCCGGGTGCTTCGGCGCCCCGGGCGGTGAGGACGGGTTCGTGTTCGACCCCGGGCCGGAGGGCACCCGGATGGTGCGCCTCTGGGAGGGCGGCGAGCCCCGCGAACTGATCCTCGCCCTGCCCACGGTCGCGGCGACGACGGCGTAGGCGCGGGTCCGGTCGGCTCAGTCCCGGGCGCAGGCTCGCGGCGCCTGGGGCGATCCTGGCGCCGCGCATGCGTTCCGACCTCCATGGAAGGGCCCTCCGCCGCGGCGCGGCCACCGCGCGACGGCAGATCGCCGGTGTGGGGAGGCGTCGCCTGGGTAGTCCCGCCGTCGGAACGCTCTGGGAGGTTTGTGGTGAAGGGCATCGCGGAATTCCGCACGATCGTCCTCGACTGCGCGAATCCGCGCATGCTGGGCGAGTTCTACGCGGGAGTGCTGGGCTGGTCGATGGACGACCGGGACGACGACTGGGTGGTCGTCACCGACGGCGGCTCGCCGAAGCGGCTGGCGTTCCAGCGGGTCGAGGACTACCGCCCGCCGATCTGGCCCCGCTCCGAGCGTCCCCAGCAGTTCCACCTCGACCTGACCGTGCGGGACATGGAGCAGGCGGAGAAGGCGGTCATCGAGCTGGGCGCCACCAAGCACGACCACCAGCCGAGCGAGGGGGACACCTTCCGCGTCTTCCTCGACCCGGCGGGGCACCCGTTCTGCCTCTGCCGCGACGTCTCCGACGACTGACCGCTCCGCCGCCACCGACCGGCCTTCGACGGCCGCCCCGTTCGAGCACCACTGACCGACCGGCCTTCGCCGCCCGGTCCCCCGAGCAGCCGGACGTCCAGGACGCCCAGGAATCGAGCCAGGGGCCCCCGCCCTGGAATTCCGGTGCAGGAGGGGCCGGGTCTCCCGCGGGAGACCCGGCCCCTCGCCGCGATCCAGTCCCGCAGGAAGGGCTCAGCGGGCCGCCTGCGCCAGCAGGCTCACCGCCTGCCGTACCCGGCCCGCCGCCAGCTCCTGGTCCGCGCGGGCCGTCAGGTCGGGCCGCCGGCCCGTCGCCTGCGCCACGTCCCGCGCCACCGACGCCAGCGTGTCGTCCTGCTGGTACGTGTCCGTGGCCGACCGTTCCAGCAGCGCCGCCGCGGCCTCCAGCGCGCCCAGCACGACGCGGGAGTCACGCACCGTCCCGTCGGCGCCCCAGTTGCGCTCCGGCAGCGCGACCGTCAGCGCCACCGCGGCGCCCTTCGCCGCGGCGTCGCCGCCCGCGAGCCGGTCGCGCAGCGCCCTGAGCCGGTCGCGGCCCGGGTCGGTCCGCAGGCCCCAGCCGTACGGGAACAGCGGGTCGTACGCCGCGTCGCCCACGTTGATCGGGAGCTGCGCGGCCGTGCGGAACCAGGTGAAGGGCAGCCGGCCCGTGTACGGCACGGCCCCGAACAGCGGGTCCGCCACGCCCGCGCCCTCCGTGCCGGGCAGCCACGACGCGACCAGCGCCGTGACGCGCGACAGGTCGCCGAGGACCATCGGCCGCCCCGACACGACCAGCACCACGCACTTCATCGCCCCGCACACCCGGTCCACCGCGGCCCGGTCGGCGGCCGAGAGGTCCAGCGTGCGACCGGCGCGGCCCACGTCACCGAACCCCTCCGCGTACGGCGTCTCGCCCACCACCACGACGCCCACGTCGTGCCCGGCGAGCGGCGCCGAGGCGTCCCGGGACCAGGTGACCGACGCGGCGCGCGAGCGGATGGCCGACAGGATCGTCGTGCCCGTCGTGATCGGCCCGGACGAGCCCTGCCAGGTGATCGTCCAGCCGCCCGACTGGTTGCCGAGGTCGTCGGCGTTCGACCCGGCCACGTACACCTTGGCGTCGCGGCGCAGCGGCAGCAGGCCGCCGTCGTTCTTCAGCAGCACCTGCGAGCGGGCCGCCGCCGTGCGCGCCACCGCCCGGTGCGCGGCCGAGCCGACGTCCGGCAGCCCCGACCGGTCCGCGTACGGGTGCTCGAACAGGCCGAGCCGGAACTTCTGCGTGAGGATCCGCGCCACGGCGTCGTCCACACGGCTCATCGGCACCCGGCCGGCCTCCACCTCGGCCTTCAGCGTGCTCTCGAACTCCGCGTACGCGTACGGCACCATGATCATGTCCAGGCCGGCGTTGATCGAGGTCCGCACGTCGCTCGGGTAGTCGCCGGGGATCTGGTCGATCGCCTGCCAGTCGCTGACCACGAACCCCTTGAAGCCGAGCCGTCCCTTGAGCACGTCCGTGATCAGCTCGCGGTGGGCGTGCATCTTGGTCGGCCCCTGGCCGAGGTCCACGCTGGAGAACGACGGCATGACCGCGCCCACGCCCCGCCGGACCGCCTCCGCGAACGGCGCCAGGTGGACGGCCTCCAGCTCCTGCCGGCTCACCCGGGTGACGCCCTGGTCGATCGTGTAGTCGCCGGAGGTGGAGGAGCCGTAGACGGTGCCGCCGTCGCCGACGTAGTGCTTGGCCGTGGCCAGGACGCCGTTCCGCTGCAGCCCGTCGATGATCGTGGTCATCCGGGAGACCAGGGAGGGGTCCTCGCTGAACGACTCGTAGGCCCGGCCCCAGCGGTCGTCGCGCGACACGCACAGGCACGGCGCGAAGTCCCACGGGACGCCCGTCGCCCTGACCTCGCGGGCGGTGACCGCGCCTGCCTTCTCGACGAGATCGGGGTCGCGGGTGGCGCCGAGGCCGGCGTTGTGCGGGAAGATCGTCGCCCCGGCCACGTTGTTGTGGCCGTGGACGGCGTCCACGCCGTAGACGAGCGGGATCTGCAGGCGGGTGCGCCGCGCCTGGAGCTGGAAGGCGTCCACCATGTCGGCCCACGCCTTCGGCGTGTTGGGCGTCGGGGTGGAGCCGCCGCCCGACAGCAGCGAGCCGAGCAGGCGGGTGGCGATGTCGCCCGGCGCGGCCAGCGCCTGCCGCTCGGCCTGCGTCATCTGGCCGACCTTCTCCTCCAGCGTCATGCGGCCGAGCAGGTCGGCGACGCGTTGCCGGACGGGCTTGCGGGCGTCGAGGTACGGCAGGCCGTGCGCGTCGATCACGACGACCGGCGGCTCGGCGGGCGGCCGCACGCCGTCGCCGGACAGCGTGATCGGGATGGTCTCGGCGACCTCCGGCGCCCGGTCGGCCAGCGTCCTGACGGTGAACGACTTCGCCGCGCCGGAGGCGGTGCCCGCCGGGAAGGTCAGCGTGCCCTCGGCCGGGGTGTAGTCCTCGCCGGGCGTGGCGGTGCCGGCGCCCGTGCGGTAGTCCACCTTGAGGTCGGCGGGGAGCGGGGCGCCGGTGGCGGTGCTGATGGAGACGCGCACCTCCGCCGAGCCCTTCTCGGCGACCGGGTACACCGGGCGGTCCGTCGCCAGCCGTACCGGGCGTGGGGGAGCCGTGCCGTACACCTGGACGTCGTCCCACAGCAGCGTGCCGGAGGCGGCGGCGGGCAGGCGCATGGAGTAGCCCCACATGGCGACCAGGTCCAGGTCGCCGTCCGTCGGCGCGCCGCCGGGCTGGTAGTCGGCGCGGCGCACGAAGTCCGCGAACGGCGTGCGCACCTGCCGCCAGCCGGCCGTGTCGTCGGTGAACGAGGACTCGAACAGCTCGGAGGAGCCCGCGCCGGCGCCGCCGTCCTTGATCTCGAAGAAGATCCGCTGCCCGGACCCGGTGCCCTTGACCCAGAAGGAGAAGCCCTCGTAGCCGGACCAGTCCTGGGTGGCGGTCAGGTCGTGGGTCCAGCCGCCCCACTGGCTGACGGCGTAGACGGCCTGGAGCGCGTGGTTGCCGGCGGGCGCGCCGGGGCGGTCGGGGGCGGGTTCGACGGTCAGGGCCGGAGTGGACGGGCCGTCGTTGCCCCAGGCGCCGACGCCCGGAGGCAGCCCGCCGGTCTCGAAGTCGGTGAGGGTGACGGGCTCGCCCGGCTGCGCGGCGGTGGTCGCCACGGCGGGCGGGCTGGGGGCGGCCACGGCCATGGCGGCCATGAGGGCGAGGGCCGCCCATAACGGGGATCTGGCTCGGAACACGATACCTCCCTCGGGAGAGAGCGCTCTCTCACGAGAGAGATCGGGCACAGCGCACATTTCGCAACACGTGCTCCGAAAAAGGTTCACGCCACCTGGTCAACCCCCCGCTGCGGCCCATGCGCGCGCCCTCCGGCGGCGCGCACAGGTGCGCACGCACGCGCCGCCGCACGCACGCCCTCGTGCGCACGCACGCGCCGCCGCACGCACGGCGCTGTCTCGACGCGCGCCGCGAGAGGCTCCCGAGCCGCGTGTCCCTCGAACGCATCAAAAGCGCCCGCATCCCTCCCGCGCCCGAGCCTCACGTACGGCCGCCGGGGCCCGCACGGCCACTGACCGCCCGGGCCCAGGAGGCGGCGGCCTCCGCGTGGCGGGAAACACGCTCCCCGGCCGGGGCGGGAAACACGCTCCCCGGCTGGGGCGGGAAACACGCTCCCCGGCCGGGGCGGGAGAAACGCTTCCGGGCCGGGATGGGAAACACGCTTCCGGGCCGGGGCGGGAGAAACGCTTCCGGGCCGGGGCGGGAAACACCCTTCCTGCCCCGGCCCACCGCGCCGATGACATCCCGAGCTAGTGCCCTGGGCCGGAGCCGTTCGCCGACGGAGGCGTGTCGGCCACCTCCGAGGAGTCCATGGCCACCGTGCCTTCCAGCGGGATCGACCCGTCCGGGGCCACCGCGGCGGCCGAGGCGGCCGTCACCGGGCCGCCCGCGCCCAGCGCGCCGCCGACCGCGCCGATCGTGTGGGTGAGGCGGTCGCCCGAGCCGTCGCGGCGGCCGAGCTCCTCCGGCAGCGGCACCGGCTTGCCCGTGGAGGACACCGCCTTGGCGGGCGCCGGGCCGGCCCAGGCCAGCAGCAGCACGTCCTCGCCTTTCAGGAACCGCTGCGCCCGCACGCCGCCCGTGGCCCGGCCCTTGGGCGGGAACTCGGCGTAGTCGGACACCTTGCCGCCGCCCACCTGCGTGCCGGGCAGGGCGGTGGACGACCCGGCCACGGTCACGACGCGGGACTCGCGCGCCGGGTCGACCACGCCGAAGAAGATCACCCGGGCCGAGCCGTCGAGGCGGATGCCGGTCATGCCGCCCGCGGGCCGCCCCTGCGGGCGTACCTGCGACGCCTGGTAGCGCAGGAGCTGCGCGTCGGAGGTGATGAACACCAGGTCGTGCTCCTCCGATTCGAGCTCGGCCGCGCCGACGACGGTGTCGCCGTCCTTCAGGGTGATCACCTCGAAGTCGTCGCGGTTGGCCGGGTAGTCGGGCACCACCCGCTTGACGACGCCCTGCGCCGTGCCGAGCGCCAGCCCGGGGCCGTCGGGGTCGAGGGCGCCGAGCCCCACCACGGTCTCGCCGGTCTCCAGCGTCACGAACTCCGACACCGGATGGCCGCCGGACAGCGACGGCGGCGAGGCCGTGGGCGGCAGGATGGGCAGGTCGACCACCTGAACCCGGATGAGCCGGCCCAGGGACGTCACGATCCCGATCTCGCCGCGCGCCGACGTGCGCACGGCCGAGACGAGGACGTCGTGCGAGGACCGGTCGCCCTCGCCCGACAGGGGGGAGGCGTCGGTGGTGCGGGCCAGCAGCCCCGTGGACGACAGCAGCGCCAGGCACGGCTCGTCGGCCACCTGGAGCTCCACCGTGGCCGTGCGGGGCGTGCCCGACGACTCCAGCAGCACGGTGCGGCGCGGCGTGCCGTACTTCTTGGCCACCTCGGCCAGCTCCGCCGAGACGACCTGGCGCAGCCGCGCGTCGGACGACAGGATGCCGGTCAGCTCGGCGATCTCGTCGGTCAGCCGCTCCTTCTCGCTGTCGAGCTCCAGCTTGTCGTAGCGGGTCAGCCGGCGCAGCGGCGTGTCGAGGATGTACGCGGCCTGGATGTCGGTGAGGTCGAAGACCTCCATCAGGCGCGTGCGCGCCTGCGCGGAGTCGTCGGAGGAGCGGATGACCTGGATGACCTCGTCGATGTTGAGCAGCGCGACGATGAGGCCGTCGACCAGATGCAGGCGCTCCTCGCGCTTGCGGCGGCGGAACTCGGAGCGGCGGCGCACGACCTCCAGGCGGTGGTCGACGTAGACGCTCAGCAGCTCGCGCAGGCCGAGGGTGCGCGGCTCGCCGTCGACCAGGGCGACGTTGTTGATGCCGAACGTCTCCTCCATCGGCGTGAGCCGGTAGAGCTCCTCCAGCACCGCCTCGGGGATGAACCCGTTCTTGATCTCGATGACGAGACGCAGGCCCTTGTGCCGGTCGGTGAGGTCCTTGAGGTCGGCGATGCCCTGGAGCTTCTTGGCGTTGACCAGCTCCTTGATCTTGGCGACGACGCGCTCCGGGCCGACGTTGTAGGGCAGCTCGGTGACGACGATGCCCTTGCGGCGCGGGGTGATCTGCTCGACCACGCACTTGGCGCGCATGCGGAACGTGCCGCGCCCGCTCTCGTAGGCGTCGCGGATGCCCTGCAGGCCGATGATCGTGCCGCCCGTCGGCAGGTCGGGACCCGGGACGAACCGCATGAGGTCGTCGAGCGTCGCGTCGGGCTTCTTGATCAGGTGGCGGGCGGCGGCCACGACCTCGGTGAGGTTGTGCGGCGCCATGTTGGTGGCCATGCCGACGGCGATGCCGGTGGTGCCGTTGACCAGGAGGTTGGGGAACGCCGACGGCATGACCGTGGGCTCGGTCTCCTGGCCGTCGTAGTTGGGCTTGAAGTCGACGGTGTCCTCGTCGAGCGACTCGACCATGAGCATCGCGGCCGGCGCGAGGCGGGCCTCGGTGTAGCGCATGGCGGCCGGCAGGTCGTCGGGCGAGCCGAAGTTGCCGTGGCCGTCGACGAGGGGCAGTCGCATGGAGAACGGCTGCGCCAGCCGGACCACCGCGTCGTAGATCGCGGTGTCGCCGTGGGGGTGGAGCTTGCCCATGACGTCGCCGACGACGCGCGAGGACTTGACGTGCCCGCGGTCGGGGCGCAGGCCCATCTCGCTCATCGAGTAGAGGATGCGCCGCTGCACCGGCTTGAGGCCGTCGCGGGCGTCGGGCAGCGCCCGCTGGTAGATGACCGAGTAGGCGTACTCGAGGAAGCTGGTGCGCATCTCCGAGGACACGTCGATGTCGACGATCCGCTCCTCGAAGTCCTCAGGCGGGGGTGCAGTCGTGCGTCGGGCCATCTTGATGCTGCGCGGCTACCTCGGCCGTCGCGCCGAGGGGGAAGCGCATCCTCCTGTCCTTGTGCTGTAACCGTAGCCGTCGGCTCGGTGGAGATGGGCCGGATCGGCGGGTGCGGCGCCGACGCGGGCCGGCCCGGTCGCGGTGCGACGGCCGGCGGCCCGTACGGCGGTGGGGGCGGGGGCGTGGTGCGCCCCTGGAGATGATGGCACAGGCGCCTCCCGCCGCCGGATCAGTGAAGCCAGCCGTCCGCACGCATCGTACCAACCGCCACGACGACTTTTAGCATACGTGTTCGAGTCGAACGGCCAGGTCGCCGTGCACTTGACCAAGCAATTGCTTGGGCGTTACGTTCCGGAAAGGGATAACCCTCGTCTCCGGAGGCGTCATGATCGAGTTTCATCCCGTCACCCGCCACATCGGCGCCGAGGTGACCGGCGTGGACCTGCGCAAGCCGTTGTCCCAGGAAGAGGTCGCGACCCTCCGCGAGGGCTGGCTCCGGCACCTGGTGCTGTTCTTCCGCGACCAGCCCATCGACGACGAGCAGCACCTGCAGTTCGCGCTCAACTTCGGCACGCTCAACCACCCCGCGTTCAAGAAGGACGGCGCCAGCCCCATCCACGTGCTCGACCAGACCGACCCCAAGGGCGAGGGCGGCGACGAGTGGCACAGCGACAACACCTTCGAGCCGACCCCGCCCATGGGCTCGCTGCTGCGCTGCGTGCAGCTCCCCAGCGTCGGCGGCGACACGCTCTGGGCGAACACCTATCTGGCGTACGAGACGCTCTCGCCCTCGCTCCAGCGGCTGTGCGACGAGCTGACCGCCGTGCACGACATCACCATGTCGATGAAGAAGGCCATCTCCAAGGGGCACCCGTTCGACCTGAAGGAGGTGCAGGCCAAGTGGCCGCCGATCGAGCGGCCCGTCGTGCGCGTCCACCCCGAGACGGGGCGCAAGGCGCTGTTCGTCAACCGCTCCTCCACCACGCGCCTGGTCGGCCTCACCGACCGCGAGAACGAGGCCCTGCTGCCGCTGCTGATCGACCACGTCCGCTCGCCCGAGTACCAGGTGCGGCTGCGCTGGCGCCCCGGCACGCTGGCCTTCTGGGACAACCGGCCCACCCAGCACTACGCGGTGGCCGACTACACCGAACGCCGGCGGATGCACCGGGTGACCATCAACGCCTTCCCGGAGCACGCCGACAAGTGACCTAGACGTCCGAGGTCGCCCACCCGAGCAGGAGGAGGAAGGCGAGCGCGAGGGCCTCGACGCCGTAGACGATGTTGCGGGCGGTCTGCCCGAGGAAGGTGTACGCGATGGCGGCCAGGAAGGTGGCCACCACGAGGATCAGGTCCACCACGCCGAGGACGATGGCGGCCAGCAGCCGGAGCAGGAACCAGACGAAGCCCAGGCCGTAGTAGTCGCCCATGGTGGAGTCGTCGTAGGCCCATCGCGACAGGGCCATGGGCGAGTAGAAGCAGTCGTCCCAGAACGCCTGCCAGCGGTCGGCCACGCCCGGAGCGCCCTGCTGGACGGTCGCCTGCGCGTTCCTGAACTCGATGGTCCGCACGTCGCCCCGGGTGACGTCGATGAGCACCCGGCGGTCGGCGATCTGGATCGTCGCGGTCCCGTTGACGATGGCGGTGAACTCGCCCGTGCCGCTCCTGACGCGGTAGATCCGGTCGAAGCCCACGACCCGCGGATCGTCGGGGTTGGGGCCGGCGTCGCGGATGACGACGGTCAGGGCGTCGTCCGGATCGTCGAGGGAGTACGCCGCCCCGATCGAGAACACCCCGAGCGGGGTGACCAGGGACTGCTCCCCGGTGATCTGCACCCCCGACCGGTCGACCTCGAGCTTCACCGGCAGGAGAACGGGTTTGTACGACGCCTTGAGCCCGCTTCCGGAGCATCCCGCGACGGCGGCGATCATCACCGTCGCGCAGATGACCCGGGCCAGGCGGCCCCACCCGCCGCCCATCCCGCGGGGCCGCCACGCTGTCGTCAGGGGGAGCATGCTCATCCAGCCTCCGCGAGTACGGTGGGTGAGGTGACGCTCGCTCAACGTCCGGTCGTGGGCGGTGGTTCCGGACGATGCCCGGCCGGTCTCGGACGGCCCCGGGAGCGCGCGGGCGAAAACGTCGGGGAAACCTGGTAACAAGGAGCACATGACTGAAGCCCCCGACGCGGCGGTGCTGCGCGAAGAGGCCGAGGAGCGGCTGCGCGCGCTGGCCGGCGAGCACGCCAGGCTCCGCGACGACCAGTGGGCCGCCATCGAGGCGCTCGTCCTCGACCGGCGGCGCGTCCTCGTCGTCCAGCGCACCGGCTGGGGCAAGTCGGCCGTCTACTTCGTGGCCACCGCGCTGCTGCGCGAGCTCGGCGAGGGCCCGACCGTCATCGTCTCGCCCCTGCTCGCCCTCATGCGCAACCAGATCGCCGCCGCCGAGCGGGCCGGCATCAGGGCCGCCACCATCAACTCCGCCAACCCCGAGGCGTGGGAGGAGATCTACGGCCAGGTCGCCGACGGCCTGATCGACGTGCTGCTGGTCAGCCCCGAGCGGCTCAACAACCCCGACTTCCGCGACAACGTGCTGCCCGAGCTGGCCGAGAGCGCCGGCCTCGTCGTGGTGGACGAGGCCCACTGCATCTCCGACTGGGGCCACGACTTCCGGCCCGACTACCGCCGCCTCGCCACGCTGTTCGAGGAGCTGCCGCCCGGCGTCCCGGTCCTGGCCACCACCGCCACGGCCAACGCCCGCGTCACCCGCGACGTCGCCGACCAGCTCGGCCACGACACCCTGGTGCTGCGCGGGCCGCTGGAGCGCGAGAGCCTCCACCTGGGCGTCGTGCGCCTGCCGAGCGCCGAGCAGCGCCTGGCCTGGCTGACGCAGACGCTGCACGAGCTGCCCGGCTCCGGCATCGTCTACACCCTCACCGTGGCCGCCGCCCACGAGATCGCCGACCACCTGCGCGAGCAGGGCCACGAGGTGGCCGCCTACTCCGGCCAGACCGACCCGGCCGAGCGGCTGGAGGCCGAGGAGGCCCTGCTCGGCAACAAGATCAAGGCCCTGGTCGCCACCAGCGCCCTCGGCATGGGCTTCGACAAGCCCGACCTCGGCTTCGTCGTGCACGTCGGCGCCCCGCAGTCGCCCGTCGCCTACTACCAGCAGGTCGGCCGGGCCGGCCGCGGCGTCGAGCGGGCCGAGGTGATCCTGCTGCCCGGCGCCGAGGACCGCGACATCTGGTCCTACTTCACCTCGCTCGCCTTCCCGCCCGAGCCGGTCGTGCGGGCCACGCTGGCCGCGCTGGAGGAGCGCGGCACCATGTCCACGCCCGCCCTGGAGACCGCCGTCGACCTCGGCCGCAGCCGGCTGGAGATGATGCTCAAGGTCCTCGACGTCGACGGCGCCGTGCGCCGGGTCAAGGGCGGCTGGCAGGCCACCGGCGAGCCGTGGGCGTACGACACCGAGCGCTACTCCCGCATCGCCGCCGAGCGCCGCGCCGAGCAGGAGGCCATGCTCGGCTACCTCACCACGACCGAGTGCCGCGAGCAGTACCTCCGCCGCCAGCTCGACGACGACGCCGCCCGGCCGTGCGGCCGGTGCGACAACTGCACGGGCCGGCACCGCTCGCCCGAGATTGCCGCGCCCGCCGTCGAGAGCGCCCGCGCCCGGCTGGCCAGGCCGGGCGTCACGGTCGAGGCGCGCCGCCAGTGGCCCACCGGCCTCGACGACCTGTCCGGCCGGATCAAGCCGGAGCTCGGCGCCGAGCCGGGCCGGGCGCTCGGCCGCCTCACCGACATCGGCTGGGGCAACCGCCTGCGCGAGCTGCTGGCCGGCCCCGACGGACCGCTGCCCGACGACATGTTCCGCGCCGTGACCCAGGTGCTGGCCGCGTGGGACTGGCGGGAGCGGCCGGTCGCGGTGGTCAGCCTGCCCTCCGCCGGCCGGCCGCAGCTCGTGCGCGGGTTCGCCGAGCGGCTCGCCCAGGTGGGGCGGCTGACCTACCTCGGCGAGCTGGGCTACCGCTCGGGTCCGCCGGGCCGCCAGTTCAACAGCGCCCAGCGCGTACGCGCGGTCCGCTCGACGCTGGCCATGCCCCGCGACCTCGGCACGGCGGTGGCCCAGTGCGGCGGCCCGGTGCTGCTGGTGGACGACCAGGTCGACACGGGCTGGACGATGACGCTCGCCGCGGCCCTCGTCCGCCACGCGGGCGCCCCGGCCGTCCTGCCCCTCGCCCTGGCCACCACGTCCTGACCGGAGGGCGAAGCGGGCGTGCGGCCTGCTCGTCGTCGGCGAGGCGGGCGTGCGGCGGCGCTCCGGCCGGAGCGGCCCGCGCCAGAAGCGGCCCGGGCTGGAGGGCGGCCAGGGTGGAGGGCGGCCCGGGCCGGAGAGCGGCCCGGGCTAGAGCCGGGGGCGGGCCCCCAGATGCATGATCGCCTTGGCGGCGAGGCGGCAGCCCGCGGCCAGCGCCTCGGCCGGCGGCTTGTTGTCCAGCCACGGCGGCAGGAACCCGGCGCAGAACGCGTCGCCGGCGCCCGTGCCGTCGATGATGCGCTCGACCGGCTCGGCCGGCGCGTGGACCGGGTCGGCGCTGCCGTTGCCGAACCACAGCGCCCCGTCGGCGTTCATCTTGATGACGACCTGCGGGAAGAACGCCGTCAGCACCTTGGCCGCGGCCTCCGGCTCGTCGCGGCCGGTCAGCACCTTGGCCTGGTCGATGTTCGCGAACAGCAGCTTGGCGCCGCTCGTCCACTCCAGGAACGGCTCGGCGCCCGTGCGCTCCAGCGGCGCGGACGAGGCGCAGTCGACCGAGATCGACATGCCGGAGCGGCGGGCCATGTCGAGCGCGGCGAAGCCGGCGTCGCGGGAGCCCTCGTTGATCAGCGTGTAGCCGGACAGGTGGAGGTGGCCGCCGCCGTTGAACAGGTCGCGCGGGAGGTCCTCGGGCGAGAGCGCGGCGTTGGCGCCGGGGTCGGACAGCATCGTGCGCTCGCCCTTGTGCGTGACGAGCACCACGCAGGTGCCGGTCGGCCGTTCGGGGTCCATGACGAGCCGCGCGTCGACGCCGTAGCCCATGAGCTCCATGTCGCGGTTGCGCCCGGTGATGTCGGCGCCGCGGCGGCCGATGAAGGCCACGTCCGCGTTCTCGACCGCGAGCCACGAGGCGATGTTGGCCCCGGAGCCGCCACCGTGCATGGTCACGATCGCCGGGGTGTCGCTCGCACGGGCGAGCGCATAACGGGCGCGCGCGACCGCGTCGGTCATGAGATCGCCCACCACGACGACCCGCGTCATGATGTCACCACCTTGCTGCCTTCAGAACGAGCCGGCCACGGCAAAACGCCACCGCAAAACTAACAGCTTCCGGGCGGCCCGTGGGGCGGTCCTCGAACACCGGTCCGCAGTCGATGCACAAGCGTTGCCAACAGGCCCTGAGGTCTTGCGATGTGGGACGCGGGATCGGTGCGGGGGCCGGGCGGGGATTAGTCTCGGGACTGTGCAGGCTCAGGCTCAGTACCCCGCTCACTGGGAGGCCGATGTCGTCCTCGCGGACGGCGGCACGGCCCACGTCCGCCCGATCCGCCCCGCCGACGCCGACCGGCTGCGCGCCTTCTACTCCCGCCTGTCCGCCGAGTCGATCTACTTCCGCTTCTTCGGGCCGCGTCCGCGGCTGTCGGACAAGGAGGTGGCCTGGTTCACGACCGTCGACTACGTGGACCGGGTCGCGCTGATCGCCACCATCGGCACCGAGATGGTGGCCGTCATCCGCTACGACCGGATGAGTCCCACCGAGGCCGAGGTGGCGTTCCTGGTCGAGGACGCCCACCAGGGGCGCGGCGTCGCCTCGGTGCTGCTGGAGCACCTGGCCGCCACCGCGCGCGAGCGCGGCATCGAGCGCTTCGTCGCCGACGTGCTGCCCGCGAACATGAAGATGATGGGCGTGCTGCGCCAGGCCGGCTACACCGCCGAGAGCAGCTTCGCCGACGGCGTCGTCCGCATGACCCTGGACCTCACCCCGACCGAGACCTCGGCCGAGGTGACCGCCTCGCGCGAGCACCGCGCCGAGGCGCGCTCGATCGCCCGGCTGCTCACGCCCGGCTCGGTGGCGGTGATCGGCGCCTCGCGCGAGCCCGGCGGCGTCGGCCAGGCCGTGCTGCGCAACCTGCTGGCCGCCGACTTCACCGGCCCCGTCTACCCGGTCCACCGCGAGGTGCGGGCCGTGGCGGGCGTGCGGGCCTACCCGAGCGTGTCGGCCATCGACGACACCGTGGACCTCGCCGTGGTCGCCGTGCCCGCCGAGAGCGTGGCCGACGTGGTCAAGGAGTGCGCGGAGAAGGGCGTGCACGGGCTCGTCGTGGTGTCGTCCGGGTTCGGCGAGACCGGCGAGGAGGGGCGGGCCCGCCAGGACGAGCTGGCGCGCATCGCCCGCGCGTACGGCCTGCGCATGGTCGGCCCGAACTGCCTGGGCATCGCCAACACCGACCCGGCCGTGCGGCTCAACGCCACGCTCGCGGCGACCGTGCCCGGCCGGGGACGGGTGGGGTTCTTCAGCCAGTCGGGCGCGCTCGGCACGGCGCTGCTCCAGCGGGTGGCGCAGCGCGGCATGGGCATCTCGTCGTTCGTGTCGGCGGGCAACCGGGCCGACGTGTCGGGCAACGACCTGCTCCAGTACTGGGAGGAGGACGCCGCCACCGAGGTGATCCTGCTCTACCTGGAGTCGCTGGGCAATCCGCGCAAGTTCACCCGGCTGGCGCGCCGCATCTCCCGCAGCAAGCCGGTCGTCGTGGTCAAGAGCGGCGGCACCCCGGCCGGGCACTCCGCGCGCGAGCTGCGGCTGCCCGACTCGGCGGTCAGCTCGCTGTTCGAGCAGGCCGGCCTCATCCGTGTGGACGACCTCATCCAGCTCTTCGACGTGGGCCAGCTCCTCGCCTACCAGCCGCTGCCCGCCGGGCCGCGGGTCGGCCTGGTCACCAACTCCGACGCCCTCGGGCTGCTGGCCGCCGACTCCTGCGTGGCCGCCGGCCTGTCGCCCCGGCCTCCCGCGAACCTGGGCGCCTCGGCCGGGGCCGCCGAGTACGGCGCGGCGCTGGCCGGGCAGCTCGCCTCGGACGACGTGGACGCCGCCATCGTGATCTACACGCCGCCGCTCCCGGGAGCCGGGGAGGAGGTGGCGGCCGAGCTGCTGCGGGTCGCGGAGGAGTCCGGCAAGCCCGTGCTGGCGACGTTCGAGGGGCATCTCGGGATGCATCCGGCGCTCCGGGTGGGCGCCGCGCCGTCGGCCGGGCCCGGCGCCGCGCGGGGGCCCGGGGCGGCGCGGGCCACGCCGTCGCGCGGCTCCATCCCGTCGTACGCGGCGCCGGAGGAGGCCGTGCGGGCCCTGGCCCACGTCGTGCGCTACGCCGCCTGGCGCTCCCGGCCCGCCGCGCCGCCGCCGGAGCTGGAGGACGTCGACACGGCCCGCGCCCGCGACCTGGTCACCCGCGCCCTCGCCCCCGAGCCGGTGGGGGCCGACGCGGACGTCGCCGAGCCGGTGGAGGCCGAGGTGGACGCCGCCGAGCGGGAGGCCGAGGTGGACGCCGCCGAGCTGCTCTCCTGCTACGGCCTCGACGTGTGGCCGGCCGAGGTGGTCCGTTCGCCGGACGAGGCGGTCGAGGCCGCCGGGCGGCTGGGCTGGCCCGTGGTGCTCAAGGTCGCCGACCCCGACGCCTCCCGCCGGGCCGGCACCGTGCGGCTCGGCCTGGAGAGCCCCGACAGCGTCCGGCACGCGTACACCGAGTTCGCCGGCCGTCTCGGCGAGGACGTGGAGCTGGCCGTGCAGCGCATGGCGCCCCAGCCCGCGGTGCCGACGGTGGTGGGCGTCGTGGAGGACCCGGCGTTCGGGCCGATCGTGTCGTTCGGGCTGGGCGAGGTGACGGCGCGGCTGCTGCTCGACCAGGGGTTCCGGCTCGCGCCGCTCACCCGCGAGGACGCCGCCGGGCTGGTGCGCTCGGTGCGGGCCGCGCCGCTGCTGTTCGGCGAGTACGGCTACCCGCCCGTGGCGGTCGGCGCCCTGGAGGACCTCCTGGTGCGCGTCGGCCGGCTGGCCGGCGACCTGCCGGAGGTGGCCCGGCTGGACCTCGACCAGGTGCTGGTGGGGGAGTCCGGCGTCATCGTGCTCGGCGCCCGCGCCACGGTCCGCACGCCGCCGGGCCCGCGCCTCGACGGAGGCCCGCGCCGCCTTTCCTGACCTCTCGACGGCCGCCGCTCGCGGGGCGCTTCGGCGTGTCCGTACGGCTTGAGACGTTATAGAGCGTTATGTACGGCAGGTGAGGGCGGCGCGCCGTCCTGGCAGGATGGACCCATGAGGGAAACCCGAGTCTCAGCCGCGGGCCTGCGCGAAGCGATCGAGCGCAGCGGCTACTATCCCGACCTCGTCACCGATGCGGTCGAATCCGCGCTGGGCAAGGAGGCCGTGACAGCCTTCGTGGTCCACCATGAGGCGACGTTCGACCCGGCCATGGAGGTGCGCAGGCACGTCACCGTCCTGGTGCTGACCGGCACCCGGCTCCTGGTGTGCCACACCGACGAGCACCCGGCCGTCGAGGGCGTCTCCGCCTCGCACGCCTCCACCACCACCGAGGCCGTGCGGCTGAGCCGCATCCAGTCCGTCGCGGTCACCCGGGTCGTCCCCGACCCCGCCTCCTACGCGCCCGGGGTGCCGCCCACCGAGGCGACGCTCACGATCGGCTGGGGCGCCATCGCCCACGTCGACCTGGAGCCCGCCACCTGCGGCGACGAGAACTGCGAGGCCGACCACGGCTACACCGGCGCCATCACGGCCGACGACCTGTCGCTGCGCGTCAGCGAGGCCGCCGACGGGCCCGAGGCGGTCTCCCACGTGCTCGCCTTCGCCAAGGCCCTGTCGGAGGCCACGGCCCGCGCCGCCTCCTGACCCACGGCTCCGAGGGCCGGCCGGTCACGCCGTACCGGTCGGCCGGTCGCGTCGCGCAGGTGGTCGGTCGCGCCGCACAGGTGGCCGGTGGCGTCCGGCAGGTGGTCGGCCGCGCCGCACGGGTCGGCGGGTCGCGTCGCGCAGGGCGGCCGGTCGCGCCTCGGAACGGCGGACCCACGCCGCTAAGCTCGGAGGATGGCCGACACCGCCCCCCTGATCCCCGCGTACGGCGGGTCGTCGCTGGCGGACCTGCCCCGAGCCCTGCTGGCCGCCCTGGGCCCCAGCCCCGACGGCCTGAGCTCCGCCGAGCCCGGCCCGATCCGCGTCGAGCCCGCCCGCGCCGTCTGCGTCCTGCTGATCGACGGCCTCGGAGCGGAGGCGCTGCGCGCCCACGCCGACGCGGCGCCGTTCCTCTCCCAGGGCATGCGGCCGGTGACCGGCGCGCCGCCGCTGACCGCCGGGTTCCCCGCCACCACCGTCACGAGCCTGTGCTCCCTCGGCACCGGCCTGACCCCCGGCGAGCACGGCATGATGGGCGTCAGCCTGGCCGTGCCGGACACCGGCCTGCTGTTCAACGCCCTGCGCTGGTCACTGCCCGACGGGGCGGCCATGGACCCCCGGGTCTGGCAGCCCGCCCCCACCGTGTTCGAGCGGGCCCGCGACGCGGGGGTCAGGGCCGCGTACGTGGCGCCGGGCGAGTTCGCGGGCACCGGCCTGACCGAGGCCGTCTACCGGGGCGTGCGCCACCTCGCCGCCGCCACCGTGGACGAGCGCGTCGAACGGGCCCGTGAGGCCCTGCGCGAGCCGCCCGCGTACGTGACCGTCTACTACGGCGACCTCGACGCCGCCGGCCACGAGACCGGCTGGGGAAGCGAGGAGTGGCTGCGGCGGCTGGCGACCGCCGACCGGCTCGCCGAGCGGCTGGCCGGCGCGCTGCCGGACGGCTGCGCCCTGTACGTCACCGCCGACCACGGCATGGTCAACGCCGGCGAGAAGCTCGACGTGGAGGGCGATCCGGCGCTGCGGCACGGGGTGGCCCTGCTGGGCGGCGAGGCGCGGGCCCGGCACGTGTACGCCGAGGAGGGGGCCGCCGCCGACGTGCTGACCGCCTGGCGCGAGCGGCTGGCCGGCCAGGCGTGGGTGGTGTCGCGCGAGGAGGCGGTCGAGGCCGGGTGGTTCGGGCCCGCCGTACGGGCCGAGTGGGTCAAGCGCATCGGCGACGTGCTGGCCGTGCCGTACACCGGCCTGGCCCTCGTCGCGCCCCGCGCCCACGCGCGCGAGGCGGCCTTCGCCGGCTACCACGGCTCGATGACGGCCGCCGAACAGTACGTGCCGCTGCTGGAGGCGAGCACCCGTTGACCGGTCCCGCGAGCGGGACGACCGACCATGAGGAGCCGAGATGAGCCCGCTGATCACCCCCGCCGAACTCGCCGCGCTCGACGACGTGACCGTGCTCGACGCCCGCTCGCGGATCGGCGGCCCGCCCGCGATCGGCCTGTACCGGGAGGGACACCTGCCGGGCGCCGTCTACTGCGACGTGGACGCCGACCTCGCCGCCCCGCCCGGCCCCGGCGGCCGGCACCCGCTGCCCGACGCCGCGCCCTTCGAGGCCGCGATGCGGCGGCTCGGCGTGAGCAACTCCAGGCCGGTCGTCGTGTACGACGACGCCGGCTCGACGATCGCGGCGCGCGCCTGGTGGACGCTGCGGTACTTCGGCCACCAGGACGTCCGGGTGCTCGACGGCGGCCTGCCCGCGTGGGTGGCGGCGGGGTTGCCGACGGTGACCGAGGTGCCCGAGGTGGAGCCGGGCGACTTCACCGCCAAGCCCGGCGGCATGCCCATGCTCACGGCCGACGAGGCCGCGGCGCTGGCCGGTGACGGCGTGCTGCTCGACGCCAGGTCCGCCGAGCGCTACCGCGGCGAGACCGAGCCGATCGACCCCGTGGCGGGGCACGTCCCGGGCGCGGTGTCGGCGCCGACGGCCGAGAACGTCGGCCCGGACGGCCGCTTCCTGCCGACGGAGGAACTGCGGGAGCGGTTCACCGGGCTCGGGGTGCGCGAGGGGGTGCGGGCCGGGGCCTACTGCGGGTCGGGGGTGACGGCCGCGCACCAGGTGCTGGCCATGGAGCTGGCGGGTCTGCCGGCCGCGCTGTACGTGGGTTCGTGGTCGAACTGGGTGGCCGACCCGACCCGCCCGGTCGCGACCGGCTGACCCGGTCCAGGACCCGGTCGGCCCGACGCGCACGGTGAGCGAGTCTGGCCGGCCTCTGAGGCCCGTCGTCCGCTCGGGTCAGGCGGGGGGTGTGACGGGGCGGTGGCCCGCGCCGAAGCAGATGAAGCCCGGCACCTCCGTCTTGGCCGAGGCCGCCGCCAGCGCGGACGCGGGCGGCTCGCCATGGGCCAGCAGTTCGTGGAAGAGCGTCATCACGGCCCGCGCGTCGTCGTCGCGCACCGGCACCATCCCGGCGACGACGCAGGCCGTCCCCCTGGCCAGGAACGCCCCGGCCAGCCCCAACAGCGCGCCCTCGGCGGGGACGCGCGCCATCCCCGCGTCGCACGCCGACAGCACGACGAGCCCCGGCGAGCGCGGCAGCCGCAGCAGGTCGTACGCCATGAGCGGCCCGTCGTCCAGCGTGATGGACGACAGCAGCGGGCTGCGCGCGTGGAACACGCCGTGCGCCGCCAGGTGCAGCACGTCGGCGGCGGCCAGCGCCTCCATCACCGGCCCGGTGCGCGCGGGAACCTCACGCCCGCGCGGATGGCCGGCCAGCACGCGGTCCACCTCGGTACGGGCGTGCGCCAGCCCGGGCCCCGCGGCGGCGGCCACCACCGGAGCGCCGTCCGGGACGGGCGCGCGCCGTCCGGCCGCCAGCCAGGCCGCCGCGCTCGCGGCCACGCTCACGGGACGCCCGCGCAGGCACGGCAGCGCGGCCCACGGCACGGTGTGCAGCACCCCGGCGGGCACCACCACCAGCGGCCGCTCGGCGATCTCGCGCTCGACCGGCCTCAGCAGCAGCCGCTCGACCTCGCCCGCCGCCTCCGGCACCGGCCCGCCCGGGGCGAGGGCGGTCCGCTCGTCCACCGCCGGGCCGTCGCCCAGCGTGTGGCGGCGCAGGGCGTAGCGCAGGCGCACGACCGCCTCGGCGACCTCCTCCAGCCGCCCCAGCCGCCGCACCAGCGCGCGCTCCTGCGTCACCACCACGACGAGCAGCGACGCCCCCTCCACCACGAACTCAAGAAGCACGGCCCCGCGGGACTCCTCGGCACCCGCGTCGCTTCCGCTGAGCACGGCTCTGCCCTCCGTGCCCGCGCCGCGTCCACCAGGTGCGGCCTCCGCCAGGGCGGCCCGCACCTCGCGCAGGTCCGGTACGTACGCCTCCGGCGCCGCCACGGCGCGCCAGCGCTCGGCCCAGGCGAACACCTCGGCCGCGTCCCGGTCCCGTGCCGCCAGCCGCAGCCCCAGCCCGGCCAGCCGCTCGCCCGCCCGCGCCATGTGCGCCCGCAGCCCCGGGTCCTCGAACGCGCCCGCCTGGCTGCGGGCCTCGGCCAGCCCCTCGCCGGCCGCGCGCAACGCGGCGTCCGTGTCGCCCCGCAGCTCGGCCTCCAGCGCCAGGGCGTGCTGCCGCACCAGCCCCGGCACCCGCCGCTCCGGAGGAGGACCGGGCTCGCCACCGATGAGCTCCTGCAACGCCGGAGGCAGCGCCGCCACCCTGCGAGCCGTCCCGCGACCCTCCGGGATCACCCCCGCGGCCGGGGCCGGGGCGGGAACGTCCGGAGGGGCGTTCGTCAGCTCGGCGAGCTGCCCCAGGGCCGTGGACCGGTCGCCCAGCGCGAGGGCGGCCTCGGCCGCCTCCAGCCGCAGCGCCGCGCCCCCCGCCTGGTGCGCGGGGTCGCGTTCCAGCTCCCCGGCGCACGCCACCAGCTCCGCCAGCAGCCCGGGCGCTGGCCCGTCCAGGGCGAGCCGGGCGCGCAGCACGACCTCGCGGGCGAGCGGCAGCCACGAGGCGCGCCCCTGCGCCTCCAGCTCCCGCCCCGCCCGGACGGCGAGCGCCAGCGCCCGCCGCGGGTCGCCCGTCAGCAGCTCCGCCCGGGCCAGCTTCAGCCGCGCGTCGGCCAGCGCCACGTGCGCCCCCGACGCCTCCAGATCGGGTACGGCCCGGCTGAGCAGTTCGCGCGCCTCGCCGGGCTGCTGGGCCGCCAGCAGGGCGCCCGCGAAGTCCGCCCGCATCGTCGCCAGCCGCTCGGCGAAGCCGAACAGCGCCTCCTCGGCCTCCCGGTAGTGCCCGAACGCCCCCGCGACGTCGCCCCGCCGTACGGCCAGGAAGGGCAGGTTGGCGGCGGCCAGGCGGGCGAGGTGGTCGAGCCCGGCGTGCCGGGCCAGCTCCAGGCAGGCGGTGACGTCGCCCATGGCCGCGTCCCACTCGCCGAGGAAGGCGCGCACCAGCCCTCGGTTGAGCAGCCCGCCCGCCAGGAACCGGTGGTCGTCGCCGCCGCCCGGCGCCGCGGCCAGGACCTCGACGGCGCGGTCGCACGCGGCCACGGCTCCCCGGTAGCGGCCGAGGTGGGCCAGCGCCACGGCGCGCTGGGTGTCGAGCTTGGCTCGGTCGAGGGACGACAGCGCGGGCCAGGCCAGGGCCGCGATGCGCAGCGCCTGCACGGGATGCCCGCGTTCGGTGCGTACGGTGACCAGGGACAGCCGCGCCTGGGCCAGCCGCTCGGGCGGTGCGCCGGAGGTGGCGACGGCGCGCCGCAGGTGGCGCTCGGCGGCCGGGAGGTCGCCGAGCTCACGCGCGGCCAGCCCCATCGCCCTGAGCGCCACGACGGCCGCCTCCGCCATTCCCCGGGCGTCGGCGGCCGTCAGGACGGACTGAGCCGCGCGCATGGCCTGAGCCGGATCGACGACCGAGCGCAGCACCGCCGCCTCGGCCGCCTCCACCAGGCCATGCGTCACAGCACCGCCGGTCGTCACGGCCGGATGCGCACCCACCTGGTCTGGACGGGTGGTTGGCCGGGACGGTGGCAGACCACGCTGAGCCAGCCCGGAGGCAGGCCCGTGGCAGCGAAGTGGCCGGTGCGGGCCAGGCGTCGGGTCAGCGTCAGATGAGGAGTGCGGACGTCGACGTGGCTGCCCTCTCCAGGGTGCGGGACGATCTGTCCCGCCACGTCGATGAGCCCGTCACCCACGGTCACCTCCAGGTCGAAGGTCAGTCCGGCGGCCACGAAGCGGACCATCTTGCAGCCGTCCGAGCTTCGCACCTCGCGTGAGGCGGGGCACTCCGCAGGCACGGCTGTCACCGCTTGCGGGACCCGGAGCCCGTAGGCGTCCCGAGCGGCAGCGGAGACATGTTCTGGGAGCGGGTCGTGCCCGGCGGCAAGACGAAGCGCCGCCAGGAAATACTCTTCGTTGATCATTGCACCGTCTCCTGTTGGTGGATCAGAGTGCGCAATCTCTCCAGGCACCGCGATCTGGTGGGACCCACGCTGCCCAGGGGCACGCCCAGCCGCCCCGCCACCTGCCGGTTGCCACAGTCGCTGGCCACCAGGCGGAGGAGGGTACGGCATGGTTCGTGCAGGCCAGAGACCGCATTCCAGAGCCGGCGGCTGTTGTCGGCCTCCAGGACGGCCGCCGCCGGATCAGGGTCGCCGGGTACGACCTCAGGCAAGGGAACGCCGGGACGCCCCTTCCTGAGAATCAGCATCGCCTCACGACGCGTGGTCGTCGCCAGCCACGCGCCGATGCCCGATGGGTCCCTGATCGTGTGCAGATGCTCCAACAGGCGCAGCCACGCTCCCTGTACTGCGTCCGCCGCATCTGCCTCGCTCAAGCCACAGGCGCGGGCGGTCGCCCACATCCTGGGTCCGTACCTGGACTCGAGCATGTCCCAGGCCCTCTGGTCGTCGTCGGCCGCCGCCATGAGCAACTCGCCTGAGTCTCGTGGCTCGTGCACGCGGCCTCCTTCGCCCGGTCTACGAGGCTGCCTCCTCGTAACTGGCCGAGGACTGAGCGTAAACTCTACAGACTCGACGGGACGAGAGACCCCAGATCAGGGATTTGCCTGGCCCTCGCCGGATCGAGCACGCGCCGGGCCGCGTCCTGCGCCGGGAGGTCCCGCGCGGCGTCGGCGATCGCGCCCGCCACCAGGGCGGCGGCGAACGACGTCCCGCTCCACGCCGCGTACCCCCCGAACTCTCCTGTCTCCAGATAACTGCTGGTCAGCCACTCGCCGCGGGCGCACGCGTCGACCCAGGTGCCGTGGGCGGTGAACGGCGCCGGCCGCTGCTCGGCGGCGTCCACCGCGCCCACCGCGATCACCCCCTGCAGCGCGGCCGGCCAGAACGGCCGGTCGTCGGCCGTGTTGCCCGCGCAGGCCACCTTCACCGTGTCGGGCAGCCCCTTGAGCGCGTCGGCCAGCAGGGGCGGCGGGCGGTCGTCGAAGGTGTAGCAGCCGAAGGACAGGTTGATCACCTGGGGCGCCCGTTCCCGCATGCGGTTCAGCGCCCGGATCACCGTCGCCTCGTCGCCGACGCCGTCGCCGTCGAGGACCCGCCGCGCGCACAGCGACACGCCCGGCGCGCGGCGCAGGATGAGCCCGGCCAGGAACGTGCCATGGCCGGCCTGCGTGCCCTCGGCGGCGTCGCCGTCGTCGCGGCCCAGCTCGCCGTACCACTCGCTGGACTCCCACCACGGATGCTTGGCGACGCCCGTGTCGAGCAGGCCGACGAGCACGTCCGAGCGGCCCCTGGAGGGCCGGCTTGGCGCCTGGCGCACCGGGAACGGCCGGGACGCCGGGCCGCCGAAGAACAGCGGCTGGCCGGCGACCACGTGGTTGGGGGAGGCCCGGAAGCCGCGGTCGCGGAGATCGCCGGCGATCTCGCACACGTCGACCCCGCGCGACAGATGGATCACGCAGACGCCGTCGCCCTCGGAGACCGCCTGGGTCCAGCGCGCCACCGCGGACAGGGCGCTGCGGTCGGTGAGCACCTGACCTGGGCGGATGAGCGCCTCGCCGGCATATTCGATGTCCATGTGCCGGTACCTATCCCCGAGGTGGCCCCCTGTCACGTGCCACAGCCGCAACAACTTGGTATGGGCCCCCTCTGGTGCCGGATTGCGACCGACGGTAGTCTCTCCCTAGTCACTTGTGATCATCCCAGGACGAGGCCGTTGGGGAAGGCGCACCTCGTACCGAAACGGGAGGTCCGGTGTCTGCTCGTGGCGTGCTCTACGTCCACTCGGCTCAGCCCGCGCTGTGCCCTCATATCGAATGGGCGGTCGCGGGTGTCCTTGGCGTGCCCGTGGACCTGACGTGGACGCCGCAACCAGCCGCGCCCAACGTCGTGCGGGCGCAGGCGGAGTGGGAGGGCCGCCCCGGCATCGCGGCCGCCATCACGTCCTCGCTCATGGGCTGGCAGCGCATCAGGTTCGAGATCACCGAGGACGCCTCGCCGGGCGTCGACGGGTCCCGCCACGCCTACACGCCGACGCTCGGCGCCTTCAGCGCGGTGATCGGAGCGGCGGGCGACATCATGATCCCTGAGGACCGCCTGCGCACGGTGATGATGATGGCCGCGCAGGGCCGGTGCGTCCTGGAGGACGAGCTGGACAAGCTGCTCGGCCGGCCGTGGGACGAGGAGCTGGAGCCGTTCCGCTACGCCGGCGACGGCGCCCCCGTCCGCTGGCTGCACGCCGCCGTCTGACCCTGCTCTCCTCTTCGCGAGGCGTCGCCTGGTCGAACGCCGATGGGCCCCGCACCTGGCAAGGTGCGGGGCCCATCGGGGTTGTCCGGAGTGCGGTCTCCCTGGTTACAGGGGGATGTTGCCGTGCGCGCCGCGGGCCGGGGTGGCCTGGGCGAGCACCTTGGCGATCGCGCCGCGCGTCTCCTTGGGCTCGATGACCTCGTCGATCACGCCGAGCTCCTGCGCGCGGGCCAGGCCGCCGGCCAGCTTCTCGTGCTCCTCGGCCAGGCGCTGCTCCAGCTCCGCCCGCTCCTCGTCGGGCGCCGCCGCCAGCTCGCGCCGCTTGAGGATGCGCACCGCCGCCACCGCGCCCATGACCGCGACCTCGGTCGTCGGCCAGGCGAACACCTTGGTGGCGCCGAGCGCGCGGGAGTTCATGGCGATGTACGCTCCGCCGTACGCCTTGCGGGTGACCAGCGTGACGCGCGGCACGGACGCCTCGGCGAAGGCGTGCAGCAGCTTGGCGCCGCGGCGGACCACGCCGTCGTGCTCCTGGCCGACGCCGGGCAGGTAGCCGGGGACGTCCACGAGGACGACCAGCGGTACCCCGAAGGCATCGCACATGCGCACGAACCGGGCGGCCTTCTCCGCGGAGGTCGCGTCGAGGCAGCCGCCGAGCCGCATCGGGTTGTTGGCGATCACACCGACGGTGCGGCCGCCGAGCCGGCCGAGGGTGGTGACGATGTTGGGCGCCCACTTGGGGTGCAGCTCCACGCCGGGCTCGTCGAGCAGGCCGTTGACCAGCGGCTTGACGTCGTAGGCGCGGCGCGCCGAGTCGGGCAGCAGGCTGGAGAAGTCGACCTCGTCCACCGCGGAGGTGCGCACCCGGCCCTGGTGGCCGAGCAGGACGGCGAGCTGGCGCGCCTTGAGCAGCGCGTCGGTCTCGGTCTTGGTGACGACGTGGACGACGCCGCTGCGCTTGCTGTGGGGCTCGGGGCCGCCCAGCGCGGCGCTGTCGACGTCCTCGCCGGTGACGCTGCGCACCACGTCGGGGCCGGTGACGAAGATGCGGCCGGAGTCGGCCAGGATGACCAGGTCGGTCAGCGCCGGGCCGTAGGCGGCGCCGCCCGCGGCCGGGCCGACGACCACGGAGATCTGCGGGACGACGCCGGACGCCTTGGTCATGGCGGCGAAGACCCGGCCGACGGCGTGCAGCGACTCGACGCCTTCGGCGAGTCGCGCACCGCCGGAGTGCCAGATCCCGATGACCGGCACCCGCTCTCGGACGGCCACGTCGTAGGCGTGCACGATGTGCTCGCAGCCCTCGCCGCCCATCGCGCCGCCCTGGAAGCGAGCGTCACTGCAGAACGCGACGACAGGGACCCCCTCCACGCGGCCCGTCGCGGCGAGCACGCCGCTCTTGTCCTCGGGAGTGATCAGCCGCAGCGAGCCCTCGTCGAGCAGCGCGGCCAGGCGGACGGCCGGGTCGCGGGGATCAGCGGGCTCCTGATCGGAGCCGCTGGTCACCACCCTGTTGTCGAGCACGGTCATTAAGCCCCCTTGAAGACGACGGTGGCGTTGTGCCCGCCGAACCCGAACGAGTTGTTGACCGCGGCGATGTCGCCGGCGGGCAGCTCGCGGTTGGCGCCGTGGACGATCTCCACCTCGATCCCGTCGTCGGGGTCGGAGAGGTTGATCGTCGCGGGGACGATCCGCTCCTGCAGCGCCTTGATCGTGAAGACGGACTCGATGCCGCCCGCGCCGCCCAGCAGGTGGCCGGTCATGGACTTGGTCGAGGTGACCAGCGGGTGGGTGCCGATGGCCTTGGCGACCGCCTGCACCTCGACGACGTCGCCCGCGGGGGTCGAGGTGGCGTGGGCGTTGACGTGCTTGACGTCCAGGCCGGCGATGTCGGCGTCGTTGAGCGCCTGCGTCATCGCCATGATGACGCCCCGGCCCTCCGGCTCCGGCTGGGTGATGTGGTGGGAGTCGGCGGAGTAGCCGACGCCCGCGGCGTAGGCGTAGATCCGCGCGCCCCGCGCCCGGGCGTGCTCCTCGGACTCCAGCACGATGATGCCGGCGCCCTCGCCGAGCACGAAGCCGTCACGCTCACGGTCCCAGGGCCGCGACGCGCCGGCCGGGTCGTCGTTGCGGGTGGACATGGCCCGCGCGGCGGCGAAGGCCGCCACGTTGAGGCCGTGGATCGCCGCCTCGGTGCCGCCGGCCACGACGACGTCGGCGCGCCCGGACCTGATCATGTCCATGGCGTAGCCGATGGCCTCGGCTCCGGAGGCGCAGGCGGACACGGTGGCGTGCACGCCGGCCTGGGCGCCGAGGTCGAGGCCGACCCAGGCGGCCGGGCCGTTCGGCATGAGCATGGGCACGGTGAACGGCGAGAGCCGGTTCCAGCCGCGCTCCTTGTAGGTGTCGTAGGCCGACAGCGTCGTGTTGATGCCGCCGATGCCGCTGGACACCACGACGCCGAGCCGCTCACGCGCGACGTCGGGGGCGCCCGCGTCCTGCCACGCCTCGCGCGCCGCCACGAGGGCGAACTGCTCGCTGCGGTCGAGGCGGCGGGCCTCGGGCCGGGGCAGCACCTCGGCCGGGTCGACGGCGGCCGTCCCCGCGAACTTCACGGGGACGGTGTCGACCCAGTCCTCGGTGATGGTCTTGACGCCCGACTGACCGGCGAGGAGCGCCGACCAGGTCGAGGTGACGTCTCCACCGACGGGCGTCGTCGCGCCGAGCCCGGTGACGACGACACGTACCCGGTTCGCACTCACGTTTCGCGCTCCTTGTCGATCAGTAGGGTGAAGGTTCAGGCGATCGGCGGCCCGGAGACCGCGACGATCGTCAGTTCTGGATGAAGGTGAGGACGTCCTTGACCGTCTTCAGGTTCTTGAGCTGGTCGTCGGGAATCTCGACGCCGAACTCGTCCTGGGCGGCCACGGCGATCTCGACCATGGACAGGGAGTCGATGTCGAGGTCGTCCACGAAGCTCTTCTCGGGAGTCACCTCGGAGGCCGGGATGCCGGTGATCTCGTTGATGATCTTGCCGAGGCCCTCGAGGATCTCCTGCTCGGTGGCAGCCATGTCGTCGTTCTCCTTTGGGTTCTATCTGGATCTGTACGGCTCACGCCGTACAAGCTGTGTCCGGTACGGCGGGAGCCGTACCGGATCCTACGGAACCTCGATCACTTGGCCCGCATAGGTGAGGCCGGCGCCGAAGCCCAGAACGAGCGCGAGGTCGCCGGAGCGGACCTCGCCGCGCTCGATCATGCGCGAGAGCGCCAGCGGGATGGACGCCGCCGAGGTGTTGCCGGCGGTGACGATGTCCCGCGCGACCACGGCCTTGTCGGCGCCGAGCTTGCGCGCGATCGCCTCGATGATGCGCAGGTTGGCCTGGTGCGGCACGAACGCGGCCAGCTCCGACGGGTCGACGCCGGCGCGCTCGCACGCCTGCCTGGCCACCGGGTGCAGCGCGGTGGTGGCCCAGCGGAACACCGCCTGGCCCTCCTGGTGGAGGCTGTCGTTGCGGTCGGGGATGATGATCGCGTCGGACTTGTCGCCGGAGCTGCCCCACACGACCGGCCCGATGCCGGGCGTGTCGGACGGGGCCACCACCGCGGCGCCCGCGCCGTCGGCGAAGATCACGGCGGTGGACCGGTCGGTCGGGTCCACCCACTGCGACAGCTTCTCGGAGCCGATGACCAGCACGTTGCGCGCCGAGCCGCCGCGGACGGCGGCGCTGGCGGTGGCCAGCGCGTAGCAGAAGCCGGCGCAGGCGGCGTTGACGTCGAACGCGCCGGGCGAGTCGATGCCGAGCCGGTGGGCGACCACGGCGGCGGCGTTGGGGATCTGCGTCTCCAGCGTGCAGGTGGCGACGATCACCAGGTCGACGTCGCTCGCCGACAGGCCGCTGGCGGCCAGCGCCTTGCCGCCGGCCTGGACGGCCATGTCCTCGACCGACTCGCCCTCGGCGGCGATGCGGCGCTCCCGGATGCCGACCCGCGACTGGATCCACTCGTCGTTGGTGTCCATGACCTTGGCCAGGTCGTCGTTGGTGACGATGGTGGCCGGCTGGTAGTGGCCGAAGGCCAGGATCTTCGCGCCGGGCGCGACGTCGGGGATCCTCACTTGGTCAGCTCCTTGGCCGCGTCGATGTCGTCGGGGGTCTTCAGCGCGACCGTCGGCACGCCCCGCAGCGCGCGCTTGGCCAGGCCGGTCAGGGTGCCGCCGGGCAGCAGCTCGATGATCGCGGTGACGCCCTGCTCGGCCATCGTGGCCATGCAGGAGTCCCAGCGGACGGGGCTGCTGACCTGCTTGACCAGCCGGTCGAGGAAGTCGGCGCCGCTCGTGACGACCTGGCCGTCGGCGTTGGACAGCAGCCGGACGGCCGGGTCGGCGGGCGTCACGCCGAGCGCGGCGTCGCGCAGGGTGGCGACGGCCGGAGCCATGTGGACGGTGTGGAAGGCGCCCGCGACGGCGAGCGGGCGCAGCCGGGCGCGCTCGGGCGCGTCGTCCTGGAAGGCGGCGAGCTGCTCCAGCGTGCCGCCGGCGACGATCTGGCCGGCGCCGTTGATGTTGGCGGGGGTCAGGCCGTGCCGCTCGATGGCGGCCAGCACCTCGGCCTCGTCGCCGCCGAGCACGGCGGTCATGCCGGTCTCGGTGACGGCCGCGGCCTTGGCCATGGCCTGGGCGCGCTCGCGGACCAGCGCGAGGGCCTGCTCGGCGGTGAGCGTCCCGGCGAGGGCGGCGGCGGCGAACTCGCCGACGCTGTGCCCGGCCACCAGGTCGGGCCGGACGCCGAGCGCCTCGGCGGAGGCCAGCGCGGCGGCCACGAGCAGGGGCTGGGCGACCGCGGTGTCGCGGATCTCGTCGGCCCCGGCCGTCGTGCCGTAGGTGATGAGGTCCAGGCCCACGACCTCGGACCACGCGGCGAGCCGGTCGGCCAGACCCGGCAGCTCAAGCCACGGTGTCAGGAAACCTGGGGTCTGGGCGCCCTGGCCCGGAGCGACGATTGCAAGCACAAAAACCACCTTGCCCTGTAGAGGTTCGACACGCGGCTAAGGATCCGTACGAACTTTGTCCAACACCTTTTGTAGGGTTCCTACAGTGGGGGTTTCGGGATGATTACGTTAGGGCCGCCATGTCACGGCCGCGTCACCGCGTACCTACGTGAGCGCCCGCCACATCGCGGCGCTCTCCGAGAGCCGCCCCAGGATGAGGCCGACCTGGAGGGTGAACGCGGAGCGCCCCTCGGTCGGCTGGTAGCCGGTCAGCTCCGTGATCTTGCGCAGGCGGTAGCGGACCGTGTTGGGATGGACGAACAGCAGCCGCGCCGTCGCCTCCAGCGACGTGCCCTGCTCCAGGTACGTGGCCAGCGTGTCGAGCAGCGGCGTGCCCGCCAGCGGCAGGTAGACGTTCTCCACGAGCTGCTCGCGGGCGTCCTCGTCGCCGTCGAGCGCCCGCTCGGCGAGCAGGTCGTCGGCGTGCACGGGCCGGGGCGCGTCGGGCCAGCCGGAGGACGCCTTCAGCCCGGCCAGGGCGGCCCGCGCGGAGCGCGCGGCGGCGTGCAGGTCGGGCACCTCCGGGCCGATGACGATCGGGCCCGGCCCGAAGCGGGCCACCACCTGCCGGGCCGCGTCGTTGACGCTGCCCGCGCCGCCCACGATGACGATCAGCCGGTCGGCCTGCACCCCGGCCAGCAGGTCCATGCCGATGCGGCGGCCCTTCTCGCGCAGCCCGTCGATCACCGCGCGCGGGTCGTCGTCGGGGGCGTGCCCGGCGATGACGACCACGGGGGAGGAGGTCCAGCCGAGCGCGGCGGCCCACGAGTGGAGGCCGTCGTCGACCTCGCCCCGCACCAGCGCGTCCACGATCAGCGCCTCCAGCCGGGCGTCCCAGGAGCCGCGCGCCTCGGCCTCGCGGGCGTAGACCTGGGCGGCGGCGAAGGCGACGTCGCGGGTGTAGCGCAGCATGGCCTGCTGGAGCTGGTCCTCGCCGCCGGGCGCGGCCAGCTCGTCGCTCTGCGCCTCGACGACCTCCACGACGATGCGCACGATGTCGACCGTCTGCTGGAGCGAGATCGAGCGCTTCAGCTCGCGCGGCGCGGTGCCGAAGAACTCGATGCTGGGCGTCGGCCGGTCCTCGCCGGCGTGCTGGAACCACTCCACGAACGCGGCGATCCCGGCCTGCGCCACCAGGCCCACCCAGGAGCGGTCCTCGGCGCTGAGCGCGCGGAACCACGGCAGCTGCTCGTCCATGCGCGCCATGGCCGCCGTGCCGAGCGCGCCCATGGCGCGCTCCAGCCTGCGGGTGGTGTCCTCCCGGGTCCGGTCCGTCACGCCTCTAGAGTGCCAGGTCCGTCGAGATGACCGCGACGAGCACCCTCACGGGCGCCGTCCGGATGACGGCGGCTCAGATGACGGCGACGGCGGTGATCAGGCCGATCGCCACGTGCGTGGCGGCCAGCAGCCGCGTGCCCGGCTGCACCTCCGGCTCCTTGACCAGGTCGCGGACCGAGATGCCGACCACCTTGTCGAAGACCATCATCGCCACGGTCTGCACCACGATGCCCACCAGGCCGAAGACCGCCGTGCCGGCCAGGCCCTCGACCAGGCGCCCGCCGGAGGACCAGATCGAGGCGGCCACGATGAGACCCACGGCGACCATGGCCGAGGTGGCGAGCAGGGTGGCGTTGGGGTTGCGCTCGGTACGGATGATCGAGCTGAGCTTGCCGGGGGTGGCGAGGTCGATCACGTAGAAGCCGATGATCAGCAGCGCCACGCCGACGGCGGCGTACGCGGCGATGGCGCCCGAGCCGCGGGCGAGGGTTTCCAGCAGGGTCATGATCGCTCGATTCGGTGGGGGACGAAGGAGGAGGTGTCATCGGTGATGAGGCCCGTGGTCTCACGGATGCCCAGGCCGGCCGCCTCGTCGGCGACCACCCAGGCGCCGAGCACCGGTCGCTGGCCGTCGAACTCGGGCAGGGCCTCGAAGCCCTGGTGGACGAAGCCCTCGCGGCCGTACTCGCCCGGCGTCTCGTGGGCGCCGCCGGGGGTGACGACGCGCATCGACGCCCCCTCCCTGCCGAGCAGCGGCTTGACGATGTACGAGGTCAGGTCGCGGGGCCCGTCGAGGTAGGCGGGCAGCAGGTTGGGGTGGCCCGGGTACAGCTCCCACAGCACCGCGAGCAGTGCCTTGTTCGACAGCAGGACCTTCCACAGGGGCTCGATCCAGGTGCCGTGCCGGACGGCGTGCCGCCCGAACGGGTCGGCCAGCATCCACTCCCACGGGTACAGCTTGAAGATCGAGCGGATCCAGCGCTCCTCGACGTCGGAGAAGCGCCGGTTGAGGTCGTCCCAGCCGACGTCCTCCATGGCCACCGCCACCGTGGAGCGGCCGGCCTGCTCGGCCGTCTCCTGCAGGTAGGCGAGCGTCATCGCCTCCTCGCCGGTCTCGTCCATGGCGGTCCAGGCGAAGTGGGTGGGACCGGGCGGCAGCGCCATGGCCGCCCAGCGGTCGACGAGCCGCTCGTGGACGGAGTTCCACTGGTCGTCGTCCGGGTGCGTGTCCTTCAGCCAGAACCACTGCACCACCGCCGACTCCACCAGCGAGGTGGGCGTGTCGGCGTTGTACTCCAGCAGCTTGGCCGGGCCGGTGCCGTCGTAGCGCAGGTCGAAGCGGCCGTACAGGTGGGGGTCGCGCCGCTCCCACGAGCGCCGCACGTCCTCGACGGCCCATCCGGGGATGGCGAAGTCCGCGAAGCGGCCGGTCTCCACGACGTGGGCCGCGGCGCGCAGGCACATCTCGTGCAGCTCCTCGACCTGCGCCTCCAGCTCCTCGACCTCGGCCATGGAGAAGACGTAGTGGACGGACTCGTCCCAGTACGGCCGGCTCAGCCCCTCGGGATGGGCCGCGCGGTGGTAGGCCAGCCCCTGGCTCTCTATGATCTTGTCCCAGCCGGGCCGGGGTGTGCCGTATGCGCGCCGCACGCCTCAGCTCCCGCTGCTGGAGCGGCCGCCGAAGCCGCCCCGCTGGATCGACTTGCCGCCGCGGGAGGAGATCGACACGTCGGAGGGGCGGTAGGAGGAGCCGCCGCGCACGCGGGTGCCGACCCGGGTGCCGCCGTAGTACCAGTGGTAGGCGCCGCGCGAGCCACCGCCGTAGTAGTGGACGGTGCCGTCGTCATCGTCGTCGCAGTAGTCCTCGTCGACGACCTCGTACGTGCCGTCGGGCAGCTGCTGGCTCATGTCGACGCAGTCGGCGGTGACGTCGTCGTCGTCCTGGGCGGCGCAGTAGGCGACGATCATGACCGAGACGATGCCGATGACGGACAACGTGACCACTTTGGACGCCATGGACCGCTGGGGCGGTTGGTGCTGCTGCGGTGGTCGCGGTTGTCCCATGAGCTCCTGCTTTCGTTGGCCGATCAGCCTATCGGGGGCCACCCGCGGCATCAATGTCGATTAGGTGACGAACCGCACGGGGGTAGGAGTTCCCCATGACACCGGTCGAAGCCCTGCGTGAGATCGCCTTCCTCCTGGAGCGGGCCGGCGAGCCCACGTACCGCGTGCGCGCCTTCCGCCGCGCCGCCGCCGTCGCCGAGTCCACGCCCCACGACGAGCTCGTACGGCTGGCCGGCGCGGGCGGCCTCGCGGACCTGCCCGGCATCGGCAAGGTCACCGCCCTGGCCATCACCGAGGCCCTGGGCGGCGAGGTCCCCGCGTACCTGCGCAGGCTGCGCGCCACCGAGGGCGCGGACCTGGACGAGGAGACCGCGGCGTTGCGCGCGGCGCTCAAGGGCGACCTGCACAGCCACTCCGACTGGTCGGACGGCGGGTCGCCGATCGAGGAGATGGCCGAGACGGCCCGCGCGCTCGGCCACGAGTACTGGGCGCTGACCGACCACTCGCCCCGGCTGACGATCGCCAACGGCCTGTCGCCCGCCCGGCTGCGCCGCCAGCTCGACCAGGTCGAACGGCTCAACGAGCGGCTGGCGCCGTTCCGGGTCCTCACCGGCATCGAGGTGGACGTCAACCTCGACGGCACCCTCGACCAGGAGCCCGAGCTGCTGGAACGCCTCGACGTGGTCGTCGCCAGCGTCCACTCCAAGCTGCGCATGAACCGCCACGAGATGACCCGCCGCATGGTCGCCGCCGTGGCGAACCCGCACGTGGACGTGCTGGGCCACTGCACGGGACGCGTCGTGCGCGGCGGCGGCCGGCGCGGCGGGGTGCGGCCGGAGTCGGAGTTCGACGCCGAGGTCGTCTTCGAGGCGTGCCGCAGGTTCGGGGTGGCCGTGGAGATCAACTCGCGGCCGGACCGGCTCGACCCGCCCAAGCGGCTGATGCTGCTCGCGTACGAGACGGGGTGCGACTTCGCGATCGACTCCGACGCGCACGCGCCGGGGCAGCTCGACTGGCAGCGGTTCGGGTGCGAGCGGGCGGCCCGGTGCGGGATCGAGGCCGGCCGGATCGTGAACACCTGGCCGGTGGAGGAACTGGTGTCCTGGACGCGCCGCGGGTCGTGACCGGGGCGGGCCCTCGCTCGGGCGGTCAGACCCTGCTGGCGCGGGGGTGAGGGGCATGTGGCGTGGGGCGTCGCGGGAGGCGTGATTGTCGGTGGCGGCGCGTAGCGTCGCGGTCGTGAACCGTACCGACCGGCTGTACGCGCTCGTCGAGGACCTGCGCGCGATCTCCCCACGCTGCCGCTCGGCGCGCGAGCTCGCCCGCCGGTTCGAGGTGAGCGTCCGCACGATCGAGCGCGACATCATCGCGCTCCAGGAGTCCGGGGTGCCGATCCACGCCGAGCCGGGCCGCAGGGGCGGTTACGCGCTCGACAAGGCGATGTCGCTGCCCCCGCTCAACTTCACCCCGGCCGAGGCCGTGGCCATCGCCCTGGCCCTCAGCAGGTCGGGCGACCAGCCGTTCGGGCGGCAGGCGCGCAGCGCGCTGCGCAAGGTCGTGGCCGCGATGCCCGGCCGCGAGGGCGAGCTGGCGCGCGAGCTGGCCCGCCGGGTGCGCGTGGTCGCCGAGCCCGGCGGCGACGGCACGGGCGCCCGGCTGCTCGGCGCCGCGGGCGTCTCGCGGGCGATCGAGGAGGCGCTGCTGCGCCGCCGCGTGCTGCGGCTGGAGTACGCCGACGCCAAGGGCGCGCTGACCACGCGCGACGTGGAGCCCGGCGTGTTCCTGGGCGGGCGCGGCGGCTACTGGTACCTCGTCGGGTGGTGCCGGTTACGCGACGACGTGCGGGTCTTCCGGCTCGACCGCATCGCCTCGGCCGGCGTCACGGGCGAGCGCTGCCCCGACCGGCCGCTGGAGGGGTTCACGCCGGACGTTCCGGAGATGGTGTTGCACGGCACCGTACTCGATCAGTAGCTCGAAAACTCGTCCGGAAACACCGACATAGGGCTGTCGTTTCGCCATGGGATCGTCATTGTGTTCGATAACCGAGCGCGGGTCGTGAGCCAGGGTCTTTCACCTGAGTCATGAGCCGCGGCGAGCCGCCGCCGGCGCCTTCCCCGCCGGCCCCCGCCCGCCCCGGCTCGTGACGGGCCGCGCGGTCCTCGCGCCGCGCGGCCCCGTCCCTGGACTCGCCGCCGACCGCCGAGCGGCGGCGCGTCCAGGGCCTTTCCGCCGCACCGGCTCCCTGCCGCGGTCAGAAGGCGGCCGCGGCGAGCCAGCGGTCCAGGAAGGGACGGTCGCCGAAGACGGTCAGCGCGGGGGAGAAGCGCCGGCCGTACAGCATGAGCAGCAGGTCACGCGCGGGGCCGCGGACGGCCGCGTCGGCCTTGGCGTGGCCGCGCGTCCAGGTGATCACACCCTCGGGGCCCTGCGTGACGGTCCACTCGCCCGCGCCCTCCGGCGAGCCCGCCGGCGGGTCGGTGGCGTGGAGATGGATCGTGGCGCCCTCCGCGCCCAGCTCGGCCAGGCGGCGGGTGATCCAGGCGGCGTGCGGCAGGTTGCCGAGGAACTCCTCGACGCCGTCCAGCGCCGCCGCCACGGTCACCGCCGGCTCGGCGCCCAGCGCCAGCTCGGCGTCGATCCGGTGGACCAGCAGCTCGAACGTCATCCGCCGCGCCCAGTACGCCGCCGACTGCTCGCCGCCCCACGACCACACCCGCGTGGCCGGGTCGGTGGCCCGCAGCGTGTCCAGCAGCTCGGCCGCGCCCCGCGCCAGCCAGGCCGGGTCGCCGCTCGCGCCCTCGGGCAGCCCGTTGGGCACCTGCCGCGACCAGATCCGCTCCTGGACCCGGTCGCGCAGGATGTGGGTCACCCACCGGTGCGTGGTGCCGACGTGGGTGACCAGGTCGGCGACGGTCCAGCCGGGACAGGTGGGCACGCGCGTGCCCGGATCGGCCCCGCTCACCAGCTCGACGAGCCGGGCCGCCTCACCCTCGATCAGCATCGGATAGTCGGTCACGGTCCCGAGCCTAGACGGGGGCCGCTCAGGTCGCCTCGCAGACGGCGCCCCGGGCCGGGAGCTTGCCGGTGAGGAGGTAGGCGTCGATCCGGCGCTGGATGCAGCGGTTGCCCGACGTGTACGCGCCGTGCCCCTCGCCCTCGTACGTCAGCAGCCGCGCGGTGCCGAGCTCCCTGGTCAGGCGCGGCGCCCACTGGTACGGCGTGGCCGGGTCGCCCTTGCCGCCCACCACCAGGATCGGGCCCGACCCGGCGGCGTTCACGTGCCGCGCCTGGTCGCTGCCCGCGACCGGCCAGAACCGGCACAGCCCGCCCGAGCCCTCACCGCCGAACAGCGGCGAGATCCCGGTCGAGCGCTCCCACGTGCGGCGCAGCTGCGCGTCGTCGGGCCGCTCGGCCGAGTCCACGCACGTGATGGCCGGGAAGCTGGACATCTGAGTGCTGTAGTGACCGCGCTGGTCACGCCCGGTGTAGGAGTCGGCCAGGAACATCAGCGCCTCGCCCCGTCCCTTGATCCCCGCGGCGATCGCCTTCTCCAGGAACGGCCACGACAGCTCCGAGTACAGGGCGGCGGCCACGCCCGTGGAGGCCAGGCCCTGGGTGAGCTGCCGTCCGTCCACGGTGAGCGGCCGGGTCACCAGGCGGTTCATGAGCCGGTCGACGTTGGCGCCGGCGGCCTTGACGCTCTTGCCGAAGTCGCAGCCCTCCTGCACGCAGTTCTTCAGGAAGGTCTCGTACTCCCGCTGGAAGCCGCGCGTCTGCGCGATCGTGCGCTCCGAGAACGTGATCGACGGGTCGAGCGGGGCGTCGAGCACCATCCGGCCGACGTTCTTCGGGAACAGGGTGGCGTACACGGCGCCGAGCTGCGTGCCGTACGACATGCCGAAGTAGTTGAGCTTGGGGTCCTTGAGCGCTTCGCGCAGCCGGTCCATGTCGCGGGCGGCGTTCACGGTGCCCACGTACGGCAGGACCCGGCCGGCGTCGCGCTGGCAGAGCCGGGCGAACTCCTTGTTGGCGGCCTGCCCGGCCAGGCGGGTCTGCTCGGTGAGCGGCAGCGTGTTGAGCGACACCCAGCGGTCCATGTCGGCGTCGGAGCCGCAGCGCACGCCCGCGCTGCGCTCGACGCCGCGGGGGTCGAAGCTGACCAGGTCGTAGCGGCCGCGCAGCGACTCGAACTGCTTGGCGGCCTGGTCGAGGGTGTCCACCCCGGAGCCGCCGGGACCGCCGAAGTTGAACACGAGCGAGCCGAGGCGGTGCTTGCCGGTGGCCGCGATCTTGATGAGGGCGAGCTGGATCGTGTCGCCGCCGGGGTTGTTGTAGTCGAGCGGCACCGCGAGCTTGGCGCACCTGACCGAGGGGTCCTGCTGCGCCGGGGTCTGGCCGCCGGGCCGTTTGATGTCCGTGCACGGCCCCCACACGATGGGCGGTACGGCGCCCTTGGGATCGGTGTCGGGTTTCGCCGTGCCCGCGCAGGCTGTGGCGGACACGGCCAGCGCGGCGGTGACGGCCAGGACATGACGCATGAAAGCTCCCCCTCGACTCTCAGGGGGAAGTAGTGCCCACAATACGTGAGACTCCACCAGGAACGGTGTGAGGCGCCGCGCCCTTCGCGAACGCGTCGCCTCACCCCGCCTGTCGTGGTCGTGCGCGCCGGGTCAGACGCCCATCGACTGCGTGTCGTTGCTCTCGGCGCCGCCGGCCTCGGTCACGCCGTTCTTGAGGTGGTAGCGGGCGATCGCCTCACTCAGCACCTCGCCGTCGAGCTCGCCGCGCTTGACCAGGCTCGTGAGCACGGCCAGCGTGATCGACGCCGCGTCGACGTGGAAGTGGCGGCGCAGCGCCGAGCGGGTGTCGGACAGGCCGAACCCGTCGGTGCCGAGCGACGACCAGTCACCCGGGACCCACTGGGCGATCTGGTCCTGCACGGCCTTCATGTAGTCGCTGACGCCCACGAACGGGCCCCGCGCCTGCGACAGCGCCTGGGTCACGTACGGCACGCGCGGCTCGGCCTCCGGGTTGAGCAGGTTGTGCTCGTCGCAGGCGAGCGCGTCGCGGCGCAGCTCGCTCCACGACGTCGCCGACCAGACGTCGGCCGACACGCCCCAGTCCTCGGCCAGCATCCGCTGGGCCTCCACGGCCCACGGGCCCGCCACGCCGGAGGCGAGGATGTTGGCCTTCGGGCCCTGCGTCTGCGGGCCGTCGGCGAACTTGTACAGGCCCTTGAGCAGGCCGTCCACGTCGATCCCGGCCGGCTCGGCCGGCTGCAGGTAGGGCTCGTTGTAGACGGTCAGGTAGTAGAAGACGTCCTCGGGCTGCTCGCCGTACATGCGGCGCAGGCCGTCCTTGACGATGTGCGCCACCTCGAACGCCCACGACGGGTCGTAGGAGATCGCGGCCGGGTTGGTCGAGGCGATGAGCGGCGTGTGGCCGTCCTCGTGCTGCAGGCCCTCGCCGTTCAGCGTCGTGCGGCCGGCCGTGGCGCCGAGCAGGAAGCCGCGGCCCATCTGGTCGCCGAGCTGCCACATCTGGTCGCCGGTGCGCTGCCAGCCGAACATCGAGTAGAAGATGTAGATCGGGATCATGTGCTCGCCGTGCGTGGCGTACGAGGTGCCGGCGGCGATCGCCGACGCCATCGAGCCCGACTCGCTGATGCCCTCGTGCAGGATCTGGCCCTGCACGGCCTCCTTGTACGACAGCAGCAGCTCGCGGTCGACGGCCTCGTACGTTTGGCCGTGCGGCGAGTAGATCTTGGCCGTCGGGAACATCGCGTCGAGACCGAACGTGCGCGCCTCGTCGGGGATGATCGGCACGAACCGGTGGCCGATCTCCTTGTCGCGCATGAGGTCCTTCAGCAGGCGCACGAACGCCATGGTGGTGGCCACCTGCTGCTTGCCCGAGCCCTTGCCGAACGTCTTGTAGACGTCGTCGCCGGGCAGCTTGACGGGCTTGGCGCGCACCACGCGCTTGGGCAGCACGCCGCCCAGCGCCGCGCGGCGCTCCTTCATGTACTCGATCTCGGGGTCGTTCTCGCCCGGGTGGAAGTACGGGGGCAGCTCGCCCTCCAGCGCGGAGTCCGGGATCGGCAGGTAGAGCCGGTCGCGGAACTCCTTCAGCTCGGCCTTGGTGAGCTTCTTCATCTGGTGGGTGGCGTTGCGCGCCTCGAAGTCCTTGCCCAGGGTCCAGCCCTTGATGGTCTGGGCGAGGATGACGGTCGGCTGGCCGACGTGCTCGCGGGCCGCCTTGAACGCGGCGTAGACCTTGCGGTAGTCGTGGCCGCCGCGCGACAGCTTGCGGATGTCGTCGTCGGTCAGGTGCTCGACCATCTTGCGCAGGCGCGGGTCGCCGCCGAAGAAGTTCTCGCGGATGTAGGCGCCCGACTCGACCGAGTAGGTCTGGAACTGGCCGTCGGGGGTGGTGTTCATCTGGTTGACCAGCACGCCGTCGACGTCGGCGGCCAGCAGCGGGTCCCAGTCGCGGCCCCAGACGACCTTGATGACGTTCCAGCCGGCGCCGCGGAAGTAGGACTCCAGCTCCTGGATGATCTTGCCGTTGCCGCGTACCGGGCCGTCGAGGCGCTGCAGGTTGCAGTTGATGACGAAGGTGAGGTTGTCGAGCTCCTCACGGGCCGCCACGCCGATGGCGCCGAGCGACTCGGGCTCGTCCATCTCGCCGTCGCCGAGGAACGCCCAGACGTGGCTGCGGCTGGTGTCCTTGATCTGCCGGTTGAGCAGGTAGCGGTTGAAGCGCGCCTGGTAGATGGCGCCGATCGGGCCCAGACCCATCGACACCGTGGGGAACTCCCAGAAGTCGGGCATCAGGCGCGGGTGCGGGTAGGAGGGCAGGCCGTGGAAGCCGTGCGAGAGCTCCTGCCGGAACGCGTCGAGCTGGGCCTCGTTGAGGCGGCCCTCCAGGAAGGCGCGGGCGTAGATGCCGGGCGCGGCGTGGCCCTGGAAGAAGACCTGGTCGCCGGACTCGCCGTGGTCCTTGCCGCGGAAGAAGTGGTTGAAGCCCACCTCGTAGAGGGACGCGGCGGAGGCGTAGGTGGCGATGTGGCCGCCGACGTTGGTGCGCGCGTTGGCGCGGGACACCATGATCGCGGCGTTCCAGCGGATGTAGGCGCGGATGCGGCGCTCGACGTGCTCGTCACCCGGGAACCACGGCTCGCGCTCCGGCGGGATCGTGTTGATGTAGTCGGTGCTGCGCAGGCCAGGCACGCCGACCTGGTGCTCGCGGGCGCGCTCCAGCATGCGGAGCATGAGATAACGGGCCCTCGTGCGGCCCTCGGTCTTGACGACGTTGTCGAGGGACTCGAGCCACTCGTTGGTCTCGCTGGGGTCGACATCAGGCAACTGGCTGGGTAGGCCGTCGCTGATGATCGAGAAACGCTGGCGTCCGGAAGCCACTGGGTCTCGCCTTCCGAGGATGACGGATGTCTGGTCTGGGTCGCCTTCCATCCTGGTCGCTCGTCGTAGAAAGTGCATCTCTACTGGCCGGTAACCAGGACGTCCCTGCTGGCAGGGCGGCTAGTGGTGGCCTAGACCACCGATGGTAGGACGAATCAAGGGCCAAGGTTACATTGGCCGGCCAATTTAACAAGTCGGGAAAACCTGGGAAATTTCGCCCTCATGTGTGGAGTATCCCCCGAAGGGTGGACACCGTCATCCGCGGGGGGCGGGACGGCCCGCACGCCGCGCGATTCTAGCCGCCGGACCTGGTGCGACGACCACGCGACGCCGCCCCAGGGGTGTCGCCCCAGGGGTAAGGGAAGTCTCGCCCAGGCCCCGCGCGATCGCATGCCGTGCCCCCGGCGTCCCGTGATCACCTTCGCGGTCGGAGCATGTCCCGTCCCGTGCCGCGCGCCCCCGAATCCCGGGCCCCTGCACTCCCGATTCTCCGCGCCCGCTCACGTTCGGTGTTCACGTGCCGGGCCCCGCGCGCGACGGGCCCACAGAAGGGGTGCGTATCCGGCGCGCCCGACAACCTTCTTCAGGAGGGCGGCCTCAAGGAAGGGGGCAGCCGGACGGAGCTGACCGATCAGACCTCGGCTTGCCGGGACGCCGGGCGTGTCGTCCAGGAGAGGGGGCCCGGGGCGTTCGAGCAGCGTAACGGTTCGGTCATGATTTTTCCTGACCTCGTGGTGGGAGGCGGACATCCCCCTTTTCGTTTGGCGGCCATCGTACGAATGTGGAGATATGAACGCGACGGTAGGCGATCGGCTCCTCGTGCACGGGAACGTCGTCGGAGAAATGGATCACGGGGGAGTCATCATCGAGATCCACGGGGCGAACGGCGGCCCCCCGTACATCGTGCGGTTCGACGACGGGCACACCGGACTGGTGTTTCCCGGCCCGGATGCGGTCATCGTGCCTCAGTAGAATTCACGTGTGAGATCCCAGATCATCTCCGTGGCCACGGGTTCGCGCGAGACCGTGCACGACATAACGCCGGCGTGCGCGGACTTCGTGCGCGAACAGGGCGAGGACGGCCTGCTGCATGTCTTCGTCCCGCACGCGACCGCCGGCGTGGTCCTGATCGAGCTGGGTTCGGGCAGCGACGACGACCTGATCGCCGCGCTGCGCGACCTGCTGCCGGCCGACGACCGATGGCGTCACGCCCACGGCTCGCGCGGGCACGGCAGGTCTCACGTGATGCCGGCGCTCATCCCGCCGTACGCCACCGTCCCGGTGGTCGGCGGCCGGCTGGCGCTGGGCACCTGGCAGTCGATCGCCCTCGTCGACCTCAATGTCGACAACCCGCAACGCCAGGTTCGACTGTCATTTCTGTCCGATTAATTATGGCCGCCTACGGCCGTACCCGTGGCGACCGTTGACGACTGAGGGTCACAGCGTGTGGACTGTCCCGAAGCGATAACCGCACAAGCGGGGCCACTCAAGCAGGAGGGATAAACGTGAGCGCGACCGCGGGTCAGGCGCAGGGCGAGCGCGGCCTGGCCGAACGACTCGGCCTCAAGCCGGGTCAGGTGGTGCAGGAGATCGGTTGGGACGAGGACGTCGACGAAAAGCTTCGCGAGTCCATCGAGAACCTGACCGGCAACGAGCTGTTGGACGAGGACACCGACGACGTCGTCGATGTGGTGCTGCTGTGGTGGCGTGACGGCGACGGGGACCTGTTCGACGTCCTGAGCGACGCCATGCGAGGCCTCGCCGAAGGCGGCCAGATCTGGCTGCTGACTCCGAAGGCCGGACGCGACGGCCACGTGGAGCCGAGCGACATCGGGGAGGACGCCGCGACCGCGGGTCTCTCGCAGACCAGCAGCATCTCCGCCGCCCCCGACTGGTCGGGGACCAGGCTCGTCTCGCCCAAGGGGCGACGCTAGGGAGCATCAGCGCCGGCCGGATACGGCAGGATGAGTCCCGTGACGCAACATCCTGCCGCGGTGGGCGCCGTGGCTCCGGACTTCGAGCTTCAGGACCAGCACGGCACGCCCGTGAGGCTGTCCGGCTTCCGGGGCCGGAAGGTCGTGCTGGTCTTCTACCCGCTTGCCTTCAGCGGGGTCTGCCAGAGCGAGCTGGCCGCCCTGCGCGATCTCGACACCGACGCGCAGATCCTCACCGTCTCGGTCGACTCCCTGTTCACGCACCGTGCCTGGGCGGACCAGGAGGGTTACGGTTTTCCCCTGCTCTCCGACTTCTGGCCACATGGACAGGTCGCCCGGGCGTACGGTGTCTTCGACGATGCGAAAGGCATCGCGCGGCGTGGCACCTTCATCATCGACGGTGGGGGCGTGATCCGGTGGTCGGTGGTCAACCCGGCCGGCACCGCACGTGACGTCGCCGCCTACGTGAAGGCACTCGCCGACATCTCGTAACGGAGGACACCATGCCCTGCTACCGCTGCGGGGCCCGGCAGACCGACCCCGTCAAGGGCGCCAGCCCGTGGCAGCGCGGGGTACGCCGGGAGTCCCAGGTGCTCATCTGCCCTGACTGCCAGCGCCTGCACGACCTCGACCTCGACTGCTGCCGCACGTGCGGGTCCACGGCGCTCATCTGCCGTCTGGGCGAGGTGGAGTGCCGGGCCTGCGGGGCGGTGCGGATGGCGCGGGCCAGGGCTTTCGCGGGGTCGGCTGCGCCGTCGGGAGCCCCGCCGGGGCTGTCGGCGGAGGTGGAGGCGGCCCTGAACCGGGTCCTGGGCCGCGCCTGAACCGCGAAGTCGCTGTACGGCCGGTGGTCCCGGAGAGGGCCGGCCTGCCCGTGACAGGGGTGCCAGAAAGGCGGACAAAAGGGGACAGAGGCTCGTACAAGCCCCGGAGACCCCTTTCCAGACATTTACTGAGCTGCGCTATCGTCTCGTACCGTGTCCGAACCTAGGAGCAGTTCGTTCGTCGTAGCGCTCGACGTCGGTGGCACGTCCATGAAGGGCGGCCTGGTCAGCGAGTCCGGCGCGGTGCTGTTGAGCGAGCGACGCCCCACTCCGGTCTCGGAGGGGCCCGAGGCGGTCGTGACGGCGATCCGCGACTTCATCGGGCACCTGGCGGGCTCGGGCGACGGAACCCCGGCAGGGGTCGGCCTGGCCGTTCCCGGGCTGGTCTCCGAGGACACCGCCCTGTACGCCGCCAACCTCGGCTGGAGCGACGTCCCGGCCACCGCGTTCACGCCGCTGGACGTCCCCGTCCTGCTCGGCCACGACGTCCGCACGGGCGGCCTCGCCGAGAGCGTCCTCGGGGCGGGGCGCGGCGTCTCCGACTTCCTGTTCCTGCCGATCGGCACCGGCATCGCCGGCGCCATGATCCTGCACGGCGAGCCGTACGGGGGCGCCTCGGGCTGGGGCGGCGAGATCGGGCACATCCCGGTCTTCCCGGACGGGGAGCAGTGCGCGTGCGGCCAGTTCGGCTGCCTGGAGACGTACGCCTCGGCCGCCTCGGTCGGCAGGCGCTACAGCCAGCGCTCGGGCCTGGAAGGGATACGGGCCGAGCAGGTGGTCTCCTCGGACGACCCGGTGGCCATCGAGGTCTGGGACGAGGCCGTGGAGGCCCTGTCGCTCGCCCTCGCCACGTACACGCTGCTGCTGGACCCCACCATGATCGTGCTGGGCGGCGGCCTGGCCGAGGCGGGCCCGGCGCTCTTCGACCCGGTCCGCACCCGCCTCGTCAAGCGCCTCGCCTTCCGCGCCGCACCGCCCCTGCACCCGGCGGCCCTGGGCGTGGACGCCGGCATGCTCGGCGCCTCCCTCCTGGGCTGGCGCGCCGCCGGCCGCCCCGAACTGGGCCCGGGCTGGGCTCTTGATGTGCGATCCCAGCCGTTGGTGTCGTAAGGTGTAGTGCCGATCAGGGGCGGTTAGCTCAGCGGTAGAGCACTCGCCTTACAAGCGAGGGGTCACTGGTTCGAACCCAGTACCGCCCACCCTGCACACCCACCCGTTGCCCACCTCCCGGGTGGGCCGTCTGACGCCCGCCCTGCACACCATGGCCCTCGCTGCGCTCGGACGCCTTTCCTGAGGGCCGGGCTTCGCCCGGCGGCTGTCGCCCCATGATGACCATCTGATCAGTGGACTCGATGCTGCACCCGAGGCTCCAACGGCTGTTCCCTGCCCATGGTGGGAGGCATCACAGTGCCTGGAGCGATCAACGCGATTCGCATGGGCGCTTAGAGAATTGCGCAGTTGCGAAGTACGACTGTGCTCTATGGTCACGATCATGACGCGGTGGACGTGGGGATGCTTGGCCGCTGTTGCCCTACCCCTCATCGGCGTGCTCGTCTTGGTGTTCGCATTCGTCATGCCGCCCGTCTGGCGTGACGATGACCGCCTCGATGCTCTGCTGGAGCGGGTGGTGACCTATCCGCTCCCGCCAGAGACGAGAGAGCTTTCCGGCAGGCGCTTCACGGACTTCGGGCGAACCATGTTCGGAGGCAATGGTGACTACTGCGATTACCTGATCAAGATCGTTTTGCAGACCAAGCTCACGCAGGAGGAGATCCGGAAGTACTACCGCAAGGCCGCGATCAGAGGAGCCGAGGAGAGCGCGACGATCTCCTTGTCCTTCGAAGACTCAGGAGACACGGCAGACCGCCGGGTGATTGTCGAAGTCCACGACAGGCACGGCAGCGACTGGGACTGGCGCTGCACGTAGAGACGGACCATCACGCCACCGGGTAGGCGTCCTCCAGCTCGTGACGGTCGGCCGGTAGCAGCACTTCCACCACGACCAGCGGACGACTCGAAGCGTCCCGAACGGCTCCGAAGACGGCCAGCAGTGGCACGTTCTTCGGCATGCCGAGCTGCTTGACCTCCTGGGCGGTGGGCATGCGTGCGGTGATCTGCTCCACGATGTGATCGAAGCGCACGCCCTTACGTGACTGGAGATGCTGCCGTATGCCCTGCGGCAACGCCTCACCGCTGGTCAGATCGGTGCCCTCGGACAGCTCCAGAGGCAGCCACAGCGAGACCAGCTCACTCGGCTCGCCCTCACGAGTGACCAGCCGCCGGCGCAGGAAAGCCTTGCTCTTGAGCTGCGCATCCAGCAACGCCGCCACGCGGTTGGGCAGTGCCATCGCGCCGGCCTCGACCAACTCACCAGGGGAGTCCGTCTCCGGACTGGTCAGGTACGCCTGACCTGTGCGGTTGGACTCCACCGACGCCATCGCAGGACGGCCCCGCACGAAGCGGCCCTTGCCCTGCTGGGACTCGATCCAGCCCTGCTCACGCAGCACCCGCAACGCCGCCACAACCGTGAGCCGGGAGACGCCGAACTCCTGGAAGAGCTGATGCTCGCTGAGGAGCATGGAGCCGGGCGGTAGGTTCCCGCCTCGATACGCCGTTGAAGGGCCTGCACAAGCTGCGCATACTTCGGCGGCACGGACTCTAGCGACATTATGACCGTCCAACACCCGACAGGTTGTTTTACCAAGTTTGAGAGTAACCTGGCCGAGCGCCGCCTGCCCACGTCACTGCGGTAAACGCGAGCCGTCCAGGAAAAGGCCCGGCAGGCAGCCAGGGGAGGGATCGGGGGCGACCCTCCCAGGGCGTGGAAGTGACTGCCTGCCGGGCGGGGAGACGCGACGAGGCGATGAGACGGCCCACCCTGGTCCCCTCCTGGCCAAGGCCGTCACCGCCTCGCCGCGTCCGTCCTCACTTGGCGATGTACTCCGCCAAGACGTTCGCGGCGCCCTCCACGTCATCGATCGGATGACGCTGCTCAGCGCTCTGCCAGGAGTAGTACGCGCCGCCGTAGCCGACGAACACCCACACCGGCAGCCCCGGCCAGGCCGATGCACCATGAGAGCACTGTTGTTCTCCCGCAACTCGGCGTTGACGCCGAGACGGGCCAGCCTGTCGCGCAGCCGGATCAGCGCATCGCTCTCGCTCTGCTGCGCGAGTCCGGCCATGGCCGCAGCCATGATCGAGTTCATTTCCCGCTCCCTTCGGCCCGGCCGCTTCAGAGGCAGCCGAGACACTGCCGTTCCTCCCTTGGAACCTCGTCTCCATCGCCGCTGCCGATGAGGAGCGCGCGGCGCGAGTCGCGCAGCTTGATTCCGCGTCCCCGGCATGCCGGGCAGGGCGTTGTCTCGCTGTTCTCGTCTGGCCCGGTCACCGTCGCCATCTCCTCGATTCATCCGGCGTTCCCTGTGTCGGGAGGCCGCTTCACGTACCTTGTTGGTTGATGGCAAGTCCACCGTCAAAAGGAGAAACGCAGGACCCCCGAACGGCCCCCTCTAATCCCCCTCTTGAGCCCCAGCCGGGAGGAAGGCCCGTAGATGCCCGAGAACATTCCCAATGTCCAACTCCGCGCATGGCGCAACGAACACCAGCTCACGCGCGCCGAAATGGCCGACCGAATTAACAGCACCCAAATCGGCATTTCGGAACGCCTGACCTGTGACGAGGAGCGCATCCGACGCTGGGAGGCCGGGGAAGTCCGCTGGCCACGCTCGCCGTACCGGCTGGCACTGACCCAACTGACGGGATTGCAGCCGGAGGCACTGGGGTTCTCGCAGACCAGGCAGACGGGCAGCCGCCTCATCGAGGCGACGGCCATCCTGCCGATGGACGCCCTACGGGCAGAGGCCGAGCTATACGGAACTATGGAACTTGCCCAGCAGCTCCAGGCATCCGACGTCGGTACTGGCACCTTGGAAGCCCTGGCCGAGGCCGTCGATCTGCTCTGCCGCGCCTATCCCGTGGTGCCGGCCACTACGCTGCGCGACCGGACGCAGAAGCGCCTCGCACAGGTCAACAAGCTCCTAGCCGGACGCCTCACTCTCGACCAGCACCGCGAACTCCTTGTCATCACCGGCTGGCTGACCGCCCTACTCGGGTGTGTTCACTACGACCTAGGAGAGCGAGAAGAGGCCGAAACAGCGCGCCGAGCCGCCTTTGAGATGGGCCGCCAGGTGGGCCACGGTGAACTCATGGGATGGGCACATGAGATGTCGGCATGGTTTGCCCTGGTCGAGGGCCGCTATGAGGACGTGGTCACCGCGGCCCGTATGGGTCAGGCCGTCGCTGGCCAGACCAGCGCTATGGTCCAACTGACTCTTCAGGAAGCCCGTGGTTTGGCCCGCATCGGCGACCGACGCGAGGCAGACCGCGCATTGACCCGTGGTGCCGGAGTTCTCAGCCGCCTGCCCATGCCCGACAACCCGGATCACCACTTCGTGTTCGACCATGCCAAGTGGGTCTTCTACGCGGCGACCTGTTATACCTGGCTCGCTGACGACGACCGTGCCGAAGAGCACGCCCGCGAGACCATCCAGATGCACACCCGTCCGGACGGCACATCCAACGCTCCCATGCGGGTTGCAGACGCCCACATAGACCTCGGTATCGTTCACGCCCGCCGCGGAGACCTCGACGCAGCGGTTGAGCAAGGTATAGCAGCATTCGACATCGACCGCCGGTCTCTTACTGACCTAGTCAATCGAGCTGGGGATCTCGATCGCGTCCTACGGCAGCGTTACCGCAATGAAGCCCTTGCTGATGAGTTTCACGAACGGTTCATGATGGCGCGACGAGCTCTAACCACTCGTCATCCTGAATTGCTTGATTAAAGGTCTAAGCGGGTCGCAGTTCTGTTATCACAGCTGTGCGTCCTTGCCAGGTGCCGCCGCATACGGCCACTGAACCGCATATGAGACTGTTCGACGAGCCAGATTGGGAAATGTCGTTCTGAAGCTTAGAAACGGTTCTTCTTGACTGCCCTCCCAGGCGAACAGCCATAGAGATACGCCGAAGTCGTCTTCAGAGACTTCCTGCAACAGTCTCGCCCAGGACTTGTTCAGATCGACGCTGGAAAGCAAATCCTTAACCGCGCGCTGTAGTCGGCGAATAACTCTTAAGCGTCCTTCTGCAATTGCTTCGTTAAGTAGGCAATCGAGAACGTCGAGAGTAGCTTCCCCAACTTCGTCAAAGGCCTCGTCTTTGTAGCGTGGGGCAATCAATCCAGTTTTCGCGTCCAGGACGAAATGCTTCCAAGGGTCCTGTGTCGCAGGATTTAGCAGCAAAGGGTGGCCTTGGGCGTCTACGGGGAAGCTATCTGACTTGTGGCGGTTGCAGTTGGGACACACCAGTAGCCAATTGTGCCATGAGAATGTCAAGCTACATTTGCGGGCGATGGGCCAGTAGTGATCTATGTCTGCACCGATAGAGTCGCCACAATAGAAACACCTGACGCGCTTGCCGCTCATCTGGGCTAGGGCTTCTAGCGCCGGGGTAGCCTGCTTCGATCGTCTAAAACTATTCCACGCTTTACGGCTATCCTCTTTTGTGAGTGCTAGCTTGCTGCGTCGGAACAGATCAAGACGCACCTCTAATGGTAGTGTAGGTCGGTAGAGTCGCCGCATAGCCTACGCCAACTCTTCATCTGCGAACAAGGACACGTAGCCGAGTTCCTTTGCTTCCTCTTCGGTCAGGCCGCGTGCAAGCTTCTTGGCAACAAGTCGCGAGTGCTTCCTTCTGGCCTCGACTGCTTTCGGCGACCGCGTGTCTTTCAGGCCAAAGGCAGGCGTAAGAAGAATCTGATCCGGTTTCCCTGTGATGACCCTAACGTAATCCTTCTCCGAAAGCATGAACGGCTCTCCGGTGCTGGATGCTGGGAGATGGTAGATTCTTCCTCCATCGGCAGCTTGGCACACCAGTGGGCTGTGCGTCGTGACGATAAACTGAACGAAGGGGAAATGTCTACGCAACCAAAAGCCGATCTCGCGCTGCCATTCTGGATGCAGGTGCGCATCGATTTCATCGATGAGGACAACGCCTGGGCGGTTGACATACGAAGATCCGTCTGGATGCTTCTGCACAAGTCCATCGATGCCGTAGCTCTCCACCATGTGGCGGAATATATCTATAAGCATCGCCAGCGCTGCTCTATACCCCTCACTCATGTCTGAGAGGGGCATTCGTCTCCCGGTGGCATCGTGCAACCACATGCCCTCGGAGTTGACTTCCTCTATTGTTATCCCTTGTCTGAGAAAGTCATCGCCAAGGAGCGAGAGCAGGCTGTCAAGGATGGTTCCCTCTTCCTGCCTGGCCTCTAGCTTGCGGTACTTGAGCTGCTTCACCCATTGCTCGCACTCACCGAGGGTGGCATCTTCCTTAAAGAGAGTGGCGAATCTAGGAATTCTTCCAGGTATAACCATCAAGCGCTGGGCGTCAGGAGAGCTGCCATACAATCGCCTGAAAGGTCCGTAGCCAAGCGCGAACCAGCCCGGCGTTGACTGTGCCCAAGGCCCATTTAGGGCGCCACGCTTCTTTTTCTTGAATACATCCGTAGGATTGATTTCCCAAGTAGGCCCTTCGGGGACTATCGCGATTTCAGCCCAAAAAGTGGACTGAACTGGGGCGCCACCTTTAGCTGTTCGATCAATTTCTTGATCCGGCTTCACCTCGACCGATATTGTACCTTTCGGGGCCCCTTCGGTAACCCATCCCCTCAGGTCCTGAATAAGGCCTCTGGCTTGGTCGGGCCCAAGCAGGGCGAGGCATACCGCCTTTAGGAGTGCTGTTTTTCCGGATCCATTGTCGCCGGTAACGACTGCCCAACCTGGGTATTGGTCTGCCGTTGGGCAAAAATCAAGGTCTGCTTGCTCGAAGCCTTTTATGTTGTTCAAGACAACTCGGCTAATATACATCGCATTCCCATCTGGTCCGCTCAGGCCCCGGAACTATCAAAGTCTAGCCAATTTCATGCCCCCGTCGGTCTAAGGAGCGGGGTGTGTTGCAGAATTGTGCTTATAGGGATCAAGGGCGGCGCTCCGCGCCGCCGGCGCGGCCTGCGCTCGGCCGCACGCTGCGCGTGCGGCCTGGGGGCCGTTCTCGCGCGCGGCCGTGCTCAGGCCGCGCTGGGCACGAGGTATACCGCCGACCCTCGCAGCGGATACCTTCACTAGGTGGACGATGATCTCTCAGGTAGTCCAGTGACCGACGCCGAGATCGCTCTCGGGGTCGGTCTCATGGTCTTGATCCTTCTGCTGCCCACCCTCATTTGGCTTGCCACGGTGTTGCTGCGCCGCCGTAGATAGAGCCTCCGGCGGGGGCCTCGGCTCCGGGATGATCGCGACGGGCGTCCAGGTGGTCAGTGGCTGACGTGAGCCGATCTTCCCGTCTACCTCGTCCCAGGCGGAGCCCAGCAGACCAAGGGCCACGGGTCAAGGGTCGTTCTTCCAGTGGGGAGCTCCACCCTTGACCCGTGGCCCTTGGCCCGCTGCCTTCCAGGTGGGACGAGGCAGACGGGAAGATCGGGTGTGGAGGCGTGTACGTCCGTACGGGCGTGCCATTCGCGTGCCATTCGCCGGCCCCGGCACGATGAGGAAGCCCTGATCAGATGGCATGGTGACGTGGGGGAGGAGCATGATCGTCGTGCCATTAGCGTGCCATTAGGTCCGGCGGGAGCCTGGCGGGTGGGCTGTGATCGCGTTGCGTCGGCCGAGGTCGGGCGGCGTGTACGGCCGATCTTGGCTCCTTACAAGCGAGGGGTCACTGGTTCGAACCCAGTACCGCCCACCCTGCACACCCACCCGTTGCCCACCTCCCGGGTGGGCCGTCTGACGCCCGCCCGCACGCCATGGCCCTCGCTGCGCTCGGACGCCTTTCCTGAGGGCCGGGCTTCGCCCGGCGGCTGCCGCCCCATGATGACCATCCGATCAGTGGACTCGATGCTGCGCCCGAGGCTCCAACAGCTGTTCCCTGCCCATGGAGGGAGGCATCACGGTGCCTGGAGCGATCATCGCGATTCGCATGGCCGCTTCGGGGATTTCACAGTTGCCAAGTACGACTGTGACCTATGGTCACGATCATGACGCGGTGGACGCGGGGATGCTTGACCGCTGTTGTCCTACCCGTCAGCGGCGCCCGGTGAACCTATCCTGGCGCCAGGCGCGCGCAGTAACGGCTCGATCCGCGCCCACAGCTCATCGGACACGATCCACGGCTGTTGACCCTTCCTCACGCTGCGAGCAACAGCGGAGACGACCAGCTGATTCCAAGATCCTTTTTGTTAGGATTTCTTGGGCATGTCGGTCACGTCAGGGGCGCTTGATCGGTGGTACCGAGCTGAGCGGGCAGTGGCCGCCACAGACGGGAGAGGAAAATCGCACTTTTAGCCTTTATCATCAAGACCGCCGAAACCGAGGAGACCGTGACCTACGAGTACGGCGAAGGCCCCGACGACCTCGTGGGCGTGGTGAGCATTCATAAGGCGACTGGCGCCCCAGTGGATAAAGATGCCCTGCCGAGGCAGGCCCAGCTTGCTCTACGTGCCATCTTCAAGGGAAAGTCAAAGACCGGTGATTGGCCACACCACTACACCTATGCGGCCTGACCACCGCGAGTGACAAACTGAGTGACATCATGGTGCCTACCGCAGCACGACTAACTGGTTCGAACCCGGTACCGCCCACCCTGCACACCCACCCGTTGCCCACCTCCCGGGTGGGCCGTCTGACGCCCGCCCACACACCATGGCCCTCGCTCCGCTCGGACGCCCTTCCTGAGGGCCGGGCTTCGCCCGGCGGGCTGCCGCCCCATGATGACCATCTGATCAATGGGCTCGATGCTGCGCCCGAGGCTCCACAAGCTGCTCCCTACCCGTGTCGGGAGGCATGACGGTGCCTGGAGCACCCCCATGAGGTGATCTTCCAGAGAACGGCGCTCAAGCTTGCCAGGTCGAGCGTGGACCGTCTTGGCGGTCCATCCTGACACGCTGCTCGCCCTCGTTCCGGAGCCGATGATCCGCGATGGCGAACTCGTCGAACTGTCCGGCGCCGACGCCGGCCGCGACCTGCTCTGCCTGGCCCACAGGTGCCGGCGCCTGCTGACCGACAACCGGCAGCCTCCACGCCACATGGCCGGCGTCCACCGCGACTGCGGGTTCGCCGAGCTGTACGAGCGCCTCGACGAGGACGGGCAGCCCGCCGGGTCGGAATGCCACGCCTGCCGAACTTCGTACGGGGCTCAGGGGTACGCGGACCTGACCAGCGCCCGGAAGGAGCCGGTGAAGACGTACAGGCGGGCACTGGTGGCCGCGCGAGCAGGAGACGACATCACCTCGCGGCGAGTCTGAACGAGTCTGAAAACGAGAGGAAAACTGTCGGTGCGGCGCGGGATGATGATCCCCATCATGGTCATCTCCCCGCCTTCACCGTTCGCTGCCGTGCGCTCGCCGCTCGGCGACATCGTCGTCTTCTACCTCGGCACCGAGCCGCGGCTCACGCCCGAGCAGGCTCTCGCGTTCGCCGATCAGCTTCGTGATCTGGCAGCCGAATCCCTGCGCGTCGATTCGACCGAATCGCTGACCAGCATGTTCCAAATGGATTGATCGTGGAATTACCGGCCCTCGAAACGCCTCGCGCGCGTCGAGGGCTCTCGCATGTACGCAGGTGTCCTCGTGCAGCGTGAACCCGTCACGAGCCCGGCGAGCGCGGGGTGATCGCGTCGTGTTGATCCAGGTCAGACCGGGCGAAGGGTGGATCGGGGCTCCTTGCAAGCGAGGGGGCACCGGTTCGAACCCGGTCCCGCCCATCCTGGACGCTCACCCATCACCCACCTCCCAGGTGGGTCGTCTGGCGCCCGCCCCCACCCCTGCCCCTCCCTGACCCGGCGGGCCACCGCGTACGGCTCCTCGCTGTGGGAGCTCAGCGTGCAAGCTTGACTATCTTGCTCGAGTACACCCCCACCGACCAGCCGACCTGGCGGTTGGAATGTCCCCCATGCATCCGCACCTTGCCCGAGACGATGATTTTCGTCCCCTTGGGGACCTTCTGGCTCCACAGCAGCGCGTTCGTCTCGTCCAGGGTCCGGTGACCACAGGCCCATTCCCCCTCGGAGGCTTCGTCGCCGATCTGGTACGAGACGAAGAGCCGATCCGCCAGATCACCCGTACACAGGTGCTCGATGCGGAAGTAGCCGCCCGGGCTCGTGACCGTCAGCGCGAAGGACGACTTCCGCGGCCACACCCCCGAGGCCTGTCCGGCCAGCTTCTGGGTCCCCAGTCTGACGGGGAAGGGCCCGACCGGATCCGGCTCGACCGGCTGGGCCGGCGGCGTGTACTCGTAGACCGCCAACGGCCAGTCGGCGGGCTGCAAGAACGTGCGGGTCGGGCACGGCTCGCCCTTCTTCCCGACGCAGCCCCCATCCGTGATGTCGAAGGTGATGGTCACCTGCTCGACGCCCTTCGGCACGCTCACCGAGCCCATGACCATTCCCCTCCCCTCCCTGGTCAGGCACTGCTGGAACCAGTTGCTGGAGGGCTTGCCGTCCACGATGACCCTCGGTCTCGCCACCTCGGCGGGGTTGCCCTCCGGGCACAGCGCGGCCACCTCCAGCGGCTTGCCCGAGACCGGGACCGTGACCGACGCCTTCTTCTCCCCCTTGGACTCCGCCTTGAGCGTGGCCGAGGCCAGACGGCGGTAGGCGGAGCCATCGCCCGAGGTGAACCGCGGCGGCAGCTCGGCCGCCGGCCGGACGGCCGTCGTTGTCTCGCGCGGCGACACGGCCGGGCCGGGAAGGAGGAACGCGGGGATGAAGAGGCCGGCGGCTGTCAGTACGGTCACCCCCGCCATGGCGGCGCCGGCGGCCCGGCGGCGGGTGTCGCTGCGGATGCGCCGCTCGAGCTGGGCGAGGCGCCGGTGGTTGTCCGGCGCGTCGGCGCTCATGTCGTCGAACAGATCACGCAGCTTACGCGGGGCAGGCGTCATCCCAGCTCTCCTTCCATACGGGACGCCACCGCCGGCGGCGCGATCTCGGGGTCGATGCGCAGCTTGGCCAGCGCCTTGCTGCTCTGACTCTTGACGGTGCCGATGGAGCAGTTCAGAATCTCGGCCACGGCGGATTCGGGCAGGTCCTCGAAGAAGCGCAGCACCAGCACCGCCCGCTGGCGTGGCGGCAGGCGTCCCAGCGCCGCCCAGAGCACCGCCCGCTCGTCGATCATGCCGATCCTGTCGTCCGGTACGACCGTCTCGGGTGGTGCGTCCGTGGGCAGCTCGCGCCGCCAGAACCGGCGCCGCCAGGACAGGTACGTGTTGACCAGGACCCGGGACACGTAGGCGTCCTGGTACTCGCCCACCCTGCCCCAGGCCCGCCACACGCGTACCAGCGTGGTCTGGAGCAGGTCCTCCGCCTGCGCCCAATCACGGCAGAGCAGGTACGCGGTTCGTAACAGTCGTGGCGATCGCGCCTCGACATATGCCACGAAATCCGACTTGTCTCGCATCAGCCGTGCCCTTCCCGTCGTACCGGCTCCCGTTATGACCCACTGGAGCCCGCCAACGGTTGCCCGCCTCCCCAGGCCCTTGACCGGCGTCGTCCTGCAAGCCAAGCCGGGCGTCAAGTGGGCTGCGGCTCCCTTCTCTCCGACCAGACCTCATCACGCCGGGCGCCGATCACCCGCTCGTCCCACTCGGCCGCTCGCCGGGCCGGCACCCGCCGGATCCGGCCCACCCTGCGCACCCACCTCCCGGGTGGGCCGTCCGACGCCCTTCCTGAGAGCCAGGCTTCGCCCGGCCGCTGTCGCCCCACGATGACCATCCGATCAGTGGGCTCGATGCTGCGCTCAGCGGCGATCAAAGCTTGACCACCAACGAGATTTGGCCCCGCGCCCCAAGGGCCGTCGCCCCGAAGGCCGGTGAGGTGGGGGCGGCCCTCCGGAGTGGCCGGGCTGTGCCGCTGGTGGCCCAGGGGCGAAGGCAACATGCAACGGGTGAGCGAGCGCCACGCACTGCTGATGCGCGCCGATCTCCAGACCATTTCTCAGGAGATGCGAAGTGTGAAGGCTGATCATGCATACCGAAGGTTTCTGACCGGCTTTGACGTTTTCGAAAAGGCAGTGCTCTACTCCCTGCCATGACGACTCTGACGAACCTTCAGCCCGCCCCTGTCATCGATGAGACAGCCCGACTGCTGACCGAGCACTACGTCTTCCCTGAGATAGCCGAACAGGTCGCCGACCTGCTACAACGACGCCTCGCCGAGGGCGCCTACGATGTCGACGGTGCCGAGGAACTCGCCCGTGTGGTCACCGAGGACCTGCAGTCCGTCAACGACGACAAACACCTGCGACTGAAGTACCACGCCGACCCGGTGTCCCCCGAGCAGGGCGCGGCGACCCTGGACTCCATCCGCCGCGACTTCGACACCTCGCTGGGCGGTGCGCCCCGGGTGGAGTTGCTCGACGGAGGGGTAGCCGTGGTGGAGCTGGCGCCGATGCTGTTTCCGCTGGAGTGGGCCGCCGAACCGCTGAGCGCCGCGCTCGCCTGGCCTCCCGCGCCCAGGCGCTGATCGTGGACCTTCGCAACAACCGGGGCGGCGACCCGGACACCGTCGCCTTCGTCTGCAGTTACCTCCTGGACGAGCGCACCCACCTCAACACCATGTACTGGCGCAGGGGCGAGCGCAGCGAGCAGTCCTGGAGCCTGCCGCACGTTCCCGGCGCGCGTTTCGGCGGCAGCAAACCGTTGTACGTGTTGTCCAGTGACGGCACCTTCTCCGCCGCCGAGGAACTGGCCTACGACCTGCAGCAGCTCGGCCGTGCCGTTGTCGTGGGCGAGCCCACCCGCGGTGGCGCACATCCGTGCAAGGGCTGGACCGTCCACCCCCACCTGGAGACCACCATCCCCACCGGCCGCGCCATCAACCCCATCTCCGGCGCGAACTGGGAGGGCACCGGTGTTCGGCCGGACGTCCCTTGCGCTGCCGTGGAATCCCTCGGCCAGGCACACACACTGGCCCTCGCCCGACTGGCAGGCTGAAGTAGTTCAGCTCATCGACAGTGAGGCACCGAACGTCGTTCGTGATCAAGGCGGCTGGAGCTCAGGGCCTGGTACAGAGCGCCGCTCCTTGGATGATCTCGACAGGCGCTCAGGCGCTCAGGCGCTCAGGTGGTCGGTGGCCGGCGTGGGGCCGGCCTTCCCGTCTGCCCCTCCCAGGCGGAGCCCAGCAGACCAAGGACCACGGGCCAAGAGCCGTTCTTCCCATGGGGAGTGCCGCCCTTGACCCGTGGCGCTGCCCTTCTGTCGCGGCTTTCGTCCCCTCCGGAGGCGGACCGTCATGGCAGGTGCTGGTGTTCTTCTGTTCTTCGTGATGGTGGCGCTGATCGGCCTCGGCCTCCGCTCGGAGGCGGTGATTCGCGAATGCAGCGGATCATGAAGGGCCGTTGTGTCGTTCGCCGGCGCCGGCGCTATGGCTCACACGCTTCCTCAGTGAGTGGGATGACGGCGACAGGGTGATCAGACAGGAGGCTGGGCCTATGCTTCCGCGTATGATTCTCCCTGATCTGCCCCCGGAGGTGGCGCAAGTCCAGGACATCGCAGGCTTCGCCGCGTTCCTTGAACTGATGGCCCATGACTTCGCCGCAGATCAGGCTGAATGCGAGCGCGCATGGAACGCGGGGAACAAGTATCACGAGGGCCGATGGGCTCACAGGTACGTGGGCGATTTCCTGGAGGCCTGGGCAGCGTGGCTACGGAATGGGTGCATCCGAGAAGGAGCCCCGTTCGGAGATGTTGTTGAGCCGTTGACGTGGCAGAGTATCGCCCTTCAGATTCGGGTCGGCAGCGTGTACGAGTAACGCGCAGGCCGGCGTTGCAAACTCACGAATCTTGCTTCATCAGGAGGGCGGCACCTGTGACGCCGCGCATCAGTTGTACATAGGCGATCAGGCCTGCGATGGCGTCCCGCTCCTCGCTGTGCTCGCGCTGCGCGCTCTCAAGACCCTCCCGCAGAATCCGAAGATCCCTGTCCGCGTCCTCAAGGGCGGCGAAGTCCGCTGCGGTCATGTTGCCATCGAGGGTTCTCAGACCTTTCGCGGCGACGAACGGGTCCAGTAGGAGGACTTCGAAGAAGAGGTCATCCAGTTCCTCTGCCACCGTCGCTTTCGGGAAGGCGCAGGCCGAGAACACGTCGTATACGGTGATCAGTTCTTCTCTGGCAGTCAAGGCGGCATTCCCTCCGGAGCCTGCGCGGGACGATATCCAGGACGGTGACGGTAGCCGCACGGCAACCCTCCGGATACTCGAACACAAACCCCTGCACGTCGCCTTGTCCGCCACGTCGAGAGGCTGTCGAGCCGATGAATCTTCGAGCAGCCACGCGGCATGCCGGTATGCGTGTGCAGCGCTTTCGGCCTGATTCGCTGTCAGGCCGCCTCCATGACTCAAGACTTGGCCCGAGCCCGATAACGCGTGCGGCCGATCACGTTGATGATGGAGACCACGAAGCCGAGTCCAATGCCGGTCCATAAGTGCCATAACGGCCAGGGCTTGCTGAGGTCTGACAACGCCATGCTCAGGCCTGATGCCGTCCATCCACAGTCGAAGATCGCAAGAGCTGCGGAGATTTTGAACCAGAGAGATCGCCGATATTCGTCCATGGGTCAATGTCCCACGAGTCGATCACGGTCAACAAGGACTGGCGTGCTGGGACCCGTAGGCGGCATCTCAGCGGTCCGGGCAGTCGGCCTGAAGCCATGAGGCGGCGAGTCGTGAGCTCGATGGACTGCTCGTCGCCGTCCCGGATGAACGCCAGGGAGGCCAGGCAAAGGTCCTTGACGCATCGCCGGCCGTAGAAGTCGTAATGCGCCGGATCGGTGACGAACGAGCGGGCTCCGTCGGGAAGGTTCGCACTGAGGACGGGGAGCACCGCGAGGTACGGTCCCGGATCGAGTGTCCGCCCCTCTGCGGTGACGCCGATCTTCACGTATTCCACGCTGTGCCCATCACCGGATGCGTCCGACGTGCCAAACGGGTCTGGATGGAATGGGGGTTCGCTGCACATGCCCCGCCGCGCCGCGCCGCGTCCGTCCCGACGTATGTGACCGCGACGTTCGCGGCACTCTCCGCCACCCTCATCCTCATGGCGCAGCTCGGCGGCGGCGGCCTCGGCGCACTGCCAGGAGCGGTACGCGCTGCCGCTGAAGGTGTTCGTCGGAGTCGTGCCCGGCACAACGCGCACGAGGGCCGCAAAAGCAGAGCGACGGCCGGATCAGCCGCAAGAGACCTGGAGCCATATCTCGTCAGCCCCCGCACCAGACCCGAGCAGCTGCGGGTCATCGAGGCCGGTTGCCCTTCTTTCTCCGGTTGCCCGGAACGCTACGGCTGCTCGGCGCGGCCCGGCGGCCGGAGCCGCTCTGCGCGGGCTTCGGCGCCTTCCGCTGCGCCGGTTTCTCCACAGCCGGTGCGGGGTTGCGGCCGCGCGAGCTGTTCACCGTCCGGCCGCGGACGATGCCGATGAAATCCTCCACCAGGTCCGTGGTCGCGTCCGAGGGCCAGGCCAGCGCGACCTGAGACTGCGGCACGTCCGTCAGCGGCCGGTACGTGAGATCTTTGCGGTGGTGGAGGCGCGCCAGCGACTGCGGGACCAGGAGGAGCCCCGTGCCGGACGCCACCAGCTGGACCGCGTCCGCCGTGGTGGCCGGGCGGGTGAACGCGGGCAGCCCGGGCCGTTCCGTCCACTCGATGGTGTCGTCCAGCGGATGGAACACCTCGTCGTCGGCCAGGTCGCCGGCGGTCACCTCGTCGGCGGCGGCCACCGCGTGGTCCTTGGGCACCACGACCACCGTGGTCTCCACGTAGAGGGGGATCACGCTCAGCCCGTCCCGGTCGACCGGGAGCCTGACGAAGGCGGCGTCGGCGCCGCCGTCCCGGAGGAGCGCCACCGCCTCGGCGGCGGGCACCGCTATCAGGGTGAGCGGCACGTCGGGCATCCTCTCGGTCCAGACGTTCACCCATTTCGCGGGTGTCACCCCGGGCACGTACGCCAGCCGGAACGTCCTGCCGGTCTCCCCATCAGTCACTTCCTCAGCGTACCGATGTCGTACCGATGTCCGGGGAACCCGTTCCGACTGACTACGCTTGGCACATGACCTCGTCCAAGTCGAAGACCATCCAGACGATGAAGCCCGAGACCGCGGCCAAGAAGCTGGGTGTCCTCCTCTCGGCCACACCCGCCGAGTTCCAGGACGGTGTGGTCTCCAGGGACGAGCTGAACGAGTTGCAGGCGAAGCCGCCCGCCTGGCTCGTCGATCTGCGCCGCAACGGCCCCCACCCCAAGCAGGTCGTCGCCGCCAAGCTCAAGGTCTCCATCTCCGGCCTGGCCCGGGGCGGGATCACCGAGCCGCTCACCACCGCCGAGATCGAGGCGCTGAAGGAGGAGAACCCGGAGTGGCTGGAGCGCGAGCAGGCCATCCAGGCCGAGAATCGCAAGGAAGCCCTCCGCCTCAAGGAACGCTAGCCGGTCACGGCGTCCCCGGTTCCGGACGAGCCCCTGTCGAGTGAGCCGTCCAGGGGCCGTCGTTCGTCGCTGTGCGGAACCGGAGAGCGCACGCATTCACCGCAAGCCGACGTTGCCCGATCTCATCAGTGGTGGCGTGAGAGTCTCGGCCGGTCCGCGGCGGAAGAGGCCGGCCGGGCGGCCGACCTCGGGAAGTCGTCGTTCGCCGATGGGTACGACGAAGCCGTCCGTTTTCATGACCTTGCGGCGGAAGTTGCTGGGGTCGAGGGGCACTCCCCACACCGCCTCGTAGATCTGGCGCAGGTCGGCGATGGTGAAGGGCTCCTTGCAGAACGCGGCGGCGATCGTGGTGTGCTCCAACTGGGACCTGGCTCGCTCAAGTCCGTCACGAAGGATCTGCTCGTGGTCGAAGGCCAGCGTGACCTGCCCGTGGAGGATGGAGGAGACAGGCGTCCAGTGAGCGGCGGCGGCGTCGGTTCCTGCCTTCGGCGTCGGTAGATCAGGGCCGAGCGCCAGGTAGGCGATGGAGACGATCCGTCCACGCGGGTCGCGCTCGGGGGCGCCGTAGGCGTGCAGTTGTTCCAGGTGCAGGGTGTCGCCGACGACTCCGGTCTCTTCTCTCAGCTCCCGCCTCGCGGTCGCGTCCAGCGCCTCGCCGTCGCGGACGAATCCGCCGGGCAAGGCCGCTTCGCCGCGATGGGGCATGTTGCCGCGTTCGATCAGCAGGACGTGGAGTCGCCCATCCCGAACGGTGAAGATCACCAAATCCACGGCCACGGCCACGGAGGCGGGCGGGCGGCGCCCACGCACTGTCTTGCTCATTGCCATACCTCTATTAAAGGTCCGGTTGACTCTAACTAGAGCCGCACTTATGGTCAGTCTTACCTGAAGAACTCACCGGAGGGCTCATGGCCCAATCGCGCACGGTAGGCCCCGAGAACAGCGCAGGGACGGTTATTCCGAAGGCGACACGGTATCTCTGCGCCGGCGTGTACCTCGATCGCGAGTTCCGCGAGATGGTCATCCGCCGTGTCTACAACGACTCCCACCACATGGTCGCTCCCTCCTACGGCTTCGATCTCGTTCCGGTTGTCGCACACGCCTGGCGGGCGTGGCGCCTGGACACGATCGGCTCGGCACTGGTCATCATCGTTCTCCTGGGTAGCCTCGCATGGGCTCCCGCGGCTGCCACTGTCGCGGCGGCGCTGTTCGCCCTGTGCTGGTCGGCGACCGTCGCCGTCCGCAACGCGCTGATCGCGGTACCGCTGAAGGCCAAGGAGCGCGCGGACCGGTTCTTCCACCGCGCCCGCTGGGGTAGTGAGTCGCGCGACCTCGCGGTGCATCTGCGTGCTCTGAAGCTTGCCTGTGTCAGCAGCGGCGTCCTCGTCCTCGCCGTTCCCATGATCTCCAGCGCGACCGGCGTCCCGCTGGTCTCATTGCTGCAGCAGGCAGCGATCATGGGAATGTCGGTGGTCCTCGTCGTGTGTGGCTGCGCCGCGGCGCGGCGCCATGCCTTGCACCAGACGGCCAAGGGCAGACTGCCGGCGCCGGACAGCCGCCGGTACCGGACGATCGACGAACAGCAGCGCCATACCTTCGTCATCTACAGCAGGCCCGCCAAGAAAGAGCCGGCGCCCGGGGACTTCCGCGACATTCTGGCATTCGACGACTCGCACAAGCCGTTCGTCGGGGCCGGGCGGTTGATCCATCGCTGGAACCCGCCGCTCAACATCCACCTGTTGCAGTTCGGCGAGGGCAGCATGGCGGCCAGGGAATTCGATCCCCTGCCGTTCCAGGCGCATGAGCTGGTCGCCTATCTGAAGAAGGAGATGCGACGGCTCGACGGGCAGGACGACGCCACCAGCCTTCCCGGCTTCGGCATGTCGGATCGGATCTACGTGGCGGAGGCCGATGTCGACGGCAGGCGTGACTGGCTGCAGGGTGAGCGTGCCGAACACGAGATCGAGGACATCATCGATCGGCCGTTCGACCGGTTCCATCACTTCCTCGAGATCCGTTCCTCCGTGTCCGGCGAGCTCGTCACCACCGTGTTCCTCCGCATCACGGTCAAGGGACGCGCGCTCAGTCTCGACTTCGCCGCCTGTGCGCTGACCCGCACGCCGGACGAGTACCACGTCCTCGACGAGTACGGCGAGGACGGGCCCACCGCGCTCCTCCGGGCCGCGGTCCGGGCTCTGGTCGAGCTGCCGGCCGACATCATGCAGGCGTGGCGCCTCTTCCGTGTCCCTTCCGTCCTGCTCGGAGCCTGTCGAGCCCGACGAACCAGAATTCACTATCCGAAACGCGGTGTGAAGATCGGACCGAAGCTGAGCGTGCGCGAGGAGAAGCGGGTGTCGTGGGAGTCGGCCCAGCTCGACCGAACCCTCATCTCCGACCACGTGAAGCTCATCGAGGATCGTCTGCTGAAGGCGGCCACCGATTTCCTGCGCGAGCACAAGGTCGACATCTCGGAGTTCGAGGAGCGGGCCACCAGCATCATCAACACCGGAATCATGAATTTCGGTGAGTCCATCAACGTCAACAACTCCGCGGTCGGCGCCAACGCCATGAGACTCGATCTCCCTGAATCCTTCGGCCAATCGTCAGGAGGCCACGCATGACCAGTCGGTTCGAGAACAGCGGAATAGTCAATCAGGGCGGCTCCATGACCATCAGCGGGACCGCGGTCGGCGACGGTGCCACAGTCGTCCACCATCATCCCCCGGAGGCCGACATCGGCACGCGGTCGGACGTCGGTGTGATAACAGTCAAGGATTCGGAGGCCCGGGCGGTGAAGGACGCCCTCGGGCTTGACCGAGAAGTCGTCGGGGGAATTCCCTACTGGCGCGGGAGCGTCGATCACCGAGGCGTGGTCGCCAGGGTGGCGATGATCCGCTCCCTGCATCAGGGCCAGCGATCCACCATGGCCGCGTTCGAGCACCTCAGGGAAACGTTCCGGCCGGCGGTCGTCGCGCTTGTCGGTATCGGCGGCGGGTTCCATCCCGACGTCTCGGCGGGCGACGTGGCCATAGGAACGCGGGTCGTTTACTACGACCTTCGAAAGGAAACCGCCGACGGGGTCCAACGCAGAGGTGAGAACCCGGAGACACCCGCCATAGTGGGAAACTCCGTGAACAGCTTCTTCGTCGACCACGGTGAACCGGCGCGCTTCGAGAGCGAAGGAAGCGGGTTCCACGTCATTCCCTGCGTCATCGGGACCGGCGAGGCCGTCATCGCGGACGCCGAGTCCGAGATCAGGAAATATCTGAAGCATTACAACGACAAGGTGTCCGTGGTCGACATGGAGGCCGGTGGCCTGGCGCAGGCCTTCTTCGAGCGCGGAAACTCATCCGGCATGCGCGGTTGGGTAGTGATTCGCGGCGTCTCCGACCATTCGGACAAGGACAAGAACGACGCCATGCAGAACACGGCTGCCCGGCATGCGGCCGAGGTGCTGCGGGCGCTGATCCCCTATCTTCCCTGTCACGCCTGACCCGGAGTCACGATGGAAGAGTTCGTGATCGGGGTGGTGAGTTCGCTCGCCGCCGCTGGGCTCGCCGTGGTGGGCGGCATGGTCTTGCCGCGTCGGGTGCGCTCGTGGCCGACCCTGCTTCTCTCCAGAGCGACGGGCCTGGGGGTCTCCCGGGTGCATCCGCGCCAGCGCGTCGCCGCCGCCGATCTCAAGGCGGCACTCGGCAAAGCCCGGTGGGTACGGGTGCTCGCCGGCCGCGGGAACGAACTCACCCGCGACGGGTTCGCCGCTCTGTGGGACGACGGAGGACGACGTCTGGAGTTCGTTCATGTGCTGCTTCCCGACACCGATCCTCGCTCCGTGTCGTGGCTGAAGTGGCGCGAGGACGAGATCCGGCGCATCGACCCTGGCTTCGCCCAGGGGATGCTGGCCGAGCAGATCGAGCTCAACGCCGGATACGTCAGCGAGGTCGCCGCCGACAGGGACAACATCGAGTTGCGCCGCTACAACCTTCCCCACCTCCACCGCATAGTGATCACTGATCACATCGCCTTTCTCACTCTCTACCGCCGGGCGGGCCACGGACGCGACTCGCCCTGCGTGGTAGCGCCTCGCCCCGGCCTCATGTACGACTACGCGCTTCAGCTCTTCACCACGGCCTGGGACCATGCCTGAAACGCTTCCCTAACCGCGACTCAGGATGGTGAGCAGCCGGCGGAGATTGTGGGTAAGTGTCCTGCCCGGGATGGCCATGCGGAAGGAGGGGGGAGTTGGGCGATCGGGACGCGTCGTTCGCCTGCGCCCGGGCCGCCGCTGGAGCGCTCTTCTTCGACGCGGAAGGCCGGGTGATGCTCGTGCAGCCGGCCTACAAGGAGCAGCGGGAGATCCCCGGCGGCCATGTCGAACCGGGGGAGACCCCGTACCAGGCATGCGTGCGCGAAGTGCGCGAAGAGCTCGGGATCGAGCCGGCCATCGGCCGGCTGCTCGTGGTCGACTGGGCGCCCCATCCGGAGCAGGGGGACAAGATCCTCTTCGTGTTCGACGGTGGTGAGCTGGACGCGGACACGCTCAGGCGGATCACGTTCGCCGACGGCGAGCTCAGCGCGTACGCCTTCCACCCGGCCGACGAGCTGGAAGACCTGCTGATCGGGCGGCTGGCCCGCCGGGTCAGGGCCGCGCTGACCGCCTGGGAGCTCGGCGAGACCGTCTACCTGGAGCACGGCCGGGCTGTCGCCGCCGGGTGACGAGCCCGGCGGCGGCCCCGCGTCAGTCCTTGACGACCTCCACCCAGTACCGGCCGTCGCCGTCGCGGTGGGCGCCGTGGATGTCGGTGGCCAGGTCGGGGAACGTCCGGTCGAAGTCCTCCAGGGCCCGCAGGTACGTCATCAGCGGCCCGTCGGCCGGGCCGGTCGCCTCGCCGGGCATGAGCATGGGGATCCCCGGAGGCGTGACCACCACCGTGGCGGCGGCGACCCGGCCCGGCAGGCCGGACAGCGGGACGCGTTCGGTGCGGGCCCGGATCATCGCCTGGTAGCAGTCGGCGGGCGTGGACACGGGCTCCGGCAGGGTGGTGAAGACCTGGTCGAGCAGCTTGCCGACCCCGGAGTCACGCAGCTTCTCGTGCACCACGGTGCAGAACTTCTGCAGCGAGATCCCGTCCGGTCCGAAGCCGGGCAGCACCTCCGCCAGGGGCAGGTCGGCGTCGTAGGCGTTCTTGAAGTCGGTGAGCGCGTCGATCAGCGTGCCCCACTTGCCCTTGGTGATCCCCATGGAGAACAGCACCAGCAGCGTGTGGTCGCCGGTCTTCTCCACCACGATGCCGCGCCGCTGCAGGTAGGCGGCCACGACGCGGGCCGGGATGCCCCAGTCGAGCGTGCCCGTGGCGGCGTCGGCGCCCGGGCAGGTGATCGTCACCTTGACCGGGTCGAGCAGGCAGTAGCCCTCGGACATGCCGTCGAACCCGTGCCAGGCGGCGCCCGCCTCCAGGGTCCAGCACCGGGGTTCGGCGCACAGCAGCGCCGGGTCGGCCTCGGCGAAGGAGACGGTGCGGCCGGTGCGCGGATCGGTGACGGCCGGAGGCTGCCAGACGCCGAAGAACCAGTCGGGCCGCAGGCCGTCCTCGCGGATGCGGGCGGCCAGCCGGACCATCGCCTGCCGGAACCGGACGGCCTCGACGATCGCCTCCCCGGTGAGGAACGGCCCCGACGGGCCGTCCATCATCGCCGCCGCGACGTCCAGCGAGGCGATCATCGGGTAGAGCGGCGAGGTGGAGGCGTGCATGAGGTACGTCTCGTTGAAGGCGTCGTAGTCGACCGGCGCCCGCTCCGAGGGGCGGACGTGCAGCATCGCCGCCTGCGACAGCGCCGCCAGCAGCTTGTGCGTCGACTGGGTGGCGAACACGGTGGGACGGCCGGGGCCCGGCAGGGCGCGCTCGTCGACGGCCATGCCGTACCGGCCGGCGTAGAGCGGGTTGAACCGGGCGTAGGCGAACCACGCCTCGTCGAAGTGCAGTCGCGGCACGCTGGCGCCCAGCAGCTCGCCGACCCGCACCGCGTCGTAGCACACCCCGTCGTACGTGGAGTTGGTGATCACCGCGTACGACGGCTCGCCGCCGGCCAGGGGATGGGCGGCCACCCGGGCGCGGACCGCGGCCGCCTCCAGCGCGGCGGGCGGGATCGGCCCCGCCAGGCCGAGCCCGTTGCGCTCGGGCACGAGGTAGACCGGGCGGGCGCCGCTGATGGCCAGCGCGTGCTGGACCGACTTGTGGCAGTTGCGGTCGACCAGGACGGTGTCGTCGCGGGCGATGGCGTGGTGGCCGACGATGCGGTTGGCGGTGGAGTTGCCGTTGACCACGAAGAACGTGCGGTCGGCGCCGAAGACGCGGGCGGCGTTGCGCTCGGCCTCGCCGATGGGGCCGGTGTGGTCGAGCGGCGACCCCAGCTCGGTGACCGAGATGGACAGGTCGGTGCGCAGCAGCCGCTCGCCGTAGAAGTCGAAGAACGCCCGGCCGACCGGCGACTTGAGGAACGCCACGCCGCCGGCGTGCGCCGGGGTGTGCCAGGAGTAGCGATGGTGGTCCTGCAGGCGGCGCAGCGCGCCGAAGAACGGCGGGAGGATCTTCTCGGCGTACTGGTCGGCGGCGTACGCGATGCGCCCGGCGATGAACTGCGGGGTGTCCTCCAGCGGGAAGACGTAGCCCTGGATGACCTCGTACACCCACAGCGGGAGCTCCTGCTCCTGGGTCATCAGGAAGACCGGCAGCCCGCGGAACCGTCTCGCCACGGCGCCCAGCAGCTCCTCGGCCCCCGGCGCGTCCCACGCCGCCAGCACCGCCGTGAGCGAGGCGTCGGACCCGACCACCGCCAGGGCGTCCTCGGCGCGGTGGGTCCAGCGCACCTGGAGGCCTAGCTCGTCCATCGCCGCGCGCACGCGGCGGAGCTGCTCGGCGAGCGCCGAGTCGGCCTCGGGACGTTCGGTGACGGCGGCCAGGACCGTTCGCTCCATGCGGCACTCCGGGGGTCGGGGGGATCGGGCCGGAAGGTCATGCCGAGCCCACACCATGGTAACGCATCGAGGTTGAACGACAACGAAGAGTAATGAGGCGGTTTGCGGTGATGTACGATCGGTGCGATCGTCCTGTCATCCGAACCCGCCTCCCAGGCGGTAGTCATCTCCGGAGAGACGACGAGACGGAGATGATCGATGGACGACGGGTTCGCCGAGTACGTGGCACACCGCCATCTTCGGCTGTGCCGGATGGCGTACCTCCTCACCCGGGACTGGGGCACGGCTGAGGATGTGGTGCAGACCGCGCTGGCGAAGGCATGGCTCGCGTGGAGACGCATCGAGGGCGATCCCGACCCTTACGTCTACCGGATCATCGTGAACACCCATGCCTCCTGGTGGCGCAGGCGCTGGCGCGGGGAGGTGCCGGCCGCGACGCTGCCGGAGACCGCCGACCCGCGTGACCCGGCCGCCGAGGTGGACGATCAGGCCGCGCTGTGGAGCGCGATCGGCACGCTGTCCCCGCGCCAGCGTGCGGTGATCGTCCTGCACTACTTCGAGGGGCGGACGCTGACCCAGGTCGCCGAGATCGTCGGCTGCTCACCGGGAGCGGTGAAGAGCCAGCTCAGCCGGGCCCTCACCCGTCTTCGCGTCGATCCCGACATCCAGTCCATGACCTTGGAGGGGGTCCGGCGATGAGTTACACCGAAAGTGACCTGCGCGAGCTTCTCAACGACCACGGCCACGGGCGGGCCGGCCGCGAGCCGTCCGCTCATCTCGACGCGATCGTACGGCGGGGCCGCCGCATCCGCCGTACCCGGCGGGCCGTGACGGCCGGGACCGCGCTGGCCTTCGCGGCCGTCGCCGCGGCCGGGCTGACGGGTCTCCTGCCCGCCGGCGCGCAGAGGGGGGAAGGGGTGGCGGTCGCCCAGCGGCCGGTGGACTCGGCGCGGGTCGTCACGCTCGGGCCCGAGCTCCCCAGGACGATTCCCGTGGTCCTGGGAGCGCCGAAGTTCGATCTGGGTCTCATCCACTCCCGGCGGTTCGAGACGGTGGGCGCCGGTCAGAAGGTGACCTTCACGCCGACCAGCGTCTATACCGGCTTCAGTGTGGTCTGCGACGATCCACGCGCCCTGGTCGTCTACCGGCAGCGGGGAAGGAGCGACGAGCCGACGGGCGGGTCCGGGCGGTGCGGGGGTTCGATCAGCGGTCACAACGACAAGATGTCGGTGCCGTCCGACTGGCTGAAGCGCCCGCAGTCCCTGGAGGTCTGGGTCTTCCCCGCGGACGCCCCGGTCCGGAAGGTCGCCGAGGCCGTCAACGGCTGCCGGCCGAGGGATGAGAAGTGCGACGAGAGCGCCCAGATCGCGGCGTTGGCGAACCCCGAGGTGCGTCGGCGGCTGTCGGCCCTGGTCGGTGAGCAGCCGGGCAGGTGGGCCGTCGGCATCTACGACCGACCGGCCCCGGCCCAGGCCCCGACCGCCTCCGCGTCCCCGACCGCGGGCCCGTCGGTGGCTCCGACCGCGTCCGCGTCTCCGACCGCGGGCCCGTCGGTGGCTCCGACCGCGTCCGCGTCTCCGACCGCGGGCCTGTCGGTGGCTCCGACCGCGTCCGCGTCCCCGGCCGTGGCTCCGACCGCGTCCGCGTCCCCGGCCGTGGCTCCGACCGCGTCCGCCTCCGCATCGAAGCCGTAGAAGCCGTAAAAGCCGTAGAAGCCGGGTCCAGGCGAGGGACGCCTGGGCCCGGCCGCAGGTGGCGGCGGTCACGGCGGAGGTGTCGTCGGTGGAGGCGACGTCGAGGGCCGAAATGTTGCAGGCACCCGTACGCGACCAGCCGCGGCAGGGGCGATCGCCGGGGAAGTTTCGAGCGGCGAGCGTGGCAAGCGGGTTCGCGACCGGGACTTGGCCATCTCCTGACCAGAGGTTCGGCGGGATGTGGTCGCCCTGCCGCACACCTCCACTGATACTCTATGTCACGACTTGATCGCGTTACGTGACCGAGGGGGCTCGTGTGAAGGTCGCCTGTGTCGGCGGGGGACCCGCCAGCCTGTACTTCTCGATCCTGATGAAGCGGGTGGACCCGTCCCATGACATCACCGTCTACGAGCGGAACCCGGCCGGGTCGACGTACGGCTGGGGTGTGACCTACTGGGACGAACTGCTCCACCACCTCCAGCGTGCCGACCCCGAGTCGGCGGCGGCCATCCTCGACAGCTCGGTCAGCTGGGACAGCTTCGTCGTCAACGTGCGCCACCGGGCGACGGTGACGGTGGAGAACGGGGACCAGGGCTTCGGCGTCGGCCGGCGCCGGTTGCTGGACATCCTGACCGAGCGGGCCCGCTCTCTCGGCGTCCGCGTGGAGTTCGAGCACGAGATCGCCGGCGAGGACGCGGAGGAGCTGGCCGGGGCCGACCTCGTCGTGGCCGGTGACGGGGTCAACAGCGTCCTGCGGGAGCGCCACGCCGACCACTTCGGCACCGAGGTCGAGGTGGGCCGCGACATGTACGTCTGGCTCGGCACCACCAAGGTCTTCGACGCCTTCGTCTTCGCCTTCACGCCGACCGAGCACGGCTGGATCTGGTGCTACGGCTACGCGTTCGGCGACCACAGCACCTGCGTCGTCGAGTGCGCCCCGGAGACGTGGCGGGGGCTCGGCCTCCACGAGGCGAGCGAGGCCGACAGCCTGGCCCTGCTGGAGAAGCTGTTCGCCGACATCCTGGACGGGCACCCGCTGATCGGCCGGGCGAACGCCGACGGAGCCGCGCACTGGCTGAACTTCCGCACCCTGACCAACCGCACGTGGCACCGCGGCAACGTCGTGCTCATGGGGGACGCCGCGCACACGACGCACTACTCGATCGGGGCGGGCACCGCCCTGGCCCTAGCGGACGCCGCGATCCTCGTCAACGCCCTGCACAGCGGCATGGAGCTGGAGCCCGCCCTGGCCTGGTACGGGCGGGAGCGCAAGGCCGCGCTGGTGGCGCCCCAGCGCTCGGCCCGCAACAGCGCCCGGTGGTACGAGGACCTCACCCGCTACATCGACCTGCCGCCGGAGCAACTGGTGGTGCTGCTCAGCGAGCGGCACTCCGGGCTGCTCGCGCACGTGCCGCCCCGGCTGTACTACCGGCTCAACCAGCTCACCACGGCTCTCGGGGAGCTGCGCAGAGGCAGGCGTTGACGGGTCCCCCGCGGATCCGGCGGGTGATGGTGGGGACGGTGATCGCGGAGTCGGCGGCCGGCAGGAGGGCCCTGGACAGGATGACGGTCACCGATGCCATGGGACGTCCCCGCTCCTTGCGTGGTGTTCCCCACGGACGGCTCCGGGGGTCAGGCGGGCTCGTACGACCAGGTCGTGCAGGGCGTCGTGCGCCGTCGGCTCCTCCGGCAGGGCCGAGGTGTCGCGTGCCTCAGCCAGCTCGGCGCTCAGGCGCTCCACGTCCTCGGCCGCGCCCGGCACCGGCGGCGCCGCGCCGTGCTCGGCCTCGCGCTTGGCGGCGACCAGGTCCGGCAGGTACGGCGGGCCGTAGGCGTACAGGTGGGTCACGTCGGCCCGCACCTCCCCGGCGCGCATGAGGTGGAGGCCGGTCAGGAGCACCCGGAACGTGTACAGCAGCGGCTTGAGCCGCCCCGTCCTCTCGAACAGCCGCCACTGCGTCCGGGCGAAGCCGAGGTAGTGGTGGGCGTGGTGCCGGGTCAGGCAGGCGGGGGCGAGCGCGAGGAGCTCCTCGTGCAGCGGCGAGGCGGCCACGACGAGCGGCGACAGGAGCTGCTCCAGCACGTAGCCGTTGCGTCGCAGCAGCAGGCGGCAGAACTTGGCCAGGTCGTGGGTGACGAGGTCCACCTCGACGCCCTCCCGGGTCCAGGTGCGCTCCAGCGTGTCCGGGCCGGTGCGCAGGCCCACGACCCGCTCGGCGGGCAGCACGTGCACGCCGCGCAGGTCCACGTCGGAGTCGGCCGACGGGAAGCCGTACAGGTGGGCGCCGCTGACCGTGGCGAACGCCAGGGGGTGCGGCTGCTCCGCGGCGACCTCCGGCAGCCAGCCGGGCAGGTCCGGCAGACCCTCTGAGTGCGGCGAGCTCACAGGTGCCCCCTTCGGACGTCCATCAGGAACTCCTCCACCTGCTCCAGGCCCGGCTCGGCGGGCAGGACGCTGGGCGCGGCGGCCAGCTCGGCGTTCAGGGAGACGCGCCAGGCGTCCACCTCCGCCCACGGCGTCTCGCCGCGCCGCACGGCCAGCAGCCGGTCGCGGAAGGCGTCCATTCGCACCAGCGGCTCGCCGTGCCGGACCAGGTTCAGCCCGCTCAGCAGGAGCCTGATCATGTGCATGGCCTGCTTCCAGCGCGGGGCGGCCGGGTCGAGACGGCGGAACTGGTCGTCGGCGTAGCGGGCGAACGTCCTGTGCGCCCGCCGCGACACGAACGCCCCGCGCAGGCCGAGCAGCCGCTCCCCGTACGGGGTGGAGACCTCGACGAGCGGCGACCACAGGCACTCCAGCACCGTGGGGTTGGCGGCGAGGGCGAGCGCGCAGAACCGCTCCACCTCCCAGGAGAACTGCTCCGGCAGCGGCCCCTCGCGGTGCGTGGGCGGCTTGGACAGGCGCCAGAAGTCCTGGGTGGGGGCCACGAAGACGCCGCGCCGGTCGGTGTCGGACCCGTCGGTGTCGAGGCCGTACGCGCGCGATCCCGTGACGACGGACAGGATCAGGTCGTCGCCGAGGCGGGGGTCTTCGCGGGAGGTCATGGTGGGTGCCGGCTCCTCTGGAGATCGTGGTCGATCACCGTATCGGGGCGTATCGCGAAATGTCCGGGAATTTCGTACGGTGGCTGCACCGGTTCTCCACGTTCCCCCCGTGGGAACTCCACGGAAGCGCCACGGGATCGCCACGGCGATGTGCTTGGCTCCCTCTCATGATCGACAATCGTGAGGTGGAGCCGCCCGACCCCGTCGACTACCTCGACCAGGTCGCCGCGAGCGCCCCCGGCCGGGCCTACAAGCGGCGGATCCTGCGCCGGCTCGGCCTGCGGCCCGGCCAGACCGTGGTGGACCTCGGCTGCGGCCCCGGCACGGACCTCGGGGCGATGGCGGACGCGGTCGCGCCGGACGGCCGCGTCATCGGCGTCGACCGCGACCCGGCCATGCTCGCCGAGGCTCGGGCCAGGCTGGAGGGCCGGCCGGGCGTCGAGATCCGCGCCGGCGACGTGCACGCCCTCCCGCTGGACGACGGCGCCGTGGACCGGGCCCGGACGGACCGGGTGCTCCAGCACGTGGAGGACCCGTCGCGGGTGCTGGCGGAGTTCCGGCGCGTGGCGCGTCCCGGCGGGCGGATCGTCATGGCCGAGCCCGACTGGGACGGCCTGCTGGTCGACTCCCGCGACCCGGCCATGAGCCGCGGGCTGACGCGCTTCGTCGCCACCGAGGTCGTCCGCAACGCGACCGTGGGCCGCGGGCTCGCGCGGATGTGCGAGGAGGCGGGGCTGACCGTGCTGTCCGTGACCGCCGTGGCGCCGGTGTTCCGCGACTTCGACACCGCCGACCGGCTGCTCGGGCTGCGCCGCAACGTCGTCAGGGCGACGCGGGCCGGCGCTCTGGCTCCCGCGGCGCGGGAGTGGGTCGAGGAGCTGCGGTCGGGGCCGTTCCTTGCGTCGTTCCTGCTGTTCCTGGTGACGGCCGAGGCGCCCGGCTGATCGCGGGGCGCGGGACGCGGACCCGGGCGAGCAGGCGCGTGGCGACCGGCTGGCCGAGCAGGATCCCCGCGAAGACCAGGGCCAGCCCGCAGACCTGCTGCGCCGTGAGCGTCTCGCCCGCCACCGCCGTGCCGAGCAGCACACCGGTCATCGGGTTGAGCAGGCCGATGAGGCCGACCGTCCCCGCGCTCAGGTGCCGCAGCCCGGTGAACCAGGCGGCGAACGCCAGCGCGGTCGCGACCACCGTGACGTAACCGAAGCCGAGCAGCGCGGGCACGTCCAGCGCCGGCGGCGGGCCCTCGACCACGACCGCGACCGGGACGAGCACGGCGCCACCGGCGACGAGCTGCCACGCCGTCAGCGAGAACACGTCCACCGACGCGCTCCACTTCTTGGCCAGCACGTACCCGAACGACGACATCGTCATCGCCAGGACCGACGCCAGCACCCCCGTCGCGTTCACGGCCGTCGCGCCGCGCAGCAGCAGGAGGCAGACCCCGGCGATGCCGATGACGGCCCCGGCGGCGTGCGCCGCGCGGGGCCGCTCGGACAGGGCCGCCCAGGCGAACAGCATCATCACCACGGGCGAGGTCGCCATGATGGTCGAGGCGACGCTCGTCGGGAGCGTCTGGGCCGCCAGGTAGACGAGGGCGAAGAACGCGCCCATGTTCAGCGTGCCGAGCAGCAGCGACCTCCCCCACCACGAGCCGCGCGGAAGCCGCCTGCGGACGAGGAGGAGCAGCAGCCCGGCGGGCAGCGCCCGGATCGCGGCGCCGTACAGGGGGTGGTCGGCGGGAAGGAACCGGTGGGTGACGAGGTAGGTGGCGCCCCACGCGACGGGCGCGATCGCGGTGATCGGGGCCCACCGCAAAGTAGCTTCCATGGAAGACAATGTAGCTTCCATGGAAGCTATTGTGGGGACATGACCGGTTCTATCTCCGGCGATCCGGATCGTCTCGACCACGTGGCGCGGATCCAGCAGGCATGGGCCCGCGAGCGTCCCGACCTGGACGTCACGCCCCTGGGGGTGATCGGGCGGCTGCACCGCCTGGCCGGCCACCTCACCGACCGGCTCCTGATCGTCTACCGGCGCTACGGGCTGGGTGAGGGGGATTTCGACGTGCTGGCCACGCTCCGGCGGGCCGGGCCGCCGTTCGAACGCGCCCCCGGCGAGCTCGCCGCGTACACGATGGTCACCACGGGCGCCATGACCAAGCGGATCGACCGGCTCGAACGCGGCGGACTGGTCACCCGGCGCCCCAGCGAGCAGGACGGCCGCGGGCGCGTCGTCGCGCTGACCGACGACGGGCGGGAGCTGATCGACGAGGCGTTCGCCGAGCACACGCGCAACGAGCGCCGCCTCCTCGACTGCCTGACGCCCGAGGAGGCGGCCCAGATGGAGCGGCTGCTCACCACCTGGCTCGCCTGCTTCGAGTCGCCGCGCCCGCCGGGCTCGTCCCATCCACGAAACAGGCCCTAGGCGGCGTCGAGGCGCAGCTCGAACACGACCCGGTCGGTGGACGGCCCGTCATAGTCGGGGACGGGTCCCCGCACCGCGAACCCCATCGCCCGGTGGAAGGCGATGGAGCCGTGGTTGAGCGGCGAGGTGATCGCCCGCACCCGCGTGCGGCCGGCCGCCGCCGCGAGGCCGAAGAAGCCGCGGTAGAGCCGGCGCGCCAGCCCGCCGCCGCGCCGTTCCGGATGGACGCCCACGAAGTGGATGTACGCGGCGTCGGGCAGGGACGGCGACAGGAAGCCGACGAGGAACCCGGCCAGGGCGTCGCCGTCCTCGGCCACGAGGCTGGTGCGGTGGAAGTGGTCGAGGAACAGCCGCGGCAGCCCGCCCTGGATGGGGCGTCCCCACCAGTCGTCCACCACCGGGGCGATCCGGTCGTAGTCACCCGGTTCGGCGGCGCGCAGCCGCACGTCGTCGGTCATGCCCATCACTTCCCGTCCCCCGCGAGCCTTCCAGAGCGGTCCGGGGGACATCATCCCGCAGCGCGCCGGGCGTCCCGTGGGCGGCCGGCCCTCGCTGATCGCGGACGGCGAACGGGGAGGGGTCCAGGGCCGGCGCCGGACTATCCTCGGGCGATGAACGATCTCTGGGATCCCGCGGCGACCGGTGTCCTGCGGCTGCCCTCGGGGCGGCTCGTGCGCGGCCGGGGGCTGCGGCATCCCCTGCCCGGCGGCCCGGCGCCGGCCTTCGGGGTGTACCTGCTGGGCAAGGAGCCGCCGGCGGTGTCGTGGGAGACGCGCTGGGTGCGGTGGCCCGACTTCTGGCTGCCCTCCGACCGCGCCGCCGCCGCGCGGGCGCTGCGGGAGGCGTGGGAGCGGGCCGCGACCGAACGGGTCGAGGTGGCCTGCGGCGGCGGCGTGGGCCGCACCGGCACGGCGCTGGCCTGCCTGGCCGTCCTGGACGGCGTGCCGGGCGGCGAGGCGGTCGCGTACGTGCGCGCCCACTACAGGGCCCGGGCCGTGGAGACGCCCTGGCAGCGCCGCTACGTCGCCCGGTTCCGCCAGGGCGGGTGAGGGCCGCCGAGGCCCGGCCGGCACGGCGTGTCGCCGAGGAGGCGGCCCGCAGGCTGGAGCGTCGTCTACGCTCGGCCCATGGGGACCGAGGTGAGAGGGGACTCCTCGTGGCTGACGACATGACGGGGCTGACGGGCCTGCTCTACGAGATGGGGCTGCTCAAGCGCTACAAGCGCACCGGCTGGCTGGTGGCGGGCGTGCGGGATCCGGAGAGCATCGCCGACCACTCGTTCCGCACGGCGGTCATCGCGGGGGTGATCGCGGCGCTGGAGGGGGGTGACCCGCAGCGGGCGGCGTTCATGAGCCTGTTCCACGACAGCCAGGAGACCCGGATCACCGACATCCCGTACGTCGCCAAGCGCTATCTCAAGGCGCCCGCCAACGAGGACGTCACCGCCGACCAGACGCGTGACGTGCCCGAGGTCGTGGCCGCCATGCTGCGCGGCGCGATCGCGGAGTACGAGGAGAAGGTCAGTCTTGAGGCGGTGTGCGCCCGCGACGCCGACAAGCTGGAATGCCTGTTGCAGGCCGTCGAGTACCGCGAGCAGGGGCACCAGAACGTGCAGCCGTGGATCGACAGCTCCCTGGCCGCGCTCAAGACCGCCACGGCCAAGCGGCTCGCCGACGAGGCCCTGCGGACGAACACGCTCGACTGGCTGACCCGCGTCCTCGACAGGGGCTGAGACCGGTCACGCCGGCGGGTCCCCTACGCTGGGGACATGATTCGCCGCGCCACCCCTGCCGACGTGCCCGCCATCCTCCGGCTGATCCACGACCTCGCCGAGTACGAGAAGGCCGCGCACGAGGTGCGCGCGAGCGAGGAGCAGCTGCGCGCCGCGCTGTTCGCCGCCGAGCCGGCGGTGTTCGCGCACGTCGCCGAGGAGGAGGGCGCCGACGGGGAGCGCGAGGTCGTCGGGTTCGCGCTGTGGTTCCTCAGCTTCTCGACCTGGCGCGGTACGCACGGCGTCTACCTGGAGGACCTGTACGTGCGGCCGGACCGCAGGGGCGGCGGCCACGGCCGGGCGCTGCTGGCCGAGCTGGCGCGGATCTGCGTCGAGCGCGGCTACCACCGGCTCGAATGGTCGGTGCTCGACTGGAACGAGCCCGCGATCGGGTTCTACCGCGCGCTGGGCGCGGTGCCGATGGACGAGTGGACGGTGTTCCGGCTGACGGACGAGCCGCTCCGGGCCCTGGCCGGGCGCGCGTCCTGATCCTCCCGCCCCTTCCCGGGGCCCCTGAACGCCCGTCGCCGCGGGCCCCGTGACCGGAACCCGCGGCGATCAGGAACGCCCGTTCGCGGAGCGCGCCTACCGGCTCGTGGCGGGGTGCGACATACCGCTGGATGCGCGGTCGAACACGTCCGTGTCGGCCTCCCGGCCGCGCTCCATCTCCGGCATGGTGCCGCCCATGCCCATGGCCTCCCGGCTGCCGCCGCCCTCCTCCAGGCGCAGCGCGACGCCGAGGGCGAAGAACGTGGGAGCCCATTCGCCGATGAAGATCCCCCACCGGTCGGCCCGGTCGAGGCCGGCGGCCTCGGCCTTGGTGGACAGGGCCCAGGACGCGAACGCGAGGCCGATGGAGGCCATGCCGGCGGCGTAGGCGTGATGGGAGCGGATTCCCATCTTGTGGAGCATATTGATCATGATTCCCCCTTTGCTGTGGTGCTGCTACCCGCCGCCCATGCGCCGATAACGCGACGTCCATCCGTTTTGCCCGGTCTTGTCCGGTGCGAGGTCAGGGGCAAGGGAACGTCAGGCGGCGGGGTCCGGATCGCTGGTCGCGCGGAAGCCCGCCACCCGGTGGGAGCCGTCGCAGAACGGCTTCGTGGACGACAGCCCGCACCGGCACAGCGCCACCGTCGCCCGGCCGGGGTCGATCTCCCGGCCCTCCTGGGTCACCAGCCGGAAGTTCCCGCGCACGAGGAGCGGTCCGTCCTCGCAGGGGGTCACGGTCACCTCGCCGTCACCGTCGGTACGCATCCCCGCCACCTGCCCAGGCCGCCCTCGCGAAAACTCACTCACCGTGACGCTTCACTCATGTCGCGAGACCGTTCAGAGGTCGGATCGTGATCGTGGCGCGACCAACCCCCGAGAGTGCCGCCGTAACGTCCAGCGAGTGCCCGAAATGGAGCCGAACGTCACCAACGCCCCAGCCCGCCTGCCGCAGCGTGACAGTGCCGATCGCTGCACCAGTGTCGACTCGGGGCGGCGCTGCGTCCTGCCGCCGGGTCACCAGAGCCCGCACGTCTATCCACCGTCGGAGCCGCACCCCTGACCGGGCGGCCCGCGCCGCCTGATGCCCCGGTCCGCGGGTCATGATCCCTGGGAACCGTAAAGGGCTTGTGCGGACTGGACAAGCAGGCATTCGATCAAAGGCGGCGTGGGCATCAAGCGGCCATGCACAAGATTTTTCAGCGCAGGTCACTCCTGCTGGCGGCCATTGTCCCTGCTCTGCTCGCCGCGGGCTGCGCGTCCGGGGGCGGTACAGAGGCCATGGGGGGCGCGGCGTCCCCGGGCGCGCCGACCACGGACATGAGTTCGATGCCGATGGAGAGCGGCTCTCCGTCGGAGACCATGATGGGCAAGAACACACCGAGGGGAACGGTTCAGCGTTACTTCGCCGCTCTCAAGGCCGGCAACGTGGACGACATCGTCAAGCTGTTCGACGCCACCGACGGGCTGGCGGCCCTCCAGGGCTCGGCCACCGCCGAGGGGTCCGACGCGCTCCGCAAGCTCTACCAGCAGACGGTCACCGGGCCCCAGTCGGGCTCGTACACGATCGAGCTGTCTGAGAGGCACGGCGACCAGTACGCCTTCGTCCGCTCGACCAGCGAGCAGGACAGCCAGAGCTACCGGGAGTTCTTCATCCTGGAGAAGTCCGGCGACGGTTACAAGATCGATCAGCTGATGACCAACCAGGCGTCCTGACGCGCGAGGTCCACCGGCGAAGCGGTGACCGCCCTCAGCGGGCGGCCACCGCTTCGCCGTGATCGGGAGCGCCTGTCCGGAACCTCCGGGCGCCGCCGGGTGTACCAGCACCATGAAGACGATCGCGAGAGCCCTGACCTGCCTGCTCGCCCTGGCGCTGGTGGCCGGGGGGACACCGGCCCGGGCCGCCGGGAACCGGGCGGGCAACTGGGCGGTGACGTACCTGGACCCGTCGCCGGCGCGGTTCGCCGCCGGCACGTCGTACACGCTGGGGTACTGGGTGCTCCAGCACGGCAGCCATCCGTTCGCGGGGGACCTCGGGCCGACGGGGCTGCGGCTGAGCGGGCGGGGCGGCGAGGTGCTGACGTTCCTGGGGGCGCGGCTGCCGGAGGCCGGGCACTACGCGACGTCGCTGGTCGTGCCCAGGGGGACGTGGCGCGTCGAGGGGCTCCAGGGGATGTTCCAGCCGCATCCGGTCGGCACGCTCACCGTGTCCGGCGGGCTTGAGGTGAACCCGCTGTCGCGGGAGGCGGTCCCGTCGAAGGCGGCGCCGGGGGAGGACTACTGGGGACGGATCCGGCCACCGGGCTTCCCGGCCGGCAAGGGGACGACGGTCGTCCCCTCGTCGAACCCGTCACCGCTGGTCGAACGGCCTCAGGCGGCTCCCGCGCCGGCCACCCCGCTCTCGGGGGGCGGCTCGTCCGGCTCGGGCGGTGTGCCGCCGTACACGCTGCTGATCGCCGCGGTGGCGGGCGCGCTGCTCGCGCTGGCGGCGCTGCGCCGCCCGGGACGGGAGCGGCGCCGCCCCGAGACGGACGGCGACACCGTCACCTTCCCGGGCTGAGGACGATCTCAGAGCGGGGGCGGAGGCGGGGGAGACAGGAGCGCGTCCAGCGTGCGGACCAGCGTCTCTCCCGCCTCCTCGCGCGCCAGCCGCCCCGCCTCGACCTCGCCCGCCGCCGTGTGCAGGATCGCCAGGAACGTGCTGACGAGCCAGGTCAGCGGCAGGTCGGTGCGGAAGGCCCCCTCGTCGCGGCCCCGCGAGATCAGGCGCTCCACCCGGCCCAGCGGCTCGGCGTGGCGCTCGCGCAGCCGCTCGGCGGGCAGCGCCGCGTCGGCCGCCAGGAACAGCCGGCTGTGCTGGCTCAGCACGTCCCAGGACGAGCGGACCAGCGTGGCCAGCGCCTCGCGGGCGGGCGGCGTGTCGAGGTCGAGCCCGGCCAGCGTCCTGTCGGCCAGGTCGACCGTGTGGCTCACCACCGCCGCGACCAGCGACTCGCGGGAGGGGAAGTGGCCGTAGAGCGTCACCCGCCCGACGCCGGCCTCCTTGGCGACCCGCAGCACGCTCGCGGCCGGGTCGGCGCTCAGCACCCGCCGCCCCGCCTCGAGGATCGCGGCGATGTTGCGCTCGGCGTCGGCCCGTCTGCTCCCCATACCGGCGAGCCTAACGGCGGGTCACGCCCGCCCCGGTCACCGGCGGACGGTCACGCCGTCCCTTGCGACGATCACGTACGGGCGGGGGTCACAGCTCGCGCTCGTGCATGTCGAGGATCGCCATCGACACGGCCACGGCCACGGCGGCGTCGCCGGACTCGATGGCGCGCAGCAGGTCCCAGTGCGAGGTGTCCGGCTCGTGCACGGTGCGGCGCACGTCGCGCACGCTGTCGCGGACGGCCTCGCCCATGCCGTGGTAGAGGTCGGCGAGCAGCGGGTTGCGGGCCGCGTCGGCCACGCGCAGGTGGAAGGCGGTGTCGGCGTCGGCGAACCCGTCGAGGTCGCCCGCCTCGCCGGCCGCGTCCCTGCGCTCCAGCGCCTCCCGCAGCGACGTGAGGTCGTCGTCGGTGCGCCGGACCGCCGCCAGCCGGGCCGCCACCAGGTCGAGGCCGCGCCGTACGTCGATGATGTCCATGGCGGCGGCGCGGTCGAGCCCGCGCCGCAGCGCGGCCCGCGACTCGTCCGTCGCGGTCACGTACGTGCCGTCGCCCTGGCGGGTGGTCAGCAGCCCCGCGTGCGCGAGCACCCGCACGGCCTCGCGCACCGACAGGCGGCTCATGCCGAGGCTCGCCGCGAGCTGCGCCTCCGACGGGATCTTCGTGCCGACCGGCCACGCACCGTCGGCGATCTCCCTGCGGAGCTGCTCGATGGCGGCGTCCACGAGCGAGGTGCGCGAGACGTTGCGCATGCGTCCTCTTTCCTCAGGTTTCGCGGGTCCGGGTCCGGGTCCGGCAGGTCTCCCGGGTCCGGAGCCTCGGCGAACCGGGGCCTCGGGGTGGGGGCCGCCGGTTCGGGGCCCTCCAGCCTAGACGCCCCGCCGCTCGGCCGCCCGCGCGCCGGCAAGGCGGCTCCGGGGACGGCCGGACAGGCGTTTCCACCCGGACGGACAGATCTTGTCAGGTCCTTGGGCGGGTGAGAGATTGCCCGAGGAACTTATCCCCGTTTCCGACACTTGCCACCTTTGTCACGGAGGACACGCGTGTCGCATTTACGCCCGGCCCTTCTGGCGGTCGCCCTCACCCTGGCGATCGCGACCCCCGCCCAGGCGGCGGTCGGTCCCGCCATCACCGTCGAGAACGGCCGCACCCAGCCGGTCTTCTCCTACGCCGACGCCGTCCGCGAGCACGTCTACGTCGAGTCGAGCGTCGACAGCGACGCCGACGGACGGCTGGACCGGGTGCGCGTCGACATCATCCGCCCCAAGGAGTCCGGTCCCGGGCTCAAGGTCCCGGTGATCATCGACGAGAGCCCGTACTACGACAACTCCGGGCGCGGCAACGAGGCCGAGCGCAAGGTCTACGACTCCGCCGGGAACGTCACGAAATTCCCGTTGTTCTACGACAACTACTTCGTGCCGCGCGGCTACGCCGTCCTCAACGTCGACATGCTCGGCACCACCCGCTCCGACGGCTGCCCCGACATCGGCGGCAAGGCCGACGTGCTGGGCGGCAAGGCGGTCGTCGACTGGCTGAACGGCCGCGCCCGCGCCTTCCGCGCCGACGGCACCCCCGCCACCGCCGACTGGACCACCGGCAAGAGCGCGATGATCGGCAAGTCGTACGACGGGACGCTCGCGAACGCCGTGGCCGCCACCGGCGTCAAGGGCCTGGAGACGATCGTGCCCATCTCGGCGATCAGCTCCTGGTACAGGTACCAGCGCTCCAACGGTGTCGTCTACAGCTACGACTACGCCTCCTGGCTCGCGAACTACGTGGACACCGACCCCGAGGCCAAGTGCCAGGCCGTGCGGGACCGGATGGACGCCGAGGACGGCGACGACACGGGCGACTACAACGCCTTCTGGGCCGAGCGCGACTACCTCTCCGGCCTGCTCGGCGACGCCTCGAAGGTGCGGGCCAGCGTCTTCGTCGTCCACACCGTGAACGACCTGAACGTCAAGCCCGACAACTTCTCCACCTGGTGGGACGCGCTCGCCCGGCGCGGCGTGCCGCGCAAGATCTGGGTCGGCCAGTACCAGCACGTGGACCCGTTCGACTTCGAGGGCCGCAGGGACGTGTGGGTGGACACGCTGCACCGCTGGTTCGACCACTGGCTGCTCGGCGTGCGCAACGGCATCATGAGCGAGCCGCGAGCCGACGTGCAGACCGGCCCCACGAGCTGGATCACCCAGCGCGACTGGCCGGCCCCGCTCGCGGCCCGGCTGCCGCTGCGCCCGTCCGCCGACGGCGGGCTGGGGCTCCGGCCGGCCGCCCGGGGCGCCACCGCGTCGTTCGCGGACGTGGCCATGGACGAGGCCGACATGATCGCCGATGTGGGCACCGCCAAGCCCGGCCGGGTGGCGTTCACCACCGGGCCGCTCCCGCTCGACCTGCGCCTGTCGGGCACTCCTACGGCCGACCTCACCGTCAAGCTCGACAAGCCCACCTCGAACCTCACCGCGCTGCTCGTCGACTTCGGCGACGCCGCCCGGGTGGACTGGCGGCGCGGCCAGGGCATCACGACGCTCACCGAGGAGGACTGCCACGGGGAGAGCACCGCGGCCGACGACGCCTGCTACAAGAAGGTCGTCACCAACGTGGCGAACCGGCCGGCCGAGGTCGTCGCCCGGGGCTGGATCGACGTGCAGAACCGCGCCTCGCTGAGCGAGCCGTCCCCGCTGCCGGCCGGCACGTTCGGCAAGGTCCGGTGGCGGACGCTGCCCCAGGACTACACCTTCGCGAAGGGCCACCGGCTGGCGCTCGTGATCGCCGGCACGGACAGCACCTACAGCGAGGAGCCGGGCACGGGCGCGAACGTCACGCTCGACCTGGCGGCCAGCTCCGTGTCCGTCCCGTTCGTCCTCGGCACCCCGCTGACGGACGTGCCCGAGGACCGGGCGACCTTCCGCGGGCCGTCGCGGGTCGAGCTGCCGAAGGCCGAGCCCGAGTTCAGCTTCTTCTGATGCCCATGCTCTCTCGGCGCGCGCGCCGGACCTCAGCCGCGCCTGTCGCGGCAGGCGTCCGGCGCGCCGCCGTCGTCGGGGAAGGCGTACTCTCCGGCCAGGGCGACAGGGCCATCATCGCCTTGCGCGGCTCGACCACGGGGCCCGCATCGTCAACGCGTCGTCCCAGCGGATCCGCCGGCTCTTCTCGGCAGGGGGCGGCTCAGTACCGGGCGCAGTTGCTCCAGTGGCTTCTGCCCTCCCCGTCGATGATGTACGGGCCCGGGTTCTTGGCGACGGTCCACGAGACGCGCAGCCGCAGCGTGCCGCGGGCGGTCGTCGTGCCGGACGTCCTGCGGCCGTCCCCGCGCGCGACGCCGACCCAGCGCACGACGATCGTGCCCGTCTGCGTGACCGGCCGGCCGGGGCAGCCGGGCCGGGACGTGGGCGCCTTCACCCGGAACGCGTGGCCCGACACCGCGATGCCGCCCGTGCCGCCCGCCGAGACGACGCGGCACGTGCCGCCCTTGCAGGAGAGCGCGAACGTACCGGTGCGGCGGGCGCCCAGCCTGACCGAGACCGGCGCCAGGGACGCGGCCGGGGCGTGCGGGCGCGGCAGCGTCACCGGCTGCGTCACCGGCTGCTCGCGCGGCGTCCCCGCGGGGTGGCGCGTCACGCTGTCGACGGGGCCGCCGGTGGCGGAGCGCCTGGCGGGCCGGTCGGCCGGGCTCTTCGTGCCGGTCACGGCCGGGCTCATGGTGCCGGCCACCACCGGGCTCTCCCGCCGGCCGTCCGCCGCCTCGTCCGTACGGGACGGACCGGCCGTGGCGCGCGCCGGGGACCCCGCCGCGGGGGTCACGGCAGGGGCCGCCGTCGCGGCGGGAGGCACGGCGGCGGGCTCCGGCGGCGGCACGGGCACCGCCGATCCGGGGGACGGGCGGCCGTCCGGCGTCGGCGTCCGCGCCGGGTCCTCGGCGCCCGTCTCGGAGATCGCCGGCATGTGCTGGCGGGCGTTGAGACCCGACCAGGCCAGGCCCGCGACCAGCAGCCCGACGCCGACCAGCAGGCTCACCCGGGCCACGTTCCGCACCGTGAAGCGCGGGTCGCCGTCGGCGAGGTCGGGGCGCTCCAGCCAGAACTCGTCGGGGCCGCTCGCGTTCAGCTCCACCACCTGGCCGCCGAAGGCGGGGCCCGGCTCGTAGCGGAGCGGCGCGGTGAACGGCGGGGCGCCGACGGCCGGGCCCTCACCCGGGCCGTCGGCGCCGCGGCCACGGGCCCATCCCGGTACGCCGCCGGCCGGAGGGGGGAAGGCGTCCTCGGGGGGCCGGCGAGGCCCGGGGATGGTGATCACACCGTGGATCCGGGCGGAGGAGGGCGGGACGCGCCGCTCCGCCTCCGGGGACGTGGACGCTGACTTGCCTGGGCCCTTGGTGGTGACGGGGCGGTCGGCCGCGGCCGGGCGGCTGGTGGCCGCCGGGGGCTCGGGGGAGGGGCGGTGCGGGGTGGCCGATCCGTCGGCGGGGCGCTGGTGCCGGTGCTCGGGCCGGTCGGGGGTCGCTCCGTTGGCGGGACGGTGCCGCTCGGTGGGCGGGGTGGTGCCGGTGGAGCCGTTACGCGGGCGGGTGGCGGGCGGGGCGTCGGCCATGACGGGGGCGCTCAGGGGGACGGGCCGCTTCGAGCGGGGGGCGCCGGCGACCATGCGGTCCGTCGGCAGGCTCGTGGGCGCCACGCGTCCCGCCGGAGCGACCGGGGCCGCCACCGGCTGGGCCCCAGGTGCGGGTGCGGGCGCGCGGGTCGGCGAGGGTGAAGGTGAGGCCGACGGCTTCTGTGACGGTGAAGGTGAGGGCGAGGGCGAGGGCGTGGAGGTGCGCATCGGCGGCACGACTGGCCGCGCCGCCCGCGACGCCGGGGCCGCGGTGGCGGGTCGCGCGACGGGACCGCCCTCCTCACGGTGTGCGGCGGCGGGTCGCGCGACGGGACGGCCCTCCTCGCGGTGTGCGGTGGCGGGCTGTGTGACGGGACGCGCCTCTTCAGGGTGTGCGGGGCGGGTGAGGGGGCTCGCCTGGTCGGGACGTGCGGCCGGGGTGGAGGGCGTCGGGGTGGTGGGAGGAATGGGTGGGCCATCGTCCGGGTGGTGCTCCCAGGGCGGGCCACCTTCGGCCCGGCGTGAGGGGGCCCGCTCCTGACCGGCCGGGCCGCTACTGCTGATCCGGTCATGAGCGGACGCCGCTGGAAGGTTCCGGTACGGCACGCCTCCGCGGTTGCGGCGGACGATGGCCCAGTCTGCGGCCGGATCCGGCGACCAGGCGGGGGACTGGCCGGTCGGGTCCGGGGTCCAGGCGGCGCTCTGGGCGGCCCCGCCTGGGGTCTGGACGGCGGGCGCGGACGTCCCGCCTGGGGTCTGGGGGGCGGGTGCGGACGTCCCGCCTGGGATGTCGGTGGCGGACGCGGACGCCGCGGACGCCGCGGACACCGAGGACACCGAGGACGGCGCGGACGGCGCGGACGGCGCCGGGACGCGCGCGGCCGGGACGACAGGACGCTCCGGGCGGACGCGGGACGGGACGGCGTCCGGTGTCGGCCGTCTCGGGACGATGTCCGGCGGTCCCGGGCGGGCGTGCTTGCTCGGCGGGCGGTGCGCGGCCGGGTCAGGTGTGTGCTCCGGGCCGGCGGCGGCCGCGCCCGCCACCGGCCCGGAGCTTTCCCAGGTCCCCGTCGTGGGGCCGGGGACCGGAGAGATGGGCGGCGGCGCGGGCTCGGTCAGCCCGCGCGCCTGCGCCGGGAAGCCGTCCGCCCGCCACAGTCCCGCCTCGTCCGGCAGAGGAAGCGCCCAGGCGAGCTGCCCCTGCAGCGTGCCCGGCGCCGAGGAGATCGGCATCTGGCGCAGCAGCGTGTCGGCCACCATGACGCGCGGCGCGCTCTGGCAGAGGTCGCAGTGCGCGATGTGGCGGCTGATCCGCGCCCGGGTACGCCGCCCGGGCGCCGCCGCCCAGTCGTTGACCCGTGACTCCAGCGCGGCGCATCCGTGGCGGGTCCTGGCGGCGATGACGGCGGCGAACCACTCCTCCAGCCCGTCGGCCGCCTCCAGGACGATCATCTCCACCTCGTCGGCGTCCGCCGCGAAGATGGTGGCGATCTCGTCGTGCGTCAGCCCGTGCCGTACGGACAGGTCGAGCAGCTCCCGGTGCGCCGGGGAGAGCGCCCGCAGCGCCTCGGGCAGCAGATCGGCCATCCGGCCCGGCCGCGACCAGGAGCCGACGCTGGTGGGGGTGGACAGGTACGCCCGGTGCGCCCTGGCCAGCGCGTACAGCCAGGGCCGCAGCGGCGACGACTCGTCGACGCGCTCGGCCCAGGCGTGCGCCGACAGCAGGGTGCCCGCCACGGCCAGTTCGGCGTCGCCCGACGACAGCTCCGTCCGGCAGTAGTCGTACAGGTGCGGCCCGTAGCCGTCGCACAGTTCGAGGATGGCCTCACGTGCGTCCTCCGACAGGGTGCGCCACATGGGGGTCGCATCTCCTCTCCGTGGTTCGGGCATCGGGCGGCTCCGGGGTCAGCGGGGCAGGCGTTCGGCGATCTCGGTGGCCCAGTAGGTGATCACGCTCCCCGCGCCCGCGCGGCGGATCGCGGTGAGGCTCTCGAGGATGGCGCGGTCCCGGGTGAGCCAGCCGTTGGCGGCGGCCGCCTCGATCGCGGCGTACTCGCCGGAGACCTGGTAGGCGGCCACCGGCACGTGGACGGCGTCGGCGACGCGGCGCACCACGTCGAGGTAGAGGCCGGCGGGCTTGACCATCACCATGTCGGCGCCCTCGTCCACGTCGAGCAGCACCTCGCGCAGCGACTCGCGCAGGTTGGCGGGGTCCTGCTGGTGGGTGGAGCGGGTGCCGGTCAGCCGCGACTCGACCGCGTCGCGGAACGGGCCGTAGAACGCGGAGTCGTACTTGGCGGCGTACGCCATGATCGGCACGTTGTGGTGGCCGGCGGCGTCGAGGGCCCGGCGGATGGCGCCGACCTGGCCGTCCATCATGCCGCTGGGCGCCACCATGTGGGCGCCGGCCCTGGCCTGGGCGACGGCGACGCGGGCGTAGGCGGCCAGCGTGGCGTCGTTGTCGACGTCGCCGCGCTCGTCGAGGACGCCGACGTGCCCGTGCTCGGTGTACTCGTCCAGGTTGATGTCGCCGATGACGACGGTGGCGTCGCCCACCTCGGCGGCGACGTCGGCGAGGGCGAGCTGGGTGATGCCCTGCCCGTCCCAGGCGCCCCGCCCGTCGCTGTCCTTGGTCTCAGGGATGCCGAACAGCAGCAGCCCGCCGACGCCGGCCCGCACGGCGGCCGCGGCGGCCTTGCGGACGCTCTCGCGGGTGTGCTGGACCTGCCCGGGCATGCAGGCGATGGGACGGGGCTCGTCCAGGCCCTCGCGGACGAACAACGGCTGGATCAGGTCGGCGGGGTGCAGGCGGGTCTCGGCGACCAGCCCGCGCAGGGCGGCGGTGCGCCGCAGGCGGCGGGGACGCTCGGCGGGATAGCTCATGTCAGTCTCCGATCACCTTGCCGAGCAGGACCCGCTCGGCGTGCTCGACGGCGGCCTGGGGCGGGCGCCGCATCCAGTAGCCGGCGTTGCTGCGCGCGGTGATGTTGAGCGCGCGCAGCTCGCACAAGTGCTCCGCCGTCTTGATGGCCAGCCCGCCGGGGTCGATGACGGGCAGTCCGTGCAGTTCGTGGACCCGCAGGTGGACGAGGATCACGTTGGGGATGCCCTCGGCCGGCACCAGCCACTGCGCGCCGGCCTTGGCGGCCTGGCGGGCGGCCTCGGTGTAGGCGTCCAGGAACGGCTCGAAGTCGTGCGCGAGGGCCCGCTGCACGACGTCCGCGCCGCGCTCCACGATCTGGTACGAGGCCAGGTCGGCGCCCGCGGCCCGGATGTTCTCGGTGATCGGCTCGGCCAGGTGCGGGATGAACCCGAGCACCCCGAGGCGGTGGCGCTCCATCCGGGCGGCCTGCCAGACGGCGTCGCCGTAGCCGACGACGGGGATCGACACCCGGGTGCGGGCCGCGGCCAGCCCCGGGTCCTGGCCGGCGCCGCTGATCCAGGCGGCGCAGCCGTCGCGCTCGGCGGTCACGGCGGTCTGCGCGAAGTAGTGGCCGAACAGCAGGCCGATCTCGCCGTAGCCCACCAGGTGCTCGGGCAGCGCGGTGCCGTACGTCTCGGGCGGCAGCGTGTGGATCTCCACGGTCGTGCCGGGGGAGGACACCAGGGCCAGGTGTTCGGCGTACAGCTTGTCCAGAAGCGGCGTGCGGCCCTCGACGGTGTGTTTCTGGAACCAGATGCGCATGTCAGCTCTGCCTCACGGGGTGGTGGGGGACGGGGTCCAGCACGCGGTCGGGGCCGCGCCCGGGGGGACGGCCGGGCAGGGTGTCGGCGGCGCTCGCGGGCATGCCGCCGGGCAGGGTGTCGAGCATCGAGGCCTGCGCCAGGTAGAGGCGGGTGGCCTCGGGGTCGCCGGCGATGGCCCGCAGCCCCGCCATCGCGGCCGCCAGCCGGGAGGTGTCGCGGTCCTGGACCCCGGCCACGCGTGCCTCGCTGCGCGGGATCACGTGTTCGAGCAGGACGTTGCGCCGCCGCGCCGCCCACGCGTCCAGCGCCGCCGGGCCGGCGTGCCCGGCCGTCACCTCGGCCAGCACGGCGCCGAGCTCGACGGCGTCGTGGATGCCGGCGTTCATGTTGAGCCCGCCGGCCGTGGACGTCAGGTGCGCCGCGTCGCCCGCGAACAGCACCCGGCCGCACCGGAACGAGCCGAGCACGCCGCGCGACAGGCCGTACCGGTCGGCGCCGATGACCCGCACCGGCCGGCTGACCCCGGGCAGCGCCCGCCGCACCAGGGCGGCGACGCTGGAGGTGGCCAGCGGGTTGCGGGCGTCGCAGGGGATGCGCACGACGATCCGCCAGTGGTCGGGCAGCGCGAGCAGGCTGCACGACTGGCCCACGTCGCGCACGTACGTCAGGGGCGCGAGGCGCGGCAGCAGCTCGTCCAGCGGCGAGTCGGTGAAGACCCGCAGCGCCTGGGTCGGGTAGCCGGCGCGGGGGAACGGCAGGCCGAGCGAGCCGCGCACGGTGCTGTGCGCGCCGTCGGCCGCCACCACGTACTTGGCCCGCGCCCAGCTCTGCCCGATGCGCAGCCGCACGCCGGTGCCGCCCTCGGCCACCCCGTCCACGGCCGTGCCGAAGCGCACGTCCGCGTCCGGCTGGGCCTCCAGCGCCGCCAGCAGCAGCGGGGTGAGCGACGACTGCTCGGCGTGCAGCCGGTACGGGTGCCGGGTCATGCCGTCGAGGCTGCCCATCCCCATCTCCGCCAGGACCTCACCGGCCCGGTCACGCCACTGGACGCGGTTCACCACGCGGCCGCGGGCGATGAGCGGCTCGGCGACGCCGAGGTCGTCCAGCAGGTCGAGCGTGGCCGGGTGGAAGGTGGAGGCCCGCGACTGCCTGGCCAGGCCCGCCTCCCGTTCGAACACGGTCACCGGCACGCCCGCCCTGGCCAGGGTGAGCGCGGCCGTCAGCCCGACCGGGCCGGCGCCGACCACGGCGACGCCGCTCATGTCCGCTGCCCCTGCGCGGCGGGACGGTGCGGGACGCGGCCCAGCGTGATCGGCATGCCCGTCGCCCGTGACAGCGCCCACCAGGAGCTGCACAGGTTCGAGGTGAGCAGGATCCGGTCGTTGCCGGCGCCGATCGGCAGCAGCGCCGGCAGCGTCGACATGCCGGTGCCGCTGAACAGCACCACGGCGTCGTCCGGCAGGCACGCCTCGCCGACCTGCTCCACCAGCTCGGCCGTGGTGACGTCGTAGGGCGAGAACCGGCCGCGCGCCCGCACGTCCACCACCCGGGTGACGTGCATCCCGGCCGCCTTCCAGAACCGCTCGGCCAGCTCCGTCAGCCACGGCTCGTACGGCGAGACCAGCACGATGTCCTCGGCGCCGATGTGGTCGAGCGCGTCCAGCGTGGCCAGGGTCGCCGAGGCGAACGGGACGCCGAAGCGCTCGCTCAGCTCCTCGCACCGGAACCGGTCCTCGTCCGGGCCGAGCAGGTACCGCGAGCCGCTGCACAGCATGACGATCGCGTCGAGCGGCAGGTCGCCGAACGAGCAGATCATCGCCGGCAGCGCCTCGTTGTACGCCTCCAGCCGCTCCGGCAGCGTCAGCCCGGGCCGTACCGGGAACCGGGTGACGTGCATGTCGGCCCGCGAGCCCAGCAGCCGGGCCAGCTCCGGCTCGGCCGCCGGGTTGGCCGGGGGCACGATCACGCCCACTCTGCCGCGCTTCATGCGGTCCTCCCCGCGTCCAGGCCGAACAGCGTCCGCAGCGCGTCGGCGTACCGCTCGCCCAGGGGAGAGCCCGAGTGGCGGGTCAGGCTGGTCAGCGGCCCCTCCAGGAACGCGTCCACCACCCGCTGGACGGCGTCGCGCACCTCCTCGCGCGCCGAGGGGTCCAGCTCCGGCGCCCGCGAGGCGAGCCGGCCCAGCTCGGCGTCCGCGACGGCGCTCGCCTTCGTGCGCAGCGCCACCGCGACCGAGCAGGTCGCCGATTCCACCGCGACCGAGCAGGTCGCCGGCTCCGCCGCGGTGGGCGGCGGAACGGAGGAGGGGGCCGGCACCGTGGTGATCCACGGCCTGCGCGGCACGGCGGCCCGGCGGGCGGGGATGGCGCCGCCGATCCCCCTGCGCGGGCGCCGGTCCGGCAGGACGGGGGACGGGGCGAGTCCGGCCGTCGTCATCAGCAACCCGACCAAGCCGCGGCCCAGAACGCCGCCTCACGCCGCTCCAGCGCCTCGTCATCCAATTCGCGCCGGGTCCGCGCGGTGTCCGATTCGCGCCGGGTCCGCGCGGTGTCATCGGTGGTGTCCAGCCGCACCCCGGCCCGCTCGGCGCCGAGCAGGTGCACCGCGGCCCCGATCACGGTGTCGGCGAATTCCCGTTGCCGTTCCGCGGCGACCTCCGCCGGGCATTCGACCTTGATGGTGACCATGGTTTCCTCCATGCGGGTGGGGGGTTCAGGACGCCTGCGCGAGCGCCTGGTCGATGACGCTGATGGCCAGGTCGGACACCTGCCGGATGTGGTGCAGCCGGTGCACGGTGCGCTCGGCGGTCGCGCCGTCGACGTGCTCGTCCTCGGCCGGCGCGGGCGGCGGCGGCGCGGGCCGCTCCCTCCGGGCGGGAGCCCCGTAGGGGTGCTGGTACGGCCTGCGGATCTCGTCGGCGAGCATGGTCCACTCCTGTCAGCGCGGCTTCACGGGCGGATACACGGGACTGATGGGGGGTTCAGAGCCGTTCGGGGGTTCGGTAGGCGGACACGTCGCGGGCGCCGAAGCGGGCCAGCTCCTCCTCCGCCTCGTCGCGTACCTGGACGAAGCTGTCGCGCAGCTCGGCGAGCAGCCGGCGCAGCATGATCAGCTCCGCCTCGGCCTCGCGCCGCGACAGGCGCGGGGTCCTGCGGCGCGGCGTGCCGGCGACCCGGGCGAGCGCCACGGTGCCGACGATCACGGCCGCGATCAGGCAGCCGACCATCGCGGAGGCGAAGCCCGGCATCGGGCCGTCCAGCACCGGCTGGTCGACCAGGGCGGAGGCGCCGGCCACGCCGATCGCGCCGCCCAGCATGCGGGCCGTGTTGATGGCGCCGACCGCGGAGGCGTACTGGGTGGGGTGGGCCGCCATCGTGCCGACCGTGGAGGTGCCGGTGGACAGGGCGCCGAACCCGCAGCCCAGCATGAGCGCGGCCACCAGCGTCCAGACGGTGGGGTAGGGGTTGGCCAGCAGGAGGGCGCAGCCGCCGCCGAGGAGCAGCGCCCCGGCGTAGATGACCGCGTTGAGGCCGATGCGCCGCCCGGCCAGCATGGCCAGCGGGCTCCCGCCGATCATCGCGAGCGAGATGGGGGTCAGCCACAGGCCGATGGTGACGGGGTCGAACCCGGAGTTCTTCAGGTAGAGCGGGCCGAGCGCGAGCACCACGAACGAGGCCGCGCCGTACAGCAGGGACGCCCCGCCCGACCACAGGAAGCCGGGACGCCGCCACAGCCGGATGTCGATGGCGCCGGCCGCGTGCCGCCACGAGGTGGCGATCGCCCCGGCCAGCAGCAGCGCGGCGGTGACCGCGCAGCCGATGGTGCGCAGGTCGCCCCAGCCCCACGTGCCGCCCTGCGACACGGCCAGCACGGCCGCCGCGATCGCGCCGACCAGCAGCACCGTGCCGAACACGTCGGGCACGCGGCGCACCTGGCCGAGGGAGCGGGGCAGCGCGGGGGTCAGCATGAGCAGGGCCGCGGCCAGTCCGGCGCTGGGCAGGAACAGGCCGCGCCAGCCGTACGCGGCCACGAGCAGGCCGCCGCCGGCCTGGAGCGCGAGGCAGCCGATGCCCGACGAGGCGCTCCACAGTGCCATGGCGCCGGCGCGGCGGTTGGCGGGCAGCTCGCCCAGCAGCAGGCCGAGCGAGGCGGGGAACATCAGCGCGGCGCCGACGCCCTGCGCCAGCCGCCCGCCGAGGAGCAGCGGCCAGGACGTGGTCGCGATGACCGCCGCGGCGCCCAGGCCGTACAGGGCCAGGCCGAAGGCGAGGACGCTGCGCCTGCCCAGCAGGTCGGCGAAGCGGCCCGCCGTGGCCAGCAGCGCGGCCACCGCGGCGAAGTTGATCGTGCTGACCCAGGTGACCTCGGCCATCGGCAGCGAGGCCGCGATGGGGTCGCGGCTCAGCACGGGGATCGCCAGCGTCGTCGCCGTGCTGTCGGCCATGATCGCGATGACGACACCGCAGGCGATCAGGCGCAGGACGGCGAAGCGCCCCCGGACCTGCGACCGGGGCCGCGCCACCGGCCCGACGAACGGGCCGGCGACGTGCTCGCGAACGGGCGTCAGCGTCATCGCGGCGTCTCCGCCAGGTCCCTGCGGGCGACGGTGACGGTCTCGGGCCGCGGCACCTCGGGACGGTTCGGCACGCTGGCCGCGACCATCCGCTCGGTGATGCCGACGAGGCGGCCGGGCGCCCGCGTCCAGGAGCGGGCCGAACGGCCGGCGTCGGGGCCGACCAGCGACATGACGACCTGGGAGGCCAGCGTCAGGTGCTCGGCGCAGCGGCGGCTCACCTTGGCCTCCAGGCCGGCGACCTGCGCCAGGCGCAGCCGCAGCGCCTCCAGCGAGGCGGTGCGCTCCAGGCCGTCCAGCTCGGCGAGCCGGTCGGGCCAGCGCAGCTCGCGGCCGACGTGGTCGCGGACCCTGATGGCGATCTCGTCCGCGGGCACCTCCTCCTCGCGCAGGCGGGTGCCGATCGCGAAGGCCGAGCGCGCGGTGCGGGCGTAGTCGGACAGCCGGCCCGCGAGGGCGGCGTCGAGCATCCGGGCCCGGTGGACGAGGCACTCGGCGCTCCAGCCGAGCACCATGAGCCGGTCGGCGGCGACCTCGGTGTACCAGCCGGCCAGCCGCAGCTCGCGGGCCATCCGGTGGTAGTGGACCCAGCGGTCGCCGTTGCCGTCCACCCAGACCTCCACGCCGCCGAGCGGCATGTTGGCCACGTGGACGCGCTTGTCTCGGGGCGCCACCCGGGCGCAGATGCGCAGGATCACCCGGTCCGGTGCCTGCGGCGCTCTCGGCCGCCTGGCGAACCAGGAACCGGTCTGGGGATCGGTCACGTCCGGCCACCTCCTCGCCGGCGACTCTCCAGAACCGTCCGGCCGTCAAGTCTCACTTTCCACGTATCGGTCCGATAGTGGCGTTCTGTGGGAAGATGTGTCAACTGACACTTTCCAGTTGGGTATGGATGCGCCGCCGGAGGTTTACGGACGCCCGCGGGCGCGCATGATCCCCGGATTCCCCTACGCTGAGGGTCTCCCGGGCGGCAGGAGGTGCGGAGTGGCGACCATCGCCGACAGGCTGGACCTGGCGCTGCGCGAGCGGGGGCTGAGCGGCGCGCAGGTGGCCGCCGAGCTGACCGAGGCGGGCATCCCCATCACCCGCGCCTACGTCAGCCAGCTCCGCACCGGCAAGCAGACCAATCCCACCCTCCAGGTGCTGCGCGCCCTCGCCTCCTGCCTCCAGGTCAGCGTCGGCTGGCTGGTGGGCGAGGAGGCGCCGGGCGCCGGCTCCGCCGCGGTGGACGACCTCCAGGCGCGCGCCGCCGCCGTCGGCGCGGCGGCCTCCGGGCTGTCCGACGGCTCACTGGCCGTGCTGCGCGGCGTCATCGACCTGGCCCGCCGGGCCGAGGGGCTGTCCGAGAGCCCGGAGGCCGGCCCGCCGCCCGCGGCCGAGGCCCCGCCGGTGCCGGCCGCCCGGACCACCCTGCCCCCGCCGGTCCGCGCGGCGCTCGGCGAGCGGCTGCGCGGCCTGCGCGAGGCGGCCGGCCTGACGGCCGAGCAGGTCGAGAGCGCGCTCGGCCGCGGCACGGTCCGCGTCGAGGCCGCCGAGACCGGCCGCGCGGCCCCCGCGCCGGCCCTGGTGGAACGGCTGCTCGACCTGTACGGCGTGACCGCGCTGCCCGCCCGCGAGCACGTGCTGTCGCTGGCCCGCGGCGAGCGCGAGCCCGCCTGGTGGGACACCAGCGCGGTGCCCGTCTGGCTGGCCACCGCCTTCGCCCTGGAGCAGCGGGCCTCGGTGATCCGCGTGTACGACCCGCGGACGGTGCCGGCGCTGCTGCAGACCGAGGCATACGCCCGCGCCGCGATCGGCGTGGCCGGCCCCGCCACGCTCGGGCAGGGCTCGGTGGAGGCGGCGGTGCGGCTGGTGCTGGCCCGCCAGGAGATGGTCTTCGCCGGGCGCGGCCCCGTCGTGTGGGCGATCATGGACGAGGGCGTGCTGCTGCGCTCCATCGCCGAGCCCGCGGTCCACCTGGCCCAGCTCGACTCCCTCATCGACCTCGCCAAGCGCCCCGGCGTCTCGCTCCATCTGCTGCCCCTGGACGACCCGGCGTACCTGCCCCGCACGGGGCCGTTCACGCTCTGGCGTTACGCCGAGGCGTTCGAGCCCGACATCGCCTGCGCGCACACCGTCGAACGCGACGAGCTGATCACCGAGCCGGGGGCCGTCGAGGCCTACCACCAGGCGTTCGCCAAGCTGTCGGTCACCACGACCACGCGCGAGGAGACCTTCGACCTGCTGAACACCCACCGTGACCGAATAGCGCGAGGATGATCCTTTATTCACCGGGAAACGTATATTTCCCGATTATTTCGCGCCAATAGGTTGTATTGTTGGGACATTTGGAGCATTTTCAACTTGGTCCTCCGAGTGGGGTCGAGGCCGCGGAACTTTCCCGTACGGCAAGGCGAGGGGAAAGGGGCGATACGGAAATGCGTCAACGTGCCATCCGTAATTTGGCCAGGCTCAACACGTCCCAGGCGCGTATCACCCGTATGCTCGACGCCGCCGCCGGAGGGAAGAACAATTTCGTCGCCGACCGCGACGCCGTGCGCCGTTATGACGAGGCCGCTCCCGTGACCACCGCCGCCGCGCGGGCCGTGCTGGCGTTCCTGTCCCGCGTGATCCGCCACCTGGCGGCGGGCGGCGTCGACCAGTTCGTGATCGTCGGCAGCGGGGTGCCCAGCGGGCTGCCCCCCGGCCGCCAGCTCCACGACCTGGCCCGTGAGGCGTCGGGCCGCTCCGACGTCCGGGTGCTGTACGTCGAGAACGACCCGATGGTGCTGGCCTACGCCCAGGCCACGATCGAGCCGGTGACCGACCTGGTGCGCGTGGTGGAGGGCGACCTCCGGCAGGTCGAGGACCTGCTCGGCGACCGGGTGGTGCGGACGTTCGTCGACTGGGACCGGCCCGTCGGCCTGGTGCTGGTCTCGGTGCCCGGCCTCGGCGACGAGGAGGCGCGGCACGCGATCAAGTGCCTGTGCCACGCCGCCGCCGCGGGCAGCTACCTGGCCCTGCTGCAGACCACCTTCGACGCGATCCCCGACGAGCTGCTGCCCGCGATCGGCGAGCTGCTGGCCATGACCCTGCCGGGCCACGTCGTCCGCACGCGCGCGGAGTCGGCGGCGCTGCTGGAGGGGCTGGACCTGGTGGAGCCGGGGCTGGTGTGGGTGCCCGAGTGGCGGCCCGACGGGCGCGACGAGGCGTGCGCGGCCCTGCCCAGCGCGTCGGGCAACTACGGCGCCGTCGCTCGCGTCCTCTGACCCCGGGCCCGCCGGCCCGGCGTCCTCTCACTCCTGGCCCGCCGGCCCGGCGCCGTCAGCCCCCCATGATGTCAGTCCCACCAGAACGACCAGAAGTGCCGGCCGATGATCTGCTCCGCGTAACCGCGCAGATCACCCGGGCCCTGCACCACGTTGTCGGGACAGAACGTCCAGTGCTCGGCCGCCACGTGCAGCGCGTGCTCGGCGTCAACCGGCGGCGCCGCGACGCTCAGCTCCAGCGTGTTGAACCCGACGCACACCACCCGCGCCCCGAAGCGGTCCTCCCAGCTGCGCACCACCGCCGCGAGCGGCACCATCCACTCGTTGTGGTGCAGGGCGCCCTGCCAGCCCATCACGGCCAGCGCGTCGGCGCCGCGCCGGGCCGCGACCAGGCCCAGCGGCATGCCACGCGAGGAGAGCTGGTCGGCGTACCAGTCGGCGACCTCGCCGGGAGTGGCCTTCGGCACCCCGGGGGCGGCCGGGCCGGGGCAGAGCGCGCCGTAGGGGTCGAGCTCGTCGAGGGCGTCGGACGGCATCTGCGCCACCCACTCCTGCCACACCTCGTGCATGAACCCCTCGGCCGTGAAGTGGTCGATCTGCGCGGGCTCGTCCGGCACGACCTGGCCGATCGACCAGGGCTGGGCCGACTCGTCCAGCAGCACCGGCCAGAGGCCGCTCGCGGGGTGCTCGGCGCGCAGGCGGGCCCAGTCGTGGCCGGAGACGGGCTCGTCGCTCATCCAGAACGCCGGCCTGGCCGGCTCTCCCTGGCCGGTGTAGCCGGGGTCGGGCCAGACGAGGTCACCCGGCGGCAGGGCGGCCCGCAGCGCGCGCCCCATGCCCGCGTCGGCGAACAGCCGGCCCAGCTCGCGTGGCAGCCGATGATCTGTCATGCCCTACCGTCTCCGTCCGCACCCGTCGGGGAGATGGTAGTGCCGCCCACCGACATGGCCTCGGGGGCGGCGCGAATTCCTCGCGTTCCTCGCGCGGGCGGCGGGCGGGCGTGGGCTCCGCCGCCGGTGGGGGGTGTTTCCGGCACGGCCGCGCCACCGTGCCGGAAACGTCAGCGGCCGGTCAGTAGCCCCCGTACGAGGAGTGGGTGGAGTGCGGCGAAGAGGTGGGGGTCGCCGTCGCGGTGGGGGCGGTGGCGGAGGAGCCGCCGGAGCCCGCGGGCCGGATGAGGCCGAGCAGGCCGTGCTGGCCGCCGTCGATGCCGGCGGAGAACCACAGCGCGTTCTCACCGCCGTTGGCCGCGGTGCCGAGCTCCAGGTCCCACAGGCCGGGAAGCTGGATCGTCGCGCCGTTGGCGGTGCGCAGGGCGCCGAGGTGGCGGTTGTTGCGGTAGGCGTGGATGGTGCCGTCGCCGAAGTTGCCGACGAGCACGGATCCGGCGTAGGCGCCGCGCGGGGCCGCGGTGATCGCCCACGGCGCGTTGAGGCCGGTGCGCGCGATGCGGCCGGTCAGGCGGCCCTCGGCGTTGAAGCGGCTGACGAAGCCCTTGCCGGCGCCGGCGACGGACTTGCCGGTGTCCGGGTCACGCAGCGCGTACGCCACCCAGATCTGGTTGTGGGCGACCGCCACGTTGAACGGCGAGTAGCCGGAGGGGACGGCCGGGTCGCGGAACTGCCAGCGCTTCAGCCGGACCCGCTCGAAGTCGGAGTTCCAGGCGTGGATGCGGCCGCCGGCGAAGTCCGCGGCGAGCAGGAAGTCGCCGTCCTCGGTCCGCGCGAGCGCGAGTCCCTTGTAGTCGGCCCCGCGGGTGAACGCGGCGATGACGGCGTTCTTCGGGTCCGCCTCGGCGTTCCAGCCGGTGATGGCGCCGCTGGGGCTGGAGAAGAGGAACGTGGCGGGCTTGCCCTTCACGGTGAACCCGTCGGTGGGGTTGAACACCTGGCCCGTCGGGGCCCCGCCCGGGATGCTGACCTCCGTCTGCTCCTTCTTGCCGGCGCCCGAGTAGACGGTGGCGCTGCCGGTGCCCGTGGCGGAGACCCAGAGGGTCTTGCCCATGGCCAGGCCCCAGGGGTTGACCAGTTTGGGGTCGGTGGTGGCGGCCTTGCCCCTCACGTCCGAGACGAGGTTGACGACGTCGAACCGCGCGCGGGGGGTGGCGGTGGCGTGTGCGGGGGTGGCGAGAGTGCTGCCCAGGCCGACCGCAACAGCGCAGAGTGTGATGATGCGTGACCGCATCCGTGCCTCCTTGTTAGCGCTTGTGACGCGAGATACGCGGGGCGCCTGGGGCAGGGTTCAGTATGGTCCGGAAATATCCGGCGAGGCGTTTCTTGCCGTCTGTAGGGGAGATGGATGGTTATGGAAGTTCTGGGGATTGATATCGGCGGCTCAGGGATCAAGGGCGCGCCCGTCGACGTCACGGCGGGCAAGCTGGCCCAGGAGCGCCTGCGCATTCCCACCCCGCAGCCGTCCAAGCCGGAGCCCGTCGCCGAGGTGGTGCGGCAGATCGTCGATCACTTCGCGTGGTCCGGGCCCGTCGGCGTGACGTTCCCCGGGGTGGTCCGCGACGGGGTGGTGCACACCGCCGCCAACGTCCACCACTCGTGGATCGGCGTGGACGCCTCCGACCTGTTCGGCGGCGCGTGCGTGCTCAACGACGCCGACGCGGCCGGCATCGCCGAGATGACCTTCGGCGAGGGCCGCGACCGGCGCGGGACCGTGCTCATGCTGACGTTCGGCACGGGCATCGGCAGCGCCCTGTTCACCGACGGGGTGCTCGTGCCCAACACCGAGCTCGGCCACCTGGAGCTGCGCGGCAAGGACGCCGAGCTGCGCGCCTCCGACAAGGCCCGCGAGGACCACGAGCTGAGCTGGGACAAGTGGGCCGGCCGGGTCGAGGAGTACCTGCGGCACGTGGAGATGCTGTTCTCCCCGTCGCTCATCGTCGTGGGCGGCGGAGTGAGCAAGAAGGCCCACAAGTGGCTGCCGGAGATCCACATCGACACGCCGATCGTGCCCGCCGCGCTGCAGAACGAGGCGGGCATCATCGGCGCCGCCCAGATGGCCGGCAGCCGGGCCGGCTGACCTCACTGATCAACAAAGTCGGGCCCGGGAGGCAACCGGAACGGCCTCTCGGGAGTCTCATTGATGGGCGTGGCCGTTCACGACGCAACTCTGGGGAGAGTGGGCCCGCCGTGGACGGCCACGGCCATGTCTGAGGTCTCAGCGCTTTATTGGGATGCGGGACGGCGGCGCGGTCCGGCAGCATGGACCGTTGGCTCCCGGTGCACGGGGCTCAAATATCCTGAAAGCAGTATGGGAACCTCCGCGTTGTCCTCTCCGCTCACCGAGATCCAGTCCCGCCTGCCCGAGCTCATGCCGCGCGACCAGCGGCGGCTGCGGCGCAGGCTCGACGGCGCGCGCCGGGTGCGCTCCCGCGAGGCCCGCGACAAGATCGCCGCGGAGATCCTCGCCGACGTCGAGCGCGCCGAGCAGCGCCTGGCCCGCCGCCGCGAGGCCGTGCCGGCGGTCAGCTACCCCGAGGCCCTGCCGGTCTCCCAGCGCAAGGACGACATCCTCGCCGCCATCCGCGACCACCAGGTCGTGATCATCGCCGGTGAGACCGGGTCCGGCAAGACCACCCAGATCCCCAAGATCTGCCTCGAACTCGGCCGCGGTGTGCGCGGCCTGATCGGCCACACCCAGCCCCGCCGCATCGCCGCCCGCACCGTCGCCGAGCGCGTCGCCGAGGAGCTCGGCACCGAGCTGGGCCAGGTCGTCGGCTACAAGGTGCGCTTCACCGACCAGGGCAGCGACCGCACACTGGTCAAGCTCATGACCGACGGCATCCTGCTGGCCGAGCTCCAGCACGACCGGCTGCTGGAGCAGTACGACACGCTCATCATCGACGAGGCCCACGAGCGCAGCCTCAACATCGACTTCATCCTCGGCTACGTCAAGCAGCTCCTGCCCCGGCGCCCCGACCTCAAGGTCATCATCACCAGCGCCACCATCGACCCCGAGCGCTTCTCCCGCCACTTCGGCGACGCGCCGATCATCGAGGTGTCCGGCCGCACCTACCCCGTCGAGGTCCGCTACCGGCCGCTCGGCGAGGACGACGACCAGACGCAGGGCATCGTCGACGCCTGCCGCGAGCTGGTCACCGAGGGGCCGGGCGACATCCTCGTCTTCCTCAGCGGCGAGCGGGAGATCCGCGACGCCGCCGACGCGCTCGGCAAGGCCGACTTCCGCAACACCGAGATCCTGCCGCTGTACGCGCGGCTGAGCGCCGCCGAGCAGCACCGCGTCTTCCAGCGCCACACCGGCCGGCGCGTCGTGCTGGCCACCAACGTGGCCGAGACCTCGCTCACGGTCCCCGGCATCAAGTACGTCGTCGACCCCGGCTACGCCCGCATCTCCCGCTACAGCCACCGCACCAAGGTGCAGCGCCTGCCCATCGAGGCGATCTCCCAGGCCAGCGCCAACCAGCGCAAGGGCCGCTCCGGCCGCACCTCCGACGGCATCTGCATCCGGCTGTACGAGGAGGAGGACTTCCTCGGCCGGCCGGAGTTCACCGACCCGGAGATCCTGCGCACCAACCTGGCCTCGGTCATCCTGCAGATGACCTCCATCGGGCTGGGCGACATCGAGGCGTTCCCGTTCGTGGAGCCGCCGGACCGCCGCCAGGTCAAGGACGGCGTCAACCTGCTGCACGAGCTGGGCGCGTTCGACGCGGAGGGCAGGCTCACCCCGACCGGCCGCAAGCTCGCCACGCTGCCGGTCGACCCGCGGCTCGGCCGCATGGTGCTGGAGGCCGAGAAGCACGGCTGCCTGCGCGAGGTCATGGTGATCGCCGCCGCCCTGTCCATCCAGGACCCGCGCGAGCGCCCCGCCGACAAGCAGCAGCAGGCCGACGAGAAGCACCGCCGCTTCGCCGACCCCGAGTCCGACTTCCTCACCTACCTCAACCTCTGGCACTACCTCCAGGAGAAACAGCAGGAGCTGTCCTCCAGCGCCTTCCGCCGCCTGTGCAAGGCCGAGTACCTCAACTACCTGCGCGTGCGCGAGTGGCAGGACATCTACAGCCAGCTCCGCCAGGCGCTCGGCGTCCAGCCCAACAGCCATCCCGGCGACCCGCACAGCGTGCACGTGTCGCTGCTGTCGGGCCTGCTGTCCCACATCGGCGTCAAGGACGTCGTGGACAAGCAGCGCCCCTCCGACGGCCGCCGCCCCCTCCAGGAGTACATCGGCGCCCGCAACGCCCGCTTCGCCATCTTCCCCGGCTCGGCCCTGGCCAGGAAGCAGCCGCAGTGGGTCATGTCGGCCGAGCTCGTCGAGACCTCGCGGCTGTGGGCCCGGGTCAACGCCAAGATCGAGCCGGGCTGGGTCGAGCCGCTCGCCCAGCACCTCGTCAAGCGCTCCTACTCCGAGCCGCACTGGGAGAAGGACCAGGGCGCGGTCATCGCGCTGGAGAAGGTCACCCTGTACGGCGTGCCGCTGGTCACCGGCCGCAAGGTCAACTACGGGCGTATCGACCCCGAGCTGTCGCGCGAGCTGTTCATCCGGCACGCGCTCGTCCAGGGGGAGTGGGACGCCCACCACGAGTTCCTGCGCGCCAACCGGCGGCTGCTCCAGGAGGTCGAGGAGCTGGAGAACCGCGCCCGCCGCCGCGACATCATGGTCGACGACGAGGCGCTGTTCGACTTCTACGACCGGCGGGTGCCCGCCGACGTGGTGTCGGCCCGCCACTTCGACGCCTGGTGGAAGAAGGCCCGCGCCACCGACCCCGGCCTGCTCACCTTCTCCCCGGAGATGCTGGTCAACGAGGGCGCCGACGTCAGCACCCAGGACTACCCCGACACCTGGCGCCAGCTCGGCCAGCGGATGAAGCTCACCTACCAGTTCGAGCCGGGCGCCGACGCCGACGGCGTGACCGTCCACGTGCCGCTCCAGGTGCTCAACCAGATCGGCGCCGACGGCTTCGACTGGCAGATCCCCGGCCTGCGCGAGGAGCTGGTCACCGAGCTGATCAGGTCGCTGCCCAAGCCGCTGCGCCGCAACTTCGTGCCCGCCCCCAACTACGCCAAGCAGGTGCTGGCCGGAGTGAAGCCGGGCGGCGAGCCGCTGCTGGAGGCCGTGGAGCGCGAGCTGCTGCGCCTCACCGGCGTGCGCGTGCCGCGCGAGGCGTGGCAGCTCGACCAGATCCCCGACCACCTGCGCATCACGTACCGGGTGATCGACGAGCGCAAACGGACGATCGCCGAGGACAAGGACCTCGACACGCTCAAACGGCGCCTCGCGCCGCGCCTGCGCCAGACGCTGTCGGCGGCGGCCGACGACCTGGAGCGCACCGGCCTGCGCACGTGGAGCTTCGGCACGCTGCCGAAGGTGTTCGAGCAGGGCCGCATGAAGGGCTTCCCGGCCCTCGTGGACGACGGCGACTCGGTCTCCATCAAGATCTTCGAGACGGAGGCGGAGCAGCGCCGCTCCCACTGGCCCGGCACGCGCCGCCTGCTGCTGCTGAACGTCACCAACCCGGCCAAGTCACTGCTCGGCGGCCTGTCCAACCAGGCCAAGCTGGCCCTGTCGCGCAGCCCGCACGGCGGCGCCGTGGCGCTGTTCGACGACGTGGTCGACGCCGCCGCCGACCAGCTCATGCTCGACATGGGCGGCGCCCCGTGGGACCCGGTCGCCTTCGACCGCCTCTACCAGCACGTACGCGCCGAGCTGCACGACACCGCGGCCGACGTGCTGGCCAAGGTGGAGCAGATCCTCAGCGTGTGGCACGCGGTGGGCACGCGACTGGAGTCGCTGCGGTCGAGCGCCTCGACGGAGGACGTGCGCGAGCAGTTGCGCGGACTCGTGTACGCGGGATTCGTCACCGCGACCGGCCGGCGCCGGCTGCCGGACGTGCTGCGCTACCTGCGGGCCGTCGAACGGCGGCTGACCAAGCTGCCGGAGGAGCCCTGGCGCGACGAGGAGTGGATGGCGCGGGTGCACAAGGTCGAGGACGACTACCACGACCTGCTGGACAAGCTCCACCCGGCCCGGCGTTCGGACCCGGACGTGGTGGAGATCAGGTGGATGATCGAGGAACTGCGGGTCAGCTTCTTCGCCCAGACGCTCGGGACCCCCACCCCGGTGTCGGAGAAGCGCATCGCGAAGGCGATGGAGCGGCTCAGCCCTTGAAGATGGAGGTGTCGAGCTCCAGGTTGACGGGGTCGGGCAGCATGATGGGCGTGCCCATGTCGACGGTGGTGGTCGAACGGTAGGTGCCGCGCTGGATGTTGTGATGAACCCTGACGACCTGAGGCGAACTCAGAGTGTCGATCAGCAGGTAGATCGGCACATGGCCCTGCGCGTAAAGGTACGGCTTCTCCTTACGGTCGCGCATGACGCTGCTCGGCGAGACGACCTCGGCGACCAGGATGACGCCCGAGGACATCAGCTCCAGGTCTCCCCAGCGCGGGCAGTCGGCCGGTGAGAGCACATAGTCGGGGGCGACGGGCTCGCGAGGTCCCTCGATGCAGACGCTGACGCCGCCGACGGATCCTCGCCATCCGTGCTGCCTGCGGACGGGAAGCAGCGCATCATGCAGGTCGGCGGCGATCCAGCCGTGCTCAGGAGTGCCCAAGGGGCTCACGATCACAGTCCCTTCGATGACCTCTGCCCGGAATCCGGGGATGGGGGGTAGTGCATCGAACAGCTCGCGGCCCGTCCTCGGTAGGGGCCCCTCACCGGTGAACCTCAGCTTCGCGCACCGGCGCTCATCCGTGACTCTGACCGCAACCATGAGATGTCCCTCCGTAATCGAACGGGCGCGCTAAGTATTGCACGCCCTGACCCTCCGCTGAAGCGCTTTCCGCCCGCCCGTACAGTGGGGGCCGACGAGGAGGGACAGGGATGATCAAGGCAGTGGTGTTCGACGTCGGCGAGACGCTCATCGACGAGACCCGCATCTGGTCGCGGTGGGCCGACCGGCTGGGCGTGAGCAGGTTCGTGATGATGGGCGCGCTGGGCGGCATGGCGGCCCTGGACCGCTCGCACCGCGAGGCGTTCGAGCTCGTCCGGCCCGGCATCGACATCGACGCCGAGCTGGCGGCCTGGGAACGCGACGAGCCGGACAGCCTGCGCAACCACTTCGACGCCGACGACCTCTACCCGGACGTCCGCGACGCCCTCGCCGCGCTGCGCGCCGCCGGGCTCCAGGTGATCATCGCGGGCAACCAGCCGGTCCGGGCCTACGACGCGCTGGTCGCCATGGAACTGCCGGCCGACTCCGTCCACACCTCGGACGGGTGGGGCGTGTCCAAGCCCGATCCCGGGTTCTTCGCCAAGGTGGCCGCCGTCGCGGGGCGGGAGCCGGGCGAGATCCTCTACGTGGGCGACCGGCTGGACAACGACGTGCTGCCGGCCGGGCGGGCGGGCATGCGGACCGCGCTGCTGCGGCGGGGGCCGTGGGGATACCTGCACGCCGAGCGGGCGCGGGCGTGCGAGGCCGATGTGATCGTGGACGACCTGCACGCCCTGCTGCCCGCGCTGTCCCGCATCACCTGACGGCCTCCGGGCCGCCCGGGCCCCGCGCCGACGGCTCGCCCGGGGCGCTCCTGGCCCGAGCCCCGCGCCGACGGCTCGCCCGGGCGCCCCTGGCCCGAGCCCCGCGCCGGCGGCTCGCCCGGCCGCTCCTGGACCGGGACGTCGTCGAGCGGCCCACCGGGACGTCCTCCTGGTGGGCCGCCGCTGACGGATGGCCGCGAGAAGCGCGGCGGTGGCGGGCGAGGCGGTGCGACGGCGGGGCGGGTCAGCGGGAGGAGGGGCCGGCGGTCCGGCCCACGTCGTCGTCGCCCCCGTCCTCGCCGCCGAAGCCGAGACCGGCGTCGGCGGCCAGGTCGTCCGGGGCGACGTGGACCGCGCGCTCCTCGGCCGACAGGTCGCCGGAGTCCTCCCCCCAGTCCTCGCCGATCTCGTCCTTCTCCTCGTCGGGTGCCAGACCTTCGTCGGGCTGCGTCAGGCGGTGCTCCTCCCGGGGCGCCTTCTCCCGGTCGGGCTTCTCCCGCCACAGCCGCTCGTCGAGGGAGTCCTGGTGCTGAGGGTCGTCCTCGTCGATGCGGTGGTCGAGGCCGAGGTCGTCGGTCCACTCCTCGACCTCGATCTCCTGCTCGTCGGCGAAGCCGAACCTGTCCGGAGGTAGTTCGCTCATAGGGGCACCCCTACCCCCAGGCACGGCCGGAATCCTAGGATCCGGCCTTCCGCAGAGCCTCCTCCAGCTCCTCCTTGTCCATCTGGGAGCGGCCGGGGATGTCGGCCTTCTGCGCCTCCTTGTACAGCTCCGCCTTCGTCGCCTCGCCGTCGGACGAGGAGCCGGCGCCCGAGCCGCCCGTCAGCGCGGCCAGCTCCTCGTCGCGCCGCTTCTGGAAGGCCGCGCCGAGCCGCTCCAGCTCCTTGGCGTCGGCCTTGCCGGCCAGCTTCGGCAGGAGCTCGCTCTCCTCTTCCTCCACGTGGTGGCTGACGGACTCCTCCAGCTTGACGAGGGTCTGCTGGAACTCGGCGGTGCCCGGCTCGGCCCGTACGAGGGCGTCGAGCAGCACCTCCGCCTCCTTGTGCTCCTCGACCTCGTGGTGCGCGTCGATGCCGGGGTAGACGCGGTCCTCCTCGGCGCGGGCGTGCGCGGTGAGCAGGGCGTGCAGCTCCGCGACGGTGGCGCGCGGGTCGCCCTCCTTCTTCTTGAGCCGCTCGAAGAGCGCCTCGACCTTGCGGTGGTCACGGGTGATGAGTGTGATGACATCGGTCGCCATGGGGCGACGTGCTACCCGCCCGGCGCCGCTCCAATCGCCCCGGGCGGGCATCCGGCGCCCGCCGGTCCCTGACCCCGTGAGCGCCCGGCGGGCGGTGTCAGCGGCCGATCGCGGCGCCGATGAGCGCGCGCGGGTCGGCCGCCCCCGCGAGGGTCCCGTCCGGCCGTACGTCGATGAGGTGGGCGTGGCCGAACATCCCCCCGTACGGCCGCGCGGTCACCGGGTGGCCGAGCGCGGCCAGGCCGTCGGACCAGGGCGCGCCCTCCTCCAGGTCCAGGACCGTGTCGTCGGGCGCGTACCAGGTGTCGAAGCCCGTGCCGCCCGCGCCGATCCGCCAGCGCGGCGCGGAGATCGCCGGGCCCGGCAGCTCGCCGTGGCGCAGCAGCCGGGTGATGACCTGGAGGAGGACCTGCGGCTGCGCGTCGCCGCCCATGGTGCCCACCACGGAGCGCAGCGACCCGTCGGCGCGGGTCACCAGCGCCGGGGCGAGCGTGTGCGGCGGGCGGCGGCCGGGGCCGTACTCCGCCGGGTGGCCGGGCGTCAGCGAGAAACCGATGCCGCGGTTGTGGAGGTTGATCCCGGTACGGGGCTCGAACACCATGCTGCCGAAGCCGGCGGCGTTCGACTGGATGAGGGAGACCCCCATGCCGTCGCCGTCCACGGCGCACAGGTACGTGGTGTCGCCGGGCGCGGCCGGGGCGCCGAGGCGGAGCCTGCGCGCCGGGTCCACCAGCGCCCGGCGCCGCTCGATCTCCTCGGGCGCGAGCAGGTCCTTGGCGTCCTCGTGCAGCAGGGCCAGCCGGTCGTGGCCGCTCACCCGGGCGGCCTCGGCCAGCAGGTGCGCCCAGAGCGGGTCGTCCGGCGAGGCGGGCAGGTCGAGCCCGTCGGCGATGCCGAGCGCCATGAGCAGCAGGTATCCCTGGGAGTTGGGCGGCATCGACCAGATGTCGTGGCCGAACGCCCGGATCCCGAGCGGGGTCACCCAGTCGGCGTTCGGCCGGGCGAGGTCGGCCCGGTCGTACTCGCCGGCGCCGAGCTCCAGCAGTCCCTCGCCGAACTCGCCGAGGTAGAAGCCGTCGCGACCGTCGGCGGCGACGGCGCTCAGCGCCCGGGCCACGCCGGGCCGCCGCACCCGGTCGCCGGCCTCGTGGACGACGGCGAAGTCGCCGCCGCCGGGCCGCCCCGCCGCGATCCGGGCGCCCGCCAGGAGCAGGGGGGACGCGGGGAAGCCGGCGCTCGCCAGCCGGATCGCGGGTTCGAGCAGGGAGGCCAGGGGGAGCCGGCCGTGGCGCTCGTGCAGCGCGAGCCACCCGTCCACGCAGCCGGGCACGGGGACCGAGCGGATGTCGTGCAGGTGGGGCATGCGCTCGTGACCCTCGGCGCGCAGCCGGTCGGGGTCGGCGCCCGACCCGGCGCGCCCGGAGGCGTTGAGCGCGCTCACCCCACCGGAGGAGCCGTCGTGGACCAGGGCGAACAGGTCGCCGCCGAGCCCGCACATGTGGGGCGCCGTGACGGTCAGGACGGCGTTCGCGGCGATGGCGGCGTCGGCGGCCGAGCCGCCGCGGTCGAGCGCCGCCACCCCCGCCGCGGAGGCGAGGTGGTCGACGCTGCACACCATGCCGGATGTCGCGTATCGGGTGTCATGCACGCATTCGACCTTACGGCCGGGCGCGCACCGGGCAAGGCCGGCGCGGCTAATTCCCAGGGAGTTCGCGGGGTCAGACGGGTTCGAGGGGGCGGTCGCGGCTCACCAGGGCCGCGTAGTGGCCGTCGAGGGCCAGCAGGTCCTCGTGCGTGCCGCGCTCGACGACCCGGCCGCCGTCCAGCACCACGATCTGGTCGGCGTCGCGGACGGTGGAGAGGCGGTGCGCGATGGTGATCGTCGTACGGCCCTCGGCGAGGGTGTCCAGCGCCTCCTGCACGGCCCGTTCGGTCTGGGTGTCCAGGGCGCTCGTCGCCTCGTCCAGCACCAGCACCGGCGGGTTGCGCAGCAGCGTGCGGGCGATCGCGAGACGCTGCTTCTCGCCGCCGGAGAAGCGGTAGCCGCGCTCGCCGACCAGCGTGTCGTAGCCGTCGGGCAGCGCGGCGATGTGGTCGTGGATGCGGGCCGCCCGCGCCGCCTCCCGCAGCTCGTCGTCGGTCGCGTCCGGCCGGGCGAAGCGCAGGTTGTCGGCGATGGAGGCGTGGAAGAGGTACGTCTCCTGCGACACCACGCCGACCGTGTCGGCCAGCGTCTCGAAGGTGAGCTCGCGCACGTCCACGCCGTCGATGGTGACCCGGCCGGCGCCGACGTCGTACAGCCGCGGCAGCAGGTAGCCGAGCGTGGTCTTGCCCGAGCCGGTCTCGCCGACGATCGCCAGGCTGGTGCCGGCCGGCACGGTGACGTCCACGTCCCGCAGCGCCGGGGCCTCGCCGTAGGAGAAGGACACGTCCTCGTAGCGCACCTCGCCCCGCACGGAGGTGAGCGCGCGGCGGCCCGGGTGGATGTCCACGGGCAGGTCGAGGTACTCGAAGATGCGGCCGAACAGCGCGAGCGAGCTCTGCACCTCCACGCCGAGCCGCAGCAGCGACACCGCCGGCCGGAACAAACTGACCTGGAGCGTCGTGAAGGCCACCAGCGTGCCCACGGAGATCGCCCCGGTGTAGCCGACCGCCCAGTAGATGACGGCGGGCATCGCGGCCATGACGATCTGGATGGACGCCTGCCGCCACCGCCCGGTCATGCTGGAGCGCACGCCGAGGTCGGCCAGCTCGTCCGAGGCGTCGGAGAAGCGGCGGGTGAGCTCGGCCGAGCGGCCCATGGTGCGGCCCAGCAGGATGCCGCTGATCGACAGCGACTCCTGGACCATCGAGGAGATGACCGCGAGCTTGCGCTGGCGCTCGGAGGTGATGCGCCGGCGCTCGGCGCCGACGTGGCGGCTGATCCACACGAAGACCGGCAGCAGCACGAGCGAGATCGCGGTCAGCCGCCAGTCGAGCGCGACCATGGCCACGACCGTGGCGATCACGGTGGTGAGGTTCGAGACGATCGAGGTGGCCGTGTTGGTGACCACGGACTGCATGCCGCCGATGTCGTTGGCGATGCGCGACTGCACCTCGCCGGTGCGGGTCCGGGTGAAGAAGGCCAGCGACATGCGCTGGAGGTGGGCGTACACCGAGGTGCGCAGGTCGTGCATGACGCGCTGGCCGACCGTGGTGGACACCAGCGTCTGCACGACGTCGAAGACGCTCGTGGTCACGGCGACGACGATCATGCCGAGGGCGAGCAGCGCGAGGAGGAGCGGGTCGCGGCGGGGGATGGCCACGTCCAGCACCTCGCGCAGCAGGAACGGCGAGGCCAGCGACACGAGCGACGACAGCAGGATGAGGGCGCCCACCAGGGCCAGGCGGCCGCGGTAGGCGCGGAAGAGCGTGACGACGCGCCGCAGGGGCGCGCGAGGTTCGTCTGCCAAGAAGACCCCTTTCGGATGTTCGCTCAAACAGAGGTTAACTCATATTTGTTCCCGCCTCTAAGCTTGGCTCATGGACGACATGGAGCTGTCCGAGCTCGTGCACCTGGTCAGCCGCAGGTTGCGGCACGGCTGGAAGAACCGGCTGGAGCCGCTCGGGCTGAACCCGGGCCAGGCGCGGGCGCTGCGCGCGCTGGTGGACGCCGGCCGGCCGCTGCGGATGGTGCAGCTCGCCGAGCAGCTCAGGATCGTGCCGCGTTCCGTGACGCCCGTCATCGACACCCTGGAGGAGCGGGGCCTGGTGCGCAGGGAGGTCGATCCGGCCAACCGCCGCTCGACGCTGGTGGTCATCACGGACGCCGGGCGCGAGGTGTACGAGCGGGTCCGCGAGGCGCGGCGCGCGGCCGGCCACGACCTCTTCGCGGTGCTCACGGACGAGCAGCGCGACCAGCTCAGGGAACTGCTCGGGACGGTGGAGGCCCAGTTCGGATGATCCGCCCGCGAAGGCGGGTCCAAGGAACGCGGGTTCAGCTCCCCGGGCGCGGCGTCCTCGGGCGGTAGCGGCCCGACAGGCGGGCCAGCTTGAGGCTCAGGTGCAGCGCCAGCCGCTCGCCGCCGTCCTTGAGGTCGGTGCCGGCCAGCTCCTCCACGCGTTGCAGCCGGTAGTACAGGGAGGTGCGGTGCAGGCGCAGGGCGCGCGAGGTGGCCACCGCGCTGCCCGCCAGGTCGAGGTACGCCTCCAGCGTCTCCAGCAGGGGGAGGTGCTGGTCGTCGTCGAGGAGGGGTTCGAGGCCGGGGTGCAGGTCGTGGTCCGGCAGGTGGGTGAGCATCCGGTAGACGCCGAGCCGGGTCCACTCCGCCGTACGGCCGGCGCCGGTCACCCGGGCGGCGACCTCGGCGGCGTGCCGGGCCTCGGCGTACGAGGCGGCGGCCCCGTCGAGCTCCGGCCGGGGCCGGCCCACCCCGACCGTGACCGGGAGGGGCATGGCGGCGTGCAGCTCCTCGGCGATCCCCAGCGCCACCGGCGGCCCCGGCTCCGCGGTGCCGGCGGCGATCAGCAGGACGACGTGGTCGTGGCGTACCAGGTGCAGGGGATGGTGACCGGTCAGCCGCCGCCGCAGCGTCAGCGCCCCCTGCTCCAGCGCAGCCCTGACCTCCTCGCCAGGCCGTGTGCCGACGAGGGGACGGGTCTCCACGGGGCCGGGAGAGCGTGTCTCCGCGAGGCCGCAGGGGCGGGCGACCAGGGCCGTCACCGGCTGGGCGCGGGGGAAGGCGCCCGCCTCCACCAGGCGGCGGGCCGCGTCGTGCTCCCCCAGCATCAGCCCCGCCACCGCCTCCAGCTCCCGCCGCGCGGGCAGCCCCGCGGTCAGGCTCTCGTGCAGCAGCGTCAGCCCCAGCCCGGGGGCCGCCGCCGCGGCCTCGGCCACCTGCGCCTCGGTCATGGGCGGGTCGGCGTCGATGAACCACAGGAAGCCGAGCAGCCCGCCGTCGTGCCGCACCGGGACGCAGACCCGCGGCAGCGGCCCCGTCCCGGGCGCGCCCGGGATCCGCAGGGGAGCGGTCGCGTCGTGGATCCCGGCCGCGGCCAGCCGCCGGCGGGCCTCCGGCGTGGCGCGGCGGCGCAGGATCGAGTCGCGGCGGGCGTCGTCCATGGCGCCGGTCTGCTCGCTGTGCGCGACGACCCGGTGCAGCCGGTCCTCCACCAGGAGGGGACGGCCGAGACGCGCGGCGAGGTCGTCCACGCTCTGCTGGAGGGTCGCCACGGCTCACCTGGGCATTTCAACAAATGTCGGAAAGGTCCCTACGGGTCTTCCCTACAACTGCGCGATGATCTCTGTCAATATCGCCTATAGCGTCCCATCCGTGAACGCCCCGAAGAAGCTGTTACGAGGTCTCCTCACCGCCCTGGTGCTCGTACCGGTGAGCCTGATGGCGACCCCCGCTTCCGCCGCGCCCCCCTCCGACCCCGAGCTTCCCTGGCGCCGGGCCCACTGGCCCCAGACGCAGCCATGGCAGCAGGACGGCCCCGACGTCCAGGAGCTGCGCTCCCGTCCCGCCGCCGACATCCCGCCGATCGACCCCCAGAACTGGGAGAACCCCGACCACATGACGTGGTCGGACTACAAGAAGATCCCCGGCACCACCTGGAACGACCCGGCGGTCAAGGGCTCCAAGCGCACCTTCAAGGGCGCCCTGGTGCTGCTCGACTACCCCAACCAGCCGTTCGTGGTCACGCAGCCCAAGGGCTCGACCATCTTCCAGAACCCCAGCGCCGAGGCCCACGACATCCCCCGCGACCAGGTCGCGAAGTTCTACCAGGACTTCCTCAACACCCCCAACGCCCTCAACAAGGGCCACACCATCCACGAGTACTGGATGGAGGACTCCGGCGGGCGCGTCGGCGTCGAGCTGACCGGCTTCGGCCCGTACACGATGCCCGGCAAGGACCACGAGTACGCCATGGAGTACCAGGCGGACGCGTGCCCGGCCGGCGACACCTGCAGCCGCAACCTGCGCGCCGACGGCAACGCCGCCTGGCTGGCCGCGGTCGGCGAGGAGACCGCCAAGCAGTTCGACTTCGTCTTCTACCTCAGCGCCGGCCAGGACGAGTCGTCCACCTGGCAGGAGTTCGGGATGATGAAGTTCCCGGACAAGGAGTCGGTGCCCGACGAATGGGGCCCGCCGGACCCCGCCCTGCCAAACTGGTCCAAGACCCGCTACGTCGACTGGACGTCCTGGCAGTCCGGCTCGACGTTCTGGCCCAACGCCCGCTTCGGCGTCGACTCGGTCCAGGCCGAGAGCTCCGGCATGTCCGTCTACGCCCACGAGCTGAGCCACATCATGGGCGTCGCCGACAACTACAACAACCCGTACGGCACGCCGCTGCGCCGCGCGTACTCCGGCATCTGGGAGATGCTCAGCCGCGGCACGTTCAACGGCCCCGGCGGCCCGCACAGCCGCTGGCTGATCCCGCCGACCTCCGGCTCCTCCATGGGCGCCCAGCACATGCTGCGCAACAAGATCAAGCTGGAGATGGTCGACGACCGCAACGTGCTCAGCCTGAACCGCGACGCGCTCGCCCAGTCGGGCCTGGTGACCGCCCGGGTCACGGCGCGCGCCGTGCGGCCCGGCACGGACGGGCTGATGGGCCTGAACATCGCGTTCGGCAGCGGCGACAAGAGCCCCGCCTGCGACGTCAAGACCGACCCGCTGTGCGACGGCGGCGGCTACGACAACTACACCGTCGAGGTCGTCGACCGCATGGGCACCGACTCCTTCACCCCCGACTCCGGCGTGCTGCTGGCCAAGACCAAGGACCAGGACCGGGCGCCGTTCATCTGGGTCGTCGACGCCAACCCGCAGGACATCGGCATGACCGACTACGTGCTGCCCGACGGCACCAAGGTGCCCATCACCATGGGCGACTACCGGCAGCTCTCCGACGCCCTGTTCCACGCGGGCACGAACTCGGGCAGCGAGTACGAGTTCACGGACCAGGCCAACCGCCTGCACTTCTACGTCACCGACGTCGAGCGCGACCGCAAGGGCGTGCTGTCGTACACGGTGGCGGTCCGCTCGCTCGACGGCGCCGGACCGCAGCGGCGCGGCGTCCGGCTGCTGCCCGCCGCCGGCGTCCCGGCCGGGCGCAACGTGTCGCGCTGCTCGTTCCCGCTGCTCAACACCGGCAAGGCGGCGCCGGCGCAGGGGCAGCACCCCGAGGACGTCAGCGCCTACCTCGGCTCCGACGTCTACCGGCTCACGGCGCAGGTCACGGGCAAGGGCTGGAGCGCCCAGCTGCCCAACGAGCTCGCGTCGGTCGCGTTCGGCAAGCGGGCCGGCGTGACCGTCAACGCGGTGCGCGCCTCCGGCGGCGACCGGCTGGCCACCGTCACGCTCACCGCCACCTCGGAGAGCGACCCGGCCAAGAAGGCCACCGCCACCTGCCACGTGATCGGCCTGTAGCAGGGGCACGTCCGCGGGGTACGGCCGGAACCCGGCCGTACCCCCTCGGCGTTCTCACGGTACGACGTGAAGAGAGGTCTCGTTGACCGGGCAGCCGCCTGACAAGCCCGAGCCCCGGCGCGCCGACACGCCGGAACCCCGGCGCGCCGACCAGCCGGAGCCCCGGCGTCGCAGGGTCCCCGTGGCCGCGCCCGTCGCCGCCGGGCTCGCCGCGGCGGCCGCCAGCATCCTGGCCGCCTCCCTGGAATGGGACATCCCGCCCATCGCCAAGATCGGCGTGACGGCCGGCGCCGCGATCCTCGTCGGCCTGACCACCTGGGCCACCACCGAGTCCAAACCCACGGCGCACACCAGGGCCGACCCCGCCTCCCGCGCTCCCGACCAGTGGCCGCCCGTGCCGGAGCACTTCACCGGCCGCACCGAGGCGCTGGCCGAGCTGCGCGAGGTCTTCGCCGCCCGCCGCAAGGCGAGCGACGTCGTCCCGCCACTCGTCGTGTCCGTCTACGGCAGGGGCGGCGTCGGCAAGTCCGCGCTCATGGCCCGCTTCGGCCAGGAGGTCGCCGGCTGGTTCCCCGACGGGCGGCTGCACGCCGACCTGCGCGGCGGCGCGGGCGCCCCCGTGCGGCCCGAGGAGGTGCTGATCGGGTTCCTGCGGGCGCTCGGCGTCCGCCTCACCACCGACCCCGGCGGCCTGGACGAACTGCGCAGGCTCTGGCTCACCTGGACCAAGGGCCGCCGCATCCTCATCGGCCTCGACAACGCGCACAGCGCCGAGCAGGTCAAGCCGCTCATCCCGGCCGAACCCGGCTGCGCCGTGCTCGTCACCTCGCGCCAGCCGCTGTTCCTCAACGCCACGCGCGACACCCGGCTCGGCGTGTTCAGCGAGGCGCAGGGCGTGGAACTGCTGGCCCGGCTGGCGGGCAGCGCCCGCGTCGTGGACGACCTGGACGCGGCCAAGGAGATCGTCCGGCTGTGCGACCGGCTGCCGCTGGCCATCGGCATCTGCGGCGGGCGGCTGGCCACCCGCGAGCAGTGGACGCTGCGCGAGATGGCCGGCCGGCTGGCCGACGAGCGCCGCATCCTCGACCAGCTCGAACTCGCGCCGACCGTGGACAAGAGCGTGCGCGCCTCGGTCCAGCTCAGCTACGACGACTGCACCGGCATGCAGCGCCGCCTGCTGCGGCTGCTGTCGGCGCTCACCGTGCCCGACGTGCCCGGCTGGGTGGCCGGCGAACTGCTCGACATCTCGGTGCTCGACGGCGCCGACCAGCTCGAGGCGCTCATCGACGCCCAGCTCGCCGAGTGCTCCGGCACCGACCAGACCGGGACCATGCGCTACCGGCTGCACGACCTGGTCCGCGTCTTCGCCGCCGAGCCGGCCGCCGAGGAGGACGAGGGCCGGCGCCGCGACGCGGTCGAGCGGGTGCTGTCCGGCTACCGCCGCCGCGCCGAGGCCGCCGCCCAGGACCGCTGGCCGCAGGACTGGAGCCGGGGCGGCCGCCGCTCCAGCGCCGAGGGCCAGGTCCACGCCGGCGACTGGCTGAACGCCGAACGGCTCAGCCTGGTCGCCCTGGCCGGCCTGGCCCGGGAGTACGAGCTGTGGGAGCTGACCTGGGGACTGGCCCGGGCGTTCTGCTCGCTCTGCCACTCGCTGCGCGCGTACTGGGCCGACTGGCGGCAGGTCGCCGAGCTGGGCTGCGAGGCGGCGCTGCGCTCCGGCGACCGGCGCGCGCTGGCCATCTCGCTGCTGGACCGGGCCGCCGTGCAGGGCGGGATCGGCGCCCACGAGCTGGGCCGCGCCGACGCCGAGCGGGCGCTGGAGCTGTTCACCGAGCTGGGCGAGACGTGGTGGGCGGCGCGGGCCCGGCGGGCGATCGGCATGGCGCTGTTCTCCGACGGGCACCTCGACCGCGCCCAGGAGCACCTGACGGGGGCGATCGCCGCGTTCCGGGCCGAGGACGACCAGTGGTGGATGGCCCGCACCCAGCGCAACCTGGCCGAGCTGCGGCTGGCCGAGCGGCGCCCGGAGGAGGCCAGGGAGCTGCTGGAGGACTCGCTGGCCGTCTTCGAGCGTTCGGGCAACCGGTACTCCGAGGCGCAGACGCTGCGCGCGTACGGCGAGGTGCTGGCCGCCCAGGCGCGCGGCCTGCGCCGGGACGGCGAGCACCGGGCCGCGCTCGACGGGTTCACCCGGGCCGGCCACAGCCTGAGCCGGGCCGCCGAGATGTTCCGGCAGCGCGGCGAGCTGTGGGAGGAGGCGCGCTGCCTGCGCGCCGCGGGCGAGGTCGGCGACCCGGCCAACGGGCTGCGCGAGCTGGAGTTCGTCCGGCGGGCCGAGGACATCCTGGCCGCGCTCGGCGACTCCTGGGGCGTGGCCCGCACCGCGCTGTCCGCCGGGCGGGCGCTGGCCCGGCTCGGGCGCATCGAGGAGTCGGAGCGGGAGCTGCGCCGGGCCGTGGAGGCGTTCCGGGAGCTGGACGACCGGTGGTGGATGGCGCTCAGCCTGCGCCACCTCGGCGAGGCGCACCTCGACGCCGGGGGCGCGCGGGCCGCGGTCGGCCCGCTGCGCGAGGCGCGCGAGATCTACCGCAGCCTCGGCAACGAGGCCGGCATGCGCCGCACCCTGGAGCTCCTGCGCCGCGCCGAAACCTGAGGATGCCCGGGCGAGCGGGGCCCTGGCGTGAGGGCGCTCGGGTGAGCGGGGCCCTGCCGTGAGGGCGCTGGGGTGAGCGGGGCCCTGCCGTGCGGATGCTCAGGTGAGCGGGGTCCGCAGGAGCTCGCCCGCGGTCCGGCGGGCCTGCAGCACGCTCTCCTCGAACAGCCGCCGCACCTGCCGCGCCTGCTCGCCCAGCTCCCGGATGTGCCGGTGCGCCAGGTCGTCGCGGACGGTGTCGGCGACCAGCCGCTGGTAGTCGGGCGTGCGCGCCGCCAGCGTCTCCAGCCGCTGGTGCGCGTGGTACACCTGGTCGGCGCGCGTCACCTGCCGCGCGTACTCCTCCAGGTGCCGCACCCGCCGCGACAGCGACGTCCAGGCCGCGTCCAGGGCCGTCGTGTACGGACGGAACGCGTCCTCCAGGCCCGAGGGCAGGACACGCGGGACCAGCCGGCGGTGCTCGGCGTGCATGGCCGACAGCCGCGCCAGCCGCTGGGCGATCTGCCACACCTCCTCCGGCAGCGTCACCTGGTTGTCGATGGTGTCGATGAACCCCGCCCGATGCACCGCGGAGGACAGGACGGCGTCCACGGCGTCCTGGGCGCGGCGCAGCAGCCGCTGGCACGGGTAGTCGAGGTCCTCGGGCAGCACGTAGTGCGCGGAGTACTCGCGCGCCAGCCGCACCCGCTGCCGGACGTCCCGCCGGCCCGCCGTCACGCTGGTGTACCGCAGCAGCCCGACCAGCCCGACGGCCCCCGCGGTGATCGCCGCGGCGGGCAGATCGGCGATGAGGTAGACCAGCAGGGCGATCCAGGGGACCAGGACGAGCAGGACGCGACCGCCCGACGCCTTGGGCTCCGCATCGGTGCGGGCCATGCGGAGGAGGTGCGGCCCCGACCACAGCCGGGCCCAGACGTCCCGCGGCAGTCCTGGATCGATCACCACCCGAGGAGGCAGAGCGCGTGGATCCATATGTTCATGCTGCGTTATGAACATCGAATTCGCTGAAGATTGGCGGACATATAGGGTCTAAGCGATGAACGCGATGACGAGATGGATCGACCTGGAAGGCGCCGTCAACGTCCGCGACCTGGGCGGGCTGCCCACCGTCGACGGAGGCGTCACCCGTTACGGCCGGATCTTGCGGTCGGACAACCTCCAAGGGCTCACGGACCGCGACGTGTCGCGCCTCGTGGGCGAGCTCAAGCTGCGGCACGTCGTGGACCTCCGCTCGACGGCCGAGGTCACCCTGGAAGGACCGGGCCCGCTGGCCGGCGTGCCGGAGGTGACACACCACCATCTGACGCTGTTCGCCGAGGGCGGCCGGCACACCGACGTCGAGGCCGACACCATCGACGCCGACAAGGTGCTGCCCTGGCAGGAGCGCCAGCTCGACGAGGACCTGCGGATGACCGGGTTCTACTACGGCTACCTGCGCGACCGTCCAGACTCGGTGGTGGCGGCGCTGCGGGCCATGGCGCTGGACGACGGCGCGGCCGTGGTCCACTGCGCCGCCGGCAAGGACCGCACCGGCGTGCTGTCGGCGCTGGCGCTGGAGGCGGCGGGCGTCACCCGGCAGGCGATCGTCGAGGACTACGTGGCGACGGGCGAGCGGCTGGAGCTGGTGCTGGGGCGGCTGCGCTCCAGCAGCACCTACCGCGACGACCTGGACTCGCGTCCGGCCGACGACCACATGCCGCGCCCCCGTTACATCCAGCAGTTCCTGTCGGTGCTGGACGAGCGGTTCGGCGGGCCGATGGGCTGGCTGGGGGCGCACGGCTGGACGGCCGCGGACACCGAGGCCATCCGGGCGCGCCTGCGCGACTGAACGGGCGTTCCGGCGTTCAGGTTCCGGCGTTCAGAAGGCGTAGCTTCCGGCGTTCAGAAGGCGTAGCGGACGCGGCAGCAGGGGAGCTCGGCGGCGAGCAGGTCGAGGAGGGCGGCGACGTAGCGCCCCTTGTGGCCGGTGCGGTAGCGGACGTTCCAGCCGCCCGTCTCGGAGCGCTTGGCCTGCTGGAGCTCCGGCCGCCACAGCACCTCCTCCGCCTTCGGATGCCAGCCCAGGTTGACCTGGTGGAGCCGGTCGTTGTGGGTGAGGAAGATCACCTCGGCGGCGAGCTGGGCGCGGGCCTCGGGAGACAGCGCGTCGCCGAGCCGGCCCAGCAGCTCCGCCCAGTCCGCCAGCCAGCCGTCCCGGACCACCACCGGGCTCAGGTTGACGTGCACCTCGTAACCGGCCGCGACGAAGTCGTTGATCGCGTCGATGCGCTCGCCGATCGGGGAGGTGCGGATGTCCAGCAGCTTGGAGTCGGCGGCGGGCATGAGGCTGAAGCGGACGCGGGTGCGCCCCCGCGGGTCCCAGTCGAGCAGGTCGCGGTTGACGTACTTGGTGGCGAAGCTGGCCTTGGCGTTCGGCAGGTCACGGAAGAGCTCCACCAGGTCCCGTACGTTGTCGGAGATCATGGCGTCGACCGAGCAGTCGGAGTTCTCGCCGATGTCGTACACCCACAGGCGGGGATCGACCTGGTTGGGCTCGGGCTTGTCGCCCTGGCGAGCGGCGTGCCGCCGCAGGTAGCCGGTGATCTGGTCGATGTTGGCGAACACCGTGATCGGGTTGCTGTAGCCCTTGCGGCGCGGCACATAGCAGTAGGCGCACGCCATGGCGCAGCCGTTGGCCGTGGACGGCGCGATGAAGTCGGCCGAACGGCCGTTGGGGCGGGCGGTCAGCGACTTCTTGACGCCGAGCACGAGCGCCTCGGTCTTGATCCGCACCCAGCGGGCCACGTTGGCCTCGTCGCCGTACAGTTCCGGGATGCGGTGGTGGCTGTCGATCTCGACGATCTCGGCGCCGGGGAAGCGGCCGAGGATCTCCCGCCCGCGCGGCAGGGCGGCCGCCTCGGGCTCGACGTAGACGCGCCGGACGTCGAGGAGGCCGGTCAACGGCGCTCCGGCTGTTCCACAGGACAACCCTATGCGGTCCTGGACGCTGAGTTGCCAGGTCAGGGCGGGTGCGCCGCGCCGGGCTCGTGCCGGAGGGCGTGCCGTCAGGCGAGGGTGACGACCGTGTGCTCGGCCGCCGAGCGGCGGGCCGCCTCCAGGACGGCCAGCGCGCCGGCCACGCTCTCGGGCGTGACCGGCGGCGGCGCCCCCTCGCGCAGGCACGCCGTGACGCCCCGGTAGAAGTCGAGGTACGCGCCGGGCAGCGTGGGCACCATGCCCTGCCGCTCGGTGTCGCCGAGGGTGCCCCATCGCTCCTCGGGCTCCTCGCCGAACCCCGGGGAGTCGGGCGTCAGGCCGGCTCGCAGCCGCTCCTCCTGCACGTCCAGGCCGTCCTTGACGTACGCGGCCAGCGAGCCGAGCACCCGGAACCGGGGGCCGGGCCGGGCGGCCAGCGCGCTGGCCCACAGGTGGGACCTGGTGCCGCCGGCGTGGGTGAGGGCGAGGAAGGTGTCGTCGTCGCCGGAGACGCCGGCGCGCCGCACGTCGCTCTCGGCGTAGACCTCGCGCACCGGGCCGAAGAGCTCGATCGCCTGGTCGACGAGGTGGCTGCCGAGGTCGTAGAGCAGGCCGCCGATCTCCTCCTCGCCGCCGCTCTCGCGCCAGCCGCCCTTGGGCCGGGGCCGCCAGCGCTCGAAGCGCGACTCGAAGCGGTGGACCTCGCCGAGGGCGCCGCCCTTCACCAGCTCGCGCACGGTGAGGTAGTCGCCGTCCCAGCGGCGGTTCTGGAAGACGGTCAGCATGAGGCCGCGCTCCTCGGCCAGGGCGGCGAGCTCGCGGGCCTCGGCGGCGGTGCGGGCGAGCGGCTTGTCGACGACGACCGGCTTGCCGCGCGTGAGCGCCTCGGTGGCGAGCGGCACGTGGGTGCGGTTGGGCGAGGCGACGACGACGAGGTCGCACAGGTCCCACAGCTCGCCGGGGGAGGGCACGGCGCGCGCGCCGTAGCGGGTGGAGGCGTCGGCGGCGCGGCCCGCGTCGCGGGTCACCACGGCCGCCAGTGTCAGGCCCTCGGCGGCGTGGATAAGCGGCGCGTGGAAGTACGCGCCGGCCGTGCCGTATCCGATCAGGCCGACCCGGATGTCGCTCATCGGGCCAGCCTAACGGGTGAGCGCCGGCCCCCTCGGTTCCCTCGCGGTCCTCCTCGTCCCGCCCTGTCGTCGCTACTCGTCGTCGCGTTCGGCCAGGAAGCGTTCGAACTGGGCGGCCAGCTCGTCGCCCGTGGGCATCTGCGCCGCCTCGGCGATGAGGTTCTCGCGGTCGGCGCCCCCGGCGAACGCGTCGTACTGCTGCTCAAGCCCCGAGATGGCGGTCGACAGCTCCGAGGACGCCTGGATCTGCTCCTCGATCTCGGCCGTGGTGCGCCGGGCGGCCTCGCGCAGCGCGTCCATGGGGAAGACCAGCCCGGTGCCCCGGGTCACGGCCTCCAGCGCGGTGACGGCGGCCTGCGGGTACTCGGCCTGGGCCAGGTAGTGGGGGACGTGGACCGCGTAGCCGAGCGCGTCGTGGCCCTCGGCGCCCAGGCGGTACTCGATCAGCGCGGCGGCGCTGCCGGGCACCTGGACGCGGCCGAACGTGCTGGTCTGGTCGGCGTTGAGCAGTTCCGGCCGGCTGGCGTGCGGGGTGATGCCGAGCGGGCGGGTGTGCGGCACGGCCATGGGGATGCCGTGGACGGTGACGAGCCTGCTGACGCCGAGCCGCTCGACCAGCGTGCCGACGGCCCGGGTGAACAGCTCCCACTCGCGGTCCGGCTCAGGGCCGTTCATCACGAGGAACGGCACGCCGGTGGCGTCCTTCACCGCGTACACGGCCAGCTCCGGCATCTCGCAGGACACCCACCGGTCGGTGTCGAACGTCATGACGGGGCGCCGGGAGCGGTAGTCGAGCAGCCGGTCCACGTCGAAGCGCGCCACCACCCGGTGCTCCAGCCCGTCGAGCACGTGCGCGAGCGCGAGCCGCCCGGCGCCTCCGGCGTCCACGAAGCCCTCGAAGTGGTAGAGCAGCACCGGGTCGGCCGGCTCCGGCACGTCGTCGGCGAGCTTGTAGAGATCCGTCGGGTCGAACACGGTTGGACAGCCTTTCCCTAGCTACTCTCAGGTGAAACCCACGGCGAGCCGGAACGATTCCGTGCACGGCACCCTATCGAGACAGAGGGGACCGGCCGGGCGGGGTCTGGCGGGCCAGGTTCGGCGGCGAAGGTGACACTTTGCTGCTGCCGGGGTCACGCCGGCGACCGTGCGCGGGCCCCGCGCGCCGCGCTGCCCGCCCGATCCGGGCGGCGACCGTCGAGGACACGGCGCGGCAGGTTCGCACACGGCGAATTCCGTGAATGGTTCCGTCAAATGGGTGAATAGTACGCAATAGTGCTAAATATCCGAAAATGACATGGAAGTTAGCGGCTGTGGTTTTTCGGACTGCAGCTCGTCATGCTGTATGAGTGGCTACTTCTGCGCGTCCCTTCACGAGGCGACCCCTCCGCATCCCCCCGCTGCCATGCCCGTTCCCGAACGAGATCAACGTGCACGCCGCAGAGGTCGACGCGGAGAGCCACGCCTGGCTGGCCGCCTCCAGCATGCTCGCCGGAGCCGACACCATCGAGCACTTCCGGCGCTCCCAGATCGGCCTGCTGGCCGCCCGCACCAATCCGTCCGTCCCCCGCGACAGCCTCCGGCTGATCAACGACTGGTACAACTGGTTATTCGCGTTCGACGACGCCTTCTGCGAGAGCGAACGGGTGGGATGCCGGGCCTCAGCGCTGGCCCGCGCCCTGCCGCCGCTCCTGGAGATCGTCGACGGGCGCCGCAAGCCCGATCCGGCCGACCCGTTCGGGGTCGCGCTCGACGAGCTGCTCCACCGGCTGTCCGACATCGCCACCCCCGCCCAGGTGGACCGCTGGCGCATCACGGTGAAGGAATACCTGTTCGCCCAGATCTGGGAGGCGGCCAACCGGGAGGTCGACCTCATCCCCACGCCCGACGACTACATCCTGATGCGCCGCATCACCGGCGCCACCTTCACCTGCTTCGCGCTCATCGACGTGGGCGGCGGCTACCGGCTCGAGGCGGAGGAGTGGCACCACCCGGACGTGCGCGCCCTGTCGGACCTCGCGTGCGACCTCATCGGCTGGGACAACGACCTGCTGTCCTACGCCAAGGAGCGCGACCGCGACAAGGCCCGGCACAACCTCGTCACGGTGCTGGGCACCCACCGCGCCCTCACCCTCCAGGAGGCCCTGGAGGAGGTGGCGCGCATGCACGAGGCCGCGGTCACCGCGTTCGTCGCGCGGCGCGCGGCCGTGGAGCAGTGGGCGTCGCTGCCCGTGCGCAAGTACGTGCGCGGCCTGGAGAACTGGGTGCGGGGACACATCGAGTTCTCCCTCGGCAGCGCCCGCTACGTGCACGCCTGGCCCGCCGGCACCCGCTGGCCGCGGGTCGTCTGACACCCGCCTTCCGGGCAGCCCCTCCCCGCCCCGAGAACGTCAGCCGTCCGAGGTGTCCAGCTCGCCCAGGGCGAGCGCGGACGCCTCGTCGAGGTCGAGCCGCGCGCCCGCCTCGAAGGCGGCCCGGTAGGCCGCCTCGCCCAGCGCCTTCTGGCACTCCTTGACGCACCGCTCGTGGTCGCTGGTCAGGAACGGCGCGCCGAGCATCGGCAGGCCGGCCGTGCGCCAGTTCTGCTGCAGCGCGCCCAGCAGCTTGGCCGCCACGGCGCTCTGCTCGTCGGCGGCGAAGATGCGGGCCATGGTCTCCAGCCCGAGCAGGGTGCCCAGCGTGTCGTGGAAGTGCCGCTTGATCCGCACGCCCTCGCGGGCGCTCTCCAGCGCCTGACCGGTGCGCCGGGTCGCCAGCCTGGTGATCGACAGCGCCCACTGCGCGTACGAGCTGACCCACAGCTCGCCCCGCTCCCGGCACACCTGCAGGCAGTCGACCAGCAGCGACTCCGCCTCGTACAGCTCGCCCTGCGACGACAGCACCAGCGACAGCTCGACGATCGCGGGCAGCAGACCCGGGGTGAGCTCCTTGTTGTCGGTGTTGAACTCGATCGCCACGCCGAGCAGCGCGCTGGCCTTCTGCAGGTCGCCCTGGAGCAGCGCGGCCGTGCCCTGCATCTTGGAGGCGAGGATGACGGCCTTGGAGTCGCCGACCCGGACCGCCTCGCTGCTGCACTGCTCGGCCGCCTCCAGCGCGCCCGCGCTGTCGCCCTGGGCGCTGCGGACGTACGACAGCACCCACAGCGCCTTGCAGCGCTCCTTGCTCACGCCCGGGTTGGCGTGCAGCGCCCGTTCCAGGTACAGGCGGCCCTCGCGGGCGAAGCCGCAGCACACCCACATGAACCACAGCGACGACAGCAGCGTCAGCGCCTGGAGCGCCGAGCCGGGCGTGCGCAGCGCGTGCTCCAGCGCGACGCGCACGTTGTCGTGCTCCTGGCGCATCCGTACGAACCAGTAGATCTGCCGCGGGACGGACCACGCGTCCTCGCCGCGCTGGGCGAGGGTCAGGTAGTAGTCGAGGTGACGCTGGCGCATGCGGTCGCGCTCGCCGAGCTTGTCCAGCCACTCCTCGCCGTACTCGGCCAGCGTGTCGATCAGCTTGTAGCGCACGCCCGCGTGGTTGCTCCGGATGAGCAGCACCGACTTCTCCACCAGCCCGGTCACCAGGTCGGTGATGCGCTCGGCGGCCAGCCGCTCGTCGGCGCAGACGAACCGCGCCGCGTCCAGCTCGAAGTCGCCGGCGAACACCGAGAGCCGCGCCCACAGCAGCCGCTCCGCCGGGTCGCACAGCTCGTGGCTCCAGCCGATCGCCGCCCGCAGCGTCTGGTGGCGCGGCAGCGCGGTGCGGCTCGCGCCCGCCAGCAGGCTGAACCGGTCGGCCAGCAGCTCCACGATCTGCTCCACCGACAGGGCGCGCAGCCGCACGGCCGCCAGCTCGATGGCCAGCGGGATGTCGTCGAGCCGCCGGCACAGCTCGGCCACCGCGCCGATGTTGCGCTCGTCGAGCACGAAGTCGGGCACCACGGCCCCGGCCCGCGCCGCGAACAGCTGCACCGACTCGTTGGTGAACAGGCTCTCCGCCGGGTCGTCGCCCGGCACCTGGAGCGGCGGCACCGGCACCACGTGCTCGTACGGCAGGTGCAGCGACTGGCGGCTGGTGGCCAGCACCTTCAGCCGGGGATTGCTCTCCAGCAGCTCCTCGACCAGCTCGGCACAGCCCTGCACGAGATGCTCGCAGGTGTCGATGATGAGCAGCATGTCACGGTCACCGACCCACTCCGACAGCGTCTCGGAGGCGGCCCGCGAGGACTGGTCGGCGATGCCCAGCGCCGAGGCGATGGTGTGCCGGACCATGCCGGAGTCCTGCAGCCGGGCCAGGTCGGCGAACCAGACGCCGTCCTCGTACTGGGCGCGCACCTGGTGGGCGAGGCGCAGCACGGTGCGCGACTTGCCGACCCCGCCGATCCCGGTCACGGTGACCAGCCGTGACTCGCCGAGATGGCGCTTGAGGTTGGCGAGAAGGCGTGTGCGCCCCACGAAGCTCGTGAGCTCCGCCGGCAGATTGCCCTCTCGCCGCCAGCCGGTCGGGGTGGCCATCGGCAGCCTCACGTGGGGGTAGGCGACACCTGCCCTGGCATCGTACCCTCGCCGCCCGCCGATGTCCGGTCTCCCGCGCGGCCCGAGGGGTCAGGTTTGTACGTCTCGATAGCATGTATGCCGTGAGCGACTATCTCCCGGAACAGACGTCCGACGACACCGACCTCGGCTGGGGCGACGAGCGCGACGACGACGCCGACGCCTTCTACCTCGACAACAAGCCCCCGCACTGGGGCTGAGCGCTCAGCTCACCACGTCCTTGCGGCGGAAGCGGCGGAACGCCACCGCGACCAGCACGGCCGCGTAGGTCACCGACACCGACGCGCCCCTGATCATCCCGCTCAGGTCGGGCTCGGGCGCGAGGGCGTCCAGCCACGCGGTGTTCCAGAACGTCGGCAGGAACTCCCGGGCCGGGCCGAGCGCCTCCACCGCCTGCAGGATGCTGCTGACGATCCACAGCCCCACGGCCCCGCCCACCGCGCCGAGCGGCGAGTCGGTGACCGTCGAGATCAGGAAGGCCAGCGCCGCCACCACGAGCTGGCTCACCAGCGCGTACGCGATGACGATCCCGAAGCGCGGCAGCACGTCGAGCGCCGGGATCGTCTCGCCCGTGCCGGGCACCTGGATGTCGTTCCAGCCGAACGCGAGCGTGCCCGCGAGCAGCGCCATCAGCGGCAGGACGACCACCGCGCTCGCCGAGTAGCCGAGCGCCACGACGAGCTTCTGCCGCAGCAGCCGGTCGCGCGGCACCGGCGCGGCCAGCAGGTAGCGCAGCGACGACCAGCTCGCCTCGCTGGAGACCGTGTCGCCGCAGAACAGCGCGACGGCCACGACGAGCAGGAAGTTGGCCGACACCGACAGCACGAACGCCGCGAAGTTCAGCCCGCCGGCGGTCGCGAGGTCGGAGACGCGCAGCGACGCCTGCTGCTGACCGCCGCCCTGCGGGCCGAGCTGGAAGGCGAGCACGAGGATCCAGGGCAGCGCCAGCAGCAGCCCGAACATGGCCAGCGTGCGCCGGCGCTTGAACTGCCGGACGATCTCCACGCGCAGGGGCAGCGTGCGGCTCGGCGCGTAGCCGGGGGCGTGCGCGTGACCGGATGCCCGCGCGGGGCCGGGGGCGGTGGTGGTCACGACTTGTCTCCGATGAGGTCGAGGAACACGTCTTCGAGCCGGGGGCCGTGCCCGTTGGTCCGCGCCGCCCCGTCGAGGAGCACGGACACCGGGCCGGCGGACACCAGGCGGCCCCGGTGCATGACCACGACGTGGCTGCAGGTCTGCTCCACCTCCGCCAGCAGGTGGCTGGAGACGATGACCGTGCGGCCGTCGCGGGCGTAGCGCTTGAGCACCTCGCGCATCTCGCGGATCTGGGGCGGGTCGAGCCCGTTGGTGGGCTCGTCGAGCACGAGCAGGTCGGGCAGGCCCAGCATCGCCTGGGCGATGGCCAGCCGCTGCCGCATGCCCTGCGAGTACGTGCGCACGGCCCGCTCCAGGGCCTTGCCCAAGCCCGCGATCTCCAGCGCCTCGGCGAAGCGCGCGTCCTCGGCGGGCCGCCCGGTCGCCGCCCAATAGAGCTCCAGGTTGTCGCGCCCGGACAGGTGCGGCAGGAAGCCGGGCCCCTCGACGAAGGAACCGAGCCGCGACAGCACCGGCGCCCCTGGGGTGACGGGCTCGCCGAAGATGCGGATCTCGCCGTCGTCGGGGCGGATGAGGCCCATCATCATGCGCATCGTGGTGGTCTTGCCCGCGCCGTTGGGGCCGAGCAGGCCGAGCACCTGGCCGCGCTCCACCCGGAACGACAGCCCGTCCACGGCCTTGTCGCCGTTGCGGTACGCCTTGGTCAGCCCGCTGATCTCCAGCGGCACGTCCGCGCCGGAGCCGGCGGACGCGGGCCGCGGCCGGTTCCGGCCCGTCACCAGCAGCGCCACGGCGATCACGACCGCGACGAGCGGCATCGCCCACACCCACCAGGCCACGCCGGTCGCGGGCGTCTCCAGCGCGGCCACGGTCGGCACGGCCAGCGCGGCCGAGGCCAGGCCCACCTGGTACGAGGCCGCCCGCGCGGGCGTGGCGTAGCCCATGTCGGTGGTCGAGACCGTCAGCCGCAGCCGGTGGCCGGCGGAGAAGAGGCGGTCGACGGCCGGCAGCGCCACCGTGGCCTCGGTGCTGCCGGCCCCCTCCGGGATCGTCACCCGGAACGGCGCGACCAGCCCGGCGGGCAGCGTGGGCGGCTGCACGCCGTCGGCCACGTCGAGGAGCTTGGCGAACAGCGTCACCTCGCCCTTGCCCGACACCCTGAGCCGCACGGTGGGGCTGCCGGTGAGCTGGAGGGGCCGGGTCAGCGGCGCCGACTCGAAGGAGGCGCTCTGCCCCGGCATGTCCAGCGACACGCTCACGTTGCCCTGGCCGCCGCCGCCCAGCAGGCCGCTGATGCCCGGCACGGTGGAGATCGCGGCGGGGGAGCCGCCGGGCGGGTTGGCCACGTTCTGGTCGGGGCCGCTCAGCGTGACCTGGGTGGTCGCGGTGCCGCCCAGGCCGGGGTAGCCGCCGGTCTCGGGGTGCACGCGGACGCGCTGGCGGGTGCCCGGGTCGCGCCCGGCGTCGCGGGTCACCGTGAACGCCTTCGCGACAGGGGAGCCGTCTCCCTTGAGGTGGCGGCCGAACCAGGCGGTGGTCTGCTCGTACAGCCAGTCGTTCTCGCCGTCGCCGCCGTCGTGGCCCCCGTCGAACCAGGCGACGCTCACCGGCGTGCCGGCGGCGGCGATCGCCCTGGCGTTGGCGTCGGCCTGGCCGAGCGGGAACAGCGAGTCGCGCTGCCCCTGCAGGAGCAGCGTCGGCGCCTTGATCCGGCCCGCCACGGTGACCGGGCTGGAGGCGCGCAGCAGGGCGACCGCCTCGGGCGTGGCCCGGCCGGTCTCGGCGACCTGCTGGTAGACGCGGCAGATGTCGGGCGTGAACCGGCCGCAGCGGGCCTCCTCGGCCGTCAGCGGCCGGGCCGGGGCCTGCGCCCGCGCCGCCAGCCCGCCCAGGCCCTGGATCTCGCCGCCGCCCCGGCCGAAGAAGAAGCCCGCCCACATGCGCTTGAACACGCCGTTCTCCGGCCCCTTGCCGGTGGCGTCGGGGAACAGCGCGTCGGCCAGGTCGGCCCAGGTGATCTGCGGGACGATCGCGTCGATCCGGGAGTCGTGGGCGGCCGTCATCAGCGCGATGGAGCCGCCGTACGAGCCGCCGGCGATGCCCACGCGCGGGTCGCCCGGCCCGTCGAGCCGCACCTCGGGCCGCCGGGCCAGCCAGTCGACGAGCTGCTTGACGTCCTTGACCTCGTAGTCGGGGGAGTTGAGCGCGATCTGCCCGGTGGACGCGCCGAAGCCGCGCGCCGACCAGGTCAGCACGGCGTAGCCGTCGGCGGCCAGCCGCCGCGCCTGGGCGCGCATGCCGTCCTTGTCGCCGCCGAACCCGTGGGCGAGCAGCACAGCCGGGGCCCGGCCGCCGCCGGCCGGCGGGTAGAAGGCGGTGTCGAGCTCGACGCGCTGGTCGCCCGCCGGGCCGTCGAGCACGGTGATCCGCTGCTCCTGCGCGCGCACCTCGGGCGCCGACGGCCAGGCCAGCCAGGCCCCCACTCCCGCGAGGACGAGCACCACGAGGAGGGCGACCACACGTTTCATGGCGGAAAGCCTACTTACCGCACCTGAGAGGACCCTGAGATCATGCGGCCCGCTCACCTTCGACGAGCGCACAGCCGCGCGCACAGCCGAGCGCACAGAGGCACGGACGGGCACAGACAGAGCTCAAAGGGGCATGGAGGCGGGCGCGATCGCCGTAAGATGCAGCCCGTGAACGCACCAGCAATCATCAAAAAGGCCGCCGACTGGGCGGTCCCCTACTGGACGCGGGGGCCGGCGGGCCGTGAGACGCCCCCCGACCTGTTCCGGGTCCTCTACTACGGGTGGCTGGTGGCGCTCACGCTCAAGCTGCTCGGCTCGGCCTGGGACGTCTCCTGGCACTTCAAGTGGCTGCGCGACGACCTCGCCCCGCCCCACCTGCTCAACTCCGCCGGCACCGCCGTGGCCCTCGGCCTGACCATCGTCCACGGCTACACCGGCTACGGCGTGGACAAGGCGGCGCTGCGGCTCATCCAGTGGGGCACCGGCGTGTTCCTGGTCGCGGTGCCGCTCGACCTGATCAACCACCGCGTCAACGGGCTCGACATCACCTCGTGGAGCCCGTCGCACATCATGCTCTACCTTGGAACGTTCTTCATGATCGCCGGTGTGATCCGGGGCTGGTTCACGGGCGCGCCGCCGGGGCGGGAGCGCACGGTGCTGCTGGGGGCGTTCCTCGCGTTCTTCCTGGAGAACGTGCACTTCCCCGAGCAGCACCAGGAGTACGGCGTGCTGTCGATCGGCGCGTGGGACAACCACGCCACCTACGCCGAGCCGATCCTGCTGCGGTTCGCGGCCGACCAGATGGGCCGGCCCGTCGACCGGGCGATGATGACCGCGTTCTCGCTGCCCGTGCCGGACGCCCTGTACCCCGTGTACGCGGTGGTCGTGGGGCTCGGCGTGCTCGTCGCGGCGCGCATGCTGATCGGCAGGTTCGGCGCGGCGACGCTGGTGGCCGCGGCCTACGTCGGGTTCCGCACGCTGATCTGGCCGCTGCTCACCGTCGCCGGCTTCCCGCCGTCGGCCGTGCCGTTCTTCCTCGTCGTGGGCGGGCTGTGCGTGGACCTCGCGTTCGCGGTGCGCCATCCGGTGCTCAGGGCGCTCGTCGGGTCCGTCGGCGTCACCGCCGCCGTCTACGGCGCCCTCGCCGCGCAGAGCGCCCTCATGGGCCACGTGTACGGCGCGATCAAGGGCCAGAGCGGCCTGCTCGGCGCCCCGCCCCTGGCGACCGGCTCGGCGATCTGGGCGGGGGCCGGGCTGCTGGCCGCCTGGCTGGCCTTCGAGTGGTGGGGCGGCCGGGCGGGCCGTCAGCCGATCGAGGCCCGGGTGATCGCCACCGCGACCCCGTAGGCGAGGCCCATGACGGCCAGCTCGGCCGTCGCCCACGCCACCACGGCCGTGGCCGCGCCGCCGCGGATCGCCGGCAGCAGCCGGAAGCGGATGTGCGCGGCCAGCGGCACCAGCAGCGCCGCCAGGGCCAGCTTGGCCACCACCAGCAGGCCGTACTCACTGGTGAGGAGCGCGCCCGGCAGCTCCACGCCGGGCGTCAGCGCCATCGTGCCGAGCCCCGTGACCAGCCCGGACAGGCTCACCACCAGCAGGCAGACCGTGGCGATCCTGGAGAAGCGCGGCAGCACGGCCGCCAGCAGCTCCCGGCGCGGCGCGACGAACACCGTCACCGCCGCCAGCCCGCCCGCCCAGGCCGCCGCGCCCATCACGTGGCTCTCCATCGAGATCATGATCGGGTCGTGCCAGACGGAGTTCACGGCGTGCCCGGTCACCGGGATCGGCAGCAGCCCGAACAGCGCCACCACGATCCGCAGCTCGGCCGGCACCTTCTCGCCGAAGCGCACCGCCATGAGCCCGATGCCGGCCGCGGCCAGCGCGCAGGCGGCGCTGAACAGCAGTCCCTGCCCGGTGCCGACGCTGTCCACGTAATCGGCGATCATCGCGGGCGTGGGGACGGACCCGGGGTTCAGCTCGGCCGTCTGGAACACGATCGTCAGCAGCGCGCTCGCCGCCCACGTCCAGGCGGCGGTGACGGTCAGCGGGCGCACGCGGCGCATCACCGGCTCGGTGCCCCCGGGGTCCTCGAAGCCGAGCAGCTTGGGCAGCAGGCTCATGCCGACCACGGCCACGGCGGCCAGGTCGAGCACCACCCGCACGACCGGCAGGCCGTAGGCGACGACGGGGCCCGGCATGGGGATGCCCGGCACGGCCTCCTGCGCGGTCAGCCCGGAGGCGACCACGGCGGAGACGACGGCGCAGGCCAGGAACACCCCGGCCACCGCGCCGCCGCCGAAGGCGCGGACGCGGCGCCCCGGGGGAGCCTCGACGCTCACGCCCGGCCCTCCCCGTCGGAGGCGTCCTCGTGCGAGGCGCCGATGATGGCGTCGGCGGGGCGGGCGCGGCGCAGGGCGACGCCGGTGCCGGCCGCCAGCAGCAGGAGCGCGGCCACGATCCACACCACGGCCATGCCCGCCCCGCCGTTGGCCGCCGCCTCGGCCGCCCGCGCGCTGTCGGCGGCGTCGGAGGCGGACGCCGACGCGGTCTGCGGCGCCGTCTCAGCCGCCGTCGCGGGCGCCGTCTCGGGTGCCGCCGAGCCCGGGGCCGTCAGCCGAAAGGTGATCTTGCCGGTCACCGGGTGCCCGTCGGCCGACAGGATCCGGTAGCCCACCACGTACGCGCCCGCCGCCGTCAGCGGCTTGACCTTGACCGTCACCTTCTCCGCGGCCACCGACGCGGCCCCGTCGGCCATCGCCGCCCCGTCCGGGCCCGTGACGCCCACCTGCGCGTACCCCTGGCGCACCGCCTGGTCGAACACCAGCGTGACCACGGCGGGCGCCGCCGACAGCGCCGCACCGTCCTTGGGGTCGCTGCTGATGAGCACGTTGTGCGCCCGGGCCGGGAGCGAGATCCCCACCGCGGCCGACGCGAGCAGCAGGACCGTGAGTAGCCGCCTCACCGATCGACAACCTTCCCTTGAACGCTTCCAAACCCGTCTATGCTCCCATCCGTGACGGACCTCTTCGGCGGCGCGGCCACCTATTACGCGCGCTATCGCAGCGACCACGGCGACGAGGCCGTCGAGTGCCTGGCCCGCGCGTTCGGCCCGGACGGCGTCGTGCTGGACCTCGGCTGCGGACCGGGCACGGTGGCGATCCCCCTGGCCGGGCGGGTGCGCGCGGTGCTGGCCGTGGACCCCGACGAGGAGATGCTCGCCGAGGGACGCCGCCTGGCCGAGGGCGCGGCGGGGGACATCCGGTGGATCCGCGGCGACTCCACCGCGCTGCGCGCGCTGCCGCCGTTCGACCACGTCGTCATGGGCAGGTCGTTCCACTGGATGGACCGCCGGGCCGTGCTCGCCGACCTCGACGCCCTGCTGCCGCCGCACGGAGCGGTGGCCCTGGTGGGGCCGGTCCGCGAGGAGGGGGACCCGCCGTGGGAGGCGGTGGTGCGGCCGGTGCGCGCCGCGTTCGGCCTGAACGAGTCGGGGCTGGACAAGGAGCGGGCCCCCGGCTCGTTCCAGGCGACCGGCGAGCACCACGACGAGGTGCTGGCGGGCTCGCCGTTCGGCCGCGTCGAGTCGGCCCGGTTCGAGCGGCGGGTGTCGATGGACGTCGACGCGCTGGTGGGGCTCCAGCTCTCCTTCTCCTACAGCGCGCCCGCCCGGCTGGGCGACCGGCTGGCCGCGTTCACGGACGAGGTGCGCCGGGCGCTGCTGGCCGACCGCCCCTCGGGCGTGTGGGAGGAGCGCAGGACCACCGAGGTCCTCATCGCCCGCCGTCCCTGACCGTCGCCCCTGATCGCCGGCCTGGGCAGGGACCGTATTTACCGCGGCCCTGCCCCGTGTCATCATGCGCTCACCGTCTGCCGATGGGAGCGTCGTGATCCGCGACCTACTGACCGTTGCGCGTTGTGCCCGGCCGGCGATCGCCCTCCCCATCGCGCTCAAGGACGCGGTCGCGTGCGCTCCCGCCGCCGTGCGCGACTTCGAGCGGGCCGTCGAACCCCTCGTCCGCGACGCGCTGGCCGGGCCCGAGCGCGAGGCGATGATCGCCTCGCTGCGCGGCACCGCGCTGACCTTCAACGTCGGCATCCGGGCCTACGCGCGGATGGCGGGCCGGCCCTGCGACGGCGAGCTGGCCATGCTCGCCGGATCGGTCGCCCGGCTCTACGACGACCTGATCGACAACGGCGGCGACCCGGAGGTCGACTCCTGGGTGGCGTCCCTGTTCGGGGACGGCGGGCCCGAAGGCGCGGGGCGATCCGATGACCCGCACCGGCGCCTGCTGGCCGCGCTCTACGCGGAGATCCGCCGTCGCGCCCCCGGCGAGCTCTGGCACACCGCGCTGCTCGAACTGCACGACTACCAGGTGCTCTCCCGCCGGCAGCGCGATCCCGCCACCCCGGCGGCGCAGCTCGGCAAGATCACCCGGGGGAAGGGCGGGCTGGCGTGCGTCGTGCTGTTCGGACTGGTGCATCCGGACATGAGCGTGGTGCAGCGCGACACGGTCATGGAGGCGGGCGAGGCGCTGCAACTCCTGGACGACTACCTCGACCAGGACGCCGACCTGCGCGACGGCATCGGCACCCCGCTCAACCGGGGCGAGGTGAGCCTGGCCGACGTCGGCGCCCGGCTGCGCGCCCTGCGGCCCCGGCTGGCCGCCGGCTACGGGCGGGCCGCCGCCCGGCGCTTCGCCGCGACGCTGCTGCTCGTCCTGGCGGCCGACGTGCTCAAACGCCACCGGTCCCGGCGCGCCCGGAGACGGAAGGACACCCCGCTGGGGCTGCTGCTGGCGGGCGGCACCCACGCCATCCCCCCGAAAAGAGCCTCGTAGATGCGCAGACTGCGGACCGCGGTCCTGATCGTCCTGCCGCTGGCGTTCGTCCTGCTGGCCGTCGTACGGCTGGCGGTGGGCGGCTGGTCCAACGTCGAGGCGGTCATCGCCGCCGCGGCCCTCGTCGTCGCCTACGTCGGCACCCTGCGCGGCACGCGGCCCCCGGACAGCGCCTCCGACCTGGCCGACCGGCTGGCCGACGAGGTCATGCACGCGGCCAGGCGGGAGGCCGGCAACCGCGACGTCCCGCACAGCCGCGGCATCCCGATCCGCTGCGAGTCGGGCGGCGCGCTGCCCGCGACGGTCGAGGAACTGGCCGACCACCTGCTCACCCGGAGGGGAGGCGTGGTGGTGACGGGCGAGCGGGGCTCGGGCAAGACCACGCTCGGCCTGCTCCTCGCGCTGCGCACGCCCTCGGTGCGGCACCGGCCGATCCCGGTCACGCTGCCGCTGTCGTCCTGGGAGCCCCGGCTGAGTCTGCGCGAGTGGGTGGCGCTGCGGCTGGCCGCCGAGTACCCGTTCCTGCGCAGCGCCCCGCTCGCGCTGGAACGGCTGATCAGCAGCGGCAGCCTGCTGGCCGTCTTCGACGGCTTCGACGAGGTGCCGGCGGCGCGGCGCGCCGAGGTGGTCAGGGCCATCGACGAGGACTGGTCCAGCTCGCCGTACGTGCTGACCAGCCGCGTCGAGGCGTTCACCGGTCCCGCCATCCGCCGGCTCGCCGGGACGCCGGTCCTGCGGCTGCTGCCGGTGGACGCCGCGGGCGTCACCGGATACCTGGAGTCGCGCTGGGGGGACGTGCCGGCGGCCGCCGCGCTCGTCGCCCGGCTGCGCGCGGAGCCGAGGGGCCCGCTGGCCGAGGCGCTCGACACCCCGTTGATGATCTTCCTGGCGGCGCGCATCTGCGAGAGCGGCCACACCCCGCGCATCGACGGCACCGCCGCGCGGATCAGGAAGGAGCTGGTCGCCGGGTTCGTGCCGGCCGTCTACCGGCCGGAGCCGGAGGCCGACCAGCCGTGGACCCCCGAGGAGGCGGCCCGCTACCTCCGCGCCCTCGCCGAGTTCCTGCGCCGCCGAGGGACCCACGACCTGGCCTGGTGGGAGCTGCACCACGCGCTGCCCCGCGCGGTGATCCCCGTCGTCCAGACCGTGCTCGGCATGGCGATCTTCGGACCGCTGTGCACCGTCATGTTCGCGCTGTTCGGGCTGACGTCGATCGGCTGGTGGTTCGGCCTGGTGATCGGGCTGGCCGGCGGTCTCGCGGTGTCGCTGGCCAGGCAGCACCACCCGCGCGAGGCGCGGCCGAGGCTGCGCAAGACGCTGACCCGGCGCTACCTGCTGCGCCGCCTCGGCCAGGGCCTGGTGTGCGTGGCGCCCGGCATGGTGATCGTCCTGGTGCTGTACGACGGGGTGACCTACGCGCTCACCGAGGGGGCGGTGTTCCTCATCGGTTTCCTGGCCGCCTCCCTGGCCCTCGCCCCCGCCAACGCCGACAGGGCGGGCACGCCCGACGGCTTCCTGCGCAACGACCGGGCGGCCGTGCTGCTGGCCTTCGCCGCGGGCGGCCTGGTCGGGCTCGCCGTGGGCGCGTGCCTCGGCTGGTGGATGGAGAGCGGGCTGCGGGTCAGGGACCAGGTGTGGCTGCTCACGCTCGACCGGTGGCAGCAGACGCTCGTCGGCTCAGCCTCCGGCGCGGTGCTCGGCGCGGCCGGGTTCGGCCTCACGATGATGGCGCCGAGCGCGTGGGGGCGCTTCATCGACGTCCGCATGTGGTTCGCGCTCCGGCGGGTGCTGCCGCTGCGGCTGATGGCGTTCCTGCGCGACGCCTACGAGCGCGGGGTGCTGCGCCGTAGCGGGCCGTACTACCAGTTCAGGCACGAGCTGCTGCAGGATCGGGCAGCAGCGGCGCCGGAACCGTCGGGGTCAGCAGCACCCGGCCCGCCAGCGACCACGCCGTGACCCGGCCGCCCGCGCCGATGACGTAGCCGCCCTCGGGGAAGCGCACCCGGCCGCTGTCCGGCGCGAAGCGCGCGTACCGTACCTCCAGATCTTCGCGCCTGCGGCGGATCCGCTCGACCGCGACCTGCGCGCCCGCCGCGGGACGGTAGCCGAACTCCAGCACCACCTCCGCGCCCGGCGCGGCCCGCGCCAGCGCCGCCACGTCGCCCAGCCTGGTCAGGTCGCAGACCCGGCCGGCGACCGTGCAGCGCAGGACGTCGAAGCCGTGCCCGCGCAGCACCCGCGTCTGCGCGGCCAGCCAGGCGGGCTCGAAGCGCCGCTGGGCCCGATCCAGCAGCCGCAGCGCCACGACCCGCGCCAGCACGTACGCCCCGGCCAGCCAGGTGGCGGCGGAGAAGGCGGGATGCGGCGCGAAGGTCGCCGCCAGCGCGAGCGCGGCCGTGACCAGCGCCCAGACGACCGTCACGGCGGGGGCGCGCTCCGGCGACGGCCCGGCCAGCGCCCGGCGGACCGTCGCGGGCACGCCGGGCAGCGGCGCGAGCGGGACCGGCAGGTCGGGGCGGCAGTGTTCGGGCCCGTAGGTGACCGGCATCTTGCCAGTATCACCCGGAGCGCCGCCCCGCGTTAGCCGCGGACCGGTTGGGGCCGGTCGCCGGGCGCCCGCACGTGCCCGGCGACCGGGCGGTCACAGGTCGGTGGGGGCGAGGCCGAGCTCGGCCGCGGCCGCCGTCCGGATGAGCTGGTTGGCGCGGCGGCGCGACAGCGCCTTCGGATGGACCTGGATCTGGATGGCGAGCCCGTCGATGAGCGCGAACAGGCGCCAGCTCGCCCCCTCCGGGTCCTCGCAGGCGAACTGGCCGCGCGCCACCCCGTCCTCGATGATGGCCCGCAGCACCTGGCGGCCCTGCTGGTCGAGCCGGCGGGTGGTCTCCTCCAGGTCCGAGCTGCGGATCGACTCCGCCCAGGCGTCGATCCACAGCCGCCAGCCGTCGGGCGAGCCGCCCGGCGAGCAGCGCCGCAGCAGCGTGCGCAGCCGTTCCAGCGGAGGCCGCTCCAGCCGGTCGATGCTGTCCAGCGTGTCGCGGTGCAGGCGGGCCGCGTACGCGAACGCCTGGGCGAAGAGCCGGTCCTTGGTCTCGAAGTGGTAGAAGAGCAGTGCCTGGCTCACCCCGGCGGCTCGGGCGATGTCCAGTGTCCTGGTGTGCCCGAACCCCTGCGCGGAGATCACCTCGCAGGCTGTCTTGAGCAAGTCCTCACGTCGTAATCGGCTGAAACCTGGTGTCACAGCGGGCCACTCTAACCAGTGGCCGGAAAACGCTGTAGGACAAACCGGGCATGGGTATGGGAGCGTGACCAGCAGGTGCGGTCATCCGCGGACAGATGTCCCGGATCACATCTCCCTGATCGGCAGCCGCAGCACGAACCGGGCCCCGCTGTCGGAGTCCTCCAGGGTGAGCGTGCCGTGGTGCGCCTGGGCGATGTCGCGGGCGATCGACAGGCCGAGCCCCGTGCCGCCGGCGTCGCGGTTGCGTGAGGCGTCCAGCCTGGTGAAGCGCTGGAAGACGAGCTCGCGCTGCTCGGGCGCGATACCGCCGCCGTCGTCCAGCACCTCCAGGACGGCGTGGCCGTCGTCCCGGCGCACGGTCACGGTGATCGTGGACTCGGCGTGGCGCTCGGCGTTGTCGAGCAGGTTCGTCAGCAGGCGGGCGAGCTGGAGCCGGTCGCCGGTCACGACCACGCCCGGCTGGAGCGTGGTGATGAGCTTCTTCGTGCGCGGCCTGGTCGTCTCGGCCGCGACCAGCTCGGCGAGGTCCACCGGGTCGCGGGCCATGGGGGAGCCCGCGTCGAGCTTGGCCAGCGTCAGCAGGTCGGTCACGATCGCCTGGAGCCGGTCGAGGCTCGACAGCAGGGCGCGGCCGATGTCCTCCCACTCGGCGTCCTCGGGGTGCAGCATCGCCTCCTCGACCTGGGCGCGCATCGCCGTGATCGGGCTGCGCAGGTCGTGGGAGGCGTCGGAGGCGAACCGGCGCTGCTGCTCGACCGCCGCCTCCAGCCGGTCGAGCGTCTGGTTGGCGGTCTCGGCCAGGGACCGGATCTCCTCGGCCTGGCTCGGCAGGGGCAGGCGTTTGCCCAGGTCGCTGCTCGTGATCTCGGCGAGCTTGTCGCGGACCTCCTGCACGGGCGCGAGCGTCCTCTCCACCACCCGCGACACCCCGAACCAGGCCAGCGCGACCATCGCCACCGAGATGCCGATGAGGAACGCCAGCACGGCCGGATGGACGTACCAGGGCACGGTGGAGTCCACCACGTACACCAGCCAGTCGCCGCCGTGCTCGTACACCCTGACCACGGTCATGTACTCGCACTGGCCGCGGAAGTACGGCAGGTCGCAGACGATCTCCATGCGGCTGGCGTTGAACTCGTCGGGCACGACGGCGCTCATGCGCGGCAGGCCGACGAGGTTGTCGGTGGAGGCCACCACCTGGCCACGGGAGTCGACCACCTGGATGCCGTCCAGGTCGCTGGGGATCACGGTGGGCAGCGCGCCGCGTTTGACGAGGTGGACCACGCGCAGGGCGGAGGTCGTCACCGCGGTCTTGCGGTAGTCGTCCGCGGTGCTGTGGATGGCCCACAGCACGAACGCGTTCACCACGACGCTGAGCAGCACCATGGCGATCCCGGCGAACAGCGTCAGCCGCGTCCGGATGGACCTGCCGAACCGTGTGACCAATCCTTTCCCCCCGGTGATCAGATGATCACACTAAGTCGCCATGGTCCTAATCAACGGAGATTCACCGTCAAATCCGGATAAAAGGTGCATTCGGCGGCGCTCTTTGCCGGTCCGGCGGGGCTGGTTAGAGTAAGTGAACACTGATGCCCGAGGAGCGAACGTGAATCTCGACGATTACCGGCGGGCCGCCAGGGCATGGCTGCGCGACAACGCGCCGGCCGGCGAAACCCCGCCCGAGGACGCGATTCCCCACGCCAAGCACTTCATGGCCAGGCTGTACGACGCCGGCTACTCCGGCATCACCTGGCCCGCGCGATGGGGCGGCCAGGGCCTGACGCAGGCGGAGGAGCGCGCGTTCGCCGCCGAGGCCCGGCACTTCTCCCTCCCCACGTACGTCTTCTCCATCGGGCTCGGCATGACCGGGCCGACCCTGGTCGACCGGGGCTCCGACGAGCAGCGCGAGCGGTTCGTCCGGCCGCTGCTGCGCGGCGAGGAGATCTGGTGCCAGCTGTTCTCCGAGCCGGGCGCGGGCAGCGACGTGGCCGCGCTGCAGACCCGGGCGGTCCGCGACGGCGACCGCTGGATCGTCAACGGGCAGAAGGTGTGGACGTCGGTCGCCCAGCACGCCGACTGGGGTCTGCTGCTCACCCGCACCAACCCGGAGGCGCCCAAGCACCGGGGCCTGACCATGTTCGTCGTGGGCATGCGCGACCCCGGCGTCACGGTCCGGCCGCTCAAGGACATGACCGGCCGCGCCCACTTCAACGAGGTGTTCTTCGACGAGGTGGCCGTCCCCGACGCGCACCGCGTGGGCGAGGTGGACGACGGCTGGAGCGTGGCCGTCACGACCCTGCTGCACGAGCGGCTGTCGATCTCCGCGGGGGTCGGCATGGGCCGCGCCAAGGACGACCCCACCTCGCTGGAGGCGCTGCGCCGCACCGCCGACACGAGCGACCCGCTGGTCCGCGACGACCTGGTCGAGCTGCACATCCGCACCCGGGCGCTGGCCCTGTTCAACCAGCGGCTCGCCCAGGAGGCCGAGGCGGGCCTGTTCCCCGGCGCCCGAGGCAGCGCCGCGAAGCTGCTGCTGGCCGAACTGACCCTGTTCGAGGCCGACCTGGCCACCCGGCTGGCCGGCCCGTCCGCCGTCGTCGGGACCAGGGACGGCGCCGGCGCCGGCCCGCTCGCGCACGCGATCTCGCTGGCCCCGGCCATGTCGCTGGGCGGCGGCACCAACGAGATCATGCGCAACATCATCGGCGAGCGCGTCCTCGGCCTGCCGCCCGGGCCGCGCGTCGACAAGACCGTGCCCTTCAAGGACCTGAAGGTGGGGACCCAGGGATGAGGCTCGTGCTCACACCGGAGCAGCGGGAGCTGCGCGAGGCGGTCCGCTCGTTCCTGGCCGCGGCCGCGCCGCCCGCCAAGGCCCGCGACGGCTACGACCCGGCCGTCCACGCCCGCCTCAACGGCGAGCTGGGCCTGTCCGGGCTGATCGTCCCCGAGGAGTACGGCGGGGCGGGGGCGGGCATGGCGGAGCTGGCCGTGGCGCTGGAGGAGACCGGGGCGGCGCTGCTGCCGGGGCCGTTCCTGGCCACGGCGTTCGCGGCGCTCGCGCTCACCCGGGCGCCCGACAAGGAGCTGCTGACCGGCGTCGCCGAGGGCCGCCTCACCGCCACGCTCGCGCTGCCCGTCGTGCCGGACGGCCTGACGGCGCGGGCCGAGGGCGGCGGGGTGACCCTGCGCGGGACGCTGCCGCAGGTGCTGAGCGGGGCGGAGGCGGACGTGCTGCTGGCCGCCCTGCCCGGGGCGCCGGCGGCTGACGGGTCCGGCGCGCCGGGGGAGTCCTCGGCCGGCGGGTCCGGCGCGCCAGGGGAGTCCGCGGCTGACGGGCCCGTGCTGGTCGCCGTGGATCTGGGCGGACCGGGCGTCACCCGCGTCCCGCTGGAGACCCTCGACCTCACCCGGGGCCAGACGCGGGTGGAGCTGGACGGCGCGCCGGCCCGGGTGCTCGGCCGGCTGGGCGCCGAGGGGGCCGCCGCGGTGGCCGACCTGGTGGCCGTCGCGCTGGCCGCCGAACAGCTCGGCGTGCTGCGCGCCTCGCTCGACGCCATCGTCGCCTACGCCAAGATCCGCGTCACGTTCGGCCGGTTCATCGGCTCGTACCAGGGCGTCAAGCACAAGCTGGCCGACATGCACTGCAAGCTCGAACAGGCCGAGTCCGTCGTCCGCCACGCCGCCTGGACCGCCGACGAGGACCCCGCCGAGCTGCCCCACGCCGCCGCGCTCGCCCAGGCGTACGTGGGGCGGGCCTGCTTCGAGGTGGCCCGCGACCACCTGCTGCTGCACGGCGGCGTCGGCTTCACCTGGGAGCACGACGCGCACCTGTTCTACAAGCGGGCCAAGGCCGACGAGGTGCTGCTCGGCCCGCCGCGCGTCCACCGCGCCCGGCTGGCCGCCCTGATGGAGGCCGGTGAGCCCGCTTCCACGGAAGCGGCCGGCGAGCCGGCTCCGAGGGAGGCGTGATGGCGGCCGACGAGCCCGCGGGCGGGCACCCGCCCGGTTTCTACGCGCTGGCCGCCGCCGACCCCGGCCGCCTCGCGGTGATCGACGCCGATGGCACCCGGACCACGTACGGCGAGCTGCTGGCCCTCGTCAACCAGGTATCCCACGGCCTGCGCGCCCGCGGGCTCGGCACCGGCGACGTGGTCGCCGGCGTGCTGCCCAACGGCCTCGACGCCGTCGTCATGCTCATGGCCACCGGCCAGATCGGGCTGTACTACGTCCCGGTCAACTGGCACCTCACCGCGCCGGAGATCGCCTACATCCTCGGCGACTGCGACGCCAGGCTGGTCGTCACCCACGAGGCGTACGCCGGCAAGGTGCCGGCCGGCGCCGAGACGGGCACGGCCGGACTCGCCGCGGGACAACCCCGCAGCGCGCCGGAGGGCCGCACCTCGGGCGCGGTCATGTGGTACACCTCCGGCACCACCGGCTTCCCCAAGGGCGTGCAGCGCCGCCTGTCCGGCTCGGAGCCGGAGGCGGTCGTCCCGCTGTTCACCTGGTTCCTCGGCGAGGTGGTGGACCTGACGCCGGGGCGCGACGTCCACCTGGTCACCTCGCCGATGTACCACTCGGCGCCGTGCGCGCACACGCAGTTCGCGCTGCACCTCGGGCACACGGTGGTGATCACCGCCCGGTTCGAGCCGGTCCACGTCCTGGAGCTGATCCAGCGCCACCGGGTGACGAACGCGATGATGGTGCCGACCATGTTCCACCGCATGCTCCAGCTCCCGCGCGAGGTCCGCGAGGCGTACGACGTCTCCAGCCTGCGACAGGTGATCCACACGGCCGCGGCCTGCCCGGTCGCGGTCAAGCGCGAGATCATGGAGTGGTGGGGGCCGGTGCTGTACGAGTACTACGGCTCCACCGAGTCCACGATCGCCTTCGCGGTCAAGCCGCGGGAGTGGCTGGCGAGGCCCGGGACCGTGGGCCGTCCCGCGCCGACGTTCGAGGTGCGCGTCCTCGACGACGAGGGCCGTGAGCTGCCGCCGGGGGAGCCCGGCATGGTGTACGTCAAGTCGGGGCTCGGCCGGTTCGAGTACCGCAAGGACCCCGCCAAGACGGCCGCCAGCATGCGCGGCGAGTGGTACGCCCCCGGCGACATCGGCTACCTCGACAAGGACGGCTACCTGTTCCTGTGCGACCGGCGCACCGACCTCATCGTCTCGGGCGGCGTCAACATCTACCCGGCCGAGATCGAGGCCGCGCTGCTGGAGCACCCGGCGGTCGCCGACGTGGCCGTCATCGGGGTGCCCGACGAGGAGTGGGGGCACCGGGTGGTCGCGCTCGTGCAGCCGGCCGAGGGTGTCGCGCCCGGCCCGGAGCTGACGGCCGAGCTGCTGGAGCACTGCGCGCCGCGCCTGGCCCGGTTCAAGCACCCGCGGGTGGTCGAGTACCGCGACAACCTGCCGCGCACGCCGACGGGCAAGCTGTCCCGCTCCCGGGTCCGGGAGGCGTACCTGGCCCAGCAGTGACGTCCACGTCCGGGGGGACGTACCTCGGCCGGCGATGACGGCGTTCACGACCCGGGCGGGCCGGCGGCGGTCGCCCGCCGAGCGCTGCCGATGGTGGCCCGCCGGTAGCGCTCGCCCAGCTCCGCCACCGCCTGCGCCAGCTCCGGCGGGTCCAGCACCTCGAAGTCCACGCGCAGGAACCCCATCCACGCCGCCAGCCCGTCCAGGTCGTCACCACCGATCCGCAGCAGGCAGGTCGTGTCGTCCACCGGCTCCGGCTCCAGCCCGTCCGGCAGGTGTCCCATCCGGTCGGCGGGCGCGTGCAGCAGCACCGTCGCCCGGTACCTCCACATCGCGGTGTTGACGCCCTTCTCCACGTACTGCGCCACGTCGCCGTCGCCGGGCAACTCGCGCGGCGCGAACCGCGGCCCCTCCGGGACGCGCGGGCGCACCCGGTCCACCCGGAACGTCCGCCAGCCGCCCCGCTCGACGTCGTAGGCCAGCAGGTACCACCGGCCGCGCCGATGGACCAGCCGGTACGGCTCCACGTCCCGCACCGTCGACTCGCCCTCGTGGCCGGTGTAGTCGAAGCGCAGCCGGTGCCGGTCGCGGGCGGCGTTGGCGATCGTCGTCAGCACCTCCGGCGCCACCGAGGGAGCCCGGCCGGGGATCTGCACCGTGTACGCGTTGAGGGCGCTCACCCGGTGCCGCAGCCGCGCGGGCAGCACCTGCTCCAGCTTGGCCAGGGCCCGTACCGACGTCTCCTCGATGCCCTCGACGCCGCCGCCCGCGGCCCGGCCCAGCCCCACCGCCACGGCGACGGCCTCCTCGTCGTCCAGCAGCAGCGGCGGCAGCGCGGCGCCCGCCCCGAGCCGGTAGCCGCCCGCGACGCCAGGGGTGGCGTGGACGGGGTAGCCGAGACTGCGCAGGCGCTCGACGTCGCTGCGGATCGTCCGGGTGGAGACCCCGAGCCGTCCGGCCAGCTCGGGGCCCGACCACTCCCGGTGCGCCTGGAGGAGGGACAGCAGCTTCAGCAGGCGCGCGGACGTCTCGAGCATGCGCCCAGTCTGCCCGGTATCGCGGAAGCGTCGCTTCCGCTTTCCTCGCTTCCGCTCTTCAGCCCCCGAACAGCTTCTGCGCCTGCTGGACGACGGTGAGCACGGTCAGCGTGCCGAAGAACGCGATCGACCACACCAGCGCGGCCAGCCGGTACGAGCGGACCTTGATGGCGGACGGCAGCGCCCGGCGGTTCAGCACGATGAGCAGGATCGAGTACACGAACATCATCACGGCGGCGAAGCTCGCCGACAGGACGAGCAGGATCAGCGGCTGGTCGAAGCCGAGCAGCAGGACCGCGATGCCGACCAGCGTCATGGCCCAGACCACGGCGAAGTAGACCCGGTTCACCGAGACGGGCCGGTTCCGCAGGTAGACCGTCTTGATCGTGTCGGAGGCCAGCCGCGAGGTGTAGTCCACGATGCCCATGGCCGAGGCGAACAGCGCCAGCGCCCCGATCACCCAGAACAGGACCCCGAACCACGGGCCCACCACGTCCTTCAGCGTCTCGCCCTCCACCTTGAGGAACCCGATGCTGTTGGCCAGCCCCTGCTTTCCGAACACGGTGGAGTACGCCAGCATCGACATGAACGCGATCGTCAGGAACGACACCAGCGCGAACGTCGTGGCCTGCTCGACGTTCGCGAAGCGCCACCAGGCCCGCCACCGGGCCAGGTTCGCCTTGGTGGGCGCGAACTGGAAGCCCGTCGAGGAGGCCGCCTCCTCGTGCCCGGTGACCGGGCTGACCAGGCGCGGCACGTACACGCCCATGCCGAAGCCCTTGTCGCGGATCCAGTTGCTCTGGCAGAGGTTCTGGCCGCCGCCCGCGCCCGCGTAGGCGATGGCGCCCATGAGCAGCGCGAAGTCCAGCGGCGGGACCGGGATCCGGGCGCCCACCGTCAGCCCCTTGCCCAGCTCCACCCAGCTCTGCGCGGTGATCGCCAGCGCGACCGCCACCACGACGAGGATCGTCACGAGAGCGATCTTGACGAAGATCACCCGCTCCAGGGCGACGTAGATGACCGGCGCCAGCGTCAGCCCGAGCGCGATGACCAGCAGCATGCCGATCGCGATCCAGCGCACGCTGCCCTGCCCCGAGCCGGTCAGGTACGTGACCATGGTGGCCGACGTCGTCACCCAGCCCGGCCACAGGTTCGAGGCGAGCGTCATCAGCACGAACACGATGCCCCAGTGCCGCCACAACCGGCTGAACCCGGTCAGCGCCGTCTCACCGGTGGCCAGGGTGTAGCGCTCGATCTCCATGTTGAGGAACCACTGCGTGATGATGCCGATCGCCGCGCCCCAGATGAACACCAGCCCGACCTGGGAGGCGATGTACGGCCAGAGGATGAACTCGCCGGAGGCGAGCCCCACGCCCGCTCCCACCAGGCCCGGGCCGATGATGCGCCAGGTGGACCGGGGCGGCTCGGGCAGGTCGCGGACGCTGACGGACGGCAGGACTCGTGCGGGGACGGTCGGAGTGAACTCCGTCATCGCGGATCTCCTTGTTCGGCTCCCGGCTTGGAACCTCAAACCAGCAGATAGCTTTTATTTCCTGGTTCGCAGCGGCAGGCGAAGCCCGCGATGACGGCCCGCGGCGGATGACCGCCTACGCCCGCCTGAACCCGTGGCTCCGCTCCACTTTCGCCACGTGCAGCGTGTAGCTCTCGTACCACTCGGCCCGCCCGCGCTTCTGCGCCGCGCGGTGCTCGGCGTCGGACCGCCACTCCGTGAGGGCGTCGGCGTCGCGGAAGTACCCGACGGTGATGGCCAGCCCGCCGGGAGTCTGCGCGTAGTCCATCCCCAGATATCCGGGGATGTTCTTCACCAGGTCTTCCATGCGTGCGTTGGTCTCGCTGTAGCCGCTCTGCTCCTGGGTCCGCACCGCCGTGAAGACCGCCACGTAGTAGGGGGGATCGAAGGCTTCGACGGGCGTGACAGGCGCTTCAGAGGGGATGTTGCTCATGGTGCCACCGTAAGCCGGGATGCCTCTCATGATCCAGTGTGGCGAGGTGACGACTGGCGGCTATCCGGACTGCCGAGTCACCACGACGTACTCGCCGGCATCCGTGAACCCCGTCACCCTGCCGCCCTGCCGCATCAGCCCGCCCAGCGCCTCCCGGACCGCCAACCGCCACGCCTTGCCCGCTCCCGGATCGCGCCGCCGCAACGTCTCGATGTCGTGCGGTGTCGCCACCAGCGTCACCGGCCCGTCCGCGCGGCCCTTCACCGGCCGCTCGTCCGCCACGCCCAGCGCCACCGTGTACGGCGGGGGCGGCGGCTGCTCCGGCTCCCCGTCCAGCCGCCACGCCATGAACAACCGGTCGGACTCGTCGCCCTCGTTGATGGCATCGGCCATGACCCCGTAGAAGTTCTCGGCGTACCCGGTCGGCCGCGCCCCGAGCTTCACCAGGTTGAACCGCGCGTTCCTGCGGACCAGCGGGTCGAACGTCCAGGTGATGCGGGTCAGGTCGTGCTCCAGGCACCAGGCGCGCTGGTGCAGCTTGAGCGCGTAACCGATCCCGCGCCCGATGGCGGCACCGGTCACATGAGAGTGCAGCGCGCCCCCGGCGGCCAGGAACCCCACGGACGCGCCCACCAGCCGCTCGCCCTCGTACGCCCCGGCCACGTACCCGCCGGTGTGGGCGAACCCGATCATCAGCTCGACGGACACGGGGGCGTTGGCCGGATCGGGGTGCCAGATGTCGTCGAACAGGCGGTGAACGTCCTTGAACTCAGGGATCCGGTGCAACTCGCGGATCGTCACCCCGGTCCGCAGGGCCGCCTCCTCCGCCACCCGCCGCGCATCCTCCACTGCCTTGCCCGTCCGCCGCCCCATGGGCTCCACACCGTCTCCCTCTGATCGCCTGACCTGCACGTCGTCTTCCGCCCGGGGTGGCCTTTGCTTCGTCTTCGGCTCGCCGCATGGCTTCCACCTGGGGCTGCGCCTGCCGGGTGGCTTCTGTCCTGTTCTCCGAAGGCTCCTCGCTCATGGCCACGCGCTTTCCCCCTTGCGCCGCTCATCCCCGCGCTTCGGCCCCGGAGCGCTCATGCTGTCGCGCGGATCAACGGGGTTCACGGCCGGCTGTCTTGTATGCCCGCTCGGCCCGGAGGGTTCTGACCTCGCCGGCGCCTCAGCCTGCCGAGCCGGCACCGGAACCCCGGCATCTTCGGGGGGATCGGTGTGCCGGGTCGGTCCGGACGAGTCGGCGTACTCCGCGTGCTCGGACGCGAGGGCGTACCCCGCCCCGCGACCGTCGGCCCGCCGTACCAACCGACCCCCCGACACCCGTACGGCGGTCTCCGTCATGTCGTCCACGGACGGCAGTCCGGCGGTCGCGGCCACGCGTCCGCTCTCGTCGCACACGATCCGCACGTCCGGCCACCCGCCCGCAGGCACGGCGGCACGCAGGTGTGCGCCCATCCGGGCCAGCGCGAACCGTGCCAGCGGCCCGTGCTCGCCGGGATCGGTCATCACCGCGACCAGGGTGATGGGCATCGCGGCCGGCGCGGCCCGTACGACGTCCTCCAGGGCCGACAGGCGTCGCAATCCGAGGAAGACCACCAGCCCGTCGCCGTCGAGGGTGAGAGGATCTCCGCGCAGCGCGTCCACGGCCGGGGGCGGCGCCCAGGGCGCGTCGACGGAGTACGGCTTCAGGGTCAGGACGGGGAACAGCGGGGCAGGTCCGGGATCGAGCCGCGCGAGCCGCTCACACGCTCGCACCACGTCCTCTTCCTCACGCGCGGCCGACACCGTCCGCGAGCGAGTGGCAGGGTGGGCGGCGAGGGCGGCGCGCTGCGACGCCCCCTGGAGGAGGGTGAGCGCTGCGGTCGCCGGCCGCACCATCCGCCGCCCGGAATGTCCGTCGAGCCGTTCCATGGCCAGCCCGAGGAGCGTCGCGTACAACGTCATGAGCTCCGCGAACGCCAGCCGGCTGCCCTCCTCGCCCTGTACCTGCGGCACCACTTCGCGCCAGACGGCCATCGCGCCCGCCGGCACGGGATCATCCAGCCAAGCCCGCGCGACCGCCCCCAGCACCCACCCCACGTCTCCACCGCGAGGCTCTGCACCGGGACGTGAACCGCCACGTCCCTCGCCGACCAGCCCTCCGGCGCCTTCCTCACCCTGCGGGCATCCGTCACGTCCCTCGTCGAGAAGCGGTCCGGCGCCTTCCTCACCCCGCACCCCTCCGCCACGTCCCACGTCGTACGCGTCGGCGAGGACGGAGAAGAACAGGGCTCGCTTGCCGGGGAAGTTCGAGTAGACCGCGCCCCGGGTGAGCCCCGCCCGCTCGGCTATGTCGTCGATCTTGACGTCGCGGAAGCCTCGCTCGGCGAACTCGTCGTGTGCCGCGGCCAGGATGCGCGCCCGGTTGCGCACCTGCGACTCCGCTCTCGTCATCCTCCCCATCCGCTCACGATATCGCCCGTACCTGCCCTCTGATCAGCCCGAACCCAGCCCATGACAAGCCCGCACCCGGCCCCTGCGCCGGGCGCGCCTGGCCCATGGCCGCCCCGTATCCGGCCCGGGGGCCGGACTGCGCCCGGGTCTCTCGTCAGGGCGGCCTCGGGCGTCGGGAAGACTCGGCCCTCTCCGTGATCAGGTGAGGAACTCGCCGAGGAAGCGGTGCAGGTTGCCGCCGATGATCTTGGCGACGTCCTTCTCCGGCAGGCCGCGACCCAGCAGGCCCTCGGTCACCATCGGGAGCCCTCTCGGCCCCTCAAGGCCGGGGACGGCCGCCATCGCGTCCACGTCTCCCGGTTCGACGTCCTCGCAGCACGGCGGGGTCAGGTCCGTCATGACCTCGCGGATGAAGTCGGGGCCGAGCCCCACGTGGTCGATGCCCGCCACGTCCACCACGTGTTCGATGTGGTCCAGCACGTGGTCGAGTGTCGCGGACCGGGCGTCCTCGGTGAGGAAGGGGGCGAAGAAGTTCACGCAGATGACGCCGCCGGTGGCCGCCACGCCGCGGAGCTGCTCGTCGGTGAGGTTGCGGTGGTGGTCGCGCAGCGCGCGGGCCGACGAGTGCGTCGCCATGACCGGCCTGGTGGCCAGCTCCAGCACGTGCGCCACCCCGGACGCGCCCAGATGCGACACGTCGAACACCATGCCGAGCCGTTCCATCTCCCGCAGCGCGGCGACGCCGTGCGAGGTCAGCCCGCTGCCGGTCGCATCCTCGGCGCTGCCGTCGGCGAGCGGCGTGCGGCCGAAGTGGGCGATGGAGGCGATCCGCACGCCCAGCCGGTACGCCGTCGGGATGAGCTCCACGCTCGCGTCCAGCCCCGGCATGCTCTCCAGCGCCAGAATCAGGGCGATGCGGCCCGACTCCAGCGCCTGGTCGATGTCCTGTGAGGTGAGGCAGAGCGCCACCCGGTCGGCGTTGCCCTCGGCGATCACGTGCGCGCACTCGATCATACGCAGCGTCTGCCGCAGCGCCCCCTCGGGCCGGTACTGGTCGTCGATGAACACCGGCAGCACCTGGAGGCCGACCCCGCCCTCCTGGAGCTGCGGCAGCCACTGCTCGCGGAAGAAGGCGGCCCATCGCGCGGGCGGCCGGGCGGAGACGGCCATGAGGAGGTCGTTGTGGGCGTCGGCGACGACGGAACGCTGGTGGAGGGATGTGCTGCTCATGCCCGGGACGCTACCGCCAGGGGCTTGGCTGAGGCCACGCCGGAGCTCACACGTGACGGTACGCGGCGCGCGGCGGCCGCGACGTCAGCCTGCGGTACAGGGTGGTCGTGCCCGGCCAGTTGTTGGTGATCCGCCCGTCGGCCGTCTTGTACCAGCTCCGGCACCCGTCCCGCCACACCATCGGCTCCATCGCGGCGCCGAGCCGCCGTGTCCACGCGGCCATCGCCTCGGGCCGCACCTCCATGGGCCCGTGGTCGGACAGGTGCGGCAGGCAGGCCATGACATGGTTCACCTGGCATTCCAGCATGAAGACGATCGAGTTGTGGCCGAGGTTGGTGTTGGGCCCGTACAGCAGGAACAGGTTCGGGAAGCCCGGCACCGAGATTCCCAAGTACGCCTCCGCGCCGGCCTTCCACCGCTCCGCGAGGTCGAGCCCGTCGCGGCCGGTGACGCTCATCGGCGCGAGGAACTCGGTGCTCCGGAAGCCGGTGGCGTAGACGATCGTGTCGGCCGGGTGGAGAGCCTCGGCCGTCTCGACGCCCTCCGGCGTGATCCGGACGATCTTCTCCGTCACCACGTCCACGTTCGGCCTGGTCAGGGCGGGATAGAAGGCGCTGTCGATGACGACGCGCTTGCAGCCCGGCGGGTAGTCGGGGGTGAGCTTGGCGCGCAGGCCGGGGTCCGGTACCTGGCGGCGCAGGTGTCCGAGGGCGCGTCTGCGCAACAGGTCGGCACTCCAGCCCTGGGCGAGCGCCGGGTACAGGGCGGCCTCGGCGTACCGGTAGATCCACTCCCGGTAGACGCGCTGCACGCCCGGCAGGTACCGGAACGCGAGCCTCGCCCGCGGGCCGAACACGGCATCGGGCTTGGGGATCACCCAGTTCGGGGTGCGCTGGAAGACCTCCAGACGCTCGGCGGCCCGGGCGACGTGCGGGATGAGCTGGGCGGCGGACGAGCCGTTGCCGATCACGGCCACCCGCCTGCTGGTGAGGTCGTGGCCGTGGTCCCAGCGGGCGGAGTGGAACGATGTGCCCGCGAAGTCCGGCATTCCCGGGATGTCGGGGAGGTGGGGCCGGTTGAGCTGGCCCACCGCACTCACCACCACGTCGAACGCCTCGGTCGAGGGTGAGGCGGAACCGGTCGCGGCGGTCACCTGCCAGCGGTTCCCGTCGAAGGCGGCGCTCACGACTTCGGTGTTGAAGCGGATCTTCCGCCTGACGCCGTATTTATCGGCGCAATGCTGTAAGTAGGCGAGGATTTCGGGTTGGCCGGGGTAGCGGCGCGTCCAGCTCCCGTACCTCTCGAACGAGTACGAGTACAGGTGCGAGGGGATGTCGCACCCCGCGCCCGGATAGGTGTTGTCGCGCCAGGTCCCGCCGAGGTCGCCCGCCTTCTCGAACACGGTGTACGTCGTGATGCCGGCCCGTTCCAGCCGGATCGCCATGCACAGCCCGCCGAACCCCGCCCCGATGATCGCGACCCTGGGTGCCATCCATGCCTCCTCGACGGATGTCAGGACGCACTTACGGTACGCCGGGGCCATGCCGTAGGACAGCCCGGACGACGCTCCGCACGCGGGCGACCGCCCCCGCGCGACGATCGCGCGACGCCCCCGCGAGGGCACCGCGGCAAGGAACGGGACACCCTCCGTTCCCGATAGTCTGCCGAGGTGGCTGCAGTGACGCTGGCAGAGGTGATCGGGGTGCTCGAGGCGGCCTACCCGCCCGCCCGGGCCGAGTCGTGGGACGCGGTGGGCCTGGTCTGCGGAGACCCCGCCCAGCCGGTCGGACGGGTGCTGTTCGCGGTCGACCCGGTCAGGGCCGTGCTCGACGAGGCCGTCGAGTGGGGAGCCGACCTGATCGTCGTCCACCACCCGCTCTACCTGCGCGGCACCACCACGGTCGCCGCCGACACGCCCAAGGGCCGCATCGTCCACACCCTGATCAAGCACGACATCGCCCTCTACACCGCCCACACCAACGCCGACGTCGCCAATCCCGGCGTCTCCGACGCGCTGGCCCGCGCCGTCGGGCTCGTGGGCGACCTCGTGCCGCTGCGGCCGTTCCCGGACGACCCGTGGCGCGGCCTCGGACGCGTCGGGGAGCTGCCGGAGCCGGTGACGCTGGAGGAGTTCGCGGTCGCGGTGGCCGAGGGGCTGCCGAAGACCTCGTGGGGCATCCGGGTGGCGGGCGACCCGTCGCGCCGCGTCGCCCGCGTGGCGGTCAGCGGGGGAGCGGGCGACTCGCTGCTGGAGACGGCCCGCGCGGCCGGCGTCGACGCGTTCCTCACCGCCGACCTGCGGCACCACCCGGCCAGCGAGTTCGCCGAGGCGGGCGGCCCCGCGCTCATCGACGCCGCCCACTGGGCCACCGAGTGGCCGTGGCTGGACGGCGCCGCGTCCATCCTGCGCGGCGGTGGCGTTAACGTTGAGACGCGCGTCTCCGCCACGGTCACCGATGCTTGGACAAGAGGATATTGATCATGAAAGCAGCCCCTGACGCCCAGAAGCGACTCCTCGACCTGGCCGAGCTCGACTCCGTCGCCGACCGGCTCGCCCACCGTCGCCGCACGCTGCCCGAGCTGGCCGAGATCGACGAGCAGTCCAAGCGCTACGCCAAGCTCGCCACCGAGGTGATCGAGGCCGAGACCGAGGCCGGCGACCTCGCCCGCGAGCAGGCCAAGGCCGAGGGTGACGTCGACACCGTGCGCGCCCGCGCCGAGCGCGACCAGAAGCGGCTCGACTCCGGCGCCGTGACCTCGCCGAAGGACCTCGCGAGCCTCCAGTCCGAGATCGCCTCGCTGCACCGCCGCCAGGGCGACCTCGAAGAGGTGGTGCTGGAGATCATGGAACGGCGGGAGGCCGCCGACAGCAAGGTCGCCGACCTGCGCGGCAAGCTCGACGAGGTGGCCGCGGCCCGCGGCGCCGCCGAGGACCGCCGCGACGCCGCCCTCGTCGAGATCGACAAGGAGGCGGGCGAGACCGCGGGCCGCCGCTCCGCCGTGGCCGGCGACATCCCGGCCGACCTGCTCGGCCTCTACGAGAAGCTGCGCGAGCAGTACGGCGTCGGCGCGGCCATGCTGCGCGGCGGCCGCTGCCAGGGCTGCAAGGTCGCGCTGTCCATCGCCGAGATGAACCGCATCAAGGCCGCCCCCCACGACGACGTGCTGCGCTGCGACGAGTGCCGCCGCATCCTCGTCCGCACCGCAGAGTCGGGCCTGTGACGTCGTACGTCATCGAGGCCGACGGCGGCTCGCGCGGCAACCCGGGGCCGGCCGGTTACGGCGCCGTGGTCCGCGACGCCTCCGACGGCCAGGTGCTGGCGGAGGCGGCCGAGGCCATCGGCGTCACGACCAACAACGTCGCCGAGTACCGCGGGCTGATCGCCGGTCTGCGTGCCGTCCTCGACGTGGGCGGCGAGGGGGCGTCGGTGGCGGTGCGCATGGACTCCAAGCTGGTCGTCGAGCAGATGGCCGGCCGGTGGAAGATCAAGCACGAGGGGCTGCGCCCGCTCGCCCTTGAGGCGGCCGGGCTGGCGCGGCGGCTGCGCGTGACCGAGTGGACGTGGATCCCCCGCGCCAGCAACACCCACGCCGACCGCCTGGCCAACGAGGCCATGGACGCCGCCGCCAAGGGCCTCACCTGGACCCGCTCCGCCGCCCCGGCTGACGCGTCCGGTGGCGGCGCGGCGTCGCCTGGCGTCGTGTCCGGTGGTGGCGCGGCGTCGCCTGGCGTCGTGTCCGGTGGTGGCGCGGCGTCGCCTGGTGTCGTGTCCGGTGGTGGCGCGGCGTCGCCTGGTGTCGTGTCCGGTGGTGGCGCGGCGTCGCCTGATGTCGTGTCCGGAGGTGGCGCGGCGCGGACCGCCGCTCGTTCCGGGGACCAGACGGACCTCCTCGACCTCGCCGCCCCCACGGCGTCCGTCGCCGCCGAGCAGCAACGCCGGGGCGGCCGCCCCGAGGGCGTGGGCACCGGCTGGGCGCCGCCCACCCGGGTCGCGACCTCCCTGCTGCTCCTGCGCCACGGCGAGACCCCGCTCTCGGTCGAACGCCGCTTCTCCGGGCTCGGCGACCCCGAGCTGACGCCCCACGGCCTGGCCCAGGCCGAGGCCGCCGCGGAGCGGCTGTCCCGCCCGCCGTACCGGCTGGACGCCATCGTGAGCTCCCCGCTCGCGCGCGCCCGCCGCACCGCGCAGGCGGTCGCCGAGAAGACCGGGTTGTCCGTCGAGGTGGACGACGACCTCCGGGAGACCGACTTCGGGGCGTGGGAGGGGCACACGTTCACCGAGGTCCAGCGCCGGTGGCCGGAGGAGCTGACCCGGTGGCTGGCCGACTCCGACGCGGCGCCGCCGGGCGGAGAGAGCTTCACCGAGGTGGCCGAGCGGGTGCAGCGCGCGTCCGACCGGCTGCTCGAACGCTACGAGGGCCGTACGGTGCTGGTCGTCTCGCACGTGACGCCCATCAAGACGGTGCTGCGGCTCGCCCTGATGGCCCCGCCGGCGGCCCTGTACCGGATGCACCTCGACGTCGCCTGCCTGTCGCTGGTCGAGCACTACGCCGACGGCGGGTGCGTGGTGAAGTCGTTCAACGACACCGCGCACCTTCGCTGAACCGGCCGTCAGGGCAGGATGGAGCCGTGCCGACCACTGTCGCGCTGCTGCGCGGAATCAATCTCGGATCGCGGCGGCGGGTGGCCATGGCCGACCTGCGAGGCTGGCTGGACGAGCTGGGCTGCGCCCGGGTCAGGACCTTCCTGCAGAGCGGCAACGTCGTCTTCGACAGCGACGAACCGCTCTCCAGCCTGGGCCCGCTGATCGAGGCCCGGCTGGCGGACGGAGCCGGCTTCCCGATCGCCTGCGTGCTGCGGACGGCCGGCGAGTTGCGCGCCGTCGTCGAGTCCGACCCGTTCGGCGACGTGGCGACCGACGGCACGCGGTACCTCGTGTCCTTCCGCGCCGCCCCGGCTCCGCCGCCGCCCTTCGCCCGTGCCGACTTCGAGCCGGAACGCTTCCACTTCGGCGAGCGCGAGTCCTTCTTCTGGCTGCCGGACGGCATGCGAAACTCCAGGCTGCTCGCCGCGGTCGCGAAGGCCGACGACGGCGCGGCCACGATGCGCAACTGGAACACCGTCACCCGGCTCCTCGCGCTGGCCGAGACCGCACCGAACGGTCGGGGATGAACGGGAAGGCGACGTCGGCCACATGCTCCTCCGGACCGGCCGTGTCCCAGGTGGGGTGGTAGATCTCGCGCGCCGACAGGCACGGCGTCACGTCGTGGTCGTCGAGCCAGACCTGCAGCGCGTCGTAGGCGGGCAGGATCGCGGGAAGGCCGCATCGTTGCTTGGCGACCATGACGTACGCCTCGCGATGGGCCGGCTCCAGCCGCAGCCCGATGCGGCCGGCGGGCTCGATCGGGCTGTCGGTGGGCACGCAGACCTCGACCGGTCCGTCGGAGTCCTGGCTGACGGTGCCGTGGAAGACGGCGAACGGTGGCCCGGACAGGCAGCCGGCGAACGCCGAGAGGTGGCCGAACAACGCGGCCGAGGCCTCGGTGATGAAGCCGGCCAGCGAGGCGGCGTCCACGTGGCCCTGGATGGAGATGACGCGCTGCTCGGGGACGTCGCGCTCGCGGACCTCGTACGTGCTCGCGCCGTCCTCCAGGAAGACGTCCCGGATGTAGGCCAGGACGGACTGCTGCGCCCGCCACTCGGCCTCGCGTCGCCCCCAGAACTCCGCCACGGCATGCGCCGCGTCCGGCCCCGTCAGCCGCAGCACCCGGCTCACCTCCGCCAGCGGCATGCCGATGGCCCGCAGCAACGTGATGCGCCTGGCCAGCGCGAGCTGCGGGCGACCGTAGCGGCGGAAACCGGTGTGCGGATCGACCTCGGCGGGCGGCAGCAGACCTTTGGCGTCGTAGAGCCGGAGCGCCTTGACCGTCAGGTTCGAGCGCGCGGAAAACTCCCCAGTAGTCATCAAATCGGACACGAGGCCAGTATGGTGACTGCCCCAGGGGCAGAGGCAACGCCCCGAACACACTTGTGCCTTGGGATGCCGGGCGTTTTGGTAGGGTCACAGGCAGACGAGCCGGCCGGGCGACCGCGTCGAGCCCTTCGCGGGGCTCGCCGAGGAAGGTCCGGGCTCCACAGGGCAGGGTGGTCGGTAACGCCGACCCGGGGTGACCCGCGGGACAGTGCCACAGAGAACAGACCGCCTCCCGTCCGCGGGAGGTGAGGGTGAAACGGTGGTGTAAGAGACCACCAGCGCCCACGGTGACGTGGGCGGCTCGGTAAACCCCACCCGGAGCAAGGTCAAGAAGGGACGCTCCTCGGAGCGTCCCGCGCGCGGCGTTCGAGGGCTGCCCGCCCGAGCCGCGCGGGTAGACCGCTTGAGGCCGCCGGCAACGGCGGCCCTAGATGGATGGTCGCCCCTTCGGCAACGAAGGACAGAACCCGGCCTACAGGCCGGCTCGTCACTCTCATCCCTTGGGTTCTCAGTTCGGCGAGCGACGCGCGGTATGGCCAGTCGATCTACGATTGAGGCCTTATGCGACGAAAGATACCCATACTCGCTACAGCCCTCATGATGTTAGCGACGCGGGCCCGGCAACTCCGGCGTGAACGACATCCTGCGGCCGTCCGGTTTCAGTGAGGACGTTCAGCGGCGGTTCGACATCGTCAGCTTCGACCCCCGGGGCGTGGCCCGCAGCGGCTCGACCACGTGTACGGCGTCGGTGTACAACGAGATGCCGTACCCGGTGATGAGCAGCCAGGCCGACTACGACAAGTGGGTGGCCTTCGACGCGAAGCTGCACGCCGACTGCCGCAAGCAGACCGGTCCGCTGTACGACCACCTCGACTCGGTCAACGTGGCGCGGGACATGGACGCCATCCGGGCCGCGCTGGGCGAGGCCAAGCTGACCTCCTACGGCGTGTCGTACGGCACGCTGGCCCAGCAGATGTACGCCGAGATGTACCCGAACCGGATCCGGGCCATGGTGCTGGACAGCAACATGGACCACAGCCTGAACGTCAAGGGCTTCCAGGTGACCGAGGCGGCCACCGTCTAGGACAGCTTCGACGAGTTCGCCGCCTGGTGCGAGCGGGACACCGACTGCGTCCTGCACGGCCGCGACGTCAGGGCGCTGTGGAAGAAGCTGCTGGAGAAGGCGGACCGCGGCGAGCTCTACTGGCCGGGCTTCACCGACCGCCCGGTGAGCGCGCACAACCTGCTGTGGCTGGGCGTGGTGCTCAACGAGGCTCCGGCCTGGCGGCAGGAGGCCAAGGTGCTGCTCGCCCTGGACGGCGGGCCCGTGCCGGACGACATGGGCAACCCGCCCGGCAACGGACCGGTGAACGGTGAGTTCGCCGAACTGCCGACCGCGATCCTCTGCCAGGACTGGAACCTGTCGCTGCGCGACTACGCCGAGTACGCCGACGTGATGCGCGCCTCCAACGCGGTGGCGCCCGACCTGCGCTACAACCCGATGCCGATGGGCGACATGCCGCTCTGCCAGGGCAGCCAGGTCCCGGTCAACAACCCGCAGCACCGGCTGCGGTACAGGGGGAGCACGCCGCTGCTGGTGGGCACCTCCATGCACGACCCGGACACGCCGTACGAGTGGTCGGCCAACGTGGCGCGCCAGCTCGGCGCCAAGGCCAGGCTGCTCACGTACGAGGGCTGGGGCCACGGCATCTATGGCATGACGCGGTGCACCACGGAAGCGATGGACGACTACCTGATCTCGCTGACCGTGCCCGCACGCGGCGCCCGCTGCCCGGCGGAGGAGCCGCAGGGCTGAAACCGGACGGTGCCGGGCTGACACCCGCCGGCTCGGCACCGGGCCGGAAACCCGTTGGACGTGATCGTGTGTCCGCTGATATGTTTCCGCGAACCGTGACAAACACGCGAGGAGGTGAGACCCATGAACGTTGTATCGATGTGGGTGCTCCCCTCGTCGTCACGGTAAGGCGATTCGACGTAGGTGTCGCCCGGGAGCGCCGCAACAGGGCTATCCCGGAAGGTGACACCTCATGGAATCTGCGCATCTCACCGCCCGTACCGACGGGCAGGCCGTGACGATCGAACGCGTCGCCGACGGCTCATGGCACGCCGTGGAGGACGACCAGGTGGTCGGCCGCGGCGACCTCTCAGGCAGGCCCGACGGGCGGATGTTCGTCAGCGTCGACGCCTGGCACTGCGCCGTCTTCGACCGGCTCGCCGGCGCCATGCTGGCCGAGCTGCCGAGGCCGCTGCACACGCTGGTCGGCGAGGACGACCTCGACCTGATCTCCCACTGGGAACGGGCCGGGTTCACGGCGCGGCGGCGCGAGTGGGAGTGCCTCGTGCCGACCGACCCGGCCCTCACGGGGCTCGGCCCGGCGCTCCCGCCGCCGGGGGTGACGATCGGCCCGGCGGAGGAGGACCCGCTGCGGGTGCTGGACCGGGTGATCCGCGACGAGGTCGAGGCCGCTGTCGGCTGGCGCGAGATGCCGGCCGAGGTGCTGCCCCGCCCGGCCGCGCCGGACCTGTCGAGGTACACGGTGGCGGCGGAGGCCGGCGAATACGTGGGATACGTCCGGCTGGCCGCGGTCACCAGACAGCCCCGGATCGGGCTGGTCGCCGTACGGTCCGGCCACCGGCGCCGCGGGATCGGGCGGGCGCTGCTCGCCCGGGTGCTCGACGACCTGCACCGCCGCGGGATCGAGGCGGCGTCGGCCGAGGTGAACGAGTCCAACACGGCGGCCATGGCACTGTTCGAGGCCATAGGTGCCCGCCGTACGGGCAGCAATCTGGAACTGGTGCTGGAAGGAAGTGAACACCATGGCTAGATCAGCAGGCGGCATCGAAGTCGAAGGCACCGTCACCGAGTGCCTGCGCAACGCCACCTTCAGGGTGGAGCTGGAGAACGGGCACAAGGTGCTGGCCCACATCAGCGGGAAGATCCGTAAGAACTACATCAAGATCCTCCCGTTCGACCGGGTGCTGGTGGAGCTCAGCCCGTACGACCTGAACCGCGGCCGCATCCTCTACCGCTACCGCAACTGAACCCCCGGCGCCTGACTCTCCGACGCCCCCCGCTGACCGTTGCCGAGGCCACTGCGCTCCTGGTCGCCACCGCGACGCCACCGCGACGCCACCGCGACGCCACCGCGACGCTGCCGCGCCGGCAGCGGCCCGCGGGAGCCGGGCGCCCCGGCACCGGCAGCGGGCGGGCGCGCTCCACGGATGAAGGTGGAGCGGCCGTGCGGCAGATGGGCGGCGTCGGGGCCACTGCGCTTGACCAGGGTCGCTCCGCCGGCGCCTTGGACTCGTCACCATGCGACCGGGCCGAGGGACAGGCTCACGGACCCCAGAACTTCACCTCCGGATATTCGGCCGAGGGACCGTCCAGGAGAGGGCGGCGTTCGCCGCGCAGGTGCGTGTCCAGGAAGGCCGTGACGTAGGCGCGGGTGATCCGCAACGAGCGCTCTCCGTCGATCGGGGACGCGGGCAGCCCGAGCTGTGGCTGCAGCACCGCGTAGTCCACGAAGCTCATGTGCTCGGCCCCCGTGACCGTCAGCCAGCGCTTCCAGTCGCCGGTCAGATGCGTCCAGAACGCGTCCCACGAGCCCTGCTCGCCGCTCGTGCCCGGCTGCTGCCGCGGGTTGCCGATCATCATGAACGGCTTGCCGATGTCCTGGGCGGGGGTCCTCGGGTTGTACGAGCCGTCCAGGTTGACCGCGGCCCGGACGCGCCGGCTCACGGGCAGGAGATGGGCGGCGCTCTGCCCGCCGACCGAGTGACCGACCATCGCGATCCTGCGTTCGTCGATGAGGCGGTTCCAGCGCCCGGCCTTCACCAGCCGGTCCAGCACGAACTCCGTGTCGGCCGCGCGGACCCGCGCCACCTTCTCGCCCAGCTCGGGCGTCTGCCCGCCCCTGCCGGCCTCGAACGTCGCCGTCCTGCCGTCCGGGAACGAGGTGGCCACGGCCTCGTACGTGTGCCCGATGCCGGCGACCACATAGCCCCTGCTCGCGAACTCCTCGGCCAGCGAGGTCAACGTCGCCCGCGGCAGCGACATGCCGGGGGACATCACCACCAGCGGCCTGCCGCCCTTCCGGCCGAGCGCGGGCGCGTCGGTCGTGGCGTACGTCCTGGTCTTCGCCAGCGTGTCCGGCGGCAGGTCCGTCAACTGCGGAACGCCGCGCAGGATCAGCTCCGACTCCTGAGGCGTGACGTACGGGGCGGGGCGGCCGGTCGCCTTGCGCGCCGGATACCAGACGGACACCATCAGCTCCCGCGCCTTGCGGTCGGGCACCCAGGGGTCCGGGCGGCTGGAGTCGACCAGGTGGAGAGTCGAGCGTCCGACCGGGTGCGGACCGGTCGGGCGGGGAAGGGCGGGCGTGACGGTGGCCGCGCTGTGCGCATGGGGACGCGACTCGGCCGCCGCCTGCCCGGCCTGAGGAGCCAGGTCGCCGCCCGGGTGTGTCAGGGCGGCGGGCACGGATCCGTTCGAACGGGGTGAAGCGGACGCGGTGGCCGGGGCGGCGCCCATGAGTGTCGAGGTGCCGATGCAGGTGAGCGCGAGCAGAAGGCCCGCGACGGCGTTCTTCTTCATGCCGCCCAGCTTCATGGAGCACCGGGCGGCAGCGTATCCGGCGAAAGAGACGGAGCACGTTCGACTTTCGTAGGGGGTCGTCCGGCCGGACCCCCGATAACCTCGGGCCATGACGTACGGCGACGGAAGCGTTATCGAGCGCATCATGCCGTGGGCGCTCGGTGCGGTGGTGTCCGCGCTGTCCATGGCCTCGGCGACGGGCAGTGTGGGCGTCGCCTCGGGGCTGCCCTGGCCGCTGCTCGCGGCGATGGCCGCCACCTCGGGCGCGGTCGCGGTGTTCGCGGCCCTGGGGGAGCGGGTGTCGCCGCACGCGGACGAGCCGGTGTCCTGGCAGGCTGACGGGCGGACGTCGCGCGATACGGGCGCCAAGCCATGGCACCACATAGGTCGCAGGCTGTGGCGCCACATGAGTGGGAAGCCGTGGCGCCACATGAGTGGGAAGCCGTGGCGCCACATGAGTGGGGAGTCGTCGCGTCGCTCAGGTGCGGAGCTTTCGCGTCACATGGGTGGGCGTCGGTTGTGGCCGCTCGCCCTCGTGGGCGCACTGCTCTACGTGTGGCTGGTGATGTGGCCGGCCGCCGCCGCGGCGTCCTACTACGCGGGCACACGGCTGCGCGGACGCGCCCTGTGGTTGTACTGCGGGGGAGCGGTCGCCGTCCTGGCCGCGGGCGGCGTCGTCTCCCATTTCAGTGGCGGCCACCGCATGCTGGTCGCGGGCACCCTGCCCAACATGGTGGTCATGGGCGGCGCGCTGCTGGGCCTTCCCCTGATAACCGGCCTGTGGACGCGGGCGCGCAGGCAGGTGATCGACGCGATGCGCGAGCAAGCGGCGCACCTTCGCCGGGAGCAAGGGCTGCGCGCCGACCAGGCCCGGGCGCAGGAACGCGCGCGCATCGCGCGGGAGATGCATGACGTGGTCGCGCACCGGGTGTCGCTGATGGTGCTCCATGCGGGGGCGCTGGAGCTGCGCGCTCCGGACGAGCCCACGGCCGAGGCGGCGGCCCTCATCGGCCGTGTCGGCCGCGACGCGCTGACCGACCTGCGCGAGGTCCTCGGGGTGCTGCGCTCAGCGGGCGGTGTCTCATGTGAGGTCGAAGTTCCGGCGTCACCAGAGGACGATGCCGCGTCATCTGGGTGTACGGCTACGTCACGAGAGGACGGTGTCGCGTCATCCGAGGGGGTGGCGGCATCGGGTCCGGCCACAGGGTTGCGGGTCGCGTCCGGTGATGGGGTGAGTGGCGATGCGTTCGTGCCGGTCGATGGCGTACCGGACCCTCGGCCCGCGTTCACCGATCTCGTAGGGCGGGATCAACTGACGGGCGGTGCAGAACTCCATCCACAACCGACGCTCGCCGACCTCGACCGGCTGCTCGACGAGTCGCGTGCGCTGGGCGTCGTGGTCAGCCGCCATGACGAGGGGGAGGCCCGTCCGCTGACGTCCACGGTCGAACGCACCGCGTACCGCGTCATCCAGGAGGCTCTGACCAACGCCCACAAGCATGCGGGCGACACCAGGATCGACGTGTTCGTCCGCTATCTGCCTGCGGATCTTGAGGTGGTGGTGCGCAACACGGCACCGTCCACGTCCGGCCGCGGGCGTCCGGATGGCGGGGTGTCGCAGGAGAGGCGTCCGGGTGCCGGGGACGGGTTGCCGGGGTCCGGGTGGGGGCTGGTCGGGTTGAGGGAGCGGGTGGAGCTGGCCGGGGGCTGCCTGGTGGCCGGTCCTCATGTCGCAGAACGGGTCAAGGACGGGTCGAGGTGTGACGAGGATGCCGACACTCGGGTCGCGGTGAGTGGCCGGAAGGGTTCGGAGGTCGGGGGCGGCTTGTGCGGCGAGGCGGGGTTTCGGGTGCTGGCGCGGATACCGGCTCCATGATCCGTGTTCTGGTGGTCGACGACGAGGAACTCGTCAGGTCCGGGTTGCGGATGATCCTGGAGGCGGCGGGCGACATGGCGGTCGTGGGTGAGGCTCGGGCCGGCGACGAGGCCGTGTCCGCCGCCGCCCGGCTCAGGCCCGACGTCGTGCTGATGGACGTCCGCATGCCGGGAACCGACGGGTTGACCGCCGGTGCGCGTCTGATGGCGGGGCCGCGGGCGCCGAAGCTGATCATGCTGACCACGTTCGACCTGGACGAGTACGTTCACGAGGCGCTGCGGGTGGGCGCCGTCGGGTTCCTGTTGAAGGACACGCCGCCGCGTGACCTGGCCGCCGCCGTGCGCACGGTCGCGGCCGGGCACGCCATGCTGTCGCCCACGGTCACCAAACGAGTGATCAGCTCGTTCGCCGACAGAACACCTTCCCGGGCGGAGGCCGCGCGCGGCCGGCTCGCGACGCTGACGGCCCGCGAGGAAGACGTGATCAGGGCCGTGGCCCGCGGCCTGTCCAACGCCGAGATCGGCCGCGAGCTCAAGCTGACCGAGGCGACCGTGAAGGCTCATGTCAGCCGGGTGCTGGCCAAGCTGGGCCTTGCCAACCGGGTCCAGGCAGCCATCCTGGTCCACGACGCCGACCTGGGCTGATGGGGATCTGTTCTTCTCGTCCAGGACACGGGTGTGGTGCAGCCCTGGCCTGCGGATCATGCTCAGCGGCGTCGCCCGGTAACGCCTGGCATGGCGAGACCACCCTCTGGCATCCGTGAGCGTCGCGATCGTCGGCAGCCGGTACGTCGGGGAAAACGCGTTGCGCCGGGACGGGACGTTCCCTAAGGTCTCGCGCATGACAGGCTTCTGCATCTGCTTCATTCGCATCCGCTCCGGCCGGGCCCAGGCCCGCTAGGAGCGATTTCCTCATCGCCTCCGGCGTGCCCGGGGCCCTTCGAGATCCCTTTTCTCTCGAAGACCCAGAAGGGCAACTGCTGTGGCGCAGTCTTTCGCCTTCGGCGACTATTCCCACACCCAGAAGAAGACCGCCCAGAAGAAGGGCGGCGGTCGCACGCCCAGAGATCGGGCGCGACGCGAGCTCTCCCAGAACTTCCTGGTCGATCGGCATGCTCTCGAGCAGATCGTCAAGGCGGCCGAGCCGGCCGGGCTCATCCTCGAACCCGGCTCCGGCGAGGGCGTCCTGACCATGGCGCTGGCCTCGGCCGGCGCCCGCGTCGTCGGCTACGAGCTCGACCCGCTGCTCGCGGCCAAGCTGCGGGCCAGAACCCGGGACATCGCGGGCATCGAGATCGTGAAGGGCGACTTCACCGCGGCCCGGCCGCCGGAGGAGCCGTTCGCGGTCGTCGGCAACATCCCGTACTCGATCACCTCGAAGATCGTGGACTGGTGCCTGACGGCCGAGCACCTCACCTCCGCGACCCTCCTCACCCAGCTCGAGTACGCGCGCAAGCGCTCGGGCGACTACGGCCGCTGGAGCCTGGTCACGGTGCTCAGCTGGCCGTGGTTCACCTGGGAGCTGCTCGGTCACGTCGAACGGACCAGCTTCCGGCCGGTGCCCTCCGTCGACTCGGCCATCCTGCGCATCGAGCGGCGGCCGGACCCGCTGGTCGGGGATGAGGCGGCCTATCGGGATCTGGTGGAGCTGGGCTTCACCGGGGTCGGTGGGTCGTTGCGCGCCTCGCTTGAGCGGCATTACCGACATGTCTCTCGGGCCTTCCGTGTCGCGGGCATCGCTCCTGACACGGTCGTCGCCTTCGTCCATCCGGATCAGTGGATCACGTTGTTCCGGGAGCTGCACCGCTGACCGGTCCGCGGACGCACCGCCCCCTTGCCCCGGCCGAAGCCGCCGCCCCCTCGGCGAAGCCGCCGCCCCCTGGGCGAAGCCGCCCCCAGGGCGAGGCCGCCCCCCTGACGGAGGTTGCTGCCCTGGTGGAGGCTCGCCGCCCCTGCCGAAGGTGTCGCCTCTGATGGCGACGGTTTCGCGAGGGCGGCGGCTCCGGGGCCGGGGGGCTCCGGCGTAGGGGGCGGCTCCGGGCAGGTGGGGGCCCTGGGTAGGTGGGGGCTCGGGTAGATGGGGCGGGAGGGAGGCTCGGGTAGAGGGGCGGTCCTGCCGGGGCACCGGGTGCGGAGGCGAATCCCGTCGTGAGCGCCGTCGGCTCCGTCGCCAGGCTGAGGGGTCGTCACTCGGCCGGTGGACGACGCGGCAGGCCCTCGCCGCCTACCGTCGGCGGCGTGTTGAACGACCACGTCACCTTCCGCCGCCTCGCGGCGGGCACCCTGCTCATCGCCGCCCCCCTGCTCCAGGCGGTGGCGGTCATCGTCGACCCCGGCACCTGGGGCGACGACCGTGAGGCGGTCAGCTACGGCTCCAACCCCGCCCTCGCCCAGACCGAGTCCGCCCTCTACCACTGGAGCTGGATGCTCATGGGCGTGGCCGCCATCGGCCTCGTCCACCTCACCAGGCAGCGGGCGACCCGGCTCGGGCACGTCGCCGGCGCCATGACGGTCATCGGCTACCTCAACCTGTCGGCCCTGCTGATGATGGACCCCGTCGAGTGGTGGCTCGGCCGGCACCACCCGCCGGAGCAGGCGCAGAAGATCCTCGACGAGATGCTCGACCTCCCGGGTGTGATCATCGGGTTCCAGATGCCGTGGGTGCCGCTCGGCCTCATCGGCCTGCCGCTGCTGACCGTCGCCGTGTGGCGGTCCGGGTTCTCCGGCTGGTGGGTGCCCGTGACGGTCGTCGTCGGCTACGGAGGCGGGTTCGCGGTCGACTACGGCCCGCTCACGGTCGTGCTCTGGGCCATCCCCGTCGCCGGGCTCGGCACGCTCGGGGTCAAGGTCCTGCGCATGGGCGACGACGCCTGGGCCGCCCTCTATGCGCGGCGAGGGGCGCAGGAGCCGCCCCCACCCCTCCCGGCCGCCGAGACCCTCCCGGCCGCCGAGACCCTCCCGGTCGGCGAGACTCTCCCGGTCGCCGAGAGCGGTGAGCACCGGCGCCACGCCAGGTGACGGGTCAGATCTTCACCGACACCGTGGACGGCAGCGGCGGGAGCATCTGGACCCGGGCCGAGCCGATGTCGAAGTACAGCCCGACCAGCTCCAGCCGCCCCGCCCGTACCTGCTCGTCCACCTTGCGGTGGGTGCGGAGGTTCTCGAGCTGCTGCTGCACGTTGATCCGGCAGAGCTGGTCGAGCGCCCGCGAGTCGAGCGGCCCGTCGGCGCTCTCGATGAACCTGGCCAGGCTGTGGTGTCCGTGCCGCAGCCAGCGCCGCATCCCCGGCAGGCTGCCGGCCTTCACCCCGCCGCTCAGCAGCCCGGCCATGGCCCCGCAGCCCGAGTGCCCGCACACGGTGATCGTGTGGACGCCCAGCACCTGCGTGGCGTACTCGATGGCCGCCACCACCGAGTCGTCGTGCGGCTCGGCGCCCCGGCGGGGCACCAGGTTGCCGATGTTGCGGACCGTGAACAGGTCGCCCGGCCCGCTCGCCGTGATCAGGCTCGGCACCACCCGGGAGTCGGCGCACGTGATGAACAGGTGCGACGGCTGCTGCTTGTGGGCCAGCTCGGTGAGGATGGGCCGCACCAAGGGCGCCGTACGCCGGTGGAACTCCCGGGCGCCCGCCGTCAGCCGGCACTCGGGCCGGTCGGGCGGCCCCACCGGCGGCTCCGACGACGGCTCGGCCGAGGGCCGGACGGGCCGGTGGTGCCGGTGCGCCCACGGCAGCCACCACCGGTCGGGCGCCCGGGGCGGCTTCTTGGCCTGATAGGTACGGGCGCCGCTCGCGGCCAGCGCGTACCACTCGTCGTGCAACTCGTCGATGTCCACCGTGCCACCGGACCGCTCGTGGTTGAGCCGCCAGGAGTGGATGGCCTCGAAGGCGGCGTTGTCCATGAAATCGATGTTGAGGTCGAGGTCCACGGCCGAGCGCGGCGGGATGGCGCGCAGCTCGTGGGTCAGCCGCGGCACCCCCAGGAACGTCAGCGACCCGCTGATCGACACGTGCCACCGGCCACCGTCCACCGGCTCGTGCGTCTTGACCGTCACCCACGTCAGCCGCCGCAGCGCCATCACGGCGGCCAGCGCCAGGCCCGCCACCACGCCCTCGGCCAGGCCGAGCACGACGACCGCGAGCATGGTCGCGACGTAGACCGGCACCTCGCCGTGGCCGTGGACTTTGCGGACGTGGCCGAGGTTGACCATCTGCACGCCGATGAACACCAGCAGCGCCGCCAGCGCCTCCATGGGGATGAGCTGGATCGTCCAGCCGAACCCCAGCGCGAACATCAGCACCCACACCCCGTGCAGCACCGTCGACGTGCGGCTGCGGGCGCCCGCCTGGACGTTCGCGGTGCTGCGCACGATCACCCCGGCCACCGGCAGGCCGCCGAGCGCGCCGGAGACCATGTTGGCCGCGCCCTGGCCGGTCAGCTCCTGGTCGAGGTCGGCGCGCGGCCCGGCGTGCATGCCGTCGACCGCCACCGAGCACAGCAGCGACTCGACTCCCGCGAGCAGCGCCACCAGCAGCACGGCCGCCACGATCTCGTGCCAGTCGCCCTGCGGCAGCACCGGGAACGCCCACGTGCCGAAGCTGCCCGACAGGTCGACCCGGGTGACGTCCCACTGGAACGCCCACGCGACGAGCGCGGCCACGAGCAGCGCCGCGAGCGGCGCGGGCACCACCTTGATCTGCTTCGGCAGCCGCGTCCACAGCGCGAGGACCGCGATCGTGAGCAGCCCGACCGCCACGGTGTGGCCGTGCATCGCGGCCACCTGGGCCGGCAGCTCCATGAGGTTGGCCAGGGCCGAGCGCTGGGGGCTGCCGCCGAGCACGATGTGCAGCTGGGACAGCGCGATCACCACGCCGACGCCCGCCAGCATGCCGTGGATCACGGCGGGGGAGACGGCCAGCGCCGCCCGGGCCGCCCGCAGCAGGCCCAGCACGAGCTGGACCGCCCCGGCCAGCAGCGTGATCATGCAGGTCGCCCGCCAGCCGTACGTCTGGACGAGGTCCGCCACCACCAGCGAGAGGCCGGCGGCGGGCCCGCTCACCTGGACGACGGAGCCGCCGAGCGCTCCGGCCACGACACCGCCCACGACGGCGGCTATGAGTCCTGCGGCGAGGGGGGCACCCGAGGCCATCGCGATGCCCAGGGAGAGGGGCACCGCGACGAGGAAGACCACGAGCGAGGCAGGCACATCGTACCTGAGAGTCCTCAGCCCGTTACTGTGAGTGTCGCCGGTCATGCCGCAAACCCTAGTGCCCCGCCGGGGCGGGGCTTCAGGGTCGTCACCGGGTTTTACGCAATCCAGGGCTGGCGCGGCGGCGCGCCTGGCTGCGACGCCGGCCGCCGTCACTCTCGCGGGGCCGTGAACGGGACGGCCCCGCGGCGGGATCAGCGGTAGTAGTCGGGGAAGTCCGGCTCGGGGGTGGCCCGGCGACGGCCGCGGCCGCCGCCGTTCTGGCCCGGACGCGGGGCCTCGGACTTGCCGTACATCTCGTTGTAGGTGGGCCAGCCGCCCGTGCCGCCGGTGGACGGCGACTCGGGCCAGCCGGGGCCGCCGGGCTGGCCGGCCGCGCTGGTGAAGTCACCCGTCTCGTACGCGATGGACTGCGGCACGGGCGGCGCCGACAGCACGTCGTCGTGGGGCGAGACCGCGCGCGCCGGAGCGGTGGGCACGCCCGTCGCCGGGGAGGGGCCGGTCAGCGGGTCGCTGTCGTCAGCCACGGCCCAGCCGGCCCGCACCTCGTACGAGGCCGGGTAGGAGCCGGACGGCTGCTGCGGCTGGAAGCCCGGCCACGACCCGGAAGGACCGGAGGCGGCGGCCGGAGCCGGAGCCGGGGAGTCGTCGAGGATGTCGTGCGACGGCCAGGAGCCGGACGCGGTCGGCGCGGCGGGAGAGTTCCAGCCGGCGTCGAGGGCGTCGGCCGCGTTGTTGGCCGCCGGGAACGGGTCGCTCGTCGGCGCCCCGTGGATGGGGGCGACCGGCGTGGCGGGGAAGGAGCCGCTGCTCGCCGGGCTGAACGCGCCGCCCGCGGCGGCGAACGAGCCGGTCACCGGGCCGGTGGTGGGCAGCGGGCCGGTGGCGACGCCGTTGCTGGACAGGGAGCCGGGGGCGCCCACGGCCGGGAAGGAGCCGCTGGTGGCCGGCGCCCCGTTGCTGGACAGGGAGCCGGAGGGCAGCGGGTCGGGGCGGTTGGCGGGCACCGGCTTGGCGCCGGCGCCGAGGATGCTCATCACGTCGGCGGGCGGGGCCGCGAACGTCACCGTGCGCTGGTCGGCCAGGTCGGACGCCGACGGGACGGGACGGGGCTGCACGGGCTCGACCAGGTCGGCGAGGCCGGCCGTGGGAGCGGGGACGGGAGCGGCGGGCTCGCGGCGCGGCCGCTGCGTCCGCTGCGGCAGCGCCGCCTGGACGGTGGTGGCGTCGGGATCGACGGCGGCGGCCTCGCGGCGGGCGGGACGCTTGCGCTCACCGGTGCGCTCACGCCCGGCGGGACGGGCCGCCGCGGGCCGCTCGGGCTCGCGCTCGGCGGGGCGGGGGGCGGCGGGCTCGCGCTCGTCACGCTCGACGGGGCGGGCGGCGCCCTTGCGGGCCGCGACGGTGCCACCGGCGCCGAAGCCGCCCTCGGTGGCGTCGCTGCGGATGGTGGCCCAGAACTCCTCGTCGTCCTCGTCGTTCGTCGGGTTGCCCCACTCGTCGACGCCGCGCTTGCCACGCTGACCGGTGCGCACCGGTTTGGGCTTGACCTCGTCGATGGGGCTGAAGTCCGGGCTGAAGTTGGCCATGCGGGGCTCGTGGGCGGCGAACTCGTCCGTGGACCGAGCGTGGGTCTGCTCTTCCTTCTCGATCATCTGCTTCAGCCGCTCCGGAGGAAGCGAGCTCTCCCGCCGGCTCATCGAACGCATGCCCAGTGCCACGACAGCGATCACGAGGAGCACGACAGCGACCAAGCTGACTACGACCGCGATCATTGCACCACCCTCAATGCCATGGCCTCCCTGTGGCGCCGGTGAGGTCGCGCGGCCATCGACGCGACCTGCCCCCATTGATCACCAGCGCCTGACAATTGGATCTGATTGTGTCGGACCACTGCGAGCGTTGTCACACCCTAAGCGAAGAATTGGTAACGATTACTACACCGGGTGTTTGGAACCTCACTCGATGTTCACCGCCGTCAGTCGACCTCGGGCGATGGTCTTGTCGGCGATCTCCCGCAGGATCTCGGGGAGGGGAGCGCCCTCCTTCGCCTGCACCTTCGCCGACAGCGTGTAGACCGTGAAGCGGTAGCTCACGCCTCGCGCGCACGGAGGCTGGTAGCCGACCTTCCCGCTGGTCACCCGGGCCTGGCTGGAGCCGTCCGGAGGGTTCTCCGCCGCTCCGGGGCCGAGCTCGGTGGTGGTCGCGGGGATGTTGTACAGCACCCACTGCACGCCCGACTCGGACTGCGTGTGGGAGTCGACCACGATCGCGATCGACTTCGCCTGGGGGAGCGGCTCGCTGGACCAGCGCAGCGGCGGGCTGCCCTGGGTGCCCTCGCACGAGTACTCGCGCGGCAGCGGCTCGCCTTCGCGCAGCTCGGGGCTGGAGACGTTGATCTGCGCGATCTCCTTGGCCTCCGATCTGCCCACCAGGAAACTGGCGCCGCATCCCGACAAGGCCAGCATGGCCGCCACCGCTGTCACAGTGACAACGATGGGTCCCATGCGTCCAGTCGTGTTACACAGCCCCATGTCGCATGATGCTACGCGGCCATGAGGCGTGCGCCGACCGTTTCGCGAAGGTCGGTGAATGGTAAAGAGACCCAAAGGGGCCAGAAACCCGACATCGAGACCGTGTATTCGCAGGCGAGGCCGGTCGTCACCGTCCGGCCGCCCGCGCGGCGCCGGATTCCCGGCGGAGGATGCGGCCGGCGGGGATCCGGGAGAGATCGCCCGGGGGCGGGCGCGGCTTAAGCTGGTTTGCGTGACCGCAACTGGCCCGCTACGGGATCCGGCGCACCGCGTCTCGCCCAAGGCCGTCCGGCTCTGGCTGATGGAGGCGCTGGTCGCCTTCGTGCTGCTGGTCGGCGGCTCGTTCCTGGCCGGAAGGTGGGTCGGGGGGAGCGGGTGGCCGTGGGTGCCCGACTGGTTCGCGGCCCGGCCCTGGCTGCTGCCGGTCGCCGTGGGCGTGCTGACGACGCCGTTCCTGCTGGCCGAGCCGTTCGTCCGGTACGCCGTGCACCGCTGGGAGCTGTCCGGGGACGTCGTGTACGCGCGGACCGGGTTCCTGACCAGGGAGTGGGTGTTCGTGCCGGTGAGCCGCATCCAGACGGTCGACAAGGCCCAGGGCTGGCTGGAGCGGGCGCTCGGGCTGGCGACACTGGAGATCCGCACCGCCTCGCACGCGGGCTCGTCCACCATCAAGGGGCTCGACTACGCGGTGGCGGCGGGGCTGGCCGAGCGGCTGGCGCACCGCGCCGAGCAGCTCAGGGACGACGCCACATGACCCATCCCGCGCAGCCGCCCCAGGACCCCGCACCGATGGGGCCGCCGCCGATGGGCCCGCCGCCGGGGGGCCCGCCTCAGGGCGGGATGCCGCCGGGTGGGATGCCCCCGCGTGGTGTGCCGCCGGGTGGCATGCCCCCGGGTGGGATGCCTCCGGGCCCGGTGCCGCCGGTGGGGCGTGAGTCGGTCGCGCCGTTGCGGCTCAGTCCCAAGGTGCTGCTCATCGACCCCGTGCGGATGCTGCCGTCCCTGTTGCTGCCGCTGGTCGGCGTGCTGTTCGTGGGCGGCTTCTCCGGCCGCTCGTACGTCTGGGCCGCCGTCGGTCTCGCCGGCACCGTCGCGTTCGCCGTGGTCAGGTGGGCCACGCTCACGTACGAGGTGCTGGGCGACCGGCTGGAGATCAGACGCTCGCTCGTCAGCCGCTCCGTGCGCACCATTCCGCTCGAACGCATCCGCGGCGTCGACGTCTCCACCCCGCCCCTGCACCGGGTCCTCGGCCTGGCCGTCCTCAAGATCGACACGGGGGCGAGCGGCGGCGACGAGGAGGGCAGGCTCGACGGCGTCACGCAGGGGGAGGCCGAGCGGCTGAAGGCCGTCCTGCTGCGCCGGGCCCGCCCCGCCGCCGCCGGCGTCCCCGCCCCCGCCGGGCCGCTCGCCGGCGAGGCATCGGCCGCGCGCCGCTCCGGCCGCACGATCATCGAGGTGCCGCGGGTGTGGCTGCTGTACGGCCCGCTGTCCGGCACGTACCTGCTGACCCCGTTCGCGCTGGCCGGCGGCGCCGTCGGGCTGGCGTTCCAGTGGGGGAACGACCTGGGCTTCGGCCGCGACGCCGCCTGGACGGCCGGCGAATGGCTGTGGCACCACCCGTACCTGCTGCTCGGGGTGGCCGTGCTGCTCGTGCTGGCGATGCCGTTCGCGGGCGGCCTCATGTACGCGGTGTTCAACTGGGACTTCCGGCTCATGGAGCGCGACGGCTACCTCGTGGCCGAGCGGGGGCTGATCAACCGGCGCAACGTGTCGCTGGAGTCCAGGCGGGTGCGCGGGTACGAGATCGTCGAAGGCTTCGCGGAGCGCTGGGCCGGGGTCGTACGCGTCTGGGCGATCGTGACCGGGCTCGGCGACTCCTCCACCCGCGGCCAGCTCCTGCCGGACGTGCCGCGGCCGGTCGCCTTCCAGGTCACGGCCGACGCCGTCGGACCCTACCGGGCCGAGCTGCGCCCCCATCCGCCCATCGCCCGCAACCGGCGCCTGTTCCGCGCGGTCTTCCCGTGGGCGGCGCTGGCGGTGCTGGCGGTGCTGGGGGAGGCGGTGACGGGGTCGTCGCTGTGGTGGTTCCTCGCCGTGCCGGCGCTGCTGCTGGCGGTCCTGGGCGTGCCGCTGGGGCTCGACCGCTACCGCTCGCTGGGCCACGGGTACGACGGGGTGCGGCTGGCGGTCCGCTCGGGCTCGCTGCGGCGCTCGCAGGCCGTGGTGGAACGCCGCGCGGTGGTGGGCTGGCGCGTCAGGCAGACGTGGTTCCAGCGGCGGGCCGGGGTGTTCACGCTGATCGCCGGGGTCGGCGCGGGGAAGGGCGGCTACGAGGCCGTGGACGTGTCCCGGGCCCAGGTGGTGGGGCTGCCGGTCGAGGTGACGCCGGACTGGGTTGCGCCGTTCCTGCCGGGGGCGGGTGCTGAGGATCGGTCGTCCGTGCGAGCGCCGGGGGCGGGCGCTGAGGAGGGGTCCTCCGCGGCGGCGGGTTCTGAGGCGAGGCCGCCTGCCGGGGCGGGTGACGCGCCGGGAGGAACGGTCGATGGAGACGGCGAGGGGCGGCCTCGCGCGTCCGACGACCAGAGGGCGGGCGGGGGCGGCGCTCCGGCCTCCTGACGGCACGGGCCAGGGTGGCGGCCCTGGGGACGCCGTTGCACAGGCGTCGCCCAGGATGCCGCCCGATCCGTCAGGCCTGGTTCTCCGTCAGTCCTGGCGCCGGGCGCCGAACATGATCTCGTCCCACGTGGGCACCGAGGCGCGGCGCCCCCTCGAACCCTTGCGCGCCTGCCGGGCCGCCGGCGCGGGCGGCGGCGAGGGCACCGGAACGGGGGATCCGTCCTTGCCTCGCTTGCCCCGGTCGTTGCGGGGGTCGGGCTTGGGCTCGTCCTTGGGGCCGGCTGCCTTGGGCTCGTCGTCCTTGGCGGCCGTGTCCTTGTCCACCGCTTCCTTGTGCACCGCTTCCTTGGCCGCAGCGGCCTTGTCCACCGCGTCCTTGTCCGCAGTGCCGGTGGGCGTGTCCTCGTCGGCGGCGTCGTTCACCTGAGCCGTCTCCTCCTTCTGGGGGGATGGCTGTGGGGTGGGCGCCGGCTTCGGCTTGGGTACGGGCGGCTTCGACTCCTCCGAGGCCGCCGGCGTCGCCTCGCCGGTCGTGGCGGCGGGCGTCCCGGTGCCGGACGGCTCGGCGGTGGTCTCGGCGACAGGCGCGTCGGGCGTGTCGGCGGCTGGTGTGCTGCCGGGCTCGGCGGTCGGGGTCTCCGCAGACACCTCAGTGGCCGGAGGCGCTTCGGCGGCCGGGGTCGCCGGGGGTGCCTCAGCAGGTGCGGAGGCGGCCTGGGTCTCCTCAGCGGTTGTGGTGGCGGGTGCGGCGGACTCCGTGGTGTCGTCCGCCGGCGCCTGGGCTGCGGGTGTCTCGGTGCTGGGCCCGGTGGCGGGCGCGTCGGGCGTGTCGGCGGCTGGTGTGCTGCCGGGCTCGGCGGCCGTGGTGGAGGGCGCGCTCGACTGCGCGGTGTCGTCGGTCACCGCCTCGTCGGTCGGCGTCTCGGTGCCGGACGGCTCGGTGCTGGGCTCGGTGCTGGGCTCGGTGGCGGGCGCGTCGGGCGTCGCCGCGACCGGTGCGCCGGTGGGCTCCGCGGGCGACGTGGTCGTGGACGCGGCGGTCTCACCGGTGGGCTCGGTCGAAGCTGTCTCGACGGGCTGCGGCGCGGCATCGGCGGCCGTCTCGACTGCGGTTGCGGGCGCGGCCTCTTCCCCGGTGCTCGGGGCTACTTCAGGCTGCGTGCCCTCAGCGGGCAGAGCGGCTTCGGGCTGGGTGTCCGCGGCAGGCTGGGCGTCCTCAGGCTGCGTGGCCGCAGCAGGGAGGGCGGCCTCCGGTCGCGGGGTCTCGTCCGGCTGAGCATCACGCGCCGTGCCCTCGGAGGGAGCAGTGCCCTCGGAGGGCGCCGTGGCCGGTGACGTCTCGGCGGCGGCAGGCGCCGCCTCCGAAGGCGCCTCCGTTCCGGTCGAGGCGGCGGCCGGGACTGCGGTCTCGGACGAAGTCGGGGCAGCGGTCTCAGGCGAGGTCGGAACGTCGGTCCCCGTGGGAGCCTGCTCCGTGACCGCCTCAGGCGAGGTCTGCCCCGGAACGGCCTCAGCGGGCGAGGTCTGTCCGGGGACGGTCTCAGCGGGTGAGGTCTGTCCGGGAACGGCGCCAGTGGATGAGGTCTGCCCGGGAACGGCCTCCGACGGGGACTCGGGCGCCCGGCCCGTGTCGGACGGCGGCGGCGTGACCGGCAGGAACGCCGGGGTCGGCTGGCTGGGCGTCTGGCCGGACGGCGTTCCGGGGAACGCGTCGGCGGGACGTTGCTGGGACGTGTCCGCGGGACGCTGCTGGGACGGGTGCGTGGCGGGCGCGTAGTACGCCTCCGCCTCGTGCCCCGTGCCGCGGTCGCTCGTACGGCCGGCGCCGAAGTCAGGCAGCCACGCCGGAGCGCCGCCACGGCGCGAAGAGTCGCCGGGACGGGACTGCGCGTCCCCGCGGTCGCCCGCGCCCGGAGCTTCCGCGCCCGCCTGATCCCCGGAGCCGGCGGCGCCCGAGGCGGACGCGCCGGGGGACGAGGCCGGGGGACGGTCGAAGCCGAACTCGCCCGGCGGGCGCCCGTAGATGCCCTCCGTGCCGCGCGAAGGCGAGGGGAAGCCCACCGCGGGCTCCTCGGCCTCCGAGTCGCGCCGCGCCACCGAGGGGAACGGCACCGGGTCGGAGGAGGCCAGCGGCGGGACCGGCTGCAGCTTGGCCACCCGCGGCGCGAACGGCGTGACCGTGGTGTCCTCCACCGGAGGGCTCGGGTCGAAGTCGGCCGACGACAGCCGCAGCGCCTCGTCGTCGTGGGGGGTCACGTGGCGGCGGCGCGGGTCGAAGAGCCATTCGGCGTGCCGCGTGTGACCGTTCCACACGTAGCCGAGCTTGACGCGCCAGAGGCCGTCGTCGCGCTTGGCGGAGTCCCAGTCGATCTCGTCGGTGGGCACGCCACGGCGGGTGAGCCGCTCGGCGACCAGCTCGCCGAGCGTGGGGCCGGACGAGGACTCGCCTGGCATGCGGACGGCGACGCGCTGCGCCTGCTGGGCGACGTACTCGCGCTCCTGGAGCACCGGTCCCTCGAACCAGCGGACGCGTTCGACCGGGATGCCGGCGGTCGCGGCGATCTCCTCCGCGGTCTCTCCCGCGCGGATGCGCGCCTGGATCTCCTTGGGGCGCAACGGACTCTCCACTTCGATCTCGTACTGGCCGAGACGGGAGAAGTTGCCGCGGACGGCAGCACGGAGCCGGTCGTCCACGGGAAGTGTGAAGCGGGTGCCTCGCCCGGCAGTCGCCAGCACGAGATAGGTGCCGTCCTCACTTACCGCGACGAGTCGGAGCTCCTGCATGCGAGTCCCTTCGTCAGCGTGCTCATTCTTCCCCCGGACCCTTGAGTCTCTCGCGTGTGCCGGTTGCCTGCCAGCACCGTACCCGGCATGTCCGAACATCGCCTTCCTGGGATAGCCCCGGGACGATGTGACGCCGGTCACATTTGTCGTTTCCATCCTTTTCAGAGCCCGCCGGTCCGGAGAGTCCTCGACGGATTCTGGCGAATGGCGGCCGTTCCCGCCGTCCACTTCGGCCAAGAGGCGGAACTGGACGGCCAGGTGGAGGGATGGAGCCCCGGATCAGGGAGGTCGCCGGAGCGGGTGGCCCGGTCGTGGGGGCGCAGGTTCCGGATGGCGGCGGCGGCCTCCTCGGGGCTCGTCGCGACGGGGACGCCGGAGCGGGCGAGCCGCCGCACGGCCGTGTCGAGCGTCGCCGATCCCGTGGCGGGCGACGTCGAGTTCGTGGCGGGCGTCGCCGGTCCCGTGGCGGGTGACGTCGAGCCCGTGGTGCGCGGGTGCGGGGGTGTGCTGGTGACCCCGAGCACGGCGACGGCGGGTTCGCGGGCGTGCCTGCGCACCCAGTCGAGCCCGGCGATCGTGTCCGAGAGGCTGCCGGTCGGGCCGCAGCCCAGCACCCGCACCGAGGCGATCCCGGCCCGCGGCGCCACCCCGTGCTCCCGCCCGGCGACCAGGCGCGCCGCGCGCGTGCCATGGCCGGTGCAGTCGTCCCCGGTGCCGCCCGTGGCGTCGAACGCGTGCCAGGCCCGGTCCCCGAACTCCTCCCGGTTCACCTCCACACCGCTGTCCACCAGGTACACCGTCACTCCGCCGCCGTCCCCGGAGGCATTCCCCGGCGTGGCCTCCCGTTCCGGAAGCGGCCAGGTCGGCACGTCCGGCTCGACGGCCCGTACACGCGAGTCGGCGCGCAGCTCACTGACCTCGGCGGCGGTCAGCCACGTCGCGAACCCCGGCAGCGCCGCCGTGTAGTACCGCCGCACCCGCCAGCGCACCTCGCCGACGAGGTCACGCGCGGCGGCCCGGTCCCGCGCCGTCACGATGTACGGGCGGGCGTTCTCGACCGGGACGGGGCGGCCGGCCACTCCCGAGGCGGGCGTCATCGCGGGGGACGCCACCGTGGCGGCGGCCGTCGCCACGGCCGCGGCGACGTACACGAACCGGACACGGAACGCCGACCTCACCCGGAAGGCGGATCTGACGCGGATCACGTGCCGGACACACGAGACGGGCCGAACACGGAAGAGGGAGCCACGCGTGCACGTCAGGGGGACACGCGGGTCGACGCGCTCGAAGCGCGGGCCGGATCGTCGGGGCACGAGCCCTGAGGGTGCCTGTCACCCACGTCACAGGAACAACAGGACACGCGCTCGCGTCTATTCACAGGAAGCTCTTTACCTAACGCATGACGAGAGAGAGGACTGATCCGAGGCATGGGCGGCGAGCAGCGGAAGTTCGAGCTGAGCGTGCCGCAGATCGGGGGAAGCGCCCTCGCGTCCGTGACGGCCGCGGTGGCGGCGTCCTACCTGGGGGTCGCGGGAACGGTGATAGGCGCCGCCGTGGTCAGCGTGGCCAGCACGGTCGGCACCGCCGTCTACACGCACTACCTCAAGCAGACCGGCGACCAGGTCATCCGGCGCACGTCGATCGTCCGGCGCCGCCAGGAGTGGGAGGACGAGGAGCGGCAGGACGCCCGGCAAGGAGCGCTCGCCACAGCCGTTCAGGCCACCGCTGTTCAGGCCACCGCTGTTCAGGTCGCCGCCGTTCAGGCGACGGCCGCCGAAGCCGGGGCGAATGACGCGACCGTGGTGATGCCGCCCGTCACCGCCTCCGCCACGCCGTCCTCCGCCACGCGTTCCTTCGCGGCGCTCCCGTCCGCCACGCGTTCCTCCGCGGCGCCCCCGTCCGCCACGCGTTCCTCCGCGGCGCCCCCGTCCGCCACCGAGGCGACCGCGCCCCTTCCCGCGCAGGCCGCCGGCGAGACCGCGGTCCTTCCCGCCCAGGTCGCCGCCGAGACCGCGCCCCTCCCCGCGCGACCCGCCGCCGAGACCGCGCTGCTCCCCGCGCAGGCCGCCCCCGAGACCGCGGTCCTTCCCGCGCAGCCCGGCGGCACCGTCACCCCCACCCCCGCCCCCACTCGTGCCTCTCTGCGGCGCGTGCCGGCCTGGGGAAAGGTGGCCGCCGCCGCGGGCGTGGTGTTCGGGGTGAGCATGGGCAGCATCCTCGCCTACCAGGGCCTCGCCCACACGACCGTCCACGAGCAGCTCACCGGCCAGGTGCCCGCCGCCGAGCGGAAGGTCGCGCCGGTACGCCGGGACAAGACCGACCACGACCCCGCCCCACGGGCCACCGCGCCCGCGCCCACCCGGGCCGAGAGCACCGCCGAGCCGGGAACGCCCACCCCGAGCCCCACGCCGACGCCGTCCCGCACCCGGGCCACGAGCACCGCCACGACCACACCCACCTCTGCCCCGACCGGCCCGACGGCCACGCGCACCCAGAGCGGCCCGGCCCGGCCGACCGAGTCCGCCACGAGCGCGCCGCCGGAGGAGCCCACCGAGCCGGACGTGGGGCAGGAGGAGCCGCGGCCCGACACCGACGAGGTCATCCCGCAGTGAGGGTCAGGGGCCGAGGACCTGGTCCAGGTAGTCGTTGGCGAACAGCCGGTCCGGGTCGAGCCGGTCGCGCAGCGCCACGAAGTCCGCGAAGCGCGGATAGACGCCCTTCAGGTACGCGGCGTCCCGCGTGTGCAGCTTGCCCCAGTGCGGCCGCCCGCCCAGCCGGACCATGATCTCCTCGACGCCCTCGAAGTACGCCGGGTGCGGGGTCGGCCGGTACATGTGGCAGGCGATGTAGCCCGTCGCCCGCCCGTACGCGGTGGACAGCCACGCGTCGCTCGGCGGCGACACCCGCACCTCCACCGGGAAGGTGATCTTCCAGTCCATCCGGTCGACCAGGTCGCGCGTCTCGCGCAGGGCCTGGGCGAGGTGCTCGCGCGGCACGGCGTACTCCATCTCCAGGAACCGCACGTCGCGCCGTGAGGTGAAGACCCGGTAGGAGGCGTCGACCGCCTCGGAGTCGCCGAGCGCCGCCGCGCTGACGGCGTTGATGCGCGGGATCAGCCCGGGGAAGCGGGCGCCGGTGGCGCAGGCGGCGCCGAACAGGGTGTTCTCCAGGAAGACGTTGTCCAGCCAGTGCTTGAACGCGCCAGGAGGGCTGGCCGGGCCCGGGTCGCGGTTGTTGGTCTTGACCAGGCAGGTGTCGGTGTGCGGCAGCCAGAAGAAGTCGAGGTGCTCGTTGCCGGCGGTGATCTGGTCGAGCGTGCCGAGGATGCCGGTCAGGGTGGCCCGACGGCGCCGGTTGCGCAGCAGGAACGCGGGCTCCACCCGGAACGTCACGGCGGTCAGCACGCCGAGCGCCCCGAGCCCGACCCGGGCGGCGTCGAACAGGTCGTCGCCGGGGACGGCCGTGGCCAGGGAGCCGTCGGCGAGCACCAGCTCCAGCTCGGTGACCTGGTCGGCGAGCCCCCCGCTGTCGCGGCCCGTGCCGTGGGTGCCGGTCTGGATGGCGCCGGCGACGGTCTGCTCGGTGATGTCGCCCATGTTGGCCAGGGCCAGGCCGCGCTCGTGCAGCAGCTCGTTGAGGAGCTTGAGCGGCGTGCCGGCGAGCACGGTGACCCGGTCGCCGTCGAAGGAGCGCACGCCGGTGAGCGCCGTGGGCCGCAGCAGGAGGCCGTCGGTGAGGGCCACCCCGGTGAAGGAGTGGCCCGTTCCGACCATGCGGACGCGCCGCCCGGCCGCGGCGGCGTCGCGCACCGCGCGCGCGACCTCGTCCGCCGAGGCGGGCGTGCGCACCTCGTGAGGGGTGACCGACTGGTTGCGTGCCCAGTTCGTGAAGACCATGGACGCCCCTCCGAGGCTCGTTCCGTCAAACGTGAACGATACTCAGTTTTCCCAGCCCTCCGGAAGCGGGAAGGCGTCACCGGGCTGGAGATTCTGCCGCTTCACGATGTCGGACACCGTGACCAGGTGGTAGCCCTTGCCCTGCAGCGTCTTGATGAGCGACGGCATGGCGTCCACGGTCTGCTTCACCCAGTCGTGCATGAGGATGATGCCGTCCTGCTGGGCCACCGCGAGCGTCTGCTTCTCGATGGCGCCGACGTTCTTGGTGTCCCAGTCGCGGGAGCCGGCCGTCCAGAGGATGATCGGCATGTCGAACTCGGCGGCGACCTCGGAGACCTGGATGTCGGCCAGCCCGTACGGCGGGCGCAGCAGCTTGGGCTCGACGCCCGCCGCCTTCTTCACGGCGTCCTGGGTCTTCTGGATCTCGGACCGGATGGCCGCCGGTTCGAGCTTGGTGAAGTCAGGATGCGTGTAGCTGTGGTTGCCGACGTCGTGGCCCTCCTGGACCATGCGCTTGACGAAGGCCGGGCGGGCCTTGACGTACTGGCCCTCCAGGAAGAACGTCGCCTTGGCGTCGTACTTCTTGAGCGTGTCGAGGAGCTTGCCCGCGTACTTGCCGGGACCGTCGTCGAAGGTCAGCGCGAGGCACTTGACCTGCTCGCAGTCCACCGGCGTCTTCTTGGCGGCCGGCTTCTTGGCGGCCACCGCCGGCTTGGGGGCCGGCGTGGGGGTCGGGGTCTGGGCCAGCGCGGGCACCGGTGTCAGCGCGAGCGTGACAACCGCGATGGCCAGGAGTGAGCTCTTTTGTCGGGACATAACGAAACGTATCCAATGTGAAGGGTGTTGCGAGGGATGTCCCGACGTTATCGGATCAGCTCTCGGCCGGTGAAGCCGCTTCGGGAAGTCTCAGCAAACCCGAACCTGCCGCGCCCACGAGCGCGGCGAAGAGCGCGGCGGCCAGAGCGAAGAGGTACGCGTCCGACGCGCCGACCGACTCGGTGAGCCGGCCGCCCGCCCACGCGCCGAGCGCCACCCCGAACCCGATGGAGGTGGAGATCCAGGCCATCCCCTCCGTGAGCAGGGACGGCGGCACCAGCCGCTCGGTCAGCGAGAAGCCCGTGATGAGCGTCGGCGAGATCGCCAGCCCGGCCAGGAAGAGGAAGCCCGCCATGACCCACGGGGCGCCGATGAACGTCAGCGGCGTCAGCCCCGCCACGAACACCGCCAGCGCCCGCAGGAACCGCCCGCGCAGCGAGATCCGCCAGTGCCGCGACCCGAACCACAGGCCCGACACCATCGACCCGCCCGCGAACGCCGCCAGCAGGAACCCGGCCGCGCCCTTCACGCCGTGCTCCTCGGCGAACGCCACCGTGATCAGGTCCACCGAGCCGAACACCGCGCCGAGCCCCAGGTAGACGCAGGCCAGCAGGGCGACGCCGGGGATGAGGATGGGCGTGCCGCCGCCGCCCCGGACGGGCTGGACCGGCGGCTGCGTGCTGCGCTGCCCGGCCAGCGCCAGCGACCCGCCGAGCATGCACACCAGCGCCACCGCCAGCCCCGCGAACGGGTTGATCTCGGTGGCGAGGACCGTGACCAGCGCCGGACCCGTCACGAAGATCACCTCGTCCACCACCGACTCGAACGCGAACGCCGTGTGCAGCCGCGGCGAGCCGCCGTGCAGGGCCGACCAGCGGGCCCGCACCATCGAGCCGAGCGACAACGAGGTGGCCCCCACCAGCAGCGCCGCGGCGTACAGCGTCCACTCGGGCAGGCGGAGACCCGCGCTCAGCATGAGCGCGGCCAGCGCCAGCGCGTTGAGCGAGGCGAACGGGGCGATGACGCGCGTCTGGCCGAAGCGGTCCACGAGCCGCCCGCTCATCGGGGCGGCGACCGCGAAGGAGAGGTTCGTGGTGGCGGCCACGGCGCCGGCCGTGGCGTACGACTCGGTCAGGCCCGAGACCAGCAGCACGATGCCGATGCCGAGCATGGACATCGGCATCCGGCCGACGAACCCGGCCAGCACGAATCCCTTGACGCCGGGCCCGTCGAACAACCCCCGGTAAGGCCCGACCACCTCATACCCTCCTGTCGTCGCCGCCCACCTTGGCACGGCGGATGTCCGTTCGGCACCGGATTTTCCCGCCGATTCGGCTAACGTGTCCCGCGTGTCCGATCTTCCCCTCCGCTCCACGCTCCTCGTGGCGGCCACCGTCGCCGTCCTGACGGCGCTCGGCGGGGGAGTGGCCGTGCTGCTCGGCGGAGACCCGCACGACGTCGCGGCCCGCGAGCCCGTCCGGCAGGCCCGCCTCGGCGAACGGCAGCAGGTACGCCTCGACCAGCTCGTACCCACCACCGCGCCCGTCAGCAGCGACACCGGCCAGGCGACCGGCGGCCCCGGCGTGACCGTGACGCCGCCCAGCCTGATCGCCATCGCCCGCGCCGAGGTGCCCAAGCGCGTCCGCCTCGCCCTGGCCAAGGTCAAGCACGTGGAGAAGGTCGCCGTCGTGGACGCGGGCGCCGTCCAGGTGTCCGGGACGCCGCTCAACCTGCTCGCCGTGGACCCCGTCGTCTTCCGGTCGTGGACGCCGAAGGCCGTCGCCGCGCACCCGGGCGTCTGGAGCGCCGTCGGCCGCGGCGAGATGGTCGCCGACGCCGCCGCCACCCGCCGGCTGGGCCTCACCCTGGGCGCGGAGTACCAGGTGGACGGCGGGCCGCGGCTGCGCGTCGCCGCGTCGGCCACGCTCGGCCTGCGCGGCGTGGACGGCCTGGTGAGCACCGAGCGCGGCCAGGAGCTGCGGATGGCCCGCGGCGTCGCGGTGCTGCTGCACGGCAGGGGCGCGATCAGCCGGGCGAGCGTGCGCAGGCTGCTCGGCGCCGGCTCGCAGGTCGTCTCCCTCGTCCCGGAGAAGAGGAAGAAGGTCCGCACCCCCGCCACCGCCCCCACCGCCGGGGCGCCCACGACCGGCCCCGCCACCGGCGGCCGCCCGTCCAGCTACCTGGAGCTGTACAAGCGGTCGGCCACCCGCTGCCCCGGCCTGTCGTGGACGGTGCTGGCGGCCATCGGCCAGGTCGAGAGCTCGCACGGCCGCAACAACGGGCCGTCCAGCGCCGGGGCGCTCGGGCCGATGCAGTTCATGCCCGCCACCTGGAAGGTGTACGGCGTGGACGGCGACGGCGACGGCAAGGCCGACATCTGGAGCCCCTACGATGCGGTCCCGGGAGCGGCCAACTACCTGTGCGCGAACGGCGCCGGCAAGGGCGGCCAGAAGCTGCGCAAGGCGATCTGGTTCTACAACCACTCCTGGGGCTACGTGAACAAGGTCATGGGCGTCGCCGAGGGGTACGCCCGCGCCTACGCGTCCTGACGGGCGGCGGGGCCGGGCGCTCCTAGCGCCCGGCGGGGGCCGGGCGGACCGGCGCCGGGCAGCAGGTCAGCGGGCACGGCACCGGCTCGGGCTCGTCCATGAGCTCGCGCACCATCCGCACGAACGCGGGATGCGTGCCGGCCGTCGCCGCCCGCTCCATGGGCAACCCCAGCTCGGCGGCCACCTGCCGGGCCTCCGTGTCGAGGTCGTAGACGACCTCCATGTGGTCGGAGACGAACCCGATCGGCACCAGCACCACGGCCGGGGCGTCGAGCTTGCGCAGGTGGTCGCACACGTCGGGCTCCAGCCACGGCACCTGCGGCGGGCCGCTGCGCGACTGCCACACCAGGTCCCACGGCTCGGTGCGGCCGAGCGCCCGGCTGACCAGCTCGGCGGAGCGGCGCAGCTGCGCCTCGTACAGGCCGCCCTCGGGCCCGGCGGTGCGGGCCATGCTCACCGGGATGCTGTGCGCCGTGAACACCAGCCGCGCGTCGTCGCGGCCCAGCCGGTCGAGGGCCTGGCGGGTGTGGTCGGCCATCGCCTCGACGAACCCCGGGTGGTCGCCGTAGTGCCGCATCTTGACCAGCTCGGGGCCGTCGTCGAGGGAGATGCGCGCGATGTCCTCGTAGTACTGCCGGCAGCTCGAGTAGCCGGCGAACGCCGAGGTGGCGAACACCGCCGCCCGGCGGACGCCGTCGTCCCGCATCCGCCGCACCGTGTCCTCGCCGAACGGGTGCCAGTTGCGGTTGCCCCAGTAGACCGGCACGCCCGCGACCGGGCGCAGCGCCTCGACCAGCTCGCGGTTCTGCTCATTGATCGGGCTGACCCCGCCGAAGCCCAGGTAGTGCTCGGCCACCTCCAGCAGCCGCTCGCGCGGCACGCCACGGCCCCGCACCACGTTCTCCAGGAACGGCATGACGTCGTCGGGACCCTCGGGCCCGCCGAAGGAAAGCACCAGAAGCGCGTCGTAGTTCCCCACGTGCAAACCTTATGCCCGAGCGCACTCGGTCCCCCCCGCGAGGGAAGGCGGCGGGGGTGAGCGACCGAGCAGCCTCCGCGAAGTGGAGGCGAGGAGACGGGTAGGGTCGGTCGGGTGAGCGCTTTCAACGACATTCGTGACTACGTGGCCATCCCCCGGGTTCTCTCACTGAAGCTCTCGCCGGACGGATCCCGGCTCGTCTCCGTCGTCCAGTCGCTCAACCCCGACGGCAAGTCGTACGGCACCGCGCTCTGGGCGGTCCCGGTCGACGGCGAGCCGTACCGCCTGACGCGCTCGTCCAAGGGCGAGAGCTCGGCCGCGTTCACCGACGCGGGTGACGTGCTGTTCACCTCCTCCCGCCCCGACCCCACGGTCAAGGACGCCGGTGAGGAGGTGCCGGCGCTGTGGCTGCTGCCGCGCGGCGGCGGCGAGGCGCGGCAGGTGGCCGCGCGGCCCGGCGGCATCGCGTCGTTCCGCACCGCGGGCGACGTCGTGGTGTTCGCCTCGGACGTGTTCGACGGCGAGGAGGCGACCGAGGAGGAGCGCCGCAAGGCGCGCAAGGACGCCGGGATCAGCGCGATCCTGCACGAGGGCTACCCGGTGCGCTTCTGGGACCACGACCTCGGCCCCGGCCGCACCCGGCTGTTCGCCGGCCGGCTCGGCGCCGACCGGCTGGAGGACGTCCGCGAGCTGACGCCCGACGCGGGCGAGGCGCTGCGCGACGCCGCGTTCGACCTGACGCCGGACGGCGCGACGGTGGTGACGACCTGGCGGCTGGCGCTGCCGCGCGGCGAGATGCGCACCGAGCTGGTCGCGATCGACGTGGCCACCGGCGAACGGCGCGTGCTGTTCGGCGACGAGGCCCACGACTTCGGCGGCCCGGTCGCGGTCTCGCCCGACGGCACGCGGGTCGCCTGCACGCGCGACCGGCTCACCGCGCTGGAGGTGTCGGCCCGCTCCGAGCTGTGGGTCGGCGACCTGGCCACCGGTGAGGGTCACGTCCCCGCGCCCGACCTGCTGTTCCCGGCGGACGTGGAGTGGGCGCCCGACTCCTCGGCCGTCTATGTCGCCGCCGACCACCAGGGCCGCCGCCCGGTCTTCCGCGTCGCGCTGGGCGACGGCTCCGGCGAGGCCGTCCGGGTCACCGGCGACGACGCCTCGTACCTCGGGCTGAACGCCTCGGCCGACGGCCGGTTCCTGTACGCGCTGCGCAGCGGCGTGGGCGCCGCGCCGGGCCCGGCCCGCATCGACCCGGCGCAGGCCGAGATCGCCGACCTGCCGTCGCCCGCGCCCCGCCCGGAGCTGCCCGGCACGCTCACCGAGGTCTCCGCGACCGCCGACGACGGCGCGACGATCCGCGGCTGGCTCGCCCTGCCGGAGGGCGTCTCGGCCGCCGACCCCGCGCCGCTGGTGGTGTTCATCCACGGCGGCCCGCTCGGCTCCTGGAACGACTGGCAGTGGCGCTGGCAGTCGTGGATCATGGCCGCGCACGGCTACGCCGTCCTCATGCCCGACCCGTGCATGTCCACCGGTTACGGCCAGGACATGATCGACCGCGGCTGGGGCGACTGGGGCCCGCGCACCATGGCCGACCTGGAGGCGATCGTGGACGTCGCCGTGGCCAGGGACGACATCGACGCCGAGCGGACCGCCGCGATGGGCGGCTCCTTCGGCGGCTACATGGCCAACTGGGTGGCCGGCCACACCGACCGCTACAAGGCGATCGTCACCCACGCCTCCCTGTGGAACCTCGACCAGTTCGCCGGCACCACCGACGCCGCGATGTACTGGCAGCGCGAGTTCGGCCCGGTCGGCTCCGAGCGGTACGCCAAGCTGTCGCCCCACCTGTCGCTGGGCGAGATCCGCACCCCCATGCTCGTCATCCACGGCGACAAGGACTACCGGGTGCCGATCGGCGAGGCGCTGCGCCTGTGGTGGGACCTCCAGCGCAGCGAGGTCGAGGCCAAGTTCCTCTACTTCCCCGACGAGAACCACTGGATCCTCAAGCCCGGCAACGTCGTGGCCTGGTACGAGACCGTCCTCGCCTTCCTCGCCCAGCACGTGCTCGGTGAGGAGTGGAAGCGGCCGGAGTCGGTGGCCTGATGCGGGAGTTCGCACGGCTGGCCGAGGACATCGCGCGTGAGGCGGGCGACATGCTGCTCGCCAAGCGGCCGACGATGTCGGAGGTCGTCGAGACCAAGTCCAGCCCCACGGACGTGGTCACCACGCTCGACACGGCGTCCGAGCGGCTGATCCGCTCCCGCATCCAGGAGGCCAGGCCCGGCGACCGGGTCCTCGGCGAGGAGGGCGGCGAGGCGGGCGGCGACTCCGGGGTGCGCTGGATCGTCGATCCCATCGACGGCACGGTCAACTTCCTGTACGGCCTGCCGGAGTGGGCGGTGTCGATCGCGGTCGAGGTGGACGGCCGGGTGGTCGCGGGCGTCGTCAACGTGGTGCCGCGCGGCGAGGTGTTCACCGCGGCGCTCGGCGAGGGCGCCTGGCTCGGCGGCGAGCGGCTGCGCTGCAACACCGGCGTGCCGCTGGGACAGGCGCTGGTCGCGACCGGGTTCGGCTACGACGCCCGGCGGCGCGCCGTCCAGGGCCAGGTGCTGGCCGGGGTGCTGCCGCGGGTGCGCGACATCCGGCGCGGCGGCTCGTGCGCGGTGGACCTGTGCTCGGTGGCGGCCGGCCGGGTGGACGGCTACTACGAGCGGGGCGTCAACCGCTGGGACTACGCGGCTGCCGGGCTGGTCGCGGCCGAGGCGGGGGCGCGGGTGGGGGGCCTGAACGGCAGGCCGGCCTCTCCCGAGCTGCTGCTCTGCGCGGCGCCCGGCCTGTTCGAGGAGCTGCACGACCTGCTCGCGCCGCTCGACCCCGAACGCGACGCCTGAGCGGACCCCCGGCGCGACGCCTGACCGGCCCCGCGTGGACACGCGAACGGCCGGGACCCTTCCGGGTCCCGGCCGTTTCACGAGTGATCAGCAGGGCAAGGGAATGCCGTGATCGTCGGCCAGGCGGCGCAGGTCCTCGATCTCGGCGGTGAGGGTGTCGGCGAGGTAGTCGTCGCCGGCGCTGCGGGCCTCCTGGAGGCCCTGATAAGCCTGGTCGAGGCGGCGTTCGATCGTGGTCGTGAACTCGCCCATCTCACCTACTTTCTGCGGGGTTCGAGCTTCCCGGAGGAGAAGCGGCACCCATGACGGGCCGTGCCCTCATGGCACGGCGATGGGTGTCCCGCAGGCATACCCAGGGCCCTCGCAGTCCGAAACATGAATTCTCGGGGACGCGTCGCGGCAGGTTGGCGGCGCATGCCTTACCGTGCGCTTATCGAAGGCGTGTGCAGAATGAGTGACGAGAGTCGGAGAGAGGTGCACGGGCGTGCGAGTGCTGGTGGTTGAGGACGAGCGGGTGCTCGCCGACGCGATCGCGACCGGCCTGCGGCGCGAGGCGATGGCGGTCGACGTCGCCTACGACGGCGGCGGCGCGCTGGAGCGCACGTCCTACATCGACTACGACGTGATCGTCCTGGACCGGGACCTGCCGGTCGTCCACGGTGACGAGGTGTGCCGCCGCCTGGTGGAGCAGCGCTCGGCCTCGCGGATCCTCATGCTGACCGCCTCGGGCGACGTGGACGACAAGGTGGAGGGGCTCGGCCTCGGCGCCGACGACTACCTCGCCAAGCCGTTCGTGTTCATCGAGCTGGTCGCCCGGGTGCGCGCGCTCGGCCGCCGCTCGGCCCCGGCGCTGCCGCCGGTGCTGGAGCGGGCCGGCATCCGCCTCGACCCGGGCAAGCGGCTGGTGGAGCGCGACGGCAGGGAGGTCACGCTCACGAAGAAGGAGTTCGCGGTCCTGGAGGAGCTGCTGCGCGCCGAGGGCGCGGTCGTCAGCCAGGAGGATCTGCTGGACAAGGCATGGGACGAGAACATCGACCCGTTCACCAACGTGGTACGGGTCACCATGATGACGCTGCGCAAGAAGCTGGGCGACCCGCAGGTGATCGAGACGGTCCCCGGGGTCGGGTACAAGCTGTGACCCGTGCCTTCACGGGCGGGGGCCCGGCGAAGGGGGCGGAGTGAGCGAGAGGCCTGAGCGGCGTGAGACGGCGGTGCCCACGCACCCCATGATCAGCCCGCATTCGGAGCGCGCGGCCACCCGGCCGCACGAGGCGCCGCCGCCGAGCGGCCCGCCGGTCTGGGACGGCCCGCCGCCGCCCGAGTACGCGCCGGTCCAGCGCTCGGCGCGGGAGCGGGTGATGGGGCTGCCCGGCAAGGTCAGTATTCGCTGGCGGCTCACCCTGACCTACAGCGCGCTGTTCTTCGTGGCGGCCGCCGTGCTGCTGTTCTCCATCTATACGATCGTCGGGCGGGCGATCGACGGCGCGTGGCTGCAGCTCGACCTGACCGGTGTCGACCCGATCGACGCGGCGATCGCCCAGCGGCGGTGGAGCATCCAGCAGCAGCAGGCCGTGCACACGGCGCGCGACGCCCTGCTGAGCAGCTCCCTTCTCGCCCTCGTGGGGGTGGGCATCCTCGCCCTCATCCTCGGGTACTTCGTCGCCGACCGGGCGCTGCGTCCGGTGACGCAGATGACCGCCACGGCCCGCAAGCTGTCGGAGAGCAACCTCTCGCACCAGCGCATCGACCTGAAGGGGCCCGACGACGAGCTGAAGGAGCTGGCCGACACCTTCGACGCCATGCTCACCCGGCTCAACATCGCCTTCGACACCCAGCGCCGTTTCGTGGCCAACGCCTCCCACGAGCTGCGTACGCCGCTGACCATCAACCGGACGGTGCTGGAGATCGCCCTGTCCGACCCGGAGGCGTCGGAGGACCTCAAGGCGCTGGGCCGCACGCTGCTGGAGGTCAACGCCCGCAACGAGAAGCTCATCGAGGGGCTGCTGCTGCTGGCGCGCAGCGAGCGGGAGCTGGCGGTGCGCAAGCCGCTGGACGTCAAGGACGTGGCCACGACCGCCGTCGAGCAGGTGTCGCCGTTCGCCGAGGAGGCCGGGGTCACGATCACCACCGAGCTGGTCGGCGCGCCCACCGTGGGCGACCCGGTGCTGCTGGAACGCTCCGTCAGCAACCTGCTGGAGAACGCCGTCAAATACAACGTTCCCGAAAACGGAAAAGTCTGGATTCGGACGGGAATGGTGGACGGGGCCTTGGTTGTTCAGGTGGCCAACACCGGACAGCATGTCCCGGCGTACGAGGTGAACAGCCTGTTCGAGCCGTTCAGAAGGCTCCACGCGGACCGCGTGGACTCAGCCAAGGGAGCGGGTCTGGGCCTGTCCATCGTCCGCGCCGTGGTGCAGGCTCACGGCGGGAATGTGACCGCGGTACCGCGGGAGGGCGGAGGACTTGTGGTGACCATTCGGCTTCCGAGTCGCTGATCCGGCGTGTTGGTCGGGTGGGGGCGTCTCGTTCTTGCCGCACATGTGGTTGGATGTGCCGTCGAACACGGTGGTGCGCGACGCCAGGCTGTGCGTTTGGCCATATTTGGCTAACCATTGCCGATGGCAGAGGGCCCTGGCGTGTTGGGAGGTTCAGTGTTCGTTCAACCGGGGTACCGATGCAAAATCTCCCCGCCGGAGCGGGCACAAGACGCACCTGCCGGACGTTAGAAGACGCGCGATCCGCGCGACGACATATGGATGAGGGGGATGGAGTAGCACCATGGCTACCGACTACGACAGCCCGCGCAAGACAGACGACGACCTCGGTGAGGACAGCCTGCAGGAACTGCAGGCCAGGCGCACCGACAAGTCGTCCGGCAGCATCGACATCGACGAGACCGACCTCGCCGAGTCGCTGGAGCTGCCCGGCGCCGACCTGTCCAACGAGGAGCTCAGCCTGCGGGTGATCCCGCGCCAGGCCGACGAGTTCACCTGCTCGCGCTGCTTCCTCGTGCACCACCGCAGCCAGCTGGCCTCCGAGAAGAACGGCCAGCAGGTCTGCCGGGAGTGCGCGGCCTGACCACGGAGCGAAGGAGCTCGCCCACGGCGGCATGGAACGCCGCCGCACGGGCACCGAGCTGTCGCGACCAGAGGACGGAGGCTTCCGCGTGGCCAGACCGGACAGGCACGAGCAACACGGCGACGAGCGGCACGGCGACGAGCAGCGGGTCGACGGGCGCGTCAACGAGCACGCTGACGCGCCGTACGACCGCGACCACCGGGACCGGCACGACTCGGACCCACGGCCGGACGGCGAGCTCGCCGGCACCGACACGGAGGTCGGCGAGCTCGTCGGCAGGCTCACCGACCCCGCCGACCTGGAGCCGGCCGAGCGGCGCAGGCTGCTCGGCCGACTGGCGCGCACGATCGGCGCCGGCGGCCGGAAGGCGCGGGCCGAGGGCATCGGCCGCGGCCGCTTCCTCGCCGACCTGTTCCTCAACATCGCCCCCCGCATCCCCATCCGCGACCTCCACACCCTCTCCGAGCATCACCACGGTCTGACCGGCGAGCAGCTCGCCGACGACCTCATCCGCACCGCCCAGAAGGCCACCATGACGGTCGGCGCCATCGGCGGGGCGCTCGCCGCGGCCGAGTTCGCCGCGCCGCCCCTCCTCCTGTCGGCCCCCGCCCAGCTCGTGGCCGAGACCATCGTCGTGGCCGCCATCGAGGTCAAGCTCCTGGCCGAGCTGCACGAGGTCTACGGCGTGCGGGTCCAGGGCACCGGCGCCCAGCGCGCCGTCGCGTTCACCTCCGCCTGGGCCAAGCAGCGCGGGATCGACCCCCTCGCCCCCGCGTCCGTCACCCTGGCGCTCGGCGCGGCGACCAAGACCGCCCTGCGCAACCGCCTCATGCGCACGCTCGGCCGTCATCTGACCACACTGGGCCCGTTCCTCACCGGCGCCGTCGCCGGGGGCGCGCTCAACCGGGCGGCCACCAAGAAGCTGGGCGAGGCCATCCGCACGGACCTGCGCGGCAAGCTGCCGCCACCCGCCGAGCGCGGCAAGCTGCCGTCCCCCAAGCGCGGCAGGTCCGGCCACTAGCCGCGGCGCGGCCGAAAGACCTCCGCCGTCCGGTGTGACGGCCCATGCCCTATGTGTGTGATATGTGCGATTCGTGTTTGTTTTCGCAGGTCCTGGGCAGGGTGTGTACGCGCCGTTCCGTATGCCTGCGCATTCTCCCCGAGCGCATGGGGCGGTGATCCGGCGAACCAGGCTCGGAGGCGGGCGCCGGGAGCCGTGTGTGGCGGCTCTCGCAGAGGTGAGCCTAGGAGGACTTGGTGAGTGGCCGTAGCTCGTTCCTGATCGTGGCCAACCGGCTGCCGGTGGACCGGACGATCGAGCCCGACGGAACGGCCTCATGGCGCAGGAGCCCCGGCGGGCTCGTCACCGCCATCGCACCGGTGATGCAGCGCCGTCACGGCGCCTGGCTCGGGTGGCACGGCGCCCCCGACGAGAAGCTGGAACCGCTGGAGCAGGACGGCATGAGCCTGATCCCGGTGCCGCTGTCGGCCCGCGAGGTCGAGCTGTACTACGAGGGTTTCTCCAACGCCACGCTGTGGCCGCTCTACCACGACGTGGTCGCGCCGCCGGTCTTCCACCGCAAGATGTGGGAGGCCTACCGCGCCGTCAACCAGCGCTTCGCCACCGCCGCGGCCGAGGTCGCCGAGGAGGGCGCCGTCGTCTGGGTGCAGGACTACCAGCTCCAGCTCGTGCCCGCCATGCTCCGCAAGCTCCGGCCCGACCTGCGCATCGGCTTCTTCCTGCACATCCCGTTCCCGCCCGTGGAGCTGTTCTGGCGGCTGCCCTGGCGCAAGGACCTCGTCGAGGGCCTGCTCGGGGCCGACCTCGTCGGCTTCCAGCTCCCCGGCGGCGCGGCCAACTTCCGGCGGCTCTGCCGCCGCCTGCTCGGCCTGCCGTACAAGGGGAACGAGATCTTCCTGGAGGACCGGGTCGTCACCACCCAGGCGTTCCCCATCTCCGTGGACTTCGGCGAGCTGGACTCGCTGGTGCGCGAGCCGCACATCATCCAGCGCGCCAAGGAGATCCGCGCCGAGCTGGGCGACCCCGAGCACATGCTGCTCGGCGTGGACCGGCTCGACTACACCAAGGGCATCGGCCAGCGCCTGGAGGCGTTCGGAGAGCTGCTGGAGGAGGGGACGCTCGCGCCGAACGAGGCGGTGTTCGTGCAGATCGCCACGCCCAGCCGGGAGCGGGTCGAGGAGTACAAGCGGCTGCGCGACGACATCGAGCTCCAGGTCGGCCGGATCAACGGCGAGCACGCGATGCTCGGCCTGCAGCCGGTCCAGTACTTCCACCAGTCGTACGGCCGCGAGGAGCTGGCCGCGCTCTACCTGGCGGCCGACGTCATGGTCGTCACGCCGCTGCGCGACGGCATGAACCTGGTGGCCAAGGAGTACGTCTCCTGCCACCAGGACCTGCACGGCGCGCTGGTGCTCAGCGAGTTCACCGGGGCGGCCGACGAGCTGCGCCAGGCGTACCTCGTCAACCCGTACGACATCGATGACGTCAAGCGCCAGATGGTCGCCGCCATGCGGGCCACGCCGCACGAGCTGGCCCGGCGGATGCGCACGATGCGCCGCCGGGTCGCCACCTACGACGTGGACCGCTGGGCGAGCGAGTTCCTCACAGCGCTCGAGTCGCCTGCTGCTTCACCGACCGCCATGCCTGATAGCGCTTCTTGGCAGTCCGATTGACCACGATCTGCGCCACGGACATGCCGACGCCCATGAGCACCGCGTAACCGATCGCCTCACCCATGCTGACCTCGGGGGAGTCCGGGTCGACGGGCGGCTCCTTGCCGGTCGTCTTCACCCAGACGAACCCGAGGGCCTTGCGCGCCACCCACGCGGTCGCCAGTCCCACCAGCCCGCCGATCACCCGCCAGGCCAGGTCCGGCTTCTCATCTGTCATACGGACGTCTCCTTCCCCTGTGTAACGAACCCTAGTCTGCAACGCTGGCGTGGCCCGCGAAGCCGTAGCATATGGAGGCATGACTCAACAGCGACTACGCCATGCCACCATGCCGGAAAAACCGACACTTGACGGCTTGGAGCAGGTATGGGTAGCCCGCTGGGAGGAGGACGGCACCTACCGCTTCGACCGGTCGAAGACCCGCGAGCAGATCTACTCGATCGACACGCCGCCTCCCACCGTCTCCGGCTCCCTCCACGTGGGTCACGTCTTCTCGTACACGCACACCGACACCGTCGCCCGCTTCCGGCGGATGCGCGGGCGCGAGGTCTTCTACCCCATGGGGTGGGACGACAACGGCCTGCCCACCGAGCGTCGCGTGCAGAACCACTTCGGCGTGCGCTGTGACCCCTCGGTGCCCTACGATCCCGGCTTCACACCTCCCGCCAAGCCCGACCCCAAGCGGCAGGTGCCGATCTCGCGGGCCAACTTCATCGAGCTGTGCGAGCGGCTGACCCTCGAGGACGAGAAGGCGTTCGAGGAGCTGTGGCGCCGCCTCGGGCTGTCGGTCGACTGGTCGCTGACCTACGCCACGATCGACGGCGCCGCGCGGGCCGCCTCCCAGCGCGCGTTCCTGCGCAACCTCGCGCGCGGCGAGGCCTACCTCGCCGAGGCGCCCACCCTGTGGGACGTCACCTTCCGCACCGCCGTCGCGCAGGCCGAGCTGGAGGACCGCGAGTGGCCGGGCGCCTTCCACCGCGTCTCCTTCTACGGCGAGAAGGGGCCGATCTGGATCGAGACCACCCGGCCCGAGCTGATCCCCGCGTGCGTGGCGCTGGTCGCCCACCCCGACGACGAGCGCTACCAGCCGCTGTTCGGCACGAGCGCGCTCTCCCCGCTGTTCGGCGTCGAGGTGCCGGTCCTCGCCCACCACCTGGCCGAGCCCGACAAGGGGTCGGGCATCGCGATGATCTGCACGTTCGGCGACCTCACCGACGTCACCTGGTGGCGCGAGCTGGGGCTGCCCACCCGGCCCGTCATCGGGCGCGACGGCCGGCTGCTGCCCGAGCCCCCGGAGGGCGCCGAGCGCGAGCCGTACGAGGAGCTGGCCGGCAAGACCGTCCACAGCGCCCGCGAGCGCATCGTCGAGCTGCTGCGCGAGTCCGGCGACCTCGACGGCGACCCGCGCCCGGTCCAGCGGACGGTCAAGTTCTACGAGAAGGGCGACCGGCCCCTGGAGATCGTCACCACCCGCCAGTGGTACATCCGCAACGGCGGGCGCGACGCCGAGCTGCGCGAGCGGCTGCTGGCCCGCGGCTCGGAGCTGCGCTGGCACCCGGCCCACATGCGGGTCCGCTACGACAACTGGGTGCAGGGCCTGGCCGGCGACTGGCTGATCTCCCGGCAGCGCTTCTTCGGCGTGCCGTTCCCCGTCTGGTACCCGCTGGACGACGCCGGCGAGCCCGACTACACCCGGCCGCTGCTGCCGCCCGAGGAGATCCTGCCGGTCGACCCGTCCTCCCAGGTCCCCGACGGCTACACCGAGGACCAGCGGGGCAAGCCCGGCGGGTTCGTCGGCGACCCCGACGTCATGGACACCTGGGCCACGTCCTCGCTCACGCCGGAGATCGCGGGCGGCTGGGAGCGCGACCCCGACCTGTTCTCCCGCGTCTTCCCCATGGACCTGCGCCCGCAGGCCCACGAGATCATCCGCACCTGGCTGTTCTCCACCGTGGTCCGGGCGCACCAGGAGTTCGGCACGCTGCCGTGGAGCGACGTGGCCATCTCCGGGTGGATCCTCGACCCCGACCGCAAGAAGATGTCCAAGTCCAAGGGCAACGTCACGACGCCGCTCGGGCTGCTGGAGGAGTACGGCTCCGACGCGGTCCGCTACTGGGCGGCCAGCGGCCGGCCCGGCACCGACACGGCCTTCGACACCGGGCAGATCAAGGTCGGCCGGCGGCTGGCCATCAAGATCCTCAACGCGTCGAAGTTCGTGCTCGGCTTCCCCGCCGCCGACGGCGAGGTGACCGAGCCGCTCGACCTGTCCATGCTGGCCGCGCTGGCCGACGTGGTCGACGAGGCCACCCGGGCGTTCGAGGACTACGACTACACCCGGGCGCTGGAGGCCGCCGAGCGGTTCTTCTGGTCGTTCTGCGACGACTACCTCGAACTGGTCAAGGCCCGCGCCTACGAGTCCGACGCGGCGGCGGCCTCCGCGCACGCGGCGCTGCGGCGGGCGCTCGACGCGCTGCTGCGGCTGTTCGCGCCGTTCCTGCCGTTCGTCACCGAGGAGGTGTGGTCCTGGTGGCGCGACGGCTCCGTCCACCGCGCCGCCTGGCCGGCCGCCGAACGCGGTGCCGGCGACCCGGCCGTGCTGGCCGTGGCCTCCGAGGTGCTGCGGCGCGTCCGCAAGGCCAAGTCCGAGGCCAAGCTGTCCATGCGCGCCGAGGTGGCCCGCCTCACCGTGACCGGGCCCGAGGCCGGGCTGGTGCGCCTGGCGCAGGACGACCTGTGCGGCGCGGGCAACGTCGAGGAGTTCGTGCTGGACGACGGGCCCGCGTTCACGGTCGAGGTGGTGCTGGGGGAGACCGCCTGAGGCCGCCGCCGGCGACGGCTCCGGGATGCGCCCGATCGCTTATCGGCGCGCATCCCGGCGCCGGACGTGCCAGTCTGGGGGTGTGCTGAGAGACCGCCCCACCAAGCTCGTGCCTCCCGTGCTGGCCAGGATGGCCGCGTGGTCGGGCTGCCTGATCCTCGTCGGCGTGGTGGTCTACTACTTCGCGCAGGGTGTCGGGCGGCTCAGCTTCGTCGCCCTGCCCGTGGCCATCGCCCTCCTGCTGACCGCGCTGCTGTTCCCGCTCACCAACAGCCTGCGCGAGGCCGGGATGCGCCCCATCTACGCCACCTGGCTCACCATGCTGGTCGCGCTGGCCATCCTGGTCGGCACCGGCTGGCTGGTCGGGGCCCGCGCCACCGAGGAGTTCCCCAACCTCGTCGAGCAGGTCCAGGCGACCTCCCGCGACGTGCAGAACTGGCTGATCACCGGCCCGCTGCACCTCAAGGAGGCGCAGATCACCGGCTACGTCGACGAGATCGCGAACATGGTCAACACCCAGCGCACCGCCATCACCGGCACGGTGCTGACCGCGGGCGCCGTCGCCTTCGAGGTGCTCGCCTCGATCGTGCTGCTGCTGTTCGTCACGTTCTTCCTGCTCAAGGACGGCGACCGGATCTGGTCGTGGTTCCTGCGGGCGTTCGGGGAGATGGCGCCGCGGGTCGACCGCGCCGGCCGCGCGGCGTGGACCACGCTCTCCCACTACGTGCAGGGCACCGTGGCCGTCGCCGCCGTCCACGGCCTCATCATGGGCATCGTGCTGGCCGGCATGGGCGTGCCGCTGTGGGCGCCGCTGGCCGTGCTCATCTTCTTCGCCAGCTTCATCCCCATCGTCGGCATCTTCTTCGCCGGCACGGTCGCCACGCTGGTCACGCTGGGCGCCAAGGGCCCGGTGTACGCGCTGATCTTCCTCGCCATCCTCGTGGTCGAGCAGCAACTGGAGAACCACGTGCTCCAGCCGCTGATCGTCGGCCGGGCCCTCAACTTCCACCCGCTGGCCATCATCATCGTCCTCGCGGTGGGCGGCATCCTCGGCGGCATCGCCGGGGCAGCGGTCGCCGTGCCCGTCGCGGCGGTGATCTACCGGGCGCTGCCCGAGCTGCGCCACGACCAGCCCGCCCTGCCGCCGGGCGAACACGCGGACGAGGACGTGGGGGAGGGGCCGCCGCCGGAGCCCGCCGCGCCGCGCCCCCGCCGTGCCGCCGCACCGGCCGCACCGGCCGCACCCGCCGGAGCCGATCGCGGCGAAAGGCCGGCCGACACCGAGTAACCTCGTCACTCGTGACCCGTACCGCCTGGACCACGCCGTGGTGTGACCGCATCTGCGCCGGAAGGGCGTACCTTGAGGCTGAGGGGCGCATCAGTGCCCCGCAGCACCACGACGAGGTGAACCCGTGACCGCGACCGACCGCGACGCGGCGGGCCCCCGGCCCGCCCCTCCCACGGAGGCCCCGGCCGCGCCCACGCTGGAGATCCTCATCCAGCGGCTCGACCCCGGCCTGCCGCCGCCCGCCTACGCCCACCCGGGCGACGCGGGCGCCGACCTGCACGCCGCGTGCGACGCCGAGCTGAAGCCCGGCGAGCGCGCCGTGGTGCCGACCGGTGTCGCCATCGCGCTGCCGGAGGGTTACGCCGCGTTCGTCCATCCACGCTCGGGCCTGGCCGCCCGGCACGGTGTCACTCTGGTCAACGCGCCCGGCACGGTCGACGCCGGCTACCGGGGCGAGATCAAGGTGACGATGATCAACACCGACGCCAGGGAGCCGTTCCTCGTGCGGCGCGGCGACCGGATCGCCCAGCTCGTCGTCCAGCGGGTGGAGCGGGCCGCCTTCCGCGAGGTGGCGCGGCTCCCCGAGTCGGCGCGCGGAGCCGGCGGGTTCGGCTCGACGGGGCGCTGACCGGGGGCCGAGCAGGGTTCACAGAACGCTGAACAGGGAGAGTGAGAGACGTGTTCCGACGCCGTCGTCGCGAGCAGCCGGAGCAGGCGGCGGCCGACGCCGCGGCCCCGGCCGAGCCCACCCGCGAGTCCGGCCCGTGGGACTCCGACGAGCCCCACCCCGACCACGACCGGATCGACCTCGGCGGCCTGCGGCTGCCGCACAACCCCGACTTCGACGTACGGCTGGCCTCCGTCGGCGACCAGCACATCGGCGTCGTCGTCATCCACGGCGACAGCACGCTGCAACTGCAGGGGCTGGCCGCGCCCAAGTCCATGGGCCTGTGGGACGAGGTCAAGACCAAGATCACACAGCAGGTGCCGGCCCTGGAGGAGCGTGAGGGCCCGTTCGGCGCCGAGCTGCGCGGCGAGGTCACCGCCGACGGCCAGACCCGCCAGGCCCGCTACCTCGGGATCGACGGGCCCCGCTGGTTCCTGCTGGCCGTCGTCCACGGCCCGGCCGCCGCCGACGAGTCGGCCGCGGAGCCCTTCCTCGACTTCCTGCGCGACGTCGTCGTCGTCCGCGGCACCGAGCCGATGGCCCGCGAGGAGCCCATCGTCCTTCGCCGTCCCAACGAGCACGGCGCGCAGAGCGACGACCGGCCGGGCTTCAACCCGTTCCGGCGCGGACCTGAGATCAGCGAGATTCGCTGACGACCTCCCATCGCATAGGCTGATTCATCATGACTACGGCAGGGACTCCCAAACGGGGGTTGCGCGGGTTCTTCAGTCGGCTGGCATCCCCCCAGTCCGAGATCGAGGCGCAGATGCTGCGCGAGGACGCCGAGCAGACGGGCGCGACGCCGATCGCCTCGTGTGGCGGCAGGCGCCGGTTCTGCGTGGCCGGTACGCTACGTACGGTGACGCTGCGGCCGAGGGGCGGCGCCCCCGCGCTGGAGGCGGAGCTCTACGACGGGTCCGACGTGATCGACCTCGTCTGGCTCGGCCGCCGCAGGATCGCCGGCATCGAGCCCGGACGCGTCGTCAAGGCCGAGGGCCTGGTGAGCGTGCAGGACGGCCGCAAGGTGATGTTCAATCCGCGATACGAGCTGCGCCCAGGGAGTTGATCAGGTGAAGGCCGAGGCCGGAGACGCCGCCCACGACACCGTGGAGGCGGCGGTTCGCGCCCAGCTCGCCAAGGCGTTCGGCGGCGTGCGGGGCATCATCGAGGCGGCGGTGCCGACGGCCGCGTTCACGCTGGCCTGGATCACCACCGAGGAGCTGAAGCTCTCGCTGATCATCAGCGTCTCGCTGTCGGTGCTGCTGCTCCTCGCGCGGGTCCTCCAGCGCTCGACGCCGCAGTTCGTGATCAACAGCCTGATCGGCATCGCGATCGGCGCGTTCTTCGCCAGCCGCACCGGCGACGCCAAGGACTACTTCCTGCCCGGCATCCTGTGGAACGGCGCCTACGCCGTGGCCATGCTGCTGTCGATCGTCGCCCGGTGGCCCGTGGTCGGGTTCCTCATCGGCTCGGTGACGGGCGACCCGACCGGGTGGCGCCAGGATCCGGGCGTCGTCCGGCTCTGCTCGCGGCTGACCTGGCTGCTGCTGATCCCTTGTGTGGTGCGGGTCGCGGTGCAGCTCCCCGTCTACCTGTTCGGCGGCGGGGACGAGGCGGTGGCGGCGCTGGGCGTGGCCAAGATCGCCATGGGCTGGCCGCTGCAGATCGCGGCGCTGGCGGCCATGGTGTGGATGCTCGGCCGCGGCCGCACTCCGATCAACCCCGTGGCCCCGGCCTGAGCCTCCCCGGCCTGATCCTCCGCGGCCCGGGTCCGGGCCGCGAGACCTCAGGGGCGAGGCCGGGGGCCCCATGCCCCCGTGGCGGGGACCCCCGGCCTCTTCTCGGAGGCGGCGGCTCGCAGGACGATGCCGTGGGCTCCTGACCGGTCGTCGCCGGTCTCCGGAGCCGGGCACGCCACGACGCTAGCCCGGCGGGGCGGCTGGGCGCGTCGGCGCGGGGTTTGAATCGCGGGTCATCTTTCCGCGGTACGCGGGTCGACCGAACGACTGACCCGTCTTTCCGTGGTACGCGTGCCGACTGGACGACTGACCCGTCTTTCCGCGGTACGTGTGTCGACCGGACGACTGACGCCGTCCTCGTTCGGCGACGGGCCGGCCGTCCGGGCGCCGGCGAGGGCGCCCGGGGCGGTGCCGACGGCGCCGCTGGGGTGGCGGCGCCGGGGTCAGTGCTGCGACAGCAGGTGGGCGAGCTCCTGCTCCACCTCCTGGGTGGCCACGAACAGCAGCTCGTCCCCCGCCTCCAGAGGGTCGTCGTCGGACGGCACCAGCACCCGCCCCTCGCGCAGGATCGCCACGAGCGCCGAGTCGGCCGGCCACGGCACCGAACCGGCCCGCTGGCCCACCACGGGCGCGTCCTCGGCGAGCGTGAGCTCCACCAGGTTGGCCTGCCCCTGCCGGAACGTCAGCAGGCGCACCAGGTCGCCGACGCTCACCGCCTCCTCGACGAGGGCGCTCAGCAGGCGCGGCGTCGAGACGGCGACGTCCACGCCCCACGACTCGTTGAACAGCCACTCGTTGTTGGGGTGGTTGATCCGGGCGACCACGCGCGGCACGCCGTACTCGGTCTTGGCCAGCAGCGACACGACCAGGTTGACCTTGTCGTCACCGGAGGAGGCGACGACGACGTGGCAGTTGTTGAGGCCCGCCTCGTCGAGCGAGGCGATCTCGCAGGCGTCGGCCAGCAGCCACTCGGCCCGCGGCACGCTGTCGATCTTGATGGCCCTCGGGTCGACGTCGATGAGGAGGACCTCGTGGCCGTTCTCCAGCAGCTCGGCGGCGATGGAGCGGCCCACGGCCCCGGCCCCCGCGATGGCGACGCGCATCAGTCGTCCTTCTCCGGTGCGGCGGCCAGCACCTTGTTGATCCGGTCCATGTCGTTCTCGGCGCCGATCACGTGCAGGATGTCGCCCTCCTGCAGCACGGTGTCGTCCGCGACGACCAGCGACTCGCCCATCCGGTTGATGAACGCGGCCCGGCACCGCGCCCTGGGCTCCAGGTCGACGGCGCGCGTGCCGATCCACGACGGGTGGACGGGCACCTCGGCCAGGACGACGCGGCCGGTCGGGTCGCGCCACAGCGGCTCGGCGCCCTCCGGCAGGACCCGCCGCAGGATCTGGTCGGCCGTCCAGCGCACGGTCGCCACCGTGGGGATGCCCAGGCGCTGGTAGACCTCGGCCCGCCGGGGGTCGTAGATGCGGGCCACGACGTTGTCGACGCCGAAGGTCTCGCGCGCCACCCGGGCGGAGATGATGTTGGAGTTGTCGCCGCTGGAGACGGCCACGTACGCGGCGGCGGACTCGATGCCCGCGTCGGTGAGCACGTCGCGGTCGAACCCGATGCCCGTCACCCGCCGGCCGCGGAACCCCGCCCGCAACCGGCGGAAAGCCTGCGGGTCGCGGTCGATGATCGCGACCGAATGGCCGCCGTCCTCGAGGATGTGGGCCAGGGTCGAACCGACCCGCCCACATCCCATGATCACTATATGCATACTCCCCCGCATCTCGCGGTCGGCCGGTTGCTCGACACCAGTATGGCCTGATAGGGGAGCGCTCCGATGCGTGGCCATATCGGAGACTAGGCTCTGGTTACGTGGCGAAGGTGACAGATCTTCTGAAACGCGTCCTGGTGGGCCGGGCGCTGCGCAGCGGACAGCTGCACGAGCAGCTCCTGCCCAAGCGCATCGCCCTGCCCGTGTTCGCGAGCGACGCGCTCTCGTCCGTGGCGTACGCGCCGCAGGAGATCCTCGTCATCCTGTCGCTGGCCGGGGTCTCGTTCTACTCCTACAGCCCGTGGATCGCGCTGGCCGTGGTGGTCGTCATGCTGACGGTCGTCGCGTCGTACCGGCAGAACGTGCACGCCTATCCCAGCGGCGGCGGCGACTACGAGGTGGCCACCACCAACCTCGGCCGCAACGCCGGCCTGACCGTGGCCAGCGCCCTCATGGTCGACTACGTGCTGACCGTGGCGGTGTCCGTGGCCAACGGCGTCGACTACGTGGGCGCCACGATCCCGTTCGTCGGCGAGCACAAGCCCGCCGTGGCCATCGCCATCGTCGTCCTGCTCACCGTGGTCAACCTGCGCGGCCTGCGCGAGTCGGGCGTCGCCTTCGCCATCCCGACGTACGCGTTCATGGTCGCGGTGATCGGCCTGGTCGCGTGGGGCGGGTTCCGGCTGCTGGTCCTCGGCGACGAGCTGCGCGCGCCCAGCGCCGGCTTCGGGATCGTGCCGGAGCAGACCAACCTGACGGCGTTCGCCGCCGCGTTCCTCGTGCTGCGCGCGTTCTCCTCCGGCTGCGCGGCGCTGACCGGCGTCGAGGCCATCAGCAACGGCGTGCCGGCCTTCCGCAAGCCCAAGAGCAGGAACGCCGCCACCACCCTGCTCATGATGGGCGTGGTCGCGATCACCATGTTCGGCGGCATCATCGCGCTCGGCCTGGCCTCCGGGGTGAAGGTGGCCGAGCCGTCCGTGGTGGCCACCGACCTGCTCAAGCCGGACGGCACGCCTGTCGGCCCCGGCTACTACCAGCAGCCGATCATCGCGCAGGTGGCCGACGCGGTGTTCGGCGGCGGCTCGGCGGCGTTCGTGGTGATCTCCGCGGTGACCGCGCTCATCCTGTTCCTGGCGGCCAACACCGCCTTCAACGGCTTCCCCGTGCTCGGCTCGATCCTGGCCCAGGACCGCTACCTGCCGCGCCAGCTCCACACCCGCGGCGACCGCCTGGCCTTCTCCAACGGCATCGTCATCCTCGCCGCGGCGGCCTGCCTGCTGCTGTGGGGGTTCAACGCGGACGTCAGCCGCCTGCTGAACCTCTACATCGTCGGCGTCTTCGTCTCCTTCACGCTCAGCCAGACCGGCATGGTCATCCACTGGACCCGCCTCCTGCGCACGGAGACCGACCCGGGCGCCCGCCACCGCATGCACCGCTCGCGGGCCATCAACTTCTTCGGCGGCATCATGACCGGGCTGGTGCTCATCGTCGTGCTGCTCACCAAGTTCCTGGTCGGCGCATGGATCGTGTGCCTGGCGATGCCGATCCTGTTCCTCATGATGAAGGGCATCCGCCGCCACTACGACAACGTGGCCGCCGAGCTGGAGCTCACCGGCGAGTACGACGCGTCGATGCTGCCGGCCCGCAACCACGCCATCGTGCTCGTCTCCAAGATCCACAAGCCGACCCTGCGGGCCCTCGCCTACGCCCGCGCCACCCGGCCCTCCACGCTGGAGGCCGTCACCGTGGGCGTGGACGACGACGAGTCGCGCCAGCTCCAGGAGGAGTGGGAGCGGCGGGGCATCCCGGTGCCGCTGAAGATGCTGCACTCCCCGTACCGGGAGATCACCCAGCCGATCCTCGACTACGTCAAGACGCTGCGCCGGCGCTCGCCGCGCGACGTGGTGACGGTCTTCATCCCCGAGTACGTGGTCGGCCACTGGTGGGAGCACCTGCTGCACAACCAGAGCGCGCTGCGGCTGAAGGCCAGGCTGCTGTTCAAGCCCGGGGTGATGGTGACGAGCGTGCCGTGGCAGCTGCACTCCTCCGACCGGCTCAAGGGCCGCCCGGAGCCGTTCGCGGCCGGCTCGGTGCGCCGCTCCTGGCAGGACGTCGTCAAGGACCAGGGGATCGAGACCCGCTGACGGCGCCCGCCGCCCGGGCGGCCGTGGCGCCCGGCCGGGCGCCACGAGCGGTGAGGGGCCGGTCGGGCAGGGCATAGGGTGTCGATGTGGAAGCGGAACAGGCATCTCTGGAGCTCACGGTCGGCCCGGTCGCGCACGGAGGCTGGTGCGTCGCCCGGCACGAGGGCCGCGTGGTCTTCGTCCGGCACGCGCTGCCCGGCGAGCGCGTCGTCGCCGCCGTGACCGAGGAGACCACCCGCTTCCTCCGGGCCGACGCCGTGGAGATCCTGGAGCCCTCGCCCGACCGGGTCGTCCCGCCCTGCCCCTACGCCGGTCCGGGCCGGTGCGGCGGCTGCGACTGGCAGCACGCCACCCTGGAGGCGCAGCGCGCGCTCAAGGCCGACGTGGTGGCCGAGCAGCTGCGGCGGCTCGCCGGCATCGACCGCAAGGTCGTGGTGGAGGAGGTGCCGGGCGCTCCCGACGGCCTCGGCTGGCGCACCCGCGTGCAGCTCGCCGTTCGAGGTGACGGCGCGCCGGGCTTCCGCAAGCACCGCTCCCACGACATCCAGCCCGTCGACGCGTGCCTGATCGCCCACCCGGAGGTGGAGGCGGTCGGGGCGGAGCTGCGCGAGTGGCCCGGCGCGGCGGGCGTCGAGGTGATCGCCTCCACGGGCGGCGACCGCGCCGTCGTGGTCAAGCCGCGCCCGCGCCGCACCGTGGCCGTGCCCGACCTCGACGCGCCCGCCTCGATCCTGGTCGACCAGGGCAAGGGCCGCACGGTGCCGCGCCGCGGCCCCGGCGTGCTGCGCGAACGGGTCGGCGACCGGGAGTTCCGGGTGTCGGGCAGCGGGTTCTGGCAGGTCCATCCCGGCGCCGCCGAGACGCTGCTGGACGCCGTCCTGACCTTCGCCGCGCCGGAGCCGGGGGAGTGGGCGCTCGACCTCTACTGCGGGGTGGGGCTGTTCGCCGCGGGCCTGGCCGAGGCGGTCGGGCCGGAGGGGGCGGTCTTCGGCCTGGAGTCGGAGGAGGCGGCGGTCCGCGACGCCCGCGCCAACCTGCGCGACCTCCCGCAGGCGCGGATCGAGCGCGGCCGGGTGGAGGAGGCGCTGGACCGCTTCCAGATCGAGCGGGCCGACGTGGTCGTGGTCGACCCGCCCCGCTCGGGCCTCGGCCGCGAGGTGGTGGACCGCATCGCCGGCCTGGAGGCGCCGCGCGTCGTGTACGTCTCGTGCGATCCGGCGACGCTGGCCCGCGACCTGGCGTGGCTGGCCGAGCGGGGCTACGGCCTGGCCGACCTGCGGGCGTTCGACGCGTTCCCGATGACCCACCACGTGGAGTGCGTGGCGCTGCTCGTCCGCGGGTGAGCTAGAACCCGCGCACCAGGGCGACGGAGAAGGGCAGGCTGGGCGTGCCGTCGCCCATCGGGCCGCCCTTGTCGAACTGCGAGCGCACGACGTACAGGCCGTCCCGGTGCCACGTCAGCGTGGTCGGGAGCTGGAGCGCCTCGTCGGTCAGCCGCCGCTCGACGCGTGCCGCCGTGCCGTCGCGGGTGACCCGCCACCGGCTGATGGTGTCGACGGTGTTGTGCACCGCCCACAGCGTCGCGCCGCGCAGCTCCAGCCCGTCGGCGTGCAGCATGTCGCCGCCCTCCAGCGCCACCTTCCGGACGGCGCGGGTGGTGAGGTCGACGCGGTAGAGGCCGCCGCCCGTCATGTCCGCCGTCAGCAGGTAGCGGCCGGCGGGGTCGGTGACGATCCCGTTCAGCGTGTACGTGCCGGGCGCGCTCCGGCCGACCGCGTCGCTCAGATCCGCGTACGGCGTGAGCGGCGCCCGGCCGCCGTGGGCCCGGGCGAGCTGGCGCGGGGTGACCCGGTAGACGACGGCCCGCGCGCTGTCGGTGAGGTAGGCGGCGCCGTCCGGCGCGATGGCGACGTCGTTGACGAACGTCGGCTCGTCGCCCTCGATCTCGAAGCGGCCGAGCGGCTTGCGGGTGCGCGTGTCGTAGACGGTGACGCCGCTGGTGGAGTCGATCACCCACAGCCGGCCGGCGCGGTCGGCCTCCAGCCCGTTGGCGGTGTGCCGGCCGTCGGCGCCGGCGGGCAGGAAGGTCTCGGCGACCCGCCGCCCGGGCGTCATGCGGAACACGGTGCCGTCGGTGTAGGAGGCGGCGTACAGGTCGCCGGTGCGCGGGTCCGCGGTGACGCCCTCGGGGTAGACCCGGGCGCCGGGCAGCTCGAAGGCGGTGGAGACGGTCGCGGCAGGGGCTGCCACCGGTGCGGCCGGGGCTGCCGCCAGGGCCGCGGGGGCGGTGCCGGCGAGCGCGAGGGCGAGGGTCGTGCCCGCGACGGCGGCGACGGTACGGAGGGAAGGCATGAGTCACTCGCAAGGGTTCGACTATTAGAACGAGTACGTACGATAATTAGAGTTCTAATAGCTGTCAACGATGGCTGAACAGGGTCGTTACCATGCGGAGATGACCTCGATGCCCGTCCCCGAGCGCCTGGGCTTCCACCTGAAGCGGGCGGAGCAGGCGCTCAACGCGGCCAAGAACGCCGCGCTGAGGCCCGCCGGACTCACCGTGCCCCAGTACTCGGCCCTGCTCCACCTGGCGCAGAGCCCGGGCATCTCGGCCGCCGCCCTCGCCCGGGCGTGCGGCGTGACGCCGCCCACCATGAACACCGTTCTCAAGAACCTCCAGGAGCAGGGCCTCATCGAGCGGACGCCGCACGAGTGGCACAAGAACATCCTGGAGACGCGGCTCACCGCGAAGGGCGCGCAGGTGATGGCCGCGGCCGACGCCAACGCCGTACGCGTCGAACGCGGGCTCGCCGGCGCCTTCAGCGACGAGGAGCGCGAGACCCTGATCGCCCTGCTGGGCCGCTGCGTCGAACACCTTGAGGGGGCACGCCCCGCCTAGCGCGCCCGCGACAACTGGGATGATCAAGGAATGGCGATGACGACCGACCCGCTCGCCCCGTACCGCTGGCTCGCGGTTCCGGCGGGGCACGAGGACGACCTGCTCGACGAGATCTTCTGCCTGTCCTTCATCCGTGGACTCGAACCGGCCGAGGTGTTGCGCCGCTTCCCGGCGCCGGAGGCGCGACCGGAGGCGCCCCAAGGGTGGCCGCAGGGGCGGGAGATGAGCCTGGACGAGTACGGTCATGCGGCGTTCGAGTTCGGCGACAGGTACGGCGGCGCGCTGGGCGGCGGACACGTGGGGGTCGTCCGGGCGGGCGACTGGTGCGTGGCCCTCGAACTGTTCGGAGGGGAGGCCGTCCGCGGTGACACCCTGGCGAGACTGTCCTCCGGCTGTGAGGTGGTGGCGGTCTTACGCCACGACTACGCCAACCATCGTGTCGCCTACGCGCTCGACGGCGAGACCGTCACCTGTTTCAATCCCTACATGCCAGACATGCGGTCGGGCAGTGATCCGGATCGGCTCAACGAGCTCATGCGTGAGGTCGGCCTTCCTCCGGAGCCGGCGACCGGGGACGAAGACTGGAACGACCTCTACTCGACCGCGGTCGCGCGGTCGTTCCACCTGGCGGCGCGGATCACCGGTGTCGTGCCCACGCCGCGCATGCTGAGCGGCCCGCTCCTGGTGGGCCCGGTACGGCGGTGAAAATCGGATGGCGCCTCGGGGGCGGGTGTCGTTAGGGTCGCGCCGTGATCTACGAGCATCCCCTGGCCTACCTGCTCGGCGTCGAAGGGGCCGCGCTGCTGCGCTCCTTCAGGGGTGAGTTCGGCCGCGACTTCGTCGAGGCGCGGCTGGCCGAGATCCGTGAGCTCCTCGACGACGACGCGCTGGCGGGCGCGGCCGTCGAGGTGGCGGACGTGGAAGCCGCCGAGGGATACCGCATCTGGTCCGGCACCTACGACGGGCCCAACGGCCTGTTCGACATCGAGGAGCCCGTCGTCGGGCGCATCCTCGACGACCTCCCCGCGGGCGACGCGCTGGACGCGGCCTGCGGCACCGGCCGGGTCGCGGCGGCCCTGGCCCGGCGTGGCCACCGGGTCCTCGGCGTGGACGGCTCGCCGGACATGCTCGCCCGGGCGCGCGCCCGGGTGCCGCAGGGCGTGTTCTCGCTCGGCGACCTGGGCGACCTGCCGGTGCCGGACGGCTCCGTGGACCTCGTGGTCTGCTCCCTGGCGCTGACGCACGTCCCGTCGCTCGGGCCGGCGATGGCCGAGTTCGCCAGGGTCCTGCGTCCGGGAGGGCATGTGGTGGTCTCCGACATGCATCCCGAAGGGGTGGCGCGGGGCTTCGTCCCGCCCGTACGGCTGGCCGACGGGCGGCCGGGCCGGATCGCCACCTACCGTCACGCGGTCGGCGACTACGTGCGCGCCGCCCTGGCGGCGGGGTTGCGGGTGCGCCGCTGTGAGGAGCCGAGGATCGCGGATGCGCCTTCCGCGGCCGAAGCGCCGCCCGCGGCCGCCCCCTCCTCGGAGGAGGTGGCCGAGGTCTGGGACGTGTGGCCCTGGTCGCTGACCGGACTGGTGCCGGAGGCCGCGCGGGCCGCTTACGGCGACGTGCCCGCGATGATCATCTGGCACTTCCAGCTCCCGGCGTCCGGCCACTGACGCCGGACGCTGTACGTTCTGGCCGCCTACCTTCCGCCGGATTCGCTCGGATAAAGGCGGAAATGTGCCGGGCAGGTCTTCACCCGAGGCGCATAGATGGCTCTCCGGGGCGGGGGTGTCTCTACCTGCTCCCCTCGGCGCCAGATGTACCGGAGCCCCGCGCGTGGCAGGCTGACCCACGGTGGCCGGGCCTTCACGGAACGGGGCGACGCGGGCGGCTGCGAGACGTCGTCCGCGCAGGCTCGGAGGCATGGCCACCGGCAGGCAGGTCTCCCGACGGAAGGAGCACGAATGAGCAGCAGTGTCGTGGCGCGCCGGCTCAACGACCACGTCGAGATCCACCACGTCGACCGGCCGGACGTGGTGCTGGAGGTGCCGCGCAAGGACTTCGCCGACCTGATCGCCGCGGTCATGCCGCTGGAGGCCGAGGTCACGGAGTCAGCGGCCTGACGCCCATGGTGCAGGCGGACGTCACGGAGTTCGCGGCCTGACGTCTCATCCCCCCTGCCGAAGCCCCCGCCGGCCACCGGACCGGCGGGGGCTTCTCCCTCTCCCGAGTTGGAGGCAGTCCCTTATCCGCATTTCGGTCGTTCCTTTTCCGGGAAAGCGGACGGCGGCGGTCATGTGGGGCGTACGGTGCGCCCCATGCCTCCTCAACCGCAGGCCCCGCCGCCGCAGATATCCCCGCCGCCCCACCCCGGCCCCGCGCAGGGCCGGCGGGCTGAGAGGCGGGTGCTGGCGCTGGCCGGGACCGCGCTCGTCGGCGTGGTGAGCGTCGCCCTGGTCGTGGCCGGGCTCCTCAGCCCCGGAGCGCCGAGGCCGTCCGCCACCATGGACGCGGGACACGCCGCCATGCCGCTCCCGGCCACCGGCGAGGACGGTCCCGGCCCGCCGCCGCAGCCGAGCCCCGACCCCGGCCGGCGCGCGGCGTTCCTGCACCGGCTCGAAGGCATCGCCCCGTGGCTGGTGCCCGAGGAGGGCACCGCGATGAGGCGGTCCCGCGCCACCTGCCGCGACATCCGTCAGGGCAAGTCGCCGGACGAACTCGTCAGCGACGCCCAGGAACGCTTCACCGACGTGACCAGGCAACAGGCCGGCGAGATCGTCGAGGCGGTCCGCGAGTGGTGCCCCCGCCCGTGAACCGCCCTCGGCGAGGGGCTCACAGGCGCGGGTCCACCGGCTCCGACTCCAGGGCGAGGACCGCGAAGACCGGCTCGTGGACCCGCCACGCCGGCTCTCCCTCGCACAGCCGGGCCAGGGCCTCCAGCCCCAGCGCGTACTCCCGCAGCGCCATCGACCGCTTCTTGCCGAGGAAGCGCCTGCGCAGCACGTCCAGCGACTCGGTGTAGTCCGGCCCGTAGATGATGCGCAGGTACTCCCGGCCCCGGACCTTCACCCCCGGCTGGACCCGCCCCGGCGTGTACGCGGCGGGCTTGACCACCATGCCCTCGCCGCCCTCGGCCGTCAGCGACTCCCACCACGCCACCGCCTCCGCCCGCGACTCCTCCGACTCCAGCGACACGAACCGGTGGCGCGTGTGCGTGATCAGCGGCGAGTCCAGCAGCGCCAGCGTGGACAGGTGCCAGGCGTGCGGCTCCAGCGCCGTGGCCCGCCCCTCGCAGGCGAGGATCTGGAACGGCGCCACCCGCACCCCGTCCAGCCCGTCGACCGGCCAGCAGTACCGGGCGTAGGCGTCGCGGAACAGGGCAGCGTTGGAGGAGCGGCGCCGGGTGCGCGACAGCAGTCCGCCCACATCCAGTCCGCGCCCGGCCGCCGCTTCCAGGGCCGACACGGCCTCGGGCAGCGCCACCCGCGCCGCCGCGCCCACCGAGGCGTACTGAGTTCGGATCAGCTCGCCCGCCTTGGCCGACCAGGGCAGCAGCTCGCAGTCGAGCACCACCCAGTCGGAGCCCAGCTCCGCCCACAGCGGCGCGCACGCCTCCCGCAGCCGCTCCACGAGCGGCCCGTTGTCGGCGAAGAACGGCCGGCCGGTACGCGTGAAGACCGCGCCCGTGCTCCCGTCCATGACGCCGAACCGCTCGCGCGCCGCCTCCGGCGTCCGCGCGAGGACCGCCACGGCCCGCGAGCCCATGTGCTTCTCCTCGCACACGACCTCGCCGACCCCGGCGGCGGCGAACTCCGCGAACGCCTCGGCCGGGTGCTCCAGGTAGCCGTCGAGCGTGGACGTCTCCGGCGGCGCCATCGTCGGCGGCAGGTACACCAGCCAGCGCGGGTCCACCGCGAACCGGCTCATCACCTCCAGCGCGGCGGCGGCGTTCTCCTCCATCACCTTGACCCGGGGACCGAAACGGGTCTCGACGTACCGGGTGCCCCGCACGTCGTCGATGTCCAGCATGCCCGGCTCGCGGGCCGAGGCGGGCGGGTCGCCGAGCGGCTTGACCGGCTCGTACCAGACCTTCCGCGCCGGCACGCTCACCAGCTCCCGCTCCGGGTAGCGCAGCGCGGTCAGCTCGCCGCCGAACACGCAGCCCGTGTCGAGGCAGATCGTGTTGTTGACCCACTCGGGCCGCACGGTCGGGGTGTGGCCGTAGACGACCATCGCCCGGCCCCGGTAGTCGTCGGCCCACGGGTAGCGCACCGGCAGGCCGTACTCGTCGGTCTCGCCGGTCGTCTCCCCGTACAGGGCGAACGAGCGGACCCGGCCGGAGGCCCGCCCGTGGAAGGACTCCTTCAGCCCGGCGTGCGCGACGACCAGCCGCCCGTCGTCGAGCTGGTAGTGGCTGATCAGCCCGTCCATGAACGCCCGCGCCCGCTCCCGGAACTCCGGCGGCTGCGCGGCGAGCTGGTCCAGCGACTCCTGGAGCCCGTGCGTGGCCCGCACGTTGCGGCCGTTGAGCGCGCGCACCAGCTTCTGCTCGTGGTTGCCCGCCACGCACAGCGCCGTGCCCGCCTCGACCATGTCCATGACCAGGCGCAGCACGCCCGGCGTGTCGGGGCCGCGGTCCACCAGGTCGCCGACGAACACCGCCGTGCGCCCCTCCGGGTGCCGCAGCCCCTGCCAGCCGAGCCGCGCGAGCAGCTCCTCCAGCTCGGCGCGGCAGCCGTGCACGTCGCCGATAATGTCGAACGGGCCCGTCAGCTCCCGCTTGTCGGTCCACGCCTTCTCGAACGTGACCGAGGCGCTCTCGACGGCGTCGATCCCGCGCAGCACGTGGACCCGGCGGAAACCGTCCTTGGAGATCTTCGACAGCGAGCGGCGCAGCTCCTTGCGCTGCCGGATCACCACGCCCGGCCCGAAGTCGCGGTCGGGTCGGGCGGCGTTGCGCTCGATCGCCGTCTCCTCGGGCACGTCCAGCACGATGGCGTCGGCCAGCACGTCGTGCCGCCGGGCCAGGTCGATGAGCGCCTTGCGGGCGCCGTACTGCACGTTCGTCGCGTCCACCACGGTGAGCAGGCCGCGCGACAGGCGCACGCCCACGATGTGGTGCAGCAGCTCGAACGCCGCCGGCGTCGCCGCCTGGTCGTTCTCGTCGTCGGAGACCAGGCCGCGGCAGTAGTCGGACGAGATGACCTGCGTCGGCCTGAAGTGCCGGGCCGCGAACGTCGACTTCCCGCTGCCCGACACCCCCACCAGCACCACCAGGGACAGCTCAGGAACGCTGATCACGGGTGAACACTCCCATCTGCGTCGGCGGGCCGACCTCGGGGTCGTCCTCGCCCACGGGTGACAGGGCGACGGTGTAGCCGTGGCGGGCGGCCACCTCCGCGGCCCACGCCGCGAACTCCGCCCGCGTCCACTCGAAGCGGTGGTCGGGGTGGCGCAGCCCGGTCAGGAACTCGTAGCGCACGTTGTACTCGATGTTCGGGGTGGTGACGAGCACGTGCCGGGGCCGGGCGTGGCCGAACACGACCCGCTCCAGCGCCGCCAGGCGCGGCGGGTCCACGTGCTCGATCACCTCCATGAGCACGGCCGCGTCGTAGCCGGTCAGCCGCTTGTCGGTGTACGTGAGCGCCCCCTGGAACAGGGTCAGCCGCTCGCGCTTGGCGGCCGGCATGCGCTCCAGCTTCAGCTTGCGCGCCGCGATGGTCAGGGCCATGGGGGAGACGTCCATGCCGCCCACGCGGGCGAAGCGGGGGCGGGCCAGCAGCGCGCCGACCAGCTCGCCCTGGCCGCAGCCGAGGTCGATGACGCTGGTCGCGCCCAGCTCCTCCAGCGTGCGCAGCACGGCCTCGCGCCGCTTGCCGCTGAGCGACCGCGGCCCGGCGTCCGCCGCCGCCGCGTCCGGCTCGCCGTCGGCGGGGGCCGTATCATCCGGCTCGCCGTCGCCAGGGGCCGTCGCATCCGGCGCACCGTCGCCGGGGGCCGCCGGGTCGTGCTCGACGTCGGCGGAGGGCGTCTCATCCGGCCCGTCCGCGCCCTCGGGCGGGGTGGCCGGGGCCGTGGGGGAGGGCTCCTCCGGGATGGCCGGCTCCAGCGCCTCCTCCGTCTCGTCGCCCAGCTCCGCCAGCCGCGCCAGCGCCGTACGGGCCAGCGTCCACCGCCGGCCGAGGTAGCGCCGGGTGATCAGCGTCCGCTCCGGGTGCGCGCCGAGCCAGCCCTCGCCGGCCCGGACGAGCTTGTCCACCTCGTCCGGCGCGATCCAGTAGTGCTTGGCGTCGTCGAGCACGGGCAGCAGCACGTACAGGTGGTTGAGCGCGTCGGCCAGCCGCACGGTCCCGGTGAGGGTGAGCGTCACGTACCGCGAGTCGCCCCACTCGGGGAACCCCTCGTCGAGCGGCACGGCCGCCGCGGACACCTCCCAGGCGAGCGGCTCGAACAGCCGCCGCGCCAGGTCGGGGCCGCCCCGGCAGGGCAGCGCGGGCAGCCGGACCTCCAGCGGCAGCGGCGCGGCCGCCAGCTCCGGCCGGGCCGCGCACCGCCCCGCCCGCGCGGTGCGGAACACGTCGGCCAGCGCGACGGCCAGCAGCGACGAGGCGGCGTAGGGCCGGTCGTTGACGTACTGCGACAGGCTGAAGTCCGGCGAGCCCTTCCCGCGCGAGCGGGCCAGCGTCACCGGGTCGACCTCCAGGAGGAGGGCGGCGGTGCAGCGCTCCTCGCCCGCCTCCGGGTAGAACACGGTGGCCTTGCCGGACGACTGCCCGAACTCCTGCACCCGGTCGGGATGCTTGTGCAGCAGGAAGCCCAGGTCGGTCGCCGGTCTCGCGGTCGTCGAGATCGTCAGCAGCACCCGCCAAGTGTGCCGGTCCTGGACGAACCACGCCAACCGATATATCGGCTCCACCGGCCTCTCATCAGGACATCAGACGTGCGGCAGCACCTCGGCGGCGATGAGCTCCAGGTGGTCGGCGTCCGACAGGTCCATCACCTGGAGGTACACCCGCTCAGCCCCCAGCTCCCCGAGCCGCCCGAGCTTGTCGACCACCTCGGCGGGAGTGCCGGCGAGGCCGCTGCGGCGCAGGTCGGCGAGGCTCGTGCCGATCGCCGCCGCGCGCCGCTCCAGCTCGGCCTGGTCGCGGCCCACGCACACGGTCTGCGCCGCCGACAGCACGAGCGCGCGCCCGGTCTCCTCGGCCGCCCGCCGTACCCGGTCGAAGGCCGCGCCCGTCTCCTCGGGCGTGTGGAACGGCACGTTGTACTCGTCGGCGTACGTCGCCGCCAGCCGGGGCGTGCGCTTGGCGCCGACGCCGCCGATGATGATCGGCGGGCTCGGGCGCTGCACCGGCTTGGGCAGCGCGGGCGAGTCGACCAGCCGGTAGTAGGCGCCCTCGAACGAGTACGGGCCGTCGGACGTCCAGAGCCCGCGGACGATCTCCAACTGCTCCTCGAACCGGCCGAAGCGCTCCTTCCCCGGCGGGAACGGGATGCCGTACGCGGCGTGCTCACGGTCGTACCAGCCCGTGCCGAGGCCCAGCTCGACCCGGCCGCCGCTCATCTGGTCCACCTGCGCGACGGTGATCGCCAGCGGTCCCGGCAGCCGGAACGTCGCCGGGGTCACCAGCGTGCCGAGCCTGATCCTGGACGTCTCCCGCGCCAGCCCGGCCAGCATCGTCCACGCGTCCGTGGAGCCCGGCCCCGGGTCGCCGGCGGTGATGCGCAGGTAGTGGTCGGACCGGAAGAACGCGTCGAAGCCCAGCCGCTCGGTCGCCTGCGCGACGGCGAGCAGGTCGTCATAGGTGGCGCCCTCCTGGGGCTCCGTGAAGATCCGCAACTTCATGTCGTCATTATCGGCATAGAGCGGACGGCATCCGGAGAACGGCCCCGGCGAAGCCGTCCGGCTTGCTACCGTCGTCGGTCGACGCTCTGTGTGATCGGCCGACGACTCGGGGTGGCGCATGTCTGGTTCGCGGCTGTCCGACGGCAGGCTTCCGCGCCCGCTGGCGTTCCTGGCCGCGCTGGCGCTCGCGGGCGTGACCGCGGTGTCGGTCACGCTGCTGCCGGCCCGCGCCCTGCCCGACCTCGTGCCGCCGTCGATGTCCCCGGCGCTCGCCCGTCCCCGGCCGCCCGGGGCGACCTCGTCCGCCGCCACGGGGCCCGCGTCGTTCGTCCGCTTCGCCGAGCCCGGCCGCGACCAGGGCTTCGACCTCGCCGACGACGCCCGGCGCACGGGGGCGCGCTGGTACGCCCTCGCCCACCTGGTCGCCGGCCCGGCTCCCTGCACCCCCGCCTGGACCACCGCCTCCACACCGTCCTCGAAGACCCCGACCGCGGACGACGCCCCCTCGCCTTCTCCCACCCTCCTGGCGGCCCCGGAGGCGACCGAGGACGGTGACGCCCCGGCCGAGAAGCCCACGACCACGGCCGCGGACGAGCCGGGCGAATCCGCCGGCGACGAGGAACGGGAGCGCGCGCTGGCCACACAGATCCGTGCATTGCGGGACGAAGGGGGCGGCGCCGGCCTCGTGCTCGGCGGCCCGCGCGGCCGTGACCTGGCCGCCGCCTGCCCCACCCCGGAAGGCCTGGCCGCCGCCTACGGCGCCGCCCTCTCCCGCCTCGGCGCCGCGTACCTCGACGTCGAGGCGCGCGACGCCGCCGACCGGCCCGCCGTGGTCCGCCGGGCCCGCGCCCTGCGGCTGCTCCAGCAGCAGCGGCGGCTGCCCGTGACGTTCACGCTGCCCCTGCACGACGACGGCCTGGCCGAACGCGACGTCACCATGCTGCACCTCACCCGCCTGTACGGCGCCGACATCGCCACCGTCAACCTGCTGGCCACGGTCGAGCCGTCCGGCTCGTCCCCGGGCAGGATGCGCCGCGTCGCCTCGGCCGTGCGCGCGGCCGTCCGCCAGGTCGCCCGGGTGCAGGGGCTGGACGGCCCCGCCGACGCCTGGCACCAGGTCGCCCTCACCCCCGTCCTGGACGACGCCGCCGACCTGAACGAGACCGACGCCCGGGCGCTGGCCACGTTCGCCGCCCGCAACGACCTGGCCTGGCTGTCCCTGCGCGGCGCCGAACCGGAGCCCGCCGTGGCCCGCGTCCTGGCGCACACGCTGGCCTGATCCCGGCTGCGCCGCCCCCGGTCCCTTGACGTCCCCGATGCCATGCCTTGTCCCGAACTATAGGATTCCGGCAAGTGAAGATGACGTCGCCGGCGAGGGGGAGGGCGGTGGCAGGCCAGGCGCTCACGGCGCGCAAGGTCCTCGTCCACTGGATGGACGGCGCGGTCGCCCTGATGGCGCTCGCCTTCGTGGGCATGGTGGTGACCGTGGCCGTGGAGGGAAAGGTCTCCGTGCCGCACGCCGTGGCCGCGGGCGTCTGCCTGGTCGGCGTGTGCGGGCTCGTCCCGTTCCTGCTGCGTGAGGCGTTCGACACCCGTCCGGCGCCCAGCGTGCGGCTGGTGGCGGCGGGGCTGCTGGCGGCGGGCGCGGTGGCGCTGCTGCCGCCCGTGTCCACCGCGAGCGGCGACGGGCTGTGGGCGATGGTGACGTACCTGTGGCTGTCGGTGGCGGTGCTGTACCTGCGGGTCTGGGCGGCCGTCTGCACCGGTGCGGTCGTCGTGGCGCTGTCGACCGCCGCGGTCGTCCTCACCACGCGCCAGCCGTGGCAGCCGGTGCTGCTCGTCCAGGCGATCACGGCCGTGTTGATGGCCGTCGCCATGTGGCTGTGGCGGTGGCTGTGGTGGACGATCAGGGACGCCCACGACGGCAAGGAGGCCAAGGCGAGCCTGGCCGTGGCGGAGGAGCGGCTGCGCTTCGCCCGCGACCTGCACGACCTGCTCGGGCACAGCCTGTCGGTGATCTCTCTGAAGAGCGAGCTGGCCGCCAAGCTGGCCACCCGGGACGCGGCCGAGGGCCGCGCGGCGCGGGAGATGGCCGACGTGCGACGGCTGGCCGTGGAGGCGCTGGCCGAGGTGCAGGTCGCCGTGGACGGCTACCGGACCCTCGACCTGGACGAGGAGCTCGACGGCGTGCGAGCCGCGCTGGAGGCGGCCGGCGCCCGCTGCGAGATCGACGCCGCCACGGCCGGCCTGTCGCCCGCCGCCCGCGCGCTGCTCGCCTGGGCGGTCCGCGAGGGGGCCACGAACGTCCTCAAGCACAGCACGGCCACGCGGTGCTCGATCACGATCCGCGACGGCGCGCTGGAGATGCGCAACGACGGCGTCCGCGTCCCCGTCCTCCTGGGTGAGGCGACCGGCGGCAGCGGGCTGCGGGGCCTGGCGGAGCGGCTGGACGCCGCGGGCGGCTCGTTCACGGCCGGGCCGGGCCCCGCCGGCGAGTTCGTGCTGAAGGCGGTGGTGCCGGCGTGAGCGGGGAGGCGAGCCGGATCCCGGCGGGAACCGGATGGAGGGGCGCCGCGCGGACGCGGGCCGGGCGGCTCCGGGCCGGCCGGCTCCGGCTCAGGCGGCCGACGAGGCTGGACAAGGTCCGGTGGCTCATCGTCTACTCCACGGACCTCATCAGCCTCGTCGCCCTGACCGGCCTCCTGGAGCTGTACGTGCGCTGGGAGCGGGGCCAGATGGGGGCGTTACCGGCGATCGCGGTGGGCCTGCTGCTGGTCGTCCTGTTCGTGCTCGCGGCCCGGAGCCTGCGCCTCGCGGTCAGGGGCGGCGACCGGCCCACGGCCCTGCTGTGGGTGTCCGGGGTGGTCGCGCTCGTACTGTCGGCCTTCTTGGTGATCTGGGCGCCGGTGCTGTGGCTGGGCATGCTGCTGCCGTACGCGCGCCGGCGCGTCGTCGTCGCGGCGGCCGTGGCGTCGGTGGTGGCGTTCAACGCCTACCTGGCGCTGCTCGAAGCGGAGGTGCTCTGGGCCGTCGTCGCCCTCCAGACGGGCATCACCGTGTTCGTCCTGGGCTGCGTCGGCGCGAACCTGTGGCTGTGGCGGCTGGCCAAGGAGGCCCACGAGGGCCAGGAGGCCAGGGCGTTGCTGGCCGTCTCCGAGGAGCGGCTGCGGTTCGCCCGCGACCTCAACGACCTGCTCGGGCAGAGCCTGTCCGGCATCTCGGCCGGCGCCGCGCGGGCCGAGGAACTGCTCGCCTCCGACCCGGAGGCGGCGGCCCGGCGCATGTACGAGGTGCGCGACGCGGCGCGGCAGGCGTTGCGCGAGGTGCGCGCGACCGTGCAGAGCTATCGCCGGCTCGACCTGGACGAGGTGCTCGCCAGTGTGCGGGCGGTCCTGGAGGCGGCGGGCGTGCGCTGCGCCGTGGACGCCGACACCGCGGCGCTCGGCCCCGAGACCCGTACGCTGCTCGCGACCGTCGTCCGGGAAGGCGCGACGAACGTGCTCAAGCACAGCAAGGCGGAGCGCTGCACGATCACGATCAAGGATGGGGTGCTGGAGATGTCCAACGACGGGGTGAGCGGCCCGGTGGGCGAGCACGCGCCGGACGGGCTCGGCGGCCTGTCGCGGCGGGTCAGCGCGGCGGGCGGCACGCTGCAGGCCGCCCCCACGCGCGAGGGCGCGTACGTGCTGCGCGCGGCGGTGCCGGCATGAGCACGTGCACGAACGTGAGGGGGATGGCGGGATGACGACGCGCGTGCTGCTGGCCGACGACGAGCACCTGATCCGCGGCGCCCTGGCCGCGCTGCTCGACCTGGAGGACGGCATCGAGGTGGTCGCCCAGGTGGGCAGGGGCGACCAGGTGCTGGCCGCCGTGACCGAGCACCGCCCCGACGTGGCCGTGCTCGACATCGAGATGCCCGGCATGGACGGTCTGAGCGCCGCCGAGCAGATCAGCTCCCAGTGCAAGATCGTCATCCTGACCAGCCTGGGCCGGCCCGGCTACCTGCGGCGGGCGATGGCCGCCGGCGTCAGCGGCTTCCTCGGCAAGGACGCCTCCGCCGAGGAGCTGGCCATGGCCATCCGCAAGGTCCAGTCGGGCGGGCGCTACCTCGACGCCGAGCTGGCCGCCGCCGCGATGGCCGCGGGCGACAGCCCCCTCACCGACCGGGAGCGCGACGCGCTGCGCCTGGCGGGCGACGGCGCGACGATCGCGCGGATCGCGGGCGAGCTGCACCTGACCGAGGGGACGGTGCGCAACTACCTGTCGAGCGCGATGACCAAGCTCAACGCGCAGAACCGGCTGGAGGCCATCCGCACCGCACAGCGCATGGGCTGGCTGTGAGGTCCCGCGTCAAGATTGCGTAAGGCCGACGGTATAGGTGCCTTCTGACGGGTAGATGCCGGTTCCATAAGGAGGGACCGCGATGGCTGCACCCGCTCATCAGGAGAACCTGGGACATGTCGTCTTCATCACCGCCGCGGCGGCCATAGGCGGGTTCCTCTTCGGCTACGACAGCGCCGTGATCAACGGCGCTGTCGTCGGCATCCAGAAGTACTTCCACGTCGGGCCGGTCGAGATCGGCCTCGTGGTGGCCATCGCGCTGCTCGGCTCGGCCCTCGGCGCCTGGGTCGGCGGCAACCTGGCCGACCGCTGGGGCCGCACGCGGACCATGCAGGTGGCGGCCATCCTGTTCGCGATCAGCTCGATCGGGCAGATGCTGCCGTTCAGCGTCTGGGACCTCGGGGTGTGGCGGCTCCTGGCGGGCGTGGCCATCGGCATGGCCTCGGTGCTCGGGCCGGCGTACATCGCGGAGGTGGCGCCGCCCGCCTACCGCGGCCGACTGGGGTCCTTCCAGCAGCTCGCGATCGTGCTCGGCATCGCCGTGTCGCAGCTCGTCAACTACGCGCTGGCGCGGGTGGCCGGCGGCAACGTGAACGACCCCCTGTGGGGGCTGCAGGCCTGGCAGTGGATGCTCGGCGCCTGCGTCGTGCCGGCCCTGCTCTACCTGCTGTTCGCCTCGACGATCCCCGAGTCGCCCCGCTACCTGATCATGGCGGGTCGCACGGAGCAGGCCCGGAAGGTGCTGGTGGAGGTCGAGGGCTCCAGCGTCAACATCGACGACCGCGTCCACGAGATCCAGCACGTGCTGCGCACCGAGCGCCGGCCGACGATGAAGGACCTGCGGGGTCCCGCGCTCGGGCTGCTGCCGATCGTGTGGGTCGGCATCACCCTGTCGGTCTTCCAGCAGTTCGTCGGCATCAACGTGATCTTCTACTACTCGACGGTGCTGTGGCAGTCGGTCGGCGTCACCCAGGCCAACTCCCTGCTGATCAGCTTCTCCAGCTCGGTCATCAACATCATCGGTACGTTCATCGCGATCGCCCTCGTCGACCGGATCGGACGCAAGCCGCTGCTGCTCATCGGGTCGGCCGGCATGGCCGTCTCGCTCGGCACCGCCGCCTGGGCCTTCAGCTTCGCCCGCACGGTGAACGGGCAGGTCTCGCTGCCCGACCCGCAGGGCCTCATCGCGCTGCTCGCGGCCAACGTGTTCGTGCTGTTCTTCGCCCTCTCCTGGGGCGTGGTGGTCTGGGTCCTGCTGGGCGAGATGTTCCCCAACCGTATCCGCGCCGCCGCCCTCGGCGTGGCCGCCGCGGCCCAGTGGATCGCCAACTGGGCGATCACGGTGTCGTTCCCGGCGCTGTCGGCCTGGAACCTGCCGCTCACCTACGCCATGTACTCGGCCTTCGCCGTCCTGTCGTTCATCTTCGTCACCCGGTGGGTGAAGGAGACCAAGGGCCGGCCGCTGGAGGAGATGGGCTGACCTACCGGTGCGCGGCCCCGTTCCGGCCTTCGGGGCGGAGCCGTGCACGGCGGGCACCTCACCGCCACGGGACCGCACGGATCGACTACCCTCCGGGACGTGATCGACGACGTGCTCGGCCCCTCACTGGACGTCCTGTTCTGCGGCATCAACCCCGGCCTCATGTCGGAGGCCACGGGCCACCACTTCGCCCGCCCCGGCAACCGCTTCTGGCCCGCCCTGCACCTGTCGGGCTTCACCCCCCGCCTCCTCGCCCCGTCCGAACAGCACCTGCTCCCGTCGTACGGCCTCGGCATCACGAACGTGGTGGCCCGGGCGAGCGCGAAGGCCTCGGAGCTGACGCGCGAGGAGCTGGTGGAGGGCGGTCGTCGGTTGGAGGAGTTGGTGGCTCGCGTAGGCCCCAAGGTGTTGGCTGTGCTGGGGGTGTCGGCGTACCGGACCGCTTTCGCCCGCCCCAAAGCGGTGGTGGGGTTGCAGGAGGAGCCGGTGGGCGGGGTGCCGGTGTGGGTGCTGCCGAACCCGAGCGGGTTGAACGCGCACTGGACGCTGGCGGGGATCGCGGAGGAGCTGCGGCGGGTCCGCGAGCACATCGACCGGGCGTGATTGGCACGTTCTTACGGAGGGTCACGCACCCGACAGGGCCGGTTTCCGGTTTGTGACCTTTGCCCTCTTGCTGTGCGGATCACGATCTATTTACCTTGATCGTCAGATAGTGATCTGCTCCGAGCCACCTGGCTAGGCACCTGTATGCCGCGGCGGAGAGCGACGTCCATTGTCCTTTGGTCGCCGTTGTTGTGGTTCGGAGTGTGATGACGCATGCGCCGTAGTCTGTCGTGGGCTCGTTCGGCTGCACGGTCTGTTGTCGTGGTGGCAGGGGTGCTGCCGGGGCTGGTCGCGTTACAGGCGCTGCCAGCGTCGGCGACGGTTGCCGCGCAGGTAGCCTTGGCTGCTGACGCTGGGATGGCTCCGGTTCTTCCTCGGCAGATGTCGGGGTCGGCGCAAGGTGTGCCGTCTTTGGTGGCCGCGACGCAGTTGGCGGCGGTGTCGGATCCGGCGGATGGGTGGAAGGCGCAGGTCGCTGCTCCGAAGGGCGCTGTTCCGGCTGAGCAGCGGTTGACGCAGTCGTCCGCAGCGACGACCACGGAATCGACCACGATGATCTGCCGACGGGTGTGCGGAATGCCGAGGCTGCTGACAGTGCGGTGTTGTCAGTTCCGGCGTTCGACGACATCTATCCCCGTAATGGTGAGCTTGTCGACTCGTTGACGCCGGTGTTGCGGGCCTGGGGGCAGAGCACCTCCGGCTCGTCGGTGTCGTACTCGTTCAAGGTTTGTGATGACGAGTCGATGTCCGGCACGGGCTGTACGGCATCGGGCTATGTGGCGGGTAACCGCAACAACTGGAGCGTTCCGGCGGGAAAGCTGGCCTGGGGCAAGCAGTACTGGTGGCAGGTGACCGCACGCGACAACCTGGACAGCTCGACCACCACCTCGCCGGTGCTGACCTTCACCACGGGCGTGCGCCAGCCTGCGGTCACGTCGTGGCTGGGGCGCTCGGGCACCAGCGGCCGGGAGTTCGATCAGCAGTCCGGTAACTACACCACGTCGTTCACCGATCTGTCGGTGGCCACGGTGGGGGCGCCGTTGTCGGTGGTGCGGACCTACAACAGCATGGACCCGCGCACCGACGGGATCTTCGGTGCGGGCTGGTCGACGCGCTGGGACATGAAGCTGGTCAAGGAAGTCCGCGGCGCGGCGACCTCGGCGCTGGTGACGTATCCGGACGGGCGCCAGGTGCGCTTCCGGGCGAACGGCGATGGCTCGTTCCAGCCGCCGCCCGGCATGTACGCCACGCTGGCGCAGCAGAGCGGCGGCACCTGGAAGCTGATGGACAAGCAGGCCACCAGCTACCTGTTCGACGACCAGGGCAGGCTGACCAAGGTGAGCGATCAGCGCAACCGCAGCCAGGACCTGACTTACGGCAGTGACGGCAAGCTGGCGAAGGTGACCGGGGTCGGCGGCAGGTCGCTGACGTTCACCTGGACGGGCAGCCACGTCCAGACGGTGTCCAGCGACGCTGTTGATGGCAAGCCGCTGACGTGGACCTACGGCTATGAGGACAACCGGCTGACGCAGGTGTGCGCGCCGGTGGCGGCGCCGAACTGCACCAGCATCGAGTACGGCAGCGGGTCGCTGTATCGCAGTGGCGTCCTGAACACCGATCCGGTCGGTTACTGGCGGCTGGGTGAGGCGACCGGGACGACGGCCGAGGACGCGGGCACGAGCGGCGGAGATGCGACCTATCAGGGTGTGACGCTGGCCCAGCAGGGGGCGCTGACGGGGACGTCGGACACCGCGGCCAAGTTCGGCCCGGGTGCGGTGGTCAAGCTGCCGTCGCACACGATCGCGCGTCTGGGTGACCAGATGTCGGTGGAGGCGTGGTTCAAGACCAGCCAGTCGGGTGTGATTCTGGCTGCTGGCACGGGCGAGAGCAGTGGCATCGCCAAGGGGGCGATGGTTTACGTCGGCACCGACGGCAAGCTTCGTGGTTCGCTGGACGCGGTCACCGCGCCGATCACCTCCGCGCAGCCGGTCAACAACGACCAGTGGCATCACGTGACGCTGACCGTCTCGGGTGCGAACCAGACGCTGTTCCTGGACGGCCAGCAGGTCGGCACGATGACCGGGCAGGTGACGGCGTGGCGGCAGTTCGCCAGCGTCGGCAACGGTGTCACCGATCCGGCCAAGTCCCCGGCGGTGCCGTCCACGTCGCAGGCTTTCCCGTTCCAGGGGACGATCGACGAGGTGGCGGTGTACGGGGCGCCGCTCACCGCGGCTGAGGTGCAAGGGCATTACGCGGCGCGTGGTGGTGCGCCGTACAAGCTGTCGAAGATCACGCTGCCGTCCGGGCGGGTGTGGGCGTCCAACACCTACGACGACAAGACCGACCGGATCGCCACGCACGTCGACAACCACGGCGGCACGTGGAAGATCGGCCCGATCTCCGTCCAGCAGGAGTACGGCGAGGCGCAGGTCACCGTCACCGACCCGGGCAACAAGACGCTCAAGTACCTCTACGACGCCTGGCGCGGCTACCGTATCCGCGGCGAGACCGACCAGCTCGACAAGACCACCTGGTACGAGTACGACCAGGCGGGCTTCCTGACCAAGGTCATCGACCGCAACGACATCGCCAACGAGATCTACCAGGACAAGCGCGGCAACACTCTCGGCCGCCAGTACTGCCGCGCGCCGGGCGAGTGCGCGATCGAATTCTGGACCTACTACCTCAACGCCAACGACTCGTTCGACCCGCGCAACGACCAGCTGATCGCCTACCGCGACGGCCGCTCGGCCAGCGACACCGACAACACCTTCGCCACCGTCACCGAGTACAACAGCTTCGGCGAGCAGACCAAGCAGACCAGCCCGGCCACGACCGACTTCCCCAACGGCCGCTCCACCTCGATCGCCTACACCGACGGCACGGAGCCTGCGGTCGGTGGCGGGACGACGCCAGCCGGTCTGGTGGCGAAGAAGACCGACGCGCGCAGTAACTCGTGGACGTATCGGTACACGGCGGCGGGTGATCTGGCCGAGCAGACCAACCCGGCGGGGCTGGTGACGAAGCTGGACTACGACGCGATCGGCCGTCTGTTGGCATCCACGCAGGTGTCGCAGGCGCACCCGGACGGGGTGAAGACCACCTTCACCTACGACGGGCTGAGCCGGTTGGTCACGCAGACCGAGCCGGGGGTCAAGAACGAGGTCTCCGGGGTTACGCACACCAAGCAGACGACGTTCGGCTACGACCCGGACGGCAACCAGCTGAGCGAGAAGGTCGCCGACCTGACCGGCGGCGACGCCGAACGCACCACCACCTACACCTACGACACCCACGGCCGCCAGGACTCCATCACCGACCCCGAGGGCGGCGTCGTCCGGCAGGACTGGAACCAGCGCGGCTGGGTGACTCGCGTCACCGACGCCCGCGGCACCGTCATCGACAACGGCTACACCGACCGAGGCGAGCTGGCGACGCGCACGCTGAAGGGGTGGACGGACAGTCCGGTCAACCCGCAGCCGGCCAAGGACGTGGTGCTGGAGTCCCGCGGCTACGACCCCGCCGGGCGGCTCACCTCGACCGTCGATGCGATGGGCCGTAAGACCACCAACGTGTACTGGATGGACAACCGGCTCAAGCAGAAGATTGCCGACGACGCCAAGCTGAACGGCGCCACCACGACCGGCGACGTCGTCCTTGAGGCGCATGAGTACGACCCGGCCGGCAACCTGGTCGAGCAGACCACCGGCGGCGGCCTCACCACCACGATCTATGACTATGACGCCGCCAGCCGGCTGATCGACCAGATCCTGGACCCGGACAAGCTCGCCCGCAAGACCGCGTTCGCCTACGACGCGAACGGCAATGTGCTGCGCAAGACGCTGACCGGCGCCGGCACATCCCGGGCGGAGGTGACCGAGTACGTCTACGACAAGATGAACCTGGCCACCAAGACGACCGTGGAGAACGGCGCCGACGACCTCGTCTCCACCTCTGACTACGACGACCGCGGCCTGGTCGTCGCGGCCACGGACCCGCGCGGCAACGCCACCGGAGCGGACAAGGCCGCCTTTACCTCGACGCTGCGCTATGACGCGATGGGCCGTCTGGTGGAGGCGACAGGTCCGCAGGTGAAGGTGGACAAGGCCGGCTCGTCCAGCGACGTCCGCCCGTCCGCGCGCTATGGCTACGACACGTTCGGTGCCACGACCCATGAGCGGGATGCCGAGGGGCGTACGATCACGTCGGTGTTCGACAAGGCGGGCCGGCTGGCGAGCAAGAGTGCCCCGCCGTACACGCCGCCAGGCGGGGCGGTGATCACGCCGACCACCTCGCATGGCTACGACAAGGCCGGTCAGTTGATCCGCACGACCGACCCGCGCGGCTTCACCAGCACGTTCGAGTACGACCAGTTGGGTCGTCAGGTGCGGGTGACGGACCCGGCGCCGGAGGGTGAGACGCCGGGCCGGTGGGTGGCCGAGTACGACCTGGCCGGCGAGCAGCGCGCGGCCGTGGACCCGACCGGTGCGCGGACCGAGGCGACTTACGACGACCTCGGGCGGAAGATCACCGAGACGCAGGTGGAGCGCAAGCCGTCGGCGGCCGCGTACGTCACGAAGCTGGAGTATGACGACGCCGGCCGTCTGACCAAGTCGGTGGCGCCGGGCAACCGGACCACCACGTACAAGGTGAACGCGGCCGGTGAGATGACCGAGCAGACCGACCCGGCCGCCAACACCACGACAACGGACTACGACCCGGCTGGTCGGCCGACCAAGACCACCAACGTGGCACTCACCACGGCGACGCTGGCCGAATACGATCTGGCCGGCCGCAAGATCGCAATCAAGGACCTGAAGGGCACGACGGTGCTCCGCACGATGAGCACCGGCTACGACTTGGCGGGCAACCCCACCACCCTGACCTCTGGTGAGGGGCACGTCACCAAGCAGACCTTCGACGCCCTCAACCGGCTCACCAGCCTCATCGAGCCGGTCAAGGACGGCGAGACCATCACCACGTCGTTCGGCTACGACGCCACCGGCGCCCGCACCCGTCTCACCGACGGCCGCGGCAACGCCACCTGGACCACCTACAACACTCTCGGCCTGGTCGAGACGGTGACCGAGCCGTCCACCACCGCCCACCCCGACACCGCCGACCGCACCTGGACCGCCGTCTACGACCAGGCCGGAAACCCGACCGCGCTCATCCAGCCCGGCGGGGTGCGCATCGACCGCACCTTCGACCACCTCGGCCGCCTGACCAAGGAAACCGGCAGCGGGGGCGGCGCGGCCAGCGCCGAGCGCACCTTCGGCTACGACCTGGCCGGTCGGCAGACCACGATCGGCGACCTGACCGTCGACTACAACGACCGCACCCTCCCGCTGTCGATCAAGCGAGGCACCGCCCAGCAGACCGGCTACACCTACGACGAGCTGGGCAACCCCACCCAGCGCGTGGATGCAGCCGGCACGGCCACCTTCACCTGGGACAACGCCGGCCGGCTGTGGACCGCCACCGACCCGGTCACCACCCGTAAGATCACCTACGACTATGACCAGGCCAGCCGTGTCAAGACGATGACCGCCAAGGTCGGCACCACCTCGGCCGACACCCAGGTCTTCACCTACGACGACCTCGACCGGGCCAAGACCCACACCCTCAAGTCCAGCACTGGCACGCAGCTCGCGCAGATCACCTACCTGTGGGACAACGACGACAACCTCACCACCAAGACCACCGCCGGCCTGGCCGGGGCGGGCACCAACACCTACGGCTACGACCACGCCGGACGGCTCACCTCCTGGACCGCCCCCGGCGGCGCCAAGACCCTGTACGAGTGGGACGCGGCCGGTAACCGCACCAAGGCCGGCGACAAGACCTACACCTACGACGAACGCAACCGCCTCACCTCAGGGGACGGATCGACGTACACCTACACCCCGCGGGGAACCCTGGCGACGGAGACCAAGAGCGGCGCGACGACGCAGCTGACTTTCGACGCCTTCGACCGCCTCATCGCCGACGGCGACAGCCTCTACAGCTACGACTCCCTCGACCGCATCACCACCCGGACCCGAGGCACCACCAAGCAGACCTTCGCCTACACCGGACTGACCAACCACCTGGCCGCCATCACCGACACCAGCGGCGCAGTCCAAGCCAAGTACGGCCGAGACGCGTTCGGCGGCCTGCTCGGTCAGAAGGAAGGCACCAACCCCGCCTTGTCGACGCTGACTGACCTGCACGAAGACCTGGTCGCCACCTATACTGGTACCGCCCTGGCGACCACCACTGCCTACGACCCCTTCGGCGTCGTCACCGCTCAGACCGGCGTGAAGACCACCCTCGGCTACCAGGGCGCCTACACCGACCCGAACACCGGCAAGGTCAACATGCACGCACGCTGGTACCAGCCAGGAACAGGCTCCTTCACCAGTCGCGACACTGCCACCATCACCCCAAACCCCTCCGTTCAGGCCAACCGCTACACCTACGCCAATGCTTCGCCCCTCACTGGTATCGACCCAACCGGGCATGCCACTGTCATCACTGACGGCGTCGGCTCGATCTGGGATACCCCTAGTTACGCTGGGTCGGCAGTTGGAGGAGCCTGGGGCGCCCCCTACGGCCCCGTCCGCGACGACTACGAAATCGGCGACTGCACCGTTTGTTTGGGTGCAGGCGAAGTTGAGTGGCTTGCCCCCCAGGTCGATCCTGAATGGTATTTCGAAAACTACGTCCTGCGTGACAATCCACTTATGAGCGACGAGGAAGCGAAACGAACCGGCGTCATGCCAAATGGGATGACGGCTCCGAGAGGTTTCTGGGACATGAGCGCCAAGGATCGTGCAGAATTTACGAAGATCGCTTCCTGGGTAAACTTCATAAATCCTTCGATCACGCAGGAGGAGCTTCTCGGTGTCGGAGGAAGGTCGGCTGCTGGAGGTAAAAGTGGGCCGTCCTACTATGACATGTATAAGCAGCTAATACCTTACAAGGGAAACATTGCGAAGGCGGCCAACTACTACAAGGTCAGTCCGACATATTTAGTTGCGGTTCTTGTCTACGAATTGCGGCGCGAGGAAACCCAGCTCTTCATGAAGCATCCGAAAACTACGACGGAACTCACTATGGCGAAACAAGGATGGAATGGTTCTTTTGGATTGGCGCAGCTTGAGCCGTATAAGGTACAATTGGCGCATCAGCACTACTTCCATGTAGGTATCAGTCAAAAGCAAGCTCTTAAGATGATTATACGCGACCCCTTTGCAGCTGCCGCGATGTATATGCGATTCCTGCGCGATACCGTCAAGATTCCTACCGCGAACGGCGGTACAAGAAACATGACCTGGGCGGAAACAGCGGTTGCGTATTGTGGGTGTTCAGGAGCAACACGGAATTCGAGCAACCTCAAGTGGACTACAACTAAACTAGAGAACTGGTTGGGTGGCACCAGCGCTTATCCGCAGACGTCAAGTAGGGTGGAGGCGCGAAAGCGCCGAGAGGCGATGGAGAGAGATGGATGGGCGTCAAATGCGGCGATTGAATATTGGGTGTACGCTTAATCGGCTTGTTTTGCGAAACCTTCTCCCTGTTGACATCGGTGGTGTATGCTGAGTCGGCAATGGCTGCGTTAAGGACAGCGCGGCCGTGTCCAACCGGAACGGGCCTGATTTCGTGATGCTTCTTGAGCGCCACTCTCCTTTGGTCGCAATAAGTGTGGCGATAAAAGTTGCATTAGTTGCTGTTTGTATATTTCCGCTGTTAGCCGGATGTGGATCCTGGCTTCAAAAGCCAATCAGAGTTGAGGAGGGCGCACTTAGCGAAGTGCTTAGCGTGGGCCGCGTTGTGGCGCGAACTACCGAAGATCCCGTATATAATAATACTGTTCAGATCGACGACGTCCTTGTGATGGATGTTGATGCTTCATCTTTCGAGGTGGGCATGGACGTTGCACGTAGGCGACTTGAACAGCATGGGTGGGCCTTCTCAGAGAAAGTTGCAACCCGTACGCTTATGAACTCTACGCGCTGGAAGGATACAAGCTTGACCATCGAGCCATTCCGAAAAGGAACTTCCTATGCTGGCTCCTGGCAGGAATATATCGCCCATAAAGTCCATGTTGAGCCGAATGATCAGAATGGGTACTTGCTTGTAGTGGTCAGTCGCTCGCATTCATGAAGCGACAATGCGTACACCGGCCTGCTGCGAGCGGGATGAAATGGCTAAACGTGCATGTAGTCGCACTATTGTCGCGGTTGACATATGGAAGTTGCGGGGATTGAACAACAGGTTGGCGGTCGGGTGAAGCTGTTCGGCCGGCAGGCCGCGACGATATCGCATCCATTTCACTTGGTATGTATCTTTACGGTGTGTTGATTGGTGCTGCGGGGCGCGGGTTGGCCACGCGGCGCCGGACCACCTCCCACTCAGTAGCCAGCCGAGCCAGCCGACACTCATCCAGCATGCACGTCTCGCCGTCAGGCCCGCGGTATGTCAACGCCTACGTACCACCCTGCTGCCAGGCTCGATGTCACCGGCTGGCCGACATCCACGCGATCCGGAGCCGCCGAACGACCTCCGCTGACGACACTTCCTGAGCGAGCTACTCCACCGCCTGCAGGCGTAATCGCTCCCCTGCTCGCGCTCCTCGAGGGTCGGTCGGCCACCTCACCTAGCGGGCATAACCCGGCCCGCCGCCACCGTCACTACCCCGAATTTTTTGTAAGCCCTACCATTCAACCCCACCAGCTATGGCGCCTTGCCTGGTATTCACACTCCCGGGTTGTGGGTGTTGTTCGGAGCTCTTGACTAACGTGGTGGCGAGGGCGAGCGCGAAGGCGTCGGAGCTGACGCGCGAGGAGTTGGTGGAGGGCGGTCGTCGGTTGGCCGGGTTGGTGGCCGAGGTTCGTCCGAAGGTGCTGGCGGTGTTGGGGGTGTCGGCGTATCGGACTGCTTTCGCCCGCCCAAAGGCGGTGGTGGGGTTGCAGGAGGAGTCGGTGGGCGGGGTGCCGGTGTGGGTGTTGCCTAATCCGAGTGGGTTGAACGCGCATTGGACGTTGGCGGGGATCGCGGGGGAGCTGCGGCGGGTGCGCGAGCACATCGGTCGGGCGTGATCGGCAAGCTCTCGCGTCGGAGGGTCACGCACCCACGAGAGCTCATTCCCTGCTCGTAGCCTGCGCCCTTTTGCTGCCTGACTCACAGTCATTCACCGTGAAGCGACGGTCCGCCCACGCCGACGGCGCGGTTGTCACAGCATGAGATCCGCGTCCACAGCGACGCCCCTATGTGAAACGACCCCGCAGGGGTGCATCCGAACGGCCGTCCGCTCTCGAAGGTCATGGTGACGAGCGGAGGCTTTCGTGACCATGACCGTACTGACCGGCTCCGTCCGCGAGCTGGTCGACCGACATCTGACGGAGATCGTCGAGCGTGCGACGGGTGAGCTCGGCTTCGTGGGGGATGAGGGCGTCGGCACCGTGCGCCGTTTCCTCGCGGACTTCGTCCTGCGCGGTGGTAAGCGGCTGCGGCCGTCCTTCGTGTACTGGGGGCACCGGGCCGCGGGTGGGCGGCCGGAGGAGCTGGACGCGGTGCTGTCGGCGGGGTGCGCGGTCGAGCTCGTGCACGCCTGCGCGCTCCTGCTCGACGATGTCATGGACGAGTCGGGCACCCGGCGGGGACGCGTCACGGCGCACCTGGCGCTGGCCGAGGAGCACCGGCGGGCCGGGTGGCGGGGCGATCCCAGGCGGCACGGGGAATCGGTGGCGACGTTGCTCGGGCTGCTCGCCTACACCTGGGCCGACAGCGCCATGCTCGCCGCGCGCGGGTCGTACCGGGCGTGGGAGGTGTTCACGCGGCTGCGCGTGGAGCTGATCGGCGGGCAGTACCTCGACCTGGTCAACGCCGCCCACGGCCGCGCCACGCGCCGCCGGATCATGGAGATCGCCGCGTACAAGTCCGGAAAGTACACGGTCGAGCGTCCCCTGCACCTGGGGCACGCGCTCGCCGGTGGTGACGGCGCGACGCTCGCGGCGCTCAGCGCGTACGCGGCGCCGCTCGGGCAGGCGTTCCAGCTTCGCGACGACGTGCTCGGCGTCTTCGGCGACCCGGCGCGCACCGGCAAGCCCGCGGGCGCCGACCTGCTGCTCGGCAAGCAGACCTACCTGCTGGCTGAGGCTCGCGCGCGCACCGGCGAACTCGGCGCCGCCATCCTCGGCCCCGTACGCGACGAGGCCAAGGTGGGTGGCGCGGCCGACGTGCGTCACGAGGTGGACTTGGCCGCCGCCCGCGAGCTGATCGTCGGCTGCGGCGCCCTGGAGGCGGCCGAGCGGCGCATCGGCGCGCTGGCGGGTGAAGCGGCGGCGGCGCTCGAAGCGCCCTGCCTGCCCGCCGACGCCGCAGCTGCCCTCGTCGAGCTGGCCCGCCAGGCCACGGAACGGGTGGCGTGATGGTCATGGGGTGGGCGACTTGCCAGGCCGCTGAGCGGGTCGGCGTGATGGTCACGGAGCGGGTGGCTCGTCAGGCCGCTGAGCGGGTCGGCGTGATGGTCATGGAGTTGGTGGCCCTCCAGGCCGCGGAGCCGGGTGGCGTGACGGCCATGGAGCCGGTGGCCCGCCGAGCCGCGGAACGGGTGGCGTGATGGACGTGGTCATCGGGGCCGGGCTGGCCGGGCTGTCGGCGGCGATCCACCTGGCCGCGGCCGGGCGCGAGGTGACCGTCGTGGAGGCGCGCGACGTCCCCGGCGGCTGCTGCGGCACCGCCGAGCTCGGGCCGTACCGCTTCGACACCGGCCCGTCGGTCCTCACCATGCCCGGCGTGCTGGCCGAGGTCTTCGGCGCGGCGGGGGAGGAGCTCGACAGGTGGCTGCCGCTGCGCCGCCTCGACCCCGCGTACCGGTTGCTCTTCCACGACGGCTCCCGGCTGGACGTGCTGCCGGACGCGGACGCCATGATCGGGCAGGTGCGCGAGCTGTGCGGGCCCGCCGAGGCCGAACGGTACCGGCGATTCCGCGCGCTGCTGGGCCGGTTGTTCGCCGCCGAGTGGAACGTGTTCGTCGACGCGGACATGACCCGCCTGCGCGCCCTGGCCAGGCCGGTCGCGCTGCTGCGCCTGGCGGCCATGGGCGGCTTCCGCCGCCTCGACCGGCTCGTGGCCGCCCACCTCACCGACGAGCGGCTCATCCGGGCGCACACCTTCCAGGCGCTGTACGCGGGGCTGTCGCCGCAGCGGGCGCTGGGCGTGTACGCCGTCATCGCGCACATGGACACCGTGGGAGGCGTCTACTTCCCCGAGAGCGGCGGCATGCACGCCGTGCCCGTCGCCATGGCCGCCCTCGCGGAGAAGCTCGGCGCGACGTTCCGGTACGGCACGCGCGCCACCCGCGTGGAGGCCGGCGGCGAAGGCGTCACGGCGGTGCGCCTGGACACCGGGGAACGGCTGGCCGCCCGCGCCGTCGTGGTGGCCGGCGACCTGGTGCGCGCCCACGCGGAGCTGCTGCCGCGGGCCGCGGCCGACTGGCGGCTGCGCCGGCCGCGCTTCTCCCCGTCGTGCGTCGTGACCCACATCGGGCTGGAACGCCCCCTGACCGGCCAGGCCCACCACACCCTGCACCTCGGCAGGCAGTGGGCGCGGACGTTCGCCGCCCTGGAGGCCGGCCGGCCGCAGGCCGACCCCAGCATCCTCGTGACCCACCCCTCCCCGGACACGCTCAGCGTCCTCGAACCCGCGCCCAACCTGCTCGGCCGCGGCTGGGACACCGTGGAGGACCGCCTCCTCGCCCGCCTGGACGCGCTCGGCTACGGCGACCTGTCCCGGGCGCCGCGGCTCACCTGGGACCCCCGCAGGTGGGCGGCCGAGGGCCACACCGCGGGCACTCCCTTCGCGCTGGACCACCGCTTCACGCAGACGGCCTGGTTCCGGCCGTCCGGCGCGGCCCGCCGCGTCCCTGGCCTGCACTTCGCGGGCATGCACACCGCTCCGGGCGTCGGCGTGCCGCCCGTGCTGCTGTCGGGGCGGCTGGCCGCCCGCCGCGTCCTCAAGGAGGCACGATGACCTGCCTGGGCTCCCGGCCCGTCGCCCCGGCCGCCGTCAAGGGCGCGACCGCCTCGGCCGCTGTCAAGAGCGCGACCGCTCCGGCCGCCACCAAGGGCTCGGCCGGTCTTACGGCCGCCGCGGACGGCGCGACCGGGCTGACCGCCGCCTACGAGCGGTGCCGCGCCCTGCACGCCCGCTTCGGCCGCTCCTACTACCTGGCCACGCTCCTCCTGCCGCCCTGGAAGCGCCGCCACGTCCACGCGCTGTACGGTTTCGCCCGGTACGCCGACGAGATCGTCGACTCGTTCACCATGGACGGCGACCGCGCCGGCGCCCTCGGCGACCTGGAGACCCGCGTCGCCGCGGCCCTGGCGGGCGAGCGGTCCGACGACCCGGTCCTGCCCGCGTTCGCCCACACCGTGCGTTCCTTCGGCATCGGCCATGGCGAGGTGGCCGCGTTCCTGCGCTCGATGCGCGCCGACCTGACCGTGACCCGCTACGCCACCTACGACGACCTGCTCGGCTACATGGAGGGCTCGGCGGCCGTCATCGGCACCATGATGCTGCCCATCCTGGAGCCGTTGCCGGGCCGGGAGGCCGCGGCCCGGGAGCCGGCCCGGCAGCTCGGCCTGGCGTTCCAGCTCACCAACTTCCTGCGCGACGTGGCCGAGGACCTCGCCCGCGGCCGCGTCTACCTGCCCGCGGCCGACCTCGACCGGTTCGGCGTCACGGAGGCGGCGTTGCGCGGCCCGCGCACGCCTCCCCAGGCCCGGCGGCTGCTGGCGTTCGAGGCCGGGCGGGCCCGGGATCACTACACCCGGGCGCTGGAGGGCATCCCGCTGCTGACCCCGTCGTCGCGGCCGTGCGTGCGGGCGGCGTACGAGCTGTACGGGGGGATCCTGACGGAGATCGAGCGCGCCGGGTACGAGGTGCTGGCCCGCCGCGCGCGGGTGCCGCGCCGGCGCAGGCTGGCGATCTTCACCAGGAACCTCGTGGCCGCCCGGGCGGCGGGCCGCCGCGAGCGCCGCGTCACCGTGGAGGTGCCTTGACCGCTCTCAACCGGCCAGGGCCAGCGGGTCCGTCCCGTTCCAGGTGCCCTCGCTCCCGTACGGGGCGAAGCGGGCGAACAGCTCCTCGGCGTACCAGTCGTCGCGCCGCACGCGGCCGATGACATCCCGGTGGGCGTTCCCCCGATAGGCGAACCGGCGGACGTCGGCCTCGTCCCGCCACAGGGAGAACGTGGCCTGGCGGGCGAGCGGCCACTCGCCGGCGCCCACGGAGGCCAGGCAACCGGGCTGCCGCAGCAGCTCGCGGTCCACGGACGGGACGGCGCGGTAGAAGGCGACGAGCCGGGCGGGCCGGATCGACGCCCGCGTGAGCACCGCCACCGGGCCCTCATGGCCGCCCGGGGAGCCGGTGACGGCGAACGAGTCACGGCGGCGGCCGTCTCCAGGGGAGCCGGCGGCCACGGGGGCGCGGCCGCCCGGGAAGCGGGTGGCGGTGAACGGGTCGCGTCCGCCCCAGCGGCCGTGCCAGGACAGCGGGGTCAGCCGCACGTGCCAGGACTCCGCCGCCGCGCGTCGCCAGCGCCGCGCGATCGGCGAGCCGCGCAGGAACGCCTCCAGCGCCGCCTCGTCCCGCCACACCGCGAACAGCGCCCAGCGGCGCAGGTCGGCGCCGGGCGTCATGGAGGCGCCCCGGCCCGTGCCGAGCAGCCGGTGGAACGTCAGGCCGCCGGTACGCCGCAGCACCGGCCGGTCGAAGGCCATGTACCGCATGGCGCTCATGTCCGGATACCTGATGAGGTGAAAGGACGCCACCCCGCCGCCCGGCGCGCTCACCGCCCACCACCCGTTCGGCCGCCCGCTCCACCGTCCGGCGCGCTCACCGCTCACCACCCGTTCCGCCGTCCGTTCGATCGCATGTTCCGCCGCTCCCGAGGTCGGTCTCACCGCCGGTCCCATCGGCCGTTCCACCGCTCGTTCCCCCGCCCAGGAGCGGGCCGAGCGGTCGCGGAGGGCCGTAGGAGCGCCCCCGCCAGATGCGGCGCGGCCGGTACGTCGCCCGCGTGAGCTGGACGGCTGTCGCCGGATCGAGCAGCGGCGACAGCAGCAGCCCCGGACCGGGACGCTCGTAGCTGCCGCGCAACGCCCACGCCAGCAGCAGCCGCACCCCGAGCAGCCCCAGGTCGAGCGGCGTGGCCCGGCCCGCCAGCAGCCGTGCCACGGGCAGCGCGGCGGTCAGCCACACCACGGCCAGGTCGGCGGCCTGCCGTCCCCGCCCCGTCACGTCGGCCAGCGCCAGCGTGCGCCCCCACTCCCGCCACACGCCGGCCACCGAGTCGTGCATGTCCACGGTCAGGAGGTCACCGGCGTCCAGGAGCCCGACCCGCCAGCCGTCCGCGGCCAGCGTCCTGGCCAGCGCGACGTCGTCGGCCAGATGCTCGCGTACCCGGGCGAAACCGTCGGCGGCCAGCATCGCGGACCGGTGGAAGGCCAGACACTGGCCGTTGGCCAGGACCCGGTGCGGCGGGGGCGGCGTCGCGGCCCCGATCGGCCCGAGCCGGTAGACGAGCGTCGCCAGGAACGAGGCGTGCAGCGCCTGCTCGACCGGGCCGTCGCAGGCGAACCTCGGCCCGGCCGAGACCAGGTCGAACTCCTCCAGCCCGGCCGCCAGCGCCCCGAACAGGCCGGGCCGCGGCCGGGCGTCGGCGTCCAGCGTCACCACGACCGGGCCCTTCGCGGCGGCCAGCCCCTGGTGGACGGCCCACGGCTTGCCCACCCAGCCCGGCGGCGGCGGCGTGCCGCGGACGACGGTCGCGCCCAGGGACGCGGCCAGCCGCGCCGTGCCGTCCGTGGACTCGTCGTCCACGACGATCACCTCGCGCACGGCCGGATCGGCCAGCGCGGCGGCCACGCACGGCCCCAGCCGCCCTTCCTCGTCCCTGGCCGGCACGACCACCGACACGTTCCCGGCCGGCACGACCACCGACACGTTCCCGGCCGGCACGACCACCGACACGTTCCCGGCCGTCGCGCGCACCGACACCTCCCCGGCCGGTACGACCAGCGACCCTCCGCTCTCCGCGACGGCGGGCACGGGGCGCAGCGGCGGCCTGCGCCGCCGTCCCCTCGCCAGCCGGGCGCAGACGACGGCCCCCGCGACGGCCTGCGCCGCCCCGACGACCGCACCGGCCACCGCCCCGGCCACCGCGGACCACCCCGCGAGCTTCCCGGCCGTCATGAGGCCGCCTTCCCGGTGGGGAAGTCCTCGTCCACCATCGAGGCGACGATCCGCCCGCCCATCGCCACCAGCGGCAGCCCGCCGCCGGGGTGCGCCGAGCCGCCCACCAGGTACAGGCCGCGCCGGGGCCCGCGGTTGGCGGGGCGGCGGAAGGGGGAGAGCCGGCCGGAGTACGCGGTGCCGTAGATCGCGCCGCCCCACGCGCCGTAGCGCCGCCGCAGGTCGGCGGGGGTGAACAGGTCCACGAAGCGCAGCCGTCCCGCCAGGTCCAGGCCGCGCTCGGCGAGCCGTTCGAGCACCAGGTCCCGGTACGACTCCGGCGGCGCCGGCCAGCGGGACGGGTCGCGGGCGGGGACGTTCACCAGCAGCGTCAACGCCTCGGCGCCGGCCGGGGCCTGCGACGGGTCGTCCACCGAGGCGCAGCCGACGTAGACGGTCGGGTCGGCGGACGGCGTCCGGCGCCGGAAGAGGGCGTCGAACTCGGCCCGCTGGTCGGCCGAGAAGAGGATCGAGTGGTGCGCGAGTCCCTCGGTGCGGCCCTCCACCCCGGCCAGCAGTAGGAAGGCCGACGACGACGGGCCGAGCGCGGCGACGCGCCGCAGCCTGCGCCGGTCGGGCAGCAGCCGCCCGTACAGTTCGGCCGCGTCGGTGTTCGCCACGACCACGTCGGCGGCGATCCGCTCGCCGTCCGCCAGCCGGACCCCGCGGACCCGCCGCCGGTCGGCGACGACCGCGTCGACCCGGGCCGACAGCCGCACCTCCACACCGGCCTGCGCCAGCAGGGCGGCGAGGTCGCCGGCGAGACGCGGCAGGCCGCCGGGGACGTACCAGGCGCCGTGGTCGTGCTCGATGGCCGGGACGCAGCCGAGCGCGGCCGGGGCTCGGTACGGGTCGGACCCGGCGTAGGTGGCATAGCGGTTGACGTACTGGCGCAGGCGCGGGTCGCGGAAGAAGCGCCGCGCGAGGCCCGCCAGCGTGCGGCCGGGCGCGACCGCGAGCAGGTCGGACAGGCGCGCGGCGCGCGGGGGACGGTTCAGCGGGCCGTCGAAGAACGTGCGCTCGGACGCCGACAGGCAGCGCCGCGCCCAGGCGTGGAACGCCAGCCAGCGCGCCCCCTCCCCGGGCGCCAGCCGCTCCACCTCGCGCGCCATCCGGTCCGGGTCGCGGTGCGCGGTCAGCACCGACCCGTCGGCGAAGCGGTAGCGGCACAGCTCCCGCACCTCCACCAGCTCGCGTCCCACGCCCAGGTCGCGGAACACGCCGGGCAGCGTGAGCAGCGACGGGCCGAGGGAGAAGCGGAAGCCGTCGCGCCGGTGCTCGGCCAGCTTGCCGCCGAGCCGCGGGAGCCGCTCCAGCAGGGTCACCTCGTGTCCGGACCGGGCCAGCAGCAGGGCACTCACCATTCCGCCCACGCCGCCGCCCACCACGCTCACCGCCGCCACACGTCCTCCTCACTCCCAGTACGCTCCCCGCCCACGGCCCCAGCCTCGGCCCCGCCCACGGCCCCAGCCTCGGCCTCGGCCCCGGCTCCGGCCCGGGCCCTGGCTCTGGCCGTGAGCCCCGCTGTCACCCGTACGACCACGAAAACCCCCATGGCCACCCCGCCGCACACGGCGACCACCAGATCGGGCGGCCGGAACACCAGCGCGAACCCGACCGTCTCCATCACCGCCATCACCCCGTAAACAGCCGCCGGCCCCGCCGCCCCCGACACCTCCGGCAGCAGCCCGTGGATCACCGCCATCACCACCAGCGACACCAGCAGCCACCCCGCGAAGTCGCTCAGCGGCACCCCGCGGTAGAACCCGCCGTCGTGCCAGGTCCAGGACCCGAGGCGCACCATCTGCGGATCGAGGAACAGGTCCCACGCGGTCAACGCCACGGCCCCGAGCACGACGCGCGCGACGTCACGACCAAGGCCGTGCGCGCCGCCACCGCCCGGGGCGATGGCGTACGCGGCCAGCCCCATCCCGCCCCAGGCCACCGGCACGATCACCGGCACGCCCAGCACCTGCGGCTGGAGCACTTCGGTGTAGGAGTAGGCCCCGAACGGCACCCCGGTCGCCACCCCGGCCAGCTCGGCGGCGTACCCGACGGCCGCCGCGGCGCCGAACGCCGCCACGGCCCGCCCCGGCCGGCCGGTCGCCCCGGCCGCGAACGCCACGGACGAGGCCGCCAGCAGCAGCACGACGAGATCCGTCCACCCGCGCAGATCGTCTGTCGCACCACTGACGACCTGCGCGGCGACCATCGCGCCCAGCAGGACCGTTCCGATGATCGAGGGGGCGCGTCGCCGGGCCGAGTCTGCGGTCACGCCCGTACCTTCGGACGATCTCGCCGTCCGGATGCATCGTGGTGCGGCCCACCGGCTCCATGGCCGATCCTCGCCGCCGGCGAAGGTGAGGTGGTCGAGGTGCCGGAGGACGGGCAGGGCGGCGAGGGGGCCGTCGAGCTCGGGCGGTCCGAGGTGCCCGTCGCCGTCGGGGCGCTGGAGGTCGAGTCCGGCGAGACCTTCTGATCACGCGAGCGCCGCGGCGATCCGCCGGCGCAGGTGCGTTTCGTGGTCCGCGTCGGTGCGGAGCGTCAGGGTCAGCCCGGTCTCGGCGGCGTCGGCGAGGACGGCCAGCAGGGTGGCGAGCTGTTCGGGAGGCTCGGCGTCGAGGAGTTCCTCGGCGTGCTCCACGACCAGGGACACCTCCCCGGCGTCACGCAGCGAGTCGGTCAGCGCGTCCCAGTTGCGGCCGAAGTAGCCGGGCAGGCGGAGTGCCCGGACCGCCTCGTCGAAGAAGGCGGTTCTGGTCCGGGCCGCGCGTCCGTCGATGATCGCGGGCGCCGGGCCCGTGGACACGCTCAGCCATGGCGGCAGCGGATCACGCATCTCTACAGTCTGTAGAAGTCGGTGTAGTGGTCGGGCGTGAACCAGGTCACGCGGGTGCTGCGGTCGACGACGATCCGGTAGGCGTCGCGCGCGGCGCCCCGCGGCCGGGAGTACACGTCGTACTCGTCGTACGTGGCGCCGCGGGGGAGGCGGCCTTCCCGGTTCTGGAAGCGTCCGCCCGTGTAGTTGTACGTGCCGCCGGGCCAGGGGTACCAGCCGGGACGGGTGGGGTAGCCCTTGGAGGCCCAGATCGAGCTCGCCGAGCGCGCGTCGGCGCATCGGGAGCGGGAGACCGTGCAGGAGTCGTGGACCGGAGCGTCGGAGGTGACGGAGGCGCAGGCCGCCGCTCCGGTCAGCGACACCGTCCCGGCGAGTACGACCGCGAGCCCCGCCGCCCACCCCGTCCTCCCCGTCCGGGCCGGCCGCCGCCCGGGACCTGGGCGTTCCCTCGTGCGCACGTGACCACCTCCTGAACCGCACCGGCGAACGCCATCAGGACAGCTCGCCCTCGAACGGCATCACATCACGCCGGAAACGACGGCTGCGATGCGCGACACCCCCCGCGCCGAATTCCGATCGGGACCCTTGACGGTCTCGAGCCCCGATCCCTACCATTCAGTAACCTCTTAATGATCAACGCAATCCCCGTTTACGGTTCAACCACTTCCTTTCGCGCGGAAGCGGCCGAGCCGTAGTTCCGTAGGGAAAATGTCGCATGTCAGATGACTATGACGTCGTCATAGTGGGCGGCAGCATCGCCGGATGCGCCGCCGCCATACTCTTCGCGAATCTCGGCGCCCGCGTCGCGCTTCTCGAAAAGCATTCCGGCATGGACGCCTACAAAGTCCTCTGCACCCACACGCTCCAGCCGAGCTGCATGCCGGTCATCAAGACGCTGGGCCTGCTGCCCCTGCTGGAGGAGGCCGGGGCGCGACGGCACGTCACCAGTCTCTGGACGCCCTGGGGCTGGATCGAGCCCCGGGACGAGCCCGGGAAGGAGCCGATCCCGCGCGGGCTCAACGTCCGGCGCCAGACCCTCGACCCCCTGCTCAGGCGGCTGGCCGCCGAGACGCCGGGCGTCGACCTGCGGCTCGGGGACGGCGTCAACGGGCTCCTGGAGGACAACGGCCGCTTCACCGGGGTGAGCACCACCGGCGGCGCCCGGCTGACGGCGCGGCTGGTCGTGGGCGCCGACGGCCGCAACTCCACCGTGGGCTCACTCAGCGGCCTGCCCGTACGGCTGAGTGCCAACAACCGCCTGGGCTTCCTCGCCCAGTACCGCGGCCTGCCGGACGACGGCGCGAGCCGGGTGTGGTTCCTCGACCCCGACACCGCCTTCGCCTTCCCCAACGACGACGGCGTCACCGTGGTCGCCTGCAGCCCGGCCAAGGAGCGCCACGCCGCCGCCTTCCGCGCCGACCCGCAGGGCAGTTTCGAGCGGTTCGTCCGCGCCCTGCCCGACGCGCCCCCCATCGACCGGGGCGAACGCATCTCCAAGGTCATCGGTACGCGTGACCTGCCAAACGTCTACCGCAAGCCGCACGGGCCGGGCCTCGCCCTCGTCGGCGACGCGGCGCTGGCCACCGACCCGCTGTGGGGCGTCGGGTGCGGGTGGGCGTTCCAGTCGGCCCAGTGGCTGGTGGACGCGGTCGGCCCGGCCGTGGCCGGGGGAGGCGACGTGCTCGCCGGGCTCGCGGCGTACGGGGAGAAACACCGCGCCGCGCTCGACAGCCACCACAAACTCATGGAGGACTATTCGGCGGTGCGGCCGTTCAATGTCTTCGAACGGCTGCTGCTTTCCGCCGCGGCCCGTGACGCCGGGGCGGCCCGGCATTACCACGCCTTCGCCTCCCGCCTCATCGACGTCAAGGAATTCGCGTCACCGGGCTCGCTGCTGCGCGCCGCGCGGGTCAACGTTTTCCACCGTCTGCGCAACGCGCCGTCGAACAGCTAAGGATTCCCGTGACTTCTCGTATCGCCGTCGTCGGCATGGCATGCCGTTTTCCCGACGCCTCCACGGCCGGTGAGCTGTGGGACAACGCCGTGGCCGGCCGCCGGGCCTTTCGCCGGCTGCCCCCGGAACGCATCCGGCTGTCCGACTACTGGTCCGCGGACCGCACCGCGCCCGACCATTTCTACACGACCGAGGCGGCGCTGTTACGCGACTGGGAGTTCGACCGGCTGCGGTTCAAGGTGGCGGGGACGACGTACCGCAACACCGACATGGTGCACTGGCTCGCGCTGGAGGTGGCGGCCGAGGCGCTGGCCGACGCGGGCTTCCCCGACGGCAAGGGCGCGCCGCACGAGACCACCGGCGTGGTCGTCGGCAACTCGCTCACCGGCGAGGGCCAGCGCGCCGCCGGGATCAGGCTGCGCTGGCCGTACGTGCGCCGTGTCGTCGCCGGCGCCCTGGAGGGGACGATGGACACCGAGCAGCTCGCCGAGCTGCTCGCCCGCATGGAACGCGACTACAAGGCGCCCTTCCCCGTGCCCGACGGCGACTACCTGGCCGGCGGCCTGTCCAACACGATCGCCGGGCGCATCTGCAACCACTTCGACCTCAACGGCGGCGGCTACGCCGTGGACGGCGCCTGCGCCTCGTCGCTGCTCGCGCTCACCACGGCCTGCAACGCGCTCGTCTCCGGCGACCTCGACGTCGCCGTCGCGGGCGGGGTGGACATCAGCATCGACCCGAACGAGCTGATCGGCTTCTCCCGGGCCGGCGCGCTCGCCGCCGACGAGATGCGCGTCTACGACCGGCGCTCCGCCGGGTTCTGGCCCGGCGAGGGCTGCGGCATGGTCGTGCTGATGCGCGAGGAGGACGCCGTCGCCCGGGGCCACCGCGTGCACGCCCTCGTCGCCGGCTGGGGCGTGTCGTCGGACGGCGCGGGCGGCATCACCCGGCCCGAGTCCGACGGCCAGCGGCTCTGCCTCGACCGCGCCTACGCCCGCGCCGGGTTCGGCATCGACGAGGTGCCGTACTTCGAGGGCCACGGCACCGGCACCGCCGTGGGCGACACCGCCGAGCTCCAGACGATCTCCGAGGCCCGCCGGGCCGCCGCCCCGGACGCGCCGCCCGCGGTCATCGGCTCCGTCAAGGCCAACATCGGCCACACGAAGGCCGCCGCCGGCATGGCCGGCCTGATCAAGGCGGTCATGGCGGTCAACAGCGCGGTGCTGCCGCCCACCACCGGTTGCGAACGGCCGCACAAGCTGCTGTCCGGCGAGTCGCCCGCCCTGCGCGCGCTGCGCAAGGCCGAGCCGTGGCCGGCCGGCGCGCCGCTGCGCGCGGGCGTCAGCGCCATGGGCTTCGGCGGCATCAACACGCACGTCGTGATCGAGTCCCCGCGCCCCCGCCGGCCCCGCCTGGACGGCCGCACCCGCACGCTCATGAACTCGCCCCAGGACGCGGAGCTGTTCTGCCTCGACGCCGACACGGCCGGCGACCTGCGCCACGAGGCCGAGCGCCTGGCCGCGGTCGCCGTGGGCATGTCCCGCTCGGAGCTGCCCGACCTCGCCGCGCACCTCGCGCGCGGGCTCGGCCGCCGGGCGCGGCGCGCCGCGGTCGTCGCCGGGACGCCCGCCGAGCTGGCCGAACGACTGGGCCGGGTCGCCGAGCTGGCCGGGCAGGGCACGGAGCGGCACATCGACCCCGCGGCCGGGATCTTCCTCGGCGCCCTGGGCGAGCTGCCGCGCATCGTGCTCATGTTCCCCGGCCAGGGCTCCGGCACGCGCTCCGACGGCGGGGCGCTGCGCCGCCGCTTCGACACGGTCGACGAGCTGTACGAGACGGCCGCGCTGCCCGCCGGCGGCGACCAGGTCGAGACCGCCGTCGCCCAGCCGCGCATCGTGACCGCCTCCGTCGCCGGGCTGCGGGTGCTGTCCGAGCTGGGCGTCGAGGCCGGCAGCGCGGTCGGCCACAGCCTCGGCGAACTCGTCGCGCTGCACTGGGCCGGCTCGTTCGACGAGAGCGCGGTGCTGCGCCTCGCCGCCGCCCGCGGACGCGCGATGAGCGAGCTGTCCGAGAGCGGCGGGGCGATGGCGAGCATCACCGCCGACCACGACACCGTGACCGCGCTCATCGGCGACGACCCCGTGGTCGTGGCCGGGCTCAACTCCCCGCGCCAGACCGTGGTCTCCGGGCCCGCCGAGGCGGTGACCCGGGTCGTGGAACGGGCGACCCGCCAGGGACTGCAGGCCGTCCGGCTGCCCGTCTCGCACGCCTTCCACTCGCCGCTGGTCGCCCCGGCCGCCGGCGTCTTCGCGGGCACGCTGGCCGAGGAGAGCCCGGCGCCCGTCCGACGGCACGTCGTCTCGACCGTGACCGGGGCGCCGGTCGTCGGCGAGCCCCTCGACCTGCTGCGCGAGCAGATCACCGCGCCCGTCCGCTTCGCCGAGGCGCTCGCCGCCGCCGCCAAGGACGCCGACCTGCTCGTCGAGGTGGGCCCCGGCCAGGTGCTCACCCAGCTCGCGGGCGACATCGTGAGCGTGCCCGCCGTCGCCACGCGCACGGACGACGAGTCGCTGGGCGGCATCCTGCGCACGCTGGGCGCCGCGTTCGCCGTCGGCGCCGCCGTGAAGGTCGGCGCCCTGTTCGAGGACCGCTTCACCCGCCCCTTCGACCCGGCCGCCACGCCCACCTTCATCACCAACCTGTGCGAGGTCGTCCCGGAGATCGACGCCGCGCTGCTGACCGGCGGCGCGGCGGCCCCGGCGGCGGCCGCGGCGCCGGAGCCGGCCGCGGACGACGAGCCGGCCGGCGACCCGCTGCTCCTGCTGCGCCGGCTGGTCGCCGCGCACGCCGAGTTCCCGCTGGAGGCGGTGCAGGCCGACAGCAAGTTCCTGGACGACCTGCACCTCAGCTCGATCGTGGTGGGCGAGATCGTCGGCGAGGCCATGCGCCGCCTCGGGCTGTCCGAGCCCGCCGCGCCCACCGGGTACGCCACCGCCACGCTCGGCCAGGTCGCCGAGACGCTGGAGGAGCTCGTCGCCACCGGCCAGGCGCCGGCCGAGGACGCCGAGACGGCCGCGGCCCGGATCGTCCCGCCCGGCGTCGCGCCCTGGGTGCACGGCTTCGCGGTGGCGAGGAGGGAGAACGGGCCGCCGCGCCGCACGGCTCCGCGCAGCCCCGGCCGCTGGCGCGTCGTCGGCGAGCATCCCGCCGCCGAGGCGCTGCGCGCCGCCCTGGAGGAGGCGGAGGCCGGCACCGGCGTCCTGGCGATCCTGCCCCCGGCGCCGGACACCGCGGACCTCGAAAGGCTGGACGCCGAGCGGCTGGCGGTGCTGCGCGCCGCGGCCGACGCGGTGCTCGCCGACAAGGACGTCACCCGCTGCGCGATCCTCCAGGAGGAGCCCGGCGGAGCCGGCTTCGCCAAGACCCTCCACCTGGAGGCGCCCTGGGTCGCCACCACCGTCGTCACCCTCCCGCTCGACGCCGCCGCGCCCGCGCGAGCCGCCGCCGAAGTCACCGCCACCAGCGGATTCACCGAGGTCTGCTACGACGCGGACGGCACCCGCACCGAGCCCGTCCTGACCCCGGTCGAACTGGACGGCGACGAGATCCCGCTCGGCCCGGACGACGTGCTGCTCGTCACCGGCGGCGGCAAGGGCATCACCGCCGAGTGCGCCCTCAGCCTGGCCAGGGAGACGGGCGCCCGCCTCGCCCTGCTGGGCCGCTCCGACCCCGAGCGGGACACCGAGCTGGCCGCCAACCTGGAACGGATGGCCGCCACCGGTGTGACCGCCCGCTACCTGCGCGCCGACGTCACCGACCCCGCGGCGGTGGCCGAGGCGGTCGCCGCCGTCGAGGGCGACCTCGGCCGGGTCACCGGCGTGCTGTACGGGGCCGGCGGCAACGTGCCCAAGCTGCTCCAGGAGCTCACCGGCGACGACTACACCGCCACCATCGACCCCAAGGTCGCCGGCCTGCGGGCCGTGCTGGCCGCCGTGGACACCGCGGCCCTGCGGCTGCTCGTCACGTTCGGCAGCATCACCGGACGGGCCGGGCTACGCGGCGAGGCCCACTACGCGATCGCCAACGAGTGGCAGAGCGACCTCGTCGAACGGCTGGCCCGCGAGCTGCCGCACTGCCGGTGCCGCGCCGTCGAGTGGTCCCTGTGGTCCGGCGTCGGCATGGGCGAACGGCTCGGCTCGGTGGAGAGCCTCGCCCGCGTCGGCGTCACCACCATCACCCCCGACCAGGGCGTCGCCATGCTCCGCGCCCTCGTCGCCGATTCCGGCGCGCCCGTCGTCACCGTCGTCACCGGCCGCTTCGGCGACCTGCCGACCGTCACCTTCGCCGCCGGCCGCGAGGGCTGCGACGACCTGCCGCTGCTGCGCTTCCTGGAGCGGCCGCGCGTCCACTACCCCGGCGTCGAGCTCGTCGCCGACTCCGAGGTGAGCTGGGCCGGCGACCCCTACCTCGCCGAGCACGTCTTCGGCGGCGGCGAGGGCGCCGTCGTCCCCGGCACGGTCGGCATGGAGATGATGGCCCAGGCCGCGGCCGGCCTGCTCGGCGTGGACGCCGTGCCCGTCCTGGAGGACGTCGAGTTCCTGCGGGCCATCGTCGTGCCCGAGGACGCCCCGGTGACGGTCCGGGTGGCGGCGCTGCGCGTCGGGCCGGGCCGGGTGGCCGCCGTGGTCCGCACCAGCGCGACCAAGTTCCAGGTCGACCACTTCCGGGCGGTCTGCGACTACTCCCGGGGCGCCGGCGAGCCCGAGCCGCTCGGGCTGGTGCGGCGCGACGACGTGGCGCTGCCGCCGATGGCGTTCGAGCCCGCCACGGACCTGTACGGGCCGATGCTCTTCCACGGGCCGCGGTTCAAGCTCGTCGAGAGCATCCACCGCACCGGCGCCCAGCACGTCACCGGCCGGCTCCTGCCCGGCACGGGCTCGGCCTGGTTCGGCCGCTACCTGCCCGACCGGCTGTTGCTCGGCGACCCGGCCGCCCGCGACGCGTACATGCAGCCGATGCAGACCTGCGGGCCGACCGTGCTGGCCATCCCCCTCGGCGTGGACCGCGTCGTGCCCGGCCCCCGCGCGGGCGCGCAGGCCACCGACGTCTACATCCGGCACCGGTACGACGACAAGTGCTGGGACATCGAGGTCACCGACCGCGACGGCCGGGTGGTCGAGACCTGGCAGGGCTTCCGGACGCAGCTCGTCAGCAAGTACGAGGTGCCCCGCGAGTGGGTCCCCGTGCTGCTCGGCTCGTACCTGGAGCACGTGCTCATCGAGCAGGAGCTGGCGGGGCGCGTCGTCCTCGACGTGGACGGCGACGGACTGGAGCGGCGGCAGGCGAGCCTGCTGGCGGTCCGGCGGCTGCTCGGCGCCGAGGCGGAGGTCGTCTGGCGGCCGGACGGCAGGCCCGAGGTGGTGGGCGGAGACACCGTGTCCGTTTCGCACGCCGCCGGCGTGACCATGGCGACGACCACGGCCGGATGCGACCTGGAGACCGTCACCCCCAGGAGCGAGGAGGCGTGGGCGTCGCTGCTCGGCGCCGACCGGCTCGCGCTGGCCGAGACCGTCGCCGAGGAGACCGGCGAGGACGCCGACACGGCCGCCACGCGCATCTGGACGGCCGCCGAATGCCTGGTCAAGGCCGGCCTGCCCGTCGGCACGGCCGTCACCTTCGACTCGGCCAGGGAGGGCGGCTGGGTGGGACTGTCCGCCGGCGGGCGCCGGATCCTGACGCTGTCCACCCGGCTGCGCGGCGTGCCGGCGCCTGTGGTGCTCGCCGTCCTCGCCGAGACCGACCCGGACGCGGGCAAGGCCGGGGAGCTGCGATGAAGGGGGACGCGTACGAGTACCGGCACGTCGTCGGCATCGAGGACACCGACCTGCTGGGCAACGTCAACTACGTCAACTACATCCGCTGGCAGGGACGCGCCCGGGAGATGTTCCTGCGCGACTTCGTCCCGGACGTGGTGGCCGGCTTCGCCGACGGGGTGCGGCTGCTCACGGTGAGCTGCCGCTGCGACTACCTGCGGGAACTCGCCGTGTTCGACGAGGTGGTCATCCGGATGCGGCAGGGGGAGCTGGGCCAGACCCAGTCCGTGATGACGTACGAGTACTGGCGCCAGCTCCCGGGCGGCGGAGAGGAGCTGGTCGCCACCGGCGAGCAGCGGATCGCCTGCGTGCGCCCGGACGAGCACGGCCGCATGGTGCCCGCGCGGATCCCGGAGCAGATGCGGCGCCTGCTCGAACAGGTCCAGAGCCCCGCCACCCGCCGCTGACCCGCGAAGGATCGTTCATGCACGCTGTCGCCGCCACCGCCCGCTGGACCGCCGCCGCGCGGGCCAAGGAGTCGCGCCGCGAGGACGCGATCTTCACGGACCCGTACGCCGAGCAGCTCGCCGGGCAGGAGGGCACGACCCTCTTCGCCCGCTACGACAACCCCGGGGTCGGCGAGTTCATCGCCATCCGCACCCGCTACCTGGACGACCTGATCGGCCATGGGGGTTTCGGCCAGGTCGTGCTGCTCGCGGCCGGCATGGACACCCGCTCCGTACGGCTGCCGTGGCCCCCGGGGACCGTCCTGTACGAGGTCGACCAGGCGGACCTGCTGGCGGAGAAGGACAAGCGGCTCGCCGACCTGGGCGCCCGGCACGCCTGCGACCGGCGGGCCGTCGGCGCCGACCTCACCGGCGACTGGCCGCGGGCGCTGCGCGAGGCCGGCTGGGACCCGTCGGCGCCCACGCTGTGGCTGGCGGAGGGCCTGCTGTTCTACCTGCCGGAGCCGGCCGCCCGCCTGCTGCTCCAACGGGTGGCGGCGGCCGGCGCCCCGGGGAGCGTGCTCGCCGGGGACCTGCTCAGCCACCAGTCCATGGTCAGCGAGTTCTCGAAGGAGGGGCTGCGCCGGCTGACCGAGGACGGCTGCCCGTGGCTGTTCGGCACCGACGAGCCGGAGGAGTTCCTGTCCGGCTGCGGCTGGCGGGTGACGGAGCTGCGGATGCCGGGCGAGGAAGGCGCTTCCTACGGCCGGTGGCCCTGGAACCCGCCGCTGCCCCGCGAGGCCAGGGGCTTCCCCCAGAACTTCCTGTTCGTCGCCGCGAACGACTGACACCGTCGTGACCAGGAACGCGCACTGCTCCTTCTGCGGCACGGCCTTCGCCCCCGGCCAGGCGTGGCCGCGCACCTGTTCAGCCTGCGGCAACACCAGCTACCTCAACCCGCTGCCGGTCGCGGTGATGCTGCTGCCGGTCGAGGAGCGCGTGCTGGTGGTCCGGCGCGCGGTCGAGCCGCACCGCGGGGAGCTGGCGCTGCCCGGCGGCTTCGTGGACCTGGGGGAGTCCTGGCAGCAGGCGGCCGTCCGGGAGCTGCGGGAGGAGACGGGCATCGTCGTCGCCGCCGATGCCGTGCGGCTCCTCGACGTGGTCAGCGCCCCCGACGGGACCCTGCTGGTCTTCGCCCTGGGCCCGCGCGTCCGGGCGGCCGACCTGCCGCCGGTCGCGCCCACGGCCGAGACGACGGAGTGGCTGCTGCTCGACGGGCCGCGGGAGCTGGCCTTCCCGCTGCACACCCGGGTCGTGAGGAAGCACTTCGCGTAGCACCATGGAAGGACAGGACACCCGACGTCCGGGGAGGCCGCCGCCATGGCCACGACATTCGATCACGGTGCATCCGACCACGGGGCATCCGACCACGGGGCATCCGTTCACGGGACCCCGTCCGGGGACGGCGACTCGCGCTACCTGCCGATCGCCGAGCACGGCCTGATCGGCGACCTGCGCACCGTGGCCCTGGTCGGCACCGACGGCACCATCGACTGGTACTGCTGCCCGGCCTTCGACTCGCCCAGCGTCTTCGCCTCCATCCTGGACGCCGACCGGGGCGGCGCGTTCGAGCTGGCCGCCGCCGTACCCGCCAGGACCAAGCAGTTCTACTTCCCCGACACCAACGTGCTGATCACCCGGTTCTTCACCGGCGACGGCGTCGGCGAGATCCAGGACTTCATGCCGGTGACCGTCGACACCGGCGAGGCCGACCGGCACCGGCTGATCCGGCGGGTGCTGTGCGTGCGCGGGGAGATCCCGTTCCGGGCGCGGGTGGCGCCGCGCTTCGGGTACGGGGCGCAGCCGCACGAGCTGTCCCGGCGCGACGGCCTGGTCGTCTTCTCCTCGCCGGACCTGACGCTGGCGCTGACCGCCACGGTGCCCGTCACGTGCGACGACCGCGACGCGCGCGCCGCGTTCACCTTGCGGGAGGGCGAGTCGGCGGTGTTCGCGCTGGACCGGGTGCGCGAGGACGTGGAGCCGCGCGGCTGCCCGCACGCGGAGGCCGAGGACGCGTTCGCCGCCACGGTCGGGTTCTGGCGGCGCTGGCTGTCGGCCTCCCGCTACCGCGGCCGGTGGCGGGAGATGGTGCACCGCTCGGCGCTGACGCTCAAGCTGCTCACGTACGCGCCCACCGGCGCGATCGTCGCCGCGCCCACCACGAGCCTGCCCGAGCAGCTCGGTGGCGAGCGCAACTGGGACTACCGCTACCTGTGGGTGCGCGACGCCGCCTTCGCCGTGTACGCGCTGCTGCGGCTCGGCTTCACCGGCGAGGCCGAGGCGTTCATGGACTTCCTCACCCGCCGCGTCTGCCGCCGCGAGGACGGCCCGTCCGGGCCGCTGCAGATCATGTACGGCATCGACGGCCGCACCGAGCTGCCCGAACGCGAGCTGGCCCACCTGGAGGGACACCAGGGCTCGGCCCCCGTCCGGGTCGGCAACGCCGCCGCCGACCAGCTCCAGCTCGACATCTACGGCGCCCTCATCGACTCGGTCTACCTGTACGACAAGTGGGGCAAACCCATCTCCAGCGACCACTGGGACGACGTCTGCGCCCTGGTGGACTGGGTCTGCGCCCACTGGAACCAGCCCGACGAGGGCGTCTGGGAGACCCGTGGCGGCCGCAAGAACTTCCTGTACTCGCGGCTGATGTGCTGGGTGGCGATCGAGCGGGCCATGCGGACGGCCCGCCGCCGCGGCCTGCCCGCCGACATCCCGCGCTGGCGCGACACCCGCGACGCGATCTACCGGGAGCTCATGCGGCGCGGCTGGTCGCCCAAGCGGCAGGCGTTCGTCCAGCACGAGGACGACGACGTCCTGGACGCGGCCGTGCTGATGATGCCGCTGGTCAAGTTCATCTCGCCCACGGACCCGAAGTGGCTGTCCACCCTCGACGCGCTCACGGCCGACCTGGTGTCGGACTCGCTCGTCTACCGCTACGACCCGGAGGCCAGCCCCGACGGCCTGCGCGGCGAGGAGGGCACGTTCTCGATCTGCTCGTTCTGGTACGTGGAGGCGCTCGTGCGGGCCGGCCGCGTCGAGGAGGCGCGCCTGGCCTTCGAGAAGATGCTCACCTACGCCAACCACGTCGGCCTGTACGCGGAGGAGATCGGGCAGAACGGCGAGCAGCAGGGCAACTTCCCGCAGGCATTCACCCACCTGGCCCTCATCAGCGCCGCCTTCAACCTCGACCGCGCCCTCGGCTGACGGGCGCCCGTCAGCCCCGGGACGAGCTCAGCGGCCGGACTTGCGGCGGATGAGGCCGACCACCATGCCGACGATCCACAGGACGAACAGCACCTTCAGGATGCCCCACCCGCCGAAGACCGCCCCGAGGATCAGGAACACGCCGAGGATGGGCACGAACGGCGGCGGGCCGTGGTGGCGGCGGCCCCCGCGGCGCATGTCGCGGTAGGCGCGGCGCATGTCGCGCTGGGCGCCGTGGACGTGCTCCATCTGCTGCCGGTGGGCGCGCATCGCCGCCTTCCAGTCGTCCATGCCGGGCACGCCGGGCGTACCGGGCGCGGGCGGCCCGGGGTGGACGGCGGGGGAGCCGGGCAGGTCGGCCGTGACGTCCGCGAGGTCGCGGGCGGTCTTGGCGGCCAGGGCACGGTCCAGGCGCTCGTCGAGCTCCTGGTGGTCGAGCCGGCCCTGCGCGAAGTGCTCGCGCAGGGCCTCCATCGTCCGCTCGCGTTCGGCGTCGCCGATGCGGAGATCCTTGGGGTCCATGACCGGGGCCTCCCTCTCTCCGAGCCGGCTGTCCGTTGCGAAGCCGGTCATGCGGTCACTCCTCGCCCGGGTCGCCGTCGGCCAGGATCTGGTAGAGCTTGCGCCGGGTCTCAACAAGAGTCTTACGCGCTTCGCGGATCTGTGCGTCGGATCCGGTCTGGAGAACCTGAACCATCGCGAAAGCGGACTGGCGCGCGATGTCCCACAAGTCGGCCGCGTTGTCGTCGATGTCGGGACGCATCTCGTCCCACGGGGCGCGGATCTCGTCGTTGTGGGACTCGATGTACTGCCGGCCGGCGTCGGTGAGGCGGAAGGTCTTGCGGCCCTCGTTCTCCTCGGCCACGACCAGGCCCTCGTCGGTGAGCTGCTGGAGCGCCGGGTACACGGCGCCGGGGCTGGGCTTCCAGCCGCCCTCGCTGCGCTCGGCGATCTCCTGGATGATCTGGTAGCCGTTGCGCGGCTCCTCGGAGAGCAGCGCAAGGATCGCGGCGCGCACGTCGCCGCGCTTGGCCTTGCGGCCGCGGCCGCCCCAGCCGCGGTGGCCGAACGGGCCGCCGGGACCGAACGGGCCTCCCGGGCCGAACGGGCCGCCACCGCCCCAGGGGCCGCCGCGGCCGAACTCGGGCGGGAACGGTCCGCGCCGGCCGCGATGCCGCTCCTCGTGCGGACCGTGGCGGTGGCGGTGGCCCGCCTCCTCCCATGCTCCTGCCGCGGCCCTGAGGGTGCGGACGGCCTCGCGGGCGGCCCGCTTGAACTCCCGCGCGTCGGGCCACTGGCCGCCCGCGGAGCCTGCGTGTGACATTGCCATGACATGTCCTCCTTTGCGATACCTCGCGACTGTTCGCGATGCTTCAACGATATATCGGAAGAATGTCGTTGGCAACGCCGTGGGGTGAGTGAGGCAGATCACGAAAAAGTCGCGGAATTCGGGAACAGGATCCGGGACGGCGTCGTTGTTCAGGGCAGACGAGGTCGTTCCGCGTCGGCAGGGCTGGGGGGTGCTGTCGCCGTGGAGACGGCCTCGTCTGCGTTTGCGGACCTTCGCGGCCCACCTCAAGGCAGGGTCACGGGAACGTTCCCCGACGGCATGCTCGCCTGTCCCCGCTTTGCCGTACAGTCCGGATCATGATGGGGCACACGCACGCGATGACCGGGGCCATCGCATGGCTGGGGCTCGCGCCGACGCTCGCGGCGCTGCCGATGGTGACGGAGTCGAGCCGGTTCATCGAGACGGGCATCATGGCCAACGCGCTGAGCCCGGCCGAGTTCATCGCCGGGGCGCTCGTCTGCGCGGGCGCGGCCATGCTCCCCGACCTCGACCACCCCAGCGCGACGATCGCCCAGACGTTCGGCCCCGTCACCTGGCTGCTGAGCAAGGCGGTCTGCTGGGTGAGCGGCGGCCACCGCGGCGCCACCCACTCCCTGGTGTTCGCGGTCGCGCTCGGGCTGGGCGCCCACTGGCTGGCCGGCGCCTACCCGATCGGGCGCGACATCCTGGTGGTCCTGCTCATCGGCCTCGCCTTACGCGCCATCGGCATCGGCATCCCCGGCAACAAGATGGGCTCGGCGCTCATCAACGTCGGGCTCACCGCCGGCCTGTACGCCGTCTTCCTCTCCCAGGGGGTGGGGTACGCCTGGCTCGGCATGGCGGTGGCGCTCGGCTGCTTCATCCACGTGTTCGGCGACTGCATGACCGAGCGTGGCTGCCCGGTGCTCTGGCCGATGTCGGTGAAGTTCGTGCTGCCGTGGAAGATCGGCATCAAGACCGGCAAGAAGTTCGAGCAGAAGATCCTCGCCCCCGTGCTCTCCGTCGCCATCATCGGCCTGCTCTTCCTGCGCCTCGGGCCCGTGTGACGCCCGTATGACGCCCGTGTGACGCCCCGGCGGGGCCGGGAAAGCCCGGTTAACTTGATGTCGAGATACTTTCCGGGATATCTTGATGTCGAGACACCGCTGCAACCACCGGTTAGGGTCACCTAACGTGCTGATCAGTCCCGGGGTGCGGCAGGATTCAACTGGGAGCGAATCCGGCATAGCGCGCGCAATGCCGCGGGCAGGCAGCCGCGAGCGTCCCCACGATCACGCAACGGTCTATGGAGGAGGCGAATCACCGTGTCCGCGAACAGCTTCGGCAGCCGTGACACGCTACGCGTCGGCGACGCGTCGTACGAGATTTTCCGGCTGGACGCCGTCGAGGGCGCTGCCCGCCTCCCGTACAGCCTGAAGATCCTGCTGGAGAACCTCCTCCGCACCGAGGACGGCGCGAACATCACCGCCGACCACATCCGGGCGCTCGGCGAGTGGGACCCCAACGCGGCCCCCAGCGTGGAGATCCAGTTCACCCCCGCCCGCGTCATCATGCAGGACTTCACCGGCGTGCCCTGCGTCGTCGACCTGGCCACCATGCGCGAGGCCGTGCGCGACCTCGGCGGCGACGCCTCCCGCATCAACCCGCTGGCCCCCGCCGAGATGGTCATCGACCACTCGGTCATCGTCGACTACTTCGGCCACCCCGACGCCTTCCAGCGCAACGTCGAGCGCGAGTACGAGCGCAACCGCGAGCGCTACCAGTTCCTGCGCTGGGGCCAGACCGCCTTCGACGAGTTCAAGGTCGTCCCGCCCGGCACCGGCATCGTCCACCAGGTCAACATCGAGCACCTGGCCCGCGTCGTGATGACCCGTGACGGCAAGGCGTACCCCGACACCTGCGTCGGCACCGACTCCCACACCACGATGGAGAACGGCATCGGCGTCCTCGGCTGGGGCGTCGGCGGCATCGAGGCCGAGGCCGCGATGCTCGGCCAGCCGATCTCCATGCTGATCCCGCGCGTGGTCGGCTTCAAGCTGAGCGGCAAGCTCCCGGCCGGCGCCACCGCCACCGACCTGGTGCTGACCATCACCGAGATGCTGCGCAAGCACGGCGTCGTCGGCAAGTTCGTCGAGTTCTACGGCGAGGGCGTCTCCTCCGTGCCGCTCGCCGACCGGGCCACGATCGGCAACATGAGCCCCGAGTTCGGCTCCACCTGCGCGATCTTCCCGATCGACGGCCAGACCGTCGACTACCTGCGCCTCACCGGCCGCTCCGAGGAGCAGATCGCGCTCGTCGAGGCGTACGCCAAGGCCCAGGGCCTGTGGCTGGACCCGTCCGACCCCGAGCCGGTCTTCTCCGAGTACCTGGAGCTCGACCTCGGCACGGTCGTCCCGTCCATCGCCGGCCCGAAGCGCCCGCAGGACCGCATCGTGCTGTCCGACGCCAAGAAGGCCTGGCGCGCGGTCGTCAAGGACTACGCGGACGCCAAGGACTTCACGCCCAGCGTGCAGGGCCCCGCCGACGAGGCGTCCGACGAGTCGTTCCCGGCCTCCGACGCTCCCGCGATCAGCCACGACGGCAGCGCCGACCAGCCGCACGCCGCCGCGCTCAACGGCGAGCGGCCGCACAAGAAGGTGCCGGTCACGCTGGCCGACGGCACGTCGTTCGAGATCGACCACGGCATCGTCGCCATCGCCGCGATCACCTCCTGCACCAACACCTCCAACCCGTACGTCATGCTGGGCGCCGCCCTGCTGGCCCGCAACGCGGTGGAGAAGGGCCTGACCCGCAAGCCGTGGGTGAAGACCTCCCTCGCGCCCGGCTCCCAGGTCGTCACCGGCTACTTCGAGCGCTCCGGCCTCCAGCCGTACCTCGACAAGATCGGCTTCAACCTCGTCGGCTACGGCTGCACCACCTGCATCGGCAACTCGGGCCCGCTGCCCGAGGAGATCTCCGAGGCGATCCAGGCCAACGACCTCGCGGTCACCGCCGTGCTGTCCGGCAACCGCAACTTCGAGGGCCGCATCAACCCCGACGTCAAGATGAACTACCTGGCCTCGCCGCCGCTCGTCGTGGCGTACGCGCTGGCCGGCACGATGGACGTCGACCTCGACAACGAGCCGCTCGGCACGGGCGCCGACGGGCAGCCGGTGTTCCTGCGCGACATCTGGCCCTCGCCGGAGGAGATCTCGGCCGTCGTCAACTCCTCCATCGGCCGCGACATGTTCGAGCGCGACTACGCCGACGTGTTCAAGGGCGACGACCACTGGCGCTCGCTGCCGATCCCGACGGGCGACACGTTCGAGTGGGACCCGGACTCCACCTACGTCCGCAAGGCCCCCTACTTCGAGGGCATGCCGGAGAAGCCGGAGCCCGTCACCGACATCGCCGGCGCCCGCGTGCTGGTCAAGGTGGGCGACTCGGTCACGACCGACCACATCTCGCCGGCCGGCTCCATCAAGGTCGGCACGCCCGCCGCGCAGTACCTCCAGGCCAACGGGGTCGAGGTCAGGGACTTCAACTCCTACGGCTCGCGGCGCGGCAACCACGAGGTGATGATCCGCGGCACGTTCGCCAACATCCGCCTGCGCAACCAGATCGCGCCGGGCACCGAGGGCGGCTACACCCGCGACTTCACCCAGGCCGACGGCCCGGTGTCGTTCATCTACGACGCCTCGGTCAACTACGCCGCCGCCGGCACGCCGCTCGTGGTGCTGGCCGGCAAGGAGTACGGCTCCGGTTCCTCGCGCGACTGGGCGGCCAAGGGCACCGCGCTGCTCGGCGTGCGCGCCGTCATCGCCGAGTCGTACGAGCGCATCCACCGTTCCAACCTCATCGGCATGGGCGTGCTGCCGCTGCAGTTCCCGGAGGGCGCCACGGCCGAGTCGCTGGGGCTGACCGGCGAGGAGACGTTCGACATCACCGGGGTGGAGGAGCTCAACAAGGGCGGCATCCCGGGCACCGTGCACGTCAAGGCCGGTGACGTGGAGTTCGACGCGGTCGTCCGCATCGACACGCCGGGCGAGGCCGACTACTACCGGCACGGCGGCATCATGCAGTACGTGCTGCGCTCGCTGCTGGCCAAGTAACACCTGACGCGAGGACGCCGCCTTCGGGAATCCGGGGGCGGCGTCCTCACGTGTTCTCCGCGACTCCCGACCGGGACTCCCACGGCACGCCCATCAGCCCGCGGAGACTCCCCGGCTGGGACTCCCCGCACCGGGCCGCCGTGAGGGGCGGTGATTGACTCGTCCGCGTGACTTCTTCGGAATTAGTGCTCCTTATCGGCTCTGTTGCGGTTTTCGTGGGCGCGATCGTGCAGGGCAGCGTGGGCTTCGGCCTCGGGCTGGTCGCCGCGCCCGTCCTCACCCTCGTCGACCCGGGCGTGATGCCCGGCGCGATGCAGGTGGCGAACATGACGTTGCCGCTGCTGACCCTGGCCGCCGAGTGGCGACGGGTGGACTGGCGCGGGCTCGGGTTCGCGGTCCTCGGCAGACTGCCGGGCAGCGCCGTCGGCGCGGTGATCGTGGTCCACGTGTCGGTCCACGCGCTGGGCGTCCTGGTCGGGGCCATGGTGCTGGTCGCGGTGGTCCTCACGGCGAGCGCTCTGGCCGTCCCGCGCAACGGCGCGACGATCGCGGGGGCGGGATTCGTCTCGGGCGTCACGGGCACGGCCACCGGCATCGGCGGCCCGCCGATCGCGCTGGTCTACCAGCACGCCAAGGGGCCGCAGATCCGCGCGACCCTGGCCATGTTCTTCTTCCTGAGCGCCGCCCAGTCGCTGCTCATCCTGGCCGCGGTGGACCGGCTGCCGGCCCGGGCCCTGGTGACGGGCGGCGTGCTGCTCGTCCCGATGGCGCTCGGCTTCGCCGTGTCGGGGCCGCTGCGGCGCTACCTCGACGGCGGCAAGGTCCGGACCGCGGTCCTGGCGGTGGCGGTCACGTCGGCGGTGGTGCTGATCACCCAGAGCGTGGCGTTCTGACCCGCCGCTCCGGGCGTCTAGCCGGCTTCGAGCACGAAGAACAAGAAGCACAGGAACCTGGTGCGGGTGGGCTCGAATTCGCGGAGCTCCTCGGGGAACAGGTCGCGGGCCTCCGGTGCGAAGGGCGGTTCGCTGATGACGCTGATGCGAAAGCCCGCCGCGGTGAAGGCTTCGGTCATCGCGTGCAGCGGCCGGTGCCAGAAGGTCATCCGGGCGGTCTGCCCTCCCATGGTCCATTCCTCGGTCCGACTGCGGGTCTCGAAGTACTTGGGCTTCTCCCCGGCCATGTGCTGGAAGAGGGTGGTGGAGAAAGGATGGTCGACCGAGACGAGGAGTCTGCCGCCAGGCTTCAGCACGCGTCGCAGCTCGGCCAGCGTCGGTCCCCAGTCCTCCAGGTAGTGCAGCACCAGGGACGCGATGACGTCGTCGAACGCCTCGTCGGGGAAGGGCAGGGGGCCGGCCAGGTCGGCGACCCGCAGATCCGCGTCGGCGCCCAGCCGCTGCCGGGCCTGCTCCAGCATCCCGGCACTCGCGTCGACGCCGGTCACGATGGCCCCTCGATCGCGCAGCTCGGAGAACAGGGGACCGGAGCCGCAGCCGGCGTCGAGAATGCGTCTTCCGGCCACATTCCCGGCGAGCTCCAGCATCGCGGGCCGTTCGTAGTACGCGTTCGCGAGGCTCGTCTCGTTCTCGGCCGCGTACCCCTCGGCGATCATGTCGTAAGCGTTGAGGTGGGAGGGGTTCGCGGTCTCGACGTGATCTTCGGGCGTGGTGGACATGCGGGCCATTCTGGCCCAGCGGCCTCGGCGGCGCGGGCATACGGCAGATCTTGATGGCGCGGAGCTCGCCCGACGTGGGAGGCGGAGGGTCTCCGCCCGGTTGAGGTGACGTTTCTGGATTGTTACTGGGAACAACAAACTGCCCCGCCGGAGGGTCTTCCAATGTGGCCGGAGGCGGAATACGTTGCCGCAAACAACATTCATCCGGGCCCCTCCGGAAGAAAGGACCCTGCACATGCGCAAGGGGATCCTCAGCCTGACCGCCGCGGCCGCCGCGCTCGCCCTCGGTCTCACCGCCTGCGGGGGCGACGGCGGTCAGAGCACGACCGGCGCCTCGGCATCGAGTTCGCAGAAGGCCGCCGGCAAGATCGGCGTCATCCTGCCCGACAGCAAGTCCTCGGCCCGCTGGGAGACGGCGGACCGCAAGTACCTGGAGGAGGCGTTCAAGGCCGCCGGGGTGCAGTACGACATCCAGAACGCCCAGAACGACAAGACCGCCTTCCAGACCATCGCCGACCAGATGATGACCAACGGCGCCACCGTCCTGATGATCGTCAACCTGGACAGCGGCACCGGCAAGACCGTGATCGACAAGGCCCGCTCGCAGGGCGTGGTCACCATCGACTACGACCGGCTCACCCTGGGCGGCGGCGCCGCCTACTACGTCAGCTTCGACAACACCAAGGTCGGCCAGCTCCAGGGCGAGGGCCTGGCCAAGTGCCTGGCCGACAAGAAGGCCGACAAGCCGATCGTGGCCTACCTCAACGGCTCGCCGACCGACAACAACGCCACCCTCTTCAAGGCCGGCTACGACGGCGTGCTCAAGCCCAAGTTCGACTCCGGCGAGTACGTCAAGGGTCCCGAGCAGTCCGTGCCCGACTGGGACAACACCCAGGCCGGGACGCTCTTCGAGCAGATGCTCACCACGCAGCCCAAGATCGCCGGCGTGCTCGCCGCCAACGACGGCCTCGGCAACGCCGCCATCACGGTGCTGAAGAAGAACAAGCTCAACGGCAAGGTGCCGGTCACCGGCCAGGACGCCACCGTGCAGGGCCTGCAGAACATCCTCGCCGGCGACCAGTGCATGACCGTCTACAAGGCGGTCAAGAAGGAGGCCGACGCCGCCGCCAAGCTCGCGGTCGCGCTGGCCAAGGGCGAGAAGCCGGCGGCGAGCGGCAGCGTCAAGGACCCCGAGTCCGGCAAGGACGTCCCGTCCGAGCTGATGGAGCCGGTGTCCATCACGTTCGACTCCGTGAAGGACGTGGTCGCCGACGGCTACGTCACCAAGGAGGAGTTGTGCACGGGCGACTTCGCCGCCAAGTGCACCGAGGCAGGAATCCAGTAACGAAGCTCATCCGGGGCGCGGCCGGGCGACACCTGGCCGCGCCCCTCCCCGAGGGAGACCCATGACCCCCCTGCTCGAGGCGCGCGGGATCGACAAGAGCTTCGGCCCCGTGAAGGTCCTGCACGACGTGACGTTCTCCGCCTACGCCGGCGAGGTGACCGCGCTCGTCGGCGACAACGGCGCCGGCAAGTCGACGCTGGTCAAGTGCATCGGCGGCATCCACCCCATCGACAACGGCGAGCTGCTGTTCGACGGCCGTCCCGTCCAGGTGAACGGCCCGCGCGACGCGGGCGAGCTCGGCATCGAGATCGTCTACCAGGACCTCGCGCTCTGCGACAACCTGGACATCGTCCAGAACATGTTCCTCGGCCGGGAGCGCCGCAGGGGCGTGGTCCTGGACGAGGACACCATGGAGGAGCTCGCCGAGCAGACCCTGAGCAGCCTCTCCGTCCGCACGGTCAAGTCCATCCGCCAGCTGGTCTCCAGCCTGTCCGGCGGCCAGCGCCAGACCGTCGCCATCGCCAAGGCCGTGCTGTGGGACAGCAAGGTCGTCATCCTCGACGAGCCGACCGCCGCCCTCGGCGTCGCCCAGACCGCGCAGGTGCTGGAGCTGGTGCGCCGCCTGGCCGACAACGGCCTGGCCGTCGTGCTCATCTCGCACAACATGAACGACGTCTTCGCCGTCTCCGACCGGATCGCGGCGCTCTACCTCGGCAGGATGGCCGCCCAGGTCAAGACCGCCGACGTGACGCACGCCCAGGTCGTCGAACTGATCACTTCCGGCCGGAGCGGAGACCTCGGCCTCAAGAACGGGGCTGTGGCATGAGCAGCAAGGTCAAGGAACTCCCCGGCGAGGCGGTCGCGGCGGCCGTGCGCTCGCCGTCGATCGCCCACAGCGCCCGCGCCTACACCGAGCGGGTGCGCGCCGGCGACATGGGCGCGCTGCCCGCCGTCCTCGGGCTGGTGGTGCTGTGCACGGCGTTCGCGCTGGCGCGGCCCGCCTTCCTCACCGCCATCAACTTCGCCAACCTCTTCACCCAGGGCGCGGCCATCACCGTGATCGCCATGGGCCTGGTGTTCGTGCTGCTCATCGGCGAGATCGACCTGTCGGCGGGCTTCACCAGCGGCGTCTGCGCGGCCGTCCTCGCGGTCGCCCTCACCAACATGGGGCTGCCCTGGTACGTCGGGGTGCTCGCCGCGATCGTCACCGGCGCGGTCATCGGCACCGTGCTCGGCGCCATCGTGGCCAAGGTCGGCATCCCGTCGTTCGTGGTGACGCTGGCCGCGTTCCTCGCCTTCCAGGGTCTCGTGCTGGTCCTGGTGAACGAGGGCACGAACATCTCCATCAACGACCCGGTCATCAAGGCCGTCGCGCAGCGCAACCTGCCGCCGGCGCTCGGCTGGGCGCTCTACGCGCTGAGCGTGCTCGCGTACGCGGGGCTGCAGGTGGTGCGGGCGCGCAAGCGGGCCGCGCGCGGCCTGGTGGCCGACCCGCCGTCGCTCATCGCCGCCCGGGTGGGCGCCCTGGCGGTCCTCGCGGGCGTGGCGGTGTACGTGCTCAACCTGGAGCGCAGCTTCAACCCGGCGTTCGCCTCGCTCAAGGGCGTGCCGATCGTCGTGCCGGTCATCCTGGCGCTGCTCGTGCTGTGGACGTTCGTGCTGCGGCGCACCGCGTTCGGCCGGCACGTGTACGCGGTCGGCGGCAACGCCGAGGCGGCCCGCCGGGCCGGCATCGCGGTGGACCGGATCCGGGTGAGCGCGTTCGTCATCTGCTCCGCGATGGCGGCCGTCGGCGGCATCGTCGCCGCCTCCCGGGCCAGCTCGGTGGACCCGAACACGGGCGGCAGCTCCGTGCTGCTGTACGCGGTGGGCGCGGCGGTGATCGGCGGGACGAGCCTGTTCGGCGGCAAGGGCCGGGTGCTCGACGCCGTGCTCGGCGGCGCCGTCATCGCGGTCATCGACAACGGCATGGCCCTCATGCAGTACGGTTCGAGCGTCAAATACCTGGTCACCGGCTTCGTCCTGCTCCTCGCGGCGGGGGTCGACGCCCTGGCCCGCAAGCGCGCGGCCGCCGCTGGTCTAAGGTGATCAGCGACTTCCCGTCGTTCAAGGATGCTCAGACGATGCGTGCCGGCCCCTCGCAGGAGGACATCAGGCGCCACAACCTCGGCGCGCTGCTTCGCCATGTCCACCTCGGGGGGCCGATCTCGCGGGCCGAGCTGACCGCGAAGATGGGGCTGAACCGCAGCACCATCATGGCGCTGACCTCCGACCTCACCGCCGCGGGGCTGGTGCGCGAGGAGCTGCCGCGCGAGACCGGGCGGGCCGGCCGCCCGTCGCTGGTGGTGCGGCCGGAGTCGTCGCGGGTGTACGTGTTCGCCTTCGACGTGGGCCCCGACCGGCTGGCCGCGGCCCGGGTCGGGCTGGGCGGGGCGATCCTCGACCGCCGGGAGACGGCGCGCCGGCGCGGGCCGTTCGACCTGGACGAGCTGGCCGGGACGCTGGCCGGTTTCGCCCGGCAGATGCGGCGCAAGACGCGCCCGGACACGGTGTGCGTCGGCGCCGCGGCGGCGGTCTCCGGCGGCGTGCGCAAGGACGACGGCGTGATCATGTTCGGGCCGAACCTGGGCGCGGAGTCGGTGCCGTTCGGTGAGGAGCTGGGCCGCCGGCTGGGCCTGGGGCTGCCGGTGAGCGTGGGCAACGACGCGAACCTGGCGGCGCTGGCCGAGCACAGCCGGGGGGTGGCCGTCGGGGTGCGCGACCTCATCTACCTGCACGGTGACGTGGGCATCGGGGGCGGCATCATCACCGGCGGGCACCTGCTCGGCGGCCACGACGGTTACGGCGGCGAGGTCGGCCACATGGTGGTCAACCCGGGCGGGCAGCCGTGCGGGTGCGGCTCGCGCGGCTGCCTGGAGGCCGAGGTGGGGGAGCGCGCCCTCCTGGAGGCGGCGGGTCGGGTGGCTGCGCGCGGTGACACTCGTGCGAATGCGCTCTCCCACGACGGGGACGGTGCGGGGCGTCAGGGGCGGGACGCCGTGCGGGCCGTGGTGGACGCGGCCGACCGGGGCGACATCGTGGCGCAGGAGGCGCTCAAGCGGGTGGGCGGCTGGCTCGGGCTGGGCGTGGCCAACCTGGTCAACATCTTCAACCCCGAGATGGTGATCTTCGGGGGCATGCTGCGCGAGGTGTACCTGGGGTCGGCGGCCCAGGTGCGCAGCCGGCTCGCGACGAACGCGATGGGCCCGCAGCGCGAGCGGCTGCGGCTGCGCACCTCGGCCCTGGCCGACGACGCGACGCTGGTGGGGGCGGCCGAGCTGGCCTTCGCCCACGTCCTGGCCGATCCGCTGGAGGTCCTGGCCCGCGTCACCGGCTGACTCCCCGGCCCGGGCCGGTCAGGAGACGCGGGCGAGCGATGCCTTCCAGGTGTTGCAGGAGCCGGCCGAGCCGCTGGTGTAGCCGCGGTTCTGCCAGTAGGCGAGGTTGCGCGGCTTGCCGTGCACCTTGCTCTCCTCGGCCTCGCGGACGGCGCCGATCCACTGGTCCCAGGTGATGCCGGGGTCGATGGAGTCGAGCGCGACGCTGTAGAAGACGCCGGCGAAGCACTCGGCCTGCATCTCCAGCCGGTGGCTGACGATGGAGCGGGCGCCGCCGCGGGCCCGCCAGTAGAGCCGGTTCTGCTCGTCCAGCATGCCGGTGAGCTGCTGCACGTGGTGGCCCCACTCGTGGGCGACGGAGTGGGCGATGTTCATCTTGAACGGGTCGGTGAGGTCCCGCTTCATGATGCGGATGGCGACGGTGCGCTGTGCGGGGCAGTACTGGGCGCCGTTGCTGGTGATCCTGCCGCAGACCGACGAGCTGCCCGTCGTGATCGTCACCTTCGGGGAGGTGTAGGCGAGGCCGGCGGCCTTGAACCGGACGGCCCAGAACCGGTCGGCGCAGCGGGCCATCGCCCGGTGGAACGTCTTGAGCGAGGCGGCGCTGCCCTCCCGGATCTCCGGGATGGGGCAGGACAGCGGGGAGGCGGTGCCGGAGCGGTAGATCCGGTTCTCGGCCAGGACGGCGGGGGGCGCCGCGGCCGCGTGGGGGGCGCCGGACGCCGTCTGTGCCGTGGGGGCGCCCGCCGCGGTCTGCGCGCCGGCCGTACCGGGCAGACCGAGGCCCGCGATCACGCAGACCGACGCTGCGACAAGGGGAATACGCACGATCGCGGATACTAGACCAGTTGATGGTGATTTGGTGGGCTGTCTGGGGAAACGCGGGAAAAGCACGGCGCGGCCGCGTCCCCGGGGGACACGACCGCGCCGATGGAGCAGGGCGGGCTAGGCGACCGCGCGGGCCGAGGCGGCCCAGGTGTTGCAGGAGCCGGGGGAGGCCGAGCCGTAGCCGCGGTTCATCCAGAACGCCTGCGAGGAGCCCTTGCCGTGGTCGTTCTGCGGCCAGGCCTTGGCGCCGTTCTTGCGGAACCAGTCGACCGTGTAGTCCCACTGCGCGGGGTCGATCGGGAGGGTGTCCTCGATCGTGCGCATGAAGACGGAGGAGAAGCACTCGGCCTGCAGCTCGGAGCGGCGCGAGAGCTGGAGCTGGCCCGCCTTGGAGGCGCGGGCGCGGGCCGGCCAGTAGTAGCTCCAGATGCCGGAGATGTTCTGCACGTGGTGCCCGTACTCGTGCGCCATCAGACGGGTGATGCCCAGCGCGAACGGGTCACGCAGCTGCGTCTTGGTCACCAGCATGTACATGGTGCGGTCGGTGGAGCAGTAGATGCCGTCGGCGCCCGGGCTCCACGGGCCGCACGGCGTGCGCAGCTTGCGGGTGATGATGCGCAGGCGCGGCTTGCTGAAGGGCAGCTTCGCCTTGCGGAACTGGGTGGACCACGAGGCGTTCAGGCAGTTCGTCACACGGGTCAGGAAACGCTTGTACGCGGCGGTGCTGCCCTTGGGCAGGCCGCCGGGAGAACAGTGGGAGTCGGCCAGGGTGCCCGTCCTGTACAGCGGGTTGGCCGTGGCGGCCATCCGGCCGCGCGGCGGCGCGGCGAGCGTCTGGGCCGTCTGCGCGGGGGCCTGGGCCTGCTGTCCGGAGGAAGCGACGGGTTCGGTCTGGGCTGACGCCGTGCCCACACCCACCAGCGAGACGAGAACGCCGGTGGCCAGGACAGTCGTCAGTTTCCGCATGGGGAGAGTGTTCATAGTGTAGGCAAGACTAGGTCAAGATCGGACAAATGCGTGTGGATTTGACTCGATGGAGTCAGCGGGACGTCCACGAACTAGACTTCAAGCCACTGGTGCCAAGAAGCAGAGGGGATCGCATCCGTGAGCGGGTTGCTGGGCTCGGTTGAGGGACCGCACGACGTCAAACGGCTCGATGTCGAGGAGCTGCCGAGGCTGGCGAACGAGATCCGCGACCTGCTCGTCGACTCCTGCTCGCGCTTCGGCGGGCATCTCGGGCCCAATCTCGGCGTGGTCGAGCTGACCATCGCCCTGCACCGGGTCTTCGACTCCCCGCGCGACCCGATCATCTGGGACACCGGCCACCAGGCGTACGTCCACAAGCTCCTGACCGGCCGCATGGCCGGCTTCGGCGCGCTGAAGCAGGAGGGCGGCCTGTCCGGCTACCCGAGCCAGGCCGAGTCCGAGCACGACTTCGTGGAGAACTCCCACGCCTCGACCGCGCTGTCCTACGCCGACGGCCTGGGCAAGGCGTTCAAGCTGCGCGGCGAGCGCGACCGCACGGCCGTCGCCGTGATCGGCGACGGGGCGCTGACCGGCGGCATGGCCTGGGAGGCGCTCAACAACATCGCCGCGGTCAAGGACCTGCCGGTCGTCATCGTCGTCAACGACAACGGCCGCTCCTACTCGCCGACCATCGGCGGGCTCGCCTCCCACCTGGCCAAACTGCGGGTCACCCGCCGCTACGAGGACTTCCTCGAGTACGTCAAGGAGAAGATCGGCAACGTCCCGGTCCTGTACGACGCCCTGCACGGCTTCAAGAAGGGCGTCAAGGACATCCTCGCCCCGCAGGTGATGTTCGAGGACCTCGGCCTGAAGTACGTCGGCCCCATCGACGGCCACGACGAGCAGGCCATGGAGGCCGCGCTGCGCACCGCCCGCGACTTCCGCGGCCCGGTCATCGTCCACGCCCTCACCCAGAAGGGCCGCGGCTACTCCCCGGCCGAGAACCACGACGAGGACCAGTTCCACTCGCCCGGCGCCTTCGACCGGGTCACCGGCGCCGAGAAGCCCAAGGGCCGCATCTGGACCGACGTCTTCAGCGAGGAGCTGGTCCGGCTCGGCAAGGACCGCGAGGACATCGTCGCGATCACCGCCGCCATGCTCCACCCGACCGGCCTGGCCGCCTTCCGCGACGCCTTCCCCGCGCGCACCTACGACGTCGGCATCGCCGAGCAGCACGCGCTGACCAGCGCGGCCGGGCTGGCGCTCGGCGGGCTGCACCCGGTCGTGGCCGTCTACGCCACCTTCCTCAACCGCGCCTTCGACCAGCTCCTCATGGACGTCGCCCTGCACCGGCTGCCCGTCACCGTGGTGCTCGACCGGGCGGGCGTCACCGGCGACGACGGCGCCAGCCACAACGGCATGTGGGACCTGTCGATCCTGCAGGTCGTGCCCGGCCTGCGCATCGCCGTGCCGCGCGACGGCGAGCGCCTGGCCGAGCTGCTGGAGGAGGCCGTGTCGGTCACCGACGGCCCCACGGTCGTCCGCTTCCCCAAGGGCCCGGTGGCCGAGCCGGTCGAGGCGGCCGGCAAGCTCGGCGAGATGGACGTCCTGCGCGCCGGTGACGCCGACGTGCTCATCGTCGCCGTCGGCCCGATGGCCCGGGCCTGCCTGGACGCCGCGGTGCTGCTCGACGCCCAGGGCATCTCGGCCACCGTCGTCGACCCGCGCTGGGTCAAGCCGCTCGACGAGGCCCTGGTGCTCGCGGCCGGCGCCCACCGCATGGTCGCGGTCGTCGAGGACAACGGCCGCGTCGGCGGCGTCGGCGACGCGGTGGCCCGGCTGCTGCGCGACGCCGACGTGGACGTGCCGGTCCGCACGTTCGGCATCCCGCAGGAGTTCCTGGAGCACGCCAAGCGGGCCGTGATCCTCGGCCGCGTCGGACTCACCGGGCAGGACCTCGCCCGCCAGATCACCGAGGCGGTCGCCCGCCGCGACCAGCAGGTCAGGAGCCCCTCCACCCGCAACTGAGGGTGGCGCCGCCTCGTGCGATCAGGAAAGCATGATGCCCGCGAGGGTGGGCAAGGTCACACTCGTGGACATCCTTCGCACGAAAACGGTTGAGCAGTCCATCAGCGACACCGAGGCACCGGAGCATCGGCTGCGCAAACGCCTGACCGCCGTCGACCTGACCGTCTTCGGCATCGGCGTGATCGTCGGCACCGGTATCTTCGTGCTGACCGGACAGGTGGCCAAGCAGACGGCCGGACCGGCCGTGGCCATCTCCTTCGTCGTCTCCGCGATCGTCTGCGGCCTGGCGGCGCTGTGCTACGCGGAGTTCGCCTCCACCATTCCGGTGGCGGGCTCGGCGTACACCTTCTCCTACGCCACCCTCGGCGAGCTGCCGGCCTGGATCATCGGCTGGGACCTCATGCTGGAGATGGCGCTGGCGGCCGCGGTGGTCGCGGTCGGCTGGTCGGGCTACTTCGCGTCGCTGATGTCCTCGATCGGCCTGCCGCTGCCCGCCGCCATCGCCGGCGACGACCCGGTGGTGAACCTGCCGGCCATGATCGTGGTGCTCCTCCTCACCGCGATCCTGGTGGCCGGCATCAAGCTGTCCTCCCGGGTCAACCAGGTCATCGTGGCGATCAAGGTCGCGGTGATCCTGCTCGTCATCGTGGCCGGGCTGTTCTACATCAACTCGGCCAACTACACGCCGTTCATCCCGCCGGCGCAGGCCACCGAGCAGGTCGCCGGGCTCAAGGCGCCGCTGATCCAGGTCCTGTTCGGCATCACGCCCGTCGCGTACGGCGTGATCGGCATCTTCTCGGCCGCCGCGGTCGTGTTCTTCGCGTTCATCGGCTTCGACATCGTCGCCACCGCCGCCGAGGAGACCATCAACCCGCAGCGCGACATGCCGCGCGGCATCATCGGCTCGCTGGCCATCTGCACGGTCCTGTACGTGGCCGTCTCGCTGGTCGTCGTCGGCATGCAGAACTACAAGCAGCTCAGCACCTCGGCGCCGCTCGCCGACGCCTTCACCGCGGTCGGCCAGAAGTGGGTGGCCGGGCTGATCAGCATCGGCGCCATCGCCGGGCTCACCACCGTGGTCATGATCCTCATGCTGGGGCAGACCCGGGTGCTGTTCGCCATGTGCCGCGACGGGCTGCTGCCCCGCCCGCTGGCCAAGGTCCACCCGCGCTTCGGCACCCCGGCCCGGCTGACCGTCATCATCGGCGTCGTCTCGGCGCTGCTGTCCGGGTTCATCTCGCTGGGCGCGCTGGCCGAGCTGGTCAACATCGGCACGCTGTTCGCGTTCGTGGTCGTGTCGGCCGGTGTGATCATCCTGCGGCGCACGCGGCCCGACCTGCCCCGCGCGTTCCGCACGCCGCTGGTGCCGGTGCTGCCGATCCTGTCGGTGCTGGCCTGCTTCTACCTCATGCTCAACCTGCCGGTCGAGACGTGGCTGCGGTTCCTCATCTGGATGGTCATCGGCGCGGTGCTGTACTTCACCTACGGCTTCCGCCACAGCCGCGTCACGGCGCGGCAGACCCCCTAGCGCGGATGTGGGGCCGGTGCTCCCGGCCCCACACCTCAGTCGGGCGCGCCCGTCAGAAGGCGAACACCCCGTCGCCCGCCGCCTTGGCCCGGCACCGGTTGGCGAACGTCGAGTGCAGGGCGACGTTGCGCCCGCGCCAGTTGCCCTCCACCGACACCCTGTACGGCTCGGAGGTCAGCGGGCAGGTGCCGTTGGAGCGGCGCAGCGCCGACAGCCGCCCCTCGACCGCGCGCAGCCGGTCGCAGGCCACCTCGGGGCTCGGGTGGTCGCCGCCGTCCGGGTCGCATTCCAGCTCGTACGTCGTGGGCGCGTGGCCGTGCTGCGTCACCGTGATCCGCAGGGACGCCCGCGAGTGCGCCGCCATGGCCGGCAGGGCGGCCGCCATCAGGAAGGCCCCGCACAGCGCGGTTACCTTGAGCGATCTCATGCCTGTCCTCTCCGTCGAGGGCACGGCCCGCCCGGATCGCGACCCGCGTGAGAGGTGTGACCGGAGGGGCTGATGTGCCGTCCGTGCACTCGTGTCGTACCCGGCGGCCCCGACGGCGGCGGCCATGGATCGTCCCCGATTCGACCATGTGATGGGGCCGACCGGCAAAGGACGCAGAAAAGGGGACCCGCCCCCGCGGGTCCCCTTCATGCTTCTGGTCAGGCGGGCACGGAGGCCACGCCCGGCGGCAGGAAGCGAGGCCGGGCGAACCCGGCGCGATCCAGCAGCGGCGTGACGCCACCCAGGTGGAACGGCCAGCCCGCGCCCAGGATCATGCACAGGTCGATGTCCTGCGGGGCCGCCACCACGCCCTCGTCCAGCATGATCCGGATCTCCTCGGCCAGCGCCTCCAGCACCCGCCGCCGCACCTCCTCGGCGCTGGACGGGGCCTCGCCGCCCGCGAAGAGCGCCACGGCCTCCGGGTCGAGCGAGAAGTCCGGCGCGTACACGCCGGGCCTGCCCGAGGCGACCAGCTTCGCCATGCCCTCCGAGACGCCGAACCGCTCGGGGAAGGCCGCGTGCAGCGTCTCGGCCACGTGCAGCCCGACCGCCGGGCCGACGAGCTGCAGCAGCGCGAACGGCGTCATCGGCAGCCCGAGGTCGTCCAGCGCGTGCTCGGCCACCTCCAGCGGCGTGCCCTCGTCCACGGCCGCGATGACCTCGCCCATGAACCGGGTGAGCAGCCGGTTGACCACGAACGCCGGGGCGTCCTTCACCAGCACCGACGACTTCTTCAGCGCCTTGCCGACGGCGAACGCGGTGGCCAGCGTCGCGTCGTCGGTCGACGCCCCCCGGATGATCTCCAGCAGCGGCATCACCGCCACGGGGTTGAAGAAGTGGAAGCCGACCAGCCGCTCCGGGTGCGCCAGATCGGCGCCCATCTCGGTCAGCGACAGCGACGAGGTGTTGGTGGCCAGCACGCACTCGGCCGGCACCACCGCCTCGACCTCGGCGAACACCTTCTTCTTGACCGCCATGTCCTCGAAGACCGCCTCGATGACGAAGTCGGCGTCCGCGAACGCGTCCTTGGTCAGCGACCCGGTCACCAGCGCCTTGAGCCGGTTGGCCTGGTCGGCCGAGACGCGGCCCTTGGCCAGCAGCTTGTCCACCTCGGCGTGGACGTAGCCGACGCCCTTGTCCAGCCGCGCCTGGTCGAGGTCCGTCAGGACGACCGGCACCTCCAGGCGGCGGGCGAACAGCAGCGCCATCTGCGAGGCCATCAGCCCCGCGCCGACCACGCCGACCTTGGTCACCTTGCGCGCCAGCGACCTGTCCGGGGCGCCGGCCGGCCGCTTGGCCCGCCGCTGCACCAGGTCGAAGGCGTACAGGCCGGCCCGCAGCTCGTCACCCATCAGCAGGTCGGCCAGCGCGTCGTCCTCGGCGGCGAAGCCCTCGTCGCGCGAGGCCGTGCGGGCCAGCGCCACCAGGTCCAGCGCCCGGTACGGCGCCGGGGAGGCGCCGCGCAGCTTCATGTCCACGAGGAAGCGGGCGTCGGCGACCGCCTTGTCCCAGTCGTCGCCGTCACGCGACGGCCGCTCCACCGTGACCTCGCCCTTGACGACCCGGGCCGCCCAGCGCAGCGACTCCTCCAGGAAGTCGGCCGGCTCGAACAGGGCGTCCGCGACGCCCAGCTCGTACGCCTGCGCGCCCTTGATCATGCGGTTCTGCGACAGCGGGTTCTCGATGATCAGCTTGATCGCGTTCGCCGGGCCGACCAGGCGCGGCAGGAGCTGCGTGCCGCCCCAGCCCGGCACCAGGCCGAGGAAGCACTCCGGCAGCGCGACCGCCGGGACACCCGAGGAGATCGTCCGGTACGCGCAGTGCAGCGCGATCTCCAGGCCGCCGCCCATGGCCGCGCCGTTGACGAACGCGAACGACGGGATGCCCAGCTCGCCCAGCCGCCGGAACACGTGGTGGCCGAGCGCGCCGATCGCGTGGGCCTCCTCGCGCGAGGCGACCGAGGCGGCGCCCTTGAGGTCGGCGCCCACGGCGAAGATGAACGGCTTGCCCGTCACGCCCACCGCCACCAGGTCGTTGCGGGCCGCGATCTCCGACAGCGCGCCGTTGAGGGCGAACAGGCCGTGCGGCCCGAACGTGTTGGGCTTGGTGTGGTCGAAGCCGTTGTCCAGCGTGATGAGCGCCATCGTGCCGGCGCCGTACGGCAGCTCGACGTCGCGGACGAGCGCCTTGGTGACGACCTCGTCGGTGCTGCGCTCGCTCAGCAGGGCGCGCCAGGTGTCGATGTTCGTCATGCCAGGTTCTCCCAGATCACGGTGCCGCCCATGCCCATGCCGACGCACATGGTGGTGATGCCGTAGCGCACGTCGGGGCGCTCGGCGAACTGGCGGGCGAGCTGCGTCATCAGCCGCACGCCCGAGGAGGCCAGCGGGTGGCCGAAGGCGATCGCGCCGCCGTACGGGTTGACCCGGGGGTCGTCGTCGGCGATGCCGAAGTGCTCCAGGAACGCGAGCACCTGCACCGCGAACGCCTCGTTGATCTCGAACAGCCCGATGTCGGAGATCGACAGCCCGGCCAGCCGCAGCGCCCGCTCCGTGGACGGGATCGGGCCGACGCCCATGACCTCGGGGTCCACGCCGGCGAACGCGTACGACACCAGCCGCATCTTTGCCGTCAGCCCCAGTTCCTCGGCGACGTCGCGGGCCGCCACGAGACAGCCGGTGGCGCCGTCGTTGATGCCGGAGGAGTTGCCCGCCGTCACGTGCCCGTGCGGCCGGAACGGCGTCTTCAGCGCGGCCAGGCCCTCCAGGGTGGTGCCGGGGCGCGGCGCCTCGTCCTCCACCGCGAGGCCCCAGCCCTTCTCGGCCGTCCTGATCGCGGTCGGCACCAGGTCGGGCTGGATCTTGCCGTCCGCGTACGCCTTGGCCACCTTCTCCTGCGACAGCACCGCGTACGCGTCGGCGCGCTCCTTGCTGATGGCCGGGTAGCGGTCGTGCAGGTTCTCGGCCGTCATGCCCATGACGAGCGCGCTCGGGTCGACGAGCTTCTCCGACAGGAAACGCGGGTTGGGGTCGACGCCCTCGCCCATCGGGTGGCGGCCCATGTGCTCGACGCCGCCCGCGATGGCCACGTCGTACGCGCCGAACGCGATGCCGCCCGCGACCGTGGTGACGGCGGTCATCGCGCCCGCGCACATGCGGTCGATGGCGTAGCCCGGCACGGACTTCGGCAGCCCGGCCAGCACCGCCGCCGAGCGGCCGATGGTCAGGCCCTGGTCGCCGATCTGGGTGGTCGCGGCGATCGCGACCTCGTCCACGCGTTCCGGCGGCAGGGCCGGGTTGCGCCGCATGAGCTCGCGGATGACGCGGACGACCAGGTCGTCGGCGCGGGTCTCCGCGTACAGCCCCTTCGGCCCCGACCGGCCGAAGGGGGTGCGCACGCCGTCGACGAACACGACGTCACGAGAGGAAGGCACGGGGTTCGCTCCTCGATGCTGGACTGCTGTCGCGCCTATGCTACTCGTCGGTAACTAGGGCGTGGACGCGGGCGGGCGGGAGTCGTGAAACTCCTGGTGCATATGAGGTTGAAAACAATCTCCGAGCATGCTGTGAAATTTCCGGACAAAGATGGGTCGAGTCTGTTAGGAAAGGTCGCGCACAGTTATGCACTAGAGAGGTCACAGAGTGTCGCGCGACGAGAACGATAGGTCGTACGAGGACGGTCAGGCACGGCCGATGAACCCGGAGCTGACCGGCGACGTGCTGTCACCTCGGTACAGCAACGACGACACGGACGAGCAGCCCGCCATCGTGGTCTCGGGCAACGAGACGTACATCATGCCGGCCGACGCCGCCCCGGAGGGCTCCGCCGCGTACCCGGCGCAGGACGGTACGTCGTCGTACGTCCCGCAGGACGGTGTGCCCGCGCACGCCGCGCAGGAGGGGACGGCGGCCACGTACGCCGACCTCCAGCCCGCCGACGACCGTTACGCGGACGCCGAGAGCGGCGCGCACCGCTACGCGGACGCGGAGAGCGGGGCGCACCGCTACGCGGACGCCGACAGCGGCGCCCACCGGTACGCCGGCGAGGCGGACGGCTACGCCGACGCCGACAGCGGCTCCCACCGCCTCCAGGACGCCGGCGACCACGACGACGCCGCCTACCTTCCCCTCGACAAGGGCTACGAGGGGACCCACGGCGAGGAGGGCGGCGACTCGCGGCGCGGCTTCCTCGGCTCCGGCTGGACCGACACGAGCGCCGACTCCGGCGCCGGGGACAAGGAGGTGCGCCGCCGTACCAAGGTGCTGGTGGCCGCCGCGGCCGCCGTCGTCGTGCTCGGCGCCGGCGCGGGCTGGATGCTGACCGGCACCTCCTCCGACGACCCCTGCGCGACGGAGCGCTGCGCCAGCGCCGGCCGCGTCAGCGCGCCGCCCGCCGAGAAGGCCACCCCCGAGTCCGAGGCGACCGGCGAGGCCACCGACGAGCCGGAGGATTCCGCGACGCCCGAGCGGACCACGTCCCGCACCGCCGCCCCCACGCCGACCGCCGTGAAGGTCCGCGTCACGCGCACGCCCGAACCGCGCGTCACGCGCACCCGCGCCAGTCAGCCGACGACCCGCGCCACCACCAGGGCCACCCGGCAGCCGACGACCGTCGACGACGACACGACGCGCGCCGACGAGGTGGGCACGAAGACGTCCGAGCAGCCGCGCCAGCAGCCCACCGCGGACGCGACGACCCAGGCGCCCGCCACCACCCAGGCGCCCGCCCCCGCCCCGACGGAGACCTCGAAGGGGATCTTCGACGTCCTCTTCCCGTGGGCCTGACGCCGCTGCGCCGAGCCGACCGACCTGTCGGCCCGACCGACTTGCGGGGAGAACCGGCTCGCGGGCAGGACCGGCCACGGAGAAAGGCGGCTCGGGAGCAGGACCGGCCATGGGGAGGACCGGCTCGCGGGCGGAGGAGCGGACCGTAGGGTGGAGAACCGGCCTCTTGCGCAGACAGCCGGCCTGCCTGCTGAGCGGAGCGAGCCGACCTGTTGAGCCGACCGCCTGCAGGGGCCGGATCCGGTGTCGCCGGGGGCTCGACAGGCCCCGATCTGGCCTTACGGGGCCGAGCATGTAAGGATGCGGACCCGGGGACCGGTCTGCAAGACTGGGCAACCGCTTTCCGGGAGGTCTCGTCGTGGTCACACTGGAAGACGTCGCCAGGCAGGCGGGTGTCTCGCTGGCGACCGCCTCGCGGGTGCTGAACGGCAGCACCCGCCAGGTGGGCGCCGACCTGCGGGCGCGGGTCGAGCGAGCCGCCGACGAGCTGGGCTACCGGGCCAACATGGCCGCCCAGACGCTGGCCCGGGGCGCCAGCAACGTCATCGGCATCGTCGTCCACGACCTGACCGACCCCTACTTCGCCGCCCTCGCCGACGGCGCCATGCGCGCCGCGGCCGGCGAGGGCCTGCTCGTCATGGTCGGCACGACGCACCGCGACCCCGAGCAGGAGATCGCCTACGTCGCCACCATGAACGCCCAGCGCGTACGGGCCGTCCTCCTGGCCGGCTCCCGCGTGAACGACCCCGAGGTGACCGGCCGCCTGCGCCGCGAGCTGGACCGCTACCGCACCAGCGGCGGCCGGGTCGCCTGCGTCGGCCAGGACCTGCTCGGCGTCGACACGGTGGCGCCCGCCAACTACGAGGGCTCCGCGGCCCTGGCCCGCTCGCTGGCCGGGCTCGGCCACACCCGCTTCGCCGTGCTGGCCGGGCCGCCGCACCTGATGACCGCCCGCGACCGGTGCGCCGGGTTCGTCACCGCCGTCGCGGAGCTCGGACTGCCCGAGCCGCGCGTCGTCCACGGCGCGTTCGACCGCGACGGCGGCTACGAGGCGGCCGCCGAGACCGGCGACGCGACGTGCGTGTTCGCGGTCAACGACGTGATGGCCGTCGGGGCGCTCGCCTCCTACCGCGACCGGGGCGTGCGCGTGCCGGACGACGTCTCCGTGGCGGGCTTCGACGACATCGCCACGCTGCGCGACCATGTCCCGGCACTGACGACCGTGCGGCTGCCGCTGGCCGACATGGGTTCCCGGGCGCTGGAGCTGGCGCTGGCCGCAGGGGAGACGCCGACCGTGGACCACGTCCAGGGCGAGGTGGTCCTGCGGGAGAGCGTCCGGGACGTCAGGTGACGCTGCCGGACGCCGGGTCCTTGCGGGCCGATCCCTGCCCGGGTGGGTGCCCCGCTGCGATGGCGCGGGGGCGGCGCGGGTGACGCGTCCGCCGACGACACGGCGCCCGGTGGGGGCGGCCGGCGTGCCCGCGTGCTTGCGACCGACCAACGCGCACGGTGCGATGGGCCGGCCGCCTTCTGCCACTGCCACAAATGACGACATATCAGGACGGCACATGAGGGGGACAGGGTGAAGCTCGCGGTCAGCACGCTGGGAATGCCCGGGTACGGGCTCGACAGGGCGATCGAGGTGGCGACCGAGCACCGGTGCGACGGCCTCGAACTGCGCCTCCACCCCGACACCGGCGTCCACGGCGGTCTCACCCCCGAGGAGCGGCGCTCGGCCCGCGAGCGCGTGGAGCGGGCGGGGCTGGAGATCTCCGCCCTGGCCGGGTACGTCCGGGTGTGCGAGCCGGGCCCGGACGAGCCCGTCGTGGAGGCGTTGCGCGCGGACCTGCGACTGGCCGCCGACCTGGGCGCGCCCGGCGTCCGGGTGTTCCCGCGCGGCGAGGACCCGGCCGTGGGCGCGCGCCGGCTCCGCGCGGTCTCCGGCATGGCCGCCGACCTGGGCGTCACGGTGCTGGTCGAGACTCACGACGCGATGGCGACCGGCGCCGCCGTGGCCCGGCTGCTGGAGACGGCCGACCGTCCCGGGACGACCGGCGTCATATGGGACCTCCTGCACCCGTGGCGCCACGGTGAGGCGCCCGCCGACACGCTGGCCGCGCTCGGGCCGTGGCTGCGGTACGTGCAGGTCAAGGACGCCGTCTCGGCCGAGGACACGACACCGGTGCCGATGTGGACGGGTTCGGTCCCGCTGGACGAGTGCGGGGAGCTGCTGCGCGCGGCGGGCTACGACGGATGGGTGTCGCTGGAGTGGGAGCGGACCTGGTATCCGCAGGTGGCCCCGGTGGAGGAGATCCTGCCCGGCGCCGCGGACTGGGTCGCCCGCTTCGCCCCCGCCGCCGGTGACGACCGGGTGAGGGACGCCGTATGAGGGACAAGGTGCTGGTCGTCGGGATGGACGGTCTGCGCTTCGACCGCCTGGTCGCCATCCGGCCGCCGGTGCTGTCGGCGCTGATGTCGACGGGCGCGTACGGGACCAGCACGCTCCCGTACGGTGAGCCGGAGGCGCCCCGGACCGAGTCGCCGGGCCAGGTCGTCCCCGAGGAAGCCGCCGGACCCCCCGCGTCCGCACCTCCGGAGGCCGGGCACATGACGCCCGCCCCTCCGGCGCTCAGTGACGCGACCTCCGACTCTCCAGCGCCCACAGCGACGCAGGACACCGCCCGGAACACTCAAGCGACCGACGAGGAATCCGTGCGGATGATCCGGGCGCGGACCGACTCCGGGCCGGGGTGGGCGTCGATCGCGACCGGCGTGTGGCCGGACAAGCACGGCGTCGTGGACAACGGCTTCGCCGCCCCGCAGTTCACCAAATATCCCGACTTCCTGACGCGGGCCCAGGAGGCCCGCCCCGACCTCGTGACCTCCGCGTTCTTCTCCTGGGCCGCCCTCGCCGAGCACGGCGCGTTCGGCCCCGCCATCGGCACCCGGTTCGTGCTCGACGGCTACGCCCTCACCTGGAGCGTCGCCGACCGCCAGGTCGCCGACGCGGCCCGCGACCACCTGGCGGGCGCCGGCCCCGACCTGTCGTTCGTCTACCTCGGCGACACCGACGAGGTGGCCCACGCCCTCGGCCCGCTCTGCCCCGAGTACACCGACGCGCTCCTGCTCCAGGACGCGTACCTCGGCGGCCTGCTCGACGCGATCCGCGCGAGGCCCTCGTTCGGGCACGAGCGCTGGACGGTCATCGTCACCACCGACCACGGCCACGTGGACGCGGGCGGCCACGGCGGCGTGTCCGGCGAGGAGCGGACGGTGTTCGTGATCGGCGCCCGGCTGGGGGAGGACCTCGGCGGCGTACGCCTGCAGAACCCCCGGCCGGTGGACGTGGCCCCCACGGCGCTCGACCGGCTCGGCATCGCCGTGGACCCGGCCTGGGACCTGGACGGAGTACCCCTGGCGTTCTGAACCTCACCGCGACCGGCCGCGACCACGCGCGCCGGCCGGTCGCGACACGTCCAGACGTCACGGCCCGCGATACGCCTTCCCCGGCCGTGACAGGTCCCGGCCAGACGTGTTTCATCAGGTGTTGAATTTCTCGCCGCGAGGAGTGACACTCGTGTCGAGAAGCTGAACGCCGAAGGTGATGCAGATGAACACGGCCCTGGAGTTCTCCGAGATCGACGCCTCCATGCTGGCCCAGGTAGGCGGAAAGGCCGCCAACCTGGGCGAGATGACCAGGGCCGGCCTGCCGGTGCCGCCCGGATGGGTGCTGACGACCGACGCGTACCGCCAGGTCGCCGAGGCCGCCGCCCTGGACGAGGTGATCGCGGAGGGCGGGCCCGGGCTGGCGGCGGCGGCCAGGGAGCGCCTGCTCGCGACCCCCGTGCCGGAGCCGGTGGCCAAGGCGGTCACCGCCGCGTACGAGCGGCTCGGCGGCGGACCCGTCGCGGTGCGCTCGTCGGCCACGGCCGAGGACCTGCCGTTCGCCAGCTTCGCCGGCCAGCAGGACACGTACCTCAACGTCGTCGGCGCGGAAGCCGTGCTCGACGCGGTCCGGCGCTGCTGGGCATCGCTGTGGACCGACCGCGCCGTCGCCTACCGCGCCTCCAACGGCATCGACCACGCCTCGGTACGGCTGGCGGTGGTCGTCCAGGCCATGGTGCAGGCGGAGGTCGCCGGAGTGATGTTCACGGCCGACCCGCTGACCGGACGGCGGCACCGGGCGGTCATCGACGCCGGCCCCGGCCTCGGGGAGGCGGTCGTCTCCGGGGCGGTGAACCCGGACCGGTTCGTCGCCGACCCCGCCACCGGCGAGATCCTCGAACGCCGCGCCGGGGACAAACGCGTGGTGATCCGCTCCCTGCCCGGCGGCGGCACGGAGCGCCTGGACCGTACCGGCAGCTCGGACGAGTTGTGCCTGACGGACGCCCAGGTGCGCGAGCTGGCCGCGCTCGGCGCGCGCGTCGAGCGGCACTACGGCGCACCACAGGACACCGAGTGGGCCGTCGACGCCTCCGGCGCGCTCTGGCTCACCCAGGCGCGGCCCATCACCACGCTGTTCCCGCTGCCCGCGCCCGACCGCGACGGGCTACGCGTCCACTTCAGCGTCAACGTCGCCCAGGGCGTCATGGGCCCGCTGACGCCGATGGGCCTGGCCGGGTTCCAGCTCGCCGCGTCGGGCGCGGCGGGCCTGTTCGGGTACGCCCCGGCCGACCCGCGCCAGGGGCCGGCGTTCATGTCCGTCGCGGGGGAGCGGCTGTGGCTGGACCTCACCACGGCCGTACGCAGCCGGGCCGGCCGGGTCATCCTGCCCAAGGCGCTGACCCTGGGCGAGGCGCGCACCGCCGCCGTCCTGGACGGCCTGTTCGACGACCCCCGGCTGTCGGTCGTCCACACCTCGCGCCGGCCGTTCCTGAAGGGGTTCGCCCGCTTCGCCCGGACCGTCCGCGCGCCGGTCCGGGTGCTGGAGGCGCTGTTCAGCCCGCGCGCCGCCCTGGCGTACACGCGGCGGCTGGGCGACGAGCTCGACCGGCGGCTGCGCGTGCCGGACGACGCCACCCCCGTCCAGCGCGTCGAGCACGCCGAGCGCCTGCTGCGCGGCGCCTTCCCCGTGATCATCTCGATCATGCCGATCGTGATCACCGGGTACGGGCTGTTCGCGCTGGCGTCGCGGCTGTCGGGGGTGCCGATCGCCGACATGCAGAGCGTGCTGCGCAGCCTCCCCGGCAACCCCACGACCGAGATGGACCTGGAGCTGTGGGAGCTGGCCACGCGGATCGAACCGGAACCGTTCCGGGAGCTCCCGGCCGGGGAACTGGCGCGCCGCTACCGCGCGGGCGAGCTGCCCCCGAAGGCCCAGCGGGGCGTCGAGGACTTCCTGCGGCGCTACGGCCACCGGGGCGTCGCCGAGATCGACCTGGGCCTGCCCCGCTGGTCGGAGGACCCGGCGCACATCCTCGGCGTGCTGGCCAACTACCTGCGCATGGACGACCCCGGCGACCTCGCGCCGTCCGTCCTGTTCGCCCGGGGCGAGGCGGAGGCGCGGCGCGCGGTCGAGGAGATCGCCGCCCGGGCCCGCCGCCGGGGCGCCCTTCGCGGCGCGGTCACGCGCTTCGCGCTGCGCCGCACGCGGCTGTTCGGCGGGCTGCGGGAACTGCCCAAGTACTACCTCGTCAAGATCCTCGCCGGGGTACGGCGGAGCATGCTCGTGGTGGGGGAGCGGCTGGTGGCGGCGGGACTGCTGGACGAGGCGGGGGACGTCTTCTTCCTCCGCTTCCAGGAGGTACGGGAGGCGTCGGCAGCCCTGGAGGCGGACGCCGCGCCCCGTTCTGAGGAGCCGGCCGACAGGACGGCTCCCTCCGCTCTCGACCTGCGTGAACGGGTGGCGGCCCGCCGGGCGGCGTACGAGCAGGAGGCGCGGCGCCGCCACGTGCCCCGGGTCATGCTGTCGGACGGCACAGAACCCGAGGCCGTCGCCGCCGCCCGGTCCGGCTCGTCCGGCCCGGCGGACGCGCTCACGGGCACGGCCGCCTCGGCCGGCACCGTCACGGGCCCGGCCCGCGTCGTCCTCGACCCGGTCGGCGCCCACCTGGAGCCCGGCGAGATCCTGGTCTGCCCGTCCACCGACCCGGGCTGGACGCCGCTGTTCCTCACCGCGGGCGGCCTGGTCATGGAGATGGGCGGCGCGATGTCCCACGGCGCGGTGGTGGCCAGGGAGTACGGCATCCCGGCCGTGGTCGGGGTGGCGGACGCCACGCACCGCATCACCACAGGCCGGCAACTGACCGTGAACGGCGCCTCCGGCACCATCACCCTCACCTGACCCACCCCGGGCGAGGGCCTCCCGGCCCTCGCGCTCCCGGGCCCGGCCCGATGCGACAGTTCACTTCGTTCGGGTCATTGCCGGGCAGTGGCTGAAGAGATCGGGAAGCCAGGCCCCGGCCCAGCATGTCCGCGACGGATTCCTCTCGCATGGCAGAGAGCCGGACCATACAGGCGATCAGACCGAAGCCTCGTCGCTCAGCGAAGGCACGGCGCACGGACCAAGGATCATGAGCGAGCCTTCCAAGGTCGCCACCATGACGAAGAGCAAACGGTTGAGCTCAAGGCAGAGCGCGGCGTCATCAGGACGGGCTCTTTGACGCGCACCTCGCGCCAGCTCGGCGGCGGCCCCGCGAGTCGCCGGCGCGGCGCAGGAACCCGGTCGCGTCCGTCCCGGCCTCGGTGACTCTGCGTGCGACAGGTGGGGCGCGGGCCAGACCTTCATCGGCGTGTCCATCCTCGTCAGCGACCATGCGCCACGACCTGACCGCCACGAACGAGGACCCGACCGCCCCCGGCCGCGACGGCCGCACGGGCCAGCTTGTTGTAAGCAGCCAGCTTCTCCGGGTCTGAAATGGTGCGGTAGACGCTGACCCAGTAGCCCTTGGGCATGGAACCTCCAGTGTGACGACGAGTGCATCTGACTTACGGGTTGGTACCGGACGGGCGTCGGCGGGCGAGGGCGAGGCTTGTCAGCGTCGTGATCGCCATGGCGCCGATGCCGATCAGCGCCGCGGTGGTGTAGGCGCTGTCGTCGGGGAAGAGGTGGCCGGGGCCGGTGCCCGCGGCGAGGATCAGGCCGCCGACGGCGCTGCCCAGGGAGTACCCGACGCTGCGGACGACGTAGTTGAAGCTCATGGCGCTCGACGTCTCGCTCTTGGGGGTGACGGCCAGGATGACGCCGGGCATCGCGGCCGAGAAGCCGCCGACGCCGAAGCCGAGCACGCCCATCGCCGCGAACAGGTCGGCCAGGTCCGACCGGGCCGCCGCGAACAGGGCGAACCCGCCGCCGACCACGACGGCGCTCCCGGCCAGGAGCAGGGGGTCGGCGATCCGCGTCCGGACCCGCGGCGTGAGCTTGCCGGCGACGAATCCCAGCACCGAGAACGGGATGAGGACCAGCCCGGCGACGAAGGTCGTCAGCCCGAAGCCGTAGCCGGCGCCGTGCGGCGTCTGCGCGTACCGGGTGATGAGCGTGAGCAGGAGGTACATGCCGATCCCGCCGACGAACATGGCGAGGTTCGCCCCGGCGACCGCCGGGTGCCGCACCGCCCGCACATCGACCAGGGGCGTCGTGCTGCGCAGTTCGATGACGGCCCAGACGCAGAGCAGCACCACCGCGACGACGGCGAGGCCCGCCGCCACGGCGAGGTGCCGGCTCCACAGATCCCGTTCGCCGGCGAGGAACAGCACCAGGAGCAGCGCGGCGGCCAGGACGACCGCGCCCGCCACGTCCACGTGGGCGGAGCGGCCTTCGGGGGCTTGGGGCATGGAGCGCCACGCGGTCAGGAGGGCGGCGGCGGTGACGACCAGGCCGAGGCCGTAGGCGGCCCGTACCCCGCCGAGCTCGGCGAGCAGCGCGGCCAGCGGGTAGCCGACGCCTGCCCCGATGATCGAGACCACCGAGATCAGGGCGATCACGGCCGAGCCGCGCTCCTCGGGGAGGTGGTCCCGGGCCACGCCCATCATCAGCGCCGTCAGCCCGAGCCCGACGCCCTGGGCCGCCCTGCCGGCCAGCAGCCACGCGAACGGCAGCGGCAGCACGGTGAGCGCGCTGCCGGCGACGACGACCGCCAGCGTGGCGAGGATCGTGGCCCGCCGGTGCGGGCCGGCTCCGAGCCGGCCCAGGACCGGCGTGGCGACGGCGCCGCTGAGCAGCGCGACGGTCAGCGTCCACTGCGCGCTGCCGAGCGAGACGTGGAACGAGGTCGCCACGCTGGTGATGAGCGGCGTCCCGAGGCTGGCGACCGCCGCCACGACCAGGGCGATGAACATCAGGGCGGGGACCAGCAGCCGCGCCTCGGAGCGCGCCGCCGGGAACGCCTTCACCGCGACCCCGCCGACCGGCTGCCCGGTCGCTGCTGCGGCCCCTCGCGGTCCTCGCTTTCGAGCTCTGCCAGATGCTTCAGCGCCGGAAGGGCCGCCACCAGCGCCTCGACCTCGTCGGCGGTGAGCTCGCCGATCAACCGCTCGAACGCGTGGACGCCCGCCTGGCGCCGCGTCCGGACATAGGAGGCGCCGGCCTCGGTCAGGCACACCAGCGTGACCCGCCGGTCGGAGGTGTCGCCCCGCCGCTCGACCAGGCCGGACTCCTCCATCACCCGGACCAGGGCGGTCATCGTGGGCTGGGTGACGCCCTCGACCGCGGCCAGATCGGTGATGCGCCGCGGGCCGGTCCGGTCCAGGGTGGCCAGGGTGGCGGCGGACGTCAGGCTCATGTCCCGGGGCAGGCGCCTCACGGCCCTGGTGGCCAGGCTGTAGAGGGCTGCCCCGATGGCGGCGGACGCGCCAGGAGCGGTGTCTTGAAGACCCATACCAGAAGCATAGCGTTTCTATATTTATTCTCTATGGAAATTTCCCGAACGAGCACCCTTCGCCGAGGCCAGGCCTGTTGGCCGGGGAAGGACCTCGTCCAGCCAGCCGCAGATCTCCTGGGCCAGCCGGGTCGGGTTGTTGATCTGGCAGTGCGCGTCGGCGCCGCTGGCCGCGTCCAGTTCGACCAACGCCTTGGTGGCGACCGGCAGGCCGTCGTGCCAGCGGCGGGCCTGCTCCAGGAACGTGGGTGACTCGCCGGTGCCCGCGATGGACAGATAGGCGCAGCGCACCTGAGCCGGGTCGGCGCGGAAGGTCGTCAGCAGCTCGGCGAACTCCTCCGGTGTGGCGCAGCCCGAGCGCCACAGGTACATCTGGAAGCTGTCGCGCATCGCCCCCTCGGTGGCCATCGCCCGTACGACGCCGACCGGCAGGATCTGCCCCATGTCCGAGACCGGGGTGCTGGCCACGCAGGCGGCGAGGCGTCGTTCGGTCATCACCGCCCGGCTGACCATGTAGCCGCCGCCGCTCATGCCGACGATGGCCAGTCGGGCCGGGTCCTGGCGGTACGTGCCGACGAGGTGGTCGACGACGGCTCCGATCGGACGTTCGGTCTCGGCCATGAAGTGCAGCCCGCGCAGCGGCGTGCTGCCCTGCCCGGGCATGTCCACGATCACGGTCGTGTAGCCGCGCTGCCAGGCGTTGTAGCCGATCAGGTGGTACATGTCCTCGCGGCCGGTGTCGCCGCCGCCGATGACGATCAGGGTGGGAGCGTCCGGTCCGGCGTCCAGCCGCAGCCCCGGCAGCGAGTTGCCCTCGAACGGCACCTCGAGGTACTCCAGCGGCAGCCCGAGAAGGTCCACGGCCTCCGCGAACGCCGTCTCGTACTTGCGGATCAGCGGCTCGAACAACTCGCCGCGACCCGCGAACTGCCAGGCCTGCCGATAGCAGTAGTACGCCTTCATCAGCGTCTCTCCGGCGCTGCGCCGCCACCCGCGCCGCCGCCAGGTCTCCGCCAGCTCACGCCGGCCGTCGCCGTACGTTTCGAACTCGCGTACCCAGCCGGCGGTGTCGCCGTCCTTGATCCGCGCGGCGACGTGGAACAGCTCCCCGGCGTCCAGGCCACCGGTCTTGGCGGCGCCGGCCGACCACTGGAAGATGAAGTCCATGTCCGGGTCGTCCAAGTAGTACCGCGTGGAGTCGCTGCGCTGCAGCTTCTTGTCGTTCATGCGGCGAAACTACGGGGGCCGCGGCGCGGCGGGGAGGACAGAAGACGATCAAAAGGGGACAGAACCCGACGCCTCGCGGAACTCGTGCGGGCCGATGCCGTGCCGGCGCACGAACGCCGGCGGAACGCCCTGGCGTCGGAGTACCCCAGGCGTGCGGCGATCGCGCCGACCGGAAGCCTGCGCTCGGCCAGCAGACTCGTCGCCACCTCGTCGCGGACCCGCTCCAGCTCCGCCCGCCAGCTCGTGTCCGCCTCGCGCAGCCGCTGCTGCAGCCGGCGCGGGCTCAGCCCCACGTGCCGGGCCGCCGTCTCCAGCGTCACCGTGCGACCGACGAACCCGTCGGCGAGGAACGCGCGCAGCCGGCCCAGCAGGTCCAGGGCCTGCCGTTCGGACTCCGACAGGTACGCCTCGGCGGGTTCGAGGTCGGTCGAGGCGGCCCAGGTGTACTCGAACAGGTTGACCAGCGTGGCCACGATGCCGGGCTGCCTGATCACGAGCGCGCCCGCGGCGGGGGTGTTCGGGACGAGCGGCACGAAGGCGGTGGCGCGGTCCACGAGGACCATCGTCTGGATCTGTTGAGCGGTGACCCGGTGGTGGTCTCCCGCCCGGTGGAGCTCGGTGAAGTAGGCCAGTTCGCCGGGCATCGCGAGGATGGCGCGGTGGAGGATGGTCCGGTAGCGGATGCCCTTACCGAGGTTGTCCAGCATGCGACGGCGGGCGGCGGGCTCGCCGCCTGCCGGGCGTCGTACGGCGTGCGTGGACAGCACCTCTCCCGCGTGCTCGACCGTGCTCTCGATGCGCGCGTTGACGGCCTCGACGCCCGTCAGCCGTTCGACCCGCTTGGGGTCGAACGCGGCGGCCCACTCCAGGTTGAACCCGGGGGACTGGCCCGGGTCCGCGTCCGGGCCCGCGGAGGACGCCCCGGTGCGGGGCGGAGATTCCGAGCTCGGCATCATGGGACCATCACATCCAGCTCCCTCACCCGCGTCCAACGTGCTCTCCATGGTGGCCCCGATGTGACGATCGCGCTGCCGACGGCGAACCGTGGGCATGCGGCCCGTCATGGTGATCCGAACCGGCCGGCAGGTCCGCTCAGGTGAGGAGTTTCGCGAGCTGGGCCATCTCGGCGGGTGGGTCGATCACCGGCTGGACGAGTAGTTCGTCGATGCCGGCCTGTTCCAGGGTGGTGATGCGGGCGCGGAGGTCGTCGCGGGTGCCGACCAAGGCCAGGGTGTTCATCAGTGAGGGCAGGACCAGGTCCCGGTCCTCCGGTGCGATGCGTCCGAGATAGTTGGGATAGAGCTTGGTGTGCCGGTCGGGTGCGGTGGCGGTGGTGCCGCGCCGGTCGAGGAGCCGCCGCACCGCCTCGCGCTCCTCGGGGCCGAGTCGCTCGGCGAAAGCGCGTGCGTCGGCGGCGGTGTCGGCGGCGAAGACCAGCAGCGACAGGACGATGTGGCCGGTCGCGTCCCTGGCCGCGGCGCCGTGGGGGTCCTCGTCCTCGCCGAGTACATGCAGCGCGGTGACCACGTAGGAGTCCATGCGGGAGCCGGGGTCGCGTGGTGTGTCGTGAGCGGCGCGTCGGCGGGCGTCGTGCAGTGCTCGCCAGGCGGTGGGGTCGAGCAGGCCGAAGGAGATCAGGCCGGTGCCACGGCGGCCGGCGACGGCGGCGGCGTCGGGTCCCAGGGCGGCCACGACGAACTCGATCGGGTCGGCCGTGTTCTCGTGCGCCCCGGTGTGCAGGAATCGGATGGTGCGGAGCCGGTCGCCTTCGCGGTACTCGATCGTGCGCCCGGCGCACAGGTCCTGCAGCGCGGCGGTGAAGTCCTCCATCGTGGCTGCCGTGGTCGGCCGCAGGCCCAGCGTGCGCCGGGCGGTGTTCCCGGTGCCGACCCCGCAGATGATCCGGCCCGGCGCCAGGGCGTTGAGGCTGGCGAACGCGCTCGCGGCGGCCGGGGCCGAGCGCAGCGCCGGTGAGGTCACGCCGATGCCGAGCCTGATGCGGCTGGTGGCCTTCGCACACAGTCCGAGGGCGACGAAGGGGTCGCCGTGAACCATCGGGGTGTCGTTGAGCCAGAAACTGTGCAGGCCCAACTCCTCGGCCTGTACGGCGAGGTCCTCCACACCGGGGTGTGCTGTGGCCACGACGCCTGCACGCATCAGAACCTCCAAGGTGCGGAGAACCGAACGTACCCGAAGGTGCTCTCGAACGCACCGCCCCGCAGGACCCCGGGTGGCGTTGGACTGCGGCCACGCGCGTGCTCTGGTCGGTCATGACGCTCCTCAGCATGGACGTCGCAACCCCAGCGCGGGGGGCGCAAAGACGCGCGACGCAACCTTGCTGGGCGACAGCCTGCGCGGCCTGCTCACCCGCTCCGACGAACTGCTCGCCGCCGCGGCCCCCCACGAAGCCCTGGCCGGTTGGCTCGCCGCCGCGGTCGAGCACGCGATGAGCTACCGAGGCCTGGTCGACGCGCTGGTCGACAGCCTCGCCGACCCCGCCTCCGACCTCCACGCCACCTGCCAGGCCGTCAAGACCGCCGGCGCGCAACTGCTGGACCGGGCGCAGCAGGCGGGGACGATCAGGCGCGACGTGGACGCTTCAGCCCTGTTCTCCCTGATCGCGGCGGTCGCCTGGGCGGCGGAGCGCACCCCTGAGCACCGCGACCCGCTCCTGGCCGTCATGCTCGACGGGCTCGGATCGGGGGCCGGGAGCTGACCGCGCCTCGAAGCCGCGCGGCCGCTCAGCGTGCCAGGAGGTCGTCCAGTTCGGCGGCGAAGAGCTGGGCGGGGTCGATGCCCATCCCGGTGAAGTGGCCGGCCAGCTCCAGGGACAGGACGCCGTGGACCCGGGTCCAGAAGCTCAGGGCCCGGTGCAGGGCGGCGGGCGAGGCGGGGTGGTCGCCGGCCCACTCCCGATGCTCTTCGAGATGCCTGTCGAACGGCGTGGCCGGGCCGTCCGACGGCAGCGCCGCGCAGGCGTCGAGCAGGATCGCCATGATCTCCGAGGAGATGGCCGTGGTGTCGTCGGGCGCGTGGTACCCGGGGACGGGGGTGCCGTAGATGAGGAAGTACCGCTGGGGGTCTGCCAGGGCCCAGGCGCGTATGGCGTGCGCCAGCGCGGCCAGACCGGCGCCCGCGCCCGCGTCCGCGTCCGAGGTGGCGGTGGCGGTGGCGGTCGAGTGCAGGGTGTCGGCAAGGCTGCGGTAGGCGTCGGTGATGAGCTCGGTGATCAGCTCGTCGCGGCCCGCGTAGTAGCGGTAGAGCGCGGGGCCGCTCATCCCCATCTGCTTGGCGATCGCGTTGAGCGACAGCGCGGACGCCCCCGCCGTGGCGATCTGCTCCCACGCGCGTTCCTTGATCTCCGTGCGCACCTGGGCGCGGTAGCGCTCGCGGGGGTTCTTCGTGCCTGTGCTGGTCACCGGCCTGCCGCCTTCCTGGCCAGAGCTACACCGTGGAGATTTAGTTAGAAGCTATCACGAAGCTCGTTGACAGCGATCCTCTCGTCTAGTTATAACTTCTAACGAACGCGTGACTATGTAGCGCAAGCAATGACAAGGGGAACGCCATGTCCAGCATCCGCAGCACCGGTATCCGCGCCGCCCTGCTCACCGCCCCGCTCGTCATCGGCGTCCTCGGTGCCGTCGCCGCGCCCGCCGGGGCCGTCGCGGACCCCGGCACGTCCCTCACCTGCCGCGGTGCCGGGGTCGATCCCGGCGCCCGCGTCCGCCACCGGACCGAGACCCTGATCCACGCGCCGCTGCGCACCGTCTGGAAGCTGCAGACCGACGTGGAGCGCTGGCCGTCCTGGCAGGTCCCCGTCAAGACCGCGGAACGCCTCGACCGCGGCCCCTTCCGGAAGGGTTCGGTGTTCCGGTGGACGACCCCGGTGCCCGCCACTCCCGTCACGCCGGCCACCACCCTGCGGATCACCTCGACGGTCGAGCAGCTCAAGCGCGACTCCTGCATCCGCTGGACGGGTCCCGCGATCGGTGACGGGCTGCGCGTCGACGGCGTGCACGTGTGGACGTTCACCGAGGTGAAGGGCGGCGTCCGGGTGCGCACGGAGGAGACCCACACCGGCGAGCAGGTCGACGCGAACGTCCCCCTCGCGACCCGGCTCCTCGCCCAGGGGCTCGACGCGTGGCTGCGCGACCTGAAGACCACCGCCGAAGCCCGCGCCCGCGCCGAGCGGCGCGGCCACCGCTGACCAGGCGGGCGGGGCCGCACCGTCAGGTGGTGGTCCTGAAGGATCCGGCCGCCGTCGTCCAGGACTCGGAAGACCCGCGCCGCCCATGCCACGTCCCCTGCGTGCTCGCCACGGGCGTACCTCCGTGACCCGGTCCACGAGCGCGTCGCGGCCCGCGAAGCGCGTGCCCTCGATGTCACCGGTGGTCGCGCCCCCCGCATGGCGGGCTCGAACAGCGAGCCGAACAGTGACGCGTCAGGCGGTGTCCGTCCGGTCCAGCCGGATGTTCAGGACCGAGCGGATGTAGACCTCGATGAAGCCCGGCAGCCCTCCCTGGTAGGTGCGTCCGCCGAGCGCTTCGGCGAGGCGTTCGTCCGGCTCCTCGGTCAGGTGGACGATCCGCCACTGGTTCAGCGGCTCCCGCTCCTCGCCGCCGACCGCGTGCTCGATGTGGAACAGCGGCTGCTTCGTCCCCGCCCGCAGTGTGGTCCCGTCCGGCCCGGGCAGCCGGGCCGCGCCGACGAAGGTGACGCGTTGCTCCGCCGGGTTCAGACGGACCCTCTCCAGCACCAGTCCGAAGTCGTCCTGCTCCAGCCAGCGGCGTTGCCGTGAGGCGCGGTCGAACGTCGTGAGGTCGTCCGCGGCGTTCCAGGAGAGGGCGCTGCCCTCCCGTACGACGTGGGGAAGGTAGATGTCGGGATGCCACGCCTTGCGCACCTCGGCGTCCCACAGCATGGTGCGGGTGAAGGTGAGCGGCTCACTCATCCGGTACCGCTCGGCGAGCACGCGGTTGACGTCCACGGGCGGGGGCTCGAAGCGGGTGTGGCGCGGATCGGCCCAGGCCCGGGCGAACTCGTCCTCGACCCCGGCCGGCCCGCCGGGGTCGTCAGAAGAGGTGAAGCCCACCGAACGCATGGTGATCTCCCTTGCGGTCTCGCCAATAATGTTATTCGCATAATCATTATGCCCATAATGATGTCTGGCGGAAGGATTTCGACGACACAGGCTTGCATTCAATTCCGGGATTCTGTATTCAGTTTGTATGAACTGTGCGCAAGAGGTCGACGTCGAGCGGGCGCGGGCGGAGACGCCGGGATGCGAACGCGTGACCCACCTGGACAACGCCGGAGCCTCGCTGCCGCCCGCCGTCGTGACCGACACGGTGGTCGCCCACCTGCGCGCGGAGGCCATGCGCGGCGGCTACCGGGCCGCGGCCGAGGCCGCGCCGCGCCTGGACGCGGTCCGCGCGTCGATCGCCACCCTGCTCAACGCGGACGCCGCCGACATCGCGCTGACCGACAACGCCACCCGCGGCTGGCAGGCGGTCTTCTACGCGCTCCCGTTCGGCCCCGGCGACCGCATCCTGACCAGCCGCGCCGAGTACGCCAGCAACGCCATCGCGTTCCTCCAGGTCGCCGAGCGGACCGGGGCGCGGGTGGAGGTCGTGGAGGACGACCCGAGCGGGCAGCTCGACGTCGAGGACCTGCGGCGCCGCATGGACGAGCGGGTGCGGCTGATCGCCCTGACCCACGTCCCCACTCAGGGCGGGCTGGTCAACCCGGCCGAGGAGGTGGGCCGGATCGCCGAGAGCGCCGGCGTCACGTACCTGCTGGACGCCTGCCAGTCGGCCGGGCAGCTCGACCTCGACGTCGAACGGCTGCGCTGCGACGCCCTCAGTGCCCCCGGCCGCAAGTACCTGCGCGGCCCCCGCGGCACCGGCCTGCTCTACGTCCGGCCCCGGCTGCGCGAGCGGATCACTCCCGCCGTGCTCGACCTGCACGCCGCCACCTGGACCGCCCCGGACCGGTACGAGGTGGAGGGCACGGCGCGGATGTTCGAGACGTGGGAGCGCGACGTCGCCGCCGTCCTCGGGCTGGGCGCGGCCGTCGACCACGCGCTGGGGTGGGGGCTGCCCGCCATCGAGGCGAGGGTGGTCGCGCTGGCGGCCCGCCTGCGCGACGCCCTCCGTGAGGTCCCCGGCGTGAGCGTGCACGACCAGGGGGTACGGCGGTGCGGCATCGTCACGTTCACCGTGGCGGGCCGGCCGGCGGCCGAGGTCCACGGCAGGCTGACGGAGATCGGCGTCAACACGTCCGTCTCGCTGTCCCGCTACGCCCAGTACGACCTGCCGGCCCGCGGGCTGCCCGACCTGGTGCGGGCGTCCGTCCACTACTACAACACCGACGAGGAACTGCACCGCCTCGTGGAGGCGGTGCGGGAGCAGGCCCGGTGAGAAGCCTCCTCCCGCCGGCGCCGGTCAGGCCGGCTCGGTGGGCAGGCCCGCCTCGACCCAGTCCTGGATGCCCTCCTTGTACTTGCGGACATCGGTGTAGCCGAGGGCGGTGAGCCGGTCGGCGACCTGCCCGCTGTTGGGGCACGCCTCGTTGGAGCAGTACGTGACGATCGCCGCGCCGCGGTCGGGGAGCAGCGCGGACGCCTGCGCGTCCACGTCCGCCGGGGTGAGCGGCACGGCGCCGGGCAGGTGCTGCTTGGCGTGGTACTCGCCGCCGAGCGCGTCGACGACCGTCACGGCGCCGGCGTCGAGGGCGGCCTTCAGCTCGTCACGAGTGATGAGCGCGGTCATGGTTCCACCTCCGGGAGAAAACGGACTATAGTCCGGGTATGGCCAAGGACGATACCGGACCGCAGTCCGCTTCTGCAAGGTCGCTGGAACTGCTCATGACCCGCCCGCCCAAGGAACGGGCCGACGCCTCGCGCAACCGCGCCGCCGTGCTGGACGCCGCCGCCCGGCTGTTCGCCGAGCACGGGGTGGAGGGGGTGTCCATGGACCAGATCGCCGCCGCGGCCGGTGTCGGCAAGGGCACGCTGTTCCGCCGCTTCGGCGACAAGGCGGGGCTGGCGGTGGCGCTGCTGGACGCCCGGGAGCGGACGCTGCAGGAGGGGATCCTGCACGGGCCGCCCCCGCTGGGGCCGGGCGCGGAGCCCGCCGAGCGCCTGGCGGCCTTCGCCGACGCGTACCTCGACTACCTGCTGGAGCACCTGGCCGTGATCCGCATGTCGGAGTCCAGTTCGCCCGGCGCCCGCTACCGGCTGGGGGCGTACCGGTTCTGGCACCGGCACGTGGCGATCCTGCTCGACGGCTCGCCCGACCCTGAGCACGCCGCCCACGTGCTGCTGGCCGCGTTGTCCGCCGTGCACGTGACGGCGCTCCTGCCGGAGCTCGGCGAGCGCCGCATCCGGGAAGGGGTGCTCCGGCTGGCCAAGGCCCTGCGCTGAGGTCCACTGACGGCTCCTCCGCGGGCGACGCTGAGGTGCCCTGACGGCTCGCCTCGGTCCAGGCCGAGGCCGAGGCCGGGGTGCCCCGAGGCTCAGCCCAGGGTGGAGAAGGTGGCCTCCGGCTCGTCCCGCTTCGTCAGCAGGCCCCACGCGGCCTCGGCGATCTCGTCGGGGTCGAGGGTCCGCGCCGCGAGGTCGCCGAACGTCCCGGGCTGGGAGGTGATCATGCGGTGGATGTCGCCGCGCTCGACGAGCCCGCCGATGGTCAGCAGGCCCGCGTACACGCCGGTTCCCGCGAGCCCCGCGTTCAGGGTCAGGACGTAGCCGCGCAGCGCCGCCGAGGAGACGGCCAGGGCACCGAGCGGCGGCATGGGGACGGCCCCGCTCAGCCCGCCCGCGAACAGCAGCCCGCCGCGCCCGCGTTCGAGCATGCCCGGCAGCACCTCGCCGACCGCGGCGACGGCCGGGTACACCCAGCCCTCCACCGCCTCCCGCACGCCCTCGACGTCGGCCCGCGTGATCGGCACGGGCATGGCGGCCGGGTCGGCCGCGCCGGGGCCGAAGTAGAGCACCTCGACCGGACCGTGCCGGTCGGTGATCGCGCCGAAGGCGGCGGAGAGGGCGCCGAGGTCGCGCGCGTCCGCCGCGTGCGCGCTGCCCCGCACGCCCTCGGCCGCCAGCTCGGCCACGTACCCGGGGTGCCGGGCCGCGTTGCGCGACACCAGCGCCACGGTGTGGCCCGCGCGGCCGAGCCGCCGGGCGACGGACATGCCGAGCCCGGGGCCGGCTCCGACGACGACGGCCGGGCCACGGGAGGAGGAAGTGGACATGAGTCACCCTTTCTGCGCGTCTGCGGCCACACCGGATAACTTGAGGGTTGTCTCAAGTTGTGTGGCATGCGGACGCTAACACGAACTTGAGGATGTCCTCAAGTTCGGTGCCCGAGAGGGATGTCAGCCGATCGTGAAGTGCAGGCGCGTCGAGGTGCCACCCGCGTGGACGTGCCGGCGCACCACGTCGGTGATCTCGTCCACGAGCATCAGCCCGTGCCCGCGCGACTCCAGGTCGGGAGGCGGCACCCGCACCGCGGCGCCGAAGCGGCCGTCGTCGTCGATCTGGCACACCAGCGAGCCGCGCTCGACCCACATGGTGATCACGCAGCCGCCCGTGGCATGCTCGAAGGAGTTGGTCGCGACCTCGTTGACCGCGAGGACCACGCGTTCGACGCGCAGGTCGGGCAGCCCGGCCGACCGGGCGACCCGGGTGGCGAAGGCCCGCACGTCCTCCAGCTCGCCGACGCTCCTGAACGCGCGCCGGCGCGCGGCGGCGGGAGGGGCGGGAAGGGGCCGGTCGGGCATCGCCGCCGCCTTCTCGGGGGTCGGGTTCATGCCTGGCTCCTCGTGGCGCAGGCCGCGTGGGCCCGGGCCGGGTCGATCACCGCCAGCAGCTCGGCCAGAGCCGGGCGGGCCCCGCGCAGCACGAGCCGTCCCGGCGCGGCGGCGGCCGCGCTCGCCAGCAGACGGGCGATGCCGGTGTCGGCGAACGTCAGCTCCGCCAGGTCCACGACGAGAGGCGCGGCCCCGTCGGGCAGGAACCGGGCGTCGGCCACGAGGTCGTGCAGCACGCTCGCCAGGGCCTCGCTGTTGCTGCGGTCGGCGGCCCCGGCCAGCCGCAGCCCCTCGCAATCCCGGCGGACGCGCAGCATCGGCGCCCACTCCTCGTGGGCGCCCGCCCCCGCCCGCGCCGTGGCCGGGTGGGCGGCGCTGATGTGGTCCAGCTCGGCACTGGTGAACAGCCGCCGGTCGTAGCAGCACAACGCCATCACGTAGCCGCCCGCGAAGATCCGGTTGGCCTGCGCCTCGTACCAGGCGAGCCGCTCGACGCCGGGCGTGGCGCGGACCGTCCAGCCCATGTCGGCGGCGACCCGCAGCGCGCTGTAGCCCTGCCCGCGCGCCCGCGCGATCGCGGCCCGCCAGCCGTCCAGGGCCCGCTCCGCATCGAACGCGCCGCCCGCGAGGTAGGACTTCTCGGCGGTCGTCACCTGGAGCTGGCCGGTGCGCTCCGGCTCGCGCACCTCCACGCCGTACGCCTGCGCCGCCGCCAGGAACGCGTCGGGCAGGAAGGTGTCGGTGAGGTACAGGACCTGCTCACCCCGCGCGAGACCGCCGCGCAGGAAACGGACCAGGGCCGACAGATGGCGCTCGTGGTCGTCGAACGTCCAGCAGACGTGATCGCCGGGGAGCAGGTGGTCGACCGTTGTGGGATGTGCCATGGACAGCGTCTCGCCTTCGGGGGTGCGGCAGGACGGTCAGGCGTCAGGAGAGCCTGGCGGCCGCAGCGGGTTCCTGCCCGCCCACACCCTAACAACACCACCGCCGTCCGAGCGGGCGGCGCCGCCCCCGAGCAGGGCGGCGCCCCATCGGACCGGCCGTCGGACCGGCCGTCAGGACCGCAGGACGACCTCGGCGAAGCGCGCCTTCATGGTGGCCAGCACCTCGTCCGGGTCGGCCGCCCAGACGTCGGCGTTGAAGATCTCGACCTCCACGTCCCCCGTGTAGCCGGCCTCCCGCACGGCCCGGGTGATCGGCGCGAAGTCGATCACGCCGTCGCCCATCATGCCGCGTCCGAGCAGCACGTCGGCCGGCAGCGGGTGCAGGAAGTCGCACACCTGGTACGAGGCGATCCGCGCGCCGGCGCGGGCGATCTGCTCGAACAGCCGCGGGTCCCACCACACGTGGAAGGTGTCGACCACCACCCCGACCTGCTCCACCGGGTACGGCAGGCACAGGTCCACGGCCTGCTCCAGGGTGGACAGGACGGCCCGGTCCGCGCAGTACATCGGGTGCAGCGGCTCCAGCGCCAGTTTCACGCCCCGCTCGCCCGCGTACGGCGCGAGCTCGGCCAGCCCCTCCGCCACCCGCTCCCGGGCCCCGGCGACGTCCCGGGACACCGGGCCGGACAGCGGCTCGCCCGGCGCCACCCCGGGCAGCCCGCCCACCACCATGACCAGGCAGGCCGCGCCCAGCTCGGCCGCCTCGTCCACGGCCCGCCGGTTGTCCTCCAGCGCCGCGGCGAAGGCCCGGCGGCCCTGCTCGCCCGGCAGCCCGCCGGCCGTGAGGAAGCCGCCCCGGCACAGCGACGACACCCGCAGCCCGGCCGCGCGCACCAGCTTGACCGACTCGGCCAGCCCCTGGTGGGCCACCTCCTGCCGCCACAGGCCGATGGCCTCCAACCCGTGCCGCACGCACCCGTCGACGGCCTCGGCCACCGTCCAGCGCCTGGTGGTCCACTGGTTGAGGGAGAGGTTCACAGCCCGTTCACCGCCAGCAGCGCCTTCATGCGGCGCACGGCCAGCTCCGGATCGGCCAGCAGCCCGGCCCGGTCGGCCAGCCGGAACACCTCCGCCAGGTGGGTCAGCGAGCGGGCCGACTGGGCGCCGTTGACCATGGCGAACGCGTCCTGGTGGCCGTTCAGCCAGGCCAGGAAGACGATGCCGGTCTTGTAGTGGTACGTCGGCGTCTCGAAGATCTTGCGCGACAGCGGGACCGTCGGCGCCAGGATCTCGTCGTAGCGGGCCAGGTGCCGCTCGCGCTCCTCGCCGGTCGCGGCCTCGGCGGCGTCCAGCGCCCGCAGCGCCGCGGCGGCGGCCGGCGCGATCGCGTCGAAGATGCCGAGCAGCGCGTGCGAGCCCGACCTGATCAGCGACGGGTAGTTGAAGTCGTCGCCGGTGTAGAGGCGCACGCCCTCCGGCAGCGCGGCGCGCAGCGCGACCTCGTGCTCCTCGTCCAGCAGCGACACCTTCACCCCGTCCACCCTGTCCGGGTGGGCGTGGACGAGCTCCAGGAACGCGCGGGTGGCGGCGGCCACGTCCCGCGAGCCCCAGTAGCCGGCCAGCCGCGGGTCGAACATCTCGCCGAGCCAGTGCAGGATCACCGGCCGCTCGGCCAGGCCGAGCAGCTCGCCGTACACCTGGTGGTAGTCCGCGGGGCCGGCCGCCGCGCGGGCGAGCTGGCGCGAGGCCATGACGATCACGCGGGCGCCGGCCGCCTGCACGGTCTCGATCTGCTCGGCGTAGGCGGCGGTGACGGCCTTCAGGTCGTCGGCGCCGGGGGCGTGGTCCGTGCCGGCGCCGCAGGCCACCAGCTCGGCCGGGTCGCCGAACGCGCGCGCCTCCTCGGCGCTGCGCCGGATGAGCTCCTTCGTCGCGGCCCAGTCGAGGCCCATGTTGCGCTGCGCGGTGTCCATCGCGTCGGCGACGCGCAGGCCGTGCGACCACAGGTGATGGCGGAAGCGCAGCGTGGCGTCCCAGTCGACGGCGGCGGGGGAGCCGGGCGTGTTGTCGCCGAGCGGGTCGGCCACCACGTGCGCCGCCGCGTACACGACGCGGCTCGCGGCCGGGCCGTCCGGCACGGGCCAGGCGACCGGCTCGCGCAGCTCGTACGCGCCCCCGGGCAGGTCGATCCTCACAGCTGCGGCACCTCGATCCGGCGGCCCTCGGCCGACGAGCGCAGGCCCAGCTCGGCGAGCTGCACGCCGCGGGCGCCGGCGGCGAAGTCGTACGGGAACGGCGCGTCCTCCAGGACGTGCCGGACGAACAGCTCCCACTGGATCTTGAAGCCGTTGTCGAACTCGGCGTTGTCGGGCACCTCCTGCCAGCCGTCGCGGAAGCGGGCCGTGACGGGCAGGTCGGGGTTCCAGACGGGCTTGGGGGTGGCCGCGCGGTGCTGGACCCGGCAGTTGCGCAGGCCGGCGACCGCGCTGCCCTCCGTGCCGTCCACCTGGAACTCCACCAGCTCGTCGCGGTTCACGCGCACGGTCCAGGAGGAGTTGATCTGCGCGATCACGCCGCCCTCCAGCTCGAACACCCCGTACGCGGCGTCGTCGGCCGTGGCCTGGTAGGGGTGGCCCTTCTCGTCCACCCGCCGCGGCACGTGCGTCACGGCCTGGGCGTAGACCGAGCGGACCCGGCCGAACAGGTTCTCCATGACGTAGTGCCAGTGCGGGAACATGTCGAGCACGATGCCGCCGCCGTCCTCGGCCCGGTAGTTCCAGGACGGGCGCTGCGCCTCCTGCCAGTCGCCCTCGAACACCCAGTAGCCGAACTCCCCGCGCACCGACAGGATCCGGCCGAAGAAGCCGCCGTCGATCAGCCGCTTCAGCTTCAGCAGGCCCGGCAGGAACAGCTTGTCCTGGACCACGCCGTTCTTCACGCCGCGCGCCGTGGCGGCCTCGGCCAGCGCCACGGCCTCCTCGACCGACTCGGCCGTGGGCTTCTCGGCGTAGATGTGCTTGCCCGCCTCGATCGCCTTCAGCACGGCCTTGACCCGGGCCGAGGTGACCTGGGCGTCGAAGTAGATCAGGTTGTCGGGGTCGGCCAGCGCGGCGTCGAGCTCGGTCGTGTGGTCGGGGATGCCGTGCCGGTCGGCCAGCTCGGCCAGCTTGGCGGCGCTGCGCCCGACGAGGACCGGGCGCAGCCTGACGCGGCTGCCGTCCGAGAGCGTGACGCCGCCCTGCTCGTTGATGGCCAGGACGGACCGGACCAGGTGCTGGCGGTATCCCATCCGTCCGGTGACGCCGTTCATCACGACGCCGATCGTGCGCACGCTCATGGGGGTCCTTTCGGGGAAAGCGCTTTCCCGAACGGTAAAGCCGAGCCGCCGGAGGCGTCAAGTGCCGTCGGCGGCTGGTGTTAGAGCTCGCCCTTGGTCTCCAGCCGGGCCAGGGACCGGGCCAGCGGGCGGGCGGTGAGGGAGAGCTGCCACTCGCGGACGCCGAGCTCGCGCAGCCGCTCGGCCACGCTCTCCTCGGTGATCTGCTTCGGCGGCTCCCAGGTGAGCCGCCGGACCGCGTCGGGCTGCAGGAGGTTCTCCGTCGGCATGCGGTGCTCGTCGGCCAGCGCGGCGACCACGGCGCGGGCCGCGGCCAGCCGCTTGGCGGCGGCGGGGTCGCGGTCGGGCCAGCGGTTGGCCGGCGGCGGGCCGTCGCCCGGCGTGCTCGGCTGCGGGAGCTGCGTGTCGGGAAGCGCCCGGGCCCGGCTGACCGCGCTCAGCCACTCGCTCATGTAGCGGCGGGCGCTGCGGCCGGTGAACGGCGCGATCTCCGTCAGCGCCTTCTTCGTGCGCGGCACGTCGAGGGCGGCGGCCACGATCGCCGAGTCGGGCAGCACCCGGCCGGGCGCCAGGTCGTTCTCGCGGGCGATCCGGTCGCGCATCGTCCACAGCTCGCGCACGATCGCCAGCGCCCGCACGTTGCGCACCTTGTGGATGCCGGACGTGCGCCGCCACGGGTCGGAGCGGGGGACGGCGGGCGGCGTGCGCAGCACGGCGGCGAACTCCTCGCGCGCCCACTCCAGCTTGCCCGCCTCCTCCAGCTCGGCGTGCAACCGGTCACGCAGCTCGACGAGGACCTCCACGTCGAGCGCGGCGTAGCGCAGCCAGTCCTCCGGCAGCGGCCGGGTCGACCAGTCGGCGGCCGAGTGGCCCTTCTCCAGCCGCAGCCCCAGCACCATCTCCACCATCGTGCCGAGCCCCACCCGCTCGTAGCCGAGCAGCCGGCCGGCCAGCTCGGTGTCGAACAGCGCCCGCGGCCGGAACCCGACCTCCAGCAGGCACGGCAGGTCCTGCGAGGCGGCGTGCAGCACGACCTCGGCGCCCGCCACGGCCGCGTCCAGGCCCGACAGGTCGGGGCAGGCGATCGGGTCGATCAGCGCGGTGCCCGCGCCGGCCCGGCGCAGCTGCACCAGGTAGGCGCGGTTGCCGTAGCGGTAACCGGACGCGCGCTCGGCGTCGACGGCCACCGGCCCGCTGCCGCGCTCCACCGCCGCGACCACCTCGGCCAGCGCGGCCGCGTCCGACACGACCGGCGGTATGCCCTCGCGCGGCTCCAGCAGCGGCACGACCGGGCGCTCCGCGCCGGTGGCGACGCCGCCGCTGTCCACGGTTCGTTCTTCTGTCATGAGTTCACCGCTCTCATGACGGGGATGACGTGTCGACTGGTGCCCTCACTTCGTACGGTCACTCTCCGGATCTTCGCGCCTGCGGGGGAGGGGCGCCACATCGGGCGGAAGCGGCGGGATCCCCGCGGCCACGCACATGAGGTCGCACCAGGCGGCCACGTGGCCGGAGAGGTCTTCCTGGGTGGGGGACCAGGAGGCCCGCAGCTCCAGCTCGGTGGTGACCGGGTCATCGGCCTTGTTGCCGAACCCCTCGGACACCGCCCTTGTCACCGTACCGCCGGCCGCCGAGTAGTCGGCGTGGTGGGCGTCCAGGGCCTCGGTCAGCCAGCTCCACGCCACCGGGCCGAGCAGCGGGTCGGAGGTGATCTCCGGCTCCATGTCGGCGCGCACGTAGGCCACCAGCCGGAACGGGCCGTCCCAGCCGCGCTGCCCGTCGGGGTCGTAGAGCAGGATCAGCCGGCCCACGGCCAGCTCGTCGTCGTCGCGGTAGACCGACGCGCCGACGGCGGCGGACCAGGGCGCCAGGCGCTGCGGCGCGGGCAGGTCCTCCAGCTCGATCTCCGGCCTGACCTCGACCTGGCGCAGGCTCTCGGCCGCGCGCCTGAACGCCGGGGGAGCCGGCGGCCGGTCACTCGAGGTCATGGTCGCAGCGTAGGCCGGGGCCTGGGGGAACGGGACCACGGGGGTGCTCATCGTGCCTGCTCAACCCGCTGCCGCAACCCGCTGGCGGGCGGACGGTGACGGGATGCGCCACGACCCGGCGGCGGCGCCGGTCACAGGCCGGGGCGTGGCATCGGGGACGGCCGTGGGGACGGCGCCTGCGGCGGCGCCGGTCATCGCACCTGTCATCGCAACGGGGCCTTTCTTCGGATCGTGGCTCCGACGTTGGCACGCCTGACCGACAATTCCCCGCAACGCGCTCGGCGTGTCCCGAAAGTGGATGCTGAATCGGTGCCGCGCGGTCGCTTGGCGAACATTTGGTCCAGTCAAGACCGGCATTCTGGTCGCCCATGGGGTGTGTTCGACCCGCGTGAGCGCCCAGGGCCCGGTCAGCCGGTAAAACTCCATCTGACTATTCGATCATGATTTGGGGTGTTCAACGCATACTTTTCCGACAGCTCGTGCCGATGCGGGGACCGGCGCGAGGTCATGGCACCCTTGGAGGGTGAATCTCGCCGACTCAGCGTTCCTGCGCGCCTGCCGCCGCCAGCCCGTCCCGCACACCCCGGTCTGGTTCATGCGGCAGGCCGGCCGGGCGCTGCCCGAATACCACACGGCCCGCGGGGGCGTGCCGATGCTCCAGGCGTGCGCCACGCCCGACCTCGTCGTCGAGATCACCATGCAGCCGGTCCGCCGCTACGGCGTCGACGCGGCCGTCTTCTACAGCGACATCGTCGTGCCGCTCAAGGCCATCGGCGTCGACCTCGACATCAAGCCCGGCGTCGGGCCGGTCATCGCCCAGCCGATCCGCGAGGAGGCCGACCTCGACGCGCTGCGTCCGCTGGAGCCCGACGACGTCCCCTACATCACCGAGGCGATCCGGGCGCTGACCGGCGAGCTCGGCGGCACGCCGCTCATCGGCTTCGCCGGCGCGCCCTTCACGCTCGGCGCCTACCTCATCGAGGGCGGCCCGTCCCGCAACCACGACCACACCAAGGCCATGATGTACGGCGCGCCCCGCCTGTGGCACGCGCTGATGGACCGCCTGACCGGCATCGTCCTGGCCCACCTGCGCCTCCAGGTCGAGGCGGGCGCCTCGGCCCTCCAGCTCTTCGACTCCTGGGTCGGCGCCGTCGCCCCCGCCGACTACCGCGAGTACGTGCTGCCCTACACGCGCCGCATCTTCGAGGGCCTGGCCGACCTCGACGTGCCCCGCATCCACTTCGGCGTCGGCACCGGCGAGCTGCTCGGCCTGCTCGGCGAGGCGGGGGCCGACGTGGTCGGCGTCGACTGGCGGGTGCCGCTGGACGAGGCCGCCCGCCGGGTCGGGCCCGGCAAGGCGCTGCAGGGCAACCTCGACCCGGCGATCCTGCTCGCCCCGTGGGAGGCGGTCGAGCGCAAGGCCCGCGAGGTGCTGCGCGAGGGGCGTCAGGCCGAGGGGCACGTGTTCAACCTCGGGCACGGCGTGCTGCCCTCCACCGACCCCGACCAGCTCAAGCGGCTGACCGACCTGGTTCACGAGTCCTGACCCGCCCGGCCGTCCGCCCGCGCAGGACGCGGCGGGAACGGCCGGCCCGGCCGTCCGCTCGCTCAGGACGCGGCGGGAGCGGCCGGCCCTGGCGGAGGCGGCGGCTCGGGGCTCTCGCCCCGCACGGCCGGTGCGGCGCCTTCGGGTCCGGCGGATGGTGCGGCGTTCTCCGGCCTCACCGGTGGCGGGGGCGGCGGGAAGCCGCCTCCGGGGCGCGCGGGCGGTGGTGGCGGGACGGCCCGGCGGCGGCCGCTGCGGCGCGCCAGGAAGACGACCAGCGCGACCACCGGCGCCACGAGCAGCAGCCAGGGCAGCAGCACGCCCAGCACGGTGAGCGCCACCTTCACGAACGACACCAGCGCCTTCCAGCCCGTCGCCAGCCCGCCGAGGAAGCCCGGCGGGTCCTCCGACGGCGGCTCGACCACCGTGACCGGGCCGACCACGTTCAGCGTGAGCGTGGCCATGCTCACCTGCGTCGCCAGCTCCTTCTGCTGCGCCTGCAACGACTCCAGGTCCGCCTCGCGGGCCGCGATCTCCCGCTCCACCTCCAGCACCTGGCCGATCGTGTTGGCCTTCTTCAGCAGCGTGCGCAGCGAGTCCAGCGCCTGCTGCGCCGACCGGAGGCGGCTGTTGACGTCGGCCACCTGCATGGTGACGTCCTCGGTGCCCTGGTCGAGCGAGAGCTGCTTGCCCAGGTCCCGGCCCAGGCTCGCCAGCACCTCCGCGTACCGCGCCGGCGGGATCTTGAACTCCAGCTCGGCGCTGCCGTCGCCGCCGTCGGACGAGTTCGTCTGCTCCTTCGCCAGGTAGCCGCCCGCGCCCGTGACGACCTGCTTGGCCTTCTGGACCGCGGCCGTGACCTCCTTGGCCCGCACCGTCATCCTGGCGACGTAGACGACCTGCCGCTCCTGGGCGGTGACCGCGACGTCCGAGGCGATGTTCTTGCCGGCCGTCCGGCCGGCCCCGTCCTGGGCCTCGGGCCGGCGGGTCGCCTTCGCGGCGCCGTCCGCGGCGACGGCGGGCTCGTCCGCCGGGGAGGCCTGCGCCCCGGACGTGGAGCGCAGGTTCGAGCTTCCGCCGCAGCCCGTCAGGCCGGTCAGCAGCAGGGCCGCGCACGCGGCCGCCAGCGCCGTGCCGTACTGGAATCTCCTCATGCCCTTGTGACGGATCGCGCCCTGGAGGGGTTTGATCGAATCCGTCACGGTACGGTCACGTGCGCGCGTCGGCGGCGAGCGATCCCGGAGCCGGAGACGGCGGCGTCCGGCCGGGTCGGACCGCGCCCCGGGCGGCCGGGCGGAGCGCGGAGACGGTAGCGTCTGGAGGCGTGGAACGGAATCGGGCGCACGTGGTCGTCGTCGGCGGCGGGATCTCCGGTCTGGCCGCGGCATGGCACCTCCGCCAGGCGGGCGGCGATCGCATCAGGGTGACGGTCCTCGAAGGCGGCCCCCGCGTCGGCGGCAAGCTGCACGCCTCCGAGGTCGCCGGGATCAGCGTCGACGCGGGAGCCGAGGCCGTCCTGGCCCGGCGGCCCGAGGGCACGGAGCTGGCCAAGGCGGTGGGGCTCGGCGACGACCTGGTCGGTCCCAGCTCGGCGCGGGCGGCCGTGCTCAGCCGGGGCACGCTGCGGACCATGCCCAAGGCCCAGGTCATGGGCGTGCCCGCCGACCTGACCGAGCTGGCGAGGTCCGGCATCGTCTCGCCCGGCGGGCTGCTGCGGGTGCCGATGGACCAGATCCTGCCGCCCACCCTCGTCCGCACCGACGTGTCCGTGGCCGCCTACATCCGCGCCCGCATGGGCGGCGAGGTGCTCGACCGGCTCGTCGAGCCGCTGCTCGGCGGCGTCTACGCGGGCCGCTCCGACCGGCTGTCGCTGGAGGCGACGATGCCCCGGGTGGCCGCCGCCGCCCGCTCCGAGCGGTCGCTGCTGAACGCCGCCCGCCAGATCGTCGAGGAGGCGCCCAGCGCCGGCGGGCCCGTGTTCGCCACCCTGCGCGGCGGCCTCGGCGCCCTGCCCGAGACGGTCGCCAAGGCGTCGGAGGCGGAGATCCGCACCGGCGTGACCGTCCGCGAGCTGCACCGCACCGCCGAGGGCTGGCGGCTGGTGACCGGGCCCGTGCCGCGGCCCGAGGTGGTCGAGGCCGACGCCGTGATCGTCGCCACCCCCGCCACCGCGGCCGCCCGCCTGCTCAAGGCCGAGGTGCCCAAGGCGTCGGCCGAGCTGTCGCGCATCGAGTACGCCAGCATGGCCATCGTCACGCTCGCCTACGCCGCCGAGGCGTTCCCCGAGCCGCCCGGCCAGAGCGGCTACCTGGTGCCGCCCGTCGAGGGCAGGCCGGTCAAGGCCGTCACGTTCAGCTCCGTCAAGTGGCCCCACCTGGCCGGCGACGGACTCGTGCTGCTGCGCTGCTCCATCGGCCGCATCGGCGAGGAGCACCTGCTCCAGCGCGACGACACCGAGCTGGTCGCGCTCGCCATGGCCGAGATGGCCGACGTCATGGGCGTGCGCGGGCTGCCCCTCGACACCCGGGTCACCCGCTGGGGCGGCTCCCTGCCCCAGTACAACGTGGGCCACCTCGACCGGGTCGCCCGCGTCCGCGCCGCCGTCGCCGTGCAGCCCGGGCTCGCGGTGTGCGGGGCCGCCTACGACGGTCTCGGCGTACCGGCCTGCGTCGCCACGGCCCGCACGGCCGCCGCCCGGATTCTGGACCACCTGTCCCTGCGGGGAGAATAGAGCCATGACAGAGGGCGCACCGCGGCTCAAGGCCCGCGATCTCAACCAGGTGATCCGCTACACGATGTGGTCCGTCTTCAAGGCGTCCGGGCCCCTGCCCGCCGAGCGCGAGGGCATCGGCGCGGAGGTCGGCGAGCTGCTGGAGCAGGCTGCGCTGAAGGACGTCGTCACCCGCGGCGTCTACGACGTGGCCGGGTTCCGCGCCGACGCCGACTACATGTTCTGGTGGCACGCCCCCACCCCCGAGGACCTGCAGGACGTCTACTCCCGCTTCCGCCGCACCGAGCTGGGCCGCCACAGCGAGCCGGTCTGGTCGGCCATGGCGCTGCACCGGCCGGCCGAGTTCAACAAGTCGCACATCCCCGCGTTCCTCGCCGAGGAGCAGCCCCGGGCGTACGTGAGCGTCTACCCGTTCGTCCGCTCCCTGGAGTGGTACCTCCTGGACGACTCCGAGCGGCGCGCCATGCTCGCCGAGCACGGGCAGATGGCCCGCGGCTACCCCGACGTGCGGGCCAACACGGTCGCCTGCTTCGCGCTCAACGACTACGAGTGGATGCTCGCCTTCGAGGCCGACGAGCTGCACCGCATCGTCGACCTCATGCGCGAGCTGCGCGCCGCCCAGGCCCGGCGGCACACCCGTTTGGAGATCCCCTTCTACACCGGCGCCCGCAAGCCGATCACCGAGCTGGTCGCCGCGCTGCCGTAGAACGGTCAAGGGGAAGTTGGCGATCCCCCTGCATTGATCTACCCGCTGCGTCAGACTCGGGGTTGACGGCGGGTTGTCACGTTCCAGGGGGGCGCCTTGACCATGGGCTGGGGCAGGCACGGAAGGCATCCGTACGGTGACGGTCCGTGGGACGGGCTCCCGCCCGGGCTGCTGCCGGAGGACCTTCCGTACGGGGACGACGAGGCGGTGGCCAGCGCGTGGGAGCGGCTCGTCGGGGGGTGGAGATGCGGGACGGGCGACGGGTGGCCCGACGGGGACGGCTCGCCCGGCTGGGAGCCGGACGCGGCGACCGCGCCGTTCCGGTGGGAGGACTCGTACGACGAGAGCGCGCGACACGACGAGGCCGGGCAGCATGACGTTCCCGGGCGGCATGACGAGGCCGAGGGATACGACGGGATCGGGCGGCACGACGAGGCGCCGGGGCGCGATGAGGTCGGGCGGCGCGAGCAGGCAGGGCGCCATGAGAGGCGGGCGACCGGCCGGATCGCCCGGCGGATCGGTCGCCGTGTCGCCCGCCGCGTCGCCCGGCGGATCGGTCGCCGGGCCGGTCGGCGGGGCGATCAGCGGCCCGGGCGTGCGGACAGGCAGGGGCGCAGGCATGCGCGGGTGTCCGGGGCGCGCGGGCGGCGGGGCGTGGCACGCAGGGCGTGGCTGGTGTGGGTGTCGGCCGGTTCGGTGCTGCTGGCGGGCGGGGTGGCCCTGCTCGGCGGCGGGCCTCTCGACGCGGTCTTCTCCGCGAACGGGGAAACGGGCAGGGGCGACGGCGGCCGAGGGACCGCGCCCGGGGTGAGCCGTACCGCGGCCCGAGCCCTGAGCCCGGAAACCGGCGACGGCCCACACGGCGGCACGCCCGGAGACGGCGTGCTCGCGGACGGCGCCCGGCAGGACGTGACCGGGCAACGTGCGGCGGGACAGCCCGAGGCCGGAGGCCGCGCGGATGTGACGGGCGGCGAACCGGCGGCCCGTTCGACCGTCCGGCAAGCGCCTCCTCCCGCGGCCCCATGGGCACATGGCGCCTCGCCCCGGGCCACCTCCACCTCTCGACCGGCGACCCGTCCGACCGCCCCCTCGGCAGCCAGGACACCGGCCACCCCCTCGGCCGCCAGGACCCCGGCGACCCGGCCGTCCCCCGGCACAGGGACGGACGGAGCGGTCCCCACCACCGCGACACCCCCGCCCGGCGGCACCGCGACGACCGGTCGGACCGCGACCGAGTACTTCCGTACCCGATGGGGCTCCCGGGACGACGCCGCCCGGCACCTCACCGACATCCGCACCATCGGCGGATATCTCCGCATCTACACGGACCTGCCCGAGTCGGCGGCCAACTCCGCCGCCGCCCTCACCCTCTGCTACCGGGGCCTCGAATACCTCCGCCGGACGGGCGCGGCGCACCCCGTGGTGTTCGTCCAGGCGCGGTTCGGCGAGAACGGCAACCCGGTGCTGGCCAACATCCTGGGCCCGGCCGACCCGACCTGCCGCGTCACGCACCCCGACCCCGGCTGAACGGCCGATCCCGGACGCGGGGCCGGGTCAGCGGACGCGGACGCGGGTCTTCCAGCAGACCTGGCAGCGTTGCGTGATGACCCGGCCGATGGCCTCGACCGTCACCCACCGGTGACGCAGATGCGCAAGGGTCACCACGCGCTCCTACCCGTGCCGGACGGACGGTACGCGCCGCCGCCGCCCGTTCACTCCTTCGGCTGGAGCCGCAACGACACGGAGTTGATGCAGTAGCGGTCGTCGGTCGGCGTGGGGTAGCCCTCGCCGTGGAAGACGTGGCCGAGGTGCGAGTCGCAGCGGGCGCACCGCACCTCGGTGCGGACCATGCCGAGGCTGCGGTCCTCGATCAGCCGCACGGCGTCCGAGTCCGACGGCGCGAAGAAGCTCGGCCAGCCGCAGTGCGACTCGAACTTGGTGTCCGACCGGAACAGCTCGGCCCCGCACGCGCGGCAGGAGTACACGCCCTCGGTCTTGGTGTCGACGTACTCCCCGGTGAACGGCCGCTCGGTGCCGGCCTCCCGGAGGACGTGGAACTCCTCGGGGGAGAGCTGGACCCGCCACTCGGCATCGCTCTTGACCACCTTGTCCATGTATCCAGCGTACGAGATGCGGCAAAAAGAGATCTCCGTTGGGGGAAGCATCCGTTCTGGGGGGTATTCGCGTCTTTGTAGGCAAGGGGGTGTCATCGCCTCCTGCTCTGGGTGGGATCACTCGCCTGATCGCCCGAGCGGCACAGCCCACGCCCGTGCTGGCGCCGCGCGGTGCGGTCCGCGCTTGTCCGGGCGGCGCGCCAGCGCCCGTACGAGCCGCGCACGCGGGTGATCTTCAGGTCCGTCCCGTCGAGCCCTCGGTCCCGCCACCGAGGCGGGCTCCGGGACGGACCCGCCCACCCGGGGGTTCGCGGGCTTTGTCGGTGGGCCGGGGTAGGTTCGGTGGCATGGCATCGCCGTACATTGAGCTCGAGGTGGGGGAGCGGACCGTCAAGGTCACCAACCCCGACAAGGTGTACTTCCCGGAGATCGGGGTCACCAAGCGCGAGCTGGTCGAGTACTACGTGAGCGTCGGCGACGGCGTGCTGCGGGCGCTGCGGGACCGCCCGACCAACCTCAAGCGCCACCCCGACGGCATCCACACCGAGGCGATCTACCAGAAGCGGATGCCCGCCAAGCACCCCGACTGGCTGCAGACCGTGACGGTCACCTTCCCCAGCGGGCGCCAGGCCGACTCGCTGCGGGTGACCGAGGTCGCCGCCGTCGCCTACTGCGCCAACCTCGGCACGGTCGACTTCCACCCGTGGCAGGTGCGCGCCGCCGACGTGGAGCATCCCGACGAGCTGCGCGTCGACCTCGACCCGCAGCCGGGGCTGGGGTTCGACGCGGCGCGCCGGGCCGCGTCCCTGACCCGTGAGGTGCTGGCCGACCTCGGCATGACGGGGTTCGTGAAGACCTCGGGCAACCGCGGCGTGCACATCGCGGTCCGCATCGAGCCGCGCTGGGACTTCGTCGAGGTGCGGCACGCGGGCATCGCGCTCGCGCGGGCGGTCGAGGAGCGCGCCCCCGACCTCGTCACCACCGCGTGGTGGAAGGAGGAACGGGGCGAGCGGGTGTTCGTCGACTTCAACCAGAACGCCCGCGACCGCACGGTCGTCAGCGCCTACTCGGTGCGGGCCCGGCCCGCCGCGACCGTCTCGGCGCCGCTGACGTGGGAGGAGCTGGAGGACGCCGACCCGGCCGACTTCGACGTGCGCACCATGCCGGCCCGCTTCGCCAAGGTGGGCGACGTGCACGCGGCCATCGACGAGCGGGCCCACTCGATCGAGCCCCTCCTGGAGCGGTACGCCGAGGACGGCCGGGGCGACCTGCCCTACCCGCCGAACTACCCGAAGATGCCCGGCGAGCCGCGGCGCGTGCAGCCCAGCAAGGCCCGCCCCGGCGGCGACTGACCGCGGTCCCGGCACGTGGTTGCGGGGGCGCCGTTCCGCACGGCCGGCCCCCTCCGATCGCCGGGGCGTTCGGGCTCTACCGGCCGTGCGGCCTTTCCGTCGCGCCCGGAGTGCGGGCGCGTGTCTGGAAGGTAACCCAGCGTCCGGGGCTACGGAGGCTTGCCTGGGTTGAGGGATCTTCTACCGGGAGGGGCGAACTTCTACCCGCCGGTGGGGTTTTCTCCTCCCGGGAGGCGTCAGGCGTCGCCGAACTCCAGCCGCAGCGCCCGGGTGAAGTCCGCGACCGCCTCCTCGTGGCGCTCCAGATCCTGGAGGATCTCGCCGCGCACCCGGAACGCCCACACGTACTCGGGGTCCAGCTCGATCGCCCGGTCCAGGTCGCGCAGGGCCGCCTCGTCGTCGCCCAGCTCGCTGAGCACCGCGCCACGGCTGCCCAGCGCCCGGTCGTTGTCCGGGTCCAGCTCGATCGCGCGGTTCAGGTCCGCCAGCGCCTCGTCGTAGCGGTCGATCATGCGGTACGCCTCGCCGCGCCTGCTGAGCGCCCGCGCGTACTCGGGGTCCACGCCGAGCGCCCGGGTGTAGTCGTCGATGGCCTCGGCGTAGAGCTGGAAGCGCTGGTACAGCTCGGCCCGGGCCAGCCACGGGTACGCCTGGTCCTGGTTGAGCGCGATCATGCGAGCGTGGACGTCCAGGGCGGCGTCCATGCGGCCGAGGTCGGCCAGGGCGTCGGCCTTGCCCTCCAGCACCCAGAACGACTCCGGCGTCAACGTCAGCGCGTGGTCGAAGTCGGTCAGCGCCTCCTCCAGCCGGCCCAGCGCCGCGTACACCTGGCCGCGCGAGCCGAGCGCGTACGCGCTGTCCGGCTCCAGGCGCAGCGCCTCGTCGAAGTCGGTCAGGGCCGCGTCGAACCGCCCGATCAGCCGGTGGCTCTCGCCGCGCAGCCGCCACGCGCGGGCGCTGTCCGGATCCAGGGCGATCGCCTCGGTCAGGTCCGCGATGGCCGCGTCGTGGCGCGACAACGCCACGTACGACTCGGCCCGGCTGCGCAGCACGGACGCCCGCGAGCGCGCCGCCTCCTCGGACAGCTCCACGGACACCCGGGAACGCGCCGCCTCTTCCGGCAGCCCCTCGGGCGCCGGGCCGTTCCCGGCCGTGGCGCCCGTCCGGGCAGGCTCGCCGTCGATCTCCTCGCTGATGATCCCCTCGCTCATGGCCGGGAATCTATCTGACTAGATCTGAATGACGGCGGCCTTTTCCCGGGTGTACTCGAGGACACCGTCGTGCCCGTACCCGCTGTCCTTCACGCCGCCGAACGGCAGGCCCGGCGGCATCTGCCGGAACGTGTTCACCCACACGGTCCCGGTCCGCAGGTCCCGCACGAACCGGTGGGCGCGTCCCAGGTCACGCGTCCAGACACCCGCCGCCAGCCCGTACGCGGAGTCGTTGGCGACGCGCAGCGCCTCCTCGTCCGTCTCGAACGGGATCGCCACCGCCACCGGACCGAAGATCTCCTCCTGGCAGACGCGCAGCCCGTTGTCCGTGGTCGTGTACAGCGTGGGCGACACCCAGTAGCCGCCGGGCAGGTGCGGCACCGCCTCGGCGCCCCTCCTGCCGCCGAAGACCAGCTCCGCGCCCTCCTTCTCGGCCAGGTCCAGGTACGATGTGACCCGCTCGTACTGGCCGCGCGACACGATCGGCCCCATCGTGGTGTCCAGGTCCAGCGGGTCGTCGAGGACCAGGCCGGACGCGACGCGCTCCATCCGTCCCAGCATCTCGTCCCAGATCGAACGGTGGATCAGCATCCGGGAGCCGGCCACGCAGACCTGTCCCGCGTTGCCGGTGTAGACGGAGTTCACGGTCAGGCCCTGGGTGGCGGCGTCGAGGTCGGCGTCGGGGAAGACGATGTTCGGCGACTTGCCGCCCAGCTCGAACGTCATCGGCTTGAGCGCGTCGGCCGAGGCCCGGGTGATGACCTGGGCGGTGGCCGTGGAGCCGGTCAGGCTGATCTTGTGGACGCCGCGGTGCCGTACGAGGGCGTCGCCGACCTCCTCGCCCACCCCGCTGACGATGTTGAGCACGCCGGGCGGGAACACCTCGGCCAGCAGCTCGCCCAGCCGCAGCACCGACACGCTCGCCTGCTCGGCCGGCTTGACGATCACGGTGTTGCCCGCCGCCAGCGCGTAGGCGGCCTTGGCGGAGAACGTCGAGATCGGGGAGTTCCACGGGATGACGCACAGGGCCACGCCGTACGGCTCGCGCCGGGTCATCCCGAGCGTGTCGGGGCCGAGGATGACGGTGTCGCCCTTGACGGCGTCCAGGCATTGGCCCGCGGCGAGCTGCCACAGGTACGCCATGCCGGGCAGGTCCTTGGTGAGGGTGTCGCGCAGGATCCGGCCGTTGTCGCGGGTCTCCAGCCGGGCCAGCTCCTCGGCGTGCTCGGTGAAGACGGCGCTCACCTGGCGCAGGACGTGCGCGCGGGCCAGGGCGGGCAGGGCCGACCAGCGGGGGAACGCCTTGCCCGCCGCCTCCACGGCCGCCTCGGCGTCCCGGGGGCCGCTCGCGGGGACGCGGGCCCACACCTCCCCGGTGGCGGGGTTGACGGAGTCCATGGTCCTGCCGTCGGCCGCGGGGACCAGCCGGCCGCCGATGAGGTTGCGATAGTCGCTCACTCGACCAAGCATATGCTTGCTTGACTACGGGTGCCAGCGCGAGCCGCGCGTGGTGGCCCTCACGCGTGCGACGGCCCCGAGGGCGGTGCGGGCGACGCGGTGTCGGCCGGAGGCGCCGTGGTGCCGGCCGGTGGCGGTGCCGGGGCGTCGGCGCGGGCCCGGGTGGCGACGGCCACGAGGGCGGCCAGCAGGGGGAAGAGCGCCACGACCACCGGCGCCCGGGACGTGCCCAGCCACACCGCCGACGCCGCGGTGACGGCCGACCCCAGCCCGCCGCCGACGAAGAACGTCAGGTTCAGCAGCCCCATGCCCGCACCACGCAGGGCAGGCGGCAGCCGCGCCGACAGGTCGCCGATGATCACCACCTGGGTGAGGGCGAACGCGGCCAGGCACAGCGAGGCCGCGGCCACGGCGGGCCAGGGACCGCCCCGGCCCGTCGCCGTGACGGCCAGAGCCGCTGCCGCCGCCACCGCGGTGCCGGCCAGCACCAGCCGGCCGCCGCGCGCCGAGAGCAGCCCGGCCCGGCGCGACAGCACCGCCCCGACCGCCGCCCCGGGAAGCAGCGCGACACCGATGGTCAGCACGCTCCAGCCATGGACTCCGGCCAGGATCTGCGGGATCACGTACATGGCGGCGAACAGGCCCGCGAAGACGCCGACGCCGATCGCGGCCCCGATCCGGTGGACCGCCGCGCCGACCAGCGCGCGCGGGACGAAACCGTCCGGCCGCCGCGCCACCCGCCACACGAGCGCGCCGCTCGCCGGCACGAACCCCGCCACGAGCCCCAGGACGACGGGCCCGCCGAGGCCGAGCGTCCTGGACTGGACGATCACGAGCAGGGTGCTCACCGCAGCGGTCAGCGCGGCGGCCCCGGCGACGTCGATCGGGCGGCGCGAGCCCGGCCGTACGGCCAGCCGGAGGCAGAAGGGGGCCGCCACGACCGACAGCACCGGCAGCACGAGGGTGACCCGCCAGCTCAGCCAGGTCGTGACCACGCCGCCGAGCAACGTGGCGACGGACGCGAAGACCGCCATCACCATGCCGTAACCGGCGAGCACCCGGCCGCGTTCACCGGGGTCCACGCCCGCGAGCAGGGCGGCGCCGACCGCCGCCACGCCCCCGGACCCGGCCGCCAGCAGCAACCGCCCGCCGACCAGGACACCGAGGGAGGGCGCCGCGAGGCACACCAGCGCGCCGGCGGCCAGCAGCAGCGACGCGGCCGGCAGCGCGGCCCGCGCGCCCCTGGAGTCCGCCAGCCGTCCGAAGACGGCGGTGCCGACGCCGAGCGCCAGCGCGTGCGCGGTGAGGACCCAGGCGACCTCGGCGGGGGCGGCTCCCAGCGCGGCGGCCACCTTGGGCAGCGCCACGGCGGCGGCCGTGACGCCGAAGACCGACGGGCCGAACAGCCCGCCGAGCCGCACGGCCGTCGACAGCGGCCCGATCCGCCCACCCGAGGCCGTGCCCGTGCCCGCGCCCGCGACGACGGGGGCTGGGACGGGGGTGGGTGTGGAGGTCATCGGGCGGCCTCCGAGCACGGGGCAGGTGCGGGGGTCATCGGGCGGTCCCCGTGGACGGCGAGCCATCCGCCTGCACGAAGTGGACGTCGTAACGCTCCTGCTCCGCCAGCAGGCCGTCGAAGGGCTCCAGGCCGTGCTGGACGCGCCCGAGCCGCCGGAAATACCCGAACCGGTCGACGCCCGGCGTCAGCACGGCCAGCAGGTCCGCCCCGGCGTCCGGCGCCGCCCGGAACGCGTGCGGCACCCGCGGCGGCACGACGACCAGGGCGCCCCGGGTGACGGTCAGCCTCTCCTCGCCGAGGAGGAACTCCAACGTGCCGTCCAGGACGTAGAACAGCTCGGTGGACAGCGCGTGGTAGTGCGGCCTGGCGCCGTCGCGGCCCCGCCCCAGGGCGAGCCGGTTGGCGCCCAGCGCGCCGGCGGTGTCGCTCGCGTCGGCGAGCAGGGTGAACGCCCCGCCCGCCGGCAGCTCGACCGCCTCCGCGGCCCCCGCGGGCACGACAAGGGCCTGTGACGTGGTGAAAGTCATCCTCAGCTCCTTCCAGGATCGGGATCCATTGCAGTCCGGGAAGACAGCGCGAACCAGAAGCGGTTGTCACCTACAGCCATCACCGATCGAGATGAATCGAGGGCGTGGGTGGAGCTGAGGCAGCTCGCGTATTTCGTGGCGGTCGCCGAAGAGGGCGGCTTCGGCCGCGCCGCCGAGCGGCTGAGCATCGTGCAGTCGGCCGTGAGCCAGCAGGTCCGCCGGCTCGAACGCGAGCTCGGCGTGTCCCTGTTCACCCGGACGACCCGGCGCGTGCACCTGTCCGGGGCGGGCGAACGCCTGCTGCCCGAGGCGCGGGCCGTGCTGGCCGCCGCGCACCACGCCCGGCAGGTCGCCGCCGACGTGCGCGCGGGCAGCGACGGCGTCCTGCGGCTCGGCATCGTGCAGGGGCCGGGCGACCGGGTCTACCGCACGCTCGGGGCGCTGGCCGATGTCGCGCCGCGCCTCCAGGTCCGCCCGCGGCGCCTCCCCCTGCCCGATCGGCTGGCCGCCGTACGCTCGGGCGAGCTCGACGCGGCGCTGGTCCGCGCGCTCACCGACGCCCCCGGCCTGGAACTGCTGCCGGTCTGGACCGACCCGCTGTACGTGGCCCTGCCCGCGGAGCACCCGCTGGCGCGGCCGGCCGAAACCTGGTCCGAGGAGCCGGCCGGGTACCCGCTGGCGCGCCCGGCCGGAGCCCGGGCTGAGGAGTCGGTCGGGCATCCGTCGGCGCGTCCGGCCGCAGCCCAAGTCGAGGAGCCGACCAGGCTCCCGTCGGCGCGTTCGGCTGGGCTCCGGATCGAGGACCTGGCCGGGCTCCCTCTCCGGCTGGCCCCCCGCGAGGGCAACCCGCCCTTCCACGACCTGATCATCGGCGCCTGCCGGGCGGCCGGGGTCAGTCCGCCGCTCGGGCCGCCGTTCACGACGTTGCAGGAGACCCTGACCGACATCGGCGTCGCCGCCCCCTCCTGGACGGTCTTCTACGAGGTGGCCGGCCTGCCGGACGTCCCCCGCGTGGCCGTCCGGCCGCTCGCCGGGCACTCGGTGACCACCTCGCTGGCCGTCCTCCCGGGCGTGCCCGCGCCCGCCGTCCGCCACCTGCTGCACGCCCTGACCCGGGTCGCCTGACCGCAGCGCCCGCCTCCGCCGACCCCGGCGCCCGGGGCGGCTGACCCCGGCGTCCGGCTCGGTGGGGCCGCACTAGGATCAAGGGCATGGAGCTGGCGCCGGGGGTCCACGTCGCGTTCACCGACCGCCACGGAGGCGTGAGCGCGCCCCCGTACGGGTCGCGCAACCTCGGTGGCCTGGTCGGCGACGACCCCGAGGCCGTCCGCGCCAACCGCGCGGGCGTGGCCGCCGAGCTGGGCGTGCGGGCCGTGGTGTTCATGCGCCAGGTCCACGGCGCCGACGTCGCGTACGTGAGCGAGCCCTTCGGCGACGACCCGCCCCCGCTGGACGGCGTCTTCACCACCGAGCCGCGCCTCGCCCTGGCCGCCCTCGGCGCCGACTGCCCGGCCGTGCTGGTGGGCGATCCGGAGGCGCGGATGGTGGGGGCCGCCCACTCCGGCCGTCCCGGCACCGAGGCGGGCGTGGCCACGGCGCTCGTCGACGCCATGACCGCCAAGGGCGCGGCCCCGGAGCGGATGACGGCGATCGTCGGGCCGGGCGCGTGCGGCCGCTGCTACGAGGTGCCGGCCGAGCTGCGCGAGCGCGTCGCCTCCCGGGTGCCCGCCACCTGGTCCACCACCTCCTGGGACACTCCGGCGCTCGACCTGCGGGCCGGCATCGAGGCGCAGCTGCGCGCCGCCGGCGTGACCGACGTGCGCCACGACGCGCGCTGCACGATCGAGTCGCAGGAGCTCTACTCCCACCGCCGCGAGCAGCCCGGCGGCCGCTTCGCCGGCCTCATCTGGCTGGCCTAGCCGCCCCGCCCGACCACGCGGCAGAAGACCGTCAGGCCGCGCGGGAGAAGACCGCCCGGCCGCGCGTCACAGGACCGGCCGGCCGGTGCGCGTCAGGGGCCCGCCAGGGCGGGAGCGGTGCGCAGCACGTCGCGCGCCAGCCCCACATCCCCCTCCAGCTCCGCCGCGAACGACTCCGGCTCCCCCCGCCCGCCCAGCAGGAAGCAGAACTCCACCACGTCCGCCGTGATCCGCGCCTGCGGCTCACGCGCCCCGGTGTCGGCGACTCCCAGGGGAACGTGCCACTCGCCGCCGCCCGCCCCCGTCAGCGTGAGATGAACGGCCCGCCCCGCGCCGTCGAGCCCCGACAGCAGCATCGTCCACGGCAGCAGCCGCGCGCACAGGTCGGCCGTCGGGTGGATGTGTTCGGGCACCGGGTGCGGCAGCCGCAGCGCGGCCGCCCGGGCGGCGTCGTCGGCGTGGATCCACGTCTCCAGGGTGCGGCCCAGCACGTGGTCGCGCACCGCCGTCTCCATGCCGTCGAGCGTCGCCGGCGCCTCGGGCGCGAGCGCGGCGAGATGCCGGCACAGCGCGTCGGCCTGGGCCCGCCAGTCGCGCCGCGTCTGCTCCGGGCTGCGGGCCCGTTCGTGCGCCTGCACGTCGGCGGTGCGGCCCAGCGCGTCGGAGGCCGTGATCGGCGGCCCGAGGACCGGGGCGCCCACCGCGGCGGCGAGCAGGCCGTCCTTGGCCGCCAGATGGGCGACGAGCTCCTGCAGGTTCCAGCCCTCCACCACCTCGCGCGACCAGTCGTCGTCGCCGGCCGAGGCGAGCAGGGCGTCCATGGCCGCCACCCGGCCCGCGTACGGCCGCGCCCAGGCGGCGGTGGGGGCGGCCGGGCGGCGCCGGGCGCGGGCGCCGGCGAGGAGCTGCGGGCGCAGGGAGCCGGCCGGCGCCTCGGCGTCCTCCGTCAGCGCGTCCAGGTAGAGACGGTCCACGGGCTCCATCACACCTCCTCCTCTGCCAGCGCGTCGGCCAGGCGCCGCAGCGCCAGCCGGATCCGCGACTTGGCCGTGCCCTCCGGCACGCCCAGCTCCTCGGCCACCTGCCGGTACGTCCGGCCACCGTAGTAGGCCAGCTCCACCGCCTGTCTCAGGCCGTCGGGTAAGGCCGTGACCGCCCGCCGCACGCGCTCGGCCTCGTCGGCGGCCAGCACCGTCTCCTCCAGCCGCGGGGGCGGCGGCTCGAACAGCCGGGGGCCCAGCGTGGAGACCCGGCGGCGCTCCTCGGCCCGCACGTGGTCGACCGCGCGGCGGTGGGCGATCGTGGCCAGCCACGCCCGCAGCGTGCCCCGGTCGGGATCGTAGGCGAGGGGACGCTCCCAGAAGATCAGGAACACCTCCTGCGTGATGTCCTCGGCGATCACCCGGTCCCTGGTGACGCGCAGCGACAGACCGAAGATCAGCGCGGAGAGGTGATCGTAGACCTCCCCGAGTGCGGCCTCGTCGCCGCCGACCACCCGCTGGTGCAGCAGGCGGTCGTCGTACGGCGCCTCCACTGGCACCACGCTCCCGACGATCTCCCGATGATCCGGACCAAGGCGGCCGGTGCGCCGCGACCCGAGCATGCCACTATTCGCGGCGGAAGGTGAGCCGGATGAACCCGGTCCGGCCCCGGGTTCACGGCTCCGGCCAGGGGAGGGACAAGCTCACGGTAGGGTCGTAAGTCCACCAACGAGAGGGAGGAAGCGTCATGGCAACCACCCGCACCGCCACCACGCAGTGGAAGGGCGCCCTGATCGACGGCTCGGGCAACGTGTCGCTCGACACGTCCGGCGTGGGCACGTTCGAGGTCACCTGGGCCTCGCGCTCCCAGGAGGCCGGCGGCAGGACCTCCCCCGAGGAGCTCATCGCCGCGGCCCACTCCTCGTGCTTCTCGATGGCGCTCTCGCACGCCCTGGCCGGCGCCGGCACGCCGCCCGAGACGCTGACCACCAGCGCCGACGTCACCTTCCAGCCGGGCGAGGGCATCACCGGCATCGTCCTCACCGTGCGGGGCCAGGTCCCCGGCGTCACGGCCGAGCAGTTCCAGGAGGCCGCCGAGACGGCCAAGGCCAACTGCCCGGTGAGCAAGGCCCTCGCGGGCACGACGATCAGCCTGAACGCGCAGCTCCTCTAGCGAGATCGTGATCGCGAGCGCTCTGGCGTGATCGCGGTCGCGTGGGACAATCGAGTCACATGCGAGATGTCTGGCCGGGCGAGCCGTACCCACTCGGCGCTACCTGGGATGGCGTGGGCACCGGATTCTCGGTGTTCTCCGAGGTGGCCGAGCGGGTAGAGCTGTGCCTCTTCCACGATGACGGGTCCGAGGAACGCGTCGACCTGCCGGAGGTCGACGGGTTCGTCTGGCATGGCCACCTTCCGGGCGTCATGCCGGGACAGCGCTACGGCTACCGCGTCCACGGGCCCTACGAGCCGTCGCGCGGCCACCGGTGCAATCCGGCCAAGCTGCTGCTCGACCCCTACGCCAAGGCCATCGACGGCGACCTGACCTGGAACGAGGCGCTGTTCTCGTACGAGTTCACCGACCCGGCCCGGCTCAACCTGACCGACAGCGCCCCCTTCATGCCGAAGAACGTGGTGATCAACCCGTTCTTCGAGTGGGGCAACGACCGGCCGCCGCGCATCCCGTACCACGAGACGGTGATCTACGAGGCGCACGTGCGCGGCCTGACCATGCGCCACCCGGCGGTGCCGGAGCCGCTGCGCGGCACCTACGCGGGCGTGGCGCACCCGGCGATCATCGACCACCTGCTGTCGCTCGGCGTGACGGCGGTCGAGCTGATGCCGGTCCACCACTTCATCCCCGAGCACTTCCTCGTGGCCCGCGGGCTGACCAACTACTGGGGCTACAACACCGCTGCCTACCTCGCGCCCCACGGCCGCTACTCCAGCGCCGGCACGCGCGGCGAGCAGGTGCAGGAGTTCAAGGCCATGGTGCGGGCGCTGCACGAGGCGGGCATCGAGGTGATCCTCGACGTGGTCTACAACCACACCGCCGAGGGCGACCACATGGGCCCGACGCTCGGCTTCCGGGGCATCGACAACTCGGCCTACTACCGCCTGCACGACGGCGACCGCCGCTACTACCTCGACTACACCGGCTGCGGCAACTCGCTCAACGTCCGCTCGCCGCACGCGCTCCAGCTCATCATGGACTCCCTGCGCTACTGGGTGCTGGAGATGCACGTCGACGGCTTCCGCTTCGACCTGGCCTCGGCGCTGGCCCGCGAGCTGCACGACGTCGACCGGCTGAGCGCGTTCTTCGACCTCATCCAGCAGGATCCGGTGATCTCGCAGGTCAAGCTCATCGCCGAGCCGTGGGACGTCGGGCCCGGCGGCTACCAGGTGGGCAACTTCCCGCCGCTGTGGACCGAGTGGAACGGCAAGTACCGCGACATCGTGCGCGACTTCTGGCGGGGCACGCACTCGGCGCTGCCCGAGTTCGCCTCGCGCCTGACCGGCTCGGCCGACCTGTACGCCACCTCCGGGCGCCGGCCGGTGGCCTCCATCAACTTCGTCACCTGCCACGACGGGTTCACCCTCACCGACCTGGTCTCCTACGACCGCAAGCACAACCTCGACAACGGCGAGGACAACCGCGACGGCACCGACGACAACCGCTCCTGGAACTGCGGCGCCGAGGGGCCGGTCGAGGACCCCGAGATCGTCCGGCTCCGTCACCGGCAGCGGCGCAACTTCCTGACCACGCTGTTCCTGTCGCAGGGCGTGCCGATGCTGTCGCACGGCGACGAGATCGGCCGCACGCAGCGCGGCAACAACAACGCCTACTGCCAGGACAACGAGATCGCCTGGATCGACTGGTCGCTGGTGCACACCGAGACCGACCTGCTGGAGTTCGTCCGGACGCTGTCGCGGCTGCGGCGCGAGCACCCGGTCTTCCAGCGCCGCCGCTTCTTCCACGGCCGTGACTCCGAGGACGGCCGGCGCGACCTGGTGTGGCTCACGCCCGCCGGGCAGGAGATGACGGCCGGCGACTGGCACACCGGCTACGCCAAGTCGCTGACGGTCTACCTCAACGGCGAGGGCATCACCGAGCCGGGGCCGCGCGGCGAGCGGATCGTGGACGACTCGTTCCTGCTGCTCATCAACGCCCACCACGAGGACATGACGTTCACGCTGCCGGGCGAGGAGTACGGCGCGACCTGGCTGCCGGTGCTCGACACCAGCTACGAGTCCGGCCAGGACGAGCCGTTCCCGGACGAGGCCCGGCTGCCGGGCTCGCAGGTGGCCGTGACGTCGCGCTCGATCCAGGTGCTGCGCCAGCCGCAGGGCTCCTGAGCCGTTCCCCGCGGCCCGCGGGGTCAGTCGCCCATCAGGGCCGCGGTGATCAGCGCCAGCGCGAACGTGACGACCCCGCCGAGGCCGTGCAGCGCCACGGCCAGCACGGGGAAGCGGCGCTCGGCGCCCCGGGCGTGCCGGCCGCCGCCGAGCCAGCGGGTGAACATGACGAAGCCCAGCAGCGCGGCCACCGCCAGCACCCCGAAGGCGGTCCACGCGAGCGCCGCGGACCCGGTCAGCAGGTACCCGAACCAGCAGACCAGCGCCCCGGCGGCCAGCGTGGGATGGGAGAAGACCAGCGCGACCGGGAAGCGGGTGACCTTGGTGGCCTGCTGCCGCAGCCCGCCGCCCGACAGCCACAGATAGAGCAGGTACGCTCCGGCGAGCGCGGTGCAGATCCATGTCACGGCAGTGGCGAGCCCCACCCGGGCCTCCTTCGGTCCCCGACCCCAGACGACACGTTAAGCGCATCACTCCACGTATGCCATTCGTTACGCCAAAGTGCGATGTCTCGGGCAAAGGCCGCCTGACGGCCGGTTGTCGGAGGCGTGTGCCAAGGTAGAGGAGTGCGTCGCATCTATCCGGACATACAGGACGATCCACCCATCGAGCTGGCCTACGCCTACCCGCCTGACCGGCCGTGGCTGCGCGTCAACATGGTCGCCAGCGCCGACGGCGCCGCCTGGATGAACGGCCTGTCGGGCGGGCTGTCGGGCAAGGCCGACAAGCGGATCTTCGGCGTGCTGCGGGGGCTCGCCGACGTGGTCGTCGCCGGCGCCGCCACCGTGCGCGCCGAGGGCTACGGCCCCGCCCGGCCGCGCGAGTCGTGGCGGGCGCTGCGCGAGGGACGGCCCGAGACGCCGCCTCTCGCGGTGGTCAGCCGCAGCCTCGACCTCGACCTCGACGGCCCGCTGTTCACCGAGGCGATCTCCCGGACGATCGTCGTCACCTGCGCTTCCGCCCCGGCCGAGCGCCTCGCCGCGGCCAAGTCCGTCGCCGACGTCGTCGTCGCGGGCGAGGAGGTGGTCGACATGGGGACGGCCGTGCGCGAGCTGCACGAGCGGGGGCTGACCCGGGTGCTGTGCGAGGGCGGGCCGCGGCTCAACGCCCAGCTCGCCGCGGCCGGGCTGCTCGACGAGCTGTGCCTGACGATCAGCCCGCTGCTGCTCGGCGGCGGCGCGGCGCGCATCCTGAACGGCGAGGCGGCGCTGGTCGGCCTCGGCCTCGGTCAGGTCCTGGAGGAGGACGGCGTGCTGTTCTGCCGGTACACGAGGGAGCCGAACCATGACTGACCCCACCGAGCCCCCGGCCGCCGCCGAGCCCGAGCCCCGGCTCCAGGACGCCGCGCCCACCGCGCCCACCGGGCCGCCCGCGGCCCCCGGGCCCGAGGCCGAGCCGGAGCCGGTGCCCAACCTGCCGGTCCGGCCGCCCGTGGCGCCCATGCTGGCCAAGCCGGTCAAGGCCATGCCCAAGCAGGACGGCACCCTGTTCTACGAGCCCAAGTGGGACGGCTTCCGCTGCATCGTCTTCCGCGACGGCGACGAGGTCTACCTCGGCAGCCGCAACGAGCGGCCGTTCACCCGCTACTTCCCGGAGCTGGTCGAGGCGGTCAAGGCCGAGCTGCCCGAACGGGTCGTGATCGACGGCGAGATCGTGCTGCCGCGCGGCTCCCAGCTCGACTTCGACGCCCTCCAGCAACGCATCCACCCCGCCGCCTCGCGGGTCAGGATGCTGGCCGAGCAGACGCCGGCCTCGTTCGTCGCCTTCGACCTGCTGGCGCTCGGCGACGAGTCATACCTCGACCTGCCCTTCGCCGAGCGCCGCGCCCGCCTGGAGGGCGTCTTCGGCCGGGCCGGCCACTCGGTGCGGCTCACGCCCGTCACGCGCGACGACGGGCAGGCGGGGGAGTGGTTCGAGATGTTCGAGGGGGCGGGGCTCGACGGCATCATCGTCAAGCCCGGCGACCAGCCCTACGTCCCCGACAAGCGCACCATGTTCAAGGTCAAGCACGAGCGCACGGCCGACGTCGTGGTGGCCGGCTACCGCGAGCACAAGACCGGGCCGATCGTCGGCTCGCTGCTGCTCGGCCTGTACGGGCCCGACGGGCGGCTGCACCACGTGGGCGTGGCCGCCTCGTTCCCGATGGCGCGCCGGGCCGAGCTGGTGGAGGAGCTCAAGCCGTACCTCGCCGAGCTCAGCGAGCACCCGTGGGGGCACTGGGCCGAGCAGGCGGCGGCCACCGTCGGCCAGCCGGCCGCCGGTCCGGCCACGGGCGGGCAGCGGGTCCCCGGCGCGATCTCGCGGTGGAGCGCGAAGAAGGACCTGTCGTTCATCCCGCTGCGGCCCGAGCTGGTCATCGAGGTGGCCTACGACCAGATGGAGGGCGACCGGTTCCGGCACACCGCCCACTGGCGCCGCGCAAGGCCCGACCGCACGCCCGAGTCGTGCACGTACGAGCAGCTTGAGCGGCCGGTCTCGTACAACCTGGACGACATCCTGGCCCGCTGAGTCGCATCTGTGCCTTGCCGAGACGGACGCATCACGCTATATCTCGACACATGAGCACCGGTGATGAGCTTCGTGCCGCCGTGGCCGCCCGCCGCGACCTCGGCCCCGACTTCGAGGACGCCCTCATCGAGTCGTTCCTCGACAAGATGGGCAAGGAGGTCGACCGGCGGGTGGACGAACGGCTGGCCGCCATCCCGAAGGCCGAGGAACTGGCCGGACGGTCCAAGGCCGCCTACGGCCAGCGGCTCGCGCTCGCGATCGTCTCGCTGAGCCTGGGCACGGTGGCGACGATCGCGCTGAGCATCCAGGGCACCGCCGTGTGGGGCATCCTGGGGATCTGGTTCGCGATCATCGCGGTCAACGGCATCTTCGGCACCGAGCGCCGCCCCTGACCCGGAGCGGGGCGGCGTCCCCGACCCGGCGCCGGGCGGCGTCCCCGACCTGGCGCCGGGCGGGCGCCGGTGCCGGTGCCGGCTGTCAGGCGTCCGGGCTCAGCTTGAGCCGCGCCTCGGTGACGAGGTCGCGGGCGTAGTCGTCGTCGCTCTCGGCCAGCACCCGCTCGACGCCCCGCGCCGCCCGGGCGTCCCCGCGCTCGGCCAGGCCACGCGTGGCCTCGGCGACCGTCCGCAGGTCGGTGTCGTCCAGGCGGGCCGCCAGCGCCTCACGGATCTCCGGCGTGTCGGCCTCCAGCGAGGCCAGGCCCGAGGTGGCCCAGTCGCGCACCTCCTCGTCGTCGTCGCGGGTCATCGCGACGAGCAGGGCCAGCCCCTCGGCGTGGTCGGGCGGCAGCACGTCGGCCAGCGCGATCGCGTCGGTCATCGTGCGCCGGTGCCCCGGCCGGTTGACGATGTCGAGCACCTGCGGCAGCGCGCGCGGGTCGCCCTGGTGGCCGAGGGCCGACAGCACCGACCTGAGCACCTGCGGGTTGCTCTCCGTGGTGGCCATCCGCTGCAGCAGCGGCAGCGTCCGCTCCAGGTACGGCTTGCCGCCGTCCTCGTCCACGCCGTACTGGGCGATCGCGTCCACGCCGAACTCCCGCTCCCGGGCGTCCTCGCTCGCGCACAGCCGGGCCAGCGCCTCGTAGGTCTCCTCGTCGCCCCGCCGCCCCAGCGCGTCGGCCACGATCCACCAGGTCTCGGCGTCCTCGTCGGTGTCGCGGTGCGCCAGCGCCCGCGCGACCAGCCGGTCGACCGGCGCGTGGACGCCGGTGGCCTCCTCCAGCAGGGTGGCGATCGCCGCGTGCCCGCGCTGCGCCTGCACCTGCTCGCTCTGCTCGCCGTCGGCCGAGCGGCCCGCCACGGTCACCAGCTCGGTGCCGTCCTTGGCGAACTGCCGGGCCACCACGTACTCCCAGTCGTCCTGCCCGATCTGGTCGAGCAGCGCGCTCTCCAGGTGCACGCCCACCCAGTCGGCCGCCACGTCCAGCGGGGTGTCGCCGTCGCCGTCGTACTTCGTCGCGTCGGCGCCGCTGTCCAGCAGCACCCGCACCACGCCGAGCGCGCCGCGCCGGGCGGCGAGCGTGAGCGCCGTGTCGCCGTCGTCGTTCGTGACGTCCACCTCGGCCCCGGCCTCCACCAGGAGCCGGGCGGTGTCGGCGTGGCCGTTGGCCGCGGCCCACAGCAGCGCGGTCCAGCCGCCCTCCTCGCGGCCGTTGACGTCGGCCCCGGCGGCCAGCAGCGCCCGGGCGGCCTCGACCCGGTCCCACGAGGCCGCCGCGCACAGCGGCAGCCCCTCGTCCTCTCCCTCGCTCGGCCGGTTGGGGTCGGCGCCCCCGGCGAGCAGCTCGCTCACGGTCTCCGACTCGCCGTTCAACGCGGCCCGGTAGAGCTTCTCCTCATGCATGCATCGGACACTAGCCCAGCTCAACCCCCACCCCGGACCGCCACCGCCGGGCGCACGGTTCGGAGCATGGTCCGAAAGGGGCACGGTGCACGGCGGTGTTCCTCCCGGGGGAGGAGGAGACGGCCGGCGAAACGCGATATGTTGCGTCTCATGACCGACCCTGGAGGAGTGCGCGCGTCCGACGCCGAGCGCGAGGCCGTCGTGGAGCGACTCCGCGTGGCCTCCGTGGAGGGCCGCCTCTCGCTGGCCGAGCTGACCGACCGCACCGAGGCCGCCTACAGCGCCGCCACCCACGCCGAGCTGGCCCTGCTCACCGAGGACCTGCCGGACGCCGGGCCGGCCGCGGCGTTCCCCGCCGCCGTCCCGCGGCCGGCCGAGCGCAGAAGGCGGTGGTTCGTGGGCGTGATGGGCGACACCAAGCGGCGCGGCGCCTGGCGGATCGACCAGGAGCTCGGCGCGGTGGCCGTGATGGGGGACGTGCTGCTCGACCTGCGCGAGGCCGAGGCCCGCACCGACGTGGTGGACATCACGGCCGTCTCCGTGATGGGCGACGTCAAGATCATCGTCCCGGACGGCGTGCACGTGGACCTCGACGGCATGGCCGTCATGGGCGACAAGCGGGTGGACGTGCTGCAGGCGGCCCCGGGCATGAACGTGCCGGTGGTGCGGGTCCGCGCGTACGCGGTGATGGGGGATGTGAAGGTGGTCGGCGACTCGCGCGCGCAGCCGGTGCGGCGCGGGTTCGCGGCCTGGCGCGAGCACTGGAGGCGGCTGCACGGCGACGACTGGCGCGACGGCAACCGCGGCCTCCTCGGCGACGACGGCAACCGCGGCCTCCCCGGCGACGACGGCCGCCGGGGCCCGCTCGGCCACTGACCGCCCGCGCTCAGGCCGCCCGCGCTCAGGACCGCCCGTGCCCGGGACCGCCCGCGCTCAGGACCGCCCGTGCTCAGGCCGCCCGTGCTCAGGAGGCGGCGGCCTCCGCGGGTGCGCGCAGGGCGGCGTCGTAGCGTTCCAGCAGCACCCGCGCGATCTCGGGGGCGGGGCCGAGCACGTCGGCCACCACGTCGGCGCCCGCGGCGAGCGTCGCCCGGCGCACCTTGTCGGCGAACAGCCCCGGAGCCAGCAGGTACGGCGCGACGGCCACGCGCGGCGCGCCCGCCTCCCGCAGCAGCCGCACCGCCTCCTCCGGCGTCGGCGTCGCGGCCGACGCGTACGCCGGGACGACGCCCCACCAGCCGCCGGACAGCGCCCACTCGCCGGCCACGCGCGCCACGACCGCGTTGGCCCGGGCGTCGCTGGAACCGGCCGACACCAGCACCACGGCCGTCCCGCGGTCGCGCGGCGCCACCCCGGCCTCGGCCAGGCGCCGCTCCAGCGCGCCCACCAACAGCGGGTGCGGCCCGAGCGTGGCGCCGTAGCGGACGCGCAGCCGCGGCTCGCGCGCCCGCACCTCGTTCAGCGCCGACGGCAGGTCGACGCGCGAGTGGTACGCCTCGGTCAGCAGCAGCGGCAGCACCACGGCCTCGCCCAGCCCGGCCAGCGCCTGGCCCAGGCTCGGCGCGGCGTGGTCCAGGTAGGCCGAGCGGACCGGCAGGCCCGGCCGGGCCCGCCGCACCTCGTCCAGCAGCGCCTCCACGACGGCCGCGGCGCGCGGGTCGCGCGAGCCGTGCGCCACCGCCACCAGAGGCGGCCGCGGGCCCGCCCCGTCTGCCAACGGGGCGGGCCACATGCCGGGGACTACAGGTGAATGCCGCATTCGACCTTCCCCAGCCCCGCCCAGCGGCCGCTGCGCGGGTCCTCGCCCTCCGCGACCTGCCGGGTGCAGGGGGCGCAGCCGATCGAGGGGTAGTTGTCGTAGTGGAGCGGGTTGATGAGCACCCCGTTGTCGGCGATGTAGTTGTCGACCTCCTCCTGGGTCCACCGCGCGATCGGGTTGACCTTGACCATCTGCCGCTTGGCGTCCCATTCGACGACCTTGGTGCCGGCCCTGGTGGGCGACTCGTCGCGGCGGATGCCGGAGATCCACGCGAGGTACGGCTCCAGCGCGCGGTTGAGCGGCTCGACCTTGCGCAGGTAGCAGCACAGGTCGGGGTTGCGGCCGAACAGGCGCGGGCCGAGGTCGCGCTCCTGCTCCTCGACCGTGCGCGACGGCTTGATGTCGATCACGTTGACGTCGTAGACCTGCCGGACGGCGTCCCGGGTGCCGACCGTCTCGGCGAAGTGGTAGCCCGTGTCGATGAACAGCACGTCCACGCCGGGCTTGACCCGGCTCACCAGGTCGATGAGCAGCGCGTCGCTCATCGACGAGGTCAGGCACAGCCGGTCGCCGAACGTGGCCGCCGCCCAGCGGATGATCTCGCGGGCGGGCGCGTCCTCCAGGAACACGGCGGCCGACTCGACGATGTCCTGCAGGTCGAGGGTGCCGCGCTGACTCCGGAGTCCGACCTCGATGTCCACCAGCGTCATATCGTCTCCCATGAATCGCCGGAAACCCCAGCGAGGTTCGTAGTAACGTCGCCCTCGTGCTTGGGCGGATGTTGCGTCCGGGCACCTACCGCCGGGCTGGCGGGATGTGAAGCCTGTGGAGGCCACGTAAGTCCCTGGCTCGGGTTCGTCCCGGGGGCAGTCGCCGGTGAATCAGGAAGGCTCGGCCTGCGAAGGTCGTGAGCCCATGGCTTCGGCCGTGTGGCGGAGGTCAAATGTTCACTCCGATCCCCAGGAACTTCAGCTTGAAAGCGCGGGCGCAGGAGCGGCAGTACCAGCCGCCGTCACCCTCGTACGGTTCGAGGTCCTCGTCGCCGCAGTACGGGCAGTGGAACGGGACGGCGCGCTCGCTCATCGCAGGTCCGCCTCGTCGGCGCGCTGCACCCAGTCGGCGAAGGACTCGCCCTCCTTCTTCTGGGCGTCGTAGTGGGTGACGACCCGCTCCACGTAGTCGGGCAGGGCCGCCGCCGTGGTCTTCAGGCCGCGCACCTTCCGGCCGAAGCCGGGGTTGACGCCGAGCGAGCCGCCGAGGTGGATCTGGAAGCCCTCGACCTGCTCGCCGTTCTCGTCCACGACGAGCTGCCCCTTGAGGCCGATGTCGGCCACCTGGATGCGGGCGCAGGAGTTGGGGCAGCCGTTGACGTTGATCGTCAGCGGCTCCTGGAAGCCGGGCAGCCGCCGCTCCAGCTCGTCGATGAGGTCGGACGCCGTGGCCTTGGTCTCGACGATCGCGAGCTTGCAGTACTCGATGCCGGTGCAGGCCATGGTCTGGCGCCGGAACGTGGACGGGTTGACCTGGAGGTCGTTGGCCTCCAGCTCGGCCACCAGCGACTCGACCCGGTCGGGCGCGACGTCGAGGATGACCATCTTCTGCTCGACCGTGGTGCGGACCCGGCCGGAGCCGTGCCGCTCGGCGATGTCGGCGACGAGGTGCAGCTTGTCGCCGTCGAGGCGGCCCACGCGCGGCGCGAAGCCGACGTAGAAGTTGCCGTCCTGCTGCGGGTGGACGCCGACGTGGTCGCGGCGCGAGCCACGCGGCTGGGCCGGCGCGGGCCCGTCGGGCAGGGGCTCCTTGAGGTACTCGGTCTCCAGCACCTCGCGGAACTTCTCGGGCCCCCAGTCGTTGACGAGGAACTTGATCCGCGCCCGGTGGCGCAGCCGCCGGTAGCCGTAGTCGCGGAAGATGCCGGCCACGCCGGCCCAGACCTCGCCGACCTGGTCGGGCCGGACGAACACGCCGATCCGCTTGCCGAACATCGGGTTGGTGGACAGGCCGCCGCCCACCCACAGGTCGTAGCCCTTCTCGCCGCTCGGCAGCTCGACGCCCACGAACGCCACGTCGTTGATCTCGTGGACGGTGCAGTGGGCCGGGCAGCCGCTGATCGCGGTCTTGAACTTGCGCGGCAGGTTGGAGAACGCCGGGTCGCCGATGTACCGGTCGTACACCTCCTGGATCTGCTCGGTGGCGTCGAGCACCTCGTCGGTGTCGATGCCGGCCAGCGGACAGCCCAGGATGACGCGCGGGGTGTCGCCGCACGCCTCGGTGGTGGACAGGCCGACGGCCTCCAGGCGCTCCCAGATGTCGGGCACCGACTCGATCTCGATCCAGTGGAGCTGGATGTTCTGCCGGTCGGTCAGGTCGGCAGTGCCGCGGCCGTACAGGTTGGAGATGTCGGCGATCGCGCGGAGCTGGCGCAGGTCGAGCAGGCCGCCGTCGATCCGGACGCGGAGCATGAAGTAGCGGTCGTCCAGCTCCTCCGGCTCCAGGATCGCGGTCTTGCCGCCGTCGATGCCGGGCTTGCGCTGGGTGTACAGGCCGTACCAGCGCATGCGTCCGCGCAGGTCGGCCGGGTCGATCGAGTCGAAGCCGGCCTTGGAGTAGATGTCGATGATCCGCTGGCGGACGTTGAGCCCGTCGTCGTTCTTCTTGTTCTCCTCGTTCTTGTTGAGCGGCTCACGGTAACCGAGAGCCCATTGACCCTCGCCGCGCGGGCGCTTGTGGTGCCGGCTGGCAGGAGTGCTCATGGCGCGTCCTTCGCATCATGGGCGCGCTCGTACTTCCTCCCGCCTCGTCGTCGAGTGCGGGGGTAGCGAAGAGGAGTGCGACGCCCTCAGGTGAGAGAAATCCGGGGATGATCAGCGGGCGTCACGACAGATGGCGCTGCGGACACGCTGAAGGTCGACGTGGCGTCGGCCGACGAGCATGGGGTCCGCTGGCATGTATATGAAGATACTCGCGCTGTCCGAGATGTCCAACAACGGTCCAGACTCTGGACGCGATCATCCCTGGCGGGGCCAGTCCAGCGGGGACTCGTCCTCCTGGGGTTCCGTCTGGTGCTGGCAGTCGCACCACGAGCCGCCACGGCACTCCTCGTGCCGCCGCTCCTTGCAGCTCTCGCAGATCACGCTCCGCATTATTCCCCGTAGAACACCGTTCGGTTAGGGTGGCGGGCATGGACCTCATGGGCGAGCTGCTCGCCGACCTGCGCGCGGAGACCGACTCGCTGGAGGCCCTGCTCACTCCGCTGAGCCCCGCCCAGTGGGAGCTGCCCACCCCCGCCGAGGGCTGGGCGGTGCGCGACCAGGTCGCCCATCTCGCCTGGTTCGACGACGCGGCCCGCACGGCGGCCACCGACCCCGCCGCGTTCCGCGCCTCGCTCGACGGGTTCGCCGTCGAGGCCGGCACGGTGGACGAGCTGGCCTTCCGCTCGCGCGGCATGCCCGTGGCCGAGCTGCACGCCTGGTTCCGCGACGCCCGCGCCCGCAGCCTGGAGGCGTTCGCCCGGCTCGGGGCGCGCGACCGCGTCCCCTGGTACGGGCCCGACATGTCGGCCGCCTCGTTCGTCACCGCCCGCCTCATGGAGACCTGGGCGCACGGCGAGGACGTGGCCGCCGCGCTCGGCGTCACCCGCGAGCCGACCGCCCGGCTGCGGCACGTGGCCATGCTCGGGGTCAGGGCCCGCCCCTACGGGTTCGCCGTGCGCGGGCTGCCCCTCCCGTCCGAGCCCGTACGGGTGGAGCTGACGCCTCCCGGCGGCGGCGAGCCGTGGACCGCGGGCCCGCTGGACGCCCCCGACGTGGTGCGCGGGCCCATGCTCGACTTCTGCCTGCTCGTCACCCGGCGCGTCCACCTCGCCGACACCGCCCTGGAGATCACCGGCACCGCCGCCCGCGCCTGGGCGGAGGTGGCCCAGGCGTTCGCCGGTCCCCCCGGCGCGGGGCGTGCGCGCAGGTCGGGGTAGGTTCAGGGGCATACCGGATGCCGCGTGGCGCACGTCCGGTGACAAGCTGTAGCCATGCGCACGATTCTCAACGTCATCTGGCTGGTCTTCGCCGGCATCTGGCTGGCCCTCGGGTACGCCCTGGCGGGGATCGTCTGCTGCGTTCTCATCATCACGATCCCGTTCGGCATCGCCTCGTTCCGGATCGCCGCGTACGCGCTGTGGCCCTTCGGCCGCACGGTCGTGCGCGACCCGCAGGCCGGGGTGTTCTCGCTGATCGGCAACATCATCTGGTGCGTGGTCGCCGGGATCTGGCTGGCCATCGGCCACGTCCTGACCTCGATCCCGCTGTTCCTGTCGGTCATCGGCATCCCGCTGGCCATCGCGAACCTCAAGCTGGTGCCCGTCTCGCTGCTGCCGCTCGGAGCGCGCATCGTCGACAACGACCAGGGCAGGGTCATGGGGACATAAGCTGTCCGGAAGAGTCACTGCGAAAGCTTGGTCCTGGTGCCCATGACCTCCACCGACCTGCCCACGCGGGCGAGGAAGCGCATAGCCTCCCACGCCCGCGCCGGGCTGAGCCGGGTACGCGGCACGAAGGCGTGGGCGATCGTCCGCGACGCGGTCGACGCCGGCGTCACCTACCGGGTCACCGGTCTGGCGGGCGAGGCGGCCTTCTTCGCCCTGCTGTCGCTGCCCCCGTTCGTGCTGGGCGTCATCGGCGTCATCGGCAAGCTCGGCACGTGGCTCGGCCAGGAGACGGTCCAGCAGGTGCGGGCGTGGGTGGTCGAGCAGGCCGGCGTGCTGTTCACCAAGGACGCCATCGACCGGGTCGTCAACCCGCTCATGAACGACGTGCTGCGCGACGACGCCAGCAAGGTCTCCATCATCTCCCTGGGCTTCCTGCTGTCGCTGTGGTCCGGCTCGCGGGCCCTGTACGTGTACGTCGACCTCATCTCCGTCGCGTACGGGCTGGGCGAGGCGCGGGGCATCGTGCGCACCCGCCTGATGTCGTTCGGCCTCTACGTCGTCGGCCTGGCCGTCGCCATCGTCGTCATGCCGATCCTCGTCATCGGCCCCACCCTGCTCAAGGACGCGCTGCCGGCCCAGTTCGGCATCCTCATCGACGTCCTCTACTGGCCCGTGGTGATCATCGGGTCGGTCGCGTTCCTCACCGTGCTCTACCACGTCAGCGTGCCGGTGCGCACCAAGGTCTACCGGGAGCTGCCCGGGGCCGTGCTGGCGCTGTTCCTGTGGATCGTGTGCGCCGCCGTGCTGCGCGCCGTGCTGGCCGCCTGGTTCTCGCCCGTCTCCGTGTACGGCTCGCTGGCCGCGCCCATCGCCGTGCTGCTCTGGCTGTACATCACGGCGCTGGCCGTGCTCATCGGCGCCATCCTGAACGCCGAGGTGGACAAGTGGTGGCCGGGCACGGGGCGGGCCCGCCCACCGGACGCAGACGTCACGCGGGACGCGGCCGTCACGCGCGAGTGAGCCGGGAGCACCACTTCCGCTATCGTCTGTAGGGTCGCGACTGGCGCATGAGGTGGGCTGACCACCGGGGAGCGAAGGGAGCGGAGGCCGTGCGCCTGGGTCTTCGCCTGATGTCAATGATGACAGGGGAGTCATGAGTTCTCTCGCTAGCGTCGACCCGCGGATCGCCGAGCTCATCCAGGCCGAGGAGCGCCGCCAGGCCGACACCGTCAAGCTGATCGCCTCCGAGAACTACGTCTCCAAGGCCGTCCTGGAGGCGACGGGCACCGTCCTGACCAACAAGTACTCCGAGGGCTACTCCGGCAAGCGCTACTACGAGGGCCAGCAGGTCATCGACCAGATCGAGACCCTGGCGATCGAGCGGGCCAAGGCGCTGTTCGGCGTCAACCACGCCAACGTCCAGCCCTACTCCGGCTCGCCGGCCAACCTCGCCATCTACATGGCGTTCCTGCAGCCGGGCGACACCGTCATGGGCATGGGCCTGCCGTTCGGCGGCCACCTCACCCACGGCTGGTCGGTCTCGGCCACCGGCAAGTGGTTCACCCCGGTCCGCTACGGCGTGCGCAAGGACACCGGCCGCGTCGACCTCGACGAGGTCCGCGAGCTGGCCCTGGAGCACCGGCCGAAGCTCATCTTCTGCGGCGGCACCGCCATCCCGCGCACGATCGACTTCGAGGGCTTCGCCGCGATCGCCCGCGAGGTGGGCGCCGTGCTGGCCGCCGACATCGCGCACATCGCCGGCCTGGTCGCGGGCGGCGCGCACCCGTCGCCGGTCGGTCACGCCGACGTGATCTCCACGACCACCCACAAGACGCTGCGCGGCCCGCGCGGCGCCATGCTCATGGCGAGCTCCGACGAGCACGCCGCCGCGCTCAACAAGGCGGTCTTCCCCGGCCTGCAGGGCGGCCCGCACAACCACACCACGGCCGCCATCGCCGTCGCCCTGCACGAGGCGTCCACCGACGCCTTCAAGGCGTACGCCCACCAGGTGGTCGCCAACGCCAAGGCGCTGGCCGAGGAGCTGGGCAGCCGCGGCTTCGACCTCGTCTCCGGCGGCACCGACAACCACCTGATCCTGCTCGACCTGACGCCCAAGGGCATCGGCGGCAAGCCGGCCGCGCAGGCGCTCGACCGGGCCGGCCTGGAGACCAACTACAACACGGTCCCGTTCGACACCCGCAAGCCGTTCGACCCGTCCGGCATCCGCATCGGCACCCCGTCGGTCACCTCGCGCGGCATGGGCGAGGCGGAGATGCGGCAGATCGGCGCCTGGATCGACGAGGTCGTCACCGCGCTGGCCAAGGGCGACGCCGAGGACGTCATCACCCGCGTCCACCACGAGGTCAGCGAGCTGACCGCCAAGTTCCCGGCGCCGGGCCTGTCCTGACTCTCACCTGGCGCGGTGGGCGCGCGGGTGCGCCCCGTCCACCGCGCCAGGACGCCGGCCAGGCCGGCGCCTCCTCCTCGATGATCGGGGTGTCGCGGGAGAGCCGCTGCTGCTCGGCCCCGTAGAACAGAAACCCGTAGAACAGAAACCGGTGGACGCCGCCCGTGACGTCGGCGACCGCCGAGAGCAGCTTCCCGTCCGGACCGGGAAAGCCGATGCCCGGCGGCTTGCGGACGATGCCGCGCCCGCCGTCGCGGCCCACCGGGAAACGGGCCGTGAGCCGTGACTCGCCGCCCGGCCCGAGCAGAGCCGCCTCGACCCCGTCGGCGTCCTGCGTCAGCGCCGTCACCTCGCTCCCGCGCGGCACCTGGCCGCCGAGCGCCTTGATTCTCCCCGCGCCGCGTCAGCCGTTCGGCGACTTCCCGCGACGCTACTTGACCGAACCGGACCGGAGTCCGTATCTTGGCGTCATCCGCTAACCGGACCACAGTCCGCTCGTTTGAAGGAGTCGGCACGCCATGGGCAAGCTGTTGCACATCTCCGCCTCGCCCCGCGGCGAGGCGTCGGAGTCGTTGCGGATCGCGCGGGTGTTCACGGAGACGTACCAGGAGACTCACCCCGGCGACGAGGTCGAGCACTGGGACCTGTGGGACGGGTCGCTGCCGGACTTCGCCGTCGGGGCCAGGGCGAAGATGACGGTGTTCGGCGGGAACGAGCCGCAGGGCGCCGAGGCCGAGGCGTGGGACGCGGCGCGCAGGACGTTCGAGCGCTTCGACTCCGCCGACCGGCTGCTGTTCAGCGTCCCGATGTGGAACGCGTCGGTGCCGTACGTGCTCAAGCAGTTCATCGACGTCGTCAGCCAGCCCGGCTGGATCTTCACCGTCGACCCGGTGACCGGGTACGGCCACCAGCTCGCGGGGCGCGGCAAGCGGGTCGCCGTCGTCTACACCAGCGCGGTCTGGGGACCGCCGCTCGGCCCGGAGTTCGGCAGCGACTTCCAGTCGACGTTCTTCGACGACTGGCTGCGCTGGACCGGGCTGACCGACATCCAGGACATCCGGTTCCACCCCACCCTCACCGGCGACTGGGACGAGGCGCGGCGCGCGGCCGACGCGCGCGCCCGCGACATCGCGAAGGTCTTCTGATGGCTCTGTCCGAGGCGGAGGGGCTGCGGCTCGTCCGGGAGTACGGCGCCGCGGACCGGTGGCTCGCGGTGCTCGTGACGCTGCGGCCGGACGGGCAGCCCTCCGTCAGCGTCGTCAACGCCGGGGTCCTGCCGCATCCGGTGACCGGGGCCGCCACGGTCGCCTTCGTGGCCCGCGGGGGCACCGCGAAGCTGGCCAACCTGCGCCGCGACCCGCACGCCACGCTCGTCTTCCGGGCCGGATGGGAGTGGGTCGCCGTCCGGGGGGCCACCGAGCTCGCGGGCCCCGACGACCCGCTCCCGGGGCTCGGCCCCGACCGGCTGCCGGCGCTGCTGCGCGATATCTACCACGCGGCCGGCGGGCATCACTCCGACCTGGCCGAGTACGACCGCGCGATGGCCGAGGAGCGCCGTACGGCCGTGCTGCTGCGCCCTGCCCGATTCACCACCAACCCGTCCGGTACTGAACATCAGGAGCACGGATGACGACAGACGCTTCCGCGACGCCGCCCGTCGCGGCCGGCACCGTGCAGGTCTGGTCGGACCTGCTGTGCCCGTTCGCCTACGTCGGCCTGCTGCGGCTGCGCCGGGCGCGCGAGCGGCTCGGGCTGGACGGAGCCGTGCGGCTGGAGCACCGGACGTTCCCCTTGGAGCTGTTCAACGGCCCGCACCCGCGCCGCGGCACCGACACCGAGGCCGTCGGGCTGGGGCAGATCGAGCCCGAGGCGCAGTTCCGGGTCTGGACCGCCGCCGACGACCTCTACCCCCACACCGTGCTGCTCGCCGCGGAAGCCGTGCACGCCGCGAGCGCGCAGAGCCGGGCGGCCGGAGAGGAGCTCGACCTCGCGCTGCGCCGGGCGTTCTGGACCCACTCCCGGTCGATCAGCCACCGGCAGGTCATCCTGGAGGTCGCGGGCGACCTGGCCGACGGCGTCGTCGACGTGACCGAGCTGGCCGCAGCCCTGGACAGCGGCCGGCACCGGGCCGACGTCATGCGCGACTTCGCCGTCTCCCGGACCGACGCCGTTCCCGGCAGCCCGACGTTCCGCCTCCACGACGGGACCACCGTCCACAACCCCGGCATCCAGGTGCGCTGGGAGGGCCCATGGGCGGCCGGCTTCCCCGTCGTCGGCTCCCACGACCCCGGCGTGTACGACGACCTGCTCCGACGAGCCGCTCAGCCGTGACCGTCAGGGCCGTGCTGCGGCGGGTCGTCGTCGGCGTGCTGGAGACCAACTGCTGGATCCTGCACGCCCAAGGCGACCGCCGGGCACTGATCGTGGACCCGGGAGACGAGCCGGGGCGCGTCCTGGACGCCGTCGCCGACCTGGACGTGGTCGCCGTGCTCCTCACCCACGCGCACTTCGACCACGTCCTGGCCGTGCCCGAGGTGGTCGAGGCGCTGGGCGTCCCGGTCCTCGCGCACCCCGCCGACCAGCCCGTATGGCCGAACGAGGTCGCGACCGCTCGCCGCACCGGCCACTGGGACGCGGGCACCGCGACCGCCGACCTCCTCGCGCGCGACCCCGCCCGGCTGGCCTTCCCCGGTGACCTCCGGCTGTGGGACGGCGTGACCGTACCGGTCCTGGACGGCGAGACCCTCCACGTCGGCCCCCTGCCGGTCCGCGCCCTGCACACCCCTGGCCACACCCCGGGTGGGCTGACCCTGGCCGTGGACTCGCACCTGCTCACCGGCGACACCCTGTTCCCCGGCGGGCCGGGGCTCACCGGCCCGCCGCTGTCGGACTTCACGGTCGTCATCCGGTCCGTACGCAGGCTCCTCGCCTTTCCCGGCGCGACCCGCGTCCATCCCGGGCACGGCCCCGACACCACCGTCGCGACCGAACTGCCGCACCTCGACGAGTGGATCGCCCGCGGCTGGTAGCGTCCGCGCCGCCGGAAGCCCCTGGGCTCAGCCGTAGTAGTCGCGGATCTCCCAGAAGCGGGACGGGTGACTGTCGCAGGTGTACTGGACGGCCTCGATGTTGTTGTCGGTGCTGACGCCGCCGGCGATGGTCAGGCACTTGCCCGTCTGGACGTTCCGGAACTGGACGTGCTGGCCCGACTGAGTGCCGAGCGCCCAGTAGCGCGACGGGTGGCTGTCGCAGGTGTACTGGAGGGCGACGACGTTGTTGTCGGTGCTGACGCCGCCCGCGATGGTCAGGCACTTGCCCGTCTGGACGTTCCGGATCTGCAGGTACCCGCTGGAGTAGCCCCAGACGTCCCAGCGGCGTGAGGGGTGGCTGTCGCAGGTGTACTGGACGGCGTGGACGTTGTTGTCGGTGCTGACGCCGCCGGCGATGGTCAGGCACTTGCCGGTCTGCCAGTTCACGAGCTGGACGTTCGACGCCGCCCAGACCGCCGCGTGGGACGGGGCGGCCGACGCCGGGACGGCGGTGGCCGCGCCGAGGGCGAGCAGGGGAGCGATGAGGACTGCCGTGCGAAGGATGTGTGACTTCATGTGAGCCAGCGTGCGGGCGCGGAGGCGGCCTGGCTTGAGTACCGCGTACTCAAGGTGACGAGCGCATCGTCGATCACGCGGTCAGCTCCATGCCCGGAACGGCCCCGGTCCACGTGGATGGACCGGGGCCGTTCGATCGTCGCCGGGCTTGGTCTGCCTCTCCTTCGGAGGCCGCTGGTCACAGGCTGCGGGCGGTGATGTCGCCGTTGGAGGTGGTGGCGTGGATGTCGAGTGCGGGGGAGCCGTCGTTCTTGAGGGAGTTGCTGACGCGGCCGTGGGTGGTTCCGGCGTCCAGGGAGGCCGAGACGCCGGCGGCGGCGGTGATCGAGATGTCGCCGGACTGGGTGCGGAGGACGACCTTGCCGCCGGTGGCCTCGGCGATCCGGATGTCGCCTCGGGCGGTGGTGATCTCGGCGGGGCCGGCGAGGCGGGCGACCTCGACGTCGCCGTCGGTGGCGGTGAGGCGCAGGCCGGCGGTCTCCTCCAGGGTGATGTGGTGGTAGGCGCCGTCGAAGGTGACGTCGCCGAGGCGGCCGGTGGTCCGGAGTTCGGCAGCTTCCGTCCTGGCCTGGACGCCGGATCCGGCGGGCAGGTGGATGGTGACCTCGACGGCTCCGGTGGGGCCGAGGTACGGGTTCTTCGTGGGGGTCTCGATCCGCAGGACGCCGTCGGCGTAGCCGGCCGTGGTCTGCTCGGCGGCCTTGACGTCGCGGCTCTTGGAGGTGTCGGCGGGCCGGATCTCGACGGTGGTGTCGGTGCGGTCGGCGGCGACGAGGTGGACGCGGCCGGCGGGGACGGTCAGGACGGCGGTGATCGGGGCGGTGGTGGCGAACGTCTGCATGGTGTGCTCCTTGTGCTGTGTTCTTTCGAGATCCACCATCGCCGACCGCCCTGATACCGCCCTGTCGCCGTCCTGACGCCCCCGCTGACATGCGTCAGTTCAGGAACAGGTAGTCCGCCTTGTAGGGGACGCCCGCCTTCGCCCCGGGCTTGCACGAGCCGGTCGGGGCGAGCCCGCCCTCGGTGTTGAGCCGCAGCACCTGCGTGACCCCCGCCAGCAGGCCGCCCTTCGCGCCCGACGGGGTCGCGGCCAGCACCAGCTCGGGGATGGCCCGCTCGCCGTTGGGCGTCTTGGTGACGACCTTGCCGCGCACCGCGCTGCCGTCCGGGGCGATCCACTGCGGCGGCCCGGCGGCCGGGGTGACGAACGAGTGCGCGATGCCGCGCCGCAGCGAGGCCCGCACGCCGTACTGGGTGAAGGCGTAGCCGCCGCCCGGCTGCTTCGTGCAGGCGTAGATCTGGGCGCCGCGCAGCACGTCGGCCGTGACCGCGCGCGGGTGGGCGAACGGCCGGCCGGACAACTGGCCGCGCACCGCGCCGCCGCCGAACTCGGTGGTGTGCAGGTTGCTGTAGTACCTGCCCGGGTGGGCGGCGATGCGCCGGACCACGGCGGCGGGCACCTCGGCCTCACCGGCCACCCCCGTGATCCCGGCCGGCAGCCCCTTCGGCGCGGCGAACAGGTCGGCCACGACCGCGCCGTTGCGGCCCCGCGCGCCCTTGTGGATGTGGCCGTTCGTCACGGGCGCGAGCCCCGACCAGAGGGCGGTGTAGCCGACGGTCCCGCCGTGCGGGCGCAGCCACCACACGGCCCGGCCGTCCTTGTCGCCCCGCCTGGCCCCGTCCTTGGCCTGGACCTCCTGCGCGCCGTCGGCCCGCGAGCTCAGCGTCGCCCGGTTGCTGCCCTGGAGCACGCCGTCGAGGTCGGCCGGGGCGGCGAGCCGGTGGAGCTGCCCGCGCACGGCCCCCTTGGGGTGGCGGGCGTCGTGCACGTTGGCGTAGAAGCCGCCCGGGTCCTCGACCAGCGCCCGGACCAGCTCGGGGTCGGCGTCCACGGCGCCGCTCACGCCGAGCACGCCGGCGGGCAGCGGCTTGGTGAGGAACTCCAGCCGTACGTCGCCGTTCGCGCCGCGCGCGCCGAGGTGGATGTGGGCCGCGGTCGGGGAGCCGATCTTGTTCCAGCGGATCGCGAAGGCGACCCGGCCGCCGCCGACGCGGAGCACGACGGTGGCGCGGCCGTCGGCGTCGCCCTTGACGCCCACCTCGTTCGCGCCGCGCAGCCCGGCGGCGAGGTAGACGTCGCCCGCGTCGGCACGGGACACGGCCGCCTGACCTCCGGCCGCGCGGGACGTGGGCGGCGAGGTGGTGGCGGAGGCGGGCAGGGCGGTGGAGGCGAGGGCCGCCGTGAGCAGTCCGGCGGCGACGACGGCGCCGGTACGGGGGAGCCTGAGGCCGCGGGTGGGCCGGGAGCTGGGCATGACAGAGCTGGACATCGCGAACCTCTGCATTCGGGCGTTCGGGCGTTCGATTCGGTACGGCAGGCAGTACGAGGCCCGGACGCGCTGAGGTTCAACCCGCGAATGTGTAAAAGTACCGACAGACCACAGGGCACGAAAAATGCCCTCCCACCATGGGTGAGAGGGCATCGGGCACGCGCTTCCGGGCGCGGACGTCACACGTTGACGGTGAGCAGTTTCTGCCCCGCCGAGGTGACCACCTCGAAATGGTCGATCTTCTCCAGCGGATCAGGGCTTCCCCCGTGCGTGTACAGCGGCTCGGGCTGGCCCGGCACCCCGTAGCCCGCCGACGGCACGGCCCACCCCGTCATGACCCGCCGCTGCCCCGACTTCGACACCGACACCAGCTCGCACTCCAGCGGGCCCTTCACGCCCGACAGCTTGAGCGCGGCATGGGTGCCCCACGCCTTCGACTCGATGACCAGGCCGCCCGTCACGCCGGCGGCGCCGGTGCCGGCCACGGGTGTGCCGTCGGCGTAGAACTGCTCGGCCGGGCCCAGGTGGTTGTGCTGCCCGGACGCCGCGACCGCCGGCGCCCCCGAGTCGCCGAGCTGGGTGCCGATCGTCAGGCCGCCCGCCACCAGCGTCACCGCGGCGGCCATGCCGATCACGATCGTGCCCCTGCGCGCGCGGCGGTCGGCCGCCCGCTTGCGCCGCATCAGGTCGACGACCTCCGCCTCGCCGCGCGACGGCGGCGGGCCGAGATCCTCCAGAGGGCCGATGCCGACGAGCGCGCCCGCCACCCCCGACAGGTCGGCGAGCTCGGCGGCGCACGGCGGGCAGGTGGCCAGGTGCTCCTCGAAGGCGGCCTTGTCGTCGTCGTCCAGCAGGCCGAGGGCGTAGGCGCCCACATCGGTGTGCTCCACTCGCGACGTCACGCCGTCACCCCCCTCTCCTCCAGTGCGACGCGCAGGGCGCGTACCGCGTAGTACACCCGGGACTTCACGGTGCCCACGGGAATCCCGAGGGCCTCGGCGGCGTCGTTCACCGACCGGTCCCGCAGGATCGTCTCGTTGAGGATCTCGCGGTGCGCCGGTGACAGCGCCCTCAGCGCGTCTGACACGAGCACCTGGTGCAGCAGTCCCTCCATCTCGTCGGGCACGGGCACGCTCTCCAGCGGCCCGTCGCCCGACTCCTGAGGGCGGGCGTCCCTGCGCCGCCGGTCATCGATGACGATACGTCTCGCCACGGTCGCGAGCCAGGGCATCAGCGAGACCGATGCCGGGTCCAGCCGCTCCGCGCTGCGCCAGGCCCTGATCATGGTCTCCTGCACGACGTCCTCTGCCCACTGCCTGTCACCCCCCGTCAGCCGTACCACGAAGGCGAGCAGCGGTCCGTGGTACTCCCGATAGAGAGCCGAGACGACGAGATCGTCGTCGGGCCGCACACGCCTGATCCAGTGGCTCAACCGTGGCTTGCCCATGAGGCCGGCTCCCTCGGCCGAGGGTGGGGGATACGTGCTGGTCCGCATCATTCCCCTTTCTCGAGCTGTCGGCAGGAAGTACGGCCGGCGCTCCGGCCGGGGTTCAACGACACGCCGAGAAATATGCGATTGCGCCCGGACGGGGCAGCTGCGTAGAGTCTCCGCGACGCCCGAACACCGGTGCGTCGGCGCGGCCCCCTGCGGTGGCCGCGCGGCGTGGAGAGATCGCGGAGCGCGTCGTGCGCGGCCGCGGTGCGAGAAGAGGAGGTGGAGACCATGCGGATTGTTCTGTTCCGCCTGCGTGCCGTCCACTTCCGGGTGTCCGCCTGAGCCACCCGGCCATCCCTTCTCAGCAACTCTTCACAGCAGAGGAATCACTCCGTTGTCTTACGATCTTTCGCTGCTCGGCTGGACCGCGTCCCGCGCCGCCGAGCTGCCCGCCGGCACCGTCCCCGGGCGCGTCGCCCGCGTGGACCGCGGCGCCGCCGAGGTGATCACCGAGGACGGCCAGCACCACGCCCGCCACTCCGCGCGCGTGCGCCGGGCGTCCGCCGAGGACCCGGTCGCGCTGCCGTGCGTCGGCGACTGGGCCGCGCTGCGCCCGCTGCCCGAGGGCCGTTACGAGCTGGAGGCCGTGCTGCCGCGCACCACGGCGTTCGTCCGCGGCGGCGTCGGCCGCGTCTCGCGCGGCGGCCTGTCCGGCGACGGCCAGGGCCAGGTCCTGGCGGCCAACGTCGACGTCGTGTTCGTCGCCGAGCCGTCCATGCACGCGACCGACTTCGCCGACCTCGGCCGCATCGAGCGGCTCGTGGCGCTGGCCTGGGAGTCGGGCGGCACGCCGGTCGTGCTCGTCACCAAGGCCGACCTGTTCGAGCAGGGTCTCGACGACCTGCTCGCCGACGTCCACACCGCCGCGCCGGGCGTGGACGTGCACGCCGTGTCCTCGCTGCGCGGCGAGGGTGTCGAGCTGGTGCGGGAGTACCTGGAGGGCTCGCGCACCGCCGTCGTGCTCGGCCCGTCCGGCGCGGGCAAGTCCACGCTGGTCAACGCGCTCGCCGGCGACGTCGTGATGGAGACCCAGCAGGTACGCGCCGCCGACGGGCGCGGCCGGCACACGACGGTCCACCGGGAGCTGATCCCGCTGCCCGGCGGCGGGCTGGTCATCGACACGCCCGGCATCCGCCGGATCGGCCTGTACGAGATGCACGAGGGCGTGGACCTGGTGTTCTCGGACATCGACGAGCTGTCGGCCCGGTGCCGCTTCCACGACTGCGGGCACGACTCGGAGCCGGGCTGCGCGGTGCTGGCCGCCGTGGAGAGCGGCGACCTGCCGGAGCGGCGGCTGCAGAGCTGGCGCAAGCTCCAGCGGGAGGCCGCGTGGATGGCCGGCCGCACGGACGCCCGGCTCCGCAAGGAGCAGCAGAACCGGTGGAAGATCATCCACAAGGAGATGCGCCGCTCGGGCCGCTCCCGCCCCTGACCCGTCCCGCTCCTCGCGCCGGTGTGTGCGGACGGCTCGTCCGCATCCGCGTGCGCACGTTCATGGCGCGGCCGTCCTGCCCGCATGCGTGCGCACGTTCATGGCGCGGGCGTCTTGTCCACGCTCACGCGGCGAGCAGATCGGGAGCCCGGCCGCACGTGTACGCGGGGAGCGGGTCGGCCGGGCTCGGCCGCACGTGCACGCGGGGAGCGGGTCGGCCGGGCCGGTCTGGTCGCAACGGGTACGCCGGTGTGCGGAGCCGGGCGGATGCGTGGGCGGGGGAGCGGTGCCGGGCGGGGTAGGACCAGGGCATGGACGTGTTCGCGGACCGGGCCGAGGCCGGTGAGCTGCTGGCCGAGCGGCTGCGCGACCTCCGCGACCCCGTGGTCCTCGCCCTGCCCCGGGGCGGCGTCGCCGTGGCGCTGCCCGTCGCCCGGCGGCTGGGCGGCGTGCTGGACGTGCTCGTCACCCGCAAGATCGGCTATCCGCCGATGCCCGAGCTGGGCGTCGGCGCGATAGCCGAGGGCGGCGAGCCCGTGCTGGACCTGCCGCTGCTCGCCCGCCTGGGGCTGCAGCCGTCGTCCGTGGCCGGCGTCGTCGAGGACGAACGCCGCGAGCTGGCCCGGCGGGTACGGGTCTACCGGGGCGACCGGCCGCTGCCTGAGCTGACCGGGCGCGAGGTGGTCGTGGTGGACGACGGGCTCGCGACCGGCGGCACCGCGCGGGCGGCGCTGCGGGCCGTGCGCCGGGCGAAGCCGGCCTGGCTCACCCTGGCGGTGCCCGTCGGGGCCCGCGAGACGGTGCACGCGCTGCGGGAGGAGGCCGACGACGTGGTGGTGCTGGCGATGCCGCCGGACTTCCGCGCGGTCGGCCAGTGGTACGTCCACTTCGACCAGCTCAGCGACGCCGACGTCCTCGACCTCCTGAACCAGGGCAGGGAAGGAGAGCCGAGCCCCTAGCCGACCCTCGGCAGGGATCGTCTTCGCCACCATCGCCCTGGCCGGTGCGACGCTCAGCGTGCCGGCCCACCGGCGGGAGACGTCCGGGGCCGAGGAGGTCTCCACGGTGTCCCACCACGTCACGGTCCTGCGCCAGTGCGGCATCGTCTCCACGCGCATCGACGGCACGGCGCGGCCGAGCCGGCTGCGCAGGGACGACCTGGAGCGCCGCTTCCCCGGGCTGCTGGCCTCGGTCCTGCCCGCGGGCCCGCGCGTCAGAAGCTGCTGAGCCGCCAGGCTCTCGGCGCGACCGCGGAGTTGAGCTGGAGCAGGACGATCAGCACGATGCTGACGTACGTGTTGATCACCGACAGCGCCACGGCCACCGCGTACAGCCCCTGGTAGCCGATGATCCGGCGCCGGTGCGCCAGGCGCGTGTCGCGGTCCACGTCCGCCTTCAGCAGCCCGGCCCGGTGCCCGTACGTGATGCTCGCCAGCAGCATCGCGCCGAGCAGCAGCAGGTCCAGCCAGTAGACGGCCAGCGCGAGCCGGTACTCGATGTACTCGCCGAGCAGCGCCGTCGAGAACGGCATGAGCGAGACCGCGGCCAGGAACGCGAGGTGGATCCACGTCAGGTGCCGGTCGGCCCGTTCGAACTGGTTGAGCTGCGTCTGCTGGCCCACCCAGAAGATGCCGAGCGTCAGGAAGCTCATGACGTAGGCGAGCAGCTTCGGCGCGAGCAGCGCGAGCGCGTGCCAGAGCTCCTGCTCCGCGCCGAGGGCGCCGCCCTCCCAGACGGGTCCCTGGTGGTGGACGGTCTCCATGACCGGCACGTGCAGCTCCAGGACCAGCAGGGTCATGGCGATGGCGAACACGCCGTCGCTCAGCCCGGCCAGCCGGCCGATGCTGCCGCCGGAGAAACGGGTGTAGAGGGCCGGCATCAGGCGGGCTGGCCGGTGGGACGCACGACCACCGTGTTCACGTCCACGCCCTCCGGCTGGGCCAGCGCCCAGGCGACGGCGTCGGCGATGTTCTCGGCGGTGAGCAGCGGCCCGTCGGGGCGGCCGTCCGGCCAGAACGCGGTGTCCACCCGGCCGGGCGCGATCAGCGTCACGCCGACGCCGTCGCCGGTCACCAGCAGGCGGGTGTTCTCGGCGAGCGCGGTCACCGCCCACTTCGTCACCGAGTACATGTTGCCCGGCGCGTGGCGGAACCCGGCGACGCTGCCGATCAGCACGATCCGGCCGCGGGTCTCGCGCAGCGCGGGCAACGCGGCCTTCACCAGCAGCGCCGGGCCGAGGACGTTGGTGAGCACCATCTCGCGCAGCCGGTCCGGGTCGGTCTCGGTGAACGGGCCGTGCGTGGAGAAACCGGCGTTGGCGACCACGTGGTCGAGCCTGCCGTACTCCTTGACGGTCGCCTCCACGGCGTCGCGTACGGAGTCGTGGTCGGTGGCGTCGCCGGGCAGCCGCAGCACGCCGGGAACCTGGGCGAGCCTGGCCTCGTCGCGGCCGGTGACGGCGACCGCCTGCCCGTCGGCGACCAGCCGTCGCGCGAGGGCGAGCCCGATGCCGCTCGACCCGCCCGTGATCAATGTCGTCTTCACCGGGCACACAGTAGGGGCACAGCCCCCCAGGGGCCAATAAATGCCTTGATGGCAGGTCAGAGGTAAGGCGATCGCTTACGCGGCGAGGACGGCCCAGACGACTTTGCGCCGGGTGCTGGAGACGACCCAGCCCCACGTCGTGCAGATCGCCTCGACCAGTCGTAACCCGCGCCCGAACTCGGCGAACAGGTCGGGGCGGACCGTGACCGGCGCGGCCGGGCTGCGGTCGGTGACCACGCAGGCCAGCTCGGCGCCGTAGGCCAGCAGCCGCAGCTCGTCGATGCCGCCGCCGTGGCGCATCGCGTTGGTGACCAGTTCGGAGACCACGAGCTGCGCCTCGAACGCCACGGCCTCGGACCCCCAGTCGGTCAGCGTGTGGTCGACGAAGCGCCGCGCCGAGGAGACGCACGCGGGCTCGACCAGCCCGTGGAAGGGGAAGACCACGTCGCAGGGCGTCGGCAGCCCGCCCAGCAGGACGGACGCCAGCCATTCCGGCGGCCGGGCCCCCGCCGCGGCGGCGGCGTGCGGCCGTGCGTCGAAAGTCGTCATCGTGGCCCCCGATGCGCGGTCTGTTAAGTGATCCACAGCCATCTTTACGGCATGCGCTTTCCGATGCAAGACTTTTCATCGTTTACAGATGCAAATCGCATCTGCACGTGCAGATGATCTAGGAGCGGACGGAGTGAGCGCACCGAGCGCGGAGGGGCGGGTCCTCGGCTTCACGCCGGGGAGCCCGACGGTGCTGCGGATCCTGCTGGGCACCCAGCTGCGCAGGCTCCGCACGGAGAAGGGTATCTCGCGCGACGACGCCGGATACGCGATTCGCGCTTCTCATGCCAAGATCAGTCGGCTGGAGCTCGGACAGGTCAGCTTCAAGGAGCGCGACGTGGCCGACCTGCTCACCCTGTACGGGGTCACCGACGAGGCCGAGCGGGCCCCGCTGCTCGGGCTCGCCCGGCAGGCCAACGCCCCCGGCTGGTGGCACAAGTACGGTGACCTGCTGCCTTCCTGGTTCGAGGTGTACATCGGCCTGGAGGGCGCGGCCTCGGTCATCAGGACGTACGAGAACCAGTTCGTCCCCGGCCTGCTCCAGGCGCCCGGCTACGCCCGCGCGGTGATCCGGCTGGCGCACGAGGCGGCGCCGGAGGAGGAGATCGAGCGGCGGGTGCGGCTGCGCACCACGCGGCAGCGCCGCCTGGAGGGCGAGGGCGCGCTCACCCTGTGGGCGGTGATCGACGAGGCGGTCGTGCGGCGCGCGCTCGGGGGCCCCGAGGCGATGCGCGAGCAGATCGACCACCTGCTGGAGATGACCGCCCTGCGCAACGTGACCGTGCAGGTGATGCCGTTCGACCGGGGCGGGCACGCGGCCGCCGGCGGGCCGTTCAGCATCCTGCGCTTCCCCGAGCGCGACCTGCCCGACGTCGTCTACATGGAGCAGCTCACCAGCGCCCTCTACCTGGACAAACCCGCCGAGTCCGAGAACTACACGCGGGTGATGGACCGGCTGAGCATCCAGGCCGAGTCGCCGGCGCGCAGCAGGCGTTTCCTGGAGGAGCTCCGCGCGTCGCTGTGACCCACCCCATAGGGGGGAATTTGGCCATCAGGCGGGTGGCCGGCCGCGCGCTGCCGTAGTCTCAGCTCGCAAAGCACGGATGCACGTGCATTTGCAAGCGAGGAGCTTCTTCCATGCATGGGTTCCGCAACGGAACGCCCGCCGGCCGTCTTCCCGTCGTGTGGCGGAAGAGCAAGCGGAGCAACCCCAACGGCAACTGCGTCGAGGTGGCCACCCTTCCGACCGGGGAGATCGCGATGCGCAACTCGCGCTTCCCCGACGATCCCGCGCTCGTCTACACGCGCGCCGAGATCACCGCGTTCGTCCTGGGGGCCAAGGACGGGGAGTTCGATGACCTGATCGTCTGATCCGCATCGTCATCCGCGAGAAACGGGGGTTTCCGGGAACGACGAGAGCCCGGCGCCGAGGGAAGGCGCCGGGCTCTTTCGCGTGCTCGGGTTGAGAATCCTGCCTGATCATGCAGTTGTCCCGACCGGGTTCGCCGGGGTCCGGCGGGGGGCCGGGCCCCGGTTCATCGGGACAACTGCGGGATCACGCGGTGCTCGTGGCGCGCTCGCGGCGGCCGGGCGGGTCAGGCGGCGGAGATGCCGGCGCTGGCGGCGCGGCGCATGCGACGGCGACGCTCGGAGGCGCGCTCGTCCTCGTTGAGGCCGCCCCACGTTCCGTACTTCTCCGGGCGGGACAGCGCGTAGTCCAGGCACTCGGTGCGGACCGGACACTGCGCGCAGATCGCCTTGGCCTTCCGCTCGCGAACGTCGCGCTCGGGCTGGCGCTCCCCGTCGGGGCCGAAGAAGAGTACGAGGTCCTCACCCCGGCACGCGGCATCATCCTGCCAACCCCAGCTGGGGCGCGGGCGGGCGAGCTGCCGACGTACCTGAGACATGAGAAAACCACCTTCGTGAGAGGTATTTCGGTAATTGAGCCGCATTGGACGCTTTCGGCGTCACTGTTCCAACGCAAGGAGGGGCCGTGATGTTCCCACAGTCAGGTGAGCGCCGGCGTGGCGTACCGCACAGGCGAGAGCCTGTCCAGCGAAACCAGCCGGTAGGTGGTGATCGTCTCGGCGCAAACCGTGCCGCACGGCGCTCGGAACGCCGAGGGCGTGACCACAACCCGGAGCCGGACGTCGCCGCAGCGCACGATGGCGTGGGTGACGTCGCCGTCCAACCTGGAGGATTCCACGGCCACTGCGCCGACAGAGCACTCTCCCGTATGGGCTCGGGCGAAGTGCTCGACGGCTTGCAATGGCTCAGGGATGCCTGCGCGTCCCCGGTAGCGGTCGAGAATGATCTCGCCCGACCGGTACGCGTTCGCCGCTGCGATCGCAGCAGCCTGAGACATGCTGCCGTAGAAAATTCCGTGTGGCAAGCACACGAGGTTGGCGGCGTAGCGATCGCCGCCAACGTGTGACGTTTCCCATACTCTGTCCGGCCAAACCTCGGCCAGGTCACGAGCGAGGGGTAGTCCAATGCGGGCGCAGCACGCATTGCGCTTGGCGTGCGTGCAGACCAGAAATACCGGCTCGTCTTCAAGTATGCAGGACTCCGGGACCACTCCGGCCACCAGCGCGTCCAGGTCAAGATCGTCCGGACCTGCGACGACGCCCGAGGCCAGCCACGGTTCGGGGCCCGCGCCGTAGGCGACTAGCACACGCAGGCCCTGCCCCGCCTGACGGGTCCGGCGGCCGGGGCGGCGGATCAGCTGCGGCCGTACGCCGCGCTCCAGGGCCCGCTCGACGAGCCGCGCGACGTCATGCGGGAGCTCCAGGTTCTCCAGGTGGGAGGGCCACGCGCCGGAGTACTCGACGAGCAGCCACAGCCGGGCTCCCACGGTGGCGCTGGCCAAGGTGGGCACGGTGCCGGTGTGGCACCCGTCCGGATGTTCGCAGCCCCTGGCCAACGCTCCCCCTCCGCGCCCGTACGACGTCGCCTGCCCGATATTAGGTAAGACTAACCTAACGGTAAGGCGGGGCCGATGCGGGGATTCCGCCCGACGTGTCCCCGTCGAGTCGGGCGGCCCGGCGCGTGACGTCAGGCGCCCGGCGGCTCCCCGGCGGCGGCGCGGGCCAGCATGGCGCGGGCGGCGGGCAGCGCGGCGGCGCGGTCGGCCGCGACCAGCCCGACACGGGTGCGCCGGTCCAGCAGGTCGCCCTCGTCCAGGGCCCCCTCGTGCAGCGCCGACCAGAGCAGCTCGCCCGCCGTGACGCCCGCCCCCACCTCCTCCGGGTACGCCCGGACGAGCGGCAGCACGGCGGCCGCCTCGGCGCCGTAGCGCTCCACCAGCCGCGCCGGCGGGCCTTCCCCGGCGCCCGACGCGCCCCGCGTCGGCAGACCGTCCGCGGCGCCGGACACCCCCTGCGCCGGGAGGGCGCCGACGAGCGGCAGGCGGGCCGTGCGGCACGGCCCCGCGCCGAGCCCGGCGGCGGACACGGCGCGGTCCACGGCGTCCTGCGCCATCCGCCGGTACGTGGTGAGCTTGCCGCCCACGACCGTGACCACCGCGTCGCCACGAGCGCCCCACCGGCCCCTCTCGCCCCCGAGGACCGCGTGGCGGCGGGAGAGGTCGGCCGTGCCGCCTTCGCCCGCCAGCAGCGGCCTCAGGCCCGCGTAGGCCCCGGCCACGGCCTCGCGGGGGAGCGGGACGTCCAGCACCGCGTTGAGGAGGCCGAGCAGCGCCCTGACGTCATCCTCCGGCGCCTCCGGCACGTCGGGCACGGGCCCGTCCACGGGCTCGTCCGTCAGCCCCGCGTACGCGCGCCCGTCGGGCTGGGGGAGCAGGAGCGCGAACCGGTTGCCCGCGCCCGGGATCGGCAGGTGCAGCCCCGCCGTGAGCCCCGGCAGCGTCCCCGGCGCGAGCACCAGGTGGGTGCCCCGCGACGGCCGCAGCCGCACCCGGGGGTCCAGCCCGCCCGCCCACACGCCGGTCGCGTTGACCACCACCCTGGCGCGGATCTCGAACTCCTCCCCGGTCAGCTCGTCGCGCGCCCGCGCCCCCCGCCCGGTCAGCTCCAGGACCCGGCACCGGGTCAGGATCCGCGCGCCGTGCGCGGCGGCCGTGCGGGCGAGGGCCACGACCAGCCGGGCGTCGTCGAGCAGCCGCCCGTCCCACGACAGCAGCCCGCCGCGCAGGCCGTCCGGGCTGAGGAACGGCGCCAGCCGGCGCGTCCGTGCGGCGTCGAGGCGCGACGGGCCGGGCAGCAGGGGCCGCGGCGTGCGCGCGGCGGCGCGCAGCGCGTCGCCGAGCCGGTAGCCCGCCATGACCGCGGCCTCCCGCGCCCGCGAGACGTCCCCGGTCAGCGGCAGCACGTACGGGTGTGCCCGGACCAGGTGCGGCGCCGTGTGCCGCAGCAGGACGCCGCGCTCCACGGCGCTCTCGTGGGCGATGCCCACCTCGCCCTTGGCCAGGTAGCGCAGCCCGCCGTGGATCAGCTTGGAGCTCCACCGGGACGTGCCGAAGGCGAGGTCGTGCGCGTCCGCCGCGACCACGGACAGGCCGCGCGCGGCGGCGTCCAGGGCCGCGCCCGCGCCCGTCGCGCCGAGGCCCACGACGAGCACGTCGGCCGTCTCCTCGGCGCTGCGCGCCAGCTCCGCCCGCCTCCTGGGGGCGTTGAGCGAGCTACGGATGTCGATCGAGCTGTCCAAGGTATCCCTCCAGCAGGGCCGCGAGCTCGGCGTCGAGGTCGTCCAGGGTGACCCCGCCGTCGCCGCCGGGGCCGGTCATCGCGGGCGCCGAGATCAGGAACGACTGCGCCACCAGCAGGACCGCCCGCGCCGTGCGCGGATCGCCCGTGACGCGTTCGAGCAGGGTCAGGACTGCGTCGTGGGTGGCGCCCCTGCGGTGCAGCAGGTACGGCAGGAGCAGCTCTGGGTCCGCCTCGACGATCTTGACCCAGAGCGGGTGGGAGCGCAGCCGCCGCACGCCCTCCACCACGGCGGCCACCGGGTCGGACAGGTCCAGGTCCTCCACCGCGCGCAGCCACTCGCGCGTCATCAGGTCGGCGACCAGCGACCGCACGTCCGGCCAGCGCCGGTAGAGCGTCATGCGCGAGACCCCGGCCCGGCGGGCGACGTCGGTGAGCGTGGTCCGCCGCACCCCGTAGGCCAGCACGCAGTCACGCGCCGCGTCCAGAACGCCGTCATTGTGACGAATCGCCGTCATGTGTCACAGTGTAGACATGTCCGCTGAACCCATGCTCTGGTCCGGCTGGGGCGACCCCGCCCTCGCCCGCGAGCTGCCCGGGCCGGTCCGCGAGCTGCTGCGCGACCTGCTCGGCGTGCGCGGGCCCGCCGCGCCGGCCGTGCCGCTGGAGTCCGTACGGCTGCCGGAGACCACGCTCGACGGCCGCGTGCTGGAGGCCCTGGCCGGGATCGCCGGAGCCGGGCACGTGCTCACCTCGCACGAGGCGCGCGTCCGGCACGCCCGCGGCAAGTCGACGCCCGACCTGCTGCGCATGCGCGCCGGCGACGCCCTGGACGCTCCCGACGCGGTCGTGCTGCCCGGCTCCCACGCCGAGGTGGCGGCGCTGCTGGAGCTGTGCTCGCGCGAGCGCGTGGCCGTCGTCCCGTTCGGCGGCGGCACCTCCGTCGTGGGCGGCCTGACGCCCGACCGCTCGCCCGATGCCGCCGGCGCGGCGTTCGCGGGGGTCGTCGCGCTGGACCTGTCCCGGATGAACCGGCTCGTCGGGTTCGACGCCGAGTCGCGCGTGGCCGAGCTGGAGCCCGGCCTGCGCGCCCCCGAGGCGGAGCGGCTGCTGGCCGCCCACGGGATGACGCTCGGCCACTTCCCCCAGTCGTTCGAGTACGCCACGCTCGGCGGTTTCGCGGCGGCCCGGTCCAGCGGGCAGGCGTCCGCCGGGTACGGCCGCTTCGACGACATGGTGGTCGGCCTCACCGCGGCCACCCCGACCGGCACCCTGGAGCTCGGCCGCGCCCCACGCTCCGCCGCCGGGCCCGACCTGCGCCAGCTCCTGCTCGGCTCCGAGGGCGCCCTCGGCGTCATCACCTCACTGCGCCTGCGGGTCCGCCCCGTGCCCGCCGAGAAGGTCTACGAGGGCTGGCGCTTCCCGACGTTCCGCGAGGGCGCCGCCGCGCTGCGGGCGCTCGCCCAGGACGGACCGCTGCCCACGGTGCTGCGGCTGTCGGACGAGACCGAGACCATGGTCGGCCTGGCCCGCCCGGACGCCCTGGGCGGCGGCGGGGCCGGATGCCTGGTGATCGCCGGCTACGAGGGCGCGTCCGTCGCCGCCGCCCGGGCCGGGGCCGGCGCCGTGCTCGCCCGCCACGGCGGCGAACCCCTCGGCGAGGAGCCGGGACGGGCCTGGGAGCGCGGCCGCTTCTCCGCGCCGTACCTGCGCGACTCGCTGCTGACCGCCGGCGCGACCGTGGAGACGCTGGAGACCGCCTGCTTCTGGTCGGGGCTGCCCCGCCTGTACGACGCGGTGCGGCTGGCGCTGCTCGGCGCGCTCGGCTCGCCGCTGGTGATGTGCCATGTCTCGCACGTGTACGAGACGGGCGCGTCGCTGTACTTCACCGTGGTGACGGCCCAGGACGGCGACCCGGTGGAGCAGTGGGCGACGGCCAAGCGGGCCACCCTGGAGGCGATCGCCGGCGCGGGCGGCACCGTGTCGCACCACCACGGCGTCGGCCGCGACCACCGGGAGGCGTACGCGGAGGAGCTGGGGCCGGTGGGCGTGGAGGCGCTGCGCGCGGTGAAGGCGCGGCTGGATCCGCGCGGCGTGCTCAACCCCGGCGTGCTGGTCCCCTGAGGTCAGGGGGGCGGGTCGGCCGCGGCCCCGGCCTCGCGCGCCGCGGCGGCCGCCTCGCTGTAGCGGTGCAGCTCCTCGTACGTCTCGGTCAGCGTCGCCAGGCACATCACCAGCGCCGGGCCGCCGAGCGGCCGGGCCAGCGCGACGGCCTCCAGCGCGTACGGTAACGCCTCGTCCGCCCGCCCGCGCCCGAGCAGCACCCGGGCCATCGCCCGCAGGGAGCGCACCAGCAGCGGCGTGTGCGTGAGCGGATCCCGGCCGGCCAGCGCGCGGCTGCGCTCGACCGCCTCCCCGACGCCGCGGACCCGCGCCCGGCTCCCGCGCCACCGCGTGTGCGCGTACGCCAGTAAGCCCTCGACGGCGGCCACCTCCGAGGTGTCCCGCCGGGTCGCATCGTCCGGACCGTTCCGGGCCATGGCAGCCCCTCCCGCGGCCGACAACCGCTTGCTTGGGGCGTGAGGCTACACAGGGGAACCTTCCGTGTCGAGAGCGGCACGGAGCGTTCGGGATGCGCGCCGGAAAGATCACGGTAAAGATATGGTCATGGTGGAAGCGGCGGCCGAACGCGGAAAGCAGCTCTCGTCCCGGGTGTCCGAAGAAGGGGCGGGCTGGACCTGCGCCCGGATCGGCACGTTCGACGCACTGCGTCCCAAGACCAAGGGATTCACCTGGTTCGATCCCCGCACCCTCCTGCGGTCGCGCAACGAGATCCTGGCCGGGCTGTTCGGCGACCCGTCGCCCGAGGTCCGCGAGCGCTGGGTGAGCGGACAGCTCGAGGGCGGCGCCGACCCCGGCTTCCGCATCAGGACCGGCCTCGGCGGCTCCTTCGACTTCCTGCTGCTCGGCGACACCGGCGAGGGTGACGCCTCCCAGTACGCGGTCGTGCCCGGCCTGCTGCGCGTCGGCCAGGGCACGGCGTTCGCGGTGGTGGCGAGCGACGTCATCTACCCGGCCGGATCAGGCAACGAGTACGGGGACAAGTTCTTCCGCCCGTACCAGGACTACGACGCCCCCATCTACGCGATCCCCGGCAACCACGACTGGTACGACGGGCTCGGCGGCTTCATGCGGGTCTTCTGCGACGCGCCCCCGCTCAAGCCCCGCCCGGTCACCGGACGGCTGCGCGGGCTGCTGTGGCGCCGGCCCGAGACCATCGACGAGCCCCGCCTGGCCGAGGCCCGCAAGCTGCGCGCCCGCCCCGCCCAGCAGGCCGCCGGCCCGGCCGCCCAGCCGGGGCCGTACTGGGCGATCGAGAGCGACAGCCTGCTCGTCGTGGGCGTCGACACGGGCATCAAGGGCCTCATCGACCGGCGGCAGACCGCCTGGTTACGCGAGGTGTCGCTGGACCCCAGGCCCAAGATCCTCGTCACCGGCAAGCCCATCTACACGCGCAACGAGTACAAGCCCTCGCCGCTGGAGGAGGGCGGGACCATCGACGACATCGTCCGCGACCCCCGCCACCGCTACGTGGCCGCCATCGGCGGCGACGTCCACAACTACCAGCGCTACCCCGTGCGGGTCGGCGACCGGGTCATCCAGTACGTCGTCTCCGGCGGCGGCGGCGCCTTCATGCACGCCACCCACACCATCGACCGGGTGGACGTCGCCGGCGTCCACGAGGACGACTTCAGGTGCTACCCGCTGCGCGGCGACTCCCTGTCGTTCTACAGCCAGCTCTACGCCCGGCGGCTCGGCATGAAGTGGCTCTACCTCACGCCCGCCGAGGCGGCCTGCGTCATGTCCGAGCACATCGGCGCGACTCCCGTGCGGCCCGTGGCGTCACCGGTGCGGATGACGGCGCGGATCAGGTGGGCGGCGCGGCTGCTCGGCGGCCGGCCGTGGCCGCTGCGGCTGCCGGTCGGCCGGGTCTTCCACCGCTACCTGTCCGAACTGTCCGACTGGGACACGCCCCCGTTCTTCAAGCAGTTCCTCCGCCTCTCCGTCACCCCGGACACGCTCACCCTCCGCTGCTTCGCCGCCACCGGCTGCCTGGACCAGGAGCTGGAGCCGCCGCTGGAGGACGAGGTGCGGATCGCATTGTCGTAGGCGCCTGGCACGCTGGGGGGCGTGTACGTGGTGGTTGCGGGGGACGAGGTGCTCCCCCTGGGGTCTTCCGATGTCACGAGCCCGGCTGATCCGGCAGCGGTCGTGCGGGAGATGGAGCGCGAGCGGCCCCGCTGGGTGTGGGCCGACACCCGCGAGGACTACGTGCCCCTGCTGCGCGCCGGCGTGCGCGTCTCCCGCTGCCACGACCTGGCCCTGACCGAGGGCCTGCTGCTCGGCTTCGAGGGCCGCCACGGCGAGCCCCGCTCCGTCCGGGCCGCCCACGCCCGGCTGCGCGGCCTGCCGGTGCCCGAGGAGCGGCCCAGCGAGCCGGACACCCTGTTCGCGCCCGAGCCGCCGTCCGCCGACCTGGTGGCCGAGGTGCTGGCCGACCAGTTGCGCCGCATCGAGGCGCTGCCCGACCCCGGCCGCTTCCGGCTGCTCGTCGCGGCCGAGTCGGCGGGCGCGCTCATCGCGGCCGAGATGGGCCACGACGGCATGCCGTGGCGGCGCGACGTGCACGACGCGCTGCTCGCCGACCTGCTCGGCCCGCGTCCTGTGCACGGCATGCGGCCGGCCCGGCTCCAGGCGCTGGCCGACGAGGTGTCGGCCGCGTTCGGCCACCCGGTCAACCCCGACTCGGTGCAGCAGCTCGTCAAGGCGTTCAAGGGGGCGGGCGTCGCGCTGAAGAGCACCCGTTCCTGGGAGCTCAAGCAGGTCGACCACCCCGCCGTCGCGCCCCTGCTCGCCTACAAGGAGCTGGCCCGCCTGCACAGCTTCCACGGCTGGACGTGGGCCGACCAGTGGGTGCGCGGCGGCCGGTTCCGCCCCGAGTACGTGGTGGGCGGCGTGGTGTCCGGGCGCTGGGCCACCTCGGGCGGCGGGGCGTTGCAGATCCCCAAGGTGATGCGGCGGGTGGTCGTGGCCGACGACGGCTGGACGCTCGTCGTGGCCGACGCCGCCCAGCTGGAGCCGCGCGTGCTCGCCGCGATGGCCGGCGACGTCGGCCTGGCCAGGGCGGCGGGCGAGATCGACCTCTACTCGGCGCTGGCCCAGGCGTTCGGCGGCGACCGCGGCCACGCCAAGATCGCGATGCTGTCCGCCATGTACGGCGGCACCAGCGGCGACGCCCCCAAGCTGCTGGCCATGATGCGCCAGCGCTTCCCCCGCGCCTACCAGTTCGTCGAGGACGCCGCCAAGGCGGGGGAGGAGGGGCGGCTGGTGCGCTCCTGGCTGGGCCGCACCTGCCCGCCCCCGTCCGAGCGGTGGCGCGGGCTCGTCTCGGGCCCCGAGGGCGGCCGGGCCGCGCGCGACCGCGGCCGGTTCACCCGCAACTTCGTCGTGCAGGCCACGGCCGCCGAGTGGGCGCTGGCCCTCATGGCGGTGCTCCGGGGGCTGCTGCCCGACCCGGCCAGGCTGGTGTTCTTCCAGCACGACGAGGTCATGGTGCACTGTCCCCTGGAGCAGGCGCCGGAGGTGGCCGAGGCGGTGTCCGCGGCGGCGGAGGAGGCGACGCGGCTCATGTTCGGCCGCACGCCGGTGCGCTTCCCCATGGAGGCGGTCGCGGTCTCGTCCTACGCCGACGCCAAGTGAGCCATCGAGGCGTGAGTCCTACGCCGTCGGCGCGCGACGCACCGGGGAGGCTCTACGCCGCGGGCGCGTGACGCACTGGGAGGCTCTACGCCGCGGGCGCCTGACGCCTGGTGAGGACCAGCCAGAGGGCGGCCACCGTCACCATCAGCCCGACCACCAGCCCCAGCACCCCGTACGACAGCCCGCCCACGATCGCGCCGGCCACGACCGTGCCGGTGGCGCCGCAGACGTTCATCAGCAGGTCCGACAGGCCCTGCACGGCGGGCCGGCGCTCCACCGGCACCGACTCGCTGAGCAGCGCCGACCCGGCGACCAGCCCGCACGACCAGCCGAGCCCGAGCAGCACCAGCGCCGTGGTGACCTGCCACACGCGGTGGCCGGCCGTGCCCGCCAGGCACGCGGCGCTCAGCAGCAGCGACATGCCGAGCAGCAGCACCGGCACCTTGCCCGCCTTGTCCGACAGCCAGCCGACCACGGGCGACAGGACGTACATGCCGGCGATGTGCAGGCTGATCACCAGGCCGATGACGTCGAGGGCCGAGCCGTCGTGGTGCAGCTTCACCGGGGTCATCGACATCACCGACACCATCGCGGTGTGGCTGACCGCGACCATGACGAGCGCCCGCCGGGCCATCGGCGTGGAGCGCAGCGTCTCCCACGCCGGGCCGATCGTCCGCACGCGGCCGGCGGGCACGGGGCGGGCGCCGTCGCGCTCGCGCGCCAGCTTGAGCGGGTCGGGGCGCAGCCCGGCCGCCACGATCACCAGCGCCCCGGCGAACGCCAGGGCCGCGAACGCGAACGGCCCGGCCTTGTCCACCAGGCCCAGGTCGATGCCGATCCGGTCGGTGGGCTGGGCCAGGTTCGGCCCGGCGACGGAGCCGACGGTGGCCGCCCACACCACGAGCGACAGGTGGCGGCCGGCGTGCCCCTCGGGCGACAGGTCGGTCGCGGAGTAGCGGGCCGCGAGGTTGCCGGCGCTGCCGCCGCCGACCAGGACGAGTCCGGCGAGCAGGAGCGGCCAGCTGCGGATCGAGATGGCGGCGACGGACAGCACGCAGCCGGCCAGCGCCGCCACGTACGCCAGCGACAGGCCGGCCCGCCGTCCGCCGCGCGCGGCCGCCTTGGCCGCCGGGAGCGCCAGCAGCGCCGCCCCGAGCACGGTCGCGGTGCCCGCGAAGCCGCTGATGACGGTCGAGCCGGACAGCTCGTCCACCACCACGGAGCTCAGCGCCAGGCCGACCGCGACGCCCACGCCGCCGACGATCTGCGCGCCGGACAGGACGGCCAGGGTACGACGCTGAATGCGGCGAATATCCTCACTGGAGGAAATCGATGATGATTTTGTGGGGGCGCTGGTCACCCGTGAAGTCTCCCATAGCCCACAAGATCCTCCCAAAGAGGACAAGGCGCCTTTCGACTGCCGGCCGGCCCTATTCCGCGCGTTCCGGCGTGTTCCGCGGCGGGGTCAGAGCACGGTGACCGGGTCGCCCTGGGTCAGGACGCCGGGGCCGTCCGGGATGAGGTTGACGCCGAACCAGACCTTCCCGTCCCACCGGCGGTGCCGGGCGAGCGTGCGCGTGGGCTCCTTGCCCTTGGCGAGCGTCACCGGGTCGATCGTCGGCAGCACGCAGCGGTCGCAGCCCTTGCTGACCCGGAAGTCCACCTCGCCGATCCGCACCCGCTTCCAGGTGTCCTCGTCGAACGGCTCCGCCACGCCGTCGATCACCACGTTGGGCCGGAACCGGCGCATCGACAGCGGCGGCCGGGGCTCCTCGCCCCGCTCGGCGGCCGTCTCGGCGACCCAGGCGTTGAGCCGGTCGAGGGAGGCGGTGGTGGTGAGCAGCAGCGGGTAGGCGTCGGCGAGGCTCACGCGGTCCTCCGGCCGGCTGTAGAGGGGATCGACGGGACGGCCGCGCGGGTCGTCCTGCCAGGCCAGGCGGACGGGCTCCCCGAGCAGCTCCGACAGCCACGCCGCCGCCGCGTCGCCGCAGTCGGCCAGGTCCAGGACCTCCTTGGGGTAGGCCACCGTGATCCTGCGGCCCGTCCGACCGGGCTCCCCGCCGGGGATGACGCGCAGGGGCGCGGCGTGCGGCCCGGTAAGGGTCAGCGCGCCGCTCGCGCTCGCGCTCGCGCTCGCGGTCCCGGCCCCGGCCCCGGCCTCGGCGAGCGCGCCGCCCGTGGTCGCGTCTCCGGTGAGCGGGCCGCCCGCCCGCGCGTCCCCGTCAGGGCCGTCGAACCGGGCCGTGCACGCGAGCAGCCGCGCGTGCGTGCGCGCCGTCAGCACCTTGCCGTCGCCGCCCACCACGACGAAACGCCGGTCGCCGGCGAGCCCCCACGGCTCCACCACGGCCCGCCGCACCTCGTGGCCGCTCGTGGACTTCACCGGGTAGAAATGGATGCTCGCCAGCCTCATGCGTGGACGGTACCGCACGGCCCACGCCGCCCCGCGCGGCACCCGCCGCCCCCGGTCCTCCCGGCGGGACGGGCTCCCGGGTTCCGGCCGGGACGGGCTTCGGGAGGCGTCACGGGCTTCGGACGGGACGGGTTCCGGGGGCGCCAGGGCTCCGGACGGGAGACGTTCCCGGAGGCGTCAGGACGTCGGGCGGAACGTCTCCAGGAACACCTTGCGCGTCTGGGCCTGGTCGTCCCAGTTCAGCTCCGGCATGTCGAACGTGATCTTGAATGCGGTCTTGTCGTCGATCGTCACGTACCGGGTCAGCGCGTGCATCGGGACGCCGTTGGAGCGCGTGTAGGTGTACTCCCAGTCCGCGGCCTTCCACGTGCGGAACTGCGCCGCCTGGAGCTGCACCTGGATGTAGCCCTCGACGCCGCCGTCCGCCTCGGCCCGGCCCAGCTCGCCCAGGCCGCCGTCCTGCTGCGGCGGCACCGGCTCGACCACGATCCGCATGCCCGAGTCCTTCGGCCCCGCGAACGTCGTCCCGTCGCCGGACGTGGCCGGCTTCCAGGCGGCGGGCACGGCGGCCTTGAAGCCCGGCGGCGTGTGCTCCTTGTAGCCCTCGGGCACGGCCGCCACCTGAAGCGGTGCCGCGGTCTCGGCGGGCTCCGAAGTGGCCCCCGAGGTCGCCGACGTCGCCGGCGACGGGGGAGGGGAGCCCGAGCCGGACGCGAGCACCACGGTGGCCGTCACGACGGCGCCCACGGCGGCCACCGAGGCGAGGACCAGGCGCAGCGTCGGCCTACCGTCGCGAAGCCACGGGCCCTCGTCGTCGCTCGGCCGCCGCCTGCCCTTCCCCGGGCGCGCGCCGTCGCCGGGCGGCGCGGACGGGCGGCGCCGCCGTACGTCGGCCGACAGGTCGCGGGAGTGCTCGCGCAGGTGGTCCTCGGAGGCCAGCGGCCAGGGGGCGGCGCGGCTGTCCGTGGTCAGCGGCAGGATCGGCTGCGGTCCCCGGCGCGGGCCGGACAGGGCGTTCGGGCCCGGAGGGTCGCCGAAGAGGGCGGCGGCGTCCAGGCGCTCGTCCGTGCCGGCGGCGGCCTGCAGCCGCCCCGCGAGACTCGGCGAATCGCCCGCCCCCGCGGTTCCGGGAGTCCCCGCGGTGGAGGGGCCGGAAAGGCCGGAGCCGCCGGGCCTTCCCGAGAGCGCGTCAGGGCCGGAAGCTCCCGCGGGTCCGAAGCCGTCCGAAGTCCTGAAGCCGCCCGAAGCCCCCGAAGTGCCTGGAGCGCCGAAACCGCCCGAAGCATCCGACATGCCGGTGAAGCCGCCCGAAGCCGCCGACGGGCCGGGCGCTCTGAAGCCGCCCGAGGCGTCCGGCGTACTTACCAAGCCGCCCGGAGCCGCCGACGGGCCCGGGGCTCTGAAGCCGCCCGAGGCGTCCGGCGTACCTGCGAAGCCGCCCGGAGCCGCCGACGGGCCCGGGGCTCCGAAACCGCCTGAGGCGTCCGGTGGGCGAGGGGGCAGGGGTCCCGACGCGCTGCCGAAGGCGTCGAAGCCCTGGGGCGGCGCCGGGATCCGGTCGGTGGGGTGACCTCCCGACGCGCCCCCCAGTGAGTCGTAGCCCCCCGCGTACGGCCCCGCCGCGTCGCCCGAGCCCAGGCCCGGGTCGTACGGCACGCGCACCGGCCCCGACGGTGTCTCCACGATGCGCGAGGGCATCGGCCCGGACGGCGGGTCGAGCGGCGGCAGCAGCCCGGACGGCGCCGGGTCGGGCTGCGCGGGCAGGGGCGACGACGGCGCCTCCGGGTTGCGCGGCCGGACGGAGCCGTTGGACAGCAGGATGTGTTCGAGCGCGTCGGTGACCTGCCCGGCGGTGAGCCGCTCGGCCGGGTTCTTGCGCAGCAGCCCCTCGATGACGGGCAGCAGCGCCCCGGCGCGCTGCGGCCGGACCGGGTCCTGCGTCAGCACCGCGCCGAGCACGGCGATCGCGTCCGGCCCCTCGTACGGCGGGCGTCCCTCGACGGCCGCGTACAGGGTCGCGCCGAACGACCACAGGTCGGCCGCCGCCGTGATGGCCTGGCCCGACAGCCGCTCCGGCGGCACGTACGCGGGCGAGCCCATGAGCAGCCCCGTCTGCGTGATCGTGACGTCGCCCTCGATGGCGGCGATGCCGAAGTCGGTGAGCACCACCCGGTCGGCGGTGAGCAGCACGTTGCCCGGCTTGACGTCGCGGTGCAGGATGCCCGCCGCGTGGGCGTGCCGCAGCGCGTCGAGCACCCGGATGCCGATCTCCGTGGCCTGCGCCACCGGCAGCGGGCCGCTCTGCCGTACGGCCTGCTCCAGCGACCAGGCGCGGAACAGCTCCATGACGATCCAGGGCCGGCCGTCCTCCTCGACCACGTCGTGGACGGTCACGATGCCCGGATGCGTCAGCCGCGCGGCCGAGCGGGCCTCGCGCAGCATGCGCCGGTAGGCCACCTGCTTGCCCGCGTGGTCCAGCCCGAACGGCAGGATCAGCTCCTTGACGGCCACGTCACGGTCGAGCAGCACGTCGTGCGCCTGCCACACCATGCCCATGCCGCCCCGGCCGACCGGCGACATCAGCCTGTAGCGCCGGCCGATCAGGCGTCCCTGGTTCTGCGACACGTCCCCCTGTGTGCCGGGCCCGCCGAGCAACCGGTCGGCTGCCATTTCCGCCCCCAAAGTTCTCCCGCCTCATGGGTCACATGCGTCGCGCCGCGCTTCCAGATTATGAGGTTCGACACGATATAGGCACGCCATTCCGGAACGGAAGCAGCATCAAGTCCTGACAAATCCCATTACGTCCGGAAATATCACTGATCAAATGGATCAAGTGCTGATTCCGCGAGGGCCAGCAAAGCGCTCGTGAACGCCTCCACCGGCGGGCTCACCAGCCCCGCCCCGACCTGCCCCGTCCCCGCCACACGCCCGGCGATGCCGGTGTTGACGACCGGCAGCAGCCCCGTCCGCGCCACCAGCGTGACGTCGATCCCGACCGGCGTCCCCCGGAAGCCGAGCGCCGGGATCTGGTACGCCGGATGCTCGGCGAGCGTGATCTCGTACATGGACCGGGTCGCCGCCACGGCGTCGGCGACCTCGCCGCCCACGAACCGCACGATCGCCGGCGCCGCCGCCATCGCGAACCCGCCCAGCCCCGCCGTCTCGGTGATCGTGGAGTCGCCGATGTCGGGGTTCGCGTCGGCCGGCCCGTACGCGCCGAGGTAGAGCCCGTCCGGCACCCCCGCCGGTCCCGTGAACCACCGATCGCCCAGCCCGGACACCTGCACGCCGAAGTCGGTGCCGTTGCGCGCCATGGCCACGACCAGCGACGAGCCCGGCACGTCGCGCGCCGCGTCGGCCGAGACCTTGGCGGCGGCCATGGCGGCGTTGAGGAAGAAGTGGTCGTTGCCGCCGACGAAGCGCAGCACCTCGGCGGCGTGCCCCGGCGCCGCGTTCACCACGTACGGCGCCAGCTCCCGCAGCAGCAGGGAAGTGGCCGCCCGGTTGCGGTTGTGCAGCTCGTCGCCCATCTGCAACGCCTGCGCGGCCAGCGCCCGCAGGTCGATCGGCCCGGCCAGCTCGACCGCCGCCGACAGGACCGGCCCCAGCACGCGGTCCATCCAGCCGAGCCGGTCGAGCACCTCCGGGCCGTACGCGCCGTAGCGCAGCACCCGGCCGAGCCCCTCGTTCAGCGAGCAGTACGCGACGCCCTCGTGGACGTCGTCGCGCACCTCGAACATCCACATCGACGGGCTCACCACGCCCGCCATCGGGCCCACGGTGCGATGGTGATGGCACGGCTCCAGCCGCACCGCGCCGGACTCCAGCCGGGCGCGGGCGTCCTCCTCGGCGAGCGCGTACCCCTCCAGCAGCATGGCGCCGATCAGCGCGCCGCGCATCGGCCCCGACGCGCGTTCCCAGTCGAGGGGCGGGCCCGCGTGCAGGAACATCGGCTGCGGCAGGTCCAGCAGCTCCGAGGCGCGCCGCACGCCGACCAGCAGCGGGCGGGACGACGTCAGCCGGTGCACGGCCCGCTCGTTGGCGGCGCGCCGTCGCGGGTCGGCGAGGACCCGCGCGAGGGCGCCGGCGGTGCCGGGCAGCGGCGGCCGCCAGTCGACGGGGGTGGTGGGGACGGCCTGGGCGTCCAGGGCCTCGCGCAGCAGGTCCACGCCGGCGGTGACCACGTGGGGCGGGCCGGAGAGCAGGGTCATCGCAGGTCCCTCGCGTACCGGGCGGCCTGGGCGTTGGACACGAAGACGGACGCGCCGGCCTCGCGGAAGGCGGCGGCCTGCCGGTGCAGGCCCTGCGGGTCGCCCTCGGTGCCGACGAGCGCCACGACCACGGCGGCGGCGGGGCAGCGGGCCACGGCGGGCGCCAGCGAGGCGGCCGGGTCGGGGTCGGCGCCGTGGCCGAGGACGACGTCGAGCAGCGCCACCTCGCCCGGGCCGACGCGGGCCAGCGCGTCCAGGCGCAGCGCCGGGTCGATCAGCGGATGGGCGCGGCCCCGCGTGTAGGCGTCGTCGCCGAAGTCGACGAACTCCCCGGAACCACGACCGGAAGCCTCGCCGGAACCGGTGCCTGCGCCGGCCTCGGACCCGGACTCGGACCCGGACCAGGACCCGGGCGCGGCCCCGGACGCGGACGCCGCTCCGGGCCCGGACGCGGCGATGGCGGCGGCCTCGGCGCACAACGTCCCGCCCGCGTACAGGCCCCTGACCGCGCCCGGCTTCGGCGGGCGGCGCGCGGGAGCGGGCCACGAGGGCCAGGCGGGCACGGGCGTGCCGAGCGCGCGCAGGACCCGCTCCGCCGCGTCCGTCAGGTCGTCGCGCCCGGTCAGCGCGGGCACGACCGGCGTGCGCAGCGACTCCACCACCTCCTGGACGGCCCGCGCCACCTCCGGGTCCGGCGGCTTGGACACCAGCACGATCAGCTCGGTCGCCGGGTCCTCGTCGAGCAGCCGCAGCGCCCGCACCGCCGACAGCCCGCCCACCTCGCGCGACAGATCCCTGCCGCCGACGCCGAGCACGTGACGCACGCCGACGCCGGCCAGGTCCAGCAGCGAGGTCACCTGCTGCGCCCCGGTGCCGGACGCGGCGACCACACCCACCGGCCCCGGCCGCAGGACGTTGGCGAAGCCGAGGCCCACCCCGGCGATCACGGCCGTGCCGCAGTCGGGCCCCATGACGAGCACGCCGTGCTCGGCGGCCAGCCGCTTGAGCAGCACCTCCTGCCACACGGGGACGCCGTCACTGAAGATCATCACGTCGAGGCCCGCCTCGACGGCGTCCACCGCCTCCGGCAGGACGTGCTCGCCGGGCACCGAGATCAGCGCCACCCCGGCGTCCTCGCCCGCCCGCGCGGCGGCCGAGCGGGTGGTGCGCGGAGGCGGCCCCTCCGCCCCGGCCAGGCCGTACGAGGAGGAACCGGACGAGCCGCGCGCGGACGACAGGGCCGACAGCAGCCGGTCCAGCTCCCGCTCGGCCGCCGCGACGTCCTGGCCACGCAGCGCGACGAGCAGGTCGGCGGGCCCGGCCGGCGGGGGGTCGAAGCCGAGGTCGCGGGCCATGGCCAGGTTGAGCTCGGTGGCCATGGCGACCAGGGCCACGTCCATGCCCGGCAGGTCGGACAGGGCCCGGCTGACCCGCATGAGCGTCACGGAGTCGTGGTACACCCCGGCCCGCACCACGACCGCCGAGCTCACGCGTACTCCCGCGACCGGAAGGAGCCCGAGGGGCAGAAGGAGAGAACGGAGCGGGCGCCGATCCCGATCCCCTGCGCGAGGTCCGACCCCGACGTGTGGCCGAGGCGGTGCAGGCGGCGCAGGGCCGGCTCCAGCGGCCCGCGGCCCGTCAGCGCCCGCAGCACCGCGGCCACCTCCGGGCTCGCCTGTCCCAGCGCCGCGCAGTGCAGCAGCGTCGCCGACAGGGGCGTGGTGCGCGTGCGCGCGTCGTACGTGACCGTGGCCGCGAGCCAGTCCGCCAGCCACACCGCCCGGCCGGCGCCCGTGGCCGCGCCGAGCAGCCGCAAGGTCACCATCAGCCCGGCCAGCACGTCGTCGCCGCTGGGCGTCAGCCCCGGGCCGAGCCCGACCAGCCGCTCGGCCGCCGTCAGCACGTCCAGCAGCCGCCCGCTCGCGCACCCGGACGCCAGCAGTTCCACCGCCGGCTCGCCCGCCAGCGCGGGCTCCCCGGCCGTCAGGCCGGCCGCCGCCTCCCGCAGCGCGGCCGGGTCCGCCTCGCCCAGCGGCGGCGCCGGATCCCACCACCGCGACGCGCGCAGGCTGAGCCGGCCCAGCCGCACCGCGCCGTCGCCCACGGACGCGTCGTCACCGACCGTGAGCCGCGGCGGCTCGCCCGCGAGCAGCACCGCGTTCGGCAGCCGGGTCGCGCCCGACGCGAGCAGCGCGATGACCGACGGCTCCCGGTCCGTCCTGACCTGGAGGTAGGCCCCGGCGGGGAAGGCGGCGAGCACGCGGGCCGCGCGGCGCGGCGCGTCGAGCAGCGGCCGGACCGCCGTGCTCGCGGCCCCGGTCGCGTGGACGTGCGGCCGCCTCGCGCGTGTACCGACGGTCACCGGACCTCCTCACCGCCTCTGGGCCTTGACGGTAGGACGACCGTTCAACCACGCCGTACGGAGAAATTTGCCAACAGTGCGCGAGAAGGTTGGCTCTTCCTGACAGACGCGTCCCGGGTCACAATCACCCCATGGAACCCCCCGTCCGCCCGGCCAGCACGGGAACGATCATCCATGGTCTGTCCGTCGGGGAGGTGCTCGGCGTCTCGACCCTCGCCCAAGCCCGGCTGATCGCGGGGGGGAGCGGCCTCGGCCGGATCGTGCAGCGCCTGAACGTCATGGAGGTGCCCGACGTCCTCGCCTGGGTCAAGCCGCACGAACTGCTCCTCACCACCGGCTACCCGCTGCGCAACACCCCCCAGTCGCTCGGCCGGCTGGTCGCCGACCTCGACGAGCGCGGGCTGGCGGCGCTGGCCATCAAGCTCGGCCGGTACGTGGACGAGCTGCCGGACGAGATGGTGGAGCAGGCGGACCGGCTGGGGTTCCCGCTGATCCAGCTCCCCGACGACGTCGGCTTCGACGACATCCTCAACCAGGTGCTGACCGACATCCTCAACCGGCAGGCGGCCGTGCTCGCGCGGGGCGAGGAGGCGCACCGGGCGCTGGTCCAGGTGGTGCTGGCCGGCGGCGGGCTCGACGAGGTGACCGAGGGGGTGGCGGGGCTGCTCGCCGTGGCCGTGGCGGCGGTGGACGGCGCCGGTCGCGTGCTCGCGACGGCCGGGCCACCGGACGACGTGACGGCCCTGCGCGAGTCGATCGCCTCCGACGGTCCCGCCGTCCCGCCCCAGGCCGTCCCGCCGGCGAACGCGCAGGCCGGGGGACGGGACTTCGTCTCGGTGCCCGTCGTCGCCGGCGGCCACCACCACGGCCGGATCGTCGCCTACAGCCCGTCGGGCGCCATCCGCGACACCGACGTCGGCATCCTGGAACGCGCCGCCACCGTCGCCGCGCTCGTCGTCACCCGCCAGGAGGCGGTCAACGCCGTCGAGAGCAAGTACCGCGCCGACTTCCTGCGCGACGTGCTCACCGGCCGCGCCGGCTCGCCCGAGCGGGTCACCGCGCGCGCCCGCGCGTTCGGCTGGGACCTCGAACGGCCGGTCACGGTGCTGGTGGCCGAGCTCGACCCCGACGGCGACGAGCGCACCGCCCAGGACCGCCTGGTCACGAGCTGGACCGCGGCGACCCGCCGCCACGACCCGCGCGGCGCCGTCGCCGGCTTCTCCCACGAGGTGGTCGCCGTGCTCGACGCCAGGGTGGACGCGGCCCGGGTCGCCAAGGACGCGGCCTCGGCCTTCTCCGACACGCCGCCGGCCACGTTCTCCACCGGCACCTCCCGGCCCTCGCCGGGGGTCGCGACGCTGCCCGAGGCGTACGCGCAGGCCCTGAAGGCGGCGCGCGTCGGCCGCCAGCTCCACGGGCCCGGCGCGGTCGCCCACTTCGACCAGCTCGGCGTCTACCGGCTGCTCTCGCTGGTCAACGACACGGCCGAGCTGCACGCGTTCGTCCGGGAGACCCTGGGGCCGCTGGCCACCGACGACGACGCCGAGCACGCCGACCTGCGGCGCACGCTCCAGGTGCTGCTGGAGACCAACCTCAACGTGGCCGAGACGGCGCGGCGGCTGCACTTCCACTACAACACCCTGCGCTACCGCATCGGGAAGCTGGAGCGCCTGCTGGGCAACTTCACCGACGACCCGCACCTGCGGCTCAACCTCACGCTCGCGCTGCACGTCCTGCGAATGCGCGGCATCTAGGCTTGGGTGTCGTGGAATTCGAACTGCGCTCCGAGTACATCCCGCTGTGCGACCTGCTGAAGTACTGCGGGATCACCGAGACGGGCGGCATGGCCAAGCACCTGGTGGCCGAGGGCATGGTGCTGGTGGACGGCGAGGTGGAGCTGCGCAAGACCGCGAAGATCCGCTCGGGTCAGGTGGTGAGCGGCGAGGGCTTCAGCATCCAGGTGCGCTGAGCGCCACCGTCCTTCCCACGCGAACTGACCTCGCCGTTCAGGTGCGACGGCGTGAGTGCGGGGAATGCTGGTGCTGGACGTGAATTTGGCAGATCATGCCCGTGTGCGGCCGCTGCCCGACGGCCCGGCTGAAGAGGGGCTTTCATGGTTTTTGGCTGGACCAAGCACGGCGACGGCAAGCATCTGGCTCCCGGCGAGGTGGTCAGGCCGGACGAACGGCTGACCTGGCCGCGCATGATCGGCTTCGGCGCGCAGCACGTCGTGGCCATGTTCGGCGCCACCTTCGTCTTCCCCCTGGTCATGGGGCTCGACCCGAACATCGCGATCATGATGTCCGGCGTCGCGACGATCCTGTTCCTGCTGATCGTCAAGGGGCGCATCCCCAGCTATCTCGGCACCAGCGCCTCCTTCGTGGGCGGCGTGCTCGCGATCCGGGCGGTCGCCGGCGGCGACACGGCCGGGGCCGACGCCGTCGTCACCGGCGCCATCCTCGTCGCGGGCCTCGTGCTCGCCCTGGCCGGGCTCGCGGTGTCCTTCCTCGGCGTCCAGATCATCCACAAGATCTTCCCGCCCGTCGTCACCGGCGGCGTGGTCATGCTCATCGGGTTCGGGCTGGCGTACGTGGTGGCCGACGTGTACTGGCCGCAGGACCAGTGGATGGCGCTGGTCACGATGCTGGTGACGTTCGTGCTGGTGGTGGCGTTCAAGGGGTTCGTCGGCCGGATCGGCATCCTCATCGGCCTGGTGCTCGGCTTCGTGCTGTCGTGGGTGGCCGACAAGGTGTTCGGCAAGGTGCCCGCCTACACCGACGGCGCGCTCAGCATCGCCCCCCACTACCGGGTGGACCTGAGCAAGGTCGCCTCGGCGCCGTGGGTGGGGCTGCCGGACTTCCACCTGCCCGACGTCCGCTTCTCCGCCGTGCTCCTCGTGCTGCCCGCGGTCATCGCGCTGATCGCCGAGAACATCGGCCACGTCAAGGCCGTCGGCGAGATGACCGGCGCCGACGTCGACCCGTACGTGGGCCGGGCCATCGCCGCCGACGGCGTGGCCACCGCGGTCGCCAGCGCGGTCGGCGGCTCGCCCACCACCACCTACGCCGAGAACATCGGCGTCATGGCCGCCACCAAGGTCTACTCCACGGCCGCCTACTACATCGCCGGGCTGATCGCGATCCTGTTCGGGCTGAGCCCGAAGTTCGGGGCGCTGGTGTCGGCCACGCCGTCCGGCGTGCTGGGCGGCGTCACGGTCATCCTGTACGGCATGATCGGGCTCCTCGGCGCCAAGATCTGGGTCGAGAACCGGGTCGACTTCTCCGACCCGCTCAACATGGTGCCCATCGGCGCCGGCATCATCCTGGCGGTCGGGCCGGTGAAGTTCCTGATCAGCTCCGACTTCCGGCTGGAGGGCATCGCGCTCGGCACCATCGTGCTGGTGGCGGGGTACCACCTGCTGCGGGTGATCTCCGGCCGCCCGGTGCCCGTGCCTGAGCGGGCCGGCACACCCGGCACGACCGGCGACGACGGGAGGGACGCCGGGTGAAACCGCCGCCGTTCACCTACCACGCCCCCCGCGACCTGGACGAGGCGCTGGACCTGCTGGCCGAGGTGGACGGCAAGGTGCTCGCCGGCGGCCAGAGCCTGATCCCGCTGCTCAACATGCGGCTGGCCGCCCCCGCCCACGTCGTGGACGTCAACCGCCTGCCGGGCCTGTCCGGGATCGAGGCGGGTCCCGAGGGTGTGACCGTGGGGGCGCTGGCGCGGCAGGCGGAGGTGGCGCGCGCCGGCGTCCATCCGCTGCTCGGGCAGGCGCTGCGGCTCGTCGCCCACCCGGTCATCCGCAACCGCGGGACGGTCGTGGGCAGCCTGGTCCACGCCGACCCGGCCGCCGAGCTGCCGGCCGTGCTCGCGGTGCTGGGAGGGTCGGTACGGCTGGCCCGCCGCGCCCCCGGCGGTACGGGAGTGCGGCAGGTGGCGGCGGACGCGTTCTTCGCCGGGCCGCTGGAGTCGGCCGCCGAGCCGGGGGAGCTGGCCGTGTCGGCGTTCTTCCCGGCGCTGCCCCCGAGGTCGGGGTCGGCGTTCGAGGAGGTGGCCCGGCGGCACGGCGACTACGCGCTGCTGGCCGGCGTCTGCGCCGTCGTGACGCTGGACGAGGACCTGCACGTCGCCGCGGCCCGTGTCGCGTGCGTGGGCGTCGGCCCGGTGCCGGTCGTGGCCGACGTGAGCGAGGTGTGCGGGCGCCGGCCCGCCGCCACGGTCCCGTGGGAGGCGGTCACCGAGGCCGTCCGGCGGGCGGTGGAGCCGGAGGACGACATCCACGCGAGCGCCGCGTACCGGCTGCACCTGGTGGGCGTCCTGGCCGAGCGGGCGCTGAGGGAGGCGGCGGCCCGCGCGGCGGCCCCGCCGTGACGGAGACGGACGTGCGGGACGTGCGGCTCAACGGGGAGCGCGCCGCGAGGCGCGGGTGAGGAGAGCGGTGGAGCACGAGATCACGCTGGTCGTGAACGGCGCCGCCCGCCGGGCGCGGGTGCCGGGGCGGCGGCTGCTGTCCGACTGCCTGCGCCACGACCTGGGCCTGACCGGCACCCACGTCGGCTGCGAGCACGGCGTCTGCGGCTGCTGCACGGTCCTGCTCGACGGCGAGCCGGTGCGCTCCTGCCTGACGCTCGCGGTGACGGTGGACGGCCGGGAGATCACCACGGTCGAGGGGCTGGCCGGGCCGGACGGGCTGTCGCCGGTGCAGCGGGCGTTCGAGGAGTGCCATGCCCTCCAGTGCGGCTTCTGCACACCCGGCTTCCTCTGCACGGTCACCGCGCTGCTGCGCGACAACCCCGCCCCGGCCGAGGACGAGGTGCTGGACGGCATCTCGGGCAACCTGTGCCGCTGCACCGGCTACCAGAACATCGTCAAGGCCGTCCACCGCGCCGCCGACCTCCTCGCCGAGGAACGGGCGCCGTCCGCCGGGGAGCCGCCGCGGGACGGGGAGGCGTCATGAGCACCAGGTTGTTCGGCGAGCCGGTGCGCAGGCGCGAGGACCGGCGGCTGCTCACCGGCCGCGGCCGCTACGTCGACGACCTCGGGCCGGACGCCCTGGCCGCCGCGTTCGTCCGCTCACCGCACGCCCGCGCCCGCATCCGCGACATCGACGTCTCCGCAGCCCTCGACGTCGAGGGCCTGGTCGCCGTCTACACCTGGGAGGACTTGCCCGAGCGCGTCGGACGTCCCCTGCCGCTGCTCATCCCGCACCCCGCGCTCACCCACGGCCGCACCGCGTACCCGCTGGCCCGCGACGTCGTCCGCCACGTGGGAGAGCCGGTCGTCATGGTGGTCGCCGCCGACCGCTACCTCGCCGAGGACGCCTGCGCGCTCATCCACGTCGACTACGAGCCGCTCAAGCCGGTCGTCGGCCTGGAGGAGGCGGCGCACGGCGCCCGGCTCGTCCACGACGACGTGCCCGGCAACGTCGGCGCCCGCCTCCTCCAGGAGGTGCCGGGCCGCGACGGCAGGAGCGCCCGCGAGGCCATCGAGGAGGCGCCGCACACCCTGGCCTTCCGGCTGGACATCGAGCGCAGCGCCAGCATGCCGCTGGAGGGCCGCGGCGTCCACGCCCGCTGGGACGGCACCGACCTGCGCGTCCACTCCAGCACCCAGACCTCGACCAGCGTCCGGATGGCCGTGGCCGCCGCGCTCGGCCTGCCGCTGCCGCACGTCGAGGTGATCGCGCCGGACGTGGGCGGCGGGTTCGGCGTGAAGATCGTCCATCCGTGGCCGGAGGAGATCCTCGTGCCGTGGGCCGCGATGACGCTCGGCCGCGAGGTCAAGTGGACCGAGGACCGGCGCGAGCACTTCGTCTCCTCGGCGCACGAGCGGGCGCAGGTGCAGTACGTGCGGGTCGGCTTCGACGACGACGGGCGGGTGCTCGGGCTGGACGTGACGATCCTGCACGACCACGGCGCCTACACCCCGTACGGGATCATCGTGCCGATCATCACCTCCACCCAGCTCCTCGGCCCGTACAAGATCGGCGCCTACCGGGTCGAGTTCTCCTCGATCTACACCAACACCGTGCAGGTCACGCCGTACCGGGGGGCGGGCCGGCCGCAGGGCGTGTTCTGCATGGAACGCACCATGGACAAGATCGCCCGCCATCTCGGCAAGGACCGCACCGAGGTGCGCCGGGCCAACTTCATCGAGCCAGACGAGTTCCCGTACGACCAGGGCATGATCTTCCAGGACGGCCGGCCGCTCGTTTACGACAGCGGCGACTACCCGCGGATGCTGGCCATGCTCAAGGAGCTGATCGGCTGGGACGCGTTCGAGCGGCGGCCCGGGCGCGGCATCGGCGTCGGCTGCTACGTCGAGGGCACCGGCGTCGGCCCGTACGAGGGCGGCCACGTGCAGGTCACCTCCGACGGCCGCGTCCACGTCTCCACCGGCCTCACCTCGCAGGGGCAGGGGCACGAGACGGTGTTCGCGCAGATCGCCGCGAGCGAGCTGGGCGTGCCCATCGAGCGGATCTCGGTGGTGACCGGCGACACGCGCCGGTTCGGCTACGCGGTGGGCACGTTCGCCTCGCGGGCGGCCGTGATGAGCGGCAACGCCATCGCGCTGGCCTGCCGCAAGGTGCGGGCCAAGGCGCTGCGCATCGCGGCCGACGCGCTGGAGGCCGACCCGGCCGACCTGGAGATCACCGACGGGACGGTTCACGTCGTGGGCACGCCGTCGGCGTCGATCCCGCTGGCCACGGTCGCCGTGCTGGCCAACCCGCTGCGCTACGCCTTCGACGAGGAGGCCGCGCGGGCCACCCAGTTCGCGGGCGCGTCCGCGCCGGACCGGCCGCCGGTCGCCGAGGGCGACGAGCCGGGGCTGGAGGGGCGCGACTACTACTCGCCGATCCGCTCCACGTTCGCCGCCGGGATGCACGCGGCGATCGTCGAGACCGACCCACTCACGGCCGAGGTCCGGGTGGTCAGGTACGCGGTGATCCACGACTGCGGGCGGCTGGTCAACCCGATGATCGTCGAGGGGCAGATCCACGGCGGCGTCGCGCAGGGCGTCGGCGGGGCGCTGTACGAGCGCATGGTGTACGACGGCGACGGGCAGCTGCTCAACGCCTCGTTCATGGACTTCCTCATGCCGTACGCCACGGAGATCCCGCGCATCGAGACCGGCCACCTGGAGACGCCGTCGCCGCTGAACCCCCTGGGCGTGAAGGGCGCGGGGGAGGCGGGGGTCATCCCGGTGTCGGCGGTGATCGCCTCGGCCGTCGAGGACGCCGAGGGCTTCCCCGTGGACCGGATGCCGATCTCGCCGTCGGAGCTGTTCGACCTGCGGCGGAGGCACGCGACCGGTTGACGGCCCGGGGGCGGCCGGCCCCCTGGCGGCGCGGCGGATGAGGGACGGCCTGCCATCTGCTGGCGCGGGATGGTGAGGGGGCGGCCTGCCATCTGGTGGCACGGGCGGGTGAGGGGGCGGCCTGCCATCTGCTGGCGCGGGCGGGTGAGGGGACGGCCGGCCATTCTGCTGGCGCGGGTCGGTGAGGGGACGCCCGCACGCGGCGCGCCCGGCCACGTGAGATGATCGGCCACCATGACGGGGCGGGATGACGACGGCGGTGACCTGGCCGGGGCGCGCGTGATCGACCTGGCGTGGAAAGAGCTGTCCGAGCTGCCCGGCTGGATCGGCGGCCTGACGCGCCTGCGCGAGCTGCGGCTCGACGGCAACCGCCTCACCTCCCTGCCCGCGCTGACCGGCCTGGCCGATCTGCGCGCGCTGCACCTCGACGGCAACCGGCTGACCGCCGTCCCGGACTGCCCGCCCGGCCTGGAGACGCTGTTCCTGTACGGCAACGCCCTCGAAGCCCTCCCCGAACGGTTCGGCGGCCGGCTGCGGCACCTGTCGGTGGGCGGCAACCGGCTGACCGCCCTCCCCGCGGGGCTGTGGGACGAGACCGGGCTGGAGTCGCTCAACGTGGCCGAGAACCGGCTCACCGAGATCCCGCCCGCCATCGGCCGGCTGACCCGGCTGCGCATGCTGGACCTCGGCCACAACCAGCTCACCTCACTCCCGTCCGAGCTGGGCGGCCTCCCGCTGACCGACTACCTCTACCTGAGCGACAACCGGCTCACCGAGGCGCCCGCCTGGCTCGGCCGGCTCGACCGGCTCGCCTACCTCGGCCTCACCGACAACCTGCTGACCCGCCTGCCCGAGGAGATCGGCGGGATGGCGGCGCTGGTGGAGTTGCGGCTGTACGGCAACCGGCTGGAGGAGCTGCCCGGCTCCATCGGGCGGCTGGGCCGGCTGCGGGAGCTGCACCTGCGCGGCAACCGGCTGACCGCCCTGCCCCCGGCGATCGGCGACCTCGCCGGGCTGCGCCACCTCGATCTGCGCGACAACCTCCTCGGCGGGCTGCCGGAGGAGATCGGGCGGCTCGACCGGCTCGCCACGCTCGACCTGCGCAACAACCGCCTCAGGCGGCTGCCGGACGGCCTCGCCGCGCTGCCCGCGCTGGAGAAGCTCGACCTGCGCTGGAACAAGCTCGATGCGGACGGGGACGGCGAGCCCGAGCCGCTGCGCCGGCTGAGGGAACGCGGCTGCGTCGTCCTGACGTGACCCCACCGACCTGAGGCAGTCCGATTTCCGTGCGGAACGGGCTGAACCGCCCCCGCAAAGGGTGCGTATCTCGGCACATGACGACACTTCCACGTCTGGCCGCCTCTGCGCTGCTGGTCGGACTCGTCGCCGCCTGCTCGTCCGGCGGGGCCGGGACCGGCGGCGGCCAGCTCGCCGCCGGGGCCCAGCAGGGCGCCGCCAAGGCCGCCGCGCCCGCGAAGATCTACACGGTCGAGCAGCTCGCGGCCAAGGTCGGCTGCAAGCCCGTGATGCAGGTCGACGCCGCCGACATCCGCACCGGCTACTGCAAGACCAAGGTCGGCGAGTTCTTCGTCAACACCTTCAGCACCGAGCAGGGCAAGGACGAGTGGATGGACCGGGCGCCCGAGTACAACCCGCACCTGGTCGGGCCCCGGTGGACCGTGCTGTCCAGCCTCAAGGTGCTGCGCGCGCTGCAGAAGCCGCTCAACGGCGACCTGCACCTCAAGGACCACCGCACCAAGTCGCCGACGCCGTCACCGCCGGCGCAGGACGACGGCGGCGACACCGGAGACACCAGGGGCAGCGGCTACTGACGGCGCTCCGGCGGCCGCGACCCGCGCGGCCGCTGACGAGCCGCGACATGCGCGTCCGCTGACGGGCCGCGACGTGCGCGCCCGCTGATGAGGCCGCTGACGAGGCCGCGACCCGCGCGGTCGCTGGAAGGCCGCCGCGAGGTCAGCGCGGCAGGGCGACCCGCTTGCGGAACACCCAGTACGTCCACGCCTGGTAGGCGAGCACGAACGGCAGCGTGATGAGGCCGATCCAGGTGAGCATGGTCAGCGTGTAGGGGGCGGAGGCGGCCTCGGCCAGGGTGAGGCCGGGCAGCGGCGCCTGCTTGAGGCGGAGGAACACCGCCGCCGAGGTCAGCGCGATGCCCGCAGCCGTGGCCGTGAACGCCCAGCCCTCGCGCCGCCGCCAGATCAGCGCGACCGCCGCCGCCAGCGCCGCCATGGCCGCCAGCGCCGGCACCGTGGCCGCGCCGGACATCGAGGCCAGCGTGGACAGGGCCACCACGGCCAGCGGCAGCGCCACCGCGCCCGTCGCCAGCGCCGCCACGCGGGCCCGCCGGCGCACCCGGCCCTCGGTGCGCAGCGCGAGGAAGACCGCGCCGTGCAGCAGGCTCAGCGCCAGCGTGAACGCCCCGCCGAGCAGCGCCGGGAGCGCGCCGTCGAGCAGCAGGCCGGCGAAGACGGCGCCCCACAGGAACGCGGGCAGCGCGCTGCCGACCACGATGCCGAGGTCGCACCACGCCGGGTTGGCGACCTTGCCGCGCCACTCCAGCCCGACGCCGCGCACGATGAGCCCGGCCAGCACGAGCACCACCGGCAGGTAGAAGGAGCTGAACAGCCCGGAGTACCAGGCGGGGAAGGCGGCGAACATCGCGCCGACCGCCGTGATCAGCCACACCTCGTTGCCGTCCCACACGGGGCCGATGGTCTGCAGGCTCTGCCGCTGCTCGTCGTCGTCGCCGCCCACGAACGGCGCCAGCATGCCGACCCCGAAGTCGAAGCCCTCCAGCACGAAGTAGCCGGTCCACAGGAAGGCGATGACCAGGAACCACAGGTCGATCACGGTCTTCTCCTCGGAAGATCAGTACATCAGGGACGGTTCGCGGCGCTCGGCCGGCACCTCGGCGGGCGCGGGCTCCTCGGGCCCCCGGCGGACGTGCCGCACGAGCAGGACGGCCTCGGCCACGGCCAGCCCGCCGTACAGGAGGGTGAACAGCGTCAGCGACAGGGCGACCTCGGTGAGGCTCACGCCGGGCGAGACGCTGGCGGCGGTGAGCAGTTCGCCCGCGACCGTCCAGGGCTGGCGGCCGACCTCGCTCAGCAGCCAGCCCGCGATCACCGCGAGCAGCGGCAGCGGCAGCGCGAGCACGAACAGCCGGGCCAGGAAGCGGGGCATCGGGCGGCGGCGCCGGGTCAGCCACAGGCCGAGCACCGACAGTCCCACGGTGCTGAGGCCGAAGGACAGCATCACCCGGTAGGACCAGAACACCACGTTCTGGTCGGGGCGGTAGTCGCCGGGGCCGAACCGCTCCTCCAGCCTGCGCTGGATGTCCTCGGTGCCCTGGACGGTCGCGTCGAGGTCGCCGGTCGACAGGAAGCTGAGCACCTTGGGGATCTCGATCCCCGGCACGAGGGTGAACCCGGCGCCCGCGGTGTCACGCTCCAGGCCCTCGGCGGAGGCCAGCTTCATCGGCTGCTGCTGGTAGGCGAGCTTGCCGGACAGGTCGCCGCTGCCCGCCACGACGAGCCCGGCCACCGCGGTCATGACGAGCGCGGCCCGCGCGGCGCCGCGCCACATGCCGTCGCGGGTGCGCAGCAGCCACCAGCAGCTCACCGCCAGCACGAAGCCGCCCGCCACGATGAACGCCGCCCCGATCACGTGGGGCACCTGGGCGAGCGCGGTGGAGTTGGTGAGCACGGCCCACAGGTCGGTCATGCGGGCCCGGCCGTCGACCACCTCGTAGCCCACCGGGTGCTTCATCCAGGCGTTGGCCGCGAGGATGAAGTACGCCGACAGGTTGGAGCCGATGGCGGCGGCCCAGATGCACGCCAGGTGCACCCGCTTGGGCAGCCGGTCCCAGCCGAAGATCCACAGCCCCAGGAACGTGGATTCCATGAAGAACGCCAGCAGCGCCTCCATGGCCAGCGGCGCGCCGAACACGTCGCCGACGAAGGTGGAGTACTCACTCCAGTTCATGCCGAACTGGAACTCCTGCACGATGCCGGTCACCACGCCCATGGCGAAGTTGATCAGGAAGAGCTTCCCGAAGAACTTGGTCAGCCGCAGGTAGTGCTCCTTGCCCGTGCGGTGCCAGGCCGTCTGCAGTCCCGCCACGAACACGCCCAGGCCGATCGTCAGCGGCACGAACAGAAAGTGGTACACGGTGGTCACCCCGAACTGCCACCGCGCCAGGTCTAGTGCGTCCATCTTCCCCTCGCCGTCCGGCGCTCTACAGGCCGTAGTACATCTACTTAAAGTAGTACTACAAGCTGTAGAGCAACGCGCTGCGATCTTCGTCACAGCACGCTCTCCTCTCGGTGTCTCCGAGGATGTCGCAGCGGGCGGGGGCCCCGCGTCAGCCCGTGGGCTGATTCCCGGCTAAGCCCCGCGACGGGCCCCGGGGCGCGACGCGTACAGGTGTCTGGCAGGTGTTGCCCTTATCGCGGGGGAGGTCCGTGCCTATGGTGGCGATGTGAAGGTCGCAGGGAGCGCCGTGATCGGCGTCGAGAGAGATCGGGTGTGGGCCGCGCTGCGGGACCCGGCGGTGCTGGTACGCACCATCCCGGGCTGCGAGCGGCTGGAGGAGAGCGGGCCCGACACGTACCGGATGACGGTGAACGCGGGCGTGGCCTCGGTGCGGGGCGTCTACCAGGGCGAGGTGGCGCTCGCCGACCCGCTCGCGCCGGAGAGCTTCGTGCTGCGGGCGCGCGGGCAGGGCGCGCCGGGGACGGTCGACGCCACGGTGCAGGTACGGCTCAGCGAGGTGGACGGGGGCACCCGGGTCGACTACGACGCCGACGCCGTGGTGGGCGGCATGATCGGCGGGGTAGGGCAGCGCATGCTGGGCTCGGTGGCGCGCCGCACGGCGGGGGAGTTCTTCTCGGCGGTGGACCGGCTCCTGCGCGGTCCCGCCGAGGTGTCCGCCGCCGAGCCGTCCGCCGCGGAGGTGCCCGTCGCGCGGGTGCCGGTGGGGACGGTCGCCGCCGGAGGATCGTCCGTGGCCGGGCCGTCCGCCGGAGGATCGTCCGTGGCCGGGCCGTCCGCCGGAGAGTCGTTCGCCGCCGAGCCGGCGACGGCGGTCACCGGGCGGCCGGCCGTCTACGAGCGGCCTGTGGGGGAGCGCCCCGCCGGGGCCCGCACGGAGACGCGGCCGTGGGTGATGCTGGCCTCGTTCGGGACGGGCGCCGGGGTGGCGCTGGCGGGCGTCGCGATCGGCTGGCTCCTCGCCCGCTCGGGCCGCCGCCTCCACTGACCCGGCGACGGGCGCGCGGGGACGAGCGCGGAAAAGGCGGGCGCGAGAAAGGTGCGCGTGGGAAAGGCAAGCATGGGGAAAGGCGGGCACGAGGAAGGCGGGCGCGGAGGGAAATGCGGGCCTGCGGGGAAAGGCGGGCGCGGGGACACGGAAGGCGGACACGGGGAAGGCAGGGCGGGAAACGGAAGGCGGGGGCCTGCGGGTATGGGGGTTTCGGCTCTCGCGGAAAAGGATCTCCGGGCGTAGCGTGGCGGTATGCGGCAGGCACATGCTGAAGACGCGAGGACCGAGGCCAGGAGAGTCGTACGCAACCTGTTGGGCGCGGAGCGCCCCACGGCCGAGGCGCTGGTCGCCGAGGCCCGCGCCGAGCTCGGTGACGAGCGCACCGGCCGCTGTCTCGACCTGGCGCTGGGCGCCGGCCTGACGAGACGCTCGGCCGAGCTGGCCGCCGTCGCCGCGCTGCTGGTCGGCACGCGTGACCTGGGCGCGCAGTGGTGGGGACGGCCGCGCGGCGGCAAGCTCCCGGCGCCGGACGAGGTGCTCGGCACGGCCGTGGCGATCGAGCCGTGGACCGATCTGACCGCCCTGGAGATGCTGGCCGCGTGGATCGCGGACGACGCCGCCGACGCGCTGTGGGGCCCGCCCGTCGCCGAGGTGGACCTGAACTCGTGGCAGGCCGAGGACCGCTTCGACCTGCCCGGCGGGGTGCGGCCGGGGGACCGGCTGGTCGTGCACTTCGACGCCGGCGGGCGGCTGGACGCGGTGGTCACGCGCCGGCCCGACGACGAGCTGGGCTCCAACCTCGACTTCCAGTCGCTGCGCTACTCCCGTCCCGCCGAGGCGCAGTGGAGCTGGGGCGTGGCCGCCGGCCTAGGCCCGCACCGGCTGCCCGGCGAGGACCCCGACCCGTACGCCCGCGAGGTCGACGCGGACGCGGCCCAGATCCTGCGCGACTGGGCCGTGCGGCACGGCGCCACGCTGGAGCAGGCGGGCGAGCCGTGGCGGACGGTCGGCGACGTGGTGGCGGCCATCGAGCGGGCCGACTGGATGTGGCGCAGCGGCGAGTGGTTCGGCTGGTGGCGCGGGGCGTCGGCGCTGGTGGACGACTCGGCGTACCTGCCGTTCCGGCTGGAGGAACTGGCCTCCGGCTGAGCTGCGGCTGAGCTCGGGCTGGGCTTCGGCCGGGGGGCCGGAATGACCGCGGTCGCGGGGCGGTTGGCGATGTGCATGAAGGTGGAAATATTCTCCGACGTCGTCTGCCCGTGGTGCTACATCGGCCACACCCGCTTCGCCCGCGCGGCCGAGCGCTTCCGTGCCCGCGGTGGCACGCTGGAGATCACGATGCGGCCGTTCCAGCTCAACCCGGACGCCCCCGCCGAGGGCGAGCCGCTGCTCGACGCGCTGGCGCGCAAGTTCGGCCCGAACGCGGCCCAGATGACCGGCCGCGTCACCGAGGCGGCCGCCGGCGACGGCCTGGAGCTGCGCTTCGACCACGCGGTCAGCGCCAACACCTTCGAGGCGCACCGGCTGGTCGAGCTGGCCACCCGCCAGGGCCGCGGCGAGGAGATGGCCGAGCTGCTGTTCCGCGCCCACTTCACCGACGGGCTGAACGTCGGCGACCCCGAGGTGCTCGCCAAGCTGGCCGCCGAGGCCGGGGTGCGCGACACCGGCGAGGGCGCCGACGAGGTGCGCGAGCAGCTCTCCCGGGCCGCGGCGCTCGGGATCAGCGGGGTCCCTCTCTTCCTGTTCGAGGGCCAGTTCGCGGTGTCGGGCGCCCAGCCGGAGGAGACGTTCGACGCCGCCATCGCCGAGGTGGTCGAGCGGATCGGGCAGACCCCCCTCACGCTGCTGGCCGCCCCCGCGGACGGCTGCGACGACGGCTCCTGCGCCGTCTGACAGGCCCCGAGGATCAGGCGGTGCCCTCGCCCAGCAGGCCGGAGCGGTGGTGGCGGCGGCAGAGCACCTGGTAGCGGACCGGCGAGCGGTCCGTGTCGCCGATCACCACCTGCTCGCCCGTCCGCACCAGCTCGCCGCCCACGATCCGCCCGTTGAGCAGGCCCGGCCGCCCGCACCAGCACAGCACCTCGACCTGGAGCCGGCACACCTCGTCGGCCAGCTCGAACAGCCGCTGCGCCGCCGGGAACATCACCGACCGGAAGTCCGAGGCCAGCCCGAACGCGTACACGTCCACGCCGTGGTCGTCCACCAGGTCGGCGAGCTGCTCGATCTGCGCGACCGTGTAGAAGCACGCCTCGTCGCAGATGACATAGTCGACGGGGTCGTGCGCGGTGACCAGCGCGACGAGGTCCAGGGAGTCCTCGACCTCGATCGCCTCCAGGCCGAGCCCTATCCTGCTGGTGACCTGGGGCCCGCCGGACCGGTCGTGCTTGGTGAGCACGAGGCCGCGCCTGCCCTGGCGGCTGTGGTTGTAGTTCATCTGCAGGGCCAGCGTGGACTTCCCGCAGTCCATGGGTCCGAAGAAGAACTTGAGCACCGCGTCGCGGGCACCAGGAGGAACGGGGGACAAGGCAGACAGGTCGGTCACGGGGTGCCACCTTAGCGGGCTTGGCGTGTTCCCTGACCTCATGGGAGATTTCTCCCCTGAACCTCAGGAGGAAGCGTGGTCGCAGACAGGGGCCGGTCGGCGTGGGGGCGGCATGCGTGACGTGCGCATCGGCGTCGACACCGGCGGGACCTTCACCGACGTCGTGGCGGTGGACGAGGGCACCGGTGAGATCGTCACCACCAAGACGCCCTCCACGCCGGCCAACCCGGCCGACGGCTTCGTCACGGGCGTGCGCAAGCTGGGCGAGCTGGACGTGACCTCGGTGGTCCACGGCACCACGGTGGCCACCAACCAGCTCCTGGAGGAGCGCGTCGAGGGGCTCGGGTTCGTCACGACCGAGGGCTTCGAGTTCGTCCTGGAGATCGGCCGGCAGAGCGTCCCCGACGGCTACGGCAACTCCTACTTCTGGGTCAAGCCGCCGCGCATCGTCCCCGTCCACCTGGTGCGCACCGTCGGCGGGCGGCTCGACCACACCGGCGCCGAGGTCCGCCCGTTCGCCGAGGACCAGGCCGTCGAGGCGGCCCGCTGGTTCCGCTCCCGCGGCGTCACCGCGATCGGCGTCTGCTTCCTGCACTCCTACGCCAACCCGGAGCACGAGCGGCGCATGCGCGACGTGCTGGCTCGCGAGCATCCCGACGCGGTCGTGTCGATCTCCAGCGACGTGCTGCGCGAGTACCGCGAGTACGAGCGGTCGGTCACCACCCTGGTGGACGCCGCGGTCAAGCCGGTCATGCGCCGCTACATCGCCGACCTGTCGCAGCGCCTCGGCATGCCGTTCTCGGTGATGAAGTCGAACGGCGGCGTGCTGTCGGCCCGCGAGGTCGTCAACCAGCCGATCAGCACCGTGCTGTCGGGGCCGGCCGCGGGCGCGCTCGGCGCCGCGATGCTGGCCGCCAACGCCGGGCACCCGTCGGTGATCACGCTGGACGGCGGCGGCACCTCCACGGACGTCGCCGTGGTGATCGACGGCGAGCCGTCCGTCACCACCGAGGGCACGGTCGGCCGCTTCCCGGTCAAGATCCCGATGATCGACATCGTGACCGTCGGCGCGGGCGGCGGCTCGATCGCGTGGATCTCGCCCGAGGGCACGCTGAAGGTCGGCCCCCGCTCGGCCGGCGCCGACCCCGGGCCGCTCTGCTACGGACGGGGCGGCACCGAGGTGACGGTCACCGACGCGCACGTCTTCCTCGGCCGCATCCCGCCGCACCTGCTCGGCGGCGAGATCCCGCTGGACGTGGACGCGGCGCGGGCCGGCGTCGAGGCCCTGGCCGGCAAGCTCGGCCTCAGCCCTGAGCGCACCGCGACGGGCATCCTGGAGATCAGCGCCTTCAACCAGAGCAACGCGATCCGGCAGATCACGGTCAAGCGCGGGCTGGACGTGCGCGACTTCCCGCTCGTGACGTTCGGCGGGTCGGGCCCGCTGCTGGCGTGCCGGCTCATCGACATCCTGGGCCTGCCCGCCGTGGTCGTGCCGCCGGAGCCGGGCAACGTCTCCGCGTTCGGGCTGCTCACGGTGGACGTCAAGAACGACTACGTGCGCACGCACGTGACCCGCGACCTGTCGCTCCAGGCCGCGGCGCGGATCTTCGGCGAGCTGGAGGGCGAGGCGGCCGAGGCCCTGGAGCGCGAGGGGTTCGACGAGCCGGTCCACGCCCGCAGCGCCGACCTGCGCTACTACGGCCAGGCGTACGAGGTGCGCGTCCCGGCGCCGCCGGGGCCGATCGACGAGGCGTGGCGCGCGCAGGTGGTCGAGCGCTTCCACGACGCCCACGAGCGCCTGTACGGCTACGCCTACCGCGACGACCCGCGCCAGGGCGTCGAGTGGGTCAACCTGCGGGTGTCCGGCATCGGGCCGATCGCCCGGCCGCCGATCCGGCGCCGGCCGTACCCGCGGACCGAGGCGGTGAGCGCGACGCGGAAGGTGCGTTTCGAGGAGGAGCACGACACGCCGATCCTCCAGCGGGCCGCGCTGGAGAGCGGGGCCGTGGTCGAGGGCCCGGCGGTGATCGAGGAGTACGGCTCGACCATTCCCGTCCATCCGGGGTTCACCGCGACGGTGGACGCGTACGGCAACGTGGAGGTGCGGCGTGGCTGACCCGATCCTCGTCGAGATCGTCGAGGGCACGCTGGCGTCGGTGGAGAGGGAGGTCGAGACCGCGATCGCCCGGACCGCCCGCTCGCCGATGATCCGCGACGCCCACGACTTCCGCGCGGGCATCCACGACGCGCGGCTGCGCAAGCTGACCGGGCGCTCCTACAGCGCGCTCGTCCAGCCGGTCGTGCGGGACTTCCCGGTCGAGACGATGCGGCCCGGCGACGTCTACTTCCACAACGACGTCTACCTGTCCGAGGGCGGCATCGGCCACCTGCCCGACCTGTGCGTGACGGTCCCGGTCTTCCACGAGGACGAGGTGGTGGCGTTCGTGCAGGCGTTCGGCCACCACGACGACATCGGCGGCTCCGTGCCCGGCTCGATGCCCTCCCACGCGCGCAGCGTGTACGAGGAGGGGCTCATGGTCCCGCCGATCAAGCTGCGCGACCAGGGCGTGCCGAACGAGGCCGCGTTGCGCATCATGACCCGCAACTCGCGCATGCCCGACTCGCTGGCCGGCGACCTCGACGCCGAGTGCTCGGCCTGCCTCATGGGCGCGCGCCGCCTGGGCGAGCTGTTCGACCGGTACGGCCGGGCCGCCGTCGAGGAGTGCTTCGACGCGATCATCGACAAGACGACCGAGACGTTCCGCCGGGAGCTGCTGTCGAAGATCCCCGAGGGCGTGTACGTGTGGGAGGACTACGCCGAGCACGACGGCGTGGACGAGCCGCGCCTGCACACCCAGCGGATCACGCTCACCGTGGACCACGCCGCCCGGTCCCCGCTGACGATCGACTTCACCGGGACGTCGCCGCAGGCCAAGGGGCCGATCAACCACGCGGGCGACTACGCCGACGGCGTCTTCCTCAAGAAGTGGCTGGCCCCGGTGCTGCGCAACCTCGCCGACACGCCGGAGCGGATGGCCGAGCTGGACGTCAACGAGGGCGTCGTCCCCCTCATCACGATGATCTTCCCGGAGAAGGGCACGCTGCTCACGCCGGTGTTCCCGGCCCCGACCAACGCCCGCACGTTCGTCATCCTGCGCCTGCTCGGCGTGCTGGCCGGGGTGCTGGCCAAGGCCACCGGGGGCCGCATGCCGGCCGACCAGGAGACGATCCGCTACACCGGCGTGCACGGCCTGGACGCCGACGGCGCGCCGTACCTCATGCGCGAGGTGCTGGGCGGCGGCTCCGGCGGGCGCTGGTACGCCGACGGGGAGGACACCATCCACGTGGTGCCCGACTCGCGCAACATCCCCGTCGAGTTCGCCGAGGCGCGCTGGCCGTTCCGGGTCGAGCGGCTGGCGCTGGCCTGCGACTCGGGCGGCCCGGGCCTGTTCCGGGGCGGGCTCGGCTACGACAAGCACATCCGGATGCTGCGCGACGCCTCGTACATGTCGGTCGCCGACCGGTCGATCCTGTCGTGCTGGGGCGTCAACGGCGGGCTGGCCGGGCGGCCGTTCCGGGTGGAGATCGCCGGCAGGGAGATGGACGGCCTGGTGGACGACCACCCGGTGCAGGCGGGCGAGGTGATCCGCATCCGCACGACGGGGGGCGGCGGCTGGGGCTCGCCGTACGACCGCGACCCGAGGGCGGTGGCGGCGGACGTGCGCGACGGCAAGGTGTCGATCGCCGGCGCGCTCGGCGACTACGGTGTGGTGCTGGACGGCGACCGCATCGACGAGGAGGGCACGGCACAGTTGCGCGCGAACCTGCGGCCTCCGGCGGGCCGTTTCTTCGACCGGGGTCCCGGCTACGCGCGGCTGTCCGGGGGCCGCACCCACGCGGAGGTGGACGACCTGTGACCGGCGCCGACGGTTCGACGATCCGGCAGATCACCACCAAGGTCGTCTACTCCAACCCGTGGATGACGGTCCGCGAGGACGAGGTGGAGCGGCCCGACGGCTCGCGCGGCCTGTACGCCTACATCGACAAGCCGGACTTCGTGCTGGTCATGCCGTGGGAGAACGGCGGCTTCCACCTGGTGGAGGAGTACCGCTACCCGGTGCGCCGGCGCACGTGGAGCTTCCCGCAGGGCTCGGCGCAGGCGAGCACGCTGGAGGAGGAGGCCCGGCTGGAGCTGGCGGAGGAGACGGGGCTGCGCGCCGCGCACTGGCGCTGGCTCGGCGCGCTGGACAACGCCCACGGGGTGGCCACCCAGCGGATGCACGCGTACCTGGCGACGGGTCTCGAAGCGGGGCCGCCGCGCCGGGAGCACACCGAGCAGGACATGCGCCAGCGGTGGGTGAGCCGGGCGGAGTTCGAGAAGATGGTGCGGGCGGGCGAGGTCACCGACTCGGGGTCGGTGGCGGCGTACACGCTGCTGCTGATGAGCGGCGGGCTCCCCGACTCCTGATCTACTTTGTAAAGGCGCCCGGCCGGGCGCCGCTCAGGTGCGGTGGACGAGGTCGGCGCGCTCGCGGGTGCCGTCCTCGGCGAACCACGCCTCCTCGGCCTTGAACCAGGCGTGCCACGCCTGCTCCAGGCCGGGCCCGTCGCGATGGAGCACCCGCCGCAGCCGCACGTCCGGCGGCGCCTCGACCCAGACGGTGAACGCGGTGAGCGGGGCGGCGGAGCGGCGCGCGGTGCCGACGCCCTCGATCACGAGCACGGGGGCGACGGGCACGGGGACGGTCTCGGCGTAGGCGCCGCGCGTCCAGTCGTAGCGGCGGTAGGCGCCGGGCCGCCCGGCGGCCAGCGGGCGCAGCACGCTCTCCTCCAGGGCGGCGAACCAGGGGCCGGGCCCCTCCTCCCACGGCACGGGGAAGTCGTCGCTGTGGACGACCTGGCAGTCGAGCGCGGCGGCGAGCCGTCCGGCGTAGGTGGTCTTGCCGGACCCGGCGGGGCCGTCGACGGCGACCAGCCGGACCGGCCCGCACGACGGTTCGAGCGCCCGGATGCGGCGGGCCAGGGATTGCACGCACCCAGGGTAGGTGACGTGGGGCGGATGGGGGGAGAATGACGGTTCACCCCCGGAACGCGTGCTGGAGGATGACGTGCTCGGACCGCTCGACGACATCGTGGTCCTGGACCTGTCCAGGGCCCTGGCGGGTCCGCACGCGGCGCAGATGCTGGGGGACCTGGGCGCCAAGGTGATCAAGGTCGAGCATCCGGAGGGCGGGGACGAGTCGCGGCACTGGGGCCCGCCCTTCGTCGGCCCTGATCACGATATTTCGACCTATTTCCTGGCGGCGAACCGGAACAAGGAGTCCATCACCGTCGACCTGAAGTCGGCCGAGGGCAGGCGGCTCGTCGAGCGGCTCGTCCGGCAGAGCGACGTGCTGGTGGAGAACTTCCGCACCGGCGTGCTGGACCGGCTCGGCCTCCCGGTCGAGCGGCTGCACGAGCTGAACCCGCGCCTGGTCATCCTGTCGATCACCGGGTTCGGCCACGACGGGCCGGAGGGCGGCCGGCCGGGCTACGACCAGATCGCCCAGGGCGAGGCGGGCCTGATGTCGCTGACGGGCCCCTCGCCGGACGAGCCGTACCGGGTGGGCGCGTCGATCGCCGACCTGCTGGCCGGCATCCACGGCGCGTACGGCGTGGCGGCGGCCCTGTACGAGCGGCGGCGGACCGGCCGGGGCCGGGTGGTGCGCACGTCGCTGCTGGCGGCGGTGACCGGGGTGCACTCCTACCACGGCACGGCGTGGACGGTCGGCGGCACGGTGCCGGCGGCGGGCGGCAACCACCACGCCACCATCACCCCGTACGGCTCGTTCCGCTGCGCCGACGGCATGCTGCAGATCGCGGCGGCGAACGAGGGCCAGTGGCGCAAGGTGGCCGCGCTGCTGGGCATCGACCCGGAGCAGCCGCGTTACGCCTCCAACCGCGAGCGGCGGGCGCACCGCGACGAGCTGGTGGCGGACATGGAGCGGGCGCTGGCCGCCCACGACCGGGGGCACTGGCTGGCGCGGCTGGCCGAGGCGGGGGTGCCGGCGGGGGCGATCAGGTCGCTGGACGAGGTCTACACCTGGGACCAGACCCGTTCGCAGGGTCTGGTGGTGGAGGTGGAGCATCCGGTGCTGGGCCGGATCGAGCTGCCGGGGCCGCCGCTGCGCTTCGAGTGGCCGGCGTCCGGTGGGCCGGAGCAGGCGGAACGCGGCGAAGCGCGGCACTCGGCGCCGCCGCTGCTGGGCGAGGACGGCGCGGCGGTGCTCGCCTGGCTCGAAGATCGCGAGAGATGACGGCCGCGCCGGGGCACCGGCCGGCCCGTTCGTGCGTCAACATTGCAGCAGTGCTTGACACGAAGGAGCCATGGTGAGCCGTCCGGACGCGCGCACGCTGATCGACACGGTCCTGGACAAGGGGTCGTGGACGTCGTGGGACGTGCCGCCGGCCGATCCGGCCGCCCCGGGGTCGTCCTACGCCGAGGAGCTGGCCGCCGCGCGGGCCAAGTCGGGCTACGACGAGTCGGTGATCACCGGTGAGGGGCTGCTGGACGGGCGGCGGGTCGCGGTGGTGGCCAGCGAGTTCTCGTTCATGGCGGGCTCGATCGGGGTGGCGGCGGCCGAGCGGATCACCGCGGCGGTGGAGCGGGCGGCGCGGGAGCGGCTGCCGCTGCTGGCGGCGCCGGCCTCGGGCGGCACGCGGATGCAGGAGGGCGCGGTCGCGTTCGTGCAGATGGTGAAGATCACCGCGGCGGTGCAGGCGCACCGGGCGGCGGGGCTGCCGCACGTGGTGTATCTGCGGCATCCGACGACGGGCGGGGTGTTCGCGTCGTGGGGGTCGCTGGGGCACGTGACGGCGGCCGAGCCGGGGGCGCTGATCGGGTTTCTCGGGCCGAGGGTGTTCGAGGCGCTGCACGGCTATCCGTTCCCGGAGGGCGTGCAGCTCGCGGAGAACCTGTTCCGGCACGGCCTGGTGGACGCCGTGGTGCCGGCGGAGGAGGCGCGGGAGCTGGCGGCGCGGGCGTTGTCGGTGCTGTGCGCCGACACGTCGGGGCTGCGGCCGGGGGAGCCGCCGGAGGAGGACCTGCGTCCGGTGGAGGCGTGGGAGGCGATCAGCCGGTCGCGCCGGGACGACCGGCCGGGGGTGCGGTCGTTGCTGAAGCTGGCGGCGCGGGACGTGACGCCGTTGAACGGCACGGGCGCGGGGGAGAACGACCCGGGGTTGCTGCTGGCGCTGGCCCGGTTCGGCGGCGCGCCGGCGGTGGTGCTGGGGCAGGACCGGCGCAGCCAGCGTTCCAGCGCGCCGCTCGGCCCGGCGGGGCTGCGGATCGCGCGGCGCGGCATGCGGCTGGCGGCGGAGCTGGGGCTGCCGCTGGTGACGGTGATCGACACGGCGGGGGCGGCGCTGTCGAAGGCGGCCGAGGAGGGCGGGCTGGCGGGGGAGATCGCCCGGTGCCTGGCGGACATGGTGTCGCTGGACGCGCCGACGGTGTGCCTGCTGCTGGGGGAGGGGGCGGGGGGAGCGGCGCTGGCGCTGCTGCCCGCCGACCGGGTCCTGTGCGCGCAGCACGCGTGGCTGTCGCCGCTGCCGCCGGAGGGCGCCTCGGCGATCCTGTACCGGTCGGTGGACTTCGCGCCGGAGATCGCGCAGGCGCAGGGGGTGCGGGCGACGGACCTGCGCCGGGCGGGGATCGTGGACCGGGTGATCCCGGAGCGGCCGGACGCGGCCTACGAGCATCGGGCGTTCTGCGAGCGGGTGGGGCGGGCGCTGGAGCACGAGATCGCCGGGCTGCTGACGCAGCCGGTGGAGGGCCGGCTGGCGACCCGGCTGGCGCGCTACCGCAACCTGGGCCTCTGATACGGCCCGCGTCCCCGGTCGGGTGGCCGGGGGCGCGGGGTGAGCGGCTGCGCGCGGGTCGGGGCGGGCCCGGACGCGCGAAGGCGCGGGCGGTCAGGGGACGGGGATGCGTTCCACGCGGATGGAGAAGACCTCCTCGCGGGGCACCACGACCTCGTAGGCGCCGTGGTCGACCATCCAGTAGCCGAGGGCCTCGGCCTTCATGCCGCTGTGGCCGAGGTAGGCGATGTGCAGGCCGTCGTCGTCCTCGTCGAGCACGACGCAGGGCTCGCCGCCGAACGCGCCGACGGTGCGGATGAGGACGAGCCATTCCAGCTCGTCGCGGCGCACCTCGCGCCGCCAGTAGCCGGAGGCCGCCTCGAAGCCGTCGAGTTCGTCCTCGCTGAACAGGACGACCTGGTCGCTTTCGGGGCCGAGGGCGGCGGGGAGGGTGTGCTCGCCGAAGCGGGCGATGAACCCGGACGCCACGGGGGTGAGTTCGTCGTTCATGCGGCGGGCCGCCAGGTGAGGCCGTCGTAGGCGGCGAACGGGTGTTCGCCGTCGTCGGTGAGGTGCACGATCTCGGCGCCGGCCGGGATCGGCATGGGAATGGTGTGGAACTGCGGCACCACGTGCTGGGTGGAGGTGGTGAACCCGTTGCCGGCGAACGGCGGCACGTCACTCCAGTCGCCGCCCATGTGCGGGCCGTACGGGACGACGTAGGTGTCGACGTCTCGCGCGTGCCACCGCATCACGTACAGCTCGGGCACGTCGGCGGTGAGCTCGGACCCGTCGAAGGACAGGTCGAGCCCGAGGTAGAGGTCGCGGGGCGTGGTCAGCCGCGCGCAGTCCTGCACGCGGTAGACGTACCCGGAGATCACCGTGCGCTTGCCCGACAGATAGGGGACGAGCAGACGCGGCGGGACCACCTTCTGCATGTGCGTTCTGCTCACCCGTTCATTTTACGATCTGTTGACCCCCAGAACGCGATGTTCGAGGCAGGGGAGTGTGGCGCGGGCCGCGGCGGTGGTCTCGGGGTCGATGGTGACGAGCTGGACGCCGGGGGCGGTGCCGAGGTCGGCGCGGGCGACGCCGAGCGGGTCGACGAGCATGCTGCGGCCGACGCCGAACCCGTCGCTCGACTCGGCGGGGTTGGGCGCCTGGCCGACGGCGACGGTCCACATGGTGTTCTCCAGGGCGCGGGCGCGGACCAGGGTGACCCAGTGGTCCTCCTTGAGCGGGCCCGAGCCCCAGGCGGCGATGACGGCGAACAGATCGGCGCCGCGGTCGACCAGCGCCCTGGTCAGCTCGGGGAAGCGCAGGTCGTAGCAGGTGACCAGGCCGACGCGCAGCCCGGCCAGCTCGGTGACGACCGGTTCGGAGCCGGGGGCGACGAGTTCGGACTCGCGGGCGCCGAAGGAGTCGAACAGGTGGATCTTGCGGTAGGCGGCCGTGAGGCGGCCGTCGGCGTCGAGCGCCACGGCGGTGTTGTGGACGCGGCCGTCGGCGCCGCCGGGCTCGAACACCCCGGCGATCACGGCGGTGCGGTGCTCGCGGGCGGCCTCGGCCAGGCCGGTGACGAACGGCCCGTCGAGCGGTTCGGCCAGCTCGGTGATGCGCCTGCCGTAGCGGGTGAGCGTGGCCTCCGGGAAGACGGCCAGGTCGGCGCCCTCGGCGCGGGCCAGCGCCTCGCGCGCCCGCTTGAGGTTGGCTCCCGGGTCAGGGGAGACGGGGATCTGGCACAGCGCGATGGTGGTCACGGCCCGACTCTAACCCGTTGGGCACCCGTTGGAACCAGGTCAGGCACCGCCAGGCCCACTCCAGCGGGCCGTACCGGTGGCGGGTCAGCCACCAGCGGCTGAACAGCGCCTGGGCGGCGACGGTGAGCGCGGCGACGGCGACGACCGACCAGCGGGTGCGGTCGGCGTGGACCAGGGGAGCGGTGAGGACGACGACGGCGGTGCCGGTGAGGTAGTTGGTGAGCGCCATCCGGCCGAGCGGCTCCAGCACGCCGGACAGGCGCGCGCCGGGGCGGGTGCGCAGGAGAAGGAGGAGGCCGGTGGAGAGGGCGGCGGCGCCGGTGAGCGCGGCGACGGTGTAGACGGTCCAGACGCGGGGGTCTCGGGGGGTGGTCCAGCTCTTGCTGGTCGCCCAGGCCAGGACGAGCAGCGCGGAGGCGAGGGCGCTGACCGCGAAGAACGGCGGCAGGAGCCGCGCGGGCGGCCGGAGCTGCATGAGGGCCATGCCGAGCACGAACATGCCGGGGATGAGCAGGACGCCGCCGCCCGCCCAGACGCCCCAGACGGTCACCCCCGCGGCGAGCAGCAGAAAGGGAGGCCCGGCGGACAGGAACGAGGCGGGCAGCAGTAACGCCAGGCCGTAGAAGGCGTAGTCGGTCAGCACCTCGCCCTCGTAGAAGGCGTGCTGGGCGAGGCCGAAGCAGAACAGCCAGAGCAGGCGGGCCACCAGCCTCAGCCGGCCGGCGCGCCGGAGGAAGAGCACGACGCTCATGCCGAACAGCAGCGAGAAGATCGGATAGAACCGGCTCTGGAACAGGGCCTCGATCGTGCTGTCGATCCCGGTGCGCGGCTTGTGGGGGGCGTGCTGCCAGGTGTTGACGAGCATGATCCCGGCCACCGCGAAGCCGCGGAGTGCGTCGAGGGCGCGGATGCGGGGGGTCACGGCGGCCAGGACAACTCACCTCATGTCACAGGAACCAGGCGAACCACCATATGAGGAATCCCGCTCCGGTGAGGGCCGCTCCGGCCCGCCACCAGGTCCGGCGCAGGGCGAGGTCGGCGAGCGTGAGCGCCACGGCGCCGGCCGCGAGCCAGCCGTACGCGGTGACGGCCGACGGCAGGCCGACGGCGAGCGCGATCTCGTTGCGGCTGATCAGCCCGTACGCGGACTGGACGAGCAGGCCGACGGCGGCGGCCCCGGCCAGGCCGGCGAACGCGGCGAGGGCCCGGCCGCGCAGCGCGCCCGCGACGAGCTGGACGAGCGCGACGAGCGCGAACAGGGCGAGCGGGGCGGCAAGCCAGGGGGAGCGGGAGATCGCGTAGGGGGCGCCGGTCACGTGCAGGTCGCCGGCCGCCAGCCGGGGCGGCACGCCGCTGTCCTGCCCCGCGCAGCCGGTGCCCGCGGCGGAGGCGGGAGTCCGGGCGCTCCCGCCGGACGTGTTGGTGGTGGCCGTGGGAGCTTCGACGAAGGCGGCCATCAGGCGGCGGGCGCAGGCGTCGGCCAGGAACACCGCGTGCCCGGTGCCGTCGAACTCGACGAAGCGGGCGTCCGGCAGCGCCTCGGCGGCCGGGCGGCTGGTGCGGGGCGGGGTGGTGGGGTCGTACCGGCCGCCCACCACGAGGACGGGGGCCTTGGTGGTGGCGGCCGACGGCTTGGCGGCGGGCAGTTTCCAGGCGGCGCAGACGGCCTTGTCCATCTCCACGGTGAACAGCCGGGACGGGGCGGCGAAGGTGTTGGCGGGGATCTCGTCCTGGCACTGCACCGCCTCGTACAGGCCCAGTTCGTGGGAGACGAGCCCGTCGCCCACGGCGTCGGCGAGGGGCCGCAGCGGTTCGTGGCGCCCGGCGGCGAGCGCGGCGACCAGCGGCGCCGAGACGGCGACCACGCCGGTCTCGTGCAGCGCCTCGGCCATGACGGTCGCCACGTCGTCGCCGTCGAGGCGGGCCGCGACCTCGGTGCCGCGCAGCGGGTCCACGATGGTGACGCGGGCGGGCGCCGCGTCCAGCCGCCTGGCCGCGGCGTCGAAGCTGTCCTTCAGGCCGAGGTGGGTGAGGGTGTCGTCGAGGTTGCGCCGGGCGTCGTCGTACCAGGCCACGCTCTGCGGCAGGAACGAGTCGAGCAGCACGGAGCGCGTGCCTGCGGGGTCGGCCGCGGCGGCGTCCACCATGACGCGGGTGGAGTAGCTGACGCCGAACAGGTTCCAGGAGGGGTAGCCGAGCGCCGCGCGCAGGGCGACGACGTCGGCGGCGATCTCCTTGGTGGTGTAGCCGCGCAGGTCGACGCCCTGCTGTTCGAGCCGGGCGCGGCACCTGCCGGCGGCCGCGGCGGTGTCGTCGGCTGCGGTGGTGAGCCGGTCGAGCACGGCCTGCGCCAGTTCGGGGCAGCCGAGCCGCGGCCAGGAGTACCTGCTGCCGCGCTGCTCGACGGTCACCACGTCGCGGTCGGGGAACATCTGGCTGAGGAAGCCGGTGAGCTGCAACGACGCCGAGCCGGGGCCGCCGCTCATGTAGACGACGGGGTCGGGTCTGCGGGCGGGGGCGGTGGAGCGGTGGACGGCGTACCCCACCTTGATCGTGCGGCCGGGCGCGTCGCGGCGCTGCGGCACCACGAGGGACCCGCACGTGGTGCCCGGCGGCACGGCGACCGGGCACGGCCCGGCCTCCAGCGCGGCGCTGGTGCCGGGCGGGAGGGTGGGGGTCGGCGCGGGCGTGGGGGGCGTCGGGGGCGTGACGGTCAGGGCGAGGGCGAGCAGGACCCGGGTGATCACGACGTCGAGACTAGAGCAGCCGGCGCCGCCCGCGCGGGGCCCGGCGCAATCAGTTCGGGCCGGGCCCGGCGCGATCGGTTCACGCGGGGGCCGCGCGCGATCGGCTCGGGCGGGAGCTCGCGGACTATGGTGGTCACGTGACGGAACCACTGGTCTCGCGGATGCGCGCGTTCGGGACGACGATCTTCGCCGAGATGAGCGCGCTGGCGCTGCGCACCGGCTCGATCAACCTGGGGCAGGGATTCCCGGACACCGACGGGCCGGCGGCGATGCTGGAGGAGGCGGTACGGGCGATCAGGTCCGGCGCCAACCAGTACCCTCCGGGGTCGGGCGTGCCGGAGCTGCGGCAGGCCGTCTCCGAGCATCGGGCCGCCCGTTACGGTCTCGACTACGCCGCCGACGGCGAGGTGCTGGTGACGGTCGGCGCGACCGAGGCGATCGCGGCGGCGATCCTGGCGCTGTGCGAGCCGGGCGACGAGGTGATCGCGTTCGAGCCGTACTACGACTCCTACGCCGCCTCGATCGCGCTGGCCCAGGCGCGGCTGTCGGCCGTGACGCTGCGCCCCGTCGAGGGCCGCTTCACCTTCGACCCGGACGAGCTGCGCGCCGCCGTCACCCCGCGGACCCGCGCGATCCTGGTCAACTCGCCGCACAACCCGACGGGCACCGTGTTCACGCGCGAGGAGCTGACGGTCATCGCGGAGCTGTGCCGGGAGCGCGGGCTGGTCGCGATCACCGACGAGGTGTACGAGCACCTGACGTTCGACGGGGTGGAGCACGTGCCGCTGGCCACGCTGCCCGGCATGCGCGAGCGCACGGTGATGATCTCCTCGGCGGGCAAGACGTTCTCCGTCACGGGCTGGAAGACGGGCTGGGTGTGCGCGCCCGCCGAGCTGGTGCGAGCGGTCTCGACCGTCAAGCAGTTCCTGACGTTCACGGCGAGCGCGCCGTGGCAGCTCGCGGTGGCCCACGGCCTGCGGCACGAGTCGGCGTGGGTGGCGGAGCTGCGCGGCGGGCTGCAGGACAAGCGCGACCGGCTGATGGAGGGGCTGGCGGCGGCCGGGTTCGCGGTGCTGCGCCCCGCGGGCACGTACTTCGTGCAGACCGACATCCGGCCGCTGGGCTTCACCGACGGGCTGGAGCTGACGCGCCGGCTGCCGGAGCTGGCGGGTGTGGTGGCGATCCCGACGCAGGTGTTCTACGACCATCCGGAACGGGGCCGGCACTTCGTGCGGTTCGCGTTCTGCAAGAAGGAAGAGGTCATCGACGAGGCGGTCGCCCGGCTCAAGCGCCTGTCGGGCTGAGCCCGCTCAGCCCCGGGGACGCTCCTCGCGGCCGGGCGCCGGCCGGCTCTCATGGGCGGCGTCCTGCCGGTCGGGGGGCTCCACCGGGGGCAGGGCGGCGCCGGCGGCCTCGTGGTCGGCGCCGGTGGCCAGCATCAGGTCCACCACGATCGATCGGACCTGCGCCAGGATGACGTCGGCGGAGAACCCGAGCCGCTCGGGCCGCTGCCGTCCGGCGGTCGCGACGAGGGCCTGCCGGGCCAGCGCGGGGTCGCGGCCCGCCGCCAGCTCCAGTTGCAGCAGCAGCGCGGCCTCCGACACCTCGCGCAGGGAGGCGGCCAGCGAGACCGGCGGGGGGCTGTCCTCGCCCAGCGACACCAGGGTGCGGCGGGCCAGCACGCGGGCGTTGCGCAGCGCGTGGTCCATGGGCACGGCGGCCTTCTGGTAGCGGGCGAGCCGGGCGCGGCGGTGCCAGTGCAGGGGCGAGATCAGGGCGATCTCCTTGCTGGTGGTCAGCGCCTGCTGGAAGTCCTCGATGGTCGACTGGGTGCGGCGTCCCTCGGCCAGCGCCTCGGCGGCCAGGTCGGCGTCGTGGCGCTCGATGGCGTCGGCGGCCCGTTCCAGGACCGTGGACAGCGCGTCGAGCACCGCGGAGGCGTGCTTGGCGGCGAGCGTGAACGGGCTGATCGGCAGCAGCGCCACCGCGGCGACGGCGATCAGTCCTCCGGTGAGCGCGTCGAGCATGCGGTCGAGGCCGCCTCCGCCGGCTCCGGGCAGGAGCGTGGCGACGAGCACCGCCGACGAGCCGGCCTGGCCCACGAACAGCGCGCCGCCGTTGAGCAGCACCGCCGTGCCCATGGCCAGCGTGACGACCAGGGCGATCTGCCAGGGCCCGGTGCCGATCCAGGCGACGAGCAGGTCACCCACGCCGACCCCGAGGCTGACGCCGACCACCAGCTCGATGACGCGGCGCAGCCGCTGTCCCAGGCCGACGCCGAGGCAGATGAGGACGGAGATGGGCGCGAAGAACGGCCGGGGATGGCCGAGCAGGTGGACGGCCGCCGTCCAGGCCAGCCCGGCGCCGACGGCCGACTGCGCGATCGCGGGCCCCATCAGCCCGAACGCCGCCAGCCTCTCCCGCATGTGATCGCCGAGCCTCGTTGCCACCCCTCCACCCTGGCGGATCTTTATGACATTACGGTCACACCACGTACCGTAGAAGATACCCATCCGTAACTCTCGGACTCGGTGGCCGTCGTCCGCCGCCGGTCCGGCGGACGACGGGAGCGCCTTATCGTCGAGGCGTGGAACCAAGTCGAGGCGTGGAACCGAGGAGCCGGGAGGGCACGCGCCGGCGCATCCTCGACGCGGCCTGCCGGCTGTTCGCCGAGCACGGGTACGACGAGGTGACGATGCGCATGCTCGGCGCCGCGGCGAACGCCAACATCGCCCTCATCAACCGGTATTTCGGGTCCAAGCGGGAGCTGTTCGCCGAGGTGCTGGCGCAGCAGGGGCGCTTTCCCGGCGTGCTGGACGAGGGCGACGACCTGGCGGTGCGGCTGGCCGAGGACGTGGCCGACCGGCTGGCCGCCGAGGGCGACAGCCCGGTCATGGCCACGCTGGAACGTTCGGCGTCCAGTCCGCAGATCCGCGGGCTGGCCCACGACCGGGTCCGCACGGCGCTCCTGGAGCCGCTGCTGGCCCGGGTCGGCGGGGAGGAGGCCGAGCTGCGGGCCGCGCTCGCGACGATGATCATCCTGGGGAGCGGGCGGTTCCGGTACCTGTTCGGCCCGATCTCGCCGGGGACGCGCGAGGAGACGGTGTCCCGGTTGACGCGGGTGTTCCGCGCCTGCCTGAGCTGACCCGCGTTCACCTTCACCGGGAGAGGGCGGTCACCCGGCCAGGAACTCGTCCACCACCCGCCGGAACTCGCGCCGCGCCGAGACGTGGATGAGGTGCCCGGCCTCGATCGTGACCAGCCGCGCCCCCGGGATCAGCTCGGCCAGCCGTTCCGACCGGAACGGGCTCGCCGACCCGCCCGACAGCACCAGCGTGGGCGCCGTGATCTGCCGCAGCCCGTCGCGCCAGGCCGGGTCGGGGTCGGCGAGCTGGGGCTCGGTCTGGTGCATCATCCGCCAGTCGAAGCCCGTCGAGTCGTCCTCCACGAGAGGCGGGCGGCCCTCCAGCGGGTACGGCTGCGGCGGGTCCTCCAGCACCAGCCGCCCGACCAGGCCGGGATGGCGCATGGCCAGCAGGTAGGCGACCACGCCGCCCAGCGAGTGGCCCACGACCACGGCCCGGTCGACGCCGAGGTGGCGCAGCAGCCCGGCGACGTCGTCGGCCATGTCGGCGACGGCGTACGAGCCGGGGTGCTCGCTGGCGCCGTGGCCGCGCAGGTCGGGGGCGATGACGTGGTGGCGGGCGGCGAAGTGCTGGGTGATGCCGTTCCAGTCGTTGTGGTCGGCGGTGCGCCCGTGCAGCAGCACCAGGGCGGGGGAGGCGGGGTCGCCCTCCTCGCGGAAGGTCAGCTTGATCCCGTTGACGGCCGCTTCGCGTATCACAGCCGAGACCCTATAGCCCCCCGTGCCCTGCCCCATATGAGCCGACATTGGCAGACATTGCCCATGAAAGGGCGGCAGCGGAATGAGTAGCGTCGCCAGGGACGGGCCGGCGGGTTTGGCCTGATGTTTGCGCGGGCCTGTGACGCGCCCGCCGGACGGCCGGGTATCTCGCCCGGGGAACCGACCCGGGCAGGCGTGGAGAAAGGGCGGACCGATGCCGGATCCGATCGAAGTGCGCAAGGTGCCGATCGAGAGCGTGACCGACGCCTCCGGCCTGGCCCGGCTCATCGACGACGGCGTCATCGAGGCGCACCGCGTGCTGGCCGTCATCGGCAAGACCGAGGGCAACGGCGGGGTCAACGACTACACCCGCATCCTGGCCGACCGCGCGTTCCGTGAGGTGCTGGCCGCCAAGGGCCATCCCGCGCCCGAGACGGTGCCCCTGGTGTGGTCCGGCGGCACCGACGGCATCCTCAGCCCGCACGCCACGGTCTTCGCCACCCTCGACCCGGCCGGGGCCGTGCCGACGGACGAGCCGCGCGTGTCGGTCGGCGTGGCCATGAGCGACGTCATCCTGCCGGAGGACATCGGCCGGCCCGCCATGGTGGAGAAGGTCGCGGCGGGCGTCCGCGAGGCCATGAAGATCGCCGGGATCGACGACCCGCGCGACGTCCACTACGTCCAGACCAAGACCCCGCTGCTCACCCTGGCCACCATCACCGAGGCCAGGAGCCGCGGGCAGGACACGGCCATCGAGGAGACCGGCCCCTCCATGGACCTGTCCAACTCCACCACCGCCCTCGGCATCGCCGTCGCCCTCGGCGAGATAGAGCCGCCCCGGGCCGACCAGATCCACAAGGACCTGTCCCTGTACTCGTCGGTCGCGTCCTGCTCCTCGGGGGTCGAGCTCGACCGGGCGCAGATCGTCCTGGTCGGCAACGTCCGGGGGATCGGTGGCCGCTACCGGATCGGTCACAGCGTGATGAGGGACGCCCTGGACGCCGACGGCATCTGGGCGGCCATCCGCGACTCCGGGCTGGAGCTGCCCGACCGCCCGCACCCCTCCGACCTGGGCGACCGGCTGGTCAACGTCTTCATGAAGTGCGAGGCCGACCCCTCGGGCCGGGTGCGGGGGCGGCGCAACATCATGCTGGACGACTCCGACGTCCACTGGCACCGGCAGATCAAGGCGGCCGTGGGCGGGGTGGCGGCCTCGGTGACGGGCGACCCGGCGGTGTTCGTGTCGGTGGCCGCCGTCCACCAGGGCCCCTCGGGCGGCGGCCCGGTCGCCGCCATCACCACCCACTGACCGGCCCGGCGCCCGTGACCGCCCCAGCCTCGTGCCCGTCCCGGCGCCCTGCCCGCGCGGGCGTCAGGGGCGGGCCACCGCTGGAGTATCAGTCCAGGAAGATCCCGGCGAGGCGTGGCAGGCGGCGACGCATCTCATCGCCGTCGGCGACGTCCCACCGCACCCCGGCCGGCTCGGTCATGGCCCGCAGCGGGCGGGCTTCCGGGGAAGCCGCCAGCGCCTCGTCGAGCCCGTCCGGTTCACCGGTGAGACGTCGGTAGGCCCGGTGGGCCACCCGGTTGAAGTCCTCGTTCCCGATGAGCACGTCCCCGCCGTCCCGCACCGCCGGATGGTCGGCGAGAGAGTCCGGATCGGCGAGCGCGCGCTCGTACCAGTGCCGGCCGAGCGAGATGAGGCCCTCGCGGAAGTCCATGAACCCGTCGTCGGACCACCAGCCTTCGATGAGGAACGCCGCCGCCCACAGTTCGTACCGGTAAGCATGGTCGCGCAGCTGCCACTGGCGCAGGGAGAACTGGACGATCTCGGCAGGCGTGCGGCTCACAAGCCGCTCCTCGCACGCGCGCCCGATCGCGTCGCGCCGATCGTCGAAGTCCAGGTCCAGCGCGTCGACCTCGGCGCACGCCTCGTCCATCAGGGCCCAGAACTCCTCGACATCCATCACGGCTGTACTGGGCCCTTCAGAAGGTGAAGCGACGAGCGGACGGCGTCAGCACGGCCGTCTTCGAGGCGGCACCCCAGACGGCGTCCAGCTCGCCCGCGAGAGTCTCCACGAGCCGCGCCACGTCGCTCGCCGCCGTCTCGTGCAGGGCCTCCGCGACCACGAGCACGGAACGGGTCGAGTCGCGCACGGCTGACAGGCCGCTCTGCCGGTTCGTCCAGCGCCGGGCGTGGGCGCGGCCGGCGCCGTCGGCGAAGATCACCTCACCGGGCGCCGGATGCTCGGTCTCGCCGGAGAAGGTCAGGTACGTCTCGTCGCCCCCGGCGTGCCGTACCTCCAGGAAGTCCGTGACGTGCTCGACGTCGAAGACCGCCACCGGGATCGCGTACGCCACCGACACCGCGTTGCACAGGTCGATCAGCGGGTGGATGCGCGGCAGCGATCCCTCCTTGCGCAGACGCCGCAGCAGCGACTCCGAGGCGCAGCGGTACTGCGTCGGCTTGAGGCCCATCCGCCCGAACGCCCGCCGCCACGCCTGGATCTCCGGCAGCTCTCCCTCCGGCGAACCCTCCAGCCGCCTGGCGGCCGTCGCGGAGAACTCCGCCACCCGGGCGTCCACGGAGACGTCCGGCCGGATGCCCTCCGCGTACAGCACCGCCGGAGCCAACTCCGGGAAGTCGCGCCAGATCGTGTCCGCATGCTCGAACCGCACGGCCACCTCCAAGATCAAGAGAGTCCAGCCTACCGGGCGGCGCCTACGGTCCATGAGGCCGACACCCGCACACCACCGCGATGTCGACGAGAGCGGCGGATTCGGGGAGAGGGGTGTCCTCAGGAGGTCCGGCGTGTCGGGCCGTGAGCAGGAGCGCGGGCGTGTTCCGGAGGCGGGGGAGGGCGGCGGTAGTGTCGGGAGCTGTGCCGAGCATCCCGCAACCTCTCGACCCGGACGACGACGGCAGCGCCGCGCCCGCCCTGGCCGCTGCCCTCGCCTCCTACCAGCAGGGCACGGCCGGTCCTGGCGACGTGCTGGCCGCCCTGACCGGGGCCCGGCTCCTCGTGCCCGTCGTGGCCCTGCTGACCGAGTCCGAGGTGGGCGAGCACGGGCTGCGCCAGGAGAAGGAGAGCGAGATGGCGCTGCCCAAGCTCGTCGGAAAGGACGGCAGGGAGGCGGTGCTGGCGTTCACGGGCACGGAGGCGCTGACGCGGTGGCGTCCGGACGCCCGGCCCGTGCAGGCGACCACCCCGCAGGTCTGCCAGGCGGCGGCCCATGAGCGGGCGGCGGCCGTGGTGGTGGACGTGGCGGGGCCGGTGCCGTTCGTGATCGAGGGTGAGGTGCTGGAGGCGCTGGCCGCGGTCGCCTCGGGGACCCTGGATCAGGTTCCGGGGGTCACGGTCGCCCGCATGCGGCCCGATCCGGCGCCCCGGCGCCGCCGCTGGTTCTCCCGCAAAGCCACCTGACGCCCCGGTCTGTGCCTGGTGACCGGCGGGGGACGGGTGCGTGAAGAAGGCCGCGCGGAGCGGGCGCGTCGCACTAGGGTCGCCCTGTGGCGGGAGTGGTGGCACTGGCGGCGCTGGCCGGCCTCATCGCCGGCCCCTACGTCCGCGCCCTGGCGAGCGGCTTCGGCCCCGCCCCCGACGCGCCCTCCGACGCCTCCGACGCGCCCTCCGACGCCCACGCCGCGCCTCCTGACGCCCACGCCGCGCCTCCGGACACCTACGCCACACCTCCGGTCGCCCAGACCACACCCCCGGACACCCGCGCCGAAGCCAGAAACGCCTTCGCTCGGGCCCTGCGCACCACGCCCCTCCCCGCCTGGCCGCCGTACCTGGAGGTCGTCACCGCCGCCGTCGCCGCCCTGGTCACCTGGCGCGCCGGGCTGCCCTACCTCTACCTCGCCCTGGCCGGCACCACTCTCGCCGTGATCGACTGGCGTACCTCGCGGCTCCCTGACGCCGTCACCCTGCCCTCGTACCCGCTGCTGGCGCTCAGCCTGATCCCCACCGGCGAGCTGCCGCGCGCCCTGCTGGGCGCGGCGGCGCTGACGGCCGTCTACGGCGCGCTGTGGCTGGTCAGGCCCGCCGCCATGGGGTTCGGCGACGTCAAGCTGGCCGGGCTCGTCGGCATGGCCGCCGCCGCGCGCGGCTGGGAGGCGTGGGTCGTGGCCGCCGTCGCCGGGCAGCTCCTCGCCGCCCTGTACGCCCTCGCGCTGCTCCTGACGCGGCGGGCGAGCCGCGACACCGAGTTCCCGCTCGGGCCCTTCATGCTGCTCGGGGCTCTGGCCGCCGTGTGTCTCGCCTGATGAACGTTCGGCCATCCCACCGGCCGGGACATGGAAGACTTGTACGCATGTTGCGCTGGTTGACCGCCGGAGAGTCCCACGGGCCGGAGCTCGTTGCCATCATGGAGGGCCTGCCGGCCGGGGTCGAGGTGACCACGGCCGCCATCGACGAGGCGCTGCGCCGCCGCCGTCTCGGCTACGGCCGCGGCGCCCGGATGAAGTTCGAGCAGGACCAGGTGACGATCGTCGGCGGCGTCCGCCACGGCCGCACCATGGGCAGCCCGGTCGCCGTGCGCGTCGGCAACACCGAGTGGCCCAAGTGGGAGAAGGTCATGGCCGCCGACCCGGTCGACCCGGCCGAGCTGGAGGGGCTGGCGCGCAACGCGCCGCGCTCGCGGCCCCGGCCCGGCCACGCCGACCTGGCCGGCATGCAGAAGTACGGGTTCGACGACGCGCGACAGGTCCTCGACCGGGCCAGCGCCCGCGAGACGGCGGCCCGGGTGGCGCTCGGCGAGGTGGCCCGGCGCTTCCTCAAGCAGGCGCTCGGCGTCGACATCGTCAGCCACGTCACCGAGATCGGCGGCGCCAGGACACCGGCCGAGACCCTGCCCGGCCCGGGTGATCTGGCCCGGATCGACGACGACCCGGTCAGGTGCGCCGACCCCGAGGGCAGCGCCGCCATGGTCACCGTCATCGACCAGGCGCACAAGGACGGCGACACGCTCGGCGGCGTCGTCGAGGTGCTCGCCTACGGCCTGCCGCCGGGCCTCGGCAGCTACACCCACTGGGACCGCCGCCTCGACTCCCGGCTGGCCGGGGCGCTCATGGGCATCCAGGCGATCAAGGGCGTGGCCGTCGGCGACGGGTTCGAGACCGCCCGCCGGCCCGGCTCCCGCGCCCACGACGAGATCGAGTACACCACCGAGAACGGCGTCAAGCGCGTCACCAACCGCGCGGGCGGCATCGAGGGCGGCATGACCAACGGCGAGATCCTGCGGGTCAGCGCCGCCATGAAGCCCATCTCGACGGTCCCGCGGGCGCTGGCCACGATCGACGTCAGGACCGGCGAGGCCGCCAAGGCCCACCACGAGCGCTCCGACGTGTGCGCCGTGCCGGCCGCGGGCATCGTGGCCGAGGCGATGGTCGCGCTCGTGCTGGCCGACGCCGCGCTCGAGAAGTTCGGCGGCGACTCCGTCGAGGAAGTCGCCCGCAACCTGTCCGGCTACCTCTCCTCCATGGTGATCAAGTGACCAGAGCCGTGCTGATCGGGCCGCCCGGGTCCGGCAAGACCACCCTCGGCCGGCTGCTCGCCGAGCGGTACGGCGTCGCCTTCCGCGACACCGACGCCGACGTGGAGGCCGTCGCCGGCAAGCCCGTCTCCGACATCTTCGTCGAGGACGGCGAGGAGCGCTTCCGCGAGCTGGAGCGCGAGGCCGTGCGCCGGGCCCTGGCCGAGCACGACGGCGTGCTGTCGCTCGGCGGCGGCGCCGTGCTCGACGAGGGCACGCAGGCGCTGCTGGCCGGTCAGCCCGTCGTCTACCTCCAGGTGGGGCTGGCCGACGCGGTGCAGCGGGTCGGTCTCGCCGCGGCCCGGCCGCTGCTCGTGCTCAACCCGCGCAGCCGGCTCAAGAAGCTCATGGAGGAGCGGCGGCCGATCTACGAGCGGCTCGCCGTCCTGACCGTCGTCACCGACCAGCGCGCTCCCGCGGAGCTGGCCGACGAGATCGTGAAGGGACTGGCGTCATGACCGCGACCAGGATCACCGTGCGCGGCGACAGCCCGTACGACGTGGTGGTCGGCACGGGCGTGCTGGGCGAGCTGCCGGCGCTGCTCAAGCCGGGGGTGCGCACGGTCGCCGTGGTCCACCCGGCCGGGCTGCCGGAGATCGCCCGCCCGGTGTGCGCGTCGCTGTCCGACGCCGGGTACGACGTGGTCGCGCTGCCCGTGCCCGACGGTGAGCAGGCCAAGACCGTCGAGGTCGCGGCGCAGTTGTGGTCGGCGTTCGGCCGCTACGGCGTGACCCGTTCCGACGCGGTGGTGGGCGTCGGCGGCGGGGCCACGACCGACCTGGCGGGGTTCGTGGCGGCCACGTGGCTGCGCGGCGTCCAGGTGGTGCTGGTGCCGACGACGCTGCTGGCCATGGTCGACGCCGCCGTCGGCGGCAAGAACGGCATCGACACGCCCGAGGGCAAGAACCTCGTCGGCACGTTCCTGCCTCCCGCCGGCGTGCTGTGCGACCTGACGACGCTGGCCAGCATGCCGCGCGCCGACTACGTCGCGGGCCTGGCGGAGGTCATCAAGGGCGGGTTCATCGCCGACCCGGTCATCCTCGATCTCGTCGAGCAGGACCCGGCCGGCGCCGCCAGCCCCGAGGGCCGCCACACGCGCGAGCTGATCGAACGCAAGGTCCGGGTCAAGGCCGACGTCGTGGGCGCCGACCTGCGCGAGGCCGGGCTGCGCGAGATCCTCAACTACGGCCACACCCTCGGCCACGCCATCGAACGCGCCGAGCACTACCAGATGCGCCACGGCGAGGCCGTCGCCATCGGCATGGTCTACGCGGCCGAGCTGTCCCGCCTCGACGGCCGCGTCGGCGCCGACCTGGTCGAGCGCACCCGGTCCATCCTCACCGCCGTCGGCCTGCCCACCGGCTACCGCGCCGACGCCTGGCCGCGCCTGCGCGACCACATGCGGCTGGACAAGAAGAACCGCGGCGCCAAGCAGCGCTTCGTGGTCCTCGACGGGCTGGCCAGGCCGGGCCGCCTGGAGGACCCGTCGGAGGAACTGCTCGAAGCCGCCTACCAGGAGATCTCCCGCTGACACCGTCATGAGACATTACGGTTCTTTCGTCGCGCTCGGCGACAGCTTCACCGAAGGGCTCAACGACCCCGGCCCCGGCGGCCGCTTCCGCGGCTGGGCCGACCGGGTCGCCGAGCGCCTGGCCGAGGACGACCCCTCCTTCCGCTACGCCAACCTCGCGGTGCGTGGCAAGCTCCTCGACCAGATCGTCGAGGAGCAGGTGCCGCTCGCCGTCGAGATGGCGCCAGACCTGGTGAGCCTGTGCGCCGGGGGCAACGACCTGCTGCGGCCGGGCAGCGACCCCGACGTCATGGCCAAGACCCTCGCCCGGGCCGTGCGCGACCTGCGGGCGTGCGGGGCCGACGTGCTGCTGTTCACGGGCGTCGATCCGCGCGACACGCCGCTGATGCGGCGCCTGCGCGGCCGCTTCGCGATCTTCTACCTGCACATCCGCTCGATCGCCGACCTGTACGGGGCCAAGCTGGTCGACCAGTGGTCGATGCAGGGGCTGCGCGACTGGCGGGCGTGGAGCGAGGACCGGCTGCACATGAACGAGGACGGCCACCGGCTGGTCGCGGCCCGCGTGCTGGACGTGCTGGGCGTGCCGTTCGACGACTGGCGCAAGGTGTGGCCGGAGCGCACCACCGACCCCCGGGTGCGGCGGCGCGAGGACGCGCAGTGGGTGCGCGAGTACCTGGTGCCGTGGGTGGGGCGCCGCCTGCGCGGCACCTCCTCGGGCGACGGCCTCGACCCCAAGCGCCCCGAGCTCGCTCCTTGGGCCTCTGACGACGTCCTCTGACGTCTTCCGAGGTTCCAGGACGTTCCCCTACGTCCCCCGACGTCCTCCTGAGGGTTTTCTGACGTCCCCTGACGTCCTTCTGAGCGTTTCCCTGACCTGCCGAGCCGGGCCGCCGCACGGGCCCGAGGTTTTCCTGGCCGCGAGTACGGCGCCGGGCAGGTCTGGCCCGCGAATGCGGCCGCCCGGGCGGGTGAGGCTCGCCAGTACGGCGCCCGGGCGGGTGAGGCCCGCGAGTGCGGTGCCCGGGCGGGTGACGCCTGCGCGTACGGAGGCGCCTCAGGATCTTCCGTGCCCGGCGACAGCGGGGAGGGACGTCGTCAGGACGGCTCGGTGGCCAGGCGCTTGAGGGCGGCCCGGGGGACGGCCGGGTCGGTGGTGCGCCAGAACGGCGGCAGCGACCCCAGCAGGAACCCGCTGTAGCGGGCCGTCGCCAGCCGGGGGTCGAGCACCGCGATGACGCCCTTGTCGTGCTGCGAGCGCAGCAGCCGCCCCGTGCCCTGGGCGAGCAGGAGCGCGGCGTGGGTGGCGGCGACCGACATGAACCCGTTGCCGCCCTTGGCCGCCACGTGGCGCTGCCGGGCGGAGGTCAGCGGGTCGTCCGGGCGCGGGAACGGCACCCGGTCGATGATCACCAGCCGGAGCGACGGCCCCGGCACGTCCACGCCCTGCCACAGCGACAGCGTGCCGAACAGGCAGGTCGGCTCGTCCTCGGCGAACTGCTTGACCAGCAGCATCGTCGAGTCGTCGCCCTGGCACAGCAGCGGCACGTCCAGCCGGTCGCGCAGCGCCTCGGTCGCGGCCTTGGCGGCCCGCATCGAGGAGAACAGGCCCAGCGCGCGCCCGCCGGCCGCCTCGATCAGCTCGGTGATCTCGTCGAGGTACGCCTGGGGGAGCCCGTCGCGGCCGGGCTGGGGGAGGTGCTTGGCGACGTACAGGATGCCCGCGCGCTGGTGGTCGAACGGCGAGCCCACGTCGATGCCCTGCCACTCGCCGGCCTTGGCGGCCTGGGCGGGCTCGGCGCCGGAGTCGCCGTCGGAGCCGTTGGTGCCGGACCCGACGACGCCGGGGCCGGTGGCGCTCGGGCCGGTCAGGCCCCACTGGCGGGCCATACCGTCGAAGGTGCCGCCCAGGGCGAGCGTGGCCGAGGTGAGCACCACCGTACGGTCGCCGAACAGCCGCTCGCGCAGCATGCCGGCCACGCCCAGCGGCGCGACGCGCAGCGTGGGCGGGCGCCGGTCGCTGCCCGCGTCGAGCCAGACCACCTCGGCCCGGTCGGCCTCCGTGGCGTGGCCGTAGGCCTCCAGCATGCGCACGGCCGTGTCGTGCACCTCGTCCAGCGCCGTGAAGGCGGCCTTGCGCTGACCGGCGCGGTCAGGGTCGTCCTTGTCGGCGCCGCGCGGCCCGAGCGCGGTGACGCAGCGCGCCGCGGCGTCGCGCACCAGCGCCAGCGTCATCCCGAGCACCTGCGGCAGCTCGTCGACGCGGCCCGCCGGCGCGGCGGCCAGCAGCGCCTTGAGGTCCTCGCCGGCCTCCATGAGCTGGTCGGCGATCGGCTGCTCGATGAGCCGCCCCACCCGTCGTACGGCCAGCATGACCGACGTCTCCGACAGCTCCCCGGTCACCACGGACGTCACCCGGTCGACCAGCTCGTGGGCCTCGTCGACCACGACCGTGTCGTGCTCGGGCAGCACCGGCAGCTCGCCCATGGCGTCGATGGCCAGCAGCGCGTGGTTGGTGACGACGACGTCCACCTCGCCGGCGCGGGCGCGGGCCATCTCGGCGAAGCACTCGGCGCCGCTGGGGCAGCGGCTGGCGCCCAGGCACTCCTGCGCGCTGACGGAGAACTGCCGCCACGCCTGCTCGCTGACGCCGGGGACCAGCTCGTCGCGGTCGCCGGTCTCGGTCTCCTCGGCCCACTCCTGGATGCGCTGGACCATGCGTCCCGTGGCGCTGACCTCGCGGGGGTCGAAGAGCTGGTCCTGCTCGTCCTCCTCGGGCCAGCCGGCGGTGGCCTTGTAGCGGCACAGGTAGTTGCGCCGGCCCTTGAGGATGGCGAACGTCGGCTCGTGCGGCAGCTCCTTGGCCAGCGCCTCGGACAGGCGCGGCAGGTCTCGGTCGACGAGCTGGCGCTGGAGCGCGATGGTCGCCGTGGAGATCACCACGGGCTTGTCGGTGTCCATGGCGTGCCGGATGGACGGGACCAGGTAGGCCAGCGACTTGCCGGTGCCCGTGCCGGCCTGGACCGCGAGGTGCTCCTTGCGGTCGATGGCCCGCTGGACGGCGTTGACCATGGTGATCTGGCCCTGCCGCTCGCTCCCTCCGAGAGCGTTGACCGCGATGCTGAGCAGTTCGTCCACTGCAGGGAGATGGGAGTCCGGCACGGCAGTAAACGCTACCCGCATTCGCGGGTCCACGGCGCCGAACGCGGTGTGATCGGCCATGCGCATCCCGGCGTTCGCGGGACACACCCGGCGGCCCTCATGGCACACTGAACGACCGGGACTCCAACTGGTCTTCCTAGTGTGACCAGATGGGTCCAGGATGGGGATGGTAAATCCGGTAAATCCGGTTAAGTAGAGTTATCCGGGGTTGAGTGGACGAATAAGGGCTGGTTATCGCAGGATGTCCCCTATGTCGGAAGTTGTCCCGTTGCCGTCGTTCGGCGAAGTGTTCTTCGATGCCCGGGGGCAGGAGCGGTGTCTCCGGGTCACCTGGCACGAGGGCACCCTCGTTCTCAGCCTCTGGCGGGGAGAGATGTGCACCGCCAGCTTCCGCATGCCGATGGACGACGTCGGACGCCTCCTCGACACCCTCGACGACGGCTTCGCGGAGGCCGCCGGCGAGCAGCCCGCCGCGCCCGCCCAGCAGGACCCGGGCACCGAGGTGATCCCCGGCACCGGCCAGTACCAGCGGCCCCAGAACCTCACGCCGCCGCCGGTCCCGCAGCAGCCCGAGGAACGCCCCACGGCCACCCTGTCGCCCACCGACGTGCTGGTCGCGCGCGGCACCCCGCCGCGCCAGGACAAGCTGGTGGCCTCCTACAGCGAGCCGCCCGCCCAGCGCGACCCCTACGCCGACTCCTCCGCCGGCCAGTACGGCGACTCCTCCCCGTACGCCGACACCTCGGCGGGCCAGTACGGCGACCCCTACGCGGACACCTCGGCCGGCCGGCGCGACGCCTACGCCGACTCCTCGGCCGGTCACTACGCCGACTCCGGTCAGTACGCCGACTCCCCGGCGGGCCAGTACGCCGACCCGTACGCCGACACCTCCGCCGGCCAGTACGGCGAGCGGCCGCCCTTCAGCGGCCCCCAGTACGCCGACCCGTCGGCCGGCCGCTCCCCCTCCGGCCGGCAGTACGCCGACCCGCAGCGCCAGGAGCCGTTCACCGGCCCCCAGTACGTGGACGACACCCCGAGCGGCCCGCAGTACACCCTCGACCCCGACCCCTTCTCCGGCCCGCACCCGGTCGCCGGTGAGCCGCGCTACCAGCTTCCCCGCGAGCGCCAGGCGCCGCCCCACTCCACCGACCCGCTCGGCTTCCCCTCGCAGGCGTCCGACCCGTTCGGCGGGCGGGGACTGGACGGGCGGGGGCAGGACCGGCACGGCCGGGACCGCCACGCCCCCGACGACCTCGGCTACCAGCAGCAGGCGCGCGCCGCCGAGCCCGCGGCCGACCTCGGGGCCGCCGGTCTCGGCACGCCGATGCACGGCATCCCCGGCGCCGGGCGCCGCCGCTCCATGCCGCAGCGGGCCGCCGCCCGCCGCTCCGACCCGGAGCCGTACCCGCAGCAGGAGCCGTACCAGAGCGGCGACTCCTACCGGGTCCGCGACGGGCACGCCTCCTTCGACCAGCCCTCCCCGGCCCGCGACTACTCCGGCCAGGACTACCCGGCCTACCCGCCGCCCGCCAACCCGGTGGACCCGCTGCTCGCGCTCGGCACGCCGGAGCCGGGCCAGGCGTACCGGCACGACGACCCGCTCTCGCGCCCGTACGTCGGTGACCCCATGTTCTCCACGGGCGAGCGGCTGCGCCCGGACCAGCAGTACGACGACCGGGACGACCGCCGCGCCTGGTGACCCGGCGCCCTCGCGCGGGAGGCACGTGACCCCGTCGCGGCCGGGCACGGCATGATGGAGGCGGCGCGTTCCCCGGCGGGGAGGCCGTCCCGGCGGTGGGGGCGGTCATGCCCCCGCACTGAGCGGGGGCCGCGTCCCACCCGTCGCCGAGGAGGGCCCGAAGTGTCCCATCGTCCCGTGACCTCCCCTGGGCGCGCCCGGTGAACGCGACCACGGGACTCCAGCTGCTCCTCGTCGCCGGCGGCGCCGTGGCCGTGGCGGCGGTGGCCCGCCGCAGGGGCTGGCCCGCGCCGCTGCTGCTCGTGGCGGCCGGGCTGATCGTCTCGCCGGTGGTCCCGGCCATCCCGCTCGACCCCGAGCTGGTGCTGTTCGTGTTCCTGCCGCCGCTGCTCTACTCGGCCGCGCTCGACAGCTCCTACCTGCGGCTGCGCGACGTGTGGCGGCCGGTGGCGCTGCTGTCGGTGGGCCTGGTGCTGGTGACCACGGCCGCCGTCGGCATGGCCGTCCACCTGCTGCTGCCCGAGCTGCCGCTGGCGGCGGCGTTCGCGCTGGGCGCGATCGTCGCGCCGCCCGACGCGGTGGCGGCGATCGCCGTGGGCCGGCGGCTGGGCCTGCAGCGCCGGACGCTGACGATCCTCGTCGGCGAGAGCCTGTTCAACGACGCGACGGCCCTGACCGCCTACCGGGTCGCCATCGGGGCGGCCACGGGCGCCACGGTGGACCTCGCGATGGCGGCCGGCGAGTTCGTGTACGCGGCGGCGGCCGGCGTGGGCATCGGCCTGGCGCTGGCGCTGGCGTTCGCCTGGGTGTTCCGGCACACCCGCGACTCGCTGGTCGAGAACACGCTCATGCTGCTCATCCCGTTCGCCGCCTACCTCGCGGCCGAGTCGGTCCACGCCTCGGGCGTGATCTCCGTGGTCATCGTCGGCCTCTACCTGGGCAACCAGATGCACCTGCGCGGGTTCGGCACGCGGCTGGTGTCGGCGTCGGTGTGGAAGGTGACCGACTTCTTCCTGGAGACGATCGTGTTCGCGCTGATCGGCCTCCAGCTCGTGACGGTCGTGCGGGGCGTCGGCGGTTACGGCGCGGCGGAGCTGGCGCTGTACGCGGGTGTGGTGTTCCTGGTGACGGTGCTGGTGCGCTTCGCCTGGATGTTCCCCGCGGCGTACGTGCCGAGGCTGCTGCGGCGCGGCGACGACAGACCCGCGCCCGCGCAGGTGGTGATCGTGAGCTGGGCCGGCATGCGGGGCGTGGTGTCGCTGGCCGCCGCGTTCGCCATCCCGGACGACGTGCCGGGCCGGCCGATGCTGCTGTTCCTGACGTTCACCACCGTGATCGGCACGCTGCTGGTGCAGGGGCTGTCGTTCCCCGCGCTGATCCGGCGGCTGCGCGTGTCGAGCGAGGAGGAGCGCTACCAGGACCTGCTGGCCGAGGCCAGTGCCCAGCAGGCGGCGCTCACCGCCGGCCTGGAGGCGCTCGACCGGGCCATGGAGGCCGAGGGCGGCGAGCCGGACGAGATCCAGAAGCAGGTCATCGACCAGCTCAAGGAGAAGTCGTGGCGGCGCTCGCTCACCGCCTGGGAGCGCCTGGGCGGCGGCACGGCGCAGGGCGGCGCGGAGACGCCGAGCTCGCTCTACCGCCGCCTGCGCCGCGACATGCTGCGCGCCGAGCGCGAGGTGTTCGTCCGGCTGCGCGACGAGCGCAGCCTCGACGACGAGGTGATGCGCGAGGTGATGGCCCAGCTCGACTTCGAGGAGGCCATCCTGGACCGCTAGGGGCCGCCGCCCGTGGGCGGCGCGGCTACCCCATGGCGTTGTCGACGTAGCACCACTTCCACTGCTCGCCCGGCTCGTACGACTGGACGACGGGGTGGGCGACCTGGTGGAAGTGCTTGGTCGCGTGCTTGCCCGGCGAGGAGTCGCAGCAGCCGATGTGCCCGCACTCGAGGCAGCGGCGCAGGTGCACCCACCGGCCGCCCGCCGCCAGGCACTCCTCGCACCCCTCCGGGGTACGGGGCGCGGGGTCCGCCGCCTGCGAAAGATGTTCACACATTGCCATAGGCGAAATCCTAGAACTTCACCCGCATATCGGTGCCTCCGCACCCCTCGCTGGCGGCGGGGCCTCCGTGGCTGGAGGTGCGCGACCTGGAGGTCGCCGAGTTCCGAACCCCGGCGCCCGCGCGGAAGCCGTGGCGGCGGAGCGTTGGGTAGGGTCACCGATATGCGCCCCTTCACGACCCGGATCTCCGCGCTCGCCGCCGTCGCCGCCCTCGCCGTCACCGCCGCGGGCTGCGCCGAGGTCAACAACACCATCGACAAGACCCAGGCATGTCTGGAGGCGCCCAAGATCGTCGCCGACCTGGGCAGTGAGATCGCCAGGCTCAAGGACGACCCCCAGGCGATGGACAAGGCACTCGACGACGCCGGCAAGAAGCTGAACGAGGTGGCCGACAAGGCCGCCAACACCACGCTCAAGGAGGCCACCGACGACCTCGCGAGCACGCTGCGGGGCATCGACGTCAAGGACGTCAACGACGCGGTGGACGCGGTCCAGAAGGTCGGCACCGACACGGCCGCCTACCTGAAGAAGGTCGCGGAAGCCTGCGGCTGACCCGGAGCCCGCGATCGAGTCGGGGCTGTAGCTGAGCCGCGCCAACCCCGGCTTCTCTAGGGGAAATAGGGACGAACTAGCTTCACAGGTATGGAGCCGGATCCCCGTTTCACGCTCGCCAACGAGCGCACGTTCCTGACGTGGCTCAGCACCGCCCTGGCCCTCAGCGCGGGCGGGGTGGCCATGGCCGCGGTGCCGGAGGGCGTCTTCGCGCCGTGGGCGCGCACCCTGCTCGCCGTCGTCCTGGTCACGCTGTCAGCGCTGGCCGCCGGCATGGCCTACCCGCGCTGGCGCAACATCCAGCGCGCGCTGCGCCGGCAGGAGCCGCTCCCGCCGCCCGCCCTCGCTGTCGTGTTCGGGGTCGGGGTGACCGCGGTCGCGGTGATCGCGCTGATCTGCATCGTGGTCGCGGCCTGACATGTCCGGGCCGGCGCACGACGACATCTGGGACCCCGGGCTGCAGAGCGAGCGCACCCGGCTGGCCTGGGTGCGCACGGCCGTGGTGCTGTCCACGGGCGGGATCGCCGCCGCCGGGCTGACGCTGCGCCATGGCCTGCCGGCGGCGACCGCGGCCGGGTTCGCGCTGGCCGCGCTGTGCGGGGGCGTGCTGCTGCTGCGCACCGGCCTACGCTTCCGGCGGGTGCAGGAGGCGCTGCACGGCGGCCGGCCCACCGACAACCGGGTGGACGCCCTGCTGGCCTGGATCGGCACGCTGTGCGCCGTGGCCGGCGCGTTCGCGTTCGTGCTCACCGCGTGATCATGCCTGGTGAGGGCATTGATGGTGGCTTGCCGGAAACGCCCCGCCGGGATGACACTCGGTCTAGGGGGTGAACCCATGGAAGAGGTACGCAGAGTAGTACCGTTCGAGTGCCGCCGCTGCTGGCACGTGTGGGAAGAGGAGTACCTCGTCAGGTACGGCGAGGACCGTCACGGCAACGACAGGATCGTCTGGCTCCAGGACGGGGTGGCCGTCCCGCCGCCCACCGAGGGCATGATCTGCCCCCGCTGCCACTGCCAGCAGGCCACCACGTTCCCCGACGGCTACCTGAGGCGCCATCCGGAGCTGATCCCGTCTCAGGAGCCCGCCAAGCCGGACGACAAGCCGCTGCTCAGCCCCGTCCCCAAACGGCTTCGGTTCCTCTGACCCACCAGGTCCCGGGGGCGCCGCCTCCGGGACCTCCGAGCACATGACTCCGGCTCATGTAACGTGACATCCGGTGAGCGTTCTCTAGCCTCAGGTGTCACAAACCCCTTCTTGCGGCGTTCGGCGGGCGTGCCGGAGACTCGAAGCGGCGCCCGCGCTCCTGACGGAACCCGTGGCGGCGGCGCGCCCGCCGCCAGGCGAGGGCGGCACCGCGGCGCGCGGGCGCCCTCTCACCTGGAGGTGGGGGTCCGGCTCAGCTCAGGCTCTCCAGCCCAGCCCAGGTTCGGCTCAGCTCAGGCTCTCCAGCCAGGCCCGGTGGAGCCCGGCGAAGCGGCCGGAGGCGGCGATGAGCCGGTCCGGCGCGCCGTCCTCGACGATCTCGCCCCGGTCCATCACCAGCACCCGGTCGGCGATCTCGACCGTCGAGAGCCGGTGCGCGATGATCAGCGCCGTCCGGTCGGCCAGGATGGTCCGCAGCGCCCGCTGCACCAGCCGCTCGCTCGGCACGTCCAGGCTGGAGGTCGCCTCGTCCAGGATCAGCACCGCCGGGTCGGCGAGGAAGGCCCGGGCGAAGGCGACGAGCTGCCGCTGGCCCGCCGACATCCGGCCGCCCCGCTTGCCCACCTCGGTGTCGTAGCCGTCGGGCAGCGCCGCGATGAAGTCGTGGGCGCCGATGGCCCGCGCCGCCTCGCGTACCTGCCGGTCGGTGGCCTCCGGCCGGCCGAACCTGATGTTGTCGGCGACCGTGCCGCTGAACAGGAAGTTCTCCTGCGTCACCATGACGACGGCCGAGCGCAGCGTGGCCTCGTCCAGCCGGCGCAGGTCCACGCCGTCGAGCAGCACCCGCCCGCCCGTCGGGTCGTAGAAGCGCGAGATCAGCTTGGCCAGCGTCGTCTTGCCCGCGCCGGTCGCGCCGACCAGCGCCACACTCTGGCCCGCCGGGATGGTCAGGTCGAGCCCCGGCAGGATCGGCATCTCCTCGACGTAGGCGAACCTGACCCGCTCGAAGCGCACCTCGCCGCGCGGCTCGGCCAGCGGCTCGGGCTCGCGCGGCTCCGGGACCGACGGCTCCTCCTCCAGCACGCCCGACAGCTTCTCCAGCGCCGCGCCCGCCGACTGGAGCGTGTTGTAGAACTGGCTGATCTCCTGCATCGGCTCGTAGAACTGCCGCAGGTACAGCAGGAACGCCGCCAGCACGCCGACCGTGACCTCGCCGTGCAGCGCCAGCCACCCGCCGTAGAGCAGCACGCCGCCCACGGTGAGGTTGCCGATCAGCTTGATGCCCGGCGTGAACAGCGCGACGAGCTGCATGCTGCGGGCGTTCGCGCCGCGGTAGTCGTCGTTGAGCCGGGTGAAGATCTCCTGGTTGCGCGGCTCGCGGCGGAAGGCCTGCACCGCCCGGATGCCGGTCATCGACTCCACGAAGTGGACGATCACCAGCGCGACGGTCTCGCGCGTGCGCCGGTACACGATCGCCGACTGGCGGCGGAACCAGCGGGTGACCAGCAGCAGAACGGGCAGCGGCAGCAGCGCCACCAGGCCGAGGTGCACGTCCAGCACCAGCAGCAGCACCGCCGTGCCGAACAGCGTGAGGACCGCGGTGACCAGGCTGTCGAAGCCCGACTGCAGCAGCTCGGCGATGGCCTCGATGTCGGAGGTCAGCCGGGAGATCACACGGCCGGAGGTGTACTTCTCGTGGAAGCTCAGCGACAGCCGCTGGAAGTGGTCGAACACCCGCCGGCGCAGCTCCAGCAGGATGCCCTGCCCGATCTTTCCCGAGAGCTGCAGGAACGCCTGCCGGGTGAGCGCCTGCGTGACCGCCGCGGCCAGGATCACGCCGATGACGGTGAGCAGCGTGGCCGGCCCGCTGCCCTTGAGCATCGGCGGGATGCCGGCGTCGATGCCGACCTTCACCAGGTACGGGATGGCCAGGCCGGCCGCGTTGGAGACGACGATGATGCCGGTGAGCAGCGCGATCGCCCTGCGGTGGGGCGAGAGCAGGTCGCCCAGCAGCCGCCGCGAGCGGGCCCGCAGCAGCACCGACACCTTCTCCGACAGCTCGTCCTGCTCCTCGGAGGCGACCCCGCGCCAGTCGGCGACGGCGGTCCCCGTGGTCCCTTCTGTGGTCCCCGTGGTCTCAGAGGCCGCCGTGTCGTCGGCCGTTCCGGTGGACGTGGTGGCGTCGGCGCTCAACGCAGGGCTCCTTCCGAGGGGTCGAGGTCGGCGTCCTGGGCGAGCAGCTCGCGGTAGGCGGGCACCTCGGCCAGCAGCTCGTGGTGGCGTCCGACGTGGGTGATCGTGCCGCCCGACAGCAGCGCGACCTTGTCGGCGAGCAGCACCGTCGAGGCGCGGTGCGCGACCACGATGCCGGTGGCGTCGCGCAGCACGTGGCGCAGCGCCTGCTCGACCAGCGCCTCCGTCTCGACGTCCAGCGCCGAGAGCGTGTCGTCGAGCACGAGGATCCGCGGCCGGTTCAGCACCGCCCGGGCCAGCGCGAGGCGCTGCCGCTGCCCGCCGGACAGCGACATGCCCTGCTCGCCGATCCGGGTGTCGAGGCCCCACGGCAGGTCGTGGACGAACATCGCCTGCGCGGTGCGGATGGCGTCCTCCAGCTCCTCCTCGGTGGCGTCGTGGCGGCCGAGCGTGAGGTTCTCGCGCACGCTCATCGAGAACAGCGTCGGCTCCTCGAAGGCCGTGGCCACCACCTGGCGCAGCGCGGGCAGCGTCAGGTCGCGCACGTCGTGGCCGTCGATGGTCACGCGCCCCGCGGTCGGGTCCACGAGCCGGGGCACCATCGCGGTCAGCGTCGTCTTGCCGGAGCCGGTGGCGCCGACGATCGCGATGGTCTCGCCGGGCCGCACGTCCAGCCAGACGTCGCGCAGCACCGGCTGCTCGGCGCCCGGGAAGCGGAACTCGACGCCCTCGAAGCGCAGGTGGCCGCGCGGGTTCTCGATCACCGCGGTGCCGCCCTGGATGGCCGGGACCGTGTCCATGACCTCCATGACCCGGTCGGCGGAGGTCATCGACTCCTGCGCCATCGCCAGGATGTAGCCGAGGCTGGCGATGGGCCACACGAGCTGGAGCATCATCGTGGTGAAGGCGACCAGCGTGCCCAGCGTCAGCGCGCCCGAGCCCACGGCCAGCGCCCCCAGCAGCAGCACCAGCGCCAGCGTGAAGTTCGGGATCACCTCCAGGAAGGTGAAGAACCGGGCCGACAGCCGCACCTTGTCCATCGACGTGCGGTACACCTTGAGCGCGGCGTCGTCGTAGCGGTCGTAGACGTGGTGGCGGCGGCCGAACGCCTTGATGGTGCGGATGCCGATGGCCGACTCCTCGACGAGCGTGGCGAGGTCGCCCTGCTCGTCCTGCACCTGCCGGGAGATCTTGATGTAGCGCTTCTCGAAGCGCATCGACACCAGCACGATCGGAACGGCGGAGGCGGCCACGAGGAGCCCCAGCGGCCAGTACATGTTCAGCAGCAGCACCGTGACGGTGGTGAGCTGAAGGACGTTCATGACCAGGAAGAGCATGCCGAAGCCGAGGAAGCGGCGGATGGTCGACAGGTCGGTGGTCGCGCGGGACAGGAGCTGCCCCGACTGCCATTCGCCGTGGAAGGCCATCGGCAGGCGCTGCAGGTGCGCGTACAGGTCGTCGCGGATGCGGGTCTCCAGGCCGAGCACGGGACCGACCTGGGTCCAGCGGCGCAGGAAGATCAGCACCGCCTCGGCGGTCCCGACGCCGAGCGCCAGCAGGCCGAGCGGCAGCAGGGCGCCGGAGTCGCCGCTGCGCACGGGGCCGTCGACGACGTCCTTGCCGATGAGCGGCATCACGATGCTGGCGGCGATGGACAGGACCGCGACGAGCCAGATGAGCACCAGCTTGCCCACGTACGGGCGGAGGTAGGACTTCATCCGCCACAGGGCGTGGGACGAGAGCGCGGGGAGTGAGAAGGGCAGGGGACGGCGAGGTGAACGTGTATCGGGAGGCATCCCCACCAGGCTAATACGTGGGATCAACCCATTTTCGGTCCGCCACGCTGACGGTCAGCCGCGCCGTCATGGCCGTCGTGCTCGGCGTTTCCCGCCCTTCTCCGCCCGGCCGAATCGGCCCCGATATATCGCCCGGGTTAGCTTTTTCGAGCAGTTGATAGGGGATGAAGTGGCCGTTCTCCCCGGTCAGGAAGCGTCGTGGCTGTAGAGCGCGTTCATGGCCTGCACCAGCGGCGCGACGTACGTGCCCGAACCTCCCGGGGTCTTCGACCCGCCCCACTGCGCCTGCCACTGCCCGGTCGCGGTCGTGCGCATCGTCGTGTGGTTCAGCGTCCCGCCGGTGCTGCTCTTGTTGTAGATCGTCCAGTGGTGCGCGGTGTAGGCGTTCGTGGCCGACGACCTCGACACCGTGTCGTCGTACGAGGAGGCGAGGAAGGTGTAGTCCGTCCCCATCTGCGACGGCGGCTGGGCGCCCAGCCACTTCAGGAAGCCGCTGCCGTCGCGCATGTCGCTGCACTGCTCGTGGGTGATGGCGCACACGTCCACCACGGCCGTGTTGATGCCCTTGTGCGGGGTGGCGAGGGTGACGACGTCCTCGATGTACAGGTACGGGGGCCAGCCGCTCGGCCAGGCCGTCGCGCCGACGTCCTGCGTCTCCATCGACACGGCGGTCAGGTCGGGCGCCTCGGTGGCCGCGCCGTACCGGTTGACCCCCTCGATGGCGGCCTTGGCGATGAGGCCGCCCATGGAGTGCGCCATGATGTCCACCGGGACGCCCTGGCTGGAGTAGGAGGAGTAGACGGTCCACGCGAGCTGGCGGCCGACCTCCTGGATGCGGGTGTCGGTCGTGCCGTTGAACTTGATGTCGCAGTTCGTGCTCTTGTTGTAGTAGCCGAACGTGTAGACGTCGGTCCACCCGTTGGCGAGGAGCAGGTCCCTGGCGTTCTGCCAGGAGCTCGCGCAGTTGGTGTCGGCCTCGCGGTCGAAGCCGTGCACCAGCAGCGTCACGCGGTGCCCGTCGCCGCGCGAGGGCTCCGCCGAGGCGGGCGTCGCGCCGCCGGCCAGCACCGCCGCGGCGACGGCCGAGGACATGACCGCGGCCAGGCCGCGCCTGAGGAGTCTGTGCATCCGCGCACTCCGTTCCATGGGATCGCAAGCACGGTAGAGCGCGGACGATCATGCGCGAATCGGCCGTCGTACCCGCTAGTAGCGGACGGTCCGGCGCCGCGACTAAGTCGGCGGGAGCCCGCGAGTAGGTCGATCGGGCTCGGCGAGCAGGTCCAGCCCGGCGAGCTGGCCGCGGGAGGAGACGCCGAGCTTGGGGAACGCCTTGTAGAGGTGGTGTCCGACGGTGCGGGGGCTGAGGAGGAGGCGGACGCCGATCTGCCGGTTCGACAGGCCGGCGGCGGCCAGGAGGACCACCTGCCGCTCCTGAGGGGTCAGCCGCCCGAACGCCGCCGTCCTCGCTCTCGCCCCCGCCGCTCGGGTGCCGCCCGGCTGCGCGCTGTCCGGCTTCCTGGGGTTCTCCGGCTTGGTGGTTCTCTCCGGCTTCGGCTTCGCGTTCTGCGGCGGCCCGGGGTGCTCGCGCGGGGTGGCGGTCTCGCCCGCGGCCTGGAGCTCGCCGTGCGCGCGGCGCGCCCACGGGGCCGCGCCCAGCGCCTCGAACGTCGCGAAGGCCGCGCGCAGGTGCCGCCGCGCCTCCGTCCTGCGGTGCGCGCGCCGCAGCCACTCCCCGTACAGCAGCGCCGTACGAGCCTCCTGGTACGGCTGCCCGGCCGGGACGGCGACGGCCCTGGCGTAGTGCCGGCCCGCCTCGTCGCCCTGAGCCAGCAGCCCCTCCAGCCGCGCGGCGACCGCGTGGGCCCAGGGACGCCCGGAGGCCGCGGCCCAGCGCGCGTACCTCGCGGCCGGCTCCACGGCCAGCTCGCGCAGGCCGGCCCGTACGGCGGCCTCCACGAGGTCGGGGGCGGCGTGCGGGGCGACGAGGGGGTGATGGCCGGCGCCGGACCAGACGGCGGCGAGCCGTTCGACCGCGAGGAGCGGGCGCCCCAGCCCCAGCTCGCACAGCCCCAGGGCCCACGCGGCGACGGCCCGCGCGACGCCGCCGGTCAGGTCGGTGGACGGGGCGGCCAGGAGGGGGCTGACGCCGCCGCCCGTCGCGGTCACGAGAGGGCCGACGCCGCCGCCGGTCGCGGCCAGGTGGTGGCAGCGCTCCTCGTCACCGCTCACGGCGGCCAGCCAGGCGAGGAGGGCGCGAAGGTGCGCGGCCCCGTGCCGGTGCCCGGTCGCGTCCGCGTGGCCGATCGCGGAGGCGGCGCGCAGTCCCGCCGTGGCCGCCGCCTCCGCCTCCGCGTGACGCCCGCGCAGCAGCTCGGCCTCCGCGAGGAGCGTCAGGGCGTCCGGGAGCATGCCGAGCAGCCCGAGACCGCGGCACCGCTCGGCCAGCAGGGCGGACAGCTCCCACCCGGCGGCCTCGTCCCCGGCGGCGAGCCCCATCCACGCGGCGGTGGCGAGCACGTCCGGGTGTTCCGTGCCGGAGACCCGTACCGTCTGGACGGCGTCCCGCACCGGGGAAAGGTCCGTGACGTCCTGCCCCGCCGCCATCCGCCCCGCCACCGCCGCGCCTCGCGCGAACGCCTCCAGCGCCACAGTCCCCGCCCGCGGAGTTCCCGCGTTTCCCGCGCCGCCGCCGCACTGAGGGGAGCGGGGAGCATCGTCCACCCGGCCTCCGGCGCGCGCTGACGGATCACCAAGGACGGGCGGATCCCCAAGGACGGCCGGTTCAGCGAGCGGGGAGGGATCATCGAGCGGGGAGGGATCATCGAGCGGGGAGGGATCATCGAGCGCAACGGGATTCCTGAGCGCAGCGGGATCAGTGAGCGCGCACAAGTCAATGAGGGCGGAGGGATCAGGGAGCGTCGCCGGATGATTCCGCGACGGCGGGTGAGTGAGCGCGGGCGGATTAATGAGGGGATGCGGATGGATGAGCGTGGACAGCAGGGCGGCGGCGGTGGCGGCCGACGTGGGATCGCCCGCCGAGGACGCCGCCCGCACGGCCCGCGCCGTCATCACCGTCGCCAGCCGGTTGCCGTCGGCGAACACCTCCTGCCCGGAGCTCGCGTCCGAGAGGCGAGGGAGGCCGCCTGCGCCGAGGGCGGCGTCGCCTGTGCGGGTGAGGACGTGGACCCCGCGACCGGCGTCCGTGCCGTCATACGGGTGGCGCGAATGCTCGGCCCCGGCCAGGAGGAGGCGGGCCGCCCTCTCGGGGAAACCGTGGACGATCTCCACACCCGCGCGCACCGCGGCGAGACGGGCGCGGACGATCGGCGACGACGGATACGCCTCGGCGCGGTCCGCCAGCCCGGCGGCCCGCCTTGTGAGCCCCGCCTGAAGCGCCAGCTCCGCGGCGGCCACCAGCCTCTCGCCCGCCCGCCGGGGATCCGGGCTCAGCTCGCCCGCCCGCTCGTACGCGACCGACGCCTCGACGACCCGGCGCTCGTACGCGGTGGACGCCCCGACCATCCCGCTCTCGTGAGCGGCCGGTATCCCGACCATCCCGCTCTCGTGAGCGGCCGGTATCCCGACCATCCCGCTCTCGTGAGCGGCCGGTATCCCGACCATCCCGCCCTCCTGAGCGCCCGGCATCCCCACCACCTCACCCTCATGAGCGCCCGGCCCCACGACCACCTGCTGGTAGGCGTCGGCGGGCGGCGTCGCCATGACCCCGCCCGGTAGCCCCGCCCCCTCACCCCGTACGGGCGGAAAGGCGTGGGCGGCGGCTCGGTGGAGGGCGGCGGCCAGGGACTCGTCGGGGGAGGTGGCGACGGCGGCGAGATGCCATGCGCCGCCCCCCGAGCGCTTCACCCCGTCCTCCGGTGACGGTGACAGCGCCTCGGCCAGCGCCCGGTGCGCCGCCACCCGCCGGAAGTACGGCGCCGACCGGTAGACCGCGGCCCGGAACAGCGGATGCCGGAAGGTCAGCCCGGTGGGCGAGAGGTGGACCAGCTCCTCGCGTTCGGCCGGCGCGAGGTCGGCAGCCGTGACGCCGAGCCGCCCGGCGGCGCGCAGCACCAGGTCGAGGTCGCCCCTGTCGTCGGCCGCCGCCACCAGCAGGGCGGTCCGAGTTGCCTCGGGGAGGCGGTGCAGGGGAGTCTCGAACGCGCTCCGCGCCCGGCCCGACAGGGGGCCGCACGAGCAGGCCAGCGGCAGCGGCCCGAGCCGGCCCGCCCGCTGCTCGGGAGTCAGGGCGGCCACCAGCTCGACCAGCGCCAGCGGATTGCCCGCGGCCTCCTCGGCGACCCTCCGGCGCACCTGGGGCGCGAGGCCGGGCGCGCGGGCGGTGAGGAGCTCGCGGGCGGCCGCCTCGTCCAGCCCGGCCAGCGGCATCCGGGGGACTCCGGCCGCCTCGCCGAACCCGGTCCCGCGCGGCCCGGCGCCACCCGGTACGCCGTCACCCGCGGCGAAGATCATGGCGACCGGCTCACCGCCGAGCCTTCTGGCCGCGAACAGCAGCGCGTCCGCCGACGCCGCGTCCAGGCGGTGCGCGTCGTCCACCACGCACACCACCGGCCGCTCGGCCGCCAGGTCGGCCAGCAGGCCCAGCACGGCCGGCCCCGCGAGCCGGGCCCGCGACCGGTCGGGCGCCCGCTCCACCGCCTCGCGCAACGCCTCCGCCTGGGCGGCGGGCAGCCGGCCGGCGCGGTCCAGGAACGGGCGGAGCAACGGGTACAGCGCCGCGAACGGCAGCTCGCTCTCCGCCTCGATGCCGAGCGCGCGCAGGACCAGGAACCCGGCGCGCTCCGGAGGCGCGACGTGGTCCAGGAGAGCGGTCTTCCCGATACCGGGCTCGCCCGTGACCACGACGGCTCCACCGCGCCCCGCCCGGGCGGAGGCCAGCAGCGCGTCGATCCGGGCCTGCTCGCCGGCGCGTCCGTACAGCATCCACCCTCCTGACGATCAAGTCAGGAGTCAGTATGGGACCTTGTCCACCCCCGGGTAAGGGGCCTTTCGCGGTGCGCTGTCAGAGGACGAGCCGCTGCTCGCTCTGGGTGCGCCATTCGACGAGCATTACCGTGGCGTCGTCCTGCAGGCGGTCCTGCTGGTGTTCGAGAAGCGTCTGGATGAGCCGGCGCAGCGTCTCGGGCGGCGGCACCCCGTCGGCCTCGCGGCGGATGACGAAGTCCACGAACCGCTCCAGGCCGAACACCTCACCGTCCGGGCTGCGCGCCTCGATCACCCCGTCGGTGTAGAAGAGCAGCCGATCGCCGGGTTCGAGCTGGTAGCGGGCCGGCGGGCGGACGGCGCCCAGCTTGAAGCCCATGGGCGGGTCCGGCTCGGTTCTGAGCGTCGCCACCAGGCGGCCGTGGCGCAGCACCAGCGGCGGGTGGTGGCCGCGGTTGACCCACCGCAGGACGCCGGTGCGCAGGTCGAGAGCGGCCAGCACCCCGGTGGCGAACTGGGTGCCGCCGAACTGCTCGAAGACGGCCGCGTCCACGGCCTCGCCGATGCCGGGCAGATCCACGTCCTCGCGGCGGGTGTTGCGGCAGGCGCCCACCGCGATCGTGGCGGTGAGTCCCGCGGCCGTGTCGTGTCCCATGGCGTCGAACACCGCCAGGTGCAGCAGGTCGCCGCCCACCGCGTAGTCGAAGGCGTCGCCGCCGGCCAGGTAGGCGGGCTCCAGGGCGGCGGTGACCACGACCCGCCCGGTCGCGAACGTCCGCACCGGCAGCAGCCTCCACAGCATCTCCGCCGACAGCTGCATGGGCTGGGCGCGCACGAGCCGGGCGTACGTGTCGCTGGTGCTGCGCTTGTTGGCCAGGATGAGCGCGGTCAGCGCGGCGAGCTGCGAGGCCCGCCACCGCACGCGCTCGTCGTCGCGGGGCACGGTGACGGCGAGCACGCCGAGCCGTTCGGTGCCGTCCAGGAGCGGCAGGTACATCCGGCGCGGCTCCTGGGCGGAGGGCGGCTGCCCCGCCTCGGGCTCGTCGGTGGCGGGGCCGCTGGTGGGCCTGGTCTGGACGATGTCCAGCATGCGGAACGCGCGTCCGGCCACGGTGGAGTCGACGCGGATCCGCTCGAACGGCGTGCCGTCCTCGTGCCGCTGGCCGGGCAGCGGCACGAGGTACTGCTGCTGCAGGTCGGCCACATAGAGCAGCACGTCGGAGAAGCCCACGTGCTCGGCGTGCCGGCTGACCAGCCAGGGCAGCTCTTCGAGCGTGGCGAGGTGATGGGCGGCGACCAGGCCGCCCAGCATGCGCTCACCGTTGTCCCGCACGCGCTCACTCCTCGTAGTCTTCGAAGTCCTTTCTACCTGGGTCCTGCGGGTTTGGCACTGATGTACGGGCCGGTCCCGGGCGGTGTCCCCGGGCGGCGGGGCCGGTGCGGAGACACGCCGGTGGGGGCGCCAAAGAAACGGCAAAGGTTGACCGGCCCGCTCTGGCGCCCCATGTGTGCCGCCGGATGATGGAATCCGGGGGTGAATTCGGATGAGAACGATGAAGGAGAGTCACGAACTTCGCTGGGGCGGCATCGCGGGCATCGCGGCCGTCGTGGTGGCGCTCATCGCCAGGCTCGTCATGGGGAGCGCCCCGAATGTCGCCGAGTCGGCGTCGAGCATCGCGGGGTTCCTGATCGAGTATCGAACCCAGGTCATGGCGGCGTCGGTGCTGTACGCGATAGCCACGATGCTGTTCCTGTGGTTCGGCGTGGCGCTGGCCACGGCGTTCCGGCGCGCGGACGACGCGAGTGACACGCCCACGCTGGTGCTGGCGGGTTACGTGCTCGTCTCCACGGTCATGTTCATCGGCGTGGCGATCTTCGCCGGGCTGACGTACGCCATCACCACGCACCGCGGCGCCCTGATGGCCCTGGCCGCCGGCCCGTACACCGCGCTGACCGTGATGAACATGATCAGCGGCATCGCGGTGGCGGCGACGTTCGCCGTGACGGCCGCCGCGATCATGCACACGCGGGTCCTGCCCATGTGGATGGCCTGGTTCGCGATCGTCGTCGCGGCGCTCAAGCTGCTGACGGCGCTGGGCACGGGCAGCACGGCGCGGGCGCTCGCGCCGGACGCGCCGCTGATGGTGGTGGTGCCGGCCGTGTTCATGGGGGTGTGGGTGCTGGTGGCCAGCTACATGCTGATCCGGGAGCACCTGCCCATGCCCGCCGCGGGCACGCGGCCCGTCATGGGGCACTAGACGGGACGCGCGGCACCGGGCGCGGCCTAGGTCGATTTCGCGCCGCCGCCCGGCCCGGCCTCGCGCCGCCGCCCGGCCCGGCCTCGCGCCGGCGCCGCGCCCGGCCCCGCACCGGCCGGACCCCGGGCGGCCCCGCGCCAGCCGGACCCTGGGCGGCGGCGCGCCGAAGGTCCCTGACATCGCGGACGAAGGTCATCACGGCGCTCGCCGGGCCGGTTTTCGGGACATCCGCCTATTACCGTGAGCCGAGGGAAGACATCCCGTCGTCGTGGAGATGGAGAGCGATATGTCGGATCTCGGGAGCTTCGGACGCAGGGTCGCCGAGCGGCGCGCATCGCTGGGCCTGACCCGTGAGCAACTGGCGGGCCAGGCCGGCGTCGACGCCGGGTACGTCCGGTACCTGGAGGAACAGTCGGAGCCGTCCGCGCGGGAGGTGGCCGACCGGCTGGCCGGCGCGCTGGGCACGACGGTGGCCGAGTTGCTGGACGAGGGGCCGGTCGGCGCGGGCGAGGCGGCGCCGGGCGCGGAACTGGCCGACCTGGACGAGAAGGAGTGCCTGCGCCTGATCGCGCCGGGCGGCGTCGGCCGCATCGCCTTCGAGGGCCGGTACGGCCTGACGGTCCTGCCGGTGAACTACCGGCTGTCCGACGGCGGCGCGATCGTGTTCCGGACGACGCCCGGCGGCGCGACGGACGCCGACCTGCGCACCGGCATGCGGGGCGTCGAGTACAAGGTGGCCTTCGAGGTCGACCGCGTCCACGAGCTGACCGGCGGCGGCTGGAGCGTGCTCGTGCAGGGCTCGCTGCACCACGTCACGGACGAGGAGGAGGCCGCCGCGGCGGCGACGGGCGTCGAGCCCTGGGCCGGCGGCGACCGCCGGCAGTACCTCCAGATCAGGCCGTCGCGCGTGACGGGCCGCCGCATCCTCACCGACTGAGGAGACCTGCGGGGGAGGGCGGCTGACGGGAAGTCTTGACCCGAACCTGGTCACCGGGGGCGAGCCGTTCGGGTACGGAACGAGGGACCAAAGACCCTAACCGGGGTGGATGCGGCTGAAGGAGGCTGGCGGGACCCGCCGGATTGGGCCACGTTTCTCCGGAAGGTGCCGATGACCGCCGTTCCACCAGTCGCGCCCCGTGCCACGACGGCCGGACGCACCTCCCGGCCCGGTCCACGAGGAGCTGCTGGGGCTGAGCGCCACCGCTCTGACCTTCGCCGGCAGCTACCCGGCGCTGCTGGCCGGCGGCCTGGTGCTGGGCATGACCGGGGCGACGTTCGCGCCCGGCATGCCGCTCGCAACGGCCGGGTTCCTGGCCATGGCAGCGGCGCTCGGGCTCGGCAACGGCGCGGTGTTCGCGAACCTCGGCCGGGCCGTGCTCGCCGCGTCCGTGGGCAGCGCCACGGGCGTCGTCGGCGCCTCCGGCGGGCTGGGCGGTTTCCTGCCGCCCATCGTCAACAGGGCCGCCACCGACCGTCCGCTGAACGACGCGCTGCCCGGGCCCGGCCGGGTCTCCGGGGACCTGCGGACTCCGCACCAGAAAAGGGGCCGGGCGGCGAGCCGGAGGAGCTCGCGACCGGCCACGGCCTCGACCACGCGGCTCGAACCGGGACGGCAAGGGCCTGCCCGACGGGCTGTTCCCCAAGCGCAAGGAGGACTCGTGAGCGATCGCGCCATCCACATGACCGCGTCGGTGCTGCTCGGCCACCCGGACGAGCGGCTGGTCGAGGCGCTGCCCCTGCTCACCATGACGGTGGACCGGCTGCCGCCCGGCGAGGCGGCCGCCCGCCTGCGCGCCTTCCTCACGCACCTGGCCACGACCCCGCTGCCGCGCCTGGCCGAGCACTACGTGGCGACGTTCGGCCCCGAGCGCCGCTGCTGCCCGTGCCTGACGTCCTACGCCTACGGCGACACGCGGCAGCGCGGCATGGCGCTGCTGCGCTTCGAGCACGCCTTCCGCGAGGCCGGGTTCGAGCCGGCCGGCGGCGAGCCGCCCGACCATCTGGCCGTGATCTGCGAGCTGTCCGCGCGCGGCGGCGTCGCCCAGGCGGGACGGCTGCTGCGCGAGCACCGCGCCGCCGTGGAGACGCTCCACCGGGCGCTGCGCGAGGAGCGCTCGCCGTACGCCGACGTCGTCGCCGCGGTGGTGGCCACGCTGCCGCCGCCGAGCGCGCGCGAGCGCGCCGCCGCCCTCCGGCAGGCGCAGGAAGGGCCGCCCGAGGAGCAGGCCGGTCTGGAGCCCTACGCGGCGGGCGAGCCGCGGTGAGGCGCGGCCGATGCGGATCGGCGGCCCGTCGCGGCCGGGCCGGCTGATCTCGCATGTGACCAACGGCCAGCACACTCGCATGTGACCAACGGCCCCCACAACCGGGACTTCGTCCCCGGGCGTCCCGGCGGCCCCGCGACCAGGCTGGGAGTGACAGTCCTGGGACGTGGAGGCGATGGGTGATGGGCGGACGGATCGTGGTCGGCGTGGACGGGTCCGCGCCGGCGACGGCGGCGGTGGAATGGGCCGCCGCAGACGCGCGGCGCCGCGGGCTGGCGCTGCGCCTCGTGCACGTGTGCGAGCAGTGGGCGTCGGCGGTGGGCAGCACGGAGTACTGCTCCGGCGTGCTGGAGGCGGCCGCCGAGCGGGCGCGCTCCCTCGCGCCGGACGCCGACGTGAGCACCGGCATGCTGAGCGGTGGCGTGATCGACGCGCTGGTCGGCGAGTCGGCCCTGGCCGAGAGCATGGTGCTGGGCAGCAGGGGCCTCGGCGGGTTCGCCGGGATGGTGCTCGGCTCGGTCAGCATGGCCGTGGCCGGCCACGCGGCCTGTCCCGTGGTGGTCGTGCGCGGCACCGCGGTGGTCCAGCACGGCCAGGTCGTGGTGGGTTACGACGGTTCGGAGCACTCGCAGGCCGCCATGCGCTACGCCGTCGAGCAGGCGCGCGCCCGCGACGCGCAGCTCCACGTCGTCTACGCCTGGCAGCTCCCGGTCTTCTCCCCGTACGCCGCCGGATACGGCCCCCTCCTGGAGGACGCCTACCAGCAGGAGGTCAAGATGGCCGCCGACCGGGTGGTGCCCTGGCGGGAGAAGAACCCCGACGTGCGGATCGTGGACGACCAGGTGTGCGAGCACCCGGTGTCGGCCCTGATGAAGGCGGCGCTCACCGCCGACCTCGTGGTGATCGGCTCGCGCGGGCTGGGCGGGTTCGCCTCGGCCGTGCTCGGCTCGGTCAGCCACGGCGTGCTGCACCACGTGGCGTGCCCGGTCGCGGTCGTACGCCCCAGAAAGGAACGTCCCGGACAGGAACGCCACGGACACGAACGCCCCATGCAGGAACGTGCTGCTGCGCAGGAACGTCCCGGAAAGGAGCGGACATGACCACGTCCCCGGAGGGCGCCGGCCCCGACGTCCGGTCGCTGCGAGCGGAGCAGGTGATGAGCCGCGTGCTCGTCGCCGTCACACCCGACGAGTCGCCCCTGATGGCCTGGGAGCTGATGCGCCGCGCCGGCGTTCACCACCTGCCGGTCGTGGACGGGCGGCACGTGCTCGGCGTCCTGTCGCGTGAGCGGCTGGCCGCCTCCTGGTCCGGCGGCCCGTACGAGCAGTCCGGCCGCCGGGTCGGGACGATGCTGGGAGGCGAGCCCCGGCCGCGCGTCGGCCCGCGCGACACGCTGCGCCGGGTCGCGTGCGTCATGGCGGACGCCGGGGCCGACGCGGTGCCGGTGGTCTCGGAGCGCGGCCTGGTCGGTCTCATCACGGCCAGGGACGTGCTCGTCGCCGTCGCGGGCCGCGCCTGCGCCGAGGACCGGCCGGGCGGCACCGGGGACCGGCCGGGCGAGGTCATCACCGGGATGTTCCACCTCCAGCCGGTCGTGCCGCCCCGGTCGTGACCCAGGGGGCGCGTGACGTCATCTCAGCGCGGCTCTGCCGGACTGTCAACACTGCGTCGGCAGTTCACTGAAAAGTTTCGTCGAAAGCTTGCAAGTCGGCGAAACGCGCGGATAACGTCTGGCCGTGTCAGGCCGTCCTCTGTGCCCCCCAGGAGCTGACCATGGCCAACCTTCCCCGCCGCCGCCTCCTCCAGCTCGGTGCTCTCGCCGCCGGCGGCGCGGCGCTGTCCGCGTGCGGCGGGGGAGACCCGGCCGCCGCGCCGGCCTCCGGTCCCACCGGCACGGCGGCGACCGGCGACGTCACTGTCTGGAGCTGGCAGGGGCCCGCCGCGATGATGAAGCAGCTCGTGCCCGGCTTCCAGAAGGCGTTCCCCGGGATCAGGGTCGACGTCCAGGACATCGGCAACCCGGCCATCTGGGACAAGATCACCACGGGCATGGCGGCGGGCGGCCAGGGGCTCGGCGACGTCCTGCACATCGGCGTCGACTACCTGCCCGCCTACATCGAGAAGTTCCCCGGCGGCCTGGCCGACCTGCGGCCCCTCGGCGCCGACCGCCACCGCGGCGCGTTCGCCCCGGGCATGTGGGAGACCGTGAGCCGGGACGGCAAGACCTACGCCCTGCCCTGGGAGGCGAACTCGGCGGGCTTCTACTACCGGGCCGACCTGTTCGAACGGGCCGGCGTGGACGTGGCCGCGCTGGGCACCTGGGACGACGTCATCGAGGCGGGCGTCACGCTCAAGGCGAAGACCGGCGTCCAGCTCCTCGGCATCGACAAGCCCGCCTCCCAGGCCGACTCCGCCAACCTCTTCCAGATGCTGCTCCAGCTCCAGGACAGCTTCTACTTCGACATGCAGGGCAACATCACGCTGGACACCCCGCAGGCGGTCACCGCGCTGACGATCATCAAGCGGCTCAACGACGCCGGGCTGATCGCCGACATGGCCGGCGGCTGGAACACGATGATCACCTCGATCAAGAAGGGTTCCGTGGCGGTGCAGTCCATGCCCACCTGGTTCGGCGGCATCATCGAGGAGAGCGCCCCCGACCAGAAGGGCAAGTGGAAGGTCCGGCTCCCGCCCGCCGTCACCGAGGGCGGCAAGGTGGCCGCCACCGTCAACTCCACCCACCTGGCGGTGGCCGGCACCAGCAAGGTCAAGGAGGCCGCCTACGCCTTCGCCGAGTACGTGCTGACCCGCCCGGAGAGCCAGGTCGCCATCTACAAGGGCAAGGGCATCGCCCCCGCCCTGATGTCGGCCTACGACGACCCGGTCTTCCACGAGCCGTCCGCGTTCTTCGGCGGCCAGAAGAAGGGCGAGATCTTCCTGGAGGCGCTCAGGAAGCCGTCCTACGTGACCAACTACTCCGCCGACTACCCCCGGGCGCTCAAGGTCGTCACGGACGCCCAGAGCAAGGTGCTGCTCAAGGGCGCCGACCCGGCCACCGTGCTCAGGGAGGCGGCCGACCTGCTCGCCCAGCAGACCGACCGCAAGGTGGTGCGGTGACCGCGCTCGTGGAACGGGCCGGCGCCCCACCGGCGCACCGCGCCCCGTCCCGCCGCGGATGGACGGGCGCGAGGCTCGCGCCGTACCTCTTCGTGGGGCCCGCGCTGCTGCTGTTCGCCGTCTTCAAGCTGTACCCGATCGCGTGGTCGTTCTGGCTCAGCCTGTTCAAGACCGACGGCGCCCTGCAGACCTTCGCCGGCGCGGCGAACTACCGGCGCCTGGTGGCCGACCCGCTGTTCTGGTCGGCGCTCGGCAACACCGTGACCATCCTGCTCGTCCAGGTGCCGCTCATGCTGGCGCTGGCGATCGCCCTGGCGGTGGCGCTGAACTCCCCGCTGCTCGCGGTCAAGGGCTTCGTCCGCCTCGGGTTCTTCATGCCCATGGTCACCGGCCTGGTGGCCTACGGCCTGCTCTTCGCGGTCCTGCTCAACCCCCAGTCCGGCCTGGTCAACTGGGCGCTCGGCCTGGCCGGCGTCGGCCCCGTCCCGTGGCTGACCCACGGACTGTGGGCCAAGGTCGCCGTCGGGCTCGCCCTGACCTGGCACTACACCGGCTACAACGCGGTGATCTACCTGGCGAGGCTGCAGGCCCTGCCCGCCGACCACTACGACGCCGCCGCGGTGGACGGCGCCGGGGCCTGGCAGCGCTTCCGGCACGTCACGCTGCCCGGGCTGCGGCCCGTCATGCTGCTCACGATCGTCATGTCCACGATCGGCACGCTCCAGCTCTTCGACGAGCCCTACGTCATGACCGGCGGCGGCCCGGACAACAGCACGATGACCCTGGGGCTGTACCTGTACGCCAACGGCTTCAAGTTCTTCGACTTCGGCTACGCCTCGGCCATCGCCTACGCCCTGACCGTCATCATCGGCATCCTCGGCGTCGTCCAGTTCAAGGTCCTGGGAGAGCGGTCATGACGCGCCGCGTGATGCTGACCTCGTCGCTGCTGGTGGCGGTCGCGGTGATGCTCGTGCCGTTCTACTGGCTGGTGGTCGGGAGCACGCACCGCACGGCCGAGGTGTTCGGCGACCCGCCGCCGCTGCTGCCCGGCGCGCACCTGCTCGACAACCTCGCCACCCTGGAGTCCACCGTCGGCTTCGGCCGGGTGGTGCTCAACTCCACCCTGATCGCCACCCTCTACACGCTGCTGGCCGGGCTGGTGTGCACGATGGCCGGCTACGGCTTCGCGAAGTACGACTTCCGCGGCAGGGAGCCGCTGTTCGGGCTGCTGATGCTGGGCCTGGTCGTCCCCGGCCAGGTGACGCTGGTGCCGCTGTTCAAGATGATGCTGGCGCTCGAATGGCTCAACACCTACCAGGCGATCGTGCTGCCCAACCTGGCGCTGCCGTTCGGGATCTTCCTGATGCGGCAGTCGATGTCCGCCCTGCCCGACGAGCTGCTGTCGGCCGGGCGCGTGGACGGCTGCGGCGAGCTGCGCCTGTTCTGGCGCGTGGTGCTGCCGCCGATGCGGCCGGCGCTCGCCGCGCTCGGGATCTACCTCTTCCTCTACCAGTGGAACGACTTCGTGTGGCCGCTCATCGCGCTGCGCACGCGCGACGCGTACACGATCCCGCTGGCCATCGCCTCCCTCCAGGGCGCCAACGACACGGACTACGGCGCGATCCTGGCCGGCACCGCCGTCGCCGCGATCCCGATGGCGATCCTGTTCCTCCTTCTGCAACGACACTTCGTCTCCGGACTTCTCGCGGGAGCTGTCAAAGAGTGAGCGTGACGACCGCCGGGCTGGTGCCCGTGCCCACCGAGCCGTTGGTCGACGACGTGCGGCTGGCCGTCCTGAGCGGCGTCCCCGGGACCGCCGCCCGCTGGGAGCGGGCCACGCGGCCCGACGGCACCGAACTCGTGGAGATCCACTCCGGTGAGGAGCTGGAGATCCGCCTGTCGGTGCCGCTCGGCGACGCGGTCGGCTTCTGGCACTCCGACGCCGGATGGAAGCGCACCGTGGTCGCCGACTGGGCGGGCCTGGCGAGGGTCTCGCTGGTGAGCGGCGCCGCGGCCGGCTGCCTGTACGACAGCGCCGGCACGTCCATGCTGGCCTTCGCCGCGCTGGACCCGGTGCCCGAGACCACGATGCGCTACGGCGTCTCCGAGGAGAACAAGACCTTCGTGGTGCACCTGCGCGTCACCGCGACGGACTCGCCGTACCGCCTGATCTTCGCCCGCGCCTCGGCGAGCGTCGCCGCCGCGATGCGGAAGCTGCGCGGCGCGCTCGGACGGCCCGCCCGGCCCCCGGAGGGGGCGCGCGTGCCGGTCTACTCGACCTGGTACGGCTTCAGCCAGGCGGTCGAGGCGGACGCCGTGGAAGCCGAGGCGTCGCTCGCGGCGGAGCTCGGCTGCGGGGCGATCATCCTCGACGACGGCTGGCAGGAGCTCGGCAATGGACGCGGATACCACGGCGTCGGCGACTGGCGCGTGGACACCGCCAAGTTCCCCGACTTCGCCGCGCACGTCGCCCGGGTGCGCGGCATGGGCCTGGCCTACCTCGCCTGGATCGCCCCGCTCCTGCTCGGGCCGCGGGCGGAGTGCTTCCCGGAGCTGTCGGCCCACGCCCCCGCGGCGGACGTCGTGCCGGGCGCGCACGTCCTCGACCCGCGGGTGCCCGAGGTCCGCCGGCACGTCGTGGACACGTGCGCGCGGCTCGTCCGCGACCACGGGCTCGACGGCCTGAAGCTCGACTTCCTGGAGACCGTGATGGCCTACGCGGGCACGCCCTCTCCGGGGGACGTCGCCGACGTGGGCACGGCCATGCGCGTGCTGCTCGCCGAGCTGGTGGCGGCGGTCGAGGTGGTCCGGCCCGGCGCGCTGATAGAGCTCCGGCAGCCGTACGCGGGGCCGGGCATGGCGCCCTTCGGCGCGATGCTGCGCGCCGACGACTGCCCGGCCGACGCGGTCGCCAACCGGGTGCGGACCATCGACCTCGGGCTGCTGGCCGTGGGCGGCGCCGTGCACTCCGACATGCTCATGTGGGACCCGGCGGTGCCCGCCCGCGGCGCCGCCCGGCAGCTCATCGGCGCGTTGCACTCGGTGCCCCAGATCTCGGCGCGGCTGAGCGAGCTGACCGGCGAGCACCGCCGGATGCTGGCGTTCTGGCTGGAGCGGTGGCGCGAGCTGCGGCCGGTGCTGCTGGACGGCGACGTCGAACCGGGCCGCCCCGACGAGCTCTACCCCGTCGTGCGCGCCGAGCTCGGCGCGCGCTGCGTGACCAGCGTGACCGCGGACCGCGTGGTCCCGGTCGACGCCCGGCGGCACGCCGAGGTCACCGTCGTCAACGGCACCTCGTCGGGACGACTGGTGCTGGAGGTCGAGGGAGGGACGCTCCGCGCCGTGCGGATCTTCGACGCCGACGGCTCTAGGATCGAGCCGTCGGACCGGCGGCTGGGGCCAGGCCTGTGCGTGCTGGACGTTCCGCCCTCCGGCCTGGCCGATCTGGAGGTGGCACCATGAAGATCGGCATCGTCGAGGTGGCGGAGAGGGCCGGAGTCAGCGAGGCGACCGTCAGCCGGGTGATCAACCGGCGGGCCGGGGTGTCGGCCAAGACCCGCGCGGCCGTCGAGAGCGCGATGGCCGAGCTCGGCTACGAGCGCTCCACCCGCGGTCAGATCGTCGCCGTGATCACGCCATGGCTGTCCAACCCCTTCTTCGCCGAGGTGGCCGAGCTCGTCGAGGCGGCGCTCGCGCCCCACGGGCTCAAGGGGGTGGTGTGCCCGGCGCTGCCCGGAGGCATCCAGGAACGCGAGTTCGTCACCGCCCTGGCCGAGCACGGGGTGGCGGGAGTGGTGTTCCTGTCGGCCAGCAACACCATCGAGGGAGCCGATCCCGAGACCTACGACGTGCTGGCCGCGCGGCGCATCCCGTTCGTCGGCGTCAACGGCGGTTTCGAGGGGCACGACGCGCCGGTGCTGTCCACCGACGACCACATGTCGGCGGAGCTGGCGGTCGATCACCTGTGGTCGCTGGGGCACCGCAGGATCGGCCTGGCGTCGGGGCCGTCGGGCAACCGGCCGGCCGATCGGCGTGCCGAGGGCTTCCGCACGGCGATGACCCGGCGCGGCGCGGCCGAGTCCGACGCGCCCGTGGTCAGGCAGCACTACACGGTCGAGGGCGGCCAGTCGGCCGCCTCGGAGCTGCTCAGGCGGGGGGTGACCGCCGTCGTGGCGGCCAGCGACTTCATGGCGCTCGGCGTGTACAGGGCGGTGCTCAGGGAGGGGCTCTCGGTGCCCGGCGAGGTCTCGGTCGTGGGGCACGACGGGTCGATGATCATGGAGTTCGTCGACCCGCCGCTGACCACCGTGCGCCAGCCGATCGACCGGCTGGCCAAGGAGGTCGCACGCAGCATCGTCGCGCTGGTGAGCAACCGCGACGTGCCACAGGGGGAACTGCTCTTCAGCCCCGAGCTGGTCGTGCGCGGGTCCACCGCGCCGCCACGCGGGGCCTGACCACCGACAGGTCAACCGATTCCGGGAGTATCCCCATGAAGCGCAAGCTCTGCTCCGTCCTCATCGGCTCTTCCCTGCTGGCCGCGGCCGCCCTCACCCCGGCGCGGGCGGCCGACGGCGGCCCGCTGATCGTCGTCAACCCCGGTTTCGAGAAGGGCACCGAAGGCTGGACCTTCACCCCGGGCACCGGCGTCGCCACCAACCGCCCCCACGGCGGGTCCAGGCTCGTCTACCTCGACGCCGGTCCCGGGATGAGCGTCAGCCAGGCCGTCACCGCACCGGCGGCGGGCCGCTACTCGATCTCGGCCTGGATCTCCACGGGCGGGCCCGGCGGCACGTTCGCCGTCCGGCGCAACGGCGCCGACGCGGGCACCGTCGCCCTGCCCTCCCGCACCGTCTACGCCCGGTACACCGTCTCCGACGTGGAGCTCGCCGCGGGTGACCGGCTGGAGATCGTCTTCGGCTCCGGCTCCGGCTGGGTCAACGTCGACGACGTCATGGTGTCGCCCGGCTCCGCCGGCGGCCCGCGCGTCACCTCCTCCAACGCCGAGATCGTCGAGATGTTCGCGTGGTCGCGGGACAAGGCCCGGAGCTGGGTGCACCAGGACGGCGTGCCCGGCCCGCTCAACGTGGACGAGCGCCGGCCCGGCGGCACCGGCGAGGGCGCCTACGCCGCCACCTACTGGGCCGGGTACGCCCACCGCACCGGCTACTACTCGCGCGACTTCGCCCACCAGCTCGCCGGTGCGCACATCCTGGGGCTGGACCGCGAGAACAAGACGATGCTCCGGTCGTTCGCCGCCTCGGCGACCGAGCAGCACAAGTACTACCCCGTGTGGGCGCTGAACTTCGACGCCACGACCTACCTGGACATCGACTACCGGTCACCGGCCTCCTTCGTCCGGGAGGTCCCGGCCACGTTCGAGCTGGTGGAGAAGGCCAACCAGGCGTTCAGGTGGACGGGCGACCGGGCCTACCTCGACGACGCGGCGTTCTGGGACTACTACCGGCACGCCACCGGGGAGTTCGTCGACCTGCACGACGGCCTGCTGCCCAACGGCCCCGCCAAGGTGGCCGAGGGCACGGGCAAGGGCATCTTCGCCGGGTCGGCCAGCTACAACGAGACCGGCGACGAGCCGCTCGCCGAGGCGGGCGACGCGATCGCCGCCCAGTACCAGGCGTACCGGGCCCTGGCCGAGCTCGCGCGGGACAAGCACGACCCCGCGACCGCGCGGCGGGCCGCCGAGCAGGCCCGGACGCTCAAGAGCTACTTCAACCGCACCTGGAGCGTGAAGCCGGGATCCGGCGAGATGGTCCGCGCCTACACGGTCGACGGGACCCCGCTGACCGGCTTCGGCAAGGAGAACAGCTGGTTCATGCCGATGAAGGGCATCATCGACGCCGGGCCCCGCAACGAGGCGTATCTCGACTTCATCGACGCCCAGGCCAGTGGGGCCGGTCGGCCCGCCAACATCGAGGCCGTCACCTACCTTCCCGACACCTTCTTCCGGCACAACCGCGACGACACCGCCTGGAAGTGGATGCGCTACGTCTACGAGCAGCGCGATGCCGCCCACGTCAGCGGCCGTCAGGGGTTGAACGGCGACTACCCGGAGGTGTCGTTCACGCTGGTCGCGCAGACGGTCGAGGGGCTGATGGGGATCCAGCCCGACGCGCCGCGCCACACGGTCGCCACCCAGTCGCGGCTGCCGTCGGACATCGGGTGGCTGGAGGTGGCGGACGTGCCGGTGGGCGACGGCACCGTGACGGTACGGCACGACGGTCGGACGGCGACTACCTTCACCAACGGGTCAGCGCGTCCGTACCTCTGGGAGGCGCGGTTTTTGGGCGAGCACCGGTGGCTCACGGTCAACGGTCACACCGTCGCGGGGCTGCCCCGGACGATCGACGGCGTCAGGTACACGGTCGCCCTGGTGCCGGTCGCCGGTGGCCGGACGGCCACCGCGCGCGTGACCGGCTGACGGACGGCGGGCCCGGCGTGGACGGTCGCGCCGGGCCCCGTGGTCAGTCGTTGCCCAGCTCCATCGCGGCGCGGTCGAGCATCTCCTCCTCCTCGGAGACCTCGCCGCGCGAGGCGATGGCCTCGGCGCCGCCCTGCGGCATCGCGCCGATCAGCCCGGTCGAGGCGGCCTGGGCGGCGCCGATGAGCGCGGGGTGGTGGGTGCCGACCATGCCGAGGCTGGCGTACTGCTCCAGCTTGGCGCGCGAGTCGGCGATGTCGAGGTTGCGCATGGTGAGCTGGCCGATCCGGTCCACCGGGCCGAACGCGGAGTCCTCGGTGCGTTCCATCGACAGCTTGTCCGGGTGGTAGCTGAAGTTAGGGCCGGAGGTGTCGAGGATCGAGTAGTCCTCGCCGCGCCGCAGCCGCAGCGTCACCTCGCCGATGACGGCCGTGCCGACCCAGCGCTGCAGCGACTCGCGCAGCATGAGCGCCTGCGGGTCGAGCCAGCGGCCCTCGTACATCAGCCTGCCGAGCCGCCGCCCCTCGTTGTGGTAGGTGGCGATGGTGTCCTCGTTGTGGATCGCGTTGACCAGCCGCTCGTACGCGGCGTGCAGCAAGGCCATGCCCGGGGCCTCGTAGATGCCGCGGCTCTTGGCCTCGATCACCCGGTTCTCGATCTGGTCGGACATGCCCATGCCGTGCCGCCCGCCGATGGCGTTGGCCTCCATCACCAGGTCGACCGGGCTGGCGAACTCCTTGCCGTTGATCGTGACCGGGCGGCCCTGGTCGAAGCCGATGGTCACGTCCTCGGCGGGGATCTCGACCGAGGGGTCCCAGAACCGCACGCCCATGATCGGGTCCACGGTCTCGATGTTGGTGTCGAGGTGCTCCAAGGTCTTGGCCTCGTGGGTGGCGCCCCAGATGTTGGCGTCCGTGGAGTACGCCTTCTCCGTGCTGTCGCGGTAGGGCAGCCCGTGGGCCAGCAGCCACTCCGACATCTCCTTGCGCCCGCCGAGCTCGGAGACGAAGTCCGCGTCGAGCCACGGCTTGTAGATGCGCAGGTGCGGGTTGGCCAGCAGGCCGTACCGGTAGAACCGCTCGATGTCGTTGCCCTTGAACGTCGAGCCGTCACCCCAGATCTGCACGTCGTCCTCGAGCATGGCCCGCACCAGCAGGGTGCCCGTGACGGCGCGGCCGAGCGGCGTGGTGTTGAAGTACGACCGCCCGCCCGTGCGGATGTGGAACGCGCCGCAGGTCAGCGCGGCCAGGCCCTCCTCGACCAGCGCCGCGCGGCAGTCGACCAGGCGCGCGACCTCGGCACCGTACGCCAGGGCGCGGGCCGGCACCGAGGCGATGTCGGGCTCGTCGTACTGGCCGATGTCGGCGGTGTAGGTGCACGGGACGGCGCCCTTGTCGCGCATCCAGGCGACGGCCACCGAGGTGTCGAGACCGCCGGAGAAGGCGATGCCGACCCGCTCGCCGGCGGGCAGGGAGGTGAGAACCTTGGACATGGAAAGAGATTATGCATTGCTACGCATGTTCATGCAAAGCGGGTTCGGGTAAAAAGACCGGCGGTCGCCCTCTTCCGCGGGCGGGACGATGGTCCCTCCGCAGACGGGACCTCGTTCCCTGTGCGCCCGGTTCGTGCGGGTGTGTCCTTAATTTGTGGACTTCCGCAACCGGAGGGGGCGGCCATGACGAATCCCGTAGTTGTGGGGATAGACGGATCGGACGCGGCGTACGCGGCACTCGGCTGGGCGGTCCAGGACGCCACGCGCCGGGGCCGGCCCCTGCGGATCGTGCACGTGCGCGAGCCGTGGAGGAGCGAGCACCCGGACGGCGGCGGCGGACTGTCGCTGACCGAGCGGAGCGCGCTGCTGCTCGCCGGCGCCGAGGAACGGGCGCGGCGGCGCGCCCCCCGCCTGGAGGTCACCACGGCGCACCTCTTCGGCGCGGTCGTCGAACGCCTGCGCACCGAGTCCGAGACGGCCGACACCGTCGTGGTGGGCAGCCGGGGGCTCGGCGGGTTCGCCGGGCTCGTGCTCGGCTCGGTCGGGCTGGCCCTGGCCGGCCACGCGCACGGCCCGGTGGTCGTCGTGCGCGCCCCGGAGCGGGGCGCCGGGGGCGGGGGCGAGGTGGTCGCCGGGTTCGACGGCTCCGCCGACGCCGAGGCCGCCCTGGAGTACGCCATGGACCAGGCCGCCGCCCGCGACACGCGGCTGCGCGTCGTCTACGCCCGGCACACCGTGGTCCTCGCGCCGCAGGCCGCCGGGTACGGGCCGCTGCTGGCCGGGGCGATGGCCGACGAGGCGGCCGAGGTCGCGCGGCGGCTGCCGATGTGGCGGGACAAGTACCCCGACGTCGAGGTGGTGGAGTCGGTCATGACCGGCCATCCGGTGCCGGTCCTGGCGGCGGCCTCCCGGACGGCCGCCCTGGTCGTCCTCGGCTCGCGCGGACTGGGCGGGTTCGCCGCCTCCGTGCTGGGCTCGACCTGCCACGGCGTGATCCACCGGGCGCACTGCCCGGTCGCCGTCGTCCGCGCCCCCTGGAGAAGATCATGACCCCCGTCGCCGGCGCCGCCCGGAGGCCCGGTGTCGTCCACGCCGCCGGGGGGCCCGATGTCGTCCGCGCCGCCTGTGGGGGCGCCGTCATCCGTGCCGTCGGCGGGAGTGCCGTCGGCCGCGCCGCCTGGAGGAGATCATGACCGTGGTCGTCGCCCCGCCCTGCCTGACCGACGCCGCCCGCCGCGACTGGGACCTGCTCCAGGCCCCGACGCCGGACCCGGCCGCGTTCGACCCCGAGATGGCCGGGATGCTGCCCGAGCCCGCGCGGAGCTGGGTGCTGCACGCCATCGCGCCCGGCACGCCCCTGCGCCGCGCGGTCGTGCTGGACAGCCACGGCGTCATCCGGCTGAACGGCTGGCACCCCTACCGCGCCGCGCAGGTGCTGCTGCCGCCGGAGGGCTTCGTCTGGTCGGCCGGCGCCCTGTTCGGGCCGCTCACCGTGCGCGGCTTCGACCGGTACCGCGACGGCACGGGGGAGATGCGCTGGCGGCTGTTCGACGCCGTCCCCGTGATGTCCGGGACCGGGCCGGACATCACGCGCAGCGCCGCCGGACGGCTGGCGAGCGAGCTGGTGCTGGCGCCCGCCGCCGCGCTCGACCCCCGGCTCACGTGGAAGCAGGTGGACGAGCGGCGGGCGGCCGTCCGGGTGCCCGTCGCGGGTGAGGAGCACGAGGTGACGCTCACGGTCGCGCCGGGCGGCGCGCTGGAGGCCGTGAGCCTGTCCCGCTGGGGCGCCCCGGAGGGCGGGCCGTACCGGCACGAGCCGTTCGGCGTGGAGGTGCTGCGGGAGGAGACGTTCGGCGGGTACACGATCGCGGCGGAGGCGCGGGGCGGCTGGTGGCCCGGCACCGCCCGGTGGGCCGAGGGCGAGTTCATCCGCTTCTCGATCGAGCGAGCCGTCTTCCGCTGACCCCACCCGCCGTTCAGCGCGCGAGGACGCGGCCCGCGCGGGTGCGGTCCGTGACAGTACGGTCCGCGCGCGAGGACGTGGTCCGCGCGGGCCCCGTCTGTGGGAGTACGGTCCGCGAGCGAGGGTGCGGTCCGCGACTGTGCGGTCAGAGGCCGCGGATACGGCGGCCGGTGACCTGGTGCGGGAGGATCCGGATGTACAGCTCGCGCGCGCCGCCCGCCCAGGGCGAGACCTGCGCCCCCATGACCGCGTCCAGCTCCTCCTCCTTCACCAGGTGGGCGGGGCCCTGCACCAGCACGCTCCACCCTTCGCGCCGCGCCTCGTCGATCTGGTCCACCTCGAACCCGATCTTGACCTCGACGCCCTCCATGCCCGTGCGCAGCGCCTGGTCCATCTGGCCGCCCTGAGCAGTGCGGAAGACGACCGCGCCCTCGTGCAGCTTGTAGTTCACCGGCAGCACGGTCGGGCCGTCCGGCCCGGCGAAGGCGACCCGGCCGATGCCGCCCGGAGCGATCAGGCGCAGGCACTCGTCGCGGTCCAGCTTCTCCAGCATGGGCGCCGCCCGCGCCGGGCCGGGGCCGGGTGGCCGGTCGGCGGAGCCGCCCAGCAGCTCGCCGGGGGAGACCCCAAGCGCCCCGGCCAGCCGGGTCAGCGCGCCGGTGGCGATGGTGTCGGGGTGCTCCTCGACGTACTCGACGTACCCGGGCGCCATCGCGGCGCGCTCGGCGAGCTGCTCGCGCGTCAGCCCCCGGCGCTCGCGGTGGTAGGCGATGCGGCGTCCGAGGTCGCCGGTCATGCCCGGCTCCCCTGCTCGCCCGAGCCCACGGTGGTCCGGCCCCCTTGCTCGCCCGAGGCCACGGTGGTCCGGCCCCCTTGCTCGCCCGAGGCCACGGGGGTCCCGGCCGCCTCGCCGTCCCCGGTGCCGGCGTGCGGGACGCGGCCCGTCACGGACAGCTCCGCGAGGTCCTCCACGACGGCGTCCGCGCCCGCCGCCCGCAGCGCCGCCGCCCGCTCGCCCGACCGGTCCACGCCCACCACCAGGGCGAACCCGCCGCGCCGCCCGGCCTCCACGCCCGGCAGCGCGTCCTCGACGACGGCCGTCCGCCCGGCGGGCGTCCCGAGCCGGCCGGCCGCCTCCAGGAACAGCGCCGGGTCCGGCTTGCCCGCCAGCCCGAGCCGGGCGGCTTCCACGCCGTCCACCGTCACGTCGAACAGGTGCGTCAGCCCCGCCGAGGCCACCATGGCCCGGCAGTGCCGGCTCGCCGACACCACCGCCGTACGGCAGCCGCGCCGCCGCAGCTCGTGGAGCAGGGCGACGGTCGAGGGGAAGGCCGCCACGCCGTGCCGCCCGATCTCGGCCACGAACAGCGCGTCCTTGGCCGCCCCCAGCCCGTGGACGGTGGCGGCGTCCGGACCGTCGCCCGGGCTTCCCTCGGGCAGCGTGATGCCACGAGAGGCCAGGAACGTGCGCACCCCGTCGAGGCGCGGGCGCCCGTCGACGTGGCGCAGGTAGTCGTCGCGGACGTCGAAGGGCGCCGAACGTCCGCGCAGGAAGGCGTCGAAGACGTGTTTCCACGCGGCCGCGTGGACCCGCGCCGTGTCGGTGACCACGCCGTCGGTGTCGAACACGACCGCGTGGACGGTCGCGAGGTCGATGGCGGCCATGCCCAGGACGGTACCCGCCATCCCGGCATCTGAGACATGCGCCGTACGCGCCGTGGAGGACCTTGGGCCCGCGCACCCGGGACGTTCGCCGCTGCCCGGCGCCGGGGCGGGGAGAGGAGCCTGGGAGTGGAAGGAAGGAGAGAGGGGGACACCATGGCACTGGAAGTGAAGGACGTGATGGGCCGCGTGGCCATCGCCGTCCTGGAGGACGCGTCGTTCAGCGAGATCATCGGCGCGATGAGGCGGTTCGCCGTCGGCGCCGTCACCGTCATCGACGCCGGGCGGCGGCCCGTCGGCGTGGTGTCCGAGGACGACCTCCTGCTGAAGGAGAGCGATCCCGTCGGGCACAGCGTCTCGATGTTCGAGTCCCACCGGCGGCACGAGGAGCACCACAAGGCGGCCGGCGTCACGGCGGCCCAGCTCATGACCTCCCCGGCGATCACCGTCACCCCGGAGACGCCGCTGCGCGAGGCGGCGCGGCTGATGCGCGACAGGCGCGTCAAGCAGCTCCCCGTGATCGACCCCGTCAGCGGGCGCATCGCGGGCACCCTGCACCAGCGGGACGTGCTGCGCGTCTTCACCCGCCCGGCGGCCGACCTGCTCGCCGACATCCAGGCCCGGATCCCGGACCTCGCGGCGTACGCGATCGAGATCGACCAGGGCGTCGTGACCATCAGGGGCAGGTGCCGGCGCCGGTCGCAGGCCATCGCGCTGGAGCAGGCCATCCGCGGCATCGAGGGCGTGGTGGACGTCGTCTCCGCGCTCGACCACGACGAGCAGGACGTCCTCGTCGTCCCGCCGCTGCTCTGAGCAGGCGGAACGCGGCCGGGAAAAATTCTTGGGAAAAGGTCGCGGGGGATGTCGAGAACCCGTGAGCGGCTCCGACCAAGCGGTGAACGACGGCCCGGCGGCAGACCGGGCGGTCACCGAACGAGACCAGGGAGCCGGCGCCATGCGGAAGATCATCTACTACGTCCACACCTCTCTCGACGGCCACATCGACGGTCCTGAGGGAGAGTTCGACTGGCCGGCCGTCGGCCCCGAGATGTTCGCCCACTCCGACGAGCTGACCGCCCGGGTGGACACCTTCCTGTACGGGCGCGGCGTGTGGGAGGCCATGTCGAGCTACTGGCCGAACGTCGAGGCGTACTCCGACGACGAGCACGACCTGAAGTTCGCCCCGATCTGGCGGTCCACGCCGAAGGTCGTCTTCTCCACCACCCTCGACAAGGCCGACTGGAACACCCGGGTCATCGGCGCCCGCCTCGCCGAGGAGGTCACCGAGCTGAAGCGGCAGCCCGGCAAGGACATGCTGCTCCTCGGCGGTTCGGCGCTGGGCGGCGAGCTGGCGCGGCTGGGCCTGATCGACGAGTACCACGTCGTGGTCCACCCGGTCGTGCTCGGCGGCGGCCGGCCGCTGCTCGCCACGCGGGGGGAGCGGCGCGCTCTGCGCCTCGTGGAGACGCGCACCTTCGACGGGTGCACGGTGCTGCTCCGCTACGCCCCCGCCGGCGATGAGCCGGAGGCCCGATAGGGCCTCAGCCGGCCTCCCACCTGGAGTCGTCGTGCTTCCAGGTGAGCCGGTCCACGACGTCCACCACGCCGTGGACCCGGCCGGTCATCCGCGCGGCGATGGCCGCCTCCGTGCGGCGCTCCATCCACCCGCTCAGCGTCACGACGCCCCGGCGCACCTCGACGGTGACGCCGGAGGTGTCCGTCCACAGCGCCCGGTCGAGGATGTCGTCGCGGATCTCCGCCGCGATCTCCTCGTCGCCGCGCAGGAACAGCTTGACCAGGTCGCGCCGGCTGACCACGCCCACCAGGCGTCCCTCGCCGTCCACCACGGCCAGCCGCTTGACGTCGCGGGAGTCCATGAGGCGGGCGGCCGAGGCGACCGGCGCCTCCGGCGGGACCGTCACCGGGGGCGACGTCATGAGCTCGGCCGCCGTGTCGCCGGCGGCCTTCTCCCGCCCCTTGGGGTGGCGCAGCCGCGCCCGCAGCGGCGGCCGGTAGCCCTCGCGGTAGAACTGCTCGCGGAACTCCTCCTTGCGCAGCAGGTCGGCCTCGGACACGACGCCGACCACGCGGCGGTCGTCGTCCAGCACGGGCACGGCGCTGACGCCGCCCTCGATGAGCGCCAGGGCGATGTCCTTGAACGGCGTGCTCCCGGTGACGGTGACCACGTCACGCGTCATCACGTCCCTGACGGTCGTCTTCATCGCCGTGTCCGCCTCTCCGTATCGGGTCCGGACTCTCATCACAGCCGCGCCGGGGGCGGCCCTGTAGAGGCGTAGGTCCCGTACGGGACCGCCCTTCGGCGGCTGCGGGCGCCGGCCTCGCCGCGAAGGTCCCGGCGGCGGGGGCGCAGGGCCCCTCGTCGCGGGACCTTCGGCCCTGCACGCGGCGGCGCGCCCGTGATGGTCTGGTGTCATCACCTCCGGGAGGTATCGCCATGATCACCCGAACGGCAGAGCACACGGAACGCGCCATCCAGAAGGCGCTCGAAGCGGCGCGCTGGGCGCCGTCCGTGCACAACACCCAGCCGTGGAGCTTCGCCGTCTCCGGCGAGGAGATCAGCCTGCGCGCCGACGTGGACCGCAAGCTGCGCATGGGCGACCCCTCCGGCCGCGAGCTGCTCATCAGCTGCGGCGCCGCCCTGTTCACGATCCGTACGGCGCTGCGCTGCGAGGGCGTCGAACCCGTCGTGCGCGTGCTGCCGGACCCGGACCGCCCCTCGCTCGTCGCCACGATCACGCTGGGCGAGCCCGCCGAGCCCGACGACCGGGTGCGCGCGATGGGCCGGCAGATCGAGCGGCGGCGCACCCACCGGGCCGGGTTCACCGACCTGCCGGTGCCCGAGCGGCTCATGGACGGCCTGGTGCGCGAGGCCAGGATCGAGGGCGCCCGGCTGACGCCGGTCCGCGCGCCGGTCGCGGTGACCATGCTCGCCGCGCTCACGCAGGCCGCGCAGGGCGCGCAGTCCCAGGACCGCGTCCTCACCCTGGAGGTCATCCGCTGGGCCCGGCCGCCGGGCAGCTCCCGCCGCGACGGCGTGCCCGCCGAGGGCTACCCGCGCACCGCGCCGCCCACCGACCCCGACTTCCCGCAGCGCGACTACGCCTGGCGGCACGAGTGGGGCAGCGAGGCCGACCTCAGCCGCTCCGCGTCCGTGGGCGAGGTTGCGCTGCTGACCACGACCGGCGACACCCGCGAGCAGTGGATCGCGGCCGGCCAGGCGCTCCAGCGGACCCTGCTGCACGCCTGCGCGCACGGCGTCAGCGCCGCCTTCCACACGCAGGCGCTGGAGATGTACCACCTGCGGGAGTTCCTGCGCCACGAGCTGTGCTCCGACGAGTACCCCCAGATGATCATGCGGCTGGGCATCACGTTCGACGACAAGGACAGCGTCCGCCGATCTCTGGCCGAGATGCTCCAGTGACGTGCGGACCCCGGCGGGCGGGGGTGCGAAACTGGTCGTATGACGCAAGGGGAGCACCGCCCGCTGATGCCCAACATGCGCCTGGACGAGCTCCTCGCCGAGCTCCAGGTCCGGCTCAACGCGGTGCTGGCCACCCGTGACCGGGTCCACACCCTGCTGGAGGCGGTCGTCTCGGTCGGCAGCGACCTCGACCTGGAGACCGTGCTGCGGCGCATCGTCGAGACGGCCACCAACCTGGTCGACGCCAGCTACGGCGCCCTCGGCGTGGTCGGGCAGGAGCGCACGCTGCTCCAGTTCATCCCCGTCGGCCTGACGGAGGAGGAGATCGCCCGCATCGAGCACTGGCCGCACGGCCTCGGCCTGCTCGGGCTGCTCATCAAGGACGCCCGGCCGCTGCGGCTGGGCCGCATCTCCGACCACCCCGAGTCGTACGGGTTCCCGCCGGGCCACCCGCCGATGGGCACGTTCCTCGGCGTGCCCGTGCGGGTCCGCGACGAGGTGTTCGGCAACCTCTACCTGACCGAGAAGCGCGGCGGGGGAGAGTTCGACGAGGAGGACGAGGCCATCGTCATCGCGCTGGCCACCGCCGCCGGCGTCGCCATCGAGAACGCCCGCCTGTACGAGGAGACGCGGCGGCGCGAGACCTGGCTGGAGGCGTCCTCCGACGTCACCACCCGGCTGCTGTCCGGGGCCGACCCGCGCGAGGTGCTCGCCCTGATGGCCGCCCGCGCCCGGCAGATGACGGACGCCGACCTGGTGCAGGTCCTCCTGCCGGGCGAGGACGGCGCGCTGCGGGCCGAGGTGGTCGAGGGCGACCTGCCGTCCGAGGCGGCCGGCCTGTCCTACGAGCTGACCGGCTCCGCCGCGGGCGAGGTGTTCACCGGCGGCCGGGCGCTCAGCGCGGGCGACCTGCTGGAGTCCGAGTCGCCGCTGCGCGGGTTCGGCTACGGCCCCGAACTGCTGATGCCGCTCGGCGCGGGCCAGACCGTACGCGGGGTGCTGGCCCTGGCCAAGCGGTCCGGGCGGCTGCCGTTCAGCGGCTCGGAGCTGCGCATGCTGGAGGCGTTCGGCGGACAGGCGGCGATCGCGCTGGAGCTGGCCGAGGCGCGCCGCGACGCCGAGCGCCTCACGCTGCTGGAGGATCGCGACCGCATCGCCAAGGACCTGCACGACGTGGTCATCCAGCGGCTGTTCGCCATCGCCATGACGCTCATGAGCACCGTACGCCTCGTGGAGCGCCCCGAGGCGTCCGGCCGGCTCCAGCACGCCATCGACGAGCTGGACGAGACGATCCGGCAGATCCGCTCCACCATCTTCGCCCTGCAGAACGTGCCCGACGTGGCCGCGCCGAGCCTGCGCGCCCGCGTGGTGGACCTGGTGGAGTCGGCGCGCGGCCACCTCGGGTTCATGCCGGGCCTGCGCATGGAGGGTCAGCTCGACCACCGCGTGCCCGAGGAACTGGCCGAGCAGCTGCTGGCCGTGCTGCGCGAGGCGCTGTCCAACCTGGTGCGCCACGCCAAGGCGTCCAAGGCGGAGGTGTCGGTGGAGGTCGCGGGCGAACGCCTCACGCTCACCGTGCGCGACAACGGGGTCGGGCTGGCCCCGGACGGGCGGCGCAGCGGCCTGCGCAACATGGAGGAGCGCGCCGTCGCGCTCGGCGGCGACTTCGACCTCAGCTCCCCGGAGGGCGGGGGCACCCGGCTGTGCTGGAGCGTCCCCGTCTGATTCCGCGTCCGGCTCAGCCGCGGGTGATCTGCCGGCCCGTCACCTGCTCCATGTCCACCACGATGTAGTGGTTGCGCTCGCCCGGCGCCCAGGCGGCCGGCGCCAGCTCCGACAGCCGCGCGATCTCGTCCGGGTCCCGCACGGCGCGGGCCCGGCCCACGGCGGTCACGGACCAGCCGGTCCGCCGGTCCACGTCGAACTCGTCGGCCTCGAAGGCCACCACGGCGTGCCGGGTGGCCGCGGCCAGCTTCGAGCCCGCGCTGGTGCGGATCACCACGCTGTCGCCGTAGAGGCGGAAGGTCACCGGCTGCACCGCGGGAAGGGCGCGGTCGGTGAACACGATCCGCCCGATCGGCGCGCGGGACAGCAGGCGCAGGCACTCCTCGCGCGTGAGCACCCGCAGTCCGGACGAGTCCAAGGTGTGCATGTCTCCAGGATCGGCGGCCGGGCCGTCCGTGCTCAGGGCCGAAGGTCCCCTCGTGGCCGCCGTTCGGCGCCGGAGACGGCCGAGATCGTCCTGTTCCTGGCTCTTCGTGCTTGTCCGGCCGAGGGGACGTCAGTCGCGCTTGTCGGCGCGCAGGCGGGCGGCCAGCGCGGCGGCCTGGGTGCGGCGCTGCATGTTGAGCTTGGCCAGCAGGTTGGACACGTAGTTCTTGACGGTCTTCTCGGCGAGGAACAGCCGCTCGCCGATCTGCCGGTTCGTCAGGCCCTCGCCGATGAGGTCGAGGATGTGGCGCTCCTGGTCCGACAGGGCGGCCAGCGGGTCCTGACGGGTGGCCTGGTCGCGCAGCCGCTGCAGCATCGCCGCCGTGGTCTGCGGGTCGAGCAGCGACTGCCCCGAGGCCACCGTGCGCACCGCGCCGACCAGGTCGGAGCCGTGGATCTGCTTCAGCACGTAGCCGGACGCCCCGGCCATGACCGCGTCGAACAGCGCGTCGTCGTCCGCGTACGAGGTGAGCATGAGGCACGCCAGCCCCGGGAGCCGCGAGCGGGCCTCCCGGCACACGTCCACCCCGCTGCCGTCGGGCAGGCGCACGTCGAGGACCGCCACGTCGGGCTTGAGCGCGGGGATGCGGGCGACCGCCGACTCGGCGGTGCCGGCCTCGCCGATCACCTCGATGTCGTCTTCGGAGTCGAGCAGGGCGGCCACGCCCCGCCGCACCACCTCATGATCATCGACGAGGAACACACGAATCATGACTCCGACGCTAACCGGCGGCTCGGGCCTTCCGGAAGGGCCGAAGGTCCCGGAAAGCCGCGTGTCCCGGGCGGCGCCCGCGGGGAGGCGCCGGGCCGAGGACGCCCGCGGCGCGGGTGGGGGCATCGGCCGAGGGTGTCCGCGGCGCGGGTGGGGGCATCGCGCCGCGGGTGCCCGTGACGCGGGTGGGAAGGACTCGAAGGGGGCGGACGGGGGAGGACATCGATGATCGTCGCCGGTGTGGACGGATCGCGGGCCGGCCTGGAGGCCGCCGGGTGGGCGGCGGCCGAGGCGGCCCTGCGCGCGGCGCCGCTGAAGCTCGTGCACGCCCTGCCGTCCTGGGCCTGCGAGCCCGGGGGCGGCCGGTACGCCGAGGTGGCCCGCTGGATGCGCGAGGGCGGCAGGACCGTGCTGGCCGCGGCCGAGGAACGGGTGCGGCGCGAGCGGCCGGAGGTCGCCGTCGAGGCCGCGCTGCTGCCCGGCGATCCCAGGGCCGCCCTGGTGAAGGCCGCGGCCGGCGCGGAGCTGCTGGTCATCGGCGGGCACGGCCTCGGCGGCGTGCGCGGCATGCTCGTGGGGTCGGTGGCGTACGGCGTGGCCGGGCACGCGCCGTGCGACGTGGTCGTGGTGCGCGAGGCGGCGCTGCCGGCGCGCGGCGAGGTGGTGGCCGGCGTGGACGGCTCGTCGTCGTCCGGCCGGGTGCTCGGCTTCGCCTTCGCCGAGGCGCGGCTGCGCGGGGCGACCCTGCGGGCCGTGCACGCCTGGTCCTGGCCGAGGATCGGCGGGTTCCCGCCGGCCGACCCCGAGCGGGAGGGCGACGAGCTGGCCGCGCTGAAGGCGGCCCTGGCGGAGTGGCGGGAGCGCCACCTGGACGTGCCGGTGGTCGAGGAGGTCGTCCAGGGACACCCGGTGGCCGTGCTCCTCCAGGCCGCGAAGGCCGCCGACCTGCTGGTCGTGGGCTCGCGCGGTCACGGGACGTTCGCCGGCATGCTGCTCGGCTCCGTCAGCCAGGCCATGCTGCACCACGCGCCCTGCCCGCTCGCCGTGGTCCGCGGCGAGGAGTGACCGCCGCCCGCGCCTTGTCGCCGCCCGCCTTGTCGCCGCCCGCTTTGTCACGGCTCGCGCAGATCGCGGCAGTGATCCGGAAAGGCGATCTTCCCCCCGGCGGAGCGGAGTAGGATGGCGTCGGACCCGACCCGTACGGCGTTCGGATCGAAGGAGGCGCCCCCCGTGAGCGAGCTGGAGCGAGTCCCGCCGGGTGTGGATCCCCGCGTCCCGAGCGTCGCCCGGGTCTACGACTACCTCCTGGGCGGCAAGGACCATCTGGCGATCGACCGCGCCTTCGCCGACAAGCTGCTCGCCGTCGCGCCCGAGACGCGGCTCGTCGCCCGGGCCAACCGGCTCTTCCTCGTCCGCGCCGTACGCCACCTGGCCCGGCAAGGCGTGCGCCAGTTCCTCGACCTCGGCACCGGCATCCCGACCTCGCCCAGCGTGCACGAGGTGGCCCGCGCGGTCGCGCCCGACAGCCGGGTCGTCTACGTCGACTACGACCCCGTCGTCCGCCTCCACAGCGAGGTGCTGCTGGCCAGCTCGCCCGGCGTCGAGGCCGTCCAGGCCGATCTGCGCGAGCCCGGCGTCATCCTCGGCGACCCGCGCGTCATCCGCCTGATCGACTTCGCGCAGCCGGTCGGCGTGCTCATGGTCGGCATCCTGCACTTCATCCTCGACGACGAGGACCCGGCCGGCATCGTGGCGGACTTCCGCAAGTGGATGGCGCCCGGCAGCCACCTCGTGCTCACCCACGCCATGGCCGACAGCTCGCCCGAGGCGATCGCCCAGCTCAGCACCGCGACGGCCGGCACGTCGGCGCAGTCGGTGTTTCGCACCCGCGAGGAGGTGCTCCGGCTGACCGAGGGATTCGAGCTCGTCGGGCCGGGCCTCGCCCCGGTCCACGAGTGGCGGATCGCGGGCGAGGAGGAGGACGAGCCGCCGATCCCGCTGCTGGAAGGCGTGCCGGCGGTCCGCATCGACGCCGCCGTGGGCCGCCTGACCACCCCGGCCGGGCCCGACCGCCTCTGACCGGCCGGGCTGGGCTGGGCCGGGCCGGTCAGGGCGAATCACGGCGGGTCACGGCGGGTCAGGGCAGGGGTCAGCGGTCGGCGCGCAGGCTGCCCACCGGGTGCGGCCCCTCGGTCTCCAGCCGGTACTCGCGGCCGGACTTGTCGGCGTTCTCCTGGACGACGGTCTCGGACGGCGCCTTCTCGCCGCCCATGAGCGCCTCCTGCATCTTCTCGAAGCGCTCGTGGGCGTCCTGGACGTATCCGGTGCCGAGCGTCGTGTAGTCGATCTGGGTGGCGATCAGCTCGCGCAGGTAGCCCTTGTTCGGCTCGAAGGTGAGCGGAGCGGGCAGCGCGGGCGCCACCACCTCCTCGGGGTCGCGGCCGTCGTGCCTCTTGAACAGCTCGGCGGCCAGCCGCAGGTGCTCCAGCTCCATGTTGAGGTGGAGCTCCCAGATGTTCTTCACCTTCGGGTCCGACTCGGTCTGCATGAAGGAGTGGTACAGGTAGCACTCGTTGTACTCGTGGTTGAGCAGCATCTCCCACCAGCTCTCGCCCGGGTCGACCAGCGACTCGTAGTGGGTGACGTGCTCCTCCTCGATCAGCCCGATCTCCTGGTAGAGCCGGCGGGCGATCGGCTCCATGTACGTGGGGCCGACGTTCATGTAGAAGTTCATGGTCTGCTGCTCGGCCGCCATGATGGTCAGCGCGTGCAGCTTCGAGATCGGCTGGGCGGAGCTCCTGTCGTACGGCTCGCGGACGTTGTCGACCGGGTCGCGGTGGTGCAGGTACGTCGGGCGGCCCGGCATGACCTCGGTGAGCTGGTCGACGATCTTCTCGGCCCGGCGGTGCTCGATCATCTCGTACAGGTTGGCGTACCGGTACAGGTGGTCGAAGTCCTCCAGCACGCCGAACTGGTAGGCCTGCTTCAGGTACGGGTCCGGCTCCATCCGCGCCACCCACGCGGTCAGGTCCACCGCCACCTGCTCGTACGCGAGCGTGGTCTCCAGCACCGAGGCCAGGCCGGGCAGCAGCCAGTTGACCGCCTTCTGCTGCTGGGCCTCGATGTAGCGCACCCGCGCGAGCTGCTGCTTGAGCTCCAGGTCGGGGCAGTGGCGGGCGAGCTGGTGGCTGAACAGGATCGCCTCCACCTCGATGCCGTTCATCGCGATGATCCGGCACCTCGTGTAGGGATCGGCGTGGTCCGGGTCGATCGGGGTGACGTTGAGCTCGCGCCAGTTGCGGAGTTGCTTGTCCAGGGGGATTCCGCGCTCCCGCAGCGGGTTGAAGGTCATGTGCCGCGCTCCCTCGCTGTCGGCTCCGTGAACCAGCCGCCCTACCCGAGGGGCCGGAGGGCAATCGCCCGGCCGCGCGTGAAGGGGGGCCTGCCGGGTAGCTGGACGGGAGGAAGCGCCACACCCTGTTCCGAGGGAGGCTCTCGATGGACACCCCGAGAACCAGAGCGGACCGCACGCCCGTCCAAGTCGCCGCGCTCATCGTCGGCGCGGTGTTCCTGCTGGTGGGCGTGCTCGGCTTCATCCCGGGCATCACCACCCACTACAGCGCCATCGCCTTCGCCGGGCACCACTCCGGGGCGTTGCTGATCGGCGTGTTCCAGGTGTCGATCCTGCACAACATCGTCCACCTGCTGTTCGGCATCGCCGGCATCGTGCTCTCCCGGACCTGGAGCGGGGCGCGCGGGTTCCTGATCGGCGGCGGGGTCATCTACCTGCTGCTGTGGATCTACGGGCTGATCGTCGCCAAGACCAGCGCGGCCAACTTCGTGCCGCTGAACACGGCCGACGACTGGCTGCACTTCCTGCTCGGCGTCGTGATGATCGCGCTCGGCTTCCTGCTGGCGCGCCGTCCGGCCCTCACCAAGTAGGTCCGTCCGGCCGTCACCCAGTAGGGCCGTCCGGCCCTCACCGGGCCGCTCTGTCCGGGCCGGGGCCGAGCGGCTCCGGCCGGCGGCGCAGCGACCGCACGCTGTGCGCGGCGCGCCTCAGCCGGCGCCCCGCGTACGGCACGCCGCCGCCCAGCGCGGCGCCCACCGCCAGCCAGGCGCACGTGGCCCGCTCCAGCACCCACACCGGGGCGAACAGCGACGCGGTCCACGGGAACACCCGCCGGCCGCCGGCCCTGCGCCTGCCCGCCTCGGCCAGGCCCACCGCCAGCCCGGCGGCCACGGCCAGCGCGCCGAACCGGCGCCGCGCCAGCCCGGCCGCCGCCGCGGGCAGCACCGACAGGAACAGCGCCAGCCGCGCGGGCTGCGCCAGGTCGTCGTACGCCTGCCGGACACGCTGCGACCAGAACCGGGAGACGTCCGGCGGCAGGCGGCGCACGTACAGGCCCGGCGCGTGGTACTCGACGCCGCCCCGGGCCCGGACGGTGCGGATCAGCTCCAGGTTCTCGAACAGCACATCGCCGTCGTAGCCGCCCATCTCCCAGAAGAAGGAGCGCCGGACCCCGAACGTCCCCGGGTAGTCGGCGCCGACAGCCCGGTTCAGCAGCGTGCGGGCGGTGTCCCAGCGGGCGTGCCAGGGGAGCGGGTCGAAGTGGTTCTGCGGGCGGACCAGGTCGGCCCCGGCCAGCAGGGCGTCCATCCCGGCCAGCGCGGCGGGCTCGTAGCGGACGTCGTCGTCGGCGATCACCACGTGCTGGGCGCGGGCCAGCCGCAGGCCCGTCGTCACGCCGTTCACCTTGCCGTTGGCGAACCGCAGCCCGGGGTCCGGGCGCACGTGGGTGACCAGCCCGCGCCAGCGCCCGGCGTGCCGGTCGAACAGCTCGTCCCGGCTGCCGTCCACGACGATCACCCGCGCGTGCCGGGACAGCTCCCGCAGGTACGCGGTCAGCTCCTCCAGACCCGCGTCGTCCTCCCAGCGCAGGGGCAGCACGTAGTCGAGCCCCTGCCGGTCCTCCATGCCCGCCACGCGGGCGGCGGCCGGCGCGGGCGTCCTCCCGGTCGTCGGCGCGGGCGCCTTCCCGGCCGTGGACGTGGACGGCGTTCCGTTCATGGAGGTCGCGCCCGCCTCGCCCGGTGTGCGGGGCGTGCGGGTCGTGCCGTTCACGGGGGTCGCGCCCACCACGCCCGGTGTGCGCGTCGTGCCGGCCATGGGGGTCGCGTCCGCCTCGCCCGGTGCGCGGGTTCCATGGGGCGTGCAGGCGAGGCGGCTCATGTGGTGCTCGCCACCGCGCTCTCCTCGCCGGCCCGCGCCGCGCCGCCCGCGCCGCCCGCGCCGTCCGCCCCGGGCGGCTCCAGGGAGGACGCCCCGCGCCGCCAGCACCCCAGCACGTGCTCGGCCCACAGCCGCTCCACCTCCAGGGCGCACGCCGCCCCGTACAGGATGTCGCCCGCCAGCGACGGGTCCTGCGCGGCCAGGCCCGCGCACAGGTCGTGCGCGGCGATCTGCTCGTGGACGGCGTCGGCCTGCACGTGTTCGTCGAAGAAGCGGGCCGTCGCCGCGTCGCCGCCGAGCCGCCGCAGGCCCTCGGCGTACTGCCGGTTCGGCAGCGAGGACGTCATCTCCAGCGCCGCGAGGTGCCCGGCCGCCGCGCCCCGCAGCCTCCGGTGCAGCCCGAACAGCGACATCACGTTGGACACCGCCAGCGTGATGCCGGGGACCCGGTCCAGGTAGGCGCCGTAGGAGTCGTCCAGGCCGAGGCCCCGCATGGTGACGCGGAACAGCTCCGCGTGCATCCGCTCCGTACGGCCGCCGCCGTACTCGTCGGACTGGATCTCCACCAGCGCCGCCTTCGGGCCGCCGCGCAGCCGGGGGATCGCCCACGTGTGCGGGTCGGCCTCCTTGAGGTGGTACACCGAGCGGTGCGTCACGAACTCGCGGAACTGCGCCAGGTCGGCGTGCCGCCGCAGGAACGCCGCCGTGGACGGCCCATCGCCGGGCGCGGTCATCTCCGCCAGCGCCGCCCGCACCCCGCCGGGAGGCACGTCCGGCGGCCGTGGCACCGCCCGCGCCAGGGCCCGCTCGAAGCGCCGTTCGAGGACGGACCGGAAGGCCAGCAGCGACGGCTCCCACTCCCAGCGCGCATCGACGCCGTCGAAGCCCTGGTAGTGCAGCTCGTAGCAGGCGAACAGGGCGAGCTGGAGATCCCCGTCGCCCATCTCGTACGGCGCCCGCGCGGACCCGGCGGTGGCCGGCCGGACAGCGGCCCGCCCGTGCGGCAGCGGGGCGTGCCCGCCGTCCGCCCGCGGGTCGGCGGGCGGGGCGGTGGCGAGTCGGGCGAACAGGGCCGCGGTGACCGGCCCGCGGGGACGCGGCAGGCGCATCACGCCTCCCCGGTCAGCCGGTAGACCGACACGTGCGCGCGGCTGTCGTCGCCGAACGGCGCGCCCTCCCAGTCGGCCCAGCGCGACTCCAGCGTCATGCCGGCCAGCCGGCCCATCAGGTCCAGCTCGGCGGGCCAGGCGTAGCGGTGGTTGGCGGGCAGCAGCCGCAGCCCCTCGTCGGTCATGCGGACCCGGGTCGTGTACATCATCTGCGTGGCGGGCGCCAGGCGGGCGGCCTCGGCGGTGACGGCCTCCTCCGACAGGGACAGCAGCCGCAGCGCCGGCCCGCGGGCGAAGCCGTTCAGGTCCGGCACCCACGCCTCCACGACGAACCGGCCGCCCGGCTCCAGATGCCCGGCCGCGTTGCGGAAGCACTCCACCTGGGCGTCCTGGGACGGCAGCGCGAAGATCGTGTTCGTGGTCAGGGCCACCAGGGCGAACCGGCCCTCGACCCTGGTGACCGAGAAGTCGCCGACGGCCACCGGGATGCGGTCGCCGCCCGGTTTCCGCCGCAGCTCCGCGACCATCTCCGGCGAGCCGTCCACGCCCGCCACGGTCAGCCCCCGGGCCGCCAGGGGCAGCGCGAGGCGCCCCGTCCCGATCCCGAACTCCAGCACCGGACCGCCACCGGCCAGCCGGAACAGCCGCTCGACGGTGGCCTCGGTCGGCAGGTCCCGGGCGGTGGCGTCATAGATGTCGGCGATGCTCCGCCCGTAGGCGGAGGCGTCGAATGCTGCCGCCATGAGACCCCCGTTCCCTCATGTTTCCGCAGGTGAAGTGCTGCCCGCGCGGTTCCGGGGCAAACTCGGCCGCTCGGGGGCGGGAGAACGGCCGGGGAGGAAAGGGGGACGCCCCGCGACGGGGTGCCGTCGCGGGGCGTCCTTCGGGAGTGGGGCGGGTCAGCGTGCCGCGAAGTCCTGGGTCCAGTAGATCTGGCCCTTGGAGTTCTTGGCCGCGCCGACACCGATCAGGTTGTACTTGCAGTTCATGATGTTGGCCTTGTGCCCGGAGCTGTTCATCCAGGCCTCGACCACGGAGGCCGGGCTCGGCTGGCCCATGGCGATGTTCTCGGCCCAGCCCGTGCCGCCGGTGAAGCCGGCGCCGCGGATGCGGTCCATGAAGCTGCGGCCGTCCTTGGAGGTGTGGCTGAAGTAGTTCTGCGCCGCCATGTCGGCCGAGTGGTCGTAGGCGGCCTTGTGCAGCTGCGGGTCGTGCTTGAGCGGCTGGCAGCCGCCCTTGGCCCGCTCGGCGTTGGTCAGCCGGACGACCTCGTTCTCCTCCGTGCTGCCGACCGTGCCGGACGTCGAGCTGGAGGTGGGGGTCGGCTTGGTGGTCGCCGTGCGCGTCGGCGTCGGGGTGACCGTGCGGGTCGGCTTCGCGGTCGGCGTCGGGGTCACCGTGCGCGTCGTCGTCGGGGACGCGGTGGCCGTCGGCTTCGGCGACGACGTCTGGGTCCCGCTCGGGGACGGGGTGGCCGTCGGCGTCGCGGTCGCCGTCGCGGTGGAGCTCGACGTCGGCGACGGGGACGGCGTCGCGGCGGGGTCGCAGGTCAGCTTGACGGCCTTGGACTTGCCGCTGTTGCCGCGGTAGTCGGTGGCCGTCGCGTAGTAGGTGCCCGGCGCGCACGCCATGGAGATCGTCACGCGGCTGAAGCGCCCGCGTGCCGCGCCGCTCTTGACGACCGGGTCGTCGCCCGGCACGGCGCGCAGGATGCGGACGCGGACCAGCCCGGGACGGGCGCAGTCCTCCCGGACGGCGGACGCCTGGATCCGGCCGGCGGTGCTGAGAGTGGGCTCGTTCACGGTCAGCCGGCACGCGGCCAGGGACACCGACTCGGCGTGAGCGGTGGCCATGGGCGCGGAGAGCGCCGCGACGCTGACGAGGCCGGCGAGTACCCCTAGGGGTCTACGCATATGGGGTTTCCCTCCAGTTTTGCGGTAAGGCTGGATGGACTCCGCATTCTGTCGGCATCTGACACCCGTGTCATGAAATTCCGGATATTTGGGTGACCAGAAGAGATCAGAGAGACGCCCGGGGCGGTCCGCGACGCCGACCGGAGCGGCCTACGATGTGATCGTGACCAGCAGCCCCCGGAGTGAGGCGCGCGCGTCCGCCCGTGGCAGGGCCGTCCCCAGCATCCGCGACGTCGCCGCCGCCGCGGGCGTGTCCCACCAGACCGTCTCGCGCGTCCTCAACGACTCGCCCCGGGTGAGCGCCGAGACCCGCGCCGCGGTGCTCGCCGCCATCGACCGGCTCGGCTTCCGCCCCAACCGCGCCGCGCGCGCCCTCGGCCTCGGCCGCGCCCACGGCGTGACCGTCGTCATGTCCGACACCATGCTGTACGGCTACGCCTCCACGCTCCAGGGCATCGAGGAGGCGGCCCGGGTGGAGGGCATGGCCGTGGGGGTGCGCGTCGTCGAGTCCGACGGGCCGGGCGACGTCAAGCAGACCGTCGACTACGTCAGCGACCCCAGCGCGGGAGCCGTGGTGGTCATCGCGTTCGACCCGGCGGGCACGGCGGTGCTGGAGGCGCTGCCGCCGCACCTGCCCGCGGTCGCCGCCACCGAACCGGCCGCCCCCGACACGGGCCGGGTCGCCCTGGCCCTCGACGAGCGCGGCGCCGCCGCCGACGCCACCCGGCACCTGCTCGGGCTCGGTCACCGCACCGTCCATCACGTCGCGATCCCCTCGGAGGGCCGCTCCGGCGGGCGCCGCGCCGGCTGGCACGACGCGCTGCGGGGGGCGGGCGCCCCGGTGCCCGCGGTCATCGGCTGCGGCTGGGACGTCGCCGGCGCCTACGAGGCGGGCCGGCGCCTGCTGGCCGACGACCCCGAGGTGACGGCCGTGCTGTGCGGCAACGACGACATCGCGCAGGGCGTGCGCCGGGCGCTGTACGACGCGGGCAAGGACGTGCCGGGGGACGTGAGCATCGTCGGCTTCGACGACATCCCGGGCTGCGCGTACTGGACCCCGGCGCTGACGACGGTGCGGATGGACTTCGCGGGGCTGGGCAGGGCGTGCCTCCGGGCGGCGGTGGCCGAACTCGCGGGCCGGCCGCAGCCCACCCTCACCCTGACCCCGCCCCGCCTGATCATCCGCGAGTCCACCGCCCCTCCCCGCTGAGCCCCTCGAGTGAGGCACGGAAAAGGGCGGGCCACCAGGCCCGCCCTTCATCCCGGTGCGACGGATCAGCGCGCGCCCGCGCCCGCCCGCCGCTTGGTCCACACGTCGAAGGCGACCGCCGCCAGCAGGACGATGCCCTTGACCAGCATGACCCGCTCGCTCGGCGAGCCGATGAGCGACATGCCGTTGTTGATCACGCCCATGATCAGGCCGCCGGTGATCGCGCCGACGACCTTGCCCACGCCGCCCTGGACGGCCGCGCCGCCGATGAACGCCGCGGCGATCGCGTCCAGCTCGAACGAGTTGCCGGCCGTCGGGCCGGCCTGGTTGAGCCGGCCGGCGAAGATGATGCCGGCGATGGACGCCAGCACGCCCATGTTGACGAAGATCCAGAACACCACGGACTTGACCTTGATGCCCGACAGCACCGCGGCCTGGAGGTTGCCGCCGACCGCGTAGATGCGGCGGCCGAACACCGACCGGTTGGCCAGCAGCGAGTAGCCCAGCACCAGCAGGGCCAGCAGCACCAGCACCCACGGCAGGTTCCGGAAGCGCGCGAGCTGCACCACCACGGCCATGATGAGCACGGCCGCCGCGGCGATCTTCAGGACGAACACCGGCAGCGGGTCGACGCTCTGGCCGTACCCGGCGCGGGCGGCGCGGGTGCGCCACTGGGCGGCGGCCATGCCCGCGATGGCGATCAGGCCGATCAGCAGGCTGAACACGTCGGCGCCGCCGAGCGGGCCGAGCCCGACGTTGCCCAGGTAGCCGTCGGTGAAGCCGTTCGACAGGGTGCGCACGGCGTCGGGGAACGGGCCGATGCCCTGGTTGCCGAGCACGGTCAGCGTGAGCGCCCGGAACAGCAGCATGCCGGCGAGCGTCACGATGAACGACGGGATGCCGAAGTAGGCGATCCAGTAGCCCTGCCACGCCCCGATCAGGCCGCCCGCGACCAGGGTGATGAGCAGCGCGAGCGGCCAGGGGACCCCGTAGTTCACCATGAGCACGGCCGCCACGGCGCCCGTGACCGCCACCACCGAGCCGACCGACAGGTCGATGTGCCCGGCGATGATGATCAGGATCATGCCGATGGCCAGGATCAGGATGTAGGAGTTCTGGACGACGATGTTCGAGATGTTCTGCGGCTGAAGGAGGGCGCCGTCGGTCAGCACCGAGAACAGCACCACGATCAGCGCGAACGCGATGTAGATGCCGCTCTGGCGGATGTTGATGGACAGGCCGCCGAGCTTCAGCCGGCCGGGCGGCTCGCCCTTGGCGTCCCGTCGCGGGCCCGCCTCAAGATCGGCGGGGGTCGTACTGCTGCTCATCCGGACTTACTCCTGTCCCATGGTCATGTGGTACATCAGGCGCTCCTGGGTCGCCTCCTCGCGCGGCAGCTCGCCGGTGATCCGGCCCTGCGACAGCGTGTAGATGCGGTCGCACAGCCCGAGCAGCTCCGGCAGCTCCGAGGAGATGACCAGGACGGCCTTCCCCTCGTCGGCGAGCTGGTTGATGATCGTGTAGATCTCGTACTTGGCCCCGACGTCGATGCCGCGCGTCGGCTCGTCGAGGATGAGCACGTCGGGATCCGTGTAGATCCACTTCGACAGCACGACCTTCTGCTGGTTGCCGCCGCTCAGCTTGCCGACGACGCTCTGCACGCTCGGCGCCTTGATGTTCATGCTGCGCCGGAACTGGTCGGCGACCCGGTACTCCTCGTTCTCGTTGACCCAGCCGTTGCGGCTGAGCCGGCCCAGGCTGACCGAGGAGATGTTGCGCTTGATGTCCTCGATGAGGTTGAGGCCGTACCGCTTGCGGTCCTCGGTGGCGTAGGCGATGCCGAGCTTCACCGCGTCCTGGACGTTGCGGATGTGGACCTCGCGGCCCTCCTTGTAGACGCGGCCGGAGATGCCGACGCCGTACGTGCGGCCGAACAGGCTCATCGCCAGCTCGGTGCGACCGGCGCCCATGAGCCCGGCCAGGCCGACGATCTCGCCGCGCCGCAGCGTGAGGCCGGCCTTGGAGACGACCTGCCGGTCGGGCTGGGAGGGGCTGTGCACCGTCCAGTCCTCGATGCGCAGGACCTCCTCGCCGATGTTCGGCTCGTGCGGCGGGAAGCGGTGGTCCAGGTCGCGGCCGACCATGCCGGAGATGATCCGGTCCTCGGTCACCTGGCCGCCGGCCATCTCCAGCGTCTCGATCGTCTGCCCGTCACGGATGATGGTGATCGAGTCGGCGATGTCGATGATCTCGTTCAGCTTGTGCGAGATGATCACGCAGGTGATGCCCTCGTCGCGCAGGCCGCGCAGCAGGTCGAGCAGGTGGGCCGAGTCCTGGTCGTTGAGCGCCGCGGTGGGCTCGTCCAGGATGAGCAGCTTCACCTTCTTCGACAGGGCCTTGGCGATCTCGACGAGCTGCTGCTTGCCCACGCCGATGTCGGCCACCTGCGTGACCGGGCTCTCCTCCAGGCCGACGCGCCGCAGCAGCTCGCCGGCCTGGTGGTTGGTGCGGTTCCAGTCGATGAGCCCGCGGCTGGCCCGCTCGTTGCCGAGGAAGATGTTCTCGGCGATGGACAGCTGCGGGCACAGCGCCAGCTCCTGGTGGATGATGACGATGCCGGCGTCCTCGCTGTCCTTGATTCCGCCGAACCGGCACAGCTCGCCGTCGAACTCGATCCGCCCCTCGTAGCTGCCGAACGGGTAGACCCCGCTCAGCACCTTCATCAGCGTCGACTTGCCGGCGCCGTTCTCGCCGCAGATGGCGTGGATCTCGCCGCGGCGTACGGAGAGGCTCACCTCGTGGAGCGCGCGCACTCCGGGAAACGTCTTGGTGATGCCCCGCATGTGCAGGATGTCATCGGTCATCGAAGGTCCTTCCCGAGGGGCGTCAGCCGCCGAGCTGGGCGGCGGTGTAGTAGCCCGTGTCCACCAGGGCCTTCTGGTAGTTGCTCTTGTCGACGATCATCGGCTCGAGGAGCTGGGCCGGGACGACCTTGTTGCCGTTGTCGTAGTCCTTGGTGTTGTTGACGGCGGGCTTGCCGCCCTTGAGGACGGTGTCGGCCATGGTGACCGTGATCTTGGCCAGCTCGCGGGTGTCCTTGAAGATCGTGGAGTACTGCTCGCCCGCGATGATCGACTTCACCGACGCCAGCTCGGCGTCCTGGCCGGTCACGATCGGGTACGGCTGGCCGGAGGTGCCGTAGCCGTTGGACTTCAGCGCCGACAGGATGCCGATGGACAGGCCGTCGTACGGGGAGAGCACGCCGTCGACCTTGGCGTCGCCGGAGTAGGTCTTGGTGAGGATGTCCTCCATGCGCTTCTGGGCGGTGGCCGGGTCCCAGCGCAGGATGGCGACGGTCTTGAAGTCGGTCTGGCCGCTCTTGACCTTGAGCGTGCCCTTGTCGATGAACGGCTTGAGCACGGACATGGCGCCGTTGAAGAAGAACGTGGCGTTGTTGTCGTCGGGGGAGCCGGCGAACAGCTCGACGTTGAACGGGCCCTTGGCGCTGCCCGCGGAGCCGTCGGCGTTGAGCAGCTTGAGGCCGACCAGCAGCGAGGTGGCCTGCTGGACGCCGACCTTGAAGTTGTCGAACGTCGTGTAGTAGTCGACGTTCGGGCTGTTGCGGATCAGGCGGTCGTAGGCGATGACCGGGATCTTGTTGTCGGCGGCCTGCTGGAGCTGCGTGGTCAGGGCGGTGCCGTCGATCGAGGCGACGATCAGGAGCTTGGCGCCCTTGGTGATCTGGTTCTCGATCTGGTTGACCTGGGTGGGGATGTCGTTCTCCGCGTACTGGAGGTCGACCTTGTAGCCGAGCTTCTCCAGGCTGGACTTGACGTTGTCGCCGTCGTGGATCCAGCGCTCGGAGGACCTCGTCGGCATGGTGACGCCGATGAGGGCGCCGCTGGTGTTGCCGGAGGTGGCCGCCTTGTCGATCGTCTTCTCACTCGATCCGCACGCCGCGACGGTTGCGGTGAGTGCGAGGGCTGAGACGACCGTCGCGATCCGTCCGAATCTCATGTGTGTCTCCTTGCGAGGTTGCGCGTACGCGAAGGGGATGCCGTCCCTCTCGGACGTTCTGCGGAAGGTCCGAAACCCCGGTGCCGGGCATCGACCTGCGCGGTAGCCTACGTCCGATTTGTGGCACTTCGTCCCATCCCACTGCATGTTTGTTGTGGACGACAACTTGCCTAGGGCCTTGAGTGTTATCGCTAACAATTTGCCTGTCAACGGTGTGCGATAACGTCTCGGAAACAGACCATTCACATTCCGGGGACGCTCTTGTCCCAGGTAAACGGCCTGCCAACCCCGCTCTCGCAGGCGATGCGGCGTGCCGGACCCCTCGGCAGGTGGAGTTTTCCATGTGAGCGAGAACACCGGACCCTCTCCGGCCGGCCCCGCGCCGCGCTGACTCCGTGGGGTGCGGTGTGCGCGTCCGCCCCGCGTGCCGTAGTCTGCGCGCACGAGCGGGCGTGGAGGTGAGCATGGCTCGGATCGTCTTCGTCGGCGCGGGTCAGGTCGACCTCATCCGCAGGGTGGTCTCCGACCTGTTCCTCGCCTCCTCGCTGAAGGGCCGCCTGGAGATCGTCCTGCACGACGACGACCCCGGCCACCTGGCGACGGCCGAGGCGCTGGTGCGCGCCCTCGACGCCGAGTCCGGCGCGGCGGCGGCGATCACCGCCTGCCCCGACCGGCGGCGCGCGCTCGACGGCGCCGCCTTCGTGATCAGCCACGTCGACCGCGGCGGGTTCGAGGCCGCGCTGCGCGACTTCGAGATCCCCCGCCGCTACGGCCTGCGCCAGACGATCGGCGACACCATCGGCGTCGGCGGCGTCTTCCGCGGCCTGCGCTCCATCCCGTTCTTCGTCGAGCTGGGCCGCGAGATGGCCGAGCTGTGCCCCGAGGCGTGGCTGCTCAACAGCAGCGACCCCATGGCGATGATCGGCTGGGCGGTGCACGAGGCCACCGGTTTCCGGCGCTTCGCCGGCATGTGCCACGCCGTCTGCGACACCCACGCCTACCTCGCGGACCTGCTCGGCCGCGACCTCGACGAGGTGACGTTCCTCAGCGCCGGGCTCAACCACCAGTCGTTCGTGCTGCGCTTCGAGGCCGGCGGCCGCTCCCTCTACCCCGAGCTGGACGCCGCCCTCGCCGCCGACCCCGACCTCGGGCGGCACGTCCGCATGGAGCTGTACCGGCGCTTCGGCCACTTCCCGACGCAGTCGAGCGAGCACGCCGCCGAGTACGTGCCGTGGTTCATGCGCCACGAGGCCGAGACCGAGCGCCTCGGGGTGCCGATGGAGGAGTTCCTGCGCCGCTTCGGCAAGGACATGCACGCCTACGAGGAGACGCGCCGCGCCCTGGCGGCCGGCCGGCCGCTGCTGATCCGCTGGCAGCACCAGGAGCCGGCCGCCGCCGCGATCCTCGCCATGCTGACCGGCCGCGCCAAGGAGGTCTACGTCAACGTCCGCAACGACGGCCTGATCGGCAACCTGCCGGACGACTGCTGCGTGGAGGTGCCCGCCACGGCCGACGCCACGGGCCTGCACCCCCGCCCCGTGGGCGACCTGCCGGTCCAGCTCGTGGCCCTGAACCGCACGTTCCTCAACGTCGTCGAGCTGACCGTCCGCGCGGTGCTCGACGGCGAGCGCCGGCACGTCCACCACGCCGCGATGCTCGACCCCAACACCGCCGCCACGCTTCCCCTGCCCGCCATCGAGGCGATGTGCGAGGAGCTCATCGAGGCGCACGGCGAGCTGCTGCCGGAGGCGATCCGCCGATGACGGAGTCCATGCCGACCGAGGTGCGCCGCGAGCGCATGCTCGGGCTGCTCATGGAGCAGGAGTTCGCCCGGGTCGCGGAGCTGGCCGAGGCGTTCGGCGTGTCCACCGTGACCGTACGGGCCGACCTCGACGCGCTGGAGGAGCAGGGCAGGGTCCGGCGGGTGCGCGGCGGCGCGGTGGCCGCCGGGTCGCCGCCGCGCGTCGAGCCGTCGTTCGAGCTGTCGCTCGGCGCCGCCGCCGTGGAGAAGACGCTGATCGCCAAGGCGGCTGCCCGGCTGGTCGCCTCGGGGGAGAGCGTGCTCATGGGTGCCGGCACCACCACGGCGTACGTGGCCAGGGAGCTGGTCGCCCGCGCCGACCTCACCGAGGTCACCGTCTTCACCAACGGCCTGCGCACCGCGCTGGAGCTGGAGCCGGCGCTGCCGCGCTTCGCCGTCGTCGTCACCGGCGGCAGCCTGCGCCGCCAGCAGCACTCCCTGGTCGACCCGCTCGCCACCCGCGTCCTGGAGGGCATCCGGGCCGACCTCGTGTTCCTCGGCTGCGGCGGCGTCCACCCCGAGGCCGGCGTGACGAACGTCAACCTGCCCGACGCCGAGATGAAGCAGCGGATGCTGCGCGCCGCCGGGCGGTGCGTGGTGGTCGCCGACTCCTCCAAGCTGGGCAGGGTGGAGATGGCGCCGGTCTGCCCGCTGACGGAGGTGGACCTGCTCATCACGGGGGAGTCGGCCGACCCGGCGACGGTGGCGCTCCTGCGCGAGCGCGGCCTCAAGGTGGACCTCGTCGGCTGAACCGGCCACCCGGGGGTGCCGCGCGCCCGGCTCGCGAGGGCTGCGCCCGGCGGGCTCACGAGGGCGGCGCGCCGGGGCTCGGAGCGGTCAGCTCACGAGGGTGGCGCGCAGCGGCTCGGGGAGCAGGTCGCCGTGGGCGCGGGCCAGGTCGTCGCACATCCGCCAGATCGCCTCCAGCGACAGCGTGGCCGCGGTGTTCGGGTCGGCCATCAGCGCGTGCCGCACGTGCTCCGGCCGCCCCTCCTCGGCCGCCCGCACGGTCAGCTCGTTGACGCTGACGTAGGCCCGGTTGAGCGCCGCGCACTGCGGCGGCAGCGCGCCCACCCGGGTGGGCCGCACCCCCGTGGCGTCCACCGCGCAGGGCACCTCCACCACGCAGCCGGGCGGCAGGTTCGCGACCAGCCCGTCGTTGACGACGTTGCCGTAGACCACGCGCGGCACGCCGGTCACCACGCTGTGGATGATCTGCGGCGCGTACTCGCCGGTGCCCTCGACGGGCAGCTCCCCGCCGGTCCGCACGGCGTCGCGCGTGCGCTTGTACTCGCGGACGTTCTCCTCGCTGATGCCCACGTACGCCCCGACCGGGATGCGCAGCCGCTCGATCTCGGCGTCGTGGCGCAGCAGCCACGGCACGTACTCCGAGGAGTGCTCGCTCGTCTCGGTCGGGTAGTGCCCGAGCCGCCGGTACATCTCCACCCGGACCCGCCGGCGCAGCTCGGGGTCGGCCTCGATCCGCGCGTCGAGCCGCTCGTACAGATCGGCGCCCTCCCGCTCGAAGCGCAGCACCCACGCCTGGTGGTTGACGCCCGCCGCCAGATAGGTGACCTCCTCGTACGGCACCCCCACCAGCGCCGCCAGGTCGTGCATCGTCCAGTAGACCGAGTGGCACAGGCCCACCACGTTGCGGACCCGGGAGGCCAGGTACCAGACGTTCATGGCCATGGGGTTGGTGTAGTTGAGCAGCAGGGCGTCCGGGCAGACGGCGCGGATGTCGGCGGCCAGCGCGTCGAGCACGGGGAACGTGCGCAGGGCGCGGAAGACGCCGCCCACCCCGATCGTGTCGGCGATCGTCTGCCGCAGGCCGTGGCGGGCGGGGATCTCGAAGTCGGCCACGGTGGCGGCGTGCCCGCCCACCTGGATCATGTTGATGACGAAGTCCGCGCCGTCGAGCGCGGCCCGCCGGTCGAGGGTCGCGCTGACCTCGGGGGCGGCGCCGCGGGCGGCGGCGATGCGGCGGGCCACGGCCTCGGCCGTCTCCAGCCGCTCCGGGTCGATGTCGTGCAGCGCGATCCGGGCCTGCCGCAGCTCGGGATGGGCCAGCAGGTCGGCGAGCAGGCCGTGGGTGAACACGACGCTGCCCGCGCCGATGAAGACGATCTTCGGGTATCTCATGAGGTGGCTTCCTCCCAGGTGGGCTGCGCCGCTGTGCCCCCCGCGGCTCGGGTGGAGAGGGTGCCGCAGGCCACGGCCACCTCCAGGCTCCGCCGTACGGGCAGGCCGCGCCGGCGGGCCGCGATCAGGCCCGCGTCGAAGCTGTCGCCCGCCCCGACCGTGTCCACCACGCCGCCCTCGCCGGCGTCCTTCGCCGGCGGGGCGGGCACGCGCAGCGGCTCGCCGTCCACGATCGTCATGGCGCCCTCGGCGCCGCACTTGACCACGGGGGTCGTGCCCCGGGCGGCCAGCTCGCGCACGGCGCGCCCGAGGTCCTCGACGCCCGCGACGGCCAGGGCCTCGCGCTCGTTGGGCAGCAGGACGTCGGTCAGCGGCAGCACCTCGCCCAGGCCCTCCCAGCGCCCGGACGGGTCGTCGTTGGTGTCGAGCGAGGTGGTCGCGCCTCCGGCCCGGGCGGCGCGGAACAGCTCCGGCACGCCCTCGGCCAGCAGCGGCTGGAGATAGAACGAGGAGACGTGCACGTGCGCCGCGCGCGCGAGCAGACCGGGCGGCACGTCGCCGGCGGAGGTGCGGCCGAGGCAGCCGGGGGCGGTCAGGATCGCCCGGTCCTGCCCGTCGGCCAGGATGACGGTGAGCGCGGTGGCCGCTCCGGGCTCGACCACGCAGGCGGAGACGTCCACCCCGCGCCGCCGCAGCGCGTCCAGCACGAACGCGCCGGCCGGGTCGTCGCCCACGCGCCCGGCGAAGGCCACGCGCAGCCCGAGGCGGGCGGCGCCGCACGCGGTGATCGCGCCGGAGCCGCCGAGGACCAGGTCGCCGGTGTCCACCAGGTGTTCGCGCTGGCCGAAGGCGGGCCGCCGGGGCGCGCCCGAGACGATCACGTCCGGGTTGGCGTCGCCGACGACGAGCAGGTCGAAATCCGTGAAGGCCATGGGCAGGACGCTCCCAGGACCTTCGAACTCTTGTCAATACTTTCGAAGACTGTCGTCCATTGACGGCTATAGGGGGATGCTCGAAGGTATTGACAAGTTTTCGAAAGTCACCATGATGGGCTGCACCACGGCCGCTCGGCCGGCTCCCCCGCCCCCAGGAGGTTCGGAGATGCTGCTACGACAGGGCGAGCCCGCCGCGCCACCCGTGGCCGGGCCCGCCCACCGGCTCAAGGCCGGCGCGCGCGGCGACGGGCGGCTCGCCGCCGCCTTCCTCGCGCCCGCGCTCATCGGGTTCGGCCTGTTCTACCTGTATCCGGCGCTGCGCGGCGCCTGGTACTCGATGACCGACTGGAACCTGCTGTCGCGGCCCCGCTTCGTCGGCCTCGACAACTACGCCCGGCTCCTCCACGACCCCCTGTTCTGGAACTCGCTCAAGGTCACCGCCGGCTACGTCGTGCTCAACCTCGGCATCCAGCTCGTCGCCGGCCTGGGCCTGGCGGCTCTGCTGCACCGCCTGACGCGCTCGCTGGTGCTGCGGTCGCTGCTCGTGGTGCCGTGGCTGGTGCCCAACGTGACGACCGGCCTGCTGTGGATGTGGCTGCTCGACGCCGACCTCGGCTTCGTCAACCACCTGCTCACCGGCGCCGGGCTGCCCGCCCAGGGCTTCCTCACCTCGCCCGATCTGGCGCTGCCCAGCGTGGCGGTCATCACCTCGTGGAGCGGCACCGGCTACACCGCGCTGCTGCTGTACGCGGGGATGCTGCTGGTGCCGCGGCACGTCTACGAGGCGGCGGCCCTGGACGGCTCCGGCGAGATCCGCACGTTCTTCCGCGTGACGCTGCCGCTGATGCGCCCCATCCTCGCGTTCGTGCTCGTCGTGTCACTGATCGACTCGTTCCAGCTCTTCGACGCCGTGGCGGTCACCACCAAGGGCGGCCCGGTCAACGCCACCCGGGTCATCTACCACTACATCTACGAGCAGGCGTTCACCCACTTCAAGATGGGCTACGCCTCCGCGCTGGCGCTGAGCCTCGTCCTCGTGCTCGGCGTGCTGACCTTCGTCCAGATGCGCCTGCTGCGCGCCTCAGCCTCGGACCTCGCGTGAACCGCCCCTCCCGGATCCGGATCGGCCGCCCGCTCGCCTGGGCCTGCCTGATCCTGGCCGTCGTGATCTCCCTGTTCCCGCTCTACTGGATGCTCCGCACGGCGATCACGCCCGGCCGCGAGCTGGCCGGCGACAACGCCGGGCTGCTGCCCCGGCATCCGACGCTGCTCAACTTCGAGCGCGTGCTGGGCCTGACCACCCGTGAGGAGGCGCGGGCGGCCGGCGGGTCGGGAGCCGACCTGGACTTCTTCCGGTACCTGGGCAACTCGATCCTGTACACGGGGCTCGTCACGGCGGTGCAGACCCTGCTGTGCGCGATGGCCGGCTACGCCTTCGCCCGGCTCCGCTTCCCCGGCCGCGACCTGCTGTTCGGGATGTTCGTGGCCGCCCTCATGGTGCCGCCGATCTTCACGCTGCTGCCCAACTTCGTGCTGGTCAAGGAGCTGGGCTGGCTCGACACCGTCCCGGGTCTCGTCGCGCCGAGCCTGCTCATGACGCCGTTCGCGGTGTTCTTCCTGCGGCAGTTCTTCCTCGGCGTGCCGCGCGACGTGGAGCAGGCGGCCCTCATCGACGGCGCCGGCAAGGGCCTCATCTTCTGGCGGGTGGTGCTGCCGATGAGCCGCGGCCCGCTGCTCACCCTCGCCCTCACCACCGCGGTCTGGACGTGGAACGACTACCTGTGGCCGCTGCTGGTGGCGCCGGGGGAGGAGACCCGCGTGCTCACGGCGGCGCTCGGCATCTTCCTCAAGCAGTCGCCGAACACCGCCCCCGACTGGACCGGCCTCATGGCCGGCTCCGTCCTGTCGATCATCCCCGTGCTGCTGCTCGTGGTCTTCTTCGGCCGCCGGCTCGTGGACTCCATCCAGTTCTCCGGCATGAAAGGTTGACCATGAACAAGGCACATCTGGCGGCGGGCGCGCTGCTGCTGCTCACGGCGGCCTGCGGCGGCTCGGGCGGCCCGGGTGGTTCGGGAGCGGACGACGGGCCGGTCACGCTGACGTACGCGCTGTGGGACGACGCCCAGCAGGGCGCCTACCAGCAGTGCGCCGACGCCTTCCACAAGGCGAACCCCGGCATCACCATCACGATCAACCAGGCCGCCTGGGACCAGTACTGGCAGAACCTCACCACCCAGATGGTCTCCGGCAAGGCCCCCGACGTGATCACCATGCAGACGACCTACTACCCGCAGTTCGTCAAGAACGGCCAGCTCCTCGACCTCGGTCCGATGGCCGAGGCGGACAAGGTCGACTTCGGTCAGTACCGGCCCGGCCTGGCCGATCTGTGGGTCAAGGACGGCAAGCGGTACGGCCTGCCCAAGGACTGGGACACCATCGCCATCGTCTACAACACCGCCCTGGTCAAGAAGGCCGGCCTCGACCTGGGCGACCTCACCTGGAACCCCGCGGACGGCGGCACCTTCGAGAAGGCCCTCGCCCGGCTCACCGTCGACACCTCCGGCCGGCGCGGCGACGAGCCCGGCTTCGACAAGTCGAAGGTCGCCGTGTACGGGATCGTCGCGGAGCTCAACGACGGCTCCCAGGGGCAGAACGGCTGGGGCGACCTGGCCGTCTCCAACGGCTTCCGCTACATCGACAAGAACCCGTTCGGCACCAGGTACTTCTACGACGACCCGAAGCTGGCCGAGACCGCCGCCTGGTTCAGGCGGCTCATGGACAAGGGCTACGCGGCGCCCTACGACAAGAAGAGCTCCCTCGGGCCCGACGTCGTGCTCGGCTCCGGCAAGGGGGCGCTCGGCATCACCGGCTCCTGGATGATCAAGACGTACCTGGACTCGACGGAGCAGAAGTTCGCCTTCGCCCCGCTGCCGACCGGGCCCCAGGGCCGCAAGTCCGCCTACAACGGCCTGGCCGACACCGTCTACGCGGGCACCGAGCACCCGGAGGCGGCGTGGAAGTGGGTGAAGTTCCTCGGCTCGACCGCCTGCCAGGACATCGTCGCCGACAGCGCCGTGGCGTTCCCCGCCATCACCTCCTCCACCGAGCGCGCCGTCAAGGCGCACAAGGCGGCGCACCGCGACGTCAGCGCCTTCACCAGCCAGGCCGACGCGCCGGGCGGCACGTTCCTGCTGCCGGTCAGCGACCACGGCGACGAGATCGACCAGATCGTGGGCACGGCGATGGAGGAGGTCTGGCTCGGCCAGAAGGACGCGCGCACCGCGCTGACGGCCGCCAACCAGCGGGTCAACGCCCTGTTCACCGCGGGCGGCTGACACCTGCCCGCCCCCACCGCTCCGGGGAGGGGTGATGGACGGCGCGCCGCGGAGGGGTGATGGACGGCGCGCCGGGGCCGGCGTGGCAGGGTGGCGGATGGCAGGCCCTCCGCGGGCGGGGAACGGGACGAGGAGATCGTCATGCGCACGTGGCTCACCGAGCGGTTCGACCTGACGGTCCCCCTGGTGGGGGCGCCCATGGCGGGAGTGGGCGCGGGCCGGCTGGCGGCCGCGGTGTCCGCCGCCGGGGCGCTCGGCATGTTCGGCGTCCCCGCCGCCGCCACGGCCGAGTGGATCCGGGAGCAAGCGTCGGTCGCCGCCGCGCCCGGCCGGCCGTACGGGATCGGGCTCATGGCGTGGGCGCTGCCCGGCAACCCCGCCCAGCTCCAGGCCGTCCTCGACGCCCGGCCCGCGGTCGTGTCCGTGAGTTTCGGCCCGTACGAGAGCTATGTCACGGAGCTGCGGCAGGCGGGCATCACGGTCGTCACCCAGGCCGGCACCACGGAGGAGGCGCTGGCCGCCGAGCGGGCCGGGGTGGACGCCGTCGTGGCCCGCGGCGCCGAGGGCGGCGGCCACGGCCGCGCCGACGTGGCGACGCTGCCCCTCCTGGAGGGCGTGCTCGACGCGGTGCGGATCCCGGTCCTGGCCGCCGGGGGCGTCGCCACGGCCCGCGGGCTGGCCGCCGTGCTGGCCGCGGGCGCCGAGGGCGCCTGGGCGGGCACGGCGTTCATGGGCTGCGAGGAGACGACGATCTCCCCGGAGGCTATGCGGCGCCTGCTGGAGGCGGCGGAGACCGACACGGCGTACGGGCGCGTCTTCGACGTGGCGCAGCGGCTCGGCTGGCCGGTCGAGTACGGCGGGCGGGCCCTGCGCAACGCCTTCTTCGACCGGTGGGCCGGCCGGGAGGACGAGCTGGCAGCCGACGACAGCGCCCGGGCCGACCTGGAGACGGCCCGCCGCGACCAGGACTTCGACACCGCCTTCATCTACGTGGGCCAGGGCGTGGGGCTGGTGCGCGAGCGGCGCACGGCCGCCGACGTGGTCGCCGCATTCGCCGGGGCCGAGAAGCTGCTGAACCGTTTCGCCCGGTAGCCGGCCGGGCCTTGACCGTCCGTGCCGGCAGTCGACGGCCCGCTTCCCGAAGACAGGACCTTGCCTGGGTGAATGCCGCCGATCCGGTGGGAGAACCGTGGCCGGGAGGCCGTGGTAAGCTCATACCCGTTGCAGTGTGGTACCCATGAACGTGTGTGCGCCTGACGGGATCCGACCCCTCGGGCGCCTTTTGTTTTCCGGTCATTTCCGGCGGGGCATCGCGGCGACGCGGGGCCCGTGAGGTGCGGGTCCCAGACCTGCGCCTATCGAAGGAGATTGACATGGCGACCGGTACCGTGAAGTGGTTCAACGCGGAAAAGGGCTTCGGCTTCATCGAGCAGGACGGCGGCGGCGCCGACGTCTTCGCCCACTACTCCAACATCGCCGGCCGCGGCTTCCGCGAGCTGCACGAGGGCCAGAAGGTGACCTTCGACATCACCCAGGGCCAGAAGGGCCCGCAGGCGGAGAACATCACCCCCGCCTGACGCGAGTCACCCGGTGAGCCGGTCCCGCCCCTGAAGAAGGGGCGCGGGCCGGCTCGCTGCTTTTCCGGGCCCCTTCTTCAGGGGCGTGACGTGCGGACTATCCGCGGGTACGCGCGGGTTCACGCGGTGCGCAGCGCCTGGACGGCGTCGTCGGCCGTGTCGTACGTCTGGAAGCGCTTGTCCAGGCCCGTCACGCGCAGCAGCCGCGCCATGCGCGGCCCGATGCCGCTGAGCACCGCCCGGCCGCCCGCGCCCGCCGCGCCGTTGATCGTGGAGACGAGCACGCTGAGGCCGGTGGAGTCGCAGAAGTCGACGGCCAGCATGTCGATCACCAGGAGCGGCGGCTCCTCGGGCGCGCCGGCCAGGGCGTCGGTCACGGCCTGGCGCAGGGCTCCCGCCGTGGCGATGTCGAGCTCGCCGGCCAGGGCGACCACGGTCACGCCATCGTGCCGCCCGCCGGTCCAGGAGAAGCCGGCCCGCCTCGCGCCCGCCCGTTCCACGTCGTGCCCTCCCGCCGCCGCGCCCGGGCGGTCTTTCGCGCTTACGGCGCATACGTTCCGAGACACCATGATTGCACAGCGCAAGAGAACGGCGTAACCCCGGCCGGCGGCGCGGCGCCCGTGGCCTTGACGGACAGAGCGAAGCCGCAGTGACCGACCGAGGCACGATATTTCGGTCGGGTGGGTACGTTCTCATGGGTGTGATCGTTGTCACACGGGGCGGCGCCGGCCGGCCGTCGAGGTCACCGGCCAGCGCCGGGGTCCCGCGTGTAGCGGAGCAGGTCGCCCGGCTGGCAGTCGAGGACCTCGCACAGCCGGGCCAGTGTCGAGAACCTGATGGCCCGGCCCTTGCCGGTCTTGAGGATGGACAGGTTGGCGATCGTCACCTCGACCCGGTGGGACAGCTCGGTCAGCGTCATGCCGCGCCGGGCGAGCAGCTCGTCGAGCCGGACCTCGACGCGCCCGTCGAGCTCTCCGGGCGGCACTCAGACCGTGCCTTCGAGATCGTCGAGCATGGCCAGCCCGCGCCCGATCACCTCGGCCGCCACGAACGCCCCCACTCCCATCAGCACGGCCACGACCGGCGGTTCGATGTCGCCCGGTACCAGCGGCGGATCGACGGTCAGCAGCCGCGCGGCCACGGACGTGGCCGCGAAGTCGAGGGCGAAGGCCGCCAGCGAGCCGAGCGTGAGGACGGTCCCGATCCGGCGCAGGTCACGCACCGTGGCGGCGGAGAAGAACGCCCGGTCCCCGGCCACGCCCCTGCCGGTGATCCGTACCAGCCAGAACAGGGACAGCAGGATCGCCAGCATCCCCGGCAGCCAGGTGGGCAGGTGCAGCACGGCCAGCAGCGGCGCGTGGGCCGGGTCGTACAGGGTCGCGTCCACGGTGACGCCGACCGCCCGCGCCCCGGGGGCGAGGGCGCCGTCGAACGACACGCCGGTGTGGGACGGCCGCAGCCCGGTGAAGCCGAAGTCCGGCCTCGCGGCCGGGACGACGCCGAGGATGACGTCGCCCGCCAGCCGCGCGAGCAGGCCGAGCGTCGTGAGCAATAGCATCGAAAAACGATAAAACAAGTCCGGTTTGTGGCGGGTGTGGCCTGCTGTGTGACGGGAAGCGGGCAGGTATGGGGAGCAGCACGAACGGGGTCGGCGGGGAGAGCGGCGAGGACAGGATCGTCACGGTGTCGTCCTGGCGGGAGCTGGACGACGCGATCAGCGAGGTGAGCGGACGCCGAGGGCCGCACCCGCGCGGCGGCCCCTCGCACTCCGCCGTGGTGTTCCGTGGCCGGTCGCGCCCCCCGCACTCGCACCTGTCCGGGCTGGCGCGGCTGGCCGGTGAGTACCCGGCCGTGGAGCGCCACCTCATCCGCAACTTCCGCAAGTACGCCCATCGCCAGGCGCCCGGCCCGACGATCTGGGACTGGCTGGCGCTCGGCCAGCACCACGGGTTGCCCACGCGGCTGGTCGACTGGACGTTCTCGCCGCTGGTCGCGCTGCACTTCGCCACGGCGGCCTGGCCGCACGACGAGGCCATGCTCATCGGGCTCGACTGCGAGGCGGCGCACCGGCTCCTGCCCGGGCCGCTGCGGGACGTCCTGGACCGCGAGGGCGCGGTGCTGTTCACGACCGAGATGCTCGCCCGCAGCGCCCCCGACCTGGACAGCTTCGGCAAGCTGGCGGGCGCGGAGCCGTTCCTGGCCCTGTTCGAGCCGCCGTCGCTGGACGAGCGGATCGTCACCCAGTCGTCGGTGCTCTCGGCGCTGTCGGACGTGACCTGGTCGGTGGAGCGGTGGCTGAACGCCCATCCCGACCTGTGGTGGGCGTGGCGGATCCCGCCGGACGTCAAGGCCGAGGTGCGCGAACGGCTCGACCAGGCCGGCATCACCGAGCGGGCCCTGCTGCCCGGCCTGGACGGGCTGGCGGCGTGGCTGCGCCGCTACTACTCGCCCGAGGCCAGCCTGGAGCACCAGGGCGACGAGTGCGCCCCCGGCAACGCCGGCAACGCCTGAGCACGGGACCGGACGCGGTCAGGCGGTCTCGGCGCCGCCTCCCGCCGTGCCGCCCACGAGGGTGCCGTCTTCCGCCGTGCCGCCCACGAGGTGGTCGCGGACCGCGGCGAGGATCCGGTCCGACAGGTCGTCGCCGGCGCAGGCCCGTGACAACGTCAGCGCCCCGACGATGGTGGACAGCTCGACGAGCGCGGTCGCCTCGTCCGAGGCCGTGAGGGGCTTCATGGCTTCGACCAGGTCACGCAGGCCGTCGGCGAACGCCCGGCGGAGCGGGTCGCCCGGTTCCGCGCGTGCGGCGTCCATCGCCAGGGCCGGACAGGGGCAGCCGAGGGCGGGGTTGTCGCGGTGCGGGCCGGACAGGTAGGTCGCGAGGAAGACCGCCCGGGCGGGCCGCTCGGGGGCGTCGTCCTCCGCGAGGTCGTCCAGGGCCGTGACGCGCTCGGCGAACGCGGCCGAGCACGCCTGGGCGATCAGGTCGTCCTTCGAGGTGAAGTGGCGGTAGAAACCGCCGTGGGTCAGCCCCGCCGCCGCCATCGCCTGCGGAACGCTCACCTTGTCGACGCCGTGCGCGCGCACCAGCCTCGCCGTGGCCTCGATCACCTGTTCGCGGTGCCGCTCGGCCTCGGCCCGGGACGCTCGGGGCATGGTCCGCACTTCCTTCCGTGCTATAGATGATGCTAATAATCTATTCTAACCGGAAGTCAGAAGGAGGTCCCCATGGTGGCGATCAGAGATTCCGTGGCGCTGGTGACCGGCGGCCAGCGCGGCCTCGGCAGGGCGTTCGCGGACGCGCTCCTGGAGCGCGGCGCGGAGAAGGTCTACGTGACCGCACGCAAGCCCGCCCCCGCCCACGACCCGCGGATCCGGCCCGTCCCCCTCGACGTCACCGACCCCGACGCGGTCTCGGCCCTCGCCGCCCAGGCCCGGGACGTGGACATCGTCTTCAACAACGCGGGAGTCCTGTACCCCTCGCCCCTGCTGACGGCCGACATGGCGGACGTGGTCGCGACGTTCGAGACGAACGTGTTCGGCGCGCTCCGGGTGGCGCAGGGCTTCGCCCCGATCCTCGCGGCGAACGGCGGCGGAGCGCTGGTGGACATGCACTCCGTGCTCTCCTGGGCCGTCGGCGCCGGAGCCTACGGCGCCTCCAAGGCCGCGCTGTGGTCGATGACCAACGCCCTGCGCGTGGAGCTGGCGCCGCAGGGCACCCAGGTCGTCGGCGTCCACCTCGGTCTGGCCGACACGGACATGGTGGCGGAGTTCCCGGCCGCGAAGATCTCGCCCGCCGAGGTCGCCGAAGCGGTCCTGGACGGCATCGAGAACGGCGCCACCGAGGTGCTCGTCGACGCGGTCAGCCGGCAGATCAAGGCGGCGCTGTCCGGCCCGGTCGAAGGACTCACCCTGCCCATCGGACGTTGAAGGAGAAGGCGATGCCGCTCTGGCACATCCACCACCCCGCCGGCGCCTACTCCGAGCAGCAGAAGCGCGAGCTCGCCGAGGACGTCACCGAGTTCTACGCCCGGCACGGGCTGCCGAGGTTCTACGTCGTCACGCTGTTCCACGAGATCCCGCGGGCCTCGTTCCTGGTCGGCGGCGAGCCGTCGGACGACACCGTGCGGATCGTGGTCGAGCACATCGCCCGCCACGCCGAGGATCCCGGCCTGCGCGAGCGGATGAGCGAGGCGCTGAGCCGCCTGCTGGCCCCGCACACCCTCGACCGCGGACTGCACTGCGAGTTCCACGTCGACGAGACCCCACGGGACCTGTGGATGATCGACGGGCTGTGGCCGCCGCCCACGGGCACGGAGGCGGAACGGCGCTGGGCGCGCGAGAACCGGCCCGTGCCCTACTGAACCCGCGCACCGGTCAGGACGTCTGGAACTCGGCGACGTTGGCCTTCGTGGCGATCTTCACCGGCACGGCCACCGTCTTCGCGATCGTCTCGCCGTTGGCCGCCCGCACCGCGGCCTCCACGGCCCGCTGGCCGAGCAGCTTCGGCTGCTGGGCGATCGTCGCGGTCATGGTGCCCGCCGCGACCGCCTTCAGCCCGTCGGGCGTGCCGTCGAAGCCGACCACCTTGACCTGCTGACCGGCCTTGGCGCCGAGCGCCTTGATCGCGCCGAGCGCCATCTCGTCGTTCTCGGCGAACACGCCCTTCAGGTCGGGGTGCGACTGGAGCAGGTTCGTCATGACGTCCAGGCCCTTGGTGCGGTCGAAGTCGGCCGGCTGCTGGGCGACCACCTGGACGCCCGGGAACGCCTTGATGCCCTCGGTGAAGCCCTGGCCGCGGTCACGGCTGGCGGACGTGCCGGGCACCCCCTGCAGGACCACCACCTTGCCGCTCCCGCCCACCGCCTTGGCCAGCTCCTGGGCCGCGTACCGGCCGCCCGCCACGTTGTCGGAGGCGACGGTCTGGGCGACCTCGGCGCCGTTGACGCCGCGGTCGGCGGCGATCACCGGGATGGAGACGCGGTCGGCGGCCTTGACCGCGGGCGCCGCCGCGTCGGAGTCGACCGGGTTGATGATGATCGCCTTCATGCTCTGGCTGGTGAAGTTCTGCACCTGGTTGACCTGCTGCGAGGCGTCGTTCTGGGCGTCGGTGACGGTCAGCGCGACGCCGAGCCGGGCGGCCGCGGCCTGCGCGCCGTCCCTGAACTGCACGAAGTACGGGTTGTTCAGCGTCGACACCGACATGCCGATCTTGACGCCGGCCCCGCCGGACGAGCCGCCCCCGGACGAGCCCGCCGTGGCCGCCGTGCCCGCCGCACCGGACGAGCCGCACCCCGCCAGGCCCGCCACCAGGGCGGCCGTGGCCAGGACTGTCGCGGAAATCCGCATGATCTTCCCCCTCCTAGGACGTTTCCCTGCGGCGCAGGGTGTCGACGAGGACCGCGAGCGCGATGACCACGCCGATCACCACCTGCTGCCAGAAGGCCGAGACCGACAGCAGGTTGAGCCCGTTGCGCAGGACGGCCAGGATGAGCGCCCCGACGAACGTGCCGAGCGCCCGTCCCTTGCCGCCGGACAGGCTGGCCCCGCCGATGACCACGGCCGCGATCGCGTCCAGCTCGTAGCCGGTGGCGGCCTGCGGCTGGGCCGAGGCCAGGCGGCTGGCCAGCACGATGCCGGCCACCGCGGCGAACCCGCCCGACAGCGCGTACGTGATGAGCTTCTGCCGGTCCACCTTGATGCCGGACAGCCGGGCGGCCTCCTCGTTGCCCCCGATCGCGTACATGGCGCGGCCCGCGTACGTGCGGTTGAGGATCACGGCCGCGACGACCCCCATGACGACCATGACGATGACGGGCACGGGCAGGTAGCGGCCGATCGTGTCGCCGAGGTGCGCCACCTGCGCCGGCAGCTCGATGGGGCTGCCCTGCGAGATCACCAGGGCGAGGCCCCGGGCGACGCCGAGCATGGCCAGGGTGGCGATGAACGGCGGCAGCTTGCCGTACGCGATGAGGACGGCGTTGACCAGCCCGCACGCCACGCCCACGGCCAGCCCCGCGACGGTGGCGACCGGCCACGGCCAGCCCGCGGGCGTGGCGCCCCAGGCCAGCACGATGGCCGACAGCGCGGCCACGGACCCGACCGACAGGTCGATGCCGCCGGTGACGATGACGAACGTGGAGCCGAACGCGAGGATCGCGGTCACGGCCGCCTGGACGCCCACGTTGAGCAGGTTGGTGACGCTGAGGAAGTCGGACGACAGCAGTGACAGCCCGACGACGAGCACGACGAGCGCGACCAGCGCGCCGTTCTCGGCGAGCCACAGCGCCACCGGCGAGCGCCGCTGGACGAGCACGTTACTGGACACGGCCACCCTCCACCTCCGCGACGGCCATCGCCATCACGTCGTCCTGCGTGGCGCCGGCGGCCGGGAGCTCGCCGACGAGGCGGCCGCGCGCCATGACGAGGATCCGGTCGCTCATCCCGAGCACCTCCGGCAGGTCGCTGGAGATCATCAGGACGGCGTCGCCCGCGGCGGTCAGCTCGTTGACAAGCTGGTAGATCTCGACCCGCGCGCCCACGTCGACGCCCCGGGTCGGCTCGTCGAGGATGAGCACGCGGGCCCCCGCCACGAGCCACTTGCCGATGACCACCTTCTGCTGGTTGCCGCCGGACAGGGTGCGGACCTCCTGGTCGAGGCCCGCCATGCGGATGCCGAGCCGGCCGGCGACCTTGGCGGCGGCGCTGCGCTGGCCCTTGCGGTCCACGAAGCCGGCCCGGGTGGCGTCGCGCAGGGTGACCAGGCCCAGGTTCTCGGCCACGGCGGCGCCCAGCACCAGGCCCTGGCCCTTGCGGTCCTCGGGGACGAGGCCGAGCCCCGCCTCCATGGCCGCGTGCACGTCCCCGGGCGGCACCCGCCGGCCGTTCACGGTGACCTCGCCCGCGTCGTAGTGGTCGGCGCCGAAGACCGCCCGCGCGACCTCCGTCCGGCCCGCGCCGACGAGCCCGGCCACGCCGACCACCTCACCGGCGCGCACCTCGAACGACACGTCCGCGAACACGCCCCGCCGGGTCAGCCCCCTGACCTTCAGCAGCGGCTCGCCGGGGCGGGCGCGCTTGCGCGGGTACTGCTGGTCGATGGGGCGGCCCACCATGAGGCGGACCAGCTCGTCGTGCGGGGTGGAGGCGGGCACCTCGGCCACGGAGCGGCCGTCGCGCAGCACGGTCACCCGGTCGCCGATCTGCGGGATCTCCTCCAGGTGGTGGGTGATGAACACGATCGACACGCCCTCGTCGCGCAACTGCCGGACGATCGCGAACAGCTTCTCGACCTCGCCGGTGGTCAGCACCGCGGTCGGCTCGTCCATGATGAGGATCCGCGCCTCCAGCGCCAGCGCCTTGGCGATCTCGACCATCTGCATGCGCGCGATGCCGAGCCGGCCGACGGGCGTGCGCGGATCGACGCGCACGTCCACGCGGGCCAGCAGGCCGGCCGCGTCCCGTTCCATGCGGGCCCGGTCCACCAGGCCGAAGCGGCGCGGCGGGCGGCCGAGCGCCAGGTTCTCGGCCACCGTGAGCTGGGGGACCAGGTTGAACTCCTGGTAGATGGTGGCGATCCCGAGCGCCCGGGCGTCGCCCGCCGACCGGATCCGCACCGGCCGCCCGTCCATCAGCACCCGGCCGCCGTCGGGGTGGTAGGCGCCGGACAGGATCTTGATGAGCGTGCTCTTCCCGGCGCCGTTCTCGCCCAGCAGCACGTGGACCTCGCCCGCGCGCAGGCTCAGGTCCACCCCGTCCAGGGCGAGGACGCCCGGGAACTGTTTGCGCAGGCCCTCGGCCCGGAGAATGTCCCCCGTCACGTCGTGATACTTGCCGATAACAGGCCGTACGAACCTGAAAGGCACAGGTCAGGTACGCCGCCGGGGTTCCCGGGAGGTCAGGGGCGGACTGCCGGGGGAGGGGCGGTGCTCCCGCGCGGGACGAGCCGGGCGTCCTCGTCGCGCACGCCCTCGACCAGCTCGCCGCCGATCAGCGCCAGCAGCGCGCGCGCCGCGTGCGCCCCGTACGCGGGGATGTCGCGGGTGAGCGCGCTCAGCGCGGGCCGGACGATCTGCGACAGCGGCGAGTCGTCCCAGGCCACGATCGACAGGTCGCCGGGCACGTCGAGCCGCATCTCCTGGGCCGCCGACATGCCGGCCACGGCCATGATGTCGTTGTCGTAGACGACGGCGGTCGGCCGGGTGGGCGAGCCGACCAGGCGGCGCGTGGCCCGGGCGCCCTCGCCGCCGGTGTAGTCGGTGTGCATGATGGCGTGCCACTCCAGCCCGAGCTCCTCGCACACGGCGGTGAACGCCTGGTCGCGCAGCGCGGTGTGGACCAGCTCGGGCAGGCCCGCCACCCGGGCGATGCGGCGGTGGCCGAGCGCGGCGAGGCACTCGACGGTCTCGCGGACGGCCGCGGCGTCGTCGGACCAGACCGGCGTCAGCGCGCCCGCCTGCGACGGATGGCCGATCACCACCGCGGGCAGCCCCAGCTCCTCCAGCGTGCTCACGCGCGGGTCGTCGAAGCGCAGGTCGACGAGGATCGCGCCGTCCACCCGGCGCTCGCCCCACCAGCGCCGGTGGACCTCCGCCTCCTGCTCGGGCGTGGCGGCCACCTGGAGCATCAGCGCGTACGAGTGGTCGGCGAGCACGCCCTCGATGCCGCTGATCAGCTCCATGAAGAACGGCTCCACGCCGAGGATGCGCGCGGGCCGGCACAGGGTCAGCCCCACCGAGCGGGCCCGCGCCCCGCTCAGCGCCCGCGCCGCGCTGTTGGGCCGCCAGCCGATCTCCTCGGCGATCGCCTTGATCGCGGCGCGCCTGGCCTCCGACACCCCCGGCCGGTCGTTCAGGGCGTACGAGACCGCCACCTTGGACACGCCCGCCCGGCGCGCGATGTCGGCGATCGTCGGTCGCTTCACCGGCCACCCCTCGGTCCGCCGCCGAGTGAACCGGTTAGCCACTCGTGCACCCGAACCCTACTACCGCGCCGCCCGGATGGCACGACCTGGGTCGAGCGCCGGAGGCGGCTCGATCGAAGAGGGGTCTTGACGCGGCGTCCGGGTGACTTTACGTTCGCGTTACTTCACCGGTTCAGTGGGAGCGCTCTCATGCGGGCGGGTGGCGAATCGGGGGCTGACACAGACGGTCGAGCCTCCGCCGCGGAAGGCCGCGGCGGGGGAAGGAGACACAGATGCGCAAGCGGACGCCGATCCTCGTCCCGCTCCTGGCGGCGGCGACTCTGACCGCCGCCGCGTGCTCCGGCGGCGGTCCCACCGTGGGCCCGACGGCAGCCCCTCCGGGTCCCCAGGGGACGAGCGGGCCGAACCCCGGAGCGCTGCCCCGCAACGAGACCCTCTACACCACCGGCACCCAGTGGGGGCCGCCCGCCAACTTCAACCCCATCCGCGAGTGGGACTCCGCGACCGGCACCAAGGGCCTGGTCTACGAGACCCTGTTCCACTACGACCCCAATGCCGCCAAGCTCGTCCCGTGGCTGGCCGAGAGCGGCTCCTGGACCAGCCCCACCGTGTACGAGGCCAGGCTGCGCGCCGGCGTGAAGTGGTCCGACGGCAAGCCGCTGACGGCCAAGGACGTCACCTTCTCCTTCGGGCTCGGCAAGATGGCGACCAGCCCCTACCACCACCTGTGGGACTGGCTGAAGAGCGCCGACGCCGTGGACGAGCGGACCGTGCGCTTCACCTTCACCACCGCCAACTACCAGGAGTGGGACTTCAACCTCTACAGCCGCTCGATCGTGCCCGAGCACCTGTGGTCCGGCCGGTCGGAGGAGGACGTGCTCAACGGCGTCAACGACAGGCCCGTCGGCACCGGCGCCTACACCTACCAGAGCCACGACCAGGACCGCGTCGTCTGGAAACGGCGCGACGACTGGTGGGGCAAGAGCGCGCTCGGGGTCGAGCCGAAGCCCCGCTACATCGTGGACGTGGCCACCCCCGGCAACGAGGTGGCCATGGGCATGCTGCTGCAGAAGGGCCTCGACCTGAGCAACAACTTCCTGCCCGGCGTCGCCAACCTGGTCAAGGGCAACTTCGGCATCGTGTCCTACTACGACCAGCCGCCGTACATGCTGTCGGCCAACACCGCCTGGCTGGTGCCCAACACCCGTAAGAAGCCGATGGACGACCCGGCCTTCCGCAAGGCGCTCGCCTCGTCCGTCGACACCAAGAAGATCGTCGAGGGCGTGTACGGCAACCTGGTCAAGGCGGCCGGCCCGACCGGGCTGCTGCCGCAGTGGGAGCAGTTCGTCGACCAGGCGGTGGTGGCCCGCGCCGGCTTCGCCTTCGACACCGCCAAGGCCAGGAAGACGCTCGCCGACGCCGGCTACCGCGACCGCGACGGCGACGGGCTCGTGGAGGACAAGGACGGCGCCAAGATCAAGCTGACCCTCATCGTGCCCACCGGCTGGACCGACTGGATGGAGGCCGCCCGCACCATCGCGGCCGGCGCCAAGGCCGCCGGCATCGACGTCACCCCCGACTTCCCCGACTTCAACGCCCTCATCGAGAAGCGCGGCAAGGGCGACTTCGACCTGCTGCTCAACAACGAGCGGCAACTGTCCAACACGCCCTGGACCTACTACGACTACCTCTTCCAGCTCCCCGTCCAGAAGACGCAGAACACCGTCAACTTCGGCCGCTACGAGAACAAGCGGGCCTGGCAGCTCGTCCAGCGGCTCGACCAGGTCAGGACCGACGACACGGCGGGCATGAAGGCGATCATCTCCCAGCTCCAGCAGATCCATCTGGACGAGATGCCGGTCATCCCGCTCTGGTACAACGGCCTGTGGGCGCAGTCCAGCGTCAGCGTGTGGAAGAACTGGCCGTCGGCCAAGCCGGGCGCCCCCAAGTCGGCGCCCGCCATGTGGCGCAACTGGATGGAGCTCGGCGGCTTCGAGACCCTCACCCAGATCCAGCCCGCAGCCTCCTAACGCCGGAGCCCTCACGTGCGTCGTTACTTCGGCAGGAAACTGCTCGTCTACGCCCTGACCTTCGTGGTCGCCGTCACCGTCAACTGGATGATCCCGCGCTTCATGCCGGGCGACCCCGTCGCCGGCATGGTGGCCCGGGCCGGCGTCTCCCAGCCCGCCGCCGCCGAGGCCATGCGGGCCTACTACACGAACCTGTTCGGCCTCGACCGGCCGCTGTGGCAGCAGTACGCGAGCTTCTGGGGCACGCTGCTGCGGGGCGACTTCGGCATCAGCATCTGGCTGTTCCCCACCCCGGTCAGCACGGTCATCCTGCGCGCCGTGCCGTACACGCTCGCGCTCATGGTGCCGGCCGTGCTGCTGAGCTGGGTCGCCGGCAACCGGCTCGGCGCGTTCGCGGCGCGGCGCCGGCTGCTCGACAACACCGTCCTGCCCCTCGGGTACGTCCTGACCGCCACGCCGTACATGTGGCTGGCCGTGATCCTCGCCTGGGGGCTGGGCGTCGTGGCCGGCTGGTTCCCCGTGGCCGGCGGCTACAGCTTCTCCCTGCAGCCCTCCCTCACCGCCGGCTTCCTGCTCGACCTGCTGCACCACTGGGTGCTGCCGTTCCTGTCGCTGTTCCTGGTCGCGCTCGGCGGCTGGGCCATCGGCATGCGCAACATGATCATCTATGAGCTGGAGTCGGACTACGCGTCCTACCTGGCCGCGCTCGGCGCGCCCGCCCGGCTGATCCGCCGCTACGCCTTCCGCAACGCCCTGCTGCCGCAGATCACCGGGCTGGCCCTGCAGCTCGGTGTACTGGTGGCCGGCGCGCTCGTCACCGAGATCGTCTTCTCCTATCCCGGCCTGGGCAGCCTCATCCTCAAGGCCATCCAGAACCAGGACTTCTTCCTCCTCCAGGGCACGTTCATGTTCATCGTGATCGGGGTGCTCGTGGCCAACTTCGTCATCGACCTCGTGTACGTCGTCGTCGATCCCCGTACCCGGGCCGGAATGGCGGGGGCGCGGGGATGACGGCGGCCCTCACCGAGACCCGGCCCGAGCCGCGCGCGGTGCGGCGCGAGGCCCTGCACTTCGCCGTGCGCAACGGCAAGCTGGTCACCGGCTTCGCCGTCGTGCTGGTCCTGCTGCTGACCGGCCTGCTCGGGCCGCTGCTGCTCGGCTCGGCCCCGCCCAACGAGTACGTCGCCGCGCCCATGCTGCCGCCGTCGGCCGAGCACTGGTTCGGCACCACGACCTTCGGCCAGGACGTCTTCACCCAGTTCGTCCACGGCCTGCGCACCACGTTCGCCGTCGGCGCGCTCGGCGGCGGCATCGCCGCGCTGATCGCGATGGTGGTCGGCTTCGCCGCCGGCTACCGGGGCGGGCTGCTGGACGAGGCGCTGACCATGCTCACCAACGTCATCCTCGTCATCCCGACCCTGGCGGTGCTGCTCATCGTCAACGCCTACCTCGGCATCCGGGGCGTCGCCGTGCAGGGCCTGTTCATCGGGCTCACCTCCTGGCCGTGGGCGGCCCGCGCGGTCCGGGCGCAGACGTTCTCGCTGCGCACCCGCGACTTCGTGGACCTGGCCCGGCTCAGCGGCCTCGGCACGGGGCGGATCATCGCCCGCGAGATCGCGCCCAACATGAGCTCCTACCTGTTCATGACGTTCATCCTGCTGTTCGGCGGCTCCGTCCTCATCGCCTCCTCCCTCGACTTCATCGGCCTCGGCCCCACCGAGGGCGTCTCGCTCGGGCTGATGCTGCAGAACGCCACCCAGTGGAGCGCTCTCCAGCTCGGCCTGTGGTGGTGGTTCGTCCCGCCCGGCGCGGCGATCACCGCCGTCGTCGGCGCCCTGTACGTCGCCAACGTCGGCCTCGACGAGGTCTTCAACCCGAAGCTGAGGACGACATGAGCCTGACGGTCACCGACCTGCGGGTCTCCTACCAGACGCTGCGCGGCGAGGTGCGGGCGCTCGACGGCGTGTCGTTCACCGTGGCCGACGGCGAGATCCTCGGCCTGGCCGGCGAGTCCGGCTGCGGCAAGACGACGCTCGGCAAGAGCCTCATCCGGCTGGACGGCCGCATGCGCCACGCCGGAGGCACCGTCGAGCTGGACGGCCGCGAGCTGCCCATCGGCGACGACCGGGCCATGAACGCCTTCCGCTTCCGCGAGGTCTCGCTCGTGCCGCAGTACTCGATGAGCGCGCTCAACCCGACCCGCAGGATCGGCCGCATGGTGGCCGAGCTGCTACGCTCGCGCGGCGAGACCCTCGACCGCGCCAAGCTGGAGACGCGCCTCGGCCAGGTCGGGCTGCCGCGCGAGGTGCTCGACCGCTACCCGATCGAGCTGTCCGGCGGCATGAAGCAGCGCGTGGTCATGGTCGTCTCGACCCTGCTCGACCCGTCGCTGCTGATCGCCGACGAGATCACCTCCGCGCTCGACGTCTCCACCCAGCAGGCGGTCGCGCGGGCGCTGGCCGGCTTCCGCGACGCCGGCCACGTCAGGAGCATGGTCTTCATCACCCACGACCTCGCCCTCACCGCCCGCATCGCCGACACGATCATGGTGATGTACGCGGGGATGCTCGCCGAGAAGGCGCCCGCCAAGACCATGGTCGAGCAGCCGCGCCACCCGTACACCCGCATGCTCGTCGACGCGCTGCCCGAGGTCGGCGCCCGGCACGCGGGCCGGCGGCTGACCGGCATCGCCGGCAGCCCGCCCGCGCTGCTCGACCCGCCGCCCGGCTGCCGCTTCCGCGAGCGCTGCCCCCTCGCCGACGACGGCTGCGCCGAGCGGCCGCCCGTCACCGAGGTCGCCCCCGGTCACCACGTCGCCTGCTGGAAGGTCTGATGCTCACCCCCGACATGCTGAAACTCGACGACGTCACCAAGACGTACCGCGTCGGCGCCCTCGGCGGGAAGGCGGTGACCGCCGTGGACCGCGTCAGCTTCGACGTCCGGGCCGGCGAGGTGGTCTCGCTCATCGGCGAGAGCGGCAGCGGCAAGTCCACGATCGGCCGCATGGTCCTCGGCCTCACCCCCGTCACGAGCGGCTCCATCACCGTCGCCGGCGCCCCCGTCCGCCCCGGCCGCGCCTACTACCGCTCCGTCCAGGGCGTCTTCCAGGACCCGTTCAGCTGCTACAACCCGGTCTTCAAGGCCGACCGGGTGTTCCGGCTGATCAAGGAGACGTACCATCCGGGCGTGCCCGAGGACGAGTGGGCCGAGCGGGTCCGCGCGGCCGTGCGCGACGTCCGCCTCAACCCCGGGGAGGTCCTCGGCAAGTACCCCCACCAGCTCAGCGGCGGCCAGCTCCAGCGCCTGCTCATCGCCCGCGCGCTGCTGCTGGACCTCAAGCTGCTCGTCGCCGACGAGATCACCAGCATGCTCGACGCCTCCACCCGCGTCGACGTGCTGAACCTGCTGGCCGACCTCAAGACCCGCGGTCTGGCCGTGCTGTACGTCACGCACGACCTCGCGCTCGGCACCTACCTCGCCGAGCGGACCGTCGTGCTGTGGCGCGGCACGGTCGTGGAGCGCGGCCCGACCGAGCAGGTGTTCGGCGACCCGCTGCACCCCTACACCCGCCGGCTGCTGGCGGCCGTGCCCCGGCTGCACGCTCCCTGGGAGGACGCGCCCGAGGTGCGATCCTGCCCCTACCACGACGTGGGCGGCACCGGAGGGCTGGCGGAGGCCACGCCGGGGCACTTCGTGGCCTGCGCCCGGCTCAGCGACTGCCGAGGAGACGTTCCTTGACCGTGTACCACCCGCTGTACCACCCGCTGTCGGACGGCTGGACCCTGCGACCCGCCGTCCCCGCCGTCGTCCCCTCCGCGGTCCTGGACGCCGGAGCGGTGCCCGCGACCGTGCCCGGCTGCGTCCACACCGACCTGCTCGCCGCGGGCCTCATCGACGACCCCTACCTCGACGACAACGAGAACCGCCTGGGCTGGATCGGCGACACCGCCTGGACCTACGCCACCGCCTTCACCTGGACGCCCGACGGGCACGAGCGCACCGACCTCGTGTGCGAGGGCCTGGACACCGTCGCCACGGTCACGCTCAACGGCGTCCGCCTCGGGCGCACCGCCAACCAGCACCGCTCCTACCGCTTCCCGGCGCGCCACCTGCTGCGCGAGGGCGACAACACGCTGGAGATCCGCTTCGACCCGGCCCCCGCGTACGCCGAGGCGTGGCGGGCGGCCCTCGGCGAGCGGCCCGGCGCGTACGCGGCGCCGTACCCGTTCGTGCGCAAGGCGGCCTGCAACTTCGGCTGGGACTGGGGCCCCGCCCTCGTCACGGCCGGCCTCTGGCGGCCCGCCGGGCTGGAGAGCTGGAGCGGCGCCCGCCTGGCCGAGGTCCGGCCCGTGGTCCGCGTCGAGGGAGGCCGGGGGGAGGTGGAGGTGCACGTCCGGGTCGAGCGGACGTCGGAGGAGCCGCTGGCGGTGACGGCCGAGGTGGCCGGGGCGAGCGTCGAGGTGCCGGTCCCCGCCGGGCGGCGCCGCGCGGTCGCCCGCCTGTCGGCGGACGACCCGGCGCTGTGGTGGCCGCGCGGATACGGCGCCCCGCACCGCCACGACCTGACCGTCCGGCTGCGCGACGCGCGCGGCCGGGCCGCGGGGGAGTGGCGGCGGAAGATCGGCTTCCGGACCGTCGAGCTGGAGCCCGAGGAGTTCCGGCTGTCGGTCAACGGCGTGCCGGTGTTCGTGCGCGGCGTCAACTGGATCCCCGACGACTGCTTCCCGGCCCGCGTCACCCGCGACCGCCTGGCCGCGCGGTTCGCCCAGGCCACCGGGGCCGGCGTCAACCTGCTGCGCGTGTGGGGCGGCGGCCTGTACGAGAGCGAGGACTTCTACGACCTGGCCGACGAGCTGGGCCTCATGGTCTGGCAGGACTTCCCGTTCGCCTGCGCCGCGTACCCGGAGGAGGAGCCGTTCCGCACGGAGGTGGAGGCCGAGGCCCGCGAGAACGTCACCCGCCTGGCCCCCCACCCCAGCCTCGTGCTGTGGTGCGGCAACAACGAGAACCTGGAGGGACACGCCGACTGGGGCTGGCCCGAGCGCCTGGAGGGCCGCACCTGGGGCGCCGGCTTCTACCACGACCTGCTGCCGTCGATCGTCGCCGAGCTCGACCCCACGCGGCCGTACTGGCCGGGCAGCCCCTACTCCGGGTCGCCCGAGCTGCCGCCCAACGACCCGGCGAGCGGCACCGTGCACATCTGGGACGTGTGGAACCGCGAGGACTACACCCGCTACGCCGCCTACACCCCGCGCTTCGTCGCCGAGTTCGGCTTCCAGGGCCCGGCGGCGTACGCGACCATGCGGCGCGCCGTCAGCGGCGAGCTGGCCCGCGACGCGCCGCTCGTGCTGCACCACCAGAAGGCCGACGACGGCGACGGCAAGCTGCTGCGCGGCCTCGGCGACCACCTGCCGCGGCCCGCGACGTTCGACGACTGGCACTGGCTGACCCAGCTCAACCAGGCCCGCGCCGTCACCTACGGCATCGAGCGCTTCCGCGCGCTCGCCCCGCACTGCTCCGGCACGATCCTGTGGCAGCTCAACGACTGCTGGCCGGTCACCTCCTGGTCGGCGGTGGACGGCGACGGGCGGCGCAAGCCGCTGTGGTACGCGCTGCGCCGCGCCTACGCCGACCGGCTGCTCGCCGTGCTGGACGGCGAGGTCGCCGTCGTCAACGACACCGACCGGCCGTGGCGGGGCGAGCTGCTGCTCGTCCGGCACGGGCTCGGCGGCGAGCCGCTGGCCAAGGAGGGCGTCCCGGTCGACGCGCCGCCCCGGTCGGCGGCCCGGGTCCCGCTGCCCCCGGCCGTCGGCGCTCCGGGCGACCCGCGCCGCGAGCTGCTGGTCGCCCGGCTGGGCGAGAGCCGGGCCGTGGGCTTCTACGCCGAGGACACCGCCGTGGACTTCCCGCCGGCCGCCTACGAGGCGCGCGCCGAGCCGGTCGCGGGCGGCTACCGGGTCACGGTGACCGCGCGGACGGTGCTGCGCGACCTGGCGCTGTTCCCCGACCGGCTCGATCCCGCCGCCTCGGTGGACGACATGCTCGTCACCCTGCTGCCGGGGGAGTCGGCGACGTTCACCGTGGCGACCGGTCAGGAGCTGGATCCTGGCGCCCTGACCGGCCACCCCGTCCTACGGTGCGTCAACGAGACTGCGCCCTGACGCGTGAACAGGGCCGTCCTGCTCCGGCAGGGCGGCCCGCGCGGCCACCTCCACCCGGCCGTCCACCACCCGCGCCGGATAGGTCGGCACCGCCGCCCCGGGCTCGTCCAGGCAGGCGCCCGTGACCAGCGAGAACACCTGCTTGTGCAGCGGCGAGGCCACCGTCGGCTCGCCGCCCCGGGTGCCGACGATGCCTCGGGAGAGCACGTGGGCGCCGCTGAACGGGTCGAGGTTGCCGATCGCGTGCACGGCGCCGTCGAAGGTGCGGAAGACGGCCACCTGCTCGCCGCCCACCAGGGCGCACACGCCGCGCTCCGGCAGCAGGGCGTGGTAGTCGCACACGGTCGTCCAGGTCGCGGGAAGGGTCATGGTCATGGGGTCACCACCATCGGCTTGATCTGGTCACGTTCGCGTTCGAAGACGATCGAGGGGTCGGGGACGCCGGGGGCGTTGACGAAGCTGACGAAGCGGCTCAGCTTCTCCGGGTCCTCGATGGTGGCGCGCCACTCGTCCTCGTACGTGGTCACGTGGTGCGCCATCTGGGCGTCCAGCTCGGCGCACAGCCCCAGCGAGTCGTTCACGATCACGTCGCGGACGTGGTCGAGGCCGCCCTCGATGGACTCGATCCAGGCGGCGGTGCGCTGGAGCCGGTCGGCCGTGCGGATGTAGTACATGAGGAACCGGTCGATGGTCCTGACCAGCTCCTCCGTGGACAGGTCGGAGGCGAACAGGTCGGCGTGGCGGGGCTTGAAGCCGCCGTTGCCGCCGACGTACAGGTTCCAGCCCTGCTCGGTCGCGATGATCCCGAAGTCCTTCGAGCGGGCCTCGGCGCACTCGCGGGCGCAGCCCGACACCGCCGACTTCAGCTTGTGCGGGGCCCGCAGGCCGCGGTAGCGCAGTTCGAGGGCGATGGCCAGGCCCACCGAGTCCTGCACGCCGTAGCGGCACCAGGTGGAGCCGACGCACGACTTGACCGTGCGCAGCGCCTTGCCGTACGCGTGGCCCGACTCGAACCCGGCGTCCACCAGCCGCTTCCAGATCTGCGGGAGCTGCTCGACGCGGGCGCCGAACAGGTCGATCCGCTGCCCACCGGTGATCTTGGTGTAGAGGCCGAAGTCGCGGGCCACCTCGCCGATCACGATGAGCTTGTCCGGCGTGATCTCGCCGCCCGGGATGCGCGGGACGACCGAGTAGGTGCCGTTCTTCTGGATGTTGGCCAGATATGCGTCGTTGGTGTCCTGCAGCGCCGCCCGCTCGCCCTCCAGCACGTGCCCGTTGTGCAGCGAGGCCAGGATCGAGGCCACCGTGGGCTTGCAGATGTCGCAGCCGCGCCCCGTCCCGTGGTGGGCGATCAGCTCGGAGAACGTCGTGACGCCGCGGACGCGGATGATGTCGAACAGCTCGGCCCGCGAGTAGGTGAAATGCTCGCACAGCGCCTTGCTGAGCTCGACGCCCGACCTCTCCAGGAGCTGCTTGAGCATCGGCACGCAGCTCCCGCACGTCGTTCCGGCCCGCGTGCACGCCTTGATCCCCGGGACGTCGGTCACGCCCTTGTCGGCGACGGCGGCCCGCACCGCGCCGGCGCTCACGTTGTTGCACGAGCAGACCTGCGCCTCGTCCGGCAGGTCCAGGTCGGCCGCGCCCGTCCCGGTGAACAGCAGGTCGGCCGGCGCGGCCGGCAGCGGCTTGCCGACGAACGGCCGCAGCGTCGCGTACGGCGCGGCGTCGCCCACGCAGATGCCGCCGAGCAGCGTCCGGGCGTCGTCGCTGATGAACAGCCTCTTGTAGACGCCGCCCACCGGGTCCATGTACGTGACGTCGAGTGCCCCGCTCATCGCGCCGAACTGGGCCACCTCGACACCGAGCAGCTTCAGCTTGGTCGACAGGTCGGCCCCCTCGAAGACGGCCGTCCCGCCGAGGACCCGGTCGGCGGCCACCTCGGCCATCGTGTTGCACGGCCCGACCAGGCCGTAGACCTGGCCGCCGGCCAGCGCGCACTCGCCGATCGCGTACACGGCGGGGTCGGAGGTGCGCATGCCGGCGTCCACCACGACGCCGCCGCGCTCGCCCACGTCGATCCCGGCGGCCCGGGCCAGCTCGTCGCGCGGCCTGATCCCGGCCGAGAAGACGACGATCTGCGCGTCGAGCAGGGTGCCGTCGGGCTTGCGCAGGCCGGTCACCCGCCCTTCGGCGTCGGTGACGATCTCCTGGACGCCCGCGCCGGCGTGGACGCTCAGCCCGAGGCCCTCGATGTGGCCCTTCAGCACCGCGCCGCCGCCCTCGTCCACCTGGCGCGGCATGAGCCACGGGCTCATCTCCACGATGTGCGTGCGCAGGCCCAGGCCGCGCAGCGCGTCGGCCGCCTCCAAACCGAGCAGGCCGCCGCCGACGACCACGCCCTCCGCCGCGCCGTCCGACGCCTCCCGGATCGCGTCGAGGTCGTCGATGGTGCGGTAGACGTGGGCGTGCTCCGCGCCGGGCACCGGCGGCACGAACGGCGCCGACCCGGTCGCCAGGACCAGCACGTCGTACGGCACCGTGGCGCCCCCGGCCGTGGTGACCGTCCGCGCCTGCCGGTCGATGCCGGTGACCCGGGTCCCGAGCAGGGTCTCGACGCCCTCGGGCACCTCGTAGGTGAGGTCGGCGAGGCTCGCGCCGGTCAGGTACGAGGTCAGCGCCACCCGGTCGTAGGCGGGGCGGGGCTCCTCGCCGATCACCGTGATCCGGCCGCCGAAGCCCCGCTCGCGCAGCGCCTCCACGAACCGGTGGGCGGTGGGCCCGTACCCCGCGACGACGACTCGGCTCATGCCGAAACTCCTTCCTGCTCACACAGCCAGCCGACGATGCCCTCGACCGCGTCGCGGCACGTGCCGCAGCCGGTCGTGGCCCTCGTCGCCGCCGCTATCCCGGCCACGTCCCGCGCGCCGGCCTCCCAGCACGCCCGGATCTGGCCCTTGGTCACGTTGTTGCACTGGCACACGCGGGCCGCGTCCGGCATGAGCGTCGGGCTGTCGGCCACGTGCGCCGCCGACGACAGGCCCGGGAACAGCAGCCCGGCCCGGTCGCCCGGCAGCGTGCCGCCCCGGTCGAACAGCTGCGTCAGCGTGCCGACCGCGTCGCTCTCGCCCAGCAGGATCGCGCCCACGAGCCGGCCGTCGCGGATGACGAGCTTGCGGTAGGTGCCGCGGGCCCGGTGGCTGAAGCGCACCACCTCGGCGTGCTCCTCGGTGAGCTGCGTCTCGCCCATCGCGGCCAGCTCCACGCTCTTGGCCTTCAGCCGCGTCACCAGCCGCGAGCCCCGGTAGAGCGCCTTGCCGCCGGTGATGACGTCGGCCGCGACCGTGGCCTGCTCCCAGGCCGGCGCCACCAGGCCGTACACCGTGCCGTCGTGCTCGGCGCACTCGCCGATCGCGAAGATCGACGGGTCGTCGGTGCGCATCTCGTCGTCCACGACGACGCCGCGCCGCACCTCCAGCCCGGCGTCGGCGGCCAGGCCGGTGAGCGGGCGCACGCCGCAGGCCAGGATCACCAGGTCGCCCTCGACCAGCTCGCCGTCCGCCAGCGCCACGCCGTCCGCGCGCACCTCCCGCGCGGTCACGCCGGTGCGGATGTCCACGCCCAGCCCGGCCAGCGTCTCGCCGAGCACCTGCCCGGCCTCCACGTCGAGCTGGCGCTCCATCAGGTGGCCGGCCAGGTGCAGCAGCGTCACGGGCAGGCCCCGCCCGGCCAGGCCGCGGGCGGCCTCGATGCCGAGCAGCCCCCCGCCGACGACCACGGCCCGCCGGCTGCGCCCGGCGGCCGCCAGGATGCGCTCGCAGTCGTCCAGCGTGCGGAACGGGATCGCCCGCTCCACGCCGGGGATGGGCGGCACGACCGCCTCGCTGCCGGTGGCCAGGACGAGCACGTCGTACGGCACCCGCCGCCCGTCCTCGGTGACCACCATGCGGGCGTCCCGGTCCAGGCACGTGACGGCGCTGCCGAACACCGCCTCCACCCGGTGCGCGGCGTACCACGACGGGTCCACCAGCCGCACCTGGTCGGGCCGGGTGGTCCCGGCGAGCACGTTCGACAGCAGCACCCTGTTGTACGGCCGGCACGTCTCGGCGCCGAGCACCGTGACCGCGACGTGCGGGTCGCGCGCCCGCACCTCGCTGACCAGCCGCGAGCCGGCCATGCCGTTGCCTACGACGACGAGTCTCATGCGACCCTCTCCACTCTGACGGCGCACACCTTGAACTCCGGCATCCGGGAGACGGGATCGAGCGCGGGGTTGGTCAGGCGGTTGACGCCCTCCCAGTGGAACGGCATGAACACCGTGTCGCGCCGGATCGCGTCGCTGATCCTGGCCACCCACCGGCCCTCGCCCCGCCTGCTGCTGACCCGCACCAGGTCGCCGGCGCCGATCTCCAGCTCGCCGGCGAGGTCGGGGTGCAGCTCCACGAACGGCTCGGGCGCCGCCTCGGCCAGCGCGGCGATGCGCCGCGTCTGCGCGCCGCTCTGGTACTGGGCGAGCACCCGGCCGGTCGTGAGGTAGAGCGGGTAGTCCTCGTCGATCTCCTCGACGGCCGGCCGGTGCTCGACCGCCACGAACCTGGCCCGGCCGTCCGGGGTGGCGAACCGGTCGAGGAACGGCCGCGGAGTGCCGGGGTGGTCGGGGGAGGGGCAGGGCCAGAAGACGCCCTTCTCCCGCTCGATCCGGTCGTACGTGATGCCCGCGTAGTCGGCGAGCCCGCCCGCGCTGGCCCGGCGCAGCTCGTCGAACACCTCGCGCGGGTCGGCGGAGAACGCGTGCCCGAACCGCTTGGCCAGCCCCTGCAGCAGCTCCAGGTCGCCGCGGACGCCGTCGGGCGGCCGGACCGCCTGGCGGCGCAGCAGCACCCTGCCCTCCAGGTTCGTCATCGTGCCGGTCTCCTCGGCCCACTGGGTGACCGGGAAGACCACGTCCGCCATGGCGGCCGTCTCCGACAGCACGACGTCGGCCACCACCAGCAGGTCCAGGCCGCGCAGCCGGTCGGCGACGTGCCCGGAGCGGGGCGCCGACACGACCGGGTTGGAGCCGAACAGCAGCAGCGCCCGCGGCCCCTCCGGGGTGCCGAGCGCGTCCAGCAGCTCGTAGGCCGAACGGCCGGGGCCGGGCAGGTCCTCGGGCGACACCCCCCACACGCGGGCGACGTGCTCGCGGGCGGCCGGGTCGTCGATCCTGCGGTAGCCGGGGAGCTGGTCGGCCTTCTGGCCGTGCTCCCGCCCGCCCTGGCCGTTGCCCTGCCCGGTCAGGCAGCCGTACCCGGAGCCCTCCCGGCCGGGCAGGCCGAGCGCGAGCGCCAGGTTGATGAACGCGGTCACCGTGTCGGTGCCCTTGGCGTGCTGCTCGGCGCCGCGCCCGGTCAGCACGACCCCGCGCCCGGCCGAGGCCAGCGCGCGGACCGCCTGCCGCATGCGGGGCACCGGGACGCCGGTGATCCGCTCCACCCGCTCCGGCCACCACGCGGCGAGCGAGGTGCGCACCGCGTCGAAGCCGGAGGTGCGGGCGGCGACGTACTCCTCGTCCACGAGCCCGTCGGCGATCGCCAGGTGCAGCAGTCCCAGCGCCAGCGCCAGGTCGGTGCCCGGGGTCGGCTGCAGGTGCAGCCAGGCGAGCTTGGCGGTGGCGGTGCGGCGCGGGTCCACGACGATGAGCCGCGGCCCGTTCAGGTGCCGCACGAACGGCGGCATCGTCTCGGCCACGTTGCCGCCGGCCAGCAGCACCACGTCGGCCTCGGCGAGGTCCGTGATCGGGAACGGCATGCCGCGGTCCATCCCGAACGCCCGCGACGAGGCGGCCGCGGCCGACGACATGCAGAAGCGGCCGTTGTAGTCGATCTGGCTGGTGCCGAGCACCACCCGCGCGAACTTGCCGAGCTGGTAGGCCTTCTCGTTGGTCAGCCCGCCGCCGCCGAACACGGCCACGCCGTCGGGGCCGTGCTCGGCGCGGATCTCGGACAGCCGGCCGGCCACGTGGTCGAGCGCGGTCTCCCACGAGACGGGCCGGCCGTGCAGGAGCGGGGTGGTCAGGCGCGCGCCGCCGGTCAGCAGCTCGGCCGCGGTCCACCCCTTCTGGCACAGGGCGCCGCCGGCGTTGGCGGGGATGTCGGTCCGGGGACTGATCACCGCCTCGGCGGTGATGGCCATGCCGCACTGCAGGGCGCAGTAGGGGCAGTGGCTCGGCACGGGAAGGTCCGTCATGTCTCAGACCCGCGCGTGGGCGAGGCTGGCCACCCGCGAGACGCCGACCGTCCGCGTGTAGCACCACCAGGTCAGGGCGAAGCAGGCCGCGTAGAAGGCGCCGAAGGCGGCCAGCGCGGTCGCGGGGCTGCCGGTCTGCGCGAACGACATCCCGAACGCCCGGTTGATGAGGAACCCGCCGAGCGCGCCGACCGCCGAGATGATGCCGATCGCCGCCGCGGCCTGCCGCTTGCCGTACAGCAGCGCCTCCTCGCTCTGGCCGCGCTCGGCGACCGCCTTCGCCTGGAAGATCGCGGGGATCATCCGGTACGTGGAGCCGTTGCCGATCCCCGCCGTGACGAACAGCACCTGGAAGGCCAGGAAGAACGGCCAGAACGCGCCCGCCTCGACCGCCAGCCAGACCAGCGCGACGCCGGCGCCCATGCCGGCGAAGTTCCACAGCGTGACCGGGGCGCCGCCGAGACGGTCGGCCAGCCAGCCGCCCACGGGCCGGATCAGCGAGCCGACCAGCGGCCCGGCGAAGGCGACCGCCGCCCACGGCGAGTCCGGGAACAGGCTCTTGGCCAGCAGCGGGAACGCCGTCGAGTAGCCGATGAACGAGCCGAACGTGCCGATGTAGAGGAACGACATCACCCATGTCTGGGCGCGCCCGGCCACCGCGAGCTGCTCGCGCGGGCTGGCCTTGGCGCTGGCCAGGTTGTCCATGAAGAACCACGCGCACCCGGCGGCCAGCAGGATGAACGGCACCCAGAACCACCCCGCGGCGGCCAGCCCGAGCCCGCCGATCACCAGCGGCATGACGAGCTGCACGGAGCTGACGCCGATGTTGCCGCCGGCGGCGTTCAGCCCGAGGGCGACGCCCTGCCGGGAGCGGGGGTAGAAGTAGGTGATGTTGGCCATGCTGGAGGCGAAGTTGCCGCCGCCGACACCGGCCAGCGCCGCGATCAGCAGGAACAGCCAGTACGGCGTCCCCGGGTCCCGCACCGCCACCCCGAGCAGGACGGCGGGGACCAGCAGCATGAGCGCGCTGAAGGTGGTGAAGGTGCGCCCGCCGAAGCGCGCCGGGCCGAACGTGTAGGGCACCCGCAGCGCCGACCCGATCAGGTTGGGCAGCGCGACCAGCCAGAAGAGCTGGTCGGTCGAGAACTGGTAGGCGCCCATCCTGGTCGCCACGATGCTCCACAGGGTCCAGACGGTGAAGCCCAGATGCTCCGCGAAGATCGAGAAGATGAGGTTGCGCCGTGCGATCCTCTTGCCCGTGGTCTCCCAGAAGGTCTCGTCATCGGGGTGCCATTCGGCGAGCCACCGCGCCATCATCTCCTCCTACGCTCTTCCTCTTACTGGTCGCCGAGCGTAGGAAGCGCGGGTTACGCACTCGGACGGGCCGTGGCGGTGGTCCGGTTACGTGTGTCGCACGGTTGTAACAAGGCGCACACATGGGTAACGCGCGAAACACGTCGGCAACAAAGGCACTGTGAGAACGGACTTCAGAGGCGCTTCGCGCGACGGGGCTCGGGTGCCGGGGCTCTGAAGGCGAGGTCCTCACGGGGCGCGCTTCGCGCGATGGGGCTCGGGCTGTGACTGTGGGGGAGCCGAGCTCCCCCACACCCCCTTGCCGGTGGCCTCCGGCCCCCGGACCCCCGAGCGCCGGCCGGCTCGACGGGAAAGACTTGGTGACAGAAGACGCGCCCAACGGATGGCGAACCTCTTATCACCGAGATCGAGGCAGACGCTGAAGTACATACTTCTCTCAAGGGGCACACTGCTCCCCCCTTCGACCTTTTGAGCCGAGCAAGTACGCAACAGAAGCGCAATGAGGAGCACGCAGACCCCGCCCCCTGCGGGGACCGGACGAGCCGAGATCCGCAGATCGCCACCAGCCTGCCGGCCAGGGCGGAGCGGGCGGGCAATGATCCCTCACCAGTATCTGTTCCGAGTCGGCGGCCCTTGCGGGCGTCGGCGGAGATGGGTTGACCTGTACCCCAGGGGGCGGGTTTAGGGTTCCGGCCATGTCTGATCACTCTGTCGTTCTGTTCTCCTACGGCACGCTGCGCCAGCGTGAGGTGCAGCTTTCAGTGTTCGGCCGCGAGGTGAGCGGCACTCCGGACCAGTTGCCCGGCTATGAGCTGTCCATGGTGGAGATCTCCGATCCCGAGGTCATCGCGATCAGCGGTGCCACGCATCATCCGATCCTGCGGGCCACGGGAAGCGCCGCCGACGTCGTGGAGGGCACGGCGCTGCGCCTGAGCGAGGATGAACTCGCCGCGGCCGACGACTACGAGGTCGACGACTACCGGCGTGCTCTCGTGCCGCTGGCGTCGGGTCTGCACGGCTGGGTGTACGCGGCTGATCACGACGGGCCGGGAGCATGACGGCTGATCACGGGGGGCCGGAGGAGGCCCGTCGGGTCGCGGGCCTGGTGGCGGCGCAGGAGAAGGCCATCGCCCTGTTCGACGAGGTGGAGGCACGCGGACTGGTCGTCCCCGGAGCCGGGGAGCGGGAGGTGAGCGACCGCATCCGGGACCTGGCCAACGACATGTTCGGCACGACCAAGCACTGGCACAAGCGGATCATCCGCTCCGGGCCCAACACCCTGCTCCCGTACCGGGACAACCCGCCCGATCGCATCATCGGTGAGGACGACGTCGCCTTCGCCGACTTCGGGCCGATCTTCGAGGAGTACGAAGCCGACTTCGGCCGCACGTACGTCTTCGGCGACGACCCGGACAAGCACCGGCTGCTGCGCGACCTGCCGCGCGTCTTCGACAGCGGACGCGCGGCCTTCGCGGCCGATTCGGACATCACCGGCCGGCAGTTGTACGCCGAGGTGGAACGGCTGGCGGGCGAAGCCGGCTGGGAGCTCGGCATCTGGCACGCCGGGCATCTCGTGGGGGAGTTCCCGCACGAGGTGAACGACGGCGCGAAGGCGGAGTCCTACATCACCCCGGAGAACGACACCCCGCTGCGGCGCACCGACCGGGCGGGGAAGACCTGCCACTGGATTCTGGAGCTGCACTTCGTGGACCGGGCTCGCGGCTTCGGCGGCTTCTACGAGCAGTTGCTCGATCTGGCGTGACCACTGCCCCGGCGGCTGTGCCCCACGGGGCCGGCTGGTGCGTTGACCTGGGTCTCGAAGCGTGGGTCTAGGGTTTCGGTCATGCGAGTGGGTGAGTTGGCGCGGCGTACCGGTGTCACGGTGCGGGCGTTGCGCTACTACGAGGCGGCCGGCCTGGTCGTCCCGCGTCGCTGCGCCAACGGCTACCGGGAGTACGACCCGATCGCGGTGCGGCTCGTGGAGCAGATCCGGTCGCTGATGGCGTTGGGCCTTCCGGTGGAGGAGACGCGACCCTTCGTCGAGTGCCTGGTCAGCGGTGCCGACGCCGGTGATCTGTGTCCGGCGTCGCTGGCCACGTACCAGCGGGCCATCGACCAGATGGAGCAGCGCATCGCGCAGCTCGCCGAACAGCGTGACAGGCTGCGCGGCCGGCTCGACGTGGCCGCGCAGCTCATGATGCGGCCGCAGGCCGGCCGGCGGCGGGTCGTCGCGGCCGTGGACCCGGCCAGGCTGGTCGGGACTGAGCTGCCGGACCTGGAGCTGGTGGCAACCGATGCGAGCAGGGTCCGCGTCCAGGCGCTCGGCCATGGGCGCAGCGTGCTGTTCATGTATCCGCTGACCGGGCGGCCCGGCGTGGACCTGCCGCAGGGCTGGGAGACGATACCGGGCGCGCGGGGCTGCACCGAGCAGGCGTGCGGGTTCCGCGACCATCACGACGACCTGCTGAAGGCCGGTGCGGCGCGGGTCTACGGGCTGTCGGCGCAGTCGAGCGGGTATCAGCGGGAGGTGGTGCACCGGCTGCGGTTGCCGTACCCGCTGTTGGCCGACCCGCGCCTGACCCTGGCCGCCGCTCTCGGCCTGCCCACACTCGATACCGACGAGATGACGCTGTACCGCCGGCTGACCCTCATCGTGGCCGATGGCCGGGTCGAGCATGTGTTCTTTCCCGTCGAGGAGCCGGCCGGCCACGCCGAACAGGTCATGCGGTGGCTGGTGGAGCATCAGGCCTGAGAGGGAGAAGGCGGTCCCAGTGGTGCGATCGCCTCCGCCGGCGGGCGCGCTTCGCGCGGGGAAGCCCGGGCTATGACTGTGGGGGAGCCGAGCCCCCACACCCCCTTGCCGGTATCCTCCGCCGCCGGACCGCGAGCGCCGGCCGAATCACCGTGGCGCCCAAGGCCCACCGGCCCTAACGTTGCTCCATGTCCGAAATGCCATCACGGGTCGAACTGCGCCCGCTCACCCTCTCCGACCAGGACGAGTTCTGCTCGCTCGTGCAGGCCAGCGCCGAGCTGCACCACCCATGGATGCAGCTCCCCGCGACCGCCGAGGACTTCAAGGCCTGGATGCGCCGCTTCGACGACGGCCTCAACCTGGGCTTCCTGATCCGCGTCCGGGAGACCGGCGCGACCGCCGGCACGGTCAACATCAACTCGATCATCCGGGGCCGCTACCAGGGCGCGTCCCTCGGCTACGCGGCCTTCGCCCCATCTGCGGGGCAGGGTTACATGACCGAAGGGCTGACCCTCGCCCTCCAGCACGCCTTCACCGACCTGCGGCTGCACCGACTCGAAGCCAACATCCAGCCGGGGAACAAGGCGTCCCTGGCCGTGGCCCAGCGCCTGGGCTTCCGCTACGAAGGGCTGTCGCCCGCCTACCTCTACATCGACGGGGCCTGGCGCGACCACGAACGCTGGTCCATCACCGCACCGAACCCCTGGGAACCCGACCCCTCCCTTCCGAAGGTATGAGCCACACGGCGCCGCCGGTGAAACACGTCCTGCCGGGACAGCGTGAAGGCTGACGCCGTAGGCCAGGCCATGGGCGACCTGGACCGGGTCGATGCCCCTGGTCACGAAGAGCGCCTCCGGGCGGCCGTTCTGGGGCCACGGGGCTTCGCGGCAGGGCAGGGAGACTCCGGGAAGCAGTATGTCGGCGACGGCCGCCGCACGGTCACCGTGGCATTGGGTCGGAGTTTTAGGTCATATGACCTATAGTGCTGGTCATGAGCGATATGTTGCGTCTGGACGAGACGGGACCCGTGCTGGTGGTCGGTGGCTACGGCACGGTGGGGGCGGAGCTGGCGGCGATGGCGGCCCCGCGGTGGCCGTTGCTGCTGACCGGCCGCTCCCCCCAGCGGGGCCGGGCCGTGGCCGACAGCCTGGGGGCCGAGGTGCGGCGCTGGGACCTGGCCGACCCGGAGGGGTTCTCGGCGTCGGTGCGGGCGGTGGTCAGCGCGGTCAACGACCCCGATGACCGGGTGCTGCGTGCCGCGCTGGCCGCGGGTGTGCCCTATGTCGACATCACCCGGTGGACCACGCGGCTGCAGCGGGCCGCCACGGTGGCGGCCATGGCGGGTCCCGACGCGCCGGTCCTGCTGTCGTCGGGCTGGATGGGCGGGGTGACCAGCCTGGTGGCCGCGGCGCTGGCGGCCGAGCTCGGCGGGGCGGACCGCGTGGAGGTGGCGATCCGCTGGGACCTGGCCGACCGGGCCGGGGCCGACTCGGTGGAGTTCATGGACCGTCTCGGCCTGGACTACGAGGTGGTCGAGGAGGGCCGGCGACGGCTGGTGATGCCGCTCACCGACACCCGCCGCGTCCAGATCGGCGACACGATGACGTGCGTGGCGCGCATCGACACCCCAGAACAGTTCACGCTGCCGCTCGCCCTGGGCGCGACCACCGCGACGACCCGCATCGGGTTCAGCTCGACCGCCACCACCTCGGCGCTGCTGGCGGTCAAGGGCACCGGCCTGTTCCGGTGGGGGCGTGGAGAGCGTTTCGCCGCCCTGCGCCGCGCGCTGCTGTACTCGCCGGGCAACGGCGGCACCGCCCGGGTGCGCGTCGATGTCGCCCACGGCGATCGGAGCGCGGCGGCGACCGTCAGCGACCCGCGCGGTCAGGCCCATCTCACCGCGGTCGGCGCGCTGGCGGGCCTGTCTCGCGTCCTGGGCGCCGACGGCGCCCCCGCCCCTCGGGGCGTGGTCTTCCCCGAGATGACCCCTCGTCCCGCACAGGTCCTGGACATGCTCAAGGAGACGGACGTGATGGTGCTGCGCCATCTCACCACCGTGAGACGGGTGGCCTGATGAGCGGGCAGCCGGCGCGTGACGAGCACACCCCGCCGTTGACCGCCAAGGGCGACGACCGGCGCCGCGCGCTCCTGGACGCCGCCGAGCACATCCTGATCGAACAGGGCAACGCGCGGTTGTCGATGCGGGCCGTCGCCGCCACCGCCGGAGTGCGGCTCGGCCATCTGCAGTACTACTTCCCGGCCCGCGCCGACCTGATCCAGGCGGTCCTGGCGCGGGCGCTGGAACGTTCGCTGGACCGGCTCACCCGCACCACCGGGGCGCCCGCCGAAGCGCCCGCCGGTGCGCCCGCCGGAACGGCCCTGGACGGTGACCCGGCCGACCTGGTCGCCGCGCTGCTGACCGAACACGCCGACCCGCGCCTGACCCGGCTGTTCGCCGAGATCTGGGCGCTGGCCGCGCGGGACGACGCCGTCGCCTCCGTCGCCCGCGCGTTCTACCGCGACTACCGCGACCACGTCGCCACGGTCATCGCCCGCGCCAACCCGGGTCAGCCCGATGCCGTGAACCTCGCCCGGGCGGAGGTCCTGGTCATGCTGCTGGAGGGAGCGTCCCTGTTCCGCTCGGGCATCACGGGCGACCGCTCCGCCGCCACCGACACCGAGCTGGTGCGGACCGCTCTGCGTCTGCTCGGCGATGCCGCTCACGAGCGATGAGACAGGTCACTTCCCCGTCGCGAGGGTTCGTGCGCGTTCTGCACCACGAGGACGATCTTGCCCCTGGCCCGGCCGGTCTCGCTGAGCTCGTGCGCCTCGGCCGCCTGCGCCAGCGGTAGGGCGGCATGCGGATGTCCACCACGGCGACGTCGGGCCGGTGCTCGTCCATCGCGGCGAGGAGTTCGGGCGCCGTCCCGGCGGTGGCCACCACCTCGCACCCGCGGTCTGCGAGCAGCTCGACCATGCCGCCCCGGAGGATGACGGAGTCCTCGGCCACTACCACGCGCAGGTGCCGGTCGATCACGTTGCCACTATCGGCGCGCGGCTGACGGCGGGCGCTGCCCGGTGCCGCGATCGAGCGGGTTCCGCGGGCTGGCAGCCCGGCGGTGCCGGCCGCCACCATCTCGCGTGACGGGGCCAGCGTGTCGGTGAACACGGCCCTCACCGCGGCCTCGTCCCGCTCCTGGACGAAGTCCTGACGGTCGCGGACCTGGACCGGGTCGTGCTGGTGGGCGATTCGCCGGGCGCGGCGGTGGCGCCGGCAGCAGGCTCACTTCGGATCGCGGCGCGGGCGCTCGCGTCTCCCGGCGGTTTCCTACATCTCTCGGTTGCCCCGGCGCTCGTGCTGGCGCGGTGTAGTGGCTGTTGCGTCCCACGGCCGACCACACCCGCCCACGGCACAGCCCGGTGAGAAACGTCGGGCTGTGCCGCCTTGATCTTGGTCCTTGAGGTCCGTACCTCCGCCCCCGATACCGCATTGTGTGCGTTTCTCGGTCGGGACACACGATCGGGCAGCTATCGGGGGCGGGGGGAAGAGTGGCAGTTGGATGTACAGGCCAGCCTGACGTGATGGTCCAGCTCGCGTACACACTCGGGACACGCGCGGCTGGCCGTGGGGACGAACGGCATGGACCATTCCAGGACCGGCAAGGGGCGGGCCGGATTCCCGCACAGGCTCTCGGTCGAGTCAGCCGGTACGGCATGGTAGGTGAGCCGGTGACGAGCCCCGGAGATCCCGAGCCGGTAGGGATGGGCATGCTGCGGCTGCCCGACGCTGTAGTGGATCTCCAGGTCATCCCAGTGGACGGGCCAGCGGAGCACCCCACCGGGTGACTCCTCAGGCTCGCCGTCGAGTTCGATCAATGCCAAGGCTCCGTGCCGCAGGATGCCCGCCACTATTCCTTGCCGTCCGATCAGACACGTTGCGTTGTCACGAGTCCGAGCCGGGCTGTGCAGCAGCCGCACGATCACGGCCCGGCGCCCCACCTTCGACCACGGCGTGCTCACCGCACGCTCCCGTCTTCACAGCGTGTGGAGGAGGCGAGATCGGCGATCACCTCCGAGTACGAATGGTTGCTGTGAAGCTCGGCATAACGGAAGGCCACCCGCCGAGCGGCCCGCACAGGTTCGACGGCCGCATGCCAGGCGTACACCACGCTTTTCCGGCGTATGTCCCAGCCTGCACGCCACCAGTACCGGTCGCAGTCGCACCACACCACCAGGCCGACCCAGACCGACACGAGCGCCAGCCCGTACCCGTCATGGACGTCGGCGGCGATGCCGTGATCCTTGAGGGCCGTTTGCAAGCGTTCGGCGGCCAGGACGGGGAGGGGTGTCATGCTCGCGTGCTCGGCGGGAACGCTCATCGGTAGTTCCTCCTGACGCCGGTGATCCGGTCAGCAGGAACCGTAGGCAAGCCCGAACAGGGCGGCCCGCAGTGTTGTGAAGGTCAAGAACCCGCAGAAAAGTGCGGGTCAGACGATGCCGGCACGCTGCGCCAGAGGCCGGAGTTCGGGTGTGCTCGCCCGATGTTCACGCTTGAGCAACTGCGTCAGCAGTTCGCGGGGCCGCCCGCCGTACCGTACGAGTTCGGGCGAGAGCTGTTCGGCTTGCAGGAGCATGTTCACCGACGCGGCGTCCTTGCGCTGCACCGCGTACGCCCGAGCCATGTCCAGGTGGACCTGTGCCCGCCGTCCGACGAGACCCGATGCCAGCGCCGACAGGTTCAAGGACTCCCCTGTCCTGATCGCCCGCCGCGCGTCGCCGAACTCCACGGCCGCCGAGACCTCGTGAATGGCCACGCTCGTCATGCCGAAGGCCGTCCAGAAGTCGTTACGATCTCCACCGATCGTCTCGGCGGTGCGTCGTGCCTGAGCGAGGAAGCTCTCGACACCGGCCCGGTCGTAGGCCGCCGCAGCGGCCGTGACGGCCACCAGATAGAGCGCGCCCAACACGGGCAAGGATCGGGGGCCACGGCGCAGAGAGTCGGCGGCCTGGAGGACAAGCTGTAGGGCCCGCTCCGTCTCACGCAGCCGGGTCAGGACATAGCCGAGCCGATACGCGCTCACAGCGACCAGCAGCGGCCGGTCGGCCTCCTCCGCAGCGGCAAGGGAGCGATCCGCCGCCACCCAGGCCAGCTCTGGTTCGCCCACACGCCGGAGCGTGGTCGTGACGCAGTGGTACGTCAGCGACCGGAGCGTCTGATAGGCCCGGCGCGCACCTACGGGAGCGTGTCTGCTGCCCAGTTCGGTCGCCACGATCAGGCGTGGCAGCCTGCGCCCGACCTCGTCATAGCGCGTCGCCTGGTAGAGGGCGTTCACCCTGCGGATCTCGTGGTGGAGCCAGACGAGGGATTCCACCGATCCTCCGGAGCGATGGAGGAGGACAACCCGTCGTAGCCCATCATGGCCCGCCGGATGCCGGGAGCAGCCTGGTAACGCGTCATGGCGGTGCTCTTCTTCGCGGTGAGTTCATCGACGGGCAGGCCCAGGATCTCGGCGAGGGCGTTGATCACGGTGTGGTTGTCCACCGGGCGTTGCCCTCGTTCCACCTGACTGAGCCAGCTCTCGGAGCGGCCGACGAGGCCGGACAGGACGGCTTGCGACAGGCCCCGCCGACGGCGTGCGCGAGCGATACGCTGGCCGATCGCCTGCCGGGCGTCCATGACATCACTCCCGCGAGTGTCGCTCCCGAACCACGCTGCGCAACTCCTGCATGATGCGTTCCCAGGATGGCATGCGGGACTCCGGTGGGGCATCGGGATCGAACAGGACCCGCACGCCCATCTCTTCAAGGCAGGCGACGTTGCGGGCGAAGGCGACATGCCGGGCGAGCGGCGCCTTGAGCAGGGGCACAGCGAGGATAGGCACGCCGAAGCCCATCACCTCGCACAGCAACCCGACCGCGAACGTGTCGGCGATCCCGCCCGCCCATTTGTTGATCGTGTTGAACGTGGCCGGAGCGACGATCACCGCGTCGGCCGGAGGCAGCCCTTTGGGCTCCCCTGGCATCCGGTACGCACTGCGCACCCGGTCACCGGTCAACCGATCCAGTTCGGGGACGTTGACGAAGCGTTCGCCCATCGGTGTCGTGACGACATGCACCTGCCACCCGGCGGCCTGAGCCAGCGGAACCAGGTGATGCACGTCGGCAGCCGCAGGCGCCCCACAAGCGATCACATAGAGGACGCCGCGCGTCGCCGGCTCAGCTCCCATAGGCCGTGATCCTAATCCGAACGTTGCCTGGCGATCCGCCTTGCGGTGGCGATCCGGTCCCGGGCGACCTCGGCCCAGAACGCCTCTCCGTTGCGGTGACCGCTTCCCGCGTAGGTCCACTCCGCCAAGATGAAGGTCTTGTCCGGGGTGGGTTCCGGCAGGCCGAGGAGGAGGCGTGCCTGCTCGGCGCGGTAGTCGGCGCGAGCCCGGCGCAGGTCACCGAGCCTGATCGAGTAGTGGCGCGACTTCGTGGAGAAGTGTCCCCGATAGCCGAGCATGTGCGCCCACTGCCGCAAGGGCACGTCCCGATATTCCGGCAGGTCCGCCAGCGCGAAGCAGGTGTAGATCATCCGCCGGGCGTGCTCGGTCACGTCAAGACCGGCCACCTCCCAGGCGTTGCGGATCGGCCGGTCCAGTGTCCCCGCAGACTCGGCGCCCGGGCGATGCCTGACAGGAGGTAGCGGTGTTCCCGTAGATCCTGCGGGATGGGCAGCCCGATCGAGCCGTCTGTGTTTTCGCGCCGAATGTTGGGGTCCAGCGTCGAGTTAGTCCAGCTGTCTCGTTTTGAACGAGGTCGTGTCCGGGTCTTCGGTGACCGCCTCCCCATCACAGCAGCCGGCGCTCGGGGGTTCGGGGGCCGGAGGCCACCGGCCAGGGGGTGTGGGGGAGCTTGGCTCCCCCACAGTCACAGCCCGAACCCCTCCGCGCGAAGCGCGCCCCCGGGAGGACCTCGCCTGTGATGTTCTCAGCCAGTGATGGTCCGCCAGGACTGCTCCTCGACCAGCTCGCGGCTGCGCCAGCCGTCGGCGGTGCGGCACACGCGGTGGTGGTACCAGCCGCCGCCCCGCAGCAGCCCGGCGGTGCCGGCCGCCACCATCTCGCGTGACGGGGCCAGCGTGTCGGTGAACGCGGCGCTCACCGCGGCCTCGTCCAGCCCCGCGGAGCCGGCCCCGTCGAAGCCGATGGTGACGGAGCCGATCAGGTGCAGCCGGCCGGGCCACCCGGACAGCACCTCGGCCAGCCATGCCGTCACCTCGGCGCGGGTGCCCCGGATGCCGCCCGCGGAGCGGTAGTCGATGACGGCGTCGGGGGTGAAGACGTCGTCGAGCAGGTGCCACTGACCGGAGTCGACGGCGCGGGCGTACCGGCCGAGCAGGTCGATGATCTCCAGCCGGTCGGCGATCTCGCGGAGGTCCATCCCTGGATTTAACCAAACGCTTGGTAGGTAAGCCAGGAGCTCCCGTGGGGCCTGAAGTCGACGGCCGAACACCAGGGCACGCGCTCGTGCAGGGCTGCGGCGCATCGCGGACGCATCGCGGCCGTATCAACGGCACGCCCCAGACTCGGGAGACGTGAGGGACACACGAACCGCACAGACCTTCGAGGTGTCCCACAACCGTTCTGCCCGCTCTCCAGCACCAATGACAGGAGAACCTCCCATGTCGACCACCTACGTCATCGCCACAGTCATCACCGCCGCCTGGGTCGGCTTCTCCGGCTTCTCGCTGCTGCGCAGGGCCGACTTCGTCACCCAGCCACTCATCGAGTACGGCGTCCCGCAGTCGTGGTGGCCGCTGCTGGGCGCGGCCAAGGCCGCCGGAGCGGTCGGCCTGCTGGCCGGGCCGGCGGTTCCCGCGATCGGCATCGCCGCCGCGATCGGCCTGGTCCTGTACTTCGCGGGGGCGGTCGTCACGGTGCTGCGGGCCCGCTCGTACAAGACCGTCGTCTTCCCTTTCCTGTACCTGGCGCCCGTGGTCGTCACCCTGGCACTGGGCGCGGCGGTATGACGTCAGGGGATGAGGGAGACCTCGGGGAAGCGCGCGTCCGGGGCGTCGAACAGGCGGGTCGGCTCGCCGCGCAGGTGCAGGTCGAAGAACGCCCCGACATAGGCGCGCTGGGCCGCCACCGACCGGCCGGGGTCGATCGTGCCCACGTAGTCCGCGAGCGGCACCGTGGACAGCTTGGCCGCGACCTGCGGCAGCAGCGGCTGCAGATCGGTGAACGAGCCGTGGGCCGCGCCCTTGAAGCGCAGCTCCCGCTTCCATCCGGTCGAGGCGCGCCAGAACGACCTCCAGCTCGGCTCGCTGTCACGCGTGTGAGCCTCGGCCGCCAGTTGCAGGAACGGCCTGGCCACCCCGCGTGCGGCCACCGGTCCGACATAGGCGCCGTCGACGTTGACGCCCGCGTCCACACGGGCGTCGTCGCGGGTCAGCTGCGCGGCGACCGAACCGCCCAGCGACTGCCCCAGCACCCCCACCCGTGAGGCGTCGGGCGCGCCGAGCATCCCCTCGGGCAGCCTGCCGCCGATGGGGCGGCCGTGGGCGAGGGCGGTGACCTGGTCCAGGACGTGGCGCATGTCCGCCAGGCGCGCCCGCGAGTGCTTGGCCAGCAGCTTGGCGATGACCTTCGGCGTCAGCTTCGCGGGCAGTGGCAGGGCGCGCACCAGACGCCGGCCGGGGAACTCCACCTGGTCGGCCTCGTAGGTGTGGTCGACGGTGACGACCAGGTAGCCGCGCGAAGCCAGGTCCTCGACCAGGGTGGTGCCGAGCGTGCGCGGCCCGCCGTCCCCCGAACCGAACAGCACCACCGGCAGCTTCCCCGCACGCGGCTCGACGGGCGCGCCCACCCGGGCATGGGTGCGCGTGGCGGCCCAGGCGACGGCGCCCTTGGCGACGCCCAGGGGCGGCGCCGAGTGCCGGTCCCAGTCGGCGGCGGCCAGCGGCGCCATGTGCGGCGCGAGCGGCCCGCCGCCCTCGGCCGGGTACCACAGACTGATCATCAGCTCCCGGTACGGCTTGGCCGCCATCAGCGGATCGGGCCGGGACCGGTCGACCAGCCACATGGCCACGGTCCCGACCGGGTACGGGCCGCCGGGCGCGGGCAGGCTCACCGCGATCGGGCCGCCGGGCGCGGGCAGGCTCACCGCGATCGGGCCGCCGGGCGCGGGCAGGCTCACCGCGATCGGGCCGCCGGGCGCGGACAGGCTCACCGGGATCGGGGCGCCGGGCGCGGACAGGCTCACCGGGATCGGGGCGCCGGGCGCGGGCAGGCTCGCCCCGATCGGGCCGCCGGTGTCGGCTCCGGCCGCAGCCGGGGATGCCGCCAGCACCAGGACGGCCAGGCCCGCGACCACGCCTGCGGCCTTCGAGATGGCGGACTCCCGCCTCCTGGAGGCAACGGACGCACCCGTGGTCCTGCTCCCTCTGGACAGACCTGTACGTGTCGCGACATAAGACATGCGAAAGCTCCTCGAACGGAAAAAGGAACACGGCAGTGGACGTTCGACGAGGCTGGCAGCCGGGCACACCCGCGGACGAGCGGCGGAGGTCGCACGCGCGCATGCGACTTTCGGATGACGGTCGTCCTCGCGAAGGAGCGGGAACGAACTCGCAGGACAACTAGGGTGAAGCGGGTGAACCCAGCCGACCGTCCGGCGGCCCGCCTCACCGCGCCGGGCCGGTGGCCGACCGTGGCCGTCGACGCGACGGCGGGCGCCGCGCTGTTCCTGGCCACGCTCGGGCCCGGCCAGGTGCTGTCCGGCCCCTCATGGTTGCTCGCGTTGCAGACGGCGCTGGTGGCGCCGCTGGCCTGGAGGCGGCGCGCCCCGATGACGGTCCTGGCCGCGATCGGCCTCGCCGCCGCCGTCCAGTGGGCGCTGGACGTGCAGCTTCCCGCCGACGCCGCCCTCCTGGTGGCCCTGTACACGGTCGCCGCGCACCGCCCGTGGCGCCACGCTCTCCTGGCGGCGCTCGCGCTGCAGGCCGGGATACTGCTGGCCGCCGCCCGCTGGGCGCCGCCCGGCCAGTTCCCCTTCACGGTGGCCGCGCTGAGCGCGATGGCGGCCGCCGCCCTCATGACCGGCCTGTGGACACGGGAACGACGGGCGTACGTGACATCCCTGGAACGCGACCGCGAGCAGCGGGCACGGCTCGCCGTCGCCGAGGAACGCGCGCGGATGACCCGCGACATGCACGACATCGTCACCCACAACCTGTCGGTCATGGTGGCGCTGGCGGACAGCGCCGCCCACGTCCGCCACAGCGCGCCGGACCGGGCCGCGGCGGCGATGGAGCACATCGCCGTGACAGGACGCCAAGCCCTGGAGGACATGCGCCGCTCCCTGAGCACCGGCCACGACTTCGCCGCCTCACGCGACCTCACCACCTCAAGCGACGGCCTCGCCATCTCAAGCGACGGCCTCGCCGCCTCACATGAGCTCGCCGCCTCGGGAGTCGTCGTCACCTCTGGCGGCGACTCTCTCGACGCGATGCGGCAGCCCGCGCCCGGGATCGCCGATCTCGGCCCGCTGGCCGAGCGGATGCGCGCGGCCGGGCTGGCGACGCGTCTCCGGGTCACCGGCGACGCCGAGGCGGTTCCCGCCGCCGCCCAGCTGACGATCTACCGGCTGGTCCAGGAGGCGCTGACGAACACGCTGCGGCACGCGCCCACGACCGGCGCCGATGTGCGGGTCGATGTGTCGGCGCGCCGTGCCGAGGTGGAGGTCATCGACGTTCCCGGCCTCGTCGCGCCTGCCGACACCGGACCCCGTGACACGGGCCCCGGCGACACGGGCCTCCGCGACAAGGGACCCCGCGACCCGAGGCCCCGGGGATCCGGGCCCCGTTCAGGGCTCCGGGGCGAGGGGCGCGGGATCGCGGGCATGCGGGAACGGGTGGCCGCCTACGGCGGGACCCTGGACGCCGGACCGGTGGCAGGCGGCGGATGGCGGGTCCTGGCGGTGCTGGATCTACGGCCGCCCCGATGAACGAAGTGCCGGCCGCGCCGTCCATGGGAGCTCCACGATGATCCGGCTGCTGATCGCCGACGACGAGTCGCTGCTGCGGATGGCCTTCCGCATGGTCTTCGAGGCCGAGCCGGACATGGAGGTGGCCGGCGAGGCGGACGACGGCGAGCAGGCGGCCCGGCTGGCGCGGCGCCTGCGTCCGGACGTCGTGCTGATGGACGTGCGCATGCCCGGCCTGGACGGCATCGAGGCCACCCGCAGGATCGTGCGCGACAGCCCGCGCTCGCGCGTGCTCATCCTGACCACCTTCGACCTGGACGAGTACGCCTTCGCCGGGCTGCGGGCCGGAGCCGCCGGGTTCCTGCCGAAGAACACGCGGCCACCGGAACTGCTGAGCGCGATCCGCGCCGTCGCGGCGGGGGAGGCGGCGCTGTCGCCGCGCGTCACCCGCCGCGTGCTGGAGAGGTTCGCGCCGCAGATGACGCCGGGGCCCGCCGAGCGGGACGAACGGCTGGCGCGGCTGACCGCGCGCGAGTACGAGGTGCTGACGCAGGTGGCGCGCGGGCTGTCTAACGCCGAGGTCGCCGCGGCGCTGCGGCTGGCGGAGGCGACGGTCAAGACGCATCTGAGCCGCGTGCTGGTCAAGCTCGGGCTGCGCGATCGCGCCCAGGTGGTGGTCTTCGCCTATGAGAGCGGCCTCGTCCGCCCGGCTCCGCCGTTGTAGGTCCCACGGCCAGGCCGGGTTTCACAGCCGCCGGACGCGCAGCACACAGGTCAGCATCGGGAGGGTGAACTCGCCGTCGCCGGTCTCGGACCGGCTCGCGAGGTAGGCGCGGACCCGGCCGAGCGTGGCCGCTCGTTCCCGTTCGGGCATGACCAGCATCCCCGCTCTCGTCGCCAGGGTCTCGACGAGGGAGCCGGCGGTGCGGCGCTGCCCGTGCGGGAACTCCGCCTGCTCCGGCGAGCCGAACCGGGCGGCCACGCCCGTCCGGGGGAGGTGCATGCCGGCCGTCGCGGCGCGCCAGCTCGCGGGTGTGTCGCGTGGTCCGACGGCCGCGCTCCCGCCGGCCCGGGCGAGCCCGGCGACCCAGTCGACCCGGTCGTCGAGGACGTTCCACAGGCCGGCCAGGATGCCGCCGGGCGCGAGGACCCTGGCGATCTCGGGGCCCGCGACGGCCATGTCGAACCAGTGCATGGCGTTGCCCGCCAGCACCGCGTCGACGGACCCGTCCGGCAGCGGTATCGCCTCGGCGCTGCCCGGCAGGGCGCGTACCGCCGGCAGCGCGCGGCGCAGCTCGGCCAGCATCGCCGGGTCGGGCTCCACCGCGACGACGTCGGCGCCCGCCGCGACCAGCGTCGCGGTCAGCTTGCCGGTGCCGGCGCCGAGGTCGAGCACCCGCGGCCCGGACCCGGACCCGGACCTAGACCCGGGCCCGGACCCCGACCCGGGCGCGGGCGCGAGCGCCCAGCGGACGGCGGCCTGCGCGTAGTCCGGGCGGTGCTCGGCGTAGGCGGCCGCCGCCGCGCCGAACGACGAGGCGAGAGCCGATCGGGCGTCCTGTTCCATGCGATCACCCTATGCGGGCCCCACCTACCTGCTGAGGCCGCCGGAAAACGGTTTGAGCCGTCCGTCCGCGTTCCCGTAGGTTGCCTGCGGCCCCGTCGCCGTGAGGACAGAGGACAAAACCGCGTGACCCCGCCTGCTCTTCAGACCTGACACCTTCTTCCGCTCACCTTCAGGCCGACCCTCTCGTCGGCTCCGCCGGGCTGCCCGCGTGCGCCCGGTCATTCAGCGTTTGAGGTCGCGCGCAATCGGCCTCGTGTCAGGTCCAGAGAGATCATGTCTTCACAACCTCATACCGTGCTGTCCTGGGTCGTCCGCCGGACCAGGCTGCCTCTGCTGTCGTTGCGGTGCGTGGACTGCGGGTCGGAGTCGGCCACCACCGGCAAGGGCAGGTTCCGGGTCAACGCCAACGGCAAGCTGCTGCACGTGTGGCTGCTGGTCCGCTGCGTGTCCTGCGATCGGACGGTCAAGATCGCCGTGTACGAGCGAGCGCCGGTCAGGTCCTTCGACCCGGCCCAGCTCGACCGCTACCACGCCAACGATCCGGAGCTGGTGGCGTCCACGCTGCTGGATCCGCTGATCGCCCGGCGCAACCGCTTCACCCTGGACTGGACGGGGGCCTGGCGGCTCGATGCCCAGCCGGTGGGGCTCGCCGAGGCGTGGCCGGTCCGGGTGGAGGTCGTCTTCGAGGATCCGGTGCCGGTGCGTCCGGACCGGCTCGTCGCGCAGGGGCTCGGCCTCAGCAGGAACGAGATGCTGCGCCGGGTCAAGTGCGACATCCCGCTGCGCCGTCCGAGGATCGCCGGGTTCACCTTCACCGTGATGGCCGGCGACTAGCGGAGACGCCGTCCCCGGGCGGCTCCGGCGGTTCGGAGCCGCCCAGGGGCGGCGCTCGTCCCCGTGGGCGCGGCGTGAGATGCCACGTGACCTGGCCGGAGCCCGGGGCCGGGGAGGAGCGGACGGAGGCGCGGGGCCGGCGATGTACTGTCCGGCGTTATGCATGGACAGCAGCACGCGGTGTCGCCGCACGAGAGCTTCTACCGCGCCTACTCCGCGGCGCAGGTGGACGCCATCGTCGACGCGCTCGGCCACCGTGCCGAGTTCCCGTACGAACTGACCTACCTCGGTGACGGCAGCGAGATGTGGCGCGAGAGCGAAGTGCCGTCCCACCCCGGACGCGCGCCGATGCTGAGCGACTTCGACACGCTCCTGACCCGCCACGCCGAGCGGCTCCTCGCCCTCGCGCCGCCGTCGTCGCCGGTGCGGATCGTCGATCTCGGGCCGGGCACGACGCGTCCCGTGCGCGGGCTGATCCGCCACCTGCTGGACAGGTCGCGCCTGGCCGGCTACCACGCGATCGACATCAGCCCCGAGATCCTCGACCTGGCCAGGGAGCACCTCCGCGTCGACTTCCCCGCCCACGCGGAGCGCTTCGAGCTGTGCCGCGGCGACTTCACCGGCCCCGACCTCGCCCGCGTCCTCGCCGCCGGGCCCGCGTCCGGCCACGACGGCGCTGATCCGGTCCGCTTCGTCGTCCTGGCCGGCGGTACGCCGTACAATTTCGCCGACCCGGCCCGGCTCCTGCGTCACGTACGTCACGCCATGGGCGACCACGACGTGCTGCTGCTGACGCTGCGCATCGACACCGGCGTGGACCGGCCGCCGTTCATGGACGAGGTCAGCGTCGGCGGCCCGTACAAGCCCCAGCAACTGGTGGGACTCGACCTGCTCGCCGTCGACCGCTCCTGGTACGTCACCGAAACGGGGTTCGACCGCGCTCGCAGCGAGGTCTTCGTCCGGGCGCGCTTCCTGGAGCCGGTCACCGTGACCTTCGACGTCGGCGAGGACCGGCGGACGGTGTCGTTCGAGCCGGGCGAGACCGTGCTCGTCTGGCGCTACCTCTACCACGACGGCGCGGCGGTGGCCGACCAGCTCACCCGCTGCGGGCTCCGGGTGCGCCTGTTCGAACACGGTGAGGACAGCCAGGTGGTCCTCGTCGCCGCGACGCCCGCGCCGGGAACGGCGGAGCCGGCGACCGCACAGCCGGGGGAGACCTTCTCCGGAAGATCGGACACGGCTACGCTCGGCGGATGATCGCCGGTGCAGGACCGGCCGACGACGGAAAGGTCGGCGGATGAACCTCAACCTCCCCACCGCGGCGGAACTCCGCGGCGAGCAGACCAGCGTGATCCAGATGGCGAGCAAGGACTCGTCCTGGGTCGTCAAGCTGAAGGACAACGACGATCTCGAACCCGCCGACGTCCACGGCGCGTGACGGTTCGGACTCCGGCGCTGAGACGCCGGCGCGGCGGACCCCGGAGCCCGCGCCGGTACTTCGAGGTAGCAAGTCTTTTCAGGAAGTTCAGACTTGGCTAAACTTTGCGATCGATCGCCGGTGCGATACCGGACGACGACAGAAAGGTCGACGGATGAAGATCAACTTCCCCACCGCAACCCAACTCCGTGGCGACCTGACCAGCTTGATGCAGACGACGAGCAAGGACACCTGCTGGAGCGTCAAGCTGAAGGACAACGACGACCTCGAGCCCGCCGACGTCCACGGCGCGTGACGGTTCGGCGTGAGGGTGTAGATTGAGCCGCCCCACCACTGTCGACCAGGCCGACGGCGGCATGGCGGACAACCTGTCGGGCGGGAACGGGGTGCTCGCGCGCCCCGTTCCCGCTCCCGGCGACACCCGCAAGGTCTGCCTGTCCGGCACTCACCGCGTCCTGACCCCCGCGGAGACGCTGCGCCGGATCCGGCCGCTGTTCCCGGTCGTCGGCATCACCCGGATCGCCGACGTCACCTGGCTCGACGAGATCGGCATACCGGTCCACCAGGCCGTCCGCCCGAACTCCCGGACGGTGTCGGTGAGCCAGGGCAAGGGCCTCACCCACGACCTCGCCAAGGTCTCGGCCGCCATGGAGTCGATCGAGTCCTGGCACGCCGAGCGCGTCGATCCCGGCGAGACGACCGCGACCGTCGCCGACATGGAACGCGCGTGCGGCTACCGCGTCCGCGAGCTGGCCCCGGAACCCCGCCACCACCTCTGGCCGGGCCTGGAGCTCGAATGGACCAGGGCGAGCCGCCTGGACGACGGAACGGACACCTTCCTGCCGACCGACCTGCTGCGCCTGGACGGCCGGGTGCGCGACACCTGGATGCCGCCCCTGTTCGCCCAGAACAGCAACGGGCTCGCCAGCGGCAACACCTTCGCCGAGGCGGCGCTCCACGGCCTGTACGAGGTCATCGAACGCGACTGCCTGGCCCGCGCCGCGACGGGCCCGTCGCCGGCCCTGGACCTGGGCACCGTGGACGGCCCGGCCCGGGAGCCGCTGGACCTCATGGCCGCGGCCGCGGTGGAGGTCCGGGTCGAGGTGCTGCCCTCGCCCACGGGGCTCGCCTGCTTCCTGGCCACGATCTGGAGCGAGGAGTTCCCGGTGCCCTTCGCCGGGGCGGGCGCTCACCTGGACCGTGACGTCGCGTTGTGCCGCGCCCTGACCGAAGCCGCGCAGTCACGCGTCACCCAGATCGCCGGGGCGCGGGACGACCTCACCACGGGCGCCTACCGGCGCGCCGTCTCCAGCGGCTCCGCGCGTCCCGAACCGCTCCCGGAGGCCGTCCGGCTCACCTACGACGAGATCGCCTCCGTCCGCAACGAAACCCTCGCGGAGGACCTGCGCGCCACGGTCGGCGGCGTCCTCGCGCTGACCGGGCGGTCTCCGCTGGTCGCCGACCACACCAGGCCCGACCTCGGCATCCCGGTGGTACGAGTGGTCTGCCCGGGCCTCCTCTGCGAACCGGCGTTCATGTGATGAACCGGTACCTCTTCGTCGGCCCCAGCCTGCCGGAGGCCGCCGACCTGCTCGCGGCGGACGGCATCACCGTCCTCCCGCCGGTGGCGGCGGGAGACCTGCTGAACCTCGCGCCCCGGCGGGGAGACGTCGTCGGCGTCATCGACGGCTACTTCCGCCAGACCCGCGCCGTCCGGCACAAGGAGATCCTGTCGCTCCTCCAGGCGGGCGTGACGGTCCTCGGCGCCGCCAGCATGGGCGCCCTGCGCGCGGCCGAACTCGACACCTTCGGCATGCTCGGCGTGGGACGCGTCTACCGCGACTACGCGGAAGGCCGGCTGACGGCCGACGACGAGGTGGCCCTCCTGCACGGTCCTGCCGAGGAAGGCTACCGGCCGATCTCCGAGGCCCTCGTCAACATCCGCGCGACCCTGAGCCTGTGCGTCGAGGAAGGGATCCTGGACGAGCCCGCCGCCGGTCGTCTCGTCGCCGCGCTGGCCCGGCGGCCGTACCGCCTGCGCTCCTACCCGGAACTCGTCCGGCTCGCCCGCGAGTCCGGCGTACCGGACGCGAAGGCCGAAGCGCTGCGGCGGCTGTGCGCGACCCGGGCCGTCAACGTCAAACGCGAGGACGCGCTGCACCTGGTCCACAGACTGCGCACGCTCCAGGAAGGCCCCGCGGACGCCGCCGAGCACCCCGCGCCCGGCTTCACCATGGCGCCCACCGTCTACGTGCACCGCTGGCGGCTGGGAGCCCGCGGCCTCGACACCGAGGACGGCCGGGTCGCCGAGATGAGCGTCCTGCGGATGTGCCAGCTCTTCGCCCGCGACTACCCGGACTTCCACCGAAACCTGGTCTTCGCCCACCTGGCCCGGGAATGCGCCGCCCGCTGCCGGAGCGGGCGCACGGAGGCGACCCTCGACGGGGCGCTGGAGCACGCGCGGCACCGCAACGTCATCCCGGACCCGCGAACGGCCGAGCCCGGGGAGCTGGGCTTCCTCGACCTGTGGCTGACCCCGGCGGAGCGGGCCTCGCGCCCGGTGAGGGACCAGCTCGGCACCTTCCTGGTGCGCAGCTTCCAGCTGACGCCCGGAGTCGCCGCGGACGGCCCGGCCCTGGACGCGCTGCGCCGGCGACCCGTCGCCGCGGCGGCGGCGACGCTGGTCAACGCCGCGAGGTCGGTGAACGAGCACGCGCGGCGGACCGAGTCCACCTTCGACATCCACAGCCTGTCGGCGGACCGGGTGCTGGCCCACATCGGCGAACGCTGGGGCGCCGAACCCGAAGCTCTGGAGCTGCACGCGCTGGACCGGGGGATGGGCTCCCGGGACGTCCTGCTCGCCGCGGCCCGGCCGTTCTACCTCCTGTCGCGGTACAACCCGGACCTGGTGGATCTGCACATCGCACGGCAATAGTGAACTTTTGTGCCGAACGGGATGAACATCCCCGATGAGGTCTCGGCCGGAGAACCCTCACCTGTCTAGTTTTGTCGCGTGTCAAAGACTATGGATCGCATCTTACGCGCCGCCCGGGTGATGGCGGTGTTCGTGACGGCGCTGGGCGCGACGCTCGGCATCTCCGCAGGCCCCGCGTCCGCCCACCTGACCCGTGACCATGCCGAACTGGTCGTGAGCACCGGTGGGGACATGGCAAGCGGTCGCTTGGTTGTGCACAGAGATGTCGTGGCCCCTGAGCGCGCCGGTGCCTGGGCGAGCGAACTGCTGAGCGGCGGCTGCCCGGTCAGCGCGCACGGGGTGGCCGGTGACGGCGGCGGCCTGCCCGGCGGCGTGGTCGTCGAACTCGCCTGGTCGTGCCCCGTGGGCAGTTTGGATCTGGGCGCGCTGATGCGCGCGGGCGGGCTGTCGCAGATCGTGGCCGAGTTCGACGGCGTGACGTCGAACGTGACGGACGCGTTTCCGGTCGTCGACGCGACCGGCTCGCACGCGCCGCGCTCGCCGTGGCCGCCGCCGTCCCTCGTGGCGATTCTGCTCGGGGCCGTCCTGGCCGTCACCGCGGTGCTGTGGTCGCGCCGCCGTACAGGATGGCTGGGTGTCGTGGCGGCAGGGGTCGTGATCGCGGTGCTCGCGCCGGGCACCGCGCAGGCCGCCGTGGACGACCCCCCGACCACCACGTCGCCGAGCGCTGCCGCCGGCGGCACGCTGGAGCTCACCACCGTCGATCCGAAGATCGGCGATCCGCTCACGTTCCGCTACACCACCGACAAGCCGGGCTCCCGTAACTGGGTGGGCGTGTACGGCCCGGACGACAAGCCCGGCGACGTCGCGTCGAAGACCTGGGTGTACGCGCCGCTCGCCGCGGGCACCGTCACGCTCCCCAGCGGCGCTCTCGGAGAGGGCACCTGGAAGGCGTACTTCCTGGCCGACGACGGCTACGACCCGCTGGGCCGGCCGGTCACGTTCACCCTCGCCGGCCGCGGCGCCGACCGCACGACCGTCGAAGGGACGGTCTTCGCCGACGAGGACCGTGACGGCGTCAAGGACGCCGGTGAGAAGGGCGTGCCGGGCGTGTCCGTCACCGATGGCGAGGTGTGGGCGACCACCGGCGCCGACGGCGGCTACTCGATGACCGTCGATCGCAACCGCAGGGAGACCGACCTCGTCAGCATCGTCTCGCCGGACGGTTACACCCCTGTGCTGCGCGACGACTACGTGCCGGCGTTCTTCCGCGAGCTGCCCGCTGGACAGGGACCGCTGAAGGGGCTCGACTTCGCGCTGCGTCCCGACGCCAACGCGAAGAACCCCCAAGAGAAGTGGCTGATGGTCTCCGACGTCGAGGTGAGCAACCGCTCCGACGCCGAGGCCAGGAACACCCTGCCCCGCTGGCAGGGGCAGGTCGAGGCGATGTCCGAGGTGCGGGGCGCCACGCTCACCATGACCACCGGCGACCTCACGGTGAGCGACTACGCCGCAGAGCCGCGCCGTCAGGGCGGCTACGACATCCTGCGCGAGGGCCTGCGCAAGGGCAGGCTCGGCCATCCGTACTATCCGGTCATCGGCAACCACGACATCGGCGGCACCGCGACCTCCGCCGGCTACGGCGGCAGCCTGGAGTACTGGCGCAGGAACATGGGCCCCGAGTGGTACAGCTTCGACCGTGGCGGGCGCCACGTCGTGGTGCTGGAGGACAACTACGACTCCAGCGGTCTTGGCCCGCAGCTCGCGTGGCTGCGTGAGGACCTGCGCAGGCACGCGGTGGGCAAGCAGGTGCTGGTCTTCGCGCACCGCTCGCTGTTCACCAAGTGGGGTCCCGGCGCCGGCATGCAGCCGACCGTCGACGAGCTGGCCAAGTACGACGTGCGGATGTTCGCGGCGGGCCACAACCAGCAGGCCGAGTACCGGCGCGGCGCCTTCGCCAGGTCGGTGGAGGTCAACAACATGGGCGTGTACGGCATCGACTCCGCCAGGCCCGACTACAAGATCCTCGACTTCTCCGGCATCACCGACGACCCGGGCACCAAGGAGAACGAGGACACCGGCTACATCGCGGGCACCCACCGCCAGTTCGAGGTCGACGACGACGTCGCGCTGGTCAGCCCGGGCGAGGGCAGCGTCCACGGCATGAAGGCCGGCGTCCCGGTCGAGCTGTACGCCGAGGACGACGGCCGCACCCCGGCCACCGCCGCGCTGACCGTCCGCGCCAAGAACGGCAGGGTGGTCTGGCATGACGATCGCATGCGGTTCGGCCGGGAGACCAAGCCCACGGGCCAGGTCAACTGCTACGCCCCGCCCGGCGGCAAGGCGGAGCCGTGCCCCAAGGCGCACATCTCGTGGACCAGGGTGAGCTCCCGCGTCGCCGGCCTGCACCCGGGCACCTACACGGCGGAGATGGTCGCGGTCGACACAGCGGGCAAGGCTTGGCCGACGGTCAAGAACACCTTCCAGGTGCTCGCCGACGCCCGCATCGACCAGCCCGAGCTGGGCCAGGACTGGACCAGGCAGGGCGGCGACGAGGAGTCCCGTTCGTCGGCCGAGGACGACCCGGGCGCCAGGCTCGGCCTGCGCTGGGCGGCCAGCACCGGCGAGCAGTTCCACCTCAACGGCGCGGCCGTGTGGGACGGCAAGGTGATCGTCGCCTCGCAGGCGTTCGACTCGCCGTACAGCATGATGCTCGCCTACGACGCGCTGACCGGCGCTGAGGTGTGGCGGACCTACCTGGACGGCGACGCCGAGTCCTTCCCGACCGTGCACGACGGCAAGGTCTACCTGACCACGGGTGTCGGCCGCGTCTACGCGCTCGACGCGCGCACCGGCAAGGTGGACTGGGAGACGATCGACGACGAGCACGTCACCGGCTCGACCGTGCGCCGCTACGGCCGGGCCGGCGGACCGGTGAGCGTCTTCGACCTGCGCGACCGCTCCGTGGCGGTCTACCAGGCATGGGACACCGTGACGTGCCGCGACGCGAAGACCGGCGCCAAGCTGCCCGGCGGGTTCGGCGCACCCGTCGCCTGGGGCGAGTTCCACAGTGTCGCCGTACGGCGGCCCGGCGCCACCACCGCCTACCTGCACTCGGGGTCCAGCCAGACGCTGATCGCGATGGACCTGACCACCTGCAAGCAGTTGGCGTCGGTGGACACCGGAGGCGAACTGTTCACGCAGTCCTCGCCCGCCTTCACGGACACGCAGATGGTGACCGCCACCTCCTCCGGTGTACGCGGCCACGACCTGCAGGCGGGCGCGAAGGTGCTCTGGCAGGCCAAGCTCGGTACGACCAGCACCTGCGAGCCCGGGCCGCCTCCGGTGACCAGCCCGGCGACCAGGGGCGCCATGGCGTACGTGGCCACCGTCGACGGCGTCGTCAGGGCCTACGACACCGCCTCGGCGACCCCCGCCGAGCCGATCTGGGAGACCCCGCTGGGCTACCTGCCGGGTGAGAGCCCGATGGACGACAGGTGGCGGGTCGCGGCCGGATGCACGGCGGCCGGTCCCGGGTCCCCGGCGATGCACATGCTGGCGACCGAGACCGTCGTCTACGCCACGACCTGGGACGGACGCGTGGTGGCGCTCGACCGGGCGAGCGGCCGCAAGCTGGCCGAGTACAACCTGGGCGCGGGCGTGGCCTCCGCGCTGTCGGTGAGCGGGGACATGCTCTACGCGCTGACCGACGACGGCTCGATCCACGCGCTCGCGACCACGAGGATCCGCGGTCAGTGATCGGGACCATGGCACGGGGTCTGGCGCGCCTGCTCGCGGTCGCGGGACTGGCGGCCCTGACCCTGCTGGGAGCGGCGGGCCCGGGGGCGGCACACCCCTTCGGCCCGCCGCTCGCGGCGAAGGTGACCGCGCGCGATGACACGGTCGAGGTGACCTGGTCGGCCGCCGCCGACGACCTGGCGCGGCTCGCGCGGCCGGTGGGCGGCTATCTCGGTGAGCACATCGCGGTGTCGCAGGACGGGACGGCCTGTCGGCTGGAGGCGGTGCGGGATGTCGCCGCCTCCGGCGCGGTTCTCCGGTTCCGGTGCCCGGCCGCCGTCCGCGCCGTCACGCTCACCATCACCGCTCTCACCGACCTGGACCCGGCCTATCGGACGGTGTCCACGACGCCGAGCGGCGGAGGCGCCCTGCACACGGCGGCCTCGCCGGCGCACGTGCTGCGCTTCGACGGCACGGGGACCGCTTCCGGGCCACTCGACGGTACGGGGACCGCTCTGGAGCCGCCGGGCGGGTCCGCCCTGTGGACGGCCGAGCTGTCCTCCCTGGTGGACGGCGACGTGGTGCTGCCGCTGGCGCTTCTGGTCGCTCTGGTGGCCGGCGCGGCGCACGCCTGCGCACCTGGGCACGGCAAGACTCTGACGGCCGGTTACCTGGTGGGGGGCAACGGCAGGGCCCGGGACGCGGTGCTGCTGGGGGTGGTGGTGGCGGCCATGCACACCGTGTCGGTCGCCGTGCTGGCGGTCGGCTGGTGGCTCGCCATGGACGGCGCGCCCTCCCTGGCAGCGGTGACACGGTGGCTGCAACTGGGAGGGGCGCTCGTCGTGCTCGGGGTCGGCGTCGGCCTCCTGCGCCGGCACGTCCGCCTCCGGTCCACCCACGGCCACGGTCACGGGCATGGGCACGGTCACGGTCACGGCCACGAGGACCTGAGGTCGTTGCTGACGTGGCGTGGCATCGTGATGATGGGCGCCTCCGGCGGGCTCCTGCCCTCGCCCTCGGCCTTCCTGCTCCTGCTCACCGGCTTGCTCACGGGAAGAGCCGGGCTCGCTCTCGCCATGGTGACGGCCTTCGGCGTGGGGATGGCGGGCACCCTGACAGGAGTCGGCATCGCCGTGCTGCGAGGCAGGAAAGCGTTGCTGAGCGTGGCGGGAACCCCGCGGCTACGGCGGTGGATCGGACGCCTGCCACTGATCGCGGCGACCCTGGTGACAGCAGGCGGCCTGGCCGCCTCAGCCCTGGCAGCTGTGGCACTGGCTTCCCCCTGACGCCCGCCCCTGTGCAGGGTCACAAGGCAAGGTCCTCATCAGGGGCGCGCGTTCCACCCGCCCGAGCCTCGTCGTGCGAAGCTTCCCTCGGGGGAGGACCTTGCCTTGTGGCATGTGCTACGAGCGGGCGGGCGCGATGATCAGCGCGAGGCCGAGCACCGCCAGGGCGAGGTTGGCGAACAGCGGCTGGGCGGCCAGGATCTCCACGCGGGGCACGATCACCCGGTTGAAGAAGTTGAGGAACACCCCCATGAAGGGCTGGACGGCCAGATGGTCGATGGCGCCGCTGACGCCCTGGAGCAGCAGGATCAGACCGGTCACCTGGATGGCTTTGCGCATGATCGGACACTATGACCCGGTCCTCTCCCGGCGGATCGGTCATCGGGAGGGGGCCGGGCGACTTTCGTAGAGGATGCCTTCCGGTGGGGCCGCGGATGCGCTCTTAAGTGAGCTGGGCTCGCTGTACATGGCGCCAGGTGGCGGGAGGCATGTCGGCCTGGCGCCGGAAGAACGTGGTGAAGTTGCCGACGTCCCGGAAGCCGAGCCGCCGGGCGCAGCCGCTGACCGGCAGGTCGGTGTGGGCCAGCAGTCTTCTGGCTTCCAGCAGGATGCGCTGGTCGAGGAAGGTCTTGGCGCCCGTGCCGGTGGCGGCGCGCGTCGCCCGGGTGAGCGTGCGCACGTCATGGCCCAGGTGCCGCGCGTAGTCGGCCACGTGGTGCCAGTCGGTGAAGTGCTCCTCGACGGCGGCCCGATAGGCGCGGAACACGGCCACACGTCGGTCATGGGAGGTCGTCGCGCCGGCCGGGATCGGGGTGTCGGGGAGCGCGCGCAGGATCAGCGCCGCCAGCAGGTGGGACAGCAGGGCGGGCGACGCCAGGCGCGGTGTTCGTACCGCTGCGCCGTGCTCGCGATCGAGGTGGTCGGCGGCGAGCAGGGCGAGGGACAGCCGCTGCCGGTCCAGGTGCCAGCACGCCGGCGTGCCGGCCTCCGATGCTGTGAGGCCGGAGAGGAAGCCGGGCCGGAAGAGGATCAGCGGGCCGTCGCAGGCGTCGATGTCGCTCCAGCGGTGCACCATCCCCGGCCGGATCCACACGGCACTGCCTTCCTCCAGCCGGTAGCCGTGGAAGTCCGCCTCGTGGCTCCCGGTCCCGGAGCTGACCAGGGCGAACACGTGGAAGTCGGGGCGTTGCGGTTGTGTGCGGCGGCGGTGGGCGTCCATCGAGCGCAGCGCGGCGAAACTGAGCACCTCCACCCCGTACGCCGATCCGACGGCAGGCAGATAGCGCAGTTGCCGCACAGCACCGTGTCCGTTTTTCACAACTACTGTGCTCCTTTCCGCCAAAGGCCGGACGCACCCCTCGAGTACTGTCGCGGCTGGGCCTGACTGCCAGGTCAGGCTACCGGTTCGGAGCCGCGGCAGGACGGACGGGCGCCGATCTTCGCGGCCGACAGGAAGGCATGACGATGACGGAAACGACAATGACGGTTCCCGTGCCGGGCGGGTCGCTCGACGTGCGGGTGGGCGGAGGTGCCGGTCCGGCGCTGGTGTTCGTCCACTACTGGGGCGGCTCCGCCGGCACCTGGAACGGTGTGATCGACCATCTGCCGCCCGGGCAGGCGACGGTCCGCTTCGACCAGCGGGGCTGGGGCGCCTCCCAGGCGCTGCCGGGGCCGTACCACCTCGACCAGCTTGCCGACGATCTCGCCCGGGTGGCCGGGGCGAGCGTGCGCGGAGCGTTCGTGCTCGTCGGCCATTCGATGGGCGGCAAGGTGAGCCAACTCGTCGCGGCCCGCCGGCCGGCCGGGCTGGCCGGCCTGGTGCTCGTCGCGCCCGCACCGCCACAGCCGCCCGCCGCGGTGACCGAGGAGTACCGGCAGGGTCTGTCGCACGCCTACGACTCGCCCGAGACGGTGCGGCACGCCCTCGACCATGTCCTGACCGCCACGCCGCTGCCCGGGATCCTGCGGGACGCCGCGGTGCGCGACAGCCTCGCCGCCCGGGCCGAGGCCCGGCACGAGTGGCCCCTGCGCGGCATCGCGCAGGACGTCACGGGCGCCGCGCGGGACATCGAGGTCCCGGTGACGGTGCTGGCCGCGGCGGACGACGTGGTGGAGCCGCCACATGTCCTGCGCGACCACCTCCTGCCGCACATCCCGCACGCGACCCTGACGACCGTCCCCGGGGCCGGCCACCTGCTGCCCTTGGAAGCCCCCGCCGCCGTCGCGACCGCCCTCGGGGACTTCCTCACGGCCATCCGGCGCTGACCGCGCGATCCCGTAGCCGCCCAACGGGCAGGGTAGGGGGATGAGAGTGGTCGTCCTTTCCGACACGCACGCGCCCCGCCGCTGGCGCTCCTGCCCGCCCCGGGTGGCGGGGCACCTGCGCGGCGCCGACGTGATCCTGCACGCCGGTGACGTGTGCGTCGCGTCCGTGATCGACGAGCTGTCGGCGTACGCGCCGGTCCACGTCGTCAAGGGCAACAACGACGGCCCGGACGTGGTCGCGCCCGAGACGCTGGAGCTGACCCTGGACGGCCTGCGCGTCGGCATGATCCACGACAGCGGGCCGGCCAAGGGGCGTCTCCCGCGGATGCGCCGCCGCTTCCCCGGCGCCGATCTGGTCGTGTTCGGCCACTCCCACATCCCGATGGACGAGACGGGCGACGGCCTGCGCATCTTCAACCCGGGCTCGCCGACGGACCGCCGCCGCCAGCCCCACGGCACGATCGGCCTGCTGACGATCGAGCGCGGCGAGCTGCGGGAGGCGCGCATCGTCCCCGTCACTCCCTGAACTACGCGGCCGCCCGCCGGCACGACACGCCGCGCAGCGGAGCGGGCCCGATCACGCTGTCTTGGCGCCGAGGGCCGGGGCGACGGGCCGGCCCGCCGCGGGGGCGCTCAGGTGGAGCGGCGTTCGAGTAGGTCCTCCACGAGGGTGTTCACCAGGTCGCCGGGGATGCTTGGCCCCAGCAGGGCCCGATGGACGATCGGGCCGACGAGGGCGTCGATCGCGGCGTCGGGGGGCGAGCCTGGACGTGATCTCCCCGGTGTCGATCGCCCGCGCGAGCAGGTCGCGTTTCCGTTCGCGGCGCGAGTCGAGGTAGCGCTGGTGGAAGCTCGCGGCCGTGGCGGGATCGTGCCGGGCCTCGGCGACGAGCGGTGGCGACGCGGTGCTGTAGCCTTGACGCAACGTCTCGTCTAGACATCGCGTCGCGTCCAGAGGAACCCCTCGCCTCGAAGGAGCTCACATGTCCGCCACGACCGACCGCCAGGCCCTCGTCCTCGGAGCCTCCCGGGGCCTGGGGCTCGTTCTCGTCGGCGAGCTCGCCCGGCGCGGCTGGCGCGTCATCGCCACGACCCGCAGCGACGGCGCCGACCTGCGGGCCGTCGCCGACGCCTCGGACGGACGGGTGACGACCGAAACGCTGGAGATGACCAGCCCCGAACAGCTCGGCGCGCTGCGCGAGCGCCTGGCCGGCCGCCGGCTCGACCTGCTCTTCGTCAACGCCGCGATCGACCGGGGCGACCTGCCCGTCCACGAGGTCCCGACCGGCATGTTCACCGAGGTGATGATCACCAACGCGCTGAGCCCGCTGCGCGCCCTGGAGGCCCTGCGCGGACTCGTCGCGCCCGGCGGCACCGTCGCCGTCATGTCGTCCGAGCAGGGCAGCATCACGCGCAACACCGAGCCCGGCTACGAGCTCTACAAGGCCAGCAAGGCCGCGCTCAACCAGCTCATGCGCAGCTATGCCACCCGCCATGCCGGTGACAGGCAGACCAAGCTGCTCATCGACCCCGGCCACAACCGGACCCGGCTCGGCGGGCCCGACGCGCCCCTCGACCCCCAGGAGAGCATCCCCGCCGTCGTCGACGTTCTCGAAGCCCAGGCGGGCGCCCCCGGCCTGCGGTTCCTGGACCGCCACGGCGAGACCGTCCCGTGGTAGGGCGTCACGTCCCTGGCCGACGAGGACTGGTACAGGACCGACATCGCGGGCTCGGTGCACGACGTCCACGGCCCGGTCATGCACGAGTACGGCCACGCCGCCGCCTTCCACAGCGACTGGGCCGGCATGCGCTCGTGCGTCTCGGACGGCGGCAACGCCCCCGACGTCGTCGAGTACATGGGCTACCCGGTGCCGCTCGACGGCGGCTACCACATCCCCGGCGACCGGAAGTAACGGGACCGGATCAGCGGCCAGAGCGGTGACGAGACCCACCTGTTCCCGACCCGCCGCTGGATGACGACCAAGCTCTCGCTGCTGGTCGCCGAGAACGCCGGGTGGAAGCCCAACCGCACCCTCACCCCGTTCCTCAAGCCGTCGATCGTCACCGCGGCTGACATTCCTCCTGACCAGATCACATTTCATGACATGTCGAGTCTTGTGATGGCAGGACCCCTTGCAAAGCGGACACGATCTCTTCACCCTCGACCCGTAGGCGTAAAGATCAGCTCTACCCCGGCGGGCCCGCCCCCGCCGGGCGTGAAGGAGAGCGTGTGCCGAACACCCCCCGCCGGCGGGCGATCCTGACCGGGATCATCGCCGTCCTCACCCTCATCCTGCCGCTCGGCGCCCCCGCGCCCGCGGCGAGCGCGACCGCCGCCCCCGGCGCCGACAAGATCAGCCCCGCCGTCCGGTCCGACCTCGACGCGGACGGCAAGTCCACCTTCTGGGTACGCCTCAAGGGCGCGGCCGACCTCAGCGCCGCCCGTAAGGCCAGGACCAAGGAGGCCAAGGCCGAGCAGGTCTTCGAGGCCAAGACCGAGCAGGCCGCCACCTCCCAGGCCGGCCTGCGCAAGCTCCTCGACGCCCAGGACGCCGACTACACCCCGTACTGGATCGTCAACGCCGTCCGCGTCACCGCCGGGCCCAAGCTGGCCGCCGAGATCGCCGGCCTGCCCGAGGTCACCGGCATCGAGCCGGTCCGCACACTCACCCTCCCCAAGCCCGACCCGGGCAAGGCCGAGGCGCGCGTCAACGCCGTCGAGTGGAACATCGACCGCGTCGGCGCCCCGCGCGTGTGGAGCGAGCTGGGCGACCGCGGCGAGGGCATCGTCGTCGCCCACATCGACTCCGGAGCCCAGTTCGACCATCCCGAGCTGGCCGCCTCCTACCGGGGACGCAACCCCGACGGCAGCTACACCCACGACTACAACTGGTTCGACCCGGCCCACGTCTGCCCGTCCGCCGCGCCGTGCGACAACAACGGCCACGGCACGCACACCATGGGCACCATGGTCGGCGCGAACGGCATCGGCGTCGCCCCCGGCGCCCGGTGGATCGCCGCCAAGGGCTGCGAGACCAACACCTGCACCGACGCCTCCCTGCTGGCCGCCGGCCAGTGGGTCCTCGCCCCCACCGACCTCAACGGGCGGAACCCACGGCCCGACCTCGCGCCCGACATCGTCAACAACTCCTGGGGCGGCGCCGGCTTCGACCCCTGGTACAAGGAGACCGTCGACGCGTGGGTGGCGGCCGGCATCTTCCCGGCCTTCGCCAACGGCAACGAGGGCCCGGCCTGCCGTACCAGCGGCTCGCCCGGCCAGTACGTGAGCAGCTACAGCGCCGGCGGCTTCGACGTCAACGGCGTCCTCTACGCCCGCTCCAGCAAGGGCGAGGGCGAGAACGGCGAGATCAAGCCGAACATCGCCGCCCCCGCCGTGAACGTGCGCTCGTCCGTGCCCGGCGGCGGCTACGACTCCTACACCGGCACCTCCATGGCCTCACCGCACGTCGCGGCCACCGTGGCGCTCCTCTGGTCGGCGGCGCCGGCCCTCCAGGGCGACGTGGCGGCCACCCGGCCGCTGCTCGACTCCACGGCGATCGACGTCAACGACACCTCCTGCGGCGGCACCGCCGCCGACAACAACGTCTGGGGCGAGGGCCGGCTCGACGCCTACGCCGCCGTCCGGCTCGCGCCCCGCGACGGCGTCGGCGACCTGGCCGGCACCGTCACTTCCACCACGGGCACTTCCACCACGGGCACTTCCACCACGGGCACTTCCACCACGGGGACCTCCGGCGGCGCGCCCGTGGCCGGCGCCACCGTCACCGTCACGGGCCCCATCACCCGCACCGTCGTGACCGGCCAGGACGGCGCCTACGCGGTGCCGCGCCTGCTGCCCGGCGAGTACCGGATCACCACCGAGAAGTTCGGCTACGGCAAGGGCACCGCGACCGCCGCCGTCGTCGCCGGGCAGAGCGCCAGGGCCGACGTCACCATGGCCCAGCAGCCCTCGGCCGTCCTGTCCGGCACGGTCACCGCCGCCGGCGCGCCGGAGGCCGGGGCCACGGTCGAGGCGACCGGCACCCCGGTCAGGACGGTCACCGACGCCGCCGGCCGCTACCGGCTCACGCTGCCGCACGGCGACTACACGATCACGGTCACCCCGTCCTCCCGCTGCTCGCGCGGCGCGTCCGTGGGCATCGCCCTGACCGGCGACACCGTCAAGGACATCGAGCTGGGGCTGCGCGGCGACGGCTTCGGCTACACCTGCCGCACCGGCACCGAGCCGTACGTCGCGGGCACCGACAAGCTGGCCCTCACCGGCGACGACGAGGCCCAGCAGGTGACGCTGCCCTTCCCGGTCCCGTTCTACGGCACCGGGCAGGCCAAGGCGTGGATCGCCACCAACGGCATGGCCACCTTCGCCGCCGACAAGGTCACCAGCGGCGGCAACGGCCGGCTGCCCACCACCGGCACGCCCAACAACGCCGTCTACCCGTACTGGGACGACCTGGTCGTGGACGCGAGCGCCGGCGTCTACACCGGCGTCACGGGCACGGCGCCGCACCGCCGGTTCGTGATCGAGTGGCGCAACGTCCGCTACTACAACGACGCCGCGCAGCGCATCTCCTTCGCCGCGCTGCTCGGCGAGGACGGCACCGTCAGCTACCGGTACAAGGACGTCGACAGCCAGCGCGACCAGGGCACCAGCGCCACCGTCGGCATCGAGAACGCGACCGGCACCGACGGCATGCTCTACTCCTACGAGGAGCCGGCCCTCACCGACGGCCAGAGCCTCACCTTCACCGCCAGCCGGCACGGCCTGGTCATCGGCGTGGTCACCGACGCCAACGACGGCGACCCGCTGCCCGGCGCCACGGTGCGGATCGGCGACGTGGCCACGCTCACCACCGGTCCCGACGGCGCGTTCTCCGGCCAGGTGCTGGCGGGCGACTACCAGGTCGAGGTGTCCAAGGAGAACTACGGCACCTTCACCAAGCCCGTCACCATCGCCCCGGCCACGATCACCCGGATCGACACGGCCCTGGTCACCGGCCGGGTCAGCTCCTCCGTGGGCGAGATCACCCTGGTGATGCCCACCGACGCCACCCGGACGCGCACGTTCGAGCTGACCAACCTCGGCTCGCCCACTGCCTACACCGTCACCGCCGACCCGGCGCAGAGCTGGCTCGCCATCACGCCCACGGCCGGCGACCTGGCCAAGGACCAGCGGGTCACGCTCAAGGTCACGGCCTCCAGCGCCGGCGTCCAGCCCGGCACGCTCCGCTCGGGCAAGCTGGTGGTCAAGTCGGCCAGCGGGCGGCAGCCCGTCATCGAGGTCAAGGTGACGGTCGTCGTGCCGAAGTACCAGGTCGCGGTGGACGTGGGCGCGAGCAAGGGCCTGGTCGACGCCGCCGGCGACTCCTGGACGGCCGACCGCAAGTACACCCAGGGCCAGCACGGCTACGTCGCCACCGCCAACCGCACCGCCTCCACGTCGAAGACCATCAAGGGCACCGACGACCAGGCGCTGTTCCGCACCGCCCGCGAGGGCATGCTGGAGTACCGCTTCGACGGCGTGCCCGCCGGCACCTACACCGTCGAGCTGGGCTTCGCCGACATCAAGTCGACGGGCATCGGCAAGCGGGTCTTCGACGTGCTGGTGGAGGGGCAACTGGCCATCCCGGCGCTGGACCTGGCGCTGGAGGCGGGCACGTACACGGCCGTGAGCAGGCAGTACACGGTGAAGGTCACCGACGGCCAGCTCAACGTCCGCTTCGCCACCCGCGAGGGCAGCACGATCGTCAACGCGGTCCGCGTCTCCGAGCGGCCGGACAAGGCGACTCCCTGACGCGTCCGGGGATCACCTCCTGACGCGCCGGGCGCGACTCGCCCCGCCGATGCGGGGCGAGTCGTGACCGGGGGCGGATCCTTCCTTGACCCGGTGCCGGGTATCCCTGGGGGAAGGCGCTACGCGTAGGGCATGACCCAGGGGAGGGCCCGGTGACGACGCAGAAACCGGCCGCCGGCGAGCCGATGACCTCACCGCTCGCCCCGGCCAAGAGGCGCCGCGCGGGCGCGGTGCTCGCCAACTGGCTGTCCACGACCGACCACAAGGTCATCGGCTACCTCTACCTCATGACGTCGTTCGGGTTCTTCCTCGTGGCCGGCCTGATGGCGATGATCATCAGGGCTGAGCTGTTCGAGCCGGGGCTTCAGGTCGTCACGAACCAGCAGTACAACCAGCTCTTCACCAACCACGGCGTGATCATGCTGCTGCTGTTCGCCACGCCGCTGTTCGCCGGGTTCGCCAACGTCATCATGCCCCTGCAGATCGGCGCGCCCGACGTGGCCTTCCCCCGGCTGAACGCGGTGGCGTACTGGCTGTTCCTGTTCGGCGGGCTGATCACGCTCTGGAGCTTCGTGGTGCCCCTCGGGGCGGCCGACTTCGGCTGGTTCGCCTACACGCCGCTGTCGTCGATCACCTTCTCGCCCAGCATGGGCGGCGACTTCTGGATCATGGGCCTGGTGATGTCCGGGCTCGGCACGATCCTCGGGTCCGTCAACTTCATCACCACGATCATCTGCATGCGGGCCCCCGGCATGACGATGTTCCGGATGCCGATCTTCACCTGGAACGTCCTGCTGACCAGCATGCTCGTGCTCATGGCCTTCCCGGTGCTGGCCGCGGCCCTGCTGGCGCTGGAGATCGACCGCAAGTTCGGCACCCACGTCTACGACGCCGCCAACGGCGGCCCGATCCTGTGGCAGCACCTGTTCTGGTTCTTCGGCCACCCCGAGGTCTACATCATCGCGCTGCCGTTCTTCGGGATCATCACCGAGGTCATCCCCGTCTTCTCCCGCAAGCCGCTGTTCGGCTACGTCGGCCTGGTCGGGGCGACGATCGCGATCGCCGGCCTGTCGATGACGGTGTGGGCGCACCACATGTTCCCGACCGGGCAGGTGCTGCTGCCGTTCTTCTCGTTCATGACGTTCCTCATCGCGGTGCCGACCGGGGTGAAGTTCTTCAACTGGATCGGCACCATGTGGCGCGGCCATCTGAGCTTCGCCGCGCCGATGATGTTCGCCATCGGCTTCCTCATCACGTTCCTGCTCGGCGGGCTGACCGGCGTCATCCTGGCCTCGCCGCCGCTCGACTTCCACATCAGCGACACCTACTTCGTGGTGGCCCACTTCCACTACGTGGTGTTCGGGACGGTCGTGTTCGCGATGTTCGCCGGCTTCTACTTCTGGTGGCCCAAGATGACCGGCCGGATGCTCGACGACCGGCTCGGCCAGGTCCACTTCTGGATGCTGTTCATCGGCTTCCACACCACGTTCCTCATCCAGCACTGGCTCGGGGTCGCCGGGTTCCCGCGCCGCTACGCCGACTACAGCCCGGCCGACGGCTTCACCACGCTCAACCAGATCTCCTCGCTCGGCGCGTTCCTGCTGGGCCTGTCCACGCTCCCGTTCATCTACAACGTCTGGAAGACCGCCCGGCGCGCCCCGCGCGTCACGGTGGACGACCCGTGGGGCTTCGGCAACTCGCTCGAATGGGCGACCTCGTGCCCGCCGCCGCGGCACAACTTCACGTTCATGCCGCCCATCCGTTCCGAACGGCCGGCCTTCGACCTGCACTACCCGCGCGAGCCCCTGGACAAGGCCGCCTGAGCCGGCCCGCGCCCCGCGGCAAAGCAGACGAAGGGGTTTAAGGGCCGCCTGAGGTGCCATATGCACACGAGATGGGCCGACACGCCGGAAGGGGCACCTCGTGATGATGGACGGAAAGCGGCAGGAGCGGACGGGCAGGCCGCCGCACGTCGTGGTGGTGGGCGGGGGGTTCGGCGGGCTCAGCGCCACCCGTGAGCTCGCCCGCGCCGGCGCCAGGGTCACGATCGTCGACCAGCACCCCTACACCACCTTCCAGCCGCTGCTTTACCAGGTGGCGACGGCCGCCATGGCCGCCGGCGACGTGACGTACCCCCTGCGCGCCTTCGCCGCGAGGTATCCCACCGTGCGCGTGCACGCCGCCGGCCTCGGCAAGCTGCTCCTCGACCAGAAGCAGGTCGAGCTGACCGACGGCGCCGTCCTCGACTACGACTACCTCGTCCTCGGCACCGGGGTCAGCACCAACTGGCTGTCCATCGAGGGCGCCGAGAAGAACGCGCTTCCCCTGTACTCCGTGCGCGACGCCAAGACCCTGCGCAGCCGCCTGCAGACCTGCCTGGAGGAGACCGCCCTGGGCAAGCGGCCCACCACCCACGTGGTGGTCGTCGGCGGCGGCGCCACCGGCGTCGAGATCGCCGGGTCCATGGCCGAGCTGCGCATGCGGACGATCCCGCTGACCTACCCCGAGATCAAGCCCGAGCAGACCAGCATCACCCTGGTCGAGCGGTTCGACTACGTGCTCGCGCCGTACAAGCCGCACCTGCGCGACGCCGCCGCCCGCGACCTGCGCGAGCGCGAGGTGCGGCTGCGCCTCGGCGCCACCGTCGCCTCCGTCGAGCCGGACGCCGTCGTCCTGTCCGACGGCACCCGCCTGCACAGCGACGTCACCGTCTGGGCGCTCGGCGTGACCGCGCCCAAGGAGATCGCCGACTGCGGCCTGCCCCAGGGCAAGGGCGGCCGGGTCGTCGTCACCGAACGGCTGAACCTGAGCGAGCACCCCGAGGTCTTCGTCGTCGGCGACCTCGCGCTGCCGCCGGAGCCGCTGCCGCAGCTCGCCCAGCCCGCCATCCAGATGGGCAAGCACGCCGGCCGGCAGATCGTCGCCGCGGCGACAGGGCGGCCCACCGTGCCGTTCCACTACCGCGACCCCGGGATCATGGCGATCGTCGGCCGCTGCGCGGCCGTCGTCCAGCTCCCCAACGGCTTCACCTTCCGGGGACTGCCCGCCTGGCTGGCCTGGATCTTCCTGCACGTCGCCTACCTGCTCGGCGGGCGCAACCGGACCAGCGTCCTGGTCAACTTCTTCTGGCGTTACTTCGGGCCGCGCAGGAGCCGCGCGTCGGTCGCGGAGTAGCCACGTCCCGGCGAACGAGGGGGTTCGCGTCATGCGCAAGGCCGACGGTGGGAGCGTGCTGTTCATCGGCAACGCGACCACCCTCATCCGGTACAACGGCTTCACCCTGCTCACCGACCCCAACTTCCTGCACCGGGGGCAGCGCGCCCACCTCGGCTACGGCCTCACCTCGCGTCGCCTCCTCGACCCGGCCCTGGAGGTGGAGGACCTGCCGCCGCTGGACGCGGTCGTCCTGTCGCACCTGCACGGCGACCACTGGGACCGGGTGGCGCGCGACGGCCTCGACAAGGCCACGCCCGTCATCACGACGACGCACGCCGCCCGGCGGCTCAGGAAGCAGGGCTTCGAGCGGGCCGTCGGCCTGAAGACCTGGCAGGAGCACCAGCTCCGCGACGGCACCGACGCGCTGACGGTGACCGCCGTGCCCGCCCGGCACGCCCCCGGCGCGGTCGAGGGGCTGCTGCCGCCGGTGATGGGCAGCGTGCTGGAGTTCCGCCGCGAGGGCCGCGTCGATCTGCGCCTGCACATCAGCGGCGACACCCTGATGGACCGCCGCCTGCACCAGATCCCGAGACGCTTCCCCGACCTGGACGTGGGCATCGTCCACCTGGGCGGCACCAAGCTGCTCGGCACGGTCATGGTCACCATGGACGGCCGCCAGGGGGCGGACTGGGTGGACCTCATCAGCCCCCGGCGGGTGCTGCCCGTCCACTACGACGACTACACGGTCTTCAGCTCGGGCCTGGACGACTTCCGTGAGCACATGGAGCGTTCCGGCCACGCCGACCGCGTCGTTTTCCTCGACCGCGGCGACACCTACACGCTGCCGGTCCGCCCACCGGCCCCCGCCCGCACCTGAGCCGGGCCTCCGGCTCCGCGCGCACGGTCGGGCGGTGGGCTCCGCGCGGCCGGTCAGCCGGTGGGCTCCGCGCGGCCGGTCAGCCGGCGGGCGGCAGGCGCAGCTCGGCGAGGACGCCGCGGTGGTCCGTGCCCGGGACGTCGAGGATCTCCGTGCGGCCCACCGCCGCGCGCCGGTCCACCAGGACGTGGTCGATCGTGATGAACGGCGGCACGGCACGGCCGTTCGGCCAGGTCGGTACCAGCCCCTCGCCGCTCTCCTCGGCCGCGTCCACGTAGCCCCGGGCGAGCAGGTCGCGGAAGGCGCGGTGGTCGAGGCTCGCGTTGAAGTCGCCGGCCAGCACGCGCGTCACCCGCGGCGAGGGCGGCGGCAGCGCCTCCAGGGAGGCGGTCCACTCCTCGGCGCGGCGGCCCAGCGGCGGGTGGGGGTGGACGGCGACCACCTGCGCGGTCGTCCCGCCCGGCAGGGTGATCGTCGCCGCGGGCATGTTGTGCCCGATGACGGTGAACAGGCCGGTCAGCTCGGTCAGCGGGTGCTTGCCGTACAGGCCGCTGCCGGCCGAGTCGCGCTCGGCCTGCAGCACCCGGTACGGCATGAGCGCGCCCAGACCGGCGGCGTCGAGCGCGGCGGCCTCCCGGTGGGTGAGCTCCAGCGCGCTGAACACGTCCGGGTCGTAGGCCCGGACGAGCCGCACCACCGCGGCGGCGTCCGCCCGGCCGAACAGGTTGACCGACAGGACCCGCAGCACCGGCCCCGGAGCCGCGGCGGCGGCCGGCGCCGCGGGCGGGATCGCCCGCGGGGCCACCGTCGCCGCCAGCGTCGCGCAGGACACGGCCGTGACCAGCGCCGCCCGCCGGTTCCGGAAGAGGAACAGCACCGTCAGCAGCGCCGTCACCACCACCGCGTACGGCGTCAGCGTCATGAGCTGGATGTCGAACGAGCCCTGCTCCACCCCCGCCAGCCGCTCCAGCGTCCACACGGCGAAACACCCGGCGACGATCCACGAGGGGCGGCGCCTCCCGCGGCGGGCCGGCTCCGGCTGGTCACCCGTCTTCGGCTGGTCACCCGGCTCCCGCCGGCGATCGGTCGTGATGCCCACCCTCGATGCCCGCCTTCACGCACGGTGACGTATCCGGGGCAGACCCTAGACGCGCACCGGCGGCCCCGGCCACCCCCGCCGCAGCCACCCGCGCCGGACCCGCGCCGACCTGCGCGGACACCGGAGCGCTTGCTGATAAAGCTCTCAGCCAGGGCGTGGCCGGGCGGCGGAGCCGGGCCGCGCCGCACGGGTTAGGGTGCTGGCATGCCTACCGCACTGATCACCGGCGCGACCGCCGGCATCGGCGCCGCCTTCGCCCGGCGGCTGGCCGCCGACGGCTTCGGCCTCGTCCTCGTGGCCCGTGACGAGCAGCGGCTCGGCGAGGCCGCCGACCGGCTCAAGCTCAGGTACGGCGTGAGCGTCGAGGTGCTGCCCGCCGACCTCGCCACCGACGAGGGGCTGGCCCGGGTCGAGTCGCGCCTGCGCGAGGACGACGGCCGCCAGGTCGACCTGCTGGTCAACAACGCCGGCTTCGGCCACCCAGGGGCCTTCCTGGACGTGCCGGTCGAGGACGAGCTGCGCATGCTCAAGGTCCACTGCGAGGCCGTGCTGCGGCTGACCCTGGCCGTCCTGCCCGGCATGCGGCGGCGCGGCCGGGGCGGGGTGATCAACGTGGCGTCCGTCGCCGCGTTCTTCACCCGCGGCACCTACAGCGCCTCCAAGGCGTGGGTGGTGAACTTCAGCGAGTCCACCGCGGTCGAGATCCGCGAGCCGAGGGTGCGGGTCATGGCGCTGTGCCCCGGGTTCGTGCGCACCGAGTTCCACGAGCGGGCGTCGATGGACATGTCGGGCGTTCCGGAGTTCCTGTGGCTCGACGCCGACGAGGTGGCGCGCGTGGCCATGCGGGATCTCGCGCTGGGCCGGCGGGTGTCGGTGCCCGACGCCCGGTACAAGGCGATCGTGGCCGTCGGCAAATTCGTGCCGCGCGGGCTGGCCGGCGCCGTGTCGGCCCGCCTGGGCCGCCGCTGATCCCGCGTACCGCCTCGACAGGCCGCCGCGCGTCTGTCTCCACAGGCCGCCGCGCAAAAGGATGGGCCCCCGCCGCGGGAGGGGGTCGCGGTGGGGGCCCGGCCGGTCACGAGCGCGGCTCGTGGCCGGCGCCTTGGGAGGTCAGCGGCCGGAGTGCGCCGGCCGGCGACCGCTGATCGATGTCGTCACAGGCCGCGGTTCTGCTCGTGGCCGATCGCCAGGCCGCTGGCCGGGTCGAAGAAGTGCAGGTTGTGCGTGTCCACGACCAGGTCGATGTTCTGGCCGGGGCGGACGTGGCTGCGGGCGTTGACGCGCGCGGTCCACAGCGACTTGTCGCCCACCAGCGGCAGCGCGGCCTCGTCGTCCTCGCCCTGGTCGGCGGCGGCGACGGTGTCCTTGTGCTCGACCGGCGGGGCGTCGATGAGGAACAGGACGTTGATCTCGGAGCCGAGCTCCTCCGTGACCTCGGCCTTGACGGGCAGCGTGGCCCAGCCGTTGGCGTGGTTGCCGGCCGCGTTCGCGTCCTCGAAGTCGGAGGGCCGGATGCCCAGGATGATCTTCTTGCCGATGAACTTGTCGAGGCCCGGCTTGTCGGTGAACGTCGACTCGGCGATCGGCAGCCTGATGTCGGCGAACGTGACGGCCGCGCCGCCGTCGCCGCGCACCAGCTCGGCGGTGACGAAGTTCATCGACGGCGAGCCCATGAAGCCGGCGACGAAGAGGTTGACCGGCTTGTCGAACAGGTTCTGCGGGGTGTCCACCTGCTGGAGCAGGCCGTCGCGCAGGACGCAGACGCGGTCGCCCAGGGTCATGGCCTCGACCTGGTCGTGCGTGACGTACACGGTGGTGACGCCGAGGCGCTCGTGCAGCGTGTTGAGGGAGGCGCGCATGGAGACGCGGAGCTTGGCGTCCAGGTTGGACAGCGGCTCGTCCATGAGGAACGCCTGCGGCTCGCGGACGATGGCGCGGCCCATGGCGACACGCTGGCGCTGACCACCGGACAGGGCGGCCGGCTTGCGCTTGAGGTACGTCTCGAGGCCGAGCATCTTGGCGGCCTCGTTCACCCGCTTCTGGATCTCCGGCTTGGGCATCTTGCGGAGCTTGAGGCCGAAGGCGAGGTTCTCCTCGACCGTCATGTGCGGGTAGAGGGCGTAGTTCTGGAAGACCATCGCGATGTCGCGGTCCTTCGGCGGCAGGTGGTTGACCACCTTGTCGCCGATGGCGATCTCGCCGCCGCTGATGTCCTCCAGGCCGGCGATCATCCGCAGCGCGGTCGACTTGCCACAGCCGGAGGGGCCTACCAGCACCATGAACTCGCCATCCTTGATCTCAAGGTTGAGCCCGTTCACGGCCTTCACGCCACCGGCGTAGACCTTGTCGACATTGGTCAGAACGATGGATGCCATGCCATTCCTTCGCGGTCCAGGGCGGTGGCCCGGATGTTGTGCGAGTGTCCACTCACATGGATACGTTTTCAAGCATCTCACCCGAAACGGACAGGGGTGTCAAGGGTTGCCGGGTGGGCGGCTTCTTCGGGAGGGGCGGGGTTCCGGTCCGGTGGAAACCATGATGGAATCGTTTCCATGGAGGCGAAGCGGGCGACCATCAAGGACGTCGCCGAGGCGGCGGGCGTGGGCGTGGCCACGGTGTCCCGGGTGCTGTCCGGGGGGTCGGCCAGCCCCGCCACCCGGGAGCGGGTGCTGGCCGTGGCGGCCCATCTCGACTACCGGCCGAGCGCGCTCGGCCGCAACCTGCGCCAGCGCCGCACGGGCGGCATCGGCCTGCTCGTCCCCGACCTGACCGACACCTTCTTCGGCCAGCTCGCCGAGGGCGTGCTGGCCTGCGCCAGGTCCGCGGGGGAGCCCGTGGTGCTCGGCTCCACCGGCGACGACCCCGAGCAGGAGGCCGAGCTGGTGGGCATGCTGCTGGAGCAGAGCGTGGACCGGGTGATCGCCGTCCCGTCGGGCGGCGCCGACACCTGGGAGCCCGCGGCGCGGGCCGGCATGACGGTCGTCTTCGCCGACCGGCTGCCCGCCGAGCGGCCCGGCGACGCCCCGTCCGGCCCCATGTCGGGGTCGGCGTCGGGCTCCACGGCCGACCTCATGCTGCTCGACGGCGTCCCGCCGCCCCCGCCCGCCGCGCCGGCCCCGCCCACCGGCGTGCCCGCCGTCCTGGCCGACGACCGGGCCGGCATCCGCACGGCGGTGCGCTACCTGCGCGGCCTCGGCCACCGGCGCATCGCGTTCCTCGGCGGCCCCGGACACGACCGGCGCGTGGCCGCGTTCCGTGAGGCGGTCGGTTCGCCGGTGGACGAGGAGCTCGTCGTGTTCGCCACGGGCAGCCGCGATTCGGCCTACGCCGCCGCCTCGGGCCTGTTCCAGAGCCGTCCCGACCTGACGGCCGTGCTGGCGGGCGGCAACGTGCTGGGGGAGGCCGCCGTCCTGGCCGCCCGCGAGCTGGACCTGCGGGTGCCCCGCGACGTGTCGCTGGTCATGTACGACGACGTGCCGTGGGCGGAGCTGTGCTCGCCCCCGCTCACGGTGATCGCCCAGCCGGGGCGCGACATCGGCTACCGGGCGTGCGAGCTGGTGCTGCGCGCCTCGGGCCGCCGCCCGCGCACGGTCGTCCTGCCCACGGAGCTCATCGTCCGGGGGAGCTGCGGCCCGCTCCGCTGAGACCGCGTGTCGCCGGAGCCCTCGCCCGCCTCCATGCCCGCGCGGCGCGGAACCGCCGCACGGACCGCGTCATACCTGAGAGCTACCCGCAAGTGGGCTCCGCGGAGGGACGATGACCACAAAGGGTGATCCCTAGCGTCGGTGCCGGAACGATCTCCGGCTCGGAAGGACCGACAGTCATGGCATCCCCGCCCCTGGGACTCCACCCGCGTCCGTCACGGCGAAGCGACCCGCCGGCGACGGCGGAAGCGGCCGACCGGCCGGGTCGCGTCGGGACGGGCCGGTCCCCTGCCCGCACGGCTATCACCCACCGGCCGCCGCGGCGGGCGCGGCGGCCGCGGTGGTCGGGGCGGGCGGGGCAGCCGCGGTGGGCGCGCCTGCGCCGGACGCTGCTGGCCGGGCTCGTCGCCGGGGCGCTGGCCGTCCCGGTGTCCGGCGCGGCCCGCCCGGGAGCGGTCCCGGCGCCGGCCCCCGCCACCGTGTGGCCGCTGCGCTCCGCGGCGCCCGCCGCCCTCGCGGAGCGCTACGCCGCGACCCGCGCGGACATCCTGGCGGCCGGACGGGCGGCGGAACGCGCCGGTCACCGCCGGCGGGCCGGGGCCCTGCGCGCGATGGCCGCCCCGGACCGGCGGTTCCTGTCCTTCGACGGGCGGGACGGCGGTCGCACGGTGGAGGTCTTCGGCGACCTGTCCAGGGCGGAGCGGATCGCCGTGCTGGTGCCCGGGTCCGACACCGGTCTGGACACGTACGCGAGACTGCTGGCCGGCGCGACCCGGCTGCGGGCGGCGCTCGACGGCAGGGTGGCGCTGCTCGCGTGGCTGGGCTACCGGACGCCGGCCACGCTGAGCGCCGAGGTGCTGACCGCGGCGCGCGCCGCCGAGGGCGCGCGCGCCCTGCGCGGGTTCGTGCGCACGCTGCGCCGCCTCAGGCCCGACGCCGGGATCGCGCTGCTGTGCCACTCCTACGGGTCGGTGGTGTGCGGGCGGGCCGCGCCGGGCCTGGAGGTGACCGACATCGTCCTGTACGGCAGCGCCGGCGTGGGCGCCGACTCGGTCGCGGCCCTGCGCACCCGCGCCACCGTCTGGGCCGGGCGCGCGGGCGGCGACTGGGTGGCCGCCGTGCCGCACACGCGGATCGTCCTGCCGTTCGCCACGCTCGGCTTCGGGGCCGACCCGGTCGCGCCGGAGTTCGGCGCGCGGCCCTTCGCGGCGGGCGACGGCGGGCACAGCGACTACCTGAAGGCGGGGACGATCTCCCTCGCCAACCTCGCGGCGATCGCGTCGGGCGGGGCTCCGGTGGAGGCGGGCGGACATGCGTGAGGCGGGTGCCCGTCGCCCGGCGGGACGGATCGAGGGCCTGGCGGGGCGGGGCGAGCGCCGGGGAGGTCGGATCGAGGGCCTGGCGGGGCGGGGCGAGCGCCGGGGAGGTCGGTTCAAGGGCCTGGCGGGGCGGATCGAGGACCTGGTCGGGCGGATCGAGGCGGGTACTCCCGACGGGCGCGACCGGGCGCTGGACGGGCTGCGCGCGCTGGCGATCGCGGGAGTGGTCCTCGGGCACTGGCTCGTCACCGCCCTCGTCCTGGACAGCGGCGCGCTGCGCGGCGCGAGCCCGCTGGCGTACCAGCCCGAGCTGGCCCCCGTCTCCTGGACCCTGCAGACCCTGGCGGTGTTCTTCTGGGTGGGCGGCAGGACCGCGGCGCGCGGGTACGCCGCCGCGCGGGCCGGGGGAGTGGGCTACGGGTCGTGGGTGCGCGGCCGGCTGGCCCGGCTGGCCCGCCCGGTCGTGCCCGTGCTGGCCGTGTGGAGCGTCGTGGCGGTGGCCATGCTCGCCCTGGGCGCCGGGCAGCAGACCGTGTACGCGCTGTTCAGGCTGGTGCTCTCCCCGATGTGGTTCCTGCTGGTCTACGCCGCGCTGACGGCCGCCACCCCGCTCGCCGCCCGCACGCATCCCGGGTGGCCGCTGGCCGTCGTCGCGCTGGCCGATCTCGTCCGGTACGGGCTCGACGGCCCCGCCTGGGCCGGCTGGATCAACCTGCCGGCGGGCTGGCTGGTGCCGTACTGCCTGGGCGCCGCCCGCGTCTGGGACGGCCCGCGCGCCCGCGCGGCCGGGTGGTGGCTGCTGGCCGGGGGCGCGGCGCTGACGGCCGGGCTCGTGCTGTGGGCGGGGTACCCGGCCGCGATGGTCGGCGTGCCGGGCGCCGCCGTCTCCAACCTGTCGCCGCCCACGCTGGCCGCCGTCGCCTTCGGCCTGGCGCAGTGCGGGGCCGCCCGGCTGCTGCACGACCCGCTGCGACGGGCGCTGCGGCGACCCGCCGCCTGGGCCGTGGTGGCGCTGGTGAACCTGGCGGCGATGACGCTGTTCCTCTGGCACCAGACCGCCATGATGGCGGTGACGGCGCTCGGCCTGCTCGCCGGACGGCCTCTGCCCGGCCTGCACACGGTCCCCGCGGACGCGGGCTGGCTGCTGGCCCGGCTGGCCTGGCTGCCCGCCTTCGCGGTGGTGCTGCTGGTGTGCCTGGCGGCCTTCCACGCGTACGAACGAGGCTCTTCCGGGACGGTCGATCGCCAGGGCTCCTCGTCGGCGGCCCGCCGGCTGGGCTCCTCGGCGCGCCCCGGAACCGATCCCGCCGATCGGCCCGCGCGCGCCGGAACCGGTCTGGACGGCCGGTCCACGCGCGCCGGAACCGGTCTGGACGGCCGGTCCGCGCGTGACGGAGCGCGCATGGACAGTGGGTCCGCGCGTGCCGGAAGCGGCCTCGGTCACGGGGAGGCGGTCGGGAATGTCTAGGGTAGGCGTGGTGATCGGGAGGGTGGCATGGGCGTGAGCCGGGTGGCGGATCTGGCGCGCACCCTGCGCGCGGACCTCTGGACGACCGCCGCCGACCCGCTGCCGCGCAGGGCGGGGTCGCGGCTGCTGGCGCGGCTGCCGCACACGCTGGTGGTGGTCTACGCGGTCCTGCTCGCCCTCACCGGCCGGGCGTACCCCGCATACCCGGTCTTCGCCGTGCTGGCCTGGGTCCACGCGGCGGTGCTCGTCGTGGCGATGTTCCGTCCGCTGCCGGCGTGGTGGGCGTCCCTGGCCGTCATGATCGTCGGTTCGTCGCCCACCGATCCGAACCTGGACCTGCCGGCCGACCCGGCCTCGATGATCGACGTGGCGGACGTGCCGGTGTACCTCGACGGCGTGATCCGGCTCTCCTGGTCCTGGACCGGAACCGGGATGGCCCTGGAGGCCGGGGTGCTGTTCCTGGTCGCGCTCAGGGTGCGGCCACGTGTGGCGGCCGAGACGCTGACGATCACCGCCCTGGTGGCGGCGGTCTACGTGGTGACCTGGAACCTGCACCCGAGCTCCGGCGACGCGGTGAACTCCATGGCGTTCTTCCTGATCGCGACCGTGACGGGCGCCGCGTTACGCGGCCGCCGCGTGGCCCGGGCCCGCCTGGTCGAGCAGCAGGAGCTGACCGCCGACGAGCGCGCGCGCCGCACCGTCCTGGAGACCCGCAACCGGATCGCCCGCGAGCTGCACGACGTGGTCGCCCACCACATGTCGGTGATCTCCATCCAGGCGCAGGTGGCGCCCCACCTGGTCGAGAACCCGCCCCCGGAGCTGACGGAGAACCTGGCGGGCATCCGCGAGAACGCCGTCGAGGCGCTGACCGAGCTGCGGCGGATCCTCGGGGTGCTGCGTTCGGAGGACGCCGAGGCCGACGGCCTGCGCCACAGCCCGCAGCCCACCCTCGACCGGCTGGAGGAGCTGATCGGCAACGTACGCGGGGCCGGGCTGGCCGTCACCGTCGAGACCGCCGGCGAGCCCCGGCCGCTGTCGCCCGGCGTGGAGCTGTCGGCGTTCCGCATCATCCAGGAGGCGCTCAGCAACGTGCTGCGGCACGCGCCCGGGGCGCGGGTGCGGGTGGGGATCGGCTACCTGCCCGCCGCCCTGGCGATCCGGGTGGCCAACACCGCGCCCGAACGCCCCCCTCCACCCGCGAACGGACCCGGGCACGGGCTGCTGGGCATGCGCGAGCGCACGGCCATGCTGGGCGGCGAGCTGGTCGCGGGCCCGGCCCCCGGCGGCGGCTTCGAGGTGACGGCCATCCTCCCCGCCGCCCCGGCCCCGCCGCCTCCCCGGCAGCCCGGCCCCCTTCCCGATCCTCTTCCCGAGCGCCTTCCCGACCCCCGCGAGGACCCCGCCCCATGACGACCCCCATCCGCGTGGTGATCGCCGACGACCAGATGATGGTGCGCCAGGGCTTCACGGTGCTGCTCGGCGCCGAGCCCGGCATCGAGGTCGTCGGCCAGGCCGTGAACGGTCTGGAGGCCGTCGCCGTCACGGAGGAGCTGGCCCCGGACGTCGTCCTCATGGACATCCGGATGCCCGAGCTCGGCGGCATCGAGGCGACCCGCCGCATCACCCGGCTGGCCGGCGTCAGTGCCAAGGTCCTCGTCCTGACCACGTTCGACCTGGACGAGTACGTGTACGAGGCGCTGCGCGCGGGCGCGTCCGGGTTCCTGTTGAAGGACGCCTCGGCGGCCGAGCTGGCGCACGCGGTGCGGGTGGTGGCGGCGGGTGAGGCCCTGCTGGCGCCGAACATCACCAAGCGGCTCATCGCGGAGTTCTCCCGCATCGCCGGCGCGCCCCGCGTCCCGCTCAAGGAGCGGGTGGGCGACCTGACGGAGCGCGAGACCGAGGTTCTGGCCCTGATCGCCCAGGGGTTGTCGAACGCGGAGATCGCCGCGCGCCTGGTGGTGGCCGAGCAGACCGTGAAGACCCATGTGAGCCGGATCCTGGTCAAGCTGGGCCTGCGCGACCGCACCCAGGCGGCGGTCTTCGCCTACGAGGTCGGCCTCGTCCGCCCGTCCGGCTACTGAGCCTCGTCCGGGGAGACGTCGAACAGGGCGGCGTGGCGGTCGACCATCATGTCGCGCCCCTTGAGCTCGGCGACCATCTCGGGGGTCGCGATGCCGCCGTCGCCGAAGAAGCCCGAGCCGCCCTCCGGCCCGAGCGGCACCGCGATGAGCGGCCCGAGCCTGGCGTACTCCAGCGGCTCGCCCTCGCCGGTGATCAGCGCGCGGATGTTCCCGGCGACCACCTCGGCCTGGCGACCGGCGGCCGCGGCCACGTCGCGGTCGGCGTTCGCGATGTCCCCGAGGGCGAAGACGCGCGTCTCGCCCTCCACCCGCATCCTCGGGTCGACGCGGACGTAACCGCGCTCGTCCCGCACCCCGGCCAGCGACCCGCCGTCGAGGTACTCGGTGTGCAGCTCCACGCCGAACGTGCGGTACCAGATGTCGGCGGCGATCTCGTCGCCCTCCGTCGTCGTCACGCGGATGGCCCCGCGCGTGGCGGGCGGGGCGCCGGGCAGCTCGCGCAGCTTGACGCCGAGCCGCAGCTCGACGCCCAGCTCGGCGAGCTGGCGGCGTAGCTCGTCGCGCAGCTCCTGGACGAACGGGCCGGCCAGGACGTCGTCGGCGACGTCGGTGACGACCACGTGCTTGTCCGGGGCGAACGCCTTGATCTCACCGGCCAGCTCCAGCCCGGCCGGCCCCGCGCCCACGATGAGCACCCGCCCGGCGCGGGCCAGCTCCTCGTGCGCCGCCCGGTGGCGCGCCTTGGCGGCGTCGAGGCCGGGCTCGTCGTTCTTGGCGGGGAAGGGGTAGGAGGAGCCGGTGGCGAGGACGAGGTAGTCGGGTTCGAGGACGCCGCCGGACTCCAGTTCGACCCGCCGCCCGTCCACGCGTACGGCGCGGTCACGGACGAACCGGCCGTGGACGAGCAGGCGGTCGTACGGCAGGTAGATGCGGTCCACCAGGTCGGGCTGCACCAGTGTGCGCAGCGCGGCGACGTTGTGCACGAACCCCTCGGTGGGGTCCACGAGGGTGACGTCGGCGACCTCGTCGAGCGTCTTGGCGACGCTGACGCCCCCGTACCCGCCCCCGAGGACGACGACGGACGGCCGGCCGGTGGATGTGGTCTCGGTCATGGCGAATCCAGCCTTTGCGGATCGGTGTGAGTGAGCGAAAACAGAGCCGCTACTAATTTCTTAGTGACAAGCTACACGCTAGCTCCTACTGAACGCGACAGGGAGCCCCTCGTCTTGCCGGCCGGATGAGCGGCGGCGTCCAGGAGGGGCGTGCGCGCCCGGATGGTCACCGTCCGCCGGGCGGGCCCGTGCGCTAGCGTGGGAGCATGGCGGCAACCCCCAACCGAAGCCACGGCGTGACGCCCGAGGCGTGCGTACGCGGCGACGCCGCGCTGGCCCGCGCGTTCGTGTTCCTGGGGAAGCGCTGGAACGCCGTCATCCTGGGCGCGCTGAGCGAGGGCCCGGCCGGCTTCCGCGAGCTGTCGCGCTTCATCGGCGGGATCTCCGACTCCGTGCTGTCCGACCGTCTCGCCGACCTGGCCGCCGCGGGCCTCATCACGCGGCGGGTCGAGGAGGGTCCGCCGGTCGCGGTGTCGTACGCGCTGACCGAGCGCGGCGAGGCGCTGATGCCGGCGCTCGCCCAGATCTCGGCCTGGGCCCAGGAGCACCTGCTCGCCGGCGACTGCTAGCGGGGCGGGCATCTCCCGCTAACGGGCGGCCTGCCGCGGCCTGCCCTGCCCTGCCCGGCCTGGCCTGGACCGACCCTGGCTCCGACCGGCGCCGGCAGTCGGAGCGACGGCAAGATCAGAGCAGGCGCCGGCCGATATCAGTCCGCTTCCGAAGTCTGCGCGAGCTCGGCCAGGTGACGCAGCGAGTCGGACAGATGCTCGGGGCCGAACGGCGGGAACCGGATGTACTCCCGGATGGACGGCGGCACCGCCGACCAGTCGTAGCTCAGCGTGACCTCGGTCTCGGACGGACCGAGCGGCGCGAGGTCGTACCGCCAGAGCCAGCCCCCGAGCACGAGCTGCCCGTCCTCCTTCTCCTCTCCCGTCAGCCAGCCGATGACGCGCGGCGCGTCGAGCATCTGGACCTGGTTGGCGACCCGGTAGGCACCGGACGGATGGTTGGCGTGATACATGTCCATCCGGAACACCTGCCCCACCTCGGTCAGCGGAGCCTGGTCGACAGCCTTCCGAACCCAGCCGGTGCCGTCGATCGACGCATGGGTCGTCGGATCCGCCAGCACCGCGAACACCTCCTCGGCGGACGCGGCGACAGTCAGGGTGGCACTCACATTCTCCTGGTCCATGGTGTGCACGCTCCTCGTCATCTCATCCCGGGTTTCCCGCAGGCGCGGAAGGGATGCTTTGCCACCATGGAGACGACGCGGCGAGGTGAAACTCATCGGTCGCGTCACTCCAGGACCGTGGTGTCTCAGCCGAGGTCTGGCATCGCCGCCCGTTCGATGATCACGATCGGGATCTGCCTTGACGTCTCCCGCTGGTAGCCGATGTAGCGCGGCCAGATCCCCGTCATCGTCTCCCACAGGCGGTCTCGCTCGTCCTCGGCCGCCGGGCGGGCCACCGCGTCGAACACCTCGGCCCCGACCTGCACCCTGACCTGTGGCTGAGCGAGCAGATTGTGGTACCAGAGCGGGTGGTCCGCGGCGCCGCCGTTGGAGGCGACCACGAGGTAGCGGTCGCCGTCGCGCCCGTAGATCAGGGCGGTGCGCCGGGGAAGTCCTGAGCGGCGGCCGATCGTGGTGATCAGCAGGGTGGGGGCGCCGTGGAAGAGGTGACCGCGGGTGCCGCCGGACTCGGCGTAGCTCTTGACGTGCCTGGCCACCCACGTGGTGGGGCTGTCGATCGGCTCCTGGCTCATCGGGCCGCTCCGCCCACGCGGCGGTCGGCCCACGCGCGTGCCTGGGCGAACCAGTGGGGCGCGGTGCGGTGGCCGTTGAGCACGTGCCCGGCGCCGGGGATCACGACGGTTTCCAGCTTGGCGCGGGGACCGTAGAAGGGGGCCTCCTGGGCGTGCAGCGCGGCGGAGGAGGAACGGGCTCCGGCCAGCAGCTTGTCGTGCTCGCCGTTGACGATCAGTACGGGGTCCTGGATGCGCTTGTTGATCGAGGGCGGGGTGTAGGAGTCGCCGGGCGGGAAGACGTCCGTCGTCTTGGCGGCCTCGTCGGCGGCGATGACCTTGGGGTCGGCGTTGGGCCGGTGGTAGAACCAGTCGGCCCGCAGACCGGGCCGGGTGGTGAGGTAGCCGTCGTCGAGCCCGCGCCCGGCGAAGGCGGGGTCGTCGGTGGCACGGTGGATCCCCGCGCCCATCCGCGCGATGGCGGCCTCGTCCGGCACGCTCGACTCGCCGGTCAGGATGACGCCGTCCACCTCCGCCGGATGTGCGGCGGCCACGGTGCGGGCGAGCGTCGAGCCCAGCGAGTGGCCGACCAGCACGACCTTGGCGAACCGGCCGCCGCCCAGACGGCCCTCGCGCAACTGCCGGATGAGCTGGCGGATGACGATCTGGTGGGTGTCCTGCCGGAAGCGGGCGCTCGGCGGGTATGAGCTCGCCCCGGTACCGAGACGGTCGATGGCCAGCGTGGCGTACCCCGCGGCGGTCATCGTCTCCACGTAGGAGGGCTGCTGCCGGTCGCCGCGCATCCGCCAGTAGGCCTGGCCGTAGAAGCCGCCGGGGATGAGCAGGTGAACGGTGGCGGCGTGGCCGCGCGGCAGGCACAGGGTGCCGGCGACGCGCTGGTCGGCGGGGCCGCCGGCGGTCATCGCCACCTTGGCGCTGACGGCCCGGCAGGCGGGGGCGGCGTTCGCCGCCACCGGGATCATCGATGTGGCGGGGATCGAGACGAGCGTCAGAAGTACCGCTGTCGTGATGCGCATGAGGCTCCTTCGTCATAACCAAATTTGGCTAACCAAATTTGGGTATCGAACTATGGCTGATCCACACCCGCACCGTCAAACCGGTCTCCGGCCGATCAGGCCGGTCCCTCGCCCCGTTCCAGCCGCCCGATCAGGTCCCGCACCCACGCCGCCTCATCCGCCGCCTGCGCCGCACGCAGGGCGAACAACTCCGCCACGTTCCTTGGGCGCTTTCCCTCCTGGGCCGTGGCCACGATCTGCGCCCGCTCGCCCTCCAGAGCGCGCACCCGCTCCTTGAGCAGCGCGATCACCTCCTCCTCGGGCAGCGCGGGAAGCAGCACCAAGGCCGCGTTGAGCAGTTCCGGACGCCGATCGGGCACCCTCAGGGCGCTTCTGAGCAGCCCGAGGAACTCCGCCTCGCCCTTCTCGTTGATGGCGTAATCGACGCGGCCCGGCCATTCGTGCACCTCGCTGGTGTCCAGAAGACCTTCCTTGGCCAGCTGACGCAGCGCGTGGTAGATCGAGCCCGACCTGAGCCCCGCCCATCGCCCGGCCTCCCATGACTCCAGTTCGGAGCCCACCAGATAGCCGTGTGCCTGACCGTGCAGCCGCACCACGCCAAGGACCAGCAGTCGCGTCGCCGACATCGTCTCCCTCACTCGCCGGGGCCGGCACCCGCCGAAGCCCCGCCGAAACAGGCTAGCCGCCGTGTCCGTGGAGTCGCCCGCGTCATTCCCGCAGCAGGCGAACAGGACGCGCGCTCCAGGTCGAGGTCGGGGGAGCGCCTTCCGGGCCGAGGTAGGTTGTCGGATCCCGCCTGTCTTTGATCTTGTGGGCGCGAAGGTGGCCGCACAACGTGGACAATCGGAGCATGGGAGACCCAGTCGAGATCGTGGATCATGACCCGGCGTGGCAGACGGAGTTCGGCGCGATCGGGACAGCGTTGCGCGGGGCGCTCGGTGACGTCGCATTGCGGGTGGATCACGTGGGCTCGACGTCGGTCCCCGGCCTGGCCGCCAAGCCGGTCATCGACATCCAAATCTCGGTACGCTCGCTGGAGCCGCTGGCGGTCTACAAGGCGCCGCTGGACCGACTCGGCCTGGTGTATCGAGCGAACAACCCGGAGTTGACCAAGCGATACTTCCGGGAGGCGCCAGGCAGCCGCCGTACCCATATTCACGTGCGTGAGCTCGGCAGCTTCTCCCAGCAACTGCCCCTGCTGTTCCGCGACTACCTGCGCGCCCACCCCGCCGCCGCAGCCGAGTTCGCGCAGGCGAAGCGACGATGCGCGAACCAGTTCCGCAACGACCGGCAACAATACGTCTCTGCCAAGGATCTCTTCGTCTGGGACATCCTGCGGCGCGCCGACACATGGGCTCAGAAAATCGGCTGGCGGCCAGGCCCGAGTGACGCCTGACGCGGCCGACAACAAGACCTGAACGACTCCGCTCGAAAGCGTCCGGACCAGGTGTCGTGCCGCAGGCCAAGAGCTGTCCCACCGCCGACTTCGTCCGGAAGTACCTCCCCCGGTGCGGCGTATGACCTCGGATACCACGTCGTGTGGTGCCCGAAGTACCGCCGCCCGGTCCTCGGCGGGCGGGTGAAAACCCGCCTGGAGGAGCTGATCCACGCCAAGGCCGACGAGCACGACGGGGAGATCGTGGCGCTTGAGGTGATGCCCGACCACGTGCAGTTGTTCGTCAAGCCGCATCCGAAGAACTCGCCGTCGTATGTGGCCAACCAGTTCAAGGGCTTCACCTCCCACCGCCTGCGCGCCGAACTCGCGCACCTGCGTTCTCAGCTGCCCACGCTGTGGTCGCGGTCCTCCGTCGTGGCCACGGTCGGCGCCGTGTCCGCTGGGACGGTGCAGCGCTACATCGAGACGCAGTATGACAGGCCGCCCAAGGGCGGTGGCCGTGCGTAGGTCCTGCAAGTTCCTCATGCGCCCGACGCGCCACCAGGTGATCGCCCTGACCGCGTGCCTGGACGACCACCGCGCCCTGTACAACGCCGCCCTCGAAGAGCGCCGCGAAGCGTACAAGCGGACGAAGATCTCTATCCGGTACGGTGACCAGTCCGCCCAGCTCAAAGAAATCCGCGCTTGCATCCCGGACCAAGCCCGCTGGTCGTTCTCCTCCCAGCAGGCCACGCTCCGGCGTCTGGACAAGGCGTTCCGCGCGTTCTTCGACCGCGTCAAAGCGGCCCGCACGCCCGGATACCCACCGTTTCAAGAGCCGGGGCTGGTTCGACACCGTCGAGTGGCCAAAGGACGGTGACGGCTGCCGGTGGGACTCCCAGCCCGGCCACCCGGCCGCCACGTTCGTGCGCCTGCAAGGCGTCGGGCATGTCCGCGTTCACCAGCATCGGCCGGTGCGGGGCCGGGTGAAGACGATCAGCGTGAAGCGGGAAGGCTCCCGCTGGTACGTGGTCCTGTCCTGCGACGACGTCCCGGCCGAGACGTTGCCCGCCACCGGAGCGGTCGCCGGAATCGACATGGGCGTGGCGTCGTTCCTGACCACCTCGGACGGCGCGCAGGTCGGCAACCCGCGCCACCTGGCCGCTTCCGCTGACCGGCTCGCCACCGCCCAGCGGGACCTCGCACGTAAGAAGCGCGGCTCGAAACGCAGGCGCAAGGCCGTCGCCCGCGTGGCCGCGCTGCACGGCAAGGTCCGTCGTCAACGACTGGACGGCGCGCACAAGGCAGCGCTGGCGCTGGTGCAGGACTACGACGTGATCGCGCACGAGGACCTGCGGATCGCGAACATGACCAAGGCCCCGGCGCCGAAGCCTGACCCCGACCAGTCGGGCGCATTCCTGCCCAACCGCGCGGCGGCCAAGGCCGGGCTGAACAAGAGCATCCTCGACGCGGGTTGGGGGGTGTTCCTGACGATCCTCGCGCACAAGGCTGAAAGCGCCGGTCGAGAGCTGATCGCTGTGAACCCCGCCAACACCTCCCGCACGTGCGCCCGCTGCGGGCACTACGCAAAGGAGAACCGCGTCACCCAAGCCGAGTTCCGATGTACGGCGTGCCGCCACGAGGCGCACGCCGACGTGAACGCGGCGATCAATATCCTCAGGGCAGGGCTTGCCCTTCGCGACGCCGCAGCGGCCTAGCGAGAAGCCGCCCCCTTCAGGGGGCGGAGGAGTCACGGGTGCAGTGTATGGCCCTCCCTCCCGGGGGCCGCTGTGCGCGCTTTTCTGTCCGTGCTCGTCTGGCGTCGAGGCGGGCAAGGCGCGGGGGGTGCGGGGGGCCGGAGGCCACCCGCTCGGGGTTCGGGGCGGAGCCCGATCAGAGCTGCCCGAGGCACTACGCGCGTAGCGCGCCCCCCGCAGGACCTTGCCTTGGAGCTGATGCGCGCCCTTGACGTTCTTGCCCGCTGTTTTTCCTTGAGCAGTCGTCCTTGGGGGGCGTTTTACAGGGCTTTTTCGATGGCGGACACGATCGCCGGGTCCTCCGGAGTGGTCCGGGGGCGGAAGCGCGCCAGCACCTCGCCCTCCCGCGAGACCAGGAACTTCTCGAAGTTCCACTGGACGTCCCCGGCCTCGCCGTCCGCGTCCGGCGTCTCGGTGAGGGTGGCGTAGAGCGGGTGCCGGTCCGGGCCGTTGACGTCGGCCTTCTCCAGCAGCGGGAAGTCCACGCCGTACGTCGTCGAGCAGAACTCCTGGATCTCCTCCGCCGAGCCCGGCTCCTGGCCCATGAACTGGTTGCAGGGCATGCCGACGACGCTGAAGCCGCGCGGTCCGTACCGCTGGTGGAGCTCGACGAGGCCGGCGTACTGCGGGGTGAGGCCGCACTTGGAGGCGACGTTCACGATCAGGAGGGTCTGCCCGCCGGCGAGCTCGCCGAGGGTCGTGGAGGAGCCCGCGAGCGTGCGGACCGGGATGTCGCGAAGGGTCATGATCCGACCCTATAGACCTCCTTCCGCGATCAGCTCCGGAGGCGGCGTTCCGGATCTCCAAACGTGATCGCCGGAAAGTGTGACGAGCCTCACATTTCACTACAAAAGCCCTGATAAGCGGCATATTACGCTCTTTGCACGTGATCTACACAGACATGGACAACTAGCGATAAAGGGTGCAATTCGGGCATGGTGGCGCTTCCCCGACCCCCGTTCGAAAGGGACCCCCACCCATGCCCATGCTTCGCCGTGCCGGAATCCTGATCCTCTCCGCCGCCCTCGTGACCTCCGGTGGAGCCACGGCCGCGCAGGCGCAGACCGCCCAGGCGGCCAGCAAGCACAACAAGGCCATCGCCAAGCACCTGGCCGCCAAGCGCGGCTGGACCAAGAACGGCCAGTTCAAGTGCCTCGTCAAGCTCTGGCACCGCGAGAGCGGCTGGAACCACCGCGCCCAGAACAGCTCGTCCGGCGCGTACGGCATCCCGCAGGCGCTGCCCGGCAGCAAGATGGCCACCAAGGGCAGCGACTGGCGCACCAACCCCAAGACCCAGATCAAGTGGGGCCTGTCCTACATCAAGCAGCGCTACGGCTCGCCGTGCGGCGCCTGGGCGCACTCCCAGTCCACCGGCTGGTACTGATCCGCGCGGCTCTCGGGCGCACCCGTTTCCCGTAAAGGTGGCGCGATCCCGGCGCCGGGCCGCGTCACGCGGAGCCAGCGAGACGGTGATCAGTCGTGAAGGATCGCGTAAACACCTGTCCGTGGCGTGTCGCTGTCCGTGACCGATGATTACGGAGCGTAATAGAAACCCGCTAGAGGAACGTCGCGGAGCCCTCCGGGCCGCCCAGCACGACCGGGCGGTCACAGGAACCCGGAGCGGCCGCGCGGACCATCCTCGTCCGAGCCACGGACGCGGACCGTCAGGGCGGCCGGCCGACCGGTCCGCCTGTCCGCACGCGACCCGACAGCAAGGATCGCATTGGACAGCAAACGCGCTCTTCGCAGCGCTCTGGCCGCGACGGCAGCCGTCGTCGCACTCGGCGCCACGGCCGCGGCGGCCAAAGCCGACTCGCGTCCGGTGGACGCCAAGGCCGGCTCGCGTCCGGGAGCCCTCCGGCGCGAGGCCGGCGGCCCTCCGGTGGTCCACGAGGGCGTCTGGCACGCTCCGGTCATCCGGATGGGCACGTGGAGCCCGTCCGTCCGACCCCGGCTCGCCACCGTGCTCACGAACGGCCGCCGCGCCGCCGACCTGCGGCCCAAGCGCAGGAACAAGGTGATCGCCCTGGACCAGGTGGTCCGCAGATCCTGGTCCTACCAGGAGTTCCGGTGCCTGGACAGCCTGTGGACCCGGGAGAGCAACTGGGACCATCGCGCCTACAACAGCAACTCCGGCGCGTACGGCATCCCGCAGGCCCTGCCCGGAGGCAAGATGAGCGGGGCCGGCGCCGACTGGCGCTCCAACCCGGCGACGCAGATCCGCTGGGGACTCGCCTACATCAAGGGCAGGTACGGGCGCCCGTGCGGCGCCTGGGGACACTTCCAGTCGCACAACTGGTATTGACGCTCGCACGAGCGGCAGTGACGGCAGCCGTTCAGGGGAAGGGACGGCTGCCCCGCCCGGAGGGCGCCCGGTGTCAGCGGGCGTCCTCCTCGCGTATCCGTCCCAGGTCTCAGTGCGTGCCCTCCTTGCGCGCGTGGAGCACGGTGATCGCCTGGATGAGCAGTTCGACCCCGAACTCGAACTCGGCGTCGTGGTCGCACGCGCCGAGCAGCGGCGCGAGGGCGCTCACCTCGGGGAACAGGGCCGGATCGACGGCCTCGGCCCCGGCCAGGTGCCGGTGGTGGACCGGCGCGAACGTCGGCGTCACCCCCACCTCCCGCAGCAGCGAGCCGACGATGAAGGCGATGAACAGCCGCACCATCCGCACCGCGTCGGGCCCGTCGAACCCGGCGCTGCGCAGGGTGGCCAGGGCCCGCTCGACCGGCAGCAGCCCGGCGGCGGAGGAGAGCTGGCGGCTGACCACGAGCATGGTGCAGCGCGGATAGTGGTGCGCGATCTGCCGGAAGGCGCGCGCCTGGCTCCGCACCCGGTCGGTCCAGTCGGCGTCGGGGTCGTCGGTGAACTCGATCTCGCTGAGCACGGCCTCGGCCACGCCGTTGAGCAGCGCGTCCTTGTTGGGCACGTGGTTGTAGAGGGACATCACGCCGACGCCGAGCTCGGCCGCGATGCGCCGCATGGACACCGCGTCGGCGCCCTCCCGCTCGATCAGGTCGATCGCGGCGGTGACGATGCGCGCCCTGGACAGGGGCTCCGTGGTCATAGCTCATTCTATTGACGGACGTACGGTGTACGTGCCAGCCTCGAAAGGGTACGTACGGTGTACGTCTCCCCCCTGGAGGTCCGATGTCGACGCACGATCTCTACACAGTCCCTCCCGAGCTGCGCACCTGGAGCCTGGACATGTCCGGGCAGAGCCGGTTCACCTGGGAGTACGACGACGGCCGGGACCGGATGCTCGCCCTGTACCAGAAGGGCAAGGACAAGCAGTGGGACTCCACCAAGCGCATCGACTGGGACCTGGAGGTCGACCCGTACGACGTGCTCGGCGTCCCCGACGAGACGCTCGCCATCCACGGCACCCCGCTGTGGGAGCGGATGGACGAGGCGCAGCGCCGCGAGGTGCGCCGGCACAGCGCCGCCTGGCAGTTCTCCCAGTTCCTGCACGGCGAGCAGGGCGCCATGATCTGCTCGGCGAAGATCGTCGAGAGCGTCCCCGACCTGGACTCCAAGTTCTACGCCGCCACCCAGACCATGGACGAGGCCCGCCACGCCGAGACCTACGCCCGTTTCCTCCAGGAGAAGGTCGGCCTGGCCTACCCGATCAACGAGCACCTCAAGGCGCTGCTGGACAGCACGCTGACCGACTCCCGCTGGGACATGCCCTACCTCGGCATGCAGGTGCTCATCGAGGGGCTCGCCCTGGCCGCGTTCGGCGTGATGCGCGACTTCACCACCAAGCCGCTGCCCAAGCAGATCCTCGCGTACGTCATGCAGGACGAGGCGCGGCACGTCGCCTTCGGCCGGATGGCGCTGCGCGACTACTACCGCGACCTGTCCGAGAGCGAGCTGCGCGAGCGCGAGGACTTCGTCATCGAGGGCTGCTACCTCATGCGGGACCGGCTGCGCGGCCGGGAGACCTGGGAGTACATGGGCCTGTCCAAGACGGAGGTCGACGAGGCCATGGAGGCCACCGACCGGTCGGAGTACCTGCGGGTCTTCCGCTCGCTGCTGTTCAGCCGCATCGTGCCGTGCGTGAAGGACATCGGGCTGTGGAGTCCCAGGCTCCAGCAGGCGTACGCGGACATGGGCGTGCTCGACATGGCCGGCCAGTCCTTGGAGGCCCTCATGAAGCAGGACGAGGACATCGCCGAACGGCTCGACGAGCAGCGCTTCGCCGAGGAGGAGGCCGAGCGGCACGCCGAGGTCGCCGAGACCATCGCCCTCGGCGACCCGGCCTCCTGACGGCCGCCCGTGGAAGCGCCCGGGAGGGCCCCGCGCTCAGGCGGGGCCCGGGTCGTCCTCCGCCACCCGGGCGATCAGCTCCTCCACCTGGGCGTTCAGCCTGGCCCCCCGCGACCACCCCGCGTAGTGGGTCACGAACACCACCACCTCACGCAGCTCGCCCTCCGACAGCAGCTTCGCGCGCAGGGCGGCGTCGAGCTGGATCTCGGCCTGGTCGTCGATGCCCTGCCCGACCAGCAGGCCGAGCAGCAGCAGGCGGCGGTCCCTCATCGACAGCACGTCGCGGGCCCACAGGTCGCTGAACTGACGCTCAGCCGTCATGCCGTAGGAGTCCACGGTCTCGATCACCGGTTCCTTCATGAGAGTGCTCCCCAGTCGGAGGGATCCTCATATCTTTCGTCACTTCCTGAGAGGAACCAATGGGGGGTTGCACGAACGTTGTACGGCGGTGACCGTGGAGGGTGACGCCCTGACTGGGACATTGCCTGGTCTGTAACAACTGGAGCCAAGGTCCGGCCAAGATTTGGTCAAGATTTCTCACCGTACATCCGGCTCACTGGGCTCGAAAACGGGCACAACAACGGCGTCGGTCCGTAAAGCGGAGGTACCCCCCGGTGAGAACGGCACGGGCCAGGGTCGCGCTCATGGCCGCGGCCCTCATGTTGCTGTCCGCTTGCGGGCAGCCCGAGTACACCTACGTGCGCGACCGGGACGGCACCACCTACTTCAAGGTGCCCTCCTCGTTCGCCCAGCTCAACGCACGCCCCATCGACCTGTACCTGAGCGGGACGCAGCCCGGCTCCCTCGCCGAGGCCGAGCGCGCGCGGCGCGTCTGGTCGGTCGCCTTCGACCAGTCGGCCGAGCCGGACGTCACCCACCTGCTCGGCTCCGCCGACCCCTTCCTCTACGCCACCGTCCACCAGCTCACCGACGAGCAGCGCGACTCCGTCTCCCTCGACCAGTTACGCGACTTCCTCTTCCCGGTGACCGAACGGGTGCGCCAGCTTTACGAGGCGCGGGCGGCCGCCTCCGGCCGGCAGCCGCTGTTCAGCGGCTTCGAGGAGATCAGCGACCAGGTCCTCACCCTGGACCGGGGCGCCAGAGGCGTCAGGGTGCGCTTCAACTACCGGATCGGGACGGAGATCCAGACCTTCGACCACACCGCCATCCTCGATGAGCAGGGCGACACCGTCTCGGTCATGCTCATCGGCTGCCAGGCGATCTGCTTCCGGGCCCGCACCGCGGAGTTCGACAAGATCGCCGCTTCGTTCCGACTGCTCCGGCTGCCCGGTTAGAGGGGGCACAGTTGAACACCACCACCCACCACGAGGGGTTGCGCGCGCCCGGCAGCGGGCCGGCCGACCCCGACTCCGTCACCAGGAAGCGGATGCCGTTCTGGGACCGGAGCAAGTTCCTCCTCGGGCTGGTCCTGGCCTTCCTGGTGCTCTCCTGGAAGACCATGGCCGACTTCGAGGGCATCGTCGGCTTCCCCGAGGCGGTCCGGGTCATCGCGTACGAGCACCAGTGGATCTTCTGGCTGCTCGGCGCCGAGGCGCTGCGCCAGCTCCACTTCCTCGTCAGCGAGCGCTCCTCCCGCTACCACGGCTTCTGGAGCCGCCGGGTGTTCGGCGGGTTCGAGCGGTGGTCGCACCGGCGCTTCGACGACTGGACGCGCTACCGGATCGCCCGGGCCATCAAGATCGTGTTCTGGGGCGTGCTGGTGGCGCTGGTGCTCGGCGCGGTGCTGGAGACCAGCCCGTTCCTGGCGCTGTTCCGGGCGCCCGCGCTGGTGTTCCAGGCGCTGCCGTTCCTGTTCCAGATCGTCTTCCTGTTCTTCGTGGTCATCATCCAGTTCGTCGGCATGTTCTGGTTCCTGTCGCGGGGCGGCGTCGAGACGTACTTCCCCGACGACATCAAGACCCGCTTCACCGACGTCTGGGGCCAGGACCACGTCGTCGAGCGCGTCCGGGAGAACATCGTCTTCCTCGAACGGCCCGGCGAGATCGAGGAGCGCGGCGGCTACGTGCCCAGCGGCCTGCTGCTGTGGGGGCCGCCCGGCACCGGCAAGACGCTCATGGCCGAGGCGGTCGCGGGGGAGACCGGCAAGCCGTACGTGTTCGTGGACCCCGGCGCGTTCACCAACATGTTCATGGGCATCGGCATCCTCAAGGTCAAGACGCTCTTCCGCAAGCTGCGCAAGCTCGCCCTGCGCTACGGCGGCGTGATCGTCTTCTTCGACGAGGCCGACTCGCTCGGCAAGCGCGGCCGGCTCGCCGTGCAGGGGCCGCCCGGCCAGGGCGGCGGCTGGTCGGCGTTCTCCGGCGCGCACGGCTGCCACGGCCTCGGCTACCTGTCCGAGGAGACCCGCTCGGCGCTGGCCTTCCGGCGCGCCCGCGAGCCGGAGGAGCCCGGCGCCCGCAACCGCTTCATCATGGGCGGCGGCATGAACAGCGGCGACCCCGGCACCCTCCAGGCGCTGCTCACCGAGCTGTCGGGCCTCAAGAAGCCGCGGGGGTTCTTCAACCGCCTCGTCCGGCGGCTGCTCGGCATGCGGCCCAAGCCGCCGCCCAAGTACCGCATCCTCGTCATGATGGCCACCAACCGGCCCGACGCGCTCGACGAGGCGCTGCTGCGGCCCGGCCGCATCGACCGCATCTACAAGGTCGGCTACCCGTCCAAGGCCGGGCGGCTGCGCACCTACCAGGGCTACTTCGACAAGGTCGAGCACGAGCTCACCGCCGAGCAGATCGACAAACTCGCCACCATCACCCCGTACGCCACCGGCGCCACCATCAAGGACCTGGTCAACGAGTCGCTGATCACCGCCATCCGCGACGGGCGCGAGGTCATCACCTGGTCCGACGTGCTGCGCGCCAAGCGGCTCAAGCAGCTCGGGCCGCCCGAGGACGTCGAGTACATCGAGCGGGAACGGCACGCGGTCGCCGTCCACGAGGCGTGCCACGCCGTCGTCGCCTACGTCACCCGCTTCCACCTGGAGATCGACATCGCCACCATCGAGAAGGGCGCCGACTACCTCGGCATGGTGGCCTCCATCAAACCGGAGGACCAGTTCACCCGGTGGAAGTCCGAGTACGAGGCCGACATCATGGTCTCCCTCGCGTCCCTGGCGGGCGAGCGGATGTTCTTCGGCGAGGACAACTCCTCCGGCGTGTCCGGCGACCTGCACTCGGCGACCTACCTGACCGCGCTCATGGAGTCGCACTGGGGCATGGGCTCCGGCGTCACCTCGCTGCCCGCCCTCCAGGAGCTGGAGATCATGGGCGGCAAGGCGATGCCCCGGCGCGGCGGCGGCCCCGTCGGCATCGCCGACAAACCGCCCGTCCAGGGGCAGGCCGACCTGACGCCCGACGTGCTGGGGGAGCGGATCGAGTTCAACCTCGTACGGCTGCTGGAGCGGACCGAGCGGCTGCTGGAGGAGCACCGGCGCGACGTGCTGTGCGTGGCGCACGCCCTGGAGACGCACAAGACGCTCAACGGCGACGACGTGGTGGCCGTCATCGAGCGGCGGCCCGGGGCGATCATCAACGGCACCGTCTACGCCGCGGACGAGCTGTACGAGGAGCTGGAGGAGTACCACCGGGAGGCGGCGCGGGCGCATAAGGAGCACAGCCGCATCGACCGGGACCTGCCGGAGGCCGCCGGGCCGCCGGCCGCCGACGAGGTGGTCACCGGGGAGATCGTGGAGACGGCGCCCGCCGGGGCGCTGCCGGCGGCCTCTTCCGTGGTGAGCCCCGTCACCACGGCGGAGTCCTCCGTTGTGGGGACGTCCGCGGTGGTGGCGTCGCCGGGGACCGGGACCGGGACCGGGACCGGGACCGGGGCCGGCGCTGGGGCTTGGGCCGACGGGCGGCCGGAGTTCGTGCCGTGGGCGCCGGAGACCGGACCGGCCGTCGCCTCCGGAGCCGGGCCCCTGGCCGCGCCCGTCCCCTCCCCGCCCTCGGCCGCGCCCGGTCACGGCGGGGCGCGCGGGTATGGCGGGCCGTTCCCCCAGCCGGGAGCCGAGGCCGTCACCGCCGAAGCCGTGGCGCTCCCGGCGCGTGCCCCGCGCGGCCGCGGCTGGGTGCTGGTCACGAGCCTGCTCGCCCTCGTGACGCTCGTCCTGCTGGTCGGCCTGACCATGACCGGGATGGCGCCGCCCACCGGCACCGGTCAGGGCGCGGGGGTCGCGTCGCCGGGGCTGCTGCTCATCGTGTTCGTCATCGTGGTCGCGGTGATCGTCGGCATCGGACTGGCGCTCGTCGCGGTCCGCGGCATGCGCACGGCCCAGGTCAAGGCCGAGCGCGAACGCGACGAGGCGCACGCCCGGGCGCAGCTCCTGGCCGCCGCCATGGACCCGGACACCGCGATGCGGCTGCTCGGCTACGACGGCAGGCACAGAGGGGAGGGGTGAGCTCAGGGGGGCGCCTTCGGCCGCACATGATCGCACGATCCGCACAGCGGAACGTACGGACCGGTGCGGATTAACACGACGTTCACATTCGGGCAAAAACCGGGAAACGGCCACCCGTAAGACTCGGCGTGGCTGAGAGAGACCCCGAAAGGACCGTTCGTGAGCTACAAGGCTGAGTACATCTGGATCGACGGCACCGAGCCCACCGCTCTGCTGCGCTCGAAGACCAAGATCCTTGCCGACGGCGCCGAGCCGCCCGTGTGGGGATTCGACGGCTCCAGCACCAACCAGGCCGAGGGCCACTCCTCCGACCGGGTGCTCCGCCCGGTGTTCACCTGCCCGGACCCGATCCGCGGCGGCGCGAACATCCTCGTGCTGTGCGAGGTCGAGGAGATCGACGGCACCGCGCACAAGAGCAACACCCGCGCCCTCCTCCGCCCCATCGCCGAGCAGTTCGCCGACCAGGACTCCTGGTTCGGCATCGAGCAGGAGTACACCTTCTTCAAGGGCAGCCGCCCGCTCGGCTTCCCCGAGGGCGGCTTCCCCGCGCCGCAGGGCCACTACTACTGCGGCGTCGGCGCCGAGGCCGTGTTCGGCCGCGAGATCGTCGAGCTGCACCTCGACCGCTGCCTCACCGCCGGCCTGGCGATCTCCGGCATCAACGCCGAGGTCATGCCCGGCCAGTGGGAGTTCCAGGTTGGCCCGGCCGGCCCCCTCGAGGTCTCCGACCACCTGTGGGTCGCCCGCTACCTGCTCTACCGGACCGCCGAGGAGTTCGGCGTGGAGGCCACCCTCGACGCCAAGCCCGCCCGCGGCGACTGGAACGGCGCCGGCGCCCACACCAACTTCTCCACCAAGGCGATGCGCGAGAACTACGACGCGATCATCGCCGCGTGCGAGGCCCTCGGCGAGGGTGACAAGCCGATGGAGCACGTCACCCAGTACGGCGCCGACATCGAGTTGCGCCTGACCGGCCACCACGAGACCGCCCCGTGGAACAAGTACACCTATGGCGTGTCCAACCGCGGCGCCTCCGTCCGCATCCCGTGGCAGGTCGAGGTGGACAAGAAGGGCTACATCGAGGACCGCCGCCCCAACGCCAACGTCGACCCGTACGTGGTCACCCGCCTGCTGGTGAACACCTGCTGCGCGGCGCTGGAGAAGGCCGGCCTCGTCTGAGCGTCAGCCTCTGAAGGCTGAGGGAACGCGGGCACCCCCGATGGGGCCCGCGTTCCCGTGTTTCCCGGCTGCGTACCGTCGCCGTCCGGAGGCGTTCCGTGACCGGGGCACGCCCATCCTGGCACGACGCCGCCCCGCCGGCAGGCGAACGCCGGCCGGCGGAGTGGCTTTCTTGGCTTCCGGCGGGAGGATCCTCCACCGAAGGCCCCGCATTTCCGCTAAGAGAGTCGGAAATCCAGATCGGGCGTGATGTCGGCGACGTCCATCTGCGCCTTCTGCAGGCGGCCCGAGTGGTCCCAGTTCATGGCCTGCCAGCGGGTGAACTGGTCCAGCACCCACATGCCGGACTGCCGGCTGCCGTTGCCCGACTTGCCGTTGCCGCCGAACGGCAGGTGCGCCTCCGCCCCGGACGTGGAGTTGTTGACGCTGACCATGCCGGCCGAGATGCCCTCGCGGAAGCGGAAGGCGTTGCGGGCGTCGGTCGTGTAGATGGAGCTGGACAGGCCGTACCCGGGCAGGTTGGCCAGCTCGATCGCCTCGTCCAGGGTCCGGAACGTCGTCACGCCCACGATCGGCCCGAACGTCTCCTCCAGGAACAGCCGGTCGTCCGGCCGCACCCCGTCGACCACGACCGGGTGGTAGTACAGCCCGCCCTCGCCGGTGAAGTCCCGGCGCGGGCTGTCCTGGGTGACGCGTCCCGTCGCGCCCGAGACGACCCGGTGGTGGGGCTGGATCCAGGTGAGGTACTCCTCGTACCGGTCGGCGAACTTCTGGTCGAGCAGCGGGCCCGCCAGCACGTCCTGGTCCGGCGCGCCGATCCGCGCCTCCCGCACGGCCTCGGCGAAGCGCCGCAGGAACTCGTCGTGGACGCTCTCGTGCACGATCACCGTGCCGAGGCTCGTGCAGCGCTGGCCGGCCGTGCCGAACCCGGAGAACAGCGCCCCCTCGACGGCCAGCTCCAGATCGGCGTCCGGCATGATCACCATCGGGTTCTTGCCGCCCAGCTCCAGGCACGCCGACTGCAGGTGCCGCCCGGCCAGCTCGCCGACCTTCCGCCCGACCTCGCTGGAGCCGGTGAACCCGATCTTCTGCACCGTGCCCTCCTCCAGTGCCCGCTCAAGGCCCCGGAAGGTCTCGGCGCCGTCGGCGAACACCACGTTGAGCACCCCGTCGGGCAGCCCGGCCGCGGCGAACAGCCGGTACAGGGCGTGCCCGGACGCGGCGGCGTACTCGGCCGGCTTCCACACCACGGCGTTGCCGCACAGCAGCGCCGGCACCAGGTACCAGGACGGCACGGCGACCGGGAAGTTCCCCGCCGTGATCACCGCCGCCACGCCGACCGGGTTGCGGAAGGTGAACAGGTTCTTGTCCGGCATCTCCGACGGCACCGTCTGCCCGTACAGCCGCCGGCCCTCGCCGAGGAAGAAGTCGCACGTGTCGACGATCTCCCGCACCTCGCCCAGCGCCTCCGCGTACGGCTTGCCGATCTCCTCGGTCACCAGCCGGGCCAGGCTCTCGGCGTTCGCCTCGACCAGCCGCCCGATGGAGGCGATCACCCGGCCGCGCACCGGCGCGGGCACCTTGGCCCACTCGCGCTGCGCCTCCTTGGCGGTGCGGCAGGCGGCGGCGAACGTGTCGGCGTCCGCCATCCCGACGCTCGCGACCACCTCACTGGTGCGCGCGGGGTTGGTCGACTGGTACGTGCTCGCGCTTGCGGCGTCCTTGCCACCCACGACGGAGACGATCTGACGGGTCACCGGTGCCCTCCTCATAGTTCCTACGGTCAGACAATCATCCCGCCGCAAAAAACCCAACCTCGTGGCGCTCCGCGTCATCCAGGAGTGGACGGGCCCGGCGTCCAGGCGGCGGCGTACCGCCAGAAGTCGCGGATCCACGGGCTCGGGACCGGGCTGTCGACCCCCACCTGCGTGAGGAGGACGGCCACGGTGCCGGTCGACGGGATGACGTGGGCGCTCGTCCCGGTGCCGCCGACCCAGCCGTAGCGGCCGGGGACGTTCCACGGTTCGGTGCGGGCGACGTCCACCGCGCCGCCGAACCCCCAGCCCTGGCCCTCCAGGAAGAGCGAGCCGGTCTCGCGCCGGGCGGGAGTGGTGTGGTCGGTGGTCATCAGGCGTACCGACCCGGCCGACAGCAGGTGGCGGCCGCCGGGGGCGCGGCCGTCGTTCAGGAGCATGCGGCCGAAGGCGAGCCAGTCGTCGGCGGTCCCGGCCAGTCCGCCGTTGCCCAGGGGGAAGGGCGGCGGGCTGCTCCACTGCCCGTCCGGCGCGTCGGCCAGGCGCAGGCCGCCGCCGGGGGAGGGGCGGTAGTAGCTGGTCAGCCGGTCGCGCTTGCCGTCCGGGACGTGGAAGGCGGTGTCGGTCATGCCGAGCGGTTCGAACAGCCGTTCCGCCAGGAAGTCGGGCAGCGACCGGCCGGTGACCCGGGTGACCAGCACGCCCTGGACGGTCGAGCAGGTGTCGTAGAGCCACGCACGGCCCGGCTGGTACAGCAGCGGGATCCTGGCGAGGTCGGCCATCCACACGTCGGCCTCGGGGAAGCTCCGCGGCTCGCGGCCGTCCTTCTGCACGGTCATGAGCGCCTGGATCGCCGGCGACGTGAAGTCGGACGCGAAGCCGTACCCGGCCTGCGAACTGAGCAGGTCGAACACGGTGATCGGCCGGTCGGCGGGCACCACGTCGTCCACCGGGCTCGCGGGCGTGCGGACCACCTTCGGCTCGGCGAGCTCGGGCAGCCACCGGCCGACGGGGTCGTCCAGCGCGATCCGGCCCTCCTCGACCAGCATCATGACGGCCGCGGCCGTGACGGGCTTGGTGATCGAGGCGAGGCGGAAGATGGAGTCCCTGGTCATCGGCGGGCCGTCGAGGGCGGCGGAGCCCACGGCCGCCACCTCCAGCCGGTCGCCGCGCGACACCAGGCCTACGGCTCCGGGAATCGAGCCGTCGGCGACGTGGGCCTTCAGCAGGTCGTGCAGGTCACTCATGGGTTCATCCTGTCCTGTCCGGTGCGTACGGACGGATTGACCGCTGACGTCGCGCCGACTCAGCGCCGCAGCCGTATGAGCTACGTCACCGCCGCCGCTGCGGCCTGTGTCGGCGTAGCCGTCACTACTCCCGGCGTTGCAGCCGTAGCCCCGCCGTTGATCCCGGAGGGGTAGGGACGAATGACCTCTCACGGGGACGCCTCGGATGAGACGGATGGCCGAGGATTGCCGGTCATGAGGACCCCAGTCAGGTACATCCACGGCGCGGCGTTGCTCGCCACCGGGCTGCTCGCGGGAGCGTTCGGGTACGGCGCGGCCAACGTGATCCCCACGTTCGGCGCTGTGCCGCTGGATGTGCGCCTGACCTTCCACACCACGATGATGAAGGTCAACGAGCCGGTCATGCAGAGCGCGATGGCGCTGGCCATCGCCACCACCTTCGGCCTGGCGATCGCCGGCCGCCACCGGACGCGCCGGCTGGCGCTCGGGGCCGGCGCGCTGGCGCTGGGCTCCCTGCTGATCACGCTGTTCGGCAACGTCCCCCTGCACGCGTACTTCCGGGCGTGGGCCGCCGGCCCGGTCCCGGACGGCCACGCCGCGATCTTCCAGCGCTGGGAGCTGTTCCACACCCTGCGCACGCTGACCGCGCTGGCCGCGTTCGTGCTGATCGTCACCGCCGCCGTCGTCCCCGCGCCCTCAACGATCGAGGCGCCGACTCCCTCACGAGGACCGTGAACCCATGAACGTCACCGTCATCGGCTCCACCGGCCGCACCGGCCGCCACGTCCTGGCCGAGGCGCTGCGCCGCGGCCACCGCGTCACCGCCTTCACCCGCGACGCCACCGCCCTGACGGCCGAACCGCATGCCGTCGTCGAGGGCGACGGACGCGACCCGGACAAGATGCGCGCGGCCGTCACGGGCGCGGACGCGGTGATCTCCATCATCAACGGCGGCGGCAGCGGCGACCCGCACCGCGCGGCCCAGGCCACCCGCACCGTCATCCAGGCCATGACCGAGACGGGAGTCCGGAGGCTCGTGGCCACCACTCCCTACCCGATCGTCGCCCGCCGGCCGTACCCGCTGATGTGGCTGCTCCGGCGCCTGCTGGCCACCCCGTACGCCGACGCCCGCGACCTGGAGCGGGCCGTGAGCGCCAGCGATCTGGACTGGACCATCGTCCGGCTGACCCGCCTCACCGACCGGCCCGCCACCGGGGCGGTCGTGATCCGCCGCGAACTGCTGGCCAGGCCGCGCGCCCTGACCAGGGCGGACGCGGCCGGCACCCTGCTGGACATCGCCCAGGGGACGCACCTGAGCGGCGTGGCCGTCAACGTCCACGGACGCTGAGCGGCATCGAACGCAACGGCGGTGTGCTGGAAGATGTGCGCAGCACCGAGATCGGGGTCAAGCGCCGTTACTGGATCGCTCTCGACGGCGCTGATCACGGCCCTTCATCGACGGCCGCCTCGTGGCGAGCGGCGTAGCCTGTCGGAACCTCGTGGTCGCGACCCGAGGTCGCTCGAGGCGGTCGATGCCGCACTCGACCGCGCTACGGGCCACGTCTCCGTGACAGGACCGGGTGCGAGGACGGAGGCGGGTGTTGCCGGGCAGGCGGTGGCCGGCGATGGCGAGGCGCCAGGGGGTGCCATCCTGCGCCAGGACCCCCGCCCTCTCACATCGCTTACCTGGCACGTAATTGGCACGCATACCTCCGCCCCGACAGACTTGTCTCATCAGCACCACAGACCCACCCAGACCATGACATTGGGGGCAATGAGATGTTCTTCGAGACGAGTGACGGCACCCGCCTGGCCTACGAGGACTACGGTCAGGGCCGGCCGATCGTGTTCGTGGCGAGCGCGATGCTCTGCTCCGACATGTGGGAGTACCAGATCCCGTACTTCGTGGACCGTGGTTACCGTTGCATCGCCCTGGACCGGCGCGGGCACGGCCGCTCCGACCGTCCCAGCACCGGCTACGACATGGACACCGCGGCCGACGACCTGGCCGTGCTGATCGAGCTGCTCGACCTGCGCGACGTGATCCTCGTGGGCCACTCGATGGGCGGCGCCGAGATCGCCCGGTACCTGCACCGGCACGGCGACGAGCGGATCGAGCGGATCGCGCTCATCTCGGCCATGCTGCCGTTCATGCGGCAGACCGACGACAACCCCGAGGGGATCCCCGGCGCCCTGCTGGACGCGTCGATCGCCTCGCTCGACGCCGACCGGCCCAAGTGGCTGGCCCGGCAGGCGCAGGCGTTCTTCGCCACGCACCTGGGCAACGACGTCTCGCCGGCGCAGGTCGACTTCACCATGCGTCAGTGCCTGGAGGTCTCGCCGTGGGCGGTGCGCCAGGCGCAGCGCAACGTGGTGAGCTTCGACCACCGGGCCACCCTGCCCGAGATCAAGGTCCCCACGCTGGTCGTCCACGGCGCCGCCGACTTCTCCGCGCCCATCGACGTCACCGGCCGCCGCACCGCCAAGATGATCCCCGGCGCCGTCTACCACGAGTACCCGACCGCCGGTCACGGCGTGTTCGTCAGCCACCGCGACCAGCTCAACGGCGACCTGCTGGACTTCATCGAGGGGCGTTGACCCACCGCCCGCGCGGCTCCTCAGCGGCACGACTGCTCCTGGACGGATCAGCAGCGCAGGTGCTCCTGGACGAAGGTGACGCGGGTGGCGACGTCCGCGCTGGGGAGGGGGATCACCTCGTACCCGTGCCGCCCGTACGCCTCCACCATGGCGTCGTGCGTGCGCACCGCCTCGTCGAGGTCCTGGCGGCGTTCGGCGTCGTGGGTGTAGATCTCGGGCCACGGCGGGGCGGCGAACACGCGGCGGTGGTAGCGGAAGAGTGCGGCGGCGGCCGACACGTGCGGCGGGACGGGGCGGCCGAGCAGAAGGTGGTAGCCGACCAGGTCGGGGACGCCCCGGTCGAAGAACACCGGGCCGGGCAGGGCGCGCGCCTCGTGGTGCGAGCGCATCTCCCAGGCCAGCATGACCTCGGCGAACAGCGCCGTGTCGCCCTCGTGCCGGGCCCGGCCGCCGATCGCGACCTGGTCGCGGATGATCGCCCGGCCCGCCTCGGCGACGCGGGCGTGGCCGGCGGCGCGCAGGGCCTCGATCAGCGTGGTCTTGCCGGCGCCGGGCCCGCCGGTGATCACGACGAAGTCGTCGGGCGTGCTCATGGGGGCCATCATCTCCAGGGGGTCGGGTTTCGGTGAGACGCGGCGCGAAGCGTCCCAAGGGGCGCGCATGGGGTTCGACGAAGTGGCCTCGGACGAGGACGAAGGTGGCGGAAAACGGGATGTGGTCTCGCCGGACGGGACGGTAGCGTCCGGCGCATGGCCATGCTCTCGAACGACGACCTGATCGCCTCGGCCCAGGCGGTGCTCAATCCGCGCGAGTCCGGTGACATGGCCTCCGGCCAGGTGGCCTCGATCCTGGTCACCGCCCGCGGCGAGCTCTACTCCGGCGTGTGCATCGACACGCCCTGCGGCATGGGCTTCTGCGCGGAACACGCGGCCATCGCCGCCATGGTCACTGCCGGAGAGTACCGCATCGCCCGGATCGTGGCGGTCTGGCGCAGTGAGGAGGGCGTCCTCCACGTGGTGCCGCCGTGCGGGCGCTGCCGCGAGTTCATCCGCCAGATCGACCCGGCCAACCTGGACACCGAGGTCGTCCTGGGTCGTGACCGTTCCGCCGCGCTCAGGGAACTGCTGCCGCACCACGAGTGGCCCGCCGCCGTGTAGCTCGCGAACGCACCGGGCACACCGAGGTGTTCCTCATCTCGCAGTCCTGAGCAGGGCAAGAAGCGGTGCGGGCCGGTGTCGTCCGTCAGGCGGGGGATAGGGATCGGGGTGTCAGGGCCCGGTCCCGGTCCCGGTCCCGGTTCCCGAACAGGAGATGACACATGGTCACTCCCCTCCTCAATACCGTGGGCGCCACCCCGGCCGACCTGGGCGCCGCGCGCGGCCAGATGGCGCTCTCGCTCGGCTGGCACATCGTCCTGGCCTGCCTCGGGGTCGGCATGCCGGCGATCACCCTGCTGGCCGAGTGGCGGGGCCACCGCACCGGGGACGTCCACTACCGGCTGCTGGCCCGGCGGTGGGCCAGGGCCATGGGCGTGCTGTTCGCCGTGGGCGCCGTGTCGGGCACCATCCTGTCGTTCGAGATGGGCCTGCTGTGGCCGGGGCTCATGGGCACCTACGGCGAGGTCATCGGGCTGCCGTTCTCGCTGGAGGGCATCGCGTTCTTCATCGAGGCGATCTTCCTCGGCGTCTATCTGTACGCCTGGGAGCGGCTGCCGCCCGGCAAGCACCTGCTGTCCGGCGTGCCGATCGTCCTGGCGGGCGTGGCCAGCGCCTTCTTCGTCGTCACCGCGAACGCCTGGATGCAGCAGCCCACCGGGTTCGCGCTGCGCGACGGCAGGGTGGTGGCCGTGAGCCCGTGGGCGGCGATGTTCAACCCGGCGACGCCGCCGCAGACCGTGCACATGATCCTGGCCGCGTTCATGGTCGCCGGGTACGGCATGGCCGGCGTGTACGCCGTCGCGATGCTGCGCGGCCGGCGCGACCGCTACCACCGCCTCGGGCTGCTGCTGCCGATGACCGTGGCGGCGGTCGTCACGCCGTTCCAGATCGGCGTGGGCGACTGGGCCGCGCACTTCGTGGCCGACTACCAGCCGGTCAAGCTGGCCGCCATGGAGGGCGTGTTCGCCTCGGGCCGCGACGTGCCGCTGCACCTGGGCGGCGTCGCGGTCGACGGCGAGCTGAGGTACGCCCTGGAGATCCCGTACGGGCTGTCGCTGCTCGCCCACTGGAACCCCCACGCCGCCGTCCGGGGCCTCGACGCGGTCCCGCCCGGCGACTGGCCGCCGGTCAACATCGTCCACTGGGGCTTCCAGATCATGGTGGGCATGGGCATGGCGCTGCTGCTGCTCGCCGCGTGGCTGGCGGTGTCGTGGTGGCGGCGGCGCGACATCCCGGGCACGGTGTGGTTCGCGCGCGCCGCGGCGGTGTCGGGGGTGGCGGCGGTGGTGGCCCTGGAGGCCGGCTGGGTCGTCACCGAGGTCGGGCGCCAGCCGTGGATCGTGTTCCGCGTGCTGCGCACCGCCGACGCCGTCAACCCGGCGCCCGGCCTGGTGTACGGCTTCGCGCTGGTCACGGCGGTGTACGTGGTGCTGACCGTCGCCACCGTGTACGTGCTGAGACGGCTGGCGCGGGACGTGCCGGTGCCGGTGGCGCCGCAGGAGCCCGACGTCTCCGGCTACAAGGTGGTCTGACCATGGGGCTGCCGGAGGTCATGCTCGCGGTGCTGTGGGTCGGGCTGACCGCGTACGTGCTGTTCGGCGGCGCCGACTTCGGCGGCGGCGTGTGGGACCTGCTGTCCGGCGGGGCCGGGACGGGGAGCCGGCGGCGGGAGCTGGTGGAGCACTCCATCGGCCCCGTCTGGGAGGCCAACCACGTGTGGCTGATCTTCGTGATCGTGCTGATGTGGACGGGCATCCCGTCGGTGTTCGCGGCCGTCGCCTCCACCCTGTACATCCCGCTCACGCTCGCGGCGCTCGGCATCATCGCCAGGGGAGCGGCCTTCGCGTTCCGGAAGGTGTCGACGCGGCTCTGGCAGCGGCGGCTGTTCGGGGCCACGTTCGCGTTCTCGTCGGTGGTGACGCCGTTCTTCCTGGGCACGGCGGCGGGCGCCATCGCCTCCGGCCGGGTGCCGCCGGGCATCGCGCGGGGCGACCTCGTGACGAGCTGGGCCAACCCGACGTCGCTGACGGCGGGCGCGCTGGCCGTGGGCACCGCCGCGTACCTGGCCGCCTGCTACCTGACCCGCGACGCCGAGCGCACCGGGCAGCCGGACCTGGCGGAGGAGTTCAGGCGGCGGGCGCTGGTGACCGGCGTGGTCGTGGGCGTGCTGTCGGCGGCGGGGCTGCTGGTGCTGCACGCCGACGCGCCGGGGCTGTTCGCGGAGCTGACCACCGGGCGCGCGCTGCCGTTCCTCGTGCTGTCGGTGGCGGCGGGGGTGGCGTCGCTGCCGCTGCTGTGGCTGCGCCGCTACCGGGAGGTGCGCGTCACCGCGGCGCTCGCCGTCGTGGGGCTGCTGTGGGGGTGGGGCGTGGGGCAGTACCCGGTGCTGCTGCCGGGCGTGACGCTGCGGGAGGCGGCGGCCACCACGTCCGTGCTGGCGGCGAGCCTCGGCGCGCTGGCGGTCGGCGCGGTGCTGCTGGTGCCGTCGCTGTGGTGGCTGTACGCGACGTTCCAGCGGGAGCACACCGCGGGCAAGGAGCAGGCGGAGACCTGACCCGTACCAACTCTTTACGCCATAAGCTATCCTCTTCTTCCGAGAACTCTTTACGGCATAAGGAATCAGAGGAGAACGGGATGACGACCACCACGGTCAAGCTGCACGACGGGGCCGCGCTCGACGTCGAGATCAGCGGTGACGGCCCCACCGTGCTCCTGCCCGTCAACCCCCGCCCCGTCGAGGGCCCGAAGGCGGAGGAGATGCGCAAGTGGGGCGTGGACCCGGCGCTGGGCCGCACCCTCATCGACGGCCTCGCCGACGCCTTCCGCGTCGTCGCGTTCGACTACGAGAACCACGTCCTGGCCAACCCCAAGGCCGACACGCTCACCCCCGCCAACGTCGCCGCCGACCTGCTGGCCGTGGCCGACGCCGCCGGCGCCGGGCGGTTCGCGTACTACGGCTACTCCTGGCTGGCGCTCAGCGGCCTCCAGCTCGCCATCCGCACCGACCGGCTGTCGGGGCTCGTCATGGGCGGTTACCCGCCGATCGGCGGCCCGTACGCGGAGATGCTCGCCGTCACCACGGCCACCCACGCGATGTCCTCACCCGAACCGCCCGCCGCCCCGGCCGAGCCCGCGGAGCCCGCCGAGCCGGGGGACTGGTCGAAGGCCGAGGTGACGATGAGCCCCGACCAGACCAAGCAGTTCGTCACCCTGTACGAGGCGCTGCGCGGATTCGACGACCGGGCCGTCCAGGACCGGGTCACCTGCCCGCGGCTGTGCTTCGCCGGCTCCGCCGACGTGATCGAGTACGACCAGCGGTGGGGCGGCGTCCGCGTGGACATCGCCGGGCCGTTCCTGAACCGGCGGGCCGAGCTGGAGTCGCTCGGCTGGGAGGTGCGGGTGCTGGACGGCCTCGACCACACCGGCGCCATGCAGCCGCCGGCCGTCCTTCCCGTGCTCCGCCCCTGGCTCCAGGCCCACCTGGCCGTGGACTGACGCCGTGGACTGACAGGGCGTCAGACGTAGTAGCCCTCCACCGGGACCCGCGCCTCCTCGTACAGGGCGGGTCCCTCCAGGAGGGGGCCGGCGGCCGTGGCCGGCGGCTTGAGGCCGCCGAGTTGCTCGGCGGACAGCGCGAACACCACCCGGCCGAGGAACGAGCGCTCGATAGCGCCCGTGCACATGCCGCACGGCTGGCAGCTCGTGAACATGGTGGTGGCCGCCGCGGCGTCCGGGGTGAGCTCGCGGGCCGCCCAGCGGGCCAGCTTCAGCTCAGGGTGGGCGGTGATGTCGCCGCCGGTGACCGTGGTGTTGCGCTCCTCGGCCAGCACGGCGCCGTCCGGGCCCACCAGCAGCGAGCCGAACGGCGGGTCGCCGCCCTCGCGGGCCTCGGCGGCCAGCTCGATGGCCCGGCGCAGGAAACGCTCTTCGTCGCTGGTCATGCTGTCTTCTCCGTTCGTACGAGGGGGTCAGAGGGGTGTGAGTGGGTGGTGCGGGCGGCGGCCAGCGCGGCGAGGTCGCGCCAGGCCACCTCGGGGTGCAGGGTCTCGCGCGGGTCCTCGCCGAACGGGTCGACGACCACGGTGTCCACGCCGAGCAGCCGCAGCTCCTCCAGGTCCCCGAGGACCTGGTCGAGCGTGCCCTCCCCGGCGAGCCGGTCCGGGCCGGTGATCGGGGCGGCGGTGAGCCGCAGCCGGACACGCGGGACCATGGCCGGCACGGGCCGTCCCAGCTCCGCGGCGGCGGCCTCCATCCGGCCCGCCGCCTCCCGCAGCCAGGGCACGGTGCGCCGCAGCGGGTGCCAGGCGTCGCCGAGCCGGACGGCCCGGCGGATGCCCGCGTCGCTGTTGCCGCCCACCCACAGCGGGATGTGGCCCGCCCGGTAGTCGTCCTCGTCCTCCCACGCGGCCCGCATCGCCAGCAGGTGCTCCTCGGTCAGCCTGCCGCGCCGCTCGAACGGCACGCCCAGCGCCGCGAACTCCTGCCGCGCCCACCCGACGCCCACGCCGAGCACCAGCCGGCCGCCGCTGAGCCGCTGGAGGTTCGCGGCCATCCGCGCGACCAGGAGCGGGTGGCGGTACGGGACGATGAGCACGGTCGTGCCGAGCCCGATGCGGTCCGTGACGCCGGCCAGCCACGACAGCGTGGTGAACGGCTCGTAGAACGGGGCAGGGTACTGCTCGGCCACGTCGGGCGTCACGACCACGTGGTCGGAGACCATCAGCAGGTCGAAGCCGAGGCCCTCGACGGTCCGAGCCCACCGGCGCAGGGTGGCGGGGTCGGTGCCGGGGCCGAAGTTCGGGACATTGACTCCTATACGCACCCGCCCCACGCTATCCAGCCATGCGGGCGCTCTGGAAGGGAATGGTCGCCGACTGTCGGCGGCATTGCCGTGGATTTAACGGTAATTTCGGGATATGACCGATAATGTCGATACGACCGACTGGGCCATCCTCGCCGAGCTCCAGCGGGACGGCCGGATCCCCCTCACCGAGCTGGCCCGGCGCGTCAGCCTCAGCGCCTCGGCGACCACCGAGCGGGTCAGGCGGCTGGAGGCGGCGGGCGTCATCACCGGATACCGGGCCGAGATCGACCTGGGCAAGGTGGGTTACACCGTTCTGGCGATGGTGCGGCTGAAGTACCCGGGCAACCGGCACCAGCCGCTGCACCGGCTGCTGGGCGAGCGCCGCGAGATCCTCGAATGCCTGCGCACCACCGGCGACGACTGCTACACGCTCAAGGTGGCCGCCGTCTCCATGGGACACCTGGAGCGGATCGTGGACGAGCTCGCGCAGTTCGGGAGCACCACCACGAACGTCGTCTACAGCCAGACACTGCCCTACCGGCCGCCGTCCTCGCCCTCGTCGCCGTCCGCACCCTCAGCACCCTCAGCGCCGTCCGCGCCCCTCGCGCCCTGAGGCTCATCCCGCCTGCGTGCCGGCGCGTCCGAGCCCCTCGGTCCGCACCTCCTCGGGCGCGCGGTCCGGGCGCAGGCCGCGCCACGAAGGGTGACGCAGCCGCCCGTCGCCGGTCACGTCCGCGTACCGCACCTCGCCGACCAGCCGCGGCTCCACCCAGCGGGCGTCGCGGGCGAACTCGCGCGGCACCGGAAGCCCGAACGGCGACGTGGGCCGCTCCAGCGGCGCCAGCTCCGCGCGCAGCGCCTCCAGCATGGCGTCGGTGAAGCCCGTGCCGACGTGCCCCACGTACAGCAGCCGGCCTCCCGGGTCGTACGCGCCGAGCAGCAGCGACCCGATCCCCCCGGCGCGCCGCCCCGCGCCCGGCTTCCAGCCGCCGACCACCACCTCCAGGCTGGAGAAGTTCTTCACCTTCGTCCACTCCGGACCGCGCCGGCCCGGCCGGTACGGCGAGTCGCGGCGCTTGACCACCACCCCCTCCAGCCCGAGCCGGTGGCTGGCCTGCAGCGCCGCGCGCGGGTCGCCGAGGAACGCCACCGGCGTCTGCCACCGGAAGCCCGGCCGCACCAGCCCCTCCAGCAGCTCGCGCCGCTCGTCGTACGGCAGCCGGACCGTGCTGTGGTCGCCGACGTGCAGGACGTCGAAGACCATGTACGTGACGGGGACGGTCTTGACCAGCTCGGCGATCCTCATGGGCCGGCGCTGGTGCATCCGCAGGGCCAGGGCGGCGAAGCTGGGCAGCCCGCTCTCGTCGAACGCGACGATCTCCCCGTCGAGCACGACGTCCTTCCCGCCCACGGCCCCGGCCATCGGGTACAGCTCCGGGTAGGCGAGCGTGACGTCGCGGCCGTTGCGCGACATCAGGCGCAGCGCCCCCGCCTCGACGTACGCCAGACCGCGCACGCCGTCCCACTTCATCTCCGCCGACCACAGCTCCCGCTGCGCGGGCGGCGGCAGGGGGCCGAGCTGGGCGAGCATCGGCCGGTACGTGGGCAGTCGCCCCATGACCGATGGCCTTCCCGCCCGCCGGGCGGCTACGGTCGCGCGCGGGTACAGGGCAGGTCAAGTCCCGGCAAAACAGGCGCTCAGGCGGGGAAGAACGGGCGCCCAGATGGAGAAGAGCAGGCGGGAAGAGCGGGCGCCCAGGTGGGAAGAACAGGCGCTCAGGTGGGAAGAACAGGCGCTCAGGTGGAGAAGTCGGCGAAGTCGAAGCCCGGCGACACCACGCAGCTCACCAGCACGGCCTCGTCCCCGGCCGGCCGCGCCGCCTGCCAGGCCCCGCCCGGGACCACGGCCTGCGGCACCTGCCCCTCCTCCACCAGCGGCCCGAGCACGACGGTCTCGTCGCCCACCGTGAGCGTCAGCGGCCCGCCCCGATGCCACAGCCACACCTCGTCCGACCGGACGCGGTGCGGGACCGACTCCTCGCCCGGCTGGAGCAGGAAGTAGATGCCCGTGGCGCTGGCGCGCGGGCCGGGGTAGCCGTCGGGCCGGAACTCCACCGGCGACCGCCAGGTCTGCCGGTACCAGCCGCCCTCGGGGTGAGGCAGCAGGTCGAGGGCGCGGGCGATCGGCGGGCGCTCCTCGAAGCCGACCGGCGCCCCGTGGACGTCACGGCGCAGGAACCGCGCACCGTCCAGGACGAGCTGCCCTTCCAGGCCGCTGGCCAGGGCTTCCGCCTCGTCGGCGACCTCGATGGACGGGCCGTCGGGATAGATCGTCAGCTGCACGGGCCGAGTCTACGGCCGAGGCTCTGACTAGGGTGTCAATGAGGGCTGGAAATGTCAGCCGGAGTGGCTAGTGTGCCAAGGTGATCGAACGGTGGAGCCGAGACCAGGTGCTCGCCCTCGCCCCCGACGCGCCGTCCCGCAAGGCCGCCCAGGGCGTGGCGCGGGCTGAGGCGTGGCCGCTGCTCGGGGTCGCGACGGCCGCGCCTCCCGCCGCCGTGCCCGCCGCGTCTCCCGCCGCCCTGCCCGCGGCGTCTCCCGTCGCCGTGCCCGCCGGGTCTCCCGCCGCCGCGTCTCCCGCCGACGTACCCGCGGCGTCTCCCGCTGCCCTGCCTGCCGCGCCCCCCGTTGCCCTGTCTGCGGCGTCTCCCACTGCCGTGCCCGCGATGTCTCCCGCTGACGCGCCCGTCGCCGGGCCGCGTCGGGGGGTCGTGCTGTTCGGCGAGTGCGAGGGCAGCGGGGCGACGCCGTACCAGACCTGCGTCGATCTCGACGGCCCCGCCTACCGGTGCGGCTGCCCCAGCCGGAAGGCCCCGTGCAAGCACGCGCTCGGCCTGCTGCTCGTCTGGTCGGCCGGCGACGTGCCCGCCGCCGCGCCGCCGCCGTGGGTCGCCGACTGGCTCGCCCGCCGCGCCCGGGGCGCTGCCCGCTCCGGCGCGAGCGAGTCCGCGCGGCAGTCGCGGCCGGGCGCGGCGACCGGCGGCCGGGCGGGCGCGCGGAGCGCGGCGACCGAGTCGGCCCGGCACGCGCGCGTGACCGCCGGGCTGGCCGAGCTGGAGCGCTGGCTCGCCGACCAGATCCGCCAGGGGCTGGCGACGGCCGGCGACGGCGCCTGGGACGACCTGGCCAAACGGCTCGTCGACGCCCAGGCTCCCGGGGTCGCGAGCACGGTGTCCCGCCTGCGCGAGGCGCGGGCGGCCGACGACTGGCCGGAGCGGCTGCTGGCCGAGTACGCGCTGATCGACCTGCTGGCGGTGGCCTACCGCCGCCGCGCCCACCTGTTCGCGCCGCTGGCGCAGACGGTCCTGTCACGGGTCGGATTCCCGGTCATGCGCGAGGAGGTGCTGGCCGGCCCGGCCGTCCGCGACCGGTGGGACGTGCTGGGGCGGCGCGACGAGGTGCAGGAGCGGCTGACCTCCCGCCGGGTGTGGCTGCGGGGGCGCGACACCGGGCGTCCCGCGCTGGTGCTCTCGTTCGCCCCGCAGGGCCAGGCCCTCGACCCGTCGTTCGTCACGGGCGCCACCGTGGACGCCGACCTGGCCTTCTACCCGGGCGCCGCCCCCCTCCGCGCCCTGCCGGTCACCGCGACCACGCTCGCGTCGCCGATGGGGGAGCCGCCGGGGGTGACGCCGGAGGAGGCGATGGACGAGGTGGCCGCCGCCCTCGCCGCCGACCCGTGGACCGACTCCTGGCCGCTCGTGCTGGCCGGCGTCGTCCCCGGGCGCACGGGGCTCGGCGGGTTCCCGCTGCACCGCAGCGCGTACGACCCGTGGCGGCTGATCGCGGTCTCCGGCGGGCGGCCGGTCACGGTCGCCGCCGAGTGGACGCCCCACGGCCTGCGGCCCCTGACCACGTGGGCCGACGACGGCACGGTGGTGATCCTGTGAGCTGGGACGATCTCGCCTCCACGGCCCTGGTCGGCACGGACCGCCGGCCGTACAACGGAGACCTGCTGGCCGACGCGGCCGTGGAGGTCGCCCGCCGCCGGGCCGGCCGCCGCCTCGCTCCGCCGCCCGCCGACGGCGGGCGCCCCGGAGCGCCCGGCCCCGACGCCTCCGAGCTGCCCGAGCCGGAGTCGAGCGACACCGCTGAGGGCCGGGCGGAGGCGGGCGACGCGGCGGAGGGCCGGGCGGAGGCGGGCGACGCGGCGGAGGGCCGGAGGGCAACGGGCGACGCGACGGAGGGCGGGAGGGCAACGGGCGACGCGACGGAGAGCAGGACAGCGCCGGTTGGCGCTGCCGGGAGCGGGGCCGAGTCGGGCGGCGCTGGTGAGAGCCGGGCCGTGCGGGCCGGGTCCGTGGAAGGGGGGATCGCGGACGAGGAGGAGCAGGAGGCCGTCGGCCGTCGCGCCGCGGAGAGGCTGGCGCGGATCCTCGGCGGCGAGCACGAGCGGCTGCTGCCCGAGTGGCTGGCCGCCGCGGCGGCGACCGGCCGCCGGGTCCCCCCGTACGTGCTGCCCGAGCTGCTCGACCGCGGCCGCCGCGACCACTCCATGCGCGCCCACCTCGGCGTGCTCGCCGGGCGGCGCGGCCGCTGGCTGGCCGCGCTCAACCCCTCCTGGGCGTACCTGCTGGAGGAGCCGACCGGCGAGACGTGGGAGCTGGGCAGCCCCGCCGACCGCCGCGCCTACCTGCGGCGGCTCAGGGCCGGCGATCCCGGGGCGGCGCGGCTGCTGCTGGAGAGCACGTGGGCGAGCGAGACGCCGGACGACCGGGCGGAGTTCGTGACGGTGCTGGCCGACGGGTTGTCCATGGCCGACGAGCCGTTCCTGGAGAACGCCCTGGACGACCGCCGCCGCGAGGTCCGCCAGCAGGCCGCCAACCTGCTGGCCCGGCTGCCCGGCTCCCGCCTGTCCGGGCGGATGGCCGAGCGGGCCCGCGCCTGCTTCACCATCGCCGCCGACGTCATGCGCGTGGAGCCGCCCCGGGAGTGCGACCGGGCGATGGAGCGCGACGGCGTCAAGGTCAAGCCGCCCCGCGGCATTGGCGAGCGGGCCTGGTGGCTCCAGCAGGTCATCGCCCGCGCCCCGCTGGAGATCTGGGGCCCCGACCCGGCGCCGCTGCTGGCGCTGCGCATCCCCGACTGGGACGCCGAGGTGAAGACCGCCTGGGTGCGGGCCGCCCTGTTGCAGCGCGACCCGCGGTGGGCGCGGGCGATGTTCGCCTGGGACCCGATCGCCGACCTGCTGACCGTGCTGCCGCCGGAGGAGCAGCAGGTGCTCGCGGCGGCGTTCGTGCGGGAGCACGATCTCGACAGCCAGTTGATCATGGTGTTGGGCGGCGTCTCCCCGCAGTGGCGCGAGGAGCTGGCCACGGCCGTCCTCGCCAAGATCGTCAAGGTGGCCGGCACCCAGCCCTGGAACCTCGGCGAGCTGGTCAAGCTCGCCGGCGAGCGCGTCGCCCCCGTGCTGGCCGAGCCGGCCGCCCGTTACTCGACCGAGCCGGCGGTGCAGCAGGTCGCCGCCCTGCTGCGGTTCCGCGCCGACATGATGGAGGAGCTCTCGTGAACGACCTCAGCCCGGTGAGCAGCCCCCGCCAGGGGAGCGACGCCGAGGTGCTGCGTCCCCACGCGGAGGAGCAGTACGCCGAGGAGCTGCACCTGCTCGCCAAGGAGGACGACCGGCCCCGGCCGCCCGGCTGGAAGCTGTCGCCGTGGGCCGTCACCACCTACATCCTCGGCGACGGCGACCGCGTCACGCCGAAGTACGTGGGCGCCCGCCGGGTGGTCGAGGTGGCCGTCGCCACGCTCGCCACCGACCGCGCGCTCCTGCTGCTCGGCGTGCCGGGCACGGCCAAGACCTGGCTGTCGGAGCACCTGGCCGCCGCGATCAGCGGCGACTCGACGCTGCTCGTGCAGGGCACCGCCGGCACCGCCGAGGAGGCCGTGCGGTACGGCTGGAACTACGCGCGGCTGCTGGCCGAGGGCCCGTCGATCGAGGCGCTGACCCCGTCGCCGGTGATGCGGGCCATGGCCGAGGGGCGCGTGACCCGGGTCGAGGAGCTCACCCGCATGCCGTCCGACGTGCAGGACGCGCTGATCACCGTCCTGTCGGAGAAGACGCTGCCCATCCCCGAGCTGGGCCGGGAGGTGCAGGCGCGGCGCGGCTTCAACCTCATCGCCACGGCCAACGACCGTGACAAGGGCGTCAACGACCTGTCCAGCGCGTTGCGCCGCCGCTTCAACACGGTCGTGCTGCCCGTGCCGGCGACGGCCGAGGAGGAGGTGGACATCGTCGCGCGGCGCGTCGACCAGCTCGGCCGGTCGCTGGAGCTGCCGGGCACGGGCACGGGGCTGGAGGAGATCCGGCGCGTGGTGACGGTGTTCAGGGAGCTGCGCTCGGGGGTGACCGAGGACGGCCGCACCCGGGTGAAGTCGCCCAGCGGCACGCTGTCCACGGCCGAGGCCATCTCGGTGCTCACCAGCGGGATCGCGCTGGCCGCCCACTTCGGCGACGGGGTGCTGCGGCCGGCCGACGTGGCGGCGGGCATCGTCGGGGCCGTGGTGCAGGAGCCGGTGTCGGACCGGGTGGCGTGGCGGGAGTACCTGGAGACGGTCGTCCGTGAGCGTCCGGGCTGGCAGGACTTCTACCGCGCCTGCCGCGACGTCTCCTGACCCGTCCCGTCCGGCGCGGCTCATCCTGCCCGCCTGCGCGGCCCGTCCTACGCGGCCCGTCCGGCGGGTCCGTCCGGTGGGGCTCCGCCCATGAGGCTTCCATCTGTGAGGAGATGCGATGACTGTCTCGGTCCTGGGGGTGCGCCACCACGGGCCCGGGTCGGCGCGGGCCGTGCGGGAGGAGCTGCGGCGGCTGCGGCCCGACGTGATCCTCGTCGAGGGACCGCCGGAGGCCGACCCGCTCGTGGCCCTCGCCCCCGAGCTGGAGCCGCCGGTGGCGTTGCTGGCGCACGTGCCCGGGGCGCCGTCGAGCGCGGCGTTCTGGCCGTTCGCCCGGTTCTCGCCCGAATGGCAGGCCATCCTGTACGGGGCGGAGCACGGCGTGCCCGTGCGCTTCTGCGACCTGCCCGCCGCGCACACCCTCGCCGACCCGGCCTCGCGGGACGGCGGTCACGCTCCGCGCGACGGCGGTCAGGAGGGCGACGGGGAGGCGGCGGCGCCTGAGGAGGTGCGGCTGGATCCCATCGCCGCGCTGGCCTCCGCCGCCGGCTACGACGACCCCGAGCGCTGGTGGGAGGACGTCGTCGAGCACCGCGGCGACACGCCGTTCGAGGTGATCGCCGAGGCCATGGCCGCCGTGCGCCAGGGCTACGCGCCCGACGCCCGGGAGGCCCGGCGCGAGGCGTACATGCGCAGGACCCTGCGCGCGGCCCGCAAGCAGGGGCACGAGCGGATCGCGGTCGTCTGCGGCGCCTGGCACGTCCCCGCGCTGACCGGGCCGCTGCCCGCGGCCCGCGCCGACGACGCGCTGCTGCGCGGCCTGCCCAAGGTGAAGGCGGAGCTGACCTGGGTGTCGTGGACGTACGGGCGGCTGGCCTGGTGGAGCGGCTACGGCGCGGGGGTCGCCTCGCCCGGCTGGTACGACCACCTGTTCGCCGCCCCCGACCGGCCCGTCGAGCGGTGGCTGGGCGCGGCGGCGGGCGTGCTGCGCGACGAGGGCCTCGCGGTGTCGTCCGCGCACGTGATCGAGGCGGTGCGGCTCGCCCAGGGCCTCGCCACCCTGCGCGGACGTCCCCTCGCCGGGCTGGGCGAGGTCACCGAGGCGGTCCGGGCGGTGCTGTGCGAGGGGAACGAGCCGTCGGTCGAGATCGTCCAGCGGCGCATGGTCGTCGGCGACCGCCTCGGCCACGTCACCGACCGCACGCCCATGGTGCCGCTCCAGCGCGACCTGCGCGACCAGCAGCGGCGGCTGCGGCTCAAGCCCGAGGCGCTCGACCGCGACGTGACCCTCGACCTGCGCAAACCGCTCGACCTCGAACGCAGCCACCTGCTGCACCGGCTGCGGCTGCTCGGCGTCGGCTGGGGCACGCCGGGGGAGTCGCGGGGCAAGGGCACGTTCAAGGAGACGTGGCGGCTGCGGTGGCGGCCCGAGTTCGACCTCACGCTCATCGAGGGGGCGGCGCTCGGCGTCACGGTGGTCGAGGCCGCCACCCAGCGCGCCCGCGACCTGGCCACGGGCGACGGCACACCGTCCGGCGGGGGCACACCGCGCGGCGGTGGTACGCCGCCTGGCGGTGGTACGCCGTCCGGCAGGAGCACCCCGTCCGGCGGGAGCACCCCGTCCGGCGGGAGCACCCCGTCCGGCGGGGGCACACCGCGCGGTGGAGGCGCGCCGTCCGGCGGCGGTGGCTCGTCCGGGGCGGGGCGGGGCCCCGCGGCCGCGGTGTCGCTGGCCGAGCTGGCGGACCTGGTCGAGAAGTGCCTGCTGGCCGACCTGCCGGACGCGTTGCCGGAGGTGCTGGCCGCCCTGTCCGCCAGGGCCGCCCTCGACACCGACGTCACCCGCCTCATGGCCGCCCTTCCCGCGATGGCCCGCGCGCAGCGCTACGGCGACGTGCGGGGCACCCCGGCCGAGGGGCTGGCGGTGATCGTCCGGTCGATGCTGGACCGGATCCGCGTCGGGCTGCCGGCCGCGGTGACCGGGCTGGACGACGAGGCGGCGGCCACCCTGCTCGGCCACATCGACGCGGTTCACGCGGTGGTCGCCCTCCTCGACGCGCCGCCCGCGCGCGAGCCGTCCTCTCCGGAGGAGGGCGCGGCCGGGGGCGTGCGGGCGCGGTGGCTGCGCGCGCTGCGGAACCTCAGCGAGCGGCCCGGCCTGCACGGGCTGATCGAGGGGCGGCTCACCCGCATCCTGCTCGACGCCGGCGAGCTGGGCGACGCGGCCGACCGCATGTCCCGGGCGATGTCCCGCGGTCAGCCGCCGGCCAGGGCCGCGGCGTGGGTGGAGGGGTTCCTGGCGGGCGGCGGCCTGCTGCTGGTGCACGACGCCCGGCTGCTGGAGCTCGTGGACGGCTGGCTGACCGGGCTGTCCGGCGAGCAGTTCACGGAGGTGCTGCCGTTGCTGCGCCGCACGTTCGGCGGCTATGCCGTGCCGGAGCGACGGGCGATCGGCGAGCGGGTGCGCTCGGCGGGGCGGCACGTGCGGCGGCCGGAGCGCGACGTGGACGAGCGCCGCGCGGCCCCCGCGGTCGCCACGGTGCTGGCCATCATCGGCGCCCACGCCAAGCGCGCGGGCACGGCCGAGGGCGCGGGCACGGCCGAGCGCGCAGCGGACACGAGCGAGGGAGCGGACACGGCCGAAGCCGCGGAGACGAGCGAGGGAAGCGCGGGTGGGTGAGGGCATGGAGGAGCGGCTGCGCAGGTGGCGGATGGTGCTGGGCGGCGGGGAGGCCGACGGCACCGGCGTGGCGCTGGACGGGTCCGACGCGGCGATGGACGGCGCCCTGTCCGCCGTCTACGAGCGCGACGGCGGGCTCGGCGCCTCCGCGCCGCGCGTGGCCCGCTGGCTGGGCGACATCAGGACGTACTTCCCGTCCACGGTCGTCCAGGTGATGCAGAAGGACGCCATCGAACGGCTGGACCTCACCCGCCTCCTCCTCGAACCGGAGATGCTGGAGGCGGTCGAGCCCGACGTCCACCTGGTGGGCACGCTGCTCGCGCTCAACCGGGTCATGCCCGACCGGGCCCGCGAGTCGGCCCGCGCCGTGGTGCGCACGGTGGTGCGGGAGCTCGAACGGCGGCTCGCCCAGAAGACCAGGGCGGCCGTCACCGGGGCGCTCGACCGCTCCGCCCGCACCCATCGGCCGCGCCGGGCGGCCGACATCGACTGGGACCGGACGATCCGGGCGAACCTGTCGCACTACCTGCCCGAGCACCGCACTGTCGTCCCGTCGCGGCTGGTCGGGCACGCCCGCAGGCAGCGGGCGGTGCGGCGCGAGGTGGTGCTGTGCGTCGACCAGAGCGGGTCGATGGCGGCCTCGGTGGTGTACGCGGGGGTGTTCGGCGCGGTGCTGGCGTCGATGCGGTCGCTGCGGACGTCGATGGTGGTGTTCGACACGGCCGTGGTGGACCTCACCGACCGGCTGGACGATCCGGTGGAGGTGCTGTTCGGCACGCAGCTCGGCGGCGGCACCGACATCAACCGGGCCGTCGCGTACGCCCAGGGGCTCGTCACCCGGCCGGCCGACTCGATCTTCGTGCTGGTCAGCGACCTGTACGAGGGCGGGGCGCGGGAGGAGATGCTGCGCCGGGTCGCCGCGATGACCCAGGCGGGCGTGCAGGTGGTCGTCCTGCTGGCGCTGTCCGACGAGGGGGCCCCGTCCTACGACCACGACAACGCGGCCGCGCTCGCGGCGCTGGGCGTGCCCGCCTTCGCGTGCACGCCCGACGCCTTCCCCGAGCTGATGGCCGCCGCGATCGAGCGGCGCGACCTGGGCCACTGGGTGGAGAGCCACACCTTGTGACGGGCGCGGCCGTCAGTGGCCCGCCTGCTCGGGGCGGGCCCGCTTCGGCAGGAGGAACGACAGCGCGAGCGTGAGCCCGAGCAGCCCGACCTCCACCCAGACGGTGGCCTGCATCGCCGCGCCGAAGCTCCACCGCGCCTTGAGCAGGTGGAAGAAGAACGTCCCGAGGACGGCGGTGCCGAGCGCGGCCCCGAGCTGCTGCACGGCCGTGAGCGTGCCGGAGGCGGAGCCGGACTCGTGGTTGTCGACGCCGGCCAGCACGATGTCGAAGAACGGTGCCATGATCATGCCCATCCCGATGCCGGCGATCGCGAGGCCGGGGGCGAGCTGCCAGGGGGAGACGTCCAGGCCGGTGAGGTGGACGGTCACCGCGAACACCGCCGCTCCGGCGGCCATGACCACGGCGCCGATCTGTAGCAGGCCGCGACCGAGCCTGTCCTGCAGGCCCGACATCGCCAGGCCGAAGCCGGCCACGGAGCCGAGCGCCTGGGGCAGCAGCGTGAGCCCGGTCTTGAGCGGGCTGTAGTGCAGGCCGACCTGCGTGAACAGGGACAGGACGAGGCTGAAGCCGATGAGGCCGGAGAAGAACGCGAGCCCCGCGACCAACCCGCCGGTGAACGCCCGCTTGCGGAACAGGCTGGGCGTGACCAGCGGGTCCTTGCCGCTCCTGGCCCGGCGCGACTCGTAGCCGGCGAACAGGGCGAACAGCACGACGGAGCCGGCCATCGAGACGAACGCCCAGGCCGGCCAGTCGAGCTCGGGGCCCTGGATGAGCGGGTAGACGAGCAGGAACGCGGCCGCGGACACGAGCAGCACGCCGACCAGGTCCAGCCTGGTGGCGTCGGAGAGCCGGATCTCCGGCAGGAACTTCAGCCCGGCCAGCACCGCCGCCACCCCGAGCGGCAGGTTGATCAGGAAGATCATCCGCCAGCCCGCGCCGAACAGGTCGGCGTCGACCAGCCATCCGCCGAGGATCGGCCCGCCGACCGACCCGAGCGTCATGACGGGGCCGAACGCGCCGAACGCCTTGCCCATCTCCTCCGGCGGGAACATCTCCTTGATCATTCCGAGGCCCTGCGGGAGCATGACCGCCCCGAACAGGCCCTGCAACGCCCGGCCGGCGATGAGCAGCTCGGGATTGCCGGCCAGGCCGCACAGCAGTGACATGACGGTGAACCCGGCCGCGCCGATCAGGAACATCCGCTTGCGGCCCAGCAGATCGCCGAGCCGGCCTCCGGTGATGAGGCCGACGGCCATGGCGAGGGTGTAGCCGGCGCCGAGCCACTGCACCAGGCTCTCCTGGCCGCCGAGGTCCTGGCGGATGGTGGGGGCCGCGATGGTGGTGATGAGGGCGTCGAGCATGTCCATGACCTCGGCGGCCAGGATGACGCCGAGGGCCGGCCAGCGCCAGCGGTGAAGGGGCGGCGCCGCGACGGCGCCGGGTGCGGTGACGGTCATGGGGGAATCTCCTCGAAAACATCGTTCGTGATCTACGAACGCCGTTCGTCAACGAACACCGTTTTATGTGCGAACGGTGTTCGTGTCAAGTACAGTGTTCGTATGCGAAGCGCGAACAGTGACGATGACCTCCCGGAAGTCCCCCTGCCGCCCTGGCGCAAGGCACGCAAGCCCTCCCAGCCGAGACCCCAGCTCAGCCGCGACCTGATCGTCGAGACCGGCCTGCGGGTCCTCGACGCCGAAGGACTCGACGCGCTCAGCATGCGGCGGGTCGCTCAGGAGCTCGGCACCGGCCCCGCCTCGCTGTACGCGCACGTCTCGGCCAAGGAGGAGCTGCTGGAGCTGATCTACGACCGGGTGCTCGGCGAGGTCCGGCTGCCGGAGTACGACCCGTCCCGGTGGCAGACGCTGCTGCGCCAGTGCGCGCTGGAGCTGCACCGCGTCATCGTCGGCCACGCCGACGTCGCCCGCGCGGCGCTGGCCAGCATCCCCACCGGCCCGAACGCGATCCGGCTGTCCGAGTTCATGTTCGGCCTGCTCATCGACGCCGGGATGCCGCCGCGCGACGCCTCGCTGGCCTTCGACCGGATCGTCCTCTACGTCTGCGCGGACGCCTTCGAGGGCTCGTTGCACTACCCGCGCATGAAGGCGCTGGGCCACACCAAGCTCACCGAGTACTTCCACATGTACGTCGCGCAGATCGAGGAGTACTTCACGTCCCTGCCGCCCGACCGGTTCCCGCACCTCAGCGCGAACGCGCGCGCACTGGTCGCCGACGGCGGCGAGGCCCGCTTCCGGTACGGCCTGGACCTGCTGTTCGACGGCCTCGTGGCGCGCATGCCGGCCGGCGGGGACAAGCCGGGCGCCTGAGGGCTTTCGGGTCCTGGGTCCTTAGGCCGAATTGCCTAGGACCCGGGCCCGATGTGCCGCGACGGCCGGAACCCTAGCGTGCCGGTATGACAACGACTCTTGAAGCTCCCCCCGTCCCCGGCGTGGTCTCCGCCAGTTACCGGACGCTCAGCGTGGGCCTGGTCGCCCTGGTCATGCTGGTGGCGTTCGAGGCCATGGCGGTGGCCACGGCCATGCCCGTCGTGGCCCGCGAACTCGGCGGCATGCCCCTGTACAACCTGGCGTTCAGCGCCACCCTGGCGGCCAGTGTGATCGCGACCGTGCTCGGCGGGAGGTGGAGCGACGTGCGCGGCCCCGTCGCGCCGCTGTCGGCGGGTGTGGCGAGCTTCGTGGCCGGGCTGCTGGTGGCCGGGCTCGCGCCCACGATGGAGGTGCTGGTCGCCGGCCGGTTCGTGCAGGGACTCGGGGGCGGTCTCGTCCAGGTCTCGCTGTACGTGCTGGTGGCCCGGCTCTACCCGCCGGCGATGCACCCCAAGGTGTTCGGGTTGTTCTCGGCCGCGTGGGTGGTGCCGTCCATGGTGGGACCGGCCATCGCCGGGTTCGTCGTGGAGAACGCCGACTGGCGGTGGATCTTCCTCGGCGTGTCGCTGATCGTGGTCCCGTCCGCGCTGCTGCTCTGGCGGGGCATCGCCGACCGCGCCGACGCGGCCCGCGGCGGCGTCGGCGACCAGGAGGGCGCGCCTCCCGCGCGCCTCGGCGGCAAGCTGGTCTGGGCCACGCTGACCGCCGTCGCCGCCGCCCTCATCCAGTACGGCAGCGCGCTCAAGCTCGCCGGTCTGCCCCTGCTCGCCGCCGGCGTCGTCCTGCTGGCCGTCGGCCTGCCCAGGCTCCTGCTGCCCGGCTCCCTGCGCGTCGCCCGCGGCCTGCCCACCGCGCCGGTGCTGCGCGGCCTCGCGTACGGCGCGCTCATGGCCACCGAGGTGCTCATCCCGCTCATGCTGAGGAGCGAGCGCGGCCTGTCCCCGACGGGCGCCGGCATCGTGCTGACGATCGGCGCGCTCGGCTGGTCCACCGGCTCCTGGATCAAGGGCCGCGGCGTCATCGGCAACGTGGCCGCGGTCCGCGGCGGCGCCGCCCTGATCGCCGTGGGCATCGCGCTCGTCTCGCTGGTCCTCGTCGACTCCGCGCCGCTCGTGGTGGCCCACGTCGCCATGGCGATCGCCGGCCTCGGCATCGGCGTCCTGCACCCGACGGTCTCGGTCATGGTGCTGGAGATGTCCCGGCCGGGCGAGGAGGGCGGGAACACCGCCGCGGTGGGCGTCGGCGAGTCCGTCTTCACGGTCGTGGCCGTGGCCGGCGCCGGAGCCCTGTTCACGGCGTCGGGCGAGTCGTATCTGGTCGGGCTGGCGTTCACGTTCGCGCTGGCCGTGCTCGCGGTCGTCGTGGCGCCCCGTTTTGCCCAGTCCGCCGGGGCGGGCACACTGGAGGGAGCCGCGTCATAAAGGGGGGCACATGCCGCGAGTGCGGGAGGCGGAGGTCTACCGGATCGTCCTGCCGTTCGGCAGACGGTCCGAGAGCCTGCTCGTGAAGCTCACGGACTACGCCGGCATGACGGGATGGGGCGAGGCACTCGCCCCCCACCCGAAGACGTTCTCCCGGCTGGAGGAGACGCTCGGCGCGCTGCTGATCGGCGTCGACTGGGAGCACCCCGACACGCTCCCCGCCAGCGACCCGGCGGTCGACATGGCCTGCTGGGACCTGTGGACCCGCATGCGCGGCGTCCCCCTCGCCCACGCGATCGGCGGCGACCGCACCTCGCTCATGGCCACGGTCCGCCTCACGCCCGACACCTCGGCCGAGAACCTCGTCGCCCGCGTCAACCAGCAGGTCTGCGCCGGATACGGCCACGTCACGCTCGACGTACGCCCCGGCTGGGACGTCGAGCCGGTCCGGGCGGTGCGCCAGGCGTATCCCGCGCTGACGCTCGCCGTGGACGGCGGCGGCTCCTACACCGACGAGGGCCAGCTCGTGGCGCTCGACTCCTACGGCATCGAGGTCATCGAGCGCCCGTTCGCCGTGGACGACCCCTACCGCCACGCCTCGCTGCAGGACCAGGTGTCGGCCGCGGTCGCCGTCGAGGTGCGCTCGACCTCCGACCTGGACGACTACCTGACGCTGCGGGCGGCCCGCGTGCTGCTGCTGCGCCCCACGGCGTTCCCGTCCCTCACCGAGGCGCGCCGCGCCCACGACCGCGCCGCGGCGGCCGGCTGGGACATCCAGTGCGCCGGCGGACAGGGCGCGGGCCTGGCCCGCGCGGCCACGGTGGCGGTGGCCAGCCTGCCGGGCTGCACGCTGCCGTGCGACGTCACCCAGCCGCCGCGCGCCAACCAGATCGTCACGCCCATCGTGGGGGCCAACGCGGGCGTGGTGGCGGTGCCGCTGACGCAGCCGGGCCTGGGGCACACGATCGACGAGGCCCGCGTGCGACGCCTGGCCAAGGACCACGCCCGGGCGTGACCCTGGTGTGATCCGGTCCCTCTACCTTGATCGCCTACGGGTGGCGAGGGAGGGGGCGGGGCGGTGGAGGACGTGCCGGGGCTCACGTGGTGGCGGGTGCTGTGGGTGAGGTTGCTTCTCGAGCCATCGAGCCTGCTGCCGTCATGGGTGAGATACGCGCTGGGCGTCATACTGGTGGCGGCGGCCGGTGGGGGAGCCGTGTGGCTGCTCGCTCGCACGCTTCAGCCCTGGGGCGTCGGTGAGGAGCAGTCCGGCGGGATCGTCGTGTTCACGAACGTCGTCAAGCTGCTGGCGCTACTGGTGATGTGCTGGGCGGTCCTGGCGTACGCCGTTCACAACCGCCCGACGCGCTTCCGCTGGCGCAACCCGAGACCGCGGACCGCGGACCCCGACGGGCTGCGGGCTCTGGTGGCGGAAGCGGCGGAGCTGGTGGGCTGGGACCGGCCGCTCCCGGTCATCCGCCTCAGCGCGTGGCCGAAGGTGATCGTGATCCGGAGGTTCCACGGGGGTGTGGTCAAGCTCGGTGTGCCCTTGCTGCTCGGCCTCAGCAAGGAGGAGCTGCGCGTCATCCTCGTGCGCGAGCTCATCCTGTCCCACAGGGTGCCGAGACGCCTCATGTCGGTCCTCGGCCTGAACTCCGAGGACCTCGAGCGGGCGGCGAGAGGTGAGCGGTTCCGGTGGCGGCCCTGGCTACGCGCGCACGCCTACAGAATGCGGCGTGACCTGTGGGAGGACACCGGGGAGATGGTGGGCGGCGCGCAGATCCTCGAGCGTGCGACGTGGCGCGAGAACCTGATCATCCATGCCTTCGTCTGGCACCTCCGGCGTCATGTGCACACGATGCCGTTCCCGACCTACTTCACCGACGTCTACCGCTCCTTCGGCCGGTTGCTCGCCGAGGACGACCTGCTGGCGCGGATCGCCCCGAACGTGGACTCGTACTGGATCGAAGAGATCGACGCGCACGAGCGGAGGCTCACCGAGGAGTTCGGCTGGAAGCCGGGCAGACCCGTGGACCCTGTCACCGATCCGGCGCTGACCGACCTGCCCGCGAAGGTGGAGCACAGACTCGGCCGGGTCCTGCTGCGTTACTACACCAACGACCGGAACACGGCGCGCCGGAGCCTCCCCCTGGCGGAAACCACAGCCGAGCAGTGGCTCTTGCACCACGAGGACCAGCTCGAACAGCTACGCGCCGCCGCCCGCGCCGTCCTCGGCGGCTCCCACAAGATCACCGACCTGGTCCGCCTCGCCGCCGACGACGGCCGTCTCAAGGAGCTTGACTGGTGGCACGCCAAGACCGTGTGCCCCCACCCCACCCGAGCCGTCTGCGTCCTGCTCCCCCTTCTCCAGGTCGGTCTGCGCCGTCAGGGGTACGTCCACCACGACCCCGTACGGCAGCGACTCCTGACCGGCCCCGAAGGGGACAAGGTGGACGTGGTACAACTGGCCGGGAAGATCGCCGCAGAGCTTCGCGAAGGGGGCGACATGGCCCGACATGACCCCGACGAGGACGCCCGCCGCCTCGCCGCGGAGTCGCTGGCCGGTGGCGACGCGACCGGGTGGTTCGAGCGCCTGTACGCCGGGTCGGCGGCGGGCGAGGCGGTCGTCCCCTGGGACTCCGGCGGCCCGCACCCGTTGCTCGTCGCCTGGACGGAGGGGCATGAGCCCGAGCGGCGCGACTCGCCGAAGGCGCTGGTCGTGGGCGCCGGGCTGGGGGACGACGCCGAGCACGTGGCCGCCCTCGGCTACGCCACGACGGCGTTCGACGTCAGCGAGTCCGCCGTGCGCCTGGCCCAGGAGCGCTTCCCCGGCACGGCCGTCTCCTACCAGGTCGCCGACCTGTTCGACCCGCCCGCCGGGTGGCGCCGCGCGTTCGACCTGGTCGTGGAGATCATGACGGTGCAGGCGCTGCCCGAGCCGCTGCACCAGGACGCCATCGAACGGATCGCCTCCTTCGTCCGGCCCGGCGGCACGCTGCTGGTCATCGCCTCCGGCCGGGACGAGGGCGATCCCGCGGGGGCGCCCCCGTGGCCGCTGACCCGGGCGGAGGTCACGGCGTTCGCGGTCGGCGGGCTCGGGGTGGGCGAGATCGAGGACCTGCGCGAGCCGGGCCGCCGCCGCTGGCGCGCCACCTTCCACCGCCTCACGAGCTAGGCGAGGACGGCGTCCAGCAGCAGGGAGCCCGCTCCCAGCAGGGCGGCGTCCCGGCCGGCCCGCGCCGGCGCGATCTCCAGGTCGCGCGTGGCCAGCGGCAGGCACCGCTCGTAGACCGCGGCCCGGATCGAGGTGATGAGCGGTTCGGCCGCCGAGAGGCTGCCGCCGACGGCCACCACGTCGGGGTTGAAGAAGTTCACGAGCACGGTGAGCACCTCGCCGATGCGGCGCCCGGCGGTGCGGACCATGCTGGTCGCCTCCGGCACGGCGTCGTTGACCAGGTCGACGACGTCGGAGGTGTGCCGCACCGCGACGCCCGCGTCGGCCAGCGCGGCGATGAGGGCGGCGCCGCTGGCGTACGCCTCCAGGCAGTCGTGGTGGCCGCAGGCGCAGATCACGGAGGAGTCGGAGCTGACCCGCACGTGGCTGATGTCGCCGGCCGCGCCCCGGCCGCGGTGCAGGCGGCCGTCGACGATGGCGCCGCACCCTATGCCGGTGCCCACCTTGAGCACCATGAGGTTCTCGCGGCCCGGCCAGGAGCGGGCCTCGCCGGCGGCCATGAGGTTGGCGTCGTTCTCGACCAGGACGGGCAGGTCGTAGCGGGCGCGCAGGTGGTCGGCGACGGGGAAGTCGTTCCAGCCGGGCATGCGCGAGGGCGTCACCACGCGTAACGTCGCCGGGTCCACGGGGCCGGGCACGCCGGTCCCGACGCCGCGCAGCGGCACCGACGGCGGCACCCGCTCGGCCAGCAGCCGGTCGAACGCGTCCGCCAGCAGGTCGAGCGTCGCCTCCGGCCCCTCGGTGATCTCGCACGGGACCTCCTCGACGACCAGCGGGGCGCCGCTGAGGTCGAGCAGCCCGAGCCGGGCGTGGTGGGCGCCGAGGTCGGCGACCGCGAGCACGCCGGCCGTCGGCGACAGGCACAGGCGGCGCGGCCTGCGTCCGCCGCGCGAGGTGCCGGAGCCCTCCTCGACCAGCAGTCCGGCTTCGATGAGCTCCTCCACGCGCAGCGACACGCTGGACGCCGCGAGGCCCGACATCCGGGCCAGGCCGGCGCGAGACTCGGCCGCGCCGGTGGCGACGAGCCGTAACAGGTCCCCCTGAGCCCCCTGTACGGGCAGCCGCTGCTTCATGGGAGATGCATACCATCGATCTACTTCCGCCAGCAACGTGTTGACTTCGTACGAAATCCACCATTACGGTCCCCTTTATCTTCGACATCGAAGGAAGTGGACGCTCATGAAGAAGATGCTCGCTGTGCTGGCCGTCTCCGTGTTAGGCCTGACGGCCTGCGGCGAGACGAGCAACACCGCCGTGCCCGCCGTGCCCGGCGAGTCGAAGGCCGCGACCGACGTGCTGGCGAACGCCCCCGTCGCCGAGGCGGCCGCGATCCTCCCCGGCTCGACCATGGAGAAGATCAAGAAGCGCGGCGAGCTCCTCGTGGGCGGTTCGCTCGACGCCCCGCTCCTGTCCCAGCAGAACCCCGCCACGGGACAGGTCGAGGGCTTCGACGCGGACCTGGGCAAGGCGCTGGCGAAGTACATCCTCGGCGAGCCGAAGGTCAAGATCGTCAACTCGGCGTCGGAGACCCGGGAGGCGCTGCTGGCCAACGGCACCGTGGACGTCGTCTTCCAGACGTACACGATCACCGAGGAGCGCGCCAAGCAGGTCGCGTTCGCCGGCCCGTACTACACCTCGGGCCTGACGATCGCCGTGAAGAAGGGCACGTCCGGCATCACCAAGCCGGAGGACCTGAACGGCAAGAAGGTGCTCGCGGGCGCCAACACCCCGGCCATCCCCGCGATCAAGAAGCTCGCCCCCCAGGCCGAGATCATCACCTTCGGCAGCGACCCCGAGTGCGTGCAGGCCCTCAAGCAGGACCGCGGCGTCGCCTACGTCCAGGACGAGACCCTGCTCATCGCCGACGCCAAGAAGGACCCCTCCCTCCAGATCGTCACCAAGCCCTTCACCGTCGACCCGTACGGCATCGGGCTCAAGCACGGCGACGACCAGATGAAGACGTTCGTCAACGACTGGCTCGGCAAGATCCAGGGCAACGGCGTCTGGCAGGGCATCTGGAAGAACTCCATCGGCACCGTCGTCACCGGCGACGCGCCCCAGCCGCCCAAGATCGGCTCCGTCCCGGGATCCTGATGTCCGTCATCCTCGACCACCTGCCCGAGCTCTGGCAGGGCCTGGTCGTCACGCTCCAGCTCACCGCCGCGTCCTTCCTCGGCGCGGCGGTGCTGGGCGTGGTCGTCACCGCCCTGCGCGTGAGCCCCGTACGCGTGCTGCGCGCCATCGGCACCGCGTACGTGGAGACGTTCCAGAACCTGCCGCTGCTGGTGCTGCTCGTCCTCGCGGTCTTCGGCCTGCCCGAGATCGGCATCCAGGCCGACCTGCTCGTGACGGCGATCGTGGTCATCGCGGTGTACGAGGCCGCCTACATCGGCGAGGCGCTGCGCTCCGGCGTCAACGCCGTCTCCAAGGGGCAGGGCGAGGCGGCGCGGGCCATCGGGCTGACCTTCACCCAGTCGCTGCGGCACGTGATCCTGCCGCAGGCGCTGCGCACGGTCGTCCAGCCGCTCGGCAACATCTTCATCGCCCTGACCATGAACACCGCCCTGGCCGGCGCGGTCGGCGTCATCGACCTCACCGCCGCCGCCAACCGGGTGAACCTGGTCGAGGCGCAGCCCATCCCCATCTTCGTCGGCGCCGGGCTCGCGTACGCGCTGCTCGCCGCCTGCGCCGGCTTCGTGACCGGCCGCCTGGAGAAGAAGCTGGTGATCCTCAGATGAGCACCATGCTCTTCGACGAGCCGGGGCCGCGCGCCCGGCGGCGCATGCGCGTCGCCACCGTGCTCGGCGCGCTGGCCACCGTGGCGCTCGCCGTGCTCGCCGTGCGGCAGTTCGCCGCCAACGGCCAGCTCGACGCCGCCCGCTGGCAGCCGTACGCGACCTGGCCCATGTGGCGCTACCTGCTGACCGGCCTCGGCTCGACCGCGCTGGCCGCGGTGGTGTCCGCGGCACTCGCCATGGCGTTCGGCCTGGCACTGGGGCTCGGGCGCCTGTCGCCGCGACGGTGGGCGCGCGTGCCCGCCGCCGGCTACGTCGAGGTGGTGCGGACGGTCCCGGCGCTGCTGCTGGTGTACGTGGTGCTGTTCGCGCTGCCCCGGTACGGCCTCGACCTGCCGCTGTTCTGGAAGCTGGTCGTGCCGCTGAGCGTGTCGCACGCGGCGTCGTTCGCCGAGATCTTCCGCGCCGGCATCCTGTCCGTCGAGCGCGGCCAGAGCGAGGCCGGCCTGGCCGTCGGGCTGACCCCGGGGCGCACCATGCGCCTCATCGTGCTGCCCCAGGCGGCCCGGCGGGTGCTGCCCTCGATCGTCAGCCAGTCGGTGGGCCTGCTCAAGGACACCTCGCTCGGCTTCGTCGTCAGCTACACCGAGCTGCTCTACAGCTCCAAGGTGCTGGCCAACTACAACGGCCTGCTCATCCAGACCTACATCGTGGTGGCCCTGGTCTACCTGGTGGTCAACATGTCGCTGTCCAAGCTCGCCCGCACGCTGGAGGCCCGCCGGCGCGCCGTCCTCAGGAGGAGAACCACCCGTGCCTGACCCCACCACGTCGAGCCACGCCGTCCTCGCCGAGGTCGTGCGCTCCGGCTTCACCGAGAGCGTCCACTACGGCAGCGCCGTCGGCCTGGACCCGTCGGGGCACGCCGAGGTCACGCTCGGCCCCGTGGACGCCCCGGTGCTGCCCCGCTCCTCCACCAAGCCGTTCCAGGCGCTGGCCTGCCTCACGGCCGGCGCCGCGCTGGCCGGCCCGCGCCTGGCCATCGCCGCGGGCAGCCACACCGGCGAGGACTTCCACGTACGCGTGGCGGGCGAGATCCTGGCCGACTACGGCCTCGGCTTCGACGCCCTGGCCTGCCCGCCCTCCTGGCCGGAGGACCAGGCCACCGCGCACGCGCTCGTCCGGCAGGGCCTCGGCCCCACCCGCGAGCGCATGAACTGCTCCGGCAAGCACGCCGCCATGCTGGCCGCCGCGGTCGCCAACGACTGGGACGTGCCGACGTACCTGTCCGCCGACCACCCGCTCCAGCAGCGGGTCCGCTCGGTCACCGAGGAGCTGGCGGGGGAGAAGGCCGCGCACGTGGCCGTGGACGGCTGCGGCGCGCCGCTGTTCGGGCTGTCGCTGACCGGCCTCGCGCGGGCCGTGCGCGCCCTCGTGACGGCCGCGCCGGGCAGCGGGCCGCGCCAGGTCGCCGACGCCATGCGCACCCATCCCGAGTACGTCGGCGGCACCGGGCACCAGAACACCGAGCTGATGCGCGCCCTGCCCGGCGCCCTGGTCAAGGGCGGCGCCGAGGGCGTGCTGGTCGTGGCGCTCGGCTCCGGGCACGCGGTGGCCGTGAAGGTCATCGACGGCAGCCCGCGCGCCACCACGGCCGTCGCCCTGGCCGTCCTGCGCCGCATGGGGGTGGACGTGTCGGGCGCCGAGGAGTTCGAACGCGTGGACGTGCTGGGCGGCGGCGTCCCGGTGGGACGGATCGTCACGCCCCTCCGCAGCCCTCGGTGAGCGACTTGGCCGGGGTGTCGGACGTCTTGGCCTTCGGGGTCCTGCGCGGCCCCGGCGTGCCCGTCTCGGCCGACGGCGTCGCCTCAGGTGCGCCCGTCTCCGCCGACGGGGTCGCCTGAGGCGTGGCCGCCGTGGCGGAGGCGGTCGGCGCGAGCGTGGCGCTCGCGACCGCGCCGGCCGGGACGCTCCGCGTGGACGCGTGGATCGCGTCGCGGGTGACCTGGCGGATCTTCTCCCAGTCGGGGTAGCCGGTGTTGATCAGCGGGGGCACGAACTGGACGCTCGTCACCTTCGCGCCCTTGACCTTCAGCGCCAGCGGCACCAGGTCCTTGAGCATCGGCCGCGGGATGTCGGTGCGGATCAGCTCCTTGGTGGCCAGCGCGATGCGGCGGAAGCGGATCAGCACGGTCGCCGGGTCGGCCTGGTCCAGCAGCGCCCCGATCACGCAGCGCTGGCGGCGCATCCGGGTGAAGTCGTCGCTGTAGGTGCGCGAGCGGGCGTACCACATGGCGTCGGCGCCCTTCAGCCTCCGCGTGCCCGCCTTGACCAGGCCCTCGTTGTACTTGCCGAACACCACGTCCTGCTCGACGTGGATCCGCACGCCGCCGATCGCGTCGATCAGCCGGGCGAAGCCCCACATGTTGACCAGCGCGTACCAGTCGATCTTGAGGCCGAGGGTGTAGCCGATGGTGTCCATCAGCACCCCGGGGCCCTGGTGCTGCTTCCCGCCGAAGATCTCGGGGTGGGCGTCGGCGTACTCCCACACGCTGTTGAGCAGGTCGCTGCGCCCGCCGCCGGGGTCGGGCGGCAGCCGGAAGCCGTCCGGGAAGTGCTGGGCCATCGGCGTGCCGGGCCGGAACCGGACGTCCTCCAGGTTGCGGGGCAGGCTGATGAGCACGGTGTTGCCGGTCTTCACATCGACGCTGGCCACGTTCATGCTGTCGGTGCGCACGCCGATCCGGTTGTCGTCGGCGTCGCCGCCGAGCAGCAGGATGTTGACCCGCTCGCGGCCCGCCCACGGGTCCTGCGGCCGGGACGACCCCTGCGCCACGGGCTGCGGGGTCTCGGGCGCGGTGAAGATGCCGTCGATGGCCTGCCGTGAGGTCCACACGTACTGCGCGGTCAGCCCGAACGGGAGCACCACCAGCACCGCCATCAGCCCCGCGAGCGTGCCGGTGAGGATCTGCCCGGCCTGGGGGAGGCCGCCGGGCCGCAGCACGACGAACGAGTGGACGATCAGGGCGAACCAGGCCACGCCCAGCACCGCCGCGGCGGAGGTGATCGACACGAGCCAGGAGTCCTCGGCGACCACGTTGCCGAGGAGGTTGTCGGTGGTCAGCACCAGGGCGAGGAGCCCCAGCAGCAGCGCCACGTACAGGCTGAGCAGCACGAGCCCGGTCCTGCGCCACCCGGCCCGCAGGTGCGCCGCGCCGGGCGCGAGCGCCGACAGCGCGAGCCAGCCGAGGACACCCCTGGCGCTCACCGGTTTCGTTGCCTGCCCCACGCCATCCCCGTTCCCCGTGAACCACTTCGTAGGCCGAATCGAGGCGGCAGCCTACGCGTCCAATGCGAAATCTCTCGTTATGCCGGAGTGAACATCAACAGCCGATTCGCCGTCGGGCTCGGCCGCGCGGCGGCCCGCCTGACGCGGATGACCGCTCTGCCGGATATTGAAGCGCCCCGCCGGGTCCCGCGTCCCCATCTTCGCCAGGACCGGAGGGTCCGCCCGGGATGCCCACCAATGCGGCGAAACCCTATGGTGTCTCTTATGTACGAGATCACCGTTCTGCCGATGAAGCCCGACTTCGAGGGCGAGGTCGTCGCCACGCTCGTCTCCCGGCGCACGGGCTCCCGGCGGGCGGTGCTCTACCTGCACGGGTTCACCGACTACTTCTTCCAGGACCACCTGGCCGAGCACTACATCGGCCGCGGCATCGACTTCTACGCCCTCGACCTGCGCAAGTACGGCCGCTCCCTGCTGCCCCACCAGACCAGGGGCCTGGTCAGGAGCGTCACCGAGTACTTCCCCGAGATCGACGAGGCCGTCCGCCTCATCGGCCGCGACCACGACGAGGTGACGATCAACGCCCACTCCACCGGCGGGCTCGTCGCGTCGCTGTGGGCCGACCGGGTCCGCGGCCGCGGTCTCGTGCGCGGGCTCGTCCTCAACAGCCCGTTCTTCGACCTCAACGTGCCCACCCCGCTCCGCGTGGCCGCCGACCTGCTCAAGACGCCGCTCTCGTACACCAGCAGGGCGCTGCCGCTGCCCCCCAGCACCGTGTACGGCCGCACCCTGCACCGCTCCGAGGGCGGCGAGTGGGACTACGACCTGGAGCTGAAGCCGCTCGGCGGCTTCGCCGTGCACGCCATGTGGCTGGCCGCGATCCGCCGCGCCCAGCGCCGCCTGCACGCCGGGCTCGCCGTGGACGTGCCCGTGCTCGTGCTCGCCTCGTCCCGGGGGCTGCGGGTGCGCGACTTCGTCCCCGAGGCCAGGTCGGCCGACGTCGTCCTCGACCCCGAGCACATCGCCCGCTGGTCCACCTGCGTGGGCCCGCACGTCACGTGCGTGCGCGTGCCCGACGGCGTCCACGACCTGGTGCTGTCGGCCGAGCCGGTGCGCAGGCGCGTGTTCGCCGAGATCGACCGCTGGATGGACGCGTACGTCACCGCGGACCTCCCGGACGCCGACCAGGGCCCGGACGCCGACCAGAGCCCGGACGCCGACCAGAGCTCGGACGTCTACCAGGGGAACGCGAACAGGCCGTAATAGGCGGCCGCCACCAGCAGCAGCCCCGTGCCGCCCAGCACACCGGCCATCGCCACGTGCTGCCAGCGGCTCGGCCGCATCCCCTCGCGCAGCGCGGACACCACCGCCGCGACCGCGGTCACCTCCTGCACGAGCATCAGCGCGGCCAGCACCCGCACGATGACCCAGCCGGCCAGCACCGCCGGCCACGCCCCGGCCTGGTTGACCGCGAACAGCACCAGCACCGTGATGAACAGCACCACCGAGGCCAGCATCCCCAGCCCCGTCCACGCCATCCTGCTCAGCCGCCGCCTGATCGGCGGCCACAGCCGCGCGTCGGTCTCGCCCAGCACGAGCGGCCCGCCGCGCAGCCGCACGAGCATGACGGCGACCGGGCCGGCCACGTAGCCGACCGCGGTCAGGCACAGCGTCAGCCCGAGCATCGCGCCGCCCGCGTACCACGGCGCCGCCGGCACGTCCGCCGCCTCGAAGCGCTGGACCGGCGTCGCGCCCGCCAGGTGCACCGGCGGGACCGCCGTGCCCGGCAGGCCGATGATCCAGTTGGCGAGCGTGTCCAGGTAGCCGGAGGTGAAGTCGCCGCCGTTGATCCGCATCGCGTGGTCGCCGCCGGCCATGAAGCGGATCGTGTACCGGTCGTTGCCCGACTCCGACAGCGCCGTGGTCAGCGCCCGCGTCGACTCCACGAACGGGATCGACGGGTCCTGCGTGCCGTAGAAGGCCAGCACCGGCTGCCTGACCCGGCGCAGCGCCGGCATCGCGTCGTAGCGCAGGAAGTCGAAGCCCACCCCGCCCATGGCGCGCGTCAGCAGGTCGCGCACCCCGATCGGCGCGCGCAGGCGCAGGAGCTGCTCGTTCAGCGCCCACGCCACCTGCCGCAGCGGGGAGACGTTCGGCGAGGACACCAGCACCGCGAACCCCACCGACGGGCTCTTCGCCGCCGCGATCGGCACCACCCAGCCGCCCTCGCTCACGCCCCACAGCCCGATCCGCGACGGGTCCACGTCCGGCCGCTTCGCCAGCAGCCCCACCATGCGCAGCGTGTCGTCGGCCAGCAGGCCGAAGTCGCGGTCGCGGAAGTTGTAGCCGACCGTGCGCTTGTCGTAGGCCAGCGTCACCACGCCCGCCCGGGCCAGGAACTCCGCCTGCGGGGTGAACTCCGTCCGCGACCCGTTGCCCGACCCCGACACGAACACCAGCGCCGGATGCCGCCCCGGCGTCAGCGGCGCCCGCACGGTGCCCTCCAGGGTCTGGCCCTCGGCCGCGACCGTCACGCTCTGCTCGGCGAAGCGCGCGGTCTGCGCCACGGGACGCAGCTCGGCGCGCGGCTGCGCCGGGATCGCCTGGAACGTGTGGTCGGCCTGGAGCGGCGGGGGATCGAACGCGGGCGGCAGGACGTAGCCGACGCAGGCCAGAGCCACCAGCACCAGACCGGCGGCGACGCTCAAGGTGCCACGGCCCGCGCCCATCGGCCTCCCCATGTGCGTTGGTTTGCCCGCTGATCATCCAGCCTACTCCCGGGTTGTGTGGCGCATGAGGCCACATTTGTCGGTGAGAGCTGTTAGCTTCCTGCGACATGCGCATCCTGCACACCTCCGACTGGCACCTCGGGCGCTCGTTCCACCGGGAGAGCCTGCTGGAGGGGCAGGCGGCGTTCGTGGACCACCTGGTCGAGACCGTGCGCGCCGAGCGGGTCGAGGTGGTGGCGGTGTCCGGCGACGTCTACGACCGGGCGCTGCCCCCGGTCGACGCGGTCTCCCTGTGCAACGAGGCGCTGGCCCGCCTGCGGTCCGCGGGCGCGCGCGTGGTCCTCATCAGCGGCAACCACGACTCGGCGCGGCGCCTCGGGTTCGGCGCGTCGCTGTTCGACGCCTCCGGCGTCCACCTGCGCACCGACCCCGCCCGCGCCTGGGAGCCGGTGCTCGTCGGCGACGTGGCCTTCTACGGCATCCCCTACCTGGAGCCCGAGCTGGTCCGCGCCCCCTGGGAGCTGGACGAGCGCAGCCACACGGCGGCGCTGACGTACGCGATGGAGCGCGTGCGCGCCGACGCGGCCCGCCGCCGCGCCTCGGTCGTGCTCGCCCACGCGTTCGTCACCGGGGGAGAGGCGAGCGACAGCGAGCGCGACATCACCGTCGGCGGCGTCGCCCACGTGCCGCTCACCGCCTTCGACGGGGTCAGCTACGTCGCGCTCGGCCACCTGCACGGCCGCCAGCGCATGTCCGAGACCGTCCGCTACTCCGGCTCGCCGCTGGCCTACTCCTTCTCCGAGGCCGGCCACGTCAAGGGGTCGTGGCTGGTGACGATCGGGGCCTCGGGGGCCGTCGACTCCGTCGAGTTCGCGCCGGCGCCCGTGCCCCGGCCGGTGGCCCGCCTGCGCGGCCTCATCGACGACCTGCTCACCGCCCCGTCGTACGCCGTCCACGAGGACCACTGGCTGCAGGTCACCCTCACCGACCCGATACGGCCCAAGTCCGCCATGGACCGGCTGCGCGCCCGCTTCCCCCACACGCTCGCCCTGTCCTTCGACCCGGTCGGCGCGGCGCCCGCCGCCGCGCCCGCGCGGCTCAGCGGCCGCCCCGAGGCGGAGGTGGCGCTCGACTTCGTCCGCGAGGTACGCGGCGAGCCCGCCGGCGCCGACGAGGAGGAGCTGCTGAGACAGGCCATCGAGGCGTCGCGGATGAAGGAGGCGATGGCGTAGATGCGCCCGCACCTGCTCTCCCTGACCGCCTTCGGCTCGTTCCCGGGCACGGAGACGGTCGACTTCGACGCGCTCGCCGAGGCGGGCCTGTTCCTCGTGCACGGCCCCACCGGCGCGGGCAAGACCACCATCCTCGACGCGCTCTGCTTCGCCCTGTACGGCCAGGTGCCCGGCCAGCGCAACAGCGCCCGCGCCCTGCGCTGCGACCACGCGCCGCCCGGCACGGGCCCGTCGGTCACGCTGGAGGTCACGATCCGGGGCCGCCGGCTGCGCGTGCGCCGCTCGCCGGTCTGGCAGCGCCCCAAGCTGCGCGGCACGGGCGTCACCGAGGAGAAGGCCAAGGTGGTGGTGGAGGAGCGCGCCGGGGGTGGCTGGCAGGGGCTCACCACCCGCTCCGACGAGGCCGGCGACCTCATCGGGGGGCTGCTCGGCATGAACGCCGACCAGTTCTGCCAGGTCGCCATGCTGCCCCAGGGCGACTTCGCCCGCTTCCTGCGCGCCGACGGCGACGACCGGCGCCGGCTGCTGGAGCGGCTGTTCACGGTCAAGGTGTTCACGCAGGCGGAGTCGTGGCTGGCCGAGCACCGCAAGCAGACCTGGCGGGAGCAGGTGGAGCTGCGGCAGCAGGTCGACTACGCGATCCAGCGCCTCCAGGAGGCCGCGGGCCCGGACCTGCCGACGGCCGCGATCCCCGGCGGAGCCCCCGCACCTGACGCCACCTTCCCGGACGGCTCCGGCGACCCGAGCGCCTTGGCGGGTGGCTCCGGCGACCTGAGCGCCTTGGCGGGTGGCTCCGGCGACCTGAGCGCCTCGGCGGGTGACGCGAGCAGCGCGGGCGACCTGTCGGGTGTCTCCGGCGACCCGAGCGCCGCCTCAGCGGGTGGCCTCGACAGCCCGGGAGACCCGACCGGCTCCCGGATCAACGTCCCCTCCCCGAGGACCCCCGCCCTCTCCCCGGCGACGCCCGCCTTCGAGGCCGGGAGGACCCGAGGCGGCCGGGTCGAGGCCGACGCGGTCAAGCGCGGGGAGGCGACCGGCGCGACCCCGGCCGCATCCCCGCCGACACCCGAGAGCGACCCGCTGGCCTGGGCGGGTGCGCTGCTCGACGCGGCCCGCGCCGTCGCGTCCCGCACCAGCGGCGGCCACACCGAGGCCGAACGCGCGCTCCGAGCGGCCCGCACCCGCTACGAGCAGGCCACGGCCCTCGCCGCCCGCCAGCGCCGCCACGCCGAGGCGCTGACGATGCGCCGCACCCTCGACGAGCGCGCCGACGAGCGCGCCGAACTCCAGGCGATCCTGGACGACGCGCTGCGCGCGGACCGGGTCATGCCGCTCATCATGGCCGCCCGCCAGCGCGCCGAGGCCGCCGCCAAGGCCCACGCCCTCGCCGCCGACGCCCTGGCCCGCGCCCGCCCTCTCCTGCGCCCCGCACCCGCCACGTCCCCCGCACCCGCCACGTCCCCCGCACCCGCCACGTCCCCCGCACCCGCCACGTCCTCCGCCGCCCGTACGGGGGAGGGCGCCTCTCCCGGCATGGTGGAGCCGGAGCGGCTGGCCGCGCTCGAACGGGAGCGGCAGGCGGAGATCGCCCGCCTGTCCGAGCTCCTCACCGAAGAGGCGCGGCTCCTCGTCGTCCGCCGCGACCTGGCGCGCGTCGAGGGCGAGCTCACCCAGCTCGTCACCGAGGAGGAAACCACGACGGCCCGGCTGGCGACACTGCCCGCCCTCGTGGAGGAGGCCGAGCGCAGGCTCGCCTCCGCGCGCGTGGACGCCGCCCGCATCCCGGCCGCCGAAGCCGTGCGCGCCTGCGCCGCCGAGCTCATCGGCGCCGACCGCGACCTCGTCCGGGTGGGCGACGAGATCATCCGGCTGGAGCGGCAGGAGGCCGAGGTCGCCGCCGCCGAGGACGAGCTGCCCGCACGGCTCGCCCAGGCCCACGAGCGGCTGACCGCGACCCGCGCGGAGGCGGCGGCGATCCCGGCCGCGAGCGCCGCGCTGGACGCCGCGAGGGCGTCCCGCGACACGGTGCGGCGCCGCGACGCGCTCGCGTCCGAGATCGAGACGGCCGCCGCCACCCGCCAGGCGCTCGTGGACAGGGCCCAGGAACTGCGCGAACGCTGGCTCGACATCCGCCAGGCCCGCATCGACGGCATGGCCGCCGAGCTGGCCCGCGACCTGACCGAGGGCCGTCCCTGCGCGGTGTGCGGCTCCGACCACCACCCCGCGCCCGCCTCACCCGCGCCCAGCGCCCCGTCACCCGACGACGAACGTGCCGCCGAGAGCGCCCACGAACGCGCCCTCGCCGAACGCGAGGCGGCCGAACGCGCGCTGGCCACGCTCCAGTCCCGTCACGCCGACGCGGCGGAGGCCACACGCGGGCTGGACCTCGACGCCGCCGAGTCGGCCGTCCATGAGGCGGAGCGGGAGGTGGCGCGCCTGGAGGCGCTCGCCGCCCGTGAGCCGGGACTGGCCGCCGCGTACGAGCGGATCGAGGCGGAACGCGACCGGGTGCGGGAGCGGTCCCGGGAGCTGGGCGAGGCGCTGGCCGCGCGCCGCGCCCACCAGAGCCGGCTGCGCGCCGAGCGCACCCGCCTGGCCGCCCGCCTCCTCCAGAGCGACCTGCCCGTCCTCGCCCCCTTCCGCCCGGCCGTTCCTGAGGGGATGTCCGAGGCACGCCCGGAGCAGACGCCCGACGCCGCCCTCTTCGAGCCCGGCGCGCCTCGGGACGCGGACGCGCCGTCGCCACGAGAGGACACCTCTTCGCATGCTGGGGCGTCTTCGCGTGGGGGTGTGCTCTCGGGAGGCGGCGCGCCCTCACAAGAGGCCGCGTTCTCGGAGGGCGGCGCGCCCTCACAAGAGACCGCGTTCCGAGAAGACGGCGCGCTCTCACAAGAGGGTGCCTCATGGCATGGCGGCGGGTCTCCACATGAGGGTGCGTTCTCGCCAAGAGGCGCGCTGTCACAGGACGCCGGGTCGTCGCACGGTGCGGCGCCTCCGCATGGCGGCGCGTTCTCGGAAGGGGGCGGCGAGCCGCTGCCGGAGGGCCGGGAGCTGCCGTCGGAGGTCGGGGTTGCCGCGCTCGCCGAGGCCGAGGAGGCGGTGCGGCGGTTGAGGGTCTCGGCGGGGTGGGAGCCCTCACTGGCGGCCGAGGCGGCGAGGCTGGCGCGCGAGCGGCTGGAGCTGGAGGAGCGGGCCCGCCGGGTCACCGCGCGCCTGGCCGCGGGCCGTACCCGGCAGGAAGAGCTGAGCGGCGACGCGACGCGCCTGACCGCACGCCTCGACAGCGCGCGCGGCGGCGACGCGACCCTCACCGCGCGTCTGTCCCGGCTGAACGACGAGGCCGGACTGCTCCGCGAGGCGCTGGAGGCGACGCGGCGGGCCGCCACCGCCGAGCGGGAACGCGACGACGCGGCGCGCGCCGCGGAGCGGGCGGCGGCCGAGGCCGGGTTCGGCGACACGGCCGAGGCGGCCGGCGCGGCCCGTACGCCGGCCGAGCAGGAACACAGGGCGGAGGCGCTGCGGCGGCTGGACGACGAGTACGCGGCGGTCACCGCGACCCTCGCCGACCCCGAACTGGTGGCCGCCGCGGCCGAGCCCGTTCCCGACCTGGAGACGCTGGCGGCCGAGCGCGAGGAGGCCGAGCGCGCCCACACCGCCCTCGCGTCGGCCCGCGACCGGGCGCAGGCCAGGGAGCGGCGGCTGCGCGAGCTCATCGCGGAGCTGAAGGCGGGCATCGACCGGTGGCGTCCGGCCGCCGAACGGCACCGGCTGGCCGAGCGGCTGGCCGCCCTGGCCAGCGGCACCTCCGGCGACAACCAGTGGAGCATGAGCCTGTCGTCGTTCGTGCTGGGGGAGCGGCTCAGGCAGGTGGTCGACGCCGCCAACGAACGGCTCGACCACATGTCGGCCGGCCGCTACCTCCTCCAGCACGACCTGCGCAAGACGGCCGGCGCGCGGGGGCGTTCGGGCGGCGGGCTGGGGTTGAGGGTGTCCGACGGGTGGACGGGCGTGGACCGCGACCCGGCCACGCTGTCCGGCGGCGAGAGCTTCATCACCTCGCTCGCGCTGGCGCTCGGGCTGGCCGACGTGGTCACGGCCGAGGCGGGCGGGGCGGAGATCGGCACGCTGTTCGTGGACGAGGGGTTCGGCACGCTGGACGAGGACACGCTGGACGGGGTGCTCGACATCCTCGACGGGCTGCGCGACGGGGGGCGCGCGGTGGGCATCATCAGCCACGTCGCCGAGCTGCGCAGCCGCATCCCGGCCCAGCTCAAGGTCACCAAGACCCGCACCGGCTCGACCCTCACGGCGCGCGTCTCCTCGCCCGCCTGATGGGCCGGTGACGTGGGAGCGGACCTCAGGGCGCGGGAGCGGACGCCGGCGGGGGTGCCGTGCTCCGGCGCACCATCAGGCTCGTCGGGACGAGGTCCGTGCCCGGCGGCGACGACTTCCCGTCGCGGATCTGGGCCAGCACCTGCCGCACGCACCTCCGGCCCACCTCGGCGAAGTCCTGGTGCACGGTGGTCAGCGGCGGCACGAAGTACGCCGAGTCGGGGATGTCGTCGAAGCCGACCACGCTGACCTCGCCCGGCACGGTGCGGCCGCGCTCGTGAAGCGCGCGCAGCAGCCCGAGCGCCATCTGGTCGTTGGCCGCGAACACCGCCGTGCAGCCGGGCTCCCCGGCCAGCGCCAGGCCGGCGGCGTAGCCGGACTCGGCCGACCAGTCGCCGGGCAGGGCCGGCGGCACCGGCCGCCCGGCCTCCTCCAGCGTGGCGCGCCAGGCCCGGGCGCGGCTCTGGGCGGCGTACGAGGTGCGCGGCCCGGTCACGTGCCACACGGTGCGGTGCCCCAGGTCGAGCAGGTGGCGCACGGCCTGGCGGGCGCCGTCGGCCTGGTTGGTGTCGACGACGCTGTAGCGGTCGCCGGCGTCGGAGTCCACGACCACGACGTGCACCCCGGGCGGCAGCGTCACGCTGACCGTGTCGAGCAGGTAGATCTCGATGATCGCGATGACCGCGTCCACGGCCAGCTCGCCCATCCGGGTGAACGCCCCGAGCACGTTGTCCTGGGTCGGCACGTCGATGGGGATGAGCGTGATGGCGTACCCCTCGGCGGCGGCGTGGGTGGCGATCGCCTCCACCGTGCGGCTGTTGCCGGTGGAGGCCAGGCTGAACAGGATGACGCCGATGGTGTTGAACTGGCCGTACCGCAGCGCGCGGGCGGCGCTGTTGGGCCGGTAGCCGAGCTCGCGCATGGCGGCGAGCACCTGTTCGCGGGTCGAGTCGATGACGCCGGGGTGGCCGTTCGAGACCCGCGACACGGTCTGCGACGACACGCCCGCCAGCTTGGCGACGTCGGCCATGGACACGCGCTGCTTGCGCCGCCCGCCCGGGATGTCGGACCCGCCGCGCTGGGCGCTCCCGCTGATCGGGCTGCCCGGGTGCTCCCGGTCGCCCCGTTGGGCGTTCCCGCCGACAGGGGTGCCCGCCTGTCCCCGGTCGTCCCGGCGGACGTCCCCGTTGGTCGGGGTGCCCGTCTGCTCCCGGTCGCCCCGGTTCACTGCTTCCATGCTGCCCGCCCCTTCGTCGCCGGGCGAGGACGCGACCTCGTACGAAGTCGTGACCTCCCGTACGGCCGTTAACGTCCGGGAAACCTTGACGGCCCGTGTGGGCGGTGCCACGATACCGCACGGACGTTTACGTAAACATCCCCTGCTCGATCTTCTCCGACAACCCCCGGCCGGCCACGCCGGGGGTTTCGTCTCCGAGTAATGTTTACGTAAACATGATCCCGAGGTCGGGCATCCCGGCAGGGAGGAGGAACCGGTGGTCGCAACACCCCAGGCCGGCGCGCCGAGCGCGAGGAGGACGGCGTCCCCGGGGCGGCGGCGGTCGTGGACGGGCTGGCGGTTCGTGGGACCGTTCATGGCGGTGTTCGCGCTCGTCTTCCTGGCGCCGATCGCGTACTCGGTCTACCTGAGCCTGTTCCGCACCCAGCTCATCGGCGGCACCACGTTCGTCGGCGCCGGCAACTACGTCAAGGCGCTGGGCGACCCGCAGTTCTGGTCCGCCTTCGGCAGGGTGGCGCTGTTCCTGGTGGTGCAGGTGCCGATCATGCTGTTCCTGGCGCTGCTCGTGGCCCTGGCCATCGACAGCGGCCGGCTGTACGGGGCGAGCTTCTTCCGCATCGCGGTCTTCCTGCCCTACGCCGTGCCCGCCGTGGTCGCGGCGCTGATGTGGGGCTTCATGTACGGCACCCGGTTCGGCCTCATCGGCAACCTCAACGACCTGCTCGGGGTGTCGCTGCCCGACCCGCTGTCGTCCGACCTGATCCTCGCCTCGATCGGCAACATCGTGACCTGGGAGTTCGTCGGCTACAACATGCTGATCCTGTACTCCGCCCTGCGGGTGGTGAACCCGTCGCTGTACGAGGCGGCGGAGATGGACGGCGCCGGCCAGCTCCGCATCGTCTGGGCGATCAAGCTGCCCGCCCTGCGCGGGGCGCTGCTGATCGCCACGATCTTCTCGATCATCGGCAGCTTCCAGCTCTTCAACGAGCCCGCCATCCTCCGGGACCTCGCGCCGAACGCGATCACGACGTACTTCACGCCGAACTACTACGCCTACTCGCTGTCCTTCCGCGGCCAGCAGTTCGACTACTCGGCGACCGTCGCCATCGTCATGGGCGTGATCACCATGGTCATCGCCTACGTCGTCCAGCTCCGCGGCATGCGCAAGGGGGCCTGACCATGACCGCCACCACCTCCGCCACCACCCGCGAGACCGGCGCCCCGAGCCGCCGGGCTCGCGGCCGGGCCGCCGCCGGCCCGCTGGTGATCCGGCGCCGCGCGCGGCGGGGCCGGCGCAGCGTCACGCTGACCGCCCTGACCACGATCATGCTGGTCTACACCCTCCTCCCGCTGGCCTGGCTGGTGATCAACGCCACCAAGACCCAGGAGGGCCTGCTCGGCTCGTTCGGCCTGTGGTTCGACGGCGACTTCGCGCTGTTCGGCAACATCGCCGGCACCTTCACCTACGGCGGGGGCATCTTCACCCGCTGGCTGCTCAACACCCTGCTGTACGTGGTCGTCGGCGCGGGCGGCGCGACGCTGCTGGCGACGATCGCGGGCTACGGGCTGGCGAAGTTCGACTTCCCCGGCAAGAAGGCCGTGTTCGCGGTCGTCATCGGCGCGGTCGCGGTGCCGGGCACGGCGCTGGCCGTCCCGACGTTCCTCATGTTCTCCACCATGGGCCTCACGAACACGCCGTGGGCGATCATCATCCCGTCGCTCATCTCGCCGTTCGGCCTCTACCTCATGTGGACGTTCGCCTCCGACGCCGTCCCCGACGAGATTCTCGAATCGGCGCGCGTGGACGGCGCCCGCGAGTTCCAGACGTTCTTCCGCATCAGCCTGCCGCTGCTGGCGCCCGGGATCGTCACGGTCCTGCTGTTCACCGTGGTCGCGACCTGGAACAACTACTTCCTTCCGTTGATCATGCTGAAGGACCCGGCCTGGTACCCGCTCACGCTCGGCCTCAACAGCTGGAACGCCCAGGCGACCACCGCCGGCGGCGAGGTCATCTTCAACCTCGTGATCACCGGATCGCTGCTCACCATCGTCCCGCTGATCGCGGCGTTCCTGCTGCTCCAGCGGTACTGGCAGTCGGGACTGGCCGCCGGAAGCGTCAAGGGCTAGCCCCCACCGACCTGGCTCACCCATGAAAGGGACATCCATGACGACAACCCGCCGCCACGCCCTGCTGCTGGGCGCCGCACTGTCGGTGTCGCTGCTCGCCACCGCCTGCGGCTCCTCCGGCGACACCGGATCCGGGACCGCCGCCGCCACCCGGAGCGCGTCGGCCGACGACCTCCAGGCCGCGCTCGACGCCGGCGGCAGCATCACGGTCTGGGCGTGGGAGCCCACACTGAAGCAGGTGGTCGCCGACTTCCAGACGAAGTACCCCAAGGTCAAGGTCAACCTGGTCAACGCCGGCACCGGCAACGACCAGTACACGGCCCTGCAGAACGCGGTCAAGGCCGGCTCTGGCCTGCCCGACGTCGCCCAGATCGAGTACTACGCCCTGCCGCAGTTCGCGCTCGGCAAGGCGGTCACCGACCTGACGGCCTTCGGCGCGGACAAGCTCGACGGCACCTTCACCCCCGGCCCGTGGAACTCCGTGCACTCCGGCAGCGGCATCTACGGCCTGCCCATGGACTCCGGCCCGATGGCGCTGTTCTACAACAAGGACGTCTTCGACAAGCACAAGATCGAGGTGCCGAAGACCTGGGAGGAGTACATCGCGGCGGCCAAGAAGCTGCACGAGGCCGACCCGAAGGCGTACATCACCAACGACGTCGGCGACGCCGGCTTCACCACCAGCATGATCTGGCAGGCCGGCGGCAAGCCGTACAAGGTGGACGGCACCAAGGTCGGCGTCGACTTCAGTGACGCGGGCACGCAGAAGTACACCGCGGCCTGGCAGCAGCTCGTCAGCGGCAAGCTCGTCGCGCCGATCGCCTCGTGGAGCGACGCCTGGTACAAGGGGCTCGGCGACGGCACCATCGCCACGCTCGTGATCGGCGCGTGGATGCCGGCCAACCTGGAGACCGGCGTCAAGGCCGGGGCCGGCAAGTGGCGGGTCGCCCCCATGCCGCAGTGGGAGAGCGGCGGCAAGGCCAGCTCCGAGAACGGCGGCAGCTCGCTGACCATCCCCGAGGGCGCCGCCAACAAGAAGCTCGCCTACGCCTTCCTCAAGTACGCCAACGTGGACGAGGGCGTGCGGACCCGCGTGGACGGCGGCGCGTTCCCCGCGACCACCGCGCAGCTCGGCTCGCCGGAGTTCAAGGACAAGAAGTTCCCGTACTTCGGCGACCAGCAGGTCAACCAGGTGCTCGCCGAGTCGGCGGGCCAGGTCGTCGGCGGCTGGTCCTACCTGCCGTACCAGGTCTACGCCAACAGCGTCTTCAACGACACCGTCGGCAAGGCGTACATCAGCGGCACCACGCTGCAGGACGGCCTGAAGGCGTGGCAGGACGCCACCGTCAAGTACGGCCAGGAGCAGGGTTTCAGCATGCAGTAGCCCGCACGCCCGCCGTGACGGCGCAGGCCCGGCCGGTCATGGTGATCCGGCCGGGCCTCGGCGCTTCTCAGGCGAGGGAGAGCAGGCCCGGGATGTCGGCCACGCCGGGCAGCAGGTGGGTGTGGCGGGCCGCGCCGAGGGCGGCGGCGTCCAGCCCGCCGGTGAGCACCCCGACCACGATGCCCGCGCCCGCGTTGGAGCCGGCTTCGAGGTCGCGGACCGTGTCGCCCGCCGTGAGCACCCGGCTGACGTCACGGACGCCGGTCGCCTCCATCGCCCGGAAGATCATGTACGGCGCCGGGCGCCCGGCGGCGACGTCGTCCACGCACACGACCGCGTCGAGGAACCCGTCCCCCCAGCCGATCCGGGCCAGCAGCGCGTCGGTCACGCCCCGGTCGAAGCCGGTGGTGAGGGCCACCTTGACACCGGCGGCGCGCAACGCGGCGAGGGCCTCGGGGACACCGGGCAGAGGGGCCGGCGGCCGGTCGGCGTACGCGGCGTCCAGGCGGTCACGGAAGTCGGCGAAGACCGCGTCGACGGTGCCCCCTTCGGGCGGGCCGCCCGTCTCCCCGGTGAGCAGCGCGGTGATGGCCTCGCGCTTGTCGGCTCCCATCCAGCGCCGGATGTCCGCGGGGGTCGGGTGGCCGCCCGCGGCGCGCACGGCCTCCTCCAGCGCGATGTAGACGGCGCCGTGCTCCTGGACGGTGGTGCCGGCGATGTCCAGAACCGCCAGTTCGATCATGACATGTGTCCTCAGGGGTGTCGGGTGGGGCCGCTCAGCCGGCCGGTGCCGGCGGATGCGGGTCGTCGCTCCGCGGGTGGGCCGGCTCCTGCGCGTTGGAGCTGCGCAGGAGCGCCGGATGGGCCTGCTGGGAGTTCTCGATGGTGAAGGAGACGAGGTCGGGCCGGTAGCGGTCGTCGGAGTACTCGACGGGCTCGCCGGCGGAGGAGAGGGTGCGGCGGCGCTCGCGCAGCAGGGGCGCTCCGGGGGAGATCTGCAGGAGTGCGGCGTCGGTGTCGTCGGCGGTGATGGCGTCGATGACGTGGCGGGCCACGCTGAGGTCCACGCCCTGGCCGCTCAGGAAGGCGAAGACCGACCCGGAGTCGCAGTCGTGGTCGAAGAGCAGCCGGCCGACGGGCCAGACGAACGTGGTGCGCTCGATCATCGTGGGCAGCCCGTCCAGCAGCCGCAGCCGCAGGAGCTGGACGACCGGTTCCCCCTCGTCCAGGCCCAGCGCGTCGGCGGCCTCCGGCGACGCCGGCCGCCGGGCGATCTCCAGGGTGCGCTGGCCGGGCGTCCGGCCGACCCCCCTGGCCCATCGGGAGAACGACAGGAACGTCTCGAAGGGCTGGGACATCGCCTGGCTGCGCACCACCGGAGGCTTGCCGCGACCGCCGCCGACCAGCCCCTCGGCGCGCAGCGCGGCGAGTGCCTGGCGGACCGGTCCGCGGGAGGCGCCCCACTGCTCGCACAACTGCGACTCGGAGGGCACGGCCGCGCCCACCGGCAGCTCGCCGGAGACGATGCGGCGGCGCAGGTCGGCGGCGATGCGCTCGTGCAGGGGTGCGTCCATGCCGCTTGACAATACAGGAGCACGAGCGCGGGCCGGAAGTGGTGATGTCCTGAAATAGCTAACTGAGCTGCGGAAATGAAGTTCCGACGAACAGGAGGTGACAGATGGCCCGGCGCTCTTGACGGCGGGCGGCGGCGCTGAGCACCTTACTTGTCATGACAAGTCATCCGCCGCGGACCCAGACACTCGACTCCGCCGACCTCGTCATCGTCGGCGCGGGCATCGTGGGTCTCGCCCACGCCGTGGACGCGGTGCGCCGCGGCTTGTCCGTCGCCGTCGTCGAACGCGACGAACGGGCCACCGGCGCCTCGGTGCGCAACTTCGGGCACGGCTGCTTCACGGTCCAGGACGGCGACGCCCTCCGCTACGCCACGGCCGCCCGGACCGCCTGGCTGCGCCTGGCCAAGGAGGCCGGGTTCTGGCTGCGCGACGGTGGCACCGTCGTCGTCGCGCGGGCCGAGGACGAGTACGCGGTGCTGGAGGAGTTCCACGCCGCCCGCGGCGACCAGGTGGTGCTGCTGGACCCGGCCGAGGTGGCCGCCAGAGTGCCCACCGGGCCGGGCGTGACCGGCGGCGCCTGGCTGCCGATGGACGTGCGCGTCGACCCTCGCGAGGCCGCCCACGCGATCGCCGGCTGGCTGGCGACCCGGGGCGTCCGGTTCCACTGGGGCACCATGGCGCACACCGTCGAGCCGGAGCTGGTGCGCACCAGCCGGGGACCGATCCGGGCCGGGCGGGTGGTGATGGCCGTGGGACACGACGTGGACCGCCACTTCCCGGAGCTGGCGGAACAGGCCGCGGTGCGCCGCTGCGCCCTGCACATGCTGCGCGTCGGCGACCCGCACGGCCGCGCGGTGGACCCCGCGGTGCTCACCGGCTTCTCGCTCCTGCGCTACGACGGCTTCGCCGCCTGCCCCACCCTGCCGGCGCTGCGCGCGCGGCTGGAGGCGGACCACCCGGCCCTGCTCGCCGCCGGGCTGAACCTGATGTTCACCCAGCGCCCGGACGGCGATCTGGTCATCGGCGACACCCACGCCTACGCCGCCACCCTCGACCCGTTCAACGCCGACGAGCTCGACCGGCACGTCCTCGCCGAGACCGGACGCCTGCTCGGCGTCGACCGCCTGACCGTGCGCGAGCGCTGGCGCGGCGTGTACGCCTCGGCCGGGCGGCCGTTCCTGGTCGCCACGCCCATGTCCGGCGTCCGGGTGGTCTCCGTCACCTCCGGCATCGGGATGACCACCGCGCTCGGCCTGGCCCCCGAGGTCCTCGACGACCTGCTGGCCTGACCCCGGCCCGCGACCACGACCCTCAGGAAGAGAGAACCCCATGCGTACACGACGTCTTCCGGCCGCCGTGGCGGCGGCCTCGGCCCTGCTCGTGCTCCTGTCCGGCTGCGGCGGCGCCGGAGCGTCCGGCGCGGCCGGTGCGACCTGTCCCGGCGGCAGGGTCCGTTTCGGCATCGAGCCGTACGAGGACCCGGCCAAGCTCAAGCCCGCCTACGACGTCCTCGCCGCCGCGTTGCAGCGCAAGCTCGACTGCCCGGTGGAGCTGAAGATCGTGGACGACTACGCGGCCGAGGTGCTCGCGATGCGCAACGGCCAGCTCGAACTGGCCCAGTTCGGGCCGCTCGGCTACGTGTTCGCCAGCCGGATGGCCGACGCGCGGGCCGTCGCCTCGTTCGCCGACGCGAAGGGCGCCCTGACCAGCTACACCGGCGGCATCTGGGTGCCGGCGACGTCGCCGATCACCTCGGTCAAGGACCTCGCCGGGAAGTCCCTCGCGCTGTCCAGCCCCGGCTCGGCCTCCGGCGACGCCCTGCCCCGCTACGCGCTCAAGACCGCGGGCCTCGCCGAGTCCAGCGTGCGGATCGACTACGCGGGCGGGCATCCCGAGGCGCTGCTCGCCCTGGTCAACGGCAAGGCCGACGCCGCCGAGATCAACAGCCAGCAGCTCGCGACCGCGCGGGCCGCCGGCACCTTCGACGCCTCCAAGTACCGCCAGATCTGGAGATCCGAGCCGGTCCCGAACGACCCGATCACCGTGCACGGCAAGCTCGACCCGCGCTTCCGCGAAGCGGTCACCAAGGCGCTGCTCGACCTGGACGCCGCCGACGTCGCCAAGGTCGGCGCCTTCCTCGACGTCGATCCGCCCGGTCCGCTGGTCGCCGTGACCACGGAGACCTACAAGCCGCTGTTCGACCTCGCCACCGCGCTCGGCCTGACCGAGAAGGACGTCTGACGATGACGCCCACCGGGGAGGTCCGGCACGTGGAACCGCCCGCCGCCCCCTCCATGGACGGGGCGGGCGTCGCGCTCGCGGTCCGGGGGCTGCGCAAGTCGTTCGCCGGCCGGACGGTGCTGGACGGGCTGGACCTGCGGCTCCGGTCCGGGGAGTTCCTGGCGCTGCTCGGCGCCAACGGCTGCGGCAAGTCCACCGCGCTGCGCTGCGTCGTCGGGCTGGAGACGCCCGACGGCGGCATGATCCACATCCACGGCCGCGAGGCCGGCGCGGCGCGGGACGCCGAGTCGGCACGGCTGCGCCGGCGGACCGCCATGGTCTTCCAGCAGGTCCACCTCGTGCGCCGCCGCAGCGTGCTCGACAACGTCTGCGCCGGGGCGCTCGGCCGGCTGCCGTTGCGCCACTCGCTCACGCCGCTGCTGTTCCCCCGCGAGCTGCGGGAGGAGGCCATGGCCTGTCTGGACCGGGTCGGCCTGGCCGCCCGCGCGGCCGAACCCGCCGGGCGCCTGTCCGGCGGGCAGCAGCAACGGGTCGCGATCGCCCGCGCCCTGTGCCAGCGGGCGAGCATCGTCCTCGCGGACGAGCCGGTGTCCGCCCTCGACCCGGTGGCCGCCGACCAGGTGGTCGGCCTGCTGGCCGAACTCGCCCGTGAGCAGAGGCTCGCCGTCGCCGCCGTGCTCCACCAGCCTTCCCTCGCCCGCCGGCACGCCGACCGCGTCGTCGGCCTGCTGGACGGGCGGGTCGCCGTCGACGCCCCCGCCGGGGCCCTCACCGAAGCGGACCTGGCGGCCCTCTACGCCGCCGACCGCCGACCCGCCGAGCAGGAGCACCGCTGAGCATGGACGTCCGCACCCCGAGCCGCCCCCTCGCCCCGCCACGGCGACCCCGGCCGTCAGCGGCGACCGGCGTCGTCGTCACGGTCCTGGTGGCCGCGCACGTGCTGGCCTGGCAGGGCACGGAGTTCTCCCCGGCGGCGCTCGTGGAGGGCTGGCGCGGAATGGCCGACTTCCTCGGCCAGGCCCTCCCGCCGGACCTGTCGTGGTCGCGGGTGCTCTCTCCCGGCATCCGCGCCGCCCTCGTCACGCTCGCCATCGGGCTGCTCGGCACCACGCTGTCCGTGCCCTTCGCGCTCGGGCTCGCGCTGCTCGCGGCGCGGACGACGACGCCGGACCGGTGGGCCTACCAGGCCGGACGGTCGATCCTGTCGTTCCTGCGGGCGGTGCCCGACGTCGTCTTCGCGCTGGTGTTCGTCACCGCCGTGGGGCTGGGCCCGTTCGCCGGCGTGCTCGCGCTGATCTTCCACAACACGGGGGTGATGGGCAAGCTGTGGGCGGAGGCGATGGAGGAGATCGACCTCGGTCCGCGCGACGCCCTGCGCACCAACGGCGCCTCCGGGCTCCAGGTCGCCCTGCACGCCGTGCTCCCGGCGGTGGTGCCGCAGTTCGTGGGCCTGCTGCTCTACCGGTTCGACGTCAACGTGCGCTCGTCCCTGGTGCTCGGACTCGTCGGCGCGGGCGGCATCGGCTTCCTCGTCAACCAGTCGATCAAGCTCTTCCGGTTCGACGAGATGGTCACCCACCTCATGGTGGTGATGGCGCTCGTCGTCGCGGTCGACCAGCTCTCGGCGTTCGTGCGCCGCCGGATCGGCGCCTGACCCGGCTGGTCAGGCGCCTCCGTGCGGGCGGCGCAGCACGCACACCTCGCGCGGCCCCAGGGTGAGGTCGGCCGCCAGGCACGGCCCCCGGAGCACCTCGCCCGCGACGCCGTCCACCGCGACGGCGCGGTCGGTGCGGTTGACGAGGAACCAGTAGTCGGCCTCGCCGTCGGTGCGCACCGCCAGCTCCACCGCTCCGGCCACGGCGGCCGGCAGCTCGGAGCGCACCCCGCTGGTCGCGAGCAGGTGCGCCAGCACCGGGGCCAGGCCCTCGGGCCCGAGCCGGGTCGAGACGTACGAGGCCGACCCGGTGCCCACGGGACGGGTCGTGACCGCCGGCCGGCCCGCGTGGTCGCCGGAGGTGTAGGCGGCCACGACCTTGACCCCGGAGTCGGTGACGTCGATCCGGTCGCTCCACAGCGTGCCGGAGACGCCGAGGTCGAGGTCCACCCGCTCGTCGTCGAGCAGCGGGCCGAACTCCTCGATCCGGATGCCCAGCAGGTCGCGCAGCGCGCCGGGGTAGCCGCCCAGCCACACGTGGTCGTCCTCGTCCACGATCCCGGAGAAGTAGGTGGTGACGAGATGGCCGCCGCCCGCCACGTACGCCTCCAGCCGGCCGGCCAGCTCCCGCGGCACGACGTGCAGGATCGGCGCCACCAGCAGGTCGTAGCCGGTGAACGGGCCGGCCGAGCCGATCACGTCCACGCGCACCCCGGCCGCGGCGAACGCCGAGTACCAGTCGAGCGCCTCCTGCCGGTAGCGCAGCCGGGACGAGGGGTGGGAGTCCAGCTCGCTCGCCCACCAGGAGTCCCAGTCGAACACGATCGCCGCGGCGGCGGGGCGCCGGCGCGTCCCGGCGACCGGGGCGAGCGCCTCCAGGGTCGCGCCGAGGTCGGCGACCGAGCGGAAGACCTCGCTGTCGGTGCCGGCGTGCGGGATCATCGCCGAGTGGTACTTCTCGGCCCCTCCCGCCGACTGCCGCCACTGGAAGAAGCACACGGCGTCCGCCCCGTACGCCACGTGGGTGAGCGAGTCGCGGGCCAGGCCGCCGGGCCGCTTGGCCTTGTTGACCGGCTGCCAGTTCACTGCGCTGGTCGAGTGCTCCATGAGGAACCAGGGCCGGCCCCCGGCCAGCATGCCGGTCAGGTTGGCCGAGAACGACAGCTCGTCCTGCGCCTGCGGGCCGGTCAGCAGGTAGTGGTCGTTGGAGACGAAGTCCACCTCGCGCGCCCAGGCGGCGTAGTCCATGCCCTTGGTCTCGCCCATGACCATGAAGTTGCTGGTGACCGGGATGCCGGGGGTGAGCTCGGCCAGCAGGTCCCGTTCGGCCCGCAGGTGGTCGCGCAGCGCGTCGGAGGAGAAGCGTTTGAAGTCGAGCTGCTGGGTCGGGTTGGGGTAGGAGGCGGCCAGGCGCGGCGGCAGCACCTCCTCCCACGCGCCGTACGCCTGCGACCAGAACGCGGTCGCCCACGCCCGGTTCAGCTCCTCGACCGTGCCGTACCGCTCGCGCAGCCAGACCCGGAACGCGGCGGCGGCGTCGTCGGAGTAGTCGTAGACGTTGTGGCAGCCCAGCTCGTTGTTCACGTGCCAGGCGGCCAGGGCCGGGTGGCTCCCGTACCGCTCGGCCATGGCCCGCACCAGCCGCAGGGCGTGCTCGCGGAAGACCGGCGAGGTGGGCCGCCAGTGCTGGCGGGCGCCGGGCCACAGGGTGCGGCCGTCGTGGTCGACGGGCAGGATCTCCGGGTGCCGGGCGGTGAGCCACGGCGGCGGGGACGCCGTCGCGGTCGCCAGGTCCACGGCGACGCCGTTGGCGTGCAGGAGGTCCATGACCTCGTCCAGCCAGCCGAAGGTCCACGCGTCCTCCCGCGGCTGCAGGCGCGCCCAGGAGAAGATCGCCAGCGAGACGATGTTCACCCCGGCGGCGCGCATCGCCCGGACGTCCTCCTCCCACACCTCCCGGCCCCACTGCTCCGGGTTGTAGTCCGCGCCGAAGGCCAGCCGCCCGCGGCTCGGGTCCGTGGGCCAGCGAAGCCAGCGAGGCTGCCGATGAGCTGTCACTGCCACTCCTCACAGGGGGAGCCAATGTTCACGTGAACATGTTTACGTAAACATAGGCTAGCGGAAAGGGACGGCCCCGGGAACGCGTCGCGGGCGGTCGCTCCTCGTGGGAGCGCCGCCCGCGCCGAGGCCCCGCTCGGGGCCGCGTGGAAAGGGGCCCGCTACTTGCCGACGCCCTCCGTCAGCCCGCGCAGGAACTGCCGCTGCCCGATGAGGAACAGCAGGATCGTCGGCAGGGCCGCGATGGTCAGGCCCGCCAGCACCACCGGCCAGTCCGTCAGCAGCCGGCTCTGCATCGACACCAGGCCCACCGGCAGCGTCTTCAGCGACTCGTCGCTGACGAACACCAGCGCGAACGCGAACTCGTTCCACGCGAACAGCGCCTGCAGCAGCGCCGCCGACACCAGGATCGGCCGCGACATCGGCAGGATCACCCGCCAGAAGATCTGCGCCCGCGTCGCCCCGTCGATGGTGGCCGCCTCGTCCACGGAGCGCGGCAGCTCGATCATGTACGCCCGGATCAGGAAGATCGTGAACGGGATGCGGAACGCCGTGTAGAGCACGATCAGCGCCCAGTACGTGTCGAACAGCCCGATCGCGGTCAGCAGCCGGAACAGCGGGATGAGCGCCACCGTCGGCGACAGCAGCAGCCCGCCCAGCACCAGCAGCGCCACCCCGTTGCCGAACGGCAGCTTCAGCCGGCACAGCCCGTACGCCGCCCACGCGCTGATCAGCGTGGTGGCCACGATCGAGGCCGAGGTCACGATGACGCTGTTGGTGAAGTAGCGGACCACGCCGAGGTCCCAGGCGCGCGCGTAGTTCTCCCAGCGCAGCTCGCCCGGCAGCCCCCACGGCTGGTTGAAGACCTCCTGGTTGTCCTTGAACCCGCTGAGCACCATCCACAGCACCGGGTACAGCACGGCCACGGCGAAGGCGCCGAGCAGGGTCCAGCCGAGCACCCGGCCCACCACCGAGCGGAAGCTCATGGTGGCGCGGGGCCGGTGCTTGGCGGTGGTCCGGCGGTCGAGGCCGGAGTCCAGCGCGATCACGTGTCATACCTCCGGCGTCGGGAGAGGGCCAGTTGCCCGGCCGCGATGGCGAAGGTGATGACGAAGATCACCGTGGCCACGGACGCGGCGTACCCCATGTCGTCCTCGAAGAAGGCCTTGCGGTACAGCCAGGTGCCGAGGACCTGGCTGGAGTTGTCCGGGCCGCCGGCCGTCATCACCATGACCTCGTTGAAGACGAGGAACGCCCCCGAGATCGTCAGGATGACGATCAGCGTGGTCATCTCGCGCACCATCGGCAGCGTGATGGAGAAGAACGTGCGCACCGCGCCGCTGCCGTCCACCTTCGCCGCCTCGTAGTACTCGCGGGGGATGCGCTGCATGGCCACCACGAACAGCACGGCCGTGTAGCCGATCGACTGCCACTGGCTCATCGCGATGACGCTCCAGATGGCCGACGACTCCTCGCCGAGCCAGGCGCGGGCGAGGTGGCCGAGGCCGACGGCCTGCAGCGCCTCGTTCACCAGCCCGTACCTGGGGTTGTAGAGGAAGGAGAACAGGACGCCGGCGACGGTGATCGACATGGCGGCCGGGATGAAGTACAGCGTGCGGAGCAGGCCGCGCAGCCGCTTGCCGACGAGCTCCTCCAGCAGCGCCGCCAGGACCAGCGACAGGCCGGCCTGGAAGACCAGGGAGACGACGGCGTAGGCGATGTTGTTGAGCAGCGCCCGCCAGAACACCGGGTCGGTGAACATCTCGGTGTAGTTGTCCACGCCCACGAACCGGGGCTCGGGGGAGAAGGCGTTCCAGGAGAAGAAGCTCAGCCGCAGGTTGTCCACGATCGGGTAGTAGACGAACACCAGCAGCAGGGCGACGGCGGGCAGCACCCAGACCCAGGCGCGCCAACGGGTCAGCAAGGCGCCCATGGCATCAACCCACTTCCTTCTTCGCCTTCGCGGCCGCCTCGCGGACGCCGGTCATGACCTGCTCGGGGCTCTTGGAGCCGGACAGCATGCCCTCGACACCGGACAGGTACGCGCTGGCGACCTCGGCGTGGGTGATCGTGTCCAGCCAGATCGCGAAATTTCCGGCCTTGTCCATGTCGGCCAGGGCGTCCGTGAGCTGCTTGTTGGCGTTGGCCGTGCTCGCCGAGCCCTTGACCGGGCTGAGCCAGCCGAGCTCCTTGGTCAGCGCCGCCGCGTTCTGCTGGCTGGTCATGAACTTCAGGAAGTCCACCGCCAGCCCGGCGTTCTTGCTCTGGGCGTTGACCAGGAACCCGTCCGGCGCGCCCGTGAGCGCCGAGGCGTCGCCGGCGGCGCCGGCCGGCGCGGGCAGGCGGAAGAAGCCCCAGTCGAGCGGCGGCTTGGCCTTGTCGACCGCCTCGAACTCGACCGACTCCAGGTAGTGCATGCCGGCCTTGCCGGACAGGAACTGCGCCTGCGCGGTCTCGTGCGACAGGCCGTTGGCGTCCTTGGTGCCGCAGCGGCCCACCAGGTCGGAGAACTGCTTGAGCGCCGTGACGTAGCCGGGGTCGGTGAACGCGCCGCTCGCCGGGTTGTAGTCGGCGGTCAGCGTCTTGGCCGGCACGTCGTAGGCGTTGAGCTGGGTGATGTAGTGGATGGCGGCCCAGCCGTACTGGTTGCCGAACGCGATCGGCTGCACGCCCGCCGCCTTCAGCTTGTCGCAGGACGTCAGCAGGTCCTCGAACGAGGTCGGCACCGTGACGCCCGCCTTGTCGAAGACGGCCTTGTTGTAGGCGAGGTACTTGCCGTCGAGGTCGAGCGGCATGCCGTAGTTCTTGCCGCTGTACTCGAACGCCTTGAGCGCGGCCGGCGCGAACGTCGAGCCCCACGGCGTGCTCGGGCCGATCTCGCTCGTGAGGTCGGCCGCCAGGCCCGCCCGCACGAACTTGTTGGTGAAGTCGCCCGCCCACGAGAAGTAGATGTCGGGCAGGTCGCGCGAGGCGCTCAGCACCCGGATCTTGTCCTTGTACGCCTGGTCGCCGACCTGCTCCAGCTTGACGTCGACCTTCGGGTTGGCCTTCTCGTACTCGGCCACCACCTTCTCGAAGTACGGCGCGTACTCGGGGTTGGCGAACTTCGTCACCATCGTCAGCGTGCCGGACTTCTCCTTGGGCGCGGCCAGGTCGGCCTTGCCGGGCGTCGCGCTCGTCCCGCCACCGCCGCAGCCTGCCGCGGCGACGATGAGGGTGGCCAGGGAGAGCGCGCTCCAGCGGTGCTTGTTCATGCTGACTCCTTGCTGTTGGGCAGGACCGCCGCGGGGGCGTCACGGGGGGTGGCGAGGGTGGCGTCGAGGGGGGCCTCGTGCCCGAAGGCCCCGTAGGAGGCGCAGGCCGCGGACGCGTAGGCCGTGGCGGCGGCGGCGAGGTCCGGTAGGTCCTCGCCGCGGACGGCGCCGACGAGCAGGCGGGCGATGAACGCGTCTCCCGCTCCCAGGGTGTCCACCACGGTAACCGGCTCCGCGGGTGCCCAGACCGTCTCGTCGCCGCTGATCAGCACGGCCCCCTGGGAGCCGAGCGTCACCGCGACGGTCGAGGGACCGAGATCCCGCACCCGGCGGGCCAGCGCGTGCGCCTCTTCGCGCGCGCCGGACGGGGCGGACAGGATCGCGATGCCGGCGTGGCGGGCGTGTGCCTCGACGTACTCCCAGGGGCGCTCGGAGAAGTCGAACGACAGCAGGCGCGCGGCCGTGGCCAGCTCGGGAAGCTGGTCCTCCATTAACGAGCACTCGCCGGTGTGGACCACGTCGGCCTCGGCCAGCCGTTCGAGGTCGGCGGCGGTCAGGCGGAAGCGGGACACGCCCTCCTGGCCGCCGGTGAACTTGCGCTCCCCGGCGACGAGGCGGACGGTCGCGGAGGCGTTCCGTCCCTCGACGACGCGCAGCAGCGACAGGTCCACGCCCTCGCCGGCGAGCGCGGCGCGCACCACCCGGCCCGCCGCGTCGGTGCCCACGGCGCCCAGGTAGCCTGATGCGGCGCCGAGCCTGCGGGCATGGACGGCGACGTTGACGGCGTTCCCGCCGGGATACATGACGCCGAGGTCGGGATAGCAGTCGACGACGTTGTCGCCGACGGCAACCAGGCGTGGGTTCACACGGGCTCCTGTGACTGGGAAGGTTCTCACTCACTTGGGTGAGAACGTTCTCAATCTGTGGGACCCATGTCAAGAGTTGCCGCCGAATCCGCTACGGTGGCCCGTTGATCACCCCTTTCGCTCTCCCGGCGAAGGGGGATGATGTCCAGGACACGACCAAGCAGCACCGGGGGTGCGCATGAGCGGCAGCGTCCGGCGGACGACCATGCCGTCGATCGAGATCGTCGCCAAGGAGGCGGGCGTCTCCACGGCGACGGCCGGCCGGGCCCTCGGCGGCTACGGCTCGGTGAGCAGGAAGAGCCGCGAGGCCGTCCTGGCCGCCGCCGAACGCCTCGGCTACCGGCCCAACAGCCTGGCCCGCAGCATGATCACAGGGCTGACGCACACGCTCGGCGTGCTCGTGCCCGACATCGAGAACCCGTTCTTCTCACGCGCCCTGCGCGGCATCGCCGACGCCGCCCACGAGCGCGGCTGGGAGGTGCTGCTCGTCAACACCGACGAGGACCTCACGCTCGAACGCAAGGCGCTGGGCGTGCTCACCGAGCGCCGCGTCGACGGCCTCGTCGTGGCCCCGACGGACGTCGCCGACCGCGACGCGCTGCAGGCCGTCGTGGACGCCGGCATCCCCATCGTGCTGCTCGACCGGCGGGTGCCCGGGCTCGACGCCGACACGGTCGGCATCGACAACCGGGTCGCCGCCAAGGACGCCACCGAGCGGCTGCTCGCACTCGGGCACCGGTCGGTCGCCTTACTGACCGGCGGCGATGAGAAGCTCCGTCCCAAGCTGTCCCGTCCCGGCCTGCGGGGGGTCGAGCGGCTGGGGGCCACCACGGTCGGCGCGCGCGCCGCCGGCTACCGCGACGCGCTGGTGGAGGCGGGGATCGAGCCCCGGCCGGAGCTGGTCAGCGCGGAGGGCTTCCGCCGGGAGGACGCGGCCGCCGCCACCCGGCGCCTGCTCGCGCTGCCGGACCCGCCGACGGCGATCCTGGCCCTGGACAGCCTCCTGGCGCTCGGCGTGCTCCAGGCGCTGCGCGGGCTCGGGCTGCGCTGCCCGGTGGACGTGTCGCTGGTGGCCTTCGACGACGCGGACTGGGCCGAGGCGATCTCGCCGCCGCTGAGCGTGGTGGCGCAGCCGATCTACGAGCTGGGGGCGGAGGCGGGGCGGCTGCTCCTCGACCGCGTCCAGGGCAGCGACAAACGCTTCACCCACCGGAGGCTGCCGACGCGGTTCATCGAGCGGGAGTCCGCCGCTCCTCGGTGATCTTTCCGTTACGGCTCCGCCCGGTCGGCGCCAGTCGTCGTACGGGGCTGAGGGCCTCCAGGGAGACGGCCGCTGAACCCGCACCTGGCGGGGCGCCGTCACGCGCGTCCCCTTGGCCGGTGCCGGGGCATTGTGGTTACGCTGAGTCAACGGGATGCGGGTGACGCCGAGTCCGTGTTCTCCGGTTCGTCGTCGGCGCATCCGGGGCTCTTCGGCGGGCTTCCTGCGCCGGGCGCGCGGCGTCACGTCATCGACCCGCTCGCCCCGCCTGCACCGGGCGGCGGCGTCCTCCTCGCCCGCGCACCGGCCTGGAGCAGGCGCTGGACGACCGGGAGGCCCCTGGCCCGGTGGCCCGTTCAGGGAACACGCGTGCACCGGTGTCCGCTCACGCGGATGACCCCGGGGCTGGAGGGGCGTCGGCGCGCAGGGAGCGCCGGGGAGTCGTATCCCGGCGGCGCGCTCACGCTGAGTGGCCGGAGTACGGCGACCAGGGCGGGCCGGTCACACCAGCCAGCCCTTCGCCTCGGCGATCTCCACGGCCTCGGCCCGGGTGCGGGCGCCGAGCTTCTGGATCGCGGCCGACAGGTGGTTGCGCACGGTGCCCGGCGACAGGTAGAGCTCGCGGGCCAGCTCGGCGATGGTGCCGTGCCCGCGCGAGGCGGCCAGGATCTCGGTCTCGCGCGGCGTGAGCGGGGAGGAGCCCTCGCTGAGCGCCTGCACGGCCAGAGCAGGGTCGATCACCCGCTGCCCGGCCGCGACCCTGCGGATGGCGTCCGCCAGCTCCGTGACCGGCGCGTCCTTGAGCAGGAACCCCGAGGCCCCGGCGGCCAGGGCCGCGTGCAGGTAGCCGGTGCGGCCGAACGTGGTGACGATGATCACCTTGGTCCCGGGCACCGCCTCGGACAGCCTGCGCGCCGCCTCCAGGCCGTCGATGCCGGGCATCTCGATGTCGAGCAGGGCGAGGTCCGGGCGGAACGCCTCGCAGGCGCCCACGACCTCGTCACCGCGCCCGACGTCGCCGACCACCTCGATGTCGGGCTCCATCCCCAGCAGGGTCGCCATGGCGCCGCGGAACATGGTCTGGTCCTCCGCGAGAAGCACGCGGATGGTCGTCATACGGGTCTCCCTCGTGATCGGCGGAACGCGGGGTCGGGGTGGCGTGGGGTCGGGGATCGGACGGTCGGGCGTCGGGGGCCGGGGCCGGGGCCGGGGGGTCGGGAGTTGGGGGTCGGGGTCCGGGGTCGGGGTCGGGGGTCGGGGTCGGGGTCGGGGGTCGGGGTCGGGGGTCGGGGGGCGTGAGGTCGGGGGTCGAACGGTCGGGGTCGCGGGTCGGGCTGGCAGGTGCGGGGGAGGGGCGGCTGGTGGGGAGGGGTGGCTGGTCAGGTGAGGGGGATGCGGACGTGGAGACGGAAGCCGCCGCCCTCGGGGCGTTCACCGGCGGTGATCGTGCCGCCCAGGGCGGCGGCGCGCTCCGACAGCCCCACCAGCCCGTTGCCCCCGCCCGCCCGGCTCGGCCCGGCCGACGCGCCCGGCCCGGCCGACGCGCCCGGCCCGGTCGATCCGCTCCGCCCATCGGACGCGGCGGGCCCGTCCGGCTGGGCCGGGCCCTCGCCGTCGTCGCGGATCTCGACCCCCGCCGAACGCTCGTCCAGGGTCAGCGTGATGGAGCAGGTCCGGGCCCTGCTGTGGCGCAGGATGTTCGTGACGCCCTCCCGTACGGTCCAGGCCAGCAGTCCCTCCACCGGCACCGGCAGGTCCCAGGTGTCCGGCATCGTCACTTCGCACGGGATGTCCGCCGAGCGGGTCGCCGAGACCGCCCCCGAGAGCTCCGCGGCCAGGGTCGGCTGCCTGTAGTTGGTGACGGCCTGCCGCACCTCCGCCAGAGCCCGGCGGACCACGGCGTCGATGTCGGCCAGTTCGGTCTCCGCCCGTCCGGGATCGACGGCCACGAGCCTGCGGGTCAGCTCCGTCTTCACGGCCACCACCGAGAGGCTGTGGCCGACGAGGTCGTGCAGGTCGCGGGCGATGCGGTTGCGTTCCTCGACCACGGCGAGCCGGGCCAGCTCGCGCCGCGTCTCCCGTAACTCCTCGATCAGGTCGGCGGTCCGCCGGCCCTGGGCGGCGAACAGGCCCGGCAGCAGCACGAACGCCCCCAGCACGACCACCACGCTCGGATCGGCGCGATGGGCCAGCGCCAGCAGGCACGCCGCCGCCGTGATGCCGGCCACCTCCTTGCCGCGCAACCGCCAGCCGGCGATCCGGGTCGCCCACGTGGCGAGGACCATCCAGTGCCAGCCCGCCCACGCCTCCAGCGTCAGCGCGGCCGCGACGAGCGCCACGTACCAGTGGCGTTCGGGACGGGCCCTGGCCAGGCCGCCGAGCGCGACGACGCCGAGCGCCCACGGCACGGCGAGGACCTGGCTCCACAGCGGCGGCCGCAGGGCGACGTGGTAGAGCACCGCCAGGCAGGTCGCCAGCAGCATGAGCAGCGACCGGACGTCGTAGAGCCCGGCGAGCGAGGCTCGCCGGGCCCTCCATCGGCTCAGCAGGCTCATCGGGCGTGGGACTCGCGCCGCCACAGGGCCAGGGCCGCGGCCCCGGCGACGAGCGCCCAGGCGCCGAGCACCGCCAGGCCCGTCGCCGACGGCCCGTGCCCGCCGACGATCGCGAAACCGGCCTGGGCGAGGTTGTAGGTCGGCAGGTAGTGCCGGATCTGCTCCAGCGCGTACGGCATGGTGCCGGACCCGATGAGGCCGCCCAGCGCGGCCAGCGCGAAGAACACCACCACGATGCCGATCTGGGCGCTCTTGCCCTTCAGCGTCAGGCCCAGGGACAGGCCGAGCAGCGCGAACGGCAGCGAGCCGAGCAGCAGCAGGCCGAGCAGCGCCGCCCACCGGCCGGCGGACAGGTGGACGTGTCCCGCGGTCACCGCGGCGACCGTCACGCCGGCGACACCGGGCACGATCATCAGCACACCCTGGACGATCTTCCCGGCCAGCCAGTGGCGGTCGGCCAGCGGGGTGACCTTGAGCTGGCGCAGCCAGCCCCGCATCCGGTCCTCGGCGACGCCGCCGCCGGAGCCGATCAGGCCGCCCGCCGCGGCGGCGTACACGGTCATGGCGACCATGGCGAGCGCCGAGTCGGACGTCCGGCCGTAGATCAGGTACAGGCCGACGGGCGTGACGACGAGGAAGAGGAGGTACTTGACATTGCGAAGAGCTCTGAAGACCTCGAACCGCACGAAGCTGAACATTACGCACTCTGCCTTCCGGACGTAAGGGGATCTTGGGGGAGAGGGGCGGGACGGCGGCGTCAGTTCCGCGCCGAGGTGAGCTTGATGAGGGCGTCCTCCAGGTCGGCGCCGGTGACGTGCAGGTCGCGCACGCCGCCGATCGAGGAGTACAGCGCCGCGACGGCGCGGTCGGCGTCGCCCGCCCGGAGGGTGACGTCGTCGCCGTGGACCTCGACCTCCAGCACGCCGGGCAGGGCGAGCAGCCGCGCCGGGTCGGGGGAGTCGAGCACGCACCGGATGGTCCTGGCGCCCGCCATGGCCTTGATGGTCGAGGGGGTGCCGCTGGCGACGACCTTGCCGCCGGCCATCACGATGACCCGGTCGGCGTGGGCGTCGGCCTCCTCCAGGTAGTGGGTGGCGAACACCGTGGTCGTCCCGCTCGCGCGGACCGCGGTCCAGAACGCCCGCCGGGACTCCACGTCCATGGCGACCGTCGGCTCGTCGAGGAAGAGCAGCTCCGGCTGTCCGGCCATGGCGACCGCGAAGCGCACCCGCTGGGCCTGGCCGCCGGACAGCTCGTCGCACCCGCGCCGGGCGAGGCTGGTGAGGCCGGCCAGCTCCAGCACCTCGGCGACCGCGCGCCTGCCGCCGTGGAGCCGGACGGCCAGCGTGACGACGTCGGCGACGGAGGTGTCGGCGGGCAGCCCGCCCGACTGGAGCATCGCGCCGACCCGGCCCTGGGCCACCGCCCGGCCCGGCTCGGTGCCGAGGACGCCGATCGTGCCGCGGTCGGGCTTGGCCAGCCCCAGCATGAGGTCCACGGAGGTGGACTTGCCCGCGCCGTTGGGGCCCAGCAGCGCCACGGTCTCGCCCTGGGCCACGTGGAAGGTGACGTCGTCGAGGGCGCGCACCCGTCCGTAGCTCTTGCTGACTCCGGTGAAGGTCACGGTGTTCGTCATGTCTTCGACGGTAGGTCCGCGATCTTCCCCGGATAAGTGTCCCCGGTCGTGACCTGACCCATGACGACCGTCACGGACGTCCCCCTGACGCGGAGGATCGCCGCAGGTCAGGAGCCTGGCGATGCCGCGGCCTGGGACACGGCGAATCCCGGGGGCCGCCCCGGACCTCAGGCGAGGGCGGCCCCCGGGTGTCTCGTGAGTCGGCGGGGCGGACGTCAGGCGAGGGCGGCCCCGGGGTGTCTCGTGAGTCGGCGGGGCGGACGTCAGGCGAGGGCGGCCCCCGGGTGTCTCGTGAGTCGGCGGGGCGGACGTCAGGCGAGGGCGGCCCCGGGGTGTCTCGTGAGTCGGCGGGGTGGGTGTCAGTCGAGGGCGGCGACGAGGCCCGGCAGGACAGCGGGGTCGTCGAACAGGCCCGTGGCGCCCAGCCCGGACAGGCGCTCCGGAGGCGTGAGCCCTCCCGTGAACGCCAGGCAGCGCATGCCCGCCGCCCGCGCGGCCCGCACCCCGAAGGGGCTGTCCTCCACCACCACGCACCGCTCCGGCGGGGTCCCCATGGTGGCGGCGGCGTGCAGGAACAGGTCCGGGGCCGGCTTGCCCCGGGCGACGTCCTCGGCGCTGAAGACGAGGCCGGCGAAGCGCGTGGCCAGGCCGGTCAGCCGCAGGCTGCGCGCGATCTTGGCGTGGCCGCCGTTCGAGGCGACGCACGCGGGCACGGTCAGGCCCTCCAGCGCCTCGGGCATGCCCGGCACCGGCGTCAGCTCGGCCTCCATGGCCGCGTCGTGCTCCTCGGCCAGCCGTTCCCGCCAGCCCGGCGGGACGTTCCTGCCCACCTCGCGCCACCAGTGCTCGTCACTGCACCCCACGAACCGGGCGGCGTACTCGCGCTCGTCGATCTCCCACCCCAGGCGGCGCAGCGCCGCCGTGCCGACGCGGACCGAGATGCGCTCGCTGTCCACCAGCACGCCGTCGCAGTCCAGGATCACCAGCTCGACGGGCAAACCTCCTCCTCTCACGGCAGTGCCCTGTCATGGCGGTCCCCCCGCCGGAGCTCCGGCGGGGGGACCGTACCGGCCCGCGTACGGGATCAGTAGTCGACCTTGAACATGTAGTTGCGCTTGTCCAGGTCGTGGCCGCGCACGGCCTCGTAGTGACGGGCGACCCGGTCCATCAGCACGGCGATCGCCAGCGGCGAGAACTCGCCGCGCAGCTCCGCCGGGATGCCCGGCAGGGTCAGGTTCTTCGTGTCGATGTGGAAGGTCTTCTTGCTGGCGTACGTGTCGAGGAACCGCTTGGCCCGCTCGGCCATGGGCCGCGACGGGTCCTCGCCGAGCAGGTTGATGACGGCCACGTCGTCGTTGACGACCTCGAACGCGCCCTGGAAGAACTCGCCCGAGTTGAAGCCCGCCGCGTGCTTCCACTGCATCTCCTGCAGGAAGCACATGGCCAGCCCGTACGCCCAGTTGAAGCTGGGGCCGGAGCCGAGGACGTAGGTGATGGGCTCGTCCTTGAGCGTCTCGGCGACGATCCGGGCCCGCTCCTCGTGCTCCTGGGCGGCCGACAGCAGGGCCTCGGGCAGCGCCTCCAGAGCCTGGTCGAGCAGCGCCCAGTCACGCTCGACGCCGGTCTGCCGCATGACGGCGTACGCGGCGAGCTGCAGGAACAGGTCGCTCTGGCCGGTGAAGGCGACGTTGGCCGCCTCGGCCAGCGGGCCGCCGTCCTTGCTCACGATGGCGACGGTGGCGCCGGTGCTGCGGGCGTACTGGGCGGCGGCCACGGTCTCCTTGGTCTTGCCCGTGTAGGAGGCCAGGAACACCAGGGAGCCCTCGCCGAGCCGCTTGGTGCGGCCGGTGTTCAGCTCGTCGCTCTGCAGCTTGTAGACGGGGACGGTGTCCTCGCGCTCCAGCAGGTAGTGGCCGGGGTAGGCGGCGATGAGCGAGCCGCCCGCGCCCACGAAGAACACGTTGCGCAGGCCCTTCGAGACGGCCTCCGCGACGAGCTCCTCCAGCTGGGGGCGCTGGGCGATGGTGTTGCGCGCCTTCTCCGTCAGGTCGGACTCGATGGGCTTGAGCGGCAGCTGGTCGGTCACGATCTCTCCGTTCGCTTCTCAATGAATTGAGAACGTTCTCAACGATGCGTTGGTAACGTTCTCACTCGAAGTGAGAGCCCGTCAAGAGCCGGATCGGGGAGAAGGCGTGCTGGTAGCGTCAACGTATCAAATGGTGAGACGCTCATTCAGATAATGAGACAAGGCCCCTCATGTCCCAAGCCGGAACGCTCGGCCGCCGCCGCGTCTCCCGGGTCGCCGTCGCGAGCTGCGGCACCGCGATCGAGTAGGGGTCGGGAGTTGCCTTCTGGTCGGAGAAGGTGGAGGTCTGTCGCTGAGGGAACTGGCCTTTCCTGGGGCGGAGCGCTTCTTATTCTCGAAGCGCCATGTGCGAGGCTCGGTGGCGCTCTCCAGGGTACGCTGCGAAGTTCGCGCTCCGCTCTCGCGTCGATGCCCGGTGGCGAAACTGTCTTGTCGGTCAAAGTGGGGCGGCGTGACGGTGTTTCTAACGGGGAATTGACGGTTCTGGGTGGGGGATGTAAAGCCGAGCCATAGAGTAGTCACATGACTTCGGGGCGTGTCATGGAGAAGCGACACTCTGGGTGCCGTACCCGTTTGGCGCTGACTCCTGTGCAGAGCCGGATCCTCGACGATCAGGCTCACGCGGCCCGCACCATGTGGAACCTCCTGCATGACTGGTGGCTGATGCTTCCGCAGGACAAGCGGTCTCTCGCGGCAGCCGACGCCGCGATACGCCAGGCTCGTAGAGATATCGACTGGCTTGCCGTCCTGCCCGCTCAGGCCGCCCAAGCGGTACTCAAGACCTATTTCCGGGCGTGGAAGAACTGCTGGGAAGGTCGGGCTGGCGAGCCGAACTACAAAGCCCGCGGCCGCACGGTGATGAGCGTGGACATCCCCCAGGGCCGCGACCTTCAGATCGAGCGGGTGCACCGACGCTGGGGCATGGTGAACATCCCCAAAGTTGGCCGTGTGCGCTTTCGTTGGACCAGGGATTTACCAGTGGGAAAGAAGGCGGACGCTGATAACCGGATCACTGGGGCCAGGTTGGTCAAAGATGCGCTCGGCTGGCACATCGCCTTGCGCGTCCAGACCGTCGAGCCCGCGCCCGAACCGCACATCGGCCCCGAGGTCGGCATCGATGCAGGGGTGCGCATCCCACTCGCCTTATCCGATGGTCGCCACCAGCATCACGGCCGACCGGCCCACCTTCCGGACGGCTCAGCTGACCGGGACAAGTGGCTGAGTACCGCAGAGAAAGCCAAGCTGCTCCGGTTGGAGCGGCGGGCCGCCCACCGCAGGAGCAGCCGCATACCCGGCCATCGCACATCGAACCGGCTCAAGCGGACCTATGACCAGATCGCTGCCCTTCGTGCGAGAGCCAAGCACAGGGCGATCGACTGGCAGCACCAGACGACCACCCGCCTGGCCAGAACCTATGGCGTGATCGTGGTGGAGCAACTGGACGTCGCGAACATGACCAAGAGCGCCCGTGGCACCGTCGACCAGCCCGGAAAGAACGTCTCGCAGAAATCCGGCTTGAACCGTTGCATCAGTCAGGAGGCATGGGGCCGTACTGTGACGATGCTGACGTACAAGACCGCTCGCAACGGTGGCACCTTGCACAAGGTTCCAGCTCCCGGTACTTCCCAACGCTGCTCGGCGTGCGGACTCATCACCCAGGGCAGCCGGAAGTCCCAGGCCATGTTCGTATGCGAGAACGAAAGCTGCGGTTGGTCCGGCAATGCCGACCAGAACGCGGCACGTAACATCTTGCATCTGTACCGGATGGGCCTCGCGCTCGTTCCGGCTGCCGGGAGGGCAGTCGTCAGGCGCGCTCGTCGCGTCAAGCCCACCGCCGCAAGGTAGGTGGGAATCTCCTGCTCCAGTCGGGAGAGCACTTCAAGACTTCTACGTCACGGCGGCGGCGCCGGTTCTTGGCGGTCTGCTGAGCTTACTGAACGGTTCTGTGCTACCCGAGGCCTTGATCGGCCCCTGGAGGACCGGTCAACAGGTCTCGTAGCCGGGGAACAGCAGTGACAGCTCGCGCGGATGAGCCGCGATCAGCCGCAGCTCGTCGTCGGTCAGCGGGCGGCCGGTCATCGCGTTGCAGAGCTGCACCACCCGGAACGCCAGGTCCTCGTCCCGCACCTCGGCGCCCAGGCCCTCCATGACGTGACGGAACCCCGCCTTGCCGCCGTACTCGCCGGTCAGCACGACCCGGCCGGCGCGGTCGTGCCAGTCCGCCGGGAACGGGCCGAGCGTCGTCTCGTCGTACAGCTCGTAGTTGCCGTGGTCCTTCAGCGCGCCGTCGGCGTGGATGCCGCTCTCGTGGGCGAAGGCGTTGCGTCCCACACCCACCTGGTTGTACGGCAGCGGCTGCCCGAACGCGTACGACGCCCACAGCCCGAACCGGCGCGCCCACGACAGGTCCAGCGGATCGCCGATCTCGGCGTCCTTGGCCTCGAGGCCGAACCCGTGCCGGAAGGCGAGGATCGTGGACAGCAGGTCGGCGTTGCCGGAGCGCTCGCCGATGCCGTTGACGCAGGTGTTGACCCACGCGTCCTGACCGGCCTCCAGGTCGCCGAGGGCTCCGGAGACGGAGTTGGCCACGGCCATCCCGAGGTCGTTGTGGCAGTGCGTCTCGACCGGCATGCCGGTGGCCGAGGCCAGCTCCGCGAACCGCTCCCGGATGCGGCCGGGCGTGTCGCCGCCGATCGTGTCGCAGTACCGTACGCGGTCGGCGCCCGCCTCCTTGGCGGCCAGCGCGAACTCCACCAGGAACCCGGTGTCCGTGCGCGACCCGTCCTCCGCGTTGACGCCGACCGTCTCGGCGCCCGCGTCCTTGGCGGCGCGGACGGCGGCGGTCATCTCCCGCACGATCGCGTCGCGGTCGAGCCGGCCGCGGAACTTGTTCTGGATCATGTAGTCGGACGTCGAGATGGACAGGTTGTAGTGCCGCAGGCCCAGGGGCGCCGCGCGCTCCACGTCCGCCGCGACGCCCCGGCACCAGCCGGACAGCCGCAGCCCGCCGAACGCCCCGGCCTCGGCCAGCGCCACCTGCGCCCGGACGTACGGGACCTCGTGGAACAGGAACGGGAAGCCGATCTCGGACTGCGCCACGCCGAGCTTGGCCAAGTAGAAGTTGACCATGGTCTTGCCGAACTTGGACAGGCCGGTGCGCGCGGTCTGCACGCCGTCCCGGTTGGTCACGTCGAGGAAGTGAATCTGAGGCATGTCCTCACGTTGACACGCGTTTTCAATGTGTATCAATATTGATTTTCATCAACACTAACTGAGTGCTTATGTGGTTGGGAGCGGGGACGTGGAGTGGATCGACGCCGCCACGGCGGCCGAGCGGCTCGGGGTCAAACCGGCGACGCTCTACGCGTACGTGAGCCGCGGGCTGCTCACGCGGCGGCACGGCGACGACCGCAGGAGCCTGTTCGACGCCGCCGAGATCGAACGGCTGGCGCGCCGCGGCCGGCCCCGGGGACAGCCGCCGGAGCTCGTGGTGGAGTCGGCGGTCACGGCGCTGGGGCTCGACCGGCCGTACTACCGCGGGCGCGACGCGCTCACCCTGGCCAGGACGTCCGGGTTCGAGGCGGTCGCCGAGTGGCTCTGGACCGGCGCTCCCGCCGCTCCGGCCGGTGCGCCGGAGGGGGCCGGGTGGTGGGCGTGCGAGGAGGAGGCGTTGCGGGCCGCGGTGAAGGCGCAACAGGGGCTCCCCGCCGACCTGCTGCCCCTGGACCGGCTCCAGGTCATCACGACGGTGCTGGGGGCGGGCGACTCGCTGCGCCACCAACTCGACCCGGCCTCGGTGGCCGCCACCGGCCGCCGCCTCATCGCCGGCCTCGTGACCGCCCTGCCCCAGGCGGACATCTCCGAGCCCAGCCCTTCAGCCGACGGAATCCCCGGAGGCGAGACCTCAGGCGACGGCCTCTCGGACGACGGAGTCTTGGGTGACGGGGCTTCGGGCGGCGGGACCTCGGGGGAGACAACCTCGGACGACTCAGGCGACGGAACGTCGGGTGGCGGGGCCTCGGGAAGCCGAATCCCGGCGGATGTCGGGTCGGTGGCTGAGCGGCTCTGGACGCGGTTGTGTCCGCGGCCTGCCACGCCCGGCCTGCTCGCCGCGCTGGAGGCCGCCCTCGTCCTGCTCGCCGACCATGAGCTGGCCGCCTCCACCCTGGCCGCCCGGGTGGCCGCCTCGGCCCGCGCCGATCCGTACGCGGTGGTGCTCACCGGCCTCGGCGTCCTCGGCGGCCCACTGCACGGCGGCGCGTCGTACGGCGCGGAACGCCTGCTCGCCGAGGTGACCGAGCCCGGGCGCGCGGCACGCGTGATCGCCGACCGGGTGCGGCGCGGCGAGCGCATCCCCGGCTTCGGCCACAGCGTCTACAAGAACGGCGACGCCCGCGGCGAGCTGCTCCTCTCGCTCGTACGGGAGGCGGCGCCCGGCCACGAGCGGCTCGCCGCCGCACAGGCCGTCCTCGACGAGGTTCGCAGACGCCGGCTGCCCGAGCGGAACGTCGACTTCGCCCTGGCCGCCCTCACCGCCGTCGCCGGGATGGTGCCGGGCGCCGGAGAGGCGATCTTCGCGGTGGCGAGGACGGCAGGATGGCTGGCCCACGCCATGGAGGAGTACGAACGCGGCTCGCTCCTACGACTCCGCGCCTCCTACACGGGCCCGTCCCCCGAACGCGCCACGGACACCCCGTCGGCCACCTGACCCCGCCGCCCGACCCCGCCGCCCGACCCGGCGGTGCCACCTGCATCCGTCGCGCCCTCGTGGGCGCCCCGCCGACCCCCGGCGCTTCACCCCAGCGCCCGGGAGAGCGAGCTGGCCGCCGATGCGCCAGGACGAGGGCGGCACGTCACCTACATGTGGCCCGCCATGACCCGCCGCATGTCCGAGGCGGCTCGCAGCGTGCCCAGGACGGTGCCGGTGACCTTGGAACGGCCCGCTCTGCGCAGGTAGTCCACCTCCACCTCCGCGATCCGCCAGCCGGCGGCCGCCGCGCGCAGCACCATCTCGAGCGGGTAGCCGAACCTGCGGTCGTTCAGCCCGAGCGCCAGCAGCTCCGACCGCCGGACGGCCCGCATGGGGCCGAGGTCGTGCAGCGGCGCCCCGGTGCGGCGGCGCAGGCCGCGGGCGATGACGGCGTTGCCGAGCCGGGCATGCCACGGCCAGACGCCCGCGGCGCGCGGCCGGCGGGCGCCCAGGACCAGGTCGGCGGCGCCCTCCATGACGGGTTCGGCGACTCTCGGGAGCTGGCGGGGGTCGAGCGAGGCGTCGGCGTCCATGAAGCAGACCACCTCCGCGCTCGCGGCCAGCAGCCCCGCGTGGCAGGCGGCGCCGAAGCCGCGGCGCGGCTCGCCGACCACGCGGGCGCCGAGATCACGGGCGACCTCGGCCGAACGGTCGGTGGAGCCGTTGTCGACCACCACGGCGCGGTAGCCGTCGGGCATGCGCCCGAGCACCCAGCCGAGCGCGGCCTCCTCGTTCAGACAGGGCAGGATCACCTCGACGGTCACGTCCACGCGAGCTCCTTCATGACCACCCGGACTCCTTCATGACCACCCGGACTCCTTCACGACCACCCGGACTCCTTCACGACCACGCGAACTCCTTCATGCCCGCCTCGAACCCGATCTCGGCGTGAAATCCGAGCTCACGGCCCGCCCGCTCGGGTGAGGCGACGATGTGGCGGACGTCCCCGAGCCGGTAGTCACCGGTGATCCGCGGAGCCGGGCCGCCCCGCTCGGCGGCCAGCGCGGCGGCCATCTCGCCGACGGTGTGCGGGGTGCCGCTGGCGATGTTGTAGGCGCGCGCCTCGCCGGGGCGTGCGGGTGCCAGGGCGGCGGCCAGGTTGGCCCGGGCGACGTCGCGCACATGGACGAAGTCGCGCGTCTGGGCCCCGTCCTCGAAGACCTTCGGCGGGCGCCCCGCCTCCAGCTCGGAGCGGAAGATCGCGGCGACGCCGGCGTAGGGGGTGTCGCGCGGCATGCGCGGGCCGTAGACGTTGTGGTACCGGAGCGCGACGACGCTTCCGCCCGTCTCCCGCGCCCAGTTGGCGGCCAGGTGCTCCTGGGCGAGCTTGCTCGTGGCGTAGGCGTTGCGTGGATCGAGCGGCGCGTCCTCGGCGATGGTGACGCGGCGGACCGGCAGGCCGCAGCCGGGACAGACGGGGTCGAACCGGCCCTCCTCCAGGTCCCGTGCCGCGCGCGGGCCCGGGCGCACCGGGCCGTGGCCGGGGCACTCGTAGGAGCCCTCGCCGTAGACCACCATCGAGGAGGCCAGCACCAGCCGGTCGACCCGATGGCGGGCCATGGCCGCCAGCAGCACGGCCGTGCCGTACACGTTGGCCGAGGCGTAGTCCGGCAGGTCGGAGACGTCCACGCCGAGACCCACCTTGGCGGCCTGGTGCACCACGAGGTCCATCCCCGGCAGCAGCCGGTCCAGCGTCGCGCCGTCGCGCACGTCGGCGCCGGTGCGCAGATCGAGGCCGGCGACCTCGTGCCCGTCGGCCTCGAACGCCTCGGCCACGTGACCGCCGATGAATCCGGCCGAGCCGGTCACCATCACTCTCACCTGGCCGACGCTAGCCCCGCCCGCGGCCGGACCGGGGCGACGTTCGCACTTCGTAAGAGTTCTTGTGAAGTGCGAACGTCTCACGCTCCGGGGGTCACGAACGGCCTCCGAGATGTGAGGCTGCCGGCGTGAAGCTCATCGTCGTGCTCGTGGGCCTGGCCCTCGCCGTGGTGCGGACGGTGTCCGGGGCGCCGGGTCTGGGCTGGTACCTGCTCGCCTGGGCGCTGTTCGCCGTCGCGGTGTGGCTGGCGCGCCGGGAGCCGGACGGACGGCTGGCCGTCCTGGTCGTCGCCGGGGGCGTCGTGATGGCGACGGCCGGGCTGTCGGCGCCGCCGAGCAGCAGCACCGACTCCTTCCGGTACGTCTGGGACGGCCGGGTCCAGGCCGCGGGCGTCTCCCCGTACGACCACCCACCGGCCGACCCGGCACTCGCCGGGCTGCGCGACCGCTGGCTCTTCCCGTCCCGGTGCGACGCCCGCGACCTGTGGCCGCTCCCCGACGGCGGATGCACCAGGATCAACCGTCCCACCGTGCCCACCATCTACCCGCCGGTCGCCCAGGGCTACTTCCTGCTGGTCCACTGGCTCTCGCCGGACGGCGCCCGGCACAAGGTCCTGCAGCTCGGCGGCTGGGTGACGGCCGTCGTCGTGCTGCTCGCCCTGTGCGGATGGAACGTCCGGACGGCCGCCTGCTGGGCGTGGTGCCCCGCCGTCCCCGTCGAGGCCGTGAACAACGCGCACGTGGACATGCTCGCCGTGCTGCTGGTCGTGTTCGCCATGCGCGCCCCACGCGCCCGCGGCGCGCTGCTCGGCGCCGCCGTGGCGGCCAAGCTGCTGCCCGCCGCGGCGCTGCCCGGCGCGCTGTCGGGAATCCTGGCGAAGGGGGCGGACCGGCGACGTGCCGTCCGGACTCTCGTCCCGGCCGCCCTGGTCGTGGCACTCGCCTACCTGCCCTACGTGCTGGCCTCCCGGGCGCCCGTCGTGGGCTACCTGCCGGGCTACCTCCAGGAGGAGCGCTACGGGAGCCCCGCCGACGGTCACCGCTACGCCCTCGTGCGGCTGGTGCTGCCGGACGCCTGGGCGCCCTACGCCGCGATCGCGCTGCTCGCGCTGATCGCCTTCTTCGTCCTGCGCCACGGCGATCCTGAACGGCCCTGGCATGGCGCGCTGATCGTGACCGGATCGCTGCTGCTGCTCCTCACACCGGGCTATTCCTGGTACGCGCTGCCGGTCGTCGCGCTGGCCGCGATGGCCGGCCGGTGGGAGTGGCTGGGCGTGGCGCTGGCGGGCGGGGTCGCCTACGTCGCGGGACCGATGGCGGCCACGAGCCCGGCGACCGCCTTCTACACCGCGGCGGCACTGGCCGTGCTGGTCGGCTGGGCCGTACGCCGATGGGTTCCGCCGGCTCACGGGAGCGGGCCCCCGGCCTACGGGAACAGGCTGTCGCATCACGAGAGCGCACCGCCCGCTCATGAGAGCAGGTCCCCGGCTCACGAGGGCAGGTCCCCGGCCCGCGAGAGCAAGCTCCCGGTCCGCAAGCCCAGGCCCCCGGCCCCCGAAGCGGGAGCGGGAGCGCGCCCATGACCTCGCCTACGCGCTCCCCTTCGTCGCCCTTGTCGGTCTCCGTCCCGGAAGGACCACGCATGTCGCCCCACTGTCCGGCGCAGATCCTGATCATCGCCAAGGAACCGGTGGCGGGGCGGGTCAAGACCCGTCTGACCCCGCCGTTCAGCCCGCGACAGGCCGCCGCGCTCGCCGAGGCCGCCCTCCGCGACAGCCTGCGCGCGGTGTCCGCCACGCCCGCCACCCAGCGGCTGCTCGCCCTGGACGGGCTGCCCGGCGGCTGGCTGCCCGCCGGATTCGTGATCATCCCTCAGCGCGGCACGAGCCTGGACGAGCGTCTCGCGGCGGCGTTCTCGGACGCCCACCGGCTCCGGCCGGACCCCGTCGTGCTCATCGGCATGGACACCCCGCAGGTGACCCCCGCCCTGCTCGGCGAGGCCGTCGACGCGCTGGAGCGCCACGACGCGGTCTACGGCCCGGCGGCCGACGGCGGCTTCTGGCTGCTCGGGCTGCGCAGGCCGGATCCCGCGCTGCTGCTGGGCGTGCCGATGTCGCACCCGGAGACCGGCAAGCTCCAGCTCGACCGGCTGGACCGGGCCGGGCTGACCGTTCATCTGCTGCCCGAACTGACCGACGTCGACACCGCCGCCGACGCCGCGATCGTGGCCGCCCACGCGCCGGACTCCCACTTCGCCGCCACGTTCCGGGCGCTCGGCCGATGATGGGGCAGTTGTACGCCGACGCGCTCGGCGGGGCGAGCGCCGAGCTGGAGTACGTGGACGGCACCCGCGTCGCCCTGGACGCCGCGCGCTGGTTCGACCTGATCGACGGCGACGAGGCGCTGCTGGAGCGGTGCGCCAGCCCGACGCTCGACATCGGCTCCGGCCCCGGCCGGCTCACCGTCGAGCTGACCCGCCGCGGCGTGCGGGCGCTCGGCATCGACATCACGCCCAGCGCCGTCGCCCTGACCCGCAGGGCGGGCGGCTTCGCCCTGCTCCGCGACGTCTTCGACGAGGTGCCGGGCGGCGGCCGGTGGACGACCGCGCTGCTGGCCGACGGCAACATCGGCATCGGCGGCCACCCGGAGGCGCTCCTGCGCCGGGTCAGGCAACTGGTCCGGCCGGACGGCACGGTCCTGGCCGAGCTGGCACCGCCCGACGCGAAGAGCCGTGTGGACCGGGTGCGGCTGCGCCGCGGCCCGCGCGTCGGCGACTGGTTCGGCTGGGCGACCGTGTCGGCGGGCGACATCCGGCGCCTCGCCCACGCCGCCGGGTTCCGGCGGGTGGAGCGCTGGACGGCGCACGGCCGGTGGTTCGCGGCGCTGAGCCGCCGGGTGTCCTCGACCTGAAGCCGGCCACCCTCACACAGGCGCCGAGGCCGTGGCCGAGGTCCGGTCCACGTACGCCGCCAGCGCCCGCACCCGTTCCGCGTGCTGGTCGTGCCCCACGATCACCGGCGGCTCGTTGTACGGCATGGCGTCCGACGACCGGCGCAGCTTGACGTACTGACCGCACGCGTCGATCGCGTACGGCTCCATGTCGTCCTGCAGCGCCCCGATCACCGTGATCCCGTACGTCTCGCCGATGCGCCGGAACAGCGCCACCGCCTCGCGCCGGTGCTCCTTGCCCAGGTTGCGGCCCAGCTCGTCCAGCACCAGGCACAGGTGGCCGCCGCCGGAGGAGGCGATCGCCGCCGCGCACACCAGCTTGACCGCCTTCTCGTCCATCAGCGCGGTGTTGGCCCGCCGGTTGTACGGCACGAACCCCTGCCCCTCGCCGCGCCGCCACTTCGGCGTCACCCGCCACTGCCAGCGCTGCTCCGGGTCGGCCGGCGCGGGCGGCACCGGGAACTCCAGCGTCGCGCCGTAACCGCCGTACGAGGTGTCGAGCTTCTCGAACTCCTCCGCCACGCGGGTGAGCCGCGCCTTGATCGCCGCGCTGAGCGCCGCCCGGTGGACGGCCGTCGACTGCGCCGCCTCCTCCGCGCCCTTGTCGGCCGCCGCCAGGTCGCGCTGCCGCGACACGAGCTGCGCCTCGATCTGCCGCCGCTGGTGCTTCTCGTAGTCCTCCTGCCCGCGCAGGTACGACGCGAGCGCCCCGCACACCGCCGCGAACGTCGCCTGCTCGCGCGCCGTGCTCCCGCCCCGCTCCGACAGCAGGAACGCCAGCTCCTCGGGGATCTCCGCGTCCTCCTCCGGGAACGTGTCGCGCAGCGCCTGGTCGAAGTGGCGCTCGGCGATCCGCCACCACTCCTCGGCGGTACGCGGCCGCTCCTCCTCGGGCAGCGCCCGCAGCCACTCGCGGGCCGTCTCGGCCGGACCGCCCCAGTCGGCGGCCAGCGCCGCCAGCTTCAGCGCCTCCCGGTCGGCGCCGACGCGGGTCTCGTGCTCGCGCGCCTGGGCGCGTTCGGCCTCGTGCCGCTGCCGCCGGCCTTCCAGCCGTTCGATCTCCATGTCCCGGGTACGGGCCCGGAAGTCGAGCCCGGCGGCCTGACGCTCGGCCTCGGCCACGGCCGGGACGACCTCCTCCAGCGCGCCGGCCAGCTCCTCCAGCCGCGCCCGCCGCTCGGACAGCCGCTCCTCCACCTCGGCGAGCCGCACCCCGGCCCGCGCGCCGTCGAGCCGCCGCTGCGCCTCGGCGACGGACTCCTCCTCGTCGCGTACGGCCTGCGCCGCGGTCTCCTGCGTGTCGCGGGCCCGGTTCAGGCGCTGCTCGGCGGCCTTGATCCGCGCCTCGCGCCCGGTCGCCACCCCGTCGAACGCCCCCACGACGCTCACCCCGGCCGCGCTGACCAGCACCGACCCCGGCAGGTCGCGCAGTGCCCGGGCCGCCTCGTCCAGCCGCCCGGCGTCGACGATCACCGCGTGCTCGTGCGGCCAGCCGCGCAGCCCGCCCAGGCTCAGCCCCGGGGCGCGGGACTGGTCACGCGCCTGCTCGGCCACGTCCAGCGCGTCCAGCAGGCCGGTCGCGTGGAGACCCGCCGCGGTCAGGGCGTTGAGCTGCGCCGCCGCCGGGCCGCCCTCGGCGTCGTCCAGCGCCGCCTGGGCGGAGGCCACCTCCTGGTCGGCGACGCCCAGGGCCTTCAACGCCTCGTTCAGCCGCAGCCGCGCCTCGCGCAGCTCCCGCTCGGCCGCCGGGACGTCACGGCCGTCGGCGAACCGGCGCGCCTCCTCCAGCTCGGGGATCCGGCCGCGCAGCTCGTCTGCGGAGTTCTCGGCCACGGCCCGGTCGGCCTCCAGCTTGGCGGCCCGCGCCTGGAGCGCCGCCAGCTCCCGCCGCGCCTCGGTGACGCGCCGGTCCAGCGTGTCGTCCTTCAACGTGGCGATCTCGGCCTTGACCATGGCGATCGCCTCGGCCGCCGCCTCGTTCGCCGCCCGGTGCCCGGCGAGCTCCTCGGCCATCGCCTCGTCCTTGGCCGCCGCGTCGGCCAGCTTGCGCGCCTGCCTGCCGCGCCAGCACCGCAGCGCCTCGGCCAGCCGTACCCGGGCCTGGTCGCGACGGTCGAACGTGGTCAGCAGCGCCTTCGACTCCGCCTCGAACTCGGCCAGCCGCTCGCCCGCCTGCGCCGCCCGCACCCGCTTGGCGTGCTCGTCGCGGCGTGCCTCGCGCTCCTGCTCCAGCTCGGCGTCGAGCCCGGTCAGCGCCGCGATCGCCTCGAACACCCGCTCCGGGGAGATCTCGTTGAGCGGCTGGGACAGCAGGTTGGTGGCCACCTTGCTGCGGACCGAGGTGGACAGGAACGACACGCAGCGGACGCGGTCGCCGTACAGGACCTTGGTGAGGTCGCGCGCCACCACGTCGCGCCGCCCGGCGGACCGGGGGAGGGACGCCCAGATCTCGTCGGCCCGCGCGACCCGCTCCGCCTCGGACGCGGCGGACGCCAGGTGGACGCCGTCACGCCAGCGGATCTCCAGGTGCGGCGCCTCCTGGTTGACGCGCAGCCACACGGTCATGGCGCCGCCGGAGGTGTCGGGCACGGCGAACAGCTCCCCGCCGGCCGGCGGCTCGTCACCGTCTCCCTCGGCTTCGACGCCGACGCCGGCCGCGGCGCTCGTTCCGGTGCCGGGGCCGGTGTCGGCGCCGGGAGCGGTGACTTCGAGAGCTTGCGCGCCGGGACGGAGGTCGTCTGCTCCGGTGACCGCCGCCTTGGGCTGCAGGACGCGCGACAGATCACCCGTACGCACCTCGGGCGGCCCGAAGACGCCCACGATGTAGCCGTGGTCGGCGCTCGCCCACTGCCGCCCGCCCGCCCCGCTGGCCAGCTCCGCGTTGAACAGCAGCTCCGACACGGCCTTGGCGCCCGAGGCGAACCGCCACTGCTCGTCGCCCAGCAGCGCCGTGATCGACGCGATGAACGACGACTTGCCCGCTCCGTTGGAGTCCTTGGGACCCGCGCCGGCGACGACGATGAGCGTGCCCGGGACGGTCGGCACCGGATGGGTCGAGAGCCGCGAGATGTTGACCGCCTGCACGGCGATCAGCACCCGGTCCCCGACCACGTTCTCCACCTGCGACACTCGAACTCCCGCCACCCTTCCTGCACACTCACGCCATCCACTGACCCGGCTCGCCGCCGGACAGCCTCGTACCTGTCCACCCACCCGGCCCTGAGGCCGCGCGGTCCCGCCTCACCCGCGCGACCTTGAGGCCGTCCGGGTCCTGCCTTGTTCCGCCCCGCCTGGCTGACCGTCAGGCGGTGACGCCGTCCTCATTCGTCCGGCGACGCCTTCGCCAGCGGCCCGGCCGACCGGTTGGGCCTTCGTCACCTGCCGGCTGATCCATCAGGGTGTCGTGTCCGTTCGCCCCTCCCTGCGGCGCAGTGACGCCCTCTCCATCCACGGCCCCACGGCCCCACGGCTCGCCTAGCCGCCGGATCTTCGGGCTCGTACGGCTGTCGCGAGCGGCGTGTGCGGGCCGGCCGCCAGGATCAGCTCCTCCTGCAACCGCCGCCGCGCCGCCGGGGTGAGCCGGTGGAACTGCGGGCCGGGCACGTACCCGCCCGCCTCCTCGCCCGCCTTCACCTGCGCCAGCAGCCCGGCGTGCCGCAGCACCCGCAGCGCCGCCTCCAGCTCGCCGATCGGCACCTGGGTGTGCCGCCGCAGCTCCTCGGCCGGCGTGGGATGCGGGGACAGCCACGTGTCCTCCGGCAGCACGCCTTCGGCCCGGGGGATCGCCACGGAATGCACGAGCACCAGCGTGAGCACCGCCCGCTCGGCCTCACCCAGCCCCGTCGAGCCGCCGGGCCCGTTCGAGACACCCGGCCCGACGGGTCCCCGCCGGCTCCGGGCGCGTCCAGGACCAGCGAGGGCGCCGCTGTTCCCGGGTTCGCCTCCGGTCGAGGCGGTCGCGGCCACCGCCCCGGCGGCAATGTCCGCGGGCGACGCATTCGCAGCTACGGGTGCGGCGGCTGTGCGTGCGGGAGAGGCGCTCGCGCCCGCGAAGGACGCGCTCACGTCCACGGGGGACGCGTCCGTGTCCGCAGGCGATGCGTTCGTGCCTCCGGGGGACGCGCTCGTGTCTGCCGAGAGGACCGTCGTGTCCGCGACTCGGGCGTGTGCGCCTGTGTCGTCGGCGGCCGACGCGAGCCGGGCCGCGTCACCCGTCCCGCCGGACCGGTCGAGAGAGCCGGGATCGCCGGTCTCGCCGGGGAGGCCGGAACCGGGAAGACCCGTGTCGGCGGACTCACGAAGCCGCCCGAGCGCCCGGGTGGCGGTCTCGTCGGAGTATCCGGAGATCCAGCGTTCGCGGTGCTGGATCAGCGTGCGGCCGCGCCGGGCCAGCATCTCGCCGAGCGTGTGCCGCAGCGCCGGGTCGCGCAGGGCGGCGAAGCGGGCCTCCTGGGCGGGCTCGGCGGCGTACTCCACCACCATGTACGCGGCCACCAGCTCGGCGCGCCGCCTCTCGTCGTAGCCGTCGAGGAGATCGTCGAAGTCGGACACCCCGGCCTCGGCTCGCCCCCCGGGAGACGGCGCCCCGGCCGCCCGGGACCCTCTCCTCCCGCCCTCGGCCTGGAGCTGTCCCGGCTCGCCACCGAGGGGGGTCTCCACGGCCGCCGACCCGCTCTCGACCGCGCCGGCCGCCGGCTCGGCGGGCACAGCGCCCTCAGGCGCAGAACCCTGGGACGCGTCCTGATCCGCTCCGGTGCCCGTCGTCGCGCGGGCCGCCGCGACGATGTCGGAGTCGGCCACCACCCGCAGTTCCTGGCGCTCCGGCTCCGGGATCCGGCGTACGAGCTCCTTGAGCTGCGCCAGCGACGACACCGGCCACAGCGCGCACCTCGGGCCGAGCGTCACCAGCCCGTCGGCCATGACCACCCACGCCGAGTCGTGCAGGCGGCGCAGCGCCCCCACCGCCCAGTTGCGCATGAGGTCGTCCGTGCGGCCGATCAGCGCCCGGTACGTCGCCAGCACCAGCTCCACCGGCGCGGGCTCTCCCGGCCACGGGTCGACGGAGTGATCGGTCCAGCAGCACTTGAGGCACGCCGCCAGGACGCGGCGCGTCTCGCCGGAACGCTCCACCGGCACCGGCGCCACCTGGTGCTCCTCCAGCAGCGCCGGGGTGACGCCGTCGGGCCACACCGGGAGCGCCTGGCCGGTGGAGTCGGGCCGGGTGAGCCGCAGCATGCCCGGCGGGGCCGGGGCCCCCGCGCCCAGCGCCAGGGGACCGCCGGCGCGGGCCAGCACGTGGGCGGTGGCGCCGTCCACGGGCACGCGCTTCGAAGCCCTGGTCATGACGCGCCTCCGGGAAGGCTCGCCGCGCCCACGACAGGCCGGCGCGAAGCGTCCGTGAGCGCGACGCCCGAGGCGGCCGCGAGCAGAACGCCTGAGGCGCCCGCGAGCAGCACGCGAGATGCGCGTTCCCCGTGCAGGAGGGTCCGGGCGAGAGGCGGGGTGCGGGTCATGAGGTGCGCTCCAGGTGGCCGTGGGACAGCCAGGCCGGTTGCCGGTCCGGGTCGATGCTGAGGTCGTCGGACCAGGTCAGCCGGTACGGCAGCTCCGGCCGCAGGTCGATCGTGGTCAGGTCGGCGAGCAGCCGCCGGGCGGAGGGCCAGTCGTCGCCGAGCACGTCGGCCAGCGCCACCCGCGACGACGACCCGAGCAGCGACTCCGCGACCCCCGTCAGGCGCTCCACGACCGCGCCGGGCGAGGAGTCGAGAGAGTCCTGCGGCCCCGGGTCCGGCAGGGCCGAGCGCGGGGGAGTGGGCTGCGCCGGCGCCGGGCGGGGCGCCTCGTCCACGGCCCGCGCGATCGCCGCCGGGTCGTGCCACGGCGCCGGCGCGTCGAACACGAACCCGTCGAGGACCGCCGCCAGCCGCTCCTTGGAGGCGGTCTGCGTGAACGTGCGCCACGTCTCGGTCGGCAGCAGGGTGAGGTTGCGGGTGGTGCCCGCCGAGTCGGCCAGGCGGCCGGCCGCGCGGCGGGAGGCGTCGCTGTAGGCGTAGATGGCGGCCCGCAGGTCGGTGCAGACCCGGTCGAGCTCGGGCCAGCGGGTCAGGATGGTGCCGTGCAGGCTCTGGGCGCGCCGGGCGATCTCCTCGGTGCCCCACAGCTTGGGCGCCTGCTCGCGCAGCTCCTCGATCGTGCCGGTGGTGAGGGTGATCAGCTCCAGCGCCCACAGCCGGAACGCGCGGGCGAGGTTGGCGGCGCTCTGCCGCGCCTCGTCCATGGTGGTGCGGGGGTCGGCGACGTTGAGGTCTTCGAGGGCGAGCAGCCGGTGCATCTCGGACTGGCCGCCGTCGTCCATCATCCGCCGGATGAACATCAGCCCCACCACGCTGGTGAACGACGCGCGGTAGCGGAGCTGGTTGGGCTTGGGGAACACCTCGCGGATGGCCCCGAGCCCCTTGAGCACCCGCAGCCGGTTGTCGAACTGGTCACCCGGGTAGGCCCGGCAGGCGAAGCGCATCTGCTCGTGCGTCAGCCACTCCTCGCCCGCCTCCGCGAACGCGGCGAACAGGGTCTCGGCGATGTCGACCAGGGCCGGGTCGTCCACCACGGCGCCGCTGTCACGGGCCAGGGCCGCGAACATGCGGCGGTAGGTCGACAGGACCGCCTCGTCGGAGAGCGCGGCGTCGAGAGTCAGGGGCTGATCGGGCACGCGCTCTAAGGTAAGGCTTCCGGCCGACAATCTCGGACCGCGGCGGGACACGGCCTGGCCGCTCCGGTTCGGCGCGGCGCGGACGATGCGGGAGAATCCAGGCGCACCGGTACGGGTCGGCGAAGGAGCGGGCGGGCGTGAGGAGTGTCGAGGCGCAGTTGCTGCACCGCCCGCCGGGCCTGGGCGCCGGTGAGGTCGTGCGGCGCCTGCTCGCCGTGCAGGCCCAGGACGTCACCGCCGCCTGCCTGGCCTTCCGCGCCCGGTCGCCGTCGCTGGGTCTCGCGGACGTCGAGACGGCGTGGCGCGAGCGCGAGATCGTCCGCGCCTGGGGGCCGCGCGGCACCCTGCACTTCGTCCACGCCGACGACCTGCCGTGGCTGCACGCCCTCACCCGGCGCGACACCGCCACCCTGCGCCGCCTGGGCCAGGAGGGCGTCACCGGCGACGACCTGCTGCCCCTGATCGAGGGCGCCCTGGCCGGTCAGGGGCCGCTGACCAAGGCCGAGCTGGAGGAACGGCTGGCGGGCAGGGCGCGCGGGCAGGGCGTCGTGCACCTGGTCGCGCTGGCCGCCTTCCACGGGCTCGCCGTGCTGGCGCCGCCCCGGGACGGCAAGCCGACGTACGTCCACGCCGCCGACTGGCTCGGCGCCCCGGTCACGCCCGAGCCCGACCGGGAGCGGGCGCTGGCCGAGCTGGGCCGCCGCTACCGCCGCGCCCACCGGCCCTCCGAGCCGGAGGACCTGGCCGCCTGGTCCGGGCTCTCCCTCGGCGAGGCCCGGACGGCCTGGCGCCTGAGCGGCCCCGATCCGGACACGACGGACCTGCTGCCCGCCGAGGACGTCCCGGTACGGCTCGTTCCCGCGTTCGACGAATGGCTGCTCGGCTGGAGGAGCCGCGATCCCGTCGTGCCCGCCGCGCACGCCGGGCAGGTGTTCCCCGGAGGCGGGATCCTGCGCCCCGTGGTGCTGGCCGGGGGAGTGGCCGCGGGAGTCTGGGAGCGCAGGGGCGCGGAGGTGACCGTGAGGCCCTTCGGCCCGCTGCCGGCGGCGCCCCTGGCGGAGGAGGTGGCCGACGTCCGCCGGTTCCTCACCCGGACGACGGGGTGATGATCTCGTCTGCCGCCCACCGGGCCACGCCCTCGGGGAACGGCGGACGCAGGTTGAGCACGATGTGGGTCAGCCCGATCGCCGCCAGCTCCTTGACCACCGCGCGGGTGGCCGCCGGGTCCTCGTACGAGACCATGACCTGCGTGGAGCGGGTCAGCGACGCCGGGTCGCGCCCGAGGGCCGCGCACCGCTCGTCGAGCGCCCGGTTGCGCTCCGCCAGGAACTCCAGGGAGTTGTGCGGCGGCCCCGGGACGTTCCAGATGTCGGCGTGCTCGGCCACCACGCCCAGCGTCCGGTCGCCCCAGCCGCCGATCAGGAGCGGCGGCCGGCGGGCCGGCTTGGGCTCGCACACCACGTCGCGCAGCCGGTGGTGGCGGCCGTCGAAGTCGAAGCGGTCCTCGGTCCACATGCGCCTGATGATCTGGCAGGACTCCGCGAGCCGGCTCACGCCCTCGCCCGGGGAGACGACGGGCAGCCCGTACGCGCCGTACTCCCGCGCGACGAGGGTGTCGCCCGGCTGACGCGTCCCGCCCACGCCGAGCCCGAGGACGAGCCGTCCCGGCGCGACGGCGTCCACGGTGGCCGCCATCTTGGCGAGCAGGGCGGGCGCCCGCGTGATGTTGCCGGTCACGAGGTGGCCGAAGGACAGGCGCTCGGTGCGGGCCGCGAGGGCCGTCAGCATGGTCCAGCCCTCGTGGATGGGCGTGTCCACCGGCCCGAACAGCGGCAGGAGGTGGTCCCACAGCCAGGCGTGCTCGATGGCGGGCAGCTCGTCGGCCTCCTGCCAGACGCGCAGCAGGTCGGTGTACGTGACGCCGACCGGAACGGTCTTGATGCCGAAACTCAGCAATGTCAGCTCCACTGATCGTCAGTAAGACTGATGATTACCGTAGTGCGAGAATTCCCCTGTGTCGAGACGCCGACTGGGTTACCTGTTCAAGCACGCGCAGCTGCGCCTGACCCGGCTCACCGGGCCCGCGCTGGAGCCGCTGGGCATCGACGGGCGTGAGCTGGCCGTGCTGACCGTGCTCGACGCCCGCTCACCGGTGTCGCAGCAGCAGGCCGCCCAGGAGCTGCGCATCGACCGCACCACGATGGTCGCCATGGTCGACGCGCTGGAGCGCAAGGGGCTCGTGGCGCGCCGCCCCCACCCCGACGACCGGCGCAAGAACGCGGTGGAGCTCACCGAGCGCGGGCGCGACGTGCTCACGCGGGGCGCGGCGGCGGTCGAGGAGGCCGAGCGCGCGTACCTGGAGCCGCTGACGGAGGACGAGCGGCGCGTGCTCCGCGCCGCCCTCGACCGCCTGGCCACGGACGAGGACTAGCGAGCCAGGCTCACAGCGGGTTCATCAGGTACGCCCCGGCCACCACCGACGCGCACGCCACCACCAGGAAGAAGAACACGTAGAAGCCGCCCGGCAGGAACGTCAGCCGGGCGAGCTGGTCGGCGTCGGAGTCGCGGGCCTGCCGCATCCGCCGCTTGCGCTGTAACTCGATGATCGGCCGCACCCCGCCGAACAGCAGGAACCACACCGCCACCATGGCCGCCGCCTGCTGCACCTCGTTGGGCGCGTACATCGACAGGGCGAACACCGCGCCGCCGGTCGCCAGCAGGATCAGCGCGCCGTACAGGTTGCGGATCAGCAGCAACATGCACACGAGGAAGAGCAGCACGCTCCAGATCAGCAGCGTGATGCGCCCCTGCTCGGTCAGCCACGCGGCGGCCAGACCGAGCAGCGACGGCGCGAGGTAGCCGGCGAGGGCGGTGAGCACCATGCCGGGACCGTTGGGCCGCCCCCGGGTCAGCGTCACGCCCGAGGTGTCGGAGTGCAGCCGGATGCCTTCGAGCTTGCGCCGGGTGAGCAGCGCCATCAGCGCGTGGCCCCCTTCGTGCGCGATCGTGACCAGGCCCCGGCTGAGGTGCCAGGAGGTCCTGAACGACACGATCGCGAGCGCCGCCAGAGCGGTGGCCGGCACGACCCAGGGGGCGGGATCGGGTTGTGCCTTGATGAGGTGGGCCCAGAGCTCGTCCATCGAGACAAGACCCTATCCGGGCCGCGGCCCCCGCGCGCGGGCCGCTTGACGGCGGGCTCGCTGGGCAGGGGGGTGACGCCGGCGTTTCCGCGAGGGGGCGCGTTCGCGCGCTGGTCACAGGCCGTTCGCCGGTGCGAAGTGACGGGCGTGATCTGATACAAAAGTGAAGGATCGGCTGGATACATGGCGCGACACCACCCGGGACCGGGAGCTACGGTCACCCGATCAGCCGGCGGGAAGAGGGACGGCGTGGCACGGATGAAGGCTTTCAGGCGCGGCGAGGCGACCCGCCAGGACGCACCGGAGCACGAGATGGACCCTCGTGCCGTCGAGGAGGCGCCGTACCGGCCGACCGTCATCGACAACGCCGTCTACCAGGACGGTCACCGGGTGGACAATCCCGGCTCGCTCGCCGACGCGTTCGAACGGCTGAAGAAGACCCCCGAGAGCCTCGCCTGGATCGGCCTCTACCGGCCGAAGGAGTGGGAGCTGGTCAAGCTCGCCGAGGAGTTCGAGCTGCACGAGCTGGCGCTGGAGGACGCCATCGTCGGCTCCCAGCGCCCGAAGGCCGACCGCTACGGCGACACGCTGTTCGTGGTGCTGCGCGCCGCCCGCTACCTCGACGACGTCGAGGAGGTGGCGTTCGGCGAGGTGCACGTGTTCGTCGGCCCCAACTTCGTCATCACCGTACGCCACGCCGAGGCGCCCGACCTGCACGCCGTGCGCAAGCGCATGGAGTCCGACCCCGACCTCCTGCGGCAGGGCCCCCAGGCGGTGCTGTACGCGATCCTCGACGCCGTCGTCGACGGCTACGCACCCGTCGTGGCCGGGCTGCAGAAGGACCTGGAGGAGATCGAGGGCCAGGTGTTCAGCGGCGACCCGTCGGTGTCGCGGCGCGTGTACGAGCTGTCGGGCGAGGTCATCGAGTTCCAGCGGGCCACCGCGCCGCTCGTGCGGCTGATCGACGGCTTCATCGCCGGGGCCGCCAAGTACGGGGTCAACGACGAGCTGCAGAGCTACCTGCGCGACGTGGCCGACCACGCCATCACGGTCAACGAGCGGGTCGCCGCCTTCCGCCAGATGCTCCAGGACATCCTGGTGATCAACTCGACGCTGGTCACCCAGGCGCAGAACGCCGAGATGGCCAAGATGACCGAGGCGAGCATCCAGCAGGGCGAGGAGGTCAAGAAGATCTCCGCGTGGGCGGCCATCCTGTTCGCGCCGACGCTGGTCGGCACCATCTACGGCATGAACTTCGACCACATGCCCGAGACCCACTGGGTGTTCGGCTACCCGTTCGCGATCGTGCTCATGGGTGTGGTCTGCGTGACCCTCTACCTCGTCTTCAAACGGCGCGACTGGCTGTAGCGCGGCGGCTCACTGCTGGGCGGGGCCCTGGTCGGTCCAGCCGGCCGCCAGCACGATCCGCGTCTCCCGGCCGTCGCCCGTCCCCGGGCTGTCGCTGCTGGACAGCACCTGCGAGCTGGCCGGGTCGACGACCAGCGTCCGCCGCACGCCCGTGGCGGCGTCCAGCGTGAACGCGAACGCCTCGCCCGGCCGGCCCTTCGGATCGGCCGAGCGGCCCAGGTAGCGCACGTTCGGCAGGTCCGCCAGCAGCCGGTACGCGGCGGCCCGCACGGCGGGCGGCGACGGCTTGCTCCACAGCAGCCCGCTCACCGCGTCGGCCAGCACCCCGTCGCCCGAGCCGGGCGGCAGGAGCGCCGCCACCCGCCGCCTGAGCGCGCCGGCGTCGGCGGGCAGCCCCTCGATCTGCGCGACCGACAGGGAGCGGCCCGCCATGCTGAACGGTTTGGCGACCGGCCTCACCCCGCTCCCCGCCCCCGGCCCGGAGATCCAGGCGCGGCCGTCGCGGGCCGCCCACAGGGTGGTCACCTCCGCGCCGGTCTGCCGCGTGACGCGCCAGTACGCGCCCCGCGCCGGCGGCTCGGAGGCCGCCGTGGTCGCCGCCGCCAGCAGCACGGCCCGGCCCGTGGCCGCCGCGTCGATCCGCGCGGGCACGGGCGGGGCGCCCGCGCCTCCGGAGGCGCCGTACGCGACGACCACGGCCGTCAGCGCCGCCGCCGCGCACACCAGCGACGCCGCCCACCGCCGGGAAGCCCGCCTTCCGGGTCTCGTCGCCCACGACATCTGCCACCAGCGGGTACGCCGCCGCTCCAGGCGGGCCCGCACCCGGGCCCGCGCCGCCGGGTCGGGCCGCGGCGGCTCGCCGTACAGGTCGCGGACCAGCTCCAGCTCATCCACGGCCGGCCTCCTCCATCTCCGCCATCGGGTTGCTGCCGCCGAGCGCCGCGCGCAGCTTGCGCCGGGCCCGGCTCAGCCGCGACCCGACCGTGCCGTACGGGATGTCCAGGGCCGTGGCGATCTCCTCGTGGCTCAGCCCGGCCAGTGCCACGAGCAGCACCACGTCCCTGTCACGCCGATGGAGCCCCGCCAGGGCGGCGGCCAGCTCCGGCCGCAGGCTCTGCGCGCTCACCTGCGCGCTGACGCGGTCCTCGTGCCCGGGGGCGCTCTCCGCGCCGGGCCCGTGACGGCCCAGCGCCCGCAGCGCCCGCGCCTCCTGGCGCCGATGCCGGCCCACCAGCTTGGTGGCGATGCCGAACAACCACGCCCGCACGCTCGCCCGCGACGGGTCGTACTGGCCGCGCTTGCGGAAGGCGATGAGGAACGTGTCCGCGGCGACGTCCTCGGCGTGGTCCGGGCCGAGCCGCTGCGCGACGTAGGCGTGGATCTCGCCGAAGCAGTCGTCGAAGACGGCCGCGAACGCCTCGGCGTCCGTCAGCGGCGCCCCCTCCAGCCGCTCGCGCGCGTGCGCGTCGCCCACCCGCGCGCCGAGCCACGGCATCGCCGTCACGATGCTTCCCCCGTCATGTGCCACCCTCCGGACGCGATCAGCCGACACCGTTCATCTCCCGATCCGCCCGATCGCTTTCACGCCCGGAGAACACGAGGGTACGGCCCCGGGCCCGCCGACGGGAGCGGGGCCGGGGCCGTACCGGATCATGGATGGATCACTGCACGGGCGGGTTGGCGTTCTGCAGGAGCTGACGGAACTGGGCGGAGAACCAGTGGCCGGACAGCGGCGCGTTGGGCAGCGCCCCGGTCAGGTTGTGGCCGTTGCGGTCGTTGCCGGTGTACGTCGGGTCGCACATCCGGTCGAAGCCCTTGCCCTCGTCGTTGTCGATCTGCTCGCTCGCGCCGTCGGACTCGCCAGGCGGCTTGATCCACACGTACGCGTCGAGGCCGGGCGCCGGGTTGGGCCGCGGGCGCTCGCCGAGGCCGGCGCCGCTCTGGTTGCACCAGTTGCCGGCGTGGATGCGCCGGTCGACGCGCGACTGGTTGACGAACTCGTCCACGTTGGTGGAGGTGCTGGGACCGGTGGGCCGGGCCGCGCCGCCCCAGCCGTTGCGCGAGGTGTCGATGAGCATGCCGATCGTCGACGGGAAGCCCTTGGACACCAGCGCGTTGCGGAACGCCTGGGCGAAGGTCAGCTCGTCCACGTAGTCGTTCCAGTCCAGCCACTTCGACTGGCGCACGGTCGTGCCGTTCACGGTGGTGCTCACCGTGAAGTACGGCTCGGTCAGGGCGGAGTAGTTGGCGGTGTTGGTGATGAAGCCGTCCACGCTGGCGTAGCCGGCCGTGGTGCCGCGGGCGGTGGAGGCCATGAGGTCGGCGGTCGGGCCGAAGTTGCTGGACCAGCCGATCCAGCCGTGGTGGGCGGCGTCGAGGTAGGTGTAGACGTTCGGGATGGCGTGCAGCTTGTTCAGGGCGTACTGGATGCCCTGCACGTACGCGCCGGACGACTGCGCCTCGGCGCACTTGGCCAGGTTGGTGTTGGTGACCAGGTTGGGCAGGGAGTCGATCTCGACGACGGTCACGATCCGCAGGGCCGCGTACTTCGGGTCCGCCAGGATCTCGGCGATCGGGTCGATGTACTCGCTCTTGTAGCGGGCCAGACCGTTCTGCGAGATGAGCAGCTCGCCGTTGGAGGCCAGCGCGGAGCAGTCGCGGTTGGGCAGGTTGTAGATGACGAACTGGATGGTCAGCGGCGCGCTGCCGTTGGCCGCGTCCTGGGTGAGGGCGGCGTCGAGGTGGGCGCGCACGCCCTTGGCGCCGCCGGTGCCGGCGATGGCCGCGATGCGGTCGATCCACACGCCGGTGGAGGTGTTGGCGACCGCCGAGCCGCCGGGCTCGGCCGCGGCCTTGGCCGACCAGTCGCTGTTGACGTAGCCGGTGGCCCCGGCGTACGGGTTGTCGACGTGGCCGGGTCCGCCGCCGCCGGTGTCGTTGTCGGCCTCGGTGGCGGTGACGGTCACGCTGGTCAGGCCGCTGGAGGCGACGGTGATCGGGCGCGTGCCGTTGGTGGTGTCGCTGTCCTCGGCGGCCGAGACGGTGACGTTCTGCGGGGTGTTCCAGTTGGCGGAGGTGAAGGTCAGGCTGCCTCCGCCGGTGACGGTGAGGTCGCTGTCGCCGGTGCCCGCGGTGGAGGTCACGGTCACGTTCGAGGTGGGCTGGACGGCCAGGCGCACCGCGTACGTGGCGCTGCCGCCCTCGGGCACGCTCAGGGAGGTCGGCGTCACCTGGAGGGCCTGCTGGCCGGGGTTGGGGCCGCCTCCGCCGCCGCAGGTCACGCCGTTGAGGGCGAAGCCGGTCGGGTTGGTGTTGGTGCCGCTGTAGGAGCCGTTGAAGCCGATCGTCCACTGCGCGCCACTGGCCTGGCTGCCGTTGTAGCTCAGGCTGGCCGCGGTGACGTTCTGCCCGGTCTGGCTCCAGTCCGCCGACCAGCCGTTGGTCACCCGCTGGTTGCCCGGCCAGGTGTAGGTCAGCCGCCAGGAGGTGAGCGCGTCGCCCGTGTTCGTGATGGTGACGTTGGCGCCGAAGCCGCCGCCGCTGTCCCAGGTCTTGCTGTACGCGACCGAACAGGCGACGGCGGCCTGCGCCGCGGGTGCCGACATCAGCGCCGTGGCGAGCCCCGCGAGCAGGGCGCACACCGCGACGAGAAGGCGGTTTCTCATGTGGGGGGTCCTCTCAGAAGTGGGAGCGCTCCCATCCATAGCCCGGAATCACATCCGTGTACAGACTCCGGTGAGCCGGAGTCCCGAACCCGCACCAGAGCCGTGAAAGTTTCATCCGGGCCCGTGATCCCGCACGCCGCGTGGTGAAACTTTCACGTCCCCGCCCGTCCCGACCTGGAAACCGCCGTCCCGGCCCCGCCGTCTCCTGTGCGGGGCTCCGGAGCGCGCTTAACATCCGCGTAACCCCAGCGTGTTGGGAGCGCTCCCATCAGTAAGTCGAGAGGACCTACATGAGACACCGCCTCCTCGCCGCGCTCGCCGTCCTCGTCCTGTCCGTCTCCACGGCGCTGGCCGGCGCGGGCACCGCCATGGCCGCGGTGGCCTGCTCGGTCACGTACGTGAAGTCCTGGGACAGCGGCGGCGGCTTCGGCGCCAACATCACCATCACCAACACCGGTGATCCGCTCACCTCCTGGCGCCTGACCTACGCCTGGCCCGGCAACCAGCAGGTCACCAACGGCTGGTCGGCCGCCTGGAGCCAGTCCGGCCAGAACGTCACCGCCGCGAACCTCAGCTACAACGGCACCCAGGCCAGCGGCGCCCAGTGGACGATCGGCTTCAACGGCTCCTACAGCGGCACCAACACCAACCCGACCAGCTTCGCCCTCAACGGCGTGACCTGCGGCGGCAACGGACCCGGCCCCGACCCCGGCGAGCAGGCCCTCCAGGTCAGCCCCACGGCGGTCACCGTGCCCGAGGGCGGCACCGCCACCTATGGCGTCCGCCTGGCCAAGCAGCCCACCTCGAACGTGACCGTCACCTCCACCGCCGGCAGCGGCGACGCCGACCTCACCGTCACCTCCGGCGCCAGCCTCACCTTCACCTCCGCCAACTGGAACACGGTTCAGAACGTCACCGTCTCGGCCGCCCAGGACAGCGACACCACGGGCGGCAGCCGGTCCATCACCGTCGCCTCCAGCGGCCTGACCAGCGTGAGCGTCACCGCCACCGAGGCCGACGACGACGCGCCGCCGGCCAACAACTACGTGGCCGAGTTCACCACCCAGTACAACAAGCTCAAGGACCCGGCCAACGGCTACTTCTCGCCCGAGGGCATCCCGTACCACTCGATCGAGACCCTCATCGTCGAGGCCCCCGACCACGGCCACGAGACGACCTCCGAGGCGTTCAGCTTCTGGCTGTGGCTGGAGGCGCAGTACGGCAGGGTCACCGGCAACTGGGCGCCGTTCAACAACGCCTGGAACGTGATGGAGCAGTACATCATCCCGTCGGCCGCCGGCCAGCCGGGCGGCTCCTCCACCTACAACCCGAACGACCCCGCCGACTACGCGCCCGAGAAGCCGCAGCCCAGCGGCTACCCGGTGGCGCTCGACACCGGCGTCGTCGCCGGCCAGGACCCGCTCGCCAACGAGCTGCAGAGCACCTACGGCAACCGCAACGTCTACGGCATGCACTGGCTGCTCGACGTGGACGACGTCTACGGCTACGGCACCGGCCGCGGCGCCAACCTCAGCGAGTGCGGCGACAACACCAAGCGCGTCACCTACATCAACACCTTCCAGCGCGGCCCGCAGGAGTCCACCTGGGAGACCGTCGCCCACCCGTCGTGCGAGACCGGCCGCTTCGGCAAGCCCGGCGCCGGCTACCCGCCGCTGTTCATCCAGGGCGGCGGCGCCAACCAGTGGCGCTACACCGACGCCCCCGACGCCGACGCGCGCGCCGTCCAGGCCGCGTACTGGGCGCTGACCTGGGCCACCGCGCAGGGCAAGCAGTCGCAGATCTCCACCACCCTGACCAAGGCCGCCAAGATGGGCGACTTCCTGCGCTACGCCTTCTACGACAAGTACTTCAAGAACCCCGGCTGCACCTCGAAGTCCTGCACCCCGGGCAGCGGCAAGAGCAGCTCGTCGTACATGATGACCTGGTACTACGCCTGGGGCGGCGACACCGGCGGCGCCTGGGCGTGGCGCGTCGGCTCCAGCTCCTGGCACCAGGGCTACCAGAACCCGCTGGCCGCCTGGGCGCTGTCGTCGGCCGGCCCGGCCTCGCTGCGCCCGCAGTCGCCGACCGCCGCCTCCGACTGGCAGACCAGCCTGAACCGGCAGCTCGACTCGTACCTGTGGCTGCAGTCCGCCGAGGGCGGCATCGCCGGCGGCGCGACCAACAGCTGGAACGGCGACTACCAGGCGCCGCCCGCCGGCACACCCACCTTCTACGGCTGGGCCTACGACTGGCAGCCCGTCTACCACGACCCGCCGAGCAACCGGTGGTTCGGCTTCCAGGTGTGGTCGCTGGAGCGCGTGGCCGAGTACTACTACGTCACCGGTGACGCCAAGGCCAAGGCCATCCTCGACAAGTGGGTGCCGTGGGCGCTGGCCAACACCACGTTCGGCGGCGGCGACTACCGCATCCCCAACGACATGACCTGGACCGGCGCCCCCGCGGCCAGCTACAGCGGCGGCGGCACCCCGGGCCCGAACCCCGGCCTGCACGTCACCGTGGCCAACACCACCGACGACGTCGGCGTGGCCGCCGCCTACGCCCGCACGCTCACCTGGTACGCGGCCAAGTCCGGCAACGCGGCGGCCAAGACCGGCGCCAAGAACCTCATCGACGGCATCCTCGCCCACAAGGACGCCAAGGGCGCCGTGGTGAGCGAGACCCGCGAGGACTACAACCGCTTCGACGACCCGAACAACGACTCCACGAACACCGGGCTGTACATCCCGCCGGGCTACACCGGCACCATGCCCAACGGCGACCAGATCGCCCCCGGCAAGACGTTCCTCGACATCCGCTCCTTCTACAAGAACGACCCCGACTGGCCCAAGGTCCAGAGCTACCTGAACGGCGGCTCCGCGCCGTCCTTCACCTACCACCGCTTCTGGGCGCAGGCCGACATCGCCATGGCCGCGGCCGACTACGGCACCCTCTTCCCGAACGGATGACCGCTCGATGACGAGACCGACCATCACGAGCCTCATCGCGCTGCTCGCGCTGGTCGGCGCGATCCTGCTGACCCCCAGGCCCGCCGCCGCGGCGACCGGCCCGCGGGTCAGCGGGACCCGCGTCGTCGAGGCGAACGGCAACGCGTTCGTCATGCGCTTCTGGAACGCCCGCACCCCCTGACCGGGGGCACCGGCCCACCTCAGGGCCGAGAGCTCACCTCAGGGTCGAGAGCTCACCTCAGGGCCGCGGCGATCTCGGCGAGCAGGGCGTCGAGGTCGCCGCGCAGGCCCGGCTCGACCGCGCCCTCACGCAGCCGGTCGCCGAGCTTGCGCCGCACCTCCGCGACCCCGTCGGGCGAGGTGACGTGCGCCATCGTCTGGCGCAGGTCCAGCGCCGCGTCGGCCCGGATCCGGCCGGCCGCGGCGCCGGCGCTGAGCTCGTCGTGGAAGCGGTCCAGGGCGTGGGGGAGGGGGTGCGCCGCGAACGAGTAGCGCGGCGAGGAGGAGACCAGGGGCGCCGCCGCCGGGAGGTCGTCGGCCGTCTCCTGGGGCTGTGGCTCGGCCACCGCCGAGGCCGGGCCGGTGGGCATAAGGTGCGCCTGCTCGGGGGCTCGCGTATCGGGGGGCGCCTGTTCGGGGGCTCGCGTATCGGGGGGTGCCTGTTCGGGGGCTCGCGTATCGGGGGGTGCCTGTTCGGGGGCTCGCGTATCGGGGGGTGCCTGTTCGGGGGCTCGCGTATCGGGGGGTGCCTGTTCGGGGGCTCGCGTACCGAGGGGTGCCTGCTCGGCCGCCCGCGGCCCGAGGGACGCCTGCTCAGCGGCCCGCGGGCCGAGCCACAGCACCGTCCCCGCGACCGGCGCCAGCGCCAGCACCGCCAGCCCGTAGCGCAGCCTGCGGCGGACCGCCGCGCGGCGCAGCGCCGCGGCCAGCCGCAGCGCCACGTCACCGGCGGTGGGCCGCCGCGCGGGCGACGGGTCGAGACAGCGCGCGCACAGCGCCGCCAGCTCGCCCGGCACGCCGGCCGGGCGCGGGCACGGCCGCGTCCGGCGCGCCCCCTCCAGCTCCTCCCACGTGGTCTCCGGGTACGGCGGGGCGCCGGTGAACATCTCGTACAGCAGTACCCCGAGCGCGTACACGTCCACGGCCGGGTGGACCGGCGCGCCCGCCAGCCGCTCCGGCGAGACGTACGGCGGCGTGCCGCGCTGGTCGTCCGGGTCGCCGATCGGCGCGGCGATGCCGAAGTCCAGCAGCTTCGGGCCGGAGCCGGTCAGCAGCACGTTCTCGGCGGACACGTCGCGGTGGACGATGCCCTGCCGGTGCGCCGCCTCCAGCACGCGGGCGATCCGCGCGGCCGTGGCCGCCGCCTCGCGCCACGGCAGCGGCCCCGCCGACAGCCGCTCGGCCAGGGGCACGCCGTCGAGCAGCCGCATCACCACGTACGCCGCGACCCGGCCGCGCGCCGTGACCGTCTCGCCGTAGTCGTAGACCTCGATGGCGTCCGGGTGCTCCAGCCGGGCGGTGGTCCTGGCCTCCCTGCGCGCCAGCTCCCGCTCCTCCTGCAGCACCTTCACCGCGACGAGCCGCTCCAAGGCGCTGTCGCGGGCCCGCCACAGCACCGACGTGCCGCCGGAGGCGATGCGCTCCAGCAGCACGTACCGGCGGGCCAGGACGTCGCCCGGCTCATGCTGAGTCACGGACGACCAGCTCCGCGGGCAGGATGGGGTTGACCGAGACGGTTCCGGACAGCAGCAGCCGGGTGGCCAGCATGGCCAGCTCCTCCACCGGCTGGCGCACGGTCGTCAGCGCCGGGACCGCCCGCCGCGCCAGCGGGGAGTCGTCGAACCCGATCACCGCGACGTCGTCCGGCACCCTGCGGCCGGCCCGGGCCAGCGCGTTGAGCGCCCCGGCCGCCATGAGGTCGGACGCGGCGAACACCGCGTCCAGGCCGGGGGAGCGGCGCAGCAGCCACTGCATGGCGTGGGTGCCCGACGGCAGCCCGAAGTCGCCGTAGGCCACCGGGACGTCGCTCATCCCGGCCTGGCGCAGCGTCGTGACGAAGCCCTCCAGCCGGTCCTGCGCGGCCGGGAGGGTCGGCGGGCCGGCGATCACGCCGATGGAGCGGCGTCCGCCGAGCAGCAGGTGCTCGGCCGCCTGCCGGGCCCCGTCGCGGTTGTCCACGTCGGCGTACGGGACCTTCACGTCGTCGGGCGGCCGGCCGATCCCGCGCACCGGGATGCCGGAGGTGGACAGCGTGATCGCCAGCGGGTGCTGCTTGCGGGCCGCGATCAGCAGCACCCCGTCGGCTCCGGCCGCGAGCGCGGGCAGCGTGCCCGGATCGGCGGGCGGCACGGTCATCACCATCATCGGCAGGCCGAGCTCGGCCAGGACGTCGCCGCTCGCCGACAGGAACCGCGCGTAGTACGGGTCCGAGAACAACCGGTGAAGGTGGTCGCAGACCACCACCGCCACCCCTCCGGCCGCCCGCCGCGCCGGAGCGCCGCGCGGCGCCCGATGGCGCACGTACCCCAGACGCGACATCGCGTCGTAGACCTGACGGCGGGTCGACGTGCTGACCCTGACCGTGCCAGTCAATACGCGAGAAGCCGTCGCCTGGGAGACCCCAGCTTCGGCCGCTACCTGTGCGAGCGTGGGCAAATCGGTCACGGCGCACCTCGCCCAAGATCTATTGGGAGCGCTCCCTAAACTATCAGTGTTTCGGGGCTGTTAACAGATGCAGTCACGCTCCCGGTCAGGAAGTGCACGTCAGGGCACCTGCCGGAAATCCCGGGGTCACGGTTCGGTGATCGTCAGCCGAGGAGCTTGCGGGCCGCCTGCTCGATCTCCTCCTCCGACAGCAGGACGTGGTCGGCGGCGGCGCCGAGCGGGACGAAGCTGTCGGAGGACGTGACCCGGGCGATCTGCCCCGTGAACCCCGCGTCGACCAGCTCGGCCACGATGCCTTCCGACACCGCGCCGGTGTGGCGGGTCTCGTCGGCGATGAGCACCTTGCCGGTCAGCTCGGCCGCCCGCAGCAGGTCGTCGACGGGCAGCGGCGCGAGCCAGCGCAGGTCGAGCACCCGGCAGCTGTAGCCCTCCTGGGTCAGCCGCACGGCGGCGCGCAGGCTCATCCGCACGCCGTTGCCGAAGGTCGCGATCGTCAGGTCGCGCCCGTCGCCGTAGGAGCGCGCCCGGCCGATCGGCACGTGCGTCTCGCTCCAGCGCGAGGGCGGCGTGTACGGCGCCAGCCAGCCGCCGTCGCCGTCCTCGAACAGGTCCTTGGTGTGGTAGAGCGCGATCGGCTCCAGGAACACGCACACCGACCCCTCGGTGCGGGCCGCCGCGAGGCAGGTGCGCAGCATCGCCGAGGCGTCGTCGGGCCGCGACGGCGAGGCGATCACCAGGCCGGGGATGTCGCGCAGCGCGGCCACCGCGTTGTCGTTGTGGAAGTGGCCGCCGAAGCCCTTCTGGTAGGCGTAGCCCGCCACCCGCACCACGAGCGGGTTGCGGTAGGAGCCCTTGGAGAAGAACGACAGGGTGGCCGCCTCGCCGCGGATCTGGTCGAGCGCGTTGTGCAGGTAGGCGAGGTACTGGATCTCCGGGACGGGCAGCAGCCGCGACACGCCCGACCCGAGCGCCAGGCCGAGGATGGCCTGCTCGTCGAGGTGGGTGTCGAAGACCCGGCCCGCGCCGAACCGCTTCTGCAGGCCGCGCGTCACGCCGTACACGCCGCCCTTCTTGGCGACGTCCTCGCCGAAGACCATCATCTCGGGGTGGACGGCCAGCGCGTCGGCCAGCGTGCGGTTGATCGACTGGGCGAGCGTCATCGGCTTCTCGGCCTCGGGCGGCGCGCCGGCGAAGGCGCGTTCGCGGGCGGCCGGCTCGGCGGCGACCGGGGCGATCTTGGCGATGAGCTCGGGGCGGCGCGGCGCGATCGGCGCCATGATCTCCGCGGCCGAGCCCAGCCGGGGCGCTCGGGTGGTCTCCAGCGCGATGCGCAGCACGTGCTCGCGTGTCGACTCGTACTTCCTGAGCAGTTCCTCGGGGGTGACCAGGCCCGCCTCGACGAGCAGGCGCGCGCCCGCGACCAGCGGGTCGCGCTCCAGGTCGGCGCGCAGCTCGCGCTGGGTGCGGTAGGCGACCTCGACGTCGGAGCCGGCGTGGCCCATCAGCCGCACGGTCTTCAGGTGCAGGAACGCGGGGGAGCGGTGGACGCGCACATGCTCGGCTGCGCGCACGGCGGCGGCGTGGGCCTCGACCAGGTCGCAGCCGTCGGCCGGGAAGTACGCGATGCCGGGACGCCGGGCCGCGGCCTCCACCCAGCCCGTCGGGGTGCGGACGCTGATGCCGATGCCGTTGTCCTCGCAGACGAACAGGATCGGCATCGCCTGACCCTGGTGGGTGGCGTAAGCGGCGGTGTTGAAACCGGTCAGCGCGGAGGCGTGGTTGACGGAGGCGTCGCCGAAGCTGCACACCGTGATCGCGTCGGCGGGCCAGGCCGTCGGGACGCCGAGCGCCCGGCCGCGCTCGATGGCGAAGGCGACGCCGACCGCGCGCGGCAGGTGGCTGGCGATCGTCGAGGTCTGCGGGATGATCGCGAGGTCGGGATGCCCGAACACCTTGTGCCGCCCGCCAGCCACGGGCTCCTCGGCGGCGGCGCACAGCCCCAGCAGGACGTCGCGCAGGCCCTGGTCGGGCAGCCGTCCGGCCTGCTCGGAGCGGGTGAGGTAGAACGCGCCGGAGCGGTAGTGCAGCAGGGCCGGGTCGGTGGGCCGCAGGGCGGCGGCGACGGCCGCGTTGCCCTCGTGGCCGGCCGAGCCGATCGTGTAGAAGCCCTCGTCGCGCTCGCGCAGCCAGCGCGCGGCGATGTCGAGGAGGCGGCTGTCGATCTGGCGGTGGAAGAGTGTCCGGGCCTGCTCGCCGGTCAGCGGGCTCCCCTCCCGGACGGGACGGCCCGGATCTCGCGCCGGGGCCGCCGTCAGCGCCGCTACCGCTTCGATGAAGTGAGTCTCAACTGTGTCCCGCGCCACAAGCCCGATTATGTATCCCCGCCGCCGCCCGCGTCTGCCTTCGGCGGTGACATGTTCTGGACCGGTCCGATTGACGATGATCTATGCGAGTTTGTCAGGTTTGAGAACACTGACGGGTTCCCGTGCGTCTACTGAGAAGAAAACGTGGCACCCTCAACGCCGCGTTGAACCACTGGGGTCTCTGAAAGGAGCCCGAATGTTACAACGCATCCAAACGGCCGCCGTCGTGCTCGCGATGGGAGCCGGGGGCCTGGTGCTGGCCCCGGCCGCCTCGGCCGCCGCGGCACCCGCCGTCACCAAGGTGGACGTCGATCCCGGGCCGCCGATCGTCGTCTCCGACAAGGCCGTGACGGCGACCTTCTCGTTCGCCACCAAGGACGCCGGCTCGGCCGAGCTCCAGCTCAAGCCGCCCGGCGTGAGCGCCGGCAGCCCGATCACGCTCACCTCCAAGCCGTTCGGCCAGTGGACCAGGTGGACCGGCAGCCGCGCCTTCGAGGCCAAGGACGCCGGCACGTGGAACGTCCTGGCCGTGGCGCACGGCTCGGGCGGCTCCGGCGAGAAGTCCGTCACCGGGACGTTCGAGGTCCGCAAGACGCTCGACACCAAGATCGTCGACTTCGACGCCGACCCCGACCGCGTCTCCCGCGGTGACACGATCAAGGTCTCCGGCACGCTGCTCGCCGGTGGCAAGGGGTACGCCGGGCAGAGCGTGACCATCACGTTCCGCGAGCAGGGCACCGACGCCTACCGGCACGTCGCCAAGGTGGCCACCGGTCCCGGCGGCGCCTTCGGCGCGCGCGTCAGGGCCGAGACCACCGGCTGGTGGCGGGCCGAGTTCGGCGGCACCACCGAGGCCGCGTCCTCCGTCAGCGACACCGACCGGGTGGACGTCAGGGCCGGCGACCGCGACACCGACATCGCCGGCTTCGACGCGGCGCCCGAGCCGGTCGACAAGGGCGACACGCTCCGCTTCACCGGCGCCCTGCGCTCCGACGGCGACGGCGTCCCGGGCCAGCGGGTCTCCGTTCTGTTCAAGGCCCAGGGCTCGGACCGCTGGGAGTACGTCACCAGCGACGTGACCGGCCGCCACGGCCGCTTCCTGGCCTCGGCCACGGCCACCGGGTCGGGCTGGTGGCGCGCCGTCTTCCGCGGCGCCCGCGGCTTCGACGGTTCCTCCAGCGACGCCGACTGGGTGCGGGTCGACCGGCCCACGCCGCCGCCGGCGGAGAAGGCCGGCACGCGCGTCGTCGCGTTCAACGCCTACCCGGAGCCGGTCAAGCGCGGCAAGTACCTGAAGGTGCGGGGCCTGCTGCAGATCGACGACGAGGGCACCTGGGAGGGGTACGCGGGCAAGGTCGCGCTGTACTTCAAGCCCGCCCACGCGCGCTCCTGGCAGTACGTCAAGACCACGCGGTCCGGTGACAGCGGCAAGCTGTGGACCAAGGTCAAGGCGTGGAAGTCGGGCTCGTGGAAGTTCGTCTACGCCGGGGACGGCGACACGTACGGCGACACCAGCCGCGCGGACTATGTGCGCGTCGTGAGGCGATAGCTCTCACCGCCGCATGAGGTGAGGCCCGGGGCGCCCGCCCCGGGCCTCACGCGTGTCAGTTCTGTTCGGGCGCCTTCGCCCCGAGGCTGAGGAGCATGGCCTTGATGTCGGTCATGTCACTTTCGACTCGCCCGAGACGCTGGTCCATGGTGTCGAACCGCTTGTCGATGGCCTCGAACCGCTGGTCCATGGCCTCGAACCGCTGGTCCATGGCCTCGAACCGCTGGTCGATGGCCTCAAACCGCTGGTCGATCGCTTCAAGGCGATCGTCGATCTTCGCGAACCGGCCGTCGACCTGTTCGAAGCGGAGGTCGATGACGTCCAGCCGCTCGTTGACGTGCTGAAATCCCTGCTTCATCTCGGCGCGAGTCGTGTCGATCCGCTGGTCGAGCTTGGTGCACCGCTGGTCGAGCTTGGTGAGGACACTGCGTCCGACCAGGTCGATGCGGTCGTGCAGGGCTCCGAATCGCTCCGCGACAGGCGTGTCAGGCATGCCGCTCATCGTATGAGCCTCGAGGGTGCTGACGCGGACCTTCAGGTGTTCTACTTCCATCCGCAGGTCGAGCATTGGGCGTTCCTTTCAGGGAGAAGCGGATTGGGGGGTGAACGCCGCTCCTTACGCTCACGCGGAGAAGACTACATTCGGTCACCAGTTCGTCGCACAGCGAATCCGCGAACTACTCCGCGCGCCGGAACTGCGCGATGGCGGCCGTCATCAGCGCCAGTCCCAGGGCGGCCACCAGCCCCAGTTCCAGCCCCACCGGCACCTGGAGGTCGAACCACCGCACCCCCGGGTTGAGGACCGCGTCGACCTGGGCCGGGACGTCCAGGTGGCTGAAGACGGCGTGCCGCATCGGGTCCACCGCGTACGTCATCGGGTTGACCACCGTCAGCACGTGCAGCCACGACGGCAGGTTGGCCAGCGGGAACATCGCCCCCGACAGGAACATCATCGGCATGATCGCCATCTGCATGAGCCCGAAGAACGTCTGCATGTTCTTCATGCGCGCCGCCAGCGTCACCCCGAACGCGGTGATCGTGAACGCCGCGAGGAACATCTCCGCCAGCAGCGTCAGCATGAGCGACGGCGCGTAGGGCACCCCCACGAGCCCCGCCATGGCGAGGATGACGACGCCCTGGCCCGTGGCCACGAGGGCGCCGCCCAGGCACTTGCCCACCACGATCGCGCCGCGCGAGACCGGCGCGACGAGCATCTCGCGCAGGAAGCCGAACTCGCGGTCCCACACGATCGAGCCGGCCGAGAACATGCCGGTCATGATGACCGTCATCGAGATCATGCCCGGGTACATGAACGTGCGGAAGTCGACGCCCGGGATGGAGCCGCGCACCAGCGACCCGAGCCCCGTGCCCATGACGAACAGCCACAGCACGGGCTGCAGCAGCATGGACGCCATGCGGGTGCGGTCGTTGACGAAGCGCAGCATCTCCCGGTGCAGCACCACCTTGACCGCCCGGAGGTCGTGGCCCGCGCCGCGGGCCGGGATCCGGACGCCGATCGCCTCGGTCGCCATCGTTCATCGCCTCGCCATCGTCATCGCCTGGCCATCGTGCGCATCCACGACATCGCGTCGGCGCCCGACTCGGCGTCGCGGATGGTGGAGCCGGTGTAGGACATGAACACGTCGTCCAGCGACGGCCGCGACACGCTGACCGACGTGATGGGCATGCCGAGCTCGGCGAACAGCCGCGGCACGAACTCCTCGCCGGAGGCCACGGCGAACGTCACCGCCCCCTCGTGCACGGCCGCCTCCACGCCGAACCGCTCGCGCAGGGCCGCGATGGCCCTGGCGTCGTCGCCGGTGTGGATCTGCACGCGGTCCTTGCCGACGCTGGCCTTGAGCGCCTCGGGGGAGTCGATGACCACCACCTCGCCGTGGTCGATGATCGCGATGCGGTCGCAGTACTCGGCCTCGTCCATGTAGTGCGTGGTCATGAAGATGGTGATGTCCTCAAGACGGCGCAGCTCGTTGATGTAGCCCCAGATGGCCGAGCGCGTCTGCGGGTCGAGGCCGACGGTGGGCTCGTCGAGGAACAGCACCCGGGGCGAGTGGAGCAGGCCGCGGGCGATCTCCAGGCGCCGCTTCATGCCGCCGGAGAACGTCATGACCTTGGCGTCCTTGCGGTCCCAGAGCGCCACCATCTCCATGACCTGCCGGATCCGGTCGCCGACGACGTTCTTCGGCACCCCGTACAGCTCGGCGTGGAAGCGGAGGTTCTGCTCGGCGCTGAGGTAGCCGTCGAGGGTGGGGTCCTGGAAGACGAGCCCGATGTTGCGGCGGACCTCGTCGCGCTCGCGGACCACGTCGTGCCCGGCGACGAGGGCGCTGCCGCCGGTGGGGTTCACCAGGGTGCACAGCATGCTGATCGTGGTGGTCTTGCCGGCGCCGTTCGGCCCGAGGAAGCCGAACACCTCGCCGGGCGCCACCTCCAGGTCGACGCCCTTGACGGCCTCGACCTTGCCGTAGTTCTTGCGTAAGCCGTGGACGGCCACGGCCGGTGCGGTGCTCATTCAGCCCTCCGCCAGGATCTGGAACATGGACTTGCGCGTCTGCCTGAGCAGGTTCTTGGCCTCGGCGACCTGCCGGTCGTTGGCCGTGTGCGTCAGATGGACGAACGCCTCGCCGAGCTGGCCCCACAGCAGCCGCAGCTCGTGGCGGTCCTCGGGGATCGTGCGGGCGACCTCGTCCCAGGGCGCCGAGTCGCGCAGGTGGCGCTCGGCGTGCTCACGGCCCCGCTCGGTCAGCCGGTACGCGCGCCGGCCGCCGCCCTCCTCGCCGATGATCAGGCCCTCGTCCTCCAGTTGCTGGAGCGCGGGATAGACCGAGCCGGGGCTGGGCCGCCAGATCCCGCGGCTGCGCGACTCGATGTCCTGGATCATCTGGTAGCCGTTCTTCGGCTCCTCGGCGAGCAGGCTGAGCAGCGCCGCGCGCACGTCGCCGCGCCGGACGCGGGGCGCCTCGCCCTCCCAGCCCGGCGGGATGTCGGGCAGATGCAGATGCGGCGGTGGCGGCGGTGGCGGCGGCGGACCCGGAGGTCCGGGGTGGGGGCCAGGGTGATGGCCGTGGTGGGGGCCCGGGGGGACGGGCGGGAACGGCGGGTGGTCGCGCCAGTCATGGGGGTCGAACGTCATCATGATCCTCTCCAACTATCGAGATACTGTGACGATATATCTAGATAGTTGGCAGAACAATGCCCCATCCGGGGTGAGTGCGACAAAAAGCGGCGGTGTTAGCGGGCGTTAACAGCGGCGTCTACGGCGGCCCGCGCCATCGCGCGCAGCAGCGGCCGCATGTCGCGCGCCGGAAGCTCGCCCGCGCTGTGCGGGGTCGAGTTCAGCAGCCCGAAGACCGCGTGGGTGGCGGCGCGCAGGCGGGCCGCCGGGCAGCCCGGGTGCAGCTCGGCCAGCACGGTCACCCACTCCTCGACGTACAGGCGCTGTAGCCGGCGGATCCGGCGCCGGTGCGGCTCGGGCACGTTGCCCAGCTCCCGGTCGTGCACGGTGATCAGCGCCGGCTGCTCCAGCGCGAAGGTGATCTGCACGTCGAGCAGCGCGTCCAGCGTCTCGGCCGAGGAGGCGGCCGGTGTCGCGGTGGAGGTGACGACGGCCGCGGCCGACTCGCGCAGCCGCGAGCTGACGTCGAGCAGCATCTCGGCCAGCAGCGCCTCCTTGCCCGCGAAGTGCCGGTAGAGCGCGGGGCCGGAGACGCCGACCGCCGCGCCGATGTCCTCGATCGACACCCCGTGGAAGCCTCGGGCGGCGAACAGCCGGGCCGCGGCGTCGAGGATCTCGGCGCGCCGGTTGCCGCGATTGCGGGTAGGGGTACGGGCGGTCGTCACGTCTCACATGCTAGACGGTTACGTTAACGATGACTAACATCTCGAACAGGACGAGAGGGGAGTCATGAGCGACTGGCCCGTGCTGAGGTCGTCGGCCGACCCCGGCGGCGAGGACTTCAAGCGCAACGCCGAGCACAACGAGCGGCTCGCCGCGGAGCTGCTCGAACGGCTCGCGGCCGCGGCCCAGGGCGGCCCCGAGCGGGCGCGCCGCCGCCACGTCGAGCGCGGCAAGCTGCTGCCACGCGACCGGGTGGACGGCCTGCTCGACCCCGGCTCGCGCTTCCTGGAGCTGTCGCCGCTGGCCGCCAACGGCCTCTACGACGACCAGGCGCCCGCGGCCGGCATCATCACCGGCGTCGGCCGGGTCTCCGGGCGCGAGTGCGTGGTCGTGGCCAACGACGCCACCGTCAAGGGCGGCACGTACTATCCGATCACCGTCAAGAAGCACCTGCGCGCGCAGGAGGTGGCGCTGCACAACCGCCTGCCCTGCGTCTACCTCGTCGACTCCGGCGGCGCCTTCCTGCCCAAGCAGGACGAGGTCTTCCCCGACCGGGAGCACTTCGGCCGCATCTTCTACAACCAGGCCACGATGTCCGCGCAGGGCATCCCGCAGATCGCCGCGGTCCTCGGCTCCTGCACGGCGGGCGGCGCGTACGTGCCCGCCATGAGCGACGAGGCCGTCATCGTCCGCGACCAGGGCACCATCTTCCTCGGCGGCCCGCCCCTGGTGAAGGCCGCCACGGGCGAGGAGGTCAGCGCCGAGGAGCTGGGCGGCGGCGACCTGCACGCCCGGGTCAGCGGCGTCACCGACCACCTGGCCGCCGACGACGCCCACGCGCTGGCCATCGTCCGCGACATCGTCTCCACGCTCGCGCCCCGCGCGCCCAGGCCCTGGCCGGTGACCGCGCCCGAAGAGCCGCGCCACGACCCGCGCGAGCTGTACGGCATCGTGCCCGGCGACACCCGGCAGCCGTACGACGTCCGCGAGATCATCGCGCGCGTCGTGGACGGGTCGCGCTTCCTGGAGTTCAAGGCCGAGTACGGCCCGACGCTCGTCACCGGCTTCGCGCACGTTCACGGCCACCCGGTCGGCATCGTCGCCAACAACGGCATCCTGTTCAGCGAGTCGGCGCTCAAGGGCGCCCACTTCATCGAGCTGTGCGACCAGCGCGGCATCCCGCTGGTGTTCCTGCAGAACATCAGCGGCTTCATGGTCGGCAAGGCGTACGAGGCGGGCGGCATCGCCAAGCACGGCGCCAAGATGGTCACGGCCGTCTCCTGTGCCCGGGTGCCGAAGTTCACCGTCGTCATCGGCGGCTCGTTCGGCGCGGGCAACTACGCGATGGCCGGGCGGGCGTACTCGCCGCGCTTCCTGTGGATGTGGCCGAACGCCCGCATCTCGGTCATGGGCGGCGAGCAGGCGGCCAACGTCCTGACCACGGTCGGCTCCGCCGACGCCGACGCCATCCGTGCCCAGTACGAGCACCAGGGCAATCCGTACTACTCGACGGCCCGGCTGTGGGACGACGGCGTGATCGACCCGGTCGACACCCGCACCGTCCTCGGCCTGGCCCTGTCCGCGGCGGCCAACGCCCCGCTCGAACCCGTCCGCTACGGCGTCTTCCGGATGTGACCGCGCGCATGAGTCCTTCGCTGTTCGACACCGTCCTCGTCGCCAACCGCGGCGAGATCGCCGTCCGGGTGATCCGGACGCTGCGCCGGCTCGGCATCGCGTCCGTGGCCGTGCACACCGCCTCGGACGCGGGTGCGCGGCACGTCATGGACGCCGACCAAGCCCTCCAGATCCCGAAATATCTGGATATGGAGGCGATTGTCGCGGCGGCCCAGGCGTCCGGCGCCCAGGCCGTCCATCCCGGCTACGGGTTCCTCGCCGAGAACGCCGCCTTCGCCCGCCGCTGCGCCGAGGCCGGGCTGGTCTTCGTCGGCCCGCCGCCCGAGGCCATCGACGCCATGGGCGACAAGATCCGCGCCAAGGCCACCGTGTCGGCCGCCGGCGTGCCCGTCGTCCCGGGCGCCGCCGAGCCCGCCGAGTCGCTGGCCGGCTGGGCCGACTTCCCGGCCCTGATCAAGCCCTCCGCGGGCGGCGGCGGCAAGGGCATGGTGCTGGTCCACTCGGCCGCCGAGCTGCCCGAGGCCATCGAGTCGGCCCGCCGTACGGCCCGTGCCGCGTTCGGCGACGACACGCTGCTCATCGAGCGCTACGTGGCCAACCCCCGCCACATCGAGATCCAGGTGCTGGCCGACGCCCACGGCGGCGTCGTCCACCTTGGCGAGCGCGAGTGCAGCCTCCAGCGCCGCCACCAGAAGATCGTCGAGGAGGCGCCGTCGCCGTTCGTGGACGAGAGCCTGCGCGCCCGCATGGGCGCGGCGGCCGTCGAGGCGGCCCGCTCGGTCGGCTACACGGGGGCCGGCACGGTCGAGTTCATCGTGGACGGCACGACCGGCGAGCACCACTTCATGGAGATGAACACCCGTCTCCAGGTGGAGCACCCCGTCACCGAGCTGGTCACCGGCCTCGACCTGGTCGAGCTCCAGCTCCGGGTGGCGGCGGGCGAGCCCCTGCCCTTCGGCCAGCAGGACGTACGGCTGCGCGGCCACGCCGTGGAGGCCCGCGTCTACGCCGAGGACCCCGCGCGCGGCTTCCTGCCGACGGGCGGGCGCGTCCTCGCCCTGAGCGAGCCCGCGGGCGAGGGCGTCCGGGTCGACTCCGGCCTGTCCGAGGGCATGGTCGTGGGCAGCGAGTTCGACCCCATGCTGGCCAAGGTGATCGCCTGGGCGCCGTCCAGGGACGCGGCGCTGCTGCGGCTGGACCAGGCGCTGGCCCGCACCGCCGTGCTCGGCCTCACCACGAACGTCCCGTTCCTGCGCGCCCTCGTCACCCATCCGGCGGTCCGCTCCGGCGCGATGGACACCGGGCTGGTCGAGCGGGTCCTGCCCGACCTGCCGCTCGCCGGCGAGCCGCCCGCCAAGGCGCTGGCGGCCGCCGCGCTGGCCTTCCACGCGCTGCCCCAGGGCGCCGACCCGTGGGAGGTCACCGACGGCTGGCGGGTCGGCGCGCGGGCGTGGACGACGTGGCGGCTGGAGTCGCGCGGCGGGGTGCACGCCGTCCAGGCGCGCGGCCTGCCGTACGAGGCGGCCGAGGTACGCGTACCCGGAGACGGCCCTGGCGCCCACCCCGGCGGCGGTCCCGCGGCCCACCCCGGCGGCGGTCCCGCCGTCCATCCCGGTGACGGCCCTGACGGCCGGTCCGGCGACGGCGCAGATCAGGGCACGCCCGCGCGGATCCGGCGCGACGGCTCCCGCCTTTCCGTCACCCTCGGCGGGCGCACCGGCCACTACGCCTGCGCCCGCGACGGCGACACGCTCTGGCTCGGCCGCGACGGCTCCGCCTGGGCGTTCACCCGCCACCTCATCGGCGACCCCGGCGACCGCCCCGGCGCGGCGGGCACGGGCGACGGCGTCGTCCGCAGCCCCATGCCCGGCACCGTGCTCGTGGTCAAGGTCCAGGCGGGCGACCTGGTCGCCGAGGGGGAGCCGCTGCTCATCGTGGAGGCCATGAAGATGGAGCACACCGTCACCGCCCCGCTCGCCGGCCGCGTCACCGAGTTGCCGGCCCAGGCCGGCCGTCCGGTCGACATGGACGCCGTCCTCGCCGTCGTCACGCCCGAGGAGGAGTCGTGATGCGCCGGCCGTACGGGCTGGAGGGCCTGCCCCACCAGGTCACGGTCTACGAGGTCGGCCCGCGCGACGGGCTGCAGAACGAGGCCGCGGTCGTCCCCGTCGAGGCGAAGGCGGAGTTCGTCGCGCGCCTGGCCGGGGCCGGCCACAAGGTGATCGAGACGACCAGCTTCGTCCACCCGAAGTGGGTGCCGCAGCTCGCCGACGCCGAGGAACTGCTGGCCCGGGTCGAGCGCCGGCCGGGCGTCCGCTACCCGGTGCTCGTGCCGAACGAGCGCGGCCTGGACCGGGCGCTGGCCCTGGAGGTGGACGAGATCGCCGTCTTCGCCAGCGCCACCGAGACGTTCGCCGCCAAGAACCTCAACCGCAGCCTGGAGACCCAGTTCGACATGTTCGAGCCGGTCGTCGCCCGCGCCCTGGCCGCCGGGGTGCGGGTCCGCGCGTACGTCTCCATGTGCTTCGCCGACCCGTGGGAGGGGCCGACGCCGATCCCGCAGGTCGTCGAGGTGGGCGAGCGGCTGCTCGGGCTCGGCTGCCACGAGCTGTCGCTCGGCGACACGATCGGCGTGGCCACGCCCGGCCACGTCACCGCGCTCATCGAGGCGTTCGGCTCGCCCGACCGGCTCGCCGTCCACTTCCACGACACGTACGGCCAGGCGCTCGGCAACACGCTCGCCGCGCTCCAGGCCGGCGTGACCACCGTCGACGCGTCCACGGGCGGCATCGGCGGCTGCCCGTACGCCGAGTCGGCCACCGGCAACCTCGCGACCGAGGACCTCGTCTGGATGCTCGACGGCCTCGGCGTCGAGACCGGCCTCGATCTCGGCAAGCTCGTGGAGACCAGCACCTGGCTGGCCCGGCTGCTCGGCCGCCCCAGCCCGTCCCGCGTCGTCCAGGCCCTCTCGAAAGGCTGACCACCCATGTTGACCGGCGAGTACGAAGAGCTGCGCAAGACCGTCGAGGCGTTCGCCCGCGACGTCGTCGCCCCGGTGATCGGCGACCACTACGAGCGGGAGGAGTTCCCGTACGGCATCGTGCGGCAGATGGGCGCGATGGGCCTGTTCGGGTTGCCGCTCCCCGAGGAGTACGGCGGCATGGGCGGCGACTACTTCGCCCTCTGCCTGACCCTGGAGGAGCTGGCCCGCGTCGACTCCAGCGTGGCCATCACGCTGGAGGCGGCGGTGTCGCTGGGCGCCATGCCGATCTACCGGTTCGGCACGCCCGAGCAGCGCGAGGAGTGGCTGCCCAGGCTCGCGACGGGCGAGGTGCTCGGCGCGTTCGGGCTGACCGAGCCGGGCGGCGGCTCCGACGTGCCGGGCGGCATGCGCACCACGGCGGTGCTCGACGGCGACGAATGGGTGATCAACGGGACGAAGGCGTTCATCACGAACTCCGGCACCGACATCACCGGCGTGGTCGCCGTCGCCGCGCTCACCGGCGACCGGGAGATCTCCACGATCCTCGTGCCGAGCGGCACCCCGGGCTTCACCGTGTCCAAGAAGTACTCCAAGGTCGGCTGGAACGCCTCCGACACCCGGGAGCTGGCCTTCAGCGACTGCCGGGTGCCCGCGGCCAACCTGCTCGGCGAGCGCGGGCGCGGCTACGCCCAGTTCCTGCGGACCCTCGACGAGGGCCGCGTCGCCATCGCCGCCCTCGGGGTGGGCCTCGCGCAGGGCTGCGTGGACGAGTGCGTGCGCTACGTCCGCGACCGCCGCGCCTTCGGCCACCCGATCGGCCACTACCAGGCCATCCAGTTCAAGATCGCCGACATGGAGGCCCGGGCCCACACCGCCCGCCTGGCCTACTACCACGCGGCCGAGCGGATGCTGGCGGGGCAGGCGTTCAAGAAGGAGGCGGCCATCGCCAAGCTGGTCTCCTCGAACGCGGCCATGGACAACGCCCGCGACGCCACGCAGATCTTCGGCGGGTACGGGTTCATGAACGAGTACCCCGTGGGCCGCTTCTACCGCGACGCCAAGATCCTGGAGATCGGCGAGGGCACGAGCGAGGTGCAGCGCATGCTCATCGCCCGCCAGCTCGGCCTCGGCGACCTCTGACCCGCGCCCGCCGGCTCGGCCTCGGCGGCCTTCGACCCGCGGCCGTCAGCTCGGGCCGTCAGCTCGGGCGGTCGGCGAGGGCGAGCCACGGCTCGTGGGCGCCGCCGAACGGGCCCTGACGGGAGCCCACGGCCGTCATCAGCATGGCGGCCGTCTCCTCCGCCCGGGCGACCACCTCCGCCGGGTAGCCCAGCAGCACCTGGTGCTCGGCGAACTCGTCCTCGTCGTCCAGGAACAGCCGCCCGTCGCGCATCCGGATGACGTCGAGGTCGAGATCCACCATGGTGACCTCGGCGAGCTCCGCGACGTGGCCGCCGCCCTCGCGCCACTCGGGCACCGTCGTGACGTCCACGTACACGTCGGTCCGGTGCGGGCGCGCGTGGAAGCTCGCCGTCCACCACCCGTCGCGCGGGAACAGCATGACGATCGCGGTGTCCCAGGTCACCGGCGGGCTGTCGCCCTTGCGGGCGACGGTGCCGGGAGGCGCCGCGACCCACACGCCGTGCTCGTCCTCGCCGAGCAGCGTCCCCCGGTGGTGCCAGTGCAGCGCGCCCCCGTACTTGCGGTACACGACCATGATCTCGCTCACGCCCGGAACGCTAACCCAAGGCCGGCGCCCCGCCCAGGGCAGGGGGTGACGTACGGTCGGATCATGACGCCGATCGACACCGTGGGGACGGCAGGGGAGCTGGTCGTCAGACGGGCCACGGAATCCGACGCGGAGGAGCTGTTCGGGCTGGCCCGGGAGTTCGCGCTGTCGTTCCGGCCCGAGCGGGCCGCGTTCGACGAGGCTCTGCCGCGGCTGCTGCGCGACCGGGACGCGCTGCTGATCACCGCCGTGATGTGCGGGCGGGTCCACGGCTACCTGCTGGGGTTCGCGCACCTGACGCTGTTCGCCAACGGGCCGGTCGCCTGGGTGGAGGAGGCCATGGTGCGCCGCGGGTCGAGGCGGCAGGGCATCGGGCGGGCGCTGCTGGAGGAGTGCGAGCGGTGGGCCCGCGCCCGCGGCGCCCGGTACCTGTCGATGGCCACCCGGCGGGCGCCGGAGTTCTACCACGCGCTCGGCTACGAGGAGTCGGCCGCGTTCTTCCGCAAGATGCTCCGCTAGGGCTCGCGCGGGACGCTTCGCCAGGACCTCCGCGGCGGCCGGCCGCGTTGCCCGCGCAGGCGGGCACGGCTGCCGCTGCCCAGGGGCGTCCGCTCAGGTGGGAGCGTATGGGGCGGGCTCGTCCTGTCGGAGGCGGATGGCATCCTGTAGGGCGTGACGATCCACACGGTGAGCCCGCTCTTCGTCGGCCGGGCGGGCGAGCTGGCCGCGCTCCGCGACGCCCTCTCCCGCGCCCGCGCGGGATCGTCGTCCACCGTGCTCGTCGGCGGCGAGGCCGGCGTGGGCAAGACGCGGCTGGTCAGGGAGTTCACCGGCCGGGCCGACGACGCGCTGGTGCTGGTCGGCGGCTGCCTGGAGCTCGGCACCGACGGCCTGCCGTTCGCCCCCTTCAGCGCCGTGCTGCGCGGCCTGGTGCGCGAGCGCGGCCGCGACGGGGTCGCCGCGCTCGTGCCCGGCGGCACCACGCGCGGGCTGGCCCGGCTGCTGCCCGAGTTCGGCGAGCCCGACGGCGACGGCGCCGAGGCCCGGGCCCGGCTGTTCGAGCAGGTGCTCGGGCTGCTCGAACGACTGGCCGAGGACCAGCCGGTGGTGCTCGTCGTCGAGGACGCCCACTGGGCCGACCGCTCCACCCGCGACCTGCTGTCGTTCCTCGTCCGCTACCAGCGTTCCGACGCGGGCCTGCTCATCGTCGTCACGTACCGCACCGACGAGCTGCGCCGCACCCACCCGCTGCGCCCGCTGCTGGCCGAGCTGGGCCGGGTGGGCTGGGTGCACCGGATCGAGCTGCGCAGGCTCACCCGGCGCGAGGTCGTGAAGCAGGCGGCGAGCATCCTGGAGCGCGAGCCCCGGCCCGCCGACATCGAGCTGATCTACGCGCGCAGCGAGGGCAACCCGCTGTTCGTCGAGGCGCTGCTGAGCGAGGCCGGCGGCGGCCTCGCGCTGCCCGAGTCGCTGCGCGACCTGCTGCTGGCCGGCGTCGAGCGGCTGCCCGAGGAGACGCAGGAGCTGCTGCGCGTGGCCAGCGCCGGCGGCCAGCACATCGAGCACGCGCTGCTGTCGGCCGTCTCCGGCCTCGACGACGCCGAGCTGTCGCGCGCCCTGCGGCCGGCCGTCGCGGGCAACGTCCTCGTGGTCGACGGCGAGGGCTACTCCTTCCGCCACGCGCTGATCCGCGAGGCCCTGCACGACGACCTGCTGCCCGGCGAGCACACCCGCCTGCACACCCGCTTCGCGCAGGCGCTGGAGCGTGACCCGTCCATCCTGCCCGCCCCGCGCGGCGCGATCGAGCTGGCCCACCACTGGCACTCCGCCCACGACGCCACCTGGGCGCTGGTCAGCGCCTGGGCGGCGGCCGCCGCCGCGCGCAAGTCCACCGCCTACGACGAGCAGCTCCGCATGCTGTCGCGCGTGCTGGAGCTGTGGGGCCAGGTGCCCGACGCCGCCGAACGCATCGGCGCCGACCACGTCGAGGTGCTGTCCCAGACCGTGACGGTCGCCCACCTGGCGGGCGAGTACGAACGCGGCATCGCCCTGGCCGGGGCGGCGATGGCCGAGCTCGACCGCGACGCCGAGCCGACCCGGGCCGCCGTCCTGCTGCGCAAGCGCGGCATCATCCGCTACGACGCGGGCCGCTTCGGCCACCTCGACGACCTGCGCCAGGCGGCCGCCCTGACCGCCGACGGGCCGGTCCGGCTGCGCGCCCGCGTCCTCGAGAACCTCGCCCGCATGCTCCACACGGACGACGTGTGGGAGGAGAAGACGGCCACCGCCGAGCAGGCCATCGCGCTGGCCCGCGAGGCCGGCGACGCCGCCTGCGAGGCCCATGCCCTGATCGCCCTCACCTGGGCCCGCGCCCGCGACTACGACCGGTCCGAGGCCCACCTCGACGGCTTCGCCGAGGCCCGGCGGCTCGCCCTCGGCGCCGACGCCTTCAACGCGCTGCTCGGCTGCGCCATCTCCGAGTCCGACACGCTGGAGGGCGCCGGCCTGCACGAGCGGGCCGCCCGGGTGGCCCGCGACGGCGTCGCCGAGGCCGAGCGGTACGGCGTGGCCCGCACCTCCGGCGCGTTCCTGTCGATCAACCTGGCCGAGCCGCTGCTGTCGCTCGGCCGCTGGGACGAGGCCCTCGACGTCATCGAGCACGCCCTCGACCTGCTGCCCCCGCCGCCGCACCAGGCCAGCCTGCAGGGGTTCAGTACCGACATCGCGCTGGCCCGCGGGCAGCTCGACCGGGCCGAGGAGTCGTTCGAGCGGGCCCGGTACGTCCTGTCGCGCGGCGTCTTCCGCGACCAGAACCTGCTGCCGCACGCCGGCCGGGAGATCGCCCTGCTGCTGGCGAGCGGCCGGGCGGACGACGCGCGGGAGGCGGCCGTGCGGGCCGTGCGTGAGCACGCGGCGGGCGCCGGGCCGCGCTACCTGTGGCCGCTGCTGGTGACGATCGCCCGGCTGGGCGGGCCGCTGCCGCCGGAGGTCGCGGAGGTGGCGGGGCGGATGCGGGTCCAGGGCGCGCTCCAGCGGGCCCACTGGCTGACGTTCACGGCCCTGACGGGGGCGCCACGGTACGCGGCGGACGGCGGCGACGGTACGCGGGGCGGTGGCGACGGCGAGCCCGCGTGGCGGCTCAAGGCGTGGGACGAGGCCGTGGCGGCCTGGGCGGAGCTGCGCCAGCCGTACTCGGAGGCGCTCGCCCTGGCCGACGCGGCGCGGGCGGCGCTGGCGTGCGGTGAGCGCCAGGAGGCCGCGACCCGTGTGGCGCGGGCCCGTGAGCTGGCCGAACCTCTGAAGGCCGCGCTCCTGCTCGACCAGCTCGACGCCATGCTGGGCCGCGCCCAGGGCGCCTCGGGGCGCTCGCGGGCCGCCGGTGGCGGCGACGGCGCGCCGGTCGGGCCGCCGCTGGGGCTGACGGCCCGCGAGCTGGAGGTGCTGCGGCTCGTCACGGCCGGGCGCAGCAACCGCGAGATCGCCGGCGAGCTGGTGATCGCGGTCAAGACGGTGAGCGTCCACGTGTCCAACATCCTGGCCAAGCTGGGCGCCGCGTCACGAGGGGAGGCCGCCGCCACGGCCCACCGCCTCCGCCTCTTCGACGGCCCGCAGTAGCCACCGCCTGCGCCTCTCGACGGATCGCAGCAGCCACCGCCTGCGCCTCTTCGACGGATCGCGAGAGCCACCGGGTCCGCCGTTTTCGATGGTTGCCGTAGCAGCTGCGGAGCTGGGCGGCGCCGGCCGGGGGTCAGCGGGGGCGGAGGGCGTCCAGGAGCAGGGCGAGCGTGCGGCGGCGGAGGTCGTCGGGCCAGGACCCGGCCAGGGCGCCCTGGGTCGCGGCCGAGACCAGGGCCATGACCTCGTCGAGGCGGACGTCGGGGCGGACGGTGCCGGCCTCCCGGGCGGCGTCCAGCAACGTGCCGAAGGTCTGCGTGAACGCCGCGATCTGCTCGCCCGGCTGGATGGCCGTGCCCTCGTCGGCCAGCAGGCCGGCGACGGTGTCGACCCTGGCCGAGCTCTCGACGAGGAACGTGAAGTAGTCGAAGAACGCGGTTCCCGGGGGGCCGTCGGCGAGCAGCGCCTCGGCCTTGTCGATGAGTCGCTGCCGCAGCTCCTTCATGATCGCGGCGAGAAGGTCCCGCTTGGTGGGGAAGTGGCGGAAGATCGTGCCGATGGCGACACCCGCTCGATCGGCCACCTCCTGGGTGGACGCGGCGGGCCCCCGCTCGGCGAACACCTCCTCGGCGGCCGCGAGGATGCGGGCGCGGTTGCGCCGGGCGTCGGCGCGCAGGGGTTTGCTCGCTGTCATTCGTCCACCCTGTTGACAAGATGAGTCGTCGCTCATATTTTCAAAAGTGAGTCATCGCTCATCTTACTTCCCCGGGGAGGACGCCCATGTCAACGGAGACGCCGCAGGACCTCTTCGCCCGCTTCCAGCAGAACGTCCTGGCCGGCAGGCCCGCCCTGGACGAGGAGATGCTCGCCGACGATGTCGTGGTGGAGCAGCCGTTCGCCTCCGCCGGCCGCCGCAGGACCGAAGGCCGCGCGGAGGTGGCGGCCATGACCCGGGCGGGTCGTGAAGCTCTGCCCGTCGTGTTCGAGGAGTTCCTTGACGTGCGGATCCACGAGACCGCCGACCCGGAGGTGATCATCGCTGAGTACCAGATGGCAGCCACCATGCCCGTGACGGGAAGGCGGGGACAGGCGCATTTCGTGGTGGTCCTGCGCGCCAGAGAGGGACGTATCGTGCACTGGCGCGAGTATCAGGACCGGCCCGCGATAGCCGAGGCCCTGGCCTCGATGACCGGCGGATCAGCCGGCCCGGGCTGAGTCAGGCGGGAAACGAGCCTTGCCACCAGTCGAGCACTCTCAGCGCGCGCAGGGTGTTCCAGCGGCTCGGCCTCCCCACGCCGTCCTCCAGCGCGAAGTGGACGCGACCCGGGTGGACGCGGTCGAGCGGCCACCGCCCGTCGGGCCGCCGCTTCGAGCGGACGATCTCCACGGCCTCCGCCAGGCGCGCATTCGGTTCGGCCCCCGACCGCCTGAAGTAGTCGAGCGCGCGCAGCACGTCGTGGTGCCAGTAGTACGGGAACGCGAAGTCCAGAAACGCCGCGTCGGCGACCTCGCCGGTGCTCCTGCGGCGGAACAGCCCCCGTTCCAGCAGATACTCCTCCCCGCCCCGCCGCGCCTCGCGCGCCGCCGCGGAACCGCCGGTAGCGCGCTCGAACGCGAGCAGCCCGTCCAGCACGTCGACCGTCGTGTGGAACGACGAGCGCACGGACCCGTTCTCGGCCTCGCAGTTCCATCCGCCGTCGGGGAGCCGCTCGCCGACGATCCGCTCCACGATCGCCGAGACGTCCACCCCGAAGCGGGCGCCGGTCTCGATCGTCCTGCCGTTGATGCACGGCTCGACCTCGCCGTCGAAGTAGCGCTGCCCGGCGTGCTCCCACCGTCCGTGCTCGGCGACGCGTGCGATCGCGCGGCGCGCCGCCTCCGACGCCGGATCGAGCCCGAAAATCTGCAGGGTCTGCAGGGTGTGCATCGTCGCCGTCCACGGCTGCCCCGGCTCGTCGCCGGTGGAGGAGGCGGGGAAGCAGGCGCCGCCGTCCCACAGCCCGTCGGCGCCCTGGAGCGCCAGGAGACGGGCGCCCCAGCCCTCGCGCTCCACGCGCGCCCGCTCGGCGGCGACCTCGCCGGGCGAGGCGTGCGTGAGGTCGCGCAGCACCTGCCAGCGGATGGCCGGGTCGGCGTCGAGCAGCCAGTCGATCACGCTCATCGCCGCACCCTAGGCCATGGGTGAGGCGGCGTCCACCGTGCCGGGTACCCGTCAGGCCCGTTCGCCGGGGTCAGCCGGTGAGCTGGGCTTCGAGGCGGTAGCCGTCCACCGTGACGTACACCTGGTCGCCCGGCCGGGCGTTCAGGCGCATCAGCACCGGCTGGAGCGAGTCGAAGACCGGCTGGTGGCCCTGCCACACCAGGACGATGGCGTTGTCCCCCGGCCCCGTCACCGACAGGAGCGTGCCGGGGCGCATCCCGAGCTGCGCCGCGTACCCCTCCGGGACCGGCACCGGGCCGCCGCGCAGGTGCTCGGGCGTGACCTCGATGCGCTGCCAGCGGCGCGGTTCGGACGACGGGCCCGGGATGGGCGGCGGCGGGGTGGACGGCGCGCCCGCGAGGCTCGGCAGCATGGGCGAGCGCCCGCCCGACAGGGCCGAGAGCGTGGCCAGCGCCGCCGACGGGTCGATGGAGCCGGCCCCGGCCGCGGGGATCGGCTGGCCGCCGCGGTGGTGGTGCCCGTTGGCGCCGGGCGTGCGGCGGGGGAGCGGCTGCGCGGGCGAGGGGGCGGCCGCCGCGTCCTGCGCCGAGGTCTCGGGCGGCAGCGCTTCGAGCCACGCCTTGGCCGAGTGCGCCCGGATGCCGAGCTCGCCGAGGAGCTCCACCACGTCGGCGTCGGCCGGCTGCGCGGCGAGCAACTGCCGCGTGCGCGCCTGGAGGCGCTGGATGTCGCCCACGACCAGCCACCCGTCCTGGAGGCGGCGGTCGGGCATGAGCGTGACGAGCACCCGCCACAGCGGCGTGCGCAGCGACGGCACGATCACCGGGTGCGCCGGGTCGGCGCCGATGAGCTGCTCCTGCGTGGCGGCGGCGCCGAGCCACTCGGTCAGCCGGAACATGTGGCCCGTCACGGGCGCCGACTCCGACGAGCGCAGCCAGTGGAGCACGCGCTCCTCCGCGGTGCGCTGCGCGTGGGAGAGCTGGTCACGGTCGACGAGCATCTTGTGGGCGAGCGTACGGAGGCTGACGGGGTCCTCGGCGAACAGCCGGTGGACCGCCACGGCCAGCTCCAGTTTGTCCAGCCCGCGGAACAGGCTGTCCACCACCCGGACCATCGCGTGGTCCATGTCGGACGGCACAGGCGACGGCGCCGGGGAGGCGGGGGCTCCGGTGTAGTCGCCCATGAGGGGAGAGGAGACGGGGACCGCCGGGCGCTGGCCGTTGACCTGCGGGCCGGGCTGTGCGGGCTGTCCCGGTTGCCCGGGTTGTCCCGGCTGGGTGGCGTCCGGGGTCTGGCCGTTCGGGGCGGGGGCGCCGGTACGGGGGCCGGTGGGGGACGCGCCGGGCCGGACGGGGAGGGCGCCCGTGTCCTGCCGGCCGGGGGCGCCGGGGCGGGCGAAGGCGCCGGTGTCGTGGGAAGTGCCGGGCCGGCCGGGGAACGTGCCCTGCGGGTCAGCGGTGTCCGGGCGGGGGAACGACCCGGTGTCGGAGCCGGGCCGTCCCGGGAAGGCGCCCGTGTCGTGCTGCGGCGTGCCCCCGCTCTGGCGGGACTCGGAGCCGGCCGCGGGGAAGCCGCCGGTCTGGTGGGGCTCGGGGCCCACGGCGGGGAAGCCGCCGGTCTGGTGCGGCTCGGGGCCGGTGGCCGGGAAGGAGCCGCTCTGGTGCGGCCGGGGGCCCTGGCCGGCGGCCGGGAAGGGGCCGGACTGCTGCGGCGCGGCGCCCGGCTGCGACGTCGCGTCCTGGCCCGCGGCGGGGAAGCCGCCGCTCTGGTGCGGCTCGGGGCCGGTGGCCGGGAAGGGGCCGCTCTGCTGGGCGGCGGCGGGGAAGGGGCCGCTCTGCTGGGCGGCGGCCTGCGGCTGGGCCGGGAATGCGCCGCTCTGCGGGTCGGGCTGCGCGGGGAAGGCCCCGCTCTGCGCCTGCGGCTGCGCCGGGAACGAGCCCGTCTGGTGCGCGGCGGGCTGGGCGGGGAACGGGCCGGAAGACGCGGCCGCGCCCTCACCGGAAGCGCCGGCGGGGCGCGGGACGAACGGGCGGGTGACCTCGGGATGAGCTGCCGGTGCGGCGGCGGTCGCGCCGGTCTGCGTCAGCTCGTGTTGGATGCGGCCGAGCACCTCGCGCAGCACGGAGTTGATGACCACCTCCGGCGTCGCCGAGGGCGTGGCGAGGTCGGCGGGGGAGAGCCGGCGCAGCCGCTGCCAGCCGCCGAGGCCGGCCACCGCCGTACGGGTGGCGTCGGACCAGCCCGGCAGCGCCGGGTCCACCCGGTGCACCGACAGCGCCGGAAGAAGGTCGGACAGCGGGAGGTGATCCCAGCGGGCGGCGGCCAGGCGGGCGACCCGTTCACAGATCCAGTCGAGTCCGGCCGTCGCGAGCGCCCGCGACAGCGACACGGAGGACCACCACGCGGCCGGCAGACGCGGGTCGCCCAGCGCCTCCGCGACCTGCTGGGGCCTGCTCCAGCGCAGGGCGGGGACCAGGTCGCTCAGGCAGATCGATGACTCGACTTCCATCGGCGGACCTTAACCTCCCCAGAGTGAACAGCGTTGCCAGGCGATACGCATGTGGCTCATGGTGCAGCCTACGCGGCAAGCTATCAATCGGCGTGAATAGGGTAAAGACGGTGCACTTCCAAACCGTACCGTGGCCGACCGCCCACCAGGGCCACACATTCCGCACCCGCCTGGCATCCCGCCCGGAGAGCTGCCGCTTCGCCGTCGCCGTTGAGGCGGGCTGTGAGATATCCGGCAGCGAAGGCGTCGCCCGCGCCGGTCGTGTCGAGCGCGTGGACGGGCACGCCCTCCGCCGTCGCGACGATCCGGCCACCGCTCGCTGAGAGCGCCCCCTTCGACCCCAGCTTGACCACCGCCGTGCCGTAACGCTCGCTGAGGAGCTCGGCGGCGCGTTCCGGCTCGGGGACGCCGGTCAGCACGAGGGCCTCGTCCCGGTTGGGGATGATCAGGCGGGCGGGCGCCGACTCGTCCAGGAACCGCTCGACCCCGAACTCCCGCAACGGCCCGGTGGACGCGGGGTCGACGCTGATCGCGATGCCCGCCGCGGTGGCCCGTTCCATCGCCAGCCGGGCCAGCGCCAGACCCGGCTCGGTGAAGAAGGTGTAGCCCGACAGGTGCAGGAGCGCGACGCCGTCGAGGAAGGCGTCGTCCCAGTCGGCGGGGGAGATCCGGCCGCCGGCGCCCCGGTTGGTGAGCATGGACCGTTCGCCGGTGGCGTCCACCATCGCGATCACCACGGCCGTCGGGTGGGCCGGGTCCACCTGCGCGTACGGGCGCACCCCCGCCCTGACCAGCTCGGCGGTGTGCCACTCGCTGCTGTCGTAGCCGAGCCGGGTCAGCAGGCGGGTGTCGGCGCCGAGGTGGGCGGCCCAGCAGGCGGTGTTGGCGCCGGAGCCGCCCGGACGCAGCGCGATGTCGGCGGCGGTGTCGGTGCCGGCCGCGACGGGGGCGCTGTGCAGGGCCACGACGTCCGTCACCACGTCGCCGACCACCAGCAGCCCGCCGCCACCCGTCGTGCCGGACGCGGAAGCCGTCCGCTCCGGCGCCTCGCTGCGCGGGCCCGCCGGGTCCGAGGGGGCCCGCTCCGGCGCCTCACCCTGGGCGGCCGGTGCGTCCCGGCCGGCGCCGGCCGGGAGGGGCGCGCCGGGGACGGCGGTGGCGGAGGCGGCCGGGGGTGGGGCCGGCGGCTGGGCCGCGGAGGAGGAGGTCGAGGGTGGGGCCGGCGGCTGGGCCGCGTCGGTCACGGCCGGGACCAGGCGAGCGCGATGCGGGCCGCGAGCGCGGTGTTGCCGCGGACGGCGGCCAGGTTGGCCTCCAGGGAGGCGCCGCCCGTGCCGCGCACCAGGTAGCCGAGCAGGAACGGCGTGATCGCCTGGCCGGTGACGCCGTCGCGGGCCGCGGCCTCCAGCGCCTCGGCGAGCACCCGGTCGTGCAGGGCGGGGTCGAGCTGCTGGTCCACCGGCACCGGGTTGGCGACGATGAGCGCGCTCTCCGGGCCGCCGAAGGCGTCCTGGGCGCGCATCACGTCCGCGACCTCCTCGGGCGTCTCGACCCGCCACTCGACGGGCAGGCCGGAGGAGTGCAGGTAGAAGCCCGGGAACTGGTCGGTCCGGTAGCCGGCCACGCTGACGCCGCGGGTCTCCAGCCGCTGGAGCGTCGCGGGCACGTCGAGGATCGACTTGACGCCGGCGCACACGACCGTGATGCGGGTGCCGGCGAGGGTGCCGAGGTCGGCGGACTCGTCCTGGTCCTCGGTCCAGCCGCGGTGGACGCCGCCGAGGCCGCCGGTGGCGAACACCCGGATGCCCGCCCGCGCCGCCAGGAACGACGTGGCCGAGACGGTCGTCGCCCCGCTGGCCTTCAGCGCCGCGGCCATCGGCAGGTCGCGCTGGCCCAGCTTGCGCAGCCCCGGCTCGGACGCGACGCGCTCCAGCTCGGCGTCGGTCAGCCCGGCGCGGGCGACGCCGTCGAGCACCGCGATGGTGGCCGGCACGGCGCCCGCCTCGCGGACGATCCCCTCCAGCTCCCGGGCGACCTCGAGGTTGCGCGGCTGCGGCAGGCCGTGGGAGATGATCGTGGACTCCAGGGCCACGACGGGCGCACCGGCGGACAGGGCCTCGGCGACCTCGTCGGACGGCTGGAGAAGGGGGTCGGCGGCGGTGCGCATGTGGCTGTGGTGCTCCTTCGTGCGGTACGCCCAGGGGCAGGGCGAAACGTGGACTTTAGTCCATTTGCGGGGTTTGCGGCTAATTGGGGTGCGTGTCCCCCCGGCGCCGGCCCCGCCCCAGCTTACGGCCCCTGCGGCGACGCCCCACAGGGCCGTCGCGGGGAGGGACGTCGCGGGGTCGGGCGTCGTAAGGTGCCGGTATGGCGAAATATGACGTTGTAGTGGCGGGTGGTGGGCACAACGGCCTGGTGGCGGCGGCCTACCTGGCCCGCGCCGGGCGCCGGGTGCTCGTCCTCGAACGCCTCGACCACGCCGGAGGGCTCGCCATCTCCGCCCGCGCCTTCCCCGGCGTGGACGTACGGCTGTCGCGCTACTCCTACCTCGTCAGCCTCCTCCCCACGAAGATCGTCCAGGACCTGGGCCTCGGCCTGGAGCTGCGCCGCCGCCGCTACGCCTCGTACACCCCCAAGGACGGCACCGGGCTGCTCGTCGACAACGAGGACGAGGCCCGCACGGCGGAGTCGTTCCGGAACGTCACCGGCGGCGACGCCGACCACAAGGCGTGGCGCGACTTCTACGCCATGGTCGCCCGCACGGCGCGCGCCCTCGCCCCCACCCTCCTCCAGCCCCTGCCCACCCGCGCCGACGTCGAGCGGCTGGTCGGGCCGGAGGCGTGGCGCGACCTGTTCGCCCGGCCCGTCGGCCAGGCGGTGGACGAGCGCTTCGGCGACGACACCGTACGCGGCGTCGTGCTCACCGACGCCCTGATCGGCACCTTCGCCGACCCGGCCGCGGACCTGGCGGCCAACCGCTGCTTCCTCTACCACGTCATCGGCGACGGCACCGGCGAGTGGAACGTCCCGGTCGGCGGCATGGGCGCCGTCTCGGGGGCGATCGAGGCGGCGGCCAGGCGGGCCGGCGCCGAGATCACGACCGGCGCCGAGATCGTCGGCATCGCGCCCTCCGGCGAGGTCACCTTCCGCACCGGCGACGGCGAGCACACCGTGACCGGCGGCCGCGTGCTGGTCAACCTGCCGCCCGCCGTCCTCGACCGGGTGCTCGGCCGCTCGGCCGACGTGCCCGAGGGGGCGCAGCTCAAGGTCAACATGGTGCTGTCGCGGCTGCCCCGGCTGCGCGACGCCTCCGTCGACCCGCGGGCCGCCTTCAGCGGGACGTTCCACATCAACGAGGGCCGCGACCAGCTCGCGGCGGCCCACGCGCAGGCCACGCGCGGCGAGATCCCGCGCCTGCCGCCCGCCGAGGTGTACTGCCACTCGCTCACCGACCCCTCCATCCTCGGGCCCGAGCTGCGGGGGCGGGCCGAGACGATGACGCTGTTCGGCCTGCACATGCCGGCTCGGCTCTTCCGCGCCGACCCCGAGGGCGCGCGGGAGGCGGCGCTGCGGGCCACGTTCGCCTCGCTCGACCGGGTGCTGGCCGAGCCGATCGAGGACTGCCTGCTGCGCGCCCCCGACGGCACGCCCTGCGTCGAGGTCAGAACGCCGGTGGACCTGGAGAACGAGGCGGGGCTGCCCGGCGGCCACATCTTCCACCGCGACCTGAGCTGGCCGTACACCGAGCAGGGGAGCGGCTGGGGCGTGGAGAGCGAGCACGAGCGGATCCTGCTGTGCGGCGCGGGCGCCCGCAGGGGCGGCGGCGTGAGCGGCATCCCCGGCCACAACGCCGCGATGGCCGTGCTCACCGCCTGATCGTTCTCATGCGGGCCGGCCGGTCCGTTCATGGGGTTCTCATGATGTGCCCTTAGTTTGTGAGCATGAGTGAGCCCGCACGGTTGCTGGTGGTGGACGACGAGCCCGCGTTGCGTGAGGCGCTGCAGTCGAGCCTGGAGTTCGAGGGTTACAAGGTGAGCACCGCCAACGACGGCCAGGCCGCGCTGGACGCGCTGGTCGGCGAGCCGTACGACGCCGTGCTGCTCGACGTGATGATGCCGCGCCTCGACGGGCTGACCGCGTGCCGCCGGCTGCGCGCGGCCGGCAACCACGTGCCCGTGCTCATGCTGACCGCCCGCGACGCCGTGGGCGACCGGGTGTCCGGCCTCGACGCGGGCGCCGACGACTACCTGGTCAAGCCGTTCGAGCTGGACGAGCTGCTGGCCCGCGTGCGCGCGCTGCTGCGGCGCGGCGCCCTGCACGCCGGCACGCCCGAGAACACGCTCGCGTACGGCGACCTGCGCATGGACCCGGCGACCAGGGAGGTCACCCGCGGCGACCGGCCGCTCGACCTGACCCGGACCGAGTACCTGCTCATGGAGCTGTTCCTCGCCCACCCGCGCCAGGTGCTGACCCGCGAGCAGATCCTCGGCGAGGTGTGGGGCTTCGACTTCGAGCCGACCTCCAACTCCCTCGACGTGTACATCATGTACCTGCGGCGCAAGACCGAGGCCGGCGGCGAGCCGCGCGTGATCCACACCGTGCGCGGGGTGGGGTACGTCCTGCGGGCGGCGACATGAGACGCTTCGGCAGCCTGCGCTCGCGGCTGACGCTGCTGGTCACGGTCGCGGTGGCGCTGGCCATCGCGCTGGCCTCCGCGCTGTCGTGGGTGGTGGCCGAGCGGCAGATGCTCGGCACGCTGGACCAGGCGATCATGGAGCCTGAGAAGCCCGAGGACCAGCGATGGCTGCAGGAGCACTGCCGCCCCGAGGGCACCGAAGGACATTTCGCCGAGACCGTGACGCTCCTGTACGCCGACCGCACCACCTGCTCCGTGGGCTCGCCCATCAAGGCCACCGAGGAGGACCTGCCCCGGGTCGCCCAGCCCGGTGAGCCGGTCTACCGCAACGGCCAGACCGTCGACGGGCACGGCGTGCGCGTGGTGACGACGAGCTTCGCGCCCGGCGTCGCCGTCCTGGAGTCGCGGCCGCTCGACCACCTGAACAGCTCCCTGCGGCGGATGGCGCTCGGCCTGGCCGGCCTCACGGCGCTCGGGGCTCTGGCCGCCGCCTGGACCGGCCTGGCGATCTCCAGGGCCGCCCTGGCGCCCGTGGGCCGCCTCACCAAGGCCGTCGAGCACATCGCGCAGACCGAGGACCTCAGCACCCGCATCCCCGTCCAGGGCACCGACGAGATCGCCCGGCTGGGCACGTCGTTCAACGCCATGACCACGGCCCTGGCCGGGGCGCGGGAGCGGCAGCGCCAGCTCGTCGCCGACGCCGGCCACGAGCTGCGCACGCCGCTGACCACCCTGCGCACCAACATCGACCTGCTGCTGCGCAGCGAGGAGACCGGCCGCAGCATCGAGCCCGGCGCGAAGAAACGGCTGCTGGTCAACGTCAAGGCGCAGTTCGCCGAGCTGTCCACGCTGGTCGGCGACCTGCTCCAGCTCGCCCGCGGCGACACCGACCACGAGCCGCACACCGAGCTGGGCCTGCACGACGTCGTGCTGGCCGCCGTCGAGCGGGCGCGGCTGCGCGGCGCCGAGGTCACCACCGACCTCGGCCAGTGGTACGTCGTCGGCGGCGCCGCCTCCTTGGAACGTGCCGTGCTGAACCTCATCGACAACGCCGCCAAGTTCGGCCCCGGCCAGGTGGACGTGGTGCTGCGCGAGGGCACGCTGACCGTGCGCGACCACGGGCCCGGCATCGCCGCAGAGGAGCTGCCGCACGTCTTCGACCGGTTCTGGCGCTCGCCGTCGGCCCGCGCCATGCCCGGCTCCGGGCTGGGGCTCGCGATCGTGGCCCAGGCCGTCGCCGAAGCGGGCGGACGGGTGCGCCTTGACAACGCCGAGGGCGGCGGAGTCATCGCCACTGTCGAGATTCCTGGGAAATCTCACTCGGCCCTCAGATAGCCACAAGTGTGTTCAAAGAAGGATGTTCTGCACTAGTAGCATGCAGACACCAGTCAAGACGCGCCTCGTCGAGGTGGTCGTCCCGGTCCACAATGAGCAGCGGGCGCTGCGCAAGAGCATCGTCCGGCTGCACGGCTACCTGACCCGCACCTTCCCCTACGGCTTCCGCATCACGATCGCCGACAACGCCAGCACCGACGGGACCTGGCACGAGGCCCGGCGGCTGGCCGCCGAGCTGTCCCACGTACGGGCCGTCCACCTCGACGCCAAGGGCCGCGGCCGGGCGCTGCGGCACGTGTGGTCGGCCAGCGAGGCCGACGTCGTCAGCTACATGGACGTCGACCTGTCCACCGACCTCGACGCGTTCCTGCCCCTGGTGGCGCCGCTGATGTCCGGCCACAGCGACCTCGCGATCGGCACCCGGCTCTCCCGCGGCGCCAACGTGGTGCGCGGCCCCAGGCGCGAGTTCATCTCCCGCGCGTACAACCTGCTGCTGCGCTCGGTCATGGGCGCGCGCTTCTCCGACGCCCAGTGCGGCTTCAAGGCCGTGCGCACCGAGGTCGCGCAGGCGCTGCTGCCCGCCGTCGAGGACGAGCAGTGGTTCTTCGACACCGAGCTGCTGCTGCTCGCCGAGCGGCACGGGCTGCGCATCCACGAGGTGCCCGTCGACTGGGTGGACGACCCCGACAGCCGCGTCGACGTCCTGCGCACCGCCCTCGACGACCTGCGCGGCATGGCCCGGGTCGCCCGCAGGACGCTGTCCGGCGCCGCCCGCATCCCCGTCCCCCTCCGCGTGCGCCAGGCCGAGCTGCCGCGCGGCATGGCCCGCCAGCTTCCCCGCTTCGCCGTCGTGGGCGTCCTCAGCACGCTCGCCTACCTGCTGCTGTTCTCCGGCCTGCGCCAGGCCGTCCCGGCGTTCACCGCGAACGCCGTCGCCCTGCTCGTCACCGCCGTGGCCAACACCGCCGCCAACCGCCGCTTCACCTTCGGCGTCACCGGGTCGTCCGGGGCGCTGCGCCAGCAGGTCGAGGGCCTCGTCGCGTTCCTCGTCGGGCTCGCCCTGACCACCGGCGGCCTCGCGCTGCTGCCCGCCGGCGTCTCGCACGGCGTCGAGCTGGTCGCCGTGGTCGTGGCCAACGCGCTGGCCACGCTCGTGCGGTTCCTGCTGCTGCGCGTGTGGGTCTTCAACCCCCGGAGGAACGCCCGATGACGACCGCCGTGAGCCTGGCCGGCCGCCGCCGCGCGTCCCGGCGCGCCGCCGCCCCCGCGCCGCGCTGGTCGCGGCCCGCCCTGTGGGCCGTGCTCGCCGCCGCCTTCGTCCTGTACGCGTGGGCGCTCAGCGGGTACGCCAACGAGTACTACGCCGCCGCCGTCCTGTCCGGCACCAAGAGCTGGAAGGCGTTCTTCTTCGGCGCCGTCGACGCGGGCTCCTACATCACCGTGGACAAGCCGCCGTTCGCGCTCTGGGTGATGGGACTGTCGGCCCGGGTGTTCGGGTTCGGGACGTGGAGCATGCTGCTGCCGCAGGCCGTCGCGGGCGTGGCCGCCGTCGCCCTGGTGCACGGCGGTGTGCTGCGCGCCTACGGCGGCGTCCGGCAGGGGCATGTGGCCGCGCTGCTCGCGGCCGTCGTCATGACCCTCACGCCCATCACCGTGGCCATCAACCGGGACAACAACCCCGACACCGTCCTCGTGCTGCTGCTCGTGCTGGCGGCGTGGTTCTGCCTGGAGTCGCTGCGCACCGGGCGGCTGCGGCCGCTGCTGCTGTGCGCGCTGTTCGTGGGGCTCGCGTTCAACACCAAGATGCTCCAGGCGTACCTGGTGGTGCCGGCGTTCGCGCTCGCCTACCTGGTGTGCGCCCGGGGGACCGTGGCGCGGAGGATCGGGCACCTGCTGGCGGCCGGCGCCGTGCTGGCGGTCTCCAGCGCCTGGTGGATGGTGATCGTGGACCTGTGGCCGGCCGGGTCCCGCCCGTACATCGGCGGATCGACCGACAACTCCGTCCGGGACCTCGTCATCGGCTACAACGGCCTGGGCCGGATCTTCGGCCAGGGCGGCCCCGGCGGGTCAGCCGGGTTCGGCGGGGGCGCTTCCTTCGGCGGCGAGTCAGGTGCCGGGCGGCTGTTCAACGACATCATGGCCGGGCAGATCTCGTGGCTGCTGCCGTTCTGCGCGCTCGCCCTGGCGTTCGCGGCGCTGACCCGCTGGACCGCCCGCCGCGCCGCCGCCGAGGGGGCGGCCGGAGATCCGGACGGCGCGCCCGCGACCTCGCCTTCGGACGGCGTGCCCGGGGGCGGCGACCGTGACGGCGCGAGCGGTGCGGCGTGGCTGGTCTGGGGCGGCTGGCTGGCCGTCCACTACGTGGTGTTCAGCTTCTCCAGCGGCACCTTCCACCCGTACTACACCACCGCCATGGCCCCGGCCGTGGCCGCGATCACCGGCATGGGCGGCGTGCTCATGTGGCGGGCCTTCCGCCGGTCGCGGACCTGGGCGTGGGTGCTGCCCCTGGCGGTCGCGGTCACGGGCGGCTGGTCCTTCGCCGTGCTGCGCCGCACCCCCGACTTCGTGCCGTGGCTGGCGTGGGCCGTGCTCGCCGCCACCGTCCTCGCCGTCGCCGGGCTGGCGACGGCCGGGCTCGTCCTCGCCGGCCGCGGTCGCCTGGCCGCCCGGGTCGCCGTGGGCGCGCTGGCCGCCACGCTGGTCGCCGGGCTGGCCGGGCCCGCCGCGTACGCGGTCTCGCCGCTCGGCTCGCGGGTGAACGGCACCAACCCGACCGCAGGGCCGTCGGCGGGCCGCACGGGCTTCGGCCCCATGGGCGGGATGCCCCCCGGCGGCATGCCGCCCGGTCAGTACGGCGCCTTCCGCGGCCGGTTCCCCGAGGGCACGCGGCCCCCGCAGGACGGCCAGAACGGCCAGGAGCCGCAGGCCGACGGCCGGAGCGGCCGGATGACGGGCGGCCCGGGAGGCGGCGTCGGCGACTCCATGGTCGAGTACCTGCTGGCCCACCAGGGCCCGGCCGAGTGGCTCGTCGCCGTGGACAGCGCCCAGCAGGCGTCCTCGATCATCCTGTCCACCGGCAAGCCGGTGATCGCGATGGGCGGCTTCACCGGCAGCGACCCGGCCATGACCGTCGATCGTCTCAAGGAGCTCGTCTCCTCCGGCCGGCTGCGGTACGTGCTCGGCGGCGGCGACCGCGGCGGTCCCGGCCGGGGTGACAGCGAGGTCTCCACCTGGGTGCGGGAGAACTGTGCCGCCGTGGACGGCCAGGACGGCCTCCACGACTGCTCCGCCGCGGCCTCCTGACGGATATAGGCTGGCCCGGTGCGGAGTACGTCCCGGGCCGATCAGGCAGACCAGCGCAGGGCCGAGCTGCTCGAGGCCACGCGCAAGGTGGTGCTGGAGCGGGGTCTGGCCCACACCAGGATCGCCGACATCGCCAAGTCGATCAACGTGAGCGGTGGCCTCATCCACTACCACTTCGCGACCAAGGACGAGCTGATCACCGCCATGCTCCGGGCTACGCTCGACATCGAGAGCGCCAAGCTCGACGAGCTGGTCGCGGGCCCGGGCTCGGCGGTGGAGCGCCTCGACCGGGTGCTGCGCTACTACATCCCGGAGTCGCCGTCCGACCAGAGCTGGCTGCTCTGGATCGACGCGTGGAACACCGCGCTCAGGGAGCCGGCCGTCAACGAGATCATGCTGGAGCTGGAGACGGCCTGGCTCGACGCGCTGGCCCGGGTGCTGTCCGACGGCACGGAGGCGGGGGAGTTCGCCTGCGAGGACCCGGCCGGCGCGGCCGAGCGGATCGACGCCATGCTCGACGGGCTCATCATCCGCTATACCCTGCATCCCGACGTGCTCGACCGGGGGCGGCTGCTGGCCCACGCCCGCACCGCCGCCGCCGGCGAGGCCGGCATCCCGGTGACGTCCTTCTCATGACGGTTACGTCATGACGGGGCCGGGGCTCTCCCGGCGCGCTCAGGCGGGCAGCGCGGCCAGGAGGAACGCGAGGCGGGCCGCGGCCGACTCGACGTCGTCGGCCGTGCCGAGCCGGTAGCCCCACGAGGTGACGAAGCTGCCGTCCTCGGCGCACGTCACGGTCTCGGCGAGCGTGGTGGAGAAGCGGTTGCGCACCGACACGTACGCCGGGTCACTGGCCAGCGAGAGGCTCTGGACCGCCAGATCGGCGTGACGACCGGCGTGCCACGCGAACCGCTCAAGGCTGAGCGCGGTATCCAGCATCATGCGTCACCTCCGCAACGTCTCCCGCGACAGAATTGCACGATCTTGTGGAGGCGGGCAAGCAATTGCGAGGATCAATGCGCGGATTGTTTCCGATATTGGTCAAGAACGCGGATGATGACGTCCCTGCCGTCCTCGTCGAAGACGGCCACCTTGGCGAAGTCCTCGAAGGCCCGCACGTAGAAGGCGATGTCGTCCGGGTCCCGTAGCACCAGGTCCTTGGTCAGGGTGGCGACGCCGACCATGGCGTCGTTGTAGATCCAGAACCCGTTGATCGGAGCGGACGGCATCTCCGCGGTGTAGGGGACGACCCCGAACTCGACGTTCGGCAGGGTGCTGACGGCCAGCAGCCGGTCGAGCTGGCCGCGCATGACGTCGAGCGGGGCGAGCCGGGTGTGCAGCGCCGACTCGGGCAGCACGAACCGGAACGTCCGCGCGCGGTCGTAGAGGATCTCCTGGCGCTGCATCCGGACCCGGACCGCGGCGTCGATCTGCTCGGGCGCGCTGTAGAGGCGCTTGACCTTGCTGAACACGTGCCGGGAGTACTCGGCGGTCTGGAGCAGGCCGACGATGATGTTCGGCTCGAACACCCGGAAGAGCCGGGTGCGGGCCTCCAGGTCGCGGATGTCCTCCTGGAGCGCGGCCAGGCCGCTGCGGTGCCGCTGCTTCCAGTCGTCGTGCCGCTCCAGCAGCGCGATCGCCTGCCGGATCAGGTCGTCGGTGGTCTCGGCGCCGGCCCCCACGGCCTGCGCCCACACCACGACGTCGTCCTCGGTGGCCGTCTGCCGGGCGTTCTCCAGGCGTGAGACCTTGGACGGCTGCCAGCGCAGCCGCTCGGCCAGGTCCTTCCCCGACAGGTGCGCGGCCTCGCGAAGCTGCCGGAGCTGACTGCCGAGGTCGATCCGCGCCTGCTGAAAGGACGTCACGCCGCAAGAGGCTAGACGGGACGGGGTGGATCATGCCAGAGGCAGTGGCGCAATCGTGACCAAGCAACAGCGGAATGTGGCGAACCGGATGCCGGATCGCTCTTTCACGGTGTCGGTGGCTCCGCCAGAACGCGGCGGGCGATCTCGGTGATCAGCTCCCGGGGCACCTCCACCGCGTCCTCCCCGTCGAGGACGTCGCGCAGGTCGGCGAGGGCCTCGGGATCGGTCAGCCGCAGGCCCTGCACCACGATGGTGCCGCGGTCGGTCTCGTACAGGGTGGGGCAGGCGCCCGCCTCCGACGTGGAGCCGAGGAACCGCATGCGCATGGTTGGGTCCTTCCCCCATGGACAAAGATCTGCAATTGCGCGCAATTGTATGGCTCGCAGGGATACATCCGATCGTTTTTGGAAAAATCGGCATATTGGGGCAGAGGGGGGATTCTCCGGTCAGAAAGGCCGACAGGGAAAGTCAGCCCGCGGATCAGCCCAGAGCCTGCATGAACGGGAGGAACTGCCGGGTGCGGTCACCAGGCAGGCTCCCGTTCCGCACCATAAGAGAGACCTCCCACGGCCGCCCCATCCCGTGGGCCACCGCCCAGGCGACCAGCTCCTCCTGGGCGAGGTCGAGGTCCATGCGCACCTCGCCGCCGGCGTCGAGGGCCAGGTCGCCGATCAGCGCTCGCGCCGTGGCGGGGTCCTCGGCCACGACGGGACCGATGACGACGTCCGTATCGTTGCGCCAGCAGTGGCCGAAACCCTTCTCCGCCACCCGGACGGAGACCCCGAACCCGAACATGCGACGCAGCACCTCCGACCGGTCGGTGCCGAAGATCTCCGCGTCGAGCGCCAGGATCGCGCCGAGGTCGTCACCGGTCGCCGGGCGGGTCACGCCGGACGGCTCGCCCGCGAACACGCCGGTGTGCTTGGCGACCCGGCCCACGGTGCGGAAGCCGAGCCGCTCGTACAGCGGGCGGCCCTCCTCCGTGGCGTGCAGCGAGACGGTACGGTCGCCGGCCTCCTCCAGCGCGTGCTCCATGAGCGCGCGGGCGAGCCCCTGGCGGGCGTGACGCTCGGCGGTGAGGACCATGCTGATCACGGCGTGGTCGTGGCCGTAGCGGGTCAGGATGTTCGTCGCCGCCAGCCCGTCGCCGTCGGGCGCGTCGATGCCGTAGCCCTGGCCGACGTCGAGCAGCAGCGCCCACTTGTGGCGTTCGGGCCCCCACTGGCGCGAGGTGGCCAGGCGGGTGCAGGCGTCCAGGTCGGCTGAGCCGAGGCGGCGGATCCTCATCACGCCCGGCATCCTTCCGTATCCGGAAGCGGGCTCACAAACCGTTTTGTCCCGCTGTCCCCATCGCCTGGTGGGTTTGGTGGGGTATAAGAGAAAGGAGCGTGTCGTGGCGGTTGATGTGGGTGGGACTACCCGGCAGGGCGGCCTCATCAGCCGCGACGACGCGCTCCGCCCCGCGCGGGCCGTGCCCCGGTGCCCCGGGGCTCAGCCGCTCACCTGCGCCATCCCGAGCAGCAGCATCGCGTCGTGGTCGGGGGTGCCCGGTTCCGCCTGGTAGACGACCAGCCGATGCCCGTCGCTGCGCGCGACGGTCAGCACCTCGTACGTCAGGTTCATGGCGCCCACGGCCGGATGCCGGAAGCACTTGCGGCCGTTGGCCCGCTTGCCCACGTCGTAGCGCTCCCACAGGGCGGCGAACTCCCGGCTCTTGACGGCCAGCTCACCCACCACGGCGACCACGTCGGGCGCGTCGGGGTACGTCCCCGCGGCGGCACGCAGATGGGCCACCGTGGCCGCGGCCACCTCGTCCCAGTTGCCGTAGACGCTTCTGCCCTGCGGGTGCAGGAAGGTGTAGCGCGCGGTGTTGCGCAGCGGGGCCGGCCACTCCTCGATCCCCGGCAGCAGCCGCATCCCCGCCTCGTTGGCGGCCAGCAGGTCGTTGGCCCGGCTCAGCACCTGGGCGGGGTGCGGGGCGACGATGTCCAGCAACCGGCGCACCTCCGCCCTGACCTGCCGGACCGGCCGGACGGCGGCGGGCCTGGCCGCGGGAGCGTTGGCCAGCTCGAACAGGTGCTTGCGCGCGTCCTCGTCCAACCGCAGCACGCCCGCGATCGCCTCCAGCACCGCCGGGCCGGGATTGCCCTGCTTGCCCTGCTCCAGGCGGGTGTAGTACTCGATGCTCACCCCGGCGAGCATCGCCACCTCCTCGCGGCGCAGCCCTGGCGTCCGGCGGCGCCCGGTGGTGGCGGGCAGGCCCGCCTCCTGGGGCGCGATCCGGGACCGCCGCGCCCGCAGGAACTCGCCGAGATCGGTCTTCGCTGCCATCGCCCCAGTATGTCGCCCCGCCGGCGGCCCGAGGGTGGCCCTGCCAGGGCACCCCTTCGGCGGGCCTGCCTCACCGCCTTCCGCGGCAGGCAAGATGCCATCGCACGCTGATCGGGCACCGACCAAGGAGACAACGATGGCAGTCGTGGCAATCGTCGGATTGGGCATCATGGGCCGGGGCATGGCCGCCAACCTGGCCCGTGAGGGGCACGAGGTGGTCCTGTGGAACCGCAGCCAGCTGCGGCCCGAGGTCCTGTCGGCGATCCCGGCCGACGCGCGGATGGCGGCCACCCCGGCCGAGGCCGCCCGCCGGGCCGACGCGGTCTTCGAGGTGACCGCCGACGACGGGTCCTCGCGCGCCGTTTGGCTGGGCCCCGAAGGCATCCTGGCCGGCGCCCGCCCCGGCACGGTCCTGATCACGTCGGCCACCCTGTCGGTCGACTGGATCGCCGAGCTCGCGGCCGCCTGCGCGAAGCAGGACCTCCCCTTCCTCGACATGCCGGTCACGGGCGGGGCGGAAGGCGCAAGGACCGGCAACCTCACGATGCTGGCCGGCGGCGACGCGGCACTGCTGTCCGGTCTCGACCCGGTGCTGGGGGCCGTCGCCCGGCAGGTCAGGCACTTCGGGCCCGTCGGCGCCGGCACGCGCTTCAAGCTGGTGCTCAACACGTTGCAGGCCGTGCACATGGCCGCGTTCGGCGAGGCGATGAGGCTCGCCGCGGAGGCCGGGCTGGACCTCGGGCAGGTGGGGGCCGCGCTGCTGGAGCGGCCCGGCGGGGTCGTCACCAAGCTGGCGCACGACAACCTCGTCAGCCCGCCCGACCCGATCAACTTCTCCGCCGAGTGGGCGCGCAAGGACCTCGACTACGCGTCCCGCCTGGCGGGGCCCGACGGGTACCCCTTCCTCGACGCGGTGCTCGGGGCCTTCACCCGGGTCGTGGCCGAGGGCCGGGGCGGGGAGGACTGGAGCGTCGTCAACCGGCCCGCGTCCTGACCGGCTCCGGCCTGTCGGGGGCCGGTCAGGACGGCCGCTCCGAGGAGTCCGGCAGGAGGTCCTCGGGGACGTCCACCGGACAGGCGCGCAACTCCTCGCCGAGGGCCTTGGCCTGCGGATCCATGCGGGGGCTGGCGGCCACGCCGCGGCCCAGCAGGCCGTGGACGACGAAGTTCAGGGCGCGCAGGTTGGGCAGGTCGTGGCGGTCGATGCGGTACGGGGCCAGCTCGGGCAGCAGCTCCTTCAGCCGGTCCACGGTGAGGGTGGCGGAGAGCCAGGCGTGCCGTTCGGGGGTGCCGACCCAGACGCCCAGGTTGGCGTTGCCGCCCTTGTCGCCCGAACGGGCTCCCATGATGCGACCCAGGGGGATCCGCCGCATCCGCGTGACCGGCATCTCCTCTCGCCGGCCCGGCGCCAGGGGGGCCTCGGCTGGTGCAGGGCCGTTCGCCTCCTTCCCCACGGGAGCTGGTGCGGGGTCTTGTGAGTCCTGCGGGAGGGGGCGGCCGTCGAGGTGGACGGTCCAGGGGACCTCGGCCGCCGGGACCAGGACCGGCCAGTAGATCCCGTACGGCGACGCGTCCCCCGGGGGCGTCAGCGCGTGGAAGCCCGGATAGCCCGCCAGCCCCGTCTCCACCACCGCGGAGGAGAAGACGCGGCCCGCCGTGCGCCGGTCACGGTCCATGACGGTGATCCGCAGCAGCCCCCGGTCCGTGAGCGTGACGTCCACCTGGTCGAACGACTCCCGCGGCACCCGCGCCCAGATCGCCTCCTCCGCGACCCGCGCCTTGTCCGCCACGTCCAGGCCCGTCAGCACGAGCGTCATCGTGTTGCGGTAGCCGGCCGGGACGGTCACCGCGACCTTGAGCGTGTCCGGCGGCGGCTCCCCGCGCGTCCCCGTAATCCGCACCCGGTCAGGACCGTCGTCCGACAGCGTGACGGTGTCGAAGCGCGCCACCACGTCCGGGCCGGGATAGCGCGGTCCGGCGATCTCGTACACGAGCTGCGCCGTGACCGTCCCCACCGAGACGAGGCCGCCCGTGCCGGGGTGCTTGGTGATGACCGACGAGCCGTCGGCGTGCAGCTCGGCGATCGGGAAGCCGCAGTGCGCGAGGTCCGGGACGTCCTGGAAGAACGCGTAGTTGCCGCCCGTCGCCTGGCAGCCGCACTCGATGACGTGGCCCGCGACCACCGACCCGGCCAGGGCGTCCAGGTCGTCCGGGCCCCAGCCGTAGCGCCACATGCCCGGGCCCGTCACCAGGGCGGCGTCCGTGACGCGGCCCGTCACCACGACGTCGGCCCCCGCGGCGAGCGCCCGGGCGATGGGCCGCCCGCCGAGGTAGGCGTTGGCGGTCAGCGGCTCGGCGTCGAGCCGTTCGCCGGTGTCGGCGTTGACCAGGTCGAGCGGCCGTCCCATGAGGTCGTCGCCGGTGACGTGCGCGACGGCGGGGGACAGGCCGAGCCGGGCGGCCAGCTCGTGGACGGCCTCGGCGCAGCCCGCCGGGTCGAGGCCGCCCGCGTTCGTGACGATCTTGATGCCGCGGTCGAGACAGGGGCCGAGCACGTCCTCGAGCTGCCTGAGGAACGTCGGCGCGTAGCCGGGACGGCCCTTGAGGCGGTTGCCGGCCAGGATGAGCATGGTCAGCTCCGCCAGCCAGTCGCCGGTGAGCACGTCGACGGGACCGCCCTCGACCATCTCGCGGGCGGCCGAGAGCCGGTCGCCGTAGAAGCCGCTGCAGTTCGCGATGCGGAGCGCCGTCACAGTCACACCTCCGGCGGCGCGGTGACCGTCATGACGGCTTCTCCCCGGAGGACTCAGCCGGCTTGACCGACTCGTCCGGCTTCTCCTCGCCCGGCGCGGCCGGGACCCAGGACGGCGGGCGCTTGGCCATGAACGCGGCGATCCCCTCCTGCCCCTCCCGGGACGTGAAGCGCTGCGCCGACAGCGCGGTCATCCGCCGCAGCCCCTCCTCGAACGGCATGGCCGGCACCTCGCGCACCAGCCGCTTGGTGATCGCCAGCGCCTCCGGCCCGCCCTTGACGAGCATGTCCGCGTAGTGGGCGACCGCCGCGTCCAGCTCCTCCGCCGGCACGGCGCGCGACAGCAGCCCGATCTCCACCGCCCTGGCGGCGTCGAACACCTCGCCGGTCATCAGGTACTCGGCCGCCGCCCGGGGATTCAGCCGGCGCAGCACCGGTACGGAGATCATCGCCGGCACCACGCCGAGCCGTACCTCGCTGAACGCGAAGGACGCCGTCAGCGGCGCGACCGCGAAGTCGCAGGCCGCCACCAGGCCGAGGCCGCCGGCCCGGGCGGTGCCGTTGAGCCGGCAGATGACCGGCTTCGGGCTCTCCCAGAGCAGCGCCATGATCTCCGGGAACGACGCCGTCACCGGCGCGTCGGCGGCGCCCGAGGCGGGCTCGATCCGCTGCTCCTTCAGGTCGGCGCCCGAGCAGAAGACCGGGCCGGTGCCGGTCAGCACGATCACCCGTGCCTCCGGCTCGGCCAGCGCCCAGGTCAGCCGTTCCTCCAGGTCGCCGAGCAGCCGCACGGACAGCGCGTTGCGGTTCGGCGGCGAGTCGAGGGTGATCGTGGCCACTCCGCCGGCGAGCTCCCTGTGGACCAGGCGCGTCATGTGTTCTCCTCGTCGATGATCGCCAGCACCGCCCCGGCCTCGACCTGGTCGCCCGTGCCCACGCGCAGCGCGGACACGATCCCGGCGGCGGGCGCGGTGATCCGATGCTCCATCTTCATGGCTTCCAGCACCAGGACGGCCTGTCCCTTGCCCACGCGCTGCCCTTCCTTGACCTCCACGCGAAGGACGCCGCCCGGCATGGGCGCGAGCAGCGAGCCGGGGGCGGCCCGCTCGACCGGCTCCGGCAGGCGCGCGAGCGGCGTCAGCTCGGCGTGGACGCCGCCCGAGTCGACGTAGACCCTGCCGCCGTGGCGGGCGACCTGGAACGCCCGCCGCACGCCGTCCGCCTCCAGCACCACCAGCTCCGGCTCGGCGGACACCACGGCGACGCCGTCCGGCAGCGGGTCGTAGACCGTCTCGGCCTCCTCGAAGCGGGCGGTCCGCGGCTGCGAGCGGACGTTGCGCCAGCCGCCGGGAAGGCTCGCGAGGACGCGGGCGTCGCGGCGGTTGGCGGCGGCCCCGGCCAGGGCGGCGGCGAGCACGGCGAGCGGCGGCGGCCCCGGCGGGTCCGCGGGCAGCAGCGTGCCGCGGTGCTCGTCGAGGAAGCCGATGTGCGTGTCACCGGCGCGGAACGCGGGATGGTCGAGGACGGCGACCAGCAGGTCGCGGTTCGTGGTGACGCCGTGCAGCCGGGCCCGGCGCAGCGCCGCCGCCAGCTTCCGGACCGCCTCGCCGCGCGTGGCGCCGTGCGCGATCACCTTGGCGAGCATCGCGTCGTAGTACGGCGGCACCACGGAGCCCGGCTCCACCCCGGAGTCCACGCGGACGCCGTGCCCCGGGATCTCGACGTGCGCCAGGACGCCCGTCTGCGGCAGGTGGTCGCGGTCCTCGGCGTACAGGCGGGCCTCGACGGCGTGGCCGCGCGGCCCCGGCGGCGACTCCGGCAGCGCGGAGCCCTCGGCGATCTCGATCTGGAGCCGCACCAGGTCCACCCCGTACACCAGCTCGGTCACCGGGTGCTCCACCTGGAGCCGGGTGTTCATCTCCAGGAACGCCACCCGCTCGCCCTTGACCAGGAACTCCACGGTGCCCGCGCCCACGTAGCCGATCGCCCGGGCCGCGCGGACCGCCGCCGCGCGCAGGCTCTCGCGCACGCCGTCGCCGATCCCCGGCGACGGGCACTCCTCGACGACCTTCTGGTGGCGGCGCTGGATGCTGCACTCGCGCTCGCCGAGCGCCCACACCGTGCCGTGCGTGTCGGCGAGGACCTGCACCTCGACGTGCCGGGCGCCCTCCAGCAGCGGCTCCACGAACACCGTGCCGTCGCCGAACGCCGCCTCGGCCTCCCGCCGCGCCGACTCCACCTGCGCGGCGAGGTCGGCGGGGGAGCGCACCACGCGCATCCCGCGCCCGCCGCCCCCCGCCGACGCCTTCACCAGCAGCGGGTACGCCGGCTTCCCGTCGTCCTCTCCCGGTACGGCTCCTAGCGGGAGATCCGCGCCGGCCGTCCACGAAGGCAGGACCGGGACTCCCGCCTCCGCCATCAGCCGCTTGGCCGTCACCTTCGACCCCATCGCGGCGACCGCCTCCGGCGGCGGCCCCACCCACACGAGCCCCGCCTCCAGCACCGCCCGCGCGAAGTCCGCGCTCTCCGACAGGAACCCGTAGCCCGGGTGGACCGCGTCGGCCCCCGAGGCCCGGCACGCCGCCACGATCCGGTCGATCGCCAGGTACGTGTCCGCCGGGCGCGTGCCGGGCAGGCGTACCGCGGCGTCGGCCTCGGCCACGTGCGGCGCGCGGGCGTCGGCGTCGGAGAACACCGCGACGGTCTCCACGCCGAGCTCACGGCAGGTCCGGAAGACGCGGCGGGCGATCTCGCCCCGGTTGGCCACCAGCAGACGGGTGATCACGGCCGGAACACCCCGTATCCCGCCGCCTCGGGCACCGGCGCGCTGTTGACCGCCGACAGGCACAGCCCGAGCACGGTCCGGGTGTCGCGCGGGTCGATCACCCCGTCGTCGTACAGCCGCCCGGACAGGAAGAACGGCAGCGACTCCGCCTCCACCTGCGCCTCCACCATGGCTCGCATCGCCGCGTCGGCCTCCTCGTCGTACACCTGCCCGCGCGCCTCGGCGGAGGCGCGGCCGACGATCGACAGCACCCCGGCGAGCTGCGCGGGCCCCATGACCGCGGACTTGGCGCTGGGCCAGGCGAACAGGAACCTCGGGTCGTAGGCCCGGCCGCACATGCCGTAGTTGCCCGCGCCGTACGAGGCGCCCATGACCACGGTCAGGTGCGGCACGGTCGAGTTGGACACCGCGTTGATCATCATGGCGCCGTGCTTGATGATGCCGCGCTGCTCGTACTCCTTGCCGACCATGTAGCCCGTGGTGTTCTGCAGGAACAGCAGCGGGGTGCGCGTCTGGTCGGCGAGCTGGATGAACTGGGCCGCCTTCTGCGACTCCTCGCTGAACAGCACGCCCCGGGCGTTGGCCAGGACGCCGAGGGGGTAGCCGTGCAGCCGCGCCCACCCGGTGACCAGCGACGCGCCGTACAGCGGCTTGAACTCGTCGAACTCGCTGCCGTCCACGATCCGCGCGATCACCTCGCGCGGGTCGAACGGGACGCGCAGGTCGTCCGGGACGAGGCCGAGCAGCTCCTCGGCGGGAAGGGCGGGCTCGCGCACCGGCGCGAGCGGCCGGGCGCCGAGCTTGCGCCAGCCGAGCGAGCGGACGATCCGCCGCCCGAGCCGCAGCGCGTCGTGCTCGTCGGCGGCGAGGTGGTCGGCCAGGCCGCTGACGCGCGCGTGCATCTCGGCGCCGCCGAGCGACTCGTCGTCGGACTCCTCGCCGGTCGCCATCTTGACCAGCGGCGGACCGCCGAGGAACACCTTCGCCCGGTCGCGCACCATCACCACGTGGTCGCTCAGCCCGGGCACGTAGGCGCCGCCGGCGGTCGAGTTGCCGAAGACCAGCGCGATCGTCGGGATGCCGGCCGCCGACAGCCGCGTCAGGTCGCGGAAGACCTGACCGCCCGGGATGAAGATCTCCTTCTGTGTCGGCAGGTCCGCGCCGCCGCTCTCCACGAGATTGACGTACGGCAGGCGGTTCTTCAGCGCGATGTCGGAGGCACGCAGGGTCTTGCGGAGCGTCCACGGGTTGGAGGCGCCGCCCCGCACCGTGGGGTCGCTGGCGCAGACCACGCACTCCACGCCCTCGATCACCCCGATGCCCGTCACGACGCTCGCGCCGACGTGGAAGTCGCTGCCCCAGGCGGCCAGCGGCGACAGCTCCAGGAACGGGGAGTCGGGGTCGAGCAGCAGCTCGATCCGCTCGCGGGCGAGCAGCTTGCCGCGGGCGCGGTGCCGCTCGCGGTACTTCTCGCCGCCGCCCGCCACCGCCTTGGCGTGCTCGGCGTCCAGCTCGGCCAGCTTGGCCAGCATCGCCGCGCGCCGCCGCGTGTACTCGGGGTCGCCGGTGTCGAGCCTGCTCCCGATCACATGTCCTCCGCGGAAGTCGACGCCGGTGTCGATTCGGGTGCGGGCGTCAACCCGATGGCCCGGGCCCACAGCCGGGTCAGCAGGTCCACGGCCGTGCGCTCGTCGGCCGGCTCGCCGAGGTCGAGCCAGACGCGGGCGAAGTGCTCGACCATGCCGCCCAGCATGATCGCGGTCAGCCGCGGGTCGAGCGCGGGGTCGGCCAGGCCCTGCTCCTGGAGGCGGCGCAACCCGTCGGCGCCGCGCCGCACGAACACCTCGCGCAGCTCCAGCAGCAGCTCGCGCAGGCCCTCCTCGGCCGCGGCCTGCTCCAGCATCCGCACCAGCCGCGAGTTGGCCGACCAGGCGCGCAGGTAGAGCCGGTTGGCGGCCTCGATCCGCGCGTACGGGTCGCCGGAGGCCGCGGGGCCCACCACGCTGGCGGCGAACATCTCGCCCACGACCGCCGTGGCCACCTCGCGGAACAGCACCTCCTTGGACGGGAAGTACGTGTAGAAGGTGCCGTGGGAGACGCCGGCCCTGGCGCACACGTCGTCGACCCGCACGGCGTCGTACCCGTGCTCGTCGAACGCCTCCCGGCCGGCCCGCACCAGCGCCTCCCTGGTGCGCCTGCCGCGGGCCGTCAGCGCGTCCGACTTGACGATCACGTCAACAGCGTAACCCCCGTGCCGCGCCGAGGGAAGGCGCCATCACGGAGTCCGGCGGGCCCGCACAGCGGAAGGCGCCCGGCCGGGAACCGGTCGGACGCCTTCGGGTGACGCTCGGGGGACGGGCCCCTCCATGGGTCAGCCGCAGTGGCTCCAGCCCGACTTCCAGGTCTGCGTCTTCCAGCTGCCGCCCCAGATCACGCACTGCTTCTTCGCGCTCTGGCGCACCGGGCCCGCGTACGCGGTGAAGCTGCCCGGGTTCGCGCCGCTGGAGCCGCCCTTCACCTGGAGAATGGCGTTCATCGGGACCTTGCCCGGATACACGTACTTCGACATGGTCGCCACGCAGTTCTGGCCCGAGCCCGCGTTGTAGAGCAGGTAGATCGTGGCGTCGCCGCCGAGCGCGTGGCTGTCGATCACCTTGTAGCCCGCCCCGCACACCTGAGCCGCCGAGTACGGGTTCGGCTTGAGCGGGGCGGCGGTGGTGGGCTTGACCGTCGGCTTCGCGGTGGTCGGCCTGGCCGTGGGCTTCACGGTGGGCTTGGCGGTGGGCTTCGCGGTCGGCTTGGCCGTGGGCTGCGCCGGAGGCTGCGAGACCTGGTCGCCGCCCGGGGTTTCGGTGGGCTCCGCGGCCGGGTCCACCATGTCGTCCGAGTGCTTCTTCGTCCTGGTGGGCTTGCTGGTGGGGGCCGGCGCGGAGGTCTTCTCCTCGTGCTTGGGCTCCTCGTGCTTCGGCGGGGCCACCGTGGCGGGGATCTGTGCCTGGGTGGCGACCGGCTGGAGGGGGCTCGGCTGCTTCTGCGCCGCCGCCGTCTCCGTCGGCTCGGGCTCCTCCAGGTCGGGCGTGGGAATCGCACCGGTCGTCGGCAGGCCCGGCTCGGGGGTGGCCTCCACATGGGGCGGCTCCACCGGCTGCCCGCCGCCCGAGCCGTCGGTGGGGCTCGCCTGGGTCTGGTTGCCCACGGCGACGACCTCGGTGGGCTTGCTCTGGGACTGCACGATGACCGCGCCGGCCACGACGAGCAGGGCCGCGGCGGCGGCGCCGGACAGGGCGAAGGTGAGGGTGCGGCGCTGCTTGGCGGCCTGCTCCGGCTGATCCTGCCCGCCCGGCTGCCCGCCGGGGCCGTTGACGCCGTGGCCGCCCTGACCGGCACGGCCGTTCCCGGGACCGCCGTGACCGCTCCGGCCGTTCGCGGGACCGCTCTGGCCGTTCGCGGGGCCGCTCTGGCCGTTCGCGGGCCCGCCGTGGGCCGCGCCACTGTGGCCGGCGGGCGGGGAGCCGTGGCCGGCGATCGCGGCGGCCAGGTGGGGGTGACCGGCCTGACCGGTGGGGTGGCCGGGGTGGCCGGGGGCGTTCACGCCGCCCATGCCGGGGCCCATCGCGCCGGCGCCCGGCTGGCCGCCGTGCTGGCCCGGCCACGGAGCCTGCCCGCCCGGCCCCACGGGGTGGGCGCCGCCCGCGACAGGCTGCTGCCCGCCGGGGTGCTGCCCGCCTGGCTGGGGCATCCCCTGCTGGGCCGCCCCCGGGTGCTGGCCGGCGGCAGCGGCCTGCGACATGCCGGGGTGCTCGCCTGCGGCGCCCTGATGCGGCGCGCCTTGCTGGGGCATGCCCTGCTGGGCCGCGCCCGGGTGCTGCCCGGCAGCGGCGGCCTGGGACATGCCCGGGTGTCCGCCCGCGGCGGCCTGGGGCGTGCCGGGGTGCGCGCCGGCGGCAGGCCGCGCGCCGGGGTGGCCGCCCGGCTGCTGGGCCGCGTTGGGGAGATGCGCGCCCGTCTGGTGCGGGCCGGAGTGGGGCGCCGCGCCCTGCGGGCCGCCGGAAACGGGCTGACCGCCGGGCACGGGCTGACCACCCGAGACGGGCTGACCGCCGGGTATGGGCTGACCGCCCGAGACGGGCTGACCGCCCGAGACGGGCTGACCACCCGGAACCGCCTGGCCGCCCGTCACCGGCTCGATCGCCGCCTTCGGCGCGGGCTGACCCGTGAGCCGGACGATCAGCTCGTCCGCGCTCGGCCGCACCGCCGGGTCCTTGGACAGGCACAGGGCGACCAGCTCGCCGAGCGTGCCGTCCATCCCGCCGAGCTGCGGCTCCTCGTGCAGGATGCGGTTCATCACGACGGGGATGGAGTCGGCGCCGAACGCCGGCGCGCCCGTCGCGGCGAACACCATGGTGACGCCCCACGCGAACACGTCCGCGGCCTCGGACACCACGCCGCCGCTGAGCTGCTCGGGAGCGAGGTACGAGGGCGTGCCCATGGCCATGCCGGTGGCCGTCGCCCCGGGCGAGTCGAGCGCCCGCGCGATGCCGAAGTCGATCACGACCGGCCCCTCGGGGCCCATGAGCACGTTGGCGGGCTTGAAGTCGCGGTGCAGGATCCCCGCCCGGTGGATGGCCGCCAGCGCGGTCGCCGTACTGATCGCGAGCCGCTCCAGGGCGGCCCCCCGGCGCGGCCCCTCGTTGATGACGAGCTGGCGCAGCGACGGGCCGGGCACGAACTCGCTGACGATGTACGGCCGGCTGCCCTCCAGGTCGGCGTGGAGCACCGGCGCCGTGCAGAACCGCGCCACCCGCTGCGCCACGGCGACCTCGCGCAGGAAGCGGCTGCGGGCCTCCGGGTCGGCGACCGCGGCGTGGTGCAGGAGCTTGACCGCCACCTGCTCGCCGGAGTCGTCACGTCCCAGATAGACGACGCCCTGGCCGCCCTCGCCGAGACGGCCGAGGAGCTCGTAGGCCCCCAGCCGTCGCGGATCGTCCGCCGCCAACGGCTGGTACGGATTCACGTTGGACCCCCATGACCACGCATGACTTCATAACAACTGGGGCAGAACGCTACCAGCGTGATGTTTGGTGCGTGGCCCGACCTTGTCATTTCTTTCATGATTTGTCGGGTCATGTCAGTGCTTGTGTGCGGATTGTGGCCAGGACCACGCTCGCCGTGAGCCCCGCGGACCGGCATGACAGGGGCATGACAGGGGCTAGATGGCCTTGCCCGGGTTGAGGATGCCCAGCGGGTCGAACACCGCCTTGATGCCCTGCTGCACCTCCTGCGCGACCGGCCCGGACTCCAGCGCCAGCCAGCGGCGCTTGAGCAGGCCGACCCCGTGCTCGCCGGTCAGCGTGCCGCCGAGCTCCAGTGCCCGGGTGAACACCTCGTCGGCCGCCGCCCACACGTTCGCCGGCGGCTCGGCCAGGCCGTGCTCGAAGACGAACACCGGGTGCAGGTTGCCGTCACCGGCGTGGGCCACCGTGCAGATCTTCACCTCGTGCCTGGCCGCCGCCGCCTCGATCCCCTCGATCATCTCGGGCAGCACCGAACGCGGCACGCACACGTCCTCCACCAGGCACGCGCCCAGCCGCTCCTTGGCCTCGTAGGCCATGCGGCGCACGCCGATCAGCTCCTCGGTCTCCTGCGGGCTGGAGGAGACGGCCACGAACGAGGCGCCGTTCTCCACGCACAGCGCCTCCATGCGCTCGACCGCGGCCTGGCCGTCGGAGGCGTCGGACTGGCCGATGAGCATGGCGTTCGTCCCGGCCTCCAGCCCGATGTTGCGCCAGTCGTCGATCGCCTCCAGCGTCGCCCGGTCGAGCAGCTCCATCAGCGACGGCTGGCAGCCGGCCGCCATGATGGCCGCCACCGCGGCGCCCGCGTCGCGCAGCGAGCCGAACTCCGCGGCGAACGTCGCCGGCGGCCGGGCGGGCGCGCGCCGCAGCCGCACCGTGGCCGAGGTGATGACGCCGAGCGTGCCCTCCGAGCCGACGAACAGCCCGGTCAGGTCGTAGCCGGTGACACCCTTCATGGTGCGGCGGCCGGTGTCGAGGATCCGCCCGTCGGCCAGCACGACCTCCAGACCGAGCGCCGAGTCGCGGGTCACGCCGTACTTGACGCAGCGCAGCCCGCCCGCGTTGGTCGCCAGGTTGCCGCCGATCGTGGAGATCTCGTACGACGACGGGTCCGGCGCGTACATGAGCCCGTGCTCCCGGGCGGCCCGGTCGAGGTCGGCGGTGATCACGCCGGGCTCCACCACGGCGATCTCGTCGGCGGGCGACAGCTCCCTGATCGCGGTCATGCGGGCGAGGGACAGGACGAGCGAGCCGTCGGTCGCCGTGGCCGCCCCCGCCAGGCCGGTGCCCGCGCCGCGCGGCACGACCGGGACGCGGTGCTCGCTCGCCCAGCGCATCGTGGTGACGACGTCGTCGCGGGTGGCGGCCAGCACCACGCCGAGGGGCTTGCCGGGCTCGACGAACGTGCGGTCGCGCGCGTAGGAGTCGGCCACGTCGGGATCGGTGACGACACGCCCGGCGGGAAGGGCGTCGACCAAGGCATCGATGGGTCTCACATGAAGAACCTTACGGTTTGCGCGTATCGACGCTTACGGCCAGACTGCCCGGGTGGAAGTGACGTGTCCGGTGTGTTCCCAGGCTGACCAGGTCGTCTCCGTGCCGGGAGCCGTGGCGGCGGGGACCACGTACCGCATCGGACGCGTGCGGCTGCCCGGCGAGCGTGAGATCGCCGACCTGCCGACGGCCGTGTCGCTCGGCGCGACCAAGCACCAGATGAGCCGCACCCAGCTCGCCGTGTGGATGTCGTTCCCCAGCCGCCAGTACGCGCCCTGGGTGCGCAACCAGGGCTACATCCTGCTCGGGGTGGCCGCCCTCGTGCACCTGGTGGTGTCGCTGGTGATCGCGATGGGCAAGGACTCCGGCTGGGGCGAGGTGCTGCTCGCGCCGTTCTGCCTCACCGGCCTGTTCTGGGGATTCGGCCTGCTCCAGGTGCTCGGCTCGTACGGCGCCCGCCGGCGCGACCGGGCCGAGGAGCCCGCGCGCGAGCAGGCGCTCCAGGTGTGGGAGCGCCTGCGGTACTGCGCGCGCGACAACGTCGTCTTCGAGCCCGGCGTCGACGGCGTCTCGGTCCATCCGAGCGAGACGCGCGACTACATCTTCGGCTTCAGGCGCGCCGGCCGCTCCTGAAGCCGTTGCGTGCGGCCGCTCTCCGAAGGAGGTGCGGCCGCCTTCGCAAAGAAGCGGTCAGGCGTGCTCGTCGGCGACCAGGCGGGCGCACACGGCGAGGCCGGTGATGGCCTGCTCCAGCTCGTCGAGCCCCGGGAAGGTGGGCGCGATGCGGATGAAGCGGTCGTCGGGGTCCTTGCCGTAGGGGTGGGTGGCGCCGGCCGGGGTGAGCGCGATGCCCGCCGCCTTGGCCTTGGCCACCACCTCGCCGGCGTGTGGCACCTCCAGGCTGATGAAGTAGCCGCCGACCGGGCTGCTCCAGGTGCCGAGGTCGCCCAGCTCCTTGGCCAGCACCCGGTCGACCAGCTCGAACTTCGGCCAGATCAGCTCGGCGTGGCGGCGCATGTGCGCGGCGACGCCCTCGGGGTCGCGCAGGAACTCCACGTGCCGAAGCTGGTTGACCTTGTCGGGGCCGATGGACTGCTTGGAGGTGTTGTACAGGAACCACTCGACGTTGGCGGGGGAGGAGCCGAAGAACGACACGCCGCTGCCCGCCAGCGTCACCTTGGAGGTGGAGGCGTAGACGAACACGCGGTCGGGGTTGCCGTGCTCGGCCGCCAGCGCGAGGAGGTCGGCCAGCTCGGCCGGGGCGTCGGTGAGGTGGTGCACCGCGTAGGCGTTGTCCCAGAAGATCCGGAAGTCGGGCGCGGCGGCCGGCATGGCGGCGAGCCTGCGCACCGTCTCGGCGCTGTAGGTGACCCCGGACGGGTTGCTGTACTTGGGCACGCACCACATGCCCTTGACGCTGGCGTCGGTGGCGACCAGGCGCTCCACGACGTCCATGTCGGGGCCGTCGGCGTTCATCGGGACGGGCACCATCGTGATGCCGAACCGCTCGGTGATCGTGAAGTGGCGGTCGTAGCCGGGCACGGGGCACAGGAACGTGACCTTCGGCTCCTCGACCCACCGCCGCGCGGCGCCCGGGACCGGGGTGAGCAGCGCGTGCACGATCGTGTCGTGCATCAGCGCCAGGCTGGAGTTGCCGCCCACGACGAGCTGGCCCGCGGGCACCTGGACCAGCGGCGCGAACAGCTCGCGCAGCTCCGGCAGGCCCTGCAGGCCGCCGTAGTTGCGGGTGTCGGTGCCGTCGGCGGCGCGGAAGCTCGTCGGCAGGCGGAGCATGTCGTCGGAGAGATCGAGCTGGCGCGGGGACGGCTTGCCACGGGTCAGGTCGAGCGAGAGGCCACGCTGGACGAGGTCGGCGTAGTCGCGCTGAGCGTTCACGAGATTCTCTCCTCCGAATGGGTCGGATACGAAGGATAGAAGAAGCGGCCCCGTGAGCAGGAATCGGTCCGCCATGTGGAAGGACGGACGGGGCGAATCATGACGAACGCGCCGCGGGGCTTCACGCGGGGCGATCGGTGGCGTGCAATGGAGGGCGCCGGGGGTCCGGTACGGCAAGGCCATCACTCCGCCCGGGAGGGAGCAGGCGTGACGACTGTTGGTGAGACCTCGATCGCCCAGGTGAGGCGGCGCCGCACCGGCACCGTGGTCGTCTCCTGGCTGTCCACGACCGACCACAAGGTCATCGGCTACCTCTACCTGATCACCTCGTTCGTGTTCTTCCTGGTCGCCGGGGTCATGGCCATGGTGATGCGCGCGGAGCTGGCCCGGCCCGGCATGCAGCTCGTCAGCCAGGAGCACTACAACCAGCTCTTCACCATGCACGGCACCGCGATGCTGCTCATGTTCGCCACGCCGCTGTTCGCCGGGTTCGCCAACGTCGTGATGCCGCTGCAGATCGGGGCGCCGGACGTGGCGTTCCCGCGGCTGAACGCGGTGGCGTACTGGCTGTTCCTGTTCGGCAGCCTGATCGCGACGGCGGGGTTCTTCACCCCGGGAGGCGCGGCCGACTTCGGCTGGTTCGCCTACACACCGCTCGCCTCGGCGACCTACTCGCCCGGCATGGGCGGCGACTTATGGATCATGGGCCTCGCGCTGTCGGGCCTCGGCACGATCCTCGGGTCGGTCAACTTCATCACCACGATCATCGGGATGCGCGCGCCCGGCATGACGATGTTCCGGATGCCGATCTTCACCTGGAACACCCTGCTGACCAGCATGCTCGTGCTCATGGCGTTCCCCGTGCTGGCCGCCGCGCTGCTCGTGCTGGAGTCGGACCGCAAGCTCGGCACCCACGTGTTCGACGCGGCCAACGGCGGCCCGATGATCTGGCAGCACCTGTTCTGGTTCTTCGGCCATCCCGAGGTCTACATCATCGCGCTGCCGTTCTTCGGGATCATCACCGAGGTCATCCCCGTCTTCTCCCGCAAGCCGATCTTCGGCTACATGGGGCTGGTCGGCGCGACGATCGCGATCGCCGGCCTGTCGATGACGGTGTGGGCGCACCACATGTTCCCGACCGGGCAGGTGCTGCTGCCGTTCTTCTCGTTCATGACGTTCCTCATCGCGGTGCCGACCGGGGTGAAGTTCTTCAACTGGATCGGCACCATGTGGCGCGGCCACATCAGCTTCCAGACGCCGATGCTGTTCGCGATCGGCTTCCTGGTGACGTTCCTGCTCGGGGGCCTGACCGGCGTCATCCTGGCCTCGCCGCCGCTCGACTTCCACATCAGCGACACCTACTTCGTGGTCGCGCACTTCCACTACGTGGTGTTCGGGACGGTCGTGTTCGCGATGTTCGCCGGCTTCTACTTCTGGTGGCCCAAGATGACCGGGCGGATGCTCGACGACCGGCTCGGCAAGGTGCACTTCTGGACCCTCTTCGCGGGCTTCCACACGACGTTCCTCGTGCAGCACTGGCTGGGGGCGGCCGGGTTCCCGCGCCGCTACGCCGACTACAGCCCCGCCGACGGGTTCACGGCGCTGAACGAGATCTCGTCGGTGGGCGCGTTCCTGCTGGGCCTGTCCACGCTGCCGTTCCTCTACAACGTCTGGAAGACCGCCCGGCGCGCCCCGCGCGTCACGGTGGACGACCCGTGGGGGTTCTGCAACTCCCTCGAATGGGCGACTTCGTGCCCGCCGCCGCGGCACAACTTCACGTTCATGCCGCCCATCCGCTCCGAACGGCCCGCCTTCGACCTGCACTACCCGCACGAGAAGCCCGCCACGGACCGGGAGGAGAAGGGAACGGCGGACTGATCTTTCCCGGCGCGGGTCCCGGCGCTTGGGTGGATGTACCCGATCTGTCGCACATTGCCCGGTGAGTCGTCCATCGTGGGACGCGCTCGTCGCGCTGCTCTGCTACGGGGCGGCCGTCGCCGGCGGAGTGACCGCCATAACCCTCCTATTCTGAAATGTCCTAAATACATCACATTTCAACAACGCCCTTTACGTCCCCTTTACCCACCCTCTAACGTCCGGCATTGCACACCCTATGGCCATGCGCCCGGCGATCCCGGGCAGAGAGGGTTCCTGGTGCCCAGCACGAAACGCCTGTTAACAGCCATGCCCGCGGCGGCCCTGCTCGCGGCCGCGCTCACCGTCCCCGCCGCCACCTCCCCGGCGGCGGCGTCGGCGGCCGTGTACCAGCCGACGAGGGCCGACTACTACATCAACTACGCCCCGCCCCGGGACGAGCCGGAACCCGGCGAGCCGCCGTCGCCCAACAGCCGGCGCGCCCGCGCTCAGTCCCCGGCGGAAAAGGTCGACCGTAAGTACACCGAGGGCAACCCGGCGGCCGCCCGCGTCCTCGCCGCGCGCGAGCAGGAGGCCATCAAGACCGGCCGAAACCCCGCTGAATTCATCTTCAAGAACGCGAAGCAGACGAAGACCGCCAAGCTTCTCACGCTGCTCGTCGAGTTCAACGAGAACGCCAACGACGACTTCTCCGGCTTCAACCGGCTGCGCACCCCGGACAGCGCCCCCGACGACTGCGTCGTCGAGCCGCCCGGCACCCTGAAGAACGGGCCGCTGCACAACAACATCCCCGACCCGGCCACGCTCCCGCACCAGGACAACAACTCGTTCTGGGTCAAGGACTTCAGCACCGAGCACTTCAACAAGATGCTCTACACCGACAAGGGCATCACCGAGCGCGTCCGCCCCGACCTCAAGGACCCGCGCGACGGCAAGCCCGGCATCGACATCTCCGGCTTCACGATGAAGAAGATGTACGAGGAGATGTCCAAGGGCGCCTACTCCGTCACCGGCTCGGCCGCCGGCTGGATCAAGGCCCCGCACTCCGAGGCGTGGTACGGCGCGGCCGCCTGCGGCGGGGCGCCCCAGGACATGTCCGGCCACCCCGACAACCCGACCGGCGCCGGCCAGCTCGCCATCGACGCCGTCAACGTCCTGGCCCAGACCCAGCCGAACTTCCCGTGGGCCGACTACGACCTCGAGGACGTCTCCGACGCCGACGGCGACGGCAACTACGCCGAGCCCGACGGCGTGATCGACCACCTCGTCCTCGTCCACGCCGGCAAGGACAAGTCCGCCGACGGCGGCGCCGAGGGCACGTACGCCATCTGGGCCCACTCCAGCGCCGTCGCCGGCGGCTACAAGGTGCCCGGCAGCGACAAGAAGATCTCCAACTACATCGTGCAGCCCGAGGACTCCGGCGTCGGCGTCTTCGCCCACGAGTACGGCCACGACCTCGGCCTGCCCGACCTGTACGACACCAGCGGCGCGGCCAGCAGCGCCGTGGACTTCTGGGACCTCATGTCCAGCGGCTCCCACTCCGGGCCGATCTTCCAGTCGATGCCCTCGCACATGGGCCTCTGGGACAAGTGGGTGCTCGGCTGGGCCAACCCGAAGGTGTTCAACCCGGGCGACGCCGCCAAGCTCGTGACCGTCGGCCAGTCGTCGCGCACGCCCAAGCTCACCCAGGACGGCGTCCGCGTCAACCTCGCCTCCACGCCGCTGAAGATGGTCGACCCGCACAGCGGCGCCAACGCGTGGTGGTCCGGCATGGACCAGGAATGGGCCAACGTCTCCCTCACCCGCGACGTGCCCGTCCCCGCCGGGAGCGACGTCCGCTTCTGGATGTGGAACAACTACGACATCGAGCAGGACTGGGACTTCGGCTTCGTCGAGGTGTCCACCGACGGCGGCCAGACCTGGGCGCAGCAGAAGGTGTACGACGAGGCCGGCAACGAGGTCACCACGCCCGACGGCTACCCGGACCCGAACAAGAACCTCAAGACGTTCGGTGACAAGAAGTACGGCCTCACCGGCAGCACCAACGGCTGGCGGCACGACTACGTCAACCTCACGCCGTTCGCCGGCAAGAGCATCAAGCTGCGCCTGACGTCCAACACCGACGCCGCCTTCACCCCGCGCGGCTGGCACGCCGACGACTTCCAGCTCACCAACGGCGGCACCGCCGTCTGGAGCGACGACGTCGAGAACGGCGCCAACGGCTGGAAGGCGACCGGCGGCACCTTCACCAACACCAGCGGCCAGGGCTGGACCATCAACAACGGCTCCCGCCAGATCGACCGCTTCTACCTCGCCGAGTGGCGCAACTTCGACGGCTTCGACAAGGGCCTGCAGTTCGCCTACGACAGCACGTACTCGCGGGACGGCGCCTGGAAGGTGCAGAAGGTCAAGTACAACGCGCCCGGCCTGCTCGTCTGGTACCGCGACTCCACCTTCACCAACAACTCGATCGGCAACAACCTCCAGCTCCCGCCGAGCATCGGCTCCAAGGGCAGCCTGCTCGTGGTCGACTCCCACTACGACCCGCTGCGCCGCACCGGCACGGCGGCCGCCAAGGACCCGACCCGGCACAAGAACATGGAGGGCCGCTCGCAGTCGTCCAACGCCGCCTTCTCCTTCGGCAAGACGTACCCGTTCAAGGAGTGCCTGGAGGCCGCGGACGAGCCGTTCAGCGAGTACTGCACGGACGTCCCCGCGCTGAACGGCGTGCCGAACTTCACCGACGCCAAGACCTGGTACCCGGGCCTGGAGGTGCAGGACGGCAGCCTGTACTACCGCGACTTCGACGCCTCGACGGTGGTGCCCTCCAAGGGCGACCAGCCGTACAGCACCCGCGTCGTGCACCTCGACGGCACCCCCGCCACCGAGCTGTACGGCACGGACATGGGCAACGGCCACAAGCTCGGCTCCGGCAACCCCGGCGACGAGGGCAAGGCCCTGGGCGTCCAGTTCAAGCTGGTCTCCCCGCTGCCGGGCAACCTGGGCGCGATCGTCCAGGTGACCCCGCCCAAGAAGTGATCTCCACGCGCTGATCCGCAGGGCCGCCGGGACACCCCCCGGCGGCCCTACGATTGGGCACTATGAGCGAACTGCGCACCAAGGCCGAGCACACCGAGGCGATCCGCAAGGACCGCCGCGTGGCAGTGGTGATCAACACTCGCTCACGCCGCGGCCGGCGCCACTACGTCGAGGTCATCGAGCGGCTGCACCAGCTCGGCTTCGAGCCGCTGGCCGAGATCGGCGTCTACAACCCCAAGCGGCTGCGCGAGCTCCTCGACACCGCCCTGGCCACCCGCCCCGACCTGCTCGTCGTCGGCGGCGGCGACGGCACGCTGTCCTCCGCCGTCCGCCACGTCGCCCACCGCGACGTCGCCCTCGGCGTGCTGCCGCTCGGCACCACCAACAACTTCGCCCGCAGCCTCGGCCTGCCGCTCGACCTCGCGGGCGCGATCCGGGTCTTCGAGACGGGCAAGGTCGCCGACATCGACCTCGGCATGGCCGACGACCGGCCCTTCGCCAACCTGGCCAGCTTCGGCGTCTCGGTCGAGGTGGCGGGCAAGGTCAAGCCGTGGCTCAAGCGGATCGTGGGCCGTCCCGCGTACCCGCTCACGGCTCTCACCATCCTGCCGGGCCACCGGCCGTTCCGGGCGTACATCACCGTCGACGGCACGCGGCACGAGCTGCTCACCCACCAGCTCAACATCGCCAACGGCCGCTTCCACGGCGGCTGGCAGGTCGCCAAGGACATCAGCATCGACAACGGCATGCTCGTGGCCTACCAGCTCGGGTCCGGCAAGAAGCTGCGGCTGCTCGGCGAGACGCTGGCGCGCGCCACGACGGGCCGCTGGCGCAGCCTGGCCGGCGGGCCGTTCGTGGTGGGGCGCGAGATGCTGCTGGAGACGGACCCGCCGATGGCGGCGGACGTGGACGGCGAGGTACGCCTGCGCACGCCGATCCGGCTGCGGGTGGTGCCGAACGGGGTCCGCGTCATGGTCCCGTCCTCCTTCGAGGACCGCTGACCCCGTCGTACCTGCTGGAGGGGCTCGAAGCGCGGTCCTCACGGGGGGCGCGCTTCGCGCGACGAGGCTCGGGCTGTGACAGCGGGGGAGCTGCGACGGCCGGCGGCGAACACGGCCGGATGCCCGCGAGTCGATCGTCGACCTGGCCCATGCGGTGATCGCCGAGCAGCATGGGAGGGCATGGCTGACCTGCCCGGCGCACGCCTTCGGGCCGCATCCGGCAGAGGCAGGCGGGCCGGCGCTCCGGACCTGCGAGGGCGGTGGCGGGCACGCGGTGGCGGCGGTCGGGGAGCTGGGGTGACGGGGCCAGACAGTGGGATTCGGGACCCTCGCTGAGGCGTGTCCGGATGTGACAGAACACCGTCATGGCGGCCACGTGCCGCCACCCGTGACAATGGACGCATGCCCGCTCCACACCGTGTCGTCGTCGCCGTGTTCCCCGATGTCGATCTCCTCGACGTCACCGGGCCCGCGGAAGTGTTCGCGGTCGCGAACCGGGAGATGGCCGGGGGGACGCCCTACCAGGTGCTCCTGGCCGGGCCCGACGGCGGTCAGGTGCGGACCAGCGCCGGGGTCCGGCTCGCCACCGACCTGTCGGTCGACCAGGTCGGCGAGCGGGTGGACACGCTCGTGGTGCCCGGTGCGGTGGACGGCCGGGGCATGCCGGTGATCGATCCGGCCCTGGTCGGCTGGATCGGCGAGACCGCCCGGCACGCGGGCCGGGTCGCGTCGGTGTGCGTCGGCGCGCACCTGCTGGCCGCCGCCGGGCTGCTGTCGGGCCGGACGGCGACCACGCACTGGGCCACCGCCGACCGGCTGGCCGCCGAGCATCCCGACGTGACCGTGGACCCCGACCCGATCTACGTCCGGTCGGGGAACGTCTGGACCGGCGCGGGCATCACCGCCTGCATGGACCTCGCGCTCGCCCTGGTCGCCGAGGACCACGGCGAACGGCTCGCCCTGGCGGTCGCCCGGCAACTGGTGATGTACCTCAAGCGGCCGGGCGGGCAGAGCCAGTTCAGCGTCCCGCTGTGGCTGGCGCCGAGCGAGCGGCGCGACATCGACGAGCTGCGGGCGTGGATCACCGCGAACCTCGCCGCCGACCTGTCGGCGGCGGCCCTCGCGGAACGGATGTGTCTCAGCGAACGGCACTTCGCGCGGGTCTTCCGCAAGGAGACCGGCGTCACCCCGGCCGCCTACGTGGAGGCGGCCCGGGTGGAGGCGGCGCGGCGGCTGCTGGAGGGCACCGACGAGCCGCTCGACCAGGTGGCCGCCGCGTGCGGGCTGGGCTCGGTGGAGACGCTGCACCGGGCGTTCCGGCGGCGGCTCGGCACCACCCCGGCGGCCTACCGGCGACGGTTCCGCACCGCCGCCTAGCTTCTCTTCCCCGCACCGGCCGGCGGTTCACCCTGCCGGTTTTCCGGTAATTCTGGCTGGAATTAACGACAATTCAGGAGCACGAGATGACTGTTTCGACGACCCTGCGCGACGTGATCGGCCTGGAGGGCGCGTTGCCGGCGCTGTCCACCGGCACCCTGATCATGATCGACTTCCAGAACACCTACCGCACCGGCGTCATGGCGCTCCCGGACGCCGACCGCGCCCTGGACGCCGCCGCCCGCCTGCTGGACCGGGCCCGCGCCGCGGGGACCCCCGTGGTGCACGTCGTCAACGACGGCGGCGAAGGCACCCTGTACGACATCCGCGCCGAGATCGGGCAGATCGCCACGGCCGTCACGCCCCGGGACGGCGAACCGGTCGTGGTGAAGCGGTTCCCGAACGCGTTCCACGAGACCGACCTGCCGGAGACGCTGCGCCGGCTGGGCGCCGGGCCGGACCTGGTGCTGGCGGGCTTCATGACCCACATGTGCGTGCAGTTCACCGCCCAGGGCGCGTTCAACCTCGGCTACCGGCCCACGGTCGTGGCCGAGGCGTGCGCGACCCGGCCGCTGGCGGGCCCGGGCGGCGCGCCGATCGCGGCCGATCTCCTGCACGCCGCCGCCCTGACCACGATCGGTGACCTGTTCGGCCGGGTAGCCACCCGCGTGGCCGACCTGCCCGCCTGACCGGCCCCGTCCAGATCGCGGGTGCGCGCCCGCGACCTGGACGAGGTCACTCGGTGCCCCGGCCCAAGGGTCCGAACGCCACGCCCTTGTCCCGCTTCAGGACCTGGTCCCCCGGGCCATACGCGGTGACCGTGACCGGTGGCGAGTCCAGGAGGGTGGGCGGCTCGCCGACGGCGTCCTTGCCGTCGTCGGGGTCCGGGATCAGTTTCCCCGGCACCCGGGCGATGAAGAAGCCGTTGGCCAGGCGCGCATCGGTACGCCGCCCGTCCGCCCAGTCGATCTCGACCCGCCGTACATCGGTGGTGACCCGGCCGACGACGATCCGGTAGATGTCGTCCTTCTCGGCCTGGTCCGGCCCCACCGTGTACGAGTGGTCATGGCTGGTGTACGCGTCCACCTGCAGGGGGCCCGGGAAGCCGGTCAGGCTGCCCGGAGCCTTGAACCCCCAGTACGTGAAGACGGCTCGCGGCTGGTTCTCCTTCTGCGTGGTCGGCGTGCACAGGACGAAACCGGACAGGCTGCCGACCAGAGCGGTGGACCCGCCCTTGTCCCGGTACTCCACCAGCTCCCGGAAGTCCTTGACCGTGCCGTACTGGGTCATCCGCCGGTTACCGTCCATGTTGTGCACCGGACTTCCCTTGGGCATGCACTCCCGTACGCTCCGCAACTGCTCAGGGGTGTTGGCCGGCAGGTGTTCCACCCTCGCCGCGGCGACCTGGCCGGAGCCTCCGGACGTCATGACGAGCACCGAGGTGATCACCGAGGCGGCCGCGGCGAGCCCGGCGACCGACCATGACGCGCGCCGGCGCCGCACGGCGGCGTTGCGTGCCCGTGTGGCGTGGGCGAGCCCGTCGACGGGCCTGGCCTCGCCCGCCATGAGGCGCAGTTCCGCGGAGATCTGCTGTTCGTCGATGGTCATCTCAGGCCTCCAGGGTGACGGTCGTGCCGAGCAGCTCGCGCAACCGGGCGATGGCTTGGTGGGTCTGGCTGCGCACGGTCCCCACCGAGCAGCCCATGATCTTGGCGGCCTCGGACTCCGAGAGGTCCTCGTAATAACGGAGCACCAGGACCGCCCTCTTGCGCGGCGGCAGGACCCGTAGCGCCTGGGCGAGGGTGATGCGCGTCTCGACCTCGTGAGTCCGGTCGTCCGTGGCCCGGTCCGGCGGGGTCAGCACCAGCCGTTCGCGGGACCAGCGCGGGCTTCGCCAGCGCCCGACCTGTTCGTGGTACATGACCTGGCGCGCGTACGCCTCCGGATTGTCGCGGATGCGCCGCCAGTGTCCCGCGGTCTTGGCCAGCGCCGTCTGGAGCAGGTCCTCGGCCGCGTGCTGATCGCTGGTCAGGAGGTAGGCGAACCTGATCAGCCTGTCGGAGCGGGCGGTGACGAAGTCGGTGAAGTCTCGCTGCTGCTCGGGGTTCAAAAGTTCTCCTCGGGTGTCACCTCCTTAGATGCGGTCGGGCCCGCGGATCTATGGTGTGGCGCCGGAGGGCGGTTTCCCGACCCGGCGTGCCGGCCGCCCCGGCTCGTTCGCCGCCTGTTCCCTGGCCCAGGCCAGCAGCAGGTCGGACCTGCTCGGCGGCTCGCCGTCGGCCGTCTCCTGGTATCTGGCGGCGGCCTCAGGTCCGACGTCGACGGGCCAGACGGTGATCAGATACACCTCCGGGCAGACCTGCCGGTACGCCTCGTTGTTGCGGCTCCTGCCGCGGGCGTGGACCCGCATCCGGTAGCGGCCCGGCGCCTGCGGGGTGAGGCCGGGGAACCCCGGGGGAGGCTCGCCCATCAACCCGCACAGCACCGTCTCGCCGGTCAACGTGATGAGGTCGATCTCCGTGCCCGCCTCCCACGCGCCGGGGGGAGGCGTGGGCGGGGTGGCCGTCGCGAGCTGGATCGTCACGTCGAGAAAGCCCGTGTGCACCCCCGTCCAGATCACCGCGAGCCCCGGCCGGGAGGAGGCCAGGTCGTCGAGTGAGTGGTCCGGATTGCCCTTGTCGAACGCGCGGTCGCCCACCGTGAGCTGGTGGTAGGAGACGAAGACCCGCTCCGCTCGTTCTGTGCGCACGATCTCGGCCATGGAGGTGATCGTAAGGCGCGATGATCATCTCATGTGCCTGTCGCGCCGACGCCTGACGGCCGTCGTCTCCGAAGCCGGCTATCGCGATGACGAACCGCTCGTCGCCGGGATACGGCCTCGTCCTTGGGCCGCATGCCCCTTGGCCTTGTAGAGCGGTTGCACCTCCGGGGCGAGCCTGTGGGAGCCGTCCAGCAGCCGCCGCGCCGCGAGCTGGTCCCGGCGCAGCAGCGTGACGACCTCGCGCAGCGGCGCCGGTTCGCAGAGCCCGTACGGGGTCTCGACCAGGCCAGTAGAGTGCCGCTCGATGAACCCCGATCGGACCAACACCCTCATCCACGCGTTGTCGGCCTGGATCGACCAGTCGCCCGACAACCTTCACCGTGACCCCGAGGCGCTGCTGTGGGGCAGGGTCGCCAAGGTCGCCGAGGAGGCGGGCGAGGCGATCAACGCCCTCGTCGGCGTCACCGGCCAGAACCCCCGCAAGGGCCGCTCCGCCACCCGGAAGGAGCTGGAGTACGAGCTGCTGGACGTGGCGTTGACGGCCCTGACCGCCCTCGCGCACCTGCGCGCCGACGAGCCGGAACCGGCGGCCCTGCTCGACCTGCTCGCCGGGCACGCCGAAGCCGTCGCCCGGCGCGCCGGGCTCGCCTGAGCACCTCACCCCGAGCCACGGTTCGCCTGAGCGCCTCACCCGAGCCACGGTTCGCCTGAGCGCCTCACTCGGGGGCGGGCAGACCGTACGTGACGCCGGTGAGGCGTTCGGACAGCCGCCACAGCCGCTGGGCCGTGACGACGTCGCGGATGGCGCGCTCGCGGCCGCGCGCCGTGGGCTCGCCCCGCAGTTGCAGGAACCCGTCGGGCACGATGTACCGGCCTCCGGGCAGGTCCGGGACCGTCGCCGCGAACAGGGACGTCTTGGCGCCCTCGGGCGTGGGGCGGAAGGCCGCGCGCACGAGCAGGCCGGTCAGGGTCGTGTACAGCCTTCCCCGCGCGCTGTTGGCGCCGCCGGTCAGCACGTTGGTACGGGTCAGTCCGGGCGCCACGGCCATGCTGCGCAGCGCCAGTCCCGCGGCGTCGGCCCGGCGCTGCAGCTCCATCGCGAAGTAGAGGTTCGCCCGCTTGGCCTGCACATAGGCGAACGCCGCGCGGTAGCGCCGCTCGGCGTTGAGGTTGCCGAGGTCGAAGCGGGCGAAGCGCTGCCCCTCGCTGCTGACGGTGACCACGCGCGGGTCCGGCGCGGCGAGCAGGTGCGGCAGGAGCAGGCCGGTCAGCGCGAACGTGCCGAGGTGGTTGACGCCGAACTGCGACTCGAAGCCGTCCTCGGTCAGGGCGAACGGCACCATGGCCACGCCGGCGTTGTTCACCAGCAGGTCGAGCCGGTCGTGGTCCCAGCCGGAGGCGAACTCCCGGATGGAGGCGAGACTGGCCAGATCCACGCGGCGCGTCTCCAGGCGGGCGCCCGGCGCCTCGGCCCGCATGCGGTCGAGCGCGGCCCGGCCGCGTCCCGGGTCGCGGCAGGCCAGGACGACGTGGGCGCCGCGGCGCGCCAGCTCTCGGGCCGTGACGTAGCCGATGCCGCTGTTCGCGCCGGTCACGACCGCCACCCGGCCGGACTGGTCGGCCATGTCGTCGAAGGTCCACGGGGGACGAGGGGGACGGGCACGCATGGTGAACACCTCGGGGGTCGCGGGGAAGCCGGTATCGCAACTTGGAGTTGCGATAGATTCATCCTGCCCATCGTCCCCTCGTATCGCAACTTGGAGTTGCAATGGAGTCTTCCCGTTCCACGGCCCGGCCCGTCGGCCGCGGCGCCAAGGTGCGCGCGGCGGTCCACGCCGCCACGCTCGCCGAGCTCGTGGACAAGGGGTACGCGGCGCTGACCGTCGAAGGCGTCGCCCAGCGGGCCGGGGTCCACAAGACGACGGTGTACCGGCGCTGGAAGGACCGCGAGAGCCTGCTCGTCGACGCCCTCGCCGAGCACCTGGCGGCGGACGTGCCCGTCCCCGACACCGGGACGGTCGAGGACGACCTGCGGGCGCTGGCCCGCTCGCTCGTCCAGTCGTACACCAGCCCGACCGGGCGGGCCGTCCTGGCCGCCATGTTCACCGGAGCGGCCCATCTGCCGGAGATCGCCGCCGCGGGCGGTCACGTCTTCCGCGACCGGCTGACCAGGGCCGAGCCGGTGGTGCGGCGTGCCGTCGAGCGGGGCGAACTGCCCGTGGGCACCGACCCGGGCGAGGTCCTCAGGACTCTCGCCGCGCCGGTCTACCTGCGGCTGCTCGTCACGGGCGACCCGGTGGACGAGACCACCGCCGACCAGGCCGCCCGGGTGACGCTCGCCGCCGCGCGGGCCGGCGCCTTCGCGCCGCCCGACGCCGACGCCGACGCCGCAGCGCCGTAAGTGATTGCTTACGCCGCGACGAGGCACGAGCTGTACAGTGAAATCATGAACCCTCCGGGATCGTGGTGCGAGCGGCCCGAGCCGCAGGCTCCCTCGTGCGAGCTCCCGTCGCCGTGGAGCGAGCCGAAGCGACCGGCCGGCTGGTGCGAGACTCCCCAGTCGCCGGTCGTGTCCCTCCTCGGCCACCTGCTGAAGGCCGCGGCCAGGCGCTGACGGTCTGCGGGCCGTAGCCGAGCGCTGACGGCCCGTCGGGACGGCGGGGCCGCTGTCGATCGTCCGCGGCCCCGCGATCAGCCGTGCCGTCGTCCGCGGTGGTGCGCCAGCCCCGGGATAGAAGGGCGATTCGGTGGGTAGGCGCCTTCCTCGTCAGAGGGAGGCGACGACGTGAACGAGACCCACAGACTGGTCAACGACCTGTCCGATCAGGTCACCCGGCTCGTCAAGGACGAACTGCGCCTGGCCCGGCTGGAACTGACCGAGAAGGGCAGGCACGCCGGGTTCGGCGCGGGCCTGTTCGGCGCCGCGGGCATGCTCGCGTTCCTCGGCGGCGCGGCGCTGGTCGCCGCGGTCGCGCTGCTCCTGGCGCTGGTCATGCCGGCGTGGGCGGCCACCGCGGTGGTGGCGGGCGCGCTGTTCGTCATCGCGGCCGTCGTCGGCCTGATCGGCAAGAAGCAGGTGGAACGGGCCAAACCTCCGGTGCCCAGCGAGGCCATCGAGAGCATGAAGACCGACATCGACGTGGTCAAGGGGAGTGTGCGGCGATGAGCGAGACGGACCCCGGATACAGCGAGCAGCACGCCGGGAACGTCGGCGCCCACAGGGTGACCGTGGGCATGCCGACCGACGAGGAGTCGATCAACGTGCCGCAGACCCGGGCGGGCGCGGCGGAGAACGCGCTCAAGGCCGAGGCGGACCGGACGGAGCACGAGAGGTTCGATCCGGAGCCCCTGGTGCGGGACGACCGTACGGCGGCTGTGGAGGAACGCGAGGGTGAGGCCCGCTCCCAGGGCCCCCAGCAGGTGACGGCCGAGGCCAGGCACGGGGCCGGGCCGGGCGCGAGCACCGCCGCCGGCACGGGCCGGGCGGCCGGCGCCGGACACGCGCGCGAGGCGCGGCCGGCGCGTCATGGCGGTGGCGGTGAGGACGACGAGGAGGAACAAGTGCGCAGACGCATCGAGGAGACCCGCGGGCAGCTCGGCCAGACGGTGGCCGAGCTGGCGCAGAAGGCGGACGTGAAGCACCGCGCCGGTGAGATGGCCGGCAGCGCCAAGGCCAGGGCCGGCGAGATGGCCGGCACGGTCTCGCACAAGGCGGGGGAAGTCGCGGGCACGGTCTCGCACAAGGCCGGCGAGATGGCGGGCACGGTCTCGCACAAGGCCGGCGAGGTCACGGGCACGGTCTCGCACAAGGCCGGCGAGATGGCGGGCACGGTCACGGAGAAGGTCCGCGAGGTGACGCCCGACCAGGTCAAGGACATGGCCGACAAGGTCACCACGCAGGCCAGGAGGCGGCCGGCGCTGCTCGTGCTGGCCGCGGCCGGCACGGTGGCCGTGTTCGTGCTGCGCCGCGCCATGAGGCGCACCAGGCACAGGTGAGCGGCAAGGACCAGCAGGCGCCTCGGGCACAGCTGAGCGCCACGGAAGGACAGGCCGGACGGGGCGTCCCCGAGCGCCCCGCCGACTTTCCGCGCAGGGCGTGGTGGAGCGTGCTGAAGCGCACGTTCATCGAGTTCAAGGACGACAACGTCCAGGACCTCGCCGCCGCCCTCACCTACTACGCGGTGCTGTCGATCTTCCCGGCGATGATCGTGCTGGTGTCGCTGTTCGGGCTGCTCGGCCGGGACGACACGGCGGTGATCGTCGGGCACCTCGCGGTGCTGGCCCCCGCGGAGGTGCGCGACCTGCTCCAGCAGGGGGTCGCGGGCGTGCAGCGGGTGGGGTCGGCGAGCGTGTTCGCCCTCGTCGGCTTGGCCGTCGCCCTGTGGTCGGCCTCCGGGTACATCGCGGCCTTCATCCGGGCCTGCAACGCCATCTACGACATCGAGGAGGGCCGGCCGTTCTGGAAGACGACCCCGCTCCGGATCGGCCTGACCGTCCTCGTGACCGTGCTGCTCGCCGTCGGCGCGATCGCGGTGACGCTCACCGGCCGCCTCGCCGACGTGGCGGGCCGGGCGCTGGGCCTGGGCGGCGTGGTGGTGACCACCTGGAACATCGCCAAGTGGCCCGTCCTGGCGCTGATCGCGGCCGGCCTGATCATGGTGCTCTACTGGGCGGCGCCCAACGTGCGCCAGCCGGGCGTGCGCTGGATCAGCCCCGGCGGGCTGCTGGCGGTCGTCCTGTGGGTGGTCGTCTCGGCCGGGTTCGCCCTGTACGCGAGCCACTTCGGCTCCTACAACAAGACGTACGGCACCCTCGCCGCGGTCGTGGTGTTCCTCATCTGGCTGTGGCTGTCGAACATGGCGTTGCTGTTCGGCGCGGAGCTCGACGCCGAGCTGATGAGGGAGCGCGCCATCGCCGAGGGAAGCCCGGTGGAACGCGAGCCGTACGCCGAGCCGCGGGACGAGCCGAAGGCCGATAATCTGCCTGAGTGAGGCGTCGGCGAGCAGGTATCGCGTCCGTGCTGCTGATCGCCGCCGTGACCGCCGGATGCGGCGGCGGGGCGGCGGTCAGCGATCTCGGCGTGGTCGTCAAGGGCGCCAAGGGCGCCACCGTCCCGGTCGAGCTGCGCTCCGGCCAGCGCTTCTCGCTGGCGGTGCCGGACGACCGGTCCGCGGGCGACAGCTGGACCCTGGAGGCGCTGCCCGACGCCACGGTCGCCTCGTTCATCAGCAAGGAGGCGCGGCGCGACGACGCGCGGGGCGTCACCTACTTCGTCTTCAACGCCAAGCGGCCCGGCACCAGCACCATCAGGCTGTACGACTGCTGGCGCTGCGGCGGCGCGACGACGCCCCCGACCGAGGAGAGCCGCCTGCGGTCCGGCGAGGCGATCTTCGACCTGACCGTGTCCCCGCGCTGAGCCGGTGACACGAACCGTCCTTGATCGAAACGATTCGGGTCGGGCAGGCTGCGAGGATGGACTACGGCAGGGACTTCGTACGGGTGCGCGCCGCGGCGGACGGCACCGAGACGATCTCGTGGTGGACCGGCGACGTGTACGGCTGGCGGCGCGACGACGGCCCCCACCACCTGTTCGGCTTCGAGGGTCTCAACGTCGCCCGCGCCGAGCGCGACGACAGCGGCGGCTGGCGGCTGCTGACCCGCGAGGCCGCCGCCTACCTCGACCCGGTCACCCGGGAGGTCCTCACCACCTGGGACAACCCGTTCACCGGCGCGGCCGTCGAGGTGATGCACGTCTTCAACGACCCGGTCAACCAGCCGCTCGGCGACCGGCCCGTGCCGTTCACCCGGGTCGGCGACCAGGTGGTCCACCACGTGGACGTGCGCCTGGCCTATCCGTCGCCGCTGCCGGTCGCCGACTTCCCCGACCACTCGGCGGGCGACACGTACCGGGCGATGGAGCTGTTCCAGTTCTTCTCCCGCGCCGCCGACCTGGACGCGGGCGCGCCGGACGTGCCGAGCCACTTCTCCTGGTGCCGGGTGTCGCCGTGGCTGCCGTGGATGGCGATGGGGCAGCGGGAGGGGGCGCTGGTCTACCACTGCCGGGGCGGCAAGGTGAGCGAGGTGCCCGAGTGGCTGGCCGGCTTCGCCGGGGAGCGGTTCCTGCGCGCGCCCGAGACCTGGTCGGCGCCGAACATGACGAGCTGGACCGCCTTCCGCGACCGCCCCCGCGCAGGCGGCGACGAGAGCCGGGCCGCCGGGTAGGGTCGGCCGGTGAGCACCGACCTGTTCTGCGAGATCGTCGCGGGGGAGCGGCCCGCGTTCGTCGTCCACGCCGACGAGGTGGCCGTCTCCTTCCTCGACGCGCGTCCGGTGTTCAAGGGCCACGTGCTGGTGGTGCCCCGGCGGCACGTCGAGACGCTCGCCGACCTGCCCGGCGCCGACGTGGGGCCGTTCTTCGCGCGGGTCCAGGCCGTGGCCCGCGCCGTGGAGGAGGCCCTGCAGGCCGCCGGCACGTTCGTCGCGATGAACAACCACGTCAGCCAGAGCGTGCCGCACCTGCACGTCCACGTGGTGCCGCGCAACCGCAAGGACGGCCTGCGCGGCTTCTTCTGGCCGCGCACGACGTACGACTCCGACGACGAGGCCCGCGCGTACGCCGCCCTGATAGCGAAGGCCCTCGCCCCCGGACAGGCCGCGGACGCCGCCGAGTAGGCTCGCGCGGTGTGGAGTACCTCGTCGGCGTCGCCGTGGCGGCCGGGCTCGTGGGCGTGCCCGCGCTCGTGCTCTGGCGGGTCATGCGCGGCCGCCGGGAGCTGGGCACCAGCCCGGCCGAGCGGGCCACGTTCGAGACGCTGCACACGGCCTCCCTCGCCGGCCCGCCGCTGCGGGCCGGGCTGACCGCCGACGGCGCCGAGCGGGCCTCGCGGCACCTGCGGGCGCTGCTCGGCTCCTCCGCCCTCGCCATCACCGACGGCGAGCGGCTGCTGGTGTACGACGGCGCGGGCGAGCACCACGCCGGCCAGGCGTTCGAGCAGGCGCGGGCGACGCTGAAGGACGGCCGCACGCAGGTGCTGGCCGTGGACTGCGAGCTGCTGGAGTGCCCCGTCCGGCACGCCGTGGTGGTGCCGCTCACCACCGACGACCGGGTCGTCGGCACGCTGGCCGCCTACGGCCCGCACGCCTCGGCGGGCCTGGTCAAGGCCGCCCAGGAGGTGGCCGGCTGGGTCGACTCGCAGCTCGAACTGGCCGAGCTGGACCGTTCGCGCACGCTGCTCATGGAGGCCGAGGTGCGGGCGCTGCGCGCGCAGATCTCGCCGCACTTCATCTACAACTCGCTGACCACCATCGCCTCGTTCGTGCGCACCGACCCCGAGCGGGCGCGCGAGCTGCTGCTGGAGTTCGCGGACTTCACCCGCTACTCCTTCCGGCGGCACGGCGAGTTCACCACGCTGGCCGAGGAGCTGCGCTCGATCGACCGCTACCTCACCCTCGAACGCGCCCGCTTCGGCGACCAGCTCCGGGTGACCCTGCGCATCGCCCCCGAGGTGCTGCCCGTGGCCGTGCCGTTCCTGTGCCTGCAGCCGCTGGTCGAGAACGCCGTCCGCCACGGCCTGGAGAGCCGTAACGGCGTCGGCCGCATCATCATCGTGGCTGAGGACGGCGGCGCCGAATGCCGCATCAGCGTCGAGGACGACGGCCTCGGCATGGAGCCCGACCGGCTGCGCCGCATCCTCGCCGGTGAGATCGCCCCGTCGGGCGGCGTGGGGCTGGCCAACGTGGACGAGCGGCTGCGCCAGGTCTACGGCGACGAGTACGGGCTGGTGGTGGAGACCGGCGAGGGAGCGGGCACGAAGGTCAACGTCAGGTTGCCGAAGTATCACCCGGGCGTCTCGGCCCGTTGACCGCGCCGGTGGATGTCGGTTTCATCCATGTCTATGGCGCAACTCAGGGTCCTCGCGGTCGATGACGAGCTGCCCGCGCTGGAGGACCTGTCGTACCTGCTGCGCGCCGACCCCCGCATCGGCGAGGTGGCGACCGCCCGTGACGGCGCCGCGGCCCTGCGGCTGCTGGACCGCGCCATCGCCGAGGGCCGGCCGATCGACGCGGTGTTCCTCGACATCCGGATGCGCGGGCTCGACGGCGTCGTGCTGGGGCGGCTGCTGTCGCGCTTCGCCAACCCGCCGCGCGTGGTGTTCGTGACCGCGTACGAGGAGCACGCCATCGAGGCGTTCGAGATCAAGGCTGAGGACTACCTGCTCAAGCCGGTGCGGCCGGAACGGCTGGCCGAGGCGATCCGGCGGGTCGCGGTCTCGGCGGAGACGCCGGTCGAGGGCGGCGAGTCCGACACGATCCCGGTCGAGCTGGGCGGCGTGACCCGGTTCGTCTCCAGCGCCGACGTCGTCTACGTGGAGGCGCACGGCGACTACGCCCGCCTGCACACGCCCACCGGCAGCCACCTGGTGCGCATCCCGCTGGCCACGCTGGAGGAGCGCTGGGCCTCGGCGGGGTTCGTCCGCGTGCACCGCAGCCACCTGGTGGCGGTCAAGCACATCGAGGAGCTGCACATCGACTCCGGGCGCTGCACGGTCCGGGTGGGGGAGACCGAGATCCCGGTCAGCCGCCGCCACACGCGCGAGCTGCGCGACCTGCTCGTCCGCCGCGCCCGGAGAGGCCGCCCCGAATGAGCCGTCACCCCGCGGAGGGCGCCCCGCACGAGCCGCCGCGCCCGCAGAGGACCCCCCGCATGAGCCGCCGCGCCCAGAGGCCGCCGGACGAGCCGCCGCGGCGGGTGGCCGTGACCAGCCCGCGGACCGCCGCCGCGCGCCGCCCCCGCTACCCGGCGACCCGGGAGATCGACGAGCAGACCCACCTCGGCGAGGTCTACATGCGCTCGCTGCTGCGCACCCAGTTCCGGCTGGCGATGTTCGTCTGCACCGTGCTGGGCTGCGTGGTGTGCGGGCTGCCGCTGCTGTTCCTGCTGATCCCGCGGCTGCGCGAGGCCGAGCTGCTCGGCGTCCCCCTGCCGTGGGCGGTGCTGGCCGGTCTCATCTACCCGGCGTTCGTGATCGGCGCCTGGCTGTACGTGCGCCAGGCCGAGCGCAACGAGCGCCATTTCGCCGACCTGGTCGAGCGCCCGTGAGTCTCACCGCCGTGCTGATCGTCGTCGTGGCGGCGGTGCTCATCGGCGCGTTCGGCATCCGCGTCTCGCGCACCACCTCCGACTTCTACGTCGCCTCCCGCACGGTCAGCCCGCTCTGGAACGCCTCCGCCATCGGCGGCGAGTACCTGTCGGCCGCCTCCTTCCTGGGCGTGGCCGGGCTGGTCCTGTCGTTCGGCGCCGACATGCTGTGGCTGCCGGTGGGGTGGACCGGCGGCTACCTCGTGCTGCTCGTGCTGGTCTCGGCCCCGCTGCGCCGCTCGGGGGCGTACACGCTGCCGGACTTCGCCGAGGCGCGGCTGGAGTCGATGACCGTGCGCCGGGCCGCGAGCGTGCTCGTCGTGCTCATCGGCTGGCTGTACCTGATGCCGCAGTTCCAGAGCGCCGGCCTGGTGCTGCGGGAGATCACCGGGGCGCCGCGGTGGGCGGGCGGGCTGCTCGTGGCGCTGGTCGTCGCGGTCAACGTGCTGTCCGGCGGCATGCGGTCGATCACCTTCGTGCAGGCGTTCCAGTACTGGCTGAAGCTGACGGCGCTGGCCGTGCCGCTGGTGTTCCTGCTCATGGCGTGGCGGGCCGGCGGCGCGCCCGGGCTGAGCCCGCAGGACGCCGCCACCTGGCAGGTGCCGCTGGCCGGCGGCAAGGAGTACGCGCTGTACTCGACGTACTCGCTGATCCTGGCCACGTTCCTCGGCACCATGGGCCTGCCGCACGTGCTGGTGCGCTTCTACACCAACCCCGACGGGCGGGCCGCGCGCCGCACCACGCTCGTCGTGCTGTCGCTGCTCGGCGCGTTCTACCTGCTGCCCGCCCTGTACGGCTGGCTCGGCCGGCTGTACGCGCCCGACCTGGTCCGCACCGACGCCGTCGTGCTCACCCTGCCCGGCCGGATGGTCGGCGGCACGCTCGGCGACCTGCTGACCGCGCTGGTCACGGCCGGGGCGTTCGCCGCGTTCCTGTCCACCTCGTCCGGCCTGACCGTGTCGGTGGCCGGGGTCATCGCGCAGGACCTGCTCAAGGGCGGGGTGCGCTCGTTCAGGATCGCGACGCTCATGGCGGTCGCCGTGCCCCTCGGGCTGGCGCTCCAGGCCCGGGCGCTGCCGGTGGCGGACGTGGTGGGGCTGGCGTTCGCGGTGGCCGCGTCGTCGTTCTGCCCGCTGCTGGTGCTCGGCATCTGGTGGCGGCGGCTCAGCACCGCGGGCGCGCTCGCGGGGCTGTTCGTGGGCGGCGGGCTGGCCTGCGCGGCGGTGCTCGTCACCATCGTCGGCGGCCCGTACGAGGGGCCCGCGAACGCGCTGCTCGCCCAGCCGGCGGCCTGGACGGTGCCGATCGCGTTTGTGGTGATGGTCGCCGTGTCGTTCCTGACGCCGCACCGGGTGCCGCCGGGCGTGGCCCGGACGATGGTGCGCCTGCACACGCCCGAGGACCTGAACCTGGACCGCGGCGACTGGCGGCCCCGCTCCTCCTGACCCGCGCCCGGGAATGCGGGGCGGGGGCCGGGTGTTGAGGCGGGCATCCGGTTGAAGTTTCAATCAAATGGAGGTGGGACATGCCCGCCATCACCGCCGACACCCTGACCCTGCCCCGCGTCGCCGTACCCGACCCGGCCCTCGCCGGACGGCGTCCCGTGCGGTCGGTGACGACCGCGCCCAGCGGGTTCGAGGGCGAGGGCTTCCCGGTGCGCCGCGCGTTCGCCGGGGTGCCGCAGTCGCTGCTGGACCCGTTCATCCACATGGACCAGATGGGCGAGGTCGAGTACGCGCCCGGCGAGCCCAAGGGCACCCCCTGGCACCCGCACCGCGGCTTCGAGACCGTCACCTACATCCTCGACGGCGTCTTCGAGCACCAGGACTCGCACGGCGGCGGCGGCACGATCACCGACGGCGACACCCAGTGGATGACCGCCGGGTCCGGGCTGCTGCACATCGAGAAGCCCCCGGAGCACCTCGTGGTCTCGGGCGGGCTGTTCCACGGCGTCCAGCTCTGGGTCAACCTGCCCCGCGCCCACAAGTTCCACCTGCCCCGCTACCAGGACATCCGCGGCCGCCAGGCGGCGCTGCTCGCCTCGCCCGACGGCGGCGCGCTGATGCGCGTCATCGCCGGTGACCTGGACGGGCACGCCGGCCCGGGCGTCACGTTCACCCCGATCACGATGGTGCACGCGACCGTGAGCCCCGGTGCGCGGCTGGAGGTGCCGTGGAACCCCGGGTACAACGCCCTCGCGTACGTGCTGGCGGGCCAGGGCTTCGCCGGGCCCGAGCGCAGGCCGGTCCGGAAGGGGCAGCTCGCCGTCTTCGGCCCGGGCGGCGCGCTCACCGTCGAGGCCGCCACGGCGCAGCCGCAGGCCGAGCCGAACCTGGAGGTGCTGCTGCTCGGCGGGCAGCCCATCCGGGAGCCGGTCGTCCACTACGGCCCCTTCGTGATGAACACCCGCGCCGAGATCATCCAGGCGATGGAGGACTACCAGGCCGGCCGCCTGGGCGTCGTCCCCGCCGACCGCGTCCCGCACGCCGACGGGCCCGTCCCGGGAGAGGAGTGACATGCCGATCGAGAGGATCGACGAGCTGGCCGAGGAGTACGAGCGCGGCCGTCTGTTCTTCGACTCGAAGGACTACATCGGGGCCGCCCGCATCCTGGCCGAGGTGGTGGCGGCGGCGCCGGACAACCTGGGCGCCCGGCTGCTGCTGGCCCGCGCGTACTACCACTCGGCCCAGCTCGGCCGGGCCGAGGCCCAGCTCCGGCTGATCCTGGAGCGCGACCCGGCCGAGGAGTACGCGTGCCTGCTGCTCGGCCGCACGCTCCAGCGCCAGCACCGGGCGAAGGACGCCGAGCCGTACCTGCGCCTGCACGCCGCGATGACCGGCGCCTGACCGGCCCGCGACGACCGGCCCGCGGTGACCGGCGGGAGCGCCCCGGCCCCCCGACGGTCAGCGGGCCGGCGGGGGGCGCTCGCCGGAGCCGCGGGCGACCAGCTCGACCGGGACCTTGACCCGGCGCGGCGTGTCCGAAGGGCTCAGCAGCAGGTCCACCGCGCTGCGCCCCAGCCGGGTCACGTCGTAGCGCACCACCGTCACCCCCGGGTCGAACACGTCCGCCAGCGCGAAGTCGTCGAACCCCACGTACGCCGGGCGCTCGGGCCGCTCGCGCAGCGCCTGGATGATGCCGGTCGCCGCCCGGTTGTTGGTGGCGAAGAACGCCGTGGGCGGGTCGTCCAGCCCCAGCAGCCGGGTCACCTCGTGCCCGGCCCGCCACGGGTCGAAGACTCCCCGCACCACCAGCGACTCGTCCACCTCCACCCCGGCCTCCCGCAGCGCGGACCGGTAGCCGGTGGCGCGGGCGTGGACCGAGCTGAGCGCCTCGTCGTCGGAGATCAGCGCGACGCGCCGGTGACCGCGCGCCAGCAGGTGCTCGGTCGCCATCCGCCCGCCCCGGACGTCGTCCAGCAGCACCACGTCGGCGTCCTCCAGCCCGCGCGGCACCCGGTCCACGAACACCGTGGTCAGCCCGCCGTGCTCGGCCAGCCAGCCGTGGTCGGCGCCCGAGGGCACGATGATCAGCGCGTCCACGCCCCGGGCGTACATGGACTCCACCAGCATCCGCTCCCGCTCCGGCCGCTCCTCGTAGGAGCCGAAGACCACGAGCGCCTCGTGGTCCGCCGCCGACGCCTCGACCGACTTGGCGAGCCGGGAGTAGAACTCGTTGGAGATGTTCTCCATGATCAGCCCGATGGTCAGCATCGTGGCGCCGCGGGCCAGGCGGGCGGCGGCCTCGTTGCGGCGGAAGCCGAGCGCGCTGATGGCCTCCTGCACCCTGCGCTGGAGGACGGGGCTGACGTGCGGCTCCTGGTTGACCACCCGGGAGACGGTCTTGAGACTGACGCCGGCCTTGCGGGCCACGTCCTCCATGGTGGGTTTACGCGCGGTCATACTACTGTGCCCCCATGGACGATGAATGGATCTGTGGCCGGCTGGGCGAGGACGAACCGTGGATGCTGGGCGCGGTCAACCCGCCGGTGTTCGAGAACTCGCTGTTCACCTTCGCCAGCGCCGGCGAGCTGGGCGAGGCCATCAAGGACGAGGACGAGCGCTACGTCTACTGGCGCGGCACCAACCCGACCGTGGACCTCGCGCAGCGCAAGCTGGCGGCGCTGGAGCGGGCCGAGCGGGCCAAGTGCTTCGCCTCCGGGATGGGCGCCATCGCGGCGACGATCTCGTCGCTGGTGTCGGCCGGCGACCACGTGCTGGTGCTGGGCGCGGTCTACGGGCCGACCACCCAGTTCCTGCGTTACCTGGAGAAGTTCGGCGTCACGCATACGCACGTCGACGATCTCGCCAGTGGTGACAGCGCTATCAGTGAGAGCACCCGTCTACTGTACTTCGAGTCGCCCTCCTACATGCGCTACGAGATCTTCGACATTTCCGCCGTGACGGCGTGGGCGGCCGAGCGCGGCCTGGTGACGGTGATGGACAACACCTGGTCCACCCCGATCTTCCAGAAGCCGCTCACCATGGGCGTCGACCTGGTGATCCACTCGCTGTCCAAGTACGTGGGCGGCCACAGCGACCTCGTCGGCGGCGTGGTGGCCGGGCCGTCGCGGCTGATCAGGCCGCTCGCGCTGACCGAGTACCAGCTCTACGGCGCCGCCATGTCCCCGCACGACGCCGCCAAGGTGATCAAGGGGCTGCGCACGCTGCCCGTGCGGATGCCCGCCCACCAGGAGCGCGGGCTGGCGGTGGCGCGCTTCCTCGACGACCACCCGGCCGTGCGGCGCGTCAACCACCCCGGGCTGCCCTCGCACCCGGGCCACGCGCTGGCCGCGCGGCAGATGGCGGGCTTCTCCAGCGTGTTCAGCCTGGAGCTCGACACCGAGTCGCGCGAGGAGGCCGGGGCCTTCATCGACCGGCTGCGGCACTTCCGCGTCGGGGTGTCGTGGGGCGGCTTCGAGAGCCTGGTCAACGCGCCGGCGCTGTCGGTCGAGGAGAGCGTGCGGGCCACCATGGGCATCCCCGTCGGGCTGGTGCGGCTGTCGGTGGGTCTGGAGCCGGCCGACACATTGATCAAGGACCTGGGGGTGGCGCTGGAGGGGGTCGGTCGCCTAGCGTGACCTGCACGCTGACAGCGCTGTCTCATCCCGTGCGGAGGCACCGATGAAATCCCCCCTTCTGCCCGCTTCGTCCGCAGCCATGGCCGTGACCCTCCTCCTCGCGGGCTGCGGCTCCGGCTCCTCCTCGGGGGAGGTGAAGCTGCGCATGATCGAGAGCCTGACCAGCCCCGAGCGGACCAAGCTGATCAAGACCTTGATCGACGGCTTCGAGAAGGCGAACCCGGGCGTGGAGGTGGAGCTCGTCTCGCCCCCGCTGGACAGCGCCGATCAGAAGATCACCCAGATCCTGCAGACGAAGAAGGACCTGGACGTGCTGGAGGTCCGCGACCACACGGCCAAGTCCTTCTCCAACAACGGCTGGCTGGCCGAGCTGCCCACCACGCAGTGGGCCGGCTGGTCCGACCTGACCGAGCTGGCTCAGAAGAAGGCCGTGGAGGTCGGCGGCAAGGCCTACCTCTACCCGTACGGCTTCTACCAGCGCACGCTGTTCTACCGCACCGACTGGGGCCTCGCCCAGCCGCCGAAGACCTGGCAGGAGCTGTACGAGGCCGGCCGGAAGATGACCTCCGGCGACCGGTTCGGCTACTCCTTCCGGGGCGGCAAGGGCGGCGCCGACTACGCGGTCATGATGATCAGCGCGTACGACGGGGAGGCCCTCGACCCGCAGAAGTCGTTCTTCCTCAAGGACAAGCGGACGATCTTCTCGACCCCCGAGGCCGCCCAGGCCCTCGACCTGTACGTGAAGATCTTCAAGGAGGCGTCGCCGCCCGACTCGGTCTCCTGGGGCTACCCCGAGATGGTCCAGGGCTTCACCTCCGGCGTCACCGGCATGCTCATCCAGGACCCGGAGGTCATCAAGACGGTCCAGGAGAGCGCGGTCAAGGCGTGGTCCACGGCCCCCATCCCGAAGGGCCCGTCGGGCTACGCCTTCCAGCCGGTCGGCTACGCCGGCTGGGGCGTCACCTCCTTCAGCAAGCACCAGAAGGAGGCCGTCAAGCTCGTGCAGTACCTGTCGGAGGCCCAGCAGAGCATCGCCTTCGCCAAGGGCAACTCCCTCATCCCGATCTCCAGGCAGGCGCAGAGCGACCCGCAGTTCTCGCAAGGGGCGTGGAAGGCGTACCTGGAGGCGCAGCAGGACCCGAAGCAGGTCATCACGGTCCGGCCGGTCGACTACCCGGGCTGGAGCCAGTTCATCGCCGACTCCGACCGTGACGTCCAGGCGCTCATCACCGGCAAGAAGACCGTGGCCGAGGTGCTGAAGGCGTGGGACGCGTTCTGGGCGGACCAGGCGAAGAAGGTCTCGTGAGCCGGGCCGCACAGGCCGCCCGTCCCGCCTTCACCGGGCGCAAGGCCAGGTTCGTCGCGCTGTGCCTGCTGCCGGGCGCGGTGTTCGTGCTGCTGTTCACCTACTACCCGATGATCCGCGGCGCGGTCATCGCCTTCCAGCGCTACAACCTGTTCGACATCACCTCGACGCCGTTCGTCGGGCTGGACAACTTCCGGGCGGTGCTGGCGGAGGACCGGTTCTGGACGGCGCTGCGCAACACCGGCACCTGGGTGGCGGTGTCGCTGTTCTTCCAGTTCTTCCTCGGGTTCGGGCTGGCGCTGCTGCTGCGCCGGCACTTCCGGGGCCGCGGGCTCTACCAGGCGTGGGTGTTCTTCCCGTGGGCGATGTCCGGCTTCCTCATCGGGCTGCTGTGGCGGTGGATGTTCAACGGGCAGTTCGGCGTGGTCAACGACCTGCTGCTGAAGGCCGGGATCATCGACGAGCGGATCGGGTTCCTGGCCACCCCGGGCTGGGCGATGACGTCGGTGATCGTGGCCAACGTCTGGTACGGCGTGACGTTCTTCGCCATCATGATCATGGCCGCGCTGCAGTCGGTGCCGGCCGAGCTGTACGAGGCGGCCTCGGTCGACGGCGCCTCCCGGCTGCGGCAGTTCTGGCACGTGACGCTGCCGCACATCCGCCCCACGCTGGCCCTGATCGTGCTGCTGCGGATCATCTGGATCCTCAACTTCCCCGACCTCATCTACGCGATGACCGGCGGCGGCCCGGCGGGCGGCACCGACATCATCACCACGTTCCTCATCCAGCAGGTCATCGGCGGCGACTACGGCCGCGCCGGGGCGGTCGGGATGCTCGTCCTCGGCCTGCTGCTCGCCTTCAGCGTCTTCTACCTGAACGCCACCCGATTCGAGAGGTCCCGATGAGACGCCTGGCCAAGGGGACCGTGCTGGCCGTCTGGCTGCTGATCACGCTGTTCCCGCTGTACTGGATCACCGTCACCTCGCTCAAGCCCAAGGCGGAGATCTTCTCCATGCCGCTGCGGTACTGGCCGGGCGAGGTGACCTTCGAGCACTACGCCGACCTGTTCTCCTTCGCCGACTTCGGCGCGTACCTGCTCAACAGCCTGCTCGTCTCGCTGGCCGCGGCGGCGGCCGTCACCGTGATCGGGGTGCTCGGCGGCTACACGCTGGCGCGCTTCTCCTTCCCCGGCCGGGGCGCGCTGATGCTGGCGTTCCTGGTCACGCAGATGATCCCGCTGTTCATCGCGCTCGGGCCGCTCTACCTGCTGATGTCCGACCTCGGCCTGCTCAACCACCTGGCGGGCCTCATGGTCGTGTACGTCGCCATGCTGGTGCCGTTCGCCACGATCATCATGCGCGGCTTCTACGAGCGGATCCCGGTGGCGCTGGAGGAGGCGGCGCAGGTGGACGGCGCCTCCCGGCTGGCGGCGATGGTGCGCGTGGTGATCCCGGTCATGCTGCCGGGCATCGCGGCCACGTTCATCTTCGCGTTCGTGCAGTGCTGGAACGAGCTGTTCCTGGCCATCACGTTCATCGACAGCGAGGACGCCAAGACGATCCCGGTGGCCATGAACTCCTTCATCACCCAGTACGACATCGACTGGGGGTCGATGGCCGCGGCGACCGTGGTGTCGGTGATCCCGACGCTGGTGCTCTTCGCCGTGATCCGGCGCTACATCGTGGAGGGGCTCACCGCGGGCGCCGTCAAGGGGTGAGCCCGGGAGGCGACCGTTCGTCGCGCGAATGGGACCTTTCACCGCAAGCGCCGCACGGTTGGCCGCCATGCCGCGGCGGCTCGCCGAACGACCCCCTGTGAGACCTCCACTACGGATAGGTTGCGCTCTTACGGTGTGCGTGATCCGCATCACAGTGGAGGTCTCCGTGACGACTCAAGAACATGACGCGTCCGTTTATGAGCAGGTGCAGACGAGCAGCGAGTTCCAGGACCTGAAGCGGCGCTTCCGCCGCTGGACGTTCCCGATGACGGTGGCGTTCCTGTCCTGGTACCTGCTGTACGTCGTGCTGTCCGGCTTCGCCCGCGGCTTCATGGGCATCAAGTTGTTCGGCAACGTCAACGTCGCCCTGGTCCTCGGCCTGCTCCAGTTCGTGTCGACGTTCTGGATCGCCTGGGCGTACGCGCGGCACGCCGACAGGAAACTCGACCCGATCGCCGACAAGCTCCGCCACGAGGTCGAGGAGAAGACCCGATGAGTTCCACAGCGCTCGCCACGACCCTTTTCCTGGCCTTCGTCGCGCTGACCCTCGGCATCACGTTCTGGGCCAGCCGCCAGACCAAGACGGCCGCCGACTACTACGCGGGCGGCCGCTCCTTCAGCGGCGCGCAGAACGGCCTGGCGATCGGCGGCGACTACATGTCGGCCGCCTCCTTCCTCGGCATCGCCGGCATCATCGCCCTGTCCGGGTACGACGGGTTCCTGTACTCCATCGGCTTCCTCGTGGCCTGGCTGGTGGCGCTGCTGCTGGTCGCCGAGCTGATGCGCAACTCCGGCAAGTTCACCATGGCCGACGTGCTGGCCTTCCGCATGAGCCCGCGCCCGGTCCGCACCGCCGCCGGAGTCTCCACGATCACGGTGAGCATCTTCTACCTGCTCGCCCAGATGGTCGGCGCGGGCGCCCTGGTCGGCCTGCTGCTCGGCATCACCTCGCCGTCCGGCAAGGCGCTGACGATCGTCGGCGTCGGCGCCCTCATGATCGTGTACGTGGTGTTCGGCGGCATGAAGGGCACCACCTGGGTGCAGATCGTCAAGGCCGTGCTGCTCATGGGCGGCGCCGCGCTGATCACGATCCTCGTCCTCGGCCACTTCGGCTTCAACCTGTCGTCGCTGCTCGGCGAGGCCGCCACCCAGAGCGGCAAGGGCGGCAACTTCCTCATCCCCGGCCTGAAGTACGGCACCGAGGCCCAGGGCCTGGCCGGCAAGATCGACCTGATCAGCCTCGGCCTCGCCCTGGTGCTGGGCACGGCCGGCCTGCCGCACATCCTCATCCGCTTCTACACCGTGCCCACCGCCAAGGACGCCCGCAAGTCCGTGCTGTGGGGCATCGGCATCATCGGCGTGTTCTACCTGCTCACGCTCGTCCTCGGCTTCGGCGCCGCCGCCCTGGTCGGCAGCAAGGCCATCGCCGCCGCCGACAAGGCGGGCAACACCGCCGCGCCCCTGCTGGCCAAGGCCGTCGGCGAGACGTTCCTCGGCGAGGTGGGCGGCACCATCCTGCTCGCGCTCATCGGCGCCGTCGCCTTCGCCACGATCCTGGCCGTCGTCGCGGGCCTCACGCTCGCCTCCTCCTCCAGCTTCGCCCACGACCTGTACGCGCACGTCTTCAAGCGCGGCAACGTCTCCGAGCGGGAGGAGGTGCTGGTGGCCCGCATCTCCGCGTTCGTCATCGGCGCCGTCTCGATCGGCCTGGGCATCCTGGCGCAGGGACAGAACGTCGCCTTCCTGGTGGCGCTGGCCTTCGCCGTCGCCGCCTCCGGCAACCTGCCGGCCATCCTCTACAGCCTGTTCTGGAAGAGGTTCAACACCGCCGGCGCGGTCAGCGCCATCTACGGCGGCCTGGTGTCCGCGCTCATCCTGGTGATCTTCTCGCCGGTGGTGTCCGGGTCGCCGACCGCGCTGTTCAAGGACGCCGACTTCGCCTGGTTCCCGCTCAGCAACCCGGGCATCATCTCGATCCCGCTCGGCTTCCTGTGCGGCTGGCTCGGCACCGTGCTGAGCAAGGAGCACAACGCCGCCAAGTACGCCGAGATCGAGGTCCGCTCGCTCACCGGCGTCGGCGCCGAGAAGGCCGCCGAGCACTGACCCCACGCGAGACCACGCGGGGCCCGGCCGACCGGCCGGGCCCCGCGCCGTGTCCGGGTGCCGTCAGGTGCCGACGGGCTCGGCGCGCAGCCGGGCCGAGTGCTTCACCAGCGTGATGAGCACCTCCCGGCTGGAGTCGCGCTTGCGCGCGTCGCACATCACGATCGGGATCGACGGGTCGAGCTGCAACGCCATGCGCACCTCGTCCAGCTCGAACGTCTGCGCCCCCTCGAAGCAGTTGACCGCCACCACGAACGGCGTGCCGCGCCGCTCGAAGTAGTCCACCGACGGGAAGCAGTCGGCCAGGCGCCGGGTGTCGGCCAGGATCACCGCGCCCAGCGCCCCCTCGGCCAGCTCGTCCCAGACGAACCAGAACCGCTCCTGGCCGGGCGTTCCGAACAGGTACAGGACGTAGTCGTTGGACAGCGTGATCCGGCCGAAGTCCATGGCCACGGTCGTGGTCCGCTTGGCCTCCACCGCGGAGATGTCGTCGACGCCGACGCCGCGGTCGGTCAGGACCTCCTCGGTCCGCAGCGGCCGGGTCTCGGACACCGCTCCCACCATCGTCGTCTTGCCGGCGCCGAAGCCACCGGCGATCAGGATCTTGATCGCCGTGGGAAGGCGCGGGCGCTCAGAGCGACCGAAGACCATCGAGCACCGCCCTGTACATCCTCACGTCACGCATGTCCACCTCGGATTGCGGTTCCTGGGCCGAGACGAGCTCCCTGTCGAAGAGATCGCCGAGCAGCACGCGGATCGTTCCCGCGGGCAGGTTCAGATGTGCGGCGATCTCCGCCACCGACTTCGGTTCGCGGCAGAGCTGCAGGATGCGCAGGTGCTCGGGGTCGAGCCCCGCGTCCGGACCCGGCAGCGGCCCCACCGCGAGCGCCATCGAGATCAGGTCGAACCGGCCGTGCGCGGGCCGGGTGCGGCCACGCGTCACCACGTAGGGCCGGATGATCTCCGGATCGACCCAGTGCTCCTCGACGGGATCGTCCGGGGGAGTCACCTGTCGCTCCCGGCCACGGCCTCGCCGGCGCGCGCGGGCGAGGTCAGGTACTGGCCGACCCGCGCCACCAGCATCGCCATCTCGTACGCGACCAGGCCGATGTCGGCGTTGCGCGTGCACAGGACCGCCAGGCAGGCCCGCTCGCCGGCGTTGGTGACGATGAGGAACTGCGACTTCCACTCCACCACCGTCTGCCGGATCGCGCCGCCCTCCACGCGCTCGGAGACGCCCTTGGCCAGGCTCTGCAGCCCGGACGCGACGGCGGACAGGTGCTCGCCGTCGGTCCGCTCCAGCGCCGCCGAGGAGGCCATGAGCAGCCCGTCCGAGGAGAGCACGATCGCGTGCTCCGCCTCGGGGATGCGCCCGATCAGGTCGTCGAGCAGCCAGTTGAGGTCCGTGCCGGAACTCGGTGTCACGTGTCGCCTCCCGGTCGCTGCTCGCCCATGAGTCGGGCCGCATCGGACCTGCCCAGGCGAGTGCCCGACTGCAGGGATCCCATCATCGCCCGGATCTCCTCCGGGGAGCGTTCGTCATCGTCGTGCTCCTCCGCCGCCCGCGCGGGCGGCGGCTCGTCCTTCAGGGCGGGCGCCAGGTTCGCCTGGGGCACCCGCAGGGGCAGGCCGCCGGGCGTGAACGCCGGCGCGGACGGCCCGTCCGCGACCGGCGGCTCGGGCGCCCGGTCCGGCTCTGGTGGTGGCTGCTCCATCTCCGGCCTCCGATGGTTCGGGACCCTGCGTGGGCGGCCGAGGTCGGCCGGCTCCCTCGGTTCGGGGAGGTCGGTCAGCTCGTCCGGCTCCAGCGTCAGCGCCCTGCGGTTCGAGGCGACCTTGAGCGTGCGGACGTTCTCGCCGTTCACCGGCCGCGGCGCGGTGGCCAGGCCGGTCTGCCGGCGCGGCAGCGTGGCCGGCAGGTCCTCGGGCGGCTTCGGGGTGTCGTCCGCCTGCACGAGCTCCTGCGGCAGCAGCACGACGACCGTCGTGCCGCCGTACGGGGACGCCTTCAGCACCACCTGGATGCCGTGGCGCTCGGCCAGCCGGCTGACCACGTAGAGGCCGAGCCGGGCCGTGCCGGTGATGCGGAACTCGGGCGGGTCGGCGATGCGCTCGTTGGCCGACACCAGGTCCTCGGGCTTCATGCCCAGGCCCCGGTCCTCGACCTCGATCACGTACCCGTTGGCCACGAGCTGGCCGCTGACCTGGACCGTCGTGTACGGCGGCGAGAACGACACCGCGTTCTCGATCACCTCGGCGAGCAGGTGGATGACGTCGCCGACGGCCCGGCCGACGAGCACCACCTCGCCCATGGGGGCGATGGTGACGCGCGTGTAGTCCTCGACCTCGGCCAGGGCGCCGCGGACCACGTCCACCATCGGCACGGACCGCCGCCACGTGCGGGCGGGGGAGGAGCCGGACAGGACGATGAGGTTCTCGGCGTTGCGCCGCATGCGGATCGCCAGGTGGTCCAGCCGGAAGAGCTCCTTCAGCTCCTCCGGGTCGGTCTCGCGGCGCTCCATCACGTCGAGGACGGTGAGCTGCCGGTGGACCAGGCCCTGCGTGCGGCGGGCCAGGCTGAGCAGGATGTCGCGGATGCTGCGGCGCAGCTCGGCCTGCTCGGCGGCGACCCGCAGTGCGGTCTGCTGCACGGTGTTGAACGCCTGGCCGACCTGGCCGACCTCGTCGTCGCCGAACTTCAGGGCCGGCGCCTCGACGTCCACGTTGACGCTCTCGCCGCGGCCGATGCGGTCCACGACGCCGGGCAGCCGCTCGTCGGCCAGCTCGTGCGCCGCGTCGCGCAGCCTCTGGAGCTGGGCGAGGAGCTGGCGGGTCGTGGAGATCGACAGGGCGATCGAGGCGACGACCGCGATGAGGCCGAGGCCGCCGGCCAGCACCAGGCGGATGATGACGCCGATGCTGACGGGCGTGGCCCGCTCGACCACGCGGTCGCCCGCGCCGATGACGAAGGTGTTGAACTCCGCCAGCGCGCGCTCCGTGGCCGAGGCCCACTGCTCGGCGCCGAACGGGATGCCGTCGCGGCCGCCGCCGTACTCGGCGACCAGGGTCTCCAGGTTGTGCAGGCGGACGATGCCGTTGCTCAGCATGAGCGCGTCGTAGCCGGGGCGCTCGGAGTCGGGCAGGTCGATGGCGGCCTGCTCGGTCATGACGTGCCAGGCGCCCACGGTCTCGGTGAACTTCGTCTTCTCATCGACGCTCAGCCGCCCCTGGGCGATCGCGCCGGCCAGCATCGCGTCCTCGCGGGAGAGCAGCTCGCGCGCCTTGCTGAGCATCGCCAGCGTGCGGACGTCCTTGGCGATGCCCTGGTCGTCGACCGCGCCGATGAGGCTGTACATGCCGTAGAAGGAGTCGATGATCTCGTCGTACGTGGTGGCGGCCTGGGCGCGGGTGAGCTGGCCGGCGTCCACGGTCTGCCGGATGCTGTCGAGGCCCTCCAGGCGCTTGAACGTTTTATTCAGACGGTCGATGCCGTCGTCGTCCAGCGCCCAGTCCACGATCCACGCCTGCGCGGCGGTCGTGAAGGCGGCCCGCGCCTTGTCGGCCGCCTGACGCTCGGCCTTGAGGTCCTGCCGGGTGCGCGTGGAGGGGTTGCCGAGGCGGATCATCGTCATCCGCCGCTCACGCTGCAGCTCCACGAGCAGCGGCTCGCTCGGGTCGATCACGCTGGCGTCGATCTGCGACACCCACAGCAGGTTGACGCCGTCACGCAGGGTGACCCACGCCGCGAAGGCCCAGAGCGCTGTCAGGGAAAGGAGCAACGCCGTGACCTTGGTCCGCAGACGTGAATTGCGGGGGCGCATAGTACCTACCCTGCGAAGTCATTCGAATGGCTGACGACCAGGACGTGCCGTGGCATACCAGCGCTGACAATGTCGGGACCTTAGCAAGGGCCTGATCATGGCTCAAGTTACCGGGGTGATTTGAACCCACTTATCCGTTCTTGTCGGAACTTTTTGTCAATTATCAATACGCCCAGCTAGGCTGCGCCGCGTGACCGGCACGGACCCTCAGGCGTACTTCGGCATTCGCAACGAGCTGGCCGACAAGCTGCTCCGGGGCGCGGACCAGCTCGCGGGCGTGCCGGCGGAGAGCAGGGCGCGCGTCCTGCGCGCCGCCCTCGACGCCGTGCCGGAGGCCGCCGGGCCGCTGCGCGCGTACCCCGCCCTGTACGCGGACGGGGAGAGCTCGGCCAGCCGGCTCGCGTTCAGCTGCCTGTCGGCGGCGGCGACGTTCCCCGGCGCGCCGCGCGGCACGATCGCGGAGCTGGGGGCGCTGACGGCCGTCCTGTTCGCGGTGGACGACCTCGCCGACGGGGTCGCGGACGGCCTCTCGACCGGCTTCGGCGCCTTCTTCTCCCTCCTGCCGGCGGCGCTCGCCGGCCCCTCCGCGGACCCCGGCCCCTCCGCGGACCCTGGCTTCTCCTCGGGCCCCGGCGCGGGCGCGGGGACGGTAGGGGAGGTGCTGGGCGCCTGGCGGGGCTGGGCCGCCCGCTTCCGCGCCCACGCCGGCGGGCACACCGAGGCGCTCGCGGGGCAGCTGCGGCTCGCGGGCGCCGCCATGGCCCGCGAGCGCGCCTGGTCGGCCGGGCGCGAGCCGTGGCCCTCGTACGACGACTACCTCGCCAACGGCAGGATCACCATCCTCTACCCCACCTGGTGGGCCGCCGCCCTCGTCCTGTGCGGCCCGCGTCCCGTCCGGTGGGAGACCGTCGAACGGGCCACGCTCCTCGGCGCGTCCTGCGTGCGGCTGGCCAACGACATCAGGACGTTCGAACGGGAGAAGGCTGAGGGCAAGCCGAACTCCATCGGCATCCTCCAGCGGAGCGGCGCCACGGCCGAGGAGGCCGTGACCCGGGTGGCGGCCCACATCGGCGAGCTGGAGGCCGCCTTCCACGCCGCGCTGGCGGAGCTGCCGGAGGAGCTGGCGGGCATCGCCGAGGGCCAGCGCCGCAGCGTCGCCTTCAACGGCCGCTGGTACCTGGCCCGCGACACGCACGCGTACACGGTGGGCGAGCTGACGGCCGACACCGCCGCGCACCGCGCCCGCTGACCACCGGCGTTCAGCGGCTCCCGCCGGACTCCGGCAACCGCGTCCCGGCCAGGTGGACGGCGGCGAGCACCGCCGCGCGGACCACCGCCACCGGCGTGTAGAGGTCCTTGTCGTGCCAGAGCGGCGGATGGCCGCCGCCCGCGCGGCCCACCAGGTACGCGTGCCCCAGCGCCGCGGCCCGCGCGCACCGCGGGTCGTCCCGCCGGCGCGTCATGAGCAGCACCTGCAGACCGTACGCCGTCTCCTCGGCCGTGCCCTCCCAGCGGCCCCAGGAGCCGTCCGGACGCTGCGTCGCCAGCACCCACTCGACGGCCGCCCGCACCGCCCCGGCCGACGCCTCGCCGCCGTGCTCGTCCAGCGCCAGCGCGCAGCCGGCCGTGGCGTAGTAGGGGGAGGCGTGCCAGCGGTCGCTCCAGCTCCCGTCCGGCCGCTGCCGGTCGCGGATCCAGGCCGCCACCTCGCCCATCGGGCGCCGGTAACGGGCGGCGGCCCCGGGGCGCCGGGCGGCGTACGCGCCGAAGGCGTCGAGGACGTGCGCGTTCACGGTGACCGAGCTGCCCTGCTCGCCGGGCCAGGTGGCGAAGTGCGTCCCGGTGTGGAAGACCCACAGGCTCGCCGGCTCGTACGGCACGCCGAGCAGCGCCAGCGCGTACAGGGCCACGGACGTCGTGTCGGCGTCGGCGGGCAGCCCGGAGCCGGCGGGTGTGCCGGCGGGGCCGATGGCCGCCCTGAGGTCCGCGACCATCTCCGGCGGCGCCTCCACCGGCACGCCCGCCCGCAGCAGCCAGCTCAGCACCCAGCCGCGCTCGAACACCGTGATCGGCAGCCCGACGGGCACGGGACCGCCGTGACGGCGCACGACGGCCTCCAGATGTCCCCGCGCCGCCCCTTCCAGGCACCGCGACTCCGGGCCGCCGGGCTCGCCGTCCGTGGCGTCAGGGCGAGGGGCGCGCCGGCCCAGCCAGGCGGCGGTGGCGGCGGGGGAGGCGCCCACGGTCCCTATCTCGGTGGGTTGGACGGATCGGGTCCCCGCGGCGGACGGGCCCGCGATCTCCAGGGCGTGCGGCAGCTTCGCCGGGAGCTTCGCGCCCGACTCCAGCGCCGCCCGGATCAGGCGCGTCCCGTCGTGCCCCATGCCGGCGGGCAGCGGCAGCGGCCCGTACGCGTCCAGCCCGCTCTCCCGGGCGGCCGGTCCCGCGAGGCGTTCGTTGATGAGGGCGACGAGTGAGGGGACGATGTGCTCGACGGCCGGCGTGTCCGGAAGCCCGCCGGGCCCGGCCTCGGCCAGCTCGCCCAGCCGGCGGGTCAGCGCGCGCAGACCTCGCCGCGCCGCCTCCGTGATCTCCTCGGGAGTCGCCGGGGCCACGGCGTCCGCCCCGGCCCCGGCGTCAGTGTCGGTGCCGGTGCCGGTGCCGGTGCCGGGCTCGGCGTCGGTGTCGGCCTCCGGTTCGGCGCCCGGCCGCGATCGGCCGGGCGGCAGGAGCGACAGGAGGGCCTCCGTGGCGCTCAGCGTGGGCACGAGCCCGTAGCCGTCGGGCGCGCCCCACGACCCGTCCGCGTTCCGCGCGCCGAGCAGGTACGCGATCCGCTCCCCGTGCCCGGTCAGCCAGGGCGCGAGCGCGACCACCCGGCCGGTCTCGTACACCGAGGGCGAGACCTGCCCCCACGGCCGCAGCATCATCCCGGCCACCAGCTCGCCCGCCGCCCGGGCGACATCCTCCGCCGCGCCGGTCACCGCGCCGGTCACCGCGCCGGTCGCCGTGTCGAGGGTCGTGCCGGTCGTCGTGTCGCTCTCGTCGGGGGAGAGCTCGCCGACGCTCACGCGCCGTCACCCGCCCCCATCGGCCACATCCAGTCGTGCGCGCCGCCCACGCCGATGGCGGGAGCCGCCACGGGGGGCCGCCACGCGTCGGGCTCCTCGTCCGTCCCGGACGGCAGCAGCCTCAGGAGCAACGCCTCCTTGGGCCGTACCGACGCGCCCGGCACGAGCGTGAAGCGCTGCGGGTTCGTCAGCACCGGCCGGTACCTGGCGAGCAGCCCGGCCACCACGAGCGCCGCCTGGAGATGGAACAGGTGCTGCCCCAGGCACACGTGCGGCCCCGCGCCGAACGGGACATAGGCGTAGCGATGCCGCCGCTGCTCACGCTCGGGCGCCCAGCGCTCCGGGTCGAACTCCAGCGGCCGTTCCCAGAACTCCTCCAGCCGGTGGGTCGTGTACGGGCTGACCAGCACCTGCGAGCCCGCCTTGACCGGGACACCGCCGATCTCCGTGTCGGCCACGACCTGCCGCGGGATGATCCAGCCCGGCGGGTGGACGCGCAGCAGCTCCTGGAGCACCATCCGCAGGTACGGCAGCTCCTGGACGTGCGACGGCCGCACCGGGCCGTCGCCCACGACCCACTCGATCTCGTCGCGCAGCCGCGCGTTCACCTCGGGGTGGTCGTGCAGCAGCGTCCACAGCCAGGTCAGCGCCATGGCCGTGGTCTCCGAGGCGGCGCCGTAGATGCTGACCAGGTCGTCGCGCACCTGCCGCAGGTCGGCCGCGCCGTCCTCGCGCATCCGCGCCCTGATCAGCGCCGAGACCAGCTCGTCCGGCCGCCCGCCGTCGTCGCCGTCCGGCGCGTCCTCCGCGCGGGCCTCCTCGATCAGCGGGTACACGATGTCGTCGATCCGCTGAGCGGCGGCCAGGAACGCGCGGTCCCCGGGCACGCGCATCGAGTACGGCACGAACGGGAACAGCAGGCGGAACCCGATGGACGTCGCGCAGGTGGCGAACTCCGGCAGCAGCCGTTCGCCCACCTCCCGCGAGATGCGCCCGCCGAACAGCACCTTGATGACGGTCTGGTTGGTGATCGTGGTCATCAGGTGGGCGGCGTCCACGAGCCGGCCGGTGCGCGCATCGCGCTCCAGCTCGCCGACGTGCCCGGCGACCACCTCGGCCATGTCCTCGGCGAGCGAGGCGACGCGGCGGGCGGTGAACAGCGGCTGGAGGATCCGCCTGCTGGACGCCCACCCCTCGCCGTCGCCGAGGATGCTGCGCCCGGTGACCCGGCGCAGCGGCCGCCAGAACATGCCCTCGCGCGCGAAGTTCGACCACTGCGTCTTCAGCACCTGCTGGACGTGGTCGGGATGGGAGACCAGGTACGGCCGGAACGGGCCGATGTCGAGCCGGACGATCCGGCCACCGGCGTCGGTGCCCATCCGGGCCAGCTCGGCGACGGGGTCCTTCATGAGCCGCGGTACGGCACGGTAGAAGGGAAGGACTCGGGGCTTGGTCACGGTGGGGTCCGTGGCAAGCGGCATGTCGATGTTCCCCGCCTCTGTCCGGATATGCGGCTGATGGCTCTCAAGCAACATGCGCCCAGGAAGCGCGCTTTTCTGACTTTGGTCACTAAAGTCCGTCAAGTATCACATGATCATTGTCGCTGATCAAGGCTGGATAACGGGCCCGGTTTTCCGGATGTCCGTAACGGGCTCCTCACGCAGGGTGGCCGGTCAGGGGCGGGAGGCCTCGTCGAGCAGGCGCAGCTCGTCGGCGTCCAGCTTGAGGGCGGCGGCCTCCAGCAGCGGACGGAGCTGCCCGACGTCGCGGGCGCTGGCGATCGGCGCCGTGACCGTGGGCTGCGCGGCCAGCCAGGCCAGCGCCACCGACGCGGGCTCCACCCCGTGCGCCGAGGCCACCCGTACGAGCGCCTCGATCGTGCGCGGGCCGTGCTCCGTGTCCAGGTACTCGCGCGCCCGCTCGGCCCTGGGGCTGTCGATCGTGACCCCGGGGCGGTACTTCCCGGTCAGGAAGCCGCGCGCGAGCGACGACCACGGCGTGCTGGACAGCCCCTCACGGGCCACCACGTCCCGCAGCTCGCCCTCGTAGCCGCGCTCGACCAGGTTGTAGTGCTGCTGAAGCGCCACGTAGCGGGCCAGGCCCGCGTCGTCGGAGACCTTCAGCGCCTCGGCCAGCCGATCGGCCTCGTAGTTGGAGGCGCCGATGTGCCGGACCTTGCCCTCGCGCACCAGCGCGTCGAACGCGCCGAGCGTGTCGGCGAGCGGCGTGTCCCGGTCGTCCACGTGCGCCCAGTAGAGGTCGATGTAGTCGGTGCCCAGCCGCCGCAGCGACCCCTCGACCGCCGTGCGGATGGTGTCCGGGGCCAGCCCGCGCACGCCCTCCAGCATGCCGACCTTGGTGGCCAGCACGATCGACTCGCGATTGCCGCGCTCCCGCAGCCACTCGCCGATGATGAGCTCGGAGGTGGGCTCCCCGGTGGCCCAGTGGGGGTAGACGTCGGCGGTGTCGATGAAGTTGCCGCCGCCCTCGACGTACGCGTCGAGGACCGCGAACGCGTCCTGCTTGCCGGCGGTCCAGCCGAAGACGTTGGTGCCGAGCGCTATGGGGAAGACGGACAGATCCGTATGGCCGATCACTCTCATCGGGCCAGTATTTCGCCCCCTCCGTAAACGCTCTCCACGCACCCCCGTAAACCCCGGACCGGACGGACCGAACCACCGCCGCAACCACCGCCGCGACCACGGGCGCGACCGTCGCCAGGGGCGGCAGAGCGGTCTCGCCGTGACGGGATGGCGGGCCGGAACCGGCGGAGGCTAAGGTTCGGCTGTGGTGAACGGTGACGCGCGGACGCGCATCCTGGACGCGGCGGAGGAGCTGTTCGCCGGAGGCGGCTACGAGGCCACTCCCACCTCCGTCATCGCCCGGCTGGCCCAGGTGCCGAAGGGGCTCGTCTTCCACTACTTCCCGCGCAAGATCGACGTGCTCGTCGCCCTCGTCGACGAGCGGACGCTCGTGGAGGAGGGCCGTGACGTCGACGCCGTCCCCGGCGATCCGGCCGGCACGCTGTCCCGGCTGGCGCGGGGGCTGCCGCTGCGGGCCTCACCGGCGATGCGCCGGATCCTGTTCCGCGAGGCCGACACCCACGGGTCCGTACGCGACCGGCTCGGCCGCCTCAACGGGGAGCTGATCCGGCGCGCCCGCTTCGCCCTGGAGCTGGCGCTGCCGGGGGCGCGGGGCGACGCCGCGCGACTGGAGGTGGCGGCGGCCACGTTCGCCGCCGTCCTGCTCTACCAGGAGACCCTCTGCCAGCTCACCGGCCACCAGCTCGACCCCGACGCCGTCGCCGAGCTCATCGCCCACTCCCTCGCGTAGCGGCTCGCCCACCCGGCGGCCTCCCTCGCCCTGCGGCCGGTGATCGGCCGGCGGCCGGCGGGCGGCCGGTCAGGCGCGGAGGAAGGTCAGGATGGGTTCGGTCTGGCCGAAGATCAGGTGTCCCACCCCGGGCAGGAGCCGCACGGTCGCCTGGGGGACGCACCGGCGGACGCGCTCGGCGGTCCCGGCGGAGTCGATCATGGCGTCACGGTCGCCGACCGTCACCAGCATCGGCATGGTCAGACGGCGAAGCGCCTCGTCGGTGAACGTGGGCAGGCGCGCCGTGCGCGGCTTGAACTGCGTGAAGGTCAGGACCAGGTCGTCGAGGACGGATGCGTCCCGCACCTTCTCCAGGCCCGCGACCGTCCGCGCCGACCGGCGTACGCCCCGGCGCCCGAACACGCTGAGCAGGACGGCCTTGAGGAGCCAGGCCGACCTGGTTCTGCCCACGCCGCCTGGGCACAGCAGAGCCAGGCGCGTCACCCGGTCGGGCCGGCGGATGGCGTAGTCCAGGGCCATCCAGCCGCCGAGGGAGACGCCGACGACCGGGGCGGCGGTGATGCCGAGGGCGTCCAGCACCTCGTCCAGCCACAGGGCGTAGGCGTCGGAGTCGAGGGGCGGGCGGGAGGGCGCGCTCAGGCCGGGTTCGCCGATGAGATCGACGGCGTGGACGCGGAAGTGCCGCGACCAGGAGGCGACGTCGCTCCGCCACATCATGGCGTTGCCCCCCGAGCCGTGCAGCAGGACCACGGGGGAGGCGTTTTCAGGGCCGGAGGCGACGACGAAGGTCTCGCCCTGACGGGTGGGGACGTGGATGTGGTCGGCGGGAACCGGCCAGGTGCGCAGTCCCTCCCGGTAGCGGCGCCGGATCTCACTCGCGCCTGCGGGGGACTTGTAGATCGTGCTCATGCGAGCATGCCGTTGTCGTACACCTCTTTACCCTAACACTCCCTATGAGAGGGAAGCTAAGGGTATTTCGGGGAGTGAGCTCACGCGCGGTCGAGGTTCAGCAGCTCGTCGAGCGCGGTGCGCAGGTGGCCGAGCAGCTCCCACACGTCGTCCACCCGCTCGGGGCAGGCGACGACGCCGAAGTCGAGCATGCCGTCGTACGAGAAGCACGTGATGTTGAGCCCGCCGCCCACGTCGCTCACCACCGACAGCGGGTAGTACGACAGCACCCGCCCGCCGCACAGGTACAGCGGGAACTGCGGGCCCGGCACGTTGCTGACGATGATGTTGACCGGCGGGAAGGCCACCGACGCCAGCCGGAAGAGCGCCGGCGTGGCCAGGGCCGTGACCGGGACGGGCAGCACCGAGCACAGGTCCTCCAGCCAGGAGGCCGGCGCCTGGGCGAACCTGCGCTTGGCCGCGCGCATCGCCGCCCCCGTGGCGCGCAGGCGTTCGCGGGAGCCGGCCACGTTCGTGGGGAGCGGGGCCACCATCGCGGAGATGCGGTTGCCCACGCCCTCACGCGCGCCGCCCGCGCGCACGGCGACGGGGACGGCGGCGACCAGCGGCTCCTCGGGCAGCGCGTCCCGCTCGACCAGCCACGCCCGCAGGGCCGAGGCGCACAGCGTCATGACGACGTCGTTGACGCTGATGCCGTTCGCCTTGGCCACGCTCTTGACGTCCTTGAGCGGCACCGAGCCGAACGACACGCGCCGCTCGGCGCTGACCGGGCCGTTGAACGGGGTGCGCGGGGCGGCCAGCCGCGGCACCTCGGGACGCTCGTGCCGGTCGCCGCTGACGAGCCTGGCCGTACGGGCGATCAGGCCGGCGCCGGGCAGCGTGGAGACCAGCGGGATGGCGTCGAGGTCGGCGGCGGCGCGGACCACGGAGCGCAGCGCGAGGAGGGGCTGCGTGGCGTTCCGCACGGCTGCCCCGGCGAGCATCCGCACCAGCCCGGGCTCGTCGTCGGAGTTCTGCGCGGCGCTCGTGGTGTGGGTCTCGGCGGAGGCGGCACTCGCCTCGGCGGCGACGGCGTCCGCCCTGGCGGCGACGGCGCTCGCCTCGGCGGTGATGGCGTTCGCCCCTGTGGCGGCGGCGCTCGCGTCGGTGGAGCCGGCGGTCCGGCCGCGCGGTCCGGCGGGGGCGCGCAGGGGGACGACCGTGGCCCCGGCTCGGGACGCGGGCGCGCGGCGGTCGCCCGGCGCGAGGTCGAGCAGGGCGGCGAGCGTCTCCGCCCCGGTGACGCCGTCGATGGCCGCGTGGTGCACCTTCGTGTAGACCGCGACCAGGCCGCCCGCCAGCCCGCGGATGAGGTGCATCTCCCACAGCGGGTGCGCCCGGTCGAGCCGCCGGGCGTGGATCCGCGCCACCTCCTCGGCGAGCCGCCGCTGGTCGCCCGGCTCCGGCAGCACGGTCTCGAACAGGTGGTTCCCGATGTCGAACGCGGGATCCGCCGCCCAGTACGGAAGGTCGAGGCCGAACGGCACCGTGACGAGCCGGAGGCTGAGAGCGGGCGACAGGTGGGCGCGTTCGAGCAGCAGAGCCGCCAGCGCGTCACGGGTGACCGCGCCGTCCGCCGGGTCGAGGATCGCCAGCCCGGCCACGTGCGCGGTGGTGGTCGCGGACTCGACGTTGAGGAACTGCGCGTCGAGTGCGGTCAGCTGGCGCATCTCATCTCCTCATGGTCTCGTGCGGTCAGCATCACACGGACCGATTTCGGATGGGTTTCCGCGCGAGTCTTTCAGATGAATTCACCGTACCCGGCCGGGTGAATGGGGAATGCGCAGCTCACCCGGGTTCCGTGACATTTTCCTATCCGCTGACAACGTGAATGGGATGGCGCACGACGGCGTCGAAGTGGTAGCCGAAGGGGTGACGGGGAGTGATCAGCGGCTGCGTCGCCCCGGTCTCGTCGGTCGCGCGGGCCATGAGGACGTGCCGCCCGGGGGTGCGGGGCGCCCACTGGATGTGCCACGGCAACCAGGCTCCGACCAGGCGACGGCCGTGGTGCTCGGCCTGGCGCCAGGTGCGCCCGCCGTCGAGGCTCACCTCCACGCGGGTGATCCGGCCGCGTCCCGACCATGACCGACCGTGCAGGACGTGCGGGACGCCGAGGGGCAGCGCGGCGTCCCAGGCGAGCTCGAAAGCGCTCTTGACCGGCTGGGTGGTGATATCGGGGTAAAAAAGGGTGTTCCAGGGGGTGAAGATCTCCTTGGTGGCCACCTCAAGATCGCCGAGCCATTTGATCGACGCTATTCCCGCCCACCCCGGAACCACGAGCCGCGCCGGAAATCCATGATCGGGCGGAAGCGGCTCGCCGTTCATCTCGTAGGCGACGATCACGTCGTCCATGGCCTTGCCGGCGGGCAGCGGCCGGCGTACCCGGCCGTGGTCCTCGAACGGCGCGTCGAGGCCGCGCGCCACCACGTCCACCGCGTCGGGCCGCACGCCGGCCTGCCGCAGCAGGTACGACAACGGGACGCCCCGCCAGCGCGCCACGCCGATCGCGCCGAGCCCCCACTGCGCCCCGGGGACCGGTTCGTGCTGCTGGATGTCGTAGAGGCTCCGGCCGTTCCCGGCGCACTCGATCGCGGTGTCGATGGTCCGCGCGGGCATGGCCAGCAGTTGCGGGTACGTGTACGAGCCGGGACATCGCACGCCGGGGCCGTGGATCCGCAGCCGCCAGGTGGCGGCGTCGATGAGCGGGGTAGAAGTGTGGTTGCGCACGAAGAAGCGGTCGTTGGGGGTGTGGTAGCCGACGCCGGCCATGGCTTCCCAGCGCATCTCGGCGTTGCCGTCGTGCAGGCGGAACAGGTGGTCCGGGAGGGGCTTGACGATCGTGGTCACGGCCTGCTTCACGGGGCACCACCTCCGCTGTCTTTATTTCCTACTGGGAAACCATGTAATCACAGTCGGCGTTCCCGTTCCATGTGCCGTTCCGCAAGGAATCCCCAGCCGTTCCGCGAGTAACCGTCAAGGACGCCTGCCGTGAGGGGTGGTCGGGAGGCGGCGCGGCGCGGCCGGGACGTCAGCCGGTCGCGGGACGGCGTGGCCGGGGCGTCGGCCGGTCTCGCGCCGGTCGCGGCGGGACGTCAGCCGGTCGGGCCGGTCAGGGCGGGGCGCCGGCCCGCCCAGCCGGTCGTGGTGAGGGGCCGTCCGGCCGGTCGTGGTGAGGTGCCGTCCGGCCGATCGTGGTGAGGGGCCGTCCGGCCGGTCGTGGCGAGGTGTCAGCCGGCCAGGCCCGTCATGGCGAGGTGCAGCAGGCGCCGCGCCATCTCCGGCCGCCCCGGCGACTGCTCGCCCGCCCACGCCGTGCCCGCCGCCAGCGCCAGCAGCTCCTCGACCGTCACGTCCGCCCGTACGGCCCCCTCGGCCTGGGCCTTCTCGAGGAGGCGGGCGCCCGCCTCGCGCATCGCCGCGCAGGAGGCGTGCAGCTCCGACCCCTCGTCCCGCAGCGCCGTCATGACCGACTCCGGCAGCCCCCGGTACGTCGCCGACCCGGCCGCCACCTCCTCCAGCCAGGTGAGCAGCGCCTCGCGCGGCGACGGCTCGGCGAGCAGCCCGGAGGCGCGCCGCCCGAGCGCGTCGAAGCGCTCGCGCATGAGCGCCTGCAGCAGCGCCTCGCGCGTGGGGAAGTGCCGGTAGAGCGTGCCGATCCCGACGCCGGCGCGGCGGGCGATGTCGCGCAGTGACGCCTCGGTGCCGTGTTCGGCGAAGGCCGCGCGGGCGGCGGCGAGGAGCTGGTCGTGGTTGTGGCGGGCGTCCGCGCGTAGCGCCTCGGGCACGGCAGGACTCTCCTTCGCGGTTGACAATCGGAGCAGTGCTCCGTATGTTCCGGAGCATCGCTCCGAATAATCTACCAAGGAGAGACGATGACCGAACGGACCGTGCTCGTCACCGGTGCCACCGGCCAGCAGGGCGGCGCCACCGCCCGCGCGCTGCTGACCGCGGGCTGGCACGTCAGGGCTCTGGTACGCGACCCGGGCGCCCCGGCCGCCCGACGGCTGGCGGAGGCGGGCGCCGAGATCGTGCCCGGCGACATGGGCGACCGCGACTCGCTGGCGGAGGCGGTGCGCGGCGCCCACGGGGTGTTCAGCGTGCAGCCGGCCGCGGGGCCGCCGCACGGCGTCGCGGAGGAGGTGCGGCTCGGCGTCAACGTGGCCGACGCCGCGCACGCGGCCGGCGTGCGGCACCTCGTCTACGCCTCCGTCGGCGGCGCCGACCGCGACTCCGGGATCTCGCACTGGAACACCAAGTGGGAGATCGAGCAGCACATCCGCGCGCTGGGCGTGCCCGCCACGATCCTGCGTCCCGTCATGTTCATGGAGAACCACGCCCGGCCGCACTACGGCGTGACCGGCGACGCGGCCCTCGTCCGCGTCATCCCGCCCAGGGCGACGGTCCAGCTCATCGCCGTCACGGACATCGGCGCGTTCGCCGCGCTCGCCTTCGCCGACCCGGACCGGTACGTGGGGAAGGCGCTGGAACTGGCGGGCGACGAGCTGTCCCGCGACGCGCTGGTGGCCGCCATCGGCCGCGCCACGGGCCGTCCTGTCGACGTCGAGCCCATCCCGGCCGAGCGGCGCGCGGCTCTCGGGCTCGGTGCGGCCGACATGGAGGCGGTGGACTCGTTCGGGGGGTGGCGGGCCGACATCCCGGCGCTGCGGGCGCTGCACCCGGGGCTCATGGACTTCGAGACGTGGCTGGAGCGTGAGGGCAAGGCCCAGTTCGACGCCCTGTTCGCGGCATCCTGACCCGGCCGCCGGGATCCTCGGGAAGCCCATCATGGCCGCCGCACTGATACATCAAGCAAGATGCATCATTCTTGATGTATCAAAATAGATGTGTCATGATCGAGGTCATCGGGGCGGCGCACCGCCCCCGGCCCGAGAGGACATCCCATGGACACCGCCGTCACGACGGGCACGCTGCGCGTGCCGGGCGCCACCCTCTACTACGAGGTCCAGGGCTCCGGCCCGCTGCTGCTGATCTCCCAGAGCGGGGAGGGCGACGCCCGGCGCAGCGCCGACCTGGTCGACCGGCTGGTCGCCGACCACACCGTCGTCACCTACGACCGCCGCGGCCTGTCCCGCAGCACGCTGGACGACCCCGACCAGGGCGTGACCATCGCCGAGCACGCCGACGACGTGCACCGCCTCCTGGCGCAGCTCACGGACCAGCCGGCGCTCATGCTCGGCTGCAGCCTCGGCGCCTCGATCGGCCTGCACCTGGCCGTCGACCACCCCGACCAGATCAGCCTGCTCGTCGCCCACGAGCCCGTCACGCCCCGGCTCCTCCCAGCCGATCAGCGCGCCCACCACGAACGCGAGCTGGAGCAGATCCAGGACGTCTACCGGCGCGAGGGCCTGCCCGCCGCGTTCAAACTGATCGCCGAGGTGCTGGGCATCGACCCCGCCCACCCGGACGCCGAGCCCGGCGTCACCCCGCAGCCGCTGACCCCCCAGCGGGTGGCCAACTTCCGCTTCTTCATCGAGCGCGACTTCACCGCCGTCATCCGCGACACCCTCGACGTCGCCGCGCTCAAGAACACCGGCACGCGCGTCGTCCCCGTGACCGGCCGCACCACTCCGCGCGGCGTCTTCGACCACAAGTGCGCCGCCGCGCTGGCCGGCCTGTTCGGCACGGAGCTCCGCGAGTTCCCCGGCGGCCACAACGGCAACACCACCCACCCCAGCGCGTACGCGGCCACCCTGCGCGCGGTCCTCGCGAGCTGACGCCGGGCCCCCCCGGATTGCGAGCTGTCGGCGGCTTGGGCAGCATGGTCGATCACCCCGACGAAAGGCGATCATGGCCCGCTCGTTCCTGCAGCCTGACGACGTGCGCGACCTGGTGGCGGAACAGTTCGGCACCGGCCGGCGGCTGACCGCGCTGGACCGGCTGACCGGCGGCACCAAGAAGGGCGTCTACCGGCTCCGTCTGGACGACGGGACGACCGTGATCCTCTACGTCTGGGCAAGCGGCGAGAACTACTGGCCGCCCTCGCCGGCCGTCCCGGACGACCCGTTCACCGACGCCTCGGGCGCGGAGCTGTACGCCGTCAGCCAGTCGGTCCTCGCCGCCGCGGGCGTGCGGACCCCACGGCTGCTGGCTCTCGACCGCGGTGGCCGCCACCTCGACGCCGACGTCGCCTTGGTCGAGGACGTCGGCGCGGTGACGCTCGAGGCGTTGATGGAGCACGACCCGGCCGCGGCCGCCGAGCCGCTGTCGATGCTCGGTGACGCCCTGCGACGCATGCACACCACGCTCGGCCCGGAATACGGCAAGCTCGTCGCTGTCACCCGCGGCGAGGCGTCCCGGACCCGACGCGCCGAGGACGTCGTCGTGGACCGGGCGCTCGGCCACCTCGACGCCGTGGCGACCCGCGACGCCCGGCTGGGCGCGGCGTATGACCGGATCGCCGGACACGTCCACCGGCTCCGTGGCGCGGTCACGGCACGCGAGCGATACGCGCTGGTGCACGGCGAGCTCGGACCGGACCACGTACTCGTCACGCCCGCGGGCGAACCCGTCGTGATCGACGTCGAGGGCCTGACGTACTTCGACGTCGAGTGGGAGCACGCCTGGCTCCAGATGCGCTTCGGCGCCGCGTACCCGGCGCTGCGTCCGGTCGATCTCGACCCGCACCGGTTGGAGCTCTACCGGTACGCGCAGGTGCTCTCGCTGATCGAGGGCCCGCTGCGGATCGCGGACACCGACTTCCCCGACCGGCAGTGGATGCTGGACCTGGCCGAATGGAACATCACCAAGGTGCTCGCCGTCGCCTGACGACCGCGAACAGGTCCACCCCGCTGCCCGCCGTCTCGCGGCTGAGGCCGGCCCGGATCCCGCGCTGAGATCCGACCGCGCCCGGCGCTGACAGGAGCGACTGATCCAACGGATCGGCTAGGAAGGGTGGCCGAGGGAGCGGCGGGCGGTCCGTGCCAGGGTGGCCGGGTCCGGGACGGTGAGGACGGCGGCGATGTGGGCGTCGGGCCGGACCAGCCACACCTCGCCCGGCCTGGCCTCCAGCGCCTTGCGCACGTCTCCGGCCGGGTCGATCTCCTCCACCGCCACCACCGTGACCGGCGCCCGCACCGCGTCCCGCGCCGCCGCCGTGAGCGTCTCGCGGTCGCAGCCCTCGGTGAGCAGGACGAGCAGCCCGTCGCGGCAGAGCTGCCGCAACCTGGTCACCTCCGGCCGTCCCGGGACGGAGATCGGCGCGTCGGGCACGATGACGCCGGGCACCGGGGCCGGCGACTCTCCTCGGGGTGGGCGCCCGGTGAAGGCGCGTCCGGGCGCGGGGGTGGTCAGCGGCGAGTCGAGATACCAGAACGGCTCCGCGAACCGCCCCGAGTCCACCGCCGCCACCGCGCCCCCGTCCCCACCGGCGTCCGGACGCCGTTCAGTGTCACGCCGGCCGGCGTCGCGCCCGTCCACGTGGTGCCGGTCCGCGTGGCGCCCGTCCGCGTGGTGCCGGTCCTCGTCGCGCCCGTCTCCGTCGTGCCCCTCCTCGCCGCTGCCCGGGCGGGCCCGGGCGGCGCGTTCGAGGATCTCGCGGCGGCGGGCCCGGCCCTCCTCCGTGCGCGGCGCCAGGAAACGCATCGTCGCCCCTGTCACCTCAAGGTTCTCCAGCGCCGCCGCCCGCCGTTCCAGCTCGTACGTCTCCAGCAGCTCCTCCGGCGCCCACCCGTGCCGGACGAACGCGACCTTCCAAGCGGCGTTCTCCGCGTCCGGCACCCCCGAGTTGAGCCCCCGGGCCCCGAACGGCGCCACCAGGTGCGCGCAGTCGCCCGCCAGCAGCACCCGGCCGACCCGCATCCGCCCCGCCACCCGCGCGTGGAAGCGGTACACGGTCCGCCACAGCAGCTCGTACGGCCGTTCGCCCACGATCATCCGGATCCGCCGGTCGAGCCCGCCCGACGCCTCCTCGGCCGCGAGGTCGAAATCCGGCGGCACCTGCCAGTCGATGCGGTACGTCGAGCCGGGGCACGGGTGGATGAGCACCTGACGGCCGGGGTTCCACGCGGGGTCGAAGTGGAAGCGCCGCTCCCGCTCCCAGCCGGGCAGGTCGGCCCGGACGTCGCAGATCAGGAACCGCTCGTCGAACGTCTCCCCGTCGAACGACACCCCCAGCGCGTCCCGGACGGCGCCGCCGTGGGCGCCCGCGCAGACGATCGCGTGCGAGCCCCGCACCTCGGCGCCGTCCGCGCACCGCACCGTGACGCCGCCCGCGTCCTCGGTGAACGCGACCGCCTCGTGTCCCCACCGCACGTCGATGAGCGGCGTCGCGGCGATCCGCTCGTCCAGCAGTTCCTCGGTACGCGCCTGCGAGATGTTCACGAACGGCGGCAGCGGCGAGCGGCCCGGGTCGAAGCTCCACGCGAACAGCTCGCGGCCGCGGTAGTAGGTGCGCGCGGTGGTCCAGGTCAGCCCCTCGGCGGTGATGTCCGCGCAGCCGGCCGCCTCCCACACGTCGAGCACGTCCCGCTGCTGGCAGATCGACCTCGACCCGGCGGGGACGCGGCCACGCTGCCGGTCGAGGACCACGACGGGCAGCCCCCAGCGAGCCAGCAGCAGCGCCGCCGTCTGCCCCACCGGCCCGGCCCCGACCACGACGACGGGCAGCGACGCAGCCTCCCCTTCCGACATGACCCCGATCGGCGTCGCTCCCGCTCCCGGCGCCGACCTCGCGCCCGCACGGGGCGTCGCTCCCGCTTCTGATACCGACCTCGCGCCCGCCTGGGGCGTCGCTCCCGCTTCTGGCGCCGACCTCGCGCCCGCACGGGGCGTCGCCCCCGCCTCCGCCTTCGTCTTCGCCGCGTCCGGCTTCATCCCCACCCCTGCCTTCGCCGCTCCCACGGTGTGTCCGGGGTCTCGGTCACCTCCGAACCGGCTGCAGCCACCTCCGCCACCGGACGCCTCCGAAGCTTCGGGGATCCGCGCCCGACCCCGGCGACGCCGTCGTGGGGCGTGGGGCGCGTCGTCGGGGAGCGGCTCGTCGTCCGGCATGACCGCTCAGCCCTGGAGGAGGTCCCAGACCTCGCGGTCGCGGGCCGCCGTCCAGATGCGCGGCCGTTCGACACCGGACAGCTCGTCCCACAGCCGCGAGACGTCGAACGGCAGACAGTGCTCGAAGATCGGCCACCCGCCGAACCGGGGCGCGAGCCGCTCGTGCACCGCCTCGAACGCCTGCTTGAGCGTGCCGCCCGCGTCGCGCACCGCACCCACCTCCCGGATCATGACCTCCAGGAACATCCGCGTCTGCGCGATGGCCGCGTCCACCGCCTCCCGCCCGCGGGCGACCGCGCCGCGGCCGCCGACCAGCGTCTCGGCCCCGAGCTCCGCGATGCGGTCGAGCGTGCCGGCGGCCCAGTCGCGGTGGAAGGCGTCGCCGGTGTAGAGGGCGGCCTGGGACTCCACCAGGTCGCCGGCGAACAGGATGCGCCGCTCCGGCAGCCAGGCCACCAGGTCGCCCTCGGTGTGGCCGCGCCCGCAGTGCCAGAGCACCAGGTCGCCGCGCCCGCCGCCGAGGTCGATCGTGAGCCGGTCGGAGAAGGTCAGCGTCGGCCACGTCAGGCCCGGGATGCTGTCCGGCTCCTTGAACAGGCGCGGCATCCGCCCGAACTCCGACTCCCAGTCCTCCCGGCCGCGCTCGGCGATCAGCTCCCGCGTCTTGTCGTGCGCCACGACGACGTCGGCGTCGAACGCGCTCGCGCCCAGCACCCGTACGGCGTGGTAGTGCGACAGCACGAGGTAGCGCACCGGCTTGCGGGTGTGCTCGCGCAGCCGGGCCAGCCATTCGCGCGCCGCCACCGGCGTGGCCAGCGCCTCGAAGCAGACGAGGAAGTCCTCGCCCTCGATCGCGCCGGCGTTGGGATCGCCCTCGGCGGTGAACGCGTACACGCCGTCCGCGAGCACGTCCAGGGTCTGCCGCTGGTCGGCCAGGTCGGCCGACGAGGCGAACGCCTTCGCCGTCATGCGCCCTCCCGATGCCGGGGGATCGACAGGACCGGCTCGCCCCCGCGGGGAAGAGCCGGGTCGTCTTCACCTTACGCCGCGACGCGCCGTGAACCCGGGAGCCTGGGGAGCTCGGGGAGCTCGGGGAGCTCGGGGAGCCCGGCGGGCCCGGCGGGTGTCAGGGCCGCAGGAACGCCCGCAGCCGTTCCAGCGGCCAGGTGTTGACCACGTCGTCGGTGGTGAGCCAGGCCCGTTGCGCGATGCCGACGCCGTAGCGCTGGTGAGCCAGGTGGGGGATCGCGTGGGAGTCGCTGTCGATGGAGAACTTCACGCCGTGGTGCTTGGCCAGCCGCACCAGGTCGGCCGGCAGGTCGGAACGGTCGGGATAGGAGTCGATCTCCATGACCGTGCCCGTGCGGGCGGCGGCGCGGAACACGGCGTCCCAGTCGGCGTCGACCGGGTCGCGCTTGCCGATCTTGCGGGTGGTCGGGTGCCCGATGATGTCGACGTACGGGTTCTCGCAGGCGGCGATGAAGCGGCGGGTCATCTCGTCGCGCGGCATGCCGAAGTGGGAGTGGACGGAGGCCACGCACACGTCGAACTCGCGCAGCACCTCAGCGGGCCAGTCGACCGAGCCGTCGGGCGCGATGTTGAGCTCGGTGCCGTGCAGCAGCCGCATGCCCGGATGGCGCTCCTGGAGCTTGGCCAGCCGCTCGCGCTGCTCCAGGGCCTTGTCCAGCGTCATGCGCTGCATGGCCAGGTCGGGCGCGTGGTCGGTGACCGCGTAGTAGGAGTAGCCGCGCGCCTCGGCGGCGGCCACCATGTCCTCCAGCGAGGCGATGCCGTCGGTCAGGTCGGTGTGGGTGTGCAGGTCGCCCCGCAGGTCCTCCAGGCGCACCGGCTCGGGCAGCTCGCCGCGCAGCGCCGCGCGCACCTCGCCGCCGTCCTCGCGCATGGGCGGCGGGACGTACTGCATGCCGAGCGCGGCGTAGATGTCCTCCTCGGTCTCGGCGGCGATCACCCGCTCGCCCTCGAACAGGCCGTACTCCGACAGCTTCCAGCCCTTCTTGACCGCCAGCTCGCGGACCGCGACGTTGTGCTCCTTGGAGCCCGTGAAGTACTGCAGGGCGGCGCCCCACGAGGCCGCGGGCACCACCCGCAGGTCGACCTGGACGCCTGAGGTGGTGCGGATCGACGTCTTCTTGTCGCCGGCGGCGATCACCTCCGCGACGTACGGCTGCGCCCGGAACGACTCCATGATCGACTCGGGCGCCACGGCGAGGATGTCGATGTCGCCGATCGTGTCCTTCATGCGGCGCAGCGACCCGGCGTAGGCGATCCGCTCGGCCGTCAACGACGCCATCACCTGCTCGGCCAGCGACATGGCGACGCCGATGTGGACCCGGCGACCGGCCTGTTCGAGCTGCTGGACGCCCTTGGCGAGGTTGGCCAGGGTCTTGGCGCCGAGGCCCTTGACGCCGTCGAGCCGGCCCGCCGCGATCGCCTCGCCCAGCGCGCCGGGGGAGTCGATGCCGAAGTCCTCGAACAGCATGATCGCGGTCTTCGGGCCCAGCGACGGCACCCGCGTCAGCCGCAGCACGCCCTCGGGGACCCGGCCGCGCAGGTCGTCGAGCTGCCGGAAGCTCCCGCGCTGGAGGAACTCCTCCATCTTCTTCGCGATCGCCTCGCCCACGCCCGGGACGGAGCGCACGTCGACGGCCGAGATGTCCTCGGGGAAGCCGGCGATGGCCTTGGCGGCCTTCTGGTAACTGCGCACCCGGAAGGCGTCGCCGCCCGTCAGCGCGAACAGCTCGGCGTACTCCTGCAGCGCAGCCGCCGCTTCCTCGTTAGCACGTGCCATGGCCAAAGCTTAGAAGCCGCCACCGACACTTCCCGCCCCGCCCGCGCGGGAGCCGCCGGGCGGCTGGGAGTGCGCTGGGTGCCTGCTGTGAGCGGTCTGTGAGCGAGGGGCTTGAGGGTGGGGACGTCCGCGTCACCTACCACCCGGAGGAACGGGTCAATGTCGCCACGTGTACTACTTTTTGCTGATCGTGTTCTTCCGGATCGTGCGGTGCGGCCGCGCGGGGCGCGCATGGTCGTCATGGTTGCGGCGGTGGCTGCCGTCGGCCTGGCGGTGACGGCCGGTGCGTCCGCCGCCGGCGAGCAGCGCACCGAGCAGCGCACCGAGCAGCGCATCGAACAGAGCGCCGACCTGCGCGCCGACCTGCGCGCCGAGCAGCGTGCTGAGCTGCGGCGGCTGGCGCGCGAGCTGGTGGACGCCGGGGCGCCCGGCGTGATCGTACGGGTGGACGACGGCCGCGGCACGCCGGTCGAGATCGCCGAACAGGCCCCCTGGACCAGGCCGGACCACCTGCTCAAGGCGGGCGACGAGTACCGGATGGGGTCCAACACCAAGACCATGATGGCCACGCTCGCGCTGCGACTGGTCGCCGAGGGCAGGCTCGCCCTGACCGACCCGGTGGAGAAGTGGCTGCCGGGCAAGGTCCCCGGCGGTGCGGCGATCACGTTGCGCATGCTGCTCAACCACACCAGCGGCCTGTACGACTACACCGAGGACCCCGCGATCCGGCCGTCGTTCCTCGGCGCGGACCGCCGGCGATGGACCTCGGCGCGGCTGCTCGCCCTGGGCGTGAAGCACGCTCCGCTGTTCCCGCCGGGGACGCGATGGTCGTACAGCAACACCAACTACGCCGCGGTCGGCGCCGTCCTGGAGCAGGCCACCGGGACGAGCCTGGCCGACCTGGTCCGGGACCGGATCGCCCGGCCGCTCGGCCTCCAGCACACCTACTACGCCACCGGCCCCGCCTGGCGCGGCCCCTACGCCCGCGGCTACGAACCGGACGCCGCCCACATGCCGCCGCGCGTGCCGGCCGCGTTCCGGAACGTCGCGGGGCCGCGCCATCACGGGCACGTGGACGTCTCCGGCAACGACCCCGGGTGGGGTGGTGCGGCGGGGGCGGTGGTGTCCACGGCGGGGGACTGGTCGCGCTTCTCCCGGGCGCTGATGTCCGGCCGGCTGCTGCCCGCCGCCCAGCTCGCGCAGCTGCGCACCACCGTGCCGGTGGACCCGGAGCGGCCGGACGGGCCCGGATACGGGCTCGGCGTCCAGACCGCCATTCATCCGTGCGGCACGTTCTGGGGGCACGACGGCGGCATGCCCGGCTACCTCACCGCCAACCTCACCGACCGCACCGGCGGCCGGACGGCGAGCGTTCTCGTGACGACGGAGTTCTGGTCCGAGTTCGGGGCCGACCCGAAGATCGCCAAGGCTGCCGGGGCGCTGCAGACCGCCGCGATCTGCGCCATGTTCGGCAAGCCCGCACCGACCGCGGCTCACTTCAGGTGACCGGTGCGGTGGGCTCCGGGGACGGTGATGGTCGCGGACACCAGGGCTTCGGCCTCGGCCCGCGACATCGCCGCACCCGCGGCCCGCGCGGACGCGAAGCCGGCGGCGCCGAGGGCGTCGGTGGCCCGTTGCGCGATCACGAGCGCGTCGGCGTCGCCGGGGTCGTCCCAGCCTCGCAGCGCGCCGGCGGCCCCGAGCAGTCGTCCCGCCTGCTCCGCCCGCCCACGGGCCAGCTCGGTCGCGGCGGCCGCGACCGCTACCGAGGCCGCGACCGGCGTGTGCCAGGTGAGCGTCAGGCGCACCGCCGGGTGGTCGAGCCGGCGCAGCGCCTCGTCCGGTGAGCCGTCGGCGGCGTCCGCATGGGCGAGCACGCTCAGCAGCAACGCGGTCAGGTGCGGGGTGGACCGGCCGGGTGACGCCTCGGTCAGGCCGGTCCGGGGCGTGTTCGCGGGCCGCGCCCGGCCGCCCGGCCCGCCACTCCAGCCGTGCCAGGCCGAGCCGGACCTGGACCAGCGACTCCGCCGACCCGGTCCGCCCGGCCTGGTCGAGCAGGTCCGACAGCCGTCGCCGCCCGCCGTCCACGTCTCCTGCTCGGGCCAGGTGCAGGGCGGCCGCCACCTCGTTCTCCATCGTGTGCTCGGCCATGCCGAGCTCCTGGAAACAGCGGGTGGCCCGCTCGGCCGGCTCGGGCGCGCCTCTACCGGGTTCACCCGACCGCAGCAGCGCCGACTGCAGGGTGCTCAGCGTGGTCGCCAGGCCCCATCGTTCGCCCACCTCCTCGAAGCCGGTCAGCGCCCGCCTCAGCACGTGTGTCGCCTCGGCGGCGTGCCCGGTGTTCATGGCCAGCACGCCTTGGAGCAGCAACGACAGCGACCGGCTCCACGTATCGGCCGACCCGTCCGGCGAGCCGAACGCGTGCGGGTGGGGCGACTCCTCCTGGGAGTCGAGGACGTTCTGTTCGGCTCGATCGCGGCCCGCGCCTATGGCGAGCGCCAACCGGGCCATCTCCACCACGGGATGGCTGCCGGGAACCGCGTGGTCCAGCGCCTCCCGGATGCGGTCGAAGGCCGCTCGCGCCTCCTCCGGACGGCTGATGACCTCGGTCGTGGCGAGGGCGTGCGCGGCGAGCACCAGCGCGCGTGACCGCGGTTCGGACGGACCGCGTACCTGGAGAATCCGGCCGAGCAGGTCCAGCGACTCCGGCGGGTGGTCCCGCAGGAACCAGAACCAGCACAGCGCGGCCCCGAAGCGGACCGCCAGGCCCGCGTCGCCGGACTCGACCGTCCAGCGGATCGCGGCCGACAGGTTGTCCCGTTCCGCGGACAGGCGGGCCAGCCAGCGCAGTTGGTCTGACGTGCGCAGGTGCGGGTCGGCGGTCTCGGCCAGCCGTAGGAAGAACCTGGCGTGCCGCGCGCGTACGGCGTCGACCTCGTCGCGCTGGGCCAGCCGTGCGAGGCCGTACTCCCGGATGGTCTCCAGCATGCGGTAGCGCGGCTCTACCGGGTCGGCGGGCTCCACCGGGTGCAACAGGGACTTGTCGGCCAGCGCCGCCAGCAGCTCCCGGACGTCTCCCGGTCTGCTGGTCGCCTCCGTCGCGGGTGCGGTGCAGCCGTCCCATCCGCCGATCGCCGCCGCCGCGTCCTCCGTGAAGCCGCCGGGTACGACCGACAGCCGTTCCAGCAGCATCCGATCCTCGCCGTCGAGCAGGTCCCAGCTCCAGGACACCGCCGCGTCCAGGGTCCTGTGCCGTGGCAGCGCGGTGCGGCTGCCGCCGGTGAGCAGCCGGAACCGGTCGTCCAGCCGGGCCGCGACCGCCTCGACCGGCAGGGTGCGCAGGCGCGCCGCGGCCAGTTCGATCGCCAGCGGCAGGCCGTCCAGGCGGCGGCAGATCTCCACCGCCGCCGCGAGCGCGGTGCCCTCCAGCGCGAAGTCCGGTCGCACCGCGGCGGCCCGGTCACGAAACAGCCGGACCGCCGCGGCCCGCTCGGCCGTCGCCCCCGGTTCGGGCAGCTCCAGCGGGAGCACCGGGTGCAGGGTCTCGCCGTCGATCCGCAGCGGCTCCCGGCTGGTGGCCAGCACACGGAGGCGCGGGCAGCGGCCGAGCAGGGCCGCGGCGAGCCTCGCGGCGGCCTCGATCACGTGCTCGCAGTTGTCCAGCACCAGCACCAGCTCGTCGTCCGCGAGCGTCTCGGCCAGGTGGTCCACGGCCGCCCCGGGGGTGACGGGCCGCGCGGGGACGCCGTGCTCGCGCGCCCGTAACAGGTCGAGCACCACGCGGGGCACGTCCTCGGCGCCGGCCGGTGCCAGCGGGACGAACCACACCCCGCCGGACGGCGTCAGCCGCCGGCAGACGGCGCCGGCCAGCCGGGTCTTGCCCGCTCCCGCGGGCCCGACCAGCGTGACCAGCCGGACCCGGCCGAGCAGGCCGGTCACGCGGCGGACGTCGTCGTCGCGGCCGACGAAGCTGGTGAGCGGGACGTCCAGGTTGCCGTGCGTGCGGCGGGGGAGCCGGGGGCGTTCGCGGAGCTCGCCGCGCAGCACCGCCAGGTGGGCCTCCTGGAGCCGCGGTCCGGGGTCGCTGCCGAAGCTGTCCGCCAGCAGGCCGCGGATCCGCTCGTACGCGGCCAGCGCCTCGGCGCCGCGCCCGTTCAGCGCCAGGGCTCGGACGAGCTGGGCGTGCAGCCGTTCGCGCAACGGGTGCGCGGCGGCCAGGGACTCCAGCTCGGCCACCAGGTCGGGGTCGGCGCCCAGCGCGAGGTCGGCCTCGACCCGGTCCTCCAGGGCGGACAGGCGGGCCCGTTCGAGCCGTTCGGCGTCGGCGGCGGCGAAGGGCGCCTCGCGCACGTCCGCGAGGGCCGGTCCGCGCCACAGGCCCAGGGCCTCGCGCAGGGTGGCGGCGGCCTCCGCGGGCCGGGACAGGGCGAGCGCGCGCCGGCCCGCGCGGGCCAGCCGCTCGAATCGGACGGCGTCCACCGCCTCCGGCTCGACGGCCAGCCGGTATCCGGCCGGGCCCGAGGTGAGCAGCCCGGGGTCGCCCAGAACGCCCCGCAGCCGGGACGCCAGCGACTGCAACGCGTGCAGGTGGCCGGCCGGCTCGGTCTCACCCCACAGCGCTTCCACCAGGGTCGCCGGCTGGACGGACCGCCCGGCGTCGAGCGCCAGGCGGGCCAGCAACGCCCGCAGCCGCGCGCCGCCGACCCGCGCAGGGCCGGCGGCGGCAGCAGTGGCACTGGCAGCGGCGCTGGCGCTGGAGGTTTCCAGCGTCAGGGGACCGAGGATGCCGACCCGCACCCGTCCGCCGTCGCCGCCCGGCCCGCTCGCGTCCGTCATGGCCCCGGAGTCTGTCAGACGCCGTTGCCGGCTCGGCGGCGGGCGCGCGTCACCACCAGGGACCGTCACAAGCCGTCAGAAGCGGACCTCGCGCGGCCGGTACGGCTCGCCGAGCGCGGCGAGCTCCTCCTCCGAGAGGCGCACGTCCACCGCCGCGACGGCGTCGTCCACGTGCCGGTCCTTCGTCGCGCCCACGATCGGCGCCGTGATCGCCGGCTGCTGGAGCACCCACGCCAGCGCGACCTGCGCCGGAGGAAGGTCGCGTTCCTTGGCGATCCGCGCCACCCGGTCGATGATCAGCTGGTCGTTGTCGGGCTCGTAGAGGAAGCCGATGCGCGGGTCCGAGCCGGCCCGCGCGGTGGCGGCGTCCTGGCCGGCGCGGGCCAGCACGCCGCGCGCCAGCGGGCTCCACGGGATGACGCCCACGCCCTGGTCCTGGCAGAGCGGCAGCATCTCCCGCTCCTCCTCGCGGTAGAGCAGGTTGTAGTGCGGCTGCATCGACACGAACCTGGTCCAGCCGTTGACCTCGGCGACGTGCTGCGCCTTGGCGAACTGCCACGCCCACATGGTGGACGCGCCGATGTAGCGGACCTTCCCGGCCCTGACCACGTCGTGCAGCGCCTCCATCGTCTCCTCGATGGGCGTCTCGTCGTCCCAGCGGTGGATCTGGTACAGGTCCACGTAGTCGGTGCCGAGCCGGCGCAGCGACGCGTCGATCGAGGCGTGGATGTGCTTGCGCGACAGGCCGCGGTCGTTGCGTCCCTTGCCCATGGGGAAGTAGACCTTGGTCGCGAGCACGTAGTCCTCGCGGCTGGGGAAGATCTTGCGCAGGAGGTTGCCGGTCACCACCTCGCTCGCGCCGGCGCTGTAGACGTCGGCGGTGTCGTAGAACGTCACGCCCGCGTCGGCCGCGCGGCGGACGAGCGGCTCCGCCTGCTCCTCGGGGAGCGTCCACTCCATCTTGGCCGGATCGCCGAAGCTCATCATGCCGAGGCAGATCCGGGACACCTTCAGTCCGGTTGAGCCGAGTCGGGTGTATTCCATGCGCTCAACCCTATGACGGACATGTTTCTGCAGAATTGCGGCCCCGTGGTGTCCGAACCAGGCCATGTTCTTTACAGGCGCCGATCAATCGGGTCGATTAGAGAGAGGGGCGGACCGGGCGTCAGGCGGGGGGCGGGTGTACGGCACAGGGAACGGGTTCGCGTCCCGGTTGCGCTCGGCGGTCGTCACTCCCATGTCCCCGTTGGTGCTGGGCCGGGTCGTGCTGACGGCGGGGCTGGCGGGCGTGACCGCGCCGGTCCAGGCCGCGCTCTCGGCGGGCGGGTTCGCGGCGGGGAGGCTCCCGGCGGGAGAGGCGGTGGCGGGCGGGCCGGGATGGGCGCTCGCCGGGGCGGCGGCGCTGCTGGCGCTGCTGGCCGTGCACGCGCGGTTCCTGCTCGGGGTGCTGGCGCGCCGCGAGGGCGGGTGGTGGCTGGTCGGGGCGCAGGCGTGGCTGACGTACCTGCCGATGCCGTGGTACGGCGCGGCGTGGACGCCGGTGTGCGGGCTGCTGTCGGGCGCGCTGCTCGTCGTCGCGTACCGGATCCGGTCGTCGGCGCTGGTGGCGCTCGCGGTGGCGTGCGGCCCGGTGCTGCTGTGGGCGCCGCCGGGCGCCCTGGACCACACCGGCTGGGCGGTGGCGGCGCCGGCGCTGGGGCTGGCCGAGTACGCCGTGGTGACGCTCGCGGCGCGGGCGCACTGGCTGGCCGGCGCGCGCAACGACGTCATCGAACGGGCGGTCGCGCTGGAGCGCCGCCGGTTCACCCGCGACCTGCACGACCTGGTGGGACACCGGCTGGCGGTCCTGGTGCTGAAGGCGCAGCTCGTGGAGCGGCTGGTGCGGGAGGGCGATCCCAAGGCGCGGACGGAGGCGGGGGAGACGCTGGAGCTGCTGCGCGTCCTCGCCTCGGACGTGCGCGCCGTCGCCCACGGCGCGGGGCACGCGTCGCTGGAGAGCGAGCTGGCGTCGGCGCGCGCCCTGCTGGAGTCGGTGGGGGTGCGCTGTGACGTACGGGTGTCGTGCCGTGAGATGCCGGGGGAGGTGTCCGAGGCGCTCGTGCACGTGCTGCGCGAGGGGGTGACGAACATCCTGCGGCACGCGGCGGCGCGGCGGTGCGTGATCAGGCTGGACGAGCAGGACCGGCTGATCCGGCTGTCGATGAGGAACGACGGCGTCCGCCCGGGACGGCGCCGGGACGGCGACGGCGGGCACGTTCGCCGGGACGGCGACGATGGGCACGGGTTGATGAATCTCACGGAGCGGGTCGCGCTGCTCGGCGGGTGGCTGGAGACGGAGACCAGAGGCGGTGAATTCGCTTTCTCGGCTTTCGTTCCGCGGGCCCATCGTGACCGTTTAACCAGCGTTTGATGAGGAACGCACATATGTAATTATATTTCACACAATTTAGCGGTTTAACGTGTTACTAGCCGCAAACCCACCCGGAGCGCCAATCTTTACTCCAGACCGCACCGGGAGGGGCGCCAGATGGACCAGTATGAGCTGTACTGCCTGGCAGACAGCCATTTCTACGACACACTCGGCCACACCGCGGCCGAGGAGTCGGGCTTCTCCATCCTGCGCCGGCCGCTCCCCGAGGGCTGGGCCCACGAGGTGACCGGCACCTGGTGCTATTACGCCGCCACCGGCCAGCCGCCGCTGCCCCGCCAAGGCTGGAAGATCCACGTCTCCGCCCGCCGCGACGACGCCGAACGGGCCATCGCCGCCGTGTGGGAATACTGCGTCCCCCGCGGAATCGCCTTCAAGTTCCTGCGCGGCCCGGCCGTTCACGTGATGGTCAATTCCAAGGCCGCCTCCCGCGCCTCCAGCGGGAAACTCGTCACCATATACCCGCGTGACGAGGCGCAGCTCGAACTCGCCCTCAAGGAGCTCCACGAACTCCTGCGCGGCGTCAAGGGCCCGTACGTCCTCAGCGACCTGCGCTACGGCGAGGGCCCGCTCTACGTCCGTTACGGCGGTTTCGCCGAACGGCACTGCCTGTCGGGCGGGGGCGAGCGGGTGCTGGCCGTCGAGGACGGCGACGGCCGGCTCGTGCCCGACGTGCGCGGGGCCACGTTCACCGTGCCGCCGTGGACGACCCTGCCCGCCTTCCTGGAGCCCCACCTGGCCGCCCGCAACGCGGTCACGACGACCGGCCTGCCGTACGAGATCGAGCAGGTCCTGCACTTCTCCAACGGCGGCGGCGTCTACCTGGCCCGCCACCGCGCCACCGGCGAGCGGCTGGTACTGAAGGAGGCGCGCCCGCACGCCGGCCTCGACGCCGCCGGGCGCGACGCGGTCACCCGGCTCGCCCACGAGCGCGACGTACTGGAACGCCTGGCCGGCCTCGACGCGGCGCCCGCGCTGCGCGACCACTTCACGCTCGGCGAGCACCACTTCATCGTGACCGAGTTCGTGGACGGCACGCCGCTCCAGCGCCGCCTCGTCCACCGCTACCCGCTGACGCGGGCCACCTGCGGGCCCGACGACGTCGCCGCGTACACCCGCTGGGCGCTCGCCACGCTCCACCAGGTGGAGGAGGCCGTCGAGGCGCTGCACGCGCGCGGCGTCGTCTTCGGCGACCTGCACCCCGACAACGTGCTGCTCACCGACGGCGGGCGCGTGGTGCTGATCGACTACGAGGTCGCCACGCTCGTCGGCGACGGCGCGCGCTCCGCGCTGGCCCACCCCGCGTTCGCCGCGCCGCCGGACCGGCAGGGGGTGGACGTCGACAGGTACGCGATGGCATGCCTGCGGTTCGGGCTGTTCGCCCCGCAGTGCACGATCATGCTGCCGCTGCACCGCGCCAAGATCCACCAGCTCGCCGAGCTGGTCGCCGAGCACTTCCCGGGAACGGCGGACATGGCCCGCGCCGCCGCGGCCACCATCGCCGGGCCCGGAGGGCCCGCCGCTGCCCGCCCCGAGGTGGCTACCCTCGCCGGCCCCGGGGTGCCCGCCACCGCCCGCCCCGACGTGGCCGCCGTCGCGCGCCCCGCGGTCCCGTCCGCTGACGTCGCGGACCGCCTGCCCGTGCCGGGGTTCGCGCCCTGGCCCGATCTGCGCGACGCGATGTGCCGGGCCATCACCGCCTCCGCCACCCCCGAACGCGACGACCGGCTCTTCCCCGGCGACGTCGCCCAGTTCCGCCCCGGCGGCGGGCTCAACCTCGCCCACGGCGCCGCCGGCGTCCTGCTCGCGCTCACGGCCACCGGCGCCGGCCGGTTCCCCGCGTACGAGGAATGGCTGCGCGAACGGGCGCTGCGGCCCGCCCAGGGGTCGGGGCTCGGCCTGTACGACGGGCTGCACGGCGTCGCGTACGTCCTCGACCGGCTGGGACGCCGCGAGGACGCCCTCGACCTGGCCTCCGCCTGCTTACGCGAGCGATGGGAGGGGCTGGAGTCCGCCCTCCACTCCGGACTGTCCGGGATCGGGCTGAGCCTCCTGCACCTCGGCGACCCCGACCTGACCCGGGCCGCGCTGCGCGCCGCCGACATCTGCGCCGACCGGCTCGGCGGCCCCGCCGACGTCCCCGAGACCAGCGGCGGCGACAACCCCCGCGCCGGCCTCATGCACGGCTCCAGCGGCCCCGCCCTGCTCTTCCTGCACGCCTACGAGCACACCGGCGACACCGCGCTGCTCGACCTGGCCGCCACCGCGCTCCGGCAGGACCTGCGCCGCTGCGCCACCGCCCAGGACGGCTCCCTCCAGGTGAACCAGGGCTGGCGGCTTCTTCCGTACCTCGACGAGGGATCGGCGGGCATCGCCCTCGTCCTCGCCCGCTACCTCGGCCACCGCGACGACCCCGAGCTCGCCGAGGCGCTGCCCCGGCTGCGGCGGGCCGGCCACGCCGGCTACTACGTCCAGCCCGGGCTGTTCACCGGACGGGCCGGCATCGTCGCCGCCCTCCCGGAGGGCGACCCCGACACCGATCGCCTCGTCAAGGGGCTGCGCTGGCACGCGCTGCCGTTCGCTGGCGGCCTCGCCTTCCCCGGCGACCAGCTGCTGCGGCTGTCGATGGACTTCGCGACGGGCACCGCGGGTGTCCTGTTCGCGCTCGGCTCGGTGCTGGGCGACACGCCCACGCACCTGCCCTTCCTGGAGCCGGCCCCGCAGGGACGGCCCCACCACCCCGACACGCGGAAGGAGGTGTGAACCATGGTGCTTCTCGACCTGCAGGGCCTCGAGTCCCCGGCGAGCAGCGACGTCGCCAGCGGCGGCTCCACGCTCACCGTGCTGGGCTGCCACTCCGGCGCTCCCAGCAACCTGAGCGTCGCGGTCTGCCACTGACCCGCGACATCGGTGATCCCCGCGCCGCCGCTCTCGTCGGCGCGGGGATCACCGGCATTCCGGTTTTTCGAGACTTTCGAGGTTTCCGAGGGAGGCGGGGGTGCGGGCCGGAGACCGGCTGGTGATGGACGCGGTACGGCGCGGCGGGTCATGGCCCGTGGTGCTGGCCGTCACGGCCGTCGCCGGGGCCGCCGCCGAGCTGGCCCTGCCGTACGCGGCGGGCCGCACCGTCGACGCCCTCACCGGATCGCTCGCGGGCGGGACCACGGCTTCTTCCGACGGCGTTCTCACCGGGCTCATGGAAGCTTTCGCGGGCCGCGCCGGGGGCTGGCTGGTCGCCTGCGTCGCGCTCGTCGCGTGCGTCATGCTGTGCGAGAGCGTCGGCGTGTGGGCGCGCGGCGCGAGCGGCGCCCGCGCCGCGGCCCTGCTCCGGCTCCGGGTGCTGCGCCACGTGCTCGGCGCCGGGCCCGCCGCCACCCGCCGCTTCCCCGAGGGTGAGCTGGCCACCCGGGCCGGGCTCAACGCCGAGGAGGCGGGCCGCGCCCCGGAGACGGTCACCGGCGCGCTCGCGCTGCTCGTCCCGACGGCCGGCGCGCTCGTCGCGCTCACCCTCATCCACCCCGTCCTCACCGTCGCCCTGGCCGCCGGGATCGTCCTCGTGCTGTTGGTGCTGCGCGGGTTCCTCCGTACGACGACGGCCATCGCGGGCGGGTACCAGGAGGCGCAGGGCGAGATCGCCGCCCGGCTCGTCGGCGCCCTGGACGGCGCCCGCACCATCGCGGCGGCGGGCACCGCCGGCCGCGAGGCCGACCGCGTCCTCGCGCCCCTGGAGAAGTTGCGCCGGCACGGCCTGGCCCTGTGGCGGGCGAACGCCTCGGCCGGTGTCCGCGCCGGGCTGGTCGTGCCGCTGGCCGAGGTGGCGGTGCTGGCGGCGGGCGGGCTTCTGCTGGCCTCGGGCGAGCTGACGGTGGGGGAGCTGTACGCGGCGGCGAGGTACGCGGTGCTGGGGTCGGCGCTCAGCACGGGGCTGGGACTGGCCGGGGCGCTGGCCCGGGCCCGCTCGGCTGGCGCCCGCCTGGCCGACCTCCTCGCGATCCCGCGTCCCGCTCACGGCTCCCGCTCTCCCGCCGGTCCGCCCACCGCCTCCGCCGCTTCGGACGGGAGGACGCCTTCGGACGGGGAGACGCTGCCGTTGGGCGGCGTGCTGGACGGGGGGTCGGGCACGCTGGAGTTCCGCGGGGTTGCGGCGCACGGGCTCTCGGTCGGGGACCTCGTCATCCCCGGCGGGTCGGTGACGGCGGTCGTGGGACGCTCGGGCTCGGGCAAGTCGCTGCTCACCGCGCTGGCGGCCCGCCTGCTCGACCCCGAGCGCGGGACGATCCTCCTGGACGGCGTGCCGCTGCCCGAACTCTCGCACGACGCGCTGCGGCGCGCGATCGGCTGCGCCTTCGACCGGCCCGTGCTGGTCGGCGACACCATCGGCGACGCCATCGCCCTCGGCCTCCCTGGCGCGGCGCCGGATGCCGCGACGTCCGAAGCCCCGGGCGCGGCGCCGGGGGCCGTCGTGGCGGCGGCAGCGGCGGCCAGGGCCGACGGTTTCGTGCGGCGGCTGCCCCAGGGGTACGCCACCCCCATCCCCGACGCGCCCCTGTCCGGCGGCGAACGGCAGCGGATCGGCCTGGCCCGCGCCTTCGCCCAGGCCGGACGCCTGCTCGTCCTGGACGACGCCACCAGCAGCCTCGACACCGTCACCGAACGCCAGGTGGGCCGGGCCCTCACCGCCGACCCCGCCGGCCGCACCCGCCTGATCGCCGCGCACCGCGTCGCCACGGCCGCCCGCGCGAGCCTGGTCGTCTGGCTGGACGACGGCACCGTACGCGCCACGGGAACCCACGCCGACCTCTGGCACGACCCGTCGTACCGCGCGGTCTTCCAGGACCCGGCCCCCGACCAGGAGACCCCGGAGGTCCACGAGGCTCCCGAGAACCAGATCCCCCGGCGGGCGGTCGTCCAGGAGAAGACCCCATGACCGCCGCGCGCCGCGGCACCGCGACCGCGCCCCTCCGGCGGGCGTTGCGACGGCACCCCTCCCAGCTCGCCCGCATCGCCGCCTGGTCGGCCCTGGAGGCCGTGCCCGCGTTCCTCATCGGGCACGCCGTGGCCCGCGCCATCGAGGACGGCTTCGCGGCGGGCCGCCCCGGCACCGGCCTGGCGTGGCTGGCCGCGCTCGGCGCGGCGTGGCTGGTCGCCGCCGTCGCCGCGCGCCAGATCGTGCTCGCCGTGGCCGCCGTCGCCGAACCGTTCCGCGACGACCTGCTCGCCGTCGTCGTCCACGGCGCCGTACGCCGGGCCGCCGCCACGGCCGGCGCGCGGCGGGACAGCGCCGCCGTCACCCGCGCCGGACTCCAGGTCGAGCTGGCCAGGGACGCGTTCGCGGCGGTGGTGACGACGGTCAGGGGATTCTTGTTCACCGTGGTCAGCGTCGTGCTCGGCCTGCTCACGCTGGCGCCGGGCGCGGCGGCGCTGGTGCTGCCGCCGTTCGCCGCCGGGCTGGGACTGTTCCTGGCGTCGCTGCCGGCGCTGGCGCGCAGGCAGCGCGCGTTCCTGATGGCCGACGAGCGGCTCGCCGAGGCGACGACCGCCACGATGGGCGGGCTGCGCGACATCGCCGCCTGCGGCGCGGAGCGGCGGGAGGGCGACCGGCTGGCGGCGCGCGTCGCGGAACAGGCCGCGGCGGCGCGCGCCCTGGCCCGCGTCACGGCGGTCCGCACGGCCGCGCTGGCCGTGGGCGGGTGGCTGCCCGTCCTGCTGCTCCTCGCCGGGACGCCGTGGCTGCTGCGCGGCGGGGCCGGCGCGGGCGTCGTGGTGGGCGCGCTGGCGTACGTCACCCAGTCGCTCGCGCCCGCGCTCGGCGGGCTCGTGCAGGGCCTCGGCGTCAGCGGCGTGCGGCTGGCGGCGACGCTGGACCGCATCGCCGCCTCGGGAGCGGACGAGGAACCGCCGGTCCCGCGGCTGCGGCCCGCGGGCGCGGAGGTCCGGCTGAGCGGGGTCACGTTCGCGTACGGGCCGCACGCGCGGCCGGTCGTGGCGGACCTCGACCTGCGCGTCCCGGAAGGGGAGCACCTGGCGGTGGTCGGGCCCAGCGGGGCGGGCAAGTCCACGCTGGCGGCCCTCGTCAGCGGCCTGCTGCGGCCCGGCGCGGGGGAGGCGCTGATCGGCGGGGTCCCGGCCGCGTGCGCGGACCCGTCCGCCCGGGTCCTCATCCCCCAGGAGGCGTACGTCTTCCGCGGCACCCTCCGCGACAACCTCACGTACCTGGCGCCGGAAGGAGTCCCGGAAGAGGATCTGGGCCGGGCCGTGGCGGCGCTCGGGGCGGAGGACCTGGTGGAGGCGGCCGGCGGGTACGACGCGCCGCTCGACCCCGCCGCCCTGTCCGCCGGGCGGCGTCAGCTCGTCGCCCTCGTCCGCGCCTACCTGTCGCCCGCCCGCCTCGTCGTCCTCGACGAGGCCACGTCCTGCCTCGACCCGGCCGCCGAGGCGCGGGTGGAGCGGGCCTTCGCCCGGCGCGGCGGCACGCTCGTCGTGGTCGCGCACCGCATCACCTCCGCGCGGCGCGCCGGCCGCGTCCTGCTCATGGACGGGCCGGACGTGCGCACCGGCACGCACGACGAGCTCGTCCGCACCGCCCCCCTGTACGCCGACCTGGTCGGCCACTGGCAACCGGAGCCCGTTTCATGAAATATCCGGACGCGCCGCGTCTGCCGCACATCGACCACCTCCACGGCCACGAGGTCGCCGACCCGTACCGCTGGCTGGAGGACCCCGCCACCTCCGGAACCCGCGCCTGGCAGCAGGCCCAGGACCGGCTGTGGCGCGAGCACGCCGCCGCGCTGCCGCTGCGCGACCGGTTCGAGGCGCGCCTGATGGAGCTGAGCGCCGCCGGCCTGGTCACGCCGCCGCTGTGGCGCGGCGGGCGCCGCTTCCACCTGGCCCAGTCCGCGGGGCAGGAGCACCCGGTGCTGCACCTCGACGGCGTGCCGGTCCTCGACCCGTCGGCGCTCGACCCGTCGGGCCTGACCACGCTCGACGGCTGGCAGCCGGACCACGACGGCCGCCTGCTCGCCTACCAGGTGTCCCGGCGCGGCGACGAGCGCGCCGACCTGCTCGTCCTCGACCTGGACACCGGCCGGCCGGTGGACGGCCCGATCGGCGGCTGCCGCTACTCGCCGGTCGCGTGGCTGCCCGGCGGCGACGCCTTCTACTACGTCCGCTTCCGCCGCGGCGTCTACCTGCACCGCCTCGGCGACCCGGCCGACGTGGAGGTGTTCACGCGGGGCGCCGTCGCGTACGGGCTGCAGACCAGCGGCGACGGCCGGTGGCTGACCATCACCGCGGGCACCCGGGCGGGCAACGGCGCCTGGCTGGCCGACCTGTCCGCCGGCGACCCCGCCCGGCTCGACCCGCGCCCCGTCCACGAAGCGGGACGCGAGCGGGACGCCCGCACCGAGGCGGCCGTCGGCCCCGACGGCCGCCTCTACGTCCTGACCGACCAGGACGCCCCGCGCCGCAGGCTCTGCGTCGCCGACCCGGCGGAACCGTCGGCGTGGAAGGAGCTGATCCCGGAGGACGGGGCGGCGGTGCTGGGCGCGTTCACCGTCCTGGACGGCGACCGGCTGCTCGTCGCCCGCACCCGCCACGCCGTCGGCGAGATCGGCGTCCACGACGCGGCCACGGGGGAGCGGCTGGCGGAGGTGCCCCTGCCGGGCAGCGGCACCGTCACCGCCCTGACCGCGCGTCCGGACGGCGGCCACGAGGCGTGGTTCGGCTACACCGACGCCGTGACCCCCGCCGAGGTGTGGCGCTACGACGCCCGCGACGGCGCCGCGACCCGCTGGGCGACCGCGCCCGGGCACGTGCCGTTCACGGAGGTGGAGAGCCGGCACGTCGAGTACACCTCCGCCGACGGCACGCGCGTGCGCATGGTGGTCTCCGCCCTGCCCGGCCGTGACGGGCCGCGGCCGGCGATCCTCACCGGGTACGGCGGGTTCGGGGTGCCGCTCACGCCCGCGTACGCCGCCGACTCGCGCGCCTGGGTGGAGGCGGGCGGCGTCCTCGCCGTGGCGCAGCTGCGCGGGGGCGGCGAGGAGGGGGAGTCCTGGCACCGCGACGGCATGCTGGGCCGCAAGCAGAACGTCTTCGCCGACTTCGAGGCCGCCGCCGAGAAGCTGGTCGCCGACGGCTGGACGGAGCCGGGCCGCCTGGCGGCCTGGGGCGAGTCGAACGGCGGCCTGCTCGTCGGCGCCGCCCTGACCCGCCGCCCCGACCTGTTCGCCGCCGTCATCTGCTCGGCCGGGCTGCTCGACATGGTCCGCTACGAACGCTCCGGCCTCGGCGCCTCCTGGGCGACGGAGTACGGCACGGCCGCCGACCCGGAGCAGCTCGCCTGGCTGCTCGGCTACTCGCCCTACCACCACGTCCGCGAGGGGGTCGCGTACCCGGCGACGCTCTTCACGGTCTCGGGCGGCGACTCGCGGGTGGACCCGATGCACGCCCGCAAGATGTGCGCGGCCCTCCAGGCGGCGACGACGGGGGAGGGGCCGGTGCTGCTGCGCCACGACCCCGACGTCGGCCACGGCGCCCGCGCGGTCAGCCGCTCGGTCGCGCTCGCCGCCGACGTCCTCGCCTTCGCCGCCGCCCACACCGGCCTCACTCCGACGACCGACTGAGCCGGAAGGGTCAGATCCAGCCGGACTCGCGGGCGATGCGGATCGCGTCGATGCGGCTGCGGGCGCCGAGCTTGGAGGTGGTGCGGTGCAGGTAGTTGCGGACCGTTCCCTCCGACAGGAACAGCGAGGCCGCGATCTCCGCCACCGGGGCGCCCTCGGCCGCCGCACCGATCACGTCGAGCTCCCGGGGCGTCAGCGGGGGCTCCAGCGGTCTCATCGCGGCGATGGCCAGCTCGGAGTCGATGACCCGCTCGCCGGCGGCCACCCGGCGGATGGCGTCGGCGAGCTGGTGCGGCGGCGCGTCCTTGGCCATGAAGCCGCGCACGTGCACGTCCAGCGCCCGCCGCAGCAGGCCGGGCGTGCCGACGCCGGTCAGGATGAGGACGCCGCAGTGCGGCAGCTCCTCGTGCAGCTCCCCGGCCGCCTCCAGGCCGTCCTTGCCGGGCAGGGAGACGTCGATGACGGCCACGTCGGCCCCGGAGGAGCGGGCGGCGGGGACGATCCTGTCCCCCCGGTCGACCTCGGCGACGATCTCGATGTCCTCCTCGTAGGCCAGCAGGGCCACGATCGCGCCGCGTACCAGATGCATGTCCTCAGCCAGCAACGTTCGGATCAACGTTTGTCCTCGCGGTCGGCCAGCAAGACCTTTCCGGTTCTGAAGGCAGCCCTGACCCCCGCGCGCGGGGTGTCAGGGCGCCGTCACCGCGAGTCTCTGCCCAGTTACGGCGGAAGCATGCTAGAGCACCGGAAATTTCGGCATTTCTTCGCGGACAGTGATCATCGTCCGCTGAAGTAGGCGTACACGGTGACCGAGAGCGACACCTGCGACGTGCCCTCGTTCTTCAGCACGATCGTCCCGTCCGGCCGGAGCGCGGCCGTCGCGAACCCGGAGGTGTCCTTGCCCGCCGCGTACGCCACCGCCCGCACGGCCGTCGAACCGGTCTGGGGCACGACCGTGACGAGCCCGTTCGCGCCGCCCTTCGCGGCGACGGCGAGGCCCACCGCGCTGACGCCGGAGGACGGCACGTCCGCGACGCCGCCCGGCCGCAGCAGGTACGTGCCGCCCGCCGGGACGGCCACGTTCGAGGCGACGGCCGCGGGACGGATCGCCTTGACCGTCGAGCCCCGCTGGGCGGAGGTGTAGTACCCGGTCACGTCGACGGTGACCTCCGCCGCGGCCGAGCCCAGGTTGTGAATGTTGATCTTCCCGCCGGTGCCGGGCCTGACGACGGTGAAGAACTGGGTGGGGACGTTGGCCGGGTAGTCGCTGTTGGCGTCCACCGGGTACGGGTCCCCGGTGGCGTAGACCCGCAGCGTGCCGGTCGAGGTGCTCTTCGAGGTCACCGACAGGGCGACCGCGTCCACGCCCGACGCCGGGACCCCGGTCATGGCGGACGTCGCCAGCTCGACGTTGCCCCACGCCGGGACGACGGTGCGGTCGGCGGCGCGGGCCGGGGCGATCGCGACGTGGGTGCCGCCGATGGCCGCGGCGGCGTGGTCGAGGGTGTAGCCGTGGACGTCGAGGTAGACGCGGACCGCCTGGGCGCTCCGGTTCTCGATCTTGACCTTCCCGTCCGCGCCGACCTTCGCGATCACCAGGGTGGAGGCGTGGCGGGCGGCGTCGTAGAAGAGCGTGGGCAGCTCGGGCTCGGCCTCGCCGGACGGGTAGAGGACCAGCGAGCCGGAGTTGAACCAGTCGCCCTTGGCGCTGAGATTGAGCGCGGCGGCGGCGAGCCCCTGGGCGGGCAGCCCGGCGGCGCCCGAGACCTGCACGGTCATGGTGGAGTTCGCGCTGATCTGGACGTTGTCCAGGATCCGGCCGCGGGCGGTGAAGTACTGGTCGGGGCCGGGCCGCGGGGTGGTGCCCAGGGCCGCGTCGTCGAGCTGGAGGCGCGGCTTGACGACCCCGGACGACGTGATGCTCCTGCCGGTGCTGGTGATCATGGTCTGGAGCGCCGCGGCGGACGCGTCGGGGAACGCCTGGCTCAGCACGGCGATCGCCCCGGCGACGTGCGGCGCGGCCATGGACGTGCCGCTCATCGACTCCCACCCGCCGCCGGGCACGGACGAGACGATGTCCGAGCCGGGCGCGAACACGTCCAGCAGCGGCCCCCGGTTGCTGAAGCCGGACACCGCGTCCTGGTCGGTGGTGCTGCCCACGGTGAACGCCGAGGAGACGCACGCGGGGGCGCTGACCGCGTCCGCGTACCCGTTGTTGCCCGCGGCGACGACCGTGGTCACCCCCGCGGCCAGCAGGTCGTCGATGGCGGGCTTGCGCGGGTCGTCGTCGCAGGCCGCGGTGTACCGGCCACCGCCCAGACTGAGGTTGGCCGCGACGATCGGGACGCCGTCGTCGCTCATCTCCCGCGCCTTCTCCAGGCCGGCGAGCTGGGCGCTGGTGAAGCTCAGGACGCAGGGAGCCGCGCCCGCGCCGCAGTAGTCCTCCGAGTCGAACCGGCTGAAGACCTGGATGGCGACGATCCCGGCCTCCGGGGCGACGCCGCCGTCGGCGGGGGCGCCGCTCACGCCCACCCCGTCGCCGGCGACGATCCCGGCCACGTGGGTGCCGTGGGAGCAGTCCAGGGCGGGGTCCGCGCACGGGCCGAGCTCGGAGTCCGCCGAGCCTGCGCCCTCCTGCGTGGCGGCGCCGCCCGGGCAGAGGCTGGTGGCCGAGTAGTCTGCGTCGACGGGGGAGAAGCACGCCTCGGCGGTGACGCGCCCGCCCAGGAACGGGTGGTGGGTGGCGACGCCGGTGTCGAGGACGGCGACGGCGTACCCCTCGCCGGTGAGCCCGGCCGCGCGGGTGCGGTCGGCGCCGATGAGCGGGATGCTCTGGGCGAGCACCGGCGGCACGGGCGTGTCCTCGGACACGCTGACCACGCCGGGCTGCGCCTTCAGCCGGTCCAGCGCGGCCTGGTCGGCGCGGAGGGTGACGACCGGCGAGCGGGACAACGTCTGGAGCACCTGCCCGGAGCCCACGGTCCCGGCGGCGGCGGCCAGGTCGGCGCGTGAGCGCGTCACCACGTTGACCCTGAGCCGGGCGCCGGCGGACAGCTTCCGCGCCAGCTCCGGCTCGACCCGGGGGCCGGCCTGGACGGCGGCGGGCTCGACGCGCGGGGCGGTGGCCGCGCTCGCGGGGATGGGCAGGGCCGCCGGGAGGGCCAGGAGCGCGGCCATGGCGAGGGCGCGGCGAAGCGGGCGTGGAATCATGACGATCTCCGCTCGGAGTCGTTGCGTCGGTCGTGAAGCGGCGCCTCTTCCAAGGTCGCGGCTGTAGAGGTCGCGGCTTCAGGGGTCCTGTCTCAGAGGTCCTGTCTTCAGAGGGCGCGGCGGGGGCCGCGCAGGAGCAGCCACAACGTCCACGCCTGGAGCAGGCCGCAGCCCGCCTCCGCCGCCGTCAGGGCGTCGCCGTCCAGCACGCCGTCCAGCGGACCGGCCCACACCAGGGCGTTGGGGACGAGCGAGGCCGGGAGCGTGACGACCGTGAGGGCGAGCCCGGGCCCGATCGGCGCGCCCCGGGTCAGGGAGACGTACTCGGTGGCGGCTGCGGTCGTCGCGACCACCACGAGGTACGAGCCGGCCACCCAGGCGGCCCGCCGTCCGTGCTCGCGGGCGCGGATCCGGTCGCCGATCCAGGTCATCGTCTCCTGCCATGAGCTGGGGGCCGAGGGGGAGCGGATGGCGAGGAGGGGGCGCTCGACCTCGCCATCCGGGTCCATCGGTGACCTGCCGGGTTACGTCTTGTTGGCGCCGTTCTTCGGGTTGCCCTTGCGGACGCCCTGCCGGTAGATCCAGGCCCACCGCTTGCAGATGGTGGACTTCTTCTGCTTGAACCACGTCCCCTTGTACGCGGGACACGTCCAGTCCCGCAGGGTGATGTAGAACAGGTTGTCCACATCCGACTTGCGGTTGCGGTCGAGGTAGTACCGGTAGCCCTTGTACGTGTTGCCGATCAGGCCGTAGCCGTAGTCGTGCATGTCGCAGGCAGAGCGGAAGTCGAACTTGAAGCGGCTCGGCCGGTCCGGCGAGCTGGTGCAGTGGTCGTAGTTGATGCCGACCACCCAGTAGCCGGTGGGGAGCTGCTTCCAGTACGGGTAGTGCCAGCCGTAGTGCGCCGCCCAGGCTGCGCAGCCGCTGCGGCTGTACCACAGCCAGTGCACGGCGGCGTAGCAGTACGACGGGTAGGCCAGCGGCCCGGTGACGTCACCGCCGGGGAAGTCGCCCGGAGGCGGCCCCGTGGCGCCGGCGTCGGGGATGGCGGGCCCGCTCAGCGCCGGCGGCGTCCCCGACGAGGTGTCGGGCCGCCGGGTGGTGGAGGTGGCGGTCGCCGCGGGGGCCGCGGAGTCGCCGGTGAACGTGAGCTGCCAGTCGCCGTGGAGGCGGGAGTTGACGGTCGTCAGCCGCCCGGTGCCGTCGTAGGCGTAGCTCGCCCGCTGCGAGGCGTCCAGGCGCGGGTCGCCCATGCCGCGCAGCAGGCCGCCGGAGTCGTAGGCATAGCTGGCGACCGTCTCGGGCGCGCCGGAGCCGGCGGCCAGCGTGATCTGCTTCAGCCGCCCCGCGTAGTCGCCGGTGGCGGTGCCGGTGGCGGTGGTCGTGGTGGCGTACTGGAAGGTGAGCACGGTCTGCGGCTGCTCGCCGGCCGCGGGCTCGGTGACGGTGGCCACCCGGCCCTGCGCGTCGTAGGCGACCGACGACGTGCCGTCGGCCCTGCTCCCGAGCGCGGTGACCCGCCACGGGTCGTCCTGGGCGGTGCCCGCCTTCTCCCAGGTGTAGGTCTGGGTCAGGTCGGCGGGGTCGACCGGTTCACCGCTCCCGTTCGTGAACCCGTCGTCGCCCTCCTCCACCGCGTCCGGATCCATGGGGATCGTCTCGCTGATCGTGGTGCGCAGGGCTCCTGCCGCCGCGTCCCAGCGCGACGTCTCGGTGATCTTGGAGCCGTCCTCGGCCTCGTACTTGCGGACTCCGCCGCCCCCGGGGAAGTCCGCGCTGCTCTTGAGCGCGAAGCTCGTCGAGCCCCCGCCGTCGAGCTCCGTGACGACGATGGAGCCGCTCTGGACCTGGAGTTTCCTGCTGGTGGACCCGCCGAGGAACTCGGCCTGCCAGCCCGGCCCGAAGACGGCCAGGTCTGTCCGGGACGCCGGCACCGCCTTGAGCTGGGCGAGCGCGCCGTCCACGGCGGCCACGCTGTGCCGGCGGCCCACCTCGCCCTCGGGCACGTCGCTCTCGGTGATCTCGAACGTGGTGATGTCGGAGAAGTACTGGCCGGGGCCGATCGACTGGACGTCGGCCGGTGGGTCCGTCTCGGTGACGGAGGCGTTCGCCTGCGCGGGGAACGCGGTCAGCAGCGGGATGGTCAGCCCCATGACCGCCGTGACGACACCTAATCGCTTCACGCAGCCCTCCTCAGGAGGCCCGGAGATGGGATGGATCTTGCGGGCCGAACGCTATTCGAGGGCTGTTGCCACGGGGTTGCCACCGAGGTCGGCGGCGGTGACCGGCTTGCCATCGAGGTCGGCGGCCTCGCGGCTGCCCGCCTGGAGGAAGATCTCCGCCGCCTCCCGGAGGGCCGCGGACGCCGTGCCGCCGGTCTCCAGGCGGGCGAGGACGGTCAGCGTCCGCGCCCGCCACAGCGGCAGCTCCAGCTCGTCCCACACGGCCAGGGCATCGGTGAGCGCGCGCCCGGCTCCCGAAGGGTCGTCCTGGGCGATGCGCAGCTCGCCGATCGTGCGCAGGATCAGACCCCGGCCGAACCGGTCGCCCAGCCGCGAGCACACCCGCAGGCCGGTGCGCAGCCCCGGCTCGGCCAGCGCCAGGTCGCCCCGGCGGATGTGGATCTTGGCGAGGGCCTGGTCGGCGTAGCCGGCGCCGTGGGCGTCCCCCAGACCGGCGAACAGCCGCCGGGCGGCCCGGGAGCGGTCCGCCGCCGCCGCGTACTCGCCGCGGCCCCGGTGCACCAGCCCGATGCTGCGCTGGAGCAGCGCCTCGCCGCGCCGGTCGTCGATCCGCTGGAACGTGGCCAGGGCCTCGTCCAGCAGCGACAGCGCCGCGTCGTCGTCGCCCCGTTCGCGGCACAGGAAGCCCAGCATGTACGCGGCGTGCGCCCGCCCGGCCAGGTCGCCGAGCCGGGCGAACAGCGCGGCGGCCTCCTGGAGGGCGGTCTCGGCCGGCTCGAACCGGCCCGCCTCGGCGCGCACGGTGCCGAGACCGGACAGGGCCGCGGCCCGGTGCCGCCGGTCGCCGATCCGCTCGAAACAGCGCAGCGCCTCGGCGTAGGCGGCGGCGGACTCGGCGAAGCGGTCCTGGGCGAAGCGCATGCGGCCGAGCCCGAGCAGCACCATCCCCTCGCCTTCGAGGTCGCCGGAGCGGCCGGTCAGCGGCGCCCGCCGCGCGGGCCCGCCGGGCCCGGGCTCGTCCAGCGCGGGATCGGCGCACAGGATGTCCTGGCGCAGCCGCGCCACCTCGGGGCCGGGGTCGAGGCCGAGGTCGTCGGCCAGCCGCTCGCGCAGCCGTTCGTACGCGTCGAGCGCCTCGGCGACGCGCCCCGACCGGTACAGCGCGAGCATCAGCAGGGCGACCAGCCGCTCCCGTACGGGGTCGGCCGCCACCTCCCCGGCCAGCGTGCTCAGCACCTGCCGGTGCCGGCCGAGCCGCAGCGACGCCTCGATGTGCTCCTCCAGGACGACCCGCCGCGCCTCCTCCAGCCCCACGCAGAGCGTGTCGCGGGCCGCGCCGGTGGCGGCCTCGTCCAGCGCCGGGCCGCGCCACAGGTCGAGTGCCTGCCGCAGCAGGGCGGCCTTCTCCTCGTCGTCGCCGCTGGCGCGGGCCCGCTCGGCCAGCGCGCCGAACCGGTGCGCGTCGACCGCCAGGGGATCGACGCGCAGGCCGTACCCGGAGCCGGTGGCGAGCACGGCCGCCTCGCCTCCCGCGCCTGCCCGCCCGAGCAGGCCGCGCAGCCGCGAGACCAGGACCTGGACCTGGCGGCGGCCGCCCTCCGGCGGACGGTCGGGCCAGAGGAGTTCGAGCAGCCGGTGGACCGGCACGATCCGGTTGGGCGACAGGGCCAGCACGCCGAGCAGCAGCCGCTGCTGCCGCCTGGGCAGCGGGACCGGCGTTCCCGCCCATCGCAACTCCACCGGTCCGAGCAGGCGTATTCCGTGATCCTCAGCGTCCACGCTGACGGACCTCCCGGTCAGGCGTCGGTTCGCGCTCCGGGACGACTGTAATTGATCACACCGGAAAGTAAACCCTTGCGTAAAGTCGGATGTCGACCGCTTCGCGTCCGTGATGAGGGATGCTGGCGCCCATGGAACCTCGCGTGCGCCCCCTCCCGCCCGAGCAGTGGGACGACTTCCAGCGGGCCAACCCCCAGAACGTCTTCACCACGCTCGGCCGCCACCCCAAGCTCTACCGCGCCTGGCTGGGCTTCGGCAGCGTCCTGCTGTACGACGGCACGCTGCCCGCACGCGAGCGCGAGCTGGCCATCCTGCGCACCGCGCACCGCCACGGCAGCGCCTACGAGTGGGCCCACCACACGCGCATCGGCCGCGCGGCCGGCCTGACCGACCAGGAGATCGACGCCGTGCGGCGCGACGACGCGGACTGGCCGCCCGGCGACCTGCTGGTGCTGCGGACCGCTGACGAGCTGCACGCCGACGGCGACCTGAGCGACGCCACCTGGGCCGCCCTGTGCGAGCGCTACGACGAGACGCAGCGGATCGAGCTGGTCATGCTCATCGCCCAGTACGGCATGCTGGCCACGGTGCTCGCCACGCTGCGGGTGCCCCTGGAGGACGCCTAGGCGCCGGGGACGATCATCGTCACGCCCGGCACCGAGCCGATCGAGGCCAGCGCCTTGCCCGTGTCGGCCAGCCCGATCGTCCGCGTGACGAGCTGGTCCGGGTGCAGGATGCCGGCCCGGATCATCTCCAGCATCGGCGGGTAGGCGTGCGCCGCCATCCCGTGGCTGCCCAGCAGCCGCAGCTCCTGGGCGATGACCCGGCCCATCGGCACCGGTGTCGTCTCCCCGGGCAGCAGCCCCACCTGCACGTGCCGGCCGCGGCGGCGCAGGCTCTCGACGGAGGCGGCGCACGTGCGCGGGCTGCCCAACGCGTCGATCGACACGTGCGCGCCGCCCCGCGTCAGCTCGCGCACCTGCGCGCCCGCGTCGCCCGCCGACCCGTCCACGAAATGCGTCGCGCCCGCCCGCTCGGCCAGATGCAGCGCGTCGGCGCTGATGTCGACGGCCACCACCCGGGCGCCCGCCGCCGAGGCGATCATCACCGCGGACAGCCCCACGCCGCCGCAGCCGTGGACGGCCACCCACTCGCCCGGCCGCACCTCGCCCACGTGGGCGACGGCGCGGAACGCGGTGGCGAAGCGGCAGCCGAGCCCGGCGGCCGTGGTGTAGGCCATCTCCTCGGGCAGGGCGATGAGGTTGACGTCGGCGTGGTCGACGGCCACGTACTCGGCGAAGGAGCCCCAGTGGGTGAAGCCCGGCTGCGTCTGCCGTTCGCACACCTGCTGCTCGCCGGCGGCGCAGGCCGTACAGGTGCCGCAGGCGCACACGAACGGGACGGTCACCCGCGCGCCCGGCAGCCACCCGCGCACCTCGGAGCCGACCGCCTCCACCACGCCCGCGAGCTCGTGGCCGGGCACGTGCGGCAGGGCCCGGATGTCGGGGTCGTGGCCCTGCCAGCCGTGCCAGTCGCTGCGGCAGAGGCCGGTGGCGTGGACGCGGATCACCGCGCCGTGCGGTGCGGGGGTGGGGTCGGGCAGGTCGCGGAGGTCGAGCTCTCCGCCGAACAGGTCAAACGCAACGGCTCGCATCTCATGAGCTTAGGGTCAGGTGACGCGGCTCACGCAAGGCTCTCACCCGACCGTGAGCTGACGCAGCTCGCGCAGGGCCTGGTGCGAGGGCGAGCCGGGCTCGGTGGTGTAGATGACCAGGCGCAGGTCGTCGCGGTCGGGCACGGGCAGCACCTGGCAGGTCGCGTCGATGTCGCCCACGAGCGGATGGTGGATCATCTTGCGCTGCTCGCGGCGCACCGCCACCTCGTGCCGGTCCCACAGCGCGGCGAACTCCGGGCTGAGCGCGAGCATCTCGGCGACCAGCGCGCGGATCCCGGCGTCGCCGGGGTAGCGGCCTGCGGCGGCGCGCAGGTCGGCGACGGCGGCGCGGGCGAACCGGCTCTTCTCCTCGTCGGCGAGGTGGTCGGCGAGGTCGGGCGCGCCGAAGACCCAGCGGATGGCGTTGGGCGGCTGCGGTCCCGTGCCGTCGAGGCCCTGCATGACGGCCTTCGCCAGCGGGTTCCAGGCGAGGAAGTCGTACTTGGCGTCGAGCACGAACGCCGGCGCCTCCTCCAGGAAGTGGATCAGGTGCAGGATGCTCGCCGGCACGTCGCCCCTGCGCCGGCCGGCGGCGCCCGGCTGCTCCAGCGCCTGCCCGGCCAGGTGGAACAGGTGCGCGCGCTCGTCCTGGCTGAGCATGAGCGCGCGGGCCAGCGCGTTCAGCACCTGCCGCGACGGGTGCGGGCCGCGGCCCTGCTCCAGCCGGATGTAGTAGTCGACCGACATGCCGGCGAGCTGGGCGACCTCCTGCCGCCGCAGGCCCGGCGTGCGGCGGCGCTCCCCGGCCGGCAGGCCGGCCTCGCGGGGAGTGAGGCGGGCGCGGCGGGAGCGGAGGAACTCGGCGAGCTGGTCACGGTCCATGCCTCCATCATCCCTGCCGGGTGGTCGGCGTGGGTGGTACCGCCGATCCCAGCCTCGGGAGGTCTCTCCCGCCCCACGCGGCGCACCGCGACGGTGGAGGCATGACGACCACAGCCCTCATCACGGGCGCCAACAAGGGAATCGGCTTCGAGATCGCGCGCCAGCTCGCCGAGCGCGGCGTCACCGCGATCGTCGGGGCGCGCGACGAGGAGCGCGGGCGGGCCGCCGCCGAGCGGCTCGGCCAGCCGTACGTGCGGCTCGACGTGACCGACGAGGAGAGCGTGCAGGCCGCGGCCAAGCAGATCGAGCGGGATCACGGCAGGCTGGACGTCCTCGTCAACAACGCCGCGATCGCCGGCGGCTGGCCGCCCGAGCCGAACCCCAGCGCCACCACGGCGGCGGCGCTGCGCGAGGTGTACGAGACGAACGTCTTCGGCGTGGTCACGGTGACCAACGCCATGCTGCCGCTGCTGCGCCGGTCGGAGGTCGGCCGGATCGTGAACCTGTCGAGCGAGCTGGGCTCGATCGCCCTGGCCCTCGACCCGGGCACCCCGTTCTACGAGAACAACCTCCTGGCCTACAACTCCTCCAAGACCGCGCTGAACATGGTGACCGCCTCGTACGCCAAGGAACTGCGCGACACCCCGATCAAGGTGAACGCGTGCAGCCCCGGCTACTGCGCGACCGACCTCAACGGCCACACCGGCTTCCGCACGCCCGAGCAGGGCGCGGTGATCGCGGTGCGCCTGGCCACGCTCGGCGCCGACGGCCCGACCGGCGCCTTCCTGACGGAGGACGGCCCTCTGAGCTGGTAGGTGTGGCGGCCCTCCGTCCGGACAGTAAGGGGGGCATGGGACAGGATCTGGACAAGGAGCGCTTCACCGAGGCCGAGTACACCGCGTTCGGCGAGCGGCTCCAGGAACAGCTCGGCACGCTGCGGGGGCTGCTGGACCGGCCGGGATTCGGCGCGGGCCCCACGACCATCGGCGCGGAGCTGGAGCTGGTCCTGATCGACGGGAACGGCCGGCCGCTGCCGCGCAACGAGGAGACGCTGCGCGTGCTCGGCGACCCGCGCGTGGTGCTGGAGCTGGGCCGCTACAACCTGGAGGTCAACCTCACGCCGCTGCCGCTGGCGGGCCGGCCCTTCGAGGGCCTCGGCGGTGAGGTGCAGGAGGCGCTGGCCAAGGTGGACGCGGCGGCCGGGGCCGCGGGGCCGGGCGCGGGGGCGGTGCCGATCGGCATCCTGCCCACGCTCGGCACCGACGACTTCACCCGGGAGGCGATGAGTGACCAGAAGCGGTACCGGGCCATGAGCCGGGGCTTTCGCCGGCTGCGGCTGGAACCGTTCCTCGTCAAGATCGACGAGCTGGAGCTGGCGGTGTCGGACGTGCTCCTGGAGGCGGCCAACACCTCCTGGCAGGTGCACCTGCGCACCCCGCCCGAGCGGTTCGCCCGGGTGTTCAACGCCGCCCAGCTCGCGATCGGGCCGGTGCTCGCGGTCTGCGGCAACTCTCCGTCGTTCCTCGGCCGGCGGCTGTGGGAGGAGACCCGGATCCCGCTCATGGAGGAGGCGGTCGACGACCGCGACATCGAGCGCCGCGAGCGCCGCGACGGCCGTGTCACGTTCGGGTCGGACTGGGTGCGTGAGGGGGCGTACGAGCTGTTCGAGAGGTACGTCCGCGACTACGCTCCGATCATGCCGGAGCTGCGCGACAGCGACGACCCGCTGGACGTGCCCGAGCTGCGGCTGCACCAGGGCACGGTCTGGCAGTGGAACCGGCCCGTCTACGACCCTGCCGACGGCGGCCACCTGCGGGTCGAGATGCGCGCCCTGCCCGCCGGGCCGTCGTGCGCCGACATGACGGCCAACGCGGCCTTCCTCATCGGGCTCACGCTCGCCGAGGCCGAGCGTGACCTGACCGGTTACCGCTTCGCCGAGACGTACCAGAACTTCTACCGGGCGGCCATGAACGGCCTGGACGCGAAACTGTCCTGGCCGGGCAGGGACGGCGAGCTGGACGCGGCCGACCTCGTGCTCAGCCTGCTGCCGGACGCGCGCGCGGCGCTGCTGGCCGCCGGGGTGGTGCCGGACGACGTCGACGCGGCGCTCGGCGTCATCGAGCAGCGGACCCGGCTGCGCCGCACCGGCTCGGCCTGGCAGCGGGAGGCGCTGGAACGGCTCGGCGGCGACCGCGGGCGGCTCGTCCGCGAGTACCGCGAGAACGCGCTGTCGGGGCTTCCCGTGCATATGTGGCGATAGACGCAACAATCCCGGCGCTCTGCCCGTCAAACTGATCACATCGGACGGAACGGGGAGAGGATCACATGGCGGGCACGGGGATGGTTCCGGCGGACGCGACGCCGTACACGTTACGGCGGGCGACCGGCACGCTGGCCGAGGCGGCCGCGAAGCTCTCGGGGGAGATCGGCGCGGTCACGCCGGCGACGGTACTCGCCCACGCCAACCGCACGGGCAGCCGCAGGGGAGCGGCGGCGGCGCTCGGTGCGATGCAGCCCCGCCCGGCCGAGTGGTACGCCTTCGACGCCAAGGACCAGGACACGGTCGACTGGTACCCGCAGGGCCTGACCTGCGGCGAGGACTCCGGCTCGGCCGGTGCCCCCGTGCTCGCCGTGACCTGGTACTTCAAGCCCGCGCCGCCGGTGCTGGAACGCGGCGTCAGGCTGACCTTCCTCAGCCCGCAGACGCTCAAGTACCAGCACGCGCTGCTGGTCGAGCCCCGTACCGACGGCTCGTACGCCCCGATCAACATCCACGCGGGCGGGGTGGCCTGGCACGGCGACCTGCTCTACGTGGCCGACACCACCCGGGGGCTGCGCGTCTTCGACATGCGTCACGTGCTCGACCTGCGCAGCGCGCAGAGCGACCTCGGCGACCCCACGCAGGTGGGGCGGCGCGACGGGCGCTTCCACGCGTTCGGCTACCGGTACGTCATCCCGCAGTGCGACTTCTGGCGCGTCGCGCAGCCCGGGCCGCTCTTCTCGTTCGTCTCGATCGACCGCGGCACCTCGCCGCACACGCTGATCAGCGGTGAGTACGACGAGAACGGGCCCGGCGGCCGTGTGGTCCGCTGGGACCTCGGCCCGGACCTGGGCGGCACGCCGCGCGACGCGTTCGTCCTCGGCCACCCGAAGATCCAGGGGGCGGTGTCGAGCGGCGGGGCGTGGTACCTGAGCCAGGCCGCCGACGCGAGCACCAACGGCAAGCTGCTCGTGTACCGCGACGGCCGGCTCACCACCCGGTCCCTGCCGATCGGGCCCGAGGACCTGAGCGTGCGGGGCAAGCAGGTGTGGTCGGTCACCGAGTTCCGGAACAAGAGGATCGTCTTCGGCGTCCCGCTCTGACGCTCACGGACCGGCCGGATGCCGCTCCGACGCTCACGGACCGGCCGGGCTCGTGAGGTGGCGCTGGAGCACCTCGCGGTAGCGGCGGTCGAAGGCGTCGTAGCGGTCACGCAGCTCGCGTCCCGGCCATCCGTCGGGCAGCAGCTCCGCGGGCAGCAGCGGGTCGGCCAGCAGGTGGCGCAGCACGGCCGCCGACACGAGGAAGCCCTCCGCCAGCCCCTCGGCCCGCTCCAGCCGCCGTTCCAGCTCGCGCGCCTCGGCGGCCCAGCCGTCGAGGTCCCACAGCAGGGGAGTGGGGTCGGTGCGCGGCCGGCCGTCGATGAGCGTGCACTGCGCGGTGACGGTCTCGGGCCAGGGGCGCAGCAGGTTGGCCGGGCGCATCCAGGTGCCCTCGCGCAGCTCGGCCATCCGCAGCGCCGTCATCGCGTGGCGCAGCGCGGCCCGGTCGGCGGGCGCGCGCCGCTCGGCGGTGACGACGGCGATCTCCCACGAGCCGTCCCACGCCCGGAGGTGCGGGTCGCGGCTCTCGTCCTGGCGCGCCTGCCGCTCGACCAGCCGCTCCGACAGCCGGTAGCGGCCGTCCTCCTGGAGGAGGTCGCCGGCGGCGACCATGCGGGACAGCGCCACCCGCACGGTGCCCTTGGCGATGCCGAACAGCCCGCCGACCCGTACCAGGTGGCGGGCGGGCAGGCTCGGCGGGTGGCTGCCGAGCAGCGCGCTGAGCACGGCGGAGCGCGCGCTCAGCGCCTTGCCGTCATTACGGTCTTCCATCGCGTGTCGAGTATATGTAACACTCCGGGCATGGGGCAGCGCTATCTCATCGAACCGTTCGACGGCAGCGACCGCTACGCGACCGAGCACTACCAGGGCGCCGCGGGCCGCAACTGGTGGACCTGCGACCCGACGCTGCGGCTGCTCATGCGGCGGCACCTCGGCGACGACGGCCTGGCCTGGGCCGAGCCGCACCTGGACCGGCTCGGCGCGCTCATGGGCGGCCCCGTCGCGGCGTGGGCGGAGGAGACCGACCGCAACCCGCCCCGGCTGGAGAAGTACGACAAGTGGGGCAGGGACGTCAGCCAGGTCGTCATGCCGCCCTCCTTCCACGCCGCCCGCGACGCCCTCATGGCCGACAACCTCACCTCACCGGCCTTTGCCGAGCAGGCCCGCGCCCACGGCGCCGACCCGGCGGCGCTCGCCGCCGCCTGGACGTACCTGCTCGACCAGGCCGACATCGGCATGGGCTGCGCCCTCGGCACCGGCGGCGACATGGTCGTCTCGCTGGCCGAGCGGTACGCGCCCGCCGACGTTCGCGACCGGGTCCGGGCCATCTTCGCCCACGGCTTCTACTCCGGCGAGGCCGCCCAGATGCTGACGGAGCGGACCGGCGGCTCCGACCTGGCGGCGCTGGAGGCCACGGCCGTGCCCGATCCGTCCTCCGCCGGCGAGGCGTGGCGGCTGACCGGGCTCAAGTGGTTCGCCTCCAACGCCAACGGGTCGGCGTTCGTCGTGCTCGCCCGCGCCGCGACCGGCGACGGGGATACCGTCGCGCCGTTCCTCGTGCTCTGGGAGCGGCGGGACGGCTCACGCAACGGGGTGCGGATCAGGCGGCTCAAGGACAAGCTGGGCACGCGGTCGGTGGCGTCGGCCGAGGTGGAGTTCGCCGACGCCGAGGCGTTCCTGCTGGCCGGGGCCCCCGGCGCGGGCTCCCCGGGCGCGGGCGCCTCGGGCCTCGGCACCATGATGAAGCTGACCAACGCCTCCCGCCTGGGCGTGGCCATGATGGGACTCGGCGTGGCCCGCCGCGCCCTCGTCGAGTCGATCTGCTACGCCCGCGCCCGCGAGGCGTTCGGCCGCCGGCTCATCGACCAGCCGCTCATGCGCCGCAAGCTGGCGGAGCTGATCGTCGAGGTCGAGGCCGTCCAGGCGCTCGTCTTCGACGGCCACGTCGGTCCCCGGCTCCGCCTCGCGCCCGCCCTGGTCAAGCTGCGCGCCACCCGCCTCGGCCTGACGGCGGCCAGCGACGCCGTCGAGATCCACGGCGGCAACGGCTACATCGAGCAGTGGCCGGTCGCCCGCCTCCTGCGCGACGCCCAGGTCAACCCGATCTGGGAGGGCGGGGACAACATCCTCTGCCTCGACGTCCGCCGCGCCATGCTCCGGGAGAACGCCCACGAGCCGTTCCTGGACCGGCTGGAGGCGGCCGTCGCCCAGGCCCCCGAGGGCTCCGGCGACCTGGTCCGGGCCCGGATCGGCGACCTGCGCAAGGCGATCACCGTCTGGTCCGGCCTCGACCCGGAGGTGGCCGAGGCCCGGCTGTACCCGCTGGCCCAGCTCATGGCCGACGTCTACGCGGCGGCGCTGCTGCTGGAGCAGGCGGGCTGGGAGCAGCGGGAGCTGGGCACGGACCGCAAGGCGCTGGTGGCCCGGCTCTACGCCGAGGCCCACCTCGCCGACCACGGCCCGCTGCGCGGCCTCGACCGCCCGGCCGAGGACCTGGACCGCTTCGGCGACCTCCTGGAGGGGGCCGTCACCCTGTGACCGGCCCACGGCGCCCCCGCCGATCCCCACAAACCGGCCCACAGCGCCCCCGCCGAGCCTCACAAAGTGGACAGCAGGCGGGGGACCGCCTCGCTGATCGGATCGCGGATCACCTCGTCGGCCTGGTCGTCGTACGGGGTCGGCTCGCCGTTGACGATCACGAGCCGGGCCCCGGCCTCCGCCGCCAGCCCGGCCAGCGTCGCGGCGGGCTGCACCTGCAACGAGGTGCCGACGACGACGAAGACGGAGCACCGCTGCGCCGCCCGGACCGCCTCCGCGAGCGTCTCCTCCGGCAGCACCTCGCCGAACATGACCGTCGTGGTCTTGAGGACGCCCCCGCACCCGGCGCACGCGGGGTCTGGCTCGCCCGCGTCGATCCGGTCCAGCGCCTCGCGCAGGGTGGAACGGGCGCCGCAGCCGAGGCACACCACCCCGAACATGTTGCCGTGCAGCTCCAGCACCGCCCGCGAGCCGGCCTTCTGGTGCAGGCCGTCGACATTCTGCGTGATCAGCCGGTCGAGCCGCCCCTCCTGCTCCAGCCGGGCCAGCGCCAGATGGGCGGCGTTCGGCTCGGCCGTCCAGGCGGGGCTGGCGCGCCGGAACTCCCACGAACGGCGCCGCACGTCGGGATCGTCCAGGTAGGGGCCGATGCTGACGAGCCGCAGATGGTCGGGTTCGGTCTTCCACAGGCCGTTGGGCCCCCGGTAGTCGGGGATGCCGGACGCCGTGGAGATGCCCGCGCCGGTCAGCACCGTGATCGTCATGCTCGCCTCCTCTTCCGCCACCGGTCCAGTCTTCCAGTGCGTGATCTTCCGGCGCGCGTCCTTTTGCCGCGGCCTCCGGGCGCGCGGCCTGTGGGGGCGTGGCCGGGCGCGCGGGACCGGGGTGGGCTTGTGCGTGCGGCGGGCCGCGGGGATGCTGGGGACTCCCGGCCCCGGCCGAGGTTCGCGGAGGTGGACATGACCGTACGGATCGAACGCGACGGGCCCGTCACGACCGTCGTGCTCAGCCGTCCCGAGGCGCGCAACGCGGTGGACCGCAGGACCGCAGGGGCGCTCGCCGACGCGTTCCGGGAGTTCGACGCCTCCGACGCGTCCGTCGCCGTGCTGTGGGGCGAGGGCGGCACGTTCTGCGCCGGCGCCGACCTGAAGGCCGTGGACAACCACGTCGGCGAGGAGGGCGACGGGCCGATGGGCCCGACCCGGATGCGCCTGTCCAAGCCGGTCGTCGCCGCCGTCGCCGGGCACGCCGTGGCGGGCGGGCTGGAGCTCGCGCTCTGGTGCGACCTGCGGGTGGTGGAGGAGGACGCGGTGTTCGGCGTGTTCTGCCGCCGCTGGGGCGTGCCGCTGATCGACGGCGGCACCGTACGCCTGCCACGCCTCGTCGGCGCCTCCCGGGCCATGGACCTGATCCTCACGGGGCGGCCGGTCGGGGCCCGGGAGGCGTACGAGATGGGGCTGGCCAACCGCGTCGTGCCCACCGGAGGCGCGCGCTCGCACGCCGAGGCGCTGGCCCGCGAGCTGGCCGGCTTCCCGCAGGCGTGCCTGCGCGGCGACCGGATGTCGCTGCTGGAGCAGGAGGGCATGACGGAGCCCGAGGCGATCACGAACGAGCTGCGCCACGGGCTCCTCTCGCTGCCGGACGCGGCGGCCGGGGCGGCCCGCTTCGCCTCCGGCGAGGGCCGTCACGGCCGCTTCTGACCCCCACGCCGGGTCCCGACTCCGCCTTCGCGCTGGTCCGGGGGATTGTCGGAGGCGTTGCGTAGGGTTGGGCCCATGCCTGACATCGAGGTCGCCGGGCGGCGGGTGCCCATCACGAGCCCTGACAAGGTGATCTTCCCGCGGACCGGCCACACCAAGCTCGACCTGGTGCGCTACTACCAGGCCGTGTCCGAGGGCGCGCTGCGCGGGGTGGCCGGCCGGCCCATGATCCTCAAGCGCTACGTGCGCGGCATCGAGGAGGAGGCGTTCTTCCAGAAGCGGGTCCCGGCCAAGCGGCCGCCGTGGGTCGAGGTGGCCGAACTGCGCTACCGGTCCGGGCTCAGCGCCGAGGAGGTCGTGGTCAACGACCTGGCCCAGCTCCTCTGGGTCGTCAACCTCGGCTGCGTCGACCTCAACCCGCACCCCGTCCGCGCGGGCGACCTCGCCCACCCCGACGAGCTGCGCATCGACCTCGACCCGGTGCCCGGGGTCGCGTGGGACGACGTGCTGGCGACCGCGACGGTGGCGCGGGAGGTGCTGGCCGACCACGGGCTGACCGCCTGGCCCAAGACGTCAGGTTCGCGGGGCTTCCACGTCTACACCCGCATCGAGCCGCGATGGACGTTCGCCGAGGTGCGCAAGGCCGCCGAGGCGGTGGCGCGCGAGGTCGAGCGGCGGGCGCCCGAGGTGGCCACGAGCCGCTGGTGGAAGGAGGAACGCCACGGCGTGTTCGTCGACTTCAACCAGAACGCCTACGACCGCACCGTCGCCTCCGCCTACTCGGTCCGCGCCGTGCCCGACGCCCGCGTGTCCACGCCGCTGACCTGGGACGAGGTACCGGGCTGCCGGCCCGAGCTGTTTACGATCGACACCGTCCCGGAGCGGCTGGCCGAGCGGGGCGACCCGTGGGCCGGCATCGACGACCACCCCGGCACGCTCGACGGGCTGCTCGAACTGGCCGAGTCGCTGGGGCCCGCCCCCAAGCCGCCCAAGGGCACCGGCCGCCGGCGCCAGGTCGTCCCGGTCATTGAGATCGCCAAGGCCCAGCACAAGGACGAGGCCCTGGCGGGCTTCGAGCGGTGGAAGGCCCGCCACCCGGGGGCCGCCGCCCGGCTGGAGCCCGCCGACGTGCTGGTCGACGGCATGCGGGGGCGCAGCAGCGTGTGGTACCGGGTGCGCGTCAACCTCCAGCACGTCCCGGAGTCCGAACGCCCGCCGCAGGAGCCGCTGGAGGTCGACTACGACCCCTGGCACTGACGCCGCGCCGGGCGGTCAGCGGGTCGGGCGAGGACGAGAACACACCGAGCGATGCCCGTGATGTGGGAGAGTGCGAGGGCACGACAAGATCGAAAGGTGTGAGTCTTGGCAGTCCCCCTCGCCACGCTGATGCTGGCCTCGTTACTCGCCTCCCCGCCCCTCGCCTCCGCCCCCTCGGCGCTCCCCGCGTGCCCGCAGATCTTCGGGCACGGCGGCTACCCCACCGGGCCCAACGCGTGGGAGCGGGACCAGGTGCGTCAGCCCAACAACCCCACGGCCATCCGCCGCTACAAGGCGTGGGGCGCGTCCGGAGTCGAGGCGGACCTGCAGCTCACCAAGGACGGCACCAAGGCCGTCATGTGGCACAACACCTCCACATGGGGCCTGACCGGCCCGAAGATGAACATCACCGACATCTGGTGGGCGGTCGGCGACACCGCGCTCAAGGGCCGGACGATCAACCGGGGCCTGTTCCCGGGTGAGACCGTCTACACCTTCCGCGAGTGGCTGGGCTCGATGAGAAGCGCGGGCATGGTCGGACTGGTCGAGATCAAGCCGGAGGCCAAGCAGTCGCTGCTCAGCCCCAACGCCTCGATCAAGGCGCGGGCCTGGGCCGAGGTGCTCGACCCGGTCAAGGAGTCCTTCCGGTCGCAGGAGATCATCCTGTACTCGCACGACAGCGGCATCACCGCCGAGCTGCGGAGCCGGGTCAGCGCGGCGGGCATGTCCCGGGTGCTGAGCGGCGGGCCCGTCTGGCCGGAGGTCACCGACTGGGAGGAGCCGCCCCCGTCGTGGCGGCTCAACGAGAACGCGTGGAAGACGGCCCTCCAGAGCGGCGCCAAGCGGGTGGCCACCGACTTCACGCCCCAGTTCAAGACCTGGCTGCAGGGGAAGTGCCAGTGAGCCCCCGCCACTGAGGACGCCCGGCCGCTCTCGACTCGCCGGTAGTGCTGCGGCGATGCTTGCCGAACGTTCCACGGCGATGCTTGTCGGACGTCTACGGTGAAAAGCGCCGGACGGTCCGCGGCGAGGAGCGGCTGACGGCGGGCGCGCGTTGTCTGGAGAGTGGTGTCCTATCGTGAGCCGGATGCCAGGCCGGCGTCGTAGGCGATGATGACGAGCTGGACGCGGTCGCGGGCGTCGAGCTTGGTCAGCAGGCGGGTCACGTACGCCTTGACGGTGGCCACGCTGATGACCAGCTCGGCGGCGATCTCGGTGTTGGACAGGCCACGGGCGACGAGGGCCAGCACCTCATGCTCGCGGCCGGTGATGCCGTCCAGCGTGCGCGGAGCGGGAGCGGGTGCGGGGGCGGGTTCAGGCGCGGGTTCCGGGTGGCGGGTGAACGCCTCGATGAGCCGCCGGGTGACGCTCGGCGCGATGAGCGCGTCGCCGGCGGCGACCACCCGGATCGCCGCCAGGATGTCGTCCAGGGCCATGTCCTTGACGAGGAAGCCGGACGCGCCCGCCCGCAGGGCGCCGTACACGTAATCGTCGTCGTCGAACGTGGTCAGCACGACGACCTGCGCCCCGCTCGGCCCGGCGGTGATCAGCCGGGTGGCGTCGATGCCGTCCATGCCGGGCATGCGGATGTCCATCACCACGACGTCGGGCCGCAGGCTCTCGGCCAGCCTCACCGCGTCCGAGCCGGTGCCCGCCTCGCCGACGAGCTCCAGGTCGGGGGCGTCGGTGAGGACCATGCGCAGGGCGGCGCGGATCAGCGGCTGATCGTCGGCCAGGACGACGCGGACGAGCGGCCGGTCGGCGGGCGCGCCGAGCGCGCCGTCCGTCATCATGCTCCCGCCGGGAGAGGCAGGCGCACCGCCACCCGGAACCCGCCCTGCGGACGCGGCCCGGCGAAGAACTCTCCGTCGAGCAGATGGACGCGCTCGCGCATCCCCGTCAACCCGAACCCGTCACCCTTGCCCCTGTGGGCGCCGCTGCTCCCGTGGCCACTCTCACCGGCGGGGTCGGCACTCCCGCTCGCGTGCGCGCTGCCCCTGGTGAACGCATGGCAGCTCCCTTCGGCGAGGCTGTCCCCTTTGACGTGGCCGCCGTCTCGGGTGCGGCCGTTTGTCGGTGCAGGGGGCTTCGCGGGGGCGGGGTCGTCCATTGGTGTGAGGGACTCTGCGGGGGTGCGGTCGTCCGTTGGTGTGGGGGCCTCTGCGGGGGTGCGGTCGTTCGTCGGCGTGGAGGGCTCCATGGGGGTGGGGTCGTCGGCTGTCCGGAAGCCGCCTTCGCCCGCGAGGCTGCGGATCGGGCCGTCGTTCAGGATCTCGATCGAGAGCGCGTCCTGGTGGTACTCGACCGACACCTGACATGAGTCGACGGCCGCGTGGCGGACCACGTTCGTCACCGCCTCCTGGATGACGCGGTAGGCGGAGACGTCGAGGTCGGCGCGGAGCGGTCGTGGCTTCCCCAGCCGGCGCACATCGACGCGGACCCCGGCTTGGGTGGTCGTCGCCGCCAGCCGATCGAGGTTCGCCAGCCCGGGCGAGAGTCGTCCGTCCTCTTCACGGTCGGCTGTCATCAGGTGAGGGCGTGGAGGAGCGGGCCTTCGCTCTCGGCTCCCCGGAGGGAGATCAGGCACAGGACCCCGGACGGCGGCGCCGCACCCGGGAATCGAGGTTGCCGAGCCGGGGTCGAGGTGCGCGTCGGCCGCGCCTGGTGCCGCCGTTGGGGTGCTCAGCAGGCTGGACACCGGTTGGACGCCGCCCGAGTCGTCCGTCTGGCTCCGGTTCGCCAGATGAAGAGCGGATGTCGGTCGCTCAAGCAGGCTGAGCAGTGGCGATGACGGCGGCGATGACTGGGGCGGTGACGCGTCGCCGAAGACGCGCCGTGTCGGGCGGGCAGAGGCCTGGTCGTGTGTGGGCGTCATCGCCAGGCGGTCAGTCATGATCCTCGCGATGACGCCAGGGACTCGGATCCGGGACGGTGCCGCTGCGCCGTGCGGCGTCGATTGCGGGTGGCCGCTCGGGACGCCCACGGCCGCCTGCGTCGAGTCGTACGCCTCCGGCTGCCGGAGGGTGCCGACCATGCGGCGCAGCCCCGACAACGTCTCCCGGCCGACGGCCTCGATCTCCGCCAGCGCCTCACGGGCACGCGCCGGCTGGGTGTCGATGACCCGCCGCGCCGCCCCGGCCTGCAGGGCGATGACGCCCATGCTGTGCGCGACCGTGTCGTGCAGGTCGCGGGAGATGCGCAGTCGCTCGTCCGTGACCGCCTGGGCCGCCGCCCGGGCGGTCAGGGCTTCGGCGTGCTCGCGGGCCTGGTGCGACGAGCGGCCGATCAGCCACGCGATGACCGCCCCCATGGCCACGGCCAGCTCCGCCGAGGTGCCGACGGGCCAGCCGAACAGCGTCCTCGTGGTGAGGTAGCCGCCGAGCAGGGCGAGCGCCCAGAACAGGGCCGCCCTCGCCGTACGCCGTGACCGGGCGGCCGCGATGACGTACAGCGCGACGTCGACCGCCAGATACTGCGCGAACGGGATCTCGCCCACCCCCAGGGGGACGCACGCGATCACGGAAGAGGCCAGCATCAGCCCCAGCGCGACCAGCGGGCGGCGGGTCAGCAGCCGGCAGGCCGCCAGGGTCATACCGGTGGCCACCGCCAGGAACGTCAGCCCGTCGACCTGGTACAGCAACGCGCCGGGGAGCAGGGCCGGCTCCCACTCGCCGGGCAGTCTGATCCGCATGAGGAACGTGAACGCCAAGCCCGCGCACCACGCCAATGCCGCCCAGGCGCCGGGGGGCACGCGCTTGAGCAGTGGCGGGGGTGTGACCTGCATGTGCAGATCGTAACGGCGGGGCTGGGGGGCGGGCATCGGACCAGGGTCGTACGACCTGGGTCTACAGGGGTCAGGGCAAGTGCCGTCGGTGGTCCGATGTGGCGCATACGCGGTCTCCGTCACCGTCGGTGAGGTGAACCACACCTGCGAGCCCTACCTGGAATGTGCCCGGCCGATCGGCGGACCGCCGCTGGATCCGCCCCATGACGGTCAACCCCATGACGGTCCGTCCCATGACGGTCAGCCGGCTGAGGGGCCACCGCTCGTTGAGTCGCGTTCGTCAGGGACCCCGTCCAGCGCGCCTCGGCAGCGGTACTCCTCACCACGGTCGTCCGCTCCCCGGCTGTCTCGGTCGCCGGCGGTGTCCGGCAGCGCCCGTCTCCTTGGGGTCGGGTCCCCGGCGGTTCGGCTGCGCGGAGCCGTGCTCAACCTGGTCGTCGCCGCCTCCGTGGCCGGACCGGTGTCGGCCGCGGCGCGGCCGCAGGCCGTTCCGGCGCCTGTTCCCGCCTCCATCGCCCCGCTACGAGCCCTTCCGCAGGATCTGGACGCACGGTACGCCGTCGCCCGCGAGGGCGTGCTGGCCGCCGAGCGTCTGGCCGGGCGGCGCGATGACCTGTGGCGGGCCGCGAGGCTGCGCGAGATGGCGGTCCCCGGCCGCCGGTTCCTGTTCTTCGACGGGCGTGACGGAGGCCGTGCCGCCGAGGTCTTCGGCGACCTCGCCACGGCCCGGCGGATCGCGATCGTCGTCCCCGGCTCCGACACCAATCTCGACAAGTACGGCCACCTGCACGGCGGCGCCCTGAGGCTGCACGCCGAACTCGGGGAACGATCCGCCGTCATCGCGTGGCTCGGCTATCGGACGCCCGCCACCACCAGTCTCGGGGCGTTGACGCCCGAGCTCGCCGAGACGGGGGCGCGTGACCTGCGGACGTTCGTGCGGGAGCTGCGCGCGGCCACGCCGGGCGCGCGGATCTCCCTGCTGTGCCACTCGTACGGCGCGGCGGTCTGCGGCCGGGCCGCCCCCGGGCTGGACGTCTCCGCCATCGTGTTCGCCGGCGCTCCCGGCGCGGCCGTGGACGACGCCGCCGAACTGCGTACCCGGGCGGAGGTCTGGGCCGGGCGCGGCGCCCGGGACTGGATCGCCCATGTCCCGCACGCCCGCATCCGCCTGCCCTTCGCGACGTTCGGGCTCGGGACCGATCCGGTGTCCCCGGCGTTCGGCGCCCGGGTCTTCCCGGCCGGCGACGGCGGCCACAGCGACTACCTGAGAGCCGGCTCCCTCTCGCTGCGCACCATCGCCCGCCTCGTCTCCGGCAGGGCTCCCCTCCGGGCGGTGGATGGTGCCTGACCAGGTGCGGCGCGTCGTCGCCACGACCACCGCCACCGCTCGCGCGGGCGCGCTCACTTCCGGACGCCGGCCCACCTGGTGGGAGCGACGCCTCGCCACGGCGACCCCTGCCGCACACGGGGGCCGGCTCGCCTCCCATCTCCGGCTCCATGTTCGGGTGGGCGGGGTCGTCTCCGGACGTCGGCTCTCCGGGATGGCGCGGCGGATCACCGCCGAAACCCCTCCGGACAGGGACCGGGGCGTCGACGCGCTGCGTGCCTTCGCGATCCTCGGCGTGGTGCTCGGGCACTGGCTGGTCACCGCGCTGGTCGCCGACAGCGGGGCCCTGCGCGTCACCAGCCCGTTGCGGCACATGCCCTGGCTCGCGCCCGTCTCCTGGATCTTCCAGACGATGGCCCTGTTCTTCCTGGTCGGCGGGTGGACGGCCGCCGGGAGTCTCGCCTCCGCCCGCGCTCGCGGGGATTCGTACGGGCGCTGGCTGCGCCGCCGGATGGCGCGGCTGTGCGGGCCGCTCGCCCCTCTGGCGGTCGTGTGGGGCGCGGCGGCGGTCGTGATGCTCGCCTCCGGGGTCGACGTCGCGACGGTACGGGCCCTGGCCAAGCTGGTGTGGTCGCCGCTGTGGTTCCTGCTGGTGTTCGCCGTGCTGACGGCGGCCACGCCGGTGGCCGTCAGGCTGTCTCCCGTATGGCCGTTGGCGGTCGTCGCCGGGGCCGATCTGGTCAGGTTCGGACTGGACGGGCCGGCCTGGGTCGGCTGGGTGAACGTGGCCGCCGGGTGGCTGGTGCCGTACTGCCTGGGCGCCTCCTGGGCCGGCGGCCGGGTGCCGGGGCGGCGCGCCGGGTGGGCGCTGCTGCTCGGCGGGGCCGCCGTCACCGCCGTGCTCGTGCTGCGGGCGGGTTACCCGGCCTCCATGGTCGGGGTGCCGGGCGCCCGCGTCTCCAACCAGTCCCCGCCGACCCTCGCGGCCGTGACCTTCGGACTCGCCCAGAGCGGGGCCGCCCTGCTGCTGCTCCAGCCCTTACGGAGGGTGCTGAGCCGTCCCGTCGCCTGGGCTGTCGTGGCGCTCGTCAACCTGTCGGCGATGACCGTCTACCTCTGGCACCAGACGGCCATGATCGCGGTCACCGGGCTGGGCCTGCTCGCGGGCCGTCCGTTGGCCGGGCTGCACACGGTGCCGGGCTCCGTCGCCTGGGTGGGGGCGCGGCTGGCCTGGCTTCCGGTGTTCGGCTGTGTCCTGGTGGCCTACGTGGCGGCGTTCCGGTCAGCCGAGGACGGCGTCGCGGGCCACGCCGGTGGCCGTCAGGACGGGGAGCCGTCACCGGCCCTTCGGCAAGCGGCTCCGGGCGAGGGTGCGCGCGCCCCCGGCCCGGAGCCCGGCGCGGAGCAGGGCTCCGGCGGTCAGCGGCCCGAGATCAGATCCGCGAGCCGCGCGTAGGCCGAGGTCGTCGTGCCCCTGTCGTTCTCGTGGCGGTCCGCCGCCCGGTACAGCGCGTAGATGAGCTGCACCCCCGTCCACCGCAGCGGCTCCGGCTCCCACTGCCGCACCTGACGCCCGACCCACGGCAGCGCCGTCAGCTCCGTCTCGCGCCGCAGCACCAGGTCGCGCAGCGTACGGCCGGCCAGGTTCGTCGTGGTCACGCCGCTGCCCACGTAACCGCCGGCCCAGCCGAGCCCCGTCGCGTGGTCGAGGTGGACGGTCGAGCACCAGTCGCGCGGCACCCCCAGCACCCCGCACCAGGCGTGCTGCACCCGGGCGTCGGCCGCGGCCGGGAACAGCTTGACCAGCATCCGCCACAGCAGCGCCACCGTGGACGCCTGGGTGGCGCCGCGCTGGTCGGTGCGCGAGCCGTACCGGTAGGGCACGCCGCGCCCGCCGATGGCGATCCGGTCGTCGGCGGTGCGCTGGGCGTAGATGTAGGCGTGGGCGAGGTCGCCCAGCAGTTCGCTGCCCGACCAGCCGATGTGCTTCCACACCTCGGCCGGCAGCGGCTCGGTCACGATCATGGAGCTGTTCATCGGCAGCCACTGCCGGTGCTGGCCGGCGATGCTGGCGGTGAAGCCCTCGGTGGCGCGGATGACGTAGTCGGCCTGGACCGTGCCCCGGGTGGTGACCGCGGCGGCCCGCCCGGCGCCGCGGCGGGGCAGGATCGCGGTGACGGTCGTGCCCTCGAAGACGTCCACGCCGAGCTCCGCCACGGTCCTGGCCAGGCCGAGGGCGAGCTTGGCCGGCTGGATGCGGGCGCAGTGGGGCGAGTAGGTGGCCTCCAGCGTGCCGGCGACCTGGAGCCGTTCCCGCTGCTCGTCGCGGTCGAGCGGCCGGACGTCGTCCTCCCCGTATCCCCAGGCGCGCAGCTCGGCGGTCTCGGCGCGCAGCCGCCGACGCTGCGCCGGGTTGGTGGCGACGTGCATGACGCCGCCCTTGTGGATGTCGGCGTCGATGCCCTCGGCGCGGGTCACCTCGATGACCTCGTCCACCGTGCGGAACATCTCGCGCTGCAGGTCGATCATGGCCTGCCGGCCGCGCGCCTTGGCGTGCCGCTTGCGCGACCCGGCGAACTCGGCCGACAGCCAGCCGCCGTTGCGCCCCGACGCGCCGAACCCGGCGAACTCTTTCTCCAGCACCGCCACGCGCAGCCCGGGGTCGGCCTTCTTCAGGTAGTACGCGGTCCACAGGCCGGTGTAGCCGCCGCCGACGATCGCCACGTCGTAGTCGCGGTCGCCCGGCAGGGCGGCGCGCCGCGGGGGCAGGCCGGCCTGGCGGAACCAGAAGGACACGCCGCCGTTGGCGAAGTCGGCGGTCAGCGGCACGCCGGCCTTCACGGCGCGCTCACGGCGCCGGCGCGCCGCCCCTCGGCCCGGGACGGAAGGGTGGAACAGCGGGTCACTCTGGTCTCCTGGTTCTTTCGGTCGTGTGGGTGGTTTCGGTTGGTGTCCCGCTTTCCTCTTCGGCCGCTCCCGGCGGGGCGCCGGGCGGGCGGCCCGGAGCGGTGGCGCGAGATGGCGCGGGCGCTCCGGTGGTGCAGGTTCATGTTCTCCCTTCCCCGTCGTGGCCGGACATGCGGGCCGACGAGGGGTCAGGTGGCCGGTGTGGGCGGGCTCACCACCCACAGGACCTCGGCGGTGCTCTCGCCCTCGTTGGCCACGCGGTGGGGGAGCGAGGTGCGGTACTCCACGCTGTCGCCGGGGCCGAGGACGTGCCGGGCGGCCTCGCCGGGCGGGCCGAGCCAGAGCGTGACCTCGCCGCGGATCACGAGCAGGATCTCCTGCGAGTCGCCGTGCGTGTACGGCTCGGCCCCGGTGGAGGCGCCCGGGTCGAACTCCCCGGCGTACATCTCCAGGTTGCGCAGCGGCCGCTGGGAGATGAGGTACTTGCGCGCGCCCGGCCCGGCGGGCAGCTCGGGACGCCCGGAGCGGGGCACGACCCGGTGTCCCACCTCGTCGTCCTCGCTGAACAGGTCGGCCACGGTGACGCCGAGGGCCAGCGCGATCCGGCGCAGCATGCCGACGCTCGCGCCGGCCTGGCCGCGTTCGAGCTGGCTGATGAAGCTGGCGCTGGCGCCCGCCTCGCCGGCGAGCCCGCGCACGGTCATCCGCCGCATGGTGCGGTACGCGCGGACCCGGGCGCCCAGGCGCGCCGTCTCCGACTCGCTCATCGAACCCCTCGGCCGGCTGGACTGAACAACTTGTTAAGCAGCAACGAAAGGACCGTACAGAAACCGGAGAAAGCCCAGCAAGAGGCCCCGGCATAACGAGTCCAAATCGCGACGGGAGCGACCCGCCGGAGCGCGGGCGAGGCGTCTGCTCCGCCCGGATCCGGGTAGGGGCGCGGCCATGGCTCGCATCGCATCGGAATCCCTGATCGAACGGCTCGTCGAGTGGGGCGTCGACACCGTCTTCGGCATGCCCGGCGACGGCATCAACGGCATCATGGAGGGGCTGCGCCGCCATCGCGACAAGGTCCGCTTCGTCCTCGTCCACCACGAGGAGGCCGCGGCGTTCATGGCCACCGGCTACGCCAAGGCCACCGGGAGGATCGGCGTGTGCCTGGCCACGTCGGGGCCCGGCGGCATCCACCTGCTCAACGGCCTGTACGACGCCAAGCTCGACCACGCGCCCGTGCTCGCCATCACCGGCATGCAGGAGACCGCCGTGCTCGGCACCGGCTACCAGCAGGAGGTCCACCTCGACCGGGTCTTCGAGGACGTCGCCGAGTACAACATGATGGTCACCAACCCGGAGCAGCTCCCGGCCGTGGTGGACCTCGCGGTGCGCACCGCCTACGCCCGGCGCGGCGTCGCCCACCTCACGATCCCCAACGACGTCCAGGTGGCCGAGGCGGGGGAGGCGCCGTTCGCGCACGTCGGGCCGGTCCGCGCGCCGCAGTCCACCGCGGCGTACCTGCGGCCGCCAGGGGTGCCGCGGCAGGAGCACCTGGAGGCGGCGGCAGAGGTGCTCAACGCCGCCGAACGGCCCGCCCTGCTGGTCGGCGCGGGCGCGCTGCACGCCCGCGAGGAGGTGCTGGCCGTCGCCGCCGCGCTCGGCGCGCCCGTGGTCAAGACGCTGCCCGGCAAGGCCGTCGTCCCGGACGACTCGCCGTACACGACCGGCGGCATCGGCCTGCTCGGCACCCGCCCGAGCGAGGAGCTCATGGACGACGCCGACGCGCTGCTCATGGTCGGCACCAACTACCCGTACACCAAGTACCTGCCCCGGCCGGAGAAGGTGCGGGTGGTGCAGATCGAGGCCGACCCGGCCCGCGCCGGCGCGCGCATGCCGACCGACGTGCCCATGGTCGGCGACGCCCGCGACGCCCTGCGGGCACTGCTGCCGCTGCTCCACCCGCGCGAGGACGTCTCCCACCTGCGCACGTACCAGAAGAAGACGGCCGACTGGCGCTCCGACATGGAGGCGCTGGAGAACCCGGAGCGCGACCCGATCGCGCCGCAGTACGTGGTGTCCGTGCTCGACGACCTGGCCGCCGGCGACGCCATCATGACCTGCGACAGCGGCACCATCGCCACCTGGGCCGCCCGCCACTGGACGATCCGCGACGGGCGGGAGTTCTACCTGTCGGGCAACCTCGCCTCGATGGCGCCCGGCCTGCCGTACGCGATCGCCATGCAGCACGCGCACCCCGGCCGGCAGGTGATCGCGTACGTCGGCGACGGCGGCTTCGCCATGCTCATGGCCGAGTTCCTGACCGCCGCCCGGCACGGGCTGCCGGTCAAGGTGGTGATCAACAACAACAACTCCCTCGGCCAGATCCTGTGGGAGCAGATGGTGCTCGGCTTCCCCGAGCACGGGGTGCGCTTCCCCGACCCCGAGCCGGACTACTCGGCGTGGGCCGTCTCGTGCGGCGGCTTCGGGGCGAAGGTGACCAAGCCCGGCGACGTCGCGGGCGCGATCGGCGCGGCCCTCGCCCACGACGGGCCCGCGCTGGTGGACGTGGCGGTGAACCCGAACGAGCCGCCCATGCCCGGCAAGGTCACCTACGAGCAGGCCAAGAAGTTCGCCCAGGCGTTCCTCAAGGGCCAGCCGCACCGGGCGGCCATCGCCACCACCCTGTTCAAGGACCGGATCGACAAGTTCGGCGACTGACCACAAAGGATCATAAAACGGCGTGTAATCGCCGCCTCTCCGGTCACTTCCGGCAATACTTGCACCATGGCGAACGAAGGGGCGACGGATGCACGATGACCTGCAGGCCGCCATCGAGAGCCTGGTCGAGGAGTACGACCGGCAGGTCCGCGAGGTCCACGAGGCCCACGCCCGCCTCAGCGAGGTCACGGCGACGGTCTCCGACGGCGACGTGACCGTCACGGCCGGCCCTCAGGGCAGGATCGACGAGATCGTCTTCCATCCCCGCGTGTACGGCCGGCTGTCGCCCACGGAGCTGGCCCGGGCCGTGAAGGAGCAGATCGCCAGGGCCCAGGCCGAGGTGGCCGAGCGGTCGCAGGAGATCATGGCCCCGCTCATGCCCGAGGGGCTCGACGCCGAGGACCCGGCGGGCGGCGCGTTCGACCTGGGCGCGCTGCTGCCGGACCCGCCGGTCCGGCCCGCCTCCGGCCGCCACGGCAGGGAGGACCGCCGGTGAGCGCCTGGGCCGAGGGCTTCGACGTCGCCTGGGCGCACATGCGCCGGGCCGGCTCCTGCTGGAGCACCCCCGCGGAACGGCTGCGCGAGGCGCGCGGGCTGGTGGACGGCGTGCTCGCCGCCGCGCCGTGGGGCGACGACCAGTACGGCCGGCAGTTCGCCGCCGACTTCGCGGCCCGGCTGGACGGCCTGGCCACGGGCTGCGAGCACGGCGCCCGGAACATGGACGACCTGGAGGAGCAGGTCGACACGGCCGCCCGCACCTACCAGCGGGCCGACCAGCCGGACCTCCAGGTCTGACGCGTGGACCTGCGTTCGCTGCTCGGCCCGGTCTTCCCGATCGTCGAGCCGTTGCTCGGCTGGGTCGTCGGCATGGACTACCCGCAGACCGACGGCGATCACTGCCTGGCCCAGGCCGGCGCCCTGCGCGCGGCGGCCGGGCTCTGCCGTGAGGCGGGCACCGACGGCGACGAGGCGCTGCGGCTCGTGCTCCAGTACGCCGGCGGGCCCGCCGCCGACGCGCTCAGCGGCCACTGGAAGCGGTACACCACCGAGGACCCCGCCTTCCTGGAGACGCTGGCGGCCGCCGGCGAGGACGCCGCCGACCGGCTGGAGCGCTACGGCCTCGACAGCGACTACACGCAGAAGTACATCGCGCTGTGCCTCGTCCTGCTCGCCTTCGTGCTGCTGCGCACCCGGGCGCTCGCGCCGCTGACGGGCGGCCGGTCCCTGATGTTCGAGGGGCCCGCCTGCCGTCTGGCCCGGCTGAACGTCCGGATCGTGGCGAAGATGCTGCTGCTCAGCATCGCCTCCATGACCGGCCTGGACGCCGGGGTGCAGGTCTGGCAGATCGCCGAGGGCAAGCGGCACTCCTGGGACGGGGACAAGACGGTGGCCGCCCTGGAGGGCGGGCTGCTCACCGGCCTGGCCTTCGTGGCGCTGGGCGCGGGCGTCGCCCGGCTGGGCGGCCCCAGGCTGCTCGGCGGCGGGGTGCTGAAGGCCGACATGACCGGCCGCGAGCGGGTCGCCGCCTGGCTCAGCCACACCATGGGCGGGGTCGCGACGCAGAGCGCCGTCGCCTCGGTCCTCGGCTCGGTGCCCATGCTCATGGAGTCGGGGCAGCTCACCCCGGAGAGCCTGGCCAAGGCGCTGGTCTCGGGTTTCGCCGGGGGCCTGGACGGGCGGGCGGGGCGCGGCGAGCACGTCCCGCTCAAGAGCGGCGCCGGTCTCGACCTGCCGCACCTGGGGGAGGCGCCCCGCCTGGGGGAGGCGGCGTTCACCGACAAGAGCTTCACCGACAAGGGCGTCACCGACAAGAGCCTTGCCGGTAAGGGCCTGCTGGGCGACGGGGCGGACGGGACGACGCTGGCCGGGCTGGGGCACCCGCCGAAGGCGGACGCCCCAGCCGCCGCGCGGCCGGAGGCGCCCGCGCCGGGCGGGGACCGCTCGCCGGTCGGCGCCGGCGTGGCCCACCACTTCGGCGCCGCCGACCGCCCCGGCCACGCCGAGCCGCCCGGCGCCGGCCCCCACGAGGGCGCGGCAGAGGGCGGCCACCCGGGCCGGCCAGACCACCCAGGCGACCCAGGCGGGCCCGGCCATCCCGGCCGCCGGGGCGGCGACGAGGGCGGGCGCGGCGTGCCCGAGCTCACCGACGCCCACCGGGAGATCGTCCGCCGGTCCCGGGTCGAGGTCGACGCGGGTCTCTGGTACCGCGAACCCGGCCGGCACGTCCTGCCGACCGCCGACATGCGGCTGCTGCGCCCCACCGAGGGCGTCGTGGACGTCGGCATCCAGGCCGACCGGGAGGGCTTCCTCGTCGGCGACCGGCGGCTGTCGGCCCGCGACGTCGGCGCGATGCTCGCCCACGACCCGAAGGTGCTGGCCGACCCGGACGCCAAGATCCGCCTCATCGCGTGCGACGTCGGCCAGAACCACGCCGTCCTCCAGGAGATCGCCGACATCACCGGCCGGCAGGTCGTCGCCGCCGACAAGTACGTCTACATCGGCGCCGACCGGCTGCCGCACACGGGCGGCGTCCCGGAGTACCTCCCCGACGGCCGCCCCGTCTTCCGCGAGGACGGCACCTGGCACCACGCCCGCCCGGAGCGCCCGCACGAGCAGCCGGCCGTCCCGATGGAGGTGCCCGAGCGGGCGCGCGAACTGCCCAGGGGGCCGATCGACGAGGCCGAGCTCAAGGCGCGACTGGAGCTGGGGCGGCACAGGATCAGCTTCCTCGCCCACGGCCAGCACGGCGTCGTCCAGCTCGTCCGCTTCCACGACGGCCTGGTCCTCGTCCGCAAGCTGCACAACTACGGCCAGGTGACGTTGCTCAAGGACCTGCTGGCCTCGCTCGTCGGCCGCGCCATCGGCGCTCCCGTGCCGCACATCGTCCGCGACCCGTTCAACCGCGAGGCCGTCTACATGCAGTTCGTGGACGGCACGCCCGCCGAGCAGATCCCCGCGATGGAGCTGTACCGCTACTTCTACAGCGAGGCCGGCGTGAAGCTCGGCGCGCTGGACGCGCTGGTGTCCAACACCGACCGCCGGCACGCCAACTGGCACGGCCACGGCGAGGGCCGATTGACGGCGCTCGACCTGAGCCGGTCCTTCTCGTTCGCGGAGGACCGGGCCGAGTTCGCCCAGAACGACTTCTCCCGCCACTACACGGACGTCGAGGGCGAGTGGATCGACAACCCGCTCACCCGCGCCCAGATGGAGTCCATGGTCGACGAGATCACGGCCCTGCGGCCCGCCTTCAAGGACGCGCGCCGCCTCCACTGGTACGAGTCCATGCTGGACAACCTCTACCACCTGAGCTGGCACGCCATGGGCGACGCGGCGGGAGCGGTCGCCCCGGTCCACCACTTCGGCTACACCGACGCCCCCACGGTCTTCGACGCGATCCGCGACCAGGCGCAGGCGATCTTCCAGACACGGTGGCGCGTGGCGGACGTCCTGCCGCTGCTGTTCGACTCCGGCGGGAGCCGCCGGGCGTTCGGCCTGGAGCTGGAGTACAGCCTGCCCCGGGTGCCGCCGGAGCGGCACGCCGCCGTCAACGAGGCGATCGCCCGCGCCCTGCACGAGGCCGGCCTCAGCCGCGACCGGCGGGTCCTCGACCACCACGTCGGCCACGAGCGCGGCTACGGCGAGGACGCGACCGGCTGGTGGGTCGAGACCGAGCGCACCGACGGCGTCGCCGGCGAGGTCGTCTCCCCGATCCTGCGCGACACCCCCGAGAGCTGGCGCAACCTCGCGCGGGTCGTGGAGATCATCCGGGCTCACGGGGGCGAGGTCTCGATGAGCGTGGGCGGGCACATCCACGTCGGCACGCCCGACTACCGCACCGTCGTCAACTACCTCAAGCTCCTCGACACCGTCCGGGGCAACCAGGACATCCTGTTCCGGCTGGCGCAGAACCCGCTCGCCGAGGAGGGCCTGCACCGGGGGTTCAATCACTGCGTGCCCAACGTGCCGAAGCCCGGCCTGCGGCCGTACTACTTCGGGGCGCTGTCCGAGGCCAACGGCGCCACGGCGGCCGTCAACATGACCGAGGTGCGCGGGAAGGTCGGCGACCATGTCGAGTTCCGGATGTTCGACGGGACGCTGGAGCCCGGCGTCATCCAGGCGCAGGTGCGGCTCGTCCTGGCCCTCGCCGACGGCACGCTGGCCGGTCATCTCGACGCGGGCCCGCCCGAACCGGTCGGTCACCACCGCGACCACGGCGACGACTCCGAGTCGTTCCGCCGCCTGCTGGACGGGCTGCCGCTGCGCGAGATCGACAAGGAGCAGCTCATCAGCCTGTACGCCATCACGCACTGGCAGCCGTCCGTGCTCGACCGCTACAAGTCCAGGAGCGACGGATGATCAAGATCGCGCGGGTGTTCGACGGGGTCAGGGACGGGGTGCCGTACTTCGAGCCCGGCCATCCCCGCGTGAGCGAGGCGCACGAACGCGAGCGGCTGGCCCGCTACCTGGAGGCCGGGACGCCCTTCCTGGCGACCACCGGTCTCGACGTGGACCGCGTCGACCCGGGACGCGGCCAGGTGGTGCCGGTGAGCTTCCGCACCGACGGCGTCCACGTCTGGACCGACACGGTCACCTACTACCTGCGCGTCCACCACCTGCGGCCGGACCCCGAGCTGTGCGCGCACATCGCCGCCGCCGGGTACGCCTGCCCGCCGGTCGGCCCGGAGGAGGCGGCCCGCGTCCTCGCCGAGTTCCAGCGCTTCTCCCGGGACGGCTGATCTCTGGCATGCTTCGGCCATGACTTCCTCCCCCACGCGGACTCAGGTCGGGATCGTCGGCGCCGGACCGGCGGGGCTGCTCCTGTCGCACCTGCTCCACCTGCGCGGCATCTCCTCCGTGGTGCTGGAGAGGCGCAGCCGCGCCTACGTCGAGCAGCGGGTGCGCGCCGGCGTGCTGGAGCAGGGCACGGTGGACACCCTCGTCGCGGCCGGGGTCGGCGAGCGGCTGCGCCGTGAGGGCCTGCCGCACCACGGCATCGAGCTGAGGTACGACGGGCGGGGCCGGCGCATCGCCTTCGAGGAGCTGGTGCCCGGCCGCGCCATCACCGTGTACGGCCAGCAGGAGGTGGTCAAGGACCTGATCGCGGCCCGGCTGGAGGCGGGCGGCGACATCCGGTTCGGGGTGGAGGACGTGGCCCTGCACGACCTGGAGGGCGAGCCGTACCTGACCTTCGACGGCGGCCGGCTCGACTGCGACGTGATCGCCGGCTGCGACGGCTTCCACGGCGTGTCGCGGCCGTCGGTGCCCGAGGGCGTGCTGACCCTGCACGAGCGCGAGTACCCGTTCGCCTGGCTCGGCGTCCTGGCCCGTGTCGCCCCGTCGTCCGAGGAGCTGATCTACAGCCGCACCGAGCGCGGCTTCGCCCTGCACAGCATGCGCACGCCCGAGATCAGCCGCTTCTACCTCCAGGTGCCGCCGGACGCCACGCCGGAGGAATGGCCGGACGAGCGGGTCTGGGCCGAGCTGCGGGCCCGGCTGGAGACCGTGCCCGGCTTCACGCTGGCCACCGGCGAGATCCTGGAGAAGTCCGTCACGCCCATGCGCGGCTTCGTCGCCGAGCCGATGCAGTACGGCCGGCTCTTCCTCGCGGGCGACGCCGCGCACATCGTGCCGCCCACCGGGGCCAAGGGGCTCAACCTGGCGGTGGCCGACGTGCGGGTGCTCGCCGAGGCGCTCGACCGGTTCTTCGCCACGGGCTCGGCCGACCTGCTCGACGGCTACTCGCGGGCGTGCCTGGGCCGGGTGTGGCGGGCGCAGCACTTCTCGTGGTGGATGACGACGCTGCTGCACACCTTCGACTCCGACGACGCCTACGGCCGGCGGCTGCAGGTGTCGCACCTGGACTACGTGACCTCCTCGCGGGCGGCCGCGACCACGCTGGCGGAGAACTACGTCGGGCTCTCCTGACTCCGTCCGCACTGCCGTTGTTGACGCCGCCCCAGGCAGGGGTTACCGTCGTCTCTAAATCTAAAGGAAACTTTCCTAATAGTTTCCTGAGGAGACACTCCCATCCCACCCCCAGACACCGGATGTCGGAGCATCATGAGACACAGACCCCTCAGCAAGGTCCTGGCGGGGGTGGCGGCGTTCCTGCTGCCGCTGACCGCCGCCGTCGCCGTCCCGCCCGCCGCCCAGGCCGCCCCCGCGAGCAGCGTCCGGGCCGCCGCCTTCCTCGCCGACTGGGCGCCGAACGTCACCTACGCCACCGGCGCCCGCGTCACCTACAACGGCGTCACGTACGAGTGCATCCAGGGCCACACCTCCCAGACCGGCTGGGAGCCGCCCAACGTGCCCGCCCTGTGGAAGCCCGTCACCGGAGGCGGCGACACGCAGGCGCCGAGCGTGCCCGGCAACCTGCGTTCGACGGGGGTGACGTCGAGCAGTGTGTCGCTGGCGTGGAACGCCTCGACGGACAACGTCGGGGTGACGGGTTATGACGTGTACCGGGGGAGCACCCTGGTCTCGACGGTGTCCGGGACGTCGTACACGGACTCGGGGTTGAGCGCGAGCACGTCGTACACGTACACGGTGCGGGCGCGTGACGCGGCCGGGAACGTCTCGGCGGCGAGCGCGGCCGTGACCGCCACCACCAGCGGGGGCGGAGGCGGCGACACGCAGGCGCCCAGCGTGCCCGGCAACCTGCGTTCGACGGGGGTGACGTCGAGCAGTGTGTCGCTGGCGTGGAACGCCTCGACGGACAACGTCGGGGTGACGGGTTATGACGTGTACCGGGGGAGCACCCTGGTCTCGACGGTGACCGGGACGTCGTACACGGACTCGGGGTTGAGTGCGAGCACGTCGTACACGTACACGGTGCGGGCGCGTGACGCGGCCGGGAACGTCTCGGCGGCCAGCGCCGCCGTGACCGCCACCACCAGCGGCGGCGGAGGAGGCGGCGGCGACAAGCTGCTCGGCTACTTCGTCCAGTGGGGCGTCTACCAGCGCGGCTACCACGTCAAGAACATCGACACCAGCGGCTCGGCCGCCAAGCTCACCCACATCAACTACGCGTTCGGCAACGTGCAGAACGGCCAGTGCGCCATCGGCGACAGCTACGCCGACTACGACCGGTTCTACAGCGCCGCCGAGAGCGTCGACGGCGTCGCCGACACCTGGGACGCCGGCGCCCTGCGCGGCAGCTTCAACCAGCTCCGCAAGCTGAAGAAGAAGTACCCGAACCTCAAGGTGCTGTTCTCCTTCGGCGGCTGGACCTGGTCGGGCGGCTTCACCCAGGCCGCCGCCAACCCCGCGGCCTTCGCCGACTCCTGCTACCGGCTCGTCGAGGACCCGCGCTGGGCCGACGTGTTCGACGGCATCGACATCGACTGGGAGTACCCGAACGCCTGCGGCCTCACCTGCGACAGCAGCGGCCCCGCCGCCTTCAGGAACCTGATGTCGGCGCTGCGCTCCCGCTTCGGCTCCGGCAACCTCGTCACCGCCGCGATCACCGCCGACGGCACGTCCGGCGGCAAGATCGACGCGGCCGACTACGGCGGCGCAGCCCAGTACGTCGACTGGTACAACGTCATGACCTACGACTTCTTCGGCGCCTGGGCGGCGCAGGGACCGACGGCCCCCCACTCGCCGCTGACCTCCTACACCGGCATCCCCACCCCCGGCTTCTACTCCGACAACGCCATCCAGAAGCTCAAGTCCAAGGGCGTCCCCGCGAGCAAGCTGCTGCTCGGCGTCGGCTTCTACGGCCGCGGCTGGACCGGGGTCACCCAGGCCGCGCCCGGCGGCACCGCCTCCGGCCCGGCACCCGGCACGTACGAGCAGGGCATCGAGGACTACAAGGTCCTCAAGACCCGCTGCCCGGCCACCGGCACCGTCGCCGGCACCGCGTACGCCTACTGCGGCGGGCAGTGGTGGAGCTACGACACGCCGGCCACCATCGGCGGCAAGATGAGCTACTCGAAGGACCAGAGCCTCGGCGGCGCGTTCTTCTGGGAGCTCAGCGGCGACACCACCGGCGGCGAGCTGGTCACGGCCATGCGCAACGGCCTCGGCTGACGTCCGCGCGACCACGAGGGGCCGGTCCGGCTTCCGGGGACCGGCCCTTCCCGGCTGAGGATCAGGCGGGCGGCTGGAGCCGGCGCACGGCCTCCTCCTGCGTGCCCGCCACGGTCAGGGGCGCGGGGCTGAGCGCGTCCAGGCGGCGCCGGAAGTCCGCGGTCAGGCCCGTCAGCACCATGGCCCCGGCCTTGGCACCGTCCACCTGCTGCTGCGCGGTGATCAGCGCGGCGATGCCCATCACGTCCCAGAACGTCACCCGGCCCAGATCGAGCAGCAGCCGCGGCTCGGGGCCCGCGGAGACGATCTCGCGGACGACGACGGCGAGCTGCTGCGCGGCCTCGTCGCCGAGCGCCCCGGACAGCTCCAGCACGGTGTGCGAGTCCAGGTCGTGGCGGGTGAGAGCGAACGGCTCGTCGTGCCCGTCCGGCGGCAGGGCGAAGTCGGCGACGGCGACGGTGCCCTCCGGCCCGGAGCCGATCGTGAACCGGTCGGGCAGGAAGCGGGCGATCCACAGCCCGTGGCCGTGCTCGACCGGCCAGCGCGCGGCGTCCACGACGACGTCGTTCTCGGGAACGGTGCCAGGGGCGGCGGCGGGGGGCGTGGCCCGGCCCGCGTCGCTGATCTCGCACCGCAGCGTGTCGCCCGTCCGCCAGATCCGCACCCGGCCCGTCCCCGCGCCGTGGACCACCGCGTTGGTCGCCAGCTCGTGCACGGTGATCACCAGGTCCATGGCCCGGCCGTCGGGCATGCCGGCGTGCGTGGCGTGCGCCTCCAGCGTGGCGCGCAGCGCGTACAGCAGGTCGGCGTCGAACGCCTGGTCGAGGATGAGGCGCCGCTCGTCCTGGGCGGCCGTCGGGGTGTTCACGGACGCGTCATCGACCATGGCCGGTCACCAGACTGATCCCCGGAACGCCGCCCGCCCCCAGGAGCACGAATCTCGACGCCGTGAGCCTGCTGCACCGCAGGTCCACCTTCCTGTCGGGGGCGATGCTGCGCGCCGCGTCCAGGATCATGCGGGCGCTGGACAGGTCGATGAACGCCAGCTCCGCCATGTTGACCGTGATGTCGCCCTCTCCCCGGATCGCCTCGGTCAGCGCCATCCGCAGCGCGTCCTCGGCGGTGCGGTCCATCTGCCCGGCCAGCCTGATGCCGGGTGGCGCGTACTGGCGGCATATGCGCAGCAGTGGGGAGTTGTGGTAGGTCGCGGCGGCCACCGAGCGGGTGTGGAACGGCGACACCGAGGCCAGGGTGACCGGGTCGAAACGGTCGCGGTCGTACTGGCACAGCACCGAGACCCTCGTGTCGGCCAGCGTGGTGGCGATCTCCTGCTCGAACGCCGGCAACTGGTCGATCCCGCTGATCGGCCGCAGCGCCCATCCCATGTCCAGCGCCACGCGCAGCCCGGAGTAGCCCTCGCTCGCGGTCTGCCGGATCTGCTCGCGCAGCCAGCCCATCGCGTGCTCCACGGCGAACGCCTGCCCCGACAGCAGGCCGTCCTGGCAGGCCAGCACCTCCATCCGCCCGGCGGTGGTGGCGGAGCGCACGGAGACCCCGCGGCGGCCCAGCTCGGTCAGCGCCTCCTGCGGCTCCTCCGACAGCCACACCACCCGCAGCCCGCCCGACAGGCCGTCGCGCACGAACGCCGCGGTCAGGTCGAGCAGTTCCTCCGGCTCGCCGAACGTCAGGCAGGCGTGATCGTTGACCCTGAGGTCCGTGATCTGCACCTCGGCGTCGACCGTCACAGCGTCACCCATCCCTTCGCGGCGACCGCCGCGCACCTTACCGCCCGTGAGACCAGGGTAGTGACCGGCGGCAATCCCCACGCACCTCCCGACCGGAATCCTCGCGCCACGGCCGTCCGGCCCTGTCCCCGAAGGGCCCGCCGCGACGATCCGCCAGGCTCGCGGGCCCCTCGGCCGGTACCCGTGCCCCGGCGGCGCCGGTCCACACCTGCGCCCTGGACCGGTCAACCGGAACGGGCGCCGCACCCCCGTGGACCAGCGGGTGCGGAGCCCGATCGGGCCGCCGTGGGAGGGCTGCCGGAGGTCGTGGCCGTCGCCGAGGAGCGGGCCCGGGCCGCCGGGTTCGCCCACGCGTGCGAGCCCGCGGCCGGCCGCCTGCCGGCCGTGCTCGGCTACGCGTGCGAGCCCGCGGTGGGCCGCTCGCCCGCCGTGCTCGCCGCCCGGCTGCCGGCGGACGGGCGGGTGCTGGAGATCCATCCTGGCCACGCGCCACGCGCCCTGACGCGGGTGGTCACCACAGCTCGATCGAGCGGGTGAAGACGCCCGCCACGTCGTCCTCGGTGACCGGCAGGGGAGCGGTCGCGAGCAGGCGCTGCTGCCGCATCGTGCCCTCGACCAGCGCCTCGACGTCGCCCGGGCCGTAGCCGACGGCGCCGATCCCGTTGGGCATGCCGACGTCGCGCATCAGGTCGATGAGGACGGCCGGCAGGAACTCGGCCGGATCGGACGGCTCCTCGCGGTCCGGCGCGAGCAGCCGCGCGGCCAGAAGGTGCCGTTCCGGCGCCGCCGCGAACGTGAACCTGAACGCCTCCGGCGCCGTGAGCGCCACCGACATGCCGTGCGGCACCATCGGCTCCTCACCCGGATAGTCCTTGGGGTGGAAGTCGCGCACCCGGCCCGCGATCGGATAGGCGTTGGCGTGCGGGAGGTGCACGCCGGCGTTGCCGAACCCGAGGCCGGCGAACGTCGCGGCCAGCGCCATCTCGCCGCGGGCCGCCGCGTCGTCGCCGTGGCGCACGGCGCGCCGGAACGCCCCGGCCAGCAGCCGCATGGCCTGCTCGGCCCACATGTCGGAGATCGGGTTCGCGCCGCAGTACGGCACGCGCTCCTCGGGGCGTCTGCGCTCGCCCGAGGCGTACCAGCGGGCGGTGTAGCTCTCGACCGCGTGGCAGAGGATGTCCATCCCGGCCGCGGCGGTCACGCCCGGGGGCTGGGTGAGCGTGAGGCGGGGGTCCACGACGGCGAGCGAAGGGCGCAGCGCGGCGTGGCTGATGCCGGTCTTGACCTTGAGCGCGAGCACGTCGAGCACGCAGATGGTGGTGCTCTCCGCGCCGGTGCCGGTGGTCGTCGGCACGGCGACGAGCGGCTTGAGCGGCGCGGCGGGCGCCCGGCCGAGCCCGACCGGGGCGTTGACGTAGTCCATCAGCTCGCCGGGGTTGGTCAGCATCAGGTCCACCGCCTTGGCGGTGTCGATGCTGGAGCCGCCGCCGACGGCGACGAGCGCGTCCCAGGGGCCCGTGGCGCGGGCGTGCGCGACGGCGGCCTCCAGGGAGGCGTCCGTCGGCTCGACGTGGACCTGGTCGTACACGTGGGCGTCGAGCCCGTGGGCGCGGATCCCCTCGGCGATCCGGTGCGGCGCGCCGGTGGCGGCCACGCCGGGATCGGTGACGATCAGGACGCGCCGGACGTCGCCGTACCGGCTCAGGTCGAAGCCGATCTCGTCGGAGGCGCCGTCACCGAACTTGAGCCGGGGCGCGCCGTAGGTGAAGACGGTCTCGGGGGTGACCGGAGGCGTGGTCGTCATGTCCGTTTCCCTACCCTTCGACGCCCTCCTCCGCGCAGGCCTGGTCGCGCACTTCTCCCTGGCCGGCGGCGACCCGCTCCTCATGCTCGGCCACGAGGGGCGTGGGTAGGCAACCTCCTGCCGCACTGCGGGACGCCGCTCATGGCGGTCGCCGACTGGCCGGTGCGGAACCGCGACCGCCGGCCCTGGCCGTCACCGAAGGGGAGAACGGGCTCAAGGGGGGCGAGACCTGGCTATGAGGGAATCGGCCCGCCATCCGCGCCGCCATCGGACCTCACCTCGGCGATGACGCCACGGCTTCGCAGCCGGTTCCTCAGGAACTCCATCTCCGCCAGCGTCCCGACCAAGCCGGTGTCAGTGAGCTCGTCGGCCAGTTCACGGGCTCGGGGAAGCGACACCTTCGCGACCTCCCGCAGAACCTGCATAACCGAGACCAGGCTCGCCACCGGACCGGCCACACACAGCCGGCTTGGCCCATGCTCTGCCAGCAGCGCGCTGCGGACGTCCTCCGGCGCCTGGCCCGGGCCCGCGTGCTCACACCCGCCATCACCGCAGAACGCGCAGGAGAACTCGGCATCCCACCACAGTTGGCCGCAGTTGATGAACTGGTTCACCTGGCGTACCGAGGAGCCCCCGCACCTGTCGCAACGCGATGGGATCTTCGCCGTCTGCCCTGTCATCCGGACACCAACGCTCCCGTCTGTGGCGGGCCGGTTGTACCCGGCTGATGACAACCATGATCAACCCGGAACAACAAGAAGCCCCAGACTCCCGGCATGTGCCGTGAGCTGGGGCTATAACTCCCGTTTGACCAGGTCAGACCTGATCTGCTATGGAGCCTGGTGGACGATACTGGGATTGAACCAGTGACCTCTTCCGTGTCAGGGAAGCGCTCTCCCGCTGAGCTAATCGTCCGTATTGAGTTGGAACTCAGAGCGGAAGACGGGATTCGAACCCGCGACCCTCACCTTGGCAAGGTGATGCTCTACCACTGAGCCACTTCCGCATGGCGCTCTTTACTTTAGCGGATCCCGGGAGGACCCGCCGCCTGGCCGAGGTGGAGACGGGATTTGAACCCGTGTAGACGGCTTTGCAGGCCGCTGCCTCGCCTCTCGGCCACTCCACCAGGAGATCGAACTCCGAGCGGAAGACGGGATTCGAACCCGCGACCCTCACCTTGGCAAGGTGATGCTCTACCACTGAGCCACTTCCGCGTGTCTCCGGCGAAGTGCCGGCCACGGGAAAACCATATCGCCTCCTGGGAGTGCCCGCGCGCGTCCGGCGGCCTCCGGGCCGAATTCGTGCACCGAATCGGGCGCGGGCCGCTCGCTCACCGGATCACGCGGACGTCCCGCGCCCGCACGAACGCCACCCGGTGGCCGAGCTGGATCTGGTAGAACCGCCGGGTCCCCGTCACCAGGACGTGCGCGGCGGGGTCGAAGGAGCCGCCCCTGAGGTAGGAGGCCGTCAGCGTCTGTCCCAGCGTGTACGTCTGGCCGGGCCGGATCACGTACGCCAGCGGCGTGCGCTCCTGGTAGGCGACGCCCGTCCCCCGGTACGCGGGGTGGCCCGGGTAGGCGCGGCCGTATACCCTGACCTCGTCCCGGCGCGGCGTGACCAGCGGGCCGTGCGCGGGGATCGCGGTCGGCGCCGCGGCCGGGTTGTGGAACCACGCCTTCAGGCCCAGGTACCAGATCGCCGTCCAGTCGCCCCGCCGGTCGGCCACGGCGAAGCGCTGGCCGGTGGAGGCGCGGGCGCTGTGGTCGTACACGCCGTACGTGCTGGGCTTGCCCACCCGCTTGCCGATGTCGTCGACCAGGGGCGCGTCGTCGCGCGGCTCGGTGTGCAGCCACACGGACGAGGCGCCGTGCGGCTCGCAGGCCCGCGCGGGCTTGTCCTTGACGCAGCCGGTGAAGCGGGGCTGGTTGGTGCCGTAGTAGGGGAGGATGATCACCGACTTGCTGCGCGGGGGCCGGTCACCCGACGACGCGGGCACGACGCCGGTGGCGGCTGCCGCGCCTGCCGGGCCGGCCGCTCCCGTGACACCTGCCGCTCCAGTGACACCTGCCGCCCCCGCGACGGCTGCCGGGCCGGCCGCGTCTACGGGGCCGGCCGCATAGGTCGTGCCCAGGGCGGTCGCCGTGTCCGCCGTGACCTCCATGGCCGGGTCGCCGCTCGGTGCGGAGACGCTGGCTTCGGACGCGAGGGCATCGGACGCGAGGGCATCGGACGCGGGAGCGGGGGCGCCGGGCACGAGGGCGGGGGCGTCGGACGCGAAGACGGGGGTGTCGGACGCGAGGGCGGGGGCGAGGCCGCCGGGCGCGGTGTCGTCGAGCGGCATCCCGTACGTCGGTCCGCCGCCCGCCGGGGCGCTCACCGCCTCCAGGGCCGGGTCGCGGACCGGCACGCCGCCGATCGGGCTGCCCGCCAGCGCCAGGTAGTGGGCCCAGTCCCAGTACGGGCCCGGATCCTCGTGCATGCCCGGATGGCTCTCGGCCGTCGTGCCCGGGACGTTGTCGTGGCCGAGGACGTGGGCCCGGTCGAGGGGCACCTTGTACAGGTCCGCCAGGTAGCGCAGCAGCCGCGCCGACGAACGGTACATCGCCTCCGTGTACCAGGTCGCCCCCTTGGCCAGGTAGCCCTCGTGCTCGATGCCGATCGAGCGGGCGTTGAAGTCCCAGTTGCCGGCGTGCCAGGCGACGTCGCGGGTCCGCACGTGCTGGGCGACGTGCCCGTCGCCGGAGCGCACGGTGTAGTGCCAGCTCACGTAGTCGGGGTCGGTCACCATCGACCGGATGCCGCTGTAGCGGCCCTCCGTGTCGTGGATGACGATGTAGTCGATGTGCCGCGTCGTGGTGGCGGGGAGCCGGTCGTGGTTGCCGTAGCCGCCCCCGCTGGTCCGCTCGTACACGGCGGGCATCCACTCGCAGTCGAGCGTCGCCGGGCACTCGGCCTGCCGGGCGAGACGCAGCGGGGGCCCGGCGGGCGGGCGCAGGCCGGAGACCGGGGCCAGACGGACGACGAAGCCGTCGTCGGTGCGGCGGGCCTCTCCCTCGCGGATCACCGCGAACACCTCGTCCGCGAAGCCGCGGGATCCGCCGGCGGCGGGCGGTTCGCCCGTGCCGGCGTAGCGCGCCACGGCGTCGTACCAGTCGGCCGGGTCGGAACTGGGACGCTCCTGGAGGGAGGCGAGGACGGCGGCGCCGCCCCTGATGTTCGCGGCCGGGTCGCTGCGCAGCCGCGCGGCCGGCAGCCCGGTGAGCCGCGCGGCCCGCGCCAGCGTCGCCACTCCACCCGCGCCGGGCCCGCCGCCCGCAGCGCCCGCTCCGCCCGCACCCGGCTCGCCGCCCGCAGCGGCCGTTCCGCCCGCACCCGGCTCGCCGCCCGCAGCGGCCGTTCCGCCCGCACCCGGCTCGCCGGCCGCGCCAGACCCGCCCGTCCGGTGGCCCCCGGGATCGGCGGGGCCGCCCAGCAGGTGCATCGGCCCGTACCCGCCCGCCGTGCTCGGCCGTCCCCCGTTGGAGTCCCAGCGCGACTCCAGGTACGACACCCCGAGCAGCACGCTCACCGGCACCCCGGACTCCGCGGCGGCCCGCGCGAAGTCCGCCTGGCGGCCCGGCGGCGGGCCGGGGACGGTGAGCTGAGCGGCGGCGAGACCGGTGACCAGACCGGCGGCGGCCCAGTGCGGCATGACAACCTCCACGGATCGACATGGATACACTACGCAGAGTAATCAACCATGCGAGAGGCCCGGGGGCGCCGCGAGACCGTGTTCGGCAGGCTATTCCTGCCCGATTTCGGGCAGGATGTTGGCGTGTCGCGTTCCCTGTGCGTAGTGTCCTCGTCTGTGTCCACGTCGCACCCCTTCGAGGAGCTGATCGTCCACCTCACCCGGACGAGCGGGCTCGGCCCCGGTGAGGCGGCGCGCGTGGTCGCCGACGTGCTGTCGTACTTCTCCGAGCCCGTGGAGGAGTTCGTGCGGCGGCGTCACGGCGAGCTGAAGTCCCGCGGTCTCACCAACGACGAGATCTTCCCCCGGGTGGCCGCGGAACTGCGGGGGCGTCGCGTCGCGGCGCCCGAGCTGTCCCTGCGGCAACTGCGCCGCATCGTCTACGGATGACACCAGCGGATCGCCGAACGAACAACGGAAGTCCGTCTTCCCGGTGAAGGCGGATGACGACGGATAGGAGATGTCGGATGTGCGGAATCGTCGCCTACGTCGGCCCCAAGGACGCCGCCCCCATCCTGCTGGAGGGCCTGCAGCGGCTGGAGTACCGCGGGTACGACTCGGCCGGTGTCGTGGTGTCCAACAAGGGGCTCAAGGTCCGCAAGGTCAAGGGCCGGGTCGCCGACCTGGCCAAGGTCATGCCGGCCAGGTTCAAGGGCGGGCTCGGCATCGGTCACACGCGGTGGGCCACGCACGGCGTCCCGAGTGACGTCAACGCGCATCCGCACCTGTCGTCCGACGAGCGGGTCGCCGTCGTCCACAACGGCATCATCGAGAACGCCGGCGAGCTGCGCGCCAAGCTGGCGGCCGACGGCGCCGTGTTCGTCTCCGAGACCGACACGGAGGTGCTGGCCCACCTGATCGCCCGCACCGTCCAGGAGACCGACTCGCTGGAGGAGGCCGTCCGCAAGGCGCTGAAGAGCGTCGTCGGCACGTACGGCATCGCCGTCGTGGACTCCGAGCGGCCGGGAGAGGTGGTCGTGGCGCGCAACGGCAGCCCGATCGTGCTCGGCATCGGCGAGAAGGAGATGTTCGCCGCCTCCGACGTGGCCGCGCTGGTCCGCTACACCCGCCAGGTCGTCCACCTGGAGGACGGCGAGCTGGCCGTGCTCAAGGCCGACGGCTTCCACACCTTCGCCAGCGACGCCCGCGAGACGGCCAAGGAGCCGCTGACCGTCGACTGGGACGCCGGTCACTACGACACCGGCGGCTACGAGCACTACCTGCTCAAGGAGATCTCCGAGCAGCCCGAGACCGTGGCCCGCACCATGAGCGGCCGCCTCGACGAGCGCTTCCACATCGCCCACCTGGGCGGCCTCAACATGGACGCCCGCGAGACCCGCTCCTTCCGCCGCGTCAAGATCATCGGCTGCGGCTCCGCCTACTACTCCGGCCAGATCGGCGCCCAGCTCATCGAGGAGCTGGCCCGCATCCCGGCCGACGCCGAGCCGGCCAGCGAGTTCCGCTACCGCAACCCGGTCGTCGACCCCGACACCCTCTACGTCGCGATCAGCCAGTCGGGCGAGACCTACGACACGCTGGCCGCCGTGCAGGAGCTCAAGCGCAAGGGCGGCCGGGTGATCGGCATCGTCAACGCGGTCGGCAGCGCCATCGCCCGCGAGGTGGACGGCGGCGTCTACCTGCACGCGGGCCCGGAGGTCTCGGTCGCCTCGACCAAGGCGTTCACCTCGACCGCGCTGGCCTTCGCGCTGCTCGCCCTGCACTTCGGCCGCGTGCACGACCTGTCGCCGGCCGACGGCCGCCGCATCGTCGAGGGGCTGCGCCGCCTGCCCGCGCAGATCGAGGAGATCCTCACCCAGAACGACAAGATCGCCGAGCTGGCGCAGAAGTACGCCCCGTACCCGAGCATGATGTTCGTCGGGCGCGTGCGCGGCTACCCGGTCGCCCGCGAGGGCGCCCAGAAGCTCAAGGAGATCTCGTACGTCCACGCCGAGGCGTACCCGGCGAGCGAGCTCAAGCACGGCCCGCTCGCGCTGATCGGCCCGGAGATGCCGACGGTGGCGATCGTCCCGGACGACGAGCTGCTCGACAAGAACCTCACCACGCTCGGCGAGATCCGCGCCCGCGGCGGCCAGGTGCTCATGGTGGGCCACCGCGAGCCCGACGAGAAGCTGGCCGACGACGTGATCGTGGTGCCCAAGAACGAGATCGAGCTCGACCCGATCCTGCTGACGATCCCGCTCCAGCTCCTCGCCTACCACGCCGCCGTGGCGCTGGGCCGCGATGTGGACAAGCCTCGCAACCTCGCCAAGAGTGTCACAGTCGAATAAATATGTGCGGCACTATGGCCACAATCGCTCAAAGGTCGTGTTAGCGGAGCAATCTCGACCTAAGATCCGGATGTGGCCGAGTTCGATCCTCACACGCCGAACGTCGCCCGCATGTACGACTACCTGCTCGGCGGCCACGACAACTACGCCGTCGACCGCGAGGCGACCGAGCGGCTGGTGGCGCTGGTCCCGCAGGCCGTGCCGATGGCCCGGGCCAACCGCGGCTTCCTGCGGCGGGCCGTGCGCCATCTGGCCGACGCCGGCGTGCGCCAGTTCCTCGACCTCGGCAGCGGGCTGCCCACCCAGGGCAGCGTCCACGAGATCGTCCCGGACGCCCGGGTCGTGTACGTCGACCGCGATCCGGTCGTGGCGGCGCACGCGCGGGCGCTCCTGGGCGAGCACGACGGAGAAGGGCCCGGCCCGGGCCGCCGGGCCTTCCTCCAGGCCGACCTGCTCGACGTGGACGAGGTGCTGGGCCGCGCCTCGGACGTGCTGGACCTCGGCCGCCCGGTCGGGGTCCTGCTGGTGGGGATCCTGCACTTCGTCCCGGACGCGGACGGTCCGTACGCGATGGCGGACCGGCTGCGCGAGGCGGTCGCGCCGGGCAGCCACCTCGTGATCACCCACTCCGTGACCCCCGGCCGCCCGGCCGGCGTCGCCCCGGCCGCGCGGGGCGGCGGCGCCGCCCGGGACCCGGCCGCGATCCGGCGGTTCTTCGGCGACTTCGCCCTGGTCGAGCCCGGGCTGGTGCACGCGGCGGACTGGCGTCCCGACCGGCCCCGCCTGGCGGGCGAGCCTGGTGCGGGTTCGTACCTGATGGCGGGTGTGGGGTGGAAGCACCCTATTGGGGGGAGTGGCCCCAGAGTGTGACGGCTCGTGATGGTTCGCTAACCTGGTGTAGCGAGGTCGCGCCTCGCGGACCGGGGGAGGCACGCCATGCGCCGACGGCAGGTGATCGCACTCGGGCTGGCCCTCGCGGCCTCCGGGCTCGCCGGCGCCGCCGGCTGCGGCGCGCGGGGCGCCCCCGGCCGGGGCGTGCGCGGCCGGTTCGCCATCGTGCCGCAGGGCGACCGCTGGACGCGCGTGGCCGGCGCGCTGGCCACCGCCGCCTGGGACGCCGGGTTCGCCGTGTCGCGGCACGACCAGGCCACCCCCATCACCGTCACCGGCCTGCCCGCGCTGGCCGCCGCCGCGCTCGACGACGGGCCCACGCTCCTCGACACCGCCACCCCGCTGGCCCGGCTCGCCGGGGAGATCGAGGTCGTGGTCGTGCCCGCCGCCTCGAAGTTCCGTGACTTCGAGGAGTTCGGGACCCAGTTGCTGGCCCGGCCGGGCGAGACCGTGCTGGCCGGCGGCCCGCGGGGCGAGCCCGACCACCTGCTGTTCGGCCTGGTCGCGCAGGGCCTCGGCGCCGACACCCGCCAGGTCGTCTACACCGGCTACCCGAGCAGCGTCGAGGTGGCCGCCGCCCTGCTCGGCGGCAAGGTGGCAGCCGCCGCCGGCGCCCTGGCCGACTGGCGCCACGACATCCGCACGGGACGCTTCCGGGTGCTGGCCGTCTCGTGCGCGCACCGCGTCGACGGGATCGACGCCCCGAGCCTGCTGGAGAGCGGGGTGCGGGTCGACTTCGCCGCCTGGTGCGCGGTCGTCGGCCCGCACGGCATGACCGGCGACACGCGCGACGCCGCCCTGGAGATGTGCGAGGCGGTCTCCGGCTCGGCGCCCTGGCGCGAGGCGTGCCGCAGGCGCGGCTGGAGCGCCCTCCCGCTGTTCGGGGACGACTTCGCCGCCTGGCTCGCCACCGAGATCGGCCGCACCCGCGGGGTGTTCCGCGACCTCGGGCTCGTCGACACGAACAGCACAACATGCGGGCCTAGTTGCGTCAGCGGGCACTAGATGTAGGATCCTGCTCGTCGCTGGTTCGCCCGTCAGGGCGGAGCAAAAGGGAACCCGGTGCGATTCCGGGGCTGCCCCGCAGCGGTGAGCGGGAACGACCGCCGTCACAGAGCACTGGAGCGTATCCGGGAAGCGACGGCCACTAGAACCACGCGCGTGAGCTGCTCACGCGCGCCTGCCCGCGAGCCCGAAGACCTGCCAGCGTGCCGGAGCACCACCGGCTGACCTGTCCAGGGCCTCGAGGGAGGGCCCGGGGGCCGTCGCGGCCGGGGACCACCCGCGCCGCCGTGCTCTCGCGTGCCCTCACCGGGGTGAGCTCGCGAGGAGAGAGCACGTGACGACCATCGTTGAGGGTGACCGCCGGCTGGCCATCGAGGAGGCCGCCGCCCGGGTGATCACCGACCCCGCCAACTCCCGGGTCGCCGCCCGGCTGCTGGCCGAGGAGATCGCCGCCGAGGCCGCGTCGTGCGGGGTGCGGTCGTTCTCCGAGTCCGTCGCCGCCACCCACGCGGCCGGTCTGGTGCAGGACGAGCTGGCGGCGTTCGTCGCCGCGCACGCCGCCGAGCTGGACGCGCTGGTGCCGGCCGACGCCGACGACCGCTTCGAGTACTTCGGCCTGCGCACCGTCTACGACCGCTACCTGCTGCGCCACCCGGAGACCCGCGCCGTGCTGGAGCGCCCGCAGCACTTCCTGCTGCGCGTCGCCTGCGGCCTGTCCGCGACCGTCGCCGAGGCGGCCGAGCTGTACGCCCTCATGAGCACCCTGTCGTACCTGCCGAGCTCGCCGACGCTGTTCAACTCCGGCGCGCGCCGCCCGCAGCTCTCGTCGTGCTTCCTGCTCGACTCGCCCCGCGACGAGCTGGAGGCCATCTACGACCGGTACGGCCAGGTCGCCCGCCTGTCGAAGTACGCCGGGGGCATCGGCATCGCGTGGACCCGGGTCCGCTCCCGGGGCTCGCTCATCCGCGGCACCAACGGGCACTCCAACGGCATCGTCCCGTGGCTGCGCACGCTCGACTCGTCCGTCGCCGCCGTCAACCAGGGCGGCCGCCGCAAGGGTGCCGCCTGCGTGTACCTGGAGACCTGGCACGCCGACATCGAGGAGTTCCTGGAGCTGCGCGACAACACCGGCGAGGACGCCCGCCGCACGCACAACCTGAACCTCGCCAACTGGGTGCCGGACGAGTTCATGCGGCGCGTCGAGGCCGACGAGATGTGGTCGCTGTTCGACCCGAAGGACGTGCCGGACCTGACCGACCTGTACGGCGAGGCGTTCGACCGCGCCTACCGCGCCTACGAGGAGCAGGGCCGCCAGGTGCGGCGCGTCCCGGCCCGCACCCTGTACGGGCGGATGATGCGCACGCTCGCCCAGACCGGCAACGGCTGGATGACCTTCAAGGACGCGGCCAACCGCACCTCCAACCAGACCGCCCGGCCGGAGAACGTCATCCACCTGTCCAACCTGTGCACCGAGATCCTGGAGGTCACCAGCGACGCCGAGACGGCGGTGTGCAACCTCGGCTCGATCAACCTGGCCGCGCACCTGCGCGACGGCGCCGACCTGGACTGGGAGCGGCTGCGCGCCACCGTGCGGACCGCCGTGCGCTTCCTCGACCGCACCATCGACCTCGGCTTCTACCCGACGCCCGAGGCGGAGGCGGCCAACCGGCGCTGGCGGCCGATCGGGCTCGGCGTGATGGGGCTGGCCGACGTGTTCTTCACGCTGCGCCTGCCGTTCGACTCGCCGCGGGCGCTGGAGCTGTCCACCCGCATCGCGGAGGAGATCGCGCTGGCCGCCTACGACACCTCCGCCGACCTGGCCGCCGAGCGCGGCCGGCACCCCTCGTACGCCGACACCCGCGCGGCCGGGGGAGTGCTGCACGCCGACCACTACGCCGGCGCCGCGGCCTCGCCGCGCTGGGACGCCCTCCGCGAGAAGATCGCCAGGACCGGCCTGCGCAACTCGCTGATGATCGCCATCGCCCCGACCGCGACGATCGCCTCGATCGCCGGCTGCTACGAGTGCATCGAGCCGCAGGTGTCGAACGTCTTCAAGCGCGAGACGCTGTCCGGCGAGTTCCTCCAGGTCAACCGCTACCTGGTGGCCGACCTGCAGGCGCGCGGCCTGTGGACGCAGGAGATGCGCGACGCCATCAAGCGGGCCGACGGCTCGATCCAGGACGTCCCCGGCATCCCGGACGACCTCCGGAGCCTCTACCGGACCGCCTGGGAGCTGCCGCAGAAGGCCCTGATCGACCTCGCGGCGGCCCGCCAGCCGTACATCGACCAGTCGCAGTCGCTCAACCTCTTCATGGCCAGCCCGACCATCGGCAAGCTCTCGTCGATGTACGCCTACGCCTGGAAGAAGGGCCTGAAGACCACGTACTACCTGCGCTCGCGGCCGGCCACCCGGATCGCCCAGACCACCGTGGCGGGCTCCGCGGCGTTCACCGCCGGCGCCCCCGCGCCCGTGCCCGCCCCCGCGCTGCCGGCCGCCGAGGAGGCCGCCGCGGCGATCGCCTGCTCGCTGGAGAACCCGGAGGTCTGCGAGGCCTGCCAGTAGGCCGCGCGACCGTCACCCCGAAGACCACCCCACGTACGGAGATTTCCAGACATGCTGCTTGACCCGGGAATGGACCTGACCCTGCGCCCCATGCGCTACCCCGACTTCTACGAGCGCTACCGGGCCGCCATCCGCAACACCTGGACGGTCGAGGAGGTGGACCTCCACAACGACCTCGCCGACCTGGCGAAGATGACGCCGCAGGAGCGCCACCTGATCAACCGGCTGGTCGCCTTCTTCGCCACCGGCGACTCGATCGTCGCCAACAACCTCGTGCTCAACCTCTACCAGCACGTCAACGCCCCCGAGGCGCGCCTGTACCTGAGCAGGCAGCTCTTCGAGGAGGCGGTGCACGTGCAGTTCTACCTGACGCTGCTCGACACGTACCTGCCCGACCCGGACGAGCGGGTCAAGGCGTTCGCGGCGATCGAGCACATCCCGTCGATCCGCGACAAGGCGGAGTTCTGCTTCCGGTGGATCGACTCGATCAACGGTCTGCGGCGGCTGGAGACGGCCGCCGAGCGGCGGCAGTTCCTGCTCAACCTGATCTGCTTCGCCGCCTGCATCGAGGGTCTGTTCTTCTACGGCGCCTTCGCCTACGTCTACTGGTTCCGCTCGCGGGGGCTGCTCGGCGGCCTGGCCACGGGTACGAACTGGGTGTTCCGCGACGAGTCCATGCACATGGAGTTCGCGTTCAGCGTCGTCGACACCGTGCGCGCCGAGGAGCCCGAGCTGTTCGACGACGAGCTGGCCAAGCAGGTCACCGCGATGCTGGAGGAGGCGGTGGCGGCCGAGCTGGCCTTCGCCCGCGACCTGTGCGGCGACGGCATGCCGGGGATGACCGCGGACCAGATGCGCGAGTACCTTGAATACGTCGCCGACCAGCGGCTGGCCCGCCTCGGGCTGCCCACGCGGTACGGCACCGCCAATCCCTTCGCCTTCATGGAGCTCCAGGACGTGCAGGAGCTGGCGAACTTCTTTGAACGCCGGGTTTCTGCGTATCAGGTGGCCGTTGAGGGCAATGTGAGTTTTGACGAGAGCTTTTAAGACGACCTTTAGTGACATTGGGGGCATGACACGTGCAGTCGCCGGCTGACTGGCCCATCCTGGCCGTCTCCGTCGTGGGGGCGATCCTCGTCGTGGAGATCGTCCGCAGGCTCCTGATCCGCGCCAGGCGCCGCTCGGCGCTGGCCGGGCACCTGGTGGAGCACTGCACGTGGCCCGCCTTCGCCGTGGCCGCGGTGGTGGCGGCCAACTTCGTGTTCGGGCCGGGCATGTTCGGCATGACCCCCCAGGAGCGCGACCTGTCCTCCGCCGTCGAGCGGGGGCTCGGCCTGGTCACGATCGCCTCCGTCACCTGGCTCATCGTCCAGGCCAGCTACGCGCTGACCGACGTGGTGCTCGAACGGCTGGTGCGGGTCGAGGGCGAGCGCAACCGGCGGGCCCGGCGGATCATGACGCAGATCGCGCTGGTCCGCCGGATCGCCGCCGCGAGCATCATCGTGGTCGCGCTCGGCGCGATGCTGTTCTCGTTCCCGCAGGTGCGGGCGCTGGGCGCCGGGCTGCTCGCCTCCGCGGGCATCGCCGGCGCCGTGGTCGGCATCGCCGCCCAGCCGACCATCGGCAACGCGCTGGCGGGCCTCCAGCTCGCCTTCAGCGACGCGCTGCGCCTCGACGACGTGGTCGTGGTCGACAACGAGTGGGGTCGCATCGAGGAGCTGACGCTCACGTACGTGGTGGTCCGGCTGTGGGACGAGCGGCGGCTCGTGCTGCCGGTCTCGTACTTCACGCAGAACCCGTTCGAGAACTGGACCCGGCACGGCAGCCGGGTCGTGGCCGTGGTGTTCCTGCGGGTGGACTGGTCGGTCCCGGTGGAGAAGCTGCGGGAGGAGCTGTACACCTTCATCCAGTCCAACCCGCTGTGGGACCAGAAGGACTGGACCCTCCAGGTCACCGACGTCCTGCCGAACGGCCTGATCGAGCTGCGCGCCCTGATGAGCGCCGCCGACTCGCCGTCCGCCTGGGACCTCAAGTGCGACGTCCGCGAGCACCTCGTCCGCTACGTCCGGGAGAACTTCCCCGAGGCGCTGCCGCGCTTCCGCGTCGAGGCGCCGGAGACCCGCGCCGGCGTGCCGTGGACCGCGCAGCTCGGCGCCGAGCTCGACCCCGGCCAGGAGGTCTCCCGGTCCGGGTATCCCGACCCCAAGCCCCCCACCCAGCAGCTCTGACGTCACCGCCGCTCAGCGGCGGGCCGCCAGGAACACGCCGGCGCCGCCCACGACCAGACCGGCCACCGCGAGCGGGTGCAGCGCCTGCCCGGCGAGGAGCCAGGCCATGACGGCCGTCACGGCGGGCGTGAGGAAGAACATCGTGCTCACCCGGCTCGCCGGCGCGTCCCGCAGCATGGTGTTGAGCAGCAGGAACGCGCCGATCGAGTTGACCAGCACGAGCCAGGCCACCGCGCCGCCGAACGCGCCCCAGTCGGCGACCCGCGGCGTCTCCAGCAGCAGCGCGGCCAGCCCCATCACGGGCGCCCCGGCCAGGAACTGCACCGCCGTGCCCGTGCGCACGTCCATGTCCGAGGCGAAGCGCTTCTGGTACACGGTGCCGACGCTCAGCCCGGCCAGCCCGATCGCGCACAGCGCCACCGCGGAGGGCGAGAAGCTCACCCGGTCGGCCACCGCGAGGGCCACCCCGGCGGCGCCCAGCCCGAACCCGGCCCACCGCACGCGGCTCATCCGCTCGCCCAGCGCCCGGCCGGCGAGCAGCGCGACGACCATGGGGCTCAGCCCCTGCACCAGCGCGATCACCGCGGCGGGCATCCCGCGGCCGAGCGCCGAGTAGAACGCCCCGAACTGCACCGCCTGCACCAGCAGCCCGGCCACCACCACGTGCGCGAGCCGCCGCCCGCGCGGCCACGGGGCGCGGACCGCCAGCGCGTACCCGCCCAGCAGCAGCCCGGCCAGCGCGAAGCGGGCGAAGGTCAGCAGCAGCGGCGGCGCGGCGCCCACGCCGATCAGGCCCGCCACGAAGGCGCTGCTCCACGCCACCACGAACAGGGCCGGCACGCCGACCGGTGTCCTGGTCCGGGCCGGTGTCTCCATCGTCGGGACGGCCATCGCCACGCCTCCTCCATAACCATCCAAGCCGGTTATTCCACTGTGGTGCCCGCGTCCGTAACCTGTCAAGGCGGTTAACATGGGGGTGTGGCACGCTTCACCTTCGTCAGCGGCGACCTCGCCCTCGACCTGGCCGGCACCGTCCAGCACCGCCGGTCCGACCGGCTCGACCTGCTGCGCGAGCCGGCCGACCTGGGCCGCTGGGCCGTGGCGGCGGGCGTCCTCGACCGGCCGTGCGCGGTCACCCCGGCCGGCCTGGCCGCCGCCAAGGAGCTGCGCGAGGCCGTCTACCGGCTGGCCACCGGAGCGGGCGCGCCGGGCGACCGGGAGCTGGTCAACCGGGCCGCCGCCGAGCCGCCCGCCGGCGTCCGGCTCGGCCCCGGGGGCGGGGTGGAGCGCGCCGGCGACCTGACGGCCGTCCTGTCGACGGTCGCCCGGCAGGCCGTGGAGCTGCTCGGCGGGCCGGGCGCCGCGCGGATCAAGGAGTGCGGCGCCGAGGCGTGCACCCGGCTGTACGTGGACACCTCGCGCGGCGGCGGCCGGCGCTGGTGCGACATGCGCGAGTGCGGCAACCGCGCGAAGGCGGCCCACTTCCGCGCCCGCCACGCCACGTCCTGACCCCCGGCGGACGCACCCGGCACCTCTGACGGACGCCTCCGGCGTCCGCGGTGTTCCCACTTATCCCGGGCCAGAGTCGGAATTATCAGTATGCCTACCGATATGCATACGGATTCCCAGCTTTGTGACAAGCGCCTACCGTCTGGCTCGCAGTGATCCTTCGCACGTGCGACACACCCCCCGTTCCCCGACCGGTCCGTGCTCACAGGTGACCCCTGCGACGCGGGCCCGCGCCCGCCCACCCGGGCGGCCGGCCGGGGACAGCCGAAAGGAGCACAAGCGTGAAACGCAAGGGCCTGGCTGCCGCGACCGTGGGACTCACCGCGGCCGCGGCCATGGTGCTGTCCGCCTTACCCGCTCTCCCCGCCTTCGCGGCCCCGCCCGGGGCCACCCCCGCCCAGAAGGGCTCCGGCGGGCAGGCGCGCGTCGCCGCCGACCCCGAGTCCCGCGCCGCCGCCGTCGCCGACCAGGCGATCTCCAGCGGCATGGACAACCTCGCCAAGGGGGCCGACGAGGCGTACCGCCGCCTGAAGGTCGTCAAGGGCGCGGGCGACATGTTCTTCGTCTCCTACGAGCGCACCTACAAGGGCCTGCCGATGGTCGGCGGCGACGCCGTGGTCGTCACCGACTCCGCCGGCCACGTCCGCGACACCGTCGCCGAGTCCGGGCCCGCCCCGGCCGACCTGGCCACCAAGCCCGACATCAGCGCCGCGCGCGCCCTGCGGGTGGCCAAGACCAAGCTCTCCCGTGTGGACGACACCGCCGACCCGCGCCTCGTGGTGCTCACCTGGGGCGGCAAGCCGCGGCTCACCTGGGAGGCGGTCGTCGGCGGCCTGGCCGACGGCAAGCCGAGCATCCAGCACGTCTTCGTCGACGCCCGCACCGGCGAGATCGCCGACTCCTACGACCAGGTGCGCGAGGGCACCGGCAACGGCTACTACTACGGCCAGGTCACCATCAACACGAGCGGCTCCGGCAGCTCGTACTCCATGACCGACACCACCCGGCCGGGCATCAAGTGCGGCGGCCAGAACGGCTCCGCCTACACCGGCACCGACGACAACTGGGGCAACGGCTCGGGCACCGACCTGGAGACCGCCTGCGTCGACGCGCTGTACTCCGTCCAGCGCGAGTGGGACATGCTGCGCGACTGGCTCGGCCGCAACGGCATCAACGGCAGCGGCAGCGGCTTCCCCGCCCGCGTCGGCCTCAGCGACGTCAACGCGTACTGGAACGGCAGCTACACCAACTTCGGCCACAACCAGGCCAACACCCGCCAGGCCACGCCCATCGACGTCGTGGCGCACGAGTTCGGCCACGCCATCTTCCAGACCACGCCCGGCGGCGCCGGCTCCGGCAACGAGAACGGCGGCATCAACGAGGGCACCGGCGACATCTTCGGCGCCCTGACCGAGCACTACGCCAACAACCCCAATGACCCGCCGGACTACCTGGTCGGCGAGGAGGTGGACCTCGTCGGCGACGGCCCGATCCGCAACATGTACAACCCGTCGGCGCTCGGCGACCCCAACTGCTGGTCCACCTCGATCCCCAACACCGAGGTGCACTCCGCGGCCGGCCCCATCAACCACTGGTTCTACCTGCTGGCCGAGGGCAGCAACCCCGGCGGCGGCAAGCCGTCCAGCCCCATCTGCTCCGGCGGACCCTCCTCGGTGACCGGCCTCGGCATCGAGAAGGCCGGCAAGATCTACATGGGCGCCCTGAACCGCAAGACGTCGTCCTGGCGCTACACCAACGTGCGCGCCGCGGCCGTCGCGGCGGCGATCGAGCTCTACGGCGCCAACAGCGTCGAGTGCAACACCACCAAGGCGGCCTTCAGCGCGATCGCCGTGGCCGCCGCGTCCGGCGAGCCCGCCTGCGGCACTCCGGGCAACGACTTCTCGCTGTCGGTCAACCCGGCCTCGGGCAGCGCGCAGCCGGGCCAGCAGGTGACCACCACGGTCAGCACGCAGACCACCTCGGGCAGCGCGCAGACCGTCAACCTGAGCGCCACCGGCCTGCCGAGCGGCGTCACCGCGAGCTTCAACCCGTCGTCGGTGACCTCCGGCAACTCCTCGACGCTCACCCTGTCCGTCTCCTCCTCGGCGGCCCAGGGCAGCTACCGGATCACCGTGAACGGCGCCGGCACCACCACGCACAGCGCCGTCTACACCCTCCAGGTCGGCAGCACGCAGACCCGTGACTTCTCGATCTCGGCCAACCCGGCCTCGGGCACGGTGCAGGCGGGCTCGTCGGCCACCACCACCATCGCCACCCAGACCACCGCCGGCAACGCCCAGGCGGTCAACCTGTCGGCCAGCGGCCTGCCCACCGGCGCCACGGCCACCTTCAACCCGGCCTCGGTCACCTCCGGCGGCTCGTCCACCCTGACGATCGCCACCGCCCCGACCACCCCCGCCGGCTCCTACAACGTCACGGTGACGGGCACCGGCGAGACCGCCACCCACACCGCCACCTACGCGCTGACCGTCCAGGGCACCTCGGGCGGCCGGACGTTCACCAACGACACCAACTACACGATCTCCGACTACTCCACCGTGCAGAGCCCGATCACCTCCACCGCGACGGGCACCGCCGCCTCCCCGGTCAAGCTGTCGGTCACCATCAGCCACACCTGCGCCGAGGACCTCGACATCTGGCTGCGCGGCCCGAACGGCCAGTGGTACGCGGTCGACCGGTACGGCGGCACCAGCTGCACCTCCTACGGCACCCGGACGTACTCGGTGCCGGTCAGCCAGCAGGCCGCGGGCACCTGGACCCTCGAGGTCAGCGACGTCTACCTCGGTGACACCGGGTTCCTGGACTCCTGGAGCATCACCGTCTGACCCCCGGTAGGGAGGAGCTCAGCGAGCCGCTCGGTCAAGGCCGAGCGGCTCTCGCTGTTCTTCAGACGCGTGCCGGCGATGCCGGACTCGCCGGGCTCAGAGCGGCCAGGACGGTGCGCACCTCGGCCTCGGAGGCACCTACGACGCGGATCAGGGTGTCGTCGCGGCGGGCGTACAGACTCGTCATGCCATGGTCTTCCGCCAGCAGCACGTCGCCTCCCGGTGCGGTGAGCCGCGGGAACGATGGAGATGGAGGACATCGAGTCGCCGTTCCGGTACTCGAGTTCGAGCCTGACGTCATCAGGGCGTCCACCGGGGGGCCAGTCGGCCACGGCGGCCCGGCCCTGGAGCGCCGCGACGACGAACGCGCAGATCGCGGCGGCCGCCGCCGCCCGTGACGACCACGAGGGGTTACGAGAAGCGGCCCACGCCGCGGCCGCGTACGAGATCGTCGCGGCGAGAACGAAGGGGAGCGCGTAGCACGCCTCGGGAAGATCGGAAAGCGAGGGGTTGGGCATGAGTGCATTCAGGGCCTGGGCGGGGAACGCGAACGTGACCGACCCCGCCACAGCGGCCGCTCCCCAACGGGGAAGTCCGGTCCGGAGGACCAAGGCCGCAGCCAGCGGCAAGGGCACGACCCACATCGCCAGCATGTGGTAGATGCGGTCAGGGGGGCGGGTCCACCTCGGTGCGGGTGCGCACGCCGAGCTTCTGCAGCACCCGCGCCACGTGCGTGTCCACCGTACGGCGCGACAGGAACAGCACCTCGGCGATCTCCCGGTTCGTGCGGCCCTGCGCCACCAGCCGGGCCACCTCGCGCTCCCGGGGCGACAGCACGCCGCCGGCCGCCCTGCGGCCCCGGCGCGGCGGCCCGCCCACGCCGATCGTGCGCAGTTTGTGGCGGCAGCGGGCCGCGTCGTGGGTGCCGCCGAGCGTGGCGTACCGCTCGGCGGCGTCCGCGACGAGCCGCGCGGCCCCCTCCCTGTCGCCCAGCTCCAGCCGGGTGTCCGCCTCGTCCTCCGCCGCCCGGGCCGCGCCGTACGGCCTGGACATCGCCTCGTACGCGGCCCGCGCCCGGACATGGCACTCCAGCGCCTCCGCCGGCACGCCCCGGCCCCGCGCCAGCGCCCCGCGCGCCACCTCCAGCGCCGCCATCGCCGACGGCGCGTCGCGGCCCTCGATGCCCGCGGCGAACTCCGCCACCAGCTCCGCCGCCTCATGACGGCGCCCCGCCCTCAGCAGCGCGGTGACGGCCGCCGGGACGAGCTGGTCGCCCCACACCCACACGCCCTTGCGGCGCAGCCGCGCCACCGCGCCGCGCGCCTCGGCCAGCGCCGCGTCCACCTCGCCGCGGATCAGCGACAGCTCGATCAGGCCGCCCGAGGCGCACGCCGCCACCGGCAGGAAGGCCGAGTCGGCCCCCCGCGGCCCCGCCGCCTCCAGGCGCCGCCCGGCCTCCTCCCACTCGCCCCAGGCCAGCGCCAGCATGCCGAGCACGAGCTGGGCGTCCACGCCGAGCAGCGGCGCCTCCGGCATCCGCTCGACCGCCGCGACCGCCCGCTCCCGCAGCCGGTCCCAGCGCCCGGTCAGCCAGTCGAGCCGGATCGACGACATCTCCACCAGGTAGACCGGGTACAGGGCGCCGCTCTCCTCGGCGATCCGCCGGCCGAGGCGCGCGTACCGCTCGGCCGCCGCGTAGTGGCCGAGCGGGATGGCCGCGTCGCACAGGTTGGAGTAGGCGCGGGCCACCTGCCGCCGCACCCCCGCCGACGGGTGGTCCGCGGGCAGGGACTCGGCCAGCTCGAACGCCTCCGGCGAGCCGACCAGCATGGCGAAGGCGACCTTGTTGGCGTGGACCGTGGCCGCCAGCTCCGGGTCGTCCTCCGCGACCACCAGGCTCTCCGCCTGCTCCATCCACTTCTGGTGGGTGGCGATCGGCTCGGGACCCCAGGCCGGGATGGCCAGCAGCGCGAGCCCCCTGGCCGCCATCCCGGGCCGTCCGGTGAGGTCGGGGAGCGCGGCCAGCACCTCGCGGCGTCCCGCCTCGATCGCGCCGGCCTGGTTCGACAGCAGCACGCCCAGGTTGAGCCGGGCCTCGCCGCGCGCCTCCGGCGCCAGGAAGTCGTCCGACAGCAGGCGGCGCAGCAGCCGCACGACCCGCCGGTGCGACAGGCCGACCGCGGCCAGCCTGCTGAGCCGCAGGGCCAGCGGGCCGCGGGCCTCGTGCGGCAGCTTGGGGTCGGCCAGCATGCCCTCCAGCAGTTCGACGGCGAGCGGCACGTCACCGAGCGCCGCGGCCTGGTCGGCGGCGGCCTCGCCGTGCCGCCGCCAGGCGTCGAAGTCGCCCGCGCGCCTGGCGTGGTAGGCGAGCCGGACCAGCGGCCGCTGGTCGAGCGTGGCCAGCGCCGCCACGGCCCGCCGGTGCAGCAGCCGCCGGTCGGGGCCGGGGATGGCGTCGTAGACGGCCTGCTGGGCGAGTGTGTGCCGGAAGCCGTACTGGCCGTCGGGGTGCTCCAGCAGCACGCCCGCCCTGAGGGCCTCGCGCAGCCCCGTCCCGTCCGGGCCGCCGTCCCATGGTGCGCGGTCGTTGTCCCATGGCGCGCGGTGGCCGTCCCATGGTGCGCGGTCGCTGTGCCACGGTGTGCGGTCGCCGGCGCGCGGAGGCCCGGACACGGTGACGCCCGCCCCCTCGTCGCCGCCCGCCCTCTCGTCCCCGCGCGGCCTCTCGTGTCCGGGGGGCCTCTCGCCGCCGGACGGCCGGGCTCCGGTGGCGGCCGGCCCCGGTTCGCCGCCCGGCGGATGCACCACGGCGGCGATCAGCGACTCGTCGGCGGGAAGCTGGAGCACGGCGGCGGCGTGCACGGCGCGCAGCGCGGCGGGGGAGAGGCCGGCGAGCTGCTCGGCCATCGCCTCGCGCAGCAGCAGCGGCACCGCGATGCGGTCCAGGCCGGTGGGGTCCGCCTCGCCGTCCTCGTCGGCCCCGGGGAACCGGCCGGCCTCGTCGAGCAGCGAGCGGACGACCTCTTCCACCACGAACGGGACGCCGCCCGTGTGCTCGCGCAGCCGGGCCGCGAACGACACGGACAGCTCCGCGCGGCCGAGCAGGGTGCCCGCCATCCGCCGCACCTCCTCCACGTCCAGGGGCGCCAGCGCCACCACCGAGCTGTTGACGCCCTGCGGATGCCGGTAGGCGTGGCCGAACGGCAGTCCCGGCACCGGCAGGTCCTCCCGCCGGAACGTGACCACCAGGGCCAGGGCCGCCGGAGGCTGGTCGGTGAGGAAGCGCAGCAGGTCGCGCGTGCCGTCGTCGGCCCAGTGCAGGTCCTCCACCACGAGCAGGACCGGCCCCGCCGCGCTCAGCAGCGCGTGGACGGCCCGGAACAACCGGTGGCGCTCCGCGCTCGGGTCGTCAACGGGCGGCGGAGCCGGCGCCGGCGGCAGGTGCTCGGCCAGCTCCGGCAGGTAGCCGCGCAGCGTCCCGGTCACCGGGTTCAGCGCCGAGCGGTCGGGCAGCGCCGCGGCCACGTGGCGCAGCGCGTCGAAGACCGGCCCGTACGGGAACGGCTCCCTGAGCTGGTGACAGTGGCCGACCAGCACGGTGCGCTCGTCCGGGAGGAGCTCGACGGCGGCGCGCACCAGCCGGGTCTTGCCGATCCCCGCCTCACCCTGCACCAGCACCACGGCGGGCGGGTCGGTGATCGCGTGGAGGAGCGCCCTGAGCTGCGTGTCGCGTCCGACCAGCGCTGGGGAGGCGAGGCTCGTCATCGGGTGCTCCGAAACAGTGCGGGTGTGCTGCCCGTGCCGGATTCCGTTATCCACTAATGGTCAAGTATGGTCAACCCTCCCCTTACTCACCGGTCACCCGCCGGCCCCCTTCCCCGGCTGCCTCCGGTCTCCTGTACGGCGCTGTTCGGGCATGTGGCCGGCGTGACCCGAGGCCCCGGCGAGGCTGGCTCGACCGGGATCGACGAGGCCGGCGTGACCCGAGGCGGCGGCGAGGCGGACGAGCTCGGCCGCGGCGCCCGCCAGCCGGGTCCGGCCCCGCCACACGGCGAACAGCGGCCGCCGCCCGTCGAAGTCCGCGACGGGCACCTCGACCAGCCGCCCCTCGCGCAGCTCGGCCGCCACGGCCAGCACGCTGAGCACCGCCGGGGCGACCCCCGCCTCCACCGCCACCTTCACCGCGGCGTTCGAGGACAGCTCCAGGGCCGGGGCGGCGACGTCCCGCCCGGCCAGGAACCGATCGACGGCGTGCCGGGTGCCCGAACCGGGCTCACGCATGACGAGCGGCGCCGCCGCCAGCTCAGCGAACTCCAGAGGAGCGCGCCGCCGCGCCCAGGGATGCCGGGGCCCCACCACGACGACCATCCGGTCCTGCGCCATGAGCCGGGCGGTCAGCCCCTCCGGCACGTACGGCGACTCGATGAAGCCCACGTCGATCTCGCCCTCCTCCGCCAGGCGGCACACCTCACCCGAGTTGGCCACCCGCAGCCCCACCTCCACGTCCGGCGCGGCACGGCGCAGCGCCACGAGCCAGCCAGGCAGCAGGTACTCGGCGACCGTCATGCTGGCCGCCACCCGCACCCGGGCGTCGCGATCGCGGCGCAGCGCCTCCACGCCGGTCAGCAGCTCACCGGCCGCCTCCAACGCCACCCGGGCCCGGCCCGCGACGACCTCGCCCTGCGGGGTGAGCCGGGAACCGGTGGTCGAGCGGTGCAGCAGGGGAACGCCCAGCTCGCGCTCCAGGGTGTCGAGCCGGCGACTCGCCGACGCCTGCGTGATGCCGTGCAGCCTGGCGGCCTTGCCGAGGCTGCCGTGCTCGGCGATCAGCAGCAGCAGTTCGAGGCTGCCCAGGTCGGGCCATCGTCGGGTCATGCACTCACCGTATGACCCGCTGCGAAACCGGTGGCTACCGGGCATGCCGAAGGGTTGTGAAGATCGGCTCATGAGCGCGTCCACCAGCCCGCCCTCCGACACGCCGCCCACCCGCGCGGCGTCCACCCGCACGTCGTCCATGAGCACGGCGTCCACCCGCACGTCGTCCATGAGCACGGCGCCCACCCCCACGCCGTCCATGAGCACGGCGTCCACCCCCACGCCGTCCATGAGCACGGCGTCCACCCCTGCGTCGTCTTCGAGTGCGTCGTCCGCCCATCCCTCGTCCGCCTCTGCGGGGTCGCTGAACTCCCCGCCTGTGAGCGCGGCGTCCACCCGCACGCCGCCTACGAGTGCGTCGTCGACCCGCTCGTTCTCCACGCGCTCGCCGTCCTCCAGCCCGGCGGACACCGACTCGCCCTCCCCGCCCTCCGTCGGCGCGGTGCGCGGCGCGACCGGCGGAGGCTCCTTGGTGCCAGGGTTGCTCGTGGCCGCCGCGGGGGTCGCGGTCGCGGTGACCGTCAACGCGCTCGTGCCCGCCGTGAGCCCGCTGATGGTGGCCGTCGTCCTCGGCGCCCTCCTGGGCAACCTCGGCGCGCGGCCGGAGGTGCTGCGGCCCGGCCTGACGTTCGCCTCGGGGCGGCTGCTGCGCCTCGGCGTCGTCCTGCTCGGCGCGCGGCTCGCGGTGCCGGACGTCCTCGCCCTGGGACTCCCGGTGCTCCTGCTGGTCGTGACGACGGTGGCCGTGACGTTCTCCGGCACCTGGTGGCTCGGGACGCGGCTCGGCCTGGGCCGCGACCCCGCCCTCCTCGTGGCCACGGGCTTCTCCATCTGCGGCGCCGCGGCCATCGCGGCCATGGACGGCGTGACCGACAGCGAGAAGCGGGACGTCATGACCGCCGTCGCCCTGGTCACCCTGTACGGATCGGTCGCGATCGCCCTGCTGCCCCTCGCCGGCGGGCTCCTCCACCTGCCCGCCGAGAGCTTCGGCGTCTGGGCCGGGGCGAGCGTGCAGGAGGTGGCCCAGGTGGTGGCCACGGCGCAGACCGCCGGACAGGCCGCCCTCGCCACGGCCGTGGTCGTCAAGCTCACCCGGGTCGTCATGCTCGCCCCGCTCATCGCGGGCGTCAGCCTCTGGCGCCGCCGCACCGCCGGGCCGGGCCCCCGGGGCCGGACTCCCGTGGTGCCGCTCTTCGTCGCCGGGTTCCTGGCCGTGGTCGCCCTGCGCAGCCTCGGCGCGGTGCCGGACGGCTGGCTCGCGCCGATCAGGACGGCCGAGACGGTGCTGTTCACCGCCGCCCTCTTCGCGATGGGGACGGCCGTACGGGTGCGGGAACTGCTGAGCACCGGCCGCCGCGCCGTCGCCCTCGGGGCCGTCTCGGCGCTGCTCGTCACGCTGGTGGCACTGGCCGGAGTGCTCGTTCTGGTCTGAAGCCTCACGGGCCGGCCGAGGCGTCCAGGGTTAATGAGTGGCAGTCGTGACGATCACCTGGTTACCGTGGACGACATCCGGATGATCGACGGGCCACGATCTGACCGGCGGGAATGGCGCCCCCCGGCTGGACGGCGGCCCAGCCTCGGGCATGGCCCACGCCAGCCCCGCCCGAGGCCGCACCATCCCCGCCCGCCTGCTCAGGGGCGCAGCTATCACAGGTGACGGCACGTTGTCCGCCGGCGACTTCGGCGGGCGCTCCTGGCGCGCCCCCGGCCGACCTGGACCTGCGACCGGCCACCTTGAGGCTGCCACCGCCGGTACCGTGGGCGCCGTGGCGGGATGTACCCGGCCTGCTACGGCCGCTGGTTCACCGTGTACGGCTTGTTTTGCCGCTGGCGTGTCGCGCCGGTGGTGCCCCACGTGATCTTTCGGAACACGGCCTTAGAAGCCGCGCAGAGAGGCGGCCGGTCATGGTCGGCGTCGGGGGCGGAAACCCTGACATGGTGACGCGGTGCGAGGGGGCAGCGCGAGGATCTGTTGCCTGGTCCAGCGGGAGGTACTTCCGTCGCGTCAGAATCGCTCGGCAGACGTCCATCCCTGCCGGTGGAGTCGTTCGAAGCCGTCCAGCAGGAGGTCCAGGGCGAACTCGAACTCGAACTGGTCGTCACAGCCCTGGCCCACGACCGATTCGCCGTCGTGCGGCCGAGCCAGCACGATCTCGATGATGTGCGGGTACCGGGTGGCCATCTCGCCGAGCAGGGCCGCGAGCGCCTGGGGGTCGGCGTCGGCCGGAGCCGGCCCCGGTGAGGCCGGGAACAGTTCCTGGGTGAACCCCCATACGCGGCTGCCCAGGGCGTGCATCGCGTGGTGGGTGAGGTCGGCGGACAGGCCGCCGGCCCGGAACATGCCGATGATCGAGTTGAGGTAGTCGAGTACACCGGGGGTGGGGCTGGTTCGGGACTCGATGACGCGCGAGGCCCAGGGGTGGCGCAGGAGCGCTCGTCGTGCCGAGAGGATGCGGCGGCGGATCGCGCTCTTCCAGTCCGCGTCGCCGGCCGGGGGATCGATCTCGCCGACGATGACATCCACCATGCCGTCGAGGAGCTGCTCCTTGTTGGCCACGTGCTTGTAGAGCGCCATCGGCACGACGTCCAGCTCGTGCGCCAGGCTGCGCATGCTCAGCGCCTCGATGCCGGCGCGGTCGGCGAGCGCGACGGCGGCACGCAGCACACGGTCGCGGTTGAGGGGCTTCCGGCGCGCCGGTTCTGTCTGCTGGGTCATCTGCTGACCGCCTCCCGTTCGACCGGTCGTCGCCGATCCCCCATTGACAGGTGTACGCGGTACACCCTACTTTGGACAACCAAGGTGTACGTCGTACACCTTTGCGGCGCGACCACATCACCGAAGGAGTCCCGGTGGCCTCACCAAGAAAGCTCGCGACAGCGGCGGGCGTGTGCTACCTCGTCACCCACGTCACCTCGATCGGCGGGCTCATCCTGTACGGCCCGGTGCTGCACAACGCCGATTACATCGCCGGCCGCGGCGCGGACACTGGGGTGCTCCTGGGCGCCCTGTTCGAGGTGGTCCTCGCCATCGCGATCGTCGGCACCGCGTTCACCCTGTTCCCCGTCGCCCGGCGGCACAGCGAAGGCCTCGCCGTCGGTTACGTCGGCCTTCGCACCCTGGAGGCCGCCGTCATCACCGTCGGCATCGTCAGCCTTCTCGCGGTCGTGACGCTGCGTCAGCATCCCCCGCAGGGGGCGGACCCGGCCTCACTCCTCACCACGGGCCGAGCGCTGGTCGCGGTCCATGACTGGACGTTCCTGCTCGGGCCCAACTTCGTCTGCGGAGCCAACACGGTGGTCATGGCATACCTCATGTACCGCTCGCAGCTCGTGCCGCGCTTCATCGCCGTGCTGGGGCTGGTCGGCGGCCCGCTGATCTTCGTTTCCGCGATCGCCGAGCTGTTCGGCCTCTACCAGCAGACCTCCGGGGTGGGGGCGCTCACCGCGATACCGGTGTTCGCCTGGGAGCTGACCTTGGCCATCTGGCTCATCACCAGGGGATTCAAGCCGTCTGCCGGCACGATCGACGCCACCGCCGCCTCGCCGGCAGGCAGCGAGCGCCGCTGACGGCACGGCCCGAAGCCAAGGCTGCCGCCAACCCGGCCCCGTACGCCGGCCGAGCCTTTCCCCTGATGCCATGACATCGGCCTGCGCAGACAGGCGGCGGGCGCGGCCCGGTTGGCCGACGGGACAGGCACGAGGTTCTGTGATCATGGAGTTGCGGCGCTCTGTGATCGCTGGGGAGACCTGTGCCTGCGCTGTCATCGAGGCTGACCGAACCACTCTGGGACCAATCCGCCGCCCTGCTGCCGCAGCGGCCCCAGTTCGATCCAGCCCACCCGCTGGGCTGCCACCGGCAACCGCCGCGACGAGTGGATACAGCTCGGGCTGTTCACCCGCCTGAAGCAGATCGCGCTGGACGCCCATGACCCGGCCACCTATTTGCGCAGGCTCTTAGACGTCCGCAGCGGCGGCTTCCTCCACGGCCGTCCTGCCCACAGCGATCAACCCGGTGGCCATGATCAACCCATAGACGAGGAACGGCCAGCCATACGGCCGGCGTGGCCCCCAGTCGTCGAAGATGGTCACCACTCCCGTCACAATGACGGCCGCGGCCAAGAACCACCCGATGACACGCCCCGCCGTACGTGTGCGCCGCCATGCCAGCAGGACCGCCAACACGATCGCAAGGACGATCCCCGGCCACGCCATCAGGACGTAGTCCCAGGCGTACGGGTAGTTCACTCCATAGGTGGGATCGTCATGCTTCGTCGGGTAGATCAGTTGTTGCAGTGTCCCGTACAAGGAGCCGCCGGCGAGAGAAAGCGGGAAGGCCATGAGCATCATGGCCAGCACCCCGAACATCGCGTCGCCGAGGTGACCGTCCTGGGTGAGCCATGTCAGCGTCAGCACCGCCGCCCCGTACGAGCACGCCACCAATGCCTTCGACAGGCCGCGTACCTTGGCGATGGCTTGAATCATGAGATGCCTTCCCCGGACCACTTTGCCGCTCCGGCAGAGCGGATAAACCCAACATAGGGTGCCGGATCGGTGATGGACGCACCCGTCGCTACTGCCGAGCATCGCCACAGCCGATCGGCTGGGCTCAGCCGAAGGAGTCGTAAGGTGGGGCGAGCTGCGGTTCGTAGGCGGGCCCACGACGATACGGGTCGGTCTTAGCTTGCTCCTTGTCCACCAGACCGTTCAACTCGTTGGAGCGACGCGCTCATCCACACGAGCCCACCCCGCGACCGATTCAACCCCGGGTGGTCCAGTCGACGCATAGTCACCCGAAACAACACTCAAACGGTACGATGCGAACACCGAACCGGGCAGCTGGCCGTACCAGCAGCACCAGCGGACAGGACTTCTCCGTCAGGGGGCGTGGCCGTACCACGCCCACCAGCGGTTTTCCACGTATCTCACGTTGATGGAGAACCCGATCATGACCTCTGCGGTCCCTCGTGCCTTCCACTGCGAGCACACCCGCGCCAGGAGCAGAGTGCTCGCCCTCGTCGAGCGCTCCGGCCAGCCCGCGACCCTGCATGCCGTACTGACCTGCACCGATCCCGCCCTCGCTCAGCACGCCGCCTACCTTCTGTTCTCGGTGCTGGAGAACGGCCTGGGCCCCGCCGCCCGCGCCGAGTCGGAGCGGATCGCAGCGGCTCTGCCCGACGCGCCCGCCGCCTCCTTCCGCCGTACGCTGGCCGATGTCGTGAACGGGACCTGGACCGATGCCCCCGAGCTCGCCGCCACGTGGGAGGCCCTGCGGCGGGGCCGCGGCGACTCGGCCGGCCTCGGTGGCGACCTTGAGAGCCGCACGCCGGGCGACGCCCGCCTCGACGCCTTCCCCGGGCCGGTCGTCCGCACGATCAGCCTGCTGGAGGTGCACGTCCACGACCCGGCTCGCCTTCTCGCGGCGGCCGCCGCGACGGGCTGGAGGCCGTTCGACGCCGAGGACCTCGACGAGGACGACAGACAGGACGTCGTCGGGGCCGTCATGCACTTCGTCAACGGCCCGGAGTTCCTGCCCGGCGCCGACCAGCTGATGGACGTCGTGCAGGCGCGGCTGCTGCGCGTCGACAGGGGTGATGAGGTGAGCGATTGGAGCACCGCGCCCGTGACGGCTACGTTCGACACGGGAACGAGGTCTGACCCCGACAGCCAGGCCGGCTGATCGCTACCTCGCAGGCACATCGGCGCGGCCAAGCATGTGATCGCCTCGGCTGTGCCGGGATCTTCACACACCTGACTGGTTCTTCATCGTTCGGATTGTTGGAGTGCTGCGAGGGTGCGGCCGCGTTTGACGGTCCTGCCGACGTCGTAGCGGGGCGCGGGCCGGCGGTTGGGGATGCCGGGTGGGCGCCCCGGGCCGGCTTTGGAGGGTTTCGTGCGCTGGCCGGTTGGGCCAGGAGCAGGCGCAGGTTCCGAAACCCGCGCCGGACGCGGGCGGGCGGACGCCGCCACGGGCGGGCCGGTTTCTCCCACGGGTGACGCAGGTCTCTATTGGTTGATCACTGCGCGGGCCGGAAAGGCAGCCTGAGGGAGCAGCGGATGGCTGAGCCAGGTGTGGCTTAAGCCTACGAGGCCGTCTCCTGCCCGGTCGGCTTGACGTCCGGCGACGCGTAGGCATACGTAGCAACCTGAGTCTGAGCACGCCAGAGCGAGACTTCGCCCCCGGGAGACGGCCCGGCCGCCAAGGTGAGTGTGTCTCTGAGAACGGGCAACATTCGCGCTGTCCAGGAGCGAGTCGGGGCCCGCGGGTTTTCCGCCTACGTCGACGCCGCTGTGGAGCGCCAGATCGAGCGGGATCTTCTGGAGGAGGCGTTGCAGGCGAACGAGGCCGCTTCAGGTGTTCCCTGATCGCCTGTATTCAGATCGTGTTCTGACTTGGCCTGGTGAAGTGAGCACCAGCCATGTCGACGCCGTCACGTTCTCCGACCTGTCGAGAAACCCCCGGGCCGTCGCCGAGCGCGCGGCCCGCCTGGGACGTGTCCGGGTCACGCATCGGGACGCCCCCGACTTCTACCTCACGGCGGTGGACCGTGAGGAGGAGCGCGACCAGACGCTGGCCACGGCGTCCCGGCTTCTTCTCGCCTTGATCAAACACGATCCCACCGCGCGCGCGTTGGTCCTCGCCATGCCTGAGGTCTTCCCCTGGGTGCGCCACCTTTCCCCGGAAGAGCTTCGCGCCTTCACCTTGGAACTGGTCGAGGCACTCTCCGATGCCGCGGAGCTGGACGTTGACGTCACCACTCAAGAGGTCATCGCAGGGTGGCGGGCGACCGCCCGGATCAAGGCTGACCCTGAACGCCATGCCGGGGCCCGCAAGCCGACCGAGGGTGACTTCGGTCCGGCGGAGGTCTCAGCGTGAGCCCGAAACACGGCGATCGCGTAACGGTGCCACCGCCCGATGACGAGTGGGACGTGCGGTTCCGTACCGGCGACGCGGTCAAGGGATGGGAAATGCTGTGCCCTCATGCCGTGGCAAGTCCTATGTCGAAGGCACGGCGCCCACTGCCACGCTCACAGAGCGGATCGATGACATCGCAATGATTGGCCACGGTGATTCCGGACAACCGTCCTAGGGCCTGTACGGAGTTGAGATCAGCGGATCCGCCCTCGGCCATCGTCATGGCGTGTGGAAACTTTCGGGATGTTCTTCGCGTCTCATGCATCATGCATAAGATCGCGACGGCAGCCATCGCCGGTGTCGGCATCCTCGTCTTCTCGTCCGCCTGCGCCACGACGGAGGTGTCTGCTTCCCAGGCGTCGTGCGCGTTCACCTGGTCCAACATCAACGACCGTGACGTCCTCACCGCGGTCTCCGAGGCGAGAACGTTGGCGAAAGATGAGAAGTGGGTCCCGTCCATGCGGGTGCTGCGGTCGGGTGTCGCGCAGGTGACCGGGGTGAGGCTCGACAACCCGCAGACGGCGATCACCTCGTTGGGCAAGCGGGTCGGCCAGTCGTTGGCACTGATCGGCCAGACGTATCCGTCCAAGGGCCGTCACGGTGAGAACTCTTTCGGCGCCGCGGGACGCTACGTCGTCTACCAGGTGGCGCCTCACCTGGTAGACGCCGACTTCGTCGTGGAGTGCGGCGGGAAGCGGCTCGGCTCGGGACACGCCACCTCCTGGCAGTACGGCGACTCCGGCGGGACGGCGGAGTGCGACGTCAAGACGGGGGACGACAGCCGCATCGCCCGCATGGCGACCGAGCTGGCCTGCTAGAGCATGTACGGAGTTCTGATCTCTAGGCTGGCCGGAGGCTTCGGATCCATAGGACGGCCCCGCCTAGGTACAGGCCGGCCAGATAGCTGTCGGGTGTCTTGTCGAACCGGAAAGCCAGCCCACGCCATTGTTTGATCCGGTTGATGCAGCGTTCGGCCGTGTTGTGCTGCTTGTAGAGATCGGGAACATGGGTGACCGGCCGGCCGCCGGCAGATCCGCGCTTCTTGCGGTTGGCCGCCTGGTCGGCCTTCTCCGGATAACCGCCTTGATCCGGCGTCGACGCAGGTAGGCGCGGTTGCCGCGGCAGGAGTACGCCTTGTCCGCGGCCACCGCGCCCGGCCGATCGGCAGGCGGATCTTGATACGTTCCAGCACCGGGCGGAACTGCGGGCTGTCTCCGGCCTGACCGGCGGTCAGGACGAAGGACAGCGGACGGCATCGACCATCGGCCGCCAGATGCACCTTGCTGGTCAACCCGCCCCGGGAGCGGCCCAGCTTGGCAGCCTTCAACCGGAACCGGTATCGGCGTCGCAGCCGTCGCCGCTCGTTCCTCTCGTCGTCCCCGTCGTCGTTGTCCCTGCTCTGTTCGTCGCCGGGGTTGCCGTCAACGGCGTTTTGCCCCTTTGGCGTAGCCCTTTCCTGCTCGACGGCTTCTTCCAGCGCTGCGCTCAGCTCACCGTCCAAGACCATCCCGGCGGCATGAGGTGGGTGCGGGCGGTGGTGGAGTCGACGCTGACCAGGTCGAGGTCGGCCTGCCCCCGGGCTGCGGCCTCGCTGATCACGGCTTGCATCAGCCGCTCGAACACGCCGTCCCGCGCCCAGGAGCGGGACCGGTCGTAGGCGGTGGACCATGGCCCGTACTCCTTCGGCAGGTCACGCCACGGGCTGCCGGTACGAAACCGCCACATCACCGCGTTGAACAGCCGCCGCGGATCCGGGATCGGGCCCCGCTCACCCGGCGCACCACCGCCTCGGCTATGACGCTCTTTTCACCAGACGGACACACTCCGGACAGGCTCTTTCGGCCGTGACCGCGAAGACTAGGACCACCCACAGACGGGCAGCGGGTGCGCCACTGCCCCGCATACAGCGACGGGCGGCGTCTCGGGTTGTACAGCATGCTTGACAGCGTCGCGGCTCGGGCCGGACAAGCCGAGCCGGAATGGGCGCTCTGGCTCGCCGGGTTCCGATGGCCAGGCATAGATGAGCAGGTCATCCCAGTGCACAGGCCACCGTTGAACTCCGTTCGGGATGTCGAGAGCAGCTACGTCGAGCTTCAGAAGCGCAAGAGTGTCGTTGCGCAGGACGCCGACGATCTTTCCGCGCTGCCCCATCAGCCACGCGCCGTATGCGCGTGTGCGTGCGGGACTATGGAGCAGGTCAATGATCTTGGCTCTGCCTCCGATGGCTGCGCGGTGATTTGTCATTGTTTGGGCTCGGCGATGACCGTGGACAGTGGGTGGTTCGCGCGGAGGTCGGCGTACCGGAAGGCGATGCGGCGGGCGGCACGAGCCGGCTCGACAGCGGGATGCCAGGCGTAGATCACGCGCTTGCGGTCGGCGTCCCAGCCTGTCCGCCACCAGTAGCGTTCACCGTCGCACCACACCACCAGACTGACCCAGACCGACACCAGCGCCAGCCCGTACCCAATGTGTACGTCGGCCAGGATTCCCACCCCGCTCAGCTCGGCGCGAAGTTCTTCGGCGGCATCGTTCGCGGCCGATGACCTGGCATCCGAAGCCGTGCGCCGACTCCCGGATCGCATCTCCACTCTCGGGACCGGGACGCCTCTAGAGTTCTCCATGGGTCGCACCTCCAGTGTGCGATCAAGGGACCCGTACGGCGTGCGCGCGCCTACGGGTCCCGCTCGTGTGCAGCACTCTCATGAGATCGCCGAGGCGTCTCCCATCGGCAGTTCGAGTAGGGGAGACTGGGGGAGACACGCGGGTCCCCCGAGTTCCCGAGGTGCATGCCATGGACAGCGTTCCGGCCTGGGCCGCACGGCTACGTGCCGCAAGGCGCGGCAAGTTGTGGACGCAGCGGGAGATGGCCAAGCAGCTTGCCGAGGCCGCTGACAGCCGCACCCGCGCCCGGCTGCCCGAACGGGAATCCCTCACACGGATGATCAAGGACTGGGAAGCGGGCAGGCACCAGCCCAAGGATCCCTACCGAGTGCTCTACTGCCGGGTGTTCGGCATGGAGGAAGCCGAGTTGTTCGGCGCTGAGGCCAGCGGCGCGGTCTCTCGTGTGTCTTTCGACGGGGATGAGATTGAAGCGCTGGAGCTGACCCGGCGTGTCGCTGCAAGCGACGTGGGCGCCGAGACGCTCGACCGGCTGGAGGCAGCCGTTGACGACCTCGCGACCGCCTATCCGGTGACCCCGCCGCCCGAACTGCTCAACCGGGTCCGCCGGCACCTGTCCTACGTCTCGCATCTCTTCGACGCCAAGAAGACGCTCCACGAGCATCGACGTCTTCTCGCGGTCGGCGGCTGGCTGTCATTGCTCACCTCCACGTGCCATATCGACCTTCGGCAGTTCCGGGCGGCGAGCACATGGTTGCGGACAGCCTCCCAGTTGGCCGGCCACGCCGAGCATTCCGAGATCGCGGCATGGTGTCTGGAGACGGAGGCATGGCAGGCTGTCACGATCGGCGACTACCGCCGTGCTCTGAGCCTCTCCCAGGGCGCGCAGACGATCGCGCCACGCGGTAGCTCCGTCTACATACAAGCGACCGCTCAGGAGGGGCGGGCATGGGCCCGACTGGGAGCCGGTCCGGAGACCCGGGACTCGCTGCGCCGCGTTGACCGGCTCGTCGCGCCCCTGCCGATGCCCGAGCGGCCCGAGCACCATTACCGCTACGACCCTTCCAAGAGGGACGCCTATGTCGCGACCACACTTTCCTGGCTCGGGGACCCGGCGGCCGAGAGGTACGCAAGGCAAGTGCTCACCCGTCTGGAGTCCGCTGCCGATGGCACGGTTCGCGCGAGGAGGGCAGTCTCCGCCCGGCTCGACCTCGCGCTCGCTCTGCTGGCCGCTGACCAGCCAGACGAGGCAGGGCAGATCACGCTTGCTGCCCTTACCAGCGGGTCCCTGGTGCCATCCAGCTATTGGCGAGCACGAGAGGTGATCAACGCCATCGAGGCGCGCCGTGTCCCCGAAGCCGGAGAATTGCGCGAGGCGTACCGGGAACTGGCCGGCACTTAAACAGAACACAAGGGGAAGCCCCGCGTCGATGGTTGCGAGCCTCCCCTTCGCAAGATCACGGGGAGAGATAGAGGCTTGCACGCTGCGCCTGCCCTCGTGCGGCCGCATCCAGCACCTGTTGCGAGGCTGCATTCATGAACTCTTGGAGAGCGATGAGTGCTTGATCACGGCCAGCGTTTAGCTCCGTCTGATCTGCCGAGGAATAGATCCTCCACGCGGCATCTAGCGCCTGGGTGGCGAGGTGATTCAGTGCCGGGTCCGCTGTGACGAGCTGGAGTCTGAACAGCGCAGACTTGGCGCTCGCTCGCCGCGCGAACGAGACCTCACGTGCCGCCACATCCGCCGGCCCGTCAGGATCCTCCTTGTGCTGATGCCACCGATCGTTTTGACTATAGCGATACGACGTCAGGGCGTCGGCGAAGGTGCTGTAGGTAGCCAGCCGTTCCTGCCACAAGCGCTCATCCCACGCATATCGCCTAGCCTGCCGGGCGGTACGTAGCTGGAAGACATAGGTGGCTGAAGCGCCTAACAGCGTACCGGCGATCGCGATCAGACTTGCTAGAGCGTTCCCCATCTCACCAGTGGAGCACGAGCGAGGCTCTGGCCGCCGCCCCTCTTCAGGAGTTCGATTGACTTAGCAGGAGATGGCCGCTCTCTACGCGCACTTTCGTTCAATCCCGCGAGCAGTGGCGATGCGCTAGCGTGGGCCAGTTCGGCCCAGAAAGGCTCCGTGTGGTGGAGGCCGCACAGCGTCAGGAAAGTGGTATCAATGCGCGATTCGATCAGGCGCTTGTGCCGGTGGAAGCATCGATGCTGGTCTTCAGCAGGTGAGCCGTGAAGGCGGATGAGGTGTACTGGACCCGTGCTCTAGTCCGTAGGGAACGCGGGAACAGCCAGCGTCTCTTCCTGGTCTACCCCCAGCCCCAACCGTCCGTAAGCATCCATTGGACGGCGAGAAGCCAATTTATGGCCAAAGTAAATGGGTACCAACCATGAGAGCACGCAGGAATTTATTCTTTGGGCCAGACATGATTTTAAAGAGGTATATCTGTGCGGCTACGATACTCCCAGCCAAGCCGACGAGCGTTCCCCATGTCGCCGTGTCTCCGATCACACCTAGGACATCCCATCCGAGAGGATGTGGCTTCCCGCGTACTTTTGTAAGCTCCCACGCCACCGCAGAGACTCCGAGAAGTGTTCCATAGATCGCGCCCACTCCTGCACGCTGTGCAACTAATTGCACCATTCTCCGCGCATCCGCTGATCGGGTCAGTCGCAAGGCGGCGGTTGCGACAGCGGTCAGAGTGCCTATGGAAACCGATATAGGAATACCGACGGCACTCCCTATCAGGGCTTTGACTACAGTAAGATGCGATTGATTTCCTGGGTTAACCACAACATTTGAAAATGCGTATCCCAGAACGTTAACGGCTAGGAACAGCAAGAGTGCTACCGCGTTCGTTGGGTACAGCTCGCCCGCGCCGGGTGTGCCCATATCGTCCGTTTCATCCGGACTGATACGCGACCCTGCATCCTCTGATTTCCGGACCTGGGCAGTGACTTGCGGCCTTCTCCTGCTTCTGCGGCTTCGATCGCCCTTGCCCATGCATCATTCCCTTGATCATTGGATGTGGCGAAAGGCAGTCCAGACTCAAGGCTAGCCAAACCGTTGCAGCACCCATAGTCCCTTTCTTGTCATGCCAGGACCGCTTTTGCCGTTCGGCCTTGTGCTCTGCCGGGCGGCGGCTCCGAGCGTGCGGGCGACTAGTCGTCCGATAGGGGTGGCCAGGTCGATCTCTCCAGTGACGGTGGCGAGTCGATGCCGCGCCGGTCGGCTAGGTCGATGACGTCTTCCAACTCGCCTGGGATCCTGTCGCCTGTCCACACGCCAGCATATGATCGCGTCTACCGTTCGGGCTTGGATGCCGCCGAGAAGTCGTTGCCGCGCAGGGCACGGGCTTACGGAGCGCGCGCTGACGTCGTTGTCGGAGTAGACGCCGACGGCCTGCCAGTCTCGGTGTATACCGGGGCTCGGCAGTCGGCTTCGTGGCGGGCAGCCTTCCGCAAAGTCACATAAACCCACGCTCGTAGGGACCGGGGTTTTTGGTCCGGTGGGCATCATTTCCACCGGTGAGTGACTGATGAATCTGGACACTCCGTGCTGACGACCGCGGATATGTCGTCCGGTGGCTGTCTCTCGGAAGACGCGGATGAGGGAAGATCGAAAAGTGGATCGGGTACGTCGGGGCGCTGTATAGATGCATCGATGAGGCGACGCGGTGGACGAGGAGTCGTGATGACCGAGCGGACCGCTTGGAAGGACCTCAGGGACCAGCGGATGGCTGAGCCAGGTGCGGCTGAAGCCTTCGAGGCGGCCCGCCTTGCCTTTGAGCTCGGTCGGACGGTACGGCAGATGCGGGAAGCCCGTGGGTGGAGCCTGAGTGAGTTGGCCGGTGTGGCTGACATGACGCAGTCGGCGGTGGCGAGCGTCGAAGCCGGTGGCACTGTGCCGACGTTGCCGGTTCTTGAGCGCCTGGCCAGGGCTCTGGACGCTGATCTGGAGGTACGCATCAGCCCACGCGCTCCAGCAGCGTGATCTGATTCATGTGTGCAACCTGCTATCACCAGCAGGCTCCGGAAAATCAGTCTGCCGCCCCGCTTCCGATGCTCGGGCTTGGAGGCCTCCGCTCCAGGTCGGGTTGCCATCGGATTAACGGATTACCCGGGGGGAGCGCGACTTCTGGAGCCTGATCTCAGCCTGAAGGTTCCCGGCCAGTTCCCGCAAGGTCGCTCCGCAGCGGACATTGGAGAGCCCGCTGCCGCTCGGCACGAGGGTGACTCGGTATGCGACCCAGCCGCCGGCCATGTCGGTGATGTGCCACCCGGGGAACCTGCTGAGCACTTGTTGCATGGTCAGGTTCATGGCTGCACGTCTGCTATGAGCCCCGAGTGCGGATGCGATCTGCGCAGCTCCGCGTAGCGCAGGGCGACGCGCCGTGCTGCTCTTTCTGGCTCTGAGAGCGGGTGCCACGCATAGACGGCGCGCTTCCGCCCTGGCTCCCAGCCCGTACGCCACCAGAAGGCGTCATGGTGGCACCAGACGATGAGCCCGACCCAGACAGAGATGAGTGCGATGCCGTAACCGTCGTGCACGTCGCTGGAGATGTTCAGGTGGATCAACTCTCGCTGCAGTTGCTGGGCCGCGTCCAGCGATGTGACGACCTGTGGGCCGGGGAGCGCGTGCTGCGGGTACATCCACCTACCTCCGGTGACTTCGGTGCCAGTACGGCCAAGTGAAGCCAGATGGGCGGGACCTTTGAACTTCGCCGCTGCCCGTTGTCGGGACGTGTTGAGTCACAGAGAAACGTCCCGAGACGGCCTTGAAACGTCCCGGGCGTTAACGTCCACTGGAGTGCGTGAACGAGCGCCTACGCACAGCGATGCTCCGCCATGGTGTGGCCCTGGAAGACCTGGCCGAGACCTGTGGTGTCGAGCCGAAGACCGTCGAGCGCTGGATCAATACAGGCCGCGTCCCGCACCGGCGGCACAGGTGGGCGGCAGCGAAGTTACTGACCGCTGACGAGACGTACCTGTGGCCTGACGTGCTGGAGAGCAGTCAAGCACGCCGAGGCAGGGCGAACAGGTCGGAACTCGTGGAGGTCTTTCCCGACCGCGCCAGCGTGCCTCGCGAGCTGTGGCTGCGGCTCCTGATCGACGCTCAGGAACGGGTGGACGTCCTGGTCTTCTCAGGGACGTTCTATGCCCAGACGCAGCCGAAGATCGCTCGACTGCTGACCGAGGCTGCGCAACGCGGTGTCACGATCAGGTTGTGCTTCGGCGATCCCAACGCACAGGCCGTGGAGACGCGCGACCGCGAGGAGGGGCTCGGCGGGACCTTGGCCGCCAAGATCCGCTCGTCACTTACGTACTACCGGACCTTGCCCGACCTGGACGGCTGTGAGATTCGGCTGCACTGCACGACGCTGTACGCCTCGCTGTTCCGCTACGACGATGACATCCTGGTCAACCCGCACGCGTACGGCGAGCCGGCCTCGGCGAACCCGACCTTCCACTTCCGCCGCCTCGACGGCGGGACAATAGCTGATCACTACACGTCATCGTTCGAGCGAGTCTGGGCCGAAGCCGTTCCATGGTCCGGCGCGGAGATCTGAGAGGCGACCCATATGGGACGAGTCGAGTACTGGAACGACCCGGACGCCCCCAAGGCGAACAGCCTGGTGCCGGCCTGCGGGACGGTCACCGTGGACGACGCGGGACGCATCCTCATGCAGCGCCGACGGGACACCGGCCAATGGGCGTTGCCCATGGGCAAGATGGAGATCGGCGAGACGCCCTCGCAGTGCGCCGTGCGGGAGACGGAGGAGGAGACCGGCGTCCGAGTCGAGCCGGTCGGCATCCTCGGGATCTACTCCGACCCCGGTCACATCGTGGCCTACACCGACGGTGAGATCCGCCAGGAGTACGAGGTCATGCTGATCGCCCGTCCAGTCGGTGGCCAGCCAGGGGCCAACGATGAGGCGAGCGACGTGCGGTGGGTCGAGCCGGGCGAACTGCACACCCTGGACATCCACCCCACGCAATGGCGGCAGCTCAACGACTACCTGGAGCAGAGGCATCCCCACATCGATTGACCCAGACCACCGGGACGCCGGGCGAGGCGGTCTTCGGCGACGATCACCACGCCTTCAACTGCCGTGTCGTTGTGGAGTTCGCCGGCCCCCCAGCGTCCGTAGCGTGGCCTCGAAGTCATGCGCACGACGTCGGCTTTGGCGGCCGACTTGTCGTTGCTCGTGTACTCGTGGACGACCGTCCACCCCTGTCGCGTCGCCGTATCCCGGTTGAGCCTGTGCTGGTCCTGCGTACCAGCTCTCTGCCGTCGAGGTGGCCGGCGCTCGGGGGTCCGGGGGCCGGGAGGCCCCCGGCTAGGGGGTGTGGGGGAGCTTGGCTCCCCCACTGTCACAGCCCGAGCCCCATCGCGCGAAGCGCGCCTCCGTGAGGACCTTGCTTTTAAAGCCCTGCAAGCCCCTTCGTGGCCGGGCGCCCCGTCAGCGTTCGACGATCTCGTTCTTGCCGATGACCACGACCCCGCCGCGGGTCAGCGCGAAGCGGGTGCGGTCGTACTCGAGGTCGAAGCCGATGCGCGCCCCGTCGGGGATCACCACGTTCTTGTCGATGATGGCCCGCCGGACGATGGCGCCCCGGCCCACCTTGACGTTGTCCATGAGCACGGAGTCCTCCACCAGCGAGTGCGAGTGGAGCACGACCTTGGGCGACAGGCAGGAGCGGATCGCGGTGCCGCCCGAGACGATCACGCCCGGCGACACGAGCGAGTCGATCGCCCGGCCGACCCGGTCGCCGTCGTTGTGCACGAACTTGGCCGGCGGCAGCGGGTCGTGGCCGGTGTGGATCGGCCACTTGTCGTTGTACAGGTTGAAGATCGGGTGAGCCGAGATGAGGTCCATGTGGGCTTCGTAGTAGGCGTCGAGCGTTCCCACATCGCGCCAGTAGCCCCGGTCGCGTTCGGTGGAGCCCGGCACGACGTTGTTGGCGAAGTCGTAGACGTCGGCGCCGCCCGACTTGACCATCATCGGGATGATGTTGCCGCCGAGGTCGTGCTTGCTCGTCGGGTCGAGCGCGTCCTCGCGCAGCGCGTCGATCATGGCCTGGGTGCGGAAGACGTAGTTGCCCATCGAGGCGTACACCTCGTCGGGCGAGTCGGCGAGACCCACCGCGTCCTTCGGCTTCTCGCGGAACGCCACGATCCGGCGGCCCTGCGGGTCGGTCTCGATGACGCCGAACTGGTCGGCCAGCGACAGCGGCTGGCGGATGGCGGCCACCGTGACGTCGGCCCCGGAGTCCTCGTGCTGCTCGACCATCTGCCGGGGATCCATCCGGTAGATGTGGTCGGCGCCGAACACGATGACGTGGTCGGGCATCTCGTCGTAGATGAGGTTCAGGTTCTGGAACAGCGCGTCGGCCGAGCCGGAGAACCAGCGCGGTCCGAGCCGCTGCTGCGCCGGCACCGGCGTGACGTAGTTGCCGAGCATGGCCGTCAGCCGCCAGGTGCGCGAGACGTGGCGGTCGAGACTGTGGTTCTTGTACTGGGTCAGTACGACGATCTGCAGGTAACCGCCGTTGGCGAGGTTGGACAGGACGAAGTCGATCAGACGGTACATCCCCCCGAACGGCACGGCCGGTTTCGCCCGGTCCGCCGTGAGAGGCATGAGCCTCTTCCCCTCGCCACCTGCCAGTACGACCGCAAGCACCCTCCGGGACCTCATGTGCAGGACGCTACCCCCTACGAGCCGATCTATCGACGTGACCCCGTACCGGAGTGTCACTTTTCTTAAGATTTTGGTGATTTCTCCTTGCCGGTCGGCCGCAATGACCTCGGCCGTCCCGCGGCGGAGCGGTGGTGGACGGCGAGTCGTACGCCGGTGTGTCCTTGATGGGCGGGATGCTCGTAAGGTCGTCTCATGCGCGTTGATCTGCTCAGCCGGGAGTATCCGCCAGAGGTGTACGGCGGCGCCGGAGTCCACATGGAGTACCTGGCGAGCCGCCTGCGCCGCCTGGCCGACGTCCGGGTGCGGTGCTTCGGCGCCGACCGCGACATGCCGGGCGTGTCCGCCTACCGGGTGCCCGGCGGGCTGGAGCGGGCCAACGCGGCGCTCCAGGTGCTGGGCGTCGACCTGGAGATGGCCGCCGCCTGCGAGGGCGCCGACGTCGTCCACTCCCACACCTGGTACGCCAACTTCGCCGGACACGTCGCCAAGCTGCTGTACGGCGTCCCGCACGTCGTCACCACGCACAGCCTCGAACCGCTGCGCCCGTGGAAGGCCGAGCAGCTCGGCGGCGGCTACGCGATCTCCTCCTGGGCCGAGCGAACCGCCCTGGCCGCCGCGGACGCGGTGATCGCGGTGTCGGAGGGCATGCGGCGCGACGTGCTGGCCGCCTACCCGGAGATCCCGCCGGAGCGGGTCAGCGTGATCCACAACGGCATCGACACCGCCGAGTACGCCCCCGACCGGGACGACGCGGTGCTGAAGAAGCACGGCGTGGACCCCGCCAAGCCGTACGTGGTCTTTGTGGGCCGCATCACCCGGCAGAAGGGCCTGGTCCACCTCCTGCACGCGGCGCGCTCCCTCGACCCCGGCGCGCAGCTCGTGCTCTGCGCCGGCGCGCCCGACACGCCGGAGATCGCCGCCGAGGTGACCGGCCTGGTCCGCGCGCTCGAACGCGAGCGCGAGGGCGTGGTGTGGATCTCCGAGATGCTGCCCAAACCCGAGGTGATCCAGCTCCTGACGCACGCCACGGTGTTCGTGTGCCCCTCGGTGTACGAGCCCATGGGCATCGTCAACCTGGAGGCCATGGCCTGCGAGACGGCCGTCGTCGCCACCGCCACGGGTGGCATCCCCGAGGTGGTCGCCGACGGCGAGACCGGGCTGCTCGTGGCGGTCGACCAGGGCCCCGACGGCACCCCGCACGACCCGGAGCGCTTCGCCGCCGACTTCGCCGAGCGGGTCAACGCCCTGCTGGCCGACCCGGAGCGGGCCCGCCGGATGGGCGAGGCCGGGCGCGCGCGGGCGATCGGGCACTTCTCGTGGGAGCGCATCGCCGAGCGCACCCTGGAGCTGTACGCCTCGCTGACCGGGCCGCGCTGACGGGGCCGCGTTGACCGGGCCGCTGACGGGGCCGCGTTGACCGGGCCGCGTTGAGCCGGACGGCGCCCGGCCCCGGCGAGGGGCCGGGCGCCGCGGGCCGTCAGCCCTGGGAGATGTGGTGGAGGATCACGTCGTGGACGTGGTGCGCCTTGTTCTCGCCGCGGAAGTCCACCTCGTAGGTGTGCGTCCCGACGTGGATGGCGATCGCGCCCGAGGAGAAGAACCCGCCGGCGAACGACTTGTTGCTGACCACGCTCACCGCGGAGATCTTCCCGTACGGGATGCTCGTGAGCGCGACCTTCTTGCCGACGAACGACGTGTCCTGCACGATCACGCGGCGGTCGGTGAGGCCGAGGAAGCCGGTTCCCGCCCCGATGGCGTCGTAGACGGCGACGATCCGTTCGCCCGGCAGGAGACCGCTTTCGATCTGCCTGAGCTGTTCTTTCCGATCATAGGGAATGTCAGCCATGCCGGGGCAACGAACGGACCCGGCCCGCCGTTCCGCCGGGCCGGGTTTGTCACCCGCGGGTCAGCGGAGCGGCTCCAGGACGACGACCGGGATCTCGCGGTCGGTCTTGGTCTGGTACTCGTCGTAGTCGGGCCACGTGCGGGTCATCAGGGCCCACAGCTCCGGCTTCTCCTCGGGGATGGCGGTGTGCGCGCGGGCCGTGAACTTGTCGCCCTTGACCTGCACCTCGACCTCGGGGCTCTGCTCCAGGTTCTTGTACCAGTCGGGATGCTCGGGGTCGCCGCCCTTGGACGCCACGACGACGTAGGCGTCGCCGTGCTTCTGGTAGATGAGCGGCGTCGTGTACGGGCGGCCCGAACGGCGGCCCTTCGTGGTCAGGAGGAGGACCGTCGTGTTGTTCCAGTCGTGGCCTTCCTCGCCGTTGGTCTGCTGATAGCGCTGAACGTGTTCCTGGCCGAAAAGCATGAGGGCCGACTACCCGCGACGCGGGGCATGTCACCGCCGGCGGCCCGGTCTGTACGAGGACTTGACCGGCCGCCCGGGGTCAGAGGTAGGGGCGGGTGACCGTGACCAGGTCGGGGACGGCGTCACGGGTGTCGACGTAGAGCGCGGCGTCGGGGGTGCGCTCGCGCACGTCGCGGTCGCGGATCGCGAACACGGCCGGAGGGACGCCCGCGTCGCCGTAGCGGCCGGTGACCGCCGTGGAGATCGCCCGCCGCACGTCGGCGACCACGCCGCGCGTCGTGTGGCCGGGCCCGGAGGCGGCGAGGTAGCCGAGCAGCGCGGCGAAGCGCTGCTCGGCCCCGGCGCCCGGCGCCTGCCGGGCGGTGCCGGGCCGGTCGAGCCAGAACACCTTGCCGGCCAGGAACGCCTCGTAGCTCACGCCGTCATGGTCGAGCGCGCGGGCCGTCTCGGCCAGCAGCGCGCCGAACTCGGCCAGGTCGGCGCCCGGCGGCAGGTCCGTCGTGACGAACAGGGGCACGATCAGCGAGTCGAGCATGTCTGTGATCCCTCCGTGAGGAGGCTCATCGTAGAGGGACCCACCGACAATCCCCGATGGCGACGCACCGCCGCGTCAACCCCGTGGGCTACGGGGATCGCGACACCCGCCGTCATTCCCGTACACAACCGCTCCGCCTGTCAACCGTGGCCGCCCCGGCGCCGGGTCAGCGGTCGGTCCACTCGTCCTCCAACGCCGAGTGGACGATGGAGTCGCGCCAGCCGTCCGGGGTCGGCAGGTGGTGGCGGATGCGGCCCTCCTCGACCATGCCGGCGGTCAGCATCGCGAGCTGGGCGGGCAGGTTGTCGGGGGAGCGGGCGCCCCAGACGCGGTGCAGGCCGAGCTGCTTGAAGCCGAACGACAGCAGCAGCCGGATGAGGTCGGTGCCCATGCCGCGGCCCCACTGGTCGGGACGCAGCCCGAGGCCGATCTCGGCGCTGTGCGGCAGGTCGGCCTCGACGTGCAGCCGGGCGACGCCGATCACCTCGTGGTGGTCGGAGTCCTCGACCGCGAGGACGTACAGGCGGCGCGGCTCCTCCTCCGCCGCCTCCAGGGCCTCCTTGACGAGCGCCCCCACCTGGTCGGAGGTGAGGGCGCCGAAGGGCATGAAGCGCGTCGCGGCGGGGTCGCCGTAGACGGCGTGCAGCGCCGGCACGTCGGCCTCCGTGACGTCACGCAAGCACAAACGCGCACCTTTGCACTGCACGCGGCGCATGGGGAGAAGTAAACGCGAGTTCTGCGATCTCCACAAGCCCTTGTCAAGTGGCGAGTTGACTACCGTAAGCCCGGGCGACAAGTTCGGCGATGGCGCCGTGCGCGCCGAGCGGCTCGGCGTGCCCGGCCTCGATCTCGGCGGCGGCCCGCTCCAGGGCGTCCGGGGCGAGCTCGTGACCGATCACGCAGGGCGCGATGGCCAGCCGTTCGGCCCCGGCGGCGCGCAGCCGCTGGGCGGCCACGCTCACGCCCGGCTCGCTGTCGAGCGAGGCGGCCACGACCGGCAGCGTCAGCCGGGAGGCGAGCAGCACGGCCGTGGCCTGGACGGCCTGCACCGCCCGCGCGCCGCCGGCGGTGCCGAGGATGACCGCGTCGACGGGGCTGGAGACGTTGAGCAGGCGCACCCGGTCGGCCCGGGCCAGGCCCTTCTCGGCCAGCCTGATGTGCAGGGCCTCGGCCAGCAGCGGGTGCGGGCCGAGCGCCTCGGTGACCACCGCGCCGGTGCCGGCGGCCGCCACGGCCTTGTCGATCTCGGCGAGGACGGCCGGGTCGTCCCAGGTCAGCAGCGGCACGACGACGGCGTCGCGGCCGGAGGGCAGGGAGCCTGTCAGGTCGGCGACCGTCGCCAGGCGCACCTCGATCTGGGGGTTGTCCACCCGCACGACCGCGGCGATCTCCGCGGCCACGCCGGAGGCGTCGCCCGGCGCGGCGAGCACGAGCACGGGGGCGTCCGGCGGCAGGGACGTGGGCACGGGACGGCGGTGGCGACCGCCGCCCGGGCGGGGGGAACGTTCACGTACAGGCAGGCTCACAGGCGCGCAGTTTATGCGCAATGGATGCCCGGTGTTCTGGGAATCGGCAGCGATTCAATCACAACGTCCGCTTCGCTCCCGGCCCGTTCGCCGCCCGCTCCGCCGCGGCCCCCGCGGTCGCGGCGGGCGGGACGGTGAAGATCGGCGAGCCGGGAGCGGAGGATCGGCGCGCCGGGCTCGCGAAGATCGGCGCGCCGTGCCAGGGAAGATCAGCGGGCCGGGACGACGACCGATTGCGGGTTGCCCGGGGCGTACACCGTGATGCCCTGCGGCAACGACCTGAGCTTCTCGATCTCGGCGCACGCCGGGCACTTGTCGTAGCCCTCCTGGCGCGCCCGGTTGGCCGCGGCCTCGGCCTTGGCCTGCTCCACCTTCGCCTGGGCCTCCGACACGGCGGCGCCGGCCGACAGCGACCGGTCCACCGCCTTCTGCACCTCGGCCGGGAGCGTCACCCTGGCCAGCGTGAACCGCAGCCCGGTCAGGAAGTCGCCGCCCAGCGTGCCGGGCAGTTCGCGGGCGAGCGTGGCGTTGACCGCGTTCTGCACCTTGACCAGGTTGGTGTTGCTGCTCTGCGGCCGGAGCGCGGTGCTCTCCAGCAGCGAGCACGACGGCACCAGCTCGCCGCACCGCATGGCGCCGATCTCCGAGCGCAGCGCGTTGTCGATGACCGGCCGCACCGCCTGGCCGAAGAAGGCGCTCCAGCCCTCGTCGCCCTCCCACGGGTAGAGCGCGGCGTCGCCCTGCGCGCGGAAGGTGCGGGTGCCGTACTTGTCGTCGAACGTCTTGAGCGTCTCGTGGTCGAGGTTGAGGGTGAAGTACAGGGTGCCCTCGATGCCGAGGTTCACGCCGTCGCTGCTGGGCACCGTCACGACGTCCACGCCGAGCGTGGTGGCCCGCCGGGGGTCGGCGGTGATCGTGTAGAAGCGCTGCTGGGCCGGGTAGCCGTGCGTGGACGACCACCAGCCGGTCCAGGTCAGGCCGGAGGCCGGGTCGATGACCTGGCGCACCTTGTTGTCGTCGAACGGGCCGCCGTCGCGGACCACGGCGACCTCGCCGCCGTCGGTCCGCTCCAGCCCGGTGACGAGACCGATGAGCGCCGGGACCGACAGGATCGTGGCGATGACGAGCAGGGCGGTTCTCACAGGGGACCTCCCGCGCGGGCGGCGGTGGCAGCCGCCGCCCGCGCCTTCGCGGCGGTTTGGGGGAGTGCGACCTGGACGCCCCTGGACCGGCCAGGGCCGCCCGGGGCCGGGGTCAGCCCCGGTGGGCCAGGTCGGTGGGGCGGGCGAGGTCGAGGTCGCGGGTCTCCGGCGCGATGGCCAGGCCCACGGCCGTGACGGCCAGCGCGATCACGACGTACACCGACACGGCGAGCGTCGTGCCGTACACGTCGAGCAGCTTGAGCGCGATGATCGGCGCGATGGCGCCGCCCACGATCCCGGCAAGCTGGTAGCCCATGGAGGCGCCGCTGTAGCGCAGCCGGGTGCTGAACAGTTCCGCGATGAACGCCGCCTGCGGCCCGTACATGGCCGCGTGCGTGATCAGCGCGACGACCGCGGCGAGCACGATGAGCGGGAACGAGCGGGTGTCGAGCAGCGGGAAGAACGCGAACACCCAGATCGCCGCGCCGACGACGCCCGCCAGGTAGACCGGCCGCCGGCCGAGGCGGTCGGACAGGGAGCCGAAGAACGGGATCAGGCCCAGTTGCAGGGCCGAGGCGATGAGCACCGCGTTCAGGCCGACGGAGCGGGGCAGGCCGAGCCGGCCGGTCACGTAGACGAGGATGAAGACGGTGAAGGTGTAGAAGGCCACGTCCACGCCGATGCGGGCGGTGAAGGCCGACACCAGCGCCCGCGGGTGGGTGCGCACCACCTCGACCAGCGGCATCCGCGCCGTCCGCCCCTGCTTCTCCACCTCCGCGAACAGCGGCGACTCGGTCACCTTCAGCCGCACCCAGAGCCCGACGACCACCAGCACGCCCGACAGCAGGAACGGGATCCGCCACCCCCACGACAGGAACGCCGCGTCCGTCATCGTGGCCGACAGCAGCGCCAGCAGCGCGGTGGCCAGCACGAACCCGGCCGGCACTCCCACCTGGGGCCAGCTCGCGTTGAACCCGCGGCGGCGGTCGTCGGCGTGCTCCAGCGACATGATGACAGCGCCGCCCCACTCGCCGCCCAGCCCGAGCCCCTGCACGAACCTCAGGACCGCCAGCAGGATCGGGGCGGCGACGCCGATGGTGGCGTAGCCCGGCAGCACGCCGATGAGGAACGTCGAGATCCCCATCACGAGCAACGTGACCACGAGGACGGTCTTGCGCCCGGCCCGGTCGCCGAAGTGGCCGAAGACGATGCCGCCGAGCGGCCTGGCGACGAACGCGACGGCGTTGGTGGTCAGGGCGAGCAGGGTGGCGTTGAGCGGTTCCAGGGTCGGGAAGAACAGCTTGCCGAAGACCAGCGTGGCCGCGGTCGTGTACAGGAAGAAGTCGTACCACTCCAGGGACGTGCCGACCAGGCTCGCGACGATCACCCGCCGCGCCTGGGAAGTGGAGCCTGCCATCGCTTCGCTCCCCACGGTGTTGAAAGGCTTTGTCTTCAACATAGGAATCGTTGAACAATTCGACAAGAGGTTTGTTCGATGATTAATTGGCGTCGTGGACCATGGGGTTGCTGATCTCGAACGAGACCGTTCGCGCCTGGGGCGCAGCAGCACGGCCGAGCGGGTCGCCGACATCCTGCGCGAGCGCATCAGCGAGGGCTTCTTCGAGCCCGGTCAGCGCCTGTCGGAGGAGGCGATCTCCGAGGCGCTCGGCGTCTCGCGCAACACCCTGCGGGAGGCGTTCCGGCTCCTCGGCCACGAACGGCTGCTCGACCACCGGCTCAACCGGGGGGTGTTCGTCCGGATCCTGTCGGCCGAGGACGTCGCCGACCTCTACCGCGTGCGCCGCGTCATCGAGGGCGCGGCCGTGCGCCGCAGCCCCACCCCGCAGGCGCTGGGGCTGATCAAGGAGGCCGTCGCCGACGCCGAGCGGGCCGCCGCGCGCGACGACTGGCGCGCCGTCGGCACCGCCAACATCCGCTTCCACCAGGCGCTGGTCACCCTCAACCAGAGCCCGCGGCTGGACGAGGCCATGCGCCAGCTCCTCGCCGAGCTGCGGCTCGTCTTCCACGTCATGAAGAACCCGCGCGACTTCCACGAGCCGTTCGTGGAGCGCAACCGCCGCCTGCTGGAGCTGCTGGAGAGCGGGCGCGCGGACGAGGCGGCGGCCTTCCTCGACGGCTACCTCGACCACGCCGAGCGGCTGCTCGTGCACGCGTACGAGCCGAACGCCTGACCGGTTCGCCTCAGGCCGAACGCCTGACCGGCGGCCCGCCCGGGGCGGCGCCGGGCGCTAACGTGCCGTCATGGACAGGCTCTACACGCCCGACGAGGCCCGCGCGCTGCTGCCCGCGATCGTCGAGGACGCCCGCGCGCTCGTCGCCGCCCGCGCCGACATGACCGAGCTCGCCCACGACCGGCGCACCTCCGGGTCCTCCCCGCTCGGCGGGATCCCCGAGCTCAAGGCGCTGGAGGCGCGCATCGAGGAGATCCTGAGCGGGTGGGCCGGCCAGGGCCTGGAGATCAAGGGCATCGCGCCCGTCCTCCTCGACTTCCCGGCCGTGCTCGACGGCGTGTCCGTACGGCTGTGCTGGATCGAGGGCGAGACCGAGCTCGGCTGGTACCACCGCACGGACCTCGGCTTCGCGGGACGCAGGCCGCTGCCGTAGCGACGCGCGCCGCGGTAGGCGACGACCGCGACGCGCGCCGCGGTCGTGGCCGAGATGTGACCAACCGCGCTTCTCCTGCCGGGATCTAACCGGGGTGAACGGAAGGATCACCGACATGAGGCGCATCTCAGCATCCGCGGCATTACTGGCCGCGGCGATCATCGGAGGGACGGCGCTCGCGCCGCTCCCCGCCCAAGCCGCCCACGGGTCCGGCGCAACCCACGTCTCCCACGCCTCCCGCACCGTCACCGGCTCGCCGGCGGCCCGGGCGGCGTGGATCCCGTCCTGCGCGGGCAAGAACGGCGACACCCGCGCCTGCGGGCACTGGCGGCTGCTCATGGCCGACGGCCGCACGGTCACGGTCCGCGACGCCGCGGTCCACCGGACCGACGCCAAGGGCCGGCCGGTCGGCGACGAGGGCCGCTTCGCGATCAGCGGCGACGGCCGCGTCCTCGCCTACGAGCGGGCCCGCGACCACCGCGTCGTCGTCCGCGCCGCCGCCGGGGGACCGGTCACGCGGCTGCCCCGCTCGCTCGTGCCGAAGGGGATCGGCACCGGCGACCTCACCCTGACCCTGTCACCGGCGGGCGACCGGCTCCTCGTGAGCTACGACGACGACCCGGCCCGCCGCCCCACCAAGGTCGTCACGATCGCCACCGGGAAGGTCACCGAGTTGCCCGCCGCCGAGGACCCCGACGGGTTCAGCGCCGACGGCGACGAGGTGCTGGCCCACCGCCTCTCCGGCGACAACACCACGGCCCTCGTCGCGCACCGGCTCGGCGGCGGCTCGACGCGCAGGACGCCGCCCCAGGTCGTGGCCAACGCCACCACCCTCGCCCTGGCCGCCGACGGCAGGACCGTGGCGGTGCTGATCGACGGCGACGCGGACCTGAAGCGGCCGCCGCGGCTGCGGATCTACGACCTGGACAGCGGCGAGCTGCACGACACGGTGAAGCTGGCGCTCAAGCCGTCCGCCTCGCCGTACCTCGCCCGGTGGACGGCCGACGGGCGGCTCGTCCTCACGACGACGACCGACGACCCGGGAAGGCCGGCGGTGGTACGGGTGCTCACCGCCGACCCCGACACGGGCGAGGTCCGGCAGAACGACAGGTACACCCTCGGCAAGGACCGGTACGCCTTCTACGTGGCGGGAGAGTGACGTCGATGAGTGACGCGAACGGCAGAGGAACGTTCCCGGCGGGCGCCGCGGCGGGGGCCGCACTGGGGCTGGCCGTCCTTCTGGCCACACCCGCGACCGCGCTGGCGGCTCCGGTGGCGGCCCCGATGGCGGGTCCGATGACGGCCCCGATGACGGCTCCGGTGAGCGTCCTCCACGAGCCGCCGCACGCCCACACCGGCCACGGCCAGGACAGCGTCCGGTACGTCTCCATCAAGGGCTGCCCGTCCAAGGGCGGCGAGACGCGCCCGTGCGGCGCCTGGCGCGTCGTCATGCACAGCGGCGCGCGCGGGACGCTGCCCGACGCCCAGACGATCGCCCGCGACGCCAAGGGCCGGAAGGCGGCCAACGTGGCCGCGCCCGTCGCGGTCAGCGGCAACGGCCGGCGGCTCGCGTACTTCACCAAGGGCGGCCGCCTGGCCCTGCGCACCCTCGGCGGCGGGGTCAGCCTGCTCCCGGGGAACGCGCTGCCCAAGGTGGCGCAGTACGAGACCGCTCTCCAGCTCTCCGACGACGGCTCCCGGCTCGCGGTGTCCTTCACCGGCGACAAGGCGCGGGACACCCGCGTCTTCGACACCGGGACGGGCGAGCGGATCGGCACGATCCCGGCGGCGTACGAGCTGAAGGGCTTCAGCGCCGACGGCGGCGAGGTACTGGCCGGGTCGGAGGACGACGAGGGCTCGCAGATCCTCGTCGCCTACAGCGACTCGGGACAGGAGCTGGCCCGCGTCACGCCCCCGCAGGTCATCGCCTCGAACGGGCCGCAGGCGCTGTCCGGCGACGGCCGCACGGTCGCCGCGCTCGCCGCCAAGCGGCGGCTGGCCCTGTACGACATGGCGACCGACCAGGTGACGGCCCGGCTGAAGGTGAAACTGCCGGCCGGCGACGTCGAGATGGTCGACTGGACGGGGCCGTCGCAGGTCACGGTGCACCTGGTGGACTACAAGGCCAAGGGCTACACGGTGTCGATCGCGCAGATCGACACCGGCACGGGCAAGGTCACGATCAGGGACCGGTACGCGCTGCTGAAGGACACCTTCGTCTTCGCCGCGTGCGGCGGGTGACGGAGGCGTCCACCGGCGCCGGGCGGGCATACGCTGCGGGCGTGAAGGTTCACTCCACGAAGGCGATGGCGGCGCGGGCGGTCGACCTGTGCGTGGTGCTGCTGTACGGGGAGCCGCCCGGCGGGCCGTCGGGCGGGTCGTCGGGCGGGTCGCCCGGGGGGCCGTCGGGTGGGTCGCCCGGCAGGCCCTCCGTGGAGGCGGTCGCGGAGGTGCTGCGGGCGCACGGCGAGACGGTCGTCCCGGTCCCGGTCGCCGGCCCGCGCGGCGGGGGAACGCCTCCCGAGCCTCAGGAGGAGCGGACTCCGGGGACTCCCGCGTCTCCCGGGGCGGGGAGCGGCGGGGTGGCGATGAGCCCGTGCCTCTCGGCGGACGACGTCGCCGCGATGGGGGAGGCGGCGGCCCGGCTGGTGGAGGTGTTCGCCGCCCCCGGGCCCGACGAGGCCGCCCGGCTGCTGAACCAGGTGCTGGACGACACCGCCCGGGCGCCCCGGCTCACCCGCCACGGCGGCACGAGCCCGTGGCACCTGCACGTGGACAGCCGGGACGACGCGCCGTGGGCGGAGTGGTTCCTGTCGTCGTCGGCGCTGGCGCTGGCGGTGCTGCTGGCCGACCTCCAGCGCGTGCCCGGCGGGCTGTGCGCCTCGCCCGGCTGCCGCCGGCCGTATCTCGACCTCGGGGGCGGCAGCCCGCGCCGCTACTGCAGCGCGCGCTGCGCCACCCGCGAGCGCGTCGCCGCCCACCGGGCCCGCGCCTGACCGGGCGCGGCCTCAGGGGAGGGTGAGCCGGTCCACCACCGAGCGGATCGCCTTCTGCAGGCCGGCGTCGCCGGGCAGTTCCTGGACGAAGTACCACCAGAAGGCGCCGCCGAGGCTGCGCGGGTAGCCCAGGGAGGCGGCGTAGTAGTGCGCGGCGACGGCGCGCCGCCCCGCGAGCGGGTCGCTCTTGTCGAAGGCCCAGAACGCCTTGGTGGTGTCGTGGCTCCAGTAGTCCAGCTCGCCGACCGCCACCTTCTGGTGCGGGAACTCCGCCTGCAGCGCCCGCATGACCTGGTCGAAGGCGAGGCCCATGGGTGCGTCCTCCACGTACGTGGACAGGGTGACCACGTCGATGTTCTTCCTGGTCGAGGCGGGCAGGTTGGCGCGCGCCCAGGTGAAGGTGGACCACCGGGCGTCATCGGTGCCGAGCTGCCAGTAGAGCGTGAGGACCACCTTGGCGCCCTTGGAGCGCACGTAGGCGGCGGCGTCGGCGATCTTGTTCTTGATGCGGTCGTCGCCGGCGACGCGCTTGTCCAGGCAGTCGCCCTTGGCGTCGGTGCGGCTGTCGACCCAGCAGCCGTTGACCTCGTTGGCCACCTCCCACGCCTCGACGTCGGGGTAGGCGTCGACGTAGGCCTTGACCCTGGCGAGGTACTCCGCTCGTGTGTAGCGGCTGGCGAAGGTGGAGTCGATCGGCTGGCCGATCACGTGCAGGCCCGCGGCGCGGGCCGCCTTCACGGCGCCGCGGTAGTGCTCGACGTTCCCGTGATCCGCGATCGGGTCGAAGACGATCCTGACCCAGCCGTACGGCTGCGTGTGCGTCCTGGCGAGGGCGGCCCAGTCCGGGTGCGACTTGATGTCGTCGACCGTGAGGCCGATCCACGGCCGGGTGTCGCGGGCTCGGGCGTAGGCCGGGCCGTACTCGCTGAGCAGCAGGTCGTTGGCCGTGTTGACCGCGTTCAGCGCGCGCTGGCCGTACTTGCCGCGGCCGGCGTCGGTCGTCGCGGCGTCGGCCGCGTCCAGGTTGGCGACGGCGTCGGCCAGGGCGGCGGTGAACGCCGCCGAGCGGACGTAGTCGGGCCGCGCGGCCAGTGCCGCGTCCAGCCGCCGCTTGGCGTCCTCGGCCGCCTGCTGGTTGAACACCAGGGTCCCGCCGGTTCTGAACCCGGCGCCGCCGTTGTCGACGACGACCGTCGAGAAGCCGCGGCTGGTCGGCCAGTTCACGGCGAACGCCACGGCCTTGCGGGGGACGTCGAAGCGCCACCGGGCGGGCGAGCCGCCCTTGTAGAGCGGATACCCCTGGACGTCCTCCAGCGTGACCGGGTCGACCAGGGCGTCGCTGTCGGAACCGCCGCTGCCGTGCATCACGGCCTTGGCCTGGGTCGCGCTGAGCTCGGTGCCGTTGCCCGCGGTGTCGTAGAACTTCAGGACCACGGTGCCGCTCGCGGCGTGGGCGGCGGGGGTGACTCCCAGGCCGGCGGCGAGAGCGGCGAGGACGAGTACGACACGTTTCATGCGGCCGGCTCCTATCGACGGACGGAAGAGTATGCCTATTTGGGGCTTTTGTCGCATTGATCTCCGCGCCTGTCCGCCGAGGACGCGGTGGTCACACTCTCCCACTCGGCTCCGTCATGTGGTCGGGAGCGCGATCGCGCCGGCGAGACCCGCTCTCATCCCCGCGCGATGCGCGAGGATCTTTCGAGTGACGCAAGTGGAGAAGAGGAACACATGACGAGCGAGAACCTGCGGGATGTCGTCAGGGGAAGGGTTCTTCTCCCCGGTGACAGCGGCTTCGCGGAGGCGAGCGGTGCGTGGACGGTGGGCGTGCCGCAGCCGGTGTCCGCGGTCGTCGAGGCCGAGGACGCGGCGGACGTGGCGGCCCTGGTGCGCCACGCCCGCGACGCGGGGCTGACGATCGCCGCCCAGCCCTCGGGCCACGGCGCCTCGGGCGACGTGGAGGGCGTCATCCTGCTGCGCACCGGTCGCCTGGACGGCGTCGAGGTGGACCCGGCCGCGCGGGTCGCCCGCGTGGGCGCCGGCGCGCGGTGGGGCCGGGTGCTCGCCGAGACCGGCGCGCACGGCCTGGCGGGTCTGGCGGGCAGCTCTCCCGTGGTGAGCGTGGGCGGGTTCGTGGCCGGGGGCGGGCTGTCGTGGTTCAGCCGCGCGCACGGCTGGGCCGCCGACTCCGTGCGCGCCTTCGAGGTCGTGGACGCCGGAGGCGAGCAGGTCCGGGTGACCGCCGAGTCCGACGCCGACCTGTTCTGGGCCCTGCGGGGCGGCGGCGGGGACTTCGCCCTGATCACCGCCGTCGAGCTGGAGCTGTTCCCGCTGCCGCTCCTGTACGGCGGGCGGCTGGTGTGGCCGGGGGAGCGCACCGGTGAGGTGTTCGAGGCGTTCCGCCAGGTCACGGCGGGCGCGCCGGGGGAGCTGTCGGTGTGGGTCAACCGGGTGCAGCCGCCGCCTCCCGCCCCCGCGATCGTCACGATGGACGTGACGTACCTGGGGAGCGAGGAGGAGGCCAGGGACCTGCTGGCGCCGTTCGAGAAGATCGGCGGCGTGCTGTCCGACAACCGTTCGATCATGGACGTCGCCCGCCTGGGCGGCATCGCCGACGAGCCGGTCGATCCGAGCCCCGCGCTGCCGCGGGCGGAACTGCTGACCGGCGTGGACGACGCGGTGCTGGAGGCCCTCACGTCCGAGCCGGTGGCGCCGCTGCTGAACCTCCACGTCCGGCACCTGGGCGGGGCGCTGGCCAAGGCCGACCCCGCCGGGGGCGCGGGCGGCGCGGTGGCCGAGCCGTACCTGCTGAACCTGCTCGGGCTGCGGCTGCCCGGGCTCGCCGAGGCGGTGCCGGCCAGCCAGGAGGAGATCGTGCGGCGGCTCGGGGAGCGGGTCAGCGGGCGCAAGCCGTACACGTTCCTGGTTCCGAGTGAGGACGCCGCCCAGGCGTTCCCCGCCGAGACGCTCACGCGGCTGCGGGAGATCAAGAAGTCGCGCGACCCGGGGCAGGTGTTCCGCGCCAACTTCCCGGTCCTGGGCTGAGGGCGGCCTCTCGTCGGGCGGCGGCGTGACCCTTCACCGAGGGGTCACGCCGCCCGCCTTCCGCGCGCTTGTCAGGAGGGGCGCTGTGCCTCCTCGCGCTCGTCAGGGGCGGGGGCGGCGCGGCCCGCGTGACAGCAGCGCGTACGCCGCCACGGCGGCGACCTGGAGCGCCGCCCCGGCCAGGAGGGCGGCGCCCAGGTCGGCCCCGGCCAGCGGGCCCGCCACCGTGGACCCGGCGGCGAACGAGGTGATCTTGAGGCTGGCGCCCGTGGTGAAGATCTGGCTCCGCAGCTCCGGCGGCGCCTCGCGGTGCCGTACCGCCAGCAGGGCCGTGAGCTGCGGCCCCTCCGCCACGCCCGCGAGCACCGCGGCGACCACCGCCACCCCGAACGCCGCCGTGAACGGCCCGGGCCGCGCCGGCGCGAGCTGCGGCGCCACGGCCGCGAGCGCCAGCGCCACGCCGAGGAGCAGCGTCGCGGCCACCAGGATCGCGTCGGGGGAGGGCGACGGGCCACGCCGCCGGGCCAGCACGGCGTTGGCGGCGAGGGCGGCGCCGGCGGTCACGGCCAGCAGTAACGCCCCGTACGCCACCGCCCCCGCCAGCGCCGCCCCCAGCAGCGGCGCCGCGACGACGAACATCGGGACGCCCGAGTAGGACACCATCGAGGTCACGGTCGCCCTGCGGAGGGGCGCGTTGCGCGCGATCGCGGTGAAACCGGCGGCCAGCTCCTGCCGGATCCCTCTCCCGCCGCCGCCGTCGCGTGCCGGAGCAGCCCCCCGGCCCGCACCGTCCTGGGATCGCCCTCGACCTGCGTGTCGGGACCCCTCTCGACCTGCCTGCCCAGCAACCTCCTGGGACCCCGCAGGACTTGCCTGCCCCGCGGCTTCCTGGGACCCCTCGCGATCCTCGCCGGTCGCTCGGTGCGTCCTCGCGGGGAGCCGGTACGCGATGGGGACCGCCGCCACCAGGAGCGCCAGCGACACCACCACGGCGCTCTGCCCGCCCCACGCCGCCGCGACCCCCGCCACCACGGCCGGCCCGGCCAGCCCCGCGGCGTTGTAGCTGATCGCGTCGAGGGCGCTGGCCCGCTCCAGGCGTGCGGCCGGGACCAGGAGGGGGAGCTGGGCGGTCCAGCCGCCGGTGAGCGCGGGCCCGAGCAGGCCCGCGAGCACCGCCACCGCGACCAACGCGGCGTCGGGCACGTGACCCAGCCCGAGCAGCACGGCCAGCAGGCCTGCGGTGTAACCCAGCAGGCAGCCGGCGAGCATCCGGCCGGGGTACACGGCGCGGTCGAGCAGCACCCCGAGCAGCGGCCCGCCGATCGCGGCCGACGCGGTCAGCCCCGCCAGCAGCCAGGACGCCACCACGGGCGACCCGGTGAGGGCGAGCCCGGCCACGAGCAGGGCGGGACCGGACATCTCGTCCCCGGTGCGGGCCGTGACCGCTCCGAACATGTAACGGGCTATCACCAACAGGACGTTACATGGTGATCGTGGGGCGGCGGAACCCGGGTCGGGCCGCAATCGCGCGGCCTCCGGTACTGGGCACGTCAGCGGCCTGTGCCGGATACTGGCGGGACACCCGGGCATCCGGTGGGCGCCCGGCCGTTCCGCGCGGGCTGCGTGCCGTACGGACCGGCCGGGCACGGATGCCGCGCCCCGCCCGCACGGGAGACGGCCCGCCGCGGCGGCGGAAAAGCGCAGGTGGCGGGGGCTAGTCGAAAAGATGTTTGAAGGCGGGCGTACACTCGGCGGCATGAGGGGTGTTTTCCAGGCGTCCCTGCTGGGGCTGGACGAGGACGTCGCCGTCGGCCCGCTCGGCGCCACCGTGCAGCGGACCCCGCTCGACCACGGCGCGTGGATCGACGTGCGCCCGGGCTGGCTGTCGGGGGCCGACACGCTGTTCGAGCGGCTGGCCGACGACGTGCCCTGGAAGGGCGAGCGGCGGTGGATGTACGACAAGGTCGTGGACGTGCCGCGGCTGCTGAAGTTCTACGAGGAGGACGAGCCGCTGCCCGACCCGGTGCTCGACGACGCGCGGCGCGCCCTCAACGCCCACTACGCGGAGGAGCTGGGCGAGCCGTTCCGCACGGCCGGGCTCTGCTACTACCGTGACGGCCGCGACAGCGTGGCCTGGCACGGCGACACGATCGGCCGGGGCGGCACCGAGGACACCATGGTCGCCATCATCTCGGTCGGCACCCCGCGGCCCCTCCTGCTGCGCCCGCGCGGCGGCGGCCACTCCCTGCGCCACGACCTCGGCCACGGCGACCTCATCGTCATGGGCGGGAGCTGCCAGCGCACCTGGGAGCACGCCGTGCCCAAGACCACCCGGCCCACGGGGCCGCGCATCAGCATCCAGTTCCGACCGCGAGGGGTCCGCTGACCGGGTGTCTCCCGGGAGGGGTCAGTCCGAGACCTTGGTGGTGACGGTGCCCGGGTCCGGCGCCTTGACGGACACCTTCCGGCCCCAGCCGGTGAAGCGCGACTCGATGGTCAGGGTCTTGCCGTCCATCCCCGAGGTGTCGAGGACCGCGTTCGCCGGGTACGAGCTGGTCACCTTGGCGGCGAGCCCCGACCCGTCGAACGTGACGGCGTAGGACACCTTCGCCGCGTTGTCGGAGCGGATCGGGACGGACGCGTCGAACCACGGCGACACCTTGGCGAGCTCCTTGAAGGTGATCGTGCCCTTGAGCGTGGCGCCGGACCGCTTGCCCTTCTTGAGCAGCACGGCGAGCGTGCCGGGCTCGGCGGGGTTGATCACCTGGCCGTAGAAGCCGCCGCCGCCTCCGGGCAGGCCACGGGAGCGGTACCAGGTCTTGCCCGGCGGCATCTTGTCCTTCCACATCTCGCTGCGGTCGTAGCTGACCTTCCCGATGCTGATGGTCCGCTCGGGCTTCTCGTCCTCCCGGCCGGTCCCGGCGGACCACTTCGCGGTGATGTCCGACGCCGCGATCCCCTTCCTGGAGAACTGGAACGTGCCGGTGCGCTCCAGGAGGCCGGCGTCGCCGTCGTCGGCCTTGACCGTGGTGGTGTCGGTGAAGCGGACGCCGTGGCCGGGGACCAGGCGGGCCTTCAGGGCGCTGACCGGGTCCTTGGCGGCGATCCGGGCCGGGGCGGCCTGGGCGGGAGCGGCGCTCACCAGCAGGGCCCCGCCGGCCACGATGGCGGTGATCATGATTTTCATGCGTGAGATCGTTCCAGGCCATGATCACGAATCGGCCACCGCGTCAGGAGCCCGCTCGGTCCGCCTCCTGGCGGGTCCGCCGGTACGCGCGGGGCGGCAGGCCGTACTCCTGACGGAACGCCCGGCTGAAGTGGAACGGGCTGACGAAGCCGGAGGCCGTCGCGACCTGGCCGACGTCCATGTCCGTGGCCTCGAGAAGGCGGGCCGCGTGCCGTATGCGGGCCTGGCGGACGGCCCGCATCGGCGGCGCGCCCGTCTCGGACGTGAACAGGTGCGCGAAACGGGACGGGGAGAGGGCGACGGCGCGCGCCAGCGAGGCGACCGAGTGGGGGGCGCCGGGCTCGGCGGCGATCAGCGCCAGCGCGCGGCGCACCCGGGGGTCGCCACCCCGCCCGTCACCGCCCGCACCGCCACCGCCGTTGTCGCCGTCGCCGGGGCGGCGGGCCGAGGCGGTGGCCAGAACCAGCACCTCCTCGACCGCGCCGAGCACCAGCTCCCGAGCCGCCGCCGACCCGGCCACGGCCCCACTCGCGTCCCGCTCCATCTCCGCCCCGCCTGGCGTCTCAGCACCGTGTAGCGTCTTCGCCTCCTCGGCCCCCTTGGCGGCGCCACGCCCCGCCGGCCCTCCGGGATCGCCGAGCGCCGCCCCAACCCTCACGACAGCGGGATCGCCCACGCTCCATCCCGCTACCGGCCCCGCTTCGCCGAGCGCCGCCCCGACCTCCGCGATCGCGGGGTCGCCCGCGCTCCGCCCCGCCACCGGCCCCGTAACGCCGACCGGCGACCCGGCACCACCGCCCGCCGGTGACCCGGCGCGGGCAGGAGCCGCCTGACGCGCCCCGGCCGGCTCGGTGCCGTCGCGCCGTGCGGGGTCGGCGGGGGGAAGCCAGCGGGCGTCGCGCAGCGCGCGGCGAAAGGCCCGGTCGAGCCGTTCGTGCAGGGCGATCGGCACCCCCGCCACCAGATGACAGCCCGCCGCCCGCGCGTACGGCGCGAGCCACCCCGGCCACGACGGGCGCGGCTGGAAGTGCGCCCACCAGAAGCGCCACCGCTCGGCCCCCGGCGCCACCCGGTAGTGCTGCGCCGCGCCCGAGGCCAGCACCACCAGATCGCCCGGCCCCGCCGTGAACGACGCGCCGCCCTGCTCCACCAGCCCCGCCCCCGCCTGGGTCCACATCACCAGCCAGCTCGGGGAGCCGGCCGGCCGGCGCGTGACGTACCCCGGCGCCCGGTCGAAGTGGCCCACGATGATCAGCTCCGCGGCAGGAACGGACAAGTCGTCAGCGGTCACGGGCATACCTTTCGCGGGGCTTGCTTCCTAGCGTGAGAAGCATGACGCTCAACGCCTTCCACGACCAGGGGTACGCCGTCGTGCCCGGACTCCTCACCGCCGCCGAGGCCGCCGAGCTGCGCGACGCGTTCATGGACCTGCACGCCGCAGGCCCCATACCGGGGCATTTCCAGCCCAGGCCGCAGGAGCCTGGACAGCCGTACGACATCCTGCGCGACTATCCGCGGGTCATGCACCCCCACCAGGTGAACGACCTGGCCCTGCGCCGCCTCCTCGACCCGCGCATCGCGGAGATCCTCCGGGGGCTGCTGGGCGAGGAGCCGATAGCAGCCCAGAGCATGTTCTACTTCAAGCCGCCGGGCGCGCGCGGGCAGGCGTTGCACCAGGACAACTTCTACCTCCAGGTGGAGCCCGGCACCTGCGTGGCCGCCTGGATCGCGCTCGACCGCATCGACCGGGAGAACGGCGGCCTGGAGGTGGTGCCCGGCACGCACAAGATGGACCTGTTCTGCCCGGAAGAGGCTGACCTGGACGTGTCGTTCACCCGGGAGTACGTCCCGCCGCCGCCCGGCCTGGAGACCGTGCCGGTGGACATGGAGCCCGGCGACGTGCTCTTCTTCAACGGCAGCCTGGTCCACGGTTCGGGCCCCAACGCCACGGCCGACCGCTTCCGGCGCAGCTTCATCTGCCACTACGTGGGCCGTTCCGCCGAGCGGATCGCCGTCCACTACCCGACGCTGACCATGTCCGGCGAGCCCGTCGCGCTGGAGCCCGCCGTCGGCGGCGGCCCGTGCGGCATGGACACGACCGGCCCGCACTAGAGCACGGGAAAAAGCGGCCGGGTCAGCCGCCGGAGGTGTCGGACTCGGCGTCGTCGGGCACGGCGCCGTCCCACGGGTCGTCCAGCCAGCCGTCCGGCAGGTGCACCTTGCCGCGTTCGCCGGACTTGCCGCGCGGCGTGTCGGTGTTCGGCGGCCACGGTTGGTCGTGGTCGAGCCGCGCGAGCCCCTCGCGGAGCTGGTCGAGCGACTCGGCCGAGGCCAGCTCCCGCCGCAGCTCGCCGCCCACCGTGAAGCCCTTCAGGTACCAGCCGACGTGCTTGCGGAAATCGGCCACCGCGTACCGCTCCAGGTCGAAGCACTCCACCAGGCCCTCGGCGTGGCGCGCCATCATCGCGGCCACCTCGCCGAGGGTGGGCCGGGCCCGTTCGGCGCCGCCGTCGAAGGCGTTGGCCAGGTCGCGGAACAACCACGGCCGGCCCAGGCAGCCGCGCCCCACGACCACGCCGTCGCAGCCGGTCTCGGCCACCATGCGCAGCGCGTCGTCGGCGCACCAGATGTCGCCGTTGCCCAGCACCGGTATCTCCGGCACGGCCTCCTTCAGCCGGGCGATCGCCGACCAGTCGGCCACGCCGCCGTAGTGCTGCTTGGCCGTGCGGGCGTGCAGCGCGATCGCCGCGACGCCCTCCTCGACGGCGATGCGGCCCGCGTCGAGGTAGGTCAGGTGGTCGTCGTCGATGCCCTTGCGCATCTTCATCGTCACGGGCAGGGAGCCGGCGTTCGCGACGGCCGCGCGCAGGATGCGCCGCAGCAGATGCCTCTTGTACGGCAGGGCCGAGCCGCCGCCGCGCCGGGTCACCTTGGGAACGGGGCAGCCGAAGTTCAGGTCGATGTGGTCGGCGAGGTCCTCCTCGGCGATCATCCTGGCCGCCCGGCCGACCGTGTCGGGGTCCACCCCGTACAACTGGATGCTGCGCGGCGACTCCGACTCCGCGAACCGGATCATCCGCAGCGTCTTGGGGTTGCGCTCGACCAGCGCCCGCGTGGTGATCATCTCGCACACGAACAGCCCGCCGCCCTGCTCGCGGCAGAGCACCCGGAACGGCGCGTTCGTGATGCCCGCCATCGGCGCCAGCACGACCGGCGGCCACACCCCCATCGCCCCAATCTTCACCTGGACATTTGTAGCGCAGGTCCGGCCATGACCGGTATTCGCCGATAGGCTGGGAGCGGCATCTGTGCAGGGGAGGGGATGGATGCTCCTTCGCGTCCGCATCGCGCTGCCCGACCGTCCGGGGTCGCTGGCCGAGGTCACCCGGGTCCTCGGGACGGCGGGGGCCGACATCACCCAGGTCACCGTCCTCGACAGGGGCGCGGGGCAGGCGGTCGACGACATCACCGTCTTCTGTCCCGAGGACGTCCCCAAGGACGCCCTGCGCAAGAGCCTGGAGGGCATCGACGGCGTCGCGGTCCAGGGCGTCTGGACCACCCGCGAGGCGCCCGGCACCTATCCGGAGCTGGAGATCCTCAAGTACATCACCACGGCCGGCGACCGGGCGCTGACCACGCTCGTCGACTCGCTGCCCGTGCTGTTCAGCGCCGACTGGGCGGCCACGGCCGCCGAGCACGGCGTCCTGTACGCGAGCTGGCGCGCGCCGCAGAAGGTGCCGCTGCCGGAGACCGTGCCGCCCCGCCCCACGGCGGCCACGCTCGACGGCGGCCTGCACGTCATCCACGCGCCGCTGCCGCCGCTCGCGCTCACGCTGCTGCTGGCCCGCTCCGACGGTCCGGCCTTCCACCGCATCGAGGTCCACCGGCTCACCCGCATCCTGGAGATCTTCCTCAGCCTCCCGGCGACGGAGCGCAGCGTGGCCCGCCAGCTCCGCAAATAGCCCCTCGCGCCGCGAGGCCCGGAGCCCCTCGCGGCACTCCGGGCGCGCGTGGAGTGAGCATCCGGTCGGAAAACCCGCTAGAGTAGTCGGGCAACGCGGAAGTGGCTCAGTGGTAGAGCATCACCTTGCCAAGGTGAGGGTCGCGGGTTCGAATCCCGTCTTCCGCTCGGAGTTGGCCTCGGTGGAGTGGCCGAGAGGCGAGGCAGCGGCCTGCAAAGCCGTCCACACGGGTTCAAATCCCGTCTCCACCTCCAAGGACGATTAGCTCAGCGGGAGAGCGCTTCCCTGACACGGAAGAGGTCACTGGTTCAATCCCAGTATCGTCCACCAGGCTCCATAGCAGATCAGGTCTGACCTGGTCAAACAGGAGTTAAAGCCCCAGCTCACGGCACACGCCGAGAGTCTGGGGCTTCTTGTTGTTCCGGGTTGATCATGGTTGTTGTCAGCACCGGTGCTGACGTTGTGCTGACCCGTGATGGGTCCAATCTGGCATGAGTCGCTTGACTGGCTCCCGCTTGCCGTTCAAGCTCGCGTGTGCAAGTTGGAGCACACTCGGAGCATCGGAGGGCACCATGGCGCTACGGTTCATCGGCATCGACCCGAATACGGACGGGAACAACTGCCCTTCCGTGTGGGTGGACGAGTCGGACGGCAGCATCGTCATACAAGGATGGGAAGTGACCGGGCCAGAAGATCTCGCCCAAGTCGCCGCGCGTAGCCCAATCCCCGACAATGAGAAGGTCGTCCGCGTCCCGCGACGCATGGCCAAGCTCCTGATGGAGGCGTGTGATGGAGCCGCTCATGACCTTTGAGGAGATGCTGGCGAGCGCCCAGCATTCAGCGGTCCACCTGGAGATGCGGGACGCCTACGTGCCCGACGACCCGTCGTTCATCGCCTGGCAGGGTGGACCGCCCTACGACCGCACGCAGCGGGAACGCGAATGGCACCAACTCATAGGAGAGGCACGGACCAGGGGCGTGCTGGTTCGCCGGGCACGAGTCGTGTCCGAACCGGTTACCGACTACATCCGGTTCGAGCATTCCGTGACCGACTCCATGAACATCAAGGCCGGGGAGCTTGTCAGGTGGCTCCCCCGCCGACAGGCGTCTGACCTCTTGCTTCCCGGGAACGACCTATGGGTGTTCGATGACCACCTGGTCCGTTTCGGCTTCTTCGCGGGAGACGGCCGGTATCTCGATGATGAGATCGTTCGCGATCCCGGCGTGATCAAGCAGTGCCTGACCGCATTCGAGGCGGTTTGGGAACGCGGGATCGATCACGCCAAGTACAGGATCGTCTGATAGCCATACATGCGCACCTCGCCGTCTTCAAGCGCCCAGCAAGCACGCCAGGGCATAGCTCAGCGCCTACGAGAAATCCGCCTGGACGCCGGGCTCACGGCCCGAGCGGTCGCCCAGATGGCGGGGTGGCATGAATCCAAAGCATCCAAGATCGAGCATGGCCGGACTGTTCCCTCCGAGCCGGACATCCGGGCCTGGTGTACGGCTTGTGGTGCCGAGGATCAGATCCCTGAACTAGTCGCCGCCTCACGAGCGGCCGACCTGATGTACGTGGAGTGGAAGCGGCTCCAAAAGACGGGGCTACGACAGCTCCAGGTCTCCAAGATCAAAATGTACGAGCAGGTAAAGCACTTCCGTGTCTACTGCTCCAACGTCATTCCGGGTCTCTTCCAAACGCCTGCCTACGCTGAGGCGCTGCTGTCATCCATCGCCGCCTTCAGAGAAGCCCCCAACGACGTGGCGCAGGCCGTAGCCGCTCGTGTAGCCAGAGCCCGGCTTCTGCACGAGGGGAATCATCGATTCGCGGTCCTGGTAGAGGAATGGGTGCTGCGCAGCCGGATAGGCAACGCAGAAGTCATGGCGGGGCAGCTGGGACACCTGCTGGCCGTCATGTCCCTGCCATCCGTGTCTCTCGGGGTCATTCCGCAGGATGCACAGCGGCTCATGTGGCCCGTAGAGGCGTTCAACATCTTTGACGACTCGCTGGTGCAGGTGGAGCTGCTGACAGCCGAGATCAACGTGAGCCAGCCATCAGAGATCGCCCAGTACGTCAGAGGGTTCAACCACATGTCTGAATTAGCCGTCTACGGGACGGCGGCCCGGCAGCTCATCGCTGCCGCCATTTCTGAGCTTGGTTGATTCCGAGCAAGTTCGAGCACACTCGTTGAGCTTGGAAATCGCCCACTTCTACCGTCGAGACATGGCCCGCACACACAGAACATCATCGGCTGACGACCTGCTATGCCAGCCGATACCGGAGGAGGAAGCGGCAGTCCAGAACGCGGCTCTTGACCGGGTTCTGGAGCATCTGACGGCCGTAGGCATCCATGCCAAGCTGATCAAGCGGATTGCCGACCGATGCGCGATCAAGCTCTACTCCACCGGCGAGACCCTTTGGCACCCTCCCAAGCTCATCATCTACGTGAACGCCGGATGGAGGATCGCCACGGTGACCATCGGCCCTCGCTCCGGTAGCTATGCCGTCGAGTTGGCGCGTGTCGGCCCGGACAACGAGACTCGGCACGACCGAATCGAGATGGTGCCGAGCGACCACCCCGACCGCGTGGGCCTGCTGGTCGCGCAGAACGCCGGAGCGTGGGCATGACCACGGTCACGGCAGGCGAGCGAGCGTTCCGCTATCCGTACGTGATCGGGTGGACAGGAGAGGCTCAGAACCCTCCGCTGAAGTGGGTGCCGCGCCATGGCGGGTTGCGACTGAGCTACGCCGTGCCGCATCGGGACGACTTCCGCAACGGTGTCCTCCTTCTGCGGCAGAGCCAGAACCGCACGGGCCGACCCGACTTCAAGACGGTCAACACGCTGAGGCAGTGGCGCTGCATGGACAAGCGGCTGTGCCAGGTGTGCGCGCGGTCGGCTGTAGATCGGGAGACGGGCCGCATTTGGTGGCTGCTGTCGTCCGGCTACGGCGGTGATGGCGACGGCTATACCAACGCCCCGCCGACGTGCCCGGCCTGCATCCCGGAAGCGATCTCACGGTGTTCTCACCTACGGCGCAACGCCGCCGTCTTCACCGTGGGCGACTGCTACCCCTTCGGAGTACGGGCAGATGTGTTTGTTCCTTACTTGCCACCGCTGGTGCCGTTCGAGCGCAACGCCGTCGTCAGGTTCGACGACTATGACATGCACCACGCGCTGGCCCGTGAGCTGCTGATGCGACTACATGACGTGCAGCCGGCCGCGACGGAAGGTGACGCGCCGTGGGTGGCGTAGACGGTGTCCAGATGATCTCGCAAATGCTGCGCCTGACCGCCGCCTATCTCGCTATCTGCCCGCTGGCGGGACTGGCCGCGCTCATCGTGCAGTCGTTTGTGGATGACTGGCGCAACGGCTGGCGGCCATGGCGACGCGATGAACGCACCTAGCGCCTGTACGGAGTTCGGATCTTCAGGTCGGTCGAAGGCTTCGGATCCACAAGATGGCCCCGCGTAGATGAAGACCCGCCAGATAGCTATCGGGGGTCTTGTCGAAGCGGAAAGCCAGCCCACGCCACTCCTTGATCCGATTGATGCATCGTTCTGCGGTGTTGCGTTGCTTGTAGAGATCGGGATCATGGCTGACCGGCCGGCCGCCGCGGGAGCCGCGCTTCTTGCGGTTGGCCGCCTGGTCGCTCTTCTCCGGGATGACCGCCTTGATCCGGCGTCGACGTAAGTAGGAGCGGTTGCCGCGCGAGGAGTAGGCCTTGTCGGCGGCCACCGCGTCCGGGCGGGTGCGCGGACGTCCGAGGGGCAGGCGAATCTTGATGCGCTCCAGCACGGCGCGAAACTGCGGGCTGTCTCCCGCCTGGCCAGGGGTGAGAACAAAAGACAGCGGACGGCATCGCCGCTCAGCTGACAGGTGCACCTTGCTGGTCAGCCCGCCCCGCGAGCGGCCCAGCTTGGCCGCCGTCAGCCGGAACCTGCGCCGCCGTCGTAGCCGCCGCCCTTCGTCTCGGCCGTCTTCATCGGGGTTGCCGTCGCGGGGGTTTTGCCCCTTTGGCGGAGCCCCTTTTCCTGCTCGGCTGCCTGTTCCAGCAGTTCGACAAGCTCGCTGTCGAGTGCCATTCCGGCGGCGTGATGGTGGGCGCGGGCCGTGGTGGAATCCACGCTGACCAGGCCAAGCTCGGTCTGCCCGCGGGCCGCGGCCTCGGCGATCATTGCCTGCATCAGCTGCTCGAATACGCCGCTCAGTGCCCAGGAGCGGAACCGGTCGTAGGTGCTGGACCAGGGCCCGTACTCGGTGGGCAGGTCCCGCCACGGACTGCCCGTGCGAAACCGCCACATCACCGCGTTGAACTGCCGCCGCAGATCCGGAATCGGGCCTCGCTCACCCAGGGGCAGGTGAGGCTCGATCAAGGACCATTCCTCGTCGGTGAGGTCTCCACGTGCCATGGCGAAGACCTACCAGGATCGCGGACAGCAGGCAGGCAGATCCCTCTGATCTCAACTCCGTACAGGCCCTAGAACGCGCGGCTGGCCAAAGCCTTCCTTCCTACAACCTGGGACCGCTTGCCAGAAACAGATAAAGCTTGCGCATGAAGCTGGACAAGTACAAGGACGAAGCCGAAGAGGACGAGCAACTCCCCGAGCGCGTCGCCGACATGGAGCTGTACCGGCAGCTCGGGGGTGGTTGATCAGCGCTCCAGTTCCTCTATCTCTGTTCGAGCGGAGACCAGTGCCTCATATGCCTGTTTAGCCTTCTCGGCCTCCGCACGTGCGTCGTACCAGGACGCTTGCAGCTTCGGCCACCACTCGCCCAGCTTGGACGGGTTCTTGAAGAGGTACACCACCGCAGATGTGACGCCTAGGCTGCTTGCCCCGCCCACAAGCAGTTCCATCGTGAGAGGGGAGTTCATAGAAATCCTACGGACCTCCACGATGGGCCGAGATTGAGCGCGGACGACCGACTCAAGGCGTGGGTCTGCCCAATCTAGAGCGGTCTCCTGAAGCGTTCTCTTGACGACCACGGCCATCTTTATCGCATCGACGTAATCATGCAGATACGTCACGAAGCGTGCGAGCAATGAGAGTGTGGGTCCCCCAAACGGCGGCTCCTGTGGAGCTGGTGGAAGCTGAGCGATCACGCTTAGGGCATTTGCGCTGCGCGTCCGCTCACGCGTGTCTAACGGAGTCACAGCTACCAGATCCTAGTTCGCCTAGCGCGCATTCGCTGGAGGAGTACGCCCCTCAACTTCATAACGTCCTGGGAGGTGATGCCCTTGCAGACAGGCAACCCTCTCGGATGGAGTCCCACCCGCACAGAAGCCGCGGCTACCAGATCTTGAGGTGGGCTGAGACCTACATCGTTCAGCCTGACGGCCCCAACAACGGCCCACCTGGAAGCATTCGCCGCCAGGCTCTCGCGTCCGGCCGATGGCCGCGTACGTCTGCCAGTTCACGTACCAGTCTCCGGGATGACGTACCAACGAACAGGCCCCAGCCCGAAAGCCCGGGGCCTGTTCTGGCCGATAGTTAGGCAGCTACCTCAGGCGTCGGGAAGAGCGTCGCAGCGTCGCTCTTGGCACGGCTCCTGCGCGGCGTCTTGACCTTGGCCGCCTTGTCCTCCTGGGGCACGCTGGCAGCGGCCTGGCCAGCCATCATGCCCTTGAGGATCTCCTGAAGCATCTCCGCTCCAGCAGGAGAGGACAGGAAGGCCCTCACGGCCCCCTCCGAGACGGCGGGCTCTTCGGCGGCCTGCTCCATCGGCTCAGGCTCAGGCGTGACGCTTTGTGCGGCGTCGATCTCGTCCCACTCGTCTGCGCTCAGGTAGGGCAAGAACGCGGGAGTCTCCTCAGGAGCCGTCTCCTCCTCAGCGTCCGACTCGGCAGATTCCTCCGTAACAATCTCCGGAGTCACCTCCAGGTCGAGTTCGTTCGTTTCTTCGGCGATCGCTGACTCAACGTAGATGTAGCGCATGCTCGGACGGCCCCCGGTGCCCTTGGCACTGTGCCCCTTGACCACCTCGATCGTGTCAAGCTGCGCCACGATCTCCCTAAGGTCGGCCGCCTTGATGTTCAGGGCTCGATAGATTTCGGTGGCCGTGCGGCCAGCGTCTCCGGCTTCCCTCACGAAGTTCTCGACCTTCACGGCCAAGCTTGCCTCCTCCGAAGCTTCAGCTTCGGGGAGCACGTAGGCGATGGTTTCGATGGAGTAGCAGACCAGCGCAAGGGAGGCATCAAAGTCGCGCTCGCTGATCTCGTCTCGCCGCTCCGACAGGGCGAACAATCCGGCCAGCCGAATCATGTAGGCCATGGCCCGTTCGGCGTACTGGCTCATGGCCTCGGTTGAGATCATGGCTTCCACGATGGGCCGGTGCTTGGCCTCGAACACGCGGGCCACGTGCCCCGGCACGGTCACCGTGTCCACCTGTCGGGCGAAGTCGCCAGCCTGCCTCAGGGCACGGGCAGCCTGCCGGATGGCCTCGTGAGCGTCGGACGACTCGAACACGGGCAGCGTCTTGGACTGCTGCACCCACACCGGCAGGAGACGGTTCCACGTGCCCCCTGTCGCGTCCTTCCCACCGGCGACCGCAGCCCAGTTGCGGGGCTGCACGTGCATCGTGAGGCCCAGGTGGGGACGCCTCACCCTCAGGTCATCCATCTTGGTCTTGTGCGCGATGGTCTGGGCGTCGAACGCCTTGCGGAGGTAGACGCCCACTTTGGCATCCCGGCGCGCGTTGGACAGCAGCGCGTCTCCCTCCTCCTCGATGAACCAGACCGGGTTGGCCAGCGTGCCCTCTGCCCGTTCGGCGAGTTCGGCGATGAACCCCAGGCCCGTGGCCGGAAGCCCTTCCACCACACTCTCCTCTGCGAAGGATGCGAACGCCGCTTCCACCACGCGCCTGGCGATGCCGGTTGCCGTGCCTTTCCTCCCGACACCACTACGCCCGACCAGCACGCCCCACAAGGCCAGCGGGGAGGAACCCTTGCCCGTCTCCACGGTCGGCCCATAGCCGATGTAGGCGCTGTAGGCCGACATGAGGGAGACCATGACGCCGACCTTGGACCCTTCGGTGAAGGGGTCGAGTGCATCGGTGATACGACCGAAGAGCCCGTGGAACGCCTCGTTGGAGATAACAGGAGCATTGCTCTGCATGGCTTGATAGCCTTCCCTTGTCGGCCCCAGAGCGGTTGAGACGCCAATCCTTGCGCTCTGGGGCTGGTCTATGTCTGACGCTGGTTTCTCCGTCCCGAGTTTGTTCGTTAACTCGGTTGCATCGGAGCCAGCGCCGAGAAAGCTAGCCATTCGAGTTTTGTCTGTCAACAGAAAACTACGAAACCGCTGGAAAATCGGTGTTTGTTAGTTCGTTGCCCACACCCTGGGGTAATGCACTTTCGTTGAGGCCGTGGACCCCGACAGGGGGTGGTTCCTCCGACCAAGTACGAGTCTGGGACTTTTCCGGGAAGGCGACAAACATGCTCCGACCTGGAGCATTGCCCGCCCTGAGGGTGGAAGAATTTACAAAACTCCCCAGCCCGGCAAACAAGAAAATCCCCGAACCCTTCCATTGGGCTCGGGGATTCTTGCATCGCAAGGATTAACTTAGGCAGTCCACTTCACAGCGGCCTTCACGAGGCCTTCGGAATTCTGCACGGCGACGTTGGGTGCGGTGGGCTGCTTGCCGCCAGGGAAGGACAAGACCCGTGCCCCGTACAGGTGCAGAGCGTCAATCTGGTCGCGCCGGTACTTCTCTACCGGCTGGCTCCGGAAGTCAGTGAACTGGCTGGCGTACGTGGTGAACGCCTTGTGCCCGGCCAGGATGTCCACGCCGGTTGGCATGGCCGTGGTGGACAGCAGCGTGAACCCGGCCAGGTGGGCAATCACGCCGTTGGCCGTGGCCCCAGCTTCACCAAGGGCGGCAGCGTTGGCCACGTCGGGGGCACGCATCAGGTAGCGCTTGGCCGTGGGCGAGACAACGACATAGCGGCCTGCGGGCACGTCACTGCCGTCGAGCTTCTCCATCATGTCGAAGATGGCTTCCAGCAGCGCCTCACCCTTGGCCACGCTCGTGGGCAGACCGCTCACATTGACCTGCGGCAAGCTGGACGCAGACGCTGCGATGGTCGCGCCAACGAACGTGTCGGTAGAGGTCGCGAGAGCGCGGATGGATTCCAAAGTGGCCGGCGCCGCCAAAGCGCCGGCTACCTGAACCGTCTCGATGTTGCGCACGTAGAAGGCCACGTAATCGGCCTCGGTGATGTCAAGGTACTGCTCAACGGTCTTCAGGTCTTCGATCGTCATTCCGGCCACGTCGTTGTACTTGCCCACGTTGGGCCGGATGAGGCCGTTGACCACCATCCGGTCACCCTGGGCGGTGATGTCGCCCTCGTAGTCGGTGTTCACGACCAGAGGCGAAGCCCACACAAGCAGCGGATCAAACTGGGTGAGAAGCTCGCTGCTCCACTCGGTGGGAACAAACGCATGCGTGCCTGCATGCGCGTATGCGGGGATCGGGGTAATTGCCAAAGAGAAATCCTTTCAATTGGGCTTAGCGGCGTGCTCGCGCGTCCAGCGACACGCCACGCTGGGCGGGTGCGCCTGAGCTTTGAGGGCCGATGCCCACATCCTGGGGATACGCGGGCTTCTTGGTCACAGAACCGAACGAAGTAACAAACTCTGCGATCGCGTCAAGGTCGGCCGTTCCTTCCCCAGTGAGGAAGGCGGACATGTTGAGCTTGGACATCGCGTCTGGGGCCAGCTCCATGCCGCGCTGTTGGGCGGCATGCTGGAGATGAATCTCGGCCAGCTTCAGAGCATGCTCTTGCTGCATCACGGTCATGGCCTGTTCCAGTTCCGTACTCTTGGCCGTTGCGGCCTCCAGTTCGGCGCTGGCGGCCTTCCAGCGAGCTTCGTTGGTCCGACTCAGGCTCTTCCATTTATCGGCCTCAGAATCGAACTGAGCGCCTTCTGGGGGCGCTTCGGCCACCTGATCCATTTCGGTGTCGATGATGGCTTCAGCGGAATTGCTAGGCGAGTCATCCATTTCGGCTACTCCCTTCGATGGTCAATCGCGTTTTCCCTGTCGGGGCTTACCACGTGCGCATGCGCAGCTCGTCATGGTCCGGCGCTGCCTGCCACGCGTAGGTGAGCGATCGAGGGTTGTCCAGGTCGCCGATCACGGACACGATGCGGATGGCGGGGTCCAAGTCGCCGTCTCGCCAGGCGGCGAGGATATCCAGAGCGCTCATGGTCTCAAGGTGAGCATGGGTAATCATCAGTGGCGTTCTCCAAACTGTGTGATGTGGGCATGAAGAAGGCCCTCGGCACGAGGTCACCGAGGGCCTTCAACAGCCTATGCATGGATGAGGAGAGCCGAGGTATCTCTCCCTACTCTGTATTAGAGGGGGAAGTTTTTATTTGTGCGAGAAACCTCACCTCACTAGAGTTCGTATCTCCCAAAGGACATCATCACAACGTAGCGAGCAGTACGGATGGAACCTCTCGTCTTCAATCCTTGTGCCGCACGTCAGGCATAAGCCTTCGGCGAGGCGATAGCGCTCCCGCGCTTGCTCACGATCTCGTACACGCTTAGCGGCCTGACGACACTCAACCGAGCAGTACCGACGCCACGGGCCTCGGCGGCCGGAGCCAAGCTGTCGCGTCTCCTGCACCCGCTGACTGCAGTGCCCACAGCGGAACACCTGAGTGACGTAATCGCCGATCCTGCGATGCCGGGCCATATCTCTCCCCATTACCGCCGAGCGCGATCACGCGACGACTTAGCCGCGTGGCACGCCCGATGGGCACTACGAAGGTTGCCGTAGTCCCAACCGCCGTTGTCGGCTACGGCGGTGACGTGATCCACCTCATTCGCACCGGCCAAACCACACAAGTAACAAACTCCAGCATCACGCTTGAGAACCGCCCTGCGGCGGCGGTTCCAATCCTTCGGCCGAGACAGATTCCTCTTGGACGTGACTGCCCACGGCTTGCGGCGGTGGGCGGAGCACTTACCTTCGCCGCGTACGGCGATCTGATGACAACCACTCTCATTGCAAATCTTGTTAGCCAGGGCCAACGGCCCTCCAATCATATAATTAACTATCAATCCATGGCAGCCCCAAAGGCTGCCTTGTGGTAACTAGTTGGGCCTTCCGGCTAGGGCCTCCAGGCCCCACAACTTAAACAATGAACAACAGATAGGGCCAGCCCTTTAGGAGGCTGGCCCTACCTATGTTCGCTCGTCGTTCCTCCTCGCCGCGGTCAACTACTTCTTATAAGAGTGAGTCCCGCATTCTCCCAGGCCACGGTGATACCGATGGACAAATGCTGTCCATGCCGACCCTCCAGGGGACCGGAAATGCGTTATCCGGCCTTGCGCATGGTCGCCGCTACGCCCAGCCCGTCAACCAACGCAACAGGGTCAATCCAGCCGTCTGGCGTCCATGACAAGTCGTGACCATGCTCCGGGCAGGGCACTGGCGAATACTGAATGTCGGCATTCAGAAGCGTGAACGGAATCACCAGGCATCGCCGGTTGGACGCCGGGGCGAGAATCCCCGCCTCAATCAGATCCTTGATCAGTCGCCCAATCTGCCGATCCGAGTAGAGGGAGGTCTCCCCTGTGCTCCGATTCATTTTGGGCACCAGCGTGCGAAGCTCCTCGGCCTCGAAGTTGGCATGCCCGCCCTGGTAGGCCCGCCCCACCGCGATCAACCACATCCGGAAGGCCGGATCGAGCATAAGAGCCTGCGCGGCCTCTTGCGCCGTCCGCCGTCGAAGCTTCCACCACTGAGGCATATAGCGAGGGTGCCGTGCAGATTTCACAGCAACTCCCCATCAGCGTGGGGTGTGCCAGTGTGCGCCTCTCCACTACCGGAGGCGTACCCGTCGTCAAAAATTCGGAAAACCATGTCGATCGCGTCGCTGTCGGCAGCCTCTTTCGTCTGCCAATCCATGAACGCCTGCCCTTGGTCCCGAAAGGGCAGCAGGGCCTTCACGATCTCAGCAAAAGTGTTTCCATCACAGATCAGGCGGATCTCCATCTGGGTGTCTGCCTCGATCAGCAAAGGGCCTCCCGCGTACGTCAGTTCCCCGTTGATGAACTCAATGTCGAATTCCTCGACGGTCTCAAACGTGTTGTTCATTCGTGCCTCCTTGATGGTCATGCATTGAATTTTCTTCAGACGGTGTGCTTGTCCAGCCACGTCTCCACGTCCCGCCTCCGGAATCTCAGGTTCCGGCCGAACTTTTGGCCCTTCAGACCCCAAGGCTTCCATCGGTCATAGACCGTGCTCTTGGGCACGCCCAAGTAGGCGGCCACCTCCTCCACGCTCATCAGTCGGTTGCTTCCTCCGCTGGCCAATCGCTCTCCTCTCGCATGCGCCAGGCGCGCGTGGCCCGAGGCTCGTGCGCCTCGCATCGTGTCCGCTGTGCAGTTCTCAAGGGCATGCCCGTGACCGCCCGGACCGGGCGTGGCCTGGCGGCGCTTCCCGGCCCGGCGCGGCGGGCACACGACAGACTGGCAATACATGGGTAGCTTGTCAATATACCTATATAGGTGACTTGTCAGATCAACTGCTTATCCGTAGATTGATACGCATGACAGACCACACTGACGAACCCCAGGCACAGCACGGCCAGGCCACCACCGAGGTTGGCCCCTGGCTCGTCACCTACGCCTGGACCGACGACGCATCACAGGGAGGCCCCATGGAGTTGTCCATCAGGCCCAGGCCGGACGCAGACCCCGCAGAACTGGCGCGCGGGATCACCACAAGCACGCTGCGCGCGATCCCTCTCGCGAACGTCATCGAAGCCCGTAAGAAGGCCCAGGCGACCAACCAGCAGCGTCACAACTTCGTCCTGCACGCCGCCACACGAGAGATCAGGCGAATGGTCGAGGAAGATCCCCGACCCGGCAGCCGAGGACGACCGGATCTGTTCTACGTGATGGTCGCCTTCGCCTACGCAATCCAGGCCCTGCGCTCCAAGAGCCCCGTCAACGCACTGGCGCAAGCGACCGGAGCCGACCGGCGGACTGCCGAGAACTGGATCCGCCTCGCAAGGGAACGGGGCATGATCAGCGCCCCCACGCCGGGCATGCCGGGCGGAAAGTGGACCCCCAAGGCTGAACAGGTTCTCACCGAGTACATGGCCCAATCCAAGGAAGACGAGGGAACTAACTAACGTGGCCAGCCTGATCAAGAAATGCGAGTGCGCCGACACCAAAGCCGGGCGCACACTCGACCTCCGTAAGGCCGACGACCGCAAGAGCGCCGAACGATCCTGGAACAAGTGCGGACACTCCTGGGTGGTCCGCTACCGCCTCGGCGGGCGCGACGCCAAACAACAAGAGCAGTCCTACCCCCACCACATGCGCAAGGACGCCGAAGCGTTCATCCTGGAAATCAAGTCCGACAAGGTCAGCGGCTTACGCCGCGTCATCGACCCCAAAGCCGGGAAGGTCGTCTTCTCCGACTACGCCGACAAATGGCTCGCCGGACGCGTACTCAAGCCCAACACCTTGGAGCGCTACCGCTCCTACCTCCGCAACCACATCAAACCCGCCCTCGGCCACCTCAAGCTCAGCGCCATCAAGCGCCAGCACGTCAAAGACCTCATCGCCAAGATGCGGAACGACGGCTACGCCGCCAGCACGATCAACGGCTGCTACGCCGTACTCAACTCCGTGCTTGATGAAGCAGTGCGAGACAAGCTGCTCACCGACTCCCCATGCACAGAGATCGAACTCCCCTCAGCGGTCGGGAAGAAGGACTTCTACGTCCCCACCTGGGCGCAGATCGCCACGCTCGCCGACGCCATGCCAGCAGACTGGGCGGCGGCCATCTGGCTCATGGCCGGATGCGGCCTACGCATCGGCGAAGCACTCGCCTTCAACGAAGACTGCCTCCTCTTCGGCGGCCGGAGGATCAGGATCTCCCAGCAGGTCACCCAGAAACACGGCCTCGGCCCGCTCAAACACCGCGAGGAAGGCGAATACCGAGACGCTCCCCTCCCGCCCTTCGTCAACGCCGTCACCACCGCACACCTCGACACGCACGGCACCAACCCAGACGGCTACCTCTTCCAGGGCCGCAAGAACCCGTACGTCAACCACGAGGTGTTCCGGGTCAAGTTCAAGGCAGCCCTGAAGGCGGCGGGCATGCCCGAGGACTTCACCATCCACGGCCTCCGCCACGCCTACGCCTCCATGCAACTCTCCCAGGGCATCCCGATCACGGACCTGTCCCACTGGCTCGGCCACAAGGACATCAACGAGACCTACAAGACCTACGCCCACCTACTGGAGGAGGCATGGGATCGCGCCCTTGAGGTCATGGAAACGGCCTACCAGGAGGCCATCACGCCCGTTGAAGATCGCGCGGCGTGCTGACTATGTGCTGACTTCAGGAGGCCCCAATGGGCTGTCTACCTGGGACGTTTGCTCCCAGATGGCACATTCCCAGTATCGTCCACCACGCTGACGGCACAGCGGACGAAGCCCCAGCTCACGGCGGAAGCCGGGAGCTGGGGTTTTTCGCTGTCCCGGGTCGCTCGCTCCAGCGGCCGTGCCGGCCGATGCCGTATGTGCACGAGACCGGCGTCGTTCAGTCGCGCCGGCGTGGCCGCGTCATCCGGCGTCGCGGGGCGGATCTTCGCTGACTCGGTTATGGAGGGACGGTGGCCTTGATCCACGCGTGGCGCCACCGGATGTCTCCGGCTCCTCGCCGAAGGTGATCACGATGTACCGGCCGTTGGCGTAGCTGACCACGGGACGCCCTAGCAGGTCGCCCACCCTGCGGGCCACGCCCTGGAACACCTCCGTCATCTCCGGCGTGTCGGCGCTCACCCGGAACCGGCCCCCGGACCTCAGGTGCTCGGCGACGAGAGGGACGAAGTTCGCCTCGGCCCGGGTCCTCTCCTCCGCGCTGAGCGGGGTGCGCCGGGCGGCGGGCTGCGTGCCGGGAGGGTGCGTCATGGCTGATCTCCACGTGGTCGTCAGGGGGCCTCCAGCATGCCATCCGGCGCTCCCATATCCGTTTCCGTATGAGAAGCCGGCCCATATCGGTATTGGACAGATTGATCGGCTCTCTGGTCTGCTCTTCTGCGCACGGAGATCGCAACGAGCGACCAAGGGAGCACCCGCATGCGACATGTCCACCCCCTACGGAAAGTCCTGACGAGGCTGGGAGCGCCGCTTCTGGCGATCTCCACGGTCTTCGCCGGGGCGGTCGTCAGCGCGGGACCCCCCGCGGTCGCCGCCGTGGCCGCGCAGCCGCCCGGCGTCACGGCAGGCGACGTCGCCCGGCGGCTGCGCGAGCTGGAGACCGCCTACCACGGGCGCATCGGCGCGTTCGCCATCGACACGGGCACCGGGAAGACCCTCGCCTACCGGGCGCACGAGCGGTTCCCCAGCCGTTCCACGTTCAAGGCGATCGTGTGCGGCGCGATCCTCGACAAGGCGCGCCGGACCGACCCGGGCCTGCTGGAGCGGACCCTGCGGTGGACGAAGGACGACGTCGTCGTCGACTCGCCGATCACCGGCCTGCAGGAGAACATCGACAACGGCATGACCGTCGAGCGGCTGTGCCACGCGGCCATCACGGTCAGCGACAACACGGCCGGCAACCTTTTGCTCAAGCAGATCGGCGGACCCGCCGGCCTGACCCGCTACTACCGCTCCCTCGGCGACCCGATCGGCCGGCTGGACCGCTGGGAGCCCGAGCTCAACGACTGGAAGCCGGGCGAGCGGCGCGACACGATCATGCCCGCGCTCATGGCCCGGAACCTCCAGAAGATCACCCTGGGCGGCGCCCTGAAGGCCGAGGACCGCGACCGGCTGAACGGCTGGCTGCGCGCCAGCGTCACCGGGACCAAGCGCATCCGCGCCGGGCTTCCGGCCGACTGGACGGTCGGCGACAAGACCGGGGGCGGCGCCGGAGCGTACGCGCCCGGCAGCGACATCGCGGTCGCCTGGCCGCCCACCGGCGCGCCGATCGTCATCGCCGTCTACACCAACCGCACCGACCCGGACGCCACGATGGACAACGGCGTGGTCTCCGCGACGGCGTCCGTGCTGGCGCGCGGCCTCGGAAGGATGCCGTAACCGGCATAAGGCCCCCGGGCGCCCTCAAGAGGCGGAGTCGTCGAAGCTGGCGTAGTAGGAGGCGGCCATGTCGTCGCCGCCGTGGCCCTGGGCGGCGGCCCGGCGGAAGCGCTCGGCGCCCGCCGCCGCCACGTCGAGCCGGACCCCGGCCCCCTCGCCGGCCTGGACGATCAGCCGGGCGTCCTTCTCCGCCGTGGAGACGGCGAAGCTGGGCGAGCTGAGGTCGCCGTTCAGGATGAGCGCGGACTTGGCGCGCAGGTAGCCCATGTCGAGCGGCCCGCCCTCGACCGCGTCCAGCAGGCCCTGAGGATCCACCCCCAGGGCCTTGGCGAGGGACAGCGCCTCGGCCGTGCCGTGGGTGACGGCCAGGACCCAGCTGTTGACGACCAGCTTGAGGCGCGTCGCGCTCGCCCGCGCGCCGTCCTCGCCGGTCCAGACCGTACGGCTGCCGACGGCCTCGAAGACCGGCCGCACGGCGTCGCGTGCCTCGGCGGGACCCGCCGCCAGCACGACGAGCTGCCCGGCCTCGGCCGGCTGCTTGGTGCCGAGCACCGGCGCGTCGAAGAACGCCAGCCCCTGCTCGTCGGCGAAGGCGGCCAGCTCGCCGACGGCCTCGACCCCGGCGGTCGTGGACTGCGCCCACGCCATGCCGGGACGCAGGGACGGCGCCGCCTGGCGCATCGCGTCGAGCGTCGCCGGGCCGTCGTACAGGATGGTGAGCACGACGTCGGCGCCCTCCACCGCCTCGGCCGGGGTGCCGGCGACGTGGGCGCCCTCGGCGGCCAGGGGCTCGGCCTTGGCGCGCGTCCGGTTCCAGACGCGGACCCGGTGGCCCGCCCGGGCGAGGTTGCGGGCCATGGCGGCGCCCATGATCCCGGTGCCGAGAACGCTCACGGTGATGGCGTCGGCCATGACGCGACCTCCTGCTGCTGACGGCGCCACACGGTGGCGGATCCGGTCCGGTCCGATGCCCTTCGACCGTATCGGATGCGCCGATCAGGCCCGGTCAGCGGCCCGCCGGCTGGGGGAGGGGCAGCGAGGGGCCGGCGTCCGGCGTGAACAGGTGGCGGTCGAGGTGGTCCACCGCGTAGTCGATGGCCCCCATCACCACGCACTCGTCGCCCAGCGCCGACGCCCGCACCTCGGGCATGCGCAGGCACGCCCGCTCCAGCCGCTCGCGCAGCGGCCCGAGCAGCACGTCGGCCGAGCGGGAGAAGCCGCCGCCGAGCACCACGACCTGCGGGTCGAGCAGCAGCACCATCGCGGCCGTGCCCACGGCCAGGTCGTCCACGTACCGGCCGACGGCCGCCAGGGCCGCCGGGTCGCCGTCGCGGGCCGCCGCCAGCGTGAAGCCGGCCGCGTCCTCCTCGGGCGTGCCGGGCGGGACGACCGCGCAGGCGTTGAGGTGGTCGGGGGCGTCGTACCAGCGGGCCTCCGGCAGCATGACGATCTCCCCGGCCGCCGCGCCGAACCCCCGGTGGACCTTCCCGTCGATGATGAGGCCGGTGCCCATGCGCCGTCCCACGTGCAGGAACACCACGTCGCGCGCCCCCAGGGCGGCGCCGCGGCGGGCCTCGGCGAGGGCGGCCAGTCGGCTGTCGTTCTCCACCAGCACCTCGCACGGGAACATGCGCGCCAGCTCGCCCGCCAGGTCCAGGCCGCTCCAGGCGGGGATCGCGGCCGAAAACTGCACGCGGCCCTCGGGCGAGACGACGCCGGTGGTGCCGGCCGCCACGAGCCACAGGTCGGACACGGCCCGGCCGCTGAGCGCCAGGCAGCCGGACACCGCGCGCTCGATCGCGGCCAGCCGCTCCTCCAGCGGGTCGTCGGGGCGTACGGGCTGGCGGGTCTCGGCGAGGATCTCGCCGTCCAGGTCGGAGAGCGCGGCCCGGATGTTGTGCCCTCCTATGTCGACTCCCACGAGGTGCCCGCAGTCGGCGCGGAAGCGGTAGCGGCGGGCCGGCCGGCCCATGGTGCCGGGGCTCGGCGGCACCTCCTCCACCCAGCCCAGCCCGGCCAGCTCGTCCACGACCTCCTTGGTGGACGGCCGCGACAGGCCCGTCCGCTCGGCCAGCGCGGTCAGGGTGAGCGGCCCGGCCTCGCGCAGCGCCCTGATCGCGGCCAGCGCGTTGAGCTGCCTGAGCCGCGACAGGTCGCCGCCGCGGACGTTCGCCATCGCCGCTCCTAATGTAGGTCTCCTCTGTAACTGGCCATTATGCCAGCGTTCACCACCGGAGCACCCCACGTAGTGGGCGGCCATATCGTGCAATATCGGGCATTGACCCTGCCGATCACGCAGTGCTACTAATGAAGCGCTCCTTCGTAAGTGTGAGAGAGATGAGGGTCGGATGCCGTTCGCGGAGGTCGGCGAGATCAGGTGCGATCCGGAGCGGGGCCGGGTCTTCGAACACGGCTGGCAGTCGTGGAGCCCCACCGGTTCCTACCGGCTCGGCGAGACCCCGCCGCGCCCGGCGGACCGCAACGTCCAGACGATCTGCTACCGCCCGGAGACGCCCGCCCCCGACGGCGTCTTCCAGGGGGAGGGCCTGCTGGCGATCGACCCGGGCGACGGGCCGGTCGAGGTCTGGTCCGCGCCCGGCCCGCTGGAGGTCCCCTCCATCCGGGCCCGCCCCGAGGGCGACCGGCTCGTCGTCTCGGCCGACGGCCCGGTACGCCACACGCGCGCCGCCGACCTGGACACGGCCCTGCGCGACTGGGCCACCACCACGGCGGCGGGACACGTCCCGGAAGCCTTCCCCGCGGTGCCGCCCATGTGGTGCACCTGGTACGGCTACTGGGACAAGGTCACCGAGACCGACGTCCTCGACAACCTCCGCCTGCTGGAGCGCCACGGGCTGACGGCGGACATGATCCTCGTCGACGACGGCTACGAGGCCGGCATCGGCGACTGGCTGGACCCCCGGCCCGGGTTCGGCTCGCTGGAGCGGGCCGTCGGCGCCGTCACCGGGACGGGCCGGCGGGCCGGCATCTGGACCGCCCCCTTCCTGGCCGGCCACCAGAGCCGCCTGTACCGGGAGCACCCCGACTGGATGGTGGGCGGCGCCCACGCCGGCCGCATGTGGGACCAGGACCTCGCCGTCCTCGACGTGACCCACCCCGACGCCGCCGCCCACCTCGTGGGCGTCTTCCGCGCCTTCGCCGCGCTCGGCATCACCCACTTCAAGCTCGACTACCTGTACGCGGGGGCGCTGGCGGGCCGGCGGCACGAGGACCTCGACCCCGTCGCCGCGTACCGGCGCGGCCTGGAGCTGGTGCGCGAGGGCGCCGGGCCGGACGCCACGCTGCACGGCTGCGGCGCGCCGATGCTGCCCAGCATCGGCCTGGTCGACATCATGCGCGTCAGCCCGGACATCGCCCCCACGCTCCACCCGCGCTCGGGCGACATCAGCCAGCCGTCGCAGCTCGGCGCCCGCCTGACCGGCGCGGCCCGCGAGTTCCTGCACGCGCGGTGGTGGGTCAACGACCCCGACTGCCTCATCGTCCGCCCCGAGGTCGAGGCCCGCGAGCAGTGGGCCGCGCACGTCGAGGGGAGCGGCGGCCTGCGCGGCTCCAGCGACCCGGTCGCCGCCCTCGACGCCTGGGGCCTGGAGACCACCCGCCGCCTGCTGACGCCCACCCGGACGGACCCGTCGTGAGGGGCGGTCGCCGGCTCGGCGACTGGTACGCCTACCTGTTCGTCGGGCCCAGCCTGCTCGGCGTCGTCGCCTTCCTCCTGCTGCCCGTCGTCATCGTGTTCGCGCTCAGCCTGTTCCGCTGGGAGCTGCTGTCGCCGCCCGTCTTCGTCGGGCTGGAGAACTACGCGCGGCTGGCGGGCGACGGCGAGGCGTGGCACTCGCTCGGGGTCACCGTCCTGTACGTCCTGCTGTGCATCCCGCTGCAGACCGTCCTCGCCCTGGCGCTGGCCCTGATGCTCGACCGGCGGATCAAGGGCGTCCGGATCCTGCGGTCGCTGTTCGTGATCCCCTGGATGGCCACCCCCATCGTCATGGGCCTCGTCTGGGACTGGATCTTCGACCCGCGGGACGGCGCGCTCAACCGCGCGCTGGACCTGATCGGCGTGACCGGCCCGGACTGGCTGTCGGACCCCGCCTGGGCGCTGCCCGCCGTGGCGCTGGTCAACGTCTGGCAGCACACCGGCTACACCATGCTGTTCTTCCTGGCCGGCCTCCAGGGCATCCCCAAGGAGCTGTACGACGCGGCCTCCACCGACGGCGCCACCCCCGCCCAGCGGTTCTGGAAGATCACGTTACCCCTGCTCAACCCCACGATGTTCTTCGTCACGGTGACCAACCTGATCGGCGCCTTCCAGGTGTTCGACACCATCTTCGTGATGACCGACGGCGGTCCGAGCAAGAGCACCGACGTGCTCAACTTCCGGATCTTCGGCACCGCGTTCCGCGAGTTCGACTTCGGCTACGCCTCGACCCTGTCGATGCTGCTGTTCGCCGTCATCCTCCTGGTGACGCTGGCACAGGTCAGGTTCTTCGGCCGCCGCACCACCTACGACCTGAGCTGAGGGAGCACCGGTGACGACTCCGTTCAGGCGGACGGCGCTGTACGCCGCGCTCGCGGCCGGCGCGTTCGTGTCCGTCTTCCCGTACCTGCTGGTCGTGCTGACGGCGTTCAAGACGCGGCGCCAGCTCAGCACCACCGAGCCGTGGCTGCCCGGCCTGCCGCCGTCCACGGCGAACCTGGCCGAGATCCTCGGCGGCGACTTCCCGCGCTTCCTGCTCAACACGGTCGTGATGACGGTCCTGCTCACGCTGGGGCAGCTCGTCTTCACGACGTTCGCCGCCTACGCCTTCGCCCGGCTCCGCTTCCGGGGCCGCGACGTGCTGTTCTGGCTGTACGTGGCCACGATGATGGTGCCCAGCGCCGTCACCGTCATCCCGCTGTTCCTCATCATGCGCGAACTGGGAGCCGTCAACACCTGGTACGGCCTGCTCGCCCCGTACATCCTCGGCACCCCGTACGGCATCTTCCTGATGCGGCAGTTCTTCAAGAGCCTGCCCGGCGGCCTGGAGGAGGCGGCGCGCATCGACGGCGCGGGACCCCTGACCGTCCTGTTCCGGATCCTGCTCCCGCTGTGCCGGCCGGCCATCGGCACGCTGGCCATCATCACCGTGATCTCGTCCTGGAACAGCTTCCTCTGGCCGCTGATCATCACCAGCGGCGACGAGACCAAGGTCGTCACCGTCGCCATCTCCGCGCTCAAGGTCGGCATCGGCGTCGACCGCGGCCTCATGATGGCCGGCGGCCTGATCGCCCTCGCGCCGATGGTGGCGATCTTCATCTTCTTCCAGAAGTACATCGTCCGGTCGGTGGTCCTCACCGGCCTCAAGTGAGAGAGGTCAGCGAATCATGCTCACCCCCCGAATTCGCTGGGCCGCGTCCCTCGCCGGCGCCGCCGTGCTCACCCTGTCCGCCTGCGGCTCCGGCGGCTCGGACGGCGCCCCGGGAGGGAAGGTCACCCTGACCTACCGCCTGTGGGACGAGCAGCAGAAGGCCGGCTACGAGAAGGTCATGGCCGCCTTCGAGAAGGCCAACCCGGCGATCGACGTGCAGATCGAGCTGCTGCCCTACGACCAGTACTGGACCAAGCTCACGGCCGACGCCGTGGCCGGCACCGCGCCCGACGTCTTCTGGATGACGCCCACCCAGTTCCCCGAGTACGTCACCAAGGGCGTGCTCAGCCCCGTCCCGGTGGACACCGCGAAGTACCACAAGACCGTGGCGGAGGCCTTCACCTACCAGGGCAAGCAGTACGGCATGCCCAAGGACTGGGGCGTCGTCGGCCTGCTCTACAACAAGGACCTGTTCAAGAAGGCCGGCGTCGAGATGCCCGACACGCTGACCTGGAAGCCCGACGGGTCCGGCACGTTCCTGGAGACCGCGCGCAAGCTCACCGCCGACGCGGCCGGCAAGCACCCCGGCGACCCCGGCTTCGACCCCGCGAAGATCAAGACGTACGGCTTCCTGTCCTGGAACCACTACCAGACCCAGTGGATGAACTGGGTCAGCAGCAACGGCGGCAAGCTGCTCGACCAGCCGTTCGGCACCTACACCTTCAACGACGACGCGAGCGTGCAGGCGCTGCAGTTCGGCGTGGACCTGGTCAACAAGCACCACGTCTCGCCGCCCGCCACCCGCACCAACCCGCCCACCGGCAAGGCCACCGACATGTTCAAGGCCGGCGAGGTGGCGATGTTCCCCGCCAACAACGCGCTGCTGCCGTTCGTGGTGCCCGACGCCGCGTTCGAGGTGGGCGTCGCGCCCATGCCCGAGGGCCCGGCCGGGCGCTCGGTCAACCTCAACGGCCTGGCCGAGGCAGTCTACGCCAAGAGCAAGCACCCCGAGCAGGCGCAGAAGCTGGCCGTCTACCTCGGCACCGAGGAGCCGCAGAAGCTCATGGCCGACGAGGGCTACGCCTTCCCCGCGCTGAACGGGCTGGCCCAGGGCTACGTCGACCACTGGGCGAAGACCGCCAAGCTCGACGTGACCCCCTTCGTCAAGGAGGCCGAGGGCACCACGTTCCCCCTGCCGGTGACCACCGGCTTCACCGGGTTCGAGCCCAAGCTCAACCAGATCTTCAACGAGATGTACCTCGGCCGGCTCACCCCGAAGCAGGCCGCCGACCAGGCGGTCACCGAGGGCAACGCCACCATCAAATAACCACCGGCAAGTAGGGAGCCCCCCACCTATGATCACCCGGCGTGCGTTTCTCGCCGGGGGCGCCGGCCTGGGCGCCGCCGCCGCGCTGGGCGTCCCGCCCGCGCAGGCGACGGCCACCAGCGCCTCCACCCGCGCCCTCCGCCGCGCCCCCCTGTCCGACCCGTTCCGGCTCGGCGTCGCCTCCGGCGAGCCGGTCCCCGACGGCGTGGTCCTGTGGACCCGCCTGGCCCCCGACCCGCTGGCCGCCGACGGCCTCGGCGGCATGCCGTCGCGGCCCGTCGCCGTCCAATGGCAGCTCGCCAGGGACGAGAACTTCCGCCACGTCGTCCGGCAGGGCGTCGAGACGGCCCGGCCGGAGGAGGCCCACAGCGTCCACGCCGAGCCCGGCGGCCTCCAGCCGGGCGCCGAGTACTTCTACCGCTTCCGGGCCGAGGGCGAGATCTCGCCCGTGGGCCGCACCGTCACCGCCCCCGCCTCGGGCATCCGCAGCCGGGCGCTCAACCTGTCGTTCACCTCGTGCGCCGACTACCAGACCGGGTGGTTCACCGCGTACCGGCGGATGGCCGAGGACGAGCCCGACCTGATCGCCTTCCTCGGCGACTACATCTACGAGTACGGCGACTACAAGTACCCGGTGCGCGACCAGGCCGGTGGCGAGTGCCTCGACCTGGCCGGCTACCGGTTACGCCACGCCCAGCACAAGGCCGACCCCGAGCTCCAGCTCGCCCACGCGGTCGCGCCCTGGGCCGTGGTCTGGGACGACCACGACATCGAGAACGCCTGGGCCGGCGACGTGCCCGAGCAGCCCGACCCGCCCTTCCTCAGGCGCCGCGCCGACGCCTTCCAGGCGTACTACGAGAACATGCCGCTGCGCCGCGCCCAGCGGCCGCAGGGCTCGTCGCTGCGGCTGCACCGCACGCTGCGCTGGGGCGCCGTCGCCAACCTGCACCTGCTCGACACCCGGCAGTACCGCGACCTGTACGCCTGCACCGGCAGGAGCGGCACGGTCGGCGCCGACTGCGCCGAGCGCCTGGCGCCCAACCGGACGATCCTCGGCCAGGAGCAGGAGGCGTGGCTGGAGAGCCGGCTCAAGGACTCCGCCGCCACCTGGGACCTGCTCGGCCAGCAGGTGTTCATGATGGAGATGGACTGGACCAACGGCGAGGGCAAGGGCTACTCCAACGAGGGCTGGGACGGCTACGTCGCCTCCCGCGACCGGCTGACCGCCGCCATCGAGGCCACGAAGCGCAACGCCGTCGTCCTCACCGGTGACGTCCACTCCCACTGGGCCGGCGAGGTCAAGCGCAGCTACCAGGACCCCGAGTCGAAGTCCGTCGCCGTCGAGCTGGTCACCACGTCGGTGACCAGCGCCGGCGACGGCCTGGACGAGTACCCCAACACCGGGGTCCTGCTGGCCGAGAACCCGCACGTGAAGTTCTTCAACGGCCGTCGCGGCTACGTCCGCGCCAAGCTCACCGAGCGCGAGATGACCGTCGACTTCCGGTCGCTGTCGCGCGTCACCGAGCCGTACGCCCCGGCCTACACCTCCGGCTCCTTCGTCATCGAGCCCGGCACCCCCCGGCTCAACCAGGTCTGACGGGAACCCCATGCGCAAGCTCACGGCCGCCGCCGCGGCGGCCCTCCTCACGCTGGCCCTCCCGCCGTCGCCGGGCGCCGCCGCGGCGCCGGCCGGCGGCCCCCCGATGGGCTGGAGCAGCCGCTCGCTGGGCTGGACGGTGTCCGAGACGTCGGTACGGCAGGCCGCCGCCGGGCTCGCCGCCCTCGCGCCCCTCGGCTACCGCCTCGTCCTGATCGACGACTGCTGGCTCGCCCCGCAACGCGCGGCCGGCGCCCTCGCCCCCGACCCGGCCCGCTTCCCCGGCGGGATCAAGGCCCTGGCCGACCACCTCCACGGCCTCGGGCTCAGGCTCGGCCTCAGCCTGTCGGCCGGCACCAAGGCGTGCTCGGGCGGCGGCCCCGGCTCCTACCGCAACGAGGCCGCCGACGCCGAGCTGGTCCGGAGCTGGGGCGTCGACCACGTCAAGTACGACTGGTGCAACATCCCCACCGCGGACTTCCCCGGCCAGAACGTCCAGCAGATCGCCCAGACGCTCTACCCGCGCATGCGCCAGGCCCTCGGCGACTCCGTCGCCTTCGCCATGAACAACGAGGACGGCAGCACCGTCCCGTGGCTGTGGGCGAAGGACTCCGGGGCGGTCACCTGGCGGACCAACGTCTACAACCGGCCCCTGCCCGACGCCTACGCCTCCATGGTGGACGTCTGGGAGACCAACCAGCTCCGCGTCCAGTACGCCGGCCCCGGCAACTGGGCCGACCCCGACCTCATCCAGGCGGGCCGCGGCGGCATGACCGAGGCGGAGTACCGCACCCAGGTCACGCTGTGGGCCGTGGGCGCCGCCCCGCTCGTCCTCCAGGCCGACCCGGCCGCCGCCCCCAAGGCGGTCGTCGCCAACCCCAAGGTGATCGCCGTCGACCAGGACAGGCTCGGCGTGCCCGCCCGGCTCGTCCGCAGCGACGGCTGGTACCACGTCCTCGTCAAACCCCTCGACGGGGGCGACCAGGCGGTCGTGCTGTTCAACGAGAGCAACCGGGCGACCACGATCTCGTACCGGCTGCCCGCCGGCCGCTACCGCGCCGAGGAGCTGTGGAGCGGGCAGGTCGCCACCACCACCGGCGAGCTGTCCGCCCACGTGCCCGCCCACGGCGCGGTGATGTACCGCGTCGGCCCGAGCCGCGAGCAGGCCCCGCCGCTGCTCACCGTGGAGACCGACCCGCCGGCCTTCCTCGGCGACGACCGGCCCGGCACGCTCGAACCCGGCAGGCAGCGCGACGTCATCACCCGGGTCGTCAACTCCGGCGCCACCGCCCGGGCCCGCGACCTGCGCGTCACGCTCGCCGTGCCCGACGGGTGGACGGCCGAGGCGCGCACCCCCGCGACCCGCTCCCGGCTGGACGCGGGGGAGACGTTCACGGTCACCTGGGCGCTCACCCCGCCCGCCGGGACGGAGCCGCGCGCGTACGACCTGACCACCACGGCCGCCTTCACGGGCGGGACGGCCACCGGCACGGCCGTCGTGGCCGTCGCCCAGGCGCCGGGCGCGGGCCGCACGTACCTCAGCGACCTGCCGTGGACCTCCGCCAAGAACTACTTCGGCCCCGTCGAGCGCGACACCAGCAACGGCGACAAGGCGGCGGGCGACGGGCGGCCCCTCACGATCGAGGGCGTCCGGTACGCCAAGGGCCTCGGCGCGCACGCGCCCGCCGACATCGAGTTCTACACGGCCGGCCGGTGCCGGGGCGTGGAGTTCACCGCCGGGATCGACGACGAGGTGGGCCCGGCCGGCTCGGCCGGGTTCGAGGTGTGGGCCGACGGCCGCCGGGTCGCGTACACCGGCGTGCTGACCGGCGCGCAACCCGGCAAGAAGGTCACCGCCTCCGTGAGCGGCGCCCGGTTCGTGCGCCTGGTCGCCACCAACGGCGGCGACAACGCCACCTCCGACCACGTCGACTTCGCCGACGCCGCCATCACCTGCGACCAGGCGTCCTCCTAGGAGAAAGAGAGCACATGATCGTTCCCAAGCCCGTCCGGTACGAGCCCCGCCTCGGCCGATGGCTCCTCGACCGCGACACCGCGCTCGCCGCCGACCCGGCGCTCGGCGGGGTGGCCTCCTGGCTGCGGTCCGAGCTCGCCCCGGTGACCGGCGGCGAGCTCCTGCCGGGCGGTCCGGCGGCCCCGGGCGGGCCGGCGGTCTCCGGAGCGGGGCCGTCGGGGACGATCAGCCTGGTCCTGGCCGACCTGCCGCCCGAGGCGTACCGGCTCACCGTGGACACCGGCGGCGCCCGCGTCGAGGCGGGCGGCCCGGCCGGGGCGTTCTACGGCGCGCAGACGCTCCGGCAGCTCCTGCCGCCGCGCGCCTACCGCAGAGCGGGCGCCTCCGGCGGCGCCCCGCTGGAGGTGCCGGCCGTCCTCGTCGAGGACGCGCCGCGCTTCGCCTGGCGCGGCTGCGTGCTCGACGTGGCCCGCCACTTCCTGCCCAAGCGCGAGGTGCTGCGCTTCATCGACCTGATGGCCCTGCACAAGCTGAACGTGCTGCACCTGCACCTCACCGACGACCAGGGCTGGCGGGTGGAGATCCGGCGCTACCCGCGTCTCACCGAGGTGGGCGCCTGGCGCCGGGAGAGCCAGGTCGGCTGGAACGGCCCCATGGACGGCCGCCCGCACGGCGGCTACTACACGCAGGACGACCTGCGCGAGATCGTCGCCTACGCCGCCGACCGGCACATCATGATCGTGCCCGAGATCGACCTGCCCGGCCACACCCAGGCCGCCATCGCCGCCTACCCCGAGCTGGGCAACCTCGACGTCCCGCTGGAGGTGCGCACGACCTGGGGCATCGGGGTCAACGTGCTCAACGTCGAGGACTCCACCATCGCCTTCTTCCGGAACGTCCTGGACGAGGTGGTGGAGCTGTTCCCGGGGCCGTACGTGTGCGTGGGCGGCGACGAGTGCCGCAAGGACCAGTGGCGGGCCAGCCCCGCGGCGCGGCGCCGGGTCGCCGAGCTGGGGCTGCGCGACGAGGACGAGCTGCAGAGCTGGTTCATCCGCCAGTTCGCCGACCACCTGGCCGGGCGCGGGCGGCGGCTCGTCGGCTGGGACGAGATCCTTGAGGGCGGCCTGCCGCCGGGCGCGGTGGTCGCCTCCTGGCGCGGCGAGCACGGCGCGGTCGCCGCCGCCCGCCGCGGCCACGACGTGATCACCTGCACCGACACGTCCGTCTACCTCGACTACCGCCAGGGCCCGGGGCCGGAGGAGCCCGCGCCGTTCGGCACGGTGCTGACGCTGGAGGACGTCCACGCCTTCGAACCGGTGCCCGCGGCGCTGCGCGACGACCCGGCCGGGGCGCGGGTGCTCGGCTCGCAGTGCGCGGTCTGGACCGAGCTCATCGACTCGCCCCGGCGCGTGGACTACATGGCCTTCCCGCGGCTGGCCGCCTTCGCCGAGACCGTCTGGAGCCCCGCCGGGCGCGACCTGCCGGACTTCCGGGAGCGGATGGCGGCGCACCTGCCCCGGCTGGACGCGATCGGCGTGGAGTACCGGCGCGAGGGCGGCCCCCTGCCCTGGCAGACGCTGCCCGGCGTGCCGGGACGGCCGGAGGACGACGCCGCCTGGCAGGCCAAGATCGACGCCTGGACCCGCAACATCCGCGAGCCCTGACGCTCCGTCCGGATCGGACGCGCACGGGGCCGCGGCGGCCTTGCGGGGCACCCTCCGGCCGGGATCAGACGTGCACGGGGCCGCGGCGGGCTTACGGAGCGTCAGACGTGCACGGGGCCGCGGCGGGCTTAGGGCGGGTCAGACGTCCACGGGGCCGCCGCTGCGCCAGTACACGTTGCCCTCCCGCGACAGCAACCCCTCGTCCACCAGGTAGCGGCGCAGCGCCGCGTAGTCGTCGTGGAAGGCGCGCAGCGTCACGTTGACGTCCTTCTCGGCGTAGCGCACGCCCGGCTCGAACAGCCGCGCGATGTAGCGCAGCACCACCAGCCGCTTCTCGCGCCGCATCGGCATGGTGCGCAGCCTGCCGTCCACGAGGAACGTCCGCAGCAGGCGCTCCTCCTCGCTCACCGGCGCGGGCGGGTCCGCGATCTGCCGCAGCAGCTCGCGGAAGCGCCCGGGGGTGGCCCGCCACGTCCCGTCCTCGCCGCGGGCGGCCAGCCCGCCGCCGGCGAGCCGTTCGAGCGCCCGGGGCGGCAGCTCGCCCTCCACGCCGAGCACCAGCGACGCGAACGCGCGCAGCGTGTCCTCCTGCGCCAGCAGGCCGAGAGTTCTCCGGATGTCCTCGTCAGTCATTCGTACTATTTTGAACCATGCTGATCAGCCTCGCGTTAGCCGCCGCCGTGTCCATCCCCAACGGGTTCCTCCTGTACGAGAAGGCCGCCTCGATCAAGGACGACGACCCCGAGACGAGCTGGAGCGTCAGCGGCAAGAAGACCGCGCCCCTCGTGGTGGACCCGTGCGAGCGGCCCAAGCTGGGTCAGTCCGGGCGTACCGCGGCCAAAACCATCGTCTACACGGCCGTCCCCGACTACTCCAAGTCCGAGCAGGTCGTCCTGTACGCCTCCGAGGCCGCCGCGCGCCGGGCCCTGAGCGACCTGCGCGCCGCCGCCACGGCCTGCCGCACCGGCGGCTACCGTTACGCCGTCGCGCCCCTGGCCCTGGGCGACGAGGCCGTGACCGTGTCCGGCCAGAGCTACCAGGGCGGCAAGCCGGCCATCGGCGGCGAGCGCGCCGTGGTCGTCCGCCGCGCCGACGCCCTGGTCCTCTACACGCGGGCGGGGGAGTGGGGCCGGCCCGCCAAGGCGGACTACCGCGAGCAGATCAAGGACGCCCGGCGCATGCTCGCCAAGCTCTGCACCGTCGCACGGTGCGAAATGTCCCGATCTTGAGACATTCTCATGACCCGATCAGGACCCACTCCCCGCGAAGATTGAGGAACAGGCGTGTGCCGGAACGCCGTTGCCAGTCCGTTCCGGCACACGGCTATCTCCCCCGTCGTCCTGCCACGACGGGGGACGTCGAGCCCGGCGTCGGCCCGGGGGCCGCCGGGCTCCAAGCGCGTCCGCAGCTCTGTGGGCTTCCTTCGCCGCACGCCCGCGTCGTGAGCCCCGGGATCACGGACGCGTTCTCATGTGCGGAGTCGCCTCTGGGCATACCGTTCCTTCTGTCGCGCGCGAGGCGCCACGAGAGGGCAGCGGAATCTCGTAGGTGAAGCAGCGGTCTCCCAGCCCCGAGGTGTCGTCGATGCGGACGACCACCCTGGCATGCCCCGGAATCACCTCGGCATGCCACCACTGCCGGTCAACGACTTCTTCGATCTCGCGGGCCGACAAATGTCCGTCTCCCGCATTCTTGCTCAATGCCTGTCCGATTCGCTCCGCCTGCTGCCGCATGTGGGCGAGCCCGGCTTCTTCGCGTGCATGTTGATGCGCGTGCACGCTGAGAAAGACCCAGGATATGGCGACGATCACGAGCAGTGGTACGGCTATGAGGATGACCCGAAGAATGAGGAGTGTCACCCCTGCCCGGGGAGAGCCGGACGGCGTCGTGGCACTCCTCGCAGATGTCATCTCATGACCCGTGGTAGCCAATGGCGTTCAACACGCCGTTCACCACCGTAGCGTATCCCACCGTACCGGCCCTGTTCGGGTGGAACGATTCCCGGCTGAGGCATGTTTCGCCGGTGGGGACGCACAGTTGTGATGCCGCGTCCCCTGGATGGAAATCTCCGTCGCCGTTGGGGCCCGAGACCATCTTGTTGACCCACTCTGGCGTGTCACAGCCGCCGTGGCCGACGAAAGCCGGAACAGGGTCGGCGTACGCCACCTTCATTGGAGGAGTGGCCGTGGAAAGCGTGTGCACGAGCTGCGCCTGCTTTCCGTTCGCGTAGGTCACCAGTTCCGCGAGCGCCTCGGCCTCGGTGAGGTCGAACCACAGGGATCCGTTGCATTTCACCGTCGTGCTGAGCAGTTTCGGATAGCCGGCGAGGACGATCTGCGCGTTCGGCGCGAGCCTTGCGATGTCCCGCAGAGTGAGCTCCAGATTCGGGATCATGTCGTCCGCCTTCTTCTTGTACTTGGCCAAGAATTCCGGCGTGTTGCACGCGGGCACCGGATAGGAACAGTCGGTCATCGCCAGCGTGAAAGCGTTGCCGTCGTTCCCGCCGAGCGTCAGGACGACGAGGGTGGTGTTCTCGTCGAGGACTCCCGAACCGGCTTGGTTGATCTCCTTGAACTGGCCCTCTCCGAGATACTGCCGGTCCGGGGCGAAATAGGTGTCCATGACGTTTCCGGTCTGTGCGCCGGAGCAGGCCACGAACCCCAGCTCGACATTCGGGTCGAAGCTGTCAGAAAGAGCCCCGACGGGAGTGGACGACCCGGCCACCACGAGTTTGCGAGCCCATGCGTTCTTGCTTCGCCGGCAGGCGTTCCATCGCTCGGTTCCATGCGCGGCGTCCGACTCGGGAGAGTATTCGCCGGCTCCCTCCCCGGCGGTGTACGAGTCTCCCAGCACGGCGATCAGGTGTTTCGGCTTGGCCGGGAGGGGTTGGAAAGCGATGGCATCCCATGCGATGGGCGTGTTGCCGTTCCCGTCGTAGGTGCTGTTGCTGAGCTTCACCTTCGGGGTGCCGGCGAACTTGTACACGCCGAGGCTGACCCACTTGTTGGTGCGTGCTCCTTGGGAGAGGTATCGCTTCTTGGTGGATCCGTTGCCGAGGTGGATCTCGTAGGGGGCCTGCTGCGAGAGCGCAAGCCTCCGGGGTACATGGACCAGCACGCGGGCCCAACCGTTGAGCGCCTGGTTGAGTTCCCAGGTTCCGGTCGCCTCCATCTCCGTGCCCCTGTGCGCTGTGTCGCGCGTGAAGCCGAACCAGTAGTGGCCTCCGAAGCCGTTGCCCAACTGTTGGAAGTCGGCCCGTCCTGGCACTCTTCCGGCCGCGTCCTGAGCGAACTCGAACGTCATTCTTCCGGAGTTCGTCCAGTTCTTGTTGTCCTGTTCGCAGCCTCCCCCTCGGATCACTGGAACGGATCTCGGCACATCGTCGACGATGAGCGAACCCGCAGGGAGCCCGGCGGTATTACAGGACGTGAAGTTGTAGGTCGGCTCGGCTCGCTCGATCCCTGCGTATGTCTGGTCGTAGCGGAGGTAAGCCTCGTTCCCGCAGTCGTCGGGACAGGTCTTCCACGTCTTCGCGGCGTGCCACCAGCACGTCTCGCGGTCGGCGGACCTGCAGCCGTCGGCGGTCGCGCGGTCGCAGTTGTTCTCGTCGCCGCAGAAGGCGTTGTGGTCGACGATCTCCTTCAAGGCGGCGTACGTCGGAACGATTCTGGATCGCGCATTCGCGGAGTTCCACCACGCGTAGTTGTATCCGCCCTCGTCCTTCGGCTGCTGGGTGGCGGGGTCGATGTACGTCTTGACGATCGGCCAGGCCGCCCATCCGAGCACTTTCTCCTGGTACGGCCACTGCTGGGGACGCGCGGCGTCCGCATAACTGTTGTTGTCGAGGAAGGGCGTACGGCCGATCGGGTAGTCGGGATTCCTCGGGTTGTTCGTCCAGCCAACTCCCCAGTTCCCGTTGTGGCTCCCGGCCTCCGATTTCGGGTGCCAGCCGGAGTTGTACGCCCATGCCGCGAAGTACCAGTTCTCGATCTTCGACGGGTCGCCGTTGTTCGCTATGACCTTGCCCCCCGTGTCGCTCCAGATCTGGTTCCATTTCTCGGCGAGCGTCACGACGCCGGCGGCTATGTTGGTCACGTAGTCGAGGGCGACTCTTCGCTGGGTGTCCTCGGGCCATGACCATTCGCCGGGCGGCACGTGCCCCGCGCCTCGCATGTGGTCCGTCTGCTGGGTGATTCCATAGCCGCAGTCAGCCTTGGTGAAATCGATGTCCCAGTCGTTGCCCGGGTTCTGGTCGTATACGTTGACCCCGTAGTAGTTCCCCACCAGAGGGTTGCCGGTCTCTCCTTCGGAGACGTGTCTCTGGGCCTGCCAGAGATTCGACTCCTGAGCCAGGATGCCGAAGACCACGGAGACGGGGATCCTTCCGCCACCAGCCAGATCGGGTGCAGGGAAGAGTCCTTGCGGGTTCCAGGAGGAAACGCCGGAGCCCTTCCAGTTGTCCGGTCGGGTGACCTGCAGTCGGTTCTTGAAGACCAACTGATCCACTGCCCACTCGACCTGACGCCAGTGCGGCTGGTACGTCTGGGTCTTCGGATCATTGCGCGGCACCGAGCACGAATACCCCTGATCGACCGTTCCTGGAACGGAGGCGACGGTCGCGTCGGTCACGCCCAGTCGGGCAAGCCGAGGGTTCGGCGCCGTACCGGTGTCCGCCTTCGGCGCCCGCCGACGCCCCGGAGCGAGTTCGAAGTTCACCCTCTGCCGCGTGGTCGGCACATAGGCGGTCACATCGATGGTGGAGCCGGTCGCCGTACCGTCGGAGACGCCATGGATCCCGGTGTCCTGCTGCGAGGTCGGTTGAGGCCTTCGCAACTCACTGGAAGCGGTGCTCTCGACGACGACTCCGCCTTCCGAACTGACCTCTCCCGCTGAAGGCGCATCGACCAACGTGACCTTGGAAGGGAGGTTCTTGTTCGGTTCGGCCTTGCCGACGACGAAGACACGGCCGTCGGCGCCCGACCTGAGACCGACGGATCCGAGACGGCCGGATGCGACCACTCGTGAACGTCCCTGCTGGTAGTGGTTGACGAAGGCATCTGTGCCCGATGCGTCGAGATAGAGGACGCCGCCATCGACGGTCGGCCGCAGATCGAACGGTGTGGAGCGTGTGGTGGCGAGCGTGGTGAGCCGACCATCGCGTTCCACACGGACCAGGCGGTTCCCGGCGGCCGCGACGGTCTCGCTGCTCGTCGCGATGGCAGACGTGACCTGTTCCCGAACGACGACGGGGTCGCCCAGCTTCTTGGTCGCGGCATTGACGACGCGAAGGCGAGTGCTGCCGCGGCTCTCCGTCACACCTTGCGTGAATGCCACTCGGTCATCGGCTCCGCACCCGGGGTTGTAATAGGCCAGAGAAACCTGATCCTGCAGTTTGGTGACGGCACCGGATTTCACGTCGATGATCGCGGCAAACGCTCCCCTGCTGAACAACCAGTCCCGATTGGTGAAGTACCGGGGCGCGTATACGGCGATGACCTGTTTGCCGGAGCTGGTGAGGCAGGCATTGCCAATCCACTGATCGTTGGACATGCCGGGCTCGTTCAGGGTGGCCAGCGTCCTCCACTGATAGGCCGTCCTGGCCGAAGCAGCGAGCACGTGGAAACCGGTGGAGTCCCCGGTTGCGGTGACCGCCAGATCCGTAGAGTCTTGCCACCCCTTGGGAAGGACGTGTTCACGCCGAGCGGGAGCCACGGACGATCGGTCTTCATCGGGCGGCGGTGGTACAGGAGGATTGTTGCCGCCACCCGCTCCCAGTAGGGGATCCACCACTTGCGAAATGGCCGACGGTTGCGCCAGGGCCGGGAGGTCTGGTGCGGTCAGTCCTGTGACGAAGAGGCCGGCAGCGGCAGCCACCACAATCGAACGTCGTAAAGGCACTGTTTCCCTCCCATGTACGAGGGCACCCGAGAGCGCGATTTTGCGATCGAGTGCGAACACGCTCTGACGGGAACGCGTGATGTGGCAACGGCCTCAGCCCGGCCGGAACAGGCGCCTCGGTGATCTTCACTCATGGTTGGACACTTGGCAAGGCAATTTCGGGAAGGTCGGCCTTCCTGACTTCACTGGCGTCCGGGTTGCCTGAGCGTCTTGATGGGGCTCATGTGTTCATCGACCGGGCCGACGTCCCGAGGCAAGGGCAGGCTTCGCGTGGTGTCGTCGAGATGAACATTTCTTGTTCGGTGATGGTGTCGCGGCTCCGAAACCACCGTGCGACTCCACGAATCAAGCCCGGTAGGACTTCTTGCATCCTGTTTACGGACCGCCCGGATCTACGTTCGGCGCCCGTGCCGGGACACGCCGTACTGTGATTTGCATCACACCGAAACTCATTGTCAACCTGAAATGTCTGGTACATGATCAAGCGACGGAAGACGGGGATACTCAATCAAAAGGAATCGGAATAGTTCGGCGGTGGCCTGAGGGGTCTAGTACTGCTGGACCCTGTCAGCCGCGCCGGCGGCGGTGGAAGCGGTCTTGGCCGCACCGATCGACCGACCATCGAACAAGCATTCAGTGCCTGTCACGCAGGGCAGTAGAGGAGGAGAGGGAGAGTTGAAGGTCAGCATACGCGCCACCGCATCCAGGCTCGGTGCAGCGTCACTGGCGGCGGTTACTGCCGCAACCGCGCTCACGGTGTTTCCTGGAAATGCTGCGCACGCCGACTCGGTGAACAGATGGGCGACCGCCGGCGATTACGGAAGAGGCTACCTGTTCCTGGAGGTGCTCAGCTCCAGCACGGCAGATCTCGCCAACGTCATAGCGTATCCGTCGAACAGCGGCTCGGCCAATCAGTACTGGTCGGACCACCACATATCAAACGGCTACTACTATCTTGTGAACAACAACAGTGGGAAAGTTCTCGATCGCTGGGACAGTCACACGGGTCCGGGCAGCGACGGCGGGTGCAGCACCCCGATGCAGTACCGGTGGGTGAATGAGTCGCAACAGTACTGGCGCTTCGACGATGAGTACAGTAACTACTACGGCCGATGGTTCAATATGTGGGTGAACAAGGCGGGATGCTCCGGCAACGTGTACCAGGCCACTCTGGGCGTGAATTTTTCCACGGCTGCCAACAACGGACTCTGGACGACGCAGTTCCACATGGACCGGTGCGTCTACGGTGACAACTACGGCATATATCACAGGTGCTACTGGAGGAGGAACGGCGAACAATGACACTTCGGCGAGGGAGTGCTGCGGCCGTTGCTGTCGTGGCTGTGGCCACGGTTGCCACTGTAGGGATCTTCAGCCAACTGTCCCAGGACGAGCAGCCGGCGTTCGCCACGGTTGACCCGACCGCGGCACCTCCGGTTCCCTCCGATGTGCGCTCGACCGGCGGACCGGGCGGCGAAGTGCGCGAGCCCGTGCTCGGTGAGATCGTGAAGGTCACGAATTCCAACCCGGTGCCGATGCCGCTCGACCCGCACCTCACGTCGATGAGTGACATCAAGATCATCGACCAGGCGCAGGACGTCGCGGCGGCCATGTGCATGCGGTCGCTCGGCTTCACGCGGTGGAAGGCCGACACTATTCGTACGTGGCGTCCAGAGGACTATCGAGAATTCGACACCTTCGAATACCTGGATCCCAAGGCCGCCGCCGATTCGGGCTACCCACGCGTCCCAGCGGTCAAAACTGCGGCGCCCGACGCCAGGACAGGACACGAGCCCACTGCCGACGAGAAGAGCGCGTTCTACGGCGCCGCGGCCCGGACCACGGCTGGAACTGCCGTCCCGGCCGGAGGGTGTGTACGCCAGGCCGATCAGAGTATCTATGGCAAGGCCGGTGGCGACCTGCCCGCCGACCCCCGTAGCCTTGCGGTCGGTTCCCGCTCGCGCGCGCTCGGCGACAGCCGGTTGCGAGAAGCGATCAGCGCGTGGCGCGCATGTATGCAGGACGCCGGTATCACGTCCTACCAGCACCCGGTCGCCGCGAAGAATGATCCCACGTGGCAGTCGCGTGACGCCGGTACACCCGCGTCGGCCGAGGAGAAGCGAGTGGCCGCGGCCGACGCGAACTGCCAGCTCCAGGTGAATCTCGTGGGCGTGTACAAGACGGTCCGGGCAGCATACGAACAGCAACTGCTCGACGAGAACAGAGCCAAGATCGACGAGTCCAAGCGTATATTCGCCACCTGGGTCAGCAACGCCAAGGCGATCATCAAGGCCGGCTGAATCGCGCCTTCATCCAGGTGAGATGGTTCGCATGGGGAGCGGGAAGTAATACGCGGAAACAGCGGAGGACGCCATGCGTCCTCCGCTGTTTCCGTACGGCTGCAGAGACCGGCGGCTCACGAGGCGAGGCTGGCGGCCAGGACGAGGCTGGCGGCGCCGCGGGCGTGGCCGCTGTCGTCCCACGGCCGCAGCGTGATCTCCAGCCCGGACAGCGCCGCGATGACCCCGTCGTCGACCGCGCGGTGGAAGCCGGGCGCCAGGTACGGCCAGAGCACGTGGCTCTCCCCGATGACGGTCAGGGCCCGCACGGCCAGCACGTTCACCACGCCCGCCACGGCCCGGCCGAGGATCTCGCCGGCCTCGGCGAGCAGGTCGCGCACGCCCTTCGCGTCGTCGGCGGCCAGGCGGCGCAGCTCCTCCAGCGGCGGCGGCGCGACCGTCAGGCCACGCCTGACGGCCTCGGCGGCGAGCGCGTAGTCGGCGACATACGCGTCGACGCAGCCCCGCCGGCCGCACACGCACGCCGGGCCGTCCGGGCCGGTCGGCACGTGGCCGAACTCGCCCGCCACCCCGTCGGGCCCGCGGTGGACCCGGCGGCCCAGCACGATGCCCATGCCCACGCCGTCGCCGATCGCCAGCACCAGGAAGTCGTCGTGGTCGCGGCCGGTGCCGTAGAGCAGCTCTCCCGTGGTGGAGGCCCTGGTGTCGTTGTCGATGAGCACGGGCACCGGCAGGCGCGCGGCCAGCGGCGGCTGGAGCGGCAGGTCGGTCCAGCCCATGCGCGGTGACAGCCGGACCGTGCCGGTGCCGGGGTCGATCACCCCCGGGACGGCCAGCCCGATGCCGAGCACCCGCGCGCCGGTGGCCGGGTCGCCCAGCACGTCCTCGCACGCCGCCGCGAGCTGCCCCACGGGGTCGTCCGCGGGGGAGAACGGCCGGGTGAAGCGGGCCACCTCGCCCCCGTCGAGCCGCGCCAGCACGCCCATCAGGTGGTCGGGGTGCACGCGCAGGCCCAGCGTGTAGGCCGCGTCCGGGACCACCTCCAGCGGCACCTTCGGCCGTCCCCGGCCGCTGACCTGCGGCGGCAGCTCGCGCAGGAAACCCAGGTCGATGAGGCGGCGGGTGTGCTCCGTGACGGTCGCGGCGCCGAGGCCCAGCCGGGCGGCGATCTGTGACCGGTTGAGCGGCCGTGACCCGAGCATGGCGAGGATCTCCGCCTTGATCAGGTCCTCCCGGTACGGGGGTGGGGGCATACCGCTCATTCTGCCTCTCTTGACGCCTTGCGCATCCCGACCCTAAGGTCAGCCACCATAATAATTTCGCCCCCGAAAAATATCACGGGCGGCGTCCAGGAGGGAGCGCAGATGCACATGCGCAGAGGCGTCCTGCTGGCCTTGGGCCTGGCAGGCACGATGGTCACCGCCGCGTGTGGCGGCGGCGGAGGCACCGGCACGTCGGGCGGCGCCCGCGACACCGGCGGCACCGTCACGCTGGACTGGGAGATGTGGGCCGGCAGCGAGGACGAGAAGGCCCAGCTCGACCATCTCGCGGCGCTCGTCACCCAGAAGCACCCCACCATCAAGGTCAACCTCCGCACGGCGCCGTTCAACGACTACTTCACCAAGCTCCAGACCGAGTTCGCCGCCGGCAAGCAGCCGTGCGTGGTGTCCATGCAGAGCCTGCGCCTCAGCGCCTACGCCGACCTGCTGGAACCCCTCGACGGCAAGGCCGACGCCCAGGGCTTCGCCCCCGCCGCGCTCCAGGCGCTCAAGCTGGGCGGCAAGCAGCTCGCCCTCCCGTACGACCTGGCCTCGATGCTCCTCTACTACAACAAGGACGCCTTCACCAAGGCAGGAGTGGCCGAGCCGAAGAGCGGCTGGACCGTCGCCGACTTCGAGCAGGCGGCCAAGAAGCTCTCCACCGGCGGCAAGGCCGGGTTCGGCATGTCCTTCGCCGACCTGCACACGCTGTCGATGCTGCTGACCTACAACGGCGCCCAGCCGGTCACCTCCGACGTGAAGCTGCAGTTCGACAGCCGGCCGATGGTGGACGCGCTCACCTGGTACGCCGGCCTGGCCACCGCCAAGGCGGCACTGGTGCCGGCCAGCTCCTCCGACGTGGGCTGGGGCGAGACGCAGTTCGTCAACGGCAACGCGATGATGGCGGTCGACGGGTCGTGGAACATCGGCTCGGCGCTCAAGGACGCCAAGTTCGCCGTCGGCTTCGCGCCCCTGCCCGCCGGGTCGGGCGGGTCCAAGACCTACCTCGCCGCCTCGGGCTTCGGCGTAGCCAAGGGCTGCCCGTACCCGGCGGAGGCGGCCAAGGCCGTCTCGGTGCTGACCGGGGCGGACGCCCAGGCGTACCTGGCCGGGCAGGGCCGCAGCTTCCCCTCGCGCACCGACCAGCAGGCCACCTACGAGGAGTTCCTGGTCAAGCAGGACCCGAAGAACGCCGCGGCCGTGCGCGGCGCCATCGCCTCGGTCAAGGACGGCCTGGCCGGCGGCGTCCCCCTGTTCACCACGAAGAACTGGGACAGCGTCGGCAAGCTCATGGCGCAGTACCTCATCCGGGTCTACACCGGCGACCAGTCGCCCAAGGACGCCCTCGCCACGATCCAGCAGCAGAGCGCCCGGGGCCAGTGAAGAGGCCAGTGAAACCGCGTACGACAGAGCAGTGGAGCGCGCTCGGCTTCGTCACGCCGAGCGTGCTCGGACTGGGACTGTTCACCCTGTTCCCGGTCGGGATGGCCGTCGTCATGAGCTTCTTCCGCTGGCCCATGCTCGGCACGCGGGAGTTCGTCGGCCTGGACAACTTCCGCTACCTGCTCGGCGAGGACCCCGACTTCCTGACCGCGCTGCGCAACACCTTCGTCTTCACCGGCCTGTACGTGCCGCTCAACATCCTGCTCGCGCTCGGCCTGGCCTTCTGGATCCACCGCTCACGCTGGGCGAACCTGTGGCGGGTGCTGTTCTTCGTCCCGGCCATCACCCCCATGGTGGCCAACGCGGTGATCTGGAAGCTGCTCTTCCAGGCCCTCGGCGGGGAGCCGAACGTGCTGGCCGACGGCCGCACCGCGCTGCTCGCGGTGGTGGCGATGAGCGTGTGGCAGGGCTTCGGCTACAACATGATCGTCTTCTCCGCGGCCGTCAACGAGATGTCGCCCAGCGTGCTGGAGGCCGCCTCGCTCGACGGGGCGACCGGGCTGCGCAGGCTCGTCAGCGTGCAGCTCCCGCTCATCTCGCCGGCGCTGTTCTTCGCGGCCACGATGACGATGATCAACGCGTTGCAGGTGTTCACCCAGCCCTACATCCTCACCGCGGGCGGCCCGGGCAACGCCACCGAGACCCTGGTCATGAACGTCTACCAGGCCGGCTTCGAGTCACGCGACCTCGGGCTGGCCGCGGCGGGCGCGTGGTTGCTGTTCGCGATCATCCTCGGCGTCACGGCCGTGCAGTTCGTGGGCCAGAAACGGTGGGTCCACTATGAAAGCTAGCCGTGCCGTGTCCCACGTCCTGCTGGCCGCCGTCGCCCTGACGTTCCTCTACCCGCTGGTCTTCGCCGTCGCCACGGCGCTCAAGCCGCCGGGCGAGACGTTCGGCTCGCCGGCCGCGCTGGTCGGCTCGGAGGTGCGCTGGCGCAACTTCGCCGACGTGTTCTCCTACGTGCCGTTCGAGCGCTACATCGGCAACGGCGTGCTGGTGGCGGGCGCGGGCACCCTCGTGGTGCTGGCCGCCTCGGCGCTGTCGGCCTACGCCTTCGCGGCGCTGCGCTGGCGCGGCCGGGACGGGATCTTCCTCGTCTTCCTGGCCACCATGATGGTGCCGCAGGAGGTGCTGGTCGTCCCCATGTTCCTGCTCATGCAGGCGTTCGGCTGGGTCGACAGCTACCAGGCGCTGATCTTCCCGTGGGCGTTCACCGCCTTCGGCGCGTTCCTGCTGCGGCAGTTCTTCAAGAGCGTGCCGGGCGAGCTGCGCGAGGCGGCGCGCCTCGACGGCGCCGGGGAGCTGCGCGTGTTCCTGCGGGTCATGCTGCCGCTCGCCCGGCCCGCGCTGGGCGTGCTGGCCGTGTTCACCTTCATCGGCTACTGGAACAGCTTCCTGTGGCCGCTCATCATGATCAACGACGTGAACGCCAGAGGCACCGTGCCGCTCGGGCTGCAACTGTTCTTCGGCCAGAACGGCAACCAGTGGCACCTGGTCATGGCCGCCTCCGTCATCTCGATCCTGCCCACCCTGCTGCTGCTGATCGCGCTGCAGAAACACCTGGTGAAGGGAATCGCCACGGCCGGGCTGGCCGGGCGCTGAAAGGAATCCATGCTCTTCTTCGATCGCCGGACCGGCCCCGACCTCGGTGAGGACGCGCCGCGCTACCCCGACCGACCGGTGCCCGACTGGTACCGGGACGCCAAGTTCGGCGTGTTCGTCCACTGGGGGCTGTACTCGGTCGCCGGGTGGGCGCCGCCGCGCCGGCCGGGCGAGGACGTGCCCGTGGAGCTCGAGTACAGCCACCACCAGTACGCCGAGTGGTACGCCAACACCCTGCGCATCCCCGGCTCGCCGACCGCCTCCTACCACGAGACCGCCTTCGGCGTCGGCACCTCCTACGAGGACCTGGCCGACGCCTGGACCGCCGAGCGGTACGACCCCGACGGCTGGATGCGGCTGTTCGCCGCGTGCGGGGCGCGCTACGTGGTGCCGACGGCCAAGCACCACGACGGCTTCTGCCTGTGGGACACCGCCACCACCGGCTTCTCCAGCGTCCGCCGGGGGCCTCGCCGCGACGTCGTCGCCGAGCTGGCGGACGCCGCCCGGTCGGCGGGGCTGCGCTTCGGGCTGTACTACTCGGGGGCGCTCGACTGGCACGTGTCGCACTTCCCGCCGATCCGGTCGCTGACCGACCTGTTCACCCACCGGCGCAACGACCCGGCCTTCGCCCGCCACTGCTTCGACCAGGTGCGGGAGCTGGTCGAACGACACCGGCCCGACGTGCTGTGGAACGACATCGACTGGCCCGACTCGGCCAAGGCGGCCGGGCCGTACAGTCTGGCCGAGCTGTTCGAGCACTACTACGACCTCGTGCCCGACGGGGTGGTCAACGACCGGTGGGGCGTGCCGCACCTGGGTTTCCGCACCCGCGAGTACCGCACCGAGAGCGGCACGACGGACTGGGCGTGGGAGGCGACGCGCGGCCTGGGCGCCTCGTTCGGCTACAACCGCGCCGAGGACGACGCCCACCTCATCGACGCCACCGAGCTGGTCCACCTGCTCGTCGACACCGTCGCCAAGAACGGCAACCTGCTGCTCAACATCAGCCCGCGCGGCGACGGCTCACTGCCCGAGACGCAGGTCGGCCGGCTGCGCGAGCTCGGCCGGTGGCTGGCCGCCCATCCGGACGCCGTCTACGGCACCCGCCCCTGGCGCCGCCACGCCGAGCCGGTGGGGGCTCCGCTGCGCTACACCGTGCGCCCCGACGGGACGCTCAACGTGATCGCGCTCGACCCGGCGCAGGGCGGCTTCCGCCTGCCCGCCGACCTGATCGGCCGCCCCGGCGCCCGCTGGGGGGAGGGGGCCGCCGAGATCGGCCCGGACGGCACGGTCGTCATCCCGGAGGCCCTGCGCCACCTGCCGGCCGCCGTCCTGACCCTGCCGCCGTCCTGACCACGCCCGGCCGTCCTGACCACGCCCGGCCGTCCTGACCACGCCCGGCCGTCCTGACCACGCCCGGCCGTCCTGACCACGCCCGGCCGTCCTGACCGGTAACCCCTCAGAGCCGGTTGAGGCCGAGGACGTGCAGGACGGCCCGCCCCTCCTCGTCGGAGGCCGCCAGATCGACCTGGGCGTCGATGCCCCAGTCGCCGTCGCCCGCCGGGTCCTTGACCGTCTGGCGGACCTTCCACAGCCCGCTCTCCTCCTCGATGCGCAGCAGCGCCGGCCCGCGCGCGTCGGCGTCGGTGTGGATCTCCTCGTGCTCGTCGTAGTACGCGTCGAGCGCCGCGCCCCAGTCGACGTCCGGAGCCAGCTCCTCCAGCTCGTCCTCCTTCTCCAGCGCGCACAGCTCCACCAGCCGGAACATCGCGTTGCGCACCAGCACCCGGAACGCCCGCGGGTTGGCGGTGACCGGGCGGACCTTGGTCTCGAGCTGCTGGTGCCGCTCCAGCGCCTCCGCCGGGTTGGCCAGCTTCTCCCACTCGTCGATCAGCGACGAGTCGACCTGCCGCACCAGCTCGCCCAGCCACTCGATGAGGTCGACCAGGTCGTCGGTCTTCAGGTGCTCGGGCACGGTGCGCGACAGCGTGCGGTAGGCGTCGGCCAGGTAGCGCAGCACCGTGCCCTCGGAGCGGGCCAGCTCGTAGAACTGGATGTACTCGCCGAACGTCATCGCCCGCTCGTACATGTCGCGCACCACCGACTTGGGGCTGACCGTGTAGTCGCCCACCCACGGGTGACCCCGCCGGTACGTCTCGTAGGCCCCGAGCAGCAGCGTCTCCAGCGGCATCGGGTACATCACCTCGGCGAGGGCGTCCATGCGCTCCTCGTACTCCATGCCGTCGGCCTTCATCTGCGCGACCGCCTCGCCCCGCGCCTTCTTGAGCTGGGCGGACAGGATCTGGCGCGGGTCGTCGAGGATCGACTCGACGATGGAGACCATGTCGAGGGCGTAGCTCGGCGACTCCTGGTCGAGCAGGTCGAAGGCGGCCAGGGCGAAGGTGGACAGCGCCTGGTTGAGCGCGAAGTCCTCCTGCAGCTCGATCGTCAGCCGGGCCCGGCGGCCCTGCTCGTCGGGCTCCGCGAGCTGCTCGACGATGCCGCCCGCGAGCAGCGACCGGTAGATGGCGATGGCCTGGCTGATGTGCCGCCGCTGCCACTTGCGGTCCTCGTGGTTGTCGGTCAGCAGGTGCTTCATCGCCTGGAAGCAGTCGCCGGGCCGGTTGATGACGGCCAGCAGCATCGCGTTGCTCACCTTGAAGCGGGAGGCCAGCGGCTCGGGCTCGGCGCCCTGCAGCTTCTCGAACGTCTCCTCGCTCCAGCCGACGAACCCCTCCGGCGGCTTCTTGCGGGCGTAGCCGCGCCGCCGCTTCGGGTCGTCGCCGATCTTGGCCAGGGCCTTGGCGTTCTCGATGTCGTGCTCGGGCGCCTGGCAGGCGACGTAGCCGATCGTGTCGAACCCGGCCCGCCCGGCCCGGCCCGCGATCTGGTGGAACTCGCGGGCCCGCAGGCGGCGCACCTTGTTGCCGTCGTACTTGGACAGCGCGGTGAACAGCACGGTCCGGATCGGCACGTTGACGCCGACGCCCAGCGTGTCGGTGCCGCAGATGACCTTCAGCAGGCCCGCCTGCGCCAGCCGCTCGACCAGGCGGCGGTACTTGGGCAGCATGCCGGCGTGGTGGACGCCGATGCCGTGGCGCACGAGCCGCGACAGCGCCCGGCCGAAGCGCGTGGTGAAGCGGAAGCCGCCGATCATCGCGGCGATCGCCTCCTTCTCCGCCTTCGACGCCATGTTGATCGACATCAGCGCCTGCGCGCGTTCCATCGCGGCGGCCTGCGTGAAGTGGACGACGTACACGGGCGCCTGCCCGGTGCTGAGCATCTCCTCCAGCGTCTCGTGCAGCGGCGTCATGCGGTACGAGTAGACCAGCGGGACGGGCCGCTCGGCGTGCTTGACCACGGACGTCGGCCGCCCGGTGCGCCGGGTCAGGTCGCGCTCGAACATCGCGACGTCGCCCAGCGTGGCCGACATGAGCACGAACTGCACGTGCGGCAGCTCCAGCAGCGGCACCTGCCAGGCCCAGCCGCGGTCGGGTTCGGCGTAGAAGTGGAACTCGTCCATGACGACCTGGCCGATGTCGGCCGCCGCCCCGTCGCGCAGCGCCACGTTGGCGAGGATCTCGGCGGTGCAGCAGATGATGGGGGCGCCCGGGTTGACGCTGGCGTCGCCCGTCATCATGCCGACGTTCTCGGTGCCGAAGATCGCGCACAGGTCGAAGAACTTCTCCGACACCAGCGCCTTGATCGGCGCCGTGTAGAACGTGCGTAGGTCCCGCGTGAGCGCCGTGAAGTGGGCGCCCGCCGCGACCAGGCTCTTGCCGGAGCCGGTCGGGGTGGCCAGGATCAGGTTGCTGCCGGAGACCACCTCGATGAGCGCCTCCTCCTGGGCGGGATAGAGGGTGAGCCCGCGTTCGGAGTTCCAGGAGACGAAGGCGTCGAAGATCGCGTCCGGTTCGGCGTCGATCTCTTCGGGGAGGCGGTCGATGAGAAGGCTCACGCCCTCTATCCTGCCGAAGAAACCCCGGTGGTCGAACCGCTTGTCGCGCCGCTCACCGTGTTTTGCGGGCGTGCGCGGGGGAGGGGGACGGAAACCCCGGTGGTCGAACCGTCTGTTGTGGGTTCAGCGTGTGGTGGGGGCGTCCAAGGCGCGCTGGAGGAGGATCGTGTCGATCCACCGGCCGTGCTTGAAGCCGACGCTCCTCAGCCGTCCCGCCTGCTCGAAGCCGAACGCCGTGTGCAGCCGCAGCGAGGCCGGGTCGCCGCCGTCGGCGACCACCGCCACCATCTGCCGCACCCCGGCGCGCGCGGCGCGCTCGACGAGCTCGCCCAGCAGCAGCCGCCCCAGGCCGCGTCCCGTGGCTCCGGGCGCCAGGTAGATGGAGTCCTCCGCCGTGTGCCGGTAGGCGGGCTTGGGCCGGAACTGGCCGGCGTAGGCGAACCCGGTCACCTCGCCGTCCTCCTCCGTCACCAGGAACGGCAGCCCGGCCCCGATGATCGCCGCGGCCTTGGCCCGCCAGTCCTCGACACCGGGCGGGATCTCGTCGAAGGTGGCCACGCTCTTCTCGACGTAGTGCGCGTAGATGGAGGCGACGGCGGGGACGTCGGACTCCGCCAGCGGTCGTGGTGTCGTCATGTCATGCCATTGTGCGGCTGTCGCATTACAGGCGTGTTTCCAGGAGTTCACCCACCAGGGCCGGGCGGCGCGGAGCCGCCGTCAGCAGGAGCGCGCCGCCGACCGCCGCCACCGCCGCGACCGGCGCGACCCCCGGAGCGAACCCCGCCACCGTGAGCGTCAGCAGCCCCGCGCCGGCCAGCGCCGCCGCCACCAGCATCCGCGGCCACCCACCCGGCCGGTACGGCAGCGCGGGCGGCTCCTCGAACCGGGCGAACACCTTCAGCAGCGGCCACATCACCAGGCACAGCGCCCCGAACCAGAACGGCCACCCGGCGAACCACCCCGCACCGCCCGGCGCCGGCGTGTCCACGCCCAGCCCCACCACGACCACCCCGGTCACCACGAACAGCGCCGGCATGTGCCACAGGTACACCGTCATGATCCGCGGCCCCGCCCAGGCCAGCGGTCCGTCCAGCGGCAGCCGCAGGATCCGCCCGCGCAGCAGCAGGGCCAGCCCCACCTGCCCGAACGCCACGGCCAGCATGGCCAGCGTCGGGGGAGCCATGTTCGACATCTCGGCGCCGGGCAGGCCGATCATGCTGCCCGGGTACGGCCCCGCCCACACCAGCAGCGCCGCGGCCCCGAACCCGCCGGCCGCCATGACGCCCGGCCGGGTCAGCCGCCCCTCCGCGTACAGCAGGCCGAGCTGGTGGACCGCCAGCCACACGAACACGATGTTGAGGTAGCCCAGCGCGTCGAGGCCCGTGGAGAAGCGGGCGACGTCCGTCAGCACCGCACCGGCGGCCAGCGCCGCCGGGACCCGCCCGCCGTACCGCTCGTGCAGGCGGGCCATCAGCGGCGTGGTCGTCACGGCGACGACGTAGACGGCGAGGAACCACAGGAGCTGGCCGGTCAGCCGCGCGCCCGTCTCCAGCGGCTGGGCCGGCACGCCGAGCGCGGCGAGGGCGTGCGGGAGCGGGATCCACACGGCCGCCAGCGGCAGCAGCGGCCAGGCCAGCCGCCGCAGCCGGGCCGCCAGCCACCGCGGCGCGTCGTGCCGGGCGCGGCCGAAGCTGATCGCGTTCGCGGCGCCGCCCGCGAAGAACACCAGCGGCATCACCTGGCTGAGCCACGTGACCACCCACACCCCGGGCGTGGCCAGCGCGTTGCCCGTCGTCAGGGTCGTCCCGTCGAAGGCGAGCACGGGGATCGTCCAGTGCTGCAACACCACCAGCGCGATGCCCAGGACGCGCAGCACGTCGATGAACGGGTCCCGGGCGACGCGCGGCGGGGCGGCCGCGGCGGGGACGCCGGGCGGCGCCGGACGGTCGAGGAGGACGGTCATGGGGGAGAGCCTCGATTCAACGGCTTCGTCGGGAAGCTCGGGAGGGGATGTCCCCAGCCTCCCGGCGCGGCCGTCCCGGCACATTCCCGCGGGCCGCCGAATCGGGGTCAAGATCGCACCACCGGCCGGGGTAGGGCAGGCCCTACCCCGGTATGCCTGCGCACCGGGTCGAACCGGGGCGAGGCGCGGCATACCGTTGCGGCATGCGCTCCCTCATGAGGCGTGTCCTGCTCGACACGCGTTACACGCTCGTGGGCTTCCCCACGACGGTCATCGGCTTCGCGATCCTGGTCTCCGGGTTCGCCGCCGGGCTGGGCACCGCGGTCGTGTGGATCGGCGTGCCGATCCTGGCCGGCGTCCTCATGATCGCGCGCGGGTTCGCCGACGCCGAGCGCGGCTGGCTGTCCGACGTCCTGCGCCGCCCGCCCGTACGACCCCGTTACAAGCCCGCGCCCGAGGGGGCCGGCCGGTTCCGCCGGCTGATCAACCCGATCACCAGCGGCCAGTCCTGGCTCGACCTGCTGCACGGCATCCTGAACCTGCCGATGGCGGTCATCAGCTTCGTCATCACCGTGGTGTTCTGGGCGCTGCCCATCCTCGGCCTGACCTACCCCATCTACGGCGTCGTGACCTCGCGCATCCCGGGCGGCGACCAGGAGCTGCCCGAGCTGCTCGGCCTCGGCAGCGGCTACGGCGTCAACGTCGTCTTCAACGTGTCGCTCGGCCTGCTGGGGCTGCTGATCCTGCCGGTCATGGTGCGCGGGGCCGCGCTGATCCGCGCCGGAATGGGCCGGGCGCTGCTGACGGGCGTCGCCGAGCTGCAGGAACGCATCGACGATCTCGCCGAGGGCCGCGCGGCCGCGGTCTCCGCCGAGGCCAACGCGCTGCGCAAGCTGGAGCGCGACATCCACGACGGCCCCCAGCAGCGCCTGGTGTCGCTGGCCATGGAGCTGTCCCGCGCGCAGCGGCAGATGGCCCGGGACCCGGAGGCCGCCCAGGCCACGATCAGCTCCGCGATCACCGCCACCCGCGAGACGCTCGACGAGCTGCGCGCCCTGTCGCGCGGGATCGCGCCGCCCATCCTGTCCGACCGCGGCCTCGCGCCCGCGCTGGCCGCCCTCGCGAGCCGCTGCACGGTGCCCGTGGAGCTGGACGTGCAGGTCGTCGGCCGCTTCCAGGCCGCCGTCGAGAACGCGATCTACTTCGTCGTCGCCGAGACCATGACGAACGTCGCCAAGCACAGCCGCGCCACCGTCTGCACCGTCCAGCTCACCCGCACCGGGAACGTCCTCATGCTGACGATCGGGGATGATGGAGTCGGCGGCGCACACGTCGCCAAGGGACACGGTCTCGCCGGGCTCGCCGACCGGCTCCGCGCGGTCGACGGGGAGTTCACGGTCAGCTCGCCCGACGGCGGGCCGACAGTGATCGTGGCGGAGGTGCCGTGCGCGTAGTGGTGGCCGATGACGCGGTCCTGATCAGGGAGGGCCTGGTCAGGCTGCTGGAGGAGTTCGGCTGTGAGGTGGTGGCCACCGTGGGCGACGGCGAGGCCCTCGTCGCGGCGGTGGAGGAGCACCGGCCGGACGTGTCGGTGGTGGACGTGCGGATGCCGCCGTCGTTCACCGACGAGGGGCTGCGCGCCGCCGTCGAGGCCCGCAAGCGGGTGCCGGGGACGCCGGTGCTCATCCTGTCGCAGTACGTCGAGGTGTCGTACGCCGACGACCTGCTGGCCGACGCCCGGGGCGCGGTCGGCTACCTGCTGAAGGACCGGGTCGTGGACGTCGACGAGTTCCTGGAGGGCCTGCGGCGGGTGGCCGCGGGCGGCACCGTGTTCGATCCTCAGGTGGTGTCGCAGCTGATGGTGCGCAGGCGCAAGAACGACCCGCTGGCCCAGCTCACGCCGCGCGAGCGGGAGGTGCTGGGGCTCATGGCCGAGGGCAGGTCCAACCCGGCCATCGGGCGGCAGCTCGTGATCAGCGACGGGGCGGTGGAGAAGCACATCAGGAGCATCTTCAGCAAGCTCGGCCTCTACGCCGACGACAGCGACCAGCACCGGCGCGTGCTCGCCGTCCTGACCTACCTGCGCTCCTGACCCGCGCTCCCCGAGGTCCGGCGGGTGAGGGGGAGGTTCTTGGGGGGTCTGCGGGGGGTTCCGGGGCCGGGCGGCCGGCCGGCCCGCGCGGCGGACCCGCGCGGACCAGGCCACCCGGTCTCCAGGACCCGGCCACCCGGTGTCTAGCCGAGCGCCTCGACCAGCTTCTTGCGCTGCTGGGCGCCCAGGCCGCCGAGGCGGCGCTTCTCGTCGACGCCCGCCTCCTCCATCAGCGCGGTGGCCTTGGCCGGGCCGACACCCTTGACCGCGCGCAGCGCCTGCGACACCTTGATCTTCTTGGCGATGTCGTCGTCGCGCTCAAGGAGCTGCGAGAACGTCATCTCGCCGGCCTTGACCTTGGCCAGCAGGGCGGTGCGCGCCGCGCGGGCCTCGGCCGCCTTCTCCAGAGCCGCCTTGCGCTGCTCGGGGGTGAGAGTGGGAAGTGCCATCTCTGTCTCCTCGGGGAGTTAAACGTTCGGGGTTCTGTTACCCGTAGTGCAGTGGCTAATCATGGCGGATACCAGCGGTTCTTGGTGCGGAAAGCGTCCGCTCAGGGCGTGCGCCGCGCCCGCGCGGCCGCCTCGGCGGGTGACGCGGCCCCGCGCGGGGAGCGGGGACGGCTGGAGGGGCGCCGCCGTTGGGCACGCTCCCGCGGCGTCGTCGCGTGGGCTGGGAAAACGGCTTCCGGCCAGGGCGTGAACGGCCTCGCCGGCGGCCCGGGCGGGCCCGCCGCCGTGACCGGGGCGACGGCGCCGTCCGGCCGGCGCGCGGGCGCGGTCCCGGCCGCGTGCCGCTCACCGCGCGGGGGCCGATGAAAGCCCAGGTGGCGGCCTATGTCGGCGTTCTTGGCGGGACGGGGGCGTCCGCGCTCCCGCGCCCTCTCGGACGCGGCCGGTCCGCACGGGTCTCGGGTCCCTCTCTCGGGGCCCCTCCGGTCGCGAGCCGCTCCGCCGGACGCCGCCTCCCCTCGGGGCCGCCGGCTGACGGGGACGGCCTCACGGGCGGGCCGGGGAGGAAACGCTGGTAGATCACCGGGCAGGCGCCGGATTACGGTCGGTGGCGGCGTTTCACCCGTCTCGCGTGTTTTGCATCACATTCTGATTTTCGGGCGTGTCGCGGCCACTTTTCCGGCGCCGACCATGCGCTACGGGCGCCGGAACGCGGCCAGAGCTCAGGTGTGGGCGCGGCGCCACTGGTCCACGGCGTCCACCGTGAGGAAGGCGTCGAAGACCGACTCCATGGCGCCGATCAGCGAACCGCGCCACCCGAGGGCCGAGGGCGCGAGCCGGGGCGGCCTTTCCCGGCGGATCGCCATCAGGCCGCGCTCGAACCGCTCCGTGAGCTGCGGCAGCGCCAGCCGGTGCAGGTCCACGCCGAACCCCGACAGCGTCACCACCTCCGGGTCGTGCGCGTTCACCAGGGCGGAGACGCCGCGGCCGAGCGCCTCCGCGCAGGACGTCACGGCCCGCACCGCGCCTTCGTCGCCCACCGTGGCGGCGGAGAGCAGGCGCTCGGCGTGGTCGCGGCCCCGCCCGCCGCCGTGGGTGAGGCCGAGGTGGCGCAGCAGGGCGTTGGTGCCCACCTCCTGCCCCCAGCACCCGTACGCCCCGCACATGCAGGGCGCGTCGCCGCCGATGAGCGGCATGTGGCCGAACTCGGCGCCGACCCCGGTCGCCCCGGCCAGCGGGCGGCCGTCCACGATCAGCGTTCCGCCGAGGTCGAAGTCGACGTGCAGGTGCAGCCCCACGGCGACGCCGCGCAACTCGCCCCGCCGGGCCTCGGCCAGCCCGGCGAACGCCGTGTCGTTGCCCACGACCAGCGGCCGGGGCAGGGCATGCCGGGAAGGCGGCCGGGGTTCGAGGGCCTGGGAGGCGGGGATCCGGGGCGGTGCCTGGGGCTCGGGGGCCTGGGACGCGGGGATCCGGGGCGGCGCCTGGAGTTCGGGGGCCTGGGGGAGGGCCAGCAGGCCGGGGACGTCCACCGAGCTCCAGCGCAGGTGCGCGATGTCGACGAGCCCGCCGGGGCGCACCGGGCCCGCCAGCGCCACGCCGGTGCCCACCACCCGGGGGGCCAGCCGTTCGAGATGGCCGCGCAGCGCCGCGCCGAGGGGGACGAGCGCGCCCTCGGGCGTCCCGTCGTGCGGACGCACCTCCAGGACGGTGGCGCGCCCGCCCAGCTCGCACGCCGCGACCTCCCAGGCGTCCTCCCGCACGTCGACCGCCAGGGCGATCGGACCGCGCGGGTGCGGACCCGGGACCTGCGTGGGCCTGCCCCGACCGTGCTCGGGCGCCGGCTCCTCGTGCAGCAGCCCGCTCTCGGCCAGCTCCCCGACCAGCACCGACGCGGTGCCCCTGGCCAGGCCGAGGTCGCGGGTGAGCTGGGAGCGGGTCAGGGACGCGCCGCAGTCGTGCACCGCCCGCAGCAGCCGCGCCCGGTTGTGGGCCCGCAACGCCCCGCTGGTCGTCGCCCCCGCCTCGTGCTCCGCTCGCATCTCCGGCGCTCCCTTCCCTCCGCGCGGCGCCATCGCCGCACCCTCCGCCGCCCACACGTCTCCGCCGCGCGCCATCGCGCACACGGCTCCGCCGCGCACCGTATGCCGCGCGCACTCTGTCGCTCGCACGCCGCCGCGTCCGCACCCGTGCGCCGCCGGCACGCCACACCCTGCACCACGGCAGTGCCGCACGCCCGCGCGGGCTGGGCCGGGCGGGCGCACCGGCGCGCCACACCTCTGCGCCACACCTGCGCCCAGGAGGGCCCCACCGGGGTCCCGCCGTTGTGCCGTCCCCACACCCTTGATTATGCTCTAGCCGTGAACATAAGTCTTGCGGTGGCGCGTCGTGCCCGGATCGCGGTGTTCGGCTACTTCTTCCTGGCGGGGTTCGTGATGGGCCTGTGGGCGGCCGGCCTGCCGTCCCTCAACGACCGGCTCGACCTCGGACCGGGGCGGCTCGGCAGCGTGCTGCTGCTGATCTCCGGTGGCGCGCTGGTGTCCATGCTGGTCACCGGCCCGCTCGTGGACCGGTGGAGCAGCCGGGCCGTGTGCTGGGTGTCCGGCCCGCTGTCGGCGGCGGTGCTGCTGGGGCCGGCCCTCGCCCCCGGATATCTGTGGCTGGCCGTGCTGGCCGTGGTGTTCGGCATGGGGCTCGGGGTGACGGAGGTGGCCATGAACACCCACTCCGTCGAGGTCGAGCACGCCTACGGGCGGCCGATCATCTCCGCGTTCCACGGCACGTGGAGCCTGGGCGGCGCGGCCGGCGGCGGGCTGACGGCGCTGGCGCTGCAGACGGGGCTGGACGCGCAGGTGCTGCTCGTGGCGGCGGCGGTGGTCGTGCCGTTCGTGTACGTGCCGTTCGCGCTGCGGCTGCTTCCGTCCCGCCGGTCGCGGGACGTCCCCTCCGGCGCGGACGGCCAGGGCGGCGCGGCGGGCGCGGCGGGTGCTGCGGGCACGGATCAGGCGGTGGACGCGCGACAGGGCGACGGGGCTCCGGGCGGCCCGGTGCGGCGTGGCGGGCCCGGGCTGCGGTGGGGGCTGGTGGCGATGCTCGGGCTGGCCGCGTTCGCCGGGCACCTGAGCGAGGGGGCTGCCATCGACTGGGCCGCCCTGCACGCCCGCTGGGTGCTCGGCACCGATCCGGCCGCCGCGCCCATCGCGTACACGATCTTCTCCGTCGCCATGACCACCGTCCGGCTGCTCGGCGACCCGATCCGCGGCCGGCTCGGCTCCGTGCGCACGATCCAGCTCGCCGGCCTGCTCGCCACCTGCGGCTACCTTCTCGTGCTCGTGTCGCCGCTGGTGGGCGACGCGGCGCGGGTGGCGTGCGCGTGGACGGGATGGGCGCTGGCCGGGGTGGGGCTGGCCACGGTGGTGCCGGTCATCTTCAGCGCCGTGGGCGCCGCCGGCGGCCAGGTCGGGCGGGCGCTGTCGCTGGTGACCGCGTTCGGCTACAGCGGGATGCTGGTGGGGCCCGCCGTGCTGGGGTACGTGGCCGAGCAGTCGTCGCTGCCGGTCGCGCTGATCGTCCCGGCCGTGCTCGCGGCCGTCGTCGCGCTCGCCGGGGCCCCCGCCATCCGCTCCCTGTCGAGGGAGCACCCGCGGGTCGAGGTTCCCGTCCGTTCGTGACGTCTCCGCCGCGGCGGGCTCTTCCGAAGCCTCCTTCATGGCTTTTACGGCCGGCACGGGAGGGCCCACCCGCCGCCCGTGGCCGGTGACCTTCCAGGGGCACGCTCCTCCGCCTCACCGCTGACCCGCCGTGACGCGCGCCAAGTCACCGGGGCCGTGGCACCCGCGCGCGCCGGGACCGGCCCCGCGACCGGGCCCGCGACCGGCCCCGCGACGCCGGGGCCGGGGCTGTGGCCCGCGTGCGTTTGGGGGCGGCGTCCTGACGCGGGCACCCGTCCCGTGCCCGTTTCATGACCGTTTCCCGGCCGAAAGCCGCCCCCGGTCGCGCCCGTTATACCGTTGACCTGGTGTTATGTGATCGTGACTTGACCCGCATGGTGCCTCCAGGTTTCATGTCCGAAACACCGTAAACGTTTACAGACTCTTGCCGGAAACGTTGACGAACGCGGAAGGACGACCTTGGCACAGGGACCCACGATCACCACGATCGCCGAGCGCGCGGGCGTGTCCATCGCCTCCGTCTCGCGGGTGCTGAACGGCCTGCCCACCCGGCAGGAGACCGTGCGCAAGGTGATGGCGGCGGCCGAGGAGCTGGGCTACGTGCGCAACGCCGTGGCCCGGTCGCTGAAGTCGCGGCGCACGCATCAGGTGGCGTTCGCCATGGCCGACGTCGGCAACCCGGCGTACCTGGCCATGCTGCGCGAGATCCAGCCGGTGCTCAAGGCCGCCGGCTACCGCCTCGTGCTGCACTCCACCGGCGCCGTCGTCGCCGACGAGATCGACGTGCTGCACAGCCTCGGCGAACGCTACGTCGACGGCATGATCATGGTGCCGCTGCGCGTGACCGAGGCGCACCTGCAGATGCTGGGGGCCGCCCGCGCGCCCGTCGTCGTCATCGGCTCCGTGCCCGAGGGCACGCCCGTCGACAACGTGCGGGCCGACTCCCGCACCGGCGTGCGCCTGGCCGTCGACCACCTGCACGCGCTCGGCCGCCGCCGCATCGCGCTGGTCAACGGCCCGACCGACACCGTGCCCGGCGCGGCCCGCGGCGCCGCCTACCGCGAGGCGCTGGCCGAGCGGGGCCTGCCGTACGACGAGGAGCTGGTGGAGATCGGCGACTTCTACCGGGCGGAGGGGGCCCGCGCGGTCGCGGCCCTGCTCAACCGGGTGTCCGACGTCGACGCGCTGATGTGCGCCAACGACCTCATCGCGCTGGGCGCGCTCGACGTGCTGCGCGCGGCGGGCAAGCGGGTGCCGGAGGACGTGGCGGTGGTCGGCATGGACGACACGGACCTCGCCGCGGCCTCGTGGCCGTCGCTCACCAGCGTCTCGCTCGGGTCCGCCGAGCGCGGCCGGGTCGCCGCCGAGCTGCTGCTCGACCGGCTCCAGGACGGCGAGCACGAGCCCCGCGTGGTGACCGTGCCGCCCCGCCTGGTGGTGCGCGCCTCCACGACGCCCGAGCCGCCGGCCGTACGCGACGTCACCCAGGCAGCCGTACGGGATGTCACCCACGCGGTCGGACCGGCGGACACGCAGAGCAGGAGCACGGAAGGCACGGAAGGCACGGAAGGAGGGGGCACGTCATGACGGCGACCGCGACCAGGCCAGCGCCGCCCACCCCGCCCGCGCGGCACGCGCGGCGCAGGAGGTTCTCGCGGCAGACCCGCGAGATGTGGGTGCTCATGCTGCCCGCGCTCGTGCCGGTCCTGCTGTTCAGCGTGGGCCCGCTGCTGTACGGCATCGCGCTCGCGTTCACCGACGCGCGCAACACCCGCAACCACGAGACGAGCTTCGTCGGCCTGGAGAACCTCGGCGACCTGCTGACCGCCGAGGACTTCTGGTCGTCGTTCCGGATCGGCATGATCTGGGCGGTCTCGGTGACGGGCCTGCAGTTCCTCGCCGCTCTCGGCCTGGCGCTGCTGCTCAACCAGGACCTCAGGTTCAGGGGCGTGGCCCGGGTCCTCGCGGTGGTGCCGTGGGCCATGCCGCCGGTGGTCATCGGCCTGATGTGGAAGCTCGTCTACCACCCCGACGCGGGCATCCTGAACAGCGTGCTCGGCACGCACGTCAACTGGCTGGCCGACTTCTCGCTCGCGCTGCCGGCGATCATCGTGGTCGGCGTCTGGACCGGCATGCCGCAGACGACCGTCGTCCTGCTGGCCGGGCTCCAGAACGTCCCCAGGGAGCTGTACGAGGCCGTCGAGGTGGACGGCGCGGGCCGCTGGCGCAAGTTCTGGAACATCACGCTGCCGCAGCTCAAGCCGGTCATCGTGGCCATCACCTCGCTCGACTTCGTGTGGAACATCAACCAGTTCGGCCTGGTCTACGTGCTCACCCAGGGCGGGCCGGGCGGCCAGACGCGGCTGCCGATGCTGTTCGCCTACGAGGAGGCGTTCCGGTACCGGTTCGCCGGCTACGCCTCGATGCTCGGCCTCGCGATGGCCGTCGTCGTGCTCGCGGTGCTCGGCCTGTACCTGTGGCGCCAGATGAGGGAGGCCAAGTGACGGTCACCACCCGCGGGAGGTCCGCCGGGCTGCGGCGCGTCCCGCAGTACCTCGCCCTGCTGGCCTACGTCGTCTTCCTGGCCTTCCCCCTGCTCTGGCTGCTGTCCACGGCGCTGAAGACGCCGCGCGAGATGGCGCTGGCCGACCCCACGTGGATCCCGCGCGAGCCGACGCTGGCCAACTTCGCCGACGCGTTCGGCGAGCAGGACCTCGTCGGCGCGGCCACCCGCAGCCTGGTCGTGGCGCTGGCCAGCAGCGTCATCACGGTGGTGATCTCGCTGCCCGCCGCGTACGCGATGGCCCGCTACCGCGGCCTGGTCAACCGGATCGCCATCGGGTGGGTGCTGGTCAGCCAGGTCTTCCCGTTCATCCTGATCATCATCCCGCTCTTCATGATCCTGCGGGACATGGAGCTGGTGAACACCCTGCCCGGCCTGGTGGTCGTGCACGTGACGTTCACGCTGCCGTTCGCGCTGTGGATGCTCCAGGGGTACGTGCGTGCCGTCCCGGCCGAGCTGGAGGAGGCCGCGGCCATGGACGGCGCCGGGCGGATCCGGACCATCGTCGGCGTGGTGGCGCCGCTGCTCGCGCCCGGCGTGGTCGCGACGCTGCTGTTCGCGTTCATCTCGTCGTGGAACGAGTTCCTCTTCGCGCTCGTGATCCTGCAGGACCCCGACGTGATGACGCTCCCCCTGACGCTGGTGCGCTTCACCGGCCCGGAGGGGGTGGCCCGGCTCGGCCCGCTGGCCGCCGCGTCCCTCATGGCGACCATCCCGAGCCTGATCTTTTTCGCAATCATCCAGCGGCGACTGAAGTCCGGCCTGATGGCCGGCGCCGTCAAGGGCTAGTAGGAGGCTCTCATGCGTATGAAGTCCGCTTTGGCGGCGGCAGCGATCGTCGCGCTGGCCGCCGGCTGCGGCAGCGGTGGCGGCGGCGACAAGGGCGGCTCCAAGGCCGAGCCCGGCGAGCCGGTGAAGCTGAACTTCCTCAGCCTGGCCTGGCAGAAGGAGTCGGTCGCCGCCAACAAGCAGATCGTCGACGAGTGGAACAAGGCCAACCCCACCATCCAGGTCACCTACGTCCAGGGTAGCTGGGACAACGTCAACGACCAGCTCGTCACCCAGTTCGCGGGCGGCACCGCGCCGGACGTCATCCACAACGACTCGCCCGCCCTGTCCGGCTTCGCCTCCGACGGCTACCTGCTCGACCTGTCCGACAAGCTGCCCGCCGAGCTGAAGAGCGACATCCCGCAGAAGTCGTGGGACACCGTCACCTTCGACGACGGCAAGGGCAAGCAGGGCGTGTACGGCGTGCCGTTCCTGCAGGAGTCGCAGGTCATCATCGCCAACAAGAAGCTGCTCGACGGCGCCGGCGTGCGGATCCCCACCCCTGACAACCCGTGGACGTGGGACGAGTTCTCCGCGGCCGCCAAGAAGATGACCAAGGGTGGCACCTTCGGCGTCGCCTGGCCGATGAAGTCGCCGGTCAACAAGACCCTCAACCTGGCGCTGAACTTCGGCGGCACCTTCTTCCAGACCACCGACGGCAAGACGACCGTCAAGGTCGGCCCGGAGGAGAAGCAGGTCCTCCAGCGCATCCACGACCAGCTCTACAAGGACAAGTCGGCCGACCCGGCGGCCCTCGGCCAGGGCACGGCCGACCCGCTGCCCGCCTTCTACAGCGGCAAGTTCGCGCTGCTGCCCGCCGGCGTCTACCTGCGCCAGCAGGTCGCCGAGCAGGCGCCGAAGGGCTTCGAGTGGGTGACGCTGCCGCCGCTCAAGGGCACCACCGCCGACCAGGGCGCGGTCTCCCAGACCCTGTCGGTCGCGCAGGACAGCAAGCACCCGGACGAGGCGCTGAAGTTCATCTCGTACTTCCTCAACCCGACCAACCAGGCCAAGCTCGCCAAGGGCGACTGGCTGCTGCCGACCTCCGTCAAGGCCGCCTCCGACCCGTCGATGACGACCAAGGAGAACGGCTGGGACGTGGCCACGGCCTCGGCCAAGAACCTCGTCGTCGCCCCGTTCCTCAAGGTCAACGGGTTCGACGAGTGGAAGAGCAAGGTCGCCACGCCGGCGCTCCAGGAGTACTTCGCCAACAAGATCAGCATTGACGACGTGGCGAAGAAGCTGGTCGACGACGGCAACAAGGTGCTGGAGCGGTACCAGCGGTGACCTCTCGCGCAGCGGTGACCCGTCCCGAGGCGGCCACCCACCGCGACCGGGCCCGGGGGTGCCTGCTCGGCCTCGCGGCCGGCGACGCCCTCGGGGCCCCCGCGGAGAACCTCACCCCCGCCGAGATCCGGCGCCGCTGGGGCCGGCTCACCGAGATCGAGCGCGGCGGCACCGACGACACCGAGTACGCCATCTTCGCCTCCTCCCAGCTCGTCCGGCACGGACACGCCCTCACCTCGGCCGACGTGGCCGCCGCCTACCGGGCCGAGGTGCTGCCGCGGATCACCGGCCCCATGCGCGGGGCCGGGTTCTCCGAGCTGGGGACCGTCGAAGCGCTCCGCCGCGGCCTCGAACCGCCGATGACCGGGCTGGTCCACCAGCACGGCTGGTCGGACGGTCTGGCCATGCGGGCGGCGCCGTATGGGATCTTCTGCCCGGGCGACCCGGCCGAGGCGGCGCGGCTCGTGGAGGAGGACGGGCGGGTCAGCCAGTCGGGCGAGGGTGTCCTGGGCGGGCGCGCCGTCGCGGGCGCCGTGGCCGCCGCCATGGCGGGGCTGCCGCCGCGCGAGGTGGTGGCGGCGGCGCTGTCGGTGGTGCCGGAGGACTCGTGGACGGCCCGCGCCGTCACCCGCGCCGTCACCGTCGTCGACCAGGCCCGGCAGGACCGGCCCGCCGGTCACGACCCGTCCTCCGCGCAGGTGCGGCCGGGAGACGCGCGGGAGCCGGACGACGCCGAGGCGGCGCTGGTGGAGGCGCTGCACGAGGCCGTCGTGGTGCGCCACTACCCGTGGACCGACGTCGCGCCCGAGGCCGTGGCGCTCGCCCTGGCCGCCTACCTCGCCGGTGACGGCGACGTCGAGGCGTCCGTGACGTTCGCCGTGAGCCTGGGCCGCGACGCCGACACCATCGGCGCCATCGCCGGCGCCGTCGCGGGCGCCGGGCGGGGCGAGGGCGGCGTGCCCGCACGGTGGGCCGCCCGCATCGGCCCGGTCGCGGGCACCTGCCTGCCCGTGGTGGCCGGCCGGCACGTCCTGACCGTCGCCGACGAACTCACGGCCGCGGCGAACCACCACCGCCCGACCCCGGAAGCAGGAGACGACTCGCGGGTCTCCGCGGACGCCGTCCCGGAGACAGGCGCGGGCGACGACCGGGCGGACCTCCCGGCGCCCCCGCCGGCGGACCGGGAGACGGGCCCGCGGACGGGTGCACGAGCAGACGGACCGGGCGGCGGAAGCCGTACGGCGAAAGGACAGTAGACGACCATGTCGGGGGACAGAATCCGGGGGGCCTTCGCCGGGCTCGCCGTGGGCGACGCCGTGGGCTGGCCCGCCGGCCGGCACCGCTCCGCCCTGCACGCCCCGTGGAGCCGGCGCCTGCACCGGGAGCTCGACGCGTTCGCCGAGGAGCACCGGGTCACCACCCTGCCCGTGCCGTTCGCGCTGAACCAGCCCGTCGCCCCGCTCGCGCTCGGCCCGTCCGACGACGCCGAGTGGCTGGCCTGGACGGCGCTCACCATCGACCGGCCGCGCGCCGCGGCGTTCCGGGAGCTCCGGGAGCACAGCAAGGACCTGCGGGCGCGCATCTCGGTGGCCACCGCGCTGGACAACCTCGCCCGCGGCGTCGAGCCGCCCGCCAGCGGCCACGACAACCCGCACCACTTCGACGACGCCGCCGCCGTGCGGGCCGTCGCCTTCGGCGCGCTCGGCCGCGACCCCGCCGAGGACGCCCGGGTGACCAACGCCGGCGACGGCGTGCTCGGCGCGCTCGCCATGGCCGCCGCCGTCGCCGCGGCCGTCGCGACCGGCTCGGCGGGCCAGGCCGTCGAGGCGGCGCTGGCCGTCCTGCCCGACGACACCGCCATCGGGCACAACGCGCGCCTGGCGATCGAGACGGCGCGCGCGGCGGGCGACCCGTTCGCCGCCGTGCCCGCGCTCGACGCCGCCCTGCTCGACCACGTCTACAGCTACGCGGTGGGCGCCGCCCAGACGGTGCCCGTCGCGCTGGCGCTGGCCGAGGTGGCGGGCGGCGCTCTCGGCCGGGCCGTGCCCGCCGCCGCCTGCCTGGCGCCGCTGGCCGACTCGGCGCCCGCCCTGACCGGCGCGATCACCGGGGCGTGCGGCGGCTTCGAGGCGATCCCGGAGGGGTGGACCGCCTCGGCCCGCACGCTGGCCGGCTGTTGCCTGCCGCACCTGGCGGGAACAGATCTCATCGAACTCACGGAGGAACTCGTATGACGCCGCTCGCAGATCAGCCCGCAGACCTGCTTACCGACAAGGCGGTGGGCTGTGTGGCGGGCGCGGCGGTCGGCGACGCGCTGGGCGGCGCCACCGAGGGCTGGACGCCCGAGCAGATCACCCAGCGGTACGGGGGGCCGGTCGAGGGCATCGTGCCGCCGTACAACGAGGACTGGCGCAACGCCCGCCCCATCGCCCCGTACCACAAGGGCGACGGCCACATCACCGACGACACCCTGATGACGCACGCGCTCATCCGCGTCTACGAGAAGGTCCAGGGCCACCTGGACGCGTACGCGATGGCCGAGCACCTGGTGCCCGAGCTGATGGGGGAGCGGCGCTGGATCCCCGAGCTGGAGACCGAGGCGCTGCCGCTGCACCGGATCTTCCTCGCCGAGAAGTGGATCGTCGCCCGCCTGCACTACGGCCACGTGGACCCGCGCGAGGCCGGCGTCGGCAACATCGTCAACTGCGGCGCCGCCATGTACGTGGCGCCGGTCGGCGTCGTCAACGCCGGCGACCCCGACGCCGCCTACGCCGAGGCGATCGACCTCACCGGCGCGCACCAGTCCAGCTACGGGCGCGAGGCCGCCGGCGTGATGGCCGCGGCCGTCGCCGAGGCCATGCGCCCGGGCGCCACCCCCGACTCGGTCGTGGCCGCCTGCCTGCGGCTGGCCAAGGACGGCACCCGGGCCGCCATCGAGGCGGTCTGCGAGGCGGCGCGCGGGCTCGGGCACTGGGAGGGCTCGTTCGAGACGCTGCGCGCGGCGATGCGGCCCTACGACACGGTCGCCGACACCTACCGCGACCAGGGGCTCGGGGCGCGCCGGCCGAGCCGGGTGCACAGCATCGAGGAGCTGCCGCTGGCCCTCGCGTTCCTCGTGATCGCCAAGGGCGACTTCCGTGAGACGGTGCTGGGCGGCGTCAACTACGGCCGCGACGCCGACTCGATCGCCTCCATGGGCGGCGCCGTCGCGGGCGCGCTCGGCGGGCTCGCCGCGGTACCGGGGAAGTGGGTCGGCGAGATCGGGCGGGCCAGCCGTACGGACCTGGTCGAGCCGGGGCGGGCGATCGCGCGGGTGGCGCGCCGCGTCCACGCCGACGACCAGGCCCGCCGCCGCGCCCACGAGAACGCCTTCGCCGCCCTGCTCGCCGCGGACGCCTCCGCGAGCGGCGGCGCGGAGGGCGGGGCGTGATCCGGCTCACCTGGGTGCAGCCCGAGGACCTGGTGGGGCACGAGCTGCGCCAGGCCGCCGAGGACGGCCGCGACGTGCGGGAGATCGCCGCCCGGTGGCGGGCGGCCGGCGGCCATGACGCGCCGCCGCGCGCGGGCGCGTCCGAGCCGGGCGCGCTGCGGCTGCGCCCGCTGGCCGAGCGGCTGCTGGACGAGCTGGCGGCGATCCAATCGCCGCTGGACGAGCCCACCGACCTGGACGCGATCATCGCCGCGACCCCCGCCTGGCCCGCCCGCCGCACCGGCACGCCGCCCGGAGCCGTCCCCGCGGTGGACCCGGCGCGGCTGCTCGGCGCCTGGGAAGGGCGGGCCGCCGGGTGCGTGCTCGGCAAGCCCGTCGAGAAGATCCCGCGCGAAGGCGTCCGGGAGATCGCCCAGGCCACCGGCAACTGGCCGATCCGCGGCTGGTTCACGGCGCGGGGCCTGCCCGCCGAGGTGGCCGCCCGCTGGCCCTGGAACCGGCGCAGCGCCGTCAACTCGCTGGCCGAGAACATCGACGGCGTCCCCGAGGACGACGACCTCAACTACCCGCTGCTGGCCCTGACCGTCCTGGAGCGGCACGGCCGCGGCTTCACCACCGACGACGTGGCCAAGCTGTGGCTGGACGAGCTGCCGGCCGGGCGCACGTTCACCGCCGAGCGGGTCGCGTACCGCAACCTGCTGTCCGGCGTCGAGCCGCCCGAGACCGCCACGCACCGCAACCCGTTCCGCGAGTGGATCGGCGCGCTCATCCGGACCGACGTGTACGGCTGGGTCAACCCGGGCGACCCGGCCACGGCCGCCGAGTACGCCTGGCGCGACGCCCGGCTGACGCACACCGCCAACGGCGTCTACGGCGCGATGTTCGCCGCCGCCCTGTGCGCGCAGTCGCTCGTGGCGACCTCCGTGGAGGAGGTGGTGGCCGCCGGCCTGTCGGTGGTCCCGCCCGCCTCGCGGCTGCACGACGCGGTACGGCGGGCCGCCGAGGACGCCGCCTCGGAGCCCGACTTCGAACGCGTCCTCGACCGCCTGCACGAACGGCACGCGGGCCTGCACTGGGTCCACACGATCAACAACGCCGCCCTGGTCGCGGCCGCCCTGGTCCACGGCCGGGGCGACTTCACCGCCTCCATCGCCGGGGCCGTGGCCGGAGGCTGGGACACCGACTCGGCGGGCGCGACCGTCGGCTCGGTGGCGGGGGCGCTGAACGGCGGCGTGCCCGCCCGGTGGAAGATGAGGAACAGCCTGGCCAGCAGCCTGACCGGGTTCGACGGTATCGGGCTGGACGAGCTGGCCCGGCGCACGGGGGAGTTGATGCAGGCATGATCTCGGTGTTCGGCAGCGCGAACATGGACCTGGTCGCGTACGTGGACCAGGCTCCGAAGCGCGGCGAGACGGTCACCGGGCGGATGTTCCGCACCGTGCCCGGCGGCAAGGGCGCGAACCAGGCGATCGCGGCCGCCCGCGCCGGCACCGAGGTCTCCTTCCTCGGCGCGGTCGGTGACGACGCGTTCGGCGCGGAGATCCGCGACACGCTCGCGGTCGCCGGCGTGAACGTCGAGCGTCTGCGCCGGGTGCCGGGCCCCAGCGGCATCGCGCACATCGTCGTGGACGACGACGGCGGCAACTCGATCATCGTGGTGCCCGGCGCGAACGGCCAGGTCACCGCCCCGTCCGAGGAGGAGCGCGCGGTCATCGCGGCCTCCGCGTCGGTGCTGCTCCAGCTTGAACTGCCCATGGAGGCCGTCGTCGGCGCGGCCCGCGCCGCCCGCGAGGCCGGGGTGCCGGCCGTCCTCACCCCGGCGCCCGCGCAGCCGCTGCCGGACGAGCTGCTGGACGCCGTCGCGCTCATCGTCCCGAACGAGCACGAGGCCGCCGCCATCACCGGCGCCGCCGACCCCGGCGAGGCGCTGTCCCGCCTGCTCGAACGAGTCCCGGAGGTCGTGATCACGCTCGGCTCCGAGGGCGCCCTGTACGGCTCGCGCTCGGGCGAGCGGCTGCGCGTGCCGGCCGTCCAGGTGGAGGCGGTGGACACCACGGCGGCGGGCGACACGTTCGTCGGCGCGCTCGCCGTGGCCAGAGCGGAGGGCCGGCCGGCGGAGGAGGCGCTGCGGTTCGCGTCGGCGGCGGCGGCGCTGTCGGTGCAGCGGGAGGGCGCGAGCACGTCCATGCCGAGCCGCGCGGAGATCGACGCCGCCCTCTAGACTGCTCCCCCATGATCATGATCGTGGCGGAGGTCCCATGAGACGACGACGCCGGCTGGTCGTGACGCTGGCGGTGGCGGCCGTGCTCGCGCTGGCCGCCACCGGCCTGTACCGGCTGGTCAACTCGCGGACGTACCAGCTCGCCGGCACGCTGGTGTCGCGATTCGACACACCGGAGAAGGTGGTCGCGCTCACCTTCGACGACGGGCCGGACGAGCACGCCGCCGAGGTGCTGGCCGCCCTCGCCGCCGAGGACGTCCGGGCCACCTTCTACGTCGTCGGCTCCCAGATGGAGAGGTTCCCGAAGGAGGCGGCGGCGCTCGTCGCGGCGGGCCACGAGCTGGGCAACCACACCTACACGCACCGGCGGATGGTCTTCGTCTCGCCGGACACCGTGAAGGACGAGGTGGAGCGGACGAACGCGCTCATCCGCGCCGCCGGGCAGAGCGGCGGCATCACCTTCCGGCCGCCGACGGGCAAGAAGCTCCTGACGCTGCCGATGTACCTGGCCGACCACCACCAGATCACCGTCATGTGGGACGTCGAGCCCGACTCGGGCAAGACGCCGACGGCCCAGGAGATCGTGGCCGAGGTGCGGGCCGAGGTGCGGCCCGGCTCGATCGTCCTGCTGCATCCCTGGTACGGGAGCGGGGCGAACACGCGGGCGGCCATCAGGGGCGTGGTGGCGGCGCTGCGCGCCGAGGGGTACTCGTTCGTCACGGTCTCGGAGATGACGGCCGGGTCGCAGGCGTGATCGCATTCGCCCGGTCCCGGGCGACATCAGCGGGCCCGGGCGGGGCAGGGGAGCGGTCATGAGCGACAAGCACGACGAACGTCCCGACGACCTGCCCGACAGCGTGACCGGCCTCAACGCGGAGAGCGACGTCGTCGCCGAGCGGTCGGGCGCCGGCACGCCGCACACCGGCCGGCCCGTCCCGGCCGACCCGCCCGAGGCCCAGGCCGGCTCCGAGGCCGGCTCCGGGGCCGGCTCCGGGGCTGAGGGCGGGGACACCGATGGGGAAGCCGCCGCTGACGGAGGAGCGGACCGCGGGGGCGAGACCGGCGAGGAGCCGGAGGTCCGCCCGGACGCCGGCCCGACCGGCTGACCGCCGCCCCGGCCTCGGAGCTCAGGGGGTGGACAGGTGGTGGGCGCACTCGTCGCGGTAGCGCAGCGTCCGCTCGCGCACCCGTGCCGGGTCGGCCAGGACGGCGCCGGAGACGGCCGGCACCACCGCGTGCCGTACCGAGGGGAACAGCCGGGCGAGGTCGGCGGGTGAGACGCCGCGGGGGCCGCCGACGCCCGGCACCAGGACGGGCCCGTTGAGCCGGTCCAGCAGATCGGAGCCGAGCGGGTCGGCCGCGCCGGACACCGGCGCGCCGCCGCTCACCGAGCCGCCGCTCACTGAGCCGCCGCCCATTGAGCCCTCGGCCACGACGCCGATCGGTCCGAGCGGTGCCCGGCCCGCGTTGGCCGCCGCCACGCCCGCGAGGACCCGCGCCGCCTCGGCCCGCTCGCCGCGCGTCAGCACGAACACCCCGGCGTCGTTGGCGACGGCCGAGGTGATCGCCCCCTCCAGCGTCCCGAACCCGAAGTACGGGCTGAGCGTCACCGCGTCGGCCGCCAGCGGGCTGCCGTGGTCGAGGTACGCCTCCGCGTAGGCGGCCATGGTGGCGCCGATGTCGCCGCGCCTGGCGTCGAGCACCACCAGCGGCCCGGCCTGGCGCAGGTCGGCCAGCACGGACTCCAGCACGGCGAACCCCCGGCTGCCCCACCGCTCGAAGAACGCCGGCCGCGGCTTGGTCACGGCGACCACGTCGCCCACGGCGTCGGCCACCGTGCGGCTGAAGCGCTCCAGCCCCGCCGGCGAGTCGTCCAGGCCCCACGCGTGCAGCAGCGCCGGGCTCGGGTCGATGCCCACGCACAGCGGCCCGTACTTGTCGAGCCTGGCCCGCAGCCTGGTCCCGAACGGTTCCGTCATCGTCCCGCCCCCCACCCTCGCCGACGTTCGCAGGGTAAACCGGGCCGGAGCGGCCCGGAAAGCGTTGCGACCAGGGCGGTATGGGACGGCGCGGATCAGGTCACATCCAGGCCGTGGACCCGTCCGGGCGGGTACGCGCGGGCCCCGGCGTGCCAGTAGGCGGGCGCGTACGACTCCGCCAGGCCCGCGACCCACAGCAGGCCGTCGCCCGCCCGCGCGCGGGTCGTGGCGAACACGACCGGGTCCGGCACCGAGTGCTTCAGCCCGACGACGTTCGGCGCCCGCTCGGCGAGCCGGGCGATGTCGGCGCCGGTGACCGCCGTGGTGCTGAGGTACGGCAGCACCCCGAGGCCCGGCACGGCGGCGACGGCGACGTTGTACTCGACCCAGCCCCGCGCCGACAGGTACGGCAGCACGGGCTGGTGGATCATGACGGCGTCGGCGCCCGCCTCCCGGGCGAAGCGCGCGTCCGCGATCGCGGTGGCGACGTCCAACCCGACCCCGTACCGTATTCCTCCGCGAGGCAAGGAAACCGTCAGGTGACATGCCATAAACGTCCGCGCGGTACCAGCCGGTCGCCCATGGGTAGATCACCTGCATGTACGAGATCGCTTGCCGGACGCTGACGCTCCGCACCGAGCCGCCGAGCGAGGTCACCGTCAGCGTCGGCGTCCCCGTGGAGGAGCCCACGGGCGACTGGTCGTGCCCGTACCGGATCGACGGGCTGGCCGGATGGGAGCACGAGCGCAAGGTCACCGGCGTCGACGCGCTGGAGGCGGTGGACCTGGCGCTCGCCATGGTCCGCGCCGCGCTGGCCGGCTCGCACGAGGCCAAGGAAGGGCTGCTGAGCTGGGAGGACGAGCCGGACGGCCGGCGGCCCAAGACCGTCTACCTCACCTGGGACAAGGACAGCGACATCGCCTACATCGCGATGAAGCACGAGATCGCGCCCGGGGAGGCCGTGCGCCAGGAGACGGTGGGCGGGGCGGTCCTGGACTACGGGGCCTCGGGCGAGCTGCTGGGCGTCGAGCTGCTGGGCGCGGCGACCCGCCTGCCGTCCGAGATGCGGCTGTGACGCCCCCGGAGGTCCAGGGGGTCTAGGGCCGGCTGCCTCGCGACAGCAGCCACCGCCAGCGCGGCACCTCGAACACGACGGTCGCCACGGCGAGCGCCGACACGACGACCGCCACCGCGATGGGCCAGGCCGCCCACGAGGCGGCCACCGCGGCCACGAGCTGGAGCAGCACGAGCAGGATCGTCACGAACCCCGGCACGGGCACGATCACGTTGCGCTTGTCCCCGGGCGTGGAGAACAGCGTCGGCAGCCCGATCAGCACGATCACCGACAGGATCGCCAGCGGAACGGAGTGCGGAGCGAGGGCCCACGGGGTGGCGACCCAGGCGACCAGTTCGGTGGCGAACCTCAGCGCGGACCCGGCGGGATTGTCCTGGCGGACGGTGTCGGTCACGCGCGCACCTTATCGGCACGCGCCGGATCCGCCGCGACCGGGCCGGGACACCCACGCCTGGGGCATGACAAATGTCAGCGTGAAGGCAGGACGCACGGCACCAGGGACGCGCCCGGGCCGCTCCTAGCGTGGATGTCATGGAGACCACCCCATCCGCCTTCGCCCTGACCGGCGTCGCCAAGCACTTCGGCGACGTGCGGGCGGTCGACGGCCTGAGCGTCACCGCCGCGGCGGGAGGCGCCATCGCCCTGCTCGGCCCCAACGGGGCCGGCAAGTCCACCACCGTGTCGCTGCTGCTCGGCCTGGCCCGGGCCACGTCCGGCACGGTCCGCGTCCTCGGCGGCACCCCCGAGGAGGCCGTCGCCCGCGGCCGCGTCGGCGCCATGCTCCAGCACGGCGAGCTGATGCCCGAGCTGACCATCGGCGAGCTCGTCGGCTTCGTGCGCGGCCTCTACCCCCGGCCGCTGCCCCTGCCGGAGATCCTCGACCTGGCCGACCTCGGCCCCCTCGTCAAGCGGCGCGCCAAGGGATTGTCGGGCGGCCAGGCCCAGCGGGTCAGGTTCGCGCTGGCCGTCGCGGGCGCCCCCGACCTGCTCGTGCTCGACGAGCCGACCGCCGCGATGGACGTCGAGTCGCGGCGGCGCTTCTGGGACGGCATGCGCGCGTACGCCGCGGGCGGCCGTACGGTGCTGTTCGCCACCCACTACCTGGAGGAGGCCGACCAGAACGCCGACCGGGTGCTCGTCATCGCCCGGGGCCGGCTGGCCGCCGACGGCACCCCCGCCGAGATCAAGGCCACGGCGGGCGGGCGGCTCGTCACCTTCCGCCTCGGCGACCAGCCGGCCGCCGGCCTGGACGCCCTGCCGGGCGTCACCTCGGTCGAGATCCGCGACGGCGTGGCCCGGCTGCGCACCGACGATCCCGCCCTCACCACCGCCGCGCTCTACCGCGGCACCACGCTGGAGGTCCACGACCTGGAGGTCTCCGGCGGCCACCTCGAAGACGCCTTCCTCGCCCTCACCCGGGAGTCGTGATGCTCGCCTCGTACGTGCGGCTGGAGATCCTCCGCATGCTCCGCAACCGGCGGTACCTGATCATCGGGATCGGCTTCCCGCTCGTCATCTACCTGCTCAACGCCAACGTCTTCGGCAAGGAGACCACCGGCGACGGCGTCAGCCTCAGCGCGTACGTCATGGTCTCCATGGCCGCCTACGGCGCGATCTCCGGGGCGCTCACCAACACCGCCGGCCCGTGGTCGCAGGAACGCGCCTCGGGCTGGCTGCCGCAGCTCCAGGTCACGCCGCTGCGCGGCTGGATGATCATCGTGGGCAAGATGGCGGGCGCGCTGACGCTGGTCCTGCCCTCGATGCTGCTCGTGTGCCTGGCCGGCGCGCTCACCCAGGGGGTGTCGCTGTCCGCGGGACAGTGGGCGGCGCTGGTGGGGGCGCTGTGGGCCGGGGCCGTGCCGTTCGTCGCGCTGGGGATGATCGCGGGCTCGCTGCTGCGGCCCGACGCCGTCCAGCCCGTCACCCTGATCACCATGCTGGGGCTGGTGATCGTGGGCGGGCTCTGGTTCCCGGTCACCACCATGGGCGCGACCATGCGCTCCATCGCCGAGGCGAGCCCCGCCTACTCCTACGCCGACATGGGCTGGAGCGTCATCGCCGGGCACGGGGTGCCCCTGTCGGACGCGCTCACGACCGCCGGCTGGGCGGCGGCCCTCGGACTGCTCGCCGTCCTCGCCTACCGGCGGGCTACCGTACGCGCATGAGTGTTCCCCCCGAGCCGCCTGACGGCTTCTCGCCCGTCAGGCGGCTGCTGACCGTCTCCGTCGGGCTGGTCTACCTCGTGACGCCCGTGCTGGGGGTGCTGCAGGGGGAGGTCACCGGCACCCGGGCGGTGTGGGCCTGCGTCGCCCTCGTCGTGTTCGTCGCCGGTTACGCCGGGATCGTGCTCAGCCAGCGGACGTTCGGCCGCCCGGGCCGCTGGACGTATCCGCTGCTCGGATTCACCACGCTGCTGGCCGTCGCGCTGCCGCCGGTCTTCGGCACGGGGTGGCTCGCGCTGCCGGTCTACATGAGCGTGGCCTACGCCATGGCGCTGCCGAGGCGGGCGGCCGTGGCCGCCGTCGCCGCCATGGGCGTCACGATCATCGTGCTCGGCCTGGTCACGGACACCGACCCGGTCACCCTGATCATGTTCGTCTTCCAGGTCGCGACCCTGGCGGTGCTGTTCGCCAACGTGCGCAACATCCGGCTGCTGGTGTCCCGGCTGCGCGAGGCCCAGGGGGAGGTGGCCAGGCTCGCGGCCGGCGAGGAGCGCCTGCGCATCGCCCGCGACCTGCACGACCTGCTCGGCCACAGCCTGTCGCTCATCGCCATGAAGGCCGAGCTGGCCGGGCGGCTGGCCGAGGAGTCGCCGCGGGCGCTGCGGGAGATCCGCGACATCGAGGAGGTGGCCCGCCAGGCGCTCGTCGAGGTGCGCGAGGCCGTCACCGGCTACCGGCAGCGGGGGCTGGCCGAGGCGGTCGACGGCGCCCGCGCGGCGCTGGAGTCGGCGGGCACGGAGACGACCGTCCGGCTGACGGGCACGCCGCTGCCGCCCGCGCTCGACGGGCTGCTCGCGTGGGCGGTCCGCGAAGGGGGCACGAATGTGCTGCGCCACTCGGGGGCGCGGCGCTGCGACATCACGGTGACGTACGACGGGGCGGAGGCCACACTGGAGATCATCGACGACGGACGCGGCCAGGCGGGGGCGGCGTACGGGCCGGCCGGAGCGGGGGAGGCGGGGGAGAGGTACGGGCCGGTCGCTGAGGGGGAGGGCAACGGGCTGGCCGGGCTGGCGGAGCGGGTCGCGGCGGCGGGCGGCGCGATGACGGCGGGCCGGGTGCGCGGCGGCTTCCGCCTCGCCGTCCGCGTCCCGGCGGGCGTGACGGCCGTGACGGGCGTCCCCGGCGAGACAGGGGCGGAGCGGACGTGATCAGGATCATCCTGGCCGAGGACCAGGCCATGGTGCGCGGCGCGCTCGTCACCCTGCTCGGCCTGGAGGACGACATCGAGGTGGTCGGCGAGGCCGCCTCCGGGCCCGAGGCGGTGGCCGTGGCGCGGAAGACGGAGCCGGACGTCGCGCTGCTCGACGTCGAGATGCCCGGCGGCGACGGCATCACCGCCGCCGAGGAGATCCGCCGGGTCCTGCCCGGCTGCCGGGTGGTGATCCTGACGACGTTCGGCCGGCCGGGCTACCTGCGCCGGGCGATGGAGGCGGGCGCGGCGGCGTTCCTCGTCAAGGACAGCCCGGCGCGGGAGCTGGCCGCCGCGGTGCGCCGCGTGCGGGCCGGTGAACGGGTCATCGACCCGGGCCTGGCCGCCGCTGCGCTCAGCGCCGGCCCGAACCCGCTGTCCGGCCGGGAGCGGGACGTGCTCGCCGCCGCGGCCGACGGCTCCACGATCGCCGACATCGCCCTCCGCCTCCACCTGTCGGAGGGCACGGTACGCAACTACCTGTCGTCGGCCATCGGCAAGACCCGCACCCGCAACCGCGTCGAGGCCGTCCGCCACGCCCAGGCACAGGGCTGGCTGTAGGGCACCGGACATGCCGGGAGCCGCCCCCGGGAAGGACGGGGCGGCTCCGGCGGCACGGGGAGGAAGGGGCCTAGCGGCCGCTGCTCACCCCGTAGTACTGAAGGGTCTGCGCGTACGGCCGGGCCTTGACCTCGGCCGCCGACACGGACTTGGCGACGACGGCGGTGCCGCGCGCCGCCGACGCCGAGACGGCGCCGGTCGCCAGCGGGAACGTCCTGGCCGACACGCCCGCCGGGGCGGTGTACGTCTGCTTCTGGCCGCCCACCGTGACCGTGACGGGGGTGGACGCGGTCAGCATCGTCAGCACCTCGACCGTGTCACGCGCCGGCGTGCTGCCGGAGCGCAGCTTCATGAGCTTGGTCTGCGCGTACGTCGGCTGCGCCGCGGCCGGCTGGACGCGGTGGGTGAGGTACAGGACGTCGTTCGTCACCTTGGGGCAGCCCAGCTTGAAGCAGGTGAGGTAGTAGGAGCTGATGTCCAGGTACGTCCACCCGTTGTTCGCGGACGGGGCGAACTGGGTGCCCTCGGAGTAGTCGTTCCAGGTGGTGAGCTGGACCCAGTCGGCGCCGCCGTCGATGGCGCCCTTCCAGGTCAGGCGCAGGTTCTCGGTGTTGCCCGCCTCGTCGTAGACGCCCTGGTTCGGGCGGGAGTCCTGGACGGACACCGGCTGCATCCAGATCTTGCCCATGGTGTGGGCGCGGCTGATGTTGGCGGCCAGGCCGGCGTTGGCGGCGGGGTTGCGGTTGCCCCAGTTGGAGAAGCCGTAGCTGATGGAGGCGAAGGCGTCGCGGTTCTTGTTGAAGTCCAGGAACGTCGGCACGAGCGCGACCTTGACGCCGTGCTGGTCCCTCATGGTCGTCATCCAGGCGGACCACCAGGCGGCGGTGCGGTTCTCGGCCTTGAACGGGGCCACGACCAGGCGCCCGTCGCCCAGCTTGTACACCGACGACGACGAGGCGAGCTTGGCCAGCGCCGTCGCGAGGGTGGCGCTGTCGACCGAGGCCAGGCCGTTCATGTCCGGCATCAGGACGACCTTGAAGCCGGGGTCGACGGCGGCGGCCGCCTTGACCAGGTTCTGCACCCGCGTCCAGTTGCTGCTCGACACGGAGAGGATGTCCACGGTGAAGCCGTCCAGGCCGGCCGCGATCGCCTGCCGCACCTCGGTCTTGAGGTCCTCCAGCGCGTACTCGCCGGACAGCGGCGACCTGCCGATCGGGCGGTCGCGCAGCAGGCCGCCGTACGCGGCGTGCTTGCCGTTCTCGCCCTCCGGCTTGAGGTAGTTGCGGGCGTAGTAGTCGCTCGCCGGGGCCTGGTTGTCCAGGGAGATCGGGTACGGCGGGAAGTAGTGGGCGAACACCTTCTTGCCGGAGGCGCGCAGCTTCGCGGTGGAGGCCAGGGCGAACGGCAGCGGGCCGTCCGTGGTCGGGCCGCCCTCGTCGTCCCCGGGGGCGCCCTCCGTGTAGGTGACGGTCAGGCGGGGGCCGTCGCCGGCGGTGGCCTCGGCCGAGTGGAAGACCGCCTGCGCGCCGGCCGTACCGGTGATCGCGAAGGAGTAGGCGCCGTTGCCCGTGAACGCGGCCGAGACGTCGAGCGAGACGTCCGCGCCGGAGGTCAGGCCCTTGGCGGTGGCCAGCGTGGCGCCCAGGGCGGGGCGGTCCGACCAGGTCGTGGTGTCCGTCCAGGCGCCGTTCACCTTGCGCGCCGCCACCGAGCTGTCGGTGGTGCGGGCGGCCTGGAGCTTGAGCGTCAGCGTCACGTCGGAGGCGTTCGCCGGCAGCCCCGCGACCGTGAACCTGACCAGTGCCTGCCGTTCGGCGCCCGCCTTGCCGTCGCAGGTGCTCGGGCAGGCCGACAGCCAGGTGTGGGCCGCGTGCTCCTGCGCGGGGCTGGCCTGGCTGAGGTAGGTGTCCTGGCTCACGTCCACGGTGACGCTCTTGGGCGCGGCCTGGACTCCCCGCGCGCCGGCGACGCCCGGGTCACGGGCCTCGGCGTACGCCTGGGGCGCCGTCCCGGCTGCCGCCCCGGCGACCACCACGACGGCCGCCAGCCACGCGCGTAAACGGTTGGGCATCGAACCTCCACTGATCCACGAACCCGGCTCCGTGATCATGGGCCGGCGCATCAGTGATCAAGAGTGGAGCATGCGTGATCCGGTCGCCCGACTTTCCCGATATTTCGTGGTATTTGATCGATTCAGCGGTCCTGGGCGGCCATCACCTCGTCCACGTGCTCGGCGGCCCACTGCCCGAGCCGCTCGATCGGCTCCAGCAGCGTCACGCCCAGCTCGGTGAGCGCGTACTCCACGCGGGGCGGCGCCTCGGCGTACGCCCGGCGCGTCACCAGCCCGTTGGCCTCCAGGCGGCGCAGCGTCTCGGTGAGCACCTTGGGGCTGATGCCGCCGATCGCCGCCCGCAACTCCCCGGGCCGGCGCGGCCCGTGCCGCAGGCCCCACACGACCACGGCGTTCCAGGTGTTGGCGATCAGGTCGAAGGCCAGCCTGGCCTGGCAGTCGGCGAGGAACTCCATGAACCCTCCCTCGTCAGAGCGGTCTCACGCCACGACGGCCAGCAGTGTGGTCACGGCCTCGGCGAGCGCCGGATCGCCGGTCAGCTCCGCGCGGGCGCGGGCCTGCCCGACCGTGATCCCCCTGCTCGCCAGCCGCCAGAACGTGTCCTGGTCCATGGTGACGCGCGCGGCGGGCCGCGCGTCGCCGGGGTCCAGTGTCCACCGGCCGTCCCGCCGGACCGCGAGCCACCTCCCGCCGGCGGGTCCGGTCACCTCCAGCTCGACGGCCGTGCCCTCCGGCCGCTCCTCCGCGCGCAGCGCCCGCGGCAGGGCCCGGGCGAAGATCTCCAGGACCGGGCGGACGAGCTCGGGGTCGTCGGCCCCGGGGACGCCCACGGCGTCGCGCACCTGCTGCTGGTGCACCCAGAACTCGGTGTACTCGCGGCCGATGTCCAGCCACGCCGGGCTCGGCAGGTCCGTCGCCGCCCAGGACACGTCCAGACCGGCGGGCCCGGCCGGGTCCACGGCCGCCCACATCGCGTCCAGTCGGGGCCCGAGGTGGTCCAGCAGCTCGATCATCAGCCTCGGGCTGAGCTGCCGGGCCGCGCGGACGAACTCCTCGTTGACGCGCGCCAGGTAGGCCGGCAGCGTCTCGTCGCTCGCGAACACCGCGCCGCCGTGCCCGTCGCGGCCGCCCGACAGCCGCCGCGCGTAGTCGTTGAGGACGTGCCCGACGACGTCGTGCACGTCCCAGCCGGGGCAGACCGTCGGCCGCGCCCAGTCCGCCGGCCCCAGCCCGCCGAGCAAATCGAGGAAGGCGCGGCGCTCGCGCGGGAACAGCGGGCGCACGTCGACGGCAGGTCCGAAGATCGTCATTCTCCGACCGTACGCGAAAGGCACCGAATGGTGTGCGACGACCTCCGTACCGTCGTCCTCGTCACCACCACCCCTCCTGACGAACGGAGCACACCATGCGGATCGGCATCCTGGGCGCGGGCGACATGGCCGACGCCCTCGGCACCCGGTGGTTCGGCGCCGGGCACGAGATCATGATCAGTGGCCGCGACCCCGTGCGGACGGCGGCCTCGGCGGCGCGGATGACCGGCGCGGCCGGCGCGTCCCACGGGGCCGTGCTGGCGGGCACGTGGGCGGAGGCGGCCGCGTTCGGCGACGTCGTGATGGCGGCCGTCCGGGAGGCGGGGCTGCGCGACGTGCTCACCGCCGCCGGCCCGGCGCTGCGCGGCAAGCCGCTCATCGACGTGACCAACTCCGCCACGCCGGACTCGTACGACCCGGCGCGTCCGATCGCCCGGATGGCGGCCGACATCACAGGGGCCCACGTGGTGAAGGCGTTCAACCTGGGACACGTGGACGTCTGGCGCATGACGCCACCGGTCTTCGGCGGCCGGCCGCTGGCGGTACCGCTCTGCGGCGACGACCCGGAGGCGCTGGCGAAGGTGCGGGGGCTGGTCGAGGAGCTCGGCTGCACCGCGCTGGACGGCGGCGGCCTCGCCCGTGCCACCCTCCTGGAGGCCACGGCCGCGTTCGTCATCGGCCTCTGGTTCGCCGGCGCCGACGCCCAGGCCATCCTCACCCCGCTGGAGCACGCCGGCCCCTGACCCCGTCAGAGGGGGTGGCGGGCCAGGTGGTCGGCGTGGCGGATGGGCTCCGGGAGCCGGTAACGGGGCGTCAGGCGCAGCACCTGCTCCGTGGCCGTCTCCAGGGAGAGGCGGTGGCCGGGGGAGACGTACACCGGCTTGACCCCCTCCCGGGTGCGGACCGCCCGGCCCACCGTCCGCCCGTCCAGCGTGATCGGCGTCCACGATCCGCGCCCCGGCTCCGGAGGCGCGTGGTCGCCGACGAACGGCGTCTTGCCCACCCCCATCGCCGGAAGTCCCGTCAGCACCCCGAGGTGGCAGGCCAGGCCGAACCCCCGGGGGTGCGCCACCCCGTACCCGTCGCACACCAGCAGCTCCGGCGTGATCCGCAGCCGTTCCAGGGCCTCGACCAGCGCGGGCAGCTCCCGGAACGCGAACAGCCCCGGCACGTACGGGAACCGGGCCTCGCCCTCGGCGGTCACCCGCTCCACCACCTCCAGCGTGGCGGCGTCGAGCACGACCACGGCCGCCCGCACCCGGTCGTCACCGTGGTAGTGGACGTCCAGGCCCGCCACCACGCCGAACGAGGCCGGCCCGGTGAGCTCGACCCGCGGGCGCAGCCGGTCCTGGATGGCCTGTGCCTCCTCGACGGTGGCCGGCCACGGGTGAAGCTGGTTCACGCGCACATGATCAATGTAGCCCCACGCACAGGGACAGAACGGACGGCCCTTAGCATGTCCAGGTGATCGTGGGAGACGTGCTGGGACTTCTCGGCGTCGGGGTGGCGGCCGGGGTCGTCAGCACCGTGGTCAGCCTCGCCTCGATCGTGTCCTATCCCTCGCTGCTGGCCTTCGGCCTGCCGCCGCTCACCGCCAACGTCACCAACACGGTCGCCCTGCTGTTCACCGGCCTCGGCGCGGCGGCCGGCTCGCGGCCCGAGCTGGCCGGGCAGGGCGCGCGGGTGCTCCGGCTCGGCTGGATCGCCGCGCTCGGCGGCGCGGCCGGCGCGGCGCTGCTGCTGCTCACGCCGTCGCGGACGTTCGAGCTGATCGCGCCGTGGCTCATCGCCGGGGCCTCGCTGCTGCTCGTGCGGCCGCCGTCGGCGCGCAAGCACGAGGAGCACGGCGTGCTCGCCCGGGTCGCGCTGTTCGTCGTGGCCGTCTACATCGGCTACTTCGGCGCGGCGGGCGGCATCCTCCTGTTCGCGGTGCTGTCGGCGATGCTCGACCAGGCGCCCGCCCGGACGAACGCGGTCAAGAACGTGGTGTCCGGGCTGGCCAACGCGGTCGCGGCGATCGGGTTCGCGCTGTTCGGGCCCGTGGACTGGGTGGCGGTGGGGCCGCTCGCGGCCGGGTTCCTGCTCGGCGGGTGGATCGGGCCGAAGATCGCCCGGCGGCTGCCGGGGCAGGGCCTGCGCTACCTGGCCGCCGTCTGCGGCCTCGCCGTCGCCGCCAAGCTCGGCTACGAGGCGTACGCCTCCTGAGGCGGCGAGCCTCGCCCGGCCACGAGGCGTACGCCTCCTGAGGCGGCGGGCCTCGTCCGGCTACGAGGTGTGCGCCTCCTGAGGCGGCGGGCCTCGTCCGGCCACGAGGTGCGCGCCTCCTCAGGTGGTCAGCCGCGTTCGGCGACGAGCTTGGCGAAGCGGGTGGCGACCTCGCGCCAGATCGGCGTGGAGATCGGCTCGTCGGCCACCGCCCCCGCGTACACCTCGTCGGGGTCGAAGCCGTCCACCTCCCACGCCCGGATGCGCTCCGGCAGCACCTCGGGGTGGAACTGCACGCCCCACGCCCGCCCGCCCACGCGGAACGCCTGGTACGGGCAGCGTTCGGTCTCGGCGAGCCAGACCGCGTCCGGCGGCAGGGCGGTGATCGCGTCCACGTGGTGCTCGATGGCGGGCACCACCGGCGGCAGCCCGTGGAACAGCGGGTCGCTCGCCGTCTCGGGCCGCAGCGTGACGGGGACGCTGCCGTTCTCCGGGGCGCCCGCGTCGCCGGTCACCTCGCCGCCCGCCACCTCGGCGAGCATCTGCCCGCCCAGGCAGATGCCGAGGTACGGCACCTGACCGGCCACGGCCTCGGCCACCAGCCCGCGCGTGGGCGCCAGCCACGGCGCCCGGTCGTCCTCGCCGGGCAGGTAGCCGCCACCCATCATGATCATCGCGTCGTGGCGCAGCTCCGCGGGCACGGGCGCGCCGTCGTAGGCGTGGACGACGTCGAGCCGCAGCCCCATGTCCTCCAGCCAGCCGCCGAGCCGGCCGGGGCCGCCGCTCCTGCTGTTCTGCACGATCAGGACGTCACGCATCAGGCGTCTTCACCTTCCGGCGGGTGCGGGGGGTCGTCGTCGAGGAGGGAACGGTCACGTCAGCCCGGCCGCGGTGACGGTGTGGCGCAGCAGCAGGGCCGTCGTCACCGGCCCCACCCCGCCGGGCACCGGCGTGAGCGCCCCGGCCCGGCCGATGACCGCGTCGAAGTCGACGTCGCCGGTCAGGCCGCCGTCGGCCGTCGGGTTGGTGCCGACGTCGATCACGACCGCCCCGGGCGCCACGTGCTCCGCGCCGATCAGCCCGGCCCGGCCCACGGCCGCGACCAGCACCTCGGCGGTGGAGGTCACCGCGGCCAGGTCGCGGGTGCGGGAGTGGCAGACGGTCACGGTGGCGTGCCGGTCGAGCAGCAGGTGCGCCAGCGGCTTGCCCACGACGGTGGACCGGCCGACCACGACCGCCCGGGCGCCCTTCAGGGTGACGCCGTGCCGGTCGAGCAGCGCCATCACCGCGGCGGCCGTGGCCGGCGCGAACGCGGGCAGGCCGGCGGCCAGCCGGCCGAGCGACAGCGGGTTGGCGCCGTCGACGTCCTTGGCCGGGTCGATCGAGGCGGCCAGTTCCTGCGCGGACACGCCCTCGGGCAGCGGGGTCTGCAGCATGACGCCGTGCACCCCGGGGTCGGCGCTGAGCCGTTCGAGCGTGGCCCGGATGCCCTCCGCCTGGGCGGCCGGGCCCAGATCCACGATGTCGCAGGCGACGCCCGCTCCGGCGGCGGCCTTGGCGATGGAGCGCACGTACCACAGGGTCGCCTCGTCGCCGGTGGCGACGACGACGGCCAGGCGCGGCGTCGTCCCGGAGGACCGCACCAGCCCGGCGATCTCCTCCTTGATCGCCGCGGCGGTCTCCCGGCCGCGCAGCTCCACCCCGAGAGAATCAGTCATCGGGCCAGCCCCTTCCGCACGGCCGCCGTCACCCGCTCGGCCCGGGCGACGGCGTCGTCCACGCCCGCCAGCCGCTCGCGCAGCCCCTCCAGCACCCGCTCGTCCCGGATGCCGCCCATGTTGACCTCGACGTTGACCCGCGCCGTGGTCAGCGCGGCCCGGGCCGCCTCCGCGGCGGCGGCCACGTCGGTGACGACGTTGGGGTTGCCGATCGGCAGCAGCGTCTCGCAGAGCTCCACCAGGCGCGCGGCCGTCCCGGCGACCCGGGCGGGCGGCTCGGCCGCGCCGGCCAGGGCGGCGGCGATGGCCGCGCTCCGCTCCTCGCCCTTGGGCAGCCGGTACGCCTGCGTCACGGCCGTGAAGGCCGCCGCGTCCTCGGCGGCGAGGTCCAGGGCCCGCTCGCGCAGCGTGTCGGTCTCGGCGGTCACCGCGGCGACGGTCTCGGCGTGCCCGGCGTACCGGTCGCCGGTGGTGTACCGGGCCACCATGCCGAGCAGGGCCGCCGCCTGCGCCGCGTGCAGGGCCGCGGTGGCGCCGCCGCCCGGCGCGGGTTCGCGGGCGGCCAGCCGGTCGAGGAAGCCGCCGATCTCCATGTCGCGCATGGGCGGCATTCTGCCAGCCCGCCCCGCCGGACCGGGCGGCGGATCACCGTCAGGCGGGTGACGTCGGGCGGGTCAGTCGCGGTGCATCGGCCGCGTCGTGTCGTCGGGCACCTGCCCCTGTCCGTACGAAGGCGACGACCCGTACGACGGCGCCGACCCGTACGAAGGCGACGAGCCGTAGGAGGACGACGAGCCCCCGTACCCCTGCGACGCCCCGTACTGCGGCGCACCGTGATCCGGCGAGCCCTGCCCCTGCGAGACCTGTCCCCGCGGCCCGTACCCCGGCGTCAGCGCCGCCGGCCGCGGCCCCCGCCAGCGCGAGGGGAACGCCGACGAGACCAGCAGCACGAACCCGAGGAGCAGGAACACCCCCGTCAGCCCCAGCGTGAGATAGCCGTTGCGCACCCAGCCCGGGATGAGGGCGTCCGGCACGACCGGCCCCGACATGATCTCGATGAACGGCAGCACGCCCAGCACGACGAACATGATCCCGCCGAGCAACGAGGCGATGGGCGACATCCGCGAGGCGGCGAGGACGGCCACCAGCGCGCCGGCGGCGGCGATCAGGGCCAGGCCGGTCCAGGAGATCACGAAGTTGTGGAAGCTGCGGTTGACCTCGGTGACGCCGTACATGAGCATCACGGCGATCAACGGCGGCAGGACGATCCCCGCGACCACTCCGAGCACATGACGCACACCGTTGGACATGACGCCCCAACCCCCGTCATCTGGTCAGGGCTCCAACCTACCGCGTGGATTCCCGCACCACGAGATCCGGCTGGAACATGATCTGCTGGTGCGCGTGCGTGTCGGGGTTGTCGCACTCGTCCAGCAGCAGCTCCGTGGCCACCCGGCCGAGCTGGTAGGTGGGCTGGCGGATCGACGACAGCGACACGGTCGAGGCCGAGGCGAAGTCGATGTCGTCGTACCCGATCAGCGACACGTCGTCCGGCACCCGCACCCCCGCCTGGAGCAGCCCCCGCAGCATGCCGAGCGCCAGCAGGTCGTTGGCGCAGAACACCGCGTCGGGCAGGGCGTCGTCGGCCAGCAGCTTCTCGGCCGCCTGCTGGCCGGCCTTGGCGGTCATCGCCGGCATCGCGATCTCGCGCAGCTCCGCCGGGTCGCGCCCGGCCGCGGCGAGGGCCTGCTCGGCGCCGCGCCGCCGGTCCTGGCACTGCCGGATGGCCGCGGGCCCGGTCACGTAGCCGATGCGCCCGGCCCCGCCGCGCAGCAGGTGGCCGACCGCCATGGCGCCGCCGGTCACGTCGTTGACCGCGACCGCGCACTGGCTGGAGCGCTCGGCCGGGTGGTCGACGAGCACGACGGCGATGTCCCGCTCGCGCAGCCGTTCCAGCCGGCCCGGGTCCTCGTCGGACGGCGTGATGAGCACGCCGCGCACCCGCTGCTCGGCGAAGACCAGCAGGTTGCGCTCCTCCTTCAGCCGGCTGCCCGAGGAGTTGCCGAGGATGACCGCGTAGCCGCGCTCGCTGGCCATGTCCTCCACGCCGGCGGCGACGTCGGTGAAGAACGGGTTGCCGATGTCGATCACCGACAGCCCGATCGTGCGGCTGTGACCGGCCCGCAGCGTGGACGCCGAGCCGTGCCGGACGAATCCCAGCTCCCGGATGGCGGCCTCGACCCGCACGCGGGTGCCGCCCGCGACCTTCTCGGGCCGGTTGAGCACGTTGGACACCGTGCCGGGCGACACGCCCGCCCGGGCCGCGACGTCCTTGATGCTCACTGTGGCCATTCACGCCCCCGGGGCTCGTAGGTGCGCACGTCCGCGCTCCGCCGTACCAGATCCCGCATCTCGGCCAGGTCGCCGACCAGGCCGCGGGCCCGCGCCTGCACCAGCGCGTTGCCGAGGGCGGCCGCCTCGACCGGGCCCGCCACCACCGGCAGCCCCGTCGCCTCGGCGGTGAGCCGGCACAGCAACGCGTTGCGCGAGCCGCCGCCGACCAGGTGGACGACCTCGACGGGCCGCCCGCTGAGGCGGGCCGCGTCGTCGACGGCCCTGCCGTAGGCGAGGGCGAGGCTCTGCAGGATGCATCGTACGGCCTGCGCCCTTCCCTCCGGCGGTCGCTGCCCCGTGCGCGCGCAGTAGGCGCCGATGCGGGCCGGCATGTCGCCCGGCGGCAGGAACGACGGGTCGTCCGGGTCGATGACCGCCTCGACGCGGACCTTCCCGGCCTCGGCCAGCAGCGCCTCCAGGTCGGGGTGGTCCCAGACGCGCAGGCACTCCTGCAGGATCCACAGGCCCATGACGTTGCGCAGGTAGCGGACGGTGCCGTCCACGCCGGTCTCGTTGGTGAAGTTGGCCAGGCGGCTCTCCTCGGTGAGCACGGGCTCGGGCAGCTCGACGCCGACCAGCGACCAGGTGCCGCACGAGATGTAGGCGAAGTGCGGGCCCGCGGCGGGCACGGCGACCACGGCGGAGGCGGTGTCGTGCGAGGCGACCTGGGTGACGACGGTGGAGTAGCCCAGCTCGGCGGCCACGTCGTCGCGCACGGGGCCGGACGCGGCGTCGGTGATGGGCGGCAGGATCCGGCGGGGCAGGCCGAGCCGGTCGACGAGGTCCCACGCCCAGTCGCGGCGGGTCACGTCGTACAGGCCGGTGGTGGAGGCGTTGGTGCGCTCGGCGCCGATCCGGCCGGTCAGCCAGTAGCCGATCAGGTCCGGGATCATCAGCAGGGTCTCGGCGCCGTCGAGCCGCTCGCGCAGGAGCTGGTTCACGGTGGTGAACGGCAGGAACTGCAGCCCCGTCACCTCGTACGGGTCGATCCGCTCGGTGATGTCCGCCGTGCGCGAGTCGCGGTAGTGGACCGGGTTGCCGATCAGGCGGCCCGCGGCGTCGAACAGGCCGTAGTCCACGGCCCAGGAGTCGATGCCGGCCGACTCGGCGGGGCCCGCCTTGCGCAGGCCGTCGAGCACGCCCTGGTGGAGGGCGAGGATGTCCCAGTGCAGGGTCCCGGCGACCCGTACGGGCCGGTTGGGGAAGCGGTGCGCCTCGGTGAGCTCGATCGCGCCGGGGGTGATGTCGGCGATCATCACGCGCCCGCTCGACGCGCCCAGGTCCACAGCGGTGAATCGCATGGCCCGATTAAAACGTATCAATCACAATGGCGCCATAGCGGAGCATGCCCATTGACGCTCGCAGGCGCAACGCCTAGATTCCGGGAACATCGTGTTAAAACGTTTGTCGCGCGGAGGCTGTATGAGCGCTCACCCCACGCTCGCGCTCGCCGGCGTCAGCAAGTCCTTCGGCGCCGTCCGGGCGCTGCGGGACGTCTCCATCGAGCTGTACGCGGGAGAGGCCCACGCCCTCGCCGGCGAGAACGGCGCGGGCAAGTCCACGCTCGTCAAGACGCTCGCCGGGGTCCACCGCCCCGACCAGGGCATGATCCTGCTCGACGGCGAGCCCGTCGTCTTCACCGGCCCCGCCGACGCCCAGCGGGCCGGCGTCGCCGTCATCTACCAGGAGCCCACCCTCTTCCCCGACCTGTCCGTCGCCGAGAACATCTTCATGGGCCGCCAGCCCCGGCGCTCGCTCGGCCGCATCGACCGCGCCGCCATGCGCGCGGCCACCCGCGAGCTGTTCGGCCGCCTCGGCGTCGACCTCGACCCCGGCCGCCCCACGCGCGGCCTGTCCATCGCCGACCAGCAGCTCGTCGAGATCGCCAAGGCGCTCTCCCGCGACGCCCGCGTCCTGGTCATGGACGAGCCGACCGCCGCGCTGTCCGGTGCCGAGACGGCCCGGCTGTTCTCCGTGGTCGAGGCGCTGCGCGAGCACGGCTGCGCGGTCCTGTTCATCTCCCACCGGCTCGACGAGATCTTCGCCCTCTGCCAGCGCGTCACCACCCTGCGGGACGGCCAGGGGATCGCCAGCGAGCCCGTCGCCGGACTCACCCACGACGACCTGGTGCGCCGCATGGTGGGCCGCGACCTCGGCGCGCTCTACCCCAAGCAGGACGCGGCCCTCGGCGACGTCGCGCTCAGGGTCGAGCGGCTGACCCGCGAGGGCGTCTTCACCGACGTCTCCTTCGAGGTGCGCCGCGGCGAGATCGTCGCCCTGGCCGGGCTGGTCGGCGCCGGCCGCAGCGAGGTCGCCCGCGCGATCTTCGGCATCGACCGGTGGGACGCCGGGACCGTCACCGTGGCCGGCCGCGACCTGCCGCCCGGCAGCCCCACCGCCGCCATGGGCGCCGGCCTCGCCCTCGTCCCCGAGGACCGCCGCCAGCAGGGCCTGGTCATGGAGATGTCGATCGAGCGCAACATCGGCCTGACCGGCCTGCGCTCCCTGCGGCGCGGCGTGACCATCTCGCGGCGGGCCGAGCGCGACCGGGCGGCGGACTGGGCGGCGCGGCTGCGGCTGAAGTTCGCCCGGCTCGGCGACGGCGTCGGCGTGCTGTCCGGCGGCAACCAGCAGAAGGTCGTGCTCGCCAAGTGGCTGGCCACGGAGCCGTCCGTGCTCGTCGTGGACGAGCCGACGCGCGGCATCGACGTGGGCACCAAGGCGGAGGTCCACCGGCTGCTGTCGGAGCTGGCCGGGCAGGGCATCGCCGTCCTGATGATCTCCTCCGACCTGCCCGAGGTGCTCGGCATGGCCGACCGGGTGCTCGTCATGCGCGAGGGCCGGCTGACCGCCGAGATCCCGCGCGCCGAGGCCACCGAGGAGAGCGTGATGCACGCCGCCACGAGGAGGGCCGCATGACCGCCGCGAGGAGGACCGCCGTGAGGGGGGCCGCATGACCGCGACCGCCGCCACGAGGGGAGTGGCATGACCGCGACCGCCGCGCCGCCGGGCCGGGAGGTCGGGGCGCGCGGCGCCCGCGCCCTGGTGGACCTCGTCTTCCGCGCCCGCGAGCTGAGCCTGCTCGCCGCCCTGGCCGTGCTCGTCGCCGTGACCGCCGGGGTCAACGGCAACTTCCTGTCCGGCCAGGGCGTCGAGGACATCCTGCTCAACACCGCGATCCTCGCCCTGCTGGCCGTCGGCCAGTCGGTCGTGGTGATCACCCGCAACATCGACCTGTCGGTGGGCTCCGTGGTCGGGCTGGTCGCGTTCGTCACCGGCGACGTGCTGGCCCGCGGCGCCGGCCTCGTGCCCGCCGTGCTGCTCGGCGTCGCCATCGGCGCCGCCTGCGGCCTGGTCAACGGCCTGCTGGTGAGCTTCTGCCGGGTGCCCGCCCTCGTCGTCACGCTCGGCACGCTGTACGTCATCCAGGGCCTCGACCACTACATCGCCCACGGCAGGCAGATCAACGCCGTGGACCTGCCGCCCGCGCTGCTCGCCCTGGGTAACGGGGCGGTGCTCGGCGTGCCGTACCTGCCGCTCGTCACGCTGGCGGTCATGCTCGCGGTGGGGGCGTACCTGCGCGCCTACCCGAGCGGCCGGGAGTTCTACGCGATCGGCTCCAGCCCCGAGGCGGCCCGCCTGGCCGGCGTGCCGGTGCGGCGGCGCGTCCTCGCCGCCTACCTGCTCAGCGGGGGCCTGGCCGGGCTCGCCGGGGTGCTGTGGCTGGCCCGGTTCGGCACGGTGGTCGGCGACTCGGCCAACGGCTGGGAGCTGCTCGTGGTCAGCGCCGTCGTCGTCGGCGGCGTGGCCATCACCGGAGGGGTCGGCAGCGTGTACGGCGCCGCGCTCGGCGCGCTGCTGCTGACCACGATCGGCAGCGCGCTGGTCGTGCTCCGGGTCAACCCGTTCTGGCAGCAGGCCATCACCGGCGCGCTGCTGCTGCTGGCCATCAGCGTCGACCGGGTGCTCGCGGTCCGGGTCGCCCGCCTGCTGCGGAAGGGAGGCCGCCGATGACCCGGGTGCTGCGCTGGGACGTGCTGGTCGGCGCGCTGCTGGTCGCGGTGTTCGCCACGGGCTCGCTGACCGTGCCCGGCTTCGCAACCACCGGCAACCTGTCGTTCGCGCTGGGCGACCTCGGCGAGATCGCGCTCATCGCGCTGGCCATGACCCTGCTCGTGGTGGCGGCCGAGGTGGACCTGTCGGTCGCGTCCGTGCTGGGCCTGTCCAGCGCGCTGGTCGGCGCCCTGTGGGACGGCGGCCTGGCCATCGAGACGATCATCCCGCTGGTCGTGCTCGTCGGCGCGGTGTGCGGCCTGGTCAACGGGCTGCTCGTGACCCGGCTCGGCCTGCCGTCGCTCGCCGTCACGATCGGCACGCTGGCCCTCTACCGGGGCCTGGCGTACGTGGTGCTCGGCGACCAGGCCGTCGCCCAGTTCCCGCCCGCCTACACCGCGCTCGCCGTGGGCGACGTGCCCGGCACGCCCGTGCCGTACCCCGTCGCCCTGTTCGTGCTGCTGGCCGCCGTCACCGGCGTCGTCCTGCACGCCACCGGCTTCGGCCGCGCCCTGTACGCCATCGGCGCCCAGGAGCAGGCCGCGTTCTTCGCCGGCATCCGGGTCAAGCGGATCAAGCTGCTGCTGTTCGTGCTGTCCGGCACCGTCGCCGCGTTCGCCGGGGTGGTCTTCACCCTGCGCTACGGCTCGGCCCGCGCCGACAACGGCCTCGGCGTCGAGCTGGCCGTCATCGCCGCCGTGCTGCTCGGCGGCGTCGACTTCGACGGGGGCAAGGGCACCCTCGGCGGCGTCATCGCCGGCGTTCTGCTCATCGGGCTCCTGCGCAACCTGCTCATGCTCGGCGACGTCTCCACCGAGATCCAGTCGATCGTCACCGGGCTCCTCCTCATCGTGTCGGTGCTCACCCCCCGCCTCGTCTCCGTGGTCAGGCCCGCCCTGAAAGGAACCCCATGACCCCGATGCGCCTCACCGCCGCCGCAACCCTGCTGGCGCTGGCCGTCGCCGCGTGCGGCGGCACCACCAAGTCGAGCGTCACCTCCGCCCCCGCGCCGGCCCCCGCCGCCTCCTCGGCCGCCGCCAAGGCCGACCCGAACGCCCCCCTCAAGGAGGGCCTGAAGCTGGCCTTCCTCCCCAAGCAGATCAACAACCCGTACGAGACCATCGTCGACAACGCCGGCATCGAGGCCGCCAAGGAGTTCAAGGGCGAGGCCAAGGAGGTCGGACCGTCCGACGCGTCCGCCTCCTCCCAGATCTCCTACATCAACACCCTGACCCAGCAGGGCCACGACGCGATCCTCATCGCCGCCAACGACGCCAACGCCGTGTGCGGCCCCCTCCAGCAGGCCCGCGCCAAGGGCATCAAGATCGTCTCGTACGACTCCGACGCCGCCCCCGAGTGCCGCGACCTGTTCATCAACCAGGCCAGCTCCGAGGAGGTCGGCCGCAGCCAGGTCCGGCTCCTCGCCGACCTGATCGGTAGGAAGGGCGAGATCGCCATCCTGTCGGCCACGGCCAACGCCACGAACCAGAACACCTGGATCACCTACATGAAGGACGAGCTGACCAAGCCCGACTACAAGGACATGAAGCTCGTCAAGGTGGCCTACGGCGACGACGACGACCAGAAGTCGTTCACCGAGACCCAGGGCCTGCTCCAGGCGTACCCGAACCTCAAGGGCATCATCTCGCCCACCACCGTCGGCGTCTCGGCCGCGGCCCGCTACATCTCCGGCTCCAAGTACAAGGGCAGGATCACGCTGACCGGCCTCGGCACCCCGAACCAGATGCGGCAGTTCGTCAAGGACGGCACGGTCGAGAAGTTCGCCCTGTGGAACCCCAAGGACCTCGGCTACCTCGCCTCCTACGCGGCGGCGGCCCTGGTCTCCGGCCAGATCACCGGCGCCCAGGGCGAGACGTTCAAGGCCGGCAAGCTCGGCGAGCGCACGATCGGCGCGAACGGCGAGGTCATCCTCGGCCCGCCGTTCACCTTCGACGCCGCCAACATCGACCAGTTCGACTTCTAGGGGCTCCAGCCAGGACCGCTCGACCCGGTCCCCGCCGTCCGGCGGGGACCTCACCACGACAAGACCCAGCGATGTGAAGGCGAGGGAGGGCGGCATGCAGCGCGTGTGCTTCCTGCTGAGGGTGCGCGAGGACCGTCTCGACGAGTACCGCGAGCGGCACCGGGCCGTGTGGCCGGACATGCTCGACGCCCTGCGGACGGCCGGGTGGGGCAACTACTCGTTGTTCCTGCGCGAGGACGGCCTACTCGTCGGCTACCTGGAGACCGACGACTTCGAGGCCGCCCGCAAGCGGATGGCCGAGACGGACGTCAACGACAGGTGGCAGGCCGAGATGGCGCCGTTCTTCGAGACGGGCCGGGCGGACGAGGCGTTCGCGCCGCTGGAGGAAGTGTTCCACCTTGACTGAGTCAGGACAGAGTGAATCGGGGAAGGCATTGATCAAGGAAGAGCTGCGCCGGCAGCGCATCGAGACGCCGTCCTGGGCGTACGGCAACTCCGGCACCAGGTTCAAGGTGTTCGCCCAGCAGGGCGTGCCGCGCGACCCGTACGAGAAGCTGGCGGACGCCGCGCAGGTGCACCTCCACACCGGCGTCGCGCCGACCGTGGCCCTGCACATCCCCTGGGACAAGGTCGACGACTACGCCGACCTCGCCCGGCACGCCGCCGACCTGGGCGTGGCCATCGGCGCCGTCAACTCCAACGTCTTCCAGGACGACGACTACAAGCTGGGCAGCGTCACCCACCCCGACCCGGCGGTGCGCCGGAAGGCGCTGGGCCACCTGCTGGAGTGCGTGGACATCATGGACCAGACCGGGTCCGACACGCTCAAGCTGTGGTTCTCCGACGGCACCAACTACCCCGGCCAGGACGACATCCGCGCCCGCCAGGACCGCCTGGCCGAGGCCCTGGCCGCCGTCTACGAGCGGCTCGGCGAGGGGCAGCGCTTCCTGCTGGAGTACAAGCTGTTCGAGCCGGCCTTCTACATGACCGACCTGCCCGACTGGGGCGCCGCGTACGCCCACTGCCTCAAGCTTGGCCCGAAGGCGCAGGTCGTCGTCGACACCGGCCACCACGCGCCCGGCACCAACATCGAGTTCATCGTGGCGTTCCTGCTGCGCGAGGGGAAGCTCGGCGGCTTCGACTTCAACTCCCGCTTCTACGCCGACGACGACCTCATGGTGGGCGCCGCCGACCCGTTCCAGCTCTTCCGGATCATGTACGAGGTGATCCGCGGCGGCGGCTACACCGGCGAGACCGCGTTCATGCTCGACCAGTGCCACAACATCGAGCCCAAGATCCCCGGCCAGATCCGGTCGGTCATGAACGTGCAGGAGGCGACCGCCAAGGCCCTCCTCGTGGACCGTGACGCGCTGGCCGCCGCCCAGCGCGGGGGCGACGTGCTCGGCGCCAACGCCGCGCTCATGGACGCCTACAACACCGACGTCCGCCCCCTGCTCGCCGAGCTGCGCGAGGAGATGGGGCTGGACCCGGACCCCATGGCCGCCTACGCCAGGTCCGGCTACTTCGAGAAGATCGCCGCCGAGAGGGTCGGCGGCGCGCAGGCAGGGTGGGGAGCCTGATGCAGGCCGTACGGGAACTGCTCGAACGAGCACACGCGCTGGGCGCCGACCCGCGCAACACCAACTACGCCGGGGGCAACGCCTCCGCCAAGGGCAGCCAGACCGACCCGGTGACGGGCGAGCCGGTCGAGCTGATGTGGGTGAAGGGGTCCGGGGGCGACCTCGGCACCCTCACCGCCGCCGGCCTCGCCGTGCTGCGGCTCGACCGGCTGCGCGCGCTGACCGGCGTCTACCCGGGGCCGGAGCGCGAGGACGAGATGGTCGCCGCGTTCGACTACTGCCTGCACGGCAAGGGCGGCGCCGCGCCGTCCATCGACACCGCCATGCACGGCCTCGTGGACGCCGCCCACGTCGACCACCTGCACCCCGACTCCGGCATCGCGATCGCCACCGCCGCCGACGGCCCCGAGCTGACCACGCGGATCTTCGGCGACCGGGTCGTGTGGGTGCCGTGGCGGCGGCCCGGCTTCCAGCTCGGCCTCGACATCGCCGCCGTCAAGGAGGCCAACCCGCGGGCCATCGGCTGCGTCCTCGGCGGGCACGGCATCACCGCCTGGGGCGCCACCAGCGACGAGTGCCAGGCCAACTCCCTGGAGATCATCCGCACCGCCGAGCGGTACATCGCCGAGCACGGCCGCCCCGACCCGTTCGGCCCCGTGATCCACGAGCCGCTGTCCGAGGACGCCCGCCGCCGCCGCGCCGCCGAGCTGTTCCCGGTGGTCCGCGGGCTGGCCAGCACGGACGCCCGCCAGGTCGGCCACTACACCGACTCGCCCGAGGTGCTCGACTTCCTCGCCCGCGCCGAGCACCCGAGACTCGCCGCGCTCGGCACGTCCTGCCCGGACCACTTCCTGCGCACCAAGGTCGCGCCGCTCGTGCTCGACCTCGCGCCGGACGTCCCGCTGGAGGAGGCCGTGGCCCGCCTGCGCGAGCTGCACGCCGCCTACCGCGAGGAGTACGCCGCCTACTACGCCCGCCACGCCACCCCCGACTCGCCGCCCATGCGCGGCGCGGACCCGGCGATCGTGCTGGTGCCCGGCGTCGGCATGTTCAGCTTCGGCAAGGACAAGCAGACCGCGCGCGTGGCCGGCGAGTTCTACGTCAACGCGATCAACGTGATGCGCGGCGCCGAGGCCCTGTCCCGCTACCAGCCGATCGACGAGTCGGAGAAGTTCCGCATCGAGTACTGGGAGCTGGAGGAGGCCAAGCTGCGGCGCATGCCCGCGCCCAAGCCGCTGGCCGGCCGGATCGCCCTGGTCACCGGCGGCGGCTCCGGCATCGGCGCCGCCACCGCGCGCCGCCTGGCCGCCGAGGGCGCGTGCGTGGTCGTCGCCGACCGCGACGTGGCCGCCGCCGGCAAGGTCGCCGCCGAGCTCGGCGCCAAGGCGCTGCGCCCCGAGGACGTGGCGATCGCCGCCGAGGCCGACGTCACCTCCGAGGAGCAGGTCGCCGAGGCCGTACGGCAGGCGGTCCTCGCCTTCGGCGGCGTCGACCTGGTCGTCAACAACGCTGGCCTGTCGCTGTCGCGCTCCCTGCTGGAGACCACGCTCGCCGACTGGGACCTCCAGCACGACGTCATGGCCCGCGGCTCGTTCCTCGTCTCCCGCGAGGCCGCCCGCGTGCTCGTCGACCAGGGCATGGGCGGTGACATCGTCTACATCTCCTCGAAGAACGCCGTCTTCGCCGGGCCCAACAACGTCGCCTACGGCGCCGCCAAGGCCGACCAGGCGCACCAGGTGCGGCTGCTCGCCGCCGAGCTCGGCCAGCACGGCGTGCGCGTGAACGGCATCAACCCCGACGGCGTCGTGCGCGGCTCCGGCATCTTCGCCTCCGGCTGGGGCGCCAACCGCGCGGCCGTGTACGGGGTGGAGGAGGAGCGGCTCGGCGAGTTCTACGCCCAGCGGACGCTGCTCAAGCGGGAGGTGCTGCCCGAGCACGTGGCGGCGGCCGTCTTCGCGCTCACCGGCGGGGACCTGGCGCAGACCACCGGCCTGCACATCCCGGTCGACGCCGGCGTGGCGGCCGCGTTCCTCCGCTAGCCGTCCTCGTCTCCCTGGTGACGCGCGTAGCCGTCCTCGTCTCCCTGGAGACGCGCGGTGCCGCCGGCGGTCATCCTCCGCCGGCGGCACCGTCTTCCCTCTGTCCCCGCACCCCTGCTACCCCGAGAACCGGCTCCAAACCTCAGGAGGCAACGATGCCGCTCGAAAGGACAACCGCACCCCGGACCAAGGTCGGGCTCGTCGCCGGCGGGCTCGGCGCGTACTGGCCGCAGTTCCCCGACCTGCTTCCCCAGCTCAAGCGGTCGTCCGCGCGCGTGTCGGAGCGGATGGGGGAGCTCGGCTGCGAGGTGGTGGACGTCGGCTTCATCTCCGACGCCCAGGAGGGCGCGGTCGCCGCCGAACGGCTGCGCGAGGCCGGCTGCGACCTCATCGTCGGCTTCCTCACCACCTACATGACCGCCACCATGCTGCTGCCGATCGCGCAGCGCAGCGGCGCGCCGGTGCTGCTCATCAACCTGCAGCCCACCGAGTCCATGGACCACGACACCTTCGACACCGGCCAGTGGCTGGCCTACTGCGGCGCCTGCCCGCTGCCGGAGATGGCCAACACGTTCACGCGCGCCGGCATCCCGTTCCGGTCCGTGTCCGGCTACCTGGAGGACCCGCGCGCCTGGGAGCGTATCGAGCGATGGGTCAAGGCCGCCGGCGTGCGCGCCGCCCTGCGCAAGGGCCGCCACGGGCTGATGGGCCACCTCTACCCGGGCATGCTGGACGTCTCCACCGACCTCACGCTCGTGCCGGTCAACTTCGGCGGCCACGTCGAGGTCCTGGAGTTCGACGACCTGCGCGTCCGCGTGGAGAAGGTGGGCGACGCCGAGGTCAAGGAGCGCATCGGGCTGGCCCGCGAGGTGTTCGAGCTGGCCGACACGGTCGTGCCCGAGGACTTCGAGTGGGCCGCCCGCGTCTCCCTCGGCCTCGACCGGCTGGTCGAGGACTTCGACCTGGACAGCCTCGCCTACTACCACCGCGGGCTCGACGGCGAGATCCACGAGCGGCTCGGCGCCGGCATGATCCTCGGCGCGTCGCTGCTCACGGCCCGCGGCGTCCCGGCCGCCGGCGAGTACGAGCTGCGCACCTCCCTCGCCATGCTGATCATGGACCGGCTCGGCGCGGGCGGCTCGTTCACCGAGCTGCAGGCCCTGGACTTCCTGCGCGGCCACGTCGAGATGGGCCACGACGGGCCCGCCCACCTGGCCATCAGCGCCCGCCGCCCGCTGCTACGCGGCCTCGGCGTCTTCCACGGCAAGCGCGGCTGGGGCGTCTCGGTCGAGTTCGACGTGGCGCACGGGCCGGTGACGGCGTTCGGGCTCATCCAGCGGCGCGACGGGCGCTTCGCGTTCGTCGCCTCCGAGGGCGTGACCGTGGACGGCCCGCACCTGAAGATCGGCAACACGACGTCGCGGGTGGACTTCGGCCGCGACCCGGGGGAGTGGACGGACGCCTGGAGCGCCTCCGGCATCTCCCACCACTGGGCCCTCGGCACCGGTCACCGGATCGGCGAGCTGAAGGCGCTGGCGGACCTGCTGGACGTGGAGCTGGTGCAGATCTGAGCCCCGTCTGATTCCTGGCGGGTGCCTGTGCAGCGGGCGGGCCGGCCCTCCTCGACGCCGTGCTGCTGCTCATGAGGAAACGCCGGGCGCCCGGCCGCGCGAGGGGGACGGCCGGGCGGGCCGGTCACTTCTTGATCGTGTAGCTGTCGCCGTACACCTTCCAGGTGAGCGGCGGGTCGAGGTCGAGGTTGCCCTTCTTGAGGAAGACCCGCTGCTCGGTGTCCACGCGGCTGGTGTCCTCGTGGGCCTCCTCAGCCTTCATGGCCGCCTTGCGGGCGTCCAGGAACGCGTTGAGGTACGCCGTCTCGTCGCCGCCCTGCGCGGGGGTCTTGGCCTTGGCCATGGCCGACTTCCGGATGCCGCCGAAGCTCACCTTGTCGTCGCCCGGCCCGTGCATGACGATGGCGTCGTAGTAGGCGAACTGGCCGAGCGCCCGCAGGCCGTCGCTCTTGGCCTGCTTGACGGCGGGGTCGAAGTAGACGCGGTCGCGCTCGTCGTTCTGGGCCTGCTGGAAGACGGCGTCCTTGGCCGCGGTCTTCCAGTCCTTGGTGAAGTTCGGGTCGAGGCCCTTGTGGGAGTCGCTGCCGTCGACCTTGCGCAGCGCGGGGAGGTACTTGGCGAGGACGTTGCCGGGCTTGCGCTCGGTGTAGAGCTCGACGAGCTGGAGCATGTCGTGGGTGCCGGAGCAGAAGCCGATGATGCCGCCGGTGTAGCCGCGGCCGTCGTCGATGTCCTCGATGTAGCCGTACTGGGCCTTCCAGTCGAGCGAGGAGTTCTCCGCGCTGGACACCAGCTGCATGGCGATGTCCTTCTTGTGCGGATCGGTGAGATCGACGGGCGCCTGCAGGGACAGCGCGAGCACGGGCGCCAGGACGGGGGCGAGGAGAGTGGTTAACACATGAGCTCCTGTGAGCCGAGGTTCGTTAGGAAGCCTTCCTAACGAACTGGACTCACAGGAGTCAAGCGAAATGCCGAATCCGGTGGAATCCGCGTATGTCCGGTCAGGGGCGCAGCGCCGCGAGCTGCTGCTCGAACGGGACGACCTCCTCGACCTCTCCGGCGGCCTTCTCCGGGGGCTTCTCCGGAGTCCGGCAGGGACGTCCGGACACGAGCGCGGCCAGCTCGCCGGCCGCGCGCCCGATCCGCTCGCCCAGCCCGTCGGTGAACGCGTCGCCCCCGCCGCCCCAGTCCTCCGAGGCGGCGTAGACGGCCGTCGGCACCACGACGGCCCGCAGGTACGCGAACAGGGGCCGCATCGCGTGCTCCAGCGCCAGCGAGTGCCGGGCCGTGCCGCCCGTGGCGGCGATCAGCACCGGCTTGCCCGCCAGCGCGTCCGGCTCGACGACGTCGAAGAACGACTTGAACAGGCCGCTGTAGGAGGCGGTGAACACGGGCGTGACCGCGACGAGCCCGTCGGCCTGGGTGACGGCCTCGATGGCCGCGCGCAGCCGGGCGCCGGGGAAACCGGTGACGAAGGCGTTGGCGACGTCCACGGCCAGGTCGCGCAGCTCCACCACGCGCACCTCCACCGGCTCCCGGCCGTCATCGGTCTCCAGGTGGCGGCGGGCGGCCTCCAGCAGGCGGTCGGCCAGCAGCCGGGTCGAGGACGGCTCGCTGAGCCCGGCCGAGACGGCGACGAGCTTCATGGTCACACTCCTGTTCGGTGTCGTCGGGGGGTCTGGGGGGTGTTCGGACGATCCGGTCAGACGATGGCGGTCGGACGGTGGCGGTCAGACGGTGGGGGAGGTCTCGGCCGCCGCCGCGGTCGCGGTCGCGGTCGCCGTGGCCGCCGCCGCCGTCAGCGAGGCGTGGGTGGGCGCGTCGGGCACCTGCGCCGGGCGGTCCTTGGCCAGCTCGCGGCGCAGCACCGGCACGACCTCCTCACCGAGGATGTCGAGCTGCTCCAGGACGGTCTTCAGCGGCAGCCCGGCGTGGTCCATGAGGAACAGCTGGCGCTGGTAGTCGCCGAAGTACTCGCGGAAGGTCAGCGTGCGGTCGATGACCTGCTGCGGGCTGCCGACCGTGAGCGGCGTCTCGGCCATGAAGTCCTCCAGCGACGGCCCGTGCCCGTACACCGGGGCGTTGTCGAAGTACGGGCGGAACTCGCGGACCGCGTCCTGGGAGTTCTTGCGCATGAACACCTGCCCGCCGAGGCCCACGATCGCCTGCTCCGGCGTGCCGTGGCCGTAGTGGGCGTAGCGCTGCCGGTAGAGGGTGATCAGGCGGATGAAGTGCTCCTTCGGCCAGAAGATGTTGTTGGCGAAGAAGCCGTCGCCGTAGTAGGCGGCCTGCTCGGCGATCTCCGGGCTGCGGATCGAGCCGTGCCACACGAACGGCGGCACCCCGTCGAGCGGGCGCGGCGTGGAGGTGAAGCCCTGCAGCGGCGTGCGGAAACGGCCCTCCCAGTCCACCACGTCCTCGCGCCAGAGCTTGTGCAGCAGCGCGTAGTTCTCGATGGCCAGCGGGATGCCCTGGCGGATGTCCTGGCCGAACCACGGGTAGACCGGGCCGGTGTTGCCGCGGCCCAGCATGAGGTCCACCCGGCCGTCGGCCAGGTGCTGCAGCATGGCGAAGTCCTCGGCGATCTTGACCGGGTCGTTGGTCGTGATCAGCGTCGTGGCCGTGGACAGCACGAGCCGCTCGGTCCGCGCCGCGATGTAGCCGAGCATCGTGGTCGGCGAGGACGGCACGAACGGCGGGTTGTGGTGCTCGCCGGTCGCGAACACGTCCAGGCCGACCTCCTCGGCCTTCAGGGCGATGGCCACCATCGCCTTGATGCGCTCACCCTCGGTCGGGGTGCGGCCCGTGGTCGGGTCCATGGTCACGTCGCCGACGCTGAAGACGCCGAACTGCATCTTAGTCACCACCAATGACAGTTGAAACTTGAACAGCTACCTCAGCGCAACGGCGCCCCGGCTTATTCCACCATGATCGTGAGCCGGGGGCGCCGTGCGCGTGTGGGGCCTGAGACGGCTGCGTGGGGGAGGCGGGTCAACGCCGAGCACCTTCTGAGGAGGGTCCCCGAGCGCAGGGAAGACGCAGAAGGCAGCAGAGCAACAGGGGAGACGAGAGCCGGCTAGGCGCGGGCGCTGAAGTCAGGCGGGCGCGGGCTCACGTCAGGCTAGGCGCGGGCCGCCGCCAGCGCGTTGATCGCCGCCGGGTCGAGGATCCGCTCAGGGGCGCCGTGCTCCGCCACCGTGATCATGGCCTGGCCGATCCGTTCCGTCGTCGTCACACTCGTCGCGAACACCCGCCTCAGAATCGGGTACAGCGGCGCCGTCACCACGTACGCCAGCCGATACCACCGCGTCCGCGACGTCGCCCCATGGACCGGCTGGATGTAGCCGGGCCGGAACATGTACGCCTCCAGCGGCAGCTCCAGCAGCGCCTCCTCGGTGGCCCCCTTCACCCGCGCCCACATCGCCCGTCCGCCCGCGTCGGTGCCCGCTCCCGACACGTACACGAACGTCGAGCCGGGATTGAGCCGCGCCAGCGTGGTGCCGGCGGCCAGCGTGTACCCGTACGTGACATGCCGGTACTCGTCCTCACCCATGCCCGCCGAGGAGACGCCGAGGCAGAAGAAGCACGCGTCATGGCCGGCCAACTCGCCCTCGATCGGCGTGAGGTCCAGCAGATCGGCGTGCACGACCTCGCGCAGCTTCGGGTGCGAACGACCGGTGGGTGTCCGGCCCACCGTGAGCACGGCCTCCACCCGGTCGTCGAGCAGGCACTCCCGCAGCACGCCCTGCCCGACCATGCCGGTCGCACCGAAGACGATCACTTTCATCCGGGCTCCGTTCGCGCGGGATACCACCCGCTCCCCCCGATCATCCCAGCCTTTCCACCCCACAGACACTAAAGCCCCAGGGGAGGAGCCAGGCCCGCCCCGCCCCGCTCTGGCCCAGCGGCAGCAGACCCACATGCCCCGCCTTGGCACAGGAACAGCGGGCCGGCCGCCCCACTCTGGCCGAGGGGCAGCAGGCGCCTGCCCAGCCTTGGCACAAGGACAGCAGGCCCCCATGCCCAAGCGTTGGTGCAGGGGCACGCGCGCATGCCCGGGCTTCGGGATCAGTAGGGGTCGTGGTGCGGAACCCGACACAGGGGTGCCCGGTTCATGACCCTCTGGATCGGCAGGGGCCCATCCCCGGCGCAAACAGTCCCGCGAACCTTGTCCCGGCCTGGTACGGCAGGAGAGTGCAACCCTGGCATAGGCAGTGTTGTATGCCCCTGTCCCCAGGCCATGCCCCATGTCCCCGACCGATTCAGGAAGGCGGCGCGACCCCCTGCCGGTGGCAGGTAAATACGGCCGGATCCGGCCTGTGCGCAGCCCATCCCCGTGACCGGTCTTCTCGCTCATCATGGGCCCATGTCACCCGAGGCGATTCACCAGCAGCAGCGGCTCGCCGAACCCCCCGAGACCGCCCCCGAACCTCACCCCGACCTCACCGCGCCCACCGGCGACCAGGACGCGGGCGCCGCCCACCGCCGCCGCGGCGCCCGCGTCCTGGTCGCCGCCCTGGCCGCCGTCGCGCTGGCCGCCGGCGGCGTCGCCGTCTTCCAGTACGTCGGCGCCCACGGCCCCCGCCCCGCGGACGGCGGCACGCCGCCCTGGCCCATCCCCGCCGACCCGCTGCCCGGCATCCGGGCCGCCGGTCTGACCCACGGCCCGATGGGCCACGCCGAGCACTACCACGCCCACCTCAGCGTCTTCGTGGACGGCGACAAGGTCGAGGTGCCGGCCGACATCGGCATCGTGGACGAGGAGATGTCGCCCCTGCACACCCACGACGACCGGGGCGTCATCCACGTCGAGCCGCACACCAAGGGCGAGGTCTTCACCCTCGGCCAGCTCTTCAAGCAGTGGGGCGTCACGCTGTCGGCGAGCCAGATCGGCTCCCTCAAGGCCGGCGCCGGCCGCACCCTGACCGCCGAGGTGAACGGCGTCCCGGTCACGGGCGACCCCGCCGCCATCGTGGTCAAGGCGCACGAGCAGATCTCCCTCGTGTACGGCAAGCCGGACCCGTCGTTCAAGGCCCCCGCGTCCTTCACCTTCAAGCCGGACGAGTGACCGGCCCAGCCTTCCGGAGGAGTGATCCCCGCCCAACTCTCCCGGACGAGTGGCCGGCGCAGCCCTCGGACGGAGTGGCCGGCCCGGCTCTCCCGGACGAGTGACCCGATCCCAGCCCGCGTGGCAGGACGATGACAGCCCTTCCCGGACGGTGGCCGCTGCTCACATCCTGCTCTTCCACGACATCCCAGCCGCCGAGACGCTCTGACCTGCGACGTCTCGATCGAACGGGGCGCGCAGGACGCATTCTGGCCCGCGACGTCTGGATCGGGCGGGGCGCGCAGGACGCATTCTGACCCGGGACGTCTCGATCGAATGGGGCGCGCAGCGGTATTTCACCGATCATGTGACAGATCGTCGTACGCCTCGCAGGGATTCTGGGTCGCTCCTGGTCCGTGGTTCACCGGCCGGCGTCGCGGGGGTGCGGGGGCCGGCAGGCCCCCGCCTGGGGGTCGAAGGGGGCGAAGCCCCCTGGGGAGCACGCCTGAACGCCAACGCGCGAAGCGCGCCTCCTTGTGAAGACCTTCTTGTGAAGACCTTGCCCTTACGTCCAACGCGCGAAGCGCGCCCTCTTGTGAAGACCTTGCCCTTACGTCCAACGCGCGAAGCGCGCCCTCTTGCGAAGACCTTGCCCCTATGCCCCTCCCGTGCTGCGCTCAGGCCTGGGCCGCGACCGGGACGAACCCCGTGCCCGCCCGGTAGTGCGGCGACTGGTGGCGGAAGTAGGTGTTGTACACCTCGCAGTACCGCCCCCCGCGCGCCAGCAGCGTCGCGTGGTCGCCCTCCTCGACGATCCGGCCGTGGTCGAGGACGATGATCCGGTCGACGTGCTCGATCGTGGACAGCCGGTGCGCGATGACGATCGACGTACGGCCGGCCAGCACCACGTCGAGGCCCTCCTGGATCTGCGCCTCCGTGAGCGGGTCGACGCTGGCCGTGGCCTCGTCCAGCACCACGATCGCCGGGTCCTGCACCAGCAGCCGGGCCAGCGCCACGAGCTGCCGCTGGCCCATGGACAGCGCCCGCCCGTGCTCGCCCACGTCCGTGGCCAGCCCGTGGGGCAGGGCCTCGATCCAGTCGCCGCCGCCGACCGCCGTCGCGGCGGCCAGCACCTCCTCGTCGGTCGCCTCGGGCCTCGGGTAGCGGATGTTGTCGGCCACCGTGCCGCTGAACAGGAACGGCGCCTGCGGCACCGCGCCGATCTGCCTGCGGTACGCGCCGAGCTCCAGCGTGCGGATGTCGTGGCCGTCGACCAGCAGGCGGCCCTCCTGGAACTCGTAGAACCGGGTGATCAGCTTGCTCAGCGTGGACTTGCCGGCGCCCGTGTGGCCGACCAGCGCCACCGTCTCGCCCGCCTCAATGACCAGGTCGAAGTCGCGCAGCACCGGGGCGGCCGGGTCGTAGCCGAAGGTGACCCGGTCGAACTCGATGCGTCCCGCCACCCGGCCGACGTCGCGGGAGTCGCTCTGCACCACCCGCGGTGGCGCGTCGATGAGCGCGAACACCCGCTCCGACGCCGAGAGCCCCTGCTGGAACTGCGACCAGAACGCGGCGATGGACGTCAGCGGGAACCAGAACAGCGCGACCCCCTGCAGGAACAGGTACCAGTCGCCCGCCGACAGCCGCCCGCCGAGCACGGCCGTGCCGCCCAGCTGCGTCAGGGCGACCGTCGCCAGCCCCGCCACCAGGAACAGCACCGGGAAGATCGACGAGAACACGAACCCCTGTCCCAGCGTCACCTTGTAGCTCTGCTGGTTGATCGGCTGGAACTCGTCGTAGACCTGCCGCTCCTGCCGGAAGTTCTTGGCCACGGCGATGCCGCCCATGGTCTCCTGCAGGTTGGCGTTGACGCGGCTCAGCGACCGCTGCGCCCGGCGCGTGCTGGTCCGGGCGATCCGCCGGAACAGCAGCGCGATGCCCACCACGACGGGCACCACGAGCAGCGTCAGCAGCGCCAGCTCGACGCTGCGCAGGAACAGCAGCACCGTCACCAGCCCCACCATGAGGATCTGGCTGATCAGGTCCATCGTCAGCGTGGAGACCGTGGCGAAGTCGTCGGTGTCGGAGGTCACCCGGCTGACGATCCGGCCCGACGGCGTCTCGTCGTAGAAGGACAGGTCGCGCTGGAGCACCGCGTCGAACGCGTCCTCACGCAGGCGCAGCACGACGTCGCCGGTGATCCGCGAGCTCTGCCACTGGCGGACGAAGTTGAACACCCAGCCGAGCCCGCCCGCCAGCAGCAGGCCGAGCGTGAGCCGCCAGCCGGTCTCGGCGATGGTGCCGTTCTGGATCTCGTCGAGGCCCCAGCTCGCCACCAGCGGCATGGCGGCCTGGCTCGCGGAGCCCAGCACGATCATGGTGGCGACCAGCACCATCGCCCCGAGCTTCGGCCGGAAGTACGACAGGATGCGGCGCAGCAGCTCGCGGTCGCCGTACGTGCGGTCGTAGTCCTCGGCGTCGAGGCCGTCCATGATGAAGCCCATCAGCGCACCCCTCCCTGCTCGCCGGCCGCCATCGCCTGACCCGCCTCCTCCAGATCCGCGTCCCGTGGATCCGCGTCTCGCGGGTCTACGGTTCGCGGGTCTACGGCTCGGGGCTCCTCGTCCTGCGGGTCCCCGTCTCGTAGATCCCCGTCTCGTGGATCCCCGTCCTCGCCGCCGTCGAGGCCGCCACGGTCACGGTTCGTTGGGACGCCGATCCCGTTCCGGCCCACGCCGAGTGCGTCCTGACCGTCGTCAAGCGCGTCCCGGTCGTCGTCGCCCAGCGCCTGGCGGTCGTCGGTGAGGGCGTCGCGGGCGTCGTCCAGGTCGACCTCGTCGTAGTGGGAGAAGATCCGCCGGTAGAGGCGGCTGCGGGCGATCAGCTCGTCGTGCGTGCCGTAGTCGGCCAGCTCGCCGCGTCGCAGCAGCAGCACCTTGTCGGCCCAGCGGATCTGGGACAGACGGTGCGTGATGAGCAGCGTGGTGCGCCCCTCCTGGATGCGGCCGATAGCCTGCTGGATCCTGTCCTCGGTGGCGGAGTCGATGGCGCTCGTCGAGTCGTCCAGGACGAGGATCGCCGGGTCGGTCAGCAGGGCCCGCGCGATGGCCAGCCGCTGGCGCTGCCCGCCCGACAGCGTGACGCCCCGCTCGCCGATGACCGTGTCGTAGCCGTCGGACAGCTCGCCGATGAACTCGGCCGCCTGCGCGTCCTCCGCCGCCCGCACCACGGCCTCGCGGTCGGCCCGCTGGCCCAGGCTGAAGGCGATGTTCTCGGCCACCGACCGCGAGAACAGCACGATGTCCTGCTCGATCGTGGAGATCTGGGAGCGCAGCGAGTCGAGGTCCCAGTCGCGGACGTCGACCCCGTCGATGAGGATGCGGCCCGCGGTGACGTCGTAGATGCGGGGGACGAGCTTGGTGAGCGTGCTCTTGCCGGAGCCCGTCTCGCCGACGACGGCCACGGTCTCGCCCGGCCGCACGGTGAACGACACGCCCCGCAGCGCCGGCTCGCCCTCGCCGTAGCCGAAGGTGACGTCCTCGAAGACGATCTCGCCGCTGATCGGCGCGGTGTGGCCGTCGGCGCGCTGCGCCAGCTCGCTCTCGGACGTCATGATGTCGAGGATCCGGCGCGAGGAGACGATGCCGATCTGCACCAGCGAGAACGTGAAGATCGAGATCTGCGTGGGGAAGCCGAGCATGGCCATGAGCCCCATGAACGCGACCAGGTCGCCGGTGCTGATCACCCCGGAGCCGTGCAGGGCCAGGCCGTGCCACAGCGCCCCCGCCATCGCGCACGCGAACAGCAGCGTCGGCAGGTAGCGGGCCTGCACCAGGCCGTTGTGGGCGAAGGAGTCGCGGTAGCGGCGCGCGTACGAACGGAAGCGCCGGCGCTCCTGCTCCTCCTGCGCCGTCACCTTGATCACCTCGATGCCCCGCACCGCCTGGCTGAGCGTGGCGTTGAGGTCGCCGAACTCCTCGCGCATGCGGGTCGCCACGGGGTTGAGCCGCCGCATGTAGTGCCAGAGCGCCGCCACGAACACCACGGCGAAGATCCCCGGCACGAGCAGCAGCCGCGGGTTGACCGCCCCGATGAAGAACAGCGGCACGATGCCGGTGAGCCCGGAGTCGACGATGAGGTCGAGGCCCGGGGTGACCATGGTGGAGAGCTGCCGGATGTCGTTGGCCGCGCGGGCCATGAGGTCGCCCACCCGCTGCCGGTTGTGGAACGTCTGGCTCTTGCCCAGCAGGCTCACGTAGAGCTCGTCGCGGGCGTCGCGTTCGAGCCGCTTGGCCAGCACCTCGCTCGACATCCGGGCGACCAGGTCGAACACCCCGCGCGCCAGCACGATCGCGCCCAGCGCCAGCGCGATCAGCCGCAGCGCCTCCGCGGGCTCGCCCCGCTCGCCCAGCACGGCGTCGAACGCGTCGCCGGTCAGGGACGGCACGGTCGCGTTGAGCACCACCATGACCAGCGACCCGCCGAGGAAGCCGGCGAGGTGCAGGGGCTGGCGGCGCAGGTGGGACCACAGCCAGCGGACGGGGCCGCGACGGTCGTGGCGCGGGCCGGAGACGGAGAACTCCGGCGTGCTGATGGAGGTCACGGCCAAGCTCCCCGAGGCGGCAGGCGGATGGGTATCGAACCTGCTTTCTATCACCCGCCGCCGACAGATTCCCATCGCATTTTCGGGGCGGCCGAGCCCGGCGGCGCCCCGCCCGGACACGTCACGCCACGCCACGGAGGGCCGGAGACGCCGCACCCCGCCGCGAGACAGCCGAGGCTCTGAGAAACACGAAACCCCAGGTCGGATGACCTGGGGTGAGGTGTGGTGGACGATACTGGGATTGAACCAGTGACCTCTTCCGTGTCAGGGAAGCGCTCTCCCGCTGAGCTAATCGTCCGTTGCCGAGGTGGAGACGGGATTTGAACCCGTGTAGACGGCTTTGCAGGCCGCTGCCTCGCCTCTCGGCCACTCCACCGAGCCGGAAGCTCCGAGCGGAAGACGGGATTCGAACCCGCGACCCTCACCTTGGCAAGGTGATGCTCTACCACTGAGCCACTTCCGCGTCGCCGTCGCTGTGTTGCGGTGACGAGAGAACTCTAGCGAATCCTGGCCGAGTCCCCAAACCGGAGGTCGCCGACCTGCTCCGCGTACCAGTCGACGCCGGCGACGTGCTCGGCGATCTGGCGCAGCGTCCAGTTGGGGTCGCGGGGGACGTCCCAGGCGTCGGGGACGGTCGCGTAGCGGTTGACGTACGACTGGGCGAGGCGGGGCCAGCGGGAGCGCGCCTCGGCGAGGTCCAGCTCGGTGAAGCGGGCCCAGTCGGCGTCCAGCGTCACCATCCGGCCGTGCCAGGCGTCGGGCGCGGGCGTGGCGCCGGCGAGCAGCGCCTCCACCTCGGCGAGGTGGTCGATCAGGTGGTCCTGGATGCGGCGGGCCGCCTTGGCGGGGGTCCACAGGTTGGCGCCGTCGGTCAGGACGGGACGGCCGTCCCAGGCGAGCCAGGTCTCGGCGAGGGCGAGGCATCGGTCCACGGAGCCGGCCACGAGGAGCGCGGGGTTGTCGGTCATGGCGTCGATCGTGCACCGCGGGCGCTCAAACGGCCGTCGAAGCGTGCCCGCAGAGGAGAAGCGTGCCCGCAGAGAAGCGTGCCCGCCGAGGGGAAACGTGCCTGCCGAGGAGAAGCGTGCCTGCCGAGGAGAGGCGTGCCCGCCGGGCAGAGGGGTGCCCGCCGAGGAGGCCCGGCCGGCGCCCGCATCCTTCGACGTGCGGCGAAACGTGCTCCGGCTAGGGTCGGAGGCATGGCAGCAGTGGAGCACGTCGCGGCCGACGCCGACATCGCGCCCGTGGCGGCGCTCATCGCGGACCCCACCCGGGCCGCCATCCTCACGTCCCTGCTGGGCGGCCAGGCGCTGGCCGCCGGCGAGCTGGCCCGGATGGCGGGGGTGAGCGCCGCGACCGCGAGCGCGCACCTGTCCCGCCTGCTGGACGGCGGTCTCGTCGCCGTCGTCCAGCAGGGCCGCCACCGCTACTACCGGCTGGCCGGGCACGAGATCGCCGAGGTGCTGGAGGTGCTGGCCAGGGTCGGCGGCCGCCCGCCCGTGCGGTCGCTGCGCCAGTCGCGGCAGGCGCGCATGCTGGAGGAGGCCCGCACCTGCTACGACCACCTGGCCGGGCGCGCCGGGGTCGGCCTGTTCGACCGGCTGCGCGAGACCGGCTGCCTCGCGGGGGAGGAGGTGACCCCGGAGGGGGAGCGCCTGCTCGGCGGCCTGGGCGTGGACGTCGAAGGGGCGCGCCGGGCCAGGCGCCGCTTCGCCCCGGAATGTCTCGACTGGACCGAACGGCGGGCCCACCTCGGCGGCGCGCTCGGTGCGGCGATCACCGCGGTGCTGTTCGAACGCGGCTGGTACGCCAGAGGACCCGTCCCCCGGGCGGTGAACGTCACGGAAGCGGGCAGGGAGGGGCTGGCGGCACTGTTCTCCGGTAAGGAGCTAACATCGCATACGCCGGTTACCTGAACGAGAGAGAACACCATGCGCGACAACGGAGTCGTGAACGTCGGCCCTGAACCCCTCACCTTCGACGACGTCATCCGGGTGGCCCGGCTCGGCGCCGCGGTCCAGCTCACCGACGACGCCGTGGCGGCGATCGCGGCGGCGCGGCAGCGGGTGGACGAGCTGGCCGAGAGCCCTGTCCCCGCCTATGGCGTGTCGACCGGCTTCGGCGCGCTCGCCACCCGGCACATCGACCCGGCGCTGCGCGCCCAGCTCCAGCGCTCGCTGGTCCGCTCCCACGCGGCCGGCAGCGGCCCCGAGGTGGAGACCGAGGTCGTGCGCGCGCTCATGCTGCTGCGCCTGCACACGCTGGCCACCGGGCACACCGGCATCCGGCCGACGACCGCCAAGACCCTGGCCGGGCTCATCAGCGCGGGCATCACGCCGGTCGTGCACGAGTACGGCAGCCTCGGCTGCTCCGGCGACCTGGCCCCGCTGGCCCACGTGGCGCTGGCCCTCATGGGGGAGGGCCCGGTCCGCGACGCCGACGGCCGGCTCACCTCGGCCGCCGAGGCGCTCAAGCAGGCCGGCCTGGAGCCCGTCGAGCTGGCCGCCAAGGAGGGGCTCGCGCTCATCAACGGCACGGACGGCATGCTCGGCATGCTGATCATGGCCATCGACGACCTCACCCGCCTGGTCAGGACCGCCGACGTCAGCGCCGCGATGAGCGTCGAGGCGCTGCTCGGCACCGACCGCGTCTTCGCCCCCGAGCTCCAGGCGCTGCGCCCGCACCCGGGCCAGGCCCGCGCCGCGGCCAACATGACGCGGGTCCTGGCCGGCTCGGCCATCATGGAGAGCCACCGCGACCCCAACGCGTGCACCCGCGTGCAGGACGCCTACTCCCTGCGCTGCGCCCCCCAGGTCGCCGGCGCGGCCCGCGACACGATCGCCCACGCCTCCAACGTCGCCACCTGGGAGCTGGCCAGCGCCGTCGACAACCCGGCCGTGCTCGCCGACGGCCGGGTCGAGTCCAACGGCAACTTCCACGGCGCCCCCGTCGCGTACGCGCTGGACTTCCTGGCCATCGTCGCCGCCGACCTCGCCTCCATGTCCGAACGCCGCACGGACCGCTTCCTCGACGTGGCCCGCAACCACGGGCTGCCCGCGTTCCTGGCCGACGACCCCGGCGTCGACTCCGGCCACATGATCGCCCAGTACACCCAGGCGGCCATCGTCTCCGAGCTCAAGCGGCTGGCCGCGCCGGCCAGCGTCGACTCGATCCCCAGCTCGGCCATGCAGGAGGACCACGTCTCGATGGGCTGGTCGGCGGCGCGCAAGCTCCGCCGGTCCGTCGACGGCCTGACGCGCGTGCTGGCGATCGAGGTGCTGACCGCCGCCCGCGCGCTCGACCTGCGCGCCCCGCTGACCCCCGCCCCGGCCACGGCGGCCGTGGTCAAGGCGCTGCGCGAGACCGTGCCGGGCCCGGGTCCCGACCGGTTCCTGGCGCCGGAGATCGACGCGGCGGTCCGCCTGGTGGCCGACGGCTCCCTGATCGCCGCCGTGGAGGCGGTCACGGGCCCGCTCGACTGAGCCGGAGGGCGCCGCCGGGGGCGGCGCCCAATGGGGCCGATCAGGGCAGGGCGGCGATGACGTCCACCTCCAGCAGCAGCCCCGGCATGAACAGCCGGGGCACCTCGACGGTCGTGCTCGCGGGCGGCGTCCCGGTGATGTACTTGCGCCGCACCGCGCCGTACTCCATCCGCAGGTCCATGTCCGTCAGGTACGTCCGGATGAACGTGACGTCCTCGAACGTCGCCCCCTGGTCGGCCAGGATGCGCTCCAGGTTCCGGAAGACGTGCTCGGCCTGGGCGGTCATGTCGCCCTCGCCGACCACGCGGTTCTGCTCGTCGAAGGCGGCCTGCCCCGAGACGTAGAGCGTGTCGCCGGCCCGGACGGCGTGGGAGTACATGCCGTTCGTGGCCGGGACGGTCGGCGGGTTCAGCGGCACGGCCCTCGGCGCGCGCCCCCTCGGCGCGCCGTCCCCGGCCTCCGGCGACGCCGCGTGCGGCGTGGCGGCGAGGTGGGTGGCGATCGCCGTGAGGTCGCGCCCGCCCAGCCCGGCGGCCTCCGCCTCCTGGAGCCGCCGGCGGGCGGCGGTGGCCAGCGTCGCCTCCGGCCACGCCGCGAGGCCCAGGTCCTTGGCCGCCAGCCCGAGGGCGTACCGGGTCTCCGTCGCGGGCACGCGCAGCCGCTCCGCCATCGCTCCGAGCGGGGTGACCGCGAGCACGTCGGCCAGCGTCTCGCGCGGCACGCCGTGCGCCGCCCCGTACGCGAACGTCTCGGCGATCAGCACCTGCGCCGGGACGATCGCGCTCATGACGGCGACCTTCAGCGCGGCGCCCGCGCCCAGCGGCCCGGCCTCCCGCACGGCGCCGAACACCGACAGCACCTGCCGGACCTTCGCCGCGACCGGCGCGTCGAGCCCGTCCAGCCCGCCGGCCAGGACGGTCAGCGTGCCCTCCGCAGCCGGTCCGACGCTGCCCAGCACGGGCGCGTCCACGAGCCCGGCGGACGCCGGCAACAGCGCCCGCAGCTCCCGCACCGCCTCCGGCCCGATCGTCGACATCTCCACCACCGTCGCCCCGGGGGCCAGGCCGGGCAGCGCCGCCGCCAGCACCTCGCGGACCGCGGCCGGGTCGCGCAGCATCGTGACGACCAGCTCGGCGCCCTCGGCGGCCTCGGCCGCCGTCACGCCCGTGCCCCGCCGCCACACCGTCACCGGGTGGCCGGCGTCCGCGAGGCGACGCGCCATGGGGACGCCCATCCGTCCCTGTCCAAGAAAAGTGATCTTCCCAAAGATATTTCCGTCGAATGCGGTCATGTGGATCAGTGAACCGCGCCACGAGAGATTCCACCAGCGACTAGATTGCATGGCAGCCATGACTGACGCGAATACCTTGGACACCGCCACCCTCCGGCTGTTCGACGAGGTGGCCCGCAACGGCTCGATCACCGCCGCGGCCGAGCTGCTCGGCTACACCCAGTCGGCGGTCTCCCGCCGGGTCGCCGCGCTGGAGCGCGCCGCCGGAGGGCCGCTGTTCGAACGGCTGGCCCGCGGCGTGCGGCTGACCCCGGCGGGCCGGGCGCTGCACCGCCACGCCGTCGCCGTCCTCGACCGGCTCGAACGCGCGGGCGAGGAACTGTCGGCGATCCACGGCGGCAACGGCGGCACCCTGCGCGTGGGCGCGTTCGCCACCGCCAACGTGGACCTGGTGCCCGGCACGCTGCGGCACTTCGCGCGCGTCCGGCCCCGCGTCGAGCCGCGCGTGATCGAGGGGCTGACCTCCCGGCTCGTCGAGCGCCTCCAGGCCGGGTCGCTGGACATCGCGGTCATCAGCGACTACCCGGCCGGCCTGCCCGCCGGCTTCACACTCCGCGCGTACGCCCCGGAAGACCTCGTCCCCGAGGACGTCGCCCCGCCAGGCCGCGTTCCGGAAGCCCCGGCCCGAGACGCGGCCCGAGACCCGGCCCGAGAGGCGGCCCGCGACACGGCCCGAGACACGGCCCCCGACACGGCCCGAGACGCGGCCCGGCGGCGCGGAGACGCGGAGGACGGCGCCGGGCGGGCCGTGCTGCTGCGGGAGGACCCTCTGCTCGTCGCCCTGCCCCGCGAGCACCCGCTGGCCCGCGAGGACTCCGTGGACCTGCGCGAGCTGGCGGGCGAGGCGTGGATCGAGGCCGCCCCGCGCGGCCAGCCGACGCTGCTGACCGCCGCGTGCGCCGCCGCCGGCTTCACCCCGCGCGGCGGCCTGCGCGTGGCCGAGTGGACGGGCAAGTTCGGGTTCGTCGCCGCCGGGCTCGGCATCACGCTGGTCCCCGAGCTGGCCGCCCGGGGCGTGCCGCCCTCGATCGTGCTGCGCCCGCTGCGCGGCACGGCCCCCGCCCGCAAGGTCTACGCGGTCGTGCCCGCCAACCCGCTGCCCGCCGCGCTGGAGTTCCTCCGGCTGCTGGGACAATGGGAGCCGTGCACGACGCCTTCGCCCACGTAGGCGGTCTCCTCGCCACCGGTTTGCGCGACCTGACCACCGACCTCGCCGCCCTCGACGGCGACGGCTGGTGGGCGGTCGTCGCCGACTACGAGGGGAAGGTGACCTGCGCCCGCTTCGACCGGGTGCGTCCCGCTCCGCTGCCCCGCCCCCGCCGCCCCTGGCACGGTCCACCGCCCGGCCGCTGGCACAGCTCCCTCGACCAGGCCGCCTACGAGTGCGGCGTCCAGACGATCCGCGACCACATCGAGCGGGGCGAGGTCTACCAGGCCAACCTGTGCCGGGTGCTGAGCGCGCCCGTGCCGTCCGACGCCGACCCGCTGGCCCTGGCCGCCCGGCTCGCCGCCGGCAACCCGGCCCCGTACGCCGCGGTGATCGACGTGCCCGGCGCGACCGTCGTGTCCGCCTCGCCGGAGCTCTACCTGTCGCGCGACGGCGACGTCGTCGAGTCCCGCCCGATCAAGGGCACCGGCGCCACCGCCGCCGACCTGCTCGACAAGGACCGCGCCGAGAACGTCATGATCGTCGACCTGGTCCGCAACGACCTCGGCCGGGTCGCCGCCGTCGGCTCCGTCGAGGTCCCGGCGCTGTGCGCGGTCGAGGAGCACCCCGGCCTGGTCCACCTGGTCTCCACGGTGCGCGCCCGGCTGCGGCCCGGCGCGGGCTGGGCCGAGCTGTTCGCGGCCACGTTCCCGCCCGGCTCCGTCACCGGGGCCCCCAAGTCGTCCGCCCTGAGGATCATCAATCAGCTCGAACCCGCGCCCCGGGGGCCGTACTGTGGGGCGGTGGGCTGGGTCGACGCCGACCGACGCAGGGCGGCGCTGGCCGTCGGCATCCGCACGTTCTGGATCGCCGCGGGTGAGATCCGGTTCGGCACGGGCGCGGGCATAACCTGGGAGAGCGATCCCCGGCGTGAGTGGCTCGAGACCGAGCTGAAGGCGTCCAGGCTCATCTCACTGGCATCATCAGGAGGCACTTGATGAACATCCCTGTCTGGGTCAACGGGGAGCTGATCGACCCCCAGCGGGCGACCGTCTCGGTGTTCGACCACGGGCTCATGGTCGGCGACGGCGTGTTCGAGACCGTGAAGATCGTCCACGGCCGCGCGTTCGCGCTCACCCGGCACCTCGACCGGCTCAAGCTCTCGGCGCAGCGCATGGACCTGCCCGAGCCCGACGTCGAGGCCATCGCCGACGGCGTCGCGAAGTGCCTGGCCGCCGCCCCCGACTGGGCGCTGGGCCGCATCCGCATCACCTACACCAGCGGCCCGGGCCCGCTCGGCTCCGACCGCGGCGACCAGGGCACCACCGCCGTGGTGATCGTGGACGAGCAGAAGCCGTTCCCGGTCACCGCCAACGTCACCGTCGTGCCCTGGCCGCGCAACGAGCGCGGCGCGCTGGCCGGCGTCAAGAGCACCTCCTACGGCGACAACGCCAAGGCGCTGGCCTACGCCAAGGCCCGCGGCGGCGGCGAGGCGATCTTCGGCAACATCGCCGGCGACCTGTGCGAGGGCACCGGCTCCAACATCTTCATCGTCCGCGGCGGCCGCCTGCTCACCCCGACCCTCGCCTCCGGCTGCCTGGCGGGCGTCACGCGGGCGCTGGTGCTCGAATGGTGCGGCGGCGAGGAGACCGACGTGCCGCTGTCGGCCGTGTACGAGGCCGAGGAGGCGTTCCTGACCTCCACCACCCGCGACATCCAGCCGATCAGGCTGGTCGACGACACCGAGCTGCCGATCGCGCCCGGCCCGATCACGGCCAAGGCCATGCGGGTCTTCGCCGAGCGCTCGGCGGGCGACCTCGACCCGTGACGTCCGCCGGTGCAGGCGTCCGGGCGGCCCGCGTGATCGGCCGCCCGGGCGCGCAGCGGCGCGCCACGCGATCCGGGCTCAGTAGGACTTCTGCGTCTGCACGTTGAAGTCGTCCATCCTGACCTTCTTGGCGGGGTCCGTCAGCGGGTCGTCGATGGAGATCACGTCCAGCCCCTCGCGGATGTCGCTGGAGTAGATGTAGCCGTTGTAGTAGTACGCCGACCACGAGCCGGCCACCGGGTCGTCGCCGCCGTCCGGGTACGGCCCGCGCTCGAAGAAGCCGATCTCCCGGGGCGCCGAGGAGTCGGTGAAGTCCCAGATCGACACCCCGCCCTGGTACCACGCCTGCACCATGACGTCCTTGCCCGGCACCGGCACGAGCGAGCCGTTGTGGGCGACGCAGTTCTCGTCCTTCTGCTGTTCGCGGGGCATCTTGAAGTAGCCGCGCCGCTCCAGCCGGCCGCCGACGATGTCGTAGATGGCGTTGGCGCCCTTGGTCCGGGGGGTGTCCCTGTCGCAGGTGGGCGCGCCGCCGCCGCCAAGCTCGTCGCTGAAGACCACCTTGGTGGCGTCGTTGTTGAACGTCGCCGAGTGCCAGATCTGGAAGTTGGTCTCGTCGCGGATCTGCTGGAGCACCTTCGGGTTCACGGGGTCGGAGATGTCGAGCAGCACGCCGTCGCCGAAGCAGGCGGCGGCGGCGAGCTTCTTCTCCGGGTACGCGGTGATGTCGTGGCAGCCGCCGCTGCCCTTCTGGCGTTCGGGGAAGATGTTGGGCCTGGCGACGACCCGCGCGGAGCGGGGGTCCTTGACCGGGATCTCGACGACCTGGATGACCTGGTGCTCCGGCGTGCAGGTGGCCGAGTCGGCCTCACCGCCGGGGGAGGAGACGTACACGTAGAGCGTCTCGCCCTGCGGCACCATGGTGTGCGTGTGCGACCCGCACTCGGTCGCCACGGACGAGACGTAGGTCGGGCGGGCCTTGTCGCTGATGTCGAAGATGCGCAGCCCCTCCCAGGCGCGCGTGTCCTCGTCGGAGCCGCAGCCCGCGTCGCTGCGCGGCTCGTCCACCGACAGGATCAGCAGGTCGCCGTAGACGGAGACGTCGTTCTGCTGGGCCGGGCAGGCCACCTGGCTGACCGTCCTCGGCCTGGCCGGATCGCTGATGTCGTAGACGGAGAACCCGCCGAAGTTGCCGACGAACGCGTAGTCTCCCTGGAAGGCCAGGTCGGTGTTCCAGTCCATCTCGTTGTTCAGCGGCGCCGACCGCGGGACGTTGGCCACGAGTCTGACGTTGGAGCTGGTCATCACGGCGTTGTCGCCCGACCCCTGTGAGGTGCCTCCGGAGCGCGCCGCGGACCCGCCGGGGTCCGATCCCGACGCGCACGCGGACACGAGCAGGGCCAGCGCGCACACCACCGCCCCCCGAACCCTGGCAGAGATCACGCACGTACCCCTCGTCTTGTGTCCCAGTATGGAAGCTATGTCAGTACGATCCCGGTTCGTACGCGTACTTGTCGCAATTATGGCGATATTCGCGGTGGCGGCGTGCGCCGAGCGGCCGGAGGGGCCCTCGGCCGTGGGCACGGACGCCCCGGTGATCGTCCCGGGTGAACCGGGGGCCGCGGCCCGTACGGCGACGCCGGGGGAGCGGGTCGGGCAGGCCGACCGGGAGCCGGGGGCGGCGGACGTCCGCTTCGCCGAGGGCATGATCCCGCACCACCGCCAGGCCCTGGAGATGACCGCCCTGGTGGCGCAGCGCACGGGTGACGCGACCGTACGGAGCTTCGCCGCGCAGATCGCCGCGGCCCAGCGGCCCGAGATCAGCGTGATGACCCGCTGGCTCGCCGCCCTCGGCCGCTCCGTCCCGGCCGGACACGAGCACGGCCCGGCGGGCTACGGGATGGCCTCGCTGGAGGAGATGAACGCCCTGCGCGCCGCCCGCTCCGCCGCCTTCGACCGCCTGTTCCTGACCCTCATGATCAGGCACCACGAGGGCGCCCTGCGGATGGCCCGCGAGCAGCTCGCGGCGGGGCGCGACGTGAGCATGCGGCGCATGGCGCGGGACGTGTACGCGGGCCAGAGCGTCGAGATCGCGCGCATGACGCGGGCGCTGGAGGCGCTGCCCGGGGCCTGACCCTCGAAGGTGACCGGCCGGCCGCCGGGGTCTACAGTGTCGGCCACGGCCATCACACGATCTTCAGCCGTTCCGCCGGCCGCGTTCACGCTCCCCGGCAGACGAAGACCGCCACCCGCATCACCAGGAGGTCCGCCGAGTGTCCGCAGCCGACGACAAGGTGTTTCTCCAGGGAGTCTTCGCCGAGACCGCGAAGGGCAACGGGCGGTCGTTCGTCGAGGCGCTGGCCGACGACGTCCGCTGGACGATCATCGGGCGTACCGCGTGGTCGGGCACCTACGAGGGCAGGCGGGCCGTGATGGAGGAGCTGCTGCAGCCGCTCGGGCGGCAGCTCGGTGGACGCAACGTCGTCAGCGCCGAGCGCTTCGTGGCCGAGGTCCTCGCTCCGCCGTCGCCGAGCCTCGCCGGGTGAGGGGAGGGCCGAGGGGGCCGGTTCAGGACGGCCAGAGCATGTTGGTCAGCTCGGCGTCGAGGTCCATGTAGTCGGTCTCGCGCCCGGCCGGCACCTTCTCGTACGTGCGGTGCAGGAACTCGGTGAGCGGCGTCAGCGGCACCTCGAACAGCGCCTGGCCGAAGGGGGAGGTCAGGCTGATGTGCAGCGTGCGCTCGCCGTCGGAGCGGGCCGGCCACACCTGCACGTCCCCGTCGCCGACCCGGCGCACGATGCCGACGGTCAGCAGCTCCCTGGCGAAGATCCACTCGACCGGTTCGTCGTTCCCCACGTGGAAGGCCATGCGGATCGCGTAGGGGTCGTCGGCGGTGTAGCTGAGGCCGGCGAGCAGGGGGACGGTCGTTCGGTCGGGGACCACAAGCCGAAGGCCAAGCTCGGCGGAGACGGTGGTGCTGTTCATCGTCAGCCAAACCTTTTTGTCGTAGGTCCCCTCTTCGGGGCTTTCACTGCTCTGACGGACTTCGTCCTGAGCTATGACGCGGAACGAAGAAACCTGTAGGAAAGATTCCGCTCCCAGGGCCTTCTGTAACGCACCTCACAGCTGGACATTCGGGCATCTATCTGGCCAAACGTCATCAGTCGGCTGGTATTTGCGAGGGCTTTGCGCGCTCCCCAGCCGGCTCCGGTGGAACCTTTCATGAACGTTTCCGGAGAAAAGATCACGATCGGCTCCTACCGGAACACGTCGATGGTATGCCACCGACCCGCTCCGGCGACGGGCAACCACCCCCTTTCCCTCGAATCCCCGCCCCTGGCCGCCTCCCGGCGCGCCGCCGCTTCGCCAGGAGGTCCCGGAGTGCGGTATGGTTTTCCCGTCGGCAGCCGCAAGGGGCCGCACAGCAGGGCGATTAGCTCAGCGGGAGAGCGCTTCGTTCACACCGAAGAGGTCACTGGTTCGATCCCAGTATCGCCCACCGCACGTCAGGGGCCCTTTCCGGGGAGACCGGGAAGGGCCTCTTGCATGATCGTGCGTCGGATGTGCGTCAAGATCGCTAACGTGCGTCGCCTGACGCACGCCGCCGCCACGACTGGACGACCTTCTCGTGGGCATCCGGAGCCAGATGCGCGTAACGCTGGGTAGTGGTGAAGCTCTCGTGTCCCAGCAGCGACTGTACGTCGTAAAGGGGCACGCCATCCTGCACCAGCCAGCTCGCCGCCGTGTGCCGCATGATCCTCGGCGGGAACCGGCGGATCCCCGCCTCCTCGATGCTGGGGTACCAGATCCGATCGCGGAAGTTACCGTCGTCGATCAGCCCGCCGCCCGGCGCGGTGAACACCCGCTCCATGCGCCCCCGGCCCTGCATGAGCCGGCTCATCCCCGCCAGCGTCAACGCCGGCACCGGCACCACCCGGTTCGACTTCATCGACTTCGGGTACGCGCGCAGCCCCTCCCGGGTCTGCACCTCCACCACCGCCAGCAGACCGCGCATCCAGTCCACGCGGTGCCCGTGCAGCCCGTATAGCTCGCCAGGCCGCAGCCCGACGTCCATGCCGAGCTCGACCAGGGTCCGCCACCCCGGGCCGTGTAGCTCCTCCACGGCGGCGTACAGCGCCTGGGCCTCCGCTCTCTCGTAGAACTCGACCGACTTGGCGTTGCGGCGCGGCAGGTCGAGGTCGCCGAACGGGTTCACCAGGACGACTGGAGGGTTCTCCTTCATCGCGGCCCGATACATGGATCCCATCAGATACACGATGTCGTGGATGGTCGAGGCGGCCAGCGTGGGGATCTCGTCCTGGTCAGCGAATGGGCTGACCGCGCGGCCTTTGTGCCGGACACGCCGGGTTTCGATCAGTTCGCCCACCCACGCCTGGGCGTCGACCCGCTGGACCGCCTGCATGGGCCAGTCGCCCCACTTGGGCTGGCAGTGGGTCGCCCACAGGGAGGCGTTCTTGGCCTTCGTCGGGCCTTCGACGAGCCGGGCTTTCGTCCAGCGGGCGTACCAGTCAGACACCTTGATCTTGCCGGCGTTCGGGTCGCGGACGTCGCCGGCCGCGAACTTGGCCTCCTGCTGCCTGGCCCACTTGTCGACGACGGACTTGAGCCGGTTTGTCTCGGTGACCCGCTTGCCGTTGGGCATGCGCACGGTCGCCTGGTAGAGGCCGCTCGGGAGGCGGCGGATGTACGGCATCAGGATTCCCCTGCTCCGAGAATCCGCTTCAACGTCTGCTCGAGCTTCATGGCCATATCCATGGTGAGGCGGTCTTCGGGGATGTGGATGTCGAGACCGTCCGGACTCCAGGTGAAGGTGACATCCGGCCCGCTGGACGCGAGGTCCTTCGCCATGGTCTGGATGGCGGACGCCCACATGTCAGCGTCTCGGCGGGTGGCATGCGTGGCCGAGCGCCGCTGGCCACCCGGGAGCCGTACGGTCGCCTGCCAGCGACCGTTGGAAAGGCGTCGAAGGTGAGGCATAAGTAACTCCTGGGGGTGTCGCTATCGGAGGCGCACGCACACGTCCAGCAGCGGATCCACGCGGGCGTGGACGAGCCCATCACAGCCCGCCGCGGCCACCGTCGGCCCCGGCTGGGGTGCAGGCGCGGTCGTGGCCGCTGGGCGCGCGTCCACTGTAGGCCGCTCAGAGCGGCGGGGCGGGGCGGTCACGGCGACCACCGTCTCCCGCTCCCGCCGTGGCTCCCGTGCGGTGGCCGACGGTTCCGGGCGTTTCCGGGTGGGCCGCGCGCTGGGTGGCGGCGTGCGGCGGGCCGGCCGGGTCGCCTCGGTCGTGCTCCGCCGGCTCGGGCCCGCGGTGGGCGGCGTGGCCGCGGGCCGCCGCGGCTCGGCTACGGCCGGGGGAGCGGTGGGCCGCCGGGACGCGCGCGGCGTCGACGGCCGGGCCGTGGCCGACAGCTCGGTGCGGGTGCCGTCCACGGTCATGACGATGGTGGTCGGCGGCGGGGCCGCGTACGGCCGGCGCTCCTCCGGATCCAGGGCGCCGGTGATGGCGAGGGCGATCGTGCCGACGATCGCGGTCGCCGCGGTGCCGGCGGCGGCGGAGGCGGCGCGCTCGTGCTCGCGGGTCCACTCCCACGCGCCGACCAGAAGCGGGATGGGGAAGATGCCCTTCCAGTCGCGCCGCCGGTAGTGGCGCAGGATGGCGTCGACCGCGTCCTCCCGTTCAAGCCCTTGCAGGCTGGCGGAGACCGTGATGACCAGTCGTCCGTCTTCCCAGCGGGCGACGACCTCTGATGGCGGGTCAGGCTCCTCGCGGAGCTCCCAAGGTAAGTCGTCCCTCAATGGTCTCGCCCTCCGCCGTACTGGTCACGGAGGAGCCGCCAGCGCCGGTCGGCTTCGGCGGGGTCATCTCGGCCGAGCGGCCGGACCCCGACGGTCATCTCCTCGCCGTCGACGTGGACGGTGACGAGCTGGATCCGTCGGCCGCTCCGGGCGAGAGCGTGCCGGATCGCGGGCGGCGCGTGGCTGCTGCGTTCGGCTTCGAGTTCCTCGAACAGGCGGCCGACGAGGAGCTGGAGCGTGTCGATCTGGGCGGCCATTTTTGTCACGACGGTGCGCATGAAACGTGGATCGAGTAGCTGGGCATCGGTCAACTGCCGTACGTCAGTGGTGCCCTCCCCCAGGGCTGTTTTGGCATGTCTCGGGCTCTCGCCCACTTCGTTGTTGGCGATCTTTCCCACCCCCCGGCGGTATGCTGCGGCCCCACGCACGCGGTTTCGGTTTGCGCCTCAATAGGGCATTTGACGCTCACAAATCGCGATCGGCAAGTTACGGACAGGACCGTTGCAGCTTTGTGACGTTGCAGCTTTATGCAGCTTAGGGCAGGTTTTGTATAGCGGATTTCGGTTGTTAGCGCGCACAACCTCGCTACCTGCAAGTACCGGTGGTGGGGAGATATTTTCGGTCGGTCAGGTCGCAGGTTTGGGGTCGATGTGGACGGTCATGCGTCGCACGGAAGGCGCGGCGCGGCCAGGCTCGCCGGGATGTCGGCCACGGAGATGATCTGGCCCTGGCCGATGAACCTGCGCGCCACCAGCAGGCCCGCATCGTGCACATCCGGGCCGGCGTGGGACGCAGACGCGTCCGCGATCAGCCACGGCGTCAGGTCCGCCTCGAACGCGCCCAGCGCGGTCGCCAGCACGCACGACTCGGTGGCGATCCCGCACACGTAGATGTCGCGCCAGCCCCGCTCGGCCACGAGGGCGGCGCCCGCCGGGTCGGCGAACAGGCCGTACCCCCGCTTGTCGATCACGAGTGCTCGGGCGGTGTGCGGCTGCAGCTCGTCCACGATGTCGATCTCGGGGGATGTCATGCATGCCGACCAGCGCACCAGCCGCTCGAACGGCGATCCCGGGTAGTTGATGTAGCGGCTGAACAGCACGTCGCCCTGCCAGCGCTCGACCAGGTCGGCGATCACGGGGACGACGTGCGCCGACGCGGGCCGGACGAACGCGTTCTGCACGTCCACGACCACCAGCACGGACCGGTCCAGGGCGGTGCTCACTGTCTGCCTGCCTCTCGAAGTGCCTCGATTGCCTGATCAAGATGACCCACGATGCCGCTCGTCTCCACGATGGCGTCACGCATGGAGCGGTGCTGGCCTGTCTCGCGCGGCCGGGGGTTGGTCAGCCGCGAGCGAGCCGCCCGCAGGAACCTCCATCCGAACCCGCCGACGGCTCCCGGGTCGTGGCCCTGCTCGACTTGGCCGTTGATGTGCTCGCAGTAGGCCCAGATCGCCTGGGCCGACAGCTCGCAGTTGACGAGCTCCTCCTCCGCAAGGCAGCGGGCCGGGTCCAGCGGGTGGTACGCGACGCCGGACCAGGAGGCGTAGCCGACGGACACGCCGGCCAGGCCGAACGACCTCATCTCCTGCTGGTGGAACCCTCCGGCGAGTAACTCGCGCTCGGCCTGCTCGGCCACGGCCACGCAGGCGTCGCCGACGGGCTGGTCGCGGTCGATGAGGACGCGTGGCGCGCAGATGATGCGCAAAGCGGTGTCGAGCATCTGCCCGACCCAGGTGGGGCTGTGAACCCAGTAGAGGCTCAGCACGTACGAGGCGGCCACGGTGTCGTCGCCGGCGAGCTGGCGGAGGTGGGTGGTGGCCCAGTCGAGGTTGTGCTCGTAGGACTGGTAGCGCCAGACGGCGAGGTGGGCGACGTTCGGCACGTCGAGGTCCTCGACGAGGTGGAGGATCGCCACGCCGTACGGCCAGATGTGCAGCCGGCAGCCGCCGGCTGGCAGGTCGACCGGGAGGGTGTGGTGGTCGTGGCCGGCTGGTTCGGCCTGCTCAGTGAGGCGGGCGGCTGCCGTCTCGCCGATGTAGGCCGCGATGAATTTGTGCGATCGGACGCCGAGCCGGTCGCTGGCCGAGGGCGTGACGGTGCTGACGGCGATGAGGATGTCGCCAGGCGGCACGAGGCTGGTCTCCCACGCCTCGATGGCGTCTGGGGAGACGGGCCAGCCGACCATGGGGGTGAGCAGGTCCGCGAACTCACTGCGGGACAGGCCCAGGCTCTTGCGGGCCAGGATGAGCCGGTTGCGGGCGAGGTTGGCGCAGTCCGGCCGGTAGGTGGTTCGCGTGCGTAGATCGACAACCTTGCTTGGTTCGACCATCGGCGGCGCTCTCGTCTCGTAGGTGGTCAGGTTCCGGTCTTGCGGTGGCGCGCGGGCTGGCCGGCGTCGTCGTTGGGGTACTGGTGGCCGAGCCTGGTGTAGAGCTGTTCGACGGTGCCGCGGAGTTCGGCGACCTGCGTCCGGAGGTCAGCCACCTGCTCGGCGAGGTCTTCGACGCTGGTGCGTTCCGCCTCGATCGCCTCGGGGGTGGCTTGGACGTAGACGGCCTTGCCGGGCTGGCCGATGACGAGCCCCTCGTTGCGGAGGACTTCGACCGCCTTGCGCACCACGGTGACGGAGTAGCCGTAGCGCTCCTTGAGTTCGGTCGTGGAGGGGATGGGGTCGCCCACTCGGAGAGCTCCTGATGCGATCTGCGACCGGAGGTCGTTGACGATCTGGAGGTAGAGCGTGCGCCCGGTCGCGTCGGTCACCGATGCTCCTACTGCACTTGGCACAACATGGTGCCACCAGTTGAGCACACCGGCCTGGTAGCAATCCACTCACCGTTGCGTGCTCTCCTTGACTTACCTTGCGTACATAGTTCAGCATGGCGTGCATGGAGACAGCCGAGACCGTCCAGACAGCGGAGTCCGCGGAGAGTACGCGCCGCACTGGGACGTTCATGTCCGTGGCGGACGCGGCGGAGGATCTCGACCTCTCGAAGGAGTACCTCTACAAGGGGCTGCGGGAGGAGCAGATCCCGGGCGCCAAGTTCGGCCGTAACCGCAAGATCCTGCGTGCGTTCGTCGAGGAGTTCAAGGCTCTGGCGGAGCGCGGGGAGGTCATCGACTTCGAGCAGCACGCCGCGTTGTGGCGCGCTCGGAGGGATGCAGAGGTGGCGGTCTGATGCCGCCGATCTACCCCAGACATGCCGCAGGCGGCCCCGCATCTGCCAAGAACCGGGCCGCCCGCTGTGTGTCCTCGATCCCACGAATCGAAAGGAACGGCTCCATCATGCCACAGACGCTCGCCCCGGCCCTGGTCCCGCAGCAGCGCCGCCCCTGCCCGGTGGCGACGCCCTGGTGCGTCCGCCACGACCACAGCGAGAGCATCTGCGCCGCCGCCGACACCCCCGTCCCCGGCCCTCTCCACTACGGCACCCAGCCCTGCGTCGGCCTCATGGCCAACCCCGACTTCGGGACGGTCATCCACATCTACCTCGCCGACGACCCGCACACCCTCGACGAGGCCGAGGAGATCGCGCTCGCGATCCTCGCCAAGGTCGCCGCCGCCCGGGGCACCGAGGTGGCACGGTGACCACCTCGACCGACACCACGCTCAGCGCGGCCCAGCTCATCGCCACCTGGAAGCAGCAGGAGAGCAACGCCCGCCAGCAGCTCAGAGCCAAGGTCCCCGGCCGCACCTGGAGGGACTGCGCGCGAACGATGCTCCTCCTGGGCGGCTGGTGGAACGGCATCCGCATCCTGCAGGCGCTCCTGGCCGAGGACCCGGAGGTGGCCGACCTCGTCGCCGCCCACCTCGCCGCCGTCGCCCCGGAGGAGCTGTCGCCGGCGCTGGCCGGGCTCGGCCGCCGCGACACCCCCGAGGACATCCACCGGTGGTTTACGAGCCGTTTCGGGGAGCCGCAGTGGACCCGCACCTCACCGACGACCTCGCCCGCCTGAACCGCTGGCAAGACGCCATCGCCGCCATGAACCCGCCACCCGACACCGACGAGCAGGAGCCCAGCCGATGAGCACCACCACCGCGCCGACGGCCAAGCAGGCGCGCAACCTGCTGGCCGAGGCCAGGAACGCCTCTACCTATACGAAGTTCTACACCGGCGGCAACGCCAGCCAGGAGAACGGCTTCGACGCGTTGCGGACGGCGCTCGTTGCCCAGGGCACCGCCACGCTCGCCATCGCCGAGGAACTCGCCGAGCTGCGCGAGGCCGTCCGCCAGGTCGCCGCCTGCCGCGCGGAGCTCGCCCAGATCGCCGCCGCGATCCAGAACCTGGCCGGCGCCCACGAGCGGTCCACCGCCCGGCTGCAGGACGCCCTCTCCGACGCCGCGACCTCGATCGACAAGACGGTTGGGAAGGGGCTGAAGGAGATCGCCGAAGAGGTTCGAGGCTGCGACGAGACCACGACCATAGGGACGATCGACATCGCCACCGCGATCCGAGAGCACAGTAAGACCGGCAACTCCGCGGTGTTCGGTGTCATCGACGTCATGGACCGGCCGCGCTGGTGGCAGTGGCGCCGCCGCAACCAGCGCCAGCAGGCCACGATCGTGGAAGGCGCCGCGCGATGAGCCGCTACATCCCCGGCCTCGGCTGGACCAGCCCCCAGCGACGCCAGCCGCTCGCCATCACGGCCGACGACGTCAACGACATCAAGACCGTCGCCCAGGCCGCGATGGACGCCACTGCGATCGCCGGGTTCACCCCCGAGGTGACGGTCACCCACGTCCGCGGCGGCGCCATCGTCAACGTCAAGGACACCCACCAGGTTTACCCCGCTGGCGTCCTCCGGCAGACGCTGCAGCAGATGGGCTACGTCGTCTCCCGCGAGGACCTCGGCCGCGCCGCGGTAACCGTCACCGGCCGGAACCCCGACCACGCCTGGAGCGAGGTGTCGACGTGATCGCCCCCGACTCGCAGCTCGCCCTGATGATGTTCTCCGCCACCTTCATCGCCCTCTACGCCGGCCACCACGTCGGCGACCACTGGGTACAGACCCACCGGCAGGCACTCACCAAGGGAGCGCCCGGGCGCGCCGGCAAGCGGGCGTGCCTCGGCCACGTCGTCACGCTCACCCTCACCAAGCTGACAGCGCTCGAACTGCTGTGGCTGGCCACCGGCTGGGTCCCCTCCGGGATCACCGCCGGCGCCGCCCTGGCCCTCGACATGATCAGCCACTATTGGGCCGACCGGCAGCACACACTCGCCGCCCTCGCCGAGCGGCTCGGCAAGGCCGACTTCCACCAGCTCGGCATGCCCGAGGCCGCGCCGACCGGGACCGGCGCGTACGCCCTCGACCAGTCATGGCACCTCGCCTGGACGTTCATCACCGCCCTGATCATCGCCGGAGGCTCCTGGTGAACCTCACGACCCCGGCCGACCCGCCGCCCGAAGACATCGAGCGCGGCATCGCCGAGATCGAGCAGCACCTCGCCGCCCAGGCACCGGCCCAGCCGGCGCCCACCTCCCGGGAGCTGGCCGTGCCGGCTCCCGCCGAGGACGACGACGAGGATGAGGATGTCGAGGCGGCCGAGCACGTCATCGACATCGACATCGACCTCGACGGCGGCGAGACCCGCCGGGTCCGCAGCCTGCGCGCCGAGGTCGCCGAAGCCCACCTCCTCGTCGGCTTGCAGGAGGACGAGGCGCCGCTGCTCGTCGACAGCCCGCGGGTGCGCAAGCGCCGCCGGGCCGCCTACGAGGCGGCCAAGCTGCACGAGCTCACCCACGACCCCGTCGCGCTCGCCTACCGCGACGCCAAGGTTCGCCGGGCGGTGACCGTGATGGTGATGTCGGCGGCGTCCATCGCGCTGGCCGTCAGCTCGATCGGCGTGCAGTCGTCCGTCGCCAAGGCCCTCGACCTACCGAAACACTCGGTCGGCTGGTGGGCGGCGTTCGGTGTCGAGCCCGCGATGTCGCTGCCGCTGCTTGCCACGGTCGGCGCGCAGGCGTACAGCGCGATCCGCGGTGTGGTGGTCGACCGCAAGAGCGACGCCGGCCGGAAGCTGTTCCGCACCGAGGCGCTGCTGCTCGGGTTGACGCTCGTGCTGAACTGCTGGCCCGCGATCAAGATGGATTTCGATCTGCTGGCGTTCATCGTGCACTCGCTCGGCCCGGTCGCCGCGGTCACCGCCGTGTGGGTTCTGCCGACGCTGTGGCAGGTGCTCGCCGCCCTGCCCGTACCCCTCCCCGAGAGGACCGGCGGGGGCTCCGTCAGACCCGTCCGCCGCGCCTCCTCGAGGCCGTCGAGCGCGACCGGGCGTACCCCCTCCTCCACGGCGGATGACCAGCGGCGGAGGAGACCGGCGGAGGGGGGCTCCTCCGCCGCCTCCCGGGGGCGTACGGCGGATGAGCATCGCGCCGAGCTTCGCCGGTTGATCGCCGCCGGCGAGTTGCCGTCGCGGCCGTCTGCCCGGGCGATTCAGAACGCTCTGCGGTGCCGGGAGGAACTCTCCCGGGAGTTGCGCGACGAGCTCCGCGATAGGGGCGAGTCGCGATGACCCGTGACTCTCGGAAGGAGTCTTCGATGAGCAACACCTCGTCCCGGCCGGGCTGGTCCGGGGACATGTTGGACCGCCCGGAGATGGTCGAGGCGTGGGCCGGCCAGCTGCGGGCGTCCTTGGCCGAGTACGTGGACTACGTCACCCGTATCCGTCGGGACGCCGAGGCCATGTGGAAGGCCAATCCGCCCGCCGAGTTCGGCAGCTTCGAGGCGTGGTGGCGGCACCACAAGGTCGCTGGCCCGTTCGCCCGGCTCCAGGAGCACCTGGAGGAGGCGGTCAAGCTCACCTTCGAGGTCGCGGCGCAGCACCGCCGGCAGCGTCACGAGGTGCCTGCCGCACGTCAGGCCGCCGCCCAGGCCAAGCAGCAGGTGGCGCTCGGCCGCGGCGCGGACACCGGCCGCTCGCCCCAGCCCCGACCTGCGGAAGCCCGGGCGCCGGCGGCCTCGCAGGACAGCACCTTCCTGGACTTCCTCCGCGGGGAGCGGTCGGCATGAGTACCACGATCGAGCTCACCCCGGAGGCGCGGCGGCGGCTCCAGAACCTCGCCAAGACCTGGGACGAGCGGGCCCGTGCCGCCGCAACCGACGCTGAACTGGCGAAGGTGTGCTTCGACCGGGCCAAGGCCGCCGCCCGCTGGGCGCAGCGCACCGGCGACATGCGTGCGATGCACGAACTGGCTGAGCTGCTCGCGACGTGGTCCGCGCAGACGGAGTACACCGCCGCCACCCGTCACACAGCGTGATGCGCATCTTCATGTTCATCTGCCGCGTCCCCTCGCGCGCGTAATGCGCGGCGCGCGTACGCGCGGCGCGCGAGTATCCCGAATTCGGTTACTGACTGTCAACCCCCAGAGAGGAGGCGGACATGAGCGACAACGACGAGAAGGGCCGCGGCGGGGAGCTTCTGCCCTTCCCCCGCGTGATCCTGCCAGGCTCCATGGACGCCCCCGAGCCAGGGCCTCGCGCCGCCGCTGGCGCCGCCGACGAGCCGGCCGCCCCGTCATGGCCTCGCCTACCCCGGGTGGAGCAGATGGGCCCCCCGCTGCACATGACCGTCCCGGCCGTCCCGGCGCTCGAATCCGGTGACGAGGAGGGCGCGTTCGCCCCGCCGCAGCCGGAGGACCCGGACAACCCGACCAGTCGGGACACCCTGCAGCTCGCCGTCGCGCTGATGACGGCCATGGGTGTGGCCGCCGCGCAGGGCATGTGGCATCGGGCGCGGCACCGTTCGGCGCTCGCCGATCAGGCCCGGGCCAACGCGGACAAGGCGACCGCGAAGGCTGCCGCCGCAGGATCCGGTACGCGCGCGGAGGGGAAGCGGTCCGGGTCGCTGACGCGCTCGCACCAGGAGGGCACACACAGGAAGTCTCACGGGCCGCGTGGCGGCGGGCGAGGCGCTGGCGGGCACACGGGCCATGACGGCGACCGGAAGGCGCGTAAGGGGCCGAAGGGCGGCCCCAGCGGGGATCGGAGGCCGGGCGACGGCAAGACCGGCCCGAGCCCCAAGGCGCCCAAGGCCGGCCCGGGCGGCAAGACGATGCGGGACGGGGACAAGTCGAAGCAGCGCAAGCAACGCCCCGGCAAGGACGGCAGCGCCCCGACGCGCCCCGACGCTCGCGTCCCTGAGGCGAAGGGCAAGCCGCCGAAGCAGCCCGCCCCGGCCGGCAGCAAGGGGCCCGGCAAGGGCGCGCGCGACGCGAAGCGGCCCACCGGCCCGGCCCCGTTGACGTGGAAGGCGCCCAAGAGCGGCAAGGACGCCAAGGAGGCCAGGCCGAAGCGCTGGACCGGCGGGCGCCCCGAGGGCAGCGGCAAGCCGGCGAAGAAGCCGACGGGCGGCGCCGGCAAGGACGAGCCGGCCGCCAAGACCCCGGGCGGATCCCGGCGGCCCGAGGGCCAGAAGCTGACCTGGAAGGCGCGCAAGGGGCACGGCAAGAGAAGCGCGGGGCCGAAGCGGTGGACAGCCGGACGGCCCGGCACCGGCCGCGGCAAGGGCACGTCCGGCACCAAGTCCGCGGGCGACTACCAGGACGCCGCCGGCTCGTGGAGGCCCCCGCCACCGCCGCCTCCCGGGTGGGAGGGGATGAGGCCCCCGCCCGGCGCCGACCGGGCCTACCGCTTCGAGCGGATGGACCGCGTCGACCAGCCCCCCGGCCGCGAGCAGCACGACAAGCCGGCCAGGGCCGTCACCGGGGCGCCCGCGGCAGGGTGGCGTGCGCTGCCCGCCGGCCGCGCCGCCGCGCCGCAGTCAGCCCCGTACGAGCAGGGAGCCCGAAGCATGAGCACGCCGCCGCCCCGCACGACCCAGTACGGCGACGCCGAGCTGACCATCTACGACGTGATCGAAGCCGACGCCGACATGGCCGAGGAGATCACCGACGGCGTCGCCGAGGCCCGCGCGACCGCCGAAGGCTGCGAACGGCTCATCACCAAGCTCGAAGCCGTCCACGCCAAGCTCATCGAACTGCGAGTGCCGGGCGTCCTGGCGGGCTGGATGGTGCGGCTCATGGACAAGACCCTCACCGTCAAGGCCCGCGCGAACGCCATCGCCGAGGGCCTGCCCCGGGCGGCCGAGGCCATTGCGACCGCTGGCAGCAACGCCGCGGCGCGGCACAAGCCGCTGGCTGACGCCGTCCGCGACGCTGGCCACACCAGGCCCGCCGAGCGCGAATACCACGACGAGTAGGGAGGCCCTGTCATGGGTGCAGAACTGGAAAGAAGCCCCACAGGCGCCGCGGTCGCGGCCAGCAGCGGCGTGCTGGAGACGGTGGTGCGCTACGGCATCATCATCGCCCAGCTCACGGTGGCCGGGATCCGGCTGCGCGGTCTGAGCGAGCAGGTGCGCTCGACGTACCGCTACGTCGAAGGCTGCTCGTCCGGCGTGGACCGGCTCGCCGAGCAGATGGCTTCCCTGAAGGTGGACGTCGACACCGTCAGCGAGCACCACCAGGCCGCCGCCGTCATGCGGTCCGTGCTCGCCGAGGCCGACGCGATGGCCGCCGACACCGAGGACCTGGCGACCATGTTCGGCCAGGCATCCGACGCCCACCAGGCCGACTACGGGACCGTCGCCGACACCGCCACCAGCATGCCGGTCCAGATGGCCGAAGCCGAGTTCTACAGCAACCGCTGATGAGCCGAAGGAGAAGATCGTGACCCCGCCGCCGCTGCCCAAGGTGGACATGTCGCTGCCAGAGTGGCACGACCTCAGCCGGGCGCTCCGCCGCCTCGACACCGCACGCAGCGGCACGGGCCGCCTGGCCACCGCGGCCGGCTTCACCGCCGCGGCGGTCGGCCTGTTCACCGGCGACTTCGCCGGGGCGTCCCTGCTGGCGACCGCCGCCCTGTCCGCCGCTGGGCTGGCCTCCCTGCGGCTGTGGAAGCCCGATGGCCAGCAGAAGACGGTCGCGACCGTGCTCTACCTGGCGCCCGGCGCCAGCCTCGCCGCGCTGCTGGTCGGCGAGCGGATCGTGCCCGGCATCCACTGGGTGGAGGCGCTCGGCCTGGCCGTGTGGACGCTCGGGGTCGGGCTGGTGCGGCCGGCCCGCGTCGCTCGCCGCATGATGTCCCCGACGCCGCCGCCCGCGCCGGCGACCGACCTGGCCCCGGTCGACGGGCTGCTCGACGACCATCCGGCGGCGCGCTGGTGGGCGGAGCACGTGGCCGTCAAGGGTGGGGCCGCGCCCAGCACGCTGCTGGAGGGCATCGAGCGGACCGGCGAGAAGTCGCTCAAGGCCGTGATCCGCTCGGCCACCCCGGGCCGCCCGGTCCCGAACATCGACGTCAAGGACCTGTCGGCGGCCATGAACATCCCCGAAGACCTGATCAAGATCGGGCCGGTGCCCGGCAGGGGCGCCTCCGTACGGCTGCTCAAGGTCGGCCAGCAGGAGGAGGACCGCGACCCAGCTTCGGTGTGGGCCAGCAGGATCGCCCCGCTGGCCATGCCCGGGACGGTGCTGACGAGCGTACGCAGCGGCCGGCCCGCCGCGAGTACCTCAGGACAGGAGGGCTGACCGGTGAGCACGCACACGCTGGCCCGCAGCGACGAGATCGTGGAGTTGATGCTGGAGGCGCCGCCTGGCCAGGTCATCAAGTACGACAAGGAAGCGCTCTGCTCCGCTCTCGGCGTCTCCGATGATCCGGCGCGCGTAGTTGTCGAGACGAGCGGCAGGCAGGCGATCGTCACCATCTACCCGTCCAACCCGCTCGCGGTGATGCCGCCGCCGTCGCCGAGCGACATGCTGATGGACCGGTACGGGCGGATCGTGGTCGGCCGCCACCACAACGGCCGCCCGGCGCGCCGTCGGTTGTTCGACCCGCGTACCGGCTCGGCCGTGCGGGCGTTCGTCCTGGGTACGACCGGCGCCGGCAAGTCCCGGACGGTCCAGTACACGCTCGCCTGCGAAAAGCGCAACCGCATCGTCTCCTGGTACGGCGACCTCAAGGGCGGCCAGAGCGCCCCTGAATCTGAGGGCCAGGTCGACTGGCGCGCCACCAGCCAGGAGGAGGTCGTCCTGATGCTGCGGTCGGCGGTCGCCGTCGCCCAAGCACGGCAGCGCCGGTACGCCGCGCTGGGCCGCAACGCCTTCCTGATCGGCGACCCGGACCCGCTGATGTCGGTGCGGCTCGATGAGGCCAACCGCGGGCTGGAGCGCGGCGCCCCCTACCGGGACGAGATGACGTATTGGATCAAGGAGTTGGGCCGGACCGGGCGCAGCGTCGGCGTCGGCATCGAGTTGGACGCCCAGGCCAGCCATCTGGAGGAGCTCGGTGGCAGCGACACGTTGAGGGCGATGCTCAAGGAGGGCGAGATCGTCCTGCTGCGCTGGTCGTCGTCGATGATGGCCCAGCTCGTCGCGGACGGCCTGCTGTCCGCGACCCAGTCGTTGCCGCCGATCCCCAAGCAGTTCAAGCCCGTCCAGCTGCGCAGCCAGTTCGACCTGGTCGGCGACGACGATGACGACTTCTGCGACACCCAGGGAACCGCCTACCTGCTGTCCGGTGCGACTCCCACCAGCATGATGCGGCACTGGCGGATCGGCTCCATCGCCCCGCTGCCCGGTCTCGATCCCGAGATCCAGGCCCTCTACGGGCCCGGTGAGCCGGCTCGCCTGGAGGAAGCCTCGTGGGAGGCGGCCGGCGCGGCGTACGCCGCCCGCCACGACCAGGCGGACATGGCGGCGCTGTGTGCCGAGTTGCGTGAGGAGCTCTCGCAGAAGGGTCGTGGGCAGGCTGGTCACGGCGTTGACGACGAACCGGACGCCGGGGGCCGGAGAAAGCCCCGCCTCCTTGTCGACCGTGTCGTGGCTGCCCTGGCCGGCGCTGGCGAGCCGATGAGCGTCGAGGAAGTCCTGGCCTCTGTCAATGCCGACGGTGGCCGCCAGGTCAAGTCGGCCAACTCCGTCCGGAACGCCCTCCGTGACCTCGTCACCGCTGACGACGTCGCCCGCGCGGGGCACGGCATGTACGTCCTGCAGAACGCCTGACCGGTTACCCAACTCGAAAGGAAGATCGCCATGATGTCCGATCCCCCCACCACACGGGCGGACCACGCCCGCGCCGAGATGTGCCTCACCGTCGCCGCGGCCATCCTCGGCATGTTCGCCCTCACCCAGCGCTCCGCCGTCACCTGGGTCCTGTTCAAGGCTGGCGTGCCCGCGCCGTGGCTGTCGCCGTGGGTGTGGCTCCCGCCGCTCACGGTCTCCGCCGCCTGCTTCCACGTCGCCTGGCGCCTGATGCGGCACGGCACGGTGCCCGCCGTCTCGGCGCTCGTCGCGTTCGCTGGCTGGGCCATGATCCTCCTCGTCGAGGTCGCCTGGTGGGTCCGGTGACCGGAGCGGCGTTGCGGATGCCCGCCCGGCGTCACGTCGGGCGCGCGTCCGGAGCAGCCAGCTCCGCCACCGGAAGGAGCCCAGTGTGACCAGCAACGCCCGCGAGTTCGACGTGATGGACATGCGCGCAGCCGAGGCGATCGCCCGCGCGAGTGGGTGCGCCGTCGAGGAGGCGCTCGGGTACATCGCGGACGGAGAAACCCCATGTCACTGATCCACGACCTCGAGCGGGTACGGGGAACTGGCTGCGTCGAGCGCATGATGGCGCTCGCCAGTGAGCTCGGGCTCACCGCGGCCGATGTCGTCCACATGCCGCACCAGATCGCGGCCGAAATCGCCGAGGGCTGCATCTGGTACGAGGACGCGCACGGCCTCGGCCACAAGCGGGACTGGCACGAGCACTTCCGGTACGGGGCCGACGTCGCCACCGCCGCCGGACTGGAGGGCATCGTCGCCTACCTCCTGACCCAGTTCTGGGAGGAGAGCGTCGCGGCGATCCTGCGCCGCCCGGACCGCACCGCCCACCTCACCCCGGAGGAGGTGGCGCAGCGTACACGGTTGAAGCTGTGGGCGGACGCCACCTTCGGACGCTGGGTCGGAGGGCCCGCGACAACCAGCCTGCGAGGCTGGCAGCAGAGCCTCCACGTACGAGAGCCCCGGCCGTCTCCCCAACGGCCGGGGCTCTCTCATGTCCGGTCCAGGTCGGCTCACCTGCGGGCAGGGGCCGCCGGACACCTGGCTCCCGCGGGGCGCAACGGTGGCCACCCCGGCTCCGCGAGAGCCAGGCTGCCTATCGGGCGCGGCCTGTGAGGATGCGCAGCCACACGTCGTCAGCCTGCGGGCGCGACCACGGGCCCGCGTAGTGGCTGATCATCGAGTCGCCCTGCACAAGCCGGTGAATCTGGTAGGCGCCGCTGCACGACACCAGCTCGTACGTCACTGCCAGGCACGAGCACGTGTACTGCAGCACGCGGTACGGGCCGACCGGTTCCCTTTGCCACGGGATCTGCTTGCAGCCGGCCAACGGACGGCCGGGGTGCGGGGAGATGCCGGGGCACTCGAAATCGTCGCTGCTCGCCGAGGTCCGGCCGCTGTCGGGCCAATACACCGTCATGGCATGTCCCCGGCGGTGAAGGGGATCTCCTTGCCGATGGCGGCCGAGACGCGCAGGACCATGCCCTTCATCTCGGCGTCCTGCACGGTGGTCGCGGTCTCGGTGTCGCCGGTCCGCTTGTGCCGGACCCGGATGGTGCCGTCGTCGTCGCGGCTGGTGTCGCATTCGGGGATCTCGGGGATCTCGGGGAGCGGCGTCGAGGGGTTGTCCTCGGCGTGGCCGCTCGTAAACTCGGCCATAGGTCGCACCTCCACCGTGCGATCGTCTGGGCCCGCTGGCGTGTCCGCGCCGGTCGGGCCCACATTCATGTGCGGCTGGTGACCGTCATGCTACGTCGCTTCACCATACTTCACCATGGTGAGACATGAGGAAGTATGGGTATCCGCAGGTCAGTAGGGGTGCCTAGCGTGAAACCGTGATGATCGAATGGCGGTTGAATGCCCCACGCTGGGTGCAGATCGCGGAGATCCTCAAAGCGAGGATCGCTGACGGCACCTACCCGGTGGACTCGCCGCTGCCGAGCGAACATCAACTGGTGCAGGAGTTCGGTGTCGCCCGCGGGACCGCGCGCAAGGTGCTGGTCCGGCTGCGGGAGGAGGGCGTCGCCTACGCGGTGCGCGGTTTGGGGACGTTCGTGGCCGCGCCGAAGCCGAAGCCCACGTCAGAGTAGCCGTCCCGGCTGGCGTACCCTGGCGGCCGTGAGCAGGTGGTACGGCCCCAACGGGATCGAGGTGGAGCGCATCCTGCTCGACCGCGGCCACGGGGCCCGCCAGGTGCTGCGCGTGACCCAGCGCGGTCCAATCCGCGACATCGTGCTCGCCTACGCGGAGACCGTGGACGAGGTCGGAAAGCTCGTCCCTCTCGCCGACTTGGTGGAGGTCTACCAGCTACCCGGGCGCCGAGAGTCGGCCAATGTCCCGTAACGCCTGAAGCCCACCCCCTTGCGGAGGTGGGCTTCAGTTCCAGGCAGCGGCACCCTATGGGACCTAGGCGGCGCCGGCGCTCATGCGCCAGCCCTGGCCGCCTTCCGCAGCGCCTTCTCGGCCCCGAGCGGGTCCGGCTGCTCGCCCCACCACGGCAGATCCCGCAGCGCGAAGAGGAGTCGCATCCGCTCGGCCCGCGCTTCGTGCCACGCCTGCCGCTGCTCGTCGCTGATCTCGGCCTCGCCGGCGACGATCGCGACCGAGGACGGCAGGCTGGCGACGATCTCATGGACACGGGCGTCCGCGGCGTCGTAGGCGCGCTGTGCTGCGATGACGTCGTCCGGTATCTCGATGTCGGCCATGACATTTCCCCCAGGTGGTGCGCGGCGTGGCGATTCTACGCGCACCCAGAGCGGTGGCCTGCGCCGACATGCGGCGGACGATCATCCCGTCGGGCCACGATGGCGGGATGAGCGACGAGCACATGCTGCCGAGCGAAGACCCGGACCTGGCCGAGGTGTGGAAGCAGATGACGCCGACGGAACGACTGCAGTACCAGCTCGCCGAGGGCGAGCCGGTGCCGGAGGAACTGCGGGAGCGGGTGCGCCGCGCGTATCGGGAGCGACGCGGCGACTGACCACCGGGCAAAAAGCGCCGGACAAGTAACCATGTGACGACATACCGTAGCCCGGTGAGTCAGGCAAACCTGGATTTCCTCGCGCACCTCTTCGATGTCGTGGAGTCACTCACCGAGCGCGCCGACCAGCAGATCAGCTTCGGGCTGGACGAGGTTGGTCCGACCAGCTCGCTGGCGCAGGACGACGTCGGCATGGACGGGTTCAAGGTCTCCATCATGGTGATGAGCTCCATCGGAAGCGCCCTCGATCATGCGATCACTCTTCGCTCCCTCGTCACAAAGGCCGGAGAGGTCACCAACGCCGCGCCGTGGACACTGCTGCGCGGGGTGATCGAACCGAGTTCCCTCGCCGTGTGGATCCTCGACGCCACCAGTCGGGTACATCGTCAGGAACGAGCGCTGCGAGTGTGGCGCCACGACATGCATGAGCGCTCCAACTGGGAAAAGGACACCGGCTTCGTCCCCACTCCGCCCGGCAAGAAGGCCACGGATCGCATGAAGCAGATCGACGAGATCGTCCAGCGGTTGGGGCTCCGCCCCCAGCAGGTCGCACAGAAGCTGTACTACTCCCACACTGTGCGCGACGCTGGCGAGGCGGCGGGGATGCCGGGCGCCGCGGCGCGGGCCCGGTGGCGCGAATGCTCCGGGTTCGCCCACGGGCGGAACTGGTCCTCGATGAGGCTCAGCCAGCCCATCGCCGCGACACGACTGCGCGACCGTGACGGCGCGATGGTCGCCCTGACGCTGAACGAGACGCACTTGGAGGGCGTGGCTGATCTGGCGACGACCTTGCTCAACAAGGCGCTGAGCGACTACGCCGACGCCGCCAACGGATAACCCCACCAGCCACAACGAAGCAGCCCCCGCCACCCCGCGAAGGGGTGGCGGGGGCTCTCGTACGCCCGGGCTGGGTGGGCGCCAGCGCGGGCGAGCTCTCAGGCGTGGACGCCCGGCGGGTACGACGACGTGGACGGCGCCGGCGACACGTTGGCCCGCAGCAGCAGACCGAGCACCGCTGACACGAGCAGCACGAACGCGCCCGACTGCTGCTCCGTCAACGGCAGCCCGAACGACGCCAGGCCAGCCAGGATCGTGGACAGGGCGCCGGTCAGCGCCGACACCACCCACGGCCGGGTGAGCACGGCGACGACCAGCGCGACCACGCCGGACGCGATCGTCATCACCCAGCCGGCGGACTCCTCGGTGAGGCCGACGGCGGGGATGGTGACCAGGAACGCGACCGCCGCGTTGATCACGTACAGGATGACGGCGGGCTCCTGCCCGAAAATCTTGACCTGCATGGGCCCCTCCTCAGGGGATGCGCCGCCCCTCGCGCGGGGGCGGAAATCTGGAACCGAAGGCCCGTGCTGTCGTTGCAGGTACAGCCGGGCCAGATCGTCGATCACGACTTCTCGGGTGGGCGCCACGACCACGTCATCGCCCACGTGTCCCGGTCCACCTCGCCGGTGGCGGGCAGCCCGGTCGCCTTCTGGAAGCCGCGGCACACCGTCCGCGACTGCGCGCCGTACCAGCCGTCCACGTCGATGCCCCAGCCGCGCGCGGCCATCTTGGCCTGCCACGTCTTCACGTCGTCGCCACGCTGCATCGGCTCCGACACCTTGAGCGTGCGGCCGGGCCACTGCGGGACGCCGTCCTTCACCACAACCTTCGGCGGCTCCTCGGCGTCGCCGCGGACGAGCTCCATGAAGTGATCCCACGGGAACCCGCTGCCCGGGTCGGAGTGGTCGGTCTGCCCGAACGCCTTGCTGACGTCGACGTGCCCGCAGATCCCCGCCTTGCCCGCCTTCACCTGCGCCACCGACAGGCGGCGCAGCGGCACATCCCAGCGGGCCGCGACCTGCCGCACCAGCGCCGCGGCGCGCCGGAGCATGGCCTCGTGCTCGTCGTCCCGCCAGCGGGCGCTGGAGCCCTTCTGCGGGTCGCACAGCTCGACGCCGATGCTCCCGGTGTTCGGCGGGGCGTGGTAGGCGACGACGTTCTCCCGCACCGAGGCGACGACCTCGCCCGGGTCGACCGTGTAGTGGGCGCTGCCGCCAGCGCCCGCCGACTGGAAGTAGCGGGCCACCGCCCGGGCGCCGCCTTCGACGCAGGGGGAGACAGTGGCGTGGATGACGATCCTGGTGACGCGGGTCTGGGTGCCGCCGTGCTTGGCGGCCGGCATGTACTTCACGAGGGCTCCTTACTGTGGCTGGCAGGTGTAGGTGGCGGAGCCGGGGTCTGCGGGTGTGCACCGGTAGGTCACTCCGAGATAGGTGAAGGACCAGCCCGACGACGGCGGCCCAGGCTCACCCCGCGGACCCGGGTCGCCGTCCCGGCCGTCCTTGCCGTCTTGGCCGTCCGCCCCCGGCTCACCGGGTTCTCCGCGCGGCCCTGGAGGGCCCGTGACGGCCGGTCCCGGATCGCCCTTGGGCCCGGGGCTGCCCTGCGGCCCGGCCGGCCCAGGCGGCCCCGTAGGCCCCCTCTCGCCGTCGCGGCCGTCTTCGCCGTCACGGCCCCGGGCGCCCGCCGTACCTGTCGGCCCGGGCGCTCCGCGCTCGCCGCGCGGCCCCGGCGACGGTGAGACGAGCGGCACCCCGCCGAGCTTCTCGACCTGATCGGACAGCACCGCCCGATCGTCCTCGGCCTGCCGCACCCGGTCGCCGAGCGCGTGGATCTGCATCGACACCACCACCGCGAGTGCGGACAGCGTGGCGCCGGCGGCGAGCAGCAGCCAGTTCAACCGGATCCTGCGTACGTGCGCGCCCATCACGCCCCCCGCAGGGCGATCCAGATTTGCACCACGATGCCGAGCAGCACGAGCACCGCCGGCAACACGCCGGCGTACACGGCCTGCCGCATGTTGCTGCCGCGCCGCTCCGCCGCGGCGTCGATCGCCGCCTTCAACGCCTTCACGTCCTCGGCCAAGACGCGCTGCACATCGGCGACGTCCTTCTCGACCTCGACGAAGCGGCGCTCGATGAGGCGCTGCTCGGCGGTGTACTCGGTGCGGGTGACCAGCTGGGCGTACATGGCGGTCACTCCGTCAAGCCGGCGGGAGAGCTCGCCCGGGGAAGGGGCATCCGTCACGTCACTCCTCGCCGTGGATCAGGGGAAGGGGGGTGCCGCCCGCCGGCACCCTCAAACGGCAGGCGGCACGATCATGTGTCCGGATCCGGACATGCAGCGGGTGTAAACCGAGGGGATGCTGGAGGCGTCTCACATGCCCCGGCCATTGGAGATCAACGTGGGCTACCCGCAGCAGCCGCACGACCCGTACCAGCAGTCAGGCCCCCAGTACGGCGGCCAGCCGTACCAGCCGCAGCCGTACAGCCAGCCGCACCTGCCGGCGCCCATGCCGCAGTACGGGCCGGTGCAGATGGTCACCGTCAGGGAGCGCGGGTTCAACCCGATCACGATGATCGTGCACGGCTGTCTGTGGGTGTTCGTTCACTGGTGGCTGGCCATACTGACGATCGGGTTGTGGCTGCTCGTGGCGATCCCGGTGACGTTCATCGGCTGGAAGGTCACCCGCACGGTGCCGGTCCAGCAGCAGCACCAGCCGCCGCCGTACCCGCCCCAGTACTAGGCGCCCGGGCCTGCGGCGTGGAGCCGCTTGTTCTCGGCGGCCAGCTCGTCACGCTCATCCACGAGCTGCTGCACGAGCGCGCGCAGCTGAGCGTTCTCGTCCAGGGCCGCATTGCGCTGCCCAGCCGTCACCTTCAGCACGGCGTCAGTCGCCACGCTCAGCTGCGTCTCGTCCACTACACATCCCTTCCAAGGGCGGCCTTCAGCCGCCTGCGAGTCTCTGCCATCACCTGGGGGTCCGGCCTATAGGTGGCCTTCAACGCCGCCAACCGCTCACCCGGATCCACCTCGACCGCCTGGCCGGCGAGATCCAGCGCGTGCGGCGACGCGACACGCCGGCGCCCCGGCTTCGGCGCCGTCACCCGCACCGCGGTCTCCTTCACCCAGGCAACGCGCTCCAGGTGCGCCTCACGCGCATGCGATGTCGAGTCGGCATTGCCCAGCGTCACGGGCCTGCCGCCACGCACCATGCCCTTGCGCGCGGCCGGGTCGGTCGCGGCGTTGCGCCGCACACCCGGCTCCGGGACGTGGAGTTGGTGGAGTGCGACATCGAGCAGCGTGTCGATGTCGCCCGGGTCCATGCCGTACTCGACCGCCAGGTTCGCGAACGTACAGGCTGGCAGCGCGTACACGTACGGCGGGCCGCCCGGATTCGTCGTGTGGATCATCCACCATTCGGCGCCGTCCTCGCCCTCCCACAGGTAGGCGTCGACGATTTCGCGTTCGATCATTGGTTCCACACCCAGTACATGACGTCGTATCCCGCTCCTGGCGGCGATGGGTAGGTGTCGAATCCGAAGCCGCCGCTGTTGCGGCTGGTGACGGACACGGCGTGCGGGCCGAAGATGTTGAACATCGTGGCCACCGGCAGAGCGGTGGCGCTGAAGGTGAACCCGTATCCGATGCTGCCGATAGTGCCGGCGCCGAAGCTGGCCAGCCCGCGAGCGAACGCGGCGCCGGAGCCGGGGCTGCCCATCTTGCCGAAGAAGTCGAGCCATCCGGCTTCCTTCGCCACGAGCCCGCTGATGATCGCAGCGCTCTCGGCGGTGATGGTCAGCTGGGCGACGTCCCGGGATAGCTGGACCGTGCCTTTACGGTCCGACACCAGCACAGAGCCGATCTGGATAGCGGGCGGATTGTCGCCGGTGAACGACGTGATGTAGTGGTACTGGGTGGCGTCCCGGTAGAAGCGAATCTCAGGGTTCGCACCGAACAGCGGATTCACCACCAGCCGCGCTGAGCTGCCGCTCACCGTGCTCGTGAGCCGCCCAGTCAGGTCGACATCGCCGGTTGACGCGGACACGGTGAAGGTGGCGCTGCCGCTGCTGTTGTAGGCGCGAAACCCGGTCGTGTCGAGTTCGATGCGGGCGCCTGACGTGGCCGATCGCAGGGTGAAGCTGCCGGAGGAGCTGTCGATGGTGACGGTCTGGGTGCCGCCGCCGTTGAACGCCTTGAGCCCGGTCTCGTCCATCTGGATGCGGGCACCACTGGCTCCCGATCGCAGCTCGAAGGAGCCGTCGATGTCGAGCCATACGGTCCGGATGCCGCCCGCGTTGAACAACTGGATACCGGTCACCGTGGACATGTCCATACGGGCCCCGGTCGTGCCGCTCCGCAGGAAGAACTGCCCGTTCGTCTGCAGTTGGACGAGCGAGGTGCCCGCCCCGTTGTACATCTGCAGGCCGCTCGCGTTCATCTCGACTCGCGCGCCGGTGTCGGCCGTCTTGATGCGCGCACCGAGCACGATGTCGGCGGACAACGTCCCCGCCGTGATCTTCGTGGCTGTGAGGTTGCTGATGTGAGCGTCGTCGATGAGCAGAGCTGTCGCGGTGGCCGACGCCGATGCTGGGGACCGGTTGCCGGCCTCGTCTACGGCGATCACCCGGACCCAGCGCGCGGTGGTCTCCTCGACGTCCACGGTGGCGATGGCCGGGATCCCGGCTGTGAGCATGCCTGCGTGGGCGGCGACCTGGCCTTTCAGCGTGCTGGCATCCGCGGTGAATCCACTCGTGGAGCCGACGTGAATCTCCAGGTGGTGGAGGTCGAGTTCCAAGTTGTAGGTGCCGCCGCTGGCCTTGCCGAGCGTGTGCGTGATCTGGATCGCCAGCCGGGAGCCGGCCACCGTCGGCGCGGTCGGCGTTGAGGGTGGGATGGTGTCCGGGTTCGCCGTCGCCGTCTCGACGACGCTCCATGCGCCCTGGTTGTTGCTGGAGTCCACCGCGCGGATCCGGAAGTCGTAGTCGACGCCGGGAGACAGGTCGAGAATCATTGCCTGGAGGTCGCCCCACGGGGCGTACGCGGTCTGCCAGTCGCTGGCGGGCGACACCCCGTACTGCACCTCGTAGTGGTGGCCGTCCAGGATCGTCGACCCGTCCACGTTCAACGGCAGTAGCCACTTGACCAGCATCTTCGCGCGCGTGTTGCCCAGCGCGTCCAGATAGACGCCGGACAGGAACGGCAGATCCCAGCTCACCACGCCAGGCACCGTCGAGTCCGGGATCGGGCGCGGCCCCACCGGCTCCAGCCCGCCCGACGACAAGCTCCGCAGCAGCTCACCCACATCGACCGTGGTCTCGCCGCCCTCGAAGTCCACGTACGGCGTCAGATCCAGCCACACGCCGGCCTGGGACCGGTAGGCGACCGTCGACCCTTCACGCACCGGCCACGACGCGCCCGCCATCCGCAGCTTCACCGGGTTGATGCGTTCGCCCCGGAACGTGATCTCGTTCGCTGAGTCTTCCAGCCCGGAGTCGGGGTCGTACACCCACACCCAGTCGCCGACGCGGAAGGCGCCCTGAATGTCGTAATCGTCCGTAGTTAGCCGCATCGCGTTGCGGGTGCCGAGGTAGCGGTTGAGCTGGATCTGCGCGCGGGCGTTGGCGTTCCCGGGCGCGGTGCCGCTCTCGCTGATCAGGCGGACCCGCTTGACAGGCTGGCCCCTGAGATCCAGGTACGGATTCGCCGGGTGGTTCGCCGACCCGGTCGCAGTCGAGCTGCCCTCGCCCTCGGCCAGCACCACCACGCGGGTGGTGAAGTCATCGACGTCCCGGGCCAACGCCATGTCACCGCGCAGCCCGTGCATGGTCAGGTCGTCGCCGTCGGTGTGCCGGTTCGGCCGGCGGCGCACGATGACACACGTCGGAGTCGCCTGGAAGAGGGAGGCGGCGGGGCCGGCGTCGAGCTTGCCGTCGCCGTTGACGCGCCACTCGGCGCCCATCGTCGAGCACACGTAGTCGATCGCCTTGCGCCTGCTCTGCCACTGGTGGCGGCCCGTGTAGGCGCCCGCGATGCCGCTGTAGAGCGTGCCCTCCACGACCGCGGTCCCGGCGCCGAGCAGCGCGCGGATCGCGTTCGGGAACGTCTGCGCGGTGATCTGCACCGGCGATTCGAGGACGTCGCCCTTGTCGTCGGCATCCCCGAGCCACACCGCCGTGGATTGGCCGGCGATGGTTTTGCGCAGGTGGTCGAAGTCGCGGCCGGTGAGTACGCCGACGTAGCGGGCCATCGTGAGCAGGCTGTCGCCGTACTCCGCGGGGTTGACCCGGCCGGGCACGATCGCGACGTGGCCGAAGAAGCCGAGCTGGTCGGTGATCGTCTTCGGGGTCTCGTCCACGAGGACGAGGCTCCACGAGCCGAGCCCCATCAGGACTTCGTTGACCGGCACCTGGTCACCTCCTCACGGCCGCGACAACCTCGGGCAGCGCGCCGAGGTACTGATCCCTGAGGTTGGTGGCCTGATCGCCCGACACCGCGCTGCCGCCACCAGCCACCGCGCCGAGGAAGAAGTCCATCGCCGTCGAGCTCGTCTTCGTCAGGCCCCCGCTCGCGTGCGGGTCGAAGTTGCGGGCGCTACCTGCGATGACGCGGTTGCCGTCGCCGTCGTCGGCCGCGCGCACCACGTACGAGGTGGCATCCGTGCACGTCTCCGCGCTGGCGAGGTAGACCGACATGGTGCCGGAGTCGCCCCGCTGTAGGTATCCCTCCACGAAGCGGCTACCGCGGCGCAGGGTGAGGTCCAGGTAGGCGCGGCCGACCGGTGAGCGGCGGACAGCCAGCCGCACGATGCAGCTCTCCAGATCGTTGCGCAGCACGGACGCCGAGTCCCAGCCGGTGACCTGGGTGCCGCCGATGTCGATCCACCACCGCTTGGGCCGCCACGCGCCGCCGGTGAAGCTGGCTACCTCCAGGCTCCCGCCGCTGGCCAAGGGCCGGACGCGGACGAGCCCGTTGGACAGCTCCCAGCCGTCCTCGTCCAGCGGGTGTGCGGTGCCGACCCGCTCGGTACCGCCGGTCAGGACCCGCACTCGGCCGCGCAGGTAGTCCTCCACGCGGCAGCCCCACCGCGGCGACACGCCCGCGGGCACGCCGCGGTAGACGGTCATCACGCCGTCGGTGGTGGTACGGGTCATCGTGGACGGCAGCGTGCTGCCGGAGTAGTAGGCGAAGTGCCCGATCGGCGGCGCGTGCCAGCATTCGCCCGCCAGCGAGAAGTCGTTCGCGCGGACGGCGCCGGCGAGCCGCGATTCCAGGTCGACGTCGGTGTCCGGGCCGTGCCGTTGCAGGCTGATTTTCCATGCGATCTCGGTGATGCCTTGCCGCTTCCGGTCTTTCACGTCGCCGGACGCGCTGGAGATCGTGTAGTAGCCGTTGCGCTCCGACTTCTCTTCCCAGATCGCCTGCACGAGTCCGCCCTGGCCGCCGAGCACGCCGTCGAAGCGGTCCCACACCTCATCCCGGCTGATCATCGGGCAGACCTCGACGCCGTCGATATGCAGCGACCAGCCCTGGTAGGCGCTCTCGGTGAGCGTCATCGTCTCCCGCAGCACCAGGCGGCCGAGCTGGAGATCAGCCATTGGCGTACTCCTCCTTCTCCAGCTCACGGATCGCCTCGCGCAGCCGCTCGACCATCCGCCTGTAGCTCACCGGGCTGCTGGGATCAAGCACGCCCTGCACGATCAGGTTCTCCACGTTGAACACCCGTGCCCCAGCCGCAGCCACCGGCGACGCGCCAACCGGACCGCCGAACGAGCCCGCGAAGTCAGGCGCGCCCGTCGGCCCGGCCATCGCCGCCAACGGCACCTGCAACCCTGCACCCAGCGTCGCGGCCCCGGCCGAGAGCACGCCGTCGAGCGCGCCCGTGACCGCTGCCTGCTGTTCCGCGATGCCGTCGGCCAAGCCGGTCATCATCGACCGGCCGCTGAACAGCGTCCACCCCTTGCCGGAGAACGGACCTTCCTTGGCGGGCGAGGACGGGAACAGGTTGCGGATGTGGTTAAGGATCTCGCTCGCGGCGTTGTAGGCGGCCTGCCACATGCTGTACAAACCGTTGATCAGCCCCTGCATGATCGACCGGCCGGAGTTGTACAGCAGTCCACCCAGATCGCCGAGCGCCCGCTGGATCTGACCCGGCAGCGCAGCCACCGTGCCGAGCACGGAGCTGATGCCGCTGCCGACGGCGTTGCGGATGTTGTTCCAGGCGCCGGAGACGAAGTTACGGGCGCCATCCCATGCCTGCTGCCAGTTGCCGCTGATCGCGTTGAGCGTGCCGGAAATCGTCTGCCGGATGTTGTCGACACGTTCAGATACGGCGTTTCGGATATTGTTCCAGGCCGAGGTGACCTGGGAGAGGACGGATCCGAGCCAGCCGCCGATGAGGTTGGGCAGCGTACCGAACCAGGACACGATGTCCTTGATCCAGGTGACGCCGTTGCGGAACCACGTGGTCATCGCGTTGATCAGATCCGGGATGATCGAATGCCCCACGAGCACGTCGTACAAGTGCTGGAAGATCGCGATGGCGTGCTCGATCAAGGGCGCGAAACTGGCGACGATCTGCGCCACAACCAGGCCCAGCCTGGTGAACTCCAAGCTGAGCTGGGTCAGCTCGGGAAGGATCGGCAGGATCGCCGGCAGTACCTGCTGGATGAGCTGCACCGCGAGATCGGTCAGCAGCGGAATCATCGGCTGCACCTGCCGTGCCAGCTCAGCGAACGCCGGGATCAACCCGTTGATCAGCGCCGGGATCAGGTTGAGCACCGGCGGAAGCAATTGGGAGATCAGCGCGGCGCCGATCTCACCAAATGCCTGGTAGATCGGCGCCATCAACGGGATCATGATGTTGAGCGCGTCCGAGATCGACCGCAGAGCAGGCTCCAGGGCCGCCCCCAACGCAGTGATGATCGGCCCCAACGCGGCGCCCAGATTGGTCAGCGCGCCGCCCAGGGTCTGAGCCAGAATCCCAGCCAGCTGGGCAATCACCGGCAGCAGCGGAGCCGCCGCGACCAGCACATCGGAGATGCCCTTGCCGAGTTGCAGCAGACCACGCTGCATCGCAGGGTCCGCGAAGGCTCTGCCCAGGTACTCAGCGACCGCAGTCAGCCCCGGCCCGAGAGCGGCCAGGGCAGGGCCGAGCGCGCGGACGGCGGCCGTCAAGGCCGGCGCCAGCGCCAGCGCGATCTGGGCGACCTGGGGGATGATCAGCGCCAGGGCGTCGCCGAGCGCGGCGAACACGTCACCGAGCGCCCGGCCGAGCGGATCAAGAGGGCCGATAGCAGCGACCATGCGGCCGAAGCCCTCGACCATCCTGACCAGCCCAGGCCCCAAGGCGGCTATCCCGGCGCCGAGCGCCTTGATAGCGTCGGCGAGCACCGGGCCAAGCGCGGTCGCCACCTTGGCCGCCTCGGGCGCGATAGCGGCCACCGCACCGCCCAGCGCAGACAGCACAGGCAGCAGCGCACGCCCGACCTCACTCAGCGCCTTGAAGATGGCGACAAGCGTGTCCTGGCCCTCGGCGCTCTTCACCCACGTGGCGAAGGCGTCGGCGAGCTGGCCGAGCACGCCGAGAGCGTCACCGCCGGCGGTGCGGGCGGCGTCCAGCATCCCGTCGAAGATGTCCCACAGGTCCTTGGCGAGGCCGCCGAGCTGCTTCAGCACGGCAAGTGCGCCGTCCATCCACGCCCACGCCTGGCCGCCGGCGGAGATGCGCGACATCCACGCGCCGAACCGGTTGAGCGAGTCTGTGAGCCCGCCGGACAGGCTGGCCAGCCACGACGAGCCGACCGTGCCCAGGTCGACGAAGCCGCGAAGCAGCGGCTCCAGCGCGCTGTGCAGTGCGCCGACGAGGGTGCGGGTGTTGCCGATGACCGTGTTGAACTGGCCGATGGTGCGGTCGGCAGTCGCGAAGTCGAGGACGGTGCGCACCATGCCGCCGAACTCGCGCGCCAGCCCGGCGATCGCCGGCTGCAAGGCGTTGGCTGAGCTCAGCCAACGCCCCATCTGGCCGAGGAGCGGTTCGAGGAACGCGTCCTGAGCTGCGGCCTTGAACCCTTGAAGGAGCGGGATGGCCTGCTGGAACTCGCCGATGAACGCCCGGCCGCTCTCGCTGAGCTTCCCGAGCGCCTGCTCCAGCTTCTTCGCGTCGCCCGACAGGGCGGCGCCCATGGCCTCGCCGAGCCCGCCCGTCGCGAGCTTCCACACGCCGAACGCCGCCGCACCGGACAAGGCGACGCCGGGCAGGGCCGCGAGCAGGCCGCCCAGCGGCGCGAGCTCGGCCGCGAGCGCCACCACGAACCCGGCCGCTGACGCCGCCGCAGCCCCCAGCCCTGCCACACCGGCGGCCCCAGCCCCCACCAGAGACAACGAAGACGCGGCACTGGCGAACGCCCCGCTCAGGCTCTTCGAAATGCCGAGCAGACCGCTCATCACCGAGCCGGACCGGTCAAGATCCGGGTTGAGCCGGGACCGGACCGCGGCGCTGAGCTTGTCCGTCTCCCGGCTCGCGTCAGCCTGCGCCTTCGCGTACGCCTGCGACACCTGCGCCGCCCGCTCAGAGACCTTGGCCTTCGCCAGCGCGGCGTTCGTCGCCGCGATCTCCGCCTTCTCCTGCTCCCGCGCAGCCTGAGCAGCCAAACGGGTCGCTTCCTCCTTGCTGAGCTCCCCCTTAGTGACCTGCTCGGCCGCCTCAGCCGCCTTCTTGCTCGCGGCCTCGGCCCGCTCGGCAGCTTCCTTCGCCGCCAGGCCCATGCGTCGCGCCGCTAGCTCCGCTTGCGCGAGCTGGAGCTTGAACTTGGCAATCGGGTCCAGCGCCTGCGAGAAGCCGGCACCGGCTTCCTTGCTCATGTGCTTGGCGAACTCGGCGCCGGCCGCCTTGCCGACCTGCTCGCCCAGCTTCTTGCCGACGGCGACGAACGGCGAGGCGTCGTCGCCGAACTTGACACCGCTGTCCTTCATCCGGTCGGCGAACTCGCGTCCGGCGGCGGCGCCGGCCTTGTCGCCGATCTGCTCGCCTTCGTCCTCGAAGACGCCCCGCTCGGCCTTCAACCGTGCGGACGCATCGCGGGCGAACTGCTTGCCGAAGTCGTCGCCGACGCCCTCGAAGCCCTTCTGGACGTCGTCCTTGAACTTGTCGGTGAGGGCGCGGACGCGTACGAATGCCTCTGCGAGCGGGGTGCCGGGCATCATGCACCCCCCGCCGGTTGTCTGGTGCTGTGGTTATCCGGCGGCGGCGAAGCGGGCGATCAGGAGCCTGCGCGCCTCGCGCTCCTCCGGCGTGCGCGGGCGGCGCGGTGCCGGTGGGGGCGGCGGCGAAAACGCCTCGTCGAACGCCTGGTGGGCGTCGCGTTCGACCTTGTCGGCGATGCCCGCGAGGGCGAGTAGCGCGGTGCTCTGGACGGTCTGCTCACGCCACTCGATCCACAGCGCGTGGACGAAATCGAGCTGGTCGCGTAGCGGGAGATCTTCTAGCCGTAGGAGACCACTCGCCGGATCTCCGGCTCCGCGGTCGCCTCCTCCGCTGGCTTCTCCTCGACGGTGCCCCGCTGCAAGGAAACGACCCGAGCAGTACCCCCACCTTCCGGCGGCCCATCGGGCGAGTCCGAGGGCCGCTCCGTAGGGCGGCCGGCCTCCTCGCTCGCCTCCGCCATGGTGCCCGCGATGATCTCCACCAGGAGGCTGCCGTCCACGTCGTGCTCGCGGCAGTGACGGCGGAACCGGGCGTACTCGGCCGGGCCGAGCAGGCTGCGGTAGATGTCGGCCAGGATGCCGATGCCCTCCGGGCTGCCGTCGTCGAACCCCTCGGCGGCCAGCCTGGCGAACTCGCTGAGGTCCATGAGCGAGACAGTGCCCTCGCCCTCGAAGACCTCGCCGTCGAGCTCGAACTTGGGGCGGACGCGATCAGTCTTGCGGCCCTTGCTGGTGTAGGAACGCATCAGGCGGCCCTCGCCTCATCGAAGATGACCTTGAACAGCTTCGCGGCGGCGGGCTTCTCCAGCTTGAACTCACACGGAATGACGGCCTTCTCTGCCCCCTTGCGGCGGGCGATGTCCAGGCCACCGGTCTGCAGCGCCTTCCTGTAGATCCACCGCTCCTCGCCATCCTCGGACTCCCAGCCGAGCATGACGCGGACCTCTTCGCCCAGGTCCGGCGGCTCGAAGGTGACGATCCCGGTCCCGGCGACGATGCTGCCGCCGTTCAGGGCGCGCTGCATGTTCTTGGCCGTCATCTCGGCCAGCGCGAACGCCAGAGCGCCTTCGCGCGCGGTGAGTGCCACCGCGATCGGATCGAGTTCCTCGGCGACGTTCACGGTCTCCGAGTCCACGGAGTACGTGAAATTGCTTCCCTCGTCGGTGTAACCGAGCGGCACCCACGCGACGGAGACGGTCTCCCATGGCGTGGTCAGGTCGGTCGGCTCGGTGGTGCCGAGCGGCGCGATGAACAGTCTGCCGGGGCCGAGCGCGATCGCGTTCGGGTTTCCACGAGCCATCAGGCGTCACCCTTTCCGGTGGTGGTGGCCTGGCCGTTCTCGGTCTCAGGCTCGCTTTGGGTCTGGTCAGCGGCCTCGTAGCCATCGGGAAGGCGCACCTTGTCGCGCCAGCCGTACTGCTCGACGTGCTCTACCGGGACGAGGTCGCCGACGTTGTGGGCGCGTCCGAACTTGCCGATGAACAGCGGCGCGGCGGCGATGTAGTACGGCGGCGCGGCCGGAGCAGAAGCCGGAGCTGGGGTGGGCGACTTGTCGTCGCGGCGGGCGGCCATCATGACGCGTACTTGAAGCAGCCGATGGTCACCGAAGCGGCGTCCGGCGTGTACGTCAGGTCGCACCGGCCGTCAGCCTTCGCGAAGATCCTCGGTACGGGGATCTGCCACCGCTCCCCAGCGGGGATCGTCACGGACCGGTCGCCGATCGGCAGGCCCTGGACGGTGCCCGGCGTCGCCAGGACGACCGTGCGGGCCGCCGCGTTGCCGTTGAGGACCTCCAGGAAGATCTCGTCACCGGCCGGGCACGTGTCGCCGCCGCCGGACGCGGCGGCGAGCGTGATCGCCCCGCCTCCCGGTTGCATCACCTGCAGGGGTAGAGCCGCCATCAGGAACCTCCAGGTCAGGGCGGGATCAGTAGATGAAGAAGGTCGCGTCGACGAGGTACTGCCACTGCTCTCGGTCGGAGTCGTGGTTGTCGACCAGCAGCGGCCCGACCACGTCGTCCGCGGCCAGGCACCGGCGGTCGCCCATCACCGCGGGCGCGCCGGACAGCGCGGTGAGCGTGTTGGCATAGGCGACCGCGGCGAGCTCGGCCGCCTCGTCGGTGCCGGCGTAGATCGACGCGGAGATGCGGGGGCTGTCGATGAGGTCCTCGGCGACCAGGTCGCTGGCGCGGCCGATGCGGGACAGCAGCAGGTAGGCGCCCTGTCCCGGGGATCGGGGGTGGGTGCGGAGCACGCCGAGTGGGATCGGGCGGCCTGGGCCGACGAGCGTGGTGGTGAGGCTGTTGAGCCAGGCGCGGACGATGGTGACCGCGGCGACGTAGCCGGCCATCAGGCGCCTCGCAGGTCTTCGAGGGCGGGCCGCAGGTGGGGCTGGGCGCGGGTGCCGGGGTGGTTGACCTTCTTCGCGAAGTGCACCTTGCCGTCGGAGCCAACCCAGCGCAGCCAGCCGTTCGGATTACGCGGCCGGATCACGTGCGGCCGTGTGCCCACTTCGAGGAACAGGCCAAGCGGCTCACCTTGTCGGGTGCGGGCGGGGCTGGAGATGTCCCGGTACTGGCCGAGCGGGTCGCGTCCACGGTCCCATCGGATCTTGGACTTGGTGTAGCCGGGCGGGCGGCCGTCGGATCCGTTCGCGGAGACGGGGGCGCGGCGTTGCGCTCCGCGCTTCACCTTCTCTCCGAGGATGTCCAGGTGACGGCCGACCGGGCCTTCGTAGGACTCGAGCAGCCGGAACAGCTCGGCCTCGTTCCACACCCAACGGATGTCGGCCACGATCGCCTCCTACAGCGGGTAGTCGCCGTGCCGGGGCGGGTCAGGGAATGCCCAGACGGGCATGAGCGCGCCCTCCGGCCCGGAGCCTGCGTCGTTGACGGCGTCGATCAGCCGCTGCAGTGCCGCGATGGCCCGGGCGTTGAGCTGCTCGTACACGTTGACGTCGGCCTGCCGGTCCGGGTAGGCGAGCTCGATCGAGGCTGCCGCGCGGAGCGCTGCCGCTTCGGATGCGAGCGTGGCCAGGTGAGGCGGCGCGGCAGGGATGGTGCCGCCGACCGCGGCGAGCACCTCGGCCACGGCCGCGGTGATCTGCCGGTTGGCCTGCTCGGCGGTGGGCGTGGTCTGCCCGTTGAAGGTCCCGAGCAGGGTGTCTGTGCCGGGGGGCTCTGTGGGGCGGGTGCGGGTGGGGATGTGGTCGGCCACCTGCTCCAGCGTGGGCGTCCACGACTCAGCCACGGCAGCCTCCTCGGTTGGCGGGGGTGGCCCGGCGGGCGGGTGCGGGGGGTCGCGCCGGCCGGGCCACGACTCAGGCCGCCTTGATGACCTGGGCGCCCCAGGTCGCAGCGGGCGGATCAATCGGCGCGGCCATGACGTTGACCAGCCGCACGGTGACCGTGTTCGCCGCCGACACCCGGCCCGCCCACACCAGCCCGGCATCCGGGGCCGCAGGCGGGGCGAGCACGACCGCGTCACCCACCGCCGCACCGGTGACCGTGATGGTCAGTTCGAGCTGACCGGCCGCCGCGATGGAGCCGAAGTTGAGGTTGGCGCTGCCGAACAGCGTCGTAGCCGGGGCAGCCCCGCCTGCAGCCACACCGCCAAGCACCTGGACCTTCGCGCCGGCCGCGGCCGAGGTGAGCGCCGAGCCGACGCGCATCGCGCTGCCCGACAGCGGCAGGACCTCGCCCGCGCTGGCGCCGACCTTCAGCGCCTGCCCGGCCGTGACGCCGCCCGCCCCCGCGACGAGCTCGTGCACGAGACCCGCGAGCGGGTGCACGGTCACGCGAGCGCCGTTGGGCGTGTCGTGCGCGGCGACACCGACCACGCGCTGGCTGTCGGCCGCTGCCGGCCCTACCGAGCCGCTGCCCGTCACCTCGACCAGCTGGCCGCCGGTGATGCTGGCGGACGCGGTCGAAGTCCAGGGCAGCTGGTTGACCGTCTGGAGCGGCGTGTAGTCGGCCACCGATCAGTCCTCGCGCAGCGCGGCGATGAGGTCGTCCCGCTTCATCGAGGCGGCCTCGGCCCGGTCCATGCCGCGGGCGACCGCGTAGTCCACCCACTCCTGCTTGCCGGAGCCGGGACCGGACTCGGGCGGCGCCGTCAGGCCGTCGCCGTCGCCCTGCGGCTCCTCCCGCTTCTCCGGCTCCTTGACCACGGGCGCAGGAGCCGGCGCCGGGGCGGGCGCGGCGAAGCTGGCCACCTTCTCGATCAGCTTCTTACGCAGGTGCCGATCCACCCACTCGCGGGGCGCGTCGTCGGGGACGAAAGCTCCCTTGAGCAGACCGATCACCTGCTGGCCGCGCCGCGTCGTGGTGGGCACCGTCACGTACGGCGCCACCACCTGATAGCGATCCACCACCAGCCTCCTTAGACGCCGGTGTTGGTGAGCTCGACCGCGGCGCCGGGCTCCTGCACGACCGGCACCGTCAGGCGGCGGCCCTGCAGATCCCACTTGTCGGCGGTGTCGACCCGGATGGACTTGACCTGTACCTGCAGGTCGGAGACGGCGTAGCCGGGGCTGGACTCCTGCTCGTCGGCCATGCCGCCGAGCTGCGTGGAGTCGAGCACGAGCGGCGTGGTGATCGACGGGGAGACGACGATGCGCAGCCCGGCGATGACTTCGATCTCGCCGCTGTAGACGGGGCTGTCGAGCGTCTCGCGACGCAGCGCATTCGTGATCTTGTCGTCGCTCATGACGGTCGCGTACTGCGCGTCGTTCAGCGCCAGCGTGTCCGGCATGTAGCCGAGGTTCTGGCCCACGACGATGGCCTTGGCCTTGAGGATGTCGCGCAGGATCGTCGGGCTGGCGGCCGTCCATGCGACGCCACCGCTCCCGGTGACATCGAAGGTGTTCGTCACCGCCGACGCGATAGCCGACATGGTGACCCCGTCGACGGTCTTGATGATGCTGTTGACGACCTTGCGCAGCGCCCGGTCGACGGCGGCGCCGCCGTACACGTTGCGGGTGATCTCCTCATCGGTGATGGGCACCTTCTGGCCCCACTTGCTGACGGAGGCGATGGCGGCGGTGCCGGTCGGCAGGTTCGCTGAGGGGTACTCCGAGCCCGCGCTGACGGCGGTGACGGAGCGGTCGGTGACGAACGGCTCCGACATCTCGTACAGGACCGCGCCGCCGTTCGTCCTGAACCGCTGCGTCAGCAGCTGGTCCGAAACGAACCGCAGGTCGCGGTAGTTGCGGAGCCGGCGCTGGATGGCGGTCGGGTTGGCGAGGAACCGGCTGATCGTCTCCAGATCGCCGCTCAGGGTCGGCGGGCCGGCCGGGTAGCTTCCAGGCATCTGCCTGTCTCCTTACATGGAAAACCCCCGACCAGCGGGGGTGGGTTTCTGGGGTGATGCCTGGCCTACCGGCCGAGGACCTGGACCTTCGACGCCGCGGCGGCGGTGGTGAGGGCGATGCCGACCCGCAGGTCGAACGTGCCGGCGCCGAGCGGCAGCACGGCGTTGGCGGCGGTGCCGACCTTGACGGCCGCGCCGGCGGTGATGCCGCCCGTGCCGGCCACCATCTCGTGGATGACGCCGACGAGCGGGTGCACGGTGACGACCGCGCCGGAGGCGGCGTCGTGAGCGGCTACGCCGACGACGTTGGCCGAGTCCGCTGCACTGGGGGCGATGGTGCCGTTGCCCGAGACGCTGACGAACTGGCCGCCCGTGATGGCAGCCGACGCCGTGCTGGTGAAGGGCAGCTGGCCCCTGGTGTAGATGGGCGTGTAGTCCATCGCTGGCCCCTACTTCTCGGGCGGGAACAGGCCCGCGAACTCGGCGTCGAGGTCGATGCTGTCGCCGCCCGGCAGGCCGAGGTCGGAGACCGGGATGGTGCCGGGGGTCAGCCCCGCCAGCACGGTCGCGGTGCCGACGGGGTCGGCCTCGGCGAGCCGCAGCCAGTGGTCGCGCCGGCTCGGCGCGAACTTCCCGGCCTTGATCGCGTCGTCGACCATGCGCTCGCGCTCGGTCCGCTGCTGGGAGGCGGCGATGTCCTCCAGCTTGCGGATGCGCTTCTGCTGGTCGTCCCACACCTGCCGGTCGACCGTGATGGTGCCCGGCAGGTTCTTGCTCTTGGTCCCCGGCGAGCCGTCACCGCTTGAGGCGGCGAGCTTCTCGACACCGGCCAGCAGAGCGGCGGGGTCGAGGTCAGCGTCGGCGGGGAGGCCGAGCTTGGCTCGCAGGTCCGCGAGCTGCTCGTCACTGAACTGCATGTCAGCGTCCTCCTTGGTTTGCCCGCCGACCGGGGATTCGGTGACGGGAGTCTCGGTTGGGCCGTCCTCAGCGGGCGGCCCGGGCTGGGGCTCGGCAGCGACGTTTTCGTCGGCAGCCGGCACCTCGATGTCGGGCGCGGCCTTGCTGGCGGGCGGGCGCAGGTCCTCGGGGATCGACTCCTCGCGGGAGGCGAACACCAACGCGCTGGCGGCCACCTTGGCGGGCCGGTCGACGTACTCGACCTTCACGGCGACCCGCTCGCCGAACTCGACGTCGTCGCCGCTCATGCTGACCGGCACCCGGTAGTAGCCGCCGGTCGAGTCGTCCATGACGATGAGCTGCAACGGGTCGAGCTGGATCTCGCAGATCCAGTCGGAGTAGCCGGCGCGCTCGTAGTAGCGGCGCCGCACGTCCTCGGACGAGACGCCGGCCGCCAGCTCGGGCGTAGGCGGGGGCATAGGCCCTCCTCCTTCGATGGTGATGGTGACCGGCTCGCCGCCGGCCCCGCTGGAGGCGGCCACGTCGTAGAGGGCGGCGACGTCCTGCAGGCTGTCGAGCGTGCCGATCCCGGGCGCGGTGACGCCGAGCAACGCGACCGCGGTGATGACCATGCGGTGGGTGTGGCCGATCTGGCACACGAAGTTGCGGGTCGCCTCGATGCTGCGGTCCGGGTAGGCGCTGGCCAGGATCTCGGCCAGCCACGCCGGCATGCCCCGGTAGTCGCCGACCACCGTGCCGCCGTCGTCCGCGGCGCGCAGCCCGGACACCCAGCCGACCGCGGGCTCGCCGTCGAACCGCGGGTCGACGTGGCCCAGCTTGAGCACCGGGTTGCGGACGGCAGGGCAGTCGAGCGCGGCCACCGCGGCGGCGAGGTCGTCACGGGTGATGGTCGCCTCCCCGGAGGAGAGCCGCCACGTGCCGGCCTGGGCCAGCTCGACGCCGGGGATGCTGACGAGCGCGGGGGAGCGCGGCACGTCGATGTCGGCCACGGCCTACCTCCTGTCCCAGATGGCGATGACCTGGCCGCGGCAGCGGACCCCGCCCAGGCAGGAGACGTAGGCGCCGTTGCCGTACGCCTTCTCGGCGGCGTCGAGGTCGTCGAAAACGGTGCCGTCGATAGCCCGGCACGGCTGGCAGGTGCTGCGGTCGAGCTGCTCGGAGGCGAGGTAGCGGGCGGCAGGGGCGTCGCGGAGCACCGCGATGCGGCCGGCTGCCTGCGCTGTGGAGAGTGCGCCGCCGACCTGGTCGCGTACCGCGCGCAGGGAGAGGGCGGCGAGGATCGCGGCCACCTCGACGGCGACCGCGGCCCCGGCCGCCCCGGGGACGGCCAGCCGCAGCGCGGCAGCGGCGGCGGCCCCGGCCAGGCCGGCAGCGAGCAGTGCGGCCACCGCGACCGCCACAGCCTCCAGATGCCCCTCTTCGATGGGGGGCGGTTCGACGCGGACGCCCTGGGCTGCGGCTTCGGCCGACATCTGCTCGGCGCTCGTCTCGGCCAACTCCAGCATCGCCACCGCGAGCAGTTCCGCGGCTTCCGTGCTGTCGATGGTGAGCTGGGTGAGCGCATGCACGTCGCCGTCGTCCACCGCTGCGGCGATCTGGGCGGCGAGCTGTGTCCGCCAGTCCTCGGCGATCGCGGGCCAGGCTTCGAGCACGGTGTCGAGCGCTGCCTGCCACGCCTCCTGCACCGCGTCGAGATCCGGCTCAGCGGCGGCCCGGACCGGCTCTGGCCCGGGGCGGCTGGCGGCGAGTTCCTGGCCCTCACGCGCTGGCGCGGGTTCGGGATCCGGGGGCTGGGGCGCCGGTGCTCGTACGGGCTCGGCCCGCTCGGGCAGCCGCCACGCCTCCCGCACGTACGCTTCCAGCGCCGGGTCGGGGGCGAGGGCTCCGGACCGCATGAGCTGCTCCAGCGCCTCGGCGGTGACTTCCTGCCGGGAGCCGACGTCGCTCACGACGATCCGCGGGGCGGGCTCGTCGGGCCCGAAGTTGAGGTCGACCAGGTCGGTGACGATGCCGGGCATTCCGGTCTGGCCGGTGGTGGCGGTGTCGGCGATCTCGTCGGCGATCGACTGGAGGCTGAGCAGGAACAGGTCGAGGAACGAGTCGCCGAGCGCCCTGGAGCCGTTGCTGGTGTCGCCGAGGTCCATCAGCCCGGCCAGCGCCTGGCGCGACATCTGCTGGTCGAGGTAGCGGATGAAGCCCATGGCGTCCGGCACCGAGCCGGTCATGCCGGTGATGGCCAGCCGGAACCCGTCCGGGAGGCCGACCCCGGCGCGGTCGCCGACCCGCATCGCGGACGCCAGCCGCTGGGCTTCGGCGACCTGGCCGGGTGTGGCCCCGGGCGGGGCGGCCACGGACGGCACTCCCATGCCGAAACGGCGAATCGACGTGGCGTGGACGCGCCATACCTCGTGCTTGAGCAGCCAGGCGCCGTACGCGGGCCTGAGGAGGCTGCGGCCGGTCCAGTTGGCCGCCTCGCGGTCGTGCACGTACCAGACCAGCCGGTTCGCCGGGATCGGGCGCACCGCGGCGAGGTTCTGCGTGATCGACTGCACGGTCTCGTCGGCGGCCAGCTGGATCTGGCCGATGGTGTGCGGCATCCGCTCGCCGAGATTCACGAGCCGGGCCTGCCCGCCGACGATGTCGTAGCGGCGCTCGAACGGCATGAACCCGAACGTCAAGCTCAGCAGCGCCAGCCGGAGGTGGTCGGCCCAGCGGACGCCGCGCCGCCGCGCTGGGCCGGGCTCCGGATCCACGCCGAGGATCGGCAGGCCAAGGTCGTCGGCGACGAGCTGCACGACCTCGTCGCGGCAGCCGGCCGGGTCCACGGCCCAGGTGGCTCGGCGGATCGGCAGCGTGTACGCCGACAGGACGGCGGTGAGCTGGGGGTCGGTGCGCATGAGCGCGTAGGTGCGGGCTGACAGCGGCCACGTCAGATCCTGGATCTGTTCCTGCAGGTCGCCGTACCAGGTGCCGTAGTTGGAGTCGAGGTGGCCGATGTCGCGGGTCGGGGCGCTAGCCATCGGCGGGCCCCCTCTCGAACTCGTCGGCGACGAGGCGCAGCACGTCGGCGATCCGGCGGCGCAGCTCGCTGTGGTCCACGCGGACCTCGATCTCCCAGGTCCCACCGGCGTTGCGCACGGCCGGGCCCTCGACGAGCGGCAGGTCCACGGACCCGACTTCGGCGGTGGTGCCGCCGATCTGGAGCACGACGGGTAGGGCGGGGCGAACCATGCTGATCACTCCCGCTCTGCGCGACTCCACACGGCGTCGTTGGCCTCGTGTACAACCTGCCAAAGCTCCTGGCGCCGGGCTTCGTCGGCCTCGGCCCACTTGTCGCGCATCGAGTCGACCGCATGCACCAGTCGGCGCACCTCGACAGGCAGACCAGCGATCTCGTCGGGTTCGCCGGAGATCATGGGACGGAGGGTGTATCCCTCGTTCAGGGTGTCGGCCACCGCGCGCAGGAATCGCTCTAGCTGCGCCCACCGGTGAGAGTCAGAGTCGAGCACCTCAACACTGCCGAGGTCGTACGCCTTGTCGCCCACGGTCAGCGAGACCGGCAGAACCGTCATATCCGTCCCCCCTCAGTAGTTGATGCTCATCAAGTCGAGGCCGCTCGTGTCGCCGGTCGCCGCGGCGTACGCCTGCCCGATCACGTCGTCCACGGCCGCAGCGGCGCGCCGGGCGTCGACCTCGGCGGCGGACTCCGACGGCAGCCAGTGCGCTGAGACGACCCGAGCCGCGTACGAGAGCGTGTCCACCTGGTCGTCATGCGCGGCGGTCGGGAACGACGCGAGCTCATCGCACCAGTCGTCCAGCCAGTCGGCGTGCGCCGGGAACCACACCCGGTGCTGCTTCACCCGCGAGGTGGCCGGCAGCGCCCTCGTGAGCTTGTCGGTCTCTGCCTTCAACGGCTGGACCGGCACCCCGCTGGCGGTGGCGTCGATGACCAGCGTGGTGCCGATGAACGCCGACTCGACGAACACAGTGTCGGCATTCCACCGCTCGCGCAGCGGCCGGACCAGGTCCCAGTGATCTTCTTCGCCGACGCGGGCCCGGGCCCGGTCGAGCAGAATCAGGTCGCCATCCAAGCCGATCGCCCACACGGAAGCGACCGTGTAGTCCGCGCTGGTGCGCTTCGACGCGGCCAAGTCGACCGTCATGAACCGCCAGCAGTCGTCGAGAGCGACAGTCCGCCCGCCGAGGTCCAGGCGTTGGCCCTGCATGACGCCGTGCCGCGACGGGTCGGCAGGCATGCGCTGCCAGTAGCGGAAGTCCTGCCGCTTGAACAGATTGCCCTCGGCCGCGGTAGGGGTCTGCTGGTAGATGCTGTTCCACACGTACGCCGACCTGGTGGCCTGCAGCTTCCGGAAGTAGCCAGGCTTCCGGCGTTGCACCGATGTAAGCTCCTCGCCCGGGCGGCGGCCGAGCGGATCCCCCGGTCCTGCGATCGCGGGGATGCGGACGATCCGCCAGTCGCCGGGCTCGCGCGTCTCCAGCCGGCCGGCCAGGTCGTCCTCGTGCCAGCGAGTGTTGTGGCTCACCAGCCCGTTGGCGATGAAATTCTCCGTGCGGGCAATCTGAAGGTCGAATACATCTTCGCGCCCGCACGGCTCCACTGCGACAACTTCGTCAGGCGTGACGCTCCAAGTACCTAGCGGCAGCCCTGAGAATTTCGGGTGACTTCCCGTATCCGACGGCGAGGTTGCAGTCGTTGCAGAGCAGCCCGCGCACCTTTCCGGTGTCGTGGTCGTGGTCGACGCATAACTTCCCGTTCCAGTGGGCTCGGGTGTTGCTGTCCGACGGTGGCTGTCCGCAGATGGCGCAGTTCCCACCCTGCTCGCTGATAAGGAAGTCAACCTCTTCATCGGTGAGCCCGTAACGATGCTTGAGATGAGCTCTGCGACGCGCCGCAGCGTTGACCGAAGGTGGGCGATGGCCGGATGCCCAACGAGCCTTGTTGTAGTGGGAGGTACACATCCCCTTGCATCGTGCTGCCGAGTCGCATCCGTCAACGGAACATGTGACTCCGCGCCATTTCCCCCAATAGCCGTCAGGATGCTTACTCCCGGCCGGATTTGATCCGTTCGCAGCCATGACTCTTTTCCGTTCGCATCGATGGTCAAAAACGGATGCCGGGCGTTGGCCCTGACAATTCGTCCTGATTTCATCCTAATGCGAAGGAGATCATCCGGTCCCTGGTTTGCCCAGTTCATCACTGTTGACGTGGTGAGTTCGCCACCTTCATAGGTAGCCACCTCGTCGCCAGGGCGAATGTCGCGCAACGGCTTTTCGCTGCCGTCTGGCAAGAGCACGGGGGTGTCCCCGGTCATGCACATCATGAGCACGACCTTCGCCCGGGAGGACAGGCGGGTGGAGCCGTTGGACTCCCACCAGTCCCATGCCGCGTCGCGGTACGTCGCGGATTCGGCTTCGGCGCGGCCTCGTACGGGGTCGTCGATGATGAGCACGTCGACCGGTTCGCCGGTGATGCCGCCGGCGATTCCGACGCAGATGAGCTGGCCGCCTTGTTCGGTCTCCCACCGGCCGGCGGCTCGGGAGTCGGCGCGCAGGGTGATGCCGAGCTGCGGGTGGGCGAGGATGTCGCGGCGGATCTGCCGGCCCCACCGTTCGGCCTTGTTGTCGGCGTAGGAGACGATCGCGATCCGCAGGGTGGGGTCGTGGGCGAGCAGCCAGGCCGGGGTGCGGCGGCTGATCTTCTGCGACTTCCCTTCCTGGGGCGGGCAGAACACCATCAGCTTGTCGTGCTGGCCGCCGTCGAACAGGTCGGCGAGCTCGCGGTCGATGAGGTCGAGCATCGCGGTCTGCCGGTGGGTGCGGTCCAGCGCGGTGGCCATGGCGCCTGGTGAGGGCCAGGGCCGGGCCTTGATCTGGAAGTGCCGGGCCGCCACCTCCCACGGCGACAGCGTCGCCGTCACGGCTCGCCGACCGTGAGGATCCCGGACCGGCGGACCGGCCGCTGCGTGCTGGTGGTGATGCGCGTCCACACCACGTACTGGCCCGGCGCCAACTCCAGGCTGCTGCCCTGGCCGATGACCAGCACGGCATCCGTGCCGTCCCACGCCGCATCGTGGTATTCCGAATCGGCCGGCTCTCCCGACGTCTCCAGCACCACAGCCAGTTCGACTGGCCACGCAGAGAAGTCAGCACCCCAGCCGACGCGCAACTCTTCCTTCGAGGTCACGGGCATGTACGCCATCCGGCTACTCACCTCCCAGGCGGGGCGGGCCGACGAGCCAGCCGAGCCGCACACCCCCAGACAGCCACGTGAGGCGGGGCGGGCCGACAACGATGGACGGCAGATCGGGGTCGACCGCGTCGGAGGTTCCGGTGAGGCTGGCGGTGATCGCGGGCAGGACCGCCGCGAGCACGGCCTGCGGCGGGTCGGACACCTGGCCGGCGAGCGAGGCGGTCAGCGCGGGCAGAGCAGCGGCGATGCTGCCCTCGACCTCGACAACGCCCGACAGGGCAGCGGTCAACGGCGGAAGCTGGGCGCCGATCTGGCCGAGCACTTCGACCGTCGCGGAGGCCGCCATGACGACCGCGGGCAGGTTGGCGGTGAGGCTGCCCTCGACCGTCACCGCCCCGTCGAAGCTGGCCGTGACCGCTGGCAGGACGCCGTCCAGGACGCCGGTGACGGTGTCGGAGAGCGTGGATGCGCTGCTGCCGGGGGTACCGTCCCAGGACCCGCCAGGGGTCGTGTCGCCGTCGAAGTAGTCGCCCAAGGCCGCTGTCTGCTCGATCAGGACCATGGTCGTGTGGACGGTGGTGACGGCGTAGTTGGCCCCGTCCAAGATGATCTGGGCGAGCGCCGCCCCGCTGGGAGCGGTGGCGGTGAGGCTGGCCCGGGTCACCACTCCGGACGTCAGCGTGTACGAGCCGTTGCTGTAGGAAATGACACCGTTGGCGGCGTCGCGCCATTCGATGTAGATGCTGCCGCCGCTCGAGAAGCCGTTGGCCGGGCGGATGTACACGCTGGCCGTGTAGTCCAAGCCGGGCGCTACCGCTCCTGCGGAGGTGCGAAGGAAGGTGCCGCTGGTGTATTCAGCCGCGAAGGGGCGGCCGAAGCCGGTCACCGCCTGGCGGGTCGGTGTCGCCTCGCCGCCCCACCCGGCCGTGTCGTTGCTCAGGCACGGGTTGATGCAGCTGTTGTGCCTGGTCGCCATGAGTTATGCGAGCGTGGAGCTGCCGCGCGATACGTAGCCCTGCAGCGGCGGAAGGCTGGCGCACGTGTAGGTGACCTCGTGGGTGACTGGCACGCCGTTCTCGTCGCGGATCCACTCGCCCTGCTCGTCGAGGTCGATGACCGTGAGTACGGCGCGCACCGGGTCCTCGTTGTAGACGTACAGCATCCAGCCGGTGACCAAGGGGATGTTGTTGGCCGAGCACCAGTTCATCAGCATCTTGTAGGGCGGGCTGGTCATGTGGGCCGGGTTGTGCCGGACCTCCACGGTCAGGTACAGCATGATGCCTCCTAGCTCGCGGGCATGGTCACGGTGCCGGCGTTGACCGTCACGTTCACGCCGATGCTGATGGTGGTCGTGTTCATCGTCAGGTCGCCGCCGCCGCCAGTCGCCGTGACGCTGCCGTCCAGGACGCCGAGCCCTGTGCCCGCGGCCTCGGTGGAGTCGAGGAGCCGGAACCAGCCGGCGGTGCCGTTGGCCAGGCCCGCGACAGTCAGGGCAGGGGTGGTGTCGAGCCCGACCGCGCCGGCGACGGCTGCAGCGAACGCCGGGTCGCTCAACGTGAATTCCGCGAGCAGGGTGCCGCTGGGTGCGGTGGCAGGGGTGGCGGGCTGGCTTCCGGTGTAGATGCGCAGCTTGCCGGCCGCGGAGCCGCCGTCGACGAGGGCGGCGACGGCGTTCGCCGCGGCGTTGCGGGCGGCGGTGTTGATGCGGAGCGCCATCGCGGTCCCTTCAGGTGACGTAGAGCGAGTAGGGGCCGAGAACGGGAATCTCTGGCGCGGAGGTGATCTTCACCCAGATGCCGTAGGTGCCGCCCTTCGTCAGGGGCAACGCGGTGGCCGGCCCGATGAGGACAGCGGCGTCTGTGCCGATCCATTCGGCGGTCTTCCAGTCGCCGCCGGCTGGATCCTGGCCGTCGGGAACGATCGCCATCTGCACCGGGAGCGAGGTGAGGGTTGCCGGGCCGGTGATGGGAACCTTCACGTACTCGGTGGACAGGCTCGGGATCCTCAATGCCGTCATCCGCGCCCCTTCAAGTCAGGTGGTGGGCGGGCGTGCAGACCAGCCTCGAGCGGGGTCTCCTGCCAGCCACGAGCGCTCCGGCTGGCGCGAGCCCCACCCGCGGCGGGGCGTTCCGGGGACAACGGTGATGTCCTGCAACACGAGGACGGCCAGCCCGTCGGTTGCCAAGACGGCTTCGCTCAGCGACGTCTGCAGGACCTCGGCAGCCGACAGCGCATCGGCGGCCGAGACGCTGTCGTCCAGTCCGGCGTCAGCCGCGACGGTCAGCGCGTCGATGCCCGCGATCGAGTCATCCAGGACCGGCGATACCAGGGTGGTCAGGTCGTCCACGCCGGTCGCGGTGTCGGCGAGGTCGACCGGGACGCCGCCGCCCACGTCGTCGGCCCCGATGATGGTCTCGGCGAGGGCGACGGTGACTCCGACCATCAGGTCGTCTACGGCGGCGACTGACTCGGTGAGGATCGTGTCGGCCGCGACGTCAAGGGTCTCGGAGGCGGATCCGGTGTCCGCCAGCGTGGCCGCCGCGGCGACGGTGACGTCGTCTGCCACCGTCCCTGTGTCGGTCAGGTCCTTCACCGTGGATCCGGAGGTCACGGTGACGGTGACGCCGCGGCGGAGCGTCGGCGAAGTCGTGATCGTGAACGACTGGACCCCAGTGGCGGCGCCGGAGGCGAGGGTCTTGTACGCGCCGGACACGTACACGAATTGCCGCGAGGAGATGTCGGCGAACTCGGTGTACGTGCCGGGCGGCGTGAGCGACTCGGATGTACCCATGCCGCCCGAGGCGGATACGAATCGGACGTCGAGGTCGGTCGTGCCCGCTGGTGTTGTCGACGGGGTCTGGATGCTGGTGCCTGTGCCGCCGGTACTGGTGGCGACGACAGGTGTGTTCGTGCTGGCGTCCTGGATGGCAATCATCGTGGCCGCAGCGTCAGCGCCGGAGTCCTGGTTGAAGGTGTAGGAGGCCGGTTCGCTGCCGCCGGCTATCTTCCAGTACAGCTTGCCGGGGTTGCTGCCGTCCGTCCCTGCGGTGGTGAGCGTGTTCCACGCTGTCCCGCCGGCCGAGATGGACATGGCGGCGAGGGCGCCGATGTCTGCCGAGTGCCAGGCGAGGAGCAGGTCTCCGGAGACGACGCCTGAGGGGCGCGCGCATACGAATGAGGCGCCGGCTCCGTTCTGGCTGGCCTGGGAGCTACCGCGTACGGATGGCATCGGCTACCTCCGGGCGCGCAAGCGTCCGTGACTGTCTACGAGAAGGTGCAGGTCGCTGTGGCCGCCCAGGTCTGTCCTGCGACCTTCGTGCCCTGGGCGATGGACGTCTTGTGGTTGAACAGCGTGGCGTTGACGGTCGCGGAGGATGTGACCGTGGGGGTGCCGATGTCGATGCCGAACTCGTTCCACGCGAAGTTGCCGTCGGCGGTGCCGAATGTCGCCTTCAGCGTGAGCACTCCCGCGCTGGTCTGCGGGTAGGTGGCGTCCATTGTCTGGAACCAGCGGTTGGCGGAGCCGGCGGCGGCTGACAGGTTGGTGTCGCCGATGGCGGCGGCCGGGTTGGTGGCGTTGCCGACCCCGATGCGGGCGCTGGTGTTGGTGATGGCCTGCCCGCCGGCTGCAGTGAGGAGCGCGGTGAGGCGGGTGAGCCCGGCGGTGGTGACCAGGTTGCCGTGGACTTCGGTCGTCTCGTAGGGCAGGACGCCGAGGCGGGCGAAGTCGGCCGCGGTGGGGGCGGCCAGGCGGGAGCGGCGCTGTACCCAGGCAGTCTGCTCGGCGTCGAACCTGTCGATCAGCCAGTGCGTGGTGGCGCGTGAGAGCTCGACGGCGGGCATGGGGCACACTCCTGGCGATCAGTCGAACGGACGTACGAGAATGTGGAGGTGGAACCATCGCGCGTTGAGCTGCACAACTGGCCGTACAACCCGTCCGAGCCGGGCGGCTGGGTGGCGCCGTACGGCAACCCCATCCACCGGTGGCGCGTCACTTACGTCCACGCTCGCTACGTCGCCCCGAAGGTGCTGCCGGGCGACCTCGACGAGCACGGCCGGCCGATGAAGCCGCGCATCGAACTCCGCGCCTACCTCGTCGACCTGGACGGTAGTCAGTTCGGGTTGCCGGACCACGAGCATGTGCTGCTGCATCAGGTGCCGCCGGTCGGCTGGTGGCTCATCAAGCCGGCCGACGACGAGCACCTTGCCAGGATCGAACGGTTCAAGGTCTAGGCGGCGGCCCGGAAACGCTCGCGCAGCGCGGCGCGCAGCTGGTCGCGGAGCTCAGCTGTCTCGGGCACGTCCTCGCCGCGGGCGATGCACCCGTCGATGGTGGCGAGGTCGTTGTAGTCGTAGTAGGTGCGCCGGTCGTGGCGGCCGAGCTTGCGCGCCTGGTAGCGGCTGCCCCACGAGCGGATCGTGGCCGGGTCCTTGCGAAGTCGGAGCGCGGCGTCGGCGGCGGTGATCGGTTCGGGGTCGATGGTGCACCCCCCGGAAACGCGTAATGCCCCCCGCGGTGGCGTGAGGGCATTCGTGTGCTGTCTGCGTGAAGTGTGGCACAGCAGGTCAGGAGGGTTCAAGTCGGACTGACGCCGAGCCATTCGGCGACCGTCATGGGCAGCGCTGTGTCCGGGACGATGATGGGCAGCAGGTGCGGGATGACGAGCACGCCGTCGGCGACAGGGTGCACGTCGCAGGCGAGCGTGTCGATATCCGTCATGAGATCCATTATCCCAGGTGACCCGGCTCGCGGCATCACATCGGCCCATCCTCGCGCGCGAGTTCGGCCGCCTCCCGCTGCCATGTCACCGCGATCGGCTCGCCGCGCTCCTGCGCCAACCGGGTTACCAGGTGGGTGACGATGTCCAGGGTTGCTCGGTTCATCGCGGCCGGCCCCATTCCCATGATCGGGTGCACGAGTTGGGGCTGGATCGTCGCGAGCAGCGCGATCATCTCCTCCTCGTTGTCCGGCGATCGGTTGAGGTGGAGGGTCATCTCCTGGATGAGTGCAGCCTGCTTGACGGCAACCAGCTGTTGGAACTCGGCGTACTCCTCCGGCGTAAACTCGTCCCGCACCTCGTCGCCCGGCCTCCGCTCGGGCGGCGGTGTGCCGGGTTCGGCGAGAAGGCAGATCCGGTCGTGCTCGACGCGGTACTGCTCCACGGGTTTCTCGCCAAGAGCGCGCGTGTTGTACCCGATGATCATGCCGCATCTCTCGCACCTGACCAGTTCGGGCAGGAAGCGCCTGAGCAGCCAGCGGATCATGCGGTGAGCTCTTCCGCTGCAGCGGCCGGGGCCTGCGTCAGCTCGGGAACGTACTTGTAGATGGTCGCCCGGCTCACGTTGAGCAGGCGGGCGATCGACGACACGGTGTTCTTCGGGTTGGTCAGCAGGGTGCGGGCGTGCTCGACCTGCTCTGGAGTCATGGCCGGTGGCCGACCGAGGCGCTGCCCGCGATCTCGGGCGGCCTGGACACCGGCGATCGTGCGCTCCCGGATGATGTCGCGCTCCAGTTCCGCGAAGGCGGCCATCATCGTGAAGAAGAACTTCCCTTCGCCGGTCGGGCTGTAGTTGCCCGCGAGGCGGCCCGTCAGGATCTTCAGCCCGATTCCTTGATCGTGCAGATCCTCGGCAATGATCAAGACGTCCTTGGTGGATCGGCCGAGCCGGTCGAGCTTCCAGACGACGAGGGTGTCTCCGGGGCGGAGGTAGTCGAGCGCGGCGGCGAGGCCGGGCCGGTCCTTCTTCCGGGTGGAGACCTTCTCGTCGAAGATGCGGATACAGCCGGCGGCGGTGAGGGCGTCGAGCTGGAGTTGCAGGTCTTGGTCGTCGGTGGAGACCCGGGCGAGGCCGACGAGAGCTCCGGTCTGGGTGGGGGTTGCAGCCTTTGTGTTCAAGAAAGGTCTCTTCCTTGATTCTTAGACAGAAGACTTTGCGACATGATTTTCAGACAGACTGCGGGATTCGGGAAGGGCTTCGAACCTCGGTTAGGCGAATGTGTCTACAAGGGAGCGATTTACAACATGATCCACACACCCATGCCCGGGATCCTCCTGCGATGTTCCGGCGCTTCGCGACGCCTCTCAATCACGATGGCTTCTCATCCTCCGGCCACGCGTCGGCGTAGACCAGCATCAGGTCGCGCCACAAATCCTTCACGGGGCGACCCTCGACACGAGCCAGCTGCCGAACCAGGAGATGTATCAGATGCATGGAAGCCATGAGCTGGACGTCTCGCGGAACCTCATTCGCGACCCTGGCGACCGCGTTGAGGACCATCGGATCGTCAGATCGACCTCCCTCTTGGAGTTCAAGGGTCGCGGTCACCATCGCAAGGACAGCGTTCATGTGCTCCTTGCTGAACGCTGGTTCCTGGATCTCGCTCATGTTGCTCCGATCTCCTGCTGCTCGTACTCGTCGGCCTGTCTCGCGTACTCGCTGTCGTGCTCGCGCTGGTTCAACAACCTGCCACACCCGCCGCACTCGTAGTAGCCGTCATCCTTGCGCCGCACCTGACGTTCCGCGCAGCGCGGGCACCTGATCGGCGACCGCGCCGACACCGGATCCGACTTCGACATCGCGCGCAGCTTCCGCTGCCAGCGCAGCACCGCCAGCCCGAACGCCACCGACCCCGGGTGGAGGAGGATGTCGTCGATCTGGCCGAGCAGCCAGCCCACCGTCAGCGCCCGGGCGTGCCCTCCGCGGGCCCGGCGCGGCCGGGGAGCGTAGCCGCGGACTTCCCGCCACTGGTCTTCCACCTCGGCCAGCACGCTGAACAGCTCATCCAGGCTGTCCACGATCGACGTGTGCGACGGGGCGGCCGTCCCGTTCGGACCGGCTGCGGTGCCGCCGCGGTGGCCGTCGATGCCAGCGGCGAGTAGTGCGGCGGTGTCGTCGAGTTCGGCGAGTGCGCTGCGGATGTGGCTGGCGCACCGGTGGTCCCACACGGGTTCGCCGAGGTGGACGGCGATGGACGGTTGCTCGGGGGCGGTCGGGCGGTCGCCGCGGTCGTCGCCGGGCGTGTTGAGCCAGGCGTGCATGGCGGCGGCGTGCTGTTCGAGCGCCTGGTCGTATGCGGTCCAGGCGGCGCGCGCCTGTCGGTTGCACGGACCGTTGCAGGCGTCGAGGCTGATCGGCACGGTTACTCCCCCTGATCGGTGGTGGTGCGTCGTTCTCCGCACCAGCAGGCGCGGGTGGTGATGGTGGCGTTGCTGAGGCCGCCGGCGAGGGTGACGGTGAGGGTGGTCCATCGGTGGCGGTGGAAGAGTCGGCGGAGCCGGTTCATCGGCGCCGCCTCCGGTACTCGCGCTTCACGCGCGCCGCGTCGGGGCCGGGCCGGCCGGTGGTGAGCTGCCACCGCCACCAGGTGAGCCGGGATGCGGGTGCGGTGAGGGTCAGCGAGATGCGGAGTGGCCGCAGGATGGGTTCGGCCGCCGGGAGGTCGTCGATGATGACGAGCCCGTCGTCCTCGATGTAGCCCAGGTCCACCCAGTCGGGCACCCAGGGGGCCAGGTCATCCATGCTGGTCTCCTTCGAGTGCGTCACGGATGCGCTGCGCTGCGGCCGGGTAGTCGGCGATGGCGGTGGGGTCGCCGGCGTGGTTCATGACGAGGTCGAGGTCGTCCCTGGCGACGGTCACCATGCCGGGCAGGTCCTGGCCGTCGAGCACGGCGAGCAGGTCGCGGCGCACGTCGTCGGGGCACAGGTGGTCGTGGGTGGGGTGCCCCTCCCGGCCGAGGTGGTCGGCGAGGGCTTGGATGCGGGCGTTGACGGTCGCGAGGTCAGGCATGGTCGGGCTCCTGTCCGTCGAGGATCTGCCTGGTGTCGCATGGTGCGAGGGTGATGCAGGTGGGGCAGTACCGGCCGCTCGGCGCGTTCGTTTGGGAGAGCTCGTCCAGCGAGGGGTGGCGTTCGCGGGCGAGGGCGATGCGCTGGCGGAGGTCGTTGAGCTCGGCGGTGGCGATGAGGGTGTGGTCGGTGGCGGCCCATCCGTGGGGGACGCGGGTGATGTGGGAGCCGTCGAACGTCTCGATGATGTGGTGGTCGGTCACTGGTCCTCGTCTCTGCGGCGAAGGAGAGGCGCTGTGCTGTGTTGCACAGCATCGCTGAGGATGCATCTCTGCGGCGCTGTAGCGGTCGTGGGCGGGTTTTCGGGGCGGGTTCGGGCTATCGGGGCGGCGGTTCGGGAGAATCGCTCTCAGCCGCGCGGCGGCTGGCTTCGAGGACGCCGCGGATGCACGTCGTCTCGATGTCGCCGAGGACGCGGCGGATGTACCGCCTGCCCTCGCGGGTGAGCGGCAGCGTGGTCTTCATGCCGGTGATGCCGTTCAGTCCTGTCCACTCATAGTCGTCAGGGTGGATTTCCACGGTGAACCGCACGTGCGGGGCCCGCCCCTGACGGCAGAGCGCCCGGTAGTCGCGCTTGGCCTGTTGCCATTCCCGGAGGCGGCGGATGGCGTAGCGGATGCGGATCACGACCCACCCCCAGCCGTGCGGGCCGCGCGCTCCTCCGCCTCGGTCCACCGCCACGACGGCAGCAGCGCGCACACGGCCAGCATGTCGCCCTCCGCGATCCTGGCGGCGGACTCGAAGTCGTCCGCCTCGATCAGCAGCACCCGCCGCATGTCGTCCGGCGCGCCGTCGGCGTACTCGCGGCGGCCCGCGGCGACGCGGCGCAGCAGCTTCGCGATCCGCTCGCGCTCGATCTGGCGTGCGATCGCGTACTTGCGGCCGGTCATCTCCGAGGTGAGCTGGCAGGTGTCGCAGGTGGCCACGTCGCCGGTCCAGGTGACGTCGAGGTGGGCCGGGTTGGGGCAGGTCCAGAACTGGATCGGGGCGCGGCCGAGCGCGGCCATCAGGTCGTCGCCGGTCACGACGCACCTCCGGCGACCTCGAGGAGGATCCCGGGCACGATGGTTGGCACCAGTGCCCGCTGCCCCGCGGTCAGTTCCAGCGCGTCGAGGATGCGGGAGATCGCCCCGGCCAGCAGTTGCCCTTGGGCCTCGGCGAGGCGGATCTCCCGGTCGGCGATCCCCATGTCGTGGGCCACCTTCGCGTAGCGGACACACCGGTCCCGCTCCTCCGCCTCGAGCTTCGCGAGGCCGCGGACGGCTTCGCCGGACTCGTACACCCCGACGGATGGCGACGCCGAGAAGGTGTGCCCGACGAGCCCTTCGCCGTAGCCGACACCGCGAGACGGGTCCGCCTCCTCGAGCTGCTGCTGCAGCAGGCCCGCGTAGATGTGCACCCTGGCCCAGCTCATCTGGAGCATTGCCATCACCGCCTCCGCCGGGCTGACGTCCTGCCGGCCGGGCACCGCACGCCACGCCGACAGGGCCTCGCCCTTCGCCTTTGCCACCGCCGTCGACACGCCGGCGTGCGTACGGCACGTCGCGGTGCCGCGGATCGCAAGGCCATGGCAGCGGGACTGGCTGCGCTTGGACTGCTTCGAGCACTCCCACTTGCCGTGCTGGTCGCACCAGGCCGCGCCCGCGGCACGCATGAGGTCGTCGCTGGTCAAGAGGTCACCTCGGGGATGTGGAGGATGTAGGGCTGGCCGCACTGCCCGATGCGGTAGCGGCGGCCGGTGGCGGGTTGGTGCCAGTGGATGCGCTCGCAGTGGGGGCAGGTGACGATGGCCCACTGCCTGCCGGGGACGATGCGGGCAATCGCGACGACGGTGATGAGGCACACCTCGACCGGGGCTTTGCCGTCGCGTCGGGCCGGTTGGGGGCGTCCGCAGACGGTGGCGCAGCCGTCGGGGCAGACGCCCATGGTGTCGGGGCGCCCGCAGATGAGGCAGAGGGCTGCGCAGGGGATGCGCCCGGCCCAGGGTCGCGGCAGGTCGAGGACGTGCCGGCGGTTGCGGCGCTTGGTGGTGTTCTCGGGTTGCGGTTCGGGGGCGGGTTCGTCCCACAGGGTGGGCTGTTCGAGGAGGGCGGCGGGGCGGTTCATCGGGTGCCGCCGCGGGGTCGGGCTGTACCTGGGCTGTCCCCTGTACCACCCCTATAAGGGGGTGGTACAAGGTACAGGTTGCCGGTGGTACAGGTTGGGACAGTCAGTGGTACAGGTCTGACCTGCGGTAATGCGGGGTCTTGGTACAGGTTGGGACAGTCAGTGGTACAGGTCAGATTCGGGACCTGTACCAACGCCTTTTGGTACAGGTTTTTCGGTACAAACCGGGACATTCTTCTGAGCCTCCTTACGCCGAGTTCTGGGCTTCCTTGAGGGCCCGCACAACCTCCACGAGATGGCCGTTGTTGGTCGGCAGCGACACCTTGTTCTGCGCCGCCCACTGCTTCAGCCGGTCCCTGCCGAACCCCGCCGGGACGCCGCGCATGATGAGGTCGTCCACGTAGGTCTGGATGCGCGCCCGGTGCGCGTCAGCGGCGGTGGAGTCCGTCAGCTCATGCCGGGTCCGGCCGGCCAGCCACGCCCCGCCACGCTCCTTCTCGCCCCGCCGCGTGATGTGGAAGACGTCGTCCCCGAGCCCGGTCCGGGTGTGGGTGCGCAGCATCTTGAGCCGGGTGGTGACCGCCTCGACGGTGTCGGTGAAGGTTCGGGTTTCGTCGTAGGCGGTGAGCTCCCACACGTGGTCGACGTCCTGCGTCTTCGCCGAGGATCCGCGGGAGCCTTTCTCGATGTCTTTGCCGAAGTGGTCGAGCCGGATGGAGGCGATGCCGCGGGATTTGAGCGGCTCGTGGACGCGCCGGTACAGCTCGAGCCAGGTGTCGGAGTCGTTCTCCTTGCCGGAGATGTAGCGGGAGACGGTGTCGAGGATGACGACGTCGCGGGGCTGTTCGTCGACGATGGCGAGCAGTTCGCTGGCGGCGGTGTCGGAGGCGTTGAGGGCGCCGGAGAAGCGGGGGAACATCCGGTAGTCGAAGCGCTCGTTGAGGACGGCGAGGTCGTCGTCGGTGGCGCCGAACGCGGACAGGCGGGTGACGATGTCGCGCAGCGAGTTTTCGCGGTCGAAGTAGAGGACGTTGATGGGTTCGCGGCGGATGTCGCCGAGCGCGGGCCTGCCGGTGATGGCTCGCCAGATCCAGTCGAGGGTGAAGATGGACTTGCCGACTTTGCCGTCGCCGACGAGGGCGACTTGCTGGCCGCGCTCGAGCCACCGCCCGGGCAGCCAGTTGATTTCGGAGAAGTCGGTGGCGAACGCGTCCGTCCAGTCGAGGCGGGGGAACCGGTCGCCGGTGTCGGCGGCGGGGGTGCCGCCGATGGAGAGGTTGTCGGCGGACTTGAGGAGGTCCTCGCCGAGCGTGCGCAGCCGGTCGGGCCCGTCGTCGGGGTCCTGCTCCTTGATCTCGCGGATGGCGCGCTCGAGCCTGTAGATGCTCTCGCGGTTGGACCAGTGCCGCATGACGATGCGGGCGTGGTAGGCGGGGTCGCCGGCGAGGAGCCCGGCCGACATGACGGTGTGCAGGTAGTCGCCGCCGCCGGCCTGGCCGAGGGTTTTGTTGCGCTGCAGGTAGTCGTGGACGGCGATGGTGTCGGTGGGGGCGTCCTGGTCGGCGAGGTCGAGGATGGCGCTGTAGATGACCTGGTGCTGGCTGCGGAAGAACGCCCGGGGTTCGGGGATGACGGCGCGGATGTGCGGGACGATGTAGAGCACGGTCATGCAGGTGCCGAGGACCGCCTGCTCGGCTTGGAGGTCCCACAGTTGGTTGGGGTCCTGCTCGGAGGTCAACCGGTCCCCCCTGGACGGTGTGCGTTCGGATGGTGGGCTATGGGGTGGGGCGGCGTGGCCGCCTCAGAACAGCGGGTCCTGCGCGCGGCCCTCGAGCGGTTCGTCGGTGACGGGCCCGGCTTGGCGCGCCTTCTGGAGGTGCTTGGGCGCGCATTCGTCGCAGGACAGGGCGCTGTAGAGGGTGCGGCCGGGCCGTCGGCCGGTGATGATGCGGGTGGCCGGCCGCCGGCAGGTGCTGCACGAGCTGACCCGCTGCATGGGGGCCTCCGCGGGTCACGCCGTCCACCGTCGGACTTCTATGCCGGCGCGGGCCGCTCGGCGGGCGCAGTCGGTGGCGCCGCGGGAGTCGTCGCGGATGAAGGCGAGGCAGATGTCGGCGCCAAGGTCGACCATTTGCTGGTTGCGGGTGAGGCCCGCGGTGGGGCAGTAGCTCGTGCCGTCGCCGCGGCGCCGGCGGTGGGCGGTGCGGCAGTGTTGGCCGCAGGGGGCGGTCCAGTCGGCCGGGTGCTGTTCGACTGCGAGGACCTGGCCCGCGTTGTCGCGCCATCCGGCCTGGTCTTCGCAGTAGGAGTCGGCGATGGCGTCGGCGCCGCGTGGGCAGTGGCCGTGGACGACGACGAACTCGGTCTCCCCGTTCTTGACCTGCGCGCCGATGGTGTCGTCCAGGGCGCGCCACACGGTCTCCCAGTCCGTCCAGGTGCGGCTGCCGGTGATGAGGATGCGATAGGTCACGTCGTCTCCTGCAGGAGGTCGGTGTCGATGGCGATGACGATGCCGGGGGCGAGTTTGATGAGCGGCCGTCCGCCAAGGTGGGCCCGTGCGACGAGGGCGGCGACGTCGGCGGTGAGTCCGGCGGCGACGAGCCGGCGCATCAGGTCGGCCACCTGAAGCTCGGTCTGGGGCCAGTCACGGCGGATGCCGTGCCCCCACGTGGAGGGGCGGAGTAGGCCGCGGTCGATCCAGTAGTTGAGGGTGCGCGGGGTGAGTCCGCGGTCGAGCACCTCCTGGAGGGTGAGCGTCATCCCGCCTCCTGCCCGTGCTGGGCGGTGCAGGTGGCGCACCGGCTGGTGGGCGGGCAGTACAGCCGGTTTGGGGCGCAGTGCGCGCCCTGGCCGGGCTCGGGCTTTCCTGCGAGTGCGGCCGGCGTGCAGGACTTACAGCGGGGCCCGCAGATGTAGAAGCGGGTGGGGGTGCCGCCGCAGTGCTTGCCTGCGGCGGCGTCCCAGCGCTTGCACGGCGTGCTCATGGCACCAGCTCGTCGGCGTCGAACAGCGCTGGGGCGGGGGCGCTCTCCTGCTCGGCGGCGGCCATGTTCTTGACGGCCTGCCGGTAGTAGGAGGGCTTGAGCTCGATGCCGATGCCGTACCGGCCGGCCCGGACCGCGCTGTACACCTCGGAGCCGACGCCCATGAACGGGGTGAGCACTCGCTCGCCGGGGTTGGACCACAGCACGAGGCACCGGTCGATGACGTCGAGCTGCAGCGGGTGGACGTGCTTCTCGTCCTCCTCATCGCGCGCCTCCCGGTACGGCAGCACCCGGTCGAGGCGGACGTCGTCCCAGAAGGCGCTGGCGTACTGCCGCCAGATCCAGTGGCTGTAGCGGTTCTCGGTCTGCTTGCCCTCCCAGCCGCGATAGCGCAGCAGCTCGGCGGGCGGACGGCGTTCGCCGGCGTACTCGGTCAGGCCGGTGGGGTGGGCGATGGGAACCGGGTTGTCGCCGTGGCGACGGAAGATCAGGAGGTAGTCGGCGGAGGCGACGCCGCAGCGGGAGGAGTCGTCCACGATGGTGCGGTGGGCGAGCGACTTCATCAGCGTCCGGTTGCGGACGGTCAGGGGCTCCTTCCACACGTGGTAGCGGGCGGCGTAGCCGAAGCCGGCCTTCTCGTGCAGGCGGATGATGTCGCCGGGGAAGTCGAGCAGGCAGTCGCCGCGGCCGGTGTTGGACTTGGGGATGTCCATGCAGTGCACGGCCGTGATCCGGCCGGGCATGGTGAGCCGGGCGATCTCGCGGACGACGTACTCGTAGTGCTCCAGGAACTCGTCGTAGGTGCGGCAGTTGGACAGGTCGCGCTCGCTGGAGGAGTACTGGTAGAGCCCGGCGAAGGGCGGGCTGTAGATGGACAGGTGGATGCTGCCGTCGGGCAGGGCGGGCATGACTTCCATGCAGTCGCCCAGGTAGAGGGCGTACTGGTCGCTGATCGTCTGCTCTATGACGCCCACGCGGGCACCTCCACGGGTGTCGGGTAGTCGGTGATGCGGCGGATCGCGGCGGCGTCGCGCATGTGGGCGACGAGGGCGTCGAACATGGCGTCGGCCTGCCGTGCCTTGCGTTCGAGGTTGGCCAGGGCCCGGGAGCCGCCTTCGGTGGTGACGATGTCGACGGTCACCGGCCGGGTCTGGCCGTAGCGCCAGCAGCGGCGGACGGCCTGGTAGTACTGCTCGTAGGAGTGGCTGGGGAAGAACGTCATGCGGTGGCAGTGCTGCCAGTTCAGCCCCCAGCCGGCGATGGTCGGCTTGGTGACGAGGACCCGGATGTCGCCGCGGGAGAACGCGGCGAGCGCCTCCTCCTTGGCCTCGACTGGGTCGGAGCCCTTCACCTGCACGGCGCCGGGGATGAGGTGGGTGAGCAGGTCGCCTTCGTCGTTGAGCTGGCACCAGGCGATGCCGTGCTCGGGCCCGTCGAGGAGTGCGGCCGCCGCTTCGCACCGCTCGGTCACGGTGCGGCGGGCCTCTTCGCGCTCCTCCTGCAGGCTGGCGGCGGGCACGTCGAACAGCACGCCGTCGGCTGGGCGGCGGGCCTGGACGATGTGCTGGCGGTGCACCAGCTCGGGCAGGGCGAACCCGTCGTCGATGTGGCCGTAGTCGGACGGGCGGCGCAGGGCGCGCGCCCACGAGGCGACCCACTGCCAGAAGGGCCGCTCGGCGTGGCCCTTGAACCTCCACTTGGCGGCCTGGCCGAGGTAGCCGCGGCCGGTGGAGGCGTTGCGCTGGTCGTTGACGAAGAACCGGCCGAGCATGTCCATGTAGCCGAGCTCGCCGAGGGCCTCGCTCGAGGTGCCGAGTTCGATGTAGTCGTTCGGCGCGGCCGTGGCGGTGGCGAGCAGCCGGTAGGGCATCTTGCGCAGGAAGTCGGTGACCAGCGCGCGCCGGGCCCCGTCGAACGCTTTGATGGCGGATGACTCGTCGCAGACCACGCCGGCGTATTCGTCGCGGTCGAAGTGGTGCAGCCGGTCGTAGTTGGTGATGGTGATGGCGGCGGCCGGGCGACCGTTCCGGGAGACGGCCGCCTCGATCCCGAACTTCGCCGCCTCGGTCTCGGTCTGGTAGGCGACCGCGAGCGGGGTTACGACGAGCACCGGCCGCCCGGTGTGCTGGTGGACCTGGTTCGCCCACACGAGCTGCATCGGGGTTTTGCCGAGGCCGCAGTCGGCGAAGACGGCCGCGCGTCCCTTGCGGGTGGCCCAGTCCACGAGGTCGGCCTGGAACGGGAACAGGAAGCCGGGCAGCGCGTCGGCCGCGAAGCCGTGCTCGCCGCCGAGCTGGGCCCGGCGCGCGAGGAAGCCGGCGTAGGTGGTGGCCATCAGCTGACCCGGAGGCTCATGACGAGGCACTTGTACGTGCCGTCCTCGGATCGGAACTGGGCGGGTCGGGCCGGACCGGTCATGCCGATGGTGGCCGGGCCGTCGATCGCGCCGAGGGCGTCCAGGAGGTATTGGGCCTGGAAGGCGATCTCGATGGGGTCGCCGTTGAGCTTGCATTCGACGGTGTCGGTGCCGCGGCCGGTGGTGGCGTCGCCGGCGCGGACGAGTACCTGTTCCCGGTCCCACGCGAGGTGGATGGCGGGAGCCTTGCGGTCGGCGACGAGGGCGACGCGCTTAATCGCGGCAGCGAGGGCGGTGGCGTCCACGGTGGCCGTGATGGCGGTGTCCATGCTGGTGCGGGCGCGGTAGTCGATGAACTGGTCGTCGAGCAGCCGGACGGTGGTGCTGCGCCCGGCGTTGGTGAAGCTGGCGAGCCCGTCGCCGATGCCGATCTGCGCGTCGCCGTGGCTGAGCCCCTTGGCGATGTCCTGGAGTTGCCGGGCGCGGATCAGCTGGCCGAACGGCGCGCCGCTGGGCGTCCAGGTGATGTCGCGGACGGCGATCCGGTATCGGTCGGTGGCGGCCAGGGTGAGCCGGTCGCCGTCGGCGTCGACGCGGACGCCGGTGAGCATGGGCAGGGTGTCGTCGCGGCCGGCGGCGGTGGCGACTTGGGCGACGGCGGCGGAGAACTGCTCTGCGTCGATGCTGCCGATGGTGTCGGGCAGCTCGGGCAGGGTGGGGTAGTCCTCGACCGGGAGGGTGGGCAGGGCGAATTCGGCTCGTCCGCAGGTGAGGACGGCCTCGGTGCCGGTGACGGCGAGGTTGAGCATGGCGCGGTCGGGCAGGGCCTTGGCGACCTCGGCGAGGACGCGGCCGGGCAGGAGTGTGAGGCCGGGCTCGGCGACGTCGGCGGGGATGGTGCCGCGGACGCTGATGTCGTAGTCGAACGCGGAGACGTCGAGCTGGTCGTCGTGGGCGGCGATGAGGAGGCCGGACAGGACGGGGATGTTGGGCCGGTTGGGGATGGCGCGGGCGGCCCATGCGACGGTGTCGGCGAACGGCTTGGGGTCGATGGTGAGTTTCATGCTGCGGGCTCCGCGGTGGTGAAGAGGGTGAGCTGGGTGTCGGGCTGGGTGGCGAAGCGGGGCGCCTGCTTGGCCAGGTGGGCGTCGAGCGCGGCCCGGGCGGTGTCGGCGTCGCCGGTGATGGTGGCCAGCGCGACCAGGGCGGTGAGGGCGACGTCGCACAGTTCGTCGGCGACGTCGTCGCGGGTGTGGGTGACGCCCTTGCGCGGGTTCTGGCCGACGGTGCCGATGTAGGCGGCGGCGACTTCGCCGGCCTCCTCGACGAGCTTGAGGAGCCGCAGCGTCGTCTCGTGGTCGCTGCGGCCGTTGGCGGCGTCGACCCAGGCGAGGGCGGCTGTGATGTGCTGCCACAGGCCGTGCTCGGTGGCGGTGGTGGTCATGCTGCGGTCCTTTCGCTGGCGCCCGTGAGGGCGCGGCGTTCGGCGGGGGTGGTGGCGGCCCAGATGCCGTCGTCCTGCGGGTTGGCGGCCACCCAGGCGGCGCACCCTTCCAGGGCGGGGCAGCCACGGCAGATCCGCTTGGCCTGCTCGACCTGGGTGAGGGCGGGCCCGGCGTTGCCGATCGGGAAGAACAGCTCAGGGTTGTGTCCCCGGCAGGCGGCGCCGCGCAGGTGGCCCGGGCCGCTGCCCTCGATGGCCGCCGTGGGGTTGGGCGAGGGGATGGGGGCGAAGCGGTGGGTGCTCTGCCAGTCGGTGTTGCCGCGTACGGGCGGGAACCGGTTGAGGGTGCCGTTCTTGCTGTGGCGGCGCCAGCAGGGTCTGCACAGACCACGGCTGTTGTGGCGGCGCTGCTTGCGGCAGTCGAGGCAGGTGACGGTGAAGGAGTCGCTCATGAAGCACGCTCCAGCGGCTCGCCCGTGATGGCCTCGACCAGCGCGGACACGATGATTTCGGCGACGGGCGGGGTGACGGCGTTGCCGTACTGGCGGACCTTCTCCCGCTTGTTGCCGAGCACGACGTAGTCCTGGCCGAAGGCCATGGCGCGGCCGATCTCGTGCGGCTCCAGCATCCGGAAGAGCACGTCGTCGAGGTCGATGTCGGCGAGCCCCTGGGCGATGGCGTACCGGTCGCGGGTCGACAGCGTGCCGATCGGCTCGCTGGCCGGGCGGGCGTAGCCGTTGCCGTAGTACGGGGCGAGGAGCGTGACGACGGACTGGTGGCCGGCCGTGGTGAGCGTGCGCATGGGCTCGTCGAAGGGCGTGCACATCTGGCTGGCGTCGCCCCTGGGGGTGTTGTTGCGCATCACGAACCCGGGCGGTGTGACGAGCCCGTGGTGGTTGCCGGACGCGGTCACGGTGGCGAGCGCCTCGTCGACCGATCGGGCGTCGCTGCCGCCACCGCGGAGCTCAGCGACGAAGGGCAGCCACGCCAGGCCGGTTTCGTTGCGCGCGGTCTGGGTGCGGAGCGGCGCGGTGGCGGGGGTGGCCTCCTTGCCCTCGCGGCCCTCGACCGGGACGAGGAGCGGCGGGATGGCGATGCCGTCGTTCTCGCGGGTCGTCCTGGTGGGCATCGGCTGGGTGACCGGGACCGCGTCGTCTCGCCACGTCCCGCCGGCTGGGACCATGATGGGGCGGGCGTACTTCTCCAGCCCGGCCCGGATCCGGGCGACGGTCTTGTCGGCCAGCGGCTTGGCTCGGTCGCCGATCCGCTGGCCGGGGATCGTCCAGTCGATCGCGTACGCGGCGGGCAGCGCGGCCGGCTCCACCACGGCGTTGCGGCACGTGGACCGGGGGCACCGGAAGACGTACTGCTGTCGGTAGCGGCCCATGTCGGCGCCCTGCTGCTTGAACACCTGGATGGCCGACACCCACTCGTCGCAGGCCGGGCAGTAGGCGGCGGGCCGCAGCCACTTGTCCCAGTCCGGGTCGCGGCCGAGCGAACGGTGCCAGTAGGCGACATACATCCGGTCGCGGGACTGCGGCGCACGTGGCGTGCGTGAGGCGGGCGCGTGCATGCTGTTCATCGCGATGACCCGAACCTTGTAGCCCAGCGCCCGGATCTCGCCGAGCCAGCGGTCCCACTGATCCCAGGCCCGAACATCCACGACGTTCTCGACGACGCCTGCCAGGACAAGCCCGCCGCGCTGCTGGACGCCCCGCAGGTACATCGGGACCTCTTCCATGAGCGCGCGGGACCGCTCGGCCTCCTCGTCGCGCTCCTCGCCGAACAGGGAGTCCTGCATGGAGGTGGCGAAGTCGCGCCGCTTGCCGCGGGCGTTGGACCACTGCGGGCATTCGGGGGAGGCCCAGAAGATGTCGCAGACGGGCCACCGCTCGACGGGCGCCTCGCGGATGTCGCCGAGGTAGTGGTCGACAGTGGGGAAGTTGGTGGCGTGGGACTCGATCGCGCGCTTCCAGTGGTTCGCGGCGCGGGTGACCTCGACGCCGGGCACGGCGTGAGCGCCCTGCGAGGAGCCGCCGGCTCCGCAGAACCAGTCCATGAGGGTCAGCACGTGGGTACCTCCTTGAGTGAGGCGAGGCCGAGTTCGTAGCCGAGCGCGTCGAAGTACCGCTCCAACGTCGCCACCGTGAGCTGCTGGCCGGCGGCAGCCTTGCGTTCGGTGATGCCGACGCTCGCTGGGCTGATGTAGAGGAGGGCGGCCAAGTCGGCGCGGGTGACGTGCTGCCGGTGCCGGAACCCGGCCAGATCGGCCAGTGTCTCGGCGAGGGCGGCGATGACGACGCCGTGCCGGGTGATGACGATCTCGTGGTGGAGTGCCCGGGCGACGGCGGCGGCGTGCCGGATGTACGGGCTGACCTGGCCGAGTTCCCACCGTCGGAGGGCGCTGTCGGAGACGCCGGCGGCGGGTGCGAGCTGCTGCTGTTCGAGGTCGCGGTCTTGGCGGAGGTGGCGGAGCTGCTGGTGGAGGGGCAGCGCGAGGGTGGTGATCACAGGGCCACCGCCATCTCCGGCCAGGCGACGCGGTCGAGGGCGGTCCGGTTCTTGGCCGGCATGTCACACAACGGGGCGCCGAGGTGGTGGAGGCCGAGGGCCATGAGGACCACGGCGTCGGCGGCGTTGTCGTCGCCTCGGGTCTGCCAGCTCGGCCACCGTCGGGCGACCGCGTCGACGACTTCGGTCTTGCGGGCATTGTGCTTGCCGGTGGCGTAGATGCTGCGCAGGTTGGGCAGCACCTCGACCACTGGGATCTCCCAGCCGTGGAGGCGGTGGACGATGCGCCACCACAGGCCGGCCCGTTCGTGGGCGCCGCCGCCGTGTCGGCTGTAGGCGGGGGCTTCGATGACGACGAGATTGACGTCGGGGCCGATGAAGTCGGTGATGCGGTCGGCGAGGCGGGTGATGGCGGGCTCGCGCTCGTGGAGGGGCATGTTGGTGATGCCGGTCTCGCCGGTGGTGTCGCACCAGCCGCTGCTGGAGGCGATGCCTGTGCCGGTGAGCGAGACGTCGAGGCCGTAGACGCGGGGGCTCATGATTCGCGCCCCTGCCATCCGATGTGGACCGTGGCCCACGCGCCGAACAGGACGATCCCGGCCGTGGACAGGGCGCGGCGGCGGCGGAGCTGCGCGGAGAGGGTGCCCCGGCCCGGGGCGCGCACCAGGGCGGCGGCCTCGAGCGCGGTGAAGGTGGTGATGACGGCGGCGGCCCAGTAGGTCCAGGCGCGGGTGTAGGGGTCGAGCCCGGCCGGCGCGGGGAGGAGTGCGCCGGCCGGGAGCGGGGTGGCCGGGGCCCCACCCCCGATGGCGGGGGCCCCGGACGTCGTGAGGTGCTGGGTCATGTCACGCCTCCAGCAGGCGGATCGCGGGTGTGTGGGTGGGCTCGCCGTGCTGCGTGGCGAGGAGGATGCCGGTGGCGATGAGCGCGATGCCGATGCCGGCGAGGAGGGCGAGAAGCCAGGGGGCGTGTCGGCGTGCGGCGGCCAGGATGTGCGGGAGGCAGTCGCACGGGTCGAGGTCGTCGACCTCGGCGTGGAGGGCGGCGCGCAGCGTCTGCTCGTGGGTGAGGTCGTGCATCACGCCCCCTTGCGGATGGTGCTGAGCTCGGGGTGGTCGGCGAGGAGCCGCAGGAACAGGGCCTCGGGGTCGTGGATGGCGAGCCGCCCGGCCATCTGGATGCGGTCGTGCCGGCGGCGCGCGGCGGCGTCCCGCTGCTGCCGCTGCCGGGCGCGCCGGTTCGGGTTGTGGAAGTGGCCGATCGCGGCGGCGCCGGCCGCGGCGACGACGGCGAGGATGCACAGCGTGTGCGGAGTCACCGCGCACCCCCCGCCCGCGACTCGCGGAAGATGGCCAGCCAGGTGCCGGCCGTGGCCGCGGCGAAGCCGGCCGTGAGAACGGCGTCGGCGGCGGTGTTGCCGGGGTCGGCGATCAGCATGTAGAGCGCGCCGACGAGCGCGCCCGGGGCGGCGGCTGCGGCGATGGCGAGGATGAGCTTCATCGGTGTGGCCTTCGGTGAGGTCGATGAATGGGCCTGTACGGCCTGAGGTGGGCCGCTCGGGAGAGGGCGGCCAGGGTGCGGCGGGCGAGACGCGCCCGCCGCATGGATGGCGTGGGTCAGGAGGCGGCCATCTGCCGCTCAGGCACCAGCTCGCCGCGGCAGCGGACGCACTCGCGGCGCACGTCCGGCAGCGGCTGGCCGGCCTGGGCGGCGGCGAGCTCGCCGGGGGTGGCGTCGCCGATGTAGTCGCCGCAGCCGTTGCACGCCCGCTGGATGGTGACTCGGGTGCCGTCCTCGCCCTGGAGCGGCGCGGTGACCGGCCGGACGGGCGGCTCAGCGGGTTCCGGCTCGAAGGCGAGCAGGTCGATGCCGAGCACGCTCTCCAGCACGTTGGCCGCGGCGAGAGCTGCGTTGGCGAGCTGCCGGGCCCAGGCCGGGTCGGTGACGATGATGGATTCGCCGCCGCCGAAGTCGATCGGCACCCGCAGGTCCCGGCCGGCGCCGGTGATGTCGCCGGCCTTCGGCTGGCCGAGCGTCGCCGTGGTGGTCGTCTGCCGGGCGCTCATGCTTCGACCGCCTGCTCGTCGTCGACCACTTCGGCGTCGACCGTGTCGTCGGAGTCCCGAGCGGCCTCGCGCTCCAGCGCGTCGATGACACGCGACGCCTCGTCGAGAGTGAGCTCGTTGCGCGAGGTCACCTGCTGCTCAGCAGGCCGCTGGAGCACCTCGTTGACGAACGCGAGAGCCGCGTCTCGATCGGTCAGCCCGGCCTCTCGCATGGCGGTGCCCATCTTCTTGAGCTGGGCGGAAGTGACCATGCGCTCCCCGGTGTCCGTCGAAGACTCAGCCGTGTCCGGCGCCGCACTGTCCGTGGGCGGCTGCTCGGCGGGGGCGACCGCGGCCCGGATCGTCTGGCCCGGCCGGTTCTCACGTGCCACCGCGGTCGTGACGACCACGGACCCGTCGGCGTTCACCTCCGCGCCGAGCTCCTCCGGCGTGTAGCCGACGCCGGACAGCTCCTCCTCGCACGCCTCCCGGGCGACCTCGCTGATGGCGCGCGCCTTGAGCATCGCCTCGGGGTAGTTCTGCCAGACGTTCTTGCCCGCCAGGCCGGCCGCCTGGGCGCGCGCCATGGTCCAGGTGGAGCGGAACTCGAAGTCCGGGTCGTCCTTGCGGACGATGGTGGCCACGGCCGCGATGAGCTTGCCGTTCTCGTCGCGCTCGACCCAGACGCGCAGCCGGTGCCCGGCCCGCCGCACCAGCGCGCTGATGAGGCCGGACGACGCGGACGGGCGGCCTTCGATGATGTGGACGCCGTTGATGGCGGCGATCGGCTCGATGCCGAGGCTGCGCCCGAACTCGATCGCGTACAGGACGTTCTCCGGCTTGCCCTGGTACTGCTTGGGCAGCAGGTTCGACACGGCGAGCGCCCGGCTGTACTCCATCCGCTCGGGCAGCGAGTCGGCGCGCTCTACAGGCAGGGTGGCGAGGGTCATGCAACGGCTCCTGTCAGTGTGGTCGGGTCGGGGAGTTTGCGGCCGGCCACCAGGTAGGGGGTGCCGCCGTTCTTGGCCTGGCGGGTGGCGATCGTCTGGCCCCGCCAGCGGGCCCTGCGCGCGGTGCCCATGGCGGCGGCAAGGCGGCTCTTGGCGGCGGTGACGCGCGCCTCGGCGGTCTTCGTCTCGGCGAGTGCGGTCAGGTACTCGATCGCGGTGTCGTCGTCGAGGTCGATGTGGGTGTCGTCGATGTCGGGGTGGAGTTTGCGGAGGGTCTCGTAGGTGGCGGGGTGGCCGTCGAGGTCGGGCATCTCCCGCCAGAGCAGCGAGTCGAGGAAGTCGTCGGCCGCCTGCCGCAGTAGGGCGGCGTCCGCGGGGTCGTAGTCGACGACGTATTCGGCGAAGGTGAGCCGGTCGGACAGGACGGCGATGTGTGCCCGCTGCAGGCCGAGCACGTCCATGTACCACTGCACCTGGGTGCGGTAGTAGAGCGGGATCTCGTCGGTGCCGGGCTCGCCCCACCCGGTGCCGTCGGCGTCGGTTTTGATCTCCAGGAGGGCGGAGACGGCGATGTCGAACCAGCCGACGGCGTTGGGGATGGGGTTGTAGCGGATGAGCCGGTCAGGGTTGGCGAGGTGCTGGCCGCGGTCCTGGTGCACCCACGTGCCGGTGGTGAACACGTGCCAGTCGGGGTGCTGGTCGGCGAACCAGGCGGCGATCGCGGGTTCGAGGTAGTGGCCGCGGTCCTGCTGTGGGGTGGCCGGCGCGGCGTCGACGAGGCCAGCCATCTCGCACCACGTGGAGTGGGGGCTGGCCCACGGGGACAGGCCGAGGATGGCGGCGATGCGGGATCCGCCGATGCGCTGCGCCCGGGCGGCATGCCATTCGGGGGTGTCGTGCTCCCATCGGCCGAGGTAGCGGCCAGTGGGCGTGTACAGGCGGTTGTCGCTCATCGGCCGCCGTCCTTGTGGCGGTGGACCAGCGTGAGCTCGGAGGTGGACACCAAGAGTTCCTCGGGCGTCTTGACGTCGGTGTTCTCCGACCCGCGTTCCATCGGCACCATCACCAGGTGGGAGCACTTGGCCTCGTGGATGACCTGGGCGAACCACAGCGGGGAGAAGAACCCGGACGGGAGGCCGTCGTCCCACACGTCGCCCGGCTGCGGCGGCCAGTGACGCGGTGGGATGCCGAGCTTCTTGCGCACGGTGGCGGCGACGTACGGCTGGATGTAGCCCTCCGCCTCCATGCCGTCGAGGGCGGCGAGCGCGGCGGCGACGCGCTCCTGGAGGTCGGCGTCGGTCGGCTCCTGGCCGCTGGCGTGGGTGATGGCGGCCTGGGGCGGCATGGCGTAGACGTCGCCGTGCTCGTCGGCGATCCTCACGAAGACGGACGACGGGTGGTTGACGATGCGGACGCCCTTGATGGTGATGTTGGCCTTCTCGCCGCACTTGGGGATGTTCACTGGTCGTCCTGTTCGTCGCGGTAGGCGCGCTCGTCGGCGCGGGAGAGGCGGGGCCCGCCCCGCCAGGTCGGCCGGGGCCGGGCCTGGGCGGGGAAGGCGTCGTACGGGTGCTGGTGTGGGTCGCCGAGGCTGGCGAGGTATTCGCTGATCTCGTCCTCGGACGGCAGCCCGTTGAAGGGGGTGAAGGTGCTCATCGGCAGCCCTTCCAGCACGAGGTGTTGGTGGCCGGGTTGATGTGGCCGTTGGGGCAGATCCGGGTGGAGGGGGTGCCGGGCGGCAGCCACGGCAGGGACGGCTTTGGCTTGGCCATCACGCGCCCCCGCCGTCGGCCGGGAAGTGATAGCCCCACGAAGCGTGGTGGGCGCGGTTGTCGGCGACGGCCTGGGCGTACGCCTTGCGGGCGCGCTGCTTCTCGATCGCCTGGTCCAGCCGGGCGATCACCTCGGGCTGGTCGGTCTCGATGAGGAAGGCGTACGACAGCTCCCAGAAGTTGCCCAGGTAGCGGATGACGCCGTCCCCCACGTCCTGACGGGTGGTGCCGAACAGGTCGCCGTCCGGGTGCAGCAGGTGCTCGTCCCCCTCGAGGAGTTCGAGCACGCGGGAGAGATTCCCGGCGTGGACGATGGTTGGCATCAGCGACCACCCCACCGGCGGGCCTTGACAGTGACCTCGGTGTCGGGGTTCACGTCCACCTGGCGGGCGCGGCCGTGCGCGGTCACGTCCTGGTAGCGGACGCCGCTGGCGCCGAGCTTCGTGACGCGGACCGGCCGCCCGTCGGCCCAGTCGGGGTTGGTGACGACGTCGCCGTCGCGCAGGTCGCGGATCTTCGGCATCACAGGTCGCCCCCGTCCAGGTAGAGGCTGGCGGTGACGTTGTGGGCCGCCGCGAGGTTTCCGCCGGGAGCGGCCATCACCCTTCGGGCGTAGTCGATCGCCCCTGTCGCGTTGGCCACCGCGTGGGCGGCCTTCGCGGGGTCGCCGCTGTCGTGGCCGACCCGGCCCGACTCGGCCAGGCGGGTGAGGCGCTCGGTGAGCTGGAGCAGGAGCTGGTCGAGCCGGGCGATGCCGTCGGCCAGGTCGCCGAGGACGGCGTGGATGGTGGCCGGGTCGGTGACGCCCTCGGGGCTACGGGTGGCGTGGTTGAGGACGTGGACCGCCTCGGTGAAGGCGTCGGCGGCGTGCCGGGTGTACTCGTCGCTGTGCGGGCCGGCCGGGTCGAGGCGGTAGGTGGTCACAGGGTCACCGCCACGGGGGTCTCGTCGTAGTCGGCGTTCTCGCGGGCGTGGCGGGCCCGGGCGAGGGCCTCGTCGCGGGCCTGGCTGGCGGCCTTGACGCGGTCGTCGTAGGGGTCGTGCTTGGCCAGGTCGATCGCCTGGTCCGGAGTGACGTAGCACAGGCGGGCGATCTGGGCGGCGAGGAGCATGGTGCGCTGGTGGCCGCCGCCGGCGTCGCAGCTGTGCTCGTCCACGTACGCGGCGAGCGTGGCGGTGATGCGCTCCGACGCGTCGTCGGTACGGGCCTGGTCGACGAGCTCCGCGACGTGCTGGTGGGCGGCGTGCTGGGTCTCGTCGGGGATCGGCGACGGGGCGCCGTGCGCCATCTCGGCGGCCAGCGTCTGCATCGCCCAGCGCAGCGCGGCGCCGACGGCGTCGTCGTGGTGGCGGGCGGCGCGTGCGGCGATGATGCGCAGCGCCCGCTCCACCGGGTTGCCCTGCGACGGCGCGCCGAGCCCGGCCGCGTCGAGGTTGCCGCGCGCGGCCTGGCGGGTTGACCGCCACTCCCGCCGGTCCTGGTCCGAGACGGCCGGCAGATGCTGCTGGATCAGCCGGGTGGCGAGGCTCGGCAGCCCGTGCGCCTCACCGGTGACGAACTTCGAGAGCGTGTTGCGGAGGTACGGGGGCAGCTCCACCAGGTAGGTGAGCATGGTCAGCGCCTGCCGATCGCGGGCGGTCAGGTAGGTGATCCACTTGCCGCCGAGCCGCTGGATGGCGTCGGTGGCGTCGAGGATGTCGGCGGGCGCCAGCTCGATGGTGGCGGGCTGGTCTGCGATAATGGCGGTCAACGATCTGTCCTTCGCTCGAGTAGGGATGTGATCGGCGGGGCTCGGCCGGTGACAGCGGTCGGGCCTCGCGGCTTTTACGGGGTGGGGTTGTGCACTCGGGGCAGGTTGGCGACGTACGCCAGGAGCGCGGCGGCCGGGACGCGCAGGAGGGTGCGGGTGCTGCCCTCTCCGGCCACGTCCACGGCCTCGAGGAGTCCGTCGCGAATGCGGTCGTAGACTGCGTCCCTGCTGTCGAGGCCGAGCTGTTCGCATACCTGGGGGATGGTCAGCAGCAAGGGGAGCTGGAACTGCGTGTCGGCGGTCTTGGTCTTGGCGCGCTTCACGACGCGACCTGCTCGTCCACGTCGAAGAGGGCTGCGATCTGCTCGCGTACGGTGTCGTCGCCGAGCAGCCGGAGGATCCCGATCACGTAAGGGCCCGACAGGTCCTTGGTCTTGCCGGTGATGACGCGGTTGTGGATGGAGACGTGGACTCCGATGGCGCGGGCCTGGGCGCTCTGCGAGTCGAGGCCGAGCGCGGCGGCCTGGTCTGCGAATTCGTCGCGGCGCAGCTTGACGTTGTGCGCCATGGCACCTCCTAGTTGAAGCTCGAACTTTGCTTTGGAGAGAAGCTGTGCCTGGAATCTAGTCTTCTCTGTTCAGAGAAGCAATAGGGAAGTCAAGATTCTTTGCGCTACAAATCAGGGCTTTCACATGGGTAAACCTGGACAGTCAGGCTTCGGTGCCCTCAGCGGCCATGTTGTACGAAGTGATCAGCGCGCTATCATCATTGCTCGTGGGCAAAATGGCAGGTCAGCTAGGCGCTTGGCTGCGCCAGGAGCTGACGCGACGCGGCTACGACCTCGCCAAGGGCGGGCAGTCGCAATTTGCGCGCGAAGCGGACGTGCACGTCTCGATCATCAACCGGGTCGTCAACAAGGGCCAAGGTGTCGAGATCGACGTCCTACGACGGATCGGCCGGGCGCTCGGCTTCAACGTCGGCGAGATGCTGGTGCTCGCTGGGCAGGTCGAGCGTGACGAGTTGCCGGTCCGCCCTCCGGAGGAACTGGAAGAGGCGTCTCATCCCGAGCCTGCGCCGGACACCAACCCGTACAGCGACCCGTACGAGCGTCAGGTGTGGGAGATGGAAGAGTTGTCGGAGTTCGTCCGCCGCTCGATGATCGTGGCCATGCAGAGCGCGATCCGGATGGAGGAGGAAGAGGACAAGCGGCCGAACGCCGACGTCCGACAGTTCCGCCGGCCCTCCTGATGGCGGTGGGGGTCCTGGCCGCCCGCCGAGACGTTGCTCTCTGTAATCTGCATCCTCGAGACCGTCTGCGTGCGTCAGCCGTGCGTCAAGAGGTGTCGACACCAGCCGACACCAGCCGACACGGGGCGACAGTTTTCGCAGGTAGAGACGCATCTGCAGAGTTCTCACCTGGGGTTACTGTCTTCGTTCACACCGAAGAGGTCACTGGTTCGATCCCAGTATCGCCCACCGCAGACGAAGGGGCTCCGGAGATGTCCGGGGCCCCTTCTCTCATGTCGGCCCCCGGGTTCCGAGCCCGCCGGCCTCCTCCAGGACGACGGCCAGGGCGACGGCTGGAGCCCCGGAAGACCGTCATCGCGCCGCGGCATCCGGTGGCACAGAATGGAGCGAGCCGTCCCATCCCGCACCCCTGGCATGGGCCGCGGCCGAACCCACACCCCGCAGATGGGACCATCGTTCCGGGTTCCTCCCTAGATGCGTGATAACTCCCGTACAGGATGGATTCGATGTCAGATTCAGAGTTCCCCCTCGTCCAGTTCATGAGGGAGGGTTTCGACCCGGTAGCGGAGCTCGCCAGCATCCGTGCCGATCATCCCGTCTATCCCATGGAGATCCCCGGCGGCCAGACCGTGTACCTGGTCACCCGCTACCACGACGTGCGATCCGTGCTGGGGGACCACGAGCGCTTCAGCAACGACTTCGGCAACGTGATCGGGCTCGGCTCCAACCAGGAGGACCCGGGCGGCCTCGGCTTCCGCGACCCGCCCGAGCACACCCGGCTGCGCCGCTACCTCACCCCGGAGTTCACCGTGCGCCGCCTGCGCCGGATGGAGCCCCGCATCGAGGCCCTGGTCGAGGAGTACCTCGACAAGATGGAGGCCGCCGGCCCGCCGGCCGACCTGGTCGAGTCCTTCGCCCTGCCGATCCCGTCGCTCGTGGTGTGCGAGCTGCTCGGCGTGCCGTACGAGGAGCGGGCCGACTTCCTGCGGATCAGCACCAACCGCTTCGACCTCACCGCCGGGCCCGAGGCGTCCCTGCAGGCCGTCAACGACGCGATGACGTACCTCACGGACCTCGTCGCCCGCGAGCGGCTCGCCCCCGGCGAGGGCCTGCTCGGCCAGCTCCTTCGTGAGCACGGCGACGAGCTCGACGACCGCACGCTCGCCAGCATGGCCGACGGCCTGCTGACCGGCGGTCATGACACCAGCACCAGCATGCTCTCGCTCGGCACCCTGTGGCTGCTGGAGAACCCCGAGCAGGCGGCCAAGGTGCGCGAGGTCGACGGCCACGTCAACGAGGTGGTCGAGGAGCTGCTGCGCTACATGACCGTCGTGCAGGTCGCCTTCCCCCGCTTCGCCCGCGAGGACCTGGAGCTGCATGGCCACACCGTCAAGAAGGGCGAGATGGTGCTGTGCTCGCTGAGCGCCGCCAACCGCGACCCGAACCTCGGCGACGACATGGACCAGGTCAAGCCGCACCGCGAGACCGCGGGCTCGCACCTGGCCTTCGGCCACGGCATCCACCGCTGCATCGGCGCGCCGCTGGCCCAGATGGAGATGCGCATCGCGTTCCCCGCGCTGCTGCGCCGCTTCCCCGGCCTGCGCGTGGCCGGAGAGGTGCCGTTCCGGGCGCTGTCCATCGTCCACGGCGTGGAGAAGCTACCGGTCGCCTGGTAATGGGGTTACGTTCACAAGTGTGAACGAGCCCGCGATCGACCTGACCACGGTGAGCGTCGTCGTGTTCGACACCGACGGCGTGGTCACCGACACCGCGCGGGGCCACGCGGCCGCCTGGAAGCACGTCTTCGACGCCTTCCTGCGCGGCCGCTCGGCCCCCTTCGACATCCGGGACGACTACCTGCGCCACGTCGACGGCCGGCCCCGCCTGGACGGCATCCGCACGTTCCTGGCCTCGCGCGGCCTGGAGCTGCCGGAGGGCTCGCCCGACGACGAGCCGGGCGCGCCGACCGTCCACGGGCTCGGCCGGGCCAAGGACCGGCTGTTCCTCGACCAGGTGGACAAGTACGGCGTCGCCGCGTTCCCGTCCACCGTGGCGCTGCTGCACGAGCTGCGCCACCGGGGGGCGCGCACCGCGGCCGTCTCGGCCAGCATGCACGGCCGCAAGCTGATCACGTCGGCCGCCGTCACCCACCTGTTCGACGCGCACGTCGACGGCGACGACGCGGCCCTGCTGAACCTGCCCGGCCTGCCCGATCCCGCGCTGTTCCTTGAAGCCGCCCGCCGGCTCGCCGTGACGCCGTCGCGCGCCGCCGTGGTGGGGGCGGCGCTGCCGGGCGTCGAGGCGGCCCGCAAGGCCGGCTTCGGGCTCGTCGTCGCGGTCGGCCGGCCCGAGCTCGGCGACGAGCGGGCCGGCGAGCGGGGCGAGGAGCTGCGCGAGCACGGCGCGGACGTGGTCGTGGCCGACCTCGGCGAGCTCACCGTACGCGGGAGGGTCCTACCCTGGGGCACGTGACCGTGCTCATAGACCCCCCGAACTGGCCGGGCCCGCGCGGCCTGCTGTGGTCCCACCTGGTCAGCGATCACTCCCTGGAGGAGCTGCACGCCTTCGCCGCACTGCTGGGGGTGCCGGCGCGGGCGTTCGACCGCGACCACTACGACGTCCCGGAGACGGTCCACGCGCGGGCCGTGGAGCTGGGAGCCGAGGCGGTCGGCTCGCGGGAGCTGCTGCGCCGCCTCGTCGCCGCAGGCCTGCGCCGCCGCAAGCGCCACGGCCCTGTGCCCGGGTGAACACGGAGGGCCGGCCGCGGGCGGGCGCGGCCGAGCCGCCGCGTGTTCCCGGTTTTTCCGGCGACGCCTACGCGCTCAAGAGCTGTCTCGATCCGCGTGGCCTTCCGGGCCTCCCGAGCCCCCCTCCGGAGCGGCGGGATGGAGGATGTCGCCGGGACTGACGCCGACCGTGCCTGCGGCGGCGAGCGTGAGGGCGGCCGTGGCGGTCTCCTCCGCGGTGCCGGGCGGGACGACCAGCAAGGTGACAGGCTCGGTGCCGGCGAGGCTCAGGGTGACCAGGCTCGGGTCTGCGCTGCGGAACCAGCCCACCCTGACCTGGCGGCCGGGGGTCGGGATGCGGTGCGGAATGTGGTCCCACGCGTCCCGATGCACTCCGACCCGCAGGACGTTCCTGCCGGAACGCTCGCCGACGGCGGCGATGAGGGCGGGGAGCTCGGCGGCGGCGTCGCGGGTGCGGGGCCACCATGCCCCGTCGACGGTGCCCTTCCGGTCGAGGGCGGGATTCAGCCTGAGCCTGAGCTCGGGATGGGCGGTGGGGACGTCGGCGGTCGCGGCGCCCGGCTGTGGGGAGAGGATTGCTGTCATCATCGTTGCCTGGCCTGCTCAGGCCCTTGAAAGGGCCGACAATGGTCTATCGCCGCGGGTGACGCCGACCTGTGTGCCAACGCGCGAAATATCCTCGGTATTTGCAGTCTACCTGATTTCTGCTTGGTTTATTTGTTTTTGTTATCGATGGTGATGATAACCGGGATGGCAATTGCTTCTTTCTGATGTCGGATCGGAGGAGGACCATCGGAGTCAGGCCGTGCGACGGCCGCGGAACGCGACGCGGGCAGAGTGCCTGCCGCCCCGGCGGATCACAGTTCCTCCAGGTGGAAGCGCGAAGGGAGCCCGCTGTGAGCCCGACACGGAAGATCAGAGCCAAGGCGCGGGTCATCAAGGGCTGGATCATGGTGTATTTCGGCCGCGCGACCGGAAACCAGCAGCTGGAATCGGAGGGCATGGTCGTCGTCGACGGCAAAGGCGGCGACCACCCGGTTGCCGGCACTTAGTCGGCGGGCATATCGCCGGAGCCGGGTAATGGGCATGGCGCAACAATGGCGGTCCCCGATCAGGGGGCACGTCTTCGTCAGGGGGAATCGCGCCGACGAAGTCGCGCCTCAGGCGGGACCCGATGCCTGCGGAGCCGGCGCCTGCGGGAGCTCGGCGGCCTCGTGCCAGCCGGTGAGTCGGTGCCAGCCGGTGAGTACGAGCAGCCGTCGCACCTGCGGGGAGGGAGCCCGCATCGTCACAACGTGCCCGTCGGACAGTCCCGCGGCGACAGTGACCAAGGCGCGCAGCCCGCCGACGTCGATGAACGTCAGGCCACGCAGATCGACGCAGAAGCTGCCACGACCGGCCATCGCGGCCAGCGCCCGGGTCAGGACGGGAAGCGTGGCGCGGTCGAGTTCACCCTCGAGCCGCAGTCCCGGTGGATCGGTCAACGGGGTGATGCGCAGGACCTGTTCGGCCATCGTGACGCCCCTGCAGGCGAGGACCAGGGCTGCGGCGGGCTCGGCGGTGTCGCCTGTGTCCGTGACGTTCATGTCGGCTCCTATGAGCGATAAGGAACACGGAGCCGCGGGGGGATTCGCGTCAGGCGCGACCCCCTCGGGAGGGGCCCGGCGCGAGCGGAGCAGCCAGGTGTGCTGCCCCGATCATCCGGCGGGCTCGACGAGGCGGGAAGGAGCAATCTCCACCAGGCTCATCACCACCCGTGATCGCCGGCTCTGCCGCTGACGGCGGGCCGCCGTGCTGATACCCAGGCCGCGGCGGGCAGGCAGAGGACATACGCGCGTCGGAAGGACGGCAAGGTGCATGATGGCGAACCCCTTCCCCCCACGACCGCATGATCCGGACGATGACGTGGACCAGGCGCTGGCCGACGTCCTGAAGGCGGTCGGCGCGGCCTCGTGCGCTCTCGCCCTTCAGGACGCGATGAGCATGGCCTGGCACGGCGACCTGCGCCGACTCGCCGCCCGTCTGGAGGCGATGACGCCGGGCCGGCTCGCCGAGGTGGCCGCCGCCGCGCGGATGCTCGCTGTCGAGGCCGACCGGGCGCTCGTCAAGAGGGGGCCGAGCGGCCGTGCCGGCGAACGCGCTCCTATGTCCTGACCATCACGGCTGGTGATGAGGCTTGCTGGGATCGGAGGTTTCCGCTGCTCACGGCATCGCATTGACTGGTGGTGACCGGTCGGCGCAGCTTGCGTCGCCGTCACCGTGAGGGGGTCGTCATGGCCCTGGACGCAGAGGGGACGAACGTCGCCGCGCGCGCCGGCCAGAACGGCCAGGAGCCGCGCTGCGATCACATCGACCTGCTCCCGGCCGTGGAACCCGGGAAACGCGAATGCGTGCAATGTCTGGCCCTGGGGCGGCCCTGGACGCGGCTGCTGATGTGCCTGACCTGCGGGTGGGTGGCCTGTTCCGACAAATCGCACGGCGGCCACGCCCGCGCCCATTACCAGGAGACCGACCACCCGGTCGCCGCGGCCCTGGAGCCGCGCTCGGCCTGGCGTTGGTGCTACGTGCACCGGCGGACCGTGTAAGCGAAGCGAGACGAGAGATGTCGTGACTGTTGCCGAAAAGCCGGGCGAACCCCGGCAGGACAACGAAAAGCCAGGGGAAGCCCGGCGGAACAACGCAAGGGTGAGTGAGGCCCGGCAGAACTACGACGGGGCATCACCGTTCCCGGGCGCTGGAGAACACGCCCCGGCCGGTCGGGGCCAGGTGGCGTTGATGACGGCGATCGTCGTGCTGCCGTTCGTCGCGCTCGGTGTCGCGATCTTCCTGGCATGGGGGCGGGGAATCGCGCTCGTCGACCTGCTGCTGTCGGCGGGCTTCTACGCGGTGACCGGGCTGGGGGTGACGGTCGGGTTCCACCGGCTGATCACGCACGGCTCGTTCACCGCCCGGCCATGGCTGCGGGTGGCGCTGGGCTTGTCCGGGTCGATGAGCTTCCAGGGCAACGTCATCGACTGGGTGGCGGTGCATCGCCGCCATCATGCCTTCACCGACCGGCCAGGCGATCCGCACTCTCCCTACCGGTACGGCACCAGCCTGCGCGGGCAGCTTCGGGGGCTTGCCCACGCCCATCTGGGCTGGATGTTCGTCGACGATGCGACCTCGGCCGAGCGTTACGCCCCGGACCTGCTGGCCGACCCGGCCATGGTCCGGGTGGCGCGTGCCTTCCCCGCGTTGTGCGCGCTGTCGCTGACGCTGCCGTTCCTGGCCGGCTGGGCGATCTCGGGCTCCTTGTACGGAGGGCTCACCGCCTTCCTGTGGGCGGGGCTGGTCCGCGTCGCGCTGCTGCAGCATGTCACGTGGAGCGTCAACTCCCTGTGCCACGTCATCGGCAGCAGGCCGTTCAGGACCCGTCGCCACGATCGCTCGACCAACCTGTGGCCCCTGGCCCTGCTCTCCTTCGGCGAAAGCTGGCACAACGGTCATCACAGCGAACCGACCTGTGCGCGCCACGGCCTGGAGCGCGGCCAGATCGACCCGTCCGCCGGGCTGATCCGCCTGTTCGAACGGCTGGGCTGTGCCACCGACGTGCGCTGGCCCGATCCCCACCGCATCCAGCGCCGCCGTGCCGACGACCTCCAGCAGGCCCGCGCCCCGTCCTGAGGCGGACGCTCATCGGTTCCGGTGATGACCGGCACCACCGTTGCTCATTTCCCCCGCCCGGGCCGGGGGACACACTGAGGTTCCAAGCCGCCTGATCGCGGCGAGAGCCGAGTGGTGGAGGGAAAGCGCGATGACTCTGAGCTGGGAAATCGGCAACAAGGTCAAGGCCTTCAAAGGCTGGGCCAGGCGGCTCTTCGGCCGCTCCGGCGCCGGCCGGACCGGTCAGGTCGCCGGCGATCCGCGACAGGCCGGCGGGAAGAGCGAGGACGCCGCCAAGAGCTGAGCCCTCTCCGGCGGGCCGTCCGTGGGCCCGGGCCGCGAGCCGCACCCCGGCGAGCGGTACCGCCCCCCTCGGAACCCAAGTCGCGCGCCTAGAGTGGTGGAAGACGGTCCGGAGCGGCGCCGCCCGGTCGAGGGAGGGGCGGGCATGGAGCTACGTCAGCTGCGCTATTTCGTGACGCTGGCTGAGGAACTGCACTTCGGGCGGGCCGCGGCCCGCGAGCACATCGTGCAGTCCGCGTTGAGCCAGCAGGTGCAGCGGCTCGAACGCGAGCTGGGGGTGCGGCTGCTGGATCGCAGCACCCACCACGTCGACCTGACCCCGGCGGGCGCGGCCTTCCTCGCCGAGGCGCGCCAGATCCTCGACCACGTCAGCCGGGCCACGCAGGTCGCGCGCAACGCCGCCGCGTCGGCAGCCGTGCTCCGCGTCGGCATCATCGACGCGGGCTACGACACGATGCCACAGATTCTGCGCGAACTGCAGCGCAGCCATCCGGAGATCACCATCCACCAGGTCGAAGCGAGCTCTCCCGAGCAGTATCGGCAGCTTTCCGACGGTCGCCTGGACATCGGCATTGGACCTGACTCCCCGACCCTGGCCGAGGTGGCGTCCAGGCTGATCAGGCTCGACCCGCTCGGTGTGCTGGTGCCCTGCGACCACCGCTTCGCCGGCATGGACGCCGTGCCCGTAGCCGCCCTCGCCGATGAGCTGCTGCTGCTCGGCGAGGAGGAGCAGACCCCGGAGCTCAACCGGTTCGTCAGCGAGCTGTGCCGCTCGGCCGGGTTCGCGCCCACCCTCTACGAGGGGACGGTGCAGAGCACCCGCGCCGCCGCCGACCTCGTGCTCCAGCACCGCTGCGTGCACTGCGTCCCCTCCTCCTTCCGCACCTCCAACCGGCCGGGGACCACCTGGCGGCCCCTGACCGACCCCGTCACGCACTTCCGCTGGTCACTGCTGTGGCACGACGCGAACCCCTCGCCCCACCTCGCCGCCGTCATCGACAGCGCCAGACAGCTCGCCCAACGGCTCGGCTGGCTGCGTCCCGCGGAGCCGAGATCGTTCGCGGACGTCCCCGAGCGTCTGCTCCGGGACGACGAGATCGCCTGAGGCCGGAAGGACCGGGAGGCCCCGGGCCCGCGCGTCCCGGTGACGGACGGTCGGCGGGTCGTCATGGCCTCTCGCCCGCCCTGAGGGCCGCCAGCTCGGCGCGCAGGTTCGCGCGGGCCCGCTCCTCCCACAGCTCGTACGCCGCCCGCGTCCGGTACAGCCGCGGCGCCGCCAGCAGCCGCTCCAGCACGGCCGCCCGGCCCGCGCGGAACGGCTCGTCGGGCACGTGCGCGTACTCCTGCCGGATCCGGGCCGCGTAGGAGTCGTAATCCTCCCGGCGAGGTGACCCCAGCACGGCCAGGTCGGCGTCCGACAGCACCTCCCCGTTCGCGTCGCCCGGCGCGACCCGGTCGTGGGCGGCCGTCAGCCGGACCAGCCGGGCCACCTCGGCGACCCGCGCGGGCGGCACCCCGCACCGGGGCAGGCGGGCCTGGGCGAGCTGGGCGCTGCGCTCCTCGTCCCAGCCGGGCCGTCCGTCGTAGACGGCGTCGTGGAACCACGCGGCCAGACGCACGGCGGCGGGGTCGGCCGCGGCCCCCGCCAGCTCGTCGGCGGCGGCCAGCACGGCGGCCAGGTGGCCGAGCGTGTGGTAGCGGCGGTGCGGCTCGCTCCAGCGCGCCACCAGCTCCGCCCCGGTCGCCAGCGCCGCGGGGGAGTCGCCCACCAGGTCCGTCCAGCCGTTCTCCATGCGCCTCACCCTAGGCCCCGCGCCGCGCGCCGCCGGGTGCGCTCAGCGGGCCAGCTCGGCGGAGGAGGCGTCGGGCACGCGGCTGCGGCCGAGGTCGGCGCGGCGGCCCGCGGCGGCCCCGTCGTGATAACCGGTGCCGCTCATCCGCGGCACCGTCACCCGGATCCGCGGATAGCGCGCCGCCACCGCCCGCTCCACCTCGGCCCGCCGGTCGGCCAGCACCAGCGCGGTGCTCCCGGACGGGGCGACGTGCTCGGCCTCGGCGCGCCGCTCGGCCTCGCGCAGCAGCCGGTACACCTCGTCGGCGAAGCCCAGCAGCCACGAGCGCCGGTACGCGCGGGCGGCGGCCGCCTCGGCCGGCGGGCGGGTGCGCGCGAGCCCGGAGGCCATCTGCAGCAGCAGCGACGTCGCGAGCACGTCGGCGCGTTCCAGGTCGGCGGCGAAGCCGAAGATGTGCACGCGGTGCCCGCCGTCACCGCGCCCGATGAGCAGCGGCCGGCAGCGCACGGCCTGCGCCACCAGCCCCACGAGGCGGGCCTTCTCCCGCGCCCACGGGGCCGGCAGCGTGACGATCCGGTCGCCGGGGGCCTGGCGCTGCTCGCCGGGGTCGAGGGCGTCGATGCCGTACTTGGCCATGAGCGCCGAGGCCGCCGCCATGAACGTGGCGCGCTCGTGCTCGTTGTCGGTGCGTTCGGCCTTGGCCAGGAGCTTCCTGACCCGTTCGAGCGTGCGCTCCCTCACCCGGCCTCCCGCGCCCTCAGGACTTGGTCAGCACCCGCCCGTCGGCGCCGAGGGCCGGGAAGGCCCCTGTGTCGACGATGCCGTGCTGCTGGTACAGAGCCTCGATGAGGGCGTGCGCCTCCGGCTCCAGCTTCCACAGGGCACGATACTGGCGCGCGGTGACCAGCGAGATGCCGATCTCCTGGGCGATGTCCACGGTGCGCGGCACGATGCCCTTGGCGATCTGCCGGTCCCAGTAGTCGCGGGCGGCCCGCATGAGCGCGGCCCGCTGGGCGGTGTCGACCACCTGCGGGGTGGTGTCGAGCACGGTGACGTCCTCGTCCTCGTCCTCCACCAGCTCGGCCAGCGCGGCCGGGAGGGCGGGGCGGGCCGGCACGGGGTGGTGGTCGGCGTGCGGCTCCCACGGCACGCGCGGGTCGGCGTCGATGAGCGCGGTGGTGTTGTACAGGGCCGCGATCTGGGCGAGCAGCGCCTCCTGGCGGGCCGGGTCCACGGCCAGGCCGGTGTGCTCGACGGCCTGGTCCATGGCCTTGTCGAGGCGGGCCAGCGCGGCGCGCATCTTGCGGTCGGACGCGCCGGCCTCGCGCAGCGCCTTGGCCTTCTTGGCGGCCAGCGCGACGCGGGTGAGCCGGCGATGGGCGTCGACCTCGCTCGCGGTGCGGTCGCTCACCTCGGCCAGGCCGACGCGCACCAGCAGCCGCTCGGGCGTGAGCCGCCAGTTGATGCGGCCGGTGCCGCGGATGCGGTGCCGTTCGATGGCCATGCCGCGCTCCCACAGCCAGGCGGCGACGAGCGGCGCGGCGAGCCGGAAGACCGCCTCGGGCAGGCTGCGCGCGTCCATGCTGGACAGCACGGCCGTCAGGCAGGTCAGCGCCCACACGGCGATGCCGTCGATGCCGGCGGAGAAGTTCTCGCGCATGTTGCGGCGGGCGCGCACGGCCGAGGTGATGATGGCCACCTCGATGAACGCGAACAACAGCAGCCGCAGCGGGCCGTCCAGGCCGAGCACGTCACCGGAGAAGCGCCACATGCCCTGCGCCGACACGCCGGTCGCGATGGACGCGGCGACGATCGTCAGGATGTCCTCGACCGGGCGCGGCGAGACGTAGCGGGCGATGAGGAACGCTCCAGCCCGCCAGGCGACCCGGAGCAGGAGGAAGGCGGCGCCCAGGGCGAGCAGGCCCAGGAGCGCGATGACAGCGGTGGCGACCGGCTTATCCGTGACGAAGGCGGCTATTTCCTCGAATGTGGGCATCAGTCACTGTCCGTGGGGGGCTACATACTCAGGCTGTCCAACGACGAGATCATCGCAGAATGTCGCCATCTTGTACGCCAAACAGCCGCTGCCGCCCCATTTTGCCCGGGTTTATCGCAGCTCGCCATGCCCCCAACGGCATCAGCGGCCTCGTCAGGCCCCCGCGAGCGTCGCGGAGACCAGCGCCCGGGCCTCCTCCTGGACCTTGGCCAGGTGCTCCGGTCCCTTGAACGACTCGCCGTAGATCTTGTACACGTCCTCGGTGCCCGACGGCCGCGCCGCGAACCACGCGCTCTCGGTGGCCACCTTCACCCCGCCGAGCGCCGCGTCGTTGCCCGGCGCGCGGGTCAGCACCGACGTGATCGGCTCCCCGGCCAGGCTGGTCGCCGTCACCTGGTCGGCCGACAGCCGGCCCAGCACCGCCTTCTCCTCGCGCGTCGCCGGCGCGTCCACCCGGGCGTAGGCCGGGTCGCCGAAGCGGGCGGTCAGCTCCCGGTAGCGGGCGCTCGGCGACGCGCCGGTCACCGCCGTGATCTCCGAGGCGAGCAGCGCCAGGATGATGCCGTCCTTGTCGGTCGTCCACACCGAGCCGTCGCGGCGCAGGAACGACGCGCCGGCGCTCTCCTCGCCGCCGAACCCGAGCGAGCCGTCGAGCAGCCCGGGCACGAACCACTTGAACCCGACCGGCACCTCGTACAGGCGCCGCCCCAGCGACTGCGCCACCCGGTCGATGATCGAGCTGCTCACCATCGTCTTGCCCACCCCGGCGCCGGCCGGCCAGCCGTCGCGGTGCGCGTACAGGTAGTCGATCGCGACCGCCAGGTAGTGGTTGGGGTTGAGCAGCCCGCCGTCCGGGGTGACGACCCCGTGCCGGTCGGCGTCGGCGTCGTTGCCGGTCGCGACGTCGAAGCGGTCGCGGCCGGCGATCAGCGACGCCATTGCGTACGGCGACGAGCAGTCCATGCGGATCTTGCCGTCCCAGTCGAGCGTCATGAACCGCCACGTCGGGTCCACCAGCGGGTTGACCACGGTGAGGTCCAGCCGGTGCCGCTCGGCGATCTCGCCCCAGTAGGCCACGCTCGCCCCGCCCAGCGGGTCGGCGCCGATCCGCACCCCGGCCGCGCGGATCGCGTCGAGGTCCACCACGGACGGCAGGTCGTCCACGTACGCGCCGAGGAAGTCGTGGCGGCCCGCCTCGCGCCGCGCCCTGGTGTACGGCACGCGCTTCACCCCGGCCAGCCCGGCGGCCAGCAGCTCGTTGGCCCGGTCCTGGATCCACGAGGTGGCCCCGGTGTCGGCCGGCCCGCCGTTGGGCGGGTTGTACTTGAAGCCGCCGTCGGCCGGCGGGTTGTGCGACGGCGTGACCACGACGCCGTCGGCCAGCCCGGTCGAGCGGCCCCGGTTGTGGGTGAGGATCGCGTGCGAGACGGCCGGCGTCGGCGTGTAGCCGTCGCGGGAGTCCACCAGCACGTCCACCCCGTTGGCCACCAGCACCTCCAGCGCCGACACCCGGGCCGGCTCCGACAGCGCATGCGTGTCGGCGCCGAGGAACAGCGGCCCGTCGGTGCCCTGGGCCGCGCGGTACTCGCAGATCGCCTGGGTGGTGGCCAGGATGTGGTCCTCGTTGAAGGCGGTGTCGAGCGCGGAGCCGCGGTGCCCGGAGGTGCCGAACGCCACCCGCTGCGCCACCTCCCCGGGATCCGGGTGGAGGGCGTAATAGGCGGTGACCAGCCGGGCGACGTCGACGAGGTCGGCGGGCTGGGCGGGCGTTCCGGCGCGGTCGTGGCTCATGTTCCCACCTTACAAACGCCCCTCGCGGATGCCTCGGCGATCTCCCGTGTCGCGTGACGACCCCCCGGGGAGCCGCGGTTAGACTCGCGCTCACCAGACCAGAACGGAGCTCGGTCACCATGCGCATCGGACTGTTCCTGAACGAGCCCACGGGCCCGGACCCCATCAAGGAGCTGGGCGACGGCATCGCCGCGGCGCGCGACGCGGGCTTCGCCTCGGCGTGGATGTCGCACATCTTCGGCCTCGACGCGCTCACCGCCCTGGCCGTCGCGGGGGCCCGCACGCCGGGCATCGAGCTCGGCACCGCCGTGGTGCCCACCTACCCGCGCCACCCGGCCGCGCTCGCCCAGCAGGCGATGACCGCCAACGCCGCGCTCGGCGGCCGGCTGACGCTCGGCATCGGCCTGTCGCACCAGGTCGTCATCGAGAACATGTTCGGCTACAGCTTCGAGCGCCCGGCCCGGCACATGGCCGAGTACCTCGACATCCTGCTGCCCGCCACCCGCGGCGAGCACGTCCACGTCCAGGGCGAGACGCTGAAGGCCGACATCCGGCTGAGCACGCCCGGTGCCGGCATGCCGGTCCTCATCGCCGCGCTCGCGCCGCGCATGCTCAAGCTGGCCGGCTCCCGCGCCGACGGCACCGTGCTGTGGATGACCGGCCCGCGGACCGTCACCCGGCACGTCGTCCCGGCCATCACCGCCGCCGCAGAGGAGGCGGGCCGCCCGCGGCCGCGCGTCGTCTGCGCCCTGCCGGTCTGCGTCACCGACGACCCCGAGGCCGCGCGGGCCCGCGCCGACGAGGTCTTCTCCATGTACGGCCAGCTCCCGTCGTACCGCGCCATGCTCGACAAGGAAGGCGTCTCGGGGCCCGGCGAGGTGGCCGTCGTGGGCGACGAGGACTCCGTGCTGGCCCAGCTCGACGAGCTGCGCCGGGCCGGCGTGACGGACTTCGTGGCCTCGCCCTACTCCAAGAGCGAGCGCACGCTCGCGCTGCTCGGCCGGCTCCTCTGACGGCGGCCCGGCTCTCCTGACGGCGGCTCGGGCCCCGCCGGAAGGCCGACGGCGCGTCGGGGAGCCCGCCGGGAGGCGCGCGCCTAGACTTCCACAAGGTGAAGCGCTTGCTGCATGGCATCGACGTGTCCAACTGGCAGGGCCGGGTCGACTGGGCCCACCACGCCGAGGAGGGCGTCGCCTTCGCCTTCGCCAAGGCCACAGAGGGCGGCGACTTCACCGACCGCTACTTCAGCCGCAACTGGCAGGGCATGCGGGAGAACTGGGTCGTCTGCGGCGCCTACCACTTCGCCCGGCCCAAGGGCGACGCGGCCGAGCACGCCCGCCACTTCCTCGCCGCCCTGCGCCGCGCCGGCGGGCTGCGCCGCGGCGACCTGATCGCGCTCGACCTGGAGGCCAGCGACGGCCTGAAGCCCGAGCAGGTCGCCCGGCACGCCCGCCGCTGGTTGCGCTACGTCGAGCTGCACGCGGGCGTGCGCCCGTTCGTCTACACGTATCCGTCGTTCGCGCACTCCGGCCACTGCGCCGGCCTGGAGGGCTACCCGCTGTGGATCGCCAGCCCCAGCCACGCCCGCGGCGACCCGCAGGTGCCCGCGCCGTGGGGGGAGTGGACGATCCACCAGTACTCCAGCCGGCCCGTGGACCGCAACGTGTTCGACGGCAGCCGCCAAGCACTGACCAGGCTGGGGTATCACCCGCGATAGCATCGGTTTCCATCACCGCCGGACGCCATCCGGGCCACCCGGCGCCTAGCATCAGGGAGCCACCGTGTCAGCCGAGCTACACATCACCCTCGCCGGAGCCGAGCGTGTGGTGGCGGCCGGCACGACGGCCGGCGACGCGCTGGAGGCCGACGGCCGCACCGTCATCGCCGCCCGGGTCAACGGCGAGCAGCGCGACCTCGCCTGGCGGCTCGCCGACGGCGACGTGGTGGAGCCGATCGAGATCTCCAGCGCCGAGGGCCGGGCCATCGTGCGCCACTCGACCGCCCACGTCATGGCCCAGGCGGTCCAGGAGCTGTTCCCCGAGGCCAAGCTGGGCATCGGGCCGCCCGTCGACAACGGCTTCTACTACGACTTCGACGTCGAGCACGCCTTCCAGCCCGACGACCTCAAGCGCATCGAGAAGCGCATGCGCGAGATCGTCAAGGAGGGCCAGCTGTTCTCCCGCCGCCCCGTCGGCGACGACGAGGCCCGCGAGGAGCTGGCCGGCGAGCCGTACAAGCTGGAGCTCATCGGGCTCAAGGGCGGCGCGGCCGACGAGGAGTCGGTCGAGGTCGGCGCGGGCCAGCTCACCATCTACGACAACCTCGACGCCAAGAGCGGCGAGCTGCGCTGGAAGGACCTGTGCCGCGGCCCGCACGTGCCGTCCACCCGGTCCATCCCGGCGTTCAAGCTCATGCGCTCCGGCGGCGCCTACTGGCGCGGCAGCGAGAAGAACCCGCAGCTCCAGCGCATCTACGGCACCGCCTGGGAGTCCCGCGACAAGCAGGACGAATACCTCAAGCTGCTCGAAGAGGCCGAGAAGCGCGACCACCGCCGGCTGGGCGCCGAGCTCGACCTGTTCAGCTTCCCGCCGGAGCTGGGCAGCGGCCTGCCGATCTTCCATCCCAAGGGCGGGATCATCCGCAAGGAGATGGAGGACTACATGCGCCGCCGGCAGGCCGAGGCCGGCTACGAGTTCGTCAACACCCCGCACATCACCAAGTCGTCGCTGTTCGAGACCTCCGGCCACCTGCCGTGGTACGCCGACGACATGTTCCCGGCCTTCGAGCTGGAGGGCGTCGACTACCGCGTCAAGCCGATGAACTGCCCCATGCACAACCTGATCTTCAGGGCGCGCGGGCGGTCCTACCGCGAGCTGCCGCTGCGGCTGTGCGAGTTCGGCTCGGTCTACCGCTACGAGAAGTCCGGCGTGGTCCACGGGCTCACCCGGGTGCGCGGCATGACGCAGGACGACGCGCACATCTACACCACCCGCGAGCAGATGGCCGACGAGATCAAGTCGCTGCTGCGGTTCGTGCTCAGCGTGCTGCGCGACTTCGGCCTGTCCGACTTCTACCTGGAGCTGTCCACCCGCGACGACTCCGAGAAGTTCATCGGCGACCCGGCCGAGTGGGACGAGGCGACCGAGGCGCTGCGCCAGGTGGCCACCGAGTCGGGCCTGGAGCTGGTGGCCGACCCGGGCGGCGCGGCCTTCTACGGCCCGAAGATCTCGGTGCAGGCCAAGGACGCGATCGGCCGCACCTGGCAGCTGTCGACCATCCAGCTCGACCTCAACCAGCCCAAGCGCTTCGGGCTGGAGTACCAGGCGGCCGACGGCAGCCGGCAGACGCCGGTCATGATCCACCGGGCGCTGTTCGGCTCGGTCGAGCGCTTCCTCGGCGTGCTGACCGAGCACTACGCGGGCGCCTTCCCTCCGTGGCTGGCGCCGGTGCAGGTCGTCGGCATCCCGATCGCCGACGCCCACGCCTCCTACCTCAACGACGTCGCCAAGCGGCTGCGTGAGCGGGGCGTCCGGGTGGAGGTCGACACCTCCGACGACCGCATGCAGAAGAAGATCCGCAACGCGCAGAAGGCCAAGGTGCCGTTCATGCTGCTGGCCGGTGACGACGACGTCGCCAAGGGCGCGGTGTCGTTCCGCTACCGCAGCGGCGAGCAGAAGAACGGCGTGCCGGTGGACGACGCGGTCGAGGAGATCGTCTCGGCGGTGGAGCGCCGGATCCAGGTCTGACGCCACGCCGCCATAGGGCCCCCTCCCACGCCCGGGAGGGGGCCCTATGCTGCTAGATATGCACGATCAGCCAGGAGCGGGCGAGCCCGACAACTTCGAGCGGCTGTGGACCCCGCACCGCATGGCCTACATCAAGGGCGAGGGCAAGCCGAGCGGCACCGGCGCCGGCGACGGGTGCCCCTTCGACGCCATCCCGCGGATGAGCGACGAGGACGGCCTGGTGGTGGCCCGCGGCGAGGTGGTCTACGCGGTGCTCAACCTCTACCCGTACAACTCGGGTCACCTCATGGTCGTGCCGTACCGCCACGTGTCCGACTACGACGAGCTGGACCGGGCCGAGGTGCTGGAGCTGGGGGAGTTCACCCAGCGGGCGCTGCGGGCCCTGCGCAGGGCGTCGGGCGCGCAGGGCTTCAACGTCGGGCTCAACCTCGGCGACGTCGCGGGCGCGGGCATCGCCGCCCACCTGCACCAGCACGTGGTGCCGCGCTGGGGCGGCGACACCAACTTCATGCCGGTGGTGGCCCGCACCAAGGTGCTGCCGCAGCTCCTGCGCGACACCCGCGACCTGCTCGCGAGCGCCTGGGACTGACCGACCCTCCGGGGGCGGTCAGCGCACGGTGACCCTGGCGGCGCCGCTCTCGTGCTGGAGCCGGTCCAGGGCCGTCACGAGGTACGTGCCGGGCTTGTTCGCGGCGAACGACGGCGAGGTGACCAGCGCCACCAGGTCGCGGGCGTCCACGGTGTGGCAGTCGGCGCCCGAGGCGGGCAGCCGGTAGACCGCGTAGGCGCGCGCCCCCTCCGACGGCGTCCACGTCAGCGCGGCCCCCTCGCCCTTGCCCTCGCCGGCCTTGAGGCCCACCGGCGTGGCCGGGGCGTCGCCGCCGCGCTCCTTGATCAGCGGCAGCAGCGCGGGCCGGGCGTAGTGGGCGGCCACCACGCGGTCCATGGCGCCGAGCGGGTTGTCCAGGACGTTCTTGGCGCTGAAGTAGACGTCGCCCTCGACCTGCTGGTGCCCGCGGTTGAGCGTGAGCTGCGCCGACAGCTCGCCCGGCTTGGACCACGCCTTGTCGGTGCGCGTGCCGACCTGGTAGGCGGCCTGGCCGATGTAGAGGTCGACGCCGGTGCCCTTGACCTGGCGCGCCCACCACGGCATGAGCGCCTTGTAGTCGGCCGCCTTGAAGCCGATCGGCCAGTAGAGCTGCGGCAGCACGTAGTCGACCGTGCCCGCCTTGATCCAGGCGCGGGCGTCGGCGTAGATGCTGTCGTAGGCCGACATGCCCGACGTGGCCGAGCCGGCCGGGTCCTGCGCCTTGTTACGCCAGATCCCGAACGGGCTGATGCCGAACTTCACGTGCTTCTTGGCCGCGTGGACCGCCGCGTCGACCTCGGCGACCAGCGTGTTGACGTTCTGGCGGCGCCAGTCGGCCAGGCTCCGGCCCTTGCCGTACTTGGCGAAGGCGGCCCGGTCGTCGAAGGCCCCGCCCTGGCCCGGGTACGGGTAGAAGTAGTCGTCGAAGTGGACCCCGTCGACGTCGTAGCGCTTGACCACGTCGGTGACGACCTTGACGACGTGCTCGCGCACCTGCGGCAGGCCCGGGTTGTAGTACAGGCGGCCGTCGTAGGAGACGGTCCAGCCGGGATGCTCACGCGCCGGGTGGCCGGCGGGCAGCTTGCCCGCGCCGCCGTCGTAGGAGGCGCGGTACGGGTTGAACCAGGCGTGGAACTCCAGCCCCCGCTTGTGCGCCTCGGCGATGAGGAACGGCAGCGGGTCCCAGCCCGGGTCCTTGCCCACCGTGCCGGTGAGGTACTGCGACCACGGCTCCAGCGACGAGCGGTAGAGCGCGTCGGAGGCCGGCCGCACCTGGACGAACACCGCGTTGAGCCGGCGCTTGGCCGCGCCGTCGAGGATGCGGACGTACTCGGCGCGCTGCCGATCGGGCGTCAGCCCCGTCCTGGACGGCCAGTCGATGTTCTTGACCGTCGCGATCCAGACGCCGCGCAACTGCCGCTTCGGGTAGCGGGCGTCGGCCTTGCACGAGGCCGGCGGAGCGGCGGCCGTCTTCTTCTTGGCTGATCCCGCCGCGGGCGGCTCACCGGGGCCGGGGCCGAGGACGAAAGCGGCACCCGTGGTGAGGACGGCCAGAGCGGCGGCGGCGAGCAGAGGGCGTCCGGTACGCATAATGCCCCCAGTCTCGCACCCCGTCCCGGATGCTCCGGCCGGAAAAAAGAAATCTATTCGTGATGCGGGAGTGAAGGAAGGGCATGGAAAGGGGCGCGCCGGCGGTGGCGCGCCCCGCTCTCCGACTCCGCGTTCAGTCCGTCGCCGTGACCTTGCCCGCGAGGTGCGACGGCAGCGGCTCGTACCGCAGGAACGTCCGCGTGAACGTCCCCGTCCCGTGCGACATCGAGCGCAGGTCGATCGCGTACCGGGTGATCTCCAGCTGCGGCACCTCGGCCTTGACCAGCGTGCGGCCCGTGCCGACCGGCTCGGTGCCGAGCACCCGGCCGCGCCGCGAGGACAGGTCGGACATCACCGAGCCCACGTAGTCGTCGGCCACCAGCACCGACAGCTCGTCCACCGGCTCCAGCAGCAGCGTCGGCACCTTCCCGGCCGCCTCCTTGAGCGCGAGCTGGCCCGCGATCTGGAAGGCCATGTCGGAGGAGTCCACGGAGTGGGCCTTGCCGTCGTACAGCGTCACCCGCACGTCCACCATCGGGTAGCCGGCCACCACGCCGCGCTCCATCTGGGCCCGCACGCCCTTCTCCACCGACGGGATGAACTGCCGCGGCACCACCCCGCCGACGATCTTGTCGACGAACTCGAAGCCGCCGCCGGAGGGCAGCGGCTCGACCTCGATGTGGCAGATGGCGTACTGGCCGTGCCCGCCGGTCTGCTTGACGTTGCGGCCCATGGCCTGGCACCTGCCGCCGAACGTCTCGCGCAGCGGCACCCGCAGCTCCACCCGCTCCACCTCGACGCCGTGGCGCTTGGCCAGCCGGTCGAGCAGCACGTCCGTGTGGGCCTCGCCCATGCACCACAGCACGAGCTGCTTGGTCTCGGGGTTGTTCTCCAGCCGCAGCGTCGGGTCCTCGGCGACGAGCCGGGCCAGCGCCTGCGACAGCTTGTCCTCGTCGGCCTTGGACTTGGCCTGGATGGCCACCGGCAGCAGCGGGTCGGGCATCTGCCAGGCGGTCATGAGCAGCGGCCGCTCCACCTCCGACAGCGTGTCGCCGGTCTCGGCCCGCGACAGCTTGGCGACGGCGACGATGTCGCCCGCGACGCCCTTGGCGGCGGGCCGCTGCTGCTTGCCCAGCGGGCACGTCAGGGTGCCGATGCGCTCGTCGACGTCGTGGTCCTCGTGGCCGCGCTCGGCCAGGCCGTGCCCGGAGACGTGCACGGTCATGTCCGGGCGCAGCGTGCCGGAGAAGATCCGCACGAGGCTGATGCGGCCCACGTACGGGTCGCTCGTGGTCTTGACCACCTCGGCGACCAGCGGTCCGTCCGGGTCGCAGGAGACGTCCGCGACCGGCTTGCCGTCGAGGGTGGTGATCTCGGGCAGCGGGTGCTCCAGCGGCGACGGGAACCCCTGGGTGATCAGCTCCAGCACCTCCATGGCGCCGACGCCGATGCCCGAGCAGAGCACCGGGTAGAAGCTGCCGCGGGCGACGGCCTTCTCCAGGTCCTCGATCAGCACCTTGGTGTCGATCGGGTCGCCCTGGAGGTAGCGGTCCATGAGCGACTCGTCCTCGCTCTCCTGGATGATCCCCTCGATGAGGACGCCGCGGTAGTCCTCGATCCGCCCCTCGTACTCGGCCCCGGGGTCCTTCTCCGTGCGCGTGCCGGTGGCGTAGTTGTAGAACTTCTGCGACAGCAGCCCGATCAGGCCGTTGACGTGCCCGTTGGTGATCACCGGCAGGTAGAGGGGGGCGACGCCGTCACCGAAGACGTCCTGGCAGGTGGCGAGCACCTCGTCGAAGTCCGCCCGCTGATGGTCGATCTTGGTGATCACGACGGCGCGGGGCATGCCGACCCGGGCGCACTCCTCCCACAGCATCTGGGTGAGCCCGTCGACGCCCTCCGCCGCCGACACGACGAACAGGGCGGCGTCCGCGGCGCGCAGGCCGGCGCGCAGGTCGCCCACGAAGTCGGCGTAACCGGGGGTGTCCAGAAGGTTGATCTTGACGCCGTTGTGCGTGAGAGGCGCGAGGGCCAGGTTCACCGACCGCTGCTGGCGCACCTCCACCTCGTCGAAGTCGCTGACCGTGTTGCCGTCCTCGACCCGGCCCGCCCGCTGGATGGTGCCGGTGGCGGTCAGCAGTTGTTCGACGAGGGTCGTCTTGCCCGCTCCCGAATGGCCGACCAGCACGACGTTGCGTATCGCGTCCGCACTGTCGGCCGATGGTGCCCTGCCCGCGGCTCCCATGGCCGCGCCCGGGTTCTTCTCCGCCACATCGCCTCCGGTCTCGTGGGACGAGACGGCCCGCTCCGGCGGCCTGACCCGCGGCCAGGCGGACGGCCGGGCATCCTCTCCCGTGTCGTCGGTTCGACTTCCAACGCCGCGCCCGCGCGGAGGGTGGAGCAGGACCGCATGAACAGACGCGGTGTGTTCACCAAATACCCGTGTGGCGGATATCACAAGGGGGGTGAGGCAAAGAAACTGGCCGGGCCGGGGATGGCCTACGATCAGAGCGCGATGCTGAAACTCCTGCGTCCGGCCGTCACCCGGATACTCACCCCGCTGGGCAGGGCCCTGGTCCGCCACGGGATCGGACCCAACGCCGTCACCGCGATCGGCACCCTCGGCACCGTGGTCGCCGCCCTGCTGTTCTTCCCCGCGGGCCTGCTCGCCGCCGGCGCGCTGGTGATCACCGTGTTCGTGCTGTTCGACCTGCTCGACGGCGTGGTCGCGCGGCTCGGCGGCGGGGGCGGCAGCACGTGGGGGGCCTTTCTCGACAGCACGCTCGACCGGGTCGCCGACGCCGCCATCTTCTGCGGGCTGATCCTGTACTTCTTCGCCGAAGGCGACGTGCTCATGGCGTCGGTCACGCTGTTCTGCCTGGTGGCGGGCGCTCTGGTGTCCTATGCCAAGGCCCGGGCAGAGGGGCTGGGGCTGACGTGCGACGTGGGGCTGGCCGAGCGGCCCGAGCGGCTCGTGGTGGCGCTGGTGGCGAGCTTCCTGGCCGGGCTCGGGCTGCCGTACGTGCTGGCGGCCGGCATGTGGTTGCTCGCGGCGGCCAGCGCTGTCACCGTGGTGCAGCGCGTGGTCCACGTCCACCGGCAGACGAGGGAGCGATGAGCGAGAAGCCGTCCGTCACCGACCGGGTCGTCGCCGCGGGGTTCGCGGCCGGCTGGCGGCTCGTGCCGCTGCTGCCGCGCGGGCTGACCGCGGGCGCCTTCCGGCTGGCCGCCGACCGGGTGTGGGCGCGGCGCGGCAAGTCCGTGCTCCGCCTGGAGTCCAACCTGGCGCGGGTGACCGGGCTCGCCCCGGGCAGCCCCGAGCTGGGCGAGCTGACCAGGGCCGGCATGCGCTCCTACTTCCGCTACTTCGAGGAGATCTTCCGGCTGCCGTCCATCCCGGTCGAGGAGGTCGTGCGGCGCACCCACGTCACGGGGGCCGAGCACATCTTCGACACCGTCGCCGCCGGGCGCGGCGTCGTGCTGGCGCTGCCGCACATGGGCAACTGGGACCAGGCGGGCGCCTGGCTGGTCGGCGTGGGCCACCCGTTCGCCACGGTCGCCGAGCGGCTGCGCCCCGAGTCGCTGTTCCGCCGCTACGTCGCCTTCCGCGAGGGGCTCGGCATGGAGGTGCTGCCGCTCACGGGCGGCGACGGCCACAACTTCGCGACGCTCGCCATCCGCGTACGGCGAGGCGGCGTCGTCTGCCTGCCGGCCGAGCGCGACCTGACCAAGAGCGGCGTGGAGGTCGACTTCTTCGGCGCCCGCACCAAGATGCCCGCCGGGCCGCCGCTGCTGTCCGTCCAGACGGGCGCGGCCCTGCTGCCGGCGACCGTCTACTTCCACGGCGACGACTGGGGCATCGACATCCACGAGGAGATCCCGGTGCCCGCCGAGGGCACCCGCCAGGAGAAGGTGGCGGCGATGGCGCAGAGCCTCGCCCACGTCTTCGAGAAGGGCATCACCGCCCACCCCGAGGACTGGCACATGCTGCAGCGGCTGTGGCTGGAGGACCTGCCGCGATGAGAGTCGGCATCGTGTGTCCCTACTCGTGGGACATGCCGGGCGGGGTCAAGCAGCACATCGACGACCTGGCGCAGGCGCTCATCGCCCAGGACCACGACGTGTCGGTCATCGCGCCGGCCGCCGACGACGACGAGCTGCCGCCGTACGTGGTGGGCGCGGGGCGCGCGGTGCCCGTGCCGTACAACGGGTCGGTGGCGCGCATGTCGTTCGGCTTCCTGTCGGCGGCGCGGGTGCGCCGCTGGGTGCGCACGGGCGAGTTCGACGTGCTGCACATCCACGAGCCGCTGATCCCGAGCCTCGGCGTGCTGGCCTGCTGGGCGGCCAAGGGGCCGATCGTGGCGACCTTCCACGCCTCGTTCACCCGCTCGCGGGCCATCGCCGTGGCCGAGCCGCTGCTGCGCAGCGCGCTGGAGAAGCTGAGCGGGCGCATCGCCGTGTCCGACGCGGCGCGCAAGAGCCTGGTCGAGCAGTTCGGCGGCGACACCGTGCTCATCCCCAACGGGGTGACGGTGGCGCGCTACACCTCGGCCGAGCCGCTGGACGGCTGGGGGCCCGACGGGGCCACGATCGGCTTCCTCGGCCGCATGGACGAGGAGCGCAAGGGCCTGCCGATCCTGCTCGACGCCTTCGCCGAGCTGGGCCCGGCCCGGCCCGGCCTCAAGCTGCTGATCGCCGGGCCCGGCGACGCCAAGGATGTCTACGAGCGGCTGCCGCGCGAGCTGCACGACCGGGTGACCGTGCTCGGCATGGTCAGCGAGGCCGACAAGATCCGGGCCTACCACTCGGTGGACGTCTTCTGCGCGCCCAACACGCGCGGCGAGAGCTTCGGCATCGTGCTGGCCGAGGCCATGGCGTCCGGGGCGACCGTGCTGGCCAGCGACATCCCGGCGTTCCGCAAGGTGCTGGGGGAGGGGCAGGCGGGGGCGCTGTTCGCCAACGGCGACCCGTCGTCGCTGGCGCGCGAGGCGGCGGCGCTGCTCGACGCGCCCGAGCGGCGCGCCAAGCTGGCCGAGGAGGCGCTGGTCGCGGTCCAGAAGTACGACTGGTCGACGGTGGCGCGCGACGTGGTCCGCGTGTACGAGACGGTGACCACCGCGGGCGCCGGCCGCGTGGAGGAAGACCTGTGACGTCCACCCTGATCGTGCTGATCGCGGGCATCGTGGTGGTGCTCACCGCGGTGTACGTCTCCTGGCGGGCGGGCCGCCTGGACCGGCTGCACATCCGGCTGGAGCTGGCCCGCGAGGCGCTGGACGCCGCCCTCATGCGCCGCCGCGCGGTCGTGCTGGAGCTGGCCGGCTCGCGGCTGCTCGACCCGGCCACCTCGCTCGTGCTGGCCGCCGCGGCCCACGAGGCCCGCATCGCCGGGCCCGAGGAGCGCGAGCACGCCGAGAGCGACCTGTCGGGCGCGCTGCGCGCCGCCGTGGACCAGGAGCGCTTCCGGGAGAAGCTGTCGGAGGCGCCGGGCGGTCCCGACCTGCTGGAGGAGCTCGACGCGGCCGTGGCCAAGGTCGTCTACTCGCGCCGCTTCTACAACAACGCCGTGGGCGTCACCCGTACGGCGCAGCGCCGCTGGCTGGCCCGGACCCTGCGCCTGGCCGGGCACACCGAGTTCCCGTCGTTCTTCGAGATCGACGACGATCCTCCGGCGGCCATGGCAACTGAATGACCCCGATTTGGCCCGGCCGGTAAGCTTCTTCCATTTTCCGGGCCGAAGCGGAGGAGTCGTACAGGTGCGCCTATCCCGGTTGATCGCCGTCACGCTGGCAGGAGCAGCCGTCGTGCCGCCGCTGGCGGCGTGCTCGTCGGACGAGCCCGCTCCCGGCAAGGTCCCGCAGGCGGCGACCTCCGCCCCCGTCTCCGCCGAGCCGACGGACGAGCCGGACCTGCACCCGTTCACCGGCAAGCCGGCGACGGCGCTCAAGCCGGTGCTCGCGGTGAAGATCGAGAACACCGCGGCCGGCAAGCCGCAGCTCGGCCTCAGGAGCGCCGACATCGTCTACGTCGAGCAGGTCGAGGCCGGCCTGACCCGGCTCATGGCGATCTTCTCCTCGAAGCTGCCGCCCAAGATCGGCCCGGTCCGCAGCGCCCGCATCTCCGACCTGCACATCGTGCCGCAGTTCGGCAAGCCGGCCTTCGCCTACTCCGGCGCGCAGACCAAGATGCTGCCGCTCATCGCGCAGGCGTCGCTGTGGGACGTCTCCGACAGCCGCGCGCCCGGGGCGTACTTCCGCCAGCCGGGCCGCGTCGCCCCCTACAACCTGTTCGCCAACACCAAGGAGCTGCTCGCCAAGGCGCCCAAGGCGAGCAAGGCCAAGGACATCGGGCTCACCTTCGGCGAGGCCCCGGCCGAGGGCGGCGTGGACAAGAAGTCGTACACGGTCCGCTGGCCCGGAGCGCGCTTCACCTTCGCCTGGTCGGAGGAGAAGAAGCAGTGGCTGATCTGGCAGGACGGCAAGAAGGACATGGCGGCCGAGGGCGGCCAGCAGAGCGCGCCCACGGTGGTGGTGCAGTACACCAAGACCGAGCGCTCGCAGTTCCACGACAAGAACCAGAGCTACACGCCGCTCGTCCACTCCGTCGGCAAGGGGTCGGCGGTCGTGCTGCGCGACGGCAAGGCGTACAAGGCGCGCTGGGAGCGCAAGTCCGAGGAGGAGGGCACGACGTTCACCACCGAGAGCGGCGAGCCGATGAACTTCGCCCCGGGCCAGGTGTGGATCGCGCTGGCGAGCCGCAAGCCCGTCACACCGTGACGTACAAATATCCCGAAAAATCATGACATGGTGGCATGTCGGGCCGAGGCCCGTTCAGGACCTACCATGGGTTTGATAGCTGACCGTAGGCGCAGGAGAGGCAGCCGGCCCCGACCCCCGATGACGGGACGACGGGCGCGGCCGGCCCGACCGCAGAGTTCGTGAGGAAGACCGTGTCCAGCAGCACGCCCGAAGCTTCGTCCACCCCCGGGCCGGCCACCGGCCCCGTCACCGGAACGGCCCGCGTCAAGCGCGGCATGGCCGAGATGCTCAAGGGCGGCGTCATCATGGACGTCGTCACCCCCGAGCAGGCGAAGATCGCCGAGGACGCCGGCGCGGTCGCCGTGATGGCCCTGGAGCGCGTGCCGGCCGACATCCGCGCGCAGGGCGGCGTGTCCCGGATGAGCGACCCCGACATGATCGACGGCATCATCTCCGCGGTGTCGATCCCGGTCATGGCCAAGGCCCGCATCGGCCACTTCGTCGAGGCCCAGGTGCTCCAGTCGCTCGGCGTCGACTACATCGACGAGTCCGAGGTGCTGACCCCGGCCGACTACGCCAACCACATCGACAAGTGGCAGTTCACCGTGCCGTTCGTGTGCGGCGCGACCAACCTCGGCGAGGCGCTGCGCCGCATCACCGAGGGCGCGGCCATGATCCGCTCCAAGGGCGAGGCCGGCACCGGCGACGTCTCCAACGCCGTCACCCACATGCGCACGATCCGCGGCGAGATCAAGCGCCTCACCTCGCTGCCCGAGGACGAGCTGTACGTCGCGGCCAAGGAGCTGCAGGCGCCGTACGAGCTGGTCGCCGAGGTCGCCAGGACCGGCAAGCTGCCGGTCGTGCTGTTCACCGCGGGCGGCATCGCCACCCCGGCCGACGCCGCGATGATGATGCAGCTCGGCGCCGAGGGCGTGTTCGTCGGCTCCGGCATCTTCAAGTCCGGCGACCCGGCCAAGCGGGCCGCGGCCATCGTCAAGGCCACGACCTTCTACGACGACCCCGACGTCGTCGCCAAGGTCTCGCGCGGCCTGGGCGAGGCCATGGTCGGCATCAACGTCGACGAGATCCCGCAGCCGCACCGCCTGGCCGAGCGCGGCTGGTAGTCCCCGCCGGTAACCGCTTCCGGAGACCGCCCGCCGCTCCCGCGCCCCGTCAGGGGCCGTGAGGGAGCGGGCGGTCGCCGTCTCGCCGGTCGGCGACCGGGGCGGGCGTGGGCGATCATCGGCGCGTCGGCTCGGGGCGCGGCGCGTCGCTAGGGCATGATCTTGTCCGGCGGGCGCCGGCCTCCATGATGGAAATTTCCGAATTAGGCGATATCCGCGAAGGATGTCGCCTTTTTCGTGTTGTGTGGTGTTCACCGGAACGTCATGGGACTCCGTCAGGCTACGGACGTCCTCCACCCTTGATCGTCCCAGGAGCCACGCATGTCCCAGCTCAACCGGCGGCACTTCCTCGTCACCGGGTTAGCGGCGGGCGCCGCCGCGGCGCTCCCCGCGGGAGCCGCGCACGCCGACCCCACCCCCGACCCCGCCGCCGAGACCGCCCAGTCCCTCGCCTCGCGCGGCCTGCGGACCGACCCGTTCACGCTGGGCGTCGCCTCGGGCGACCCGGACCACTCCGGATTCGTGCTGTGGACCCGCCTGGCCCAGGAGCCGCTGGCCGAGGACGGCCTCGGCGGCATGCCGCAGCGGCCGTTCACCGTGCAGTGGCAGATCTACGCCGACGAGAACGCCCGCCGGGTCGTGCGCGCGGGCGTCGCCGTGGCCGCGCCCGAGTGGGGGCACAGCGTCCACGTCGAGGTCGACCACCTGAGCTCCGACCGCGACTACTGGTACCGCTTCCGCGTCGGCCCGTACGTCTCGCCCATCGGCCGCGCCCGGACCGCGCCGCACCCCCTCGCCTACGGCGGCGGCCTGACCATGGCGTTCGTCTCCTGCGCCCAGTACGAGCACGGCCTGTTCACCTCGTACCGGCGCCTGGCCGAGGAGCACCCCGACCTGGTGCTGCACCTGGGCGACTACCAGTACGAGTACGCCCGCGACACCTACACGATCCCGGGCGGCAACGTCCGCGACCACGAGGGCCCCGAGACCGAGACGCTGGCCAACTACCGCCAGCGCCACGCCCAGTACAAGGCCGACCCCGACCTGCAGGCCGCGCACGCCGCCGCGCCGTGGCTGGTCGTCTTCGACGACCACGAGCTCGACAACAACTGGGCCGACGAGGTGCCCGAGAAGCCCGAGGTGCCACAGCCGAACTTCCTGGCCCGCCGCGAGGCCGCCTTCCGCGCCTACTACGAGAACATGCCGCTGCGCCGCACCTCGATCCCGCGGGGCATCGACATGCAGCTCTACCGGCGCATCCGCTGGGGCCGGATGGCCACCTTCCACATGCTCGACACCCGCCAGTACCGCGACGACCAGGGCTGCGGCGACGGCTACCGCGACTGCCCCGCCGCCGTGGACCCCAACCGGTCGATCACCGGCGCCGAGCAGGAGGCGTGGCTCATCGACGGGTTCCACAAGTCCCGCGCCCACTGGGACATCATCGGCCAGCAGGTCTTCTTCGCCCAGCGCGACAACAACGCCGGCCCGGCCAAGATCACCAGCATGGACGCCTGGGACGGCTACGTCGCCTCCCGCCAGCGCATCACCCAGGGCTGGATCGACGCCGGGGTCCGCAACCCGGTCGTCCTGACCGGCGACGTCCACGCCCACTGGGCCAGCGACCTCAAGCTGAACTACGACGACCCCACCGGGCCCACGGTCGGCTCCGAGCTGGTCACCACCTCGATCACCACCGGCGGCGACGGGGCCGACTCCGACCCCGCCTCCCAGCCGTTCCTGAAGATCAACCCGCACCTGAAGTTCTACAACAACCAGCGCGGCTACGTCCTGACGAAGATCGAGCGCGACGCGATGACGGCCGACTTCCGGGTCGTGCCGCAGGTCCGCACACCGGGCGCCGCCGTCCACACCAAGGCCACGTTCGTGGTCGAGGACCGCGTGCCGGGCGTCCAGCAGACGTACCTGCGCCCGCTCGACCCGGCGGCGCGCACCCTCGGCGCCCCGTCGATCGAGGAGACGGTCCGCCTGGAGACCGAGCGTCCCTGACCCCGCCTCCCGCCGAGCGGCGTCCACGTCATGTGGGCGCCGCTCCTGCGTTCTCCGGAGGCCGGCCGGAATATTAGCTCAGCTAAGTTAGTTGGGCTAAGTATGACCGACCCCAGCACCCCCCGCCCCGGCCAGGCGGACCCCGGCGTGCTCGCCGAGGGCGTCTCCGCCGTCCTGCGCCACCTCGTCCTCCTGCTGAGGCGCACCACCGCGGGCCAGCCCGTCACCACCCAGCAGTACGCCGTGCTCGGCTCCCTCGAACAGGGGCCCCGGCGGATGACCGAGCTGGCCGAGGAGCACGCCGTCCAGCTCCCCACCATGACCGTGCAGATCAACCGGCTGGAGGACGCCGGGCTGGTCGCCCGCGGCGCCGACCCCGCCGACGCCCGCGTCAGGACCGTCGAGCTCACCGGCGAGGGCCGGGACCGGCTGCTCGCCGTACGGCGGGCCAGGATCGCCCGGCTCGGCCAGGACCTCGCGGCCCTCACCGAGAAGGAACGCGCGACGCTCGCCGCCGCGCTGCCCGTGCTGGCCAAGCTCGGCCGCACCTGACACCAGTAACACCAGTGACACCCGGAGAAGGAGCACCATGTCATCCGGTGGCGGAATCCTGCGCCAGCCGACGTCCGTCTGGGCCACCGCGTTCGCCGCGGTCGTGGCCTTCATGGGCATCGGCCTCGTCGACCCGATCCTCCCGTCCATCGCCCAGGGCCTGAAGGCCACCCCCAGCGAGGTGTCGCTGCTGTTCACCAGCTACTTCCTGGTGACCGCCGTGGCCATGCTCGTCACCGGCTGGGTGTCCAGCCGCATCGGCGGCAAGCGCACCCTGCTCGCCGGCCTCGCGCTCGTGGTTCTCTTCGCCGCGCTCGCCGGCACCTCCGGCAGCGTCGCCGAGCTCGTCGGCTTCCGCGCCGGCTGGGGTCTCGGCAATGCCCTGTTCGTCGCCACCGCCCTCGCCGTCATCGTCGGCGCGGCCAGCGGCGGCGCCGAGTCGGCCATCATCCTGTACGAGGCCGCCCTCGGCCTCGGCATCTCCGCCGGCCCCCTCGTCGGCGCGCTGCTCGGCGACTGGAACTGGCGGGCCCCCTTCTTCGGCACCGCCACCCTCATGGCCGCCGGCTTCGTCCTCATCGCCACGTTGCTGCGCGCCACGCCCAGGCCGGCGGTCAGGACCAGGCTGAGCGCGCCCATCCGCGCCCTGGCCCACGGCGGCCTGTCCACCACGGCCTTCACCGCGCTGTTCTACAACTTCGCGTTCTTCACCGTGCTGGCCTTCACCCCGTTCATCCTCGGCATGTCGCCGTACGGCATCGGCGCCGTCTTCTTCGGCTGGGGCGTCTGCGTGGCCCTCGCCTCGGTCTTCGGCGCGCCGCCGCTCCAGCGCCGCATCGGCTCGGTGAACGTCCTGCACCTGGCCCTCGGCCTGCTCGCCGTGCTCCAGATCGGCATCGCCGTGTCGGCCGGAGCGGGCGCCCGCCCCGGCGTCGTCGTCTGCACGATCCTGTCCGGCATCCCCATCGGACTCAACAACACCGTCTTCACCGAGTCCGCCATGGAGGTCTCCGACGCGCCACGGCCCGTCGCCTCCGCCGGGTACAACTTCGTCCGCTGGATGGGCGGCGCGCTGGCCCCGTTCGTCGCCACCAGGCTGGGCGAGGAGATCGGCGTCACCGTGCCGTACGCCGTGGGCGCCGCCTGCTGCGTCGTCGGCATGGCCGTGCTGTACGCGCGCCGCCACCACCTGCGCTCCCTGGCCCGCGTGGACCTCGACCACGGCGTCCACGACGCGGCGCCCGCCTGATCCCGGCACCTCCGCCCCGTCCCGCCGGGGTGCCGGGACCTTCGGCGTCCCGGCGCATCCCGGCGGAAGACACCACCCCGCCGTGGTGTTGAATGAACCGGACCCGCACCCCGACGGAAGGACGACCGTGCCCGCCACCGCCCCCGACAGCACGCCCGCCGGCGAGCCTGCCGACGCGCCCGCGAGCCGCCCGCCCACCATCGGCGTGCTCGCCCTCCAGGGCGACGTCCGCGAGCACCTGCGCATGCTCACCGAGGCCGGCGCGCGGGCCGTCGCCGTGCGCAGGCCCGCCGAGCTGGAGGCCGTCGACGGGCTCGTCGTCCCCGGCGGCGAGTCCACCACGATGTGGAAGCTCGCCGAGACCTTCGACATGCTCGAACCCCTGCGCATGCGGATCAAGGCCGGCATGCCCGCCTACGGCTCCTGCGCCGGCATGATCATGCTGGCCGACCGCATCGAGGACGGCATCGCCGGCCAGCAGACCATCGGCGGCATCGACATGGTCGTGCGGCGCAACGCCTTCGGCCGCCAGGTCGACTCCTTCGAGGCCGACCTCGACTTCGCGGGCGAGGCCGTGCACGCGGTCTTCATCCGCGCTCCGTGGGTCGAATCGGTCGGCCCGGACGTCGACGTGCTGGGCATGGCCCAGCCTGGGGATAGGATCGTCGCGGTCCGTCAAGGTCCGTTGCTCGCGACCTCCTTCCACCCGGAGCTCACGGGGGACACGCGGGTGCACCGATACTTCGTAGACATGGTGAGGGAGCTCTAGGTAATGTCCGGCCACTCCAAATGGGCGACGACGAAGCACAAGAAGGCCGCGCTCGACGCCAAGCGCGGCAAGCTGTTCGCGAAGCTCATCAAGAACATCGAGGTGGCGGCCCGGACCGGTGGCCCTGACCCCGACGCCAACCCCACCCTCTTCGACGCCATCTTCAAGGCGAAGAAGAACTCCGTGCCCAACGACAACATCGAGCGGGCCCGCAAGCGCGGCGGCGGCCTCGAGGCCGGCGGCGCCGACTGGCAGACCATCATGTACGAGGGCTACGCGCCCGGCGGCGTCGCGGTGCTCATCGAGTGCCTCACCGACAACCGCAACCGCGCCGCTTCCGAGGTCCGCGTCGCGCTGACCCGCAACGGCGGCTCGCTGGCCGACCCCGGCTCGGTGTCCTACATGTTCAACCGCAAGGGCGTCGTCATCGTCCCCAAGAACGGCCTCGACGAGGACACCGTCCTCATGGCCGTCCTCGACGCGGGCGCCGAGGAGGTCAACGACCTCGGCGACTCCTTCGAGGTCGTCTCCGAGGCCGGCGACCTCGTCCCGGTGCGCAAAGCCCTCCAGGACGCCGGCATCGACTACGACTCGGCCGACTCCGGCTTCATGCCGACCATGACGGTGCCGCTCGACGAGGAGGGCGCCCGCAAGGTTTTCCGCCTCATCGACGCACTGGAGGACAGCGACGACGTGCAGAACGTCTTCGCCAACTTCGACGTCTCCGACGAGGTCATGGAGAAGCTGGAGGCCTGAGCCTCCCTCACCCGGGCCGCCTCCCGCGCGGGGGCGGCCCGCGGCATGCGGTCCCACGCCCCGAGCGCGCGGAGGCCCCGGCCGGGCCCGTTCCGGGGGCGACGGCGTGCGGGGCGCTTCGAGATCGGCGTAGGGTCGTGGGACGTGACCTCCGACAGCCTTCCCCGACCCCCGTCGCCCGCGCTCGGCTGGGTGCTCCTCATGCCGGCCGGCCTCGGGATGCTGATCTCGCTGCTCCTGCCCACCGTCCAGACGATCCGGCTCAGCCTGGAGTCGGGCGGCTCGCTCACGCCACGCAAGTACGTGGGCATGGACAACTACGCCCAGCTCACCGGCGCGGGTGAGGTCTGGACGGCCCTGGGGTTCAGCCTGTCGCTGGTGCTCATGCCGCTGCTGGTCGCGCTGATCGCCGGGCCGCTGCTGGCGTTCGCGCTCGACCGGGCCGGCAGCCGTCCTCGCCGCGCGGGCCTGGTCGTGCTGTCGCTCGCGCCCGTGGTCTTCTCCCCGACGGCCGTCGCCGTCTCCTGGCTGTACGGGCTCAGGCCCGGGGAGTCCGGGCTGGTCACCCTCGCCACCGCGCTGCGCGACCCGGCCACCGCGCCCTCCGGCCTGCGGCTGATCGTCGCCGCGGCCACGTTCGGCGTCGTGTGCGCGCTCGCGGTGATGGCGTTCCTGCCGGCGCTGCGCGGCGGCGCCGTGACCCGCAGCATGATCGCCGTGGGCGTCGTCGTGGCGCTCGCCATGCTCGCGGCCGGCCTCCAGACGTTCACGCTGTCCGCGCTCCTGACGGGCGGAGCGCGTCCCGGGGGCGCGCAGACGCTGGCGGGCATGCAGTACACCCACGCGTTCGTCCAGGGCCGGCCGGGCATGGGCGCGGCGGTGGCCACGCTGACGGGGATCGTCCTGGGCGTGCTGGGCCTCGTGGCCGCGGTCGTCGTGGTGGCGGCCGGGGTGCGCCTCTGGGTCGCCCCGGCGGACGCGAGCGCCTCCGAGAAGCCGAACGAGGAGCCGTACGAGCCGGCGGAGCACGCCGCCGCCGGCCGCGCGGCCGTGGGCCTGGGCGGCTCGGGCGGTGCCGCCCCGGGGCCCGGCGGCGCGGGGCGGACCGCCCCGGCGGCGCGCGGTCACGGGTTCGGGCCGGGCGCCCCCGGGGGCGGCGTGGCGCACGGGGCCGGCGTCTCAGCCGCCGGAAGGGCCGCGGGCATCGCCGCCCTCGTCGCCTACGCCGCCCTCGCCCTCGTCCTCGCCTGGCCCTGGCTCGCGGCCCTGATTCGGCCCTCCTCCGGACCCGGCGGCCTGGCCACCCACGTCAACACGTGGGCCCCCGCCCTCATCGGCGCCCTGGTCTCCGTGGGCGTCGCCTACCTGGGCGCGCTGGGCATCGGCGGGCTGCGGCCGCTCGGCCGCCACAGCGAGTGGCTGCTCCTGCTGTTCGCGCCCTGGCTGTTCGTGGGGGTCGGGCCGCTCGGCGTGGCCGGCTGGACCGACATGCGCAACCTGGGGCTGATCGACACCTTCGTCGCCCTCGTGCCGCCCGTGCTGGTCAGCGTCCCCAGCCTGTTCCTGCTCACCCTGCTGTGCAAGGGCCTGGCCGAGCGGTCCGGAGGCGACTTCGTCGGCGGAGTCGTGCGGCCCTCCCTGCCCATGGCGGGCATCCTCGTGCTCGTCGTCACCCTGCTCAACGGCCAGGACCTCCTCTGGCCGCTGCTCGTCGTCCACGACCCCGGCCTGACCACCGCGCCCGTCACCCAGTTCCTGCAGTTGCGCCAGTACGGCGGCTGGCCCTCCGCCGGCCTGTCCACGCCGCTGCCGGTGGTCCTGGTCGCGCTGCTCGCGGCGGGGGCCGCCCAGGTGCTGTACCTCCACCGCCTGGCCCTGCGCGCCGGCGCGCCGGGGGGCGGCGCGCGCAACCCCGCCCCCGCTGCGTAGGTTGTCCCCTTGTGGAGATTCGTGACCTGACCACCGACGACTACGACGACCTGTTCGACGTCCGCCGACGCTCGTTCGGACCGGTCTCCCCGGCCGAGCGCGAGACCTGGCGCTCCCTCGTCGTCCCGGCCCTGAACGAGGGCCGCTACCTCGGCGTGTTCGAGGGTTCCCGGCTGGCCGGCGCCGCCCGGCTGCGGGCGTTCACCCAGTGGTGGCACGGCCGCCCCCAGCCCCTGGCGGGCGTGGCCGGCGTCACCGTCAACCCCGAGTACCGGGGGAGGGGCGTCGGCACGCGGCTCATGCGCGCCGTCGTCGAGCGGGCCGCCGGCCTCGGCGACGCCGTCTCCGCGCTCTACCCGGCCACCACCCCCGTCTACCGCGCCACCGGGTACGAGCACGCCGGCGCCCGCCACCTGGTCACCATCCCCACCGAGGCGCTGCGCGGGATCCGGCCGACCGGCGACGTGCCGGTGCGCCGCATGGACGCCGGCGACGCGGCGGAGGTCGTCGCGCTGCTGCACCGCCTGCACGGCGCGGCCCGCTCCTCCGGCCCCATCTCCTGGGACGAGCGCACCTGGGCCCACTGGCTGTCCCAGGAGGACGACTTCCTCTACCTGGCCCCCGACGGCTACGCCGTCTACCGCTGGGACGGCGACCGCATGCGCGTCGACAACCTCGTCGCCGGCTCGCCGGAGACCGCCCGCGCCCTGTGGTCGCTGGTCGGCTCGGCCTCCTCCATCACCAAGACCGTCCTGGCCGTGGTCGCGCCGGACGACCCGGTGCTGTGGCTGCTGCGCGAACGCTCGGAGGAGCAGCTCACGGCGGTGCGCTGGATGTTCCGGGTCCTCGACGTGGAGGCGGCGGTGGAGCGCAGGGGCTTCCCGTCCGGGGCGGCGCTGGACGTCACCGTCGAGGTCGAGGACGCCGTGCGCACCGGCAACACGGGGCTGTGGCGGCTCACGGTCGCGGGCGGCAAGGGCACGGCCACGGCGCTCCCGGCCGGCGCGGACTCCTTCACCGGGCCCCGGCTGGGGATCAACGGGCTGTCCGCGCTGTACGCGGGGGTCCCGACGGCCACGCTGCGCCGGGGCGGCCTGCTGTCGGGGGACGACTCCGGCGACGAGGCCCTGGACGCGGCCTTCGCGGCCCGGCCGTACATGCTGGACTACTTCTGACGGAGCCTCCGCCCGCTCGGAGCCTCCGCCCGCTCGGACCTTCCGCCCGCTCGGACCTTCCGCCCGCTCGGACCTTCCGCCCGCTCGGACCTTCCGCCCGCTCGGACCTTCCGCTCGCTCGGACCTTCCGGCCCCCTCGGACTTCCAGCCTCCTGGGGACCTACGTCCCCTGCGGGCCTTTCGCCGCCCGGGGGCTCCGGGCTGGAGGCGCGCCGCCGTGCGCCCCGGCGGCGGGGAGGGTGTCACGCGCCGCTCGGGCCTGGCCGCGCGAACCGCGCTCCCGACGAGCCCCGCCGATCCGGGCCGCGAGAACGGCGATGCCGGGCGTCCGGAAGGTCCAGCGGACCGGACGCCGCCGTCAGCCCGGACGGGTCCAGAGGCAGAGCCTCCGGTCTCCCCGGTGGGGGGCTCGCGCGGATGACCGCGTACCGGGCCATGAGATCGCTCGTGACGGCTCGCGGAGCCGGGAGCGGCCCGTGGAGACTCACGCGGCTGCGGGGCGCCTGTGAAAGCTTTGGGGGACGCCTGTACACGTCGCCGGGCGACCCGCGCACGGCCGCGCCGCGCGAAGATGCCCTCGCCCGGGGGGCGCGGGCGTTTCCCGACGTCCGCGCGTTTCCCGGTGCGCGGGCACGCTGACCCGGGTAGAGTCTCCTGCCGAACACGTGTTCGGCGGGGAGCGGATGCGCCCCGAGGCGTACGGGCGGGAGGCGCGAGGGTGCGAGTGTTGGGCGTCGACCCGGGGCTGACGCGATGCGGCGTGGGAGCGGTCGAGGGCCGTCCCGGCGCGCCGCTGACCCTGCTGGCCGTCGGGGTGGTGCGCACCGGGGCCGACGAGGAGCTGGGCGCGCGCCTGGTCGGCATCGAGGCCGGCATCGAGCGGTGGCTCGACGAGGTGCGCCCGGACGCCGTGGCGGTCGAGCGGGTCTTCGCCCAGCACAACGTCCGTACCGTCATGGGCACCGCCCAGGCCGCCGGCATCGCCGTGCTCTGCGCCGCCCGGCGCGGCCTGCCCGTCGCCCTGCACACGCCGTCCGAGGTCAAGGCCGCGATCACCGGCAGCGGCACCGCCGACAAGAAGCAGATCGGCGCCATGGTCACCCGGCTGCTGCGGCTCAAGGAGATGCCCAGACCGGCCGACGCCGCCGACGCGCTCGCCCTGGCCATCTGCCACGTGTGGCGCGGGGGCGCCCAGCACCGCCTGGCCCAGGCGATGGCCGGCGCCGCCCGTACCACCGCCTCCTCCCGCGGCGCCGGAGCCCGTACCGCCGGGGCCCGTACCGTCGGAGCCCGCACGCTCGGAGCCCGCATCAGCGGCGCCCGCACCCCGGAGGCCCGCACCCCGGAGGCCCGCACCCCGGAGGCCCGCACCTCGGAGGCCCGCGCCCCTGACTCCCGCGCCCCAGGGGCCCGCGCCGTGGAGGCCCGCACGTCCGAGGCGAGCACCTCTGACACTCCCGGTCGTGCCGCCCTGGCCGCCGGGACACCCGCCGCCGGAGCCCCCTCCGGCGCGCCCACGACGCACCGGCAGGACGACCCGGCGAAGACCCCTGAGAAGGCTCCGGAGAAGGACGTGACACCGTGATCGCATCAGTGGCCGGCCGGGTCACCGCCATCGCGCCCTACGGCGCCGTGATCGAGGTCGGCGGCGTCGGCGTCCTCACCCACTGCACGCCCGGCACGCTGGCCCGGCTCAGGGTCGGCGAGGAGGCCCGCCTGGCCACCTCGCTGGTGGTGCGTGAGGAGTCCCTCACCCTGTACGGGTTCGCCACCGAGGACGAGCGGGCCGTGTTCGAACTGCTCCAGACGGCCAGCGGCGTCGGGCCCAAGCTGGCCCTGGCCATGCTCGCCGTCCACACCCCCGACGCGCTGCGCGTCGCCGTGGCCGCCGCCGACCTCAAGGCCCTCACCAAGGTCCCCGGCATCGGGCAGAAGGGCGCCCAGCGCATCGTGCTGGAGCTCAAGGACCGTCTCGGCACTCCCGACGCGGCCCTCGACGCCGCGCTCAACGGCGACCGCACCGCCCCGCTCTGGCGCGACCAGGTCCACTCCGGCCTCGTGGGTCTCGGCTACTCCGCCAAGGACGCCGACGAGGCCGTCCTCGCCGTCGAACCGCAGGCCGAGGCCGACGCCGCCGAGGGCCGCGAGCCGCAGGTCGCCGCCCTGCTGAAGGCCGCCCTGCGCGCCCTGAGCGTCCGATGACCCCGCGGCCGCTCACCCCGCCGCCGGGCCACCGGGAACTGTCCCCGGCCGCCGGTCAGGCCGGCCCGGCCGCTCGTCAGGGCCGCCTGGCCATCCGTGAGGCCAGGCCGGTCACCCGTCAGGCCAGCCTGGCCATCCATGGGGTCGGCCCGGCCATCCGTGAGGCCGGCCCGGCCGCCCGTCAGGCGCCCTTCCGCACGGTCGCCCGCCGCACGTCCTCCCGGGCGGACGCCGGCCGCGTGCCCTCCCGGCCGGACGGGAGGCGCGTGGGTGCCGTACTCTCGCAGGACCCGCGCCCCCGCCACGGCGCGGGCCGAGCGGGCAGAGCGTGAGGGGAACGCGGAAGTGAGCCTGGAGCGCGACCTCGTGTCGCCCGACGCCGACGGCGACGACCTGCAGATCGAGGCGGCCCTGCGCCCCAAGCGGCTGGCCGAGTTCATCGGCCAGGGCCGCGTGCGCGAGCAGCTCTCGCTCGTCCTGGAGAGCGCCCTGCGCCGCAACCGGCCGCCCGACCACGTGCTGATGAGCGGATCTCCCGGGCTCGGCAAGACGACCCTGGCTATGATCATCGCGGCCGAGCTGAGCGCCCCGCTCCGCATCACCTCGGGCCCCGCCCTGGAGCGGGCCGGTGACCTGGCGGCCATCCTGTCGACGCTGGCCGAGGGCGAGGTGCTGTTCATCGACGAGATCCACCGGATGGCCCGGCCCGCCGAGGAGATGCTCTACCTCGCCATGGAGGACTTCCGGGTCGACATCGTCGTCGGCAAGGGACCCGGCGCGACCGCCATCCCGCTCGACATCGCGCCGTTCACGCTCGTCGGCGCCACCACCCGCGCGGGCCTGCTGCCCGCGCCGCTGCGCGACCGCTTCGGCTTCACCGCGCACATGGACTTCTACGAGGTGGACGAGCTGGAGCAGGTGCTGCACCGCTCGTCGCGGCTGCTCGGCGTGAGCCTGCCGCCCGAGGGCGCCCACGAGATCGCCCGCCGCTCGCGCGGCACGCCCCGCATCGCCAACCGGCTGCTGCGCCGGGTGCGCGACTTCGCCGACGTGCGTGCCGAGGGCGTCATCGACCGCGACGTCGCCTCCGCCGCGCTCGACCTGTACGAGGTCGACGCCGAGGGGCTCGACCGGCTCGACCGGGCGGTGCTCGGCGTGCTGCTGCGCAAGTTCGGGGGCGGACCGGTGGGCCTGTCCACGCTGGCCGTGGCCGTGGGGGAGGAGCCCGAGACGGTCGAGGTGGTCGCCGAGCCGTTCCTCGTCCGGCAGGGACTGCTGGCCAGGACCCCGCGCGGCCGGGTCGCGACCGCCGCGGCCTGGCACCACCTGGGAATGACCCCGCCTCCGGACGCCTTCGGAGCGGCGCATTTCGACTGATTACAGAACGGTTGCAACCGTTTCGAATGGGGAACTTCCCCGCGCGGCGAAACGCTGCCTCGTTGCCGCGTTTCGCAACAACGGCCTACACTCCGTGGTTTGGCTGGCTGTGTAGGCTGACGGGCTGAGCGGCGCGGCCCCGGAGGCACAGCCCGGAATTTCCGGCGCGACGCCGGTGTCAACTTCTTGTACGAAGATGGAAGGTCGCCCCTTATGAACACGGGTCAACTCACGAGTATCCTGCCGCTGATTCTCCTGGTGGTGGTGTTCTACTTCCTGCTGATTCGTCCGCAGCGCAAGCGTCAGCAGGAAGCGGCCCAGATGCAGAACAGCCTGACCCCCGGGGCGCGGGTGATGACGACGACGGGCCTGTTCGGCACCGTGGTCGCGGTGGAGAATGAGGACGTGGTCCTCGAGGTGGCACCCGGGATCGAGACCCGGTGGGTGAAGGCCGCGATCGGGCGAGTCGTCACCCCCGGCGAGCCGGTGGCCGACGAACCCCAGGCGGACGACGTGTCCGACGCCGTGAAGACGGACGTCGAGACGGACAAGGACGGCACGACCGGCACCGCCTCCGAGCGCAACGACGGCCAGGACACCACGAAGTCCTGACTAGGCTTCTGCGACAAACCTCTATCCGAAAGAACAGACGACCAGTGGCCCGACCGACCAGCAGCCACAGCAAGCCGGGGCGGACGCTCCTGCTGCTCCTGGCGCTCATTCTCGCCCTGGGCGGGACGATGTTCCTGCAGAAGGCGTTCACGCCGAAGCTCGGACTCGACCTCGCGGGCGGCACGACGTTGACGCTGACACCGGTGACCCAGAACGGTGCCTCGCCGCCCGAGGAGATCCTCGACCGCGCGGTCAACATCATCCGCGACCGGGTCAACGGCAACGGCATCTCCGACGCCGAGGTCGCCAAGTCCGGTGACAACATCATCATCTCGATCCCGGGCGTCGGGCAGAACGAGGCGATCGGGCTGGTCTCGACCACCGCGGAGCTGCGCTTCCGCCAGGTGCTCGCCATGGAGGCCACGCAGCTCCCGCAGGACCTCCCCACCCAGGCGCCGACGCCGGGCGCCACCCCGTCCGGCTCGGCGTCGCCGAAGAGCACGTCGTCGGCCAAGCCCCAGCCGTCCTCCACCCGTTCGGCGGGCACGCCCGGTCCGTCCGTGTCCCCGACGGGCAAGGCGCTGTCCTCGGCCCTGACCGCGCCCACGCCCACCGCGACGGGCCAGGCCGCCAAGCCGGAGACCACCCGCGGCGCCCAGTCCGACCAGCGGCAGCAGCGGCACAAGGGCCAGGACGCGAAGGCCACCCCGACCCCGGCGGCCACGCCGAGCAGCACGCAGCAGCCGGCCAACCCCAACATCGACACCACCGGCATCGACCCGGCGGTGCTCAAGCAGTTCCAGACCCTCGACTGCACCGACCCGAAGAAGCGCGGCCAGGGCGTCCAGGACGACCCCAACAAGCAGTACGCGGCCTGTGAGAGCGACGGCAGCTACAAGTACGTCCTCGACAAGGCCAAGGTCGTCGGCACCGACATCGACACCGCCTCCGCGGGTGTCCGCCAGGGCACCACCGAGTGGCTCGTCCAGCTCGACTTCAAGTCCAAGGGCGCGAGCACGTGGGCCACGCTCACCGGCCAGGCCGTCAGCGCGCCGGAGCCCCGCAACAAGGTCGCGGTCGTCCTCGACGGCGTCGTCATCACCGCCCCGAACATCATCAGCGCCATCCCCGGCGGCCGCGCCGAGATCACCGGCGGCTTCGACCAGAAGAGCGCCACCGACCTGGCCGAGCAGCTCAAGTACGGCGCGCTCCCGCTGAAGTTCAACCGCAGCTCGGCCGAGACGGTCTCCTCGACCCTCGGCCAGGACCAGCTCCAGGGCGGCCTGATCGCCGGCGTCATCGGCCTGGCCCTCGTGGTCGTCTACAGCCTGCTCTACTACCGCGGCCTCGGCATCGTCGCGGTGCTGAGCCTCGTGGTCGCCACGATCCTCACCTACACGGCCGTGGTCGTGCTCGGCCACAACGCCAACTTCCGGCTCTCGCTGCCGCACATCATCGGCCTGGTGGTCTCGATCGGCATCACCGCCGACTCCTTCATCGTCTACTTCGAACGCATCCGTGACGAGATGAAGGAGGGGCGGCGCACCCTGCGCGCCGCCGTCGAGGTGGCCTGGGTCCGCGCCCGGCGCACGATCCTGATCGCCGACGCCGTCATGTTCATCGCGGCGGTCGTGCTCTACGCGCTGGCGGTCGGCGGCGTGGCCGGCTTCGCGTTCGCCATGGGCCTGACCACGCTCATCGACATCGTGGTCGTGTTCCTGTTCACCAAGCCGTTCATCGCGATGCTCGCCAGGCTGAAGTTCTTCGCCAAGGGGCATCCGCTGTCCGGCCTCGACTCCGAGCGCATGAGCGCCGACCACTCCGGCTCCGCCGGCCGTACGACCACCCCGCAGGAGGCCTGACATGGGACTGGGGCGTCGCCTCTACCGCGGCGAGATCGACATCGACTTCGTCGGCCGCTGGAAGCTCTGGTACAGCCTGTCCGGCTTTCTGCTGATCGTCTCCATCGCCGGTCTGCTGATCAACGGCCTCAACCTGGGTGTGGAGTTCAAGGGCGGCTCGGTCATCTCGTTCAAGCCGGCCGTGGCCACGACCGTCGAGGACGTCCGCGACACGTTCCGCAGCGAGGGCGTCCACCAGGCGATCGTCCAGACGACCAACCAGCGCTACCGCATCACCAGCGAGGACCTCTCCGAGGCCACCACGGCCAAGCTGCAGCAGGTGATCAAGGAGAAGTACGACGTCAAGGAGCAGATCGACGTGCAGTCGATCGGCGCCTCCTGGGGTGGTGAGGTCTCCCACAAAGCCTGGATCGGCCTCGGCGTCTTCATGCTGGCGATCATCCTGTACCTGTCGATGGCGTTCGAGCCGAAGATGGCGCTGGCCGCCATCGTCGCCCTCGTCCACGACCTCGTCATCACCGCGGGCATCTACGCCTGGTCCGGCTTCGAGGTCACCCCGGCGACGCTGCTGGGCTTCCTGACCATCCTCGGTTACTCGCTCTACGACGCGGTCGTGGTGTTCGACATGATCAAGGAGGTCACGGCCAAGCTGGGCACGACGTCCAAGCAGACGTACTCGATGGCGGCCAACAACGCCCTCAGCCACACGCTGATCCGGTCGCTGAACACGTCGCTGGTCGCGATCCTGCCGGTGGCGGCGATCCTGTTCATCGGCACCACGCTGCTCGGCGCGGGCACGCTGAAGGACCTGTCGCTGGCGCTGTTCGTCGGCATGATCGTCGGTACGTACTCCTCGCTGTGCGTCGCCACGCCGCTGCTGGTGACGCTGAAGGAGCGCGAGCCGAAGTACCAGGCCATCGCCCGGCGCGTCGCCGCCGCGAGCGGCGGTGGCGGCAAGAAGTCCGGCAAGGGGTCCAAGGGCTCCGAGAACGCGGCCGTCGCCAAGGGCTGAGCATGACACGCGGGGCGGGCCGGCACCACGCCGTCCCGCCCCGCCGCACGTCCGCCCCGCCCCCCGCCCCGTGACGACCGCCGGTCGCCCGCCGCACGTCCGCCCCACCTCGTGACGCCCGCGGGCGACACGAGACCTCCCGAAGGAGTCCCGACATGACCGACCTCAGCGCGCTGATCCTCGACCGGATCAGGGACGTGCCCGACTACCCCAAGCCAGGCGTGCTGTTCAAGGACATCAGCCCGCTGCTCGCCGACCACGCGGCGTTCGCGGCCGTGGTGGACGAGGTGGCCGGGTGGCACCCCGCCGACAAGATCGTCGGCATCGAGGCGCGGGGCTTCATCCTGGCCGCTCCCGTCGCCTACCGCGCCGGGGCCGGATTCGTGCCCGTACGGAAAAAGGGCAAACTCCCCTCCGAAACGCTCGAGGAGTCCTACGATCTGGAGTACGGCTCCGCGACCATCGAGGTCCACCGCGACGCCTTCAACCAGGGCGACCGGGTGCTCATCGTCGACGACGTGCTCGCCACCGGCGGCACGGCGGAGGCGACCGTGGAGCTCGTGCGCAGGGCCGGGGCGGAGGTCGTCGGCGTCGCCATGCTCATGGAGCTGGCCTTCCTCAAGGGGCGCGAGCGCCTCACGGGGGTGGACCTGCGCTCCCTGGTGATCGTCTGAGCCGGACCCGCGGGAGGCCAGGTTTCGCGCCTGGATACACTGGGGGACCTGGACTCGAACATGAGGAGTCTGTGTGCCCCGTGATGTGGTCGTGCCCGACGTAACCGACGCAGGAAGTGCCGAACCTGCCGGCGGCGCTCCTGCGACGCGTCGGCGCCGCTTTGGGGGTGGGGCCATGAACCCGGTGCTGGAGCCGCTGTTCCGCACGGTCCGTGCCACCCATCCCAAGGCCGACCTGCGCCTCATCGAGCGCGCCTACGAGGTCGCCGCCCACCACCACCGCGACCAGAAGCGCAAGTCGGGCGACCCGTACATCACCCACCCGCTGGCCGTCGCGACGATCCTGGCCGAGCTCGGCACCGACGACGAGACGCTGTGCGCGGCCCTGCTGCACGACACCGTCGAGGACACCTCTTACGGCCTCGACGAGCTGCGCGCCGACTTCGGCGACACGATCGGCTCGCTCGTCGACGGCGTGACCAAGCTGGACAAGGTCAAGTTCGGCGACGCGGCGCAGGCCGAGACCGTCCGCAAGATGGTCGTCGCCATGTCCCGCGACATCCGCGTTCTGATCATCAAGCTGGCCGACCGGCTGCACAACATGCGCACCATGCGCTACCTGCCCGAGCACAAGCGCCACCAGAAGTCCCGCGAGACGCTGGAGATCTTCGCCCCGCTCGCCCACCGCCTGGGCATGAACACCATCAAGTGGGAGCTGGAGGACCTCGCGTTCGCGATGCTCTACCCCAAGCGCTACGACGAGATCGCGCGCATGGTGTCGGAGCGGGCCCCGCGCCGCGACCTGTTCCTGCAGGAGGTCATCGAGAAGGTCTCCGGCGATCTGCGCGACGCCAAGATCCGCGCGGTGGTCAAGGGCCGGCCCAAGCACTACTACTCCGTCTACCAGAAGATGATCGCCCGCGACGTCGCCTTCGACGACATCTACGACCTGGTCGGCATCCGGGTCCTCGTCGACAGCGTGCGCGACTGCTATGCGGCCCTCGGAACGATCCATGCGCGATGGAACCCGGTGCCCGGCCGGTTCAAGGACTACATCGCGATGCCGAAGTTCAACATGTACCAGTCGCTGCACACCACGGTGATCGGCCCCGAGGGCAAGCCGGTGGAGCTGCAGATCCGCACCCACGCCATGCACCACCGGGCCGAGTACGGCGTGGCCGCCCACTGGAAGTACAAGGAGGAGGTCGGCGCCCCCGGCCCCCAGGGCAAGGTCAAGCCGGGCAGCGACATGGCCTGGCTGCGCCAGCTCCTCGACTGGCAGAAGGAGACCTCCGACCCGGGCGAGTTCCTGGAGTCGCTCCGCTTCGACCTGTCGGTCTCCGAGGTCTACGTGTTCACCCCGAAGGGGCAGGTCATCGCGCTGCCCGAGGGTGCGACGCCGGTCGACTTCGCCTACGCCGTGCACACCGAGGTCGGCCACCGCTGCATCGGCGCCCGCGTCAACGGCCGCCTGGTGCCGCTGGAGTCGCGCCTGGGCAACGGCGACACGGTCGAGATCTTCACCTCCAAGTCGCCCGACGCCGGGCCGTCGCGCGACTGGCTGAAGTTCGTCAAGTCGGGCCGGGCCCGCAACAAGATCCGGCAGTGGTTCTCCAAGGAGCGCCGCGAGACCGCGATCGAGGCGGGCAAGGAGGCCATCGGCCGGGCCATGCGCAAGCAGGGGCTGCCGCTGCAGCGGCTGATGTCCGGCGAGGCGCTGCTGGCGCTGGCCCGCGACCTGCGCTACCCCGACGTGTCGGCCCTGTACGCGGCCGTCGGCGAGGGCCACGTGGCCGCCCAGACGGTCGTGCAGAAGCTCGTGACGTCCATCGGCGGCGTCGAGAGCGCCGAGGAGGACATCGCCGAGACGTCGCTGCCGACGCGGCTGCGCGGCCGCCCCAGGGGCGGAGGCGGCGCGGGCGTGGTCGTCGCGGGCGACGCCGACGTGTGGGTGCGCCTGTCGAAGTGCTGCACCCCGGTGCCCGGCGACGAGATCGTCGGTTTCGTCACCCGCGGCCACGGCGTGTCGGTCCACCGGGCCGACTGCACGAACGTCCAGCAGCTCAAGGAGCAGCCGGACCGCCTGGTCGAGGTGAGCTGGTCGCCCGGCGACGACTCGGTGTTCCTGGTCGCCATCCAGGTCGAGGCCCTCGACCGGCCGCGGCTGCTGTCCGACGTCACGCGCACGCTGTCCGACCAGCACGTCAACATCCTGAGCGCCTCGGTCACCACCTCGCGCGACCGGGTGGCGGTCAGCAAGTTCACCTTCGAGATGGGCGACCCCAAGCACCTGGGCCACGTGCTCAAGGCCGTGCGCAACATCCAGGGCGTCTTCGACGTCTACCGCGTCAGCGGCGCCGGAAGCTGACGGCTCCGCGCCGGAAGCTGACGGCCCCGCCCAGGAAGCCGGCAGCCCCGCCCACGCAGGCGACCCCCGTCGCCCGCGCGGGTGCGTGCCGGACAGGCACGCGAGGCGCGCGTGCCGGCCAGGCGCGTGAGGCGCTCAGTGGCCGGTCAGCTGAACTCGGCCAGGGTGCGCTCGGCCTCCTCCAGCCACGAGCGGCGGGCCGTCAGGGCCTCCTCGGCCTCCTTGACGTCCTTGGCCCGCCCCGCGTCACGCGCCTTGGCCAGCCGCTTCTCGAGCTGCTCGATCGAGGTGCGGAGCTGGTCGACGGTGCTCTGGGCGCGGGCGCGCGCCTCGGGGTTGGAGCGCTTCCACTCGGCCTCCTCGGCCCGGCGGACGGCGTCGTCCACCTTGCGCAGCCCGCCCTCCAGGCGGTCGCGCTGGTCGCGCGGCACCGGTCCGGCGGCCTCCCACCGCTCCACGAGGTGGCGCAGCGCGGAGCGCGCGGCGCGCACGTCGGTGACCGGCAGGATCTTCTCGGCCTCGGCCAGCAGCTGCTCCTTGACCTCGGCGTTGGCCGCGAGCGAGGCGTCGCGCTCGGCGAACACCGCCGAACGCGCCTGGAAGAACTGGTCCTGGGCGCCCTTGAAGCGGGCCCACAGCTCGTCCTCGACCTCGCGCGAGGCCCGGCCGGCGCTCTTCCACTGCTGCATCAGGTCGCGGTACGCCGCGGCCGTGCCGCCCCAGTCGGTCGAGCCGGCGATGGCCTCGGCCTCGGCGACGATGCGCTCCTTGGCGGCGCGCACGCCCTCGCGCTGCTCGTCGAGGCCCGCGAAGTACTGCTTGCGGCGCTTGGCGAACGCGGTGCGGGCGGCCGACAGCCGCTTCCACAGGGCCGCCTCGGTGACCCGGTCGATGCGGTCGGCGGCCTTCCACTCCTCGACGAGCTGGCGCAGCCGCTCGCCGCCGGACTTCCAGTGGGTCGTCTCGTCGGCGATGCGCTCGGCCTCGGCGACGATGCGCTCCTTGACCGCCCTGGCCTCGGCGCGGGCGTGCTCGCGGGCGGCCTTGACCTCCTCGCGGCGGTGCGCGACCAGCTCGGACAGGCCGTCGAGCCGCGCGGTCAGCGCGCCGAGGTCGCCCACCGCGTGCGCCTCGGCCACGGCCTCGCGCAGCTTGACGATGCTGGCCTCGGCCTGGGCCGGCGCCAGGTCGGTGCCCTTGACCCGCTGCTCCAGCAGCTGAACCTGGCCGGCCAGCTCGTCGTACTTGCGATGGAAGTACGCCAGCGCTTCCTCGGGTTCACCGGCCTGCCAGGAGCCGACGGCGCGCTCTCCCTCAGCCGTACGCACGTAGACGGTGCCGTCGTCGTCTACCCGGCCCCACGGGTCGGTGCTCACCGTGTCCTCCCGCACTTTCCATCAGACCCTTCGGGACATGACGTCCCTTGTTGTATTACGTCAGCTCTTGCCAGCTATTGTCACGTCTTTGATTTCGACGGTTTCCTTGGGTGCTCCCGTGCCGTCGCCGGCGTCACCGATGACGCCCGCCTTGTTGACCTTGTCCAGGATGTCGAGCCCCTTCGTGATCGTACCCACCGGCGTGTAATCCGGGGTAAGTCCGATATCGCCGTACACCAGGAAGAACTGGCTGCCTGTGCTTCCCGGCGCCTGCGTCTTGGCCATCGCCATGACACCGCGCTTGTACGCGGCGCCCTTGAGGTTCTCCTCGGCCATCACGTAGCCGGGGCCGCCGGTGCCGTCGCCGGAGCTCTTGCCGTCGGCCTTGGCCGTCGGGTCGCCGCACTGCAGCATCGGGAACTTGTCGCTGCCGAGGCGGTGGCACTTGCTGCCGTCGTAGTAGTTCTTCTTGGCCAGGAACGCCAGGGAGTTGACGGTGCAGGGCGCCTTGGCGTTGTCGAGGGTGACCTCGATGTCGCCGAGGTTGGTCTTCAGCGTCATCAGCCTGGTGGCGGGCTTGAGCGACACCTTGGCCGGCGGCATGCCGACGTTCTTGACGTTGCCGCCCGCGGTGTCGGCCACGTAGCCGCACGTGCCCGTCTTCGGGTCGTACGGCTTGGCCTGCGCGGCGGGCGAGGCCGAGGCGGTGTCCTGGGGCGCGGAGGTCTCCTGCGCCGAGGCGGTGGGCGAGGCCGCCGCCTCCTTGGCGGGGTCGCCGCCCAGCAGCGCGACCGCGGCCACGATGCCGCCCACCACGACCACGACCCCGACCGTGGAGCCGATGATCGCGGTGCGCTTGGCCTTCTGCTCGCGCTCGATGCGGCGCTGCAACTGCCGCTCGTGGTGCTCGCGCGCCAGCTGCTTCTGCCGGTCCTTCCCCGTGGCCACCGCTTTGCCTCCCATAGTCAATCAACTGAGGTGGGCGAATCGTATCGGCCAACGGGCGATGATTCGCAGCCCGGCGACCCGCACCGGTACCCTTCGGTTACATTCCCATTGGCTTTTTTGACGAGATCACCTGAGGCAGATGCTCATCGCAGGCTTCCCCGCAGGGGCCTTCCAGACCAATTGTTACGTCATCGCGCCCGCCGCGGGCGAGGAGTGCGTGATCGTCGACCCTGGTCAGGACGCCGTGGACGGGGTCGAGGAGCTGCTGCGCGAGCACCGGCTCAAGCCGGTGGCGGTCCTGCTCACCCACGGCCACCTCGACCACGTCTGGTCGGTGGCGCCGGTGTGCGGCGCGCGGGACGTGCCGGCCTGGATCCACCCCGACGACCGCCACCTGCTGACCGACCCCGGCGCGGGCTGGTCGGGGCCCGGCTCCGACTTCTTCGGCGGCATCACGCTGAGCGAGCCCGACGACGTGCGCGAGCTGTCCGACGGCGCCACGCTCCCGCTGGCGGGGCTGGAGTTCACGGTGGACCACACGCCCGGCCATACCAGGGGGTCGGTGAGCTTCCGGCTGCCCGACGACGCGATCATGTTCGCGGGCGACCTGCTGTTCGCCGGCTCCATCGGCCGCACCGACCTGCCGGGCGGCGACTACCCGACGATCCTGCGCAGCCTGGCCGCCAAGTGCCTGACGCTGCCTGACGATACGGTCGTCCTGCCGGGCCACGGACCACAGACCACGATCGGCCACGAGCGCGCCACCAATCCTTATCTCAAGGAGGCCGCGCCGCACGCCGGTCCCAGACGAGGGATCTGATGAACTTCCAAGCACCCAAAGGTGTCAAGGAGTATGTGCCGCCGCAGGCGGCGACGTTCTCCGCGATCCGCGCGGCGTTCGCGGAGACGGCCAGGCGCGCCGGCTACGCGCGCATGGAGACCGCGGTCTTCGAGGACACCCAGCTCTTCGCCCGTGGCGTCGGCGAGTCCACCGACGTCGTCAGCAAGGAGATGTACACCTTCACCGACCGCGGCGGCCGGTCGCTGACGCTGCGCCCGGAGTTCACCGCCGGCGTGCTGCGCGCGGTCCTGGAGTACGGCCTGCACCGCGGCCAGCTCCCGGTGAAGGTGTGGACCGACGGCCCCGTCTTCCGCGCCGAGGCGCCCCAGGAGGGCCGCTACCGGCAGTTCTACCAGCTCGACCTGGAGGCGATCGGCAGCGAGGACCCGGCCGTCGACGCCGAGACCATCGCGCTGGCCTGGCAGTGGTACACCGCGCTCGGGCTCACCCAGGTGCGGCTGCTGCTCAACTCGCTGGGCTGCAAGGAGTGCCGGCCGATCTACCGGGCCCGGCTCCAGGAGTTCCTGCGCGCGCTCGACCTCGACGAGGCCACCCGGGCCCGCATCGAGGTCAACCCGCTGCGGGTGCTGGACGACAAGCGCCCCGAGGTCCGCGCGCAGCTCGAAGGCGCGCCCCTCATCGGCGACCACCTCTGCGCCGACTGCAAGGCCTACCACGACCGCGTCAAGCAGCTCCTGGCCGACCTCGGCATCACGTGGGAGGACGCCCCCAGGCTCGTGCGCGGGCTCGACTACTACACCCGCACCACGTTCGAGTTCGACCACCCTCTGCTGGGCGCGCAGTCCGGCATCGGCGGCGGCGGGCGCTACGACGGGCTGTCGGAGGCGATCGGCGGGCCGCCGCTGCCCGGCATCGGCTTCGGGCTCGGCCTCGACCGCACGGTCATCGCCCTGGAGCGCGAGGGCGTAGCGCCGGCGACCCCGTCCCGCTGCGAGGTGTACGGTGTGGCGCTGGGCGAGGAGGCGGCGCGGGCCATGTTCAAGCTCCTGAGCGAGCTGCGGGCGGCCGGTGTCGCCGCCGACATGGCCTTCGGCGGCAAGGGGCTCAAGGGGGCGATGAAGGGGGCCGACCGCTCCGGCGCCCGCTTCGCGCTGATCCTGGGCGAGCGCGACCTGGCGGCCGAGGCCGTCCAGCTGAAGGACCTGACCACCGCTGAGCAGACCGAGGTGCCGCTGGCCCAGGTCGTCGACGTTCTGAAAGGGAAAGTGCAGTGATTCGCACGCATACGGCCGGGTCGCTCCGTGAGGAGCACGCCGGGCAGCAGGTGACGCTCGCGGGATGGGTGGCCCGGCGCCGTGACCACGGCGGTGTGGTCTTCATCGACCTGCGCGACGCCTCCGGCTCGGCGCAGGTGGTCTTCCGCGAGGAGGACCACGCCCACGACCTGCGCGCCGAGTACTGCGTGAAGGTCGTCGGCCAGGTGCGCGTGCGCCCGGAGGGCAACGAGAACCCCGACCTGCCCACCGGCGCCATCGAGGTGGTGGCCGAGGAGGTCGAGGTGCTGAGCGAGTCGGCGCCGCTGCCGTTCCCCATCGAGGGCAACGTCGGCGTCTCCGAGGAGGCCCGCCTCAAGTACCGCTACCTCGACATCCGCCGCCAGCAGGTCGCCCAGGCCATGCGCACCCGCTCCAAGGCCACCTACCTGGCCAACGAGGTGCTCAACGAGCTCGGCTTCGTCTACGTCGAGACGCCGACGCTGACCCGCTCCACCCCCGAGGGCGCCCGCGACTTCCTCGTGCCGGTCCGCCTGCAGCCCGGCAACTGGTACGCCCTGCCGCAGTCGCCGCAGCTGTTCAAGCAGCTCCTCCAGGTCGCCGGCCTGGAGCGCTACTACCAGCTCGCCAAGTGCTACCGCGACGAGGACCTGCGCGCCGACCGGCAGCCCGAGTTCACCCAGATCGACATCGAGATGTCCTTCGTCGACCAGGAGGACGTCATCGCGGTCGGCGAGAAGCTGATCGGCCGCCTGTGGCGCGAGGTGCTCGGCTACGAGATCCCCATGCCGCTGCCGCGCATGACCTACGCCGACGCGATGGCCCGCTACGGCTCCGACAAGCCCGACCTGCGCTTCGGCCAGGAGCTCGTCGAGATGACCGACTACTTCTCCGGCACCACGTTCCGGGTCTTCCAGGCCGAGTACGTCGGCGCGGTCGTCATGCCCGGCGGGGCCTCGCAGACCCGCAAGGAGCTCGACGGCTGGCAGGAGTGGGCCCGCTCGCGCGGCGCCAAGGGCCTGGCCTACGTGCTCGTGCAGCCCGACGGCACGCTCGGCGGCCCCGTCGCCAAGAACCTGTCGGAGGACGAGCTGTCCGGCCTGGCCGCCCAGGTCAAGGCCGAGCCGGGCGACGCGATCTTCTTCGCGGCGGGCGCCCGCAACGCCGCGCGCGACCTGCTGGGCGCCGCCCGGCTGGAGATCGGCCGCCGCTGCGGGCTGATCGACGAGTCGCAGTGGTCGTTCCTGTGGGTGGTCGACGCGCCCATGTTCGAGGAGGACGGCGAGGGCGGCTGGACGGCCGTGCACCACCCGTTCACCGGTCCCAAGCCGGAGTGGGCCGACAACTTCCAGGACCACCCGGCCGAGGCCCTGGCCTACGCCTACGACATGGTCTGCAACGGCATGGAGATCGGCGGCGGCTCCATCCGTATCCACCGCGCCGAGATGCAGCAGCGCGTCTTCGACGTGCTCGGCATCTCCAAGGAGGAGGCCGAGAGCAAGTTCGGCTTCCTGCTGGAGGCGTTCAAGTACGGCCCGCCGCCGCACGGCGGCATCGCCTACGGCTGGGACCGCATCTGCATGCTGCTGTCGGGCGGCGATTCGATCCGTGACGTCATCGCGTTCCCGAAGACGGCGTCCGGCTTCGACCCGCTCACCGGGGCCCCCACGCCCATCACGCCGGCCCAGCGCAAGGAGGCCGGTGTCGACGCCCAGCCCAAGGCCGAGGCGTAGTCACAGGCCCGTACAGGCGTCCTGACGGCGCCCCGTCTCCTTCCCGGAGGCGGGGCGCCCGGCTTTCGTGGCGGGAAACCGAGCGTGGCCGGCGGGAAACGGCGACGGCCGCCTCCCGGGGATCCCGGTGAGGCGGCCGTCGCCGTTCGAGTCGCGGCGGGTCACTTCACGATGACCTGCTTGATGATGACCGGGTTCTTCGGCGCGGTGGAGCCGCCGTCACCGGTGATGTCCTGGTCGTTGACGATGACGCCGTCCTTGGCCACCCGCTCGATGATGTCCAGGCCGGAGCTCACCATGCCGAGCACCGAGTACTGCGGCTCGATCTGCGCGTTCTCGTCCGACATCGAGATCGCGAACTGGCTGCTGTTCTGGCCCGCGGCGTCCTGCGGCTGGGTCAGGAAGACCACGCCCTTGGTGTACGGGACGGCTCCGACGGCCTCGTCCGGGAAGACGTAGCCCGCGGTGCCCTGGCCGTCGGTGGGGTTCTTGCCGTCGGCCTTGGCCTTCGGGTCGCCGCACTGGAGCAGGAACAGGCCCGAGGTCTCCGGCGTCACCAGGCGGTGGCACTTGGTGTTGTCGTAGAAGTGCTTCTTGGCCAGGAACGCCATCGAGTTGACCGAGCACGGCGTGAGGGCCGGGTCGAGGTCGATCACGATGTTGCCGTGGTTGGTGACCACGGTCATCGTCTTGAGCTTCAGGTTGGGCCGCTTGCCCGGCATGCCCACGAACTTCTGGGGGACGTCCGAGGTGTCACGCTTGTAGGTGCAGGTGACCGGGCCGGTGTGCGTGGGGGTGGGCTTGGCCGTGGGCAGCGCCGCCGACGGGCTGGCCGAGGCGGACGGCGTGCTCTCGGCCGCGACGTTCTTGGCCGGGTCGCGGTTGACCAGGGTGGTCGCGGCGAAGATGCCGCCGGCCACCACCGCGACGGCGACGCCCGCGCCGATGAAGGTGTTCCGCCGCGCCTTGGCGGACTGCGCGGCGGCACGCTGGGCCTGCCGCTCCTTGTGCTCCCGCGCCAGCTGGCTCTGGCGGTCCTCGCCGCTCACCGGTATGTCCTCCACTTTGCCTACGCATGACCGAACAACTCCGCGAATGCTACCGGCACCTGAATGTGATGGACGTAAGTGATGAAAACCGGTCACTGTTACGCAGCAGGTCGGAACCATCTCGCGCTCCGGCACGTGTAGGTGACAGAAGGACGAAAAGGAGCCCGAGCCATGTTCGACCAGATCCTGGGCCTGCCGGCGCACCCGTTGATCATTCATTTCGCCGTCGTCCTGACCCCGCTGCTCGCCGTGGTCGCCGTCGCGTACGCGTTGCTCCCGGCCCGGCGGCCGCTGCTCGCCTGGGCCCTCGTGCTGCTGTCCGTGGCCGCCCCGGGCGCCGTCTTCGCGGCCAAGGAGAGCGGCGAGCGGCTGCGGGAGGCCCGCTTCGCCGCCGCGGGGGGCGCGCTGGGGGAGCGGATCGAGACGCACGAGTCCTTCGCCGTGCCGCTGCTGCTGTCGGTCAGCGCGCTCGCGCTGGGCTCGCTGGTGCTCGTGTACGCCACCACGTCCGCGCGTGGCTCCACCCGTGACCGCTTCGGCCATGTCGCCACGCGGGGCCTGTCGGCGCTGGTCGTGGTGCTGGCCGCCGTGACCGCCTACTTCTGCTTCCGCGCGGGAGACTCCGGCGCCAGAGCCGTGTGGAGCTCCTGACCTACCGCTCCGGACCGCTGCACGCGGCCCAGAGCAGGCGCACTGTCGTGCTGCCTGCTCTGCACGCGGCCCAGAGTAGGCGCACTGACGTGCTGCCTGCTCTGGACCGCTGAACGCGGTCCAGAGTGTAATCTCACGCTGTGGAGAGCTTGTTCGATTCGGCGGCCGAGCAGGCCACACCTCAGCCGCTCGCGGTCCGGATGCGGCCCCGGACCCTCGACGAGGTGATCGGCCAGCGCCACCTGCTCGGCCCCGGCACCCCGCTGCGCCGCCTCGTCGAGAGCGAGGCGCCCATGTCGCTCTTCCTGTGGGGACCGCCCGGCACCGGCAAGACCACGCTCGCCTACGTCGTCTCCAACGTCACCAAGCGCCGCTTCGTCGAGGTCTCCGCCGTCTCGGCCGGCGTCAAGGACGTCCGCGCCGCCATCGAGCAGGCCCGCAACGAGCTGGGCATGAGCGGCCGGCAGACCGTGCTGTTCGTCGACGAGGTCCACCGCTTCAACAAGGCCCAGCAGGACGCCCTGCTGCCCGCCGTCGAGAACCGCTGGGTCACCTTCATCGGCGCCACGACCGAGAACCCGTTCTTCTCCGTCATCTCGCCGCTGCTGTCGCGCTCGCTGCTGCTCACGCTGGAGTCGCTGACCGACGACGACATCCGCGTCGTGCTGGAGCGCGCCGCCGCCGACGAGCGCGGGCTCGCCGGCCGCGCCACTCTGTCCCCCGAGGCGCTCGACCACCTCGTACGGCTGGCCGGCGGCGACGCCCGCCGCTCGCTGACGTACCTGGAGGCGGCGGCCCTGCTGGAGGACGACATCACCGTCGAGGTCGTCGAGCGGGCCGTCGACAAGGCGGCCGTCCGCTACGACCGGCAGGGCGACCAGCACTACGACGTGATCAGCGCGTTCATCAAGTCGATGCGCGGCTCCGACGCCGACGCCGCGCTCCACTACCTGGCCCGCATGGTCGAGGCGGGGGAGGACCCGCGCTTCATCGCGCGGCGCATCGTCATCTTCGCCTCCGAGGACGTCGGCATGGCCGACCCCACCTGCCTGCAGACCGCGGTGGCGGTGGCCCAGGCGGTCCAGCTCATCGGCCTGCCCGAGGCGCAGATCAACCTCGCCCACGCCGTCATCCACTGCGCGCTGGCGCCCAAGTCCAACGCCGTCGTCAAGGCCATCGGCGCCGCGGCCGGCGACGTCCGGCGCGGCCTCATCGGCCAGGTCCCGGTCCACCTGCGCGACGCCCACTACCCGGGCGCCGCCAAGCTCGGCAGCGGCGAGGGCTACAAGTACCCGCACGACTTCGACCACGGCCTCGTCCGGCAGGACTACGCGCCCGAGCAGGTGCGGCAGCGGCGCTACTACGAGCCCACCCGGCACGGCGCGGAGGCCCCGGTCGCCGAGCGCTGGGCCAAGATCCGCGACTTCCTCCGGGGCTCCTGACCCCGCGGGCCGGTGGTCAGGGGGCGCAGGAGGCGGGCGGCGGATCGCCGGCCGCCCCGCCGTTCCACTCGGCCGGGGCCAGGGAGCGCCCGGCGGTACGGCAGGCGATGCGCCGCCAGTCCGCCGGATCGACCGGCCACAGCGCGAGCCGGCCGCCGGAGGTGGCGGTGACCAGGTGCCGGCCGTCGCGGGTGAAGGCCATGGCGGTGCCGTCCCAGGGGGTCGGGCTGGTCGCGTTCGCCGGCACGGGGAGCGGGAACGTGCCCACCGGATCCCCGGTGGCGAGCGCGGTGAGGACGGCGGAGCCGTCGGCGCGGACGCGCGCCACCATGCCGCCGTCGGGACTCACCGCGAGGGCGCCGGCCGGGTTGCCGACACCGGGCAGGGTGCGCAGCAGCCGCCTGCCCTGGACGTCCCAGAGCTCCAGGGGCCCGCTCTCGCGCTGGATGACGAGCGCGTCCCGGACGAACACGACACCCGAGGCGCGTCCCCTCCCCACCTCGCGCGCCGCCCCCGTGAGCAGGTCGACGTAGGCCGTGCCGTCGTCGTCGCGTGCGCCCGTCACGGCGCCCGCGCCGTCCGCCCTGATGGCGGTGTTGCCCCACCAGACGCCGCCGGACACCTGGTGGAGCCGGCGCACCTCCCCGGTCCGTGTGTCGTACGTGCTCACCGCTCCGGTGCTGTTCACGCCGACGAGGCGCGTGGTGCTCCGCACCTGGCGCACCTCCGAGACCTGCGCCTCCGCGGCGGGGACCCGCCACCGGGCGAGGACCCGGCCGCTCCCGTCGTCCAGCAGCCGCAGACCGGAGCGGTCGGGGCCGAGCCGCGTCAGCCGCTCGCCGAACCACAGCGGCACGTCGCTCTGCGCGTCCACGACCTCCCCTTCGCTCCTCGACACCTCCGACAGCCGGTCCGCGACCACCTCGAACGTGGTCACGACGCGGCCGACGGCGCTGACCAGCGCGAGCCGGCGCCCGCTCGGGGAGAACTCCAGCCGCGGCGGCAGGCCCGCGGTGGCGTCCTGCTCCAGGGAGCGGACCTCGGTGGCCGCGCCGAGGCGGGAGAACCGTTCCAGGTCCCACAGCACCACGTCGTCCCCCGAGGTGGAGGCGAGCCGGGTGGGGCCGCCCGCGAAGACCACGCGATCGGTGTCGGCGTTCCCCGTGAGCTCGGCGAGGACGGGGGACGGCGAGGTGCCCAGATTCAGCGGCACCACCTGGATCGTGCCGCTCTGGGCGACCGCGGCGCGGCTGCCGTCCTCGCTGATCGCCAGGCTCTGCGCGAAGACGTGCGGCACCGTGGCCGACCGGATGACGGGCTCGGACGGGCCGGTGGTCGCCCAGGTCGTCACCTCGCCGTACTTGGAGAACCCGACGTGCCGCCCGCTGACCGCCGTCCCCGGCGTGTATCCGCCCGCCGGCATGCCGAGGAGGCCGGATCCGGTGAGGCGCCGCAGGCCGGACACGGCCCGGCGCTCCCAGGGCCCGTGCATGTCGATCAGCGTGATCGCCGACTCGCCGGTGAAGGCGATCCGCGCGTAGACGCGGCGCAGGTCCCGCCGCTCCGTCGTGCCCCGCGCGAGGTCGTGCACGGCCAGCACGGACCGTTCCGCGCCGGGCCGCTCCTCCAGCAGCGCGACGAAGCGCCCGGAAGGCGACACGGCGGCCCTGGCCGGCCGGCGGCCCGCCTCCAGGACCGTCCGCCGCCCGCGCGTCCAGACCACCGCGCTCTCACCGTCGGCGGCGGCCACCACGGAGCCGCCGGCGCCGGTCGCGACGTCCTGGACCGGCCGCCCGGCCGCCTTCGCCTCCTCCCGCGTCCCGCAGGCGTGGCACCACCGCACGAGCCGCCCGTCGGCCGTGCCCGCGACCACGACCCGGCCGTCACCGGACGCCGCCAGGGCCGACACCCGCGCCCCCGCGTGCAGGTATCCCACCAGATGCGGAGCCGCCGTCACCGCCTGGAACAGGGCCGAGCGGGTCTGCGGGTTGCGGTCCGTCCGGTAGCCGGCGACGGCGAGGAGCTGGGCGCGGTCCAGGTCGGACGGGAGCGCGGCGACCGCCTCCGCGGCGAGCTGGCGCGAGGTGGCCACCCGCGCCTGCGTCCGCGCCTCGTTCCGCTCGCCCACCGCGATCCTCGCCGCCGCCACCGCCGTCACCAGCAGGACGGTCAGAACGGCGACCACGAGACGCACCCGGCGCATCGTCCGGCGGCGCTCGCGCAGGTGCTCGCCCACCAGGAGGTCCTTGGGCAGGCCGCGCAGCGGCGCGGCCACCGCGGCGACGAGGTCGTCGGGGATCACGGGATACTCCGGTACGGCGGGACCGGTCGCGCCCATCTGTGTCGTGCCGGCGCTGGTGAGGCCGCTCAGGTCCACCCACAGCGGCTCGTGGGGGAGCACGCCACGCAGCGCCGCCGGCACCGCCGCCGAGGCGGCCCAGTCGCCGCGCGCCTGGTCCCAGGCGAGCCCGCCGTCGAGGGCCACCACGAGCAGCCGCCGCGGCGACCGGTGGGCCAGCCACCACGCGACCTCCCGCTCCACCCAGGCCGAGGAGGCCGCCTTGGCCGAGGTCAGCAGGATGAACCAGGCGGACGCCTCCAGCGCGCGCTCGATCGACGGCCACAGCGCGGGGGCCGCGGCCAGGCTCGCCCGGTCCATGAAGACGCGCAGGGCGCGGCTGCGGTACCAGGGCTTGGCGAAGCGTTCGACCCGCCGCTGCAGCGCCACGGCGAGCCGGTCGTGGGCGCCGTGGGCGTAGGAGACGAACGCGTCGTAACCCGCCCGGCCCCGCCCGCGCCCGCGCGCCCACGGCCACCGGAAGCTTGATCCGGGCGAGCCTGGTTCGAGCGGTCCTGCCCCGAGCGGGCCGGGTTGGCGCGTGCGTGACCAGCGGCGGCCCGGCCAGCGGGGAACCGATCCCCGCGCACCCGACTCGCGCGCACCCGACTCGCGCGGCCCCGGTCCACGCGACCGGCCGCGGGATCGGCGGGACGCGCTCGGGCGCGCGCCGTCTCCTGACGCGACGCCGTCGTCCCCGTCCATGCCGCGCTCCATCCCGGGCTCCCTGAATCGTCCCGAGGACGCCCCGGGGAGCCGGGGGTCCGTGCCACGCTCGGCACCGTACGCGGGAAGGCATCACACGACCCCCGGAACCGGCCGCCCACCGGGAGCCCTAGGTTCGAGACGCTCCACCCATGACGTCCTGACCTCCCAGCCACGCGCGGCCCCCGGTTTCCCCTGCGTGACCCGCGAAGGAGACGCACCGTCAGCGCTGGGCGACCGGCGGCGCGGGAGGGGACGGGACGTGTCCGAGGCGGCGGTGTACGACGCGTTCATCTCCTACAGCCACACCGCCGACGCGCGGCTCGCGCCGCTGCTGGAGGCCGGTCTGCGCGCCATGGGCAAACCCTGGTACCGGCGGCGCGCGCGGCGCGTCTTCCGCGACCAGGCGAGCCTGCCGGCGGCGCCGGAGCTGTGGCCGTCGATCGAGCGGGCGCTGGCCGCTTTGGCAGGAGTACGCCCCCGATGTCCCCGGCCCGCACCTGCCAATGACCGCAGCCCCCTGCCCCGTCCACACCGCCCGATGACCACGGCCCCCGCCCGCTGACCCCGTCCCGGCACTCGGGAATGACACCAGCCCGCCCGCGGCCCCCGTCCGTACCGGCGAATGACCACAACCCACGCCCGCCGAACCCCGGCCCGCACCTGCGGACGACCGCGGCCAGACGCCCGTGGCGCGGGTGATCGCGGTGCGGCGGATCCGGCCGTGCGCGCGGTGCCCAGTAACCTGGGTCCCCGAACGCGATAGGGTTCTTGCATTTCCGGCGCAGCGTACGAGGGAGATGACCGGATGCTTACCGCTGGAGAGGTCGCCGGGCTGATCGCGGCCACGGGCTGGATCGTCCTCGTGTGCGTGCTCACCATGGTGCTCGTCAGGCTCGCCAGGCTGCTGACCGAGACCACCCGCGCGGTCTCCGACCTCAGCAGCCGGGTCGCGCCGCTGCTCGACGACGTCAGCGTCACGGTCAACGAGACCAACCGGCAGCTCGTCGCCGTCGAGGCCATCGCCCAGGACCTCAAGCAGGTCAGCGGCCACGCCGCCAAGCTCAGCGCCGTGACCCAGACCATCTTCACCGGCCCGCTGATCAAGGTGTCGTCGCTCGTCCACGGCGTCCGCCGGGCGATCGAGGTCCGCCGCCCGCGCGGGGGCCGCGCCACGGCGCGTCCCGCCGGTCAGGCCGGGCGCCGGTCCGTGGGCCAGGCGGGGAGGCGCCCGTGATCCGGCGGCTGTTCTACCTGTCCCTGGGGGCGTTCATCGCCCTGTGGGTGATGCGCCGGCTGCAGGCGCTCCAGCCCGACCACGTGGCCCGCCGCACGGCCGCCGGCGCGGCGGGCATGCTCGCGCGGGTGAGAGACTTTACTTCCGACGCCCTCGGCGAGGCGGCCGAGCGCGAAACCGAGTTGCGCGCCAGGTTCGGCCTTGACCAGGCTGGTCAGGGCGACTGACCGCCACAGATCCACCACACACGACTAACGCAAAGGATGGCCACCATGGAGTCGGCAGAGATCGCGCGCCGCTTCCTGCGCTTCTTCGAGGAGCGTGGGCACAAGGTAGTGCCCTCGGCCAGCCTGATCGCAGAGGACCCGACGCTTCTCCTGGTCAACGCGGGTATGGTGCCCTTCAAGCCGTACTTCCTGGGGCAGCGCAAGCCTCCGGCGTCACGGCTGGCCACCGCCCAGAAGTGCGTCCGCACGCCCGACATCGAAGAGGTCGGCAAGACCACCCGGCACGCCACGTTCTTCCAGATGCTCGGCAACTTCTCCATCGGCGACTACTTCAAGGCCGAGGTGATCCCGTTCGCCTGGGAGCTGCTCACCCGCAGCGAGTCCGACGGCGGCTTCGGCTTCCCCGAGAGCCGGCTGTGGGCGACCGTCTACCACGACGACGACGAGGCGTTCGACATCTGGCACAACAAGGTCGGCCTGCCCGCCGACCGCATCCAGCGCCGCGGCCTGGAGGACAACTACTGGCACATGGGCGTGCCCGGCCCCGGCGGCCCCTGCTCGGAGATCTACTACGACCGCGGTCCCGAGTACGGCAAGGACGGCGGCCCCGTCGCCGACGAGGACCGCTACCTCGAGGTCTGGAACCTCGTGTTCATGCAGTACCAGCTCAGCCAGGTCCGCAGCAAGATCGACTTCGACATCAGCGGCGAGCTGCCCAGCAAGAACATCGACACCGGCATGGGCCTGGAGCGCATGGCGGCGATCCTGCAGGGCGTCGACAACATCTACGAGATCGACACCACCTACAAGATCCTCGACCGCGCGGCCGAGCTGACCAAGACCCGCTACGGCCGCGACCAGCGTGCCGACGTCAGCCTGCGCGTCATCGCCGACCACGTGCGCACCGGCACCATGCTCGTCGCCGACGGCGTCATGCCCGCCAACGAGGGCCGCGGCTACGTCCTGCGCCGCATCCTGCGCCGCACGGTGCGCAACCTGCGCCTGCTCGGCTCCGGCGACGACCGCTACATGCACGACCTCACCTCGGTCGCCATCGACGTCATGGGCGAGCAGTACGCGCAGCTCAAGACCGACGCGCCGCAGATCCACGCGGTCATCGACGCCGAGGAGGCGTCCTTCCTCGGCACGCTGCGCACCGGCACCGCGATCTTCGACGTGGCCGTCGAGGAGACCAAGCGCAAGTCCGGCACCACGATCTCCGGCGACCAGGCGTTCCAGCTCCACGACACCTACGGCTTCCCGATCGACCTGACGCTGGAGATGGCCTCCGAGCACGGCCTCAAGGTCGACGAGGAGGGCTTCCGCCGCCTCATGAAGGAGCAGCGGGAGCGGGCCAAGGCCGACGCCGCGGCGAAGAAGACCGGCAACGCCGACATCTCCGTCTTCGGGCAGATGCTGGAGCAGGCGGGCCGGGTCGAGTTCCTCGGCTACGACCAGACCGAGGCCGAGACCACGATCGTCGGCGTCCTCGTCGACGGCGTGCCCGTCCCGGCGGCCGGCGCCGGCTCGACCGTCGAGGTCGTGCTCGGCCGCACCCCGTTCTACGCCGAGGGCGGCGGCCAGCTCGCCGACCAGGGCGTCATCCGCACCGCCGGCGCCGAGGTCGAGATCGTCGACGTGCAGTCGCCGATCGCGGGCCTGGTCGTCCACCGCGGCAAGGTCCGCTCCGGCGAGCTGCGCACCGGCGACGAGGCGCAGGCGGAGATCGACGTCGAGCGGCGCCGCGCGATCTCGCGCAGCCACAGCGCCACCCACCTCGTCCACCGCGGCTTCAAGAACGCCCTGGGCGAGTCGGCGGCCCAGGCCGGCTCCGAGAACTCCCCGGGCCGCTTCCGCTTCGACTTCACCGCGGCCGGCGCCGTCCCGCCGAGCGTGCTGCGCGACGTCGAGGACGAGGTCAACGCCGTCCTGATCAACGACCTCAAGGTCAACGCCTTCTACACCTCCCAGGCCGAGGCCCGGGCGATGGGCGCGCTGGCGATGTTCGGCGAGAAGTACGGCGACGAGGTCCGCGTGGTCGAGATCGGCGACTACTCGCGCGAGCTGTGCGGTGGCACCCACGTCCACAGCTCCGGCCAGCTCGGCCTGGTCAAGGTGCTCGGCGAGCAGTCGGTCGGCGCGGGCGTGCGCCGCGTCGAGGCGCTCGTCGGCATCGACGCCTTCCGCTTCCTGGCCCGCGAGAGCGTGCTGGTCGCCCAGCTCACCGAGCAGCTCAAGGCGCGCCGTGAGGAGCTGCCCGAGCGCATCGAGGGCATCGTCAGCCGGCTGCGCACCGCCGAGAAGGAGCTGGAGCGGGTCCGCTCCGCCCAGGTCCTCCAGGTGGCCGGTGAGCTGGCCGGGCAGGCGCGCGACCTGCAGGGCGTCTCCGTGGTGACACACCGCGCGCCTGATGGCACGACCGGTGATGATTTGCGTAAGCTCGCGCTTGATGTGCGTGGCAGATTCCCGGCCGACAGGCCTGCGGTCGTCGTGATCGCCGGCGTCCCCTCCGACCGACCCGTGGTGGTCGCCGCGGTCAACGAGGCGGGACGCGAGCGAGGGCTCAAGGCCGGGAGACTGGTCGGCGTCGCCGCCAAGGCTCTTGGGGGTGGCGGTGGAGGCAAGGACGACGTCGCGCAGGGCGGCGGCACGCGCCCGGAGGCGATCGGTGACGCCCTGCGGCTGGTCGAGCAGGCCATCGAGGGGCAGCTCGGCTGACATGCGGTTCGGCTCACGGATCGGCGTGGACGTCGGATCCGTCCGCATCGGCGTGGCCCGCAGCGACCCGTCGGGAATGCTGGCCACGCCGGTCGAGACCGTCAGGCGCGGCAGGGGCGACCTCGACCGTATCGCCGCCATCGTGGCGGAGCACGAGGCGATCGAGGTCGTGGTGGGCCTGCCCACCTCCCTGTCCGGCCGTGAGGGGCAGGCCGCCGAGCTGGCCCGCGCGTTCGCGGTCGCGCTGGCCGGGCGGCTCGCGCCCACTCCGGTACGGCTGTTCGACGAGCGCCTCACGACCGTGGCGGCCCAGCAGGGGCTGAGGGCCAGCGGGGTGCGTGCCAAGAAGCAGCGCGACGTGGTGGACCAGGCGGCGGCCGTGGTGCTGCTGCAGGACGCCCTCGACTCGGAGAGAGCCACCGGCGCGCCGCCGGGCAGGCCCGTCGATCCGCCGCCCGCGGCGGACGCCGGGCCGGCCTCATGAGCCGCCCTCCGACGCGGCCCGGCCGCTCCGGCCTCATGAGCCGTTCTCAGACGGACTCGGGTCACTCTGATTGCCTGAGCCGCTCTTTGAGAGGGTCGGGTCGTTCTGCTGGGGTGAGCCGCCTCTCGGGAGGGTCGGATCACTCTGATTGTCTGAGCCGTCCACCGAGAGGGTCGGGTCGCTCAAGTTGGGTGGGCCGTCCTCTGGGAGGGTCGGGTCGCTCTGGTGGGGCGAGCCGCCCTTTGTTGGGGTCGGGGCGTTCTCGTCCCACGAGCCGTCCCTTGAGCGGGGCCGGCCGCTCTGATCTGGTGAGTCGCCGTGTGAGCGGGATACGCCGCACCGGTCTCCCGGATCGCTCATCGACCGAGTCCCGTCGATTGACCGGGGCCGCCGCCGCGACCGGACCCCGCCCCGCAAGGCGCGGAGCGAAGCGGTGAGCGGGGGAGCGGCGCGGGGGCACGACGAGGAGCCCCGCGCCGACGACCCCCACCCACCGACCCCCTCCTCCCCACGAAGCGACGAGCACACCGCGGCCCGCGTCCCGGAGCACGACGCCGCGGAGGAGCAGGGGCGCGGTCCCGTCCAGGCACGACCTGAGGACGGCTCCAGCGGCGAAGGGGACGGCGAGGCCGACACCCTGCCGCTGCCCGTGGGCCGGCGCGCGGGCGTGCGCCGGGCCGTCGTCGTCATCGGCGGCCTCTCGCTCTCCGCACTGGTCCTCGCCGCGGGCGCGTACGGGCTGCTCAGCCCGTACCTGAGCCCGGCCGGCCTCGAAGGCGGCGGAGGGGTCGCGTCCGGCGCGCCGCCCGTGCGGCGGATCACGCTGCCCGAGGGGCTGCGGCTCGACGAGGCGCTGCGGCGCATCTCCAGGCAGGCCGGCATGCCGCTGGCCGACCTGCGGGCGGTCGACTCGCGCCAGGTCGGCCTGCCCGACTACGCACGGGGCCTGGAGGGCTTCCTGTTCCCCGCCACGTACGAGATGGGGCCCGGCACGACCGCCAGGGGGCTGCTCGCGACGATGGTGCAGCGGTTCGCGACCGTCGCCGACCGGCTCGACCTGGAGGAGCGGGCCGCGCGGATGGACCTGACCCCGCTGGAGGCCGTCACGGTGGCGAGCATCGTGCAGGCCGAGCCGGGCCGCCCCGCCGATTACCCGAAGATCGCCAGGGTGATCTACAACCGGCTGGGACGCGACCTGCCGCTGCGGATCGACTCCACCGCCCTGTACGCGCTGGGAAAGCGGACGTCCCGCCTGTCGCCCGGCGAGACGAGGGTCGGCTCTTCGTACAACACGTACACGCGCAGAGGGCTGCCACCTGGGCCGATCTCCAACCCGGGGGTGCGGGCGCTGCGCGCGGCCCTCCACCCGGCGAAGGGGGATTGGTACTGGTTTGTGACAACCAATCCGACGCATAGAATCACCAAATTCACCGACAAAGAGAGCGAGTTCGTGAGATACCGGGAAGAGTTGAACGAAAACCTCGGGACGAACTGATGCTCCCCGCGACGCCCCTCACCCCCCGGAGGATCGGCGAGATCCGCGGGCGGAGTCACGGAGCCGGGACGCCGCAGCTCCTTCCGTCGCCCCGCACGGCTACGGAGAGCAACGGCCCCGGGGCATCGGCGCACGACCGGCGGATCCCCCCGTTCCGTACGGTGACCCCCCATCGTTCGGTCCGGCCGCTTGACGGCGGGCGTGCCGAACCGGGAGATTGGCCAGCGCACCTATGAGCGAGCTCGACATGGATTTCCTGCTGGGCGCCGAGGACGACGACGAAGGTCGCGACCGGCGCCGGTCCCGTGGTTCCGGCAGAAGCGGTAACCGCAGGCGGCGCAAGCGCCGCAACCGCGGCCGCTTCATCGCCCCGCTTCTCGCGTTCATCATCCTCGCCGGCATCGTCGGCGGTGGCGGCTACTTCGGCTACCAGTGGCTCAGCGGCGCCCTCGTCCCCGACGACTACACGGGACAGGGCCAGGGCAACGTGGTGATCGAGATCAAGGAGGGCCAGAGCGCCTCCGACGTCGCCCAGGAGCTGGAGCGGCAGGGGGTCGTGGCCAGCGCCCGGGCGTTCACCAACGCCATCGCCACCGCCGGCAAGAGCGGACTGCTCCAGCCCGGCTCGTACACGATGCGCAAGGGCATGTCCGCGGCCAACGCGGTCAAGCTCCTCGACTCGGCCAACCGCCTGCTGGTCCGGGTGCAGGTCAAGGAGGGCCTGCGCCTGTCCGACACGCTCGCCCAGCTCGCCAAGCAGACCGGCAAGCCGCAGAAGGAGTTCCTCACCGCGGCCCGCAACGCCCGCGCGCTGGACCTGCCCCGGTACGCCAAGGGCAGGGCGGAGGGCTACCTCTTCCCGGCCACCTACGAGTTCCAGCCCAAGGACACGCCGGCGGACATCCTCGGCAAGATGGTCGAGCGCTTCGGGCAGGCGGCCGACAAGGCCGGCCTGGAGGACGGCGCCAAGAGCCTGGGCCACACGCCGGCCGAGATCATCACGATCGCGAGCATCATCCAGGCCGAGGCCGGCCGGTACGAGGACATGCCCAAGATCGCCCGGGTGATCTACAACCGGCTCCAGCACCAGCCGCCGATGAAGCTCAAGATGGACAGCACGGTGATGTACGGCCTCGGCAAGTACCGCACGGCCGCCACCGATGCCGAGCTGCGCATCGACACGAAGTACAACACGTACATGCACGACGGGCTGCCGCCCGGCCCGATCGCCAACCCGGGCGACCACGCGATCGAGGCGGCGCTCAACCCGGAGAAGGGCGACTGGCTGTACTTCGTCGCCACCGACCCGAACAGCAACGTCACCAAGTTCGCCACCACGGACGCCGAGTTCCAGCAACTGCTGGACGAGTACCGCCGCAACGGGGGCTGAACCCGGCTCTTCGGGGTGCGCGGTCCGTCCGCGCACCCCGTGGGGCCGCCCGGGAATGACGGCCGCCCAGGGCCGCCCGCACTTCACGCGGGCGGCCCTCGACGTGTCCAGGGGTCGTTCGTCCGGTACGTCGGGGCGCGGGAACCCTGGGTGCGCGACGGTTCCACGCGGGACGCCTCCCGGCGGGGCGATAGGGTGCTCGCAGTTCGGTAAGGCGTGAAGGAGCAGGTGATCATGCGGGCCGCGGTGATGGGCTCACCGATCGCGCACTCGCTCTCGCCGTGTCTGCACCGGGCCGCGTACGCGGCCATGGGACTGGCCGGGTGGAGCTACGAGGCGATCGAGTGCGACGAGGCGGCGCTGCCGGAGACCCTCCGGCGGCTACGGCCGGTGCGCGGCGAGAGCCCCGGCGAGGGGGACGACGGTGACGCCTGGGCGGGCCTGTCGCTCACGATGCCGCTCAAGCGCGCGGTGCTGCCCCTGCTCGACACCGTGACCGAGCCGGTCACCGAGGTCGGCGGCGCCAACACCGTGGTGTTCCGCGACGGCGCCGCGCACGGCTACAACACCGACGTCCACGGCGTGCGGCAGGCGCTCACGGAGGCGGGGGTGCCCGCTCCCGGCTCGGCGACCGTGCTCGGCGGCGGCGCCACGGCCGCCTCGGCGCTCGCGGCGCTGCGCGGCCTCGGGCTGCGCTCCGCCACGCTGCTCGTCCGCGACCCGGCCCGGGCGACGGAGACGACGGAGGCGGCCGAACGGCTCGGCGTGGCGCTGGCGGTCGAGACGTTCGACAAGCTCGACGCGGCGCTGGAGGTGGACCTGGTCGTCTCGACGCTGCCGGGCGGCGCGGCCGACGCCTACGCCGGCGCTCTGGCCGGGGTGCCGGCGCTGTTCGACGTGGTCTACTCGCCCTGGCCGACCCGCGCGGCCTCGGCGGTGCGCGCGGCGGGCGGCACGGTCGTGGGCGGCTTCGCGATGCTGCTGCACCAGGCGGTACGGCAGGTGGAGCTGATGACCGGCCGTACGGACGTCCCGGTGGAGACGATGCGCGCGGCCGGCGAGGCCGAGATCCTCAGGCGGACCACGCGAACGGATCGACCATCTTGACGTCGAGGTCGGCGAAGTCCTTGACGTTCCGCGTGACGAGAATCCATCCGTGCGCGCTGGCCGTGGCCGCGATGAGACCGTCGACGACGGGAAGGGGGCGCTTGGCGTTCATTCGGCCCCATTCCTCGGCCACGTCGAGAGTCACCGGGAGAATACGTGTTCTGAACTCGCGTTGCAGCCGGTCGAGCCACGATTCGTACGCGCCCGCCTGTATCGCGTCGCGTCGCCGCAGCAGTTCGACCCCCTTCCGGATCTCGCCGAGGACGAGGACGCTCAAGTACAGGGTCGGGCCGTTGATCGCGTCCAACCAGGCCTGCAGGTTCGAGTTCCTGGTGCGCTTGGTCATCTCGGAGACGACGTTGGTGTCGAGCAGGTAACTCACCAGACATCACCCAGGTCGACCTCGCGAGGAAGGTCCTTGGAACGTGTGAGATCCAGTTCGGTCAGGTCGGGCGCGCTGAGCAGGAACTCCTTGAAGTCGGGCTCGTCGCCCTTGAGGCGGCGGTACTCCGCCATGTCGATGATGACCGCCACGTCCTCGCCGTGACGGGTCACGATCTGCGGGCCCTCGTCGTGCGCCCGCCGCACGACCTCGCTGAAACGCTGCTTCGCTTCCTGCAACTGCCAGACGCTCACGATTGCCTCCAATCTGGACAGACTGGACAGAGTATGTTCACCTGCTGACTCTAACGGTGATCGGAGGTGGCGGGAGGGAACATTCGAGCTTGCCGCACGGTTGTGGTAATGTAGCTCTCTGATCGGTCCGGCATGCCTTGCTGGACGCGCAAGCGGAGGTCTCCCTCCCACCCGGGTCGCCGAGAGGTGGCCGGGTAAAGGATCACGCCGGACTACTCCGGGGAGCTTGAAGGCCACGACGCCGAAGAGCTCAGTGGCCCCGCATGCGCGACGTGCGGGGCTTTTCGCGTTTCGCGGAAGCTCCCCGGCACGACGAGCATTTAGGGATCGCAAACCTAGGAGGCCCCATCAGCACTGAGCCCCGCATCAACGAGCGTATCCGAGTTCCCGAGGTCCGCCTCGTGGGCCCGAACGGCGAGCAGGTCGGCATCGTCTCCATTCACGATGCCCTGAAGCTCGCCCAGGAAGCCGACCTTGACCTCGTCGAGGTCGCGGCCACGGCTCGACCGCCCGTGTGCAAGCTCATGGACTACGGCAAGTTCAAGTACGAGTCCGCGATGAAGGCGCGCGAGGCGCGCAAGAACCAGGCGCACACGATCATCAAGGAGATCAAGCTCCGGCCGAAGATCGACCCGCACGACTACGAGACCAAGAAGGGTCACGTGGTGCGGTTCCTCAAGGCGGGGGACAAGGTCAAGGTGACGATCATGTTCCGTGGTCGCGAGCAGTCCCGGCCGGAGCTCGGCTTCCGGCTGCTGCAGCGGCTGGCCGAGGACGTCCAGGAGCTCGGCTTCGTGGAGTCCCAGCCCAAGCAGGACGGCCGTAACATGATCATGGTGATCGGTCCGCACAAGAAGAAGGCCGAGGCCAAGGCCGAGAAGGCGGCGGCCAAGGCCCAGCGTGGCGAGGATGCCGCCGCAGAGGTTCCTTCCGAACAGGAAGCGTGACCCGCGGTAGGGGCTAGCCTTACAAGCACCCCGAGCAGCCACCAGCACGACGAACACGCCGCGACCGGGTCGGCCAGCACCGGCCCGGCCACCGGCACGACCGAATTGAGGAGAGACGGCGACATGCCGAAGATGAAGACGCACAGTGGTGCGAAGAAGCGGTTCCGGCTCACCGGCACGGGCAAGATCAAGCGTCGCCGCGCCAACCGCGCGCACTACAACGAGTGGAAGTCGTCCACGCTGACGCGCCGTCTCAAGAACGAGGTCGTCCTTTCCGACGCCGATTCCAAGAAGATCAAGAAGCTGCTCGCCAAGTAGCGCGAACCCCCGGGGAGAAGAAACATGGCACGCGTGAAGCGGGCGCTCAACGCCAAGAAGAAGCGCAAGGTCGTCCTCGAGCGGGCGGCGGGTTACCGAGGCCAGCGGTCCAGGCTGTACCGCAAGGCCAAGGAGCAGATGCTCCACTCGATGACCTATGCCTACCGCGACCGTAAGGACCGCAAGGGCGCTTTCCGTCGTCTCTGGATCCAGCGCATCAACGCCGCTGCCCGCCAGAACGGCATGACCTACAACCGCCTGATCCAGGGGCTGCGCCTGGCGGGCGTCGAGGTCGACCGCAAGATCCTGGCCGATCTCGCGGTCAACGACAGCCAGACCTTCGCCACGCTCGTCGAGGCCGCCAAGAAGGCGCTGCCGGCGAACGTGAACGCTCCGGCCGCGAGCTGAGACATGTGAGGGAGCCCTACCTTGGGCTCCAGCCGAGGGCCCACCTCACGGTGGGCCCTTTGCCGTATGTACGGCCACATGGACGGCCATGAGGGCATGAATGAGCAGGCGGCGCGAGCAGCACAGTCAGGGGGAGCAGGAAGAGCATGGCGGGATCCGAGCTGACCAACGTCAAGTCGCCGCGCGTGAAGGCGGCCCGGCGGCTGACCAAGCGGGCCTTCCGCGAGCAGGACCGCAAGTTCCTGGCCGAGGGCCCCCAGGCGGTGCGCGAGGCGCTGCGGCTCGACGGCGTGACGGTGGAGCTGTTCGCCACGGCCGAGGCCGAGTCGCGCCACCCCGAGATCGTCGCCGAGGCCGTCGCGCAGGACGTCCCGGTCCACCGGGCCAGCGGCGAGGTCATGGCCGAGCTGTCCCAGACCGTCACCCCGCAGGGGCTGCTGGCCGTCTGCCGGCTGGTGCACGTGCCGCTGGAGGAGGCGCTGACCGGACAGCCCAGGCTGGTGGCGGTGCTCGCGCACGTGCGCGACCCCGGCAACGCCGGCACCGTCATGCGGGCCGCCGACGCCGCCGGCGCCGACTCCGTGATCCTCACCGACGCCTCCGTCGACCCGTACAACGGCAAGTGCGTGCGCGCGAGCGCCGGCAGCCTCTTCCACCTGCCGGTCGTGACCGGCGCCCCCGTGTCCGCCGCCGTGCGCCGGCTCAAGGAGCGCGGCCTGCGGGTCCTGGCGGCCGACGGCGCGGGCAAGCACACGCTCGACGACGTGGACCTGTCCGGCCCCACGGCGTGGATCTTCGGCAACGAGGCGTGGGGGCTGCCCGAGGAGATCCTCGCCGAGGCCGACGACGTGGTCCGGGTGCCCATCTACGGGCAGGCCGAGAGCCTCAACCTGGCGACCGCCGCCGCCGTCTGCCTGTACGCCTCCGCCCGCGCCCAGCGCGCCACCTGACCCCCCGCGACCCGGGTCCCGCGAACCCGCGAGCCCCGACCCGCGACCCGTGTTCAGCGCGCCACCTGAGGCTTCCGCGATCACCATGTGAGGCGCCCGAGGCCATCGGCCGGTCCGTCCCGTGAGAGCACACCTGTCCCTCACGTGACGGGACGCGGGCCGGAGGGCGACCTGTCGTGGGCGCCGGCATGAACCGGCCACCCCGCAGCCATAGGCAGCCTCGCGGCGAGTCCCCTAGGCGACGGGAAACCCGCTATTGTCGGCCTTGTAGGCGGAGGAGGCGAGGTCGTGCACGGAGCGGACACCGGCGGTCAGGAGATCGTCCCCGCGTGCTCGATCGCCGTCGACGACCTCCCCGACGGCCTCATCGTGACCGACGGCTTCGGCCGCGTCCTCGCCGTCAACCGGGCCGCCGTCCGGCTCACCGGGGTGCCCGTCGCGCGCGCCGTGGGCAAGGACATCGACGAGGTGTTCCCGTTCCGCGACCACGACGGCCGCGAGTGGTGGAAGGCCCTCGACCCGCAGGGCGGCCTGCGCACCCGCACCCGAGCGCCCGAGCGCCCGCTGCACCTGCCGGGCGGCCAGGAGCTGCACGTCGCGGCGCGGCTGGTGCGCGAGCCCGCCCGCGGCGGCGACGTCGCGCGGGTGACGATCACGTTACGCGACGGCGGGGCCCGCGCCCGGCTGGAGCGCAGCCGCGCCGACCTGGTCTCCACGGTCGCCCACGAGCTGCGCTCGCCGCTGACCAGCGTCAAGGGCTTCACCGCGACGCTGCTGGCCAAGTGGACCCGCTTCACCGACGAGCAGAAGCGCGTCATGCTGGAGACCGTCAACAACGACGCCGACCGCGTGACCCGGCTCATCACCGAGCTGCTCGACGTCTCCCGCATCGAGTCCGGGCGCCTGGAGGTGCGCCGCCAGGTCGTCGACGTGCCCGCGCGGGCGCGCCGCGTCGTCGCCGGGCGGGTGGCGGCGGGCGAGCCCGAGGACCGCTTCCGCCTCGTCGTGGGCGACGACCTGCCCGAGATGTGGCTCGACCAGGACAAGATCGACCAGATTCTCGGTAACCTGGTGGAGAACGCGGTGCGCCACGGCCGGGGCACCGTAACCATCGTCATCGAGTCCGTCGGATGGGGAGTGGCCGTGTCGGTGCGCGACCAGGGTGAGGGCATCGAGCCCGAGCTGGCTCCGCGCGTCTTCCGCCAGTTCTGGCGCGGCAACAGCCGCCGCCGCGGCGGCACCGGGCTCGGCCTGTTCATCGTCAAGGGCCTGGTCGAGGCGCACGGCGGCACGATCACCGTGCAGCGGGCGCCCGAAGGCGGCGCGGAGTTCCGATTTACCGTGCCCACCGGCACGCCCGACTTCGCCTGAAGCACTTCACTCCAAGCACTTCGCCGCGAAGCGCGAGTCGGCCGGTGGGCCACCACCGTTAGACTCTTGACCGCTCAAGCCCTGAATACGGAGCTCACTCTTGTCTGACTACGACCCCGTCGAGGTGACACCGTTGCATGCCGACGAGGTGTCCCGCATGGAGGCCGAGGCCCTCGACGCCATCGCCTCGGCCGGCAGCCTCGACGACCTCAAGCAGGCCCGCCTCGCGCACGCGGGCGACCGCTCGCCCATCGCCCTGGCCAACCGCGAGATCGGCGCCCTGCCGCCGGCCGCCCGCGCCGAGGCGGGCAAGCGCGTCGGCGCCGCCCGCAAGGCGATCGGCCAGGCCCTCGCCGCCCGCCAGGCCGAGCTGGAGGCCGAGCGCGACGCGCGCGTCCTCGTCGAGGAGGCCGTCGACGTCACCCTCCCCTGGGACCGGCAGCCGCGCGGCGCCCGCCACCCGCTGACCACGATGCAGGAGCGCATCGCCGACACGTTCGTCGCGATGGGCTACGAGGTGGCCGAGGGGCCCGAGCTGGAGGGCGAGTGGTTCAACTTCGACGCCCTCAACATCGCCCAGGACCACCCGGCCCGCTCCGAGCACGACACCTTCTTCGTCGGCTCCGCCGACTCGGGCATGGTGCTGCGCACCCAGACCTCCCCGGTGCAGATCCGCGCGCTGCTCCAGCGTCCGCTGCCCGTGTACGTGATCTCCCCGGGCAAGGTGTTCCGCACCGACGAGCTCGACGCCACCCACACCCCGGTCTTCCACCAGGTCGAGGGGCTGGCGATCGACGAGGGCCTGACGATGGCCCACCTCAAGGGCACGCTCGACCGCTTCGCCGAGATCATGTTCGGCGAGGGCATCACGACCCGGTTCCGGCCCAACTACTTCCCCTTCACCGAGCCGTCGGCCGAGATGGACCTCAAGTGCTTCGTCTGCCGCGGCGCCTCGGCGGTGCCCGGCAACCCGCCCTGCCGCACCTGCAAGTCCGAGGGCTGGATCGAGTGGGGCGGCTGCGGCATGGTCAACCCGCGCGTGCTGGTCTCCTGCGGGGTCGACCCGGCGCGCTACTCGGGGTTCGCGTTCGGCATGGGCATCGAGCGGACGCTGATGTTCCGCCACAACGCCGAGGACATGCGCGACATGGTCGAGGGAGACGTGCGCTTCACGCTCCCGTTCGGAAGGGAGATCTGATGAGGGTCCCGCTCTCCTGGCTGCGGGAGTATGTCGATCTTCCCGCCGTCACCGCGCACGAGGTGGCCGACCGGCTCACCGCGGCCGGACTCAAGCTCGAGTCCATCACCTCCTACGGTCACGACGTCAAGAACGTCGTCGTCGGCGAGGTCCTGGAGATCGAGGAGCTGACCGGGTTCAAGAAGCCGATCCGGCACTGCAAGGTCGAGACCGGCGAGGCGACGCCCCGCGAGATCGTCTGCGGCGCCACCAACTTCGTCGCCGGCGACCGCGTCCCGGTCGTGCTGCCGGGCGGCGTGCTGCCCGGCGGGTTCGAGGTCGGCGCCCGCAAGACGTACGGCCGCATGTCCGAGGGCATGATCTGCTCCGAGCGCGAGCTGGGCCTGAGCGAGGAGCACGCCGGCATCATGGTGCTGCCCGCCGACACCCCGGTGGGCGCCGACGTGGTCGAGCTGCTCGGCCTGCGCGACGACGTCATCGAGCTGGAGATCACCCCCGACATCGGCTACGCGCTGTCGATCCGGGGCGTGGCCCGCGAGGCGGCGATCGCCTTCGGCGTGCCGTTCCGCGACCCCGCCGACGTCGAGCTCCCCGAGGCGGAGGGCACGGCCTGGCCCGCCTCGATCGGCGACCCGTCCGCCTGCGACCGGTTCGTGCTGCGCGAGATCACCGGGTTCGACCCGGCCGCGCCGAGCCCGCTGTGGATGCGGACCCGTCTGGCGCGCGCCGGCATGCGGCCGGTGTCGCTGGCCGTCGACGTCACCAACTACGTCATGCTGGAGCTCGGCCAGCCGCTGCACGCCTTCGACCGGGCCAAGCTGACCGGTGAGATCGTCGTGCGCAGGGCGCGTCCCGGCGAGCGGCTGGAGACGCTCGACCACGTGGTCCGCGACCTCGACGCCGACGACATCCTCATCACCGACCAGTCGGGCCCGCTGTCGATGGCGGGCACGATGGGCGGCCTCGACAGCGAGATCTCCGAGTCCACGACCGACATCGTCATCGAGGCGGCCCACTTCTCGGCCACCGGCATCTCCCGTGAGTCGCGCCGGCACAAGCTGGTGTCGGAGGCGTCCAAGCGCTTCGAGCGCGGCGTCGACCGCGAGCTGCCGCTGCCCGCGTCGTGGCGGGCCGTGCAGCTCCTGGCCGAGCTGGGCGGCGGCACCCCGGGGCGCGGCGTCACCCACGCCGAGGCCGAGGCCGAGCCGCCGCGCATCGCGATCCCGGCCGGCTACCCCGGCACGGTCGCCGGTGTCCCGTACACCAAGGAGACCGTCGTGCGCCGGCTGGAGCAGATCGGCTGCGTCGTGACCGACGGCGACGACCCTGCCGTGCGCAAGGGCGCCGTCGACCCGACCGGCGTGGTCACCGGCGGTGAGCTGGCGGCCAAGCTGGCCGTGACCGGCCCCGACATGATCACGGTGACGCCGCCGTCCTGGCGGCCCGACCTGACCGACCCCAACGACCTGGCCGAAGAGGTCATCCGGCTGGAGGGCTACGAGCACCTGCCGTCGGTCCTGCCCAAGGCCCCGGCCGGGGCGGGGCTGACCGAGGAGCAGCGGCTGCGCAGGCGCGTCGGCCGGGCCCTGGCCGCCGCCGGGTACGTCGAGGTGCTGGCCTACCCGTTCATCGGCGAGGCCGACCTCGACCACCTCCAGCTGCCCGCCGACGACGCCCGCCGCCGGGCGGCCCGGCTGGTCAACCCGCTGGCCGACGACGAGCCGCTGCTGCGCACCACGCTGCTGCCGGGCCTGCTCAAGACGCTGGCCCGCAACGTCGGGCGCGGCTTCACCGACGTGGCCCTGTTCGAGTCCGGCGCGGTCTACCGGCCGCGTGAGGACGCCCCGGCCGTCGCCCCGACGCCCGGCGTGGACCGCCGGCCGGCGGAGGAGGAGCTGGCGGCCATCGAGGCCGCGCTGCCCGAGCAGCCGCGCCGCGTCGCGGTCGTGCTGGCCGGGGAGTTCGACCGCTCCGGATGGTGGGGTCGCGGCCGGCAGGAGTGCTGGGCCGACGCCGTGCAGGCCGCCCGGCTCGTCGCCGCGGAGGCCGGGATCGAGCTGTCGGTGGTCGCCGACCAGCACGAGCCGTGGCACCCGGGCCGGTGCGCCGCCCTCTACGTGGGCGACACGCTCGTCGGCCACGCCGGCGAGCTGCACCCGCGCGTGATCGAGGCGTACGGCCTGCCGCCGCGCTCCTCGGCCATGGAGCTGGAGCTGTCGCGCCTGGAGGCGGTGCTGCCGGGCCCGGTGGACGCGCCGCGGGTGTCGGCCTATCCGGTGGCGACGCAGGACGTGGCGCTCATCGTGCCCGACTTCACGCCGGAGGCCGACGTGGCTGCGGCGCTGCGCGACGGCGCGGGCGAGCTGCTGGAGTCGATCCGGCTGTTCGACGTCTACACCGGTGAGCAGGTGGGGGAGGGGCACAAGTCGCTGGCGTACACGCTGCGCTTCCGCGCCCCCGACCGCACGCTGACGGTCGAGGAGACGACGGCGGCGCGTGACGCGGCGGTGGCGATGGCGGCCGACCGCGTGGGGGCCCAGCTCCGCGGGGCCTGACCTCGGACACGGCGAAGGGCCCGGTACTGCGGTACCGGGCCCTTCGCCGTGCGCGTCAGATCCGTTCGATCTCGGTGAGGTCGATGTCGATGTCGAACGGGACTGTCAGCTTGAGGCGGTCGTGGAAGATGCCGGTGGGCACATAGGTGCGCGTGGCCGGATCGAGTTCGTAGACGTAGACGACAGGCTTCTCGTCGTTTTCTTCGACCCGCCAGAAGTGCGGGATTTCGGCCTCGGCGTAGAGCACGGGCTTACGCTCCCGGTCACGTCTGCGGGACTCCGGGGACATGACCTCGACGGCGAGGATGACATCCCTGCCGTGATAATAGGTGGCGTTGAGCTGCGTGACGGCGCTCGGAATGACGATGAGGTCCGGCTCCGGTCGCTGATCCGGCCCCAGCGTGACGCTCATCTCACGCCGGACGCGATAGTTTGCCGGCGCTGCTCCTCGCAACTCGCTGTGGAGGAGAAACAGCATCGAGGTGTGGAAGTCTCGCTGGGGGCTCACGAAGACCAAGCTTCCATCAATCAACTCTGTGTGCGCAGGCAAATCCGGAATGTGATCGAGGTCCTCGGCCTTGAAGCCTCCCGGAGGCGGGAAGGCCCAGTCGGGTAGCGAACGTGGTTCCATCTCCAGGCTCACCGCTTCTGCCGTCATGGTCCTACGGTAACAACCTAGCGGGTTCACGGTCAGTAAACCCAGCAACACGCGGCGTTTGATAGATCTACGGCACAATGCCATGTCATGAGGCAGTTGCTGGTGTTCGCCGAGCGGGACGACGCCGAGGAGGTCGCCGAGACGCTGGGCGAATGGTTCCCCGAGCTCGGCGTCCCCCGCGTCGTGCGCGAGACCCTGGCCGGGGAGGACGACGCCGAGGACGCGCAGTGGCTCGTCGTGGCCGAAGGGCTGGACCGAGCACAATGGGAGCGGGTCGACGCGCTGGTGGAGGAGTACGACGGGTGGCGCGAGAGCGGGTGACGTCGCTCAGGCCGTGCCGGCCTCGGTGACCTGCCGCTCCGCGCGGCGCGCCTTCTCGGCCAGCGCGTGCTCGTCCGTACGGGCGTCGTACCTCCGAAACCCCGGCAGCGCCGCGGCCAGGCCCGCCACCGCCGCCACGCACAGCAGCCCGCCCGCCCCGAGCGAGAAGCGGGCGCCGCCCCAGCCGGCCATCAGCCCGGCGCGCGCGTTGCCCAGCATCGGGCCGCTGGCGTACGAGAGCAGCTCGATGCCCGCCAGGCGCCCGCGCAGCTCGTCCGGGATGGTCTGGTTCCAGATCGTCATCCGGAAGATGCCGCTGATCATGTCGGCCGCGCCGGCCAGCGCCAGGCAGGCGAACACCAGCCACACGCTCGGAGCGACCGCGGCCAGCGCCACCGCCGTGCCCCACACGGCCGCCGCGAGGATCACGCCGAGGCCCTGCCGGTGCACCCGGGACGTCCAGCCGCCGGTGAGCGTGGCCACCAGGCCGCCCACGGCTCCGGCCGAGTAGAGCAGGCCGAGCGCCCGCGACGCGCCGAGCTGGTCGGCCAGGAACGGGAACAGCGCCGTGGACATGGCGAACACCATGGCCGCGATGTCCACGAGGTAGGTGCCCATGAGGTCACGCCGGCCGACGGCGTAGCGGACGCCCTCGACCAGCGAGCGCAGCGACGCCGGGGCGGCGTCCTCGGCCGGCGGGCGCGCGGTGGTGCGCCAGAGCAGCAGCAGCGACAGCACGAAGCTCAGCGTGTCGGCCGCGAACGCGGTGGCCGTGCCGAAGGAGGTCACGAGCAGGCCGCCGAGGGCCGGGGCGACGATCGCGCCGACGTTCCAGCGCAGGCTCTGCAGGACGGCCGCGGCGGCGAGCTGGTCATGCCGCACGACCTGCGGCGTCAGGGACTCCAGGCTGGGCCGCTGGAGCGAGCCGATGCCCGTCGAGAGCGCGCCCACCACGTACAGCACCCACACCTGCGGGTCGGGCAGCAGCGCGTTGACCGTGAGCATCGCCGAGGTCAGGGCGAGGCCCAGCTCGCTGAGCAGGATGACCTTGCGCCGGTCGAGGGCGTCGGCGATCGCCCCGCCCCACAGCCCGCACACCACCATGGGTACGAACTCCGCCAGGCTCACCAGCCCGACCGCGAGGGGGGAGCCGGTCAGCTCCTTCATCTGGTACGGCACCGCGACGACCGTGATGAACGTGCCGAACATGGTCACCACGCCGGAGGCGGTGAGCAGGCGGTAGTCGCGGGAGTCGCGCAGCGGCCCGAGATCGGGCATCAGGCGGCGGAACAGGTCGAGGAGTCGTGGCGGCACGGGCGCTGATTGTCCCGGTTCGCGGGCGCCGGGGGCAAACGCTTTTCAGCGGGAAGCAGGTACGCCGAGCGGCCCCCGGTGACGTTCCGGGGGCCGCTCGGCGGAGGGGAGAGGGGGAGAGGAGGGGGTCAGGCGGCCGGGACCTTGTCGAGGAAGCCGAGCACCCGGGCGATCCTGCCGTCCTCGGCCAGCTCCACCACGTCGAACCCGACCGCCACCGGCTCGCCGCCCGCCGGCCCGAGGTGCCAGGTGAAGCGGGCGATGTCGTGGTGGGCGTCGAACACCTCGCCGGCGCTGAAGACGAGGCCGGGGAACATGCCCTGCGCGCCCTCGATCACGGCGGCGATCGCCTCGTGGCCGCGCACCTGGGCCAGCGGGTCGGTGTAGGCGCCGTCCTCGGTCCACAGCTCGGCGACGGCCTTGGCGCGGGCGGCGGCGTCGGTCTCGTTCCAGGCGGCGACGTAGCGCTCGACCAGCTCAGCGTTCATGATTTCTCAACCTTTCGCACGGGATGTTCAGTCAGGGGAAGGGGGTCAGCGGGCCCGGCGCAGGCCCATGATCTGCAGTTCGGCGAAGACCGCCACCACGAGGGCCTGGGCGACGGTCCACACCAGGCCGAGCACCGTGAACTCGGCGGAGTCGGCGACCGCGGCGACCAGGCTGGCGAGCGTCCAGGCGAGGTTCACGGCGATCACCGCCTTCGTCGCGGCGGCGTTGACGGGCCGGGTCGCCAGGACACCGACGGCCACGGCGTACACGAGGAGGAACGCCCCGATCCCGCGCAGCAGCCCGGCGCCGGGGCCGAGCAGGTCGGCGAGGGGGCCGGCCGCGGCCAGGTAGGCCAGGCCGTTGACCCCGGTGACGGCCGCGTCCGCGGCCAGGGCGAGGCGCAGGAACTTGGTCCGGTCGGTGGTGACGGTCACGGCGGTCATCGCGGGCTCCTTCTCGGTGTTCCGGTCGTGGTGTTCCGGTCCTGGTGTCGGTGTTCGGTGCCGACAACCGAAAAGGTGTCATCCGGGAGTGGGGGCCCGCGATTACGCGCCAGGTAATGCGGGCGCCTATCTCCCCGCCGACCTGCCCGTACGCGGACGAAAAAAGGGCCGCCGGACGACGTCCGGCGGCCACGACGGGCAAGAGAGGGTCACGGCCCGAGGATCTCCCGGCGCAGCCGGGTCTTGAGGATCTTGCCGCCGGGGTTGCGCGGCAGCTCCTCCTCCCGGAACCACACGTGGACCGGGATCTTGAACTTGGCGATCCGCCCGTCCAGGAACCCGCGCAGCTCGTCGGCGGTGAGGGCGGCCCCGGGCGCGAGGCGGACCACCGCGCCCACCTCCTCGCCCAGCTCGTCGTGCGGCACGCCGATCACCGCGACGTCGTCCACGGCCGGGTGCTCGAACAGGGCGGCCTCGACCTCGGCGCAGTAGACGTTCTCGCCGCCCCGGATCACCATGTCCTTGGCCCGGTCGACGATGTAGACGAAGCCCTCCTCGTCGATCCTCGCCAGGTCGCCCGTGTGCAGCCAGCCGTCGACGAACGTCTCGGCCGTGGCCCGCGGCTGGTTCCAGTAGCCCATGATGACGTTCGGCCCGCGCACGCACAGCTCGCCCACCTCGCCGCGCGGCAGCTCCTCGCCGGCCGGGTCCACCACGCGCACGTCCACCACGGCCGAGGGCAGGCCGATGCTGTCGGGCCGGGACAGGTAGTCGGGCCCGCCGTTGCCGATGGCCAGGGCGGTCGTCTCCGTCATGCCGTAGCCGTTGGAGGTGGCGCGCTGCGGGAGGTGGGCGGTGATGCGCTCCAGCAGCTTGGGCGGGGCGGGCGCGCCGCCGTAGCCGACGGTGGTGAGCGAGGACAGGTCGTGCTCGGCGAAGTCGGGGTGCGACATGAGCTGCCACGCGTTGGTCGGCACGCCGATCATGGTGGTGACCCGCTCGCGCTCGATGATCCGCAGCGCCTGCCCGGCGTCCCACTTGTACATGAGCACCAGCCCGCCGCCGGCGAACATCGTCGTGGTCAGCGCCGAGAAGCATCCGGTGACGTGGAACAGCGGCACGGTCAGCAGCGTCACCCGCCGCTGGCCGGCGGCCTCGGAGATGTCCTTGCCGGCCAGGGCGACCGCCCGCATGAGCCCGTAGGCGACGGTCATGGGCGACTGGCCGAGGTTGCGGTGGCTGCCGAGCGCGCCCTTGGGGTGCCCGGTCGTGCCCGAGGTGTAGAAGATCGTGGCCGGGTCCTCGGGCGACAGCTCGACGTCGGGGAGACGCGCCTCGGGGCCGGGCTCGCCGACGACCTCGGCGAACGTGCGCGCGCCGGGAGGCGCCTCGCCCCGGGCCACGATGAGCGGCAGGCCGGTCGGGGCCAGGAGGGGAGCCCGTTCGGCGTCGGCGATCAGCACCTTGGCGCCCGAGTCGGAGACGCCGTAGGCCAGCTCCGGCTCGGTCCACCACGCGTTCAGCGGTACGGCGACGGCGCCGGCGGCGAGCGCGGCCGAGAAGGCGACGACCCATTCGGGGTAGTTGCGCATGGCCACGGCCACCCGGTCGCCCTTGGCGACCCCGTAGTCCTCCACGAGCCGGGTGGCCAGCGCCGCCACCCTCCGATAGTGCTCCTCGAAGGTGATGTGCTCGTCCTCGTAGACGAGGAAGACCTTGTCGCCGTGGAAGCGGCTGATGTCGAGCAGGGCTCGGAAGTGGGCGGGCGCGTGCTTCCAGGTGCGTACCCCGGTGCGGCCGATCTCCTCCACCTCGAACAGCTGGCCGGGCCCGGTGAGCTGGGCTTCCACCTGGGCATGCGTGAGGGTCATGCGCAGACTCCCGCGATGAGACGGCTGGTCCGGAAGCCTCACAGTACCGACCGGTAGGTACGGCGCGCTAGAGCAACATTCCGTTCATACCGTGCGCAGGGGAAACGCCGGTGTCCACGGCGCGCCGCACCCCCTCCGACTTGCATGTTCTTGCTCTGCCGTGCATCATTTCTGCAAGCAAGGACATGAGAAGTGATGCATGACTATGCAGACCTGGAGGTAGGGATGAGGGCGGCGGTCGCGGGTGCCAGCGGCTACGCGGGAGGCGAGCTGCTGCGGCTGCTGCTCGGCCATCCCGAGTTCGAGATCGGCGCGCTGACCGCGGCCTCCAGTGCCGGCACCCCGCTCGGCGCCCACCAGCCCCACCTGGCGCCGCTGGCCGGCCGGGTCATCGAGGAGACCACCGCCGAGGCGCTCGCCGGCCACGACGTCGTCTTCCTCGCGCTGCCGCACGGCCACTCCGCCGCCGTCGCCGCCGCCCTGGGCGAGGACACGCTCGTGGTCGACTGCGGCGCCGACCACCGGCTCGCCGACCCCGCCGCCTGGCAGGAGTTCTACGGCGGCGAGCACGCCGGCACCTGGCCCTACGGCCTGCCCGAGCTGCCCGGCCAGCGCGAGGTGCTCAAGAGCGCCCGCCGCGTCGCCGTCCCCGGCTGCTACCCCACCTCGGTCCTGCTGGCCCTGGCCCCCGCCTTCGCCGCCGGCCTGGCCGAGCCCGACGTCGTCGTGGTCGCCGCCAGCGGCACCAGCGGCGCCGGCCGCTCGCTCAAGACCCACCTGCTCGGCAGCGAGGTCATGGGCTCCGTCAGCGCGTACGGCGTGGGCGGCGTCCACCGGCACACCCCCGAGATGGAGCAGGGCCTGTCGAACGTCGCCGGCACCCCGGTGCGCGTGTCGTTCACCCCGACGCTCGCCCCGATGAGCCGCGGCATCCTCGCCACCTGCACCGCCCCCGCCGCCCCCGGGCTCACCCGCGCGGCCGTCCGCGAGGCGTACGAGAGCGCGCTGGCCACCGAGCCGTTCGTCCGGCTCCTGCCGGAGGGCGTCTGGCCCGCCACCTCCATGACCTACGGCGCCAACACCGCGGCCGTGCAGGTGACGCTCGACGAGCGCGCCGGCCGCCTCGTCGCCGTCATCGCCATCGACAACCTCACCAAGGGCACCGCCGGAGGCGCGCTCCAGAGCGCCAACCTCGCCCTCGGCCTGCCCGAAGAGCTCGGTCTCCCCACGACAGGAGTCGCCCCATGAGCGTGACCGCCCCCCTCGGCTTCCGGGCCGCGGGCATCGCCGCCGGGATCAAGTCCGGCGGCTCCCGCGACCTCGCCCTCGTCGTCAACGACGGGCCCAGCCGCGCCGCCGCCGGCGTCTTCACCGCCAACCGCGTGAAGGCCGCCCCCGTGCTGTGGTCGCAGCAGGTCCTCAGCGGCGGCAGGGTGCGGGCGGTCGTCCTCAACTCCGGAGGCGCCAACGCCTGCACCGGCCCCGAGGGCTTCCAGGACACCCACGCCACCGCCGAGCGGGTGGCCGACGTCCTCGGCGACTCCGCCGGCGAGATCGCCGTCTGCTCCACCGGCCTCATCGGCGAGCGGCTGCCCATGGACGCCCTGCTGCCCGGCGTCGACCAGGCCGCCGCCCAGCTCTCCCGCGACGGCGGCCTGGCCGCCGCCGACGCGATCCGCACCACCGACACCGTCTCCAAGATCTCGTTCAAGCGGGCCGACGGCTACATGGTCGGCGGCATGGCCAAGGGCGCCGGCATGCTCGCCCCCGCCCTGGCCACCATGCTCTGCGTGATCACCACCGACGCCGACCTGACCAGCGGCCAGCTCGACGCCGTGCTGCGCCGGGCCACCTCCCGCACCTTCGACCGGCTCGACGCCGACGGCTGCATGTCCACCAACGACACCGTGCTGCTGCTGGCCAGCGGCGCCTCCGGCGTCGTGCCCGACCTGGCCGAGTTCGAGCAGAAGGTCACCGAGGTCTGCGCCGACCTGGCCCGCCAGCTCCTCGTCGACGCCGAGGGCGCCACCAAGGCCGTCGCCGTCGAGGTCGTCGGCGCCGCCACCGAGGACGACGCGCTGCTCGTCGGCCGCGCCGTCGCCCGCTCCAACCTGCTCAAGTGCGCCGTCCACGGCGAGGACCCCAACTGGGGCCGCGTGCTGTCCGCCGTCGGCACCACCTCCGCCGCGTTCGAGCCCGACCGGGTCAACGTCGCCATCAACGGCATCTGGATCTGCCGCGGCGGCGCCGTCGGCGACGACCGGTCCAAGGTGGACATGCGCCCTCGCGACGTGACCATCACCATCGACCTGTCGGCGGGCGCCCAGTCGGCCACGATCCACACCACCGACCTGACCGCCGCCTACGTCCACGAGAACTCGGCGTACTCGTCATGACCGCCGCCCCCGGAACCGGCCCGTCGCTGCGGGCCGACGGCGCCCACGCCAAGGCCGGCACGCTCATCGAGGCGCTGCCCTGGCTCACCCGCTTCCACGGCGCGACCGTCGTCGTCAAGTACGGCGGCAACGCCATGACCGAGGACGCGCTCAAGGCCGGCTTCGCCGAGGACATCGTCTTCCTGCGCCACGCCGGGCTGCGCCCGGTCGTCGTCCACGGCGGCGGCCCCCAGATCAGCGAGCACCTCGACCGGCTCGGCATCGAGTCCACCTTCACCGCCGGCCTGCGCGTCACCACGCCCGAGGCCATGCAGGTCGTCCGCATGGTGCTGGTCGGCCAGGTCAACCGCGACGTCGTCGGCCTGATCAACCGGCACGGCCCGTTCGCGGTCGGCCTGTCCGGCGAGGACGCCCACCTTTTCACCGCCGAGCGCAAGCACGCGATCGTCGACGGCGAGCCCGTGGACATCGGCCAGGTCGGCGACATCGTCAGGGTCGAGCCCGGCGCGGTGCGCGCGCTCATCGACGACGGCCGCGTCCCGGTCGTCTCCAGCGTCGCCCGCGGCGAGGACGGCCAGGTCTACAACGTCAACGCCGACACCGCCGCCGCAGCGCTCGCCGTCGCGCTCGGCGCCCAGAAGCTCATCGTCCTCACCGACGTCGAGGGCCTGTACGCCAACTGGCCCGACGACACCGACGTCATCGACCAGCTCGGCGCCACCGAGCTGGAGAGCCTGATGCCCACCCTGTCCAGCGGCATGGTGCCCAAGATGGAGGCATGCCTGACCGCGGTGCGGGGAGGCGTGCCCCAGGCGCACGTCCTCGACGGACGGGTGCCCCACGCCCTCCTGCTGGAGATCTTCACCGACGAAGGAATCGGAACCATGGTGATGCCCGATGAGTGAGCAGCCCAGTCTGTTCGACCGGTTCGAGCGGGCGTTCATGCCCAACTACGGCGTCCCGCCGGTCGCGCTGGCCCGCGGCGAGGGCACCCGCGTCTGGGACGTGGACGGCAAGGAGTACCTCGACTTCATCGGCGGCATCGCGGTCAGCTCCCTCGGCCACGCCCACCCGGCGCTGGTCGAGGCCGTCTCCCGTCAGGTGGCGACCATCGCCCACACCAGCAACCTGTTCCTGCACGAGCCCGAGGTGCTGCTCGCCGAGCGGCTCCAGGAGCTGCTCAAGGCGCCCATGCGCGTCTTCCTCGCCAACTCCGGCACCGAGGCCAACGAGGCGGCCTACAAGCTCGCGCTCAAGTACGGCCGGCGCGAGGGCCGCAGCTACTTCGTCGCCGCCGAGAACGGCTTCCACGGCCGCACCATCGGCGCCCTGTCGCTGACCGGCAAGAAGGCCATTCGCGACCAGTTCGGCCCGTTCCCGGTCGACGTCCGCTTCGTCCCCTACGGCGACGCCGACGCGCTCAAGGAGGCCGTGACCGGCGACTGCATCGCCGTCTTCCTGGAGCCCACCCAGGGCGAGGCCGGCGTCGTCCCGCCGCCCGACGGCTACCTCGTCGCGGCCCGCGAGATCTGCGACGCCACCGGCGCACTGCTCGTGGCCGACGAGATCCAGTCGGCGATCGGCCGCACCGGCCACTGGTTCGCCCACCAGGCCGACGGCGTCACCCCCGACATCCTCACCCTGGCCAAGGGCCTCGGCGGCGGCCTGCCGATCGGCGCGTGCGTCGGCTTCGGCGCGGCCGGCACCCTGTTCGACAAGGGCGACCACGGCTCCACCTTCGGCGGCAACCCGGTCGCCTGCGCCGCCGCCCTCGCCGTCCTCGACCACGTCGACCTCGGCCACGTGCGGAAGGCCGCGACCCGGCTGCGCGACGGCCTGGAGGCGATCGCCCACCCGCTGCTCAAGGGCGTGCGCGGGCGCGGCCTCTGGCTCGCCACCGTGCTGACCGAGCCGGTCTCCGGCCGCGTCCAGGAGGCCGCCGCCGGCGCCGGGTTCCTCGTCAACGCGCTGCAGCCCGACGCCGTACGGCTCGCCCCGCCGCTCGTCGTCACCGAGGCCGAGATCGACGCGTTCGTGTCCGCGTTCCCCGCGATCCTCACGGAGGCCGCCCGGTGAGGCACTTCCTCAGGGACGACGACCTGTCGCCCGCCGAGCAGGCCGAGGTGCTCGACCTGGCCGAGGCCATGAAGAAGGACCGCTACGGCTACCGCCCGTTCGAGGGGCCGAAGACCGTCGCCGTGCTGTTCGACAAGCCCTCCACCCGCACCCGCGTGTCGTTCGCCGTGGGCGTCGGCGAGCTGGGCGGCCTGCCGCTCGTCATCGACGGCGGCTCCTCCCAGATGGGCCGCGGCGAGCCGATCGAGGACACCGCCCGCGTCCTGGAACGCCAGGTGGCCGCGATCGTATGGCGCACGTCCGGCCAGGAGCGGATCGAGGCCATGGCCGCCGCCTCCGGCGTCCCCGTGGTCAACGCGCTCACCGACGAGTTCCACCCCTGCCAGATCCTCGCCGACCTGCAGACGGTCCGCGAGCGCTTCGGCCGCACGGCCGGGCTCACGCTCGCCTACCTCGGCGACGGCGCCAACAACATGGCCCACTCCTACCTGCTCGGCGGCGCCACCGCCGGCATGCACGTGCGCGTCGCCGCGCCGGCCGGCTACCAGCCCGACCCCGTCGTCCTCGACCAGGCCGCCGCCATCGCCGCCCGCACCGGCGGCTCGGTCCTGGCGACCGCCGACCCCGCCGCCGCGGCCGCCGGCGCCCACGTCGTCACCACCGACACCTGGGTGTCCATGGGCCAGGACGGCAAGGAGGAGCGGGTCGCCGCGCTCATGCCGTACCAGGTGAACGCGGAGCTGCTGGAGCACGCCGCGGACGACGCGATCGTGCTGCACTGCCTGCCCGCCTACCGCGGCTACGAGATCACCGCCGACGTCCTCGAAGGACCCCGCAGCGCCGTGTGGGACCAGGCCGAGAACCGCCTGCACGCCCAGAAGGCGCTCCTGCACTGGCTGGTGACCCGACCGTGACCATCCCCATGACCAAGGCCGCCCGCCAGGCCAAGATCACCGACCTGCTCCAGCGGCAGGCGGTGCGCTCCCAGCCCGAGCTGGCCAAGCTGCTCGCCGAGAGCGGCGTCGAGGTCACCCAGGCCACGCTGTCCCGCGACCTCGACGAGCTCGGCGCGCTCAAGCTGCGCGCCGAGGACGGCTCACTGGTCTACGCGCTGCCCGGCGAGGGCGGCGGCCGCATCCCGGTCGCCCGGCTCGGCACCGGCGAGTCGCCCGCCGCGCGGCTGCACCGCATCGCCGAGGAGCTCCTGGTCTCGGCCGAGGCCTCGGCCAACCTGGTCATCGTCCGCACCCCGCCCGGGGCCGCCCAGTTCCTGGCCTCGGCCATCGACCACGCCGACTGGGAGTCCATCCTCGGCACGGTCGCGGGCGACGACACGATCCTCGTCATCAGCCGCGACCCGCAAGGCGGCCAGGCGGTGGCCGAGTCCCTGCTCAAGGCCGCCGACCGCCGCACCTAGAAACACCGGGAGGTTCCCGACATGAGCGAGAGAGTGGTCCTCGCGTACTCCGGCGGGCTCGACACGTCCGTCGCCATTCCGTTCCTGGCCGAGAAGATGGACGCGGAGGTCATCGCCGTCGCGGTCGACCTCGGCCAGGGCGGCGAGGACATGGACGTGATCCGCAAGCGCGCCCTCGACTGCGGCGCCGCGGAGTCGGTCGTGGTGGACGCCAAGGAGGAGTTCGCCGCCGACTTCTGCGTGCCGGCCCTGCGCGCCAACGCCCTCTACATGGACCGCTACCCGCTCGTGTCGTCGCTGTCGCGGCCGCTCATCGTCAAGCACCTGGTCGCGGCGGCCGAGCGGTTCGGCGGCACGGTCGTCTCCCACGGCTGCACCGGCAAGGGCAACGACCAGGTCCGCTTCGAGGCCGGCCTGGCCGCCCTCGCCCCCGGGCTGCGCGTCGTCGCCCCGGCCCGCGACTTCGCCTGGACCCGTGACAAGGCCATCGAGTTCGCCGAGGACAAGGGCCTGCCGATCGAGACGACGAAGAAGAACCCGTTCTCCATCGACCAGAACCTCTGGGGCCGCGCCATCGAGACCGGCTTCCTGGAGGACATCTGGAACGGCCCCACCGAGGACGTCTACGCCTACACCGCCGACCCGGCCGCCCCGCGCGAGCCCGACGAGGTGATCATCAGCTTCGACCAGGGCGTCCCGGTCGCGCTCGACGGCCGCCCGCTCACGCCGTACCAGGTGATCGACGAGCTGAACCGGCGCGCCGGCGCGCAGGGCGTCGGCCGCATCGACCTGGTCGAGGACCGGCTGGTCGGCATCAAGTCCCGCGAGGTGTACGAGGCGCCCGGCGCCGTCGCGCTCATCACCGCGCACATGGAGCTGGAGAACGTCACCGTCGAACGCGACCTGGCCCGCTTCAAGCGCGGCGTCGACCAGCGCTGGAGCGAGCTCGTCTACGACGGCCTGTGGTTCTCACCGCTCAAGGACGCCCTCGACGCCTTCGTCGCCGACGCCCAGAAACACGTCTCCGGCGACGTCCGCATGACGTTGCACGGAGGACGCGCCACCGTCACCGGCCGCCGGTCCGGCCAGTCCCTGTACGATTTCTCGCTGGCCACCTACGACACCGGCGACAGCTTCGACCAGTCCCTGGCCAGGGGCTTCGTCCAGCTCTTCAGCCTTCCCGCCAAGATCGCGGCGGCCCGGGACGCCCGGCACGGGTGACGTGCACTAAGGTCGCGCAGGAGATCCGGCGCCGGCGCGGCCAGACAATCTTGCCGAGGAGGAGATGACAACCGTGAGTGAGGGGAAGCCGATGCGGCTCTGGGGCGGACGTTTCGAGGGGGGCCCGGCCGACGCGCTGACCCGGCTGTCGGTGAGCGTGCACTTCGACTGGCGGCTCGTGCCGTACGACCTGGCCGCCTCGCGTGCCCACGCCCGCGTGCTGCACCGCGCCGGGCTGCTGGACGAGCAGGAGCTGGAGCGCATGATCGGCGCGCTGGACGACCTGGAGCGCGCCTGCAAGGCGGGCGAGTTCCGGCCGACCGTCGCCGACGAGGACGTGCACACCGCGCTGGAGCGCGGCCTGCTGGAACGGCTCGGCTCGCTCGGCGGCAAGCTGCGCGCCGGCCGCAGCCGCAACGACCAGATCGCCACCGACCTGCGCCTCTACCTGCGCGACCACGCCCGCACCATCGTCTCCCGGCTGGTCGAGCTGGAGACCGCGCTCATGGAGCAGGCGGGCCGGCACGCCGACACCGCGGCCCCGGGCATGACCCACCTGCAGCACGCGCAGCCGGTCTCGTTCGGCCACCAGCTGCTCGCCCACGTCCACGCCTTCGCCCGCGACATCGACCGCCTCACCGACTGGGACAAGCGCGCCGCGGTCTCGCCGCTCGGCGCCGGCGCGCTGGCCGGCTCGTCGCTACCGCTCGACCCGCAGGCGGTGGCCGCCGAGCTGGGCTTCGACAGCGCCGCGCCCAACTCGATGGACGCCGTGGCCGACCGCGACTTCGCCGCCGAGTTCCTGTTCGACGCCGCCATGATCGGCGTCCACCTGTCGCGGCTCGGCGAGGAGATCGTGCTGTGGGCCTCGCAGGAGTTCCGCTGGATCGAGATGGACGACGCCTACTCCACCGGCTCGTCGATCATGCCGCAGAAGAAGAACCCCGACGTGGCCGAGCTGGCCCGTGGCAAGTCCGGCCGGCTCATCGGCAACCTCATGTCGCTGCTGACCACGCTCAAGGGCCTGCCGCTCACCTACAACCGTGACCTGCAGGAGGACAAGGAGCCGGTCTTCGACGCCGTCGACACCCTGCTGCTCGTCCTGCCCGCGATGGCCGGCCTGGTCGCCACCATGCGCGTCAACACCGCCCGCCTCCAGGCGTCGGCCCCCGACGGGTTCGCGCTGGCCACCGACCTGGCCGAGCTGCTCGTCCGGCGCGGCGTGCCGTTCCGCGACGCCCACGAGGCCGTCGGGCACCTGGTCGTGTACTGCCAGTCCTACGACAAGGACCTGGGCGACCTCACCGACGACGAGCTGATCAAGGTGTCGGAGCACCTGACGCCCGACGTCCGCGACGTGCTCAACGTGCCCGGCGCGCTGGCCGCCCGCAAGGCCCACGGCGGCACCGCCCCCGACCGCGTCCGCGACCAGATCGCCGCGCTGCGCGAGGCCGTCGACGCCCAGGCGGCATGGGCGGCGGGCTCCTGACCTCCGCGCCGCTGCCGCGCTCGTTCTTCGACCGGCCCTCCCACGAGGTGGCGCCCGACCTGCTCGGGCGCGTCCTCGTGCACGGCCCCGTCGCGGTGCGGCTCACCGAGGTCGAGGCGTACGGCGGGCCGGGCGAGGACCCGGCCGCCCACACCTACCGGGGCAGGACGCCCCGCAACGCGGTGATGTTCGGGCCGCCGGGCCACCTGTACGTGTACTTCACCTACGGCATGCACTTCTGCGCCAACCTGGTGTGCCTGCCCGAGGAGCACGGCTCGGCCGTGCTGCTGCGCGCCGGGGAGATCGTCGCCGGGCTCGACCTGGCCCGGGAGCGGCGCACGGTCAACGGCGACGGCTCCCGGCGGATCCCCGACCGCGACCTCGCCCGGGGCCCCGCCCGGCTGGCGACCGCGCTCGGCCTGAAGCGCGAGCACAACGGGCTCGACGCGGTGGTGGAGGGCGCGCCCCGCCTGAAGGGGGCGCCCGGCCTGAAGGGGGCGCCCGGCCTGGAGGGCGCGCCCGGCGGCTTCACCCGGCTCGGCCTGACCGGCGTGCCCGCCGGGGCCGCCGCCGTCCTGGAAGGCGTCCCGCCCGAGCCGGACACGATCCGGTCCGGGCCCCGCACCGGGATCTCGACCGCCAAGGACACGCCGTGGCGGTTCTGGATCGACGGCGACCCGACCGTGTCGCCGTACCGGGCTCACGTGCCGCGCCGCCGCAGCACCGCCGCCACCTCGGTGGGGGAGGCGCCCAGCTCGTGAGCGCTGAAAAGGTGCAGGTGATCGCCCGTGTCGATCTCCAGCATCTCGCTGCGCAGGCCGTACCTGCGGCGCACGTCCACCTTGACGTCCCGTACGTCCGTCCACGGCACGTGCCTGCGCCCGGCGAACCCGTGTATCACCGTGATCCCGTCCTCCGACACCGACAGCCGGACGGGCACGAGCACGTCGCGCAGGCCCATGGCGCCCACGAGCAGCGCCGCCGGCACGGCCAGGATCACCCCGCGCACGTCCCCGTTCACGTACCAGAAGACGGCGAGCCCCGCGCACCCCAGAGCCCCTAAGATCTTCGAAACGGCCAGCTCGCGACGGACCCTCCACATGGTTGCCGAGCGTATTCCAAGTGGCGGGGTGCGGCCGCGATCGGGCAGGCTGTAACCAATCGACGTCTATCGGAAAGCCAGCACCGTGACCGACATTCTGGACGAGCTCCAATGGCGCGACGTCATCGCGCAGACCACCGACATCGCGGCCCTGCGTGAGGCGCTGTCGAAGGGGCCGATCACGGTCTATGCCGGCTTCGACCCGACCGCCCCGTCCCTGCACATGGGCAACCTCGCGACGCTGCTGATCCTCACCCGCTTCCAGCGGGCCGGCCACCGGCCGGTCGGGCTGGTCGGCGGGGCGACCGGCCTGATCGGCGACCCGAGCGGCCGCAGCACCGAGCGCGTGCTCAACACCAGCGAGGTCGTCGCCGAGTGGGTGAGCAGGATCCGGGTGCAGCTGGAGAAGTTCCTGTCCTTCGAGCCCGGCCCCACCGCCGCGGAGGTCGTCAGCAACCTCGACTGGACCGCCGGCCTGTCGGCCATCGACTTCCTGCGTGACGTCGGCAAGCACTTCCCGGTCAACCGCATGCTGGCCCGCGAGTCGGTCTCCGCCCGGCTCGGCGGCGAAGGGCTCAGCTACACCGAGTTCAGCTACCAGATCCTCCAGGCCAACGACTACCTGGAGCTCTACCGCCGCCAGAACTGCACGCTCCAGGTCGGCGGCAGCGACCAGTGGGGCAACATCACCGCCGGCGTCGACCTGATCCGCCGCGTCGAGGGCGCCCACGTGCACGCGCTCACCGGCAAGCTCATCACCAAGGCCGACGGCACCAAGTTCGGCAAGACGGCGGGCGGCGCGGTCTGGCTCGATCCCGAGCTGACCACCCCGTACGCCTTCTACCAGTACTGGCTCAACGCCGACGACCGCGACGTGATCCGCCTGCTCAAGGTGTTCACCTTCCGCACGCGCGAGGAGATCGACGCGCTGGAGAAGGCCGTCGCCGAGCGCCCGTTCGCCCGCGAGGCGCAGCGCACGCTCGCCGAGGACCTGACCGCCCTGGTCCACGGCGCCGACGAGCTCGCGGCCGCCATCGCGGCGTCCAAGGCGCTGTTCGGGCAGGGCTCGCTGGAGGAGCTGTCCGCCGCGACGCTGGAGGCCGCCCTGGCCGAGGTGCCCAAGGCGGCCGTGCCGGCGCTCGGCGCGCCGCTGGTCGACCTGATGGCCGACAGCGGGCTGGTCGAGTCGAAGTCCGCGGCCCGGCGGGCGGTCAAGGAGGGCGGGGCGTACCTCAACAACGTCAAGATCACCGATGAGGCGTACGTGCCGGCGTCGGACGACCTGCTGCACGGGCGCTTCCTGGTGCTGCGGCGCGGCAAGAAGTCGATCGGCGGCGTCGTCGTCGGCTGACCTCAGCTCCGCCCCCGCGGGCCTTCCCCTCCGGGGGAGGGCCCGCGGTCATGTGCGGGCCGGGTCAGCGGCGGCCGGCTCCACTTCCGGAACGGTTGTCGGCTTCGCTTCCGGAACGGCTGTCGGCTTCCGTTCAGGTTCCGGAACGGCCGTACAGGGCGACGGTGAGTCCCGGCAGCTCAGCCGAGTGCCACGACGACACCGGTTTGAACCCGGCCTCCTTGACCGCCTTCACCCGGGGCAGCTTCTCGCCCGCGGCCTTGGACCCGCGCCACACCACCCAGACGCGCCGCCGATCCCGCAGCGCCTCGGCCACGTCCGTACGCTCGGGGAAACCGAACCCGCCCGCCTCCGGAGCGGGACTCAGCCGCAGCACGTCATCGGCCAGGCCCGGGGGCGCGTAGTAGTCGAAACCGGCACGGACCGAGCTCTGACCGAACACGATCGCGTCCCCCTCCCGCGCCGCCACCCGCCGCACCGCGCCCGGGAAGTCCTCGAACCTGCCGTTGAAGGCCCGCAGTTCGATGTGCCGGTCCAGCCCGGCGACCGCCGCGACGCCCACGAGCAGGCACCCCGCCGCAACGGCCGCGACCGGCGGCCGCACGCTCGCCACGGCCAGACCGGCCAGCAGTGCCAGGGCCGGGGACGTGACGAACAGGTACCGGTCCACGTACAACGGGGTGATCAGCAGCGACACGGTGAGCAGCAGGATCGGCGGCCCGGCCAGCCAGGCGCCCAGCGCCGCCGACCAGGCGCGCTCGCGCAGCCACGTCAGCGCCACGCCCGCGAGCGCCACCGCGAACACCAGCACGCCCGCCGTCTCCGCGCCCGCCGCCATCTTGGGGAACTTCAGCAGCACCTCCGGCCCGCGCTCCTGGATCCAGCTCACCGCGTGCCGCTCGCCGTACCCGATCAGGCCGAGCACCAGCGCCGGGACGCACCCGGCGGCCAGCGCGGGCAGGGCCCGGGTCAGCAGCTCTCGGCGCCGCGACGTCGAGAGCAGGACGGGCAGGTGGGCGGGCAGCGTGAGCACCGCGAACAGGTGCGTCGAGCAGACCAGCGCGACCGACACTCCATAGAGCACCCATCCGCGCCGTGGCGTCGCGCGGGTGAGGCGGTGCAGGCACCAGAAGGAGAACACGACGGCCGCCGCCGCGAACGCGTAAGGCCGGGCGAACGCGCCGTAGTACGACACGGACGGCAGGACCGCGAACAGCACGGCGGCCGTCACACCCGCCCGGCCGCTGTGCAGCCGCCGCCCCAGGTCGGCGAGGAAGCCCGCCGCCACCCCGATCGCCAGCGCGGACGGGAGCCGCAGCCACAGCTCGGCCGTCCCGAACTGGGTCCACAGGTGCATGAACAGGTAGTACGGCAGGAAATGGCCGTCGATGTGCCGGGCCAGCTCCCACAAGCCCGCGAGGGAACGGGACGCGGCGCTGATCGTGGCCAGCTCGTCGCCGTTGAGGGAGGCGGAGCCGGAGCCACCGAGCGCCGCCACGCCGCCCGCCACCCCGGCCGCCCAGGCCCCCCACCAGCGGGTACGGGTGACAGGCGGGGCGCTCGGGGCAAGGGTGGCGGCGGTCATCACCGGGGCAGAATACGCGCATAAGCTCGGACATATGGCTGATGTGATCGTTTTCGACCTGTACGGCGTGATTGCCCGGACCCAGACGGACGAGGACAAGCGGCGGCTCGTCGAGCTGGCCGGGGTTCCCGGCGAGCGGTTCTGGGAGGCGTACTGGGCGTGCCGTCCCGCCTACGACGCGGGCCAGGACGGCGCCGCGTACTGGGCGGCGGTGGCCGATCACCTGGGTGCCCGGTTCGCCGACGTCCCGGCGTTGCGGCAGGCCGACCTCGACAGCTGGTGCCAGGTGGACGAGGAGATGGTCGGGCTGGTGCGCGAGCTGGCCGGCCGCGGGCGCAGGCTCGGGCTGCTGTCCAACATCATCGAGGATCTGGTGCCGGTGTGGGAGACGCGGCACGGGTCGTGGCTCGGCGGGTTCGCGGCGCTGACGTTCTCGTGCCGGATCGGGGTGGCCAAGCCCGACCGGCGGGCCTACGAGATCTGCGCGGAGCGGATGGGCGTGGCCCCGTCCGACGTGCTGTTCTTCGACGACAACGAGGCGAACGTGGTGGCGGCGCGCGAGGCGGGCATGGCCGCGGAGCTGTTCACCTCGGTGGAGCAGGTGCGCGCGCTGACGCGTCCCTAGGCTCCGGTCCTGGCTGCGGGGGCGGAAGCGGGTTCCGTGGCGAGGAGGCGCGCCGGTGCGTGGCCTGATTTGACGAGGAGCGGATGGCGACCTAGTCTTTGTCTTCGCCCGGGAGTGAGCCGGACGCCAGATGGCGGCCGGGCCCCAGGGCCAATCCCTTCACAGCGAGCCACTCGGCCGACGTGCTTCGGCGCGTGTAGGTCCGGGCCGTTCTGGGCGCGTCCGCATCACCGGAAATCCGGTTGATTCGACACGACCGGGGTGGAACGGTAAGTTGCGGGGGTTGCCTCTTACCAGGTGATCACCGATCTGGAGATTGACACCAGATCAGAGAGTCTGATAAGATACCGACACGGAGTCTGCGCCTCTTGCAGTACCGAAGAGTACGCGTCCGTTTCTTGAGAACTCAACAGTGTGTTAAAAGCCAGTGCATGAACAATGCATGACCCCGTCATATCGGCGTGAGCCGGTGACGGATTCCTTTTTAGTTAGGCATCAGACAAGCCTTTAATGGAGAGTTTGATCCTGGCTCAGGACGAACGCTGGCGGCGTGCTTAACACATGCAAGTCGAGCGGAAAGGCCCTTCGGGGTACTCGAGCGGCGAACGGGTGAGTAACACGTGAGCAACCTGCCCCTGACTCTGGGATAA
>NZ_JAMZEC010000001.1:7415000-9750859 GCF_024172185.1 Nonomuraea roseoviolacea subsp. carminata
ACGCATGGGCAGGTTGAAGCTCAGGTAAGACTGGGTGGAGGACCGAACCCACCAGGGTTGAAAACCTGGGGGATGACCTGTGTGTAGGGGTGAAAGGCCAATCAAACTCCGTGATAGCTGGTTCTCCCCGAAATGCATTTAGGTGCAGCGTCGCGTGTTTCTTGCCGGAGGTAGAGCACTGGATGGCCGATGGGCCCGACAAGGTTACTGACGTCAGCCAAACTCCGAATGCCGGTAAGTGAGAGCGTGGCAGTGAGACTGCGGGGGATAAGCTTCGTAGTCGAGAGGGAAACAGCCCAGATCACCGACTAAGGCCCCTAAGCGTGTGCTAAGTGGGAAAGGATGTGGAGTCGCAGAGACAACCAGGAGGTTGGCTTAGAAGCAGCCACCCTTGAAAGAGTGCGTAATAGCTCACTGGTCAAGTGATTCCGCGCCGACAATGTAGCGGGGCTCAAGTACACCGCCGAAGTCGTGGCACTGACAAGGACTTGTTCTTGTTGGTGGGTAGGGGAGCGTCGTGCAGCTGGTGAAGCGGCGGAGTGATCCAGTCGTGGAAGCTGTGCGAGTGAGAATGCAGGCATGAGTAGCGAATCGAGGGTGAGAAACCCTCGCGCCGGATGACCAAGGGTTCCTGGGGCAGGCTAATCCGCCCAGGGTAAGTCGGGACCTAAGGCGAGGCCGACAGGCGTAGTCGATGGACAACGGGTTGATATTCCCGTACCCGCTTCAATGCGCCCATATCGAACCCCTTGATACTAAGAGTCCTTAACTCGGGTTTGTCCTTCGGGACGGCTGTCAGAGTGAACGCTCGGCCTGATTGGGTAGTAGGTAAGCGATGGGGTGACGCAGGAAGGTAGTCCAGCCCAGGCGATGGTTGTCCTGGGGTAAGCATGTAGGGAGTGAGGTAGGCAAATCCGCCTCGCATGTATCCTGAGATGTGATGCCGAGCCGATTGTGGCGAAGTGGATGATCCTATGCTGCCGAGAAAAGCCTCTAGTGAGTGTTGTGGCGGCCCGTACCCTAAACCGACTCAGGTGGTCAGGTAGAGAATACCAAGGCGATCGGGTGAACTGTGGTTAAGGAACTCGGCAAATTGCCCCCGTAACTTCGGGAGAAGGGGGACCTCTGCTGGTGATGGCACTTGCTGTCTGAGCTGGTGGGGGTCGCAGTGGCCAGGGGGAAGCGACTGTTTACTAAAAACACAGGTCCGTGCGAAGTCGTAAGACGATGTATACGGACTGACGCCTGCCCGGTGCCGGAACGTTAAGGGGACCGCTTAGCGCAGCTTGCTGTGCGAAGGTGAGAACTTAAGCGCCGGTAAACGGCGGTGGTAACTATAACCATCCTAAGGTAGCGAAATTCCTTGTCGGGTAAGTTCCGACCTGCACGAATGGCGTAACGACTTCCCCGCTGTCTCAACCGCAGACCCGGCGAAATTGCATTACGAGTAAAGATGCTCGTTACGCGCAGCAGGACGGAAAGACCCCGGGACCTTCACTACAGCTTGACATTGGCGTTTGGAGCGTCTTGTGTAGGATAGGTGGGAGACTGGGAAGCTCGGACGCTAGTTCGGGTGGAGTCATTGGTGAAATACCACTCTGGTCGTTTTGAACGTCTAACTCTGGTCCGTGATCCGGATCGGGGACAGTGTCTGGTGGGTAGTTTAACTGGGGCGGTTGCCTCCTAAAAGGTAACGGAGGCGCCCAAAGGTTCCCTCAGCCTGGTTGGCAATCAGGTGTTGAGTGTAAGTGCACAAGGGAGCTTGACTGTGAGACTGACGGGTCGAGCAGGAGCGAAAGCTGGGACTAGTGATCCGGCATCGGCATGTGGAAGCGGTGTCGCTCAACGGCTAAAAGGTACCCCGGGGATAACAGGCTGATCTTCCCCAAGAGTCCATATCGACGGGATGGTTTGGCACCTCGATGTCGGCTCGTCGCATCCTGGGGCTGGAGTAGGTCCCAAGGGTTGGGCTGTTCGCCCATTAAAGCGGTACGCGAGCTGGGTTTAGAACGTCGCGAGACAGTTCGGTCCCTATCCGCTGCGCGCGCAGGAGACTTGAAAGGGGCTGTCCCTAGTACGAGAGGACCGGGACGGACGAACCTCTGGTGTGCCAGTTGTACCGCCAGGTGCATGGCTGGTTGGCTACGTTCGGAAGGGATAACCGCTGAAAGCATCTAAGCGGGAAGCTCGCCTTGAGATGAGGTCTCCCACCCTGTGAGGGGGTAAGGCTCCCGGTAGACGACCGGGTTGATAGGCCGGAGGTGGAAGCGCGGTAACGTGTGGAGCTGACCGGTACTAATAGGCCGAGGACTTGACCACAAAGCTTATGCTTTGGTGTGTGCTGCGCTCTGTTACTCTTCGCCGGGTCCAGAGCTGCGCCACACTGAAGGTTTTGCTCGCGTCCACTAGGCAATTCTGAGACAGCAAGCAGTGCTTGTGTGTTTCGGAGGGTTACGGCGGTTATGGCGGGAAGGAAACACCCGGTTACATTCCGAACCCGGAAGTTAAGCTTCCCAGCGCCGATGGTACTGCACTCGGGAGGGTGTGGGAGAGTAGGTCACCGCCGGACAATCTTTTGAGAAGGGGTTCATGCGAGCCCGGCTTGATGCCGGGGCTCGCGTGGGCCCCTTTTCGCATGCTCGGAAACAGTTCCAGGATCGTCAGGGACGAGGAGGGCACATCCCCTCCTCGCTTGCTTTTATCGGCGGCATCCGCCGGCGGGTGCGGGGTGGAGACGGCCTACAGTTCAGCAAGGTCATCGATGCCATCGACGCCATCCGGAGGCTGCGTCCGCACCGTGTCCTAGTACTCCAGTGACACTTCGCGATCATTGCTCAGATCTGCGCTGGTAGTGGCAGCGTCGGGTACTGGCCTGGTGTCGGCGGCGCCAATCCGACCAGCGCAGAATGTCCGTGATGGAGCGGTGCGTGGTCAGTACGAGTGTCGTCAGCAGTCGGCGGATCTCGGGCAAGGTCAAAGGGATGCGGTCGCGTCGGCGACGCTGGGCGGCTGGGCGGCGGCGATGGCTGTCAGGAGAGCCAGGGCGAGCATCGGCGGCGCGCAGGCGCGAGTCTTGGCCGTAGATCTCATCGCCGGTCATCCAGCGGGCGGGTACGCCGGCCTTGAGCGCGGCCAGCATCAGGGCGGGCTTGGTGGCGAAGGCGGTCTCGTCCGGGATGCCGGTGGCCTGGCAGCGGTCGGGGTCGGCCAGCCAGGTGTGCTCGGGCAGGTAGAGCCGCCACCCCAGCAGGGCCCGCTGGCTGGGGTGGCGTAGGCGTTGAAGATGACCATCCAGCCGTCAGGGTCTACGCTGCGGCGCGCGGCCACCGCACGATCTTTGGTTGTCTTCACGGACTCCGAATGATCACGCGGTGGCCGACTGTCACTGGAGTACAGTCATGGGCTACCGGAACCGTCAGGGCTTGGTGAGTCACCACCGGATCCCGGCCGAGGCGCCCGGTGCCCGGCCGGCCGGGCACCGGGCGTCGGGTCACTTGACGATGATCTGATGGGTGGCCTGGGCCGGTCCGGTCCCGCCGTCCCCCGCATAGCTCGCGAGGTAGCTGTACCTGCCGGCGTTGGCGGGCGTGTCGGTGAACGTGTACGTGCCGTCGGCGTTCACCCTCACCGGCGGGAGCTTGACGGTCTTACCGCTGGTGCCCTTGACGTACAGGGTGCGCTGCACGGTGAGCGTGGACTCCGGAGAGGGCGGCCTGTCGCCCGCCGCCAGGACGCCGCTCAGCTCCACGGCCGTGCCGGCGACGCCGGACTGCGGCCCTGTCAGGGTGAGCGTGGCTTCGCGCTTGACCGTCACGGTGACGGAGGCGCTGCTGCGGCGGTGGCCGTCGTCGCCGTCCCAGAACACCCAGTAGATCACCTCGCCGATGTACGGCGGCAGCTCGAAGACGGGCGTGTCCTGAAAGGTGAACGTGCCGTCCTCCCGCGTCGTCACGCCGGTGATCGGCAGTTTCGTCCAGCCGGGCAGGTACTGGATCACCGTGAGCGGCTTGAGCCCCAGTGCCTCGCCGTCGGCGCGGGTGAGCCGCCCCTCGACGGTGATCGGCGAGCCGACGTACGCGTCCGCGGGGGCCGTCACCGTGAGCTTGGTGGCCGGTAGCGCGACGCCCGTCACCCGCCACAGCAGCAGCCGGTCCGTGGAGCTGCGCAGCAGTGCGAAGACGTCCGTGCCGGAGAACGCGACGCTGTCCGGGAGCAGTTCGGCGTCCGGCTGGTCGGCCGCGAACAGCTCCGCGCCCGTCGCCGCGTCGTAGAGGGTGAGGTCGGTGCTGCCCCACTGGCGTCCGGCCGCGACGTACGCGCCGTCCGAGCTGAGCGCCACGGCGCACGAGTACCCGTCCAAGCCGTCGTCGTAGGTGCCGGTCGCCGACAGGGTCCTGGTGTCGTACCTGGTGAAGTGACCGGGGGAGTCGGCCGCGCTGAACAGGGTGCCGCCGTCGGAGCTCAGGGTGAGGTCGCGCAGGGAGTCGATGCGCCACTTCTCGCTGTCGATCGTGCCGCGCAGCGCGGGGGCGCCGTCGCCGAGGTCGTAGACCAGTATGTCGGCGTGGTGCAGGGCGGTCTGGCCGACCACGAGCGTGTCGCCGGCGGCCGCGAGCGCGGGAGGCCGCAGGTGCTGGCCCCCGACCACCACGGGCGCCGGGGCGCTCGCGCTGAGATCCAGGCCGACGACGCCGCCGGTGCCGTTGTCGCATCCGTGCCCCACCCACAACCGCTCGCCCAGCAACGCCAGCGTGGACGGGCAGGGGTGGGCCGACAGGTCGATCCGGCGGGTGACGGCCAGGCGCGCGGTGTCGATCTCGGCGACCTCGTTCGAGCCGGCGAGAGCCGCGTACAGGCGGGTGCCGTCCGCGTTCACGGCCAGCTCTTGGACGCCGGGCAGGCCGGTGACGACACCGCCGGTGAGGTTTCCGTCAGTGCCGGCCACGATGATGCGGTCGCCGGCCGGAACGAACACCCGGCCGCCGCCGACGGCCAGGTCGGCGGCGGAGGAGTCGGTGACCCCGAGGTCGGTGGTGGTGCCGGCCGCCGAGGCGGCGGGGGCCGTGACGGTGAACAGGCCGGTGATCAGGCCGGCGGCGCCGCAGTAAGCGGCTAATCGGCGAACCAGGGATGGGGACACGAAAGCCTCCTGCACAGAATGGGAACAGACGTTCTAATAACGTCTCATGAGTGCTCCCCCGTCAAGATCATTCAGTCGCGCGACACCAAACCGTGATCAAGCACCCTCCGGGATTCGAGACCGGGACGATGGTCGGTGCCCGCCGACATGGTCGTCGCCATGCCGATTCCCCTCACGTGAGTCCGCGCCGTCCGCGGCCACGAGCCAGGTGCTGGACGGGGGATGACCCTGCGCTGCAGGAGGACCGGCGGCCAGCTGCTGGCGTCCGTGCCCGGGGCCGTGCGGTTCAGCCCGGTCGGTGTGCAGTTCGCGGCGCTGCTTGAGCACCTGGACGGGCACGAAAAGGAGTGCCGCGCCACCGTGGAGTCATGGATGCTGAACGGGCTGCCGGTGCCTGCCGGACTCCTCGCCGGGGGTGTGGTCCGACCCCTGGTGGCGGGCCTGCCTGCGGCACCCGGTGGTCCGCGTGGAAGGGCGGGCCGAGCTGCTGGAGGAGGTGTCCGAGGACAGGCGGGTGAGCGTCAGGACGGCGGACGGCGTCCCGTACGAGTCGCCGCCCGGCGCCCCGGTGACTCCGGCGCACCCCTCCTGCCGGACGCCCCGGGACCGTGGCGGCGGCTGCTGGTGGCGCCACGCCGTCGAGTGCGGCTCCGATCGGCTCGAACGCCATCGCGCTGTCGTCACCCGCCGCGACGAGCTCGCCACCCACTACGAGGCCACCGTGCTCGTCGCCACGATCAGCGAATGGCTCTGATCGACTTTGATGCGCGCCTAGACGAGGTCGACGACTTCGTGCAGGCGGCGCCGGCGGTTGAGGTCGCCGGTGATCCGTGCGACGACGGTGCGCGGCAGCAGGCGCGCGGGCCAGGTCAGGGCCCGGTTGAAGGCCCGGCCCGGGTAGGACACCGCGCGCCCTCGGGCGTAGTCATCCAGCGTACGGGCCGCGATGGTGGCCGGCGCGTCGGCGGCCCGGGGGTCGATCGTGGCCGAGGTGCCGTCGAAGAAGCCGGTCGCGATCGCGCCGGGATGCGCGGCCATGACGTGGACGCCGGTGCCGCGCAGTTCCTCGGCCAGCGCCTCGGTGAAGGAGAGCACGAAAGCCTTCGTCGCGGCATAGCTGGCCTGGTAGGGCATGGGCTGGAAGGCCGCGGTGGACGAGACGTTGATGATGCCGCCGGAGCCGCGGGCGACCAGCTCGGCCCCGATCGCGTGGGTCAGCGCGATCAGGCCGACGACGTTGAGCCCGACGGAGCGCAGTTGCGGCTCCAGCGGGCGGCCGAGGAACGGGCCCGCGCTGCCCGCGCCGGCGTTGTTGAGCAGCAGATCGACCGTGAGGCCGCGGTCACGCAGCTCCCGCAGGGCCCCCTCCGGGCCGTCCGGAGCGGCGAGGTCGGCGGCGATGATCTCGGCGTCCGGCCCGCCGTGCCGTTCCCGAAGGTGCGCGGCGACCTCCCGCAGGTTCCCCTCCGAACGAGCCAGCAGGATCACCCGCGCCCCCCGGCGCGTCAGCTCCAGCGCGTACGCCCGTCCCAGCCCCTTGGACGCGCCCGTGACGAGCGCGGTGACGCCACGATAGTCGTCGGCCATGAGATCCTCCATTGTTTCGAGCCTCGAAGCATAGAAGCCAACATAATCCTTCGAGTCTCGAAGTGTCGATAGGATGGCGTCATGACCACGCCCGAGCTCACCGCGGTGGTGGCCGCGACCTACGAGATCTGGATGCGAACCAACGACCAGATCGGGCCCGCGCTGGCCAGGCACCACCTGACACCGGCGACGTTCCAGGCGCTGTGGGCCATCGACCCGGCTGAGCCGCCCCCCTCGATGAAGACGATGACCGAGCGCCTGTACTGCAACGCCCCCAATCTGACCTTCATCACCAACCAGCTCGCCGACCGGGGTCTGGTGGAGCGCGCCGTGGACCCGGCCGACCGCCGCTCCCGCGTCCTGGTCCTGACCGCGAAGGGCCGCGAGGTTCGCGAGGAACTGGTCCGGACGGCGCTGGAGAAGACCCCGCTTGCGGCGCTGACCCGCGACGAACTGCGGCAGCTCATGGCCCTGCTGAACAGAGCCGTCCACTCCGGCTGACGTGCCGAAGACCGTGGCCCCTCGGCTGGGCCTGACAGGGATCCCGGCAGGCTGCACCGGCTTCCTCCACGGCCCCGCCACCGCGTGCCCCGCTGGCCCTCACCGCCCAGGCCGTGTAGCGAAGTCGGCCGGTGATGTCAGCGTGACGTCGACCGACCGACCGACCGACCGACCGACTGACCGGCCGACCGGCGGCGACGTCCTGCCGTCGATGCGCCTGCGCCTGGAAGAACCCCTCGGCTTCATGGGGGCCACTCCCTCATCGAGAGAGGGCGTCAGGAACTCGTGAGGACGACGAGCCGCTCGGTCGCGCGCGTCATCGCGACATAACGGTCCACCGCTCCCTCGATGCCCTCGCCGAACTTCTCCGGATCGACGAGGACCACCAGGTCGAACTCCAGGCCCTTCGACAGCTCCGGAGTCAGCGACCGTACCCGGGACGTCTCCCGGAACGTCGGATCGCCGATGACGCAGGCGGTCCCGTCGGCGTGCGCGGCGAGCCAGGTGTCGAGGATCGAGCCGAGATCCGAAACCGGTCCGTGGACGACCGGGACGCCGCTGCCGCGGATCGAGGTCGGGACGTTGGCGTCCGGGAGCGCGGCCCGGATCACCGGCTCCGCCTCCGCCATGATCTCTTCCGGCGTCCGGTAGTTGATGCTCAGCGACGCCAGGGTGATCCGGTCGAGCCCGACCCGCTCCAGCCGTTCCCGCCACGACTCCGTGAACCCGTGCCTGGCCTGCGCCCGGTCCCCGACGATGGTGAAGCTCCGGGACGGGCACCGCAGCAGCAGCATCTGCCACTCCGCGTCGGTCAGCTCCTGAGCCTCGTCCACGACGATGTGGGCGAACGGCCCGGCGAGCCGGTCCGGGTCGAGGGCAGGCAGTTCGGACTCGTCGACCAGGTTCCGCTGGAGGTCCGCGCGGCGAAGCTGCGTCACCAGGCCCTCGCCGTCGTCATCGGCCTCGATCAGGTTCTCGATGACCTGGGTCATGCGTTCGCGCTGGGCGGCGAGGGCGGCTTCGCGCTGCCGCTTGCGCCGTGACGTCTCCGGGTCGCCGAGCCGCTGCCGCGCCGCGTCCAGGAGCGGCAGGTCGGACACCGTCCACGCCTGGGGCTCCTCGCGTTGGAGTTTGCGTATCTCGTCGGGGCTGAGCCAGGGGGCGCACATCCGCAGGTAGGCGGGTACGGTCCACAGGTCTCCGACCAGGTCGGCCGCTTCGATCAGCGGCCAGGCCCGGTTGAACGCCGTCAGCAGCTCCCGGTCCCGCAGCAGTGACCTGCGGAGCAGATCAGGCGCGACGTCGTCCTGGTCGTGCTTGTCCGCCAGGATCCTGAGCAACTCCTCCCAGATCAGGTCACGGGCGTCGTTGTGCGGAATGCCGGGCTCGGCCGCGTCGAACGCCTCCGCCCAGTCCTCGGGGCTCAGCCAGACGTCGGACCAGTGGGTCGTGACCGTCATCCCCTTGGTGGGCCGGTTCTCGTAGAACCTGACGGCCGGCTCGATCGCCTTCACCAGCTCCGCGGACGCCTTCAGGCGGGCCACGTCCGGGTCGGACTCGACCGCCGCGGCGGCTCCCTCGGCGACGAGGTCCCGCAGCGTGCAGGTCTGCACGCCCTCCTCGCCGAGGCTGGGCAGGACGTCGGAGACGTAGGCCAGGTAGGGCTGGTGCGGGCCGACGAACAGCACGTCGCCCCGCCGGTGGCCGAGACGGGGGTCGGAGTAGAGGAGGTAGGCGGAGCGGTGCAGGGCGACGACGGTCTTGCCGGTGCCCGGGCCGCCGTCGACGACGAGGGCGCCGGCGGAGCCCGCGCGGATGATCGCGTCCTGGTCGGCCTGGATGGTGCCGAGGACGTCGCGCATCCGCGGTGACCGGCTGCTGCCGAGGCTGGCGATGAAGGCGGACTGGTCGTCGAGCGCGGCGTGCCCGACCAGCCCCTCGGAGGTGAACACCTCGTCCCAGTAGTCGCTGACCCGGCCGCGGGTCCAGCGGTACCTGCGGCGGCTGGCCAGGCCCATCGGGTTGGCGTGGGTGGCCCCGAAGAACGGCTCGGCGGCGGGGGAGCGCCAGTCGATGAGCAGCCGGCGGCCCTCGCTGTCCGTGAGGCCGAGTCGTCCGATGTACGCGGATTCGTGGTCGTCCGCGCTCACCATGTGGCCGAGGCACAGGTCCAGGCCGTAGCGGCGGAGCGTGCGCAGGCGAGCGGCCAGCCGGTGGATCTCCAGGTCGCGGTCCAGCGCCTCCCGGCCTTTGCCGCCGGGCGCCTTGCGCAGGGCGTCCAGGCGGTCGGACACGTCGGCGATCGCCTGCTCCAGGCTCCGCGCGATGGCCGCGAAGTGCTGCTCGTCGCCGGCGATCAGCGCCGGGTCGGCCTTGACGGCGAGGTGGTCGGGAAGGTCAAACGCGCTGGTGGTCAGCGGGTTCACGTGGGATTCAGCTCCGATCTGAGGTCGCTAGCGACCGTTTCGCGTGTCGCGTGGGTCCCGCGGGGCCCGCGCGACACGCGGCAAGGCGGCTGGACCGGCTCGGTCGACATGGGGGCGAACGGCACTCCGCTCGGCCTCCATGGCTTTCGCCGGTTCAGGCCACCGGTGGCTTTCGGGTCTTCGTGTTCTGGCTCCGGCTCGGCGGGAGCGGCGCGCGGGTGGTGTGACCGCGCCGATCCGGTGTGCCGGGGTTCAGGCGGAGACGGGCGGTCTCTCCCGGCTGGCCGCGTCCAGCAGCAGCGTCGCGGCCACCGTCGTCCCGTCGGCGCGGACGGCGCCGGCCACGGCGGCGGCCCGTGCGCGGGTCTCGGGGGCCAGGGCGGTCGCGAGCGCGGCCGACAGGGACGCGAAGGTCGGCACCGGCCCGTCGTGCGCCGCGCCGACACCCAGCGCGGCCACCCGGCCGGCCCAGTACGGCTGGTCCGCCAGCTGAGGCACCACCACCTGAGGCGCACCGGCTCGCGCGGCCGTCGTCGTCGTGCCCGCGCCGCCGTGATGCACGACCGCCGCCACCCGGCCGAACAGCTCCTGCTGGTTGACCTCGCCGACGACGAAGCAGTCGTCCCGCTCGTCCCCGTCCCCGTCCCCGTCGCCGGCCGGGCCCCGGCTCAGGCCGGCCCAGCCGCGCGCCATGACCACGCGGCGGCCCTGCGCGCGGATCGCCTCGACGGCGACCTGGGCGACGTCCGTCGATTCACGCATGGGCATGCTGCCGAACCCCACGTACACGGGAGGCGGGCCGGCCTCCAGGAACGCCGTCAGCTCCGCCGGGAGCGGGCGCTCGTCCGGCAGGATCCACGCGCCGGTCTGCACCACGTCGAGACCCGGCGTTCCGAGCCACGGGTCCAGGGTGGGGTCCGTCGCCAGCCACGGCCGGTCGCCGAGGACGTAGTCACGGACGTTGCCCACCGGCGGCAGGCCGATCGAGGCCCGGTTGGTGTTCAGCGCCGCGCCGAACAGCGCGTTGATGTGCCGGGCGTCCAGGTCCCACAGCACCCGGCTGTCCGTCACCTCCGGCGGGAGCGGCCGGCCCGGGTACGCCAGCGGCCGGTGGTGCGGCGACGGCAGCGTGAGCTGCTGGAAGGTGACGGACACGGACGGGATGCCCAGCTTCTCGGCCACCGACCGGGCCCCGGCGGCGGCCGGCAGCATGCCGGTCACCACCATGGCGTCGCACCCCTCGGCCGCCGCCGTGACCGCGTCCAGCTGGCGGGCGATCACGTCGGCCGCGCGCCCGGGCAGGTCCGACGGCGCCGGCGGCGCGGAGGTCGTCAGCGCGCGCGCCGACCGGCCGACCGGCACCATCGGCACCCCTACGCCCGCGAGCCGCCGCGCGAACTCCTCGTCCGGCGGCGCGCACACCCGCACCTCCGCGCCGAGCTCCCGCAACCGCACCGCGAGTCCCGCGACCGGCTCGACGTCACCGCGCGACCCGTACGTCGACAACAGCACCCGCACTTCGCGTCCCCCAATTTCCGCAGGTTGTGGCCACACGATCTGGCCTCGGCGGACGATTCTGGGGTACGACCGGGGTCTTGCCGCAAGCCCCCCGTTGCGCTATACGTTGAGAGTGGAGAGGAGCGGATGCTTCCCCTCTCCCACGATTCCCCTCACTGCCGGGCCACGAAGACGCCCCATCCCAGGTACTGCCTGCCGTACTCCAGGTGCTTCCGGCGTGACCTGTCCAGGAAGTCGCGGAGGGCCGAGGCGTCCGGGTCGTCAGGGTTGGCCCGCAGCCAGTCGCTCAGCGTCCACCACTGGCTGGCCACGTACCGGTCCCAGCTGTCCGGGTCGGACAGCACCATCTCCACCAGCTCGAAACCGGACTCCTCCAGCCGCTCCGCCGTGCCGGCCAGCGACGTGAAGGAGTCCTCGGAGATCTCCAGCGCCTCGCACGCCTCCGCGGGCGGCGGCGACTGCCAGAAGCATTCGCCCACCAGCACGATCCCGCCCGGCCGCAGCGGGCGGCGCATCAGCTCCAGCGTGCCCTGCAGCCCGTCGCCGATCCACGTCGCGCCGATGCAGGACACGATGTCGTACGACTCCGGTTCGTCGTTGTACGTGCCGGCGTCGGCCTCGACGAAACGTACCTGGTCACCGACCCCGAGGTCGGCGGCGCGCCGCCTGGCGGCCTCCAGGAACACCGAGCTGATGTCCACGCCCACCCCGTGCAGCCCGTAGCGGGAGGCCCAGCGGCTGAGCATCTCCCCCTTGCCGCAGGCGAGATCGAGCTGCCGCGTGCCGTGACTGATGCGGCAGATCTCGCCGAGGAGGTTGAGCTTGTCGGGGCTGAGGGGGTTGAGAATGCGGTGCCGCGACTCGGCGATCTCGTGGAAGCGAAGTGACATGGCTGGCAGTCTTCACGAAAACGGCAAAGTGGGCGACCGGATTCACTCGTCGCCGAGTCCCGCGGACGTTCGGCGGCTTGCTAGGCTGGAGCGAGCGGGCCACCCCCACGGGTGGCCTTCGTCGCGTAAGGCCCGAGGACGGGCGGCGGCGAGCCACGGCGGCCGCCATGTGCGATGCGGCTCCGCTGAGTGAGCCAACGAAATGGACCAGAAGTGAACAGAGACAACGGACCCGACGGCGGACAGCGCGGGGGCGGCGAATACGGGGAGAGGCGTACGTACGGTAGCAGCAGGGGCGGCGGATACGGCTCCCGGGGCAGTGGCCAGGGAGCCCCGCGAGGCGACCGCCCGTACCGTTCCGACCAGCGCTCCGGCTCCGACCAGCGCTACGGCGGCCGCGACGACCGGGGGCCGCGCCGCGACGGCGACGACCGTCGCTCCTCCCAGGACCGCGGCCAGGGCGACCGGCCCGTGTACCGCAGCCGCGACGACTTCGACGACCGCGGCCGGCGCCGCGAGGGCGGGTTCCGCGACGACCGCGGTCCGCGCCGTGATGACGACCGCCGTTCGTTCCGCGACCGTGACGACCGTGGGCCGCGTCGCGAGGGCGGGTTCCAGGGTGACCGGGGTCCGCGCCGTGAGGGTGGCTTCCGTGACGATCGTGGGCCGCGTCGCGAGGGTGGCTATGGCGATCGTGGCCCGCGCCGTGAGGGCGGGTTCCAGGGTGACCGGGGTCCCCGTCGTGAGGGCGGGTACGCCGAGCGGGGCCCGCGCCGCGACGACGACCGTCGCCCGTTCCGCGACCGTGACGATCGTGGGCCGCGTCGCGAGGGTGGCTACGGCGACCGCGGCCCGCGCCGTGAAGGCGGGTTCCGCGACGACCGCGGTCCGCGCCGTGATGACGACCGCCGTTCGTTCCGCGACCGTGACGATCGTGGGCCGCGTCGTGAGGGCGGGTACGGCGACGAGCGCCGCCCGTTCCGCGACCGTGATGACCGGGGTCCGCGTCGCGAGGGTGGCTTCCAGGGTGACCGGGGTCCGCGTCGTGAGGGCGGGTTCCAGGGTGACCGGGGTCCGCGTCGTGAGGGCGGGTTCCAGGGTGACCGGGGTCCGCGTCGTGAGGGCGGGTTCCAGGGTGACCGGGGTCCGCGTCGTGAGGGTGGCTTCCAGGGTGACCGGGGTCCGCGTCGTGAGGGTGGCTTCCAGGGTGACCGCGGTCCCCGTCGCGAGGGTGGCTTCCAGGGCGACCGTGGGCCGCGCCGCGAGGGTGGTTACGGCGACCGCGGCCCGCGCCGCGATGACGACCGTCGTCCGTTCCGTGACCGCGACGACCGGGGTCCCCGCCGTGAAGGCGGGTACGCCGAGCGGGGCCCGCGCCGCGACGACGAGCGCCGCCCGTTCCGCGACCGCGACGACCGCGGGCCGCGCCGTGAGGGCGGCTTCCAGGGTGACCGGGGCCCGCGCCGTGAGGGCGGGTTCCGTGATGACCGCGGCCCGCGCCGTGAGGGTGGCGGCTACGGCGACCGCGGCCCGCGCCGCGACGGCGGCTACCGCGACGGCGGCGCCCGGCCGTTCTCCCGCGACCGTGACGGCGAAGGCGGCGGCGCCCGCGACGACCGTCCGGGCGGCGGCACCCGCGCCAGGTACGGCAGGGCCGACCGCGAGGACGCCCCTCAGCGCGAGCGGCTGCCCGAGATCGCCCCGGACGTCACCGCCGACGAGCTCGACAAGGAGGTGCGCGAGGAGCTCCGCTCCCTCCCCGGCGACCTGGCCGAGCTGGTGGGCAGGCACCTCGTCGCCGCCGAGCGGGCCCTGGAGGAGGACGACCCCGACCGGGCGCACGAGCACACCAAGGTGGCGCGTCGCTTCGCCGCCCGCATCGGCGTGGTCCGGGAGGCGGCGGGCATCGTCGCATACCGCGCCGGCCACTACTCCGAGGCGCTCAGCGACCTGCGCGCCGCCCGGAGGATGACGGGCTCCGACGCGTACCTGCCGGTGATGGCCGACTGCGAGCGCGGCCTCGGCCGCCCGGAGCGCGCCCTCGACCTCGTCCGCTCTCCCGAGGCCGAGCGCCTCGACCGGCCCGAGCGCATCGAGCTGGCCATCGTCGAGTCGGGAGCCCGGCGTGACCTCGGCCAGAACGACGCCGCCGTCATCACGCTCCAGCGGCTTCCGGAGCTGCGGGACCAGGACGCGAAGCCGTGGTCGGCACGGCTCGCGTTCGCGTACGCCGACGCGCTGCTGGCCGCCGGACACCAGGAGGCGGCGACCGACTGGTTCGCCCGCGCGATGGCGTTCGACGGCGACGGCGAGACCGACGCCGCCGAACGGTACGCCATGCTGACCGGGGCCGTCATCGACGACCTCGAAGAGGACTACGAGGACGGCGACGACCTCGACGTGCCGTTCGACGACGACATCGCCGTCGGCGCCCCCGCTGGTGAGGCCGACGCCTCCGACGACTTCGACGACTCTGAGGAGTCCAGCGAGTTCGACGAGTCCGAGGACTCCCAGGACTCTTCGGACTCCCAGGAGTCCGAGGAGTCCGAGGAGCACGCCGAGGACTTGGAGGAGGACGTGGCTGCGGACGCCGTGTCCGAGGAGCGGCCGGTGCCGGACGAGGCCCCGCAGGGCGCGCCCGCTCCGACGCCCGCCGACTCGGCAGCCCCCACCGGGGCGGCTGACCCGGCCGTCTCCACCGGGGCGGCTGCGTCGGCCGGCTCGGCCGGCTCGGCCGCCGCCGACGAGGCCGCGTCGCCGGCCGCCGCCGGCGAGCAGAGCGACGTCCAGTCGGCGCCGGACATCAACCTGGCGTTCATCGAGCCCGACTTCGGTGACATCCTCGACGAATCCCCCCAGGACAAGTCCAAGCGGGAAGACTGACGCCTCGGCGTTCAGACACGTGAGTTGACGGTACGGCGGGCACCCCACACGGGGTGCCCGCCGTACCGTCGCGCGTTTCCGGCCGATCCGGCGGCGCCGCACGCCTGCCACCCGAGTCGCTCAGCGGGACAAGCGGAGCAGCAGAAGGCTCAACGGCGGATTCGGGCCGGCAGCACCTCCCGCTGCTACGGGTTGACGCGGTTGAGCCAGTGCAGGATGCCCGCGACGTTGGACGGCGCCCCGCTCAGCAGCTCGAACTGCTCGGCCGCCTCACCCTCCATCTCCAGCGCCGCGTAGCGCTCCTTCGTCCGGTCACGCACCATGGCGACGGCGTGGTCCAGGTCCATGCCCTCCGCGTGCGCCTGGCGGGTCAGGTCCACCCAGATGCGGAGTTCTTCCGCGGAACGTTCGAGGGTGTCCTGAACGGCATCGACCGGTCCGTAGTGGCTGAACAGCAGCCGTTGCGGACCGAGGGCCTGGAACAGGGCGATCGAGTTGAGCGCCGTGTCGAGGTCGAAGTCCGGTGGCGGCGTGGCGGGACGCAGGTCGCCGGTCTCCGGCAGGTACACGCCGGCGGCGTCGCCGACGTAGAGGTCGCCGGTGCCGGAGTCGACGAGGCCGACGTGGTGCTTGGCGTGGCCGGGCGAGTAGTGGCTGCTGAGGGTGCGGCCGTTGCCCAGGTCGACGGCGCCGGTGTCGCCGAGCGCGACGATGCGTTCCGTCTCGGTCGGCGAGAGCTCGCCGAACAGCGTGTCGAGCTTGTCGCCCCACACCATCCGGGCGCTGGCCATGAGACGCGACGGGTCGGCCAGATGCCGCGCGCCCTTCTCGTGTACGACGATCTGCGCGGAGGGGAAGAACTTCGCGATGTCGCCGACACCGCCCGCGTGATCGAGGTGGATGTGCGTGACCACCACGCTCGCCAGATCGTCGGGTCCCACCCCGAGCGAGGCCAGGGCGTCGCGCACCACGGGCGCGGACGTCGAGGTCCCGGTCTCCACCAGGCAGGGCCGGTCGGACAGAATCAGGTAGCCGGCCGTGATACCGGAATAACCGGCCATCTTCGTGTCGATCTCATAGACGTCGCCGCCGAGGGCGGTGATGTTGTCCACAGGAACTCCCGAGCAGCGGTCCGCGATCCCCAGAACGGCATTCGAGCCGTTCCGGCCATGCCCACATCGTAGAGAGTGATCCCCGCCGGAGCATCGGATGGGAGGACGACAGTGGACCGCAACGAGGTCGTGCTGGCAGGGAGGGTGTCCGCGGCAGCCGAGGACAAGCGGCTGCCCAGCGGTGACACCTTGACGAGGTGGCGCCTGGCCGTGCGCAGGGACCGCCCGCACCCGAAGGGCGGCGTGATGACGGACAGCATCCCGTGCGTCACGTTCGTCCCCGAGGTCGCGGCCGTCGTGCGCGACGCGGGGCCGGACGATCCGCTGGAGGTCAGAGGCGCGTTCAGGTGCCGCATCTACGGCCCGTCGTCGGCGAAGATCTGGCGGTACGAGGTCGAGGTCTTCCACGTCGAACCGGCCCGCGTGGATCCGGCGTCACCTCCTCCGGGGCCGAGACGGCGCACGACCAGAGGGCCGCGCCCGCCCAAACCCGCGCCTGCTGCCCCACCTGACGGCGAGGCCGCCACGGGGCAGGACCCTCGAGATCCCGCTTCCCTTCCTGTGGATGCGCTCGGGGTGGGCGCTTCTGCGGCGCCCTCGCCCGCCGAGCCGCCTCGCGCCGAAACGGAATCGCTGGTGGGCGGAAAGCCTCACGAGCCGACCCCCAGGGGCGATTCCGACGCTTCCCCGCACATGTCGCCGCCGCCGAGCCGCCTCCAGGCCATGATCGACACCTGTAGATCCGCCGGGAAGGGCGTGCTCTCCCGCACCCATCGGTGAGGAAGTGAGCGCCGCCGCGTCACGAGCGTTGCGCCGAGACCGGGGGATGCCCACGGCTGGGTGCTCATGCTCGTCGAGAAATGCCAGCCCGACGGGACCTCATCTCGAAGAGGCGCAACCTCACGGAAGCCCGGTCGAACGAACCCCGACCGAAGCCGACACGAAACAGGATGCAGAAAGGGAGAAACAGGAGGGAAGCAGCGGGGAGAAGCAGGAGCGGGCAGCGGGGAAACGCGTGTCCGCGGTGCGCCGAAAGGCCACCGACGGGTTGGGCACGCCCGAGGGAGCGGCAGACGTAGTCCCTGGGGTCCACCTTCACAGGAGCTCGCCCTATGGAGGTGAACTCGCTGGTCGGAGGGTCGGGTCAGCCGGTGGCGAAGGTGCGCAGGACCAGGCCGGTTCGGGGCTTGGGGCCGAAGGAGGTGGATTTGCGAGGCACGCGCTCGCCGGACGCGGCGACCGCGAGCACCTCGGCGACCAGGAGCGGCTTGAGGATCACCGCTGTTCCGCCCGCCTGCACGGCCTGCTCCACCGCGGCGTGTGCGTCGTGGTGGACGATCCGTACCGTCTGGTCGTCGTCGCGCACACCCCACACCTTGGGCATCAGGAACTCCGTCAGGATGGAGGTGTTCAGTGCGTTCCACCGGTCCGAGCGGTCGGCGGGCATGGCGCGGGCCAACTGCATCGGGTCGGGATCGGTCAGCAGATGGGCTCCGCCTTCACCCGCCACCAGGAACGCGAGACCGGGAGCTGCGTCGAGCGCGGCCAGGCCCGCGGCCAGGTCGGGATACTCGTGGACCCGCCACGAGCCCCTCGCCTTGGAGACCGCCTCAGCCAGAGGCAGCCCCGGGATGACCCGATGGATGGCCTTGAGGTCAGGCGGATAGGCCGTGGCGTCGACGAGCAAGGCCAGGCCGAAGTCCCAGGGGCCGGAGGGCGGCCGTCCCGTCTCGGCCTGCTCTGGAGCGCCTTGGGCAACGGCACGAGAGCTGGTGCCGTCGCCCGGTGAGGTCACACGAGTCGCCGTCTCGTCTCCACGCGTTGATGCCGCTGGGGTCGGCTCGCTTTCGCCGGCTGATGCCTGCGGGGTCCTCGTCTCGCCTTCGCCGGCTGGCTGCGGGGTCCTCGTCTCGCCTTCGCTGGCTGATGCCCTAGGAGTCTTCGGCTCGCCGTCGTCTGCTGATGCCTCACGGGAACCAGATCCCGCTTCGCTCGCTGAGGCGTCGTGAGTCTTCGATCCTGCGCTGCCTGCTGAGGGAGTAAGAGTTGCCCAGGCGCTGTGGTCCGGCGAGGCGTCATGAGGCGTCACGGCGTCTTGGGCTGCCAGGGCGTTAAGGATGCGAGAGGCCCCCGGCGAGGGCTGCTCCGCGGGCAACGGCGGCCGTGTCGGCGCGGTCGTCGGGTTGCCGGTCTGGGCGCGGGCCGTGTGTTCCTGGCGTTGCAGGACGCGGTACGTGGCGTACCGGTGATGGCCGTCCGCGATCAGGGCTTGGCGCGGGCGCAGGTCGGCGTTGATCGCGGCGATCTCCGAGCTGTCGGTGATCGCCCACAGGCGGTGGGTCAGGCCGTCCTCGGTCCTGGCCACGACCAGGGGCTCACGGGTGGTGGCCACCTCGTCCACGAGACGCGTCGCCTGTCCGTCGTTCCCGTCGTAAAGGAGGAAGATGGGTTCAAGGTTGGCCTGGGTGGTGCTCATGAGAGCGAGCCGGTCCGCCACGGGGCCGGGGAAGACGTGCTCGTGCGGCAGGATGACGCCCTGCGTCGGGTCGGCGATGCCCACGTCGCCGATGAGGCCGCGCTGCAGGACCGTCGGGCCGCTCTGCTCGTACACGTACAACGCTGGAAGGTCGTCCGTCACCAGGATGCCCGCGTCGAGCCAGGCGCGCAGGGTGTCGCGGGCCTCCGCGTAACGCGTTCCGTCGACCCCGGGCATCCGCTGCGCGAAACCGTGCTCGTCCGGGCTGCCCTCGTCTCGCGTCACAGGGCTGGTCGTCGCACCGGCCCCGACCGGGCTGTCCGCGCCTCGCGTCCGCGGGATGTTCGCGTCGGGCGTCTCTGTCCCGCTCGTGTGGCGGGCCTGTGCGCTGTTCGCGTCCTGCGCCCCCAGGCTGGCCGCGTCCCCCGTCTGCGGGCTGTGCGCGTCTGGCTCCCCTGGCCTGTTCATGCCTCGGGTCTGGGGGGTGTTCGCGTCCGACGTCTCAGTCGTGCTCGTGGGCCGGGCCTGCGGGCTGTCGGGATTCGGCTCCTCCACCGCGTCAGTGCCTGGCGTCTCCGAGGCGCTCATGTCCCGCCGCCCAGCGTCCCGGGATGCGTCCGGATGCCTCTGAGCATCGTCGGCGGCTTCCCGGGCGTCAGGGGTCCCTACCGGTCCGCCGTGCGCTGGGACGGCCTCGGAAGTGTCCGAAGGGGTCTCCACGCGTACCGGCGGTGTGGTGGGGCGGGGAAGGATGAGGCGTACCACGTTGTTCGGATGAGAGTGCAGCAATGCCCGGACGTCGTCGTCCGAGATCAGGTCGTACGGCGGGGACGTGACCTTGGCGGGGTCGTCCACGGCGAAACGGACGCCGCGGAAGGGGCGCAGCACCAGCCCAGCGGGCACCGGCAGTTCAGGACTCCCCATATCGGGCATGCTCCCATAAACATCCGAGTCTTCCAGAAGCCGCCCCAGCACCCCCGCCGCGTCCGACTCCGTGGCGAGCCGAGCGGAGCCGTCGTCCGCCGATGAAGGAGGCCTCACGCAATGGTCCAAGGAAGAAACGTCCACGATGATTCCCCCGGCGCCCCCGAAGGTGACGTTTACGACTGGTACCAGCGTGGGGTGAAGCTGCTCAAGGACGGCAGCCCGGCCGCGGCGGCCGCGCTGCTGGAGCGGGCGGCTCTGGCCGAGCCCGAGTCGCGCAGCATTCTGGAGGCGTTGGCGCGGGCGCAGTTCAACTCGCGGCAGTACGCGGAGGCGGCGGAGAGTTTCCGGCAGATCGTGGACGCCAACCCGGCTGAGGATTACGCCCATTTCGGGCTTGGATTGGCGCTGTGGCGCACCGGTGACATCGAGGGCGCTCAGGAGCCGCTGGCCATCGCCGTGGCGATGCGTCCCGACGAGAGGCACTACGTGTCGGCGTTGAAGAGTGTTCGGGCGACGTTGCGCGCCCGGCGGGAGATGTGACGGGCGAGGACTGCCGGCGGAGCGTCTCTTCCCCTTCGCGTTCGCGGCCGTGTGAGCCGGGAAGAGCGTCGCCGTGTGAGGAGGCGCGCGGGAGGGGTCACGGCGACGGCCTGGGCGGGTGGTCACGCGCGAGGGGCGGCGACGGCGGCGCTATTGTCTCGGTGATGGCGCCGGCGCACAGCCACTCGCGGCCGGCGTGCGGCCACCAGCGCTCGGCGGCCCCACCGCGACCGGAAGGCGACCCGTGCTGATCGACGGCTACGACACCCTGCTGCTCGACCTCGACGGCGTGGTCTACCTCGGCAGCCACGCCGTTCCCGGCGCCCCCGAGGCGCTGGCGGAGGCCCGCGCCGGGGGCGTCCGGCTCGCGTACGTGACCAACAACGCCTCACGCACCCCCGCCGCCACCGCCGCCCACCTGCGCGAGCTGGGCGTTCCCGCCGTCGCCGACGACGTGGTCACGTCGGCGCAGGCCGCCGCGCGGCTGGTGTCCGAGCGGGTGCCGGCGGGCTCGAACGTGCTGGTCGTCGGCGGCTCCGGGCTGCGCATGGCCGTACGGGACCGGGGACTCAGGCCGGTGACCACCGCGATGGACGCGCCCGCCGCCGTCGTGCAGGGCATCGCGCCCGGCCTGTCGTACGGGCTGCTGGCCGAGGGCGCCCTGGCCGTGCGGCAGGGCGCGCTGTTCGTGGCGTCCAACGGCGACAGCACCATGCCGACCGGCCGCGGCGAGCTGCCCGGCAACGGCGCGATGGTGCGGGTGATCGCCGCCGCCACGGGGGTGGAGCCGGTGTACGCGGGCAAGCCCGACCCGCCGCTGCACCGCGAGTCCATGATCCGTACCGGGGCGGAGCGGCCGCTGGTCGTGGGCGACCGGCTCGACACCGACATCGAGGGCGCCACCAACGCGGGCGTCGACAGCCTGCTCGTGCTCACCGGCGTGGCGACGCCGCTCGACCTGCTCACGGCCCCGCCGGAGCACCGGCCCACGTACGTCGCCGAGGGGCTCGGCGCGCTGTCGCGACCGTACCCGGAGGTGCGCGACGGCGTCTGCGAGGGCTGGCGGGCCCGCTGGCAGGACGGCGCGCTGCGGCTGGAGGGCGACGGCAGCCCGATCGACGGCCTGCGCGCCGCCTGCGACGCCGTCTGGGCGGCCGTGGGGGAGCGGCGGGCCGAGGAGGACGCGGTCAAGCACGCCCTCGACCGCCTCGGGTGAACGACACCAACCCTCCGGTCATGCTCGCGACACGTCAGAGGAGCCGGCGCAGGCGCAGCAGGTCGCCGAAGCTGGCGTCGATCTTCACCCGGCCGCCCAGCAGCGCCCGCGCCAGGTCCAGCTCCCCCTCCACCAGGGCCACGAGGTCGTCACTGCCGATCGTCAGCCGCACGTCGGTCCGCCCGTCCGCGGGCGGCTCCTCCACGAACGGGTCGAGCCCGTCGTGGTGCAGCCGCCCGTAGAAGGTCACGCCCAGGTCGGACACGCGGCAGCTCACCGAGCGCTCCACCACGTGACGCGCGCGGTCCTCCGCGTCGATCTCGTCGAACTGGGCGACGAGCTTGACCAGTGCCGCCCGGCACTCCTCGACGCTTGCCATGGTGTCCACCCTTTCGCTCACCTTTACGCACGCCTGACCTTCACCGACGTAGGGTTCCACATCGGTGGCATGCCGTATGCCCCGTCAACGTGTGACACACCCGCGATGGTGCCTGGGCGCTCGCGGGAGGCGTTAACGTCGTCTCATGAGTGCGCTGCCAGAGGAGACCGGGGACGAGCGGGTCGACGCGGTCGTCGCGGGGCTCGGCCGGCTGGCCGGCCTGCCGGTGAGCGAGCACGTCGCGGTGTTCGACGAGGCGTTCGCCGGGCTCGAGGCCACCCTCGCGGCCGTGGACGACCAGTGAGCCGCAGGATACGCCTGGACAGCGAGATGGTGCGCCGCGGGCTGGCCAGGTCGCGCGAGCAGGCCGTGCAGCTCATCGAGGCGGGCCGGGTCAGCGTCGGCGGGCAGCGGGCGGGCAAGCCCGCCACCCAGGTCGACACCGCCTCGCCCATCGTCGTCGCCGAGTCGGCCGAGGGACCCGACTACGTCTCGCGCGGCGCGCACAAGCTGCTCGGCGCCCTCAAGGCGTTCGGCGGGCTGACCGTCGAGGGGCGGCGCTGCCTCGACGCCGGCGCCTCCACCGGTGGCTTCACCGACGTGCTGCTGCGCAACGGCGCCGCCCGCGTGCTCGCCGTCGACGTCGGCTACGGCCAGCTCGCCTGGTCGCTGCGCACCGACGAGCGGGTCACCGTGATGGAGCGCGTCAACGTGCGCGACCTCACCCCCGACATGGTCGGCGAGCCGCCGTCGCTGGTGGTGGGCGACCTGTCGTTCATCTCGCTGCGGCTCGTGCTGCCCGCGCTGGCCGGAGTGGCCGCCCCGGCGGCCGACCTGGTGATGCTGGTCAAGCCGCAGTTCGAGGTGGGCAAGGACCTCGTCGGCGCCGGCGGCGTGGTGCGCGACCCCGCGCTGCGGGCCCGCGCCGTGCGCGACGTGGCCGCCCGCGCCCTGGAGCTCGGGCTGACGGTACGCGGCGTGACGGCCAGCCCCCTGCCGGGCCCCTCGGGCAACGTGGAGTACCTGCTCTGGATGGGCAAGGGAGAGGGCGCGCCTCCGGTGGAGGACCTGGAGGCCGCGATCGAGCGCGCCGTCGAGGAAGGGCCGCGATGAACCGTACCGTCCTGGTCACCGTGCACACCGGGCGCGAGGCCGCCGTCGAGAGCGCCCGCCTGGTCATCGACCGCCTGGTCGACGCCGGGATCACGGTCCGCGTGCTCGACACGGAAGCAGACGACATCGGCTGCGCGGGCGCCGATGTGGTGCCGAGCGACCCGGCCGCCACCAAGGACGCCGAGGTCATGATCGTGCTGGGCGGCGACGGCACGCTGCTGCGCTCCGCCGAGCTGGCCCGGCCCGCCGGCACGCCGCTGCTGGGCGTCAACCTGGGACACGTCGGGTTCCTGGCCGAGGCCGAGGTGGCCGATCTCGCCGCGGCCGTCGACAGCGTCGTCGCGGGCCGCTACGACGTCGAGGAACGCATGACGATCGACGTCCTCGCCCGCCAGAACGGCCAGATCATCGCCGACACCTGGGCCCTCAACGAGATGTCGGTGGAGAAGCGCGACCGCATGCTGGAGGTCGTGGCCGAGATCGACGGCCGCCCGCTGTCGCGCTGGGGCTGCGACGGCGTGATCTGCGCCACCCCCACCGGCTCCACCGCCTACGCCTTCTCCGCGGGCGGCCCCGTGGTGTGGCCAGAGGTGGAGGCCCTGCTCATGGTGCCGATCAGCGCCCACGCGCTGTTCGCCCGGCCGCTGGTGGTCTCGCCCCGCTCCACGCTGGCGGTCGAGACGCTGCCCGACACGCCCGGCGGGGTGTTGTGGTGCGACGGGCGGCGCCGCTTCGACCTGCCCTCGGGCACGCGGGTGGAGGTCCGCCGCAGCGCCCGTCCCGTGCGCCTGGCGCGGCTGCACGGGGTCGAGAGCACCGGCGCGCCGTTCACCGACAGGCTGGTCGCCAAGTTCGAACTACCCGTTCAGGGCTGGCGCGGAAGGGTGCGTCCCTGAGTGAATGGGCTGTGAGGCGCGTAGGATCACATGCGCACTGGTGTTCGGATTCAGGAGCGACGGGAGTGGGCAGTGCGACCTAGGGTCGAGGAGGTCCGCATCCAGGGACTCGGCGTCATCGATGAGGCCGTGCTCGAGCTTTCGCCGGGGTTCAACGTGGTCACCGGCGAGACCGGGGCCGGCAAGACGATGGTCGTCACCGGGCTCGGCCTGCTGTTCGGCGGCCGGGCCGACCCGTCGCGCATCCGGCCGGGGGCCGAGCGCGCCGGTGTCGAGGGCACGCTCGTCATCGAGCCCGGCGGCCGGGTCGCCCAGCAGGTGGAGGACATCGGCGGCGACGTCGAGGACGGCGAGCTCATCATCTCCCGCACGGTCTCGGCCGAGGGGCGCTCACGCGCCTGGCTGGGCGGGCGGGGCGTGCCGGTTGGCACCCTGACGTACCTGGCCGACGACCTGGTCGCCGTGCACGGGCAGATGGACCAGCAGCGCCTCCTGCAGCCCGCCCGCCAGCGCGCCGCGCTCGACCGCTACGCCGGCAACGACCTGGTCAAGCCGCTGCGCGCCTACACCCAGGCGTACAAACGGCACAAGCAGGTCGCGGCGCTGCTCGACGAGCTGACCACCCGGGCCCGTGAGCGGGCGCAGGAGGCCGACCTGCTGAGGTTCGGCCTGGAGGAGATCGAGAAGGTCGACCCCAAGCCGGGCGAGGACGTCGAGCTGCGCGGCGAGGAGGAGCGGCTCTCGCACGCCGACGCGCTGCGCGGGGCGGCGACCGGCGCCCACGCCGCCCTGCTCGGCGACCCCATGCAGGCGATCGACGGCGCGCGCGACGTGATCTCCCTGCTCGGCGAGGCCCGCGCGGCCATCGACGCGGTCCGCGACTTCGACGCGGAGCTGGCCGGCATGGCCGACCGGCTGGCCGAGGCCGGCTACCTCGTCTCCGACGTGGCCACCGACCTGGCCGCCTACGCCGAGTCGATCGAGGCCGACCCGGCCCGGCTCGCCGTCGTGCAGGAACGCCGGGCGCTGCTGTCCGGTCTGGTCCGCAAGTACGGCGAGGACGTCACGGGCGTCCTGGAGTGGGCGCGGAGCTCGGCGGCCCGCCTGACCGAGCTGGAGGGCGACGACGAGCGCATCGAGGAGCTCACGCGCGAGCACGAGGAGCTGACGGCCCGGCTCACCGAGCTGGCGGCCGAGCTCACCCGCGTGCGCGAGGTCGCGGCCGAGCGCTTCGGCCACGCCGTCACCGAGGAGCTGGCCGCGCTCGCGATGCCGCACGCCAGGGTCGTGGTGCAGCTCACGCGGGCCGCCGAGTTCGGGCCGGAGGGCGTCGACGAGGTCGAGCTGCGCATGGCCGCCCATCCCGCCGCTCCGCCGCTCCCGCTCACCAAGGGCGCCTCCGGCGGCGAGCTGAGCCGGGTCATGCTGGCCATCGAGGTGGTCTTCGCGGGCGCCGACCCCGTGCCGACGTTCGTGTTCGACGAGGTCGACGCCGGGGTGGGCGGCAAGGCCGCGGTCGAGATCGGCCGCCGGCTGGCCCGGCTGGCGCGCACCGCGCAGGTGATCGTGGTCACCCACCTGCCGCAGGTGGCCGCGTTCGCCGACCAGCACCTGGTGGTGGAGAAGGCCAGTGACGGCAGCGTCGTGCGCAGCGGCGTCGTCACGCTCGACCACGAGGGCCGCGTGCGCGAGCTGTCGCGGATGCTGGCCGGACTGGAGGACTCCGAGCTGGGCCGGGCGCACGCCGAGGAGCTCCTGGAGCTGGCCGCCGCGGAGCGATGACCTGGAGCCCCGACCTGTGACGACCTGCTGTGACAAAGCGGACACGCATCGTGATGATGGGCCGTTCAGCTGTTTCCCTCTGGCAGGATGTTCTTGATGAAGGTTCCGGGAAGCAGGATGCCGGGCCTCCGCGTCAGGAAGGTCGAGGACCTTCCCGGTGTCACGGCAGTGGCGAGAATCGATCGGCGGACGAAGAGGCTGACCAAGCGCCTCCAGCCCGGTGAGATCGCGATCATCGATCACGTCGACGTCGACCGGGTCAGCGCGGAGGCGCTCGTGGCATGCGGTGTCGCGGCCGTGGTCAACGTCGCGGCCGGCATCTCCGGCCGCTATCCCAACCTGGGGCCCCAGATTCTGCTGGAGGCCGGGGTGCCCTTCATCGACAACGCCACGCCCGAGCTGTTCGAACGGATCAAGGACGGCGACGTCGTCCGCGTCCACGAGGGCGTCGTCCACCTCGACGACGAGGTGGTCGGCAAGGGCGAGGAGCAGACGGCCGAGGCCGTCGAGGCCGCCATGGCCGAGGCCCGCGCCGGGCTCGCGGTGCAGATCGAGGCGTTCGCCGTCAACACGATGGAATACGTCCGCGGCGAGGGCAAGCTGCTCATCGACGGCGTCGGGGTGCCCGAGATCCGCACCCCGATGGAGGGCCGGCACGTCCTCATCGTGGTGCGCGGCTACCACTACAAGGAGGACATCGCCACCCTCCGCCCCTACATCCGCGAGTACCGCCCCGTCCTCATCGGCGTCGACGGCGGGGCCGACGCGCTGCTGGAGGCCGGCTACCTGCCCGACGTCATCGTCGGCGACTTCGACTCGGTCTCCACCAAGGCGCTGAGCTGCGGCGCGGAGCTGGTCGTGCACGCCTACCGCGACGGGCGCGCCCCCGGCCTCGAACGCGTCCACCAGCTCGGCCGCGAAGCCGTCATCTTCCCCGCCACGGGCACCAGCGAGGACATCGCGATGCTGCTGGCCGACGACAAGGGCGCCGAGCTCATCGTCGCCGTCGGCACCCACGGCACCCTGGAGGAGTTCCTCGACAAGGGCCGCTCGGGCATGGCCAGCACCTTCCTCACCCGGCTGCGCATCGGCAGCAAGCTCATCGACGCCAAGGGCGTCAGCCGGCTGTACCGCAGCCGCATCTCCACCCCGCAGCTGCTCCTGCTCGTGATCACCGCGCTGATCACGATGGGGGTCGCGCTGTTCATCTCGCCGATCGGCCAGACCTGGCTGAACGGTCTGCAAGACGCGTGGAACGCGTTCATCTTCTGGCTGGTCGGACTCTTCTCGTGATCGATTTCCGCTATCACCTCGTCTCCATCGTCGCCATCTTCCTGGCGCTGGCCGTGGGCATCGTCATGGGCACCACGCTGCTGCAGTCGCCCGCGATCGAGACCGCCAAGAAGACCAGCGACCTCATGGCCAAGACCAACAACGACCTGCGCTCCGAGCTCGACGCCCGCCGCGTCAGGGAGGCCGCCGACGACGCGTTCGTCTCGGCGTTCACCCCGCGGCTGGTCGCCGGCGAGCTGAACGGCGAGCGGGTGCTGCTCGTCGAGGCGCCCGGCGCCAGCAGCACCTACCGCGAGGCGCAGCAGCAGGTGCTCCTCCAGGCGGGCGCCGCCATCACCGGCCGGGTCACGCTCAACGAGAAGTTCCTCGACGCCAAGAACCAGGGCGTGATCGACGGGCTCGTCACCCAGCTCAAGCCGGACGACATGGCCCTGGCCCCCTCCACCAACGCCTACGACAAGGCCGCCGCGCTGCTCGCGGCCACCCTCATGACCACCGACCAGGCGCAGGCCGGCACCGCCAACCCCGCCACCGCGGCCGTGCTCGGCGGGTTCGAGGCGGGCGGCCTGCTCACCGTCGACGACGAGCCGGCCAAGCGGTCCACGCTCGTCGTCATGTTCGCGCCCGAACGCCCCCTCGACGGCGAGAACGCCGAGCCGCAGGCCGCCGCCCTGCTGTCCCTCGCCCGCGGCCTCGACGCCGCCGGCAAGGGCACCGTCATCGCCGGCAGCGTCAACGCCGCCTCGGCCGGCGGCCTCATCACCGCCGCGCGCGACGAGAGCGACGTGACCAAGCGCGTCTCCACCGTCGACACCGTCGACATGCCCGCGGGCCGCACCGCGATCGTCTACGCTCTGCGGGAGCAGCTCAACGGGCGGGCCGGCCAGTACGGCGTCGGCGCCAACGCGACCGCGCCCATGCCCGCCGTGCCCAACCCCACCACCACCCCCACCTCCTCAGGGAGCTGACATGGCCCGTGGCCTGCTCCACGCGCTCGCCGGCGCCGCCCTCGGCGTCGTCGCCGCCCGCGCCGCCTACACTCTTCTCACCCGGAACAGGCCCCAGGACCCGGGCGACCGCTGGACCCGCAAGAACCACCGCGGCGAGCCCATCACCCTGCTCGAAGGCCCCGCGTTCGTCGCCGGAGCCGCCGCGGCCACCGCGCTCGCGCCTGGCCTGCCCGCGCGCGCCCGCATCGCGGCGCTGCTGGCCGGAGGCGGCAGCGGAGCGCTCGGCGCCTACGACGACCTGTACGGCACCACCTCCTCCAAGGGCTTCAAGGGCCACCTGAGCGCGCTCGCCCGCGGCGAGGTCACCAGCGGGGCCGTCAAGATCCTCGGCATCGGCGCGACCGGGCTCGGCGCCGCCGCGCTCGTCTCCCGCGGCCCCGCCGACACGCTCGTCAACGGCGCGCTCATCGCCGGATCGGCCAACCTCGCCAACCTCTTCGACCTGCGGCCCGGCCGGGCCATCAAGGTGGGCCTGCTCACCGGCGGCCCGCTGCTGGCCGCCGCCCTGCTGCGCGGGCGGCCGGTGGGGGCCGCGCTGGCCGCCGTGCCGCTCGGCGCCGCCGCCGCGCTGCTGCCCGACGACCTCGGCGAGCGGGCCATGCTCGGCGACGCGGGCGCCAACGCCCTCGGCGCCCTGGCCGGCCTCGCGGCGGTCACCACGCTGGAGCGGCCGGGCCGGCTGGTGGTGCTCGGCACCGTGGCCGCGCTGACGGCGGCCTCCGAGAAGATCAGCTTCACCAAGGTCATCGCGGGCAACCCGGTGCTCAACCGCATCGACATGCTGGGCCGCCGTCCGGTCGACCCCGCGTGACCGACGCCGTGTGACTGATGCTGTGTGACTCATGGTGTGTGACCGACGTGCCGCCGGTCGAGCCGGGGTCCCAGATGGCGGGAGTGTCGGTGCGGCCTGCCAGGATGTCAGCGTGATCGGGGGTCTGGTGATGCGCGCGGGCGCGGCTTCGCGGCGGTCCCGTGAGCTGAACGTGCCGCGCGTGCCTTCACGTCCGGCCGCGTGCCGGGGGCGCGTGGTGACGGCGCGCCCTTGCCTTGGAGGTCGCGAAGGGTGTGTCGTGACGGCGCGCTCTTGCCTTGGAGGTCGCGAAGGGTGTGTCGTGACGGCGCGCTCTTGCCTTGGACGTCGCGAGGGGCGTGTCGTGACGGCGCGGCCGACCTTGGATCTCGCGAGGGGCGCGTCGTGACCGCGCGGCTGGCGCGGGGCGTCGCCGGGGGCGCCATGCTCATCGGCGCGATCACGATCCTCGCCCGCGTGGCCGGCTTCGCCAAGCAGTACGCCTTCGCCCGCACCGTCGGCACCAACTGCCTGGCCAGTGCCTACTTCACGGCCAACCAGATCCCCAACATCATCTTCGAGGTCGTCGTCGGCGGCGCGCTGGCCGGCATGGTCGTGCCCGTCCTGGCGGGAACGGCCACCTCCCAGGACGACGGCGCCGGGCGCGCGCGGGTGGAGGCGATCAGCTCCGCCCTGCTCACCTGGGTGCTGCTCGTGCTCGTCCCGCTGGGCGCGCTCACCGCGCTGCTGGCCGGTCCGCTCGTCGAGGTGTTCTTCGGCGCCCAGGTGAAGGGCTGCGACCTCGCCGACATCCAGGCCGTGGCCGCGCGCATGCTCGTCGTCTTCGCGCCCCAGATCCCGCTGTACGGGGTCGCGGTCGTGCTCTACGGCGTGTTGCAGGCGCACAAGCGGTTCGCCGGGCCCGCGCTGGCGCCCCTGGTGTCGAGCATCGTGGTCATCGTCGCCTACCTGCTGTTCGTCCCGCTCAGCGGCGGCTGGGCCGAGAGCGGCGACGCGCGGGCCGGCCTGTCCGCGCTGCCGGGCCCGGCCGAGCTGGCCTTGTCGGTGGGCACGAGCCTCGGCGTGCTCGCCCTCGTGCTCACCGTGGTGGGCCCGATCGCCGGGCTCGGGCTGCGCTGGCGGCCCTCGCTGCGCTTCCCGCCGGGCGTGGCCGTACAGGTGCGGCGGCTGGCCCTGGCCGGGGTGGCCGCGCTGCTCGCCCAGCAGGCCGCCATGGTCGTCGTGCTGCTGCTGGCCAACAAGGCCGTCGGCACCGGCGCGATCGCGGTCTACAACTACGCGTGGGCGATCTACCTCGTGCCGTACGCGGTGCTGGCCGTGCCCATCGCCACCAGCGCCTTCCCCCGGCTGTCGGCGCGTGCCGAGGCGGGCGAGACGCAGGCGTTCGCCGACCTGGCGGCCGGAGCGACGCGCGCGGTGGTGATCGTGTCCGGGCTGGCCGCCGGCGTCCTGGCGGCCACCTCGGAGCCGGGCGCGGCGGTGTTCCTGTGGACCAAGAGCGAGGTGCGGCCCGACGAGCTGGCGCGCACGATCGCGCTGTTCGCGCCCGGCTTGGTCGGCTACGGGCTCATCGCCCACCTCAGCCGCGTCCTGTACGCGGCGGGGCGCGGCCGGGCCGCGGCCACGGGCACGGTCGCCGGGTGGCTGGTGGTGATGGTCGCGCAGACGGTGTTCGCGCTGACGTTCCCCGACGGCTGGCGGATCGCCGGGATGGCGCTGGGCATGAGCGTGGGCATGACGGCGGGGGGTGTGCTGCTGCTGGTGTCGGTCGTACGCGTGCGGGGACGCGGCGCCGCGGCCGGCCTGGGGCGCGCCGGGGCGGCGGCGGTCGCGGGCGGCCTGGCCGGTTACCTCGCCGGGGCCGGGGTCGTGGCGGTGCTCGGCGCCGAGAGCTTCTGGGGGCAGATCGGGGCGGTGCTGGCCGGGGCGGTCGCGGCGCTGGCCGCGGGCGGGCTCGTGGTGGCGCTGGTGGACCGGGCCGACGCCACGGCGGTGGCGGGGACGCTCGTACGGGCGAGACGTGGCTGAGGCGCCCTGAAAATCTACTTTGTAAAGGCGCCCGCCCGGGAGATGGCTGCTGGGGGAGCGTCGGTGAGAAGCGGCAGGTAAGGGAGGAGTGGCGGTGCGGGTGGCATTCGTGCTGGGCACCACGTCCGGCGGCACCGGCAGGCATGTTCGCATGTTGGCCGCCGGGCTGGTGCGGCGCGGGCACCGGGTCCTGGTGGCGGGGCCGCCGAGCGTCGAGGAGAGCTTCGCCTTCACAGAGGTGGGCGCCCGGTTCGTCCCGATCCGGGTCTCGGATCGGCCGCATCCGCTCCACGACGCGCGCTCGGTGCTGGTTCTCCGGCGACTGACCAGGGGCGCCGACGTGGTGCACGCGCATGGCCTGCGCGTCGGCGCCCTCGCCGCGCTCGCCCTTCCCGGCCGCGCCGCGCTCCTGACCGGGGGAGGCGGCGCGCCGGGGACGTCGGGGCAGGCGATGGGGCGCAGGCTGGGGTCCGGCTCCGAGCCCGAGTCCGGCTCCGGGTCCCAGCCCGAGCTCGGCTCCGAGTCCGAGTCCGGCTCTGAGTCCGAGTCCGGCTCCGAACCCGAGTCCGGTTCCGGGCCCCAGCCCGGGCTCGGCTCTGAGTCCGAGTTCGGCTCCAGGTCCCAGCCCGGGTCCCAGCCCGGGCCCGGGCCCGGGTCCGGGTCCGGCTCCGAATTCGGGTCCGGCTTCGGCTCCCGTTCTGGGTCAGGCTCCGGGGCCGGGGCTGCGGCTGCCGCTCGGGCTGGGCGGGGGCGGCCGGTGCTCGTCGTGACGCTGCACAACGCGCTCACCGCCGGAGGGTTCGTCGGGGCGGTCTACGGGGCGCTCGAACGTGTCGTGGCCCGTCGCGCCGACCACGTGCTCGTCGTCTCACCGGACCTGGGCGAGCGGATGCGCGCGCTCGGGGCCCGCGACGTACGGCCCGCAGTGGTGCCCGCCCCGGTGCCGAGGCCGGCCAAGAGGGCGCCCGAGGAGGTGCGCGCCGAACTGGGCGCAGGGCGCCGGCCCATCGTGCTGACTCTCGCCAGGCTCGCCCAGCAGAAGGGCCTGGAAACCCTCCTCGACGTCGCCCGCGGCCCTTGGCCACCTGCAGAATCCGGCGGAGGCCCCGGCGGCAAGGACACCAGTGGTGAAGGCGCCGGTACTGAGGGCCGCGGTGGCGAGGCCCGAGGTGGTGAGGGCCAAGGTCGCGAGGAGCGCGGTGCGGGGGCGGGTCCGTTGTTCCTCATCGCGGGTGACGGGCCCCTGAGGGGTGCGTTGCAGGCCAGGATCGACGCCGAGCGGCTGCCCGTGCGGCTGCTCGGGTGGCGCGACGACGTGCCCGACCTGCTGGCCGCGGCCACCGTCGTCGTCTGGCCGAGCCGCTGGGAGGGCCAGCCGCTCAGCCTCAGCGAGACCCTGATGGTCGGCCGCCCCGTGGTCGCCACCGCCGTCGGCGGCGTGCCCGACCTGCTGGGCGGGGCGGGCAGGCTGGTCCCGTACGGCGACGCCGCCGCGATGCGCGCCGCCGTACGCGAACTGGTGGAAGACCCTGAGGAGGCGGCGCGGGCGGCCGCGCGGCGCGGCGCCGAGCTGCCGGGCGAGGATGACGCCGTGGACAGTGTTCTGTCCGTATACCGGGCCGCTACAGCGGGGGATGATTAGGCGGACCTTACGCGTTCTCATATACTGCGTGCGTTAGGGAGGGGAGTATCCCTTCGCGGCAGCCTCGTCATCACGGTGCAGCCCCGCTCCACGGGGCCCCCGGGGCTGCCGGTCCGCTGATCGAGGCGGGCGGGAGAGACCTCCGGCAGTCAGTTCTGCATGCCGGAGGAAAGACGTGACCGTACCCGTGTGGGCCTATATCGCCGTCATCGGCGGTCTTCTCGTGGTCCTGGCAGTGGACCTGTGGATCGTCGACCGTGGCGAGGCGCGCGAGTTCTCGATGCGCCAGGCAGGCTACTGGGTCACGTTCTACGTCGCTCTGGCGGTGCTGTTCGGCGGTCTGCTGTGGGCCACGATGGGGCCCGACAAAGCGGGTGAGTTCTTCGCCGGATACATCACCGAGTACAGCCTGAGCGTCGACAACCTGTTCATCTTCTTCATCATCATGAGCAGGTTCGCGGTGCCCCGCGCCTACCAGCACAAGGTGCTGCTCGTCGGCATCGTGCTGGCGCTGGTCATGCGCGGCATGTTCATCGCGCTCGGCGCCGCCGCCCTGCAGCGGTTCAGCTGGCTGTTCTACGTGTTCGGGGCGTTCCTCCTCTACACCGCCTTCACCATCGTGCGCGACCACCTCAAGGACGAGGACGAGGACTTCAACGAGAACCTCCTGCTGCGGTGGGTGCGCCGGGCGTTCCCCACGACGGAGGGCTACGTCGGCTCCAAGATCACCGCCAAGATCGACGGCCGGCGCATGGTCACCCCGATGCTCATCGTGATGGTCGCGATCGGCTCCACCGATCTGCTGTTCGCGCTCGACTCGATTCCGGCGATTTTCGGGCTCACCACCGACCCGTTCATCGTCTTCACCGCCAACGCGTTCGCCCTGATGGGACTGCGTCAGCTGTACTTCCTGCTGGGTGGTCTGCTGCAGCGGCTTGTTTACATCAGTTACGGTTTGGCGTTCATCCTCGGGTTCATCGGGGTTAAGCTGGTATTGGAAGCCCTGCACGCCAGCGGGGTCTCCTGGGCGCCCGAGATCCCCATCTGGCTGTCCCTCACGGTCATCGGCGGCACCATGGTCATCACCACCGTGGCCTCCCTGATCAAGGCCCGTGTCGACAGCCGCCGTAGCGAGGAAAGCAGTCCTACCGGGGCTAGCTAAATGGCTTTCGAGGCGCTTTGCTTGTGTAGTCGCGCCGTGTAATAGTTGCTGACTCTGTAACATCACGGCAAAGCGCCCAGTCCAGTCATTCACCAAAGGTTGTCCGTGTCAGACGATTCTGCCAAGACGAGCCGGATCCGGCTCGCACGCGGGGTGTCCCCGTGGCTCCTCCCGACCGTGGCCTCCGCCGCCGCGACCGCGCTGCTCGCGCGCAGGGACCGCCGATGGGCGCTCGCGGCGGTGCCGCTGAGCGCTCTGACCGGGGGCATGCTCTGGTTCTTCCGCGACCCCGAACGGGTTCCCGGGTTCGGCCGCATCCTGTCTCCCGCCGACGGCGTGGTGCAGAGCATCGACCCGTGGCCGGACGGCCGCACCCGTGTCGCGATCTTCATGAGCCCGCTGAACGTCCACGTCAACCGGGCGCCTCTTGCGGGAAATGTCACGTCCGTGCAGCATGTGGCGGGTGGGTTCCTGCCGGCTTTCAACAAGGACAGCGACCAGAACGAGCGCGTGGTGTGGCATTTCGAGACCGCGCTCGGCGACATCGAGATGGTGCAGATCGCGGGCGCGGTGGCGCGCAGGATCGTGCCGTACCTGAGCGCGGGGGCCAAGGTCGAGCAGGCCGAGCGCATCGGCCTCATCCGGTTCGGCTCCCGGGTGGACATCTACCTTCCCGAAGGGATCTCTCCCGCCGTGTCGGTGGGGGAGAAGACGGTTGCGGGGGTGACCAGAATTGACCACGGCTGACGCCGGAAGCTGGCAGGCCGAAGAGGAGGAGCAGCCCCGCGGGCCGGTCGGCAAGGCGTTCCGGCTCTCCGCGGCCGACTCGCTCTCCCTGGGCAACGCGCTCTGCGGCTTCCTCGCGGTCTGCGTCCTCGCCTCCTCGGCGATCCGCTCGCTGCAGGAGGGCGACGGGTTCAGGCCCGCTCCCAGCTACTTCGCGACCGCGGTGGTGCTGCTGCTCATCGGCGCCACCTGCGACCTGTTCGACGGTCTCGTCGCCCGGCGTTTCCGCGCCTCGGCGATGGGCGCCGAGCTGGACAACCTCGCCGACGTGATCAGCTTCGGGTTCGCGCCCGCGTTCATGATCGTCATCTGGGGCGGCTTCACGCCGAACATCCCGTTCCCCGCCGTGCTGGTGGCCGCGGGCGCGGTGCTGCTCGCCGGCGTCGTACGGCTGGCGAGATTCGCCTGCGTGAAGACCAAGAGCGGCGACTTCATGGGCCTGCCCATCCCCATGGGCGCCATGACGGTGATCTCGATCGTGCTGCTGTTCGAGCCGAGCATCCCCGCCCTGCTCGGGGTGCTGGGCGTGGCCTGGCTGATGGTCAGCCGCATCGAGTACCCCAAGCCGAAGGGGCAGCTCGCCGCCGTCGTCCTCGGCTGGATCATGGTCAACGTGGCCTTCCTGGCCTTCTGGGTCGCTTGGCCCGAGGGCGGCGACCTGCCGATCAAGATCGGCGCCTCGATGCAGATCGCGCTCGTCGCGGCGATCCCGCTGCGGGTGCTGTTCTACAAGCGGGAGCAGCGCAAGGAAGCCGAGCGCGTCGGCGACTGACGCCCACCGCACGTCCGGGCACCCGACGGATGGAGCCGCCCATGCCGGACACTCCACGCGAGCACACCCGTACGTACTTCCTCGGCAAGCTGGCCCAGGAGCTGGAGGCGCGCGGCCTGGCCGTCACGCTGCGCGCCCACCCTCCGGCGCTGCGGGTCAGCGACCCCGACACGGCGCTGCTGGCCGAGACCGTCGACTGCGTGCCGTTGTCGGACGGCTGGTTCTACCGGTGGTCGTGGGGCGAGATCGTCGGGCTGGCCGACGACCCGGGTCTGGCGGCGCACCGCATCGCCCGGGTGCTGACCGGCCGCTGACCGGCGCCGATCCACCGCCCGCGGGTCACCACCCGCGGGCTTTCCATTCCGGCAGCGACGGACGCTCGGCGCCCAGCGTCGTGTCCTTGCCGTGGCCCGGGTAGATCCACGTCTCGTCGGGCAGCCGGTCGAAGATCCGCTCCACCACGTCGGCGTAGAGCTGCTCGAAGCGCTCGGGGTCGTTCCACGTGTTGCCCACGCCGCCCGGGAACAGCGAGTCGCCGGTGAACAGGTGCTTGTCGTCGCCGCCGCCGTCGTACAGCAGCGCGATCGAGCCGGGCGTGTGGCCGCGCAGGTGGATCACCTCCAGCGTCACCACGCCGACCGTGATCCGGTCGCCGTGCTCGACCTCGCGGTCCACCGGCACGGGCAGCGCGGGCGCGTCGAGCGGATGGGCGATCGTCTGCGCGCCCGTCACCTTGGCCACCTGCTCCAGGGCCTGCCAGTGGTCGCCGTGCTGGTGGGTGGTGACGATGGCGCTGAGCGGTTGGTCGGCGATCAGCGCGAGCAGCCGGTCGGCCTCGGCCGCCGCGTCGATGAGCACCCCGTCGCCGGTCTCGTTGCAGCGCAGCAGGTAGGCGTTGTTGTCGTACGGTCCGACGGCGAGCTTGCCGATCGTCAGCTTCGGCAGCTCGCGCACGTCGGCAGGGCCGCCGACCTGGACGTCGCCTGTGTACGTCATGGGTAGTCCTCCGGGGGCGTCGCGGGCAGGTCAGCCGGAGCGGGCATGGTCAGCCACGGCGGCGCCGCGGGAAGTTCCGGGCCCGCCGGGCCGGGCACGGACGACTGCCCCTCCAGCACCACCCTAACCCCCTCACCCGCTGATCTGCCGGTGAGCCAGGCCAGCATGTCCGCCGGACGGCCCGCCACGACCGGCCCCGCGCCGAGATCGCGGCAGAACGCCGGGAGCGTCCCGTCGTCCGGCACGTCCAGGAGGCGGATGCCGCCCACCGTGCTCTCCCCGTACGGCCAGCACCGCAGGCAGTCGCGCAGCTCCCGCAGGACGAACCGCTCCGGCCAGTCGGCGGGGCCGTACCCCGCGCCGAGGTCCACGTGGTGCATGCCGAGCTCGCGCAGCCGCCTGACCAGGACGTACCAGGCCGGGTGCGGCGGCGGGCGCAACGCCTCCACCGGCGAGCCCCACGCCTCCGGCGGCATCCGCTCGACGAGCGCGTCCAGCCGCGCCGAGCTCTCCCGCAGGTCGGCGAGCTGCTCGGCCGCCGGGCGGCGGGCGCCGGCCTCGATCTCCGCGTCGCGGGCGGCGCCATTCGTGTACTGCGGGACCCGCACGCCGGTCCTGGCCCAGGTCAGGAGGTTGACGAGGCTGTCGGCGTTGCGGGCCACGTGGGTGAGGACGTGGCCGCGGGTCCAGCCGGGCAGGCGGGAGGGTGCGGCGAGGTCGTCGTCGCGCAGCGCCGCCGCGGTGCCGAGGAGAGCCGAGGTGGCCGAGGCCAGCTCAGCCCGTAAAGTCGCAACAACCGTCATGCCAGATATTTCAGCATCTGCGGGGTCGAGGGCCGGCGGCGGGCATAAAAGGGCAGGTCATGGCGTTGATGTGGGAAGGTCTCCTGCCGCGAGCGAGGCCGTCCCCGGAAGGCCCCCAGCCGTGAGGGAGGCCGACCTGGGAAGGCCTCCTGTCGCGAGCGGGCAGGCCGTACTCTGAGAGGGACGGATTTTCGGGGGGGCGGCATACGGCCCGCCGAAATTGTCGGTGCCCCCGTCTACCATCCCCGTGGACCTATCCGCCTTCTTGACATCGGGATCGCTGTGGCAGACCGCCTCCTCGTGCGTGGTGCGCGCGAACACAACCTCAAAGACGTCTCGCTGGACCTCCCGCGAGACTCTCTGATCGTCTTCACCGGCCTGTCCGGTTCGGGCAAGTCGAGCCTCGCCTTCGACACGATCTTCGCCGAGGGCCAGCGGCGCTACGTCGAGTCCCTCTCGGCCTACGCCCGCCAGTTCCTCGGCCAGATGGACAAGCCCGACGTCGACTTCATCGAGGGCCTGTCGCCGGCGGTGTCGATCGACCAGAAGGCCACCAGCAAGAACCCCCGCTCCACGGTCGGCACCATCACCGAGGTCTACGACTACCTGCGGCTGCTGTGGGCGCGCATCGGCAAGCCGCACTGCCCGGTCTGCTCCCGCCCGATCGCCCGGCAGATGCCGCAGCAGATCGTCGACCGGGTCATGGACCTGGAGGAGGGCACCCGCTTCCAGGTGCTCGCCCCCGTCATCCGCGGCCGCAAGGGCGAGTACACCGAGCTGTTCCGCGAGCTGCAGACCAAGGGCTTCGCCCGCGCCCGCGTCGACGGCACGGTGGTGCGCCTGGAGGAGCCGCCGACGCTGAAGAAGTACGAGAAGCACGACATCGAGGTCATCGTCGACCGCCTGTCGGTCAAGGAGTCGGCGCGGCGCCGGCTCACCGACTCCGTCGAGACCGCCCTGCAGCTGTCTGGCGGCACGATCACCCTCGACTTCGTCGACCTGCCCGACGACGACCCCAACCGCGAGCGGTTCTACTCCGAGCACCTCTACTGCCCCTACGACGACCTGTCGTTCGAGGAGCTGGAGCCGCGCTCGTTCTCCTTCAACTCCCCGTTCGGCGCCTGCCCCGAGTGCACCGGCCTCGGCACCAAGATGGAGGTCGACCCCGAGCTGGTCGTCCCCGACCCCGAGCGCACGCTGCGCGAGGGCGCCCTGCACCCCTGGTCCGGCGGCCACACCAGCGAGTACTTCGTCCGGCTGGTCGAGGCGCTCGGCCACACCATGGGCTTCACGCTCGACACCGCCTGGGAGAAGCTGCCGAAGAAGGCGCAGAAGGCGCTGCTGTCCGGCCACGACGAGCAGGTCCACGTCCGCTACAGCAACCGTTACGGACGCCAGCGCTCCTACTACACCACCTACGAGGGCGTCATCCCGTGGGTGCAGCGCCGGCACGCCGAGGCCGAGAGCGACGCGACGCGCGAGCGGTTCGAGGGCTACATGCGGGAGATCCCCTGTCCCGCCTGCCGGGGCACCCGCCTCAAGCCGGTCTCGCTGTCCGTCACCGTGTCCGGCCGCTCGATCGCCGAGGTGTCGGCCATGTCGATCGGCGAGTGCGCGGCGTTCCTGTCGGAGCTCACGCTGTCCGACCGCGACATGCAGATCGCCGAGCGGGTGGTCAAGGAGATCAACGCCCGTCTGGGCTTCCTGCTCGACGTCGGCCTCGACTACCTCACCATGGACCGCGCCGCCGCCACCCTGGCGGGCGGCGAGGCGCAGCGCATCCGGCTGGCCACGCAGATCGGCTCCGGCCTGGTCGGCGTCCTGTACGTCCTGGACGAGCCGTCGATCGGCCTGCATCAGCGCGACAACATGCGCCTGCTCGACACCCTGATCCGGCTGCGCGACATGGGGAACACCCTGATCGTGGTCGAGCACGACGAGGACACCATCGCCGCCGCCGACTGGGTCGTCGACATCGGCCCCGGCGCGGGCGAGCACGGCGGCCAGGTCGTCGTCTCCGGCACCGTGCCCGAGCTGCTGGCCAGCGAGGAGTCGCTGACCGGCCAGTACCTGTCCGGCCGCAGGAGCATCACCATCCCGGCCAAGCGCCGCAAGCGCGACCGCAAGCGGCAGATCACGGTCAAGGGCGCGCGCGAGCACAACCTCAAGGGCGTCGACATCGACTTCCCCCTCGGCCTGTTCACCGCCGTCACCGGCGTGTCCGGGTCGGGGAAGTCGACGCTGGTCAACGACATCCTGTACGCCGCCCTGGCCAAGGAGCTGCACGGCGCGCGCACGGTGCCCGGCCGCCACTCCCGCATCAACGGCATGGACCACGTCGACAAGGTCGTCCACGTCGACCAGTCGCCGATCGGGCGCACCCCGCGCTCCAACCCGGCCACCTACACCGGCGTCTTCGACCACGTCCGCAAGCTGTTCGCGGCCACCACCGAGGCGAAGGTCCGCGGCTACCAGCCGGGCCGCTTCAGCTTCAACGTCAAGGGCGGCCGGTGCGAGGCGTGCGCGGGCGACGGCACCATCAAGATCGAGATGAACTTCCTGCCCGACGTCTACGTCCCCTGCGAGGTCTGCCACGGCGCCCGCTACAACCGGGAGACGCTGGAGGTCCACTACAAGGGCAAGACCATCTCCGAGGTCCTCGACATGCCGATCGAGGAGGCCCTGGCCTTCTTCGACGCGATCCCGGCGATCAAGCGGCACCTGCAGACGCTGCACGACGTCGGCCTCGGCTACGTCCGGCTCGGCCAGCCCGCCACCACGCTGTCCGGCGGCGAGGCGCAGCGGGTCAAGCTCGCCTCCGAGCTCCAGCGCCGGCAGACCGGGCGGACGATCTACGTGCTCGACGAGCCGACCACCGGCCTGCACTTCGAGGACATCCGCCGGCTCCTCGGCGTCCTCGGCCGGCTGGTCGACGGCGGCAACACGGTGATCGTCATCGAGCACAACCTCGACGTCATCAAGACCGCCGACTGGATCATCGACATGGGGCCGGAGGGCGGCTCCCGGGGCGGCACCCTCGTCGCCGCGGGCACGCCCGAGGAGGTCGCCGTGGTCGAGGAGAGCCACACCGGCCGCTTCCTGCGCAAGATCCTCCAGCTCTAGCCGACCGGCGAGGCGGGTGTGCGCGTGGCGGCGCGGCGGCGGGCCCGCCGCCTGGCGTCGCCGCGCTCCAGCCACCACTCCGCCGCCAGCAGCGGCAGCACCCAGCCGAGCCAGCCGCCCAGCCCGGCGGCCGTCTGCGTGAGCAGCGCCCGGTCCCCGTGGTACGTCGTCATCAGCTCCGGCTCCAGGAGCACGAGGAGCACCGCCGTGTGGATGCGGTTGGTGATGATCGACATGGTGAGGGCGAAGCTGCGCACCATCCACCGGCGGTGCTCCACGAAGCCGCGCCGCCGGGCCGCCCGCCATCCGGCGATCGTGCAGCCCAGCCACAGCAGCGCCAGCAGCACGTTGCTGGCCCGGATGACGTGCCCGAACGGGGTGACCAGGCCGACCACCAGGCCCAGCAGCCCGGCCGGCAGGCAGCCGCCGAGCACGTACACACGGCCGACGAGCCGGTGCGCCCGGGGATGACGCTCGCGGAACCACGGCCAGACCTGCAGGCAGCCCGTCAGCATCGCCACCGAGCCGAACACCACGTGCAGCGACAGCACCACGTAGTGCGGAGGGAAGAACGCCGGGGCGGGCACGCGCGAGCGCGCCGGGTCGAGCGAGACGTACGGCGGCAGCGAGAAGGCCACGAACGCCACCGCCACCACGGCCAGCGGCGCCACCCACGGCCGCCGCCACCAGCGCGGACGCGCCCGTCCGGGCGGTCCCGGCCGTCCGGGCGGTCCCGGCCGTGCGGGCGGCGACGGCCGTGCGGCCGGCGGCTCCGCGGCGGCCGGGTGAGGGGACAGGGATGAGGTGGGGGAGGGTTCGGGCGAACCGGTGAGAGCGGTCATGGCGGCAGCATCGCCCGCCCCGCTGACCGATCACGCACCACCCGCTGACCGGACCGGAGGTCACCGCCCCTACAGTGATGACCGGTCTGGAGGACCTGACCTGCAGGGGGTCAGCGGCGACGCGGAAGGGTCGGCAGTACATGAGGGGTTCGGAGCGGGGCTTCGCCATGCCCGCGATCGAGGAGGGGCCGGGAGACGCCCGGGGGGTCGGGCGGCGCGAGGCCCTCGGTATCGCGGGCGCGGCCGTGTGCGGGCTGGCGGTCGCCGGCTGCGGCGCCGGGGGCCAGGAGACCGCCCCCGTCCAGAGCGTCAAAGGGCAGGTCCTCGCGAAGACGGCGGACGTGCCGGTCGGCGGCGGCACCTTCGTCGAGCAGTGGAAGATCATGGTGACCCAGCCCGCCGAGGGCGTGTTCAAGGCGTTCAGCGCCATCTGTCCCCATCGCGGCTGCGCCGTCGGCTCCCCGCGGGACTCGGTCATGACCTGCCCCTGCCACGGCAGCGAGTTCGCCGCCGACAGCGGCAAGTGCCTCAAGGGCCCGGCCACGGCCCCGCTCACGGCGTACCAGGTGAAGGTGGTGGGTGACGGCGTCGTCGTCGTGTGACACCGGGCGGGACAGGCGGGCGAACCGGTAATTGTGCGTGGTTCTCCGGATCGGCGCGCGCGACGCTGAACCGGTCGGCGGGCGCCGGCGTACCTGGGATTGAGACCCGAACCTGGAGGAACGCACCATGACGGATACGACGCGCAGGGCCGTTGTGCTGGGAGCCGGCGGCGCCGGGCTGGCCGCGGTCCTGACCGCCTGCGCCAGCTACGGCGACCCGGCCACCCAGGGCAGCCTCCCTCCCGTCACGGAGGAGGCCACGGCCGAGGAGTCTCCGGCCGACGAGCCGCAGGCCGAGGAGTCGTCCGCGGCGCCGAAGAAGAAGTCCGCGTCGGGCGGCGGCAAGGCGCTCGCCGACACCTCCGACATCCCCTCCGGCGGCGGCAAGGTCTTCGAGAGCCAGAAGATCGTCGTCACGCAGCCGGCGGACGGGGAGTTCAGGGCGTTCACGGCGGTCTGCACCCATGCGGGGTGCACGGTGGCCAGCGTCTCGAACGGCACGATCAACTGTCCCTGCCACGGCAGCAAGTTCAAGATCGACGACGGCTCCGTGGCCGCCGGGCCCGCCGACCAGCCGCTCGCCGAGAAGAAGATCAAGGTGGACGGCGACAAGATCATGCTCGTCTGATTCAACTTTCATGCTTTTCTCACCTGAGTGCGGTTAGGTGAGACGTATGGCAGACGACCTTCAGAGCCGCAGGGCGGTGATCGCGGGCGTGGGCGTGGGTGGCCTCTCGCTGGCGCTGACCGCCTGTGGCGGCGGTGAGAGCGGCACGACCACCGCCACCGAGTCCCCGGGACAGTCCACGAGCGGGTCCGGCGCGCCGAGCGCCGAGAGCACCGGCTCGTCCGCGGGCGGCGCCCTGGCCAAGACGGGCGACATCCCGGTGGGCGGCGGCACGATCTTCAAGGAGCAGAAGATCGTGGTGGTCCAGCCCGCGGCCGGGCAGTTCAAGGCCTTCAGCGCGATCTGCACCCACAAGGGATGTCTGGTCGCCAAGGTGGCCGACGGGACGATCGACTGCCCGTGCCACGGCAGCAAGTTCAAGATCCAGGACGGCGCGGTCGCCGGCGGGCCGGCCGACCAGCCGCTTCCGGAGAAGCAGATCAAGGTGGAGGGCGACCAGATCACCCTGGCCTAGGCATCGCGGCCATTCCGTACGGCCCCGCACAGGTCCCTCGCCGGGCCCACGCCACACCCGCGAGGCGCCTGTGCGGGGCCACGACCATGCCCTCCGTCCCGGGTATGAGGCGGCGGGGGTTGTCGGTGGGGGCCGTTAGTCTGTGAACGTGGCGAGATCAGCGGGCACCTCCTTGAGCTTCCGGCCCCGGCCCGGGTCCATCCCCGAGTCACCGGGGGTCTACCGGTTCAGGGACGCGCACGGCCGGGTGATCTACGTCGGCAAGGCCAAGAGCCTGCGGCAGCGGCTCAACTCGTACTTCGCCGACTTCTCCGCCCTGCACCCCCGCACCCAGTCGATGCTGACCACGGCGGCCGACGTCGACTGGACCGTCGTCGGCACCGAGGTCGAGGCGCTGCAGCTCGAATACTCCTGGATCAAGGAGTTCGACCCCCGCTTCAACGTCAAGTACCGCGACGACAAGTCCTATCCCTACCTCGCCGTCACCATGGGCGAGGACTTCCCGCGCGTGCAGGTGATGCGCGGCGCCAAGCGCAAGGGCACCCGCTACTTCGGCCCCTACTCCCACGCCTGGGCCATCCGCGAGACCGTCGACCTGCTCCTGCGGGTCTTCCCGGTGCGCACGTGCAGCGCCGGGGTGTTCAAGCGGGCCGGGCAGATAGGCCGGCCCTGCCTGCTCGGCTACATCGACAAGTGCTCCGCGCCGTGCGTCGGCCGCGTCACCCCGCAGGAGCACCGCGAGCTCGCCGAGGACTTCTGCGACTTCATGGCCGGCAACACCAGCCGCTTCATCAAGCGGCTGGAGAAGGAGATGCGCGACGCCGCCGCCGAGCAGGAGTACGAGCGCGCCGCCCGGCTGCGCGACGACATCCAGGCGCTCCAGCGCGCCCTGGAGAAGCAGGCGGTCGTGCTCGGCGAGGGCACCGACGCCGACGTCATCGCCCTGGCCGAGGACCCGCTCGAAGCCGCCGTCCAGGTCTTCTACGTGCGCGCTGGCCGCATCCGCGGCCAGCGCGGCTGGGTCGTCGACAAGGTCGAGGAGACCACGCCCGGCGAGCTGGTCGAGCAGTTCCTGCTCCAGATGTACGGCGAGGCGAGCCCCGAGTCGATGCCCCGCGAGGTGCTCGTGCCCGAGCTGCCGCCCGACGCGGCGGCGGTCGCCGAGCTGCTGTCCGAGCAGCGCCGCGCCCGGGTCGAGGTGCGGGTGCCGCAGCGCGGCGACAAGAAGGCGCTGATGGAGACCGTCGGCCGCAACGCCATGGAGTCGCTGGCCCAGCACAAGATCCGCCGCGCCAGCGACCTGACCATCCGCAGCAAGGCGCTGCAGGAGATCGCCGACGCGCTCGACCTCGACCAGGCGCCCCTGCGCGTCGAGTGCTACGACGTCTCCCACCTCCAGGGCGAGAACGTCGTGGCCTCCATGGTCGTCTTCGAGGACGGCCTGGCCCGCAAGAGCGAGTACCGCCGCTTCGCCGTCAAGACCAAGGAGGGCGACGTCGCCTCGATCTACGAGGTGATCAACCGCCGGTTCCGCCGCTACCTGGAGGAACGCTCGGCCACCGGCGAGCTGGCCGCCGACGACGAGGCCCAGGGGCTCATCGACCCCGAGACCGGCAAGCCGCGCAAGTTCGCCTACCCGCCCAACCTCGTCGTCGTCGACGGCGCCGGCCCGCAGGCCGCGGCCGCCCAGCGGGCGCTCGACGAGCTCGGCATCGACGACGTCGCCGTGTGCGGCCTGGCCAAGCGGCTGGAGGAGGTGTGGCTGCCCGGCGACGACCAGCCGGTGATCATGCCGCGCTCCAGCGAGGGCCTCTACCTGCTGCAACGGGTGCGTGACGAGGCGCATCGGTTCGCCATCACCTACCATCGGTCCAAGAGGTCCAAGACCGTGAAGGAGAGCGCGCTCGACGGCGTGCCCGGTCTCGGCCCGGCGCGGAGGCAGGCGCTGCTCAAGCACTTCGGCTCCGTGAAACGGCTTCGCGAGGCCACCGTGGCGGAGATCTGCGAGGTCCCCGGCATCGGCCGGTCGACCGCGGAGGTGATCGCGTCGACGCTGAAAGGGGAGTCAACCGTGACCACCAGCGAGGCGGCGCCCGCACAGCCGGCCGCCGGCGCGGGCGGCCCGAGCGGCGCCGACGACCCTGTCGAGGCGGGAGCCGCGGGCGGTGCCGACGCCCCCGTCGAGGCGGGAGCCGCGGGCGGCGTCGCCGTCGCGGTCTCGGGCGAAGCCGCCGGACCTGACCGACCGAGCGGCCGAACGGAGTGAGACGATGAGCGCCGCCGAAGACAACGACAAGCGCAGCGCCGCGCCGGAGGGCGAGGCGGGCGAGGGCGCGGCAGCGGTCGTGGCCGCCGCTGCCGCCGCCGCGGTGCAGGGCGACCGCGACGACAGCCGGGATCCGGCGTTCGTCATCGTCACCGGCATGTCCGGGGCGGGACGCAGCACCGCCGCCAAGGCCCTGGAGGACCTCGGCTGGTTCGTCATCGACAACCTGCCGCCCGGCCTGCTGTTCGCCATGGCCGAGGAGGCCGGCAAGGTCAAGCTGGCGGCCGACAAGGTCGCGGCCGTGGTCGACGTGCGCAGCCTCGCCTTCACCACCGACCTCAACGCCGCCATCGAGGAGCTCGAGGGCCGCGGCGTGCGGGTGCGCGTGGTGTTCCTGGAGGCCAGCGACGAGGAGCTGGTGCGCCGCTTCGAGAACGTCCGCCGCCCCCACCCGCTCCAGGGCGACGGCCGGCTCGTCGACGGCATCGCCCGCGAGCGCGGCATCCTGCGCGAGGTGCGGGCCAACGCCGACCTGGTCATCGACACCTCCTCCCACAACGTCCACGAACTCCGCAACAAGATCGTCGCCTACTTCGGCGGCGAGGACCGTCCCGGGCTGCGGGTCAACGTGGTGTCCTTCGGCTTCAAGTACGGCCTGCCGGTCGACGCCGACCTCGTGGTCGACTGCCGGTTCCTGCCCAACCCCCACTGGGTGCCCGAGCTGCGGCCGATGAACGGCCTCGACACGCCGGTGCGCGAGTACGTGCTGGGGCAGCCGGGCGCCAAGGAGTTCCTCGACGCGTACGAGGAGGTCCTGAAGGTGGTCGCGGCCGGCTATGCCCGCGAGGGCAAGAGCTATGCGACGCTGGCGGTGGGCTGCACGGGCGGCAAGCACCGCAGCGTCGCGATGGCCGAGCAGGTCGCCGGCCGCCTGCGCGACCGCGGGATGGAGGTCCAGGTGAGCCACCGGGATGTGGGGCGGGAGTGACCCATGACCACCAGGACCGGAGCGCGTCCTTCGCGCCGCCCCCGTCCACAGGCACCCGGCCGCCTGCCGGGCGGCCGTCCGACGACGTCACGCCGCCCGTAGACCGGCCCTCCGCAGGGGGTTCGCCCTCAGGGTCGCTTTCGTCAGGGTCGGCTTCGTCGGGGTCGTCTTCGTCGGGATCGCCGGGCCCGGGCGTCGTGCCCGTCATGCCGTCCGCGGCCCTCTCGCCGGAGGGCGGGACGCGACCGCGGGGGCCGCGCGTCGTGGCCCTCGGCGGCGGGCACGGCCTGTACGCCTCCCTGTCGGCCCTGCGGTCGGTGACCGACGCGCTCACGGCCGTCGTCACCGTGGCCGACGACGGCGGCTCCAGCGGCCGGCTGCGCCGCGAGCTCGGCGTGCTCCCGCCGGGCGACCTGCGCATGGCGCTGGCGGCGCTGTGCGGCGACGACGAGTGGGGCATCACCTGGAGCGAGGTCGTCCAGCATCGCTTCCGCAGCGAGGGCGAGCTGCACGGCCACGCCGTCGGCAACCTGCTCATCGTCGCGCTCTGGGAGCTCCTGGGCGACCCCGTGGCCGGTCTCGACTGGGTGGGACGGCTGCTCGGCGCGCAGGGCCGCGTGCTGCCCATGGCGTCCGTGCCGCTCGACATCGTGGCCGAGGTGGAGCTCGACGGCGTCATCTCCACCGTGCGCGGCCAGGTGGCGTGCGCCCTGACCCCCGGTCGCGTGCAGGCCGTCTCCCTCATCCCCGAGGACCCGCCGGCCCGGCCCGAGGCGATCGAGGCGGTGCTGGAGGCCGACTGGGTGGTGTTCGGGCCCGGATCGTGGTTCACCAGCGTGCTGCCGCACCTCAAGGTGCCCGAGCTCGCCAGGGCCCTGCACGAGACCCGGGCCAGGCGGCTGGTCACGCTCAACCTCGCCCCGCAGGCCGGCGAGACCGACGACTTCTCCCCCCAGCAGCACCTGGAGGTGCTCCGGCAGCACGCGCCCGACCTGACGGTCGACGTGATCCTGGCCGACACCGGCGTGGTCGACGACCTCGACGCGCTGGAGAAGGCGGCGGCCGCGCTCGGCGGGCGTACGGTGCTGGCCGACGTGGCCGCCGCCGACGGCTCGCCCCGGCACGACCCACGACGTCTTGCCTCCGTCCTGGACGAGATTTTCCTCCAGAAGCGTTGATCCTGGTCGGCGCGGTGCGAAGGTGCGAGAGACTGCTGGGAGCCGGTCTGAATGGGGGAGGACTAACGCTTATGGCGATGACGGGTGTGGTCAAGGACGAGCTGAGCCGACTACCGGTGCTGAAGCCCTGCTGCCGCAAGGCCGAGGTCTCGACGCTGCTGCGGTTCGCGAGCGGTCTGCACCTGGTGGGCGGGCGCATCGTGATCGAGGCGGAGCTCGACACCAACGCCACCGCGCGACGGCTGATCAAGGACATCGGCGAGGTGTTCGGCCACAAGGCGGAGGTTCTCGTCCTCGCGCCGGCCGGCCTGCGCAAGGGGTCGCGCTACGTCGTACGCGTCTACCGCGACGGTGAGGCGCTCGCCCGGCAGACGGGCCTCATCGACAACCACGGGCGGCCCGTGCGCGGGCTGCCCCGCCAGGTCGTCGCGGGGGCGGCCTGCGACGCCGAGGCCGCCTGGCGGGGGGCGTTCCTGGCGCACGGCTCGCTGACCGAGCCCGGCCGTTCCATGTCGCTCGAGGTCACCTGCCCGGGTCCGGAGGCGGCGCTGGCGCTCGTCGGCTCGGCGCGGCGGCTGAAGATCCACGCCAAGGCGCGCGAGGTGCGCGGCGTCGACCGGGTCGTGGTCCGCGACGGCGACGCCATCAGCGCCCTGCTCACCCGGCTCGGCGCGCACGACAGCGTGCTGGCCTGGGAGGAGCGCCGCATGCGCCGGGAGGTGCGCGCCACCGCCAACCGGCTGGCCAACTTCGACGACGCCAACCTCCGGCGCTCGGCCCGCGCCGCCGTGGCCGCCGGGGCGCGGGTGCAGCGGGCGCTGGAGATCCTCGGCGACGAGGCGCCGGACCACCTGGTGGTGGCCGGACGACTGCGGGTGGAGCACAAGCAGGCGTCCCTTGAGGAACTGGGGCAGATCGCCGACCCGCCGCTGACCAAGGACGCGATCGCCGGCCGCATCCGGCGGCTGCTCGCCATGGCCGACAAGCGCGCCTCCGACCTCGGCATCCCCAACACGGAGGCCAACCTCACGGTCGACATGCTCGCACCCTGACCTGGCCGGAGCCCTGGACTGGCTTCGCCCGTGCCCTGACCCCTCGGCGTCCCGCCGGCTGTGTGCGCGTTGGGGCGTCCGTGCGTCCAGGTGCGCTGGTGGTGGGGGTGTTCGGGGTGCTTGCGGGCAGTGTGCGCCCGGGCTCTGTTTGAGTGTGCGGCGGCTCTCCTGCGCGCGGATGGTGTGTGCGCCGGGTCCTGCCTGTGTGTGCGGCGTCTCCTGCGCGCGGGCCGGGCGTGTACGTGCTCCGTCTGCGTGCGTGACCGCCCCGGACGCGTTCAGCGGGGCCCGGGCTTCAGCGGTCCAGGCGGCGGAGTGACCCCTGCGGCCCGGGCCGCAGGGGTCAGCGGGCGGGCCGGTAAGGCCCCGTCGGGTCAGGCGTCAGCTCTGGCCCGGTTCGCGGGGTGCGAAGAGGTTGGCCGTCGGGGCGGCTGGTGTGGCCTTGGGCGGCTGGAGCGGCTCGAACGGCGCCCGGTACTCGGGTTCGGCCTCCATCGCGTCCGTCGCCTGCTCCCCGCCGTCGCGCCCGCGGTGGGTCACCACGCCCGCCTCGGCCCGCCACCGGCGGCGCACCCGCGCGACCCGTACGACGGTCAGCAGGAACGCCGGCACGGCGGCGGCGCCCACCGCGGCCCAGAACTGCCAGGACGTCCGCATGGCCGTCCACACGCCCTGCGCGATGCGGTCGACGTTGTCGGGGAACCACGTCGCCAGGGGGAACCCCTTGTCGACGGCCCAGACCACGATGCCCGCGACGTCGCCCCCCGCGCGCACCCCGAAGGCGTACAGCAGCACGACCCAAGGCAGGAGCAGGCTGCGCGGCCGGACCACCCACACGGCCAGGCCCAGGATCAGCCCGGCCAGCAGACAGCAGGCGACGGGAAAGACAAGCCCCGGGTTGCCCGCGAACCAGCGCACGTCGTACGGCAGACGGTTGGAGTAGGCCACCATGGCCGCATATCCCGCGACTCCTATCAGCATCGCGACGAAGCCCACGATCAGGCCGGACAGCAGGCCGGACCTGCGGTGTGACATCTCAGCCCCCAGAGAATGCCGGAATTTACTCCGATGAGTCGGGCACTTTACTCGAACGCTACAAATTACGCCTCCGGAATGGTGATACGCAGGGCGGGGGTTGCAGTGGTCTAAACCAATTTGGGTCCGATAGGCTTGGGCGTTGAGGTTTCAGCCCGCATCACGTACGAGGAGATCGGTTTCCGTGAGCATCCGCGTAGGCGTCAACGGCTTCGGCCGCATCGGTCGCAACTTCTGGCGCGCGGTCGCCGCCAGCGGCAAGGACATCGAGATCGTTGCGGTCAACGACCTGACCGACAACGCGACGCTCGCCCACCTGCTGAAGTACGACAGCATCCTGGGCCGCCTGCCGTACGAGGTGAAGGCGACCAGCGACGAGATCACCGTCGACGGCAAGGCCATCAAGGTCTTCGAGGAGCGCGACCCGGCCAAGCTGCCGTGGGGCGACCTCGGGGTGGACGTCGTCCTCGAGTCGACCGGCCTGTTCACCGACGCCGCCAAGGCCAAGGTGCACGCCGACAACGGCGCGAAGAAGGTCATCATCTCGGCCCCGGCCAAGAACGAGGACGTCACCATCGTCATGGGCGTCAACCACGACTCCTACGACCCGGCCAGCCACACGATCATCTCCAACGCGTCCTGCACCACCAACTGCCTGGCCCCGCTGGCCAAGGTCATCCACGACACCTTCACCATCGAGAAGGGTCTGATGACCACCATCCACGCCTACACGCAGGACCAGAACCTCCAGGACGGCCCGCACAAGGACCTGCGCCGCGCCCGCGCCGCCGCCCTCAACGTGGTGCCCACCTCCACCGGTGCCGCCAAGGCCATCGGCCTCGTGCTGCCCGAGCTGAAGGGCAAGCTCGACGGCTTCGCGATGCGCGTGCCGATCCCCACCGGCTCGGCCACCGACCTGACCGTCGACGTCAGCCGCGACGTCACCGTCGAGGAGGTCAACGCCGCGCTCAAGGCCGCCGCCGAGGGCCCGCTCAAGGGCATCCTCACCTACACCGAGGACGAGATCGTCTCCTCCGACATCGTCACCGACCCGGCCTCCTGCATCTTCGACGCCGGCCTCACCAAGGTGATCGGCAACCAGGTCAAGGTCGTCGGCTGGTACGACAACGAGTGGGGTTACTCCAACCGCCTGGCCGACCTCATCGAGCTGGTCGGCGCCGACCTCTGACGGGCCGGGCGCACCTCCCGGCGAGGTCGGGCGCGCCTCTGACGGGTCGCGCCGGCCTCTGAGGGGCCCGCGCCGAGCGAGACATCCATCACCTTGGACCGTCCGAGCCCCGCTCGGCGGAAGGAGCACAGTTGCGCACGATCGACGATCTCGACGTGAAGGGCCGGCGCGTGCTCGTGCGCGCCGACCTGAACGTCCCCCTCGACGGTGAGACGATCACCGACGACGGCCGCATCAGAGCGTCGGTTCCGACGATCCAGGCCCTGACCGGGCGCGGCGCGAAGGTCGTCGTCTGCGCCCACCTCGGCCGGCCCAAGGGCAAGCCCGAGCCGAAGTACTCGCTGAGGCCGGTGGCCGCGCGCCTCGGCGAGCTGCTCGGCCAGGACGTCGCCTTCGCCACCGACGTGGTCGGCGACAGCGCCCAGGCCGCCGTCGCGGGGCTCCAGGACGGCCAGGTGGCCCTCCTGGAGAACCTCCGCTACGAGCCGGGCGAGGAGTCCAAGGACGACCAGGCGCGCCGGGAGTTCGCCGAGAAGCTGGCCGGCCTGGCCGAGCTGTACGTGGGCGACGGCTTCGGCGCCGTCCACCGCAAGCACGCCAGCGTCTACGACGTGCCCAAGCTCCTGCCGCACGCGGCGGGCGGGCTGGTCGTGGCCGAGGTCGAGGTGCTCAGGCGCCTGAGCGAGCACCCCGAGCGACCGTACGTCGTGGTGCTGGGCGGCGCGAAGGTGTCCGACAAGCTCGGCGTCATCGCGAGCCTGCTCACCAAGGTCGACCGGCTGCTCGTCGGCGGCGGCATGGCCTACACCTTCCTCAAGGCCCAGGGTCACGAGGTGGGTCAGTCGCTGCTGCAGGAGGACCAGCTCGACCAGGTGCGCGGCTTCCTCGACCAGGCCGCCGAGCGCGGCGTCGAGCTGGTGCTGCCGGTCGACGTGCTGGCGGCCACCGAGTTCGGCAAGGACGCGCCGTACGACGTGGTCGAGGCGAGCGCGATCCCGGCCGACCGGCAGGGGCTCGACATCGGCCCGAAGACCCGCGAGCTGTTCGCGGCCAAGCTGGCCGACGCCCGCACCGTCTTCTGGAACGGCCCGATGGGCGTGTTCGAGTTCGACGCGTTCGCGGGCGGCACCCGCGCCGTGGCGGAGGCGCTGATCGCCTCCGACGCCTTCACCGTGGTCGGCGGCGGCGACTCGGCGGCCGCCGTGCGCCGGCTCGGCCTGCCCGAGGACGGCTTCTCCCACATCTCCACGGGGGGCGGGGCCAGCCTCGAATACCTGGAGGGCAAGACCCTCCCCGGACTCGCCGCCCTGGAGGACGCGGAGTGACGCGACAGGCAGACCGCCCCGCAGCGGGCGGCCGCAAGCCGCTCATCGCCGGCAACTGGAAGATGAACCTCAACCACCTCGAGGCCATCGCCCTGGTGCAGAAGCTCGCCTTCGCGCTCGGCGACAAGGACTTCGACAAGGTGGAGGTCGCCGTCCTGCCGCCGTACACCGACCTGCGCAGCGTGCAGACGCTGGTCGACGGCGACAAGCTGCGCATCGTCTACGGCGCCCAGGACGTGTCCCAGCACGACGCCGGCGCCTACACAGGCGAGATCTCCGGCGCGATGCTGGCCAAGCTCGGCTGCACCTACACGGTGATCGGCCACTCCGAGCGGCGTCAGTACCACCACGAGGACGACGACCTGGTCAACGCCAAGGTCCAGGCCGCCTACCGCCACTCGCTGACCCCCATCCTGTGCGTGGGCGAGGGCCTGGAGGTGCGCAAGGCCGGCGGGCACGTGGCGCACACCCTCGCGCAGCTTGAGGCCGACCTGCGCAAGGTCACCGCCGAGCAGGTCAAGTCGATCGTGGTGGCCTACGAGCCGGTATGGGCGATCGGCACCGGCGAGGTGGCCACGCCGGAGGACGCGCAGGAGGTCTGTTCGGCCCTGCGCGGACGACTCGCTGAGCTGTACGACGCCGAAGTGGCCTCCGCTGTCCGTATCCTGTACGGAGGGTCGGTCAAGTCGAGCAACATCGCCGGCATCATGGCTCAGCCCGACGTCGACGGCGCTCTCGTGGGAGGCGCCAGCATCGACGCCGCTGAGTTCGTCAAGATCTGCCGTTTCACCGATATGCCCGGCTAGCTGAGCTGTTCCGGAGGCGCGACTTGACACCAGGTCGTACCCTCTAGAGGCAAGTTTGAATCGTCACGCGTCACAGAGCACTGAAGGAACAGGCATACCGTGGTAATCGGAATCTCCATCGCCCTCATCCTGGCGAGCTGTCTCATGGTCCTGCTGGTGCTGCTCCACAAGGGCAAGGGTGGCGGTCTGTCCGACATGTTCGGCGGAGGTTTCTCGTCGAGCTTCGGCGGCTCGTCCGTGGTGGAGCGCAACCTTGACCGGCTGACGGTCATCACGGGCGTGATCTGGTTCGTCTGCATCATCGCGCTGGGCCTCCTGCTGAAGCCCTGAGCGTTTGGCGCGTGACAGTGATTCTCCCCCCCGTGTCTCGCGGGGCGATCGAGCGAGGAGTTCATCCGTGGGTAGTGGCAACGCGATCCGTGGCAGCCGTGTCGGCGCCGGCCCGATGGGGGAGGCCGAGCGCGGCGAGGCAGCTCCGAGAGTGCGGGTCTCGTTCTGGTGCGCGAACATGCACGAGACGCGCCCCAGCTTCGCCAGTGACGCGGCGGTCCCCGAGATGTGGGACTGCCCGCGCTGCGGCCTCCCGGCAGGACAGGACGAGCAGGCCCCGCCTGCCCCGCCCAAGAACGAGCCGTACAAGACGCACCTGGCCTACGTGAAGGAGCGCCGGAGCGACAAGGACGGCAAGGCCATCCTCGAGGAGGCGCTCGAGCGCCTGCGCAACAACAGGTCCCCCTGGTAGTTCCCGTTCCGGCGTGCGCCGGACGGTCGGCGGGACATCACGTCCGCGCGGCATGACGTGCCGCGAAGGGCCCCGGCGGTGGCGCCGGGGCCCTTCGCGTCGTCCTGTGGGGTACGGGCGGCCCGGCTACGCGCCGGCCCGCTCGTACACCGGCTCGCCGTCCACGAACGTCAGCGCCACCCGGGTCGTCCAGATCTCCCCGGCGGGCAGCGCGAACGGGTCGCGGTCGAGCACGACGAGGTCCGCCGGGCGGCCCGGCTCGATCACGCCGGCCGGTGAGCGGTTGATCCAGGCCGACCCGGCCGTGTACGCGGTCAGGACGGTGGCCAGGTCGAGCCGCTGCCCCGGCAGGAACGGCGTCTGCGCGGTCGGGTACCCGGCGTGCACCGAGCCGCCCGGCTCGGTGCGGTTGACCGCCACGTGCATGCCCTGCAGCGGGTCGGCGTCCGAGACCGGCCAGTCGCTGCCCGCGCAGAAGCGCGCGCCGTGCGCCAGCAGGTCGGCGAACGGGTACTGCCACGACGAGCGCGGCTCGCCGAGGTAGGGCAGGGTCAGCTCGTCCATCTGGGCGTGGTGGGTGGCCCACAGCGGCTGCAGGTTGGCGGTGACGCCGAGCCGGGCGAAGCGCGGCACGTCCGACGGCTCCACGATCTGCAGGTGCGCGATGTGGTGCCGGTTGGCGGGGTCGGTGCCTTCGCAGGCGTCGAGCGTCTCGCGCACCGCCCGCTCGCCGATGGCGTGGAAGTGCACCTGGAAGCCGAGCCGGTCCAGCTCGGCGACGTACTCCTTGAGCTTGCCCGGGTCCACGTACGACAGGCCCGTGCCGCCGCACAGGCAGTACGGCTCCAGGGTGGCGGCGGTGAAGTTCTCGGTGATGCCGTCCTGCATGATCTTGACCGAGGTGGCGGCGAACCGGTCCAGGCCCTCCGCGGAGCGCCGGCGCTCGACCAGGTCGGCGATCTGGTCGGCCCCGCGCGTGCGGTCCCACCACAGCGCGCCGACCACCCGGGCCCGCAGCCGGCCCGAGCGGGCCGCCGACAGGTACGTGGGGAGCTGGTCGTCCGAGCCCGCGTACGAGCCGACGATCGCGTCCTGCCAGCCGGTGATGCCGAGGGAGAACAGGTGGCGCTGGGCGTCGTCGAGCGCGGCGTCCTGGTCGGCCGCGGTGGGGCGCGGCGTGAGCAGGCCGACCAGGTCCATGGCGCCCTCGTGCAGGACGCCGCTGGGCGTGCCGTCGGGGTCGCGCTCGATGCGGCCGTCGGCGGGGTCGGGGGTGTCGCGGGTGATGCCGGCCAGTTCCAGGGCGCGGGTGCTGACCCAGGCCGCGTGGTGGTCGCGCTGGATGAGGTAGACCGGGCGGCCGTCGGCGTCGAGCTGGGTGCGGTGGGGGAGACCGCCGGGGAAGGCGGACATGTCCCAGCCGCCGCCGTCGATCCACTCCTTGTCCGGATTTCTGGCGGCATAGTCGGCGATCTTCGCCTGGTACGCGTCGAGTCCGTACACCTCGGACAGGTCGCACCTCGCGCGCTCCAGCCCGGCCTGCACCGGGTGGATGTGCGCGTCGATGAACCCGGGCGTCAGCAGCCCGCCCTTCAGGTCCACGGTCTCGTGCGGGCCCGCCTCGCGGGCGAGGTCGCGCTCGTCGCCGACGGCGGCGATCACCCCGTCGCGCACGAGCACGGCCTCGGCGAACCCGCCCGCCGCGGTGAAGACCCGTCCGCCCCGGAACAACGTCGTCATCGGCCCTCTCCGCCCTTCCCGCGCCGCCCCATGGGGCGGACGCCGCTGTAGATCCTCGCAAGATTCAACAAACCCGGCGAAACCGGGATATGTGCGTTCATAGGCGCATATCTTGCTACATGAAACGCCACGTTAGCGGCCGTGTAACAGCGGCCCGGCATGCTGGTGCCCATGGGATTCTTGCGCATCCGCACCACGGTCGACGAGCGGCCGGGACGGCTCGCCTCGCTGGCCGCCGCCCTGGCCGACCGGGGCGGCAACATCCTGGGCCTGAGCGTCCAGTCCGACGCCGACGGCACGGTGGACGAGTTCGTCGCCGACATCCCCGCCCACCCCGAGACCGTGCGCGAGGCCCTGGAGGCGGCCGGCGGACGCCGGGTCCAGGTCGTCCCGGCGACCGCGCACGAGCTGACCGACGAGCCGACCCGGGTCCTGCTGCTGGCCTCCCGGCTGCGCTCCATGCCGTGGCGGCTGCCCGAGCTGCTGGCCGAGCTGCTGCGCGCGGACGACGCCCGCTGGATCTATGGTGAGGCGGTGAGTGATCTTCCCGACCCGACCCAGCTCGTCGTGCCCGTGGCGCCCCGCCGCGCGGTACGGCTGCGCCGCGCGGAGCTGCCGTTCACGCTGACCGAGGCCGCCCGCGCCGCCTCCTTCGCCCGGCTGGCCCAGCCGCCGGCCGAGCAGCCCGCCGGGAACCGCTCCGTGAAGCTGGCCGACGGCGTGGAGGTCGTCATCCGGCCGCTCACCTCGATCTACCGCGAGGCCGTGCGCGACCTGCACGACCGGTGCTCGCCGGAGGCGCGCCGCTTCCGCTACTTCACCTCGATGCCGGCGCTGCCGCCGCGCATGTTCGACAAGCTGTGCGACCGCAGCCGCGGCCACTCGCTCGTGGCGGGCCACGACGGGCAGGTCGTGGCCATGGCGAACCTGATGTTCGGCGCCGACCCCGGCGTCGCCGAGATGGCCTTCCTGGTCGAGGACGGCTGGCAGGGGCGCGGCTTGGGCGCGGCGCTGGCCAGGGCGCTGATCCGGGCGGCGCGCGACCTCGGGTACGCCGAGGTGCGGGCGACCATGCTGTCGGACAACGTCCGGATGCGGCGCCTCATGGCCTCGCTCGGCGCCTCGATCACCTACACCGAGGACCCGGGGGTGCTGGAGTCGCGGCTGCCGGTGGGCGCGATGGTCTCAAGCTGACCCTTCCTCGCGCGGAGCGTCGCCGGTGTCCTCCCCGCCAGCCTCGGCCGGGCGCTCGCCGGGAGCTTCGGCGGGATGCCCTCCGGGAGCTCGGGTGGGAGGACGCTCCCCGGAGGCTTCGGCCGGGCGCTCGCCGGAACCCTCGGCCGGGCGCTCTCCGGAGGTCGCGGGCGGGTGTTCGCCGGGCGGGCGTTCGGCTGTCTCGCCGGGTGGGCGTTCGCTGGTGTCGGCGGGCGGGCGTTCGGAGGTGTCGCCGGGGCGTTCGGGGGTGTCGCCGGGTCCGCGCGCGATGCCGAGATGGCGTTCGATGCGCTCCAGGCTCTCCTCGATCCGCGTCAGCCGCTCCACCAGCGTCGGGCCGCTCGTGTAGTACGGCTCGGCCGGCCTGTCCCTCGGGCCCGCGGCGACCAGCGCGAGCACGCGTTCGCGCAGCCGGTCCAGCGCGACCCCCGCGTCCAGCAGCGCCTGTGCCGCGAGCCCGTCGGCCTCCCGGATGAGCCCGAGCAGGATGTGCTCCGTGCCGATGTAGTTGTGGCGCAGTTGCAGCGCCTCGCGCAGCGAGAGCTCCAGCACCTTCTTGGCGCGCGGCGTGAACGGGATGTGCCCCGGCGGGCCCTTGGTGCCGCGTCCCACCTGCTGCTCGACGTACCGCCGCGTCGGTCCCAGCTCGACCCCGAACCCCTCCAGGGCCCGCGTCGCGACGTCGTCGCCGTCGCCGGCGTGCAGGAGGCCGAGCAGGATGTGCTCGGTGCCGATGTAGTTGTGGTTCAGCATCCGCGCCTCTTCCTGGGCGAGGACGACCACTTTCCGGGCACGATCGCTGAATCGCTCGAACACGAGAGAACTCCGTTCGGCAGGCCTTGCCTCCACTATGCGCTACAAACCCATGCATGTGGGGTATCTCACTGGTGTGGATCTTGACGAGGTGGCCGACCGTCTCTACGGGCTGCCGCCGTCCGAGTTCACCGCCGCGCGCGAGGCCGAGGCCCGCGCGGCCAAGGACGCGGGCGACGCGAAGCTGTCCCGCGAGATCGGGCGGCTGCGCAAGCCGACGGTCTCGGCGTGGGCCGTGAACCGGGCCGCGCGCGAGCACCCGGACGATCTGCGCGAGCTGCTGGAGGTGGGGGAGGAGCTGCGCCGGGCGTGGGCCGCCCACGACGCGGAGGCGCTGGCCGAGGTCGCGCGCCGGCGCGGCGCCGTCGCCGAGCGGGTCGGCCGGCTGGTCAAGGAGGACATGGGGCTGTCGGCCGCGGCGTCGGTGGAGGTGGACCGGACGCTGGACGCCGCCGTGGTGGACGAGGGGGCGGCGGCCGAGGTACGGCAGGGACGCCTGGTGCGGCCCCTGGAGTACAGCGGCTTCGCCCCTGCCCCCGCGCCGGCCCGGGCGGAGGCCGAACAGGGCGAGGCAGGAGCCGAGGGGGCCGGAGTGTCCGGCACCACGAGTTCCACGAGCTCTGCCTCCGGGTCGAGGAGCCCCGCCGGTGCCGCCGGCCGCCCGGCGCGGGAGGTGCGGGCGTCGCGGAAGGCGGCGGCCGAGGAGCGGGCCCGGCGGGAGGCCGAGGCGCGCGCCGCCCGCGAGGCCCGCCGGGCGCAGGAGCGCATGGAGGCCGAGGCGACCTACCTCGAATGGCGCGAGGCGCTGACGGAGGCGGTGCGGGAGCACGACAAGCGCGCGGAGAAGGTGGCGCGGCTGGAGCGCAAGCTCACCAAGGCCCGCGCGAAGCTGCGGGAGAGCGAGCAGCGCCTGGAGGTGGCCCGCCGCGAGGAGCGCCATGCCCGCCGCCGCCTGGAGGGATGACCCGCACGAGCGTCGCGCGGGCGGCTTCGGAGGGCTAGGGTGTACGAAACCGTTCCGTACACTTGGCTACCACGGGAGTGGCGATGACCACCTGGACCCCCGACGACATGCCCCGCCTCGACGGCCGCACCGCGATCGTCACCGGCGCCAACAGCGGCATCGGCCTGCCCACCGCGCTGGAGCTGGCCCGCCACGGCGCACGCGTGATCGTGGCCGCGCGCTCCGACGCCAAGGGCGCGGAGGCCGTGGCCGCGATCCGGCGGGCCGTCCCCGACGCCCGCGCCGAGCACGCCCGGCTGGACCTCGCCGACCTGGCCTCCGTGCGCGCGTTCGCCGAGGGCGTGGACGAGGTGGACCTGCTGGTCAACAACGCCGGCGTCGGCATGAAGCCGCGCAGCCTGACGAAGGACGGGTTCGAGCTGCAGTTCGGCACCAACCACCTCGGCCACTTCGCGCTGACCGGGCTGCTCCTGCCGAAGCTGCTCGCCCGCCCGGGCGCGCGCGTGGTGACCGTGTCCAGCGACGCCCACACCCGAGGCCGGCTCGACTTCGACGACCTCGCCCTGGAGCGCGGTTACGGCCGGATGAGCGCCTACGGCCGCTCGAAGCTGGCGAACCTGCTGTTCACCCTGGAACTCCAGCGGCGCGCCGAGCGGGCCCAGGCCGACCTCAGGAGCGTGGCCACGCACCCCGGCGCCACCGCCACGAACATCGTCAAGGTGGGGCCGCTCAAGCCCCTCCTGGGGCTGTTCCTGCTGAGCCCCGAGACCGGCGCGCTGCCGTCCCTGTACGCCGCCACCTCGCCGGACATCCGCGGCGGCGAGTTCGTCGGCCCGAAGCTGCGCCTGATCACCCCGTCCGCCGACGCCCGTTCCGAGGAGCTGGCCGCGCGCCTCTGGGACGTCTCCACCGAGCTCACCGGCGTACGATTCGAACGGATCGCCGTACGGTGACGCCCCGGCGGGCACCCGGCGACTCCGTGACGAGCTGACCACGATCGCCGGGCGGACCCGCCGGGCAGGACCGGAGGACGTGTACGTGGCCCCACTCGACCCCGTGCGCGAGAGGGCCATCCTCGACGCCACGCTGGAGCTGCTGTCGGAGATGGGCTACGACCGGATGTCGGTCGACCAGATCGCCAAGCGCGCCCGGGCCAGCAAGGCGACGATCTACCGGCGCTGGGCGGGCAAGCCCGAGCTGGTCGTGGACGTCATCTGCAACCGCTTCGACATGGACGCGCCGCGCCCGCGCGACACCGGTTCGCTCCGGGGCGACCTGGCCGAGCTGGTCAGGTGCCTGTGCGAGACGGCCGAGCGCAAGCACACGCTCATCATGGGCCTGTCCTCGACGCTGGTGTCGAACCAGGAGCTGGCCAGGGCGCTGCGCGCGCACCTGCCCAGCCGCGACCTCAGCGGCGTGGAGGCGCTGCTGGTGCGGGGCGAGAACCGGGGCGAGCCGGCGAGGAGGGCGGACACCGCCCGGCTCGCCGCCGTCGCCGAGGCCCTCGTGTGGCATCGGCTGATCTTCGTCGGGCCGCCGCTGGACGACGCCTTCGTGGTGGAGGCGGCGGACGACGTGCTGTTCCCGCTGGTGCGGGCCTGGGCCGAGAGACCCGTCGAGCAAAGCTGACGTCTTTGTGTGAGATTCGGCCGCCAAAGCTGTCCGTACGGGAGGAGGGCGGCCTAAGGTCGTCGCCATGACGACCGACGCGACCATCGACGCCCCCCTCCCGGCCCGGGCGGACGCCTCCTCCGGCGACGCCGCCCTCGACGCGTTCATCGACGCCCTGCCCAAGGTCGAGCTGCACGTCCACCTCATCGGCTCCGCGTCCGTGCCCACGGTCCTGGAGCTGGCCCGCCGCCACCCCGGCGGCGGCGTGCCCACGTCGGAGGAGGAGCTGCGCGCCTTCTACCGGTTCACCGACTTCCCGCACTTCGCGCGGGTCTACAAGGCCGTCAACGCGCTGGTGCGCGAGCCGGAGGACGTCGCCACCCTGGTGCTCGGGCTGGCCCGCGACCTGGCCGCGCAGGGCGCCCGGTACGCCGAGCTCCAGGTCACCCCGTACGCCCATCACATCGTCGGGATGCCGCGGCGCGCGGTCACCGAGGCCCTCGACTTGGCCGCCCGCCGCGCGCCGGAGGAGTTCGGCGTGGAGATGGCCTACATCTTCGACATCCCCGGCGAGTACGGCGTCGAGGCGGCGGAGATCACCGTGGCCCACGCCCTGGAGGAACCTCCCGCCGCGTTGGTAGGTTTCGGCATCGGCGGGATCGAGCAGGAGCGCGTCCACTACCGCGACGCCTACCGCGACGCGTTCACCGCCGCCCGCAACGCCGGCCTGCACAGCGTCCCGCACGGCGGCGAGATGACCGGGCCGGAGACGATCTGGGAGGTCGTCGAGGCGTACGGCGCCGAGCGGATCGCCCACGGCATCGCCTGCCTCCAGGACGAGCGGCTCGTCGCCCACCTGCGCGAGACACGGCTGCCGCTCGACGTCTGCCCCACCTCCAACGTGTGCACGGGGCAGGTGGCCCGCATCGAGGACCACCCGCTGCCGCGCCTGCTGGAGGAGGGGCTGTTCGTGACGCTCAACACCGACGACCCGCCCATGTTCGACACCTCGCTGACCGGGGAGTACCGGACCGCGGCCCGGGTCTTCGGCCTCGGCCGGCGCGAGCTGGCCGACCTGGCCCGCAACGGCGTGACCGCCTCCTACCTGCCGGCCGAGCGCAAGCGGGCGCTCCTGGCCGAGATCGACGCGCTGGAGACGGCCACCCCCTGAACGGGCCGGCCGCTCAGAACCGCTCGCTCGGGGGCGACCGGCTCAGCGCCGGCCGCTCTGCGCTGATGGCTCCGGGCCGACCGCTCAGGGCTGACGGCTCAGGGGGAGGCCAGGCGGCCGAGGCCGGGCGGGATCTTGCCGGCCGCCGCGCGGTCCAGCAGGAACAGGGTGCGCGAGCGCCCCCGCGCCCCCGCCGCCGGCACCTGCACCGGACCGGACTCCGACAGCGCCAGCCGCACCGCGCCCGCCTTCTCCGCCCCCGCGGCGATCACCCAGACCTCGCGGGAGGCCTGGAGCGCGGGCAGCGTGAGCGAGATGCGGGTGGGCGGCGGCTTGGGCGCGCCGTGGACGGCCACCGCCGGCCGCGTGTCGTACAGCGCCGGCATGCCGGGGAACAGCGAGGCCACGTGCGCGTCGGGCCCCATGCCGAGCAGCGTCACGTCGAACGACGGCGACGGCCCGTGGTCCTCGGGCCGGGCCGCCTTGGCCAGCTCGGTGGCGTAGGCGTCGGCCGACTCCTCGGCCGTCAGCCCCGAGTCGGGGCCGAGCATGACGTGGACCCGCTCCGGGTCGACGTCGACGTGGTCGAGCAGCGCCCGCCGGGCGCCCGTCTCGTTGCGCTCGGGGTCGCCGTCGGGCAGGAAACGCTCGTCGCCCCACCAGATGTCGAGGCGCCGCCAGTCGACGGCGTCGCGCGCGGGGGTGCCGGCGATGGCCGCCAGGGTGGCGATGCCGATCGTGCCGCCGGTCAGCACCAGCGACGCGGTGCCCTTGGCGGACTGGACGTCGACGAGCCGGGTGATGATCCGCGCGGCCACGGCCTTGGCCAGGATGTCGGCGTCACGGTGGACGACTACGGTTGGAACGCTCACGGGGACCAGTCTTCCATCCCCGCGGCCCCGGCCACGCCACGCCCCGCGGAGTGGGGCGACGAACGCGGAAGCGGCCGGGCGCCCCGCGAGGGGCGCCCGGCCGCTTCCATCGAACCGGTCCGGACGTCAGGACTTGTACGAGCGGGCCAGCCGCTTGACGGCCTGCTCGTAGGTCTCGTCCGGGTCGAGCCGCCGCAGCTCCTCGGCCAGCAGCTCGGGGGTCTGCCGCCGGGCCAGCGCCACGTTCCGGTCGGGCTGCCCCGGCCGGGACAGCGTCGCCAGCCGGGCGTCGGCGCGGGCCACCGACAGGTCGCCCTCGGGCGTGGTCAGCCGCACGGAGGTCAGGCCCGGACCGGCCGAGTCACCGACCTTGATCGTGGTGCCGAGCCGCTCGGACAGCCACGCCGCCAGCAGGGGAGCGCTCGGGTTGCCCGAGGCCGCGTCCACCTGGCCCTTGCGGACCTTGCCGACGGGCTGGTCGAAGGCCGCCGCGAGCAGGCTGCGCCACGGCGTCAGCCGGGCCCACGCCAGGTCGGTGTCGCCCGGCGCGTAGCCCTTGGCCCGGGTCGCCAGCGCCTTGACGCCGCCGTCGGGCGACATGCGGGCGTCGGTGATGCGCCGCTGCGCGAGCATCCCGATCGGGTCCTTGGCCGGCACGTCGGGCGCCTTGCCCGGCCACCAGGCCACCACCGGGGTGTCCGGCAGCAGCAGCGGGCTCACCACCGAGTCGGCGTGGTCGGTCAGCTCGCCGTACAGGCGCAGCACGACCACCTCACCCGGCGTGGACTCGCCGATGCGCAGCTCCGCGTCGAGCCGGGTCGGCTCGTCGGTCTCCCGGTTGATCACCACGAGGATGCGCGACGGGTGCTCGCGGGCCGCCTCGGTGGCCGCCCGCAGCGCGTCGTACTGGTCGCGCTCCTCGGCGATCACGACGAGCGTCAGCACCATGCCGATGGCCGGCGCGCCCATCTGGTGGCGCAGCAGGGTGAGCTGGCCGGCGATCTTCCCCGCGGTCGTGTCGCTCAGCATGAAGGTCGTCATCAGAGTCTCCTCCACACGCGGCCGTCGCGCGCCATCATCGCGTCGGCCGACGGCGGCCCCCACGAACCGGACGGGTACGGCTCCGGCTGGCCCTGCGTGGCCCAGAACTCCTCGATCGGGTCGAGGATCTTCCACGACAGCTCGACCTCGCGCTGGTGCGGGAAGAGCGGCGGGTCGCCGATCATCACGTCCAGCAGCAGCCGCTCGTACGCCTCCGGCGACGACTCCATGAACGACTCGCCGTAGGCGAAGTCCATGGACACGTCGCGCACCTCCATGGCCGTGCCCGGCACCTTCGAGCCGAACCGCACCGTGATGCCCTCGTCCGGCTGCACCCGGATGACCAGCGCGTTCTGGCCGAGGATCTCGGTGTCGTCCTTGGAGAACGGCAGGTGCGGCGCCCGCTGGAACACCACGGCCACCTCCGTCACCCGCCGGCCGAGCCGCTTGCCGGTGCGCAGGTAGAACGGCACCCCGGCCCAGCGCCGGTTGGCGATCTCCAGCTTGACGGCCGCGTACGTCTCGGTCACGGAGTCCGGCGGGATGCCGTCCTCCTCCAGGTAGCCGACGACCTTCTGGCCACCCTGCCAGCCCGCGGCGTACTGGCCGCGCGCCGTGTTGGCCGCCAGGTCGCCCGGCAGCCGGACCGCCTTGAACACCTTCTCCTTCTCCCGCCGCAGCGACTGCGCCTCGAAGGAGGTGGGGTCCTCCATCGCGACCAGGGCCAGCAGCTGGAGCAGGTGGTTCTGGATCACGTCGCGGGCCGCGCCGATGCCGTCGTAGTAGCCGGCCCGGCCGCCGATGCCGATGTCCTCGGCCATCGTGATCTGCACGTGGTCGACGAAGCTGCGGTTCCAGATCGGCTCGTAGAGGTTGTTGGCGAACCTCAGGGCCATGATGTTCTGGACCGTCTCCTTGCCCAGGTAGTGGTCGATCCGGAAGATCGAGCTCTCCGGGAAGGCCGAGGTGGTGATCTCGTTCAGCTCGTGGGCCGACTGCAGGTCGTGCCCGAACGGCTTCTCGATGACCACGCGCCGCCACGAGCCGGGCGGCGCGTCGGCCAGTCCCGTCCGCTTGAGCTGCTCCACCACCACAGGGAAGAACTTCGGCGGCACCGACAGGTAGAACGCGTAGTTGCCGCCCGTGCCGCGGGTCTCGTCGATCTCCTTGAGCGCCATGGCCAGCGCGTCGAACGCCCCGTCGTCGGAGAACTCGCCGGGCACGAAGTGGATGCCCTCGCGGATCTGCTTCCAGACCTCCTCGCGGAACGGCGTCCGCGCGTGCTCCTTGACGGCGTCGTGCGTCAGCTGGGCGAAGTCCTGGTTCTTCCAGTCGCGCCGGGCGAAGCCGACCAGGGAGAAGCCGGGCGGCAGCAGCCCCCGGTTGCCCAGGTCGTAGATCGCCGGCAGCAGCTTGCGCTTGGCCAGGTCTCCCGTGACGCCGAACAGCACCATGACGCACGGCCCCGCCACCCGCGGCAGCCGCTTGTCGCGCGGGTCGCGCAGCGGGTTGGCCGCGGCCGCCTCGATCGTGGTCGAGGTGCCGGCGACCGAGGTGGCCGCCGACGCCGCGGCGGACGCCCCGGCCGGCCCGTTGCCCTTGCCCGGCGTGGCCGCGTCGACCGCGCTCTGGACCGTGCTGTCCACAGCCTGCGCCCCCTCCGCGGGCGCCTGCGGGTCTGTCATCTCAAGCCTCCTGTGCTACGGCGAGCGGTGCGCCGCCGGAGGAGGCGGCGCACGCCACCCCCTCCGCATGGTCACTGACGTCCCTCGAAGGAGCGGACATCAGGGGACCAGGTTCTTGCGGACGCTCTCGAGCAGCTCGTCCCACGAGGCCTCGAACTTGTCGACGCCCTCGTCCTCGAGCACTCGGACGACGTCGTCGTAGTCGACCCCGGCCTCCTTGAGCGCGGCCATGGTGTTCCACGCCTGCTCGTAGTACGGCCGGACCGTGTCGCCGGTGACCCGGGCGTGGTCGGCGACCGCGTCGAGCGTCTTCTCCGGCATCGTGTTGACCGTGCCGGGAGCGACGAGCTGGTCGACGTACATGGTGTCGGAGTACTCGGGGTTCTTCACGCCGGTCGAGGCCCACAGCGGGCGCTGCGGGCGGGCGCCGGCGGCGCGCAGCCGCTGCCACCGCTCGGAGGCCATGACCTCCTCGAACGCCGCGTACGCCAGGCGCGCGTTGGCGATGCCCGCCTGGCCCTTGAGCTCCGCCTTGCCGAGCTGGTCGAGCCGCTTGTCGATCTCGGTGTCGACCCGGCTGACGAAGAACGAGGCCACCGACTCGATCGTGGCCAGGTTGAGGCCCTTGGCCTGGGCCGCCTCCAGACCCGCCAGCCAGGCGTCCATGACCGCGCGGTAGCGCTCCAGCGAGAAGATCAGCGTGACGTTGACGCTGATGCCCTCGCCGATGGCCTGCGTGATCGCGGGCAGGCCCTCGACGGTCGCCGGGATCTTGATGAACAGGTTGGGCCGGTCCACGAGCCACCACAGCGCGCGGGCCTCGGCCACCGTCTTGTCCGTGTCACGCGCCAGGCGCGGGTCCACCTCCAGCGACACGCGGCCGTCCACGCCGTTGGTGGCGTCGTAGACAGGGCGCAGCACGTCGGCCGCCCAGCGGATGTCGTAGGTGGTGATGGCGCGCACCGCCTCGCCCACCTCGACGCCGCGCACGGCAAGGTCGTGCATCTGCTGGTCGTAGGCGTCGCCCTTGCTGAGCGCGCTGGCGAAGATGGTGGGGTTGGAGGTGACGCCCACCACGTTCTTCTCGCGGATCAGCTGCTCCAGGTTGCCCGTGCGCAGCCGCTCGCGGCTGATGTCGTCCAGCCAGACGGACACGCCCTGGCCGGACAGCTTGTTGAGGATCTCGCTCATCGTCAGTTTCCCGTCGTCTCACCCTTGTCCTGGCCCAGCTTGGCCAGGCTGGCCTTGGCCGCCGCCGCGACTCTCTCGGCCGTCAGCCCGAACTGCTCGTACAGCGTCTTGTACGGCGCGGAGGCGCCGAAGTGTTCGAGGCTCACCACTTCCCCGTGCTCGCCGACGAACTCCCGCCAGCCCAGCGCGACTCCCGCCTCGACGGCGACGCGGGCCTTGACCGACGGAGGCAGCACGCTCTGCCTGTACGCCGAGTCCTGCCCGTGGAACCACTCGACACACGGCATCGACACCACCCGCGTCGGGATGCCCTGCGCCTCCAGCAGCTCACGGCCGTTGACGGCCAGCTCGACCTCGCTGCCGGTGGCGATGAGGATCACCCGCGGCTGGGCGTCGGACGCCTCGTGCAGGATGTAGCCGCCGCGGGCGACGCCCTCGGCGCTGGTGCCCTCGTAGACCGGCAGGTTCTGGCGGGTCAGCGCCAGCGCGGCCGGCCGGTCGGTGTGCTCCAGGACCGTCTTCCAGGCGTAGGCGGTCTCGTTGGCGTCGGCCGGGCGGACCACGTCGAGGCCGGGGATCGCGCGCAGCGCCCACAGGTGCTCGATCGGCTGGTGCGTCGGGCCGTCCTCGCCGAGGCCGATCGAGTCGTGCGTCCACACGTACGTGACCGGCAGCTTCATCAGCGCGGCCAGGCGCACGGAGGGGCGCATGTAGTCGGAGAAGACGAGGAACGTGCCGCCGTAGGGACGGGTGCCGCCGTGCAGGGCGATGCCGTTGAGGATCGCGCCCATGCCGTGCTCGCGGATGCCGAAGTGCAGCGTGCGGCCGTAGCGGTTACCCGGGAACTCCTTGGTCTGGTACTCCTCCGGGATGAACGACGGCTCGCCCTTCATCGTGGTGTTGTTGGACTCGGCCAGGTCGGCCGAGCCGCCCCACAGCTCCGGCAGGATCGGCGCCAGGGAGCTGAGCACCTCGCCGGAGGCCTTGCGGGTGGCCATCGAGGCGCCCTTCTCGAACTGCGGCAGCGCCTGGGTCCAGCCGTCGGGCAGCCGGTGGGCGGAGATGCGGTCGAGCTCGGCGGCGCGCTCCGGGTTGGCCTCGCGCCAGGCGTCGTAGGACTTCTGCCACTCGGCGCGCGCCTCGTGGTTGCGGCGGGCCACCCCGCGGGCGTGCTGCAGCACCTCGGCCGGGACGTCGAAGCTCTTGTCGGGGTTCATGCCGAGCACGCGCTTGGTGGCGGCGACCTCCTCGGCGCCGAGCGCGGAGCCGTGGATCTTGCCGGTGTTCTGCTTGTTGGGCGCGGGCCAGCCGATGATCGTGCGCAGCCGGATGAACGTCGGCCGGTCGGTCTCGGCCCGCGACTCCTCCAGCGCGGCGTGCAGCGCCTGCACGTCCTCGACGTAGTCGCCGGTCTCGGTCCAGTCGACGCTCAGCGTCTGCCAGCCGTACGCCTCGTAGCGCTTGAGGACGTCCTCGGACTTGGCGATGAGGGTGTCGTCCTCGATCGAGATGTGGTTGTCGTCGTAGACGACCGTCAGGTTGCCCAGCTTCTGGTGGCCGGCGAGGGCGCTCACCTCGTGGCTGATGCCCTCCTCGATGTCGCCGTCGCTGACGAAGCACCAGATGTGGTGGTCGAACGGCGAGGCGCCCGGCGCCGTGTCGGGGTCGAACAGGCCGCGCTCGCGGCGGGCGGCCATGGCCATGCCCACGGCGTTGCCCAGGCCTTGGCCCAGCGGGCCCGTCGTGGTCTCCACGCCGGCCGTGTGGCCGTGCTCCGGGTGGCCGGGGGTACGGCTGTCCCACTGGCGCAGCCGCTCCAGGTCCTCCAGCGTGAGGCCGTAACCCGACAGATAGAGCTGGATGTACAGGGTCAGGCTCGAATGCCCGCACGACAGCACGAAACGGTCACGACCGATCCAGGTCGGGTCCGTCGGGTCGTGGCGCATCGTACGCTGGAAAAGCAGGTATGCGGCGGGTGCCAGGCTCATGGCGGTGCCGGGGTGGCCCGAGCCCGCCTTCTCCACTGCGTCCATGGCCAGGGCTCGAACGACGTCGACCGCCTTCTTGTCGAGGTCGGTCCATTCGAGGGCTGGCACGAGTTCGGTGCTCAAGTGCTCGATCTCCGGAATCTAGTTGTCATTGGATGGTGCCGGTTTGGCATATCCCGCCCACACCGGACCCTAACCGAGTGGCGACGCCGAACGTTCCCCACTCCCTCCACGCGTGTTCCCTGTGTGGTGACGCCCGGCCCCGAGCCCCCCATTGGCCGGACCGGCCGACCCTGCGACTACAGTTTGGTTGTTGTCCGCAGGGCCGCCACGGCGCCCCGTCCACGGATCCGCTCTAATCAGAGGTTACGCGTTGACTCCGCACGTGCTGGAAGCGCCTTGACGGTGCTGACGAACAGGCAGGCGACGGCCCCCGCTCCGGCGGAGGATGCGCCGCGCCCGAGCGGCCGCTCGATCGGCATGGTCGTCAAGGCCTACATCGCCCTGACCAAGCCGCGGATCATCGAGCTGCTGCTCATCACCACGCTGCCGGTGATGTTCCTGGCCGCCGGAGGGCTGCCGCCGCTGTGGACGTCCGTCGCGGTCATGGTGTTCGGCACGCTGTCGGCGGGCAGCGCCAACGCCCTCAACTGCTACGTCGACCGCGACATCGACCAGAAGATGCGCCGCACCCGGCGCCGCCCCCTGGCGCGGCACCAGGTCTCCCCGCGCGGGGCGCTGATCTTCGGCATCGTCCTCGGCGTGCTGTCCCTGCTCGGGCTGTGGGTGACGACCAACTGGCTCGCCGCCATGCTGTCCACCGGGGCGATCCTGTTCTACGTCCTCGTCTACTCGATGATCCTCAAGCGGCGCACCGCCCAGAACATCGTGTGGGGCGGCATCGCCGGCTGCATGCCCGTGATGATCGGCTGGGCCGGGATCACCGACCGGCTCGACTGGGCGCCGCTGGTGCTGTTCGGCGTGGTGTTCTTCTGGACGCCGCCGCACACCTGGACGCTGGCCATGCGCTACAAGGAGGACTACGCGGCGGCGAAGGTGCCGATGCTGCCCGTCGTGGCCACCGAGCGCCGGGTGATCCTGGAGTCGATCGCCTACACCTGGGCGACCGTGCTGTGCTCGCTGGCCCTGTGGCCGGTGGCCGGGACCACGCTGTTCTACCCGATCGTGGCCGCGGTGCTGGGTGCCATGTGCCTGTGGGAGGTGCACCGCCTGCTGGCCAGGCTCAACGCCGGCAAAACCGGGGTCGCGCTGCGCCCGATGCGCTTCTTCCACTGGTCCAACGCCTACCTGGCGCTGCTGTTCCTCGCCGTCGCCATCGACCCGCTGCTGTCCTGACCGTGCCGGGTCCCGGGGCGGCCTCCCGCGCGGGACACCTGCACCGTGATCCGTTAAAGTCACCGTATGACGTCCCGTGATCCACGCTGGGTGTTGAAGGACCGCCCGTCGTTCGCGTTGATCACCGGGCTGGTCCTCACCGGCATCTGCGCGCTCGTCTCCCTCTCCTTCGACGTGATCAACGGCGCGCCCGTGCAGTTCGTCATCGCGCTCGTGCTGGCCCTGGCGCCCGTGCCGCTGCTGCTGGCCGCGGTGCTCGCGCTCGACCGGATGGAGCCCGAGCCGCGCAGCAACCTGATCTTCGCCTTCGCCTGGGGCGCGGGCGTCGCCGTGCTGGTCGCCGGTCTGGTCAACTCGCTCAACCTGCACTACGTCACCGACACGGCGAACGTGTCGGCGGCCAGCGCCCGCAACCTGGTCGCCACCTTCGGCGCGCCCGTGGTCGAGGAGACCATGAAGGGCCTGGTGCTGCTCGGGCTGCTGCGCTTTCGCCGGGCCGAGCTCGACGGGCCCACCGACGGCGTCATCTACGCGAGCATGGTGGGCCTCGGCTTCGCGATGAGCGAGAACGTCAGCTACTACGTCCAGGCGCTCAACTCCGAGGCCGGCGGCGTGGGCCTGGCCGTCACCGTGGTGCTGCGCGGCATCCTGTCGCCGTTCGCGCATCCGCTGTTCACCTCGATGATCGGGGTGGCGGTGGCCTACGCGGCCCAGCGCCAGGGGCCCGAGCGGGTCTTCTCCATCATGGCCGGCTGGGCGGGCGCGATGGTGCTGCACGGCCTGTGGAACGGCATGGTCTCCTACGGCGGCTTCCGCGGCCTGCTGATCGCCTACGCCACGCTGCTGGTGGTGCTGGCCGTGCTGATCGGGGTGGTCTTCCGCGACCGGCGGCGCATCGTCGCGCTCCTGCAGCGCTACCTGCCGCCGTACGAGCCGACGCGGCTGGTCGACGCCGGCGACATCCACATGCTGTCCGCGCTGCCCCGGCGCCGCAAGGCCCGGCAGTGGGCCCGCGCCCACGGCGGCAAGCGCGGGCTGCGGGCCATGCGCGACTACCAGCTCGCCGCCACCGAGCTGGGCCTGCTGCACGAGCGGGCCGCGCGCCGCGTGGTGGACGAGGACGCCTTCCACGAGGAGCAGCGGGCGCTGCTGGAGATCATGAGCATGTCCCGGGCGCAGTTCCCGGCGGTCAGCGGGAGCGGGCCAGGATCGTGGTGAGCGAGGTCTCGCGCGGGCCGGGGAAGACCGGGTCGGAGTGCAGCAGCAGGGCGTCGGCCAGGCCCTTGGCGGTCGCGGCGAGCTCCCGGGTGGCGTAGACGTAGGTGGTGGCGGCCCACCGCCGGGTCGAGTCGTCGCCCACGCCGAAGGTCTCCAGACCGGCCGCCCGGCACAGCGTCACCGCCCGGGGCAGGTGGAAGGCCTGGGTCACCACGGTCACCCGGCGGGCGCCGAACACCTGGCGGGCCCGTACGCAGGAGTCCCAGGTGTCGAAGCCGGCGTAGCCCAGGACCATGACCTCCCGGGGCACGCCCCGCGCGGCCAGGTAGTCGGCCATCGCCGACGGCTCGTCGTACTCCCTGCGGCTGTTGTCGCCCGACAGCAGCACGGCCCTGACCTTGCCCGTCCGGTACAACGCGGCGGCGATGTCGAGCCGGTCGGCCAGCATGGGGGAGGGGCGGCCGCCGTACAGGCCGGCGCCGAGCACGAGCGCGGTCTCGGCGGCGGGCACCCGGGCCTCCCAGCCCGGGGCGCCGGCGACCGCGCGGTGGGGTGCGCTGCCGAGCCAGGCCCAGGTCATGGGGGCCAGGGCGAGCACGCTGAGCAGGACCGACCCCTGGTAGGCCCGGCGTAAGGCGGTCCGGGAGGGGCGGCGGGCCCGGAGCGCAGCCTTCCAGAAGGGGCGGACGAACTTCCGCAAACCGCACCTCGCCTCGGTGGGGGAGTGGCCGACTTCTCACCCCAAAGCCTGGCATAACCGCTCAGACGGCGGCAGGCACTCCGGTGGGGGAGGGGGCGGGGGCCTCCTCGGCGGCCTCGCGCACGCGCAGCGCCGTGACGGCGCGCAGCGCGAAGATCCACACCAGCGTCGCGCCGAGGACGTGCACCCCCACCAGGAACGCGGGCACGGCCAGGAAGTACTGGGTGTAGCCGATCACGCCCTGGAGCAGCTCGACCCCCAGCAGGGCCAGCGCCGCCCGCCGGGCCTCGCGCGGGGCCCCGGTCACGCGCAGCGCGAACGCCAGGGCGAACGTCAGCCCCACCACCAGGTAGGCGACGTCGGCGTGCAGCCGCACCACGCTCTCGATGTCGAGGTCGAAGCGCGAGGCCAGCTCGTCGCCCGAGTGCGGGCCCGTGCCGGTCGCCGTCACCCCGGCCAGCAGGAGGGCGAACACCGCCGGGACCAGGACGTGGCCGAGGCGGCGGATGTCGCGGTGGACCAGCGGCCGCACCGGGCCGTCGCCCTCCCGGCTGCGCCGGTAGAGCGTCCAGCAGGCGGCGACCAGCCCGATTGACAGCAGGAAGTGCACGCTGACCGTGAACGGGTTGAGCATGGTCCTGACCACCAGGCCGCCCCACAGCGCCTGCGCCACGACGCCCAGCGGCTGGAACAGGGTCAGCAGGAGCAGGGAGCGGCGGGCCGGACGCAGCCGCAGCGCCGACACCAGGCAGGCGAACCCGACCGCCAGCACGAGGAACGTGACCAGCCGGTTGCCGAACTCGACCAGCATGGTGGCCATCGACAGCTCGGGGTGCGCCACCGGCACGAAGCTGTCGGGCGTGCACCGCGGCCAGGTCGGGCAGCCGAGCCCGGAGCCGGTGACCCGCACGGCGGCGCCGCTCACGGTGATGCCGGCGTTGGCCACCACGGACGCGAGCGCCCAGCCGCTGAACGACTCCGCCGTGGGGTGCCAGGGCGACAGCAGGAGCCGGACGAGGCGGTTCGGGTGGGCCGTGGATTGCTTCACGTCATCGATGGTATGGGCCGGGGAGGGCGGTCCCGTCACCGGGGAACGCCCTTCTCAAGCCAAAAAGTATGTGACATATTACTGCGCGGGAGGTGCGCCGCCCTGTCCTGCCCGCACCCCCTCCGACCTGGAGGACTTGTCATGAGCGACCGCGTCCGACCCTGGCACGGGATCATGGTGGCCACCGCGCTGCCCCTGCGCGACGACCTCACCGTCGACCTCGACCGGTACGCCGAGCACTGCCGCTGGCTCGTCGGCAACGGCTGCGACGGGGTCGTGCCCAACGGCTCCCTCGGTGAGTACCAGACCCTCACGCCCGAGGAGCGCGCCCGGGTGGTGGAGACCGCCGTCGAGGCCGTCGGCGGAGCGAACGTCATGGCCGGCGTCGGCGCGTACGGCGCGGCCGAGGCGCGCGCGTGGACCGAGCGGGCCGGCGAGGCCGGCTGCGGCTCGGTGCTGCTGCTGCCGCCCAACGCCTACCGGGCCGGCGAGGACGCCGTCCTCGACCACTACCGCGAGGTGGCCAGGGCTGGCGTGCCCGTCGTCGCCTACAACAACCCCTACGACACCAAGGTGGACCTGACGCCCGCCCTGCTGGCCCGGCTCTTCGACGAGGGGCTGATCGTCGCGGTCAAGGAGTTCAGCGGCGACCCGCGCCGGGCCTACGAGATCGCCGAGCTGGCGCCGGGCCTCGACCTGCTGATCGGCTCCGACGACGTGCTCCTGGAGCTGGCCGTCGCCGGGGCCGTCGGCTGGATCGCCGGCTACCCGAACGCGCTGCCCGCCTCCTGCGCCGAGCTCTACCGGGCCGCGACCGCGGGCGACCTCGCCACCGCCCTCCCCCTCTACCGCGCGCTCCACCCGCTCCTGCGCTGGGACTCCAAGACCGAGTTCGTCCAGGCCATCAAGCTGTCGATGGACCTCGCCGGCCGCCACGGCGGGCCGTGCCGGCCGCCGCGCCTCCCGCTGGACGCCGATCAGGAGGCCGTCGTGCGCGCCGCCACCGAGAAGGCGCTCGCGGAGGGCCTGCGATGAGGACCAAGCGCGTCTTCCACGCCGTCGACTCCCACACCGAGGGCATGCCGACCCGCGTCGTCACCGGCGGCGTCGGCGTCGTCCCCGGCGCCACCATGGCCGAGCGGCGCGTGTACTTCCGCGACCACCTCGACCACATCCGGCGGCTGCTCATGAACGAGCCGCGCGGCCACGCCGCCATGAGCGGCGCCATCCTGCAGCCGCCCACCCGCCCGGACGCCGACTGGGGCGTGCTGTTCATCGAGGTGTCGGGGCTGCTGCCCATGTGCGGCCACGGCACCATCGGGGTGGCCACCGTGCTCGTCGAGACCGGCATGGTGGAGGTGACCGAGCCGGTCACCACCGTGCGCCTGGAGGTGCCCGCCGGGCTCGTCGTGGCCGAGGTCGCCGTCGAGGACGGCACGGCCACCTCCGTGACGCTGCGCAACGTGCCCTCCTACAGCGACCGGCTGGACGCCGTCGTCACCGTGCCCGGGTACGGCGACATCCGCTACGACCTCGCCTACGGCGGCAACTTCTACGCCGTCGTCGACCTCGACGCGTACGGGCTGCCGTTCGAGCGCAAGGCCAAGAACGAGATCCTGGCCGCCGGCCTGGCCACCATGGCGGCGATCAACGCCGCCGACGAGCCGGTCCACCGCGAGGACGCGCGCATCCGCGGCTGCCACCACGTCTACCTCGCCGGGCCGGGCTCCGACGCCCGCCACTCGCGGCACGCGATGGCCATCCATCCCGGCTGGTTCGACCGCTCGCCCTGCGGCACCGGCACGAGCGCCCGCATGGCGCAGCTCCACGCCCGCGGCGAGCTGCCGCTGGGCCGCGACTTCGTCAACGAGTCGTTCATCGGCACCCGCTTCGTCGGCCGGCTGCTGGAGGAGACCACGGTCGGCGGCGCTCCGGCGGTCGTGCCGTCGATCACCGGCCGCGCCTGGGTCACCGGCACCGCCCAGTACTTCCTCGATCCGCGCGACCCGTTCCCGGAGGGCTTCGAGCTGTGAGCGCACCCGGCGTCGTCACCACGACCGACTACCACACCGGCGGCGAGCCGTTCCGGATCGTCACCGGCGGAGCCCCCGAGCTGCCCGGCGCGAGCGTGCTCGACCGCCGCGAGCACGCCCTGCGCCCGGGGAGCGAGGCCGACCGGCTGCGGCGGCTGCTCTGCCACGAGCCGCGCGGCCACGCCGACATGTACGGCTGCTACCTCGTCCCGCCCGACGACCCGGGGGCCCACCTCGGGGTGCTGTTCTGGCACAAGGACGGCTTCTCCACCGCCTGCGGGCACGGCACGATCGCGCTCGGCGTCCACGCGGTCCGCGAGGGCCTGGTCGCCGCCGCGCCCGACGGGGAGACCGACGTCGTCGTGGACGTGCCGTCGGGCCGCGTCACCGCCCGCGTGCGCTGCTCCGGCGGGCGGATCGAGGCGGTCACGTTCGTCGGCGTCCCGTCGTTCGTGCTCGCCCGCGGCGTCCCGGCCGACGGCGCGAGCGTGGACCTCGCCTACGGCGGCGCCGTCTACGCCAGCCTGCCGGCCCGCTCCGTCGGGCTGGAGGCGCGCGCCGGGCACCTGACCGAGCTGATCGCCCGCGCCCGCCGGATCAAGCGCGACCTGGAGGGCCATCCGGCCACCCGGCATCCCACGGACGAGCGGCTGTCCGGCGTCTACGGGGTGATCTTCCACGACGAGCTGCCCGGCGAGGACGGCCGCGTCCGCCAGCGCAACGTCACCGTGTTCGCCGACGGCGAGGTGGACCGCTCGCCGTGCGGGTCCGGCACGGCCGCGCGGCTGGCGCTCCTGCACGACGAGGGCGTCCGGGAGCCGCTGGTCCACGAGAGCGTCGTCGGCTCCGTCTTCCGGGCCCGCGTCGCCCGGGTCACGGAGGAGGGGGTGGTGCCGGAGGTCGAGGGCATGGCCTACCGGACCGGCCGGCACACCTTCGAGCTGGATCCGGACGACCCGCTCGGCGCCGGGTTCGTCCTGCGGTGACCCCGTGACGGATGATCTGACCATGGAGCCCCAGCCGCACCCCGCCGTAGCCTCCGCCCTGCCGTACCTCGACGCCGGGACGCTGCGGCGGCTGGTGCCCATGAGCCGGGCCGTGGACGTCCTGGAGGAGGCGCTGCGCGGCGGGCTCGACCCCGAGGACACGCCCCTGCGCACCGCCGCCGACCTGCCCGGCGGGCAGCTCCTGCTCATGCCCGCCGCCGCGGGCCGCTACGCCGGGGTCAAGGCCGTCACCGTGGCCCCCGGCAACCCCGGGCGCGGGCTGCCCCGCATCCAGGGCACGTACCTGCTGTTCGACGGCGGCACGCTCACCCCGCTGGCCGCCCTCGACGGGGTGGCGCTCACCTCGCTGCGCACGCCGGCCGTCTCCGCGCTGGCCGTCCGGCACCTGGCCGAGCCGGACGCCCGCGAGCTGCTGGTCTTCGGCACGGGACCGCAGGCGTACGGGCACGCCGAGGCGCTCGCCGCGGTGCGTCCCGTGCGCGGCGTCACCGTCGCCGGCCGCGACCCCGGCCGTGCTGAGGCGCTGGCCGCCCACTGCCGCTCCGCCCTGGGCCTGCGCGCCCGCGCGCTGCCCCTCACCGGAGACGGCCCGGAGCTGCGCGCGGCGGTCTCCCGGGCCGATCTCATCGCCTGCTGCACCACCGCCCGGCTGCCGCTGTTCCCCGGCGCCCTGCCGCGCGACGGCGCCACCGTCGTCGCCGTCGGCTCCCACGAGCCCGACGCCCGCGAGCTGGACGACGACCTCGTCGCCCGCTCCACCGTGGTGGTCGAGGCCCGCTCCTCGGCCCTGGCCGAGGCGGGGGACGTGATCGTGCCGATCGGCCACGGTACGATCACCACTGGTCATCTCGCCGGAAACCTCGCCGAGCTGATCGCCGGCCGCCTGACCCCCGGTTCCGGGCCCCGCGTCTTCAAGAGCACGGGCATGGCGTGGGAGGACCTGGTGGTGGCCGCCGCCGCGTACGAGGCGTGGGACGTTGGGAGTGGATGAGCGGATGGGCGCGGAGCACCGGCTCGACCTGCCGGCGGTCGGAGAGCGGCAGAGCCTGCGCGAGCAGGTGGCCCACGCGCTGCGGGCCGCCCTGGTCACGGGCGAGATGCGCCCCGGCGTCGTCTACTCGGCGCCCGCGCTGGCGCAGCAGTTCGGCGTCTCGGCCACGCCCGTCCGCGAGGCGATGCTCGACCTGGCCAAGGAGGGCCTGGTCGAGGCCGTGCGCAACAAGGGCTTCCGGGTCACCGAGCTGTCCGCGCGCGACCTCGACGAGCTGACCGAGCTGCGCCGGCTCATCGAGGTGCCGACCGTGGCGCGGCTGGCCGACGACGCGCCCGCCGCCGAGTTCGCCCGGCTGCGTCCGCTGGCCGAGGACATCGTGGCCGCCGCCGAGCGCGGCGACCTGCTCGCGTACGTGGACGCCGACCTGCGCTTCCACCTGGAGCTGCTGGCGCTGTCGGGCAACTCCCGGCTGGTGTCGGTGGTCACCGACCTGCGCAACCGGGCCCGCCTCTACGGCCTGTCCCAGCTTCTGGGCGAGAAGCTGGTCTCCTCGGCCCGCGAGCACCTGACGCTGCTCGACGCGCTGGAGTCGGGCGAGCGCGACGCCGCGGGACGCATCATGGCCGAGCACATCGGCCACGTCCGCGGCATCTGGGCCGCCCCGGACCCCCGCCCGTAGGGGCAGGGGCCGTCGAGTCAGGGGCCGCTGAGACAGGGGGCGCTGAGACAGGGGCCGCTGAGACAGGGCCCCGGCTCAGCGTGACCGGGTGGCGCCCAGGCTGGCCGCCACGATGCTGGCGATCGCCGCCCACTGCTGCAGGTGCAGCACCTCGCCCAGCACCACGAGCCCGACCATCGCCGCCACCGCCGGCTCCAGGCTCATGAGGATGCCGAACACGTGCTTGGGCATCCGCCGCAGGGCGTTCAGCTCCAGCGAGTACGGGATGACCGACGACAGCAGCCCCACCCCGAGCCCGATCAGCACCAGCTCCGGCTGCAGCAGGTCGGTCCCGCCCGTCGAGAGGCCCACCGGCGCGACCAGCACGGCCGAGACGATCATCGCGAACGACAACCCGGTCGTCCCGGGAAAGTGCTTGCCCGCCGCGGCCGACAGCAGGATGTAGGCCGCCCAGCAGGCGCCGGCCACCAGGGCGAAGCCGATGCCGACCCAGTCCACGCTCTGCGACTGGCCCCATGGGGCGAGCAGCGCCACGCCCAGCCCGGCCAGCCCGACCCACAGCAGGTCCAGCCGGCGCCGCGACGCGGCCACGGCCACCCCGAGCGGGCCCAGGAACTCGATCGCCACCGCGATGCCCATCGGCAGCCGCGACAGCGCCTCGTAGAACGTCAGGTTCATCAGGCCGAGCGTCGCGCCAAAGCCGAGCCCGACCGCCCAGGCGCGCCACGACATCCCCCGCAGCTTCGGCCGGGCCACCGCGCCCATGATCAGCGCGCCCGCCATGATGCGCAGGAACACCACCGCGCTCGGCGGCAGCGTCGCGAACAACTCCTTGGCGAAACCCGCCCCGAGCTGCACGGAGAAGATGCCCAGCAGGACGAGCCCCGACGGCGGAATGGAGCCGGCGGCCGAGCGCAGCAGGTTGCCCGGCCGCGACAGGCCGGACCTGCGGTCGAACGGATCGTCCAAGGCGAAGTCGGTCACGATGCTCCTCGCGGGGGTGTGACGAAAGAGAGGCCGATGGCGGCAATGTGCCGAGGATAGTCAATGACCTCGACATATCCCCACCTAGGGTGGTAGGACCGGAAGCCGGTACCCCTGACCGCCCCGTCACGCGCTGGAGACATGACCGCACCCGCCGAGCCCGTCGCCCTGGTGCGGCCGCCGTTCGCGCTGTCCGCCGCCTCCCTCGTCAGCAGCTTCGACCGCTTCGCCGTCGGCCCGATGCTCGTCCTGATCGCCCTGGACCTGCGCGTGACGCTCGCCGCGGCCGTCGCGGCGGCGAGCGGCTACTACCTCGCCTACGGCCTGTCCCAGCCGCTGTGGGGCGTGCTGTCCGACCGGTACGGGCGCGTGCCGGTGATGCGGGGCGCGCTGCTGGGCGCCACCGCGGCGGGCCTGGCCTCGGCGTTCATGCCGGGCCTGATCCCGCTGGTCGCGCTGCGGGTCGTGGCCGGCGCCTGCTTCGGCGCGGTGATCCCCACCTCCCTCACCTACGTCGGCGACACCGTCGCCGCGCCGATCCGCCAGCGCGCCCTGTCGGACCTCATGGGCGCGACCGCGCTCGGCACGGCCGTGGCCACCGGCTTCGGCGGCGTGCTGGCCGACCTGGTGAGCTGGCGCGTCGTCTTCACCACGGCCGCCCTGTGCGCCCTGGCCTGCGCGCTCGGACTGCGCTCGGTGCCCGAGCCGCCCCGGGGCGCCGTCGCCGGGCTCGGCGCCCACCTCGGCGCGGTGCTGCGGGAGCGCTGGGCGCTGCTGGTGTTCGGGCTGGCGTTCGTGGAGGGCGCCGTCCTGCTGGGGCTCCTGCCGTTCCTCGCCACCGCGCTCCAGCACCACGGGGTCACCGCGGCGGTGGCGGGCCTGGCCACCGCGGTCTACGGCGTGGGGCTGTGGCTGCTGACCCGGCTGGTCAAGCGGGTGTCGCGGCGCCGGCCCGCGCCCCTGCTCATCGCCGTGGGCGGCGCCCAGCTCTGCCTCGGGCACGCGCTGGTCGCCGTCCACGTCAGCCTGGCGACCGTGACGGTGGCGGCGCTGCTGTTCGGCGGCGGCTGGTCGTTCATGCACTCGTCGCTGCAGACGTGGGCGACCTCGGCGGTGCCGCACGCGCGGGGGACGGCCGTGGCGTTCTTCGCGGCGGCGCTGTTCATCGGCAGCGCGGTCTCGTCGTCGGCGGCCGGGCCGCTGGCGGGCGCCGGGGCGTACGGGCCGCTGTTCGGGGTGGCCGCGGCGGTGGCACTGCCGCTGACCGCCGTGGCGGCCCTGACCCGCCGCAGGTGGCGCGCCCCCTGAGGCCCGCGCCGTCCGGTGAGCCCCGCCCGTGCGGCCCGGCTGGTAGGGTTACTCCCAGCGGAACGTGCGCGAGGCCAGCCCCAGGCACAGCACCGCCCACGCGGCCAGCACCCCGAGCGCGCCCAGCGGCAGCGCGCCGCCCGACAGCACCGTCCGCAGCCCGCCGGTGAGCGCCGAGATGGGCAGCACCTCCAGCGCCGGCCGCACCGACTCCGGCAGCTTCGACAGCGGGAACATCACCCCGCCCGCCCCCAGCAGCACCAGGTAGACGAGGTTGGCCGCGGCCAGCGTCGCCTCGGCGCGCAGCGTGCCCGCCATGAGCAGCCCGAGCCCGCTGAAGGCCGCCGTGCCCAGCACGATGAGCAGCGCCGCCGCCGCGAACGACCCGTGAGGCCGCCAGCCGAGCGCCAGCCCCACGGCCACGACCACCACGACCTGGATGAGCTCCACCGCCAGCACGGCCGCCGTCTTGGCCAGCATGAGCCCGGCCCGCGACAGCGGGGTCGCCCCCAGCCGCTTCAGCACCCCGTACCGCCGCTCGAAGCCGGTCGCGATCGCCTGTCCGGTGAAGGCCGTGGACATGACCGCCAGCGCCAGCACACCCGGCGCGAGGAAGGCCACCCGGCTGCCGCCGCCGACGTCGATGAGCGGCGCCAGCGTGAACCCGGCCAGCAGCAGCACCGGGATCACCAGGGTCAGCAGGAGCTGCTCGCCGTTGCGCAGCGTCGCGCGCACCTCGGCGCCCGCCTGGGCGAGCACCATGCGCGGGAACGGCGCCGCCCCGGGCGCCGGGGTGAGGTCGAGGGCCGCCGTGTCCGGCGTCGTCATCGCAGCTCCCTGCCGGTCAGTTCGAGGAAGACGTCCTCCAGCGTGCGGCGCTCGATGCGCAGGTCGTCGGCCGTGACGCCCTCGGCCGCGCACCAGGCGGTCACCGTGGCCAGCAGCTCCGGGCCCACCAGGCCCTCCACGATGTAGTGGCCGGCCGGCGACTCCTTGGCCGCGCTGCCCGACGGCAGCGCGTTGAGCAGCTCCTCCAGCGCCAGGCCGGGCCGGGCGCGGAAGCGGAGCTGCCGCTCGGCCCCGGTCAGCGCCGCCGGGCTGCCCTCGGCCACCACCCGCCCGCCGTCGATGATCACCACGTGGTCGGCCAGCCGCTCGGCCTCGTCCATGTGGTGCGTGGTCAGCAGCACCGCCACGCCCGCGGCGCGCAGGTCGGTCACGAGGTCCCAGCAGGCGTGGCGGGCCTGCGGGTCGAGCCCGGCCGTCGGCTCGTCGAGGAAGACCAGCTCCGGCCGGCCGACGACCGCCGCGGCCAGCGACAGCCGCTGCTGCTGGCCGCCCGACAGGCGGCGGTACGGGGTGCGCGCGTGGGCGGCCAGGCCCAGCCGTACGAGGAGGGCGTCCACGTCGAGCGGACGGGCGTAGAAGCGGGAGACCAGGCGCAGCCACTCGCCGCAGCGCGTCGCCGGCGGCACGCCGCCCGACTGGAGCATGACCCCCACCCGGGGCCGCAGCGCCGGGGTGGCGGGCGGGAGGCCCAGCACCCGCACGGTGCCCTCGTCGGCCTCCCGGAAGCCCTCGCAGATCTCGACCGTGGAGGTCTTGCCCGCGCCGTTGGGCCCGAGCACGGCCGTCACCGCGCCACGGGCGGCGCGCATCGACAGGCCGTCGACCGCTGTGGTGCCGCCGTAGCGCTTGACCAGGCCGATGATCTCGACGGCTGGGGAGTCCATGGCCACGAGTCTAAGGACTGCGCGGAGCGGTCCCGTGCGCAGCCCGGGCCGCGCGCCGCCGGCCCGCCGCCCGCGTCCCCGGGGCTGGCCGGATATGGCCACCTGTTTACCGCGCGTTTCCCGGCGGGGCCATCGGCCGGGTGAAAGCCTGAGGGCGGGGGCGAGTCGGGCGGCAGCCGCGAGGGGGCGGCGGCCGGCGAGGACGGCAAGGAGGGTTCCCATGTCAGAGCGCAGCGGCTACGAGCCGGGTGTCCCGTGCTGGGTGGATCTGTCGAGCTCGGACGTGGAGGCGTCCGTGCGCTTCTACGGCGAGGTCCTCGGCTGGCGGGCCGAGATGAGCGACGATCCCGCGGCCGGGGGCTACGGCCAGTTCTTCCACGGCGGCAGGCGCGTCGCCGGCGTGGGCCCCCTGCACGACGAGGACATGCCGTCCCACTGGAACAGCTACGTCGCCGTCGAGGACGCCGACGCGACCGCCGACCGGGTCAAGAACTCCGGCGGCACCGTGGTCGCGGGCCCGATGCAGATCATGGAGGAGGGCCGCATGGCGGTCTTCCAGGCGCCGGACGGCGCGTACGCCTCGATCTGGCAGGCGGGCCGCCACCACGGCGCCGACCTGGTCAACGAGCCGGGCGCGTTCTGCTGGAACGAGCTCGTCACCCGCGACCCCGAGGCCGCCGAGCGCTTCTACCGCGCGGTGTTCGGCTGGGAGCCCCGCCCGCAGCAGATGGACGGCGTCACCTACACCGAGTGGCACGCGGGCGGCCGGGCCGTCGCCGGGATGATCGAGATGGGGCCGATGTACCCGCCGGAGACGCCCTCGCACTGGATGGTCTACTTCGCGGTCGCCGACCTCGACGCGGCCATCGGGGCCGCCCGGCGGCACGGCGCGGAGGTGTTCGTCGACTCCATGGACTCGCCGCCGGGCCGCTTCGGGATGTTCCAGGACCCTCAGGGCGCGGCCCTCTCGGTCATCCAGCTCCGCGAAAATCAGTAAAAATCAGATGACTGGGAATTAGGAGGACTTTACCGCTGTTTATCTCCCTCGGCCCTCGTGGGCCGCACGCCTGCGAGGGAGAGGGGTACGCGCATGTCCGTGGCGCCGGCGTCACCATCCGCATCAGCGGCATCGGGATCCAGCCTGCCAGGGTCGGCGAACGGTGAGGAGGGCGCCCCTCGTGCGAAGCGGTCCGGCGCCCTGCTGCTGTTCGTGCTCGGCGCGCTGTCGGCCATCGGCCCCCTGTCCATCGACATGTACCTGCCGGCCCTGCCCGCCATCACCGGGGAACTGCTGAGCACGCCCGCCCAGGTGCAGCTCACGCTGACGGCCTGCCTCATCGGCGTCTCCGCCGGTCAGGTTGTCGCCGGGCCGGTCAGCGACGTGCGCGGGCGCCGGGGGCCGTTGCTGGTCGGCGTCGCCGGGTTCGCGGTGGCCTCGCTGCTGTGCGCGTTCGCGCCGAACGTGCCCGTGCTGATCGCGCTGCGGCTGCTGCAGGGCGTCCTCGGCGGCGCCGCCCTGGTGATCGTGCGCGCCGTGGTGCGCGACCTGTACGAAGGCCCCGCCATCGCGCGCATCTTCGCCACGCTCATGCTCGTCAGCGGCCTCGCGCCGATCCTCGCCCCGGTGGCCGGCGCCCAGCTCCTGTCGTTCACCTCCTGGCGCGGCGTGTTCGTCGCGCTCAGCCTGACCGGCCTGGTGCTGCTGCTGGCCGTGGTCGCGGGCGTCCGCGAGACGCTGCCGGCCGCCAAGCGCGAGAGCGGCGGGCTCGGGCACACCCTGCGCACCTTCGGCCGGCTGCTGCGCGACCGCCCGTTCATGGGCAGCGCGCTGACCGCGGGCCTGGGCTTCGCCGCGATGTTCGCCTACATCTCCGGCTCGCCCTTCGTGATCCAGGAGGTCTACCACGCCACGCCCCAGCAGTACTCCCTGATCTTCGGGCTCAACGCGCTGGGCCTGACCCTCATGGCCCAGGTCGGCGGGCGGCTCGCGGGCCGGGTCGCGCCCGCGCGGCTGGTCTTCACGGGTCTCGCCATCGCGGTCGCGGGCGCCGCGCTGCTGCTGGCGGCCGCGGTCACCGGGCTGGGGCTGGCCGGGATCGTGGCGGGACTGTTCGTCATCATGTGCGGTCAGGGCCTCATCCTGCCGGGCACCGGCGCGCTCGCCCTGGCCGGGCAGCCGCCGCAGGTCGCGGGCAGCGCCTCGGCCCTGCTCGGGGTGCTCCAGTTCGCGCTGGGCGCCCTCGCCGCGCCGCTCGTCGGCTTGGTGGGCTCGGGCTCGGCGACGCCGATGGCCGCCGTCATGCTGGCGCTGCTGGCCCTCGCGGCCGTCGTCTTCGCGGTCGTCCGGGGCCGTCCGGCGGCGGCGCTCCAGGCCGCCGAGCAGGGGATTAGGTAAGGCTTACCTGCGTGAGAAATTGCATTGACCCTTTCCCAGGATCCATTTGTGGGGCGGGAAGGAATTACGGCACACTGATGTTGTGAAAAACGTGCCCACCACGATCGAGCCCGGCAGCGAGCGCAGCACCCGCGCGCGCGTGGCCCGGCTCATCCTGGAGCACGGTCCCGTCGCGGCCGCCGCGCTGGGCGAGCGGCTCGGGCTGACCCCGGCCGCCGTCCGCCGTCACCTCGACGCGTTGCTGTCCGACGGGATGATAGAGCCTCGCACGGTGCGGCCACGCGGCCAGCGCGGGCGCGGGCGGCCGGCCAAGCTGTTCGCCATCACCGACGCGGGGCGCAGTGCCTTCGAGCACGCCTATGACGACCTGGCCGGGAGCGCGCTGCGCTTCCTGGCCGAGCGCATGGGGGACGAGGCGGTGACCGACTTCGCCCGCTCGCAGGTCTCCGGCCTGCTGCGTAGGCTGGAGCCGGTCATGCGCGAGGTGCCCGCCGAGCGGCGGGTCGAGGTGCTGGCGCAGGCGCTCTCGGCCGAGGGCTACGCCGCGTCGGCCAGCAAGGCCAAGTCCGGCGGAGACCAGCTCTGCCAGCACCACTGTCCGGTGGCGCACGTGGCGGCGGAGTTCCCTCAGCTCTGCGAGGCCGAGACCGAGGCGTTCGCCCGGGTTCTCGGCACCCCCGTGCAGCGCCTGGCCACGATCGCCCACGGCGACGGGGTCTGCACCACACACGTCAGCCCGCAATCGCTGGGTGATCCCGCACATAGAGACAAGAGCAAGGAGACCGGAAGGTGACTGTCACCGACCGCCCGGAGCTGGAAGGCCTCGGGAATTACAAGTTCGGCTGGGCCGACCCCGATGCCGCCGGGGCGGCGGCCAAGCGTGGCCTGTCCGAGGACGTCGTGCGCAACATCTCCGGGCTCAAGAGCGAGCCCGAGTGGATGCTCGACCTTCGCCTGAAGGGCCTCCGCCTGTTCGACAAGAAGCCGCTGCCGACCTGGGGCTCCGACCTCACCGACATCGACTTCGACAACATCAAGTACTTCGTCCGCTCGACGGAGAAGCAGGCCGCCTCCTGGGACGAGCTGCCCGCCGACATCAAGAACACCTACGACAAGCTGGGCATCCCCGAGGCCGAGAAGCAGCGGCTCATCGCCGGCGTCGCCGCCCAGTACGAGTCGGAGGTCGTCTACCACAAGATCCGTGAGGACCTTGAGGAGAAGGGCGTCATCTTCGTCGACACCGACACCGGCCTGCGCGAGCACGAGGACCTGTTCAAGGAGTACTTCGGCTCGGTCATCCCGGTCGGCGACAACAAGTTCGCCGCCCTCAACACCGCCGTGTGGTCCGGTGGCTCGTTCATCTACGTGCCGCCGAACGTCGAGGTCGAGATCCCGCTCCAGGCGTACTTCCGGATCAACACCGAGAACATGGGCCAGTTCGAGCGGACCCTGATCATCGTGGACGAGAACTCCTACGTCCACTACGTCGAGGGCTGCACCGCGCCGATCTACTCCTCCGACTCGCTGCACTCCGCGGTCGTCGAGATCATCGTGAAGAAGAACGCCCGCTGCCGTTACACGACCATCCAGAACTGGTCGAACAACGTCTACAACCTGGTGACCAAGCGCGCCGTCGCCTACGAGGGCGCCACCATGGAGTGGATCGACGGCAACATCGGCTCCAAGGTCACGATGAAGTACCCGGCCGTCTACCTCATGGGCGAGCACGCCAAGGGCGAGACGCTGAGCGTCGCCTTCGCCGGCGAGGGCCAGCACCAGGACGCCGGCTCCAAGATGGTGCACCTGGCGCCCCACACCAGCTCCAGCGTCATCTCCAAGTCGGTGGCCCGCGGCGGCGGCCGCACCTCCTACCGCGGTCTCGTGCAGATCGAGGAGGGCGCCCACGGCAGCGCCAGCACCGTCAAGTGCGACGCGCTGCTCGTCGACCAGATCAGCCGCTCCGACACCTACCCCTACGTCGACGTCCGCGAGGACGACGTGTCGATGGGGCACGAGGCCACGGTCTCCAAGGTCAGCGAGGACCAGCTGTTCTACCTCATGAGCCGCGGCCTCGACGAGGACGAGGCGATGGCGATGATCGTGCGCGGCTTCGTCGAGCCGATCGCGCGCGAGCTGCCCATGGAGTACGCGCTCGAGCTCAACCGGCTGATCGAGCTGCAGATGGAAGGAGCCGTCGGCTGATGGGCCTGAACGAGAAGCCCCTGTCGACCCTGCACGAGAAGGCGTCGTACGACCTGGCCGACTTCGACGTGCCGACCGGGCGCGAGGAGGCGTGGCGCTTCACCCCGCTCTCGCGCCTCAAGGGCCTGCACAACGGCAAGGCCGAGGCCACCGGCCAGCTCGTCGTCCAGGCGTTCACCCCGTCCGGCGTGAGCGCCGAGTGGGTCGGCCGCGAGGACCCGCGCATCGGCCGCGCGTACGTGCCGGCCGACCGGGTCAGCGCCCAGGCCTACAACGCCTTCGAGAAGGCGCTGGTCATCACGGTGCCCAAGGAGGCGACGCCCGACGACCACATCCGGGTCGAGCTGCGCGGCGGCGGCACCGACGGCGCCTCCTACGGCCACATCGTGGTCGTCGTCGAGCCGCTGGCCGAGGCCGTGGTCGTCATCGAGCACCAGGGCAGCGCGGTCTACGCCGACAACATCGAGTTCGTCGTCGGCGACGGCGCCTCCCTCAAGGTCGTCAGCCTCCAGGACTGGGAGGACGACGCCGTCCACGTCTCCCACCACCACGCCCAGCTCGCCAAGGACGCCACCTTCCGCAGCTTCGTGGTGACGCTCGGCGGCGACCTCGTCCGGCTCTCGCCCAGCGTGTCCTACACCGGCCCCGGCGGCGACGCCGACCTGGCCGGCGTGTACTTCGTGGACGCGGGCCAGCACCTGGAGCACCGCCTGCTGGTCGACCACTCGCAGCCCCACTGCAAGAGCAACGTCGACTACCGCGGCGCCCTGCAGGGCGAGGACGCTCACGCCGTCTGGATCGGCGACGTGATCATCCGCGTCGAGGCCGAGGGCACCGACACCTACGAGCTCAACCGCAACCTCATCCTCACCGACGGCGCCCGCGCCGACTCGGTGCCCAACCTGGAGATCCTCACCGGTGAGGTCGCCGGCGCGGGTCACGCCTCGACGTCGGGCCGCCTCGACGACGAGCACATCTTCTACCTCCAGGCCCGTGGCATCCCCTTCGACGAGGCGCGCCGCCTGGTCATCCGCGGCTTCCTCGGCCAGCTCATCGAGCGCATCGAGATCGAGGAGATCCGCGATCGCGTCATGGGCGCGGTGGAGGCGGAGCTCGCGCGATGAGTTTCCAGAAGGTGTGCAGCGTGTCCGACGTCCCCGACGGCGGGGTGCTCGGCGTGGAGGTCGAGGAGACCCCCGTCGCGCTCGTCCGCAAGGGCGGCGAGGTCTTCGCGCTGCACGACATCTGCTCCCACGCCGAGGTCAGGCTCAGCGAGGGAGAGGTCTACGACGACACCCTGGAGTGCTGGCTGCACGGCTCGTGCTTCGACATCCGCAGCGGCAAGCCCACCGGCCCGCCCGCGACCAGGCCCGTGAACACCTACACAGTCAAGATCGACGGCGATGACGTCCTCGTCTCGCTCTCGAAGGAGTCATAAGCACATGTCCACCCTTGAGATCCGTGACCTCCAGGTCGCCGTCGACGACAAGGCGATCCTGCGCGGCGTCAACCTCACCGTGCGGTCGGGCGAGACCCACGCCATCATGGGCCCCAACGGCTCCGGCAAGTCCACGCTCGCCTACGCGATCGCCGGTCACCCCAAGTACACGATCACCGGCGGCCAGGTGCTGCTCGACGGCGTCGACCTGCTGGAGCTGTCGGTCGACGAGCGCGCCCGCGCCGGTCTGTTCCTCGCCATGCAGTACCCCGTCGAGGTCCCCGGCGTGTCGGTGTCCAACTTCCTGCGCTCGGCCGTCACCGCGGTGCGCGGCGAGGCCCCCAAGCTGCGCGAGTTCGCCAAGGACCTCAAGAGCGGCATGGACGCCCTGTCCATCGACGCCGCCTTCGCCCAGCGCAACCTCAACGAGGGCTTCTCCGGCGGTGAGAAGAAGCGCCACGAGATCCTCCAGCTCGAGCTGCTCAAGCCCAAGATCGCCGTGCTCGACGAGACCGACTCCGGCCTCGACGTCGACGCGCTGCGCGTGGTGTCCGAGGGCATCAACCGCTTCCGCGCCACCGGCGACACGGGCGTGCTGCTCATCACGCACTACACCCGCATCCTGCGCTACGTGAAGCCGGACTTCGTCCACGTCTTCGCGGGCGGCCGGATCGTCGAGGAGGGCGGCCCGGAGCTGGCCGACAAGCTCGAGGCCGAGGGCTACGAGCAGTACACGAAGGCGACTGCATGACTTATCCCACCAGCTTGGACGTGGAGAGGATCAGGAAGGACTTCCCGGTTCTCTCCCGCGAGCTGCCCGGCGGGCGCCCGCTCGTCTACCTCGACTCGGGCAACTCCTCGCAGAAGCCCACGCCGGTCGTCGAGACGGTGCGCGAGCACCTGGCGATGCACTACAGCAACGTCGGGCGCGCCATGCACGCGCTCGGCGCCGAGTCCACCGAGGCGTACGAGAGCGCGCGTGACAAGGTGGCCGCCTTCATCGGCGCGCCCTCCCGCGACGAGGTGATCTTCACCAAGAACGCCTCCGAGGCGCTCAACCTGGTGGCCCACGCCTTCGGCCCCCACCTGTGGGGCTCCTCCGGCGAGGGCGCCGACCCGCGCTTCGCGCTCGGCCCCGGCGACGAGATCGTCATCTCCGAGATGGAGCACCACTCCAACATCGTGCCGTGGCAGCTGCTCGTCCAGCGCACCGGCGCGACCCTGAAGTGGTTCGGCGTCACCGAGGAGGGCCGGCTCGACCTGTCCAACCTGGACGAGCTGGTCACCGAGCGCACCAAGATCGTCTCGATCGCCCACCAGTCCAACGTGCTCGGCACCGTCAACCCGGTCGCCGACGTGCTGCGGCGCGCCCGCGAGGTGGGCGCCCTGGTGATGCTCGACGCCTCCCAGTCCGTCCCGCACCACCCGGTCGACATGGCGGGGCTGGGCGTCGACTTCGTGGCCTTCACCGGCCACAAGATGCTCGGCCCGTCCGGCATCGGCGTGCTGTGGGGGAGGGGCGAGCTGCTCGACGCCATGCCCCCGTTCCTGGGCGGCGGCGAGATGATCGAGGCGGTCTGGATGGACCACTCGACGTACGCGCCGATCCCGCACAAGTTCGAGGCGGGCACGCCGCCGATCGTCGAGGCCATCGGTCTCGGCGCGGCCGTCGACTACCTCCAGGGCATCGGCATGGACGCGATCGAGGCGCACGAGCGCGAGCTCACGGCGTACGCGCTGGAGGCCCTGCGCGAGGTGCCGACGCTGCGGCTCATCGGGCCCGACACCCTGGACCGGCGCGGCGCGACCCTGTCGTTCACGCTGGAGGGCATCCACCCGCACGACGTGGGGCAGATCCTCGACGACAGCTTCGGCATCGCCGTGCGGGTCGGCCACCACTGCGCGCGCCCGCTGCACCTCAGGTTCGGAATACCGGCGACCACGCGGGCGTCGTTCTACCTGTACAACACCACGGGCGAGATCGACGCCCTGGTGCGCGGCCTCCACCACGTTCAGAAGGTGTTCGCATAGCCATGATCGGCGAGTCGATGTACCAGGAGCTGATCCTGGAGCACTACAAGCACCCGCAGGGGCGGGGGCTGCGCGAGCCGTACGACGCCGAGGTCCACCACGTGAACCCGACGTGCGGCGACGAGATCACGCTTCGGGTCAAGGTCGGCGACGCCGGCCGGATCGAGGACGTCTCCTACGACGGCCAGGGCTGCTCCATCAGCCAGGCCGCCGCCTCGGTCCTGCACGAGCTGACCGCGGGCTCCACGGTGGAGGAGACGCTGTCGGTCGTCGACGAGTTCACCCGGCTCATGCAGGGCAGGGGACAGGTGGAGGCCGACGAGGACGTCCTCGGCGACGCCGTGGCGTTCGCCGGGGTGGCCAAGTTCCCGGCCAGGGTCAAGTGCGCGCTGCTGTCCTGGATGGCCTACAAGGACGCTGTAGTGAGGAGTGCCAGCAGATGAGCAAGCCGGTGGAGACGCCGACCTCGTTCGACGGTGAGACCACCGTCGAGGAGGTCATGGAGGCGCTCAAGGACGTCGTCGACCCGGAGCTCGGCATCAACGTCGTCGATCTCGGCCTGGTCTACGGCCTCAACCTCGACCCCGCCGAGGGCGGCCGGCCCGTGGCCACCATCGACATGACGCTCACCAGCGCCGCCTGCCCGCTCACGGACGTGATCGAGGATCAGGCGCACTCCGCGCTCGATGGTATGGTCTCCGATGTGAAGATCAACTGGGTCTGGCTCCCGCCGTGGGGTCCCGACAAGATCACCGACGAGGGCCGTGAGCAGCTCCGTATGCTAGGCTTCAACGTCTGATCTCCTGACCTTCAGCAGCATCAGCCTCCAGCGGGACGCTCCGAGCGGATCGTCTCGTGCATAGCTTCATCGTGAGCAGTACGGCCGGCACCCCGGTGCCGGCCGCGTCTGTGCCTCGGTCCGAGATCCGGACCGGGCGGGGAATACCCCAGGTCCTCCCCGCGTTGGCACCACGTGCACCTGGCGCACCTTCACGTGCGTCTCGCCGCCTGCGGCCGGCAACCGGGTGCGCGTAGACGGCCCGACGACATGCCGGTGAGCACACCGGTCCGGGCCAGTCCCCACCCCAGCGGGTGCCGATCACCCGCGCCTGGCAACGAGTGCGGCATGGCGCCGCACGTTCTGGCTCGTCCTTTCGCAGAAGTGACGCGCCACTTCGACTGAAAGGCACGACGTTCGTGACCATGCTTGACGCTGTCCTGCCCGAGCTCGCCCCCGAGCAGGGTCTGCCCACGCTCGCCCCCGAGCCGGGCCCGTCCGGATTCGAGCTGCTGGGCCTGCCCAAGCCGCTCGTGGCCGGCCTGGCCCGCCAGGGCATCGACAGCCCCTTCCCCATCCAGAGCGCCACCATCCCCGACGTGCTGACCGGCGCCGACGTCCTCGGCCGCGGCCAGACCGGCTCCGGCAAGACGCTCGCCTTCGGCCTGCCCACCATGGCCCGCATCGCCGGCGTCAAGCCCGCCCCGGGCCGCCCCCGCGCGATGGTCCTCGTCCCGACCCGCGAGCTGGCCCTCCAGGTGCACGACGCGCTGGAGCCGCTCGGCCGCGGCCTCGGCCTGCGCATGAAGGTCGTCGTCGGCGGCATGTCCATGGGCAAGCAGATCGAGGCCCTGCGGCGCGGCGTCGACGTCGTCATCGCCACGCCCGGCCGGCTCGGCGACCTCATCCGCCAGGGTGAGTGCTCGCTGGCCGACATCGAGGTGAGCGTCCTCGACGAGGCCGACCACATGTGCGACCTCGGCTTCTTCCCCGTCGTCACCGAGCTGCTCGCGCAGACCCCGGCCGGCGGGCAGCGGCTGCTGTTCTCCGCCACGCTCGACGGCGACGTCGACAAGCTGGTCCAGCGCTTCCTCAAGGACCCGATCACCCACTCCGTCGCCCCCGCGACCTCCCCGGTCGACACGATGGAGCACCACGTCATGCAGGTCACGCGCGACGACAAGTTCGACGTCACCGCGGAGATCGCCAACCGCGAGGGCCGCACGATCATCTTCGTCCGCACCCAGCACGGCGTGGACCGGCTGTGCAAGCAGCTGGCCCGGGTCGGCGTCAAGGCGGGCGGTCTGCACGGCGGCAAGCGCCAGAACCAGCGCACCCGCATCCTCGCCGAGTTCCGCGAGGGCTCGGTCAACGTGCTCGTCTGCACCGACGTGGCGGCCCGCGGCATCCACGTCGACAACATCAGCCTGGTGCTGCACGTCGACCCGCCGCAGGACCACAAGAGCTACCTGCACCGCGGCGGCCGCACGGCCCGCGCGGGCGAGAAGGGCACCGTGGTCACGCTCGTGCTGCCCAACGAGCGCCGCTCCACCGACCAGCTCACCCGCCGGGCGGGCATCCACCCGTTCCGCCTCAAGGCCACCCCGGGTCACCCGCGGGTCGCCGAGGTGACGGGCGCCCGCGTCCCGAGCGGCGAGGCCATCCCCGTGTGGGAGCCCGACGTGCGCAAGCCGCTGCGGCCGCGCCGCGAGCACGGTCACGGCGGCGGGCACGGCGAGCGCCGTGGCCGGCGTGGTCGCCGCGACTTCGGGCGTGACGCCGAGGGCGACCGCCGCCCCCGCCGCCACGACGGCGGCGAGCAGGAGGCGGGCTCGCGCGAGCCGCGCACGTTCGGCGAGGATCGCGGTGAGCGCGGCTTCCGCCGTGACGACCGCGCCCCGCGCGGCGGCGGCTTCCGCTCGGACGAGCGTCCGTTCCGCTCCGGCGACCGCGGCCCGCGCGGTGGCGGCTTCCGTTCCGACGACCGTCCGGCCCGTGACGGCTACCGCTCGGACGACCGCCCGGCTCGTGACGGCGGTTTCCGCTCCGACGAGCGTCCGTTCCGTTCCGAGGACCGGCCGTTCCGCGGGGACGACCGCGGCCCGCGCGGCGGCGGTTTCCGCTCCGAGGGCCGTGGCCCGCGTGACGGCGGTTTCCGCGCCGACGACCGCGGCCCCCGTGGTGGCGGCTTCCGCGCCGACGACCGCGGCACGCGCGGCGGCGACCGCGGCCGGCCGTTCTCGGCCGACCGTGAGCGCGGCTTCCGCGGCGACGACCGTCCGCGCGACGGCCACCGCACCGGCGGCCACCGCGACGACCGCGGCGCGCGCGGCGGCTACCGCTCGGAAGGTCGCCGCTTCGGCCGCTGACCAGCGACACCTTCGACGGCCCGCCGTACCCCTCGCAGAGGACGGGTACGGCGGGCCGCGCCGTTCCCGGGGAAGGCGCCATGGGCGACCCCGCTCATCGCGCGCCGGAACGCCCGGTGCGATGGCGAGGCCGAGCACGAGAGCGTCCGGGGCGGTCAGCCCTTGAGGCCGCTGAGCGCGATGCCGCGGGGTGAAGTACCTCTGGAAGACGAGGAAGAACGCGATCGTCGGTACCGACGCCAGCAGTCCGCGGTGTCCAGGCGCGTGCTTTCGGCGGCCTCAGTCCCCTGGCCCGCCTCGTCTTCCTTCGAAGCAGATGCAGGCGCCCAGGTCTGCCGCGGCGGCTTGCGGCCGGCCACACTGTACCTGCACCGACCGGCCGTGTCGTCGCAACAGCTTGCTGACGCCCTCGATGATGTAGCCGACGTGAAACGGCTCGGCGCGCCCCGGAACGCGACGAGCAGGCCATTGCCACCTGGAAGGCCGAGATTTCTGCGCGGCGGGCGTGTACCCGCCCCTTTGCCCCTGCCGCATCCCCTCCGGGCGCGGCGGGACGAAGCCGGCCACGACGAACACGGTGCCGATGTCGAGCGTTTGCCGCTGGTGGCGCGGGCGGCGCTCAGGAGCGCCACCAGGACTGTGCCGCAGACCGCCGTCGTTCGTCGCATGGGGGCCGTCCGATCTGCGGGTCGGATGGGCGTCCGGTTCCGCTGGCGGAGGCATGCGGGATACGGGGCATCCCGTGGACCGGCGCCCGATTTCACAGGCATGGGGATCGCGCTACTTAATCGGGTAAGTTCACCTAGGCGGTGATCGAAGGAGCGGGCCGTCTCCGCTGCCGTTCCTTGCGCCCGGGGCCGCGCGGTGTGACGGCCGTCCATGCAGCGGTTCAGGGAGGCGGGGCGGTGCTCCCGCGGGGACGCAGCCGGGCCGCCGCGTCCTCCACGCCGGTGACCTGCTCGCCCGCCGCCATCCGCAGCAGGAGCTGCGCCGCCCGCGCCCCCGAGGCCGGGATGTCGCGGGCCGTCGTCGTGAGCGGCGGCCGCACCACCTGGCAGAGCGGCGAGTCGTCCCAGGCCACGACGGACAGCCCGGCCGGCACCCGCAGGCCCATCTCCTGGGCCACCGACAGGCCGGCCAGGGCCGTGACGTCGTTGTCGTAGACGATCGCCGTGGGCCGCGAGCGCGAGCTGAGCAGCCGCCGGGTCGCCCGGGCGCCCTGCTCGCCGGTGTGGTCGGTGTGCGCGGCCGGCGCCTCCTCCAGCCCGAGCGCGGCCAGCGACTCCACGAACGCCGCGTCCCTGATCGCGGTGTGCGCCAGGGCGGCCGGGCCCGCCACCCGCGCGACGCGCCGATGGCCGAGCGCCGCGAGGTGCTCCAGCACCTCGCGCATGGCGGCCGCCTCGTCGGACCACACCGCGGGCAGCGAACCCGCGGCCGACGGGTGGCCGATCACCACCGCCGGCATGCCCAGCTTCTCCATCACCGGCACGCGCGGGTCGTTCGTGTGCAGGTCGACCAGGATCACGCCGTCCACGCGCCCCTCGCCCCACCAGCGGCGGTACACGGCGATCTCGTCCTCGTGCCCGGCGGCCACCTGCAGCATGAGCGCGTACGAGCGCGCCGCCAGCTCGCCCTCGATGCCGCTGATCAGCTCCATGAAGAACGGCTCGACGCCGAGGAAGCGCGCCGGACGGCACACGACCAGCCCGATCGCGCCCGCGCCGGCGCCGCTCAGCAGGCGCGCGGCCAGATTCGGGCGCCAGCCGATCTCCTGGGCGATCGCGTGGATGCGCGCCCTCGTCTCCTCCGACACGCCCGGCCGGCCGTTCAGGGCGTAGGACACCGCGCCCTTGGAGACGCCCGCGCGCCGGGCGATGTCGGCGATCGTCGGCCTCTTCACGCGGCACCTCCGCCAGGAGAGTTTCACTGAACCGGATCAGCGGGACCGGAGGCTGTCCGTGGTCAAGTGCTTATCCGGTTCATCGCGACGGGCCCGGACCCCGGCCGCCTCCGGCAGGGACCTCGCCCGGTTGTCCCGCTGATCCGGAAGACGTTTCCGGATTATCGGCTACCGGGAGCGGGGCAGCCGGGCGAACGATTCGAAACCAGTATGAAAGCAGGAGCGGCGTAACCATCTCCTCCGGCACGCGCGCGGACCGACGTACGACGGACAAGGTTTGTCCGGTGTTGTCGTCTCGGGTTCCGGACACGGGGCGTGCGACCCATGCGGGCCGACTAGGCTTGTCATGCACGTCAGCCGACCGACGAGAGAGACCATGAAGACCTTCGAAGAGCTGTTCGCCGAGCTGTCCGAGAAGGCGCGCACCCGGCCCGCGGGGTCGGGCACCGTGGCCGCGCTCGACGCCGGCGTCCATGCCATCGGCAAGAAGGTCGTCGAGGAGGCCGCCGAGAGCTGGATGGCCGCCGAGCACGAGTCCGCCGACCGGGCCGCCGAGGAGATCTCCCAGCTCCTCTACCACGTGCAGGTTCTCATGCTCGCCAAGGGCATCGGGCTGGACGAGGTCTACAAGCATCTCTAGGGCGCCCCGCGCCCGCCTCGCCCGCCCACGCCCGCACCGCGAGACACGGAGAGACCACACCGACATGATCCGCCTAGCCGTACCCAACAAGGGCGCGCTCAGCGAAGCCGCCCAAGCCATGCTCAAGGAGGCCGGCTACCGGCCCCGCCGCGACAGCAAGGAGCTGTTCGTCCTCGACGAGGACAACGGCTGCGAGCTGTTCTTCCTGCGCCCCCGTGACATCGCCGTCTACGTCGGCGAGGGCACCCTCGACGCCGGCATCACCGGCCGCGACATGCTCGTCGACTCCGGCGCGCCGGTCGAGGAGATCATGCCGCTCGGCTTCGGCGACTCCACCTTCCGCCTGGCGGCCAGGTCCGGCACGTTCGCCTCGGTCAAGGACCTCGACGGCATGCGCGTGGCCACCTCCTACGCCGGCCTGCTCGGCAAGTACCTGTCCGACGCGGGCGTCGACGCGCGCGTCATCAAGCTCGACGGCGCGGTGGAGACCGCCATCCGGCTCGGCGTGGCCGACGCCATCGCCGACGTCGTCGAGACCGGCACGACGCTGCGCAACGTCGGGCTGGAGGTGTTCGGCGAGCCGATCATGCGCTCGGAGGGCGTGCTGATCAGGCGGCAGAGCGCTCCCGAGCAGCCGGGCGTCCAGCAGCTCGTGCGCCGCTTCCAGGGCGTCGTCCACGCGCGCGACTTCGTGATGATGGACTACGACATCCGCGCCGAGCGCATCGAGGAGGCCATCGCGCTGACCCCGGGCATGGAGGGGCCGACGGTCTCGCCGCTGCACCGCGAGGGCTGGGTCGCGGTGCGCGCCATGGTCCGCCGCAAGGGGCACCAGCAGGTGATGGACCAGCTCTGGGACATCGGCGCCCGCGCCATCCTGGTCACCGACATCTACGCCTGCCGCCTCTGACCCCTCGCCCCGAGACCCTCCTCCTGCGGGGACTCGCCCCGAGGGCCGCCCGCCCTCGGGGCCTGCTCTGACCGACCGCGCCGGTCGCCCGGCTTCCGGGCTTCCGGGGGCGCTCCGACCCTCCGCTCCTAGAGCCGCCCGCCTGGGAGGCGCCCGCCTGGGAGGCGCCCTCTCGGCGCCCCGGTTCCGGATTCGGTGCGCGCTGTCCGGCCTGGGGGGACCACCGGGGCTCGGGAGGGGACTTCTCCGACATCCTGGGGGCGCGGGCTCTGGAGACGGATGCCTCGGTCGCGGCTCCCCGGCGCCCGCGGGCGCGGCCTGGCTCCCGTGAGCGGGGGTCTGGTCACACTGGGACGCGATGCACGGCCTCCGGACACTCCGGCGCCCCGGCCCGGCACTCCGGCACTCCGGCCCGGCACTCCGGCACTCCGGCGCCCCGGCCCGGCACTCCGGCATCCCGGCCCGGCACTCCGCTCCGGCACTCCGCTCCGGCACCCCGGCACCCCGGCACTCCGGCATCCCGGTCCGGCAACCTCGCCCTGGCGCCTCGCCTCGGCCACCCCGGACTGGCACCCCGGTCCGGCATCCCGGCACCAAATGGCACCCCGGCAGATCGTGGCTCAGGTTCTGGTCGACGTCACCTCCCGGATCAGGTCGGACACGCGGACGATGCCCATGCAGCGGTTGAGCTCGTCGGTGACCACCAGGTCGTCGTACACGCGGGCCGAGTCCCGGCCGGCCGCCTGGATGGCCGCCACCGCCGACGTGGTCTTCGGCACCGTACGCGGCGGATCGGCCAGCCGCCGCGCCGGCTTCGAGCCGTGCAGCGCGTGCCCGTAGCGGGCGGCGATCGACAGCAGGAAGCGGCCGCGGTCGAGGCTGCCCTTCGGCCGCTGGTACTCGTCCACCAGGATCACGCTCGTGATCGACGGCTCGTGGCCGAAGGCGGCCACCACCTCCTCCGCCTTCGCCTCGGCGGGGAGCGTCACAGCGGGCAGCAGCAGCTCCTGGACGCGCGGCCCCAGCTCCACCATGCCGGGCTGCTCGTCGGCGACCGGCAGCGGCACCCGTACCCGCCCGTCCGGCCCCGGGCCCAGCAGGGGACCCTCCGCGAGCCGCACACCCCAGCCGCGCACCACCGCGAGCTGAGCCTCCTCCTCGACCCCCTGGGCCAGCACGTGCGCCCCGATGCCGCGGGCCAGCGTCACCATCGCCTGCCCGACGGCCGCCGCCCGATGGTCGTTGTGGACCCGCGCGACCAGCTCCGGGGCCAGGGCGAGCGCGTACGGCGAGGCGTCCGCGATCAGGTCGAGCGGCACCCCCTCCGTCCCGGCGCCGCCGAAGCCCAGCAGGTAGCCGAAGTTGCGCAGCCCTTCGAGCGCGACCCGCAGCATCGGCCGGCCCTCCGGCGCGCAGGGCCCCGAGAGCACGAGCATCGTCTCGCGGGGATGCCTGCCGGACCTTCGCAGCGCCTCATGCAGCGGCGCGAGCGCCCCGGCCCCCTCCATCACGACCCGGATGGGCAGGTCGAGCACCAGGGGCAGCGGAACGTCCGGTAGATAGCCCGCCGCGTCCACGGCGGCGGCACAAGCGATGACGGCCCCTGTGCCGAGATCCACAACGGGGCCTGTGAACAGGGAGGACACGTAGCGATGATGGGAGCGGCAGGGGCGCCGTAGAAGGCACATGAAACGAAGTTCACCGACATTTCCCATGACGTTCCCATGGGCTGGCCGACCGGGAGCCGCGACACGACCTCACTGCTCCGTCCGAGCCGCCAACGGTCCGCCGGGAGTGTCCTCCCTGGCTGATCCGTCCCGGTCGTCGTCCCGGTCGTGCCCAGCGAGGCCCGTGCCCGTCCGTCCCGGTCGTGCCCAGCGAGGCCCGTGCCCGTCCGTCCCGGTCGTGCCCAGCGAGGTCCTTGTTCGTCGGTCCCGGTCGTCGTCCGGTCGTATCCAGCGAGGTCCTCACCCGTCCGTCCCGGCCGTCGTCCGGTCGTGCCCAGCAAGCCCTGGCCGTGCCCGACAAGGCCCTCTGCGACACGGACGGAGAGAGCCGTGCCCGGCAAGGCCCTCTCCGTCCGTGTCGCAGGCGAGGGGTCGGCTAGCCTTCGGGCATGAGCGCGCGACCGGCCAAGGGCGGCGGGCGGTGGGTGTCCGTGCCGCCGGAGCGGGTCCACCCGTGGATCGACGGGTTCGCCGACCGGCACGGGCCGTTCGAGGCGTCGGGCGACGAGCGGGCGGTGCGGCTGGTGGCCGCCGACGGGGCGCTCGCCGAGCTGCGCGTGCCGTTCCCGCCCATGCTCCCCGGCCCTCCTCATGTCACCCGGCTGGTCACGCACGCCCGCGCCGAGCGGCGCATCGGAGTCGTGCTGGTGCGGCTCGGAGGGTACGCGGCCGGGGTGTTCCGGGGGACGGAGCTGGTGGCGTCGAAGGTCGGGTCCCGGCTCGTGCAGGGGCGTACGGCGGCGGGCGGCTGGTCGCAGCAGCGCTTCGCCCGGCGCCGCCGCAACCAGGCGGACCAGGCGCTGGAGACGGCGGCCGACACCGCCCTGCGCGTCCTGACGCCCCACCTGCCGGAGCTGGAGGCCGTGGTGCTGGGCGGAGACCGCAGGGCCGTGGACGTCCTGCGCGCGGACCGCCGCCTCGCGCCGCTGCTCGCCCTGGAGGCGGAGCCGTTCCTGACCGTCCCGGACCCGAGGCTGGCCGTGCTGCGCGCGACGCCGGCGGAGTTCCGCGCGGTCCGGATCCACGTGGTGGACCCGCCCGGGGGTGGAGAGGCCGGGCGCCGCCGCGGCTGACAGGGGCCCGGAGCGGAGAGACTGAGCGCCGCCGCCGGCTGACAGGGGGCCGGAGCGGAGAGGCCGGGCGCCGCTGTCGGCTGGCAGGGGGGCGGAGCGGAGGGGTGGCGCGCTGCCGTCGGCTGACGGGGAGCCGACGAGGCGGGGGAGGAGGGGGCCTGAAGCTCGCTGAAACGGATAACAGAATAATGCTCCGGTAAGCGGTTGCCAGCGAAACCGCAGCTTGAGTCGATTCAAAACGATCTCGCCGGCCGCTATGATGAGCGGCGTTCACCCCCCGGCGCGGCCTCGTGAGGATCCATGGCGACAAGGAGCATCAAGGAGGTCGCGCGGCTGGCGCGCGTCTCGGTCGGCACCGTGAGCAACGTGCTCAACCGCCCCGAGATCGTCGCCCCCGCGACCAGGGCGCGCGTGTTCGACGCCATCCGCGAGCTGGGCTTCGTCCGCAATGAGGTGGCCCGCCACCTGCGCGTCGGCCGCAGCCGCACCGTCGGCCTGGTCGTGCTCGACGTGGCCAACCCCTTCTTCGCCGACGTCGCGCAGGGCGCCGAGGCGCTGGCCGACGAGCACGACACGATGGTCGTGCTGTGCAACAGCGGCACCGACCCCAACCGCGAGCGCCGCCACCTCGACCAGCTCGAACAGCAGCGCGTCATGGGCATACTGATCACCCCGGTCGACGCGGGCAGCCCGCGGCTGGCCGACCTCGCGGCCCGGGGCACCCCCGTGGTGCTGGTCGACAGCGCCGCCACCGGGCTGCAGTGCTCGGTGGCCGTGGACGACCGGTTGGGCGGGCAGATCGCCGCCGCCCACCTCATCGAGCAGGGGCATCGCCGCATCGCGTTCGTCGGCGGGCCGCCGTCGATCAAACAGGTGGCCGACCGGCACGCGGGCGCGGCCGGCGCGGTCGAGGCCGCCCGCGGGGTCGAGCTGCTCGACGCGTCGATGCCGATGCTGAGCGCCGCCGCCGGGCGGGCCGCCGGCGAGCGCGTCGCCGCCCTGCCCCCGGCCGAGCGGCCGACGGCCGCCTTCTGCGCCAACGACCTGCTCGCCCTCGGGTTTTTGCAGGCCATGGCCGCGTGCGGCCTGCGCGTGCCCGGCGACATGGCCATCGTCGGCTACGACGACATCGACTTCGCCGCCGCGGCGGCGGTCCCCCTCTCGTCGGTACGGCAGCCGCGCGAACTGCTCGGCCGCACGGCCGTCGAGCTCCTGCTGGAGGAGGTCGCCCATCCGGAGCGGCACCGGCACCGGCAGGTGATCTTCCAACCGGACCTGGTGGTCCGGGAGTCCAGCGCGCTGCGGAGGCGCGACTAGGAGGAGCGGCATCGTGACCGAGATCTACCGCAACCGGCTCGCCGGCCCCGACGACCTGGAGGGGTTCCGGATGGAAGGAGCCGGGGCGGTCTCCTTTCCGCTGGGCAGGATGCGGCTGGAGAGCCTGCGCCCGCCGGCCGACGGGCAGGCCGCGAACCTGGTGCTCTGGTGCCCGGAGGAGTTCCCCGCCGACGTGCGGATCGAGTGGGACTTCTGGCCGGTCAGGGAGCCAGGGCTGGCCATCCTGTTCTTCCACGCGCGGGGGAGGGGCGGCGAGGACCTGTTCGATCCGGCGCTGGCCCGGCGCGAGGGGCCGTACGAGCAGTACCACAGCGGCGACATCGACGCCTACCACGTGTCCTACTTCCGGCGGATGTGGCAGTCGGAGCGAAAGTTGCACACCTGCAACCTGCGGAAGAGTCACGGCTTCCACCTCGTCGCGCAGGGGCCCGACCCGCTGCCCGCGGTGCTCGACGCCGAGGGCCCCTACGCCATGCGGCTCGACGTCCGCGCAGGTGAGGTGACGTTCGCGGTCAACGATCTGGTCTCGTTCCGCTGGCAGGACGAGGGTCTCCTGGGCGGTCCGGCGCTGGCCGGAGGCAAGATCGGGTTTCGGCAGATGGCCCCGTTGATCGGCGAATACGCAAATCTCCGGGTTTCGTGTCATTGACTCTGAGTCGATTCAACACTACGTTCGCCACCAACCGCAGCGGTCATCCGCCCGTAACCGGGTGGGAACCGCAGCGCAACGCCCCCATCACCGTGTCCGCGCACACGCCACGAGAAAGTGCTGCCGGATGAGCCATTCCACCACGTCAACCAGGGTCTACGCGGTCTGCTCGGAGTTCGTCTGGGCGGTCCGGCTGAACCTGCTGTGGCTCGTCTTCGCCCTCGCGGGCGGAGTCGTCCTGGGAATGGGGCCCTCCACCATGGCCGCGTACACGCTGGCCCGGAGGCACGCTCGTGGTGAATCGTTTCAGGCGACGCGTGAGTTCTGGGCCGTCTACCGGCGGGAGTTCGTCCGCGGCTCGCTGCTGGTGCTGCCCGCCGCGGTGCTGGGCGTCGTCCTCGTGGGCGACTACCTGTACCTGAGCGCCCTCGGGCCCACCTCGGGAGCGTTGCGGATCGCGACCCTCGTGGCGCTCGTCGCACTGGCCGGTGTGGGGGCGCAGGTGGGGCCGCTCTACGCGCACTACGACCTGCCGCTGCGGGCCTACTGGCCCAAGGCGGCGCAGCTAGCGCTGCTGCGTCCGGCTTCATCCGTGCTGTTGCTGCTAGCGCTATCAGCCATCGCCGCCGCGACCTCGGCGGCGCCCCTCCTCGCCCCCCTGATCAGCTTCGGCGCGTGGATCTCACTCAACACGTGGCTTTGCCAGCGCTTCTTCGCCGAGAACGAGGCGCGACTGCTTTCGAAAGGGAACTCATGAGCGCATCACGTCGTAGCCGGCTCATCGCCGGTGTGTTAACGCTCACGGCCGCGCTGACCGCCTCGGCCTGCTCGGGCGGCGGCGACGCCCCCAAGACCGACTCCAACACGATCACCTTCATGGCGAGGCTGTTCGGCACGGCGCCCAACCCCCAGGGCGAGATGCAGCAGGCCGTCGAGAAGTTCCTGGGCAAGAAGATCCACGTCACCTGGGTCCCCAACGCGCAGTACAGCGACAAGATCAACGTCACTCTGGCCTCGGACAGCATCCCGCAGGTCATCGACGTGGACCCGCACCTGCCGGCGTTCGTCAAGGCCGCGCAGGCCGGGGCGTTCTGGGACCTCACCGACAAGATCGACAAGTACCCGAACCTCAAGCCGGCGGACCAGCGCACGGCCCTGAACTCCTCCATCAACGGCAAGATCTACGGCTTCTACCGGATGCGGCCCCTGCTGCGCTCGGCGGTCATCATCCGCAAGGACTGGCTGGAGAAGGTCGGCCTGAAGGAGCCGCAGACGGTCGACGACCTCTATCAGGTCGCCAAGGCGTTCACGGAGAAGGACCCCGACGGCAACGGCAAGAAGGACACCTACGGGCTCATCATCCCGAAGTGGCCGGGCAACTACGCCACCGCCAGCCCGTACGACGTGATCGAGACCTGGTTCGGCGCCCCGAACGGCTGGGGCCGGCGCAACGGCAAGATCGTGCCCGGCTTCGACACGCCGGAGTTCCTGGAGGCCAACAAGTGGCTGAAGAAGATGGTCGGCGAGGGCCTGGTCAACCCGGACTTCGCCACCCTCGACGCGGCCAAGTGGAACGAGCCCTTCCACCAGAACAAGGGCGGCATGATCATCGACGTCAACATCCGCTCCCGGCAGGTCCTCGACCTGTTCAAGGAGGACGACCCGGAGCACTACGGTGACAAGGTCACCATGGTCGGCAACCTCAAGCTGTCCGACGACAAGAAGTTCTCCTACCCGTTCACCGGCTACAACGACGTCCTGGCCATCTCCAAGCAGAGCGTGCGGACCGAGGCCGACCTCGACAACGTGCTGAAGTCGCTGGACAAGCTGGCCACCAAGGAGGGCCAGGTCCTGCTGCAGAACGGCATCGAGGGCCGCAACTTCAAGGTCGAGAACGGCGACACCGCCGCGCTGATCAACGAGGACGACCCCGCCGTCAAGACCATCCAGAACGACGTGGACAACGCCTTCACCCAGCTCAGCACCAAGGGCACGGCGGACATCGGCGGCATCGCCTACCAGCGCGTGCCGTCCGGCGAGCCGTACAAGGCGATGCTCAAGCTCCAGAAGGAGCTGATGGCGGAGGACCTCAAGACGGCCGTGCACAACGTCGGCCTGCCCGTGGTCTCACCCACCGCCGTCCAGCGGGGCCCGCAGATCGACACGATCATCCCGGACGCCCGGATCAAGTACCTGTCCGGCCAGCTCGACGACGAGGGGCTGAAGGCCGAGATCAAGCGCTGGTACGACAGCGGCGGCACGCAGGTGACCGCCGAGATGAACGACCTGATCGCCAAGCTCGGCCCCACGAGCTGACCCCGTCCCGGAGGGACCCGGGCCGCCGCCCAGGTCTCTCCCAGCCGTTCGGAAACCCGCCGCCCCGCCGTCGTGCGTGACCAAGTCGTGCGTGACCAAGACGAGCCGGCGGGTTTCTCCCGAGGAAAGGAGGCCGCTGTGGCCACCGACCTGGCGCCGCCTCCGACGAGCGCGGCGAGCATCTCCGGGCGCCGGCGCCGGAGGGCGGGGCTGCGCGACGTCTTCACGCGCTACCGCTGGCTCTACCTGATGCTCCTGCCGGGCGTCGTCTACTTCGCGCTGTTCAAGTACCTGCCGATGTACGGCGTGACGATCGCGTTCCAGGACTTCCTGCCGTTCCTCGGCTACTCGGGCAGCCCCTGGGTCGGGTTCAAGCACTTCGAGGAGCTGTTCTCCGGCCCCGACTTCGGCCGGCTGCTGTTCAACACGCTCTTCCTGGCGCTGCTGCACATCGTCTTCGTCTTCCCGGCACCGATCGTCGTCGCGCTGCTGCTGAACGAGCTGCGGGTCACCGTGCTCAAGCGCACGGTGCAGTCGCTGGTCTACATCCCGCACTTCCTGTCGTGGACGATCGTGGCGTCGCTGACGTACATCCTGTTCGCGGCGGACTTCGGCGTGCTGTCCGGCTGGATCCGCGACGTCCTCGGCGACACCTCGAAGATCGACTACATGGCGCAGGAGGAGTGGTTCCGGCCGATCGTCGTCCTGCAGCAGCTCTGGAAGCAGACCGGCTGGGGCACGATCATCTACCTCGCCGCGCTGGCCGGCGTGGACCCGCAGCTCTACGAGGCGGCGCGCATGGACGGCGCGGGACGCTTCAAGCAGCTCTGGCACGTCACGCTGCCCGCGATCCGCCCGACGATCGTCGTCATGGCCATCCTCGCCTCCGGCAACCTGCTCGACTCGGGCTTCGAGCAGATCTGGCTGATGACCACCTCGCTGAACCGCTCCGTCGCCGACGTGTTCGACACCTACGTCTACTACTCCGGCATCACGCAGGGCGCGATCAGCTACTCCACCGCCGTCGGCCTGTTCAAGGGCGTGGCCGGCGTCATCCTGATCTTCGGCTCCAACTGGCTGGCCAAGCGCCTCGGCCAGCGGGGACTGTTCTGAGGAGCCCTTGACATGAACAGCATGAAGCACAAGAAGCCGGCCACCGAGTACAGCACCGTGGGCAGCCGCGTCTTCGACGTGGTCAACGTGGCCGTGCTCGTCGGCCTGGCCCTGGTCACCGTCCTGCCGCTGCTGTACGTCCTGGCGGGCTCGTTCGCCGGCGAGGCGGAGATCTCCTCGCGGCCGTTCTTCCTGTGGCCGGAGAAGTTCGTCACCGAGTCGTACCGCTACATCTTCGCCACCGACACCTTCGTGCGGGCCCTGCTGACGACCGTGGTCGTGACGGCGGTGGGCACGGTGGTGCAGGTGCTGCTGACGTTCACCATGGCGTACCCGCTGGCCAAGCGCTATCTGCCGGGCCGCGCGCTGGTGCTGAACCTGATCATCTTCACGCTGGTCTTCACCGGCGGGATGATCCCCACCTACCTGGTGGTGCGCGACCTGGGACTGCTGGACAGCTACTGGGCGCTGATCCTGCCGCTGGCGATCAACCCGTTCTACCTGATCATCGTGAAGAGCTTCTTCCAGGAGCTGCCGCAGGCCCTGGAGGAGGCGGCGCGCATCGACGGCTGCAACGAGATGGGCGTCTTCTTCAAGATCGTCCTGCCGCTGTCGAAGCCGATCATCGCGACGTTCTCGCTGTTCTACGCGGTAGGCATCTGGAACGACTACATGTCGCCGCTGCTGTACATCAGCGACCCGGACAAGTGGACGCTGCAGATCCTGGTGCGCCAGCTCGTCAGCACCGACGCGGCCAACGCCCTGTCGCAGATGGACCGGACCTGGGTGCCGCCGGAGCAGGGCCTGAAGTTCGCGGTCGTGGTGATCGCGACGCTGCCGATCCTGTTCTTCTACCCGTTCCTGCAGAAGCACTTCACCAAGGGAGTGCTCATCGGCTCGGTCAAGGAGTAAGACCCTGAACACCGTCGCGACGACGCTGCGCTGGCTGAACGAGTCCCGGACGCCCCGGGGGGAGGGGGTGACCTTCGGGGTGCCGTGGCCGCGCGGCGCCGTCGGGCGGGCCGAGCCGTACACGCTGACCGGCCCTGACGGCAGCGCCCTGCCCACGCAGAGCTGGGTGACCGCGACCTGGCCGGACGGGTCGGTCAAGTGGTCGGCGCACGCCGTCCCTCCCCACGGGGAGCCCGCCGTCCCTCCCCACGGGGAGCACGCCGGTCCTCCCCAGGGGGAGCCCGCCGGGACGTACCGGCAGCCCGCCGGGACGTACCGGCTGGAGCCGGGGCGCACGCCGCCGGCGCCCCGCGTGCCCGTCACCGTGACGCGCGAGGACGGGGCCCTGCGGGTGAGCACGGGCGTCGTGACGTGGACGATCGAGGAGTCGGGCGCCACGCTCGCCCGCTCGGTCACCCGCGGCTCCCGCGAGATCGTCCGCGACGTCCGCCTGGTGAGCCTGCACCAGGACGGGCCCACGCCCGACGACGGCGGCACGCTCACGCGGACGGAGGCGACCGGCCAGGTCACCCGCGTCACCGTGGAGCAGGACGGCCCGGTCCGCGCCGTCGTCCGCCTGGAGGGCCACCACGCCCGCGCAGACGGACAGGAGGGACGCGCGTCCTTGCCGTTCACCGTGCGCCTGTACTTCTACGCCGGGGCGGAGGACGTCCGGCTCGTCCACACCTTCGTCTGGGACGGCGACCCGCAGCGCGACTTCCTGGCCGGGCTCGCCCTGCGCGCGGACGTCGTCATGCGCGACGAGCCGCACGACCGGCACGTACGGCTCGCCGGCCCCGACGGCTTCCTCACCGAGGCCGTGCGCGGGCTGACCGGCCTGCGCCGCGACCCGGGCGAGGCCGTGCGGCGGGCGCAGGTCGAGGGCCGCCCGTGCGGCCCGATCGGCAACCCCGAGGTCGCCGGCCGCCTCCACCTCATCCCCACCTGGACCGACTACACGCTCGACCAGGGCAGCGCCGACGGCTTCACGCTGCGCAAACGCACCGGCGAGGGCCACGCCTGGGTGACGATCCCCGCGGGCACCCGCTCGGCCGGCTACGGCTACGTGGGCGGGGTCAGCGGCGGCCTGGGGTTCGGGCTGCGCGACTTCTGGCGGCTGCATCCCACCCGGCTCGACGTGCGCGGCGCGGCCACGGACCTCGCCACGGCGACGGTCTGGCTCTGGTCGCCGTCGGCCCCGGCCATGGACCTGCGGTTCTGGCACGACGGCATGGGCCAGGACACCTTCGCCGAGCAGCTCGAAGGTCTGGAGATCACCTACGAGGACCACGAGCCGGGCTTCGGCGACGCGCACGGCGTGGCCCGCACCCACGAGCTGACCCTGCGGGTGCACCAGGCCACGCCCCCGGCGGAGGCGCTGGCCGCGCACGCCGCCGCCCTGAACGACCCGGCGCTGCTGACCGCGCCGCCCGCGCGGATCCGCGCGGCGGGCGTCTTCGGCGACTGGGCGCCCCCGGACCGCTCGACCCCGGCGCGCGCCGCGATCGAGGACCGGCTGGACTTCCTGTTCGACCTGTACGTCCGCGAACGCGAGCAGCGCCGCTGGTACGGCTTCTGGGACTACGGCGACGTCATGCACACCTACGACGCCGACCGCCACACCTGGCGCTACGACGTGGGCGGCTACGCCTGGGACAACTCCGAGCTGTCGCCCGACCTGTGGCTGTGGTACCAGTTCCTGCGCACCGGCCGGGCGGACGTCTTCCGCTTCGCCGAGGCGATGACCCGCCACACCGGCGAGGTCGACGTCCACCACCTCGGCCGCTGGAAGGGTCTCGGCAGCCGGCACAACGTGCAGCACTGGGGGTGCAGCTGCAAGCAGCTGCGCATCTCCAACGCCGCCTACCGGCGCTTCCACTACTACCTGACCGCCGACGAGCGCACCGGCGACCTGCTGGACGAGCTGTCGGAGCCGGAGGCGACGTTCCTGGCCGTCGATCCGCAGCGCAAGGTGCGCGAGGACGTCTACACGCCCGACCCGTCGGCCCTGTCGGTCGGGCTCGGCACCGACTGGGGCGCGCTGGCCGCGGCCTGGCTGACCCGCTGGGAGCGGCACGGCGACGAGCGGGCCCGCGACCGGCTGCTCGGCACGATGGCCGGCATCGGGGCGCTGCCGCGCGGCTTCCTGACCGGCGAGGCCCGGCTCGACCTGGCCACCGGCCGCTTCGACACCTCCCGCGACGCGGTCATGGTCTCGCACCTGTCGTCGGTGTTCGGCCTGCCGGAGATGTGCTCCGAGCTGATCGCGCTCGACCTCGGGGTGCCCGGCTTCGAGCGGGCCTGGCTCGACTACTGCCGGCTCTACCTGGCGCCGGCCGCGGAGCAGGAGGCCGAGGTGGGCCAGGCGTTGCGCGGCATCTCGCTGGTGCAGGCGCACAGCCGGCTCACCGCGTACGCGGCGGCCCGCACCGGTGATCCGGCGCAGGCCGCGCGCGCCTGGCGCAAGTTCTACCTGGACGAGGACGACCAGCTCAACCGCAACGAGCTCCAGCGCGAGCCGCACTGGCGGCTGACCCGCGTGACGGGGCCGCGGGTGCCGGCCGCGCTCGACGAGGCGCCGTTCGTCTCCACCAACGACGCCGCGCAGTACGGGCTGGCGGCCATCCAGAACCTCGCGCTGATCGGCGACCACCTCCCCGGGCGTCCGCCGGAGTAGCCGAGGGGCGGAGAACGGCGCACCGGGGATGAGCTGGGAGATAACCGGAGGTGGTGCTCCAGCTCAGGGGCCTACACTGATCGGTATGCACACTCCCGATTGACGGCACGGCGCACCCGGCCGCACGTCCCCCCTCCCTCGATTCCCTAGCTCGGGAGTGTTCCGTCAACCATGATCATCGCCAGTGACATCGAGCTGCGCGCCGGCGCGCGCCTGCTCATCGAAAGCGCCTCCTTCCGGGTCAACCCGGGCGACAAGATCGGCCTGGTGGGCCGCAACGGCGCGGGCAAGACCACGCTGACCAAGGTCCTGGCCGGCGAGGCGCTGCCCGCCGCCGGGTCGGTCACCACGAGCGGCAGCGTCGGCTACCTGCCGCAGGACCCGCGTACCGGCGACCTGCAGGTGCTGGCCCGCGACCGCATCCTGTCGGCGCGCGGGCTCGACGAGGTGCTGCGCAAGCTGCGCGAGGCCGAGCTCGGCATGTCCTCCGCCGACGAGAAGACCCGCGAGCGGGCGGTGCGCCGCTACGGCCGGCTGGAGGACCAGATGCACGTCCTCGGCGGCTACGCGGCCGAGTCGGAGGCCGCCTCCATCGCCTCCAGTCTCGGACTGCCGGACCGCGTCCTCGGACAGCCGCTGGAAACGCTTTCCGGCGGACAGCGCAGGCGCGTGGAATTGGCGCGCATTCTTTTCAGCGGGGCGGAAACTCTCCTTCTCGACGAGCCGACAAACCACCTAGATGCCGACTCAATCGGGTGGCTTCGTGATTTTTTGCGTTCTCATCAGGGCGGCTTGGTGATCATCAGCCATGACGTCGACCTTCTTGAAGCGACGGTCAACAAGGTCCTTCACCTCGACGCCAACCGCAGTGTCATCGACCACTACAACGTCGGCTGGAAGGCGTACCTCGCGCAGCGCGAGACCGACGAGAAGCGCCGCAAGCGCGAGCGGGCCAACGCCGAGAAGCAGGCCGGCGCCCTGCTGGCCCAGGCCGACAAGATGCGCGCCAAGGCCACCAAGGCCAAGGCCGCCCAGGACATGATGCGCCGCGCCCACCGCCTGCTGGCCGGCACCGAGGAGGAGCGCCAGAGCGACAAGGTGGCGCGGCTGCGCTTCCCGGAGCCGCAGCCGTGCGGGCGCACCCCGCTCACGGCGGAAGGACTGTCCAAGTCGTACGGCTCGCTGGAGGTCTTCACCGACGTCAGCGTGGCCATCGACCGAGGTCACCGGGTCGTCATCCTCGGCCTCAACGGCGCCGGCAAGACCACGCTGCTGCGGCTGCTGGGCGGCCAGGAGCAGCCCGACACCGGCGAGGTGAGGCCCGGCCACGGCCTCAAGCTCGGCTACTACGCCCAGGAGCACGAGACGCTCGACCCCGACCGCACGATCCTCGAGAACATGCGCTCGGCCGGCGGCGAGTTCACCGACACCGAGCTGCGCAAGGTGCTCGGGTCCTTCCTGTTCACCGGCGAGGACGTCGACAAGCCGGCCGGCGTGCTGTCCGGCGGCGAGAAGACCCGCCTCGCGCTGGCGATGCTCGTGCTCTCCAGCGCCAACGTCCTGTTGCTCGACGAGCCCACGAACAACCTCGATCCGGTCAGCCGGGAGCAGGTCCTCAACGCTCTGAGGTCGTATTCAGGAGCGATCGTGCTCGTCACCCACGACGAGGGTGCCGTTGACGCCCTGTCACCGGATAGGGTGATCTTGCTACCGGACGGAACTGAAGACGCATGGAGCGCCGAATTTTCCGATCTTGTGGCACTTGCCTGATCTTAATTTGGGTGGGTACGGATCTTTTCCCGTGGAGTAGGTAGCCGATCCCGCTGAAATGACTGATCATGGCGGAGTAACGCTGCGGAAGTCCGGCACTACAGGAGGTACTCGTGGCCGAGACACTGAAGAAGGGCACCCGGGTCACCGGGGCCGACCGTGAAAAGCTGGCCGGCGATCTCAAGAAGCGCTACGCCGCGGGTGAGAGCATCCGTGCCCTGGCCGCTTCGACCGGTCGGTCCTACGGGTTCATCCACCGCATCCTGAGCGAGTCCGGCGTGACTCTGCGCGGGCGCGGCGGGGCGACCCGAGGCAAGTCCAAGCGCTGACGGCCGCCTCGGAACGTGCGACCGCAGCCGCTCGTCCCTAGTCAGCCAGCCGTCGCGCCCGGGCCCAGAATCTCATTCTGTAAGCTCGGGCGCGACGGTTCAGTGGGCACAAGGGAGCGGGCGATGGCGGGAGCGAAGGCGCCGGAGGAGCGCGGGGGGTACGCGGAGGACGTGTCCGCCGGACGACCGGAGGAACACGGACTGCGCTTCGAGGTGGACGGTGAGATCGCGACGATCACGCTGAACCGGCCGGACAAGCGGAACGCTCAGACGTTCGCGACCTGGTCAGCGTTGGCCCAGATCGGTGATGACCTGCCGGAACGGGTGCGCATCGTCGTCGTGAAAGGTGAGGGACCGTCCTTCTCGGCAGGCATCGACCTGCGGATGTTCACACCAGAGGGGGTGCCCGGACAGGGCTCGTTCAGCTCGGCAGCGCGGCTCGGAGCCGCGGCGTTCGAGCAGCGGTTGCGGCAGGCACAGCGGGGGTTCCTGTGGCTGCGCCGCCCCGAGATCGTTTCCGTCGCGGCCGTGCAGGGCCACGCGATCGGCGCGGGTTTCCAGCTCGCGCTCGCCTGCGACCTGCGGATCGTGGCCGACGACGTCAAGTTCTGCATGAAGGAGCCCGCCCTGGGGCTGGTGCCCGATCTGACCGGGACCAAGCCGCTGGTCGAGCTCGTGGGCCTGGCCAGGGCGATCGACATCTGCCTGACCGCCAGGACCGTGGAGGCCGGCGAGGCCCTGCGCATCGGGCTCGCCGAACAGGTCGTCGCCCGCGACGACCTCGACCAGGCCGTGCGCGACAAGGCCGCCCAACTGCTCTCGACCAACCGGGACGCGGCCACGGCGACCAAGCGGCTCCTCCAGGGCGCGCGCTCGCGCACCCTGGAGGAGCAGTGCGCGGCCGAGGGCGCCGAGCAGGCCGAACGCCTGCGCGCCCTCTTCGCCGCCCAGCCCTGACCAGGTCCGCCCAGCCCTGACCGGCCCGCGCCGTATCCGCCCGGACCCTCCGGCCCGGTCCCGTGTCCGATCCGATACGCGTCCGATACGCGCCGCCGGGAATCGCCGGGCCGCCGGCGGCGCTCATACCGGGGAGGAGGCCCCGGATGGCGATGATGGGAGGGGGCTTCGGCCCCCAGGTCATGGCGTCGCTGCGCCGCGACGAGTCGGTGACCAAGCAACGGCTCGCGCCCGGCACCGTGCGGCGCATCGCGGGCTACGCGCGGCCCTACACCCGGCAGATCACCGCGTTCCTGCTGCTGGTGATGGCCGGCGCGGGCGTCGTGGTCGCCAACCCGCTGCTGATGAAGGCGATCATCGACGACGGCATCCTGCCCAGGCGCACGGACGTCGTCGTCGGCCTGGCACTGGCGATCGCCGCGCTCGCGGTGGTCGACGCCGGGCTCACGCTGGCGCAGCGCTGGTTCTCGGCCCGCATCGGCGAAGGACTGATCTACGACCTGCGCACCGAGGTGTTCGACCACGTGCAGCGCATGCCGGTGGCGTTCTTCATGCGGGCGCAGACCGGCGCGCTGGTCTCGCGGCTCAACACCGACGTCATCGGCGCCCAGCGCGCCCTGACCAGCACCCTGTCGTCCGTGGTCTCCAACGTGATCAGCCTGGTGCTCGTGCTCGGCGCCATGCTCGTGCTCTCGTGGCAGGTGACGCTGGTCGCGCTGGTGCTGGTGCCGATCTTCGTGATCCCGGCCAAGTGGGTGGGCCGGCGCATGTCGGCGCTGACGCGCGAGCAGATGCAGCTCGACGCCGAGATGAGCTCCGTCAGCACCGAGCGCTTCAACGTCGCCGGCGCCATGCTCGCCAAGCTGTACGGCCGGCCCGAGGACGACGCCGCCATGTTCGGCGCCCGCGCCGCCCGGGTGCGCGACGTGGGCGTCACGGTCGGCATGTACGGCACCGTGTTCCGGGTCGCGCTCGGCCTGGTCGCCGCGCTCGCCACAGCCCTGGTGTACGGCATCGGCGGCGTGCTGGCCATCGGCGACGTGTTCGAGCTCGGCACGCTCGTGGCGCTGGCCGCGCTGCTCATGCGCCTGTACGGCCCGCTGACGTCGCTGTCGAACGTGCACGTGGACGTGATGACGGCGCTGGTGAGCTTCGACCGGGTCTTCGAGGTCCTCGACCTGAAGCCCATGGTGGCCGAGCGCCCGGACGCCCGGCCCGTGCCCGACGGCCCGGTGACGATCACGTTCGACGACGTCCACTTCCGCTATCCGGCGGCCGAGGAGGTGTCGCTGGCGTCGCTGGAGTCGGTGGCCCGGCAGGACACCGCCCCCTCCCACCCCGTGCTCAAGGGCGTGTCGTTCACCGCCCGGCCCGGCCGCCTCGTGGCGCTGGTCGGCCCGTCCGGCGCGGGCAAGACCACGATCACCTCGCTGGTGTCGCGGCTGTACGACGTGTCCGAAGGAGCGGTCCGCCTCAACGGGCTCGACGCGCGCGAGGCCACGCTCGCCTCGCTGCGTGACACGGTCGGCGTGGTCGCCCAGGACCCGCACCTGTTCCACGACACGATCGGCGCCAACCTGCGCTACGCCCGCCCGGGCGCGAGCGACGAGGAGCTGTGGGAGGCGCTGCGCGCCGCGCAGATCGGCGAGCTGGTCGAGGGCCTGCCCGACGGGCTCGACACGGTCGTCGGCGACCGCGGCCACCGGCTGTCGGGCGGGGAGAAGCAGCGGCTGGCGCTGGCGCGGCTGCTGCTGAAGGCGCCGCGCGTCGTCGTGCTCGACGAGGCCACCGCCCACCTCGACTCGGAGTCGGAGGCGGCCGTGCAGCAGGCGCTGAAGACGGCGCTCGCGGGCCGCACCTCGCTGGTCATCGCGCACCGGCTCTCGACGATCCGCGAGGCCGACGAGATCCTCGTCGTCCAGGACGGGCGGATCGCCGAGCGCGGCACGCACGACGAGCTGCTCGCCCGCGGCGGCCTGTACGCGGAGCTGCACCGCACGCAGTTCAGCTCGTCAGGTAGCCCAGAGTCGTGAGCTCCTGCCGGGCGACCTTCTCCACCAGGGCGAGGTCGTCCGGCCGCAGCCGGGCGCGCCACGTGCCGGTCTCCGGCCGGCCGCCGCCGTACAGCGCGACCTTGGAGACGCGCGTGCCGAGGAAGGCCGCCACCGACGCCACCGCCTGGGCCGGCCGGAGCGCCAGGTCCTCGAAGCGCAGGGTCAGCAGCTGGTCCTCGGGCAGGTCGCGGCGGAGCGTGGCGCTCAGGCGCACGGCGCTGCGCCAGCGCAGCGCGCTCTTGCCGGCGACCGGCATGCCCTTCCACTTGTCGAGGTGCTCGTCGCGGTTGACGCCCAGGAACGCGTTGGGGAACTCCGTCTCGCCCGACAGCATCGCCGGCTTGAACCAGGCCAGGCACGCCGGGTCGGCCAGCATGTCGGCCACCACGTCGCGGCCGTCGCGCACGATCTGGACGAACCGGGCATCGGGGAAGGCGCGCAGCAGGGTGGCGGCGCTGTAGATGAGGTCGGGGCTGGCGTCGCCGAAGCGGGTGACCTCGGCCGTCGCGACGCACGGGCCGCCGCCCGTGACCCCGCCCGCCTCCCGGCACGCCGCGCCGCACAGGCGGCACGAGTCGGGCATCACCTGCCACGACTCGGCCAGCGCGTCGCGCAGCACCCGCACGGCGCCGGAGCTCTCGCCGATGGACGGCTTGCGGGCGAAGGCGTACAGGACGTGGGCCACGCAGGCCCGGCCCATGGTCAGGTGGAAGCCCGGTGACCGTTTCAGGGCGCGGCCGAGCAGATCCGTGCCGGAATGCGGCGCTCCGAGCAGGAAGACCGGCCGGCGGACCTTGATGCCGTTGACCACGAGGATGTGGGGCGGAAGTCGCATACTGGAGCACAAGTGTGACACCGTTTGGCACGTGAACGAGCCAGGGACCGGGCCCGTGCGGCCCGAACGACAGATCACCACGGTGCGGCCGGGCGACACCGTCGCGGTCGTGGCGCCGTCGGGGCCGCCGGACGCCACGTTGCTCAAGCGCGGCATCCAGCGCCTGGAGGGCCTCGGACTGAAGGTGTCGGCCGGCGGGCGGGTGCTCGACCGGCAGGAGCTGCCCTACCTGGCCGGCTCGGACGAGGGCCGCGCCGCCGACCTGCAGGCCGCCTGGTGCGACCCGGCCGTCTCCGCGGTGTTCTGCGCGCGGGGCGGGTACGGCGCGGCGCGGCTGCTGAGCCTGATCGACTGGGCCGCGATGCGGGCCGCGGGGCCGAAGACGCTCGTCGGCTCCAGCGACATCACCGCGCTGCACCACGTCTTCGGCGTCGAGCTCGGCGTGCCGACCCTGCACGGCCCGATGGCGGCCTGCGACACGATCGCCGCCGAGGTCGGCCCCGAGCCGGTGTCGTGGGAGAACTTCCAGGCGGCCCTGGCCGGCCGGGCGCCCGCGGTCACCGGTGACCGGGTGCTGTCGCCGGGCCGGGCCGAGGGCGTGCTGACCGGGGGCAACCTGTCGCTGCTCGCTTCCCTGTGCGGCACCCGTCACCACCCGTCCTTCGACGGGCGGATCGTGCTGCTGGAGGACATCGGCGAGGAGCCGTACCGGATCGACCGGATGCTCACCCAGCTCCTGCAGGGCGGGGCGTTCGACGGCGTGCGGGGCCTCGTGCTCGGCTCGTGGGTGGACTGCGGCGACCCCTACCCGGTGCTGCGCGACCGGCTGCTGCCGCTGGGCGTGCCGATCCTGGCGGGGCTGCCGGTTGGGCACGGATCACCACAGCTGAGTGTGTGGCTTGGAGCCCCGGCCGTTATCGATACCGAATCGTGCTCGCTGGCTGGACCGATCCGCAGCGGCGAGCAGGCAAGGTAGGAGGGACAGATCGGGACAAATCGGACATGATGGGACGCCGCGCGTGAAGTTCTTCCGACGTGGCCGGAAACCCTCACGCAGGGCGGTCGAGGACGTCGACCTCGACTCCCTGCTCGCGCTCGTGGCCGATTCCCTCGGCTTCACCTGCGCTTTCGCCGCCGACGGCAGCTCGCTCACGCTCCGGCTGCCGGCCGCCCCCCGGGCGCGCGACGGCGAGATCCTCGTCCGGCTCACCGGGCTGCGCCGAGAGGCGGGCCGCCGGCCGCGCGAGGACTGGCCGACCCTCGTCTCCCAGCACCTGGCGCGGGCCGTGGGCGTTGCCGACGGTGCAGACGGTGCGGGCGACATCGCGGCCGGGGTGGACGCCTGCGACTACGACCGGGCCGCGCCGCTGCTGGGCACCCGCGTGGAGGCGGTCGACGAGGTGCCCGACCTGACCCGCGTGGTCGGCCGCCACCTCAACGGCGACCTGGTGGAGCTGCTCACCGTCGGCGCCCGCCCGGTGCTGCCCGAGGAGGCCGGCTGCTGGCCCGTGCCGGCCGGCGAGGCCCTGGAGCGGGCGGTCGGCAACGTGCGGCGCGGCGAGCGGCTGTCGGTCGAGGCCATCGAGCTGTCCGGCACGGCCGTCACCCGGCTGACCGGCCGCACCCCCTCGGCGGCGACGCACCTGCGCTGGCTCGGCGCCTACCTGCCCGTGCCCGCCCACGGCGTCCTCGCCGTGCTGCCCGACCCGTACACGCTGCTCGTGCACCCCGTGAACGGGATCAGCGTGGTGCGGGCCATCGAGCGGCTGCGCGTCCACGCCGCCCGCACGGGCGGCCTGAGCCCGCAGGTCTACTGGTGGCACCAGGGGCGGCTGACGCTCATCCGGGCCGACATCGAGCTGCGCGACGGGCAGACGCGGCTGGTGGTCGCGCCGCCGCCCGACTTCGCCCGTGTCCTGGCCCGCCTGGCTGCCTGACCGGGCCGCCTGACGGGGCCGCCCCGCCCGCGGGTCAGCTGTCGCGGGCCAGCTTGGGCGTCTCGTCGTGCTCGGACAGCGCGCGGGCGGCGTGGATCAGCGGCACGTGGCTGAACGCCTGCGGGAAGTTGCCGACCAGCCGGGAGTAGCGGGGGTCGTACTCCTCCGACAGCAGCCCGAGATCGTTGCGCAGCGACAGCAGCCGCTCGAACAGCTCCTTCGCCTCCTCCCTGCGCCCCTGCATGGCCATGACCTCGACCAGCCAGAAGCTGCACGCCAGGAACGCGCCCTCGCCCCCGGGCAGCCCGTCGACGTCGTTGTCCTCGGCCACCGGGTAGCGCAGCACGAAGCCGTCGGACATCAGCTCCTTCTCGATGGCCGCCACGGTGCCCACCATGCGCGGGTCGTCGGCCGGCAGGAACCCGACCATGGGCATGAGCAGCAGCGACGCGTCCAGCTCGGTGGAGCCGTAGGACTGGGTGAAGGTGTTGCGCCGGGCGTCGAAGGCGTGCTCGCACACCTCGGCGTGGATGCGGTCGCGCGTGCGCCGCCACTTGTCGACGGGGCCGACCCGGCCGTACCGCTCGACGTACTTGACCGCCCGGTCGAGCGCCACCCAGCACATGACCTTGGAGTGGGTGAAGTGCCGGCGCGGGCCGCGCACCTCCCACAGGCCCTCGTCCGGCTCGTCCCAGTGCTCCTCGACGTAGTCCAGGAGCTGGCGCTGGATGGACCAGGCGCGCTCGTCGGCCGTCAGGCCGGAGGCGCCGGCCAGGTAGAGGGCGTTCATCACCTCGCCGTAGACGTCGAGCTGGAGCTGGTTGACGGCGTCGTTGCCGATGCGGACCGGCCGGGAGCCCTCGTAGCCGTCGAGCCAGTCGAGCTGCATCTCCGGCAGCCGCCGCTCGCCCGCCACGCCGTACATGATCTGGAGGTCCTGGGAACGGCCGGCGATCGCGCGCAGCAGCCACGACCGCCACTCGGCGGCCTCGCCGAGGTAGCCGTTGTTCAGCAGCGCCTCCAGCGCCATCGTGGCGTCGCGCAGCCAGCAGTAGCGGTAGTCCCAGTTGCGGACGCCGCCGAGGTCCTCCGGCAGGGAGGTCGTGGGGGCGGCGACGATGCCGCCGGTGGGGGCGTAGGTCAGGGCCTTGAGGGTGATGAGGGAGCGCACCACCGCGTCGCGCCAGGGACCTGCGTGGGTGCAGGTGGCCACCCACTCCTTCCACAGCGCCTCGGTCTCGTCGAGCTGGTGCTCGGCGTGGATCTGGGTGGGCATCGGCTCGTGCGAGGGGTGCCAGGTGAACACGAACGGCAGCCGCTGGCCGGCCTTGACGTGGAAGGTGGCGCGGTGGGCGTAGTCGCCGCCCTTGAGGGGGACGGGGGAGTGCAGCCACGCGGCGTCGGGCCCGCCGACGGCCTGGAGGTGGCCGTCGGTGCGCCGCACCCAGGGGACGATGCGGCCGTAGTCGAAGCGCACGCGCAGCTGGGTGGCCACCTCGACCGTGCCGGAGACGCCCTCCACGATGCGCACCACGTCGGGGTTGACGTCGCGGGGCGGCATGAAGTCGATCACCCGGACCGTGCCCGTGGGGGTGTCCCACTCGCTCTCCAGGATGAGCGTGTCGGGACGGTAGCGGCGGCGGGTGGCGGGCTGCCGCCCGGGCGGGCCGATCCACCAGTGACCGTTGCGGTCGCCGCCGAGCAGCGCGGCGAAGCACGCCGGGGAGTCGAACCTGGGCAGGCAGAGCCAGTCGATCGAGCCGTCCCTGCCCACCAGGGCGGCCGACTGCATGTCTCCGATCAGAGCGTAGTCCTCGATCCGCATGCCTTGACGCTACTCGCCACGAGGGTGATCACGCCGCCGGGTCCGGGCACGTCGCGTCATGCCGGACCCGGCGGCGTGATCACGTCAGGGGGAAGCGGCGGGCGAAGAGCTGGGTCAGCGGCCCGATCGCCAGGGCGAACACCAGCGTGCCGACGCCGACCGTGCCGCCGAGCAGCCAGCCCGCCGCCAGCACGGTCACCTCGATGAGGAAGCGGCCGAGGCGCAGCGACAGGCCGAGCCGGACCAGCCCGGTCATCAGGCCGTCGCGCGGTCCGGGGCCCATGCCGGCGCCGATGTAGAGCACGGTGGCCAGCGCGATCGACACCAGGGCCAGGGCCAGGTAGAGCCAGCTCAGCGCCCAGTGGCCGGGAACGGGCAGCACGAACAGCGCGGCGTCGGCGAACAGGCCGACGAAGATCACGTTGCTGATCGTGCCCAGGCCGGGCCGCTGCCGCATCGGGATCCACAGCAGCATGACCAGGGCGCCGACCATGATGATCATGGTGCCGATCGACAGCCCCAGGTGGCGGGCCAGGCCCTGGTGGAAGGTGTCCCACGGACCGTTGCCCAGCCCCGAGCGGACCTGCAGGCCGATGCCGAGGCCGTACAGGGCCAGACCGCCGTAGAGCCGGGTGAGGCGGGAGGGGAGGGAGCCGAGATGGGGAACGGACGCTTCGCTCATAGTGGTCCTAGAGTGGCAGGCCACTGGCTTGCCAATACAGGGCCAATCGTGAAAAGTGGCCTGATGAGGTATTTGAGCGCCGCACAGGTGGCCCGGCTCGCCGACGTGCCGCCCGAGGCCCGGCCGTACTACCGGGCGCTCGCCGACGCCGTGCGCGCGCTCATCCTCGACGGGCGCCTGCCCGTCCGCGTGCGCATGCCCGCCGAGCGGCACCTGGCCGCCACGCTCGGCGTCAGCCGCACCACCGTGACCGCCGCCTACGACCTGCTGCGCGAGCGCGGCTACCTGGAGAGCCGGCAGGGCTCCGGGAGCTGGACGGCGCTGCCCGACCCCGCCTCCACCGCCGACAACCCGTGGCTGTCCACCGGCCAGGACGGCCTCATCCAGCTCCACGCCGCCGCCCCGCCCGCCCCCTCCGCGCTGCGCGAGGCGATGGCCGAGGCCCTGGAGGACCTGCCGCGCTACGGCATGGGCAACGGCTACGACCCCATGGGCCTGCCGGCGCTGCGCGAGCGGATCGCCGCCCGCTACACCGCGCGCGGCCTGGCCACCCGGCCCGAGCAGATCCTCGTCACCACCGGCTCGCAGCACGCCCTGCACCTGGCCATGAGCCTGCTGGCCGGACCGGGCGACCCCGTCCTGGTCGAGTCGCCCACGTACACGCACGCCATCGACGTGGCCCGGCAGCGCGGCGCCCGGCTCGTCCCGGTCGGCATCTCGCACGAGGGCTGGCAGGCCGACCTCGTCGGCTGCGCCCTGCGCCAGTCGGCGGCCCGCGTCGCCTACCTCATGCCCGACTTCCAGAACCCGACCGGCGCCCTCATGGACGACGCCACCCGCGCGGCCGTCGCCGGCGCGGCCCGGCGCGCCGACACCATGATCCTCATCGACGAGACGTGGGCGGAGCTGGACCTGGACGGGGGCGACGGCTCCCACGCGCCCATGGCCGCCTTCGACAACGACAACCGCATGATCACCATCGGCTCGGCCTCCAAGCTGTGGTGGGGCGGGCTGCGCATCGGCTGGCTGCGCGCCGGCACCGCGCTGATCCGGCGGCTGGCCGTGCGCCGGGCCGCCGTCGACATCGCCAGCCCGGTGCTGGAGCAGCTCGCGGTGGCCCGGCTGTTCGACCGGCTGGAGGAGACCAGGGCCGAGCGGCTGCGCGGCCTGCGCGCCTCCCGCGCGACGCTCGTGGCCGCGCTGCGCGAGCGGCTGCCGGCCTGGCAGTTCGCGGTGCCGCGCGGCGGCGGGGCGCTGTGGGTGCGGCACGACTCCGGCTCGGCCGTCTCCCTGTGCGAGGCGGCCGCCACGCGCGGCGTGCGGCTGGCGGCGGGGACGTGGTTCGGCCTGGAGGGGACGCTGGAGGGGTACCTGCGCGTGCCGTACACGCTGCCGCCGGCGGTGCTGGAGGAGGCCGTGAAGCGCATCGCCGTCGCCCGCGAACACGGGCCGGCCGCGGGCGGGCGCCCCGCCGACGCGCTCGTCCCGATGATCTGACCCCGGTCACTCGGACGGCGGGACGCCCCGGGCCAGCGGGGCGCGCAGCTTGAAGCGCATCGCGGCCACGCGCAGCCCGAAGGCCACCACCGCCGAGGCCAGCGTGGCCGGCCAGCCGTGCAGCCCCAGCGTGGACAGCTCCGCCATCATGGCCGAGCCGAGCAGCGCGGGCACCGCGTAGAGCTGCCGGTCGTACAGCAGCGTCGGGATCTCGCCGGCCAGCACGTCGCGCAGCATGCCGCCGCCCACGCCCGTGGTGACGCCGAGCAGGGTGGCGTGCAGCGGGCTCAGCCCGTACTCCAGGGCCTTGAGCGTGCCGACCGCGCAGAACAGCCCGAGACCCGCCGCGTCGAACACCAGGATGGCCGGCATCACCCGCGCCACGTGCGGATGCCAGAAGAACACGATCACCGTGGCGGCCAGCGGCACCAGCACGTACCCCACGCTCTGGAAGGCGGCCGGCCGGACGTTGAGGATGAGGTCGCGCACCACGCCGCCGCCCAGCGCCGTCATCTCGGCGAGCACCGCCATCCCGACCACGTCGAGCCGCTTGCGCACGCCCATGAGCGCGCCGGACAGCGCGAAGACGAAGATTCCCACGAGGTCGAGCAGTTCGGGCACGGTCACATGTCTATCGGATCAAGGGGCCCGGCGGAGCCGCCGGGGTCGGCCTCCGCCCCGGCCCCGCCGGCGTCCTCAGCGGGTGGGCGGCGTCGCGGGCTCGTGGTGCTCGGACATCAGGTGGCGCAGCCTCCGGGTGAACATCAGCAGCGCCAGCCCGGCCGCGATCGCCATCAGCGCCAGCAGCGTGAAGTACGCCGGGTCGGACATCACGGTGCTGAGCCGCCCGGTCTGCCCGCCGATCGCGTCGCCCACCGAGATCGAGATGAACCACAGCCCGAGCATCTGCCCCTTGAACGCCTGCGGGGCCAGCTTGGAGGTGACCGACAGGCCGACCGGGCTCAGCGACAGCTCGCCGAACACCTGGATGAGGTAGACCAGCACCAGCCACCACACCGACACCCGGCCGCCCTGCGCCAGGCCGGCGGCCAGCGCCATCACGAGGAAGCTCAGGCCCACCATGACCAGCGCGAAGGCGAACTTCTGCGGCGTGCTCACCCGCGTGCCCAGCTTCACCCACAGCGTCGCGAACACCGGCACGAAGATCATGATGAAGAGCGGGTTGAACGACTGGGTGGTCGCCGCGTTGATGTGGACGCCGAACAGGGTCAGGTCCGTGTGGTTCTGGGCGAAGAACAGCAGCTTGCTCGGCGCCAGGTCGTACAGCATCCAGAAGATCGCGGCGGCGATGAACAGCCAGACGTAGGCCTTCATCCGCGACCGCTCGTCCTCGGTCAGGTCGTGGCTGCCCATGAGGATGTAGCCGAAGTACGCGACCGGCACCGCGAGGATGACGAGGGTCACGACCACCGTGAACCGGTCGATCGTGAACGTCCCCGTCGCCACCCAGATCGCCATGAGCACCACGACGCCGAGCGCGGCCAGCCCCACGTGGCGCAGCGCCCGGCGGCGGTGCTCCGGGGTCAGCGGCAGGTTCGGCTCGTCGCCGACGCCGCGCAGGTGCCTGCGGCCGAGCACGTACTGCGCGAGGCCGAGCGCCATGCCGACGGCCGCGGCGCTGAAGCCCAGGTGCCAGCGGTCGCCGTCGGCCAGCCAGCCCACCACGATGGGGGCGAAGAACGCGCCCAGGTTGATGCCCAGGTAGAACAGGGAGAACCCGGCGTCGCGGCGGCCGTCGTCCTCCTCCGGGTAGAGCTTGCCCACCATGACCGAGATGTTCGGCTTGAGCAGGCCCGTCCCGGCGATGATCAGCGCCAGCCCCAGCCAGACGAAGAACGGCGACGTCACGGGGATGGCCATGCTGATGTGGCCGCACATGATGACGAACCCGCCCCAGAACACCGAGCGGCGCGGCCCGAGCAGGCGGTCGGCGATCCAGCCTCCCGGCAGCGCCACCAGGTAGATGAGCGCGCCGTACACGCCGACGACGGCCGTCGCCGTCTGCTCGCTCAGGCCGAGCCCGTGCTGGGCGGGCGAGGCGGCCATGAACGTGGCCAGGATGGCCCGCAGGCCGTACCAGGAGAACCGCTCCCACATCTCCGTGCCGAACAGCGTCGCCAGCCCCCACGGGTGGCCGAAGAACGTGCGCTCGTGCGTCTCGTGCGTGGTCATGCGCGCCCCCCGGGCATCTTCCGCATCCGTTGCATCACTCTACGTGACGGCGATCCCGCTCACCGGAGAGGTCTTGCCGCTACCCCGCAGGTGTGGTGCGATGCATGCCCCTGGACAAGTGAACATGTGAGGAGCGCGTGCCATGGCCGGTGTCCTCGGCGTGCGGGCGGAGATCGACGAGCTGATCGCCGGCCGGACCATCTGTGAGCAGCTCAGGGAGACGGCCGAGCGTCACCCCGCCGCCCCCGCCTACTCCGACCCGGCCGAGGGCGGCTGGGTGACGCTCACCTACGCCGAGGCGCGGCGGCGGGTGCTGGAGATCGCCGCCGGGTTCGCCGCGATCGGGCTGCGGCCCGGCGAGACGGTCGCGCTCATGATGATCAACCGCAGCGAGCACGTGCTGGCCGACCTCGGGGCGGTCCACGCGGGCGGGATCGGGTGCACGATCTACTCCACGTTCGCGGCCGAGCAGATCGCGTTCGTCGCGGCCGACGTCGGCGCCGTCTGCGCCGTGCTGGGCGGCCCCGCCGAGCTCGCGCGCTGGGAGCCCGTCCTGGACCGGCTGCCCACCCTGCGCAAGGTCGTCCTGCTGGAGGGCGCGCCGGCCGGCGACGACCGGTTCATGTCCTGGGAGGACCTGCTCGCGCTCGGCCGCGACGCGCTGGCCGCCGACCCGGACGCCGCCGAGGCCCGCTGGCGGGCCGTGCGCGCCGAGGACGTGGTGACGGTCCTCTACACCTCGGGCACCACCGGCAACCCCAAGGGCGTGCCGCTCACCCACCACAACGTGCTGTACGAGGTGGCCGCCACCGACCGCATGGCCACGCTGCCCGACGGCGGCACCCAGATCTCGTACCTGACCTACGCCCACATCGCCGAGCGGGTGCTCAGCCTCTACCTGCCGCTGGTCAAGGCCTCGCACGTGCACTTCTGCACCGACCTGGCCGAGCTGGGCGCCACGCTCGGGCAGGTGCGGCCGATGATGTTCTTCGGGGTGCCGCGCGTGTGGGAGAAGATGATGGCGCGCCTGCTGGCCGTGCTCTCCGCCCAGCCGGAGGAGCGGCAGGAGGCCGTGCGGCGGGCCATGGCGGCGGGCGTGGCCTACGTGGAGGGGGGCCAGCACGGTCACACGGTCACGCCCGAGGTGCGGGCCGCGTACGAGCGCGCCGACGCGGAGCTGCTGGCGGGCGTGCGCGCGCTCATCGGCTTCGACCGCGCGCAGTGGACCGCCACGGGCGCCGCGCCGCTGCCCGGCGAGGTGCAGCGCTTCTACGCCGGGCTCGGGCTCAAGGTCATCGACGTGTACGGCATGACGGAGACGACCGGCGCGTTCACCGGCAACGGTCCCGGCTGCTACCGCCTGGGCACCGTCGGCCGGGCCGAGCCCGGCGTCGAGGTGCGCATCGCCGAGGACGGCGAGATCCTCACCCGCAGCCCCCTCAACACCCGCGGCTACCTCAACCGGCCCGACGGCACCGCCGCGCTCATCGACGACGACGGCTGGCTGCACACCGGCGACATCGGCACGGTCGACGACGACGGCTTCTACCGGGTGGTGGACCGCAAGAAGGAGCTCATCATCACCTCCGGCGGCGAGAACATCTCACCCGCCGCGATCGAGAACCTCCTCAAGGAGCACCCCCTGGTCGGCCAGGCCCTCGCCTACGGTGACAACCGGCCCTACCCGGTCGCCGTCCTCACCCTCGACCCGGACGTGGCGCCCGGCTGGGCCCGCGCCCGCGGCATCGAGGGCGACCTCGCCGGGCTGGCCGCCCACCCCGACGTGCTCAAGGAGGTCGAGGGGGCCGTCGCCGCCGCCAACGAACGGCTCGCCCGGGTCCAGCAGGTCAAGCGGTGGGCGCTGCTCGGCACCGAGTGGACCGCCGAGAGCGAGGAGCTCACGCCCAGCCTCAAGCTGAAGCGGCGGGTCATCCACGCCAAGTACGCCGCCGTCATCGAGCGGCTGTACACGGGCTGACCGGCCCGCGCCCCGGACGCGGAGTCTTTGCCGTCCGGGGCGTGTGTCGTGGTCCCTGCCATGACCGGCCGGTTCCTACGGTCTGGATCATGACCAGAAGACTCGTTCTCGTCTCGCTCGCGGCGGGGGCCCTCACGGTGCCCGCGCCGGCGTCCTCCGCCGCCACGAGCCTCCCGCCCGCCTCCGGTCTCGCCGCCGCCGCGCGGGCCGCCGCCGCCCCGACCATCCGCGAGATCGTCGTACGCCCCGCCTCTCCCGTCGTCGGCCCCGGCGACTCCGTCCGCATGGTGATCGACGTGGTGGCCAAGGACGTCAAGTACAAGAACGGGGTGACCGTCAAGGTCGAGCCCGGCAAGCCGCCGGCGGACGCCGCGGGCGCGACCGACCCCTCCACCGGCGCCGCCCCGGCCCCCGCCCCGGTCGCGCCGGCCCCGCGCCCGGCCCTTCCCGTTCCTGGGGTGCAGCCGCCCGCAGTGCCGCCCGCTGTGGCGCCCGCCGTGGCCGCCGACGACCGGGGCGTGCCCGTGGTGCCGGTCGGCCGCGCCGTCCGCCCGCAGGGCCGTCCGCTGATCCCCGCTCGCGACCACCAGCCCGCCCTGGCGGCGCACTCCCACGACCACTCCGCCTCGGTGCATCCCGGCTCCGCCTCGGTGCCGCCCGGCGCGGCCCGCCTGGCCGCGCCGCAGCGCGACCACAAGCGCCGCACCGACCCGCGCGACTCGGAGAAGGGCCGCGGCAAGCACGCCCAGTCGGTGTCCTGGCAGCCGACGCCGAGCTGGATGAGCTTCAACGGCGACTGGCAGACCTGGCGCTTCCTGCCCGACAAGGGGCTGACCCGGAACTACCCGGCCGGCACCTGGACGATCACCGCCACCGCCGTCGGCGCGGGCGGGGCCACGACGACGAAGTACACCACCTTCCAGCTCCGCCGCGAGACCAAGCTGGACGGCGTGCGCGTCACCCCCAGCCCGGACGGCTCGGCCGTGCGCTTCGCCGGCTCGCTGAACCGGCTCGGCCCGAAGGGCGTCGCCGACTACGCCCCGTTCGCCGAGCAGCCGGTGGACATCCTCTGGCGTCCCGACGGAAGCAGCGCGTGGGAGGAGGTGGCCGAGGTCACCACCGATGAGGGCGGTGCCTTCGCCAAGGACGTGACGGGCCGTACCGGCGGCTCGTGGCGCGTGCGCTACGAGGGAACCCCGCGCTACGCCCCGATCCTGTCGCGCATCCACCAGCTAGCCAACTAATTCCGGATAAATAGCTCGAAACACTCATATATCGGGCTATGAAATGAAGAGTCGTTGCATAACCGTGATCAGCGGATCGCAACTTTTCTTTACCCGATCGCGTCATTCGCGATGACGCGCGCCCGTCCGGACGCGCGTTCCACACGGGGAAGGAAGTTCATCCGATGATGCGACGACTCGCCGCCGGCCTGGCGGCGGCCGCTCTGGGCGTCACCATGGTGGGGGCGGCCGCCGCCCCCGCGCTGGCCGACCCGGACGTCGACGGCGGCCACACCGTGCTCCGGTTCGACGCGGGCCCCGAGCCCGTCTGGCAGGGCAGGACGCTCTCACTGGACGGCCGGCTCGCGGTGGAGTGCGAGGAGGACTACATCAGCGGCTTCGTCTCCGTCCACCACGCCGACTACTGCAAGGAGTCGGAGTCGTGGCACCGGCTCGGCTGGAAGCGGATCGTGATCCTCTTCCAGCCGGACCGCGGCGGGGACTGGGAGCACGTCGAGACGGTCACGACCGGCCGTGACGGCTCCTTCCACACCAGGGTCCCGGCCTACACCTCGGGCACGTGGCGGGCGGTCTTCGAGGGCTCCCGCCACCTCGACCCGGCGGAGGCCACGGACTGGGTCAAGGTCGTCGGCCGCCGCTGACGCGCCGCACCGCACCGCCCGGCTCTCTCCTGGGGGCCGGGCGGTCGCCTTCCGCGGGTCAGGTCAGCCGGCCCACGTGCGCCAGCGCCTGCTTGAGCAGGACCCCCTGGCCGCCCGTCATCTCCTGCTGCACCATCGGCGAGGCCGCCTCCTCCGGCGTGAACCACACCAGGTCCAGCGCGTCCTGGCGCGGCCGGCAGTCGCCCCGCACGGGCACGATGTAGGCCAGCGACACCGCGTGCTGGCGCGGGTCGTGGTACGGCGTGACGTCGGGCGACGGGAAGTACTCCGCCACCGTGAACGGCGCGAGGGAGGCCGGCAGGCTGGGCAGCGCGACCGGCCCGAGGTCCTTCTCCAGGTGACGCAGCAGCGCGTCGCGCACCCGCTCCTGGTACAGGACCCGCCCGGAGACCAGCGCCCGGCTCACGGTGCCGTCGGGGGCGATGCGCAGCAGCAGGCCCACGTGGGTCACGATGCCCATGTCGTCCACCCGCACCGGCACGGCGTCGACGTACAGGATCGGCATCCGGCCGCGCAGCGACTCCAGCTCCTCGGGAGCGAGCCAACCGGGCGTGGTTTCGGTCATTTCGGTCATCTGTTGATCGTACTGGGCCGCGCGCGCCCGGCGGGGGAGGCGGGCACGCCGTCGAAGACGATTCCGCCACGGCCGCCCTGACCCGCCGGGCCGTCCATGCCGTCCATGCCGTCCATGCCGTCCATGCCGTCCATGCCGCCCAGCAGGTCCGCGGCGCGGCGGTCGATCACCACCGCGCCCGCCGCCGGCGCGGCCGTGCCCGCCCGGGCCCGCGCCAGCAGCGCCTCCCAGCGGCGGCGGTGGTAGGAGAACGTGCGCGGCGCCACCACCCGGTCGCGGGCCCGCTGACCGGCCAGGGCCGCCTCGGGGGTGGCGTCGAGCAGCAGCAGGTGGAAGGCCACGCCGCGACGGCGCGCCAGGAGGGCGAACAGGCGCAGGACCACGGGACCGCAGCCGCGGTTGTGCGCGATCACCGGGCCGGCGGCCAGCCCGCGCCGGATCCGCCAAAGATGGGTGGCGAAGACGACCGCGGTGCGCGCCGGCTTGGGCGCCCACCCAAGAGACCCGGCCCAGCGCAGCCTCGACTGCATCGAGTCGATCACCGTCACCCCGCCCGCCACCACGGGCGCCGTCTCGGAGCCGTCCAGCCCGTACAGGCGGCGCAGCAGCGTGCTCTTGCCCGCGCCGGGGAGACCTGTGAGGATCACCAGCGACCCGGCCGGGTAGCGCAGCGCCCCGGTCTCCACCGGGCCCGGCGAGAGAGGCGGGGGTGAGAGGGGCGAAGCTGTCCTGCTGGTGTGTCCGGTCATCCGGGGAACCTCCGCGTCCGATCCGTCGCGCGGGGGTGCTCCCGCCTGACTGGCGAACGAAGACCCGGGCGGCGGGGTTCCGGCAGCGCGCGGATCGCCGTCCGGGACGCGCGCCGGGACCGTTGCTGTTAGCGTTATCGGGAAAGGGGTGAGGCGGATGGCCACGGCATCGGACGGGGGCGGGCGGCCGCGCAGCAGGCCCGCGGTGCTCGGCGACGTCGCCGCGCTCGCCGGCGTCTCGGCGATGACCGTCTCGCGCGTGCTCAACACGCCCGACCGCGTGCGCGCCGAGACCCGGGCGCGCGTGCTGGCGGCCGTGCGCGAGCTCGACTACTGGCCCAACTCCGCGGCCCGGCAGCTCGTCACCGGCCGCTCCGGCGTGCTCGGCGTGGTCAGCATCGACACCACCCTGTACGGCCCGGCCTCCACGCTCTACTGCATCGAGCAGACCGCCCGGCTCAGCGGCTACACCGTGAGCATCGCCAGCCTGAGCGCGCTCAACCGGCGCTCCATCGAGGAGGGCGTCCACCGGCTGCGCTCGCAGTCGGTCGACGGCGTCATCATCGTCGCCCCGCACGAGTCGGCCGCCGACGGCCTGCGCCACCTGCCGCCCGACCTGCCGGTGGTCGCGGTCGACGCGGGCGAGGACATCCCGGTGCCGGTCGCCATGGTCGACCAGCGGGCCGGCGCCGTCCGCGCCACCCGCCACCTGCTGAGCCTCGGCCACGAGACCGTCTGGCACGTGGGCGGCCCGGCCGACTGGATCGACGCCAGCGGCCGCATCGAGGGCTGGAAGAGCGTCCTGGAGGCCGAGGGCCGGCCGGTGCCCGAGCCGCTGCGCGGCGACTGGAGCCCCCGCTCGGGTCACCAGCTCGGGCGGCGGCTGGCCGCCGACCCGTCGGTGACGGCCGTGTTCGTCGGCAACGACCAGATGGCGCTCGGCGTGCTGCGCGCCATGCGCGAGGCCGGGCGGCGGGTGCCCGAGGACGTCAGCGTGGTGGGCTTCGACGACATCCCCGAGTCGGCGTACTTCTGGCCGCCCCTGACCACCGTGCGGCAGGATTTCCGAGAGGTCGGCCGGCACGCCTTCCACCTGCTCCTCGACCGCATGGCGGGCGAGGAGGGCGAGACGCGCCGGCTGGTCGAGCCCGACCTGGTGGTGCGGGAGAGCACCGGCTCCCCGAAGCGCGCCTGAGCGGCCGCCCCTCGGGGGCCGCCCAGGGCGGGGGTCGGCCCGGGGTGGATCACGGCGGGGTGGGGGTCCGCCCAGGTGGATCACGGCGGGGCGGGGGTCCGCCCAGGTGGATCACGGCGGGGCGGGGGTCCGCCCAGGTGGATCACGACGGGCCGGGGTCAGCCCAGGTGGATCACGTTCCACGAGACCGGCGGCAGCAGCACCCGCAGCGGGTCCTGCTCCACGTGCGGGTTGGCGCGCGGCGCCACCCGGTCCGGCTGGTCGGCGGTGTTGCGGGCGTAGACGTCGGCGTCCGTGAGCGTCGTCGCGCCCGTGACGCGGACGCCGCCCAGCGCCCGCGCGTCGATCTCCAGCGACAGCGGGCCGTCGGTGGAGCGGTTGACCGCGAACACCGTGACGCCGCCGTCGTCGGCGCGGGTGGCCACCGCGTGCAGCAGCGGCACCTCGCCGTACTCGGCCGTCTCGTACGACGGCGACACCGGCTCGACCCGCAGCACCTCGCCCGAGGCGTACCGCGACGCCTGCGCGAACGGGTGGAACGTGGTCTGCCGCCAGGCCCGCCCGCCCGGCTCGGTCATGATCGGCGCGATCACGTTGACGAGCTGGGCCAGCGACGCGGCCGTCACCCGGTCGCTGTTGCGCACCAGCGTGATGATCAGCCCGCCGAGGGCGACCGCGTCGGCCAGGTGGTAGTGGTCCTCCAGCAGCGGCGGCGCGACGGGCCAGTCGCGCGGCGGCTCGGCGGCCTGGTGACGCGACAGGTACCAGATGTTCCACTCGTCGAAGGAGATGTCGATCCGCTTGCGCGACTTCAGCCTGGCGCCGACGTGGTCGGCCGTGGCGACCACGGACCGGATGAAGTACTCCATGTCGGTCGAGCAGGCCAGGAAGCTGCCGAGGTCGCCGTCCTTCTCCTCGTAGTAGGCGTGGCAGGAGACGAGGTCGACGACGTCGTAGGTGTGCTCCAGCACCTCCGCCTCCCACGCGCCGAAAGTCGGCATCGAGGAGCCGGAGCTGCCGCAGGCGACCAGCTCCAGGTCCGGGTCGACCATGCGCATGGCGCGGGCGGTCTCGGCGGCCAGCCGGCCGTACTCGCGGGCGGTCTTGTGCCCCGTCTGCCAGAAGCCGTCCATCTCGTTGCCCAGGCACCACATGCGGATGTCGTGCGGCTGCTTGGCGCCGTTGGCGATCCGCCGGTCGGACAGGGCCGTGCCGGACGGGTGGTTGCAGTACTCCAGGAGGTCCACGGCCTCGGCGATGCCCCGGGTGCCCAGGTTGACCGCCATCATCGGCTCCACGCCGGCCTTGCGGCACCAGGCCACGAACTCGTCGACGCCGACCTCGTTGGTCTCGGTGCTGTGCCAGGCGAGGTCGAGCCGGCGCGGCCGCCTCTCGCGCGGGCCGACGCCGTCCTCCCACCGGTAGCCGGAGACGAAGTTGCCGCCGGGGTAGCGGACGGTGCTCACGCCCAGCTCGCGGGTCAGGTCGAGGACGTCGCGGCGGAAGCCGTCCTCGTCGGCGGACGGGTGCCCGGGCTCGTAGATGCCGGTGTAGACGCACCGGCCGAGGTGCTCGACGAACGTGCCGAACGTGCGGCGCCGCACGGGGGCCACGCGGAACGCCGGATCGATGGTGAGGTGGGCCTCGCGGGCAGTGGTGCTCACGTGGTCTCGCGCTCCTGTGGTGCAGACGTGACAAGAATGTCCTGATTGTTAGCGCTATCACGTTGAGCGTCAAGGTCTGTGAGGTATCGGACCCAGGGTCTTGACATGCGCATTGTGACCGCTAACACTCAAGGCACCCTGAACCCGGGCGGCGCCTCCTTGACCCGCCCGCCCGTCACGGACCCTCACCCGCCGATCTCGCGCGCCCTCCGCGCAGGCGAGATGTTCACGTCACCATCCCCGGCCAGAGGAAGAGACCCATCGTGGACGGACCCCCCATCGACCGCCGCAGCCTCCTGGGCGGCGGCCTCGCGCTCCTCGGCGCGGGCGCCGCCGGCTGCTCCATCCCCGCCGGACTCGGCTCGACCCGGACCCGCGTGCGCTACTGGCACTTCCTCGGCGCCAGCGACGGCATCATCATGAACGGCATGGTCCGCGCGTTCGGCGTGGCCAACCCGGGCATCGCCGTGGAGGAGAACGTGCTCGCCTGGGGCGAGCCGTACTACACGAAGATCGCCATGGCCGGCGCCGGCGGCCGCTCACCCGACCTGGCCACCTTCCACCTGGCCCGCCTGTCCGGCATCGGCGCGGGCCGCATCCTCGACCCGATCGACACCGCCCTGCTCGCCGAGAACGGCCTCAAGGCCGCCGACTTCAGCCCGCCCATCTGGGAGCGGGCGCACGTCGGCGGCGAGCTGTACGCCGTGCCGTTCGACGCCCACCCCATGGTGCAGTACTACAACACCGACATCTGCGAACGGGCCGGGCTGCTCGGCCCCGACGGCCGCCTGCTGCCGACCGACGGCCCCGAGGAGCTGCTCGCCGCCCTGCGCAAGGCCAAGGCCGCGCTCGGCGGCAAGCCGCCGCTCGTCTTCGACGCCCTCGGCCTCGGCACGGTCGGCCCCTGGCGGATCTGGTGGTCGCTCTACCCGCAGAGCGGTGGCACGCTGCTGTCGGAGGACGGCTCCCGGGTCACCCTCGACGACGCCAAGGCGCTCGACGCGCTGCGCCTCATGCGCACCCTCGGCGAGGAGGGGCTGTGCGACCCGCGCACCGACTACGGCGCCTCCGTGGCCGCCTTCACCAACGGCCAGGCGGCGTTCCTGTGGAACGGCGACTGGGAGACCACCGGCCTCAAGCAGCGCGGCACCCCGTTCAGCATGGCCCGCTTCCCGAGCGTCTTCGGCAAGGGCTCGGCCCAGGCCGACTGCCACTCGTTCGTCCTGCCGCACCAGCGCGAGCGCGACCCCGAGGTCGAGCGCGCCACCTACCGCTTCATCGCCCACCTCGTGAAGAACAGCGCCGACTGGGCCGTCGCCGGGCACGTCCCCGCCTACCTGCCCACGCTGGAGCGGCCCGACTACCTCGCGCTGCACCCGCAGTCGGAGTACCGCTCGGTCATCACCGAGGTCGCCCTCGACCCGAGGGCGTGGTTCGCCGGCTCCGCCTCCAGGCTGTGGCTGGAGTTCGGGCAGGCGTTCTCCCCGGTCATCAGCGGCGCCAGCACCCCCGAACAGGGGCTCGCCCGGGCCAGGCAGGCGCTGGGCCGGCTGATGGCCGCGCCCAACCCCTTCCCCCCAGAGGAGCGATGATGACCGCCGTCGCCGTCCCCGCCACCGCCGCCACACCCGCCGAGCAGGCCCGGCCGCGGCGCCGCTGGACCCAGCACGGGATGCTGTTCATCGCCCCCTTCTTCGCGATCTACCTCGCGTTCCTCGTCTGGCCGCTGCTCCAGGGCCTGCGGATGAGCCTGTCGAGCGTCAACATCGCCGGCACCAACGACCGCTTCGTCGGCCTGGCCAACTACGCCGAGGCGTTCGGCGACCCCCGCATGTGGCGCGCGCTGTGGAACACCGTCGTGTTCACCGTGCTCAGCACGGTCCCCCTCGTGCTGCTCGGCCTCGGCCTCGCCCTGCTGGTGCACAACCTGCGCTTCGTGCAGTGGCTGTGGCGGCTGTCGTTCTTCGGCCCGTTCCTGCTGCCGTCGGCCGTCGTGTCGCTGCTCTGGCTGCAGATGATCTACCCGCCGGAGTACGGCCTGATCAACGGCGCCCTCGGCACCGACGTGCTGTGGCTGGGCGACCCGTCCACGGCCATGTGGTCGATGGTGCTGACCACCGTGTGGTGGACGGTCGGCTTCAACTTCCTGCTCTACCTCGCCGCGCTCCAGTCGATCCCGGCCCACCTGTACGAGGCCGCCGCGATCGACGGCGCCTCGGCCTGGCACCGGCTGCGCTCCATCACGCTGCCCCTGCTCGGCCGCACCACCGCGCTGGTCGTCGTGCTCCAGCTCCTCGCCTCGCTGAAGGTCTTCGACCAGATCTACCTGATGACCGGCGGCGGCCCCGAGGACTCCACCCGGCCGATCATCGAGTACGCCTACGACGCCGGGTTCACCGGCTACCGCATCGGCTACGCCTCGGCCGTCTCCTACATCCTGTTCGCTCTCATCGTCGTCGTCTCCCTGGCGCAGCTGAGGCTGTTCCGCAAGAGCGAGGAGCCGTCATGACCAAGAGGTTCGGCTGGGGCCGGCTCGTGCTGCTGGCCCTCACCCTCGTGCTCGCCGCCGCCTGGCTCGCGCCCGTCGCCTGGGCCGTGGCCACCTCGCTCAAACCCGAGACCGAGACGACCAAGCTGCCGCTGGAGTGGATCGGCAGCCGCGTCACCCTCGACGCCTACCGCCTCGTCCTCGGCACCGGCGGCATCGTGAAGTGGGCGGTCAACTCGCTGGTCACCGCGGCGGTCGTGACCGTCATGACCGTCCTGTTCTCCGCCATGGCCGCCTACGGCTTCGCCCGCACCGGCTTCCGCGGCCGGCGCGCGCTGCTGGCCGTGATCCTGGCCGGGATCATGGTGCCGCCCCAGGTGCTCATCGCGCCGCTGTTCGCCGAGATGGTCTCGCTGGGGCTGGTCGACACCTGGTGGGCGATCATCCTGCCGCAGGTGGCGGCCCCGCTGATCGTCTACATCCTCTACAAGTTCTTCGCCGACGTGCCGCCGGAGCTGGAGCAGGCGGCCTTCGTGGACGGCGCGGGACGCTGGCGGGTGTTCTTCACCATCGTGCTGCCGCTGTCGCGGCCGGTGCTCGCCGCCGTGTCGATCTTCACGTTCATCACGACGTGGAACAACTTCCTCTGGCCGTTCCTCGTCTCCACCGACCCGGACACGATGACCCTGCCCGTCGGGCTGGCCAACGTCGTGCAGGGCACGTTCGGCCTGCGCTACGCCCAGATCATGGCCTCCGTCGTGCTCGCCGGGCTGCCGCTGCTCGTCGTGTTCGTGCTGTTCCAGCGGCAGATCATCCGCGGCGTCGCGCACACCGGCCTGGCCGGGCAGTGACGTCCCGAGGGGTCCCGCCGCCCGGCCGGGACCCCTCGCGATCAGGCTCCCGCGCGGGCGGCCCGCCGGGCGACGACCGCCCGTCCCATGCCCGGGTCGTCGCAGAACGCCCCGTCCACGCCGAGGTCCAGCAGCCGGTCCAGCCAGCCCATGACGTCGCCCGTGGCGCGCGGGTACACCGGGCTCGCCGGGTTCCCCAGCCGGTGGTCGGCCGGGAGCTGGGAGTTCTCGTTGCGCACGGTCCAGACGTGCACCTGCAGCCGCCTGCGGTGCGCGTCGGCCACCAGCGTGGTCGGCTCCAGCAGCCTGCCGTCCGGGCCGACCGGCACCACGCGCCGCGTGTCCACGCCGACGCCGTCCGCGTACGACGCCACCTCGCGCAGCCCCTCGGGCGTGACCATGTCGTCGTAGGTGCGCGGATCGCCCGCGGCCACCCAGTCGTAGGGCGCGCCGCCCCACGTGACGAGCTGGATGAGCGGCAGCCGGGTCTTCGCGCGCAGGTCGCGCAGGTTGGCCGTCTCGAACGACTGGATGAACACCTTGCGCAGCCTGTGCGCGTTCAGCACCTCCAGCAGCGGCTCCTCCAGCGACAGGCCGACCGAGTCGAAGTAGGTCGGGTGCTTGGTCTCCGGGTAGACGCCCACGCCGAGCCGCTCGGCCAGCCGCACGACCTCCTCGAACGTCGGGATCTCCGCCAGCCCGTCGAAGGCCGCGTTGTCCGGCCGCAGGTCCGGCACGCGCTCCTTGGCCCGCAGCGTCTTCAGCTCGGCCAGCGTGAAGTCCTCGGTGAACCAGCCGGTCACCGGCCGGCCGTCGATCGTCTTGGTCGTGCGCCGCCCGGCGAACTCCGGCCGGGCTGCCACGTCGGTGGTGCCGGAGATCTCGTTCTCGTGCCGGGCCACCAGCACGTGGTCCTTGGTGGAGACCAGGTCGGGCTCGATGTAGTCGGCGCCCAGGGCGATGGCCGCCTCGTACGACAGGAGGGTGTGCTCGGGCCGGTGGGCGCTGGCGCCGCGGTGACCGATCACGACGGGGGAGTGGCCGCGGCCGGCGGCCTCGGCGGGGTCGGGTTGCGTAAGCACGACGGCGACCGTACCGCCGAGGCCGCCCATGAGGACGGCCAGCGCGCCCGCGACCCATCTGCGCGTCATCATGCCGCGAACGCTAGACCGGGCGGATGGCCCCGGGGTTACACCGGGATGGTCATGGGGTGGCGGTGGGTGACGGGCCGCCCGGGACGCTCGGGGCGGGGCCGGACGGCGCGGGGGAGCCGGCGGGGCTGGGAGCCCCGCTCGGGTTGGCCGGCGCCCCGCTCGGGTTGAGCGAGGCGAACACGCCCGTTCTGGCCACGACCGGCACGATGAGCCGCATGTCGTTCGGCCCGCCGGTGAAGCCGAACGACATCGGCACCGAGCCCGTGTCGGCCACGCCGGTGACGGTGCCGATCGGCCGGTCGGTGCCCACGATGCCCCGGGGCGGCACCTCGATGGCGCCGGCGAGCTGGACCTGACCGCCCTGGCTGAGCGTGATCTTCTCCAGGCGCACGGGCTGGGCCCGCTCGTTGATGAGGACGGCGTACAGCGGAAGCCCGGCCGCCGGCGTCTCCGACCGGCCCGTGAGCGACGCGCCCAGCAGGAACGCGTTGCGCACGTACACCTGCTTGGCGCTGGCGTTGGCCCCGTCGTTCTGGGGCGTGAAGATCCGGGTGACGTCCTCGGAGCTGTACGTCAGGCCAGTGCACCCCGCGGTCGCGAGCACCAGCGCGACGGCGGCGACGGCGACGGGACGGCGCATGGCGGGTCCTTTCTCGACTCCTGCCCGACGCCCCATCCGGTACCCGCTGTGACCAGGCTGAACACCCGCGGTCGCAGGTCAGCCCTTGTAGTTGAACACCTGGCCGAGCGTGTGCCGCACCTCCACCAGGTCGCGCTGGTCCGCCATGACCTGGTCGATCGGCTTGTACGCCTCCGGGTGCTCGTCCACCAGGGCCTCCGCCCGGTCGGCGTTCCAGGTGCGGCCGCGCATCGCCTCGGCCAGCGAGCCGGCGCTGAGCTGCTTCCTGGCCTTGTTGCGCGACATGCGGCGTCCCGCGCCGTGCGAGCACGAGTCGTAGGAGGCGGAGTTGCCGAGCCCGCGCACGATGTACGACCGCGTGCCCATCGACCCCGGGATCACGCCCTCGTCGCCGGTGGCGGCCTTGATGGCGCCCTTGCGGGTGATCCAGAGCTCCTTGCCGCCGTGGCTCTCGAGCTGGGTGAAGTTGTGATGGCAGTTGATCACGCGGACCCGCGAGCCCTTGCCGACGATCCGGAACAGGGCGTCCACCAGCACCTGGTCCATCCGGGCGCGCGAGGCCATTGCGTAGCGCTGCGCCCACAGCATGTCCTCGACGTACGCCTCGAACTCCGGCGTGCCCTGGGTGAAGTAGGCCAGGTCGGGATCCTCCAGGCTCCGTTCCTGACGCTCCATCAGGCCCTTGGCGCCGGCGATGTGCTTGGTCGCGAGCTGGTTGCCGATGCCGCGCGAACCCGAGTGGAGCACCGTCCACACCCGCTCGCGCTCGTCCAGGCACACCTCGACGAAGTGGTTGCCCGAGCCGAGCGTGCCGAACTGGACGGCGACCGTCCGCTCCTGCTTGGCCGTCAGCTCGGTGCGCGGCAGCCCGAGGCCGCCCAGCGCGCGGTCGAGGGACGGGTCGTCGTGGCCCTTGCCGACGCCGGCCGGGATGTGCCGCTCGACCAGCGGCATGAGGGCGTCGAGGGTGTCGGGCAGGTCGGCGGCGGTGAGGGTCGTCTCGGTGGCGACCATGCCGCAGCCGATGTCCACGCCCACCGCCGCCGGGATGATCGCCCCCTCGGTCGGGATGACCGAGCCGACCGTGGCGCCGATGCCGACGTGCGCGTCGGGCATCAGCGCGACGTGGCCGGCGACGAACGGAAGGCGCGCGGTGCGGGCGGCCTGCGCGATCGCGGCGTCGTCGATCTCGCTGGCCCACGAGAGCACGTCGGGTGCGGGCTGGTTCGGCATGACAGACATCTCCTTGGCTCGTCCGTGCCCCAGTGTGCCGCGATCATGAGAGCGAAACCCAATGGTTTTCGGGCTCACGCGTCCCGGAGGGCGCCGAGCAGGGGCAGGCACGGCTCCAGCCCGTCGACGCGGTGGCCGGGCGGCGTGCTCCAGTGCTCGCGGTCCAGCCGCAGCCGCTGCTGCACCGCCATCCGGCCCCGCCGGCCGGTGCGCAGGAGGCCGTCGTCCCGGTAGCCGAGCCGGCGGGAGACGCCCAGCGACCGGGGGTTGTCGAGGTACGCCTCCGAGACGGCGCTCTCGGCGCCGAGCCCGTCGAAGGCCAGGTGCAGCACGGCCCGGCGCATCTCCGTGCCGATGCCCCGGCCCTGGAAGCGCAGGCCGAGCCACGAGCCCGTCCGCACCTCGCGGGTGACCGCGAAGTCCGTGGCCTCCAGCTCCTGCGTCCCCACGATCTGTCCCTCGAAGACCGTCACGAACGGGCAGGTCCACGACTCCGGCGTCCAGGCGGCCCAGCGTCCGAAGTGGTAGCGCACGGTGGCGCGGGCGCGCTCCTCCGGGGAGCCGTCGGTCCAGGGCAGGGAGAACGGCATCTCCGCCGGGTCGTGGACGCCCTCGGCGGCGCGCTCGGCCAGCTCGTCCAGGTCGGCGAGCGAGGGCATCCTCAGCTCCAGGCGGGCAGTGGTGACGGACAGCGAGAAGAGCGGCCAGTGTCGCATGCCCGGATCATGGCAGGTCGTCACCGGTGTCCGGCAACGGATTTACCGGGGGCTTCACCGGGCGCTTCACCGGGGGCCGGGGCCGGTCGTACCGACCTGACCGGGGGAGGGGGGATCCTGGAGGAAGGAAGGGAATCGGCTCCGTCGCGTGGCTGTTGTGTGGTGATGCGGCACGATATGGCCATGCGGTGCGGGATGGCGGCGGTGCCGGGCCGTAGTCTGAGCAGCCGGTGATCTGACAGGAGGTGACGCCCATGTTGCGGGACTCGTTCGGACGGGTGGCGACGGATCTGCGGGTGTCCCTCACGGACAAGTGCAATCTGCGCTGCACGTACTGCATGCCGCCCGAGGGGCTCGACTGGCTGCCCAACGCCCAGCTCCTCACCGCCGACGAGATCGTCCGGCTGGTCACGATCGGCGTCGAGCGGCTCGGGGTCACCGAGGTCCGCTACACCGGGGGCGAGCCGCTGCTGCGCCGCGAGCTGGTGGACATCGTCGCGCGCACCTCCGCGCTGAGTCCCCGCCCGCAGGTGTCGCTGACGACCAACGGCATCGGCCTGGCCAGGCTCGCCCGGCCGCTGGCCGAGGCGGGGCTCGACCGGGTCAACGTCTCGCTCGACACGCTCGACCGCGAGGTGTTCAAGCGGCTGGCCCACCGTGACCGGTTCACCGACGTGATCGAGGGTCTGGCCGCCGCCCACGACGCCGGCCTGCGCCCGGTCAAGATCAACACCGTGCTCATGCGCGACGTCAACGACCACGAGGCCGTGCCGCTGCTGCGCTTCTGCCTCGACCGGGGGTACGAGCTGCGCTTCATCGAGCAGATGCCGCTCGACGCCCAGCACGGCTGGAGCCGCGAGAACATGGTGACCGCCGACGAGATCCTGAACCTGCTGTCGGGCTCGTTCGACCTGAGCCCCGACGACCTGGAGGAGCGCGGCAGCGCCCCGGCCGAGCGGTTCCTGGTGGACGGCGGGCCGGCCCGGGTGGGCGTGATCGGCTCGGTGACCCGGCCGTTCTGCGGCGCCTGCGACCGCGTCCGGCTCACCGCCGACGGCCAGGTCCGCAACTGCCTGTTCGCGACGGAGGAGTCCGACCTCAAGACGCCGATGCGGGCCGGCGCCACGGACGAGGAGCTGGCCGCGCGCTGGACCGCCGCCGTGGCCCGCAAGCGCGCGGGGCACGGCATCGACGACCCGTCGTTCCTGCAGCCGTCCCGCCCCATGTCGGCCATCGGCGGCTGAGAGCCGCGGGGTCCGCCGGGCTCAGTTCTCGGTGAGGGCCAGCTTCACGCCGAGCGCCACGAACGCGCCCGCGAAGACCCGGCGCATCCACGCCATCACCGCGGGACGCGAGACGACCTGGCCGCGGATGGCCGCCGCGAACCACCCGTACCCGCAGAACGCCACGAACGTCACCAGCATGAACACCCCGCTCAGCTCCAGCATGCGGGCGAGCGCGGCCGGCTCGTCGGTGCTCACGAACTGCGGCAGGAACGCGAAGAAGAAGATCGAGAGCTTGGGGTTGAGCAGGTTGACCAGCACGCCGGAGGCGACGACCCGGCCCGCCGGGCGCGGGGCGGTCTCCGGCTCCACGCTGAGCCCCCCGCGCTCGCGCAGGGTCATGACGGCCATGAACAGCAGGTAGGCGACGCCCAGGTACTTCAGCACCTGGAAGGCGAGGGCGCTCGCGTGCAGGACGGCGGCCAGACCGGTGACCGCGGCGGCCATGTGCGGCACGATCCCGAGGGTGCAGCCCAGCGCGGCGACCATGCCGGCCCGCCCGCCCCGGGCCAGGCCGGCGGCCATCGTGTAGAGCACGCCGGTGCCGGGCGTGACGACGATGACGAGCGTGGTGAGAAGGAACTCGGTACTCATCGCGCCATCGGACCACTCGGGCCCCTTCTATGTCAATCTGTGTTGGCATAGAAGGGGCGCGGTGGAGGTGTCACGCGCGCCGGTGGGCGTCCGTCAGGGCCTGGAACAGGCGGGCCGGGTCCTCGGCGATGCGGTTCCGGACGTACAGCCACCACTGGGTGCCGAACACGATGTACTCCCTGGTCCGATGCCCGCGCTCCCGCAGTTCCGCCGCCGACGCGTCATGACGTGCGTGCGAGAACGAGCGAGCCGCGCGGGCGCGCGCTGAGGCACCTGAGACGTGGCGTGGACAGGCCGCACCTGAGACCTGGCGTGGACAGGGCGTGCCTGAGACGGGCCCCGGACGGGCGGTCCGGCCGGACGCGGGCCGCGGGGACGGTTGCCGAGCGGGAGAGGCGCGGCGGTGCGTACGGTGAAGGCATGAGTGCTGGGTACGACGCGGTGGTGCTGGCCGGGGGAGAGGCGCGGCGGCTCGGCGGCGCGGACAAGCCGGGGCTCGTCGTGGGCGGCCGGACGCTGCTGGAGCGGGTCGCCGGCGCCGTCTCCGGTGCCGGGCGCGTGGTGGTGGTCGGGCCCGTCCGCGACGTGCCGGGAGTGGTCTTCACCCGGGAGGACCCGCCGGGCGGGGGACCGGTGCCGGCGCTGCGCGCGGGGCTGCGCGAGGTCACGGCGCCGAGGGTCGTCCTGCTGGCGGCCGACCTCCCCTTCCTGGCCCCGTCCCACGTCGCCGCCCTCCTCGCGGCCCTGTCCGCCGCCCAGTCCGACCCGGCCGACCCGGCCGACCCGACGCCGCCTCCGCCCTCCGCCAAAACCCCGGCTCCGCCCTCCGCCAAAACCCCGGCTCCGCCCTCCGCCGAAACCCCGGCTCCGCCCTCCGCCGAAACCCCGGCTCCGCCCTCCGCCGAAACTCCGGCTCCGCCCTCCGCCGAAACTCCGGCTCCGCCCTCCGCCGAAACCCCGGCTCCGCCCTCCGCCGAAACTCCGGCTCCGCCTGCCGCTGAGGCGCCCCCTGCCTCTGACGTGTCCGCCGCGCCCGGAGGGGGTGTCGAACCGCCCGCGCCCGCTCCCGTCTCGCGGCGCGCTCACGATGCGCCCGCCGGCCCAGGAACGCTCCCAGGCGGGCCTGAGGCACCGGAAAAAGCCCGTCCCGCACCAGGGTCCACCTCGCCCGTGTCAGGCGATCACGGGGCGGCTGCGGGCCGGGAGGAGGGCATTCCGGGGCGCCGCGCCGGCGTGGTGGCGGTCGACGGTGACGGGCGCGAGCAGTGGCTGCTGGGCGTCTGGGACACCGGGACCCTGCGGGAGGCGCTCGGCCGCTACGGCGGGCGGTCCCTGCGCGGCCTGCTGGCCCCCCTCGTCGCCGCGCGCGTCACGTTGCCCGGACGGGCCTGGTTCGACTGCGACACAATGGACGACCTGTACGAAGCCCGCCTCGGCGACACGACCCGTGTCCCCTTCCCGACGACAGGAGGAGGCGCGCCGCCCGGCCCGTGACGGCACCGAAGCGTCCCGACGCGCCGTCGGGGAACGGAAGGCCGCGCCGCACACCCATGAACGTGCTGAACGAGTGGACCGCGCTGGCCTGCAAGGAGCTCGGCGTCGACCCGGCCCGCGTCGACCGTGACCTGATCCTGGAGCTCACCAAGGAGGTGGCGCACGGCGTGGCCCGGCCGGCGGCGCCGCTGACCGCCTACCTGCTCGGGCTCGCCCAGGGCGCCGGCACCGCGCCCGAGGACGCCGTCGCGCGCCTCACCGCCCTCGCCCGCGACTGGGGGCAGGGCGCGGCGCCGACGCTGACCGGCGACTGAGACTCCAGCGAACTCTTCTTGTCAAGCGCTGCGCGAACCTGAAAGTTTCCTGGCAATTCCGGACGCTTCGAAGCGAAAACGATTTCGGGAAAGGGGCCCTATCACACGATCGCAGGCACCGCCGGATTGATCATCTACGGCGAGATTTCCCCGGGAAAGGGCGACGCCGGGTGGTTACGGGGGCAAACCACCCGGCGTCGCTTCATCGGCGTTCCGACGGGGGCCCGGAACGCCGGCACCAGCACTCCGACGGGGGACCGGAGTGCTTGGCTAAAGCGTACACCTACAACCCATGGGATGCGTCAAGACTTAGTCACGACCCGATCTCGCGTCGGTGCCTTGGTATCTCGCTTTGGTTAGCTTCCGGTGTCTGAAAGGTGGGAGGAGGGACATCCATCCCCCTCTCATTGGCCCCGATTACGGCTATGTATGGCAAAAAGACTGCGCCGGCGATGAACAGCAGCCGGTACGGCCACGGCACGGGCACCACCACGGCCAGGATCAGGCAGATCGTGCGGATACCCATCTTGATCAGGTAGCTCACCTCGCGGCGCTGGATGTCCGCGCTCAACGAGGGTCTGGCGTCCGTCACCTGATGGACGTCGGGCTTCTTACGCCAGCGCTTCATATCTCCCACCGTAGACCTCGGAGGAGCGCCGGGCGACGGCCGCCCGGCCCAGGACGGCCGGTCATGCGATCATGGCTTTCGAGTAAGGAGGATGTGGAGATGACGGATCGAACGTACCGGGTGACCGAGATAGTCGGCACCTCGGCCGAGAGCGTTGACCAGGCCATCCGCAACGGCATCCGGCGCGCCTCGCAGACGCTGCGGCACCTCGACTGGTTCGAGGTGACGGAGGTGCGGGGACACATCGACGGGGGAGAGGTCGCCCACTACCAGGTGGGCATGAAGGTGGGCTTCCGCCTGGAGGACGCCTGACGCCCCCGCCTGACGCCCCGCCCGGCGTGCGCCGACCGGCGGCCCCGCCCGGCGTGCGCCGACCGGCGGCCCCGCCCGCCGCTGAGGAGGCGGGCGCGGGCCAGGACGTCGGCGTGCCGAGGTCGGCGGGCGGGCCTCAGCTCGCCTGGCTCACCGTCGACATGTTGAAGTCGGGCACCCGCACGGCCGGCATGACCGCCCGGGTCCAGTAGTCGTTCCACTCCCGGGGCAGCGTCTGCACGCTCGCCCCCACCTCCGACAGGCGGCCGAGCAGGTCGACCGGGCTCTCGTTGAACCGGAAGTTGTTGACCTCGCCCACGACCTCGCCGTTCTCGACGAGGTAGACGCCGTCGCGGGTCAGCCCGGTCACCAGCAGCGTCTGCGGATCGACCTCGCGGATGTACCACAGGCAGGTCAGCAGCAGCCCGCGCTCGGTCGAGGCGATCATGTCGTCCAGGGACGCGCCGCCCTCGCCGCAGGTCATCAGCAGGTTGTCGACGGGCGGGGTCACCGGCATGCCGCTGAGCCCGGCGGAGTACCGGGTCTGCTGCAGCGCCTCCAGCCGCCCGTCCCTCACCCACGCGGTCGGCTCCAGCGGCAGACCGTTGTCGAACACCGACGAGTCGCGGCTGGAGGAGTGCGCCACGACGAACGGCGCGCACTCGAGCCCCGGCGCCGACGGGTCGCCGGACAGCGTGATCGGCAGCTCCGTCAGCCGCTCGCCCACCCGGGTGCCGCCGCCCGGCTTGGAGAACACCGAGCGCCCGTCGAGCGCGTCCCTGGCGCCCGACGACCAGTACAGGTAGATCATCAGGTCGGACACCGCGCTCGGCGGCAGGATCGTCTCGTAGCGGCCGGCCGGCAGGTCGATCCGGTTCTTGGCCCAGTCGAGCCGCCGGGCCAGCGACGAGTCGAGGCCCGCCACGTCCACGTCGGAGAAGTCGCGCGTGGCCACGCCGGTCCACGCCGACCGCTTCAGGTCCGCCGACTTGGCGTTGAGCTCCAGCCGCCCGGACGGCTGGTCGTGGCGCAGCCGCAGGCCCGCCGACGTGCCGAGGAACGTCGTCGTACGGGTGTGCTCGGCGAAGCCGTACAGCTTCCTGCCGCCCGACTCGGCCGCGGCGAACGCCTCGCCGAGCGCGGGCGCGAAGCCCTCGAAGACGCCGATGTCGGTCGGCGTCACCGGATCGCCCCAGGACGGGCTGGCCGGCACGCCCTCGACGAGCGGCCGGGCGTCCTCGGCCGGCTGCGCCTCGCGCGCCGCCCGGTCGGCCGCCTCCACCACGTCGGCGAGCTGGTCGGGCCGCACGGCGGCGCGCGAGACGACGCCGACGCCCTCGCCGACGACGGAGATCACGGTCAGCCGCGAGGAACGCGCGACGCCGTTGGTGGTCAGGGTGTTGCCCGCGAAGCGCAGGTTGGCGGTGGAGCCCTCGTCGGCGAGCACCACGCAGCCGTCGCCCCGCGACAGCTCCAGTGCCCGTTCCACCATCTCCTGCGGCGTACCGCCGGTGATGCGCTCGCTCACTTCTTCCCACCCTCCTGCACGGTGTTGAGGATCCGGACACCCCGGAACAAGGCCGAGGGGCACCCGTGGCTGACCGGCGCGACCTGCCCCGGCTGGCCCTTGCCGCAGTTGAAGGCGCCGCCGAGCACGTACGTCTGCGGCCCGCCGACCGCCTCCATCGACCGCCAGAAGTCGGTGGTGGTGGCCTGGTAGGCGAAGTCGCGCACCTGGCCGGCCAGCCGGCCGTCGCTGATCAGGTACGCCCGCTGCCCGGTGAACTGGAAGTTGTAGCGCTGCATGTCGATGGACCAGCTCTTGTCGCCCACGATGTAGAGGCCGCGCCGCACGCCCGCGATCAGCTCCTCGGTGGAGGGGCCGCCGGGCGCCGGGGCGAGCGAGACGTTGGCCATGCGCTGGATCGGCATGTGGCCGGGGGAGTCGGCGAACGCGCAGCCGTTGGAGCGGCCGAAGCCCTTCATCAGCGCCATGCGCCGGTCGAGCTGGTAGCCGACCAGGACGCCGTCGCGCACGATGTCGAACGACTGCCCCTCGACGCCCTCGTCGTCGTAGCCGATCGTGGCCAGGCCGTGCTCGACCGTGCGGTCACCCGTCACGTTCATGATCGGCGAGCCGTACGTCAGCTCGCCCAGCTTGTCGAACGTGGCGAAGCTGGTGCCCGCGTAGGCCGCCTCGTAGCCGAGCGCCCGGTCGAGCTCCGTGGCGTGGCCGATCGACTCGTGGATGGTCAGCCACAGGTTGGACGGGTCGATCACCAGGTCGTAGTCGCCCGGCTCGACCGACGGCGCGGCCAGCTTCTCGGCCAGCAGCTCGGGGATGCGGGCCAGCTCGGCCGCCCAGTCCCAGCCGGTGCCGGTCATGTACTCGTAGCCGCGGCCCGCCGGCGGGGCGATCGTCGACATGTCGTCGAAGCCGCCGTCGGAGGCCTTCATCGCGTTGAGGCTCGGATGGAGGCGCACCCGCTGCTGGGTGGTGACCGTGCCCGCCGTGTCGGCGTAGAACTTCTGCTCCTTGACCTGGTACAGCCGGGCCGAGACGTGGTCGGCGCCCTTCAGCAGCCCGGCCGACCACTCGGCCAGCAGCGCGACCTTGTCGGCCGACGGCACCGTGAACGGGTCGATCTCGTAGGAGGAGACCCAGGTGACGTCGCGGTGGGCGGGCTCGGGGGCCAGCTCGATCGGCTCGCGGTTGATCGGCGCGCTCACCTCGGCCACGCGCACCGCCTGCTCGGCCACCGCGGCGGCCGCCTCCGGGGTGAGGAGGATGCCGGAGGCGAAGCCCCACGTGCCGCCCTTGACGACGCGCACGGCGTAGCCCAGGTCGTCGGCGTCCATCGCGCCTTCGAGCCGGGTGTCGTAGAGGCTCAGCATCTCGGCCCTGACGCGTTCGAGCCGGAAGTCGGCGTGCTCGGCACCCAGGTCACGGGCGCGTTGCAGGGCGGCGTCCGCGAGCTGCCGTAGCGGCAGCTCCAGGAATTCGGGGTCCATCTGGCGCATGTCCACGATCCTAACCCTGTGATCTTGTCTGGCCCGGACAAGCGGATACCGGCCGGTAGGGGATAGCGTCAGGTCTCATGGCACGCTCTGTACTCGTCACCGGGGGCAATCGCGGCATCGGCCTCGCGATCGCCCGTGAACTAGCCGCGGCCGGCGACGCCGTCGCGGTCACCTACCGTTCGGGAGAGCCCCCGGAGGGGCTGTTCGGCGTCCGGTGCGACGTGACCAGCATGGACGACGTCGAGGCCGCCTTCGAGAAGGTGGAGGCCGAGCAGGGCCCGGTCGAGGTGCTGGTGGCCAACGCCGGCATCACCAAGGACACCCTGCTGGCGATGATGAAGGAGGACACCTTCACCGACGTCATCGACGCCAACCTCACCGGCGCCTACCGGGTCGCCAAGCGGGCCATCCGGCCGATGATGAAGCTCAAGCGCGGGCGCGTCATCCTCGTCTCCTCGGTCGTCGCCCTGCTCGGCTCCGCCGGCCAGACCAACTACGCCGCCTCCAAGGCCGGCCTCATCGGCTTCGGCCGCTCCATGGCGCGCGAGTACGGCTCGCGCGGCATCACGGTCAACGTGGTCGCGCCCGGCTTCGTCCAGACCGACATGACGGCCGGCCTCGACGAGGAGGCCATCATCAAGAACATCCCGCTGGGGCGGCAGGCGTCGCCGGGCGAGGTGGCGCGCGTCGTCCGCTTCCTGGCCAGTGACGACGCCTCCTACATCACCGGGGCCGTGATCCCGGTCGACGGCGGACTCGGAATGGGGCACTGACGTGGGCATTCTCGACGGCAAGCGGATCCTCGTGACGGGCGTCCTGACCGACGCCTCCATCGCCTTCTCGGTCGCCAAGCTGGCGCAGGAGGAGGGCGCCACCGTGGTGCTCACCGGCTTCGGCCGGCTCAGCCTGGTCGAGCGCATCGCCAGGCGGCTTCCGCAGCCGGCCCCGGTGCTGGAGCTCGACGTGCAGAACACCGAGCACCTCGACACGCTGGCCGCCCGGGTCGGCGAGCACGTCGACGGCCTCGACGGGGTCGTCCACTCCATCGGCTTCGCCCCGCAGACCGCGCTCGGCGGCAACTTCCTCAACACCACGTGGGAGGACGTCTCGACCGCCCTGCACGTGTCCACCTACTCCTTCAAGTCGCTGGCGGTCGCCTGCCTGCCGCTGATGAAGGAGGGCGGCGCGGTCGTCGGGCTCGACTTCGACGCCACCAAGGCGTGGCCGGTCTACGACTGGATGGGCGTGGCCAAGGCCGGCCTGGAGTCCGCCTCCCGCTACCTCGCCCGCGACCTCGGCAAGCAGGGCATCCGGGTCAACCTCGTCGCGGCCGGTCCGCTGCGCACGATGGCGGCCAAGTCGATCCCCGGATTCAAGGAGTTCGAGGACAGCTGGCCGGAGAAGGCGCCGCTCGGCTGGGACCTGTCCGACACGGTGCCGGCCGCCAAGGCGTGCGTGGCGCTGATGTCCGACTGGTTCCCGGCGACGACGGGCGAGATCGTCCACGTCGACGGCGGCGTCCACGCGATCGGCGCCTGACGCCCCGCCATCCCGTCCCACGCCCGGCCCGCTGACCGCAGCGCGGCCGGGCTCGGCTTTTCCGGGGACGGCCGGCCGAGGCGCCCTTCCGCGCAGCCCGCCGAAGCTGCCGGACGCGGTTCAGGCGAGGCGGTGGCGGCCGTTGGCGGCCGTCGACGGCTCGAACGGGATCGAGTCGGGCTGGTCCGACCGGTGCCGCCGCTGCTGCACCACCCGCGTCGCCGCCACCGCCGACAGCAGCAGGAGGACCGTCAACGCCGTCCCCAGCACGTCCGAGGTGGGCGCGCTTGGCCGCAGGACCTGCTGGTCGCGCAGCGGCGCCGTCAGGTCGCGCACGAGGGGGTGCGGCCAGAGCAGGTCGATGCGCGGCTCCTCCGGGTCGGCCGCCGGCTCCTCGCCGATCCGCTCCTCCCTGGTGTCCAGGAGGTACGGCTGGCTGTCCGGCTGCGTGGCGGCGCGGGTGGGCCGGGCCGTGGGCGCCGTCGTGGGCCGCCGGCCGTCGTCCTTGCGCTGCCGGGCCGTGCCGGAGCGCGTGGGCTGTCCGGGCTGCGCCGTGCGTCTCTGCGCGGGCGCCAGGGCGGTGGCGCTCGGGCCGGGCGTCGCGCGGTCGTCGCGGACGCTCTGGTCGTCGCAGGCCAGCACCGGCAGGCACACCTCGCCCAGCGTCCTGGGCAGCAGGGTGCCCGTGGTGGTCGGCGAGGGGTCGGGGTCGTCCTTCCTGTCGTGGCCGGGCCTGGCCGTGGGCACGGCCTCCCCGACCTTGCCGAGCACCTTGCCCGTGGTGTCGTCCACCTTGTCGGTCAGGCCCTTGGCCTTGCCGCCGGTCACGTTGTCGACGGTGTCGGTGACCTTGCCGACCGTGTCGCAGACCGTGCCCGTCACGCCGCCGAGTAAGCCGCCCCCCTTGGGGCAGTCGTCGGCCTCGGCCGGTCCGGCCCCGGGCACGGTGAAGGTCACAGTGAGGGCCACGGTGACCGCGGTCGTCGCCAGTGCCGTCGCCAGGACGCCGGCCGACCTCGCGGTCCTGCTCCCCATCGGTTCGTCCCCTCCCGCATCGCCTTGGATGAAATTTTTACGGACATCGCCGCCGAGACGCAGGTGTTTACCGCCAAAGTTGCGATTCGGTATCGAGTAGTGATACGCGAGCCCGAATCCGGTTCTCCTGGGCGGCGTGTCGTACCCGGTCAGTCCGGGGAGGACACGTCGTCCAGGGCCTCGCGGATCTCCCGGGGCAGCACGACCTCCTCGGCGGCCAGGATGCCCGCGAGCTGCGACCGCGTGCGGGCGCCCACGATGGCCGAGGACACCCCCGGCTGGTCGCGCACCCAGGACAGCGCCACCGCCAGCGGCGAGACGCCGAGCCCGTCGGCGGCCGTCATCACCGACTCCACCACCGACCGGCAGCGGTCGTCGAGGTACGGCCGGACGAAGTCGGCGAAGTGCGGCGTGGCGGCCCGCGAGTCGGCCGGGATGCCGGTGCGGTACTTGCCGGTCAGCACGCCCCGCCCCAGCGGCGACCAGGCCAGCACCCCGGCCCCCACGTGCTCGGCGGCCGGCAGCAGCTCCCGCTCGGGCTCGCGCGCCAGCAGGGAGTACTCGGCCTGGGCCGAGATGATCGGCACGCGGCCGGGCACGCACCGCTGGGCGACGGCCGCGGCCGCGAGCTGCCAGCCGGCGTAGTCGCACACGCCCGCGTAGACGGCCCGGCCGGAGGAGACGATCGCGTCGAGCGCGGCCAGGGTCTCCTCCAGCGGCACCTCGTCGTCGTAGGTGTGGAGCTGCCACAGGTCGACGTGGTCGACGCCGAGGCGGGCCAGCGACTCGTCCACGGCGGCCACCAGGTGGCGGCGGGAGGCGTCGCGGGGGCGGCGGCCGAGCGGCGTCACCACGGCCTTGGTCGAGATCACCAGCTCGGAGCGGGGCACCTGGTCGCGCAGCAGCCGGCCGAGCAGGCGCTCGGCGTCGCCGCCGGTGTAGACGTCGGCCGTGTCGACGAGCGTGCCCCCCGCGTCCACGAAGGTGCGAAGCTGCGCCGAGGCCTCGTCGGCGTCGGTGTCACGCCCCCAGGTCATCGTGCCGAGCCCCAGCCGGGACACCGACAGGCCGCTTCGGCCGACATAGCGCTGCTGCATGGTCCCGAAAGGGTACCGTCCGGGCCGCGGAAAAGCCGTGATCCACGCCTGCGACACTTGGGTCGTGACCACGCTGCTTCTGGCCCGCCACGGCCTCACCGCCCTCACGGGGCCCGTCCTGGCCGGCCGTACACCGGGTGTGCATCTGAGCGAGGAGGGCCGGCGGCAGGCCGGCGCGCTGGCCGGGCGCATCGCCGGCGTGCGGCTGGACGCGGTGGTCTCCAGCCCGCTGGAGCGGTGCCTGGAGACCGCGACGGCCGTCGCCGAGGGGCGCGGGATGGCCGTGAAGACCGACGAGCGGTTCGTGGAGTGCGGCTACGGCGACTGGACCGGCCGCCCGCTGGAGGAGCTGGCCAAGGAGCCGCTGTGGCGGGTCGTGCAGGCCCATCCGAGCGCGGCGGTCTTCCCCGGCGGCGAGCCGCTGGCGGACGTCCAGCACCGGGCCGTGGCGGCGGTGCGGGAGTGGAACGCGCGCGTGGGGGAGAAGGGTGTCTACCTCGTGTGCAGCCACGGCGACGTGATCAAGGCGATCGTGGCCGACGCGCTGGGCCTTCATCTTGACCAGTTTCAGCGGATAACGGCAGATCCTGCGGCCCTCACAGTGATTCGCTATGCTCCCTTGCGTCCCTTTCTTCTCAGGCTTAACGATATGGGGGAATTGCGGCTCCCCGAGGATTCGGAGGAGAAAGACGGGGGAGAAAACATCACCGGGAGCGATGCCGCCGTCGGCGGCGGACCCGGGACCACGTAAGGTCAGGCTATGCCGGTCTTCGACTACGACCCACCAGAGAGGTTCGTGGCCGGTGCCCTGGGGCAACCGGGCGCCCGAGCCTTCTTTCTGCAGGCCAGAGCCGAGGGCAGACTGACCACGGTCGCGCTGGAGAAGCTGCAGGTCGCCGCGCTCGCGGGCAGGCTCGACGAGCTGCTCGACGAGGTGCTGCGGCGCAGCGGGGGCACCGCCCACGTGCCGGCCCTGGCGCCCGCCGAGCTCTCCGACGACGCCCCCCTCGACGTCCCGCTGGCCGAGGACTTCCGGGTGGGCACCATGGCACTCGCGTGGGACCCCGAGACCTCTCAGGTGGTGATCGAGGCCCAGGAGATGGTCGACGAGGAGGACCTCGACGCGCCCGAGCCCGCCGTGCTGCGGGTCCGCATCAGCGCCGGGGCCGCGCGGGCCTTCACCGCGCGGGCCCTGCGCCTCGTCGCCGCGGGCAGGCCACCCTGCCCCCTGTGCGGCCAGCCCCTCGACGCCGAGGGGCACATCTGCGTCCGGCTCAACGGCTACCGCGGGGGTGAGGCGGCTTCATGAGCGCCCCGGAGAGCGAGCCCGCCGTCAGGCACTCGCACACGCCGGTCATGGACGACGAGAGGGCGCTGAAGCTCCTCCGTGACGGGCGTCTGGACGTGGTCGGCCGCCTGGTCGAGGCGACCAACCTGACGCTCTACTGCTCCGTCACGCTCGCCGGGCGCACCGTCGCCTGCGTCTACAAGCCCGTACGCGGCGAACGCCCGCTGTGGGACTTCCCCGACGGCACCCTGGCGGCCCGCGAGGTGGCGGCCTTCGAGGTGTCCCAGACGACCGGCTGGCAGATCGTGCCCCCCACCGTCTACCGCGACGGCCCGTTCGGTCCCGGCATGTGCCAGCTCTGGATCGACACCGAGCGCGAGATCGACCTCATGCGGCTGGTGCGCAGCCGCAACCCGGTGGTGCGCCGCATGGCGGTCTTCGACGCGGTGGTCAACAACGCCGACCGCAAGGGCGGCCACCTGCTGCCGCTGCCCACCGGCCACGTGTACGGGGTCGACCACGGCGTCTGCTTCGCCGCCGAGGACAAACTGCGCACCGTGCTGTGGCAGTGGCGCGGCAAGCCGCTGGCCCGCGAGGCCGTCGCCGTGCTCGCCAAGCTGGAGCGCGAGCTGGAGTCGGGCGCGCTCGGGCGCAGGCTGCGCGAGCTGCTGACCCAGGCAGAGGTGGAGGCGACCTGGCAGCGGGTCAGGCGGCTGCTCGACACCGGCCTCCACCCGTCGCCGTCGGAGGACTGGCCGGCCATCCCCTGGCCGCCGATCTAAAGGCGTTTACTACGCTGTGCCCCATGTGCACCGTGATCGTGAAGACAGGGTGGCCCCTCACACTCCTGTTCGTGCGCGACGAGTACGCCGACCGGCCCTGGGAGGGGCCGGGGGAGCACTGGCCCGAGCGCTACCCCGGCGTGATCGGCGGCCGTGACCTCAAGGCGGGCGGCACCTGGCTGGCGGTCCACCCGGCCGCCCGGCGCGCCGCCGCCCTGCTCAACGGGTGCGGCTGCACGGCCGCCGAGGCCACCCGGGTCTCGCGCGGCGACCTGGCCCTGCGCGCCGCCGCCACCGGAACCCTGCCCGGCGACCCGCCCCGCGCCGGTGCCGACGCGCGGGCGAGCCTGTCGGAGGCCGACCTCACCGTGTACGACCCCTTCTACCTGCTGCTCGCCGAGCCGCCGGGAGCTCGGCTGGCCGGCTGGGACGGTGAGCGGCTGACCGTCACCCCCGTGCCCGACGGCATCAACATGATCGTCAACGCGGCCGGGCTCGACCCCGCCCACCCCCGCGTCGTGGCCAACCTGCCCCGCTTCCGCGCCGGCGACTGGCGCGTCCCGGGCGAGGAGGCGCCCTCCGCCGACCCCGAGTCGCTGCTCGTCCGCCACGAGACGCCCGACGGCAAGGTCCTCACGTCGCTGTCGGCGATGCGCGTCACGCTGGCCAGCGACGACGTGACGTACGACTTCACCGACCTGACCGCCGACCGGGACAGATAGGCTCAAAGCTATGAGATCGTGGTCCGCCCCGAACATCCCCAAGCTGCCCGGTCAGAGCGTCCCTCTGCGGCTCCACGACACGGCGACCGGGCAGGTGCGCCCGACCGATCCGGGTCCCACGGCCCGCATGTACGTGTGCGGCATCACCCCGTACGACGCCACGCACCTCGGGCACGCCAACACCTACCACGCCTTCGACCTGGTCGGCCGGGTGTGGCGCGACGGCGGCCACGACGTCCACTACACCCAGAACACCACCGACGTGGACGACCCGCTTCTGGAGCGCGCCGAGAAGACCGGCATCGCCTGGCAGGAGCTGGCCGAGCGGGAGATCGAGCTGTTCCGCACGGACATGGAGGCCCTGCGCGTCGTGCCGCCCCGCGAGTACGTGGGTGTCACCGAGGTCGTCGGCCGCGTCGCCGGGCTGATCGACGCCCTGTCGGCCAAGGGCGTCACCTACGAGCTGGACGGCGACGTCTACTTCAGCTCGGCCGACGCCCCGAAGTTCGGCCAGGTGTCCGGCTACTCCGAGCAGGAGATGCTGGAGCTGTTCGCCGAGCGCGGCGGCGACCCCGAGCGGCCGGGCAAGCGCCACCCGCTCGACTGGCTGCTGTGGCGGGCCGAGCGGCCCGGGGAGCCGGCCTGGGACTCGCCGCTGGGCCGGGGCCGTCCCGGCTGGCACATCGAGTGCACGGCCATCGCGCTCGACCACCTGGGCGCCGGCTACGACGTGGCGGGCGGCGGCTCCGACCTGATCTTCCCGCACCACGAGTGCGGCGCCTCCGAGGGGCACGCGGCGACCGGCGAGTGGCCGTTCGCCAAGTTCTACACCCACGCCGGCATGGTCGCCCTCGACGGCGAGAAGATGTCGAAGTCCAAGGGCAACCTCGTGTTCGTCTCGCGGCTGCGCCAGGAGCACGACCCGATGGCGATCCGGCTGGTCCTGCTGGCCCACCACTACCGCTCCGACTGGGAGTACACCCCGGAGCTGATGGCCGAGGCGGAGCGGCGGCTGGCCCGCTGGCGCGAGGCGGTGGGGCTGCCGTCGGGACCGCCCGCCGGCGACGTGCTGGCGCGGGTGCGCGAGCGGCTGGCCGACGACCTGGACGCGCCGGGCGCGCTGGCCGCGCTCGACGCCTGGGCCGAGGAGGCGCTGGCCGGCGGCGGCACCGGCGCGGGCGCCGACCCGGGCGCGCCGGGCCTGGTCCGCGACCTGGCCGACGCGCTCCTCGGCGTCGCCCTCTGACGCACCCCCGCAGGACGCCGCCCTCTGAAGGCCGCCCCCGGCAGGACGCCGCCTTCTGAGGGACGCCCCGCAGGACGCCGCCCCTGATCGGGCTCCTACGTCAGGAGGCGGCGCGCGGGGATGATCTCGGCCGACATGTTGCGCTCCATCATGCGCAGCGCGGCCCGGCCGAGATCCCCGTGGACCGGCGCCACGCAGTCCGGCGGCACCACCACCCCGAACTCCCGCACGTACGCGTCCAGCGCGCTGTACAGCACGCACTGCTCGGTCACCTGCCCGGTCAGGATCACGGTGCCGATGCCCCGCTGCCGCAGCAGGTGGTCCAGGGGCGTGCCGTAGAAGGCGCTGTGGCGCGCCTTGGACAGGAACGCCGCGGTGCGCGGCGGCACCACCGGCCGCACCAGATCGGGCCGGCGTCCCTTCAGCGCCCGCGCCACCAGATCCTCGCGGGTGGCGGTGAAGTCGCCGTAGTTGTCGTTGACGTAGATCAGCTCCACGTCGTCGCGCCGGTGCGCCCGGCCGGCCAGCTCGGCCAGCCTGGGCACGATCGGCTCCACTCCCTGCACGAGCCGGTCGGCGTCCTCGTGGTCGTACGGGTTCAGCATGTCCAGCACGACCATCGCGATTCCCGGCATCCTCGAAACCACCACCCCCCCGACGGCCGGCTCAGGCGCCCAGCCGTTCCAGTCTTCCGTGGTCCGTCAGCTCGGAGGCGAACCAGTCGATCGTCCGGCGCAGGCCCTCCTCGGCGGGCACCGCGGCCCGCCAGCCGAGCCGCTCGGCGGCCAGCGTCGTGTCCGGCCGGCGCACCATCGGGTCGTCGGCCGGCCGTTCGATGAACTCGACGGGCGACGACGACCCCGTCAGTTTCTTGACCAGCGTGGCCAGCTCCAGCATGGTGAGCTCGTCCGGGTTGCCGATGTTCACCGGACCGGCGAAGTCGCTCTCCGCCATGGCGAGGATGCCCGTGACCGTGTCGTCCACGTAGCAGATCGACCGGGTCTGCGTCCCGTCGCCGGTGATCGTGATCGGCTCGCCCAGCAGCGCCTGCCGGATGAAGGTCGGGATCGCCCGGCCGTCGAAGGGCCGCATGCGCGGGCCGTAGGTGTTGAAGATCCGCACGATGCCGGTGTCGGTGTCGCGCGACTGCCGGTAGGCGGTGGTCAGCGACTCGGCGAAGCGCTTGGCCTCGTCGTAGACGCTGCGCGGCCCGACCGGGTTGACGTTGCCCCAGTACGTCTCCTTCTGCGGGTGCTCCAGCGGGTCGCCGTACACCTCGCTGGTGGAGGCGAGGACGAACCGGGCGCCCTTCTCCCGGGCGAGCCCGAGCGCGTGCAGGGTGCCGACGCTGCCCACCCGCAGCGTCTCGATGGGGTAGCGCAGGTAGTCGGCGGGCGAGGCGGCCGAGGCGAAGTGCAGGACGAGGTCCAGCCGGTCGGGCACGTGGACGTACCCGGTCAGGTCGCACTCGATGATGCGGAACTCCGGCCGGTCGATCAGGTGCTCGACGTTGCGCGGGCCTCCGGTGAGGAAGCTGTCCATGCAGATGACCTCGGCCCCCTGGCCGAGCAGGCGTTCACACAGGTGCGAGCCGAGAAACCCGGCTCCGCCGGTAACCAGCGCCCTCATGAGGTGACCTCCATCACGGCGTCCAGGACTTCGGAGACATCGATTCGCAGCAGGCCGGCGTCCACCCGGCCGCCGTGGGGGTCGCCGGTCCGCCCGGCCCACAGCGCGACGTGCCGCCAGCCGGGCGGCGGCCCCCACAGCGCGGGCGGCACCGGCCCGAACAGCACCACCGACGGCACGCAGAAGGCGGTCGCCAGGTGGCCGACGCCCGTGTCGCCGCAGACCACGAGCCGGGCCCGGCCCACCACGTCGATCAGCCCCGCCAGGTCCGTACGGCCGGCCAGCACCCGCCCGGCGGGCAGCCCGGCCAGCTCCGCGACCCGCGCGGCGATCGGCGCCTCACCGGCGTCGCCGGTGACCACGACCTCGCCCACGGTCCGCTCCAGGGCCGCCGCCACCCGCGCGAACCGCTCGGGCGGCCAGCGCCGGGCCGGGAAGGCGGCGCCCGGGTGGACGACCACGGGCCCGGTCCGGTCGGACACGCCCAGCGTCAGGTCCGACGGGTCGGCCTTGACCCCGTACCACTCCAGCATGTCGCACCAGCGCCGCACCTCGTGCACGTCGTCGCGCCAGGGCGGGCCGAGCGTGTGGCTCAGCAGCCGCCCGGGCTCGGTGCGGCGCAGCGCCTCGATGCTCTGCGGGCCCTTGCCGTGCAGGTTGACCGCGATGTCGGGCCCTCTGCCGGGCCGCTCGAACGGCACCGGGCCGGGGCCGCGCACGTCGATCAGCTCGTCCACCGCCCCGGTCAGCGGCATGAGCGGCTCCAGCGGCGCCGGCGCGGCCACCGTGATCCGGTGGACCGGGAACTCCTGCCGCAGCGCGCGCAGCGCGGGCACGGCCGTGAGCAGGTCGCCCAGGCCGAGCCCGCGCAGCGCGAGAAGCTCTAGGGCCATGACGTCTCCGTCGAGGGGCAGACGACCAGTTCCCTGACCTCGCACCCGGCCGGCTGGCCGAGCGCGAACACGACGGTGCGGGCCACGTCGGCCGGGTCGTTGAGACCGGCGTCGGGACCCGGCTTGTACTGCTCGGGCCGGCCGTCGAAGAACGCCGTCCGCATGCCGCCGGGCACCAGCAGCGTCACCCCGACCTGCCCGGCCAGCTCGACGGCCAGCGCCCGGGTGAGGCCGACCACGCCGAACTTCGAGGCGCAGTAGGCGCTCGCGTCGCTCAGCGCCCGCAGCCCGAGGGTGGACGCGCAGGTGACGACCTTGCCCCGCGACTCCTTCAGGTACGGCAGCGCCGCCCGCACGACCGAGGCGGTGCCGATCAGGTTGACCATGATCACCCGATCCCAGGCGTCGGCCGGCACGTCCTCCAGGCGCCCGCAGGCGTCCACGCCGGCCGCGGTCACCACGGCGTCGAGCCCGCCGGCCCGCTCGGCCAGCTCGCGCACGGCCCGCTCGGCCTCGGCCCGGTCGGCCAGGTCGGCGACCACGTGCTCGACGTCCGGCCCGGCATCGCGCGCGTCGACGACCAGCGGCCGCCAGCCCTCCTTGGCCACGGCCTCGGCGGTCGCCCGCCCGAGGCCGGAGGCGCCTCCGGTGATGAGCACCTTCATGTGATCTCCTTGTCATCGTGGTCGCGGCTCCCCGCGCATCCGCGGGAGCGTCAGCGGATCTCCCTGATGAGGTTGGTGGTGGAGCGGCCCGGCAGGCTGCTGAGGACGACGACCTCGCCGCCCAGCCGGTCGAGGACCTCGGCCTCGGGCAGCAGGTCGCCCTCGTAGTCGCCGCCCTTCACCCACACGTCCGGCCGGAGCCGCTCGATGGCCGCGGCCGGGGTGTCCTCGTCGAACACCATCACCGCGTCCACGCAGCCCAGCGCCCGCAGCACCTCGACCCGGTCGCGCACGTCCACGATGGGCCGGGTCGGGCCCTTGAGCCGGCGGACGGAGTCGTCGGAGTTCACGCACACCACCAGCGCGTCCCCGAGCGCCCGCGCCCGCCGCAGCAGGCTGACGTGCCCGGCGTGCAGCAGGTCGAAACAGCCGCCGGTGGCGATGAGCCGCCCGCCGTAGGCCCGGGTCAGCTCGGCCACCTCCAGCGCGGTGCGCGGCCGGTCGCCGAGCTCCTGCTCCTGGATGCGGATGGAGGCGGCGCCGCCCCGCTCGACGAAGCGCGAGGCCTCCCCGACGCCGATCGTGACCGCCTCCTCCACGCCGGAGCCGTCGCGCAGCGCGAGCGCGGCCGCGGCGGCCAGCCGGTCGCCCGCGCCGCACACGTCCTGCCCGGCGGCCGACACCGGCGCGGGCACCTGGGTCAGCGCGCAGCCCTGGCGGGCCAGCGCCGCGCCGCGCCCGCCCAGCGTCACGGCCACGGCCCGCGCCCGCAGCGCGCGCATGAGGTGGCGGGCCGCCTGGTCCGGCCCCTCGTACGGGCCGTCGCACATGAGCCTGGCCTCGGCCTCGCTCGGCGTCACCAGCGCGCAGCCGGGCACCGGCGGCTCGCCCTTGGGATGCGGGTCCCACACGAGCGGCGCGTCGGCCCCGCGCAGCAGCTCACGCGTCACCCGGGTGACGCCGCGGCCGTAGTCGGACACGAGCACCGCCCCGGCCTGGCGCAGCGCCGCGGCCACCTCGTCGTGGGCGGCGTGCCGGGCCCGGCCGTCGCCGGAGTCCACGCGCACCAGCGTCTGCCCCCGGGCCCGGATCCGGGTCTTGCGCACGGTGCCGCCGCGCAGCGGCAGCCGCACCAGCTCCACCTCGCCCGCCAGCAGTCCGCACAGGCGGCGGCCGTCCTGGTCGTCGCCGATCGCGGTGACGAGCACCACGTCGGCGCCGTCGCGGGCGGCCAGCAGCGCGGACAGGCCCGCGCCGCCGGGCCGGGCGTGCTCGGCGTCGACGTCCACCACCGGGACGGGCGCGTCCGGGCACAACCGGTCCGCGCCGCCCTCCACGTCCACGTCCAGCAGGGTGTCGCCGATGACGACGAGCGGACCGCTCACAGCGCCTCCTCGACCGCGTCGCAGAGCAGGTGGACCAGGGCGAGATGCACCTCCTGAACGGTCGCGGTCTCCTCGGCGGGCACGGTGACGGCCTCGTCGCACATGCCGGCCAGCGGGTTGGGCGCGGGCCCGGTCAGCGCCCAGGCGAGCATCCCGCACTCGCGGGCCGCCTTGGCTGCGGCCAGCACGTTGGGGCTGCCGCCGCTGGTGGACAGGCACACGAGCACGTCCCCCCGGCGGCCGTGGGCGCGCACCTGGCGGGCGTACGCCTCCTCGGCGCCGTAGTCGTTGGCGATCGCCGTCAGCGACGAGGTGTCGGCGTGCAGCGGGATCGCCGCGTACGGCGGGCGGTCGGCGCGGAAGCGGCCCACCAGCTCGGCTGTCAGGTGCTGGGCCTCGGCCGCCGACCCGCCGTTGCCGCAGGCCAGCAGCCTGCCGCCGGAGGACAGGACCACGGCGAGCGTGCCGCCCCACGCGCGGACGACGGCCGCGTGACCGTCGACGCGCGCCAGGGTGGCGCACAGCTTCTCCAGATGCGCGTCCATCTCTCACCCTCCCAGCGCCGCGAGACGGCACATCCGGCCGTCGATGACCTGCGTGTAGACGGCCTCCGTGCGCTCGGCGACGCGCGGCCAGCCGTAGCGCTGGCGGGCCCGCCGCGCCCCCGCCGCGCCCATCGCGCGGCGGCGGCCCGGGTCGGCCAGCACGTCCTTGAGGGCCCTGGCCAGGGCGCGGGGGCGGCGGGGCGGCACCAGCAGGCCGCACCCGGCGACCGTGTCGAGGTGGCCGCCGACGGCCGAGGCGATCACGGGCACGCCGCAGGCCATGGCCTCGACGGGCACCATCCCGAACGGCTCGTACCACGGCACGGTCACCAGCGCGTCGGCCGCGCGCATCAGCGCCGGCACCTCGTCACGGGGGACGCTGCCGACGACCCGCACGCGCCCGGCCAGGCCGTACCCGTCGGTCAGCTCGCGCAGCCGCACCGCCTCCTCGTCGTCCACGCGACCGCCGGCGATCACCAGCTCGGCGCGGGGGAGCAGCCGCATGGCCTGCACGAGGGTGTCCACGCCCTTGCGCGGGACCAGCCGCCCGATGCTGAGCACCCGCGCCATCCCGGCCTGCGGCCCGCCTGGGACGCCCGCTCCGTCCGTGCCCGGCGCTCCCGAGCCGTCCGCCCGCGCGCCCAGCGGCCCCGATCCGTCCGCCTCCGGGGCGCCGGTTCCGCCCGGCCACGGCCCCTTCGGGCCGTCCGGGCGGAAGTGCCCGAGGTCCACGCCGCACGGCACGATCACGATCCGCCGCTCGGGCACGCCCATCGCGCGCAGCTCGTTCACCTCGTCGCGGCAGGTGGCCAGCACGGCGTCGGCGCTGCGGCCGATCTGCCGCTCGGTGTCCACCCGGTGCGGCGGGCTCGTGTCGGCGGCGCCCTGCCAGCGCCGCTTGACGGTGCCGAGCGCGTGGAACGTCTGCACCACCGGCACGTTCCCGGCGGCCCGCAGCGCCGCCTGCCCGCTCATCCAGAAGTGCGCGTGGACGACGTCCGGCGGATCGGCCTCCCAGCGCGCCGCCAGGCGCGCGGTGAACTCCGGCATGTACGGCGGAAGCTCGTCCTTCGGGACCGGCGCCGCCGGGCCCGCCTCGACGTACTCGACCCGCGCGCCGGGCGCCAGCTCCACCCGCGCCGGCTGCCCCGGGTCCCAGCGCCGGGTGTGGACGACCACCTCGTGACCGCGCGCGCCGAGGGCCGTGGCCAGGGCGGCGACGTAGACGTTCTGCCCGCCGGCGTCCACCCCGCCGATGGCCGCGAGCGGATCCGCGTGTTCCGAGACCAGGGCGATTCTCACTGGTTCAGCTCCCTCACTGCCTTGACCACCTGTTCGCTGGTCACCTGCGCCAGACAGGGATGGCCGGGCACCGGGCACACGCGTGCCCGGGAGTCCCGGCACGGCGCGTCCTGGTCGCCCAGCAGGACCGTGGGCACCCGGTACGGGGCCCACCGCCCGGCCGGGACGACCGGCGCGAAGAGGCTCACGACCGGCGTGCCGACGGCCGCCGCCAGGTGGGCGGGGCCGGTGTTGCCGGCCACGAGCACGGAGGCGCCCTCGATCACGGCCGCGAGCTGCGCCAGCGTGGTCGAGCCGCCGAGGTCGAGGGCCGCGCCGGGCGCCCCGGCGGCGACGTACGCGGTCAGCTCGCGCTCCACGCCGGTGACGACGACCCGGTGGCCGTCGTCGGCCAGCTCCCGCACCGCCTCGCGGTTGCGTTCGGCCGGCCACGTGCGCGCGGGCGCCGACGTGCCGGGATGCACGACCACGTACGGGCCGGGCCCGAGGCCGAGGCGGGAGACGTCGGGCAGCGGCCGGCGCACGGCGAGCCGGCCGTCGTCGCCCGGCGGCAGCTCGAAGCCGGCGGCGCGGGCCACGGCCAGCATCCGCTCCGGCTCGGGCACGTCCAGCCCCTCGTCCACGACGTGCCGCACGTCGAGCAGCGAGCCGGGGTAGTCGTTGCTGATGGCCGAGACGCGGCCCACCCCGGCGAGCCGCAGGAGCAGCGCCAGCGGCAGCGCCGACTGGTGGAACGACGTGAGGATCACCGCCTCGTCGATCCCCCTGACCTGGCCGATCAGGTCGTCCACGCCACGCCGCGACACGGGCGGCGGACGGTGGTCGATCCACGGCGCCCGCCACACGACCACCCGGTCCACCCCGGGCAGCAGCTCGGCCGCCGCCCGGCCGCGCGGGCCCGCGAGCAGCGTCACCTCGTCCGCGCGCGCGCTCACGGCCCGGACGGCCGGGCCGGCCAGCAGCACGTCCCCGGCGTCGTCCAGCCGAGCCACGAGCACCCGTCCGCTCATCGCCGCACCTTCCATTCCCCCCGAAGCCGGTGCGCCACGGCGACCGGCGGGATCAGCACACTGGTGACGGCCATCCGCAGCACCTCGCCCGGTGTGCGCGGTCCCGGCGCGATCCGCGCCCAGGCGAACTCGGCGGTCATCGCCGCCCACCCCGCGCCCGCCACGACGGCCGGCCAGGCGAGGGAGCGGCGGGCGGTCAGGGGGGACGCCGCCCGGCGCCCGTCAGCGCGGAGGGGGGTCAGCCGGAATGCCGCCCGGCGCTGCTCGGCGCGGCGGCGCGTCAGCAGGGCGGCCAGGCCGAGGCCCGCGGCGGCCAGGCCGAGCGCCGTGGTCGCCGCGTGGCGGCGCAGCCGCCCGCGCGCCCCGCCGATCGCCTCGCGCCAGCCCGGCCCGTGCAGACGCCGCATCAGCGCGTCGTCGGCGTTGCCCCGCTGGAAGCGCACGCTCGCCCAGAACCCGTCGTCGCGCACGGGATGGACCGTGACCCGCTCGCCCCACGCCAGCGTGTGCCCCCGGTTGGTCAGCCGCAGCGCGAGGTCGGCGTCCTCCCGGTAGGCCCGGGGGAAGCGCTCGTCGAACCCGCCGACCCGCTCCAGCGCGGCGCGCCGGTACGCGATGTCGGCGGTGATCCACAGCGCTCCGGCCAGCCCGGCGGTGTTCCGCTCGGCGTCGGTGGGCCGCCGTCCGTCCGGCAGCGGCACCTCGATGCGGCCCTGGCTGCCCGCCGCCTCGGGCGGCAGCTCGGCCAGGTCCTTGAGCAGCGCCTCGTACCAGCCGGGCGCGGGCACGACGTCGTCGTCGAGGAACGCGATCCACGGCGTGGCGGCCGCCCGCCAGCCCGCGTTGCGCGCCGCGGCGGGGCCCCGCCCGCCGGACGTCACGACCCGCACGTTCACGGGCACGTGCGCGGACGTCACCAGGGGCGGCCCGTCGTGCCCGGCCGGCCGGTCGTCCACGACGATCACCGGCACGTCCGGGCCGAGGGCGGCGAGCGTCGCCCGCAGGCTGGGCCGCCCCACGGTGGGCACCACCACCGTGATCACGGAGCGAACACCTCCCGCCGCCGCACCAGGTACGGCCCGAGCACGAGCACGTCCACCGGTGAGGAGCCGAAGCACTCCAGCGCGTCACGCGGGTCGTCCACCATGGGCCGCCCGGCCGTGTTCAGGCTCGTGTTGACCACCACCGGCAGCCCGGTGCGGGCCTCGAACGACGACAGCATCCGCGCGAGCAGCGGCTCCGACCGCGGCGACACCGTCTGGATGCGCGCCGTCCCGTCCACGTGCACCACGGCCGGGATCCGGTCCCGCCACGCCGGGTCGACGTCGTGGACGAACAGCATGTACGGCGAGGGCACCGGCCCCCGGCCGAACAGGTCGCGGGCCCGCGACTCCAGCACCATCGGCGCGATCGGCCGGAACTGCTCGCGGCCCTTGACGTCGTTCAGCCGCTCGGTGTTGCGGGCGTGCCCCGGGTGCGCGAGCAGCGAGCGGCGGCCCAGCGCCCGCGGCCCGTACTCCGACCGGCCCTGGAACCACGCCACGATCCGGTCGGCGGCCAGCTCGGCCGCCACGGCGTCGGCCAGGTCGGCCGGCCGCGTGTACGGCACCCGCGCCACGTCCAGCCAGGCGCCCAGCTCCTCGTCGGTGAAGCCGCGCCCCAGGTCGGCGCCCGGCATGGGCGCGGCCGGCTCGCCGTACGCCTGGGCCAGGTGCAGGGCGCCGCCCAGCGCGGTGCCCGAGTCGCCCGCGGCGGGCTGCACCCACACCTCCTCGAACGGCCCCTCGGCCAGCAGGCGGGTGTTGGCGACGCAGTTGAGCGCCACCCCGCCGGCCAGCGCGAGCCGCCGCTCCCCGGTGCGCTCGTGCAGCCACCGGACCAGCTCCAGCAGCACCTCCTCCAGCCGCGCCTGGACGCTGGCCGCCAGGTCGGCGTGGTCGTCCGTCCAAGGGGCGCCCTTGGACAGAGCCTTGGCGTAGGAGTTCCAGTCGATCGGCTCGACCCTGAAGCCGCCGTCGTCCGTGGTGTGGATCAGTTCGCGCAGCGACTCCAGGTGCCGGGGCCGGCCGTAGGAGGCCAGCGCCATGACCTTGTACTCGTCGCTGGAGCGCAGGAAGCCCAGGTGCTGGGTCACGTCCTCGTACATGAGGCCCAGGGAGTGCGGCAGCTCCTGCGCGGCGAGCACCTCCAGCTCGCCGTCGCGGTAGCGGCCGGCCAGGTGGGAGACGTTCTCGCCCCGGCCGTCGCACACGAGCACCGCGCAGTCGCGGTACGGCGAGGCCAGCCCGGCCGAGGCCGCGTGCGCCACGTGGTGGGGGACGTAGCGCACCTGCGCCGGGTCGAGCCCGGGCAGTGCCGTGGCCAGGAAGTCGGGCGCGCGCACCGCGTACTTCGTGCGCAGGTCCTCCCAGTCGCCCTCGGGGCGCTGGACGACCAGGGACGGGTCGTAGGAGTAGGCGACCGCGTCGATGTCCTCGGGGGAGAGGCCTGCCTCCTCCAGGCACCAGGCCGCCGCCTGCTCCGGCAGCTCCCAGGCCGAGAACGCGAGGGGCCGCTTGCCGTGCTTGCGGCGGCTGAACCGTTCCTCCTCCGCGGCGGCGACGATGCGCCCGTCGGCGACGATCGCCGCGGCGGGGTCGTGAAAGATCGCGTTGATGCCGAGAAATCTCATCGGGCTCCTCCCACCGGATGGAGAATCGCTACCGAGAGAAGCGGCTCTCAAACCTGCACCATTGCTCCGAGGTGCAGAAATACCTCTCTTGTCCTGCTATTGGTCACTCTCTGTAGTTGTTAGCGGGGCGTCTGGCCGGGTAGCAGACCGACCGGCGCGACGGAGGTGAGAGGTGTTCACACAGCGAGGTCCCGGGGCCGTGCTCTTCGACCGTGACGGGACTCTGATCAAGGACGTTCCGTACAACGGTGACCCCCGCAAGGTGGAGCCGATGCCGGGGGCGGCCGAGGCGCTGTCCCGGCTGCGGCGCGCCGAGGTCCCGGTGGCCGTGGTGACCAACCAGTCGGGGGTGGCCAAGGGGCTCATCACGCCGGACGAGATGGGCCAGGTCAACGCCCGGGTGGAGGAGCTGCTCGGCCCGTTCGACGCGTGGGCGATCTGCGTCCACGACGACGGCGACTGCTGCACCTGCCGCAAACCCGCGCCCGGCCTGCTCATCAGGGCCGCCGCCGTCCTCGACGTCAGCCCGCGCGACTGCGTGGTCGTCGGCGACATCGGCAGGGACATGGAGGCCGCCCGCGCGGCGGGCGCGCGCGGCATCCTCGTGCCCACGCCGCTCACCCTTCAGCAGGAGGTCTTGGAGGCGCCCGAGGTCGCCGCCGACCTCACCGAGGTGACCGACCGGCTGCTGGCCGGCGTGGAGGGCGGCCCGGTGCCCGCCGGCAGCCACTCGCGCCGCGCCCGGGTGCTCGGCTGGAGCCGCTGGTGAGGATCCTGCTCTGGCACGTGCACGGCGCGTGGACCAACGCCTTCGTCCGCGGCGGGCACGAGTACGTGCTGCCGCTCGTCCCCGATCGGGGCCCCGACGGCCTCGGCCGCGCCGACACCTACGACTGGCCCGCCAACGCGCGCGAGGTCCCCTGGGACCGGCTGCGCGACGAACCGCTCGACGTGGTCGTGTACCAGCGGCCCCGCGACCTGGAGCTGGCCCGCGAGTGGCTCGGCCGCGACCTGCCCGGCGTCTACGTCGAGCACAACACGCCCGCCGGCGACGTGCCGCGCACCCGCCACCTCCTCGCCGGCCGCGCCGACGTCACGCTCGTCCACGTCACCCACTTCAACGAGCTGTACTGGGACAACGGCCGCGCGCCCACCCGGGTGGTCGAGCACGGCGTCCCCGACCCCGGGCACCTCTACACCGGGGAGCTGCCCCGGGCCGGCGTCGTGGTCAACGAGCCGGTGCGCCGCACCCGGGTCGCCGGCACCGACCTGCTGCCCCGCTTCCACGCCGCCGTGCCGCTCGACGTGTTCGGCATGAAGGTCGCCGGCCTGCCGTACGGGACGTACGAGGACCTCCCGCAGCACCTCATGCACCCCGAACTGGCCCGCCGGCGCGTCTACCTGCACCCGTACCGGTGGACCTCGCTCGGGCTCGCCCTCATCGAGGCGATGACCCTCGGCATGCCCGTGGTCGCCCTGGCCGCCACCGAGGCGATCGAGGCGGTCCCGCCGGAGGCCGGCGTGATCTCCACCAAGGTGGACGTGCTGGTCGAGGCGCTACGGGAATTCGCCACCGACCCGGAGCGGGCCGCGCAGGCCGGGAAGGCCGCCCGCGCCGCCGCTCTGGCCCGCTACGGGCTGGACCGGTTCCTCGCCGACTGGGACAGGTTGCTGGACGAAGTGGTGTGACCCGCCAGGAAAGGGGTAGGCGCCGTCGGCATGATGATGCACGACTGGTCGCGCGGGGCCGCCTGCCAGGCCATGGACCCGGAGCTGTTCTTCCCGATCTCGACGGAAGGCCCGGGCCGTGAGCAGGTGGAGCAGGCCAAGGCCGTATGCCGGGGATGCCCGGTCCGCCAGCCCTGCCTCGACTACGCGATCGACACCCGCCAGCTCAACGGCGTCTGGGGCGGCACCGACCCCGAGCAGCGCCGCTCCCTCATCCCGACGGTAGCGCGGCGGCGAGAAACCGTTCCCGCTCCTCCTCTGCCAGGTGATCGCTGAACAGCACGCCGTCCAGGTGGTCCACCTCGTGCTGCAACACCCTCGCCAGCACGCCCAGCGCCCGGACCGACACCGGCTTGCCGAACATGTCACGCCCGCGCGCGACCACCATGTAGGAGCGCTCCAGCGGCCACCACACCCCCGGCGCCGACAGGCACGCCTCGTCCGCCGTCACGCGGCGCTCCGACAGCTCCAGACGCGGGTTGACCAGATGGCCCGAGCGGCCCTCGTACGCGTAGGCGACCACCCGCAGCGGCACCCCGATCTGCGGCGCCGCCAGACCCGCGCGCCCGGGCCCGGCCCGCAACGTGGCCGTCAGGGACTTCACGACGGCGCGCAGCTCGCGGTCGAAGTCGCGCACCGGCTGCGCCACCGAGCGCAGCACCGGGTCGTCGAACAGGCGGATGGGCCGGACCGTCACCGAACCTCCCCGAAAGGTCGCTTGGTCATCGGGAAGGCTTCCCGCGCCCGCTCGCGATCAACCCCGGAGGTGCGGCGGATGTGGCATCACGGTGACACCCGCACGTACGCCCCAGAGGCGGTGCTTGTAGCACAGCGGTAACAGAAGGGACCCAGCGGCGAAACGGCCGGAAAGCACCATGGGGTGCGTGATCTCACTTCTGGTTCACGTGCCTGTGATGCCCGGCCGGGTGCTCGGGGCCCGGCCGGGCCCGCCGGCGCCCCCGACTCCTCAGGAGGTGCCCGCGTGAGCGCGCCGCTCGCCGAGGACCCGTCCCGCGCCCACGAGACGGCCCCCAACGCCCTGTCCGGCTTCACGGTCGGCGTCACCGCCACCCGCCGGCGCGAGGAGTTCGGCGCGCTGCTCGAACGGCGGGGCGCCCGCGTGGTCAGCGCCCCCGCGATCCGCCTGGTGCCGCTCGCCGAGGACGCCGACCTGCTGGCCGCCACCCGCCACAGCCTCGAACGGCCCCTCGACGACGTGGTGGTCACCACCGGCGTGGGCTTTCGCGGCTGGATGGCCGCGGCCGAGGGATGGGGCCTGTCCGGCGAGCTCGCCAGACAGCTCGCCCGCGCCCGCCTGCTCACCCGCGGCCCCAAGGCCAGGGGAGCGGTGCGCGCCGCCGGCCTGGACGACCACTGGACGCCCGCCAGCGACTCCTGCAAGGAGGTCAAGGAGCACCTGCTCGCCCAGGACCTGCGCGGCCGGCGCATCGCGGTGCAGCTCCACGGCGAGCCGCTCGCCGACTTCGTCGCCGACCTGCGCGCGGCGGGCGCCGAGGTCATCGAGATCCCCGTCTACCGCTGGCTGCCCTACCGCGACCCCTCGCCGCTGCGCCGCCTCATCACCCAGACCATCTCCGGCGCCGTGGACGCCGTGGCCTTCACCAGCGCGCCGGCCGTCCACGCCATGCTCGCCGCCGCCCGCGCCGAAGGGGCGGAGGAGCCGCTGCTCAACGCGTTCGGCTCCCGGGTCGTCGCCGCCTGCGTCGGCCCCGTGACGGCCGAGCCGCTCGTCTCCCGCGGCGTCCCCACGCTCCAGCCGGACCGCTCCCGGCTCGGCTCGCTCGCCCGCGCCCTGGCCCGCCACCTGCCCGAGCACGGCGTCACCCGCCTCGTCGCCGGCGGCCACCACCTGGAGATCCGCGGCCACGCCGTCGTCGTGGACGGCGAGCTGCGTCCCCTGCCGCCCGCCCCGATGGCGGTGCTCAAGCGGCTGGCCGACAAGCCCGGCCACGTGGTCTCCCGCACGGACCTGCGCACGGTGCTGCCCGGCAGCGTCGCCCGCGACTCGGCCGAGCACGCGGTGGAGATGGCGATCACCCGGCTCCGGCGCGCCCTCGGGCCCGGCGGCATCGTCGAGACGGTCGTCAAACGCGGCTACCGCCTGGCCTGCTCCCACGAGGCGCACCAGTGAACGCCCCATCCACGCCGCGCCGCCCCCACCCTCACCGGCACCGCCAACCCCACCGCAACTCCGACCTGAACCCCGGCTCCGACCCGAACCCCAGCCCGAGCCTCACGCCCGCCGATTCGCGGGGCGGCGCTCCCAGGCTGGTCCTGGCCGCGCACGGGACGCGCAGCGCCGCGGGGGAGCGGACCCTCGCCGAGCTGGCCGACGTCATCCGCCGGCAGCGGCCCGGACACCGCGTCGACCTGGCCCACCTGGAGATCAGCCGCCCGCTCCTGCGCGACGTGCTCCCGGCCGTGCCCGGGCCCGTGGTCGTGCTGCCGCTGCTGCTCGCCGGTGGCTACCACGTGCGCGTGGACCTGCCCGCCGTCCTGGCCGCGCACCGGCCCGACGCGCTCATGGCCGCCCCGCTGGGCCCCCACGGGCTGCTGACCTCCGCCCTGGCCCGCCGGCTCGGCCGCGCGGGGCTGCGCCGTACGGACGCGGTGATCCTCGGCGCGGCGGGCTCGTCCGACCCGTCGGCGCTGGCCGACGTGCGCGCCGCCGCCCACCGCCTGGCGGTGCGGCTCGGCCGCCCGGTCACGGCGGCGTTCGCCTCGGCCGGTACGCCCACGCTGGCCGAGGCGCTGGAACGGGTCCGTTCGGGGCCCGCCCGGCGGGTGGCCGTCGCCTCGTACGTGCTGGCGCCCGGCTTCTTCCACGGCCGCCTCCTGGCCGCGGGCGCCGACCTGGTCACCGACCCGCTGGGCGCGGACCCGGACGTCGCCTCCCTGGTGTGGAACCGCTACGACGAGGCCGCCCTCGCACCCCGCGCCGCCACCGCCTGACCCCGCCACCCGTACCCCCGCACCGCGCGGGACGACCGTGCCGGGCGCCTGGACGGCCAGGAGCGGCGCACGAGGGGCCGAGACTCAGGAAGGCGGCTCCAGGCGGAGCTCGCGGACGATCTCCTCGGCGCTCACCTCGCGCGGCGGCACCAGGTCCGCCCCCACGAACAGCTCGATGTAGGCCCGGTGGAAGCATCCCGCGAGCAGCAGCCGCGCGCTCGCCTCCGGGTCCACGCCGGCCGCCACCCGGCCGAGCCGCCGCTCCTCCTCCAGGTACGCGGCCAGCGGCGCCACCTCCGCCTCCGGCCCGAACCCGGCGGCGCGCAGGGCCTCGCGGACGCGCACCGTCACGTTCGGCGAGCTGAACGCGGGCAGCGCCGCCGCCTGCACCTCCAGGTGGTAGTCGAGGCCCGCCCGCGCCACCGGCACGAGATTGCCCGCGACCGTGCCGCTCCCGGCGCGGTGCGTCAGGTCGTGCAGCACGCTCAGCCAGAACGGCAGCCGGTACTGCAGCAGCGCGAGGAAGTGGTCGACGGAGCCGCCCGGGGGCCCGTCGCGCAGGGAGAGCGCCATCTCCAGGACGCGTCGCCTGGCGTCCTGGCTTCGCTGGTGCGGGTCTACGTGAGATGTCACCATGGGGGGCCTTACGTGGGCGGTCACGTGGATCGGGGCGGGGTGACGCCCCTGTGACCGGCGCACGCCCGACTCTCCTGGCTCAGCCTCGTCCAGGCCCGGGCCGGAAGTGGAGCCCGGCTCGCCCTGGCCGTCGTACGGCCCTGATTATGACCCGAAAGCCGCCCGGGAAGCGCGGCCGTAATGCTGGAAGTTAGCTGTCAGTATCGGTGTCGCGATGCCGGAGATACCGCTCGAACTCCGCCGCGATCGCGTCTCCGCTGGCCTCGGGGAGCTCCGCCGCGTCCTTGCGGTCCTCCAGCTCCTTGACGTATTCGGCCACCTCGCTGTCCTGGGAGGCCAGCTCGTCGACGCCGCGCTCCCACGCGCGCGCCTCCTCGTCGAGGTCGCCGAGCGGCATCGGGATGTCGAGGACGTCCTCCAGGCGGCGCAGCAGCGCCAGCGTCGCCTTCGGGTTGGGCGGCTGGGCGACGTAGTGGGGCACCGACGCCCACAGCGACACGGCCTTCATGCCCGCCTCGCCGAAGGCGTGCTGGAGCACCCCCACGATGCCGGTGGGGCCCTCGTAGCGGCTCAGCTCCAGGTTGGTCGAGCGGGCCAGCTCCTCGTCGGTCGCGCCGCCCAGGATCGGCACCGGACGGGTGTGCGGCGAGTCGTTGAGCAGCGCGCCCAGCATGACGGCCAGCTCCACGCCCAGCTCGCGGCAGACCTCGATGATGTCGGCGCAGAACGAGCGCCAGCGCATGTTGGGCTCGATGCCCCGCAGCAGCACCACGTCGCGCTCCAGGCCCGGCGGGCGGGCGTGGAAGAGCCGGGTGGTGGGCCACACGATCGACCGGGTCAGTCCGTCGCCCATCTCCACGACCGGCCGGGTGACCTGGAAGTCGTAGTAGTCGTCGGGGTCGAGCGCGACCAGCGGCTCGGCCTTCCACGCGGACTCGAGGTGGGCGATCACACCGCTGGATGCCTCGCCCGCGTCGTTCCACCCCTCGAACGCGGCGATGAGCACCGGGTCGACGAGCTCGGGGAGCCCTTCGAGCTCTATCATGTGTCGCCTCCTCTCTTCTCCGTCCCGCTTAGCCTATGCGGTGAGGAGCCGCTCATGTCACCGAGTGGCGATGATCAGCTTTACCAGACGCGGCCCGGCCGCGCACCACCCGCGAGCGCCCGGACCGAGCCGGCGGAGGACTCCCGCGATCCTTGATGATCGAAAACCCGTGTCCGCTCCAGCCCGGCTCCAGCGCAGCCGATAAGCTGAGCGCCATGAGCAGCTCCGCGTCCGCCTTCCGTGAAGCCCTGTCCCAGCGAGTGATCGTCGCCGACGGCGCCATGGGCACGATGCTCCAGGCGCAGGACCCGACCCTCGACGACTTCCAGGGCCACGAGGGCTGCAACGAGGTGCTCAACGTGACCCGGCCCGACATCGTCGCCGGCGTCCACGACGCCTACTTCGCCGTCGGCGTCGACTGCGTCGAGACCAACACCTTCGGCGCCAACCTCGCCGCCCTCGGCGAGTACGACATCGCCGACCGGGTCTTCGAGTACTCCGAGGCGGGCGCCCGCATCGCCAGGGAGCGGGCCGACCACTGGTCCACCCCCGACCGGCCGCGCTTCGTGCTCGGCTCCATGGGCCCCGGCACCAAGCTGCCGACGCTCGGCCACATGCCGTACTCCAGCCTGCGCGACGCCTACCGCGACAACGCCGCCGGCCTGATCGCGGGCGGCGCCGACGCCCTCATCATCGAGACCTGCCAGGACCTCCTCCAGGTCAAGGCGGCCGTCATCGGCGCCAAGCGGGCCGCCGAGGCCGCCGGCCGCGACGTGCCGATCATCGCCCAGGTGACGATCGAGACCAACGGCGCGATGCTGCTCGGCTCCGAGATCGGCGCCGCGCTGACCGCGATCGAGCCGCTCGGCGTCGACGTGATCGGCCTCAACTGCGCCACCGGCCCCGCCGAGATGAGCGAGCACCTGCGCTACCTCGCCCGCCACTCCCGGCTCAGGCTGTCCTGCATGCCGAACGCGGGCCTGCCGGTGCTGACCTCCGACGGCGCCTACTACCCGCTGAGCGCCGAGGAGCTCGCCGACGCCCACGACTCCTTCGCCCGCGACTACGGCCTGTCGATGGTCGGCGGCTGCTGCGGCACGACGCCCGAGCACCTGCGCCAGGTCGTCGAGCGGGTCCGCGGCCGCGAGCCCGCCGCCCGCCGCCCGCACCCCGAGCCGGGCGCGTCCTCGCTCTACCAGACCGTCCCGTTCCGGCAGGACACCTCCTACCTGGCCATCGGCGAGCGGTGCAACACCAACGGCTCCAAGGCGTTCCGCGAGGCCATGCTGGCCGGCCGCTGGGACGACTGCGTCGAGATGGCGCGCGACCAGGCCCGCGACGGCGCCCACATGCTCGACCTGTGCGTCGACTACGTCGGCCGCGACGGCGTCGGCGACATGCGCGAGCTGGCCTTCCGCTTCGCCACCGCCTCCACGCTGCCGATCATGCTCGACTCCACCGAGCCGGCGGTGCTCCAGGCCGGCCTGGAGATGCTCGGCGGGCGCGCCGCCGTCAACTCCGTCAACTACGAGGACGGCGACGGCCCCGACTCCCGCTTCCAGAAGATCATGCGGCTGGTGCGCGAGCACGGCGCGGCCGTGGTCGCCCTCACCATCGACGAGGAGGGCCAGGCCCGCACCGCCGAGCACAAGATCCGCGTCGCCTCCCGTCTCATCGAGGACCTGACCGGCAACTGGGGCATGCGGGTCGAGGACATCATCGTCGACTGCCTGACCTTCCCCATCGCCACCGGCCAGGAGGAGACCCGCCGCGACGGCCTGGAGACCATCGAGGCGATCCGCGAGCTCAAGCGCCGCTACCCGGGCGTGCAGACCACGCTGGGCCTGTCCAACATCTCCTTCGGCCTCAACCCGGCCGCGCGCATGGTGCTCAACTCGGTGTTCCTGAACGAGTGCGTCAACGCCGGCCTCGACTCGGCGATCGTCCACGCCTCCAAGATCCTGCCGATGGCCCGCATCCCCGACGAGCAGCGCCAGGTCGCCCTCGACATGGTCTACGACCGGCGCCGCGACGGCTACGACCCGCTGCAGCGGTTCATGGACCTGTTCGAGGGCGTCGACGCCGCCGCCATGCGGGCCGGCAAGGCCGAGGAGCTGGCCGCGCTGCCGCTGTGGGAGCGGCTCAAGCGGCGCGTCATCGACGGCGAGCGCAAGGGCCTGGAGGCCGACCTCGACGCCGGCATGGAGCAGCGGCCCGCCCTGGAGATCATCAACGAGGTGCTGCTCGACGGCATGAAGACGGTCGGCGAGCTGTTCGGCTCCGGCCAGATGCAGCTGCCGTTCGTGCTCCAGTCGGCCGAGGTGATGAAGGCGGCCGTCGCCTACCTGGAGCCCCACATGGACCGGGTGGAGGGCGAGACGAAGGGCCGCATCGTGCTGGCCACCGTCAAGGGCGACGTCCACGACATCGGCAAGAACCTCGTCGACATCATCCTGTCCAACAACGGCTACCAGGTCGTCAACCTCGGCATCAAGCAGCCGGTCTCGGCGATCCTGGAGGCCGCCGACGACCACAAGGCCGACGTCATCGGCATGTCCGGCCTGCTGGTGAAGTCGACGGTCATCATGAAGGAGAACCTGGAGGAGATGAACTCCAGGGGCCTGTCGGAGAAGTACCCGGTGCTGCTCGGCGGCGCCGCGCTCACCCGGGCCTACGTCGAGCAGGACCTCGCCGAGCTGTTCGAGGGCGAGGTGCGCTACGCCCGCGACGCGTTCGAGGGGCTGCGGCTCATGGACTCCTTCATGGCCGTCAAGCGCGGCGTGGCCGGCGCGACGCTGCCGCCGCTGCGCGAGCGCCGCGTCAAGACCGGCGCGGTGCTCCAGCGCACCCCCGTCGAGGAGCTGCCCGCCCGCTCCGACGTGGCCGCCGACAACCCCCTGCCGAAGGCGCCGTTCCTCGGCGACCGCATCGTCAAGGGCATCTCGCTGACCGAGTACGCCGCCTTCCTCGACGAGCGGGCGCTGTTCCTCGGCCAGTGGGGGCTCAAGCCGACCCGCGGCGGAGACGGCCCCGGCTACGACGAGCTGGTCGAGACCGAGGGCCGGCCGCGGCTGCGCATGTGGCTCGACCGCATCCAGACCGAGGGCCTGCTGGAGGCCGCCGTCGTCTACGGGTACTTCCCGTGCGTCAGCGACGGCGACTCGCTGATCATCCTCGACGACGCCGGGAACGAGCGCACCCGCTTCACCTTCCCGCGCCAGCGCCGCGACCGCCACCTGTGCCTGTCCGACTTCTTCCGCTCGCGCGAGTCGGGCAAGACGGACGTGGTGGCGTTCCAGGTGGCCACGATGGGCGGCAAGATCTCCGAGGCCACGGCCGAGCTGTTCGCCAAGGACGCCTACCGCGACTACCTGGAGCTGCACGGCCTGTCGGTCCAGCTCACCGAGGCGCTGGCCGAGTACTGGCACGCCCGGGTCCGGGCCGAGCTGGGCATCGGCGGCGAGGAGTCGCTGGACGACATGCTCAAGGTCAACATCCAGGGCTGCCGGTACTCGTTCGGCTACCCGGCCTGCCCCAACCTGGAGGACCAGGTGCAGCTGTTCGAGCTGCTGTCGCCCGAGCGCATCGGGGTCAGCCTGTCGGAGGAGTTCCAGCTCCACCCCGAGCAGGCCACCTCCGCCCTGGTCGCCCACCACCCCGAGGCCAAGTACTTCAACGTCTGACGCCCCGCGCGCCGGCGTCCGCCACGACCGCCCCCGTCCGGGCCCCGGCGCCCGTCCCGTCCCGTCGCGGGGGCGGGGTCCTCGCCCATGGCGGGCCGCGTCCGCGCGGGGCCGCCGCCGACGAGGGCGACCCCGGCGGGCGTCCACCATGCGCGGCCCGGTACGGTCGGAGGTCCGGCCGGGATCCCCGGACCGGACCCACGAGGCCGCCCATGAGGCTGCCTTCGAGCCGGGCCCGCGGCGGAACCCCGCACCCAGGACCCCGTGCCCGGCTCACCCGCCGCACAGCCGGCGCCTGTCAGCGAGCGAACCGATCGGAGACGCATGCAAGCCGCCCTGTTCGACATGGACGGCCTCCTCGTCGACACCGAGAAGGTGTGGCTGGAGATCGAGACCGCCGTGATGGCCCGGCTCGGCGCCCCCTGGTCCGCCGAGCACCAGGCGCACCTGCTCGGCGGCTCCATGGAGCGCACGGTCGCGTACATGCTGGAGGTCTCCGGCGCCGACCTGCCGCCCGAGACCCTGTGGCGGTGGATGGTGGACGGCATGGTCGGGGCGCTGGCCGAGGGCGTGCAGGTCATGCCGGGGGCGGCCGAGCTGCTCGACGGGCTGCGCGCCGAGGGCGTCCCGGTGGCGCTGGTCACCTCGTCGCTCAGGGACATCGCGGACGCGGTGCTCAAGGCCGTCGGCCGCGACCGCTTCGACGCGGTCGTCACGGCCGACGACGTGACCCGCACCAAGCCCGACCCCGAGCCGTACCTCACGGCCGCCCGCCTGCTCGGGGTGCGGCCGGTGCGGTGCGTGGTGCTGGAGGACTCTCCCACGGGGGTCGCCGCCGCCACGGCGGCCGGCTGCGCGGTGGTCGCGGTGCCGAGCGTCCTGCCGGTCGAGCCCGCCCCGGGCCGCCTGGTGGTCTCCTCGCTGACCGAGGTCACGATCGCCGACCTGCGCGCCCTCGTCCCGGCCTGATCCCCGGTTCACCTCCAGCGGCCCGGACCCGCCCCCGGAACGTATGCCGCCCCGGCACCCGGGGAATCCCTGAGATGCCTGGATCGTCCCCCTAAGGGAGAAGTGGTCCTCGCGGAGGAGCGGCCGCGGCGCGCCCGCGTGCCAGGATGGGGACGTAGTCGAGACGAGGGGCGGCCGAATGTCCGGACAGATCGCGACCTGGTTCCCGCTGTGCGTCGGGTTGACCGTCGTGGGGCTGGTGTTCAGCTTCCTGGCCTTCCGGCGCAGGGGAGCGGCGGCGGGCATGCGGACGGCGGCGTGGGCGCTGCTGCCCCTGGCGGCCTATCTGACCGGGGCGCTGCAGGCGTTGTGGACGATCGGCACGACGATCGTGGGTTTCGTCACGAGCCTGGTGTTCAGCCCGCTCGTGTGGGCCGGCGTCGCGGTGGCGGGGGTGTCCGTGGTGCTGTTCGTGGCCTCCGGCGTGCTGCGGGGCCGGGCGCTGTCCCGCGACGGCGAACGGCGCAAGGGCGGCCGGGGCGGCAAGGAGGCCCCGGCGGGCCCGGCGGAGGCCCCGGCGGTCGCCGGTGGACGGCCGGCCCAGACGGGCAAGCCTGCGGTCGAGGCCCCGGCCAAGCGCAAGAGCGACGACGACTTCTCCGACATCGAGGACATCCTCCGGCGCCGCGGTATCAAGTGACTAGGCTTGTGTCACAGGTTCGGGACAGAATCGCGATGGCTTCCTGACATCCCGTTCAAGATCGATACGAATGAGTTTCGCGTCAGTCACAGTTGAGCCACATCGGCCGATGAGGGGCTAGTCACACCAGCTCAGGCCATAGATTCTGCCTCCTGGGGCCGCGACACCGCGGTCTGCCAAGCATGGGCGTCCACCCTGACCGGGACCGCGCCGCACACGGACGACGTCGTCTGGAATCCAGGGGGCTACTGGAATGACCGCACCGCTCGATCTGCCGGAATCGGCTGTCGAGGCCGGACCGGAGACCGTTCTTGAAGGAGCGGGGTCTTCAGCCATCCGGGGGCGTTCCCTCGGTCAGATCGCCTGGATGCGCCTCAGGCGCGATCGCGTCGCCATGGCCGGCGGCATCGTCATCGTGCTGCTCATCCTGATCGCGATCTTCGCGCCGCTGATCGTGTCCTGGTTCGGCCACCCACCGGCCGAATGGCACCGCGACAAGATCGACCCAGCCATCCAGGCGCCGATCGGCGCGTTCGGCGGCATCAGCTGGGACTACCTGTTCGGTGTCGAGCCGACCACCGGCCGCGACCTGTTCAGCCGCATCCTGTACGGGGCGCGCATCTCGCTGCTGATCGCGTTCTTCGCGACCCTGCTCTGCGTGGTGCTCGGCACCGTGCTCGGAATGATCGCCGGCTTCTTCGGCGGCTGGATCGACACCGTCATCAGCCGGGCCATGGACATCTTCCTGGCCTTCCCGCTGCTGGTGTTCGCACTGGCGCTGGCGGGGGTGATCCCCGACAAGGCGTTCGGCATGTCGGGCGACACGCTCCGGATCAGCCTGCTGGTGTTCATCATCGGCTTCTTCAACTGGCCCTACATCGGGCGCATCATCCGGGGGCAGACCCTCTCGCTGCGCGAACGCGAGTTCGTCGACGCCTCCCGCAGTCTCGGCGCGCGCAACCACGTGATCCTGTTCAAGGAGATCCTGCCCAACCTGATCGCGCCGATCCTGGTCTACTCGACGCTGCTGATCCCGTCGAACATCCTTTTCGAGGCCGCGCTGTCCTTCCTGGGCGTGGGCGTGCGGCCGCCGACCCCGACGTGGGGAGGCATGCTCGCCGAGGCCGTCCACAACTACGACGTCGCGCCGAACTTCATGCTCTTCCCCGGTCTCGCGATCTTCATCACCGTGCTGGCGTTCAACCTGCTCGGTGACGGCCTCAGGGACGCATTCGACCCCAAGGCGCGATAGACCTCGTGAGGTTTCCGCAAGTGCTACGAACTCCCAGATCAAGGGGTGTGTCAGGTCGATGAAGATAAGATCAACTGCGTCGGCGGTCGCGGCGACCGCCGCCCTCGCCCTGCTCGCCTCCGCGTGCGGTGGCGGCGGCGGTGGGTCCAAGAGCTCCACCGGCGGCGGCGACGCGGCGCCCGCCAGCCAGTACAACGCGGCGGTGACGCAGGTCGTCAACCCGTCGACGAAGACCGGCGGCACGCTGCGGATGGGCATGCCCGGTGACTTCGACTCGGTGGACCCGGGCGACCAGTACTACGGCTACGCCTGGAACTTCTCGCGCTTCTACACGCGCGCGCTGACCATGTTCAAGCCGGTGCCGGGCGAGGAGGGCCTGCAGCTCGTCGGCGACCTCGCCGAGGACCTGGGCAAGCCCAGCGACGGCGGCAAGACCTGGACGTACAAGCTGCGCGAGGGCATCAAGTTCGAGGACGGCACCCCGGTGACGTCCAAGGACGTGAAGTACGCCGTGGCCCGCTCCCTGGACAAGGACATCCTGCCCAGCGGCCCCACCTACTTCAACGACTGGCTCGACCTGGGCGGCTACACGGGCCCGTACAAGATGAAGGGCAAGCTCGACGACTTCAAGGCCGTCGAGACCCCCGACGATCGCACCGTCGTCTTCCACCTGAAGAAGGCGTACGGCGGTTTCGACTACTTCGCCATGCTCCCGCAGACGGCCCCCGTGCCCGAGGCCAAGGACACCGGCTCGAAGTACAAGGAGCACCCGGTCTCGACCGGCCCGTACATGTTCAAGTCGCACGAGCTCACCAAGCGCATCGAGCTCGTGAAGAACCCCAACTGGGACCCGGCGACCGACCCGAACCGCAAGCAGCTCAACGACTCCATCGAGGTGCTGCTCGGCCAGAACGAGGACGACCTCGACCAGCGCCTGCTGTCCGGCAAGATCGACGTCAAGGTCAACAGCACCGGTGTCGCGGCCAACGCCCGCAAGAAGGTCCTGACCGACGACAAGGTCAAGCAGTACGCCGACTCGGCCCTGATCGACCGGACCTGGTTCACCAACATCAACGGTGACGTCAAGCCGTTCGACAACATCCACTGCCGCAAGGCGGTCCTCTACGCGGCCGACCGCTCGGCCATCCAGGGCGCCTACGGCGGCCCCGACGCCGGTGGCGACGTCGCCCTGAGCCTCATGCCGCCGAAGATGACCGGCTACCAGAAGATCGACCCGTACGGCGTCGAGGCCAACCCGACCGGCAACGTCGAGAAGGCGAAGGAGGAGCTGGCGGCCTGCGGTCAGCCCAACGGCTTCAGCACCACCATCTCCTTCCGCAACGAGCGCGCCGCCGAGAAGCAGACCGCCGAGGCGCTGCAGCAGTCGCTCGGCCGCGTGGGCATCAAGCTGGACCTGAAGGGCTACCCGCAGGGTGACTACTTCAAGCTGTACGCCGGCAAGCCCGACTTCGCCAAGAAGAACAACCTGGGCCTCATGGTCTACGGCTGGGGCGCCGACTACCCCGAGGGCTTCGGCTTCTTCCAGCAGATCGTGGACAGCCGGGTCATCCGTCCCGCCGGTAACACCAACCTCGGCGTGAAGGACCCCAAGATCGACGAGCTGATCGACCAGGCCGCGGCCGAGACGGACGCCACCAAGCGCGGCGCCATCTGGGCCCAGGTCGACAAGCAGGTCATGGACTCGGCCTTCATCCTGCCCTACGTGTGGGCGCACGGCCTGTTCTACCGGCCGCCGACCCTGAAGAACGTCTTCGTCAGCCAGAACTGGGGCATGTACGAGTTCCTCACGCTGAGCACCCAGTAGTACCCGGCCGGCAGTCCCGCCGGAACGTCCGTCGAAAGCAGGTGAAGGCTTGGCGGCCGGGCCCACAAGGCCCGGCCGCCGTGGCCGAGATCAGTGTTCACATACATTGTCAGACGGTTGATAGCGGCCGTCATGCTGCTCTTCGTGGTGAGCATCGCGACGTTCGCCATCTTCTTCCTCGTGCCTCGGCTCGCTGGCATGTCTGCTGACGACCTCGCCTCCCGGTACGTGGGCAAGGCGGCCAACGCCCAGGTCATCCACGACACGGCCATCCGGCTGGGCTTCAACGACCCGGTCATCGTGCAGTACGGGCGGTTCGTCAAGGGCATCTTCGTCGGCGTCGACCGCAACTACGGCCCCGGCGTCGAGCACTGCCCGGCCCCCTGCCTGGGCTACTCGTACGTCAGCCAGAACCCCGTCCTGCCGGACATCCTCAACCGGCTGCCGATCACGCTGTCGATGGCGCTCGGCGCGGCCGTCGTGTGGGTCATCTTCGGCGTGGCGACCGGCGTGGTCTCCGCGCTGCGGCGGGGCAGCTTCTTCGACCGCCTGTCCATGGGCATCGCCCTGGCCGGCGTCTCGCTGCCGATCTTCTTCACCGGCATCGTGTCCCTGGCCATCTTCCGCGACCAGCTCGGCCTGGTCGGCGACGTGGCCGACTGGGTGCCGTTCTCCGAGGACCCGCTCACCTGGGCCAACAACCTGATCCTGCCCTGGGTGACGCTGGCCTTCCTGTACGCGGCCGGCTACGCCCGGCTCACCCGCGCCGGCATGCTGGAGACCATGTCCGAGGACTACATCCGCACGGCCCGGGCCAAGGGCCTGGCCGAACGGGCCGTGGTGCTCAAGCACGGCCTGCGCGCCACGCTCACGCCCGTGCTCACGATGTTCGGCCTGGACCTCGGACTGCTGCTCGGCGGCGCGGTGCTCACCGAGAGCACGTTCTCGCTGCCCGGCATCGGCAAGTACGCCGTGGACGCCATCAGCAACAACGACCTCCCCCAGGTGATGGGCGTCACGCTGATCGCGGCGGCCTTCATCATCCTGGCCAACCTGATCGTCGACATGCTCTACGCGGTCGTCGACCCGAGGGTGAGGCTGGCGTGAGCCCCTTTCTCGACGTCAAAGACCTGAAGATCCACTTCCCGACCGACGACGGCCTGGTCAAGTCCGTGGACGGGGTGACCTTCAGCCTCGAACGCGGCAAGACGCTCGGCATCGTCGGCGAGTCCGGCTCCGGCAAGTCCGTCACCAGCCTGGGCATCCTCGGCCTGCACAAGGGCCGCGGCGCGAACATCTCCGGCGAGATCTGGCTCGACGGCGAGGAGCTCGTCGGCGCCTCGCAGGAGCACGTGCGCGGCCTGCGCGGCAAGAAGATGGCGATGATCTTCCAGGACCCGCTGTCGGCGATGCACCCCTTCTACACCGTCGGCGACCAGATCATCGAGGCCTACCGGATCCACAACAAGGTCTCCAAGGCCGTCGCCAAGAAGCACGCGATCGACATGCTCGGCCGCGTCGGCATCCCCGAGCCCGGCCGCCGCGTCGACTCCTACCCGCACGAGTTCTCCGGCGGCATGCGCCAGCGCGCCATGATCGCCATGGCGCTCTCGTGCGACCCCGAGCTGCTCATCGCCGACGAGCCGACCACCGCGCTCGACGTCACCGTGCAGGCCCAGATCCTCGACCTCATGCGCGACCTGCAGCGCGAGTTCGACTCCGCGCTCATCATCATCACCCACGACCTGGGCGTGGTCGCCGAGCTGTCCGACGACATCCTCGTCATGTACGGCGGCAAGTGCATCGAGTTCGGCTCGGCCGACGACATCTTCTACCGTCCCGAGCACCCCTACACGTGGGGTCTCCTGGGGTCGATGCCCCGTCTCGACCGCGAGCCCACCGAGCGGCTCCTCCCGATCAAGGGCAGCCCGCCGTCGCTCATCAACGTGCCGCCGGGCTGCGCCTTCCACCCGCGCTGCCCGTACGCCGAGCGCACCGGCGACAAGGCCCGCACCGAGGCGCCCGCGCTCGCCGAGACCGAGGGCGGCCACCTGGTGCGCTGCCACATGGCCCCGGCCGAGCGGCGTGCCCTGTGGGAGAACGAGATCAAGCCAGTGCTGGAGACCCCGTGACCGAGCCACAGACCCAGCCCGCGACGCAGACCGCGACCCGGACCGCCCGGCAGGGCGAGCCGCTGCTGTCCGTCCGCGACATGGAGAAGCACTTCCCCGTCACCCAGGGCCTGTTCAAGCGCCAGGTCGGCGCCGTCAAGGCCGTGGACGGCATCAGCTTCGACGTCTACAAGGGCGAGACGCTCGGCCTGGTGGGGGAGTCCGGCTGCGGCAAGTCCACCACCGGCCGGCTGGTCACCCGGCTGCTGGAGCCCACGGGCGGCCAGGTCATGTTCGAGGGCCGCGACATCACGCACATGAGCCAGGGGCGGCTGCGTCCGCTCCGGCGCGACATGCAGATGATCTTCCAGGACCCGTACTCGTCGCTGAACCCCCGCCACACGGTCGGCGCCATCGTCGGCGCGCCGTTCCGCATCCAGGGCGTCCAGACCGACAACGGCGTCAAGAAGGCCGTCCAGGACCTCCTCGAACTCGTCGGCCTCAACCCCGAGCACTACAACCGCTACCCGCACGAGTTCTCCGGCGGCCAGCGGCAGCGCATCGGCATCGCCCGCACGCTCGCGCTCAAGCCGAAGCTCATCATCGCCGACGAGCCGGTCTCGGCGCTCGACGTGTCCATCCAGGCCCAGGTGGTCAACCTGCTGGAGGACCTGCAGAACGAGCTCGACCTCACCTACGTGGTGATCGCGCACGACCTGTCGGTGGTCCGCCACATCAGCGACCGCGTCGCCGTCATGTACCTGGGCAAGATCGTCGAGATCGCCGACCGCAAGAGCCTGTACGCGACGCCCATGCACCCGTACACCAACGCCCTGCTGTCGGCCGTCCCGGTGCCCGACCCGCGGGGCCGCGCCGGGCGCGAGCGCATCCGCCTGACCGGCGACGTGCCGAGCCCGCTCAACCCGCCGCCCGCCTGCCGCTTCCACACCCGCTGCTGGAAGGCGCAGGAGATCTGCAAGAAGGTCGAGCCGCCGCTGGCGGAGCTGGCCGGCGGCCACCGCGTCGCCTGCCACTTCCCGGAGAACGCCCCCGGCTCCCCGGACACGCCGGCCGCCGGCAAGGACGAGCCGGTCACCGCCTGACCCGCCGACCGCCCGCCTCCCGGCAAGATCGGGGGCGGGCGGACGTGTGCCGTCAGCCCGGCGGCGGTCAGGCGTCCACGGACGGCTCGCCCGTCAACCGGGCGGTGGTCAGGCGCTCACGGACGGCTCGCCCGTCAGCCCGGCGCTCAGGACAGCGCGCCGGGAGTGATCAGCCCCGTCTCGTACGCCAGCACCACGGCCTGCACCCGGTCGCGCAGCCCCAGCTTGGTCAGCACGTTGCCGACGTGCGTCTTGACCGTCGTCTCGCTCACCACGAGCTTGGCCGCGATCTCGGCGTTGGACATGCCCTTGGCGATCAGCCGCAGCACCTCCAGCTCCCGCTCGGTCAGCCGGTCCAGCCGCGCCGGCGCGGGCTGCTCGTAGGCCGCCGGCAGCCGCGCCGCGAACCGGTCCAGCAGGCGCCGGGTCACGCTGGGCGCCACGATCGCGTCGCCCCCCGCCACCACCCGGATCGCCTGCACCAGCTCGTCCGGCGGCACGTCCTTCAGCAGGAAGCCCGACGCCCCCGCCCGCAGCGCCTCCACGATGTACTCGTCGAGGTCGAACGTCGTCAGGACCAGCACCTTCGGCACGTGCGCCCCCGGCGCCGCCTCCCGCACGATCCGGCGGGTCGCCTCGATGCCGTCGACGCCCGGCATGCGGATGTCCATGAGCACCACGTCGGGCAGCAGCGCCCGGGTCTGCTCCTGGGCGTCCTTGCCGTCGCCGGCCTGCCCCACGACCGTGATGTCCGGCTCGGCCTCGAGGATCAGGCGGAACCCCGTGCGCAGCAGCGGCTGGTCGTCCACCAGCAGCACCCTGATCGTCATTGTCCGTCCTTCAGCGGGAACCTCGCCCGCACCTCGAAACCGCCCCCCGGCCTCGGGCCGATGCTGAGAATTCCACCATAGAGCGCGACACGCTCGCGAATCCCCACCAATCCATGCCCCCTGCCCGGCCGCGCCCCGCCGCCCTCATGAGCGTCCGCGTCATGGAGCCCGCCGTCGCCGATCTCGTGAAGGTCCGTGTGGTGACCGCCGCCGTCGCCGCTCCCGCGCGAGCCGTTCCCGCCCGGGCCGCGCCCGTCGTCCTCGACGCGGACGTCCAGCTCGTGCGGCTCGTACCGGACCGTCACCCGCGCCGTCGCGCCCGCCCCCGCGTGCCGCAGCGCGTTCGTCAGCCCCTCCTGGACGAGCCGGTACGCGGCCAGGTCCACGCCCGCCGGGACCGGCCCCGGCGCGCCCTCCACCGTGAGCCCCGTCGCCAGCCCCGCCTCGCGCATCTGGTCCACCAGCGCCGGCAGGTCGCGTGTGCCCGGCTGCGGCCCCAGCTCGGCCCGCGCGTCCGCCCGCAACACCCCGACGATGTTCCGCATCTCGGTCAGCGCCATCCGGCCCGTCTCCTCGATCGCCGTCAGCGCCTCGCCCGCCAGCCCGGGATCCGAGGCCAGCACCCGGCGCGCCGCCGACGCCTGGACGGTCATCACGCTCACGTGGTGGGCGACCACGTCGTGCAGCTCGCGCGCGATGCGGGAGCGCTCCTCGGCCCGGGCCGCCCGCCGGTCGGCCGCGCGCGCCCGCTCCAGGCGCGCCGCCCGGTCCCTCAGCTCCTCCATGTACGCGCGGCGCAGCCGCAGGCTGCGGCCCACGCCCCATACCGCCACCAGGGCCACGACCACCACCAGATGGTCGCTCCACGCCGCCGGCGCGCCGGCCCCCGCCGCCGCGGACGCCGTGTACAGCGCCAGCGACAGGGCCAGGCCGCCCAGCGCCACCGCCAGACCCCGGTAGGCGGCCACCGAGTACAGCATCACCAGCCCGGCCGTCCCGGTCAGGCCCGTGCCGTACCCGAGGCCCTCCAGCGCCGTCTCGGGCACCAGGGCCGCGCACAGGCCGGTCAGCGGCCACCGCCGGCGCACCGCGACGGGCACGCACGCCAGCAGCACCAGCACGACGCCCAGCGCGTCCGCGTCCCGCGGCCCCTCCACCGGCACGCCGCGCGCCCCGGGACCCCAGAAGGTGAGCAGCGTCAGGGAGACGGCGGCCACGAGCACGGCGAGAAGCGCGTCGCGCACCAGCACCCGGCGCGGCCGGCCCCACACCCTCACGGGCGCCTCCGGGAACGGCCCGGCGCGGCGCCGAAGGGCATCGGGGGTCGGGGCGTGAACCCCTGGGACACGTTCGAGCCTCCCCGCGTGCCGTCACTGCTCCGCCCCGCCTCCACGGGCGGGGTGCCTGCCACTGTAAGCCCGCCCCACCCCGGCCGACCTCCTCCTACGGGAGGAAACCATGATCGCGCGGGAGCGGGGCCGCCGGTGCGGCGTTCGGGCGCGGGCCGAGGTCATGACCCCGTGGGCGGCCGAGAACGCGCGTCGTCACGGCGAGCACCCCGTGAGCCCTCACGACCGGCCATGACAGAGCTCGGCCGACGTCGGCGCGTGCGCGTGACCTTGGCTATGCCGTAAAAGATCGAAAAACCGGCGACGGAGGCGCGCCGACGCCGGCCGTGCCGCGACACACCACAAGGTTCCTAGAGTTCGTCCGTCGCGGCGCGGCGGCTGCGGCGGACGGTGTCGCCCGGCTGGCGCGCCGGCACCGGCGGCGGTGTGCCGCCGAACTCCGGGCACAGCGCCTGATGGTCGCACCAGTCGCACAGCCGGCTGCGCCGCGCCCGCCACTCGCCCGACTGCAGCGCCCGCTCGATGGCCTCCCACAGCGCCCGCACCTTGCGCTCGGTGGCCAGCAGGTCGGCCTCGTCCGGCGCGTAGCGCAGCACCTCGCCCTTGCCGCCCAGGTAGACGAGCTGCAGTAACCTCGGCACCTCGCCGCGCAGCCGCCACAGCACCAGCGCGTAGAACTTCATCTGGAACAGCGCCTTCGCCTCGAAGTCGGGCCCGGGCGCGCTGCCCGTCTTGTAGTCGACCACGCGCACCTCGCCGCTCGGCGCGACGTCGAGCCGGTCGACGTAGCCGCGCAGCATCAGCCCGCCGTCCAGCACCGCCTCGACGTACAGCTCCCGCTCGGCGGGCTCCAGGCGGGTCGGGTCCTCCAGCGTGAAGTAGCGCTCCAGCATGGACCGCGCCTGCGTCAGCCACTCGGCCTGCTCGGCGTCGTCGGCGAACATCTCCGCGTACTGCGGCTCCTCCTCCAGCAGCCGCAGCCACTGGGGCTCCAGCAGCTCCAGGGCGGCCTGAACGGAGCGCGCCGGGGCAGGCAGGTCGTAGAGGCGCTCCAGCACGGCGTGGACCACCGTGCCGCGCACGGCCGCCGGCGACGGCCGCTCCGGCAACTGGTCGACCACGCGGAACCGGTAGAGAAGGGGACAGGTCATGAAGTCGCCCGCCCGGGACGGGGAGAGAGCTCCGATGATCACCGGATCGGTCAACGTCATGCACCGCACTCTAGGTCACTCCTCCGACAGAACCGCGACGGGGAAAGCGGGATCACCCCCTCCGGCGCGTAGCATCGAGGCAGCGACACCCCATGACGAACGGCGAGGAGTTCGGTGAGCGAGCAGAGCCCCCAGCAGGAGTTCTCGGGCCTGAGGATGGGAAAGCCGTTCGGCATCCCGGTCTACGTCTCCTGGACCTGGTTCATCGTCGCCGCCTTCATCACCTGGATGTACGGCAAGAACGTCCACAACGCGCTGCCCGAGCTCGACGCGCCCGCCGCGTACGCCGTCGCCTTCGTCTTCGCGGTCCTGCTGTACGTGTCGGTGCTTCTTCACGAGCTGGCCCACAGCGTCCTGGCCAAGGCGTACGGCCTGCCGGTGCGGCGCATCACCCTCTACCTGCTCGGCGGCGTCTCCGAGATCGAGAAGGAACCGCCCACACCCGGCAAGGAGTTCATGGTCGCCGCGGCGGGGCCCGCGCTCTCGCTGGCGCTCGGCGGCGCCGGCCTGCTCGCCGACATGTACCTGGTCACCGGTGGAGGCATCCCCCAGGAGCTGATCTGGCAGCTGTGGGTGTCCAACCTCGTCGTCGGCGTCTTCAACCTGCTGCCGGGGCTGCCGCTCGACGGCGGCCGGATGCTGCGCGCCGGAGTGTGGAAGCTCACCCGCCGGCCCGGCACCGGCACCGTCGCCGCCGCCTGGGGTGGCCGGATCCTGGCCGTGCTGCTCGTCGTCGCGGCGCTCGCCATGGCGGCGACGAGCAGGCAGGGCATGGACTACACCGGCATGATCTGGCCGGTGGTGCTGGCCTCCTTCATCTGGATGGGCGCCTCGCAGTCGCTGCGGGTGGCCCGCATCCGCGCCCGCATCCCGCAGGTCAACGCCCGTTCCCTGGCCCGCCGGGCCATCCCCGTCGCCGGCGACCTGCCGCTGGCCGAGGCGCTGCGCCAGGCCGGCGAGCGGCGGGCCGGGGCGCTCGTCGTCGTGGACCACGACGGCCGGCCCGTCGCGATCGTCAACGAGGCCGCCGTGCAGGCCACGCCGGAGCACCGCCGTCCCTGGGTGAACGTCGCCTCGCTGGCCAAGTCGCTGGAGCCGTCCATGATCCTCGCCGCCGACCTGACCGGCGAGCCGCTCATCGACGCCATGCGCGAGACCCCGGCGGGGGAGTACCTCCTGGTCGAGGGCAGCGGCGAGATCTACGGCGTCCTCGCCACCGCCGACGTCAACCGCGTCTTCACCGGCGTCTGACCCCGCCGCCCCGCCCCATTCCGCCTCGTTCCGTTCCGGTCCGGGGGAGGGCCCGCGGCGACGGGCCCGGATGTCCGGGTGGTGTCCGCTGGTCGGCGGGTCCCTCGCGGCGGTTCGCCACGGTCGCCGTGGACAGTTCTCCTGGACGGTTCTGGTGGACTTCGCCCCGTCGGGCGGAATCTTCTGGGGTGCGCCTGATTTGTCCCACTCGAATAACCGGCAGCCCCCGGCTAGTGTCGTAACTGGTGATCAGGCCGGTCGCGCGCCGGCCCGATCCCGCCCCCGGCGGTTCGAGGAAGCGACGGCTGGCCGATAGTGTTCCGTTTGGCCGAGCTCACAGACCGGAGGGGTTCGCCGCGGCCCGACGATCCGACGGATCGGCACCGCCTCGCCGTGGCGCTCCCCGCCGCTGGGACGCGTAAGGCTGGTGGCCAGCACGGCAGTGCGGGTGCCGTAATTTCGCCGGCTTCCGGGGAGGAGAGTTGAGTGACCGAGCGCAGCGAGGGCACCGTTGAGCGTCAGCGCACCACCGTCGGCGTGAAGGAGGACTCATGACCGACCAGGGTTTCGGCGTGGTGCGCCCGCTTCCCGGCGACGGCCTCGTCGCCTGCCTCGGCGGGCTGCTGCTGGTCTGCGACGCGGGTGAGGCCGCCGCGGACGACCTGCTTGAGGCGTTGCGCTCGACGGCCGCCTCCGGCGGTGACGGCCGGGCCCTCGCCAGGCGCGCGGCCCAGGTGCTCGCCGCCAACATGACGGGCGACCCCGCCACCTGCGCGGTGGCCGGCCCGGTCGGCGGCGGAGGCGTCGCCGTGCTCGTCAGCGGATCGGCCGCCGCCGTCATCACCACCGCCGACGGTGAGACCCGCCTGGCCGGCAGCGACTCACTGACCTGGGCCGACCGGCTCATCGCGGGCCCCGTCGAGCGCGTGGAGCTCACCCTGCCCGGCGCCGGCACCCCGCATCCGGCCGTCCGCTTCGACGGCGGCGTCGTCCACGGCGGTGGCCTGTCCGGCGACTTCGGCGACCTCGGCGAGCGGGCCACGCCCGCCGCGCCCGCCCCGGCCCGGCAGCTCACCAGCGAGCTGCCGAACACCGCGCTGCACATGGAGCCCGACCTCATCCAGCCGCCCGCCGCCGAGCGCGCCCCGGTGAACATGCCGCCCTACCCCATGTCGGGCGACCAGCCGCCGGCCGCCGCGCCGCAGGGCCCCGGCTTCCAGCCCGGGCCGCCGTCCGGGCCGCAGGCCGCGCCCGCCCCGGAGCCCGCGGGCACCGGGGCGTCCCTGGGCTTCCCACCGCCGCCCGCCGAGCAGTCGCCGGCCTCGCCGTTCCAGCCGCTGCACGAGCAGCCGCAGCCCGGCGGCTACCCCAGCTACGACGAGCCCGCCCACGCGCCCAACGGCACCGGCGAGCCGTACGAGCAGCCGGGGCAGCCCGAGCCGCAGCCCGGCCCCCACCTGTCGGCCGTGCCCGACTACTTCGAGCCCGCCCAGCCCTCCGGCCCGCCGTCGGGCGACCACCCGGACCCCTACGACCAGCCCGGCCAGCCCGGATTCGACCAGCCCGGATTCGACCAGGGCGGCCAGCCGGGATACGACCAGGGCGGCCAGCCCGGCTACGAGCAGCCCGGGTACGACCAGCCGGGCCAGCCCGGGCCGGGCCAGCACGGCGGCCAGGAGCAGCCCGAGCACGGCGACCGCCCGCTCGTCTACGGCGTCGACTGCAAGAACGACCACTTCAACGACCCGCGCTCGCCCTACTGCGCGGTCTGCGGCATCGCCCTGGTGCAGCGCACCCTCGTCCCGTACAAGGGGCCGCGCCCGTCGCTCGGCGTCCTCATCCTGGACGACGGCACGACGCTGCCCCTGGAGAGCGACTACCTCCTGGGCCGCGACCCCGAGCGCGCCCCCGAGGTGGCCGGCGGCTCCGCCCGTCCCGCCAAGGTCACCAGCCCCGACGGCTCGGTCTCGCGCCGCCACCTGCGGGTGGCGCTCGACGGCTGGGACGTCAACCTGGTCGACCTCGGCTCGGTCAACGGCACGCAGATCCAGCCGCCGGGCGACCCCAACTTCTACGACATCCCGCCGAACGAGCCGGTCACGATCGCGCCGGGCACCACGGTCCGGGTCGGCGTGTCCCGCACGATGCGCTTCGAGCCCCACCGCACCTGACCGCCCACGACCGGCAGAGTGGCCCGCACCCGGCCGGGCTCAGACCTGCCGACGGGCACGGCGACCTGCTCGCGCCCGGAAACAGACCTGCCGACCGGCGCGGCGACCTGCTCTCCGGCTCTCCGGCCAGGGGCAGGCCCGCCGACCGGCGCGGCGACCTGCTCTGGTCCGGGAGCAGACCGGCCGACCTGACCGACGCAGCGACCCGACCTCCGGCCTCCGGCAGACCGGCTGGCCGGCAGCGATCTGCCGACTCGACAGCAGCCCGGCCTTTCGCCGGGCAGCGCCCGGCCGACCGGCAGCGGACCTCCCGGCCGACCGCGCGCATCGGGTCACCGGGCCCGCCTGACCACTCCTGGTCAGGCGGGCTTCGTCGTCCCGCGCGACCACTGCTCCCGGCGGCGCGGGCGGCGTCGCCCCCGGATCACCACTCCGGTCGCGCGGGCTTCGTCGTCCCCGGACGACCACTGCTCACGGCCACGCAGACCTTGTCGCCCCCGGCGACCCCCACTCTCCACGGCGCGGGCTTCGTCGTTCCCGCGCGACCACTCCCAGTCGCGCGGGCCTCGTCCTCCCCGCACGCGCTCTTCCGCGCGCAAGGCCCCATTCCCCGCCCGGGACGTGAGGCCGAGCGGGACGTGAGGTCGACGACGTCGCAGAGACGCCCGCCCGTGCCGGGCCGAGCGGCGGCGACCGTGTGCTGGAGCCGGGGCAGAGCCGTCGTCAGTGTGAGGCCGCCGGACGCCCCTCGCCGAAGGCGTGCACCCCGCGCAGCAGCCGTGCCGCCGCGTCCAGCCCGCTGGCCGCCTCCAGGGCGCGGCCCCCGGCGGTGGCGAGCCGGCTCAGCAGGTGCTCGTCGTGGTCGCCGAAGTCCCGCCCGGCCACCCACAGCCGCAGGTGTTCGCGGACCGCCAGCGGCACCGGGGCCGCCAGGAACCCCGGCTCGCCCGCCGCGACGTCCCGCGGCAGGCGCACCGGCCGGTCCGACACGGTGAGGAGCTTGAGCACCCCCGATCCGGCCAGCCAGGGCCGCACCCGCAGCGGGTCGCCCGGCGGCGCGTGGACGTGGACGGCGTGGGCCGTCTCCCTCAGCGGGTCCACCCGGACGAGTCCGGCGTATCCCGTGCCGGACAGGGAGGCCGCGGCGCGGGCCAGCAGGTCGGCCAGCGCCGCCGCGTCCGGGCAGGCGAACGAGCGGATGAGTTCGTGCACGGTGACATGAGCGCGGTTGCCAGGCATCGAGGTTCCCTCCGTGGAGGGTGAGTGATCGCGTTCTCTCGTCACGCGATCTACGGGTGCGGTGACCCGGAGTATTCTCCGAGACCCGCCCGTTGACCAGACCTCAACGGGAAAGTCCGATTTCTGCCAACCGCTGCGGCTGCGCGCGAAAGCGCGTGCCGGCCGCCCGCGGGGAAGGCGGATCACGCCGGGCGGGAGCGCAGGCGCACCCAGTGGACGTCGTCGGCCCGCGTGCCGTCCCCCGTCAGGAACAGCTCCCGGTGCACGCACTCCTGCTCGAACCCGGCCCGCCGCAGCACCGCGTGCGACGCCTCGTTGGAGGCGTTGGTGCCGGCCGTGATCCGGTGCAGCGGGGTGTGCGCGAAGGCCCAGTCCACCAGCAGCCGTACGGCGCGCGTCATGAGGCCCCGGCCGCGGAACTCCTCCAGCAGCGAGTAGCCCACCATGGCCTGCCCCATCAGCGGCACCACCTGCATGAGCTGCACGTGCCCCGCGAACGCCCCGGAGGCCGCGTCGCGGATCGCCAGCTCGATCCGCTGCCCGGTCACCCACCAGTAGCCGGTGTTGCGGCAGCGCCGCTCGATCTCCTCCAGAGTGGCCACCGGGCCCACCGCGTAGGCGGCCGTGCTGGGCTCGGCCATCATCCGCTGGAAATCCCCGGCGTCGCCGACCTCCATGGGGGTGAGCCGGACCACGCCGTCGGTCAGCTCGCCGCCCTCGAACGGCGGCAGGTACGACGGCGTCTCCTCGCCGGCGTCCAGCGCCAGCCGTCCGAACAGCACGAGGTCGGTCAGCCGCCCGTCACGCGTCTCCCGCGCGTCGCGTCGCCGCCCCTCCTCCCGGAAGCCGGCCTTCAGCGCCACCCGCAGCGAGGCGAGGTTCTCCGCCTCCGCCGCCAGCTCCACCCGGTGGACGCCCTGGTCGAACAGCCACTGGGTCACCGCACGCACGGCCGCCGTGGCCACGCCCTTGCCGCGCGCCCACGGCGCGACCAGGTAGCCGATCTCGACCGCGCCCCACCGGTCGGGCGGCGAGACGCGCAACGCCCCGGCGTAGGCGCCGTTCTCGGCGACGGTGAACTCGGCGCCGCCCTCCTCCCACGTGCGCGCCGCCACGGCCAGATGGTCGCGGGCGTCCTGCTCGGTGTACGGCGCGGGCAGCACGGGCAGGAAGCGCGCGGTCACCGGGTCGCCGCACGTGGCGGTCATCGCCTCCACGTCGGCCTCCTCGGGGGCGCGCAGGACGAGGGATCCGGTGGACAGGACGGCACGAGGGAGCATGACCCATACATATCGCGCGTCAGAGGCCGGTCGAAAGCCCTATAACCTTGCCGCCATGGGTTTCCGCAGGCATGGGCCGTTCCAGGTGGGGGATCAGGTGCAGCTCACCGACCCCAAGAACAAGCGTCACACGTTCACGCTCAAGCAGGACGGCGTCTTCCACACGCACAAGGGCGCCATCCCGCACAGCGACCTGATCGGGCAGCCGGAGGGCTCCGTGGTGCGCTCCTCCGGCGGCACCCAGTACCTCGCGTTCCGGCACCTGCTGCAGGACTACACCCTGGCGATGCCGCGCGGCGCCGCGGTGATCTACCCGAAGGACGCCTCGATGATCGTCGGCATGGCCGACGTCTTCCCGGGCGCCCGGGTCATCGAGGCGGGCGTCGGGTCGGGCGCGCTGACCTGCTTCCTGCTGCGCGCGGTCGGTCCCGAGGGCCACGTCACCTCGTACGAGCGCCGCCAGGACTTCGCCGACGTCGCCCGCGGCAACGTGGAGAAGTTCTTCGGCACCGAGGAGGACGGCCCGCTGGCCAACTGGCGGCTGGTCGTCGGCGACCTCGTCGCCTCGATCGACGAGGTCGACGTCGACCGCGTGATCCTCGACATGCTGGCCCCGTGGGAGTGCGTGGACGCCGCCGCCAAGGCGCTGACGCCCGGCGGAGTGATCTGCTGCTACGTGGCGACGACCACGCAGATGTCCAAGACCGTCGAGGTTATCCGCGATCACGGGAGTTTCACGGAGCCCCATGCGTGGGAGACCCTGGTTCGCGACTGGCATGTCGAGGGACTCGCCGTTCGGCCCGATCACCGGATGATCGGCCACACGGGATTCCTCGTCACCGCCCGCCGCATGGCGGACGGCGTCACACCCCCGCCACGTCGCCGACGACCGAAGGGAACCACCGAAGAACTATGACAATTCGGCCACGAGGCTTCTTTGGTGCGTGAGACGGGAACAAGCCGCCGGGCTACCGCGCTGGCAGGATTAAACGCACAATCGAGGATTATTCACCGAACACTGAATGTCACTCTACGAACACTGCCCGGCCAGGTTACGGAGGGGCCCGAGATAGGTAAGGTCCTAAGTAGTCGCCCTCGACTGGGAAGGAGGTGACGGGGCGTGGCAGCTCGCGATGATGCAGAGGCTCGAGCCGCGCAGCGCGAACGGGAGGTCGCTGATCTTTCAACACAGGTCTCCTTCCTGCAGGAGGAGATCACCGCGCTGAGGCGGAAGCTGGCCGAGTCACCCCGTCAGGCCAGAGTCCTCGAAGAGCGCCTTCACGAGGCGCAGGCGAACCTCGCGGCCGTCACCGGCCAGAACGAGCGCCTGGTCGCCACGTTGAAGGAGGCCCGGGACCAGATCGTCGCCCTCAAGGAGGAGGTCGACCGGCTGGCGCAGCCGCCATCCGGATTCGGCACCTTCCTGGAGGCCCGGGAAGACGGCACGATCGAGGTGTTCACCGGCGGCCGCAAGCTGCGGGTGAACGTCAGCCCGGCCGTCGACGTCGACTCGCTGCGGCGTGGCCAGGAGGTCATGCTCAACGAGGCCCTCAACGTGGTCGAGGCCCTCGGCTACGAAGAGGTCGGCGAGATCGTCATGCTCAAGGAGCTCCTCGACGAGGGCAAGCGCGCCCTGGTCATCTCGCACGCCGACGAGGAGCGCGTGGTCCGCCTGGCCGACTCGCTGGTGGGCCAGCCGATCCGGGCCGGCGACTCCCTTCTGCTGGAGCCCCGCTCCGGCTACGTCTACGAGCGCATCCCCAAGTCCGAGGTCGAGGAGCTCGTCCTGGAGGAGGTCCCGGACATCTCCTACGAGGAGATCGGCGGCCTGTCCCGGCAGATCGAGCAGATCCGCGACGCCATCGAACTGCCCTACCTGCACGCCGACCTGTTCCGCGAGCACCAGCTGCGCCCGCCCAAGGGCGTGCTGCTCTACGGCCCTCCCGGCTGCGGCAAGACGCTCATCGCCAAGGCGGTCGCCAACTCCCTGGCCAAGCAGGTCGCGGAGAAGACCGGCCAGTCCGGCAAGAGCTTCTTCCTCAACATCAAGGGTCCCGAGCTGCTCAACAAGTACGTCGGCGAGACCGAGCGGCACATCCGCCTGGTCTTCCAGCGGGCCCGCGAGAAGGCCTCCGAGGGCACTCCCGTCATCGTGTTCTTCGACGAGATGGACTCGATCTTCCGCACCCGCGGCTCGGGCGTGTCCTCCGACGTCGAGAACACCATCGTCCCGCAGCTGCTGTCGGAGATCGACGGCGTCGAGGGGCTGGAGAACGTCATCGTCATCGGCGCCTCCAACCGCGAGGACATGATCGACCCGGCGATCCTGCGGCCCGGCCGCCTGGACGTCAAGATCAAGATCGAGCGGCCGGACGCCGAGGCGGCCAAGGACATCTTCTCCAAGTACCTCGTCGCGGACCTCCCGCTGCACCCGGAGGACCTCTCCGAGCACGGCGGCTCCCGCGAGGCGACCATCCACGGCATGATCCAGAGCGTCGTCGAGCGCATGTACACCGAGAGCGAGGAGAACCGCTTCCTCGAGGTGACCTACGCCAACGGCGACAAGGAAGTCCTCTACTTCAAGGACTTCAACTCCGGCGCGATGATCCAGAACATCGTCGACCGGGGCAAGAAGATGGCCATCAAGCAGTTCCTCGAGAGCGGCCAGAAGGGCCTGCGGGTGCAGCACCTGCTCACGGCCTGCGTGGACGAGTTCTCCGAGAACGAGGACCTGCCCAACACCACCAACCCCGACGACTGGGCCCGCATCTCCGGCAAGAAGGGCGAGCGGATCGTCTACATCCGCACCCTCGTCTCCGGAAAGCAGGGCGCCGAGGCCGGCCGTTCCATCGACACCGTCGCCAACACCGGCCAGTACCTGTAGTCGCGACCTCGTCACCTCGAAGAGGGCCGCGCGGATCCGTCCGCGCGGCCCTCTCGCGTTCCCACGCCGCCATCGAAGCGGGACACAGGGTGTGAAAACTGTGACGCGCGGGAACCGAAGTGATCGTCGTGACGTCCAAAGGGCGTGCATCACCACAACCGGCCGCGCCGCGCCCGGGTAGCCCGAGGAGACGGCAGGCTGGCGGAGCTCGACCTGCTGCGGTTCGCCGCCGCCCTGGCCGTGCTCGCCTTCCACTACCTCGTCGCCTACGCCTCCGTGTGGGGCGACCGGCCCGCCGAGCTGTTCCCCGCCGTCGCCCCCTTCGCCGGCCTCGGCATCCTCGGCGTCGAGCTGTTCTTCGTCATCAGCGGCTTCGTCATCCTCATGAGCGCGTGGGGCCGCTCCCTGGGCGCCTTCGCCCGCTCCCGGCTCGTCCGCCTCTACCCGGCGTACTGGCTGAGCCTGGCCGCCGTCGCGGCCCTGTACGGCCTCACCGACGCCAAGGCGCTCGACCCGAAGCTCACCCCCGGCGACTACGCCGTCAACGCGACCATGTTCCAGCGGCTGTTCGGCGTCACCGACGCCGCCGGCGTCTACTGGTCGCTCTGGGCCGAGCTGCGCTTCTACCTGATCATGGCGATCCTCGTCGTCATCGGCGTCACCTACGGGCGCGTGCTCGTCCTCGGCGGCGTCTGGCTCGCTGCCGCCCTCGGCGCCGAGCTGCTCGGCAACGACCTGCTCAACGAGATCGTCATGCCGCGCTACGCCCCCTACTTCGTCGCCGGCATGGCGTTGTACCTCATCCACAAGCACGGCAGCGCCTGGTTACCCTGGCTCTACGTCGTGGCCGGCTGGGCGATGTCCCTGCACGCGGCCCTCGAACGCGTCCACGGCCGCATCGAGGTCGCCGGCTTCAAGAACATGCCCGTCACCGACGTCTCGGTCATCGTCACGATCACGCTCGTGTACGCCGTGATGGCGCTGGTCGCCCTCGGCCTCCTGCGGCTCAGGCCCTCCAAGTTCCTCACCGCCCTCGGCTCGACCACCTACCCGCTGTACCTGTTCCACTCGGCCGTCGCCGTCGCGCTCGTCCCGCGGCTCACCGGCAGCCTGCCGCCCTGGCTCACCGCGACCGTCACCGCGCTGGCGGCGATCGTCCTGTCGTATCTCGTCTACACCTTTGCCGAGCGCCCGATCCAGCGTCTGCTCAGGCCCCGGCGCACACCGCGGACCCACCCGGCCCCGGCCGTACAGGTCGAAAAGGCGTCGGTGCCATAACTCTGTGACCCTGGGGCACTGTGAAGGGCATAGGCTCGGGCATATAAACGGCGGATAGGCAGATCCGGACGAACAGAGGGTGTTGCATGACGGTGCGTCGGGTGATGGGCATCGAGACCGAGTACGGCATCTCCGTACCAGGTCAGCCGGGCGCCAACGCGATGGTGACCTCCTCGCAGGTGGTGAACGCCTACCTGGCGGCCTCGGCGGCACGCGCGCGCAGGGCCCGCTGGGACTTCGAGGAGGAGAACCCCCTCCGCGACGCCCGCGGCTTCGACCTCGCACGAGAGGTCGCCGACCCCAGCCAGCTCACCGACGAGGACCTCGGCCTCGCCAACGTCATCCTCACCAACGGCGCCCGCCTCTACGTCGACCACGCCCACCCCGAGTACTCCACCCCGGAGTGCACCAACCCCCGCGCCGCGGTCATCTGGGACAAGGCCGGCGAGCGCGTCATGTACGACGCGGCGCAGCGGGCCTCCGCCATCCCGTCCAACGCGCCCATCCAGCTCTACAAGAACAACACCGACGCCAAGGGCGCCTCCTACGGCTGCCACGAGAACTACCTCATGCGGCGCGCCACCCCGTTCGCCGACATCGTCCGCCACCTCACCCCGTTCTTCGTCAGCCGGCAGGTCGTCGTCGGCGCGGGCAAGGTCGGCATCGGCCAGGACTCGCGCGGCGAGGGCTTCCAGATCAGCCAGCGCGCCGACTTCTTCGAGGTCGAGGTCGGGCTGGAGACCACGCTCAAGCGGCCCATCATCAACACCCGTGACGAGCCCCACGCCGACCCCGAGAAGTACCGGCGGCTGCACGTCATCATCGGCGACGCCAACATGTCCGAGATCTCCACGTACCTGAAGCTCGGCACGACGGCGCTCGTCCTCGCCATGATCGAGGACGGCTTCATCACCCGCGACCTCGCCGTGGACAACCCCGTGCAGGCGCTGCGGGCCGTCTCCCACGACCCCACCTGCCGCTACGAGATCTCCATGCGCGACGGGCGCCGGCTGACCGCCGTCCAGCTCCAGATGGAGTACCTCGACCAGGCGCGCAAGTACGTCGAGGAGCGCGGCACCGCCCAGGACGAGATGAACAAGGACATCCTCGACCGCTGGGAGTCCGTGCTGACCCGCCTGGCCGAGGACCCCATGCAGCTCTCGCGCGAGCTCGACTGGGTCGCCAAGCTCGAACTGCTGGAGGGCTACCGCACCCGCGACAACCTGCCCTGGTCCCACTCCAGGCTCCAGCTCGTCGACCTCCAGTACTCCGACATCCGGCCCGACCGCGGCCTGTACAACCGCCTGGTCGCCCGCGGGCGCATCCAGCGCCTGGTCACCGAGGAAGAGGTCCAGCGGGCCGTGGAGAACCCGCCGACCGACACCCGCGCCTACTTCCGCGGGCGCTGCCTGCGCCAGTACAGCGAGTCCGTCGCCGCCGCCTCCTGGGACTCCGTCATCTTCGACATCCCCGGCCGCGAGTCCCTGCAGCGGGTCCCCACCCTGGAGCCGCTGCGCGGCACGAAGGCCCACGTGGGCGAGCTGTTCGACCGCTGCCGCACCGCCGCCGACCTCGTCGCGGCCCTCACCGGCGGCGACTGACCGCTCCCCGCGTACGCGAACGGCGTCCCGGAACCGTCCGGGACGCCGATCATGTGATCCACGACCAAGGGGCGCTCAGACCAGCAGCCCCACGCCGAGCGTCAGCGCGCCCACCGCCAGGCAGGCCCCGCCCGCCACGGTGAGCCCGATCAGGCGGCTCGGCTTCGTGTCGGACGGCCGGATGACCGACAGGAAGAAGCCCAGCGGCATGAGGATGGGCGCGGCCACGATGAGTAGGCGCGCCAGCCACTTCAGGCCCTCGGAAAGGCCGGTCTGGTCCACGTAGAGCATGGCCACCAGGCTGAACAGCACGAGCACCCCCGCGTGGGCGTGCCCGGCGCGCCACAGGCCGCGCCGCACGGGGTTGTCGATGTAGCCGGGGACGCCCCGCATGAGGAACTTCAGCAGGGTGACGCCGCCGAAGGCGATCGTCGGCACGGTGATGAGCAGCACACCGGCCATGGAGAGGGAAGCGGGGGACACGGGAACCTCCTGGCAGAGCAGCGCGAACGCATTGGATAGTACAGCTATCTAGACAAACCGGCAAGATCGCCTGCCGATCGGCGCGAAATGTCGTCCGGTTCGGGGAAGATATGCCTCAGGAGGCAGTCCCCCGAGTGGAGGTACGACATGGCGAGCAGGGACACCGGAGGCCAGAAGCAGGCCGGCCGGCGCGACAGCGAGGTCGAGGAGACCGAGGCGTCGGCGGCGCCCGACGTTCAGGAGCGCCAGGAGAAGCTGTCGGACGACGTCGACGCGATCCTGGACGAGATCGACGAAGTTCTCGAAGAGAACGCAGAGGAGTTCGTGCGCTCATACGTGCAAAAGGGCGGACAGTAGGGCAAAACGGACAGACAACCAAGGTGATGGAAGACGATGAGGGCTTGAAGCGGTGCCCGGACTGTGGGGAGACCAAGGCGCTCTCCGCGTTCGGGCGCAACAAGCGCCTGGCCGACGGCCGCGCGCGGTACCGCAAGCCCTGCTTCCGCGTCCGCTCCACCCAGAGCTACCGCAAGCGCAAGGCCGAGCAGGGCAAGGTCGTGCGTGATCGGGTGGGGCCGCCCCCCGGCCACAGGTACTGCCCGAGATGTGACGACATCAAGGAGCACGCCGCTTTCGGCCGCAACCAGGCGACCAAGGACGGGCTGACCTCTTACTGCAAGCCCTGCCACACCAGCGTCATGCGGCAGAACAAGATCAAGAACCACGGCAGCGACCGGAACCGCACCAGCCGAGTGCGGGGTGTGCTCTGCTTCAACTGCAACAACGGGCTCGGCCACTTCGACGACAACGCCATGGTTCTGCGCGCGGCGTATGTGGGGGCGGCCGTGTCCGCCGAGGAGTACGTCGAGGAGGCGTGGCCGGCGGAGGGGTTCGCGCGGCTGGAGCGGGCCGATGAGCAGGCGCGCTCAGCGTTCTATTCGATGGCGGTCAGAGTGTAGGAGGTCGCTTCGTCGCCCGGTGGGGCGTACTCGACGGCGACACCGAGCAGGCGTACGGGGCGGGTGAGGTCGAACCGGCCGAGGACGGCGAGGGCGACGCGGGTCAGCTCGGCGGGGTCCGTGGTGGGCGCCGCGAGCCGTGACTGGCGCGTGCGGGTGAGGAACGGGGTGAACCGCACCTTGACGGAGACACGGACGACGGCGCGACCGGCCTCCGCGGCGTCGGCGGCGACCTGCCGGGCCAGGGCGGCGACCTGGCCGGAGATGTCGGAGGCGTCGGTGAGGTCCCGGGGGAAGGTGGTCTCGCGGCTGTGGCCGCGCGGCACCCACGGGGTGGTGACGACCTCGGACTCGCCCCTGCCGTGGGCGAGGTGGTGCAGCCAGGGTCCGTTGACGGGGCCGAAGTGGCGGGCCAGCTCGGCGGGGTCGGCGGCGGCGAGGTCGGCGACCGTGCGCACGCCCAGGCCGGCGAGTTTTCGCGCGGTCTTGGCCCCGATGCCCCACAGGGCGTCCGTGGGCCGCCCGTACATCTGCCGGGCCCAGGTGTCGGTGGTGAGCCGGTGGACGCCGGCGGGCTTGGCGAAGGCGGAGGCCAGCTTGGCCTGGTGCTTGTTGTCGCCGATGCCGACCGAGCAGGACAGGCCCGTGGCGGCGAGGACGGCCCGCCGCAGGTCGGCGGCGAGGGCCTCGGGGTCGTCGGTGCGGGCGCCGACGAACGCCTCGTCCCAGCCCCAGACCTCGACCCGGACGGGGAAGCCGCGCAGCGTCGCCATGACCTGCTCGGAGGCGGCCTCGTAGGCGGGTCTGTCGCTGGGCAGGAAGACCGCCTCGGGGCAGAGCCGCAGGGCGGCGCGCAGCGGCATGCCGGAGCGGATGCCGTACGCGCGGGCCTCGTAGGTGGCGGTGGCGGCCACGGTGCGCGGCCGGGTGGGGTCGCCGGAGCCGCCCACGACGACGGGCCTGCCGCGCAGCTCGGGGTGGCGCAGGAGCTCCACGGCGGCGATGAACTGGTCGAGGTCGACGTGCAGGACCCAGTCCCGCCCGGACTCCTCCGGCCCCGTCATGGTGCCAGTATCGCCTGCCCGGGGGCGGCGGGGCGGTCCGGGTCGCCGGCCGCGGGCGGACGGCGCGGACTTCTGGCGAGCGTAAAGAAACGATCTGGTGACCGGTTCGCCGTGAGCTGATCGTGGGAAGTGCAGACAGCAACACAACATGAGTAGTGTCGCTCTAGGAACACTGACCTTTGGGAGGGAGTCGCGTGGCATCGCACAGGGATCTGCCCGCCGGCTTGGTGAACCAGCTTTTCCACAACACCGGGAGTTCCTCCTTCACGGAGTTCGTCGCGGGGTATGCGCCCGAGTTGCTGCCGCAGCGTGACAAGGTCCTCGCCACCCCGATCGGTGACCAGGTTCCCCACGCGACCACGATCGTGGCGGCGACCTTCGCCGGCGGCGTGGTGATGGCGGGTGACCGGCGGGCGACGTCCGGCAACATCATTTCCCAGCGTGACGTGGAGAAGGTGTTCCGGGCCGACGACTACTCCTGCATGGGCATCGCCGGCACGGCGAGCACCGGCATCGAGATGGCCCGGCTCTACCGCGTGGAGCTGGAGCACTACGAGAAGATGGAAGGCCGCACGCTGTCGGTGGCGGGCAAGGCCAACCGCCTGGCCACGATGATCCGCGGCAACCTCGGCATGGCGATGCAGGGCCTCGTGGTGGTGCCGCTGTTCGCGGCCTACGATCCCGACCGCGACGAGGGGCGGATCTTCAGTTACGACGTGGCGGGCGGTCCGTACGAGCGGGAGCGGTTCGACGCGATCGGGTCCGGTTCGATCTTCGCGCGCGGCGCGCTGAAGAAGCTCTACCGCGACGGGGCCTCGGCCGACGACATGGTGATGACGCTCATCCAGGCGCTGTACGACGCGGCCGACGACGACTCGGCGACCGGCGGCCCGGACGTGACGCGCAAGATCTGGCCGATCGTCTCGGTGATCGACGCCGACGGCTACCGCCGGCTGACGGAGGAGCAGGTGGCGGGCTACGTCGAGCAGATGCTCGAGCAGCGCCTGATCTCCCCTGACGGCCCCATCGCCCCGCTGCGCTAGAAAGGACCATCACGGTGTCCATGCCTTTCGGATATGCGTCCCCTGAACAGATCATGCGGGACAAGGCGGATTACGCGCGCAAGGGCATCGCGCGGGGCCGCAGCGTCGTCGTGCTCCAGTACGAGGACGGCATCCTGTTCGTGGCGCCCAACCCGTCGCGGGCGCTGCACAAGATCAGTGAGATCTACGACCGCATCGGGTTCGCCGCGGTGGGCCGCTACAACGAGTTCGAGGAGCTGCGGCTCGGCGGCATCCGCTACGCCGACATCAACGGCTACACCTACGACCGCTCCGACGTGACCGGGCGCGGCCTGGCCAACCTGTACGCCTCCAACCTCGGCCGCATCTTCACCGAGTCGATCAAGTCGCTGGAGGTGGAGGTCGTGGTCGCCGAGGTCGGCGACACCCCCGACGGCGACGCCATCTACCGGCTGACCTTCGACGGGTCGGTGTTCGACGAGCACGGCTTCGCCGCGATGGGCGGCCAGGCCGACGCGGTGGCCACGCGGCTGAAGGAGCGTTACCGCGAGGGCATGCCGCTGGCCGACGCGCTGGAGGTGGCGCTGACGGCGCTGACGGAGCCGGGCGGCGAGCGTCCGCCGGTGGCGCAGCTCGAGGTGGCGGTGCTGGACCGCAACCGTGAGCACCGCAAGTTCCTGCGGCTGACGGGGGCGCGGCTGGAGCGGCTGCTGTCGCAGGTGTCCGGGGGCGGTGCGGCGGCTCAGGAGCCGGCCGAGGAGCCGCCGGGCGCCGCTCCTGGCGAAGGCGCCTCCGGCGCTGCGGGAGCCTCCGGCGCTGCGGGTGCTTCTGGTGCCGCGGGTGCTTCGGGGCAGGCGACCCCGCCGCCCACGGGGCCCGAGGGCGACATCGACGACGGCTCCTCGCCCCTGTAGGAGGTCTTCCGGGCGCCCGCCACGCCGCCGCCCTGACGACGGGGCGGGGCTCGGCGGGCGGCCGTTGCGCCGTCGTCCTGGGCGACGGGCTCGGCGGTGGGCGGCGGTTGTGCCGTCGTCCTGGGTGACGGGCTCGGCAGGCGGCGGTTGTGCCGTCGTCCGGGCGACGGGCTCGGCGGCGGGCTGCCGCGCGCCCTCCTGAGGCGGAGCGCTCCCTCCCTCAAGTCGTGACTTCGCGGCCGTGGTCTCTCCAGCGTGAAGGGGTGAGACCACGGCCGTCATGCGCGTGTGCGCCGTGGCTCTGCAAGGCCCTCCTGCCCGCCCCTCGCCGCTGACGGCGCCATCCCCATCAAGCCGCACGCCCGCGTGGCGGCCGCCCTCTTGCCGCGCGCTCAGAGCCCCGTCCGCGACATGGAGCGGCGACCCGGAACGCGCCGTGAGGCTGTCGCGCGACCATGGGCGAGCCTGCACAGGTCGGCCGCGGCGCGGCGCGGGGCTGGTGATGGCGCAGGCGCGACGGGGCGGGGAACAGGGCTGACGAGAGGGGGCGGGGGACAGGGCTGACGGGGCGGGGCGGGGGACTGGGCCGACGGGGCGCGGGGACGGGGCTGCGGGCGGCGGGGGTTGGTAAAGAGGTGAGCCCATGCCGTCCCCGCGATCTTCGGGTTCGGTCAAATGTCGGGCGGGCCGGGTGTCGGCGGGGCGGAGGCCGGGCCGCCGGGTGCTGCCATGACCTCATGATCAAACTGAGTGTCGTCGTGGCCTCCGCCACCTTCGCCCTCCTGGGAGCGCAGGGTGGTCCCGCGCTCGCCTCCGCCGGGCCCCGCCCCGAGTCTCCTCCGATCAGCCACTCCGAGACCCCGGGCGCGGCGGCCGCCCACCGGGCCGGGCACCTGTCACGGGCCGTGACGTGGCACGCGTCCCACCCGGGAAGCGCCGCCGTCCGGCACTCTCCGCCCGCCTCCGCCCACCAGGCTCAGCACTCCACCCGCCAGGACCAGCGCCCCACCGGCCGTCGCGCTCCCGATCCGTCCGGTCGTGACGCCCTGCGCTCCTCAGGTCATCGGACGCTTCGCGTGTCCGTGCGGCCGTCCGCCGGCGGGGCGGCGGCGGCGGACGAGGCCGGCAGCACGTGGCCGGGAGAGCCCGCGCAGCTCACGGTCGTCGGGCAGGGCACCGTCCAGGCGCCGCCCGACGTGATGCGCCTCAGCGTGGGGGTGGACGTGCGCCGAGACCGGGCCTCCTCCGCGTTCAGCGCCGCGAAGGCCGCCCGGGCCCGGCTCGCCGCCGCGGTCCAGGGCGCCGGCATCTCCGTGAACGACATGCGCACCGAGAACCTCACCCTCGGCGCCGAGTACAAGGACGGGCCCCAGGTCGTCGGCTACCGGGCGGCGCAGGGCGTGGAGGTGATCCTGCGCGACATGTCGCGGGCCGACGCGGTCATCGACGCCGTCGCGGCCGTGGGGGACGAGGTGCAGATCAACGGCATCTCGTTCGAGGTCTCCAAGGCCGAGGCGCTGCTCGCGCGGGCGCGGGCGGCGGCGTACCGCGACGCGCTGGGCAAGGCCCGCCAGCTCGCCGCCCTGGCCGGGCGGCACGTGGGCCGGGTCGTGAAGATCGACGAGCAGTCCGACTCGTCGCCGCGCTTCTCGCTGGCGGGGGCTGACGCGGCGTTCGTCAGTCCCGGCCAGTCGTCGATCTCCGTGATCGTGAACGTGGTGTACGAGCTGGTCTGACGCTCCCGTGGAGACCCCTCGTCACACATGTGACCTATGTCACTTTTGTTGGAGCGAACTCCAACCTGGGGCGAGGGGTCTCACCTGTCCGTGAAGACTTCTTTCCGAGCACTGCTCGCGGTAGGCGCCTCCGCCGCCCTGGTCCTGACCTCCGGCGCGGCCTCCTGGGCGTCCGCGGCTGCCTCCACGGCGGCCACCACGGGCGCCTCCGGCGGCACCCCGGCCCCGGCGCGGCCCATCCCGGCCTTCAAGGCGCCGAAGATCTTCGGAACCTCCTTCCAGCCGGACCCGAAGCACGACTTCACCAAGGGGATCCACTCCCGGCACGACGGCATCCTGCGCGGTCAGATCACCCTGATCCGCGGCGCCGTCGCCGAGTACGAGCCGATCAAGTGGAAGAAGGACACCCACACCGAGGGCTACTTCGTCGGCCCGCCCGAGGGTGACGTGACGGCCTACGCCTCGCCCGTCGCCAAGGACGTCGTGTTCCTGTCGGCCTTCGGCTGCAAGGCCACCATGGCGCAGATGACGGTCAGCCGCTCCACCGGGCTCGGCGCCAAGCGCTGCGACCGTTCCGCGCTGCTCAAGCGGCACAGGAAGCAGGGCCAGCCGTCCCTGATCACCGTCTACAAGGGTGAGATCGTCAAGGTTCAGGAGATCTACACCCCCTGAGCGCGGGGCCGTTCCGTCCGCGACGTCACCGGGGAGGCGAGCGGCCGGCGACCGGCACGGAGAGAACCACGTGGGACGCGGGGGCGCCCGCGTGGGGCATCCGAGCCGTGTCATGCACCCTAGGGGGCCGCGTCCGCGCGGACGGCGGCCGGAGGCCAGGTGTTCCAGGCGTCGCGTCCGGTACCGGATCAGGGGGACGAACCGGACGGGCGCGACGCCCGCAGGGCGCGGAGCGGCAAAACACGCCGAAGATCCCTCCCGCTCGCCGATCCGTGGGCATAGTGTGAGGTGATGGATCGTCGCATCTTCGGGCTGGAGAACGAGTACGGCGTGACCTGCACGTTCCGGGGACAGCGCAGGCTGTCGCCCGACGAGGTCGCGCGCTACCTGTTCCGGCGAGTCGTGTCCTGGGGCCGATCGAGCAACGTCTTCCTCCGCAACGGCGCACGCCTGTACCTCGACGTGGGCAGCCATCCTGAGTACGCAACACCCGAGTGTGACAACGTCATCGAACTCGTCACCCACGACAAGGCCGGCGAGCGCATCCTCGAGGGCCTTCTCGTCGACGCCGAGAAGCGGCTGCGCGAGGAGGGCATCGCCGGCGACATCTACCTGTTCAAGAACAACACCGACTCGGCCGGCAACTCCTACGGTTGCCACGAGAACTACCTGGTGGGCAGGCACGGCGAGTTCGGGCGGCTGGCCGACGTGCTCATCCCGTTCCTCGTGACCCGGCAGATCATCTGCGGGGCCGGCAAGGTGCTGCAGACGCCGCGCGGCGCCGTCTACTGCGTCTCGCAGCGGGCCGAGCACATCTGGGAGGGCGTCTCGAGCGCCACCACCCGCAGCAGGCCGATCATCAACACGCGCGACGAGCCGCACGCCGACGCCGAGCGGTTCCGGCGCCTGCACGTGATCGTCGGCGACTCGAACATGAGCGAGACGACCATGCTGCTCAAGGTCGGCGCCACCGACCTGGTGCTGCGCATGATCGAGGCCGGCACCGTGATGCGCGACCTGTCGCTGGAGAACCCGATCCGGGCCATCCGCGAGGTCTCGCACGACATGACCGGCCGGCGCAGGGTCCGCCTGGCCAACGGCCGTGAGGCGTCGAGCCTGGAGATCCAGCAGGAGTACCTGTCGAAGGCCAAGGACTTCGTCGACCGGCGCGGCGGCGACGCGACCGCCCAGCGGGTGCTGGAGCTGTGGGAGCGCACGCTGCGGGCGGTCGAGACCGGCAACCTCGACCTGGTGGCCCGCGAGATCGACTGGGTGACGAAGTACCAGCTCATCGAGCGCTACCGCAAGAAGTACGACCTGCCGCTGTCCTCGCCGAGGGTGGCGCAGCTCGACCTGGCCTACCACGACGTGCACCGCAAGCGCGGCCTGTACTACCTGCTGCAGAAGCGCGGCTCGGTGGAGCGGGTGGCGTCCGACCTCAAGATCTTCGAGGCCAAGTCGGTGCCGCCGCAGACGACCAGGGCGCGGCTGCGCGGCGAGTTCATCCGCAAGGCGCAGGAGAAGCGGCGCGACTTCACCGTCGACTGGGTGCACCTCAAGCTGAACGACCAGGCGCAGCGCACGGTGCTGTGCAAGGACCCGTTCCGCAGCGTGGACGAGCGCGTGGACAAGCTGATCGCGGGGATGTAGCCCTCGCTTTACCCGCCGGTTTACCCCGGCCCTACCCGGGGGTCGGATAGGGTGACGCGAACCTGCAGTCCACCGAGGGAAGTCCATGCGCCGCGCCCTGGCCGTCCTGGCCGCCGTGCCACTGATCTTCTTCGCCGCCGCGTGCGGCTCCGACACCGCCGCCACCTCCGGCTCCCCAGGGGCCGGAGGCGGGGCGACGGGTGTGAAGGTCACCGGAAACCTGGGCGCCAAGCCCACCGTGACGATCTCGGGGGCGCCCGCCACCAAGTCGTCGTACCAGGTGATCGCGCCGGGCACCGGCCCGGCGGTCAAGAGCGGCGGCCAGGTGATCGTCAACCTCACCGTCTACAACTGGGACGGCAAGCAGAACGCCTTCCAGGGCTCCTCCTACGACACCAAGCAGCCGGAGACCATCCCGGTCAACGAGCAGCTCCCGCAGGTCCTGCGCGACGGCTTCACCAAGGTCAAGCACGGCGGCCGGCTGCTGGCCGTGATGGCCTCCGACTCCACCCAGCAGCAGGCCCAGGCGACACAGGCCGCGCAGCCGACCAAGGTGTTCGTCATCGACGTCGTCGGCGCCCCGCCCGAGCCGCTCAAGGCCGCCACGGGCAAGGAGACCGGCGACAGCATCAAGGGCGTCAAGGTGGTCAGCCCCGGCGGCGACAAGGCGCCGACGCTGACCACGAAGACGGGCGAGAAGGCGCCGAAGGAGCTGGTCGTCAAGACCCTGATCCAGGGCACCGGCCAGAAGGTGCAGGCGGCCAACACGCTGACCGTCCACTACACCGGCAAGATCTGGGGCACCGACAAGGAGTTCGACTCGAGCTGGAGCAAGGGCCAGCCGGCGTCGTTCCCGCTGTCGGGCGTGATCCAGGGTTGGCAGAAGGGGCTCGTGGGCGTGCCGGTCGGCAGCCGCGTGGTGATGAGCATCCCGCCGGACCTCGGCTACGGCGCGCAGGCGCAGCAGAACATCCCGGCCAACAGCACCCTCGTGTTCGTGGTGGACGTCCTGTCCGCCTACTGAGGTCCCGTTCGCCGCGACGCCCTTCCCGTGCCGGTCCCGCCGGCGCCCGGGGAGGGCGTCGGCGCGCCTAGACTCCGGCTGTGCGCGAAGACCATCTGGAGGCCCTGTCCCTGCTGCACGATCCCGTGCGGCGCAGCCTGTACGAGACCGTGGCGGGCAGCGGCGGCGACGTGGGCCGGGCCGAGGCGGCCGAGGCCACCGGGGTGTCCAGGACCCTCGCCGGCCACCACCTCGACAAGCTGGTGGAGGCCGGGCTGCTGGAGAGCGGCTTCCGGCAGCCGGAGCGGCGCGGGCCGGGCAGCGGCCGGCCCGCGAAGGTGTACCGGCGCGCCTCGGGCGAGCGGTCGGTGAGCCTGCCGCCGCGCGACTACGCCGTGCTGGCCTCGGTGCTGGCGGGCGTGGTGGACGCGCTGGGCGCCGAGGAGAAGGCGGAGCAGGTGGCCAGGGCGGCGGGCGCCCGCCTGGCCCGGGACCACCGGGGCGAGCCGGTGGAGGCCGTGCTGGCCGGACGCGGCTACGAGCCGTACACCGACCGCGCCGGTGAGGACGCCCCAGCCGGGGGCGAGGGGCGTCTGCGGCTGCGCAACTGCCCCTTCCACGCCCTGTCGCAGGAGCATCCGCTGCTGGTGTGCTCGATGAATCTCGCGCTGTGCCAGGGCCTGCTGGAGGGCCTCGGCGACCGGCCGGAACGCGCGGCGCTGGACCCGAGGCCGGGGGAGTGCTGCGTGTCCCTCGCCCTGCCATCGGATACTAAAACAAATGAAGATTGACATAGAAGCGAAGGGCATGGTGTGCTGACGCCATGCACCTCGCCCAGCTCAACATCGCCCACCTGCGCGCCCCCATCGACGGCCCCGAGCTCGCCACGTTCGTGGAGCTCCTGGAGCCCATCAACGCCCTCGCCGACGCCGCGCCCGGCTTCGTGTGGCGGCTCCAGGAGAGCGAGGACGACCCCACCGCCACGGTCGTCCACGACTACGGCGACCACCTGCTCGTCAACTTCTCGGTGTGGGAGTCGATCGACGCCGTCTGGACGTTCGTCTACCGCAGCGCCCACCTGGGCGTGCTGCGCCGGCGCAGGGAGTGGTTCCTGCGCATCGCCGAGCCGTACACGGTGATGTGGTGGGTGCCCGAGGGGCACATCCCGACCCTGGCCGAGGCCATGCGGCGGCTGGAACGCCTCAGGGCCCACGGCCCGGGCCCCGAGGCGTTCACCTTCCAGGAGCCCTACGACAGCAGCGAGGCGGCGAACCTGCCCGCCGCCGCAGAGGCCAGGAAGTAGGCCAGGTCCTCCTCCAGCCCCCGTCCCATCGTCGAGAGCCGCACCGGCGAGGCGCGCAGCGCCTCGTGCAGGCCGTCCACCGGCACGGGGACCAGCTCGTGCCGGACGGCCAGCAGCTCGGCCTGGTCGCGCACCCGCTCGCCGAACTCCCCGGGCAGCATCGGCACCGGCACGTGGGCCCGCGCCAGCGCCACCCGGCCGTAGGCCGTCAGCGAGTGGTGCGACACGCCGAGGTGCCGCTCCCGCCGGTCGCCCTCGCTGACCCGCAGCGCCGCCACCGGCCGGCCGAGCAGCACGGCGGCGGCGTTGACCGCCTCGCCCGCCGACACGCCGGAGAAGCCCCAGCGGGTGCCCGTGCCGAGGTTGCCCGGCCCCTGGGCGACGATCGCGACGTCCGCCTCCAGCACGTGCCGGGCGGCCAGCAGCCCCGTGTGCGTGGTCACCGCCTCCACGTCGCCGCCGAACGCCTGCCCGACCGTCACCACCCCGGCCAGCCAGCCGATCTCGCGCAGCGTCGCGCACGCCATCGAGAACCACGCCGGCAGCGCCCCGCCGTCCTGCATCACGTACGCCACGCGCACGCCGCCGCCCGCGCCGCCCGGCACCGCCTCGTACAGGCCGCACAGGATCGGCGGCAGCGCCGAGTGCAGGTCGGCCACCACCACGGGCATCCCGTCGACCGAGTCGGCCTCGCGCAGGACCTCGTGATGAGGCGAGTCCTGCTCGTCCGCGCCGAGCACCGTCGCCTGCATCGGGGTGTAGCGCGCCTTCACCAGGTGCCCCGGCCCTTGCGGATCTTCCGGTAAACGGTTCGGGAGGGCCACCACCATGGCGTAACCTCCCGTACCGAGACCCATCGCGAGTGCCGTCGTGTTGAGCAGCACCTCGTCGCCGGGTTCCGGGCGGCCCACCAGGGCCGGATAGGCCAGCGCCCGGCACCGCCCCTCGGGCACGGCGACGTCCAGCTCCACCGCCCCGGGCCACTCTCGGCGGATCCGCACGACCTCGCCCTTGCGCCATCTGATCACGGGGGCAGGGTAGCGTCGATGAAGGAGGAGTGAGGCAGATGTCACGCCGTAAGACCGAGCGGTTGCTGAATCTGGTGATCTGCCTGCTCGCCACCAGCAGGCCGCTGTCGGCCGAGCAGATCCGGCACGCGGTGCCGGGCTACGACCGCGACGGCGACGAGGCGTTCCAGCGGATGTTCGAGCGCGACAAGAACGAGCTGCGCGAGATCGGCATCCCCATCGACGTGGTGCGCGACCCCTGGGAGGACGAGCCGGGCTACCGCATCCGCCGCGAGTCCTACGAGCTGCCCGAGATCACCCTGGAGCCCGACGAGGCGGCCGTGCTGGGCCTGGCCGCCCAGGTGTGGCAGCGCGCGAGCCTGGCCGAGGCCGCCTCGGGCGCCCTGCTGAAGCTGCGCGCGGGCGGCGTGGCCACCGACGAGACCGTCGGCGGCCTCGGCCCGGCCGGCGGAGCGCTGGAGCTGCGCGTCGACACCCGTGACCCGGCCTTCCCGCCGCTGTGGGAGGCCGTGCGCGACCGGCGCGTGGTCCGCTTCGACTACCGCAGCTCCGGCAGCGAGAACGTGCGCACCCGCACCGTCGAGCCGTGGGGCGTGGTCAGCCGCCGGGGCCGCTGGTACCTCGCCGGCTTCGACCGCGACCGCGAGGCGCCGCGCGCCTTCCGGCTCAGCCGCATCACCGGCCAGGTCGCCACCCTGGGCCGCCCGGGCGCCGTCGAGGTGCCCGACGGGGTGGACCTGCGCGCCATGGTCGGCTTCCCGGAGGAGCCCGTGCAGGAGCGCGTGGCCGTGGTCCGCGTCCGCCGGGGCACCTGCCAGGGCCTGCGCCAGCTCGCCCGCGCCGTGCGCCCCGCCGCCGGCGAGCCGGGGGAGTGGGACGAGGCGGAGCTGCCGTTCTCCGACCCCGAACGGCTGGCCGGATGGATGGCCAGCCTGGGCTGCGACGTGGAGGTCGTCGAGCCGCCCGACGCCCGCGAGGCCGTCATCCGCCGACTGAAGGGAGCCCTGGCATGACCGGAACCGCGTCCCCCGAGGGGGCGGCGTGAGCGGCTCCGCCGACCGGCTGCCGAGGCTGCTGGCCCTCGTGCCGTACCTGATGTCCCACCCCGGCGCCCAGGTGGGCGAGGTGGCCGAGGTGTTCGGGCTGAGCGAGAAGCAGCTCATCGACGACCTGCAGCTCGTCTGGATGTGCGGCCTGCCCGGCCACACGCCGGGCGACCTCATCGACGTCTCCTGGGACGGCGGCGAGATCCTCATCGACAACGCCGACACCATCGCCCGGCCGCTGCGGCTCGGCATCGACGAGGCCAGCGCCCTGCTGGTCGCGCTGCGCATGCTGGCCGCGATGCCCGAGCTGGCCGAGGTGCCCGGCGACGCGCTGCCGCGCGTGGTGGCCAAGCTGGAACGGGCCGCGGGCGAGGGCGCCGCGTCCGTCAGCAGCCAGGTCGCCGTGGACGTCGACGCCGCCCCCGACGCGCTGCCGCGCGTGCGCGAGGCGCTGACCGGGCGGCGCCGCCTGTCGCTGCGCTACTACGTGCCCGGCCGCGACGAGGTGACCCCGCGCGAGGTCGACCCCATGCGGCTGGTGGTGGCCGACGGCCGCACCTACCTGGAGGGCTGGTGCTACCGGGCCGAGGCGATGCGGCTGTTCCGGCTGGACCGGGTCCTCGGCGCCGAGGTGCTCGACGTGCCCGCCGACCCGCCGGCCGGGGCCGAGCCGATCGACGTCGCCCAGGGCGTCTTCCGGCCCTCGCCCACCGACGAGCTGGTCGAGCTGGAGGTCACGGCCGCCGGGCGGTGGGTGGCCGAGTACTACCCGTGCGAGCGGGCCGAGGAGCTCGGCGAGGGCCGGCTGCGGATCACGCTGCGGGCCCGCGACGAGGACTGGGTGCTCAAGCTGGCGCTGCGGCTGGGCGACACCGGCCGCGTCGTCTCGCCGCCGGCGATGGCCGAACGGGTGCGGGAGGAGGCCGAACGCGCCCTGGCCCGCTACGCTCACCGGTCATGACGTGGATCATCGTGGCCGCCGGGCTCGTCGTGGCCGGTCTGGTCGTGCTCCTGGTCGCGGGAACCCGGGTCGCGAGAGCGGCGCGGACGTTGAACAGGGAGATCGCCCAAGTTCATGCGCTGTTCAACGTCAAATCGGACGCCAGGGGATGAGGCATCGGCCCCATCGGCGTACGATCGGTCCTAAGCACAGCACTTCGCTCTCACCATGAAGGACGTCACATGAACTTGGGAGCTCCAGAGATCATCTTGATCTTGGTGGCCTTGGTCCTGCTCTTCGGTGCCAAGAAGCTTCCGGACCTCGCCCGTGGCGTCGGCCGGTCCCTGCGCATCTTCAAGGCGGAGACCAGCAAGATGAACGATGACGACGACGACAGGCCGACGGTCGTGCAGGCCCAGCCCCAGGCTCAGCCGGCGCCGCAGCAGATCCCGCCGGCCGCGCCCGCCCCGGCGCTGTCCGCCGAGGAGCAGGCCCGCCAGCTGGAGGAGCAGGCCGCGAGGCTGCGCGCCGCGGCGCAGGCCGACAAGCGTCCCTGACCCCCCGTCCCTTCGGCCACCTGGACTGCTAGATGGCGCTGCTGAAACGGTCGGGCCCGAAGCCGGAACGGGACCCAGAAGGCCGGATGCCGCTCATGGAGCACCTCCGTGAGCTGCGTAACCGGCTGCTCATCGCGATCGCCGCGGTCGCGGTGGGCGTCGTCGTCGGTTGGTTCCTGTTCGGGCCGGTGTGGGAGCTGCTCAGGGAGCCCTACTGCTCGACCCTCCAGTCGAAGCAGCTCACCGGCCACTGCAGTCTCACCTACAACGGCATCTTCTCGTCGTTCTTCATCACGCTGAAGGTCTCCGTGATCGTGGGCCTGGTGGTGGCCTCGCCCGTCTGGCTCTACCAGATCTGGGCGTTCGTCACCCCCGCCCTCTACCGCACCGAGAAGCGGTACACGCTGACCTTCCTCGCGCTGGCCATCCCGCTGTTCGCGCTGGGCGCGACCGTGTCCTACCTGATCATGGACACCGCGCTGACGTTCCTGCTGGGCTTCTCCCTCGCCGACACCGTCGCCACCATCTCGATCGACGACTACCTCGACTACGTCCTGATCATGCTGGTGATCTTCGGGGTGTCGTTCGAGCTGCCGCTGCTGCTGGCCTTCCTCAACATCATCGGCGTGGTCTCGCACGCCACGGTCGCCAAGCACCGGCGGCTGGTCATCTTCCTGATGTTCGTCTTCGGCGCCGTGATCACGCCGGGCGGCGACCCGCTCAGCATGATGGCGCTGGCCACACCGATGATCATCCTGTTCCTGGGCGCCGAGCTGTTCATGTTCCTGCGGGAGAAGCGGCAGCCGCAGAGCGAGTTCGCCGGCCTGTCCGACGACGAGGCGTCGCCGCTGACCGCCGACGACACCCCGCTGGAAGAGGATTCCGGTTCGGGCCGATAGGCGATAGGTTCCGGGCGTGTCCCCTCGACTCGCCCTGCTCGTCAACCCCGCGGCCCGCGGCGGCCGCGCGCTGCGCCTGCTCGAACCCGTGGTGCGCCGCCTGCGCATGGGCGGCGCCGATGTGTCGGTGATCGCCGGCGCCGACCCGGCCGACGCCCTCGAACGCGCCTGCGCCTGCGTGGCCGAGCGGCCCGACGCGCTCGTGGCCTTCGGCGGCGACGGGCTCGTCCACCTGGCCGTGCAGGCCGTGACCGGCACCGACGTGCCGCTCGGCATCATCCCCGTGGGCACCGGCAACGACGTCGCCGCCGCCCTGGGCCTGCCGTGCGGCGACCCGATGGCGGCGGCCCGCACGGTGCTGCGCATGCGGACCCGGCCGGTCGACGTGGCCCGCGCTGTGACGGGCCAGGGCGAGGAACTGTTCGCCAGCGTTCTGTGCTGCGGCTTCGACGCGCGGGTCAACGAGCGGGCCAACCGGCTGACGTGGCCGTCCGGCCGGGCCCGGTACGTGCGGGCGGTGGTGGAGGAGCTGCGCGCGTTCCGGCCGGTGCCGTTCCGGGTCACGCTCGACGGCGAGGAGGTGCTCGAACGCGACGCCGTGCTGGTGGCCGTCGGCAACACCCGCTCCTACGGCGGCGGCATGCGGATCTGCCCGGACGCGCGGCCCGACGACGGGCTGCTGGACGTGGTCGTGGCGGGCGCGCTGGGCGTGGGGGAGTTCCTGCGGGTCTTCCCGGGCGTCTACCGGGGCACGCACGTGGCCCATCCGTCCGTGACGGTCAGGCGGGCGCGGCACGTGCGGCTGGAGGCGGACGGCGTCCCGGTCTACGCCGACGGCGAACGCCTGGGCAGCGGCCCGGTGACCTGCGCGGCGGTGCCCGGCGAGCTCCAGGTTATCGCTTGAAATCTACAATGTAAAGGCGTGCTGCCCGGAGATCGCGTGGATCGCCGTCGGCGCCGGGACGGACCGGAATGGCGGTTTCGGTAGGCTGACGTCATGACGACGCCAGCGGAACGGTACGCGGCCTTCCGCGACAGGTTCGGAGACGACGGGGCCGCTTTCAGATCGTTCCGAGGACTGTACGACTTCCAGCTCGACGACTTCCAGGTCGACGCGTGCCGCGCGCTGGAGGCGGGCGACGGCGTCCTCGTGGCCGCCCCCACCGGCTCGGGCAAGACGGTCGTCGGCGAGTTCGCCGTCCACCTCGCCCTGGAGCAGGGGCAGAAGTGCTTCTACACCACCCCCATCAAGGCGCTGTCCAACCAGAAGTACAACGACCTGGTCAAGCGTTACGGCACCGCCAAGGTGGGCCTGCTGACCGGCGACAACAGCGTCAACGGCGAGGCCCCGATCGTGGTCATGACCACCGAGGTGCTGCGCAACATGCTCTACGCCGGCTCGGCGACGCTGGCCGGGCTGGGGTTCGTGGTGATGGACGAGGTCCACTACCTCGCCGACCGGTTCCGCGGGGCGGTGTGGGAGGAGGTCATCATCCACCTGCCCGAGTCGGTCCGGCTGGTCGCGCTGTCGGCGACGGTCAGCAACGCCGAGGAGTTCGGCGAGTGGCTGGGCGAGGTGCGCGGCGACACCACCGTCATCGTCGACGAGCACCGGCCGGTGCCGCTGTGGCAGCACATGATGGTCGGCAACCGCGTCTACGACATGTTCATGAGCGACGACGACGTCGCGCGCATCAACCCGACGCTCATGCGGGTCACGCGCGACGCCGAACGGCTGGCCATGGGACGCGGCCGGCGCGGCTACGGCCGCCCGCAGCGCTCCCGGCCGCCGGACCGCGCCCAGGTGATCGAGAAGCTCGACGCCGAGGGGCTGCTGCCCGCGATCACGTTCATCTTCTCCCGGGCCGGCTGCGACGCGGCCGTGGCCCAGTGCCTGTACGCCGGCATCCGGCTCACCACCGAGCGGGAGCGGCACGAGATCCGCCAGCTCGTCGACGAGCGCACCGCCCACCTGCCCGACGAGGACCTCGCGGTGCTCGGCTACCTGGAGTGGCGCGACTGCCTGGAGCGGGGCCTGGCCGCCCACCACGCGGGCATGCTGCCGGCCTTCAAGGAGGTCGTCGAGGAGCTGTTCACCCGCGGCCTGGTCAAGGCGGTGTTCGCGACCGAGACGCTGGCGCTGGGCATCAACATGCCGGCGCGCACCGTGGTCATCGAGAAGCTCGACAAGTGGAACGGCGAGTCGCACGCCGACCTGACGCCCGGCGAGTACACCCAGCTCACCGGCCGGGCCGGGCGGCGCGGCATCGACATCGAGGGCCACGCCGTGGTGCTGTGGCAGCCGGGCATGGACCCGCTGTCGGTCGCCGGTCTGGCCGGCACGCGCACCTACCCGCTGCGCTCCAGCTTCCAGCCCTCGTACAACATGGCCGTCAACCTCGTCGGCCAGTTCGGCCGCGAGCGCGCCCGCACGCTGCTGGAGGAGTCGTTCGCGCAGTTCCAGGCCGACCGGGCGGTCGTCGGGCTGGCCAAGCAGCTGCGCAAGCACGAGGAGGCGCTGGAGGGCTACCAGGAGGCGATGACCTGCCACCTGGGTGACTTCACCGAGTACGCGGCGCTGCGGCGACGCCTGTCGGACCGGGAGGCCGAGCTGTCGCGCCAGCGCGGCTCGGCGCGGCGGGCGGCGGCCGTGCGGTCGCTGGAGGCGCTGCAGCCGGGCGACGTCATCCGGGTGCCCGGCGGGCGCCGGGCGGGCCTGGCCATCGTGCTCGACCCCGGCCGCAACCCGCGCGGCGGCGGCCCGAGCCCGCTGGTGCTGACCATCGGCAAGCAGATCAAGAAGCTCGACGCGGCCGACTTCCCCGTGCCGGTCGAGCCGATCGAGAAGCTGCGCATCCCGAAGAACTTCAACGGCCGCTCGCCCAAGGAGCGCGCCAACCTCGTCTCCACGCTGCTCGCCAAGATCGGCGACCGTGACCTGGGCAAGCCGCCCAGGGCGCGCGACCACAGCGTGGAGGACGACGAGGTCAACGAGCTGCGGCGGCGCATCCGGCAGCACGCGTGCCACGGCTGCGACGAGCGCGAGGACCACGCCCGCTGGGCCGAGCGCTACTACAAGCTGCTGCGCGAGACCGAGGGGCTGCGGCGGCGCGTCGAGGGGCGCTCCCACGTCATCTCGCGCACCTTCGACCGCATCTGCGCGGTGCTGGAGCAGCTCGGCTACCTGCAGGAGGAGACCGTCACCGACGAGGGCCGCCGCCTGGGCCGCCTCTACACCGAGCTCGACCTGCTGACGGCCGAGTGCCTGCGCAGCGGGCTGTGGGAGAACCTGGAGCCGGCCGAGCTGGCGGCGTGCGTGTCGGCGCTGGTGTTCGAGTCGCGGCAGTCCGACGACGCCCGCCGCCCGAAGATCCCGGCCGGGCGGGCGCAGGACGCGCTGACGGCGATGGTGCGGCTGTGGGCGGAGCTGGAGGGCATCGAGTCCGACCACGGCCTCGACACCATCCGCGAGCCCGACCTGGGGTTCGCGTGGGCGGCGTTCCGCTGGACCAAGGGGCACACGCTGGACGCGGTGCTCATGGACGGCGTCAACGGCAACGAGCTGGCGGCCGGCGACTTCGTCCGGTGGATCAAGCAGCTCATGGACCTGCTCGGGCAGCTCGGCAACGCGGCGCCGCCCAACAGCAAGATCAGGCAGACGGCGTCCAAGGCGATCGACGGGATGCGGCGCGGCGTGGTGGCGTACTCGTCGGTCAACTAGGGCGCCGCGCGGCTTTCGCGGGCCGCGCCCACCTACGAGAGACGCGGCCACCTTGGCAGGCGCGTCCGGAATCGGGGCGGCGCCTGTCTTCGAGGATGCGTCCGTCTGCGAGGGCGGGCCCCTTCGGGGCTGGAGTTCCGGCGGGGGCGAGGACGTCTCCCCGGGCGCGGACTGACCGGCCGGTCAAGATGTTGTCATCGGCGGTCTACGCAACGTCACCGCCGGGCCAGTTTCCTGCCCGAACCCCGCGGACATCCCCATGTCGGAAAGCCCGTAACGCTTCGGACGCACCGCGCTGAGGCCAAGCCCCGGCTCGGATCCCCGGCGTCCGTCGGACCTCCCGGAGGTTGCCATGTTCGCCGTCGCCGCAGCCGTGTTCTTCCTGCTCGCCCTGATCTTCGCCCTCGCGGGGCTGTCCGTGGGCGGCGTCCTGACGGTCACCACGCTCGGGCTGGCCGGGCTCCTCTGCGTCGCCCTGCACCTCATGGGGGTGGGGGCGGGCTGGAGCGTCCTGAAGAAGTGACCCGTGCCCCTGCGGCCGCGGCCCGTCCACCCGGGTCGCGGCCACAGCCGTGCCCGGGCCCGCGAGCCGCCGTCAGGCCAGGGCGAAGCGGACCTCGCGGGTGGCGGGGTCCGCCTGGACGAGGCGGACCGTGACCTTCTCGCCGAGCGGCAGGGCGCCGTCGCAGCGGGCGATCACGGCCGGCTCCACGAGCTGGACCTGCCCGCCCCGGCCGTCCGCCGACACGTCGATCACCGCGGCCTCGAACGCCTCCCCGATGCTGTCGCGCAGCAGGAACGCCTCCACCAGGTCCACGCAGGCCCGCTCCACCGTGCTGCCGCGCCGGCCCGCGGCCGTCATGAGGGGCGGCAGCTCCGGCAGGGCGCGGGCGACGTCCTCGGGCACCGGCTCGCCCGCCGCGACCGCCAGGCACACCTCGGTGGCGTAGCGGTCGGCCAGGCGCCGCAGCGGCGCCGTCACGTGCGCGTACGGCGCGCCCACCGCGGCGTGGTCGGCCATCGGAGGAGGGGCGCCGTCGAAGGCGACGTAGCCGGAGCCGCGCAGCAGCACCCGTGACTCGTGCAGGAACGCGGCCTGCTGCGGGCTCTTGGCGTCGAGCCCGTGCACGACCTCGCCGTAGGTGGCGTCGTCGGCCCAGGCGACGCCCAGCGCCGCCGCCACCCGGCGTACCTTGGCCAGGTCGTCGGGCCGGGGCGGCGGCAGCACGCGCAGCAGCCCGATCTCCGCGTCGAGCATCATGGTGGCCGCGGCCATGCCGGTGAGCAGGGAGATCTGGGCGTTCCACGCCTCGGCGGGCAGCGGCACGCGGTATTCGAGCCGGTAGCCGCCGCCGGCCGGCGCGACCTCCTGCTCGGGGGTGGGCAGCGTGACGCCGCCGCGCTCGCGTTCCAGCTCCAGCCGCAGCGGGCCGATCTCGGCCAGCAGGCCGAGGGTGCCGTCGGCCGTGCCGGTCTCCACGGCGGCCTGGACGTAGGCGTAGTCGAGGCGTTCGCGGCTGCGCACCAGGGCGCGGCGCACGTCGGCGCCGATCGTGCGGCCGTCGGCGTCGAGGTCGATCCGCCACACCGCCGCGGGACGCGTCGCCCCGGGCAGCAGGCTGGCCGCGCCCTCCGACAGGACCGTGGGGTGCAGCGGCACCTTGCCGGTGGGCAGGTAGACGGTCTCGCCGCGGTCCCGGGCCTCGGCGTCGATCGCCCCGCCCGGGCGGACGAACGCGCCCACGTCGGCGATGGCGTACCACACCCGGTAGCCGCCGGCGAGGCGCTCCAGGTGGACGGCCTGGTCGAGGTCCATGGCGCCGGGCGGGTCGATGGTGACGAACGGCAGCTCGGTCAGGTCCTCGCCCGGCGCGCGGGGCGCCTCGGCCACCCAGTCGGCCTCGTCGAGCACCGCTCGGGGGAAGTCGGCCGGCAGGTCGGCCTCGCGCCTGATGCGCGCGAACCCGTCCTCCAGGCGCTGGGGGACACCGTCTCGGACCTGGATGCTCGTCTTCGACACGCCGATCAACCTACCGCGCGGCCCGTGCCCGGCCGGTCGTGCCCCCGGACGGATGTAAAAGATTCTGTACATGAGGTCAAAGACGGGTTACATTGGCCATGTCAAAGATTCTGTACATCGCAGAGGATGACCGATGACGCACGAAGAGAAACGCGCGTGGATCAGGCTGGTCGTGGCCGTGGTGGCCTACGCCGCGTACGCGGTGGTCATCATCGCGGGCGGGACCGGCGGACGCCCGCTCGCCGAGACGCCGTACGAGGCGGCCCTGCTGTGGTCGGTCGGCGGGGCCGTCGCGGCCTCGATCCTGGCCGAGATCGTCATGGCGGCGGTGAACCCCGGGGCGTCGCGGGTCAGGGACGTGCGCGACCGGGAGATCGCCCGCTTCGGCGACCACGTCGGCCAGGCGTTCGTCGCCATCGGCGCCATCGCGGCGATGCTGATGGCGATGGCCGGCTGGGAGCGGTTCTGGATCGCCAACGCGGTCTACCTCTGCTTCGTGCTGTCGGCCGTCCTCGGCGGCTTCGCCAGGGTCGCCGCCTACCGCAGGAGCCTGCCGGAGTGGTGAAGCCCACGCGTGTCACGAACCGCATCCGCGCCCTGCGCTTCGAGCACGGCGAGATGACCCAGGCGGACCTGGCCGACCGCATCGGCGTGACCAGGCAGACCGTCATCGCCATCGAGCAGGGACGCTACTCGCCGTCCCTGGAGATGGCCTTCCTGATCGCCCGCGTCTTCGGAGTCCCGCTCGACGACGTGTTCCAGTATCCCGACCCGCCCGAGGGGGCGTCATGAAGGCGATCGTCCAGGACGTGTACGGACCGGCCGGCGTGCTCCGGCTGGAGGAGACCGACCCGCCGCGCGTCGGCGACGACGAGGTGCTCGTCCGGGTGCGCGCCGCCGGCGTGGACCCGGGCGTGTGGGTCCTCATGACCGGCCGGCCGCCCGCCGTGCGCCTCATGGGGTTCGGGCTGCGCCGCCCCAAGGAACGCGTGCGCGGCCGGGACCTCGCCGGGACCGTGGAGGCCGTCGGCTCCCGCGTGACCCGGTTCCGGCCCGGCGACGAGGTGCACGGCACGTGCGATCACGGCTCGTTCGCCGAGTACGCGGCGGCGCCCGAGCGGCTGCTGGCGCGCAAGCCCGCCGGTCTGTCGTTCGAGGAGGCCGCGGCCGTGCCCGTGTCGGGGACGACCGCGCTGCAGGCGGTCCGCGACGCCGGCCAGGTGCGGCCGGGGCAGCGGGTGATGGTCATCGGCGCCGGGGGCGGCATCGGGACGTTCGCCGTGCAGATCGCCAAGGCGCTCGGCGCGCGCGTCGTCGCCGTGTGCGGGCCGGGCAAGGCCGACCTGGTGCGCTCGCTGGGGGCCGACGAGGTCCTCGACTACACCCGCGACGAGGTCGACCGCGACGGGCCGCGCCACGACGTGATCATCGACGTGGCCGGGACGCGTCCGATCTCGCTGCTGCGGCGCGCCCTGACGCCGCGCGGCACGCTCGTGATCGCGGGTGGCGGTCACGACGGCCCCGGCCTGCTCGGCGGGTACTCGCGCGCGCTGCTGCGCCGGCCCCTGGCCCAGCTCGCCACCAAGCAGCGGCTGCGCGGCCTCACCGCCAAGGAGGGCGCCGACGACCTTTCGGAGCTGGGCCGGCTCATCGAGTCGGGTGCGGTCAGGCCGGTGATCGGGCGCGCCTTCCCGCTCGCCGAGGCGGCCGCCGCGATCGAGCACCTCGCCCAGGGGCACCCCACAGGCAAGATCGTCCTCACCGTCTGACCCCTCCCTTGACCCGGCCCTCACGCGGCCCGCGCCGCGCCGGGGTCGTCGGCCGCGCCCGGCGGCCAGGCTGGTGCGGGGCGGAGGCCGGACAGGGGCGATGCGCCGCGTGACCGGCCGGGCGACGCGCGAGCGGACGGAGCGGTCGCCGGGATGATCAGGCTTGCGGCGGTGTGAGGGGGCGCGTGCCGAGCGCAGGTGCGCGGGGCGGTCGCGACAAGTCGCGGGCCCGGGTGACCGGCTGGGCGGCTCGGCCGGAAGGGGTGCTCAGCGGGGCGGAGGCCGGACAGGGGCGGCGTGCCGCGTGACCGGCCGGGCGAAGGACGGGCGGGGGTGGATGGGGGAGGGCCGCGCGGTCAGCCGGGGAGGGCGTCCAGGAGGCGGTTGAGCGGGCTGTCCAGGCCGTAGCGGTCGGCCAGGCGGACGAGGGCCTCGGGGTCGCGCGGCTTGCCCGGCAGCGCCAGGTCGGCGGCCGGCAGCGGCACGTCGGAGGACGCCTCGACCACGGCCGGCGCGACGCTCAGGTAGTCGCGGGCGGCGGACAGCCGGGTGCGGCTGCCCGCCGGGAACCCCTCGGTGACGCCCGCGTCGAGCGCCGCGAGCACCGCCTCCAGCGAGCCGAAGCGGGTGATGAGCGAGGCGGCCGTCTTCTCGCCGACGCCGGCCACGCCCGGCAGGCCGTCGCTCGGGTCGCCGCGCAGGGTCGCGAAGTCGGCGTAGGCGCGGCCCGGGATGCCGTACTTGCCCGTCACGAACGCCTCGTCCACGATCTGCAGGTTGCGGATGCCGCGCGCGGTGTAGAGGACGCGCACCGGCCGGGCGTCGTCGACGAGCTGGAACAGGTCGCGGTCGCCGGTCACGATGTCGACCGGCCCGTCCTCGCGATGGGTGAGCGTGCCGATGACGTCGTCGGCCTCGAAGCCGGGCGCCTCCAGCCGGGCGATGCCGACCGCGTCGAGCACCTGCTCGATCACCGGGATCTGCGGCACCAGCGTGTCCGGGACCTCCTCCTCGTCGCCCTGGGCGACCCGAGCCGATCGGTCGCCCTGGGCCACCCGGTGCGCCTTGTACGTCGGGATGGCCGCCACGCGGAACGCGGGCCGCCAGTCGGCGTCCATCGTGGCCGCCATCCGGGTGGGGGAGTGGGCCCGCACCAGGGTGGCGATCATGTCGATGAGGCCGCGCACCGCGTTGACGGGCATGCCGTCGGGCGCGGTGACCGAGTCGGGCACGCCGTAGAAGGCGCGGAAGTACAGCGACGGGGTGTCGAGCAGCATCAGCACCCCCCCATGGTGGCATCCGGGAGTGACAATCCCGCGCGCCGGTCAGCGGGTCGTGAAGGCTCCGCCGTTCACGTGGATGGTCTGTCCCGTGATGTGCCGCGCGCCGGGGGAGGCGAGGAAGAAGACGGTCTCCGCGATGTCGCCGGGCGTGCCCGGCCGCTTGAGCAGCGTCTCCTCCACGAGCCTGCGGTGGCGCTCCTCGGTCATGCCGTCGCCGAAGAAGTTGGTGCCGGTGACGTACCCGGAGGAGATGACGTTGCAGGTGACGTCCCGAGGGCCGAGCGCGGCGGCGAGGGTGGCGTTCCAGGCGGCCAGCGCGGCCTTGGCGGCGCCGTAGGAGCCGCCGCCGCGCTCGGCGCCGATCGAGCCGATGCTGACGACCGTGCCCCCCGGGACGAGCAGGTCGCTCACCGCGGTGGTGGTGAGGACGGCGGTGAGGACGTTGGCGGAGACGCTGGACAGCCACTCCTGGGCGAGCGCCTCCAACGGCGGCGTTCCGGCGGCCGGCCCGGCGGGCAGGCCGCCCGCGGCGTTGACGAGCACGCCGAGCGGGCCGCCCAGCTCCTCGGCGAGGGCGGCGACCTGGTCGGGACGGGCGGCGTCGCAGGCCAGCCCGCGCACCCCCAGCTCCTTGGCGGCGGGCTCGACGGTGTCCGGGTGGCGGCCGGTGATGACGACGTCGGCGCCGTCGGCGGCGAACCGGGCGGCGACAGCCCGGCCGATGCCGCTGGTACCTCCGGTGACGAGCACGGTCCTGCCCATGATTCCTCCTCACGACTGGTACGTTTAGCCCTAAACGTAGCGGAGGATGCCCCGATGGTCCAAACCCCGGCCAGTCCCGCGGAGATCGCCGCGGCCTGGCAGCGCGAGCGCCCCGGCACGCCGACCGACTCCATCGAGATCGTCACGCCCATCTGGCGGCTGGCCAAGATGTTCGCCGACGACCGGGCCCGGGTCCTGCGCGCCGCCGGGATCGACGCGGCCACGCTCGACCTGCTGTCGGTGATCCGCCGGTCCGGGCCGCCGTACCGGCTGAGCACCCGCGAGCTGGCCCGCCGCACGCTGGTGACGGCCGGCGCGATCTCCCAGCGGGTGGCCAGGGCCGAGCGCGCGGGCCTGATCCGGCGCGGCCCCGGCGAGACCGGGCCCAGGAGCGTCGCGGTGTCGCTCACCGACGAGGGCCACGCCCTCATCGAACGCTCGGTCGACTCGGTCCTCGGCCGCGAGGCGTCCCTGGTGGCGGGCCTGACCCCGGCGGAACGGGCCACCCTCGCCGAGCTGCTGGAGAAGCTGACCGCCGACGTCCGGGACAGGATGACGCGGCCCGGCCCCTGATCAGGCGCCGAGACGGTCCTCGATGCCGACGGCGAGCAGGCAGGCGTCGTCCTCGGGGTTCGGGCCGCCGATCTCCTCCAGCAGCCGGTCCAGCGCCGCGTCCAGGCCGAGGTGCAGGTCGTCGCGGGTCAGCCGGGCGGCGGCGGCCAGTACCAGCGCCAGGCCCTCGTCGATGTCGCGGTTGCGCCGCTCGACCAGCCCGTCGGTGAACATCAGCAGCAGGTCGCCCTCCCGCAGCTCCACGCGCGCCAGATGGTACGCCTGGTCGCCGGCCGCCCCGAGGAGCACGCCCCTGGCCTGTTCGAGCTGCCGGGCGACGCCGTCGCGCACCAGGATGGGCGCCAGGTTGCCGGCCCGCGCCCAGCTGAACACCCGCGTCGAGGAGTCCAGGTGGCCGATCACGGCCGTGGCGGTGGTGCCCTCCAGGCGGTGGATCACCAGGTCGTTCAGCAGCGCCAGCAGGCCGCTGGCCGGACGCCCGGTCATCGTCAGCCCGACCAGCGCATGGCGGAGCTGGGCCATGTGCGCGATCGCGGGCAGGCCGTGGCCCGACACGTCGCCGATCGCCAGGAGCACCCGCCCGTCCGGCAGGGGCGCGGCCTCGAACCAGTCGCCGCCGAGGCTCGCGGTCTTCTCCGCCGGCACGTACCGTACGGCGATGCGGGTGCGCGGCAGGTCCAGGCAGCCGACCGGGTCGGGCAGGATCGCCTCGCGCAGCGCCAGCATCACGTGCCGCTCCTCAGCCGCCTTGACGCGGGCCTCCAGGAGCTGGCGACGCGACTCCGACATGATGCGCTCGGCGCGGCGGCGGCCGGTGATGTCCTGGAACACCGCGTGGACGCCGCGCACCGTGGCCGCCGCCCGCAGCCCGGCGCCCAGGTCGTCGGCCGGCCGGCCCGCCGACAGCAGGGGCTCCAGGACGACGCGCAGGTTGCGCAGCTCGCCGCCGCGCCGGATGCGCATCTCGGCCTGCGCCGCCTCGGCCTCGTGCACCACGGTCAGCAGGAGCTGTTCGAGCATCCGCAGGTCGTCCGGCTCCACCAGGCCGGCCAGCTCCGGCAGGTCCGCCGGCCCCCTGGCCGGGTCACGGCCGAAGATCACGTACACCTGGTCGGACCAGGCGGTCTCCCCGGTGCGCAGGTCCCACTCGGCCCAGCCCATGTTGCCCAGCCGCTGGGCGTGCGCCAGCCGCGCGGCCAGCAGCTCCTTCTCGGCAGCGCCCTGATGGGGCGCGCCGGCGGCACCTCCCGGACGCCGCCGCTGCCCCGGCCCGCCGCTGATGACGTCGACCATGAGACACACCCTCGAATGCAGTGGAACGGGACATTCGCCTCACACTATGCGGTCAGGCGTGAGCGAAGGGTAGCGATGGCTTGGCGTGTTGTAAGACCTTTTCGCGGATTTTAGGAGGTGGCGTCGGGAGTAGATTTGTGGCCGTGACGTCCTCAGATCTGTATCCCGTGTCCCGTCTCGCCGCCGTCCAGGAGGCCACCGCCAAGGCCGGCATCGACGCCCTCCTGCTCACTCCGGGTCCCGACCTGCGGTACGTGAGCGGCTACGACGCCAAGCCGCTGGAGCGGCTCACCTGCCTGGTGGTGCCCGCCTCGGGCGAGGCGTACATGCTGGTGCCGCGCCTGGAGCTGCCGGCGGCGGAGGCGTCGCCCGCCGCGCGGCTCGGCCTGGAGTTCGTGGCCTGGGACGAGACCGACGACCCGTACCGGATCGCCGCCGACCGGCTCGGGCGGGTGGCGACGGTCGGTCTCGCCGACCGGATGTGGGCCATGTCGTCGCTGCGCTTCCGCGACGTGCTGCCGGACACCCGGCAGGTGCTGGCCGGCAGCGTGCTGCGCGAGCTGCGGATGCGCAAGTCGGCGGTGGAGGTGGCGGCGCTGCGCGAGGCCGGCGAGGCCATCGACGCCGTGCACCGCCAGGTGCCGGAGTTCCTGCGCGCCGGCCGCACCGAGCGCGAGGTGGGCCGCGACATCGCCGAGGCCATCCTCGCCGCCGGCCACGCCACGGTCGACTTCGTCATCGTCGCCTCCGGCCCCAACGGCGCCAGCCCGCACCACGACGTGTCCGACCGCGTCATCCAGCCGGGCGAGCCGGTCGTCGTCGACATCGGCGGCCAGCTCCACAACGGCTACTGCTCCGACTCGACCCGCAACTACTGCGTGGGCGAGCCGCCCGCCGAGTACGCCGCCTACTTCGAGGTGCTGCGGCGGGCGCAGGAGGCCGCCTGCGCCGCTGTACGTCCCGGCGTGAGCTGCGAGTCGATCGACGCCGCGGCCCGCGAGGTCATCACCGAGGCCGGCTACGGCGAGTACTTCGTCCACCGCACCGGCCACGGCATCGGCATCGAGACCCACGAGGACCCCTACATCGTCTCCGGCAACACCGAGGCGATGGAGCCCGGCTTCGCCTTCTCCGTCGAGCCCGGCATCTACCTGCCCGGCCGCCACGGCGCCCGCATCGAGGACATCGTGGTCTGCGGCGAGAACGACGGCGAGCGGCTGAACCTCACCCCTCGTGACCTGGTGATCGTCTAGGTGGAATGCCCGGCACGCACGAGGAGTGTTCACCGATGACCGTCGAGCGTGCCCTGCCCACCCCCGGGGCGCACGACCTGATCCGGCCGACCCGTGAGCCGGTAGCCAGGGAGGTCGCGCCCCGGGCGGCGGCCGACGAGGCGGCCGGGCGGTTCCCGCGCGAGGCCAAGGCGCCGCGGCTCGTGGAGGGCGCCAACCAGATCCGGCGGCTGGTCATGGGCCGCGCCCTCGCCCAGGAGCGGCTGTGAAAGGCGCCCGGAAGGGGGTCCCGGCCCGCCCGGCACGAGCGCTCCTGCCGGCGGGGCTCGCGGTGGCGGTGCTCGCGGCGTGCGGGTCGCAGGGGGCGCTCAGCCAGGAGGTCGTCGACCGGGCCCGTGCCTCCGGGGCCGCGCCGGACCTCATCTACGCCGTCGAGCTGGACGGCTACCGGATCCTGGAGCAGTCGGCCGGCGGCGTCGGCGACGAGGGGTTCGGCGTGCTCTACGCCCCCGAGAAGGGCGCCGGCGAGCCCGTGGAGCTGCGGGTCGACCGGGGCTCGTTCGACGATGACGTGTGCGCGTCCACGCCCGTGAGCGGCGGCGACGGGCGCCGGGCCGCGCGGTGTGAGCGCGACGGGGACGGCTGGTACCGGACCGACGGGGTCCGCCAGGACTACACCGTCGTCCGGGGCGACCACTACGTGCGGCTGGCCGCCGCGGTGGGCCAGGTCGGCCGGGAGGCGCTGCGCGCGGCCGTGACCGGGGCGCGTCCCGCGGTGGGGGACGGCATGCCCGCCCCGCCGCCGACGGTCGTGCCGCGCGGCGACCTCCCCACGACGGGTGACGGGGCGCCGTACAACCCGGTCGGGCCCGGCGGCTGACGGGCCTGTCGCGGTTGCCGGTCGGAACGCCGGCTCCTCCGCGTGGCCGGGGTCACCCGCCCGCGTCCTCCAGGGCGCGGGCGAAGGCCGCGTGGACGTCGGCCGTGAACAGCACGAACCGCGCCTCCTCCACCCTCGTGCGCGCGGCCCTCACGGTGGTCACCGCGATGCGGGCCGCGTCGGCCACGGGCCAGCCGTAGATCCCCGCCGACACCGCGGGCAGCGCCAGGGTGACCGCCTCCAGCTCGTCGGCCACCCGCAGCGCCTCCCGGTAGCAGGAGGCGAGCAGGTGCGAGCGGTCCTCCCGGCCGGAGTAGACCGGGCCGGCCGTGTGGATGACCCACCGGGCCGGCAGCTCGCCGGCCGTCGTGGCGACCGCCTGGCCGACCGGCAGCCCGTCGGCGTACCGGGTGGCGCGCAGCCGCCGGCACTCGGCGAGGATCGCCGGGCCGCCGCGCCGGTGGATGGCCCCGTCCACCCCGCCGCCGCCGAGCAGGGACGGGTTCGCCGCGTTGACGACCGCGTCGACGCGCTGCTCGGTGATGTCTCCCTGGACGAGCGTGATCCTCATGACAGCGAGTCTTCCGCACGGGCGGCCGGATATTCGGTTGTGCGCATGGCCCGCCCTCTGTTTCACTCCCCGCGACGACCGTCGAGCGAGCGAGGAGGCCCGAGATGCGGCGTAGGTCCATGTCCATCCAGTCAGGAGGTTTCGTCTACGTGAAGGACATGAACGCTTCGTGCGAACGCTCAACCTGGGGATCCTGGCGCATGTAGACGCCGGTAAGACCAGCCTGACCGAGCGGCTGCTGCACGCCGCCGGTGTCATCGACGAGGTCGGCAGCGTCGATGACGGCAACACGCAGACCGACACGCTCGCGCTGGAACGCCGGCGCGGCATCACCATCAAGTCCGCCGTCGTGTCGTTCGCCGTCGGCGGGGCCGGTGGGGTCGGCGGAGTCGGTGGAGTCGGTGGAGTCGGTGGAGTCACGGTCAACCTCATCGACACGCCCGGCCACCCCGACTTCATCGCCGAGGTGGAGCGGGCCCTCGGCGTCCTCGACGGCGCCGTGCTCGTCGTCTCCGCCGTCGAAGGGGTGCAGGCGCAGACCCGCGTGCTCATGCGGACGCTGCGCAGGCTGCGCATCCCCGCGATCATCTTCGTCAACAAGATCGACCGTTCCGGCGCGGACCCCGCCCGGGTCCTGCGGGCGGTCTCCGAGCGGCTCACCCCGGACGCCGTCCCGCTGGGCGCCGTGCGCGGGGCCGGCACGCGGGACGCCTCCTTCGCGCCGTACGGGCCCGGTGACGCCGGGTTCCTGTCCGGGCTGGCCGAGACGCTGGCCGAGCGGGACGACGCGCTCCTGGCCGACTACGTCGCCGGTGGGCCCGCCCTCTCCCACGACCGGCTGCGCCGCGCGCTCGCGGACCAGACGGCGCGGGCGCGGGCGTACCCGGTGCTGTTCGGCTCGGCGATCACCGGCGCCGGGGTGGACGCGCTCATGGCCGGGTTCGAGGAGCTGCTGCCGGCGGCCGAGGGCGACGCGGACGCGCCGGCGTCGGGCACCGTCTTCAAGGTCGAGCGGGGGCCGGCCGGGGAGCGGGTCGCGTACGTGCGGGCGCGGTCCGGGACGTTCAGGGTGCGCGACCGGGTCCGCTTCGGCCCTCCCGGCGCGCCGGACGAGCGCGAGGGCAGGATCACCGCGATCCGCGTCTTCGACCGGGGCGGCGCCGGGCCGCGGGCGACGCTCACGGCCGGGCGGATCGGGACGGTGCGGGGGCTGCCCGAGGCGCGGATCGGCGACGAGATCCGCGCGGCGGGCCCGGCGGAGCACTCGGGTCCCGCGGCGCTTTCGAGGTCTTCGAGGGACCCGGGATCGTCGGGGGCGTGGGGCTCTTCGGGGGTTTCGGCGTTCTCGGGCTCTCCGGGATCTTCGGGGCTTTCGGGAGCCGCGGGCTCCTCGGGAGCGCCGGGGCGAGGGTGGTTCGCGCCACCCAGCCTGGAGACCGTCGTGGTGCCCCGCAGTCCCGCCGAACGCGGCGCCCTGCACGCGGCCCTCGCCGAGCTGGCCGAACAGGACCCGCTCATCGGCCTGCGCCAGGACGACGAGCGGCAGGAGGTCTCCGTCTCGCTCTACGGCGAGGTGCAGAAGGAGGTCGTCCAGGCGACGCTGGCCGCCGACTACGGCCTGGAGGTGACCTTCCGCGAGACCACCACCATCTGCGTCGAACGCCCCGCCGCCACCGGCGAGGCCGTCGAGCTGCTCGGCCAGGACGGCAACCCGTTCGTCGCCACGGTCGGGCTGCGCGTCGAGCCGGCGCCGCCCGGTTCGGGCGTCGCCTTCCGCGTGGACGCCCCGCTGAGCACGCTCCCGCTGTACGTCTACAAGTCGGCCGGCGAGCTGGCCGAGGCGATCGGCGCCACCGTGCGCGAGACGCTGCGGCAGGGCCTGCGCGGCTGGGAGGTCGTGGACTGCGCGGTCACCATGACGCGCTCCGGCTACGCCTCGCCGGCCTCCACGGCCCGCGACTTCCGGCTCCTGACGCCGCTGGTGCTGATGAGCGCGCTGCGGCGGGCCGGGACGGTCGTGTGCGAGCCGGTCCACCGCTTCCACCTGGAGGTGCCGGCCGACACCGCCACGCAGGTGGTGGCCGTCCTGGGGCGGCTGCGCGCCGTCCACGGGGGTACGGCGTGGCGGGGCGCGTGGTGCGAGCTGGCGGGCGACGTCCCGGCCGCCGAGGTGCACCGGCTGGAACGGCAGCTGCCCGGGCTGACCCGGGGCGAAGGCGTCCTGGAGACGTCCTTCGACCACTACCAGCCGGTCCGGGGGCCCGCGCCGGTCCGGCGGCGCGACGGGCGCGACCCGCTCGACCGTGAGCAGTACCTGCTGCACGTCGCGCGGAGGGTGTAGCCGATGACCTCCGAGACCCGGCAGGACCGGGAGGATCGGCATGTCACGGGACCCGGCGCGGCCGCAGGCAAGGGCCCTGTCCGCGACAGTCAAGCCCGTGCCCGCGACGGGGAGACCCCCGCCCACGACGGGGAGACCCCCGCTCGCGACGGGGAGGCCCGTGCCCGCGGCCGGGACGTTCGTGCCCGCGACAGTCAAGCCCGTGCCCGCGACGGGGAGACCCCCGCCCACGACGGGGAGACCCCCGCTCGCGACGGGGAGGCCCGAGCCCGCGGCCGGGACGTTCGTGCCCGCGACCGGGAGGTTCGTGCCCGAGACGGGAAGACCCATGCCCGTGACGGGCGGCGGGCCCGTGCGGGCGATCGGGAGATCAGCGCGGACGCTACGAGGGTCCGTGCGGACCACGCGAGGGTCCGTGCGGACGCTACGGGGGTCCGTGCGGAGAGGGACGTCCGGCGGCTGGTGCTGCGGCTCATGCGGCCCGGCCGGCGGGCGGGCCTGGCGCTCGGCGCGGCCGTCATCGCCATGACCGTGCTCCCGCTCGCGGGCCCCCAGCTCACCCGCCGCTTCGTCGACGACGCGATCGCCGGCGCGGGCACCGGCCGGCTCACCCTCATCGCGCTCGCCGCCCTGGCCGCGGCCGTCGCCGGGCAGGCGGCCCGCCTGGCCGCCGCCCGGCTGGCGAGCCGGCTCGCCTGGGACGGCACCGACCGTCTCCGTGAGCGCCTGGCCGGGCACGCCCTCGGCCTCGACATGGACTTCCACGGCAGGCACACGCCCGGCGAGCTGATCGAGCGGGTGGACGGCGACGTGGTGGCCGTGTCGGGGTTCGTCGTGGCGTTCCTCATGGACGTCGTGGGCGGCGCGCTGCTGCTGGCGGGCGTGCTCGGCGTCGTCCTGGCGGCCGACCCGCGGCTCGGGTGCGCGCTGCTCGCGTACTGCGTGCTGATCGGCCTCGCCACGACCCGCGCCCAGCGGCTGGCCGTGCCCTCCGCCACCGCGGCGCGGGCGGCCGGCGCGCGGCTGTACGGCGAGATGGAGGAGCGGATCGCCGGCGCCGAGGACATCCGCGCCAACGGCGCCGGCGAGCACGTCGTCACCCGCTTCCTCGGCACCGCCGCCACCTGGTACCGGGCCGAGCACCGCGCCGATCGCATCGGCAGCGCTCTGCTGGCGGGCACGTCGGTCGCGTTCGCCGCCGGGACGGCGCTCATGCTGGCCCTGGCCGCGTGGGCGCGCTCCACCGGGACACTCACCGTCGGCACCGCCGTCCTGGTGTTCCAGTGCACGGTGATGGTGCGGGCGCCGTTCGAACGGCTCATCGACCGGTTACGCGACTACCAGGGCGCCCTCGCCGGGATCAGCCGCATCGGCGGCCTGCTGGCCGAGCGGCGCACGCTGCCCGCGCCCGCGCGGCCCCGCCGGCTGCCGGCGGAGGGGCCGCTCGCGCTGGAGCTGGACGGGGTCGCCTTCGCCTACGACGCCTCCGAGGAGGGCGGCGGGCGGGTGCTGTCGGACGTCACGCTGACGCTGGCGCCGGGCGAGACGCTCGGGCTGGTGGGCCGCACCGGCAGCGGCAAGACCACGATCACGCGGCTGGCGCTGCGCCTGTACGACCCCGTGGCGGGCGCGGTGCGGGTCGGCGGCGTGGACCTGCGGGAGGTGGACGAGGGCTCCCTGCGCGAGCGGGTGTACGCGGTCACGCAGGACGTGCGGCTGTTCGACGCGAGTGTCCGCGACAACCTCACCCTGTTCCGGCCCTCGCCCGGCGACGACGCGCTGCGGCGGGCGCTGGCCGACGCCGGGCTCGGCGACTGGCTGGCCGGGCTGCCGGACGGCCTCGACACGGAGCTGCGCGGCGTGTCGGCCGGTGAGGCGCAGTTGCTGGCGTTCGCCCGGGCGTTCCTGGCCGACCCGGGGCTGGTGGTGCTCGACGAGGCGTCCAGCCGGCTCGACCCCGCCACTGAGCGGCGCGTCGAGCGCGGCATGGACCGGCTGCTCGCCGGCCGCACGGGCGTGATCGTCGCGCACCGGCTGTCGTCGCTGTCGCGGGTCGACAAGATCGCGGTCATGTCGCGCGGGCGGGTGGTCGAGTACGGCCCCCGCGCCGAGCTCGCCGCCGACCCGGGCAGCCGCTTCTCCCGGCTCCTGGACCTGGCGGGGGTGACCCGATGAGCGGATCACCGAAGGGCGTGCGGACGGCGGCGGCGGCGAAGGGCGGGCGGACGGCGGGGGCGGCGAAGGACGTGCGGACGGTGGCGGCCGGGCTGGTGCGCTTCGACCTGCGCCGCTTCCTGGTCGGCGCGTTGCTGTGGATGCCGGTCAGCGTGCTGCCGGTCCTCACCGGCCTCGCGCTCCAGAAGATCTTCGACGGCATCAGCGGCCGGGCGCCGGCCGCCCCGGACCAGGTGCTGTGGCTGTGCGCCGCGCTCGTCGGCGTGGAACTGGCCCGCGGGCTGACCATGGTGGTCGCCTGGACGTACGGCGACTACTGGTGGGACGCGGCGGCGACCCTGCTGCGCGCCAACGTGCTCCGCTCCGTCCTCACCGCCCCCGGCCCGGTGGCGGCCAGGCTGCCGCGCGCCCCGGGCGACACGCTCGCGCGGCTGCGCGACGACGTGAGCGACCTGGTGGAGCTGGTGGACGAGGCGGTGCCGCTGGCCGGGGCGATCCTGTTCGGCGGGACCGCCCTGGGCGTCATGGCGGCGATCGACCCCGCCGTCACGGCGGCGCTGGTGGTGCCGATGGTCGTGATCGGCGTGGCGAGCCGGCTGCTGCGCCGGCGGGTCCGCTCGCTGCACCAGCGGGTCAGGGTCCTCGGCGCGGACGTCACCGCGTACGTCGGGGAGATGTTCGGCGGCGTCCTCGCGATCAAGGTCGCGGGCGCGGAGGAGGCGGCCCTGGAGCGGCTGCGCGCGCGCAACCGCGCGCGGCGCGAGGCCGCCGTCCGCGACCGGCTGGCCGGCGACCTGCTGGACGGCGTCACGAACGCGGCCGTCGAGATCGGCGCCGGCCTGGTGCTGGTGCTCGCCGCGCCGGCCATGCGGAGCGGCGCATTCACCGTGGGCGACCTGGCGCTGTTCACCAGCTACGCCGGGTGGCTGGCGGCGCTGCCACGCGTCGTCGGCGGGATCCTCGCCCGGCTCCCGCACGCCGCCGTCGCCACCGGCCGGCTCGCCCGGCTCATGGCGCCGCACGAGGACGTCCGGGACCTGGCGCGCGACAGCGGCGTGTGGTTCCACCGGGAGCCGCCCGCCGCCGCGCCCCGGCCCCGTCACGACGACCCGCTGGAGGTGCTGGAGGCGCGCGGCCTGACCGTCCGCCTCGGGCCGCTCGGGACCGGGCTGCGCGAGGTGGACCTGCGGGTGCGGCGCGGGTCGTTCACGGTGGTCACCGGCGCCGTGGGCGCCGGCAAGACGACGCTCGTACGGGCGCTGCTCGGGCTGGTCCCCCTGGACGGCGGGACGATCACCTGGAACGGCCGGCCCGTCGCCGACCCCGGGACGTTCCTGGTGCCCGGCCGGGTGGCCCACGCCGGTCAGGTGCCCCGGCTGTTCTCGGCGTCGCTGCGCGAGAACCTGCTGCTCGGCGCGTCCGGCGACGGCCTGGAGCGGGCGCTGGCCCTGGCGGCGCTGGAGGACGACCTCGCCGCGATGCCCGAGGGCCTGGACACCGTCGTGGGGCCGCGCGGCGTCCGGCTGTCCGGCGGCCAGGCGCAGCGCGCGAGCGCCGCCCGCGCGCTCGTCCGGGCGCCCGACCTGCTGGTCGTGGACGACCTGTCGTCCGCGCTCGACGTCGAGACCGAGGAGCTGCTGTGGGACCGGCTGGCGACGGCCGCCCGCGACGGCGGCGGGCCCGCGACGCTGCTCGTGGTCTCGCACCGGCGGGCCGCCCTCGAACGCGCCGACGAGATCGTCGTCCTCGACCGCGGCCGGGTCGCCGGGCGCGGGACGCTGTCCGGGCTGCTGGCGAGCTGCCCGGAGATGCGGCGGCTGTGGGCGGAGGAGGGCGTCGCCGAGGCGGGGGAGCGCGCCCCGGAGTAGGCCGGAGCGCGGCCCCGAGGAGATCCGCGGCGCCCGGACCCTTCCCGGCGGGACATGAGTACGCCCCGTCCTGCCGGGAAGGGTCCGCCGACATGCCAGACATATCAGGAGAAGGGGTGAGTGACGGAACCCCAGGGGTGCGTGGCACAGTTGTCCACCACAAGAAGGCGTCCCAAGGCGGGACGCGCGTCGCGCAGGGGGAGAACGTGGTCAGTACGGCCGGCTCAGGGGTACGCGAGTGGCTGCTGAAAGGACTGCAGCGCTCCGATCGCCGCACCACCGGACCGCACCACGAGGAGGCGCCCGAGCATCAGCACGCCTGGTGGCAGGTCATGTGCCTCACCGGCGTCGACTACTTCTCCACGCTCGGCTACCAGCCCGGCATCGCCGCCCTCGCCGCCGGCGCGCTCAGCCCCATCGCCACGCTGCTGCTCGTGGCCCTCACCCTGTTCGGCGCGCTGCCGACGTACCGGGCCGTCGCCGAGCAGAGCCCCCACGGGCTCGGCTCGCTGTCCATGCTCGAACGGCTGCTGCCCGGCTGGCGCGGCAAGCTGCTCGTGCTGTTCCTGCTCGGCTTCGTCGCCACGGCGTTCATCGTGACGATCACGCTGTCGGCGGCCGACGCCACCGCGCACATCCTGCACAACCCGTTCGTGCCGAAGGCGCTGGCCGGCTGGCAGGTCCCGGTGACGCTGCTGCTGATCGCGGGCCTCGGCGGCGTGTTCCTCGCCGGGTTCAGCGAGGCGATCTCCATCGCCGTCGTGCTCGTGGCCGTGTACCTGGTCCTGAACGTCGTCGTCGTCGCCACCGCCGTCCGGCACGTGCTCGCCGCCCCCGCCAAGGTCACCGACTGGCAGAACCTGCTGGCCTCCGACTACGCCAGCCCGGTCGCCATGGTCGCCGTGTCGCTGTACGTGATGCCCAAGCTCGCCCTCGGCCTGTCCGGCTTCGAGACCGGCGTCGCCGTGATGCCGCTGGTCAAGGGCAACCTGGAGCAGCGGGTCAAGGGCGCGCGCAAGCTGCTGACCACCGCCGCGCTCATCATGAGCGTGTTCCTCATCACCTCCAGCTTCGCCACGACCGTGCTCATCCCGGCCAAGGAGTTCGCCGAGGGCGGCTCGGCCAACGGGCGCGCCCTGGCGTACCTGGCCCACGAGTACCTCGGCGACTGGTTCGGCACCGCCTACGACCTCAGCACCATCGCCATCCTGTGGTTCGCCGGCGCCTCGGCGCTCGCCGGTCTGCTCAACATCGTGCCGCGCTACCTGCCCCGGTACGGCATGGCGCCCGACTGGTCGCGCGCGGCCCGGCCCATGGTGCTGGTCTTCACCGTGATCTCGTTCCTCATCACGCTGTTCTTCGGCGCCGACGTCGAGTCGCAGGGCGGTGCCTACGCCACCGGCGTGCTCGCGCTCATCCTGTCGGCGGCCGTCGCCGTCACCCTGTCGGCCTGGGTCGGCCGCAGGTACAAGGCCGCCGTGCCGTTCGGCGTCATCACGCTGATCTTCGCGTACGCGCTGGTGGCGAACATCATCGAGCGGCCGGACGGCCTGGTCATCGCCCTGCTGTTCGTGCTCGGCATCGTGATCACCTCGCTCATCTCGCGGGCGACCCGCTCCACCGAGCTGCGCGTCACGGAGATCACGCTGGACGACCTCGCCCGGCAGTTCGTCAACGAGTCCGGCGACCTGCGCCTCATCGCCAACGAGCCGCACGCCCGCGACTGCAAGGAGTACATCGACAAGGCCCGCGAGGCGTGGGAGCTGCACCGGCTGCGGCCCTCCGAGGGGATCCTGTTCCTGGAGGTCACGGTGCCCGACGCCTCCGAGTTCGCCAGCGAGGTCAGGGTGAGGGGCGAGGAGCGGCACGGGTATCGCATCCTGCGCCTGGAGAGCGCGACCGTGGCCAACGCCATCGCCGCCCTGCTGCTGTACCTGCGCGACCAGACGGGCAAGATGCCGCACGTGTACTTCCACTGGGCCGCCGAGGGCAACCCGATCGGGGCGCTGCTGCGTTACCTGGTGTTCGGCGGCGGCGACATCCCGCCGCTGACCCGCGAGGTGCTGCGGCAGGCCGAGCCCGACGCCGAGCGGCGTCCCGTCGTCCACGTGGGCTGACGCCGACCCCTCCTGATGTATCAGGGGGGCCGCTCCGCGCTCCGTGAAGAGGAGGGCGACGGAGGGGAGAGGCGATGGACGTCGGGCGGGCGGTGTCCCCCGAGGACACCGTGTCCATCGGGAACGCGGCGTTCAGGGGGAGCGCGCCGTTCGCCGGGGACGCGGTCTTCGCCGGGGACGCTGCCTCGGGGGACGCGGTCTTGGGGGGCCCTGTCCCGCGGGACGCAGTCTTGGGGGACGCGGTCTTCGTGGGGCGGGCGGCCGAGCTGGCGCTGCTTCGGGCGGAGCTGCGCGCCGCCGCGGCGGGGCACGCGCGCGTCGTCGCGGTGGAGGGTCCGGAGGGGATCGGCAAGACCGCCCTGCTCCACCAGGCCCTGGCGGAATGCCTCGACGCCGGTACGGGGCCTCGGGCCGGGCGCTCCGGCCGGACCGGCACCGGCACGCGGGTGCTGGCCGTCAGCGGCGAACGGGGGGAGCGGGACCTTTCGTTCGGGCTCGTCCGGCAGCTCGTGCGCGGGGCGGCCGGGCTCGACGACCCGTGGCGGGCGGGACGGGCGCTGGCGGCGGAGCTCAACCGGCTGGAGGCCGAGGGGCCGCTGGTGGTGCTGGTGGACGACGTCCAGTGGGCGGATCGGTCGTCGCTGCTGTCCCTGGGATACGTGCTGCGCCGCCTGCCGCGGGGCCGGCTGCTGGTGGCGGTCGCCGGACGGGACCTCGGGGACGAGTGGCTGCCGGAGGGGCTGAGACGCTTCCTGGCGGGGGACTCGGTGCGCCGTCTCGCCTTGGATGGGCTGACGGCCGGTGATCTGTACGCCCTGGCCCGCGCCGCGCACGCCGGGGCGGGGTGGAGCGAGCGGGCCGCTGGACTCGCCGCGTATGCCGACGGCGGACTGACCGAGCGGGCCGCTGGGCTCGCTGCGTATGCCGACGGCGGATTGACCGAGCGGGCCGCTGAGCGGCTGCGCGCGCACACCGGCGGGAACCCCCTGCACGCCCGCGCCCTCCTCGCCACCCTCACGCCCCGGCGCCTGGCCGACACCGGCACGCCGCTGCCCGCCCCGGAGACCTACACCCGGCCTTTCGCCCGCCGCCTGGGCGCCTGCTGCCCGGCGGCCAAGGCGCTGGTGGCGGCGTGCGCCGTCCTGGGGGAGACCTGCGACCTGCACGTGGCCATCGCCGTCTCCACCGCCGCCGTCCGAGGTCCCGCCGCCGTCCGAGGCCCCGCTGGGGCGCGACGACCCGCCGGGGCGCCAGGCCCCGGCACGGCCCCCGGCGCCTCAGCCCTCGGCCCGACCGCCCCGGCGCAGGAGGGAGGAGGCGTCCCCGGCACCTCGGACGGCTCTGTCCCTGACGCTTTGGACGGTTCCGTTCCTGGCGCACGGGACGGCTCCGTCCCCGGCATCCCGGACGGTTCCGTCCATGGCAGGCCGGAGGGTGCGGTCGTGGGCGGGGCGCTCGGCCCGGGCGCCGGCGCGCACCGGCGTCCCCTGACGGGCGGCGGCGGTTCTCCCAGGGGAGGGGCGTTCGACGCGTTGCAGAACGCCGTGGAGGCCGGGGTGCTGGAGGAGGGACCCGGACGGACCGTGCGGTTCGCGAGCCCGCTGGCCCACGCCGCCGCCTACGCCTCACTGGGGCCGGCCGAGCGGGCCCGCCTGCACCAGGCCGCCGCCCGTCTCGTCGCGGACGCAGGCGCGGCCCTGCGCCACCGCGCCGCCGCCGCCGGAGGTCGCGACGACGCCCTCGCCGAGGAGCTGGCCGGTCTGGCCGCCAAGGAGGCGCAGCACGGCCAGTGGCGCGAGGCCGCCGGCCACCTCCACCTCGCCGCCGGCCTGTCCGAGTCGCCCGCCCGGCGCGAGGAGCTGCGTACCGCCGTGCTGGAGCACACGCTGCTCGGCGGGGACGTGACCCGCGCGGCCGAACTGGCCGCCGAGCCGAGCGCCGATCCGCGGCCGTTCCGCCGGTACGTGCTGGGGCGACTGGCCCTGGCGGCGGGACGCCTGGAGCGGGCGGGGGAGCTGCTGGCGGACGCCTGGCGCGAGCGCGAGCCCGGGTTCGCCGCCGACACGGCCGAGCAGCTCGCCTGGCTCAACCTGGTCAGGGGCCGGCTCCACGCCGCGGCGGGCTGGGCGGACCTGGCCGTGGGGCAGCCCATCCAGGGGGTGGCGGCGCGGCCGTACGACGTGCTGGCCCTGGCGGGCTGGCCCCGCGCCGGCGCGCCCGAGGACGGGCTGGCGGCGGGCGTGGCGCGGCTGCGCGACGGCGACGTGCCCGGCGCGCTGTCCGTGCTGGGCGGGGCCGTCACGGCGCTGGAACGGGCGGGGCTGCCCCATCACCGGCTACCCGCGGCGGCGCTGCTGGCGGTGGCCGAGTATCGGGACGGGCGGTGGGACGACGCCGCCGCGCGGGCGGAGCGGGCACTGGCCGAGGCACGGGGGCTCGGCCAGCGCTGGCTCCTGCCGTGGCTGGGCGTGGTGTGCGCTGCCGTCCCGGCGGTGCGCGGCGAGCGGGACCGGGCCCTGGCCCACGCCTGGGCGGCGCTCGCCGCCGCCCGCCGCATGGGCCACACCCGGGGCGAGGCGCTGGCGACCGCCGCCATGACGCTGCTCGCGCCCGGTGCACGCGTGCCGGGGACCATCGCGCCCGGGTCGCTTCGGCCGGGGTCGCTTGTGCCGGGGTCGGTCGCGTCCGGGTCGTTCACTTCTGAGCGGCTCGCCCCCGGCACGGCGGGTCCGGACATGGCGGCGGTGTACGGGGATCCGTTCGCGACCGGGCTGTGGCCGATGCTCGTGGAGTGGCTGATCGGGGAAGGATGCCTGGACGAGGCGGAGGCCGAGCTGGCCGCCCGGGGCGGCTCCCCGGGTTCGGGGCCGGCGCGGGCCCGGCTGGAGGGGCTGCTGCTGGGTGCCCGGAACGTGCCCGCCGGCGCCGAGATCAGGCTCATCCGCGCTCTGGAGCTGGCCCGGCACGCAGGTGACTCCCTGGAGGAGGGGCGCGCGCTTCTCGGCCTCGGCATGGTGCTGCGGCGTACCGGCAGGAGGAGGGCCGCGGCGGACCGGTTGCGGGCCGCGTACGAACTCCTCGACCGGCTGGGCGCCCGGCCGCTCGCCGAGATCTGCGCGCGCGAGCTGGGCGCCTGCTGAGCCGGTGGGGCCACGCCCGAGGAGGGGACGGGCGCGGCCCCACCGCGCATCCCCACGTCCGCCGCCCGAGGCAGGTCGCGCGTCCGGAGGCTGGCCACCGTTCCACCGGGCGGTGCGGCATCCGGAGCGCCCTAACGGGTGGCCGGAAAGTCGTGACATCCTTCCTGACCAACCCTCGAAGAGCGTCAGTAACCCCCACTCAGCGCTCTGGTATGACATATTGATCTCTGAGGCGCTTTGCGACTTGAGTGGAATTTGAGGCGTTGCTAGGGTGACCGGTGCCAGGCATGTAGATCGACCTCTTCTTGCGCCTTGACAGGCCTCCGCCGACCAAGGCTCCCCAGGGCGGATTTGTGCGCGCGCGGCATGGCGAGGGCCTGCCCGCGAAGGGATGTACAGGCGGTGCTCGATGGATTTCGGTCGTTCTGATCGGTGGCGGTTGCCCACCGCGATCAAGATTCTGATCGCGGGTGGTTTCGGCGCGGGCAAGACCACGATGGTGACGGCCGTGTCCGAGACGCGGCCACTGCGCACCGAGGAGATCCTCACCCAGATCGGCCAGCACATCGACGACCTGGCCGGCATCGAGGGCAAGCCCACCACCACCGTCGCCTTCGACTTCGGCCGCATCACGATCAGCGGCGACTACATGCTCTACCTGTTCGGCACGCCCGGCCAGGAGCGGTTCTGGTTCGTCTGGGACGACCTCAACATGGGGGCGCTCGGCGCCGTGGTGCTCGCCGACACGCGCCGCCTGGCCGACTGCTTCCCCGCCATCGATTACTTCGAGCAGCGCGACACGCCGTTCGTCGTGGCGCTCAACTGCTTCGACGGGGCCCGCGAGTTCACGGTCGGCGAGGTGCGCCAGGCCCTCAACCTGGAGCCGGAGATCCCCATCGTGATGACCGACGCCCGCCGCCGCGACTCCGGTCGCGAGGTGCTCATCACGCTCGTCGAGCACGCCATGCGCCGGGGCGCCACCCCGGTCGGGACCATGTCGTGACCTCGACGGGCTATTTTTGACCGATGGAGGAGATCGATCGCCGGATCGTCACGCTGCTGGCCAAGGACGGCCGGATGAGCTTCACCGACCTGGCCAGGGAGACCGGGCTCTCGGTCTCCGCCGTCCACCAGCGGGTGCGCCGCCTGGAGAAGCGCGGCGTGGTGCGCGGCTACACCGCCGTCATCGACCACGACGCGATCGGGCTGCCGCTGACGGCCTTCGTGTCGATCAAGCCGATCGACCCCGCCGCCCCGGACGACGCCCCCGACCGGCTGGCCCACCTGACCGCGATCGAGGCGTGCCACAGCGTGGCGGGCGACGAGAGCTACATCCTCAAGGTGCGGGTGGCCTCGCCCGTGGCGCTGGAGGACCTGCTCCAGCAGATCCGCGCCGCGGCCAACGTCTCCACCCGCACCACGGTCGTTCTCAGCACGCCGTACGAGCACCGGGCCCCCGAGATCGCCGCGGAGGCCGTCGGCCACCCGACGGCCTGAGCGGGGTCAGCGGCGGACCGGCATCCGGTCCACCGCGAGCGGCAGGAAGGGCTGCGCCGCGCGCGCCCGGGGGACCTGGCCGCACAGGGCGACCATCATGTGGTCGCCCACCGCGTAGTCGATCGGGCTCGGCTCGATCGTGCCGTCCTCGCCGATCCGCTGGTACTTCGCCAGGTTCAGGCCGAACGACAGCTCGCGGCGGCCGTCCTCGCTGACCAGTGACTGCGTCGTCATGCCGAAGACGCCCCCGTCGTGCCCCCAGAACCGGCCGCACGGCAGCTCCACCGTGTACAGGCCGAGTCCGTAGTCCACTTGCCCGCCGCCCGCCAGCACCGGCACGGTCGCGCGCATCTCGGCGAGCCGCTCCGGCCCGATCACCTCGCCGCGCAGCAGCGCCCGGTAGAACCGGTTGAGGTCGTCCATGGTCGACACCAGCGCCCCCGCGGTGCTCGCCCACGACATGTCGTACACGCTGTAGTCACGAGGCGGGTCGATCAGCCCGTACAGCGACTCGTACGCCTTCGACGACGGCGCCGGCAGGCGCGGCGTGGCCGGGAAGAACGTGTCGCGCAGCCCGGCCCGGCGGATGACGTCGCGGGTGATGACCCGCTCGGCGTCCTCGCCGGTCACCTTCTCCAGCAGCAGGCCGGCGATGACGTAGTTGGTGTTGGAGTACCTTCCGGGCAGCGCCCCCGGCTCGCCGGTCGCCTCGGCGGCCAGCCCGAGGCGCACGAGCTCCTCCGGCGCGAACCGGCGGAAGCGGTTGGCGTCGAGGCTCGCGGGCGAGCCCTCCAGCAGCGAGGGGAACGCGCCCGCGATGTAGTCGCCGATGTGGCTGGTGTGGTTGAGCAGCATCCTGACCGTGATCCGGTCGCCGCGCTCCCCAGGGATCAGCCCCGGCAGGTAGCGGCTCACCGGCGCGTCCAGCTCGACCCTGCCGCGTTCGACCTGCTGGAGGATCGCCGCCGAGGTGAACGTCTTGGTGATGCTGCCCACCCGGTGGCGCATGTCGGGCCGCGCCGGGCGGCGGGTGACCACGTCGGCGACGCCGGACGCGCCGCGCCACACCTGGCCGCCGTCGCGCGCCTGCGAGTAGAGGCCGTACATGCCGGCCTCGTGGACGGCGTCGAGCGTGCGCCGCAGCGCCGCCCGGTCCAGTCCCGCGGCCGTGGTCCGGGACGGCGACTCGGGGTCGAGACCCGCCGTCGGCGCAGTCGGTGCCGGGACGAGGGTCGTGGCCGGCGCGGGGGACGCCGGGTCCGGACCGGCGGCGGCCCGGGCGGGTGGGGCGAGCGCGGCGGCGAGGACCAGCGCGCCCGCCACGGCGCCGGCGGCGGCGCGCCGGCCAGGACGCGCGGCGCGGCGCGCCCCTGCGGCGCCGCGCCCCGGCTGGGAGATGGAGGAAGGTGTCATGCCGTCAGCATGATCCTCCCGGCCCGGCCGGGGCAGTCCACGCTGTCACCGGTTGCGCATGACAGCGGTCATGCCGGGCCGGTGACACCCGCCAGGCCGGTCATGCCGGGCCGGTGACACCCGCCAGGCGCCCGGCGGCCCCCTGAGGCTCGTAGCGGGCGCGCAGGCGGGCCTTGGCGGTCTCCGTCGCCCCCAGCCGCTCCAGCCCGTTCAGAGCGGCCCCCACGATCGGCGGGACCCCGCACACGACCACCTCGGCGTGCGGCGCCCGCGCCGCGAACCCCGCGTCGAGCAGCGCCGTCAGCAGCGGGTCGCGCGCCCGCAGGACCCCGCCGCCCAGCACCACCTCCGCCGGCGTCTCCAGCAGGCCGAGACGGCGCAGGCACACCTCGGCCATGACCACCACCTCCGCGGCCTGCCGCTCGACCAGTTCCACGGCCACCGCGTCGCCCGCCGCGGCGGCGGCGAACACCCCCGGGGCCAGCTCGTGCAGCCGCGCCCCGTCCACCCGGCCGAAGTGGACGCCCAGGACCAGCTCCTCCACCGTGTCCGTCCCGGCCCACTCCTTGACCACCTCCGCCAGCGCGGTGGCGGGGCCGCGGCCGTCCTCCGCGCGCACGGCGTGCCACAGCGCCTCCTCGCCCAGGCCCCCGCCGCCGCCCCAGTCGCCGCTGATCCGGCCGAGGGCGGGGAAGCGGGCCATCTCGCCGGTGGGGGAGACGCCGACCGCGTTGATGCCGGCGCCGCACACCACCGCCACGCCCCACGGCGCCGACGCACCGGCCCGCAGCAGCGCGAACGTGTCGTTGCGGACCACGACGTCCGGGCCGAGCCCCCGGGCGGCGAGCTCCCGGGCCAGCGCCTCCTCCTCGACCGGCAGGTCGGCGTTCGCCAGGTAGGCGGCCACGTGGTCGAACCCGCCGCCGCCCTCGCCCGGCGGCAGAGCGGCCAGCGCCTGCCGCACGGCCCGCTCGATCTCGCCGACCGCGGCCGCCACCCCGGCGCTGTGCGGCAGGAACGGCCCCGAGCGCGCCGTCGCCAGCACCTCGCCGTCCTCCGCGACCACCGCCACGTCCGTCTTGCTGTTGCCGCCGTCCACGGCGAGCAGGAGCCTGCGGCGGGTCACCGGCCCACCGTCCACGGCAGGTGGGCGCGGTTGGCCTCCAGCAGCAGCCCGGTCAGCTCCTCGGCGACCGCGTCCTGGCCGACCAGCGGGTGGGCGAGCAGGGCGTCGCGCACCCGGTCGGCGCCGCCGTGCAGCGCCGCCTCCAGGGCCAGCGTCTCGTACGCCGAGACGTGCGCGATCAGCCCCGCGTACAGCGGCTCGACGGGCCGCACCGGCAGCGGCACGGCACCGGCGGCGGTGACGGACGCGGGCACCTCGACCACCGCCTCCTCGGGCAGGAACGGCAGCGTCCGGCCGTTGCGCACGTTGACCACCTGGGGCGGGCCGTCCTCCCGGCCGCCGAGCAGCGCGGCCAGCAGGTCCACGGCCGCCTCCGAGTAGAAGGCGCCGCCCCGCCGCTCCAGCTCCTCCGGCTTGGTGACCACCGACGGGTCGGCGTACAGCTCCAGCAGGCGCGCCTCCACGGCGGACACCTCGGCGGCGCGCGGCGGCGCGGTCCGCTGCTCCGCCACCACCTCGTCGTGCGCGTAGTAGTAGCGCAGGTAGTACGACGGGACCGCGCCGAGCCGCCGGATCAGCTCCGGACGCAGGCCCGCCCCCTCGGCCAGCTCCTTCAGGTGCGCGTCGATGAGCGTGGGCAGCACGTCGGCCCCGTCGAGGCGCAGGGCGCGCAGCCAGGTGAGGTGGTTGAGCCCCACGTGGTCGAGCGTGATGCGCGACGGCGCGACTCCGAGCGCCGCCGCGGCGCGCCGCTGGAGGCCGATCGCCACGTTGCACAGGCCGATGGCGCGGTGTCCGGCGTCGAGCAGCGCCCGGGTGACGATGCCGACCGGGTTGGTGAAGTCGACGATCCACGCGTCCGGCGCGTGCCGGCGCACCCGCTCGGCGATGTCCAGCACGACCGGGACCGTGCGCAGCGCCTTGGCCAGGCCGCCCGCGCCGGTCGTCTCCTGTCCGACGCAGCCGCACCGCAGCGGCAGCGTCTCGTCCACCTCGCGGGCGGCCTGACCGCCGATCCGGAGCTGGAACAGCACGGCGCTCGCCCCGGCGACGCCCTCCTCGACCGACGAGCCGGCCGTCACCCGCGCCGGATGCCCGGCGTGCGCCAGCATGCGCCGCGCCATCCCGGCCACCAGGCCCAGGCGCCGCTCATCGGGGTCGATGAGCGCTATCTCGGTGAGGGGCAGCACGTCGCGCAGCCGCGCGAACCCGTCGATGAGCTCCGGCGTGTACGTCGAGCCGCCCCCGACCACGGCGAGTTTCAACCCTTGACTCCTGTCAGCGTCACGCCCTCGATGAAGACCCTCTGGGCGAAGAAGAACACGATGATGATGGGGGCCGTCACCAACAGGGTGGCGGCCATGGTGAGGTTCCACTGCACGCTGTGGAACGCCTTGAAGGTGGCCAGGCCCAGCGACAGGGTCCAGCCCTCCTGCTGCACGCCCGCGTACAGCAGCGGCCCGTAGTAGTCGTTCCAGCAGTAGAAGAACTGGAACAGCGCGACGGCGGCGATCGCCGGGCGGGCCATCGGCAGGATCACGCTGACCAGCGTGCGCAGCTCGGAGCAGCCGTCCACCCGGGCCGCGTCGGTGTACTCGCGCGGGATCGTCACGAGGAACTGGCGCAGCAGGAAGATGGAGAAGGCGTCGCCGAACAGCATCGGCAGGATGAGCGGCCACAGCGTGTCCGTCAGCCCGAGCCGCGCCCACACCAGGTAGACCGGCACCGCGACGACCTGCGGAGGCAGCATCATGGCCGCCACCACGAGCAGGAACGCCGCCTGCCGCCCCCGGAAGCGGAAGCGGGCCAGGGCGTAGGCCACCGGCACGGACGACACGAGCGTGAACAGCGTGCCGAGGCCGGCGTACAGCAGCGTGTTGGCCGTCCAGCGCAGCAGCTGCGACTTGGCGAACACGGTCGCGAAGTTGTCCCAGTTCCACGTCCGGGGCCACAGGTCGCTGGTCAGCGCCTGCTCGTCGGTCATGAGCGCGGTCAGCGCCAGGAACACCACGGGCGCCAGGAACATCAGCGCGAGCACGATCGCCAGCGCGTGCTGGGCGATCCAGACCAGCATCCGCCTGCGGCGGGCGGCGGTCCCCGCCTTGCGGGGCCGCGGCGCGGCGGCGGGACGGGTCGGAGCGGTCACGGTGGCGCTCATGCGGCCCCCTCGGAACGGCGGAACTGCCACAGCAGGAGCAGCGTGAACACCATCGACGCGGCGAACAGCACCAGGGCCAGCACGCAGGCGTACCCCATCTGGTAGTCGCGGAAGCCCGCCTGGAACAGCCACTGCGGCAGCGTCAGCAGCGACTCGTCGGGATAGCCCGGCGTGAACGTGCTGCCCGGCGAGTCGGTCACGCCCGACGCCACCCGGGAGGCGATCATCGCCTGCGCGAAGTACTGCACGGCGTAGATGACGCCCGTGACCGCCGAGAACATCAGGACCGGCGCGATCGACGGCAGCGTCACGCTGCGGAACTGCCGCCACGGGCCGGCCCCGTCGATCGCGGCCGCCTCGTACAGGTGCCGGGGCACGTCCAGCAGCGCCGCCATGAAGATGACCGCGATCTGGCCGCAGCTCCACACCGACAGCAGCGTGAGGCTCGGCTTCGACCAGGCCGGGTCGCCGAACCAGTCGGGGCCGGTGACGCCGAACAGGGCGAGGAACTGGTTCCACGGCCCCGTCGAGGGGTTCATGAGGAACACGAACGTGATCGTCCCGGCGGCCACCGGCACCAGCGACGGCAGGTAGAAGATCGTGCGGAACAGGCCGACTCCCGCCTTGAGCCGGACCACGAGCTGCGCCAGCCCCAGCGAGAACAGCGTCTGGACCGGCACCATGACGGCCACCAGCCACAGCGTGTTCTTGGCCGAGGTCACCACCCGGGGGTCGCGCAGCAGGTAGCGGTAGTTGTCCAGGCCGGCCCACTCCAGCGTGAACAGGTCGTAGTGGTGGAAGGAGAAGTAGACGGTGGCCAGCAGCGGGTAGACGAAGAAGACGGACACGCCGGCCAGCCACGGCGACAGCCACACGAGGGCGCGCAGGCCCTCGCGGCGCCGCCACCGGGACGGCGCGGCCGATGCGACGGACGCCACGCTCAGCTCCCCGACAGCTTGAGCTTGTCGTCGATCTGCCGGTCCACGGACCTCAGGCCGGCGTCCAGGTCGGGCACCGCGCCCTTCTCCCACTTGGTGAGGAACGTGGCCAGCGCCTCCTGGTTGAAGACGCTGTTGACGGCGGACGGCAGCGTCGAGGTCTTCGGGTGGGCGAAGATGTCGAGGAACGTCTGGAAGTTCGCGTCCTTGGTGAGCTTCGGCGAGTCCATGGCGGCCCGGGTCGTGGGCACGTTGCGCAGCGCGTTGGACAGCGTCACCAGGGAGTCGGTGTCGGTCGTGAGGTACTTGACCAGCTCCCACGCCTGCCGCGGGTTCCTGGCGCCCTTGGGCACGCCGATCACGGTGCCGGCGGTGAAGCCGCTGCCGTACAGCTCCGGCCTGGTGTCGGAGACCGGCATCGGGGCCGTGCCGTAGTCCATGTCCTTGGCCTTCGGGTCGCCCGCGATCATCGCGTTGCGCCACTCGCCGTCCACGATCATGGCGACCTTGCCGGTGAGGAACGGGTGCTCGGACCCCCACTCGTCGCCCAGGCCCTTGCGGAACTTCTCCAGCTTGTCGTAGCCGTACCAGTCGACGAGGTCCTTCTGCCAGCGCAGCAGCTCCTTCCACGCCGGGTCGGAGCCGATGGCCGAGGTGCCGTCGGTGTCGTACCACTTCGCGCCCACCATGGGGGCCAGGTGGCTGGGGGAGTTCTCGTAGTACTGGAAGCTCGGGATGAAACCGGCCACCTTGATGTCGCCGTTCGCGTCGCGCACCGTGAGCTTCTTGGTGAGCGCGGTCAGCTCCGACAGCGTCTTGGGCGGCGGGTTCCCCTTCATCAGGGCCTTGTTGTAGTAGAGGCCGTACGCGTCGGCCAGCAGCGGCAGCGTGCAGCGCTTGCCGGCGTACTCGGTGTAGGTGCGCGCCACCTGCGGCAGCACGCCGAGGTCGATGCCGTCCTGCGCGATGACGGGCGTGAGGTCCTGGAACGATCCCGACCTGCACCATTGGGCGACGTTGTCGGTGGTGAACGAGGCCGCCACGTCGGGGGCCTTGCCGCCGCGGATGGCCTGGGTGATCTGGTCGTCCTGGACGCCCTTGACGGCCTTGACGGTGATCTGGGGGAACTTCCGGTTGAATCCGGCGATGGCGTCCTCGAACGCCTTCACCTCGGCGGGCGTGGAGAATCCGTGCCACAGTTCGAGGGTGGCCGCCGGGAGGGAGCTCGCGGCCGAGCCGGCGGGCCCGGGGCGGGCGCCGAGCGACGGCGCCGCCTCCTTGCCCGCGGTGCAGGCGGTCAGCGCCAGGGCCGTGAGCCCGGCGACCGCGAGGGGGACGATGCGCACGGGGGGTGCCTCCTGATCATGGGGGGACGGTGGAGTTCACAACGGGGTCGCGCCGGCCCGCGCGTTGTCCGGCGTGAAGCCGAAGACCTCGGCGCGGGCCAGGTCGAGGGCGAGGTCGAGGGCGCCGGCGAGCACCGGGCCGCCCTCGACGGACGACAGCCGCAGCCGCGGCCGGGGGATGGTGAGGGCGTGCAGTTCGTGCTCGACCAGCTCGCGCAGCGTCTCGCCGCCGGCCATCACCATGCCGCCGGCCAGCACGATGAGACCGGGGTCGAGGACGGAGGTGATCGCGGCCAGGCCCACCGCGAGGCGGGCGGCGATGTCGCGCAGGCCGGCCCGGGCGTCCTCGGCCCGCCGCGCCTCGGACTCGGCCGCGCGTCTTGCCGTGGCGGACTCGGCCGTGCGTTGTGCTGCGGCGGACTCGGCCGCGCGTCTTGCCGTGGCGGACTCGGCGGCGCGTACCGCGTTGGCGATGGCCTGCCGGAAGTCGGCGCCGCGCACGCCGTACGAGCGCAGCAGCCGCAGGACGGCGGGGCCGCCGGTGAGCGCCTGGTAGCCGTGGTTGGCGTAGCGCCCCGCCTCGCGGGCCGTCGGCGCGCCGGGCGTGGGCATGTAGCCGACCTCGCCGGCGCCGCCCGTGGCGCCGCGGTGCAGCCGCCCGCCCAGCACCACGGCCGCGCCGATGCCCTCGTCGGCCCACAGCAGCACGAAGTCGGGATGGCCGCGGGCGGCGCCGTGGGCCTGCTCGGCCAGCGCGGCGAGGTTGACGTCGTTCTCCACGGCGACGGGCACGCCGAGCCCCTCCGAGAGCGCCGGCACGAGGCCGGGGATCTGCCAGCCGGGCATGTCCTTGGCCGTGGCGTACCCCAGGGCGCCCGTGGACGGGTCCAGGGCGGCCTGGACGCCGATGACCACCTGGCGCAGTGGGCCGGGCGGGCTCGCGCCCTCCAGGGCCGCGTTGAGCCGCTCGACCAGCTCGCCGCCGGGGCGGCGCGGCGTGGGAAGGGTGTACTCGCCGACGACGGTGCCGGTGATGTCGGCGACGCGCGCCTCGATGCGGTCCGGGGTGACGTCGAGCGCGCCCACGTACGCGGCGGCGGGGTTGATCCGGTAGACCTCGGCCGTGCGGCCCGGCAGGCCCTCGCGCACGCCGTCCAGGACGACCAGGCCGGCCTCCTGGAGGCGGGCCAGGAGCTGGGAGGCCGTCGGCTTGGACAGGCCGGTCAGGGTGCCGATCTCGGGGCGGGTGAGCGGCCCGCGGTCCAGGAGGACCCGCAGGGCGGCGCGGTCGTTGATGGCGCGCAGCAGACTCGGGGTCCCGGGGACCGGACCGCTCACGTGGGCTCCTTCGGCATTAGGAGTTAGGAAACTTTCCTAACTCAATGCGAACGTAAGGAGTCGGCGGGGTCCTGGTCAAGAGCCGCAACCAAGCCGTGACCGTACCTGGGCGAGGGGATGGCGCGGAAAGATGGGAGTGCCTCAACAGGCGTGCTAGTGTCGTCGTTTGTCGCAACAACAAGCAGAATGGCCCGGAGTGTCCCATTAACAACAATAATGGTCTGGCGGCAACCCGTCAAACGGAGCTCGCCAGGGAGCAGGAGTACGTCGCCCGCCTCTACGAGCGGCTCGACACGTTGCGTGACCGCACCCAGCGTCAGCTCAAGGAGGTGCTGGCCACGGGTGCCGTGGGAACGATGCAGAACCGCTCCGAACGCGACACCTTCGCCGGCATGTACGCCTCCCGGCTGGCCCGGCTGTGGGCGGTCGAGCGGGGCCTGGTCTTCGGCCGCCTCGACCACGTCGAGGAGGGCCGCCTCTACATCGGCAAGCTCGGCATGACGGACGACGAGCAGGACCGGCTGCTCATCGACTGGCGCGCGCCCGTCGCGCAGCCCTTCTACCGCGCCACCCCGGCCGCGCCGATGGGCCTCACCCGCCGCCGGCACCTGCAGACCAAGGGCCGCGTCGTCGTCGGCGTCGACGACGACCTGCTCGACCTCGACGCGCTCAGCGACGACGACCGCGCCACGCTCAACGGCGAGGCCGCGCTGCTCGCCGCGCTCGACGAGCAGCGCACCGGCCGCATGCGCGACATCGTCGCCACCATCCAGGCCGAGCAGGACCGCGTCATCCGCTCCGACCTCAACGGCGTCCTCGTCGTCCAGGGCGGCCCCGGCACCGGCAAGACCGTCGTCGCCCTGCACCGCGCCGCCTACCTCCTCTACACCCACCGCGAACGGCTGGAGCGGCGCGGCGTCCTCGTCCTCGGCCCCAACCCGACGTTCCTGCGCTACATCGAGCAGGTCCTGCCCTCTCTCGGCGAGAACGACGTGCTGCTGTCCACGGTCGGCGAGCTCTACCCCGGCCTGACCGCCACCGCCCGCGAGCGGCCCGAGGTCGCCGCGGTCAAGGGCGACGCGCGGATGGCGGAGGTGATCGCCCGGGCGGTCCGCGACCGGCAGCGGGTGCCGCGCAAGCCGATCGAGCTGGACCTCGGCCGCCACGCCCTGACCATCGACCGCGCCATGCTCGACGCGGCCCGCAACAAGGCCACCCGCTCGCGCCGGCCGCACAACCAGGCCCGCGCGGTCTTCGTCCGCTCGCTGCTCAACGCCCTCGCCCGGCAGGCCGCCCGCAAGCTCGGCAAGGGCCTCATCGAGGAGGACGAGCTGGCCGACCTGCGCGAGGAGCTGCGCACCGAGCCGGCGGTCAAGTCCGCGCTCAACCGGCTGTGGCCGTACCTCACCCCGCAGCGGCTGCTGCTCGGCCTGTACGGCTCGCCCGAACGGCTGGGCCACGCCGCCGCCGCGCTCACCCCGGAGGAACGCGCGCTGCTGCGCCGCGACGGCGGCGCCCCCTGGACCGAGTCGGACGTGCCGCTGCTGGACGAGGCCGCCGAGCTGCTCGGCGAGATCGACGAGCAGGTGCTGCGCGCCACCGCGCTGCAGGCCGAGGAGGAGCTGGCCGCCGCCCGCCGGGCCGAGGAGCACGAGCGTGAGGCCGAGCTGGCCTACGCGCGCGAGGTGCTGGAGCTGACCGGCCTGTCCGACGTCATGGAGGCCGAACGGCTGGCCGAGCGCCAGCGCGGCGAGGGCCCCTACCTCACCACCGCCGAGCGCGCCGCCGCCGACCGCGCCTGGGCCTACGGGCACGTCATCGTGGACGAGGCGCAGGAACTGTCGCCGATGGCGTGGCGGGCCGTCATGCGGCGCGTCCCGACCCGGTCGATGACCATCGTCGGCGACGTCGCCCAGACCGGGTCCGCGGCCGGCGCCCGTTCCTGGGGCGAGGTGCTCGACCCGTACGTGGCCGGGCGGTGGCGCCAGGAGCGGCTCACCGTCAACTACCGCACCCCGGTCGAGCTCATGGAGGTCGGCGCCCGGGTGCTGGCGGCCATCGACCCGTCGCTGGAGCCGCCCGCCTCGGTGCGCGAGACCGGAGCGCGGCCGTGGGCGGCGCCGCTCGCGGAGCTGCCCGAGCTGGTCAAGGCGGAGGCCGCCGAGGGGGGCAAGGTCGCCGTCGTCGCGCCCGACGCGCTGCTGGCCGCCATCGGCGAGGCCGTCTCCCGGGCCGTGGACGGCGCGGTCGTCGTCGCGCCCGGCTCCGGCCGCAGCGGGGGAGCGGCGGCCCTCGACGCACCGGTGGCGGTCATGGGCGTCGCGGAGGCCAAGGGGCTGGAGTTCGACTCGGTGATCGTGGCCGAGCCGGGCCGCGTCGTGGCCCAGTCGCCGCGCGGGCTCAACGACCTGTACGTCGCGCTGACCCGGGCCACGCGCCGGCTGGGCGTCGTCCACGAGGAGCCGCTGCCAGAGCCGCTGGAAGGCCTGCCGGCGCGGGGACAGGCGGGCCGCTAGCCGCAAGGACATCTACCGACAAATGGTCTTTAGGGCGCTTGGGGGCGGCAGGCCAAGCATGTCCTACCTGCGAAAACTTGATGTTCCCGCTGATCGGGACACGGTTGACATCTGAGGTGGAGTCGGTAGTTTGCTGCGCAGTCCAGCACGGGACTTGGCCGGTTGGCCGTCTCTGACATCGTCGGATCCTGCGTCCGTGACGGAGCGTGACTCCGTCCACACAGCCAGGTGCAGGGCCGTCGGTCCGTCGAGTCGGGGCACCCCAGCCGGGCGGGGGGTTGGACCCGGGACGGGCCCGGTAGCCCAGTAGACAACGGAATTCCGCGCTCGCCGCCGACGAGACGGGTCCGGTCCGAAGGGTTTCCGGGCCCTCTTCCCGCTCTCGTGCGCAGGATCGCCATCAGCGCCGGGTGGTCCCACGGCTCCGTCTGACCGGGGATCACCCAGCCGCTCCCAGCCTCGCCACCCGCGATCCGCCCCCCGCCCGCCCGTCGCCACGCCCCGGCACGGGGCTGTTCCCCCTGCCTGGGACCCCTATTCTCGGAGGGGGACGCGCCTCGCGACCGCACGGTCGCCCAGGAGCGGTACCGTTTCGGCAAGAACGCGTTTCGCCCCGGGCACCAGCGGGGCTCCGCGGGGACCGCCCGCGGCGGAAGGGGAGCAGGCGGAGTGGCGAAGGAAAGGACGGGCCTACCGCCCACCGGCGGCGATTCCCCACGCCCCCGTCCCACCACCCCGGCCTCCGCCCGCACGGGCGCCGTCACGGACGTCGTGTCCCCCGACCCCGCGGACACCATGTCCGACGCTCCGCCCGGTTCCGACGCTCTGCCCGGCGACCGCGCGGGCACCGCCTCCGAGCCGCCCGCGAGCACCCCGCCCTCCGGCAGCCCCGCCGAGCCGGCCGAGAGCACCCCGACCCCCGGCAGCTCCGCCGAGGGGGCCGTGCGGCGGCCCGAAGGCCCCGCACGGGAGCCCGCGCTCGTCCTGCTCGCCCGGGTGGTCGCCGCGGCCGCGGGCGGTGTGCTGCTGTACCTCGCCTTCCCGCCGCTCGGCTGGTGGATCACCGCGCCGCTCGGCATCACGCTCGTCGTCGCCTCCCTGTACGGCGCCCGCCCCCGCCGCGCCGCCTGGCTCGGCTACCTGGCCGCCGCTGTCTTCCTCGTGCCCACGCTCTCCTGGGTGCGCACCATCGGCGACGACGTGTGGGCGATGCTCGTGGCGGTGGAGAGCCTGTTCTACGCCGGGATGGCCGCCCTGGCGGCGCCGGTGTTCCGGCTGCGGTGGTGGCCGCTGTGGTTCGCCGGGCTGTGGCTGGCCATGGAGTGGGCGCGCGGGCTGGTGCCCATCGGCGGCTTCCCGTGGGCGCGGCTGGCCTTCAGCCAGGGCGAGTCGGCCTACACGCGCTTCGCCGCGCTCGGCGGCGCCCCGCTCGTGTCGTTCGCCGTCGTGCTGTCCGGCGCGCTGCTGGCCCACGCCGTGGTCAGCCACCTCCTTCCGGCGTACGCCGCCCGTCCCGCGCGGGCCGGGGCGGCGCGGAAGGTGGCGCCGGTCGCGCTCGCGGTGGCGGTGCCGGCGCTCACGCTCGCCGTGCCACACCCCGGCGACGAGGGCCGCACCGTCAACGTCGGCATCGTGCAGGGCAACGTGCCCGGCCGCGGCATGTACGCCCTGGGCGACGAGCCGGCCGTCGTGCTGAAGAACCACTCCGCCGAGACCGAGCGCCTGGCCGCGGCCGTGCGGGCGGGCAGGCTGCCCCGCCCCGATCTCGTCGTGCTGCCGGAGAACTCCACCGACATCGACCCGTACCGCGACGCGTTCGCCCGCGCGACCATCGACGCCTCGGTCAAGGCCGTGGGCGTGCCCACCCTGGTCGGCGCGGTCGTGGCCATCGGCGACACCGAGCGCGCCACCCGCAGCCTCGTCTGGGACCCGGTCACCGGGCCCGGCGCCCACTACGACAAGCAGAACCTGGTGCCCTTCGGCGAGTACACCCCGTTCAAGGACATCGTGCTCGCGCTGTGGGATCGGGCGAGCCTGGTCGGCCGGCAGTCCGTGCCCGGCACCAGGCCGGGCGACCTGAAGATGGGGCCCGTGACGGTCGGCGCGGTCAACTGCTACGAGGTGGCCTACGACGGCACCGTCCGCGGCACCGTGCGCACCGGGGCGAGCCCGATCGTGGTGCAGACCAACAACGCCTCCTACGCGCTGTCCAACCTGCCGCCCCAGCAGCTCGCGATGTCGCAGATCCGGGCCGTCGAGCACAACCGCGCGGTCGTGACGGCCGCGACCACGGGGATCTCCGCGTACGTCACGCCTGACGGTAAGGTCTCCTGGCGTACCCGCGAGCTCGTCGCGGACATGAACGTGGTGACGGTGCCCGTGCGCACCCGCGAGACGATCGCCACCCGGGTCGGCGCGCTGCCCGAGTGGGCGCTCGCGCTGATGGGCGTGGCGGCCGTGGGCGTCGCCGTGTGGCGCGGCAGGCGGCAAGGCGACCGGACGGGGAAGGGCTGATCGTGGAGACTCTTGGCCGAGTGCTCATCATCGTGCCGACCTACAACGAGCGCGGCAACGTCCCGATGATCGTCGAGCGGGTGCGGGCCGCCCTGCCCGAGGCCCACCTGCTCGTCGTGGACGACAACAGCCCCGACGGCACCGGCGAGGTCGCCGACGCGCTCGCGGCCGAGGACGACCACGTCCACGTCCTGCACCGACCCGGCAAGGAGGGGCTCGGCGCCGCCTACATCGAGGCGTTCCGCTGGGGCCTCGGCGAGGGCTACAACGTGCTGGTCGAGATGGACGCCGACGGCTCCCACCAGCCGGAGGAGCTGCCCAAGCTGCTGGAGGCGCTGGCCGGCGGCGCCGACCTGGCCATCGGCTCGCGCTGGGTGCCCGGCGGCGAGGTGGTCAACTGGCCCGCCTCCCGCGAGCTGCTCTCGCGCGGCGCCAACATCTACACCCGGATCATGCTGGGCCTCGCCGTCCGCGACGCGACCGCGGGCTTTCGCGCCTACCGGGCCGAGACGCTCGAGAAGATCGGCCTGGCCGACGTCGAGTCGCAGGGCTACTGCTTCCAGGTCGACCTCACCCTGCGCACCGCGCGCCACGGGCTGCGGGTGGCCGAGGTGCCGATCACGTTCGTGGAACGGACCGTCGGCACCAGCAAGATGAGCCGGCGCATCATGACGGAGGCGTTCTGGCGGATCGCCGTGTGGGGTTTCACCGGCCTGCCGGCCCGCTTCAGCAGGAGACGCACCTGACGCCCGTTCCGGCGGCCGGTTACGGCGGGAGACGGACCTGATGGCCGTTCCGGCGGGAAAGGGACCTGATGGCCGTTCCGGCAGGAGATGCACCTGATCGCGGAACGCGGCGGCCCCGCCGGTCGTTGTTCCTTCCGTACGCGCGTGTGCTGAAATCGAGGAAACGATGCGGCTCCTGCTGTTCCTGGCCTTCCTGGTCGTCCCCGTCCTGGAGATCTGGCTGCTCATCCAGGTCGGCTCGGTCATCGGCGGCTGGCCGACCGTGGCCCTGCTGATCGCCGACAGCCTGCTCGGCGCCTGGCTCGTGCGCCGCGAGGGCCGGCGCGCCTGGCGGGCCCTGCGGGAGGCCCTCGAGTCCGGGCGCATGCCCGACCGCGAGCTGGCCGACGGCGCGCTCATCCTCGTGGGCGGCGCGCTGCTGCTGACCCCCGGCTTCTTCACCGACATCGCCGGGTTCCTGTGCGTGCTGCCGTTCACCCGGCCGCTGATGCGCCGCCTCGGGTCGTGGTTCTTCGACCGCCGGGTCAAGCGCATGGCCGCCGCCTCACCGTACGCGCAACTGTTCCCGGAGCAGTTCCCGGGCACGCCCGACGCGGGGACGGCCGGCCCCGCGCGCGGCGGGAAGGTCGTCCACGGCGAGGTCCTGCGCGAGGACCGCGAAGCCTAACCCGCCTGCTGGGGGAGCTTCGAAGGCGAAAGGCATGGTCCTTCGCGGAAGGCGCTTCGCGCCACGGGGCTCCGGGCAGCGCTCCGTGGGGGCAAGCCCCCACACCCCCGCCTGGGGGTCTTCCGACCCCCAGGCCCCCGGTCCGTGGGCCGGCTCGCTTCCGGGTTGTTCGACTATGGCGAAGGCATGAGGTGAGCCAGGAGCGGAGCGGTCACGGTCGCCACGCTTCCACGGTGAGCTTCGAGGACGCTCTGCGACGCGTTCTGCACGAGCAATGCGGCATCGAGGTGACGATCGGTCCGCTCCTTCACATCGACCGGACAAGCGACCACGATGAATACGTGTTCGTGGCCCATCTCGTAGACCACGGCGACCTACGCCGCAGTTGCGATGGGCGTTCCGGCATTCCAGCGCCCAACGGTTGTTTCTGGGATGGCATCGAACTCACCCCTGCCGCCATCCATGCCGCCAACTTCATGCCCGAGGGGATCGGCGCGCTGTTCGCCGGGCACCTCCGTCATGGTCGGCCTCCGTGGACCCTGAGCGACGTACGATCGCGGGGACTATGATCCCGCCGGCCACCGAAGAAGATCACCTTTGGCCTCGCTGGACCAGTGGCTTCGGTGGTGGGATTGCGCGACAAGGCAACCGATCCGCCGCACAAGCCCCATTATGGAATCTTGTGGCCTCGACAGCGGAGGGACCTGACTCGCTCCTGGAGAAGCGCCCGGGAAGGAGCCCCGCCATGCCCGCGGCCTGCCGGGCGGTCTTTGCGCGGATCGGCATCACTCCGCCCGCCCTCAGGCGTATGGCCGCAGGACTCGCCGTACTGGCCTCGCTGGCCACGGCCTGCGGCGGCGGAACGCACACCGCCCGCACTCCCACGTCGTTCACATCCCCGGGGCCGCTGCCGACCCGGCGGCTGACGCCGGTCTTCGCCGACCCGGAGACATGTCCTGAACCACCCCGCGAGAAGCGTGAGATCAAGCCTGCCGCCGCGCCGTCCGGCTGGGAGACGCTCTGGACCGAAGGCGCGCAGGGGACGGCGCTGATCGACGCGACCGTGACGGCGGACGGGACGATCTGGGCGGCCCACGCGGACACGTCCGGGCGGCACGTGCCGTGGCGCTGGAACGGCTTGAGCTGGACCCCCGTCGGGTTCCCCGAGGACCTCTCCGAGATCCAGACCGTGGCCGCCGAGTCGAAGGACCGCGCCTTGGTGTTCGGCAGGCGGGGCAACGACGGTTATGCCGCGAGTTACGAGGCAGGGCGGTGGCGGGTCGAGACCATCCCTGGGCAGGGTGGCTGGCCGTCGTTCACCTCCAGTGGCCCCTGGGTGGCCGACCACGAGCTGACCCGGCGATGGAACGGCGGCGCCTGGAGGCGGGCAGACTGTCCTTCCCGGTCCGGGCGCTGGCGAGCTTCGGCGCGGACATCTGGGCGGTCGGCGACTTCACCGCTGCCCGTTGGGACGGCGGCGGTTGGCAGAAGATCGGGATGCCGTCGTTGAGGGTGCCGGAGGACGCCTACGTGCTGTGGGACGACGTGGCTGTCCTCGGCAACGGTCACGCTTGGGTGTTCGGCCGAGCTTCCTGGGAGGAGGCGGGCCCGGTCAGGGACGACAACGAGCCATGGATCGTCTACCGGTCGTTCGGGCTGCGGTTCGCGGAGGGAAGCTGGCAGTGCGTCTGGGGTCTCGGCACTCGGGAGGCCGAGCCGGACGGCAAGGGCGGAATGTGGCTGGTGGCCGCTGACGATGAGCTGTGGCATCTGTCCGGCGACGGCCGTTGGACCAGGCAGCGGCTGCCGGTCCCGAGCGGCTGGTCGGCCTCGGTGAACAAGCTGGCCCTGCGGCCGGGGACCACCGAGGTGTACGCCGTGGGCTCGGCCGGGCCGCAGGACTCTTCCGGGCATGGGTTGAACGGGGTCCCGGTGAAGGCGAAGGCGAGGATGTGGCGGTTCCGTTCTGACGAAGGGAGGCAGGCGTCCCCATGAACAAGGCCCAGGCGGCGCGGGCGACGCTGATCCTTGTGCGGGGTGCGCCGATCGCCACCGAGGACATGTTCAGCAAAAGCTTCTCGTGGGCCGTCCGCGAACCTGGTTACGACAGCTCTGACGTGTCATGCCTCATCGCTCAGGTGGCCAGGGAAATCGATCGCCTGGTGCGACAGGTCTACGGCCGGGTGGCGCGGACGTAGTACAGCAGGTACGGCAGATCGCCCTCGGACTCCACCTGGAACCCGGCGTCCGGGACGAGCGTGCCGAGCAGGTCGCGGGGGTCATGCCGCATGGCCGGGCCGGACAGGGCGCCGACGAGGTGCCGGGCCAGGGGGTGGGCCGGTGGCCGGAACTCGGCGATGAGCAGCCGCCCGCCCGGTCGCAGGACGCGGAGCATCTGCCGCAGCGCCTCGGGCCGGGCCTCGACGGGTATGTGGTGCACGGCCAGGCTGGAGACGACCAGGTCGAACGAGCCGTCCGGGAACGGCAGGTCCTGCCCTTCGCCGGTGACGTAGGCGCAGTTGGCGGGGGCGTGCCGGGTGGCGTACTCGATCATGGCGGGGGACGGGTCGAGGCCGGTGACATGGCCGCTGGGCGTGACCACCGGGGCCAGGATCCGGCTCAGGTAGCCGGTGCCGCAGCCGACGTCGAGGACGCGATCCCCGGCTCTCGGCCGGGCGGCGGTGGCCACGCGCGTGAAGGCGGCGCGACGGCCGCCGAGGTACGCGACCGAGCTGAAGGCTTCGTACATCCGGGGGCGGTCGATGGTGCCGCCCGCCTCGGCGTGCTCGTCATGGTGGTGCAGCAGCTTTCCCAGGCCCATGGCAGTATCTCCCGAAGTTGAACAACCTGTTCGGTTATGAATGATGCGTTCATGATGGTGCGGGGTCAACGACCAGATCGGCCGTGCTGTGCCGTACTGAACAGGGAGTGGGAAAGTGTCCGGAGACCGGCGAGTGCGGCGTACGCGGCGCATGGTCCAGGAAGCGCTCGTGGCGCTGATCCTGGAGAAGGGCTACGAGGCGGTGACCGTCACCGACATCATCGCCCGCGCGGACGTGGGCCGCTCCACCTTCTACTCCCACTTCACCGACAAGCAGGACGTCCTGCTCAGCAACCTCGATGAGCTCGCCTTCCTGCGCCCTCCGTCGGGCGGTGGGCCGGGGGAGCTGTTCGCGTTCAGCCTGCCGATGTTCGAGCATGTGCGCGAGCAGGAGCGGCTCGTGCGAGCGCTGCTGGGACGGCATGGCGGCGGGACGGTGCACGCGTACGGGGAACAGGTGCTCGCCGGGCTCGTCAGAGACGACCTGCTCGCCGCGGGCGGGCGCGCGTCGGCCGCGCTCGACCTGATGGTGGTCTGTGTGGTCGGGGCGTTCATGGGACTGCTGCGGGCGTGGGTGGACGGGAGGACCGCCGCTTCGCCCGCCGAGCTGGACGCCGCCTTCCGCGCGGCCGTGGAGCCCGGCGTGCGGGCCGTGCTGGGTCGGCCCTAGCCGTGCGGGCCCTGCTGGGTCGGCCGTACCTCGTGCTGGGTCGGCCGTAGCCGTGCGGGTGAACCCGTGGGTGCGGTCGTGTCAGTCGGCCTTGGGGTGGGTGCGGCGGGCGTAGGCGCGAGCGGCGCGGGCGCGGTCGCCGCAGCGGACGGAGCACCAATGGCGGCGGCCGTGGCGCAGCAGGTAGCGGTTGCAGGGGGTGGAACCGCACGGGGTCAGGCGGTCGGCGTCGGGGCCGGTGAGGAGGTCGGCCGCGTTGGCCGCGATCGTCGCGAGCGCGCGGTCGAGGATCTCGTTCGTGGGGCACGGCGCCGCGCGGTAGGGGCCGCGTCGCTCGTCCCAGTACAGCAGGGCGGCGGAAGGGGCCCTGCTCAGCGCGTCGTTGACGGCGGACAGGGCAGCGGGCAGGGCGGGCAGGCCGCCGGACCGGGCGGCGAACAGCACTCTGAGGTGTTCGCGCAGCGAGCGCAACTGCGCCGCGCACATCTCCTGCACCCCGGCGTCCTCGGGGGCGAGGCCGCGCTCCGTGAGCCACCGGTTGGTCGCGCCGGGCGTGCCGAGGAGGTCGACGAAGTGACCTCCGGGCAGCGCGATCGCGCTGTTGACGAAGTCGAGGGCGAGGTAGTCGTCCGCGCCGGGCGCCGGCGGCAGCGCGGGCTCGGCGGTCAGGGGCTCGCTCATGCGTCTCATGTTACAGCTTGCGTTCATCCGTGAGACGGCACTACCGTCCTTCACGGATAAGCCACTTCTCATCCGTGAGGTTACGTCTATGTCCGGCACCATCGCCGCCCCCGTCCCCGTCCGCGCGCTCGGCGGTCCCACTGCCCTGTTCGAGTACGGCGGCCTGCGCTTCCTGACCGACCCGACCTTCGACGCCCCCCGCCACTACCAGGTGCCCGGCGGCGGGCTGACGAAGACGGCCCCTCCCGCCGCCGCACCGGCCGACCTCGGCCGCATCGACGTGGTCCTGCTCTCGCACGACGAACACCCCGACAACCTCGACCTCTCCGGCCGCGCCCTGCTCGCCGACGTCCCGCTCACCCTCACCACGCCCGGCGGCGGGCGACGCCTGGGGGAGGGGGCCAGGGGCCTGGCCGACTGGGAGTCCGTCACCCTGGACCGTCCCGGAGGCGGCACGGTCACCGTCACGGGGGTGCCCGCCGTCCACGGGCCCGGCCCTCGGGAGGAGGTCGAGCAGATCACCGGCCAGGTCGTCGGATTCGTCCTGACGGGTGACGGTCTGCCCACGGTCTACGTCAGCGGCGACAACGCCTCGCTCGACGCGGTCAGGCAGATCGCCGGACGTTTCGGCCCGGTCGACACCGCGATCCTGTTCGCGGGGGCTCCGCGCTTCTCCGTCCTGTTCGACGGCGCGCTGATCGTCCTCGACAGCGCGCAGGCCGCCGAAGCGTGCACGATCCTCGGCGCGCGCCGCGTGATCCCCGTCCACTACGACGGCTGGGCGCACTTCACCGAGGGCCGGGACGACCTCGTCGCCGCCTTCGCCGCCGCCGGTCTGGCCGACCGCCTGGACCTGGCCGGTCACCCGGATCCGGCCGACCGCCTGGAGGCCGGCCACCCGGATCTGGCCGGTCATCAGGACGTGGCCGGTCATCAGGACGTGGCCGGTCGTCTGGACCTGGGCGACCGCGCGTGAGGAACGTCGTCCCCGCCCGGACCGCGGACCCGCCGCGCCTTCAGCCGCAGCGCCGCGTCCTGATCGTCCTGGTCGCCGCCCAGGTCCTCAGCGGGGCCGGGCTGGCGGCCGGCGTGACCGTCGGCGCCCTGCTCGCGCAGGACATGCTCGGCTCCACCAGCCTCGCGGGCCTGCTCGGCGCGCTGTCCACGGTCGGCTCAGCGCTGGCGGCCGTCGCCGTGGGGCGCATCTCCGACGCCCGCGGCCGGCGACCCGGCCTCGCCGCCGGTTACCTGGCCGGCGCCGTCGGCAGCGCGGGCGTCATCGCCGCGGCTGTCGCGGGCGACCCCGTCCTGCTGTTCGCCGCGATGTTCGTCTACGGCGCGGGCACCGCCACCAACCTCCAGGCCCGCTACGCCGGAGCCGACCTGGCGGCCCCCGCGCACCGCGCCCGCGCCGTGTCCACCGTGCTGGTCGCCACCACGCTGGGCGGCGTGGCCGGCCCCAACCTCGCCGCCCCCACCGGCGACCTCGCCCTCACCCTCGGCGTCCCGTACCTGGCCGGGCCGTTCCTGCTCGCCGGCGCCGCCTACGCGACGGCCGCCCTGATCCTGGTCGTCTGGCTGCGCCCCGACCCGCTGCTCCTGTCCCGCGCCACCACGCCGCAGGCCGAACCCGACCGGCCGCACCCGCAAGCACGCCGTTCCGGTGTGCCCGCCGGCACGCTGGTCATGGTCTTCGCCCAGCTCGTCATGGTCGCGATCATGACGATGACCCCCGTGCACATGCACGGACACGGCCACGGCGCCGCCGCCTCCGGCCTCGTCATCGCCATCCACATCGGCGCGATGTACCTGCCCTCGCCCGTGACGGGCTGGCTCGTCGACCGGTACGGCCCCCGCCTGGCGGCCACCGCCTCGGCACTGGCCCTGCTCGCCGCCGGAGTCGTCGCCGCCACCGCCCCGGCCGAGTCCGTCGTCCTGTACGCCGTCGCGCTGGCCCTGCTGGGCCTGGGCTGGAACCTCGGCCTCGTCACCGGCACCGCGATCATCAACGAGTCCGTGTCGCCGGCCACCCGCGCCCGAACCCAGGGCCTGGTGGACGTCGCCGTCGCCGTCGCCGGCGCGACCGGCGGCATGGCCTCGGGCCTGGTCGCAGCCACCGCCGGATACCCGATCCTGGCTCTGGGCGGCGGCGTCCTGGCGCTGGCCATCGTCCCAGCGGTGATCACGACGGCGCGGGGGCGGTGACGGCCACCGCCCGATCGTCCCGCGGCGCGTCGGCCACGCTCCCGAAGGCGGCCTCATGCCCGCTCCTGGGGACGCGTGCGGGTGACGACCGCCCGTATCCCTCCGAGGGAACGACCGCCCCGTATCTCCCCGAGCCGGTTTCGCAGTACGATCCTCCGACCAATCGCATAGATCGTTCCAAGACCGGCGAGGTTGTGTGTTCGGAATCATCCGCCCCTGCGTCACGCATGCCTGCGCGAGCGTGCGCGACGCGTGGCGCGCCCACCTGTGCGGCCTCTGCCTCACCTTGCGGGACGGGCAGGGCCAGGCCGCCCGGCTGGCCACCAACTACGACACCTTGATCGTCTCGGTGCTCGCCGAGGCCCAGCTCCCGTCCGCCTCCCCGCACCGCACCGCGGGCCCGTGCGCGTTGCGCGGGTTCCGCCGGGCCGACGTCGTGGACCACCGGGCGCGCGGGGCGCGGCTGGCCGCCTCGGTGTCGCTCGTGCTGGCCGCCGGGCGGCTCCGCGACCACGCCGCCGACGGCGACTCGGCCCCGGCGGCGGGCGTCGCGGGCCGCGTCCTGGCGACCCGCTGGGAGGCGGCCGGGGCGCGGCTCGGGGCGGAGGTGGGGTTCGACACCGCGACGCTGGCGACGGCGGCCGACCGGCAGGTCGCGCTGGAACGCCGCGCCGCCACGGCCCTGCTCGACCGGGGAGGGCGCGAGGCGGCCCCGGGCGGGGGAGTGGGCGCGAGGGGGGGTGCGGTCGGGTTGCTGGAGTTGACCCGGCCCACCGAGGAGGCGGTCGCGGCGGCGTTCGCGCACACGGCCGTCCTCGCCGGCCGTCCCGGGAACACCGCGGCGCTGGCCGAGATCGGCACGCTGTTCGGCCGCCTGGCCCACCTGCTCGACGCCGCCGAGGACCAGGAGGAGGACGCGGCGCGGGGCGCGTTCAACCCGCTCACCGCCACGGGCACCGGCCGCGACGAGGCGCGGCGGCTCTGCGACGACGCCGCGCACGGCATCGCGCTCGCCGTACGGGACCTGGAGCTGGAGCAGCGGCACCTCGTGGAGGTGCTGCTCGGCACGGAGGTGCGGCGGGCGGTGGCCCGCTCCTTCGGCGGCGGGCACGAGAAGGCGTCCCGGCGGCGCCCGGCCTGGCCGCTGCGGACGGTGGCCGCCGCGGGCACCGTCGTCACGTGCGGGCTGTGGCGGCCGGAGTGGAGCGAGCTGAAGAACGCCGCCTGGGACGACCGCTGCTACCTGCGTGACGGCTGCGACGGTTGCGAGGGCTGCTGCGACTGCTGCCAGTGCTCATGCGACTGCTGTGACTGCTGTGAGGGGTGCGACTGCTCCTGCGGCAACTGAACGCCGCGAAAGGAGCCCGCGAAGAGCACGAAAGGGCGCCGCGAAAAGGACGCCCGGAAAGGCGCACGGGTACGGCGAACGCCGGTCCCCGTCATCGGGAACCGGCGTCCAACAAGGTGCCCCCGGGCGGCTGCCCGGGGGCCTCACACCGTGAAGACGAGTTCAGGCGCTCTTACGACGCTGGGCGCGCAGGACGGCCAGCCTCTCGTTGAGCACCTCCTCCAGGTCCTCGATCGACCGCCGCTCCAGGAGCATGTCCCAGTGTGTCCGCGGCGGCTTGGTCTTCTTCGACTCGGGCTGCTCGCCGTCCACCCGCGTCGCGGTGGCGCCGCACATGCGGCACTCCCACGTCGCGGGGATCTCAGCCTCGGCGGCGAGCGGTACCTCGAAGAGATGCCCCTTCGGACAGGTGTAAGACACCTCCTGGCGTGGGGCCAGATCCGTGTTACGGTCGTTCTCGTAGCTGGTTGCCCCGAGCCGGGTGCCACGAAGTGCTCGCTCGCCCATGTCTGAATGCCTCCTACAGGGCCCCCATTGCGCGGGGGGTCTGTCTCCCACGGTGTCTAACGCTTGATACCGTGATGGGATTCCCACCCGTGGCGTGATCCAACCGCGCGGGCGCTCAGGAGTTACCTCCAGAGGCGCGACGGCCCCCGTGAGAGCGGGGTTCGCGCATGTGGGAGCTGCCCGCATCCGGCAGAGGGCCGACGATGTTCAGGCGCGGGCGACCCACCCCTCAACGCGCGGCCACGCGCCGGCCCGAGCGCCACACCTCGGCCGCCAGCCACAGACCCCCGGCGGCGATGAGTGCGCCGTGCGCGACCCGCAGCGGGTACGGGCCGAAGAACTGCGGGATGAACAGCGCGAACCCGAGCGCGAGGGGCGCCGCGCTCCACGCGGCCATGACCCCCGAGCGCCGCACCGCGACGGCCGCCATCACGGTCCCGACGCCGAGCAGCGCCAGCCCGGCGGCGAACATGGTCATCGGCACGGGATGGAACCGGAACTCGCCGGCCAGCTCCATGAGCGCGGGCGCGCCGTCGCGCAGCGACCTGCGCGCGATCACGTGCAGCCCGAAGTCCTCGGCGCCGTAGTAGGGGAGAGCCAGGCCGGCGCCCACCCAGGTCACGGCCACGGCCCGCAGGGACAGCCGGTCGCCCAGCAGCTCGCGCAGCCCGAGCAGGCCGAGGCCCAGCAGCACGAACCCCAGCATGGCGGCCAGATGCCCGGTCACCCAGGCGGGCGCGGCCATGGCGGCGGCGTCGTCGCCCGCGGGCCGGACCGCCGGGTAGAGGAGGAACAGCAGACCGGCGGACGCCAGCGCCGACGCGGTGAGACGAGGACTCATGACCACTCCCAGGTGAAACCATCGCTCTTTGATGAGAGCAATGCTCTCGCCTGGGAGCGGCGTTCGTCAAGAGCAGTGCTCTCTTTTCAGTGCTCCGGTCTTCTGGTGGGCGGTGTCAGGGGCGGTTCAGCAGGGGGACGAGCGTGCGGTCTCCGAGGCGGGTCATGGCCGCCAGCGGCTGGGTGGCCGCCGCCATCAGCACCGCCAGTCCCGGCTTGCCCCCGGCCCGCGCCAGCCGGGGCCCCAGGGCCGCCATGAGAGCCGTGAGGCCCGGCAGCGGCCGGATCCACAGCGTGATGTCCTCGATCAGCCCGTGCTCGTCCAGTCGCAGCAGCGCCGACTCCTCCAGGCGCTGCGAGCCCAGCCGGGCGTCGGCCGCGACCATGCGGGTCCGCTCGTCGCCGACGTCGGTGTGGTAGCGCAGGTCCGAAAGCGCGCCGAGGGCCGCGGCGAACAGGTCGCGCACCCGGGCGTGCCCCTCGAAGGGTGCCGAGCCGGTGAGCGGGGAGTGGAAGGAGACCCGGGGCGACAGCGTCGCCATCACCGCGTCGACGTTCTTGGCCTCGCCCGCCTCGCGGTAGGCCCTCACTGGTGAGTCCTGAATGTGAACTGACATAAGTTCACTTTATCAACCCACTAAGCTGGTGCCGTGAACAGGTTCGGTGAGATGCACTGCTCCATCGCCCAGGCCGTCGGCGTGCTCGGCGAGCCGTGGACGCCGCTGATCCTGCGCGACCTCTTCCTCGGGCTGAGCAGGTTCGACGAACTGGCCGAGGACCTCGGCATCTCGCGCAACCTGCTGACCCGGCGGCTGGAACATCTGGTGGCGGCGGGCGTGGTCGAGCGCCGGCCGTACCAGGAACGGCCGGTCCGCTACGCGTACGAGCTGACCCAGGCGGGCCGCGACGTCGTGCCCGCGCTGTTCACGCTGATGGCCTGGGGCGACCGCTGGGCCACGCCGCCCGGCGGGCCGCCCGCGCTGCTCGTCCACTCCTGCGGCGAGCGGTTCACCCCCGTCGTGACCTGCCCCCACTGCGGCGGCGAGGCGAACGCCGACACGGTCACCCCCGTCGCCGGGCCCGGCGCGGCCCAGGGGCCCGGCACGATGGTTCTCGCCGCCCCGCTGGCCGGCGCGGGCGGCGGCCGGGAGTCAGATCCGGTGGGGCACCTCGTTGCCCGCGTCCCGGATGGCCTTGGGCAGGTTGACCAGGGCCAGTAGCACGAAGCCCACCACGAAGAAGACGATCATGGAGACCATGGCCATCCGGTAGCTGTTGGTGAGCTGCAGCGCGATCGTCACCGTCAGCGCGCCGATGAACGCCGAGCCCTTGTCGCTGATCTGCAGCAGGCTGAAGTACTCCGCCTCCCGCCCCTTCGGGATCACCTGGGAGAACAGCGAGCGCGACAGCGCCTGGGTGCCGCCGAGCACGATCGCGATGGCCAGCGCCATGAGGTAGAACTGCGTCGCCTGCCCCTCCTGGACGTACAGCGCGGCGACGACGATGACCGTCCAGACCACCAGGCTGGCCAGCACGGTCCGCTTGGTGCCGTACCGGCGGGCCAGCAGGCCCAGCAGCAGCGCGCCGAAGAACGCCACGAACTGCACCATGAGGATCGCGCTGATCTGCACGGTCTTGCTCAGCTTCAGCGCCTCGGAGGCGAAGGCCGCGCTGTTGCCGATGACGGTCTGGATGCCGTCGTTGTAGACGAGGTAGGCCACCAGGAACAGCAGGGTCAGCGGGTAGCGCCGCAGCTCGGCCAGCGTGCGGCCGAGCTGGCGGAAGCTGCCCGCCACCGAGCGCAGCGCCGTGCCCTCGTGGACGGGCACCGGCCGGTTGCGCAGCCGCAGCAGCGGCACGATCGTGAACGTCGCCCACCACAGCCCGGCCGACATCATGCTGATCCGCACCGACATGCCCTCGCTGAGGCCCAGGCTCTCGTGCCGGAGGTAGAGCACCAGATTGAGGGCCAGCAGCAGGCCGCCGCCGAGGTAGCCGATCGCCCAGCCGCGCGAGGACACCGCGTCGCGCTCGTCGGGCGTGGAGATCTGCGGCAGGAACGAGTCGTACACGACGACCGACGAGCCGTAGGCCAGGTTGGCGACGACGAACAGCGCGCCGCCGAGCAGGTAGCGGTCGCCCTCGACGAAGTACAGGCCCATGGTGGCCAGCGCGCCGACGTAGGCGAACGCGCCGAGCAGCTCGCGCTTGCGGCCGGTGTGGTCGGCCAGCGCGCCCACGATCGGCAGGAAGACGATCTGCAGGAACACCGCGACGGTCAGCGTCAGCCCGAAGAACGCCGCGGGCCGCACGTCGGCGCCCAGCACGTCCACGTACCCGAGCCCGGGGTGCGCGGCGGCCAGCTTGTCGAAGTCGCGCGCGCACGTCTCGGCGGCGACCGCAGGGAAGTCCTTCGCGCAGGCCGCGGTGCGCGCCACGGGGATCAGGTACGGGCCGAGGAACACCGAGATGATCGTGGTGTAGAACGCGGAGTTGGCCCAGTCGTAGACGTACCAGCCGCGCTGCTCGCGCCGGCGCGCGGCCGGCGAGTCGGCGGTGGGGTCGTCGGGAACCGCGGGGGGTGCGGGTACGGGCATGGTGTCGAGTCGCTCCTAGGACGCTGTCCGGGCTGCTGTGCGCGCTGCTGTACGGGGCACTGCTCAGGCCGCCATGCGGCCGGGATGCCACTGGCCGCGGCGGTCGAGCACGTCGCGCAGGCCGGTGATGTCGTCCGTCATGATGCCGTCGACCCCGAGGTCGAGCAGCCCGTCCATGCGGGCCCGGTCGTTGACCGTCCACACGTGCACCTGCATGCCGATGGCGTGCGCCGTGCGCACCAGGCGGCTCGTGGTGACGCGCAGCCCGCGAAAGCCCATCGGCACCTGCGCGCAGGGCACGCCCGCCCGCGACAGGCGGGCCAGCAGGCGGCCGTAGCCGGAGGTCGAGGCGGCGGCGCGCAGCGCGGCCACGCCGCGCGGGCCGAGCGCCGAGCAGACCTCGCGGCCGAGCGCGGCCCGGGCCATCAGCAGCCGCTCGTCGGAGAACGACGTCAGGCAGATCCGCTCGTAGGAGTTGGTGCGCCGGATCGCGTCGGCCAGCGGCGCGATGGCGCCAGCCTCCTTCACGTCGATGTTGAAGCGCGCCTCCGGCCAGGTGCCGAGCAGGTCCTCCAGCAGCGGGATCTCGTGCTCCCCGCCGATCCTGGCGCGGGCGGCCTCGCGGTACGGCAGCTCCGACAGGCGCCCGCGCCGGTCGGTCACCCGGTCGAGCGTCGGGTCGTGGAAGGCCAGCAGCACGCCGTCGGCCGTGGCCCGCGCGTCGGTCTCCAGATAGGTGTAGCCCAGCCGGACCGCCCGCTCGAAGGCCGCGGCGGAGTTCTCCGCGCCCTCGGCCGCGCCCCCGCGATGGGCGAAGGCGAGCGGGCCCGGATGGTCGAGAAAGGCGAAGCGACGGCTGAGCACGTCCTGAAGTATGCCTTCCGTGGATGCGGATGTGGATGCGAGCGACGGTTACGAATCAGCGAGCATCCCCCAAAATCAGGGAGACTCCGGCAACTCAGCCAGATTCTGCCACTCCTGGCGGCGCGCCTCGGCCAGCGCGATCGCGGCGGCCACGGCGACGTTGACCGACCCGACGCGGCCGACCTGCGGGATGTAGCAGACGCCGTCCACGGCGTCGAGCAGGGCGGGGGAGCAGCCGTGGTCCTCGCTGCCGACCACCAGGCACACGTCGCGCCCGAGGTCGGCCCGGTGCAGCGGCACGGCCCCGGCGGTCAGCTCGATCGCGAGCACCGCGTAGCCGTCGTCGCGGGCCGCCTTGACGGCGTCGGCGGCCGGCATCGCCTCGTGCCAGGTGACCAGCCGCTCGGTGCCGAGGGCGGTCTTGCCGGCCTTGGGGTTGGTCGGCGGGGTGGCGTTGCCGGCCAGCCAGATCTGGTCGGCGCCGAACGCCGCGGCGGTCCGGAAGATCGACCCCACGTTGAACGGGCCGGTGACCGACTCGAGGATCAGGGAGAGCCGGTTGCCCGTCTGACGCCGCCAGGCGCGGTTGAGCCGTTTGACGTCGGTGGGGCGCAGCTGCCTTCTCATGCTTCCACTTTCAATATCCGGTAGGCGGCCCGGGAGGTCTCGCGGGAGACCTGCCAGCCCTGCTCGCCGAGCCAGCGTTGCAGGGAGTCGGAGCCGAGGTGTTTCTGGACGACCAGGTAGGCGACGCCGCCGGGCGCGAGGCGCGACAGCCACCTGGTGAGCATCGCGTGCAGGGCCGGCTTGCCGATGCGGATCGCCGGGTTGGACCAGATGGCCTGGAAGGTCACCTCGTCCGGCACCTCGTCGGCGTGCACGGCCCGCACCCCGCCGAGGCCCGCGGCCCGGGCGTTGCGCTCGGTGAGCTCCACGCTGCGGCGGTTGACGTCGACGGCCCACACCGTCGCCTGCGGGGCGCGCGAGGCCATGGTCAGCGCGATCGGGCCGTAGCCGCAGCCCAGGTCGAGCAGGTCGCCCTCGCGCGGCGGGGGCGGGACGGTCTCCAGCAGGACGCGCGTGCCGAGGTCGACCCGCTCGGGCGAGAACACGCCCCGGTCGGTCTCCAGCCGCAGGTGCAGGTCGGGCAGCACCAGATCGACGGCGCCCGGCCTGCTGGCGGCTCCCGGCTGTTCGGAGAAGTAGTGGGCCACGTGCCTGAACGTTACGGGATCCGCGCACCGAACAGGACGGCGGCGCCCGCCACCAGCACGCCCGCGACGATCGCCGCCACGATGAACCACTGGGTGATCTCCTGGTTCACCAGCTTGAACCCGAGCGAGGTGCCGATCTGCTCGTAGACGTCGCGCAGCTCGCTGCCCGACTCGGCCGCGTAGGCGCGCCCGCTGGTGCCGTCGGACAGCGACTGCAGGGTCTGCTTGTTCACCGGCACGTTGACCGGCCGGCCGTCGATGGAGACCGTGCCCTCCTGCGTGCCGTACGCGATCGTGGAGACGGGGACGCGCGCCTGCTTGGCCGCGTCGATGGCCTCGTTGACCGAGCGGCCCGAGGTGTTGTCGCCGTCGGACAGCAGCACGATCGCGGCCGGCGGCGGGTCGGTGACCGCCTCCTGGTCGAACGAGCGGACCGAGTCGAGCGCGTTGAAGACCGCCTCGCCGATGGCCGTGCCCGGCCGGGTCGACAGGTTGCCGATGGCGGTCATCACGGCCTGGTGGTCGGTGGTGGGGGAGATGACGACGTTCGCGGAGCGGGCGAAGGACACCACGCCCACGTTGAAGCGGTCGGGCAGCTCCTTGACGAACGTCTGGGCCGCGGTCTTGGCCGCGCTGATCCGGTTGGGCCGCACGTCGCCGGCGTCCATCGACAGCGACACGTCCAGCGCGATCATGATGGTGGCGCGGTCGCGCGGCACGCGCACCTGGTCGGCGGGCTTGGCCGCGCCGAACACCAGCAGCGCCATCATCAGCAGGAACAGCCCCGGCGCCACGTGCCGGCGCCAGCCCGGACCGGCGGGCGCGACGAGGTCGAGCAGCGCCAGGTTGGTGAAGCGCACGGTGTAGCGGCGCCGGGCGAACTGCGCGGCGACGTAACCGGCGGCCAGCAGCACGAGCAGCGCGAACAGCCACAGCCACGCGGGAGCCAGGAAGGTCATGAGGATCTCCGGTGCGCGAGGTGGCTCATGCGGCGCTGGCGCAGCACGAACTGCGCCACGTCGAACACCCAGTCGCGGTCGGTGCGCAGCACGAGGTGGGCGACGCCGGCGCGGCGCAGCGCCGCCCGGGTGCCCTCGCGTTGCGCCGCCGCCGCCTCGGCATACGCCTGCCGGATCTTGGGTGAGAGATGCACGTCGCGTACGTTCCCGGTCTCGGGGTCGGCGAACGCGACCCGGCCCACGTCGGGCAGCTCCAGCTCGCGCGGGTCGATCACCTCGACCGCGAGCACCTGGTGGCGGGCCGCCAGGCGGCGGATGGGCCGCTCCCAGGGCCGCTCGGCCGCCGGGTCCAGCTCCGGGTGGGCGTCGAGGAAGTCGGAGACCACCACCCGCATGCCGCGCCGCCTGCGGGTGGCCGACAGCACCTCGATCCCCTCGGCCAAATCCGGCGCGTCGGGCACGGGCCGGCCGCGCGGGGCGTCCATGAGCGAGTGCAGCAGCCCGTACAGGGCGGGCCGGCCGGTGCGGGCGGGCATGCGGTGGACGTACTCGTCGTGCAGCACGAGCGCGCCGAACCGGTCGCCCATGCGGCTGGACAGGAACCCGATCGCGCCGATCGCCGACACCACCAGGTCGCGCTTGTCGGTGTCGGCCGTGCCGAAGTCCATGCTCGGCGACAGGTCGGCCAGCGCCCACGTCTCCAGCTCGCGGTCGGCGATCAGGTCGCGCACGTGCGGCACCGTGGTGCGCGCGGTCACCGCCCAGTCCATGCGCCGCACGTCGTCCTCGCCGGGCACGTAGACCCGGCTGTCGCCGGCCTCGCTGCCCGTGCCGGGCAGCAGCCCCAGGTGGGCGCCGTGCAGCAGGCCGTCGAGCCTGCGGGTCACCACCAGCTCCAGACGCCGCAGCGCCTGCTCCGCTGTACTGCTGGAAGTCACCGGTTCTGGTTCCAGACGACGAGGGGCGGGGGCACGGCGTGCAGGATCTGCCTGACCACCTGCTCGGGGTCCACGCCGTCGGCCAGCGCGTCGAACGTCAGCATGAGCCGGTGCGCCATCACGTCCACGGCCACGTCGCGCACGTCGTCGGGCAGCAGGTAGTCGCGGCCCCGCAGCAGCGCCAGGGCCCGCCCGGCGGAGACCAGCCCCAGGGTGGCGCGCGGGCTCACCCCGATCTCGATGGTCTCGGTCAGGTCGGCCAGGCCGTACTCGGCCGGCGAGCGGGTGGCCATGACCAGCCGTACCACGTAGTCGGCGACGAGCTGGTGCACCGAGACCGCCTCGGCCGCGCCCTGCAGGGCGAGCAGCCGCTCCGGCTCCAGCACCCGCGCCGGCGTGGGCGGGGTGACGCTCATGCGGTGCAGGATCTCCAGCTCCTCGTGCGCGCTCGGGTGCGGCACCCGCACCCGGAACAGGAACCGGTCGCGCTGCACCTCCGGCAGCGGGTAGACGCCCTCGGACTCGATCGGGTTCTGGGTGGCCAGCACGATGAACGGCCGGGGCAGCGGATGGGTGACGCCGGCCAGCGTCACCTGCCGCTCGGCCATCACCTCCAGCAGCGCCGACTGCACCTTGGCCGGGGCCCGGTTGATCTCGTCGGCCAGCAGGAAGTTGACGAACACCGGGCCCAGCTCGACGTCGAACTTCTCGTTGGACGGGTGGAACACGCGGGTGCCGACGATGTCGCTCGGCACCAGGTCGGGAGTGAACTGGATGCGGGCGAACGTGCCGCCCACCACGGTGGCCAGGGTGGAGGCGGCCAGGGTCTTGGCGACGCCGGGAACCCCTTCCAGCAGGCAGTGCCCGCGCGCGAGCAGGGCCACGACCAGCCTCTCGACCATGTGCTCCTGCCCGACGATGACCCGCCGGACCTCGTCGAGGGCCTGACGCAGCACGCCCGCGTCCGTCCCGCCTGGCAACTCTTCGGCGACGCTCATGACGCCCATTCCACCAAACGTCCCGCGAACGTGCATCACGCCACGTCTGTGCTTTCATGGCAAACGTGGCAAGTCCGCTGCAGTATGGCGATCCACCGCGGCTGGGGCCGTTCGTCGTGCAGGCGCGCCTGCACCAGGCCCCGGCCGGTTTCGTGTACCTCGGGCAGGGCGCCGACGGCCGCGCGGTGTCCCTGGCCGTGCTGACCCACGGGGCCGCCCTGGACGCGGCGGCGCGCGAGCGCTTCGTGACCACGATGCGGGAGGCGTCGGCGCGGGGCGGCGGCATGCGCGGCTGGCTCGTCCGGGTGTCCCGGCCGCGGGCCGCCGTGCTGGAGGGCGCGCCCGAGGTGCTGGCCATGGAGACCGGGCAGGCGCCGTGGGTGGCCGTGCCGTACCTGCCGGGCCGGCCGGGGGCCGAGTGGTTCCTCGGGCCGGTGATGGTCGGGGGCACCTTCATCGGGCCCGCGCACGGCCCCGACTTCGTGCCGTACTGGCTGACCGACCGCGAGCCCGCCCTGCCCGGACCCCCGCCGCGGCCGGCCCCGCTCACCGAGACCCGCAGGCGGGTGCTCATGGCCGCCCTGGCGCTGGCCGTGCTGGTGGCGTTGCTGACGACGATCGCCCTGCTGCTGCTGTTCGGCAGGTCGGACGGCGAGCCGCTGCCCCGGCCGCTGCCGCCCACCAACTTCGAGCCGACGCCGCCGCCCAGCCCGATGACGCCCGAGCCGCAGCAGCCCTCGCCCTCGCCGACGCCGTCGCCGAGCGAGAGCGGCCAGGGCTCGCCGGGCCGCTCACCGGGCGAGGAGCAGGGCCAGGACCAGCAGCTCTGAAAACCGGCTTGAGCCTGACGTGACGTCAGCCTTTAGCGTCCGGCGGCATGGAGTTCATCGTTCACGACACCCTCACGCCCATGGCCGAGCTGCTGGAGCAGCCGCTGGAGCGCCGCCCCGACCTGCTGCGCGAGGTGCTGGCGCCGATCCGGCCGGCCATCCCCATGCCGGGCGACAGCGTCGACCTGCACCACCGCGGCAACGGCTTCCGGGTCGACGCCGACGACCCCCGCTACCTGCCGGCCGTCCGCCGCATGATCGAGGAGGACGTCCTCGGGCAGGTCGAGCGCGAGCTGAACCGCGCCGCCGAGCGGCTCGAGGACGTCCGGCAGCCGGACCGGCTCCAGGTCATGCTGATGCTCGGCAACCCCGACGACGACTACCTCATGAACGTGACCGGCGGTTACTACGGCATGGCGGGCTCGCGCGGCTGGCTGTACCTGCTGGCCTGGCCCGCCGACGACGTCGTCGGGCGGATCGCCCACTGCGCGGTCCACGAGTTCCACCACGCCGTCCGTCACACCACCGTGGAGTGGGACCCGGTCGCCGTGACCGTCGGCGAGCACGTCGTCGCCGAGGGGCTGGCCGAGGCGTTCGTGCGGGAGCTGTCGGGGCCGGAGGCGATGGGGCCGTGGTCGTCGAAGGTCACCGGGGCCGAGCTCGACCGGGCCTACGAGCGGATCATGGCGGACATCGACCTGCCCGGCATGATGAACACCCCCGCGTACGTGCTGGGCGACTCCGCGGCGCGCCTGTTCGGCGGGGAGCCGCGCGGCATCCCCGACATGGCCGGGTACGCGGTGGGGCTGCGGCTGGTGGAGGCGCACCTGGCGGCGACCGGGATGACGGCGGCCGAGAGCACCGTGCTGCCCGCCGCCCGCATCCTGGAGAGCTCGGCCACCTGATCCGGCCGCCGGCCGGCGCCGCGAGGGCAGGCCGGTCGGGCGCGGCGCCGGCTCGTCAGCGGGGGTCGGCGGGGGAGACGAAGCCCGACTCGTACGCGGCGATGACGGCCTGGGTGCGGTCGCGGGCGCCGAGCTTGGCCAGCACGTTGCCGACGTGGGTCTTGACCGTCTCCTGGCCCACGACGAGCTCGGCCGCGATCTCGCCGTTGGACAGCCCCCGGGCCATGAGCCGCAGCACGTCGCCCTCCCGGCCGGTCAGCCGGTCGATGCCCGGCACGTCCGAGCCGGGCCGGTGCGCGGCCAGCGCCCGGATCGCCGCCGGGAACAGCAGCGTGTCGCCGGCCGCGACGAGCTTCACCGCGCGCAGCAGCTCGTCCGGCCGGGTCCGCTTGAGCAGGAACCCGTCGGCCCCGGCCCGCAGCGCGTCGTAGACGTAGTCGTCGTTCTCGAACGTCGTGACGACGAGCACCTTCGGCGGGTCGTCCAGCGCCACCAGCCGCCGGGTGGCCTGGATGCCGTCCACGGCCGGCATCCGCACGTCCATGAGCACCACGTCGGGGCGCTCGCGGCGCACCACGGGCAGCACCTCCGCGCCGTCGGCCGCCTCGCCCACCACCTCCACGCCCGGCTCGGAGGACAGGATGACGCGCAGACCGGTGCGCACCAGGTCCTCGTCGTCGGCGATCACGACCCTCACCGTCATGGCGCCGACCGTAGCGGGAGCCGCGCGCTCACCCGCCACCACCCCTCCCCTTCCGCCGGGCCCTCCCCTTCCGCCGGGCCGGCGTCCAGGTCGCCGTTCAGGAGCCGGACGCGCTCGCGCATGCCCTCCAGCCCCCGGCCGCCCCGGGGCCCGGTCGCGCGCGCCGGGGCGGCGGTGCGGTTGGCCACCTCCAGCCGCAGGCAGCCGTCGCGCACGGCCACCGCCAGCCGTACCGGGGAGCGGCCGTGCTTGATGGCGTTGGTGAGCGCCTCCTGCACGATCCGGTACGCCTCCCGCGAGACCGGCGCCGGAACGCCGGACACGTCGCCCACCTCGCGCTCGACCGGCGCCCCCGACGCGGCGATGAGCGTGTCGAGATCGTCCAGCGTCGCCCGGCCGGCCGGGGCGCCGGGCCCGCCCGGCGGATCGCCGGCGCGCAGGACCCCGAGCGCGTGGTCGAGGTCCTCCAGGGCCGCGCGCGCCGACCGCTCGATCGCGTCCAGCGCCGTCCGCGCCGTCTCCCGGTCGCGGTCGAGCACGCGCCCGGCGGCGGCCGCCTGCAGCGTGACCACGCTCAGCGCGTGGCCCACCGAGTCGTGCAGCTCGCGGGCCAGCCGGTTGCGCCCGGCCAGCACCCGCGCCCGCTCCTCGGCCGCGGCCAGCCGCTCGCCGGGGGTCGGGCCGAGCAGCACGGGCGCCAGCCGGGTCAGCAGCGCGCCCGCCCCCGCCACCATGAGGACCAGCGCCACCAGCGCGACGATCCCGGACAGCGTCCACGCCAGCGCCGGCCAGCCCGGCCGCACGCCGACGCCCAGCACCGGCGTCGGCCCCCCGAAGAACGGCAGCGCCAGCGTGTAGGCGGTGAACGGCACGATCGCCAGCGTGAAGCCGCTGACCACGCCCCCGACGGCCAGGTGCAGCGTGAACCACGCGGCCGTGCGCCGCCGCTCCTGCCACGAGCGACGCGCCTCGCGGGGCGGCGTCTCCACCCGCGCGCCCAGCAGCCCCTGCGCCGCGCTCACCTCCAGCCCCCGCACCGGCAGGAACAGGCCGGTGACCGCCACCACCGGAAGCACGGCCGCGTACAGCCCGACCTGCAGCGGCAGCAGGAACTCGCCCTGGCGGCCGGCGGTCAGCCCGGCGACCAGGGCCCCGGCCATCATGTACGGCATCAGCAGCGCCCCGCCCAGGATGAGGCAGGCCCAGCGGCGGGGGAGGTTCTTTCTCACATCCGCGAGTATATGTCGATGAATATTCGCTCTCGGAGGAATGCGCCCTGAGAGAAATGCGCCGCCAGCGAAAACCCCGATGAATGGCGCGGGCCCGGGTCTAGCGTTTGCCAATAGTCCGAGAGAAAGGCGAACCATGACGGAGACCTCGCGCACGCAGTGGCCTGACCAGCTCAGCCAGCGTCTTCTGAAAGAACGCATCCTGGTTCTCGGCCAGGAGGTCGACGACGACATTTGCAATCGGCTCTGCGGGGAGCTGCTTTTGCTGGCCGCCGAGGACCCGAAGCGCGACATAACCCTTTACATCAATTCGCCGGGCGGTTCCGTGACCGCCGGGATGGCGCTGTACGACATGATGCAGTTCGTGCCGTGCGACGTGGCGACGGTGGCCATGGGCTTCGCCGCGTCCATGGGGCAGCTCCTGCTGTGCGCCGGCACCAAGGGCAAGCGTTACGCCCTGCCCAACGCCCGCGTCGTCATGCACCAGCCGCTCGGCGGCATCGGCGGCACGGCGGCCGACATCCAGATCCAGGCCGAGAACATGATCCACACCAAGCGCCGCCTGGCCGAGCTGATCGCCCACCACACGGGCCAGCCGCTGGAGCGCATCCAGGCCGACTCCGACCGCGACCGCTGGTTCACCGCCCAGGAGGCCCTGGAGTACGGCTTCGTCGACCACATCGCCGAAGGGATGAACTGACATGAGCGGACGCTACGTGCTGCCGTCCTTCACCGAGCGCACCTCCTACGGCGTGCAGGAGAGCAACCCCTACGCCAAGCTCTTCGAGGACCGCATCATCTTCCTCGGCACCCCGATCGACGACACCTCCGCCAACGACGTCATGGCGCAGCTGCTGACCTTGGAGTCGCTCGACCCCGACCGCGACATCAACCTCTACATCAACTCGCCGGGCGGGTCGTTCACCGCGATGGCGGCCATCTACGACACGATGCAGTTCGTCCGGCCCGAGATCCAGACGGTCTGCATCGGCGAGGCCGCGTCGGCGGCGGCGGTGCTGCTGGCGGCGGGCACGCCCGGCAAGCGGGCCGCGCTGCCCCACGCCCGGGTGCTGCTCCACCAGCCCGCCACCGAGGGCGCGCGCGGCCAGTCGAGCGACCTGGAGATCCACGCGCGCGAGATCCTGCGCATGCGCGACCAGCAGGAGGAGATCCTGGCCCGGCACACGGGCCGGCCGGTGCTCGACATCCGGCGTGACCTGGAGCGCGACCGCATCTTCACGGCCGAGCAGGCGCGCACGTACGGGCTGGTGGACGACGTGTTCGCCTCCCGCAAGCGCACCGTCTCGGTCGCCCGCTGAGCCCCGCGCGGCGCACGGACCCGGCCCGGGTGGAGAGCTGAGGGGCGCTCTCCACCCGGGTCCGGGCTTTCCGGGCCTGGTCGTTCGCGGGAGGGTCCGGCGGGCTCGGCGGGTCCGGCGGGTCCGGTGGGTCAGAAGGGCGCGGTGAAGGCGTAGTCGCCGGAGGCCAGCTCGACGGCCAGCACACCGGGCCACTCCCCGGCCACCCGCACCCCCTCGGCCGCCTCGACCGGCAGGCCGCCCTCGCGCACGGCCGCCGCGTCGGAGGTGGGCACGTGCAGGACCGCCGTCGCGCCCGGCGGCACGGACACCTCGACGGCGACGGCGCCGTCCTCCAGGCGCCAGCCGCACGCGACGCGGCCGTACGGCGTCTCCTGGCAGGCCCGCGCCCAGCTCAGCCGCCCGCCGACGGTCGGCCGCAGCAGCAGCCGCCGGTAGGCGACCGACCCGGAGTCCTGGTCGATGCCGGCGACCCGCCCGTACAGCCAGTCGCCCACGGAGCCGAGGGCGTAGTGGTTGAAGGAGTTCATGGTCGCCGACTGGAAGCCGCTCTCCTCGGTCCAGCCGTCCCAGCGCTCCCAGATGGTGGTGGCGCCGTGCCGGATCGAGTAGCACCACGACGGGAAGTCCTCCTGGTGCAGCAGCGCGTACGCCAGGTCGGCGTGGCCGTGCTCGGTCAGCACCGGGCACAGCAGCGACACGCCGAGGAAGCCGGTCGTCAGGTGCCGGCCCCGCGCCTCCACGTCGGCGGCCAGGTGCGCGGCGGCGGCCGGCACGAGGTGGCCGGGCAGCAGGTCGAAGGCCAGCGCGAGCAGGTAGGCGGTCTGGGTGCCGCCGGTCACCCGGCCGTCCGGCCCGACGAACGCCTCGGCGAACGCCTCCCGGATCGAGCGGTGCAGCTCGGCGTACGCGGCGGCGTCGTCCTTGCGGCCGAGCACGGCGGCGGCCCGCGCGGTGAGCTGGGCGGAGCGGGCGAAGTAGGCGGTGGCCAGCACCTCCCGGGGCGTCTCCACGCCGATCTGCAGCCAGTCGCCGTAGTGCTTGCCCACCCGCTCGCGCCAGATCAGGTCCGGGTTGTGCCGGCGGACGTACTCGACCCAGGCGGCCATCGCGTCGTAGGAGCGTTCGAGCACCCGCACGTCCCCGTACAGCCGGTAGAGCTGCCACGGGATGATGACGCCGGCGTCGCCCCAGGCGGGGGCGCCCGCGTCGGTGACGCAGATCTTCGGGGCGACGTCGGGGAACGCGCCGCCGGCGTCCTGGGCGCCGACCACGTCGCGCATCCAGCGGGCGAAGAAGGCGGCGACGTCGGCGTTGCGCGCGGCCGTCGGCAGGAACACCTGGGCGTCGGCCAGCCAGCCGAGCCGCTCGTCACGCTGCGGGCAGTCGGTCGGCACCGCGACGAAGTTGCCCCGCTGGCCCCACACGATGTTGGCCTGGAGCTGCGTCACCATCGGGTCCGAGCAGTGGAACTCGCCCGCCGCCGGCGTGTCGCTCATGAGCACGACGCCGGTCACGTCCTCGGCGCGCAGCGGCCCTGGCACGCCGCTGATCTCCACGTACCGGAACCCGTGGACGGTGAAGCGCGGCTCGAACACCTCGACCGGCTCCCCGGCCGCCACGTAGTGGTCGGTGGCCTCGGCGGTGCGCAGATTGTCCAGGTACAGCTCGCCGTCGTCGAGCATCTCGGCGTGCCGCAGCCGGACCGTGGCGCCACGGGGCAGGCCGCGCAGGGTCAGGCGGACCCGGCCCACCATGTTCTGGCCGAGGTCGGCGATGTGGCGGTCGCCGCCGCGCGGCGCGACCGACACGGCGGGCAGCTCGGCCACCACGCGCACCGGCCGGTCGGTGCTCGCGGTCAGCGCCGACAGGTCCCGGTCGAGGACGGCGGCCGGGGCCCAGCCGCTGTCGTCGAACCCGGGCGCGTCCCAGCCCGTCACCACCAGGCGCGCGTCGTGGCGCTCGCCCATGAGCAGGTCGCCGTAGACGACCGGGCCCCGCCCGGCGCGCCAGGCGCCGTCGGTGGCGACGACGCGGCGCGAGCCGTCGGCGTGGTCCACGACGAGCTGGGCGAGGAACTGCGGCGCCGTGCCGTAGTGCAGGGCCTGGCGGCGGGCGTCGAAGCCGACGTAGCCGCTCCACCAGCCGTCGGCGAGGGTCGCGCCGACCACGTTCTCGCCCTCGCGCAGCAGCTCCGTCACGTCGTGCGCCTGGTACGGGATCCGCTCGTGGTAGTCGGTCCAGCCGGGGGCGAGCTCGTGGTCGCCGACCCGCCGGCCGTTGATCGACAGCTCGTACAGGCCGCGCGCGCTCACGTACACCCGGGCCCGCACGACCTCGCCCTCGACCCGGAACGCGCGGCGCAGCTGCGGGCAGGGCGCCAGCGGGCGGGTGCGCTCGGTGCGGTCGTCGTCGCGCGGCGGGTCGACGACGGCGACGAGCGCCGGGTCGGGACCGATCCAGGCGGCGCTCCAGTCGTCGGCGTGCAGCAGCCCGGTCTCGAACCAGGACGTCGCCTCGCCCGCCGGCGCGCCCGTCGCGTCCCACAGCGAGACCCGCCAGTGGTAGCGCGTGCCGGACTGCAGCGGGGGGCCGTCGTAGCGGACGTACGGGGACTCGGGCGGCTCGACCAGGTCGGTGTCCCACAGCAGCCGCGCGGGATCGTCGAGGTCCTCGGGCCGCGCCGCCACCCGCAGCCGGTACGCTGCCGGGGCCTGGCCCCGCACGCCGGAGGCCATCCGCCACGACAGGCGCGGCCGGGGCTCGCCGAGCCCGAGGGGTTCCTCCAGGAGTTCGCAGGTCAGGCCGTACGGGGTCAGGGTGGGCACGATCGTCCTTCCTCCGCCTGTCGATGCGGGAGTGTGTACCGGGTCGGAGGCCGCGCGGACACGAAGCATCATCGGAGGTGGCGCGGCTTCGCGGCTAGCACGAAAGACATCTCACTCGGACGAAATTGACCTGAGCCCCGGGGCTAGGGTGGCCGACGTGACGGGATCGCCGCTGAAGATGACCCGCGGGCTGCTCCACTTCGACGACGGCTCGCCCGCCTACGCGCGCCGCTACGCGCACGAGGGCGAGGAGCCCGTCCACACGCACAGCTTCGTGGAGATCGCCGTCGTGGTCGGCGGCACCGCCGTCCACCACTCCCTGTCCGGGCGGCACGAGCTGCGCGCCGGTGACGTCGTGCTGCTGCGGCCGGGGGTGTGGCACGGGTACGAGCGGTGCGCCGGGCTCGACCTGTACAACTGCTGCGTCGGCACCGACCTGCTGCGCGACGAGCTGTCGTGGACCCGCGAGGACCCCCTGCTCGGCTACCTGCTCTGGACCGGCCCCCACTCCCTGCAGCGCCGGGGCGTGCTCACCGCCCACCTGGACGAGCACGACCTCGGCCTGTCGGTCGGCTACCTGGAGCACCTCGACCGGCTCCGGGACGGCAGCATCCGGCGCCACCGGGCCGACGTGATCGGCTGGCTGTCGCTCTTCCTCGGCCTGCTGTCCCGCACGGTCGGTTCCGTGCGGGACGAGGGCGGCGCCGAGGCCGCCCTGACCCACCCGACGGTCATGCGGGTCGTGCGCATGGTGGAGTCCGACCTGGCCCGGGAGTGGACCCTGGGGGAGCTGGCCGGGGCGGCCGGGCTCAGCTCCGCGTACCTGGTGCGGCTGTTCAAGTCGGCCACGGGGCTGCCGCCCATGGCGTACCTCGCGCGGCTGCGGGTGGAGACCGCGGCCGACCTGCTGCTGCGCACCGACGAGCCGGTGACCTCGATCGCCCAGGCGGTGGGCTGGGCCGACCAGAGCCACTTCGCGCGGCGCTTCAAGGGCTACTACGGGCTGAGCGCCACGACCTACCGCACCCGGTTCCGCACGCGGACGGCCCGGCCACCGGGCTAGGCGATCAGACCGGGCCGGCGGCCGTCGAGGAGGGCGGCGCCGAGATCGGTGACGGTGTGGATGACCGCCTGGCCGAGACGGTGGCTGGCCACCAGGCCGGCCTCGCGCAGGGTGGTGGCCTGGCGGCTGGCGGTCGAGCCGGGGATGTCGAGCCGGCGCGCGAGCTCACCGGTGGTGCAGTCGCCGTGGGCGATGGTCTCCAGCACCTGGGCCCTGGTCGGCCCCAGCAGGCCGGTGAGCGCCGGGCGCCGGCCTGGCGGGTCGCCGTGCGCCCAGGCGGGGTCGTGCTCGATCGGGTAGACCAGCACCGGCGGCAGCTCGGGGTCGCGCAGGGTGATCGGGGTCCGCCGGCAGAAGAACGAGGGCTGCAGCACGAGCCCCCGGCCGTTGAGATGGATGTCGTGGTCGGCCGGATAGGACAGCTCCAGCGTCGGGAAGCTCCACCGCGCCGACGGGTGGAGCGTGGCGAACACCGCCTCCCAGCCGCCCTCGCCCAGCACGCGGGCGCGGTGGGCGCGTTCCCGGGCCACCTGCGCGCGGATGCGCGACCAGTACGGCGACAGGCACGCCTCGAAGTAGGTCTCGGCCGCGCCGGCGACGGCGTCCAGCGTCCGCGGGCTGCCCGCGGCCAGGCCGCCCAGCCACCCGGGCAGCCGCCTGCCGGGATGGCGCCAGGCCAGCTCGACCAGGTCCACGCGCAGCCGCTCGCGCGGGGTCCGGCGCAGGGCCTCGGCCCCGGCCGCGATCGAGCCCGGCTCGGTGCGCGGGGTGAGGAAGTCGACGGCGTACCCCTGCGTGGGCACGAGCGTGGTCAGCATCCTGGTCGCCGCGGGCACCCTCGCCAGCGCGTCCTTCTTCCACTGGCCGAAGACGATCGCGCCCTCGCGGCGGCGTAACCGGTAGAGGCTGAGCATCACCTCCCACATGGCGTCGCAGTCGGGGGCGACGCGCGTCCGCGCGAGGTCGTCGCCCGTGAAGTGGATTCTCAGCACCATGGAGTCCCCCGTTCGACGTGCCGCGGCACCGGGCCTTCGCGCCCCTGTCCGGCCTGGTGCCTCCGACGGAACATCTCCTACGACGCCGATGATCGCCCTCGGGTTCGCGGTGCCGCGCCGCGCCGCACTGCGCCCGCCCGTCAGGCGGAGGCGGGGGTGAGGCCGACGAGCCTGGCGAGGAACCGGTCCACCTGCTCCTCCAGCGGCGGCCAGGCCAGGTCGGGCTGGTTGACGCGCATCGAGACGGCGCCGTGGACCGCCGCGCGCAGGTCGAGGGAGACCGTCGCGGCGTCCCCGTCCGGGGCGAGCCCGGCGTCCATGCAGCGGCGCACGGCGGCGGTCGTGCGCTCGGCCAGCTCCAGCTTGAACGCCATGGCCGCGCGCTGGTTGAGGGTGCTCTCGTGCAGCACCTTGTACAGGCCGGGGTGCCGCCGGACCCAGTCGCCGAGCACCAGGACGCGGGCCCGGAGGGCGCCCGCCGGGTCGGGAGCCGCCGCCTCCGCCTCGTCCACGGCCCGCACCAGGTCGCCGTGGAAGCGCTCCAGCGCGGCCAGCACGAGCGCGTCACGGTCGTCGAAGTGGATGTAGACCGAGGTCGCCGCGATGCCGACCGCGCGCGCCACGGCCCGCAGCGAGAGCGCCTGGTCGTCGCCGAGCTCGTCCAGCAGCCGGACGGTGGTGGTGACGATCTCCTCGCGCAGCCGCTCGCCCTGGCCCCGCGGGTTGCGCCCGCGCCCGCCGCTGTTGTCCATGACGCCCCATTGTAGGACCACACGTGTTGGGCTACAGTCGTAGCGCAACAACCGTTCAGTCATGGAGGACCACCATGGACTACCCGTCCGACGTGCGGGTGAAGGAACTCGACGCGGTGTTCGCGGAGATGAGCGCCGCGACGTACCGGGCGCTCTGGGACGAGCTCCCGGAGCTGACCACGAGGGAGAAGATCCTGCTGTCGCTCGTCGCCGACGTCTGCGAGCAGACCCTCGGCGTGCCGTTCGAGGAGCACGTGACGGCGGCACTGGAGCACGGCGTGCCCGTGGGAGATCTGCGGGAGCTGGTGCGCTTCATCGCCTACGACAGCGGATACCCGGCCGCCCGCTCCGCGCTCGAACGGCTGGCCGGCATCGAGCGGGCCCGCGGGCTCGACGGCGCCCGCGAGGAGGGCCACGAGGTGAACGCCGACGGCGCGGGCACCCCGCTGCCCGCGCCGATGGTGCGCGCGGTGCGCGGCCTGGACGAGCCGTTCGCGGAGTACATGGCCCTGCAGTCACGGATGCGGGGCGGCATGACGCGGATCGGCGTGCGGGAGCGCGCGTTCGCCACGATGACCGTGGACGTGCTCTACCAGACGCTCGACGAGAGCTTCCGCGCCCACGTGACCCGGGCCCTCGGCGCGGGCGCCACGCCCGAGGAGCTGCGCGCCGTCGTGCGGTTCTCGGCGCTCTTCGGACTCACGCGGGCGTGGCGCGCCCTGCGCGTGCTGGACGCGCTGCTCACCGAGACCGGCTCGGTCTACGCCTGACCGCCGCCTGGTCCGCGACCTCCCGGGCGTCAGCCGATCTCCGCCTTCCGCAGCACCTCCAGGGTGTCCGCCAGCTCGGCGGCGGGCACGAAGTGGCCGAAGGTGTCGTTGGCGAAGAACGAGACCCCGGCCAGCGACGCGGCGTGCCCGGCCAGCACCTCCCGCTGGTAGAGGTACGTCCGGCGGTCGTCGAGATAGGTGCGGTACCAGTACCAGGGGTCCACGAAGTCGAGGCCCAGCAACGGGCGGGGCCCGCCCAGCGCGGCCTTGCTCAGCAGGTTCGGCACGATCTCGGTGCGCTCGACGAGCACGGCGAACGTGCTCACCAGGATCGCGTCGAGGCTCCGGTACGCGGCGTCGGTCATGCCCCACGCCGACCGCTCCACCTCGGCCCGCCAGTAGGTGTCCATCCAGTAGACCAGGCGCTCGCCCATGGCCTCCCGCAGCCGCAGGAAGAACCGTTCGATCCCGGCCGAGCGCTGCGGGGTGGGCGGCGGCGCGTTGTCCGGATGCCAGAAGCCCACCAGCCCGAACTGGTTGCCGAGCAGCACCCCGTCCAGGCCGAAGTCAACGGCGAACGCGGCCGTCTGGGCGGCCACGAAGTCCCCGGCGGGCAGCCCGGCCGGGATGCCGCCGGGGAAGGCGGCGTACCGCCGCCCGTCGGCGGCGAGCGGCGCCGTCACGTCGATCACCCCCGGGACCAGGTGCCCGCCGGCGTCGGCGGCGCTCGCCGCCACTTCCGGATGCCGGACCGTCTTCCACTCGCTGCGGCAGAACTCGGGCCCCGGCTCCAGGTACTCCAGCAGCCGCACCGGCAGGCCCCGCGAGCGCGCCTCGGCGCGCACGGCCGCGTAGATCCCGGCCAGCGTCGCGTAGTCCATCGGCTGCTCGGACAGCGTGAACATCGGGCCCGCCGAGTACGGGTTGGCCGAGCGCTCCCCGCCGTCGCGCACCCGAGCCAGCCAGTCGCGGTTGTGCGCCCGGGCCATCGCGGCGGGCCCGCCGGGGCCGAGCGCGAAGCAGTTGTAGCGGGCCCAGTCGAAGCGCTCCTGCCACGCGTGGCGGCCCGCGTAGTTCAGCACGTGGTCGCCGTTGCCCGCGCAGAACACGAGCGTGACGGGCCGGTCGCCGAGCCAGCCGGCGTGGTGGTCGAAGAACGCCGCCACGCCGGGACCGGGGTCGCGCAGGTCGTCGAAGATCTTGGGCGTGATCCACAGGCACGCCTCCATGGGGGTCATGGCTTCCTTCGAGGTCGGGGATCGAGCGGTCTCGGGGGTCTCACGGCGCGGAGGTGAACGCCTTGTCCATGCGGCCGAGCACGGCCGGCACGTCCACCGTCCCGTTGAACAGCTCCTGGATCGAGGTCAGGTGCTCCTGCTGGACCTTGGGGTTGGGCCACGCCTGGTCCGGGTAGAGCGTGGACCTCCCCGCCTTGACGGCGTCCAGGACCGGCTGCTGGAGGGCGTCGGCCCGGAAGCCGGGGGCGGACAGGGCGGGGCTGCTGCCCGAGGCCGTCGCGTACAGGGCCTGGCCCTCGGGTGAGGCGAGGAAGCGGATGAACCGCCTGGCCAGGTCGGGGTTCTTGGCCTTGGCGTTGACGCCGTAGACGATGCCGACCGAGACGGGCAGGTAGGTCCCGGCCGCGCTGTCGGTGGCGGGGAAGGGCGTCATCGAGAACGTCGTGCCGTCGGGGGCGTACTCGCGGGCCGACTGCACGGCCGACAGCACGTGCACCACGCCGAGCGCCTTGCCCTGGCCGAACATCCGCATCTGCTCGTCGTAGCCGACGCCGTTGGGGCTGTCGTTGAAGCAGCCCTGGTCGCGCATCTGCACGTACTGCTCCAGCGCCTGCTTCCACGCCGAGCCCGCGAAGGTGGCCTTGCCGTCCTTCTGCGCCTGGGTGAAGCCGGGGTTCGGGCCGTAGACGAGGGAGGCGGTCAGCGCGTACGGCACGAGCTGGGTCACCCAGGCCGACTTGAGGCCGAGGGCGAACGGCACGACGCCCTTGGCCTTGGCGTCCTTGCAGAAGCGCAGCACCTCCGGCCACGTCGTGGGCTTGGCCAGCCCGCTCGCCTGGAGCGCCTGGTCGTTCCACACCGCGCCGATGGCGCCGACGGTCACCGGGACCGCGACCACCTTGCCGGCCGGGTCGCTGGTGACGGCCTTGAGGTCGGCGCTCAGGCCGCCCGCCCAGCCCTCGCCGGACAGGTCCGCCAGCATGCCGTCCTTGCCGAGGTCGCGCACGGCCATGGTGTTGCCGCCGCCCGGCCACATGCGGAAGACGTCCGGCGCGGTCCCGGAGGAGAGCTGGGTGCGGATCTGCTGCTGGTAGGAGGCGTCGTCCTCGGTGAAGGTGGTCTTCACGACGACGCCGGGGTTGGCCTTCTGGAACGCCTCGATCGCGGCCTTGGCCGGGCCCTGGCCGGCCGCGGCCAGCGTGAGCACCTGGCCGGACCCGCCGGCGCCGGCGGAGCCGGTGCCCGAGGTGGAGCAGGCGGTGGCCGCGAGGGCGAGGCAGCTCGCGGCCGTGAACGCGGTGAACGACTTCATGACAGTCTCCGGAGTCGGGGAACGGGGGGTGCGCGGCTCAGCCCTTGAGGCCGCCGGCGAAGCCCTTGATGATGTGCTTCTGCAGCGCGAAGTAGAGGACCAGGATCGGGACGACGCTGATCACCAGGCCGGCGAAGATGAGGGGCCACTGGGAGACGTACTGGCTGACGAAGCCGTAGATCGCCACCGGGGCCGTGGTGTTGTCGCTGCCGCCCAGGTAGAGCAGCGGGGTGAAGAACTCGTTCCAGATGCCGACGGCGTTGAGGATCACCACGGTTCCGGTGACCGGCCGCAGCAGCGGGAACACCACGGTGACGAACGAGCGCACCGGGCCGCACCCGTCGAGCAGCGCCGCCTCCTCGTAGTCGAGCGGCAGCTCGCGCAGGAACATCGTGTAGAGGAAGACCGAGAACGGGATCTGCTGCCCGACGTTGATGAGGATCACCGCCCAGAGCGTGCCGAGCAGCCCCACGTCGCGCATGGTCGCGTACAGGGGAAGCAGCGCGAGCTGCCCGGGGACGAGCAGCCCGCCGACCAGGAGGAAGAACGTGGCCCGCGACCAGCCGCGGGTCACGCGGGCCAGCGGGTACGCGGCCGCGGCGGCGAAGGCGATGATCAGCGCGACGCTGACGACGGTGATGACGAAACTGTTGGCCAGCGCCGCCCCCAGACCGGCCTCGTCCCACGCCCGCGCGTAGTTCCCCAGCGTGGGCGGCCAGGCGAAGGCCAGGGCGCCGCCCTCGCTGTCCTGCGGCTTCAGCGAGACGTTGAGCAGCCCGGCCAGCGGCACGAGGAACAGCAGGGCGAGCAGGATCAGCGTCGCCTCGCGGACGAGGGTCCGCCAGGTGTAGCGGGCGTCCATCAGGAGCTCCTCCTCTGCGTCAGGCGGAACTGGACGGCGGCCAGCACCGCGATGACCGCGGTCATGACGACGGCCAGCGCGATCGAGAAGGGGTAGTCGCCCAGGGAGAAGGCGCTCTTGTAGATGGCGGTGGAGATCGTCTCGGTGGCGGTGCCGGGACCGCCGCCGGTCATGGCCATCACCTGGTCGAACTGCTTGAGCCCGCCGATCAGGCACAGCATCACGTTGATCACGACGGCGCCGTTCAGCAGGGGCAGCACGACGTGGCGGAACCGGCTCCACGCGCCCGCCCCGTCGATCGTGGCGGCCTCCAGCACCTCCGCCGGGATCGCTTGCAGTCCCGCCAGGTAGATGACCATCGAGTAGCCGGCGAACTGCCAGACGATCTCGGCGACGACCGCGTACAGCGCCGTGCCGGGGTCGCCCAGCCAGTCGTGCGCCAGCGCCCCGAGCCCGGCCGCGCGCAGCGCCTCGTTGAGCGCGCCGTCGGGCGAGAGCAGGAAGCTCCACACGTAGCCGGCGACCAGCGGCGTCAGCACCACGGGCGCGAAGAAGACGACGCGCAGCACGTACCGGCTCCTGACCACCCGGTTGACGCCGAGGGCCAGCAGCAGCCCGGCCACGTTCTGCACGACGGTGGCCGTGGCGGCCAGCAGCAGCGTGTTGACCAGCGCGTCGCGGGCGGCGCGGTCGGCGAGGACGTCGGCGTAGTTGCCCAGGCCGACGAAGGACCAGCCGGGCCGCAGCCCGTTCCAGTCGGTGAAGGAGAACACGGCGCCGTTGACGCTGGGGACCACGACGATGAAGACGTAGACGGCGACCGCCGGCACCACGAACCACCACGGGGCCCGCACCCCGGCTCGCTGTCCTCGCGCGGTGGCGGGCGTGCGGGCGGCGGGTGCCCGCGCTCCGGGCGGTGTCGTCGTCGCGTGCGGCGCGGCCACGTGTGACTCCTCTCGCAGGGGGTGCCGGGCCCGATGGAGCCACGGGGGATGACGGGATGGGGAACGCCTGTCCGGGGCTCTCGTCGGCCAGGTGCCGGGACGCGCCCAAGGGGAGTGCCGTGAATCGATTCACGAGCGTTTCGGGCAGATTACGGGTGGGCCCCGGGTCGTGTCAACGGTCCGCCGGCCGGCTTCGTGAATCCATTCACAGGCGCTAGGCTGACGGCGATCTCCAGCCGCACGACGACGAGGAGCGCCATGACCTCCCCGCCACGGCGCCCCAGGGCCGTGAGCTCCGTCCCCACGGTGGGCGACGTCGCCGCCCGCGCCGGCGTCTCGCGGGCGACCGTCTCCTACACCTTCACCCAGCCCGACCGCGTCTCGCCCGACCTGCGCCGGCGCGTGCTCGCCGCCGCCGACGAGCTCGGCTACGTCGGCAACGACGCCGCGCGGCGGCTGCGGGCCGGCCACAGTCTCGCGCTCGGGTTGCTCGTCTCCAGCGCCGCCAACCCGGTGTACGCGGAGATCTCGGCGGGCGCCGAGGCGGAGGCCGCCGCCCACGGCCGGTTCGTCCTGCTCGCCAACAGCGACGAGAGCGCCGAGCGGGAGCGCGCCTACCTCAACTTCTTCGAGTCGCAGCACGTCAGCGGCATCATCGCCGCCCCGGTCGGCGACGTGCCCGCCGAGCTGCTCGGCCTGCGGAGCAGGGGCACGCCGTTCGTCCTCGTCGGCGTCGCGCCGGGCCCGCACAGCTATCCGGCGATCTCGGGCGACAACGAGCGCGGCGGCCATCTGGCCGCCGCCCACCTGCTCGCGCAGGGCAGGCGGCGGCTGCTGTTCGCGGGCGGCCCCCACCCGCACGTGGACCTGCGGCTGGCCGGGGTGCGGCGGGCCATCGCCGAGTCGGGCGTGCCGGCCTCGCTGGAGGTCGTCCGGGTGCGGGTGCAGACCGCGAAGGTGGGGGAGGAGGTGTCGCGGACGCTCCTCGAACGGCCGGAGCGCGACTTCCCCGACGGGATCGTCGCGGGCAATGACCTGCTCGCGCTCGGCCTGCTGCACGGGCTGATCGTGGCCGGCGTGCGGGTGCCGGAGGACCTCTCGCTGGTGGGGTACGACGACATAGAGTTCGCCGACTTCGCCATCGTGCCGCTCACGAGCGTCCGCCACCCGTCGGCGGCCTTGGGGGCCGGCGCCGTGCGCCTGCTGCTCGGCCTTGAGGACGAGCAGGACATGCAGGGACGTTTCGAGCCCGAACTCGTCGTCCGCGCCACCTCCCTGCCGACCGCCCGCCCCTGACCCGCCTTCCCCTTCCGCCGTCGTCGCGGGGCCGGGGAAGGGGCGTTGACAGGCTCGTGAGGCCGCCGTTACGCTCGCCCGCACATCGCGCCGTGAATCGATTCACAGAAGAAGCGGGACGGCGCGCCCTGGAGGACGATCATGAGCTCGACCCGACATGGCGGCGGCCCCGCCACCCGCGGCGTCCGGCGCGTCACCGCCGTGGTCACCGCCGTGGCCGTCACCGCCACGCTGGCCCTGACCCCCGCCCCCGGGGCCGTCGCGGCCGTCGTGCCGACCCCTGCCGCGACCACGCGGGCGGCGGGCGGCGCGCCCGGCCCGCTCCCCGAGGTGGCCCCGCTCGATCCCGGCACGATCGACCTGGCCGCCTTCACCGGCCTGGAGCAGCAGATCGCCCCCTACCTCGCCAACCTGGCCCGCCTGGCCAACAGCGTCGACGACGACAGCGCCACCACCTATGGCTACATCACCTGCGGCTGCTGGCGCGCCGGCCAGAGACCGGACGACGCGCGCGTCATGGAGAACGTCCTCACGCTCGCCTACTTCTACACCGCCGACCGCCCCTGGAACCCGTACCACCGCGACCCGGCCCTGCGGCTGCGCCTGGAGGCCGCCCTGCGCTTCATGCTCGGCACCCAGAACGCCGACGGCTCGTTCCCCCAGGGAGGCGGCGACCTCCATTCGCGCGCCGCGACCGGCTTCGCGCTCGAGCTGTACGCGATCATGGCGGACCTCCTCGACGCCGACGGCACCGTCGATCCCGCGCTGGTCCCGTCGCTGACCGCGGCGCTGAAGCGGGCGGCCACCTGGTTCCTGGAGGACCAGGAGGTGTGGGGGCCGCGCGGCTCCCAGTTCGCCAACCAGGTGGCGGGCGGCCTCGTCGGCATCTCCCGCCTGCTGCGCCGCCTTGACGACCCGGCGTTACGCGCCCGCTTCGAGCAGCGCCTCGCCGAGCACGAGAGGATCTCCCAGAGCGAGGCCGGCTTCTACCGGGACGGCACGGTCGCCCACCGCTACAGCATCGAGGTGGAGACCGAGGACCTCGCCGGCTGGGCCGACCCCGCGACCCGGCCGGTCATCGACCGGATGCAGCGGCGCTACATGGACTGGGCGCAGTACAACCTGCTCTACGACCAGGGGCTCGACGGGTTCTTCGTCAACACCGCGGCCGACTCGCGCCACCGCGGCTGGAACTACGCGGCCGAGCTGCCGATCGGCTCCAACAACCTCTGGGGCGCGACGATCCCGCAGGCCCGCGCCTACGCGGCCACCAAGGAGGAGGTCGCCGAGCGCCGCGCGGCGTTCGTGAAGGGCGGCTGGCGGACCTCGGTCGCCCCGCTCGTCGCGCCGGCGTGGGCCTACCTCGACCCGGCCGTCGTCCGCGACGTGGCGCTGGGGGAGGAGTACCATCCGGCCGCCGCCGAGCGCCGCGCGGCCATCGCCACGCTGCGGCCGTACGCGGGCGCGCCGTACACCGAGGTCCGCGCCGACTCGGTCACCGGTCAGCGGTTCGTGTTCGCCAAGCGCCCCGCGTACGTGGTGGGCATGGGCTTCGGCCGGCACGTGAACACGCAGTACGGCTACTGGGACAACCAGCGCTTCGGCCTCGGCTACCTGTACGACCCGAAGCTCGGCGTCGTCATCCAGGGCCAGAACGCCCCGGCGCCCGGCGCGCCGCGTACCCGCCCGGCGGAGGCGGAGCTGTCCTGGGGCACCGGCTGGACGGCGGCCGACGGACGGCACACCGACGCCTACGACCAGCCGGTCCCCGCGTTCTTCCGCGACGGCTCGCCCGTGGACCCCGCCACCGTGCGCGGACTCGACGACCTGGAGATCCGCTACGCGGCGGCGGGCGCGCCGGTGACCAAGTCCGTCACGCTCGGCGACACCCTCAAGGTGCGGGTCGACGGCACGGGCGCGTTCTTCGAGCGCATCCCGCTCGTCCTCGGCAAGGACGACACGCTCCAGTGGATCGGCGGCGACCCGGCCGAGCGCTCCGTCAAGGTCGGCACGCGCGCCTCCGCCGAGGGCGTCTCAGGAGTCGTCGTCAACCGCGGCGGGCGGAGTCTGGAGATCCGCTGGACCGGCGCCGGAACCGCGACCCTGTGGCCGTCGTCCTTCCCGGTGGCGGGCGGCGGGCGCACCCTCCAGGTCCTCGACGTCACGGCCGCAGGCACGCTCGGTTACGACGTCCGCGTGGTCGACGACGCGTGCCCCGGCTCCGACGAGCGCCCGCACGTCCTCATCGGCGACCGCGACACCGGCGTCGCCAACGCCGACGACGGCACCGGCTGCACGGTCGCCGACCGCCTGCGCGCCGGCGAGCAGTGGGAGAGCCACGGCGCGTTCGTCGCCCATGTCACGCGGACGAGCGCGGCGCTGGTGCGCGGGCGCGTGCTGGGGGCGCGCGACGCCGCGCGCCTCGTGGCCGAGGCGGCGCGCTCCGACGTCGGCCGGGACCTGGTCACCGCCCGGCTCGACGCCGCCGGCGGCGTGGCCGGTCAGGAGCTGACGGTACGGGTCACGGGACGCGGCATCGCGAAGGTCACCCTCTCGGGCCCCTGCCTGGCGGCCCCGGTCTCGGCGGCGGGGGCGGGCGAGCTGACGGCGACCGTGCGGGAGACGGCGCTGCCGGGGCCGTGCCCGCTCACCGTCGAGACCCTGCGTACCGGCGGGACGAGCGAGATCGACGCGCTCGGCCTGCGGATCGTGCCCGACGCCGAGGGCGTGGTCTTCCACGACGGCTTCTCCTCGGCGGAGGCGACGGCCGAGGCGTGGACGGCCGTGGACGGCGCCTGGAGCGTCACCGGCGGCGTGTACCGCCAGCAGGACACGACCCGTACGGGCTGGAGGACCGTCGTGGACGACCTGACCGTCGCCGACGGCTTCGCCGAGGCCGACATCTCCTTCCGGACAGCAGCGACGTCCACCGCCTTCGCCGGGCTCCAGGTGCGGACGGCCGAGCCGGGCGACGTCTACACCCGGTCCGGGTACATGGTGTACCTACGGCCCGACGGCTCGGTCGACGTCTTCCGCGCCGGCAAGGGCGTCATCGCGACGGGCAAGGGGGCGGCGGTCACCGGGACGACCCGGCTCCGTGTCGAGCTGCGCGGCGCCGAGATCCGCGCCTTCGTCGGCGGGGAGACGGCACCCCGGGTCACCGTCACCGACGCCGACCCGATCACGGGACCCGGGTCCGTCCAGCTCGTGACGGGCCGGGCCGCCGTCGACTTCGACGACGTCCGCGTCGCGACCGCCCTGCCGTAGCCGGGGCCCCGCCCGGCGCGAGGCGGCCCGGCGGCGACCCGTTCCCGGGCTCCTGTGCTGGGTGCCCCCTCGTCATCGCCTCGGCGACGCTGATGGTGACGCCGGACGCGGCTTCTCCACCGCGACCGGCGAGTGGGTGGCGGCCGCCTGCTCGCCGGCGTTCGGCGGGCTGCTCCCGCTCGGCGGTCGCACGGGCGAGGTGTTCGGCAGACGGCGGACGCGCTCGGTGAAGGCGGCGATGTGCGCGTCCATGGCCAGATCGATGATCTCGTCGAGATCGGTGAAGGAGTAGCGGACGGCGCTCTTCGTCAGCGGGCCGGCGTCGGCGAGCGCCCGGACCGTGCACCCGGCCGGCCCGTCACGGGCCGGCACGGTCCTGGCAGGCTCGGCGGAGACGTTCACGGGGCCGTCGTGGGCGCGGCGGCGGCGGATTCCGCCGGCCCCGGCTCCGCTGGAGGGAGGCCGTCGGCGGCGAGGTGGTCGTGCAGGGCGGCGTGGCGGAACTGGTAGACCGGCCCGACGGCGCGCAGCAGCCCCAGCCGGTGGGCGTCGTCGAGGAAGTCCATGATCCGCCAGGGGAGCCTGCGTGCCAGGGCCTCCCTGGCCACGGCGATGGCGCAGATCAGCCACGCGCGATGGTTGCCCGTGGCCATCCCGCTGCCCACCCCCAGCGCGACCCCGAGGAAGAGACCCGTCACGAGCCCGTCGGACAACCCGGACGAGACGCCGGCCAGGAACCCGCACATGAGGCCGGCCGAGACGCCCATCGCGCACATGCGCAGCAGCAGGAGGCCCCGGTCGGCCCGCCAGCTCGAACGGGGCGTGCTCGTGGAGGTGAACGTGGGGTGTTCCGCCCAGGCGATCACCCCGAATGCCACGGTGAGCGCGATCCCGACCACGAAGCTGACGACGGCCCCGCCGAAGAGCAGGTCGGTGAAGTCGTCGAAGCCGCTGGTGAGGACGGACGACAGGATGCCCCCGATCATGAACCAGAGCCCGGTGGTCAGCCCTTCCCCGAAAGCGCCCCTGATCGAGCGGAGCAGGAGACGCGTCCGCCCGCGCAGGCGCAGGTCGGCGTGGCCGGGGGTCTCGGCGACGAGGGACCTGGCGGCGCCGCGCGCCAGCAGGAGCATGGAGGGGCCGGCCACGAGCCCGATCACGAGCCCGGCCGCGGGGGTGGACTCGAGCCAGACCACGACGCCGTCCGCGAGCCCGGCCGCGAGCCCGAGGGCGCCGAGCGTCGCCGGAAAGCGGGGGACGGTGCCGGCGATGCGCCACCAGGCGAGGTCCCGGCCGGTGGCGGGCGGGAAGGCGCGGGCCAGATACGTGAGGTAGCGGCGGGTGGCGTCCGGGTCGAGCCGCCGGCGCGGCCGGAAGGGGTCCGCGGAGCCGGCCCCGGGCGGCCGGGCGGCGATGAGGGCCGGGATGAGCCGGTCGAGCAGGTGGGCGCGCAGCGCGGCGCTGTCGCCGCCGAGGGGCCCGGTGAGCGCGGAGGGGTCGGCGCCGGGGGCGATGGTGACGCTGCGGATCAGCCACAGGCCGAGCGGGGTGGCGGCGAGCCGGGTGAGCCCGGGGAGGGCGCGGGAGCGCAGCGCGGCCAGGATCTCCTGCCAGACGGGCGGAGGGGCGGCGGGCAGGCAGGCGGTCAGGTAGTCCGCGGCGGCGTCGGGGGTGAGCGCCCGGGGGGCGATGACCGCGGCGGCGGTCAGCGGCCGGCCTGCCTGCCGGACGGCGGTGGCGAACTCGGCGGTCCGGCTGGTGAGGACGAGCTGGTCCCGCGCGCCCAGCGAGGCGTTGAGCGCGTCGATGAGCCGGGCCGCGGCTTCCTCGGGGATCTCGTCCAGGCCGTCCAGGACCGGCAGGACGTGCCCGCCCTCGGCCAGCGCGGCGGCGGCGCCGGGGCCGAGCTGGGGCGCGGCCAGCGCGGGGTGGTCGCGGACCAGGCGGACGGTGAGCCAGTCCTGCAACCGGGGGTGGACGTCGACGTCCCAGCCGGAGACCGGCAGCAGCACCGGGACCGGCACGATCTCCCCGGCGGCGCCGGCCAGGTCGGACCTGCGGGTGGCGAGCAGGTGGAGCAGCAGTTGCACCGCCAGGGTGGTCTTGCCCGTACCCGGGCCTCCGGTGATGACCAGCCGCCGGCGGGGCAGCTCGCGGAACGCGCGCGCCAGGGCCGCGAGGTCGTCGCTGCGGCCGGTGAAGGCGGGATCGCCGCCGGCGGTGATCAGGCGGGGATGGCTCATGACCGACGCGTCGGTGGTCAGCCGCCACTGGACGGGGATCGGCGCGGGGTCGTCCAGCAGCCTGTGCCGGGCCTCGGTGCGCCACTGCCGCTCCACCACGCCGGCCAGCACCTCGGCGGCGGCCTCCACGTCGGCGTCGATCCGGGCGGCGGTGTCGGGCGCGCGCCAGGCCCAGGCCCAGGCCACCACCGTACCGAGGAAGGCCACCCCGGTCAGCGTGACGCTGACGACGTCGGCCAGGTTGGGTTTCTCGGTGGGCGTGTACTCGCGCCACACCTTCAGCACCAGTACGGTCACCGCGAGGGTGGCCAGTGCCGCCACCGGGATCCGCCAGCCGCGCCCGCGTCCGCTCACGCCGCCATCGTCGCCGCTGACGGGGACGCCCGCGAGCGAATGCCGCAAAGTCGGCCCCGGCAGGACGCGAAGGGGAGGTCGTGCGCGCGGCCCGCCGGCGGCCTCACACCTTGCGGCTGGACCGGGGCCCGTCGAGGCCCCAGGAGATGATCCTGGCCGGGGTGATCGTGATGATCTCCCGCGAGAAGTACGGCACCGGCGGCTCGTGGTCGGTCAGCGCCACCGCCGACCCCCGGATCTCGATGCCGCGCACCACCCACGGGTCCACCGAGGCCAGGTCGTCCACGACGAGGGACACGGTGCTGCCCTGCTGGACGTTCCTGAACTTCTTGGACACCCCCAGCGCGTGCCCGCCGATCGTGATCGTGCCCGAGGCGGCGTCCACGAAGAAGTTCACGGGGTTGTTCTGCACGTCACCGGCGGGGGAGACGGTGGCGAGGCGGCCGATGTGCTGTCCGGCCAGGTAGTCGAGTTCTGCCTGCGTGAAGATCATGCGGGCCAGTATGCAACCTTGACACCGGCGTCAATCAAACCCGAGGCGTTCAGAAGGGGACGCCGCAGCGCAGGATCACGTTGGCGTAGGGACGCGCCTCGCCGGTGCGGACCACCAGCTCGGCGGCCCGGCCCAGCTCCTTGAGGCGCTCGTGGGGCACGTACGCCGGCCCGGGGAGCCGGGCGCGCAGCAGGGCGTCGCACGCGGGGTTGGCCGCGCGCACCTCTTCAGCGGCCGTGGCGCCCTCGACGACGAGCTCGGAGAGCAGGCCGTCCAGCACCGTCTCGAACGACGGGATCCCCGGCAGGAACGCCAGGTCCACGATCTCGGCGCCGCGCCGCAGCGGCATGCCGCTGTCGCAGACCAGCACCCGGTCGGTGTGCCCGAGCCGCGCGACGGCCCCCGCGAGGGCGGCGTTGAGGATGCCGCCGCGCTTCACCAGGTGTCCCGCGTCGTCCGCATGAGCCGACCGTACGCGCCCGGCCCGGACGGGACGCGGAGCGACACCCTCCGACATTCCCGCCCGGATGCGAAGTAGTACGCTCGTACATGTACGAATGTACTACTTCTGGAGACCTCCGCCATGATGTACGTGTTCCTGGCCCTGGCCATCGTGGCCGAGGTCGTGGCGACCAGCCTGCTGAAGACCACCGAGGGGTTCACCCGGCTCTGGCCGACGCTGGGTTGCCTGGCCGGGTACGGAGCCGCCTTCCTGCTGCTCACCCAGGCCCTGGAGCGGGGCATGCAGGTCGGCGTCGCCTACGCCGTGTGGTCGGGCCTCGGCACGACGCTCATCGTGATCATCGGAATGCTCTTCCTGGGCGAGCCGCTCACCGTGGCGAAGGTCGCCGGCGTGACCCTGGTGGTGGCCGGCGTCGTCACGCTCAACCTGGCGGGTGCGCATTGACCGGCCGGCGCAACCCCGGCGAGCGCCGCCGCCGCATGGTCGAGGCCGCCTGCGAGCTGATCCCCGAGGTGGGGGTGAACGGCCTGACGCACCGGCTCGTCGCCGCCCGCGCCGGCGTGCCGCTGGGGGCGACGACCTACTACTTCGCCTCCCTGGACGACCTGGTCGCCGCCGCCCTCACGCGCGCCGCCGAGGTCACCGAGGAGGGGCTGCGCCTCTGGAGCGAGGAGCTGGAGCGCTGCGCGGACGTGCCCGCAACGCTCGCCGCGCTCACCGCCGACTACCTGCGCGAACGCGACCGGATGGTGACCTGGAACGAGCTCTACGCCGCGGCGGCCCACCGGCCCGAGCTGCGGCCCCTGGCCCGCCTGTGGCTCGACGGGCTGACCAGGAGCCTGAGCCGGTACGCGGGCGCGCGGGCGGCCCGCGCCGCCGCGGTGTTCGTCGACGGGGCCCTGCTGTACTCCCTCATCAACGACGAGCCCCTCGACGCGGAGTCGCTGGAACGGTCGCTGGCCGCGCTCCTGGCCATGGACGCCGGCTGAGCGCCGCGCTACCCCTCCGGCAGGACGAGGCGGACCGGGCCGAACAGCCCCGTGACCCGCTGGCCGGGGAAGACGAAGTGCGTGGGGCTCACCGCGTCCAGGTGCGGGGCGAGCGTGCCGTACACCTCGACCTCCACCGTGTTCTCGCCGGGCCGCAGCGCCGCGCCCACGTCGAACCGGTACGGCGAGCAGACCCGCACCCCGCACGCGCGGCCGTTGACCCGCACCTCGGCCGTGCCGCGCACCCGCCCCAGATCGAGCACCCCCGGCCCGGTCGCGGTGACGGTCACGGTGCGGCGGTAGCGGACGCCTCCGCTGTACTCCGGCAGGCCGGTCCGCTCCCAGTCGCCCAGCTCGATCGGCCCCGGCCCGGCGTCGAACTCGACCGGCCCGGTCAGGATCGCCCCGCCGGCGTGCCCGGCCTCGGTCTCCACCCGCAGCGTCGCCACGCGCGGCCCCCTCCCTCCGTCGAGGGGCACCTCCAGGAGACCCGTGCCCTCCGCCACCGTGGCCTCCACCGCTGTGTCTCCCACGGCTGCGTCTCCCACACCTGTGTCTCTCACCACTGTGTCTCCCACGACGGGGTCGCCGTCCAGCGTGAGAACGGCCCGCCCGCGCAGCGGCACCCGGACGGCGGTGGCCCCCGGCGGCACCTGGAAGCGCAGCCACTCCACCCGCCCCGCGGCCCCCTCCTCGCCCAGCACGGCGCGCAGCACCACGTCGTCCCCGCCGGCGCCCGACAGCCAGGACGTGTCCGGAAGCGGGTGCGGGCGGCGCGGGAGGTGGAGGGCCGCCGGGTCGAGGTACTGGGACCGGCGCACGCGGGCCGGCGACCGCACGCCGTCCCGGACCGCCTCCCAGCCGGGCCCCGACGTCGCGCAGCCGTCCACCAGGACCGGCTCCGAGCCGTCGGCCACCCGCACCGTGACCACGTTCGGCCCCGGCCGCAGCGCCCCGGACGCGTCGTAGCGGCGCACGCGGGGCTTGCGCAGGTCCGCGTACGGGTCGAAGCCGCCCTGACGGCCCAGCTCGACGCCGTTCACGAGGACGCGGCAGGCCGCGGTCGAGGCGACCTGGAGCGTGGTGCCGCGCGGGACGAACGTCGCGGTCAGCTCGGCGGGGCCCTCCGGACCGGCGATCCACTCGGGCCGCAGGTACGCCTCCGGGTCCGTCACGACCGCCACGTGGGCGCGCAGCGGCGCGTCACCGCCGTCCGCCTCGTCCGGCGCCAGCCGCAGGTCCAGCACGTACGTGCCGGGGGAGAGCGGCTCCCCGGCGATGGCGAGGTGCCCGCGGTCGGCGAGGGGGACGGCCGCGCCGTCGATCCAGGCCGCCTTGGCCGCCGCCGCCCCCACCGCGAGGTACGCCCGCCCGTCCGGGTCCGCGCCCGCCGGGACGGTCAGCTCGCACCGGAACCACGCGGCGTGGCCCGCCGGCACCCGGCCGAAGTCCAGGAACTCCTCCGGGACGTGCCCCTTGGGGCCGAGGGTGACGCGGTGGATCGGGTCCTTGCGGATCCCGCGCGACACCGAGAAGACAGCGGCCCGCCGGTCGCCCGCGGCCGCGGGCGCCCCCTCCGCGGCCGGGCGGCCGGCCGCCGGGACGGGCGGCTCGCCCGCGGGCGCGGGCGTGGTCACGTCGTCCGGCGTGAGGTGCCAGACCCCGTGCGGGCCGAACGTGGCGTACGCGGGCCGCCACGCCTCCTCCCCGTCGAGCCGGTGCTCCACCTCCCACCGGCGCAGCACCGGCCCGTCGTGGCCGAGGTCGCCCCAGGTGTCGTCCAGGGTGGGCACCGGCTCCATCTCCCAGCCCGAGTCGAGGTCCACCTGGCGCGTACCGCCCGGTACGGCCGGCGGGGGCGGCGGCGCCTCCTGGCCCGTGAACACCAGCAGTGCCGCCGGTCCCGCGTCGAACGGCACCACCACCTCCACGCCGTCGCCGTCCACGGCGGACGGCAGCACGCGCGCCCCGCCGGTGAACGGGTCCACCAGCAGCGGCGCCCCCGTGACGCCCCGCACCCGGACCGGCATGCCGGTCGCGTACCGGGACGGGTCGAAGTCGATCGTGGCCGAGTCCCATCCCTGGTCGGCGCCCCGCGCGTCCGGGTGCTCCACCGCCACCCGGCTGGCCATGGGGAACGCGGCCTGCAGGTAGACCAGCGTCGCGCCGTCGACCTCGCGGACCAGCGGCGGCACGGGCGCCTCCACGCGGCGCAGCGGCGCCAGCAGCGGCCCGAGCGCGTCCACCGACGGCGCGAACCGGGCGAGGTCCCGCAACGGCCCGTCGGGGACCGTCTCCACGGCCACCACCAGGCCGCCCCGCTGCGCGAACGCGACCAGCGCCCGCTCGGTGCCGGGCTCCAGCACCGCGCAGGCGGGCAGGACGACGGCCGCGTACGACTCCCCGGCCACCTCCAGCCGCGCCCCGTCACCCCACGCTTCGGGAGCGGAGGGCCGGACGGTGGCCCGCTGGAGCGAGTCGTCGTCGATGACGTCCGCGTCCAGCCCCAGCTCGTCCAGCACCCCGGGCACCATCCGGAACCACGCCATGTCGCCGACGAGCCGCCGGTACACCTCCTGCGCCCGCCCGGCCTCCGCGCCGGCGCCGTCGAGGCCCGTGAACGCCTGGGCGGTCGCGGTCGGCAGCAGCACCGCCACGTCGCACGCGTGCCGCCCCAGCGACAGGGCCGCGCACAGCCGCGTGACGGCGTCGGCGAAGACGCGGTGGTGCCGCCAGTACGGCTGCCGCCAGTCGGTGGCCGGGGGCGCCCACTCCCACCAGCCGCCCTTGGTCGTGTAGTACACGGCGTGCGGGTTGTAGAGCGTGGCGCCGGCGCGCAGCCAGGGCAGCAGCCAGTCGAAGGTCTCCTCCAGCGTGCCGCCCCAGCCGCTGGAGTGGAACGCCTCGATCCAGGTGCGGGGCCGGCCGTACAGGTGGGCGAGGGAGGAGTGGATCCGGGCGTCCCCGTGGTGGTCGGAGCCCGGGGCGCCGAACCAGCGGTGGGTGCGGGCGTAGTCGGCGTACAGCTGCACGCCCTCCACGGGGTGGCCGGCGCGGGCCGGGTCCTGCTGGTCGCAGCCGCTCACCAGGCCGTGCCGCTCGTGCCAGGCGGCCAGCGGCCGGAAGAACGCCTCCTCGGCCAGTTCGGCGCGCGTCCGGTGGTAGTCGCGCCGCACCCGTCCCGCGTCCGGCCCGCCTCCTCCGTCCTGCCACAGCGCGGGCAGGTGCGGCGTGAGGTCGTAGCCGCGCCGCCGGGCGAACTCCTCGGCGAAGCCGTCCGACCAGGTCGGGATCGACGGCAGCTCGTCCTGGAACGAGCCGGCGATGACGCCGCCCAGCCGCTTGCCGAGCCGGCGCTCGAACGCGCCGTGGACGCGGTCGATGAGCGCCGCGCACGCCTCCGTCGACAGGTAGTCGAAGCCGCGGGTCGCGACGGAGCCGTCCGGCGCCAGCCAGCGCCCCGCGAAGCGCGGCTCCTCGTCCACCAGCCGCGCCTGGAGGTCGGCGCCGGAGAAGCCGAGCTGGTCGTAGAACCACAGGGAGATCCCCAGCTCCTCGGCGTCGTCGCACACCTGCTCCAGCAGCGTCCACCACGCCTCGGAGAAGAACGGCGGGTCGTCGGCGTCGGAGCCGAACATCGGCCCGGACGGCGCCAGGTTGAGGATGACCAGGTTCCACACGCCGCCCTCGGCGAACCGTTCGAGCTGCCGGCGCAGCCGGTCGCGGCGCAGGGGCTCCCCGCTCCACCACCAGATCGCCGCGGGGGAGTAGGCGCGCGGCGGCTCGGCCAGCACCCGGGCGAGCCCGGGCGGGAGGGACGGCGGCGAGGCGGGCGAGGAGGGAAGGGACGGCGGGGTCATGACGCCTCCGGGGGGAGCAGGGCGGCGACGTCGAGGGACCGGGTGAGCTGGTCGAGCTCCCGCAGCGCCTCGGGCGCTGCGCCGGCGTCCACGATGACGCGGTCGAACGTCTCGAGCCGGGCCACACGGTACAGCGCGGTCCGGGTGAGCTTGGTGTGGTCGAGCAGCAGCACGCCGCGCGTGGCCGAGGCCAGCATGGCGCGCTTGACCGGCACGATGTGCTGCTCCTGGTGGCAGGCGTGGCCGCCGGTCACCGCCGAGGTCGACACGAAGCACAGGTCGGCCTGCAGGGCGGCGATGGCGTCGGTGCAGGAGACGCCGAGGAAGGAGTTGTGCGGCGCGTCGTAGTCGCCGCCCAGCGCGATGAGCCGGATCCCGGGCATGCCGGCGACCAGCTCGATCGTGGTGAGGAAGTTGGTGACGACGGTCAGCGGGGCCAGCGCCTCCAGGCGCCGCGCGAGGGCCAGGCTGGTGGTGGAGTCGTCGAGCATGACCGCCATGCCCGGCTCGACCAGCTCCGCCGCCCGCGCGGCGACCGCCTCCTTCTCCGCGCGCATCGACCGCTCGCGGAAGGAGACGTCGCTCTCGAAGACGCTCGACGGCTGCGCGGTCACGCCGCCGCGCAGCTTGCGGACCAGGCCCTGCCGTTCCAGCGCGCTCAGGTCCCGGTGGATCGTCATCAGGCTGACCTGGAACAGCTCGGCCAGCTCGCCCGCCGTGATGTCGCCGCGGGCGAGGATCTGCTCGGCGATGGCCTCCTGCCGCCTCGCGGGGCCCGGCCGCGTGCCGCCGCCGTCGATCATCCCTGGGCCGTGCCCGTTCCCGTCATGGTGGATCTCCAGGGGGTGTCCGAGAACCGGAGGGGATCGCGTCGTCGACGCGCGCGTTAACACTGGCATGTGATTCATAACGGTGTCCAGTGTTAAAAACTGCGATTTCTCACAGGACACTTGATAGATCGGCGGGGCTGACATGATGGCCCGGTGCGGTTGTGGACGGTTCAGCATCGAGTGGTTCCGGAGGCGTTGGCGGCCGCCGGTGAGGTGACCGGCGACTGGGGCAGGGTGCTGAGCCCCTCGTACCGTCCCGCCTACGAGGAGATGACGGCGGAGATGGCGCGGCGCGGCCTGGACTGCGCGGGACGCCCGCCGTTGTGGGCGTGGCACGGGCCGGACACCCGCGACGACCGGGTGGCGTTGACGGCGGAACTGCTCCTCAACCCGGCCACGCCGCAGGAGTACGAGCGCTATGCCGTCCTCGACCTGGACGTCCCCGACGAGGTCGTGATGCTCAGCTCGTACGCGCGCTGGAACGACTTCATGGAGACGCTCTTCCTGGGCCGGGGCTCGCCGGCCATGGACTGGTCGATCGACGCGGAGGAGTACGGCGGACCGGCCGGCTTCCGCGTCCAGGCATGCCTTCCGCGTCTGGCGGCCCCGTGGGTGCTGGGCGTCCGCCCGCTGGAGCCGTCGGAAGGGTAAGATCCACGTCATGAAGTGATGGCCCGCCGCACCGATTCCCCCATGACGCCGTCCGAGGCATCCCTCCGGCGTCCGGTCCGTGCGCCCGCGCCCCATCCTCCGCCATCACCTTCACCTGAGGGGACCGTCATGACCGACGACGCTTTTCTCGACCCTGTCGCCGACCGGCTCGCCGCCCTTCCCGCCGTGCGCGCCGTCACCCTCGGCGGCTCGCGCGCCGAGGGCACCCACACTCCCGACAGCGACTGGGACCTGGCCGTCTACTACCGGGGCCGCTTCGACCCGGACGCGCTGCGCGCCACCGGCTGGCCGGGCGAGGTCTCCGAGCTCGGCGGCTGGGGCGGCGGGGTCTTCAACGGCGGAGCGTGGTTCACGATCGACGACCGGCGCGTCGACGTCCACTACCGCGACCTCGACGTCGTCGAGCGCGAACTCGCCGAGGCCCGGAAGGGGCGCTTCCACTGGGAGCCGTTGATGTTCCATCTCGCGGGCATCCCCAGCTACCTGGTGGTCGCCGAACTGGCCGTCAACCAGGTGCTGCGCGGCTCTCTTCCCCGTCCCGCCTACCCCGAGGCGCTGCGGGAGGCCGCGCCGCCGGTGTGGCGCGGGCGCGCCGGCATGACGCTCCAGTACGCCAGGGGCGCCTACGTCCCGCGCGGCCAGGCCACCGAGGTCGCGGGGGCGCTGGCCACCGCCGCCATGAGCATGGCGCACGCGGTGCTGGCGGCGCGCGGCGAGTGGGTCACCAACGAGAAGCGGCTCCTGCGGCGGGCCGGCCTGCGCGACATCGACGCGATCATCGCCGGGCTGCGATCCGAGCCGCCCGCCCTCGCCCAGGCGATCACCGAGGCGGAGCGGCTCTTCGAAGCCGCCGTCCGGCGATAGTCCACGGGAGTCCATGAGGCGGGCGGGCCGGCGCCTCCTCAGTCCACGGGAGGCCATGAGGCGGGCGGGCCGGCGCCTCCTCGACGGGCCGCGACCGGCCCGCCTCGCGGATCAGGCGGGCTGGTCCCAGATGCTGCGGCCGCCCGCCACCTCGTCCAGGCGCGAGGCCGCCGGTCCCTCCAGCGCGGCCGTCGCGTTCTCGAAGTCCTCGGTCGCGATGACCACCTTGACGCCGCCGAAGGCCGTGTAGGCCAGGTCGATGTTCACGTTCGCGTCGGCGAGCTGCCGCGTCAGCTCGCCCAGCGTGCCCGGCCGGTCCTCCAGGTTGACCACCAGCACCGGCCGCTCGTCGGCGATCCCCATGCCGCCGCCCTCCAGCGCCCGCCGGCAGCGCGCCGCGTCGTCGTCCGCGACCAGCAGGTGGATCACGCCCTTGCCGTCGCCCGTGAACGCGGCCAGGCCCTCGATGTTCACGCCGGCCTCGCCGGTGAGCTCCCCCAGGCGGGCCAGCTCTCCCGGCCGGTCGTTCAGGATCACGGTGAGGTTGGTCGACATGACCCCCTCATTTTCGCATTCAGTCATATACCGGACAGTCGGCGGGGTGCCTCCTGGGCCTTCTCGGCCGGTTCCGCGTGCTCGGCGGGCCCGTCGGCCGCGGCCCCGTCCGCCGCGGGCCCGTCCGCCGCGGCGGCGTAGCGGGCGGCCAGCTCGCGCAGATGCGCGCGCAGCGCCGGCGGTTCGAGCACGGTGAACGGCACGCCGAGGCTCCCGAGGAAGCCGGCCAGGTCGTGCAGTGACTCGCTGCCCGTCTCCAGCAGGCACCCGGCCGCCCCGTCGCCGGGGTCCAGGGGTGTCAGCAGGCCGGCCGCCGGCGGGATCCGGTCGGCCACCGCCTCCGCGGGCGCGTGCAGCCGCACCCGGGCCGGATGCCGGTAGGCCGTCGAGGCGGCGCCCCGCATGACGTGGGCGGCGGCGTCGCCGCCCGGCGGCGTGCGCGGGGTGAAGCGCGGCCCGTTGGGGGAGCGCGGCCGCACGCGGTCGGCGCGGAACGTCCGCCAGTCGTCCCGGTCGCCGTCCCAGGCCAGCAGGTACCAGCGTCGCCCGGTGTGGACGAGGCGGTGCGGCTCGACCTCCCGGAGCGACGCGGTGCCGTCGTGGCCCGCGTAGTCGAAGCGCAGCCGCTCCCGGTCGCGGATGGCGGCGGCGATCGTGGTGAGCGTCCCGGCGTCCACGGTGGGCCCCCGCCCGGCCACGGACACGGTCGCCGCGCGCATCGCCTCGATGCGGTGCCGCAGCCGCGACGGCAGCATCCGCTGCACCTTGGCCAGCGCCCGCAGCGAGGTCTCCTCGATCCCCGTCACCGAGCCGGACGCGGCGGCGTGCAGGCTGACCGAGACCGCCACGGCCTCCTCGTCGTCCAGCAGCAACGGCGGCATGGCGGTGCCCGCGCCGAGCCGGTAGCCGCCCGCGGTGCCGGTGGCCGAGTGGATCTCGTAGCCGAGGATCCGCAGCCGCTCCACGTCGTTGCGCACGGTCCGCGTGGTCACGTCCAGCCGCTCCGCCAGCTCGGCCCCGCCCCAGCCCGGACGCGCCTGAAGCAGCGACAGCAGCCGCAGCAGCCGCACAGAGGTTTCCAGCATGCGTCGAGTGTGGCAGCACTTGAGGAACCGGAGATTCCTCAACGCCTTCTACTGTTCCCTCCATACCGCGACACACCGGGCAGGACGGTCCTGCCGGGCAACCGAGGGAGCGTTCGCATGCTGCGTGGATTCGCCACCGTCAACCTGTTCGCCGACGACCTGGCCGCCGCCCGCGACTGGTACGCCGAGCTGCTCCGCGTCCAGCCGTACTTCGAGGTGCCCGGGCCGGACGGCGGGCCGGCGTACGTCGAGTTCCGGGTGGGGGACTACCAGCACGAACTGGGCATCGTGCGCGGCGCGTACGGACCGCACGGGCCGGGCGCCGGAGCCTCAGGGCCGTCCGGGGCGGTGCTGTACTGGGCGGTCGACGACGTGGAGGCCACGCTGGAGCGGCTTTTCGCGCTCGGAGCCAAGGAGCACCAGGGCGTCGTGGACCGCGGGGGCAACGGGTTCGTGACGGCGTCCGTGGTGGACCCGTTCGGGAACGTGCTCGGGATCATGACCAACCCGCACTACATGGAGGTCCTCGGGGCGCGGGGCTGACGTCGGGGCATGGAGCGAGGTGACACGCCGCCGGGGCGGCCACCTCTTCCCGCCGCCGGGACCGGGCTTAACCTGCGGTAATGAGGCGGGGGAGCGCGACGGCGCTGGTGGGCGCCGCGACGGCGGCGGCGGTGTTGTGCGGATGCGGCGGCCCGCCCGTCACGACGGCCGCGCACCGGACGACGGCCGTCCCCGGCGACGCGACGGCCTCGCCCCGGACCACGACCACCCCTGGCACCGCGATCGCCGCCCGTCAACCCACGCTGTCGGCGGCGCCGCCCGCGCAGCCGCCGCCCGCCCTCACCCCCGCCGCGGTGGACGCCGCCGTCTCCCGGCTCGACGGGATCGCGCGCGACGTGATGCGCCGGACGGGCGTGCCGGGCATGGCCGTCACCGTCGTGCACCGGGACCGGGTGATCTACCTCAAGGGGTTCGGGGTGCGCCGCGCCGGCAGCCCCGGCGCCGTCGGCCCGGACACCGTCTTCCAGCTCGCCTCCGTCTCCAAGCCGCTGGCCACCACCGTGGTCGCGCGGGCGGTCGGGCAGCCGGGCGCCGGGCCGCGCGCCGTGGGCTGGGACGACCCGGTCGTCCGGCACGACCCCGGCTTCGCCCTCAAGGATCCCTGGGTGACCCGGCACGTGACGCCGGCCGACCTGTTCTCCCACCGCAGCGGCCTGCCCGACCATGCCGGCGACCTGCTGGAGGACCTGGGGTACGGCCGCCGCTACATCCTGGAACACCTGCGCGACGAGCCCCTCGGCCCGTTCCGCGTCCAGTACGCCTACACGAACTTCGGCTTCACCGAGGCGGCGCTCGCCGTGGCGCGGGCCCGCGGCCTGTCGTGGGAGGAGCTGTCGCGGACGCTGCTGTACGAGCCGCTGGGCATGCGCTCCACCAGCTCCTCCTTCGCCGCGTACGCGCGGGCGCCCGACCGGGCCGCCCTCCACGTGCGGGTGGACGGGCGCTGGGAGGCCCGCCACGTCCGCGATCCGCAGGCCCAGTCACCCGCGGGAGGAGCCAGCTCCACGGCCCGCGACCTCGGCTCCTGGCTGCGCCTCCAGCTCGCCGGCGGCGTGTACGCCGGCAGGCGGCTCATCGAGCGGTCCGCGCTCGACCGGACGTACCTGCCGCACGTCCTGTCCGCCCCGCCCACGGCCCCGTACGGCCGGCCCGGCTTCTACGGTCTCGGCTGGAACGTGACCTACGACGACCTCGGCCGGCTCCAGCTCGGCCACTCCGGCGGGTTCGCTCTGGGCGCGGCCACGAACGTGACGATGCTGCCGTCGGAAGGGCTCGGCATCGTGGTGCTCACCAACGGCGAGCCCGTCGGCGCCGCCGAGGCCGTGGCGCTGACGTTCCTCGACGTCGCCCGGCACGGCCGTCCGACCGTGGACTGGCTGCGGCTGGCCGGCGCGGCGTTCGCCGGCATGGAGCGCGGGGAGCGGCCGGCGACCGACTACGGCAGGCCGCCCGCGGACGCCGCGCCCGCCCGGCCGGCGCGCGCCTACACGGGTGTGTACGCCAACGGGTACTACGGCCCGCTCACCGTCACTGAGGAGCGCGCCGGGCTCGTCATGCGGCTCGGGCCGAAGCCCCTCCGGCTGCCGCTGCGCCACTACGCCGGCGACACCTTCGCCTACCTCACCCCGGGAGAGAACTCCGTGGGCCTGGACGGCGCCCGCTTCACCGTCGGCGCGGACGGCCGGGCCGCGAAGGTCACCCTGCCCGCCCTCGACCACACCGGCCTCGGCACGTTCACCCGCCGCCCCTGATCCTCAGGAGAACCTGACCATCGCGGCGACATCGCAGTAATGGGGTGTCGTTGTCCCGTCCGGGCGGCCTGTCTACGATGGGTTCCGCCTCGGGGGGCGTCCGCGAGGCCCGTACCGAGGAGGTGGCGTGCCGGAGACGTTGACGATCGCGGTCGCCCAGCCCCTGACCGTCCCGCACGACGTCGCGGCCAACGCCGCCGCGCACGCCCGGGCGGTGCGGTCCGCGCGGGCGCGGGTCGTCGTGTTCCCCGAGCTGTCGCTGACCGGGTACGAGCCGGCCGCCGCGACCCTCGCCCCCGGCGACGCCCGGCTGGAGCCGCTCGTGGCGGCCTGCGCCGAGACGGGAGCCGTGGCGCTGGCCGGCGCGCCCGTGGACGGCGACGGGGACGGGGGCGGGGACAGCGGGCCGTCCATCGCGATGCTGGCCGTCGACGGGAGCGGCGTCACCGTCGCCTACCGCAAGATGTACCTCGGCGCCGAGGAGGCCCTCCGGTTCGCGCCCGGCTCTCGGCCGCGCGTGCTGGAGGTGGACGGCTGGCGGCTCGGCCTCGCCGTCTGCAAGGACACCGGCGTCCCGGAGCACGCCGCGGCGACGGCCGGCCTCGGGATCGACGTGTACGTGGCCGGAACGGTGAAGCACGCCCACGAGGCGGAGCTCCAGGCCGAGCGCGCCCGGGGCGTCGCCGCCGGGCACGGGGTGTGGGTGGCGGTGGCCAGCTTCGCCGGGCCGACCGGGGGCGGGTTCGCCGAGACGGCGGGCCGGTCCGGGGTCTGGGCGCCCGGCGGCGAGCCGGTGGCCCAGGCCGGCCCGGAGATCGGCGCGGTCCTGACGACGACGCTCACCACGAAGCCCGCGACGAAGCCCTTCTGACCGGACGGCCGTCCCGGGCGGATGACCGTTGGGCCCTGTGCGCCGGGACCTCCGGCCCTGCCGGACCGCCGCCCCGCCGCGGTGCGATGGAGGGGACGAAGGAGGGACGATCATGATCGTTGTGGGTGTCGACGGCTCGATGGCGGCCCGGGCCGCGGTGGAGTGGGCCGCCGGCGACGCGCTCCGCGCGCACGTGCCCCTGCGCGTCGTCTACGCCGTGGACCGCTCGCCGTACCAGATCGACCGGTTCGGCCCCGCCGACCGGCCCGACGCGCCGACCCGGGAGGGACGCCGGGCCCTGGACGAGGCGCTGGCGCTCGCCCGTGAGCGGCAGCCCGGCGTGGAGGTCACCACCGCCCTCGTCGAGGGGTCGCCGGACGTCGTGCTGCGCGAGGAGGCCGTCCGCGCGGACGAGCTCGTCGTCGGCAGCCGCGGCCTCGGCGGCCTGACCGGGGCGCTGCTCGGCTCCGTGAGCGCGCACCTCGCCGGCAGGGTCGCCTGCCCGGTCGTGGCCGTGCGCGCCGAGCGGCATCCCGTGCGCGGCGAGGTCGCGGTGGGCGTCGACGACTCACCCGGGTGCGAGGCCGCCCTGGAGTACGCGTTCGCGCAGGCCCGGCTCCGGGGCGCCGCCCTGCGCGTCGTCCACGCCTGGCAGCTCCCGGTCCACGCGTTCGCGCCGGAGATCTCGTACGAGATGGACCAGGTCCGTGCCGCCCAGCACGAGGCCGTCGTCGGCCGGCTGGCTGCGTTCGAGCGGCGTCACCCCGGGGTCAGGGTCGTCGAGGACGCCCCGTGCCGTCAGCCGGTGGACGCGCTGACCGCCGCGTCGGCAGGCGCCGACCTGCTGGTCGTCGGCTCGCACGGGCGGGGCGCCGTCGGAGCGGCGTTGCTCGGCTCCGTCAGCAGGGGCGTCCTGCACCACGCGCGCTGCGCCGTCGCCGTCGTCCGCCACCACACCTGACGCCGGCGGACGGCACGCCGGTACGGGCGGTCAGCGGGTGAGGCGGGGCAGCAGCGCGGCGGCGACCGTCACGCCCGCGGCCAGCGCCACCACCAGCACCGCCACGTCCAGCGCCAGATGGGCGGGAGTGCCGAGCAGGAGGCCGCGCAGCGCGTCCACCTCGTAGCCGAGGGGGTTCACCCGGTTGACGGCCTGCAGCCAGGCCGGCATCAGCGCCACCGGGTAGAGCGCGTTCGACGCGAAGAACAGCGGCATCGTCAGCGCCTGCCCGATGCCCATGACCCGTTCGCGGCTCAGCACCAGCCCGGCGATCACGATGGACAGGCAGGAGAAGAACCCCGCGCCCAGCACCAGGACGACGAACGTGGCGCCGATGCGCAGCGGGTTCGCGGTGAGGGAGACGCCCAGCACGGCCGCCAGCGCCAGGATGACGACGCCCTGGACCACCGCCCGCACCCCCGCCGCGAACGCCTTGCCCGTCACCAGCGCCACCCGGGGCGCCGGCGTGACCAGCAGCTTGGCCAGCACGCCCGCGTCCCGCTCCCAGATGATCTGGATGCCGTAGAAGATCGCGATGAACAGCGCCGACTGGGCCAGGATGCCGGGCGCCAGGTAGTCGAGGTACGGCAGGTCGCCCGTCGGTATGGCGTGGATGCGGGTGAACGTCACCCCGAACACCAGCAGCCACAGCGCCGGCTGGATCGCCCGGGTCAGCAGCTCCGCGCGGTCGTGGCGTACCTTCTGCAGCTCGACCAGGCACAACGCCCACACCGGCCCGGCGCCGAGGCGCCAGGGGATGCGCTCAGCCGAGCCGGCTCGCCGTGCGGCGGGTGCTTCTGATGTCACGCGCGTCACCTCCCGCGGCGTCGAGGAAGCTCAGGGAGTCGCCGGCGCACACCCGGAAGACGTCCTCCAGTGACGCCTCCGGCCCCAGCCCGGCCGTCAGCTCGGCGGGCACGCCGAGCGCCCGGATCCGGCCGAGACTCATCAGCGCCACCCGGTCGCAGTGCTGCTCGGCCTCGTCCATGTAGTGGGTGGTGACCAGCACGGTCATGCCGGTCTCTGCGCGCAGCGCGCCGATCCGCTCCCACACGACGGCCCGCGCCACCGGGTCCAGGACGCCGTACAGGCGGGCGAACAGGGCGACGTTCTGCCGCCCGGTCAGCGCGCCGTCCGCCGAGAGCTGCTGCGGCACGTACCCGATGCGCCTGCGCACGGCCATGCGCTCGCGCGCCGCGTCGAGGCCGAAGACCCGCACCGAGCCGGGCGGGCAGGGCAGCAGCGTGACGATGAGCCGGATCGTGGTGGTCTTGCCCGCGCCGTTCGGCCCGAGCAGCCCGAACACCTGACCCGCCGCCACCCGCAGGTCGATCCCGTCCACGGCGGTCCTGGCGCCGAACGCGTACCGCAGGCCGGAGATCTCCACGGCCGGGCCGGTTCCACCCCCGGCGGCCGGCTCCTCCGACACCGTCCCCTCTTCCCACGACGCTCCCACGGCGCGCCACCTCACTCCCGTCTCCCGTCTTCTGCCGGACGGCCCGGACCGCCCCACTGTGCGTCGCCGCCGATGAGACGACGATGAGAGGGCGGGGTCAGCGGCCGGGGGACAGGCGGTACCCCGCGCCGCGAACGGTCTGGATCGTGTCGCGGCCGAACGGCCGGTCCACCTTCTCGCGCAGGTAACGCACGTACACGTCGACGACGTTCGAGCCGCCGTCGTAGGCGAAGTCCCAGACGTGCTCGATGAGGTACGAGCGACTGAGGATCTCGTCGGGCCGCCGCATCAGCTCGTGCAGCAGCGCGAACTCCTTGGCCGACAGGTGGATCTCGGTCTCGCCCCGCCGGACCGTCCTCGTGCCCGGGTCGAGGGTGAGGTCGCCGGCCCGCAGCACGGCGGGGCGGCGCACCTGGTCGCGGCGGGTCAGGGCGCGCAGCCGCGCGTACAGCTCGGCCAGCGCGAACGGCTTCGTCAGGTAGTCGTCGGCGCCCGCGTCGAGGCCGCGCACCCGGTCGTTGACGGTGTCGCGGGCGGTCAGCATGATGACCGGCGCCCACCGGCCCCGCTCCCGCATCCGCCGGCACACCTCGTAGCCGTCGGGCGGGGGGATCATCGCGTCGAGCACCACGGCGTCGTAGTCGTGCTCCATGACGCTCCACAGGGCGTCCTCGCCGCTGGTGGCCACGTCGACGGCGTAGCTCTCCCGCCGCAGGCCACGCGCCAGCACGTCGGCCATGGCGGCGTCGTCCTCGACGACGAGCACCCTCATGCGGCCACCCTAGAACGCACCCCTCCTCCGGGCGGGGGCGGGTGGAGGAGGCGTTGCGGGCTGGAGCGGCGGGGCGTGGGCGCCTGGATGGCGCGTGAGAGGATGGCAGGGATCCGGAGGTGGGGCCGTGCGGCTGGTACCGCGTTCGCTCCGTGTCCGGCTGGTGCTGGTGACCGCGGTCGGCGCCTCCGTCGCGCTCGTGCTCTGCCTGGGCCTGCTGTACACGGTGCTCGACCGGCAGCTTCGGGCCGCGTTCGACGCCGACCTGGGCCGCCGCGCCGGTGACGTGGCCGCCGCCGTGAGCGCCGGCGCGCCGGACGTCGTCCCCCTCGACCCCATGGCCCAGCTCTACGACTCCGGCGGGCGGCCGGTCGCCGCGTCGCCCGTCCTGGACGGCGGGCGGCTCCTGGCGCCGGCGCGGGTACGCGCCCTGCGGGCCGAGCTGTTCACCGAGGCGTCGCTGCCCGGGCGGCGGGGCGGTGAGCCCGAGGAGGTCCGCGTGCTGGCGCGGCGCCTGGCCGACGGGCGGGTCCTGGCCGTGGGAATCCGGGCGGCCCCGCTCCAGCACGCCCGCGACCGGCTGCTCGCGGCCCTCGCGCTGGCCGTGCCGCCGCTCGTCCTGCTCGTCTCGGCCGCCGCCTGGGCCGTCGTACGGGCGGCGCTGCGGCCCGTGGACACGCTGACCCGGGAGGCGGCGGCCATCTCGTCCCTGGAGAACGGACGGCGGATGCCGAGCGTGCCCGGGGACGACGAGATCGCCCGGCTCGCCCGCACCCTCGACGGGATGCTCGCCCGGCTGCGGGTGGCGTTCGACCATGAGCGGGCGTTCGTGGACGACGCGAGCCACGAGCTGCGCACGCCCATCGCGGTGCTGCGCGGCGAGATCGAGCTGGCCCTGTCGGCCCTGTCCGACGCCCGCGCGGCCTGTGGCCGCCGTGACGGCGGCGACACCGCCGTAGATCTTCGGGCGAGGGGTGGGCGGGATGCCGGGCCGGGCGTACCCCATGACCGGCTCGGCGAGGTGGAAAGGTCGCTGCGCGGGGCGCTCGGGGAGACCGAGCGGTTGTCGCGGCTGGCCGAGAACCTGCTGCGGCTCGCCCGCGCCGGCTCACTCCCCGCACCCGCCGAGCCGGTGGACGTGCCGGCCGTGGTCCGCGCGGAGGCGGACACGCTCCGGCCGCTGCTGGGGCTGCGCGTGGAGGTCACGGGCGACCCGCTGGTGGTGTCGGCCGACGCCGACCGGTTCCGCCAGGTGGCGGCCAACCTGATGGCCAACAGCGCGGCGGCCGGGGCCACGACGCTGAGCGTGCGGGTGGGCGCGGGCCGCGAGTGGCACGTGGTGGAGTTCGCCGACGACGGGCCGGGCTTCGCGCCCGGGCTGCTGGAGTCGGCGATGGAGCGCTTCACGCGCGGCGACGACGCCCGCACGCGGGGCCGGTCCGGGGCGGGGCTCGGCCTGCCGATCGCCCGCGCCGTCGTAGCCGCCCACGGGGGCACGATGACCATACGCAACGGGCTCCCGCTCGGCGGCGCGGTCGTCACCATTCGTCTCCCCGTTCACCGCTGACCCGCGCGGTCGTCACCATCCGTCCCCCTGTTCAGCGCCGAGCAGCCGTACCGTCACCATCAGCCTCGCCGTTCACCGGTGACCCGGCGGGCTCCTTCTCATCGGCTTCTCATCGTCGTGACCGCATGATGAGAGCCCCCCGACCCTTGGAGCCGGTCACGACCCTCGGAAGGACCAAGGACCCATGGAAACCCTCACCCTCCGGCGTCGGCGTCTGCCCGGCGTGATCCTCCTCGAGGTGGGCGGCGAGCTCGACCTCCTCACCGCCGCCCGCTTCGGTGCCTTCGCCGGTCGCGTCCGCCGTCCCGGCCTGCACCTGGTCGTCGACCTGGCCGCGACCACGTTCCTCTCGTGCCACGGCCTGCGGGCCCTGCTGGCGGTGGGGGACGACGTCCGGCGCGACGGCGGCGTCGCCCGCCTGGCGGCGCTGCCGCCCGGCCCGCTGAGGCTCGTCCGGCTTCTCCACGCCGACGCCCTGGTGCCCGTGCACGCCACGGTCGAGGACGCCCTGACCGCCGCCGCCCCGACCGGGGGCGCCGCCGGCCCGCCCGTCCTCACCACCCCCGGCCACGCGCCTCTTGCACAGTAAAGTTTCCTAAAAGATACTCCGGGGAGTTGCCCCCCACTCCCAGGAGCGCCCATGGTCCGCCGCGGCCTGACCCTCGCCACCGCCGCCCTCGCCACCGCCTTCACCGCCGCCCTCGTCACCGCCACGCCCGCCCAGGCGGCCGTCGTGGACGTCACGTTCGGCCCGACGTCCATCGGCGACTACTGCCACGCGCGGGTCAGCTCGTCCTCCTGGATCGGCTTCTACGAGCCCGGAGGGCTGCGCTGCTACGCCGGCGGCATGGGCGGAGCCCTCCAGTACGCGGGGTCCGGCGATCCGTACCTCGCCTGCAAGTACCTGACGACCGACGTCGTCATGAGCGCCTCACGCGGCGCGTCCGACGCCCTGGTCTGCCGCGTCGTGCGCTGAGGGGTCGTGCGCCGACGGGCGGCCGTCCCCGGCGCGGGACGGCGGCCGGGGGCCGGTCGCGGAGGCGGTCAGGCGCCCGCCTTCAGCGCAGCCGTGCCGGCCCGCGTCTCCGCCACGAGGAAGTCCACGACGTCCTCCATCCGCCCCCGCCGGTCGAGGACCCGGCGCTGGCGCTCGGCCGAGCTGCCGCGCGCCAGCGCCTCGCGCGCCAGGCCCGACACGAGGTCCCAGTCGCCCGCCTCCTCCAGGTACGGCCGCAGGTCGTCCACCAGCCGCAGCACCACCTCTCCGGCCGGCGCCGGGGTGCCCTCGCGCGGGTCCACCAGCTCGCCCTCCAGGCCGGAGCGGGCCGCCTGCCACGCCGCCGCCCGCACCGGCTCCAGCTGCACCTCGCGCTCCGGGTCCCGCCGGGCGTGCTCCAGCTCGCGTGCCACCAGCGCCCGGAACAGCCCGGCGATCAGCACGATGTCGTCCACGCGCGGGCACGCGTCGCAGACCCGCAGCTCGACCGTGGGCACGTGCGCCGACGGCCGCACGTCGAAGTAGATCATCCCCGGGTCGCTGATCACCCCGGACCGCACCAGGTCGTCCACCATGCGCTCGTAGTCGGCGGCGGAGCCGTAGCGGCCCATCGGCCCCGAGGTGGGCCAGCGCTGCCACACCATCGTGCGGTAGCTCGCGTACCCGGTGTCGGCGCCCAGCCAGTACGGCGAGCTGCAGCTCAGCGCGAGCAGCGGCGGCAGCCACGGCGTCACCAGGTGCGAGACCAGCACGGCCAGGTCGCGGTCGGCCACCTCGGCGTGCACCTGCGTGCCGCAGATGAGCTGCTCGCGGGTCAGGAGCTGGTAGTCGTCGAGCATCTGCTCGTAGCGGGGGTCGGGGGAGACCTTCATGGTGTCCGCGTCGCCCAGCGGCACGCTGCCCGCCGCGACGATGCCCACGCCGAGCCCGTCGGCGACGTCCGTGAGGGTGCCGCGCAGCGCCACGAGATCGCGCGCCAGGTCCTCCAGGCTCGTGAACGGCTTGCTGTTGGCCTCCACCGCCGATCGCTGCAGTTCCTGCGTGAACCGCTCCTTCGGCAGCTTGTCCAGCAGGGCACCCGATCGGGAGACCAGGTGCCGTGTGCCGGAGTCGACGATGTGGAACTCCTCCTCGACTCCGACGGCGATCGCAGGCTTGGAACTCGTCACTGGGGCCACTCCCGGGGAAGGTCGGCGTGTCGTTGCGCCGATCACCTCCCCGAAATGGCGGCTTTCGCACCTCCCATTGCGGCGCGCCAGGCGAGATCAGGCCGTCAGGCGGGCGTGAGCGGGCCGCGGCCCCGGGCGCGCTGCACGAGGTGGTCGTCCAGTCCGGCGGCCGCGAGGAGCCGCTCGGCCGAGGGGGACAGGTGGGCCAGGCTGAGGGTCCCGCCCCTGCGCTGCAACGATCGCTTGACCGCCAGCAGCACGCGCAGCCCGGAACAGTCGATGAACGACACCTGGCTGAGGTCGAGCTCGAGCACGGACACGGAGGGCCCCTCGATCATGGTGTCGAGGCTGGTCTTCAGAAGCTCGGCGGTGGCGAGATCGATCTCCCCCCGCAGGTGCGCGACGGCGCGCCTTGGCTGGGTTTCCAGGGTGACGTTCAGCGACTCCATCGCATCCTCCAGATGGATCGGCCGACGCAGACTCCACAAAAGCCGCGTGTGCATCGCAACGCCACCATATTGGCCTCCCAGGTGTCACCCTCGGATCCGTAAAATCCTGGCCTCCGTTGGCCGACGCTCCGCACGAAAGCCCTTCTGGGCCGGTGATTCCGACTTCTCGCCGCCGTGGGAACGGCGGCGAGAAGTCGGATTCGCGAGGTTTGCGGAGGCATGCCGGTGAGGTTAGGGTGCCGGATGTGACTGCCGGGTCGGCCATGGGCCATGAGCGAGTCGGGCGCCCGGCCAGGGCGTGACCGGCGGGCGGGCGAGAGCCCCGCCCCCTTCCCTTCGCACCGCGATCCGCCGGTGAGCACCCCCGGACGCGGACCCCATGGGCCTTTTTCCCGCACGCCTCCAGGCGGTCTCCGTCATGCCGCCGCAGGGCTCGCGGGAGCACGATTCCGGACGAAGAAAGCAGAGCATGCCGAACGATTTCAACCAGCAGATCATCGAGGAGTTCCGGGCGAACGGCGGCCGGGTCGGAGGCCCGTTCGAGGGAGGGCGGCTGCTGCTCCTGACCACCACCGGCGCCCGGACCGGCGCCGCGCACACCACGCCGCTCGCCTACCTGCCCGACGGCGACCGGGTCCTCGTCATCGCCTCGGCCGGCGGCGCGCCGCGCCACCCGCACTGGTACCGCAACCTCCTGGCCGACCCGCGGGTCACGGTGGAGAACGGCGTCTTCACCTTCGAGGCGGAGGCCGTCGTCCTGGAGGGCGCCGAACGCGACGCGGCGTTCGCGCGGGCCGTCGAGACCGACCCCGGCTGGGCCGCCTACGAGTCCAGCTCGGGCCGCACCCTGCCGGTGGTGGCCCTGGAGCAGGTGCCGGGCGTCATGCCCACGCCCACCGCCGCGTCGTTCGGCCAGACGCTCAAGGCGGTCCACGACGCGTTCCGGCGCGAGCTGGGGCTGATCCGCCAGGAGATCGCCGCCGGCGGGCCCGGGCTCGGGACGCAGCTCCGGGTCAACTGCCTCAGCGTCTGCGGCAACCTGCACCACCACCACGTGATGGAGGACTCGGGGATGTTCCCGTCGCTGGCCGGGCGGCGTCCCGAGCTGGCGCCGGTCATCGAGCGGCTCGGCGAGGAGCACCGGCGGATCGCCGAGCTCGTCGCCCGGCTGCGGGAGGTCGTCTCGGCCGAGGGCGCCGAGCCCGCCGCGGTGCTGGCCGAGGTGGACCGGCTGACGGAGGAACTGGAGGGGCACCTGACGTACGAGGAGGAGCAGCTCATCCCCGTCCTGGACGGCGCCGCCACCGCCTGACGGTCGCGCCCCGCGGTCAGGGCCGCCAGATCCGCTCGTAGGCGGCGCGGTAGCCGGGCGGGTCCCAGGACGAGGCGCCGTCCACGTTGTCCGTCGTCGTCAGGTGGACGTGCGGCACGTACCCGCTCGGCGGCGCCCCGGCGAACGCCCGGTTCAGCTCGTCCACGAGCTGGTAGCCCTGCGCGTTCAGCGGCTCGGGGACCGTCGCCGCCTGGTACTGGCGGGTGCGGACCCGCTCGAACGCCGACGGGTCGCCGTCGCCCGCGCCGATCGCGTACGGTGCCCCGCCCCCCGGGAGCCCGGCGGCCCGCAGCGCGGGCGCGGCGTCGGCGAAGTAGAGGTCGTTGATGGCGGCCGAGTACGTCCACCGCTCGCCGAAGCGCGCCAGCAACGAGGACACCTCCTGCGGGGTGCGGGTTCCCGCGTCCGGCAGCGGGATGTTCTCGTACGAGAGCAGCCTGACGCCGGAGCAGCCGAGCAGCGTCCGCTGGATCAGCCGGGCCTTGCGCTCGGCGAACGGGATCGACGAGTCGGTGAACAGCACGACGCCCGCGTCGCCGCCCGACCTCGCGATGATCCAGTACGCGGCGATCCGGGCGACGTCCTCGACCCGGGTGGTGACGTTGGCGAACAGCTTCGGGTCCGCGCTCGGACCGGGAGCCCGGGTGGCGTGCCAGCCGACCAGCGTGATGCCCGCCCGGTTCGCCTCGCGCACCTGCTGGGCCACGGAGCCCGGGTCGAACCCGCCGATCACGATCCCGGACGGGCGCAGCGCGACGGCCTGGCCGAGGGCCGCGCGCACGCCCGCCGGGGTGCCCTGGCCGTCGATCACCCGGACGTCCCAGCCGATCCCGCGGGCCGCCGCGGTGACGGCGGAGGCGGCCCCGGCGACGCCGGGGTTCGTCATGGTGGCGGCCACGTACACGACGCTCCTGCCGGGCACGGCCCGGGGGCCGGTCCTGGGCCCGTCCCACGGAGTGGCGCGCTGAGCCAGGCCGACGGCCCGCCGGGCCTCCGCCAGCACGGCGGGACAGGGGCGCGGCGGCCCGCCGGGCGCGGGGTCGGAGGGGGAGCCGGGCGCGGGGTCGGAGGGGGAGCCGGGCGCGCAGCCGCAGGTCAGCGCGGCGGCGAGCGCCAGCGCCGCCGCGGCGCCGGAGAGCCGGGCGCGGATCACGGCTGGTCCCGGCGCTCCCGGTCGGGACGCTCGCCCGCCGCCGCCTCCCACACCGTGCCGGCCGGCGGATCCGGACGTGCGTCCGCGGATGAGGGAGGAGGGGCCGGTGGAAGGGACGCGGACGGGGGAGCGGGCGCGGGCTCGGCAGCCGGGGGGCGGGCGCGCATCCGGCGCCGGGCCGACCAGCCGACCAGGCCGACCGCCGCGAGCAGCGTCAGCCCGTTGAACAGCGGCGTCACCCAGAAGTCCGCGCCGAGCTGCCCGAGCCCGGACAGGCCGACCGCGAGGACGCCCACCGCGACCACCGTGCCCAGCGGGTTCGGCCGGCCGGGCCTGATCACGGACGACCCGAGCAGGGCGGCGGTGAACGCGGGCAGCAGGTAGTCCAGGCCGACGCTCGGGTTGCCGATCTGGTTCTGGGCGGCCAGCAGGACGCCCGCGAAGCCCGTGACCAGCCCCGAGACGGTGAACGCGGCGCACACGTAGCGGCGGGTGGGGATGCCGACCAGTTCGGCGGCGCGCGGGTTGGAGCCGATGACGTACAGGTAGCGGCCGAGGGGAAGCCGTTCGAGCGCCACCCACAGCACGGCCGTCAGCGCCGCGACGTACAGCGCGGGCAGCGGCAGGCCCAGCACCGTCGCGTCGGTCAGGTTCGTGAACGCGACGGGCAGCCCCTCCGGCCCCGGCACGACGCGGGCGCCCCCGGTCACCCATCCCGTGATCGCGTACAGCACGCTGCCGGTGCCGAGGGTGGCGATGAACGAGTCGATCCGGGCGAACTCCACGAGCAGCCCGTTGACCACCCCCGCCACCGCCCCGCCCACCAGGACGCCGAGGCAGGCCGGCGGCCACGGCCAGCCGTCGGTCACGATCAGCTCCAGCGTCACGACGTGCCCCAGGCCGAGCCCGTACCCGATGGACAGGTCGAACTTACCCGTGACGATCGGGACCATCGCCCCCAGCGCGAGGACCGCGACGACCGCGTTCGTGGACAGGACCAGCCGCAGGTTGGCGGCCGTCGGGAAGGTCGCGGGCAGCGCCAGCGAGAAGACCGCGAACAGCAGGACCGCCAGCGCCAGCAGCCCGTAGGCGCCGACGAGGCGACCCGGCGCGGAGCGGCGCGGGCGGGCGCGGCCCCCGGCGGCCATCAGCGGCCCGCCCCCGTGACGGCGCGGGTGATCCCGCTGACCGTCAGGGCATCCCCGGTCAGCTCGGCGGTCACCGAGCCGTCCGCGAGGACGAGCGCGCGGTCGCAGACGTGCGCGATCTCCTCGGCGTCGGCCGAGACCAGCACGACCGCCAGGCCGTCGCGGAGGGCGGCGTCGAGGAGCCGGTAGATCTGCGGGCGGGCGGCGACGTCCACCCCCGCCGTCGGCTCCTCCAGGACCAGCACCCGCCGCCCGGTCCCCAGCCAGCGCCCGACCAGCGCCTTCTGCTGGTTGCCGCCCGACAGGGCCGTGAACGGCAGCTCGGTGCCGGCGGGCCGCACGCCGAGGCGCGCCAGCAGCGCGGCGGCCCGCTCCCGCTCCCGGCGCGGCCCCAGCCAGGTCAGCGGCGAGCCGCCGCGCAGCCGGGGATTGGCCAGCACGTTCTCCCGGACGCTGAGGCTAGGCGCGGCGCCCTCCTCCATCCGGTCGCCCGCGACCATCCCGACCCCCGCCGCGACCGCCTCCGGCGCCGAGCGCGGCCGGAAGGGCCGCCCGTCCAGCAGGACCCGGCCGCCCTCCGCGGGCCGCGCGCCGGCCAGCGCCCGCCCCACGGCGACGTGTCCCGCCCCGGCCGGCCCCGTCAGGCCGACCGCCTCACCGGCCCGCAGGTCGAAGCTCACCGGACCGGCCGGCTCGGCGCGCAGGGCGCGCACGCTCAGCACGACCTCGCCCGCCTGGCGCCGCCCGCGCCGATGGACGGCCGGCTCGCCGCCGACGATGGCGCGCACCAGATCATCCCGCCCGCCGCCACCATCACCGCCGGCATCGTCAGCACCGCCGCCATGACCGCTCCTGTGAACGTCGGCCCGGTTACCGCCGCCGTGACGGTCGCCGGCGTCACCGGCGCCGTGACGGTCGCCGCCATGACCGCCGCTGTCGTCGAGCGGCCCGTGCCGGACGACGCGCCCGTCGCGCAGCACCGCGACGCTGTCCGCCAGTTCGCGTACCTCGCCCAGCCGGTGGCTCACGTACACGATGCCGCGCCCCCGCCCGCGCAGCTCCCGCAGCACCGCGAACAGCCGCGCCCGGTCGGCCTCCCCCAGGCTCGCGGTCGGCTCGTCCAGCACGATCACCTCGGTGTCGCGGGCCAGCGCGCGGGCCACGGCGACCAGTGACCGCTCGGCCCGGGTGAGGTCGCCGGCCCGCTCGCCGGGGTCGATCCGCGCGCCGACCGCGTCGAGCGCCTCGGCGCAGCGCCGGCGCGCCGCCCGCCGCGAGATCAGGCCACAGCGCAGCGGGTAGCCGGCGCCGAGCGCGACGTTCTCGGCGACGCTCATCCAGTCGACCAGCGCCGGGTCCTGGTGGACGAACGACATCCGCCCGGCCGCCTCCCGCCCGCCGAGCGGGTGCCCCGCGACCGCCACCTCCCCGGCGTCGGCGCGGTGGACGCCCGCCAGGATCCTGATCAGGGTGGACTTGCCCGCGCCGTTCCGCCCCACCAGCGCCAGCACGCTGCCGCGGGCCAGGTCGAGGTCGACGCCGTCGAGGGCGGGGGTGCCGCCGAACCGTTTGCGCACCCCGCGGACACGGACCAGCGGCTCCGGCCCGGCCCTGCCGGGACGGCCCCTGCCGAGATCGTGGCTGGCGTGGTCGTGCACAGGCCCCTCCGCGGGGCTCGATCGCCCGGCGGGCGGGCACGATGCGGCGGCCACGCGGCTCAGGCCGCGCCGCGCGGACGCCCTGCAGCGGCCCGTCCGATGCTCCGTTCATCGTACAGAACTGAAGGTCAAAGGCGTGTCAGCCGGCTTGACGCGGGCTCCAGGCGCGGATGATCTGCGCGCGCGAGGTGAAGCCGAGCTTGCGCAGGATGTTCTCCACGTGGTTCTCGGCGGTGCGCTGCGCGATCACCAGCTCCTCGGCGATCTGCCGGTTGCTCAGCCCCCGCGCCACCAGCTCGGCGATCTCCCGCTCCCTGCGGGTGAGCAGCGCGGCGACCCCCGGCTCCTGCTCGGCGTCCCCGGCGTCGGGCGCCGGGCTCTCCTCCAGCGCGTACGCCGCGGCGGCGTCCAGCGTGAGCTCCGAGCCGCGCAGGAAGCCCGCGGCGAACCGCTCGTCGCCCAGGTCGCGCCGCAGCCCCTCCTCGCACCGGTCGTGGAAGCGGGCCAGATGGCCGAGGCCCGACAGCGACGTCCCGATCGACCGCCACACCATGTGGGCCGCGCCGAGCAGCTCTGCGGCGCGCGCCCGCCTGCCCTGTCCGGCCAGGATCCAGGCCAGCCCCTCCAGGCACTGGGCGAGCCCGAGGTGGTCGTGGCAGCGCACCTTCACCCGGATCGCGTCGCGCATCATGGAGACGGCCGCCTCCGCGTCGCCCCGCCGCCACCGGTCCAGGGCCACGATCCACAGCCCGTACGACACCGACCACTCGGCCCGCTCGCGCCTGGCGGTCTCCAGGGCCTCCTCGCACAGGCCCGGCGCGCGCGGGTCGTCCATGAACACGGCGGTCATCGCGAGCTGGAGCAGCGTGACCCAGGCGTGCCCCCGGCAGCCCAGCGCCCGGCGCCGCGCCAGCGCCTCCTCCAGCAGGGCGAAGGCGCGCGGGAAGTCGCCCGCCAGCAGCGCCGCGAACCCGGAGATGTGCACCGCCCCCGCGAGCTGGGCCTCGTCGCCGAGCCGCTCCGACAGCGCCCGGCACTCCTCCAGCAGGGGCCGCGCGGCGGCCGCGTCGCCCCGCAGCAGCACGAGCCAGGCGTCCACCCAGAGCGCCTTGGCCCGCGCCGAGCCCGGCGCCGAGGGGGCCGCCAGGGCGCGTTCCAGCCAGTGGTGTCCCTCGCTCGGTGACGTCCAGGACAGCCGGTGGCTCCACATCGCGGCGCCGATCTCCAGCGCGGCCCACGCCTCGCCCGGCTCGCTCAGGCAGAACTCCAGCGCGGCCCGCACGTTCGCCTGCTCCTTGCGCAGCCGGCCCAGCCACTGCATCTGGTTCGCGCCGAACCACTCGTCCTCGGCCCTCGCGGCCAGCTCACGGCACCAGTCGCGGTGGCGCGCCCGCAGCTCCGCCCGCCCGCCCGCCTCGGCCAGCCGCTCCTCGCCGTACTGGCGCAGCGTCTCCAGCATCTCGTACCGGACGCCCCATCCGTCCTCCCCGCGCCGCACGACCGACTTGTCGACCAGCGCGTCCAGGACCTCCGGCACGGCCTCCCGGGGCAGGTCGGCCGAGTGGCACACCTCGGCCGCCGCCTCCGGGTCCCAGCCGCCGGAGAAGACCGACAGCCGCCGCCACAGGGCGCGCTCCTCGGGCGAGCACAGGTCGTAGCTCCAGTCGACCAGCGCGCGCAGCGTCCGCTGGCGCGGCATCGCCACCCGCACGCCCTGCGTGAGCAGCCGGAACCGGTCGTCGATCCGGTCGAGGATCTGCTCGACCGACAGCGCCCGCATCCGCACCGCCGCCAGCTCGATGGCCAGCGGGATCCCGTCGAGCCGCCGGCACAGCCGGGTCACCGCCACGCTGTTGCCCGCGTCGACCGTGAAGCCCGGCACCACGGCCGCCACCCGGTCGGCGAACAGGCTGACCGCCTCCGAGCCCACCTCCAGGGGCAGCTCCCGGCCCGCACCCGCCACCCGGCCGGGCCCCGGGCGGGACGCCGGGTCAGGCCCTGGGCGGGACACGGGGTCAGGCCCCGGGCGGGACGCGGGGTCCGGCTGGGCGGGCACCAGCCCGGCGGCCCCCGAGGCGGACCTTGCCCCCGGCCCCGAGCCCGCCCCGGCCCCCGGCCCGAGTTCAGCCCCGGGCTCGGCCGGCACCGCCAGCGGCGGGACCTCCAGCAGGCTCTCGCCCGGCACGTGCAGCGGCTGCCGGCTGGTCGCGACGATCCGCAGACCGGCCGCGGCGGCGAGCAGCTCGGTCACCAGGGCGGCGCACGCCGGCACCAGGTGCTCGCAGTTGTCGAGCACCAGCAGCATCCGCCTGCCGCGCAGGTGCTCGCGCAGCCCCTCCAGATCGTGCCGGTGGCACCCGATGGTCTGCGCCACCGTCCCCGCGAGCAGCTCCCCGGCCGCCAGGGGCGCGAGGTCGGCCAGCCACACCCCGTGGGGATGGCCGCGCGCCACCTCCGCGGCCAGCCGCAGCGCCAGCCTCGTCTTGCCGACCCCGCCCACCCCGGTCAGCGTCAGCAGCCGACCGGCCGACAGCAGCCGCCTGGCCTCGGCCAGCTCCTGGCGGCGTCCCACGAAGCTGGTCAGCTCGGCCGGCAGGTTCCCCTCGGCCCGGCGCGTCGTGGCCCCCGCGGTCATCTCGGCCGTCCCGTGCCCTCCCGGACCAGCGCGGAGCCGGCCCGGCGCGGGTCCGCGAGCAGCCGCGGGTCGAGGCCCAGCCGGACGCCCTCGCGGAAGGCCGCCTCGTACGCCCGGACGCCGAGCGCCCGGCGGGCCCGCGCCGCGCACTGCTCGTGCCACGGCGCGTGGTACGACAGCCGGTTCGGCGAGGCGTCCACGGCCTGCCAGAGGGCGTGCGCGGCGCCCAGCAGGCCGGCGGCCCGCTCGTGGTCGCCGTGGGCGCCGGCCGCCCACGCCAGCACCTCCACGCACTGCGTCAGGCACCACTTGTCGTCGATGTCGCAGGTGAAGCCGGCCGCCTCGCCCACGAGCGTCTCGGCCCGGCGCAGGTCGCCGAGGTTCCACAGCGCGATGCCGAGCACGAGCTGGGCGTACCCGCGGGTCACGGGCGCCCGGTGCGCCTCGCACAGCTCCAGCATCTCCTCGCCGTACGCCGCCGCCAGCCGCGGGTTCTGGCTCGCGCCGTACGCCGCCGCGTAGTACAGGCTGAACACCACCCCGTCGAGGTCGGCCGCGGACCGGTGCAGGGCCAGCGCCTCCTCCAGCAGGGCGAGCCCGCGCTCGGGCTCGCCGGTGGAGTACGCGGCCACTCCGGAGGTCCGCACGGCGTACGGCAGCACGTCGGCGAGGTCCTCGCGCCGGCTCAGGGCGCGGCACTCCGCCAGCCGGGGCGCCGCCGCGGCGGGGTCGCCCTGGCGCAGCGCCAGCATGCTGTACACCCACAGCGCCGTCGCCCGGCCCCGGCCCGGCGCGGGCACGCGTTCCAGGCCGCGTTCCAGCCAGTACCGGCCCTCGGTCGCCGCCCCGGACAGCAGCCAGAACGACCACAGCTCCGCGGCCATCTCCAGCCCCACGGCGGGCGGCCCCGCCCCGCCCAGGCACAGCTCGATCGCGGCGCGCACGTTGGGCAGCTCCCGGCGCAGCAGCCGGTAGCGTTCGAGCTGCTCGGGGACCGTCTCGTGGATCCGGTTGCGGACCACGAGGTCGTGGTGGCAGGCGATGAAGCGCTCGCGCAGCTCCCGTTCCTCCTCGCCGGTCAGCCGGTCGTAGCCGTAGGCGCGGATGGTGTCGAGCATGCGGTACCTGACGCCGCCCTCGGCCCGCTCGCCGAGCAGGATCGACTTGTCCACCAGCCCGGCGACCAGGTCGAGCACCTCGGCCGGGTCCACCTCGCCGCCGGAGCACACGGTCTCGGCCGTCTCCAGCCCGGCCCCTCCGGGGAACATCGCCAGCCGGGCCCAGAGCCGCTGCTCGCCCGGCGAGCACAGCCGGTAGCTCCACTCCATGGTCGCGCCCAGCGTCCGCTGCCGGGGCGGCAGCGGAGGCGGCGGCGTCCCCGACGTGAGGTCCCCGTCGCCGAGGGGGTCGTCCAGCTCGCTCACCAGCCGCTCCAGCGACACCGCGCGCAGCCGGGCCGCCGCCAGCTCGATCGCCAGGGGCAGCCCGTCGAGGCGCCGCGCCAGCCACGCGACGTCCGCCGCGTTCTCCCGGGTCAGCTCGAAGCCGCGCGACGCGCCGGCCGCGCGGTCGGCGAACAGCCGCACGGCGTCGTGCCGGGCGATGACGTGCGGCGGCAGCCCCGGGTCGGGAACCGGCAGCGACTGCACGGTGAGCACCTGCTCGCCGTACACGCCGAGCCGTTGCCGGCTCGTGGCGAGGACCCGCAGCTTCGGCGCCTCGCGCAGCAGCCGGGACACGAACCGGGCGCACTCCTCCAGCAGGTGCTCGCAGTTGTCGAGCACGAGCAGCATCCGCCGCTCGGCCAGGTGGTCGACCAGCAGCGTCATGGGGTCGGACTCGCCGTCGCGCAGCCCCAGGTCGGTCGCGACGCTGGCCGCCAGCAGCTCGCCGGCCTCCAGCGTGGCCAGCTCGACGACCTCGACGCCGTCGCGGTACGCGCCGCGCAGCGCGTCGGCCACCCGCAGCGCCAGGCGGCTCTTGCCGACGCCGCCCGTGCCGGTCAGCGTGAGCAGCCGCGCCCGCGCCAGCGCCTTGCGGGCCGCGGCCACCTCGTGCCGGCGGCCGACGAACGTGGACTCGCACACCATGGCCATGCCTGCTCCACCGGCCGTGCCCCCGTGGGCGCCTCCTCGCGCCTCTCGACCTGCGGAAACACAGACCGATGTCCCCAGCCTAGGCCCCCGCCGCCGTGGCCGCCCGCCGCCACCCCCTCCGGCGGCGGCCCGGGTCCCCGGAAGGGCCAACGGCCGCCCCGGATCCGGCAAAGGCGGGATTGGACCCGTGGCGGCCCGGCCAGCGACGTGGGGGAGGAATCGATGCCGAAGCCCAGGATCGTGGTGGTCGGGGCCGAGCAGCTCGGCATCGACCCGCCCCAGGACGCGCGGACGACCGCGCCCTGAACGCGGCCCCCTCCCCGCAGGCTCAGCCGATCAGGCCCGCCAGGTCGAGGGCCTCCAGACGCTCGGGGTCGGCGAGGACGTCGATGGCGGTGACGAGGCCGCCGACGATCGTGAAGCTGTGCAGCGACACGGCGCGGCCGTCCACCAGGTTGACGAATCCCGCCGAGCCGTTGACCAGCACGTGCCGACCGGTCTGGCCCGGCCGCCGGTAGATCAGCGCCCCCTTGGCGACGTTCGCAGCGCCCCGCACCTCGGTGACGCCGCCCGGCGCGCCCAGGTCGGCGCGCGCCACGACGTCCGGGTGGAGCACCGCGACCAGCGCCTCGAAGTCCCCGTCGCGCGCCGCCGCCTGGAACGCCTCCACCACCCGCCGCTGGCGCGCCAGGTCGGGGTCGGGCCGCGGCGCGGTGCCCCGCACGCGGCGGCGCGCCCGGCTGGCGAGCTTCCTGGCCGCCGCCGGCGTGCGCTCCACCAGCGGGCCGATCTCCTCGAACGGCACGCCGAACATGTCGTGCAGCACGAACGCCAGCCGCTCGGCCGGCGCCAGCGACTGCAGCACGACCAGCAGCGCCAGCCCCACCGAGTCGGCCACCAGTGCCTCGTGCTCGGGATCGCCGCCGTCGGCGAGGCTCACCACCGGGTCCGGCAGGTGCACGCCCACCCCGTCCTCGCGCCGCGCCTGCCGCGAGCGCAGCATGTCGATGCAGATCCGGCCGACGACCGTGGTCAGCCAGCCGGCCAGGTTGTCCACGCCGTCGGCGCCGGAACGGCTCAGCCGCAGCCACGCCTCCTGGACGGCGTCGTCGGCCTCGCTCAGGGAGCCGAGCATCCGGTAGGCCACCGCCCGCAGGCGCGCGCGGTGCTCCTCGAACCGGCCGGCCAGGAAATCGTGGTCGTTCATCGGTCACATCCTCCACTCACGGATTCGCTCACCGGCATGACGGGTGGGGCGAAGCCGATGTGACCGATGCATCAAATAAGATGCATCTGTTCTGATGTATTGTGGCGGCATGAACGCGGTGGACCTGTTCCTGCTGGGGCGGACGCTCATGAAGATCGGCGAGGAGGCCATGCCGACCGAGGGCATCGGCCCCCAGACGACGAGCGTGCGCACCGTCCTCATCGTCGTGAGCGACGTCCGCGGCCATCCGGAGACCTCGGTCGGCGAGATCGTCGCCCGCACCGGGCTGCCGCAGAGCGCCGTGTCGGCCGCCGTGGCCCGCCTGCGCGAGGCGGGCGCCGTGGTCACCGAGCCCGACGCCCGCGACCGGCGCAGGACCGTGATCAGGCACGCGCCGCGGATCTCCGAGCGCGTCGCCGCGGCGCGCTCGGCGTCCATCGAGGACGCGCTGGCCGCCGCGCTGGGCGGCGCCGACGCCGCCGCGGTCGCCGAGGTCACGGCCCTGCTGGAGGCCCTGGCCGCCCGCCTCGGCCCCGACGCGCTCACCCGCCTCAGGCCGTGACGCGGTTTTGAAGGTCGGCCGCGCGTCCCTCCTGCTGCCGAGGGCTGATCGCGGCCGAAGTCTCAAACGGTGCTTCAATGACACACTTGAAGCCATGCATTCCCCCCTCCTCAGCACGCAGGCCGCCGACAGCCACGACGTCATCCAGGTGCGCGGCGCCCGGGAGAACAACCTGGCGGGTGTCTCGCTCGACATCCCCAAACGGCGTCTGACCGTCTTCACCGGCGTCTCGGGCTCCGGCAAGTCCTCGCTCGTCTTCGACACCATCGCGGCGGAGTCGCGCCGGCTCATCAACGAGACCTACACCGCGTTCGTGCAGAACTTCATGCCCTCCCAGGCCCGGCCGGACGTCGACGCGCTGCGCAACCTCAGCGCGGCGATCATCGTGGACCAGGAGCGGATGGGCGCCAATGTCCGCTCCACCGTCGGCACCGCCACCGACTGCCACACCATGCTGCGGATCATGTTCAGCCGCCTCGGCGTCCCGCACGCCGGGCCGCCCTTCGCCTTCAGCTTCAACCGGGCCGAGGGCATGTGCCCGGCCTGCGAGGGAATCGGCAAGGCGTCCGAGATCGACGTGGACGAGCTGGTGGACCGCGACCTGTCCCTGAACGACGGGGCGATCAAGGTGCCGGGCTTCGCCAAGGACACGTGGTACTGGCAGCTCATGGCGAACTCCGGCCTGTACGACCCCGCAGCCAGGCTGCGCGACTACACCCCCGAGCAGTGGGAGGACTTCCTCCACAAGCCCGCCACCAAGATCAGGATGGGCTCCGGCACGTTCACCTACGAAGGGCTCGTCACCAAGGTCCGGCGGCTCTACCTGGCCAAGGAGCGCGAGTCGATGCAGCCGGCGGCGCGCGCCTTCGCCGACCGGGCGGTCAAGCTCGCCCCGTGCGGCGCCTGCGGCGGCACCCGCCTCAACGAGACGGCCCGCTCCAGCCTCGTCGCCGGCCGCAGCATCACCGACTGCTCGGCCATGCAGATCGACGAGCTCGCCGCGTTCGTCCGCGGGATCGGGGACGCCTCGGTCAAGCCGCTCCTCGACACCCTGCTGGAGACGCTCGACTCGCTCGTCGAGATCGGCCTCGGCTACCTCAGCCTCGACCGGGAGTCCTCCACCCTGTCCGGCGGCGAGTCCCAGCGCGTCAAGATGGTGCGCCACCTCACCTCCAGCCTCAGCGACGTCACCTACGTCTTCGACGAGCCGACCGCCGGGCTGCACCCCCACGACATCCAGCGCATGAACGGCCTGCTGCTGCGGCTGCGCGACAAGGGCAACACGGTGCTCGTCGTCGAGCACAAGCCGGAGACCATCGCCATCGCCGACCACGTGGTGGACCTCGGCCCCGGCGCCGGCACCCAGGGCGGCCGGCTCTGCTACACCGGCGACCTGGCCGGGCTGCGCGCCTCCGGCACCCTCACCGGCCGCTACCTCGACCACCGGGCCAAGATCCGCGAGGACGTCCGCCGTCCCACCGGCCACCTCGCCGTGCGCGGCGCCACCCTGCACAACCTGCGGGACGTCAGCGCCGACATCCCGCTCGGCGTGCTCACGGTCGTGACCGGCGTCGCCGGCTCGGGCAAGAGCTCGCTCATCCACGGGTACGTCGCGGGGCGCGAGGGCGTCGTGGTCGCCGACCAGTCGCCGATCCGCGGGTCGCGCCGCAGCAACCCGGCCACCTACACCGGCCTGCTCGACCCGGTGCGGGCGGCGTTCGCCAAGGCCAACGGGGTGAAGGCGAGCCTGTTCAGCGCCAACTCCGAGGGCGCGTGCCCGGCCTGCAAGGGCATCGGGCTCGTCTACACCGACCTGGCGATGATGGCCGAGGTGGCGTCGGTGTGCGAGGAGTGCGAGGGGCGGCGCTTCACGCCCGAGGTGCTGACGTACCGGCTGCGGGGGCGCACCATCAGCGAGGTGCTGGCCATGCCGGTGGCGGAGGCGCGGGAGTTCTTCGGCTCCGGTCAGGCGCGGGCCGTCCTCGACCGGCTCGCCGCCGTCGGCCTCGGCTACCTCGCGCTCGGCCAGCCGCTCACCACCCTGTCGGGCGGCGAGCGGCAGCGGCTCAAGCTGGCGGTCAACATGGCGCGCAACGGCACGACGTACGTCCTGGACGAGCCCACCACCGGCCTGCACCTCGCCGACGTCGACCAGTTGCTCGGGCTGCTGGACCGGCTGGTGGACGACGGCAACACGGTCATCGTCATCGAGCACCACCAGGCCGTCATGGCGCACGCCGACTGGATCATCGACCTGGGGCCGGGGGCGGGCCACGACGGCGGCCGGGTCGTCTTCGCCGGCACCCCGTCCGAGCTGGTCGCCACGGGTACCTCCCTGACGGCGGAGCACCTGCGGCTCTACGTGTCCTGACCCGAGGCGAGCCCCACCCGCCCCGGGGCTCACCAGAGGGCGGTGGCGACCAGGCCCGCAATGATGAGGACGACGAACGCGTGGCGCGGCCACCTCAGGGAGTACATACGTCAACTCTAAGTTGACGCCCAGCTGTCGTCAACCAATGGTTGACGCAGGGCTTTCGGCTCCAGGCGCTACACGGTGACGCCGATGCGGTCGTCGCCCTCCCCGGAGGCGGAGTGCCGGGCCTGCCAGGCGGCGGCGAGAGCGGTCACCGCCTGATCGAGCAGCTCGGGCGCGAGCGCGAAACTCAGCCGGAGGTGCTCCCGGTGCCGTCCGTCCGGGGAGAACAGCGTCCCGGGCGCGACGGCGACGCCGTACGCCTGGGCCAGGTGGGCGAATCGTTCGGCGTCGGCGCCCGGCACGCGGACCCACAGGGACAGCCCGCCGTCGGGCGTCCGCCAGCGCCATGACGGCAGGTCCCGGCGCAGCGCCCGGCTCAGATGATCGCGCCGCCGGCGGAGCTCCTGCCGCCACTGGTCGCCGGCCGCCTGTTCCAGCAGGACGGCGGCCATGCGCTGGCCGACGACACTGGTGGCCAGGTCGTTCTCCACCTTCAGCTCGGCGAGCCGCGAGAGCAACGGGGCCGGGGCGCTGACCCAGCCGATGCGCAACCCGCCCCACAACGTCTTCGACAGGGACCCGACGGTGATCGTGCCGTCGGGGTGGCCGGTGGCGTAGGGGAGCGGGGCGTCGCCGGTGTGCACCACCTCGGCCAGCGCCCGGTCCTCGACGAGGAGGACGTCGGCCGCCCGGGCGATGCCCGCCAGCTCCGCCACCCGTTGCGCCGGGGTCACCCGGCCGGTGGGGCTGTGCACGCCCATGAGAAAGGCGCACGCGGGGCGATGCCGGTCGACGGCGTCGCGGAAGGCGCCGGGGCTCGGCCCGTCCTCGTCGCACGGCACCGGTACGGGCTGCGCGCCGCACCGCCGGACGACGGCGAGCGCGCCGGGGTACGTCGTCTCCTCGACCAGGACGACGTCCCCCTGCCGGACGGCGCACCGGAGCGCGAGGTCGATGCCGTGCTGCGCCCCGCTCGTGATCATGAAGTTGTCGCCGGCCCGTTCCCGCAGGCCCGCGCGCAGGCGGGGGTCGCCCATGGCGTCGTAGCCGTGCTGGTGGGGCGCGTGCAGCAGCTCGGCGGGGTCGAACGCGGGAAGCCGCAGGAATGACGGATCGGCCACCACCGACTTGGACAGGTCGATGACGAGGGGATCGGCGCGCATCAGGTGGCCGAACCCCCAGCCGCCCTCCTGCGGCCGGTGGTCCACCACGTACGTCCCGCTGCCGGTGCGCCGCTCGCAGAGCCCCGCCAGCACCAGCGACCGGTACGCGGCCGCGACCGTGCCCCGGCTCATCCCCACCGCGGGGGCGAGCTCCCGCTCGGAGGGCAGGCGCGCGCCGGGCGGCAGCGCCCCGGCCTCGGCCAGGTCCCGCACCGCCGCGGCGAGCCGGCGGCCGGGCTGTCCCGTCCCGCGCGCTCGCAGCCTGTCGCGCAGCAGCACCGTGAAGCGCTCCGCCTCTGTCCTCACCCGGTCATTATCCCGGCACCCCCTCGAACCCACGTCTTCCTTCCGATACTGTGCCGTTAATCGTCATAATGGCCCATATTTCAGAAAATACCTGCGCCACTTGGAGGAGCACGTGAACGAAGCCGCGCACATCTGGATGGACGGCGCGCTGGTCCCCTGGGCCGAGGCGCGGGTGCACGTCCTCACCCACGCCCTCCACTACGGCACCGCCGTCCTGGAAGGCACCCGGGCGTACGAGACGGCGCAGGGGCCCGCGGTGTTCCGGCTGGACGACCACCTGACCCGCCTCCACCACAGCGCCCGGATCATCGGGCTGCCGCTGCGGTACACGACGGACGAGCTGCGCGCCGCCACGCTGAAGACCGTGGCGGCCAACGGGCATCCCGCCTGCTACATCCGTCACCTCGCGCACCGGGGCTACGGCGAGATGGGCATCGCGGCCAGGAGCGCCCCGACCGTGGTGTCGATCGCGACGTGGGAGTGGGCCCCGCTGCTGGAGCAGGGGGTGCGCCTCATGACCAGCTCCTGGCGGCGCAACGACCAGGCGGTGGTGCCGACCGCGGCCAAGGCCACGGGCCCGTACCTCAACTCGGTGCTGGCCAAGAGCGAGGCGCTGGACGCCGGATACGACGAGGCGGTGCTGCTCAACGCCGCCGGGTACGTCAGCGAGTGCACGGGCGCCAACCTGTTCGTCGTGCGCGACGGCCGCCTGGCCACGCCGCCGCCCAGCGCGGGCGCGCTGGACGGCATCACCCAGGACACCGTCGAACGGCTCGCCGCCGACCTCGGCGTCCCGGTGGCCAGGCGGGACCTGCTGCGCTCCGACCTCTACACGGCCGACGAGGTGTTCCTGTGCGGCACCGCCGCCGGGATCGTGCACGTCGACTCGGTGGACAACCGCGCGCTGAACGGCCGCGGCCCGGTGACCGCCAAGCTGTCCGACGCCTACGACGACGTCGTCCACGGCCGCGACCCCCGCTACCGCCACTGGCTGACCCCGCTCGGCTGAGGCCCGCCCCGCGCCCCTGATGCCGGCGCGTGGGCGTCTCAGCGATCTGTCAGCGATCGCTCAAGCCTCTGTCATCGCTCTCCGCGAGTCTCAGGACGACCCCGCGATCCCGTGGGGCGTCCTTCGGCGCGACGGGTCCCGACGGACTCCCGCGGCCGGATCCCGCAGGAGAGGAACCCCGCCCATATGACCACGCCCCGCCTCGACGCCTCCGCGTACCGGACCGCCGAGCAGCTGCTCCGCCACAACCGCCGCCGCCTCGTCCGAGGGGGCGAGATCACGCCGCACTGGATCGAGGACGGCGCCCGCTTCTGGTACGCGGCCGACACCCCCGACGGCCGCAGCTTCGTCCTCGTCGATCCGGCCGCCGCGACGCGGGAGCCCGCGTTCGACCACGAGAAGGTGGCGGCGGCGCTCGCGCGGGCGTCCGGGCAGCCGGTGGACGCCCGCACCCTGCCGTTCGCCGACGTCCACCTGGTCACCGGCGCGGGCGGGACGGTGGAGGCGGCCGAGTTCGCCGCCTTCGGCGCCCACTGGCGGTGCGCGGCCTACGGCTCGGCGTGCGAGCGCGTCACCGGCCCTCGTCCCGCCGACCCGCTGGAGGTGCGCTCGCCCGACGGGCGGCTCGCGGTGTTCCGCCGCGGCCACGACCTCTGGCTGCGCTCCCTGGAGGACGGCGCCGAGCGTCCGCTGACCACCGGCGGCGACGCCGACCACGACTACGGCGCGAGCCCCGACTTCTTCATGTACTCCCCGCTCCTGCAGCGTCTGGGACTCCCGCACGCGCCGCCCGCCGCCGCCTGGTCGCCCGACTCCTCCCGGGTGCTCACGCACCGCACCCTCCAGGAGGGCGTACGGCTCACCCATCTGGTCGAAGCGCTGCCGGCGGACGGCGGCGCGCCGCGCCCGGTGACGCTGCGCCAGCCGTACCCCGGGGACGAGCGGCTGCCGATGGCCGAGCTGGTGGTGCTGGACGTGACCACGGGCGCCGTCGTGACGGCGCGGGCGGAGCCGGAGGCGATGCCGACGTTCTCGCCCGTCCTGCTGAGGTGGGCGTGGTGGGCGGAGGACGGCTCGGCCGTCCACTACCTGAGCCGTTCGCGTGACACGCGCACCCTGCGGCTGCGCCGGCTCGACCCGGCCACGGGCGAGGTGACGACCCTGGTGGAGGAGACGGGGGAGACCCGGGTCGAGCCGGCGCAGCGGCTCGACCGGCCGCCGCTGGTGCGCGTCCTGTCCGGGCGTCCGCCGGAGGTGCTGTGGTACTCGCAGCGCGACGGCTGGGGCCACCTGTACCTGTACGACACGCGCACCGGCGAGCCGCCGCGTCAGGTGACGTCGGGGGAGTGGGCGGTCCAGGAGATCCTGCACGTGGACGAGGACCGCCGGGTCGTCACCTTCACCGCCTCCGGGCTCGTCCCCGGCGACCCGTACCGCCGCCAGGTGTGCCGGGCCGGGCTCGACGGCGGCGGCGTGGAGCGGATCACCCGGGACGACCTCGACCACGCGGCCGTCGTGCCGCCCCGCGGCGGGTACGTCGTCGACACCGCCTCCACCACCGGCACCCCGCCGGTGACCAGCCTCCTGGGGCCGGACGGGCAGATGATCATGGAGTTGGGGCGCGCCGACGTCTCGGGTCTCGCCGCGACCGGCTGGAGCGCGCCCGAGCGGTTCCGCGTCAAGGCGGCCGACGGGCGGACCGACGTGTACGGGGTGCTGTACCGGCCGCACGGGTTCGACCCCGGCCGCCGCTACCCGGTGCTCGACCACGTGTACCCGTTCCCGGCCGTGACCCGGGTGAGCCCGTCGTTCGACCCCGGCTGGCACGGCTACGACGCCGAGGCGGTGGCGGCGCTCGGGTTCGTCGTCGTGGCCCTGGACGGGCGCGGGACGCCGGGGCGCGACAAGGAGTTCCACGACGCGTCGTACGGGTGGCTCGACGACGGAGGGCTGGCCGACCACGTCGCCGCGCTCGACCAGCTCGGCGCGACCCGGCCGTGGATGGACCTCGGGCGGGTGGGCGTGTTCGGCATCTCCGCCGGCGGCCAGGCCGCCGTCCGGGCCATGCTCGACCATCCGGACGTCTTCACGGTGGGGGTGGCCGAGGCGGGCCTGCACGACCTCCGGTACGGGGACCCGGGCACGGTGGAGGCGTACCACGGGCCGTACGACGAGGAGAGGTACGCCGCCGCGTCCAACGTGGAGCGCGCCGACCGGCTCCGCGGACGGCTGCTGCTCGTCCACGGCGGCCGGGACACGCAGGTCTCGCCGCACCTGACGCTGCGGCTGGCCGAGCGGCTCATCGCCGCGGGCAAGGACTTCGACCTGCTGATCGTGCCGGGGGCGGAGCACGTGTTCGCGGGGTACGAGCACTACGTCAACCGCCGCACCTGGGACTTCCTGGTACGGCACCTGCTGGGAATGGAACCGCCAGAGGACTACCGCCTCACCCCGGTACCGCCGGGCATGTGACCTGACCACCCGCCGGGTCTCGCCCGCGTCAAGGGCTCAGGGTGGGCGCGACGAGCTCGTCCACCGTCGCGAGCGTCGCGTCCCGGCCGCGCCCCGCGGCCGCGTCGTACTCCTCCTCGCCGAGCAGTCCCCGCGCGGCCGCCTCCACCCGCGCCGCATCGGGCTGCGAGAGGTCCGGCGTGCCCCGAACGGCGCTGCCGGCCGCGAGCAGCAGCGCCGCCTCACGCGGCCGGCCGCGCCGCAGCGCGAGGTCCGCGATGCCCACGAGCAGCAGCCCGACCGCCGGAGCGCTCATGGAACGCGTCGCCCAGGGCAGCGCCGCGGCGCGATGGGCCCTGGCCGCCTCCAGATCCCCGGCCAGCGCGTCGAGGTATCCCAGCGTGTCGAGCACCATCGCCCGGAACCCCCAGTTCAGCGGCATGCCCCGGGCCAGCTCCTCGGCCCGGGCGAGGTGCGCCCGGGCCGCGCCGGGATCCCCGGCCCACCGGGCCAGCTCCGCCCGGGCGTAGGCGACCGCCACCCGGCCCGCGGGCAGCCCCATCCGCTCGGTGTCCCGCTCCGCCTCGTCCATGGCCGCCGCGCAGCCGTCCCGGTCACCGCCCAGCCAGCGGTACTGGGCCAGCCTGAGCCGCAACTGCCACGCGGCCTCGCCCGGCACCACCTCGGTGACGACGGCGATGGCCTCCTCGTGACGACCGGCCGCCGCCGCGAGGTCGCCCCGCCAGGCGGCCAGCCCGCCCAGCGCGGTGAGCGTGGAGGAGACGCCCCACCGCTCGCCGATGTCCCGGAACCCGGCCAGGGCCTCCTCCAGGACGGTCTCCGCCCGGCCGTGGTGGCGGCCGGTCTCGATCCAGGTGAGGGCCTGGTTCATCCGCGCCATCGCCCGCACCCAGGGGTCCTCGTCGGCGAGCAACGGAGCGATCACGTCGTCCCGCGACGCTGCGAGGCCGCCCGCTCCATGCCCGGCGTCGGTGCCGCTCGGACCACGCTCGCCGTCCGCGCCGGGGGAGGCGTCGATCACGCGGCTGAGCGGGCCGATGAGCCGGGCAAGCGGGTGCGGGCACCAGGTCCGCGCGGCGATCTCCTCCGCGGCGCGAATCCACTCCCGGGCCCGCCGCTCGTCGCCGTGCCCGTTGAGCTCGAACAGCGCGGCGACCGCGAACGCCGCCGCCCGCACCCGCTCGTCCCCGCCCGCACTCCCCGGCGCCCCAGGCACCGCCAGCGCCCCCGGCATGGCCACTACCCCCGGCGTGGCCAGCACTCCCGGCATGGTCAGCACATCGGCCGCCAGTCGCGCACCCTCCGCCTTGTACCCGCCGAGCGCCCAGTCGAGGAACCAGCACCAGCCCATCGCCGCCACCAGCCGCACCGCGACCCCGGAGTCGCCCGCCGCGAGGGCGTCGCGCACGGCGGAGTCCACGTTCGCGCGCTCCCGGGCCAGCCGGCGCAGCCACACCGCCTGGCCGGCGCGGCGCAGCTCCGGGTCGGCGGTCTCGGCGAGCGCCGCGAACCAGTCCGCGTGCGCACGGCGCACCCGCTCCACCTCGCCCGCCTCGCGCAGCCGCTCCAGGGCGTACTCCCGGATCGTCTCCAGCATCCCGAACCGGGGCCCCTCGTCGTCGGAGACCACCAGCAGCGACTTGTCGGCCAGCCCGAGCAGCGACCCGAGCACGCCCTCACCCCCGCCCGGGGCATCCGGGCAGGCGGGCCCCACGGGCGCGTCCGCGCAGACGTGCTCGGCCGCCTCCGGGGTGGCGCCGCCGGAGAAGACGGCCAGCCGCCGCAGCAGCGTCCGCTCCTCCTCCGACAGCAGCTCCCAGCTCCAGTCGACGACCGCGCGCAGAGTACGGTGCCGGGGCAGCGCCACCCGGCTGCCCCCGGTGAGCAGCCCGAACCGGTCGCCCAGCCGCTCGGCCAGCCGTTCCGGGGTCATGGCGCGCAGCCGGGCCGCCGCCAGCTCGATGGCCAGCGGCATGCCGTCCAGGGCCCGGCAGATGCGCACCACGGCCGCAGCCGTACGGTCGTTCACCTCGAACCCGGGGTTCGCCGCCCGCGCCCGCTCGCTCAGCAGCCGCACCGCCGGGTACGCCGCCGCCTCGGCCGCCCCCGCGCCCTCCGGCGGGAGGGGGAGGGGCTCCACCGGCCACAGGGCCTCGCCGGTCAGGCCCAGGGGTTCGCGGCTCGTGGCCAGGATCCGCAGGTCCGGACACTCGCCGAGCAGCCGGTCCACGAGCACGGCGACGGCGTCGGCGAGGTGCTCGCAGTTGTCCAGGACCAGCAGCAGGTGGCGGGTGCGCAGCGCCGCCGCGAGCCGGTCGGCCGGATCGGCTTCGGGCGCGGGTCCGGCCCAGGCCTGTTCCCCGATGCGCAGGGCCGCCAGCACCGCCCGCCCGACCTCGGCCTCCTCGCGCACCGGCGCCAGCTCCACCAGCCACACGCCGCCCGGGCTCCGGCCGAGGAACGCGCGCGCCGCCTCCCCGGCCAGCCGCGTCTTGCCGGAACCGCCGGGTCCGACCAGCGTGGTCAGCCGGTGCTCGCCGAGCAGCTCGCCGACCCGCGTCAGGTCGTTCTCCCGCCCGATGAGGCCGGTCAGCGGCGCGCGCAGATTCGTCCGGGCCGCGTCGCCCGGGACCGAACCGCCGCCGTCCCCGGCTCTGCCGCTGGCCGCCTGTCCACCTCCTCCGGCGCCGCCGTCCCTGAGGCTGTCCGCTTCTCGGGAGTCGCCGTGCCTGCCCCCGGTCGCGTCTTCCTCTACCCGGCGCGCGGAGACGCGCCCACCCCGGGGGACGGCGGCGTGGCCGAGATCGTCGCCGCGCAGGATCGCGGTGTGCAGGGCTGACAGCTCAGGTGACGGGTCGGCGCCCAGGGCCTCGGCGAGGGCGCGCCGTACCTGCTCGTGAACAGCGAGCGCCTCCGCCCGTCGCCCGGTCGCGCACAGGGCGCGCATCAGCGTCCCCGCCGGGCGTTCACGCAGCGGGTGCTCGGCCACGAGCGCCGTCAGCTCGACGACCAGCGCGGCCCCGGCAGCCGCCCCGGATCCGGGCTCCCTCCACGCCGCACCGGATCCCAGCGCGCGCAGGTCCGCCTCCAGCCGGTCCTCCAGCACCGACAGTCGCAGCTCCGACAGCCGGGCGATCGGCGCGGTGAAGAAGTCCGCGCCCGCCACGTCCGCCAGCGCCGGCCCCCGCCACAGGGCCAGGGCCTCCCGCAGGAGCCGCGCCCCGCCCACCGGGTCCGCGGCCATCGCCGCCCGCCCGGCAGAGGTCAGGCGCTCGAACCGCAGGACGTCCACGTCGTCCGGCCCGGCGTTCAGGCGGTACCCGGCGGGACGGTACTCGATCGGAGCGGGCACCGGCGGCAGCGCCCGGCGTAGCCGCGACACCAGCGCCTGCGCCGCGTTGAGCGCGCCCGCGGGCGGGCGGTCGCCCCACACCCCGTCCACCAGCCGCGTCACGGGCACCACCCGCCCGGCGTCGAGCGCCAGGACGGTCAGCGCCGCCCGCAGGCGCGCCCCGCCCAGCTCGACGAGGGCCCCGTCGTCCGACCTGACCTCCAAGGGCCCCAGCATCCCGATCCGCACGCCCCGATTCTGCCCGCCGCCGCGCCCTCCCGGTGCGTCCAGGAAGCAGGACGCGGCGGCCTCCCGCCAGGGCATCCACGAGACACGACGCGGCCCGCTCCCGCCGCGGCGCCTACAGCACGCTCGCCAGGAACGCCCGGGTCCGTTCATGCGCGGGATCGGCCAGAACGGCCTCCGGCCGCCCGCTCTCCACGACGACTCCGTCGGCGAAGAACGTCAGCGTGTCACCGACCTCGCGGGCGAACCCGATCTCGTGCGTCACCACGATCATGGTCATCCCGCCGCGCGCCAGCGCCTTCATGACGTCCAGCACCTCGTCCACCAGCTCGGGATCGAGCGCCGAGGTCGGCTCGTCGAACAGCATGAGCGCCGGCTCCATCGCCAGCGCCCGCGCGATGGCCACCCGCTGCTGCTGGCCGCCGGAGAGCTGGTGGGGCCGCTTGTGCGCGTGCGCGGCCAGCCCGACCTGTTCGAGGTGGCGCAGGGCGAGCTCCCGCGCCTCCGCCGGCGGCCGGCCGGCCACGTGGATCGGCGCGCAGGCGACGTTCTCCAGCGCCGTCTGATGGGCGAACAGGTTGAACCGCTGGAACACCATCCCGATGTCGCGGCGGAAGGCGGCGAACCGCTTCGGCGTCCACCGGTGGTACCGGCCGGCGCCCAGCGTGTGGCCCACCTCCTCGCCGAGGACCCGAAGGCTCCCGCCGAGCACGGGTTCGAGCCCGTTGACGCAGCGCAGGAAGGTGGACTTGCCCGAGCCCGACGGGCCGATGACGCAGCTCACCTCGCCCTGCCGCACGGTGAAGTCGACCCCGTTGAGCACCTGGGTGTCGCCGTAGCTCATCCGGACGCCGGAGGCGGCGACGACCGCGCTCACGCGGCCACCTTGGGCAGGAACACCCGGCCGGCCAGGTTCCTGCGGACCAGCCGTACCGCGTCGGAGCCGAACCGGCGTTCCAGCCTGCCCTGCAGGAAGGTGGCGACCGCGGTCATCAGCATGTACCACAGGCTGGCCACGATGAGCAGCTCCATGATCAGGTTGTTGGACTTGTAGATCTGGCTGGCGTTGGTCATGAGGTCGTGCCCGGCCACCACGTACACCAGGGACGTCGTCTTCAGCATCGAGATGAACTCGTTGCCGGTCGGCGGGATGATGATGCGCAGCGCCTGGGGCAGCACGATCACGCGCATCCGCCTGGCCGGGGTCATGCCGAGGGCGTACGCCGCCTCCGTCTGCCCGCGGTCCACCGCCTGGATCCCGGCCCGCACCGTCTCGGCGAAGTAGGCGGCGAGGTTCAGCCCGAGGCCGAGCATGGCCGCGGTGAACCCCGTCATCAGCTCGTTGGTGTCCCACTTCAGCCCGACCGAGGTGAACGGCACCCTCAGCACCAGCACCGGGAAGAGGAACGCCAGGTTGTACCAGAAGATGAGCTGGACCAGCAGCGGCGTGCCGCGGAAGAACCAGATGTAGAGCGTCGCCAGCCACCGCAGCACCGGGTTGTGCGCCAGCCGCATCACCGCGAGCAGCACTCCCAGGGTGAGGCCGATGGCGGTGGCCAGCACCGAGATCTCCAGCGTGACGAGGATGCCCGCCAGGATCTGCCCGTCGAACAGATACCGGCCGACGGCGCTCCAGTCGAGGTTCGGGTTGGTGACGACGAGCAGCACCAGCCAGCCGAAGACGAGGGCCGCGCCGGCGCCCGCCAGCAGGCGGCCCCAGTGGCGCGGCCGCGCGACCGGGATCGGCCTGCCGTCCGGGGTGATGATGGGTTCCGTGCGCACGTCGGCTACTTCCCGCCGTTGACCACGGCCGACGGCACCGCGAGCTTCTCCAGGGACCACGCCTTGAGGATGCCGCCGTACTCGCCGCTCGCGATGAGCGCGTCGAGGGCGCCCCTGACGCACTCGACGAGCTGCTCGTCCTTCGGGTTCATGCCGATGCCCCAGGGGCTCTCGGTGCCGTCGACGGCCAGCGCCTCGACCTTCTGCCCGGGGTCGGCGGCCTTGTACGCCGCCACGACGTAGTCGGTGATGTTGGCCTGGGCGCGCCCGTTCCTGACCTGGAGCAGCGCCTCCTGGTCGCCGGGGAACTTGAGGATGGTGACGCCGGACTTGCCGGCCTTCCCGCAGTCCTTGTCGTACGTCTCGGCCAGCTCCAGGGACGACCCGTTGTCGACCACGGAGACCGTCCTGCCGCACAGGTCGGCCGGTCCCTTGACGCCCGCCGGGTTGCCCGCCTTGAGGATCATGCCGGCGCCGGCGCGGACGTAGTCGACGAACGTGACCTTGGCCTGCCGCTCCGGCGTGTCCGACATCGACGACATGATCATGTCGTAGCGGCCGGTGATGACGCCGGGGATCTGGGCGTTGAAGTCCTCGTCGCTGATCGTCACCTTGACGCCGAGCTTCCTGGCGATGGCGCGGGCCAGGGCGGGGTCCAGGCCGATCGGCGTCTTGCCGTCGGAGGCGAACAGCTCCATCGGCGGGTAGCCGACGGACGTCGTGACCTTGAGGCCCTCCGCCCGCACCGCGTCCGGGACCTTGGCGGCGAGTGCCTGGTCCGGGGTGACGGCGTTGACGATCGCGGCGGCCTTGTCGTCGGCGGGCGCCTGGTCGAGGGTCACGGTGGTGCCGCCCGGCGTCCGCCGCCCGTCCGGTCCGGCCTTGGCGGCCCCGTCGTCGAGCGACTGGGCGCCGCAGGCGGTGGCGGCCAGCAGCAGGGCGCCGAGGGTGATGCTTCGCAGGTTCATGGTTCTCCTCAGCCGCGCGTCCAGCGGATCTCGCCGCCGACCACGGTGGTCAGGACTCGCGCGCGCAGCAGCGCGTCGGGGGGTTCGGTGAAGGGGTCGATGTCGAGGGCGACGAAGTCCGCGAGCATGCCTTCGGCCAGGACGCCCTTGCGCCTCTCCTCGCCGGCCGCGTAGGCCGAGCCGAAGGTGTGCGCGCGCAACGCCTCGCCGAAGGTGAGCCGCTGCTCCGGCTGCCAGCCGCCGGGCGGCCTGCCGCCGGGCCGGGTCCGGGTCACGGCGGCGTGCAGCGCGGCCAGGGGGTTCGGGTGCTCGACGGGCGCGTCGGAGCCGAAGGCCAGCGGGACGCCCGCGTCGAGCATGGCGCGCCAGGCGTAGGAGGCGAGGTCGCGCTCGCCGAGCAGGGACGCGACGAGGTCGAGGTCGCTGGTGCAGTGGACGGGCTGCATCGAGGCGACGACGCCGAGCGCGGCCATCCGCTTGACGTCGGCCGGCCGGAGATGCTGGGCGTGCTCGATGCGGTGCCGCAGACCGGCCTGCCCGCCGGCGGCCTCGTAGGCGTCGAGCACCAGGTGGTTGGCCTGGTCGCCGATGGCGTGCGTGGCCACCGCGACGCCGGCCGCGCTCGCCATGCCGATGAGCCGCACGAGCTCCGCGTACGGGGTCACCGCGATGCCGGCGTTGCCGGGGGTGCCGGCGAACGGCTCGCTCATGTGGCACGTGTGCGAGCCCAGCGCCCCGTCGCTGAACAGCTTCACCGGGCCGGTGCGGAACCAGTCGTCCCCCTGGCCGGTGCGCCGGCCCTCGGCGATGGCCGCCTCCAGGTGGTCGCGCGGGATCGCCTTGTGCACGCGCAGCTTGAGCGCGCCGGCCGCGCGCAGCTCCAGGTAGGCCGCCCGGCAGTCCTCGCCGTCGATGTCGTGCACGCTGGTCAGGCCGAGGGCCAGCAGCTCCTCCTGGGCCACGCGGAGCATGGCGGTCAGGTCGGCGGCGGGCAGGAGGTCGCGCAGCGGGTAGGCGGCGGACTCGCGCAGGATCCCGGTCGGCTCGCCGTCCGCGTCCCTGACGATCTGGCCGCCGGGCGGGTCGGGTGTGGCGCGGTCGATGCCCATCATGCGCAGGGCCAGGGAGTTGGCCCAGGTGGTGTGGCCGTCGATGCTGGCCAGGGCCGCGGGCCGGTCGGGGCAGACGGAGTCGAGGGCGTACCGGTCGGGCTGCGCGGGGCGCTCCCAGACGTTGCTGTTCCAGCGTCCGCCGGACAGCCACGCGCCGGGCTCCAGCCGGGAGGCGTGGCCGGAGACGCGGGCCAGGGCCTCCTCCAGCGACCTGGCGCCGCGCAGGTCCACCTCGCTCAGTCCCCGCGCGTAGTTGGCCGTGTGGATGTGGGCGTCGTACAGGCCGGGGATGACGGCCGCGCCGTCGAGGTCCACGAGGTCGGCCGAGCGTCCCGCCGCCGCCCGGACCTCGGACTCGCCGCCCACCGCCAGGACGGTCTCCCCGTCCACGGCGATCGCCTGGGCGGGCGGTTTCCCGCCGTCACCGGAATGAAGGACGGCATTACGAAAGACACGGATCGTCATGGGACCTCGGGGTTTGGTGAGAAGGTCCCCACACTGTAGAAGTGGCCTATTAAGGTGCGAAAGACCACAAAGAAGACAGTCAGCGCTGCTGAGGATAAGGATCGCTGATGGTGAAACCGGAGCATCTGCGGACGCTGCGTGAGGTGATCAGCCGCGGCTCCTTCGCCGCCGCCGCCAACCGGCTCGGCTACACCCCCTCGGCCGTGTCGCAGCAGATGTCCGCGCTGGAGCGGGAGGTCGGGGTGCGGCTGTTCATCCGGTCCGCCCACAGCGTCCTGCCCACCGGCGCGGCGGAGGTGATGGCCAGACACGCCTCCACCGTCCTGGGCGACATCGACCGCCTGGTGGCCGCCGTACGGGAGGCGCACCTCGACACCCGCCGGCAACTGCGCCTGGGCGCGTTCTCCAGCTTCGTCCAGCACCGTGTCGCCGGGGTCCTGCGGCGGATGCCCCCCGACGACCGGGCGTGCTTCCGGCTGTCCGTGGGAGAGCCGTCGCAGCTCATCCCGCACCTCGGCGCGGGCGGCGAGATGGACGCCGCGATCGTCTACCGGGTGGGCGACGCCGGACTGTCGTGGCCCTCGTCGGTGGAGCAGCGCTGGATCGCCGAGGACCCGTTCAAGGTCGTCCTGCCCGCCTCGTGGCCCGACCTCGCCCCCTACCGCGCCGAGCAACTCGTGGACCTGCCGTGGGTGGTGCACCATCCCGCCAGCAGCGACGCCTCCTTCTTCGAAGGGCTCTTCGCGCGCTGGGACCTGCACCCGCGCGTCGTCGGCCACTCCGACGACTTCGACGCCACGCTCGCCATGGTGGCGGCCGGCCTGGGCGCGGCGCTCATCCCCGAACTGGCGCTGCCGGCCGACCTGAGGGGTGTCGTCGTCGCCGACGTCCCCTGGCTGAACACCAGCCGCAGCATCTTCGCCCTCCTCCGGCCGGACCGGGAGACGGCCAGGCTGGGCACCTTCCTGGACGCGTTGACGAATCCCGCGTGAACGCGGCCGATCAAGCAGACTTCTTCGCGAATGCCGTACCCGGGATCGAAGCGGAGGGCGAGAATCCATGGCCGATGTGTTCGCCAAATGCCGGCTGCCCGCGACGTACCAGTTCGTGAAAGACCTCGGCGTCTATCCCTATTACCGGGCGATCGAGGAACGGCCCGGCGGGGCCGAGGTCGTGATCGACGGCCGGGTGCTCGTCCAGGCCGGCTCCAACGACTACCTGGGCCTGTCGGGCGACGAACGCGTGACGGAGGCGGCGGCCGGGGCGACGCGCCGGCTGGGCGCGGGAGGGGGCGGCTCGCGCCTGGGCAACGGCTCGCTCGCCCTGCACGAGGAGCTCGAAGCCCGGCTCGCGGCCTTCCTCGGGCGGGCGGCGGTCATGGTGACCAGCGCCGGCTACCTGGCCAACCTCGCCCTCGGGGCGCTCGTCGGGCCCGAGGACACCGTGATCGGCGACCGGCTGATCCACGCCTGCCTGATCGACGCCGTGCGCCTGGGCGGGGCGCGGTTACGCCGCTACCGGCACCACGACATGGAGCACCTGGAACGGCTGCTCGACGCCGGCGAACCCGGCGCCGGGCGGCTGATCGTCACCGAGGGCATGTTCTCCACCTCCGGCAGCGTGTGCGACCTGCCGGGCATCGCGCGGCTCGCCCGCCTCCACGGCGCCCGGGTCGTCCTGGACAGCGCCCACGACGTGGGCGTGCTCGGCGCGGCCGGGCGGGGCGCGGCCGAGCACCACGGGGTGGAGGACGCGGTGGACGTGCAGACCCTGACCTTCTCCAAGGCGCTGGGCACCGTCGGGGGCGCGGTGGCCGGGCCCGAGGAGATCATCGCCTACCTGCGGCACTACGCGCGGTCCATGGTGTTCACGGCGGCGCTGTCCCCGGGGTGCGCCGCCGCCGCGCTGGCCGCCCTGGGCATCGTCGCCGCGGAGCCCGAGCGCCGCGACCGCCTGCGGGTGGCGGCGCTCCGGCTGAGCGGGGACCTGGCCGCGACGGGGTACGCGGTCGTCCCCGCCGACCGGCCGGTCATGGCCGTGCCGGTCGGCGACGACCTGCTGTGCTTCCGGCTGTGGCGGGAGCTGTTCGACGAGGGCGTCTTCGCCACCGCGATGGTCCCGCCCGGAGTGCCGCCCGGCCAGGCGCTCGTCCGGGTCAGCGTCACCGCCGCCCACACCGAGGCCCACCTCGACCGGATCGCGTCGGCGTTCGCCGCCGCCGGCCGCCGGCTGGGGCTCACCCGAGAGGGGTGAGCCGGGAGACGTTCAGGGGTGCCGGACGGCCTCCGCGGCTCGCCTGATGCCGTCCGTCCAGGACGCCAGCGCCGCCCGCAGCCGGGCCGCGCCGAAGAACAGGCCGAGCAGCGGCCCGGCCATGGACTCGCTCACCTCCAGCTCCGTGCCGCCGCCGGCCCGGGGCCGCAGCACGTGCCGGTGGACGGCCCGGGCCCCGAAGCTCACGCCCGTCCACGTGAGCTCCTCCTCCCGGCGCACCACCGCGAACCTGGACCGGATCGTGGCCTTGCCATTCACCCAGGAGAAGGACGTGTCCGGCGCGAGCGCGCCGCTCAGCCGCACGTCGCGGATCGCCGGGTCGATGCGAGACCAGGCGGCCGGGGTGGCCAGCACGTCCCAGACCGTCCCGACCGGCGCGTCGATCGCGACGTCGCAGCGGGCCCGCACCGCCGCCCGCTCGTCGATGCGGCCCTTCTTGGCGTACTGCTCGTGCAGGTCGTCGAGCGCCGGACCGGTGTACAGCAGCGACTTGACCATGGTGTGACCTCCAGGGGGGTGACGGGGGGAGCCTCAACCGGCGGTGAGCCGGCCGAGCGGGCGTAACAGCCGCTCGACCGCCGCGCGCCCGGCTTCGAAAGCGGCCCTGAGCGGCTCGCCGTCGCGGGTGAGGCGGCCGACGCGCGGGGTGCCGGGGCCGGGGCGCACGGACAGGACCGCCGGATCCGCCGGGGCCCGCCCCTCGGCGGGCTGCCGGGACGGTTGCGGGATCGACCGGTCGTAGCGCGTGAGCACCGCGTCGTCGTGCAGCAGGCGGTGGGCGCGCGCGAGGTAGCTCCGGTGCAGCGCCTCGGGGTACCTCCGCAGGACGGTCGCGGCGACCAGCCGGGCGCCGTACGACGGCCGCGCCCCCGCGCCGGCCACCGCGATCCCGGCCACACCCGTCCCAGCCACATCCTCCACAGCGGCCCCGGGCACACCCGTCTGGCCCGCGCCCGTCCCGGGTGCCCCCGTCCCGACCGCGCCCGGGACGGGGGCGGGGCGTGACCGCAGGACCAGGACGTGGCTCGCGCCCTGCGCCAGAGCGGTGCGGTACGGGATCGACTCGGCGAGGCCGGCGTCGTAGTAACGCCGCCCGGCCAGCTCGACCGGCGGCCCGGCCAGGAACGGCAGCGCGGCACTGGCCCGCAGCGCCAGCCGTAGCTCGGCGGGACCGGTCACATACGGGCGCAGATCGGTGGACCGCCCGGTGCGGACGTCGGTGGCCAGCGGGTGGTACTCGACGGGATGGGCGAGGACGGCGTCGAAGTCCATCCGGGCCACCTCGCGGTACAGGTGCTCGACCAGGTTGCGCACGTCGACCACGGGCCGGCCGCGCAGGAGGTTGGCGGGGCGGATCATCGCCCGGGCGTAGCCGGGGTCGGCCCAGCCGGTGAGGCGCTCGGGAGTCCCGCTGAGCAGCCAGGCCCCGGTGATGGCGCCCGCCGACGCCCCGTAGACCGCGTCGAAGGCGTGCATCACCCCGCTCTCGTGCAGGGCCAGGGCCATGCCGGCGGAGATCGTGCCGCGCATGCCGCCGCCCTCGACGGCCAGCGCCACCCGATGGCCGTCCCGCCGCTCGCCGGGACGGCTGCCGCGGCGGACCCGGTCGGCGAGGACGTGCAGCACCTCGTGCCCGCCGGTCGCGGAATCCAGGACCTCGTGCTCGCCGGTCACGGGGTCCCGGCCGCTTCGGACAGGTAGGCCCGGGCGCGGTCCCAGAGGCCGGGGTCGGGCTGGGCGGTCGTCCAGGTGGTGGACCTGAGCCGGCCCCGCCCGCGGTAGCGCCGCACGATGGCGACGTGGTCCGGCCATGCGACGAACCGGCGCAGGGCGAGCTCGTCCCGCCAGATCGACACCGATCCGCACCGGCCGCTCAGCGGCTCCGTCCAGAGCCACATGCCGACCGCGCCGGGCAGCTCCGGCCAGGACCGGCGCAGCGCGAGCCCGGCCCGGTAGACGCCGGGCAGGTCGAGCAGCCGGTCGGCCCGGAAGTCGGTGACGCTGACCAGCACCGTGCCGGTGACGCCGGCCGCCTCGCCGGGCGTCCAGCGGCTCCTCAGCACGGCGCCGCCCACGACGGGGAGCGGCCCAGCAGGCCGAGCAGCCGCTGGAAGTCCGGCGCGTCGCCGGGCACCGGGACGCGGGCGTCGAACGCGGCGCCCGGCCCCCGGCTCGCGGGAGTGTCCGGCACCCGCGCGGCCACCGCCAGCCCGGCGGCGACCAGCTCGGGGTCGGGCCGGTAGGACACGTCGATGCTCACGGCGACGTCCCACCCGTGCACGAGGTTGTCGATCAGGTGCATGCCGATGGCTGCGCGCCCGGGGAAGACGCCGAACTCGCGGACCTCCACCTGGCGGTCGGGGAAGCCGGGCACGGAGAACGCCTTCACGACGGCGGTGGCGGAGTCCTGGTAGGCGCCGAACGGGTCGTCCCCGAGGTCGTCGTCGTCCCAGACGGGCGGACGCGCCGGCGGGTCCGCGGCGGCGCCGGCGAAGCCGCGGTTCTCGCTCACCATGTGCCGCAGCAGCTCGCCCAGCGTCCACTCCGCGCACGGCGTGGGCCGGTCGAGGTCCGCGGAGGTGACCTGGGCGACGGCTCGCCCGGCCAGCTCCAGCGCGCGCCGGTGCAGGTCGCGCAGGTCCGCGGTCGTGGGGTCGGTCATCGTCCACCCTTCTAAGTACGAACGTTCGTGCTGACAATAGGAGCGCGCCAGGAGCGACGTCAAGCGGCTATCCTGAACCGAACGTTCGTACTCGGAGGGGTGGAGATGCCGGGAAGGCCGCGGGACGAACGAGCGCGCGGGACGATCCTGCGCCGGGCGGCGGACATCGCCTCGCAGGACGGCCTGGAGGGGCTGTCGATCGGCCGGCTGGCCGCGGACCTCGGCGTGAGCAAGAGCGGCCTGTTCGGCTACTTCGGTTCCAAGGAGGAGCTGCAGCTCGCCACGATCCGCCTGGCCCAGGACGTGTACGTCGCGGAGGTCATCCAGCCCGCCCTGACGGTGCCGCCGGGCGTGGGCAGGGTGCGCCGGCTGTGCGAGACCTGGCTGAGCTACTCGGAGCGGCGGGTCTTCCCGGGCGGCTGCTTCTTCTTCGCCGTCACCGCGGAGTTCGACGCCCGCCCCGGCCGGGTCCGCGACGCGGTCGCCGCGGCCGGCCTGGAGTGGAACCGTTTCGTGGCGCGTGCGGTCGACGACGCCCGCCAGCTCGGCGAGCTCGACGGCGACACGGATCCCGGCCAGCTCGCCTTCGAGCTCATCGCGTTCATGGAGACCGCCAACGCCGTCTCCCTGCTGCACGACGACCCGAGCGCCTACGAGCGGGCCCGGACCGCCATCGGCCGGCGCCTCGACGCCGCGAGCGCGCCCCGCTGAGCGCGCCTCGCTGAGCGTGTCGGGGGAGCGTCGGCGCGCCTGGAACGCGCCCGGGTGGCCGGGCCAGCCACTCGGTCACCCAGTCACCAGCCCGGTCACCCGTCCGGTCATGTCACCCGGGCGCCCGGTCACCCATCTGGTCATGTCACCCGGTCAACCGGTCACCCGCTCGGTCACCCGGTCAACCGGTCACCCGCTCGGTCACCCGGTCAATCGGTCACCCGCCCGGTCACCCGGGCGCCCTGGCCGCCCAGGTGGCCGGTCCGGGCGCCCGGTCAGGCCCCTTGGATCTCCGTGCGGTACGGGCGGAAGCCGCGGGCCCGGTAGTTCGGCAGGGCGGCGGGGTTGTCGTCGCTGGAGGTGTGCAGCCAGACGCGGCGGGCCGGGCCGCCGTCGCGCGGCGTGGTCGCCCACGCCTGCCGCACGCAGAGCGTCAGCGCGTGCCCGCCGAGCCCCTTGCCGACGAACTCGGGGACCAGCCCGAACGTCTCGATCTCGACGTCGCCGTCGTCCTGCGGATGCACGGCCAGCAAGCCGGCGATCTCGCCGCCGTTCCGGATCAGGTAGTAGTCGAACGGGTCGCGCGCCAGCTTCCGCTCCCACTCCTCGGCGGACCGCCGGGCCGCCCGCCAGCCGTACGGGGCGCCGATCCGGGCCTGGACGGCGGGCACGTCGCGGCAGGTGCGCTCCACCCGCTCCAGGGTGAGACCGGTCACCTCGCGACCGGGCACGAGCTGGTCGGGAGACGTCATCTCCAGGTACGTGATCGTCGCTTCCATGAGGCGATCCTAGGGAGCCCTGCCGTGCGGCCCGGACACGAGCTGCTCCTGTTCGTGGTTATATGTCAGGCTTTTGGTATGCCCATCGATGCGCACCTCCTCCTGGCCTTCACCCTCACCTCCCTCGTGGCCATGGTCGCCCCGGGCCCTGACATGCTGTTCGTCCTCGGCTGCGGGATGCGCGGCGGCGCCCGCGCCGGGCTGCTGGCCACCGCCGGCGTGGCGACGAGCGAGGCCATCCATGTCGCCGTGGCCGCCGCGGGACTGGCCGCGCTGTTCGAGGCCGCCCCCGCGGCGTTCGCCGTCGTCCGCGTCGTGGGCGCCGCCTACCTGGTCTATCTCGGCGTCCAGATGATCCGTAAGCGCGGCGAGGTCGTGCTCGACGAGCGGGCCGGCGGCGCGGGGATGACCGGCCGCCAGGCGTTCCTGCGCGGGCTGGTGACGAACCTGCTCAACCCCAAGATGGTCACCTTCACGATCGCGTTCCTGCCGCAGTTCGTGAACCCGGCCCTGGGGAGCGTGTGGCTGCAGTTCGCGATCCTGGGCGTCGTCCTCATCGCGCTGGAGTTCCTGGTGGACGGGACGGTCGGCGTGCTCGCGGGCCGCATCGGCGGCTGGCTGCGCGCCCGCCGCGCCGCCCGCCGCCGGATCGACGTCGCCACGGGCGGCCTGTTCATCGGCCTCGGCGTCCGGCTGGCCGCCGAGCGCTGAGCCGGGCCCCCGGGCGCTGAGCCAGCCGTGCCCCGGGCGCTGTGCCAGGCCGCCCAGCGCTGAGTCAGGCCCCGGGCGCTGAGCCGGGCCCCGGGCGCTGAGCCGGGCCTCCCGGACGAGCGGCGAGGCGGGGGTGACCTGGCGCTCCCGGTGGTACGAACCCGGGGAGGGGTCCCCGCGGGGGAGGGCCCGTTCATCCCACAGGAGCGCATGTGCCTACCGATGAGTCCTCACGGGTCGCCGTGGTGACCGGCGGCTCCCGCGGCATCGGCCGCGCCACCGCCCGCCGCCTGGCCCGCGACGGCGTCGCCGTCGTCGTCGGCTACGCGGGCGACCGGGCCGAGGCCGAGGCCGCCGTCCGGGAGATCACCGGGGCGGGCGGCCGGGCCGTCGCGGTCCGGGCCGACGTGGCCGACGAGCGCGCCGCGGCCGGGCTGTTCGACGCGGCACAGTCGTCGTTCGGCGGCACCGACATCGTCGTCCACGCCGCCGGCAAGATGGGCCTGGCTCCGGTCGCCGAGCTGGACCTCTCCGTCCTGGACGCCCTGTACCGCACGAACGTCCGCGGCACGTTCGTGGTCGCCCAGCAGGCGGTACGACGGATGCGGGACGGCGGCGCGATCATCCTGTTCTCCAGCTCGGTCGTCGGCCTGGCCTTCCCCGGGTACGCCGCCTACAGCGCGACCAAGGGCGCGGTCGAGGCGCTCACCCTCGTCCTGGCCAGGGAGCTGCGCGGGCGCGACATCAGCGTCAACACCGTCGCGCCCGGCCCGACCGCGACCGACCTGTTCTTCGAGGGCAAGGACGAGGAGACGGTCTCGGCCCTGGCCGCGCAGCCGCCGCTGGAACGCCTCGGCACCCCGGCCGACATCGCCGACGTCGTCGCGTTCCTGGCCGGGCCCGGCCACTGGGTCAACGGCCAGGTCCTCCGCGCCAACGGCGGCATCGTCTGAGGCTCCGGCGGCCGCTAGAGACCTTCGGGGGCGAAGTCGCGGTCCAGCGGGAAGATGGGCCTGGCGAGGTTGGCGTACGGCAGGCGGACCAGGTCCTGGTCGACGCCGCCCGGGGTGAGGGCGAGCATCCAGCCGGCGGCGGCCTCGAACAGCTCCGGCTCCAGGTAGCCGATCTTCACGGTGACCACGTCCACGCCGGCCACGTCGACGCCGAGGCGGCGGTAGGACTCCAGCAGCCGGTACTGCATGCGGCGCGAGGTGAGGAAGACGCTGAGCCCGCCGACCCGGACCGAGGCCACGCGCCCGCCGTCGGGGTCGTCGGCGACGGCCTCCAGCGTGCCCTCCAGCAGCAGCGGCCCCGGCGGGCGGGTGTCGACGCGGCCACCGGCGCGGACGGCGACCGGCGAGCCGACCGGCAGATCGGCGATCTCGGCGACGGCCCGCGGGTCGTACAGCGACGCGAAGACGGCGCGGACGGAGCCGTCGCGGATCTCCGGCCGGGCCAGCATGCGCTCCACGGCGTAGGTGACGTCGTCGGCGCCCCCGGCCCCGGGGTTGTCGCCGGAGTCGCTGATGAAGTACGGCCGGGCGGCGTCCTTGAGCGCCACCTCCAGGCACTCGTCCATCGACCCGGTCGGGGCGACGAAGGCGAACTCCTCGCGCGCCCGCCAGAAGGCGCGCGCCAGCTCGCGGGCGGCCTCCTCGGTGGCCTCCCGGTCTGTGCCGGTGGCCACGACGGCGCCCGTGCAGCGCGGCTCGTCGGCCCAGGCGAAGCCGATCCAGACGGCGGCGTCGATCACGCCGGGGCGGGCCTCGATCTCGGGGATGCGGCCGTACAGGCTCCTGGCGGGCTCGACGCGGGTGCTGGTCATCTCGCCGGGCAGCAGGATCGGCACGTGCACCAGCGCCTTGTGCGGGCGGCCGCCGCGACGCAGGGCCGCCACGAGGTTGCGGGCGGCGCGCTCGCGGGTCTCCCACACGTCCACGTGCGGGGCGGTGCGGTAGCAGGTCAGCAGGTCGCAGCCGGCGAACAGGGTGGGGGAGACGTTGCCGTGCAGGTCCATGGCCGCCGACACGAGCGGCTCGGGGCCGAGCGCCCCGCGGATGGCGGTGATGAGGTCGCCCTCGGCGTCCTGGCGGCCGGCCACGCTCATCGCGCCGTGGAAGTCCAGCAGCATCCCGTCGAAGCGGCCCGCGGACAGGCCCTCGACGATCTCGGCCCGCCAGGCGTCGTACGCCTCGGGCTCGACGGCGCCGCCGGGCAGGGCGCGGGCGTGCACCAGCGGCACCCACTCCACCTCGCGCGCCCACGGCTCGTCCCGCCAGGCGTAGCGGTCCAGCAGCGCCTGGCCGCGGGTGACCTCGAAGTCGGCGGTGCCGCTGCGGTGCGGGGAGAAGGTGCTGGACTCGATGTGGATGCCGCCGATGGCGATGCGCAGGGGCACGGTGACTGGACTCCTCAGGGGACGGGGCAGGCGAGGGGACGGGGCGGGCGGTGACGGGGCGGGCGGTGACGGGGACAGCGGACGGCTACCCGGCCGAGGCGCGCACCAGGCGGCCGAGCCCGATCAGCGCGGCGTCCGGGCCGGCGAGGCTGGCCTCGATGGACAGGGACTGGGTGATCGACGGCAGGCACCGCTCGTACAGCGTGCCCTTGGCTGCGGCGACGTAGACGTCCAGGCTGGACAGCGACCCGCCGATGACCACGCTGTCGGGGTTGAGGAAGTTGACCAGCCCCGACAGCGCCACGCCGAGCAGCCGGCCCGCGTGGCGCACGAGCGTGACCGCGGCCGGGTCGGCGTCGAGGGTGGCGGCGATGACGTCGCCGGTGCTGGTGACCGGCAGGCCGCGCCGGGCCAGGTCGCGCACCAGCGCCGCGCCGCTGGCGACGGTCTCCAGGCAGCCGCGGCTGCCGCAGGAGCACTCCTGCTCGCCGCTGTCGGCCACGCGCACGTGGGTGACGTCGCCGCTGAGGCTGCGCCCGCCGCGGTACACCTGGCCGCCGGAGACGAGGCTGCCGCCGATGCCGGTGCCGGCCTTGACGTAGATCATGTCGCCGGCGTCGCCGCGGACGGCGTGCTCGCCGACGGCGGCGGCCTTGGCGTCGTTGTCGACGACGACGTCCACGCCGAACCGTCCGCGCAGGTCGCTCTCGGCGTCGTAGCCGCTCCAGCCGGGCATGCGGGCCGGGCCGATGATGCGGCCCTGCGGGAACTGCACCGGGCCGGGCAGCGCCATGCCGACGCCCAGCAGCCGCTGGCCGGGCGCGTGCGCGGCCCTGATCCGGTCGAAGACCGCGCCCACCTCGTCGAAGATCGGGCCGGGGCCGGCTCCTATGTCGATGGCCCACTCCTCGGTGACGGTCAGGTCGCCGGAGGGCGAACACAGGCCGGCGCGGGCGTGGCGGGCGCCGAGCTCGGCCACCGCGTAGAGGCCGCCGGCCTCGCGCGGGCGCAGGATCCTGCGCCGGCGGCCCCCCGTCGAGGCGCCCACGCCCTCCTCCAGGATGACGCCCTCCTCCAGGAGGCGGCGCACCACACTGGACACGGTCGAGGGCGCGACCTGCAGGGTCTCCACCAGATCCGCCCGGGAGGCGGCCTGGCCACTGGCGAGCAGGCGGAGCGCCTGCTCGCGCAGACTGCCGGGATCCGACATGCCTCTCCTCTTGACGCGTCTTGCAGGTCCATCATCGAGCACGAAGCCCGCCGAACGAAGTTCCCGACGCGGACCCTACCGCGAAATAAGTGTCCCGAACAAAGTGGATTTTTCCCATTGACTTCGTTCGTCCCCGTCATTAGATTCTCCGGACTGAACGGCCCCCGGAGGGCCCGCGCATGTCTCGACGAGGAGAATCATGGGGACGAGAATCCGCATCGCCTGCGGTGTGGCGGCCATCGGGCTCAGCCTGACCGCCTGCGGCGGCGGCGCCGGCAACAGTTCACAACAGGGCGGCGCCCAGGGCAAGGACACCGCGACCGTCGCCTTCCGCACGCCCAACTGGATCCTGCCGATCTCGGCCCCCGGCTTCACCCAGGGCGAGAACGACATCTTCTCCACGGCGCTGTACCGCAAGCTGTACAGCTACAAGCTCGACGGCTCCAGCAGCGACAACATCGACCCGCGGCGCTCGCTGGCCGAGGCCCCGGCCGTCAGCGACGGCGGCCGGACGCTGACCATCACGCTCAAGGACAACACCTGGTCCGACGGCAAGCCGATCACCACCAAGGACATCCAGTTCTGGTGGGACCTGGTCACCACCAACAAGGACAAGTGGGCCTCCTACCGGCCCGGCGGCTTCCCCGACAACATCGCCGAGTTCAAGGTCAAGGACGACAAGACCTTCTCCTTCACCACGAAGAAGGCCTACAACGCCGCCTGGTTCATCGGCAACCAGCTCAACCGCATCGTCCCGCTGCCCCAGCACGCCTGGGACAAGGGCGACGCCAAGCAGACCTTCACCGAGCTGACCGAGGCCGCCAAGGACCCCAAGTCCTACGCCACCAACCCGCTGTGGAAGGTCGGCAGCGGCCCGTGGAAGCTGGAGAAGTACGTGCCCAACGGCGAGGTCGTCCTCGCCAAGGCCGACACCTACTCCGGCCCCGACAAGCCGAAGCTGAACAAGGTCGTCCTGCGCCCCTTCACCGGCGACGACTCCGAGTTCAACGTGCTGCGCGCCGGCCAGATCGACTACGGCTACATCCCGCCGGCCAACCTGTCCCAGAAGACCTACCTGGAGTCCAAGGGCTACACGGTCTCCCCCTGGTACGGATGGTCGATCACCTACCTCCAGCTGAACTTCAACAACCCCAAGACCGGGGTGCTGTTCAAGCAGCCCTACCTGCGCCAGGCGCTGCAGATGCTCATCGACCAGCCGACCATCAGCAAGGTCATCTGGGGCGACATGGCCTCGCCCACCTGCGGCCCGGTGCCGTCCAAGGGTGAGGGCTGCGTCTACCCGTTCGACCCGGCCAAGGCCAAGCAGCTGCTGGAGGCCAACGGCTGGAAGGTCGTCCCCGACGGGCAGACCACCTGCCAGGACGCCGCCAAGTGCGGCGAGGGCGTCGAGCAGGGCACGCCGCTGGCCTTCACCGTGACCAGCCAGTCCGGGTTCACCGCCACCTCGAAGATGTTCGCCGAGATCAAGTCGCAGATGGCCAAGCTCGGCGTGCAGCTCACCATCAAGGAGGTGCCGGACTCCGTCGCGGTCACCCCGGCCTGCAAGCCGAGCGAGTCCAAGTGCTCCTGGGACATGAGCTTCTTCGGTTCCCAGGGAAGCTGGTACTACCCGGCCTTCGCCTCCGGCGAGCGGCTGTTCCAGACCGGCGCGCCGGTCAACCTCGGCAGCTACTCCAACCCCGAGGCCGACAAGCTCATCGAGCAGGCCCAGTTCTCCGCCGACGCCTCGGCGCTGACGGCGTACAACGCCTTCCTGGCCAAGGACCTGCCGGTGCTGTGGATGCCGAACCCCGTCTACCAGATCTCGGCGTACAAGTCGGGGCTGCAGGGCGTGGACCCGCAGGACCCGATGAACCTCATGTACTTCCAAGACTGGTCCTGGAAGAGCTGACCCGGTGGCCCGCTACCTCCTCACCCGCCTGGGCCAGGCCCTGGTCATCGTGATCCTGGTGACACTGATCACGTTCGTCATCCTGCACTTCCTGCCGGGGGGCGCGGCGCGGGCCATCCTGGGCAAGGAAGCGACGCTGGAGCAGATCGCCGCCTTCAACCACGACATGGGCTACGACCGGCCGCTGTGGGAGCAGTACGCGCTGTACCTGCAGCGGCTGGTCCGCGGCGACCTGGGCTACTCCTTCCAGCTCAACCAGTCGGTGGCCGAGGCGATCACGCAGCGTCTGCCCAAGACGATGGTGCTGTCGCTGGCCTCCACCGCGCTGGCCGTCGTGATCGCGATCCCGCTGGGCGTGGTGCAGGCCGTCCGCCGCAACAAGTGGCCCGACTACACCATCAACGCCCTGTCGCTGCTGGCCTACGCCACGCCGATCTTCTTCCTGGGGCTCATGATGATCATCCTGTTCGCGCAGGTGTGGCCGGTGCTGCCGCCCGAGGCGCCACAGGGCTTCACCCTCGGCGAGGTGCTGGCCGACCCGGCCGGGCTGGTGCTGCCCACCGTGACGCTGGCCGTCCTGACCGTCGCGGTCTACTCCCGCTACGTGCGCTCCTCGATGGTGGACAACCTCAACGAGAACTACGTGCGCACCGCCCGCAGCAAGGGCCTGTCCGAGGGACGGGTCATCGTCGGCCACACGCTGCGCAACGGCCTGTTCCCCGTCATCACCCTGCTCGGCATGTACCTGCCGGCGCTGTTCAGCGGCGCCCTGGTGGTCGAGCGGCTGTTCAACTACCCGGGCATGGGGCTGCTGTTCTGGCAGTCGGCGCTCAAGCGCGACTACCCGATCCTGCTCGGCGTCACGCTGCTCATCTCGGTGGCGACCGTGCTCGGCGCGCTGGTGGCCGACGTCCTGTACGCCGCCGTCGACCCGCGCGTCCGGCTGAAGGCGAGCCGCTCGTGAACGACCAGACCCGCGTGCGCGGCCTGTGGCGGCAGGGCCTGGAGGTGTTCGTCGACAACCGGCTGGCGCTGGCCGGCGTGGGCATCTTCGTGCTGCTGGCCGCCTTCTCCTTCCTCGGCCCGCTCTTCTACGGCAGCGACCAGGTCCACACCGACCTGGCCAACGTCTACCTCTCTCCCGGTACGGCCGGCCATCCGATGGGCACCGACGGCGTCGGCTACGACCAGCTCGGCCGGCTGATGCTGGGCGGCCAGACCTCGATCGTGGTCGGCCTGGCCGCCGGCCTGCTGGCCACCGTGGTGGGCACCGTGTGGGGCGCCATCGCCGGGTTCGCCGGCGGCTGGGTGGACGCGATCATGATGCGGGTGGTCGACGCCATGATGTCGATCCCGGCGCTGTTCCTGTTCATGCTCATGGCCGCCATCGTCACCCCGACCGTGCCGATGCTCATCGTCATCATCGGCGCCTTCGCCTGGCTCGGCCCGGCCCGCCTGGTGCGCGGCGAGGCGCTGTCGCTGCGCACCCGCGAGTATGTGCTGGCCATGCGCGGCATGGGCGGCACCGGCGGCCGTGCCGTGCGCCGGCACATCATCCCCAACGCGATCGGCACCGTGATCGTCAACGCCACGTTCCAGATCGCCGACGCGATCCTGTACGTCGCGTACCTGTCCTTCCTCGGGCTCGGGGTGCCGCCGCCCGCCGCCAACTGGGGCGGCATGCTGTCCGACGGCCTGTCGGACACCTTCAGCGGCCACTGGTGGCTGCTCTACCCGCCCGGTATCGCCATCATCCTCATCGTCCTGGCCTTCAACTTCATCGGCGACGGCCTGCGGGACGTCTTCGAGGTCCGTCTCAGGAGAAGGTAGCCATGAGCCTGTTGCGGCTTGTCGACCTCAGCACCGACATCGCGCTGCGCCGCGGCGCCGTCCACGCCCTCGACCACGTCAACCTGGAGGTGCGGCAGGGCGAGACGCTCGGCGTGGTGGGGGAGTCCGGCAGCGGCAAGACCATGACCGTGCTGTCGGTCATGGGCCTGCTGCCGCCCGGCGGACGGGTCGTCGACGGCCAGATCCTCTTCGACGGGCGTGACCTGCTGGCGATGGCGCCCGAGGAGCTGCGCCGGGTGCGCGGCGTGGAGATGGGCATGGTCTTCCAGGACCCGCTCACCTCGCTCAACCCGACCATGCGCATCGGGGCCCAGGTGGCCGAGCCGCTCCGCGTCCACCAGGGCGTGAGCAAGGCCGAGGCGCGCGAGCGGGCCGTCGAGATCCTGCGCCGGGTCGGCATGCCCCGCCCCGACAAGATCGTCGACGACTACCCGCACCAGCTCTCGGGCGGCATGCGCCAGCGCGCGGTGATCGCCATGGCGCTCATCCGCTCCCCGCGCCTGCTGATCGCCGACGAGCCGACCACCGCCCTGGACGTGACCACCCAGCGGCAGATCCTGGAGCTCATCGACGACCTGCGCGACGAGTTCAAGATGGCGGTCATCCTCGTCACCCACGACCTCGGGGTGATCGCCAGCCGCGCCGACCGGGTCGCCGTCATGTACGCCGGCCGGGTGGTGGAGACCGCGACGACCGAGGAGCTGTTCCAGGCGCCGCGCCACCGCTACACCGAGGCGCTCATGCACGCGCTCCCGGAGTCGGCGCAGGGCCGGGAGGGCCGGCTGTACTCCATCCCGGGCCTGCCGCCGGACCTGTCGCAGCCGCTCACCGGCTGCCGGTTCGCGCCCCGCTGCCGGCACGTCACCGACGCGTGCCGCGCCACCGACGTCCCGCTCGTCCGGGCCGCCGACGACCACCTGTACGCCTGCCTGCACCCGGTCACCGAGGCCGTCACCTTCGCCCCCCGGGGCGCGGGCGACCCCCGGCCTTCCGGCGCGTCGGACACCCTCCTGTCCGTGCGCGAGCTGGTCAAGGAGTACGACGCCGGAGCCAAGGGCCGCGTCAGCGCGGTGGCCGGCGTCTCGTTCGAGGTCAGGGCGGGCGAGACGCTCGGGATCGTGGGCGAGTCCGGCTGCGGCAAGTCCACCGTGGGACGCCTGGTGGCCGGGCTGGAGGAGCCCACCGGCGGGCAGATCGTGCTGGACGGCACCGACATCGGCCGCCTGGACCGGCGGGCCCGCCGCCGCATGCACCGCGAGGTGCAGCTGATGTTCCAGGACAGCTACGCGGCGATGAACCCCCGCATGCGCATCGACGGCATCCTCACCGAGCCGCTGGAGATCCAGCAGGTGGGCGACCCGGCGGCCCGCCGCGGCCGGGTCACGCGGCTGCTGGACCAGGTGGGCCTGCCCACCCGGGCGCTGGAGCGCTACCCGCACGAGTTCTCCGGCGGGCAGCTCCAGCGCATCGGCCTGGCCCGCTCGCTGGCGCTGGAGCCGCGCCTGATCGTGGCCGACGAGCCGGTCAGCGCCCTGGACGTCTCCATCCAGGCGCAGGTCCTCAACCTGATGCGGGACCTGCAAACGGAGCTGGGCCTGTCGTACGTCTTCATCAGCCACGACCTGTCGGTGGTGGACTACATGGCCGACCGGATCGCGGTCATGTACCTGGGCAAGCTCGTCGAGATCGGCCCGGCGAGCCAGGTGGTGCGCGCCGCGCGCCACCCCTACACCCAGGCCCTCATCGACGCGGTGCCCTCGCCCGACCCCGGGCACGCGCCCAGCCGCGCCACGGCCATCCGCGGCGAGCTGCCCAGCGCGATCGACCCGCCCACCGGCTGCCGCTTCCGCACCCGCTGCCCGCTGGCCCAGGACGTCTGCGCGACCGAGCCGCCGCTGCAGGGCGGCCCGCACCAGGTGGCCTGCCACTTCCCGCTCCGCCCGGAGAGCGCCGCGGCGCGGCCCTGACCTCAGGGCCGCGCCGTGCGGGAGGTCACAGGCGTTCGAAGCCGCGGACCCGCTCCCAGTCCGTGACCGCAGCCTCGAACGCCGCCAGCTCCGCCCGCGCCGCCGCCGCGTAGTGCCCGGCCACCGCGTCGCCGAACACCTTCGCCGCCAGGCCGCCCTCCTCCCACCGGCGCAGCGCCTCGCCCAGCGTCGCGGGCAGCCGCGGCACCGACGGGTCGGCCAGCGCGTTTCCGGGGTGAGGCGCGGGCAGCGGCAGCCGGTTCTCGATCCCGTACAGGCCGGCCGCGATCACGGCGGCCACGGCGAGGTACGGGTTGGCGTCGCCGCCCGGCACCCGGTGCTCCAGGCGCAGCGAGGCGCCCGAGCCGACGACCCGGACCGGGCACGTCCGGTTGTCGCGCCCCCAGGCGATCCCGGTGGGGGCGAACGCGCCCGGCCGCAGCCGCTTGTAGGAGTTGACGTTCGGCGCCATGAGCAGCGTCAGCTCCGGCAGGCAGGCGAGCTGCCCGGCCACGAAGTGCCGGAACAGCTCCGACATCCCGTCGCCCGCGCCCGCGTCGGCGAACACCGGCCCGCCGCCGGCGTCGCGCAGCGACAGGTGGACGTGGCAGGAGTTGCCCTCGCCCTCGTCGAACTTCGGCATGAACGTGAGCGCCACCCCCTCCTGCTCGGCGATCCGCTTGGCGCCGTTCTTGAACAGGACGTGGTTGTCGCACGTGGCCATCGCCTCGTCGTAGCGGAACACGATCTCGTACTGGCCGGGATGGCACTCCCCGCGCGCCGTCTCCATCGTCAGGCCGGCGCGCACCATCTCGCGGCGGATCCGGCGCACCACCGGCTCCACCTCGGACAACCCGTGCAGCGCGTAGTCGACGTTGTAGCGGGTGCCGGTCTCCAGGCCGTGGTAGCGCCGCTCCCAGGCGTCCCGGTACGACCCCCGGAACACCAGGAACTCCAGCTCGGTGCCGGCCAGCGCCGTCAGGCCCAGCTCGTCCAGCCGGTCGAGCTGGGCCCGCAGCACCCGCCGGGGCGCCACCTCCACCGGCTCGCCGCCCGGCCACACGGCGTCGGCGACCACGAGTGCCGTGCCGGGGTCCCACGGCGGCAGCCGCAGCGTCCCGGGATCGGGCCGCAGGACGAAGTCCCCGAACCCCGACGCCCAGGCGTCGATCGCGTACCCGGGGCCGGTCGCCATCTCCACGTCGGCGGCCAGCAGGTACACGCACGCCCCGAACCCGTCGCGCGCCACCTCGTCCAGGAAGTACGGCACCGACATGCGGCTGCCCTGCAGCCGCCCCTGGAGGTCGGGGACGGCGACGACCACCTCCTCCACCCGCCCGGCGGCGGCCTCCTCGCGCAGCCGTTCGTAGCCGGTCATCGTCATCGCTCCTCCCGGGAGCCGGCGCGCGGCCCGGGGACCCGCGCGCGGAAGAGGGGGTTGGGGACGGTGCCGTGGACGACGTCGAAGCCCTCGTCGCGTTCGGCCCGGTCGTGGAAGCCGCCGCCGAGGAGCTGCTCCCGGTTGAGCGCCACCCGCTCGAAGGACGGGGCCAGCAGCCCGAACGCCTCCGCCCGGCCGGCGTCCTCCGGGAAGCGGGCGTGATGGCGCTCGATCTCCTCGCGGACCAGCCGCCAGAACTCGGGCTCCGGCACGCCCAGGTGCTCCTCGGCCAGCGGCGCCAGGAACCGGAAGTGGCCGGCGAACACCGCGCTCAGCAGCGAGTGCGCCAGCTCGCCGGCCGGCCAGCGCAGCAGCACCGCGCGGGCCCGGCCGGACAGGCCGGTGTAGGCGGGCAGGTCCTCGGGCAGCAGGTTGACGTCCTCGGCGAAGTCCTTCACCGCGATCCCGACCGGCACGTCGGCGGCGTCGTAGAGGATCACCGTGTTCTCGCCGTGCGGGCAGAACGCCACCCCGTGCCGGTAGAGGTGGCGCAGCAGGCCCGGCAGCAGCGCCGCGAACAGCCGGGCCAGCCAGGCGCGCGGCGCGAGCCCCGACCGGGACACCAGCTCGGCGGCCAGGGCCCGGCCGTCCGAGCCGACCGCGAGCAGCGCCGCCATGGTCCGCGCCCGCTCGCCCGGGCGCAGCAGCCCGGTCACCGGCCGGCGCCACACCGCGCCGAGCAGCTCGTGGTAGCGGTACGGCGCGTCGGGCACGGCCGCGTACAGGGGGTGGCGCACGGCCACGGACGCCACCTCGCCGAGCGGGTGGAAGCGCAGCTCGTCGCGCAGGTACGGGTCGGCCTCGCGCAGCGCGAGCAGCCACGCGCTCACGTCGGGCGCGGCCCGCGTCGGCTCCGTGGCCAGGCCGCGCCAGACCAGCGTGTTGCGGATGAGCAGCGGCACCTTGACGTTGCGCCGCTCCGGGCGGTCCAGGTTGGCGAGCGTGCGGATCGACTGGAGCGGCCGGTAGCGGTCGGGGCCCTCGCCGAGCGGCACGATCCGGCCGTCGGCCAGGTACGGCGCGAACAGCGGCTCGACCGCCTCGTCCCAGTGGAACGGGTGGACGGGCAGCCAGGTGAACGCGGCCGGGTCGAGCCCGGCGCGCGCCGCCGCCTCCTCCAGGACGGCGGCGAACTCCTTGCGCACCTCCTCGTCCAGCTCCTCCGCCAGCAGCGTCTCCGCGTCCAGCCCCGGCACGCCGGAGTACGCGGCCAGCGACGCGTGGACCGCCGCCCACCGCAGGCGCACCGCCCCGGCGGCCTCGGGGGCGTAGGCGGCGGCGTCGGAGGCCGAGAAGCCCAGGCGGCCCTTGTTGAGCAGCATGCACGGGTGGCCGTGCTGGTGCGCCTCCAGGTCGAGGTGGTCGAGGTCGGCCAGCTCGGCGGCGGGCCGGGCGCGGGAGAGCAGCTCAGCCTCGGCGCGGCGGGTGGCGGTCAGCTCGCGCAGCGCCTCGGCCGTGGTGGGGCCGTCCCAGCCGAGGAGGGGGCGGGCGTCGAGCAGCAGCCGCTCGGGCCCGTCGTCGCCGTCCTCGGGGGCGGGGCGGCGGCGCAGGGTACCCGGCTCGATCCGCCAGGAGCCGAACGAGCCGCGCGCCGCCCGGAACGTCCACCGCGTGCCGCCGCCCAGCTCCAGCAGGTAGCCGCCGGCCGTCCCGTCCGGCCGGGGGACCAGCAGCTCCTCGTACGCGAACTCCTCCACGGCCTTGACCAGCAACCGCCGCCCGGCCTCCGCCCACGCCTCGTGCCACGTCCCGCGCGCGACGCCGCTCATCTGGCGCTCCGCTCGGACCGGGCCTCGGCCGCCGTGAGCGCGGGCTCGGCCGCGGCCGGGGGCTCCGGCGCGCCGAACGTGGTCCAGGCGGCCCGCGCCGGCACCGGCACCACGGCCCGCCCGGCGGCGGCGTTGAGGATCGTGGCCGCCCGCCACGCCCCCAGCGTCAGGTCCGGGGCGCCCACCCCGTGCGTGTGCATCTCGGCGTTCTGCACGTACAGCTCGCCCGGCACGCGCGGGTCGAGCGCCACCCGGTAGTCGCCGTTCACCTGGTAGCGGCCCCGCTCGTCCCAGTCGACCAGCTCGGCCAGCGGCTCCAGGAACGCGGGCCGCGCCGCCGCGTACCCGGTGGCCAGCACCACGGCCGAGGTCCGCACCTCGAACGTCGTGCCCTGCTCCCGGTGCCGGCAGGTCAGGGCGTAACCGCCGGCGCGCTCCGACGCGGCCGTCACCTCCACCCCCGGGTGCAGCGCGGCGCGCGGCTCGGCGCCGCCGATGGTCCGCTCGTACAGCTCGTCGTGGATGTCGCCGAGCGTCTCGCCGCTGACGCCCTTGTAGAGCTGCCACTGCTCGCGGACGAGCCGGTCGCGGGCGGCCTCGGGCAGGTGGCGGAAGTAGCGCACGTAGTCGGGGGTGAAGTGCTCCAGGCCCAGCTTCGAGTACTCCATGGGGGCGAAGGCCGGGGTGCGGGCCAGCCAGCGGACGTACGGACCGCCGAGGCCCCGCCCGTCCTGGTGGCGCAGCAGGTCCAGCACGACCTCGGCGCCCGACTGCCCGGCGCCGACCACCGTGACGTCGGGGGCGGCGGCCAGCGCGGCCCGGTGGGCGCGGTAGTCGGCGCTGTGGAGCACCCGTCCCGCGTGGGCGCCGCCCAGCAGCGGCCGCAGCGGCTCCGGCACGACCGGCGCCGTCCCGACGCCCAGCACCACCCGCCGGGCGTGCGCGCGCGAGACCGCCCCGGCCGCCGACCGGTACGTCAGCGCGAACGCCCCGGCCGCGCCGTCCCACTCCACCGCGGTGACCTCCGCGTCGAACCGGCACGACGGCAGCCGCTCGGCCACCCAGCGGCAGTAGTGGTCGTACTCGCGGCGCGGGATGTGGAAGCGCTCGGAGAAGAAGAACGGGAACATCCGGTCGTGACGCCGCAGGTAGTTGAGGTACGACCAGGGGCTCGTCGGGTCGGCCATGGTGACCAGGTCCGCGAGGAACGGCACCTGGAGCACCGTGCCCTCCACCAGCAGGCCGGGATGCCACGAGAAGGCCGGCTTGGCGTCGAGGAACAGGGCCCGCATGCCGGGGACGCCGTCGCACAGGGCGGCCAGCGACAGGTTGAACGGGCCTATGCCGACACCGGCCAGGTCGTAGGGGGCGGTCACCGCTGCACCTCCGGGAGGGGGTTGGGAAGGTCGATGTAGACGGACTGGGAGTGGACGTCGCCGGCGAGCTCGTCGCGGCCGTCCACGCAGGTGAGATGGTTGCCCTTGCAGCGCAGCACCGGGGCGTCGAGCAGCAGCCCGAGCAGGCCCTTGGCGCCGGGCTCGGCCGCGCGCAGCCGCTCCAGCGCCGCGCGCAGCACGCGCAGCAGGTCCTCCTCGGCGGCCAGGCCCAGCGCGCCGAACGCGCCGACCAGGCCGAGGAGGTTGCCGATGCCCAGGTAGTAGGCGACCCGCTCGTCCACGAACGCGTCGTCGAAGACCAGGTCCACGCCGTCGGTCAGGCCGGGCACCAGGCGCTCCAGCTCGCCGGCGCGGGAGGCGGCCAGGTAGTAGCCCTGGCTGTCGCGGTACCAGCCGGCCCGGGGCAGGCCGTCGGCGCCGAGCGCCACCAGGGTGTTCTGGTGGTGCGGCTCCAGCGCCACGCCGTACCTGGCCTGCAGGCGGATCAGCGGGACGGCGAGCACGTCGAGGTAGCGCCCCAGCCACAGCGCGGACGCCTCGGCGACGGACCGGCCGAAGGCGCGGGCGGCGCGCTCCACGGCGGACGCCAGCAGCGCCCGGTGGCGGGGCGGGGAGCCGTCACCGGGGCCGGTGCGCTCGGCGAGCAGCCCCGCCACGCACAGCGCGCCGTCCGAGGCGTTGCGGAAGGGATTGTCGCGGATCGCGGTCTCGAACCCGGTCTCCGCGCCTCCCCTGGTCGCCGGGTCGTCCACCGCCACCCAGGCGAAGTCGCGCAGGATGCCGAACGCGGGGTGTTCGGCGCGCAGCCACGCGGCCGGCCCGGCGGCCAGCAGGCGGGCGGCCCGCACGCCGAGGCGCAGCTCGCCCCGCAGGTTCTCGCGGCGGGAGTTCGTGATCCGCATGCCGAGCGACAGCTTCAGCATCACCTCCGCCTCCGCCCGGTACACCGTGCGGACCGACGAGGTCGGGTGCCAGGCCGGTCCGGCGGGCCCCAGCGGCCGCAGCAGGCCGGCCTCCAGGAGCGCCGCCACCGCCGGGCGGCGAACGACCTCGCGCGCCTGCCACGGGTGGGCGGGCACGGGCGTCCAGCCGTCCGGCAGGTCCAGCCCGGCGGGGGCGATGCGCCGGCACAGCTCCGCCGGGTCGCGGCCGTCCGCGCTCTCACCGGTCACGACGCCCGGGGCGGCGGCGAACCAGTGCAGCGGGAACGAGCCGCGCAGCTCGGGGGAGTAGGCGGCCAGCTCACCGGCGGACGCCTCCTCCCGGCTCTTGGGGGCGGGGTGGAACGGGTGCCCGAGCAACAGCGCCTGCTCGGCACGGAGGAACGCGTCCGTGGCCGTGGATGTCTTTGCGCCGGGGCCGGTGCCGGGGGGTGGTCCCTCGGCGCGGCGGCAGGCCAGGTGCGCGGTGACGCGGCGGGCGGAGTCGAGCACCCGGGAGGTGGCGTCGGACACCCGATGGGCGGGCAGCCCCGCGCGCACGGCCGTCTCGCGCACGACGACCGCCGCGACCAGCGCCACCCCGGCCGCCACCTCCGGGCCGTCGCCGGCCAGGTACGGCTCGCCGAAACGGTGCCATCCGGTCGCGGACCGGTGGCGCACCGGGACGCGCAGCCGCACCCCGGCCGCGGGGAAGTCCAGGACGAGCTCCTCACCCGGGGCGGGCACCGGGATCGCCAGGTCGCGCACGTACGCCCGCACCAGCGTCTCCGTGGCCGCCGCCTCCCCGGCCCGCGCCACGTCGGGATGGTCGAGCGGGTCGATGGCGCTCGCCGGAACGTGGTGGCGTGTCACGAGAGGCCCGCCTCCTCGGCCTCGCCCGCCGCGACCACCAGGCCGACCAGCCGCTCCACCTCGGCGACCGTGGCGTGCGGGTTCAACAGGGTGAGCTTCAGCCGCACGCGCCCGCCGCCGGGTGATCCCGCGCCGGATCCCCCGGCGGACACCTCGTCGGATCCCTCAGCGGACATCTCGGTGGTGACATCTCCGGGCAGCTCGGTGGTGACATCTCCGGGCAGCTCGGTGGTGACATCCCGGGGCAGCTCGGTGCGGCCGACCACCGCCAGGCCCTCACGCAGCAGGCGTCGCCGCAGCGCGGCGTTCACCTCGTCCGCGCGTCCCGGGTCACGGGGCAGGTAGCGGAACAGGAACGCCGTCAGCACCGGCTCGGCGTGCAGCTCCAGGCGCGGGTGGGCGCGCACCGCCGCCGCGCCCGCGCGGGCGAGGTCGTGGCAGACGTCCACCAGCCGCCCGAGCCCGTCCCGGCCGAGCGTCCGCAAGGTGACCGCGATCTTGAACGCGTCGGCCCGGCGCGTGGTGCGCAGCGAGCGGCCCAGCAGGCTCGGGTACCCGGCCTCCTCGTCGTCGGCCGGGTTGAGGTAGGCGGCGCGCCGGGCCAGCGACGCGTACGTCTCCTCCCGCCGTACCAGGAACACCCCCGCCGCGGCGGGCTGCCAGCCGAGCTTGTGCCAGTCCAGGGAGATCGAGTCGGCCAGCTCCACGCCCGCCAGCAGCGGCGCGAGCCGGTCCGACAGCAGCGCGCCCCCGCCGTAGGCGGCGTCCACGTGCAGCCACGCGCCGTGCTCGGCGGCCAGGGCCGCGCACTCGGGCAGCGGGTCGATCGCGCCCGTGTCGGTGGTGCCGGCCGTGGCGACCACCGCGACCGGCGGCTCGCCCCGCCGCGCGGCCTCCCGCAGGGCTCGCTCCAGCGCGGCCGGGTCCATCCGCTGCTCCCGGTCCACGGGGACGGCGACGACCGCGTCCTCGCCGAGCCCGAGCAGGGCGGCGGCACGGCGGACCGAGAAATGGGCGGCGGCCGAGGCGAAGATCCTCGGCCGGACCCGCGCGGGCAACCCTCGAAGCTGGACCGGCTCCCCGGTGACCCGCTCCAGCACGCGGTCGCGGGCCAGCATCAGGCCCATCACGTTGGACTCAGTGCCGCCGGAGGTCAGGACGCCCGCGGCCGTGTCCGGGTAGCCGACGAGCCCGGCCAGCTCCCTCAGCAGCAGCGTCTCCAGCTCGGTCGCCGCGGGGGCCTGGTCCCAGGAGTCCAGGGACGGGTTCAGCGCGGACACGGCCAGGTCGGCGGCCACGGCGACGGCCAGCGGCGGGCAGTGCAGGTGCGCGGCGCAGGCGGGGTCGGCCGGGTCGGCCGCGCCGTACGCCAGCAGCTCGGTCAATCGGCCGAGGGCCTCCTCGCCGCGCGCCTCCGCCAGGGTGCGGGCGACCTGCGCGGCCAGCGCCTCTGGGGTCTCGGCGGGCACGGGGCCACCCCGCCGCAGCGCCCCGGCGGCCAGCCCGTCCAGAACGGCCCCCACCGCCCCCGCCAGCGCCTCACCGGGTCGTACAGACGCCAGCCCATCCCCGGGCCTCGACACGACCCCGCCGGACGGCCTCGGTGTGGGCGCGCTGGACGGCCTGGATGTGATCTCGACGGGCGGCCTCGGCGTGGCCGGGCTGGACGGCCCCGGTGTGATCTCGGCGGGCGGCGCGGGCGGCGCCTGCGCTCCGGCCGGTGGGGGTGAGGCCGAGGCGCCGGCTGGCGCGTCCGGCTCGTCCGCGCCGGCCTGGGACGGTTCGCGCCAGGTGTCCGTCATGCGGGCCGTCCTGCCAGGCGGGAGGCCGTCACAGCGGCGATCGCGTCGGCCAGCCGGTCCACGACCGCATCCGCCTGCTCGTCCGTGATGACCAGCGGCGGCAGCAGCCGCACCGTGGAGTCGTACCGGCCGCCGAGCTCCACGATGAGCCCGCGTTCGAGGCACGCCGCGCGGACCTCGGCCGCCGTGCGCGGCGCCGCGGGGAACGCGCCGCACGCGTCGGGCTCGCCGCCCGGGTCCACCAGCTCGACGCCGAGCATCAGGCCGCGCCCGCGCACGTCGCCGACCACCGGCAGCTCGGCGCGCAGCGCGCCGAGCCGTTCCAGCAGCCGGCCGCCGACCTCGGCGGCGCGCGCGGCCAGGCCCTCGCGGGCGACGTGGCGCAGTGTGGCCGTGCCGGCCGCCATGGCCAGCGTGTTGCCGCGGAACGTGCCCGTGTGCGCGCCCGGCAGCCACCCGTCGTAGTCCTCGTGGTAGACGATCACCGCGAGCGGCAGGCTGCCGCCGATCGCCTTGGACAGCACCATCGCGTCCGGCACGATCCCGCTGTGCTCCACCGCCCAGAAGGCCCCGGTGCGTCCGACGCCGGTCTGCACCTCGTCCACGATCAGCGGGATCCCGCGTTCGGCCGTGATCCGCCGCATCTCGCGCAGCCAGGAGTCGGGCGCGGCCACCGCCCCGCCCTCGCCCTGCACCGCCTCCACGATCATCGCCGCGGGCGGCACGACGCCGCCCGCCGGGTCGTCGAGCAGCCGCTGCGTGTACGCCGCCGACAGCCGCGCCCCCGCCTGCCCGCCCACGCCGAACGGGCAGCGGTACGGGTACGGGTACGGCAGCCGCGTCACGTCGGCCGCGATGCCGGCCACGGGTTCCTTGACCGCGACGTTCGCGGTGGCGGCCAGGGCCCCGAGGGTCATGCCGTGGTAGCCGCCGGTGAAGGCGAGCAGGCCGCGGCGGCCGGTGGCGGTCTGCATGAGCTTCAGCGCCGCCTCCACCGCGTCGGTCCCGGCGGGCCCGCAGAAGTGGATCCGCGCCCGGTCGGCCAGCCCGCGCGGCAGCGTGGCGAACAGCTCCGCCACGAACGCGTCCTTCTCCGGCGTCGCCAGGTCGAGGACGTGCAGCGGGGCCCCGCTGTCGAGCGTGCGCCGGATCGCCTCCAGGACCACCGGGTGGTTGTGGCCGAGGGCCAGGGTGCCCGCGCCCGACAGGCAGTCGAGGTAGCGGCGGCCGTCGGCGCCCTCGACGACCATGCCCTCGGCGCGTACCGGGACGATCGGGAAGGACCGGGCGTAGGTGCGGGCGGAGGACTCGCGGTCACGCTGGCGGCGCAACACCGCCGCGCCGGCGTCGGCAGCAGGGGCGAAGGGGGCCAGGTCGGCCGGATGCGCGGTCATGGGTCTCCAGGACGTGGACGGACAGGACGGAGGAACGCGAACGGAGCCGGTCACAGCAGGTGGCGCTCGGCGACGGGGTGGCCGAGGAAGCGGTGCATGGCGAACTCCCAGCCGTAGGAGCCGGCGTACGGGAAGACGACGATGTCGCCGGCGCGCACCCGGTCCACCCGGACGTCGCGCAGCAGCGTGTCCTCGGGGGTGCACAGCTCGCCGGTGACGGTCACCTCGGTGCCGGTCAGGGCGGGGCGCGGGCAGTCCTCGGGCCAGTCCTCGACGGGCAGCACGGCCATGTTGTGCACGATGTCCCACGAGGTGGGGAGCTGGAAGTGGTTGATGCCGCCGCGGATCAGCACGTACGACGTCCCGTACGAGGTCTTCACGTCGATCGCCTCGGCGGCGTACCAGCCGCAGTCGGCGACCAGGTAGCGGCCCGGCTCCAGCAGCACCTTGACGCCCGGGGGCGGCTCCACCTGGGCGGCCAGCTCGCCGAAGCGGGCGACGTCGAACGGCTTCTCGCCCTCGAAGGCCACCCCGATGCCGCCGCCCACGTCCACCAGGCGCAGGTCGACGCCGTGCTCGCGGGCGGTGCGCGCGCTCCACTCCACGCACCAGCGCAGGTACGCGGCGTGGGCGTCGGCGTCGAGGTTGCCGGAGGCGGCGTGCACGTGGAAGCCGACCAGGTCCAGGCCGGGGAGCCGGGCCGCGGCGCGCAGCACGTCCGGCACGTCGGGCTCGGCCACGCCGAACTGGGACGGGACGCCGCCCATCCGCAGCGAGCCGGTGACGGGGATCGAGGCGGGGTTCACCCGCAGCGTGACCCGGGCGCGGACGCCCTCGGCGACGGCGATGGCGCTGATCCGGTGCAGCTCCAGCAGGCTCTCGGCGTTGATCGCCTCGACCCGCGCCCGGATGAGCGCGGCCAGGAAGGGCGGCGACTTGGCGGGCCCGGCGGCCACGACGGGCGCCGGCGCGGAACGCCCCGTGGTCCCTTCGACGGGTGCCGGCACGGAACGCCCCGTGGTCCCTCCGGCGGGCGCCGGGGTGGTGCGCCGCGTGGTCGCCGCCTCCCCCCGCGCCCCGTCAGTCGTGGGGCGGGCGCTCAGGGCGAGGTCGAGCTCGGCCCGGGAGGCCACCTCGAACCCGTCGACGTGCGGGGCCAGGGCGGCGACGACGCCGGGGAAGGAGTTGGCCTTGACGGCGTAGTGCACGGCCGCCCACTCGGGCAGGGCGGCCCGCAGCTCGCGGGCGCGTTCGGCGGCCACCTCGCCGTCGTAGACGTAGGCCGACACGGGGGTGCCGGCCGAGGCCAGGTGGAGGAGGAGTCGGCGGAGCCGGGCGGGGAGCACGTCCGCCGGGTAGGCGGAGCGCGGCGCGGCGGAGGGCGGGAACTGCACGGACATGAAGCTTCTGCCTCCGAAGTATTAGGTAAGGCTAACCTAAACTGCGGATCATGGCTTGGCAAGGCTCCGTCCGTGTGATCTACGACGTAAAGGCGGCGGGTTTGCCTCAGCGCACGGCGGGGCAGCGGGCGGGTGCGGTCCCGTACGCGTACTGGAGGAAATCGGTCAGATAGGCCGGCCAGGAGGTCCAGTCGTGGCCGCCCGCGCTGTAGCAGTAGCGGTGCGAGACGCCGAGACCGGTCAGCGTGGCGTCGAAGGCGGCGGCGTACGAGCCGAGGATGTACTCGTTCACCGTCGTCGCGTCGGTCACCGCGGAGGAGGTGGTGCTGTACCCGCAGCCGGACGGCGCCGGGCCGGTGCCGTCGCCCGGCGGGTCCGCCGCGGCGGGGGCGCAGCCTCCCGCGTACACGGCGAGCCGGCCGCTGAACGGCGCGTACCCGCCCCGCGTGGCGAGCGTGGCCGGGTTGGCCGAGGGCCAGTCGTGGACGGCGCGGCCGCCGGAGACGGTCGTGGTGTGCGGGCCGAACAGCGTGTCCAGCCGGTAGAGGCGCTGCACGTCCTGGTCGAGCACGAGCACGCCGTCGGCGTCGTACTTGTTGACCCGGAACGCGCCGTCGAGCAGGTCGAGGGGCGCGATCGCGGCGCCGGCCTGCCACATGGAGTCGGAGATCGTGCCCTGCGCGGGCCTGGCCCGCAGCTCGATGCCGGGCGACAGCGCGCCGACGACCGAGAACACGTCCGGGTGCGCGGCGGCGTACCGCAGGGTGCCGTACCCGCCCATCGACACGCCCGCCAGCCCGCGCCCCGTCCGGTCGGCGACGGTGGCGAAGTTCGCGTCGATCCAGGGGACGAGCTGGGAGATGTGGTACGTCTCCCAGCTGGGCGCGAAGAAGCCGTCGGTGCGGCCGGCCCAGTCGGCGTACCAGCCGCTCCGGCCGCCGGTCGGCATGACCACGATCCCCTCGTACGGGTGCCCGGGAACCTCGGCCAGCAGCGACACCAGGTCGGTCTTGGTGGTCCACTCGTCGTAGTCGTCGCCTCCGCCGTTGATCAGGTAGAGGGAGCGGTAACGGGGAGAGGCGGCGGGGTCGTAGCCCGGAGGCAGGTAGACCCGGACGGTGATCGGCTCGGCCGGAGAGCTGATGACCGGGGTGCCGCCGGACGCCTGGAAGATCGCGGTCGAGGTCATGGTGACGTCGCGCAGCTCCGAACCGTCGCGCTGGAGGTGCCGTTCGACGCGCAGGCAGGTGATGCCGTACGCGTCGGGCGTGGGTAGGACGCCCGCGCAGGCGGCTGCCCGCGCACTCTGCGCGCCCTGCGCGGGCGGCGCGGTGAGAAGGGTGGTGAGCAGCAGGGCGAGCAGGCTGACGGCCAGGACGCGGACCGGCCGGCGGGAGCGGGGGATGGGACGTCGCACGGGTCCTCCTCGGCGCACGACGCGGCCAAATGGCCGCTTGGTCAGTGCCTGGGATCATGGCACCAAGGAACGGCCCGCCCCGTCAATGACCGACCCGCGAACGGCGGCGCGCCGGTCGTGCCACACTCGCGATCATGTCTTCTCACACCCCCTGTCCCCGGTGCGCCGCCGACATCGTCAGGGACGGCCGCTACGCCGTCTGGTGCCCGTCGTGCGAATGGAACCTCGGCGCGGAGCCACCCGGAAGACGTTCTCTCGGTGCCGTGCTCGCGGACCGGCTCACCGCCGGGCAGCATGCCCACGTCCTGCGGCGCGGCGCCGCGCTGGAGGGCGGCGGGCTCTCCCGGGCGACGGCCATGCTGCTGGCGGCGCTGATCCATCTGGTCACCGCCGCCTGCGTGGTGGCGGCGGTGGCGGTCGTCGTCGCGGTGCCGAACATCGTGGGCGTCCTGTCGGCCGTGCTCCTGCTGGGCACGGCATGGCTGATGCGGCCCCGGCTCGGCCGGCTGCCGGCCGAGCGCAACCTCCTCCGCCGGGACCGCGCGCCGCGCCTGTTCGGCCTGCTGGACCGGATCGGCGCCGAGGTGGGGGCGCCGCCGGTCGACGTGGTGTTCGTCGTGGCCGAGCACAACGCCGCGTTCGGGCGGATCGGGCTGCGCGGCAGGCGGACGCTGTACCTCGGCGCGCCCCTGTGGGCGATGCTGGACCCGCAGGAGAAGGTGGCGCTGCTGGCGCACGAGCTCAGCCACTCCAGCAACGGCGACGTCCGTGCGGGGCGCCTCACCGGGACCGCGATCAGCGCCCTGGAGGAGGTCCACGAGGTCGTGCGGGCGGTGGCGCGCGGCGGCAGGGACTCCGCCGAGGCGACCGCGCAGAGCGTCGTCGCCATGCTCTCCCTCGCGCTGGCGGCCCTCATGTGGCTGGCCGGGCTCGCGCTGCGGACGCTCGGGTTCCTGCTGCTGGCCGTGTCGATGCGCGCGGCCCGGCAGGGGGAGTACGTCGCCGACGAGCGGGCCGCCCGGCTGGCCTCGTCCGAGGCGGCGGCCGGCATGCTGGACCGCCTGGTCACCGCGCGCATCGACACGGCCGAGCTGAGCTGGCTCGCCGCCTCGTTCGGCACCTCCGTGTGGACGCGGCTGCCCGACAAGCACGGCCAGGTGCCGGAGCACGAGCTGGAGCGGCGGCGCCGGCTGGAGGCCCGGGCGGAGCGGCACGTCTTCCACTCGCACCCGCCGATCCGCCTGCGGGTGGAGTTCGTCCGGTCGCTGGGGTACGCGGCGCCCGCCGTGGAGCTGGGCGAGGAGGAGGCGGCGGCCGTCGAGGCGGAGCTGGCGCCGCGCTTCGCGACGATCGCGACGGTTCTCGGCGAGGAGCGGCGGGAGGTCTCCTACGCCTGACCCGGCTCCAAGCGCTCAGGCGGCGTCGAGCAGGATCTTGACCAGCTCGTCGGGGGCGTCGCGCATGAGGTTGTGGCCGCCGGCCAGGTCGTGAACCGTCCACGCCGGGTCCTGCCGCAGCCGGTCGCGGACGACGGTGAACGGCGATCCGCCGTCCCAGCCGGCCGCGTACACGTAGTCCCTGCGGCGCACGTGCGCGAGGTCGCCGGTGAGGCGCAGGCGTTGCAGCACCGAGGCGATCGGGTGGGCCGTGGCGCGCGGGTCGAAGAAGGGCAGGGGGCGCACGGCGTACCCGGTGTCGTCCACGTCGGCGTACCAGCGACGCTCCTCGTCGCGGACGAGCGACCAGCAGGAGTCGCCGTCGGAGGGGACGACCGCGTCGAGGTAGACCAGCGCGGCGGCCCGCCCGGGGGCGCGGTCGGCGGCGCCGGTGATCACCATGCCGCCGTAGCTGTGGCCGACGAGCACGGCGTCCTCGACGTCCTCGGCCTCCAGGAGGGCGGTCACGTCCCGGATGTGGGTGTCGAGGTTGACCCCGCCGGTCAGGAGGTGGTGGCGCTCGGCCACTCCGGTGAGGGTGACCGGGACGACGCGGTGGCCGTGGGCGCGCAGCCGCTCGGTGACGGGAGCGAAGCTCCAGCCGCCGTGGCACAGGCCGGGGACGAGGACATAGGTGGCCATGGGTGAGTGCTCCCTGTCGCGGTTGCGATCGTTCCCCTCCAGGGTGCCCCGGGCGGCACTCAGAAGTCCAAGAGATGATCGCGATGGCGTTCAGAAGCGATCGTTATGGTGCGTCAGCGGCTCTCGATGGCGACGCGCAGCCCCAGGGCGACCAGGACGGTGCCGCTCACGGCGTCGAGGCGTCGGCGCACGACCGGCCGGCGGAACCACGCGCCCGCGCGCCCCACCACCGCGGCGAGCGACAGGTACAGGACCGTCTCCAGGGCGACCTGGAGCAGGGCCAGCAGGGCGGTGGTGGCGAGCAGCGGCCGGTCGTGCGGCACGAACTGCGGATAGAAGGCGATCATGAAGGCGGCGGCCTTCGGGTTGGCCAGCATCACCACGGCGCCCTCCCCGAACGCCTTCCACCAGGAGCGGGCGGAGACCGCCGGGCCCTCCTCCTCGGGCTGTGCCGCGGCGCCCGTCCGGCGGCTCAGCCACGCGGAGCGCCACGCCTTCACCCCGAGGTACAGCAGGAAGGCGGCGCCGGCCACGCGCAGGACGACGAAGGCCACCTCGGAGGCGGCGACCAGGGCGGCCAGGCCGGCGGCGGCGCACAGCGCCCACACGTAGAGGCCGGCCTCCAGGCCGAGCACCGTCGGGACCGCGCCGGAGAGCCCGCGCACGGCGGCCCGGCGCAGGATGAGGGCCATCGCGGGCCCCGGCGAGGCCGAGATGAGGATCACGGCGAGAACGAAGGCGGGCAGGGAGGGAAGGAGGTCCATGCCGGGATGATGGCGGCGCGGCCGTCCCCGCCGCAATCGAGATTCCGGCGGGAACTGCGGCCGGCTGGCCCGTCCGCGCCGCGATCGGGATTCCGGCGGGGACGGCGGCCGGCTGGCCCGTCCGCGCCGCGATCGGGATTCCGGCGGGTGCCGTGACGGGGCGCGCCGGTCAACCGGCGAGGCCGTGGCGCCGGGCCCAGGCGGTGACCGCCGCGGCGATGTCGACGGGCCGGTCCTCCGGGGCGTGGTGCCCGGCCGCGCCGACGTGCTCGACCTCCAGCGCCGCGAACGTGGCCGCGCACCACGCGGCGACGTCCGGGGTGATGAGCAGCGTCGGCGAGGAGTCGAAGGTCAGCAGCAGCTTCGGCACGTCGTCGCTCTTGGCCAGCCACGCGTCGTACGCCTCGACCCGCTCCGCCACCTCGGCCGGCTCGCCGTCCAGCGGGAGCGAGCGCGCCCACTGCAGCAGCGGCCGGCGGCTCTCGCGGGTCGGGTACGGCTCGCGGAAGCGCGCGATCTCCTCCTCGGGGAGCGGGTTCAGGACGCCTCCGGTGTACGCGGTGTCGATGAGGAAGTGCCCGTCGAGGACGAGCGCCTCTCCCTCGGGGCCGCGGATGGCCCGGGCCCGCGCCCGCGGCCCCTCGCCCAGGTCGCTCCAGGACAGCGTCTTGACGATGGTCTCGAAGAACGCGATCCCGCGCACCCGCTCGGGGTGGCGCGCGGCCCAGTCGAAGGCGAGGGCGCCGCCCCAGTCGTGACCGACCAGGATGACGTCGTCCAGGCCGAGGGCGTCGAACCAGGCGTCCAGGTAACGGGCGTGGTCGCCGAAGGTGTAGGCGATGTCCGGCTTGCCGGAGCGGCCCATGCCGATCAGGTCGGGGGCGAGCAGCCGGCCGGACACGCCGATCGCGGGCATCACCTGGCGCCACAGGCGGGAGGAGCCGGGGTTGCCGTGGAGGAAGACGATCGGGGCGCCGGCGCCCGTCTCCTCGTAGAACAGGGTCGAGTCGAGCACGTCGATGACGGGCATGAGTTCCTCACAAGTCGTTCGTGTGACTAACGTTCGTGGCACTAACGAAAGTACATCGTTAGTGCGACTAACGCAAGGGAGTAGGATCGGTCGCGTGACGGACCCCGCCGAAGAACGGAACACCACCGCGCCCGCCCGGTTGCGCACCCTGCCGACGCGGCTGCTGTCCCTGGTGACGATGCACTCCGACCGCATCGTCACCGAGGGCCTGGCGGGCGCCGACGCCCGCAAGTGGCACTACGCCGTCCTGGCCACGCTGGAGGAGAACGGCCCGGCCAGCCAGGCCGAGCTCAGCCGCCGCACCGGCGTCTACCGCAGCGACCTGGTCGCCGTCATCAACGAGCTGTCGGCGCGCGGCCTGGTGGAGCGCGCCCCCGACCCCGCCGACCGCCGCCGCAACGTCATCACCCTGACCGGGGCCGGCCGCGACCGGCTGCGCCGGCTCGACGCCCTGATCGGCTCACTGGCGGACGAGGTGCTGGCCCCGCTCGACGCCGCCGAGCGCGACCAGCTCACGGCGCTGCTCACCCGCCTCCTCGACCACCACGGCGGTCACCCGGGCCCGGGCTGACCTCCGCGCCGGGGTCAGAGCGTGCCGCGGGCGCCCGGCACCACGAGGCCCGTCTCGTACGCGGCCACGACCGCCTGCGTCCGATCGCGCAGCCCGAGCTTGCCCAGCACCCGGCTCACGTGCGTCTTCACCGTCTCCTCCGTGACCGTCAGCCGGGCGGCGATCTCGAGGTTGGACAGGCCCTCGGCGATGAGCCGCAGCACCTGCGTCTCGCGCGGGGTGAGCGCGGCCAGCGCCGCCGCGGCCTCGGGAGACGGACCGGTCCGCAGGCGCGCGAACTCGCCGATCAGCCGTCGCGTCACGCCCGGCGCCAGCAGCGCCTCGCCCGCCGCGATCACCCGTACCGCGTCGAACAGCCGCTCCGCGGTGACGTCCTTCAGCAGGAACCCGCTCGCCCCGGCGCGCAGCGCGTCGTAGACGTACTCGTCGAGGTCGAACGTCGTCAGGATGAGCACCCGCGGCCCCTCGCCCGGTCCGGCGGCCAGGCGGCGGGTGGCCTCGATGCCGTCCATGCCGGGCATGCGGACGTCCATGAGCACGACGTCGGGGCCCAGGTCCCGGCAGGCCCGCACGGCCTGCGCCCCGTCGACGGCGGTGCCGACGACCTCGAAGTCGGGCTGCGTGGCCAGCAGTTCGGCGAAACCGGCACGGACGACGAGGTGATCGTCCACGACGACGATCCGCACCCGAGGGGAGGACGCGCCCGTCATCCGCCCTCCCGGCCCGCCCGCTCCATGCCCGGGAGCGGAGGAGCGCCGAGGGCCGCGCCGGGAAGGGCGGCCGAGATCAGGAAGCCGCCGCCGGGCGCGGGGCCCGCGGTGAGCCGGCCACCCACCGCCGTGGCGCGCTCCCGCATCCCCGCCAGCCCGTGCCCCGCTGTGCGGCCGGCGGCGACGCCGGGCCCGGGCGAAGGGCCCGGGCCGTTGTCGCGGACGCGGACCCGCAGCGTCTCACCCGTGTAGTCCAGCTCCACGTCCACGGCCGCCCCCGGGGCGTGCCGGCGGGTGTTGGTGAGAGCCTCCTGGATGATCCGGTACGCCGCCAGCTCCACCCCCGGATCCAGCCGCACGGGGCGGGAGCGCACGATGAGCCGCGTCCCCGTGCCGGCGGCGTCGCGGGCCTCGTCCAGCAGCTCGTTCAGCTCACCGAGCCCGAGCCCCGGCTGCGGAACGCGGACGTCGGGGCCGGCGCCCGCGTCCTCGCGCAGCACGCCGAGCAGCCGGCGCATCTCGGTCAGCGCGGCACGGGCGGTGTCGCCGATGGCCGCCAGCCGTTCCGCGCCCGCGGGCGGCATGCCGGGCGTGGCCAGCCGCGCCGTCTCCGCCTGCACGGCCACCATCGAGATGTGGTGGGCCACCACGTCGTGCAGTTCGCGGGCGATGCGCGCCCGCTCGCCTCGTGCCGCGTGCTCCAGCAGGCCCTCGGTGGCGATCCGGCTGGCCGCCGCGCTCTCACGCGCCTCGCCCGTGGCCCGGCGCGCCACGCCGGCCAGCGCCGCGGCCGGGGCCAGGGAGGCCAGCACCAGGGTGAGCAGCCGCGTCCCGCCCGCGCCCTGTCCCGCCAGGGCCAGCAGCGGGTACGGCAGCGCCGCCGCGACGGCCATCTCCCGCGGACCGGTCCGGCCGAGGCGGTGACCGGCGACGAGCTGGGCGAGCGCGCCCGCCACGGTCAACGTCTGGAACGCGGTCAGCGACAGCACGCTCGCCGCCGTGACGGTCAGCCCGGCGGCCACCGGCTGCCCCCACAGCGCCGGCACCGGCACCGTCGTGGCCAGCGCCAGCAGGGCGTACACCACCAGGAACATCGGCCGGTCGGCGGTCAGCGCCATGCGCGGGTCCACGGCCCGCGCCACCGCCTCCACCAGCGCGGCTCCCGCCAGCAGCGCTCCGGCGGCCACCGGCACCGCACGCGACCCGGCGAGCCGCCCCAGTCCCAGCCGCAGCCCCAGCCGCGGCCGCCGGCCCCCGGGCCGGCCGCCCCGCCGGTCCTCCCGCGCCGGCCCCGCCCCCGTCCGGTACGCATCCCGGAGCGCCGCCTGCGAGGGCCGGGGGCTCGGCCCGTCCGGCCCCTGGGCCCGTGCGTGTGGTGCGTTCATCCTGGTCATTGTCCCGGTCGTCCGGGATCGTGCCATCCCTCGATCGAGGGATGCTGCGCCGCCGACGATGGCTCCCCCGCGTGACGCGCCCGCCGCGGACCGCGCCCTAGCCTGCGATGTCATGGAAACCACCATCGAAGTCGCGGGCCTGCGCAAACGGTACGGCCCGACCCTGGCGCTGGACGGCATGACGTTCACCGTCACGCCGGGACGGGTCACCGGGTTCGTCGGCCCCAACGGCGCCGGCAAGTCCACCACCATGCGGGTGGTCCTGGGCCTGGACGCCGCGGACGAGGGCGCCGCGCTGGTGGGCGGCCGGCCGTACCGGAGCCTGCGCGACCCGTTGCGGCACGTGGGCGCGCTGCTGGACGCCGGGGCGCTGCAGCCGAGCCGGACGGGCCGCAACCACCTGCTGTGGCTGGCCCACTCCCAGGGGCTGGGCGTGCGGCGGGTGGACGAGGTGATCGACCTGGTCGGGCTGGGCCCGGCGGCGCGGCGCAGGGCGGGCGGGTACTCGCTCGGGATGCGCCAGCGGCTCGGGATCGCGGCGGCGCTGCTCGGCGACCCGCCGATCCTCATGCTGGACGAGCCGTTCAACGGGCTGGACCCGGAGGGCATGGTGTGGATCAGGCGGCTGCTGGGCTCGCTGGCGGCCGAGGGCAGGGCCGTGCTGGTGTCGAGCCACCTGATGAGCGAGCTGGAGGACACCGCCGGGCACGTGGTTGTCGTCGGCCGTGGCCGGGTGGTGGCGGACGCGGCCGTGGCCGACCTGATCGCCGCCGCCTCCCGCGACCGGGTCACGCTGCGCACCTCCGACCGGGCGGCGGCGATGACGGTGCTGGCGGGGGTGGGCGCCGCGGTCACCGTGTCCGATCGCGACACGGTGACGGTCTCGGGGGTGCCGGCCGAGCGGGTCGTGGGGCTGCTGAACGCCGGTGGGGTGCCGTTCTCGGAGGTGGCGGCGCACCGGGCGACGCTGGAGGAGGCGTACATGGAGCTGACCCGCGACGCGGTCGAGTTCCGCGCCGCGAGCGGCGGGGCGGCGCGATGAGGGCGGGTGGGCCGTCCGCGCCCGGGGGATTCGGGCGGATGACGCGAGCGGAGTGGACGAAGTTCCGGACGGTGCGCGGCTGGGTGGCCGGCATGGCCGCCGCCGCGCTGGTCACCGTGCTGCTCGGTCTCATGTCGGCGGCGGGCAGCCACACCTCCTGCGGCGGCCCGGACGACACCTGCCCCGTCCCGCCCGTCGGCCCCGGCGGCGAGGCGGTCGACGACCACTTCTTCTTCGCCCACCGGCCCATGACCGGTGACGGCTCCCTCACCGCGCGCGTGACCTCCATGACGGGGAAGGTCCGGGTGCCCGACCGCGTCCCCGGAGCGCGGCGGCTCGACGCCCGCCTCGTGCCGTGGGCGAAGGCGGGGCTCGTCGTCAAGGACGGCGTGCGGCAGGGCTCCACGTACGCCGCCGTCATGGTGACGGGCGGCCACGGGGTGCGGATGCAGCACGATTTCACCCAGGACACCGCCGGTCTCCCCGGCGGCGTGTCGGCGGGCTCGCCGCGCTGGCTGCGGCTGGACCGCAAGGGGCAGGAGATCACCGGGTACGAGTCCGCGGACGGCCGGCGCTGGACCGAGGTGGGCAGGGCCCGGCTGCCGGGACTGCCGGACACGGCCGAGATCGGACTGTTCGCCGCCTCGCCCGGCGACCTGACGGTGACGCGGGCCGACTTCGGCGGGAGCATCGAGCAGGTCCGCTTCTCCGAGACGACCGCCGTCTTCGACCGGGTCGAGCTCTCGGGCCGCGTCGCCGCCGGGGCGTGGAGGCGCGACGACATCGGCGTCACCACCGAGGCGGACGGCGTGACGCCCCACCACCCCGGCGGCTTCCAGGAGTCCGGCGGCACGTACACCGTGACCGGCGTCGGCGACATCGGCCCCGTCGTCGACGGCCCGCGCCCCGAGAACACCCTGACCGGCGTGGTGATCGCGCTGATCGTGGTGATCGTCGTGGCGGTCGTGTTCGTCACCGCGGAGTACCGGCGCGGCCTCGTCCGCGTCACGCTCCTGGCGTCGCCACGGCGCGGTCACGCGCTGGCCGCCAAGGCGGTGGTGATCGCCGCGGTGACCTTCGCCGCGGGGCTGGCCGCCACGGCCGCCACGGTGTCCCTGGGGACGGGACTGCTGCGCGGCAACGGGGCCGTCCTGCTGCCGGTGTCCGGGGAGGCGCAGGTGCGGCTGATCGGCGGGGTCGCCCTGATGATGGCGGCCACGGCCGTGCTGGCGCTCGGGCTCGGCGCGCTGTTGCGCCGCGGACCGGCGGCGATCACGGCCGGCATCGCGGTGGTCGTGGTGCCGCACCTGCTGGCGACCGCCTCCTTCCTGCCGGACGAGGCGGCCCGGTGGCTGCTGCGGCTCACTCCGGCGGCCGGGTTCGCGATCCAGCAGAGCATCCCCGAGTACCCGCAGGTGCTCGCCAACTACGTGCCCTCGGCGGGCTTCTACCCGCTCGCGCCCTGGGCCGGGCTGGCGGTGCTGTGCGGGTACGCCGGGCTCGTGCTCGTCCTGGCCGTCATCCGCCTCAACAGGAGGGACGCGTGAACCGGCGGCGCGCGTCCGGGGAAGGCGGCCGGGGCGGTCGGGCGTCGCGGGAAGGAAGCCGGGCGAGCCGGGGGCAGGCGCGGGAAGGCGGCTGGGTGAGGCGGGAGCTGCGGGCCGAGTGGACGAAGCTGCGCACCGAGCCCGGAGCCGGGTGGCTGCTGACGGCGCTGGCCGTCCTGACCGCCGCGGCGGGCGCCGCGGTGTGCGCGAGCGTGACCTGCCCGGCGGCGGGCTGCGGCCACGACACCGTCCGGCTGGCGCTCGCCGGCGTCCAGGTGGGGCAGGCCGTCGCGGCCGTGCTGGCCGTCCTGGTCGCCGGCGGGGAGTACGGCACCGGCATGATCCGCACCACCCTCACCGCCATGCCGCGCCGGGGCGCCGTCCTGGCGGCCAAGGGCGCGGTGCTGACGGGTGTGACGCTGCCGGCCGCGGTCCTGGCCGTGCTGGGGTCGCTGCTGGCCGGGCGGCTCGTCCTGCCCGGCCGGGGGTTCACCGCGGCGCACGGCCACCCGCCGCTGTCGCTCGCCGACGGGCCGACGCTGCGGGCCGCCGCCGGGTCGGTGCTGTACCTCGCCCTGGTCGCGCTGCTGAGCCTCGGGATCGCGTTCGCCGTGCGTGACACGGCGGCGGCGATCGGGGCGGTGCTCGGGCTGCTGTACGCGTCGGCGGTGCTGCCGCTCATGGTCGGCGACCCGGACTGGCAGCTCGTGCTGTGGCGGCTGTCGCCGTCGAACGCGGGCCTGTCCGTCCAGGCCACCGTGAACCTGGACGGCCTGCCGTTGGGCCCGTGGGCGGGCCTCGGCGTGCTGGTCGCGTGGACGGCCGCGGCGCTCGCGGGCGGCGGCCTGCTCCTGCGCGTCCGTGACGCGTGACGTCCCAGCGTGACGTCCCAGCGTGACGTCCCGGCGTGACGTCACGGCGGTGGGACGTCATGGCGGCGGGGCGTCCGACGTCGCTAAACCGGCCGGTGGGGGTCGGTGCGCAGGAGCGCGTACAGGAGCTGGTCGTGCCACGCCCCGGCGCGCCACTGCGCTTCCCGCAGCACCCCCTCCCGCCGGAACCCCGCCTTCTCCAGCGCCCGCTGCTCGGCCCGGTTGCGGGTGTCGGTGTACGCCTGGACGCGGTGCGCCCGGGTGTGGTCGAACAGGTACGCGACCAGGCGGCGCTGCGCCTCGGTGCCGATCCCGCGGCCCCGGAAGGCGGGCCGCAGCAGGATCCCGATCGTCCAGCACCACGACTCGGCGGGCGGCCCCCAGCCCGAGGCCCTGCCCCAGTCCACCCGCCCCGCCACGTCACCGTCACCGCCGTCGCCTTCGCCGGCGCAGACCGTCAGTGTGCCGCCGTCGTCGTGCAGCATCCCGTTCTCGGCGTACGCGCGCCGGTCGCGGCCAGGGGAGCGGAAGCCGAACCACTGCAGCTCGCTCCGCCCGGCCGGCGTGCCGAACTCCTCCTCGAAGACCGCCAGGTCGCTCTCCCGCACGGGCCGGAGCGTCACACGCGTCATCGAAGCCCTCCTCGAAGGGGGTACGGGGGTGTGTCAGGAGAGCGCGTCGATCCAGCGCTCCAGGCGGTCGCCCTCGGCCTTCATCAGCTCCGGGTCGCGCAGCGTGTTGGTGATCAGCGAGATCCCCTGGTAGGAGGACAGCAGGGCGACGGCCAGCTCCCGCGCGTCCTCGCGCCCCAGGGCGGCGAACTGCCGCTCCATCCAGTCCAGCAGCTCCCGCATCAGGACGCCGACCGCCTGGTCGAGGCCGTCGGCGCGTTTGTCCAGCTCGGAGGCCAGCGTGCCGGTGGGGCAGCCGTAGCGGGCGGCCACCTCGCGCTGGTCCACCCAGCCGCGGACGAGCGCCTTGAGCCGCCGCTGCGGCTCGGGCAGCTCGTCGAGCCGGTCGAGCAGGCCGCGCAGCGCCCGGCCGTGCTCGCCGATGGCCGCCTCGACGAGCTGGTCCTTGGTCTTGAAGTAGTAGTAGACGTTGCCGACGGGGACGTCGGCCGCGTGGGCGATGTCGGCCAGCGTCGTCTTCTCGACGCCCTGCTCGTGCAGCACCCTGGCCGCCGCGGCCGCCAGGCGTTCGCGCTTCCCGCCCCGTACTGAGTTGGTCACCTGACTGACTATAGCGCCGCCGGCCCGAGAGCGCCTTCGTACACCCAGCGCCCGTCGAGCCGGACGAACCGGCTGTGCTCCTCCATCGTCCCCTCGCGCCCGCGCTCCACGTAGTGGGCGCGGAAGCGGACGGTCCCGTCGGTGTGCAGGACCGTGCCGCGGGCGGTCTCCAGCACCTCCAGCCGCACCCACCGCACCTTGCGGTCCAGGCCGACGCTCGCCGGCCGCGTCGCCGGGTGCCAGGTGCGCAGCAGGTACGCCTCGTCGCCCACGCTGAACGCGGCGAACCGCGACCGCATGAGCAGCTCGGCCGTGGGGGCCGCGCCCTCGCCCCGGTGGAAGCGGCCGCAGCAGTCACGGTAGGGGGCGGGCAGGCCGCACGGGCAGCCGGCGGGTTCACGACGGGACATGCCCCCCATTCTGCCCGCCTCTGAATGCGGGGCGTCCTGGGACGGGGAGTCCTCGGATGGGACGTCCCGGATCGTGGGGCGTCCGGGGACCGGGCCGCTAGGTGTATTGACCACGAGCGTTGTTAACAGTGGGGTCTTGATCAAAGGAGAGGCCTCCGGTGTGGTGTAGGTGTCGAATCTTCACCGCGCGGAGGCCTCGTGTCCCACCGTAACGCCCGGCTGACCATTCATGGCCGGCGTCTGCTCGTTGAACGCGTCCTGTCCGGCAGGCCGGTCGCGCATGTGGCCGCTGAAATGGGCATCTCCCGGCCCACCGCCCACAAATGGATACGTCGATGGCGCGAACAGGGCGAGGCGGGCCTGCACGACCGTCCCAGCCGGCCCCACACCACGCCGCACCGCACCCCCGCCCACATGGAGCGTCAGGTATGCCGGCTGCGTACCAGCCGTAAGCTCGGTCCGGCCCGTATCGGGCCCATCCTCGGGCTGGCGACCTCCACCGTGCATCGGATCCTCACCAGACATCGCCTGCACCGGCTGGCATGGCTGGACCGGCCCACCGGCCAGCTGATCCGCCGCTACGAACGCGATCGCCCCGGCGAGCTCGTGCACGTGGACGTCAAGAAGCTCGGCCGTATCCCCGACGGCGGCGGCTGGCGCATCCACGGCCGCGACCAGCGCAGCCACCACCCCAGCCGCACCGTCGGCTACGACTACATCCACTCGGCCGTCGACGACCACACCCGCATCGCCTACAGCGAGATCCACCCTGACGAGAAGGCCACCACCTGCGCCGCCTTCCTACGCCGCGCCATCACCTACTTCGCCGGCCTGGGCATCCCCACGATCGAACGCGTGCTGACCGACAACGCCCTGGCCTACCGCCGCAGCACCACCTGGCGCCAAGCCCTGGCCGACATCGGAGCGACCGGCAAACGCACCCGCGCCTACCGGCCCCAGACCAACGGCAAGGTCGAACGCTTCAACCGCACCCTGCTGGAGGAGTGGGCCTACATCCGCCCGTACGCCAGCAACGACGAACGCACCGCCGCTCTGCAAGACTTCCTGCACACCTACAATCACCACCGCTGCCACACCGCTCTCGGAGGCCGACCCCCGATCACTCGCGTCAACAACGCTGCGGGTCAATACAGCTAGGCGGTCCGGGCGGCCGGTCCCGGAAGCCGGCTCGTCAGCTCGGTGAGCGTGGCGCCGAGCGGCGCGTCCAGCCGGATCGTGGCCTCCGCGTCGCCCCGGGTGGGCCCCTGGTTGACGACGGCGATCGGGATGCCCAGCTCGGCGGCCCGCAGGACGAACCGCAGCCCCGAGCGCACCGCCAGCGAGGAGCCGAGCACCAGCAGCGCCCGCGCCCCGGCCACCAGCGCGAAGCACTCGTCCACGCGCGCCTTCGGCACGTTCTCGCCGAAGAACACGACGTCCGGCTTGAGCAGCCCGCCGCACCCCGTGCAGTCGACCACCCGGAAGCCCGCGACCTGCTCGTCGGTGAGGACGGCGTCGCCGTCGGGGTTGATGGCCGCCGCGGCGGCGTCCCAGCCGGGGTTGGCGCGGCGCAGGCGGCGGTCCAGCTCCAGGCGGGGCGTGCGGGCGCGGCAGGACAGGCACACCACCCGGTCGAGCCCGCCGTGCAGCTCGACCACCCGCCGCGCCCCGGCCGCCTGGTGCAGGCCGTCGACGTTCTGGGTGATGACCCCCTCGACCAGGCCGCGCCGTTCGAGCTCGGCCACGGCGCGGTGGCCGGAGTTGGGCGCGGCCCCGCCGATGCGCCGCCAGCCGACGTGGCTGCGCGCCCAGTAACGCCGCCGGGCCTCCGCGCTGCCGACGAACCGCTGGTACGTCATCGGGTCGGCGCGCCGGGCCCGCCCGGTCGGTCCGCGGTAGTCGGGGATGCCCGACTCGGTGGACAGCCCGGCTCCGCTGAGCACCACCGCGCCGCCCCCGGCGACCAGCTCGCACAAGCCGGTCAGGTCGGACGGTACGGCGATCTCGCGGTCGTCTGCGCTCACGCTCACCCGTCCATGGTGCCCGACGGCAGGGGATGCCGGGCACCCGCCCGGAGCCCGCGGATGAACAGCTCCAGGTGCCGCCGGGCGAAGGCGTGCTTCTCGTCCGCGTCGAGCGGCCCGGGGAGGGGGCGGGCGATGCGCACCAGCATCGTCCCGACGTCCATGAACGTCACGTCCTCGGGCAGGGCACCGGCGGCGCGGGCGTCGTCCACCAGGCGCCGTACGAGGCGGGCGGAGGTGTCGCGCGCGGCCGACAGCTCGGGGTCGGCGTCCAGGTCCACCACGTCGATCATGGCGGGCAGCACGGCGGAGACGCGCAGCTCCAGCGCGTCGCGCAGGTAGCGCGCGAGCGCCTCGAACGGGTCGCCCTCCTGCTCGGCCGCCGCGGCGGCGGCCGTCGCGGTCCTGGTCAGCGCGTCGAGGGCGACCGCGCGCAGCAGGGAGTCGCGGTCGGGGAAGCGGCGGTACAGCGTGGCGCTGCCGACCCCGGCGCGCCGGGCGACGTCGTCGAGCGGCACGTCGGGCCCGCGTTCGGCGATCAGGTCGCGCGCGGCGCGCAGGATCTGCTCCAGGTTGCGCCGCGCGTCGGCCCGCATGGGTCTGGCCTCCACGTCGTCCCCTCTCGCGTCGTGCCGCCCAGCATAAACCAGGAAGTGGGGAGATTTCCCCCACTTCGCCTTGTGTCGTCATGACAGACGTGTCACTGTCAAGTGGGGAATCTTTCTCCGCTTAGCCGCCGTCCGGAAGGAACGAACACATCATGAGCAGCGAGCGCCAGGTGCTCGACCTCGTCGACCGCTGGGCCCGGGCCGAGCTCGACGGCGACGCCGACGCCTTCGACGACCTCCTCGGCGCGGACTTCGCCGGCATCGGCCCCGTCGGGTTCGTCCTCGACAGGGCCCAGTGGGCCGGCCGCCATCGCGGCGACCTCAAGAACCACCACTTCGCGATCCTGGAGCCGAGCGTGCGCCTCCACGGCGACACCGCGATCGTGGGCGGGATCCAGGAACAGCGCACCAGCGTCAGAGGGCACGACGTCGACCACGCGTTCCGGCTGACCCTCGTCGCCGTGCGGCGGGGCGACGACTGGGTGATCGCCAACATCCAGCTCAGCGGCCCGCTCCAGGACCCGTCCGCGCCGCCGCCCTTCGCCTGCCCGGGCGGGCCGATCTCCCGCGACGAGCTGCGGGCGGCGATCGACGCGAAGGCGGTCACCGTGGTCGACGCCCTGCCCGCGGCCCCGTACCGGCGCCGGCACCTGCCCGGCGCCCTCAACCTGACCGCCGAGGACGCCGCGAGGTCGGCCGGCGAGCTGCTGCCGGACCGCTCCGCGGCGATCGTCGCCTACTCCACCGACGCCGACTGCGACCGCGGCCCGGCCCTCGTCGCCGAGCTGACGCGGCTGGGGTATCCGAACGTGCGCCTGTACGCCGGCGGAGTCGAGGACTGGGCGGCGGCCGGCCTGCCGCTGGAGACCGGCTCCTGAAGCCGGACCCGTGGCTACCGGTGCGACCCGAGGGCGTCCAGCCGCACCTGGAGCCCGTCGAGGAAACGCTCCAGGCCGTAGGCGAAGCCCTCGTCGCGCAGTCGCGACGGGTCCTCGCCGGCCCGCTGGTCGTAGCCCTCGCGCAGCAGCGGCAGGTCGCGCACGGTCTCCTCGGCGATCCGCCGCAGGCCCTCCGCCAGCTCCTGCTCGCTCTGCCCGCTGCGGGCCAGCATCGACAGGTACGCCGCCTCGCTGACGGTCATGCCGATGACGTACGCGATGACGGTGCTCATGGCCCGGTCGGCCTCGCCGGCGGGGAAGCCCGCGCGGTGGAACAGGGCGAGCATCCGCTCGGACTGCCGCGTCAGGTTCGGGCCCAGCTCGGCCAGCCCGACCTGGCCGAGCACGGAGGCGACCCACGGGTGCCGCAGGATCATCGCCCGCAGGCTGCCCGCGCACGCGGTGACGGACTCCCGCCAGGGTGCCCCGGAGCCGTCCGGCACCTCCATCTCGCCGTAGACCTCGTCCACCACCAGCTCGATCAGCTCGTCCTTGCTGGCGACGTGCCGGTAGAGGGAGGTGGCCCCGGCGCCCAGCCGGGTGCCGAGACTGCGCATGCTGAGCGCCTCGATGCCCTCCTCGTCGAGCAGGCGGACGGCCTCGGCGACGATCCGGTCCTGGCTGAGGGCGGGCTGCTCCCGCTTGTGTCGCTGCCGCGCCCACACGGAGGGGACGGCCGGCTTGCCGGTCGGCATGGCGCCTCCTTTCCCGGTCACCATAGCGCACGGTGTACGCATCGGCGTACGTGCGCTGTGGCTCCCTCGCGGGCTGTAGGTTGGGGAGCGTCGGGGTGCTTGCGGGAGCGCACGGGAAGGCGTGAGAGTGGCGGAGCGGTACTACTCGGTGGAACGCGTGGCCGAGCTGCTCGGCCTGCACGTCAAGACCGTGCGCGGCTACGTCCGCGACGGCCGGCTCAAGGCCACCCGCATCGGCCGGCAGTACCGGATCGCCGCCGAGGACCTGGAGGCGTTCACCGGCCGCCCCGCCCCGGCCCCGGCCGCGGGCGGGCCGCACGCCGAGACGTCCGCCGTCGTACGCGTCGACGGCATCGGGCGCGACGAGGTCATCCGGCTGTCCAACACCGTCGTGGCGGCGGCCGGGAGCCGCCCGCGTGACGGCGGCGGCCCGCTGCGCGTCGAGACCGTCTACGACGAGGAACGGGCCGCCCTGACGATCGTCATCATCGGCGCGCTCGACGGCGCCGCCGAACTCCTCAAGATCGTCGATCTGCTGGTGCGGGAGGAGCGGGCCACTCCCGGGACGGCGTGACCGGGGCCGCCAGCAGGCCCGCGAGCGCGTCCACCAGGGCGTCGGCCGTCTCCCGCCACACGGTCGCCGGGTCGGCCGCCGGGTCCTCGTGCAGGGCGCGCTCGCGCTCGGCGAGCATGTGGACGACCAGCACCCGGCACATGTCGGTCCGCTGCCGGTGCACCTCCTCCGGCACCCCCGGCGCCAGCCGGAACAGGTGCTCGGCGATCGGGCCGAGCGACGGCGCGGCGACCGCCTCCTCGATGACCACGGCCCGCATGCCGGGCTCGGTGTCGGCCTGCGCCAGGAACCGGGCGAACCAGGTCGGGGCGGGCAGCGAGGCCAGGTGCTCGGTGGCCGGACGCACCAGGCACGACGCCCACTCCCGCACGCCCGAGGCGTCGCCGACGGCGGCCAGCATCGCGGCGCGCCGCTCCTCCATGGCCGGGTTGTGGCGGCGCAGAACGGCCCGTACCAGGTCGGTCTTGGTGCCGAAGTGGTAGCCGACGGCGTAGTTGTTCGACTGGCCGGCGGCCTCGCCGATCTGCCGGTTGGACACCGCGGCGATGCCGTGCTCGGCGAACAGCCGCTCGGCCGCCGCGAGGATGCGCTCGCGGGTGTCCGCCCCGCGTCCGGGCCTGTCCCGCGTACGGGCGGGGCCGGTGCTCACCATCGGACCGGCACCTCGCGCAACCCGCCGACCAGCAGCCCCTCGCGGGCCGCCAGCTCGGCCGCCGGGACCGCGAGCTCCAGGCCGGGCAGCCGCCGCAGCAGCACGTCCAGCACGGTCTGCAGCTCGGTGCGGGCCAGCGCCTGCCCGAGGCAGGAGTGGGGGCCGACGCCGAAGGCGAGGTGCGGGTTGGGGGAGCGGCGCAGGTCCATCGCGTCGGCCCGGCCGAAGGCCCGCTCGTCCCGGTTGGCCGCGGCCATGCTGCAGATCACCGTCGTGCCGGCGGGCAGCTCGCGCCCGCCCACCTCGACCTGCTCGGTCAGGTAGCGCGGCATGCCGAAGCCGGGGTTGGCGTCGAAGCGCAGCACCTCCTCCACCGCCGGGTGGACGAGCGCCGGCTCGGCCAGCAGCGCCTCCCAGCGGGACCGGTCGGCCAGCAGCATCGCGGCCATCTTGCCGATCATGTTCGCGGTGGTCTCGTGGCCCGCCACCAGCAGGCCCCGGGCGGTGCCCACGAGCAGCGGCTCGGTCAGCCGCCCGTCGGCCGCGTCCACGATCCCGATGAGCTCGCTCAGCAGGTCCTCGCCCGGCTCGGCGCGCTTGGCGCCCACGTGCGCCGCCAGGTACGCGTCGAACTCCGCCTGCGCGGCGTCGATCTGCGCCTGCGTGTACCGCGTCATGCTCAGCATGGTGTCCGACCAGTACGAGAACCGGTCACGGTCGGAGTCGGGCACGCCCAGCAGGTCGCAGATCACCCACACCGGCAGCGGGAACCCCAGCCCGGCGACGAGGTCGGCCGGCGGCCCCTGCGCCACCATGGCGTCGACGAGCCGGTCGGCCATCTCCTCCATGCGGGGCCGCATCGCCAGCACCCGCTTGGCCGTGAACGCCCGGCCCACGAGCCGCCGCCACTGCATGTGGGCCTCGCCGGAGGCCGACATGGCGGACGTGGCGGTGTCGGAGCGGCCGAACACGCCGCCGGACTCGTTGGCCGTCACCCGGGCGGCGTCGCCGGCGTCGAGCTGCCGGGTGAAGCGCGGGTCGGACAGCACCCGGCGCACGTCCTCGTAGCGGGTCAGGAGCAGCGCCTGGTCGCCGCTGGCCAGCCGGATCGGCGCCACCGGGCAGCCGTCGCGCAGGTCCGCCCACTCCGGAGGCGGCTCCAGCGCGGAGGGGTTGCGGAAGGGGTAGTCGGGGACGGCGTCGCTCACGGGGCCTCCTCGCTTCGGGCCGACACCCCCTTGTCTAAGCCATATGACTTAATCCCGTCAACCGAGCCCGCAACGCGCCCAGGCGCCGCGGAGCTCCTCCAGCGGGTACGGGGTCGTCCGGCTCTCGCGCTGGAGCGCGTGGAAGAACGCGGACATCACCCGGGCCAGCGGGCTGTAGCGGGACAGCAGCGCCGCGGCCTTCTCCGGGGCGCCCTCCGGGGGCTCGCCGCCGGCCCACGCCGCGATCCGCTCCTCCCTCCCGTCGAACCCGTGCAGCTCGGCGGCCAGCCAGCGGACGAGCTGGGTGAGGGTGTAGCAGCGGTCGTAGGCGCGGTGCCGGTCGTGGAAGGCCGCCTCGGCAGGCGACAGCTCGAACCGGGACGACACGGCCAGGCCGAAGTCGGCGAAGTAGAGCCGCCGCCCGTCGGTCAGGACGTTCAGGAAGTGGGCGTCGAAGTGCAGCAGGCCGCGGGCGTTCATGAACGCCACGCCGGCCGCCAGCTCGCGCTCGACGAGCGCGCACGCCCGGTCGGCGGCCCGCCCGCCGGCGCGCATCCGGCCACTCATCCACTGGTGCAGGTTGTACGGGACGTGCTCCAGGAAGAGGACCAGGCTCGCGGAGGCGTCACGCAGGGCTTCGAGGCGGCGGCGCACCCCGGCTGAGCCTCCCCAGAAGCCGACGGCCCGGTCGACGTCGGCGAGCAGCTCGTGCGGCGCGGGGGCGCCGTCCGGCAGGACCCGCCAGTGGTAGGTCAGCGGGAAGCCGCCGAAGGCGCCGGACAGCACCCAGTTCGTGGTCATGACGTGCGTGGCCAGCTCCCGCCACGCCCCGAACCCGGGGCTGCCGATGCCGTACTGGAAGAACGGCGGCAGCCCGAAGAGGTCGGCCGTGGAGCCCCGGTTCGCCGGCAGGAGCTCCACGTCCGTGAGCGGCACCCGCTTGACGAAGACGGGGACGCCCTCGACCTCCAGCCGCGCCGACGTCCCGCCGATGCCCGCCCCGGCCGGGACGGCCCCGTCCAGCAGCTCGCCCAGCCTCCGGTCCCCGAGCAGGGCCAGGGACGTGGACACGGCGTCGTAGGCGCGCAGCCGCTCGCGCCGGGTTCCGGTCCCGGTTCGTTCCGTCGCGTTCACGGGCCGTCCAACGCGCGCGAGCCGCCCGCGGTTCCGCTCCCGACTCTGGAGTGGCGTCGCGACCGCCCGGGGTGCCCCTCCGCTCCCGACTCTGGAGTGGCGTCGCGACCGCCCGGGGTGCCCCTCCGCGTCCGCGCCCGGAGTGGCGTCGCGACCGCCCGGGGGTGCGCTCCCGCGCTCGGAGCGGCGTCACCGCAGGTGCGATGCGCCCGCCGCCCGGGAAGGAGCGGCCGTCACCTGCGGCGGGGCGCCGAACCAGGTGCGCAGCGCCGCCTCCAGAAGGGCCGTGCCGCCGTCGGGGCCGCAGGCCCACGCGATGGCGCCGTCCGGACGGATCAGCGCGCCGCCCAGCGCCGGATGGTCCACGGCCGTCACCTCCACCACCTCGACGCGGTCCCGCCAGGCGGCCGCCGCGGTGACCGCCCGGCCGCCCGCCGGGGCGAACAGCACGGGCCGGCCGCCGGTGGTCAGCCGGCTCAGCGGCACCTCCCGGCCCGGCTCCTCGGCCGGGGAGAGCACGACGTCCGGGCAGTGCGTGCCGATCAGCGGGTGCGCCTCCGGCGTCGCGTACGGGAACGCGTAGCGCGTCCCCAGGCCCGACAGCAGCCGGCCGAAATAGCGATTGACGTCCGGGATGTCCATCAGATCCGCGACGATGTCGCGCAGGGCGTCCGTGTGCGGTCCCGGCAGCATGAGCGCCGACTGCGCGCGCGTGTTGCGCAGCACGGCCTCCCCCACGGGGTGCCGCTCGGCGGTGTAGGTGTCGAGCAACCCCTCGGGGGCGGTCCCGTTCACCTCGGCGGCCAGCTTCCAGCCGAGGTTGACGGCGTCCGTCAGCCCCAGGTTGAGCCCCTGACCGCCGTTGGGGGAGTGGACGTGGGCCGCGTCGCCCGCCAGCAGCACCCGGCCCAGCCGGTAGGTGGCGGCCTGGCGGGCCTGGTCGGTGAAGCGCAGGGCGTCGCCCATCCGGGTGAACGTCACGTCCACGCCAGCCACGCGCCGCACGCTCGCCCGCAGCTCCTCAGCCGTGACCGGCCCCTCATGGCGCTCGTGGACGTCGGCGAAGTCGAACGTGCCGATGCCGCCGGGGCCGTGGAGGAGCATGCCGCCCGGCAGCCGGCCCGGGGGCGGCAGAGCGCCGGGGTCGGCCGGCTCGGCGTGCGCCTGGCGGGCCGTCATGAGCGGAGGGGTGCCGGGGAAGGCGAACCCGGCGAGCTTGCGCACGGTGCTGCGCCCGCCGTCGCACCCCACCACGAAGGCGGCGCGAAGCCGCCGCTCGCCGGCGCCCGTGGCGACGGTGACGGTGACGCCGTCCTCGTCCGGGGAGACCCCGGTGACGGTGTGCCCTCGACGCACCGCGACGCCGAGCGCGGCGGCGTGCTCGCCCAGGACGGCCTCGAGGTCGGGCTGCCAGATGAGGACGCCGCGCCGGTCCGGCTCCTCCTGCAGCAGCGGGTCGATCTTGTGGATCCACGCGAAGTGGTCCTTCTCGCTGCCGTGCTCCCGCGCCTTCTGCGCTCCGCGTTCGGGCTGGTGCGCCTGGAGCCGCCCACCGAGCCCGCGCCGCCGCAGCGCCTCGGCGGCCAGCGGCCCGATCCCGCGCGACCTGCGCAGCGGCGACGGCTCCGCCAGCCGTTCCAGCACCAGCGGCTCGGCTCCGGCCAGGCGCAGCTCGGCGGCCAGGAGCAGGCCGACCGGCCCGGCTCCGACCACGATCACGTCGGCGTCCATGAATGCCTCCTTAACTTGTTAAAGAGCACCGTGCCTTTAACTTGTTAAAGTGTCAAGCCGAAGAGGGCGGGCGGAGGAGAGGGAGGACCGGCGCGCGATGCCGATCGACAAGGAGGTCGCGGCCCGCACGGCGCTGCGGCTGCTGGAGGAGGACGGTCTGGACAAGCTGACCGTGCGCCGGGTCGCCTCGGCGCTCGATGTCCGGGCGCCGGCGCTGTACTGGCACTTCGCCGACAAGCGGGCGCTGCTCGACCAGATCGTGGACGTCATGCTCACCCCCGCCGCCGGGGAGCTGAGCCGTCCCGCCGGTGGGGAGCCGTGGTGGGAGTGGCTGGAGCGCTCGCTCGGCGCGTTGCGGCGCGCGCTGCTCGCCCATCGCGACGGGGCGCGCGTGGCGGCCGGCGCGGACCTCACGCGCGCCGTCGCGCTGGGGACGTTCGCCGAGCGGATCACCGAGGTGTTGCACGGCGCGGGCTTCGGGCTGGCCGACGCCTCACGGGCGGCGGGCGCGCTCGTCCACTTCGTCGTCGGACGGGCCCTGGAGGAGCAGTCGCGGCCGGCGCCCGAGGAGGAGGCGCGCGCGGTGGCGCGGGACGGCTTCCCCTTCCCCGTGCTCGCCGCCGCCCTGCGCGAGCGCCACGAGGCGGGGATCACGCCGGAGGAGGACTTCGGCTACAGCCTCACGATCATGCTGACCGGCCTGCGGGCGCTGCGCGACCGGCTCGGCTGACCGTCGCCGCGGTTCCGGATTGCGTACGGCATGCCGATGTGCGTACAGTGTTCGCATCGAGCGAGTGTTGTACGCACGAGTGTTGTACGCAAACGAGGGGACGGCCACCATGCCGAAGACCACCACCTGGGACATGAGCGGCAGCTGGGACGCCACCGGGGGATGGGCCACCCAGGGCAGGACGGAGGAGCACGCCCCGGCGCCGGGCGGCCTGTCCGCGGCCGGGCTCGACCGGATGCGCGAGGTGCTGGCCCGGCCGGTCGCCTCCGGCGCCGTCCCCGGCCTCGTCGCCCTCGTCGGCCGCGGCGACGACACGCACGTCGAGGTCATGGGCACCCTCAGCGCCGGGGGAGACGAGCCCATGCGCAGGGACACGATCTTCCGCATGGCCTCCGCCACCAAGCCCGTCACGGCCGCCGCCGCGATGGTCCTCGTCGAGGAGTGCCGGCTGCGGCTCGACGACCCCGTCGACCCGTGGCTGCCCGAGCTGGCCGACCGGCGGGTCCTGAGGAGCCTGGACGCGCCGCTCGACGACACCGTGCCGGCCCACCGGCCGATCACCCTGCGCGACCTGCTGACCTTCACCTTCGGCTTCGGCGCCGTGCTCGCGCCCCCGGACACCTACCCCGTCCAGGTCGCGATCCGCGAGCTGGGCCTGGACACCACGTCGCCGGACTTCGGGCCCGACGAGTGGATCAGGCGGTTGGGCGAGCTGCCGCTCATGCGCCAGCCGGGCGAGATGTGGCAGTACCACACGGGCTCCGACGTGCTCGGCGTGCTCATCGCCAGGGTGGCGGGACAGCCCTTCGAGACGTTCCTGCGCGAACGGATCCTCGACCCCCTCGGCATGAAGGACACCGGCTTCCACATCCCCGAGGACTCGATCCACCGGCTGCCCGTCTGCTACGCCCACGACCCGGCGACCGGCGGGCTGACGGTGTGGGACGAGGCCGCCGGCGGCAAGTACAGCCGGGCTCCGGTGTTCGCGGCGGGCGGCGACGGCCTGGTCTCGACGGCCGACGACTACCACGCGTTCTACCGCATGCTGCTCGGCAAGGGCACGCTCGGCGGCGTGCGGGTCCTGTCGCGCGCCTCGGTCGAGCTCATGACCGGCGACCGGCTCACGCCCGCGCAGAAGACGGAGAAGGACGCCTTCGGCGACCACTTCGGGCGCCACGGCGGCTACGGCTTCGGCATGGCCGTGCGCACCCACCGCCGGGACCTGGCCTCGCCGGGGCAGTTCGGCTGGGACGGCGGCCTCGGCACGAGCGCGTACGCCGACCCCGCCGAAGGGCTCGTCGGGATCCTGCTCACCCAGACGGCCCAGGACTCCCCGGACACCCCCGGCCTCATCAGGGACTTCTGGACCGCCGCCTACCAGACCCTGGCCTGACCGCCCTGCCGGGCCCCCGCCCTGACCGCCCTGCCGGGCTTCTGCCCTGTCACGCCCGCCCCCTGACCGCCCTCACGTCCCCGCCGTGAGCCGCCCTCCCGAGCCCCCGCCCGACCGCCGGGAGCGCGTCAGGAGGCGGGGTCGGGGATCCAGCTCCCGTGGAAGCCGGCCGGGACGCGGCGCGGCAGCCGCACCGACGCCGTGCGCGACAGGTCGCCCGCGTCCAGCACCAGCAACTCCGAGCCCTGCCCGGCGCGGTCGGTGACGATCGACAGCAGCCAGCCCTCGTCCTCGGCCCGGGCGCCCTCGGCCGCCACGAACACCGCCTCGCCCGGCACCAGGTCCGGGCCGAGCTCCAGCGCCGCCGAGGAGCCCGAGCGCAGGTCGTGCTTCACGATCGCGTCGGCGGCCGCGGTGTAGAGGTAGCGGTGCGCGTGACCGGTGCGGGCGTCGTCGTGGGTGGGGAACTCGACGGGCCGGTCGTCGAGCGGCTCCTCCTTGACCGCCCCGGAGGCGGGGTCCAGGGTCCAGCGGTGCAGCCGGGAGCTCCCGGTGGCCGCCGCCCGGGACGGGGCGTTCGCGACGGTCGCGGCGGAGGTGTCGCCCTCGCCGCCGATGCTCGGCCAGAACGCGGTGAAGTCCTCCGGCCGGTAGCGGACGCCGTCCACGACCACCCGCCCGGCCTCGTCCTCGTACGCGTTGCCCACGTGGAAGACGTAGCAGGGATCGACATCGAACCAGCGCACCGGGCCCCCGGCCCGCGGCATGACGCCGAGCCGCGCCCCGTAGGCGTCGTCCCAGCGGAACGGCATGCCGGCGCCACTCCGCGCCAGGCCTATGTCGAACACCACCGGCAGGTCCAGCCACACGACGTGGTTCGCGGTCACGGCGAAGTCGTGCATCATCGTCGGGCCCGGCACCTCCACCTCGCGGCTCTCCACCAGCCGCCCGCCGGCCGACAGCCGGTGGTAGGTGAGGTACGGCGGGACGAGCCCGTACCCGAAGAACAGCAGCTCGCCGGTGACCGGGTCCTCCTTGGGGTGGGCGGTCATCCCGCCCTTCAGCAGCCCGCCGAAGTCGCACGGGCCCACCGTGTCCAGCTCGGGGGTCAGCTCGTACGGCAGGCCGGTCTCGACCAGCGCGAGGATGCGGCCGGCGTGCGGGACGACGTGGGTGTTGGCCGGGACGGCCGCGTGGTCGAACGTGCTGTCGGGGCGTACGAACGGGGCGCCGTCCGTGAACTTGGTGGTGCGCACCCAGCGGTTGCGGTACCACTCGGCGCGGCCGTCGCGCAGCCGCACGCCGTGCACCATGCCGGGCCCGGTGAACCAGTGGGCCGACGGGGTGCCCGGCAGCGGGTTGGGGCCGTTGCGGAAGTAGCGGCCGGTCAGCTCGGGCGGCAGGGTGCCCTCGACCGGCAGGCCGACCGCGTCGATCTCGTCGGGGACGGGGGCGTGGTGGCCCTCCAGCCACAGGGAGGGGGAGGTTCCGTTCGGCTGGCTCATCTCGATGCTCCTCACAGGCTCGGCACGGGTGGCGGATGGGTGGCGCGGGTTGCGGGACGGGTGGTGCGGGTGTCGGGGCTCGGCCCCGCCGCGGCGGGCGTCGGCCGGCCGCTCAGAGGCTCGGGCGCGCCGCGGCGGCCGCCGCCGCGCGCTCCCGGGCCCTCGCGGTGTAGCGCGCGGTGAAGACGGCCGGCAGGGTGAACCCGGCGACCTTGCAGGCCACCAGCACGGCGACGGCCTGCGGCGCCCAGTGCTGCACGCAGGCCAGCGCGATCGCGGTGACCGTGAAGCCGACGGCCCAGGCCCTGGTGATGACCACGTTGATCTGCCGGAACCGCTCCGTGGCGGCGATGTGCGCGTCGACCTGGCGGCGCGCGATGCCCTCCGTGAACGGGCGGCCGGCGGCGAGCGTGCCCCACGCGGTGACGGCGAGCCACGCGATGGCCAGCGACGCGCCGTACCCCAGCACCGGCGAGTGCGGCGCGGCGAACGAGAGCGCGGTCAGCAGCGCCATGTAGACGGCGGTCGAGGTCTCCAGGATCAGCGCGTCCCACGCGATGCCGGAGCGCAGCCGGTCGAGGGCGAGCAGGACGAGCGCGGCGGCCAGGCCGGTGATCGCGCCGGTGCGGGCGTCGAACCCGCTGACGATGGCGAGGGCGATCCAGGGGAGAAAGGTCCGGCCGTAGTACTTCAGCATGACGTCGCCTCCAGACGACATTCCAACTTTGACACGTCGAATCTAGACCTTCCAGTTTTGACATGTCAATCCAGAGAGGTAGAGTTCCGGTCATGAGCCTGCGGCATGCGGTCCTCGGCCTGATCGTGGAACTCGACGGCGCGAGCGGCTACGACCTGATGAAACTCTTCGAGATCTCGCTGGCGAACGTGTGGACGGCCACCCAGAGCCAGGTGTACGGCGAGCTGGCCAAGCTCACGGCCGACGGCCTCATCGAGGTGGCGGCCGAGGGCCCGCGCGGCCGCAAGGAGTACCGCGCGACGGACGCGGGGCGCGACGAGCTGCGCCGGTGGCTGGTCGAGGAGCAGCCCAGGCCAGCGCGGCGTGACGGGGTGCTGCTGAAGGTGTTCTTCCTCGGCCAGCTCGAACCCGAGCGGGCCCGCGCGTACCTGCGCGACAGCGCCGCGACCATGGGGGAGCGGCGCGACAGCCTGGCCGCGCTCCAGGAGGAGGTGACGTGGGGCGAGGACAATCTGTCGCTCTACGGGCGGCTCACGCTGGAGTACGGCCGGCGCTTCTTCGCGATGCGCAAGGAGTGGGCCGAGTGGGCGGAGGCCGAACTGGCCCGCCACACCGCGCCACCCGAGGACGCGGACCGCGCCTAGCGCGCTCGGGAGCCCTGGCCGCGCCTGGCGCGCTCAGGGCCGGCGCGCCCTGGCGTGGGTCCCGGTGCGGGCCTCGATGGCGTGCAGCACCGCCACCATGTCGGCCGCGCCGTGCCCCAGCTCCACGGTCTCCCCGAACAGGTCGTGGCAGACGTCGAGCAGGGGCGAGGCCAGGCCCGACGCCCGGGCCGCCTCGGCGATCAGCCGGTTGTTCTTCAGCACGTCCAGCGCCGCGGCCTGCACCGCGAAGTCGCGGGCCAGCAGCTTGGGCGCCTTCATCCGCGACACGGCGCTGGCCATCGGCCCGGCGTCCAGGATGTCGAGGAACCGCCCGCGATCCAGGCCGTGCCGGTCGGCGAAGTGGTACGCCTCGGTGAGCCCGGTGACCATGGTGATCAGGAACAGGTTCACCGCGAGCTTCGTCAGCAGCGCGCCCGGCACCGGCCCGCAGGCGAACGTCTCCCGGCACATCGGCGCCAGCAGCGGCGCGACCTCCTTGACGTCGGCCGCCTCCCCGCCCAGCATCGCCACGAGCCGCCCGGCCTCGGCGGGCTCGCGGGAGCCGGAGACGGGCGCCTCGACGTAGCCGCCGCCCGCCGCCCGGATGTCCCGCTCCAGCTCGCGTGAGTGGTCCGGCGAGGTCGTGCCCATGTGCACCACGACGCGTCCCGCCACCCGGGCGGCGAAGGCGGGCGTGCCCCGGCCGAGGACCGTGTCGATGGCCGCCTCGTCCGCCAGCATGAGGATCACCGTGCGGGCCCGCCCGAACACCTCGCCGGGGCCGGACGCGACGTGGGCGCCGGCCGCGCGCAGCGGTTCGGCCCGGGACGGGGTGCGGTTCCACACCACGAGCGGCGTCCCGGCGCGGGCCAGGTTGAGCGCCATCGGCTGTCCCATGACCCCGAGACCGACGAACCCCACGTCCACGACGCACCACCACCTGCCTGCGCGACCAGCTTCTCTATGACAGTCGTCATACTAGAACGCGATATGACAAGCGTCATAGAGGGGTCTTCCTCGAACGCCCGTGAAGCGTGGGAGGGTACTCCTGACCAGGTGCGGGCGGCAGCGGCGGGAGGCCGGGATGGCGGAGAAGGAGCGGGGTCCGCGGGAGCGGATGGTGTTCAGCGCGGCGCAGCTCATCCGCCGCGACGGGGTCGCCGCCACCGGGATGCGCGACGTGGTCGCCCACGCCCGGGCGCCCCGCGGCTCGCTGCGCCACTACTTCCCGGGCGGCAAGGAGCAGCTCGTCAACGAGGCCGTGGACTGGGCGGGCCGCTACGCCGCCGCCCGCGTCGCCCGGTTCCTGGCCGGCATGCCGCAGCCGTCGCCGAGCGGGCTGTTCGCCGCGATGGCCGCGCAGTGGATCGACGAGTACGGCTCCGTGGGGTTCGAGGCGGGCGGGTGTCCCGTCGCGGCGGCGACCGTGGACTGCTCGCGGGCGGCCGAGTCCACCCGGGAGGCCGCGGCGGCCGCGTTCGCCCGCTGGACCGCGCCGGTCGCGCGGGCGCTGGCCGACATGGGCGTGCCCGCCGCCCGGGCCGAGCCGCTCGCCACCCTGATGATCAGCGCGCTGGAGGGGGCGATCCTCATCGCGCGGGCCGAACGCGACGTGCGCGCCCTGACGACCGTGACCCGCGAGCTCGGCCCCCTCCTGGACGCCGCCGCGACCCCGCCGCCGGACGGCCCGACGACCTGACGGGGGCAGCAGGACGTGCTCGCGGTATGGGCCCGGTCCCCCGGCCTCACCCCGCCACGCGCAGGTAGTGCGCCCAGTACCCCTGCCACGGCCCGTACCCGGCGGCCAGGTCCCGCAGCTCGCGCTCGCCCAGCGTCCGGCCGTAGGCTGCGGCGGCCGAGCGCGTCAGCTCCCGGTCGATCGGCGCCTCCTCCATCCGCCCCAGCCCGCGGATGAGGACGAACGACGCCGACCACGGCCCGATCCCGGGCAGCCCCAGCAGGAACGCCTTGACCTCCTCGTACGGCCCGTGACGCAGGAACGCCTCGTCGGTCCGCGCCCACGCCTCCAGCGCCGCGCGCAGCCGGCCGGCCTTGCGCGGGTCGCCGGCCAGGTCGGCGGGCGTCTCCAGGAGCTGGCCGACGTCCGGGAAGGCGCCGTACGGGTTGCCGGCGTGGGCGACGATCGCGGCCTTGGCCCGGGCGGCGGCCCGCATCGGCGTGCGCTGGCACAGGATGGCCCACACCAGGTTCTCCACCGGCGACGGGAACTTGACCTGGTGGTAGCCGCGCAGCCGCTCGACCACGGGGCGGAACCCCTCGTCGGCCGCCTCGTAGAAGCCGGTCAGGTCGTCGTCCAGGCTCAGGTGGAACCGGATCCGGTCGGCCGCCGCCGTGACGACATCGTCGGTCAGGGGGTCGGGGGACTCCAGCTCGCAGCGCAGCCCGGCCCCGGCGGGGGACAGGCGCGCCCGTACGGTGTGCCCGGCCACCCGGTACGCCTTCACCAGCGTCGTCCCGGTGATCTCCTGCTCACCGCCGGCAGGCGGGAAGCGGGCGAGGAAGCGCAGGGACGCGCCGAAGTCGAAGGGGGCGCGGGCGCCCAGGAGCATCATCGGCGCTCCCCGTCCGCCAGGGCGCGCAGCGTCGAGACGAGCGCGGGCCGGTCGGGCGCCGCCGCGAAGAACGCCGCGTCGGTGCGCTCCACCTCGGCGACGGCCCGCTCGATCAGCTCGCGGCCCCGGTCGGTGACCCGCAGCAGCTTGGCGCGGCTGTCGGCCGGGTCGGTCTCGCGGACGAGCAGGCCCTTGTCCTCCAGCTTGCGCAGCACCTGGGAGGCCATCTTCACGTCGGCGCCGGCCTGCCGGGCCACGCTGAGCTGGTTCGGCCGGCCGCCCTCCTTGTTCAGCCACCACGCGCAGGCCAGCAGCACGAACTGCACGTGCGTCAGGTCGAACGGCTCCAGGGCCGCCGTGACGGCCCGCTGCCAGCGCAGCGTGGTCCGCCACAGCAGGAAGCCGGGGCTGTCGTCCGGGGTGAGGCTCACGCCGTCTCCGCCAGCTTGACCAGGGCGGCGACCGCGTCGGGCAGGTCGGCGGCGACGGCCGGGCCGATCTCTTCGGCCCCGGGGCCCGTCACCTCCAGGCGGTGCGTCACCCGGGTGCCTCCGGCGAACGGCTCCAGCGTGTGCGTGAAGCGGAGGACCACCTCGCCGAACACGGTCTCGTCGGCGAACGTGTCGTTCTCGTCGGCCCGGGTGATGCGGGCGCGGACCTCGTCCTGGCCCTGGGGCGTCATGACGATCTCGGACCCGGCGGCGAAGGGGCCGTGGAGCTCGGCCCGCTCCAGGCCGGTGTCCCAGCGCACCCAGCCGGGCACGTCGGCGTACAGCGCCCACACCGTCTCGGCGGGGGCGGTGGTCTCGGCGCTGTGCTCGAAACTCCACAGGAACATGGACGCACTCCTTTAGTCCGCGCGTAGATTGTCTACGCGCAGACTATATCCCAGGGGCGTCAGGGGCGGAAGGCCCGGAGCGTGACGTCCACGAGCGCGTCGGCGTACTCGGGCGTCAGGGGGCCCGAGCGGTGCAGCCAGCGCCGGTGGAGCGGGGAGTAGAGCACGTCGAGCACCAGGTCGAGGTCGGCGTCGGCGGCGAGCTGGCCCGCCTCCTGCGCGGCGCGCAGCCGCGCCTTCTTGGCCTCGTCCAGCGGGCCGGCCAGCCGCTCGTGGTACTGGGCGGCCAGGCCGGGATCGTTGACGATCTCCATCGTGAGCGCCCGGATCGGCGCGTCGAAGGCCGGGTCGGCGAACTCGGCCGCCGTCGCCCGCATGACGAGCTTCAGGTCGGCCTCGAGGTCGCCCGTGTCGGGCAGCGCGACCTCCCCGCCCTCGGCGTCCTGGCTGAGCGCGAGGATCGACTCGAAGACGACCGCGCCCTTGGACGGCCACCAGCGGTAGATCGTCTGCTTGCCCACGCCGGCGCGCGCGGCGATGGCCTCGATCGAGACCTTCCCGTAGCCCACCTCGCCGATCAGCGCGCGGGCGGCCTCGAGGATGGCGTGCCGCGACCGCTCGCTGCGCCGCGCGGGGTCGGGCTTCCTGGCATCGGACATGGTCGCGAGGATACCACGTTACGAGACGAGACGGTCCGTCTTGACGAGCGGACATCAGTCGTGCAGACTCGGGCGGCGAGACGAACCGTCTCGCCTCGTCGGATAAGAGAAGCACAAGGAGGTGAGGCCCGTGACGACCGGGAAGGTGTGGTTCATCACCGGCGCATCCCGTGGCCTGGGCCGGGCGTTCACGGAGGCCGCGCTGGAGGCCGGGGACCGCGTCGTGGCCGCCGCGCGCCACGTGGAGCCGCTGACGGAGCTCGCCGCGCGGCATCCGGGCCGGCTGGCGCCGCTGCCGCTGGACGTCTCCGACCGGGCCGCCGTCCACGAGGCGGTGGACCGGGCGGTGGCCGCCTTCGGCCGCCTCGACGTCGTGGTCAACAACGCCGGCGGGCTCCTGTACGGCATGGTCGAGGAGGCCACCGAGGAGCAGGTGCGGGCGCACCTCGACGTGAACTTCCTCGGCGCGCTCTGGGTGAGCCAGGCCGTGATCCCGTACCTGCGGGAGCAGGGTTCGGGCCGCATCCTGCAGATCACCTCGATGGGCACGAGCGGGGGCATGGCCTCGGTCGGCCTCTACGGGGCGGGCAAGGCGGCGCTCGACTCGCTCAGCGAGGCCCTGGCGACGGAGCTGGAGCCGTTCGGCGTCAAGGTGACGATCGTGCAGATGGGCGGCTACGACACGGGGCTGTTCACGGCCGGCACCACGGCGACCGAGCCGCTGCCCGTCTACGAGCCGCTGCGCGCCAGGCTGGCCGAGATGTGGGGGGAGGACGCCGGGCCGCCCGCGAGCACGGCGGCGCCGGTCGTCCTGGAGCTGGCGTCGCTGCCGGAACCGCCCCGGCGGCTGATCGTCGGCGGCGCCTCGTACGACATGGTCCAGCAGATGGACCGCGCCCGGACGGAGCTGTACCAGGCGTGGGAGCACCTCAGCCGCCGGGCCCCGGGCTGACCGGGCGGCCGCGGCGCCCGGGCCCGCCGCGTGTCCGGACGGCCCGGGCAGCCGCGGTGGCCGGACCGGCCGCGCGTCCGGACGGCGGGCCGTCAGAAGGCCGGATCGGTGTGCACCCGCTCGCCTTCGACGTACGTGGCCAGCACCGAGGTGCCGGCGATCGCGTCGGCCGGGATCGCGCAGGGGTCGCGGTCGGTGACCACCAGGTCGGCGAACTTGCCCGTCTCGATGGTGCCGGTCCAGGCGTCCAGGTGGTTCACCCGCGCCGTGCCGATCGTGTAGGCGGCCAGCGCGTCCGTCAGGGCCAGCCGTTGTTCCGGCAGGAACACCTTCGAGCTCCCGCCCGCGATCGCCCGGTTGACCGCGACATGGATGCCCAGGAACGGGTCGGGGCTGCTGACCGGCCAGTCGCTGCCCGCCGCGAGCCGGGCGCCGGCGCGGGCGAGGTCGCCGAACGGGTACTGCCGGCCCGCCTGTTCCGGGCCGAGGAACGGAATGGTCAGCTCGTCCATCTGCGGCTCGTGCGCCGCCCACAGCGGCTGGATGGTGGCGGTGATCCCGAGGGCGGCGAAGCGCGGCACGTCGTCCGGGTGGACCACCTGGACGTGGGCGATGTGGTGGCGGTGGTCGTTCGTCCCGTTGGCGGCCCGCGCGGCCTCGAACGCGTCGAGGGCTTCGCGCGCCGCCCGGTCCCCGACGGCGTGCACGTGCACCTGGAAGCCCTCGGCGTCCAGGCGGGTGATGTACGTGCGCAGCCTGTCCGGGTCGACGAAGCTGAGCCCCCGGTTGCCGGTCGCGCACCCGCAGCCGTCCAGGTAGGCGGAGGTCATCGCGGCGGTGAAGTTCTCCGCGACCCCATCCTGCATGATCTTGACGCTGGTGGCGCGGAACCGGCCCGCGCCGCCTCTGCGCGCGAGCAACTCGGGGATCTGTTCCTCGCCCCTCTCGCGGTCCCACCACAGCGCTCCGACCACCCGGGCGGTGAGCAGCCCGGACTCGGCCGCGGTCAGGTAGGCCCGCTGCACCTGGGGAGTGACCATCGCGTCCTGCCAGGCGGTCACGCCGACCGAGTGCAGCCGCCGCTGACCGGCCTGGAGGCCGCGCAGCACGGCGTCCGCGGCCGGCTCGGGCAGGTGCCGGCCGACCAGGGCCGACGCGCCTTCGTGGAGCGTTCCCTGCGGGTGGCCGTCGGCCTCCCTCTCGATGCGGCCGTCGACCGGGTCCGGGGTGCTCGCGTCGATGCCGCACAGCCGCAGCGCCCTGGAGTTGACCCAGGCTCCGTGGCCGTCGCGGTTGACCAGGTGGACGGGCCGGTCGGGGACCACCGCGTCCAGCAGGCGCCGGCTGGGCGTTCCCCCGGGGAACCAGTCCATGGACCAGCCGCCTCCGCTGATCCATTCGGCCTCGGGGTTGGCCTCGGCGTAGGCGCGGACGGCGGCGACGGCCTCGTCGGCGTCGCCGGTGTCGTGCAGATCGCACTGGATCATGGTGAGGCCGGCCAGGACCGGATGCACGTGGGCGTCCTGCAGCCCGGGGAGCAGAGCTCGGCCGGCCAGGTCGACGACCTCGGTGGCGGCGCCGATCAGCGGCCGGACGTCCGCGTCCGCGCCGACGGCGATGATCCGGCCGCCGCGGACGGCGACCGCGGTGGCCGTGGCGGGGGCCGGTCCGAGCGTGTGCACCGGACCGCCGCGGAGGACGAGATCGGCGGGGGTGGTCATGCGGGTTCTCCTTGCGGGGGGGATCAGGGGGTTCACAGCGATTCGGGGCGCGAGGCCCAGGGGCGGGCACGTTCGACGGCGGCGCCGACGTGGAAGACGGTCGCGTCGTCGTAGGTGCGTCCGACGATCTGCACCCCGGTCGGCACGCCGTTGGACGCGCGGCCGGACGGCACATTGAGCACCGGGCATCGGCTGGCGATGTTGAAGACCGGAGTCAGCGAGTACTCCAGGTGGTCGTCGAGTTCGACGCCGTTCACGGTGAGCTTGGTGTCGAGGTACTCCTCGCCGGCGCGCAGGGCGGGCGCTCCCGTGGTCGGGCAGACGAGCGCGTCGTGGCGGTCGAGCAGGTCGCCGATCGGCGCGTAGATCGCCGCCTCCAGCTCCAGCCCCGCCAGGAAGCCGCCACCCCGCTCGTACGCGCTCCGGGAGTCGGCGGCGAAGGCGAGGGCGTAGCGGGTGAGCTGGTCGCCGTGCTCGGCGGCGACCCGGCCGACCATGGGGCCGAAGACGGCGCCGAAGTGGATGAGGGTGGCGCGCATGACGTCGGCGCGGCGCAGCCCGACCTCGACCTCCTCGACGATCGCCCCGGCCGCGCGCAGCGCGTCGGCGACCGCCCGGGTGCCGGCCGCGACGTCCGGCTCGATCTCCCAGTCGCCCAGGTTGGGCGCGTAGGCGACGCGCAGCCCCCGCACGTCGCCGAGCCGGTCCGGGAGGCGGACGGCGGGGCGCAGCGAGACCACGTCATGGGGGTGCGGGCCGGCGATGACGTTCTGCAGCAACGCGCAGTCGGCCACGGTGCGCGCCATCGGCCCGTCATGGCAGTAGTGGTCCAGGTTGAACGGCGGCATCGCGGGCACCCGGCCGTAGGGCGGCTTGTAGCCGACCGTGCCGGTGCAGGCGGCGGGCATCCGGATCGAGCCGCCGATGTCGGAGCCGGTGGCGAGCGTGGTCGTGCCGGAGGCGAGCGCCGCCCCCGAGCCGCCCGAGGAGCCGCCGGGCGAGTACTCCAGGTTCCACGGGTTCCGGGTGATCCCCCACAGCCGCGAGTGCGTGAACGCGGCGCAGCAGAACTCGGGCGTCGTGGTGCGGGCGTGCACGATGCCGCCGGCGTCCAGCACCCGCTGGATGACCGGGTGGGTCTGCTCGGCCACGCTGCCGGCGTAGGCGAGGGAGCCGTCCGTGGCCGGCCGTCCGGCGATCGGCTGCTCGTCCTTCGCCGCGACGGGAACGCCCTCCAGCGGGCGCGGCGAGCCGTCGCGGTAGGCGCGCTCGGCCCGCTTCGCCTGCAGCGACGCCTCCTCGAAGAGGCGCTCGCTCAGCGCGTTGACCCGCGGCTCGACGGCCTCGGCGCGCTCCACGACGGCGGCCAGCAGCTCGACGGGGGACAGCTCGCGCGACCGGAACAGCCGCAACGCCTCGGTGGCGGAAAGGTAGGCGAGGTCCGTCATGAGGACTCCTTCGACTCGGTCGCGAGGGCACGCCGGTCCGCCGCGATGCGGGCGGGGTCCCAGCCGGGACGCGGCACCGAGTGCAGCAGCAGGCGGGTGTACGGATGCTCGGGCGCGGTCAGCACCCGTGAGCTGGGGCCCGACTCGACCACGCGCCCCTGGTGGAGCACGAGGACGTCGTCGGCGACGTGCCGGACGAGCGCCAGGTTGTGGGTGACGAACACATATCCGACGCCGCTCTCCCGGCGGATCTCCGCGAGCAGGTCCAGGATCTGGGCCTGGATGGACACGTCGAGGGCGGCGGTCGCCTCGTCCAGGATCAGCACCTTCGGCTCGGTCGCCAGCGCGCGGGCGAGCGCGACCCGCTGGCGCTGGCCGCCGGACAGCCGCCGGGGGAGCGCGTCCGCCTCCCGCCCGCCGAGTCCCACCCGGGCCAGCAGCTCGTCGCGGCGGGCCCGCCTTTCCCGCGGGCTCATCGCGAAGTGCAGGCGCAGCGGCTCCTCGACGCACTGCGCGACGCTGACGCGGGGGTCGAGCGAGAGGTAGGGGTCCTGGAAGACCATCTGGAGCTCCCGGGCCCGGGAAAGCCGGGTCGCCCTTCCTCGGGCCGCGGCGGAGCGGTCCCGGCCTCCGACGCGGATCCGGCCGGCGTCCGGCCGCTCCAGGCCGACGAGCATCCGCGCGGTCGTCGTCTTCCCCGATCCCGACTCGCCCACGACGGCCAGGGAGCCGCCGGGCGGCAGGGAGAAGGAGACGCCGTCGACGGCCACCTGGCCGCCGAACGACTTGCGCAGGTTCTCCACCTCCAGCGCGTACTCAGTCATGGCTCAGCTCCTCCGCGCGCAGGCAGGCCACGTGGGCGCCGTCGATCTCCCGCCGGGCGGGCACGTCCCGCGTGCAGGCGGGCCGGGCGTGGGCGCAGCGGGCCGCGAACGCGCATCCGGCCGGAGCCTCGGCGAGCGACACCGGACGCCCCGGCACGCCGCGCGGCGGCCGGTCCGACTCCAGCCGGGGGGTCGCGGCCAGCAGGCCCGAGGTGTACGGATGGCGGGGCCGGTCGAAGAGTCCTCCGGCGGTCTGCGCCTCGACGATCCGCCCCGCGTACATCACATAGACGCGATCGCAGATCGCCGCGGCCAGCTCCAGGTCGTGGGTGACGAAGAGCAGCCCCATGGATCGCTCTCCCCGCAGGCCGGTCAGGATCGCGATGACCTCGGCCTGGGTGGTGACGTCCAGCGCCGTGGTGGGCTCGTCGGCCAGCAGCAGCCGCGGCTCCCCGGCGAGCGCGCCGGCGATCATGACGCGCTGGAGCATGCCGCCCGAGAACTCGTGCGGATACCTGCGCAGCGCCGCGCGCGGCTCACGGATGCCCACCGACTCCAGCAACTCCGCGGCCCGCCGGAGAGCGTCGTCCCGCGACATTCCGCCGGCCCGCATGCCTTCGGTGACGAAGTCGCCGATCCGGCGCAGCGGGTTGATGGAGGCCCGAGGGTCCTGGAAGATCATGGAGACGTCGTTCCGGCGCAGGTCGCGGAGCCGGGCGGCGGACATCGTCAGGACGTCCTCGCCGTCCACCCGCACGCTGCCCGCGGCCTCGGCACCCTCGGGGAGCAGGCGCAGCACCGAACGGCAGGTGACCGACTTGCCCGACCCCGACTCGCCGACCAGCCCGACGGCCTCGCCGCGTCCGACGTGCAGCGACACCCCGTCGAGGATGGGCCGCGCGGCCCTTCCGGCTGTGAGCCGTACATCGAGGTTCTCGATCTCCAACAGCCGAGGGGTCATCACCGCTCCCGCCTGGCGACGCGGTCGGCGATGGACTCGCCGACGGTGCTGAACGCGACCACTGTGATCACGATGGCGGCGCCGGGGGCGAGGGCGGGCAGCATCGCGCCCTGGAGCAGGGCCTGGGAACCATCGTTGATCATCGCGCCCCAGTCGGCGGCGGGCGGCTGCACACCGAGGCCGAGGAAGGAGAGCGCCGCGAGATCCATCAGCGCGTAGCCGAAGTTGATCGCGGACTGGGCCAGGACCAGCGGGGCGATGTTGGGAAGCAGATGTCCCACGCAGATCATCCAGCCGGACCACCCCTGCACCTGGTACGCCTGGATGTAGGGACGGCCCTTCTCCCGCAGGGCCACGCTGCGCGCCAACCGGCCGACGTACGGGGCGTAGGCGACGCTCATCGCGATCACGGGCGCGGTCGGTCCGGGGCCGAGGACCGCCACCAGGATGATGGCCAGCAGCAGGGCCGGGAAGGAGAAGACCAGCTCCATGGCCCGCGACAGCACGGCATCGACGGCCCCGCCGTGCCAGGCGGCGCTCACCCCGATCAGCGTGCCGAGCACCGTCGACACGAGCACGACCACCAGCGGGCCGAGCAGTCCCGTCCGCGCACCGAAGATCAGCCGGGACAGGACGTCGCGGCCCGACTGGTCCGCGCCCAGCAGGTGGTCGGGGGTGGAGCCGCTCAAGGTCGCGGACAGGTCGACGGCGTCGGGGTCGTGCGGGGCGATCAGCGGGGCGAGGACCGCCGCGACGGTCAGCACGGTCAGCACGGCGAGGGCCGCCGTGACGAGCTTGTCGCCTCCCGCGACGCGGGCCAGCGGAGCCAGGAACCCGCGCCGGTGGAGGGGCAGGGCGGTCATCTCACGCCTCCCTTCGGGTGGGACGGGCGAGGGTCGATGAGCGGTTGGACCAGGTCGACGACGAGGTTGGCGCCGACGAAGGCCAGCACCACCAGCAGGCTGACGGCCTGCACGACCGGGAAGTCCTTGACGGTGACGGAGCTGACGAGCAACTGGCCGACCCCCGACAACCCGAAGGCGGTCTCCACGATCGAGGTGGCGACCAGCAGACCGGCCACGATCGTCCCGGTCACGGTGGTGATCGGGGCGAGGGCGTTGCGCAGCACGTGCCGCCGCACCACGTCCGAGCCTGGTATCCCGCGGGAGCGGGCCACCTCGACATGCTCGCGGCCGAGCTCTTCCAGCATCGACGTCCGGGTCACCCGGGCCAGCAGGCCGACGAAGGTCAGGGCGAGCGCCGCCGCCGGGAGCGTCAGATGGCTGATCCGGCCGCCGAGACCGCTGCCGTTGCCGAAGGCGGGGAACCAGCCCAGCTCGACGGAGAACAGCGAGATCAGCCCGATCGCCGCGACGAACGACGGGGTGGCCGTGGCGACGCCCGTGCCGATGAGGACGGTCCGGTCCACGACGCCCCGCCGCAGCGCGGCCAGGGCCCCGAGCGCCAGCCCCCCGACGAGGATGAGCAGGCCGGCGTAGCCGATGAGCCACAGCGTCGTCGGCAGCCGGGCCGCGATCAGCCCGGCCACGTCCTGCCGGAACTGCGCCGAGCGACCGAGGTCCCCGGTGACGACGCCGCCGATCCACTTGGCGTACTGGACCGGGAACGGGTCGTTCAGGTGGTACTGCTCCTTGATGGCCGCGACGGCCGACGGCGACGCCGAGCGCCCTCCCAGGAGGAAGGACGCCGGGTCTCCGGGGGCGAGCTGGACCGAGCCGAAGACCAGCAACGAGGTGACGAGCAGCGTCGCGACGATCCCGGCGGCCCGGCGGAGGAGACGGCCTGCCATGGCCGGCCTCAACCGGCCGAACCCAGACGGGCGGCCCACGGGAAGACGAGCTGCGAGATGCCGGTCGGCGCGCCGGTGAGCCGCTTGTTGAGGAACAGGCTGTGCGGCACCTCGTACAGCGGGATCCAGACCATCTCGCGGACGGCGATCTCCTGCAGCTCGGCGACCGTCGCCGCGCGGGCGGCCGGGTCGGCCTGCGCGTTGGCCTTGGCCACCAGGGCGTCGTAGCCGGGGTTGGAATAGCCGCCGTAGTTGGCGAAGTCGCCCGTCTGGAGGATCCCGTAGAACTCCAGCGGGTCGGGGGTGGAGTCGTACCAGATCGTCATGACCAGGTCGATCCCCTCGCGGGCCTTCGGGTCGGAGAACAGCGCCGTGTAGGCCTCAGGGGCGACCGCCTTCAGCTCGACCCGCAGGCCGATGGCCTGCCCCGCCGACTGCACCGCGTTGGCGATGACGCCGATGTCCGGGGCGAGCGTGCTGGTCGCCATCACGATCTTCTTGCCGGCGGCGCCCGCCTCCTGGATCAGCTTCTTCGCCCCGGCGACGTCCTGGGTGAGGGCCGGGAGCCTGGCGTAGTAGCCCTTGGCCGCCTCCGGCGCGATGCCCCAGGCCCCGATGGCGCCGGGCGCCTTCGCCGGGGTGGCGACGCCGCCCGCGGCGGCCTTGATGATGCCCTCCCGGTCGAGCGCCATCGACAGCGCCCTGCGGACCCGGACGTCGCCGAGCGGGCCCTTGAGGTTCGTGGGGATCACGTTGACGGCCGTCGTGTTGGGGCCGAAGTAGAGCGTGCCGTTGCCGGCGGCGCGGAGCTTGGGGAACCCGGTGGACGGCAGCAGGTAACCGCCGTCGACCTCGCCGGACAGCAGGGCGTTGACGCGGGCGGCGGGATCGGTGATGAACACGGCCTTGATCGTGTCCGCCTTGGGGGTGAGCGACGGGTCCCAGTAGCCGCCGAACTTCCTCAGGGTGATCGACTGGCCCTTCTGCCATGAGTCGAGCGCGTACGGCCCGGTGCAGTTGACGCCGGTGTCCGGGGCGCCGTAGCCCGGCCTGGCCAGGGAGGCGGCGCTCTCGATGGTTCCGGCGGAGGTGCCCATCTCCTCGTTGAAGAGCTGGTCGGGCTTCTTCAGATGGACCGTGACCTCCATCGGCCCGGTCTTCTCGATCCGGTCGACGTCCTTGTAGGCCGAGACCCAGTACGAGCCGACCTTGGGGTCCAGGTGGCGGCGCATGCTGGCGACGACGTCGTCGGCCGTGAGCGTGGACCCGTCGTGGAACCTCACTCCGGAGCGGATCGTGTAGACCCAGCGTCTGGGGTCGGGGGAGGCGGCGGCGCTGGCCAGGCCGGGCTCCACCTTGAGGTCCGGGGTGATCCGCATGAGCTGCTCGCACACGTTGGCGAGCACGGTGTTCGGGTGGTAGTCGAAGGCGTACGCGTAGTCGAGGGACTGCGGTTCGGCGTAGAGCGACCAGGTCACCGAGTCCACGGGGCCCTTGGCCGGTGCGGTGTCCTTCGTGATCTCGAAGGCGGCGGAGCCGCCACCGCCGCCCCGCGGGGCGCCGCCGCAGGCGGCGACCGCGAGGGTGAGCAGGGTCGTCGCGGCAGCGGTTCGGGAGGCGCGCAACGGACCACCTCTTTTCTGAACGGGCCGCAGCGGTTCCGGCATGCGGCTGAGGTGGCAGCGAGTATTCGTGAAGGAACGTTCCTGCACAAGGGTTCGGCGGAACGATTCTGCAATGCTTGGCTGGGGTGGCGGACCGTCCGGCCGGATGACAGGATTCCCGACCATGAGCCAGTCAGAGCGCAACGCCCGGGTTCGCCTCGTCGACGTGGCCCGCGCCGCGGGGGTGTCCAAGACGACCGTGTCCGACGCCCTGAACGGGGCCGGACGGCTTCCCGCGGCCACCCGTGAGCACGTACGGCAGGTGGCGCGCGGTCTCGGCTACCGCCCGAACGCCACGGCGCGGCTGCTGCGCAGGGGGCACACCCGGCTGCTCGGCGTCGCGGCGCGCGAGTACGTCGACACGCCCTGGGTCTACGCCGACCTGGCGTACTTCTCGCAGCTCACCACCGCCACGACCCGGGCGGCCCTGTCCCACGGGTACGGCGTCGTCCTGCTGCCCACCTCGGGGCCGGAGGACTGCTGGCTGGACATGCCGCTGGACGGCGTGTTCGTCATCGACCCGGTCGCGGGCGACCCGATGGTCGGCGACTTCCTCGCGGCGGGCGTCCCCGTGGTCTCCGACCGGCGGGCCCTGTCGGAGGCCGGGAGCGGGGCGCGCGAGAACGGCCGCTGGGTCGACTTCGACTACGACGGCGCGGCGCGCCAGGTCTTCGACCATCTGGAGGCCGCCGGCGCGCGACGGATCGCGGTCGTCGCGGCGACGGCCACCGCCTGCTTCCACCAGCGGTCCGTCGGCACCTACCACGACTGGTGCGCCGAGCGGGGCCGTGAACCCCGGATCGTCCTCCTCCCCAGCCCCGGTGTCCAGCAGATGCTCGACGCCGTGCGGGAACTGCTCGCCGCGGACGTCCCGCCCGACGCGCTCGTCACCCTCGTCGAGGTCAGCCCGCCGCTCCTGCTCGACACGATCCGCAGGCTCGGCCGCTCCGTCCCCGACGACCTGCTGCTCGTCTGCGCCACCGAAGATCCGGCCGCCTCCTACACCGATCCGCCGGTCACCACGCTGAGCTTCCTGCCCGGCGAGACCGCCCGGGCGGCGGTGGACCTGCTCGTCGACCGCATCGAGGGCCGTGCGGGCGACCACGGCCGCCTCTTCTCCGCCGACCTGCGCATCCGCAGTTCCTCGGCCTTCCCCGGCCGGCGGCCCGCGCTCGGATGACTGCCCGTGGTGCGGGACCTACCGGCGGCACTCGCCCGAGGGGACCAGGGGCTGGGACGACGTCGTCGAAACCGGGGTGACCGGCGGCTTCGCCCGGCCCGTCGACAGCCACGAGCCCAGCAGGATCAGCGGCAGGCCCACCGCCATCCCGGCGCCTGGCCGCTCGCCGAGCAGCGCCGTCCCCAGGATCACCGCCACCACCGGGTTCACGTACGTGATCACCAGCGCGCGGCCCGCGCCCGCCTCGGCGACCAGCATCCCGTAGAAGACCATGGCCGCCGCCGTGCACAGCACGCCGAGCAGCACCACCGCCGTGATCACCCCGGGGGACGGCATCACCCGGGGCACGTCCACGACGGCCGCCGGGGCGAGCAGCGCCGACGACAGCACCAGGACGGCGGCCATCGACACCCGCGGGTCGAGATCGGCCAGCCGCCGCTTGAGGATCATCGGGCCTACGGCGTAGCAGAACGCCGCGCCGAGGATCGCCGCCGCGCCGAGCAGCTCGTCCGGACGTCCGCTGACGTCCACCCCCACCAGCGCCGCCACCCCGGCGAGCCCCGCGAGCAGGCCGGCCAGCCGCCGCCCGGTCACCCGCTCGGCCGCGTCGAAGCGCCGGGCGAGCACCGCCACGAACAGCGGCGCCGCCGCGATCAGCGTCGCGGCCAGGGAGGAGGACACGTGCTGCTCGCCCACCGCGATCAGCGGGAACGGCAGGACGACCTCGGCCACGGCGAACGCGGCCAGCCAGCGCAGCCGCCCGCGGAACGCCGCCCGCACCGACCCGCGAGGAACCAGCACGAGCAGCGTCACCGCCCCCAGCGCCACCCGCGCCCACGCCAGGAAGCCGGGCGGGAGCCCGCCGTCCACCCCGGCCTTCAACAGCAGATACGGCAACCCCCACAGCAGGGACACGGCCCCGAAGGCCACCCACGCACGCGCGTTCACACGCCACCACCTCACGTCACGTCGTCCACCTGAGCCACGCAGCCCGCCGGACCACCCGCCGGACCACCCGCCGGACCACCCGCCGGGCCATCGGCCGGGCCATCCGCCGGGCCATCCGTGGGTGATCCGCGGATCACCCACGGATCACCCGCGGACCGCGCACGGATCGCCTACGGACCACCCGCGGATCACCCGCGGACCGCCTACGGACCGCCCGCGAATCGCCTGCGGACCGCCGAACCTCTCGGCCAGCCGACCGTAAGCCGCCAACCGGTACGCGGATAAGCTCCAGTTCCGTGTCGATCGAGTGGACCGGTTCGATCCCGGACCTGTTGCTGCGCCTGGACCGCGGCCGCCCCGAGCCGCTGCGCGCCCAGCTCGAACGGGAGCTGCGCGAGGCCATCCGCACCGGCCGCCTGGCGGCGGGGGAGCGGCTGCCCTCCTCCCGCGCCCTGGCCCAGGGGCTCGGCGTCTCGCGCGGGCTGGTCGTGGACTGCTTCGCCCAGCTCCAGGCCGAGGGATACCTGGTCACCCGGCTCGGCTCGGCCACGCGGGTGGCGCCCTGCGCCCCGGTGCCGCCCTCGCCGCGGACGCCGGCCGCCGCCGAGCCGCCCCGGCTCGCCGCCGACTTCCGCCCCGGCGTGCCGGACCTCGCGAGCTTCCCGCGGCACGACTGGCTGTGGGCGCTGCGCGAGGCGTCGCGCCGGCTGCCGGACTCGCGGCTCGGCTACGTCGACCCGTACGGCGACGCCGACCTGCGCGCGGTGCTGTCCGCGTACCTGGGACGGGTGCGCGGCGCGGTCGCCGAGCCGGACCGGCTGGTGGTCTGCTCCGGGTTCGCGCAGGGGTACGGCCTGCTGCTGCACGTGCTGAGGGAGCGCGGGGTGCGCCGCGTCGCCGTCGAGGACCCGGGCGACTCCGACCAGCGGCTCCTCGCCGCGCGGGCCGGTCTGGAGACGGTCGCCGTGCCCGTGGACGAGGACGGCCTCGACGTGGCGGCCCTCGCCGCCACGGACGCCCGCGCGGTCGTGCTGACCCCCGCCCACCAGTGCCCGACCGGCGTCGCCCTGGCCCCGTCCCGGAGGCAGGCGCTGGTGGCGTGGGCCCGGGAGCGCGACGCGACGATCATCGAGGACGACTACGACGCCGAGTTCCGCTACGACCGCGACCCGGTGGGGTCGCTGCAGGGGCTGGCCCCGGGGCACGTGGCCGCGCTCGGCACGGTCAGCAAGGCGCTGGCGCCCGCGCTGCGGCTCGGCTGGATCCTGTGCCCGTCGCACCTGGCCGCCGCCGTGGCCGCCGAGAAGCACCTCGCCGACCGCGGCTCGCCGGGGCTGGACCAGTTCGCGCTCGCCCTGCTCATGCGGTCCGGCCGCTACGACCGTCACCTGCGCAGGATGCGCGCCTCCTACGCCCGCCGCCGCGACGCGCTGGTGACCGCCCTGGCCCGCCACGCGCCCGGCGTCGAGCTGCGCGGGCTCGCCGCCGGGTTCCACGCGGTGGCCCGCCTCCCGGAGCGGGTCGCGGAGGAGGAGGTCGTCGCCGCCGCGCGGGAGCGGTCGGTCGGGCTGTACGGGATGAGCGGCTACCGCTCCGGCCGGGAGCCCGTGGGACCGCACGGGCGCGCGGAGCTCGTCCTCGGCTTCGGCAACCTGCGCGAGGACGCCATCGCGCGCGGGATCGCCGCGGTCGCCGACCTCCTCACCGCCCCCTGACCCGCCGCGCCCCTTCACACGCCGCCGCCAGAGGACGCGTCCCTCAACGCCGCCGTCGGAAGGAGACGCGTCCCTTCGCCCCGGCGTTGGAAGGAGACGCGTCCCTTTCGCGCCGCTGTTAAGAACGCCAGCCGCACCCCGGCGCGATGGGCGCGCTCCAGCGCCCACAGCCCCGCGTCCAGCACCTCGTCCACCTTGTGCCAGCTCGCCTCCGGCAGGCTTCCTCGACCGCCGCCCTGCGCCCCGGTCCTGATACCCGCGGCCGTCCCGGGGGCTTCATCGCGCCGATGGTCTGACAAAAATTGAAATCTGTCATCTGTCATGCCATAGTCGAGAGTGACGACGACGGCAGCACTCACCCTCAAGGAGTCCTCATGCTCACTCGTTCCCTGGGATCCACCGGGCCGCGCGTCTCCGCCCTCGGCCTCGGCTGCATGGGCATGTCCGCCCTGTACGGCGACGCCGACCGCGGCGAGTCCATCGCCACCGTCCACGCCGCCCTCGACGCCGGCGTCACCCTGCTCGACACCGGCGACTTCTACGGCATGGGCCACAACGAGCTGCTGATCCGCGAGGCGCTGAGCACCGCCCCGGCCGGGCTGCGCGACCAGGCCGTCATCAGCGTCAAGTTCGGCGCGCTGCGCGGACCGGACGGCTCCTGGGGCGGCATGGACGGCCGTCCGGCCGCGGTCAAGAACTTCGCCGCGTACTCGCTGCAGCGGCTCGGCGTGGACCACATCGACGTCTACCGGATCGCCCGCGTCGACCCCGGCGTGCCCATCGAGGAGACCGTGGGCGCCATCGCCGAGCTGGTCCAGGCCGGGTACGTCCGCCACATCGGCCTGTCGGAGGCCGGCGCCGACACCGTCCGCCGGGCCGCCGCCACCGCGCCCATCGCCGACCTGCAGATCGAGTACTCGCTCATCTCTCGCGGCATCGAGGAGCGCATCCTGCCCGCCACGCGCGAGCTCGGCGTCGGCATCACCGCGTACGGCGTGCTGTCGCGCGGCCTGATCTCCGGCCACTTCACCGCGGACCGGCGGCTGGCCGCGGACGACTTCCGCGCGCACTCGCCCCGCTTCCAGGGCGACAACCTGCGCCACAACCTCGGCCTCGTCGAGGCCCTGCGCCGGATCGCCGCGGACAAGGGCGTCACGGTCGCGCAGATCGCCATCGCCTGGGTCCTCGCGCGCGGCGAGGACATCGTGCCGCTGGTCGGCGCCCGCACCCGCGAGCGGCTGTCCGAGGCGCTCGGCGCCCTGGACGTCAAGCTGGAGGAGTCCGACCTCGCCGCGATCGAGCGGGCCGTCCCGCCCGGCGCCGCCGCGGGCGACCGCTACGCCGAGGAGCAGATGACGATGCTCGACAGCGAGCGGTGACCCTCGCAACCGGTACGGTCGTCTCCATGGCCACCACCGACGCCCTCACCCCCGAGCGCATCCTCGAAGCCACCGAGGAGGTGCTGCGCCGCCACGGCCCCGCCAAGGCGACCGTGGTCGACGTGGCCCGCGCGCTCGGCGTCAGCCATGGCAGCGTCTACCGGCACTTCCGGACGAAGACGGCGCTGCGCGAGGCCGTGACCCAGCGCTGGCTCGACCGCACATCCAGGGCGCTGTCGGGCGTCGTCGCGGGCTCCGAGCCGCCGGAGACGAGGCTGCGGCGCTGGCTGGCCGAGCTGTTCGCCGCCAAGCGCCGCAAGGTCGGCGACGACCCGGAGCTGTTCGCGACGTACATGGTGCTGGTGGGGGAGACCAGCGCGGTCGTCAACCGCCACCGGGCCGACCTCACGGGGCAGCTCGCCCGGATCATCCACGAGGGCCTCGAACGCGGCGAGTTCGCGCCGGCGGGGGCGTCGCCTGAGGTGCTGGCGCGTGCGGTGTTCGACGCCACGGGCCGCTTCCACGACCCGGCCTACGCCCGGGAGTGGGCCGATCCGGGGATCGACGCCGAGTTCACGGCCCTGGTGGATCTCGTGCTGCGCGGCCTCAGAGCTCCCTGACACTCACCGCCGCCCGGCCCCGGCGGGGCCTCTCCGGCAGGCGACCACCACTCAGGGACGGTGGCCGTGCCGGGGGCGACGGCTTGGGGCCCGTATCGAAGTCCGCTATCAACCGGCTCAGACCGGCCGTGCGCTACGAAGCCACGGTCCTCATCGCCGCAATCAACGAATGGCTCTGAACCGGCTTCTCACCCTGTCCGCTTGCGCCAGGTTGAACGCTTGCGCTCAGGAGTCAAGTACGGCGGCGACGGCTTCGATCTCGACGAGCTGGTCGGCGTAACCAAGCACGGTGACTCCCATCAAGGTGCTCGGTACGTCATGTTCACCGAACGACTCCCGGACTATCTTCCAGGCAGCCCCCAGATCTTCCTGCCGGGTGGACGCGACGAGAACCCTTGTGCTGATGACGTCCTGCAATGATGCGCCAGCGTCAGCGAGGGCCGTCTGCAGGTTCTCGATGGCTTTCGCTGCCTGACCTGCGTAGTCCCCAATCGCCGCCGTCGAGCCGTCCTCGTTCAGGGGACACGCTCCGGCGAGGAAGATGAGTCGTGACTCGGCAGGCGCCGTGGCTGCATAAGCGTACTGAGCGACGTCGGACAGAGAGGCGGAGCGGATCAAAGTGACGGCGCCAGGCATGGCCACTCACGTCCTTTCGCATAGGGGACAAAGCGACCATGCTGGCATGGGCATGTGACTGCCGCCTCCTCTTTTCGCTCGGCGGTCCGGGTCGGCGGCCGCTCGGTGACGACGGCTCAGGGGGTGACCGATCAGCGGGACGGCTCGGCGGCGGTGCCGGCCGAGGGATGGCCACGAGCGTCCCGTCGGCAAGCCCGCCCACCTGCCGGGCGCCATCAGCGGCGAGGTCACGTGTGCGCTCGCGCCGTCCCCCATGGTGAGCCACTTGGGGCGGGGCCGCTCAAGAGGCGACGGCTCACGAACGGTGGCGGATCGGGGCCTTGGCGCTCAGGGGCGGCGGCGGGCGACCATGACCGCGTCGTGGATCGTGATGTCGCGCCCCTCCGGGTCCACCACCGCGCGCGGCCGGGCCTCGGCCGTCACCACCTCCCACACGTCCGGCTCCAGCCCGGACGCCACCTCCTCGGCCGTGTACATCATGTCCGGGAAGTGCATCCGATGCGCCGTGGTCCGCAGGTCGCGCGGATGGTGGCCGACGATCAGCAGCGTCCCGCCCGGAGCCACCGCGGCGGCCAGCCGCGCGAACAACTCCCGCCGTTCCGTGCCCGGCAGGTGCATGAACTGCGCCGACACCAGGTCGTACGCGCCTGCGTCCGGCACATACTCGCGCAGGTCCGCGTGGACCCACTCGACCCGTTCGCCGACGCCCGCCTCCGCCGCGTGGGCGGCGGCCCGCTCCAGCGCCGTGGTCGAGATGTCGGTACCCGTCACCCGCCAGCCGCGCCCCGCGAGCCACACCGCGTCGGCGCCCTCCCCGCTGCCCACGTCCAGCGCCCGCCCGGGGACCAGATCGGCGGCCTCGGCCACGAGCTGCGGGTTCGGCCGGCCGCTCCAGATCGCGGGCCGGGCGCGGTAGCGCTCCTCCCAGCCCTCCCGCTCGAACATCGTCCTCATGCTGCGCCGATACGCCTCCACGGCGGCGCGGCGGTCCTCGGCGACCAGGTCGGCGTTGATCGCCGCCGCGGCGCTGAGCCCGGCCGCGGCCGAGGTCAGGACCTGGGCGCCCGCGTCGGCCACGTTGCCCGCCACCCACACTCCCGGCTCGGCCGTGGCGCCGGTGTGGTCGGCGGGGATGCGGTCGCCGACGACCTGCCCGCCCATCTCGATCTCCACGGGCTTCAGCCCCAGCGGCTCCAGCACCTCCGCCCGCGCCGTGAGCCGCGCCCCGACGACCACGACGTCCAGCTCCACGACCTCGCCCGTCACCAGCCGCACGCCGGTGAGCCGGTCGTCCGACACCTCGACCGCCGCGACCGGCTCCTCCACCACGACGACGCCGCGCGCCGCCAGCGCCTCAGCCTCCTCGGAGCCCGGCGCCGGGGCCTCGCCCAGAGGCAGCAACAGCACGTGGGGGCTCCACTGCCGCCACAGGTGCGCGAGGTGGGTCGCGACCGGCCCGCCGGCGAGGACGCCGATCCGCCGGTCGCGCACCTCCCAGCCGTGGCAGTACGGGCAGCTCAGCACGTCCCGGCCCCACCGCTCGGCCAGGCCGGGCACGTCGGGCAGCTCGTCGGTGAGCCCGGTGGCCACCAGGAGCCGCCGCGCCCGCACCCGCCGCCCACCGTCGAGCGTCACGACGAATCCGCCGTCGCGGGACCCAGCCTCATGCGCCGCGGCTGTGTGAGGTTCGGTCTCGTGCGGCGCGGCTGCGTGAGGCGCGGTCTCGTGCGGCGCGGCCGTGTGAGGTGCGGCCTCCTTGATCCCTGTGTCGCGGGATCCGGCGTCATCGGGGGAGCCCACGGACGGGGAACCCACGGATGGGGACCCCACGGACGGGGAACCCATGGGCGGGGACCCCACGGACGGGGGCGCCGCGGACACCGCGTCGTGGCGGGCCACGTGCGCCACGCGGCCGGTGACGACCTCGCCGCCGTAGCGGGTCACCTCATCGCGCCCGTCCGCCAGCAGGTCGCGGGGCGGGGTGGCGTCCCTGCCCAGGTAGTTGTGCATGTGCCGGGCGGGCGCGTTGCGCGGCTCGCCGGCGTCCACCACCAGCACGGACCGGCGGGCCCGCGCCAGCGCCAGGGCCCCGCTGAGCCCGGCGGGGCCGCCACCCACCACCACGACGTCGTACACCTCGTCTGCCATGCCGTCCGCCATGTCGTCTGTCATGATCTTCCCTTCACCGCTCATGTGCAGGGCCAAGGTGCAACGCCGGAGGCGGGTTCGACAAGTAATGTTGCTGCTATGGCAAATGACGAGGGCGACGCTGTCCTGGCGGCGGTCGGGCCGAGGTTGCGCGCGCTGCGCAGGCAGCGGGGCGCGACGCTGAGCCAGCTCGCGGAGACCACCGGCATCTCGGTGAGCACGCTGTCGCGCCTGGAATCGGGTGGGCGGCGGCCCACCCTGGAGTTGCTGCTGCCGCTGGCCAAGGCGTACCAGGTGTCGCTGGACGACCTGGTCGGCGCGCCGGCCACGGGCGACCCGCGCGTGCGTCCGCAGCCGATCGTCCGTCACGGCGTGACGTTCCTCCCGCTGACCCGCCGCTCGGGCGGTCTGCAGGCGTTCAAGCAGATCCTGCCCCCGGGCACGCCGTACGGCCACGACGAGCCGCAGACGCACGAGGGCTACGAGTGGCTGTACGTGCTGTCGGGCCGCCTGCGGCTGCGGCTGGCCGAGCACGATCTCCTGCTGACGGCGGGGGAGGCCGCCGAGTTCGACACCCACCTCCCGCACCTGATCTCCAACCCGGGTCCGGAGCCCGCGGAGGTGCTCAACCTGTTCGGCCCGCAGGGGGAGCGCCTGCACGTCCGCGCCCGCCCCAAGCAGAGCTGACGGCCCAGCGGCGCCCGGAGCGTGAGGAACGCGTTCCTGATCCGGCGCGGCCGTTCACGCTCGTGACGGCTCGCACGGCCCGCGACAGTCATGCGATCCTTACGACCTGCCCCGCCTCCCGGGGCAGCCGGACGGCGGAGAGGTGCACGGTGGTGGTGAAGGACGAAGAGGCGCCGGCCACTGTGCTGTGGCGTCCGACGGGCCCCGAAGAGCTGGAGCTCGTCCGGCGGTCGGGCTGGCGCGCCTGGCCGCCCCGGCTCCCCGAGCAGCCGATCTTCTACCCGGTGCTCGACGAGGAGTACGCCGTCAGGATCGCCCGGGAGTGGAACGTCCTGCACCACGGAGTGGGTTACGTGACCCGGTTCCGGGTCGAGACCCGGTTCCTGGAGCGCTACCCGGTCCGGCAGGCCGGCGGCAGGACCATCCTGGAGCTGTGGGTTCCGGCCGAGGAGCTGGACGAGTTCAACGCCCATCTGGTCGGCCCGATCGAGGTGGTGCACGAGTTCCGGTGACCGTTCCCGCGTGACCGCGCCTCAGCGAGCGGAGGCGAGGAGGGGGGCCTGTGCCGGGCTCGACCTCAGCACCGTGACCGCGAGCAGGGGCAGCGCCAGCGTCATGAACTGGTCCCCGAACAGCGACAGCGACTGCCCGGCCCAGAGCAGCCCGAAGTCCCGGCGCGCCGCCGCCCGCGTACGGCCCGCCACGTCGGGGCCGTCCGGCAGGGGCATCACGGCCGCACCCGGACACGGCGGCCGGGGACCTGGCGCGGCGGGCCTTGCGGATGGTGGAGCACGCCGTCCATCGTGGCCGAGCCCCGGCCGGGACCGATGGCGGATATCGGACCTCGCGCCGCGCGGCCGGGCTCGGCTCAGGCCGTCGCCGGTCGAGCCTCAGCGGGGGGCGGGCCGGGCCTGGAGGACGTCGCCGAGCTCGGCGGTGAAGCGGGCGACGCGTTCCTCGTCCCGCCGGTGGTGCGTCCCCGTGCCGCACGTGCGTGGAGACGACCAGCCCGGCACGCTCCAGCGCCGCCATGCAGGACGAGACGGTCGACTGGGCGAGACCGAGCTTGCCCTGGATGTGGCTGACGCACACGCCGACCTCGTGCGGGCCGGCGATGCCCTCGTGGAAGCGCGACAGTCAGGCGACGGGCCCCAGGAACGCCAGCGTGCGGGTGAGCAGCAGCGCGGCGGCGTCCGCGTCGTAGGAGGGCAGCGTGCGGTCGGCGAAGTAGTGCTGGTCGCCGGGATAGAGGAACAGCTCGCCCTGCCCGGCCGACTTGACGACCTCCCGGGCGAAGTCGAGATCGCCCTCGCCGGCGAAGACGGGATCGGCGTCCATGCCGTGCACCTGGACCGGCACGCCGTCCGGCCACGCGTCGCCGAACTCCGAGAGCGGCACGCAGGCGTAGTACAGCAGCGCGCCGCGGGCGCCGGGCCGGGTCTGCGCCAGCTTCTGCGCGGGCAGCACGCCGAGGGAGAAACCGGCGTAGACCAGGCCCGCGGGCAGGCTCTCGACCGCCCGGGTGCCGCGCTCGATCACCGCGCCGAAGCCGATGTCCTGGACGTACGCCATCCCTTCCTCGATGCCGCCGAACGTGCGGCCCTCGAACAGGTCAGGCGTGTGGACGGTGTGCCCGGCGCGGCGCAGTTCGCCGGCGAACGCGGTGACGCCCGGCGTGAGCCCCAGCGCGTGATGGAACAGGACGATCTCGGCCATGGTGCCCCCTGGCTGCCTTCCGCGACGTGGGTGATCCGTGACAGTAAGCCATGTCCGCTCGACCTTGTCGAACGCGCCGAGCGCCCACGTGGCCCGGTCGCGTGACGCCTCGAACCGGCGCACGGGCGGCGACGGGCGGCGACGGGCGGCGACGGGCGGCCGGACGCGGTGATGCTTCCGACGCCGATCGCGTGGGCACACACGGGACATGCCCATGGGGAAGCTCGATCCGGCGTCCATCCGCGTGGTGGCCTGTGACATCTTCGGCACGACCGTCGACTGGCGCACCGGGGTCGCCGACCAGGCCGCCCGGATCGCCGCCGGTCACGGCGTCGGCCTGGACGCCGGCGCGTTCGCCGACGCCTGGCGCGAGCGCTACCTGCCGTCCCTGCGGCGCGTGAACCGGGGCGAGCGCGACTGGGCCGGCCTCGACACCCTGCACCGCGAGTCGCTGGACGACCTCCTCGCCGAGCGCGGCGTCGCCGGCGCCTTCGACGACGCGGCCCGCCGGAGCCTCGTCCACGCCTGGCACCGCCTGCCCGCCTGGGACGACGCGGCGCCCGGACTGGCCCGGCTGCGGCGCCGCTTCGTGGTGACCACCCTGTCGAACGGCGGATTCGCGCTGCTGACCACCCTGGTCAAGGCCGCGGGGCTGCCCTTCGACTGCATCGTGTCGGCCGAGCTCGCCCGCGCCTACAAACCGGCGCCCCGGGCCTACCTCACCGTCGCCGAACTGCTCGACGTCGAGCCCGCGCAGGTCCTGCTGGTCGCCGCGCACCGATGGGACGTCGACGGCGCCCGCGAGGCGGGGCTCGCCACCGCGTTCCTGGAACGGCCGCTGGAGAAGGGGCCCGGCCGCACCGCCGACCGGGCGGCCGACGTCACCGCCGATCTCACCGTGACCGGCTTCGACCACCTGGCGGACGTCCTGGGCTGCTGAGGGACGCCGGGGCCGCGGCGTCGGTGGCCGATCGGCTGCGCCGCCGGTACTCGGTGGGCGTCAGCCCGACCAGCGTACGGAAGCGGCGGGCGAAGTAGGTCGGGTCGTCCCAGCCGACCGCGGCGCCGACCCGGGCGGCCGGCAGGGACGAGTGCGCCAGCAGGGTGGCGGCCCGCTCGGCCCGCAGCCGGGCCAGGAAGTCCAGCGGCGTCACCCCGACGTACCGCCTGAACAGCCGGCCGAGATAGGCGGCGTCCAGGCTGACCGCGCGGGCGAGGTCGTCCAGCCGCCACGGATGGGCGGGCTCCGCCTCCAGCCGGGCGACGGTGGCGGCGACGGCGGGATGGACGGCGGGCCCGGGCGCCGCCGGTCCTGGGTCGCGGCCGTCGGCCAGGACGCCGAGCACGGTGACCAGCCGGCCCAGCACCCGGCCCGGCCGGTTCCGATCGGCTCCGAGGTCGCGTTCGAGCAGGCCGATCTCCGCGATGGCCTCCTCGGCGGCGGCCGGATCCACGGCGGTCACCGCCACGCCGTGGGTGCCGGACGCCACCGGGTCGGTCCACAGCATCCGGCGCAGCATCGGCAGGTCGTACAGCGCCGCCAGCTCGGCCCGCAGCGCCTGGGCGGACAGGCAGCAGTTGGCGACCGTCAGGTCCGCGCAGTCCCGGAACCCGTGCCAGGCGCCGGGGCGCAGCACGATGACCTGGCCGGGCCGTAGCGGGTGCTCGCCCTGGCTGGTCACGTGCCGGCCGTGACCGGTCCCGATCACCGCGATCTCGAGGAAGTCGTGCGCGTGCGCCTCGACGTCGAGGTCCAGGAGGTGGACGCCGCCCAGGACCGGGCCTCCGGTGAACAGCGCGTGCTCGTGCAGTGTGGCCGGCATGTCGGGATCGTACGACTGCTCGCCGCGATCGGCCTAGCTCGCGGCGGTACGCCGCGACGAGGCTTGTGGTGTCCCGAACACGCGGATCGCGGAGGTAGGAATGGCGACGACCACGAACGAGCAGTACGTCGGCGACGTCGGAGCCGACGGGCGGGTGCCGGAGGAGCTGGTGGCGGCGTACCGCGAACACGGTTTCGTCCGAGTGCGCGGTGTCCTCGGCCCCGGCGAGGTCGAGCGCTTCCGGGCGAGCGCCGAGGAGTTCCTGGCGGCGCATCGCGCGGAGAGCCTGGAGAAGCAGGGTGTCTTCAGCCAGCTCGTCAACGTCTGGCAGCGCGACCGGACGCTGCGCGAGCTCACGCTCCATCCGCGGCTCGCCCGCATCGCCGAGCAGCTCGCCGGCTTCCCGCTGCGGCTCTGGCACGACCAGATGCTGGTCAAGGAGCCGCACAACAACGCCGCCACGGAGTTCCACCAGGACCGGCCGTACTGGCCGCACACGGGTGACCGGCTCCCGCTGTCGGCGTGGATCGCGCTGGTCGACGTGCCGCCGGAGCGCGGCTGCATGACGTTCCTGCCCGGCACCCAGGATCGCACCGGCCTGCGCCCGCAGGACCTCCACCACGAGGAGGACCTGTTCGAGATGGACCCGTCCCTGCGCTGGATCCCCCGGGTCACGCTGCCGCTGCGCGCCGGCGACTGCACCTTCCACAGCGGCTACACCGGCCACATGGCGCTGCCCAACCGCACCGACCAGGCCCGGCTCGCGCACGTCACGATCTACATGGACGAGGAGACGCGCTACGACGGCGGCGGGCACGTCGTGACCGACCCGCTCGGGCTCGCCGCGGGCGACCGGCTGGACGGCGACGCCTTCCCCCGCCCCTGGGCGTAGGCGGCCCGGCTCAGGACGGGCGCGGGAGGACGGGTGCGGGGGCCGGGCGCGATGGGCCGGGCGCGAGGGGCCGGGCTCAGCGCACCCGGGCCAGGGCGTCCATCCTGAGCCAGGCCATGCGGACCGCCAGCACGGCGAGCGCCGTCAGGGGGAGGAGCATGGCCACGGCCCCGGCCAGCCGCTGGTCGCCCGGCACGTCCGGCACCCCGGGCGGGGCGGCCAGGTCGAACCACTCGCCCCCGACCCGCGGCCCGAGGATCAGGTACGCGCCCAGGACCACGTGGACGGCGGTCACCACGGCCAGCAGCCGGACGCGGGCCGGCCACGGAACCGGGCGGGGCAGCGGGTCCACGCCGGCCAGCACCCAGAAGACGACCAGGCCCAGACCGAGGAAGAGCAGCTCCGTGAGCACGTGCGGGGCGTAACCAGACAGGGACCACGGCAGCCACGGCGTCACGTACAGCAGCACGAACCCGACCGGATAGGCGATCATCAGGGACCGCGGGCGGGGCAGCCGCCAGGAGTCCGGTGACAGGGCGGTGGCCCGGGCCGCCAGCGTGAGCGGGGCGCCCAGGCAGAGCAGGCAGGGCGAGACGACGGTGAGCACGGCGTGCTGGAGCGCGTGGACCGACAGCATCGCCCGCGCGTAACCCGCCACGCCGCCGAGCAGCACCAGCGCGGCCAGCGCCAGCCCGGCGGAGAAGGCGAGCGTCCGGGAGGCCGGCCAGCCGGGCACCCTGCGCACGCCCGCCCCGTAGCCGGCCGCCGCCAGGGCGAGCAGCAGCAGGAGCGCCGGGTCCAGCCGGACCTCGGTGACCAGCGCCGCGGGGCTGAAGGGCGCGAGGGCGTACTCCAGGACGAGGTGGTCGTGGCCGCCCCCGCCGCCGGGCGGCGGCGTGCGGGACAGCCCGACGGCCAGCCCGACCGCGGCCGCCATCACGGTCACCTCGCCGATCGCCAGCCGGACGAACGTGCGGCGCACGCCCCGGTCGGCGACCCCGGCGACCGTGTGCCGGCGATGGTTCCAGCCGAACAGCCCGAGGAGCACCAGCGCGGCCGCCTTGGCCAGCAGCAGTTGCCCGTACCCGCTCCGCCACAGGTCGGACGGCGTGCCGAGCCGCACCCACGCGCTCGCCACCCCCGAGACGGTCACCGCCGCGAAGCAGCACAGGGCGACCGCGCTGAAGCGGGGCAGCACCACCGGCAGGTCGGGGGAGCGGCGGAAGTGGACGAGCACGGCGGCCAGGCCGCCCACCCAGACCGACACCGGCACCAGGTGGGCCATCAGGGCGGAGATCGCGAGGTCGTGGTCGCCGGCCGAGGCCGCGTGCCCGACGTAGGCGGGCGGTAACAGCCCGAACGCGGCGACCGCCAGGCGTGCCCGAACCGGAGCCCCGGCGGACACGGCCACCACCAGCGCCACACCCGCCACCAGCAGCAGCGCCTGGGTCTGCGGGATGGACAGGCCGAACTCCAGCATGTCCGGCGAGGCCAGCAGGTTGACGACGGGCAGCGGGATGAGATCGGACAGCGTCGCCAGGTAGCCGAGCGCCGCCGTGCACACCCAGCCGAGCGCCCACCACCCGGCGGCGCGCGCGCATCTGCCGCCCTCGGGTGAGCCGGCCGGGGCGAGGCAGGCCGCGGTGAGCGTTCCGACGCAGGCCAGGGCACATCCGTCGGAGAAGAGCCGGACCAGCGGCAGGCCCCACACGGTGACCGGCCCGGCGGTGGGCAGCCCGGGGATCTCCGGCTCGATCGCGCCGCCGTACCGCAGGACGACGACCAGCACCACCACGCCCGCGGCGACCACCGCGCCGGCGTACACGCGCTCCGGGACCTTCATGGCGGCTCCGCCAGGTTAGGGGCGCCCGCCGCCACGAGAGCCGCGATGGCGGGCAGGAGGTGCGACCTCCGCATGGTGCCACATCGGCACGATCATGGCCATGCCGCGCGAGATCACGGCCATGCCGCACGCGAGATCACGGCCATGCCGTGCCCGAGACCACAGCCGTGCCGCGCGAGTCGCCGGTCAGCGGACGCGGTCGTAGACCAGGGCCAGCGTGCCGTGCTCGCCCGCGGCCTGGCTGACGAGCGACCACCGCCCGGCGGGCAGGCCGTCGTCGAACAGGCAGGGCCCGCCGCCGAGGAACACCGGGAAGATCGTGAGCGCCAGCCGGTCGACCTGGTCGGCCGCCAGCAGCGCCTTGATGACGCTCGCGCTGGAGAGCACGAGGATGTCGCCGCCCTCGGCCGCCCTGAGGTCCTCGACCACCTCGGCGGCCGGCCTGTCGGCGATCGTCGTCCGCTCCCACGGCGCCTCGGCGAGGGTGGAGGACAGGACCACCTTGTCGGCGTCGACGAGCCACTTCGCGAAGCCCTCGTCACGCGGGTCGGCGCCCTCCATGCCGATGACGGTGGGCCAGAAACCGAGGAAGCCCTCGGCGTTGACCCGCCCGAGCAGGGCCGTCGTCGCCGGCTCCCAGAGGCTCGTCAGGTGGTCGCGGGCGACGTCGGTGACGGCGTACGGCATCACCCAGCTCATGTCGTGGGGGTCGGCCGGTCGGGCGTAGCGGCCGTCGAGGGAGAGGCTCATGTTGGTGACGACCCTGCGGGCGGCGGTCTGCTCGGTCATTTCGTGCTCCTTGTGTCGGTGTCGTCCGTGCTCGGGGTGTTGGAGGTGTCGTCGGAGGGTGCGGCGAGGGCCGCCGCGAGCTTGTCGAGGCTCTGGCCGAAGCCGATCTCGATGCCCGCGACGAAGTCCGCGGAGGGGATGGTGCTGTCGGTGATCCGGTACAGGACGTCGAGGTCCGTGCCGGTGGTGGTGGGGCGCAGGTCGAAGGCGACGTGGGCGGTGAACGCCCGCCCTCCGCCGGGAAGCAGGGGGGAGAGCCGGTAGGAGAGGCGCTCGCCGGGGCGCACGTCCTCGACGACCCCCTCCCCGCGTCCGGCGACCTGGTCGGAGCCGTCGGCGTCCTCGGCGTCGCGGTACTCCAGGACGATCCGGCCGCCCGGCCGCGCGTCGAACACGAGCTCGGAGACGCGCAGGTCTTCGGGTGTCCACCAGCGGGCGAGCAGCGACGTCTCGGTCAGGTGGCGCCAGACCAGCTCGGGCCGGCCCGCCAGCGACCGGGCGAACCTGAACGAGCGCCCGTCGGCCCACCCGGGCTCGTCCGCGGCGAGCCGTTCCGCCTGGAGGCTCGCTCCGTAGCGGTCGTACGTCTCGCGCGGGCCGCCGGTCTGGTCGGCGGTGTCGGCGAGCCGGCCCAGCGTGGCCGCCAGCTCCCGCAGGGGCTCGGGCCGGAGCGCGTAGACGCGGCGCTGGCCGCTGCGCTGGGAGGTGACGAGCCCGGCGCGCTGCAGGGTCTGGAGGTGCTTGGTGGTCTGCGGCTGGCGCGCCTCGGCGAGCTGCGCGAGGACGCCGACCGGGCGGGGCCGCTCGGCCAGCAGGTTCACGAGCCGCCACCGGGCCGGGTCGGCCAGGGCGGCGAGGAGTGCGTCGATGCCGAGAAGTATGCCTCGTGACGAATATTCGTGTCAAGGAATATCTCTGAGGATCGTACTTTCGGCCGGTAGGACGCCCGGCCGGGAGTCTCTAACCTGAACGCCGTGCCCGCCCCGGACGACCTCGGCCCCACCTCCCCGCAGCCCGGCGACCCCTTCCTCGATCGGCCGAGGCCCGATCGCCCGGGCCGCGACGCGTCCGCCCGGCCGGAGGGCTTGAGCCGTGATGCGTTCGCCCGTCCGGAGGGCTCGGGTCGTGATGCGCCGGCCTGGCCGGAGGGTTCCGGCCGTGACGTGTGCGCCCGGTCGGCGGATCCGGTCGGTGACGCGTCGGCCCGTTCGGAGGGTTCCGGCCGTGAGGAGTCCGCCCCTCCAGGGGGCTCGGGTCGTGACGGGTCCGCCCGTCCGGAGGGGCCGGGCGAGGGCGTGGCGGGCTGGGAGGGCGTGCGGGAGCGGGCGGTCCATGAGCGTCGCCGGGCGGTGACGGACGCGGGCCTCGCGGCGGTGTTCGCCCTGACGCCGGTCTACGTGGCGTACCGGATCGCGCAGAGCTGGGGCGGTGGCGCGTGGTGGTTCGGGTGCGCCGCCGGGACGGTGGTGTGCGTCATCGCGCTGCTGCGCCGCGGGAACCGCGCCCGGGCGGCCGCCGCGGGCCTGGCCGTCGCCACGGCGGCCGTCCTGACCGCCCGCCTCGCGCACCTGCCCGCCGAGCCCGGCCCGGCCATGGCGCTCGCCCTGGCCGTCCTCACCGGCTCCGCCGTCCGGGCGCTCCCGTGGCGGCGGGCGGGCGCGGTCGCGGCGGGAGGGCTCGCCCTGGCGGTGCTCGCGTTCGCCACCTCCGCCGCGCACGCGACCGTGGCCGAGCTGTACGGCCTGGCCTGGCTCGCCGCCGCCGGCCTCGGGCTGGGGACGCGCCTGCTGCACGCCCGCCGCCGGGCCGCCATGGAGCGGGTACGCCGGGACGAGCGCCTCCGGCTGGCCAGGGAGCTGCACGACGTCGTCGCCCACCACGTCACCAGCGTGGTGCTCCAGACCCAGGCCGCCCGGCTGGTGGCCCGCCGGAGCCCCGACCGGGTGGACGTCTGTCTGGCCGGCATCGAGGCCGCCGGCTCCGACGCGCTCGCCGGGGCCCGCCGCGTCGTCGGCCTCCTGCGCGACGGCGCCCCCTCTCCGGAGTCCGCGGCGCCGGCGCCCGCCGCCGTGTCCCACCGCGACGACCGGATCGGCGAGCTGGTGCGGCGCTTCACCGGCCCCCCGGTACGCTTCCGCCTCCCCGAGGGCGAGCCGGGATGGCCGCCCGAGGTCGCCACCACCGTCTACCGGATCGTCCAGGAGGCCCTCACGAACGTCTCCCGCCACGCCCCCCACGCCCGCTCCGTCTCGGTCACCGTCACCGAGGACGACGACACGATCGCCGTCGAGGTGGCCGACGACGCCCCGCCCGCCCCCGCCCGCCGCCTCCGCCGGGGCGGCGCGGGCGGAGGCTCCTGGGGCGGCGTGCGAGGCGGCGGGTACGGCCTGATCGGCATGCGGGAACGCCTGGATGCCCTCGGCGGCTCGCTCACCGCCGGCCCGCGCCCGCAGCGCGATGGCTGGGCCGTCCGGGCCACCCTGCCCCTTCCCGCGCGAGGACGCTGATGGCCACCCCGCCCGTCACCGCCCGGAGGCCCCCATGACGATCAGGGTGCTGCTGGCCGACGACCAGGCGATGGTCCGCGCCAGCCTGCGCATCATCCTGGAGGACGAGCCGGGCATCACCGTGGTGGCCGAGGCCGCCGACGGCGAGGAGGCGGTCGCGCTGGCCCGCGAGCTGCGCCCCGACGTGTGCCTCGTGGACGTGCAGATGCCCCGTCTCGACGGCGTCGCCGTCACCCGCGCCCTGGCCGGCCCCGGTGTTCCGGACCCGCTGCGGGTGGTGGTCGTGACGACGTTCGACCTGGACGCGTACGTCCACGGGGCGCTGCTCGGCGGGGCGGCCGGGTTCGTGCTGAAGGACGCGGGCCCCGCCCTCCTGGTCGAGGCCGTGCGGGCGGCGCACGCCGGGGACGCGCTCATCTCGCCGTCGGTCACGCTGCGGCTGCTGAGCCGCCTCGCGGGCACCGGCGACGGCCCCCGGCGCAGGCCCGTACGGGCGCTGTCGGAGCGTGAGGCCGAGGTGGTGCGGGCGGTCGCCCGGGGGCGGACCAACCAGGAGATCGCCGCCGAGCTGTCCATCTCCCTGAGCACGGTCAAGGGGCACATCGCCGCCGTGCTGGCCAAGCTCGGCGCCCGCAACCGTGTCGAGATCGCCGCCTGGGCCTGGGAGAACCGCGCCGTCCCGTAATGCATGCATATCAGGTAGGAAATATTGACAATGCCCGACGTGGCGCGTAGCTTCGTGATCATGAAGCAGGGCTGTGCGGGAGGGGACAGGGGGCGCGCCGGCACGGTCGTGGTGGTCGGCGCCGGGCCGGCGGGCGCGTGCGTGGTGCGGCGGCTCCGCGCCCGCCTCCCCGAGCCGTCCGGCGACGGCCTGGACGTCCACGTCGTGGACCCGTACCCCTCCCACGCCTTCGAACGGGCCGCGCGAGCGACGCCCGGCCCCGTCCGCGTCCACCTGCACCGGGAACGCGCGGCCGGGCTCACCGGCGGCGCGGGCCGGCAGCGGGTGGAGCTGTCCGGCGGGACCCGGCTGGAGGCCGACGCGGTGGTGCTGGCGCTGGGCGACCACGGCGCGCCGCCGTCGCCCGCCGAGGCGGAGCAGGCCCTGTTCGCCGCCCGTCACGGCCTCCTGTACGTGCCCGCCGGCCAGGCCGCCGACCCCGACCCGGGCCTGCTCCCGGCGGGCGAGCCGGTGCTGGTGCGCGGCGCCGGTTCGGCGTTCACGCGGCTGCTGGCACTGCTCGTCTCCGAGCGGGGCGGCCGGTTCGCCGGCGGGCGCGGCGGCGAACCCGTCTACCTGCCCAGCGGCGACGAGCCGCTCCTGTACGTGGGCTCGCGCCGCGGCGTGCCCCACCAGGCCCGCCCCGGCCACCGCCTGGCCAGGCCGCCCGCCCTGCCCCGGTTCGTCACCCGCGACACCCCGCCGGAGGAGCTGCGGCGCGCCGTCGGCAAGGAGCTGGCGTACGCGTACTACCACGAGCTGTTCACCGCCCACCCGGAGCGCACCCGCGTCGGCTGGGACGCCTTCGAGGCCGCCTTCGAGCAGGCCGAATGGGGCGGCAAGGAGATGCGGGCACTGGTCACCAGGTCCGTGCCGCGCTTCGCCGACCGGCTCAACCTGGACCGGCTGGACCGGCCGCTGCACGGCATGCGCTTCGGCGACCTCGCCGGGCTGCAACGGTGGATGCACGGCTACCTGGCCGCCGGGCTGGAACGCCGCGCCGACCCCGGCCACAGCGCCGACCTGGCGCTGGTCCACGGCGTGCTCTCCGCCCGGGCCGTCCTGGCCGGCCGCGAGCCCGATCCGTGGTTCGAGCGGCTGTGCGGCTTCCTGGCGGGCGGCCCGCCCGTGTCGCGGCTGGCCGAGCTGCGGGCGCTGGCCCGGGCGGGCGTGGTCACGTTCCTCGGCGCCGGCATGCGGGTGGACCAGGACGAACGCACCGCTTCCTGGCGGGCGTCCGGCGCGACCGTCCCGGGCGCGGTCGGCGCGCGTGCCCTGGTCGAGGCGCGACTGCCCGGGCCGGGCCTGAGCCGCGCCGTCGACCCGCTGATCGCCGCACTGCGCGCCCGGGGCGAGTGCCGGGAGACGACGGGTCTCCTGGACGTACGGGCGGCGGACCGCGGGCTCGTCACCGCGGCGGGCGACGCCCATCCCCGCCGCTTCGCCCTCGGGCCGTGGACAGCCGTGACCGCGCGTCCCGAGGACCACACCGCCCGCCCGGAGGACGACGCCGCCCTGCCGGGACAGGCGGACGCGGTGGCGCGCGCCGTGCTGGCGCGGACGGCCGCGTCCCCGCTGGGCGCGGCGGCCTGACCGCCGCCGGGCATGTCGGAGCCGCTGGGCTCATGGGAAGCGTCAGCGGGCGCGGGCGGTGGACGCCCGCTCGACCAGGTCGGGCTGGAAGATGACCTGGCGGTGCTCGTGGAAGTCCGGCTGGTTGGCCTCCTCCAGGAGCATGAGCGCGGCCGTGTGGCCGAGCTGCTCGCGCGGCTGCCGGATCGACGACAGCGGCACGGCCGCAGCCGCGGCGAAGTCGATGTCGTCGTAGCCGAGGATCGCCACGTCGTCCGGCACCCGCAGGCCGTGCCGCGTCAGCTCCTGGAGCACGCCCAGCGCAACCAGGTCGTTCGCGCAGAAGACCGCCGTGGGACGGTCGGCGCGGGACAGGCCGGCGACCTGCTCGCCGGCGGTGCGGCCGGTGGCGACGGTGAGGTCCGGCAGCGGGATGACGGTCAGCCGGTCGCCGGGCGTCATCGCGCCGGCCAGCCCCTGGTGACGCTCCTCCACCTGGCGGACGGTGAACGGCCCGCCCGCGAACGCGATGTGGCGATGCCCCCGCTCCCGCAGGTGCAGCCCGGCCAGCCGGCCGCCGAGCACGTCGTCGGCCGCGACCGCGCAGCCCCGGCCCTGCCGCGAGGAGTTGTCGAACACCACCACCGGGATGCCGCGCGCCACGAGCCGGCCCAGCCGCCGGTCCTGTCCCTCGGCGTTCACCGGGGTGATCAGCACGCCGAAGGGCCGTTCCTCCTCGAACATCTCCAGCAGCCGCGCCTCGCGCGCGGCGTCCTTGCTGCTGTTGACGACCATGACGTTGAGGTCGGCGGTCTCCGCCGCGGCCTCCACGCCGCGCAGCACGTCGATGACGAACGGGTTGGACAGGTCGAGCGCCACCACGCCGATGGTCCGGCTGCGGCCCGCGCGCAGGTGGCGCGCCGAGCCGTTGCGCACGTAGCCGAGCTGGGCCACAGCCGCCTGCACCCGCAGCCGCGTCTCCTGGGCCACCAGCTCGGGACGGTTGAGCACGTTGCTGACGGTGCCGACGGAGACCCCGGCGAGGCGGGCGACCTCTTTGATGCTCGACATCGTTCCTCGTGTCCGCTGGGCGCTCTGCCGGCCAGCGTGATCATACCGTACGCGCCCCGAACTCGATCGAAACGATTTTCTCCGGTTAAGGCGATTGCCTTATTAAGGCGGCTGCCTTAGCGTCAAGATCGACCCGACATCGACTTGAGGGGGCGTCATGACCGAGTCCGTGCCCACCTACCCCTTCGACCGGGAGGAGGCCCTGCGCCCGCCGCGCGAGTGGGGCGAGCTGCAGGAGAAGTGCCCCGTGGCGCACGTCCGGCTGCCCAGCGGCGACACCGCCCAGCTCGTCACCCGCTACGACGACGTGCGCGCCCTGCTCACCGACCCCCGCTTCCGGCGCGGCGGCCAGGACGCCGCGCGGATCGCGACCACGCAGGACGGCGGCCTGTTCGCCCGCAACACCATGACCATCACCCAGGGCGAGGGCCACCGCCGGTGGCGGCGGCTGCTCAGCCCCTCCTTCACCATCCGCCGGATGGAGGCGTGGCGGCCCCGCGTGCAGGCCATGTGCGACGAGCTGGTCGACGACCTGCTGGCCGCCGGGTCACCGGCCGACCTCTCGGTCCGGCTGGGCCTGCCGCTGCCGGTGCGGGTCATCTGCGCCCTGGTCGGCGCTCCGGCCGAGGACCAGGACAGGTTCGCGCACTGGTCGCGGGTCATGCTCACCCTCACCCGCCACACGCAGGAGGAGGTGCAGCAGGCGTACGAGGAGTTCGACGCGTACGTCTCCGCCCTGGTGGACGCGCGGCGCGCCGAGCCCGGCGACGACCTGCTCAGCGAGTTGACCCAGATCTCCGACAGCGAGGACGGCCGGCTCAGCCACGAGGAGCTGATCGCCACCGTGCGGGCGCTGCTGCTGGCCGGGCACGAGACCACCTCCAACATGATCGCCATCATGGTCGCCATGCTCCTGGCCGAGCCCGAGCGCTACCAGGCGGTCATCGACGACCCCGGCCTCGTCCCCGGCACGGTCGAGGAGGTGCTGCGCCTCGACAGCACGCTCAGCGTGGTCGGCTTCCCCCGCGTCGCCGGCGAGGACCTGGACATCGCCGGAGTGAAGGTGGCCGCCGGGAGCACGCTCATCCCGTGCCGTCCCGCCGCCAACCGCGACCCGCGCAAGTTCGCCGACCCCGAGCGGTTCGACCCGCACCGGGACAACGCCAACCAGCACCTCACCTTCGGCGCCGGCCCGCACTACTGCCTCGGCCAGCCACTGGCCCGCCTGGAGCTGCAGGTCGTGCTCGGCACGCTGGTCCGCCGGCTGCCTGGCCTGCGCCTGCGCGACGGCGCCGAGGCCCTGCGCCTGCGCACCGGGCTGCTGTCGGGCGGCCTGGAGAACGTCTGGGTCGCCTGGTGACGCGGCGCGTCCCCCGGTGACGGGCAGGCGGACGGTGTGAGCTCGCCCCGCTCGGCCGCCGCGCGGCGCCTCATCATGCGCGCGGCCGAGCGGCTCTACGCCACCCGCGGCCTCGCCGGCGTGTCCATCCGGCAGATCGGCGAGGCCGCCGGGCAGCGCAACAACTCCGCCGTGCAGTACCACTTCGCCGGGCGCGACGCCCTCATCGAGGCCGTCCTGGCCGAGCACGCCGCGGCGATCGAACGGCACCGGCTGGCCATGATGACCGCGCTCGGCGACCCCGCGCGGATGTCGCCGCGCGACCGGCTCCGCTGTGCCGTGCTGCCCCGCGTGGAGCACCAGATCGCGCTCGGCACGCCGTCCTGGTACGCGCGCTTCCTCGCCCAGATCGCGGTCGAGCCCGCGCTGCGGGAGCACGCCGTGCGGGTGCACCTGGAGACGCCGTCCCTGCGCCGCCTGTACGACGCCATGCACGCGGAACGGGCGGCCGTGCACGCGGAACGGGCGGTGGTGCACGCGGAACGGGCGGTGGTGCACGCGGAGCGGGCGGAGGGGACCGCGCGGGCAGGACGCGGCGGCCGGGAGTCCTGGGCCGAGCCCGGTGCGACCGCCCGCCGGGAGGCCATGACGCGCCAGCTCGTCGTGCACATGTGCGCCGAACTGGAGACGGACCTGGCGGCCGGGCGGGCGGCGGGCCGCGTCGGGGCGGTGGAGGCCGCCGCGGCCTGGCGGCGCCTGGGGGACGACCTGGTCACGGGCCTGCTCGGCCTCGTCGCCGCCCTGGACGCCGACGACGCGTGAGGCCGAGTCCCCGGGCTCGGATGGTGAGTCGGGTCCCTGCGCCGGACGGTGAGGCCGGGTCCTCGGGCCCGGATGCCCAGGCCCGGGGCGGCTCCGGGGGCGGCGGGCCCGCCTCCTAGCGTGGGGGTCCTGACGACGCGATCGAGGACGCTCGGGAAGGAGTGCGCGTGAGCGAGACCGTCCTGGTGACCGGCGCGACCGGCCGGCTGGGCAGGGCCGTGGTGCCGAAGCTCGTCGAGGCCGGGTACGAGGTGCGGGCCATGAGCCGCGCCCCGCGCTCGGGCGGCGGCGCGACGTGGGTGGTGGCGGACCTGACCACCGGGCGGGGGCTGGCCGAGGCGCTGGACGGCGCCGGCACGGTGATCCACCTGGCGTCGGCGCCGTACAAGGGGAGGTACACCGAACAGGTCGAGGTGGAGGGCACACGGCGGCTGTGCGCGGCGGCCCGGGACGCGGGTGTGGGTCACCTGCTCTACACCTCGATCATCGGGGCGGACCGGGTGCCCTGGGGCTACTTCGGTACGAAGGTGCGCACCGAGGAGGTCGTGCGGGCGGGCGGGGTGCCGTGGTCGGTCGTGCGGGCCGCACAGTTCCACGAGTTCGTGGCCCAGGCGTTCGCGACGGTGGCCCGGGCGGGGGTGCTGGTCGTCGACCCGGGAGTCGCGGCGCAGCCGGTGGACGTCCGGGACGTGGCGGGTCGGCTCGTCGGGCGGACGGGGGAGGGGCCGAGCGGCCGTACGGAGGACTTCGGCGGCCCCGAGGTCCTCAGCCTGGAGGAGGCGGCTCGGCAGTGGCTCGCGGCGCGCCGGTCGCGGCGGCCCGTCGTGCGGCTCCGGCTTCCCGGAAGGCTGGGCGCCGCCCTCCGCGGCGGCCACCTCACCACCCGCGAGACCCCTACCGGCGTCATCACCTGGAAGCGCTACCTCCAGGAACACCCCTGAGCCCGGCGTCACGGCTCCGATGAGCGGCGGCCGCGGGGGGATGGCGGGCGGCTGAGGGAGGGGGCCGCAGGTAAGGGGAGAAAGCGGGTGGGGGAGAGCGCGGGCGTTCGCCCCTGGAGGTGGGACGGCGCGCGCCCCTGGAGGTGGGAAGGCGCCCGCCCCTGCGGACGGGCGCTCCCCCCGGGCGGGCCGGCAGGCGGGGTCACCTCTGCGGCAGGACGTTCTCCCGGTAGCGGCCCGTGACGTTGCCCGGAGCCTTGTACGCGCACACGACGTACGTCTCGTACGCGCTCGGCCCCTGTCCCGTGGCCTGGGCGCAGCCGACCTTGGTCGTGCCCTTCCAGACCACCTGGGTGAAGGAGCCCGTGCGCGTGGAGAAGCCGGGGTGGGCGAAGTCGTAGGTGCGTCCGCTGTCGTACCAGCTCTTGACGGCGGCCGTGCAGGACGCCGTCCGGCCCGGCGTGAAGGACCGGTACCAGTGGACGTTCTGGCCGTACTGCCGTGACGCCGGCTGACTGCGTGCGCCCTCCAGGCCGTCGTAGCGGGTTATCTGGTCGGCCCGCTGTTTGGCGTAGGCGACGAGCGCCTGGTCGGTCGTGAGGTTCGGCGCCCCGTGGCGCGCACGGTAGGCGTTGTGGGCGGTGAGGCATTCGTTCTGGAAGGCCGTGTCCGTGCGGGTGGGCAGCGGCGGGCGGGCCGAGGCCGCCTCGGCCGGTCCCGCCAGGGCCACGAGTGAGGCCAGTGCGCTCACGGCCGTCGCCGCCTTGATCGTCCGCGCGGTGGGTCGGGGCATCTCCACTCCAATCGGTCCATCGCCCCGGTCGGGCCGTCGTGCCTGATCAGAGGCGAGGCGAAGGACAGATCGAAGGTCGCATCCCGGTGACGGCCCGCGCGATGTCGGCGGGAGATACGGGATGGCCTGCGGTTTTGCGGCGTGTCCCCTGTAACGGTCGCGGAGTCGTCCACGAAGCCCGGGCACAAGCCGCAAAGCGGAAGATCGTGCGAGCTTTTCCGGGATAAATGGCTAAAAGTCCGATTTCGCCGATGGCACAGTCGTGGCGGATGCGGGGATTGGGGTGGAATGCGCGTGGGCGGGGAAATGGCATGCGGCCCGAAGGCGTGGCAGGATGGATCGGTCTGACTGCTGCGATTTGCTAATTTTGGAGCATTATGTCGACTGCTCGGGACAGGGGCGACGTGGCCGGAGTCCCGGACACCGGAATTCCGGGCAGAATTCCCCGCCATTCCGGGCCGACCGCGCTGCGCATCCTGGTCGGCGCGCACCTGCGCCGGCTGCGGGAGGCGCGCAACATCAGCCGTGAGGAGGCCGGGTACCTCATCAGGGGCTCCCACTCCAAGATCAGCCGTCTGGAGCTCGGCCGGACCGGGTTCAAGCTGCGCGACGTGGCCGACCTGCTCACCCTGTACGGCGCGGACGAGGCCGAGCGCGCGACGCTGCTGGCGATGGCCGAGCAGGCCAACGCCCCCGCCTGGTGGCAGGACTACCGCGACGTGGTGCCCTACTGGTTCGAGGACTACCTCGGGCTGGAGCGCGACGCCTCGCTGATCCGCACGTACGAGATCCAGTACGTGCCCGGCCTGCTGCAGACCGAGGACTACGCCCGCGCGGTGATCCAGCAGGGACGCGAGCGGGAGCCGGTCGAGGAGGTCGAGCGCCGGGTCCAGGTGCGCATGCGCCGCCAGCAGATCCTCAGGTCGGCCGCCCCGCCCAAGGTGTGGGCGGTGATCGACGAGGGCGCCCTGCGCCGCGAGGTGGCCCCGCCCGAGACGATGCGTGCCCAGCTCGAACACCTCGCGACGCTGGCCGAGCTGCCGCACGTCACGATCCAGGTGCTCACGTTCAGCTCCGGCGGCCCCGTCGGCGGCGTCGGCCCGGTCACGGTGCTGCGCTTCGCGCCCGCCGAGCTGGACGACGTCGTCTACCTGGAGCAGATCGCCGGGGCGCAGTACCTCACCCGCAGGCAGGACGCCCTGCCGTACCAGCATCTGCTGGACCAGCTCGTGCTGCACGCGCGGCCCTCGGCGGCGACGCCGGCCATCCTGCGGATGCTCGCCGCCGCCATGGCCTGACGGGACATGGCCTGGCGGAACATGGCCTGACGGGGCGGGGCCGGACGCCCGGCTACGGCTTGCGGCCCACGCCGCAGAAGGCGTCCACCTCGTCCGGCACGCCGAACACGCCCGCCTCGACCCGCCAGCGCGACACCGACACGATGCCCGGCTCCACCAGCTCCAGCCCGTCGAAGAACCGGCCGATCTCGCCGGGGGTGCGCAGCCGGTAGGAGTAGACCTTGCCCTCGTCGCGCAGGCGCTCGGCCTCGGCGGCGGCGTCGGGGTTGACCGTGTTGGTGCCGTCCTCGAACACCAGGTAGCTGCCCGGGGCCAGCGCGTCCATCAGGTGCCCGACCAGCCGGTACGCGTGGTCGTCGTCGAAGATCGTGCCCATCACGCCGAGGAGCATGAGCGCGGTCGGCCGGGTGAGGTCCAGAGTCTTGGCCGCGAAGTCCAGGATCGTGTCCGGGTCGCGCACGTCGGCCTCGATGTAGTCGCAGGCGCCGAGGGGGTGGCTGGTGAGCAGCGCCTGGGCGTGGACGAGCACGAGGGGGTCGTTGTCGACGTACACGATGCGGCAGCTCGGATCGACCCGCTGCGCGACCTCGTGGGTGTTGTCCACGGTCGGCAACCCCGTCCCGATATCCAGAAATTGCCGGATTCCTGCCTCTTCGGCGAGATAACGCACCGCACGCCCCAGGAACGCCCGGGTGTGCCGGGCGATGTCCTCCATGCCCGGATAGACCTCGCGCAGTTGCGCGGCGAGTTCGCGGTCGACCGGGTAGTTGTCCTTTCCGCCCAGCCAGTAATTCCACACCCGCGCCTGGTGCGGCCTGGTGATGTCGATCCTGGGGAGAGGCGCCTCGTCGGCCACGAAATTCTCCTCATGTGTCTGCATCTGTCGGCATACAAACCTAATGCCGGGCGTTTTTCCGCGCCACTGGTGATCGACGGCGAGATCATAGGGCGTTCAGCGGTGGCGGCGCGTGGCGAGCAGGTACCCGAGGGACGCCACGGCCAGGGCGGCGTGGACGGCGAGCGCGACGGCCGGGCCCGCGGGGAGCAGGGCGCCGCCGAGGGCGGTCCCCAGGGCGATGCCCGCGTACATCGCGGAGGCGTTGAGCCCGACGACCACGGCGGTCTCCCGTGGCGCCGCCGCGATCAGCCGCACCTGCTGCGCCGGGGTCTGCGACCAGGTGCTCGCGCCCCACGCCGCCATCAACAGCGCGGTCAGCGGGAGCCACGTCACGCCGGCGTGCCCGGCCGAGGTGAGCGAGGCCAGCGCGGCGAGTGCGGCCAGCGAGAGGGCGATCGCCGCGTACCCGGTGGCGAGGACCGGGATCGGGCCGCGCCGGTCCACCGCCGTGCCCGCCACGGCGTTCCCGGCCACCGCCCCGGCGCCGTACACGACCAGCAGCCAGGTCTCCGCGGACGGTCCCGCGCCGAGGGCGCGCAGCAGCGGGACGGTGTACGCGTACAACCCGTAGCTGCCGGCCAGGCCGAGCGCGGTCAGCGGCAGCACGGCCACCACGCCGGGGCGGCGCAGGGTCGCCAGGCGCTCGCGCAGCGGCACCCGCGGGTGGCCCGGCAGCGGCGGCAGGGCGGCGCGCACCCCGGCCGCGGCGAGCAGGCAGAGCGCGGCCACGAGCCCGAGGGCCGAGCGCCAGTCCAGCAGCCGGCCCGCGAGGTTGCCGAGGGGGACGCCGACGGCGGTGGCGACGGTCAGGCCGCCCACCACCACGGCCAGCGCGCGGGCCCGCCGCTCCGGCGCGACCAGCGCGGCGGCGACCGCCCCCGCGTTCGGCGTGAAGACGGCCGCGCCGGCGGCGGCCGCCACGCGCGTGGCCATCAGCGCCGCGTAGCCGGGCGCGAGCGCCGAGCCGAGGTTGGCCAGCGCGAGGAGCAGCAGCGCGCCGACCAGCAGCGGGCGGCGCGGGACGCGGGAGGTGAGCGTGGCCAGGACGGGGGAGAGCACGGCGTAGGTGACGGCGAAGGCGGTGGCGCTCTGCCCGGCGGCGCTCTCGGAGACGCCGAGGGAGCGGGCCATGGCCGGCAGAAACCCGGCCACGACGTAGGCGTCGGTGCCGACGGCGAACGTGCCGAGCGCCAGGATCAGCGTCCGGCGGAGGCCGTGGGGGGACGTAACCAGGACATCAGACATCCCGATTTCCTCTCTGCGGGGACGAGGGTCTGGGGCGGTGGCGCTTCTTGAGGAGGGTCAGCCGGTCATGCGGCTGTAGTTGCGGCGGGTGCGCTCGGCCCCCACCGGGGCGTGCGCCATCAGGTCGGCGATCGTCTGGGCGGCCAGCTCCCGCCGCCAGGCCAGCTCGGCGCGGCGCATCGCGGTCGCGATCCCGCACGGGCGGGCGAACTCGCTCCCGGCGCCCTCGCCGCCCACGCCCCGCTGCCGGATCTCGTCGCAGCGGAACGGCTCCAGCGGGCCCTGCAGGGCGGTGACGACGTCCATGAGCGTGATCCGCTCCGGCGGCCGGGCCAGGGAGAAGCCGCCCCTGGCCCCCGGCGTGGAGGCCAGGATGCCGGCCCGGGTGAGGGCCTGCAGGCGCTTCTTCAGGTACTCCTGCGGCAGGTCGAACCAGGCGGCCAGCCGGCGGATCGACACCGGCCCCTCCTCACGCAGCCAGGCCAGGGTCACGCAGCAGTGCAGGCCCCACTCGACTCCTTCACCCATGTGCATACCGGGACTATAGATGTCCCGGTTCGGGACGTGCCGGCCGGGGGTGCCCCCCGGGCCGGTCAGGTCAGGACTTGCCGCGGCCGGTGAGGGCGTCCCTCAGGCGGTCGACCAGGCCCGCCCCGGGCGCCAGCAGCTTGTTGAACGGCGGCGTGTCCGGCGCGGACGGATGGGGGCGGGTGGGCGCCACCTTCTTGGCCCGCTCGACCTTGGCCCCCAGCTCGGTGAGCTCCTCGGCGGGGCAGGACGCCCGCAGCTTCGGGAACAGGTCGTTCTCCTCCTCCTGGACGTGGTGGCGAATCTCCCGCATCAGCTTCTCCATGACCGGCCAGAAGTCCTCGTCGCCGGGCTCCAGCGCCTCCAGCCGCTTCATGGTCTCCTCGGCCTCGGCGTGCTCGGCGATCTCGTGGTCGGCCAGCTCGTCGCCACCCTCGACGAACTTGCGCACCGCCGGGTACAGGTACGCCTCCTCGGCCACCGAGTGGCGGACGAGCTCGATGACGACCTGCTCGGCCAGGGTCTTCGGCCGCTCGTCGATGGCGCCGATCATCGTGTCCAGCTCCGCGAACATCTGCTCCACCTCGCGGTGGTCGGTCACCAGCACGCTGATCACGTCCTGCTGCTCGGCCATGCCGCACCTCCTCGCCTCTCGCCGCTGCTTGCCTCACGCACCTGCCCACCCTGTCCGGGCCAAACGCGTCCCGTCGGCGGGGAGGTGGCCGGCCGCCTTGAGGGTGGCGTGGACGGGAGCGGTCTCCAGCGTCCGTACGCCGTCGAGGGCGCCGAGCCGGTGGACGAGGTACCGGTGCAGGTCGGCTGGGCCGGAGCACAGCGCGCAGGCGAGCAGGTTGGTGCTCCCGGTCGTGGCGATGACGGTGGCCAGCTCGTGGTGGCCGGCCAGGGCGGTGGCCACCCGGTCCAGGTCGCCGGGCGCGACCGCCATCCACAGCAGGGCCTGGGTCGTGACGCCGTACGCGGAGGCGTCGATCTCCACGTCGAAGAACAGGGCGCCGCGGGCGCGCAGGTCGGCCAGGCGGCGCGCCACCGTGGCCTGGGACCAGCCGGTGACGGCGGCCAGGTCGGCGTGGGGCGCCCGGCCGTCGTGGCGCAGCGCGTCGATCAGCGCGTGGTCTCCCTCGGTCAGCCGGGGCGGACCGGCGACGGCCGGCGGCAGGGCGGGGCGCAGCAGCTCCCGCTGCCCGGGGTCGAGGGTCTGGAGGCGTCCGTGCCAGGCGGCGGGCCCGCCCAGGTACGTGTGGAGCACGCAGTGGGCCGAGACCGCGGTGATGCCGGACCGCCGGGGGACGTCGTGGAGCAGGGGCGGGCTGGTCGCGTCGGGCGCGTGGACCATCGCGAAGATCTCCGTGCCGCCGGAGGTGAGCTTGACCCAGGAGGTGTCGGCGCGGCGGGCCAGCGAGTGCGCCAGGGGCCGGGCGGCGGCCGGGGTCGTGCTCAGGCGGACCACCCACTGGGTGTGCCCGGAGCGGCCGTGGTCGGCCAGGCCCACCACGCGCAGCCCCGCCTCGCGGCGCAGCCGCCGGTAGCGCCGCGTCACCGTCTGCGGCGACACGTCCAGGACCTCGGCGACCCGGCTGAAGGGGGCCCGGCCGTCGATGTGCAGGGCGTGCACCAGGGCGCGATCCACGTCATCCATATGACCAGGATTCCTCACATTCGGACCGCTCATGGCGGAAATCCGCACCTGGCGTCGCTCGGCTGGAAGGTCCTCGCATGTCCGGCCGACCCTGTTCCCGCACGAAGAGAGCAAACCTGAGGAAGGAAGAGGGAGAGCGATGCCCCACCACCCTGGCGGCCCCCACCCTGGCGGCCTCCACCCCGACAGCCTCCACCCCGACAGCCTCCGCCACGACACCCTCCGTCATGGCGACCCGGCCCGCCGCCGGCGCTGGGCCGGGCTGGTCGCGCTGCTGGTCGCCGAGGCCATGAACCTGCTGGACGCGACGATCGTCACGGTCGCCGCGCCGGTCGTCCACGCCGACCTGGGCGGGGACGCCTCCGCCATCCCCTGGTTCAACGCCGCCTACACCTTGCCGTTCGCCGTGCTGCTGATCACCGGCGGCCGGCTGGGCGACCTGGCCGGGCGGCGGCGGGTGTTCGCACTGGGCGTGGCCGGGTTCGCGCTGGCGTCGGCGGCCTGCGCCCTCGCGCCCGGCGTGGGGACGCTCGTCGGCCTGCGCGCGGTCCAGGGGGCCGCCGCGGCGCTGGTCATCCCGCAGACCATCGGGCTGATCCGGGCGATGTTCGACGGCCGCGACCTGGCCAGGGCCATGGGGAGCATCGGGCCGGTGATGGGGCTGGCGGCCGTCGCCGGGCCCGTCCTCGGCGCCGTGCTCACGCACGCCGACCTGTTCGGGTCGTCGTGGCGGGCGGCGTTCCTGGTCAACCTGCCGCTCGCCGCCGCCGTGCTCGCCGCCGTCCCGTTGCTGCCGGGCCGGAGGACGCCGGATGAGGCGGCCCGCGAGGCGTCCGGGGGGACCACGCGGAAGGCGTCCGACGGGACCACACGGGCCGCGTCCGCGGGGGCGGCGCGGCCCAGGCTCGACGGGACGGGGACCGTGCTCGCGGCGCTGGGCACCGGCCTGGTCGTCTTCCCCCTCATCCAGGGGGACGCCGCCGGCGGGCCGGCGCGGGGCTGGGCCATGGCCGTCGCGGGCGTCGCCCTCCTCGTGGGCTTCGCCTTCCAGCAGCGCCGCCGGGCGCGGGCCGGGCGCGCCGGGCTGGTGGAGGCGAGCCTGTTCCGCGACCGCGGCTTCCCGGCCGCGCTGGCCACCTCGGCCCTGTTCTTCGCGGCGATGAACGGCCTGTCGCTGGTGGTCGTCCTGGAGGTCCAGCTCGGCCTCGGGCAGGACGTGCTGACCGCCGGGCTCGCCCTGCTGCCCTGGTCGGCGGCCATGGGGCTCGCCTCCTGGGTGGCCGGCGCGAGCCTGGTGCCCCGGTACGGGCGGCGGGTGATGTTCGCCGGGCCGGCCGTCATGCTCACCGGCCTGGCGGTCACCGTGATCGCCTACCGGCCGTCCGCGACCGCCGCGACCCTCGGGATCGTCGCGGCCGGCCTGGCCGTCGCGGGCGCCGGCAACGGGCTGTTCACCACCCCGTTCTTCACCGCCGCCCTGTCCCGCGTCCGGCCGCACGAGACGGGGTCGGCCGCCGGGCTGCTCAACGCGGTCCAGCAGGCCGGCTCGACGCTCGGCACCGCCGTCCTGGGCGGCGTCTACCTGCGCGCCCTGGCCGCCGGGTCCGGCTGGGCGGGCGCCGGGCACGTGGCCGCCGCCCGATGGGCGTTCCTGCTGGGCGCGGGACTGCTGGCCGCCACGGTCGTCGCCGCGGCCCTCATGCGGGTCGTCCGGCCCGGGCCGGACCGCGTCCCGATGGAATCCAATCAAGCGCTTGCTAGGCAAGCGGGTGAGGGTTAGTCTGCGGCTGCGCGGCGGTGCCGCCGCTCTGCGGCGGCCCGTTCCCCGCGATGGCGATCACCGGACGGGGGAGTGCCCTGATGGAGTTCAACCACGCCGACCTGTTCGAGGCCCTCGCGGACGCGATGGGCGGGCGCCGGGCCCTCGTCAGCCCCGACGCGCTCGGCACGCCCCGCGAGCTCACCTACGCCGAGCTCGACGCCGAGGCCGACGCGCTCGCCCACGCCCTGCTCGACGCCGGCCTCGGGCCGGGCGACCACGTGGGCCTGCAGATGTTCAACTGCGTCGAGCACATCGCGGCCGTCCTCGCCGCGCTCAAGATCCGCGCCGTGCCGGTCAACGTGAACTACCGCTACGTCGAGGACGAGCTGGTCTACCTCTACACCGACGCGGAGCTGAAGGCGCTGCTGTACGACGGCGAGCTGGCCGGCCGGGTGGCCCCGGCCCTCGCCCGCATCCCGCCGCCCCATGGCCTGGCCGGGGACGGCGAGGATTCGGAACGGCCGGGGCGGCTCATCGAGGTGGGCGTGGAGAGCGGGGCGGTGCCCGGAGCGGTCAGGTACGAGGACGCGGTGGCCGGGCGGGCCGGCTCGGGGCGGGCGGGGGCGCGCGTCCCCGGGCCCCGCTCGGGCGACGACCTGTTCGTCATCTACACCGGCGGCACCACCGGCTTCCCCAAGGGCGTGATGTGGCGGGTCGAGGACCTGCTCAGGGCGTTCTGGCACAACTACGCGCCCTTCCCCGCGACCCCGGAGCAGCTCGTCGAGGCGGCGACGGGCGGCGGCCCCCTGGTGATGATGCCGGTCGCGCCGCTGATCCACGGCGCGGCGCAGGTCGCCACGTTCATCGGCTGGTGGCTCGGCGCGACGGTCTGCTACGTCCGCAGGTTCGACGCCGCCGACGTGCTGCGCGCCATCGCCCGCCACCGGGTCAACACGATCAACATCACCGGCGACGCCATGGCCCGCCCGCTGGCCGAGGAGCTGGCCGCCGGCGACCACGACGTGTCGTCCCTGCTGGTGATCAGCTCGACCAGCGCGCTGCTGTCCGCCCCGGTGCGCGAGCGGCTGGCCGGGCTGCTGCCGAACGTGGCGATCCTCGACAACTTCGGCTCCACCGAGTCCGGCTACACCGCCTCCGGCGTGGCCGGCGGCGCATCGGGGGAGGGCCTGCGCTACCGGGCCAACGACCCCGGGCTCACCGTCCTCGACGAGCGGCTGCGGCCGGTCGAGCCGGGGTCCGGCGTCATCGGGCAGGTCGCCAGGAGCGGCCCCATCGCGCTCGGCTACTGGAAGGACCCCGGCAAGACCGCGCGCACCTTCGTCACCGACGCCGAGGGCGTGCGGTGGCTGCTCACCGGCGACATGGCGACCGTGGAGAAGGACGGCGCGATCGCCGTCCTCGGGCGCGGCTCGCAGTGCATCAACACCGGTGGCGAGAAGGTGTACGCCGAGGAGGTCGAGGCCGTGCTGAAGGGCCACCCGGACGTCTTCGACGCGGTGGTCACCGGCATCCCGGACGAGCGCTTCGGCAGCCGCGTCGCCGCGGTCGTCGAGCCCCGCGAGGGTGCCCGGCCCACGGCCGAGGAGCTGGACGCCCACTGCCGCCGCGGCCTGTCCGGCTACAAGGTGCCGAGGACGTACGCGTTCGTCGAGCGGATGACGCGCTCACCCGCCGGCAAGGCCGACTACCGCTGGGCGAGGGAGACCGCGCAGGCCGCCGCGACAGCGTAGAACTCGTTCTAGCTGCCGGGGCGGCCTCCCCTCCCGGAAAGGTCGCGTCAGTCGAAGAGCACCACCTGGCGGATCACGTCCCCGCCCTTGTCCAGGGCCAGGACCGCGTCCGGCAGGTCCTCGAAGCGGATGCGGCGGGTGATGAGGCTCTCCAGGTCCAGCCGCCCCGCCCGCCACAGGTCCACGAACCGCCGGGCGTCGCGGCGCAGGTCGGAGCAGCCGTAGATGGAGCTCAGGATGTTCTTGCCGTCGAACAGCAGCGAGAAGGCGTCGATCTCGACCTGGTCGTCCGCCGCGCCCGCACCCACGACCACCACGTCGCCGCCGCGCCGGGCGGCCTGCCAGGCGGCCTTGACGGTGCTCGACCGGCCGACGGCCTCGAAGGCGTGGTCGAAGCCGCGCCCGCCGGTGAGCAGGCCCTTGACCGCCTCCATCTGCTCCGGCGTCGTCGCGTGGGTGGCGCCGAAGCGCTTGGCCGCCTCGTGCTTGGCCTCGATCGGGTCCACGGCCAGGATGGTCGCCGCGCCGGCCAGCCGCGCCCCCTGGATGACCGACAGCCCGATGCCGCCCGCGCCGATGACCACGACGGAGGCGCCCTCCTCGACCCGGGCCGTGTTGATGACCGCGCCGACGCCGGTCGCGACCGCGCAGCTCAGCAGCGCCGCGAGCTCGAACGGCACGTCCGGGTCGATCCTGACGACGGCCTGGGCCGGGACGACGAGCTCCTCGGCCCACGCGCCCAGCCCGCCGAAGCCGAAGCACGGGGCGCCGTCGCCGAGCCGGAAGCGCGGCTTGGTGAAGCCCTCCAGGACGTACGTGATGCACAGGTACGGCTGGCCGCCCAGGCAGTCGGCGCACGAGCCGCAGGGCGGGATGAAGGACAGGAGCACGTGGTCGCCCGGCGCGAGCCCGCTCACCTGGGAGCCCGTCTCGACGACCTCGCCCGCCGCCTCGTGGCCGAGCACCGCGGGCAGCGAGGCGGGCAGGACGCCCTTGAGCGCCGACACGTCGGAGTGGCAGACGCCGGTGGCCCGGACGCGGACCCTGACCTCGCCCGGGTCGGGCCCGGCGACGGTGACGTCGTCGCGCAGTTCGAGGGCGGCACCGGGCTCGTGAAGTACTGCGGCGCGCATGGGCTGTTCCTCTCCGGACGGGATTCCGGCCGCTCTCGGTAGAACCTGTTTCAAGGTGGGTGTATTGTCGCCCGGTAGCCATATTTCAAGCAAGCGTTTGGTCGGATCAGTACCGGGGACCGGCGCGAGTCCCCTCTTCGTGAGGAGAGGCGGAAGTGCGCGAGTACACCCAGCTCTACATCGGAGGCGGCTGGACGGACCCGGCCACGGGCGCGGTCATCGAGGTCGTGTCCCCCCACACCGAGGAGGTCGTCGGCAGGGCGCCCGAGGGGTCGCCCGCCGACATGGACCGCGCCGTCGCCGCGGCCAGGGAGGCGTTCGACGACGGCCCGTGGCCGCGCATGTCACCGGCGGAGCGGGGCGAGGCGCTGGGCCGGCTCGCCGCCGCGTACGAGGCCAGGCAAGCCGAGATGGCCGAGACCATCACCGCCGAGATGGGCTGCACGCTGGCCTTCTCCCAGCTCGCCCAGGCCCCCATGGCCCACGCCGTGCTGTCGTACTACGCCGGGCTCGGCGACTCGCTGGTCGTGGAGAGCGAGCGCCAGGGCCTGTTCGCGCCCATCACCGTCCGGCGCGAGCCGGTCGGCGTCGTGGCCGCCATCGTGCCGTGGAACACCCCGCAGTTCCTCACCATGACCAAGATGGCGCCCGCCCTGCTCGCCGGCTGCGCGGTCGTCGTCAAACCGGCCCCCGAGACGCCGCTCGACGCGCAGATCCTGGCCGAGCTGGTCGACGAGGCCGGCCTGCCGCCGGGCGTGGTCGGCATCGTCCCGGCCGGGCGCGAGAGCGGCGAGCACCTGGTCCGGCACCCCGGCGTGGACAAGGTGGCCTTCACCGGCTCCACCGCCGCGGGCCGGCGCATCGGCGCCCTCTGCGCCGAGCAGCTCAGGCGGTGCAGCCTGGAGCTCGGCGGCAAGTCCGCGGCCATCCTCCTGGACGACGCCGACCTCGACGCCTACATCGGCTGGCTGCCGTTGACGTCGTTCATCATCAGCGGCCAGGGCTGCATCGCGCAGACCCGGGTGCTGGTCCGGCGCGACCGCGTGCAGGAGGTGCTGGACCGCCTGTCGGAGGCGTGCCGGGCGATGCGGATGGGCGACCCCTTCGACCCCGCAACCGAGCTCGGCCCCCTGGCCACCGCGCGCCAGCGCGACAAGGTCGAGGGCTACATCCGCCTGGGCCAGGAGGAGGGCGCCAAGCTCGTCGCCGGCGGCGGTCGCCGGGGCTTCGAGCGCGGCTGGTACGTCGAGCCCACCGTCTTCCTGGGCGACAACACCATGCGCGTGGCCCGCGAGGAGATCTTCGGCCCGGTCCTCGTCGTCATCCCGTACGAGGACGAGGAGGACGCGATCCGGCTGGCCAACGACAGCGAGTACGGCCTCGGCGGCTCGGTGTGGACCAGGGACGCCGAGCGCGGCCTGGCCGTCGCGCGGCGGGTGCGCACCGGGGTGTGCGCGGTCAACGGCTTCCTCCTCGACCCGGTCGCGCCGTTCGGCGGCTTCAAGGCCAGCGGCATGGGACGCGAGCTCGGCCCGGAAGGGCTCGACGGCTACCTGGAGTACAAGTCCATCCCGCGGATGGGGTGAGCGCACGGCGTCGTCCGCCGCGACCTGCTCGCGCGGCCGAAACCTGTCCCAACATTGACGCGACGCGGGCACGCGCACGCCCCGGCCGCGTCGCGGCGCCGATGAGCATGTCTGCTGAGGCACCACCACGGGGGACGCGCATGGCCATCGAACCGGGGACACCCGAGAACCTGCTGGAGCGGGCCGCCGCGCGCCGGACCGCGCCCGGCCGGGCACTGGCCCGCGACGCCGGGTCGATCGCCGCCGCGGCGCGGGGCATGGCGGCGCGCTTCCGCCGCGGAGGCCGGCTCGTCACGTTCGGCGACGGCGCGGCGGCGGCCGACGCGGGGCACGTGGCCGTGGAGTTCACCCATCCGGTGATCGTGGGCAAGCGGGCGCTGCCGGCGATCTCGCTGGCGGGGGACGCGGCGGCGCTCGGCGGCCCCGCCGGGGGGAACGGGCCCGGGGCGGGGTTCGCCGCCCAGGTCAGGACGTTCGGCCGGCCGGGGGACATCGCGCTCGGCGTGCTCACTGGTGAGGACGACCGTCGCGTGCGGGAGGGGCTCGCGGCGGCCCGCGAGCTGGGCATGCTCACCGTCGCCCTGACGGCCGCCCCGCCCGCCGCCTCACCGGCCACCTCACCGGGAGGCCCGCCCGCCACATCGCCGGGAGGCCCGCCCGCGACCTCGCCGGGAGGAGCGGGCCGCGCCGCCGAGGAGGCGGGGTCCTGCGGTCCGGTGGCGGCCGATCACGTGCTGACCGCGTGGTGCGACGATCCGCTCGTCGCCCGGGAGCTGCACATGACGGCCTACCACCTGCTCTGGGAGCTGGTCCACGTCGTGCTGGACGAGCCCGAGGAGGCGCCGCCGCAGGAAGCGCCGCCGCAGGTCGCGTGCGACACCGGCGGCGGCACGTGCGTGACGTGCTCCGACACCGCCGTGCCGGTGCACGTCACCGAGCTGCGTCCGGGCGGGCTCGCCCTCGTGGACACCGGCGAGGGCGTCGAGGAGGTCAGCGTCGCCCTGGTTCAGGCGCGGGTCGGCGACGTCGTCCTGGTCCACGCCAAGGAGGCCATCGCGGTGCTGGGCGGCGGTGACGGCTCGTGAGCGCGCTCTACCCGTTCCTCGCCCCCGACGGCGACGCCGGGACGGACCTCGTCCGCTCCACCGAGGCCAAGGCGGCCGAGAGCCTGGAGCTGCGCCTGCGGGTGCTCGCCGGCCTCGGCCCCGCCCTCGCCGCCTGCGCCGCGGCCATGGCGGCGGCCTTCCGGGCCGGGGGCACGCTGTTCGCGTTCGGCAACGGCGGCAGCAGCACCGACGCCCAGGCCGTCGCCCAGGTGTTCCGCACGCCGCACGGAACGAGCCCGGGTGTCCCGGCGATCTGCCTGACCGGCGACGCCGCGCTGTTGACCGCGCTGGCCAACGACGTCGCCTTCGACGTGGTCTTCGCCCGGCAGCTCGCCGCGCTCGGCCGTCCCGGCGACGTGGCGATGGCGCTGTCCACCAGCGGCGGGTCCGTCAACGTGCTGCGCGGCCTGGAGCAGGCCCGCCGCATCGGCATGGTCACGGTCGGCCTGGCCGGGGCGGGCGGCGGCCGGATGGCCGAGGAGGGCCTGGCCGACCACCTGTTCGTCGTCCCGTCGTCGTCGGTGCACCGGGTGCAGGAGGCGCAGACGACCCTCTGCCACGTCCTGCGCGAGCTGGCCGGGCGGGAGCGGGCGGGCACGTGAGCGGGCGGGTGCGCTCCCTCATCCGGGTCGAGGGCGTCGTCCAGGGGGTGGGCTTCCGGCCGTTCGTGCACGCCCTCGCCTCCCGGTACGGACTGGCGGGGCTGGTCGGCAACGACGGCGGCGGGGTGTTCATCGAGGCGGAGGGCCCGCCCTCGGCCGTCGCCGCGCTGGTGGAGGCGGTGCGCGAGCGCGCCCCCGTGCTGGCCGTCGTCGAGCGGGTCAGCGTCACCGCCGTCCCGCCGACCGGGGACGGCGGCTTCCGCATCGTGCCCAGCGTCGCCGGCGGCCCCGGCCGGGCGCTCGTCCCGCCGGACGTCGCCACCTGCGACGACTGCCTGGCCGAGCTGTTCGACCCGGCCGACCGCCGCTTCCGGTACCCGTTCGTCAACTGCGTCAACTGCGGGCCCCGCTTCACGATCATCACGGCCGTGCCGTACGACCGGGCCGTCACCACGATGGCGGGCTTCGCCCTGTGCGCCGCCTGCGCCCGCGAGTACCACGACCCGGCCGACCGCCGCTTCCACGCCCAGCCCACCTGCTGCCCCGCCTGCGGCCCTCGGCTGGCGCTGCGCGCGCCGGACGGCACGCCGCTGCCCGGCGACCCGCTCACGGAGGCGGCGGCCCTGGTCGCGGCGGGCGCCGTCGTGGCCGTCAAGGGGCTCGGCGGCTACCACCTGGCGGCCGACGCCGCCTCCGAGGACGCGGTCGCCGCCCTGCGGGCGCGCAAGCGGCGGCCGGACAAGGCGTTCGCGGTCATGGCCGCGGACCTGGCCGCCGCCCGGGAGCTCTGCGAGGTCGGCGAGGCCGCCGCCGCCCTGCTGACCGGGCCGGCCCGGCCCATCGTGCTGCTGCCCCGGCGGGCCGGCGCGCCGGTCGCGCCCTCGGTGGCGCCCGGCGGGCCCGACCTGGGCGTGCTGCTGCCGTACACGCCGCTGCACCACCTGCTCTGCCGCGAGCTGGCCCGGCCGTACGTGCTGACCAGCGGCAACCTGGCCGACGAGCCGATCGCGCACGACGACGAGGACGCGTTGCGGCGGCTGGGCGGCGTCGCCGACGCGTTCCTGTGCCACGACCGGCCCATCCACGCCCCCGCCGACGACTCGGTGCTGCGCGTCTTCCGCGGCACGCCGGCGCCGGTGCGCAGGTCGCGCGGGTACGCCCCCGAGGCGATCACGCTGCCATGGCCGTTCCGGCGGCCCGTGCTGGCCTGCGGCGCCGAGCAGAAGAGCACCTTCTGCCTCGGCCAGGGCCATCGCGCGGTGCTGTCGCAGCACCTCGGCGACCTGGAGGGCCATCTGGCGCTGCGCGCGTACACCGGCGAGATCGAGCGGATGCGGCGGCTGCTCGGCGTCGAGCCCGAGGTCGTCGCGTACGACCCGCACCCGGAGTACCTGTCGACGAAGTACGCGCTGGAGCTCGACGGCGTGGACGTCGTAGCGGTCCAGCACCACCACGCCCACATCGCCTCGTGCCTGGCCGACAACGGCGAGGCGGGTCCGGTCGTCGGGGTCGCGTTCGACGGCACCGGACACGGGCCCGACGGCACGATCTGGGGCGGGGAGCTGCTGGTGGCGAGCCTGTCGGGGTACGAGCGGGCCGGCCACCTGGAGCGGGTGCCGCTGCCGGGCGGCGTGAGCGCCATCCGCCAGCCGTGGCGCATGGCGGCGGCGTACGTGGGCGCGGCGGGACTGGCCGCGGCGGGGGAGCCGGCCGGCCGGCTCGCGGTGGCCCGCCGCAACGCCCGGCTCTGGCCGGCCGTGTCGGCGCTCGCCGCCGCCGGCGGCCCGGCCGCGCCGCTCACCTCCAGCGCCGGGCGGCTGTTCGACGCGGTGGCGGCGCTGCTGGGGGTACGGGACGCGGTCACGTACGAGGGGCAGGCGGCCATGGGGCTGGAGCACCTGGCCGACCCGGCCGTGCGTGACGGCTACCCGGTGACCGTGACCGGAGGGGCGGGGTCGCGGCTCGCCGGCGGCCGGTGCGCCACCGGCTCGCCGGGGCTGGTCAAGGACGGCCACGGGGCGACGTGTGCCCTGGCCGCCCCTGTGGTGATCAGGAGCACCGACCTGGTACGGGCCGTCGTGGAGGACCTGCGGCGCGGCGTGCCGTCGCCGGTGATCGCGGCGCGGTTCCATCACGGGCTGGCCGAGGCGGTGGTGACGGCGGCCGGGCTGATCGCCGAGGCCGCCGGGATCGGGACGGTGGCGCTGTCGGGCGGCGTGTTCGCCAACGAGCTGCTGCTCGGCGGCGTGGCCGACGGGCTGCGCGCCGGGGGGTTCCGCGTGCTGACGCACCGCCGGGTGCCGTGCAACGACGGCGGGATCAGCCTCGGCCAGGCGGCCGTGGCCGCCTCCCTCTGACCCGTCTCGTCAGCAGATGCGGGGCAGCGGATCCCCTATGAGAAGGTCCACGATGCGGGTGCCGCCGAACGCCGTGCGCAGCAGGACGAGCCCCGGCGGGTCGTCCCGCACGGTGCCGATCACCGCCGCCCCCGCGCCGAGCGGATGCCCGCGCAGCACCTCGACCGCGCGCTCCGCGTGCTCCCCGTCCACCACCGCCACGAACCGGCCCTCGCACGCCACGTACAGCGGGTCGATGCCGAGCAGCTCGCACACCCCGGTCACCTCGCGGCGCACGGGCAGCGCCTCCTCCTCCGCCACCACGCACACGCCGGAGGCGACCGCCACCTCGTTGAGGATGGTGGCGACCCCGCCGCGCGTGGCGTCGCGCAGCGCCCGCACCCCGCCCGGCGGCAGGGCGTCCAGCAGCGCGCCCGCGATCCCGTGCAGCGGCGCGGTGTCGGAGACGAGCGGCGCCTCGATGCCGAAGTCGCCGCGCGCCAGCATGATCGCTGCGCCGTGCTCCCCGATCGGCCCGGACACGACGACCGCGTCACCCGGCCGCGCCCGCGCGACCGACAGCTCCACGGGCCGCTCCAGGACCCCGACGCCCGCGGTCGTGACGTAACAGCCGTCGGCCTTGCCCCGCTGGACGACCTTGGTGTCGCCGGTGACGATCTCCACCCCGGCCGCGGCCGCGGCGGCGGCCATCGACGCGGTGATCCGCCGCAGGTCGGCGACCGGGAAGCCCTCCTCCAGGATGAAGCCCGCCGACAGGTACGCCGGACGGGCCCCGCACATCGCCAGGTCGTTGACCGTGCCGTTGACCGCGAGGTCGCCGATGTCGCCCCCGGGGAAGAACAGCGGCGACACCACGAACGCGTCGGTCGTGAACGCGGTCCGCGCGCCGTCCAGCGCCAGCGTCGCCCCGTCTTCCAAGGGCGCGAGGCGCGGGTTGCGGAACGCCTCCAGGAAGACCGCCTGGATGAGCGTCTGCGTGGCCTTGCCGCCCGAGCCGTGGGCGAGCGTGATCCGCTCCTCCCTGACCACCGGCCGGCGCCGCCTGGCCCGCGCGATCCGGTCGAGCACCTGCTGCTCACGGTCACGCAGCGGCGTCCCGGGAGCGGGCGGCGCGTCCTCGTCGAGGGCCACTCCGGCGGGCGGCGCGGACCCGTCAGGCGGCGCGGACCCGTCGGGCGGGCCCTTCGTCTCGGCGGTCACGACAGCGTCGCCTCCCTCACCCGTTCGCGGCTGAAGCGGCCGAAGTTGTAGTACGCGGCGCAGGCGCCCTCCGAGGACACCATGCACGTGCCGATGGGCGTCTCCGGCGTGCAGGCCGTGCCGAACACCTTGCACTCCCACGGCTTGAGCACGCCCTTGAGCACCTCGCCGCACTGGCACGCCTTGGGGTCGGCCACGCGCAGGCCGGGCAGGTCAAAGATCCGCTCGGCGTCGAACTCCGCGTACGCGTCGGACAGCGCCATCGCCGAGTGCGAGATGAAGCCGAGCCCGCGCCACTCGAAGTGCGCCCGCATCCGCATCACCTGCCCGATGGCCGCCATGGCCGTGCGGTTGCCCTCCCAGGGCACCACCCGCGCGTACTGGTTGGCCACCTCCGAGCGGCCCGCCGCGAGCTGCCCGAGCAGCATGTGCACGGACTGCAGGATGTCCAGCGGCTCGAACCCCGCCACGACCAGCGGCTTGCCGTAGTCGCGGGCGATGAAGTCGTACGGCCGGCAGCCGATCACGGCCGAGACGTGGCCCGGGCCGATGAAGCCGTCGAGCCGCAGGTCGGGCGAGTCCAGGATGGCCTTGATCGCCGGGATGATGAGGACGTGGTTGCAGAAGACCGAGAAGTTGCGCACGCCCTCGGCCGCGGCCCGCAGCACGGTCATCGCCGTGGACGGTGCCGTGGTCTCGAAGCCGATCGCCATGAACACGACGCGCCGGTCCGGGTTCTCCCTGGCGATCTTGAGCGCGTCGAGCGGCGAGTAGACCATGCGGATGTCGGCGCCGGCGGCCTTGGCGTCGAGGAACGAGCCGTTCCCGCCCGGCACCCGCATCATGTCGCCGAACGACGTCATGATCACGCCGGGCTGGGACGCGATGTGGATGGCGTCGTCCACCCGCCCCATCGGGATCACGCACACCGGGCAGCCGGGGCCGTGCACGAGCACGACCTGCTCCGGCAGCAGGTCCTCCAGCCCGTGCTTGTAGATCGTGTGGGTGTGCCCTCCGCACACCTCCATGAACGTGTACCGGCGGCCCGGCTCGCACCGGGCGGCGATGTCGGCGGCCAGTGCCCGAGCCCTGCCCGCGTCGCGGTACTCATCGACGAACCGCACGCGACCCCCTCACGTGATGTCCGACTGGCGCAGCGCGTCCAGTTCGTCGTCGTAGGCCGGGCCGAGCCCCTCCAGGTAGTCCAGCACCGCCTGCGCCTCCTCCTCGGAGATCCTCGACAGCGCGAACCCCACGTGGACCAGCACCCAGTCCCCGATCTTCAGGTCCTCGTCGGCGAGCAGGCCGACGTTGATGCGCCGGCGCACGCCCGCGACGTCCACCACCGCGAGGTCGGCGTTGTCGGCGTCGGCGGCGACGAGCTCACCGGGGATGCCCAGGCACATCGGCCGGCTCCTCCCCGAAGGTGATCGACTCCAGCACCAGCTCGTCGCCTCCGGTGACGTCCACGTCGTCGCTGCCGCAGGGCGGGCAGACCGCCAGCACGTCCAGCGACTCGCAGCGGGCGCCGCAGGCCCGGCAGGTGACGGTGACGGGCGTCACGACGAGATCGACGGCGGCGTCCTGCGCGGCGGTGCCCGCCGAGGCGAGCGTGAAGGCCTGGTCGAACGCTTCCCCGACGACCGCGTGGCGGACGCCGACCCGCACCCGCGCGCCGCTGATCCGCCTGCCCCCGGCTCGCCGCTCCAGCAGCTCGACCAGGCCCTCGCACATTCCGATCTCGTGCATACGGCACTACATCCGTTTCATCGTTATGTACCGGTGAATTTCCGGCCATTGGCGGACGATGACCGCGCTTACCGTGGCTATCGCGATCAGTGCCGCAACGTGTCTCTTTCTCATGCCATGTCACCTCCTTCCGGATGCGGAGGCCGGGAGGCGGGCCCGGCGTTTTCCGCAATCATGTCCATCACCAGACGGACGGCATGGCCGGCCGCCTCCCGCACGGGCGCGCTCAGCTCCACCAGCACGTCCTCGTCCGGCTCGCCGGACGGCGCGACGGCGGGCTCGCAGCAGACGACGACCACCCGGCCGGGCAGCCGCCCGAGCTCCGCGGCGAGGCGGAGCACCTTGACCGGGTCCATGCCGTGGCCGTCCGCCTGCGCGGCGGGCCGTGCCGCGCCGTCGCCCGCGCCCGCTCCCGCGTCCGGGGACAGGTCCGGCTCCAGCACCGTCAGCGTGCCGGGAGCCTGACCGCGGGGCGCGGCGTCCACGAGGATCGCGAGGTCGTAGTCCCGTTGCAGTGCGTACGCGAGGTCCATGCCGCGGATGCCGAAGTCCACCACGTCCACGCCGGCCGGCAAGGGCAGCGCCGAGAGCCGGCGGGCCACCTCGACGCCGAACCCGTCGTCGCCGAAGAAGACGTTGCCGATGCCCGCGACCAGGATCCGGGCGGCCGGGGCCGCCCCGTCCCGCTCGTCCAGCGGCTCGATCTCGTCGGCCGCGTAGAAGAAGCGGTGCCCGGGCATCCGCGCCTCGCCGAGGTCGCGGCCCGGGTCGTCGTCGAGCGTGACCGCGACGTGGAAGGCGCCCTCGTCGTCCTGCTCGACGGACTCGACGACGGCGACGCGGCCGTCCAGGACCAGGTCCATGATGTCGGTCCGCTTCATCGGGGAGGGCCGCAGCCGGACCCGGCTGCCGGCGCGCACGGCCCGCCCGGCGACCGTCACCACGCCGGGCCCGCGCCGCTCCATCCGCGCCCAGAACCCCAGGCCGACCATGCGGTCGCCCCCGGGGCCGGGGTACTCGCCGTTCATGCCTCGTCCCTGCGCAGGACGCCGTGCAGGCGCATGAGCTGCTCGGCCGTGAGCCCGGCGCAGCGCTCCAGGATCTCCCGGCCGCGCGGGTCGCCCTCGCGGATCTCCCGCTGCTCCTCCTCGCCGAGCGCCAGCACGCACAACGTCAGGAGCTGGTCGATCTCCGTCGCGTCGAACAGGTCGCCGGGGCTCTCCGGCGAGATCCGCGGGTGGTCGTACAGGATGATCGGCGCCGACAGCATCGTGTGCCGCTCGCCCTCCTCGCCGACGAGGACCGGCCAGGCGCCGAGGCCGCGGCAGCCCTCCGCGTGCTCGCGCAGCTCCTCGGGCGGGTCCATGAGCGAGACGAACCGCCCGTCGCGCGCGTGCAGCGCGGTGTGCGCCGACACCAGCGTGCGCCGCATCAGGTCGCTACGGCTGCCGCCGGGCCACGGGGTCGTGTTGACCACGTCGGCGGTCAGCCGGAAGAGGCCCGGCCCCAGCGGCTCGGCGCTCACCTCGACGTGGCCGCGCAGCCCCTCCCAGTGCCGCACCACCGCGCCTATCGGCCTGCCGTCCTCGACCGGGACGGTGTCCGGCAGCGGCTCGATCTCCTGTCCCGCGGGCACCTCGATCGCCGCGCGGACCGGCCGCCGCGCCAGGTCCTCCAGGGCCAGGCCGCACGCCGCCGTCTCCCGCTCGGTCGCCTCCTCCCGGGGCACGATCCGCAGGCCGCCGGTGACCAGCTCCGGTACGGGTTCGGCGAGGCCGTCGCGCACCAGGGCGGGCTCCCGTACGAGGACGTGCAGGTAGCGCACCCGCACGTCCACGCGCGCGCCCGCGTCGGCCTCCACGAGGCACTGGGTGCGCATGAGCCACGGGTGGCCGTCGTGCTCGCGCCCGTAGGGCTCGGGGTGGACGCCGCCGATCGTCCAGCGGTGCCGGTTCTTCAGCGCCGACTGCCGGTACGGCCACAGCAGGTAGCCCTCGTACAGCACGGCCCGCGCGATCCGCCGCACCTCGTCCGCGGGCGGCCGCCCGTCCTCATCGTCCATCGGCTCGTCCATCGGCTCCCGCCTTCAGCAGCGACTCGACCACGGCGTCCCAGCCCGGCAGCGCGTTGCGGGTCCGGTAGGCGTGCAGCCGGTCGAAGGTGTCACGGCCCAGGCGCAGCCACGCCGCGCCCGGGAAGTGGCGGTCCATGAGGTCCCGCCAGGTGGCGGCCGGCATGCGGAAGCCGGCCTCGGTGTCCCACGGGATCCGCGTGGCCCGCAGCATGCCGCCGGCCAGGGCGAACACCGTGCCGCTGAAGAGGAACTCCAGCGGGATCGCGCCGTCGCGCACGCCGTCGAGGTACTTGGCGGCGGCCACGTCGAAGTCGTAGGTGCAGGGCACCCGGAGCGGCGCGGTCGTCTCCCCGGTGAAGGCCGGGAGCTGCGTGACGTGCTGTGCCCACAGCAGGCTGGCCGGTCTGCGTCCCCACAGCTCGGGCGGCCCGAACAGGTCGGCGAGGCGTTCGCGGCACGCCTCGTCGTAGCCGCGGCGGGTGACGGCGATGCGCAGCTGCGTCTCCAGGACGACCGAGCGCACCTCCACCCCGTCGGCGGCGGCGATCCGCAGCGCGAACTCCAGCGTCGGCACGGCCGCGAACTCGGCCGCCTGGACGCCCTCGACCGTGATGCGCAGGGACGGGGCGGCATCGGTCGCCGCCCCGTCCTTCGGCGCTGTCGTCTCGCGCACGGCTCAGGCGGGGGAGAGGTTCGGCATGCCGGGCATGATGGGGTCGCGGTCGGCGGCGTTGATGCCGGTGGAGCGGGCGGCGGTCGAGCGGCCGTCGATGAGGTGCCCGACCTGGCTCTCGTAGTGGCCGACGGAGTTGCCCTCGTTGACGCCGTCGATGTGCGAGGGCGTGTCCGGGTGCACCTGGGGCCGTCCGGTTTTGATCTGCGTCTCGCTCGTGCTGCTCATCGCGTTCCCCCTCGGATGTGCGTCGGGTGTCCGGCCGGGGTCACGGTCGCCGACCCCTGGCGTAGCTCGGTGAAGAAGCCGCCGACCGCGTCCCAGACGCGCGGGCCGCCGGCCAGCCCCTTCCAGTGGGTGCGGAGCAGGCCGACCAGGCGGTAGCAGTCGTCCACCGGCACGATCCAGTGCTCCGCGGCCTCGCCGGTCCGGTTGACGAGCAACGCCTCGACGTCGGGCGTCAGCCGCCGCAGCACGGGGTTGGCCTCCTCCAGCCGCCGCCACAGGGACGGCTCCAGCGGCGACTCCACCGGGCCGCCGGGGCTCGGGTAGAACAGGACGGTGCGGCCGGCCGCCGTGTCGTGGAAGAGGAACGCCATCCGCACCGGGATGCCCAGCTCGGCCCACGTGGCGTCGTCCAGGTCGAAACCGTCGAGCAGCCACCGGCGGTCCGGCACCAGCCGGTAGCGCCCGCCGCCCTCGGCCGTGGACGGGGCCTCGCGCGGCTCGGCGAACAGCACCGAGCAGGGACGGCAGGCGCAGCGCAGCTCGCGGGCCGCCAGGTCGAGCAGGTGGCGGTGCGGCGCGTCGAGCGGCGCGGCGCACAGCTCGCAGGACTCCTTCGGCTCCGCGGCACCGCCGGCCTCGGAGGGCGTCGAATCCGCGCCGGCCCCGGGGAGCCTCGATTCCGCGACACCGCCGGCCCCGGGAAGCGCTCGCGGCGCAGGGCGCGGAGCTCCGGGGGCCGCGCCCGCGCGGGCGATGAGCCTGCGCAGCGCGCTACCCGTGTCCCGCCCACCGTCCGGGTCCTGCACACGGCCCGGGTCCTGCACACGGCCCGGGTACCGCCCACCGGCCGGGGCGCTCATCGCGGCCGCCTCACGCCCGCGTCCCCGGCGCCCGGAGCAGGCTCTCCACGGGGATCACCACCGGCTCCGGCGCGGCCGGGGCCTCCTCCTCGACCACCACCCGCTCGAACTCGGGCGCCGCGTCCCGCACCGCCTGCTCCACGGCCGAGCGCGCCCGCGCCGCCGTGGAGCCGCACCCGCCCTTCGCCCCGGGAGCCGGGCGCAGCAGCAGCCGCACCGTGTCCTCCTCGACCGCGACGACCTCGACCCGCGCGCCGCCGAGCCGGTCGCGGGCCCCGTCCAGCGCGTGGCGGATGCGGGTCGCCGCGTCCAGCGGGTGCAGGTTGTGCAGCAGCAGCAGGTGCGCGACCAGGTCGTCGGCGGCGATCCGCTCCGGCAGGCCGCCGCCGGCCGCCGCGGCGACCGCCATCACCCGCGCGAGCGCCTCGCCGTACAGGTCGAGCAGCGCCTCGGCGAGCTCGACGGCCCGCGGGTCGGCGCCGCCTTCGAGGAGCTCCTCGACGCGGCGCACCCGCTCGGTCACCTCGTGGTCGTCCATCGCGGCTCAGCCCGTGACGCTCGTGCCGAGGGTGGGGGAGTGGACCTGCCGCAGCACCTTGCCGCCGCCGACGTACATGTGCACGCCGCAGGGCAGGCACGGGTCGAAGCTGCGGACGGTCCGCATGATGTCGATGCCCTTGAAGTTCTCGGGGCCGTTCTCCTCGAAGATGGGCAGGCCCTGCACGGCGTCCTCGTACGGCCCCGGGGTGCCGTAGACGTCGCGCGGGCTGGCGTTCCACGGCGTGGGCGGGTACGGGTGGTAATTGGCGATCTTCCCGTTGCGGATCACCATGTGGTGCGACAGGACGCCCCGCACGGCCTCGTGGAAGCCGCAGCCGATCGCCTCGTCCGGCACGTCGAAGTCGGTGAAGACCTTGGTGCGCCCGGCCCGGACGTCGTTGAGCGCCTCGTCGACGAAGTGGAAGGCCAGCGCGGCGGCGTAGGCGACGAAGTACATGCGGGCCCGGTTGCGCTCGATCGTGTTGGCCCACTTCGGCACGTGCCACTCCAGCCGCATCTCCGGCATGGAGCCGGACTTCGGCAGGTTGATCTCCACGCTGTGCCCGGTGGCGCGGACGCCGCCCGCGTCGACCAGCCCGGCCAGCGCCGTGGTCCACAGCCGGGCCAGCGGCCCGCCGCCGGTGTCGAGCGCCAGGTGGTCGCCGGTGCGCCGGTCGTGCCAGCGGGGGCTCATCACCCAGCTGTAGTTGCCGCCCTGCAGGTCGCGCTTCTGCGGCTTGGGCAGCGTCGTCTGGTTCCACGGGTGGCGCTGGTCGACCGGGTTGCCGAGCGGGTCGTGGGTGACGAACTTCTCCTCGTTCTGCCAGTCGTCGTAGTACGAGCTGCCGAGCAGGATCCGGATGCCGAGGTTGATGTCGACGAGGTTGGTGGTGATCAGCTCGCCGTCCACCACGATCCCGGGCGTGACGAACATGGCCCGGCCCCACTCGTCCATGTGCCGGTAGTCGTAGTCGCAGACGTTGGGGTCCTGGAAGGCGCCCCAGCAGCCGAGCAGCACCCGCCGCCGGCCGACCTCCTCGTAGCCGGGCAGCGCCTGGTAGAAGAAGTCGAAGACGTCGTCGTTCATCGGGACGGCCCGCTTGACGAAGTCGAGCGCCCGCACCAGCCGCACGAGGTAGTCGGTGAACACCTGGGGCGTGGCGACCGTGCCGACGCCGCCCGGGTAGAGGGTCGAGGGGTGCACGTGCCGGCCCTCCATGAGGCAGCACATCTCCCGGGTCAGCCGGCTGACCTGCAGCGCCTCCTTGTACATCGCGCCGGTGAACGGGTTGAAGGCGCGCATGATGTCGGCGATGGTGCGGTAGCCGTGCAGGTGGCCGCGGGGCGCCTCGGTGGTCTCGGCGCGGCGCAGCATGCTCGGGTTGGTCTCCTTGACCATCTGCTCGCAGTAGTCGACGAAGACCAGGTTGTCCTGGAAGAGGGTGTGGTCGAACATGTACTCGGCGGCCTCGCCGAGGTTGATGATCCAGTCGGCGAGGGGCGGGGGCTTGATGCCGTACGCCATGTTCTGCGCGTAGATCGAGCAGACCGCGTGGTTGTCACCGCAGATGCCGCAGATGCGGCTGGTGATGAAGTGCGCGTCGCGCGGGTCCTTGCCCTTCATGAACACGCTGTAGCCACGGAACAGGGACGAGGTGCTCCTGCACTCCACGACCTCCCTGTTCTCGAAGTCGATCTTGGTGTAGATGCCCAGGTTGCCGATGATCCTGGTGATCGGGTCCCAGGACATGTCCACCAGCTGGCGGGTCTCCTGGGCCTGCTCTGCCTTGGTCGTCACCTCGACGATCCCCCTTCCAGCCCCGGCCACCGGGGGTCGTATCCGCTGGTCAGCTTGTCCTCGTTGTGACGCCACTTCGGCTCTTTGTTGGCCGTCTTGTTGGTGATGGCCCGCAGGCGGCGGATCATCGCGCCGTAGACGCCGGCCGTGCCGGAGGAGACGGACGCGCCGGGCGGCTGGTCCATGAACGGCATGAACTTGTCCGGGAAGCCGGGCATCGTGCAGCCGATGCAGATGCCGCCCACGTTGGGGCAGCCGCCGATCCCGTCCATCCAGCCGCGCTTGGTGACGTTGCAGTTGACGACGGGACCCCAGCAGCCGATCTTGACCTGGCACTTGGGCGAGTTGTAGTCGCGGGCGAAGTCGCCCTGCTCGTAGTAGCCGGCCCGGTCGCAGCCCTCGTGGACTGTCTTGCCGAACAGCCACGTCGGCCGGAGCTGCCGGTCGAGCGGGATCATCGGCGCGAGACCGGCCGCCTGGTACAGCAGCCAGGTCAGGGTCTCCATGAAGTTGTCCGGCTGCACCGGGCAGCCCGGCACGTTGACGATGGGCAGGCCGCCCGCGGAGCGGAAGTCGGCGCCCAGGTAGTCGCCGAGCCCCATGCACCCGGTCGGGTTGCCCGCCATGGCGTGGATGCCGCCGTACGTGGCGCACGTGCCGATGGCGACCACGGCCCACGCGCCGGGCGCGAGCCGGTCGATCCACTGGTTGACCGTGATGGGCTGCCCGGTGGCCGGGTCGTTGCCCATCGACGTCCAGAAGCCGTCGCCGTTGATCTTCTCGTTGGGGATGGACCCCTCGACCACGAAGATGTACGGCCCGAGCTGCCCGGCCGCCGCCTGGTGGAAGGCCGCCATGAACTCGGCGCCGGTCTCCTTCGCCAGCACCTTGTTGTGCAGGTGGACCTTGGGCAGCCCGGGCACGAGCCCGAGCAGGACGTCCTCGATGCTCGGCAGCGAGGCGGCCGTGACCGACACGGTGTCGCCGTCGCAGCTCATGCCCTCGGAGGTCCACAGGATGTGCACCTCGTCCACCGCGGTGTCCGGTCTGGTTGTGGTCATGGCCCCGAGCCCCCTTGCCGGCCGTCACGGCCTCGTCGGCCTGGCGTCGCCGATCAGTGTCCGTGCGGTCACTGTCTGTAGTGCTGTACCGCGTACGGGGGCGCGGCAAACCATGACACCGATCGCGAACCGGCACGTCCGGGCCCGCCGGGGAGGCCGCGGACGTGACGGTGCGCTACCGGCGCGCCACACGTCGGCCGGGAGCGAAGCAGCGCCAGGGCGTGCGCGCCGCTGACGGGCCGGCTCGCGAACCGGCGCGCGCCGAGCGCGCCCAGCAGGCCCAGGCCGGCCATTCCGGGAGCGGGAGGAATATCACCATTGACGCCGTCCGAAACCGGCCCCTACGTTCGGCTGGAAGGATCGAGACAGGCAGGTCACATGGACGACACGCAGGACGCACGGGCCGGCGCCCGGCTCAAGGTGGAGACACACGGGCTCGACGTGATCGGCGACGCCGACCGCAAGGGACGCCCGCGCCAGCTCTTCTGGCCCTGGTTCGGGGCCAACGTCTCCGTCCTCGGGCTGAGCTACGGCTCCTTCGCCCTCGGCTTCGGCGTCTCCTTCTGGCAGGCCCTGATCGCCGGCGCCGTCGGCATCGTCTTCTCCTTCCTGCTGTGCGGGTTCGTCGCCGTGGCCGGCAAGCGCGGCTCGGCGCCGACGATGGTGCTGAGCCGGGCGGCGTTCGGCGTGCGCGGCAACCGGCTGCCCTCCGCGATCTCCTGGATGCTCACCGTCGGCTGGGAGACGGCCCTCACCGCCCTGGCCACGCTGGCCGCCGCGACCGTCTTCGAGCGCCTCGGCTGGGGCGGCGGCACCTCCACCAAGGTGATCGCGCTCGTCGTGGTGACCGCGCTGGTCGTCGCGGCCGGCGTCATGGGCTTCGACGTCATCATGCGCCTGCAGACCGTCATCACCGTGGTGACCGGCGTGCTGACCGTGATGTACGCCGTCCTGGTGCTGCCCGAGATCCACTGGGACGCGGTGCGGGCGATCCCCTCCGGCTCGGCCGGCAGCTTCGTCGGCACCCTGATCTTCATGGTGACCGGCTTCGGGCTGGGCTGGGTCAACGCCGCCGCCGACTACTCCCGCTACCTGCCGCGCCGCTCGTCCAGCGCCGGCGTGGTGGGCTGGACGACGTTCGGCGGGTCGCTGGCGCCGCTCGTGCTCCTCGTGTTCGGCCTGCTGCTGGCCGGTTCGTCGCCGGACCTCAACAAGGCCGTGGCCGGCGACCCGATCGGGGCGCTGACCACGATGCTGCCCACCTGGTTCCTCATCCCGTTCGCGGTCGTGGCGGTGCTCGGCCTGGTCGGCGGCGCGGTGCTCGACATCTACTCCTCCGGCCTCGCCCTGCTCGCGGCGGGTCTGCGGGCGCCGCGCCCGGTCGCCGCCCTGATCGACGGCGCGCTCATGGTCGCCGGCACCGTCTACATCGTGTTCTTCGCCGACGACTTCCTCACCCCGTTCATGGCGTTCCTCATCACGCTCGGCATCCCGATCGCCGCCTGGTGCGGCGTCATGCTGGCCGACCTGGCGCTGCGCCGCCGCGACTACGACGAGGCCGACCTGTACCGGCCGGCGGGCCGCTACGGCGACGTGCCGCTGCTGCCCATCGCGGTCGTCGTCGCCGCCACCCTCGTCGGCTGGGGGCTGGTCACCAACGGCACCGAGCAGTGGCTGGCCTGGCAGGGCTACCTGCTCGGCCCGCTCGGGCTCGGCGGCCGGCAGGGCGACTGGGCCTACGCCAACCTCGGCGTGCTGGCCGCGCTCGCGCTCGCCTTCGCCGCCACCTTCCTGCTCGGCCGGTCGCGGGTACGCGCCCAGGAGAGCGCCCCGGCCACGCCCGGCGCCGCCGACGAGGTGCGGGCATGACCGGCAAGGCGCCCGCGTTCCGCGACCGGGAGGCCTGGGTCGCGGTCATCGACATGCAGCACGTCTTCGGCGAGCCGGACAGCGACTGGTTCGCCCCGCGCTTCGCCGAGACCATCGACCCGATCAGGCGGCTCGTCCGCGCCTTCACCCCCCGGGTCACGTTCACCCGGTTCGTCGCCCCCGAGCACCCCGCCGGGGCCTGGGCCGACTACTACGAGCGCTGGCCGTTCGCCCGCCAACCAGCCGGCTCCCGCATGTACGCGCTCGTCGACGCGTTCGCCGCCGACGCCGGGCCGACCCTGGACGCCACGACCTTCGGCAAGTGGACGCCCGAGCTGGCCGAGCGGGTCGGCGGCGGCGGCCGGCTGATCCTGGCGGGCGTGTCCACCGACTGCTGCGTGCTGTCCACGGCGCTGGCCGCCGCCGACGCCGGCGTCGAGGTGGTCGTCGCCGCCGACGCGTGCGCGGGCGCCGACGACGCCAGCCATGTGCGGGCCCTGGACCTCATGCGGCTGTACGAGCCGCTGATCCGCGTGCTGACCGTCTCCCAGATCCTCGCGGGGCACCCGCGCCGGTGAGGGGGCGGCGGGTCAGCGGCAGACGCCGAACACCTGGGTCGTCACGAGCTGGTGGTCGGAGGTGACGTTCGGCCGCGCCGAGCCGTGCCGCACCGAGGTGCCCGTCTCCGTCATCCGCGTGTCGAGGATGGCGGCCCGGTGCGGCGGGCTGCCCATCCACCAGGTCACCGCGGCCCGCGGGGTCGCGCCGCCCGGGCCCCAGCCCTGGTAGACGTTCTCCAGCACCTGCCACGTGCCGGACGGGCAGTACCCGGCCGCCCGGACGCGGTCGCCGGGGCCGCTCAAGGTGCGCGGGTTGACGTGGAAGTTCGCCCCGTCCGTCCACCACTTGATCTGCTTGGCGGCCTTGGTGTGGGCGTCGGCCGCGTCGAACAGCCGCAGCACCTCCCGCAACGCGGGCAGGCCCCTCGCCGTGCGCTCGGCGTTGACCAGGCAGCGCACCGCGTTGTTCGCGAACGCCTCGTTCAGCGTGACGGCCGCCTGCACCCGGCTGTTGCTCCAGTCGGGGTTGTGGGCCCGGTACCACTGCGGCGTCCTGACGGTGTCGTCGGCGAACGCGCAGTCGGCCCGCGCGGAGTGTGTCGCCGCGTGCGCCGGTGCGGAGAGGGCGGCCAGCGTCAGCGCGGACGTGGCCGCCGCGGCGGCGAGCCTGCCCGTAACCGTGGGGATCATGGGGATGCGCTCCTCGCAGTCGGATCTCGCTTCCCCTCGACGGTGCGCGACGGCGGTCCGGCGCGCCTGAGTAGTCCCTCCCTACTCAGGCGGCCCTTCGTCAGGAGCCGGCGCCGTCGCCACCCGGCCTACCGGGGCGGCTGGTACCCGACGTGCCCGAGCAGCGCCCGCAGCCGCCGCTCGACCTCCGCCGCGGTCACCTCCTCCTCGCCCCGCAGCAGGACGAACCCGATCGAGCCGGCCAGGACGTCCTCCAGGACGCCCGGGTCGGTGCCCGGCGGGAGCTGCCCGTCGGCCACGGCCCGCCGGGCCACCTCGGCCAGGGCCTCCAGGCGCGGCCGGAGGTGCCGCTCGGTGTAGGCGGTCACCAGCTTGGGGTGGTCCACCGACGCCCCGATGACGCGCGCCATCAGCGCGCGGAAGCGGGGACGGCTCAGGAGCCCCGCCACGTGCCCGATCACCTCCTCCAGGGACCCTCCCACGGAGGGCGGTGCCTGGAGGTCCGGGTCGCGGGCGTGCTCCAGGGCGGCCATCAGCAGGTCCTCCCTGGTACGCCACCGCCGGTAGACGGTCAGCTTCGCCACGCCGGCGCGCTGGGCGACCCCTTCGATGCTGGTGCCCCCGGCCCCGCGCTCGATCAGCAGGTCGAGCGCCGCGTCGAGGATCGCGGCGTCGTTGCCCGGGTCGCGGGGACGTCCGCGCTCTACGCCGGCCACAGCACCTCGTCGATCCATGCCGCCAGTCTGTCGGGTGCCGGGCGGCCACGCCAACCGATGTGCCCGTCGGGACGGACCAGCACCACGTCACGCGCGTCCACCCCCGCGGCCTCGGCCGCGCCCGGCACGGGGACGAGGGCGGTGACGAGGCCGTCGCCGAGGCGGGCCGCGGCGGCCTCGGCGTGCCGGTCCGCGGCGCGCCGGTCGGCGGCGAGCACCACCCACCGCGCGGAGACGGCCGCGTGCAGGGTGACCTCCTCGCCGCCCGGGTCCAGGCACCTGAGGTCCGGCATCCGGTCGCCCGGGCGCGGGCCTGAGGCCCACCGGTGCGACGTGCGGGCCAGCGGCCCGCCCCGGTAGCCGATGCCGAGCTGGGACGCAGCCAGCCAAAGTCGCCGCTGCACGGCGGGCAGCCGGACGGCCGGAAGGACCAGCCTGTCGCGGACCAGGCGTTTCCACGCGGTGTCGGGCAGCATGACGTTGACCGCCGTGCTGGTGGCCCGCAGGACGTTGCGGGCCAGCGGGCGCCGCTCGCCCTCGTACGTGTCGAGCAGCCGCGCGTCGGCACGGCCGCGCGCCACCAGGACGAGCTTCCAGGCGAGGTTCTCGGCGTCGCCGAGCCCGGTGTTCTGCCCCTGCCCGCCGGTGGGGCTCTGGATATGGGCGGCGTCGCCGGCCAGCAGGATGCGGCCGCGGCGGTAGGCGTCGGCGAGCCGCCGGTGGATGCGGAACTCGGTGGCCCAGCGGATCTCCGTGACCGTGTCGAGGCCGACGCCGCTGCGACGGGAGAACTCCGCCAGCGCCCGCTCGGCGATCTCTCCGTCGGGCAGGTCCCGCGGCAGGTCGGCGGGGGGCTCGGTGAAGATCCGCCAGGTGTCGTCCGGCAGGGCGGTCACCGACAGCATGTGGCCGGCGTCCATCCAGGTCGTGCTGCCGTTCCGGTCGAAGGGCCACCGGGCCCGCACGTCGGCCATCAGCAGGCGCTCCATGAGCCTGCGGCCGGGGAAGCCGATCCCGGCGAGCTTGCGCACGGTGCTGTGCGCGCCGTCGCAGCCGATCAGCCACCGGGTCTCGGCCTGCCGTTCGGCGCCGTCCTCCGTCCGGACGGTGACGGTGACGCCCGCGCCGTCCTGCTCGGCCGCGACCAGCCGGGTGTCCCACTCCACCGCGCCGCCCAGCTCGCCGAGCCGCCGCCGCAGGACGCCCTCGACCTCGGCCTGCGAGACCAGGAGCGCCTGTTTCGGCAGGTCGGCGGCCGCCTGGCCGACCCGCATCCGCAGGACGGTGCGGGAGCCCTCGTTGTAGGACATGGTGAGCGAGCGCTGGGAGCGTTCGGGCAGGTCGCCGAGCGCGCCGATCCGTTCCAGGACCTCGGCCCCGCGGGGCTGCAGCCCGAGCGCCCGCGAGGTGGTGGCGGGGCCGGGGGCGGCGTCGATGAGGCGCACGGGGACGTCGCGCAGGGTCAGGTGGATGGCGAGGGCCAGCCCGGTGGGGCCGGCGCCCACCACGAGTACGGTGTCCGTCATTTAATAAACGGTACCGTACCGATTACTAATTCGGCGGCCGGTTCGCCCATGCCGGTCGATGATCGGTTCTACGGGGCGGCCGGGAGGTGGCGGAGGTCGGCCTCCATGCGCGCCGCGCTCTCGCGCAGCGCGGGCAGGACGTCGCGCAGCAGGTCGTCCGGGGTGGCCCGGCTGGCGTGGGTGGCGACGTTGACGGCCGCGACCACGCGCCCGTCCCGGCCGCGCAGCGGCACCGCGATCGACCGCACGCCCTCCTCCAGCTCCTGGTCCACCAGGGCGTAGCCGTCCTCGCCGGCCCGGCGGACCGCCTCCGCGAACGCATCGGGGGAGGTGATCGTGCGCCGGGTAAGCGGCCGGAGCGCGAGCGCCGCCGACCGTTCCGCCGGCAGGCCGGCGAGCAGCACCCGGCCCATGGACGTCGCGTACGCGGGGAAGCGGGTGCCGACCCGGATGTCCACGGTCATGATGCTCACGGTCGGGACGCGGGCCACGTACAGCACGTCGTCGCCCGACAGCACCGCGACCGAGGCGGAGTGGCCCAGCCGCGCCACCAGGTCCGCCAGGTGCGGCTGGACGACCTCGGCGAACGTGCGTTCCGACAGGTGGGCGTACCCCAGCTCCAGCACGCGGGGGAGCAGGGTGAAGCGGTGACCGTCGGAGGCCGCGTACCCGAGGCGTTGCAGGGTGAGCAGCGACCGGCGCGCCGTGGCCCGGGGCAGGCCCGTGGCCCGGGCGACGGCGGCCAGGGTCGATCCGCCGTGCGCCGCGCCGAGCGCCACCAGCACGGCGAGGCCCCGGGCCAGCGACTGCAGGCCCTCGTGGCGCGCCGCCTCCGCGCGCCCACCCTGGGCGACCGGCGCGGCGGCAGGGGAGGCCGGTCCGGCGTGGGTGGGGGCTGGCGCGGCGTCGGAGGAAGCAGGTCCGGGGCCGGGGGAGGTCGGCGCGCCGGCGGAGGAGGCCGGTGTGGTGGCCAGGGCGGCCTCCATCTCGGCGACCGTCTTGAGCAGCCTCGGCATCGCGTGCTCCCGCAGGCCGGACGCGGTGTGCCGGCTGGTGTGGCTCACCACGCTCACCGCGCAGACCGGCGCGCCGTCCCGGTCCCGTACGGGCACCGCCACCGCGACCAGCCCCGGCTCGATGAGCTGGTCGTCCTCGGCCCACGGCGCGGCGGGGTCGAGGAGGACGAGACCCGCGGCGCAGCGGCGGGCGGGCAGCAGGTCGCCGACCCGGAACGCCACCGACATGGTGCGCCGCCGCGTGAACTGGCCGATGAAGCGCACCCCGTCGCCGTCGCGCACGGCCAGCGACACCGACTCGTCCAGCTCCTCGGCCAGCCGTTCGGCGAGCGGCGCCAGGGGGTCGCGCAGGCCGCCGCCGGTCAGGTACGCCTCGCCCAGCTCCATCAGGCGCGGCGCGAGCCACAGGTCACGGCCGTCGAAGCGGACGTAGTCGAGACGGGCGTACGTGGCCAGGACGCGGTCGACCGTGGACCTGGCCAGACCGGTGGCGTGCACCAGGTCCGTGGCCCGCGTCCGCCGCGCGGGGTCGGCGGTCAGCGCACGCAGCACGGCGAGCCCCCGCTCCAGGGTCCCGGCCGGTTCCATCCGTCCCACCTCCGCCCCACCTCCGCCCGCCCGACGCCGCCCGCGGGCCAGTGGCACTTTGACAGGACCGCCGCGGCGTACGCATACTCGTCCACGATAATGAACTGAAGTTCGCTCAGCGAACACCCTTCGGGCATCCCCGGGCGGAGGGAGCGTCGTGCCGAGAGACAAGGTGGTCGCGACCGCCGCGGAGGCGCTGGCCGATGTGCGGGACGGCGCGTCGTTCGCGGTCGGCGGCTTCGGGCTCAGCGGCATCCCGAACGTCCTGATCCGCGCACTCCACGACACCGGCGTCACCGGGATCTCCGTGGTGTCCAACAACTGCGGCGTCGACGGCGGCGGCCTCGGCGTCCTCCTGGCGGCCGGGCGCATCGCCCGCGTGACCGCCTCCTACATCGGCGACAACAAGGAGTTCGCCCGGCAGTACCTCGCCGGCGCGCTGGAGGTGGAGCTGACCCCGCAGGGCAGCCTCGCCGAGCGGCTGCGCGCGGGCGGCGCCGGGATCCCCGCCTTCTACACCCCCGCCGGGGTCGGCACGCCCGTCGCCGAGGGCGGCCTGCCGCTGCGTCACAACCCCGACGGCTCGGTCGCGCTCGCCTCGCCGCCCAAGGAGGTGCGCGAGTTCGGCGGCCGGCCGTACGTGCTGGAGCACGGCATCACCACGGACTTCGCGCTGGTCCGCGCGGCCCGGGGCGACCGGCACGGCAACCTCGTCTTCGCCAAGGCGGCCCGCAACTTCAACCCGCTGGCCGCCATGGCGGGGCGGGTCACGATCGCCGAGGTCGAGGAGCTGGCCGAGCTGGACCCCGACGAGGTCCACCTGCCCGGGGTGTTCGTGCGGCGCGTGGTGGTCCTCACCCCCGAGCAGGCCGCCGACAAGGCCGTCGAGCGCCGTACGACGTCAGAGCCCCGTACGCCACGAGAGCGCCGTGCGACGTCAGAGCCCCGTACGACATCCGAGCCCGGTACGAGATCGGAACCCGCCTCGTGAGCTGGACCCGCGACGAGATGGTCGCGCGCGCGGCGGCCGAGCTGCGCGACGGGGACCACGTCAACCTCGGCATCGGCCTGCCCACCCGCATCCCGTCGTTCCTGCCGCCGGAGGTGGACGTCGTCCTGCACTCCGAGAACGGCATCCTCGGCGTCGGCCCCTACCCGGCGGAGGACGAGGTGGACCCCGACCTCATCAACGCGGGCAAGGAGACCGTGACCGTCCGCCCGGGCGCTTCGTTCTTCGACTCGGCGCTGTCGTTCGGGATGATCCGCGGCGGGCACATCGACGTGACCGTGCTGGGCGGGATGCAGGTGTCGGCGCGCGGCGACCTGGCGAACTGGATGGTGCCCGGCAAGCTGGTCAAGGGCATGGGCGGGGCGATGGACCTGGTCCACGGCGCGCGCCGGGTCGTCGTGATCATGGACCACACCGCCAAGGACGGCACCCCGAAGATCGTCGAGGAGTGCACGCTGCCGCTCACCGGGCGGGCGTGCGTCCACCGGATCATCACCGACCTCGGCGTGCTGGACGTCACCGGTGACGGGCTGAGGCTCGTCGAGACCGCGCCCGGCGTCAGCCCGGACGAGCTGCGCGACCGTACGGACGCGGAGGTGCGCCCGTGAGCACGGGCCGGGCCGCGCCTTCACAGCCCTGGAACCGGGCCGCACCTCGCACAGCCCTGGAACCGGGCCGCGCCGCGCACAGCCCCCACCTTCCAAGGAGAGCCGCACCATGACCTCACCCCCCACCCAGGCCGACATCGACCTGGAGATCGCCGCGATCCGCGCCGCCCGTGAGGGCGCGGAGACCCACCACCCCGGCCGCGACTACGCCCCCTACCGCAGCACCGCGCTGCGGCACCCGAAGCAGCCGCTGGTCCCGCTCAAGGACCCCGAGGCGGCCGAGCTGACCGGCCCCGTCTTCGGCGTCACCGACGTCACCGCTCTCGACTCCGACCTGACCCGGCAGCATCTCGGCGAGCCGATGGGCGAGCGCATCACCGTGCAGGGCCGCGTCCTCGACCGGGAGGGCCGTCCGGTACGCGGCCAGCTCGTCGAGATCTGGCAGGCCAACGCCGCGGGCCGCTACCCGCACCAGCGCGACGACCACCCCGCGCCGCTCGACCCGAACTTCACCGGCGTCGGCCGCTGCCTCACCGACGACGACGGCGGCTACGCGTTCACCACGGTCAAGCCCGGCGCCTACCCCTGGCGCAACCACGTCAACGCCTGGCGGCCGGCGCACATCCACTTCTCGGTGTTCGGCACGGCCTTCACCCAGCGGCTGGTCACCCAGATGTACTTTCCGGGCGACCCGCTGTTCCCCTACGACCCGATCCTGAACTCCGTCACCGACGAGCGCGCCAGGCAGCGGCTGGTGGCCGCCTACGACCACGAGCTGTCCACGCCCGAGTGGTCGCTCGGCTACCGGTGGGACATCGTCCTCGACGGCCCCGCCGCCACCTGGATGGAGGAAGGCCGGTGAACCCCACCCCCTCGCAGACCGTCGGCCCGTTCTACGGGTACGCGCTGCCGTTCCCCGGCGGCGGCGACCTCGCCACCGGCGGCGTCACCGTCCACGGATACGTCCGCGACGGCGCGGGCGAGCCGGTGCCGGACGCGCTGCTGGAGTTCTGGCAGGCCGACCCGGCGGGGAGCCTGCGCGGCGCGCCCGGCACGCTGCGCCGCGACCCGGTGAACGGCGCGATCATCGGCCGGCACGGCGTCGACTTCACCGGCTTCGGCCGGGTGCCGACCGACGCCGACGGCCGCTGGACGTTACGCACGGTCGTGCCCGGCACCGGCTACATCAGCGTCTGCGTGTTCGCCCGCGGCCTGCTCCACCACCTGTACACGCGGATCTACCTGGCCGAGCACCCGTTCCTCGACACGCTGCCGCCCGAGCGGGCGCGCACGCTCCTCGCCGCGCGCGAGCGCGAGGACGTCTACCGGTTCGACGTCCATCTTCAGGGGGAGAAGGAGACGGTGTTCTTTGACTTCGGCTGACCGGCCCGCCGCCCGTCCGGAATGTCCGGCGGTGGCTGATGTCGGCCTGCTGTCGCCCATGCGGGCGGGGGCCGCGGCGGAGGAGACGGGGGACGCCGCCGTCCTGCGGGCCATGCTGGACGCGGAGGCCGCGCTCGCCCGCGCGCAGGCGTCCCTCGGCCTGATCCCGGTGCGGGCCGCCGAGGTCGTGACCGTGGCCGCCCGCGACGGCGCCTTCGACATGGTGAGCCTGGCCGAACGGGCCCGCGCGGGCGGCAACCCGGTCATCCCGCTGGTGGAGGACCTGCGTGCGGCCGCCGAGCCGTTCGGCGGGTACGTCCACCGGGGCGCCACCAGCCAGGACATCCTCGACACGGCCCTCATGCTGGTCGCCCACCGCGCCCTCGGCCCCGTCACGGACGACCTGGGGCGGGTGGCCGAGCGGCTGGCCGGGCTGGCGGCCGAGCACCGCGACACGGTCATGGCCGCCCGCACGCTCACCCAGCAGGCGGTGCCGACGACGTTCGGGCTGAAGGCCGCCGGGTGGCGCGAGCTGGTGGCGGGCGCGCGCGCCCGGCTGCTCGCCGTCCGTGAGGCGCTCCCGGCCCAGCTCGGCGGCCCGGCGGGCACACTCGCCCAGCGCGACTTCCGGATGACGGGCGGCGACGGCGGTCACGAGGCTGCGGGTGACGCCGGTCATGAGGCTGGCGGTGACGTCGGTCATGCAGCGGGTGGTGGCGGTGGTCACGAGGCGGGCGGTGACCTCGGGCTGCGGCTGCTGGGCGCCTTCGCGGCCGAGACCGGGCTGGCGGAGCCCGTGCTGCCGTGGCACGTCCTGCGCGCCCCCGTCGCCGACCTGGCCGGGGCGCTGGCGTTCGCCGCGGGCGCGCTGGGCAAGCCGGCGGCCGACGTCCTCGTGCTGTCCCGTACCGAGATCGCCGAGGTGCGGGAGGGTACGGGCGGCAGGTCGTCGTCCATGCCGCACAAGCACAACCCGGTGCGCGCCACGATGATCGCCGCGGCGGCCCGCCAGGTGCCCGCGCTCGCGGCGATCCTCTACGGCTCGCTCGCCGCCGAGGAGGAGCGGCCCCCGGGCGCCTGGCACGCCGAGTGGCAGCCGCTGCGCGAGGCGCTGCGCCTGGTCGCCGGGGCGGCCCGCGATGCGGCCGAACTCGTCGCGGACCTGCGCGTGGACCCCGTCAGGATGCGCGCCAACCTGGCCGTCGAGGGCACGCCCGGCTCCGCGGCGGCCCTCGTCACCCGAGCCCTGTCCACGCCGGCTCCGTCCACGCCGCCCTCATCCGGGCCGGGCCCGTCCACGCCGCCTCCATCCCGGCCGGGCCCATCTACGCCCGGTCCGTCCGGGCGGGGACGAGCCGAGCACCCAGGGGAGGGCGCGTGAGCCTGATGCGGCACCGCCTGGACGGGCCCGAGAGCGGCCCGCCGCTCGTGCTCGGCCCGTCCCTCGGCACCTCGGCGCGCGTGTGGGATCCGCAGCTCGCCGCGTTGTCCAGGACGTTCCGCGTGCTCAGGTACGAGCTGCCGGGCCACGGCGGCTCACCCGCGCCGGCCACCGCCCTGACCATCGACGCCCTGGCGGACCAGGTGCTGGAGCTGGCCGGCGCCGCCGGCATGGAGACCTTCCACTACGCGGGCGTCTCGATCGGCGGCGCGGTCGGCACGACCCTGGCCGCGCGCCGCCCGGGCAGGGTGCGGTCGCTGGCGCTGATCTGCTCCTCCGCCCGGTTCGGCGAGCCGGAGGGCTGGCGGGAGCGGGCGCGCCTCGTGCGGGAACGGGGCACCGCCCCGCTCCTGGAGGCCGCGGCCGGGCGGTGGTTCGCGGGCCCCGCCGACCGGGCGCTGCTGGACGACCTCGCGGCCACCGACCCCGAGGGCTACGCCGCCTGCTGCGACGCCCTGGCCGCCTACGACCTGCGCGGGGAGCTCGGCGGCATCGACGTCCCGACGCTGGTGGTGGCCGGGCGGAGCGACCCGGCGACGCCGCCCGTCCACGCCAGGGAGCTGGCCGACGGCATCCCCGGCGCCACGCTCGTCGAGGTGCCGGGCGCCGCCCACCTCGCCACCGTCGACCGGCCGGACCTGGTCACCGCCGCCCTTCTCGCCCACCTGGGACAGCCACACGAGACACCGCCGCCGGAGTCGCCGGCCGCCCGGGGCACGCGGGTGCGGCGGGAGGTGCTGGGGGACGAGCACGTGGACCGCGCCGTCGCCCGCACCACCCCCTTCACCCGCGACTTCCAGGACTTCATCACCCGCTACGCCTGGGACGGCATCTGGACCCGCCCCGGCCTGGACCGCCGCACCCGGAGCTGCGTCACGCTCACCGCGCTCGCCGCCCGCGGCCACCTCGACGAGCTGGCCCTGCACGTCCGCGCCGCGCTGCGCAATGGCCTGACCCCGGACGAGATCGCCGAGGTGCTGCTGCAGACCGCCGTCTACTGCGGCGTGCCCGCCGCCAACGCCGCGTTCGCCGTGGCGCAGCGCGTCCTGGCCGAGGAGCCGAGCACCCCCGCCTGACCCGCGCGGGCCGAGGAGGGGGTCACTCCTCCACGTGGATGGCCAGGGCAGGGCGGAGCGTCGCCGCGGCACCGGTCCTGGTCGATGGTTTCACCTTCATGCGATTCTCCTCGTCGGCCGGGGGCGCTACCACGTGACGGGCAGCTCGTAGACGCCGTAGACCTGGCCGTCGTGCTTGAACGGGACGCGGTCCAGCTCGGTGGCCAGGCTCAGGGTGGGGATCCGCCGGTACAGGGTGCTGTACACCACCTGGAGCTCCATGCGGGCCAGCGGCTGGCCCAGGCACTGGTGCACCCCGAACCCGAAGGCCACGTGGCGGCGGGCGTCGCGCCGCAGGTCCAGCTCGTCGGGACCGGGGAAGACCGCGGGGTCGCGGTTGGCGACGTCGTTCGCCATGATCATGCCCTCACCCGCGCGGATGACCTGACCGGCGATCTCGATGTCCTCCAGGGCGACGCGGCGGCGCCCGCTGTGGGTGATGTTGAGGTAGCGCAACAGCTCCTCGACCGCCCCCGCGACCAGCTTCGGGTCGTCCGACTCGCGCAGGAGCGCGAGCTGGTCCGGGTGCCGCAGCAGGGCCAGCGTCCCGAGCGCGATCATGTTCGCGGTGGTCTCGTGCCCCGCGATGAGGAGCAGGACGCCCATCTGCGCGGCCTCCGCCCGCGACAGCTCACCGGCCTCGACCCGCTCGGTCAGCCGCGACAGCAGGTCGTCCGCCGGTTCGGCGAGCTTGCGTCCCACCAGGTCGTCCAGGTACGCGTTCAGCCGGGCGCCGGCGGCGGCCCGGTCCTCGGGCGCGGCGTCGCGCCTGATGACGGTCTTGCTGTTGTCCTGGAAGAAGTCGTGGTCGTCGTACGGCACGCCGAGCAGCTCACAGATCACCAGCGAGGGCACCGGCAGGGCGAACGCCTCCACCAGGTCCACCGGCCTCGGGCCGGCCAGCATGTCGTCGATCAGGTCGTCCACGATCCGCTGTACGGCCGGGCGCATCTCCTCCACCCGCTTGACCGTGAACGGCGCCTGCACCATGCGGCGCAGCCGGTGGTGCTCGGGGTCGTCCATCAGGATGAAGCTGGCGAACGTGCCCTGGGGCATGGGGGCCGGCGCCGGGTAGCCGGGTCGCGTGATGTCGGCGCTGACCCTCGGGTCCGCCATCAGCGCCCGCTGCTCGGCGTACCGGGTCACCACCCACGGCGTGCTGCCGTCCCACAGCCGGACCCGCGCCAGCGGGCCCTCCTCCTGCAGGGACCGCAGGGCCGGCGGCGGGTCGAACGGGCACCGGGCCGCCCTGGGCATGGGGAACTCCGGCACGCCGGCCGTCTCTCCGCCGGTCGCGCTCAACGTGTCGGTCATCGCGCTCTCCTCGCGTGCGTGGGGATGTTCGGGTGATCCCGGCGGGAGCCGCCGGGCGTTCAGCGTTCGGACCGGGCCAGGGACGCCGCCGGGACGCCGCTCTCCTCCGGCGGGGCGGACCGGCGCCCCGGCAGGGCGAGGGTGACGGCGGCGGCGAGCAGCGCGGCGCCGCAGCCGACCAGCATGCCGGTGCGGAAGCCCGCCTCCGACGGCAGGACGTGCCCGCCGAGGCTGACGGTCATCTGGGACAGGACGACCCCCACGACCGCGGCCGACACCGTCGTGCCGATGGAGCGCATCAGCGTGTTGAAGCTGTTGGCCGCGGCCGTCTCCGACCGCGGCACCGCGCCCATGATGAGGGCCGGCATCGAGCCGTAGGCGAACCCGACGCCGATGTTGCAGACGCAGGTGACGACGAGCAGCCCCCAGGTGGAGCCGAGCAGCACCATGGAGGAGCCGTACCCGAGCGCCATGACGAGACTCCCGACGATCAGCGTGACCTTGGGCCCCCGGGCGGCCGACAGGCGCGCCCCGATCGGGGAGACGACCATCATCATGAGGCCCGAAGGCGCCATCCAGAGGCCGGCGGCCAGCATCGACTGGCCCAGGCCGTACCCGGTGGCCTCGGGGAGCTGGAGGATCTGCATGACGACCAGCGCCTGCGCGTACATCGCGAAGCCCACCACGATGGAGGCCAGGTTCGTGAGCAGCACCTGCGGCCGGGCGGTGACGCGCAGGTCCACCAGCGGATCCCCGGCGCGCAGCTCCCACCGGCCCCAGCCGAGCAGGGCGACCAGCGCGGCGCCGAGCAGCCCGAGCGTGGTGCCGCTCGACCAGCCCCAGTCGCCGCCCTTGGAGACGCCCAGCAGCAGGCAGACCAGCCCCACGCCGAGCCCCAGCGCCCCGGCGACGTCGAGCCGCCCGGACGCCCGTCCGGGCGTGGCCGGCACCAGCAGCCGGATCAGCGCGCCGACCAGCACGCTCAGCGCCGCCGACACCCAGAACAGCACCCGCCAGCTCGCGTACTCGGCGAGCGCCGCCGAGATCGGCAGCCCGAGCGCGCCGCCGATGCCCATGGAGGAGCTCATGAGCGCGATCGAGGGGCCCAGCCGGTCGGGCGGCAGCAGGTCGCGCAGGGCGCTGATGCCGAGGGGGATCAGGCCCATGCCCATGCCCTGCATCCCCCGGCCGACGATCATGGGGACCAGGGAGCCGGCCAGCGCGCAGATCACGGATCCGGCGATCAGGGGGACCGCGCACACCAGCATCATGCGCTGCTTGCCGTACAGGTCGCCGAGGCGGCCGATGACCGGCGTGGTGACCGCGCCCGCGAGCAGCGTGGCGGTGATCACCCACGAGGCGTTGGACGCGCTCGTGCCGAGGAGCTTCGGCAGCTCCCCGACCAGGGGCACGACCAGCGTCTGCATGAGCGAGGCGACGATGCCGGCCACCGCCATCACGGTGACGATCCCGCCCGGACGCCTGGCGGGCGTGGAGTCCTCCATGAGACCTCTCTCTTCCTGGCGGGGCTAGGCCCGCGTGCTCACGTTCACGGCCGGGGCCGCGGCGAGGGTCATGGTCCCGGCCACGAGCGGGCGGCGCAGGCGGGCGGCCTTGGCCATGTTCCAGCCGAGCACGCCGGTGACCGCGCCGCCCTCCCGGTAGAGCGCCACGAAGCGGCCGTCCTCGGGGTCCCCCTCGGCGACCTCCACCTCGGCCGCCGCCGAGGGCAGCCCGTACGCCTGGATCTTGACGTCGTACTGGTCGGTCCAGAAGTACGGGACCGGCACGTACGGCCGGTCGCCGCCGAGGATGCCGGCCGCCACGACCTGGGCCTGCTCGACGGCGTTGGTCCGGTTCTCCAGCCGCAGCCGCCTGCCCAGGCCCTCGTGGTGCCAGGAGGCGACGTCGCCCACCGCGTACACGCCGGGCGCCGCGCGGCAGCGGGCGTCGCAGACCACGCCGTCGTCCACCCGCAGGCCGCTGCCGGCCAGCCAGCCCGTGGCCGGGCGCGCGCCGACCGCCACCACGACCGCGTCGGCGGGCAGCAGCTCGCCCGTGGCCAGCCGCACCCCCGTGACCCGGCCGCCGGAGCCGGTCAGCTCACGGACCGCGGCGCCCAGCCGCAGCCCGACGCCCCGCTCGGCGTGCAGCCGGGTGAGCGCGCCGCCGATCCGGTCGCCGAGCTGGTCGGCGAGCACGGCCGGGCCCAGCCCGGCGAGCGTGACGTCGAGGCCCATGCCGCGGGCGGAGGCGGCGACCTCGGCCCCCAGCACGCCCTCGCCGACCACGACGAGCCGCGGGCCGGCCAGCAGGTGCTCGCGCAGCGCGAGCGCGTCGTCCAGGGTGCGCAGCACGTGCACGCCCGCCAGGCCGTCCTGGCCGGGCAGCCGGCACGGCGTCACGCCGGTGGCCAGGACGACGGCGTCGGCGCGCAGGGTCCGGCCGGAGGCCGTCAGCACCTCGCGGGCGGCCACGTCGAGGCGGACGGCCGCGTCGCCGAGGATGAACTCCGCCTCCAGCGCGCCGAGCTGCTCCGCCGAGCGCAGGTGCGCCCGCTCGCGCTCCCACGCCCCGCGGAGCACCTGCTTGGACAGCGGCGGCCGGTCGTAGGGAGGGTGCGGCTCGGCGCCGAGGACGGTCAGGCCGCCCCGGTGGCCCTGGCGCCGCAGCGCCTCCGCGACGGCCAGGCCGCCCGCCGAGGCGCCCACGACCAGCACGTCGGCAGGGACCGTCAAGGCCGCTCCTCGACCGTGATCGCGGCGGCCGGGCACACCTCGGCCGCCTCGCGGACGGCGGCGCGCAGCGCCTCGGGCGGCGTGGCGTCCAGCAGGACCACGATGCCGTCGTCCTCGTTCTGGTCGAAGACGTCGGGCGCGAGCAGCACGCACTGCCCCGCGCCGCAGCACTTGTCGGCGTCGACGGTGATGTTCATGTCTCTCCTTCCTGGGGTCACCACGTGACGGGGACCCGCTCCAGGCCCCCGACGAGCAGCCCCTCGCGGCGCCGTAGGTCGGCGGCGGGCACGGCGAGCGCCAGCGTGGGCAGCCGCTCGACCAGCACCTTGAGGACGGTCTGCAGCTCCGTGCGGGCCAGCGACTGGCCGAGGCAGGCGTACGGGCCCGCGCCGAAGATCAGGTGCGGGTTGGGGGAGCGGGTCAGGTCCATCCCGGCGGCGTCCTCGAACGCGGACTCGTCGCGGTTGGCGGCCGAGAGGCTGCACACCACCGTGGAGCCCTTGGCCAGCGTGGTGCCGCCGATCTCGACGTCCTCGCTGATGTAGCGGGGGATGCCGAAGCCGAAGTTGGCGTCGTGACGCAGGCACTCCTCGACCGCGGTGCGCACCAGCGCGGGGTCGGCGACGATCCGCTCCCACCGGGAGCGGTCGGCCAGCAGCATCGCCACCATCTTGCCGATCATGTTGGCGGTGGTCTCGTGCCCGGCGACCAGCAGGCCCTTGGCGGTCATCAGCACGACCTCCTCGGTGACCCGGCCGTCGAGGGCGCCCACCAGCGTGATCAGCTCGCTGATCAGGTCGTCGCCCGGGGTGGCGCGCCTGGCCGCGACGTGCTCGCGCATGTACGCGGCGAACTCGGCCTGCGCGGCGTCGATCTCCTCCTGGGAGTAGCGGGTCAGGCTCAGCAGCGTGTCGGACCAGTACGCGAACCGGTCGCGGTCGGAGTCGGGCACCCCGAGCAGCTCGCAGATCACCCACACCGGCAGCGGGAACCCCAGCGCGGACACCAGGTCGGCGGGGGCTCCCCGCTCCACCATCTCGTCCACCAGGCGGCGGGCCGTCGCCTCGATGCCGGGCTGCAGCGCCGAGACGCGCCTGGCGGTGAACGCCTTGCCGATCAGCTTGCGCCACTCCCGGTGGGCCTCACCCCGCACACTGGCGCCGTCGCCACTGGCGAACACGCCGCCCGACTCGTTGGCCGTGAGGGAGGCGGCGTCCTCGGCCACCAGGTGGTGGGTGAAGCGGGGGTCGGACAGCAGCTCCTTCACGTCGTCGTAGCGGGTGAGCAGCAGCGCCTCGTCGCCGCTGGCCAGCCGGACGCGCGCCACGGGGCAGCGCTCGCGCAGCTCGGCCCACTCCGCGGGGGGCTCCAGCGCGGCGGGGGCCGGGAACGGGTAGTCCTGGATGTCGGTCACATGTCCTCCTGGTGCGCCGATCGGGGGTGATCGGCACGTCGATGGGGGTGCCGTCGGGGAGCGCGGCGGGTCAGGCGGCCGACCAGCCGCCGTCCACCGGCACGAGGGCGCCGTTGACGAACGAGGCGGCGTCGGAGGCGAGCCACAGGGCGGCCTCGGCCATCTGCTCCGGCTGCGCGAGCCGCTCGCCGAGGGCCAGCACGGGGCCGAGCCGGGCGGCGCCGGCCTGGTCGAAGGTCAGGTCCGTGGCGATGCCGGTCATGGTCGGCCCGGGCAGGATGGCGTTGCAGCGGATGCCGTCCTTGGCGTACGCCCAGGCGACGCTGCGGGTCAGGCCGGCGACGCCGTGCTTGGAGGCGGTGTACGCCGCCCCGGCGGCGCCGCCGCGGACCGCCGCCTCGGAGGCGGTGTTGACGATCGCGCCGCCGCCCTGCCGCAGCATGTGCGGCAGCACCGCGTGGGTGACGAGGAACGTGCCGGTCAGGTTGACCCGCAGGACCCGCTCCCACAGGGAGGGAGGGATGTCGGCGGGCAGCGCCATGGTGTCCATGATCCCGGCGTTGTTGCACAGCACGTCCACGCGCCCGAAGGCGCTGATCGCGGTCTCGACCAGGGCGGTCACCGACGCCTCGTCGGCGATGTCGGCGGGGACGGCGAGGGCGGCCTCGCCGATCCCGCCGGCGGTGCGCCCGGCCGCGGCGGGGTCGATGTCGCAGACGACCACGCGCGCGCCGGCCCCGGCGAAGGCGACGGCCATCGCCCGGCCGATGCCGGAGCCCGCTCCGGTGATGAGGGTGATGCGGCCGTCGAAGGCGGAGGAGGTCACAGGCGGGGTCCTTTCGCCACCGGACAATGTTGTCCGGTTACTCGGCCACCGTAACGCCCGCGTCCGCCGTGTGTCGAGCCGGAGTGTCAGAACGCGGCCGAGAACCGGACATTTTTGTCCGGTTGCTACCCTGGCGGCCATGTCAGCTACGCGTCGTCCCAACAGGGGTCCGAGTGCCGCGGCCGAGAACCGGGCCGCCCTCATCGCGGCGGCCCGCGAGGTCTTCGCCGGCGCCGGTTACGACGCGCCGCTCAGCGCGATCGCCCGCGCGGCCGGAGTCGGCCAGGGCAGCCTCTACCGGCACTTCCCCGACCGGACCAGCCTGGCGCTGGCCGTCTTCGAGGACGGGGTGAGCGAGCTGGAGGAGCTGGCCGCCGACCCGGGCGCCACCCTCGACGACGTGCTGACCATGGTCACCGAGCAGACCATCGCCTCGACCGCGTTCATCGACATGGTCAGCGTGCCGCCGCTCGACGAACGCATGATCAGGGTCCGCGACCGGGTGGCCGACGTGCTCGCGGGCGTGCTGGAGCGGGCCAGGGGCGCCGGCGTGGTGCGGGCGGACGTGACGGCCGACGACCTGGTCACGGCCGTCGGCATGCTCGCGGGCGTGCTGCGCAGGACACCCGCGCCCGACCGCCACCGGACGGCCGAGCGGGTGTGGCGCCTGCTGCGCAAGGGCATCGACGCCTGACCCTCCGTCAGCCCCGGCGCAGCGTGCCTCAGGCGCGGAGCAGGGTGACGATCCCGGCGCCGACCAGGGCCGCGGCCCACATGCGGTCCACGTTGAACCACGCCCGCCGCAGGATGGCCAGCCCCGCCACCTCGTAGACGAGCACCGCCACCACCCCGGCGACCGTGAACATCCCGAGCGTGTGCCAGAGCGCCACGCCCAGGCCGCCCGCGACGGCGTGCCCCGCGTGCCCGCCGTCGCCCGGCGTCTGCTCGGCGGCCAGCCCGGCGAAGACGGGCACGAGCATGAGGCCGGCCCCGTGCGCCGAGGACATGAGGAACGACCAGCCGGCGAGCTGCGGCAGGGACAGCCGCATCCCCACCCAGCGGAAGTGCCGCTTCGACAGCAGCCGCCACAGCCCGAAGCCGACCAGGACCACGCCGCCGGCGACCGACAGCACCGTGGCCGTCGTGAGCGAGCCGGTCACCCCGACCACCACCGCGACCAGCGCGACGGAGGCCAGGTGCCCGGCGGCGATCGCCGGCAGCGACGCCAGCAGCAGGTCGCGGCTGCGCTCCTGCAGGCCGCGGGCCACCGCGAACAGCCAGCCCATGGCCGGGTTCAGGCCGTGGAAGGCGCCCAGCAGGAGAGCGGCGGTGATCGTCATGGGTAGCAGTAGGAGTCGGACGAGGCGTCGCCGCCCTGCAGCCGCACCTGGTGCGCGCGCAGGCCGCGGAAGGCGTCGCCGTGCGGCAGGAACCGCGCGTCGAAGGTGAACGACTCGGCGTCCACCTTGGCCATCCAGGCGCCGACGCCCTCGGGGTAGAACTGGTCGTCCCAGGCGCCGTACAGGGAGTTGGTCAGGTAGACGCGGGCGCCGTCCCTGCTCACCTCGACCATCTGCGGGCCGCCGCGCAGCCGGGCGCCGCCGGCGGCGGGGTGGGACTCGCCGCGGACGATGCCGCCGATCCGCAGCGAGCCCAGCTCCACGGGCTTGAACGGGTCGCTGACGTCGTACTGCTTGAGCTCCCCGGTGCCCCAGCAGGAGACGTACAGGCGCTGGTCGTCCACGGACAGGTCGATGTCGGTGACCAGCGGCGGGACCGCGCCGAACGGCTTGAGCACGTCGGGCAGGTCCTTCGGGTCGGCGGGCTCGGCCGGGATCTCGATCACCTTGCGCGCCTGCCAGCGGCCGTCCTCACGGAACCAGGTCCACACCGACGCCGACAGGTCCTCGACGCTGATGACGACGCCGGCGAACCCGTACGTCCGCGTCGGGTCGTGCGCGGGCCTTAGCTCCAGCGTCATCTGGTGCTGGTCGCCGAGGTCCACCTCCTGGACGTGGCGGCGCCGGCGCAGGTCCCAGAAGTGCAGCCGGTGCCCGTACTTGCGGCCGAGGAGCAGCTCGCCCACGACCCCGTTCTCGATCATGGACGGCGTGCCCCACTCGGAGGTGACGAGCACGTCGTGGTTGATGTGCCACCAGAAGTCGTAGGAGAGGTACTGCGGGCCCCGGTCCATCTCCCAGCGGCCGAGCACCTCGAACGACTGGTGGTCGAGGATGGCGATGCCGCCCGGGCCGTCCTCGCCGTTGGCGCCGCCGAGCGCGGAGACGTACAGGCCCTCGGGGCCGCAGTGCACGGTGTGCGGCCGGGAGTACCCGGCGCGCTTGGCCAGCTCCTCGGGCTCGATGACCTTGACGAGCTCGGGGCTGATCCGGTCCTTGGTGTCGAGGATGTGGATGCGCGAGGACCGCAGGCCGGGCACGACCAGGTAGCGCCGCTCGACGTGGGGGTGCGGGGCGTACGGGCACAGGGCGCTGCTGCAGGCGTTCCACCCGAAGTGGTGCAGCTCGTCGCCCTTGTTGGGCAGGTCGGTCCAGCCGACCACCTGGCCGTAGCCGGGGGAGGCGGGATCGGTGTCGACGACGGCGATCGCGTCGGGACGCTCCGCCCGCCGGTCGAACGCGGCCACGTAGGCCAGCCGTTCGGCCGGCGCGGCGGCGGCGTCACGCGGCGAGGGGTAGAACGTGGGATCCGGAGTCCAGAGAGCCATGAATCCCATGATTCATTCATTACCTACCCGGTCAATAGACAAGCTGCCGAGACCTATGCCGGTTCAGTGTGAAACATTGGCGCTCGCGGGCGGAACCGTGACCCGCAGGAAGTCCAGCAGCAGCTCGGTGACCTCGGCGGGCCGCTCCAGCGACGGCAGATGACCGGCCCACGGCAGCTCGACGTGGCGGGCCTGAGGCAGCCGCTCGGGCAGCCCGGCGGCCAGCTCGCGGAAGTCGGGCACGTCGTGCGCGCCGGACACGGCCAGGCACGGCGCCGCGATCCGCGCCAGGTCGGCCTCCGGCCGGGTCTGCCGGACCTGCTCGGCCGCGGCGAGCTGCACCTCGAACGCGTGCCGCTGCATCGTCCGCACCCGCTCGCGGACCTCGTCCCCGGCCTCCGGGCCGAGCCACCGCTCCACGTTGAGCTCGACGGCCGCGTCGAGGTCGCCGGCGGCGAGCAGCGCGTCCTCCCGCTCGGCGAACGAGCGCAGCTCGGGTCCCGGCTCCTGGCCGGGCACCGCCGGGCACAGCAGCGCGAGCGCCGTGACCAGCTCAGGCCGGCTCGCGGCCAGCTCCAGGGCGACCCGGCCGCCGTAGGAGGAGCCGGCCAGCGCCGCCCGCTCGACGCCGAGCTCCCGCAGCAGCTCGGCCACGTCCCCGGCGTCGCTGTACGGCCGGTCCGCCACGGGCGAGAGCCCGAAACCGCGCAGGTCCGGCCGGATCACGCGGTACCCGGCGGCGGCCAGGGCCGCCCACTGCGGGTCCCACATGCGGCGGTCGCACACGCCCGAATGGAGCAACACCACAACCGGACCGTCACCGGTCACATCATGAGAAAGAGACACGCGACGGCACGCTAGCGAGTCGCACTCCCGGATGTCGCCCGCTTTATCCCCGGCTGGTCGATGTCGCCGTCAGGTCATCGCGGCGAGGCGGGCGCGGACCCGGATGACCACGTCCTGCGGCAGGGGCGCGTAGCCGAGCAGCGACAGGTACGACTGGCCCGCGTTGCTCGCCGTGTACCGCAGGAAGCCGCGCGTCAGCGCCGACGTCCCCCGCGCGCAGACGATCTCGTAGGTGATCAGGACCAGGGGGTACGCGCCCTTCTGCTCGGTCGTGTAGTCAGGCGTCAGCGTGACGCCGGCGGCGCTGTCGGAGATCCGGGCGTCCTCCAGGGATTTCGTGGCGCTCTCCGGTGACAGGGCGACGTACTCGCCAGCGCCGTCGCGCACCTTCGTCGTCCGGAGCCCGGCCTGGCTCGTGTGGACGTAGTCCGCGTACCCGATCGAGCCCTCGCTGTCCCGGATCGTCTCGGCCATGCCGTCGGAGCCCTCGACCCCGCGGCCCGGGCCGGGCCAGTCCGTCGACGGCGGGTACGGCCAGCCCCCCGCCGCCTTGAGGTAGGAGGTGAACACGTGGCTCGTGCCCGAGGCGTCGGAGCGGTGCAGGACGTCGATCTCCTGGTGCGGCAGGGCCGCCCCCGGGTTGTCGGCGGCGATCTGCGGGGCGTCCCAGGTGGTGATCGTCCTGCCGAACACGGCGGCCATCGTGGCGGGCGAGAGCCGCAGTTCCGGAACGGACGGCAGGTTGTAGGCCACGGCGATCGGCCCCACCACCATGGGCAGGTGCACCGCCCCGTCGCCGCACCGTCCGTCGGCCAGGGCCTGCTCCTGGGCGCCCATCACGTAGTCCGAGCCGGCGAAGTCGGTCGCGCCCTGGAAGAAGTCGCGCAGGCCGGCGCCGGAGCCGTTGGGCCGGTAGACGATCCGCGCGCCGGGATGCATGGACCGGAAGTCGTCGCGCCACGCGTTGATCGCCCCGAGCTGCGCCGTCGAGCCCGAGGCGATGATCGCGCTCCCGTCGTCCGCCGCCGGCGCGGCCGGGCCGAACTGGGCGCAGCCGGTCAGCGTGAGCCAGGCGAGCGACACGGAGAGGACCAACGACGTCAGCTTGCGCACGTATACGACCGTATGAAGGGTTCGTGACCGGAGAGGGCATTCTCGGGCAGATCAATCGGAAGAAAATGCCATCACCAGGTCAAACCATCCGATGTCCCGCCGTCCTGCTCGGCGGGGGCCATGATCGACGAGTGCCATGAAGATCGTCGTGTCGCTGAGCCGGTTGACGGCCGTCCCGCCGCCCAAGATCATGATGAGAATGACCGCGGCAACCGGCGACCCGCGCCGGGCACACGACGTGGCCGACTTCCTGGCCCGGCTCCGCCGGCTCAAGGAACGTTCCGGCTGCACATACCGGCAGCTTGAGGAGCGCGCCGCGCGCAACGGTGACGTGCTGCCGCGCAGCACCATCGCCGACGCCCTGCGGCGGCAGGCTCTGCCCCGGCCCGAGACGCTGTCCGCCTTCCTGCGCGCCTGCGGAGCCGACGACGAAATCCCGCTCTGGCTGGAGGCCAGAGGCCGGCTCGCCGAGCAGGCACCGCCCGGCCCGCCGGGTGCGACCGCCAGCCGGCCCGCCTCCGGCGAACCGCATGCCGTGGCGGGCGGCCCGGAGCACGGGCAGCCGCTCGTCCCCCGCCAGCTTCCCGCTCCACCCGCGCTCTTCGCGGGCCGGGTCGAGGAACTGGCCCAGCTCGACGCGGCGGCAGACGACGGGGACGCGCCGGGCCGGACCGTGGTGATCTCGGCGATCGGCGGGGCCGGCGGGATCGGCAAGACGTCGCTGGCACTGCGATGGGCCCATCAGCGCCTCGATCGCTTCCCCGACGGCCAGCTCTACGTCGATCTTCGCGGGTTCAGCCCGGACCCGGAGCCGGTGCCACCGGACGTGCCCCTGCGCAACTTCCTCGAAGCCCTGGGAGTCGCGCCGGCCTCCATCCCGCACGACCTCGACGCCCAGGCGGCGCTGTTCCGCAGCGTCGTGGCCGGTCGCCGGATGCTGATCATGCTGGACAACGCCCGCGACACCACCCAGATCGTCCCGCTGCTGCCCGGCAGTCCGACCTGCACCGTGCTCGTCACGAGCCGCCATCGGCTGCGCGGCCTCGCCGTCACCCACGGCGCCCGCCTGCTCGCCCTGGACCGGCTCTCGGACGCCGAAGCCCGTGACCTGCTGGCCGGACACCTGGGCCGGCACCGGGTGGCCGACCAACGCCCGGCGCTGGACGCGCTGATCGAGCACTGCGGCGGCCTGCCCCTGGCGCTGGCCGTCGTCGCCGCGCGGGCCGCAGCGCATCCCGACCATCCCCTCGCGGCGCTGGCGCAGGAGCTCCGCGACACCTCCGCCCGGCTCGACGCCCTGACCGCCGGGGAGGCCACGACCGATCTCCGTGCTGTCTTCTCCTGGTCCTGCCGCGCGCTCCAGTCGCCGGCCGGGATGGTCTTCGACCTGCTCGGCGTGGCCCCGGGCGTCGAGCTCGGCCTCGCGGCCGTGGCGAGCCTGACCGCCACCCCCGTGGCCGGATGCCGGGAACTGCTGCGGCAACTGGAGGACACCTCGCTCGTGCAACAGCCCGCGCCGGGCCGCTTCCGGATGCACGACCTGGTGCATCTCTACAGCGCGCAGCAGACGCCCGCCCGCCACGAGAGCGCCGACACGGCGCTGCGCCGGCTGGCGGACTTCTACCTGCACACCGCCTACGCGGCGGACCGGCTGCTCGATCCCCGCCGCCCGCCCGTCGCCCTCGACGCGCCGGAGCCGGGCTGCGCGCCCCAGCCGCTCGAAGGTGCCGCCGAGGCGATGAGCTGGTTCGACCTCGAGCACGCCCAGCTCATCGAGATGCAGCAGGTCGCCATGCGCCGGGGCTGGTATCCGAGGGTCTGGCAACTGGCCCGTACCCTGGTCACCTTCCACGCGCGCCGCAGGCGCAGCCGGGACCAACTGACCGTGTGGCACGCCGGCCTGGAAGCGGCGCGGGAGTCGGCCGACCTGACCGCGCAGGCGCTGGCCCACCGCTACCTCGGCCAGGCGTACACGGCCGAACGCCGCGACGAGGACGCCTTCGACCACCTTCGCCAGGCGCTGCGCTGCGCCCAGCAGGGCGGTGACACCGGTGAGGAGGCGCGCACCCACTACGCGCTGGCCGTCGGCTGGGAACGCCACGGCGACTTCCACCAGGCGCTCGACCACGCCCGCCAGGCCCTGACGCTCGTCCAGGACCTCGGCAGCGCGGTGGAGGAGGCCCGGGCCCTCAACGCGATCGGCTGGCTGGAGGCCAGGCTGCGCCGCTACGACGAGGCCGAGACGAACTGCCGGCACGCCCTGGACCTCTTCCGCCGCCACGGACACCCCGACGGCGAGGCCGACACCCTGCACAGCCTCGGCCTGATCGCCCAGCACAAGGGCGAGCACGCCGACGCGCTGACCTACTACCAGCAGGCGCTGGAGATGTACCGGGAGGTCGGCAACACGCGGGGGGAGGCAGAGTCCCTGGACAGCCTCGGCCAGGTCTACGCCGCCCGCCGCCAGTACGCCGACGCCCACCGGGCCTGGCGCCGGACACTGGACCTGCTGGACGCCCAGCAGCGGGTACGGGAGGCGGACCTGCTGCGGCTGCGCATGGCGTCCCTGCCTCGTCGCTGACGGCCGGGGTGATCTGCAGCCGTCGCTTCTGCGGAACAGCAGATGTGCGGGCCCCCGACTCTCGTGTTCGGGTCAGGAAGGCAAGAGGGCCGCTTTCAGCACGAGCAACGCCGCCAGGATGGCCACCAGCTTGATCGTGAATTTCATCTGTCCGGGCTGACCCGACCGGGTGTCTCCGCCCGTAGCCCATAGCCGGATGTCACTGCCCTGCCCGAGGGATGCCAGGGCAAGGGATAGCGTCACCACGGAGAAGTAGGCGAGCATCTCACGGACGGGCCAGTGCTTGAGGGCCCCGAGGAGCGCGACCGCCCCCGTTCCCACCAGCGCCGCCAGCACGATCTGCCATTTCAGGGCCCGGGTGGGCATCAGCCGCGCGAATATCGTGACGAATGCTGCACCGCACACAAGGGCGATGCCCCAGGCCGCGAAGAGGGGGACGGTCTCGAATGAGGTCATCTGTTTTCCTCCGATTGCCGACAGGTCCACCGGGAGGACGCGCACGCCCAAGATGGAGCGTGCGCGTCGCGTGATCTCTCAGTCTCCCCCCGACACGCTCATAACGTTGAATATCGTTCCGGGTCCTTCCAGCAGAACCTGGCCGGCCTTCGCGACCCGTCTCTGCGTGGCGGCACTGTAGGTGTTTCCGGTGATTCCGGTGAACGAGCGCGCCGAAGCCGCGTGGCGCTCCATCGCCGCGGCGACTCCGCCTGCCCTGCGGGTCACCTTGTTGAAGAGATTGCCGGCCCTCGCCCAGGCGGATCCCGCTTTGCTGGCGCCGGTGAAGACCCTTCCGGCGCCACCGAGCACAAGGCCGGCCGCCGTCTCGCCGAGTTGTTTGCCGGCTTTGCGCCAATCCCCGCCGATCGCGTAAGCCGCCGCGCTGGCCGCGCCCGTCGTGGCCGAGATCGCGGCGAAAGTCGCCCCTACGGGCTGCAGCCCTGGAACGAATGTCAGCACCGAGCCGACCAGGCCCGTCGCCGCGCTCACCACGCCGAGTCCGTCACCCAACTCGCTGAGCCACGACTTCTTGCCCTTGTCCACTTCCTTCTTCTTGCGCGCCGCCTCGTCGGCCTTCTTCTTCTTGGCCGCCGCCTCTTTCTTCTTCGCCTCAGCGACCCTGCGCTTGCTCTCCGCGATACCCTTCTTCAGGTCCTTCTGGTACTTCGGCGAGGCGAGGACCCGGTCGCGCTTCTGGTAGTACTTCTTGTAGATCTTCACCTCTTTTTTGGCGGCGTTGTCGGCCAGTTGCGTGTAGCGCTTTTTGAGTTTCTTGTCCTTGGTGTTGGCGGCCAGCCTGCGCAGGCCGAGTTCGCGTTGCGGGCAGTAGTCCTCGGCGCACAGGCCCGTCGCGTCGAGCTGGTCCACCGGGTCGCTGGCCGCGTAGGTGTACGGGTTCAGCGTCTGCGGCGCGTCGGAGTTGATCACCGGGTCCACGCTGATGAAGCGGCCCGTGGCCGGATCGTACTCGCGGGCTCCCAGATGGACCAGGCCCGTCGGGTCCACCGTGCCGCCGACGAACCCGCGATCCGCCGGCCAGGCGCCGGGCTTGGCCCCCCGGGACTCGCCGAACGGCAGCAGGTAGCGGCGGGTGACCGCGAGGTCGTCGGCCCGGATCGCCACCTCGGCCGTGCCGTGGTGGTCGGAGAAGATCCAGGTGAGCTTGTCGTCGTCAGCGCCCGTGCGGATCGCGACGGTGGTGCCGCCCTGACTGTAGTACCGGGTGGCGCTCACCGCCCCGGTGGCCGCGTCGCGCCGGAGCTCGGTCTCGCCCAGGTAGACGGTCGTGCCCGCCGGGTCGCGGCGGACGATCCGGTCTCCGTCGGCGTCGTACAGGTACGCGGTCGTCGCCCCGTTCTCCGTGACCGAGGCCAGGTGCCCTTCGGCGTCCCAGGTCAGCGACTGCGTCCTGCCGCCGGCTGTGCGGCCGGTGGTGTTGCCGTCGCTGTCGTAGGCGTAGGTGTCGGTGCCCGACGCGCCGGGGCCGGCCGTCGACACCGAGCGCAGCGTGTGCGGCTGGGCGGCGCCCGCGGCGGGGTAGGTGTAGGTGCGCGTGGTGTTCCCGGCGGCGGCGTGCCGCACCTCGCTGGTCCGATTGCCCGTCTTGTCGTAGGTGTAGGAGTGCCAGTACGGGGCCGGGCCGCCCAGCGCGTTCACGTCCGGCGCGTCGCCGCAGTCGCCCGAGGCGGGGGTCCACGCCTCGGTCAGGCGGCTCAGGTAGTCGTTGCGGTAGCACTGGGTGTCGGCGGCGGCCCCCTCGGGGGCGTCCGTGGTGGACAGCAGGTTGCCGGCCGGGTCGTAGGTGTAGGTGCGGTCGCTGACCACCCTGTCGGTGTCGGAGGCGCGCTCGACCTTGCTCCTCGTCAGCCGCCGGGTGGCCGGGTCGCGCTCGAAGCTCTGTCCCACCTGCCGGTCTCCCGACCCGAACGCGACGTCCGTGACGTCGCCGAACACGTCGTAGGAGGTCCCGGCGAGGTATTCGGCCAGGCCGGACAGGGTGGAGGGCAGGTCGGTGTCGTCGTCGTAGCGCTGGGTCAGGGTCTCGGCGGGCAGCCCGCCCGCCGCCGGCAGCTTGGTGGTGGTGAGCCGGCCGAAGGAGTCGTAGGTGTAGGTGGTGTCGTAGGTGCCGCCGAGCCCGGTCTCCGCCGCGGGGAGGGTGACCCGGGAGCCGGTGGGCTGGCCCGTGGCCGGCTGGTAGCCGAGCGTCTCGCTGCTGTAGACGTTCTGCCCGGCGTACCGCCTGGCGGCCACCGGGAGGCCCTTGCCGCCCGGCAGGGTGTCGTACGTCCACTCCGCGAGCTTGACGCCGGTGACCGACCCCTCGTAGGTGGCCGTCATCCGGCCCAGCGCGTCATAGGTGTTGGCGAGGGTGCGGCCGCGCGAGTCGGTGGTGGACACCAGCCGGTCCTCGTCGTCGTAGGCGTAGCTGCTGACGCCGCTGTCCGGGTCCTCGCTGCGGACCTTGCGTCCGCGCAGGTCGTAGCCGTACCGCCAGACGTTGCCCGCCGGATCGGTGACGGAGGACTGCGCACCGGACGGCGTGTAGGTGTAGCGGGTCGCGTCGTACGTGCCGGTGGGGGAGCCGCCGGTGTACTGCCGCAGCTCCACCGTCCGGCCGTCGGCGTCGAAGAGCTTCATCGTGACGATCTCGCCGTCGGGCGGGTCCACCGCCGTCCAGTCGCCGCCGTACGTGGTGGTGGTGCGCCATTTCTCGGCGCCCATGGACAGGAAGACCTCCGTGCTCTCGCGGTCCGCCCCGTCGTAGGTGTACCGGGTCTGCGCGGGCACCTTGCTGTCGGCCAGCGGGGCGACGAGCGTGCCGCTGGGCGGCGCGTCGTTCCAGTACGCGGCGTTGGACGTGGCCAGCCGGCCGTGGTCGTCGTGGAAGGTGTCGGAGATCAGCCGGCCCCCGGTGGGCGACGGCACCTGGGTCTGCCTGGTCCGCAGGAACCCGTCCAGGAGGGTGTAGCTGTCCCGGTAGGAGCCGTTCGGGCGGAGCAGGCCGGTGGTGACGACGCTGTGCCCGGTGTTGCGGACCTGGTAGGCGAAGCGGGCGTGCGGGCTGTCACCCGCGGCCCTGGACCGGCCCGGCCCCCACGCGGCGGTCACCCGGCCGAGCGGGTCGTACGTCTGCTCGGTGCGGCGCCCGTTGGGGTCCACCGTCGCCAGGGTGTTGCCGGTCAGCGGGTCGAACGACGCGGTGGTCGCGTGGCCGAGCGCGTTGCTGGTCACGAGCTGTGTGACCGGGCCGCCGAGCTCCGGGGTGTAGGCCGTGGTCGTCGTGTTGCCGAGGGCATCGGTGGCCTTGACCACCCGGCCGTGCCTGTCCCGCTCGGAGGCGCCGGCCGTGGAGTACACGGGCCGGTCGCCGGACCACGAGGCCGCCTCCTCGCTGCCGGTGACGTCTCCCTTCGGCGGAGGCTCGCCCCAGGTCTTGGACCCGTCGTAGTAGAAACGCTGGTCGGAGACCAGGTCGCGGGGCAGGAACCTGGGGCCGTCGCAGCGCACGGAGAAGGTCTGGACCCGCGATTCGGCGTCGATGATCCAGTCGGTCTTGTTGAGCGCGTAGGTGTAGGTGGTGCAGGTGTCGTCGGCGGGGGTGGACAGGTCGCCGAGGTCGTTCTCCTCCGTCACGTTGCCGGTGTCCGGGTCGTACGCGCTGGTCACCTCGGTCTTGCGTACCGTGCCGTCGGCCAGGCCGTTGGTGTAGCCCAGCTCCGTGCGCTCCTCGGTGAGATGGGCCTCCAGCGCGGTGCCGTCGGCCCGCACCCGCCGCGCGCTGGTCCTCAGCACGGCGGGCAGGGAGATGGTGCGCTGCAGCCAGTCTCCGTCGCCGTCGAAGACCGTGGTCTGCAGGGCGACGCCCCGCCAGTACGGCTGGTCGTCCACCGGATCGTCGCCACGGAAGTAGGGGACCTTGACCTCGCGTGTCCCGCCGGAGGTCTTGTCGTCGTCCATGCCGCGCAGGAAGAGGTGCTCGGTGCGGGTCCGCGTGCCGCGGTTCGCGTCGCCCGTGCGCACCTCCACCTTCTGGTACCCGCGCCACTGGCCCCAGCTGTGATACCGGTCAGGGGTCAGCTCGCTGTCGTCGTGGTGCCAGAGCGCCTCGCCTGGGTCGAGGTACCTGTAGTCGGTGACCTGGGCGGGGGAGTCGGTCCCGCTGTCCTCGCTCACTCGGGAGACCACCAGCTTGTGGAACCAGTCGAGGGTGGGCTCGGTCGCTCCGGAGCGCATCCAGAACGAGGGGTAGCAGTTGTCCCGGTTCTGGTCGGCCGTCGGGAGCTTCTGGGGCGTGCAGGTGTGCGGGGTGTAGGTGACCGCGATCTGACCGCCGGTCTCGTTGGTGATCTTCTGCACCCGCCACTTGTTCATGGGAGCGTCCTGGTCGTCGCTCGCGTCGACCCGGTTCGGGTAGCGGATGCCGCTGAACGTCACGGGGGGCAGCGTCGCCGTCCCGCCGGCCAGCCCGGTGTGGACGATCGCGTCCAGCCACAGGCCGCGGCCCCCGATGTCGTTGCTGTCCGGGAACGTGTGGGTCAGCGTCCACTCGTCGACGTCGCGGTACCGGCCCCCGGAGTAGACCTGCGTGGTCACCTTGGCCAGTCGCTTGGACGTCCAGAACGTCGGGGACGTGACCGCGCACGAGGTGGCGGCGCACGCCTCGTCCCAAGGGGTGTCCGGCCAGTTCTGCGGTTGTTCCTGCGCGCAGGTCGTGCCGGGCACGCAGCGGTCGGCGGCGGTGAAGACCACGCGCGCCGAGGCCGGCGTGGTCGCGTCGGCCCGCAGGCCGTACTCCACGCTCGCCAGGTATCCGCCCCGCGTGTACGGCGTCACCGTGGCGCCGTCCCTGGCGTAGTGGTTCGTCTCCTGCTGGTAGGAGTACGCCATCGCGTCGCCGTGCCGATCCACGACGTAGTCCAGGTTCCAGCGGTACGCCTGCCGGCACCAGGAGGCGGCGAAGGTCGCCTGGTGGCACGGCTCAGGCTTGCCGCCGGTGACGTCGTCGCCGAAGACCGGCACCGTCCACGCGGAGTTCGCCGTCGCCGAGCGCCCGAAGAAGTACTGGGTCCCGTCGGTCGAGGTGACCTTCCAGTACTCGCCGTCGTCGTCGCCGTTGGCCGCCCCGGTCAGCCGCTCGACGCGCCAGCCCTGGTCGTTGTCCACCCGCCACTGCCCGGACGCGTCGTCCCGCACCAGCTCACCGGACATTCCGGGGAGCGAGAGCGTGGCGTTGTCCGACTGCCAGCACAGGTCCTGCGACCCCGCCTGGCCGTCGTCCTTGCAGCTGACGTACGACCGCTCGACGTATCCGGACGACAGGTCGAAGCCCTCGCCCGCCCACGACGGCTGGTTGTTGGTGGCCGCGGTCCGCCCGTCCACGACGCCTGACGAGTACGACAGCGTCACGTCCGGCTCGATCCCCGGCACCTCCGGCGCCTTCATCGGGTACGACCAGCCGAAGTCACCCGACTCCAGGCCCACGGACCAGGAGGACGACGGCGACAGCGAGGTCGGCTGGAAGCTGCCGGTGCTGCCGGAGGGCGCGGCCGTGACGGCGAACAGGCCGCCGGTCACCTCGGCGCTGATCCGTCCCGCCTTCCCGTCGTTGCGCGCGGCCACGGTCTCCCGCGTGCCGCAGGTCGCCGGGCCGGTCAGGGCGCACTCGGGCATCCGCACCACGGCGAGGCGAGCCGCCCAGTCGCCTCCGTACGCGTGGCGGAAGCCCGAATAGTCCATCTCCACGCGCATCCGGCCGGCGGCCGGCTGCACGGCCGAGAGCCGGAGCAGCACGCCGGCCACTCCGGCGCGGGCCGCGGCCGCGCGGTCCAGCACCTCCACCCGGACCTTGGAGGCCGCGGGGGCCGCCGCCGGCGTGCCCGCGCGCGCGGTGGCGGCGACCTTGGCGGGGCCGACCCACACGGGCAGGGTGCCCGCCCGCCGCGCCTGCGCCGTTCGGACGCCGCTCGGGGCCGGCGCGTCCAGCGTCACGTCCGCGGTTCCGGCGCCCGGCCAGGTCACTGCGGGTGAGGTGCGCAGCGCGGACGCCGAGTCGGCGTCGGCCGAGGGCCGCCGCACGGGCACCGCCTTCACCGGGACGGACACCGGATCGGGCGGGGCCGGTCGAGCCCGGGAGGAGACGCCCGTCGTGGCCGACACCGGGGTGACGGCCACGACGGGTAACCCCAGCGCGAGCGCGACGAGCATCGCCAGGCCGGACAGGAACGACGTGCGGGAACGCGCGGAACTGACCATGGTCTCTCCGGGTGACGTGACAAGGGATGCGTCGATGCGCGGGCGGCGACCTCCACGGCGCGAGCGCTTCCGGGCCGCGGGTCTCCGGCCGCCCACGGCCACCATGTGGGGATGACCTTGGACAGACCCTGTGCGATCTTTGAATCCGCTTGATGGCGGTATGTCCCGTGGTGCGGTCAACGGTCCTGGGAGACGAGAAGATGACCGTGGAATTCGGCTTGCTCGGGGATCTCGACGTGCGGGTGAACGGCCGGTCGGTCGACGTCGGCCATGCCCGGCAGCGGGCTGTGCTGGCGGCGCTGGTGGTCGACGCGAACCGGACGGTCTCCGTCGACCAGCTCGTGGAGCGGGTGTGGGGCCGAGCCCGCCCCCAGCGCGTCCGCGAGTCCCTGTACAGCTACCTGTCCCGCTTGCGAGGCCGGCTGGCCGCGAGCCCGGACGCGGCGATCTCCCGGCAGCCGGGCGGATACCAGCTCGCCGTGCGCCCGGCCGCGGTGGACGTGCACCGCTTCGGCGCCCTGGCGGCCCGGGCGAGGGCCGCCGGCACGGACGCGCACGCATTTGCCCTGTTCGACGAGGCGCTCGCGGAGTGGCGCGGTGAGGCGCTGGCGCACCTGGACGGCCTCTGGTTCGACGCGGTCCGCAACGGCCTCGGGCAGTCGCGGCTGGCCGCCGAGCTGGACCGCAACGACGTCGCGCTGCGCTGCGGGGGGCACGCGCGGGTGCTGCCGGAGCTGGCGGCCGGGGTTCGCGCGCACCCGCTGGACGAGCGGCTCGCGTGCCAGCTGATGCTGGCGCTGTACCGGTGCGGCCGGCAGGGAGAGGCGCTGGAGCACTACCGGCGGACGCGGCGCGCGCTGGCCGAGGCCCTGGGCGCCGATCCGGGGCCGGAGCTCAGGCGCCTGCATCAGCGCATCCTCGCCGCCGACCCCACCCTCGCGCCCGACGCGGGTCCCACGGCCACCGCCTCGCTCGCCAAGGGCGCGCTCACCACGGTTCCGCTCGCCAACGCCTCGCTCGCCACCGCTCCGCTCGCCACGGGCGCGCTCACCACCGGTCTCGGACGCGCGGACGTCTTCGCCGCCGCGGCGCCGGTGCCGCGTCAGCTTCCCGGTCCGCCGGCCGCCTTCGTCGGCCGGGACCGGGAACTGGCCGCGCTCGGCGCCGCTCTGCGCGGCCCCGCCGACTCCGTGGTGACAGCCGTGATCCAGGGGCTCGCCGGCACCGGCAAGACCTGGCTGGCCCTGCGGTGGTCGCACGACAACCTGGAGCGCTTCCCCGACGGGCAACTCCACGTGGACCTGCGCGGGTTCGATCCGTCCAGGGAGCCGCTGCCCCCGCGAGAGGCGGTGGGTGCGTTCCTGGCCGCCCTCGGCGCGACCCCCGGGAGCGTGCCCGAAGGCGTCGACGCCCGGGCGGCCCTTTACCGCAGCCTTATCGCCGGCAGGAGGATGCTCGTCGTCGTGGACAACGCCCGCGACGCCGAGCAGGTCCGTCCACTCCTCCCGGGGGCGGCGGGCTGCGCCGTGCTGGTGACCAGCCGTACCCAGCTCACTGGACTGGTCGCGGCGGGCGGCGCGTACCCGCTGACCCTGGGCGTGCTCAGCACCGACGAGGCGCGGGACCTGCTGGCGCGCCGCCTCGGCGGCGACCGGGTGGCCGCCGAGCCCGAGGCGGTGGGCGAGCTGGTCGCCCGGTGCGGGCGGCTGCCGCTCGCCCTGTCGATCGTGGCGGCGCGGGCCGCGGCGCTGCCCGGCTTCCCCCTGGGGGAGCTGTGCGCCGAGCCGGCCGGCGCCGGGAATCCCCTCGACGCGTTCGCCGGCGGCGACCCGGGCACCGACCTGCGTGCGGTCCTCTCCCCGTCCTATCGCGCGCTCGGCGCCGGGGCGGGGCGGCTGTTCCGCCTCCTGGGCCGGCGTCCGGGCACCGGGTTGGTGGCGGCGGACGCGGCGGAGCTGCTGGACGTCCCGCCGGACGAGGCCCACCGGGCGCTGGCCGAGTTGGTCAGGGCCCATCTGGTCACCGAGCATCGTCCTGGCCGCTACGCGTGCCACCCCCTGCTCCACGCGTACGCGGCGGACCTGGCGGCCATCATGGGCACCGGCTGACAGAGGTGACCCTCCTCGTCCGGCCGAGTGTGTCTCGACGGCGAGACGGCGAGACGGCGAGACGGCGCGCGGAAGGCCGGCTCTCGGTGGCGTTTCCCGTGGTGGGCGGCTCCGGGCGCGCGGCGGCGCCGGAGAGCCGGGGTACGAGATCTTGCCCCGTGGTCCGGGTTCGCCCATATTGAGGCGGACAGCGGCCGATCAAGGAACGTCCGAAGAGACGTCCGCTGACACGTGCCCGTTCCCCGGCATCCCCTTCGCGGTGACCGCTGCCTTTCGCATGCATATGTCCCGAGTACGGCCCTGACGTTCGGTATGGAGGTAGCGATGCGCTTCAAGCGCGGATCTGTGTCGGCGGTGGCCGCCGCGGTGGGGACGGTGCTCCTCGCGTCGTCCGTGACGGGCGGGCCGGTGGTGGGCGTCCGGCCCGCCACGGCCGCCGTGACGGCCGCCCCGGCGCTGCGTCCCCTGGGGCAGGCGCCCGCCCCCGCGCCCGACCCGGCGGCGGCCGCGGCCTGGCGGAAGGCCCCGAAGGTCACCTGGCCGGGCGACGGCGCGGCTGAGGTGAAGGTCCCCGCCGTCGCCACGGCGGCCAAGGCGGGGGCGGTCACGTCGTGGGTGAAGGCGGACGGGCTTCCGGTGCGCGTGGCGAACGCCGGGGCCGGGAGCGCGACGACGGTCCGGGTCGAGGTGCTCGACCAGGCCGCCGCGAAGGTCGCCGGGATGCCCGGCCTGCTGCTCCGGGTCGGGCATGCCGACCGGGTGTCGCGCCCGACGGCGGTCGAGGTGGACTACAGCGGCTTCCGGTACGCGTACGGGGGCGACTTCGGCTCGCGGCTGCGCCTGCTGCGGCTGCCCGACTGCGCGCTGACGACACCCGCCGCGCCCGCCTGCCGGCCCGTCCCGGTGCCGTCCAGGAACGACGCCGCCGCCGGGACGGTCAGCGGCCAGGTCGCCGACGGTCTCGTCGCGGTCGCAGCCGGCCCCTCGGGCAGCACCGGCAGCTTCCAGCCGACCTCCCTCGCGCCATCGGCCACCTGGCAGGTGGGCCTCCAGTCGGGCGACTTCACCTGGTCGTATCCCTTCCCGTTGCCGCCGATGCCCGGCATGACGCCGGACCTCGGCCTGACGTACTCCTCGGGCAGCGTGGACGGCAGGGTCGCCGCCACCAACAACCAGCCGTCGTGGGTGGGTGAGGGCTTCGACTTGCCGACGGGCTTCATCGAACGCTCCTACAAGGCCTGCCGGGACGACGGCGGACCCGCCACGGGCGGCGACCTGTGCTGGGAGACGCAGAACGCGGTCCTCGTCCTGCCCGGCCTCGTCTCCGGCCCGCTCGTCCCGCTGAAAGGCGACAAGAGCTGGCGGCTGGAGGACGACCGCGGGTGGCGCGTCGACCTGCTCACCGACACCGTCAACGACGACGACGATCACGAGTACTGGCGGGTCACCTCGCCCGAGGGCACCCAGTACTTCTTCGGCAGGACCGCCGCGGCCGGCTCCACCTGGACGGTGCCCGTCTTCGGCAACGAGAGCGGGGAGCCCTGCCACGGCACGACGTTCGAGTCGTCCTGGTGCCGGCAGGCGTACCGATGGCAACTCGACCACGTGGTGGACCGGCACGGCGACGTGGTGAGCTACTTCTACGAGCGCGAGACCAACGCCTACGCCCGCGCCGGCACCACCCCCACCCCCTACGTCCGGGGCGGTTACCTCTCCCGCGTCGAGTACGGCCTGCGGGAGGGCTCCACCGCGCCCGCCCCGGCGCGCGTCACGTTCACCGCGGCCGACCGGTGCCTGCCCGGCGGCGCGTGCGTCCCCGCCCAGGCCGGGAGCTGGCCCGACACGCCCTGGGACCAGAGCTGCGGCACCACGTCCTGCGCCAACGTCGCGCCCACCTTCTGGCTCACCAAGCGGCTGGCCACCGTGACCACCCAGGTACGCGACGGTGCGGGCTACCGGAACGTCGACTCCTGGACGCTGACCCAAGCCTTCCCAGCGACCATCGACACCACCCCGCCGGGTCTGTGGCTGCAGTCCATCGTCCACACCGGGCACACCGGCCCCAACGGCGCAGCCGTGAGCCTTCCCGCGGTGACGTTCACCGGCACCCGCGACGCCAACCGGGTGGACGGCATCGACCAGAACCCGCCCATGAACAAGTGGCGGCTCGCCGGCGTGCGCAACGAGACCGGCGGCCAGATCGAGATCACCTACGCGAGCCAGAGCGCCTGCTCCCCGGACGACCTGCCCGCCGCCGACGCCAACGGCCGCACGTGCTTCCCGGCGTTCTGGATGTCCTCCGGTGCCACCTCCCCGCAGCTCGGCTGGTTCCGCAAGTACGTCGTGGAGCAGATCCGCGAGAAGGACGGCGTCGCCGGCGACGCGGACCGGGTCACCAGGTACCGGTACGACCCCGGCGCGGCGGCCTGGCACTACGACGACTCGGAGCTGGTGCCGCCAGGGCGCAAGAGCTGGGGCCAGTGGCGCGGCTTCCGCAAGGTCGAGGTGCTCACGGGCTCCGGCGACGACCAGACCCTGACGGAGCACGTGTTCCTGCGCGGCATGAACGGCGACAGGACCACGACCGGGACCCGGGCCGAGAGCGTCACCGGCTCGCGCGGCGGCAGCGTCACCGACGAGCCGTTCCGGCGCGGCTTCGCCCGTGAGACCACCGTCCGCGACGGCGTGAACGGCGCCTGGATCTCCACCGAGATCAGCAACCCCGACAGCCTCGCCACCACGGCCACGCGGGCCGTCCCGGACGGCGGCGCGACGCTGGAGGCGCATCTCGTCGGCGAGAGCTGGAAACAGACCTTCGCCGCGGTGGCCGGCGGCGGCACGCGCGAGACGAAGACCGTCTACACCTACGACGACTTCGGCACCGTGAAGCAGGTGGACGACCAGGGCGACGTGACCACCCCCGCCGACGACACCTGCACCACGAACACCTACGCCCGCAACACCACGGCCTGGATCGTCAACACGGTCAGCGCGACGCGGACGGTGGGCGTCCGCTGCGGCGCCACCGTCTCCTACCCCGACGACCTGGTCTCCGACCGGCACTTGTCCTACGACTCCCTCGACTGGGGCGCCGAGCCGGTCAAGGGCGACCTGACCCGGGTCGAGGAGGCCTCGTCCTGGGCGGCGGGCGCCCCCGTCTACACCACCGTCTCGGAGACGACGCCCGACGCGCACGGCCGCCCGGTGAAGCGACTCGACGGGGTCCGCAACGAGACCATCGTCGACTACACGCCCGCCGTGGGCGGCCCCGTGACGGAGGTGACGACGACGAACGCGCTGGGCCACCGGGCGACGACCGTCCTCGACCCGGCGCGGGGCGTGCAGACGGCCACGGTGGACGCGAACGGGGGCCGCACCAGCCTCGCCTACGACGCCCTCGGCCGCCTGACGTCGGTCTGGCTGCCGGGCCGTGCCACCTCCGCACCGCCCGACCTCCGCTACCAGTACGTGCTGCGCGCCGGCGGGGCCGCCGTGACGACCCAGCGGCTGTTGCGGGGCACCGTCTACCGGACCGGGTACGCGATCTACGACGGCCTGCTGCGCCCGCGCCAGACCCAGGACCCCGCGCCGGGCGGCGGCCGGGTCGTCACCGACACCACGTACGACGAGCACGGCCGGGTGAGCCGGCAGGCGGGTCCGCAGCCCGACGGCGCCGCCCCGAGCGGCACGCTGGTCGCGCTCCGCGACGAGACCACGAAGGCCCGGACGGTGTACGGCTACGACAAGGCGGGCCGCGAGACCTCACGCGTGTTCTTCTCGGGCACGTCGGAGCTGTGGCGGACCACCACGTCGTACGGCGGCGACTCCGTCACGGTCGACCCGCCCGACGGCGCCCCGGCGACCACCACGGTGACCGACGCCCGCGGCCGGGTGGTGGAGTCTCGCCAGTACGGCGGCGGATCGCCGAGCGGCCCCTACGAGGCGACCCGCTACACCTACACGAGCGCCGGCCGGCTCGCCACGGTGACCGACCCGGCGGGCAGCGTCTGGCGCTACTCCTACGACCTGCGCGGGCGGCAGACCCGCGCGGAGACGCCCGACACCGGCGTCACCAGCCGGACCTTCGACGCCGACGGGCGGCTGCTGTCGACCACCGACGCCCGCGGCCGCACGATCAGCCACACCTACGACGAGATCGGCCGCAGGACCGGCACCTTCGAGGGGACGACGAAACTGGCCGGCTGGGCCTACGACAGCGCGCCCGGCGGCAAGGGCCTGCTCGCCTCGGCCACCAGGTACGCAGGAGGCGACGCCTACGTCAGCGCGGTCGCCGGCTACGACGCGCGGGGCCACCGCACCGGCGTCAGCGTGACGATCCCCCCGGCCGAGACGGGACTCGCGGGGACGTACACGTCCTCCTTCACCTACAACGAGGCCGGCCTCATGGAGACGGCCAGGCCTCCGGCCGTGGGCGGCCTGCCCGCCGAGACCCTCACGTACGAGTACGACGAGCTGGGCCTGCCGGACGCCCTGAGCGGCGACGCCGTCCGCTACGTCGACCACACCACCCGCGACGGGCTCGGCCGCGTGGCCGGCAGGGTGTTCGGGGAGGGAAGCAACCAGGTCTCCCGGGAGTACAGCCGGGACCAGGCCAGCGGGCGGCTGGAGCACAGCACCTTCAACCGGTCCGCCGACGACGACCCGCTGGTTTCCGACGTCGCCTACACCTACGACCCGGCGGGGAACGTCCGCTCGCTGACGAGCTCGCCCGACGGCGCGCCGGCGGACCGGCAGTGCTTCCGCTACGACGGCCTGCGCCGGCTCACTGAGGCGTGGACGCCGACGGGCGAGTGCGACGCGGCCCCGTCCGCCGCGGCCCTCGGCGGCGCGGAGCCCTACTGGCAGAGCTACACCTACGACAAGTCGGGCAACCGGCTCACCGAGGTGCAGCACGCCGCCGGCGGGAACACCACCCGCGCCTACGCCTACCCCGGCGCCGGAGCGGCGCAGCCGCACGCCGTGCGCTCGGTGACCACCACCGGGCCGGGCGGGTCCCGCACGGACACCTACGGCTACGACGCCCGCGGCGGCTCGACCGGCCGCACCGTCGGCGGCCAGGCCCAGCAGCTCACCTGGGACGCCGAAGGGCGGGTCGCGTCCATCGCCGCCCCGGCGGGCACCACCGGCTACCTGTACGACGCCGACGGCGAGCGGCTGCTGCGCCGCGACCCCGGCGGCGTCACCCTCTACCTGGGAGACACCGAGATACGCAGGGACACCGCGGGCACCGTACGGGCCACGCGCTCCTACCGGCTCGACGACGGAGTCATGGCGGTGCGCACGGGAACGGCGCTGAGCTGGATGGTCACCGACCACCACGGCACCGTCGAGGCCATGGTCGACGCGGACTCGCTCGCGGTCACCCGCCGCCCGCGGCTGCCGTTCGGCGGGGACAGGGACGCGCAACCGGCGACCTGGCCCGGCGGGCGTGAGTTCGCGGGCGGCGACACGGACCCGGGCGGCCTGATGCGGCTCGGCGCCCGAGAGTACGACCCGGCCCTCGGCGCGTTCGTCTCGCCGGACCCCGTGGTCGACCACGACGACCCGCAGCAGGTCCAGGCGTACGGGTACGCCGACGCCAACCCGGTGACCTTCAGCGACCCGGACGGCCGCAAACCCCGCAAGACCCCCTACAACCCCGACGCGTACTACAGCGACTACTGGGCCTGCGAGAGCTTCGGCTCGATGTGCGACGGCCACGTCGACCCCACCGGAGGCGGAGGCTGGGACCTCGTCTCGGACGTGGTCGCGCCGAACGCCAACCGCGACGCCTCCGACACGGACCTGTACGGCTGCTACGGCCTCAACCCGCAACCCGCCGTCGCCTGCCGCGACCTGCCGCAGATGGCGGACCAGCCGGCGCCGGTGCTGGTGTACGCGCAACGGCCGTGCCTCGGGTGGGACCAGTGCATCACGCCCCGCCCGTACGAGTGGATCGACCAGGACGAGCTGGACGGGTCGGACGCGACGGCGACGTTCGCGGGCAGCGCGCTCGCGGCGAGCGCGTTCGAGCGCACCGGGTTCGCGGGGAGCGCGGGCTCCGGCACACTCCAGGCCGGCGCGAGCGGACGCGTGCCGCACTCGGGCTCCGGCAAGCTCTCGGACAGCGCGAGCAAGCGCACGCCCCGGAACGTCATCCCCGAGCCGCCGAAGCGCCGCGGGACCTCCGCTTCGGACGAGTGCCCGGACGGCTGCGGCGCCGGCATCGTGTACGGCGGCCCCTACCGGGTGCCGAGCGGCCAGGGGAGCGGCGGGAGCGGCCGGCTCCTGGGTGGGCTGCTGCACCAGGTGCCCCGCGGCGACCAGCGCCCGACGGGCGGCGGGTTCCGGTTCGGCAGCCTGTCCGGCACGCGCTGGCCCGGCGGCGGCGTGATCGTGCTGGGCTGAGCGGAACGGTGAGGATGAACCGTCTACGACGCCTGATCGGGGTGGCGTTGACGACCCTGGTGACGGCCGCCGGCTGCTGCGTGGCGCCGGCGGCCGCCGCGACGTCCCCCGCACAGCCGGCGGGCGCCCCGAGGGTCCATGCGAAGCCGGCGACCGCCGCGACGGTGCCGGGCGACCCGGCCGGCGGTCCGTCCCCCGGCGAGCGGCTGCACTGGACGATGACGTCGTCGGAGCAGCCCGACTACACCGGCTGGTGGGATCACCCCACCTACCACGCCCGGGTGGGTCGCGACCCGAAGGAGATGGGGGCCGAGCGCTTCCGCTCCTACTTCGAGATGGACGTCTCGTTCTACGCCGGCAAGCGCATCATCGGCCCCACGCAGTTCACCCTCAAGGAGCTGTACGCCTCCTCCTGCAGCCCGGAGCCCCTCTACCTCTACCGGGTGGGCCCGATCAGCCCGGCCACGAGCTGGAACAACGCCCCGCAGAAGTTCGAGAAGCTCGGCGAGCTGAGGACGGGGAAGGGAGGCGGCGCCGACTGCCCGTCCGGCTCGATCGAGTTCGACGTGCAGGCGCTGCTGGTCCAGGCGGCGCGGGAGCGATGGCCGACCATCACGCTCGGCCTGTTCGCCGACGAGGATCCGGGCTCCTCCGGCGGCAAGACCTTCGACGGTCCGCTGATCGGCACCGTCTACAACGCTGTTCCGGGGGTGCCGGTGCCGGCCACCGGCAGCACGGGGTGCACCGCCGGCGGCGACGTGGCCTGGGTGACGACCGCCACGCCCATGCTCGAGGTCCAGCAGCCGCCGGACGAGAACGACAAGGGCGACGCCGGCGGCCCGGCCTCGATCGCCTTCGAGGTGCGGCAGGCGGGCGGCCCGACCCTGCTCACCAGTCCCCGGCAGAGCAAGCCCGTCTTCACTCTGCCGGGCGGCGTGCTCGCCGACGGCGGCGCCTACGAGTGGCGGGCCAAGGCGTACGACCTGTACGACGAGAGCGAGTGGGGCGCCTGGTGCGGATTCCGGGTGGACGCGGCCGGACCGGTCACGGCGCCCGCCGTCACATCGACCGACTTCCCCGCCACCGGCGCGGGCCCGTACATCGACCGGCCAGGAGTGCTGAACCTCAGCGGACGCGGCGACCCGGACGTGACCGGTTTCACCTGGATAGTCGCAGGCGGTGGCGGGGCCAGCGGCAGCGTCCGCGCCGACGGGCCCGGGGGCCGGGCCTCGCTGACCTACACACCGACGCAGAGCTCCGTCCCCCCGTTGAGGATGACCGTGACGAGCGTGGACCGGCTGGGAAACGCGGGCGCCTCCACGACGTACTCCTTCAGGGTGCGGGCGCTGCCTGCGCCGATCGTCGCGCTCCCCTTGGACGAGACCTCCGGGAACGTGGCGCCGGACACGAAGCGGGACGCCATCGACGGAACGGTCACCTTCGCCGCCTCGCCGCAGTGGGTGGCGGGGCGGCGGGACAGCGGCGCGCTGCTGCTCGACGGCTCGCAGGCCGGCCGTACGGTGGGCCCCGTGGTCGACCCGGGCGCCGGTTTCACCGTCATGGCCTGGCTGCGGCTGGACGACACCGGCGACTACCGCACCGCGATCAGCCAGGCGGGCGTCAACGGCAGCGCCTTCGTCCTCCAGTACGACGGCCACTTCCGCCGGTGGGCGGTGGTCATGCCCTCCGCCGACGCCTTCGGCGCCACGAGGGCGGTCGTGCTGTCCGACACCCTCGCCCAGCCGGGGGTGTGGACCCACCTGGCGGCGGTCTGCGACGCCGAGGCCGGCCAGGTGCGGCTCTACGTGGACGGCCGCCTGGCCGGAAGCACGCCGTACCGCTCGACCTGGCGGCCCACCGGGCCCTTCATGCTCGGCGGCGCCGTCGACCTCCTGGGCACGCCGCAGCGCTGGGTCGGCGCCGTGGATGCGGTGCTGGTGTACGGCTTCGCGGTCAGCGCCCGGAAGGTCCTGGAGGACCTGGGCGGCGCGTTCGACCGGATCTCCCGGTGGCAGTTCGACGAGGGGACCGGGCGGACGGCCGCCGACTCGGCGAACAACGGCCACACACTGGCCGTGGACGCGGAGGCCACCTGGGGCCCTGGCCGGCAGGGGCAGGCGTCGCTGCATCTCAAGGGCGACCCCGACGGCGACCATCAGGGCGGCTACGCCTACTCGGCGGGGCCGGTGATCCGCACCGACGAGTCCTTCAGCGTCGGGGCATGGGTGCGTCTGGAGCGCGACGACGGCTGGTTCACCGCCGTCAGCCAGGACGGGGTCCACGACAGCGGATTCAGGCTCGGCTTCTCCGGCTTCGCGCCGCGGGGCTGGGTGTTCGCCATGCCGGGCGCCGACCTCGCTTCCGGCTCGCCGCCACCCGACGGTGTGGCCGTGGCGGCCGTCGCCCCGCAGATCGGCGTCTGGACGCACCTGACCGGCGTCTACGACAGCACCGCGAACCGGCTCAGGTTGTACGTCAACGGCCACCTCGCCGGAAGCGCCGCCTACCACAGCACGTGGAACGCGACCGGCGCGGTGGCCGTCGGCCGGGCCGAGCGCGACGACTGGCCCGGCGAGTTCTGGCCCGGCGACATCGACGACACCCAACTGGCCGGGTCGGCGATCGACGAGAACACCCTGGTCCAGTGGGTCGGCTGCGGCTGCTACGGCCGCACCGGCCGGTGGCCGCTGGACGAGGGCGCGGGCGGAACCGGCGACGACGTCACCGACGACGACCACGTCCTGGCGCTGGCCCCCGGAGCCACCTGGGCGGCCGGCCGGCACGGCTCGGCGCTGCGCCTGGACGGCAACCCCGACAACCAGTGGGACGGCGGCATGGCCTACACGGCGGAGCCGGTCGTCCAGCTCGAGCCGGAGGTCAGGTCGGACGGGGTCGTCTGGCACGACCGGGGCTTCACGGTGGCAGCATGGGTGCGACCCGAACGTGCCGACCGGCCGATGACCGCGGTGAGCCAGGACGGCGGGTCCGACAGCGGGTTCGCCCTCATGTCCACCGGCTCCCGCTGGGCCTTCGCGATGTCCCAGGCCGACCGCCCGGACGACGCCAATCCGGCAGACCGGGCCGAGGCGGCGGCGCCGGTGACGGCCGGCGCCTGGACCCACCTGCTCGGCGTGTGGGACCCCGCGCAGTCCGAGCTGCGGCTCTACGTCGACGGGACGCTCGCGGGCGCCGCCGCCCACCGGACTCCGTGGACGGCCGCCGGGGCGTTCGCGATCGGGCGGAGCCTGATCAACGGCTGGCACGCCGACTGGTGGCAGGGCGCGGTCGACGAGGTCGAGGTGCTGGACCACCCGGCGACCGCGGCCGAGATCGAGCGGCTCAGTGGCCGGCCGCCGGCGCCCACCCCGACACCCACGCCCACCCCCACCCCGACGCCGACCCCCACACCAGTGGTGACCTGCGAGTATCCCGCCTGGCGGCAGGCCGGCTACCACGCCGGGGCCCGGGTCTCGTACAACGACAAGCACTGGGAGGCGGTCAAGGAGATCTACTTCGACAACCGGAATCCGCCGGGGAGCACTCCGGACTGGAAGTCGCTGGGCAACTGCCCGATCGTCACGCGTCCATGATCACGCGCTGTCCTGTCCGGTCGTGTCCGGGACAAGCCGATCTTCTTGTACGACGTCCTCACGACGCCAATACTCATGATCGAGCATCCGCGACGAGGAATGGACGACAAAATTCTCAGGTATCGGAAACGGCCGTGGCCGGCCCGCGAAGGGGAGGGCCGGTGAAACCCTCGAGACCGACCGGGAGCCGCAGGGAGAGCCTGTGCGAGAAGGGCGAGGGCCGTCTTTCTCTCGATCACTCGGCATTGGCCCGCCAGACGTCCCTGGACCTGCGCGACGGGCTGGCCCTGGACGAATGGCAGCGGATCGGGCTGCAGATCTTCCGCATCTCCGACTCGTCCACCTGGTGGCTGGGCGACTGGCTCGACTACGGCTCCCGGCATTATCCCGACCGATATCGGCGCGCGATCGAGGAGACGGGGCTCGATTACCAGACGCTGCGCAACTACGCATGGGTGGCGCGCAAGTTCCCACCCCGGCGCAGACGCGCCGCGCTGAGCTTCCATCACCACATGGAGGTGGCCGCGCTGCCCGAGCACGAACAGGACGCGTGGCTGCGCGAGGCGGAGAGCCGCGGCTGGTCGCGCAATCAGCTCAGGCAGCAGATCAGGAAGCCGTCCGCCCGCCCCGCGGAGTCCGCCGTCGTCCAGGTGCGCGTGGGCATCCCGCCGGATCAGCTCCAGCGGTGGGAGGAGGCCGCCGGGCGGGCCCAGCGGGACCTGCTCGGCTGGATCCTCGACATCCTGAACGAGGCCGCGCGATCCACCGTGGCGCTGACGGAGGCGGTGCAGCCGGCCCGGCCCGTGCCCCTGGAGTAGCGGGCGCGCCGGGTCAGTGGCCGCCGCCCGCGAGGTTGAGGCCGACGACGCCGCACAGGATGAGCCCGATCGACACCAGCTTGAGCAGGGACGCGCTCTCGCCCAGCGCGACCATGCCCAGCACGGCCGTGCCGACCGCCCCGATGCCCGTCCACACCGCGTACGCCGTGCCGACCTCCAGGCTCTTCAGGGCCAGCGCGAGCAGGCCGAAGCTGGAGACGGCGAACACGCCGAAGGCGACGCTCGGCAGCGGAGCCGAGAACCCGTCGCTCAGCTTGAGGGCGTAGGCCATGGCCACCTCGAACAGACCGGCGGCGACGATCAACAACCAGGCCACGACGGCTCCTTTCGTACGGGTCGTACAGGAGCGTCGTCTTGTCGGGCCGGGTACGGCGCGTCTCGTCCGGACGGGCCCGGATCGGGCCCGCGTCCAGGGGAACGGCCGCGACCGTCGCCCGCATTCCCCACCCGCCCGGCATAGACCCGGAGAAAGCGGGCATGACCCGCGTTGTGCCTGGTAGCGGATGGCTTGCTCGCTGGCCGGTGATCCGGCAGCTCAAGGGCGAGGACCCCCGGGGCTCGGCCGCGCGCTCCGCCCGCACCGACGCGCTGCGGCCCCGCACCGAGCGGGCCGACAAGGTCGCCCGCTCCGTCTGCCCCTACTGCGCGGTCGGCTGCGGCCAGCTCGTCTACGTCGAGGACGGCCGGGTCACCCAGATCGAGGGCGACCCCGACTCGCCGATCTCGCGCGGGCGGCTGTGCCCCAAGGGCTCGGCCAGCAAGCAGCTGGTGACCCACCCCGGCCGCCAGACGCGGGTGCTCTACCGCAGGCCGTACGGCACCGAGTGGGAGCCGCTCGACCTGGACACCGCGATGGAGATGATCGCCGACCGGGTCGTGCGCACCCGGCGCGAGACCTGGGAGCAGACCTGCGAGGGCCGGGTCGTGCGCCGCACCATGGGCATCGCCGGCCTGGGCGGGGCGACGCTCGACGACGAAGAGAACTACCTGATGAAGAAGCTCTACACCGCCCTCGGCGCCGTCCAGATCGAGAACCAGGCCCGTATTTGACACTCCTCCACCGTCCCCGGTCTGGGGACCAGTTTCGGGCGTGGCGGCGCGACCACCTTCCAGCAGGACCTGGCGCGGGCGGACTGCATCGTCATCCAGGGCTCCAACATGGCCGAATGCCACCCGGTGGGCTTCCAGTGGGTGATGGAGGCCAAGGCGCGGGGGGCGAGGGTCTTCCACGTCGACCCGCGCTTCACCCGCACCAGCGCCCTGGCCGACCGGTACCTGCCGATCCGCGCGGGCAGCGACATCGTGCTGCTCGGCGCGCTGATCAACCACGTGCTGGAGAACGGGCTGGACTTCCGTGAGTACGTGCTGGCCTACACCAACGCCGCCACCATCGTCTCGGAGGACTTCCGCGACACCGAGGACCTCGACGGGCTGTTCTCCGGCTGGGACCCGGACACCGCCACGTACGACCCGCGGAGCTGGGCGTACGCCTCGACCGAGGAACAGCCGCCGGCGGAGCACGTCGAGGGCGGCCGGCGGCACGCCGAGGCGGCCGGGCCCGAGACCTACGGCGCGGGCGGCGCCGCCGCACACCCCAGCCCGCAGACCGACCCGACGCTGACGCACCCGCGCTGCGTCTACCAGATCCTCAGGCGGCACTTCGCCCGCTACACCCCGGAGCTGGTCGAACGGCTCTGCGGCATCCCGGCGGCCGCCTTCGCCGAGCTGGCCGAGGCCGTCACCGCCAACTCCGGCCGGGAGCGCACCACCGCGTGGGTCTACTCGGTCGGCTGGACCCAGCACACCGTGGGCGCCCAGTACATCCGCACCGCCTCGATCCTGCAGCTCCTGCTCGGCAACATGGGCCGGCCCGGCGGCGGCATCATGGCGTTGCGGGGCCACGCCAGCATCCAGGGCTCCACCGACATCCCCACCCTGTTCAACATCCTGCCCGGCTACCTCGCCATGCCGCACGCCCACCGGCACGACAACCTGGAGCACTACCTGGAGCGCGAGGGCGGCGAGACCGGCTTCTGGGGCAACCGCCGCTCCTACCTGGTGAGCCTGCTCAAGGCGTGGTGGGGCGAGGCGGCCACCGAGGACAACGACTACTGCTTCGGCCACCTGCCCCGCCTGACCGGCGACCACGGCCACTACACCACCGTGATGGGCCAGATCGACGGCACCGTCAAGGGCTACTTCGTGATCGGGGAGAACCCCGCCGTCGGCTCCTCCGGCGGCCGGGCGCAGCGCCTCGGCCTGGCGAACCTCGACTGGCTCGTGGTCCGCGACCTGACGCTGGTGGAGACCGCCACGTTCTGGCGCGACGGCCCCGAGCTGGAGACCGGCGAGATGCGCACCGAGGACATCGGCACCGAGGTGTTCTTCCTGCCCGCCGCGAGCCACGTCGAGAAGGAGGGCACCTTCACCAACACCCAGCGCCTGCTCCAGTGGCGGGAGAAGGCGCTCGACCCGCCCGGCGACTGCCGCAGCGACCTGTGGTTCTACTACCACCTCGGCAAGCTCGTCCGGCGGCGGCTGTCCGACGACGAGATCGACCGGCCCCCGCGCGAGCTGACCTGGGACTACCCCGAGCACGGCGCCCACCGGGAGCCCTCCGCCGAGGCCGTGCTGCGCGAGATCAACGGCGTCGGCCCCGACGGGCGCGCCCTGTCGTCCTCCACCCAGCTCCGCGCCGACGGGTCCACCACGTGCGGCTGCTGGATCTACTGCGGCGTCTACGCCGACGAGGTCAACCAGGCCGCCCGCCGCCGCCCCCGCTCCGAGCAGGACGTCGTCGCGCCCGAATGGGGCTGGGCCTGGCCGGCCAACCGGCGCATCCTCTACAACCGCGCCTCCGCCGACCCCGAGGGCCGCCCGTGGAGCGAGCGCAAGGCGTACGTGTGGTGGGACCCGGAACGCGGCGAGTGGACCGGCCACGACGTGCCCGACTGCGAGATCGGCAAGCCGCCGGACTACCTGCCGCCCGAGGGCGCCCGCGCCCAGGACGCGCTCGCCGGCACCGACCCGTTCATCATGCAGTCCGACGGCAAGGGCTGGCTGTACGTGCCGTCCGGGCTCGCCGACGGGCCGCTGCCCGCCCACTACGAGCCGCACGAGTCGCCGGTCGCCAACATCCTGTACGGCCAGCGGGCCAACCCCGCCCGCCGCACCTACGACCGGCCCGAGAGCCCGTACAACCGGCCGGGGCCGCTCTTCCCGTACGTGCTGACCACGTACCGGCTGACCGAGCACCACACGGCGGGCGGGATGAGCCGGCCGCTGGCCTACCTCGCCGAGCTGCAGCCCGAGCTGTTCTGCGAGATGGACCCCCGGCTCGCCGCCCGGCTCGGGCTCGGCAACGGCGACTGGGCCACGATCGTCACCAGCCGCACCGTCGTGGAGGCCAGGGTGCTGGTCACCGGGCGCGTGCGGCCGCTGCGCGTCGAGGGCCGGGTGATCCACCAGATCGGGCTGCCGTACCACTGGGGGTGGGGCGGCGGCGGCCTGGTCACCGGCGACGTCGTCAACGACCTGATGCCGCTGGTCCTCGACCCGAACGTCTACATCCAGGAGGGCAAGGCGATGACCTGCGACGTGCGGCCGGGCCGGCGGCCGAGGGGCCGGGCGCTGCTCGACCTGCTGGAGACGTACCGCCATGGCTGAGCGCATGGGGTTCTTCACCGACACCAGCGTCTGCATCGGGTGCAAGGCGTGCGAGGTGGCCTGCAAGGAGTGGAACCAGCTCCCCGACGACGGGTTCGTCTTCGAGGCGACCTCCTACGACAACACCGGCATGCTGGGGGCGAGCACGTGGCGGCACGTCGCGTTCATCGAGCAGTCGCGGCCGGTGCAGCTGCCCTCCGCTGACGACGGCGCGGAGGACTCCGTCGATCGGTGGCTGATGGCCTCGGACGTGTGCAAGCACTGCACGCACGCCGCCTGCCTGGACGTGTGCCCGACCGGGGCGCTGTTCCGCACCGAGTTCGACACGGTCGTCGTGCAGTCCGACATCTGCAACGGATGCGGGTACTGCGTGCCGGCCTGCCCGTACGGCGTGATCGACCGGCGCGAGGGCGACGGGCGCGCCTGGAAGTGCACGATGTGCTACGACCGGCAGCTCGGCGGGCTCGAACCGGCCTGCGCCAAGGCGTGCCCCACCGACTCGATCCAGTTCGGGCCGCTCGACGAGCTGCGCGAACGCGCCGAGGAGCGGGTGGCGCGGCTGCGCGCCGACGGCCACGAGGAGGCCCGCCTGTACGGGGAGAGCCCGTCCGACGGGGTGGGCGGGGCGGGCGCGTTCTTCCTGCTGCTGGACGAGCCCGAGGTGTACGGCCTGCCGCCGGACCCGGTGGTGACCACGCGCGACCTGCCGGCGATGTGGCGCTGGGCCGGGGCGGCGGCCCTGTCGCTGGCCGGAACGGTGGCGCTGGCCTTCCTGAAGGACGGGTCCCTGAGGCGCGGGGGGAGGCACCACCGGTGGGGCAGGTGAAGGCCGGGACGGCGGTCGAGGGACGCGATGCGGAGTTCCGCTCGTACTATGGCAGGCCGGTCATCAAACCGCCCGTCTGGCACGAACCCCACATGCCAACATATCTGTATCTGGGCGGGATGTCTGGCGTGTCGTCCTCGATCGCCGTCATGGCCCGGCTGACCGGCAACCCCCGCCTCGCCCGCACCGCCCGCCTGGCCGCCGCCGCGGGCGCGAGCGTGGGCGCCGCGCTGCTCGCCGCCGAGCTGGGCCGGCCCGAACGGTTCCTCAACATGCTGCGCGTCTTCAAGCCCACCTCGCCGATGAGCGTCGGCTCATGGATCCTCGCCGCCCAGAGCGGCCTGTCGGCCGCCGCCGCGTCCGCCGACCTGGCCGGGCTCCTGCCCGCCGCCGGGGGTGCGGCGCGGCTGGGGGGCCGCCGGGGCGCGGCGCGGCTGAGGGGTGGCCTGGGCGCGGCGCTGCTGGGGGGCCGCCGGAGCGCGGCGCTGCTGGGGGGCGGCGGGGACACGGGGATCCTCGGCGTCGCCGAGGACAGGGGGTTCCTGGGTGTCGCCGGGGACGCGGCGCTGCTGGCCACCGCCCTGACCGGCCCGCTGACCGCCACCTACACCGCCGTCCTGATCGCCGACACGGCCGTGCCCGCCTGGCACGAGGCGTACCGGGAACTGCCGTTCCTGTTCGCGGGCAGCGCGATGGCCGCCGCAGGGGCGGTCGCCATGCTCGCCACGCCGAGGGCACAGGCCGGTCCGGCGCGGGCGGTGGCCGCGGTCGGCGCCGTCGTCGAGACGGCTGCGGGCACGCTCATGGAGCGGCGGCTCGGCATGGTCGGCCGCCCGTACCGGGAGGGACGGGCGGGCCGCCTCATGGGGACCGCCCGGATGCTGACAGCCGGGGGAGGGCTGCTCGCGGCGGTCGCCGGGCGCAGCCGCGTGCTGACCGCGCTGTCGGGTCTCGCGCTCACGGCGGGCTCGCTGTGCACGCGCTTCGGCGTCCTGGAGGCGGGCCGCGCCTCGGCCGCCGACCCGGCGTACACGATCGTGCCCCAGCGCGACCGCCTCGACGCCGTCCCTGGTGAGGGCCTGCAAGGCTAGGGCTCCACAAGCATGGTCCTCCCATGGGGCGCGCTTCGCGCGAAGGGGCTCGGGCTGCGCCCAGTGGGGGGCCGAGCCCCCCACACCCCCAGGCAAGGGGCCTCCGGCCCCCTGCACCCCCGGGCGTGGGCCGCGTACCGCATGGTGAGAGCGTGGAGCCCTGGCACGACGGTGCAGACGCTCGGGCAAGCCAGCGCGAGGAGCGAGGGCCGATCAGCTCAATGAGGGAGCGTCACGAACCTGCCACCGGTAGACGCGCTCGTCGCGATTGATGTCGATCAGCCTGACCCGATTCAGTGTGACCGGGATGATCGCGGCATGCTCGGCCAGCACTTCACGGATAGGTGCCAGCGGTGCGCCGCTGACGCGGGAGTAGGCGAGACTGACATGGGGGCGGAACTTGTCAGCGGCTGAAGCCACTTGATGGGGATCGGACCCAACGCGCTGGTCGCCTCCAGCTCAGGCTGTGCCTCGGCCGCGAAATCGTGGAGGGCCGACTGGTCGTCCACAAGAAGGTGCCAGGTGTGGACCGAGCGTCCCTTGCGCCGGTCTGGTCGCCAATACCAGTGATCGCGGGTTTCGGTGCCGCTGGTCATCACGTGTTTGCCTCCCAGCCTGTGAAGCGCTCCAAGCGGGCGGGGAGCCCGCTGAAAGATCACTCTGCCGACTGGTGATACGACAATTCGTACAGGTGCCCGCCCTTGATCAGAACCGACACTTCGACCGGCCGCTCGTCGTCGCTGTAGACAATGCGGAACTGCCGGAACACCGGTACGTCAGGTGGGAGATCCAGCTCCTGCACCTCCGTTTCGGTGGGTTGCCGCACGGAGATGCGATCGGTGAAGCGGCGCTGCGGAAACCCGAGGTCGGCCAGCACCTGTGGCGCGCCACCGCGGATTCTCGCCCGTCCAGCCAGCGGGCTTCCCGCCACGATGCTCACCGGGTAGTAGGACCATGAGAGCTCGACGGGGGCGCCGTCGTGGACCAGAAGCCGGTGACGCATGACGACCACATCGTCCCGGCCGGCGCCGAGCGCTGCGGCGACATCGCCGGGTGGCGTCACCTCGCCCACCTTCAGCAGTTCGTAACCGTACCCGCGAGGTTCCGGGGACTTGTACGTGCTTGCCTCGACGACGAGGGGCCGCCTTTCCCGGACGAAAACGCCCTTGCCCGCGTGTCCGCGCACGAAGCCTTCGTCTTTGAGCGCCTGGAGGGCGCGCTGAATCGTCGCGTTCGCCGCATCGAAGCGCGCCACCAAACGCGGCGTGGAAGGAAGTTGCGCCCCCGGTTCCAGGTCACCGGACATGATCTCGGCGCGCAGTTCCGCTGCGATCTGCTGATGGCGGGGCCGAGGGTCTTGCCGCCTACCCACGATTGTCGGACTCCTCAGTCGATGATCATCTGATAGCGCAACTCTCGGCCGTGGGCCACCATCGTCATCACGCTGACCTCGACCGGTGTTCCATCCCCAGTCCGGAGGATGCGGCTCAGGACCAGAACCCAGTCCTCTGGGCGCAGCCGCAGAAGCTCGCGCTCCTTCTCGGTCGCGGGACGGGCTTGGACGGCTTCCTCCGCGCTGTGCGGATGGTAGCCCAGTTGCGCGAGCAGGGTGGGTGCCCCGCCAGGGATCTTCCGCATCTCGGCGAGCCGAGTGCCGCGCGCGATCGTCGCCGGATAATAGGAGTCGGCGAGCTCTGTCGGCTGGTCATCCGCCAAGACGAGACGGCGGCGGACGAAGGCGGTCTGATCTGCGGCGAGTGCCAAGGCCCGCGCAATCTGAACCGGCGGACGCACCTCCTCCACTGCCTGGAGGTGATGCGTCCCTCTCTTGCCGTGCTGAGCGGCTTCTTGTTCCCATGCGTCCGGTTCGCCGGGGTGTCGCGGCCTCACATAGGGCGCGGAAACGCTGACCCAGCCCGCTTCGCTCATGCGTTCCTCCACCGGTCGCGGAAAGCCGTTCAGCAGCCACCGTAGCTCGACGGCAAGACGGCCTGATGCGAAAGCGACGTGAATATCTAGCTGCCTTTCGTGAATTGCAGTAAGGTTGCGATGTGGCTGTCACAACGTCGGCGATCGCATTCGCCCCTCTGCAGAGCGCACATCATCTGCGGCAGGCCCTGGCCGAACGGGAGATCGACTGTGACGTTCACGCAGGCTACGGGCTCGCGCTGGTCTCGGTTTGGGTCGGCTTGGTGGTGTGGTGTGACGGTGCTTGGTTCTGGTGGCGTGTGGGCTGGAACGGGCAACGGCAGCGTGTCTTGTACGCCCGGCATCCGGTGGCTGAACCTGTGCGGGCGGCTCGGCGGGTGGCGTTGCGATACGCGGAGGTTCACCGGAACCATCCTCACTCGAAGCTGGTCGCCGATGTCGTCTCCTCCCTCTGACCGGTCGAGGAGGGCGCCACGGGCGTACGCCCCGCTCATGGTGGGTTGCCGGGCTGTGATCGTGGGCATGCTCCACAGTCCCGCGTCTACTCGCGAGTTCTCCCCACTTCTGATCGGGCGGCAGGGGGCTGTGATCGGCGTGCTACGCGGCGGCACGCTCGCCTTGATCGCGATCGACGGCACGCCAGACGACTGTTTGCCCGGACTGCGTTCGCCGGTTGGCAGGGACAGACCCGGACGAGGTGACGGCACCGGCTCGGCCGGATCAGTGGCGCCTGGCCGTGCGCTGAGGCCAGGACAGGTGGGAGCTCCTCCTCGTCTACACCGTCGTCGCCGTGCTCGAACCCCGCTACATCCGGGTTCGCGCGTAAGCCTGGAGCGCGTCGCGGACGAATCTCGCCCCCGCGGCGTCCTCGTACATGCCGGTGAAGCGGGGGTCCTCGACGAACATGCCCCCCACCCCCTTCACCATCTCGATCGAGCGCTCCCGGTCGCCCTCGGCCGTGGGGGTGCCCGGGATCTGGCTCAGCCACCGGACGTGCCGGGCGGCCAGTGACTGAGCGTGTTCCGAGGTCGGAGAGATCCCGGCCTTCGCCGCGGCCACCCAGGCGGCGACGAGGTCCTCGGCGGCCCGCTTCCAGGCCCGCTGCTCGTCGAGGGTCTTGCCGTGCCACCAGTCGTTGCCCACCTGGAACGCGCGTTCGCCCCAGCGGGAGACCACCTCGTCCTTGTAGTGGTCGTTGAACCCCGCCAGCATGACGTCCATCTGCGGTTCCGCGCCCGCCTCCAGCGCCTCGAGCGTGTGACGGACGGAGCGGATCTGCCGTTCGATGCGGTCCCGTTCCTCTTCCAGCGCGGCGATGTGGGCGCGCAGCCCGTCGCGCGCGTCCACCTCGTCCGCCAGGACCTCGGCGATGGCCGGCAGGCCCATGCCGAGCCGGCGCATGAGCAGGATCCGCTGGAGCCGGGCGACCGCGGTGGCGTCGTAGTAGCGGTACCCGTTCGCGCCGACCCGGGACGGGGGCAGGAGCCCGACGCGGTCGTAGTGCCGCAGGGCGCGGCTGGTGATGCCGGCCCTGGCCGCGAGTTCCTGGATCGTCCACTCCATCGTTCCAGTGTGACCCGTGGCGGAGCGGGCCGTTACCCGCGGCGGAGCGTGGCGGCGATGATCTCCGAGCTGTCGTCGTGCAGGGCCTGCGCCGCCGTCTTCCCGGTCGCCGCCAGATAGGTGTCGACCAGCCGGTTGCCCGCGGCGTACCCGGCGCCCATCGGCAGCCCCACAGGGGTGACACCGAGGTGCTCGGCGCCCGGGTCGCCGTGCGCCCAGGCGGTGAAGTTGTGCATGCCTGTCACGTCGAGCCCGGTGAGCACCTTCTCGAAGACCGCGTCGTCGTGCAGGTGCGGCACGCCGATGCGGGCGGGGCCGAGCTCGTCGCCGTAGAGCTGGCGGGCGAACGCGTCGGCCAGGCCCTCACCGACGATGTGCTCGCCGACCGTGACGGTCATCGGGTCCCACACGACCCCGCCCGGGGCCCACCGCAGGTTGTGGTGCAGTTCGTGCACGGCGGTGGCCTCCAGCCGTTCCACGTTCTCGGGGAACGGCCAGAGCGTGATGGCGATGTTGCCCGAGATGCCGCCGAACCCGGTCAATCCCAGGCAGGGACCCATGAAGTGCTTGTCGGCCGGATCGCCGAGGACGAACAGCACGGTGATGTCCGGGGCCTCGAACCCCGGCGTCGCCTCCAGCAGTACGGCGAGAGCGTCGTCGAGGGCGCGTTGCATCCGCTCCCAGGCTCCGGCCGCCGCCAGGGTCTCGAGCGCGTCGAGGCAACGCTCCTCGTCCCGGTCGATGGGGAACCCGGCCGATTGGCGGTGCAGGTCCACCAGGTCCAGCTCGCCGGGGTAGTAGCGGTACATGCCCCTGTTGGCCTCCAGCATCGAACGCAGGAGGCCGGCGCGCTCCGCGATCGGGGCCAGCAGGATCCGCTTCATGGCGGAGTAGGTGTCAAGAACAGTGATCGACATGGCGCCGATGCTAGAAGTTGACGCAGCGTCAAGGTCAACCGGCGGCATCGGTGGTGCCGATGTTCGGCGGCGCCCCGTCCGCGCCGGGCGGTCAGTCGCCGGGGTCGGTGCGCGGGCGGTCGAGCAGCAGGTCGGCGACATGGGCAAGGACCTGGGCCCGGGTACGGCCGCCGTGGTCGGCGGCGAGGAAATGCGCGCCGATCGCCACGCAGAAGGCGAGCATGCTGCGGGCCTCGACCTCGTCGGGGTCGGCGCAGAAGGTGCCGATCAACTCGCGCAGCAGCGCCATGCGCCGGTCGTCCACCCGTCGCAGGCGCGCGGCGACCTCCGGGTCACGCCGGGCCCACTCCCGGATCGCGAGGTCGATGGGCAGCAGGCGGTCGCTGGAGAAGGTGAGCATGCCCGCGCGGTGGATCTTGCTCTTCGGGTCGCCGCCCTCCCGCTCGACGCGGTCGATCACGTCGTCGGTGCTCTCCTGTTCCCAGGCGTCCAGCATCGCCCGCAGCAGCGCGTCGCGGTCGGCGAAGGACCCGTAGAACCCGCCTTTCGTGACACCGAGCCGCTTGGCCAGCGCCTCGACGCGGACGGCGTCCGGACCGCCGGCGGCGAGCGCCTGCAGCCCCGCCTCGATCCAGCTGTCACGTGGCGTGCGCGTCGCTCCCACGGTGTGTCCCACCTCACCTCTCCGCCTCATATACGCCACCGTATATGAGAGCTACTCTCCGATTATACGGTTGCGTATATACAAGGGGAGCAAGAGAGGTGGTTGCGGCCGTGAGGATTCCGCATGTGCACAAACCCGTCGCTTCCGGCGGACCAACGAGAACGCGAAGGATCTCCGGCTCGGCCGCCACGCCACGCGGCAGGGCGGCCACCGTGGAAGGCGCCGTGGGAACGCACGACGTCCCCGAGTCCGTCCGCGCTCTCAGCGCGTTGTCCCGCATCGACTACGTCGACCACTTCACCCTCTTCACGGACGCGGTGGACGCCGGGGACGCGACACCGGAGCAGTGGGCACGGGCGATGTTCGGCGACGTCCCCGACGCCGGGGAGTGGCTGATCTGGCGCGGCCTCCTCGGTCTGCGCCTCAGCCGAGGGCGATCGCCGGACACCGTGGCCGGATGGCGGATCACCGGACGTGGCGAGGACTGGATCCGGCTGGAGGCCGGCTCCTCGTTCCTGACCGGCAACCTTGTCGTTCAGGCAACCCATGGACGGGTGTCACTGACGACGTTCCTGCGCTACGACAGCCTCCTGGGCCATGGCGTGTGGCCTCCGTTGTCCGCCGTCCATCGCCGGCTGGTACCCGGCGTGCTCCGGGGCGCCGCGGCGAAGATGCACGGCCGCCGACCGCGGCCGTGACGTCCGGCCCTGTGGCCGGCCTGCGGGCGATCACCTGGAGGACAGGCGGCCCCCCCATCCCGTGACCACGGACAACCGGCCCGGTGGCTGCCACCTCGTTTGGTGACGTGTTCAGCCGCCGAACCGGCGCCCCGGATGCGGCGCGGCCGGCTGTCCGGGCGTAGCGCCACTTCAGAACCGGCAGTTCACGGACACTGCGACTGCTGAGGCAGCACTCCGATCGTGAGGTTGACCGCAGATCCAGGAGCGGCCGGCGTGCCGGGAGCCGGGGTCTGATCGGAGACGGTGTTGTTGTGATTGCACGTCTTGTCGACGACCTTCCTCACCGTGCCGACGGCGAGGCCCGCGGAGGTCAGGATCGACGTGGCCGAGGCCCTGGTCTCGTCGAGCACGTTCGGCACCCGCACCACGTTGAGCTTCTGCCAAGTGGAGCCGTTGGACCACCTGATGGTGTTCGGCGCCTGCAGTTTGGCGGTGTACGTGGCGTCGTCGGGGAAGGTGACCAGGATGGTGTCGCTGTTGATCACGACACCGGTGGCGGTCGGACGGTGCTGGGAGGACATGTCCACTGTCAGGACGTCGTCGACGTCCGAGATCACCGGCTGCGCGGAACCCCCGTCGGTGAACGTGCCGTTGACGTCGAACACCAGCGGTGTCGCCGCCGCGCTGGCGGCTCCTGCTCCTGCCACGCTCAGGCTGGTGGCCAGGGCCGCCGTCAGCACCCCTCCGAGGATCTTGTCGCGGACTCGCACGATCGCCTTCTCTCTTGGGCCCGGTCCAGAAGTGAGCGGGTTTGGGCCCTGGTTCGCCGCGTCACGGTCGGTCACGATCAGCATGGGCGGCTCCGTGGCCCGGCCACCATACGAGGATCTGCGTATGCCGGAAGGCCGTGGCGGCCGCGTACGCTGAGTGCGGTCTGCCGGTGAGGGGAGAACCTGATGGGGAGCTCGTCATCAGTCAGCGATCTGGATCTGCGCACCTTGGCGAGGATCGTCGGCGAGGACCGCACCGACGTGCCGGCGCAGGGGCTGCCGCCGTCGCTGCTCAGCGACCTGATGGGCCAGATCCGCTGCGACGACCTCACCGTCGCGGGCTTCGACACCCACCGGCGGGCGTGGTGGCTGGCGCAGGCCGGCCCCGGTGGCGACGAGACGACCGATGAGGACGCCGACGCGACGCACTGGGAGCACTACTGGGACTGCGAGCCCTGCAGCCACCCCGACCGCAGCGGCGACCTGCGCAGTGTCGTGACGATCGCGGACTTCTACTCCGCCCGGCAATGGCACGGCACCGGCATGTACGCCGACTATTTCAAGCCGCTGGGGATCGAGCACGAGCTCATGCTCTGCCTGCCCGCGGGGACGCCGGGGACCGGCGGCCTCGGGCGGACCTTGCGGATCGTCCTGTTCCGCGGGCCCGGCCCGGACTTCTCCGAGCGCGACCGCGCGCTGCTCACGCTGCTGCGGCCGCACCTGCACGAGGCGTACATGGAGGCCGAACGGCGCCGGCGTCCCGCTCCCCGGCTCACGCCCCGGCAGTGGCAGCTGCTGCGCCTGCTCGCCGCGGGGCACACCAACCTCCAGATCGCTCGCCGGCTGGGCGTGTCCGAGGGCACCGTGCGCAAGCACCTGGAGAACGCCTACCGGCGGCTGGGGGTCTCCAACCGCATGGACGCGGTCACCCGCGCGTTCCCGGAGGGATTCTCCGGTCCGTGCCGTCAGGCGGCCCTGGTCTGGCGGCGGTAGCCGCCGGGGGCGATGCCGTACTCCCGCTTGAACGCCCTCGCCAGCGCGAACTCCGTGCTGTAGCCCGTCCGGGCGGCGACGGTGAGCAGCGGGACGTCGGAGTCGCGCAGGAGCTTGGCAGCCAGCGTCATGCGCCAGCGGGTCAGGTAGGCCATGGGCGGTTCGCCGACCAGGGTGGTGAACCTCCGGGCGAAGGCGGCGCGGGAGAGCCCCGACCGTACGGCCAGCGACTCGACCGTCCACGCGGCCGAGGGGGTGTCGTGGATGGCGGCCAGCGCGGGGGCGACCGCCGGGTCACGGAGCGCGGTGGACCAGCCTTCGGCTTCGGCGGGCTGGTCCTCCAGCCAGGCGCGCAGGATGTACAGCAGCAGCGAGTCGATCAGCGCGGGCACGATGCCCTCCGAGCCGATACGCGGATTGTCCAGCTCCGCGCCGAGCAGCCGGACCGCGGCGCTCAGCTCGGGGTGGCGGCCGTCCCTGGCGCGCAGGTGGACCACCTCGGGCAGTTGCCGGACCACCGGATGCGGCCGGGCCATGTCGAGATGGTAGTTGCCGCACAGCAGGCTCGTGCGCGCCCCACCGCCGTCGCCGTCGCCGAGCACGACCGAGCCGATCGGCGGAGCCTTGGTGTAGCGCTCCGGTCCGGGCACCTCGCCGGGGGTGCCGGGGTGGTCGGCCAGGACGTGGCGGGAGCCGCTGCGCAGGAACACCACGTCGCCGACGTCCAGCGGGACCGGCTCCAGGTGCGGGCTGTCCATGGGGACGAGCCAGCACGAACCGTGCAGCACCACATGGAAGCCGGCGCCCGCCGCGGGCGGCAACCGCAGCCCCCACGGCGCGTGTCCGTCGGTGCGCACCGAGGTGGGACGCCCGGTGCGCATCGACTCCAGCGCTTCGGCGAGGATGTCCATGTCCAGCTTTATACCGTCAGGACGAGCTTCCCCCGGACCTGGCCGGCCTCCAGCACCTCGTGCGCCTTCCCGGCCTCCTCCAGCGGGAAGGTGTCCTGGATGCGCGGGCGGACGGCCCCCGCGTCGACCAGGGTGGCGATGGCCTCCAGCGCCGCGTAGTCGGGCTCGACCGACACCCCCGCGAAGCGCCGCCCCGCGGCCTCCACCCGCGCGGCGAGCTTCGCGTTCGCGTGCTCCATGATGCTGACCAGCATCCCGCCGGGCCTGAGCACGGCCAGCGAGCTCTCCCCGAGCGCGTTGGAGTCGAGGACGACGTCCACGTCGCGGACCGCCTCGGTGAAGTCGACCGCCCGGTAGTCGATCACCTCGTCGGCGCCGAGAGAGCTGACGAACTCGTGCTTGCCCGCGCTGGCCAGCGCGATCACGTACGCGCCGCGGGCCTTGGCGATCTGCACCGCCAGATGACCGACCCCGCCCGCCGCCCGGTGGATCAGCACCCGGTCGCCCGCCTTGACGTCCGCCGCGTCCACCAGGCTCTGCCACGCGGTGAGCCCGGCCAGGGGGAGGGCCGCGGCCTGGACGTGGTCGAGGGTGACGGGCTTGCGGGCCACCTGGCGGGAGGGGGTGGCCACATACTCGGCGTAGCCGGTCGCGGCGCGGGGGAAGAACGGCATGCCGTACACCTCGTCGCCGACCTTGTACCGGGCGCCCGGAGCGGCCTCCTCCACCACGCCGGAGATGTCCCAGCCGACGCCGAACGGCGGCTGACCCAGCAGCGGAAAGGCGCCGGACCGCACGGCGGCGTCCACCGGGTTCACCCCGCTCGCCCACACCCGGACCAGGACCTCGCCGCTCAGCGGCTCGGGGCGTTCGGTGTCGACGACGCGCAGGACCTCGGGCCCGCCGAAAGAACTCTGCATGACAGCACGCATGGGGGACGCTCCTCAGTGGTTCGATCAACTGCGGCCCACTCTAGGAACGGCGGGCGGCGCGAAGAATGGCCGGCTGTCTTCGCCGCATACCCGGTCGTCTCGCCCCGCCATGAACGACCGCCCGCCGCGGGGCGCGGTCAGCGCAGCCGCAGGTGCGGCCCCTCGAACGGGACCAGCTCGCCGACCACCGGCGCGCCGGGGATCTCACCGGCCACCAGCAGCCCGCCGGACGTCTGCGCGTCGGCGAGCAGCAGCAGCTCCTCCTCCCCGAACCGGCCCGGGTCGAGCCGGGGCCGCACCCAGTCGAGGTTGCGGCGGGTGCCGCCGCTCACGTACCCGTCGCGCAGCGCCTCCCGCGCTCCGTCCAGGTACGGCACGGCCGCCACGTCCACCACCGCCGTCACCCGGCCGGCCCGGGCGAGCTTGTAGAGGTGGCCGAGCAGGCCGAACCCGGTCACGTCCGTGGCGCACTCCACCCCGGCGGCCAGCGCGGCCCGGGACGCGTCGCGGTTCAGCGCCGTCATCACGGCGACCGCCTGCTCGAACACCTCACCCGTGGCCTTGTGCCGCGCGTTCAGCACCCCGACGCCGAGCGGCTTGCTCAGCGACAGCGGCAGCCCGGGCCGCGCCGCGTCGAGCCGCAGCAGCCGCGCCGGGTCGGCCAGGCCGGTGACCGCCATGCCGTACTTCGGCTCCGGGTCGTCCACGCTGTGACCGCCCGCGACGTGACAGCCCGCCGGCCGCGCCACGTCCAGGCCGCCGCGCAGCACCTCAGCGGCCAGCTCCAGCGGCAGCCGCCCGCGCGGCCAGCCCAGCAGGTTCACGGCCACCAGGGGCTCGCCGCCGACGGCGTACACGTCGGACAGCGCGTTGGCCGCCGCGACCCGCCCCCAGTCGTACGGGTCGTCCAGCACGGGCGTGAAGAAGTCGGCGGTCGCCACCACGGCCCGGCCGCCGTCGACGCGCACCACGGCGGCGTCGTCCCCGTCGTCCAGCCCGACGAGCAGCTCCCCGGCCGCGCCCGGCGGGGGCGACGAGCCCGCCCCGGTGGACCGGCCGGTCAGGGCGGCGACGACCGACTCCAGCTCGCCCGGCGGGATCTTGCAGGCGCAGCCGCCGCCGTGCGCGTACGCCGTCAGCCGGACCCGCTCAGGCTCCCGCCCCCGCTCCCGGTCCGGCTCCCGCTCCCGGTCCGGCCCCCGACCTCGCTCCGGCTCCGGTTCCGGGGGAACCGTGGACGTCACGCTCTCACTCACTCTGGCCTCACAACCTGGGCTCGTGCCGGTGTGCCGCCTCGACCTCTACCCGTCCGCGGGTAGGTTCTCCCCTGGAGGCGTCTGGGCGCCTGGTGGCCCCCGCGGTCTTCAAAACCGACGAGGCCGAGGTCCTCGGCCTGGCGGGTTCGATTCCCGTCCGCCTCCGCTTATGTTCGGAGAGTGGACCCGCGAAGGCGTGTGCCCCGCACCGACGCCGTGCTCGCCGACCCGCGCCTGGCCGAGGCCGCCGCGCGGCTGGGCCGTACGGTCGTCAAGGAGGCGGTGGCGCGGGCCCAGGAGCGGGCCCGCCGCGGCGAGATCGGCCCCGGGGAGGTGGCCGGCGCGGCCGTGGCGGCGCTCCCGGCGCGGGCGGCCGGCCTGCGCCCGGTGATCAACGCGACCGGCGTGCTGGTCCACACCAACCTCGGCCGGGCGCCGCTGTCGGCCGCCGCGGTCGAGGCGACGACGGCCGCGGCCGGAGCCGCCGACGTGGAGTTCGACCTGGCGGCGGGCGGCCGGGCGCGGCGCGGCCGGGGCGCGCTGGAGGCGCTGGCCGCCGCCGTGCCGCAGGCCGCGGACGTCCACGTCGTCAACAACAACGCCGCCGCGCTCGTCCTGGCGGCCACCGCGCTGGCCGCCGGCCGCGAGATCGTGGTCAGCAGGGGCGAGCTGGTGGAGATCGGCGACGGGTTCCGCATCCCCGACCTGCTCGTCTCCACCGGCGCCAGGCTGCGCGAGGTCGGCACCACCAACCGCACCACGGCCCGCGACTACGCCGGCGCCGTGGGCCCGGAGACCGGGTTCGTGCTCAAGATCCACCCGTCGAACTACCGGATCGAGGGCTTCACCGGCTCGGCCGGGGTGCCGGAGCTGACCGGGCTCGGCGTGCCCGTCGTCGTGGACATCGGCTCCGGGCTGCTCGCCCGCGAGCCGCTGCTGCCCGCCGAGCCCGACGCCGCCGGCACGCTCAAGGCCGGCGCCGACCTTGTCACGGCCAGCGGCGACAAGCTGCTCGGCGGCCCGCAGGCGGGGCTCCTGCTCGGCCGGGCCGACCTGGTGGAGCGGTGCAGGCGGCATCCGCTCGCCCGGGCGCTGCGCGTGGACAAGCTGACGCTCGCCGCGCTGGAGGCGACGCTGCGCGGTCCCGTGCCGCCGGTCGTCGAGGCGTTGCGGGCGGATCCGGCGGCGCTGGCGGAACGCGCGGCGGCGCTGGCGGCGCGGCTGTCCGGCGCGGGCGTGGACGCCCGCGCGGTGCCCAGCGCCGCGGCCGTGGGCGGGGGAGGGGCGCCGGGGGTGACGTTGCCGAGCGCCGCGGTGAGCCTGCCGGAGCGGCTCGCGGCCCCGCTGCGGGCGGGCGAGCCGCCGGTCGTGGGGCGGGTCGAGGGCGGGCGCCTGCTGCTGGACCTTCGCGCGGTCCCGCCCGCGCGGGACGACGACCTCGTCCGGGCGGTGCTGGCGTCCGGGCGGCCGGGGGCGGTGGGATGACGCACGTGGTCGCCACCGCGGGGCACGTCGATCACGGCAAGTCCACCCTCGTGCGGGCGCTGACCGGGATGGAGCCCGACCGGCTGGCGGAGGAGCGGCGGCGCGGGCTCACGATCGAGCTCGGCTACGCCTGGACGGTGCTGCCCTCGGGGGAGCGCCTGGCGTTCGTGGACGTGCCGGGGCACGAGCGGTTCCTGGCCACGATGCTGGCGGGCGTCGGGCCGGTGCCGGCCGTGATGTTCGTGGTGGCGGCCGACGAGGGGTGGATGCCGCAGTCGGAGGAGCACCTGGTCGCCCTGGAGGCCCTGGGAGTGCGGCATGGCGTGCTCGTGGTGACCCGGGCGGACCTGGCCGACCCGCGGCCGGCCGCCGAGCGGGCCCGGGACCGGCTGCGCGAAGCCGGGCTGGGCGGCGCCGAGACGGTCGTCGTGAGCGGGCGCACGGGCCAGGGGCTCGACGGGTTGCGGGCGGCGCTGGACCGGCTGGTGGCCGCGCTGCCGCCGCCCGATCCGTCCGCCCCGGTGCGGCTGTGGGTGGATCGCGCGTTCAGCGTGACCGGCAGCGGCACGGTCGTGACCGGCACGCTGCCCGCCGGCACGGTCGCGGTGGGCGACGAGCTGCTGCTGGCCGGTGAGCCGGTGCGGGTCCGGGCGCTGGAGTCGCTGAAGGAGCCGCGGGAGACGGTGTCCGCGGTCGCCAGGGTGGCGGTGAACCTGCGCGGCCACGCCGTTCCGGAACGGGGGCAGGCGCTGGTCACGCCGGGCCGGTGGACGTACACGGAGCTGGTGGACGTCCTGGTGTCCCCGGTGGGCGGGCACCCGCGCGACGAGGGGGAGTGCGGGAGGCTGCCCGGGCGGTTGACCGTCCACGTGGGGTCGGCCGCGGTCACGTGCGAGGTGCGGCCCCTCGGCGGGGCCTTCGCGCGGTTGAGGCCGGCCCGGCCGCTGCCGCTCCACCTCGGGGACGTGCTGCTCCTGCGCGACCCCGGCCGCGATCCGGGACGGGACCGGGCCGGGGTGCGGGTGCTCGCGGGCGCGACGGTCCTCGACGTGCGTCCCGAGCCGCTGCGCCGCAGAGGCGCCGCCCAGCGACGGGCGACGCTTCTGGACACGGCGCTTCTGGAGACGGGCCTCCTGGAGACGGGCCTTCTGGAGAACGGCCTACCGGCGGAGACGGCTTTCCTGGAGACGGGCCTCCGGGAGACGGCCTTCCCGGAGGGGCCGGGGGCGGCGTTCGCCCTGCGCCTGCACGGGCTGCTGCGCGCCGCCGACCTGCGCGCCATGGGCGTCGAGCCCTCCCCGCGTACCGCCGCCACCGAGCCTGCCGGCCCCGTGTGCGGCGACTGGTACGCCGAGCCCCGGCTGTGGGCGGAACAGGGACGGCGGCTGGCGGACGTCGTGCGGCGGCACGCGCTCGACAACCCCCTGGAACCCGGCATGCCCGTCGAGGCCGCCCGGCACGAGCTGGGCCTGCCCGACCGGCGGCTGGTCGTCGCCCTCGTACGGCCGCCACTCACGCTCGCCGCCGGCCGGATCTGCGCCGGGCCCGCGGGGCTGCCGCCGCCGGTGGCCGGGGCGGTCGAGCGGCTGAGGCGCGAGCTGGCGGCGCGGCCCTTCCACGCGCCCGAGGCGGCCCGGCTGGCCGAGCTGGGGCTGGGCGCGCGCGAGCTGGCCGCGGCCGTGCGCGCCGGCGCGCTGCTGCGCGTGGGTGAGGGCGTCGTGCTGCTCCCGGGGGCCGACGAGCGGGCGGCCGAGGTGCTGGGACGCCTGCCGCAGCCGTTCACGGTCAGCCAGGCCAGGCAGGCCCTCGGCACGAGCCGCCGGGTGGCGGTGCCGCTGCTCGAACACCTCGACCGGGCCGGGCTCACCGAGCGGCTGGACGACGTGCGGCGCCGCCTGGTGGAACGCGGCCGGCCGCCGTACGCGAACCCGCCGACGTAGCTGTCGGTGGGACGGCCGGCGTCGCGGGCGGTGGGACGGCCGGTCCCGCCGCCCGCGACAGCCGAGAGTGTCAGCCCGACGGGCGGTCCGGGGTGACGAGCCCGCTCTCGTAGGCGTAGACGACGGCCTGGGCGCGCCCGCGCAGCTCCAGCTTGGCCAGGATCCGGTTGACGTGCGTCTTCACCGTCGCCTCGGCCAGGCCGAGCTCCGCGGCGATCTCGGGGTTGGACAGGCCGCGCGCCACGTGGAGGAGCACCTCGCGTTCGCGCGCGGTGAGCCCGTCCGCGTCCGGCCGGGACGTGCCGTCCGGCAGGTGCACGGCGAAGCGCTCCAGCAGGCGGCGCGTCGTGCTGGGCGCCACCACGGCGTCGCCCGCGTGCACTGACCGCACGGCGCTGAACAGGTCCGCCGCCGGAGCGTCCTTGAGCAGGAAGCCCGAGGCGCCCGCCCTGATCGCGGCGAAGGCGTACTCGTCCAGGTCGAACGTCGTCAGGATGAGCACCTTCGGCGTCGCCGCCGTGGCGCCGGAGCGGATGCGGCGGGTCGCCTCGACGCCGTCCATCCCCGGCATGCGCACGTCCATGAGCACCACGTCCGCCTCGACCGCGCGCACCGTCTCGACCGCCGCCGCGCCGTCCGCGGCCTCACCGACCAACTCGACGTCCGGCTGGGAGCGCAGGACGAGCCGCAGCCCGGCCCGCACGAGCTCCTGGTCGTCCACCAGCACGACCCGGATCACGACGCCGCCTCCGCCACGCCGCCCGGAGCCCCCGCGCCCTCCCGGACGCCTCCGAGGTCGCGGGCCTCCGTGTCCGCTCGGACGCTTCCGAGGTCGCGGGCCTCCGTGTCCGCTCGGACGCTTCCGAGGTCGCGGGCCTGCGCGCCCTCCCCGACACTCTCCGAGACGTCGTCCCGCGCGACGGGAAGGCGGGCCGACACGCGGAAGCCGCCGCCGGGCAGGGGCGCCGCCTCGACCGTCCCCCCGTACATCGCCGCCCTCTCGCGCATGCCGGTCAGCCCGTGGCCGCCCCCGGTCGTCAGCGTGGCCGCGCCCCGGCCGTCGTCGGTGACGTCGAGCGCGACCTCTCCGGCGCCGAAACGGAGCTCGACCCGGGCGCGCGTGCCGGGCCCGCCGTGCTTGAGCGCGTTGGTCAGCGCCTCCTGCACGATCCGGTAGACCGCCAGCTCCTGCCCCTGGGGCAGGTCCGGGGGCGTTCCGTGCAGGGTGAGGACGGCCGGCAGCCCGGACGCGCGGGAGCGCTCGACCAGCTCGCCGAGCCGTGCCAGGCCCGGCTGGGGAGTACGCGGCTCGCCCGCGCCGGACTCGTCGCGCAGCACGCTCACCAGCCGCCGCATCTCGGCCAGCGCCCGCCGGCCGGTCGTGGAGATGGTCGCCAGCGCGTCCTGGGCCAGCTCGGGCTCGCTCGCGACCGCGTACCCGGCGCCCTCGGCGTGCAGCACGATGACGCTCACGTGGTGGGCGACCACGTCGTGCAGCTCGCGCGCGATGCGCGCCCGCTCGGCCGCGGCCGCGATGACGGCCTGCTGGCCGCGTTCCCGCTCGGCCTGCTCGGCCCGCTCCACCAGGCTCGCCACGTACCGGCGGCGCGTGGCGGCGTGGATACCGGCGATCCAGATCGCGACCACGAACACCGAGAACGCGGCGTACTCCTTGACCAGCACCCCCAGCGGCGCGCCCGGCCGCACCACCAGGAGCAGCACGCCCAGCTCGGCGACCGCGCCGGCGGCGACGGCCCAGGGCAGCGGACGCCACGCGGCGACCCGGTACATCGCGATGAGCACGCTCAGGTTGGCGGCGAGCAGGTCGGCGCCCGCCGCCCACTGCGCGAAGCTCACCGCCGCCGTGACCGCGAAGACGGCGAGCGGGTCGCGCCGCAGCCACAGCAGCGGCGCGAGAAGGGCCGCGTGCAGGGCGAGCACCGCCCACAGCGGCGCCGCCGAGCCGGCGTACGCCACCTGGATCACGCACAGCGGCGGCAACGGCGCGAGCAGGACGACGTCCTTCGACACGCTGAGGCGCGCGGTGAAGGCGTGGACGCGGGCGCGGGTTCGGGCGAGCACCCGACCCACGATAGGGATCGGCCGCCCGGCCCGGTTCCGCCCCCGGTCGGAGATCCTCGTACACCCCAGGGTGGAGAGGTCAGGGGATGAGCGTGACCTCCGGGTACGCCCGGCTCGGCCCGTCGAAGAGCGGGGTGCGCCGCCCCTTCAGGTGCAGGTCGAAGAACGCGGTGAGGTAGGCGCGCTGGGCGGCGACGGAGCGTTCCGGGTCGATGGTGCCGATGGTCTCGGCGATCGGGAGGCCCTTGAGCCGCCCGGCGAGCTGCGGGTAGATGGCCTGCAGGTCGAAGAAGGAGAAGTGCTGGGCGCCGGCGAAGCGCGCCTCGCGCTTCCAGCCGGTGGAGGCGTTCCAGAACGACTTCCAGGTGGGCTCGCTGTCGCGGGTGGTCGTCCCTCCCGCCACCTGCAGGAACGGCCGGGTGACGCCGAGGGTGGCGGCCGGTCCGAGGAGGATGCCGTCGAGGTTGGCGCCCGCGTCGACGCGCGGGTCGTCGCGCAGGAGCTGGGCGGCCGTGGCGCCGCCCATGGAGTGGCCGAACGCGCCGACGTGCGACAGGTCCAGCGCGCCGGGCAGCCCGGCGGGCAGCGGCCCGCGTCCGTGGCCGGTGTCGCGGTTCAGGCGCGTCAGCTCGTCGAGGACGAACCTCAGGTCCGCCACCCTGGCCTCCAGGAGGACCTTGAAGAGCTTCGCCTGGTCCTCCTCCGTCTTCACGGGCGGCAGCTTGGAGTGCTCGACCCGGCCGCCGGGGAACTCGACCTGGTCCGGCTCGTGGGTGTGGTCCACGGTGACGACGGCGTAGCCGCGGGCGGCCAGCTCCTCGGCCAGGACGGTGCTGAGCGTGCGCGGCGCCTCGTAGCCCGGGGAGAACAGCACCACCGGCAGCCTGCCCGCGCTCCGGTCGGCGGGGGCTCCGGCGCGGGCGTGGGTCCTGGTCGCGGCCCAGTCCACCTGGCCCGGCTTGACGCCGAGGTCGGCGGCGGTGTCCCGGTCGAAGCCGGCCGCGGCGAGCGGCGGCATCTGCGGCGCCAGGGGGAGGCCGTCCGAGCGGCGGGCGGGGTACCAGACGCTCACCATGAGCTCCCGGTACGGCTGCGAGGTCACGAGCGGGTCGGGCCGGGAACGGTCCACCAGGCGCAGGGCGACGGTGCCGATCGGGCGCCGCACGGTGGGCGCGGGCAGCTCGAACCTGATGGCGGAGGCCGCCGTCGTGGCTGCCGACGCCGACGCCGACGCCGACGCCGACGCCGGGGTCGCGGGCGCGGCCAGCAGGGCGGCGGCGAGCCCCAGCCCGGCGGCGGCTCGATATCCGCGGACGCGCGTGAACGCTGACATGAAGGGTCTCCTCGTAAGGGGGTCGAAGTCCTACGAGGAGCCTTCCAGCGATCTTCGACGTGCGGCTCGTGCGCCGGGACGAACCGCGGATGCTCCCGGAGGTTGACCGTTGATGATCATCAACCTCAGGGTTGACCCGGCGCCGTGTCCGTTCAACCGGCATTGCCTGGTTTGTGGTGGAATGCCATGCTGCTCCTCGCGCCTGCCGGATCATGGCCGAAAGGAGCATCCATGGCCGAGCCCCGGGGCACCCCCGTCGACCGCCGCCACATCGACGCGTTCCCGAATGACGCCGGCGGACCCGGGTTCCCCGCCGTCGGGTGCGGCACGGCAGGGCGGAGCGCGGTGTGACCGCGGGGCCGGTTCGCGCCGGCGCCGACGACGTGGCGCGCGGGACGCTCCTCATCGGCGAGGCGGCCGAGGAGTTCCTCGCGGCCGTGGTGCGGACCCTGCGGCGGCTGTGCGCCGGGGAGGCGGAGCGCCACCTGCGGGCGCCGCCCGTCCTCGGGGCGGCGGTGGCCGAGCGGGCCGGATACGCCGCGTCGTTCCCCCACCTGCTCGCCGCGGTGAGCCAGGGCGGCGCCCCCACGGACCTGGTGCTGACGCCCGCGGCCTGCTACCACGTGTATCCGCTGTTCGAAGGACGCGTCCTGGCCGCCCCGGTGGAGCTGACCGTGGTCGCCGACTGCTTCCGGCAGGAGGCGACGGCGGAGCCGGGCCGCCTGCGCTCCTTCCGCATGTTCGAGACGGTGCGGCTGGCGGGGCCGGGGGAGTGCGTGGCCTGGCGTGACGACCGGCTCGACCGGCTCACCCGATGGCTGGGAGCCCTGGGCCTGCCCGCCGAGGCCCGGCCCGCGAACGATCCCTTCTGGGGGCGGCCGGGCCGGCTGCTCGCCGCCGCGCAACGGGCCGACGGGCTGAAGTGGGAGCTGGCCGCCGAGGTCGCACCGGGGGTGCGGCAGGCCGTGGTGTCGGTGAACTACCACAAGGACCACTTCGGCGCCGCGTTCGGCATCCGGACCGCCGACGGGGCGCCCGCGCACACCGCCTGCCTGGGAGTGGGGTTGGAGCGCCTGCTGCTCGCCCTGCACCACGCGCACGGCCCCGACCCGGACCGCTGGCCCCGCTTCGTCCACGAGCCCGCGGCCGGGTGATACAGCACGGTCGACTCCAGCGACACCTCGTCGCTGGAGTGCACCGTCGTGAGGGCGGCGAGTCGCTCGTCCAAGGGGCAGCCGGCTGATCACCGCCGATGCCTGCCACGCGACGTCCCTCGCAGCCGCCGGGTCCTGTCGGAGATGGGCGCGCCGGTCGCCGCTCAGGCTGCGGACTCCGCCGCCCGCAGGGTGGCGCGGATCGCGTCGCCCAGTTCGGTGAGGCGGTGGACGGGGAGTTCGAGCGCGCAGACGCCGTCGGCCCAAGGGGCGGCCCGCAGGACGACATCGCGGGCCTGGCGCTTGGTCAGCCCGGGGTGCGCGCCGATCAGCGCCTCCCGCCAGGTGTTGACCAGCTTGCCGTGGGCCCGCTCCAGGAGCCCGCGCAGCAACCGCCCGGCGGCGTCCTCCGCCGGCGGGCGCCGCACCGCGTCCACGGCGCCGTCCCGGACGGCGAGCTCGTACACCGGTGACAGCGCCCCCGCCAGCCGCGAGACGTCACCCGGCGGCTCGGCGGTGAAGGCGCGGACGTGCCCGGCGCGGGCTGCCAGCAGCAGCCGCGGCAGCGCCGCTTCCAGGCCCGCGGGCACGGCGATCGCCACGCGCTCGGGCGAGGCGGCGTACGGCTTGGCGAGCCAGGTGGCCGGGCGTACCCGCGGCGTGCGCGTCATGAACCCGGCCGGCCACTCGCCCACCAGCAGTTCGGGGGCGAACGCGGCGACCCGCGCCAGCCGCTGCTCGTCGCCGGAGCCTCCCTGGCTCTCCACCGACTGCGGCCCCTGGGTGTAGATGGCGGCGCTGAAGCGCTCCACCCGGGCGGCCACGGCGGGCCGGGACTTGGTGGTGGGCCGCAGGACGTACAGGTCGGCGGCCGAGCCGATGGCCTCCGCGCCGAAATAGCGGTTGAAATCCGGATACATGGCTTCGTAGGCGAGGTTGAGGTCCTGGAGCGCGGCCTGCACCTTCAGCGCCAGCATCGGCGTGCGCTCGCTGGCCCCGTATGCCAGCATCACCCGCCCCTGGTCCGGGTCCCGGAGCCCCTCCACGCACCGGGCGACGAAGAGCCCGATGCCCTCCGGGGTGTACGGCGGGTCGGTCACGGCCACGTCCGCGTACCCGTGGAGCGACGGCGGCAGGCTGAGCCGCAGGTCCGCCCACCGGGTGCGCACCGGCAGGCCCAGCTCGGCCGCGCAGCGGTCGATGTAGGCCAGGATGCGCTCGTCGATGTCGGCCACCGCGACCTCGGCGTCCGGGTAGAGCGACGCGACGGCGAGCGAGGTCAGGTCGTGGTCGCCGACGCACAGCACCTTCGCCCCGGGCGGCCAGGAGCGCGCTCCGAGCAGCAGGGCCCGCCGCACGACGGTCTCCGGGGTGGCGGAGACGTGGTCCAGCGCCTGCCGGGCGCGCGGGGCTTTCGCGATCAGCCCCGCCATGCGTTCCACCACGTCGGCGTGGGCGGGCAGGAGGTGATCGACCGGGCCGGCCGGGTCGAGCGGGCGGTGCGGGGCGGCGAGCAGGTCGCGGGCCCGCTGCCGGGGCAGCCGGAACCGGTCGCCGGAGCGCTCGGCGCGGACCTCGCGCAGCACGGCCTCGACCGAGCGTCTCGACGTGGCCGCGCGCCGCACCAGGTCGGCGAGCGTCCACCACGAGCCGTCGCCCAGCACGGACAGCACCTCGAACGCGCGCCTGGGGTCCAGACCCGTCGCCGCCGCCAGGGCCCGCACGTCCAGCCCCTCATCGGAGCCCGGTTCTTCACCGGACCGCAGTCCTTCACCGGACCGCAGTCCTTCACCGGACCGCAGTCCTTCACCGGACCGCAGTCCTTCACCGGAGTCCGGCCGCTCGCCGGAGTCCCGGCGCTGGTCCCGGCCCTGATCCAGGGCCTCCTGGTCCCGGTCCCGGTCCTGGCCGCGCTCCGGTGACCGGCCGCCCATCCGGTCACGGACCTGCTCGTCGCCCCGCTTCCGGTCTCGGTCCCGCGCTCGCTCCTTGTCCTGCCGGGTCGCCTGGTCCCGCCGCCGCTCCTGTTTCACAGCGAGAACCCTAACGGGCCGGGCGATCTTCGGTGGGCGCTTCAGCGATCATGAACGTGCGATCACGACCACCAGCGCTCCACCGTCGCGCGGGTGGCGGCGAAGTGGTCGGCGGCGTAGCGGACGGCCGCTTCCGTGCCGTCTCCCCGCGTCCCCGCGCCGTCCCCGGGCAGGGCGCCGGCGGCGGCCTCCAGGAAGCCGGTGACGTCCTCCTCCGTCAGCGCGGCCGACGGCATGAACCGCTGGCCGTACTCCATCGGGTAGCCCTTCTCCCGCAGCGCCGCGAAGAAGCGCCGCCCCAGCTCCGGATCGGCGAAGACGACGTCGAACATGGTCGGCCAGGCCCGCGCCCACGCCGCCACCGACGCCTCCTCGAACAACCGGTCCAGCCCGTGCATGAGCCGCTCGCCCGCCGCCCGCATCGCCGCGATCGCCGCCCCGCCGGCGCTCGCCTCCAGCGTCGCCAGCGCCGCCGCGAACGGGGTGACCTCCCGCTGGTAGGTGTTGCCCAGGTGGGTACGGCGGGCCGCCTCCATGACCGCCGCGCTCCCCGCGACCGCCGACAGGGCGAAGCCGTTGGCCAGGCCCTTGCTCAGCGTGACGAGGTCGGGGACGACCCCGGCGGCGGCGTGGTAGCCGCCCCAGGCGTAGCGGAAGCCGGTCATGACCTCGTCCACCACGAGCAGCCCCCCGTGGGCGCGGGTGACGCGCTCGACCTCGCGCAGGAACTCCGGGGGGAAGACGTTGACCTCGGGAGTCACGATCACGGCCGCGAGGTCGCCGCGCTCCCGCGCCAGCCGGTCGAGCACGTCCAGGTCGTAGCCGAAGTCGGCGGTGTCGGGGTCGCGGTCCGGCAGCCCCATCTCGGGGCGGTACTGGAGCTGCCAGTCGTGCCAGCCGTGGTAGCCGGAGGTGAGCACCGTCCGGGCGCCGGTGTGCAGCCGGGCCACGCGGACCGCCGCGGTCGTGGCGCACGACCCCGTACGGAAGAACTCGACGGACTCGGCGCACGGGAAGATCTCCACGATCCGGTCGGCCACCTCCGCGCGCAGGGGTGAGCTGGCCTCCGGCAGGATCCCGCCCCGGTGCAACTCCGCGACCGCGGCGTCCACCACGGGCCGGTACCCGGCGCCGAGCGGCGCGGCGCCGGAGCAGGACGACAGGTCCACGTGGCAGCGCCCGCCGGTGTCCCACACCCGCGCGCCCGAAGCCCGCTCGAACACCGGCCCCGGGACGGGCCTCGCCAGCGACGTCCCCCGAGTGTCACTGCGGGGGCGGGTCGCGGTGTCCGGCGCGGGCGGTGCCACGGTCGTTTCGGTGGACGCTGTACGGGCCATGGGTTCTCTCCCTCGGGTCGCGGATGGCGCTCGGTGCGAGGTCGGGTCGGAGGGGACGAGGCGGCACAGGGGGACCCGCGCTCAGACGGAGGCCGTGGCCAGGTCGCGGGCGATGCGCCGGGCGATGCGGGCGGCGTTGGCGAGGATGGTGAGCGTCGGATTCACCCCTCCCGGATACGGAAAGAATCCGCCGTCCACCACATAGACGTTCTCCTGGTCGTGAATCCGGCCGTCCGCGTCGACGACGGAGGTCCGGGGATCGTCACCGGCGCGGCACCCTCCGTGCAGGTGACGGCTGCCGCGCTCATATCCGGAGGCTTCGCGCCGGATATGAGCGGCGCCGGCGCTGACGAGAAGCTCGGTGGCCCGTTCGGCGAGGTATTCGAGCCGTGCCTCATCTAATGGGTGTGTTTCGTACTCCATTAGCAGTTTTTCGGTACCGAGGGCGTTTTTCCGGTTCGACAGGCGTACCCGGTTGCGCCACATCGGCTGGTCGGCGGCGAGGTAGTGCACCCGCAACGGCATTTCCCCGTCGCGGGGCGCGCGGTCGGCGGGACTGGCCTCGTACAGGATGCCGCCCAGGCCGCCGGGGCACGCCGGGTCGAGGTAGTGGTCGGAGAAGGCGACGGTCGAGAACGGCCCGCCGGCGCCGTGGCCGGTCGCGGCCGGGGCGGCGACCGTGCCCGCGACGTACCCGCTGACCTTGAAGCACAGCCCGCGTCCCACCACGTCGTGGCGGTTGCCGAGCCCCGACGGCGACCAGCGGGTGGGCGAGCGCAGGAGCAGCGCCGAGGACTGCACGGCGTTGCCCGCCAGCACCACGCACCGGGCCCGCGTCGTGCGCCGCACCCCGGCGCGCCCGTCGAGCCACTCGACCGCGTCCGCCCGGTCGCCGGACGAGGCGTGCACGCGCAGCGCCCGGCTCTCCGTCGCGACCACCAGCGAGCCGTCCTCGGCGGCCGGGTCCAGCAACGTGGCGACCAGGTCGGCCTTCGCCCCGGTCGGGCAGGCGTGCTCGTTGCACGGGCCGCAGCGGTGGCAGGCCGGACGTCCGCGGTACGGCGCGGAGTTGATGAGCAGCGGCGTGGGGAACGGCCGCAGGCCCAGGCGGCGGCCGGCGCCCGCGAGGAGCAGGCCGGGCGGGCTGTAGGGGTGCGGCGGCAGCGGCGGGTCGTCGCCGTCGGGTTCGAGCGGGTCGGCGCCCCGCGCGCGGGCCACGCCCATGAGGCGTTCCACCGCGTCGTAGTGCTCGCGCAGGTCCGCGTACGCCAGCGGCCAGCGCGGGTCGAGGGCGTCGTCGGCGACGTGCTTGCGGGCGTCGAGGTCGACGTGCCTGAGCCGGAAGCCGATGCCGGCGAACAGCCCCATCCCGCCGCCCAGCCCCCGCGCCGACCACGGCCGCCCGGCGGGGACCGGCCGGCCGGCCCCGGCGCGCACGAGCGCGGGCTCCCAGCCGGGTTCGAGCGCGTCGAGCGTCGCGCCGGGGCCGATCCTGCCGCCCTCTTCCAGCAGCAGCACCCGCAGACCGGCACGGGCCAGCAGGTGAGCCGTGACGGCGCCGCCCGGGCCGCTGCCGACGACGCACACATCGGCCGACCGATAAAGGACCGTGGCGTCCCGCGAGGCGTTCACCCGCCGCTGGGGAGCATCATTTTTCGCAATGGCCACAGGCTAGCAACGAACCCGCCGATCACGTCAAACAGCGAAATATTACTTGTTGTCACTATTGCGTGACAGAAAGAATGTGATTGAACAGCCAATCAGTGGCACGTGACAAAAGCTGCGTTATGGACTAACCGGATCTTGTGTGCTCTCATATGACCCCTTGCAAGCCGTCGTTCCCCGACACGGGCTCGCACCGGTGGCCGTCTCACACTTCGGGGGGAATGTGGGAGTTCAGTCAGACTGCGAAAGTAGTGAACCGCATCAGGTGTACGCGGTGCACATCAAGCTTCTGAAAAGGGGAGACTCGCCGCGCGTCCTCGGAATGGACGACGACCACGTCCGCCGCCTGGCGGAGGCCGACACGGAGCTCCCGCCCATCCTTGTCCACCGCGCGACCATGCGGGTGATCGACGGGATGCACCGCCTGGGCGCGGCCGTCCTCAACGGCCGCCAGATGATCGACGTGCGGTTCTTCGAGGGCAGCGACGAGGCCGCGTTCCTGGAGGCGGTGCGGGCCAACACCACGCACGGACTGCCGCTGTCGCTCCAGGACCGCCGGGTGGCCGCGCTGCGCATCCTCGACTCCCGTCCGGGCATGTCCGACCGGGCGATCGCCGAGGTCACGGGCCTGTCGGCGAAGACGGTGAGTGGGCTGCGCCGGTGCTCGACCGCGGATTCTCCACAGTTGAACACCCGCGTCGGCAAGGACGGGCGGCGCCGCCCGCTGAACGCCGAGGAGGGTCGCCTGCGCGCCGCGCGTGTGATCGCCGCCAACCCGGACGCGTCCCTGCGGAAGATCGCCCAGGACGCCGCCGTATCGGTCGGCACCGCCCACGCCGTGCGCCAGCGGATCCGGCGCGGCGAGGACCCCCTGGCGCCGCGCGTGGCGGAACGCCTCGCAAGCGCCCCGGGAGGCGCCGACGGGACGGTGACGCCGGGGGCCGCGCTGAGCGACCCGCGCGACGGGATGCGGGGGGCCGCCGGGACGGCCGCCGAGGCCGCCGTCGCGCGACGGCGGCACACCGACCAGAGAGCCGACGCGCTGCTGCGGCTGCGCTCGCTCCAGCGCGACCCGTCGCTGCGGCTGTCGGAGGCCGGGCGGCATCTGCTGCGCTGGATGCACAGCCACGTGGTCGCCAAGAACATGCGGTCGGACCTGCTGGACGCCGTGCCCTCGCACCTCGCGCCCATCGTGGCCGACATGGCGCTGCAGTGCGCGGAGATCTGGAGCGACTTCGCCCACGACGTCCAGGAACGGCTGCGCGAGCAGTCCGAGCAGGAGCCGACGTCCCGTACCAGGACAGGGGAGCGGTCGTGGAACGGCTGACCCGGCGCACCGTGCGGTTCGCCGGGCAGAGCACCGGCTCCGGGCCGGCCACATGCGGGCAGGTGTCGATGTGGCTGGACATCACCGACAAGGACCCGGGCGAGGCGTTCTTCAACCCCTCCGGCGAGGTGGAGCTGCCGTCCGGGCTGACGGTCGAGGACGTGCTGGACGAGCTGGGCGCGCTGGTGTGCCGCCACGAGTCGCTGCGCACCTTCCTGACCGAGGACGCCGGGGGGCTGACCGAGGGCGACGGCGGATTGGCCGAGGGCGACGGAGGCCGGCTGACCCAGACGGTGACCGGCTCGGGCGAGCAGCCCGTGTGGCTCGCCGACCTCGACTCCGGGGGCTGCCCGGCAGAGGACGGAGGGCTGTGGGAGGCGATCGCGGAGCGGCGGGCGGTGGTGGAGCGGCTGCCGTTCGACCTGGCCGCCGAGCTGCCCCTGCGCCCCACGCTCTTCCACCGGTCGGGCGAGCCGCTGGCCGTCCTGCTGAGCGTGGCGCACACGGCGGCCGACGGCACCGGGGTGCGCAATCTCGTCGCGGACCTCGCCGCGATGACCGAGGCCCGCGCCAAGAGCCTGGACCGGCCGCCCCCGCCCGCCGCCCGGCAACCGCTGGAGCAGGCCCGCTACGAGACCTCGCCCGAAGGGGCCCGGCGGCTCGCGAAGGCGCTGGAGTTCTGGCGCTCCAGGCTGGCGGTGGTGCCGCGCACGATGTTCCCCGCGGAGCCGTCGGCGCTCCCGGGGGAGCGGTCGATCCCGCCGGCGTCCGACGGCCGCCCGCCGGACGCGTCGCCCTACCACGCGGCGGTGCTCTACTCGCGCGCCGCCGACCTCGCGCTGAACCTCCTCGCCGCCCGGCTCGACGTCAGCGGCACGGCGGTCCTGCTCGCGGCCACGGGGCTGGCGCTCGGCGCGTACACCGGCATGCCCACGCTGGCCGCGCGGCTCATCTGCGCCAACCGCGTCCAGGAGGCGGAGCGGCGCGCGGTCGCCTGCATGATCCAGGGCGCGCTCGTCTCGCTCGACCTCGGCGGGGAGAGCTTCGGCGAGGTGGCCCGGCGCGCCTGGACGGCCTCCGTCCGCGCGTACCGCGACGGCCTGTACGACAAGCGCGAGCTGCGCCGGATCATCCGGGAGACCGAGGAGCGGCGCGGCGTCCGGCTCGACCTGTCGTGCGTGGTCAACGACATGCGCGAGGAGATGCGCCCGGACCGTCGGCTGGCCGCCCACCGCCCCGGCTCCACCGAGGAGGCGGCCGTGCGCGCCGCGACGCGGGACAGCGTGTTCCGGCCGGAGCCGGCGGTGGAGAAGGAGAAGTTCGCCCTGTACGCGGAGGACACCCCCGAGACGGTGCGGCTGACCCTGCACGCCGACTCGCGGCACCTCGACGCCGCCGCCGTGCGCGCCGTGCTGTTCGGCGTCGAGCGGCTGCTGGTCGAGGCGGCGTTCGGGGAGGTGCGTCCGGAGGAGGCGGGCCGGGTGGCGGGGATCGCCGCTCCCCGCCGGGAGGGGCGATGGCTGTGGCACGAGGGCTGCTGGACGGACCTCGACGCGGTCGCCGCGCTGCTCACCGACGCCCTCGCCCCTCGCCTCGGTGCCGGTTCACGCGATCCCGAAACCCCGGGCGTGACGGGCGTCGGGGTGGAGGTGGAGCGGGACGCGGACGGCGAGCCGCGGATCGTCGCGCACCTCTGGCCCGACGGCGACGGCCTCACCGCCGAGGACGCGCGCGCGGCCTGCATGGCGGCGCTGCCCGGCCGGCAGACCGCGGTGGCCCCCCACCGGTACGTCATCCACGACCCCGCCGGGACGGGGCCCGCCCGAGGGGCGGCCCTCGCGTGAACGTCCACCCCGAGCAGGACGCCGGGCGGGCGCACGACATCGCGCGGCCGGAGGACATGCGGCTGGAGGACACCGTGCGGGCATTGCGGCTCGTCCCCGACGACGCCCGCGGCTTCGACGTGCCGTGGGCCGACGCCGAGCGCGACTACAACCTCCCCCCGGACGTACTGCGCCTGATGCTGGCCGAAGGACTGGGCCGCCCGAGCGGCTTCGACCACTTCGACCTGCTCAACGTCTCGCTCGACATGGGCGTGCGGTCGCTGTGGACGTTCGGCCCGGCCTCCTGGGCGAAGGGGCTGCGCGCACCCGCCGGGAGCGTCGTCCGCGCCGAGATCGAGTACGTGCCCGAGTGCGCCCACGAGCCCGGCGAGGACGAGGACTGCGCCTTCCAGGTCCTGCTGCCCGGCGGCTGGACCCCGTGCCCCCAGGGGACGGCGGTCGCCCGCTTCGAACTGCCCGTCACGTGGCCCGGGCCGGAGCCGCGTGCCGCGGAGCTGCTGGAGGAGTTCGGCCGGGTCAGGTTCGTCCGCCTGCCCATGACGGTCGGGCTGGACCTCGACTTCATCGGCCGCACCGGCGTCGCGGACTGCACGGGCGGCTCGCTCTTCCTCGTGCGCGAGGGCCGCCGGCGCGGCCTGCCGATCCGGCTGGCCCAGGGCGTCATCCTGTCGCCGCCCTTCTCCGTCCTGCACTACTGGGCGGAGATCGAGAACGACGGGCTGTGGGTGCCGCACGACCCGCTGATCGTGGGGGCGATGCTCCGCTGGGGCCTGCTCGACCCCGCCGAGTGGGACGTACGGCGCTCGACCGGGGCCGTCCTCGCCCGCGTCTCGGGGGAGATGGGGCCGATGGGGCTGGACGCCGGACGCCCGGCCGGGGTGTCCTTCGCGACCACAGTGCGGACCGTACCGATCGGATCGAGAGGATGAGCGCGGTGCCTGCGAGAGCCGTACACGGCGACGAGCGAACCCCCGTGGAGCGCAGGCTGCGCGAGCTGCTGGCCCGCAGGTCGGTGCTGCCCGGCGTCATCGAGTCGGTCGACGCCGGGGCCGACCTGTGGGAGCTGGGAATGGAGTCGCTGGCCATGGTCGGCGTCATGGTCGCCGTCGAGGACGAGTTCGGCGTCGAGTTCCCGGACGAGCTGCTCACCCGGGACACGTTCCGTTCGCTGGCGGTCATCACGGACGCGGTCGTGAGCCTCACGCGGGAGGAGGGTCCCGCATGACCGAGGCGATCTGCCGGGAGCTGGCCTCCGGCGTGCTGGCCGAGCACGCGGCCGAGGTGGACAGGGACGCCCGATTCCCCAAGGAGGCGCTGGCCGCCCTGCGCTCCCACGGCCTGCTCTCGGCGGCCGCCCCGGCCGGGCAGGGCGGGCTCGGCGCGGACGTGCCCGCGCTCGCCCGCATGGCCGCCCGCCTGGCGCGCGGCTGCGGCTCCACGGCGATGATCTGGGCGATGCACCAGGTGCAGCTCGCCTGCCTGCTCGCCTCCGACGCGGGGCCAGAGCTGGGTGCGGCCGTGAACCGGATCGTCCGCGACCAGCTCCTCGTCGCCTCGGCCACCAGCGAGGCGGGCGTCGGCGGCGCGCTACGCCGGAGCGCGTGCGCGGTCGAACGCGACGACCCCTCTCCGGCGGCCCGTCCGGACGCCGGCGAGCCCGCGTCCACGGCTCGTCTCGACAAGCACGCCACCACCGTCTCGTACGGGCTGGAGGCCGACGCGCTGCTCGTCAGCGCGCGCCGGGGACCTGACTCCCCGCCCGGCGACCAGGTCGCCGTGCTCCTCGACGCCGCGGACGCGAGCCTGGAGACGCTGGGCGGCTGGAACCCCCTCGGCATGCGCGGCACGTGCAGCCCCGCCCTGCGGATCCGCGCCGCGTTCGCGGACTGGCGGATCCTGCCGGTGCCGTTCGGCGACCTCGTGGCCCGGGTGATGACGCCGCTGTCCCACGTCCTGTGGTCCGGTGTCTGGTACGGGCTCGCCGCCGAGGCCGCCGACCGGGCCGCCGCCCACGCGCGCGGACGCGCCGGGACCGGCTCCCCTCCCAGCGGCGCCCTGGCCGAGATGCGCTGGCGGCTGTCCGCCGTGGAGGCGCAACTCGCCGAGGCGGCGCGGGCGGCGCAGGCGGTCCTGACCGGGGCCGCGGAGCCGACCGTCGCCTTCACCCTCCTGGTCAACTCGCTCAAGCTGGCCGCCTCGCAGGTCGCGGTGGACGTCGCGCTGGCCGCCCTACGGGTGTGCGGGATGGCGGGCTACTCCGAGGACGGTCCCCACTCCGTGGCCCGGCTCGTACGCGACCTGCTGTCCGCCCCCCTGATGATCGGCAACGAGCGGCTGGTCGCCATCAACGCCGAGCTGGCCCTCGTGGCCCGGGACCGGTGATGGCCGGGACCTGGGCGCACGTCCTGCCGCCCGGCGAGGTCTACTCCCCGGCCAGCGGCGGCTCCCTCGGCACGGTCGCCGCCGAGCTGACCCGCGAGCACGCCCGGCACGGCGGCGCGACCGTGATCGTCGCGGGTCGCGGCGCGGAGCACGTGGCGTCCGGGGTGCGGCTGCTCACCTACGACACACCCGGCGAGACGCTGGGGGAGCGTGAGCGGCGCGAGGACGACGAGGCCGCCGCCCGGGGCGGGCCGCGCGCCCACTACGCCCGGTTCGTCCGGCCGGCGCTGGAGGCGCTGCCGCCCGGGTTCGGCGGTCCGATCGTGCTGCACAACGCGGTCGCCGCCGTCCCGGAACTGCGGCGGCTGCGCCCGCGGGCCCGGGTGTGCCTCTACCTGCACGCCGACATGTTCCGGTCGTTCCCGGCGGCCGAACGGGCCCGCGTGGTGGCGGAGGCGGACCTGGTGGTGTGCGTGAGCAGGTTCGTCGCCGAGCGGTTCCTCGACGGGACGGGCCTGCCGCTCTCGGCGGTCGCGGTCGTGCTCAACGGGCATGACCCGGCCCGGTTCCGTCCCGCGTCCCGGCCGCCCGGCGAGGTGCCGGTCGTGCTCTTCACCGGCCGGCTCGCTCCCGAGAAGGGGCCGATGGCGCTGATCAACGCGTGCGTGGAGCTGGCGCGGGCGGGGACGAGGTTCCGGCTGCGGGTGGTGGGCAACGCCGAGCTGCACGCCTCGTCGGCGCCGGACCGGTTCGAGCGGCAGGTCAAGCACCGGGCGTCGCTGCTGGGGGACTTGGTGGAGTTCTCGCCGTTCGTGGACCGGGCCGCCATCGGGGAGGTGTACCGGGAGGCGGACGTTCTGTGCGTGCCGTCGCTGTGCGAGGACGCGAGCCCGCTCGTCCTGACCGAGGGGCTGGCCAGCGGCCTGGCGTGCCTGGCCAGCGCGCGCGGGGGCGTGCCCGAGGTGGGGCGGGACGCGGTGCGTTACTTCGACTACCGGCGGCCGGGCGACCTCGCCCGCCAGCTCGGCCGCCTCCTCCGTGAGCCCGATCTGCGGGCGGGGCTGGGGCGCCGGGGGCTGCGCCGCGCCCGCGACCTGACCTGGGAGAGCCGCTACCGCTTGCTGTGGCCGCGCCTCACGGGCTCGCCCGCCGGGCCAGGGGACTCGTCGTCTGGGGATGCGGAGCCTTCCGGACTCGGGGAGCTTCCCGGAGACGGGGAGGCGCTCCGGTGAGCGGCGCCGGAGCGCCGGTGCTCGTCGTGTCGGCGCATCTCGACGACGCCGTCCTGTCCTGGGGCGGCACGATCGCCGCGCTGACCCGGCGGGGCGTCAGGGTGGTGGTGGTGACCGTGTTCGCCGGGTGCGGCGGCGACCCGATGCCGCCGTTCGCCGCGCTGTACCACTCCTGGTGGCGGCAGGCCGGCGCCGACGCCGACGCCGAGACCCTGATCGGCGCCGCCGCCGACACGGCGGCCGGAGGGATGCGGCTGCGCCGTCAGGAGGACGCGACGGCGTGCGAGGTGCTCGGCGCCGAGGCCGTGCACCTGGACTTCGTCGACGCGCTGTACCGGCGCGACGCGGCCGGCTCGCCGCGCTGCGCCACCGGGGACGACCTGTTCTCCGCGCCGGGCCCGGACGACCGGGCGCTGGAGAAGGCGGTCATCGCCGCGCTGGCCGGCTGGATCGCCCGGCTGCGGCCCGGCGAGCTGCACGCGCCGGCGGCGGTGGGCGGGCACCTCGACCACGTGCTCACCGCGGGCGCGTGCGCCTCGGCGTTGCGCTCCGCCCCGTTCGACGTGCGAGCCCGCTGGTACGAGGACCTGCCGTACGCCCTCGAATCCGCGGACCCCGCGGGTCGCGGCGAAACCGACCCCTCGGACCCTGGCGAGACCGACCTCCCCGGCCCCGGCGAAACGGAGACGGCGCGCCCCGGGGAGGTGGCCGGCCGGGAGGCGCTCGGTCCCGCGGCCGTCTCGCGCCTCACCGGCGACGACTGGCGGCGCAAGATCGAGGCCGCCGCCGCGTACCGGTCGCAGCACCCCATGCTGTGGGACGACGACTGGCCCGACCGGCTGCTCGCGCACGCCCGCGAGATCGGCGGGGGAACGCCGGCCGAGCGCTTCCGCGAGGCCCTCCCGCGCCCGAACGGAGATCATTGACATGCCCGCGAAGCCCGTTGATAGCATCCAGCCCGTCTCCGGAGCCGGAGGTCAGATGGCCGTCGCCAAGAAAGCCCAGAACGCCCAGAACGCCCAGAAAGCCCCGCGAGCCCCGCAGGCCCAGCCGGAATCCCCCGCCCCGCCCCTGCGGACCTTCGACGTCTCGGCCGCGCAGGACGCGTGGCTGCCCGGCGCCTCCGAGGCCCTCGCCGCCGACGGCGCGGTGGTGCTCACCGGCACCGGCCTGGCCGGCCGGGCCCGCGACGTCGGCGCCCGCATGCTGGCCGAGGTCCCGCTGCTGGTCGAGCACCACGAGGACCTGATGGCCTACGACGACGGCCACATGCGGCACCGCCCTCCCGGCGGGCCCGGCGGGCACGCGGCGGCGTTCCTCGGCCACCCCGCCGTGCTCGCCCTCTGCGGCGAGCCGCTGACGTCGCCCCGCGTGATCAGCTACCACGGCCACACCGTGCTGCCCGGGTCGAAGCCGCAGCCGGTCCACGCCGACTGGGAGCCGCTGTGGCCGCGCGCGGTCACTGGCCACCCGCCGTTCATGCTGGCCGTCAACATCGCGCTCGTCGACACCGGCGAGGACAACGGCTCCATCGAGGTCTGGCCGGGCACCCACGCCCTCGCCTCCGAGGACGTCTACCGTCCCGGCTCGCTGTGCGTACGCGAGGAGCTCCTGGAGCAGCGGCGGCGGGAACGGCCGCCCGGCCGGGCCGTGATGAGCGCCGGCGACGTCCTCGTGCGCGACGTGCGCCTGTGGCACCGCGGCACCCGCAACACGACCGGCACGGCCCGCCCGATGCTGTGGCTGCTGCTGGCCGCGCCCTGGCTGCGCGCCGAGCCGTCGGTGCTGCTGGAGACCGCCGTACGCGACGAGGTCGAGGCGCTGCCCCTCGACGTGGCCGCCGACTACGTCGCCCACCCGGTCGGCGCCCTGTCCGGGGACGACGCCGGATGACCGCCACGCGGGCCACCCCGGCCGCCACCATGACGTTTCCGCATCCGCACAGTCCGACCGCCCAGGGAGGCCGCTTGCCGTACGAGGTCCGCCTGATCACCGATCAGGACATCGAGGAGGTGCTCGTGCTGTGGGGCATGAACGCCGGGGAGCACGTGCCCCTGCTGTCCTACGACCGCTGGGGGCCGGGCGTGGCGGTGCCGGCGCGACCCGAGGTGGCGGAGGTGGAGGCGTTCACCCGCGACCCGCTCGACGGCACCCGCGACCTGCTCAAGGCCGCGCTCACCGACGAGCTGTCGTTCTGCCTGGTGGCCGACAACGGGCACGGCCTGGACGGGTTCCTCACCGGGGAGATCCACACCCAGTCCGTCAACGACTTCCGCATCGGCTCGGTCCGCGAGCTGTACGTCCGCCAGGAGGCCAGGCGCCGCGGCGTCGGCTCCGCCCTGGTGGAGGCGGCGATCGCCGAGTTCCGCGCGCGGCGGGCCCGGATGTTCCGCGCCGAGGTCAACCCCGACTGGAAGGACGGCATGGCGTTCTGGCGGACCCGCAGCGCCTGGCTGCAGGACGCCGTGGTGTTCAACCACTACGAATGACCGGCCGAGCCCCTGTTTCACGACACGCCTGGGAGCATGATGAGCCTGACGGACGACGGCGCCGCGGTGGTCGCCGAGGACTCCACGCCGGTCGCCGGCGATCCGGCCGAGCTGCGGCGGCGCCTCCGGGAGCACGGCATGCTCCTGTTCAGGGGCCTGCTGCCGGAGCGCCGGCTCGCCGAGCTGCGCGCCCGCTTCACCGAGGTGCTGCGCCGCCACGACTGGCTCGCCGACGACAGCGGCGGCGGCGCCGCCGGGACGGAGGGGGAGGGACTGCGCCCGGCCGCCAACCGCCGTGACGGCAGCCCCCGCTGGTGGCGCATGTACGAGGACCTGCAGAAGGTCGAGCTGATGCACCGGGCCGCGCACGCGCCCCAGCTCGTCGAGGTGATGCGGGCCGTCCTCGGCAAGCCGCTGCTGAACCACACGCGGCGGCAGGTGAGCCTGGTGCACCCGGGCTTCTGGGTCCCGCCGCACCAGGAGCACACCCACGTCCAGGGCACCCCCGACGTGCTGACCGCCTGGGTGCCGTTCACCCCGTTCCCCGCCGGCCGTGGCACGCTGCGCGTGCTGCGCGAACGCGCCGTGCCCGGGGTGCGGCCCCTGACCGTGCTCGACACCGGCGGCGTCGAGGCCCGGATCGAGCCGGACGAGGGCGACTGGTGGCGCGCCCCCGACCTGGGGCCGGGCGACGTGGTCGTCATGCACGCCCTCGCGACGCGGGCCGTGGACGAGAACGTCACGCCGTACCTGCGCGGCGCCGTCGAGTACCGCTACCAGTCGGCGCGCGAGCCGGTGTGCTTCGCCTCGCTGCGGCCGCACCACTATCCGCGGGTGCCCGGCTGGGAGGAGATCGCGGCCGGCTGGTCGCAGCGGCGCTGGCTGCGGGTCCCGCTGCGGGTGCGGCAGGTGGACTTCCTGCTGCCCGACAACCAGGAGACCTGGCACGAGCTGCTGCCGCACCCGGTGTCGAGGCTCGTCGACGTGGAGCCCGGCCGCACGTGAACCCGTCCGGCCGGGCCAGGACAGGGGGCGGGGCCGGAGCGGCCAGGGTGGCGGTCCGCCTCTGCTTCGAGGCGTCGCCCCGGCTGCTGGTCCTCGTCCTGCTGCTGTCGACGGCCATGTCCGCGCTGCCCGCGGGGCTCCTGCTCATCGTCCGCGAGATCGTCGAGGCGTTCACGCAGCGGCAGGACGGCCGCGCGACGGCGTGGATCCTGGTGCTCGGCGGGCTGACCGCGCTGCGCGTCGCGCTGGGCGCGCTGCTGTCCGTCCGCCGCGAGGAGCTGACCGAGCTCGTCGGCATCACCTCCGAGCAGCGGCTGCTGCGGGTCACCGGCTCCGCGCCGCTGGAGCGCTTCGACGACCCCGAGTGGTACGACGCGGTCGCGCGCGCCCACGACGGCGTGACCTGGCGGCCGGCCGCCATCGCGGGCATCCTCATCGAGTTCGGCGGCCAGGTCGTCTCGCTGGCCGGCATGGTGGGGGTGCTCGCCGTCCTCGACGTCCGGCTCATCGGCCTCGCCCTGCTCGCCGGGGTGCCGCTGCTGGTGCAGCGGCGGCTGGAGGCGCGCGCCGTCTACCTCGCCCGCCGCGGCACCACCGAGCTGGAGCGCCGCCGCGACTACCTCGCCGAGCTGCTCGTCCGCTACGACCTGGCCAAGGACGTGCGCAGCTACGGGCTGGCCGCGCCGTTCACGCGCATGCACGACGACGTCAGCCGGCGCGCGCTGCGGGCCGTCATCGCGGCGAGCCGCCACAGCGTGAGCCGCGGGCTGGTCGCGGGCGTGCTGAGCGCGGTGTGCCTCGTCGTGGCGTACTTCCTCGCCGCCGGTCAGGCGTCGTCCGGCGCGCTGACGGCGGCGGAGCTGTTCCTGGTCTTCACCGCCTTCAGCACCCTGGTCAACAGCACGGTCGACCTGTTCACCATCGTGGTGGACATCGAGGAGCACGCCGCGTACCTGACCGACTTCGTCGCGCTGGCGTACGGGCCCGAGCCGCCCGCGCCCGTCCCCGCCCCCGCACCGGAGAACGCGGCGCCGGGCGGGCCGGTCGCGCCGTTCTCCGGCGCGCCTCCGCGGGTGGAGTTCCGTGGTGTGGGGTACGCGTACGCGGGCGGCCCGCCCGTGCTGCGGGAGGCGTCGTTCACGCTGCTGCCCGGGGAGTTCGCGGTGCTGGTCGGGCGCAACGGGGCGGGCAAGTCCACGCTGGTCAAGCTGCTGCTGGGGCTGCTCGGCCCGGCCACGGGGCGGATCCTCGTCGACGGTGCCGACCTGGCGCGGCTCGACCCGGCGCGGGTGCGGGAGCTGATCGGCGTGCTCTACCAGGAGTACGGGCGCTACGAGTTCACGGTGGCCGAGTCGGTCCGGCTCGGCCGCGCCGACCGGCCGCTGGACCGCGACCGGCTCGGCTTCGCGCTGCGGGCCGGCGGGCTCGACCGGGTCGTCGCCCAGCTCCCGCTCGGCGCGGACAACCCGGTGGGGCGGATGTTCCCCGGGGCCCGCGACCTGTCGGGCGGCCAGTGGCAGCGCCTCGCCCTGGCCCGGGTGCTCTACCGGGACGCGCCGGTCTGGGTGCTGGACGAGCCCACCGCGGCCCTCGACGTGCAGGCCGAGACGGCGCTGATCCAGCGGCTGCGCGCCGAGCGGGGCCGGCGTACGGTCCTGCTCATCACCCACCGGCTGGAGACCGCGCAGGCCGCCGACCGCGTCCTCGTGCTGGACGACGGGGTGCTGGTGGAGCACGGCTCCCACGACGAGCTGCTGGCGCGCGGCGGCAGCTACGCCCGGCTGTACGCCGAGTACGCCGCGGCCCGGACGTGACGGGGCGGGAGATCAGCCCCGGCCGGTCGCCCTGCGCTGGGCCGTGGCGGACAGGAACTCCAGCACGCACCGGTTCGCCACCAGCGCCGTGACGTCGGCGTGGTCGTACGGCGGCGCGACCTCCACCACGTCCAGCCCGACCACGTCGGTGTTGCGGACCAGGTCGCGGATGCCCGCCAGCAGCTCCCTGCTGGTCAGCCCGCCGGGCTCGGGGGTGCCGGTGCCGGGCGCGTACGACGGATCGAGCACGTCGATGTCGATGGAGACGTACACCTTGCCGGTGACGGTGGAGATCACCTGCTGGACGATGTCCGTCAGCCCGGTCTCGTCCACGTCCATCATCGTCCAGTGCTCGACGCCGTGCTCGCCCGCCCAGGCGAACGTCTCGCGGGACGGGCCGTAGCCGCGCAGCCCGATCTGGAACACCTGGTTGGTCAGCCCCTCCTCGATGACCCGCCGCACGGCCGTGGCGTGGGTCAGCAGGCGCTCCGGGCCGCCGTCCCAGGTGTCGGCGTGCGCGTCCCAGTGGACGAAGCTGACCGGGCCGTGCCGGTCGGCCACGGCGCGCAGGACCGGCAGCAGCACCGAGTGGTCGCCCCCGAGCACGACGATCCGGTCGGTCACGGACATGAGCTCCCGCGCCCACTTCTCCGCGGCGTCCAGGTTCTGCTCGTGACGGCCGGGCGTGACGGGCACGTCGCCCACGTCGACGATGCGCAGGTGCTCGAGGACCTCGGTCTCCAGGCCGACGTGGTACAGGTTGCCGGAGATGAGGGCCGACGCCTCGCGGATCGCCGCGGGGCCGAACCGCGCGCCGGGCCGGCCGCCCGTGCCCGAGTCGATGGGGACACCCAGGACGGCCACGTCGCTCGGACGCCCGTCGAATCTGCCGTCACTTGACGAGGGAATGTCATGAAACGTCCGAGAGGGCACTCATATCCCCAATCGCACACTTGTCTCTTCGGTTATCGGTCGGCAGCATAGGTCAAAAGATCACGCGCACAACACCGTCCGGCGGATCACCGAGATCTCCGCCTATCGACGTTTATCGCTATTTATCGCCAGGTGAGGGGAAAGAGCATTTCTCGTTCCGCGTTTGGGGAGTTGTCCGCCCGCTGGGCGGCCGAGCGGGCGCGGCCGATCCGCAAGGCGTACCGCGACGGCACGGACCGCGCGGTCAGCCCCGCCGCGACCCTCGACCGCGTCGCGCCGGCCCTGGAGGTCGCCGGCATCACCCGCGTGGCCAACGTGACCGGCATGGACCGCATCGGCATCCCGGTCTGGTGCGCGATCCGTCCCGCGTCGCGCAGCCTGGCCGTCTCCCAGGGCAAGGGCGTCACCGCGGACGCCGCCAAGGTGTCGGCGATCATGGAGTCGCTGGAGCTGTGGCACGCCGAGACCCACCACCTCCCGCTCCGCTACGACACCTACCGCGCGCTCGCGTCCGCCGGCGAGGCGGTCCTCGACCCCGCGACGCTCGTCCGCTGCCCGTGCAGCGAGTACGCCCCCGACCGCCCGATGCGCTGGGTCCGCGGCTGGGACCTGATCCGGCGCGAGCCGGCGTGGGTGCCGTACGAGGCGGTGCACTGCGACTGGCGGGTGCCGATCGCGCCCGGCGACCACGCCGTGCAGAACGGCTCCAACGGCCTGGCCTCCGGCAACAGCCTCGTCGAGGCGGCGGTCCACGCCCTGTGCGAGCTCGTCGAGCGGGAGGCCATCGTCGCCGCCCAGGACGCCGGCGACCTGCTCGCCCCGCGGCGCAGGATACGGCCCGAGACGATCGCCGACCCCTCCTGCCGGGCCCTGCTCGACCGCTTCCGGCACGCCGGGATCGACGTCCTGGTCTGGGACCTCACGCCGGAGACCGGGGTCCCCGTCTTCAACTGCCTGGCCGTGGAGACCGACACCCCCTGGTACCACCCGCTGCCGCAGACGCAGGGCTCCGGCTGCCATCCCCGCCGCTCCATCGCGCTGTCACGCGCGCTGACCGAGGCGGCGCAGGCCCGGGCCACCGTGATCGTCGGCTCGCGCGACGACATCGGCCGCGACCGGCAGAGCTGGTACTTCGACCCGGAGCAGCGGCGCGCCGTCGCCGACGCCGTCCAGGAGCGGCCCCTGCGGGACTACCAGGACGTGCCCGACGTCGACCACCCGACGATCAACGAGGACCTGGACTGGCTGGTCGCCCGGCTCGGCGCCGCCGGCGCCCCCTCCGCCGTGGTCGTCGACCTGACGATCGACGGCCTGGACCTGCCGGTGGTCAAGGCCGTCGTGCCCGGCCTGCGGTGGCGGCCGTGGGAGGAGTGAACCCCTTCCGCCGGCGGCGGCCGGGACAGGCCCGGGACGAGCGGCCGCCGGTGGTGTTCCTGGGGCCCACGCTGCCCGTCGAGGAGGCCGCCCGCGTCCTGCCCGCCGACTACCGGCCGCCCGCCGAGCTGGGCAGCGTCTACCGCGCCGCCCGCGACCGGCCGCCCGCCATCGGCATCGTGGACGGCTTCTTCGAGCGCGTCCCCGCCGTCTGGCACAAGGAGATCCTCTACGCGCTCTCCCTCGGGATCAGGGTGTACGGGGCGGCCAGCATGGGCGCGCTGCGGGCGGCCGAGCTGGCCCCGTACGGCATGATCCCGGTGGGCGAGGTGGCGGAGCAGTACCGCCGCGGCGCTCTGACGGACGACGACGAGGTGGCGGTGCTGCACGCGCCCGAGCAGGGCGGATACCGGCCGCTGTCGGAGCCCATGGTGAACATCCGGGCGACGCTCGCCGCCGCAGTCCGCGAGCGGGTCATCGGACGGGACGCCGCCGCCGCGCTGACGGCGCGCGCCAAGGCCCTGTACTACCCCGACCGCGACTGGGCGGCGCTGCTCGGCCACGACGGCGCGGACGCCGCCCTCGACGGGCAGCTCGACCGGCTGCGCGCGTGGCTGCCGGCGGGGGCGGTGGACCAGAAGCGGCTGGACGCCGAGCTGCTGCTGGCCGAGATGAGGCGGTGGCTCGACGCGGGAGGCGGGCCGCCTCCGGTGCCGCCCCGCCCGTTCGAGCAGACGGAGAACTGGGGGCAGCTCGTCGTCGCCGACGGCGGGCGGGCCATGAGTGGCGGCCAGGGGCGAGAGGAGTCCGTGAGCGTGAACGGTGACGGCAGGCCGGTGATCCGGGACAGGTCCGAGGCGGGTGCGCCGCCCTCGTCCTTCCGCACGGCCGCCCAGGCGGGCGTCAAGGCGGCGGAGGTGCCGCGGCGCCACGTGTCCGAGTTCGGCGGCGTGCGCGACCTCGAACGGGAACGGCGGCCCGTGCTCGTCGAGGGCGCGCTGGACGGCTGGCCGGCCCTGGAGCGCTGGAACCCCGCCTACTTCCGCGAGAGGACCGGGCGGACGCGGGTGCCCGTCGAGTTCTACCCCTCCGGCTCCTACTACGGCGGCTGGGTGCAGGCGCCCCTGCGCATGGACCGCTACCTCGACATCCTCACCTCGCCCGGCGAGGCCGAACGCTGCTACCTCGCCCAGGTGCCCCTGCTGGACCTGCTGCCGGAGCTGGCGGACGACCTGTCGGTGCCCGGCTGCCTGGCCGGGGCGCCGGAGATGGGGCTCGCGATGTTCCTGGGGAGGGACACGGTGACCGCCCTGCACTACCACAGTAGCCAGCAGGCCCTGCTGTGCCAGGTGAGCGGGGCCAAGGAGGTGCTGCTGTTCCCGCCGGGCGACCACCGGCACCTCGACCACCATCCGTGGTATTCGTACCGGTTCAATTTCAGCCGCATCGATTTCTCGGCCGTCTCCGCCGGGCCGGACTCGCCGCTGAGCCGGACCCGGCCGCTGCGGTGCACCGTGCGCGCGGGCGAGGCGCTTTACATCCCCCTCTACTGGGGGCACCTGGTGGAGGGCCCGGGGACCACGTCGTCGGTGACGTTCTTCTGGAAGCCCACCGCCGGCCGTCCGTGGTGGCCGCCCGCGATGCGGCTGCGGGCGGCCGTGAGCGGCGCCGTGCGGCGGCGGTTCGTCAGCCCCTTCAGCGAGGCGTTCAACCGGCGCTTCGGCCTGGACTGCTGATCCGTACGGCCCCCGCGAGCCACTCTTCCAGGACCGCCAGCCGGGCGAGCACGGCCGGCTCCACCCAGCCGCGGTCCTCACTCGCCAGCAGCCCGAGCTCCCGGCAGATCGGGAATCCGTCCGGCCCGGCGGTGACCGTGCCAGTGATCGTGATCGTGCCCGGGGCCGGCGGCTCGGTGCGGGGCAGCGCGGCGCGGGCCGCCCGGGGCACGAGCCCGGCCGGCAACGCGTTGCGCCGCAGGTAGGGCGTGGGCGGGCGGGTGTCGTAGCGGGCGGCCGGGGGCAGCCGGAGCGCCCACGCGGTGAACATCGGGTCCAGGAACGGCGACCTGCGCGGCACGGCCGCGGCCTCCGCCACGGCGGCCGGGAGCGCTCCGGCGAAGCGGGCCATGCGGGCCAGCACGTACGCGCGGACCGGCTCCCGCTGCCCGGCGAGCCGCCCGGCCAGCCCACGTGCCCAGGCGGCCGTCCACGCCTCCACCCGTTCGCGATGGCACGCCGCGAGGACGTCCGGGGCCGGCCCCAGGGCGTCGGCGAACGGCGCCAGGGCCAGGTGCAGGCCGGCGCCGAACCGGCGCGCCCGCCCGCCGCGGCCCAGCACGGCGGCGGCGTCCGCGAGCGCCCCGGCGGCGCCGTCCGCGCGCCACCGGTCGGCCAGTTGCCGGCCGGCGGCCCCCAGCCCGGCGAGACGGGACGCCGCCGGTGACCCCGCCTGGAGCAGGGGCGGCAGCGCGGGCGGGCCCGCCTGGAGCAGTTCCGCGCAGCCATCGGGGGTGAGGAGGAGCGTCGCGCCGAGCCGCAGGGCCGCGCTCTCGGCCGCCCGCACGAGCGGGGTCCGCCCGAGGTCGGGGGCGACGGGGTTCCACGCGTGCCCGCCGTTCCCGGGCGTCGGCCGCTCACCCGGCGCCGGTGCGCCCGGGACCTCAGGGGTCGTCCCGGCCGAGGGGGCAGGGAGTCGCGGGGCCATCTCGTTCGAGGGGGCAGGGAGTCGAGGAGCCGGCTCGGCCGGGGGAGCGGGGAGTCGAGCGGTCTTCTCGGCCCAGGAGGCCGGGAGCGGGCGGTCGGTCTCGGCCAGGAGGAACCGGTGGCGCCCGCCCAGAGCCGCGAGCACCCGCTGCGTGCCCACGGCGACGCTCGCGCCGTCCGGAGCGGGGTGGTCGGCGACCACGACCGTCACCTCGGCGCCCAGCGACCGCGCCGCCGCGTCGGCCGCCACCAGGAGCGCCGTCGCGCCCAGGCCGCCGTCGTGGAGGACGGCCACCGTGCGGTGGTTCCCGACGGCCCGGCGCACGGCCTCCTCCAGCCGTTCTCCCAGCTCCCGACGGTCCGCCGCCTCCGCGATCGGCGGCTCGCCGCCCGAGAGGCGACCGGAGTGGCCCGTGGCGGGGGGTGGCGCGGCGCCGTCCGCCCAGGGGGACGCGGGGTGGAGGCCCAGCGCCAGCGACGGCCGCGACAGGTACAGCGCGAGCACGTCCACGTCGATCCCGCGAAGCACCCCGTCCGCGTCCACGGACCGGCGGCCGGGCGGGTCCGGGACCGGCCGGCTCACGCGCTCGCCCCGCGCGCCTCGGCGCCGCGCAGCCACAGCTCCACCGCGCTGGCCGTGGCCACCTCGAACGTGTCCCGGCACCGCGTCCGCCAGTCCGGCCGCAGCAGCCCCCGTTCCACGGCCAGTGTCGGCTCCACCCGTGCCAGCCGCCAGTAGCGGGCGTACGACTGCGAGCCGCGCTGCCGGTACGGCGGCAGCACCGCGCCGATCCCGTCCGGGAGCAGGTCGGCGACCAGCCGCTTCCTGCGCAGGTACTCGTTCTCGTACGCCCCCGAGTACCGCACGGCCTGCGGCAGGTGGAAGGCGTACTCCGCGAAGACCGGGTCGTAGTAGGGCGCCGCCTCGGGCAGCCCGGTGGCGGGCACCACGACGTCGTACGGGAACGTCCGGTGGATCATCAGCGCCTCCGCCCACGACGCCCCGGCCTCGGCGGCCACCCGCGCCGACTCCCGCCGGTGGTCGTCCTCCCAGGCGCACGCCCGCTCGTGCATCTCACCGGTGAGCAGCGGGGAGCCCCGCTCCTGGAGCCGCCGCGGCCAGGCGGTCGCCCAGTAGAGGTCGGAGGAGGCGCGGCGGCCGAGCCGGCCTGCCAGCACGGCGACCAGCTCCCGGAGCGGCGGCCCGCCGCCGGCGGAGGCGTCACGCAGGTAGGCCATGAGGTCGCCGGGCGAGCCGGTCCGCAGCACGCGGGCGGCCATGTACCCGGGCGCCTCCAGAAGCTGGTCGGCGCCGCTGCCGTGGAGGAGCACCTGCGCCCCGGCCCCCACGGCGAGCTCGGCCATCCCGCGGTGCAGCCGGGGGAACCCGTCGAAGCGCGGGCCGTGCTCGCACCATTCAGGCTCCGGCCAGCGCCGGGGCGCGGGGTCCACGCGCAGGTGGGGGCAGCGCAGCCCGAGGAACTCCAGCAGCCGGTCCACCACCGTCTTGGGACGGCGGCCGCGGTCGTCGGGGATGTCCATGGTGACGGCGAGCAGGCGCCGCCCGGTGCGGCGGCACACCCGGGCCGTCACGGCCAGCAGGGCCGCGGAGTCCAGCCCGCCGGAGGTGGCGACCGCGACGTGCTCCCGGTCGCCGATGGCCCGCTCGACCGCGGCTTCGAGCCGGTCGCGCAGCTCCCGCGGGTGGGCGTGGCCGCGAGGGCGGGGCGGGGCGTGCCTGACGCGTTCGAGCCCGGACCAGGGCGGGGCCGGGAACAGGTCCGTGCTCAGCGCCGGCCAGGTGAACCAGGTGGCCAGCGCCGCCAGGGAGTACGTGCCGCCGGTCGCCGGCGGGGCGGCGGGCCGCCCGGTGCCGGCCTCCCGGTAGGCCGGGGTGGTGACGAACGGGGACAGCCGGTCCGGCGCCGGGGTGTAGCGGAAGGACGGGGCGGCCTGATCGGCGCGGCCGAGAGCGGCGGGGGAGTGGTCGTGACGCTGGGTGCTGGTCATGTGGGCCTCTCTGCGAGGTGGAACGCGAGCTGGCGGCCCACCACCCGGGCGAGCCGGATCCGGTTGGCCGGGCGGGTGATGCCGTGGCCCTCGCCGGAGAGCACCAGGCAGTGGTGCGGATGGCCGTGCCCGGCCAGCGCGGCGGCCATCGTGGTGGCGTGCGTCCACGGGACGAGCGGGTCGTCGCGGCCGTGCACGAGGAGGACCGGCGTGTGGCAGGCGGCGGCGTGCGTGAGGGGCGAGCGTTCGCGCAGCCGGGCGGCGTCGCGGTCGGGGTCGCCGACCCGGTGCAGGAAGTGCGCCCGCTCGTGGTGGGCCGACCCCCGCACGTGCCGCAGGAACGCGACCAGGTCGGTGGGCGCGCAGACGGCCACGGCCAGCGCGAACGCCTTCGGGCGGGCGGTCGCCGCCATGAGCGCCGCGTACCCGCCGTACGACTGCCCCATGACGGCCACCCGCCCCGGCTGGGCGATCCCCTCGGCGACCGCCCAGCTCAGCGCGTCCTCCAGGTCGTCCTGCATCCCGCCGCCCCAGTCCTCGCGGCCCAGGTCGAGGAAGCGGACGCCGTACCCCTCGGAGCCGCGGAAGTTGACCCGCAGGGAGGCGTAGCCGCGCTCGGCCAGCCACTGCGCCTCGGGGGACAGGCCCCACTCGTCGCGCGACCAGGGGCCGCCGTGCACGAGGAGCACGGTCGGGTACGGCGGCGCGGGGACGCCGGGCGGGGTGACGAGGTAGCCGTCGAGCCTGAGGCCGTCGCGCGCCGGGACGCTCACGGTGGTGGTGGGCGCGAGCCCGCCCCGCGCCGGGCCTGAGGACCCGCGCCCGGCCCACGCCGGGGCGAGCCGCGAGCCGGGCCCGTGACGGGCCGGTACGAGCCGCGCGGCGAGGCCGAGACGCGCCGGGACCAGCCGCGCGGCTAGGCGGGCCGCCGGGCCGGGCGCCCGGGTGTCCTCCGGGACCGGGTGGGCGTTGTCGGCGCGGCGGTCCCACAGCAGGTGCCGGGGCGGCGTCCCGCCGTCGTCGATCCGTACCAGCCAGGTGGCGTTGTCGCGGGTGAGGGCGGTGAGCTGGAGGTCGCCCGGGTGGCGCGCGCCGAGCCGGTCCAGGCCCGCGGCCAGGTCCGGGTCGAGCGCGCGGTGTCCCCGGCGGGTCCCCGACACGAGGGCGAGCTGGGGGAGCCGGGTCACGGGATGCAGCACGACGTCGAGGTCGTGCCCGCCGTCGTCGAGGACGGTGCGCACCGCGCCGGTGCGCAGGTCCAGCAGCCGCACGCCGAGGAACCCGTCCCGGCACGGTGCCCACAGGTAGAGGCCCATGCCGTCCGCCGTGACGTCCACGGGATGCGTGACCAGGGAGCCGGGCGGCGCGGACCGCCACACCTCCCGCCAGCCGGCCCCGTCCGTCGCGTACACCACGAGGGAGCCGTCGTCGTCACGAGCGGTGGCGGCGCGCAGCCGGTCATCGGGATCGCCGAACAGCCGCTGCGGCACGACGCCCTCGGGCACGCGCACGGCCGTCATCACCGGCTCGCGGGCGGCCGGTCCGCCGGGCGTGGACAGCACGTGCCAGGTACGCCGCCCGTCGGCGTCCGCACCGGCCAGGAGCAGGCTGTGCGAGCGCGGCTGGTCGCGGTCCACGACGTGGAACGAGCCGGCCCCCTCCGGCGTCACGTCCGTCGTACGCCCGGCGCCCTCGTCGTACACGACCACCCGGTGCCCCGTAGGTCCCGCCACGACCGCGGCGACGGCGCCGCCCGCGGGCCACCAGGCGTGGTCCACGACCTCGGCCCGGCCGAGCGGGAGCCGTCGCACGCCGTCACCCGGGCGCCACACGAACAGTCCGGGATCCCGCTCGCTCTGCCAGCTCACCGCCCGGCCGTCGGGCGACAGGGCGAGGTGGACGGCCGGCTCGGCGCCGAACCACCGTCGTTCGGCGCCACGCCCGATCAGGCCGCGCATCCTACGTCGTGGGCGCCGGCTCGGCGCCGGCCTCCAGGGCGCCCGCCACCCAGCGCTCCACGTTGCGCACCACGATGGGCAGTCGCGGGTGCACCTTCTCCAGGTCGAGCCGGTCCATGGGCCGGATGAGCCCCAGCTCCTCGACCAGCAGCGGCCCCTCGGGCAGCACGTCGAACACGTAGCGCCGGAAGGCGTCGGAGTAGCTCTGCTTGTACTCCGGCAGCAGCGGCCGCAGCTCGGGCGGCAGCAGCCGCAGGTGCAGGGCCTTGTACCACTGGTACGGGAACGGCCCCTCGGCCCGGAACCGGGAGCCCGGCGGCAGCCCGAAGGCGTACCTCAGGAACGTCTCGTCGACGAAGGGCGAGCGCTGCCGGATCGGCGCCCCGAGCGGATGCGCGTCGTACGCCCACGGGAAGATCGAGTCGCGCAGGCTGGCCGTCGCCCAGTCGCCGCCCTCGGCCCGGAACTCCGCGAACCGGGCGGCCAGCCAGTCCTCGGTCCAGTTCCGCACCGCCTCGCGGTGGACGTCGGTGAGCACCGGGGGACGCCCGCCGTTGACCACGTCGCGCAGCGCGGTCGCCACGTACAGCTGGAAGGACGTCTCCGGGGGCAGCCGCCGCGCCACGAGCGCCGCCGCCTCGCCCGCCACCTCCACGAGGGAGTCGGCGCGGCCGAACGCCGCCAGGTAGCGGCGCAGGTCCCGCCAGCGGCGTCCGCGCGCCAGCGAGGATGACAGGTGGTTCCAGGCGCCGAGCACCTCGTCGCCGCCCTGGCCGCTCAGCAGGACCGTCGCCCCGAGGGCGTGGGCGTGGTCCACGGTGGCCTGGTGCAGCCGCGTGTAGTAGTCGTGCCGGGGCCCGAGCGGCGACCAGTCCGGCTCGGGCAGCTCCCGCCACTCGGCGGGCACGACGTGCAGGTCGCAGGTGATGCCGACGGCCCGCAACTGCCGGTGGACGAGGCCGGCGGTGGCCTTGCCGAACTGGTCGCGCAGGTTCCACACGACCGCGCTCAGCCGCCGCCCCTCGCGCCGGGCCTGCCGCCAGGCGTAGGTGAAGACCGCCCACGAGTCCATGCCGCCCGACAGCAGGACGACGGCGGACTCGGCGTCCCCGAGACAGCGGGAGACGGCCGCCGCGAACTCCGCGTCCAGCGCCGACTCGTCGGAGGAGCCGAGCGGCGGCAGGTCCAGGGGCGGACGGTGCCGGGTCACGCCCTCCCAGGGGCACTCCGGCGGGAACTCCGCCTCGAACGGCAGCCCGTCGAGCATGAGCGCCAGCTTTCGCAGCGAGAATCTCTTCGCGGGCGCGGCCAGGCGCATGGGGTCGCGGTCGAGGGCGCCGTCCTTCGGACGAGAGAAGAGGGGCTCGGACAGGACGTCCGAAACCCCTCCAGAGATGCCGAGTTCTGATCGCAAGGAGTGGTTACCGCTTCTTGTTCAGCATCTTCCGGGACGCCCGGAACGTGGACCAGAACTCGGAGACGGCCCGGACGTTACGACGGACCGCCGACTCGCTCGGCTGGACGGCGTTGGCGACGAGGAGATTTCCCCCGCACCTGCGCACACCACCGCAACTGTCACGCGGCAAATCGCTGTGCCCCATCTCGTACCTCCTGTCGGGTGCGATTTTCGGCACGATTCTCAGAAAAGTCAGACAAGAACGTCAATGCTGAACATTCAGTGCGGAATTCATCCGTTCCGAAAGGGACTTGAGCGGACTGATCATGACGGCCCCGGATGCGTATGGTGGGGAGGTTGCCCAGTGCGCCGTCCACGGGGAGGGACCGCCGTTGCCCGTGTTGCTGCATGACGTCCTCGCCCGGCGGGCCGCCGCCCACCCGGCGGCTCCGGCCTTCACCGTCGACGGAGCCGGCACCCTCGACTACCTCGGCTGGCATCGCGGTGCCCGGCGCGTCGCGGCGGGACTGGCCGCCCGCGGGCTGCGGCCGGGGGAGCGGGTGGTGCTCGCGTTCGAGGACGGCGACTGGCTGTCGTTCGCGGTGTGCTTCATGGGCGTGCTGGCGGCGGGCGGGGTGGCCGTCCCGGTACGGGCGCCGGTCCCGGAGGCGCACCTGCCGGCCACGGCCGCCCGGGTGGAGGCGGCGGGCCTGGTGACGGGCGGCCGGTCGGAGGCGGAGGCCGGGGCGTTCGGCGGGTGGCGGGCGAGCGCCGGCGAACTGACGGCGACGACGCGCGGCCCGGCCGTGGCGGGCGCGGTCGGGCTGACCGGGGCGGATCCCGCCGCGGTGATCCTCACCTCGGGCACCACCGGCGCCGCCAAGGCCGTGCTCAGCGTCCACGCCTCTCTCGTCGAGGACTGGCCGGACGAGGGCGAGGACCCGGACGAGGTCCTGTCCCCGCAGGCCAACGCCCTGTTCACGTCCGTCGCGATCGGCACGAACGCGGCGCAGTCGGTGCTGAAGAGCTGCCTGGTCAACGGGGTGCACATCGTGCTCGGCCAGCCGTTCGCCCCGGAACGGCTCGCCGGACTGATCGAGGAGCACCGGGTGAGCGCGCTGAGCCTGGTGCCGACCACGGCGCGGCTCGCGGTGTCCGCGCTGCGCGGCCAGGGGCGCGCGTCGTCGCGGGTGCGTTCGGTGGTGTCGTCGTCGGCGCCGCTCGACCAGCCCACCGTGGCGGGCCTGGCCGAGGTCTTCCCGAGGGCGGAGATCTTCAACGTGTACACGGTGGCGGAGGGCGGCGCCGGGTTGCAGCACCGGTGCGCGCCGGACCGGCCGCCCGCGCTCGGCCGTCTCGGCCCCGACGCCCGCCTGGTGGACGCGGCGGGGCGGGACGTGGCGCCGGGGGAGGTGGGCGAGCTGTGGCTGCGCCACACGGGCCCCGCCCTGACCTACCTGCGCCCCTCCGCCCCCTCGGCCACGGGGACGCCACGTGAGGCGGCGGGGGCGGGGACGCCAGGGGAGGGGGCGGGGACGGCTGGGGCGGGGACGCGGTATCTGCCGGGTGGCTGGATCGCGACCGGTGACCTGTGCCGGCGGGACGCGGACGGCCTGGTGCACTTCGTGGAGCGCGCCGACGACGTGATCGTCTCCGGCGGCCTGAACATCGCCTCCGCCACGGTGGAGGCCGCGCTGCGGAGCCACCCGGCCGTCGCGGAGGTGGCCGTCTTCGGGGTGCCGCACGCGGCGCTCGGCCGGGCCGTCGTCGCGGCGGTCGTTCTCACGGCCGCGACGGCCGCGACGGCCCCGTCCGCGCTGCGCGACCACTGCGCCCGGCGGCTGCCCCGCGACCACGTGCCGGTCGACGTCGTCCCCGTCGCCGAGCTGCCCGTCACACCCAACGGGAAGGTACGCAAACGCTCGCTGGCCGAGTGGTACGCGCGCGCCTACCTGGAGGACGGGCGGACCCGCACGACCGCCGCCCGCATCGCCGGAGCACCGGCCGGTCGACGTCCCGAGCCGCCGGAGCAGCCGCCAGGACGGGACGCTCCCGACCGGCACGACGAGCTGGACGAGGCGGTCCTCGCCGTCTACCGCGACACGCTCGACGCCGAACGCGTCGGGCGGGACAGCGACTTCTACCGGCTCGGCGGGCACTCCCTCCTGGCGGTCCGCCTCGCCGCCGAACTGGAGCGCCGCATCGGCAGGCCGGTCGAGCCTGCCACGGTCCTGCGCCACCCCCGCGCCGGCGACCTGGCCGACGCCCTGAGGCGCGTCCGGGACAACACCGCGCACTGAAGCCGCCGGTCGTCACCGGGAGGGTGTCCCACCGGCGGCCCGTTCACGCCCGGCTGGCGCCGTAGGCCGCGTCGTCCGAGATGTCGATCTTCGACCGGTCGGGCAGCGCCAGCGTGGCCGCGAGCCCGATCACCGCACCGACGATCATGAAGATGGAGATCGCCTGCCAGCCGTGGTCGTGCAGCAGCCACGTCGCGATCAGCGGGGCCGGGCCGCCCGCGACGATCGAGGCGAGCTGGTAGCCGAGCCCCGCGCCGCCGTACCGCAGACCGGTCGGGAAGCTCTCGGCGATGAGCGACGCCTGCGGGCCGTACAGCATCGAGTGCTGGAGCTGCACGACGACGATCGTGATCAGGATGACCGCCGCGACGCCGGTGTTCAGCAGCGCGTAGTACGGGAACGCGACGACCGCGAGCACGATCGCCCCGAGCGCGTAGAGGCGGCGCCGCCCGACGCGGTCGCTGAGATGGCCGAAGTACGGGATCGCGACCAGCTCGACGGCCGCCGCGCAGGTGACCGCGGCGAACGCGAACGTCCTCGACATCCCGATGTGCGGCGCGGTGATGTAGGTGATGACGAACGTCGTGAACAGGTAGAAAGGCATCTGCTCGGGGATCCGCAGCAGCGCGCTGAGCAGGACCTCCTTCGGGTGCCGCTTCAGCACCTCGACCACGGGCAGCTTGGCCACCTGCCGGGTCTGCAGCACCCGCGCGAACAGCGGCGTCTCCATCACCCGCAGCCGCACCCACAGCCCGACCGCCACGAGCACGAGGCTGAGCAGGAACGGCACGCGCCAGCCCCAGTCCTTGAACGCGGGGCCCGACGCCGCGGCCAGCAGCGACATGGCGCCCGTGCCGAGGATGAGGCCGATCGGCACGCCGATCTGCGGCCAGCTCGCCATCAGGCCGCGCCTGCGCTGGTCGCCCCACTCCATCGACAGCAGCACCGAGCCGCTCCACTCGCCGCCCACCGCGATGCCCTGCAGGATGCGCAGGAGGACGAGCAGGATGGGCGCGGCCACGCCGATGGTGGCGGTGCCCGGCAGCAGGCCGATCAGCGCGCTGGAGACGCCCATCATGACCAGCGTGACGATCAGCGTCGCCTTGCGCCCGATGCGGTCGCCCCAGTGCCCGAAGATGGCCGCGCCGATCGGCCGGGCCACGAAGCCCACGGCGTACGTGGCGAACGCCGACAGCGTGCCCGCGTAGGGCGAGGACTTGGGGAAGAACACCTCGGCGAAGACCGTCGCCGCCGCGGTGCCGTACAGGAAGAAGTCGTACCACTCGATGGCGGTGCCGACGACGCTGGCCGTGGCCGCCCTCCGGACCTGCGATCGCTGTTCCTCGGCGGAAAGATTGCTCTCGGCCATCACCGCGCCTCCTTGGGCCGGTCCCAAACGTCCCGTACCCAGGAAGAGCGCGGCCAATATTCGTTTTGGTGAGATCCTTGCGAGAAGCGCCGTTTAGCGGGGCATGGCGTGCGACGCCAGGTCGACGGCCGTCTCGACATGGATGCGGGTGGAGTCGAACACCGGAATCGGGCTGTCCTCCGGCCCGACCAGCAGGGTGATCTCGGTGCAGCCGAGGATCACCGCCTGGGCGCCCCGTCCCGCGAGCTCGGCGATGACGCGCCGGTACGCGGCGCGGGAGGAGCTCTCGATCCGGTTGCGCGTGAGCTCCTGGTAGATCACGTCGTGGACGAGCGTGCGGTCCGGCTCGTCCGGCACCATGATCTCCACGCCGTGCCGCCGCATGCGTGAGCGGTAGAAGTCCATCTCCATCGTGAAACGGGTGGCGAGCAACCCCACCGTGGTGTGCCCCGCGGCGGCGACGCGGCGCGCGGTCGCGTCCACGAGGTGCACGAACGGCACGTCGATCGCCGCCTCGATCCGGTCGGCCACCTGGTGCATGGTGTTCGTGCACAGCAGCACCATGTCCGCGCCCGCCCGCTGCAGGCTCCTGGCCGACTCGGCGAGCAGCAGCCCGGCCCGCTCCCACTCCCCGCCGCGCTGCATGGCCTCGATCTCGGCGAAGTCGACGGTCAGCAGCACGCTCCTGGCGCAGTGGTGGCCGCCCAGCCGCCGTCGGGCCTCCTCGTTCAGCAGCCGGTAGTACTCGGCGGAGGATTCCCAGCTCATGCCGCCGATCAGGCCGATGGTTCGCGTCATGGCCCCCAGCGTGCCGGGCCGCCCTGCTCCTAGGTAGCCCTGGCTTTCTTGGCCGAGCGCCAAGCGATACTTATGGGGTGGACGTCCAGCGCCTGCTGATCTTCCGGGAGATCGCCCGTGCCCAGTCGATCGGCGGCGCCGCCCGCGCGCTCGGCTGGACCCAGCCGGCGGTCAGCCAGCACCTGCGCCACCTCGAACGCCAGGCGGGCATCCCCCTCGTCCTGCGCCGGCCCCGTGGCGTCCAGCTCACGGAGGCGGGGCACGCGCTGCTCCGTCACGCCGACGCCATCGCCGCCCGCGTGCAGGCCGCGACCGAGGAGCTGCAGGCGCTGTCGCAGTTGCGCGCGGGCACCGTGCGGCTGGCCGCGTTCCCCTCGGCGGGCGCGACCGTGGTCCCCGCCGCCATGAGCCTGCTCGCCCGGCGGCATCCTCGTCTGGACGTACGGCTGCGCGAAGCCGAGCCGCCGCAGGCCGCGGACCTGCTCGCCGCCGGCGACGTGGACGTCGCCCTGACGTTCGCGCACGCCGGGGAGGAACCGGCCGGCGCCGGCGAGATGGTGCGGGTGCCGATCGGGGAGGACCCGCTGCGGCTCGTCCTGCCCCGGTCCCATCCGTGCGCGCAGCCGCCGGACGTCCCGCTGCACCTGCGGGAGCTGGCGCGGGACACATGGACCGGAGGGTGCGAACGCTGCACCGACCACCTGCGCCAGGCGTGCGAGGCCGCGGGTTTCACCCCGGACATCCGCCACGGCACGGACGACTACGTGCTGACCCAGGCGCTCATCGCCCGCGGGCTGGCCGTGGGGCTGCTTCCCCAGCTCGCGCTCGACGCGGCCCTCGACCCGGGCGTCGCCGTGCGCCCGGCCGCGGGGGTGCGGCCGAGGGTGCTGTACCTCCTCCACCATCGCGAGGCCGACCAGATCCCCGCCGTCGCGAGCGCCCTGCGGGCGCTGTCCGACACCGCCGCCCGCGCGTGACCGGCCGGCCCTCACGCGGCCCGTCGTCCGTGGGGAGCGGGCCGCGTGAGGGCCGGGGTTCTCACTTCTCGGCCCGCAGCAGCTCGTCCAGGTGCTTGCGGATGACCGGCGCGGCCGCCTTGGCCAGCTCCTTGACCGCCGGTGACGACCCGTCCTTGAGCTCCTGCTCGCCCAGCCGGAGCGCCGCGCGGTGGCCCGCGATCATGGCGGTGAGCCAGGCCCGGTCGAAGGCGCGGCCGTGCAGCCGCGAGATGCGCATGAGCATCGCCCGGTCCTTCTTGGCGGCCCGCTCCGGCAGCGCCACGTCGAGGCGGTCGGCGGCCTCCTTCACCGCCTCGTCCAGCCGGGTGTGGTCGGTGACGAGCACGGCCCCGATCGAGCGGACGGCGTCGTCCGCCCCCTTGACCCGGGCGACCCTGCCGGCGGCGATCTCGGCCAGGTTGCCCTGATGGGCCAGCCGAAGGAACTTCCTGTCCTGCTTGGAGACCTGGGCCTGCCCCGACACGGGCGGCCCGCCCAGAGCCGACACAGGCGGTCCGCCCAGCAGGGCCATCGCGGCGACCACGCCGGCGCCGGCGAACGTGACACGCAGAGACATGACTACCCCCGTACATGAGCGGGACGGCTGACCGTCCCCTGGGAGCGCTTCCCGGCGGATTGCGACATATCCGGATGAAGGAGCAGAAAGTAGCTTTCAGCGACGATTCAATTACTCATCGTGACCGTTAGGGAAACGTTTGAAGGCCTCCGGGCAGGCCATGCTCAGTCTGAAGGCGGAGCGGGGCCGCCGAAGGGGAGCGCGCCATGACCGTGACGGCACTGACACAGTGGACGCTGGCGAGCCTGCCGCGACAGGTCGGGGTCCCGGGCTACGACCGCTCGGCGCTCACCGCCGGCATCGTGCACTTCGGCGTGGGCGGGTTCCACCGCGCGCACCAGGCGATGTACCTCGACCGGCTGATGAACGCCGGCCTGGCGCACGACTGGGCGATCTGCGGCGTCGGCGTCCTGCCCGGTGACGCGCGGATGCGCGACGCGCTCACCGCCCAGGACGGGCTCTACACGCTCGTGCTCAAGCACCCCGACGGCACCCGCGAGGCCCGCGTCATCGGCTCGATCATCGACTACCTCTTCGCCCCCGACGACCCGGAGGCGGTGATCGAGAAGATGGCCGGCCCGGCCGTGCGCGTCGTCTCGCTCACCGTCACCGAGGGCGGCTACAACTTCCACCCCGTCACCGGCGAGTTCGACCGGGACAACCCCGCCGTCCGCGCGGACGCGGCGCCCGGTGCGGTCCCGGCCACCGTGTTCGGCCTCGTCACCGAGGCCCTGCGGCGCCGCCGCGAGCGCGGGATCCCGCCGTTCACGGTCATGTCCTGCGACAACATCCAGGGCAACGGCGACGTGGCGCGCCGCACGTTCACGGCGTTCGCCCGGCTGCGCGACCCCGCCCTAGCGGCCTGGATGGAGGACGAGGTCGCCTTCCCCAACTCCATGGTCGACCGCATCACCCCGGTCACCACCGACGAGGACCGCGAGGCCGTGGCGCGGCTGTTCGGCGTGGGCGACGCCTGGCCGGTGGTCTGCGAGCCGTTCACGCAGTGGGCGCTGGAGGACCGCTTCCCCGCCGGGCGCCCGCCGCTGGAGGAGGCCGGGGTGCAGGTCGTGGCCGACGTGGAGCCGTACGAGCTGATGAAGCTGCGCCTGCTCAACGCCGGCCACCAGGCGCTGTGCTACTTCGGCCACCTCATGGGCCACCGGTACGTCCACGAGGCCGCGAGCGAGCCGGCGATCGCGGCGTTCCTCCTCGGCTACATGGACGCCGAGGCCACGCCCACGCTGCGCCCGGTGCCCGGCGTCGACCTGGACGCCTACAAGCACACCCTCATCGAGCGCTTCTCCAACCCCGAGGTGCGCGACACGATCGCCCGGCTGTGCGCCGAGTCGTCGGACCGGATCCCGAAGTGGCTGCTGCCCGTCGTGCGCGAGCGGCTCGCCGCGGGCGGCGAGGTCGGGCGGGCGGCGGCCGTGGTGGCGAGCTGGGCGCGTTACGCCGAGGGCGTGGACGAGCGGGGCGAGCCGATCACGGTCGTGGACCGGCTGGCCGACCGGCTGACGGCCATCGCCCGCACCCAGCGCGAGCGGCCCACCGCCTTCATCGAGAACCGTGAGCTGTTCGGCGACCTGGCCGACGACAAGCGGTTCGTGGAGCCGTACCTGCGGGCGCTCGCGTCGCTGCACACGCGTGGGGCCCGCACCACGGTGGAGGAGCTCGCCGCACGGGGCGAGGTCTCGTAACGGCCGGTCGTGCACGGTGGTCGTGAACCGCGGTCGTGGACGGCGGCGGTGAACGCCGGTCGTGACGGTGGTGGTGACGGTGGTGGTGACGGTGGTGGTGAACGGCGTCGTGGACGGCGGTCGTGGACGGGTCAGGGTGCCGGGTCGGGGCGGGCCGCGTGACGGGCATACTGGTGGCGGATGACCGGCCGGTGGTCGCGCGGCGGTTCGGCCGCGACGGACAGCGGCCAGCGCGGGCGCGCCTCCGTCAGCGTCCACGCAGCCTGGGCGGCCGCCCCGTCCGCGACGTACTCGCCCGGCCTCGGCACCACCACGGGCGGCTCGAAGGTCTGGGCGGCGATCCGCTGCACGGCGGCGTTCTGCGCCGCCCCGCCGATGAGCAGCACGCGCTCGGCCTCCACCCCCTGCCCGCGGATGGCGTCGAGGCCGTCGGCCAGGCCGCACAGCATGCCCTCGAAGGCCGCGCGGGCCAGGGCCGGCCGGGTCGCCGACGCCAGCGTCAGGCCGAAGATCGTGGCCGTGGCGTCGGGCAGGTTCGGCGTGCGCTCCCCTTCGAAGTACGGCTGGAGCACCACGCCGCCGGCGCCGGGCGGGGCGTCGAGGGCGAGCAGGCCCAGCTCCTCGTGGGTGACGTCGAGCAGGCCCGCCATCGCGTCGAGGACGCGGGCCGCGTTCAGGGTCGCGATCAGCGGCAGGAACTGGCCGGTGGCGTCGGCGAACCCGGCGACGGTGCCCGTCTCGTCCCGCGTCGGACGGCCGGTGACCGCGAAGACGGTGCCGCTCGTGCCGATCGACACGACGACGTCGCCGCTGCCCGCGTCGAGGCCGAGCGCCGCCGCGGCGTTGTCGCCGGCGCCCGGGCCGACCAGGATCGACGTCCCGGCGACCGTGCCCGCCCGTTCGGCGGGCCCGAGCACCCGCGGCAGCACCGCCGGGTGTCCCAGCGCCAGCTCCAGCAGCTCCTCGTCGTACGCGCCGGTGAACGGGCTCCAGTACGCCGTGCCGCTCGCGTCCGAGCGGTCCGTCACCAGCTCGCCCAGCTCCGGGCCGAGCGGGCTGGCGCCGGCCGGGCCGTAGCCGCGCAGCCGCCAGGTCAGCCAGTCGTGCGGCAGCGCGACGGCGGCCACCTCGGCGGCGTTGCCCGGCTCGTGGTCGCGCAGCCAGCGCAGCTTGGCCGCGGTGAACGAGGCGACGGGCACCGTGCCGGTCCGCTTGGCGTAGACCTCGGCCCCCACCTCGCGCACGAGGTCGCCGGCCGCCCCGGCCGAGCGCGTGTCGTTCCACATCAGCGCCGGCCGGACGACGTGACCGGCGGAGTCGAGCGCGATGAGGCCGTGCTGCTGGCCCGCGACCGAGATCGCGGCGACCCCGTCCAGGCCGCCCGCGCGGGAGATCGCCGCCCGCATGGCCTCCCACCAGCGCACGGGATCCACCTCCGTGCCCGGAGGGTGCCCGGCCCGGCCGGAGCGGACCGGCGCGCCGGAGCCGGCGTCCCGGATCACGACCTTGCAGTTCTGGGTCGACGAGTCGACGCCCGCGACGAGTGTCATGGCAGCCCCCCTCGCTGAGCCTACGAGGCGCTGACCAGCCAAAAAGCACCCGAAAAGCAAAAATCTCATATTAAATGCGAGAAAATCTCACATATGCGTTTACATCGGCATTTATCCAAGATAAACCGACCTCATTGCCCTTACCTGCCGCACCATGGGAGGGGACAGTGGACCGGAACCCGCACGGACCCAGCAGGCGCGACGTCCTGCGCGGCGCCCTGGCCGCGGGAGCCGCGGTCACCCTCGCCGGCTGCGGCTCGCAGGCCGACGCCCCCCACTCGGTCACCGTGGACCAGTGGCGTCAATTCAAGGGCGCCACCCTCAACTTCATCTCGGAGAACACCGCCCCGACCGCGGCCATCGCGGCCAACACGCGCCCGTTCACCGACCTGACCGGCATCAATATCAACATCGTCACCCTGGAGCTGACCGCGCTCGTCCAGCGGGTCGCCCTGGACCTCGCCTCCGGCCACGCGCAGTACCAGGTGATCTACGCCGACCCGTACCAGGTGCTGGCCCCGTACCAGCGGGGGCTGGTGGACCTGCGCACCATGCAGGCCGACCCGAACCTGCCCCACCTGCCCGGCGGCGTCGCCGACTTCATCCCCGCGCAGATGGACGCCGCCGGCCGCTTCGTCGACCCCAACGCCTACTACACCCTGCCCTACGACGCGCCCACGATGATCTGGCAGTACCGGCGTGACCTGTTCGACAAGTACCACGACCGCATGGCCAACGACCTCGGCTTCGACCCCACCCCGAGCGGCGAGCGGACCTGGGACGAGTACTACAGGATCGCGCAGTGGTTCAACAAGAACGCCACCTCGGACGTCAAGTACGGCACCGGCCACCAGGCCCGCCAGCACGACTCGCTGATGAACGACTTCAGCAACGTGCTGTGGTCCTACGGCGGCGCCTACTTCGACAACGGCAAGGAGGTCGGCCGGATCGGCTCGCGCGACCCCGGGCCCTGCCGGCTCGACTCCGACGCCGCGATCGCCGGTGCCGAGTTCTACCAGAAGCTGCTCGCCATCGCCGACCCCGCCTCCACCACCTGGGACTGGGACGGCGTGGGCGCCGCGTTCCGCGCCGGCCGCCTGGCGATGTGCCCGAACTGGCACGAGTTCGCCGCCAGCAACGAGCAGGTGATGCCCGGCAAGGCCGGCTACTCGCCGCTGCCCAGGGGGCCGGTCGCGACGGCCAACATGTACGGCGGCACCGGCGTCGCCATCAGCGACAACACGCGGCCCCACGAGCGCGGCGCGGCCTGGCTGTTCCTCGTCTGGGCCACCTCGCCGCAGACCCAGCTCGCCAACCTCAAGAGCAAGGCCGGCGGCGGCACCCCCACCCGCACCTCCGTGTACGAGCTGCCCGAGGTGCGCGCCGCCGAGAAACGCCCCTCGCCGATGCCCAACATGCTCACGGCCGCCGCGGTCCGCCAGGCGTGGGAGCCCGACAAGATCGGCCTACGGCCCAAGATCCCGATGTGGAACGAGTGCAACACCGCGATCTTCACCCAGCTGTCGCGCATGCTCACCGGCGGGTCCACGCCGGCGGACGCGATGCGCAACATCAAGGCGCGGGTGGACCAGATCGTGGCCCGAGGGTGGGTGGCCTAGATGACGCACGCAGCCGACCACTCGCCGGTGCTCGAACGAGCCCGGCCCGAACCCGCCAAGCACAGGGAGCCGCGCATCGGCTTCGAGGGCGTGATGATGACACCCGGCCTGATCGTGCTGGCCGCGCTGTCCATCGTGCCGTTCCTCGCCCTGATCGCCATGAGCTTCTCCCACGTCCGGCTGCTCGGCGGGGTGAGCCTCGACCTGGTGGGCCTGCGCAACTGGGCCCGCTTCTTCACCGACGCCGACATGTGGATGTCGTGGCTGCGGACGATCGTCTACTTCGTCCTCACCGTCGGCCTGGAGATGGTCCTCGGCGTGGCCGTCGCGCTGTGCCTGTACCGGGTGCTGCGCGGCCGGAACGTGCTGCTCGGCCTGCTGCTGCTGCCCATGTTCGTGGCGCCGTCGATCGTCGGCCTGCTGGGCCGCTACCTGACCGACTCGACCTTCGGCCTCTACGCGTGGGTGCTGCGCTCGGTCGGCTACAGCGGCGACATCCTGGGCAGCCCGGTCAGCGCGTTCGCCGCGGTGGTGTTCATGGACGTGTGGGAGTGGACCCCGCTGATCGCCCTGATCACCCTCGCCGGCCTGTCCAGCGTGCCGCAGTCGGTGCGCGAGGCCGCCGCCGTGGACGGCGCCCCGGGCTGGATGACGCTGCGCTACATCGTGTTCCCGGCGATCTCCAACGTGCTGCTCGTCGCGCTGCTCATCCGCTCCATGGACGCGATCCGGTACTTCGACATCATCTGGGTCACCACCAACGGCGGCCCCGCCGACGCCACCAAGATCGTCCCGGTGCGGCTGTACGAGACCGCGTTCCGCTTCTTCGACCTCGGCTACGCCGCCGCCATCGGCCTGGCGATGCTGGCCTTCTCGATCTTCATCGCCCGTACCTTCGTCCGGCTGCTGGACGTGAGGGGGTTGACCCGATGAGCGCCACCGAAGCAGTGCCGCGCCACCCGCCGGTGACCGCCGCCCCGCGCGGCACGCCGCAGTCGCCGCTGGAGGAGACCGGGCGCGGCACCCGCTGGGTCGTGTGGGTGGTCCTCGCCCTGTTCATGCTGTGGACGCTGGTCCCGCTGGTGTGGATGCTGATGTCGTCGTTCAAGAACCGCACCGACGTCACCGCGGCCACGCCCCAGGCGGTGTTCCAGCCGACCCTGGACAACTACCGGGGCCTGTTCTCCGGGGCGAACAACCTCACGCCCTACATCTGGCACAGCGTGCTGGCCGCCGGGATCTCCGCGGTGCTCGCCGTCTGCCTGGGCTCGCTGGCCGGCTACGGCCTGGCCCGGACCGCGATGCGCGGCAAGAGACATCTGGCCTTCTGGATCATCTCGACCCGCATGGCGCCCATCGCGGCGGTCGTGGTGCCGCTGTTCATCATCTTCCGCGGGCTCAACCTCATCGACACGATCCCGGGGCTGGTGCTGGCGTACCTGACGTTCAACCTGCCGTTCGCCATCTGGCTGATGAGCGCGTTCTTCGCCGAGGTGCCGCCGTCGCTGGAGGAGTCGGCGCTGGTCGCCGGCTGCACCCGCTGGCAGGCATTCTGGACGGTCATCCTGCCGCTGACCAAGGCCGGCCTGGTCACCACGTTCATCCTGTGCCTGGTCTTCGCCTGGAACGACTACGCCTTCGCCGTCGTCTTCTCCGGGCCGAACTCCCAGACGCTGCCCATCGCCGCCTCGCAGCTCGTCACCCAGACGGGCGTCGACTGGGGCCAGCTCACCGCGATCGGCACGATCGTGGTCGTGCCGATGATGCTCGCCGGGCTCGCCGTGCGCCGCTGGCTGGTCACCGGCCTGACCCTCGGCGCGGTCACCGGAGAGTAGGAGCGGGCCATGCGCGCGGCCGTGCTGCACGGAGTGGGCAAGATCCTCCTGGAGGACCGGCCCCGTCCCGAACCGGGGCCCCGCGAGGTGCTCGTCCAGGTGACGTCGGTCGGCACGTGCGGCTCCGACGTGCACTACTACGAGCACGGGCGGATCGGCGACTTCGTCGTGCGCTCGCCGCTGGTGCTCGGCCACGAGCCGGCCGGGATCGTCGTGCAGGCGGGGCCGGGCGCGGACGGCCACCGCACCGGGCAGCGCGTCTCGGTGGAGCCGGGCGTGCCCGACTTCACCTGCGCCCAGTGCCGGGCCGGCCGCTACAACCTCTGCCCGCGCATGCGCTTCTTCGGCACCCCGCCGATCGACGGCGCCTTCACCGAGTACGTCGCCGTCCACGAGGAGTTCGCCCACCCCGTGCCGGACGCCGTCTCCGACGACGCCGCCGCGCTGATGGAGCCGCTGTCGGTGGGCGTGTGGGCCTGCCGCAAGGCGCGGGTCGGCCCGGGCACCCGCGTCCTCGTCACCGGGGCCGGCCCGATCGGGCTGCTGTGCCTGCAGGCGGCGCGCGCCTTCGGCGCCACGGAGGTCATGGTCACCGACGTCAACCCCGCCCGGCTGGCGCGCGCCCGCGAGCTGGGCGCCACCGCGATCCTGGACGCCCGCGCGGAGAGCCTCGCCGACGCCGCGTTCGAGCCCGACGTGCTGCTCGAATGCTCCGGCCACCCGGCCGCGACCGCCGACGCCGTCCGCGCGGTGGCCCGGGCCGGGCGCGTCGTCCTCGTCGGCATGGGCGGCGACGAGATCCCGCTGCCGCTCGCGGCCCTGCAGACGCGCGAGCTGGAGGTGACGGGCACCTTCCGCTACGCCAACACCTGGCCGGCCGCCATCGCGCTGGCCGCCGCCGGGCGCGTCGAGCTGGACGCCCTGGTCACCGGCCACTTCGGGCTGGACCGGGTCGAGGACGCGCTCACCGCGGGAACGCGCGACCCCGAGCTGGTCAAGGCAGTGGTCCGGCCGCAGGAGTGAGCGCGTGGCCAGGGCCAGGACCACGACCGCCGGTCTGGAGGAGCGCAGGCGGGCGGTGCTCGCCCGCGTGGCCGAGAAGGGGGAGATGGGCATCGCCGAGCTGGCGGAGGAGTTCGGGGTCAGCGTCATGACCATGCACCGCGACCTGGACGCCCTGGCGAGCGGCGCGCTGCTGCGCAAGTCGCGCGGCCGCGCGGCGGCCGTCGCCGCCGTGACCATGGAGGTCGCCCCCGAGCTGCGCAGGCGCACGCGGCTGGCGGAGAAGGAGGCGATCGGCGAGGCCGCCCTGCGCGAGCTGCCGCGCCGGGGCGTGCTCCTCATGGACGACTCGACCACGCTGTTCCCGCTGGCCCGGCGGCTCGACGAGCGCGGCGCCTACACCGTGGTGACCAACTCCGTGGGCATCGCCCGGCTGGTCGCGGCCACCGAGCACAGCTCGGCGATCCTGCTGGGCGGCGACTACCACGGCGTCTTCGACTCGACGACCGGGCCCGAGGTGACCCGCGCCCTGCAGCGCATCCGCGCCGACGTCGCCCTCATGTCGGCGGTCGCGGTCACGGCCGGCCGCCTCTACCACCCCATCCAGGGCTACGCCGCGGTCAAGGAGGCGATGCTCGACGCCGCCCAGGGGCACCTGCTGCTCGTCGACTCCTCCAAGTTCGGGCGGCACGCGCCCTTCAGCCACCGCGACGTGAGCGCGTACGACGTGGTGATCACCGACAGCGGTGTGCCGCGCGACGAGGAGCGGACGCTGCGCAAGCTCGCCGCGCGGCTGCTGCTCGTGGACGTCGGGCACGGCCGCTCGTCGCCCCTGACCACGACGGGCTCCTACCGAGGTCCGTACTGATCGTTTGAGGAGAAGACCGATGGCCAAAGTTCTCTACGACGAGGCGACCCGCGTCTACCCGGGGTCCGAGCGGCCCGCGGTGGACGCCCTCGACCTCGACATCAAGGACGGCGAGTTCCTGGTGCTCGTCGGCCCGTCCGGCTGCGGGAAGTCCACCTCGCTGCGCATGCTCGCCGGGCTCGAACGCGTCGACGGCGGCAGCATCAGCATCGGCGAGCGGGACGTCACGCACCTCGCGCCGCGCGACCGGGACATCGCGATGGTGTTCCAGAACTACGCGCTCTACCCGCACATGACGGTGGCCGACAACATGGGCTTCGCCCTGCGGGTGATGAAGGCGCCCAAGGAGGAGCGCGACCGGCGGGTGCGCGAGGCCGCCCGCCTGCTCGACCTGGAGGAGTTCCTGGACCGCAAGCCCAAGGCGCTGTCCGGCGGCCAGCGGCAGCGCGTGGCGATGGGCCGCGCCATCGTGCGCGAGCCGAAGGTGTTCCTCATGGACGAGCCGCTGTCGAACCTGGACGCCAAGCTGCGGGTGCAGACCCGCACGCAGATCGCCGCCCTGCAGCGCCGGCTCGGGGTGACGACGGTGTACGTGACGCACGACCAGGTCGAGGCCATGACGATGGGCGACCGGGTGGCCGTGCTCAAGGACGGCATCCTGCAACAGGTGGACACGCCGCTGCGGCTCTACCAGCACCCGGCCAACGTCTTCGTCGCCGGCTTCATCGGCTCGCCGGCCATGAACCTGGCCGAGTACCGCGTGGAGGGGGAGGAGGCCGTGCTCGGCGACCAGCGGATCCGGCTCGGCCGCGAGACGCTCCAGGCGCTGCGCAAGGAGGGCGGCGACCGCGTCATCCTCGGCTTCCGGCCGGAGTCGGTCGAGATGGTCGGCGACGGCGAGGGCGACCCCTCCACGTTCCCGATCACCGTCACGGTCGTCGAGGAGCTGGGCTCGGACGCCTTCCTGTACGGCCAGTACGCCCAAGCCACCGACCCGGCGCTGGCCGCGCAGACGGTCATCGCCCGCGTCGACCCGAACGCCCCGCCCGGCAAGGGCGACCGGGTCAACCTGCGGATCCTGCCGGGGAAGGAGCGGCTGTTCTCGGCGGCCACGGGGCGTTGCCTGCCCACGTGAGCGGGTTGACTATCCGGACCGCGGTCCGGTACGTTCCTGCCAAACATCCGGACTGCGGTCCGATTATTGGCAGGAAGGCATCCCCATGCTCAAGAAGCTCGTGCCGGCCACCCTGGCCGCCTCGCTGGCCCTCGTGGCGGTCGCGACGCCCGGCTCGTCCGCCCAGCCGCGGCCCGCGCCGGCGTCCGGCGCGGTCGTCTACCACCACCACGGCAAGGGCGGCTCGCCCTGCGAGGGCCTGGCGGGCTGCACGTTCGTCCAGCTCCAGGGCGACCCGAAGACCGGCGCCTCGGAGGCGATGTTCACGCTCAAGGCCGGCACGCCGTTCTCCCCACACTGGCACACCAGCCCCGAACGCGTCGTCGGCGTCTCCGGGGTCATGCTGTGGCACGTGAAGGGCCACAAGACCTACCGGGTCGGCGCCGGCGACTACCTGTCCTACCCGTCGAAGGCCGTCCACTGGGGGAGGTGCGCCGCGGGCGCCGACTGCGTGTACTACGTCCACGACGAGCGGCCCTACGACTTCCACCCCGCCGAACGCTGACGCGGCTCCCCGGACGCCCGCGTTGTCCGGAACGGGCCTCGATGATCACATCGGCTGTTACAGTGAGCGCTCCATCAGCTCCCCCCGAGCCGGAGGATCATGGACGTGGACGTCGGGATCCTGGGCCCGCTGGAGGTGACCGCGGGCGCGACCCGGCTGGAGCTCGGCGGCCCGCGCCGGCAGATCGTCCTCGCGCTCCTCACGCTGGAGGCGGGCCGCCTCGTGCCGGTCGACCGGCTGATCGACGCCGTCTACGGGTCCGATCCGCCCTCCACCGCCCGCGTGCAGGTGCAGATCTGCGTCTCCGCCCTACGGCGGCTGTTCGCCCCGTACGGGGACGGCCCACGGATCGCCACCCGGCCGGAGGGATACCTGCTGCGGATCGCCGGCGAGCGCGTCGACCTGCGCCGCTTCGAGGACCAGGCGGCGCGCGGCCGGGACCTGCGCGACGCCGGGCGCCCGGCCGAGGCCGTCGCCTCCTACCGCTCGGCCCTCGCCCAGTGGCGCGGCCCCGCCCTGCACGGCCTGGACGGCGAGCTGATCCGGGCGGTCGCGAGCCGCCTCGACGAGCAGCGCGCCGGCGTCCTGGAGGACCGCGTGGAGCTGGAGCTGGAGCTGGGCCGGCACCGCGACCTGATCCCCGAGCTGACCGCGCTGGCCGAGCGCCACCCGCTGCGGGAGCGGCCGCAGGGGCTGCTCATGCTGGCGCTCTACCGGTCGGAGCGGCAGGCCGACGCCCTGGAGGTGTACCGGCGCGCCCGCCGCACGCTCGTCGACCAGCTCGGCATCGAGCCCAGCGCCTGGCTCCAGCGGCTGGAGCGCGACATCCTGACCCGCGACCCCCGCCTCGGCCCGCCGCCCGCACACGATCACAGGCTCCCGGCCGTCACCGTGCCCCGCCTGCTGCCCACCGACATCGCCGACTTCACCGGCCGCCGCCCCGAGACCGCCGCCGTCGAGCGGCACCTGACCGCGGCGGGGGAGGCCGGGCTCGCGGTGCCCCTCGTCGTGGTGAGCGGACGCCCCGGCGTCGGCAAGACGACGCTCGCGGTCCATGTGGCGCACCGCCTCACCGCCGTCCACCCCGACGGCCAGCTCTTCGTGGACCTGCGCGGGCACACCATCCGGCCCGTGGACCCCATGCGCGTCCTGGAACGGTTCCTGCGCGTCCTCGGCGTCCCCGGCACCATGCTGCCCGGCACGCTGGACGAGCGCGCGGAGATGTACCGGCACCTGCTGTCGGGCCGCCGGATCCTGGTCGTGCTGGACAACGCCGGCGACGAGGGGCAGGTGGTTCCCCTGCTGCCGGGCACGCCGCCGTCCGCCGTGCTGGTCACCAGCCGCAGCCGGCTGGCCGGGCTGCCCAGGACCGGCCACGTCGAGGTCGGGCTGCTGGACGCGGAGCACGCCGTGGAGCTGCTGTCGCGCGTCGCCGGCGCCGAACGCGTCCGCGAGGAGCCGGAGGAGGCGGCGGCGCTGGCCGGGCTGTGCGGGCGCCTGCCGCTCGCGCTGCGCGTCGCGGGGGCGCGCCTCGCCACCCGCCCGCACTGGACGCTCGCCCAGCTCGTGGAGCGGATGGAGAACGAGACGCGCCGCCTCGACGAGCTCGACCACGGCGGGCTGGGCATCCGCGCCAGCTTCTCGCTCACCTACGAAGGGCTCGGCCCGGACGCCCGCCGGCTGTTCCGCCGCCTGGCCCTTCCGGACTTCCCGCTCGTGTCCGGCTGGGCCGCCGCCGCGCTGCTCGACCGGCCGTACGCCGCGGCCCAGGACGTGCTCGACACGCTCGCCGACGCGCACCTCGTCGAGATCGCCGGCGAGGGGCGCGGCCTGCGCAGCCGGTACCGCCTCCACGACCTGATCAAGGTGTTCGCCCGGGAACGGCTGACGGCCGAGGAGCCGGAGCCCGAGCGGGACGCGGCGCTGGAGCGGGTGCTCGGCGCGCTGCTGTTCCTCACGGAGGAGGCGCACCGGAGCCTGTACGGCGACGACGCGCGCGTCCTCAGCGCCGCGCCGCGCCGGCCCCTGCCCGGCCCGCTGACCGGCCGGATCCTGGCGGAGCCGATGGAGTGGCTGGAACGCGAGCGGGGCGTCATCCTCGCCGGGGTCCGCCAGGCCGCCCAGGCCGGGCACGCGGGCCTGGCCTGGGACCTGGCCGAGTCGGCGGTGGCGCTGTACGAGGCGCGGGTCCACCTGGACGACTGGCGGGAGACGCACGCCGTCGCCCTGGAGGCGGCGCGGCGCGCGGGCGACCGGCGCGGCGAGGCGGTCATGCTGGCCTCGACCGGCTCGCTGCACATCGTGGAGCGGCGCTTCGGCGAGGCCCGGCGGAGGCTGGAGGACGCGGCCGGGCTGTTCCGCGCCGTCGGCGACGACGTGGGGGAGGCCCTGGCCGTCCGCAACATCGCGTTCGTGGACCGGCTCGGCGGCCGGCCGGACGACGCCGCGTCCCGTTACGCGCGGGCACTGGAGACCTTCCGGCGCGCCGGCGACCTGGTCTCCCAGGCGTACGTGCTGCAGAGCGTGGCCGTGATCGAGCTCGAACGCGGCGACGCGGAGGCGGCGCGGCGGACCCTCGCCGAGGCGCTCGACCTGACCCGGCGCGGCGGCAGCCGCCGCGTCGAGGCGCAGGTGCTGTACCGCCTCGGCGAGACGTACCTGGCGCTGGACCGGCCCGACGACGCGGCCGGGGCCTTCGCCGACGCGCTGGCCGTGGTGGAGGACGCCGGCGACCCGATCGGGCGGGCGTTCGCGCTGTGCGGCCTGGCCGCCGCCCGGCTGCGCCGGGGCCGGCTGGAGGAGTGCGCCGCCGCGTTGGACGACGCCCTGCGCGCCGCCGTGGACGCGGGGGACCGGCTGACCGAGGCGCGGGCCCTGCTCGGGCTGGGGGAGCTGGACCTGGCGCGGGGCGAGCCGGCGCGGGCGGCGGGCCGGCTGCGCCGCGCGCTCGGCCTGTCGCGCGGCATCCACGCCCCTGCCCTGGAGTCGCGGGTGCTGGCCCTGCTGGCCCAGGCCGACGGCGCCGGGTCCTGACGCGCCGCGCGGACGGCATCGCCGGGGCGCCGCGGCCGTGGCTTATCGCGCGGCGCCGGGCGCGATAAGCCGCCGAAAGCGCGCCGATAAGCGGGCCCTCCAGGCTGAGGGCGACCAGCCGGACGGCCGGCTGGCACGCCTCCCGAAAGGAACGGGCCATGACCGAATCGGCGACGACTCCAGGCGCCACCACGGAGTTCACCATCGTCCGCCTGCTCGACGCGCCCCGCGACCTCGTCTTCCGCGCCTGGACGGAGCCAGGGCACCTCACCCACTGGTTCGGTCCGCGCGCCCTCACCACCCCGCTGTCCATGATTTCCACGGACGTCCGGCCCGGCGGCGCCTGGGGGCTCAGCGTGGTGGACGGCGAGGGCAACGCGTACCCCCTCAGCGGCTCCTACCGCGAGATCGTCCCGCCCGAGCGGCTGGTCTTCACCACCGGCGACCCGGCCAACGGCGAGGGCGCCCTCGCCTCGGTCGTCACGCTCACCCTCGCCGACCTGGACGGCAAGACCGAGATGCGCTTCCACCAGGCCGGCGTCAACACCGACGAGGCGCACGCCGAGGCGTCCAAGGCCGGGTGGGTGGAGTTCTTCGACCGCCTGGCCGAGCACCTGGCCGCCCACGCGGACTCCCGGGGCGTCGCCCGGCGACTCGGCGACTCTCCGATGTAGCGGCGCGCGCTCCCCCGGCGACGTGAGCTGGATTCCCTCGTACGGGGGAGCCCCCCGCCGCCTCCTGACGGAAGCCTTGTGGTGTCACAGGATTCGACGTCTGGAGGGTGTGTGGCTGCTTCGCTGCGGGTTCGGGTGACGGTCTTTCTCCTGCTGTGCGGGCTGGTGCCGTGGTCGGCCGTGAAGACGGTGTGGACCCTCGGCGGGGACGCCCTGGGGGTGGCCGGGGAGGCGTGGTTGCGCGGGGTCGAGAGCGACGGGGACGCCGTCTACCGGGCGCTGGCCGCCGTCGGCGTCGATCTGACGGTGCTGGCGGCGCTGCTCGGGGTGTTCCTGGCTCTCGGACTGGTGCACCGGTGGGGGATGGTCTTCCCGCGGTGGACCCTGTTCCTCGCCGGGCGGCGGGTGCCGGCCCTGCTGCCGCTGGTCCCGGCGTGGGCGGCGGGATCGTGCCTGCTGGTGTACGGCGTGGTGCTGGTGGCCATGGTGCCGCTCAGCCTTGCCGGGATGATCGCGCGGTTCGCCCCGCTGGGGCCCTTCACCAGCGGCGCGGGCGTGACCTGGATGGTCCTGTTCGGCGGGCTGGCCTTCGGCGGGCTCGGGGGCGCTCTCGTCGTGGGGGCGTGGTCCTACGGACGGCGCGTGTCCGCGGCGAAGCGGGCCGCCGCGACGCTCATCGCGTGACCGCGGCGAAGCGGGCCGCCGCGACCCTTGCCGCGTGACCGCGGCGCGGTCGGTCAGCCGGCCCCGGTGGCGACGGGGCCGCCGTCGCCGGGCACCGGCCGCGCGGGCCGGTCGCCGCCGGCCTGCGCGCCGTCCGGGCCGAAGCGGCGCCGGTACGACAGCGGCGTGAGCCCGATCTCGCGGCGCATCAGCGCGCGCAGGTTGGCGGCGCTGCCCAGGCCGCTGCGCCGCGCGACCGTCTCGAAGCGCGCCTCGCCCAGCTCGATGAGCCGGCAGGCCAGGGCCAGCCGTTCCCCGGTGAGCCAGGCCAGTGGCGTGGTGCCGAGCTGGGCCCGGAAGCGGCGGTGCAGGGTCGCGGGGCTGACCGCGGCGTGGGCCGCCAGGTCGGCCACGGTGAGCGGCGCGTCCAGCCGCTCCTGCGCCCAGGCCAGCAGCGGCGCCAGCGACTCGTCCGGGATGTCGGGCACGGGGCGCTCGACGAACTGCCGCTGGCCGCCGTCCCGGTGCGCGGCGAAGACGAGCCGGCGGCTCACGGAGTTGGCGACCTCCGCGCCGTGGTCGCGGCGCACCACGTACAGCCCGAGGTCGAGCGCGGCCGCGCTGCCCGCCGAGGTGAGGATGTCGCCGTCGTCCACGAACAGCACGTCCGTCTCCAGCCGTACGGACGGGAAGCGGGCCCGGAAGGCGTCCGCCCACTGCCAGTGGGCGGTGGCGCGGCGCCCGTCGAGGACCCCCGCCTCGGCCAGGGTGAAGGCGCCGCTGCAGAAGCCGATCAGGCGGGCACCGCGCGCGTGGGCCGCGCGGACGGCGTCGAGCACGGCCGGGCGGCGCGGCACCTCGACGTCGGGCCGGTTGGGGACGATGAGGGTGTCCGCCGTGGCCGCCGCCTCCAGCCCGGCGACCCCCGTGAGCGTGAAGAACCCGTCGCGCATCAGCGTGCGCGGCTCGGGTGAGCACAGGCGGAAGTCGTACAGGTCGCGCCCGATCTCGGGCCGGCGCAGGCCGAAGACCTCGGTCGCGCAGCCGAGCTCGAAGGGGTTGGAGTTCCGGTCCACGACCACGACGACGCGGTGCGGTGCGGTGTGCGAGGATTCTTGCGCCATGTGCGATTCCTAGCACTCACGCCGGTCGCGCGCCAACCCCCAGAATGGGTTCATGACCACTGAACCCATCGCTCTGAGCAGCGCACTTGCCTCGTTCGACGCCCTGTGGAGCCCCCGGGTCGTCACCCGGGTCAACGACTACGACGTCCGCGTCGCCAAGGTCGAGGGCGAGCACGTCTGGCACGTCCACGACCACACCGACGAGTTCTTCCTCGTGCTCGACGGCGAGCTGTCCATCGCGCTGCGCGAGCCCGGCGGGGAGCGCACGGTCCGGCTCGCCCGCGGGTCGGTCTTCACGGTCCCTCGCGGCACGGAGCACCGGCCGTCGTCGCCCGGCGGGGCGGCGATCCTCATGTTCGAGCCGACTGGGACCTCCTCGGTGGGTGACCGCCACGACGGCGCGATCCCCGGCCACGTGGACGCCACGACGGGACACGCGCTCGGCCTCTGAGCCGAGGGCGGTCAGTCCCCGGGCTCCAGACCCAGCGACCGGACGAGCTGGGTCAGTTCTTCCTGGAATAGCTTGTCGGGGTCGACGGTCTGGGTGCGCAGGTGCCCGTAGACCTCCAGCGACACCAGGCCGTGCAGGTGGCCCCAGAGGCGCAGCGCGAGGGCGACCCCGGCCGGCGGCAGGTCGGGGAACGCGGGGCGGACCTTGCCGAGGAGCCCGTCGTCGAAGTCGGACCACTGGAAGTCGCCGTGCGCGTGCAGATGTCCGGCGTGCGGCCAGGCGGCGTCGGCGAGGGCGGCGATCCCCGTGCAGACCCGGTACGCGGCGTCCGGGGCGGCGCCGCCCTCGGGAGCCTGGTAGCCGGGCACCGGGTCGCCGTAGATGAGGCGGAACCCCTCGGGGTTGGCCAGGGCCCAGCCCCGGAAGGCGCGCGCCCACGCCTGGATCCGCCCGGCCGGACGCCCGGCGGGAGCCTGGGCCCAGGCGGCGTCCACGGTGTCGGCCAGCGCGGTGTACACCTCGTTGATCAGCGTGGTGACCAGGTCGTCGCGGGTGGCGAAGTAGCCGTAGATCGCGTTGGCGGTCATGCCCATCTCGCGGGCGATGGCCCGCAAGGTGATCGCGTCGGGCCCGCCGGAGGCCATCAGCTTGAGCGCGACCCGCTTGATCTCCGCCGTCGTCTCGGCCCGCAGCCGCTCGCGGCGTCCTCCCGTGGTTCCCACGGTCATCACTCTACAGCGTCACCTCGATGCGTTGCCGTACAGAAACTTCACGCCGTATAGTCTCCTCACACCACGCAGACACAGCGAACCGGGGGAGACCCATGCACGTCGGAGTCATCGGAGCCACGGGCGGCATCGGCAGCCGGGTCGTCGCCGAAGCCCTGGAGCGGGGGCACCACGTCACGGCGCTCACCCGCGATGCCACCGGGATCGAGGAGGAGCGCGAGAACATCGTCTGGAAGACCGTCGACGTCCTCGACGCCGGGAGCGTCGCCGCGGTCCTGCCCGGGCTGGACGTGCTGATCAGCGGATTCCAGCCCGGCAACGCCGCGCGTGACTTCGCCGACACCGTGTCGCGCTCGATCGCCGACCCCACGGTCTACGCCACCGCCGCACGGGCCCTGCTCAAGGCGCTGGAGAGCCGTCCCCGGACCCGCCTGATCGTGATCGGCGGCGCCGGCAGCCTGGGGATCGAGCCCGGCCTCACGCGAGCCGACTCCGACGAGCTCCTCCACGCGACCCTCGACGAGCTGGGGCTGCCGAGAGAGTACGCCGCCGCCGTGCGCGGGCATCGGGACGCCCTGAACGTCCTGCGCACGTCCAACCGGCTCTGGACCTACTTCAGCCCGGCCGAGGAGATCGCCCCCGGCCGGCGCACCGGCCGCTTCCGCATCGGCGGCGACCAGCCCGTCCTCGACGCCGAGGGCCGCAGCCGGATCTCCTTCGAGGACGCCGCCGTCGCCCTCGTGGACGAGGCGGAGCTTCCCCGCTTCGTCCAGCGGCGCTTCACCGTCGGCTACTGAAACCGTCGGCTGCTTGCTCGACGAGGCGGACCCGGACGGCGCCTGGACCGTCCGGGAGCGCCGCGTGAGGGCGAGGGTCAGGAGCGGACGAGGGTGAGACGGGCGACGCGGCCGTTCTCCCCGGCCGCCCAGCAGGACAGGTCGGGCGTGCAGGAGACGGTGTCGAAGGAGCCCGTGTCGAACGTCCGCCACGTCCTGCCGCCCGTGAGCGTCACGTCGCTGCCGGACGGGCCGACCGCGATGGCCGCGAAGGGCAGGTGCGGCAGCCACGTGACGCCCGACCGGTAGGCGGGAGGCGGCGTGGCGGCGGGCCGCCAGGTGGCGCCGCCGTCGCCGCTGACCGCGGCCGCCGCGGGGGACGGCTGGCCGGGCCGGTAGTCGCCGCCCACGGCCAGGCCCTGGCGCCGGTCGCGGAAGGCCAGCGCGAACACCCCGCGCGCCGGGTCGCCCGCCGGGATCGGCGTGTCGGCCACGGTCCAGGTGCGGCCGCGGTCGGCCGAGTGGAAGACGCGGGAGCGCTCGGCGCCGCCGGAGGCCAGCCAGGCGTCCCGGCCGCCCGCCGTGACCAGGCACTGGCCGCTCGCGGCGAAACCGGCCTCGCCGGGCAGCGCCTCCGGCATGCCCGAGGACGGCAGCACCCGCCAGCTCCGGCCGCCGTCCTCGGTGGCGAGGATCCGGAACCGGCCGTCGACGGGGTCGCTCATGGCCAGCCCGTGCCGTTCGTCGAAGAAGGCCATGCAGTCGTAGAACGCCTTCGGCTCGCCGTTGCGGTACGTCTCGCTCCAGGTGCGCCCGGCGTCGTCGGTCCGGTAGACCCGCGAGTCGCCGCCCTCGCCGATCGACAGCACCACGGCCCGGCGCGCGTCGAACGCCTGCACGTCCCGGAACTGCAGCGTCTCCGTGCCGGGCGGCGACACCCGCTCCCACGTGCGCCCGCCGTCGGCGGTGCGCAGCACGGCGCCCTCGCTGCCGGAGGCCCAGGCGACGTCCCGGCTGACGGGGGACAGGCCGCGCAGCCGCGCGGTCACCCCCGTCGGCCGCGGGTCCCAGCGGAGCGAGACCCCGTCGGCGTCGGGGGCGGGGCCGGGCGCGGAGGCGGGGTCGTCGGCGTGGGCGGGCAGGGGGGCGGCGAGCGCGCAGGCCGCCGCGAGCGCCGACAGCGCGATACGAAGCATCATGCGGGGCAACGTAGCAGCCGGTTTCAGGGGTGTTGAGGCCCTTGTGCGGGCTGCTTCATCGGGCCTCTCGGCCGGGTTTGATGTCCTTCATCGTGAAGTGCGAGTTGATGTTCCGCACGCGCGGGATGGTCATGACGTACCGGCTGAGGAAGGTCTCGTAGGCGGCCAGGTCGGCGACGGCCACGCGCGCGAAGTAGTCGGGGCTGCCGAACAGCCGCCGCAGCTCCAGCACCTCCTCGGCGCGCGCCAGCGTCTGCTCGAAGTAGGCGACCGTCTCGGCGTCCTGGGAGTCGAGGGTGAGGTCCACCAGCACCTCGAACGAGCGGCCCACGGCGGCCGGGTCGACGACGGCCCGGTAGCCGCGGATGACGCCCTCGGCCTCCAGCCGCTGCACCCGCCGCAGACAGGGCCCGGGCGTGAGCCCCACCCGATGGGCGAGCTCGACGTTGGTCAGGCGCCCGTCACGCTCCAGTTCGGAGATGATTGCTCTGTCTATCGCGTCCACGGTGCAAACATTGCCGTACGGGCTGGCTGTTGAGCAATTTTCGCAACCATATGGCGGCGATTCTGCGGGACCATAGAGGTGTGCAAACCGACATTTCACCCCAGATCGCCGCGCCGGCTCCCAGCCCGGCGCCGGTCACCCGGCGGCAGCAGATCGCCGCGGGGGTGCGCGACTCCTTCTCGGCGGGGCTGGGGATCTTCCCGCTGGGCATCGCCCTCGGCCTGCTGGTCCTCCAGGCCGGCCTGCCCGCGTGGTTCGCCCCGGCCCTCTCCATGGCCGCCTTCGCCGGCAGCATGGAGCTGCTGCTGGTGGGCATGGTCGCCGCCGCGACGCCGCTCGCCGCGGTCGCGCTGACCGTCCTGGTGGTCAACTTCCGGCACGTCTTCTACGCCTTCTCCTTCCCGCTGCACCTGGTCCGCGGCCGGCTGGCGAAGACGTACTCCGTGTACGCGATGATCGACGAGGCGTACGCCGTCAGCGCCTCGCTGCCGGAGTCGCAGCGCTCGGCCCCCCGCCTGCTGGCGATGCAGATCGCCAGCCAGGCCTACTGGGTCGGCGGCGGGCTGGTCGGCATCGCGCTCGGCTCGGCCCTGCCCGCGCCGGTCAAGGGCCTGGAGTTCGCCCTGTGCGCCCTGTTCACCGTGCTGACCCTGGACGCGTTCCGCTCCCGCGCGGAGATCCCGTCGGCGGTGCTGGCCGGGGTCAGCGTGGCGATCGCGCTCGTCCTCACCCCGAAGATCGCCCTGTTCACCGCGCTGCTGCTGTTCGTGGCCCTGCTGCTGGCCCGCCACGCCCTCATCGCCCGCCGCGCCGCCGCCGGCCGTCAGGCCGCCTCGCCGGCCGCCTCCCGAACCACTCCGCGGGCCTCTTCCCACGCCGCCTCCCACGCAGCCCCGCAGATCGCCTCCCACGCCGCTCCGCAGATCGCCTCCCGCGCCGCCACGGAGACCGTCGATGCCTGACGCCGCCTACCTCGCCGCCGTCCTCGCGATCGCCTTCGGCATCACCTTCGCCCTGCGTGCCGTCCCCTTCGCCGTGCTGCGCACGCTGCGTACGTCGGCGATCGTGCAGCGGCTGTCGCTGTGGATGCCGGTGGGCATCCTCGGGATCCTCGCCGTGACCTCCCTGCGCGGCGCCGTCGCCGCCGAGCCGCACACGACGCTGTACGCGCTGCTCGCGGTCGCCGTCACCGCGGGCGTCCACCTGCTGTCCGGGCGCCGGACGATCCTCAGCGTCGGCATCGGCACCACCGTGTACGTCCTGCTCGTCAACCTCCTCTGAACGCGCCCCGGCATGGCCGAGGCGGCGGCGCGAGCTGGCCGCCGCTGACACCCCGCCCTGCACCGCCCGTCAGGCGCGGTGGCGCTCGGTGCCCCGCCCCTTGCCGTAGCGGCTGAGGAGCGGCCGGCTGCGGTCCCACCGCTCCAGCCGTCCGTCCCGTTCGGCGCGCCGCCGGGCGATGCCCGACAGCGCCTCCAGCACCACGCGGCCCCCGAGCATCGCGGTCACGTCGGCGTGGTCGTGGTCCGGCGCCACCTCGACCACCTCGACGCCGACGACCGGCAGCTCGTACGACAGCCGCCGCACCGCGTCCAGCAGCTCCCGGGAGGTCAGCCCGCCCGGCTCCGGGGTGCCCGTCCCCGGGGCCATCCCCGGGTCGACGACGTCGATGTCCACCGACAGGTAGACGCCGTCGCAGTCGTCCAGGGCGGTTCGCGACGCCTCGGTCAGGCACTCGTCCAGGCCGCGTTCCACGATCTCGGTCATCTCGTACGAGCGCATCCCCTGGTCGGCCATCCAGTCGAGGGTCTCCGGCCCCGGCCAGTAGCCGCGCAGCCCGATCTGGAGGAACCGGTCGCCGCGCGCCGCCCCCGACTCGATGAGCCGGCGCATGGGCTGGCCGTGCGCGATGAGCGAGCCGTACGAGCTGTCACCGGTGTCGGCGTGCGCGTCGAAGTGCAGCACGGAGACGCGTCCCCAGCCGACGGCGCGGGCGACGCCGGTGACGTCGGGCAGGGCGATCGAGTGGTCGCCGCCCAGCACCACCGGGATGCGGCCGGCCGCCGCGACGGTGTGCACCGCCCGCTCCAGCGCCGCGTGGGAGCGCTCGGCGTCGCCGCTGAACATCATGACGTCGCCGGCGTCCTTGACGCGCAGGTCGAGCAGGCCGTCCACGTCCAGGGCCAGGGACGGGCGGGCCCCGTCGTGGCCGAGGTAGCAGGCCCGGCGCATGGCCGAGGGCCCGAACCGGGCGCCCGCCCGGTAGGTGGTCCCGCCGTCGAACGGGGCGCCCAGCACGACGACCTGGGCGTCGTCCCAGGTGGCGGGCTCGTCGAGGTCGCAGGCGGGCACGCCGAGGAAGGTGAGGTCGGGGCCGTACATCGCGCCATAACGGGTCATCGGCTGCAGATCCTTCGCAGAGGAGGTGGTCGGGCGCCGCGGCCCTTCCATCCTCACCGACGCCGGTCCGGCGCCGGAATCCCCCCGCTCTCGTCAGCGCCTCCATACGCCCTATGGAGCTCGCGCCCCGCGGCGCGCAGTTCCGCGCCGAGGCGCTCCACGACGGGAGGCGGCGGACCGGCCGGCCAGACGAAGCGGACGCTGCGCGCGCCGACGTCCTGCACCGGCACGCGCGCCACGGTGTCGTAGCCGGGCTGGAGCGCCAGCTCGGGCACGAGGGCGACGGCGCCGCCCGCCCCCACGAAGCCGTGGATGACGCCGTAGTCGTCGCTCCTCAGCACGACGCGCGGCCGGAACCCGAGGGCCTGGCAGGTGGCGAAGAGCGTCTGGTCGCTGGGGTCGTACGAGCCGCGCGAGATGATCCAGCCGTCGGCCGCCAGCGTGGCGAGGTCCACGGGCCCGGCCACCGCGGCCCGCGGATGGCGGGCGGGCAGCAGCAGCCGGTACGGGTCGTCGAACAGCGCCTCCACGTGCAGGTCGGCACCATAGCGGGCCTCGCCGCCGATGTCGTAGATCACGGCGCCGTGCAGCGACCTGGCGCGGGTCAGCGCGACCAGGTCGAGGGGCTCGGCCTCGGTCAGCTCGATCCGCACGTCCGTGCCCGCGGTGGCCCGCCGCAGCGCGCCCGGCAGCAGCCGCGAGGCCGCCGTGCCGAACGCGCCGACGCGCAGCGTGGAGACGCCGTGGCTCAGGCGCGCCTCGACGTCGGCCTCCACCGCCTCCAGGCGGTCCAGGACGAAGCCCGCGTGCTCCAGCACCAGCATCCCCACGTCCGTCAGCACGGCCCCGCTGGGACGCCGCTCCACCAGCCGCGCGCCCAGGTGCGCCTCCAGCGCGCCGAGGTGGTAGCTGATCGTGGGCTGCCCGTAGTGCAGCCGGCGGGCCGCCCCCGCCAGCGACCCGGTGACCGCGATGGCGCGCAGAACCTCGAACTGGCGGATGTCGAACATCCACACATGCTATGGAGCGACCGGCCGTCGGGTTCACGTAAGCGGTTGCAAATATTTGCGTGATCCGGCGTATAATTTGCGCATGACGCGACGACTGGCCGAGGTGGCCAAGAAGGTCGGGGTGAGCGAGGCGACCGTGAGCCGCGTGCTCAACGGCAAGCCGGGCGTGTCCGAGGCCACCCGCGAGGCCGTGCTGACCGCGCTCGACGTCCTCGGCTACGAGCGGCCCACGCAGCTGCGCGGCGACCGGGCCCGGCTGGTCGGGCTGGTGCTGCCCGAGCTGCAGAACCCGATCTTCCCGGCGTTCGCCGAGGTCGTCGGCGGGGCGCTGGCCCAGCAGGGGTTCACCGCCGTGCTGTGCACGCGCACGGTCGGCGGCGTCTCCGAGGCCGACTACGTCCACCTGCTGCTCCAGCAGCAGGTCAGCGGCGTGGTCTTCGCCGGCGGCCTGTACGCCCAGGCCGACGCCGCCCACGGGCACTACGAGCTGCTGCACGAGCGCGGCCTGCCCACGGTCCTCGTCAACGCGGCGGTGGAGCGCCTCGACTTCCCGCAGGTCTCCTGCGACGACGTCGTGGCCGCCGAGATCGCCCTGGCCCACCTGCGGGCGCTCGGCCACGAGCGGGTCGGCATGGTGCTCGGCCCGAAGGACCACGTACCGTCGCGGCGCAAGCTGGAGACGTTCCGGGCCGGCGGCGGCGACCCGGAGCTGGTCGAGCACACGATGTTCTCGCTGGAGGGCGGCCACGCGGCGGCCGCCCGGCTGGTGGCGCGCGGCGTGACCGGCGTGATCTGCGCCAGCGACCTGCTGGCGCTGGGCACCGTCCGCGCCGTGCGGCGCGCCGGGATGTCGGTGCCCGGCGACGTGTCGGTCATCGGCTTCGACGACTCGGCGCTGATGAACTGCACCGACCCCGCGCTCACCACCGTGCGCCAGCCGATCGACGCCATGGGCCGGGCCGCCGTCGACCTGCTGGTCGCGCAGATCGACAAGGCCGTGGTCCCCGCCGACGAGCTGCTCTACGAGCCGGAGCTGGTGGTCCGGGCCTCGACCGCCCGCGTCCGTGCGTAACACAGTCGTTATCTTGCAATAATTCGTCGAGATATTGCAGTTCGCGATGGGCGATCCTATGGTGTGGGCACCTCGCACCAGAAGGGTCGAACCCATGCAGAGATCCACCGGGCTCTTACTCGTCACCGTCCTCGGCCTCTCCGCCACCACCACCGCCTGCGGCGCGAGCGAACCCGCCGCGCCTTCGCCGGGCGGCGCCGCGGTGACGATCACGGTCGCGTGCCAGCCCGCGAAGACCGCGCCCAAGGAGCGCGCGGCCTGGGACGACGACGTCGCCGCGTTCATGAAGGCGCATCCCGGCGTGACGGTGAAGAGCACCGACCAGCAGCCGTGCTTCGACCCCAAGACGTTCGGCCCGAAGCTGGCGGGCGGCCAGATGGAGACCGCGTTCGTGGTGCCGGTGACCAACTACGCCGACGTGATCGGCAAGGGCCAGGCCCTGGACATCTCCGCGTACACCGGCGAGATCAAGAACTGGGACGACCTGCGCGCCGACGTCCGCGCGCTGGTCACCAAGGACGGCAAGGTCTACGGCGTCCCGAACGTCCACTACAGCGTCGGCCTCGTCTACAACCGCAAGCTGTTCGCCCAGGCCGGCCTCGACCCCGACACCCCGCCGGCCACGTGGGCGGAGATCCGCGAGGCCGCGAAGAAGATCGCCGCGCTCGGCCCCGGCCACATCGGCTACGGCGAGTACTCCGGCGGCAACACCGGCGGCTGGCACTTCACCCAGGCCCTGTACGGCCGCGGCGGCGCCGTCCTCACCGGCGACGGCAAGAAGGCCGCCTTCAACTCGCCCGAGGGCAGGGCCGTGCTCCAGACCCTGCACGACATGCGCTGGACCGACAACAGCATGGGCAGCCGGCTGCTGGTCGGCTGGGAGTCGCTGATGATGGCGATGGGCAGCGGCAAGGTCGGCATGATGCTCGGCGCCCCCGACGTGGTCACCGACGTGGTCACCAAGTTCAGGGGCGACGTCGCCGACTACGGCATCACCGGCTTCCCCGAGGCCAAGGCGTCGCTGAGCGGCGGCGAGGCGTTCATGATCAACCCGAGGGCGACCCCCGAGCAGGCCAAGGCCGCCCTCCAGTGGCTCGACTTCCGCTACAACACCGTCGGCAAGGGCCGCTTCGACTTCGCCCGCGGCAAGACCCTCGGCAACCCCGTCGGCGTCCCCGACAACGACGTCTACGGCGACTCGGCCACCGGCAAGGCGATCCAGGCCGAGCGGGAGAAGAACGCCACGCTCCCCGTGCGGAACTACGCGCCGTACGTGCGGGCCGCCGCCGGCGTGCCGCCCAAGGCCGAGCCCGCCCACGCCCAGGAGCTGTACGCGATCCTCGACGTGGTGATGTCCGGGGTGCTCAGCCGCCAGGACGCCGACCCCGGCAAGCTGCTCGCCGACGCGGAGGCCAAGGCCGACGCGCTGCTGGCCGCCAAGGGCTGACCGCGTGCGCGTCCTGAAACGCAACCTCACGGCCTACGGGTTCCTGTGCGCGGCGCTGGCCTGCTTCGCGGTGTTCGCCTGGTACCCCATGGTCAGGGAGTTCGTGCTGAGCTTCCAGCGCACCAACCTGGTGGACCCGCCCGCATGGGTCGGCCTGGACAACTTCGCGGCCGTCGTCCGGGACCCGGCGTTCGGCACGGCGTGGCTGAACACCGTGGCGTTCACGGTGCTCGCGCTGGTCTGCGGCTACGCCGTGCCGTTCGTGACCGCGCTGGTCCTCAACGAGCTGCGGCACGCCCGCGGCTACCTGCGCTTCGTCGTCTACCTGCCGGTCATGCTGCCGCCCATCGTCGCGGTGCTGCTGTTCCGGTGGTTCTTCGACCCGGGCCCCGGGCTGTTCAACCAGATCCTCGGCCTGTTCCACCTGCCCGGCCTCGCCTGGCTCGACTCCTCCTCCACCGCGCTGGTCTCGCTGGTCATCGTCTCGACGTGGATGAACATGGGCAGCGCCACGCTCATCTACCTGGCGGCGCTGCAGAACATCCCGCCCGAGCTGTACGAGGCGGCCGAGCTGGACGGGGCGGGCATCCTCGCCCGGATCCGGCACGTCACGATCCCGCAGACCCGGCTCATCCTCATGCTCATGCTGATGCTGCAGATCGTGGCCACCATGCAGGTGTTCATCGAGCCGTACATGCTGACCGGCGGCGGCCCCGAGAACGCCACCGTCACCGTCGCGTACCTGATGTACCAGTTCGCCTTCACCTACGGCGACGGCTACGGCCAGGCCGGGGCGCTCGGCATGATGCTCATGCTCGTGCTGCTGGTCTTCGCCGCGTTCCAGCTCCGGCTCACCCGCGACGAGCGCGAGGTGACGGCATGATCTCCGTCGGCGCCCGCGCCACCGAGCGCCGGGCCCGCGAGCGGCGCCGGCCCCGGCCGATCGAGGTGCGCTTCCGCACCATCGTCTCGCCGCACCAGCTCAACAGCCGGTGGGGACGGCGGATCTACTGGGCTGTCCTGCTCACCGTGCTGACCCTCTCCACGCTCGCGTTCGTCTTCCCGCTGTACTGGATGGTCACCGGCGCGATGAAGTCCGGCGAGGAGCTCGCCCTGATGCCGCCCACCCTCGTGCCGCGGGCTCCCACGCTGGACGCCTTCGCCGAGGCGTGGGAGCTGTTCGACATCGGGCTGCTGCTGCGCAACACCGCCTTCTACGCGCTGGGCGGCTGGCTGGTCACGATGGCGGTGGACGTGAGCGCCGCGTACGCGCTGTCGAAGCTGCGGCCCGCGCTCGGCAACGTCGTGCTCGGCGCCATGCTGGCGACCCTCATGGTGCCGCCCATGGTGGTGCTCATCCCGCTGTACGTCACGGTCTCCGACCTCGGGCTGCTCAACGACCCGTGGGGCCTGTGGCTGCCGGCGGCGGCCAACGGCTTCAACATCTTCCTGCTCAAGCGCTTCTTCGACTCCATACCGAAGGAGCTCGTCGAGGCGGCGCTCATCGACGGCGCCGGGCCGCTGCGGGTGCTGTGGTCGGTGATCCTGCCGGTGTCGCGGCCCATCCTCGGGGTGGTGTCCATCTTCACGATCGTCACCTCGTTCAAGGACTTCGTCTGGCCGCTGCTGGTCATGACGGACAGCGACCGGATGACGATCAGCGTCGGCCTGTCGCAGACCGCCGGAGCGGTCCCGCAGAACACGATCATGGCCGGGCTGGTGATCGCCGGGATCCCGACGGTCGTCGTGTTCTTCTTCTTCCAACGGCACATCATGGCGGGCCTGACCGCCGGAAGCATCAAAGGATGAGCATGTCGCGTACGTGGTGGCGGGGGGCCGCGATCTACCAGGTGTACCTGCGCAGTTTCGCCGACGGCAACGGCGACGGCTGCGGGGACCTGGCCGGGCTGCGCTCCCGCCTGGGATACCTCAAGGACCTCGGGATCGACGCCGTCTGGCTCAACCCGTGGTACCCGTCGCCGATGGCCGACGGCGGCTACGACGTGGCCGACTACCGGGACATCGAGCCCGTCTTCGGCACCCTGGCCGAGGCGGAGGCGTTCATCGCCGAGGCACATGAGCACGGCATCAAGGTCATCATCGACGTCGTGCCGAACCACAGCTCCACCGCCAGCGCCTGGTTCCAGGAGGCGCTGGCCGACCCGCGGGCCAGGGACCGGTTCTGGTTCCGCGACGAGCCGAACGGCTGGTCGTCGATCTTCGGCGGGCCGGCGTGGACCCAGGTGCCCGACGGGCAGTGGTACCTGCACCTGTTCGCCCCGGAGCAGCCCGACCTCAACTGGGACAACCCGGAGGTGCACCAGGAGTTCGAGGACGTGCTGCGCTTCTGGTTCGACCGGGGCGTCGACGGGTTCCGCGTGGACTCGGCGGCGCTGCTGTTCAAGTCGGAGGACGCGTACGAGGACCTGGACGGCGTGCACGACGTGTACCGGCGCTGGCGCGAGATCGCCGACGAGTACGGCGGCGTGCGGGCCGGGGACCAGGACGGCGGGCAGGGCGAGGAGCCGGGTGGCGGGCAGGGCGGCGAGCGGGTGCTGATCGGCGAGGTGTGGCTGCCCGACCAGGAGCGCTTCGCCCGCTACCTGCGCCCCGACGAGCTGCACACGGCCTTCAACTTCGACTTCCTGGCCTGCCCCTGGGACCCGGCCGAGCTGCGCCGGGTCATCGACCTGACCCTGGCCACGCACCTGCCGATCGGCGCCCCGCCGACGTGGGTGCTGTCCAACCACGACGTCACCCGCCCCGTCACCCGCTACGGCAGGGCCGACACCGGTTTCCAGCACGGCGGCCGGCTCCACGGCAGCCCCTCCGACCTGGAGCTCGGGCGGCGCCGGGCCCGGGCGGCGGCGCTGCTGGCGATGGCGCTGCCCGGCGGCGTGTACGTCTACCAGGGCGAGGAGCTCGGCCTGCCGGAGGTGGAGGACCTGCCGGACGAGGCCCGGCAGGATCCCATGTTCGCCCGGTCGGGCGGCGCCAACCCGGGCCGCGACGGCTGCCGCGTGCCGCTGCCCTGGTCGGGGGAGGAGCCGCCGTTCGGCTTCGGCGGGCCCGGCCCGTCCGCGCCGCCGTGGCTGCCGCAGCCGGAGGGCTGGCGCAAGCTCACGGCGCAGGCGCAGCTCGCCGACCTGGACTCGATGCTCAACCTCTACCGCTCGGCGCTGCGCCTGCGGCGCGAGCTGCTCGGGGACGGCACGCTGACCTGGCTGCCGTCGGAGGCCGGCGTGCTGGCCTTCCGCCGCGAGTCGGGCCTGGTGTGCGTGTCCAACCTCGGCCCCGCAGCGGTGCCGCTCCCGCCGGGGGAACTGCTGCTGGCCAGCGGGCCGGTGGAGGGCGGCGCGCTGCCACCCGACACGACCGCCTGGCTGACCGGCGCCGGGCCGGGTGTCAGCGGACGATGACCGCGGTGTCCATGCCGAGGTCGCGGTGGTCGTCCACGGGGCACCACACCTCGTAACGCCCCGGACGGAGCTTGACGGTGAGGCTGGTCCGCTGCCCCGGCGTGATCGTCCCGGACTGCCTGACACCGGGGATGCCGGGACCGTCCACGGCCATGGCGTGGGGTGTGGTGCCGGCGTTGCTCAGCAGGAAGGTGTAGGTGCCGGCGGTGAGGTCATGCCAGGGGGCCGGTCGATGCTCACATGGCGTCGCGCCGCCGCCGGTGGCGGACCCACGCGGGGAGGGTGGCAGCGGCCAGCACGGCCGCCAAGGGAAGCACCGTGACCAGGTACGCCGTCCGCAGGTCGAGCGCCGCGCCCAGCGAGGCGAGCACCGCCGGGGCGGCCAGGATCGCGGTCCCGGAGGCGAGCGCCCCGTACGCCGCCGAACGCACCGCCGGGAGCCCCGGCACCTGCAGCAGCCGGGCGAGCGTCACCGGATAGAACGGCGCGATCCCCAACCCGGCCACCACAAGCCCCGCGGCGACCGGCAGCGGGGCGTCGGCGAGGGCCACCGCGAGCGTCCCGGCCGCCGCCAGCCCGCACCCCAGCGGGACGACCGGCAGGTGCCGGGCGATCAGCCGCGGCGCCACCAGCCGTCCCGCCGCCATCCCGACCAGGAAGGCGGTGGCCGTCGCCGCGGACGCGCCCGCAGGCAACCCGGCGGCCTGGAGGCGGGCGGTGGCCCAGATCGTGAAGCAGAACTCCATGGACACGCCCACCACGATGGCCCCCCACCTCCCGGCGACCCGCCATCGCCGCGACACGCCACCCCGGCCCACCTCAGCGTCCGCTGGCGTGTCCCGGAGGTCGTCGCTTGCTGGTGCGCTATTGAGCCTGTCGTCCGTCGGCGCACCCTCGACGTCCTCGCCCGCTGGTGCGCTGCGGAGGTCGTCGTCCGCCGGTCCGCCCTTGAGGGTGTCGGACGCGAGGAGCAGCAGAGGCGGAACGGCCAGCAGGAGCGCGAGCCGACCGTTCACGGCGGGCGTGTCGAGGGCGCCGATGGCGAGCGGGCCGAGCAGGGCGCTGACGCTGCCGGCGGCGTTGGCCCGAGTCAGTTTCGCCGCCGCGTCGGGTCCGCGAAGCAAGGCCGGGATCACGAGGACGAGCCCGGCGGCGCCGAGGCCGAGCAGGAGCGCCCCGGCAGCCGCGGGCAGGGCGACGGGCGCGGTGGCGAGCAGCGCGGCCCCGGCGGCGGCGACGAGAGCGGAGCCCAGCATCGCCCGCCGCAGCCCGTACCCGAGCGCCCAGCGTCCCACGACGCCCACGACCAGCAGACCGGCCCCGAACGACGACGCCAGCCACGCCAGTTCTCCCGCGGGCGTGCGCAGGTCGCGGGCCAGCAGCACCAGACACGCGCCAAGACTGTTGACCATGAACCCGAGCGCCACCTGGGCGAACGCGACCTGCCTGACCAGCCGCCGCCCTCCCGAGCCCGCCTTTGGCTTCCGCCCCTCTTCTGCTCGGGTCGCCGGGCTCTCTCTGCCTGTCCCCGCCTTCTGCGTCTCTGCCGCTCGGGGCGCCTCGCCCCCTCCCGCCCCCGGCTCGTGCCTCTTCACCGACTCGCCCTGGGCCTCGACGTGGGCACCGGCCTGGGCCTCGACGTGGGGCCTGGCTTGGGCCGCGACCTGGGTCTCGGCTTGGGTCGGGGTCGCCCTTCCCTCCTCCCGCTCCGGTCTCTCGGCCGCACCCAAGCGGGCCACGTCGTCATCCCGCGCCTGCTGGAAAATCTCCGACGATCCCTGGAACCCCTCGCAATCCGGTACGGCCTGACGCGTCGCCTCCACCCGAGGATCCTCGTCCGGGAGCCGGCCATCCCGCGTGGCCATGTCGTCCTGACCGGCGCCCGGCTGATCACAGGCGCGGCCGGGGCTCATCGGACCCACAGGGAGGGAGCGCGTCGCGCCGCGCCACGACAGGAGGGGAGGCGGCCGGAGGCCGACACATCAGGGAAAATCGCAGGGAGCGTTTCGAGATCCAGCCGTTGTCGCCGCACAGGGGGCTCCTCCCGTTAAACTCGTGCGACGAGCATAAAGGAGGCGACCACACCCATGGCAAGCCCCGCAGGCCGTACCAGGTCCGTACGCGCCCGCGACGCCCGCTGGCGCGGTGCCCTCGCCGTCCTGGACGAGTTGCGCCGCCACCCCGGCGTCACCAGGGCGGACGTCGCCCGGCGGCTGACGCTGTCCACCGGGTCGGCCACCGAGATCACCGCCCGGCTGCGCGAGCTCGCGCTGCTCTCCGAGACCCCGGCCGCCGCCACCGGGCGGGGACGCCCCACGACCGTGCTCAACCCCCACCCCGACGGCCCGGTCGTCATCGCCGTCGACCTCCGCCAGGAGGACTGGCGGTGCGCCGTCGCGGAGATCGACGGCAGGCCCCGCGTCAGCGAGGAGGGCAGGCACGCGAGCCGTCACCCGGCCAGGGTGGTCGCCGCGGTCGGCGAGGCGGTGCGCCGCGTCCACGACCGGCTCGGCGGACGCGTGCGGGCCGTGGCGGTGGCGGTCGCCGCGACCGTACGGCATGGCGGTGTCGTGCAGTCCGCCACCCTGGGCTGGGGCGCGGTGGACCTCGGCGGGCTGGCTCCCGCTCCGGGCCTCCCGCTGCTCGTGGGCAACGACGCGACGCTGGCCGGCGCGGCCGAGGCCCGTTACGGCGCCGCCGTCGGGACCGGCACGGCGTTGCACGTCACGATCGAGGTCGGCGTCGGCGGGACGCTGGTCGTGGACGGGCTGCCGATCGAGGGGGCGACCGGAGCCGGGGGCGAGTTCGGGCACCTCCCGCTCGGCGATCCCGAGCTGCGCTGTCCCTGCGGCGCCCTGGGCTGCTGGGACCTGGCCGTGGACGGCCGCGCGATCGCCCGTCACCTGGGGGAGCCGCCGCCCCGGGACCCGCGCAGCTACGCGCAGGCGGCCCTGGCCAGGGCGGAGGAGGACCCGGCGGTGCGGTCGGCCGTGGGACGCACGGCGAGCGGGTTCGGGCGGGGGATCGCCGGACTGATCAACGCGTTGGATCCCGGCATCGTCACGCTGGGCGGCTTCGCCGAGCCGCTGCGCGCCGCGGCGCCCGAGGAGTTCGCCGAGGCGCTGACCGACGGGCTGATGCGGTTCCGTCGCGCGGATCCGCCGCCCGTGGTGGCCGCCACGCTCGGCGACGACGGCGCCCTGCACGGGGCGGCGGCCCTCGCGCTCGACCGCGTCCTCACCGAGGAGGGCCTCGACGCCTGGGCGGCCGACCACACCGGCTGACCGCCCTCCAAGCGCCCGGCTTTTGGGGTCGCCGGGGTCTCTGGGGTCGTGGTCTACGGCCTGTGACCCGCCGGAGGCCCGTGTCGTGATCCCCGCCTCTGAGTAGCGATGATCCCTGGGGCAGGTGGTCCCTGACGACCGGCCGGAGAGCGCAGGCCACACACCTCCTGCCAGTGGTGCGCACGGCGTCCTGCCGACGTCAGCCGCCTTCCTCCGCGACGGCCGCGCCCCTCGGCCTCGAAGGCGTCTGCGTCCCTCGATCGACCGGTCGGCATCGCGGGGGCGAAGGTCGTGGCGTCCTCGCGGCTCAAGGTGCGGGGAGTCTGCCTGCAGGCGTACGCCCTCGGGCCGATGTCCGACCGGCGGGTGATGGCTACGATCGACCGCGTGCTCCATGACCCGCCCCGTCCCTCTCTGCCGCAACGCGTGGACGTACGGCGGGCGCCGCCGCTGCGCTGCCCCTCACCCGGGCGGCACGCCGCACCGCCGCCGGTTCCGGAGCGGACCCCGTGACCGCCTGCGAGGAAGCGGCAGGTCAGGAAGGAGCGGCGGGCCGGGAGGTGGCGATCCGGGTCGTGCTCGCCGACGACCAGCCGCTCGTCCGCGCCGGCCTGCGCACCGTCATCGAGAGTACGGCGGACGCGCACGTGGTGGGAGAGGCCGGTACCGGCGCCCAGGCCGTACGGCTGGCCAGGGAGCTGCGCCCCGACGTGGTGCTGATGGACATCCGCATGCCCGGCATGGACGGCATCGAGGCGACCCAGATGATCACCTCGGGCGCGCCGGCGACGCGGGTCGTGATCCTCACCACCTTCGACGACGATGACAACGTCTACGCCGCGCTGCGGGCCGGGGCCAGCGGGTTCCTCGTCAAGGACATGGCGCTGGACGACATCCTGACCGCCGTCCGCGTGGTCGCCCTCGGGGACGCGCTCATCGCGCCCGGGGTCACCCGCCGCCTCATCGAGGAGTTCGCGGCCCGCCCCGCCGCCGCCCGGCGCACGCGAGGGGTCCACCGAGACCCGCATGGGCTCGGCGACGTCCAGCGCCCGCGCGAGCTCGCCGGTGTCACCGGGCGCGAGCGCGAGGTGCTGACCCTCGTCGGCCGCGGCCTGGCCAACGCCGAGATCGCGGCGAGCCTGCACATCAGCCCCGGCACCGCCAAGGCGCACGTGGCGAGCCTGCTGGCCAAGCTGGGCGCCCGCGACCGGGTCCAGCTCGTCATCGCCGCGTATGACGCCGGCCTCGTGTCGCCGTCCCGATGAAGCCCACGTGACAGCTGACAGCTGACAGCAGATGACGGATGACCGCGGTGGTCGGTCGTCGCCGCAGCCGTGTGCGGCGTCGTCGGCACCGCGGCTCAGCCTCGACGGCACGAAACCGATCAAGCCGGGCTGTGGTGCGCAAAGTGTGGAGCAGGGCCTGCATGCCCGAAGCACCCCTGACCGACACGCGTGGCGTCCCTGACCGGCTACTCGGGAAGCGGGCGGTCGGCGATGACGTGTTTCATGACGAGGGTGGACGTCAGCCGCTGGACTCCGGGCAGTCGGGCCAGCTGCTGGTCGTAGAGCTGCTGGTAGGCGGCGAGGTCGGTGATGGCGACTCGGAGGAGGTAGTCCGGTTCGCCGAAGAGGCGCTGCGCCTGGAGCACGTGCGGGACGGCCGTCACCGCCTCTTCGAAGGCGTTGACGGTGTCGGGGTTCTCCCAGCGCAGCGTGGCGAAGACGAGGGCTTCGAAGTTGAGGCCGACGGCGGCCGGGTCGACGACGGCGCGGTAGCCGCGGATCGCGCCCTCTCGTTCGAGGTCGCGCAGGCGGCGGTGGCAGGGGGAGACGCTCAGCTGCACGCGGGCGGCGAGTTCGGTGATGGTGAGGCGGCCGTCCTGCTGCAGCTCGGTAAGAATTCTCCGATCAAGGGCATCCATGGGGAGATTCTCCCCCTCCAGAGCCGATCATGGGGTAAATACGGCAACACTTTCGGGCATATCCGTCATAGCGTTCCTCGCATAGCAAAACGGGTGAGAGGGACAGGTTCGATGGACGCGACCACGCTGGCGGCCTTCCTGGCGGTGGATCTGCTGCTGGTGTTCACCCCGGGCGCGGACTGGGCCTTCGCGATCGCGGCGGGCCTGGGGGAGCGGTCGGTCGTCCCGGCGGTCGCAGGGCTGATCGCCGGGTACGCGGGATATACGCTGCTCGCGGTCGCGGGCCTGGTGGTGATCGTGGCGAGCTCGCCGACCGTGCTCACCGCGCTGACCGTCGCCGGGGCCGGTTACCTGGTGTGGCTGGGCTGGGGCGTGCTGAGGCGGCCGGCCGCCGTGGCCGCCTCGGGGGAGGCCATGGGCTCCTCCCATGCGCGGATCATGCTCAAAGGAGCCGGGACCAGCGGCCTGAACCCGAAGGCGTTGCTGCTGTACTTCTCGCTGTTCCCCCAGTTCGTCGACACCACCGGCGGCTGGCCCGTCGCCGCGCAGACCGGGCTGCTCGGTACGGTGCACATGGCGGCCTGCGCTCTGGTGTACCTCGCCGTCGGTGTCTTCGCGCGCACCGTCCTGAGGACCCGGCCCTCGGCGGCCCGGACGGTCACCCGGGCCTCGGGCGCCATGATGATCGCCATCGGCGCCTTCCTGCTGATGGAACGCCTGGCCGGCTGACGATTCTGCTGGTCCTCTTCGGAGTACACGACCAATCTGCCGGGAGGACGGCGGCCGGCGGACGTTGATGCGCGCGAGCGCATCCGCGCGGTCCGCCCGGCGTTTCCGGCATTGTGATAGCTGCGAAGCGTTCAAGGGAGGCGGTACCGGATGAGTTCCACCCGCGCGGCCGTGGGCGAGGAGGCCGGCGAGGTCCGCCGGTTCTGGGACGGGCTCGGTCTTCCCGGGCTGATCGACGTGCACACCCACTTCATGCCCGAGCGGGTCCTGCGCAAGGTCTGGGACTACTTCGACGCCAACGGGCCGCTGATCGGCGGGATGACCTGGCCGATCACCTACCGCGGGCAGGAGGCGGAGCGGACGGCTCTGCTGCGGGAGTTCGGGGTCCGGGCGTTCACCGCGATGCTCTACCCCCACAAGCCCGGCATGGCCAGGTGGCTGAACGGGTGGGCGGCCGACTTCGCCCGCCGCACCCCCGACTGCCTGCACACCGCCACCCTCTACCCCGAGCCGGACGTCGGGACTTACGTCCGCGAGGCCGTCGAAGCGGGGGCGCGCGTGTTCAAGGCTCATGTGCAGGTGGGAGCGTACGATCCGGCCGACGAGCGACTCCAGCCGGCATGGGGGCTGCTGGCCGAGGCCGGCGTCCCCGTGGTGATGCACTGCGGCTCCGGGCCGGCGCCGGGCGAGCACACCGGCCCCGAGCCCGTGGCGCGTGTGCTGGCGCGCCACCCCCGGCTGCGGCTGATCGTCGCGCACATGGGCATGCCCGAGTACGAGGACTTCCTCGGCCTCGCCGACCGGTACGACGAGGTGCGGCTGGACACGACGATGGCGTTCACCGACTTCGCCGAAGCGTTCACGCCGTTCCCCCGCCGGGCCCTGCCAAGGCTCGCCGCACTGGGCGACCGCATCCTGCTCGGCTCCGACTTCCCCAACATCCCCTACCCCTACCTGCACCAGTTGCGGGCCCTGGAACGGCTGGGGCTCGGACAGGACTGGCTGCGGGCCGTATGCCACGACAACGCGGCGAAGCTGTTCGGCCGGTAGCGCGGACAACCGCCCGAGGCTCGGGGTCTCAGCTCTCGGACTTGATGACCTCCATGGTCTGGTGGGAGATCACCCGGCTGACTCCGGGGATGGTGACGAGCCGGGTCATCTGGAAGACGGAGTAGGCGTCCGCGTCGGCGACGGCGACCCGCAGGAAGTAGTCGGGCACGCCGAACACCCGGCGTACCTCGAGGACCTCCTCGAACGAGGCGACCGTCGCCTCGAACTGCCGCAGGGTGGTGACGTCGGTGACGGCGACCTCGACGGACACGATCACCTCCGTCTTGCGCCCCAGGGCCGCCGGGTCGACGACCGCCCGGTAGCCGGAGATGACCCCCCGCTCCTCCAGTCGCTTCACCCGCCGCAGGCACGGCGGGGGCGTCAGCCCCACCCGGGACGCGAGGTCGACGTTCGACAGCCGCCCGTCGCGGCGGAGATGAAACAAAATGTCGCGATCAATGGCATCTAGCGCATCATTATTACTCACACGCGTCATATTACGTGGAAAGAGGAAATCGGATAATACATCCCTTGAATTAAAATTGCCGAGAGAAAGGGGCCGGGCGGCCGGTCTTCGGCCGCGGGTCCGACCGTGAGGGGAGACACCGATGAGCGCCCGATCCGAGCTGGTCGACGCATGGCTGGAGCCGCGAGCCGAGGAGATGACGGACTTCCTCGCCCGCCTCGTCGCCGAGCCGACCGAGAACCCGCCCGGGGTGGGGCTGGGCCGGTGCGCGCGGCTGCTGGCCGAGGAGATGCGCCGCCTCGGCCTGGAGCCGGAACTGATCGAGATCACCGGCCCGCACACCCTGGAGGAGCCCTCCATCGTGCGCGGCAGCGCCGGCGCGGGCGCCAGGCTGCTGTACTTCCACGGCCACTACGACGTGGTGCCGGTCCAGAACCGCGGGCAGTTCACCCTGCGACGTCAGGACGGCAGGCTGATCGGCCGGGGGACGGCCGACATGAAGGGCGGCATCGTCAGCATGCTCTACGGGGCGGCGGCCGCCAAGGACCTGGGACTCGTCCGTGACGGCCGGATCGTGATCCACCTCGTCCCGGACGAGGAGACCGGCAGCGTCGCCGGCGCGGGGCACCTGCGCGACCACGGCCTCATCGACCCGTCGGCGCTGGCGATGGTGACCGGAGAGCCCAGCGGCGGCACCATCTGGAACGCCGCGCGGGGCGCCATCAGCCTCAAGGTCGGCTTCGAGGGCCGGGAGGCGCACGTCGGGCAGGCCACGTTCGGCACCAACACCTTCGCCCACATGGTCCACGTGGCCCGGCCGCTGCTGGCCTACGCCGAGGAGATGGCCGGCCGGCCCACCGGCCACCCCATGGACCCCGCCGACCCGAAGGGGTCGATGGTCGTCGTCGGCGGGCTGTGCGGCGGCGGGTCGAACTTCAACGTCGTGCCCGCCGACGCCTGGTTCACCGTCGACGGCAGGTTCAACCCCGAGGAGGACCTGGACGCCGAACTGGACCGGATGACCACGATCATCCGCGACGCGGCGGCCGAGGCAGGCGCGAAGGTCACCATCGAGGTCACCCAGTTCCAGCCGCCCGCCGGGACCCCGGCCGACCACCCGGCGGGGCTCGCGCTGGCGCGCTGCGTCGGCGAGGTCCGCGACCGGCCGGCCACCTTCGAGATGTGCGGCGGCATCCTGGAGACCCGCTGGTACGACCAGCTCGGCATCCCCGCCTTCGGGTTCGGCGCCGGCCGCCTGGACGTCTCCCACGGCCCGCACGAGTACGTCGACGAGCGGGAGCTGTTCCGGGTCGCCGCCGTCTACGCCCTCTACGCGGCCGAGCTCCTCGGGTGAGACGACCGGCGCGTCACCCGGTCCCGCCGGCCCCAGCCGCGCACGACGTCCCCAGGACACTTGATCTTTCAAGGACAGGTGCCCACCATCGGAAGGGTGAGGATGAACCTGATCAGTCGCCTCATCGAGCGCAGGCTGGAGCTTCCCCCGCCGCTGACCCGCGACCTCGCCGTCCGGCGTGACCTGCGCGTGCCGATGCGTGACGGCGTCGAGCTGCTGGCCGACCGGTGGGCGCCGCGCGCCGGGGGAGAGGCGCTGCCGACCGCGCTGATCCGCTGCCCGTACGGCAGGCGCGGGCTGCTCGCCCAGGTCCTGGCCAGGCCGCTGGCCGAACGCGGCTACCAGGTGCTGATCCAGAGCACCCGCGGCGGCTTCGGCTCCGGCGGCGCGTTCGACCCGCTGCGGCAGGAGCGCGAGGACGGCCTGGCGACGCTGGACTGGCTGATCGCGCAGCCGTGGTCCGGCGGCTCGATCGTGCTGGTCGGCATGAGCTACCTGGGCTACGTCCAGTGGGCGGTGGCCGACCGGCTGCCGCCGCAGGTCAAGGCCATGATCCCGCAGGTGAGCGAGTCGGCCCTGACGCTGGAGTTCCTGCGCGAGGACGGGCTGTCGCTGGAGACGCCGTTCGAGTGGGGCGCGCTGATCGCCGTCCAGGAACGCCGCGGCGCGCTGCTCCGCCGGCCGTTCCAGACGCGCAGGGTGCGGCGCGCGCTGTCCACGCTCCCGCTGAACCGGGCCGACGTCGTCGCCGTCGGCCGGCGCTCGGCCTACATCCAGGACGTCCTCGCCCGCCCCGCCGGCGACCCGCGCTGGGCCGGCCTCGACCACCGGCACCGGGTGGCCGCGACGAGCGTGCCGGTCAGCTCGATCGCCGGCTGGTACGACATCTTCCTGCCCGGCCAGCTCCGCGACTTCCGCGCCCTCCAGGAGGCGGGCCGGCCGGCCCGGCTGACGGTCGGGCCGTGGACGCACGCGTCGTTCACGAACACCGCGGTGATCGAGGCCGTCGAGTTCGGGCTCGCCTGCGCGCGCGGCGAGCGGCCACCCGAACGCGCGCCCGTCCGCCTGTACGTGACGGGCGAGGAGACGTGGCGGGACTTCTCCTCCTGGCCGCCGGACGGCTACCCCGAGCGGCGCCTCCACCTCCAGCCGGACGGCGGCCTGTCCGCCGCTCCGCCGCCGGGGTCGGAGCCCGACCGGTACCGCTACGACCCGGCCGACCCGACGCCGGCGGTCGGCGGCGTGCGCATGTCCGGCGGCGGCCGCGCCGACAACACCGCCCTGGAGGCCCGGGCGGACGTGCTCACCTACACCACCGAGGTGCTCGACGCGGACGTCGAGGTGGTCGGCGAGATCGGCGCCGAGATCTGGTTCCGCTCCAGCCTGGCCCACGCCGACGTCTTCGTCCGGCTCTGCGACGTCGGCCCGGACGGCCGCTCGGTCAACGTGTGCGACGGCCTGACGAGCCTGTCCGGCGCCACCACGCTCACCCGCGCCGGTGTCCGGCTCTGGCCGGCCGCCCACCGCTTCCGGCGCGGCCACCGCATCCGGGTGCAGGTCTCCAGCGGCGCCTTCCCCCGTTACGCCCGCAATCCCGGCACGGGCGAGCCGCACGCCACCGCCACCACCCTCCGGGCCGCCGACCAGGCCGTCCACCACGACCCCGGGCACCCGTCCGCGGTGATCCTGCCTGCCGGGGACATCGCGCCCTGACGCGGTCAGTCCAGCGGTTGACCGCGATCATACGGACGACGCGGAGGTGGTCACGCCGTTGTCAAGGCGTGAGGCGCCACAGATGCACTCGCTCTCCGGGCCCGTTGGTGACGACCACATGAGCGCCCGTCGCCAAGGCGTGGTCCTTCACGCCCCGGATGCGTGGGGAGAGCGGTTCGCGCGCAGTCAGGTCCCACAGCTGCGAGTCCTCATCCGGGGAGAACGACACGAGCACGACGCTTCTTCCGTGGACGGTCGTCACCGTCCCGTCGTGGAGCCGCGAGCTGAACGCCTCGTCGCGAGGCTCGACCCGCAGCGGCGGCGCCAGGTCGCGACCGGTGCGCGCGTCCAGGACGCGGACAATCTTCTGGCCGGATGCGAAGACGGCGGGCGCGCATCCGAACAACCCCAGCCCCGCGATGGAGAAGTCCATCCCTGGTGGGACGTCCTCCTCCGGTGAGACGACGGTGAAGGAGGAGAGCCGGCGCCGACCCGCCACATCCCAGATCCTGACCTTTCCCGGCCGCTGCCCTGGGTCCCATGCGGCGAACACGGCGCGCCCGTCGATCAGCGACAGAGCCGACGCCGACTCCTTGGCCCCGGGGTCGAACGTGTCGATCAATCGCCGGGTCCGCAGGTCCCACGTGTACAGGACGTTGCCGCTGGAGGCTGTGACCAGAGGCTGACCGTCCCGTTGCACGAGCACCAGCCTGTCCACCGACTGTGCGTGCCGGAGGGGCAGCCGCCCCACCTCGGTCGAGGTCCTGAGATCCCAGATCCTGATGCCGCCCTGCTCGCCGGCCACCGCCACGGGGACGCCGCCCAGATCGGCCGTCACCAGCGAGGTGAGTCCCACCTGGTCCGCCTGGGGGCTCCGCCCCATCATGGGAGCGCCGGTAAGCCTGCCCGTGCTCGCGTCCCAGGTCCGCACTACGCCCCTCTCCTCACCCGTCACGACCACCGGCTCGCCGCCGACCTGGGCAACCGCTGCGAACTGCACACCGTCGACCGGCCCCCCGGGAGTGGGGCCGCCGATCTGCCGCCGGGAGGACAGGTCCCACAGCCGGACCGTGTTGTCGCCGCTGCCGCTGAGCAGCACGGGCCGCCCGTCCAGCCGCCCGGCCGCCAGAGCGGTGATCTCTCCGTCGTGGCCCCGCAGGGGTCCGAGACGTTCGCCGGTCGTCGCGTCGAACAGGTCGATGGAGTTGGGCGACGATCTGTGCTCGTCACGCCGGGAGCCACCGGCCGCGAGCGTCAGGCGGCCGTCGACATCGGTGACGGCTATGGAACGGTAGCTCCCTCCCTCCCTTCGCGCGTCTCCCTCAACCCTCAGCACGGTCTTCGGATCCTGCTCGCGGCTCAGGTCCCAGCGGTCGACCCGGGTCTCGCCGTGTGAGGCCCAGAGGAGGGGCTTGCCCGCGATCTGGCGGATGACCAGCCCGTCGGGATGGGCGTCCTCCTCCTCCCAGTCATCGAGGAAGAGATCCCGGTCGATCCTGCGACGGGACGTGAGGTCCCACAGGTCCAGCTCGGCCTGGCTGTACGACCCGCCGCCGGAGACCAGGACCGGGCGGCCGTCGAGCTGCCCGACGGCCATCATGTCCGCGCCGGGGATAGGGAGCGTTTCCAGCAGGGCGCGAGTGCGCGGGTCGACGACGCGGACGGTGCTCCCGTGGCTGACGAACAGCGCCTCGATCCCGCGGAAGGTGCCGACCGCGTAGGCCGTCTCCTTCGGGAAGCGCATCAGTACGCGGCGGCTGGTCAGATCCCACAGCCGTCCACCGTAGGTCCCCTCGGTGACAACCCCGGTCCGGCCTCCTCCCAGATCCACCGCGGTGGCCGCGGTGCCCTCCAGCGGCTCGGCCACGGGCTGCAACCCTGGCAGGCTCCAGAACCGGACGGTGCCCTCTTCGCCCGCGGAGATGGCGATCGGCTCGCCCTTCAGCCTGCCGAACGCCACGGAAGTGACGTCGGTGTGACCACCGGCGTCCAGGTATGCGGGACCGGTGAGCTCGATCTCGCCTCCGGCCGCGGGGCACGGGCCGGGGGCCGCCCACGGATCCCGCGCGGGCTCTGAGGCGCCGGAGCAAGCCGCGACTGCCGCACACAAGCATGCCAGGGCCCATCGATTGATCATCTTCACCGCTGTTAGACGCGGCCGCGTCGGCAGCAGTTGCCTGGTCCCCATGAACGTGGACGCGGGCTGTCCTGTACCGGTCGTTGAGTGCGGCGGCGAAGGCGCGGTCGCGTGGACCGGGCGGGCGGTGGCGCGGCGCCCCGCGAGGACGCCGCGCCGTACCGCTGTGAACCGCTACACGTGCCGCTTGGCGTACACCCCCGCGGCGAGGGCCACGCCGAGGGCGGCGAGCACGACCTGGATGATCAGCTCGATCCAGTCGATCCCCTTGGTCGCGGCGACGCCCAGCGCGCCGGCGATGGCGGTGCCGATGAGCGCCGCGACGATGCCGATCACGATGGTGAGCCAGATGGGGATGTTCTGGCGGCCCGGTACGACGAGCCGCCCGACGATTCCGATGATGAGCCCGATGATGAGGGCGGAGATGATGCCGGTGACCTCCACGCTGCACGCTCCCGTCAGTCGCTGCAGGTCTCGCCGAGGCCCTGAACATACCCCGGCACCTTGTGTGCTTCCCCGGCGCGGAACCCGGAAACCGCCTCGTACCCGCACATTCCGCTCACCGGCTCCCGGAGGGCCGGTGCGGACGTCAGCGGGCGCTCCACCTGATCTCGTACGGCTGGAGCGAGACCTGCCGGCCGTCCACGGTCGCGGAGACCGGCGCGTCCGCCGTGTTGACCATGAGCAGCTCGCGCGGCTGCGCCAGCACGCGGACCCGGGGGTCGGAGGAGGCGACGGCCTCCAGTTCGGCCCCCGCCGGGAACCAGCGGGCGAACTCGGCGACCAGTGTCCCGCTGGGCTGCGGCTCGCCCGTGCGGGGAGCCCACATGCAGCCCACGCAGGGGCCGTCCTTGGCCTGCGGGTTCCAGTACAGGGCGGTGGCGACGCCGGCGCGCGCGAGCTCCATCATCGAGACGGCCTGCACCGCCAGCCGCCTGGGCTCGTCCCAGGTGGTGCCGTCCTCCGGCACGAAGTACCACTCCGACCACCAGACGGGCAGGTCGCCGGTCCGCTCGCGCAGCCACGCGGTGACCGCGCCGAACTTGCCCAGGGCGCCGAACTCGTCCGGCCGCAGCTCGTGGGTCTCGGTGGGGGAGGCGCCGTCCACGACGACGAAGTCGGCGCCCTTCTTGTGCTTGAACCAGTAGTCGAAGGCGTCGAGCGCGTTCTGGTTGACCACGCCCCAGGGGCCGCGCAGCTCCGACGCGCCCTCGCTGTCGCTGTCGAACCCGATGTACGGCCCGCCGACCTGGGCGTCCGGCCGGGCCGCCTTCACCGCCGCGTACACCTTGTTGTAGAGCTCGGTGTAGCCCTTGAAGTCGGCGGGCTTGGAGTGGTCCCGCCAGAAGCCCTTGAGCTCGTTCCACACCATGAAGTACTTCACGTCGGTGTAGCGGGTGGCGACGGCGGCGGCGAGCCGGGCGAAGTCGTCGTAGTGCTCCGGGTACGGGGCGTCCTCCAGGTGCTGCTTCCAGGCCGACTCCTCGGTCGGGCCCTCGGGGCCGCCCTTCATCCAGTCGGGGGCGCAGCACAGCGTGAGGACCGGCGTGGCGCCGGACTCGCGCATGAGGCCGAGCCGGCTGTCGAGGTCCTCCCAGAAGAACTCGCCGGGTCGCGGCTCGGGGTTGAGCGCGCCGAAGCCCATGATGTGCTGGTTCTGCAGCATCGGGGTACGGGCCAGCGTCCCGGCGACCGTCCGCTCGAAGTCGGGGGTGACGTTGTTGGCGCTGACGCCGGTGTGGGTGAAGCCCCAGCGCGGCCAGCCGGCGTCCACGGGCGGGGGTTCGGCGATGGCGCCGTGCTCGGGCGGCGGGGCGGCGGACGCCCGCCCGGCCGGGGGCGTGCCGCCGGTGGCGCCGCCCGTGCCGCCGCCGGGGGAGCAGCTCGCCAGGGCGAGGGCCACCGCCATGACCGCCGCCACCACGAGCGGCCTCCGTCCGGGACGCCGGCGTGCCGCCGGCGGGAGGAAACCCGATGTCACCTGATCCCCATCCGATCCTCGGTCGATGCAGGGATGTAGCGTTCCATGCCGGGCGTAAGGCCGTCGTATCGCGGGCCCGGTTCACAGCCAATCGTTATCACCGGGCGTGAGGGGGCGAATCTACGACGTAAAGGCTGGCGGTACGGCTCAGCTGGGCAACACCGTCCATTCGAGCTCGCCGGCGACCACCTCGGGCTTCCAGTAGCCGATGGCTCGGCCCTTCTCCAGGGCGTCGGCGGTGGCCTTCAGCAGGGTGTGGTAGGAGCGGACGCGGACACCGCCGGGGGTGAAGTCCATGGTGCCCTCGTTGTCGGTGTCGCCGACGTCGTGCCGCACGGAGTCGACGACGAGGTGGTTGCCGGTTCCGTCGGAGCCGACGGGGAGCATGCGCCCGTCCCACCATTCCGAGCGCGGGTCCGACTCCTCGCCGCCGTAGTCCTGGCCGTCGACGTCGCAGAGGCCGCGCCAGGTGTCGAGCATCTCCCGGACGCTGAGGCTGGTGTTGCCGAGGAAGCCGAAACCCCAGGTGTCCTTCGAGGTGACGGCCCCGTCGTGCCGCAGGAGCGAGGCGCGCAGGTCGGCGGGCAGGCGCCGGCCCATCCGGGCCTCGACCGCCGCGACCGTGGCGGGCTCGGCGGGCCCGGCGAGCGTCCGATGGCTCTTCGGGGCGTGGGTCTTCAGCCATCGCTCGATGCGCCGCCACTGCCGGTGGACCGCCCGGGTGACTTTCGCGTCCGGCGCGAGCGCGGGGAGCGCACGGCTCCCGGGGTGGCAGTCCGGGTCGGGAGCCGTCCACGACTCCGGGTCCGGCTCCACCGGGCCGGATGCCGTCCCTCCTTCACGCAGCTCCGCGAACAGGCAGTCGGCGCCGGGCGGGTCCGTGGAGCAGGGCTTGTCCTGGGAGAGGCCCGGCTGCTTGGAGAAGACCGCCGACTCCACGAGCTGGCCGCCGCCGGCGACCAGGCAGAGCGCCAGGGCGACGGCGGCCCAGCGGATCAGGCGGCGGCGGGTGGCCGCGTCCAGCGGCTCCCTGGCGGGGCGGTCGTGGCCGCCCTGGAGGAACGCCGGGATTGTGGGCGGCCCTGCGGCGGCGTAGCGGGCGAGGTCCTCGGCGGTGGGCGTGCCGAGGACCGGGGCCGGGGGCCACCGGTCCACCGGCCGGCCGGCGGGGGGCGCGGGCTCGGCGGGCGCGTGCTCGTGCTCGTGCCGTACGGGAGCGGGGAGCGCCGGGCGGCGGCGGGAACGGACGATCAGGACGATCGCCGCCGCGACCGCGACCGCCGCGAGGGCGAGCCCCACCCTCCGAGAGATGATCATTCGCCGCACGCCCGGCAGCGTACCCCGGATCGGGCTCCAGCGTGATCACGCTTCCCCGGGCTCCCGGCGGAGCCTCACGCGGCGGCGCGGTCGCGCTGGAACAGCCGGACCCCGGCGACCGCCAGCGGCAGGAACAGCAGGGTGAACGCGGCACCCACCACATAGGTGAGCTGGACGGGGATGACCGTCATCCCGGCGAACGCGGCGAGGTAGACGGCGGTCAGCCACCAGCCGGCGACCCCCGCCCGCGCCAGCCCGGCCGACAGCGCCAGCAGCCCGAGGAAGGCGAGCATCTCGGTGCCGCTCCACAGCGGCATGAACGCCGAGCCGTCCACCGTGTCGGAGATGCGGACGGCCACGTCGAGCGGAAGCTGCCGCCCGGTGACCATCCGCCACCAGTCGTCGCGCACGGCGCCGGAGACGTTCAGCAGGCCGATCACGGTGGCCAGCGCGCCGAACAGGGTGAGCCAGGCGCCCTTGCGGCCGCGCACCAGGCCGGGCACGGCCAGGGCGCCGAGGGCCCCGGCGAGGAGGCCGTAGTGCAGCAGCATGGCCGACAGCTCGGTCGGGAACGTGTCGCGGGCCAGCGAGGTGATGTAGTCGGCCGCCGAGTCCGACGCCTGCGGCGGGCAGGCCATCATCCCGGCGAGCATGAGCGCGGGCCCGGCGACGAGGGCGCCGGCGGCCACGCGCCGCAGCACGCGGGCCGGGCGTCCGGTGTCGCCCGGCGCGCCGGCGTCGCCGTTCGCGGGGCTGGTCGAGGCGCCGTTCGCATGGCTGTGCGTGGGGTTGTTCGCGGGGCCGGTGGGGTTCGCGGCGGGGGAGAAGGCGGTCATGTCGTACCTCCGGTGAGGGGTGGCGTCTCGTTGACGTGGACCACTGTCGCGTCGGGGCCGTGCGCGGCGCGTCCGCCGTTTCGCACCGTCGTCCCTCGGCGTCCCGGCGGACGGCGGAGCGGCCGGGTCCCCCTCATGGCGGACCCGCGGGGCGGGACGGGTCCGCCGCCCGGCGGAGCCGCCGGGCGGCGGCCCTGGTTACGATCGGTGGCCATGACGACGAGACGGCTGCCCGACCCCCGCCTGATACCGCTGGTGTTCGGGCCGGTCATCGGGGTGCTGGCGGTGCTGGAGACGCGGCTGGACGACGGGTTCGGCGCGGCGGCGACGGCCACCTGGGTGACGGGGGTGCTGCTGGCCGCCGGTGTGGTGCTGGCGGCCTGGGCCCCGCTGGCGGGCGCGGTGGCGGCGGCGGTGTGCCTGCCGCTGAGCGTGGTCGTCTTCGACGGCCCCGGCATGGGCGGGGCGGGCATGATCGGGCTGATCGGCGTGGTGGCGTGGGTGGGGTGGCGGGAGCCGCCGCGTCGCTCGGCCGTCGCGCTGGGCGTGGCGGCCGTGTCGTTCACCGTCGTGTCGATCGCGGCCGGCGGCTCGGCGTGGGAGCTGTTCTTCGTGCCGGCCGTGCTGCTGCCGGGCTGGTCGATGGGGCTGCTGGCGCGGCGCAGCGGCGAGCGGGCGGTGCGCCTGGCCGAGCTGGCGGCGGCGCTGGACGCCGAGCGGGAGGCGAACGCGCAGGCGGCCGTCGCGCAGGAGCGCACGCGCATCGCGCGCGAGGTGCACGACGCGGTGGCCCACTCGGTGAGCGTGATGACGCTCCAGCTCGGCGGGCTGCGGCGGCTGCTGGCGGACCGGCCGGCCGAGCAGGAGGTCGTGGCCGGGCTGGAACGGCTGGGCCGGCAGACGGTGGAGGAGATGCGCGGCCTGGTCGGCATCCTGCGCGAGCGGGTGGACGGCGGCGAGACGGCGCCGGTGCCGTCGCTGGAGCGGGTCGAGGAGCTGGTCGGGGACGTGCGGGCCGCCGGGCTGCCGGTGCGGCTGGACGTCGCGGCGGACCTGCCCCGGCTGCCCCCGGTGCTGGATCTGACCGCGTACCGGGTGCTGCAGGAGGCGCTGACGAACGTGCTGCGGCACGCCGGGGCGGCGCCCACGACCGTCGTGCTCGGCCGCGAGGGTCAGGCGCTGCTGCTGGAGGTGCGCAACGATCCCGCCCCCGGGAGCGCCCCGGCGGCGGGCCGGCCCGCGATCCCGTCGCCGGGCGGGACGGCGGGCGGGACGGCGTCCGTGACGGCGGGCGCGGCGGCGGGCCGGACAGCGGGCGGTGGCCACGGCCTGGTCGGCATGCGGGAGCGGCTGGCGATGGTGCAGGGCACGCTGCGGACGGGCCCCGAGCCGGACGGCGGCTTCGCCGTGCGGGCCCGCTTCCCGCTGCCCAGGACGTGGGAGAGGACGACGGCGTGACGGTCTCGGTGGTGCTGGTCGACGACGAGGCGATGGTCCGCGTCGGGCTGCGCATGGTGCTGAGCGGGGAGCCGGACATCGAGGTCGTCGGCGAGGCGTCCGACGGGCTGGAGGCGCTGGACCTGGTCGCCCGGACGCGTCCCGACGTGGTGCTGATGGACGTGCGGATGCCGCGCATGGACGGGCTGGCCGCGGCGCGCCGCCTGGTGGCGGAGCATCCGGGCAGCAAGGTCGTGGTGCTGACCACGTTCGACGAGGACGAGCACGTGGCGGCGGCCCTGCGGGCCGGGGTCAGCGGGTTCCTGCTGAAGGTGTCGCCGCCGGAGCAGCTCGTCGAGGCGGTCAGGACGGTGGCGGCCGGCGGCGGGCTGCTCGACCCGGGGGTCACGCTGCGCGTCATCGCCGCGTTCGCCGGACAACCCGGCAAGGGCGACGCGCCGGACCGTACGGCGGAGCTGGCGTCGCTGACGAGCCGGGAGACGGACGTGCTGCGGCTGCTGGCGCGGGGCCTGACCAACACGCAGATCGCCGCCCGGCTCTACCTGGGGGAGGCGACGGTCAAGACGCATCTGTCGCGGGTGCTGATGAAGCTGGGGCTGACCAGCCGGGTGCAGGCCGTGGTGTTCGCCTACGAGAGCGGGCTGGTGCGTCCCGGGGAAACCGCTGGAGGCGGGGACGATTCTGGAGTATGCAGGACACCGTGACCGACGACCTGGACGTGGACGCCTTCACCTCGGCGATCGAGAACTTCAACCGCTTCTACATCCGGCTGCCGGTGCTGGAGAAGCTGTCGTTCACGACGCTGTCGGTGCTGGACACCCTCGCGTTCGCCGACGGGCCGATGCGGCTGACCGAGCTGACCAGGACGGAGCAGGTCAGCCAGCCGGCCGTCACGCAGCTCGTCACCCGTCTGGAGCGCGACGGGCTCGTGGAGCGCCGCCCCGACCCGCGTGACGGACGCGCCGTGCTGGTGCACATCACCGAGGCGGGCCGGCGGATCGGCCGGGCGCGGCACGAGGACCGTACCCGCCACCTGCTGCCGCTCGTCGCCCGGCTCACCCCCGAACAGCGGCGGGCCATCGCGGGGGCGCTGCCGGCGCTGACCCGGCTCGCCGAGCTGGGGCGGGGCGAGGCGGCGGGGGAGGGGTGACGGCGCACCGCCGGCCGGAGGCGGCGCCGGAGCTGGTCGCCCGGGCGCGGGAGGCGTTCGGATGGGGCGCGGACGTGGTGGTGACGGCGGGGCCGCGCGGCGCGCTCGGGCAGATCTGGCGGGTGGAGACCGGCGGGGCGCGCTACGCGCTGAAGGAGATCTTCGCCGAGCCGCCGTCGGTGGCGCTGGTGGAGGCGGAGCTGGACTTCACGCGGCGCGCGGCGGGAGCGGGCGTGCGGATGCCGGCGGCCCTTCCCGACCGCGCCGGACGGCACCTGCTGCCGGCGCCCGGCGGGGGATGGCTGCGCCTGTACGAGTGGGTGGACCTGCGGCCGGTGGATCCGGCGGACCGGGCGACGCCCGGCGAGCTGGGGGCGTTACTGGCGCGCCTGCACCGGTGCGCGCCGGCGACGGCCGCCGAGGCGGGTGGCGGGCGGCCCGACCCCTGGTACGACCGGGTGCCCGCGCCCGGGGCGTGGGAGCCGGTGGCGGCGTCGGACGCGGAGTGGGCGAAGCGGCTGGCCGGGCGGCTGGCCGGGCTGCCGGAGCTGGCCGCGGCGGTGGCGCCGGCCGACCCGGCGGCCCTCGTCGTGTGCCACCGCGACCTGCACCCGGAGAACGTGCTGGCCGGCCCCGGGGGCGCTCTGGTGGTCGTGGACTGGGACAACCTGGGTCCGGCCGCGCCGGCGCGTGAGCTGGCCCAGGCGTTGTTCGACTGGTTCTGCGACGGGCCGGGCCCGGACCTCGGCGCGATGCGCCGCATGTACGACGCGTACGTGCGCGAGGGCGGGCCCGGGCGGATCACCGGGCCGGCCGACTTCTCGATGCTGGTGGCGTCCCGGCTGAACTTCCTGCTGACGCAGGCCGGTGTCGCGCTCGACCCGGAGGCCGAGCCGCGGCACCGCGCCTGGGCCGAGCGGGAGATCGACCAGATGCTGCGCCTCCTGCCGGACCCGCGGTGGCTGGCCGAGACGCTGCACCTGCTGCGCGGCCGAGGCCGGGAGACGTAGTGGGCTCGGCGCCGAGGTCAGGCGACGGAGCCGTACGGGGGCTGGGCGTCGAGGTCAGGCGACGGAGCCGTAGAGGGGCTTGCCGGCCCACTCGTAGGTGACGTAGACGACGCCCGCTCCGGTGGTGGACGAACCGGTCAGCCGCAGCCCGGCCGGAGCGGTGCCCTCGGCGAACAGCCGCTTGCCCTCGCCGAGGACGACGGGGAAGACGAGCAGCCGGTACTCGTCGACCAGCTCGGCCCGCTGCAGGGTGCGGATGAGGTCGCTGCTGCCCTGGACGAGGATCACACCGTCGGTGTCGCGCTTGAGGTCGGCGACGGTCTGGGCGGCGTCGCCCACGAGGACGTGGGTGTTGTTCCACGTGGCGTCCATGGGGGTCCGTGTGGTGACGTACTTGGGCATGCCGTTGATCGTGGCGCCGCCCTCCTCGTCGGGCACGCCGGGCCAGTACGAGGCCAGGATCTCGTAGGAGCGGCGGCCGAGCAGCATGCTCGCGGCCTGGTCGAGCTGCTTGCCCATGATGCGGCCGAACCCCTCGTCCACGTGCGGGGGCAGCCAGCCGCCGTGCGGGAAGTCGTTGGAGTCGTCCTCGCCGGGGCCGCCGGGCCCCTGCATGACACCGTCCAGCGACACGAACGTCGATACCACCAGCCTGCCGGCCATCTGTCACTCCCTCGGTCGTGTTGCGTCGTTGTGCCTTCAGCCTGCCCGAACGCGTTTAAGGATTCCTTACGGTATCCCTAATGCCTCCGCGGCGGCCAAGAGCTCCTCTCTTATTCAAGAGCACTGCTCTTGACTTGTCCGCGGCCTTGCGAGAGCATTGCTCTCATCGAAGAGAGCCGCTCTGGAGGGTGTCATGAAGGTTCTTTACGCCGGTCCGTCGATCGAGCGCCTGCACGAGGAGTACGCCAAGAAGGGCCGGCTCGACGACGACGCGCCCGTCCGGTCCTCCTCGTCCGTCGTCGTGGACGCGCCCGCCGGCAAGGTGTGGCGACTGCTCGCCGACATGCGCAACTGGCCGGACTGGCGCTCCGACGCGTACGTCGTCGAACTCGGCGAGATCGAGCCGGACGCGACCTTCCGCTGGAACATCCGCGGCTCGGCGATCAGGTCCACCTTCGCCGTGGTCGACCCCGAGCGGGAGCTCACCTGGACCGGTGTGGCGATGGGGTGCTTCAAGGCCATCGACCGGATGCGGCTGGAGGAGACCGGGGACGGGCGGACCCGGGTGACCGTCGAGGAGTCCATGTCCGGTCCGCTGCTGACGCTCTTCTACAGCGACGCCAAGCTCCGGCAGGGCCACGACGACCTGCTGCGCGTGCTCAAGGCGGCGGCCGAAGCGTGAAGTGCTCTCTGTCCTGCTCGTAGGAGGCGAGCAGGGCTCGTGTCACCGTCATGCTCGACCATGGCGGTATGACGGGGCGGCGGGCAACGGGTTTGGTGGAGCGCGGCGCGGCGGGCGTCAGGCGACGGAGTGCCGGATCGTGCCCGTGTAGGTGCCGGCCACCGCGCCGCCCGGGATGTTGACCACGATGGTGGGATTCCAGGTGCAAGAGTTGCTGCCGGCCCCGCTGGTCTTGCTGAACGCGGTGTACGGCGCGTAGAGATGCTCGGCGGAGGCGGCGTTCGGCTGCCCGGGCACGAAGGTGCCCGCGCCCGTGGTGCTCGTCGCGGGGCCCGACCAGTAGGAGATCGCGCCGGCCGGGATCGTCTCGGCGCCGCTGCCGCCGCCGGTGGTGAAGCTGGTGCCGGAAACGGTCGCCACCCACGTGGCGTTCAGCGCGGCGCGCGCGTCCGACACGGTGACCGAGCCGAGGGGGCCGCTGATCTGGTCGCCGGGCGCGCCGGTGCCGATGCCGACCGGCCCGTCCGGGACGCTGATCGCCAGGCCCTGCGCCGCCGACACGCCGAACACCACCGTGGTGTCGCAGGTGGTGGCCGCCGGGCAGGTCTCGGCCAGTGCCGGGCCCGCCGTCATCCCGCCCGCCAGCGCGGCGGCCACGCCGGCCCCCATAATCCCGAAACGGCTCAAAGCCATGGTTGATCCCCCATCCACCCCGGATGACTACAAAGCACAATGTGTGATCACATCCTGCTCCTCCCGTGAGGTGCGGAAACGGGGCCTGCGCACACCTGACGACTCCTTTGTCATGATCTGATGCGTGTCCGCTTGTGAGCAATGTCGCCGTGTTCCTCGCCTCCCGGCCGCGAAGGTGTAGCGCGCACTACTGCCCCCGTCGTACGCGGAGCCCCCCGACCGGGCCCGGTGCGGTAGGGGCGAAAGCCTCCCGTGGGCGGACGCCCGCACCCGTCGCCGCGGGCGACGATGACGGGCCATGAGTCACGTTCACGAGGCCGTCGCTCGGCCACGGCCCGCCCGAGGGGAAACACCGATGTTCCTGCGTGTCGCGATCGCGCTGCAGACGCTGGCCGTCCTGGCCCAGGCCGTCACCGCCGGGCTGCTGCTGTCCTCGCCCGGAGGGCGGGCGCTGCACGCCACCACGGCGATCGTCGTGGCGGTCGCCGTGCTGTTGCACCTGGTGGCCGCGATCGTCACCCGGGGCCGGGCCGCCATCGTGCCCGCCGTCGCCATGCTGGTGATGACGCTGGTGCAGATCGCGCTCGGCGTGGGCCACGTCAAGGTCCTGCACGTGCCGGTCGGCGTCCTGATGTTCGGCGCGAGCATGATGCGGCTCGGCCAGGTGTGGCCGGCCCGCCGCGTCCCGGCGGCCACGGCATGACGACGCCACCGAGCCCGACGGATCACCGCGCCCCGGTGGCCCCGGCATGACGATGAGCAGAAGGCGGGCCCTGCGCCTGCTCGGCCTCGGCACGGCCGCCGCGCTGGCCGCGCCGGGCTGCTCGCTGCTGAGCCGCACCCCGCTGCCCCAGGTCCTGGCCAGCCGCGCGCCGCTGCCCAAGCCGTACGGCGTGCCGCTGCCGCTGCCCGTGACGGCCCGCCCGGCCAGGAGCGACGCCACCACCGACTACTACGAGCTGGTGCAGCGGGAGGCCGACGCGCAGATCCTGCCCGGCCTGCGCACGCGGGTGTGGGGCTACGACGGGCGCTTCCCCGGGCCGACCATCCGGGCCCGCTCCGGGCGCAGGACCGTCGTGCGCGTCACCAACGCCCTCGGCGCGCCGACCGTCACCCACCTGCACGGCGGTCACACGCCGCCCGAGTCCGACGGCTACCCCACCGACCTGGTGGGGCCGGGCGGCCACCGCGACTACGCCTTCCCGCTCGACCAGCGGGCGGCCACGCTGTGGTACCACGACCACCGCATGGACTACACCGGCCCGCAGGTCTGGCGCGGGCTGGCGGGGTTCTTCCTGGTCGGGGACGAGGAGGAGGCGGCGCTGCCGCTGCCGTCGGGCGAGCGGGACATCCCGCTGATGATCTGCGACCGGTCCTTCGGCGCCGACGGGAGCATGCCCTACCCGGCGAGCCCCGAGGGGCCCGGCGCGCGGGAGGCGTTCATGGGCGGCGTGCTCGGCGACGTCATCCTCGTCAACGGCGCGCCGTGGCCGTCGCTCGGCGTCGACCGGGCCCGGTACCGCTTCCGCCTGCTCAACGCCTCCAACGCGCGGGTCTACGAGCTCGCCCTGGCGCCCGCCGGGCGGCTGGTGCGCGTCGGCGGCGACGGGGGCCTGCTGGCCGCGCCGCGACCGGCGGACCGGGTGCGGCTCGCGCCGGGCGAGCGCGCGGACGTGGTCGTCGACTTCGCCGCCCACCGCGTGGGCGAGCACGTCGAGCTGCGCAACCTCCTCGGTGAGGGGCCGCAGGCGCGGGTGATGCGCTTCACCGTCGAGCGCGACGCCCGCGACGACTCGGCGATCCCCGCCACGCTGTCGCGGGTGGAGCCGCTCGACCCGGCGCGGGCGGCGGTGACCCGCGACTTCGAGTTCAGCAGCGGCAGCATGAACGGCCACAACGGCTGGCTGATCAACGGCAAGCCGTTCGACGCCCGCCGCGTGGACGCCCGGCCCAAGCTCGGCCAGGTGGAGGTCTGGCGGCTGACCAGCGACGTGGCGCACCCCGTCCACCTGCACCTGTCGCCGTTCCAGGTGCTCTCGGTCGGCGGCGAGCGGCCCGCGGGGCCGCCGGAGTGGAAGGACACCGTCGAGCTGCGGGAGGCGCAGACCGTGGAGATCGTCACCAGGTTCACCGGCTACCGGGGCCGCTACGTGATGCACTGCCACAACCTGGAGCACGAGGACATGGCCATGATGAGCACGTTCGAGGTGGTCTGACCCCCGGGCGTCCCCGGCGGCCCGCTCAGTCCAGGTCGGCGAGGTCCTCCGCGGTCAGCTTCAGCGAGCCCGCGGCGACGTTCTCCTCCAGGTGCGCCAGGGAGCCGGTGCCGGAGATGAGCAGGATGTTCGGCGAGCGGGCCAGCAGCCACGCCAGCGCCACCTGCGGCACGGTGGCGCCGTGGCGGGCGGCGACGGCGTCCAGCCGCGCGGCGGTGAGCGGCTGGAACCCGCCGACCGGGAAGAAGGGGACATAGGCGATCCCGGCCTCCGCGCAGGCGTCGACCAGCGGGTCGTCGTCGCGCCGGGCCAGGTTGTAGAGGTTCTGGACGCAGGCGATCGGCGCGATCGTCCGGGCCTGCTCGAACTCGGCGGCGGTGACGTTGGAGACGCCGAGGTGGCGGATCAGGCCCTCCTCGCGCAGCGCGAGCAGCGTCTCCAGCGGTCCGGCCAAGGGGGCCTGGTCGCGGTCGAGGTCGCCCATCCGCAGGTTGACCACGTCGAGGCGGTCCACGCCGAGCGAGCGCAGGTTCGCCTCGACGCCGCGGCGCAGGCCGTCGGGGGTGAGGCCGGTCTTCTCCGCCGCGGGCCGCGCCAGGTCGGCGCCCTCGACCAGCGCCCCGACCTTGGTCACGATCACCAGGTCGTCCGGGTACGGGGACAGGGCCTCGCGGATCAGCTCGTTGGCCGCCACCCCGTCGCGGGAGTAGTAGTGCGAGGTGTCGATGTGGTTCACCCCGAGCTCCACGGCCCGGCGCAGGACGGCCAGGGCCGTCTCCCGCCCGGGCCGCTCGCCCCTCGGCCAGCCGGTCAGCTTCATCGCGCCGTAGCCGATCCTGGCGACACCCAGGTCGCCGCCCAGCGTCCATCGTTCAGTCGTCACGACCACCCACCCTAGAGGCGGCGGCGTGAAGGGGACGCCCCGGCGTCGGCGGCGCGTGACGACCTTCCCCGGGCGGCGCCCGGATGAAAGTTTCACCTCCGTACGTCCTCCCGCCCGAGGTCCGTGCCGGTGCCCTCGCCCGCCCGGCGGGGGAGCGTTGCACGGCGGCCCCGCTCAGGAGATCGTTTGGGAGCGCTCCCACCCAACCGGTCTCACGGAGAACCGCCATGTCCATCCTTCGCACCACCACCTGGCGCCGGGTCCTGACGGCGGCGGCCGCCGCCCTGCTCGCCGGGTCCGGGCTCGCCGCCGTCCCGGCCGCCGCCGGCGCCGCCGTCTCCTGCACGGCCTCGTACGCCAAGAGCTGGGACAACGGCAGCGCGTTCGGCGCCACCATCACGGTCACCAACACCGGCGACCCGCTCACGACCTGGAGCCTCGGCTTCGACTTCCCGGACAGCCAGGTGATCACCCAGATGTGGGGCGGCGTGCCGGCCCCCGCCGTCCCCACCCCGGCGGGCGCGGCCATCACCGTAAGACCGGAGTCCTACAACGCCCGCCAGGGCACCGGCGCCACCTGGACCGTCGGCTTCAACGGCACCTACACCGGCGGCGCCAACACCGCCCCCGCCGTCTCCTGTGCCGGCAACGGCGGCGATGGCACGCAGCAGGCCCTGGTCGTCTCCTCCACCGGCGTCAGCGTGCCCGAGGGCAACACCGGCGCCTTCACCGTCCGCCTGCGGGCGCAGCCGTCCGGCAACGTGACCGTCACCAGCACCGCCGGCGCCGGTGACGGCGACATCACCGTCACCGGCGGCGCCGCCCTGACCTTCACCACCGCCGACTGGAACACCCCGCAGAGGGTGACGCTCGGCGCCGCCGAGGACAGCGACCGGACCAACGGCAGCAGGCCGATCGTCGTCGCCTCCGCCGGCCTGCCCTCCGTCACGGTCACCGCCACCGAGGCCGACAACGACGGCCCGCCCACCGGCGGCGCGGCCCCCGCCCTCCGTGTGTCCGGCAACCGGCTGGTCACCTCGACGGGCGCCACGTACCGGCTGCTCGGCGTCAACCGGGCGAGCGGCGAGTTCGCCTGCGTGCAGGGCAAGGGTATGTGGGACGGCGGCCCCGTCGACCAGGCGTCGGTGGACGCGATGAAGGCGTGGAACATCCACGCCGTGCGCGTCCCCCTCAACGAGGAGTGCTGGAACGGCACCACCGGCACGCCCAGCGGCGCCGCCTACCAGCAGAACGTCAAGGACTACGTCGCCCTGCTCGTCGCCGGCGGCATCACCCCGATCGTGGAGATGCACTGGAGCCACGGCCAGTACACCGGCCAGGGCGCCGGCTGCTCCGACACCGCCGCGACCTGCCAGAAGCCCATGCCCGACGCCCAGTACGCGCCCACCTTCTGGACCGGCGTGGCGAACGCCTTCAAGGGCGACGACGCGGTCGTCTTCGACCTGTTCAACGAGCCGTACCCGGACGCCGCCGCCAACTGGAACGCCACCGCCGCCTGGACCTGCTGGCGCGACGGCGGCACCTGCACCGGCATCGGCTACCAGGTGGCCGGCATGCAGTCCCTGGTCAACGCGGTGCGCGCCACCGGAGCCACCAACGTGATCATGCTCGGCGGGCTCGCCTGGTCCAACGACCTGAGCCAGTGGCTGACCTACAAGCCCGCCGACCCGACGGGCAACCTCATGGCCGCCTGGCACACCTACAACTTCAACTCCTGCTCCAGCGTCTCCTGCTGGGACAGCCAGGTCGGGGCCGTGGCCGCGCAGGTGCCGGTGCACGCCGGCGAGATCGGCCAGAACTCCTGCGCCCACGACTACATCGACCAGGTCATGGCCTGGGCCGACGCGCACGGCGTCGGCTACACCGCCTGGACCTGGAACCCGTGGGGCTGCGGCCAGGGCAACGTCCTCATCGAGGACTACGCCGGCACCCCCACCGGCACGTACGGCGCGGGCTTCAAGGCGCACCTGCTCACCCGGAACCCCACCTCCTGAAGGTCCCGGCCCACCGGCGCCGCTCAGCCGGTGGGCCGGGCGGCCTGGAGGCGCTCGTTGAGGTAGCGGCGGGCCGCGTTCGCGCTGACGACCATGTCGGCGACCAGGCCGGCGGTCAGGTCGGCGCAGGCCCGGGCGCCCGCCGCGGCCCGGGGCAGCATCCGGTTCTCGTAGGCGCGCACCGCCTCGTCCAGACCGTCGTGGACGACGACGGCCTCGGCGAGGTCGGCGCCGTCGAGCATGGCGAGGTTGGCGCCGATGCCGGCCGGGGGCATGAGGTGGGCGGCGTCGCCGAGCAGCGTGACCCCCGGGACGTGGTCCCAGGTGTGCCCGACGGGCAGGACGTGCAGGGGCCGGTTGGCGAAGCCGCCGTCGGAGTCGCGGATGAGGTCGAGCAGGCTGTCGTGCCAGCCGTCGAACACCGCGAGGAGGTGGCGGCGCACGGCGGCGTCGTCGTCGAGGTCCACGCCGGCGGCGACGTGCCAGTCCCGGGGGACTTCCAGCATGGCGTAGACGCGGATGTGGCCGCCGCTGTTGCGCTGGGCCGACAGCATGGTGCGGCCGGACTTGGCCACCATGGTGCCGTTGCCGATCAGGCGCGCCGACGCGGGATGGCGGGTGTCGGCGTCGTCGAGGCGGGTCTCGACGATGGTGTCGCCCAGGTAGGCGGGTCTGGCGTCCGAGAGCGCGGGCCGGATCCGCGACCACGCGCCGTCGGCGCCGACGACCAGGTCGAACTCCTCGGTCGTGCCGTCGGCGAAGCGCAGGCGGGCGGTCCCGTCGCCGGTCGGGGTGACCCCGGCGGCCGGGCGTCCCCACCGGACCGTGCCGGGGGCGAGGGATTCGAGGAACAGGCCGCGCAACTGGCCGCGGTCGATCTCGGGCGCGTTGCCCGGCCCGTCGGTGGGGTGCTCGTGGAAGATCAGCTCGCCCGTGAAGGGGTCCAGGCCGCGCAGTTCCTGCCCTTCGGGGCGGGCCAGGGCGCCGAACTCCGCGAACAGGCCCGCGGCGCGCAGCGCGGCCTGTCCGGTGTCGACGTGCAGGTCCAGCATGCCGCCCTGCCGGCGGGCGTGGGCTGAGGTCTCGCGCTCGAACACGGTGACCTGCCGGCCGTGCCGCTGGAGGGTGCGGGCGCAGGTGAGGCCGCCGATGCCGGCGCCGACGACGGCGATGCGGGGAGAGGTCATGGCGCGAAGGTCCCTTCGTCTCGGAACGCGCCGGAGGCCCGGCGCGCGACCAGGAAACCATATCCACTTCGAAAGTGTAGTGACTAGCCTTTCGAAGTAACTGCGCGTTGACGGTAGGCTGAGCCCGTGACCGAACCCCTCGGGCGCCGCGAACGCAAGAAGGCGCAGACCCGCCAGGCGCTGGCCGACGCCGCGCTGCGGCTGTTCCTCGAACGCGGCTACGACAACGTCGGCGTCAAGGACGTCGCCGAGGCCGCCGACGTGGCGGTGACCACCCTGTTCAAGCACTTCCCCAGCAAGGAGGCCCTGGTCTTCGACCTCGACGCCGACCTCGAGGCCGCGCTCGTCGCGGCGGTGCGCGAGCGCCCCGCCGGCCGGTCGATCCCGGCGGCCCTGCGGGAGCACGTCCTGGAGTGGGCGGTCAAGGTCGCCGCGGACGAGCGGGGTGCCCGCCTCGCGCGCATGGTCGAGGACACCCCGGCGCTGAGCGCGTACGCGCGGCGCATGTGGACGCGTCATGAGAGCGCCCTCGCGCGCGCCATCGCCGAGGAGACCGGGGCGCCGGCCGGCGACCTCGCCTGCGCCGCGCTGGCCCGCTTCGCGCTCGAAGCCGCCGACCTCGTCCAGCGGGACGCCGACCCGGGCGGGGCCGCGACGGTGGTCTTCGACCTGCTCGAACGGGGCTGGACGGCCGCCGGTCGCGAGCAGGCCGGCGGCGCCGAGCCATGGGCGGCGGCTACGCCGGAGGGGTGACGTACTGGGCGATGCCGTGGCCGAGCGACCAGTCGATCGGCTCGTTCTCGGTCACGGTGACGAACACGTTGCGCGGGTCGGTACCCGCGTAGGCGTGGGCGAGCTCGGCGATCCGCCGGTACATCGCCTGCTTCTGCTCGGGCGTGCGGCCGGAGCGCATGGTGATCACGACGTAGACGATGCCCTCGTCCCGGTGGATGCCCAGGTAGTCGCCGTAGCGCAGGGTGCCGTGGGCGCCGTCGTGGCCGGTGAGGATGTGGAAGCGGTCGTCGTCCGGGATGCCGATCGTCTCGACGAGGGCCTCGTGCACGGCGCGGCTGAGCGCGTCGAGCCGTCCGGGGTCGGCTCCGAGCGCGTCGATGCGGACGAGAGGCATGTCAGCGGCCCTCCTTCGCAGGGGTCTGGCGGGTGAGCAGGGTGAGGGCGCCGTCCACGGCGCGCGCGTACGCCTCGGCGGAGCCGGCGGCGCGGGCGAGCACGTAGCCGCCCTGCACCACCGCGACCAGCGCGGCGGCCGTGGCCGCCGGGTCGAGCCCGGGGCCGAGCTCGCCGCCCGCCCGGCCCTGCTCCAGCAGCCCGGCGAGCCGGTCGGTGAGCCAGGTGAAGTACTCCTCGACCGGCGCCCGCAGCCGGGGGTCGGCCATCACGTCGGGGTCCTGGGTGAGGCGGCCGACCGGGCAGCCGCGCAGGGCGTCGCGTTCCCGCCGCAGGTAGGCGGCGATCCGCCCGGCCGCGCTCCCGGGGCCGCCGAGCTCGGCCTCGGCCCTGCTCCGCGTCTCCTCGGCGCTGCGCGTGATCGCGGCGAGCGCCAGGTCGGGCTTGCCGTGGAAGTGGTGGTACATGCTGCCCTGGCCGGCTCCGGCCCGCTCCTGGATCGCCTTCGGGCTGGTGCCCACGTATCCCCGCTCCCACAGCAGCTCACGCGTGCTCTGGATCAATCGTTCCCTCGTGTCCACATCCACGAGTGTACATACTGGTAGGTACAGAGCTTGGTCAGGCGCAGATCTTCTTCTCCGGGACGCAGTGCTTGACCTCGGGGTAGCTCGCCGACGGCGCGTCGAGCAGGGGCTGCGCCGTGTTCAGCAGGTGCCGGTCGAAGAACGCGGCGACGTACGTCCGGGTGATCGCCAGCCCGCGCTCCGCGGGCAGGTCCGCGCCGGTGTCGATGCCGACCTCGGCCGCGAGGACGCCGACGTCGTTGAACGAGGCGTGCTCGGCGCCCGTCACGAGCAGCCAGCGCTTCCAGCCGGTCATGAGCTTCCAGTCCCGCTCCCAGGTGGCGGCCGGTTCCATGCCGGGGGTGTAGGTGGCGGGCTTGCCCAGGAACATGAAGGGCCGCTTCAGCTCATGGGTGAGGGCGTCGGGGGGCGTGGTGCCGTCGATGTCGATCCCGGCGCGCAGCCGCGAGTCCAGGGAGAGCGCGGTGACCGTGCTCGCGCCGCCGATGGAGTGGCCCGCCATGCCCATCCGTGACCTGTCGATCAGCCGGCCGCCCTTCCACGCCGGACGCGGCCCGGTCAGCCGGTCGAGCACGAACGAGACGTCGGCCGCGCGTACCTTGACCTGCTTCGTGGACATCGACGGGTCGTGGTCGCCCTCGCAGGGGACGCAGGTGGTGACGCGCCCGTCGGGGAAGGTCGTGGCCACGGTCTCGTAGGTGTGGTCGATCGCGGCCACCACGTAGCCGCGGCTGGCCAGGTCCTCGGCCAGGCCGGTCAGCGTGCTGCGGGGCTTGCCGGACCCGGGGGAGAGCACGACGAGGGGCAGGCCGTGCGCGCGCCCCGCCGGCTTCGCGCCGGTGAAGGCGTTGGTGCGCGTCGTGCTCAGCAGGGCGGGCGGGAGATCGGTCAGCTTGGCGTCCTTGAGGAACAGCTCGGACTCCTTCGGCGTCATGTAGGGGGCCCGCTGCCGGCCGGGCGAGCGGGCCGGGTACCACAGCGAGACCATGAGCTCGCGCGCCTTCACCGAGGGCACCCACGGGTCGGCGCGGGAGGTGTCCTTGAGGTGGAGCGACGTGGTGCCGACCGGGTGCGGGCCGGTCGGCGCGGGCAGGTGCAGCGTGTCCGGGGCGGCGGCCGGGGCGTTCGAGGCGGTCCCCGGGGCGGCGGGGGAGGCCGAGGCGGGGGACGCGGGTGACGCGGCGGCCAGGGCGCCCGCGAGGAGGAGCGCTGTCACACGACGCATGGAACATCCGTTCTTCGGAGGGGGACGGCCGCCCCGTGGGCGGCCCGGTGACGGCTTAGAAGCTAGGCGGGCGGGGCCCTCGCGCACGTCGGCCGCCGCGCCGATCTTGGATACCCCGCGCGGACGACCCGGGCCGGAGGTCATCCCTGCGATGTACTCCTCAAGGAGACCTCCCCGGTCATTCAGGACGATGCGGCACAGACCATGCCGACGCGACAATGTGCCGGTGACTGCTGACGAACGACGGCCCTGGTGGCGGCGGCTGATCGACCCGCGACTGCTCCCCTCGCGGTTGCTCTCCCTGCCGTTGCCCGACCTGGCGCGGGCGCGGGCGCGGACCGCCCGGCCGTCCCGCGAGGCCCTGGTCGCCGACGCGGTGCTCGCGGCCGTCCTGACCGTCGCGGCGCTCCTCGCGGCGGGCTCCGGCGGCGCCGGCGACCAGGCGGGGGACCGGGCGCATCCGGTGTCGGAGCTGTTGCGGCTCGGTGCCGCGCCGCTCACCTCCGTGCGGCTGCCGACGCCCCCGACGCCCCCGACGCTCCCGACGCCCCCGGAGCTCCCGAAGCCGCCCGAGCCGGGGCGGCCGGGAGACATCCGGATCGTCCCCGCCCTTCCCGACCTGGGGCCCGCGCCGGGCGAGGACGAGCCGGGACCGCCCCTGGCCCTGGCCGCGCTCACCACGCTGCCGCTGGCGGCGCGGCGCCGCTACCCCCTGGGCACGTTCTGGGCGGTGATGGCCGCCGCGCTGGCCATGACCGGCGCGCAGACCTGGATCACCGTCGCGGCCGTCGCCGTCGCCGCGTACAGCGCCGTGGCCCACGGCCGCGACCGGGTGCCCGCGGTGGCGTCCCTGCTGCTCGCCGCCGTGCTCGCCGGGGCGGCGGCCCGGGGGATCACGCCGAGCGTGCCGAGCGCCCTGGGACCGTACGTGGTGCTGGTCAGCGCCGGTGCGCTGGCCGGCTTCATCCGGTTCTGGCGGCACAGCAGGAGCCGCATCGACGAGATGCGGCGGGCGCAGGAGGAGGCCATGCGCGAGGCGGTGCAGGCCGAGCGTTCGCGGATCGCCGGCGAGCTGCACGACGTGGTGACCCACAATGTCAGCGTGATGGTGATCCAGGCCGGCGCCGCCCGCAAGGTGATGGACACGCACCCGGAGCAGTCGCGGGAGGCGCTGGTCGCGATCGAGGCCGGCGGCCGGGCCGCCATGGCCGAGCTGCGCCACGTCATGGGCCTGCTGGCCGGCTCGGAGAGCGCCGCGGCCGGGACGGGTGACGGGCTGGAGCCGCAGCCGGGGCTCGACCGGCTCGACGGCCTCGTGGAGCGGGTCCGCGCCGCCGGGCTGCCCGTGGACGCCACGGTCTGCCTGCCGGAGGAGCCGCTGCCCGCCGGGGTCGAGCTGGCCGCGTACCGGGTCGTGCAGGAGGCGCTGACCAACACGATGAAGCACGCGGCCGGCGCGGCGGCCGCCGTCACGATCGGCCATCGCGGCGGCGGCCTGGAGATCGAGGTCACCGACACCGGCGGCGCGCCGGGCCCGCAGTCCCGCACCGGGAACGGCCGCGGGCTGATCGGGCTGCGCGAGCGGGTCGCCCTCTACGGCGGGACCCTGGAGGCGGCGCCCATGCCGGGCGGCGGATTCCGCCTCAGGGCCGAGATCCCGTGGCGGCAGGCGTGAACCCGCGCGGCGGGGCGGAAGGAGCGGACGGCGTGAGCGTGGACGCGGGGAGCGGGGAGAGCCGTCCGCTGCGTGCGGTGATCGCCGACGACCAGGCGCTGGTCCGCACCGGCTTCCGGATGATCCTCATGGCCGACGGCATCGAGGTGGTGGCCGAGGCGGCCGACGGGGGCGAGGCGGTGGCCGCCGTGCGGCGCACGCGGCCTGACGTCGTGCTCATGGACGTCCGCATGCCGCACATGGACGGCATCGAGGCCACCCGCCGGATCGTGGCCGGGGGAGCCGACGACACGCGCGTGCTCATCCTGACCACCTACGACCTCGACCAGTACGTCTACGCCGCCCTCACGGCGGGCGCCAGCGGATTCCTGCTCAAGGACGTCACCCCCGAGCACCTGGTGGCCTCGGTGCGGCTGGTGCGCTCCGGCGACGCGCTGCTGGCGCCGGCGATCACCCGCCGCCTGGTGGAGCGCTTCGCCCGTCCCGCCCCGGCCGCGCCGGCCCTCCACGGCGACCTCGCCGAGCTGACGCCGCGGGAGCTGGAGGTGCTGCGCCTGCTGGCCACCGGCCTGAGCAACGCCGAGCTGGCCGACCGGCTGACGCTCAGCCCGACGACGGTCAAGACCCACGTCGCCCGGATCCTGGCCAAGCTGGGGCTGCGTGACCGGGTCCAGGCCGTCGTCCTGGCCTACGAGAGCGGCCTGGTCGCGCCCGGCCGGGGCGCCGGCTGACCCGCCGGCGCGGCTCGGTTCAGGGGGCCACGGGGACCCGTGGCCTGGTCAGGGCGTCGAGCAGGCCGGGGAACGCCTCGTCCATCTCGGCCCGGCGCAGCGCGTTCATGCGCGAGGTCCCGACGTAGTACTGCCGGATCAGCCCCGCCTCGCGCAGCACCTTGAAGTGGTGGGTGGCCGTGGACTTGCTGACCGCGATGTCGAACGTCCCGCACGCGAGGTCAGCGCCGGCGGCGTCGAGCTGCGTGACGATGCTCCGGCGTACCGGATCGACCAGGGCCTCCAGCACCTGCTGGAGGTCGAACTGCGACACGTCGGGGTGCGGCGGCGTACGTCCCATGAGCCCTATAGTACGACACTCATCGAAGTTTGACGACGGTCGTACTTCTGTGCTTCAGTTGCCCCGTTGCCAGCGGAGTGAAGGACGAGGACATGGCGAGAACGGTGCTGTTCCACGAGGTCGGCGGCCCCGAGGTGATGCGGCTGGAGGACGTCGAGCCGGGGGAGCCGGGGCCGGGCGAGGTGCTGATCCGGGTGGACGCGATCGGGGTGAACCGGGCCGAGGCGCTGTTCCGCGGCGGCCACTACATCGAGCCGGTCCGGCGGTTCCCGGGCCGGCTCGGGGCCGAGGCCGCCGGGGTGGTCGAGGCCGTCGGCCCCGGGGTGACCGGGCTGGAGGCGGGTCAGGCGGTCAGCAGCGTGCCGGCGTTCTCGCAGAACGACTACGCCGTCTACGCCGAGCGGGCCGTCGTCCCCGCCTCGGCGCTCGTGCCCCGTCCCGACGGGCTGGACGCGGTGTCCGGTGCCGCCGTGTGGATGCCCTACCTCACCGCGTACGGCGCGCTGGTGGAGGTGGGCGGCATGCGGCCCGGTGACGCGGTGGTGCTGACCGCCGCCTCCAGCGGCGTCGGGCTGGCCGCCATCCACACGGCCAACCGCGTCGGCGCCACGCCCATCGCCGTCACCCGTACCGGCGGCAAGAAGGAACGGCTGCTCAAGGAGGGCGCCGCCCACGTGATCGTCTCCGACGAGGAGGACGTGGCCGCCCGCGTGCTGGAGCTGACCGGCGGCCGGGGCGCCGAGTACGTCTTCGACGCCGTGGCCGGGCCGGGCGTCACCGGCCTCGCGCGCGCCGTGGCGCCGGGCGGGACGCTCTTCCTGTACGGGGCGCTGAGCGGGCAGCCGACCCCGTACCCGGGCTTCGACCTGGGCATGCCCGCCCTGAACATGCGCACGTACACGGTGCTGGAGACCATCAGGGACCCCCGCCGGCTGGAGCGGGCGGTGGCGTTCGTCGCCTCGGGGCTGCGCTCGGGCGCGTTCCGGCCCGTGGTGGACCGCACGTTCCCGCTGGAGGAGGTCGTGGAGGCGCACCGGTACATGGAGTCGGGCAGCCAGATCGGCAAGATCGTCCTCACCGTGGACCACTGACGCGGGCCCTCCCGCATGGCCGGTCAGGCCCGCGGCCGCTCCGGACGGGCGGCCGCCAGGGCCGCCGCGAGCTGCGCCTCGGCCTCCGGGCCGAGCGACGTCCGGATCAGCCGGCCGTGCTGCCGCAGGCGCGGCAGGATCTCCTCGGGCTCCAGGTCGCGGACGAGCAGGATCAGCGCGGCGCCGCCCGGCGGGAGGCCCTGGCGCAGCTCGTCGACGAACTCCCGCGTCACCCCCGTGTCGCCGAACGCGCTCTTCCAGATGACGCCGCCCGCGACCGCGCCGACCGCCATGCCGAACAGCGGCGCGAGCAGCAGCAGCCCGATCACGCCGCCCCAGACGGCGCCGCCGGTGACCGCCATGCCGACGCCCGGCCCGCCCTGGCGCACCTGGACGGTGCCGTCCTCGTCCCTGGTCATGACGACCAGGTCCTCGACCTGGAGCGCGCCCTCGGCGTCCGCCTCGCGGGCGTGCCGCTCGGCCAGCTCGGCGGCGGCCCGGTCGGGATAGGCGACGGCGATGAGGTCCCTCACGTGCGCACCCCTTTCGGTTCGGGTCGCCTGGTCGAGGGGAGGCGGGCGGCGGCGGCCAGGCCGACCAGGGCGAAGACCGCCAGCGTGGCCATCGCGAGCGCGTACGAGCGGTTGCCGGCGGCCAGGTCGGAGACGAGGATCGTGCCGGCGATGGCCGTGCCGAACGACGAGCCGAGGTTGGAGACGCTGCGCGACAGCCCCGAGATCTCGCCCTGCATGCTCTCGGGCACGCTGGACTGGACGATGTTGACCGACGGCGTCAGCGACACCCCGAGGCCCAGCCCGATGAGCAGCAGCCCCGGCCCGAACGCGATCACGCCCGGCGAGACGCGCACCAGGGCGAGCAGGACCGCGATCCCGCCCACCGTCACCGCGAAGCCCGTCACGATCAGCATCTTCTGGGAGCGCCTGGCGGCGAAGCGCTCGGCCGCCAGCGAGGCGACGAGCACGCCCGCGGTCGCCGGGGTGAAGATCACGCCGGTCTCGATCGCGTTGTAGCCGCGCACGGTCTGGAGGAACACGGCCACGACGAACGAGACCCCCATGAGCAGCACCCACTGGATGTTCTGCGTCACCAGACCGAGGTTGGACGTGCGGTCCCGGAACAGCGCGGTCGACAGCAGCGGCTCCTTGCCCGCCCGCTCCCACGAGCGCACGTGGGCGAAGAACCCGAGCAGGAACACGACGCCGAGGACGAGCGAGACCGTCATGAGCGCGGTGTTCTCGTCGGCCTGCAGGATGCCGAACACGACGAAGAACATGCCGGCCGCCGACAGGACCGCTCCCGTGATGTCGAAGGGACGCTGCGGGTCCGGCTCGATCGGATCGACGATCCGGCGGCTGAGCAGGATGATCGCCACGATGACGACGGTCTGGAAGAAGAACGCGGCCCGCCAGCTGATGGCCGTGGTGATGAACCCGCCGATCAGCGGCCCGGCCGCCGCGCCGATGCCGCCCATCCCGCTGATCACGCCGAAGGCCCGCGCCCGGGAGACGGTGTCGCTGAAGGCGAGCGTCGCGAAGATGTACACGGGCGGGATCAGCAGCGCCGTGCCCACGCCCTCCAGCACCGAGTTGCCGAGGATGAGGATCCCGAGACCGGGCGCGACCATGCTGAGCACGGCGCCGGCTCCGTAGAGCTGGAGTCCCAGCAGGAAGCACCGCTTGCGGCCCCAGCGGTCGGTCAGCTTGCTGCCCGGGATCATGAAGATCGCCATGATGAGCAGGAACAGCGTGATCGTGATCTGCACGCCCTTCACGGTCGTGCCCAGGTCCTCGCTGATGTCCTTGATCATCACGTTCATGTTCGAGCCGGCGAAGCTGCAGATGAACTGCGCGAGCGCGAGGGGCGCCAGCAGGCTCCGTGACGAGGCGGCGGAGCCGGAGGCGGCGGGCGTGCTGGTCATGGCCCGCTCTCCGGTGTGAGCCGGGCGATCCTCGGGGGAGGCGCGGCGACCCGGCCGGCGGGCACGCGGTGCCGCAGCACCGCCTTGATCACCTCTTCGACCACGACGAGGCTCGCCGCGATCCCCAGGCAGGTCGCCCACTGGGCGACCACCAGGTCGGTGGTGCCGAAGACGCGCTGCAGCAGTCCGATCTCGGTGACCGCGACGATGAGGACCAGCGCGAGGGCGTACCGGCGCAGCTGGGTCGGGCCCGGCAGCGCCGCCCGCGACAGGATCGTGTTCACCTGGTCGCGCGCCAGCAGCCCGGCCGCGACGTGGAAGAGCGACAGCGTCGTCAGCAGCATGGTCGCGCCCACGACGGCGCCGCCCTGCCGGGCCCCGATCTGGTACGCGGCCAGCGACCCGGCGGTCATGACGAACCCCTGGACGCACAGGCGCACCCAGTTCCCCCGCGACAGCACCGGCGCGCCGACCGGCCGGGGAGCGCGGTTCATGAGGCCCCGCGTCGGCTCGTCGAAGCCGAGGGCGATCGCGACCGGGATGTCGATGAGCATGTTGACCCACAGGATCTGCAGCGGGGTGAGCGGGATGCCGCCCGCGATCCCGAACGCCGCCGCCCCGAGGAAGATCGCGATGTAGGCGACCAGGGTGGACATCTGGAAGCGCAGGTACTTCAGCAGGTTGTCGTAGAGCGCGCGCCCGTACTCCACGGCCCCGACGATCGTCGCGAAGTTGTCGTCGGTCAGGATCATGACGGCGGCTTCCTTCGACACCTCGGTGCCGGTGATGCCCATCGCCACGCCGATGTCCGCGGCCTTCAGGGCGGGGGCGTCGTTGACCCCGTCGCCCGTCATGGCGACCACGTTGCCGGCGCGCTTGAGCAGCCGGACCAGGCGCAGCTTGTCCTCGGGGGCCACCCGGGCGACGACCCCGATCTCGTCGATCCGCGCGCGCAGCTCGTCGTCGCTCATGGCCGCGAACTCGGCCCCGGTGATCGCCCGTCCGGGGATGCCGAGCTCGCGGGCGATGGCGCCCGCGGTCGTCACGTGGTCGCCGGTGATCATCCGGACCCGGATGCCGGCCTGCGCGCAGGTGGCGATCGCGGCCTTGGCCTCGGGTCGCGGGGGATCGACGATCCCGACCATCGCGAGCAGGGTCAGCTCCCCGACCAGGCCGAACAGGTCGCCGTCCGGGTCGAAGGCCGCCGGGTCGAGGTCGCGCTGGGCCACCACCATGACCCGCTCGCCGGCCGCCGCCATGCGGTCGTTGGCCTCCAGCGCGAGCGGCCGGTTGGCGTCCGTCACCGGCACGAGCGTCCCGTCCGGGGAGCGGTAGGTGGCGGCGCGGGCGATGAGCACGTCGGGGGCGCCCTTGACGTAGCAGCGGACGACCGGCTTGCCGTCCGGGCCGGTCATCTCGTGGAAGGTCGCCATGAACTTGTAGTCGGCGTCGAACGGCACCTCCCCGACGCGGGGGTAGCTGTCGCGCGTGCTGTCGAGGTCGAGGCCGCCCTTGGCGGCCAGCACGATGAGCGCGCCCTCCGTCGGGTCGCCGATCAGGCTCTCGCCGTCCAGGACGGCGTCCGCGCACAGGATCATCGGCAGCAGGTACGGGTCGAGGTCGACGTGCGCCCCGCCCACGTGCTTGATCTCCCCGGCGGTGGAGTATCCCTCGCCGGACACGGCGTAGCGGTTCAGCCCCGGGATCACCATCTCGCGGGCCGTCATCTTGTTGAGCGTCAGCGTGCCCGTCTTGTCCGAGCAGATCATCGAGGTCGAGCCGAGGGTCTCCACCGCGGGCAGCCGCTTCATGATGGCGTTGCGGCGGGCGATCTCGCGGGTGCCGATCGACAGCAGCGCCGTCACGACCGCCGGCAGGCCGGTCGGGATGGCGGCGACCGCGAGCGCCACGCCGGTGATGAACAGGACGTCGAACGGCTTGCCGCGGATCAGGCCGAGCACGATCACGAGGGCGAGCGCGATCCCGGCGATCGTGGCGATGATCTTGGACAGGCCGTCGAGCTGCTTCTGCAGCGGCGTCTTGTCGGCCTCCGTGCCGGCGAGCAGGCCCGCGATGTGGCCGATCTCGGTGTCCATCCCGGTCTCGGTGACGACGAACTCGCCGCGCCCCCGGGTCACGGAGGTGTTCATGTACGCCAGGCAGACCCGGTCGCCGAGCGGCACGTCCTCTTCGGGCACCGGACCGGTCCGCTTGGCCACCGGCAGGCTCTCGCCGGTGAGGGCGGACTCCTCGATCTCCAGGGCCGCGGCCAGGCAGATCCGGCCGTCGGCCGGCACCCGGTCGCCCGCCTCGACCAGCACCACGTCGCCCGGCACGAGCTGCTCGGCGTCGACCTCGACGGCCTGGCCGTCCCGGCGGACCCGGGCGACCGTCTTCATCATCTGGGCCAGCGCCTGCACGCTCTCCTCGGCCTTCGCCTCCTGGCGCAGCCCGACCACCGCGTTGAAGACGGTGAGCCCGGCGAGGACGACGGAGGTCCCGGCCTCGTGCGTGACGACCAGGCTGATCACGGCCGCGGCGAGCAGCACGATCTGCATGAAGTCCCGGTACTGGCGCAGCCACGCCTGCAGGACCGACTCCTTCTTCCGGCTCGCCAGCCTGTTCGGGCCGTGGGTCTGCAGCCGGTCGCGCGCGTCCTCGGCGGTGAGGCCGCGCTCGGGCCGGACGCCGAGCTCCCGGGTCACCGCCGCCGTGTCGAGCGCGTGCCACGCGCGGTGGCCGTCATGCATCTGTTCCACGGCTGCGTCCTCCGTTGCGGAAAGCCGCCGGTCGACCCGGCGGACGTGCGCACTCGTGGGGGAGGCTCCGACCTGACTCCGAAGAAAATGCCGATACTTCGAGAAAATGTCTGGAATGTAGGTATATGTCCCTTTGGCGGCTGCGGTAACCCTGCTGCCGCCGGTGACCATGCCGGCGCTCCAGGGGCAGCACCGCGGAACCGGGCGAAGGACGGGGGCATCCATGAACGACTATCCGCCGATCGCGGACCACGGCATGATCGGAGACCTGCAGACCGCCGCTCTCGTCTCCGGCACGGGCACCATCGACTGGTGGTGCACCCCACGCTTCGACTCCCCGAGCGTCTTCGCCTCCCTGCTCGACAGCGAGCGCGGCGGCCACTTCGGCTTCGCCGCCGACCTCGACCTCATCGCCGGGGAGAGCGTCCGGCAGCTCTACCTGCCCGACACCGCGATCCTGGTGACCCGCTACATGGCGCCGAGCGGCGTCGGCGAGGTCGCCGACTTCATGGAGCCGAACCCCTCGACCGTCGCCACCGACCGGCACCGCGTCATGCGCGTCGCCCGGGTCGTCCGCGGCAGCCTGCCCTTCACCCTCGCCTGCCGCCCCCGCTTCGACTACGCGCGGGCGCCGCACACCCTGACCATGCTCGACGACGGCTCCGCCCTCTTCCGCGGCCCCGCCACGGACCTGCATCTGAGGTCCAGCGACCGCATCGCCCTGCGCCCGGACGGCGACGACGTCGTCGCCCAGTTCACCCTCCAGGCGGGCGAGACCGCCGCGATCGCCCTGACCGCGGACCGCCCCGGCGCCCACACCCCGAGCCCGCTGACCCCCGCGGAGGTGCGCGGCGGCATCGAGGCGTGCCATGACTTCTGGCTCGGCTGGCTGCGCGGCTCCCGGTACCGCGGGCGCTGGCAGGAGATGGTCAACCGCTCGGCGATCACCCTGAAGCTGCTCACGTACGCGCCCACCGGCGCGCCGATCGCCGCCGCCACCATGGGCCTGCCGGAGCAGATCGGCGGCGAGCGCAACTGGGACTACCGCTACACGTGGATCCGCGACGCCTCCCTCTCGGTCCGGGCCCTGATCGACCTCGGCTTCACCGAGGAGGCCCACGCCTTCCGCACCTGGCTGCGCGACCGCCTCGACGCCGGCGGCACTGCCTCCGGCGAGCCGCTGCAGATCATGTACCGGATCGACGGCGACCCTCACCTGACCGAGGAGGTCCTCGACCACCTGGAGGGCTATCGGAAGTCGGCGCCGGTCCGGGCCGGCAACGCCGCCGCCGACCAGATCCAGCTCGACATCTACGGCGAGGCCGCCGACGCGCTGGCCCAGTCCCAGGACATCGGCGGCATCCACGGCTGGCGGGCCTGGGCCCGGATCCTGGACTGGCTCGCCGACACCTGGGACCGCCCCGACGAGGGCATCTGGGAGACCCGCGGGGGGCGCCAGGACTTCACCTACAGCCGCCTGATGACCTGGGTCGCCTTCGACCGCGGCATCCGCATGGCGACGACCCACTCCCGTCCGGCCGACATCGTCCGCTGGACGAACACACGTGACACCGTCTTCAACCAGATCGTGCGGCGCGGCTGGAACGAGCGGCGGCAGGCGTTCGTCCAGCACTACGCCACCGACGTCCTGGACGCCTCGCTGCTGCTCATGCCCCGGGTCGGCTTCGTCGCCCCCCATGACCCGGCCTGGCTGAGCACCCTGGACGCCATGGACCAGGAGCTCGTCAGCGACAGCCTGGTCTACCGCTACGACCCCGTCGCCTCCCCGGACGGGCTGCGCGGCTCGGAGGGGACGTTCAACCTGTGCAGCTTCCTCTACGTCGAGGCCCTCGCCCGCGCCGGGCGGGTGCGGCAGGCCCGCTACGCCTTCGACAAGATGCTCACCTACGCCAACCACGTCGGCCTGTTCGCCGAGGAGATCGGGCCGTCGGGGGAGCAGCTCGGCAACTTCCCGCAGGCGTTCACCCACCTGGCGCTCGTCGCCGCGGCCATCGCCCTCGACGAGCAGCTCGACCGCGGCGACGGGCCCGCCGCCCGCCCCTCCCCGCCCTACGGCACGTGAACAGGGCCTACGACGCGTGGGCAGGGACGGCCCTCACGACGCGTGAACAGGGGCGACCGGTACGAACGCGTGCAGCTCGTAGTGGCCGTCGTGGACGACGCCGTACGTGCTCTCGGGCAGCTCGTTCCAGGCGCCCTTGAGGTCGCGCAGCGGCTCGGAGACCACGAAGCGGGACTTCGGGCCGAGCTGCTGCAGGGCGTCCAGCTCCGGGTGGAGCGCGCGGAGTTGGGAGACGCCGGTGGAGTAGAACAGCGACCTGGGCGGGCCGACGCTGGCGTAGCGGAACATCCAGAGCCGTTCGCCGTCGGCGGTGGCCACCGTCATCTGGACGGGGTCGGCGACGCCGTGGCGCCGGGCGACCTCCTCGACCAGGCCGACGGCGCGGGCCACCGCGCCCGGCGGGTCGTCGGGCAGGCCGAAGGTGAGCGCGAGGAAGAACAGCACCTCGGAGTCGGTCGATCCCTCGATGGCCGGGTACAGCACCGGGTCCACCGCCATCACCAGGTCGCGCTTGAGCCGGAAGAAGTCCCCGATGAACCCGTTGTGCATCCACAGCCAGCGCCCGTACCGGAACGGATGGCAGTTGCTGCGCTCCACCGCGGTGCCGGTCGAGGCGCGGACGTGCGCGAACAGCAGGGACGTGCGGATCTCCCCGGCCAGCTCGCGCAGGTTGCGGTCGTTCCACGCCGGCAGGATGCTCTTGAACACGGCGGGCGCGACGCCCTCGCCGTACCATCCGATGCCGAACCCGTCGCCGTTCGTGGTGTTCGGGCCGAGCCGGGCGTGCATGCTCTGGTCGATGACCGAGTGCACGGGCTGGTACAGCAGCTCGTCGGCCAGGATCGGATCTCCGCTGTACGCCATCCACCTGCACATGATCGCCCTCCGCCGTCTCGCCGGTCAGGTCTGCGGGTAGCCGGGCCGCTGGGGGTAGCCCGGCATCATGCGGTTGCGCGCCGCCATGCTCGCCCAGTGCAGCAGGTCCAGCACCACCGCCAGCGCGATCCAGACCCAGTCCCCTCCGCTGAGGTGGGCGCCGGAGATGGACAGGACGATGTACATCAGGGTCGCGAACGGCAGGAAGATCAGGCCGAGCAGGGGCCAGATCCACGTGTGGAAGACCGCGCCGACCAGAGCCGGCCGCGCGATCCAGATGATGAAGACGGCCATGCGCGGAAAGATCCCGGCGAATATGGCGAACAAGCAACCCATGGGCGCCTCCACCCCGAAAAAGCTGTCGGACCATGGTCAATGCCCTACGTCCGGCCGCGTAAAAACCGCTGGCCGCGTGTCCATCAGGAATTGGGACGGCCTTGGGAAATACGGGAGGATGCCTCATACCGGAGGGCCTGTCGCGTGAAGAGCTTTACTTCATTAGGGCAATATGTCGCCACAGGTCCGGAAATGTCCCCATGGCTCGAAAACCCAGAAGGAAGAGAGCCATGAGCAATCTCATCGTCATCGCCTACCCCGACGTCGCCACCGCCACCACCGTCCGCGACCGCCTCCTGGACCTCCAGCGGCAGAACCTCATCACCATGGAGGACGTGGCCGTCGTCGAGCGCCGCCCCGACGGCAAGATCAAGCTCCACCAGAGCGCCAACATGACCGGCATGGGCGCCGCCAGCGGCGCGCTGTGGGGCGGCCTGATCGGCCTGCTGTTCTTCATGCCGCTGTTCGGCATGGCGCTCGGCGCCGCGGCCGGTGCCGCCGGCGGCGCGATGACCGACGTCGGGGTCAACGACGACTTCATGCGGCAGGTCGCCGCCAAGATGGAGCCCGGCTCGGCCGCGCTGTTCGTGCTCGTCGTGCAGAGCACCCCCGACAAGGTCATCCCCGAGATCCAGCCGTACGGGGGGCACATCCTGCAGACCTCGCTCAGCCAGGACCAGGAGGCCCAGCTACGGGAGATGGTCCAGGGCGCGGCGGCCCCGCACTGACCGGCCCGCACGCCTCGGCGGGGAGCGCTGCGCTCCCCGCCCGCAGGCCGGCTTCGGGAAGCTGCCTTCTGGACTCGACCTCGGCCTCATGGCCCAGCGCCTCGGCCATCGGGCGAGCAGCTTCCTGGTAAGCGGCTTCCTCCGCCTTCTCGCCCTCTGTGAAGATTGACCGGATGTGGCATTCGGTCATACGGTGCATCGCGTGGAACGACTCCGTGACCCCCGCGACCGGGCCGAACGCGCCACCCGCATCCTCGACGTGGCCGCCGGGCTGCTGCTGCGCCACGGCTACCGGCGCGTGACCATCGACGACGTGGCGGCCGGGGCCGAGATCGGCAAGGGCACCGTCTACCTGCACTGGAAGACCCGCGAACAGCTCTTCGGCGCGGTCTTCACCCGCGAGGTCTGCCTCGCCATGGACGAACTGCGGCGGGCCCTGCTGGACGACCCCCGCACCTGCCTGCTCCACCGCTTCGCGCGCGTCTACTTCCTGGCCATCGCGCGGCGGCCGCTGCTGCGCGGGTTCGTGCTCGCCGACCCCGAACTGATCGGCAAGCTGACCGCCACCCTGGACGATCGGCACACCGCGATGGCCCGCGGCTACTTCGACCTGCTCGTCCGTCACGGCCTGCTCAGCGACGACCTGGGAGCGGAGGAGGCCGGTTTCGCCTACCAGGCCACGTTCGAGGGCTTCCTGCGCGCCTCCGACGACGAGCACGCCTCCGACGAGGCGTGGGAGCGGCGGGCCGACCTGCTGGCACGCACCGTGCGACGGGCCTTCGAGAACGACGCGGCACCGGACGACGCCGTGGTGCGGGAGGTCGCCGACGCGGCCGCGGCGCTGCTCACGGAGGTGATCGACGCCGACCTCGCCGCCTCCGGCATCACCGGGGAGTGAAGCAGGGGCGGGGCAGATCGACGATCCTCGCGTCGGCGTCGGCACATCGACGTGACTCGCGGCGGAGCGTGGCGACTCGCCCCCGGGCCCGTCGCACCGCCACGGTGGCGCGCTTTCCGAGCCCACAGAGACCCTGCCGTCCGGAGACTCGGCGGCCGTCCCTCCTGCGCGCCGTCGTGAGCTGCCCAGACGGCCCCCACCACGCTCGCCTTCCCATCAACCGGGGTGACCGGTCCGCCTGTCCAACAGGGCCACGAACACCCATGCCGGGCCGCACCGCACCCGAGCTCCAGGCCAGGTCCCGCCACCAGAGCCTGGCCGGCCTCGGCCGCTCCGTCCGCCTGGCGGAGGAGGGCCTCCGCCTGTATCGCCGCCCGCCATCGTGCGGCACGATGGTGGGCGGCGAGGGACGGGCGTGCGGTGCCCTTGCCGGCAACCGCTAGGCTCCAGCGTCATCTCGTCCAGCAGCCGGGGTTCCATGAGACGGCCTTGTTGCCGGAATATGTCCCCTGAGTGGTGTCGGCGACCTCGATGTGCCCGTCGCCATACTTGTAGACCAGCTTGACCGCGTACGTCTGCACGATCTCGGAGATCGTCGCGGAACGGTTCGGACCGGTGGGCATCCAGTACGGGCACTTCGACTGCAGGACTTGGGGGTGTGGCTCCCCATAGGACTGCTGAACGATGTGCGTTGTCGCGGTGGCGTTGTACGCGGTGCCGAGTCCCTTCGCCCACGGGTTGATCGACACACCGCTGCTGACGTATCTGCACACCTGGTAGTTGCCCTCGCGCCGGTAAGGGCTGCCCTCGCCGGCCGCCACTCCCCAGGTCTCCGTATCGGTACAGGATTCGTAGTAGCGCGTGGAGCCGGTGGCCGTCAGCTCGACCGTGATCGACGCGACCGTGGTCGACGGGTCGTCGGCCATGGCCGCGGTCGGTACGCAGAACAATGCCGCGGTCATGACCGCTGCGGCCGCGCCGGCACGTGCTGCCGTGTTGACGTTCATCTGATTTGTCCTTTCCTCACGAGTGTCCTTGCGACGTGTCCGGCCCTGTTGAGGGACCGTTCTGAGGTCCGGCCTCTCGGCGGAAGCGGTGTCCTCAGTGCCTGCTCGACAGTAAGGAAACGGACTTGGAGCGTGCTTGGAGCTGATCTCGCAGAACATGAGGCTGACTTGAGCATGACTGGGCGCTCGCTCGCGGCTCATCCGGCACACAACGAGGCAACGCCACCGGCCCGCCTGCTGCCCCGGCCTTCCCCAAGGTCGCACAGGCGGGCCGGCCACTCGCCGACGACTCCCCGGCACCAGCCAGCGACAAGCCGCCTCCGGCCCGGACGCCGTTCGCCTGCCGACGTGGGCCGCTTGACGTCGCGAGGCGCCCGCGTCAGCTGTGATCGCGGGCGGCGCGCGTTGACGGTGGGCGCGGTGTCCTGGCGGACGTGCGGTCCCGCTCAGGCAGCGGTGCAGGCGGTGCCGTTGAGGGTGAACGCGGTCGGTGCGCCGGCGTCGCCGGTGTGGGTGGCCTGGAAGCCGATCTGGGTCGAGCCGCCCGGCGGTATCGAGCCGTTGTAGGACAGGTTGGCCGCCGTGACCCGGCCGCCGGACGGTGTGAACGTGGCGTTCCACCCAGAGGTGATCGCCTGACCGGCGGGCAGCGTGAACGCGAGCGACCAGCCGTTCACGGCGGAGGAGCCGGTGTTGGTGATGGTGAGGTTCGCGGTCAGGCCGGTGCCCCAGGCGTTGACGGCGGTGCCGACCCGGCAGCCGCCCTGCCCGCCCCCGGGCGGCGGGGTCGGAGTGGGCGTCGGGGTGGGCGTCGGGGTCGGGGTCGGGGTCGTGCCGCCGCCTCCGTCGAGGCCGAGGAAGGCGACGGCGTAGGCCACGATGCCGTCCGTCGGCAGGGAGTGGCCGTATCCCGCGATGCTGACGCCCTCGACGGTGGCGCGGGTGCCGGCGGTCCCGTACCGGGTGCGCGTCCAGCCCGCGCGCGGCTGGTCGGTGGAGACCGGCGTCTGGCTCACCCCGTTCAGGTTCGTCCACTGCTTGATCTCCTCGCCGAAGTTCGGGTAGGCGAGCGTGGTGTCGAGGGTGCCGTGCCAGAGCTGCATCCGCGGGTAGCGGCCCGAGTAGCCGGGGTACATCGCCCGCGCCCGGTCGCCCCACTGCTGCGGGGTCCTGATGAGGTTGCCGCCCGAGCACTGGCTGTTCCACAGGGATCCGTCGGTGGTGGCGAAGCAGCCGGCCGGCACGCCGGAGAACGCCGCGCCGGCGGCGAACACGTCCGGGTACTCGGCGGCCAGCACGTTGGTCATCATCGCGCCGGAGGAGAAGCCGCTGACCACGATCCGGGCGGGGTCGACGTTGTAGCGCTGCCGGGCGTAGGCGACCATCGCCATGATGCCGGTCGAGTCGCCGCCGCCGTCGCGCCGGAGCGCGGCGGGCGTGGACACGTCGAAGCAGTGCCCGTCGCGGGTCGCCTCGGGGACCACGATGACGTACCCGTACCGGTCGGCGGCGGTGACGTAGTCGTGGCCGACGCCGTTGAAGACCCCCGCGGCCGAGCCGGTGCAGTAGTGGACCAAGAGGAGCAGGGCCGGGCGCGCCGCGACGGTGTCGGGAACGTAGAGGTACATGTTGAGGTTCGTCGGGTTGGTGCCGAAGTTGGTCACCCGGGTCAGCGACGCGGCGCCGGCGGGCCGGCCCGCCAGGAACAGGCCCGCGACGATCAGCGACGTCAGGGACACCAGGACGGCCGCCAGCCGGCTCGTGCGTGTACGCATGCTCAGGCCCTCCCAGGGGTCAGCGGGGACCGCCGCGAACGGCGCTGCGAGCGTTGACATCCATGCTGCCGATCCGTCCTTCCGTGGGCGTGCGTGGCGGTGGTGGTGGTGTGCCCGGGAGCAAATACGACCCCCGCCGAAGCCGTCAAGCGCCTCTCGGGGCGCCGGGCCCGGCGGGCGCGTTCTCCGCCGTCCTGGCTGCGCGTCGTCACTCCGGCCCTGGCGGACGGTGCTGAAAGTTTCACGGGCCCGCCGGGGACGAGAGCGGGCGAGGGCGGCACCGGCCGAAAGTTTCGGAGCCTGCGAGGCTGATCAGCGCGGCTCGGAAATCCCCTCACGGCGATGGGCGCCGAAACTTTCTGGTCACACTCTTGACATGTTTCGCCGCCCCTTCCCACACTGAGGCTCCGAGGCGGCTTCCCCGCCGGCGCTCGGTGGTGAGCGGCGGGGCCGCCCTCCGTGACACGAGCCGGAGACGGGCCCGCGTCGGCGCCCGCCGACGCCGCCTCCCGCGCTCTCCCACGTCATCCATCATGGAGGCTCAGGCATGGGCGAGAACCCCTTACATCCGCGCGCATCCGCACGTCCGCGGAGCGGCCCGCGCCGCGCCCTGGTCGCCGGCGCCCTCGCGGTCCTCGGCGCGGCCACGGCGCTGGCGGTGGCCGGTCCGGCGGGCGCCGCCGCGTCGACGCTGGGCGCCGCGGCGGCGCAGAGCGGCCGGTACTTCGGCGCCGCGATCGCGGCCGGACATCTCAACGACTCGGCGTACGTGGCGACCTGGGACCGGGAGTTCAACGCGGTCACCCCGGAGAACGAGATGAAGTGGGACGCCACCGAGCCCTCCCGCGGCTCGTTCACCTTCGGGGCGGCCGACCAGATCGTCGGCCACGCCCAGGGCAAGGGCATGCGCGTCCGCGGCCACACGCTGGTGTGGCACAACCAGCTTCCGGGCTGGGTTCAGGGGCTGTCGTCAGCGAACGACGTGCGCACCGCGATGGTCAACCACATCAACGGGGTGATGGGCCACTACAAGGGCAAGATCTACGCCTGGGACGTGGTCAACGAGGCGTTCGCCGACGGCGGCGCGGTCGGCACGCTGCGCAGCAGCGTGTTCCAGCAGCGGCTCGGCAACGGCTTCATCGAGGAGGCGTTCCGCGCCGCCCGGGCGGCCGACCCGAACGCCCGGCTCTGCTACAACGACTACAACATCGACGACGCCGCCGCGGCCAAGACCCGCGGCGTCTACAACATGGTCAAGGACTTCAAGGCACGCGGCGTGCCGATCGACTGCGTCGGCCTGCAGTCGCACTTCGGCCAGGTGCCGTCGAACTACCAGCAGAACATCGCCCAGTTCGCCGCCCTCGGGGTGGACGTCCAGATCACCGAGCTGGACGTCGGCGGCTCCGGATCGGCCCAGGCCGACGCCTACCGCCGCGTCACGCAGGCGTGCGCGGCCGTCTCCCGCTGCACCGGCATCACCGTGTGGGGCGTCACCGACAAGTACTCCTGGCGCAGCGGCGACACCCCGCTGCTCTTCGACGGCAACTACGGCAAGAAGCCCGCCTACGACGCGGTCCTGAACGCCCTCAACGCCGCGAACCCGAACCCCGACCCCACCCCGACCCCCACGCCCACCCCGACCCCCACGCCGACCCCTGTTCCGGGGTCGTGCTCGGCGACGATCGAGACGACCAACACCTGGCCGGGCGGGTTCCAGGCGACGGTGACCGTCCGCGCGGGTGACGCGCCGGTCGACGGCTGGACGGTGCGCTGGACCTGGCCGGGCGGTCAGAGCATCAGCAGTCTCTGGAACGGCGTGCAGAGCGGCTCCGGCTCGGGCGTGACCGTCCGCAACGCCGCGTACAACGGCTCCGTCGCGGCCGGATCCTCCACCACCTTCGGCTTCACCGCCAACGGCGCCGCCGCGGCCCCGGCCGCCACCTGCACCAGCCCCTGATTCCTGCGAGCGCGACCGGCCGGACAACGGACGACGAGGAGACGACAGATGCGCTCACCCTGGCGCCCCCGCGCACCGCGCCATCCCGAAGCCCCGGCGTCTCCGGAGCGGGCCGCGCCCGCCGCGTCCGTCCGGCCGGGGGCCCGGCGCCGGCTCGCGTCCGGCGCGGTCGCGCGGGAGGCGACTACAACGCGCTGCCCTGGCGGCTCGGCCTGCTCACCCAGGCGAACGCCACCTGCTGACCCGCCGCCCTCCCGGCCGTGACGCTCCTCAGGAGCCCGGGAGGGCGGAGGGCCGGGGTCAGGACAGGCGGGACTCGATGGCCTCGATGATCCGTGGGCGGAGTTCCGCGGCGCGGATGACGGCGTCGACGGAGCCCACCTCGACCGCGCGCTGGATGTTGTGCACGCGGTCGAACTCCGCGGCCACCTCACCGAGCTTCTCCGCGCGGACCGCCGAACGGAGCTCGTCGAGCTCGGCGGCCAGCGCGGCACGGTCGGTGCCGGTGGCGGCCGCGACGCGGGCCTCCAGGTCGCGCACGCGCGGGTCCGCCGCGGTGCGGGCGTTGACGTCGCCGGAGAACACCACCGCGGCGGCGGGGGCGCCGCCGAGCACCGAGGCGAATGATCCCTCCAGGGCGAGCACGGTCATGTTCGGGTTCAGGGCCTTGGAGAACACCACGAAAGCGCCGCCGTGGTAGCGCGAGATCACGCAGAACACGATGGGACCGCGGAAGTTGACGATCGCGCGGCCGATCTCGGCGCCGTACTCGAGCTGGAGCTTGCGCATGGACTCCGGCGAGCCGTCGAAGCCCGACAGGTTGGCCAGCACCACCAGCGGCCGGTTGCCGCTGGCCGCGTTGATCGCCCGGGCGACCTTCTTGGACGAGCGGGGGAACAGCGTGCCCGCGGTGTAGGTGTCCGGGCCGTCGGTGGGCGGGAAGCCGCGCCGGGGGATCGGCCGTGACTCGATGCCGAGCAGGCACACCGGCCTGCCGCCGAGATGCGCGTCCTGCACCGCCGCGGTCTCCGCGCCGGCCATGCCCGCCCAGCGCTCCAGCGTCGGGTGGTCCTGGTCGGACAGCGCGCGCATGACGGTGCGGATGTCGAACGGCTTCTTGCGGTCCGGGTTGAGCTCGGTGGAGAAGATCTCGCCGACGGTGGTGAAGTCGCTGCCCTCCACGGAGTGCGGGAAGGTGGTGATGTCGCGGTCGACGGGGTCGGTGGTCTCGGTCCGCCGCGGTGACCGCTCGCCGGGCGCGACGTAGGTGTGGTCGTAGTGCGCCATCAGCACGTCGCGCGCGGCGGCCAGGTTCGGCGCCCAGTACTGGGCCTGCCCGTTGGGGCCCATCACGCGGTCGTAGCCGCCGATGCCGAAGTTGTCCTCGGCCGAGACGCCGCCGGAGAAGTCGAGGGACTGCTTGCCGGTGAGCACCATGGCCGAGTCGGGTGTCATCACGAGGATGCCCTTGGTGTGCATGAGCATCGTCGCCTCGGCGTTCCAGTACGGCTGCGCGCCGACGTTGATCCCCGCGACGACGATGTTGATCTCGCCGCCGTCCTGGGTGAACTCCACGATCCGCTTGAGCGCCGCGGCCACCCAGTCCATGTTCTCGGTGCCCGACTCCATCGAGATCCGGGCTCCGGCCGACAGCGCGTACCACTCCAGCGGCACGCGCATCCGCTCGGCGAGGTCCAGCGCGGCGATCACCCGGCGGCACTCCGGCTCCGACAGCGCGCCGAGGGACTTCGTCGGGTCGCCGAGCAGCACGACCCTGGTGATGCCTTCGGGGTGGCGCGGGGTCGGCGTGGTGACGACGCCGGCGACGATCGCCGCGGTGTTGCGTCCCTTCGGCCTCTGGACCGGCACCAGCGTGTGGTCGTCGTCGAGGTCGTGTTCGGTGAAGTCACCGAGCAGGCCGGTCAGCTCGTACGGGTAGACGGTGTTGCGGCTGCTCGCGCGGAGCACCTTCTGCCGGTAGTCGTCCAGCGGTTCGATCGGCTCGTTCGACGGCTCGCCGATGGTCAGCTCGGGGCGCCCGGTGGCGTCGAGGGAGATGCGCACGGCGATCTTGGTGAGCAGGCCGGTCCGCGGGTCGCGTTGCCGCGCGATGAACAGGGTCTCCTCCAGGCCGGCGCCCGTGGTCGTGGGGAGCACGCGCCGGGCGATGGTCTCGATCTCCGCCCGGGTGATGCCGCTGGGCGGCCAGACGTAGATCACGATCCGGTTGGTGTCGGGGTGCTTCCTGGACGGGCGTCCCACCTGGGCGCGGCGGATGGCGTCGACGCAGGCGGCGACGGCGGTCTCGGCCGTCGGCAGCGCGACGAGGCGGCCGTCGTGGTCACGCAGCTCGGTCAGGTCGCGTACCTGGGCGAACGCGACGAGGCGGTCGTCGGACGGGTTGCCCCGCGCCACGCACCGGAAGAGGTAGACCTCCTCGTCGGTGGACGGGAGCCTGGTCAGGTCGAACTTGCTCAGCCGCTCCAGCTGCATGCGCTGCGCGATGTAGGGGTGCAGGCCGCGGATCAGCCGCTCCTCGGTCATGCCGGTGGCCGACGGGCGGTAGGTGAAGTGGTGGTGCATCACCGCCCCGCCGCGGCCGGCGAGGGTGATGGTGATCCTGCGGACCTGCTCCGGCAGCGGGTGCGCGCCGATGACCTCGTGCAGCGCGGCCGCCATCGCGTCGGACTCCTCCGGCCGCCCCTCCCAGACGAGATAGATGTCCGCGTCGACGGCGCTCTCGTCCTCGGCCAGCTCCGCCAGCCCGCGCAGCGCGCCGCTCAGCGCCTCGAAGCTCACCGCGCAGGAGACCACGCAGGAGTCGGCGCGCCCGGCGATCACGAAGGTGCAGCCCGCGGTCTCGCTGGTGCGGACGCCGGTCAGCTCCTTGTTGCCGTAGTAGCGCCGGGTCAGCACCTCCAGCATGATCGAGTTGTCCACGTCGTCGCGGACGAGGCGCTGGCCGAGCAGGCGCACCAGCGGTTCGGTGCTGCGGACCATCTCGGCGATGCGCTCGGCGCGGTCCGGCGCGTCGGGGTGGGCGTCGAGGTGGCGCAGGTGCTTGCGGACATTGGCGTAGACGCGGGCGCGGGTGCGGCGCAGCAGCGGCTGGCCGAACCAGGCGAAGACCACGCCGCGCGCCAGGTCGGAGACCACGGGGAAGCGGACCTGGGTGGCGGCCAGCAGCCGTTCCAGCGCCAGCCCGGCGGGCTCGCGCAGCGCCTCCTCCGGTGCCGTCTCCCGCAGCCAGGCCCGCAGCAGGGTCGCGACGACCGTGGCGTCGGCGGACGCGCGTTGCTGGGCCAGGAAGACGCGGAACACCGCGGCCTCGAGCTCCTTGGTGCGCTTCAGCTCGGTGACGCCGTAGTGCCTGAGCACCTTGGCGAGCTTGGCCTGGAAGGTCTGCGGCAGCCCGGCCCGCTCGACGTCGAGGCTCTGCAGGTAGGTGTGGAAGAACTCGCGCGGGCTGCGCACGTGGTCGTCGCCACCGCCGTCCTCACCCGCCGGCCGGTTACGGCTGAGCTCGGCGAGGTCGGTGAACACCTCGATCAGTTCGAGCTCCTCGGCCAGCGGCCGGTGGCCGTCCTCGGCGACCGCCCGGCGCGCGGCGAGGTAGTCGTCGAGCACGCGCTGCTCGTCGTGGGGATCGACGTCGAAGCCGAGCAGCAGGCTGCGCAGGTCCTCCTGGCCGCGGGTGGCGCGCTGCCGGGCCGTGATCCGTCCGGGCGGCTCCGGCAGGTCGAGGTGGGCGGCCGTCTCGGCCGAGGTGTCCTCGGCCTCGGCGTCGGCGAGCGGCTCCAGCCGCAGCAGCGGCGCGCCGGTCTCGACCTGGCTGCCCACCGACACGAGGCATTCCTTCAGCCGCGCCTTGAACGGCGCCCGCAGCACCGTCTCCATCTTCATGCTCTCCAGCACCAGCACCGGCGCGCCCGCCTCGACCTCGGCGCCGGCCTTGAGCGGGGTGGCGACGACCAGCGCGGGCGCGGGGGAGCGGACGACGCCGCCCTCGTCGCGGCTGACCCGGTGCGTCACGCCGTCCACCTCGACCAGGTGGATCGGCCCGTGGGTGCCGGTGAGCAGGCGGTACCGGACGCCGTTGACGATGATGTGCCCGGTGTGCCGGTCGAAGCGGTCGAGCTCGACGTCGCAGGTGAGTGCGCCGTCACCCGCTTCGAGGCCGACGCGGAAGCGGCGGGCGCCGACCCGCGCGACGCGGGCCCGGTAGCCGACGCCGCGCAGCCTGAGGTCCAGCGGCCGGCCGCTCTTGTGCTGCACCTGCGGGCGTCCGCCGAACGCCGTGGACAGCAGCCGCTGCCGCTCGGCGCGTTCCTCCTCCTCGTAGGCCTCGATGGCGGCGGCCGCCAGCGCGACGGCGGAGTGGCGGTGGGAGACGAGCCCGCCCTGGCCGCGGACGCGGTCGATCCAGCCGGTGTCGGCCTCGGCGTTGATCACTTCGGGCTGGTCGAGCAGGTCGAGCACGAAGCTCTTGTTCGTCGCGCCCCCCTCGATGATCACCGTGGTCTGCGCCATCGCGCGGCGCAGCCGGCCGAGCGCCTCGTCGCGGTCGCGGCCGTAGGCGATGATCTTGGCGATCATCGAGTCGAAGTCGGCGGGGATGGTGTCGCCCACGCTGACGCCCGTGTCGACGCGGATGCCGGGCCCGGCGGGCAGGTCCAGCCGCGCGATGCGGCCGGGCGCGGGCGCGAAGTCGCGGTCGGGGTCCTCGGCGTTCAGGCGGGCCTCGATGGCGTGCCCGCGTTCGACCGGCGGCGCGCCGTCGAGCCTGCCGCCGGAGGCCACGTGCAGTTGTGCCTTGACCAGGTCGAACCCGGTGGTGGCCTCGGTGATCGGATGCTCGACCTGCAGGCGGGTGTTGACCTCGAGGAAGGCGAACAGCTTGTCGCCGGGGTGGTAGAGGAACTCGACGGTCGCCGCGCCGCGGTAGCCGACGGCGACGGCCAGCCGCTCGGCCGACGCCTTGAGCTCGGCCGCCTGCTCGGGGCCGAGCACCGGCGACGCCGACTCCTCGATGACCTTCTGGTTGCGCCGCTGCACCGAGCAGTCGCGGACGCCGAGCGCCCAGGCCGTCTCGCCGTCGGCGATGACCTGGACCTCGACGTGCCGGGCGCCGGTGACCAGGCGCTCCAGGAACACGACGCCGCTGCCGAACGCGCGGGCGGCCTCCTGGCTGGTGCGCTCGTAGGCGTCGGCCAGCTCGGCCTCGTTCGTGATCACGCGGATGCCGCGCCCACCGCCGCCGGCGGTGGCCTTCAGCATCAGCGGGTAGCCGATCTCGGCCGCGGCGGCCAGGGCGGCGTCCAGGGACCCGACCGCTCCGCGGCTCCACGGCGCGACCGGCACGCCGACCTCCTCGGCGATCAGCTTCGCGCCGATCTTGTCGCCGAGCTTGCGCATGGCCTCCGCGCTCGGCCCGATGAAGGTGACCCCGACCTTCTCGCAGAGCTGCGCGAACGCCGGGTCCTCCGCGACGAAGCCCCAGCCGACCCACGCCGCGTCGGCGCCGGTCTCCACCAGGGCGCGCTCCAGCACCTTCAGGTCGAGGTACGGGCGCGCGGACGCGGGGCCGAGGTCGTAGGCGATGTCGGCCTCTCGGACGAACCTGGCGCCGCTGTCCACGTCGGTGTGCAGGGCGACGGTCTCGATCCGCGTGCCGGTCTCCGCGGCGATGTCCCGTACGGCGTGGATGAGCCGCATGGCGGCCTCACCACGGTTGACGATGGCGACACGACTGAACACGCGACCCAAGCCCTCCTGTAGACAACGACGTGCGCGCCGGTGACATGACGGCACCCGGCACTATGCACCCTTTCGCTTACCCGCCCGCGGCGCCATGTCGCAGACATCGCACGCCGGCCCGCTCCCATTGTGGGAAAGCGACCAAAAGCCGTGCGACCCGGGTGAGGATCCCGGCGCCGGGCGGAGCCTAGCACTGGCCGCCGCTGAGCTCCGTGGACGAGGACAGGCTCACGGTGTACGTGTCCGCCCGGTCCTCCATCGACAGCTCCATGCCGACGTCGACGCCGTCGATCACCTTGGTGTAGCAGACGTCCTCAGCCCCCGCCTCCTCGCCGGGCCTCCAGCCGTCTCCGGTGGCGGCCTCGCGGTAGAAGCCGCGCACGTCGACACGGGCCGGGGGCAGGCGGTAGACCTGTACGACGTTCACCCACAGGTCGTCGTCCTCGCAGCTCGTCGCGCGCGGCCCGGCCGGCTGGACCCCGGCGGGGCGCCGCTGGAGGACGTCCTGCGCCGCCAGGGCCTCGGTCAGCCGGTCCTCCTCCGCCCCGCAGCCGTACGACAGGACGCCGAGGACGACGACGGCGGCCCCCGCGCCGGCCAGCGCGACGGACGCGATGACGAACTGGGTCAGGAACGCCGCGACCGGGCGCAGCGGCTTCATGCCGTCACCCTACGCCTCGCAGTGTGGCCGGCGACCAGCCCGCGGTGCCCGCCACGATCCGGACGGCCGCGCGGGCCAGCGGCTCCAGCCCTTCGACGTCCACTTTGTCGAGGGTGTCGGCCGAGTCGAACAGGTACATGGGCGCCGACAGGAAGTGCACCAGCGGCACCCCCTCGGGGTGGAAGAACGCCCCGTCGGTCGGCGGCATCGGCGAGAACACGTCGGGCGGCAGCACGAACGAGCGGCGCAGCCGCTCGGCCTCCAGGGTCGTGGCGACCAGCTTCTCCAGCCGCGGCTCCGGCGTCGTGAACCACCACCTCACCTCGGGGTCGGAGGTCGGTCGCAGCACGCCGTCCACGCTCTCGCAGCGCAGCGCGGCGTGCTCCAGGTGCACCTGGAGCACCACGTCGTCGAGCAGGGGGCGGTGCCGCTCGATGAACGCCCTGGTGCCCGCGGCGTGGGCCATGTGCCCGGAGGTGAGCAGGAACATGAGGTTGTGCGGGCGCTGCGCGGCCGGCACGCGCGCCCAGTGGCGGGCGGCGGCCAGCACGAGCGCGAGCCCCGAGGCGTCCTCGACCGCCGACGCCCAGGGGCCGTCGTGGTGGGAGGCGACGACGACCCAGTGCGGCGAGGCGCCCGGCAGCGTCGCCACCACGTTGTGCGTCGTCACGGTGTCGCGGGCGGACTCGGCGACCAGCTCGCCGTGGCAGGGCAGCCGGGGGAGGAGCCGCCGGGCGTCGCCGGCGGACAGCCACAGCCCGGGGATGGGCCGCTCGACGGCGTCGTAGGGCACGTAGTAGTCGCGCGTCTCCCACGGGACGCCCGTCAGCGCGCCGACGAAGCCCGCGGCGCCCGCCTCCAGGGCGGGCTCCACCACCTCCATCATCCGGGGGCCGAACGGGATCGTCTGCACGAGCGTGTCGAAGACGCCTTCCGGGTCGTACGCCGAGGTGGCCAGGGTCCGGACGAACGACTGCGGTACCTCGGTGAAGGCCAGCTCGTCCACCGCGATGTCGCCGGGGCGCGCGTCCGCGAGCCGGGCGAGCCGCGCGCGCAGCCCGGCGGCCGGCGCGGTGAACGGCAGGGGCAGCCCCGGCAGCTCCGTGCCGTCGTCGAGCCGCAGCACCCCGGCGCCCGGCTGCCAGCGGGTCACCTCCACCGGCTCCAGCTCCGCGTCCAGCCCGAACGCGGCCAGCCGGTCGGCCAGCCACCGCTCCGTCCACGCGTCGGCCGGGTAGCCGGGGCGGCGGATCCCCTGCGACACGACGGTCTCGATCCAGCCGAGCATCTCGGCGGCGGAGGGCACGTGGTCCATGACCCCGATCCAACCATTGACAACCGCCCCCTGTGAAGCGAGAGTTCCGGTCATCCGTACAAATCTTCCGGGAGGCTGTATGAGGCTCCTTGCGGCAGCCGTCTTACTCGTGCTGGGAGTCGTCGCGAGCCCGGCCCAGGCCGCCGGCGGCGCGACGTCCCGCGCCGCCGCCGACACCGTCGAGGCCCACTACAAGGTCGCCGGCCCGTGGGCGGTCGCCACGGCCGACGCGCCGGGTGTCCGGCTGTACTACCCGGCCAACCTCGGCGCCGGGGGCTTCAAGCACCCGATCATCACCTGGGGCAACGGCACGAACGCCGTGCCCACGCAGTACAACGGCGTGCTCAACCAGCTCGCCTCCTGGGGCTTCGCCGTGGTCGCCTCGACCGACACCACGACCGGCACCGGTTCGGAGATGATCGCCGCGGCGCAGTACCTCATCGACCGGAACGCCGACTCCTCCAGCGTCTTCTACGGCAAGCTCGACGTGACCCGGGTCGGCGCGGTCGGCCACTCGCAGGGCGCCGGCGGCTCGGTCAACACCGCCACCAAGTCCGGCGGCCTCATCGACACGGTCGTGCCCATCGCCCTGCCCGCGCCGATCTGGGTGAGCTCGGGCGACGCGTTCTCGGTGAGCAGGGTGACCTGCCCGGTGCTGTTCCTCAGCGGCGCGAACGACGTCATCATCTCGCCCAACTCCGCGGTCCAGGCGTACTACGACCAGGTGCCCGGCGCCGCCGCCAAGGCGCTGCTCAAGGGCGCCGACCACAACACCATCCAGGGCACGGGCGGCGGCTTCCTCGGCTACCTGACGGCCTGGCTGATGTACCGGCTGCAGGACGACGCGTACGCGCGGGGCGCGTTCGCGGGCGCCACCCCCGAGATCAACACCAACGCGAGCTGGCAGAACCAGGCCGAGAAGAACCTGCCCTAGGGCAACCCCTGCACCCCCTCCTGGGGAGCCGGGCGGCCACCAGACGAATGAGGCGACCTTCTCCGGGCCTCCCGTTCAGGACGCGCCGGGCGGCGTGGCCGGGACCGGCGTGGCGGGCAGGACGCCGGCGTGGCGGAGGTGGTCGCGGGCGGCGGCGATGGCCTGCGGGGTGGTGGCGAAGACATGGCCCGCCTGGTCGAGGCGGGCGATGGCACCCAGGGCGTGCAGGGGCTGGTGGTGGCCGTCGCGGATGCCGGAGACGTAGACGGTGATGCCGCGCCGCTGCAACCGGGTGATCGCGTCGGCCAGCACCAGGGCGCCGCTCGCGTCGACGGTGGTGACGCGGGACATGCGCAGGACGACCACCGACACGTCGGCGACCTCTGACAGTTGCAGCAGGAAGCGGTGGGCGGCGGCGAAGAACAGCGGCCCGTCCAGCCGGTAGGCCACGATGTGCTCGGCCAGCAGCGCGTGTTCGGCGTCGGTGTGGTCGCCGGGCAGGTCCGGGCGCAGCGGCACGGTCTCCAGGCGGACGTCGCGGGCGATGGCCCGCAGCGCCAGCCCGCCGGCGACGAGCAGACCGAGGATGACGGCCTGGACGAGGTCCAGGACGAGGGTGGCCAGGGCGGTCAACACCAGCACGACGGCGTCGCCGCGGGTGGAGCGCAGCATGGCCGCGACCGAGCCGACCTCCACCATCCGGACCGAGGTGGCCAGCAGCACGCCGGCCAGCGCGGCCAGCGGGATCTTGGCGACCACCCCGGCGGCGGCGAAGACGATCAGGCCCAGCACGGCGGCGTGGACGAGGGCGGCCAGTCGCGAGTGGGCGCCGGAGCGCACGTTGACCGCGGTGCGGGCGATCGCTCCGGTCGCCGGGACGCCGCCGAACAGCGGCGCGGCGAGGTTGGCCAGGCCCTGGCCGAACAGCTCCCTGTCCGGGTCATGCCGGTGGCTGACGCTCATGCCGTCGGCGACCGAGGCCGACAGCAGCGACTCCAGGGCGGCCAGCGCGGCCACCGCCACGGCCGGGGCGATCAGCGCGCTCAGCGCGGTGGGATCGAGGAAGGCCAGCGAGGGCGCGGGCAGCCCGGCCGGGATCTGCCCGATCCGGGCCACCGGCAGGTCGGCCAGCTCGGCGGCGAGCGTGGCGACGGCCACCGCGATCAAGGAGAAGGGAGCGGTGGGGCGCCAGCGGGCTCCGGCCAGCATCAGCACGGCCACGGCGACGGCCATCGCCGGCGCCGCCCACCCGCTCGGAGCGGAGGTGAAGCCGAGCACGGCCTTCCAGGCCACCACCACGACCTTCTCGCCGTCCGGAGCGGGCACGCCGAGCGCGGCCGGGATCTGCTGCAGCCCGATCACGCAGGCGATGCCGAGGGTGAAGCCCTCCACCACCGGAGCCGGGACCAGCGTCATGTAGCGGCCGGCCCGGGCCAGCGCCAGCGCCAGCAGCATCAACCCGGCCAGCAGGCCGACGGTCAGCACGCCGGAGGCGCCGTGCTCGTGCATGATCGGCACCAGCACCACGGTCATCGCGCCGGTCGGGCCGGACACCTGCAGCCCGGACCCGCCGAAGACAGCCGCGACCGCGCCCGCGACCACCGCGGTGGCCAGCCCGGCGGCCGCGCCCAGCCCGGAGGAGATGCCGAACCCGAGCGCCAGCGGCAACGCCACGATCGCCACCGTCAGCCCGGCCAGCAGATCCCGGCGCGGCCGCCGGCCCATCGAGACCAGATCGGCGCGGCCGGGCAACAGCGTGCGCAGGCGGGCCCAGGCCGCCCCGGTCGCGGCACTCATGAGACGCGGTCCCCGGCGCCGCGGCCCCGGTCGTCCAACAGCTCGCTGAGCAGCTCGTGCTGCCCGGTCAGCTTCTCGGCCAGCAGCTCACGCGCCGCCCGCAACAGCCCGGCCACCCGGCCGCCGGCCAGCGCGTACACCACGGTGGCGCCCTCACGCTGCGCGGTGACCATGCCCGAACGGCGCAGCACGGCCAGGTGCTGCGAGAGCCCGGTCGGCTCCACCTCGATCGCGGCGAGCAGGTCGCGCACCGGCATCGGTCCGTCCTGCAGCAGCTCCAGCACCCGAATCCGGACCGGATGGCCCAGCAGCCGGAACAACTCGGCCTTGGCCTCGTACAACGGCACCGACATCATCGGGCCGCCTTCCCCGGGCCGCTCGCCCGGCCGTCGTCCTCGCAGCCCGCCTCGATGGGCACCGCGTGCACGCGGGCCAGGCGTTGAGCGTCCTCCCACTCGGCCTCGGCCACCATGAGCGCGTGCGCGTCGTCCCCCTGACGACAGGCCTGCACCTCCTGCCATGCCAGACGGGCCCGCTCCCGGATCGCAGCAGCCAAAGCCGTGACCACGCCACACCTCCACCAGCCCGTGCCGCGCGCCCACACCGGCGCCCACCACATCACGCAATTACGAATCTTCGCAATTACGATACCGCACCCCCTCGGGGCGCGCCCCACAGATGTGCCGTGCCGGGCCTCAGAGCGCCGGGCCGCGGAGCGCGAAGGCGGCGGCCGGGTTGCCGGTCAAGGCCGCCGCCGCCACGTCGCCGAGCCCCGCGGCCTTCAGCCGCGGCACGAACCTCTCCAGCAGGTACGTCAGCCCCGGCCCGCCGCCCAGGCTCGGCCAGTACGACCGGCGCGCCAGGTCCATGCCGAACAGCAGCCGGTCGCCCAGGCCCTGCCCGGCCAGCTCCGCGACGAGCGCGACGATCTCGCCGTCCGTGCCGTACTTGATCCGGCCGGGCCGGTCGAAGGCCAGATAGGCCCCTCTCTCCGCCAAGGAGATGAGATGTCCGGCGTCGGGGTTGTGGTCGATGTGGCCGAGCACCACCCGGTCCGCCGCGACCCCCTCGGCCGCCAGCGCGTCGAGCAGCTCGTGGCCCATCGTGCCCTTGTCGCAGTGGCTCACCACCGGCACGCCGGTGGCCAGCGCGGCGGCAGCCACCGCCCCGACCAGGCGCCCCACCCCGCGGCCGAGCGCGTGGTAGCCGGTGGCGATCTTGATGGCGCCAGCCCGGGCGGGCGAGCGCCGCACCAGCGGGCCGACCAGGCCGTACTCGTCCATGCCGAGCTCGATCTCCGCCACCAGCAGCTCGGTGATCTCGTCGGCCGCGTAGCGGTGCAGCCAGTGGTCGTCGGCGTAGTAGCGGCTCTTGTGGAAGCCGGTCACGGCGACGACGTGCAGGCCGGTCCGCTCGGCCAGCTCCCTCATCAGCGACGGGCTGCGGCCGAATCCGAGGGGCGTCATCTCCACCACCGCCGACAGGCCGAGGCGGCGCGCCGCCGACACCTCCGCGACGGCCGCGTCGAGGGAGTCGAGCCGGTAGTCCGGCTCCTCGCGCACCGGCCAGCCGCCGGTCATGAACAGGTGCTCGTGCGCGTAGGTGACGCCGAGCTCCTCGACGTCTCCCAGCACGGTGCGAACCGTCACAGCGCCACCTTCCGCCCGAACCCGGCCGTCACAGCAGGGCCCCTTCCTCGCGCAGCCGCTCCCGCAGCAGGTCCGTGTCCACCTCGGCGGGCTCCACGCCCGCCTTCACCGCCAGCGCCGCGGCGGTCCCCGCCGCCTGCCCCATCGCCATGCACTGGCCCATGGAGCGGGCCGAGGCGTGCGCGTCGTGCGTGGCCGACAGGCACCGCCCGGCCACGATCAGGCCGTCCACCTCGACGGGCAGCAGGCACCGGTACGGGATGCCGTAGGTCCGGAAGTCGCGGACGTACTCCCACCGCGTGCCCGACCCCGAGTCGTGGTCCTCGATGGGCGCGCCGCAGCGGGCGATCGCGTCGGGGAAGTCCCGCCCGGCCAGCACGTCGTCCCGGGTCAGGACGTAGCGGCCGGCCAGCCGCCGCGACTCGCGCACCCCGATCCGCGTGGAGGTGCCCAGCAGCACGGCCGCGCCGTACCCGGGGACCTTCTCGCGCAGGAACCGGACGTACGCGCCGACCTGCCGCCGTCCCTCCCGCTCCGCCCGCGACAGCTCGAACGGGTCGGTCGGGTCGAGGCCGCTGACCCGGGTGAGGTTGGTGTGCACGATGCCGTCGTTGACGGTCCGGTGGATCGACCCCTCACGGCGCGGCAAGTCCGCGCCGGCCATGAGCGCGTGCAGCTCCGCCGTGCTCGTGAGCGACGGGTCCACCCCGCCGAGCCGGAAGGTCGTCGTCATCGGCTGGCGCCGCATGCCCGGACGGTCGAGGGCCGCCCCGGCCCGCCAGGCCACCTCGGCGTCGCCGGTGGCGTCCACCACCACCCGCGCCCTGACCAGGAACCGCCCCGCCACCGTCTCCACGACGACGCCCTCGCCCGGCACGACGTCGCAGACCCGGGCGTGCAGCAGCACCTCGGCGTCCGCGGTCAGCTCGTCCCAGACGACCTTGAGCTCCTCCGGCTCGTACGTCACCCCGGTCCCCGCGCCGTAGGTGTTGGGCCGCTCGAAGGCGGCCCCGGCCGCGAACAGCCGCTCGCACACGTCCCAGCCGACGCCGCCGACGACCCGCGGCGCCTGCGGGCCGGGGGAGTAGAAGCCGTAGAAGGTGTCGAGCACCGCGGCGCCCGTGCCGCCGAGGAACCCGGCCGACTCCACCAGCAGGCACGACGCCCCGGACCGCGTGGCGGCCACGGCGGCCGCGCATCCCGCGCTGCCGCCGCCCGCCACCACCACGTCGCCTTCCCACAGCACGTTCATCGCAGGTGCCACCCTCCGTCGACGGGGATCACCGCGCCCGTGGTCCGCCCGGAGGCCGGTGACAGCAGCCAGAGCACGGCCTGCGCCACCTCCTCCGGACGGCACGGCCGGGCGCCGAGCGGCATGAGCGCGGGCATCCGGGCCCGGATGGCCGCCGACTCCCGCGCCCGGCGGCTCATCGGCGTGGCCACCAGCCCGGCCGAGACCAGGTTGATCCGCACCCCGCGCGGCGCCGCCTCCCGCGCCGCCACCCTGATCAACGGGATCAGGCCGCCCTTGGCCGAGGCGTAGGCCACGGTGCGGAAGTCGTCGTCGATCGAGCTGCCCAGCGCCGAGCCGATCACCACGATCGACCCGCCCTCCGGCATGGCCGGGATCGAGGCGCGCAGCAGCCGGAACACCGACTCGTGGTTGACGCGGTGCACCTCGCTCCACGCCGCGTCGGTGCACTCGGCCACGCCGCCGTCGCCGAGGGACCTGCCGGACATGCCGATCGCGTGGACGACGCCGGAGACCGAGCCGTGCGCCTCGGCCGCGCGGGCGAGCGCCTTCTCCGCCCCGCCGGGCCGGGTGATGTCGATCCCGTCGGCCAGGTCCACCCCGACCGCCGGCATCCCGGACGCCTCCACCGCCTCGACGCAGGCGCGGCCGATGCCGCCCGCCGAGCCGGCCACCAGGACCGCGCTCATGGCTTCCTGAGCACGTCGGCGGCGCGGCGGGCATGCTCCAGGTAGGCGGCCTCGAACAGCTCGTCCGAGCGGGGACCGCCGACGAGCTTGGCGCTGGAGATCACCGGCGGCGTCCACCCGCCCGCGACCAGCAGCTCGGCCGTCCGCACCTTGATCTCGTTGACCACGGAGACCGCGGCCAGCGTGCTGCCAGGGCCGACCGGCTCGGCCAGCCCCTCCACCGAGCACAGCGCGTCGCCCACCGGGGTGCGCAGGTCGATCACCACGTCGGCGTGGTCGGCCAGCCGCGTCCCGCTCGGATGGCCCGGCGCGACGGCCATGGTCTCCCGCATCGAGGTCACGGCCACCACCGACAGCCCGGCCTTGCGCAGCCCCATCGCCATCTCGATCGGCACGGCGTTCAGCCCGCTGACGCTGAAGATGATCGCGGCGTCGCTCGGCCGCAGCTCGAAGTTGGCCAGGATGGCGTCGGCCAGCCCCTCGACCCGCTCGATGAACATCGCCTGCCGCATCCCGTTCGACCCCGCGACCTGCGTGTAGAACGTCGTCGACAGGTCCACGACGGGGTGGAAGCCCGGGTAGGAGCCGTAGCGGGGGAACATCTCCTCCACGCCCATCCGCGAGTGGCCGGTGCCGAACGTGTGCACCACCCCGCCGCCGCCGATGGCCGCCGCCGCGATGCGCGCCGCCGCCGCCAGCGACTCCTCCTGTGTCTCCTCGATCTCGCCGAGCAACTCCATCGCGCGCCGTATCCACCTCATCGGCGTCTCCCTCCGTAGCCGTTCATCCGGACATCCCTCCACACAGCGCGGCGCCGATCGCCCCGGCCCGCGGGCCGAGGACGGCGGGCAGCACCGCGACGTCACCGATGAGCGGGCGCCGCCGCCCCAGCTCGCGTTCCAGGGCGGGACGCATGAGGTCGAGCGCGCCGGAGACGCCGCCGCCCACCACGGCCGCACTCACGCCGAACAGCGCGGCGGCGTCGCCCAGCGCCACGCCGAGCGCCCGGCCCGCCCCGGCCAGCACGTCGGCGGCCCGCTCGTCGCCGGCCCGCGCGGCGGCGGCGACCGCGGCGGCCGGCCCGGAGCCGAAGGCGCGCACGATGCCGGGCCCGCCGGCGAACGTCTCCGCGCAGCCCCGGTTGCCGCAGCAGCACGGCGGCCCCGACGGGTCGACCGTGACGTGCCCGATCTCCCCGAGGTTGTCGCGCGGCCCGACGAGGACCGCGCCGCGCAGCGCCACCGCGCCGCCCACCCCGGTGCCGAGCACGGCGAACAGCGCGTCCGCCAGCCCCCTGGCCGTGCCCAGCAGCAGCTCGGCGTGCGCGAACGCCCGCGCGTCGTTGACGACGGCCACCGGCCGGCCGGTCAGGGCGCTCAGCCGCGGGCCGGCCGGGTAGCCGTCCCAGTCTCCCGGCGGGTTCGGCACGAACAGCGCCGTCCCGCTCGCCCGGTCCACGTGGCCGGGCAGCGCGATCCCGATGGCCTCGACCGACGGGTCGGCCAGCGACGCCACGAGCGTCATCGTCTCGCCGGGGCCGGGCGGTGTGGGCACCGTGCCCGCCGCCGCCACCGTGTCGCCGTCGAGCACGACCCACTTGGTGTCGGTCCCGCCGACGTCGACGCCGAGCCGGCGGCCGGCGTGCGTCACGCGCCCACCGTCAGGACGCGCGAGGAGAAGACGGCGCCGTCGCCGCGCGGGGCCGGGCCGAAGGGCTCCACGCCGAGCAGCCGCAGGTAGGCCAGCAGCGGCTGGGAGTGGCTGTGCAGGTTGGCGACCGGGTACGCCTGCATGGCGACGCCGAGGTCGGCCAGCTCCCAGGTGCGGCCGGGGCGGTCGGTCTCGGGCGCCAGATAGGCGTCCGGGCCGGACAGGGTGCCCTCCCAGACCTCCGGGTAGGCGGCCGTGTGCGCGGCCAGCGTCATCCGGCGCCACCAGCGCCAGCCCAGCTCTGGCACGTGCCGGGCGGCGGCCCAGACGAGGGTCATGTTGATCGCGTACCAGATCGTGCCGATGCCGCCCGGGCCGTACCTGTCGAGGGCGGGCCAGCGCAGCCGGGCGCCCAGCGGCGAGTCGGCGGCGGCGGTGGCCTCGATCGTGCGCAGCAGCTCCTCCGCCCGGTCCGGCGAGGCGGCGCCGCAGAGGATGGCCCACGGCTGCACCTCCAGCCACAGGTCGGCGTCGCCGACGACCGCCTCGGGGCCGTAGGCGCGCCGGAACCACCGCCCGTTCCACTCGCCGGCCACCAGCCTGCGCAGCTCCTCGCCGAGCTTGCGGGCCTCCGCGCCGGTCGCCTGGTCGCCGAGCCGCTCGGCCAGCACCGCGTAGCGCGGCAGCACCCAGGCGGCCATCGCGGAGTTCAGCACGGACTCGCCCCGCTCGATCATCAGGTCGCGCCGGACGCCGCTCTCGGTGATGGCCAGGTCGTTCCAGTCGGCGTTGAGGATGCGCACGTGGCCGTGCTCGCCGCGCCCGACCACGTCGGCGAAGAAGCGGAACTGGCGGCGCAGGTGCTCGCCGAGCGGCGCCGGCGCCGCCCCGTGGACCGGGTGGTACGGCACCGGCTCGGCGAAGGCGGCCGCGTCGCCCGTGGCGGACAGGTACTCGGCCGCCAGCCACAGGGCCCACAGGTTCTGGTCCGACGGCCGGAACAGGTCGGTCCACGGCCGCTTGTCCGGCCCGAGGGCGTAGGGCAGGTCGCCGTCGGGACCGCCCCAGGCGCACGTGTTGCGCAGCACCGACAGGGCCAGGTCGGGCTCGATGTGGACCAGCGGCAGCGCGTGCTGGAGCGGGTCGCGGGCGGCGCCGTTGAAGCCGTGGCGGAAGGAGTAGCAGGAGCCCTGGTCGAGGGTGTGGCCGCCGAGCACGCCGTCGGCGCAGGCGCCGCCGGTCAGCAGGGCGGCGTGCCACGGGATCTCGCGCTCGGCCTCGGGCGCCCGGGGCGCGGACGCGCGCGGCAGCCGCTCGCGCAGGGCGGCCAGGCTCTCCTCGAAGTCCGGGCTCTCCTCCAACAACGGGGCCCCGGCCTCCGCCGTCGGGGGGAGCAGGCCGTAGCGGAACTCGACCAGCCGCTCGCCGCCGCCCTCCAGGTCGAGGGCGACGTCCATCCTTCCGGACGCGGTCCGCCGCGGCCCGTCCTCGCCGCCGGTCAGAAGCTCCAGCTCCAGGCCGGGGTCCTCGGCGGGCTCGGCGCCGGTGATGAGCGCGATCCGGGCGGGCCTGGCCGCCCACTCCTCGGTCAGCGTCAGCCGTACGGGCTCGCCGAGCAGGTTGCGCACGCGCAACCGGACGAGCACCCACGGCGCCTCGCCCTCGGGGCAGAGCACGGTGCGCTCCAGCGCCACCCGCTCGCCGGCGACCCGGACGGTCGCGAACGTGGGCCCGAACGTCCGCTCCGACGTCGAGACGTCCGTCGCCAGGCCGTCCACCCGGCTGACGCCCGCGCCGCGGGTGAGCCACAGCAGCCCCGTGTGCTCGTCGAACAGGTCGCTCAGGCCCTGGTTGTCGGCCACCAGCGTGATCCGCCGGTTGCCCAGGTGGACCATGTGCCGCCGGGTGGGCGGGTCGAGGACGGGGTCCCACTCCGCGCGCGGGTCCCGTTCCTGGTCCGTCGTGTACGAGAAGGCGGGCAGCCCGTACGCGGTGGTCCACGCGCCGAACGCGCTCATTTCTTGACTCCTCCAAGCGTCAGCCCGGCCACGTAGTAGCGCTGCAGGACGAACATGAGCACCAGCGGCGGCACGGCCGTGACCAGCGCGGCGGTGCCGACGAGGCCGGCGCTGAAGTCGTACTCCGTCTGGAGCTGCGACAGGCCCACGGGCAGCGGCCACAGGCCCGGCCTGTTGGCCACGACGAGCGGCCAGAGCAGGTTGTCCCACTGCGCGAGGAACTGCAGCAGGAAGAGCGTCAGCAGCGCCGGCCGCAGCAGCGGCACCGCGACGCGCAGGAAGACGCGCAGCTCGCCCGCGCCGTCCACGCGCGCCGACAGCAGCAGCTCGCGCGGCAGGGAGAGCGCGAACTGCCGGACGAGGAACACGCCGAACGCGCTCATCGCGAACGGCACGATCATCCCCTGGAACGAGTCGATCCAGCCGAGCTGCCTGACGACCAGGTACATCGGCACGAGCACCACGATCGGCGACAGCGACAAGGTGCCCACGACGACCGCGAACAACACCCGCCGGCCGGGGAAGGGGAGCTGCGCGAGGGCGTACCCGGCCGCCCCGGAGAAGACCACCTCCAGGACGGCCACCCCCAGCGACAGGATCACGCTGTTGCGCAGGTAGAGCGGGAAGCCGCCCTGGCCGAACAGCTGCGACAGGTGCTCGCCGAAGCGGGCGGCGTCGAAGCCGAGCCCGCCGAGGTCGGTGGCGTCGGAGGCGGAGGCGACGGCGAGCATCGCGTACACCGGCAGCAGCATGACCGCCACGACCAGCGACAGCAGCGTGCCTCGCACGGCGCTCCCCAAGCGGGACGGCCTCATCCGTCATCGCCTCCCCGCAGCACGCCGAACTGGACGAGCGACAGCGCGAGCATGGCCACGAGCAGCACCATGGCGATCGCCGAGGCGTATCCCATGCGCTCGAAGCCGAAGCCGGTCGCCCACAGGTAGAGCGGCAGCACCTCGGTGGCGCCCGCCGGGCCGCCCTTGGTCAGCAGGAAGGCCGGCACGAACGACTGCATCGCCCCGATCACCGCGATGACCAGCACGAACAGCAGTGTGCGGCGTAACAGCGGGAGGGTGATGCGGGCGAAGATCCGCACGGGCCCGGCGCCGTCGATGGCGGCCGCCTCGAACACGCCGGACGGCAGCCCCTGCAACCCGGCGGTCAGGATGATCACGAACAGGCCGAGGTGCTTCCACGTCGTCATGATCACCAGGGCCCAGAGAGCGAGCCGCTCGTCGGTCAGCCACGGCCGCGGCCCGATGCCCACCAGCCCGATCAGCGTGTTGGCCAGGCCCTCGTCCGCGAAGATCGCCGACCACACCATCGAGGTGGCCACGAGCGGCATCGCCGCCGGGATCATGACCAGCGCGCGCAGCACGCCGTTGACCCGGCCCGGCCGGCTCAGCGGGACCGCGATCGCCAGCGCGAGCACGATCGACGGGACCACGGAGGCGACCGTGTACAGCGCGGTCACCCGGGCCGAGTTCCAGAAGCCGGGGTCACCGAGCAGCCGGCGGTAGTTGTCCAGGCCGGTCCACGCGGGCACGCCGGCCAGCTCGTAGTCGGTGAAGCTGAGCCAGACCGCGCCGGCGAACGGCACGACCCAGAAGACCAGGAAGTACACCGCCGCGGGCAGCGCCAGCAGGCTCCCGGCGCGCGCCTCGGCCCACCGCTGCCCCCGGCCGGAGACCGTGGCGGCGGGCCCGGGCAGCCGGACGGTGAGGGTCACAGCGCGATCCGCATCGCCTGGTCGAAGTCCGCGGCGGCCCGCTCGGGCGGCTTCTTGCCGAAGGCGACCGCGTCGCCGGCGTCGGTCAGCGCCTTGGCCATCTCCTGCCAGACCGGCGTCCGCGGGCCGAAGTCGGCGTGCGGGGCGGCGGCCGCCATGATCTCCATGGCCTTGGGGTCGGCGCCCGGCAGCTTCTCCCAGCCCTTGACCGGGGTGAGCAGGCTCGCGTCCTTGAGCTGCCGGGCCGCGACGTCCTCACGCTGGAGGTAGTCGATGAAGTGCCAGGCGGTGTACGGCAGCTTCGACTGCTCGGCCACGGCCCAGCCCCAGGTGTAGGCGGGGGCGACGGGCTGCCCGCCGTCCCAGTGCGGCAGCGGCGCGATGTCGAAGGACTCGCCGAAGACGAGCTGCTTGTTCAGCGCCGGGAACAGGTCCATGGCGAACAGCCCGGAGACCACCATCGCCGCCTGGCCGGTGGCGAACAGCCCGAAGCCCGACAGCGGGTTCGACAGCTTCGCGTTGCCCACGCTGCCGTAGTAGCGCAGCGCCTCGACGCCGGCGTCCGAGGCGAGCGTGGCGGTGCCCGCGTCGGCGCTGAGTATCCCGCCGCCCTTGCCCTTCACCAGCGCGAGCAGCTGCATCAGCGTCCACTGCGGGTTGCCCAGGATCCACTGCAGGCCGACCTTCCTGCCGTCGGCCGAGGTGAGCCGCTTGCTGTACTCGGCGACCTCCTCCCAGGTGGCGGGCGGCTTGTCCGGGTCGAGCCCGGCCTCGGCGAACCTGTCCCTGCGGTAGTAGAGGCAGCAGATCGTGTAGTCGATGGGGACGCCGTAGAGCCGGCCCTGGTAGGAGAGGGAGGAGATGGCGTTCTGGTCGTACTGGGCGACCAGCGCCTTCTCGTCGGGCACGCCCATGGCCTTGGGGATGATCGGGGCCAGGCGGCCCTTGCGGGCGTGGCCGGCGATCGTCCAGCCGCCGATCTTGAACAGGTCGGGGGGCGCGTCGCCCGCGAAGGCGGTCAGCAGCTTGGCGTCGAGCTTGTCGACCGGCACGTAGAGGGGGGTGACGTCGACGCCGCCGAACTCCTGGACGTAGCTGTGCAGCAGCTTCGTGAACACCGCGTCGTACGCCTTGGTCTGGTGCAGCCAGACGGAGAGCTTGCCCCGCGGGACGCCGTCGGCCGGGACCGCCGCCTCGGGTTCGGAGCCGCCGCACGCGGCGAGGAGGCCGGAGGCCGTGGTCAGCGCGGCCGCGGCGAGCAGGCGGCGCCGGGTCAACAGGGTCATGCTCAACCTCCGGAAGGCAGCGCTTCGCCGCCGGGGCGGCGGCGCCGCACCGGGATCCGGCGAGGGGGGTTACTGGCCCATCAGGGCGTTGTTGGCGTCGTTGAGCTCCACGGAGAACACGGCGACGTCGCCGCGGGCGTGGCGGATGGTGTACTCGAGCGCGACCGCGCTCTCGGTGCTGGTGCTGCGGGAGGTGACCAGCAGGGCCGCGGCGATCGGCACGCGCAGCAGCTCGGCGAGCCGGTAGTCGGCGTTGACGGCGCCGATCGTCTCCCGGCCGCTGGCCGGGGTCAGGCCGTACTTCATGCGCAGCAGGTCGTACAGCGAGCCGGTCAGGTCCTCGTCGAGGATGTCCGGCACCAGGTCGGCGGGCAGATGGGCGCTCTCCACCATGCAGGGGGCGTCGTCGAGCAGCCGCAGCCGCTCGATGAAGACGACCTCCTGCGACTCGCTCAGGCCGAGCGCGACGCCGACGTCGGTGCCCGCCGGCTGGCGGTGCGCCCTGAGCACGCGCGTCGTGGGCCTGCGCCCGAGCCGCGCCATCGTCTCGGTGAAACCGGCCGGGCGCGCGCCCAGTTCGGGGGCCACGGCCATCGGGGCCGTGTAGGTGCCGCTGCCCTGCCGGGCCACGAGCAGCCCCTCCTGGACGAGGTCGCCGATCGCCCGGCGGGCCGTGGCCCTGCTCACGCCCGCGTAGACCATGAGGTCCTTCTCGGCCGGGATCAGGGTGTCGGGCTCGCAGTCGCGGATGACGGCCCGCAGCCGCTCACGCAGCTGGTAGTAGAGCGGCACGGCGGCTGACGGGTCGAGGGCCAGGCGGCGTTCCCAGTCGGTCATGTCGTCCATCCTTATTTGTACGGACGACCGTATCTTTTCCGTCCGGGCGGGTCGTGTCAACAGGTGGAGTGACCTCCGTTACGGCCGGACCTCGTAGACGAGGTTGAAGGGCGTCTCGGCGGCCCGCCGGAACCGGGTGAAGCCCGCCTCGCGGGTCAGCTCGCGCAGCCTGGCCTCACCCGCCTGCGCGCCCAGGGCGTACCCGCCCGGCTGGGACAGCGCGTTGGGCACGCAGAGGAACGTGGACCCGCTGTAGTAGATCCGGCCCACGGGGGTGAAGTTGTCCTCCACCGCGTCGGCGGCGTACGGCTCGACCAGCAGCCACGTGCCGTCCGGGGCCAGCGCCTCCCGCACCCGCCGGGCCGCGCCCAGGGGGTCGCCCATGTCGTGCAGGCAGTCGAACATCGTGACCAGGTCGTAGTCGGCGCCGGTGAAGGTGTGCGCGGTGGCCACCTCGAAGTCGACCCGGTCGTCCACCCCGGCCTCGGCGGCGCGCTGGCGGGCCAGCTCGACGGACTCGGCGTGGTAGTCGGAGCCGGCGACGGTGGTGCGCGGGTAGGACTGCGCCATCAGGATCGAGGACGAGCCGAGGCCGCAGCCGACGTCCGCGACCAGGGCCCCCGCCCTGAGCTTCTCCTCGGCGTCCGTCAGCGCCGGGATCCAGCTCGACACCAGGGCGGCCACGTACGCGGGCCGGTAGAACGCGTCGCACCCGACGAAGACGTCCTCGGCGTGCTCGTGCCAGCCGAAGCCGGCGCCGGTGCGGAACGCCTCGGTGATGTGCGGCTCGGCCCGCAGCATGCCCAGCGCGATCAGGAACGCGGCCGGCACGTTCGGGCCGGCCGGGTCGGCCAGGCAGAACGCCTGCTCCTCCGACAGCGAGAACCGGCCCGTGCCCGGGTCGTAGGAGACGTAGCCACCGGCGGCCTGGCCGCGCAGCCACTCGGTGAGGTAGCGCGGATGGCACCCGGTGCGCCCGGCGAACTCCTCGGGCGTCGCGGGACCCTCGGCGAGCGCGCGGTACAGGCCGAGCCGGTGGCCGATCACGACGCAGCCCGCCGCCTCGGTCGCCCCCAGGTCGCTCACGAACCTGCCCAGGAACTCCGTCACCCTGTCGTCGTCCATCTGCGGGCCTCCTCCCGCCCGAGGTGCTGACAGGGGTGAGTTTTCCCTGGTCACAGAGGTGTTAGTCGTGCCGGGGCCGCGGCCGGGCGCGCAGGCGGTCCATCTGGACGTGGCTGAGGTCGTGCGCCCGGCGCATGTGCCGGGTGATCACCTCCAGCTCCTCCTCGGTGTGCTCGTCGTAGAGCGCCTGCCAGGAGGCGCCCAGGTCGTCCCAGAGCGCGCTGACATGGGAGAGGCGCTCGGGAACCGGGGCGACCAGGACCCGGCGCCGGTCCTGCCGGTCGGGGGTGCGGGCCACGTAGCCGCCGCGTTCGAGCCGGTCGACCAGGCGGGTCGCCGAGCCCGTGGTCAGGCCGGTCAGCTCGGCGATCTGCTTCACGGTGAGCGGCTCGGGCGACGCCGTCAGCAGGCTCAGGCACTGCACGTCGGTCGGGTGCAGCCCGAGGTGGTCGGCGACGGCCTGGTTGAACAGCACGTACGCCGCCATGTAGCGGCGTGAGGCCATAGCCAGCTCCTCGTACAGCCGCTCCCGGCGTGTGCCCGTCATCGCGATCACCGTCCTCCAGATAGCTGCACGACGCAGCTATTTGTGTGTTAATCTTCTGCGTGACGCAACTAATGCGTCACGCAGAAATCTTACCCACCTGGAGACCTCCATGCTCACCGTCGCCGTCACCGGTGCCACCGGCGCCCAGGGCGGGGCCACCGCCCGCGCCCTCCTCGACAGCGGCCACCGGGTGCGCGCGCTCACCCGCGACCCCGGCTCGCCCGCCGCCGAGGCGCTCAAGGCCCTCGGCGCCGACGTCCGCCGCGCCGGCTTCGACGACCGCACCTCCCTCGACGCCGCGCTCGCCGGAGCCGACGCGCTGTTCGCGGTCACCACCCCGTTCGGCACCGACATCGCCACCGAGGTCCGGCAGGGCAAGGCCCTCGTCGACGCCGCCGCGGCCGCCCGCCTCGGGCACGTCGTGCTCACCTCCGCCGCCCACGCCGACCGCGACACCGGTGTCCCGCACTACGAGAGCAAGCGGCTCGTCGAGCAGCACCTGCGCGCCTCCGGCGTGCCGTGGACGGTGATCGCGCCGGCCGCGTTCATGGACAACTACGCGAGCGGCTGGACCCTCGACGGGCTGCGCGAGGGCACGTTCGCCTGGCCGATGCCCGCCGACCGGCCGCTCACGCTCATCTCCGCCGCCGACATCGGCGCGTTCGCCGCGCTGGTCCTCCGGCGCCGCGAGGAGTTCACCGGCCGCCGCGTCGACATCGCCTCCGACGAGCGCACCCCCGCTCAGATGGCCGAGATCCTCACCGCCGCCATCGGCGCCCCGATCGCCCACCGGGAGGTGCCTCTCGCGTACGTCAGGCAGCGGTCGGACGACCTGGCAGCCATGTTCGCGTACTTCACCGAGGTGGGCCTCGACGTGGACGTCGCCGGGCTGCGCCGCGACCACCCGGAGGTCGGCTGGCACGGCTTCGCCGACTGGGCCGCCGCGCAGGACTGGCCCGCCCTCCTGTCGTCCGCGCCCGCCGCCTCCCACCACTGAACGGAGCACTCTCCATGAAGCCGATCGGCTACTGGCTCAACCGCGCCGACCAGGCCCTGACCCGCCACATGAACGGCATGCTCGCGGAGTTCGGCCTGACCCGGCTCGCCTGGCAGGTCCTGAACGTCGTCCAGGACGGCTCGCGCGTCACCGAGATCGCGGACGCCGTCCGAGGCGGGTCGTGGGTCGCCGGGCGTCCGGGCGCCGCCGTCCGGGACGCCCCGGATGTCGCCGACGCCGAGGTCGTGTCGGTACTCGCCGCCAACGCCGACGCCGCCGCGCTGGCCGCCGCGATCGACGCCGTGCTGGCCGACGGATGGGCGGCCCGCCCCGCGCCGGGCCGGCTCGCCCTCACCCCCGAGGGCGCCCGGCGCCTGGAGCGGGTGGCCGAGCGGGTCGGCGCGTTCCGCGAGCTGTCCATGTCGGGCATCTCGCTCGACGAGTACCGGACGGCCGTCAGCGTGCTTGAACGCATGACGGCCAACCTCGAACCGGCCCCCGACCCTCGCCTCGCGCCGTGAGGCCGTACCGGCGCGGCGTGAGGTCCTCGGCGGGGCCGCGTTCCTAGGGCGTCGCCCCGGCCCTGTCGCGTCCGGACCCGTCGCGTCCGGCCCCGTCACGCCCGGTCCTGTCGCGTCCGAAATGGTGCGCCGCCAGGTGGTCGGCCCAGCGCAGGAGCGAGGTGGTGACGTCGGGCATGGCCAGGCCGTGCCGGGCGGCCAGGGCGTTCGCCGGCCCGGTCGGGTAGCGGTCGCTCGACAGGAACGTCAGCGTCTCCGGGTCCGTCTTCGTGATCCGGCGGGGCAGCCGCCTGAGGAGCGGCACGGGCACGCGCGCCCACGGCACCTTGACCCCGTAGTGCCGCGCGACCAGGGTGAGCAGGTCGGGCAGCGCGGGCGTGTCGTCGTCGAGCACCCAGTACGAGCCGCGCTCGGCGCTCTCGTCCACCGGCAGCAGCGTCATGAACCGGGCCAGGAAGTCCACCGTGACGACCGGCACGAACGTGCGCGCACCGCCCGGCAGCGCCGGCATGGCGCCCCGCCAGATCTCCTCCACGCTCGACGCGAGCCCGAGCAACTGGTCCGACTCGCCGGTGACGCTGTCGCCGATCACGCTGGACGGGTTCACGACCGACCACGGGACGCCCGCCTCGTCCGCGACCGCCTGCAGGACGGCGTCCGCCTCCACCTTCGACGCCTCGTACGCGCCGAGGGCCCGATAGACGCTCCTTCGCCGCTCGTCGCTCCAGGGGACCAGCGCGGGATCCTGCCCGCCCACCCGGTAACCGGAGACGTGGACCAGGCGGCGCAGCCGCGGCAGCCGCGCCGCGAAGGCGACGACCGCGCGGACGCCGTCGACGTTGGCGCGCCGGGCCTCCTCGGCCGTCATCCCGAACCGGTAGGCGCCGGCGCAGTTGTAGACCTCGGTGACGTCGTCCCACGCCGTGACGTCGTCCCGGGTGAGCGTCGGCACGCCGAAGTCGACGCGCAGATCGGCCGGAGCCGGGTGGTGACCGTGCCCGGCCAGCCAGGCGGCGAGCCGCCGGTACGACTCGCCGCTCCGGGTGGCCGTGGCCACCCGCACGCCGGCCCGGCCGAGGGCGAGGACCAGGTGGCGGCCGATGAACCCGGTCGCCCCGAACACCAGGGCGCGCCGCTCCTCCGGCCTGACGCCGGGGCTCTCTCTGTCGCCGCGCCGGTCCGGCCTCACGACGCCGCCCTCACTGCCGTCGCGCCGGTCCGATCTCACGACGCCGCTCTCACCGGCGCCGCCTCGGGGCGGCCTCACGACGCCGCCTTCGGGGTCGTCGCGTCGGGCCCGTCCAGCAGCAGGGTGACGGCGTGGGCGGCGCAGCGCAACGGCTCCACCGACCGCTGGGCGCGCGAGACGATCATCGCGCCCTCCACCGTGCTGACCACGGCCGTCGCCAGGACGCGGGCCTCGGGCAGGGGGCGGCCGTGGGCGGCGAGGTGGTCGGCCACGGGCGTGATCCAGGAGTCGAAGGCGTTCGCGCAGGCGTCGCGCAGCCGCTCGCTCTGCGCGCCCATCTCCAGCGTGACCACCGAGACCGGGCAGCCGAGCTGGTAGTCGCTGTCCTCGACCATCCGGGCCAGCACGTCGATCACCCGCCACACCACGGCGCCGGCGCCCTCCGCCCCGGTCGCCGGGCCGTCCGGGGCCGCCGCCGACTCGGCCAGCAGGTCGCGGAACCTGCCGGCCGCGAGCTCCACGGCCCTCTCCCCGAGGGCCTCCTTGCCCTCGGGGAAGTGGAAGTACAGCGAGCCCTTGGGGGCGCCCGCGTGCTCCACCACGGTGTTGAGACCCGTGCCGGCGTACCCCCTGGCCTGGATCAGCTCCAGCATCGCCTCCACCAGCCGCGCGCTGGTCCTGGCGCCCTTCGTTTCCGTCATGCGCCAATAATAGACCAGTCTATATATTCTGTGCGACCGACAGGGAGACGTCCCACGCCTCCTGACGTACCTCCAGGTGAGGGCAGGCGCGCAGGCCGAGGAGGACCTCCCGCCACGGGGTCGCCCAGCCGGTGCGCCCGCCGAAGGCCCGGGTCAGTTCGAGGGCGAACAGAGCTCCGGACAGGTCGCCGCGGTCCGCCAGGCGCCGCGCCGCGGGCAGCGCCGTCGCGGGCGGCATGGGGCGTCCCCGGCCGTATTCGTACAGCAGCGCCGACGTGACCCGACCCGCCGTCCGCGCGGCGAGGAGCGGCCGGTCCCGGAGGAGATCGGCCAGGGCGCACAGGGCGTCGCCGAGCGCCGCGGCCCGCCCGTCCTCGTGCGCGGCGACCTCCTCGTGCGTGGAGACCTCCGCGTACGCGGCGACCTCCGCGTACGGCGAGTCCTCCTCGTCGGCGAAGCCCTCGTAGTCGTCCTCGGAGGAGTCCGCGCCCGCGGAGTCGGCGGCCAGCAGGGCCACGGCGAGCCGGGCCGCCTCGCCGAGCAGGGGCGGATGGGCGGCGAGCAGGTCCATCGCGTCCTGGGCCAGCCGCCGCTGCCACGGCTCGGCCTCTTCCTGCGTCGCGGCCAGACGCCGGACGATGACGCCCACGCGTTCCCTGGCCGGCGTCTCCACCACCTCGCCGGGCACGGCGGCGGCCAGCCGTTCCAGCACGCCGAGCGTCCTGGAACGGATCGTCCCGGCGTCCAGCAGCGCCAGGAACACCTCCACGACCCGCTCGTCCGCCCCCGGATCGGCGACCGTGTCGGCGATCTCATCCAGGTCGCCCTCGTACCAGCGGGCCCACAAGCCGAACGCCTTCCTCCCGCGGAAGCCCACCCCGGGCGCGTCGGCGGCCAGCAGCAGGCGCCGGACCAGGTCCGCGTAGCGGGGACGCGCGGCCGGGGCGTACTCCATCGGATGGGCCTGGAAGAGCGTGCGCAGCATCGCCTCGCCGGAGTGCCGCAGGGACGGGGGGACGCCCCGGCAGCAGCGCGCCAGGGCCGCCACGGCGACCCGGGAGGCGTGGCCGCCGGCGTGCGCGGCGATCACCGGCAGCGCCCGGACGGGGGCGTCCGTGTCGGCCATGGTGGTGACGGCGGCCTCGGCCAGCGGCGTCTCCTCGCGTTGCGCCCACCGTTCGAGGAGGTCGAGGTCGCCGCGGGCGCGGCCGGTGGCCCGCACCGCCGCCGCCCGGGCGGCCATGGGCAGCCGCTCGTCGTGGACGACGGCGACGAGCCGTGCCCGCACCCGGCCGAGCTGGTGCGGGGTCCAGCGGCCGGCGTCGCCGCCGCCTGTCGGAGGCACCCAGGCGGGGTCCGCGAACCGGCCGTCCCGGTCGCCGTCCAGCAGCGCGACCAGCAGGTCGGTACGCCGTCCCGCCACGGTGCGCCAGACGGCGGGCAACGTCACCACGGACGGGTCCTCGCGGAGGAGCCGGACGACCCGCTCCACGCGCTCCTCTGCCGGGTCCACCGCGGTGAGGGGAACGGTCGGCGACTCCGGTTCCGCTCGGGAGGGTGGAGGACCCTGGGTCTCGCCTTGGCGTGCCGGTCGTTGCGTGGTGAGGGGGATGGCCCGCGGCCCCGGTACCTCTCGGGAGAGCGGAGGGTCCTGGGGTTGGGGGTCGCGTTCACCTCTGGAGGACGGGGGGACCTGGGCCTGGGGGTCGCGTTCACCTCCGGAGGGCGGGAGGACCTGGTCAGGTGGCGGGGCCGGAGTGGCGGGGCGGCGGCGGGCGCGCGGGCGGGTCAGCCACAGGTCGGCCGCCTCGCGGGCGAGCGGTTCCGGTGCCGCGCCGATCGCCGCCCGCAGGTCCTCCTGGAGCTCGCCCAGCGCCCACGCGCGGCGGCCGAGGGCCCGGGCGAGGGCCACGGCCGGCGCGAAGTCCGCGCGCTCGCGCGCCGCCCGGAGGTGCGGGCGCAGGACGGTGAGAAGATCGTGCTCCTGGCCCGTGCGCAGCACCCTGTCCAGACGAAACGAATCCGGGGGAACGTCGGAATCCTCCCAGGGGCGGCGCGGGACGCGCTCCGGCGCGGGCAGGGCGGCGGCGCCGTGCCGGGCCACCAGCTTCCCGTACGCGCCCAGCGCCCACGCGGTCAACGCGGGCGCGACCGCCGGGTCGTGGTGCCGCAGGACCCGGCCGGCCAGACACCGGAGCGCCTCCCCGGTGGCGGGGGAGGAGTCCGACGCTCCGGCCACGTCGGCGGCGAGGCGTTCCAGCGTCGCGGCGCAGGAGTCGTCGAACAGCGCCGGTGAGACCTCCAGCAGGGCGGTCAGCAGGTCCCGGCGGAGCGGATCCTGCTCGTTGGCGACGCGCGGGACCAGCTCGGTCAGGAGCGTCCGGAACACCGCCCGGTCCCGGGTGCGGGCCGCGCACCGGATCAGCAGCGACCTCGCCAGGCCCCGCCGTCGCGGGTCGCCGCCCACGGCCGCCTCCCGGAGCGGCCCGGCCGCCTCCTCGTACGGCAGGTACGAGGTGATGGTCAGAGGGATGTCCGGATTGTCCAGCCGGCGCCGGGCCGAATGCCAGACCGACCCGTACCAGGCCAGCATGCGCCGGGCCTCGGCCGCGGCCATGTCGGCGCGCAGCCACCTGAGCAGCCGCAGCCCCCACAGACCGGTCGATCCGCCCCGCCGCGCGGCGACCGCCTGGAAGACCGCGCCCCGGCGGGCGGGCGGCAGCGACCGCAACACCGGCCCGATCCGGTCCTCGGCCGAGGCGAGGCGCAGCACCTCGGCGTCGGGAGCCGACCGGAGGTGGCGGAGCAGCGCCTTCGGCGGTTCCTGCCAGCGAATGAGCGAGGCGTCGACGAGCAACGCCCGGGCCCGGCCGGCGTCCGCCCTGAACAGGGCGTTGAGCGCCGGAGCGGGCAGCTCGCCGGCGGCGCGCCGCAGGTCGTACCGTTCCAGCAGGGCCAGCATGCGTTCGGGCTCGGCGGGCGCCGCGAGCTCCACGCCCGTTCCGCGGCGCCGCCACCAGGTCAGCGCGTGGACGCCCCTGGACAGCTCGTCCTCGGCCACCGCCATGACGGCGCCCGGGTGCCGCTTGGCCAGCGCCCGCCAGGACGTCACCGCGTGCGCGACCTCGGGCAGCCCGCGCGCGACCGTGGCGGGGCCGCAGGCGGGCAGCAGCGCGGCGGCCTCACGGTCCCCCCACCGGGCGCGGACCTCCGGCAGCAGCGCCTCGGCCAGCGCGCGCCGGCAGGAGTGCGCCAGCGTGCGGTACAGCGCGAGCCGCAGCCGGGTGGGCGCGTCCCGGAGCGCGGCGGCCACCGCCGCGTCCGGCACGGGGAGGGTGCGCGCCGCGCGCAGGGCCGCGCGCCGCAGCTCCAGGTCGGGTCCGGCGAGGACCCGTTCGATGTGTCCGAGGTCGCGGGCCGCCATGGCCAGGTGCAGCGCCGTGCGCCTGGCGTACCGGTCCTGCCCGGACAGCTCGTCCAGCAGGACACGCAACCGCGGGGTGCCCGCCAGACGGCGGGCGTGGAGGGCCAGCGCCCGCATGCGCAGCGGGTACGGGAGGGGTTCGAGCAGCGCCGCCAGGGCGTCGGCGCGGATGTCGAAGGGGACGTCGATGTCGTGGGCCGGCTGCTCAGCCGGCTCCAGAGGCCTCAACGGCCTGGGCGGGGACCGCCCTTTCCACTCGTCATGCCGACGATGGTGGCCGATCATCCCCTTGCCGCGCAACCCCGTCCTCGCGCCGGGCAGTACGGTTGATCATGTGGGCCGCGAGAACGAGGAGTGTGGCCGACGACATGACGAATCCCCCCGAGGAGCCGAAGCGGAGACCCGCCTGACCTTCACCGGGTACCACGGGCCCTTCCAGCCCGCGGCGTCCTTCGTCGCCGAGGACGAGGGCCGCGCCGCGGGCGCCTCCCTGGTGACGGTGTGGCAGGAGGTGCCGCTCCTGGCGTTCGTCTTCACCGCCCCCTCGCACGCGGGGCGCGGGCTGGGGCGGCGGCTGGTCGAGGCGAGCATGCGCGCGCTCGGCGAGCGGGGCCACGGCCTGCTGTCGCTCGCGGTCACGGAGGACGACGTCCGGGCCCGCCGCCTCTACGAATCCCTCGGTTTCGCCCCGCACCAGGACGGCTGAGCCCGCCCGGTCACGACGGCGTGGCGGCGAAGACGCAGGACAGGGCGCGGGTCAGGACGGCGGCGAAGGAGTCGGTGTTGCCGGGCGCGAGCCAGTGGCGTCCGGCCACGCGGATCGCGCCGGCGACCGAGGCCGCCGTGACGGCCGGGAACAGGTCGCGCGCGGGGTCGGTGCCGGTGCGCGCCGCGATGGCCTCCGCCAGCGGGCCTTCGGCCATGGTGAACGCCTTCAGCGCCTCGCCCTCCAGCTCGGGCGTCGACATGATCATGCGCAGGCCGGCCCGGTCGGGTTCGGGGTCGGTGTAGAGCTCGACCATCGCGGCGACGACGGCCCGTTCGAGCGGCTCGTCGTCGGGTCGCGCCCGCAGCGCCTGCCCGGCGCGCCCGGCCTGGTCGGCCTGGAGGGCGCAGATCGCCTCCTCCCTGCTGGAGAAGTAGTTGTTGTACGTGCGGGGGGAGACGCCCGCAGCCGAGGCGATGTCGTGGACGCGGACCAGGGCCAGCCCGCTGGGGCCCTGCTCGATGGCCAGGCGCAGCGCGGCGTTGCTGATCGCGTCCCGGGTGGCCCGCTTGTTGCGCGCCCGCAGATCCATGGCGTCGTCGGTCATGGGCACACTCTATCCGATGTTGCGTGGCACGCACTTGATGCGCGGCACGCAAGTATGTGGGTAGAGTGCGGGAGACGCCTGGCACTCACCTGTCGAGAGTGCCAACCGCACACGTGTGCCGGGAGGGCGAGGACCGTCGTGCCCGGCGGGCCGTCCGTCGCGGGCGCCGTCCCGGCATGCCCCCATCATGAGCAGGAGCAGCGATGACCCCGAAGATGATCGCGTTCGACGAGGAGGCCCGGCGCGGCCTGGAGCGCGGCATGAACCGGCTCGCCGACGCCGTCAAGGTGACCCTCGGCCCCAAGGGCCGCAACGTCGTGCTGGAGAAGAAGTGGGGCGCCCCCACGATCACCAACGACGGTGTCTCCATCGCCAAGGAGATCGAGCTCGAGGACCCGTGGGAGAAGATCGGCGCCGAGCTGGTCAAGGAGGTCGCCAAGAAGACGGACGACGTCGCGGGCGACGGCACCACCACGGCCACCGTGCTCGCCCAGGCGCTGGTGCGCGAGGGGCTGCGCAACGTGGCGGCCGGCGCCAACCCGATGGCCCTGAAGAAGGGCATCGAGATCGCCGTCGAGCGCGTCGGCGAGGAGCTGTCCCGTCTGGCCAGGGACGTGGAGACCAAGGAGCAGATCGCCTCCACCGCCTCCATCTCCGCCGCCGACCCCGAGATCGGCTCGCTCATCGCCGAGGCGATGGACAAGGTCGGCAAGGAGGGCGTCATCACCGTCGAGGAGAGCAACGCCTTCGGCCTCGAACTGGAGCTCACGGAGGGCATGCGTTTCGACAAGGGCTACCTCGCCCCGCACTTCGTGACCGACTCCGACCGGCTGGAAGCGGTCCTGGACGATCCCTACGTCCTCGTCGTCAGCGGCAAGATCGCCGCGAACCGGGACCTGGTGCCGCTGCTCGACCAGGTGGTCCAGGCGGGCGGGTCGCTGCTCGTCATCGCCGAGGACGTCGAGGCGGAGGCCCTGGCCACGCTGATCGTCAACAAGCTGAAGGGGGTCCTGCGGTCGGTGGCGGTCAAGGCGCCGGGCTTCGGTGACCGCCGCAAGGCCATGCTCGGCGACATCGCCATCCTCACCGGTGGCCAGGTCATCGCCGAGGAGCTGGGCCTGAAGCTGGAGAGCACCACGCTCGACCGGCTCGGCCGCGCCCGCAAGGTCGTGGTGACCAAGGACGAGACCACCGTCGTCGACGGCGCCGGCGACCCCGGCGCCATCGCGGGCCGCGTCAACGAGATCCGCGCCGAGATCGAGCGCACCGACTCCGAGTACGACCGCGAGAAGCTCCAGGAGCGCCTGGCCAAGCTGGCCGGCGGCGTGGCCGTCATCAAGGCCGGCGCCGCGACCGAGGTCGAGCTCAAGGAGCGCAAGCACCGCATCGAGGACGCCGTCCGCAACGCGAAGGCGGCCGTCGAGGAGGGCGTCGTCCCCGGCGGTGGCGTGGCGCTGCTGCAGGCGGGCGCCAAGGCGTTCGACGAGCTGGAGCTCGACGGCGACGAGGCCACCGGTGCCGCGATCGTCCGCAAGGCTCTGGAGGAGCCGCTCAAGCAGATCGCCGTCAACGCCGGGCTCGAGGGCGGCGTGGTCGCCGAGCGCGTGCGCGGCCTGGAGCCCGGCCGGGGGCTCGACGCGGTGACCGGCGCGTACGTGGACCTGTTCGAGGCGGGGATCATCGACCCGGCCAAGGTGACGCGCTCGGCGCTGCGCAACGCCGCCTCCATCGCGGCGCTCTTCCTCACCACCGAGGCCGTCATCGCCGAGAAGCCGGAGAAGACCCCGGCCGCCCCCGCCCTGCCCGGCGGCGGCGACATGGACTTCTGAGCGCGGGCGGTCGGAGTGCCGGGGCGGGCCGGGCCCGCGCCGGCACGCGGCGTATGTGCCAGTCCATAGATTTTTCCAGTTGCTGGAACTTTCCAGTGAGCGTATATTCGCGGTCATGGAGGAGTCGCGGCGCGATCGGAAGAAGCGGCTGACCCGGCAGCGCATCGCCATGGCGGCCGTCGCGCTGTTCGTGGAGCAGGGGTACGAGGAGACCACGGTGGCGCAGATCGCCGCCGCCGCCGACGTCGACCCCAAGACGTTCTTCAACTATTTCGGCAGCAAGGACGAGGTGCTGTTCGCCGACCTGGACCACGTCCACGAGCTGCTGCTCGGAGCCCTCGTCCGGCGCCACCCGGACGAGGGCCCGGGCGAGGTGCTCGTGCGGATGGTCCAGGACTACGCCGCCCGGCGCCGGCCCGAGGTCGCCCCGAAGCGGCCCGAGGAGCTGTCGGCGTGGTCCAGGCTCGTCCTGACCAGCCCGGCCCTGCAGGCGAAGGGGCTGTACGTGCTGCTCGACCTCCAGCGGCGGATCGCCGCCGCGCTGCTGGAGGCGTTCCCCGGCGAGCTCGACCCGATCACGGCGGCGGCCATGACGGGGGCGCTGATCGGCGCCATCCAGCAGACGACGCTGGAGAGCGTCCGGCTCGGCCGCACGCAGGACGAGATGTGGGAGGCGTCCCGGCGCGCCGTCGAGGTCGCCGCGCGCGGCCTGCTCTCGGTGCGGCCGTCCGCCGAAGGCCCCTGACCCGAAGCCCCCTGACCCGCGTCTCCTGACCCGAGTTCCGTGACGTGAGTTCCCCTGACGCGACGTCTCTGACGCGACCTCACTGACGCGACTTCACTGACGCGAGTTCCCCGACGAGGACGCGACCCAGCCCCGGCGGCGCCCGAGCGGTGCCGGCGTGCCGCGCCCGCGATCCCGGAGAAAGGACCCGATTCATGATGAGCGAAAGCGTCCGGCGGATCGCCCGCGACGCCCGGCAGGCCGTCCGGCAGGGCTCCGAGGCGATCGAGCGGCGGCGGCGCGCGCGGCTGGCCGAGATGGTGGCCCACGCCCGCGCCTCCTCGCCGTACTACCGCGAGCTGTACCAGGGCCTGCCGGAACGGGTCGACGACCCGGCGCTGCTCCCGGTCACCGACAAGAAGGCGCTGATGGCCCGTTTCGACGACTGGGTCACCGACCGCGAGGTCACGCTGGAGCGGGTGCGGGAGTTCGTGGCCGACCCCGCGCGGGCGGGGGAGGCGTTCCTGGGGCGGTACATGGTGGCCACCACCTCCGGCACCAGCGGCGTGCGCGGCCTGTTCGTGCAGGACGAGCGGTGCCTGGCCGTGCACACCGCCCTCGGGTCGCGCGCCGGCGGCGGTCTCGGCGTCCGCGACGTGCTCCGCCTCGCCGCCCGCGGGGGCCGCACCGCGATCGTCACCGCGCCCGGCGGCCACTTCTCCACCGTCGTCTCGGCGGCGTGGTTCCGCAGGGAGAGGCCCCTGATGGGGCGGGTCCTCCGGGTCTTCTCGATCAACCAGCCGCTTCCCGGCCTGGTCGCCGAGCTCAACCGCTACAACCCCGCCAGCGTCGCCGGTTTCCTCGGCATGCTCACGCTGCTGGCCCAGGAGCAGGAGGCCGGACGCCTGCGCATCCGCCCCGCGATGGTCATCCCCGGCGGCGAGACGGCGACGCCGGAGGCCCTGGAGCGGCTGGCCAGCGCCTTCCGGGCCAAGGTCCGGGCCGCGTACGCCGCCACGGAGTGCGGATACCTCAGCTCCGGCTGCGCGTACGGCTGGTACCACGTCAACAGCGACTGGGCGGTGGTCGAGCCGGTCGACGCCGACCACCGGCCGGTCCCCGCCGGGCAGCCGTCGCACACGGTCCTGATCAGCAACCTCGCCAACCGGGTCCAGCCGATCCTGCGCTACGACCTCGGCGACAGCGTCGTGCTCCGCCCCGACCCGTGCCCGTGCGGCAGCCCGCTGCCCGCCATCCGCGTGCGGGGCCGCGCCGCCGACCTGCTCAGCTTCCCCGCCCGCGACGGCGAGCAGGTGAGCCTCTCGCCCATGCTGTTCGGCACCCTGCTGGACCGGTCGCCCGGCGTGGAGGGGTTCCAGCTCGTCCAGACCGCGCCCACCACCCTGCGCGTACGCCTGCGGGTCGGCGACGGCGCGGACGCCGACGCCGTGTGGGGGACGGTGCGCGGCGAGCTCGCCCACCTGCTGGCCGAGCACGAGGCCGGCAACGTCACGCTGGAGCGGGCCGAGGAGCCGCCGCAGCAGTCGCCGGGCGGCAAGCTCCGCAGGATCATCCCCCTGACCAGGCCCTGACGGCGGCGCGTCATGGAGGACCGAGCACCGGCGGGCTGATGAGGGCGCGGGCGGCGTCGGCGAAGTAGCGCTCGGAGGCGCGCTCCTCGCCCGCGTCCCCCTCGGAGGCACCTCCCTCGGAGGCGTGCGGCCCGGACACGTCCGGCTCGGGGGAGTCGGGCTCGGGCGCGTCGGGTCCGGACGCGCCGGGTTCGGGGGCGACGGGTTCGGGGGCGACGGGTTCGGGGGCGACGGGTTCTGGGGCCGCGCCGATCAGGCCCAGGACCACCCCCTGGCTGAGGCCGACGAGCAGGCCCCGCAGGGCCGTGGCCAGGCGTCGCGCCTGACGCGGGGTGAGCGCGGCCCCGTCGTGGACGCGGCCGGTGAACAGCGCGGTCAGCCGCTCCTCGTGGGCCCGTACGGAGGCGGCGAACCTGGGCCCCAGCCCGGGGTCACGCAGCGCCATGTCCTGCACGCTGATCTCGAACGACAGGTGCCGCCGCGCGTCGGGGTCGTCGCACAGACGGCGGTAGTGGCGGGCGAAGGCGCCGACCGCGTCCGCCAGGCCGAGCTCCGGCGGGACTGCCTGCTCCAGGTCCTCGTAGTGGGGGCCCAGGTAGTCGGCGAGCAGCGCGATCAGCAGTCCGTTCTTGCTGCCGAACAGCGAGTAGACGGCGCCGGTCGTCAGGCCCGCCAGCTCGGCGATCTCCTCCAGCCTGGCCCGGTGGCCGTCCCTGGCGACGATCCGGCGCGCGGAGTCCAGCAGCGCCCGCCGGTTGCGCTCCTTGGCCTCCGCCCTCGACACTCTCATAATCCTATTATTACCGTAATCTCGTTATTAATCCGGCCATAGGAGCACCACCATGGACGTCGCCGCCGCCATCGCCGCCGAACGCCGGGAACTGGCGGACCTGCTGGAAGATCTCCCGCCCGCGCTGTGGGAGGCGCCCAGCCTGTGCGCCGGCTGGCGGGTGCGGGAGGTCGCTGCGCACATGTCGCTGGGCTTCCGCCTCTCACTTCCCCGGATGGCCCTCGAACTCGTCAAGGCGCGCGGTGGCATGAACCGGATGACCGACCGGCGGGCCCGCCGGGACGCCGCCGCCATGTCCGCGGCCGAGCTGGTCGCCGCGATCCGCGACAACGCGCACCACCCCTGGCGGCCGCCGGTCGGCGGGCTCCCGGCCGCGCTCGGCCACGACGTGGTCCACGGGCTCGACATCACCGTCGGCGCCGGGATCGATCGCCGGGTCCCCGAGGAGCGCGTACGCCTGCTGCTGGAGCAGGTCACCCCGCGCGGCGCGCGGTTCTTCGGCGCCGACCTGAGCGGCGTGCAGCTGCGCGCCGACGACCTCGACTGGACCTTCGGCGCCGGCGCGCCCGTGACCGGCGCCGCCCAGGACCTCCTGCTCGTCGCCTACGGCCGCAGACTCCCGCCGGGACGCCTGCGCGGCGAGGCGAGCGACCGCTACGCCACCGCGTGAGTGACCACTACGCCACCGCGTGAGCGACCGCCACGCCGCCGCGTGAGTGACCGCCACGCCGCCGCGTGAGTGACCGCTGCGCCACCGCATTAGCGACCGCCCTCACCAGCGCGCGGACCGCGCCGCAGCCGGCCCGCGCGGGTCCGTGCTTCGCGCCGGCCGCGCGAACTGCTCCGGCCGTGCGGAGTGCTCCGGCCGCGCGGAGTGCTCCGGCCGTGCGGAGTGCTCCGGCCGTGCGGCCGGCGTGGGTCACACGAGGCGGCGGATCTCGCCGTACGCCCGGTAGAAGCCGCCGCGCCCGGACCGGCGCACGCCGTCCACGACGTACCGGGCGCCCGCCTCCCGGATCTCCCGGGGGAACTGGACGTTCCAGTCCTCGTACCCGGGAGTGGCCACCCGCACCCGCAGCCGGTCGCCCTCCCGCACGCACTCCACCAGCACGCCGCCGCTCGCCTCGGTGGTGGTCTCGACGACGACCGACGGCTCGACCGGGGCGAGCGTGGCCGCGGCCTTGACGTCCACCGGCCGCGGAACCGTGCCCTCGCGGGCCGCCGCGATGGCCGCCGGGCTCGCGTCGATGCAGGCCAGCGTGCCGTCGGTGGTGACGATGTAGAGGCGGTCGTCGAGGAACTGCATGGACAGGGCGGAACCGCAGCCGGTGCCGAGCTTCCACAGCCGCTCGCCGGAGGCGTCGAAGCAGTACACCGAGGAGTGGTTGTCGCCGGCGAAGACGTGCCGGCCGTCGGGGGAGGTGGCGCAGGAGTAGACGTAGCCGTCGCACCGGTACACGGCCTCGGTGCGGCCGTCGCCCTTGGCCAGCCGGTAGACGGCCCTTCCGGCGGTGCCCGCGTACACCGAGTGCCGCTCCTGCCAGCCGAACAGCACGTCGTCGGCCTCCTTGTTCTCCCACACCAGGGAGCCGTCGGAGGCGTCGTAGCGGGCGACGCCGTTGGAGTGGCCGTGGTAGACGGCGTCGTGGTCGCACCGGACCATCCAGGCGGCGCCGCCGCGGCCGGTGCGCGCCCACTGGAACTCGTCCTCGTAGTCGATCGTGGTGATGCGCCCGTCGCGGTCGGAGACGCCGAGGATGCCGTCGCGGATGTCCAGCCAGTAGATGTCCACGTCGGCGGCGATCTCGTACGCCGAGCGCGGCACCTTGCCGCTGAGGTCGTAGACGCGGCCGTCGTCACACCCGGCGTAGATCCAGAAGTCGTCGGCGACGATGCACTTGACGCCGTCGGGCAGGCGGAAGCGGTTGGTGACGGCGCCGGAGTGGGCGACGGTGTAGACGTCGCCGCGCTGGTTGCCGACCCAGCAGCGCTCGGCGTCCACGAAGACGCCGAACGCGGCGGCGCCGCTGGCGAAGCGCCACAGCACCGGCGCCTGCCGGGCGGTGGAGCGGCTGCTGGTGACCGACCGGCGGGTGATCGCCCGGCGCTGCCGCACCCCGCGCACGGCCGGCGCGTACCCCTTGCGGGTCTTCTCGCCGATCTTCTTGTCGGCCGCCGCCCGCGCCTTGGCCTCCGTCGGGAAGGCGGTGACCTTGGTCTGGCCGGCCTCGCCGATGCGTCCGTACGTGATCGTCACCTGGGTGCCGGAGACCGTCACCTCGTAGAACTTGTGCGATCCGCCGTCGTCCTCCGACAGCTCCAGGTACGTCATGTCCGCTCTCTCCGCCCTCGGGGTGATCAACTGCCCGGGAGACTAGAGGACCACGGCGACAAATCATGATCTGTCCTGTTCAGCGGGTCTTCCACGGCCCTCGGCCGGCGACGTCCAGCGCCACCAACAGGACCGCCAGGGCGGCCGTCCAGCCGTGGTGCACGGTCTCCCAGGCCGGCTCGCGCGGGTAGAGCCACGGCCAGTACGGCCCGCGCAGGACCAGCGTGACCGCGAACACCGCCAGCAGGCCGCCCATCCCGGCCAGCGCCGCGGCCCTGCCCTCGTACCGGCGCGCGGCGACCGTGGCCGCCAGCAGACCGGCCACGACGCACGCCGCGGCCTCCACCGCGATCCCCGGCACCGGCAGGACACCCCCGGCGGGGAGCCGCGCCACCGCGATCGCGCACGCGGCCGCCCAGCACGCCCCGGCGGTCAGGGCGCCGGCCGCGCAGCGGATCCGGTGACGCAGCACGCGGGGGACCGGGCTCGCGGCGGTGCTCGCGGCCATCTCGTCGAGGACGGTGAAGCCCGCGGCGGCGCCCAGCAGCGGTCCGGCCATCCTGAGCAGGGTCAGGGCGGTGCCGGAACCCAGCGGGGAGCCCGCGTCGAGCACGCTGACCAGCACCACGACCAGGAGGCCGGAGACGAGCACGGGGATCCAGTCGACGGCCCGCGCCACCGGCCCGATGAGGCGGATCACCCGCACGGCCGCCCCCTCACGGGCCCGGCGGCCGTCTCGGGGCGCTTGGGCGCCGGGGTCGCCTCCGGGCGCAGCCCGAGCAGCGGCAGCGCCTGCTCGATGCCGGTGCGCGGGTCCATCAGCGTGTCCCAGTGCGCCCAGACGCGTGCCCGCGCGCCGGGCGAGGCCAGCAGCCGCCTGGCGTACCCCACCTCGGCCGAGCCGTAGCCGACGCCGAGGGGGAAGGGCCCCGCGGCGTAGGAGGAGCCGCCGATCTGGACCAGCCGGTCCTGCGGCAGCGCGGGCGGGACGACCTGTCCGAGCAGCCAGAGCGCCACGACCGTGCGCGCCTGGCCGCGGGCGTCGCAGCCCTCGCCCCCCGAGGTGTTCCCCCGCCGCAGCCCTGTCACCAGGTCGATCAGGCCGGCGGCGAGGAGCGCGCGGTGGTCCTCTCCGGTGCCGCCGCGGCCCCACACCATGAACGCCCTGACGGACGGCGCGTCGTCGTCCTCGTACGTCGCCCAGCTCTCGGCCCACTGCCGCACGACCGGCAGGCGGTCGCGCCGCCACGGGGGCAGCGCCTCCGCGACCGGTCCGGCAGCCGCGGCCCACAACGGGATCCACGGCTCGTAGCCCGGGAAGGCGCAGTACGTGAGGAGCCCGCGCCGCTCGCACCGCCGGCTCCCCGGGGCCAGGTAGTGGTCGCGCACCCAGGCGGGCAGCCGCTCCGGCCGGGCGGCCGCGGCGAAGCGCAGGGCGTTGACCTCGGCGCCGGGGGCCCGCGCCGTGGCGACGGCCCCGGCGGGCACCGCCACCGCCGCGGCGGCCACCGCCGCGACCACCCGCGCCGGACGCGGTCCGTGCCGCAGCAGCGCCAGCGCGCCCATCAGCGCGACCGCCGCCACCAGGTAGACCACGTGCAGCCCCGACGGCCGGCCGGGCCAGTCGGGGCCGTGGAACAGCACGACCGGCAGGAACCAGCCGCCGTAGCCGCTCTGGTTGCCGTCGAGGTACGTGAACGCGCCCACCACGAACACCGCCAGCGGCGCCGCGACCGCCCACCGGACCCAGCGCGCCAGCACCGCGCCCAGGGCGGCGGCGAACGGCACCGCCAGGACCCCGGCCACCGCCTCGAACGGGTCCAGCCTCCCGGCCACCGGCCCCATGAACGCGCGGATCACCAGGTAGAGCGCCATCACCAGGGCCGCGATGCCGGTACCGGCGGCCACGACCGCGGCGACGGCGGCCGAGGTGCGCGACGCGGCGCGGCCGGGCAGCGCGGCCAGCGCCTCCGGCACGCTCCGGCGCCGGTCGCGGGCGACGGCGAGGTGGGCGGACAGCAGCCCCGCCGCGGCGAGCAGCAGCATGGCCCCCGACATGCTCACCGGATCGATCGTCAGGTCCGGCAGCCACTCCCACACGGCCACCAGCCGCAGCACCAGGCAGAGGACGGCCGCGCCCCACAGGAGGGGGCTGCGCAGCGCCCTGCGCAGCTCGAAGACGAACAACGCCGCCGCGCCCGGCCACCCCCCGGCCGCTCCTCCTGCGCCCGGCGGCCTCCTGGCCGTCTCTCCTCCGCCAGGCTGCCTCCTGGCCGCGTCTCCTGCGTCCGGCCATCTTCTGGCCGTCCCTTCTCCGGCCGGCCACCTCCTGAGCGCCCCTCCTCTGACCGGTCGTTCCGTGGTCGACCCCTCTCGGCCCGGCCGTTCACGGCCCGGCCACACCATCCGGCGCCCGGTCATGCCACGGCCTCCGCCCGCGCGCCGAGCAGCAGCAGGTAGCCGTCCTCGATGGCGGGCTCGGCCGGGGCGGCGCCCGCGGGGCGCTCGCCGACGACGCGGTGACGGCCCTCGGCCGTCCGCCACCGCAGCACGGCGCCGGTGGGCGGCTCGTCGCAGATCCACACCTTCCCGGCCGCGACCCCGGCCAGGCCGCGCGGCGTCCCGTCGAACACGACACCGCCGCCGGACATCACGACCACGTGGTCGCACAGGGCGGCCACGTCCTCGGTCTGGTGGGTGGACAGCAGCACGGTGCGGTCCTCGCCGAGCCGGGAGACCAGGGCGCGGAAGCGCATGCGCTGCTCGGGGTCGAGGCCCACGGTGGGTTCGTCGAGGACGAGCAGCTCGGGGTCGGCGAGCAGGGCCTGCGCCAGCGCCAGGCGTTGCCTCATGCCGCCCGAGAGCGTGCGCACCTTCGCGTGGGCGCGCCCGGCCAGGTCCGTCTCCTCCAGCACCCGGCGCACCTCGCGGTGGCGGCGCGCGCGGTCGGTCAGCTCCTTGAGGATCGCGACGTAGTCGAGCAGCTCGAAGACGGTGAAGCGCGGGTAGAAGCCGGGGTCCTGCGGCAGGTAGCCCAGGCGGCGGCGCAGCGCGGTGCGCTGCTCGCGCCGGGCCGGGTCCAGGCCCAGCGCGGTGATCCGGCCGCCGTCGGGGGCCAGGGTGGTGGCCAGGCAGCGCAGCAGGGTCGTCTTGCCCGCGCCGTTCGGGCCGAGCAGCCCGGTCACGCCGGGCCCGATGCTCAGGTCGGCGCGGTCGAGCACGGTGTTGCGTCCGAAGCGCTTGGTCAGCGCGCGGATCTCCACGGTGGCGTTCACCGGCGTTCTCCCAGGGTGAGGCGGCGGTGCCGCAGGCGGACGAGGACGAGCAGGGCGAGCACGGCGCCGCCGTACAGGGGCTGTGACGCCGGATGGAACGGCAGGAACCGGTCGTGGAGCGCGCCGTCGCAGAGCAGCACCGCGGCGAACCACCCGGTGGTGAGCAGTGCGCCGGCGAGCAGCGGCGGCAGGCGACCCGACAGGGCCAGCAGGGCGAGGCCGAGCGTGAGCGCCGGCAGCAGCCAGGCGGCGCTCAGCCCGAGCGGCCCGGGGAGCAGCAGCGTCGCCGCGCCGGTCATCCCGAGCGCGACGGACAGCACGGAGACGGCCCGCAGCAGGAAGAGCCGCGCCCCGGCCATCGGGGTGGCGGCGTGCAGCTCGTACGCGGGGTCCACCGAGCGGCCGTAGGCCAGCGCGATCCCCGCCACCGGCAGCACCGGCGCGGTCACCAGGAAGGCCAGCAGCACGTCGGGGTCGCCGGAGGTGGCCCGGGCCGCGACCACCGCGAACGCCAGCACGGCGGTCACCGCCACCAGCCACGCGCGGGTCAGGGAGGGCGTGGCCGTGAGCAACCGGGCCGTGTGCTCCGGCACCCCGGCCCGGACCAGGAGCCGCGTGCCGGGTCCCGGCCGCGGCCGGTCCACGACGTCCTCGATCCGTTCCCAGGCCGCCGCCAGCCACTCCTCCTCGTACGGCACGGCCGCGCGGCAGCGGGCGCACCGGGCGACGTGCGCCTCCACCGACATGACCTGGACGGGATCGAGACGCCCCGCCGTGTAGCGCCGCACCAGGTCGGCGGGCGGATGCCAGACAGCGCTCACGCGAGGAACCCCCTGAGCTGTGCTTTGGCCCGCATGACGCGGGTCTTGACGGTGCCCTCGGGGACGCCGAGGAGGCGGGCGGCCTCGCGCACGGTCAGGCCGTCCAGGACGGTCGCCTGGATGGCGGCCCGCAGGTCGGGGGAGAGCCGGGCCAGCGCCGTGCCGAGATCGCCGTGCTCGACCCCGACCAGGACCGCGTCCTCGGCCGACTCGGTGACGCCGCCCGCCGCGCCGATCCAGCCCGCCGCACCGATCCAGCCCGCCGCGCCGGACCAGCCGTTCCCCGAGCCGGACCAGCCGCTCGCCGTGCCCGACCCGACGCCCGACCCGACGCCCGGGAGGCCGCCCGGCGCGGGGGCGGCGCCGCTCTTGCGCAGCAGCGAGACGAGCCGGCGGACGGCGATCGTCCACATCCACGCCGCGGCGTCCCCCTGAGTGGCGCGGTAGCGGTGGGCGCCGCGCCAGATGGCCACGAAGGCGTCCTGGAGCGCCTCGTCCACCAGGCCGGGATCCGCGCAGCGGCGGGCCAGCCGGGCCCGCAGCCAGGGCGCGTGCCGCCGGTGCAGGATCTTCAGCGCCTCGGTCCGCTCGGCGGCCACGGCCTGGAGGAGTTCGGCGTCGTCACTGTCGGGCCCGATGGGAGGGGGCTCCCTGCGCCGGGCGAGGAATCGGTGCACATCTCCCTCTATCGCGGCGCCGACGCCGTCCGGTTCCCCGAACCGGGAAAAAGTGCTACTTGACGTTCATGAGCAAGTACTTGCTATCGTCTGTCAAGTGAGTACGAGTGAGGAGCACGTCGCGCTCGCCAGGGAGCTGGCCGCGCTGGTCGAGCGGCGGGTCGTCGATCCACTGGAGATCCTCTTCGGCGGCGGCCCGGGTGACGGGGACGGCGACCCCGTCGGCCTGGTCCGCGAGCGCCTGCGGATCGAGTCCGAGGTGTGGGCCGCGCAACTGCTGGGGCCCGACCAGCGGACGGCGGTCCACGCCGCGGCGCGGCTGATCGCGGCGCTCTATCCCGGCGACGGCCCGTTCGACCCGCCCGACGCGTGGTGGGGCACGGCCTTCGGCAGGGCGGTGGCCCGGCGCGCCGGTCACCCCGGCCGGGACGCGGTGCCGTTCGCCACCGCCGGGGCGATGCTCGGCATCACCCGGCAGGGCGTCCACGACCTCGTCAAGCGGGGCAAGCTCGACCGGCACCCCGACGGCGGGGTGACCACCCGATCCGTCCAGGAACGACTCAACCGACCTCAGGAGCGCCATGCCGCACGACCTGACCATCACTGACCACGACGTCCCCCTCGCCGTGCGCGACCACGGCGGGCCCGGCGACCCGGTGCTCCTCCTCCACGGGCTCGGCGGCACGCTGGACGCCTGGGACGGTCTCGACCTGGGTGGCCGCCGGGCCGTGGCCGTGGATCTGCGCGGCCACGGCCGCTCCGGCGACGGGCCGTGGACGTGGGAGCGCGTGCTGGACGACGTCGAGGCCGTGGCGCGGGCCCTGGACCTCGGGGAGCCGGCGATCGTCGGGCACTCGCTCGGCGGGATGCTCGCCGTCCAGTGGGCCCTGCGCCATCCCGCCTGCCCGGGCGTCGTGAACCTCGACGGCCTGCGCTCGGCCGAGAGCGACCCGGGCGACTACCCGGGCATGGACCCGGCCGCGCGGGACGAGGAGCTGGCCAAGCTCCGGGCCATGTTCGACGCGCAGGCCGCGGCCATGGGCGGCCCGCTGCCCGCCGAGGCCCGGGCGATGTTCCCCGCCAGGGCCCTGGTGGAGAGGGACGGGGAGACGTACGCCCGGCCCGGCCCGGAGCTGCTGGAAGCGGTGCGGTACACGCCGGAGTTCCGCGACACGATCCCGCTGCTGCGCCGGGTGGCCTGCCCCGCGCTGGTGGTGATCCCCACCCAGGACCCGCCGGGCATGCCGGGCGGTGAGCTGATGGCGGCCTTCCGGAGAGGGGTGCGGCGCGACCTCGCCGGGCTGCCGCCCCACATCCGCGTGGAGGAGCTGGACGCGAGCCACGACATGCTCGCCGAGCGGCGGGACGCGGTCGCCGCGCTCGTACGCGACTTCCTCGCGGCCTGACCGGACGGGCGGCGGGACCAGACGGGCGGCGGGACCAGACGGGCGGCGGGACCGGACGGGCGGCAGGACCGGACGGGCGGCGTGACCGGGCCCCGGGGGCTCAGCCTCTGCGGGTGAAGCCGCCCTGCGGCCCGGTGGCGATGTCGGTGAAGTAGCTGTCGTGCTCGACGAAGAAGCGGGCGCGTTCCTCGTCGGTGAGCCCGGCCAGTTCGGTGATGCCCTCGAAGTAGCCCTCGCGCGGCGCCCCCGGCGCGAACAGCATGAGCATCGAGGCCGGCTCGCCGGAGTCGTTGCGGAAGGCGTGCAGCCCGCCGACGGGGACGTAGAGGAAGTCGCCCGCGGTGGCCTCGACCCAGCGTTCGCCGTCGAACAGGCTCATCCGGCCGGACAGGATGAAGAACGACTCCGAGATCGTCCGGTGGAAGTGCAGGCTGGGCCCGCCGGGGGCGCCGTTCATGTCGACGCGGTACAGGCCGAACTCGCCGTCGGTGGAGGCGGTGGTGGCCAGGTAGTGGTACGCGCCGCCGCCCGTGACCAGGTCGGGTGTCGCGGTCGCGGGACGGAAGGCGGCGTTGATCTCGCCGGTCTCGCCGTAGTAGCGGGGGCTGGGGTAGGTCATGGCAGGCTCCTCAGGCGGTGATGAAGTCGCGGGTCAGGCCGATGATCCGGGAGGGGTCGGTGAACCAGTCCATGTGCCCCTCGCCCTCGATCTCGACCAGCCGGCTGTCCTTGATCCCGGCGTGCAGGTGCCGGGAGCCCTCGATGGGCACCATCTCGTCGGCGGTGAAGCCGACGACCAGGGTGGGCGCCACGACGCGGGACAGCCGCTCGCGCAGGTCCACCTGCAGGCAGACCTCGATCTGCTTGTCCACGCCCGCGGGCCACACGTCGTTCTGGGCGGCGGCCAGCGCCTCGTGGCCCCAGCCGTCCAGGACGCGCGGCGCGAACCCCTGCAACGCCATGAACCGCTTGTAGAGGCCGAGGTCGGTGGCGTACAGGTCGCGCCAGAAGGAGAAGTTGAACCGGTCGCGCGGTCCGGTGGTGTGCGCCCACGAGCCGACCAGGACGAGCCGGCGCACCAGCTCGGGGTGCTCGGCGGCGACCGCGGCGGCGATGGCGCCGCCGAGGGAGAAGCCGAGCAGGTCCACGGGCTCGCCGCCGCCGGTCGCGCGGATGGCGGCGACGGCCTGGGCGGTCAGCAGTTCGACGCTCGGCGCCGCGGTGCCGTCCTCGGTGTCGCCGCTGCCGGAGAAGTTGGGCCGCACCACGGTGCGGATGCCGGTGAAGTGGTCGACGACGTTGCCGAACACCCGGTCGGCGTCGCCGCCGGTGCCGTGCAGCAGCACCAGGCCGGGGCCGTCGCCGGCGATCTCGTAGTGGACGCGGCCGCCGCCGAGCGCGACAGAGGTCATGGGCATGACGTTCTCCAGAACGATCAGAGGGAGGGCAAGGCGGCCGCCTTTGCTAAAATCTCAACGTTAAGAGAACATCACATCGACCGTCTCAACGTCAAATCTCTTAATGTTGAGACAGTGAGCATTGAGGGATCTGCCGTGGATGACGCGACCGACATGCTGATGGCCCAGTGGCGTCGCGAACGCCCCGACCTGGACTTCTGGCCGGTGGGGGTCGTGGGCCGGGTGACCCGGCTGGCCGCCCTGCTGCAGAAGGAGTTCAGGGAGTTCTTCGCCCGGCACGGCCTGGAGAAGGGCGAGTGGGACGTCATGGCGCTGCTGCGCCGGTCCGGCGAGCCGTACGAGCTGAGCGCGGGCGCCCTGCTGAAGGAGACCATGGTCACCTCCGGGGCGATCACCAACCGCATCGACCGGATGGAGGCCAAGGGGCTGGTCGAGCGGGTCCGGGATCCCGCCGACCGCCGGTCCGTCATCGTCCGCCTGACGCGGCGCGGCGTGGAGGCGTGCGACGAGGTGATCGCGCTGCACATGGCCAACGAGGCGCGCCTGCTGGCGGCGCTGGGCGAGGACGACCGCGAGGACCTGGCGGCCCTGCTGCGCCGGGTCCTGGTCGACCTCGGCGACACATCCCTGTGACGCCCGGGGCCGGGTTCCCGCGCGCGCGAGCCCGGCCCCGGACGAGTGGTCAGGAGGCGGGGATGCGGGACATCATGCGCTCCATGCCGTTGACCCAGTTGTCGCGCAACGCCTGGACGGCCTCGGCCCGGTCGCCGGTCATGAGCAGTTCGGCCACCCGGCAGTGCTCGGCGGCCTCGCGTTCGAGCGGCGTGTCGTCGCTCGCCAGCAGGTGGGCGTAGCGGCGCAGCCCCGCCTTGACGCTGGTGATGAGGTCGATCAGCCGCTCGTTGCGGCAGCCGCTGACGAGCAGGTCGTGCCACTCGTCGTCGTGGCGCTCTATCACGTGCTGCTCGGCGATCCGGTCGGGGAAGTCGCGCGCCATCCGCAGCAGCTCGGGCGCGATCTCGCGCAGGTAGGCCGGATCGGAGCGGTCGAGGGCCAGCGCCTCCAGCCCCGCCACGATCTCGCAGAGCTCCCTGAACTCCTTCCTGCTCACCGGGGCGAACCGGAATCCGCGCCCCTGGGTGCTCTCCAGGACGCCCTCGCCCGCCATGGTGATCAGCGCCTCGCGCAGGGGGGTGCGGCTGACACCGAGCTCGGCCGCCAGCGCGACCTCGTTGATGTCGGTGCCCGCGGCGAAGTCTCCCCGGTCGAGCCTGCCCAGCAGCTCTTCGCGGATCTGCTCGCGTAGCGGTCGCCGGTCGATCGGCATGACGCTCCTTCGGTTTCGGCCGTGCCCAATACTAGCCCTTGACGTGATTCAAAATACTGCACTATGAATTCTGAATACAAAAGACAGGAGGGAGTGTCGAGTGGGTCTGACCCGGGTGCCGGGGCTGCTGTACGGCGGCGACTACAACCCCGAGCAGTGGCCTGAGGAGGTCTGGGCCGAGGACGTGCGCCTCATGGCCGAGGCCGGGGTCACCATGGTCACCGTGGCGGTGTTCGCCTGGTCGCGGCTGGAGCCCGAGCCGGGCGCGTACGACTTCGGCTGGCTCGACCGCGTGCTCGGCCTGCTGCACGAGCACGGCATCGCCGCCGACATCGCCACCGCGACCGCCACCCCGCCCCCGTGGCTGGTGCGCCGCCATCCCGACGTCATGCCGGTCGACGCCGCGGGCACCCGCCTGGAGTTCGGCTCCCGGCAGGGCTACTGCCCCAGCTCGCCGGTCTTCCGCGAGCACGCCGTACGGCTGGCGACCGCCATGGCCACCCGCTACGGCGACCACCCGGCGCTGGCCCTGTGGCACGTGGGCAACGAGTACGCCGACCACACCCTCGAATGCTTCTGCCCCGAGTCGGCCCGCCACTTCCGCGCCTGGCTCCAGACCCGCTACGGCACGGTCGCCGGGCTCAACGCCGCCTGGGGCACCTCCTGCTGGGGCCAGCACTACACCGGCTTCGACCAGGTCGAGCCGCCCCGCAAGGCGCCGGGGCCGGTCAACCCCGCCCAGCTCCTCGACTGGCGGCGCTTCTGCAGCGACGCCCTGCTGGAGCTGTTCACCGCCGAGCGCGACGCGCTGCGCGCCGTCACCCCGGACGTGCCGGTCACCACGAACTTCATGAGCATCCTGCACGGCCTCGACTACTGGGCCTGGGCGCAGGCCGAGGACCTGGTGAGCGACGACGCCTACCCCGACCCGGCCGACCCGGCCTCGCACGTGGCGGTCGCGCTCAGCTACGACCTCATGCGCTCGCTCAAGCGGCGGCCCTGGCTGCTCATGGAGTCCGCGCCGTCGGCCGTGTCGTGGCGCGAGGTCAACGCCCCCAAGCCGCCCGGCGTGATGCGCCTGCACAGCCTGCAGGCCGTCGCCCACGGCGCCGACGGCGTGATGTTCTTCCAGTGGCGGCAGGCCAAGTACGGGCCGGAGAAGTTCCACTCCGCGCTGCTGCCGCACGGCGGCACCGCCACGCGCGGCTGGCGCGACACGCTGCGGCTCGGCGCGGACCTGCGCCGGCTCGCGGAGGTCGCGGGCGGCCACACCCGCGCCGACGTGGCGCTGGTGTTCGGCTGGGACAGCTGGTGGGGGCTGGAGGCGCCCGAGTCGATGCCCTCCGACCGGCTCAAGCTCAAGGACCTGCTGCTGTCCTGGTACGCGCCGCTGCACGCCCGTGGCATCGCCGTCGACCTCGCGCCGCCCGGCGCCGACCTGTCGGGCTACCGCGTGGTGATCGTGCCCAACCTCTACCTGTGCACCGCCGAGCAGGCCGCGGCGCTCGCCGACGTGACCGGGGAGCTGGTCGTCGGCCCGTTCAGCGGCGTGGTGGACGAGGCCGACCAGGTGCACGACGGCGGCGCGCCCGGCCCGCTGCGCGACCTGCTGGGCGTCGCGGTCGAGGAGTTCTGGCCGCTGCCCGACGGCGTCACCCAGCCCCTGCGCCACGCCGGCGGCGGCGCGGGCGCGGCCCGGACCTGGGCCGAGTGGCTGCGCCCCGACGAGGGCACGGCCGTGCTCGCCCGCTTCGAGGGCGGTGACCTGGACGGGCTGCCCGCGATCACCCGCAAGGGCAACGCCACCTACCTCGGCTGCCTGCCCGCCGACCTGACGCCCGTGCTGGACCGCGTGCTCGCCGGGGTCCCGGCGATCGCCGTGCCCGCCGGGGTGGAGGCGGTCCGGCGGGGCCGCCACCTGTTCCTGCTCAACCACACCACCGACGAGCAGCGGATCGCCCTGCCGTACCCCGGCCGGGACCTGCTCACCGACACCGACCTGCGAGGCGACGCCGTCCTCGCCCCGCGCGACGCCGTCGTGCTCAGGATCGAAGGAGACACGTGACGCACCCGTACATCCCGAACGCCGAACCCGGCGTGCGGGCCGAGATGCTCGCCGCGATCGGCGCGGAGAGCGTCGAGGAGTTCTACGCCGGCATCCCCGCGGACCTGCGCCTGGACCGGCCGCTCGACCTGCCGGAGCCCCTCACGGCCGAGTCCGACCTGGTCCGCCACATGAACGGCCTGCTCGGCCGCACCACCGGCACCGACGAGGCGCTGAGCTTCCTCGGCCACGGCTGCTACCCGCACCACGTGCCCGCCGTCTGCGACGAGGTCAACTCCAGGAGCGAGTTCCTGACCGCGTACGCCGGCGAGCCGTACGAGGACCACGGCCGCTTCCAGGCCCTGTTCGAGTACGTCAGCATGATGGGCGAGCTGCTCGAGATGGACGTCGTCAACGTCCCCACCTACGACGGGTTCCAGGCGGCGGGCACCGCGCTGCGCATGGCCTGCCGTTACACCGGCCGCTCGAAGGTGCTGGTCAGCGCGGCCGTGGCCGCCGACAAGCTGAGCAAGCTGCGCGACTTCCTCGCCCCGGACGTCGAGATCGTGCCCGCCCCCGTGGGCGACGACGGCCAGCTCGCCGTCCCCGCCTTCGACGACTCGTACGCCGCGATCTACCTGGAGACGCCGAACGTGTACGGCGTCGTCGAGACGCGCGGCCGGGAGCTGGCCGACCTGGCCCACGCCCAGGGCGCCCTGCTCGTCGTCGGCGCCGACCCGATCTCCCTGGGCGTGCTCGCCCCGCCCGCCGCGTACGGCGCCGACATCGCCTGCGGCGACATCCAGTCGCTCGGCATGCACCAGAGCTTCGGCGGCGGCCACGCCGGCTACATCGCCACCCACGACCACGAGCCGCTGGTCGCCGAGTTCCCCTCCCGGCTGTTCGGCATCGCGCCGACGAAGGTGCCCGGCGAGTACGGCTTCGGCGACGTCTTCTACGACCGCACGTCCTTCGCCCACCGCGAGGAGGGAAAGGAGTGGGTGGGCACCGCCGCCGCCCTGTGGGGCATCACGGCAGGCGTCTACCTCGCGCTCATGGGCCCGCACGGCATGCGCGAGCTGGGGGAGACGATCCTCGCCCGCACCAGGTACGCGATGGACGCCCTGGCCCGGTCTGTTACCGTTCTGCACCCGGACGCGGTGCACTTCCGCGAGTTCGCCGTGGAGGTGCCCTCCAGCGCCGCCCTGCTCGACCGGCTGCGCGAGCGCGGCATCTACGGCGGGGTGCCCCTCGACGACCGCACGGTGCTGGTCTGCGTGACCGAGCGCCATTCCATCGCCGACATCGACCGCCTCGCCGCAGAAATCGCCGAGATCGCCGCCACCCAGGAGACGCTGTGAACACCGCGGAGCCCTTCGCCGAGCTGCCCGTCGCGCCGAAGCCGCCGCTGCGCCGCTTCCACCAGGCCCGCTGGGACGAGCCGATGATCTTCGAGCTGTCCAGGCCGGGCCGCCGCGGCGTCGCCGTGCCCGAGCCCGGCGCCCCCCGGGTCGAGCTGCCGGAGTCGGTGCGCCGCGCCGAGCCGCCGAAGCTGCCCGAGCTGGCGCAGCCGCACGTGGTCCGCCACTACCTGCGCCTGTCGCAGGAGAACCTGGGCAACGACCTCAACATCGACGTCGGCCAGGGCACCTGCACGATGAAGTACAGCCCCAAGGTCAACGACCGGTTCGCCGCCGCGGTCGCCGAGCTGCACCCGCTCCAGCACGAGGACACCGTGCAGGGCGTGCTGGAGATCTACTGGCGGATGGAGCGCATGCTGGCCGAGATCTCCGGCATGTCCCGGGTCTCGCTCCAGCCGGCCTCCGGCTCGGCCGCCATCTACGCGAACATCGCCATGATCCGCGCCTACCACGCGGCCCGCGGCGAGACCCACCGCGACCAGGTCATCACCACGATCTTCTCCCACCCGTCGAACGCGGCGTGCGCAAAGGTCGCCGGCTTCGAGGTCATCACCCTGATGCCGGACGCCGACGGCCTGCCGGACATCGAGGCGCTGCGCGCGGCCGTCGGGCCCCGCACCGCCGCCCTGATGATCACCAACCCGGAGGACACCGGCATCTTCAACCCGCGCATCCGGGAGTTCGTGGACCTCGTCCACGAGGCGGGCGGCCTGGCCTGCTACGACCAGGCCAACGCCAACGGCATCCTCGGCATCACCCGGGCCCGCGACGCCGGGTTCGACCTGTGCCACTTCAACCTGCACAAGACCTTCTCCACCCCGCACTCCTGCGGCGGGCCCGCGGCCGGGGCGTGCGGCGTGTCGGCCGACCTGGCGCCCTTCCTGCCCGGCCCGGTCGTCGTCTTCGACGGCTCGGCGTACCGGCTGGAGACCCCGGAACGTTCCATCGGCAAGGTGCGGCCGTTCCTCGGCGTCACCCAGAACATCGTGCGCGCCTACGCCTGGATCATGTCGCTCGGCGCGGAGGGCCTGCGCCAGGTGGCCGAGACGGCCGCGCTCAACAACAACTACCTGATGCGCAAGATCATCGCCATCCCCGGCGCGTCGGCGCCCTGGGGCACGCGGCGCATCGAGCAGGCGCGTTACTCCTGGCAGGAACTGGCGGAGGAGACCGGGGTCCACTCCGAGGAGATCGGCGTGCGGGCGGCGGACTTCGGCGTGCACTACTGGACCAGCCACCACCCGTACCTGGTGCCGGAGCCGTTCACGCTGGAGCCGACCGAGTCGTACTCCATGGAGGACCTCGACGAGTACGCCGCGATCCTCGCCCACGTCGCGGACGAGGCCCGCCGCGATCCCGAGATGGTCAAGGGCGCCCCCTACAACCAGAGCGTGCACAAGATCGACCCGTCGCCGCTCGACGACCCCAAGGCGTGGGCGCCCACCTGGCGCGCCTACGTCCGCAAGCACCTGTCATGAGCGCGGGGGTGTCGGTGGGCCTGGTCGTCAACCCGGTCGCCGGGCTGGGCGGGGCGGCGGGCCTGAAGGGCAGCGACGGCGCCGAGGTGCAGCGCGCGGCCCTGGCCCGGGGCGCCACGCCGCGGGCGGGGGAGCGGGCCGAGCGGGCGGTGCGCGCGCTGCTGGCGCGCCGTCCCGGCACGCGCCTGGTCACGGCGCCGGGCCCGATGGGCGAGCACAGCGCCCGTGCCGCCGGCGCCCCCCATGATCTGGTACGTTCCACGGCCGGCCCGCACTCCGCCGGAACACCGGCGGACTCCCTCGGCTCAGGGGCCGGCGCGCCCACGACGGCGCGGGACACCCGGGAGGCCGTCCTGGCGATGGCCGGGGTGGACCTGCTGCTGTTCGCGGGCGGCGACGGGACGGCGCGCGACGTGCTCGACGCGGTCCGCGAGCTGCGCGAGCGCGGCGAGCGCGTCCCGCCGGTGCTGGGGATCCCGGCCGGGGTGAAGGTGTACTCCGGCTGCTTCGCGGTCAGCCCGGCCGCGGCGGGGTTCCTCGCCGCGGCGTACCTCTCCGGGGCCTCCGGCGTCTCCGGCCCGGCGCTCGCCGAGGCCGAGGTGGTGGACCTCGACGAGGACCGCTACCGGCAGGGGCTGGTGAGCCCGGTCCTCTACGGCGCCGTCCTGGTTCCCGCCGCCCCCGCCGCGCTGTCGGGCCGCAAGGCCGGCTCGTCCGGGACGGCGCCCGGCACGGTCGAGGGCATCGCCCGGGAGGTCGTCTCCCGGATGCGGCCCGGCGTCCGCCACGTCCTGGGACCCGGCGCCACCACGCGGGCCGTCGGCCGCGAGCTCGGCCTGGCCACCACCCTCCTCGGTGTGGACGTCGTCGAACGCGCCGAACGCGACGGACGCGACGGCCACGGCGAACGTGACGGCGGCGGCCGGCTGGTGGCGGCCGACGTCTCGGAGGAGGAGCTGTCCGCGCTGGTCGCCGGCCGGGAGACGGTCCTCGTGCTGTCGGTGATCGGCGGCCAGGGGTTCGTGCTCGGCCGCGGCAACCAGCAGGTGTCGCCGCGCGTGCTGCGCGCCGTCCTCGGCGACACCCCCGGCGCGCGGGCCGACGGGCGGCTGCTCGTCCTGGCCACCCAGCAGAAACTGGCCGCCCTCGGCGGCCGCCCGCTGCTCGCCGACAGCGGCGACGAGGACCTCGACCGGATGCTCGCCGGGCACGTCCAGGTGATCACCGGTCACCACGAAAGCACGATCTACCGCATCAGTGCGGCAAGTGAGGAGTTGAACGGATGAACGCCCAGCTCGAGGGCAAGGTCGCGATCGTCACCGGCGGTGCCTCCGGCATCGGGCGCGCCACCGCGCTGCTCTTCGCCGGGGAGGGCGCCCGGGTGGTCGTCGCCGACATCGACGGCCCGGGGGCCGAGACCACCGCCGCGCGGATCAACGACGCCCGGCCCGGGGCCGCGGTGGCGATCCGCGCCGACGTGTCGGCCCCCGACGACTGCCGGCTCGTCGTGGACACCGCCACCGGGACCTTCGGCGGGCTGCACGTCCTGTTCAACAACGCCGGCATCATCCGCCGCACCACGGCCCTGGACCTCGACGTCGAGGAGTGGGACCGCGTCATGGCGGTCAACGTCCGCTCCGTCTTCCTCATGTGCAAGTACGCCGTCCCGGCGATGACCGAGGGCGGCTCGATCGTCAACACCGGGTCGGGCTGGGGCCTCAAGGGCGGCGGCAACGCCCTGTCCTACTGCGCCTCCAAGGCGGCCGTGGTCAACATGACCCGGGCGCTGGCCATCGACCACGCCCGCGCCGGGATCCGGGTCAACTCCGTCAACCCCGGCGACACCGACACGCCCATGCTGCGCGACGAGGCCCGCCAGCTCGGCGAGGACTGGACCGCGTTCGCGAGCGACGCGGCCGACCGGCCGATGGGCCGCGCCGGAACCCCGGAGGAGATCGCCCGCGCCGTGCTGTTCCTGGCGGCCGACGCCTCCAGCTACGTCACCGGATCCGCCCTCGTCGTCGACGGCGGCGGACTCGCCTGACACCCCCCGCAAGAAAGATCGAAGGAGCCACCATGAAGCGTGCGCTGACCGTCCTGGGCGCCCTCGCCCTCGCCACCACCGCGTGCAGCGGAAGCGGCGGGAACGTTCCCGGCGCGGGCACCGGCCAGGGCCCGGTGACCGTGCGCTGGTCCACCTGGGGATCGGCCGAGGACGTGAAACTCTACGAGAAGTTCACCGAGGACTTCCAGCGGCGCCACCCCGGCATCCGGCTCAAGCTGGAGTCGGTGGCGAAGTACGAGGACTACCACCCCAAGCTGCTCACCCAGCTCACCAGCAAGACCGCGCCCGACGTGTTCTTCGTGGGCGACGACAACATCGGCAAGTTCGTCTCCGCGGGTGTGCTCACGCCGCTCGACGACAAGCTCGCCGGCCCCGACTCCAAGAGCCGCCCCGAGGACTTCTTCGACGGCGTGTACGGCGGCGCCAAGCGCGACGGCAAGATCTACGCCGTGCCGAACGACACCAACCCCGAGGTGCTCTGGTACGACAAGAAGGCGCTCAAGGACGCCGGCATCACCGAGGACCCGGCCACGCTCAACGAGAGCGGCCAGTGGACCATGCCGAAATATCTGGAGATGAACGCCAAGCTCAAGGCCGCGGGCAAGGCCGGCTCCATCTTCTGGAACTGGTACGGCTCCACGTACTCGATGATCAACGGCTTCGGCGGCAAGGTCTGGGACGGCGGCAAGTTCGTCGCCACCACCGACCCCAAGGCCCGCGAGGCGCTGAGCACGCTCGCCAAGGGCTACCAGGACAAGACCTTCCTCAGCGCCGACACGCTGCCCGACAGCAACGGCCCGAGCACGCAGTTCCTCAAGCACAAGGCCGGCTTCTACGCGGGTGGCCGCTGGGTGATCGACTCCCTGCGCAAGGGCGGCGAGCTCGACGACTACGACATCGCGCCGTTCCCCTCGCCGACCGGCGCGCCCATGCCGGGCGCGGTGGCCGCCTCCTACCTGGCGCTCAACAAGGACACGAAGCTGCCCAAGGAGGCGTTCACCTTCCTCACCGAGTTCGTCGGCAAGGAGGGCCAGATCCTGCGGCTCAAGGACGGCGGCGCCGTGCCGTCCGTCAAGGGCGCCGAGTCGGTCGTGCTGGCGGACAACTACCCCAAGCACGCCCAGACCTTCATCGACGTGCGCGACACCGGCTTCGCCAACTACCCCGAGGAGGTCGCGGTGCCCGGCCTCACCGCCGCCATCAACGAGCACCTCATGAAGGTGTGGAGCGGCAAGGTCGGCTTCGACCAGGGCATGACCGAGCTCCAGCAGCTCGTCCAGGGCAAGCTGGGCTGAGGCCGTGGCAGTTCTCACCCGTGCCCGCCCCCGGGCGGGCCGGCGCCGGGCCCCCGGCGTGCGCAACCGGGACGGCTGGTGGGCGGCGTTCTTCCTCGCCCCGCAGGTCGTGGCCCTGGCCGTGTTCCTGGTCTTCCCGCTCGGCTTCGCCGTGGTGCTGGCGTTCATGCGCTGGGACGGCCTCGGCCGCAAGGAGTGGGCCGGCCTGGACAACTTCGCCGCCCAGCTCTCCGATCCCGAGTTCGGGCTGGCGGTGTGGAACACGGTCAAGCTCGCCCTGCTCACCGTGCCCGTCGGCCTGGCCCTGGCGCTGCTCATCGCGGTCGCGCTGAACAACGTGCGCGGCGGCTCCTTCTACCGGGTGCTCTACTTCATGCCGGTGGTCACCAGCTCGGTGGCCGTCGCGCTGATGTGGCAGATCATCCTGGCCGGCGACGAGAACGGCGTGCTCAACAACACGCTGCGGAGCTGGTTCGGCCTCAATCCGCCCGACTGGCTGGGTGACACCGGCTGGGTGATCGTGGCCATCGCCGTCGTGACGATCTGGTCGTCGCTCGGCCTCAATGTGGTGATCTTCCTGGCGGGGCTGCAGACCATCCCGCCGCAGATCGTCGAGGCCGCCCGGATGGACGGCGCGGGCAGCCTGCGGATCTTCCGCTCGGTCACCCTGCCGCTGCTCTCGCCCACGATCTTCTTCTCCACCGTGGTCGCCGTGATCAGCTCGTTCCAGGCGTTCGACCAGATCTACGTGCTGGTGCGGCCGGAGGACAACGAGGGTGCCCGCACGATCGTCTACCAGGTCTACGAGCTGGGCTTCAAGGACTTCGAGTTCGGCATGAGCAGCGCCGCCGCGCTCATCCTGCTGGTGCTGACGCTGCTCGTGACGCTCGTCCAGTTCGCCGCGCAGAAGCGCCTGGTCCACTACGACTCGTGAGGGAGAGCTGATGCGACTCCGGCAGGCGGCCCTGCACGCCGCGCTCACGGCCGGCGGGCTGGCCATGGTGTTCCCGTTCGTCTGGATGCTGCTGACGTCGTTCAAGGGCGTGCGGCAGATGCTGAACAGCCCGCTCGACTGGCTGCCCCACCCCTGGCGCTGGCAGAACTACCCCGACGCGCTCGCGGCGATGCCGTTCGGCACCGCGTACTGGAACAGCTTCTACATCGCCGCGCTCAACGTCACGCTCACCCTGCTGACCTCCGCCATGGCGGCCTACGCCTTCGCCCGGATCCGCTTTCGCGGCTCGGGCGTGCTGTTCGTGGTGTTCCTGGCCACGCAGATGGTGCCGGCGCAGGTGACGATCGTGCCGCTGTACCTCATGCTGGCCCGCTTCGGCTGGATCGACTCGCACCTGTCGCTGATCCTGCCGTCGGTGGCCAACCCCTTCGCGGTGTTCCTGCTGCGCCAGTTCATCAGGGCCGTGCCGGTGGAGCTGGAGGAGGCGGCCCGCATCGACGGGGCGGGCCGCTGGCGGTGCTTCTGGAACGTCGTGCTGCCCAACATCCGCCCCGGCCTGGGCGCCCTGGGCATCATCGCCTTCCTGGCCTCGTGGAACTCGTTCTTCTTCCCGTTGATCTTCCTGAACTCGCCCGAGCTGGCCACCGTGCCGCTGCTGCTCAGCCAGTTCTCCGGGCAGCACACCGCGGTCGACTACGGGCTCATCCTGGCCGGGTCGGCGATCGCCGTGGTGCCCACGCTGATCGCCTTCCTGTTCGGCCAGCGGAAGATCATCAATTCGATGGCGGCCTCCGGACTGGGCGGGCGATGATGCTGGACCTGCGCGAACGACCGTTCACCGACCGCGGGTCGCGGCTGCTGGTGATGGCGGCCGACGACGGCTCCCTGTGGATCGCCGCCGCCCGCTACGAGACGCCGCTGCGCGAGACGACCGTCCTGACCGGCCTGCGGGTCCTCGCCGGCGACCGGGAGCTGCCCGTACGGCGGGCGCTGCCGGACCGGGTGGAGTTCGCGGGCGGCGTGGCCCTGGCCTTCGCCGGCCCCGACACGCTCGTGCTGACCGGCGACGGCGGCGACGGCGGTGAGGGCGGCGACGGCGTGCGGGCCGTGTGGGACGGCGGCCGGGCATCCGTCGGCGACGCCCTCGTCCTGGTGGGACCCGGCGGGGACGGCACGCACGTGGCCGCCCCCGGCGGCCCGCCGCCCGACGGCCGGGCGGTGCTGGAGGCGGCCGCCGCGCGCTGGCGCGACTGGTTCGCCCGCATGCCCGCCGTCCCGTCCGATCTGCGGGAACGGGCCGAGCAGGCGTGGTGGACGCTCGCGGTCAACCTCGTGCCGATCCAGGGCCGGGAGTCGCTGATCCCCTCCAAGTACGGCTACGTCGGCCTCTGGAACTGGGACTCCTACTTCCACGCCATCGCCCTGCGGCACGCCGACCCGGGCCTGGCCAGGGAGCAGATCCGCATCCTGCTCGACCACCAGCGCCCCGACGGGCTGATCCCCGACGTGGTCCACGACCACGGGGTGCTGGCCGAGACCACCGACCTGCCCCGCTCCGACCTGGCCCGGCTGGCCCAGCACGTCGGCGGGCCGCCGGTCCGCGAGGCCGTGCCGGTCACCAAGCCGCCGCTCACCGCCTGGGCCGTGTGGAAGATCCACCAGGCCGACCCCGACCCGGGCTTCCTCGCCGAGGTGTACGAGCCGCTGGTCCGGGCGCAGGAGTGGTGGTTCACCCGCTCCGACCCCGACGGCGACGGCCTGGCCGAGTACCTGCACCCGTACTCCTCGGGCCTGGACGACAGCCCGATCTGGGACGGCGGGCCGCGCGCCGAGCCGCCCGACCTCAACTCCTACCTCGCCCTGCAGTACGACCGGCTCGGCGACATCGCCGAGGCGCTCGGCCGCGACCCGGGGGAGTGGCGGGCCAGGGCCCAGGCGCTGGTGGACCGCATGGTGGCGCGGCGATGGACCGGCGCCCGCTTCGCCACCCTGGTCGGCGGGCGGGAGGCGGACGTCCGCACCCCGCTGGACCTGCTGCCGCTGCTGACCGGACGGCTGCCCGCCGACATCGCCGACCGGCTCGTGGCCGACCTGCGCTCGCCGAGCTTCTGGGGCGAGCGGCCGGTGCCCACGGTCGCTTTCGACGACCCCCGCTTCGACCCGGACGCCATGTGGCGTGGGCCGGTCTGGCTCAACGTGAACTACCTGCTCATCGAGGGCCTGCGCCGCTCCGGCCATCCGGGGACGGCCCGCGAGCTGCGCGAGCGCACGCTGGCGATGGTGCGCGACGGCGGCGGCCTGTACGAGTACTGGAACCCGCTGACGGGCCGCCGGGCGGGCCGGGCGACGAGCGGGTTCGGCTGGTCGGCCGCGCTGTTCCTGGACCTCGCCCACGAGGCGTTCACCGACTCGGCCGGATCTGCCGGCTCCGCCGGCCGGGAGGGATGACGGCGTTCAGACGACGGGGTGGGACTCCGGGTGGGCGTCCCACCACCGCCGGAACGCCGGGTTGTCGTCCACGTGGTCCGCGAAGGCGGCGGCGAACCCGCGGTACAGCGCGGCCGCGTCCGCCGGCCCGAGGCGGTCGCGGCGCCAGGCCACGGAGAGCCGCGCCACCTGCGGGTCACCGGCCAGCGGCAGCACCACCGTGCCCTCCGCCGCGGGCCAGGTCGGATCGACGAGGCGCACCCCGTGTCCCGCCGCCACCAGCGGCCGTCCGGCCCCGCTCGGGGCGTCGTAGCGGATGTCCGGCTCGAAGCCCGCGGCGCGGCAGGACGCGCGCAGCGCCGCCAGCGAGCCGTCGTCGCCGCCCGGCGGGCTGATCCACCTCTCCCGCGCCAGGTCGCACAGCCGTACGGCGGCGCTGCCCGCCAGCGGGTGCGCCGCCGACAGCGCCACGAAGATGGGATGGCGGGGGATGAGCGTGCGCGTGACGATGGGCGAGCGCAGCGGGATCTCCGTCCCCTCGATGACGCCCAGGAGGGCCGCGTCGAGCTCGCCGTGGGCCAGCGCGTCGGCCAGCAGCGCCGTGGACGGCTCGATCCACAGCGACACGGTCCGCCCGGGCAGCGCCTCGCCGACCCGCTCGACGACGCTCGCGACGCACGCCAGGTGGTTGCAGCCCAGCCTGAGCGCCGAGGACGGCGCGTGCGTCCCGCGCAGGTCGTGGACGAGCGCGTCCACCTCGTGCAGCACGATCCGGGCCCGGGCGACGACCTGGTGACCCAGCGGGGTCGGCCGGGTGCCCGTACGGGACCGGGCGAACAGCTCGCCCCCCAGCAGCCCCTCGATCTGGCGGAGCTGGTGGGTGGCCGCGGGCTGGGACAGCTCCAGGCGCGCGGCCGCCCTGGTGAGGCTGCCGGTCTCGGCGATGGCGCAGACCAGGCGGAGGTGTCTCAGGTCAAGGTCCACAAATAGGAGTATGTGACATACGACAACCCGCTTCCATAGGGGCACAAAATGCCCGCCCCCGGGTCAGCTCCGCGCCGGATCGTGCTTGCTGACCCAGACAGCGACCTGAGTACGGGAGTCGAGCCCGAGCTTGTCCAGAATGTGCTCGACGTGTCCCTCGGCGGTGCGCTGGGCGATCATCAGGGACCTCCCGATCTCCTTGTTGCTCAGCCCCTGGGCGATCAGCCGGGCGATCTGCGTCTCCCGCGCCGTGAGCGGCGGCAGCCGGTCGTCACCGTCCGCCGACCCGGGATCGGCCGGCTCCTCCTCGTCCAGGGCGTACGCCAGCGCCTCCTCGTAGTCCAGCTCGGCGCCCCTGGCGTACTCCGCCTCGAAGGCCGGCTCGCCGAGGTCGTGCCGGGCCCGGGACCTCGACTGCTCACCGTGCGCGGCGGAGTGCAGGTATCCGGAGGGCGGGGGGTCGCCGATCCGCGCCCAGAGCGTCCCCAGGATCCCGTACAGGCGGGCCGCCCGCCGCAGCCGGCCCTGCGTCGTGGCGATCCAGGCGAGGATTTCCAGGTCCAGGCCGACGCCCCGCTGGTCGCGCAGCGACCGGTTGAACCGCACCGCCTCCGACACGAGCGCGGCGGCGTGCCGGGCGTCCCCCTGCTCGCAGACCGCGACGCCCAGCACGGCCAGCGTGTACGCCTTGTGCCAGCCCAGCCCGTGCCGGTCGCAGACGGCCAGCGACTGCTCGCCGATGGAGACGGCGAGCGCGTGCTCGCCCGTGGAGCGGTGGGCGACGCAGAGCCGGATGAGCGCCTCCACGACGCCGATCGGGTCGTCCGCGGCGCGGAAGAGCCGCACTGCCTCCTCCAGGAGGGGGATCGCGGAGACCGCGTCCTCGCGGCCCAGGGCCAGCAGCCCCTCGCCCAGGGCGACGTAGGCCAGGGCCATCAGGTCCCCGGGGCCATCCGCCAGAGCCCGGCATTCCCGCAGGTCCGCCTCGGCGGAGGGCAGGTCCGCCTGGATGATGGCCAGGACGCCGTCGGTCCACAGCGCCCGGACGCGGACGTCGCTGGGCTCGGTCTCGACCGCCAGCCCCCGCCTGAGCCAGGCGCGGCCTTCCCCCAGGTAGACGCCGTTGACCCAGTGGTACATCAGGTCGGCGGCCATGGCCAGGCCGGTCCGCGTCTGCCCGGGCTCGGTGTAGCAGTGCTCCAGGGCCAGCCGCAGGTTCGCGTGGTCGGCGCCGAGGCGGGCGAGCCAGGACATCTGCTCCGGGCTCGTCATCCGGGCCCGGCTCTGGCTCGCCAGCCGCCGGTAGTGGTCCCGATGGCGCCGGCGCAGCGCCGCCGCCTGCCCGGACTCCTCCAGCCGCTCCAGCCCGTAGTCGCGGATCGTCTCCAGGAGCCGGTAGCGGACGCCCTCCCCGTCGTGCCGCGAGATGAGGATCGACTTGTCGACCAGGCTGCTCAGCAGGTCGACGACGTCGTGGGCGGCGAGCCCGTCACCGCCGCACACGGCCTCGGCCGCCTCCAGGTCCAGGTTCCCCGCGAAGACCGACACGCGGGACCACAGCAGCCGCTCCTCCTCCGTGCACAGCCCGTGGCTCCAGTCGATCAGCGCGCGCAGTGTCCGATGATGCGCCGGCCGGGCCCCCGGAGCGGGCAGCAGCCCGAACCGGTCCTCCAACTGGGCGAGCAGCCGCTCGATCGACAGGGTCCGCAGCTGCGCCGCGGCCAGTTCGATGGCGAGCGGGATCCCGTCGAGGCGGCGGCAGATCTCCACCACCGCGTCGCCGTTGGCCTCCGTGACGGCGAAACCGGGCGCGGCGGCCGCGGCCCGTTCCGCGAACAACCGCGGCGCGTCGGCGCGGGCGAGCCGCGCGGCGGACGGCCGCGCGTCACCCGGCAGGCCGAGGGGCGGCACCTCCAGCAGCCGCTCGCCGGGGACCCGCAGCGACTGACGGCTGGTCGCGATGATCCGCAGGTCCGGAGCCGACCGCAGGACCGCCCGCGCCACGACGGCGCACTCGCCGACCAGGTGCTCGCAGTTGTCGAGGATCATCAGCAGCCGCCGGTCCTTCAGGTGGCCGGTGAGCACCTCCAGCGGCGGTCGGGCGGTCTGGTCGCGGATCCCGAGCGCCTCGACGATCGCCGGCGCCAGCAGCTCCCGGCTGCGCAGTGCGGCGAGGTCGACCATCCACACGCCGTCGGGGAACGCGCCTTCCAGGGACGCCGCGGCCCGCGAGGCGAGTCTCGTCTTGCCCACGCCTCCCGGACCCGTCAGCGTCACGACGGGCGCGGCCGACAGCATCCGCCTGATCTGGGCGATCTCCCGCCGGCGGCCGACGAAGCTCGTCCGCTCCGCCGGGAGCCCGTGCGTGCGCCCCCGCGTGCCGGTGTCCCTCGTCCCCATCCCCCCAGGTCATGCTCGGTGCCGCCGACCGGTCCGTACCCCAGCACCCCAGAATTACCCGACATGTCACCTAAGCGCCTCCTGGGGGTCATCCACGAGATTTATGGGACCACTGATGACGACGCGGCGCTCGCCGCCCCGACACTCGAAACGGCCGCGAACCCAGCCGAACACCCCCAGGAGGTTCCCGTGCGCCGCCTCTTATCCCTGCTCGCCACCTGTCTCGTCGCCTGCTCCCTGACCTCGGCGCCCGCGCGGGCGCAGGCCGAGCCGCCCCCGTCCCTCCCCGACACCGCCTCCCGGCACGCCGCGTCCCCGCATGACCCGCCGCACGTGCGCAAGACGCGGCAGGACCTCGCCGACCGCCCGCCGCGACCCGCCGCCACCGACGCGCTCCGCGAGGACTACGACGAGCCCGCCAGCGCGCCGCGACACCCCAGACCCTCGGCCAAGGTGAAGGCCGCCGCGGCGGCCTGCAGCGCGGCCGACTTCACCAGCCGCACCGGCGGTGCCCTGGTGCAGCAGATCAAGGCGAGCACCACCGACTGCGTCAACACGCTGTTCACCCTGACCGGCGCCGACGCCTACCACGCCTTCCGCGAGGCGCAGATGACGAGCGTCGCCTACGCCCTGCGCGACAACGCCGCCTCCTACCCGGGCGACAACACCACCTCGACCGCGCAACTCGTGCTCTACCTGCGGGCCGGCTACTACGCGCACTGGTACCACCCCACCGACGTCGGCGGCTACGGCCAGGCGCTCACCACGGCCGTCCAGGCCGGCCTCGACGCGTTCTTCGCCAACACCCGTGCCTGGACGGTCAGCGACGCCAACGGCGAGGTCCTGGCCGAGTCGGTCACCCTGATCGACAGCGCCGAGCAGAACGCCCGCTACCTCTTCGTCGTCAAGCGCCTGCTCGACGGCTACAACAGCTCCTACGACGCCTCCTGGTGGATGCTCAACGCGGTCAACAACGTCTACACCGTGCTCTTCCGCGGCCACCAGCTCCCCGCGTTCGCCGCCGCCGTCCAGGCCGACCCCAGCGTCCTGACCACCCTGCGCTCCTTCGCGGCCGGCCACCTGGCGCTCCTGGGCACCGACCGCGCCTACCTGACCTCGAACGCGGGACGGGAGCTCGGCCGCTTCCTGCAGCACCAGCCCCTGCTCGCGACGGTGCGGCCGCTGGCCAAGGACCTGCTCGGCCGCAGCTCCATGACGGGCCCGACCGCCCCGCTGTGGGTGGGCGTCGCGGAGATGACCGACACCTACGACAAGGCCTACTGCGCCTCCTACGACACGTGCGACCTGCAGCGGCGCCTGGCCGCCGGCGTGCTCCCGATCACCCACACGTGCAGCGCGAGCATCAGGATCCGCGCCCAGGACATGACCTCGGGCCAGCTCGCGGGCACCTGCGCCAGCCTGGCCAACCAGGACGCCTACTTCCACAACCTGGTCAGGGACACCGGCCCCGTCGCCGGTGACGGCAACACCACCCTCGAAGTGGTCGTGTTCGACTCCAGCACCGACTACCAGACCTACGCCGGAGCCCTGTTCGGCATCGACACCAACAACGGCGGCATGTACCTGGAGGGCGACCCGTCAGCGGCCGGCAACCAGCCGCGCTTCATCGCCTACGAGGCCGAGTGGCTGCGCCCCGACTTCCAGATCTGGAACCTCAACCACGAGTACACCCACTACCTCGACGGCCGCTTCGACATGTACGGCGACTTCAACGCCGGGGTCAGCACGCCGACGATCTGGTGGATCGAGGGCTTCGCCGAGTACGTCTCCTACTCCTACCGCAGGCAGACCTACGACGCCGCCATCACCGAGGCGGGCCGGCGCACCTACGCCCTCAGCACGTTGTGGGACACCACCTACGCCCACGACACCACCCGCGTCTACCGCTGGGGCTACCTGGCCGTCCGTTACATGTTCGACAGGCACCCCGGCGACCTGTCCACGCTGCTCGGCCACTACCGGACCGGCGCGTGGAGCGCCGCCCGGTCGTTCCTGACCGGATCGATCGGCAACCGCTACGACTCCGACTGGTACACCTGGCTGGCCGCCTGCGCCTCGGGCGCCTGCGCCGGCGGGGACGGCGGCGGCTCCGCCTCCGAGTGCACCGGCGCCGACACCCGGCAACTGGACCGCGGCTGCCGGCGCAGCAACCTGTCGGGCCGCCAGGGCGACTACGCCTACTTCTACCTGTACCTGCCCGCCGGCGTCTCCAGGCTGACCATCACGGCCTCCGGCGGCACCGGCAACGCCGACCTCTACTACAACCCCACCGGCTGGGCCACCACCGGCTCGTACACCCAGCGCTCCACCGCCTCGGGCAACGCCGAGACGCTGACCGTCACCGGCCCGCCCGCCGGGTACGTCTACATCAGCCTCTACGGAGCGGCGAGCTTCTCCGGCGCGGCCGTCACGACCGAGTACTGACACGCCGGTGGCGGGGACGGGGGTGACCCCGTCCCCGCCACGCCGGGTCACCTCACGAGATAGGCGTCGGAGACGACCTGCTGGACGGCGTTGCCGTCCCTGTCCTTCGCCTCCACCTTGACCCACACGCCGCCCGGCCCCTTGGGGTTGAGCGCGACCACCCGGTCACCGGGCAGCACGGCGGCCTTCGTCCAGTGCGCGCCCTTGTCGCCGGAGACCCAGGCGGCCCGCAGCGACGGCGAGCGGCCGCCCTCCGGCGTGACGGTGAAGGTGAACGGCCTGCCGCCCTGCACGGTGTCGTCCCCCGGCAGCCGCAGGCCGTACCGCAGCCGGATCAGCGGCACCTGGGCGCACGGCTGCTTGTCGCCCCACAGCACGGTGTCCAGGCAGGGGTACGGCGTGCCGCCGCTCGCCGGGCGGGCCGAGCGGAACGTCCACGTGGTCTCCACGCCCGTGCCGGGGTGCTTGCCGGGGAAGGCGTCCTTCCACGAGTCCGTCAGCCGGTACGTGCCCGGCCCGGCGGGCACGGTGTAGTAGGGCACGCCCAGGTCGTCGTAGCCCGGCTTGACCTCGGTGTCGCCGTCGAACAGGTGGACCTCCTCGGTGCCCGGCGCGCTCTGGTAGGTGTGGCTCGGGTCGGAGGCGTCGGAGTAGTACCCGAAGCCGACCGCGCTGAGCGCCCGCAGCCGGAGCCGGTCACCCTGGCGGCAGCCGTCGCAGTAGAAGCTCTCGCCGAGCCAGCCCGGCATGCCGGGACCGGTCGTGAGCTGGGCCGGCACGACGGCCTCGTTCCAGTCCTCCCGCTCCTGCGTGGCCCGGGTGAACCCGCGCAGGGAGGAGGCGAAACGGGTGGCGTCCGTGCCCGGGTCGAAGAACATGTAGGCGCGCTCCCACAGCACGTCCTCGCCCGTGGTGTTGTAGTACTCGGTCCGCGCCGCGGGAGCGGCGAAGGCGTGCGAGCCGCGCACGCTGAGCCGCTGGTCGTTCGTGTAGGTGTGGCTGACCTCGGTGAAGTTCGAGGTCGGCCCCCACGTGCCCGCCAGCGGGGCGAACTGGGCGTGGTAGGTGGTGTCGATCGCGGTGAGGTCGCGCGCCTTGGGGGCGAAGCGGAGCCGGCCCGCCGTGGTGCCCTGCACGTAGTGGACCAGCTTGTACTCGTACGGGGTGGTCGGCGTGACGTGCAGCGCCGCGCTCGGGTACGGCTTGCGGGCCAGGACCTTGCCCAGCCGGTCGGCCTCGCCGCTGTCCAGCCACAGCACCGGGATCTTGTTCTGGGCCGTGTACGCCGAGGCGCTGAGCACCCAGGCGAACCGGTCGCTGGTGACCACGCCCGCGGCCCCCGCCTTGATGGCCAGGTCCAGGTCCGCGAGCAGGAGCTGGAGCGAGTCCCGGGCGGGGAGGTGGACGAGCCGGCCGCGGACGTCGGCGCCGGCGCGCAGGTCGTCGCCCGTGGCGAGGGGGAGGCGCCGGTCGGCGGCGAACTTCGGCATCAGCGCGTCGTGCTCGCTGACGTAGCGCGGGTTGAGCGAGACGCCGGGCACGCTCAGCTCGACCTCGGGGGCGCGGCGCACCTGGTCGAACAGCATCGTGAAGGTGCCGACCGCGGGCGCCTTGGTGACCGGGGTGACCCAGTAGCGGCCGGTGACGGCCGGCTCGTAGCTGAGCACCGACGCGCCGGCGTACATGCGGCCCCCGGCGGTCGTGCGGGCGAAGTTCACGTTCAGGAACACCGGCTCCGACGGGCGGGGCGTGCTGATCTCCAGCGGCTCGGCCTTGGTCGCGTCCATGATGACCGTGGTGTCGGCGTCGAGCTTCAGCTCGGGCACGGTGAGGAAGCCGTACTGCAGGACGCGGTCGGGCTTGGTGTACCACCAGGGCGTCTCGCCGATGTAGTAGACGCCGCCGTGGGCGAGCCTGAGCTCGGTCTCCAGGACGCCCGGCGTGCCGGTGGTGTGCCAGTCCTCGGTCCACGTGGCCGTCGGCTCGCCCTCGAGGAGCGGGTCGGTGTCGCTGATGCGCGCGGCGGACACGGCCCCGGGGTTGATCGTCCACTCCGGCCGGCCGACGAACCTGACCTTCAGGGTGTGCATCCTGGCCTGCTTGCGGAACGCGATCGGCGCCGTCAGCCGGGTGGCGCCGGCGGTGGCGGTCAGGCGTCCCTCGTACCAGCCGGGCTCGCCCAGCGTGGGCTCGACGGTGAGGTCCGCGGTCGCGGTGCCGCCCGCCGGGACGGTCAGCGACGACGGCGTCAGCGTGGCCATCCCGGCCGGCGGCTGCGCGTCACCGTGCTTCAGCGTCAGCGACAGGTCCAGGGTGACCGGCTCCTTGCCGGTGTTGCGGAAGGTCACCTTCCTGGTCATCGTCTGGCCGGTGTACGGGTCGGTGAACCCGGCGTAGACCGACGCCACGTCGTCGAAGACCTGCTGGGTGACGGCCTGCCCGATGTCCAGCCGGCCCGCGCCCTGGTCGTAGACCGTGGCGTCGCCCGGCTTCGCGGTCGCGGTCAGCGCGGTCTTGAGCTGCTCGGGCGTCCAGTCGGGGTGCTGGGCGGACAGGATGCCCGCGGCGGCCGCCACGTGCGGGCTGGCCATCGAGGTGCCGGACGCCGCCGTGTAGTGCTCGTCGATCGGGCCGCCGCCCGGGACGCTGCTGCCCTCGCCGAGCGAGGTGCCGGCCGCGCGCGCCGCGACGATGTTCACGCCGGGCGCGGTGATCTCCGGCTTGATCGCGAAGTCCTCGCTCAGGCGCGGCCCGCGGCTGGAGAACGAGGCGATCCGGTCGGCGGAGTCCACCGCGCCGACGGTGAGCGCCGCGGCGGCCGCGCCGGGGGAGGCGATGGTGTAGCGGCCGGGGCCCGCGTTGCCCGCGGCGACCACGAACAGCGTGCCGTACGCGGCGGTCAGCTCGTTGGCCGCCTGGCTCAGCGGGTCGGTGCCGTCGGTCGGGTTGCTGCTGCCCAGGCTCATGTTGACCACGCGCACGTGCTGGGTGGCCGCCTGCCACTGCATCGCCGCGATGATCTCGGAGTTGTTGCCGCTGCCCGTGTCGTCCAGGGCCTTGGCGATGGTGAGCCGGGCTCCGGGCGCGACGCCCTTGTACTTGCCGTTCGAGGCGGCGCCGCTGCCCGCGATGATGGACGCCACGTGGGTGCCGTGGCCGACGCGGTCGGTCACCTCGTCGGCGTTGCCGCCGCCGGGGCTGCCCGCGGGCACGAAGTTGCGGGCGGCGGCGATCCTGCCCTGCAGGTCGGGGTGGGCGGCGTCGACGCCGGAGTCGATGACGCCGACCGTCGCGCCCGTCCCGTCGAAGCCGGCCGCCCAGGCCGCGGGCGCGCCGATCTGCGGGTTGCTGACGTCGTCGAGCGCCTTGACCTTGCCGTCGAGCCACACCTTGCGCAGGTCGCCGGTCAGGGCCTTGGCGGCGGCCTGGCCCTCTCCGCCGAGCGACCGCCAGAAGGCGGTGGCCTGCTTCTTGTCCACCTTGACGGCGGCCCCGTCGATGCTCTCCAGCGCCAGCGGCTCCGAGCCGCCCTTCAGCGCCCTGGCCTTGCCCGCCAGGTCGGCCGCCTTGGTCCGGGGCCCGTACTGGACGATGAGCGGGATCTTCGGGGACCCGGCGTCGGCGTAGCCGTTGGCCGCCAGGTAGTCCACGTTGAACAGCTCCTTGTCCAGGAGCCCCTTGGCGAGGTAAGGACCGGCGTCAGCGGGGATGACGTAGTAGCCGTGCTCGTCCTGCTGAGCCTGGTACGTCCGCGCCTCCCCGCTCTCGCCGGGGTCCAGGGTGGCCGACGCGCGGCCCGCGGCGTCCTTGGAGTAGACGACGGTGTCGCCGGTGATCAAGGTGATCCGGACCGGCGGTATGGCCTTGACCGGCGCGTTCGCAGGCGCGGCCGGCGGTGTGAACGTTGTCACGGTCGCCGCGCCGGCCGTTTCCGGGAGCGCGACGAGAGGTACGGCGAGAACAGCCCCGAGTAAGGCCACGAGTCCGCGGCGCCGGGGGGATGGCAGCATGCGCACAACTTTCTCCAGACAGGTGAAACACGGCCATCGTCGCCCGCGCGCGATGGAGATCGTTTCAACGCTGACCTAATCTGGTGATCAGTCAGGGCACAAGTCCGCCGGACGGGCCAAAACCCGCCAGGTGGCGGTAACCCGCCAGCGCCGTCGGCGCGCGCAGCGCCGCCCGGCGCCGCCCGGCGGGAGAAGGGGGGCGCGCCGATGCTCGAAGCGATCGGCCTGTCACCGGCCGAGAGCCGCCTGTACGCGACGCTCGTCGAGAACCCGCGCTCGTCCGCCGCCGAGCTGGCCCCGCTCTGCGGCGTCTCGACGCTCCTGGCGGCCCGCACGCTGGCGGCCTTCGCGCGGCGCGGCCTGGCCAGCAGGCTGCCCGGCCGACGCGCCCGGTACGTCGCCGTCGCCCCCGACATCGCGATCAGGCCGCTGCTCACCCGCCAGGAGGAGGACCTGCACCGGGTGCGCACGGCGATCCACGAGCTGACCACGTCGTTCCACCTGGCCTCGCGCTACGCGACCCACCCGGCCGAGCAGGTCGAGGTCGTCACGGGCACCGACAACATCATCAGCCGGGCGTACGCGCTGCAGGACAGCGCCCAGACGATGTTCCGCAACATCGACAAGCCGCCGTACGTCATGCGCGACCACGGCGACAACGTCGAGCGGGAGCGGCGGATGCTCAAGTCCGGCATCGACTACCGCAGCGTGTACGACCTGGAGTCGCTGGCCGTGCCGGGGAAGCTGCGGCTGGTCCAGGACTCGATGGCGCGCGGCGAGAAGGTCCGCGTGGTGGCCGACGCGGCGGCGAAGATGTGGATCGCCGACGACGCGCTCGCGCTGATCCCCATCCGCAACGGGGCGTACGCGATCGACGCGGCGTTCATCCTGCACCAGTCGGCCCTGCTCGACGCGCTGATCGCGCTGTTCGAACGGGAGTGGAGCCGCGGCTTCCCCTTACGCGCCGCCCCCGCGTCCGCGTCCGCGCCGGCGGTCGCGGAGCCGGACGAGCCGACCAGGGAGCTGCTGGCGCTGCTGGCCGGCGGCCTGACGGACGAGGCCATCGCGCGGGCCCTGGGGCTGGGCCTGCGCACGGTGCAGCGCCGCATCCACGCGGTCATGCGCGACCTGAACGCCATCACCCGCTTCCAGGCGGGCCTGGCGGCCAGGGAACGCGGCTGGCTATAAGTCGTGTAATTTTCACGAAAATGCCCATTCCCGCCGTCTGGAACGGTCCGGGAAAGGGGATGATGTTGACAAGGAATGGGAGCGCTCCCATATTGAACTCCATTCGTGGGAAAGGGGAGTTCGGTGGAGTTGCTGAAGAAGAACCAGGACCTTTTCCTGGCCCTGTACCGGATCGTGCTGGGCCTGCTGTTCGCCTGCCACGGCGCGGCCACCCTGTTCGACGTGCTGGGAGGATCGCAGGGCGGGACGCCCGGCTTCGGGCAGTGGCCCGGATGGTGGGCCGCCGTCATCGAGCTGGTCGGCGGCGTCCTCGTCCTGCTCGGGCTGGCCGCCCGCGCCGCCGCCGTCATCTGCTCGGGCACCATGGCCTACGCCTACTTCACCGTCCACCAGCCGCAGGCGTTGTTCCCGATCGAGAACGGCGGGGAGAAGGCCGCGCTCTTCTGCTGGGGCTTCCTGCTCATCGCCGTCCTCGGACCCGGCCGCTGGGCGTTGTCCGCACTGTTCACGCCGGCGCGAACCCTCGTGGAGGACAGAGGATAGGCCGCCTTCCCCCAGGGAGCGGGGGCCGGAATATGCGCGACCCCGTTCCGGGACAATGGGGTCTTTGATATTGCTACCGTCATGGACACCAGCCAGTTGCTGCCCTACGGCGGCGCCCTGCTCGGGTTGTTCGTGGTCCTGTGGTTGCTCGACAAGTTCACCGGCGGCATCGTCGAGGAGCTCGGCAAGCGCACCGTGGACCGCCTCCTGCGCGGGCCGAGGCGGCCGGCGCTGGGACGGCGCGCGCTGGGCCGCTACGCCAAGCTGGTGCGCCACACGTTCGGCACGCACACCATGGGCTTTCGCCCGGGCGACGCCCCGGTGACGGTCGAGGAGGTCTACGTCCCGCTGCACTACGAGTCCGGCGGCCTCCGGCTGGACATCGAGCGGCTGGTCCGCTCCCGCGATCGCGTGGTCATCCTGGGGGAGCCGGGCGCGGGCAAGTCGATGCTGCTCAAGCACCTCATGCTCGACTGGGCGAACGACCCGCGCCAGGACCGGCCCGTGCCCATCCTGATCGATCTCCACCGCTTCGGCAGAGCCACGTTACGCGAGCTGCTCGCCGAGACGCTGGGGCACGGCAGAGGGCCGGTCCGCGACGACCGGCTGCACCACGCGCTGACGGGCGGGCGGCTGCGCCTGTTCTTCGACGGGCTGGACGAGGTGCCACGCGACCACCTGCCCGCCGTGCTGGGCGAGCTCAGAGAGCTGGCCGGCCGCTACGAGCGCTGCCCCATGGTGGTCACGTGCCGGGAGTCCGTCTACAAGGGGGCGCTGGCCGCGGAGTTCGGCGCTCCCGTCATGGTGGCCGACCTCGACGACGCGTCGCTGCGGGTGCTCGTACGCCACCTGGTCGCCGACGACGTGCGCGCGCACCACCTGATCGCCGCGCTGAGCGACACCCGGCCGGTGCTGGAACTGGCGCGCAGCCCCATGCTCCTCACCATGACCTCCTATCTGTTCCTGGAGGGCGTCTTCGGCGAGCAGGCGGAGGGACTGCCCAGGTCCCGGACCGGGTTCTACGAGCTGGCCATCCGCTACCTGCTCGGCCGCGACACCGCGCGCGGGCTGGAGGCGATGACCCGCTTCGACCCCGACGTCAAGCTCGTCGTCCTGCGGCGGCTGGCGCTGCTGCTGATGAACCAGGACGACGGGCGGACCGTCGCGCACCGCGACCTCGTCGCGCTGATCAGGACGGAGGCCGCCGACCTCCTTCAGGAGGCGCAGGCCGACCGGCTGATCGACGAGATCGTGGACCGTGGCCGCCTGCTGGTCCGGCTGTGGCAGGGCGGCGGCCGCAGTTACGTCTTCCGCCACCTCACGCTGCAGGAGTACCTCGCCGCCGTCGAACTCGCCGGGCGCGGCGAGGAACTGCTGGACCACTACCGGCGTTCCCCGGCGCTCTGGCAGGAAGTCGTCCGCCTGTGGTGCTCCATCGTCCCCCACGACTGCACCTGGCTGCTGCGCGAGCTCTACGCCGACCCCAGCTCGCGGGTGCTCGTCCTGCGGTGCCTGGCCGAGGCCGGGAAGGTCGAACCGGCCTTCGCCGACGACGTCATCGTCGACTTCGTCGCCCCGGTCTCGTGCGGCATCGAGCTTCCGGGGCCCGCGCTGCGCGCGCTCGGCGCGCTGGCCGCCGTCGACAACGCCCGCGGCAACCAGACGCTCGCCCAGCTCGTGGGCAGTGCGCAGGCCGACCACCCGGCGATCTACCACGTCCTGGCCGCCTCCGGCCGGCGCGAGGCGCTGGACCGGCTGCTGGAGGCCGCGGGCACCTCCACCCACGCTCGCGGCGCGCTGCGCGCGATGGGCGACCTGGCCGTCCCGGAGCTGGAACGCGTGAAGCGTGCCTGGGCCGTCGACGAGCTGGGACGGATCGGGACGCCGGCCGCGGCCGAGGCGCTGGCCGGGCTCACCGATGACCCGCGCGCCGTGTGGTGGCTGGCCGCGCTGCTGAACAGCGAGGACGTTCGCGCCGCCCTGGCGTTCGGGGCCGGCCGGGGAGGGACGACCTGGGTCAGCCGGCCGTACCGCGACGACTGGCCGCCCCGGCTGTGCGAGATCATGGAGTCGGTGGTCAGCCGGTTGCGCGCGCACGACACGCCCGTACCCGCCGATCTGGACCTGCCGCCCGTCTTCCCGCCCGTCGCGCTCGCCGTCCTGGCCCACGACGACCTGATCGGCTCGGGGACGCAGGCGCTGCCCGTGTCCGAGGAGGAGGAACAGGCCCTCTACTGGTTCGAGAGAGCCGGGGTGCTGCCGCCCAGCCTCCGCAAACGTTCGATGTCCGAGCAGGTCTACCGGGGGCTGGCCGCCATCACCGCGGACCACGCCGGCAACGCCCGGCTGCGGCGCGCGGCCCTGCACCTGGCCGGCTTCGTGATGCAGCACCGCCCCGTGCGCCCCGCCACGTCCCAGTGCCTGCCCGCGCTCGACTGGACGATCTTCGCCGCCGTGGCCGGGCGTCTCGACAGGCCCTGGGGCGGCCGGCAGCGATGGAGCCTGCTGGGAGAGGAACGGCCGGAGCCCCGGACGCCCCGCCGCCTCCTGGTGACGGGCGTGACCCTGGGCACGCTGTTCACGGCCGGCACGGGGATCTTCGGCGCGATGCGGACCCTGATGGGCCACGGGACGTGGGGGCCGGTGTGGCCGGCGATCGTCACGGTGATCGCCGTGGCCGTCACCGTCGCCGGCGTGGTCGTCATCAACTCGGGGCTCGGCTGGATCTTCTTCCCCGGGGCGCTGGTGTCCTCGGCCTGTCTCATCGCCTACAGCGGAGCGATGCTCGACGACTGGCTCGCCCCCTACGGCCCCCACGCCGGCTGGGCGGCGTACGCCGTGACGGCCGCCGCCCTCGCCCTGCTGAGCGCCTACTACTTCCGCCTGAAGCGCCGCTGGGCCAACCCCTTCCGCCAGGTACTGGCCCAGTGCGCGCCGCACTGCCTTCCGGCGTCCCCTCACTGACGCCGGTTCCCCGGACGGGTCGCCGCGTCCGGCTCAGCGCAGCGGGCCGGTGACGATCCACAGGTGGCCGAACGGGTCCCGGACCCGGCCCGAGCGCCTGCCGTAGGGCCGGTTCTCGATCGGCACGACCACCTCGCCCCCGTGGGCGGTCATGCGGTGGCCGGCCGCGTCCGGGTCGTCCACCTCGATCTCCAGGAGGACCGCGGAGCCGCCGAGATCGCCGGGTGAGAGCCAGCCCCACGACGAGACGGCGGGGGAGACCCGGAAGGACGCCCCACCGGCGCGGAGCTCGACCACACTCGGCCGGCCGTCGTCGCCCGGCGGCGCGCGGAACACCTGCTCGGCGCCGAGGGCGTCCTGGTAGAAGGCCGACGCGCGGTCCGGGTCGGCCACGATGAGACGGGGGTGGAGCTGGATGTCCGGTGTCATGGACCCATCGTGCGGGCGGGGCGGCGGCGCGGTCTTGAACATCTGGGAACGGGCGGTCGGCTCACCCGCGCCGGCCGGGGCCTTCCGCGCGCAGCCACTCGGTGGGCGTGCACCCGGCCATGGCCCGCCACTCCCGGGTGAAGTGCGCCTGGTCGGCGAACCCCGACGCGGCGGCCACCGCCGCCAGATCGGCCCGTCCGGCGCCGGCGGCGGCCACCAGCCGGCCCCGGGCGGTCTCGAAGCGGACGAGCCGCTGGTACTCCTTCGGCGTCACCCCGAGCTCGGCGCGCACCGTGCCGCTCAGGTGCCGGCGGGAGCACCCGAGCAGGTCGGCGGCCTCCTGCACCCGGGCGGTCGCGGACAGGGCCGCCAGCGCGGCCCGCAGCCCGGCCGGATCGGGGCGCGCCCCGTGGCGGGCCAGGCCGGCCAGCAGGCGGCGTTCGACGAGCGCGCGGCGTTGCGGCCACGACCGGCAGGCCGCGAGCCGTTCGGGCAGGTCGGCCAGCTCCGGGGCCACGTCGGCGAGCTCGGCGACGTGGCCGGCCAGCGCCGCGGCCGGCAGCCCCAGCAGCGCGCCGGCGCCCGCGGGGCTGAGTGTCAGCCAGACGCCTCGGGTGCATCCCGGTTGTCTCAGCTCGGCGGCCTCCAGATGGAGCCCGGCCACGGCCGCCCGGAGCCGTCGCCGCGAGCCGGGCCGCCCGGCCCACGCGAGCTCCAGCGGGTCCTGCTCCGGGATCGTGACCGACACGGTGGAGGAGGGCAGCCCGCGATGAACGCCGGCCGGACCGGACCCCAGATCATAGGCGGCCAGCCGCACCACGAACGGCGCCAGGGCCGCGGACATCCGATGAGCAGGCACGTCGATCCCTCCCCGGACACCGTACCGTCCGCATGAGATCTACAATGTAAAGGCGTTCGGTCGATTGCCCCTTCCCACGCGTCATCACTGCAATACCGTGATCGACGACAAGAAGGGAAAACCGATGAGACGCACGACCGCGGCCGCCTCGCTGGCCGCCACCCTCCTGCTCGCCGGCTGTTCCGTCACCATCCCCGAGCCGGACGAGAAGGGCATCGTCTACGACGCCGGCATGTTCTCCGACACGACGTTCCAGAACTGCGTCGACCCCGGCGTCCGCGACGTGTCCGGCTGGGGCGACAAGGGCTACGTCTACCCGGCGGGGCAGCGGACGTTCGAGTTCGCCGCCGACCCGAACGACCCCGACGGCGTCAGGACCAAGCCGGGCGCCGAGTCCGGGCCGCTCACCATGTGGACCAAGGACCCGCTGGAGATGCGCGTCTCGGGCGTCGTCACCTTCTCCCTGACGGGCGACTGCAAGACGCTCCAGCAGTTCCACGAGCAGATCGGGCTCAAGTACGAGGCCTACACCGACGCGGGCTGGCGCAAGCTGCTCAGCGTCTACGTCGGCCAGCCGCTGGACCGGGCCCTCGACGCGGCCAGCAAGGAGTTCGCCTGGCGCGACCTCACCTACGTCAACCCGCAGGCCAAACAGCAGTGGGAGGCGAAGGTCGGCGAGTACATGGGGCAGTTCCTGCGCGAGCAGGGCGGCGCCGCGTTCTTCGAGAAGTTCTCGGTCACCCTGCAGCAGCCGCAGCCGCCGCAGAAGGTGCGGGAGGCGATGGCGGCGGTCCAGCAGGCGCAGGAGGAGAACACCGCCCAGAAGGCGAAGAACGCCAAGGCCCGCACCGAGCTGGAGGCGATCAAGGAGCTGAAGGACGTGCTCGGCCCGCAGGGCGCGGTGATGTGGCAGGCCGTCAAGGACGGCCGCATCCAGATCATCGTCACCGACAGCGGCCAGATCAACGTCACTCCCAACAAGCCGGGCGGCGACTGACCTCGGACCGGCGGCGGAAATTGTCGTCGCCGTGGTGCACGATGTGATCTTCCCCGAGGTGTTGAGGAGGGTCACGGGCATGGACGACGACGTGGTGGACCTGCACGAGGCGGCCGAGGACGGCTCGCTCGCGGAGGTCGTGGAGCTGGCGGGACGCGTGGCGGACGTCGACGCGGAGGACGAGGGGCGCAGTGCGCTCTGGGTCGCCGTCTACGGGGGGCGCCATGACGTCGCCCGCGCTCTCGTGGCCGCCGGGGCCGACCCGTGGCGGCCGATGATGAGCGGCTGGTCGCCCGGCCGCCTCAGCCTGGCCGGCCCGGACCCGCACCTGTTCGAGCGGCCGGCCGGGGCGCCGGGCCTGTCGGAGGACGAGGCCGCGCTGGTGGCGGAGGCCGGCCGGCTGACGGAGGCGCTGGGCGGGATCGAGCACGACGGTTTCTCCGTGGCGTGCGTGGCGGGGATCGACGCGGCCGAGGCGGTGCGGCGGCTGGAGGCCACGGTCGAGGTCATCGACCCGGAGGAGTTCCTGGACGAGATCGACCCCTTCGCCGAGGAGAGCATGCGCTTCGTCGGGGTCACGGACGTGCCCGGCGGTTGCGTCGTCAGCCAGCCGTGGGGGTACGTGCCGCGGACGCCGGACGTCGTGCGGCGCCTTTCCGCGGGCACGCTCTGCTACGCCATGTACGCCAATCCCAAGAGCGGCGACCAGGGGTGCGTCGCCCGCGACGGGGAGGTCGTCGGCTGGGACCTGCACCCCGGCGGCGAGCCGTGGGAGGACGACGAGTCCCGGGAGGTGCTCCTGTCGTACCTGTTCCAGGGCGAGCCGGTGGCCTACTGCTGCGCGTACGCGGGGCTGCGGGTGACGGAGGAGCGGGCGGTCATCGGGCCGCCCGACGTGTGGCTGTGCCTGCCGGAGCGCGACCTGTGGTCCTGAGGGCGCGGTGGCGGCGTACGGCGTCGCGGTTGGCGCACCGCTGGGAGCAGTAGCGCTGCCGTCCGGTGCGTGAGGTGTCGGCGAAGACGGTGGCGCACTCGGTGACGGCGCAGCGGCGCAGCCGGTGCATGCCGCGTCCCACCAGGTGCAGCGCGGTGCCCACGGCGATCAGGGAGGACAGCACGGTGCCGAGCGGCACCAGGTCGTCGCGGTAGTGCAGGTGCCAGCCGCTGCCGGCGTGGTCGGTGAGCCGGGGGTGGGCGGTCCAGCGCGCCAGCATGCGGTTGACCAGTTCGGCGCGCTCGTGCTCGTCGGTGGCGTCGACGACCTGCTCCCACACGTCGAGCGCGGCCAGGGTGAGGTCGAGGTCGTCGGGGAGGACCGGGCGTTGCAGCACGAGTCCGGCGGCGCGGCAGCGGTCCGCGAGCTCCTCCGCGGTCGCCGGGCGCCGGTTGGCGAGGTCCGCGGCGAGGTTCACGGCGTCCTCGCCGTAAGGGTTGAGGTGCATAAGACCATTACATCAGGGTGGTCGGCGTGACACAGCACAGGGATGTACGGCTGGGCGCGCCGGCGCGATACCGGTGGGTGGTCCTCGGGGTCGCCACCTTCACCCAGGCCGCCTCGGGTTTCTTCGTGCAGGGCATCGGGGCGATGGGCGTCCACCTGCAACGCGACCTGCACGTGGGCGCGGCGGAGCTGGGGCTGCTGCTGTCGGCGGCGCAGCTCGTGCCGCTGGCCGGGTTGCTGGTGGCGGGGGAGCTGCTGGACCGCTACGACGAGCGGTGGGTCGTCGGGATCGGCGCCTGCGTCGTGGCGGTGAGCCTGGTGGCGGGGAGCGTGGCGCCGGGGTACGCGGCGCTGCTGGTCGTGCTGCTGGTGGTGGGGGCGGGGTACAGCACGGTGCAGCCCGGCGGCAGCAAGTCGGTGGCGTCCTGGTTCGACGCGTCGCAGCGGGGGCTGGCGATGGGGGTGCGGCAGGCGGGTCTGCCGCTGGGCGGGGTCGTGGCGGCGGCGGTGCTGCCCGCGGTGGCCGCCGGGTCGGGCTGGCGGGCGTCGCTCCTGGTCGGCGGGCTGGTCGCGCTGGCGGGGGCGGTCGCCTTCATGGGCCTGTACCGCCGGCCGCCCGCTCCCGGCCTTCTTGGGGAGGGCCGGTCGCCCGTCCCGGGCCCTCCCGAGGCGGCAGGGTCGGGTGGCGGGGAGACGTCGCTCGGCGCGCGGCTGCGGATGCTGAGGGAGCCGGCCATGGTGCGGATCCTCCTGTCGGGGGCGTGCCTGGTCTCGGTGCACAGCGGCATCGGCGTCCTGACCGTGCTGCACCTGCACGAGGTGGCCTCCGTCGAGGCGGGGGCGGCGGCGCTGGTGCTCGTGGCGGTCCAGGGGGCGGGCGCCGCCGGGCGCGTGTGCCTGGCGGCCTGGAGCGACCGCGCCGGGTTCGGGCGGTACGCGTGCGTCCTGGTCTGCATGGTGGCCGTGACGGCCGGGATGGTGGCGCTGATGACGCCGCTGGGGCGTTCGCCGGTGGCGGCCTGCCTGCTGTTCGTCTGGCTGGGGTTCTTCGGCATCGGCTGGTACGGCCCGTGGGTGGCCCATCTGGCCGAGTCGGCGCCGTCCGCTCGGACGGGGTTCGCGCTCGGTCTGGCCATGGCCGTCACGCAGGTCGCCGTCATCCTGGCGCCGCCCGCGCTGGGCCTGCTCAGGGACGTGACCGGTGGCTTCGGTGCGGCCTGGGGGCTGTTGTCGGCGATGACCGCCGTCGCCGTGGCGGTCACGGCGCGGGGTGGCGGGTTCAGGCGGAGGGCCAGTTCCTGAGGGAGAGGTCGAGGGCGTCGAGTGCTCTGGACCACGAGGCGTCCACGTCGCGCGAGTGGCGCTGGAACCCGCCGGCCGTCTCCAGGCTCACGTACCCGTGGAAGGTGCCGTGCAGCATGCGCACCGCGTCGGTCTCGGCGGGCTCGGGCAGGTCGTAGCCGCGCAGGACGGCCCTGGTCAGCTCCGCGTGGCGGCGCGCGGGGGCGACGATGACGGTCTCGTCGTGGAGCTCCATCTGGCAGGCGGCGTAGCGGCCGGGGTGCCGCTTGGCGTAGTCGCGGTAGGCGTTGGCGAAGGCGGTCAGCGCGTCCTTGCCCGCGCGGCCGGCCAGGGCGGCGGCGGCCTGGTCGGCCAGCTCGGTCAGGGCCAGCGCCGCGACCCTGACCCGGAGGTCCTGGATGTCCTTGACGTGGGCGTACAGGGCCGCGGGCTGGACGCCGAACCTGCGCGCGAGCGCCGAGACGGTCACGTTCTGGAAGCCGATCTCGTCGGCCAGCTCCGCCGCGGCCCGGGTCAGGCGTTCGGCGGTGAGTCCGGCTCGCGCCATGCGTCACCTTCCCTCTGCTTACAGGTTTTAAGTATTTGCATACTACCCTTAAGGACGGCTAGCGTCGCGGCCCATGAAGCCTGTCACCGAATCCGACATCCGCTCGTCGTTCCTCAACTGCTCCAAGGGCGAGGCCAAGCGGCTCGGCCCGCCCAGGGAGCTGGACGGCCAGCCCTGGGACGACCTCGACTTCCTCGGCTGGCGAGATCCCGGCGCGCCCGAACGCGCGTACCTCGTCACCGAACGCGACGGCCGCCTCGTGGGCGTCGCGCTGCGGGTGACCTCCGGCGCGCAGCGCGCCTTCACCTCGCGCAGCATGTGCTCGCTGTGCCTGACGACGCACACCAGCGGCGGCGTGGCGCTGATGACCGCCCGCCGCACCGGCGAGGCCGGCCGCCAGGGCAACACGGTCGGGCAGTACATGTGCGCCGACCTCGCCTGCTCCCTCTACGCGCGGGGGAGGAGGGAGGCGGCGGGCGGCGGCGTCGTGGACGAGTCGCTCACGCCGGAGGAGAAGGTGGCCCGGGTGCGGGCCAACCTGTACTCCTTCCTGGACAAGGTGACCGGATCGGCGTCGTAGCGGGTCTCGTTCGCCCGGCCGGCTGCCCGCTCAGCGCGCCGGCGATCCGTGGCGTCCCGTCATCCGGCGGTCAGGCGCCACAGGGAGGTGACCTCCGCGCTTCTCGCGGCGTGGAGCGGGTCGGCGGCGTCCCTCGCCCGCGGATGCCGGGGCCGGGTGTCGATCCTGCCGAGCACACGCAGGCCGGCCGCCGCGATGGCGGCCCGCAGGTCGCCGCGCGTCCGCAGCCCGAGGTGCTCGGCCAGGTCCGACAGGACGAGCCAGCCCTCGCCGCCCGGCCGCAGGTGCCCGGCGAGCCCGTCGAGGAAGTCGCGGAGCATGGCGCCGTCCCGGTCGTAGACGCCCAGTTCGAGGGCCGAGGTCGGCCGGACGGGGAGCCACGGGGGGTTGCACACGACCAGGTCGGCGCGCCCGCCGGGGAACAGGGCCGGGCCGACGACCTCCACCCGCCCGCCCAGCCCCAGGCGGCGGACGTTGTCGCGGGCGCAGGCCAGCGCGCGGGGGCTGATGTCGGTGGCCACGACGCGGCCGGCACCCCGGCGGGCCAGGACGGCCGCGAGCACCCCGGTGCCCGTGCCGAGGTCGAACGCCGTGAGCGCCCCGGCGCGGGACCCGGCCGGCGTGGGCAGCGGAGCCCGCGCGACCAGGTCCACGTACTCTCCGCGGACCGGGGAGAAGACCCCGTAATGCGGATGGACGCGGGCGCCGAGGGCGGGGACCAGCACGCCCTTCCTGCGCCACTCGTGCGCGCCGATCACGCCCAGCAACTCCCGGAGGGGGACGAGCATCGGCTCGCGCGCCGCCCCGTACGCCTCCGCGCAGGCCAGACGCACGTCCGGCGCCCTGCGCAGGCTCAGGGAGCGGTCCTCCTCCAGGAGCACGAGCAGCCGGCCCAGCAGCCGGGCCCGGCGTCCTCGCGCCCGGCGGTGCAGGTGGAACGTCTCGGCGGGGCCGTCACCCGTGCCGGGGGGTACGCGGTCGAGACGCCGGCCCATCGCCTGCAGCAGGTGGCGTCCGTTGGGGAAGTCGCCCCGCCACAGCAGGGCGGTGCCCTCGCGGGCCAGGCGGCAGGCCGTGTCGGCCTTCGTGCGGTCGTCGGCGACGACCACCCGGGCGGGGGGCGGCGTCGCGCTCTCGGAATGCCAGCGGGCGGATCGGGGCGTGCCGGCTTCGGTCCAGTGGACGGTGGCCACCAGATGCTCCTCGTGGTCGGGCGTGCGGATGGGGCACGAGGCGCACGTCGACGAGGAGCGGGCCGGAGGCGTCCGTGCCGTGGCACGGACGCCGGGGAAAGGGCAGGAAGGGCTACCGCTCCCGCGTCGAAGCGCGCGAGGAGCGGTCGCCGAGAACCATGCCGAGTGTCACGGGTCAGCCCTTTCCGAAGACGGACCCCAAGGCTCGCACAGCCCCGCGCCCACCGGCAAACCGGCGCGGCGCGGAGCCCTGGCCGTACGGACGGGACGACGCTCGGCCGCGTCTCCCTCCTGGACTTCGGGGACGATGGGGGCGAGGGTGGAAGGGAGGCCCCCCGTGACACGACGGCGGCCGGCGGCGCGTCCGGCCGCCGGCACCGGACGGGAGGAGCCGACGCCGTGGACATGAGACTCGAGGTCGTGGTGGTCCCGGTGGCCGACGTGGACCGCTCCAAGGAGTTCTACAAGGCGCTCGGGTGGCGCGAGGACGCCGACGTCGCGGGCGGTGACGGCTTCCGGGTGGTGCAGCTCACTCCGCCCGGCTCGGCCTGCTCGGTCATCTTCGGCTCCGGGGTCACCTCGGCGGCGCCCGGCTCGGCGCAGGGCCTGCACCTGGTCGTCGACGACATCGACGCGGCACGGGCCGAGCTCGTCGGGTGCGGGGCGCGGGTGAGCGAGGTGTTCCACGACGCCGGCGGGGTGTTCCACCACGCCGGGACCGACGCGCGGGTGCCGGGTCCCGCGCCGGAGCGCCGCAGCTACGGCTCCTTCGCCTCGTTCAGCGATCCCGACGGCAACGGCTGGCTGCTCCAGGAGGTCACCACCCGCCTGCCGGGCCGGTGACGCCGGGCGGCCGTCCCACCAGGGAGGAGAAGCGAGATGTCAGTGACCTTCGAGTCCGCTGCCGAGCTGGCCGACGCGCTGCGCCGCGCGGAGGCCGCGCACGGCCGGCACGAGCAGGAGCTCGGGCACGCCGACCCGGACTGGCCGGGCTGGTACGCGCGGTACATGGTGGACGAGCAGGGCGGCGACGCGGATCCGGCGGCGAGCGGGTGACGACCGGCGCGCGCCGAGGGCGAGGGGCCGGTGGGAGGGCCGGACCTCTGGGGGCACGGGCCCTCTCCACCGGGGTGGCGGCGCTCGGCGCCGCTCAGCGGTCCACGTGTACCTGGCCGAACTCGACCAGCGGGGTGGCGCCGGCGAAGTTGCGGTCCACCTCGGCCCGCTCGGCCGCGCTCGGGTTCGCGTTCGTGCAGCTCACCGGGGCGCTGGAGCCGGACATCAGGTCGGAGCACAGGCCGGTGCGCCGGTCGGGGAGGCCGAGGATGTGGCCGATCTCGTGGGCGGCGATGCGCACCGGGTTGTAGCCCTGCGAGGTGGCCTGCCGGCCCATCCAGATGGTGCCCCGGCCGAGGCTGGTGGGCAGGGTGCGCGGCCAGCCGTTGTCGGCCGTGACGACGAAGTGGGCGGGGGTGCCGGCCACCAGGCGGACGTTCCCGACGCTGGAGTTCCAGATCTGCGCGGCCTGGTCCACCGCGCCGCGGAACTCGGCCGCCCGGCCGGCGTCGTACCGGAGGACCGTGACCAGGGCCGCGGCCTGCGCGGGCGAGGTGGCCAGCAGGAAGGCGACGGTGAGGACGAAGGAGAGCGCGAGACGGAGGGGTCTTGGCATCGTGTCACCTCGGACAGTGGGGGGTGCTGTCACGGTAGGCGCGCCGGCGCCGCCCGGGGACAAGCCAGTTTTCCTCTATCGCGGTGCTATGGCGGCGCGATGCACGCCGACGCCCGGTCCGGCGTACGCTGCGCTGGTGCACACGGTGGCGATCCTGGCGCTGGAGCGTACGGTGGTCTTCGACATGGCGGTGCCGGTCGAGGTGTTCGGCCGGGTGCGCCTGCCCGGCGGGCGGCGCCCGTACCGGGTGCTGGTGTGCGGGACGGGGCCGCGGGTGCCGACCGAGACCTTCACCATCCACGCCTCCCACGGGCTGGAGGCCCTCGCCGCCGCCGACACGATCATCGTGCCGGGCCGCGAGATCGACGGGCCGCCGCCGCTCGACGTCCTGGAGGCGCTGCGCGACGCGGCCGCCCGCGGCGCGCGCATCGCCTCCATCTGCGGCGGCGCCTTCATCCTCGCGGCCACCGGGCTGCTGGACGGCCTGGCCGCGACCACGCACTGGCTGGCCGCGCCGCGGCTCGCGCGCCTGTTCCCGAAGGTGGAGGTGCGTCCCGACGTGCTGTACGTGGACAACGGGCAGTTCCTCACCTCGGCGGGGGCGTCGGCGGGACTGGACCTGTGCCTGCACATGGTCCGCCGCGACCTGGGCTCGGCCGTGGCGGCCGACGCCGCCCGGATGGCCGTGGCCCCTCTGGAGCGCGAGGGCGGGCAGGCGCAGTACATCGTGCACGAGCAGCCGCCGCTGCCGCGCGGCTCGCTGCTCGAACCGACGCTGGCGTGGATGGAGGAGCATCTGGGCGACGAGCTCACCCTGGAGGTCATGGCCGCCCGCTGCGGCATGAGCGCGCGCACGTTCAGCCGCCGCTTCCGCGAGCAGACCGGCACCACGCCCGTGCAGTGGCTGCTGCGCGCCCGGGTCAGGCGGGCGCAGTACCTGCTGGAGCACACCGACCGCGCCGTGGAGCGGATCGCCGCCGAGGCCGGGTTCGGTTCCGCGACGGCCTTCCGCGAACGCTTCAGGCGCGTCACCGGCACGACCCCGAAGGCGTACCGCGCCGCCTTCCGCGGCACCCGCTAGAGCGGCGGCCCGTCACGACGCCGGCAGCTCGGTGGGAACGGGGCCGGAGGGGGCAGGGCCGGAAGGGACGGGCTGGGAGGGGAAGGGCTCGGCGGGAGCGGGCCGGGAGGGGACGGGCTGGGAGGGGAGGGGCTCGGCGGGAGCGGGCTCGGACCGGGACGGCCGGGGGCGCGGGTCGGCGAGCTCGTGGGCGGTGCGGGCCAGCCAGATCACCATCAGCACGCCCGTGGCCGCCGGTGCGTAGGCGTAGACGCTCGCCACGCCGCCGAGCAGCTCGCCCACCGCCCCGCCGGCGATCGGCGCCACCAGGGCGGCGACGCCGTACCGGAAGGTGGCCGGCCGCCAGCGGCCGTCCCCGCGCTGCGCCCGCAGGATCAGCGCCAGCCAGAGCAGGGCCGCCAGGGCGCAGAGCACGGACAGCACGCGGGGCACCGGCAGGCCGAAAGCGCCGAGCACCTCCAGGACGGCGGTGCCGCCGTAACCCAGCAGGCCCACGGCCCGCGCGAACCCGGCCGGCTGCAGACTGTCTCCCAGCACCGGCTGGAACAGCACCACGGACATCGCCGTCATGAGAGTGGTGAGCACCCCGGCCCACCAGGGCCATACCGGCAGGACAAGGGCGAGCGGCGTGGACGCGGCGCTCGCGTACAGCACCTGTCGCAGCAGCCGCGTGTCGCGGTCGAGCTCGGGCGGCGGTCCCGCCAGCGGGCCGCGCAGGCCCTGCCACAGCCCCTAGGCCCACGCCGCGCCGGCCAGGAGCGGGACGAGCACGTTCGGCGACGTCGCCGTGGCGCCCTCGTCCGCCCCGGCGAGCAAGGTCGGCCACCACAGCGGGCCGAGCTCACCGGTGGCCGGCGCGACCACGGCGGCGGCCACGACGGCGACGGCGTACGCGCCGGTGACGAGCAGGGCGGGAACGCCCGAACGGTATCGACGGAGCACGTGACACTTCCCAGGGGGTGAAGGGGGAGGAAAGCCTCCACCCTAGCGATCATGCACGGCTCGTCAGGGCGTCCACGAGCTCACCGGCTGTCCGCGCGCCGATCCCCGTGCGAGGATGTGCCTCCAGCCGTCCCCCTTGTCCGCGCGGAGCGGAGGCCGATGAGCGACGTCCACGACGAGGTCTACCCCAGGCTTCTCACCCGCGCCCTGCGCGATCCCGAGATCGTCGCCGCGCTGGCCGAGCCCGGCGCCCCTTCCGCCGACGAGCTCAAGCGGACCGCCTTCGAGCATCGCGCGTTCGTCCTCGCTCAGGCCAGGGCCGCGGAGGAGGAGTGGCGGCGGGCCGAGGCCGACCTGCGGGCCACCCGCCGGCGGCGGCGCCTGCGGCGGCTCGCGGCGTGGGTGTCGTGGTGCGTCGCCGTCGTGCTCGTGCTGGCGTCGTTCGTGGCGACGGCCTGGGCCGACAGGCTGCAGGCGGCGTACGGCGAGCACCGCGCCGTCGAGGTCGGCGAGGTGCTGGAGTACGTCCTGTACGCCCTGCTCGGGCTGGCGGTCATCGTCGCGGCGGTCGCCTTCGTCGTCTGGTGGGGGTACCTGGTGATGGCGGAGGCGCCCTCCGACGGCTCGCCGGACGAGATCCGCCGTCTGAAGGTGACGGTCACGACGACGGCGGTGGTGGCGTTCCTCCTTTCCGCGTTCTGGCTGGGCGAGGGCGCGAGCGACATCGTCTGGCAGTTCACCACCGGTCACGTCCCCGGCGACGACGACCGCTACGCCTGGGAGTGGCTGGTCGTCCTCGGCACGCTGGCCGTCTACGGGGCGGCCTGCACGACCGCCCTGGAGGAGCTCCAGCAGCTCGACCGCGACGACGAGGTCACCCGGCTCGCCACCGTCTGGCAGGAGACCCTGCGCGAGAGCCTGCTCGGCTTCCTGCGCGGCGAGATCAGCGGCAAGGTCACCCGCCCGCACGCCGTCAGCCTGAGCATCGGCGCCGCCCCCGGCCTCAGCAACGTGCGCTCGCCCGACGTCCACGTGCGCACCGCGGCGGAGGCCGCGCTGCTGTCGATCGCCGACGCCATGGCCGGCGGCAGCGTGGCGCTGGCCGGCCCGCGCGGGGTGGGCAAGACGGAGCTGCTCAAGGAGCTGTGCAACCCCGCCCGCAAGAACTGGCTGAGCGTGGAGGTCATGGCGCCCGTCGCCTACGACCGCCGCGAGTTCATGCTGCACCTGCTGGAGGTGCTCTGCCGCCGGGTCAGGGCGAGCGGGCTGAAGACGGCCGCGCTGGCCGAGCGGGAGCTGCGGCGCGTGCGCAGCGTGCAGACCCGCTCCAACGAGTCCAACGCGAACCTGGGCTGGAGCGGCTTCGGCGTGTCGATGAAACGCGGCACCAGCCTGGCCCACCAGCCGATGACGTACCCCGAGATCGTGAACGCGCTGCGGACGCTGCTGCGCCGGGTGGCGGCGGAGCTGCACGACGCCCCCGAACGGCGGCGGCTGGTGGTCGGCGTCGACGAGCTCGACCGCATCGCCCCGGCCACCGCGGCGCGCGACTTCCTCAACGAGCTCAAGGCCGTCTTCGACGTGCCGCACTGCCTGTTCGTCCTGTCGGTGTCCGATGAGGCGCTGCGCGAGGCCGATCTGGCCCCGCTCGGCCGCCGCGACGCCTTCGACAGCGCCATCGACGAGGTCGTCCGCGTGGACCCGCTCGACTACGAGACGTCCGTCCGCCTGCTCGACACCCGCGTCGTCGGCCTGCCCGCGCCGTTCTCGGCGCTGTTCCACTGCCTGTCGGGCGGCAGCCCCCGTGACCTGCTGCGCATGGCCCGCGCCGCGATCGCCCGGGTGACGCCCGAACGGCCGTGCCCGCTGTCGGAGGTGACCGCCGCGCTCGTCGGGCGCGAGCTGGAACGGGTCGCCAACAGCGCCGTCCCCGGCGGCCACGGGGAGGAACTGCTGCAGCTCTTCCACGCGCCGCTGGTCGCCGCGCACGGGGGCCTCGGCGAGCTGGCGGCCAACATCACCCGCCAGGCCGCGCTCACGCCCGGCGGCGACAAGCTCGGCGCCACGCTCGCCAACCGCGCCCACCACCTCGACACGATCAGCGGCATCTTCACCGACGACCTGACCGAGGCGGCGGTCACGGCGGCCGCGGACCCGGACTTCCCCGGCTCGTTCGCGGCCCTGGCGCGGGCGCAGCGCGAGATCGGCCGCACCGACGTCCTGGCCCGCTCCAGCCTCCAGCGGATCAGGGCCGCCTGGGGCCTCGCCGCGCTGCCGGAGACCGGCTAGGCCCGGCCGGGGTGCCTTCCGGACAAGGCCGAGGCCGAGGCCGGGAAGCCTTCCGGAGACGTCAGCGGGGCCGGTCCGGGATGCGCACCGTGAGCAGGGCGACGTCGTCGTCGTTGTCGGCGGGGCGTACGCGGTCGATGAGCACGTCGCCCAGCGAGCCGACCGGCCGCTGGGCGAGCGAGGCGGCGTACCGGCTCAGCCGGGCCATCCCCTCGTCCAGCGACCGGGTGGGCGACTCGATCAGGCCGTCGGTGTAGAGCACCAGCGTGGACAGGGGCGGCAGGTCGACGGCGGCGTCGGTGCGGACGGTGGGGATGCCGGTGCCCAGGAGCAGGCCGTGCCCGTCCTCCAGGAAGCGGGTGCGCCCGTCCCGCTCGACCAGCAGCGGCGGCGGGTGGCCCGCGTTGGTCCAGTGCAGCCGCCATACGCCGTCGTCGCGGTGCTCCAGCCGGGCCAGGACGGCGGTGGCCATCGTGGTCTCGGCCATGCGGGCCACCGCCCAGTCGAGCCGGTCCACGATGACGCTGGGCGGCTCCCGCTCCGCGCCCGCGTAGGCGCGCAGCATGTTGCAGACCTGCGCCATGCCGGCCGCGGCGTCCAGGTCGTGGCCGACCACGTCGCCGATCACCAGGGCGGTGGCGCCGTCGGGCAGGACGAAGGAGTCGTACCAGTCGCCGCCGACCTGCGAGGCGCGGGGCGCGGGCCGGTAGGAGGCGCTCATCTGCAGCCCGGGCACCGTCGGGAGCTGGGGGAGCAGGTGGCGCTGCATGGTCTCGGCGACCCGCCGTTGCCGCTCGTACAGGCGGGCGTTGTCCAGCGCCAGGCCCGCCCGGCGGGCGATGTCCTCCACGAGCAGCAGGTCGGCGGTGGTGAACGTGGCCGGCTGACCGGAACGTCCCACCGTCAGGGCGCCGACCACCTCCCGCACGCCGCGCAGCGGGGCGATGCACGCCGAGTGCATGCCCGTCGCCCGGAACAGCTCCTGCTGGATGACCGCGATGCCGGAGTCGGGCGGCCCCTGGTAGGTCTGCGGGCTCACGAGCGTGGCGGTGACCCCGCGCAGGGCCCGCGACAGGGGCATCGGCGACTCCTGGGGGACGGGCGGCATCGGCCCCTCCAGGTCGTCCCGGTACGTCACGAGACCGCCCTCGTGGTGCGCGACGGTGGCGCGCGCCACCCCGCCCTCCTCCGTGAGCAGGTCGACCACCGCCCAGTCCCCGAGCAGCGGCAGGACCAGGTGCACGAGCTGGCGCAGCGTCTCCTCGACGTCCAGGCTGGCGGTGAGCGTCGCGGTCGTCTCCGCGAGCAGGGCCAGCCGGTCAAGCTGCGACATCGAGGCCGTGGCGCCGGCGGCCTCGTGCGGGGGCGGCGCGGAGGCGGGCGTCTCGTGGAAGAGCACCAGCGCTCCCGTCTCTCCCGAGTCGAGCCGGCAGGGGGTGACCATCCAGGCGACCCGCATCAGCAGGCCGTCGCCGCGCTCGAACCACTCGCCCTCGCCCTGGGCGCTGCCGCCGCTGATGAGGGGCTGGCGCATCGCGCAGCGGCTGCGCGGCAGGGCCTCGCCGTACCTGCCGCGGTGCAGCAGGTCGTGGGCGTCGCGGCCGAGCAGGTCCGCGGTGGGGCGCTGCAGCAGGCGTTCGGCCTGGTCGCTGACCTCCACGATCCGACCGCGCTCGTCCACCACGTAGGCCCCGGCGTGGGCGAGGTCGGGCAGCCGGCGCAGGCGCCTGTCCTGCGCCGTCCAGGACGGCGCGGTGTCGTCGGGCACGTTCATGGACGCCGCTCCTTCCTCTGCCGCCGGTGACCGTATCGCCACAGGCAGCCTAGAGGAACGCCGCTTATGCCCGGCAAGCGTGGTCGGTCGGGAACGCGACGCCGGGCATGGGCCGGCCCCGGCCGCTGGGCGACCGGGGCCGGGTGAGCCGGAGGTCAGTCGGCGCAGATGGCGAAGACGCTGATGCCGACGTCGCTGTAGCCGTCCTGGCGGCCGAGGGCGATCCAGCCGTGGCCGTCATCGGTGGGGAACGACCCGACCAGGATCGCCCGGTTGCCGCGGGCCTCGGCGCCGCCGCCGAGGACCTTCTTACTGCCGGGGCAGTAGAGCGTGCGGCGCTGGAAGTTGGGGACGTTGGCGTTGGGCAGGGTGACGAGCTGGTAGCCGGGTGGCAGAGCCGATGGGCGGGCGGCCGCCGCGACCGGAGCCGAGGTCTGGCTGGCCATGGCGGTCGTCGTCAGGCAGGCCCCCGCCGCGAGGACGGTGAGGGGGAGGGCCAGGAACCACTTCGACTGCATCGTTCTCCTTCTGTGCTGTCCCCTGACGGCCACGGCCCCGGGCAGCGCGGCACGCCGGCGAATGCGCGCACTGGGGGTGACGGTGTGATCGCAGGGGGCAAAGGGCTGACACGATGAGTATCGGTTCTGTCACGGACCGTGTCTATGCGTAATTGTGTTCGGGTGACCTTGAGGCGGGTGGCCGACACGGCCGGCGTGACCGCCATGGCCGTCCACAAGCACTACGCGAACCGCCAGGCGCTGCTGGACGACGTGGCCGAGCGCGCCTTCCGGCGGCTGGGGGAGAGCCGGGGCCAGCGCGCCGAGGGCGCCGACGGGGAGAGCCGGGTGTTCGGGCTGCTGGAGGACTTCCTGGACTTCGCCCTGGGCGGCCCGCATCTCTACACGTTCCTGATGACCGAGCCCAGGGAGCGGACCCGGCGCTTTCCCGACGACTTCGCCGGCGACGCCTCTCCGGCGTTCACGCACCTGGTGGTGCCGTGTCCGGGCACGTACCAGGCGGGAGCGGGGCCGAGCTCGGAGACGGCACCACCTGGGTCGTCGCGGTGCACGGGCAGAACGGCAGGCGCACGGCCGAGCTGAAGGTCCTGTCGGGGGTGCGGGAGCTCGGGCTGCCGTTCCTGGTCATCTCCTACCGCAACGACGAGGGCGCTCCGCGTTCACCGGACGGGCTGATCCACCTCGGGGCCGACGAGTGGCGCGACCTGGAGGCGTCCGTACGGGCGACCCAGGGCATGGGGGCCAGGCGTTTCGTCCTGTAGGGCACGTCCATGGGCGGGGCGGTCATCGGCCGGTTCCTGACGCGCTCTCCGCTGGCCGGGACGGTGGACCGGGTCGTGCTGGACGCCCCCATGATCGACGCCGGCGTGACGAGCGACCAGGGCGCGCGCAAGCACGGCATGCCGGTGTTCTTCGGCCGGCTCTCGGCCCGCGTCGCCGCGTGGCGCACCGGCGTGGACCTCGACCGGCTCAGCCTCATCCGCCACCCGCCCGCGGTGCCTTCGTGGTGGACGGGCGCGGGACGAACGCGGGAGACTGCCTCAATGGCTGCTGAGTATGCCCAGAGTGACCAGTTCCGCGGTGCCCGCATTCATTTGTGCGACCTTGCCGGTCTGGAGATCCGCGATTGCGAGGTCAGCGGTCTGAAGATCGTCGACTGCTATGGGAGCGACGTTTACCTCGGTGGCGACTTCGAGCGTCTCGTCGTCAACGACGTCGACGTGACCGCGTACGTCGAGGCTGAGCTCGACCGGCAGCACCCCACTCGGGTGCTGGCGCGTGACGCCACGTCCCCCGACGATTACCGGGCTGCTTGGGAAGCCATCGAGACGGTGTGGGCGGAGACACTCGACCGCGCTAGGCTGCTGCCCGAGGCCAAGCTGCACGAGCAGGTCAACGGCGAGTGGTCGTTGGTCGAGACCCAACGGCACCTGCTGTTCGCCGGCGATGCCTGGCTCGGCAATGCCGTGCTGGAGGAGGAAGCGCCGTACCACCCGTTGGGCTTCCCTGCCGGCGGGATGCCGCCCGACGCGACGGCGAAGCTCGGTCTCACCCTCGAAGCCACCCCGACGCTCGACGAGGTGCTCGCGCCCCGGCTCGCCCGGATGGCCACGATGCGGCGTGCCGTCGATGGGCTCACTGAGGCCGAGCTCGACCGGGTATGCGGTCGCAAGCCCGCGGACCCGTATCCCGACCAGGAGTACGTCGTGCGCCGCTGCCTCAAGGTGGTGCTGAAGGAAGAGGCCGAGCATCACCGTTATGCGGTGCGCGACCTCGCCGTGCTCGAGGTCGGTGCCTGAATTGGCGCTGACCCGGCTTCTGCCGCGCTACCGCCACTGATCGTTCCATCCCTCCTCCAGGGCCAGGAAGCGCGTGGTGGCGGAGTCCAGGAGGGCGCCGAACTTTGCCGGGGTGGTGATCTGCGGGCATTCGATGGCGATCTCATCGTTGGTCAGGGCATCAAGGTCTGCCCAGCCGCCGCGGTACAGAACGATCTGCACCTCGGCCCATTCGTCGGCGCCACGGACACGCACGCCGATCGAGTCAGGGTCGGCAACGGGAGCGCGGTCGGTCTCCAACGGTTGAGGCCAGGGTGCGCTCTCATCGCGCCAGGTGATCGGTCCAGGGCTGAGCCCTCGCGCGGTCCAGGCAGGGAGGCGTGCAGTGATCTCGGCGGCGGCCTGATCCAGGTCGATGACGTGGTCCATGAAGAGATCTTCGCCTGTGACGCTATCTCGCGCCTCGCTCGCCCGGGCGGTCGACGTCCGGCCGTCAACAGAGTGAGGCGCGGCGACGCCTCGCCGGGCGTCAGGGCTTGCCGAGCCCCCGCGCCAGGGCCGTGGCGGTCCTGGCGATGGTCTTCTCGTCGATGGGCAGGCCGGGGGTGCGGTTGGTGTATACGGCCATCACGATCGGGGCCGCGTCCTGGCCGGGCCAGATGACGGCGATGGCGTTGCCGCCGCCGAATCCGTCGGAGTTGGTGCCGGTGCGGTCGGCGATCGTCCACGTTTTGGGCAGGCCGGCCCGGATGCGGTTGCTGCCGGTCTTGTTGGCCAGCAGCCAGGCGACGAACTGCTTGCGGTCCTCGGGGTGCAGGGCGTCGCCGAGCGCGAGCAGCCGCAGGTCGGCGGCGATGGCCGCGGGGGTGGTGGTGTCGCGCCGGTCCTTGGGGGTCCAGTCGTTGAGCGCGGGGTGCCAGCGGTCCATGCGCGAGACCGGGTCCTTCAGCGAGCGGAAGTACCTGGTCAGGCCGGCGGGGCCGCCGATCTGCCTGAGCAGCAGGTTGGAGGCGGTGCCGTCGCTGACGCTGGTGGCCGCCTCGCAGAGCTGGGCGACGGTCAGGCCGTCCTCGACGTGCTTCTCGGTGACCGGCGAGCCGGGCGTCAGGTCGTCGGTGGTCCACTTGATCAGCTTGCCCATCAGGCCGGGCTCGGCGGTGCGGGCCTTGTGCAGCACGGCGGCGCAGAGCGGCGCCTTGAACGTGGACAGCAGCGCGAAGCGCTCACCCGCCCGATAGGTGAGGGTCTTACCCGTGGCCGTGTCCACCGCGTACGCGCCGATGCGGCCCTGGAAGGCCGACTCCAGCGCGCGCAGTTCCTTGCGCACCTGGGCCTCGCCCGGAGCCGTCGCGACGACGGCCGGCGCGGCGGCCAGTGCGCCGGCCGGTGCGGCGGCGGCCGTGCCGGGCGTGGCCCCCGACAGGAGGGAGATCGCCAGGACGGCCGCGGGCAGCGCCGCGGCGGCGCGCCGGAGCCGGCGGGACTCGCGTGGCTCCGAGGACTCGGGAAATCGCATGTCGCATCCTCTGCTGATGATCGGTCAGAGGGCAGGAGCAAAACAGATGCGATCACGCGATGTCCAATACCAGTATCGAACCCGGACCCATATCGGCTCCCGTATCACCGCTGGTCGGAGACCTGCTCTCCCACCCGGCCGACGGCGGCGGCGGACACCGCTCCGAGCACCGCGAGAGCGACCAGGGCGACGGAGGCGGCGCCCGCGTCGAAGAGCCGCCCGACCAGCAGGCCGCCCGCGAACGCCACCGTCCCCGCCAGGAAGTTGACCACGCCGATGGCCGCACCGACCCGCTCGCGGGGAGCGCGACCGGCGATCGTGTGGAAGGTCCCCGTCTGCGTCAGCCCCGTGCCGAGCCCGTTGAGCACGGCCGCGGCCACCAGCACGGCCCCCTGCCGGTCCGCCGCGAGAGGCAGCGCGGCCACCAGCGGATAGCTCAGCCCGGCGCAGAGCAGCCCGGCGCGCAGCACCCAGGGCCGTCCCCCTCGCTCGCGCCGGGACAGGAACGGCTGCACGCCGGCCGCGCCGGCCGCCCCCACGCAGAAGAACAACGTGGCCTGGCCGGAGTCCGCGACGCTGAGCGGCACCACGGTCGTGACCTGGGTGGCCAGCAGGGTGCTCGGCGCGGTGACGGCGGCGAAGCGCGCGAACGCCCGGTCGCGCACGACGTCCGCCACGCCCCGCACCAGCGCGCGGGGATCGACGGGCCCGGCGCTTCGGCCGGCCCCGAGCAGCAGGCCGAACAGCACGGCCGCGACCGCCCACGCGCCCGCGGCCACGGCCGCCAGCAGCCCGAAACCCCCCGCCAGCAGCGCCAGCCCCGCCGGAGGACCCGCCACCGCCGCGATCTGACCGGACACCACGTAGATCCCGAAGCCCCCGGACCTGCTCGCGGACGGCAGCCGGGCGAGCAGCGACTGGGCGCAAGGATGCAGCAGCGCCCCGCCCACGGCGAGCGCCATCGCCGAGCCGAGGAGCGTGCCCACGTCCTGGGCGACCGCGAGCAGGCCGAACGCGACCGTCCTCAGCCCGCAGGCCAGCATCCCGGCCCGCCGCGGCCCGAGCCGGTCCACCAGCGGACCGAACGGCAGGAACAGCGCGTACTGCACCGCGACCCGCAGGCCGAGCACCAGCGCGATCGTCCCCGCGGCCAGGCCCACGCCGTCGCGCAGGTGCGCCACCAGGTGGGCCATCACCGCGTAGTAGCCGAGCGCGGCGGCCAGTTGCATGCACACGACGACCGCGACCGCACGACGCCCCGAGACGGACTCCGCGTCGGGAGACGTGGACGTACGGAGCAAGGTCACCAGCCGGGGGAGAGGGAGTCCCCAGATGATAGCCGTCGCCGGTCCACCCGCTGACCGGTCCGCCCGCGGTTGCGCTCACCCGCTCCTGAGCCGGGGAGTGATCAGAGCCGCTGGTGGTACGCCGACAGCGCGGGAGCGGTCTTGGTGGCGAGGAACTCGGTGATCTCGTGGGTGGCGACGCCCTCCACGGCGAACGGGTCCTCGGCCACGATCGCGTCCAGCTCCTCGCGCGACACGCCGGCGGCCAGGACGACCCCGCCCGTGCGCGGCACCTTGCGCCCCGATGCCAGGAACACGCCCGCCGCGTAGTTGCGGTCCAGCCACTCCACGTGGGCGGACATGAGCGCGTCGATCCGCTCCAGCGGCGAGGTGTAGTGCACCGAGACCACGAACATGACCCGAGCCTAGCTCGGCGTGCCCGGGCCGGTCACGACGCTCCCGCGGTGACCGCCCGGCGGTGGGACCCCGCGGTCACGGCGGACTCCTCGGGACGGGGCTCGTGCTCGACGTCGGAGCACTTCCCCTGGCAGAAACCCTGGGAGACGATCAGCCGAGCGCGGGCCGGCGTGTAGGCGGCGGGGTCCGCGGCGGCGATCACACCCTGGCACTTCGGGCAGATGAGCGACTGATCGGCTGTCATGAGAGCCCCTCCACGAGCCGTGTGAGCGATGAACGCCGACACCTATCCCGTGAGGCGACTTTCACACCTCCCGCAGCGCAAGAACCCGTTTGTCACCCAAGATCGGACCCCGGCGGGGTCGGCCCTGGCGTGCAGAACCCTACGGCGTGAGGACGATCTTCCCGGCCACCGTGCCCGACTCGGCCAGCCGCATGGCGTCGGCGACGCGGGCGAGCGGCAGCTCGGCGGCGATCCGCGCGGTGACGTCGCCGCGCCGCAGCGCCGCGAAGACCTGGGTGAGGTCGGCGCGCAGCCGCGCACGGAACGCGTTCCTGGCCAGGGCCCGCCCCGCCCAGACGTTGAAGAAGTACGCGCGGCGGCGGTTGGGCAGCGCGTTCCACAGCCACACCCGGGCCAGCAGCTTGAGCACGGGCCACTGCTTGGACCCGTCGTCGTCACGGGTGGAGGCGCTGCCGTACGAGACCAGCGTGCCGCCGGGCGCGAGCAGGCGCCAGGAGGCGACGATGCCGCGCCCGCCGACGTGGTCGAAGACGGCGTCCACCCCGCCGGGGGCCAGCTCGCGGACGCGCGCGGCGACGTCGGCGCGGTAGTCGACCGGGACGACGCCGCGCCGCCGCAGGGTGTCGTGGTGGCGCGCCGACGCGGTGCCGATCACCTTCACGCCCGCGGCCAGCGCCAGGTCGGCCAGGACGGAGCCCACGCCGCCGTTGGCGCCGTGCACCAGGATCGTCCGCCCCGCGCGGACCCGTGCCTTGCGGTGCAGCATCTGCCAGGCGGTGACGCCGTTGACCACCATGGTCTCCGCCTGCGCGGCGCTGATCCCCTCCGGCACCTCGACCACGTCCGCCGCCTCGACGACCACGTGGCTGGCCCAGCCGCCGACCTTGACCAGCGCGGCCACCCGGGTGCCGGCCAGCCCGGGATCGACGCCGTCACCGGTCGCGAGCACCGTGCCGACCACGTCGTAGCCGGGCACGAACGGGAACGGGGGCTGGTCGTAGTACCGGCCGCGGCGCATCTGCTGCTCGGCGAAGGAGACGCCGGTCGCCTCCATCCGGATGACGACCTGGCCGGGGCCCGCGGCCGGGACGGCTCCGTGCCTGATCAGCAATCCTTCCGGCTCCACCTTGCCGGGCAGGACGACCTCGACGAGCTCTGCGGCGTTCATGGCGACCTCCATGGGTCTGTTAGTAGCTCTCGCTTTAGTTAGAAGTTGTAACTCAAGGAACGGACGGCCGTCAAGCGCGGACGACCCACGGCACACTCCGGAACATCCGGAAGGTCTCGTTCGTCCTTCGAGATGTGACGAGCACCCCGGATCTCGACGAGCGGCTGCGCGAGGCGGCCGCCCGCACGCACCGCGCCGACCACCTGCGGCGGCTGTGTGAGGCCACGGCGGAGCAGATCCGGCAGGCCCGGGACACGCTCGCGGAGCTCGAACGGGAGCTGGCCCGGGAGGAGCACGACGTCTCCCGCCTGGAAGGCGGGCTGTCCGCCGCCCTGGCCCGTCTGCTCGGCAACCGCGAGGAGCGGCTGGCCCGCGAGCGCGCCGAGGCGGCCGCCGCCGGGCAGCGCGTCGAGGGCCACCGCGCCCGCCTGGCCCAGCTCGAGGCGGACGCCCGTGCGGCCGAGACCGAGCTGGCCGGACTGGCGAGCGCCCCCGAGGAGTACGCGCGGTTACTGGCCGAGAAGGAGCGGCTCCTCGTCAACGGCGGCGATCCCCGCGCCAGGGAGCTGGCCGACATCGACGCCGCGCTCCGCCGCGTGGCGGCGGACACCCGCGAGCACACCGAGGCCCACCGCGCCGGCCGGGCCGCGCAGGACGCCCTCGGCACGGTGCTGCGCCACCTCACCTCGGCCCGGAGCGCCTCCACCTGGGACCTGTTCGGCGGCGGCCTGATCGCCGACAGCATCGAGCACGACCGGCTGCGCACCGCCGACCAGGCCGCCTGGCACGCCCAGCGCGCCCTGGACGTCTTCTCCCGGGAGCTGGCCGACGTCGGCTTCGCCGCGCAGCCCCGCCTGCCCAAGGTCGACACGCGGTGGTTCGTCGACACCTTCTTCGACAACATCATCACCGACGCGATCAAGCATCAGCGCATCGAGAACACCCGCGCCGAGGTCGAGAAGACGGCCCGCTGGGTCCACGACATGAGCACGCTCATGAACAACCGCTGCGCGCAGTTGCTGGCCGAGCGCGGACGGCTGCTGGCCCGGCGCGAGCGGCTGCTTCGTGACTGACCCGGCCGGAGTCTCCTCACCCCACTTGTGAAGATCGGCATCGATGGGTGATCATGAACCCTCGTGACGAAAAAGATCCTTTCCAGCGTGGCCGGCATCGCCCTGGGGGCCACCGCCCTCATCGGTGTCACCGCGTCCCCCGCGGCCGCGATCAGCGGCTGCTCCAAGACCGCGAGCACCGACCACTCGGTGAGCGTGAAGTGCACCAGCGGGCTTGAGACCTACTTCCGGGTCTACGGCTACTTCTGCTCCACCTCGTCCTGCTCGTACATCCCGGGTGGCCTGGCCCCCAAGGGCGGTACGAGCAAGGCGTCCAGCGGCGCCTACTACAGCGGCAAGTGGTACGTGAAGGGCTGCTACGTGACCGACGGCTGCTGAGCCGTCCGGGCCTGGACTCCCTCTGGGGTCCAGGCCCTCATGCTTTCCGGAACACTGTTCCGACTACTGCGGTACGCGCATTCCCGCGATGAGGAGCTCGACCAGGCGGCGCGCGTCGTAGCGGGGGTCGTTGTCCGCGCCGATGCAGAGGTTGCCGACGCCGCGCATGAGCTCGTAGGCGTCCAGGCCGGACCGGATCTCGCCGGCGGCGGCCGCGGCGTCGAGCAGCCGGGCGCACACGGGCACGAGCCGGTCGAGGAAGTAGGCGTGCAGCGCGTCGAAGCCCGCCTCGTCGGACCGCAGCACCGCGGCCAGCCCGTGCTTGGTGACCAGGAAGTCGACGAACAGGTTGATCCAGCGGCCCAGCGCGGCGTGCGGAGTCGTGCTCGCCAGCAGGGCCGGACCCGCCTCGGCGCACGCCTCGACCTGATGCCGGTAGACGGCGATGATGAGCTCAGCCCGCGTCGGGAAGTGGCGGTAGATCGTGGCCACCCCGACGCCCGCCCGGGCCGCGATGTCGCGCACCGGCGCCTCCACTCCTGAGGTCACGAAGACCGCGGCGGCGGCGTCGAGCAGCGTCCGCTCGTTGCGCCGGGCGTCGGCCCGCTTGCGCGGCGCCGCACCTCCTGTGGCCTCGTGGCTGCCGTTCACCGTGCCGTCCTCTCCGTAGCCGGGCTTGCCAACCGGAACCGTGTTCCGTATCTTACGGAACACGGTTCCGGTTTCTCATGATGCCAGAGCAACCGCCCGAGCCGCCACGATCGCCTCGCAGTGGAGGAACACCCTCATGCAGTACCGCACCTTGGGCCGCACCGGCGTGCACGTCAGCTCCCTCGCGCTCGGCGCGATGAACTTCGGCGCCATCGGACGCACCACCCAGGACGAGGCCACGGCCATCGTCGACGCCGCCCTGGAGGCGGGCGTCAACCTCATCGACACCGCCGACATGTACGGCCAGGGCGACTCGGAGGAGATGGTCGGCAAGGCCATCGCCGGCCGCCGCGACGACATCGTGCTGGCCACGAAGGCCGGCATGCCGATGGGCGACGAGCGCAACCATCAGGGCGGTTCGCGCCGCTGGCTGCTCACCGCGCTGGACGACAGCCTGCGCCGCCTCGGCGTCGACCACGTCGACCTCTACCAGATCCACCGCTGGGACCCGAGCACCGGTGACGAGGAGACGCTGTCGGCCCTCACCGACCTGCAGCGCGCGGGGAAGATCCGCTACTTCGGCTCCTCGACGTTCCCGGCCTACCGGATCGTCCAGGCCCAGTGGGCCGCCCAGAGCCACCACCTGAGCCGCTACGTCACCGAGCAGCCCAGCTACTCGATCCTGCAGCGCGGGATCGAGGCCCACGTCCTGCCCGTGACCGAGCAGTACGGGCTCGGCGTGCTCGCGTGGAGCCCGCTGGCCTCGGGCTGGCTGTCAGGCGCGATCCGCGAGGGCCGGGACATCACCACCCATCGCTCGACGATCCTGCCGCAGCGCTTCGACCTCTCCCTGCCGGCCAACCGCGCCCGGCTGGACGCGGTCGAGCGGCTGGCGAAGGTCGCCGACGAGGCCGGCCTGACGATGATCCAGCTCGCGCTCGGCTTCGTGACCGCGCACCCCGCCGTGACCAGCGCGATCATCGGCCCGCGCACGCTCGACCACCTGCGCGCCCAGCTCGCCGCCGCGGACACGGTGCTCTCCGCCGACGTCCTCGACGCCGTGGACGCGATCGTCGCGCCGGGCGTGGACCTCGCCGCGCACGAGAAGTTCGATACCCCGCCCGCCCTGCTCGACCCGTCGCTGCGCCGCCGCTGAACGACCGCCGCGATCGCGTCCGTCGCGACGTCCACGCACCGGAAAGTGGCTGAGAAATTTCTCGGAGATCGTGTCGATTCCGCCGGCCCCCGATCGACGCGTAGGCGAAAGGGCAGGTGAGGAAGCCTGTCCGCGTCACACGGAGGAACCGACATGCAGAAGATCACCACCTACCTGTGGTTCGACCACCAGGCGGAGGAGGCCGCGGAGTTCTACACCTCCCTGTTCGCCGGCTCGCGCGTCCTGGACGTCGTGCGCCACGGCGAGGGCGGCCCCGCCATGATGGTGACGTTCGAGCTGGCGGGCCAGCGCTTCCTCGCGCTCAACGGCGGGCCGGAGTTCCGCTTCACCGAGGCGATCTCGCTGTACGTCGACTGCGAGTCGCAGGAGGAGGTGGACGACCTGTGGGCCAGGCTCACGGCGGACGGCGGCGAGGAGTCGCGGTGCGGCTGGCTCAAGGACAGGTACGGCCTGTCCTGGCAGATCATCCCCAGGCGGCTCGCCGAGCTCATGAGCCACCCGGACCCGGCCACGGCGCGGCGGGTGGCGGCCGCCATGCGGACCATGAACAGGATCGACGTGGCGGAGCTGGAGAAGGCCGCGGCCGGATGAGCCCGCCCGGCCGTGGGTCGCCGCACCAAGTCCGGTGCGGCGACCCACGGCCGCCCCGCTGGGCACGTCACAGAGCGGCGAGGTCGACGGCTTCGGCGATCGCGCGGTAGCCGGCGTCGTTGAGGTGGATGCCGTCTCCCGAGTCGTAGTCCGCCCGCAGGGCGTCGGGGTCGCCGGGCTCCCTGACCACGGCGTCGAAGTCGAGGACGTGGTCGTAGACGCCGCCGGTGCGGATCCACGCGTTGACCTCCTCGCGCACGGCCTCCGCAGCCGGGCTGTAGGCGAGCGCGGCGTTCTTCATGGGCATGACGGTGGCGCCGACGACCTTGACGCCCCTGGCGTGGGCGGCCTGGACGAGCCGACGGTGGCCGTCGATGAGCCGCTCGGCGGACGCCTGGTGGGGCTTGTTCCATTCGGCCAGGTCGTTGACGCCGTCCATGACGATGACGGTGCGGACGCCGGGCCGGTCGAGGACGTCGCGCCGGAAGCGGGCGAGACCGTTCTCGCCGTACTCGGGGGAGTCGGTCAGCAGGCGGTTGCCGCCGATGCCGGCGTTGACCACCGCAAGGGGACGGCCGAGGCCGGCCAGACGTTCGGCGAGCCGGTCGGGGTAACGGCGGTCGGCGCCGACGGTGGAGCCGACGCCGTCGGTGAGGGAGTCGCCGAAGGCGACCACGGTGCCGGCCCCGCGCGGGGAGGCGACCTCGACGCCGGTCAGGTAGTACCAGGAGTTCGTGGTGGCGGTGAACGCGTCGCCGCCGGTGTCGGCCAGGTGGTCGCCGCCGGCCCGGTAGGAGGTGGCCTGCGCGAAGTGGTGGAAGGTGGCCGCGCCCGTGGGCCGGGTGAAGCGCAGGGTCACCGCCAGCTTGCCGAGGGCGCGGACCGGCAGGGGGACCGGGTCGCTGAGGAGTTCGCGGCCCGGCAGGACGACGGTCGCCTCACGGCCGGCGAAGGTCAGGGGACGCGGCCGGCTCGTGGCCGCCCCCTGGAGGGCCGGGGCGATCGCGGCTCCGTCGACGGCCAGCGGGGCGGTGCCGTACACGTTGGAGAGCCTGACCCGCACGGAGGCCCCGCCGGTGCCGACCCGGACGACCTGGCGGAGGGTCTCGGCGCCCTGGCGGGCGAAGCCCTCCCGCGACCAGTTGGGGCCGTACCAGGACGTGCTCGCGGTGGCCGGCTGGGCGGCGGTTCCCCAGGCCGCCGCCCACCGCCGGGGCGCGGCCTCGGCGGGGGCGGCGGCCAGGGTCAGGGCGAGTGCGGCGGCAAGGACGGGGACGGTGAGGTTGCGCATGACGGACGCTGTCACTTTCGGGAACGCTCGCGGACGGTGGGTCAGACGGTCTTGACGGCCGACAGGTCGAACTCGAGCGTGATCTTCTCGGAGATCATCACGCCGCCCGTCTCCAGGACCGCGTTGTAGGTCATGCCGAAGTCCCTGCGGTTGATCACGGTGCCGCCCTCGAAGCCGACCCGGGTCATGCCCTGGGCGTCGACCGCGGTGCCGGTGTGGTCGAGGGAGACGGTGACCCGCCGGGTCACGCCGCGGATGGTCAGCTCGCCGGTGACCTCGAAGGTGTCGCCGCCGACGTGCTCGACGTCGGTGGACTCGAAGGTGATGTACGGGTGGGCTGCGGCGTCCAGGAAGTCGCCGGTGCGCAGGTGGTCGTCGCGCGTCTGGTTGCCGGTCTGGATGCCGGCCACGTCGAGGACCACGCGGACCTTGGAGGCGGCCGGGTCGGCGGCGTCGAGGGAGGCGGTGGCCTCGTGGACCGGGATGCTCCCGCGGACCTTGGTGACCATCGCGTGGCGGGCGGTGAAGCCGAACCGGCTGTGCGCCGGGTCGATGGCGTACGTGCCGGTGAGGTCGCTGGGGTACATGCCGAGCTCCTATTAGTTCAGCGCTGGAAGATTGAGCACGACAGTACACAGCGATATTTCAGTACGCAACTTTCCAGTACGATGACGTCCGTGACCCGATGGCTCGACGACGACGAACAGCACGCCTGGCGCACCTTCGGCCTGGCCACCCGCCTGCTGACCGACCGCCTCGAACGCGACCTGCTGACCGCGGCCGACATGCCCCCCACCTACTACGAGCTCCTGGTCCTGCTGTCGGAGGCGCCGGAGCGCACCCTGCGCATGAGCGAGCTGGCGACCTGGACCAACTCCAAGCCCAGCCGCATCACGCACGCGATCAACAAGCTCGAACAGAAGGGCTGGGTGCGCAGGGAGCACTGTGCCGACGACCGGCGCGGGTGGCTCACCGTGCTCACCGACGACGGCCTGGCCGCGCTCCGGGCCGCCGCGCCGCGCCACGTGGCCAGCGTCCGCGAGCACCTGATCGACCTGCTCACCCCCGAGCAGCTCCGGCAGCTCGCGGACATCAGCCAGGCCCTCCTCGACCACCTGACCGGACCGGCGGCGAAGGCCGGGGACTAGGAGGGCGACTCCCAGGGCCTCGGGGCGCTGCGCCGGGCGGGCCTGGTGGTGACGCGCCGGGCGGTGTCGCCGGACGGCATGATCGCAGGTCGGCAATATTCCATGTATATCCTGTAGGGAATATTGACTTTGGTCTCCCGGGCTCGTAGGTTCAGGGGCATGAGCCAGGGCCTTTACCTGACCCGGCGCCCGCACGTGGACTTCTGCCACGTCGCCAGCGCGCAGTGTCGTTGATCACGGACAGCCGACCGCGCACCTCTCCCGTTCCCGTCCCGGCGTGGCCGACGGCGCCCACGCCCTGTGCGACCCCCCTTCTTCCGCGTGCCGGCCCACCGGCGCGCCCTTCCAGAGGAACCATCCGTGATCAGAATCAGACATGCCCTTGTCGCCGTGCTGCTGGCCGCCGGAGCGGCCGCCTGCGGCTCGGCCCAGGGCGCGGCGAAACCCGGCGGAGCAGAGGTCAAAGAGCTGCGCTACCAGGGGAACGTCGGCAGCGTCACCTACCCCGAACTCGCCGAGGACCTCGGCTACCTCGGCGACATCAAGCTGAAGTGGGTCGGCAACACCACCAGCGGTCCCCAGGACATCCAGTCGGCCGCCACCGGCCAGACCGACTTCGGCGGCGCCTTCAACGGCGCGATCATCAAGCTCAAGGCCGCCGGGGCGCCGATCAAGGCGGTGATCGGCTACTACGGCTCCGACCAGCGCTCCTTCAACGGCTACTACGTGACCGAGAACAGCCCCATCCGGACCGCCCGCGACCTCATCGGCAAGAAGATCGGGGTCAACACCCTCGGCGCGCACCACGAGGCCGTCATCAAGGAGTACCTCAAGCGCGCCGGCCTGACACCGCAGGAGATCCGGCAGGTCCAGCTCGTCGTGATCCCGCCGGTCAACACCGAGCAGGCCCTGCGGCAGGGACAGCTCGACGTGGGGACGCTCGGCGGCGTCCTGAAGGACAAGGCGCTGCAGCGCGGCGGCCTGCGGCCGCTGTTCACCGACATCGACCTGTTCGGGCCGTTCACCGCGGGCTCCGTCGTCCTGCGCGAGGACTTCATCGCCCGCAACCCCACCACCACCAGGAAGTTCGTCGAGGCGTACGCCAAGGCCATCGACTGGGCGCAGACCCACCCGCGCGAGGAGGTCGTCGCCCGCTTCCAGAAGATCATCGCCAAGCGCGGGCGCAACGAGGACGCGACCACGGTGGCGTTCTGGAAGAGCACCGGCATCGCCGGCAAGGGCGGAGTGATCGCCGCCAAGGAGTTCCAGACCTGGATCGACTGGCTGGCCCGCGAGGGCGAGATCAAGCCCGGCCAGGTCAAAGCGGCCGACCTCTACACCAACGCGTACAACCCCTACGCCAACGGGAGTGGGTCATGACCACCACCGCCGTCACCAGCAAGATCGGCATCCGCGACGTGCGCAAGGTCTTCCAGGTCCGGGACGGCGGCGAGCCGTTCGTCGCGCTGGACGGCGTCGACCTCGACGTGCGCGAAGGAGAGTTCCTGGCGCTGGTGGGGCCGAGCGGCTGCGGCAAGTCCACGCTCCTCGACCTGGTCGCCGGGCTGACCGCGCCGACCGCCGGCGAGATCGTCATCGACGGCGCGCCGGTCACCGGCCCCGGCCTCGACCGGGGCATCGTCTTCCAGCAGTACGCGCTGTTTCCCTGGCGCACCGCGCAGGCCAACGTCGAGTTCGGCCTGGAGGCCAAGGCCGTGCCCCGGAGGGAACGGCGCGAGCGGGCCCGGCACTACCTCGACCTCGTCGGGCTCACCGGGTTCGAGGAGCGCTACCCGCACGAGCTGTCCGGCGGCATGCGCCAGCGGGTCGCGATCGCCCGCAGCCTCGCCTTCGACCCCGACGTGCTGCTCATGGACGAGCCGTTCGCCGCCCTGGACGCCCAGACCCGCGAGTCGCTCCAGGAGGAGCTGCTGCGCATCTGGGACAAGACCGGCAAGACCATCATCTTCATCACGCACGGCATCGACGAGGCCGTCTACCTGGGCCAGCGGGTCGCGGTCATGACCTCCCGCCCCGGGACCATCAAGGAGGTCGTCGAGGTGGCGTTCGACTCCCGGGCCGGTGACCTGCGGGCGGATCCCGCGTTCGGCGAGTACCGGCACCACGTGTGGACGTTGCTGCGCGACGAGGTCGCCGCGGCGCAGGTGCTGGAGCGGAAGGCGGCGACCGCCCGTGGCTGACCAGCGAAGCGCCCCCGCCACCGGCACCGCCCTGAGCGAGCGGGAGCCCCAGGAGCTCCCCACCGCCATCGACCGGTACGAGGCACCGGACGGGGCGGCGGCCCCCGCCGGGCCGGTGGGCGCCGCCGACCTCGTGGAGCCCGCCGTCGCCGGTGAGCCGGCCATCGCCGAAGAGTCGGTCGTCGCCGGGGAGCCGGCCGTCGCCCCTGCCCGCCGGCCGTCCGCGCTCGCGCGCCGGGCGCGCCGCGTGGCGTCGCGGGCGGCCACGAAGTCGGGGGCGATCCTGCTGCTCCTGGCCGCGTGGGAGGTGCTGCCCCGGATCGGCGTGTTCGACCGGGTGTTCGTGCCCCCGCTGTCGGAGGACCTCGTCGTCTGGTACGGGCTCCTGCTCGACGGGCCGCTGCCGGAGCACCTGCAGGCGTCGCTGATCCGCTCGCTGTCCGGGTTCGGCCTGGCCATCGCGCTGGCCATCCCGCTCGGCCTGCTGATCGGCTGGTACCGGCCGGTGGCCGACGCGCTCACCCCGCTGCTGGAGGTGTTCCGCAACACCTCGCCCGTGGCGCTGCTGCCGGTGTTCACGCTCATCCTCGGCATCGGCGAGACCTCGAAGATCACTTTCGTCCTGTACGCCTGCTCCTGGCCGATCCTGCTCAACACGGTCAGCGGCGTGAAGACCGTCGAACCCCTGCTGATCAGGTCGGCCCGCTCCATGGGCCTCGGCCCGGTCCGGCTCTTCCAGAAGGTCATCCTGCCCGCCGCCGTGCCGGCCATCTTCACCGGGGTCCGGCTGGCGGGGGCCTACTCGATCCTCGTGCTGCTGTTCGCCGAGATGGTCGGGGCCAAGGCCGGGCTCGGTTACCTCATCCTCGACACCCAGTCCAGTTTCCGCATCCCCGAGATGTACGCCGGGATCATCACGATCTCCGCGCTCGGTCTGCTGTTCAACCTGCTGCTGCTCAGGATCGAGCGCCGCTTCTCCACCTGGAGGACCACGTGACGAGAAAGCTCCACCTCAACGCCTTCCTCATGGGCGTCGGCCACCACGAGGCGGCCTGGCGGCACCCGCGCACCGAGCCGGCCAGGATCGCCGACGTCCGCCACTACCAGAACCTCGCGCAGATCGCCGAACGCGGCAAGCTCGACTCGGTCTTCCTCGCCGACGGCGTCGCCCTGTGGGGCAACGTCCGGCACAACGCCCTCGGCGGCCTGGAGCCGCTGACGCTGCTGTCGGCGATCGCCACGGTCACCGACCACATCGGCCTGATCGCCACCGTGTCCACGACCTACAACGAGCCGTACCACGTGGCCCGCAAGTTCGCCTCGCTCGACCACATCAGCGGCGGGCGGGCGGGCTGGAACATCGTCACCTCCGCCAGCGAGGCCGAGGCGCACAACTTCGGCGTCGAGCGGCCCGCGCACGCCGACCGCTACGCCAGGGCCACCGAGTTCCTGGACGTCGTCACCAAGCTCTGGGACAGCTGGGAGGACGACGCGATCCTCGGCGACCGCGCACACGGGCTGTACGCCGACACCGGCAAGATCCACCCGATCGAGCACGAGGGCGAGCACTTCCGGGTGCGCGGCCCCCTGAACGCCTCCCGCCCGCCGCAGGGGCACCCGCTCCTGGTGCAGGCGGGGTCGTCGGAGGACGGGAAGGAGTTCGCCGCCCGCTTCGCCGAGGCCGTCTTCACCGCCCAGCAGACCCTGGAGGAAGGCCAGGAGTTCTACGCCGACCTGAAGAGCCGCCTGGCCGCGTACGGCAGACGGCCGGACGAGCTGCTCGTCCTGCCCGGCATCTCGCCGATCATCGGCTCCACCGACCGGGAGGCGCGCCAACTGGAGCAGGAGCTCGAAGAGCTCATCATCCCCGCGTACGGGCTGGCCCAGCTCTCCCACATGACCGGCATCGAGCTGGGGGAGGACGCGCTCGACCGCCCGCTGCCGGACATCCCCGTCGAGACCGAGGGCGCGCAGAGCCGCCGCAAGCTCGTCGTCGACCTGGCCCGGCGGGACGGCCTCACGGTCAGGCAGCTCATCGCCCGCCTGGCCGGCGGCCGGGGCCATCGCGTGGTGGCCGGCACCCCGGAGCGGATCGCCGACGAGATCCAGGAGTGGTTCGAGGGCGGGGCCGCCGACGGCTTCAACGTCATGCCGCCGATCCTGCCCGGCGGCCTGGCCGACTTCGTGGACCACGTCGTACCGGAGCTGCAGGTCCGGGGCCTGTTCCGGTACGAGTACGAGAGCCGTACGCTGCGCGGCACCTACGGGCTCGCCCGGCCCCGCTCCCGGTACGCCCCGCAGGGTGAGGCGGAGCTGGAAGTGGCGGTGGCCGGATGAGCGTCGTCACCCTGGTCGGCAACCCCCGCGAAGGCTCCAGGACCCTGGCCGTGGCCGTGCGGGCCACCCGGGCCGTCGCCCGGCGGATCGGGTACGACGACGCCGTGCCCGGTGAGGTCGTGGACCTGTCGGCGCTAGGGCCGCACCTGCTGTCGCCCGGGCCGTACCCGGGCGTGGAGGCGGCGCTGCACCTGGTCGCCCGGTCGAGCCTGCTGGTGGTGGCCAGCCCCACCTACAAGGGCACCTACACCGGCCTGCTGAAGGTGTTCCTCGACCGGCTCCCGTCCGGGGCGCTGGCCGGGACCACGGCTCTGCCGCTGCTGGTCATGGGCGATCCCGCGCATTCCCTGGCGGTGGAGGTGCACCTGCGGCCGCTGCTGGTGGAACTGGGCGCCACCGTGCCCACCCCCGGACTGGCCCTGCTCGAATCGCAGCTCACCGACCTGGACGAGCGCCTGGACGCCTGGGCCGACCGCGTCGCGCCGCAGGTGGCGGCCGCCACGGGACCGGCCGGCGCGCCGGAAGGGGAGCCCAGGACGGGACCGGCCGGTGCTCCGGAAGGGGAGCCCAGGCAGGCGGCGGCCACGGTGGGGGCGGCGCCATGACGGAGACCCTGCCCGGCCATGCGGTGGACGCCGACCACTACCGCCGTGCCCTCGCGGTGCACGCCGCCGGCGTCGTGGTGATCACCGCGCAGTCCGACGGCATCCCGGTCGGGCTGACCGCGACCTCGTTCTCCTCGGTCAGCCTGGATCCCCCGCTGGTGTCCTTCTACGTCGACCGCGGCTCGACCACGTGGCCCTGGCTGCGCTCGGCCGACCACTTCGCGGTCAACGTGCTGGCCAGCGACCAGGAGGAGGTGGCGGCCAGGTTCGCGCGCAAGGACATCGACCGGTTCGCCGAGCCCACCCGCTGGCGTCCCGGCCCGCTGGGGGCGCCGCTGCTGCACGACGTGTCGGCCCACCTGATCTGCCTGCCGCACGAGACCGCCGACGTCGGCGACCACGTGCTGGTGGTGGGCCTGGTGGCCGAGGCCCACGTGTACAGCGCGGGACGTCCGCTCCTGTACCACCAGGGCAGGTTCGGGCGTTTCCTCGCTCATTCCTGACGCGGCTGGCGGAAGAGCAAGGCCCTCACGGGGGCGCGCTTCGCGCGAGGGTCGCTCGTGGGGGCCTACCGGTCCCCACACCCCCGGTCCTTGACGAGCCGTTCCGCGGCGAGGGGCATCACCCTGACGCCACAGGAGCACTTCTCGCCTGGAGGAACTCGGCGTCCCCCTGGGAGAGGTCCTGCCGACCAGGAAGGGCGCTCAAGCTCTCGGCGGGCTGGCGTCGGTTCCCTGGTGGCCTTCAAGAAGGCGACGGCGACCGTCCAGGCAAGCCCGAGAAGGCGACGGCGGCCGTCCGGGCGAGCCGCTGGTCGCCGTCCACCAGTGGTCCCCCGCTCAGGATGCTCCGTGTGCCCGTGGGAGTGCGTCGTCGCCGAACACGGTCGTCTGCGGGCGCAGCGCCGCGCCGCGCATCTGGCCACCGTCGCGGCGACGCACCCCGGGCAGCGCCTCCTCGGCCAGGGCGAAGAGGTCCTCGGTGACCGGGTGGCCGGTCACCGCGCGAGCCTTTCGAGGAGCCTCCCGTCGAGCTCGGCGACGGGAGGCTCCTCGCGTCTGCCCGTGCCCCGCCCGGCTCTCCAGACCTTCACGAGACAGCCGCCCCGGTCACTGTGGCGTGACCGGGGCGGCAGGGGAGGGGTGGAGGGGGAGAGGGGGGCTCAGGGGGGAGGGGGTGTCAGGCGGCGAGCGGAGAGTAGGACCCGGCGTCGCCGGACAGCACCGTGCTCGTCCGGCCGTCCACGCCGACCGGGATGTCACCGGCGATGGTCACCCGGTGCAGGCGGCGCGGCTGGTCGCCGAAGTCGTGCACCACCCGGTGCTGGGTGGCCCGGTTGTCCCAGACGGCCACGTCGCCGGGGGACCAGCGCCAGCGCACGGTGTTCTCCACCTGGGTGACGTGGCTCTGGATCAACTGGATGATCGCCGCCGACGACTGCGCGGGCAGGCCCACCAGGCGCTTGGCGAAGTCGCCGAGGAGGATCGCGCGCTCGCCCGTCTCGGGGTGGACGCGGACGACGGGATGCTCGGTCTCGAAAAGGTCGAGGTGAACACCTCCGCCTGCGCGCGGGTCCGTTCCGGATCGTCGGAGGCGGCGATGCGCACGTAGTCGTACTGGTTGGTGTGGACCGCCCGCAGCCGGTCGAGCAGGTCGCGCAGCTCGGCGGGCAGGTGCTCGTAGGCGGTGACGGTGTTGGCCCACAGCGTGTCGCCGCCGCTGGGCGGCACGGTGATCGCCCGGAGCACGGAGGCCAGCGGCGGCCGGTCGACGAAGGTGACGTCGGTGTGCCACCGATCGACCTTCTGACCGTTGCTGTAGTCCAGGTCCAGGACATGTGTGTTGCCGGCGAGCGCCGGCACGGTGGGGTGGGCCCCGGTGGGCTCGCCGAGCAGCCGGGCGAAGGCGACCTGGCGGTCCGTGTCCAGGTGGTCCTGGGCGCGGAAGAAGATCACTTTGTGCTCGAGCAGGGCGGAGCGGATCAGCGCGACGGCGTCGGCGGGCAGATCACCGTCCAGGCGCACGCCGGAGATCTCGGCGCCTATCCGGCCTGCGACGGGGCGGATGGAGAAGGGTGACATGGGTGTGGTCCTTCCGTGGGAGAGGTGGTCGCTGGAGGGCGGGGCGGAAGGAGGGACACAGGGCGCTGGCCACGCGGCAGAAGTCCACGTGACCTCGGATGGTCAGTGCCGTGGTCGTCACGCTCGCCAACGTAGACCGGCCACTCTCTAAAGTCAACACAACAGGTAGGGAATTAGGGTTTTGCTGTTACTTTCCGTTGAATCAATGTTACTCTTCGTGGTGAACGGCCGTGATGACGGCCCGACAGCATGGGAGTGGGAGTTGTCCGTGCGACGCTTTGTCTCCGCGATCGGCGTCCTCGTGGCGGCCGGGACGCTCGCCTTCGCGCAGCCCGCCGCCGCGACGCAGTCCGTCGCGGCGACCCGGGCGGCCGCGCCCGCCGCCGAGGCCCTCTTCGAGTTCGACTACCCGCCGGCCCCCGACAGGTTCGTCGTCAAGCTCACCGAGCCCGACAAGATCCAGGAAGCCAGGGACATCCTCAGCGGAGCCCAGCGGGACAGGACCCACGTCCTCGGGAGGATCGTCAAGCGGCCCGCCCCGTACAACCCTGGCTGGCAGTACCACCTCGACCCCACGTCGGTCTCGTTCTTCACCCACGCCATCGAGGTGTGCGACGCGTCCCCGCGGTATGTCGACGACCATCTCGACGAGGCGGGCGGCGCGTTCCTGCCCGGCCTGCTCTGGTGCCCCTGGGGCTCTCGCCTGCTGCGGGAGGTCTCCGTGGAGTAGGCGCTCCGCCCGTCCGGCGGCGTCGCGCCGCACGTCGCCGCCGGACGGGATCACCGCGTCCCCGCTGGACGGGCCGGCCTCGTCCCGGGCGGAAGGGACACCCCGTTCACCCTTGGACGGGTTGACCCCGTTCCGGCAGGGGCGGGGAGACCGCAGTGACCGCAGACGGGATCACGGGTTTCCCGAGAGCGGATCACGAGGTTCCTGCGAACGGGATCACGGCCCTCTCGCAGGCGGGGTCACCGCGCTGACGGAGCCGGGAGATGGGCGTCGTCACCCTTCGGTCGTGACACGTACGCCACGACGAGCAGGAGCAGGCCGCATGCGGTCACCATGATCCAGCCCGGGCGGGACGCCTGCGCGAGCCCCGCCGGGCCGGCTCCGGCGACCAGGCCGCCCGCGATGGCGATGCCGAGTGCGGAGCCGAACTGGCGCGCGGTCGAGGTGATGGCCCCGGCCACGCCGGCCCGGGCCGGAGGCAGCCCGCTCACCGCCGTGTTGGTGATCGGGGCGTTGGCGAAGCCGAACCCGATGCCGATGAGCGCGTACGCCGCCAGCAGCAGGTGCACGCCCGTGCGCTGGTCGAGTCCCACCAGGCAGAGCCCGCCCGCCGCGATGAAGCCGCCGGCCAGGGCGAGCGGCGGCCGCGGCCCGAGGCGGCCGACCAGATGCCCGGACAAGGGGGCGCAGAGGGTCGCCCCCACGGCCATGGGCAGGGTGGCCGCCCCCGCGGCCAGCGGCGTCCATCCCCGGGCGTGCTGGAGGTAGAGGGTGGTGAGCAGCAGCGTCACGTTCAGCGCGACGAAGACCGCCACCGCGCCCAGGACCGCGCCGCCGAAGACCGGCCGCCGGAAAAGACGCGGGTCCATCAGCGGCTCGCCCCGGCGGCACTCCACCCGCACGAAACCGGCCGTCGCCACGGCGGCCACCGCGTACGCGACCAGCGCCACGGGCGACGTCCAGCCGATGCGCGGCCCCTCGATGAGGACGCCCACCGAGACCCCGATGACCACGGTCAGCAACGCCTGGCCGGGCAGGTCGAGCCGCCGGGCGAGCGGCGCCCGCGACTCCGGCACGAAGATCATGCTGAGCGCGAGAGCGGCCACGATGACCGGCGCGTTGATCCAGAACACCGACCGCCAGCCGAACTCCGCGATCAGGGCGCCGCCCGTGACCGGGCCGGCGGCCATGCTGAGCCCGAAGACCGACGCCCAGACCCCGATCGCCTGCGCCCGCTCCTTCGGGTCGGGCATGGCGTTCACCACGATCGCCAGGGCCACGGGGCTGAGCATGGAGGCGCCGACGCCCTGCACGGCGCGGGCCGCGGCGAGCGCGCCGACCGACGGGGCCAGCGCGCAGGCCAGCGAGGCGGCGCCGAACACGGCCAGCCCGAGCTGGAACACGCGCCGTCGTCCGAACCGGTCCGCCAGCGCTCCGGAGGAGATCAGCAGGCTCGCCAGCACGAGGGTGTAGGCGTCCACGACCCATTCCAGGCCGCGCGTGCCGACGCCCAGGCCGCGCCCGATCGCGGGCAGGCCCACGTTGACGATGGTGGTGTCCAGGCCGACGAGGAACATGCTCAAGCAGCAGACGGCCAGCACCGTCCAGCGTCTGCGCACGCTCAGAACGGGCTGAACGGGGTGGGTTGTCGCGGTCACGGCCGGCCTTTCGGGTTCGGGAGCACTTGCCCGGCCATGCTCGGCTCGGAGGACGGCCGCCGCCCAGCACTTTTGCGGAGACTGCAAAACTGGACCCCGTGGACACGGAGCTGGAGCAGATCCTCGACGCCATCGGGCCCCGGTTGCGCGCCCTGCGCCGCGATCGCGGGCTCACCCTGGAGTCACTGGCGGGGGCAACCGGGATCTCGGTGAGCACGCTGTCGCGGCTGGAGTCGGGCAAGCGGCGTCCGACGCTGGAGCTGCTCATCCCGCTCGCGCGTGCGCACCGCGTCGCGCTCGACCAGCTGGTGGCCGCTCCGGCCAGCGGTGACCCGCGGGTGCACCTCAAGCCCCTGCGCAAAGGCCGCGGCAGCGTCCTCGTGCCGCTGACGCAGTATCCGGGGCGGGTGCAGGTGTTCAAGCAGGTGCTGGCTCCCCGCGAGCCGAAACTGGTGACCCACGACGGCTACGAGTGGCTGTACGTCCTCGCGGGCGAGCTCCGCGTCATCATCGGAGAACGGGAGTGCACCCTGCGTCCCGGCGAGGTGGCCGAGTTCGACACGCGGGAGCCGCACTGGTTCGGCCCGGCGGGCACGAACGCCGTCGAGATCCTGCACCTGTTCGGCCCGCGGGGCGACCAGGCCGTCGTCCGCACGACTTCGTCCCCGACCGGCCCCGCCTCACCGCCGGGAATGACGGCCTGACGGCCCGACCCCCGTCAGGCCGTCCCACAATCCCGGCTCCCACGCCCCGCTCACCGGCCGGTCTCATGGGCCTGTCCCTCAGGCCCGGCTCGTCAGGCATGTCGTCTCTCAGGTGGACGTCTGCCCGTCGAGCGTCTCCCGCAGGATGTCGGCGTGCCCGGCGTGCTGGGCGGTCTCGGCGATGACGTGCATGAGCACCGCGCGCACGCTGCGCGTCCCTCCCGGCTCGTGCCAGGGCGCCTCCGGCAGCGGGTGCGTCGCCGACAGGTCGGCCACGGCGGCGACGATCTCCTCGCTACGGGCGGCGACCGCCTCGTACCGGGCGAGGATCGCGGCCGGCGTGTCGCCGGGCAGCATGCGGAAGTCGTTCTGGTGGTCGATCATCCACTGCGGGATCTCGCGCGCGGTGCCGGCGGCGAGGTCGGCCCAGGTGACGCCGTCGGGCAGGTCGTGGTTCATGGCCGAGGGGCCCTCCACCACGAAGCGCATCCATCCCTCCTCCATGGACGCGACGTGCTTGATCAGGCCGCCCAGGCACAGCGCGCTGACGGTCGGGCGCTCGCCGAGCTGCTCGTCGCTCAGCCCGCGCACGGTGGTGGTCAGGGCGGAGCGCGCGGAGGCGAGCGCGGCGAGCAGTTCGCGCCGCTCGGCGTCGAGGGCCGAGGGTGAGGTGGCGGTGGTCATAACGTTCGGATCCTTCCGGTGGTCGTCTCTGACGGGCACGCGACAACTCTCACAGGGGTAGCGGCCAGGGAGTGGCCTCTTCTCCCGGCAACATGGGACCGTGCCGAAGACTTCAGCGCGACTGCTGGCGTTGCTCTCCCTGCTTCAGACGCGCCGGGACTGGCCGGGCGCGCTGCTGGCCGAGCGGCTGGACATCAGTCCGCGCACCCTGCGCCGGGACGTCGACCGCCTGCGTGAGCTGGGGTATCCCGTCGTGGCCTTCAAGGGGCCCGACGGCGGGTACCGGCTGGACGCCGGCACGGAGCTGCCGCCGTTGCTGTTCGACGACGAGCAGGCCGTCGCCCTGGCCATCGCGCTGCAGATCGCCACCACCACCGGCGCCGGCATCGAGGAGGCCGCGGCGCGCGCGCTGACCACCGTCCGGCAGGTCATGCCCGCGCGCCTGCGCCGCCGGATCGACACCCTCCAGGTCACCGCCGTCGACCAGTCCGCGACCCGGCCGGACCCCCAGGTCGACGGCGGCGTGCTCATGGCGCTCGGCGCCGCCGTCCACGCCCGCGAGGTGCTGCGGTTCGACTACACCGCCGCCCCGCCGGCAGGGGAGGAGGGCGAGGCGGTGGCGGCGTCGCCGCGCCGGGTGCAACCCCATCACCTCGTCACGTGGGGCGGGCGCTGGTACCTCGTCGCCTGGGACCTCGACCGCGAGGACTGGCGCACCTTCCGCGCCGACCGGATCATCCCGCGCACCCCCACGGGGCCCCGCTTCACCCCGCGCGAGCTGCCCGGAGGCGACGTGGCCGCCTTCATGCTCGGCAGGTTCCGCGGCTCCGACGGCTCCGGCCACTGGCCCTGCCGCGGCGAGGTGATCCTCGCCCTGCCCGCCGCCGCCGTGTCCCGCTACACCCGCGAGGGCACCGTCGAGGAGCTCGGCCCGGACCGCTGCCGGCTCGTCCTGAGCTCGTGGTCGTGGACCGCCCTGGCCTCCGCCGTCGGCAGGTTCGACGCCGACATCGAGGTCGTCGGCCCGGACGAGCTCAGGGAGGCCTTCGCGACGCTGGCCCGCCGCTACGCCCAGGCGGCTGCCCCGCCCGAAGAGAGCTGACCGAGCGTTACTGACAACGGTTTCAGTTAGCCGATCAGCCGTGCGGAGGCGGCAAGGCTTCGACGTGGGATTACGTGGGGATCTGTAACGAGTTGGAAACGCGGCATTGACACTCCGTGGCCATCTCCTGCCATCATCACTGACATCGATTTCAGTTGGGAGCTCACGTGGTCACCATCCATGACGTGGCGGCTCGGGCGGGAGTCTCTTCCGCCACGGTCTCGCGCTTCCTGCGGGGCCAGCGGGTGCGCTCGTACGAGGCGATCCAGGCCGCCATCGACGAGCTGGGCTACTGGCCGAGTGCCGCGGCGCAGTCGCTGAAGTCCGGGCGCACCAACACCATCGGCGTCGTCGTCCCGGACATCACGAACCCGTACTTCGCCGCGGTGGTCAAGGGCATGGAGTCCGTCACGCGTACGGAGCCCTACCGGATCCTGCTCGCCAACAGCGACGAGAGCAGCGAGCAGGAGGACGACGTGCTGGCGGACCTGGTGCGCCGGGTCGACGGCATCATCCTGGCCCCCGCCACCGAGCAGGACGAGACGCCGCTGCACGTCCGCGACGCCGACGTGCCGCTGGTGTTCGTGGACCGCGACCTGGCGGGCGGCGAACGGTTCGACGCCGTGCTCGTGGACAACGACGGCGGCGGCCGGCAGGCGGCCGAGCACCTGCTGTCCCTCGGGCACACCCGGGTGGCCGCGATCAGCGGCAACCTGGACACCACTCCCGGCCGGCTGCGGCGCGAGGGGTTCGTCGGCACGCTCGCCAAGGCGGGCGTCGAGGTGCCGCCCGAGTACGACCTGGTCGGCGACTTCAAGGAGCACAGCGGCTACCAGCTCACGCTGTCCCTGCTGTCGCTCCCCGAGCCGCCCACCGCCGTCTTCGCCGCCAACAACCTCATGACCCTGGGCGCGCTCAAGGCGCTGCACGACATGCGGATCGACATCCCCGGCCAGATCAGCCTGATCGGCTTCGACGACCTGGACACCGGCCCGCTGCTCAGGCCGCCGCTGACCGTCGTGGACCGGCCGATGTTCGAGCAGGGCGTGCTTGCCATGCGCCTGCTGCTGCGCCGGCTCGATCCCGGCGACGGCGGCGGCCTCGCCAGCCGCGTCGTCCTGGACACCAAGCTGATCGAACGCGCCTCCACCGCCCCGCCGGGCGGGCACCCGTCCCCGGCACGTACGAGAAAGACCCGATCGCGATGAGCGTTGCGACCACCCCGCTCGCGGACGTGGCCTCTTCGGAGGCGGCGTTGCGAGCCTTCCTGCACGGCCTGCCCGGTGTCGACCGGGTCGGCGCGGACCAGCGGGCGGCGATGCTGGGCACCCGTTCGATCAAGACGACGGCCAAGGCCCGGGCGATCGATCTGGCCATCTCCATGGTCGACCTGACCACCCTGGAAGGGGCCGACACGCGCGGCAAGGTGCGGGCCATGTGCGCCAAGGCCCTGCGCCCCGGCGGCGACGCTTCCCGCGTGGCGGCCGTCTGCGTCTACCCGGACCTGGTCGCGGTGGCGGCCGAAGCACTGCGCGGCTCCGGGGTGAAGGTGGCCTCCGTGGCCACCGCGTTCCCCAGCGGCCGTTCCTCGCTCGACGTCAAGGTGGCCGACACCGCGTTCGCGGTGGCCGCGGGCGCCGACGAGATCGACATGGTGATCGACCGGGGCGCGTTCCTGTCGGGCGACTACCTGAAGGTGTACGAGGAGATCGTCGCGGTCAAGGCGGCGTGCGGCGAGGCGCACCTCAAGGTCATCCTGGAGACCGGCGAGCTGGTCACCTACGACAACGTGCGGCGGGCGTCGTGGCTGGCGATGCTGGCCGGCGCCGACTTCATCAAGACCTCCACCGGCAAGGTCTCGCCCGCGGCGACGCTCCCGGTGACGCTGATCATGCTGGAGGCGGTGCGCGACTTCCGCGACCGGACCGGCCGTCAGGTCGGCGTCAAGCCCGCGGGCGGCATCCGCACCACCAAGGACGCGATCAAGAACCTGGTGCTCGTGCAGGAGACGGCCGGTGCGGACTGGCTGACGCCCGACTGGTTCCGGCTGGGCGCGTCCTCGCTGCTCAACGATCTGCTGATGCAGCGCGAGAAGCTGGCCACCGGCCGTTACGCCGGCCCCGACTACTTCACCCTGGACTGAGGATGACGATGTTCGAGTACGCGCCGGCCCCCGAGTCGCGCGAGATCGTCGACCTGCGGCCGTCCTACGGGCTGTTCATCGACGGCGAGTTCACCGAGGGCTCCGGCCCCGCCTTCAAGACCGTCAACCCCGCCACCGAGGAGACGCTCGCCGAGGTGGCCTGCGCCTCGGCCGACGACGTGGACCGCGCGGTGCGGGCCGCGCGCAAGGCGTTCGGCGGCTGGAGCGGCCTGCCCGGCTCCGAGCGGGCCAAGTACCTGTTCCGGATCGCGCGGATCATCCAGGAGCGCGCGCGTGAGCTGGCGGTGCTGGAGTCGCTGGACAACGGCAAGCCGATCCGCGAGTCGCGGGATGTGGACCTGCCGCTGGTGGCGGCGCACTTCTTCTACTACGCGGGCTGGGCCGACAAGCTGCAGTACGCCGGGTTCGGCACCAAGCCGCTCGGGGTGGCGGGTCAGGTCATCCCGTGGAACTTCCCGCTGCTGATGCTGGCCTGGAAGGTGGCTCCGGCGCTGGCGTGCGGCAACACGGTGGTGCTGAAGCCGGCCGAGACGACGCCGCTGACGGCGTTGCTGTTCGCCGACATCTGCCGGCAGGCCGAGCTGCCGCCGGGGGTGGTCAACATCGTGACCGGCGCGGGCGAGACCGGCGCGGCGGTGGTGGCGCATCCGGAGGTGGACAAGGTGGCCTTCACCGGCTCCACCGAGGTGGGTCGGCTGATCGCGCGCACGGTGGCGGGCACCGGCAAGAAGGTGACGCTGGAGCTGGGCGGCAAGGCCGCCAACATCGTCTTCGACGACGCGCCGATCGACCAGGCGGTGGAGGGGATCGTCAACGGGATCTTCTTCAACCAGGGGCACGTGTGCTGCGCCGGGTCGCGGCTGCTGGTGCAGGAGTCGGTGCAGGAGGAGCTGCTGGCCGCGTTGAAGCGGCGGTTGGGCACGCTGCGGCTGGGTGATCCGCTGGACAAGAACACCGACATCGGCGCGATCAACTCGGCCGAGCAGTTGGCCAGGATCCGTTCGCTGAGCGAGACCGGGGAGAGTGAGGGCGCCGAGCGGTGGTCGCCGGCGTGTGAGCTGCCCGAGCGGGGGTTCTGGTTCCCGCCGACGCTGTTCACCGGGGTGGCGCAGTCGCACACGATCGCGCGGGAGGAGATCTTCGGGCCGGTGCTGTCGGTGCTGACGTTCCGTACGCCGGCCGAGGCGGTGGAGAAGGCCAACAACACGCCGTACGGGTTGTCGGCGGGGGTGTGGACCGAGAAGGGTTCGCGGATCCTGTGGATGGCCGAGCGGTTGCGGGCCGGGGTGGTGTGGGCCAACACGTTCAACAAGTTCGACCCGGCCTCGCCGTTCGGTGGTTACAAGGAGTCCGGTTACGGCCGTGAGGGCGGCCTGCACGGGCTGGAGGCATACCTCGATGTCTGATCGACGCGTGAGCGTGCGCAAGACGTACAAGCTGTTCATCGGTGGAGCGTTCCCGCGCTCGGAGAGCGGGAGGTCCTACCCCGTGACGAGGACGGAGCACGCCGCCAGGGCCTCGCGCAAGGACGCCCGCGACGCGGTGGTCGCCGCGCGCAAGGCGTTCCCCGGCTGGTCCGGCGCCACCGCCTACAACCGCGGCCAGATCCTCTACCGCGTGGCCGAGATGCTGGAGGGCCGCCGCGCCCAGTTCGCCGACGAGCTCGGCGGCCCGCGCAAGCAGGCGCTGGAGCAGGTGGACGCCGCCGTGGACCGGCTCGTCTGGTACGCGGGCTGGTCCGACAAGATCGCCGCCGTGCGCGGCACGGCCAACCCGGTCGCGAGCCCGTACCTCAACCTGTCCTCGCCCGAGCCGGTCGGGGTGGTCGCGGTCGTCGCGCCCGCCGACCCGCTGCTGGGGCTGGTGTCGGCGGTCGCCCCCGTGATCGTCACCGGCAACACCTGCGTCGTGGTCGCCGCCGAACGGGCGCCGCTGCCCGCGATCACGTTCGCCGAGGTGCTGGCCACCTCCGACCTGCCGGGCGGCGTGGTCAACATCCTCACCGGCCACCAGGCCGAGCTGGCGCCCTGGCTGGCCGCGCACATGGACGTCAACGGGCTCGACCTCACCGGCGTGACGACCCCCGAGCAGGCCCTGGCCTGCGAGCGGGCGGCCACCGAGAACTTCAAGCGCGTGCTCACCGCGGCCGAGGACCGGGGGACGAGACGCATGACCGCGTTCATGGAGACCAAGACGGTCTGGCACCCCGCCGGGATCTGATCGACCCCGCACCCGCAAGGACACGGCGCATGGGCCGTGGCCTCGGGTCACCCATCCCCGAATCTGGAGGAACCCCCATGGAACCCACCGGTGTTCTCGTCGTCGGGAGCATCACCGCGGACGTCACGGCGTTCAGCCGGCGGCTGCCGCGGCGCGGTGAGACCGTGCTCGGCGACGACTTCACCCTCGTCCTCGGCGGCAAGGGCGCGAACCAGGCCGTGGCCGCGGCGCACTCCGGCGCCCCCACCTGGATGGCCGCCTGCGTGGGCCGGGACCCGTTCCGCGACATCGTGCTGTCCGGCCTGGAGGCCCACGGCGTCACGCTCAGCGAGGTCCGCACGGTCGAGGGCCGCACGGGCGTCGCCCACATCCGCGTGGACGCCTCGGGCGAGAACGACATCGTCATCACGCCGCTCGCCAACGCCTCCCTCGACGAGGCGATGGTCACGCAGAGCATCCAGCGGGTCCGCGACCGGGTCGGCGTCCTGCTGCTGCAACTGGAGATCCGCACCGAGGTCGCCTGCCACGCGGCGCGGGAGGGCGCGGCGGCCGGGCTGACCGTGGTCCTCGACCCGGCGCCCGCCCAGGAGCTGCCGGACGACGTGTGGCCGCACCTCGACATCGTCACCCCCAACGAGAGCGAGGCCACCCTGCTGACCGGCGTCCAGGTCACCGACCTGGAGTCGGCGGAGCGGGCGGCGGCCTGGTTCCTGGAGCGCGGCGTCCGCCACGCGATCATCACGCTGGGCTCCGGCGGCGCCCTGTCCGTGACCCGGGAGCGCACCCGCCACTTCCCCGCCTACGCCGTGACGCCCGTGGACACCACGGCGGCCGGCGACGCGTTCACCGGCTTCTTCGGCGGCGCCCTCGCCGCCGGGCTCGACGTGGACACCGCCACCCAGTACGGCATGGCGGCCGGCGCCCTGGCCACCACCAAGGCCGGGGCCAGCCCCTCGCTCCCCGGCCGGGACGAGGTCGAGCCGCTGGTCACCACCTCCATGGAAGGAGCCGCCCGATGAGGCGCAACCAGGGAACCCTCAACGCCCAGCTCGCCCGCGTCATCTCCGAGCTCGGCCACACCGACACGCTCGTCGTCACCGACGCGGGCCTGCCCATCCCGCCCGGCGTGGAGCGCGTGGACCTCGCCGTCCGGGAGAACCTGCCGCGCTTCCTCGACCTGCTCGACGCGGTCCTCGACGAGGTGGCCGTGGAGGGCGTGCTCCTGTCGGAGGAGATCAAGCAGCACAGCCCCGACATGCTGGCGGCCATCGAGGAACGCTTCGAGCGGCTCGGCCTGGCTCCGGCGTTCGTGCCGCACACCGCGTTCAAGCAGGCCACCGCCGGCGCCAGGGCGGCCGTCCGCTCCGGCGAGTTCACCCCGTACGCCAACGTCCTGCTCACCGCGGGCGTCGTGTACTGACCGCGTACTGACAGGGAGCCTGGCATGCATCTCCAGCTTGCCGATGTGCGCAAGTCCTTCGGCGACAACAGCGTCCTGCGGGGCGTCAGCTTCGACGTCGGTCCCGGCGAGGTCGTCGCGCTCGTGGGGGAGAACGGGGCGGGCAAGTCCACGCTCACCCGGGTGATCTCCGGCGCGCACCAGCCCGACTCCGGGCGGCTGCTCATCGACGGGACCCCGACGGTCCTCAAGGACCCGCAGGCCGCGATGGCCCAGGGCATCGAGGTCATCTACCAGGAGTTCCAGCAGAACCTGTTCCCGCACCTCAGCGTGGCCGAGAACATGTACGTGCTGGACCGCGAGCGTGTCTTCGGCCGCCTGTTCGTCTCCAAGCAGCGCATGGCCGCCGAGGCCGCGCGGGCGCTGCGCCGCCTCGGCATGGAGATCGACGTGCAGCGCCAGGTCGGCGAGCTGAGCGTGGCCGAGCGGCAGATGCTCGAGATCGCCAAGGCCATGACGCACGAACTACGGCTGATCATCCTCGACGAGCCCACCGCGGCGCTCGACGAGCAGGAGTCCGAGCAGCTCTTCGCCCAGGTGAACCGGCTGCGCGAGGCCGGCGTCTCGGTGATCTACATCAGTCACCGGCTGGACGAGGTCTTCGCCCTGTCGGACCGCGTCGTCGTGCTGCGCGACGGCCGGGTCACCCTCGACGCCCCCACCGGGCAGCTCACCCCGGCCCGGGTGGTCACCGCGATGGTCGGCGACGCCGTGGACGACTTCTACCCCAAGGAGCGCAACGCCCGGGACGAGGTCGTGCTGGAGGTGCGCAACGGGAACGGCGCCCGCTTCCACGACATCGACCTCCAGGTCAGGGCCGGCGAGGTGGTCGGCATCGGCGGCGTGGTCGGCTGCGGGCGCAGCGACCTGCTGCGCGCGCTGTTCGGCCTGCAGCCGCTGACCGGGTCCGTGCGCGTGGGCGGCTCCGCCGTACGCGTGGCGAGCGTCGAGGACGCGATCGGCAGCCGGATCGCCTACCTGTCGCCCGACCGGCAGGCGGAGGGCCTGTGCATGGGCCAGTCGGTCGAGGCTAACGTGTCGCTGGCCTCGCTGCGCGAGCTCAGCACCGGCGGCGGTGTGGTCTCGCGCGGCAAGGAACGCGCGGCCACCGGCGCGGTCATCTCCGACCTGCGGGTGCGCGCCGCCTCCCCGTCCATCGCGGTCAGCTCGCTGTCCGGCGGCAACCAGCAGAAGGCGCTGTTCGCCAAGTGGGTGATGACCCGGCCGCGGGTGCTGCTCATGGACGAGCCGACCCGCGGCGTGGACGTCGGGGCCAAGACCGAGATCTACCGGATCATCAACCAGCTCACCGCCGACGGCGTCGCCGTCCTGCTGGTGAGCTCCGACCTGCCGGAACTCGTCGCCATGTCCGACCGCGTGGTCGTGATGCGCGAGGGACGGTTCGTCGCCGAGCTGACCGGCGACGGCCTCGACGAGCAGTCCATCCTCAAGCACGCACTGGTAGGTGCCGCATGACCTCGAAACTCAAGACCGTCGCGGGCCGGCTGCGCGCGGTGTGGATGCTCCTCCTCGTCGGGGTCGTCCTCTCGGTGACCTCGCCGGTCTTCCTCACCCCGACGAACCTGCTCAACGTCGCGCTCGCCACCTCCGTGGCCGCGCTGCTGGCCGCCGGGCAGACGTATGTGATCATCCTCGCCGAGATCGACCTGTCGGTGGGCTCGGCGCTCGGCTTCTCCGCCGTCGTCACCGCCCTGACGCTCGGCCCGTACGGGCTGGTCCCCGCGCTGGCCGCGGGCCTGGCGACCGGCGCCGCCATCGGGCTGATCAACGGCCTCCTCGTGACCAGGACCAGGATGCCGTCGTTCATCGCGACGCTGGCCACGATGTCGGTGTTCGCCGGGCTCACCCTGCACATCACCTCGGGCAACCCGATCCCGGTGACGGACTACGACTTCCAGGGGATCGGGCAGGCGAGGTTCGCGGGCGTGCCCGTCCCGGTGTGGATCATGCTGGTGGCGTTCGGCGTCTTCGGGTTCGTCCTGGCCCGCACCCGCTTCGGCCGCTACGTCTACGCCACCGGCGACAACGTCGAGGCCGCCCGGCTGTCCGGCATCAGGGTGCACCGCGTCAAGATCCTCGCCTTCGTCATCAGCGGCGTGCTGGCGTCCCTGGCCGGGTTCATCATCACCGCCCGGCTGTCCACGGCCCAGCCGACCGCCGGCGCCGGCCTGGAGCTGGACGCGATCGCGGCCGTCATCATCGGCGGCACCAGCCTGGCCGGCGGCCGCGGCACCCTGCTCGGCACCCTCGTCGGGGCGCTCGTCCTCGGCGTCATCGACAACGGGATGAACCTGCTCGACGTCTCCCCGTTCCTGCAGGACGTGGTGAAGGGCCTGGTCATCCTGCTGGCCGTCTTCCTCGACCGCAACGTGGACGTCCTGCGCCGGCTGCTGCCGCGCAGAGCCCCCGAGACCCCCGCCCGTACCCCCGAACTCGCCCAGCACATCTAGCCGGCACATCCCTAAGGAACAGACATGCGCACTCCCCGCAAGCTCGTCGCCGTCGCGCTCCTGGCCGCCGTCTCCCTGACCGCCTGCAGCCGCGGCGGCGAGGAGACGACCACGGGCGCCCCGCAGGCGTCCGGCAAGAAGGACGCCACGATCATCATGAGCACGCTCGGCAACCCGTTCTTCATCAGCGTGAAGGACGGCGCCGAGGCGCAGGCCGCCAAGAGCGGCATCACCCTGAACGTGCAGAACGCCGACAACTCCGACGCCACCTTCCTCAACCAGGCGACGACCGCCATCTCCAAGCAGACCGGCATCCTCATCCTCGACCCGGTGGGCAGCCAGTCCGCGAGCAGCTCGGTCACCCAGGCGAACGCGGCGAGCATCCCCGTGATGGCCTTCGACCGCAAGCCGTCCGGCGGCAAGCTGGCCACGTTCGTCGGCTACGACGCCGTCCAGGCGGGCAAGAACGCGGCCGACGCGCTGGCCGAGGCCGTCGGCGGCAAGGGCAAGGTCGTCGAGATCCAGGGCATCCTCGGCACCAACGTCGCCCAGGACCGCAGCAAGGGCTTCCAGCAGCAGATCGCCACGCACCAGGACATCAAGGTCGTCGCCACGCAGGCGGCCGACTTCGACCGGGCCAAGGCCCTGAACGTGATGACGAACGTGCTGCAGGCCAACCCCGACATCGACGGCGTGTACGCGGCCAACGACGAGATGGCCATGGGCGTGCTGTCCGCGCTCAAGGCCCGCAACCTGGTGGGCAAGGTCAAGGTGGTCGGCAACGACGGCATCGCCGACGCCCTGGCCGCCGTCGCGGCGGGGGAGATGTACGCCACCAACGCCGAGTCGCCGTTCGCGCTCGGGCAGAAGGTGGTCTCGCTGGCCGGCGACGTCCTGGGCGGCAAGCAGGTGCAGGCCGACGAGACGCTGCAGGGCAAGCTGGTCACGAAGGACAACGTGAAGGAGTACGCGGACTACCTCGTCGGCCTCGGCGACAAGTCCGGCGTCCCGGACAGCCTCAAGAAGTAGCGGGCGGGCTTCCCCGGCGCCCGGCCGGAGCACTTTCGCGGTGCCCCGGCCGGGCGCCGGCGTTCACGGGAGGGTCAGCACCTTGCGCAGCAGCTCGCCGAACTCGGCGGGGTGGGTGCTGAGGCCCGTGTGCCCGCCGGGGAAGTGGACGAGCTCCGTGCCGAACCGGTCGGCCAGGAACGCGGCCGGGCGGTAGGGCAGCTCGCCGCGCGAGTCGGCCCCGCCGGCGAGCACGAGCCGGTCCGACAGGGCCTCCAGCCGGTCGAGATCCGGGGTGTAGGCCATGAAGCTCGGCACGATGCGCCCGAGGAAGTACGGCATGTTCGCCATCGTCCGCTCGACGCGCGCCCTCGCCTCCGGCGGCAGCTCGGCGATCGCCGCCCGCGGGTCGGCCGGCGGGCCGGCGGGTGGGTCGGCGGGCTCGGCGCCGGGCGGGACGGCGGGCCGGTTGGTGGGCTCGGGCTCGGCGCCGGGTGGGTCGGCGGGCTCGGCGCCGGGCCGCCTGAGGCCGGCGGCGAACACGGCCGCCGCGGGCATCAGCCCCTCCCGGCGGAAGGTGTCCTGGACGCGGGCGAGCATCGCGCGGTGCTCGGCGGCGTCCGGCAGCACCTCCACGATCGGCGGCTCGTGCGCGACGACGCGCGCGATCCGCTCGGGACGGGTGGTGAGCAGGTGCAGCGCGACGATCGCCCCCGAACTGCAGGCGGCCACGCGGGCGGGCGCGTCCGGGGACAGCAGCTCCAGCAGCCACAACGCGTCGTCGGCGTGCCGCTCGACCCGCTGCGGCGCCTCCGGGTCGTCCAGGGGGCTGCCGGACATGCCGCGCGGGTCGTAGGAGACGACCGTGTAGTCGGCGGCCAGGTCGTCGGCGACGCTGTCGAAGGCCGCCGCGCCGCCCGTGCCGCCGGGGATGAGCAGCAGCAGCGGGCCGCTTCCGCGTACCTCGTAGCGCAGGGTGGCGCCGTCCACGCGCAGGCTGCCGATGGTGGGACTGGTCATGCCGGGTCTCCTTCACGGTGTGCGTGCCAGTTGTCCAGGAGGGCGTGCAGGGCGTCGAGGCAGCGCACCCAGGAGTCCTCGACCGGGCGCGCGTGCGCGAAGCCGCCCGCCGCTTCGAGGTTGATGAAGCCGTGGAGCATGCTGCGCATCATCCGGACGGCGTCGGTGAGGTCGGGCTCGTCCAGGTGGTAGGCGCGCAGCATGCTGTAGGTCAGCTCGATCGCGCGGCGCGGGCCGGGCGCCTCGGCCAGCAGCTCGGGGTCGATGCGCATCGGGATCTGCGTCGCGGTGTACCGGCCGGGATGCTCGTGGGCGTAGTCGCGGTAGGCGTTCGCGTACGCCACCAGCGCGTCCTTGCCGGCGCGCCCGGCGGTGGCCTCCGCGATGCGGATGGTCTTCTCGTCCGCTGCCAGCAGGGCGATCCGGCCGCGCAGGTCCTCGAGGTTGCGGACGTGCACGTACAGGCTGGCGTCCTTCACCCCGAGCCGGCGCGCCACCGCCGACATGGTCACGTGGTCGAGCCCGACCTCGTCCGCCAGCTCGGCGCCGGTGAGCGTCACCCGGTCCGCGGTCAGCCCGGCCCGTGCCATGCGTGCCCTCTTTCCTAGAGTCATTAGGAAGTAACTAATGAGGCTAGGTTATATCTCGGGCATCAAGGATGTGGCAAGCCCATTCGGGCGATGGGCGGACCCCCGTCGTCGGCGTCGCCGTCAGCACCTTCCACCGCGCCCGGAAGGGTTTCTGGCATCATCCGCCCCCACGGTGTGGCCGCCGCTGGTGACGTACGGGCAGATGCGAGGCCTCGCCGCCGAGTTGCTGCCCGGCTCGGAGTACCGTCGGCACCTGCTGCTGCGCTACAGCGTCGTCTGGCGCGAGCCGTGAAGCTGAGGGATCAGGCGGGCCGGTCCTCGCCCGTGGCGGCGCGCAGGCTGCCGGCCAGGTCGGTGACCGCGGCGAGAAGCCGGTCGACCGGGGTGGCGGTGAGGTGCGCGACGGTCTCGTCGGCCAGCTCGCACCACAGGGCCTTGAGCGGCCCGATGACGTCCCGCCCGGCGTCGGTCAGGGACACCACGACGGCGCGCGCGTCCTGCTCGGACGGATGCCGGGCCACCAGGCCGGCCGCCTCCAGCTTGCGCACCATGAGGGTGATGCTCGGCGGCTCGCACCCCGCCCCGACGGACAACTGCCGCTGGGTCTGCGGGCCGTCCGCGTCCAGCAGCAGCAGGACCGCCTCGTGCCCGGGGTGCAGGCCCAGCTCGGCCAGCTTGACCGCCGCGCGGGCCCGGTGCCGGATGCTGATCGTCCTGATCGCGCCGTTGAGGGCGTCGGCCTGCTCGAAGTCCACGTTGCTCTCCCGGGGTGCCCGCGCGTCCGTCGTCCGCACAACGCTTATGCGGATAACACATTCCCACGGGAAACCCTACGCCAGGTCAGGCGACCTTCGGCGCGGCCCGCATCCCGACGTACACGCACGGAGTGCCGTTCGACAGAGTGGCGAAGACGACCGGCATGTAGTCCTCGCTGAAGGACGGACCGGCCCCCGAGGCGGCGAAGACGCCCGGCGTCACCGGGACGAGCTCCATGTCCAGCGGTGGCGACATGTCCTTCATGCCGTCCACGAACTCGTAGCGCATGCGCGGGCCGCCGTCGCCGCGGCGGACCGTGATGACGACGCCCTCGCGCCGGTAGGTCCCCAGGAGCGGGTCGAGGTCGACTGCGGGCGGCTGCGCGGGCGGTCCGAAGGGGGCGGGCATGGTGACGCCGGCGAGCTCGGCGAGGAGCTCGCGGAACAGGTCGGCGTAGAGCAGGCGGGCGCTGCCGCCGTTGGTCATCAGGACCAGGGCGAGACCGGCGTGCGGGACGACCCGCAGGTAGGCGTACTGGCCGATGGCGGCGCCGTCGTGGCCGTAGCCGGGGAGGCCGTCCCAGTCGTACAGGGTCCAGCCCAGGCCCCAGCCGTCGGCGGAGACCGTCCACTTGTCGGGGACGTCGGTCTCGCGGCGCGTCATCGCGGCGGCAGCGGCGGCCGACAGCACCCGGGTGCCGTCGGGGGCGAGGCCGCCGGCCAGGTGCATGCCGGCGAAGCGCGCCATGTCCCCGGCCGAGACGATGACCCGGCCGTACGGTCCGGCCGAGCGCGGCATCAGGTCCCAGGCCGGGGCCGGGTCGGGATCGGCGCCGTCCTCGCCCACGTGGCTCATCGCCACCCGGAAGCGCAGCGCCTCCTCCGGCAACGTCATCGAGCGCTCCAGGCCGAGCGGGGCGAACAGCAGGTCCTTGAGCGCCTGGTCCCAGGTCCGGCCGGTGAGCATCTCGACGAGGCGGCCGAGAACGACGTAGCCGAGCCCGCCGTAGGAGACGGCGGTGCCGGGCGGGCAGTCGAGCGGCACGTCCCTCGCGGCCTCGACGTATCGCGCCAGGCAGTCGTCGCCGCGGCCGCTGTCGTGGTTGAAGTCGTTGGTGACGCCGCCGGTGTGCGACAGGAGCTGCCGGACGGTGATCGTCCTGGTGGCCTCCGGGTCGGGGGTGGCGAACTCCGTCAGCACGTCCGCGACCGGCGTGTCCAGGGTGAGCCGGCCCTCGTCGATCAGTCGCATGACGAGCGTGGCCGTGTAGACCTTGGCGATCGAACCCGACAGGAACACCGAGTCCGTCGTCACCTCCACGCCGGTGCCGCGATGCAGCACGCCGCTCGCCAGCTCGTGCACCTGGCCGTCGACCAGCACGGCGAGCGTGGCGCCGGGGACGTGGTGGGCGGCGCGCAGCTCGTCCAGGCGGGCCTGCCAGCGGTCGCGCTCGAAGCGGCGGCCCGCCGAGTCGCGCATGCCCCACTCGTCCTGGGCGGTCCACTCGCCGTCGGAGTTCCAGTTCAGGGTGGCGGGCATGATGCTCTCCTCGAGATCTCGCTGGGGACGCTGTGCTCCCCTTGCGAACAGTGTACGCAGAAGCGTGGCCGCAGGGCACGGCCGCCGCGCGCCCGCGCCCCCGCCGCGCCGGTGGGGCGGAGGGGGCGGGACCTGCCGGGAACCGAGCTATCCGAGCACCGGGTAGTTCGCGCGCAGCACGTTGTGCGGGTCACGGGCCCGCTTGATCTCCCGCAGCCGCGTGAGCGTGCCGCCGGAGAAGGACTGCGCCGCCGTGTCACCGGGGGACAGCACGGTGTACGGCTTGCGACCGCTGACGTAGGCGTCCAGGTCGGCCACGACCTCGGCCTGCCTGGCGCGCGTCGCATCGGCCGCGTGCGGCAGGCCGAGACCCAGCAGGCCGAGCAGGTACGGCTCAGCCACCGCGCCGCTCGCCCCGGCCCCGTCGCCCGGCTCGGCGAGCGCTCCGCCCAGGTGCCTGATCTGCAGGTTGATGAGCGGTGCGACCGGCTTGGCCAGCAGGAGCTCCACCGCGTCCGCGTCCAGGCCGGTGAGCAGCTCCGCACGAGCGATGGACGGGGCCGGATCGGTGGGCTCGGCGGTGATGGCCCCCAGGTCGGCGACCGGGACGACGCCGCGGCTGTCGGAGATCGCGCCCCCGATCTTGTCGATGCGCGCCAGCAGATTCTCCCCCTCGGCCGCCTCACCCAGGTAGGCCAGATCCAGCGTCACCATCGGCGGTGCGCCGGGGGGCTGGAGCCGGTTGATCCAGACGCTGAGTTCACGCGGCGCCTCGGCGGTGATCTCCAGGAACGCGTCGTACACCTCCCTGGTCCGGTGCTCCGGCCAGATCACCCGCCCGCCGTACAGGACCGGCGCGGGATACAGGTCGAGTTCGAGCGCGGTCACCATCGCGAAGTCCCCGCCACCGCCGCGCAGCGCCCAGAACAGCTCGGGATCGGACTCGGCGGTCACCCGGCCCGGCTCGCCGTCGGCGTCCACGATGTCGAAGGCCCGCACGCTGTCGGAGGCGAAGCCGTACTTGCGGCTGAACCAGCCGACCCCACCGCCCAGGGTGTAGCCGGTCACGCTGACCCCCGGCGCGCTGCCGGTCAGGCCGGTCAGGCCCAGCGGACCGGCCGCCGCCAGCACCTGCCCCCACTTCACGCCCGCGCCCACCCGGACCACGCGCTCCTCCGCGCGTACCTCCACCTCGTCCAGCCGGCCGGTACGCAACAGGATCAGGCCCTCCACGTCGCCGGAGGCGCCATGCCCGCTCGGCTGCGCGGTCACCGTCATGCCCGCCCGCCGCGCGTAGCGCACGAGCGTCGCCACGTCATCGGCGTCCGCGGCCTCCACCACGGCCGCCACGGGCTGCCGGACCGTCAGATTCCACGCGGTGGCCGCCTGTTCGAAGCCGTCGTCGCCGGGCAGGAGCACGCGCCCCTTGAGGACACCGCGCACATCGTTGATCGTCATAGTCGTCTCCTTTTTCGAGTTCTCAGAAATGCGAAGGAATAAAGGAATGCCGTGCCGCACCACGGGGACGTCAGGCGGGCTGCGCGGCGGGCGCCGGGGTGGCGGTCTCCTGGGCCTTGCGCGCCTTGCCGGTCTCACGGAGGATCAGCGACCCCGTGACCGCGATCAGCGCCGAGGTCAGGCCGTGGATGCCGAACGCGGCGGCCGTGGAGCCGTGGTGGGCCAGGACGTTGACCATGTCGCCGAACGGGGCGACGGCCACCATCAGCAGGACCAGGCCCAGGGCGCGGCGGTGGCCCGTCACCAGCAGGATGCCCATGGCCAGGCCCATCGCGATCTCGCGGCTGCCCTTGATGAGAGGGAAGCCGCTGCCGTCGGAGGGCCAGGTCGGCAGGCCCGGGAAGACCGTGCCGAGAGGCAGGACGAAGGACGCTCCGAGGTAGAGCGTGAACAGGACGACGGCGGCGGCCAGGACGGTATTGATCTTCTTCGGCGACATCGTTCTTCTCCTTGCGAATGGTGTGAGCTTTGGTCAGGCGGCGCGGACGCGGCTGATGTGGCGGGCATAGCGGGGGCGGCCGATGATGTGCCAGATGCCGCGTACCGGAGCAGGAAGGGCGGACAGGAGGGTGGCTCGTTCGGCCGGGTTCGCGTCCTCCAGGACGAGACCGACGAGGGTGAGCAGGGTGAGCTTGGGCGTGTTGGCCACCAGGTGGTCACCCAGGGAGGCCCATTCCTTAGCGGTGATGTGCTCGGCCGCGAGCGGAAGGAGGGTGGCCTCCTCGTCATCGAGGTGCTCGAGAAGCACGGCCCGGTGGTCGGCCAGGGCGGCCACGAGCGTGTCGCGCTCGTCCGCCCCGGCGGCGGCCTCCCACGCCGGGACCGCCGCGTCCAACCTGGTCAGCGTGGCCGCGACGCGCTCGTGCTGGACCTCCATGCGCAGCACGATGTCGGCCTCCAGATCCACCCGGGCCAGCAGCGGCGGCCACAGCAGCTCGTCCTCGCCCTCGTGGTGGTTCTTCAGTCCCAGCCGGTAGTCGCGGAAGTGGTCGGCGATCACCTTGGCGCGAGCGGTGTCACCGGGGGCGACCGCCGCGACGAGCTCCATCAGCAGCCGCGACTCGCGACGGAAGGCGCGGTGGACGATCTCCATGTCGTGGGTGTCGACGCTCATGTGGTTCCTGCCCTTCATCGGTTGCGACGTGTCAAGCCTGCTCCGGGCGTTTGGAAGGCACTTGGAGGCGGCTTGGAACACCCACGTGCGTAGGATGATCCACGTCATGGTCTTGATCCGGGTTCTGGGCTCTTTCGGCGCCGAGGTCAACGGCGAGTCCGTCCCCCTGGGCGGACCGCGGCAGCGCGGCGTCCTGGCCCTGCTGGTCGCCGCCCGCGGACACGTCGTGTCGGTCGACCGGATGATCGAGGACCTCTGGCGCGGCGAGCCGCCATCCCGTGCGCTGGCCTCCCTGCAGGCGTACGTCTCCAACCTGCGCCGGCTGCTGGAGCCCGGCCGCCCGCCCCGAACCCCGGCCCGCCTCCTGGTGAGCGCCTCCCCCGGCTACGCGCTGCGGCTGCCGCCGGAGTCGGTGGACGCGTGGCGTTTCGAGGACCTGCTCGACGAGGCCCGCACGCTCACCGAGCCGCAGGCCGCCCGCGCCCGGCTGGCCGAGGCACTGGGCCTGTGGCAGGGGCCAGCGTTCGCCGAGGTCGCCGACGAGCCATGGGCCGCCGCCGAGACCGCCCGCCTGAACGAGCTGCGCCTGGTCGCCCGCGAGCTCCACGTCGCGGCGGGCCTGCGGACGGGCGACGCCGCCTCGGTGGTCCCCGAGGCCGAGCGCCTCACCCGTGACGAACCCCTGCGCGAGGAGGGCTGGCGGCTGCACGCGCTGGCACTGTGGAGCAGCGCCCGCCAGGCCGACGCCCTGGCGACGCTCCGCCGCGCCCGCGCCACCTTCGCCGACGAACTCGGTCTCGACCCCGGCCCCGACCTGGTCGCCCTGGAAGAGGCGATCCTCGCCCAGCGCGTCGACATCCTCCGCGCGGCCGTCCTCCCACCCCCGGCCGCCCGGCCCTCACAGGCCGCGCCTCCACGGGCCACACCCTCACACGCCACGCCCTCGCACGATGCGCGCCTGCTCGACGCGTCCGCGCACCGCACCGCCTCGTTCGACGCGTCCGCGCACCGCGCGGCCTCTTTCGTGGGGCGGGAGGGCGAGCTCGCCGCACTGACCTCGGCCGCCGGGGAGACCGCCGCCGATGGGGCTCGCGTCGCTCTGATCACCGGGGAAGCGGGGCTGGGCAAGTCGACGCTGCTGGAGCACCTCGGCGCGCGGTTGGAGCGCGACGGCTGGCTCGTCGCCGCCGGACGTTGTCCGGAGGTCGACGGCGCGCCGCCCGCGTGGGCGTGGGTCGAGGCGCTGCGGGCCGTCGCCGCGACCGTTCCTCCGGGGGAGTTCGCGCAGGACCTGGCGCCGCTGCTCTCCGACTCCATGCCGGTGGACGGAGACGCCGCCGCCGGGCGGTTCCGGCTGCGCCGGGCCGTGTGGGGCTGGCTCGCGGCGGCCGCCACGGAACGGCCGGTCGCCGTCGTGCTGGACGACCTGCACTGGGCGGACACGACCACGCTGGGGCTGCTCGGCGGCGTCGTCGGCGTGCGGGCCCCGATCCTGGTCGTCGCGGCGTACCGCCCGGACGAGGGCGAGCACCTCACCGACACGCTGGGTGCGCTCGCCCGCAGCGCACCGCTGCGGATCGCGCTGCCCGGGCTCGACGTCGCGGCGGTGGCCGAGCTCGTACGGGCCGAGAGCGAGGCCGACGACGCGACGGTGACGCGGATCGCCGAGCGCACCGGCGGCAACCCGTTCTACGTGCGGGAGAGCGCGCGGCTGCTGAACGGCGAGGGTGCGCTGGTCGCGATCTCCGAGGTCCCGGAGGGCGTACGGGACGTGCTGCGGCGGCGGCTGGCAAGGCTTCCCCCAAGCAGCGTGTCCGTCCTGCGGCTGGCGGCGGTGGCCGGCAGGGAGAGCTCGGTGGACGTGCTCGTGCGGGCCGCCGACTCCGACGGTGACAGCGTGCTGGACGCGCTGGACGCGGGCGTCATCGCCGGGTTGCTCGACGAGCCGGCGCCGGGGCGCGTCCGGTTCGTTCACGCGCTGGTCCGGGACACGCTGGTCGCCGACGTCAGCCGGTTGCGGGCCGCGAGGATGCACACCCGGATAGCCGCCGCCCTGGAGGGCACCGGCGACGTCGCGGCGCTCGCCCATCACCATGCGCGAGCGGGATCACCGAAAGCCGTCGGCTATTGCGTGCGGGCCGCCGAGCTGGCCGAGGCGCGCTACGCCCACGACGTGGCGGCCGCCCTCCTCACCGACGCGGTCGCCAACTCCAGCGAACCGGACGAGCGCGTCGGCCTGCTGGGCAGGCTGCTCCGGGCGCAGATCAGGGCCGGGGCCGTCGCCGCGGCCAGGGACACGCGCCGGCAGGCCGTGGAGTACGCCGAGTCGATCGGCCGCGACGACCTGATGATCGCCGCGTTCACCGCCTGGACCGAGCCCACTCCCTGGCAGGCCCGCAGGTACGGCACGGTCGACCGTCCCGTCGTCGACCGCCTCAGCCGCCTGCTCAAGCGGACCGATCTCGCCCCCGACGTGCGCTCCCGCCTCCTCGTCGCGTACGCCAACGAGCTGGTGGGGGAGGACGACCCGACGGTCATGGCGGCGGCGCGGGAAGCCCTCGACCTCGCCCCCGATCCCCGCCTCCGGGCCGCGGCGCTCCTGGTCCTCGCCGGCGACCCCGAGCGGGTGGAGTACTCCCGCGAGCTGACGGAGATCGGCGTCGAGCACGACCTGCCCGTCTACCGCGTGACCGGGCTGCTCAGCCAGGCCCTGAACGCCGCCGCGGCCAACGACCCGGTGACGATGCGCCGCGTCACCGAGGAGGCGCTCGACCTCGCCCGCGCCTACCGGATGCCGGAGGCCATCGGCGCCGTCGAGATCGCGCTGGCGACCCTGGCGCTCATCGAGGGCCGGTCCGCCGACGCCGAGCGCCTCTACGTCGAGGCCACCCAACGCATGGAACGCGCCGGATCGGTGCACGCCGGCTTCGCCGGCCTCGCGCTGGCGGTGATCTGGCTGAACGACGGCACGCTCGGCGACCACCTGGACGACGTGCGCGCTCTCCACGAGGCGCTCGGCCCGATGGTCGCCGACCTGTTCACGCTCGCCCTCCACGCCGCCGGCCGCAGCGACGAGGCACGCCGCGCCCGCACGTCACCGAGCCCGATCCGGCCTGACTTCTTCTTCCCCTTCCTGACCACCCTGCGCGCCATGGCCGCCATCGCGCTGAACGACACCGGCGCCGCCGAGGAGTGCTACGCGGCCCTGCTGCCCCATCGCGACGGTCCTCCGGCCGGCGCCACCAGCCTGTCGCTGGCGGTGCGCCCGCCCGCTCACACGCTCGGTGAGCTGGCGCTGCTGCTGGGCCGCGACGACGAGGCCGCCGCGCACTTCGCCCGGGCCGCCGCCATCGCCGACCGCTGGAACGCCCCTCACTGGTCCGCCTCGGCCCGCGCACATCTCTGACCGGACCGGCTCGGACGGAAGACTCACAAACCCTTGGCGCGCGGATATCCCGCGCGGATACCCTCCTCGCCATGATCACGTCTCCCGAGCGTCTTGAGCGCGGGCATCCGTTCCGGCAGTGGAAGACGTGGCGGCCGCCCGGCGCCCGCCTGACGCTCACCGGCTACTCACGCGCCAACGACAAGACGTTCTTCCACGTCCCCGAGCTGAAGCTGGCCCTCGACGCCGGGCTGGCCGAGGGCCGCCAGGTCGACACGGTGCTGCTGACGCACACGCACCTCGACCACTCCAAGGACCTCGACTACCTGGCGACCAGGCCCACCGGCGTGGACATCTACGTGCCCGGCGAGGCGTTGCCGTACGTGCGCGACTACCTGCGCGCCACGACCGAGCTGAACCAGGTGGCCGCCTTCGACCCGGCCCTCGCGGCCGGGGCCCGGCTGCACGGGGTGCGGCCGGGGGAGGAGTACCCGTTCGGCCGGAACGGCTCCCACACGGTGCGGATCCTCCAGACCGAGCACAAGGTGCCCAGCGTGGGCTACGGCGTCGCCGAGAACCGGCGCGCCCTGCTGCCGGAGGTCGAGGAGCTCAGGGCGAGGCTCGGCCCCGCCGAGTTCGGCCGGCTCGTCGCCGAGCGGCGCAGGCGGGGCGTCGCGGTCGACCGCCAGGTCCGGCGGCCGCTGTTCGCCTACCTCGGGGACACGCACGCCGGCGCGCTCGGGCGCGACGCCGCGCTGTTCGACTATCCGGTGGTCATCACCGAGTGCACGTATCTGGACGATTCCGAGCTGGATCGGGCGCGACGCGTCGGCCACACGGTGTGGAGCGAGCTCAGGCCGTTCGTCCTGGCCCATCCGGGCACCCTGTTCGTGCTGACCCACTTCAGCCTGCGCCACTCCGACCGTGAGGTCCTGGCCTTCTTCGAACGGGAGAACCTGCCCAACGTGCTGGTGTGGGCGCACGCCGAGAGCTACCTGCCGGAGCAGCACCAGCACTGACCCGGCGCCGCCGGATCGCCGCCGGCCGCGGGGATCGGCCCCCGTCAGGGATTGTCGGCGGTGGCGAAGTCGGGCAGTTCGGTGGACATCAGCCCGTCGGCGGCGCCGTCGAGGAGCCGGGCCATCTCGGTGGAGCGGGGGAGCATGGTCTGCTCGTAGGCGCGGACGGCTTCCCCGACGGTGTCGTGACGGGCGACGGCGAGGGCGAGGTCGCACGCGTCCAGCATGGCGAGGTTGACGCCGACGCCGAGCGGGGGCATGAGGTGGGCGGCGTCGCCGAGCAGGGTCACCGTGGGGTCGTGCTCCCAGATGTGGGGGACGGGCAGGGCGAAGATCGGCCGGTCCACGTACAGGCCGTCGTTGTCGGTGATCAGCCGGCGCAGGCGGGGCGACCACTCGCCGTAGCGCTCCAGGAGGAGGGCGCGGATGCCGTCGGTGTCCTGCGGGGTGAGGCCGCGGTCGGTGATCCAGCCGGCCGGGACGCGCTGGATGAGGTAGACGCGGATGTGGTCGCCGCCGTTGCGCTGGGCGAACAGGCCGCGCTCTCCGTCGGCCGCGGCGGCGCTGCCCTGGCCGACGAGCTCGGCGATCTCGGGATGCCGGGTCGTGACATCGTGGAACCAGGCTTCGAGGAAGCTCACGCCGGTGTGGCGGGGGGTGGCCTGGGAGACGGCGTGGCGGACCTTGGACCAGGCGCCGTCGGCGCCGACGACGAGGTCGGCCTCGAAGGTGGTGCCGTTCGTGAAGTGCAGCCGCCGTGGGCCTTCGGCGGGGCCGCTGACGGTCCGCAGGGTGTGGCCCCAGCGCACGGTGCCGGGCTGCAGCGAGGTGAGCAGCAGCTCGCGCAGCCGGCCGCGGTCGATCTCGGGTTTGAACCGCTCGTCCGGCTCGGGGACGTGGTGGAAGAGGATCGTGCCGGCCGGGTCCATCTGGCGCATCTCCTGGCCCTCGGGCCGGGCGAGCCGGAAGAACTCCTCCAGGAGGCCGGCTTCGCGCAGCGCGATCTGGCCGTTGTCGGCGTGCAGGTCGAGGGTGCCGCCCTGGTCGCGGGCGGTGGGGCCGGCGTCGCGGTCGTGGACGGTGGCGGTTACGCCGTGCTGCTGGAGGATGCGGGCGCAGGTCAGGCCGCCGGGGCCGGCTCCGATGATGGCGATGCGGGGGGCCGGGGTGGTGTTCATGGTGGTGCTCCGTTCGTTCGTGCGGCATCGCCGTACGGGAGGAGTCGCAGGGGGACGGCCGGGCAGCGCCTCGGAACCGCGGCTCAAGAAAAACACACCGACTCAATAAGTGCAACAGTACAACTTTTGAAGTCGGTTAATCGAGGGAGTAGGGTGCCGGTATGCCCAGCACCACGACCCACGCCGCGACGGGGCCCGCTCCCGCTCCGGTGGGGCGCCGCGAGCGCAAGAAGGCCGCCACCCGCCAGGCCATCGCCGACGCCGCGCTGCGCCTGTTCCTGGAGCGCGGATACGACGAGGTCGGCATCCGCGAGATCGCGGACGCCGCCGACGTGTCCACCACCACGCTGTTCAAGCACTTCCCGGTCAAGGAGGCCCTCGTCTTCGACGAGGACTCCGACCAGGAGGCCCGCCTGCTCGCCGCCGTACGCGAGCGGCCCGAGGGCCGGTCCATCCCCGCCGCGCTGCGCGAGCACGCCCTGACCACCCGGCTGGCCACCGGCGCCGCCGAGGACGGCGACTTCGCCGCTTTCGCCAACCTGGTGGCCACCACCCCCGCGCTGCGCGACTACGCCCAGAACATGTGGCTGCGCCACGCCGCCGCGCTCGCCCGGGTCATCGCCGAGGAGAGCGGCCTCGCCGCGGACGACCCCGTCTGCGCCGCCCTGGCCCACTTCGCCCTCGAAGCCCCCCGCGCGGCCTCCACCCACGACAACCCTCGCCAAGCCATCGTCCGGGCCTTCGACCTGCTGGAACACGGCTGGAGCGGCCACGCTCAGGCCGACGCGTGAGCAGGCGCCGCGCCGCGCGACGGCGCCGGGGCGGATCTCCCGGGACGGTCAGTCGCGGCGGTGGCGTGGCAGCAGCAGGCTGACCACCGCGATGGCCAGGCCGAGCCCGGCCGCGACGAGGAAGACCAGGTCGTAACCGGCGGCGAGAGCGGCGGGCGAGGAACTCCCGCCGGCCTGTGACGACGCCTCGATGCCGGCGACCGTCGCGAGCACCGCCAGGCCGACCGACCCGCCCACCTGGCTCGCGGTGTTGGCCAGACCGCCGACGATCCCCGCGTCACCCCCGGCGACGTCGGCGGTGGCCGCGGCCATGAGGGTGGGGAAGGTGAGCCCGATGCCGGTCGCGACGAGCAGTGTGGGCCCGAGCACGCCGGTGAGGTAGCCACTGCCGGCGTGGGCCTGGGCGAGCCAGCCGAAGCCGGCCAGGAGGCAGGCGCTCCCGGCCAGCACCAGGGGTCGCACGCCGGTGCGCGGCAGCAGGGGAGCGGCCCACCGCGCGACCACCAGGAACGTCACCGCCGCGGGCGTCTGCCCGAGCCCGGCCTGCAGGGCGCTGTGGCCCAGCACGTTCTGCAGGAAGAGCGACGTGAAGTACCACATCGCGATCGGAATCGCGCCGAACAGCAGCAGCATGCCGTTGCCGACGGCCACCCCGCGCAGCCGGAACAGCCGCAGGGGCATCATCGGCCGGCCGGCGAGACGCGCCTCCACCACGGTGAAGACGACGAGGAGGACCAGGGCCGCGGCCACCGGCCCGATGACCGGCGCCGACGTCCAGCCGTGATCGGCGCTCTGCATGAGCCCGTAGATCAACGCGGCCAGCCCGGCCGTCCCGGTGACCGCTCCGGCGAGGTCGAGCGATTCGCGCCGGGCGGTGCGCGCGCCGGTCAGGGCCATCATGGCCACGACGATCAGCGCCGCGCCGATCGGCACGTTGATGAGGAAGACCCACCGCCACGACAGGCCGGTGGTGATGGCGCCGCCCGCGATCGCGCCGGTCATCCCGCCCACGCCGCCGGCGGCGGACCATGCGCCGAACACCTTGGCCCGGGCGTTCGGCTCGGTGAAGGAGGTGTTGATCACGGCGAGCGTCGCCGGGGCCATCATGGCGGCTCCGACGCCCTGCGCGACGCGGGCCGCCACCAGGACCTGCGGAGCGGCCGCCAGGCCGCCGACCAGACTCGACGCGGAGAACACCAGCAGGCCGGCGACGAGCATCCGCCGCGGGCCGAACAGGTCGGCCGCGCGACCACCCAGCAGCATGAACCCGGCGAAGGTGAGCAGGTAGCCGTTCACCACCCAGGCCAGGCCGGTGGGTGTGAAGCCGAGTTCGTCGCGGATCGCGGGGAGGGCGAGATTGACGATGGACGAGTCCAGGATGACCATGAACTGGCAGGCGCACGCCAGCGCCATGATCATCCATGGCGGGACGGTGCGGGGCCCGGCCGCCTGAGGTGCGGCATCGGCGCGCGTCATGACCTTTGTCCTTGCCGGATGTCCTCGTCGGACGCCGCCGCTCACGCGGTCGGGGAGGTCGTCGCGGCCAGGGCCTCGGGGGCGTCCGGTGCGGCGGCGCGGTCGCCCTCCCGCAGCCGGATCGCCGTCCGGGCCAGCCTCCGTCCCTGGTACCTGGCCGCTTCCAGCGTCACGGCGTCCGGGCCGTCCATGGCGGGGCCGGTCATCGACGTGCCGTAGGGGTTGCCGCCCGCGGCGTAGACGGCCGGATCGGTGAACCCGGTCGGGACGATCAGCGCTCCCCAGTGGTAGAAGACGTTGGCCAGCGACAGGATCGTGGCCTCGCTGCCGCCGTGCCGGTTGTAGGCCGAGGTGAAGGCCGTCACCGGCTTGTCCGCCAGCTTCCCTTCCCGCCAGAGCCCGCCGGCCTGGTCGATGAACTGCTTGAGCTGCGCGGCCGGCCCGCCGAAGCGGGTCGGCGTACCGAACGCGAACGCGTCGGCCCACGCCAGGTCCTCGACCGACGCCTCGGTGATCGAACGGGTGGCGTCGGCATGCCGCCGCCACGAGGGGTTCTGGTCGATCGCGTCGTCGGGCGCCAGTTCGGCGACCCGCCGCAGCCGCACGTCGGCACCGGCCGAGGCGGCGCCCTCGGCGACCGCCTGCGCGAGTGCGTGAACGGTGCCTGTCGCGCTGTAGTAGATGACGGCGACCCTCACGGTCATGCCTGACTCCTCGATGCCCTAGGATTTTGGTTACGCAAATAATAGTTATTCAAATAACCAAGATGTCAAGGCGGTCCCGTCGACGGCGCGGAGCGCGATGAGTTTTGCGGGGACCGGCGGTCTGAGTGTGTGAGTGACCAACCGCTGAGCACGAGCTGACCCGACAAACGGAGGCACCACATGCGTCAGTTGATCCTGGGCTTCTACGTCTCGCTCGACGGCAAGAGCGCTGACGCGGACAACGGGATCCGGGACGTCATGATGAGCATCGACGACCCGGAGCAGGAGGAGTACTTCGTCAGCCGGCTGTGGGAGGCCGGGGCGTTCCTCATGGGCCGCACCACCTACGAGAGCATGGCCGGATACTGGCCGACCTCCGACCATCCGTCCGCCAGGGCCATGAACGAGATCCCCAAGGTCGTGTTCTCCCGCACCCTGAAATCGGCCGAGGACTGGCCCGAGACCCGGATCGCCAGGGGTGACACCGCGGAGGAGATCGCCAAGCTCAAGGCCGAGCCCGGCAAGGACCTCGTCGCCGCCGACGGCACCCGGTTCATGCACGCGCTGATCAGGCTCGGGGTGGTGGACGAGTACCGGCTGTGGGTGCTGCCCGCCGTCACCGGCAAGGGGGCGCCGCTGTTCCCCGAGCTGGACCAGGCGGTGAAGCTGCGGCTGGTGAAGAGCACGGCCTTCCCGTCGGGAGTCCTCGAACTGGTGTACACGCCAGTCCGGTAGCCGGCCCGGAGCGCCTGTCCGCCAGGTTGGCAGGATCGGAGAAGCGCAGGTCGTGTGGTCCGGCTAGCCTGAACGGCCCAGGGGAGCGTTGCCGTGACAGGGATGGAGACAGGGATGAGCGGGGCCACGAGGACGGATGCGGAGTCGGCGGACGGGCGGCCGGTGGCGCATGTCGCCGACAGTCATGACGTGATCCGCGTGCACGGCGCGCGGGAGAACAACCTGAAGGACGTCAGCATCGAGATTCCGAAGCGCCGGTTGACGGTGTTCACGGGTGTGTCGGGGTCGGGGAAGAGCTCGTTGGTGTTCGACACGATCGCGGCGGAGTCGCAGCGGTTGATCAATGAGACGTACAGCGCGTTCGTGCAGGGGTTCATGCCGGTGTTGCCGCGGCCGGACGTGGACGTGCTGGAGGGGCTGACGACGGCGATCATCGTGGACCAGCAGCGGTTGGGCTCTGATCCGCGTTCGACGGTGGGTACGGCGACGGACGCGAACGCGATGTTGCGGATTCTGTTCAGCCGGTTGGGGCGGCCGCACATCGGTTCGCCGAACGCGTTCTCGTTCAATGTGCCGTCGGTGCGGGGCACCGGTGCGGCGACGGTCGAGCGTGGTGCGGGCAGGAGCGTGCAGCAGGAGTTCGTGCTGACGGGCGGGATGTGCGCGCGGTGTGAGGGCCGGGGCCGGGTTTCGGACATCGACCTGACGCAGTTGTACGACGATGCGAAGTCGATCGCCGGTGGGGCGTTCACGATTCCGGGCTGGAAGTCCGACAGTTTCTGGACGGTGCGTGTCTACGCCGAGTCGGGTCTTCTCGATCCGGACAAGCCGATCCGGGAGTTCTCGGAGCAGGAGATGCGGGACTTCCTGTATCGGGAGCCGACGAAGGTGAAGGTGGAGGGGGTCAATCTCACGTATGAGGGGTTGATCCCGAAGATTCAGAAGTCGTTCCTGTCGAAGGACCGGGAGGCGATGCAGCCGCACATCCGGGCGTTCGTGGATCGGGCGGTGACGTTCACGGCGTGCCCGGACTGTGGCGGGACGCGGTTGAGTGAGGCGGCGCGTTCGTCGCGGATCGGCGATGTCAACATCGCCGACGCGTGTGCGATGCAGATCAGCGATCTGGCGGCCTGGGTGCGGGGGCTGGACGAGCCGTCGGTGGCGCCGCTGGTGGGGGCGTTGCTGCGGACGCTGGAGTCGTTCGTGGAGATCGGGCTGGGTTATCTGTCGCTGGAGCGGCCGTCGGGCACCCTGTCGGGCGGTGAGGCGCAGCGGGTGAAGATGATCCGGCATCTGGGGTCGTCGCTGACCGACACGACGTACGTCTTCGACGAGCCGACGGTCGGTCTGCATCCGCATGACATCCAGCGGATGAACGATCTGCTGCTGCGGTTGCGGGACAAGGGCAACACGGTGCTGGTGGTGGAGCACAAGCCGGAGATGATCGCGATCGCGGATCATGTCGTGGATCTGGGGCCGGGTGCGGGCGCGGCGGGTGGCGCGGTGTGCTTCGAGGGCGGTGTGGAGGGGTTGCGGGCCTCGGGCACCATCACGGGGCGTCATCTGGACGACCGGGCGGCGCTGAAGAAGGTGGTGCGCGAGCCGGTGGGCGCGTTGGAGATCCGTGGCGCGTCGGCCAACAACCTGCGGGGGGTGGACGTCGACATTCCGCTCGGAGTGCTCGTGGTGGTGACGGGTGTGGCGGGATCCGGCAAGAGTTCGCTGGTGCACGGGTCGATTCCGGCGGGGGCGGGGGTGGTCTCGGTCGATCAGGGGGCCATCCGTGGTTCGCGGCGCAGCAACCCGGCGACGTACACGGGGATGCTGGATCCGATCCGTAAGGCGTTCGCGAAGGCCAACGGTGTGAAGCCGGCGCTGTTCAGCGCGAATTCGGAGGGTGCCTGTCCGGGGTGCAACGGCGCGGGGGTGGTCTACACGGATCTGGCGATCATGGCGGGGGTGGCCACGACGTGCGTGGAGTGTGACGGCAGGCGGTTCCAGGCGTCGGTGCTGGAGTACCGGCTGGGTGGGCGGGACATCAGCGAGGTGCTGGCGATGCCGGTGGAGGAGGCGCGCGAGTTCTTCGGTTCGGGGGAGGCGCGCACGCCGGCCGCGCACGCGATTCTGGGCCGGCTGGTCGATGTGGGGCTCGGGTACGTGAGTCTGGGGCAGCCGCTGACCACGTTGTCGGGTGGTGAGCGGCAGCGGTTGAAGCTGGCCACGCACATGGCGGACAAGGGCGGTGTGTACGTGCTGGACGAGCCGACGACGGGTCTGCATCTGGCGGATGTGGAGCAGTTGCTGGGTCTGCTGGACCGGCTGGTGGACTCGGGGAAGTCGGTGATCGTGATCGAGCACCATCAGGCGGTGATGGCGCATGCCGACTGGATCATCGATCTGGGGCCGGGGGCCGGTCATGACGGTGGCCGGGTGGTCTTCGAGGGGACTCCGGCGGATCTGGTGGCGGCTCGTTCGACGCTGACGGGTGAGCATCTGGCGGCGTACGTCGGCGCCTGAGGCGGCGGGGAGGGCACCGGCGCAGGTGGCGGGGTGTTCTGTCGGTGGGCGTTGCTAGGGTCGGTGCATGACCCCGGAAGAGCTCGCCAACCTCGCTCACCTGCGCCGGGCGCGGGATCTGATCGATCGTGAGTACGCCAGGCCGTTGGACGTGCCGGCGATGGCCCGTCATGCGTTGATGTCGCCGGCGCATTTCGCGCGGCGTTTTCGGGCGGCTTACGGTGAGACGCCGTACAGCTATCTGATGACGCGCCGGATCGAGCGGGCGATGGCGTTGCTGCGCGCGGGGACGAGTGTGACCGACGCGTGCATGGCGGTGGGTTGTACGTCGCTGGGGTCGTTCAGTTCGCGTTTCACCGAGTTGGTGGGGGAGACGCCGAGTGCCTACCGTCGCCGTGAGCACAGTGCGGTGGCGGCGATGCCGGCGTGTGTGGCGAAGGTGCGGACGCGGCCGACACGCAGGCGGGTGAGCAGGATCGAAGAAGCGGGCAGGGCGGCGGCGGCCTAACGTGGGTGGCATGACCATCTCACTGAGGTACTTCCACATCACGGTCAACGACGTGGACGAGTCGCTCGGTTTCTACCGTGACGCGCTCGGTCTGGAGGTGCGTAACGACGTCGCTTCGGGCGGGTTCCGGTGGGTGACCCTGGGCAGTCCGGATCAGCGCGGCCCGGAGTACGTGCTGTCGGAGCCGCACGCCGGTCGGCCGCAGGGCGACGGTGACGCGCTGCAGGAGCTGCTGGTGAAGGGCGTCCTGCCGATGATCGTTTTCGGTACGGACGATCTCGACGCGACGTTCGAGCGGGTGCGGGCGTCGGGGGCGGAGGTGTTGCAGGAGCCCATCGACCAGCCGTGGGGGCCGCGCGACTGCGCGTTCCGTGACCCGTCGGGCAACATGGTGCGTTTCCAGCAGGAGGCCAAGGCGTAGGGGTGGGTCGTCCGGGCGCCGCCCTGCCGGGCCGCGGGTGGGGCGGGTCGGGTGTGCATATGCCGGCGATATGCGGGGCTGTCTAGGCTGCGGGTATGCGGGTGCCGGTCGCAGTGGTCATGAGGAGTCGCCCGAGGTCCAGTGCCCGGCTGAAGCTGACTCTCAGTTACGCGGGGTTCCTGCTTCTGGCCGGTGTTGTGCTGCTGGCGGTGGTGTGGCTGTACATGGTGCGGTACGCGCCCCAGGTGATCAGCACTCCTGAGGGGACGCTGGCGCACTCGGTGCGTCTGCGTTTCGCTCCCGCGGTGGCGGCGGCGCTGGCCTTCCTTCTGGGGTTCGGGCTGGTGGGGGGATGGTTCCTCGCGGGGCGGATGCTCGCGCCGCTCACCCGGATCGCGGACGCGGCGCGGATGGCGGCGAACGGATCGCTGTCGCACCGGATCCGGTTGGAGGGGCGTTCGGACGAGTTCGGGGAGCTCGCCGACGTGTTCGACACCATGCTGGAACGGCTGGAGTCGCACGTGGCGGAGCAGCAGCGTTTCGCGGCGAACGCCTCGCACGAGTTGCGTACGCCGTTGGCGATCTCGCAGGCGTTGCTGGAGGTCGCGCGTGACGATGTCACGGCCGGCCGGGCGGAGCTCATCGAGCGGCTGCGCGTGGTCAACGCGCGGGCGATCGACCTCACCGAGGCGTTGCTGCTGCTCAGTCGCGCCGATCGGGGGAGTTTCGCGCGGGAGAGCGTCGATCTGTCCCTCGTGACCGAGGAGGCCGCCGAGACGCTGCTTCCGCTCGCCGAGCAGCGGGGGATCACGCTTGAGGTGACCGGCGAGAAGGCGCAGGTGCTGGGGTCGGCGGCGCTGTTGCTGCGGATGGTGACCAATCTGGTGCAGAACGCGATCGTGCACAACGTGCCGGTCGGCGGCGTCGTCCGGGTGCACACGCGCCGGCAGTACGGGGTGTGTGTGGTGTGGGTGGAGAACACCGGTCCGGTGCTTGCGCCGGCGCTGTTGCCGACTCTCACGGAGCCTTTCCAGCGGGGGACGACGCGTATCCGTGGTGATGGGCATGCCGGTGTCGGTCTCGGGCTGGCCATCGTGGCCAGCATCGTCCGGGCGCACAGCGGAGCCCTGGATCTCACGGCTCGTCCGGCCGGCGGTCTGCTGGTCACGGTTCGGCTGCCAGGTGCGCCGCGAAAGCCATAAGCAACTTATATAAGTTGGTGATATGTTCTCCTCTGTGTCGACGTGCGAGGAGAACGGAGAGGCCGTGGGCGGCGAGCCCGGCCCGGCGAGCGCGCCGCGAGCCCGCGCCGCCGGCGTGAGCGTCACCGACCTGACCCTGGCGCTGGAGGAGTTCACCCGGATGTTCATCCGGCTGCCGTCGGTGCAGCGGCTGAGCTTCACGACGCTGTCGGTGCTGCACACGCTGGCCGGCCGCGGCCCGCAGCGGCTGACCGCGCTGGCCGCCGGCGAGCAGGTCACGCAGCCCGCCATGACGCAGATGGTGACCAAGCTGCAGCGCGACGGCCTGGTGGAGCGCCGGGCCGACCCGTCCGACAACCGCGCCGTCCTCGTGCACCTCACCGCGGCGGGCGCCGCCGTCGTGCGGGGGCGCCGCGCCGACCGCGTCGCGCACCTCGCCGAGCTCGCCGCCCACCTGACGCCGGGGGAGCAGGCCGCGATCACGGCGGCCCTGCCGGCCCTCAGGCGCCTGGTGGAGGCCGACCGGCGCCGGCAACGGGAAAGCCGGCAACAGGAGAAAGGACCATGATGACGCCGCTGCGACCGACCCCCATCCACGTACCCGACGAGGTGCTGGCCGACCTGCGGCGGCGCCTGGAGCTGACCCGCTGGCCCGATGACGCGGGCAACGAGGACGGCTTCTACGGCGTCCCCCGCGCCTACCTGCGCCCGCTCGTCGAGTACTGGCTCGACGGCTACGACTGGCGCAGGGCGGAGGCCGCGATCAACGCCTACGAGCACTACCACGTCGAGGTCGAGGGCGTGCCGGTGCACTTCATGCGCAGGCCCGGGGTGGGGCCCGCGCCGACGCCGCTGATCCTCACGCACGGCTGGCCCTGGACGTTCTGGCACTGGTCCAAGGTCGTCGACCCGCTGGCCGACCCGGGCGCCCACGGCGGCGACCCGGCCGAGGCGTTCGAGGTGATCGTCCCGTCGTTCCCGGGCTTCGGCTTCTCCAGCCCGCTGCCCGGACGCCCGGACATGAACTTCTGGAAGGTCGCCGACGTGTGGCACACCCTCATGACCGAGGTGCTCGGTCACGAGAGGTACGGGGCGGCGGGCTGCGACGTGGGCGCCCTGGTCACCGGGCAGCTCGGCCACAAGTACGCCGGCGAGCTGCACGCCATCCACATCGGTTCCGGGCAGAAGCTCACCCTGTTCAACGGCGACCGGGCCTGGGACCTCAGCGGCGGCCAGCCCATCCCCGAGGGCCTGCCCGCCGACGTCCACGCCCGCATCGTCGCGCTGGACAGGCGCTTCGCCGTCCACCTGGCCGCGCACGTGCTCGCCCCGAGCACCCTGTCCTACGGCCTGACCGACTCGCCGGCCGGGATGCTCGCCTGGATCCTGGAACGCTGGATGAAGTGGAGCGACAACGGCGGCGACGTCGAGACCGTCTTCAGCCGCGACGACCTGCTCACCCACGCCATGATCTTCTGGGTGACCAACTCGATCAGCACCTCGATCCGCACCTACGCCAACAACAACCGCTACCCCTGGACCCCCTCCCACCCCCGCCGGCCGGCCGTCGAGGCGCCCACCGGCCTCACCCTCGTCGGCTACGAGAACCCGCCCGGCGTCACGACCGACCGGCGCGTCGAGCACTTCCTGGGCAGCGACCGGGCCGGCTGGTACAACCTGGTCAACGTCGCCGCCCACGACCGCGGCGGCCACTTCATCCCGTGGGAGATCCCCGACGCGTGGGTGGATGACCTGCGGCGGACCTTCCGCGGCCGGCGCTGACCCCTGGCCCCTGGCCTCTCCCTGTCCGGCCGGTCGGCCGGGCATCCCCTTGACGAAGGAGCCCTCATGCCCGCTTACGCCCTGGCCCACCAGTTCCCCCCGGCCGAGCTGCACGAGGAGGTGTACGCGTACATGGAGCGGGTTCAGGCCACGCTGGACCCGTTCGGCGGCACGTTCCTGGTGCACGGGCAGCCGGTGGAGGTGCGCGAGGGCGACTGGCCCGGCGCGCTGGTGATCATCGAGTTCCCGGCGATCGAGCAGGCCCGGGCCTGGTACGACTCGCCCGCGTACCAGGCCATCGTCCGGATGCGCGCCGATCACATCCCCGGCGTCGTGCTGCTGGTCGACGGGGTCGAGCCGGGGCACGACTCGGCGGCGATGGCGGCCGGGATGCGCGCGGCGGCCCAGGCCGCCGCGCGCACCCGCTGACCCGCCCGGACCGGATCCGGGGTCAGTACAGCCAGACGGCGCCGCGGCGGTGCCGCGCGGGTGCGACGTCGAGCTCCTCGGCCGCCTCGACGGCGAGTCGGCCGCCGGTGGTGGCGTTGACCGCGCGGCGGATCGTCTCCAGTTCGAGCCGCAGCCGCCCGCGCGCCCGGCCCTCCTCGATGCCGGCCTGCCGCGACACCCACCGGTCGCGGAGGTCGGCCCTGGCCCAGGAGTAGACGGCCGCCCTGCTCCGGACGACGGCCGGGCGCGCCCGGCGCCCGGCTCGCCGCCCCTCGCGCAGGCAGGCGGCGCTGTAGCGCAGGTCGACGACCGTCACCGCACGGAAGGGGGCGCCCCGGGGGCCGGCCCCGCCGGGAAGGGGACGACGGATGTGATGAGCGGTGCGCGCCATTCGGATCTCCTCACGGCACCGCCAGGCATCTCCTGGCGTGCCTACGTGAAGCCGGCCGGCCCTGTTGATCGTTTGAGGGTCATGGCCGGACCCTAGCAGCGGCGCCCGTCTCCTCGACCGCGAACAGCGCCGCCGCCCGCGCCGCGGTGTCCTGGGCGCGGCGTCCGGTGCTGAGCAGGGCCAGGGCCACGATGCCGGCGCCGAGGCCGAGCGCCATCCACCACACGCCGCGCACGGCACCGGTGTAGGCGGTCGCGCCGCCGGTCAGGGACGTGCCCGCGACCGTTCCGGCGATGGCGACGCCCAGGGTGGTGCCGGTCTGCCGGCCGGCCGAGGCCAGCGAGGCGGCCACCCCGGCCATCGACCGCGGCATCGCGGAGACCGCCGTGTTGGTGATCGGGGGGTTGACGGCGCCCAGGAAGACGCCGAACAGCAGATAGCCCGCCAGCACGGCCGGCAGCGCGGTGGCGGGCCCGACCCACAGTTGCGCGCCGCCGCCCAGCGCCAGCGCGGCGCCGGAGACCACCAGCGGCAGACGGGGCCCGCGCGTCCCCACCCACCGGCCCGCCCGCGGGGACAGCGCCACGACCAGCAGCCCGACCGGCAGCAGGCACAGCCCGGCGCCGAGCGCCGACATGCCGCGTACCTCCTGCAGGTACTGGGTGGTCACGAACAGGAACGCGCCGAACCCGCACAGGGCGAACACCGCCATCACGATCGCCGCGCTGAACGGCACGCTGCGGAACAGGCGGAGCTCCAGCAGCGGGTCGGCGCGCCGCGGCTCGTAGGCCAGCACGCCCAGCACACCGAGCGCGGCGACGGCGAGCAGGCCGAGGATGACCGGGGACGTCCAGCCGAGCCACCTCGACTCGATGATCGCGTAGACGACGGCGCCCAGGACGACGACCACCAGGATCTGGCCCACCGGGTCGAACCGGCGCGCCCGGGCGGCGCGGGACTCGGGCACGAACAGCGCGGCGGCCACGATGGCGGCGGCCACGACGGGCACGTTGACCCAGAAGACCGAGGGCCAGCCGAAGGCGTCGACCAGCGCGCCGCCGAGGATCGGCCCCAGCGCCAGCGACAGGCCCGACACCGAGCCGAACACGCCGATGGCCCTGGCCCGTTCGGCCGGGACGGTGAAGGTGTTCGCGATGATCGCCATCGCGACCGGGTTGAGCATCGTCCCGCCGGCGGCCTGCAGGGCGCGCGCCGCGATGAGCCAGCCGACGCTCGGCGCCAGGCCGCACAGCAGCGACCCGACCCCGAAGGCGGCCAGGCCCGCCTGGAAGACGCGGCGGCGGCCGACCCGGTCGGCGGTGGAGCCGGCCAGCACCAGGAATCCGGCCAGGACCAGGGTGTAGGCGTCGACCGTCCATTGCAGGTCCGGCACCGAGGCGTGCAGGTCGCGGCGGATGGCCGGCAGCGCGACGTTGACGATGGAGATGTCCATGACGACGACGGCGATGGCGGCGCAGCAGATGACGAGCACCAGGAAGGGCCGGCGTCCGGCGGACTCGCCGGGCACCGGTGGCGGCAGCGGAGGAGAACTCATGACCATCGACGCTAGGATTTAGAGCGTGCTCGAAGTCAATGCGCTGCCCGGACCGGGCTCGGCCGGCCGCGGCCTGGACGGCGGAGTTCACGCGGACGCCGTCCCCGCGGACGCGGCGCAGGAGGGGCTGAGCATCGCCGAGGCCGCCCGCCGTACCGGGGTCAGCGTGCACACGTTGCGTTACTACGAACGCGCCGGCCTGGTCGTCACCCCCGTCGACCGCACCGCCGGCGGCCGGCGCCGCTACCGGCAGCTCGACCTCGACTGGATCACCGTCTGCACCAGGCTGCGGGCCACCGGCATGCCGATCAGGGCCATCCGCCGCTACGCCGAGCTGGTGGCGGCGGGGCGCGGCAACGAGGAGCAGCGGCTGGCCCTGCTGGAGGCTCACCGCGCCGAGGTGGTCGCGCGGCTGGCCGAGCTGCGGGAGAACCTCACGCTCATCGACCGCAAGATCGGCGTCTACCGGGGGCGGCTCGCCGCCGGCGACGCGGACCGGCTGTGGGCGCCGCGTCCCCAGGACGGCGCCCGCTGAGCGACGCTCCCCGCGCTCACGCGCCGGGGAGCAGGGGAGGCGCGGACGGGGTCAGCGGAACTCGGTGGTGACCTTGGCCGGGTCCGGCGCCTTGACCGACACCTTCGCGCCCCACCCGCTGTAGCGGGTGTCCACGCCGATCGTGGCGCTGCGGCCGTTCTCCGTCGCCGTGTACGAGCTCCGCAGGCTGCTCGCCAGGCCCTCGCGGGTGAGGGTGAGGGTGTAGGAGACCTTCGTGCCGTCGAACGACTTGTCCGCCTTGGCGCCCGCCCACCAGGGCGAGACCTGCTTGAGCTCCTTGAAGGTGATGGTGCCGGTGATGGAGCTGTTCGTCGCCTTCCCGTGCTTGATCAGCGCGGCGAGGGTGGTGGGCTCGGCCGGGTTGATGACCTGGCCGTAGGAGTCGTTCAGCCCGTACCTATTGACCTTGTACCAGGTCTTGCCCTCGGGGAGGACCCTCGGCATGACTCCGCCGTTGTGGTAGGTGGTCCTGCCGATGCCGATGGCGCGCTGCCGCCCGTAGTCCTCGTCGTTCCAGTGGACCTTGATGTCGAACGCGGCGACGCCCTTGCGGTCGAACTGGAAGACGCCCTGGCGGTCCTGGAGCTCCTCCTCGTCGGTGCCGTCGGACCAGGTGACCTTCTCGGTGAAGCGCACGCCGTGCCCGGGGACGAGCTCGGCCTTCAATGCGCTGACGGGGTCCTGGGGCGCCGCGTGCGCGGGGGCGGCGGCCAGGGACAAGGCGGCGGCGCACGCCGCCACCGTCGTGATCGTCTTCTTCATGGTCGGCAATCATGCCGTACGCCGATCATGAAAGATACCGGCCGCCGACCTGGCTGCGGGCGATGAGGCCGAGCACGAGGTCCCTGCTCCGGCCGAAGACGGCGAGCGTGGCGCCGGCGGCGGCCGCGACGGCCTGCCCGTCCGGGGCGACGGGCGGCTCCAGGAGCTGGGCCACGGCGTCGGCGAGGACCGCGTACGGGTCCTCGACGCCGAGCGGCGCGGTGGCCGGGGCGGACATGGCGGTGCCGAACCCGGTGAGCAGGGCGTGCATGGCGTAGCACTGGTCCGGCAGCGGGCGGTCGTGGCGGATCAGGCCGTGGCGGCGCAGGACCGGCATGACGGCCTCGCACAGGGCGCTCGGCTTGAGGCGGGCGAACACGTCGAGGTCGGCGGCCTGTCGCGTGAGCGTCCGCATCAGGTCGGTGTCGCCGTGCTTCAGCCGCGACGCCAGGGGCAGCCGCAGGCCCGCGCCGACCAGCAGCGGCGCCAGACGGCGCGGCAGCACCGTGGCCGGGTCGGCGCCGACGCGGGCGATGATCTCGTCGAGGAACGTCAGCAGCTCGCGCGCGAACAGGCCGAGGATGAGGTCTTCCTTGGCCGCCCAGTACAGGTAGACGGTGCCCTTGCCGACGCCGGCCGCGTGGGCGATCTCGCTGACCGTGACCTTGCGCACGCCGTGGTCGAGCACGAGCTCGCGCGCGCTGTCCAGGATGCGGGCGGCTTTGCGCGAGTGGTGCTCGATCAGCTGGCTCACTGGTGTCGTCCCCCGTCGTCGGTGTTGGCCGCATGAACGCGCGCGCCGGCGCTCTTCGCCCATGATGTCAGCCGCCTGACCGACGTACTGACCAAAACGGTTCTCTTGGTCAGTCGGCTGGGTTAGGCTCCCGTGCATGGGCGAGGCGCTGAGCGTGGTCGTGACGGGCGGGAACCGCGGCGTCGGGCGGGCGGTGGCGGCCGAGGCCGTCCGACGGGGGCATGAGGTGACGATCCTGGCCCGGCGGGCGGACGAGGGGGCGGCCGCGGCGCGCGAGATCGGGGCACGGCTTGTCGTCGGAGACCTGTCGTGCGTCCGCACGGCGCGCCAGGCCGCCGGGGAGATCGCCGCGGCGGTCCCCGGCATCGACGTGCTCGTCCACAACGCGGCGCTGTGGCCCAGCCGCCGCGTGCTCAACGAGGACGGCTTCGAGCAGGCGTTCTTCACCAACCATCTCGCGCCGTTCCTGCTCAACCATCTGCTGGAGGACCGGCTGCGCCGGGTCGTGCAGGTCAGCGCGGGCCTGTACGTGACGGGAAAGGTGGACCCCGAGCGGACCCCGGCGGGCGAGGACTTCCATCCCATGAGGACCTACGCCGGCACCAAGCTGGCCAACCTGCTGATGGTCCCGCTGTTCGCCGAGCGGTGGAGGCAGGCCGGGGTGACGATCGACGCGGTGCACCCCGGCGTCCTGCGGACCGGGCTCGGCGACCGCGGCGGGGTCCTCGGGCTGGTCCTGAAGGCGGTCAAGCGGACATGGAAGCCCGCCGAGCACGCCGCCCCGACCGTGGTGGACCTGCTGGCGGCGGAGGGGACGGGCCGGTACTTCGAGGAGTCCGAGCAGGTCCCGTTGCGGCCGCCGGCCCTGGACGCCGCCCTGGCGCGCCGGCTGTGGGACGACGCCGCCCGGGCCCTGGACATCGCCTGACGCTCCACGGTGAGGCGGCGCGGGGGCGACGGCGTAGACTTCGGCCGGTGAACCTCCTCTTCCGCCAGGTGGGACCTTCACCATGAGACCGGTGGACCTGGCGCGCGAGCACGGCCTGTCCACCCAGGCGATCAGGAACTACGAGGACGCCGGCATCCTGCCGGCCGCCGAACGCACCGCCCACGGCTACCGCACCTACACGCCCCTGCACGCGCAGGCCCTGCGCGCGTTCCTCGCCCTGGTCGCCGGGCACGGCCACCAGACGGCGACGTCGATCATGCAGGCGGTCAACCGGGACGCCACCGACGACGCGCTGCGGATCATCGACGAGAGCCACGCCCAGCTCCTGGACGACCGCCGCACCCTCCTGGCCGTCGAGGCCGCGCTGCGCGACCTGGCGCCCGTGCCGCAGGAGCGCGGCGACACGTTCATCGGCCCGCTGGCCAGGAGGCTGGGCATCCGCCCGGCCACGTTGCGCAAGTGGGAGCGTTCCGGGCTGGTCCGGCCGCGCCGCGACCCGCAGACCGGCTACCGGGTCTACGGCGCGGCCGACGTGCGCGACGTCCGGCTGGCCCACCAGCTCAGGCGCGGCGGCTACCTGCTGGAGCAGATCGCCCCGCTGATCGGGCAGGTCCGCTCGGCCGGGGGTGTCGCGCCGCTGGAGTCGACGCTGCGTGAGTGGGGCGAGCGGCTCTCGGCGCGGGGCCGCGCCATGCTCGCCGGCGCCGCCGCCCTGGACGCCTACCTCGACTGCCGCCCGGCCCCGAGCCCGCGCGGCGAGTGATCGCGCGGCGAGTGATCGCGGGGCGTCACTCGCCCCGGCCGTGGCCGCGGACGGCATCCTGCGCGGCTTCGGGTTCTGGGCCGCCCGGGGTTTCGAGCGCTGGGCCGCGGCGGGTGTCGGGTCCCGGGTCCCGCCAGGCCGAGGGCGTGTGTCCGCGGGCGCGCCGGAACGCCACACTGAACGCGAACGGATCCTGGTAGCCGACCCTGCGGGCCACGGCGGCGACGCTGTGCCGGCCGTCGCGGAGCAGGTCGGCCGCGAGGGTCATGCGCCAGTCGGTGAGATAGCCCAGCGGCGGCCGGCCGACCAGGTCGGCGAAGCGCCGGGCGAAGGCGGCGCGGGACATGCCGACCTTGGCGGCCAGCGCGGCGACCGTCCACCGATGGGCGGGGTCCTCGTGCAGCAGGCGCAGCGCCTCGCCGATCGCCGGATCGCCCAGCGCCCGGTACCAGGCGGGCGGCGTCGCCTCCGGCCTGGTGCACCAGGCGCGCAACGCGATCACGAGCACCAGGTCCAGGAGCCGGGCGAGGACCGCGTCCTGGCCCGGCTCGTCGCGGGCGGCCTCGGCGGACAGCAGGTCGAGCGCGGTGCGGGTGCGCGGCCCGGCGGGGACGACGGCCAGCGGCGGAAGCAGGCCGAGCAGGCGGGCGGCCACGTCGCCGTGCAGCTCGTACGCGCCGCGCAGCATGACGGTGACCCCCGGCATGCCGATCTCCTCCACGTCGGCCCCGTTCGGAGACATGTCGGCGCCGCCGCCGTACGTGCGGGGGGCCGGCATCGGACGGACCGGCGCCGGCGCGCCCGTGGGGAGGTGCTTGCGCCCGTCCCGGATCACGAACTCGGGTGAGGTCGCCGGGTCGTCGGCGATCGTGTACCCGCCGGGGGCGGTGATGAGGGCGATGTCACCCGCGGCCAGGCGGGTGGGTGCGCCGCCGGCGACCCGGATCGCGGCGTGGCCGCCGAGCGTGGCCGCGACCGTGAGCGGCGGCGCGTCGGCGTAGGTGACGCCCCATGGCGGCCGCCGGATCAGCCGCCTGACCAGGGCGTTCTGCGCGCGGGCCCGGTTCAGGAGGTCGGTCAGCACGTCCACCCGCCCAGCGTAGACGATCGCAAAGGCATTTCAGACATTCACCCATGGATCGTCTGTGGGCGATGGAGTTGACTGAGCCGCATGACGAAATCCATCGCAGTGTTCGGAACCGGTCCGGGTGTCGGCCAGGCCGTCGCCCGCCGCTACGGCAAGGAGGGGTACGAGGTCGTCCTGGTCGCCCGCCGCCGGGAGCCTCTGGAGGCGCTCGCCCGGGAGTTGACGGCCGGCGGCGTCACGGCGCACGTGGTCACCGCCGACCTGGCCCGGACCGGCGACGTCCCGGCGCTCGCCGCGCGGATCCGCGCGTGCGTCGGCGACCCCACGGCCTTCTACTACGGCCCGGCCTCCGCGGGCCCCATGTTCGTCCCCGCCGTCGGCCTCACCCCCGAGCTGCTCCGGGAACGCATGCCGATCACGATGGACACGCTCCTGGCCCTGGTCCGGGAGTTCCTGCCCGCCATGGTCGAGCGGGGCGACGGCGCGATCCTCAGCGCCCAGGGGGCCGCCGCCGTCCGGGGCCGGCCGAACATGAGCGGCTGGCCCACGGTCCTGGCAGCCCAGCGCAACTACCTCCAGTCGCTGGCGGCCGAGGTCGCCGGCAAGGGCGTCCATGTGGGCGCGCTCTACATCGGCGCCCGCATCGCCGGCACCCCTGTCGAGGCCGACTACGAGCGCCGCCGCGCCCAGGGCGAACCGGTGCCGGACATGCCGGCCGCCGACCCCGCCGAGCTGGCGGACATCCTCTGGGACATGCACACCAGGCGGGACCGCCACGAGACCGTCGTCCCGGCGGGTCTGCTGGACGGATGACGGATCACGTGGATCCGTGAGGATGCCCGGCCGCGCACGCTGCCGTGGCTCGGGTCGTACCCGAAGGTGTGACCGCGGCAGGGCACGATCACCCGGCCGCTGAGATCCGGGGGACGGCGGCCGGTGCGCCTCGCTGGTGGTGGGCGAGCGGAAAGCCGCGACGTCCAGCGAGTCGCTTGCACGAGCGTGACCGCCACCCCGCGGAGCGCGGCTCGCGGGCCGGGCCGACGGTCCTGCCGGGCTCGGGGCGGGCGGTGAGGTCAGTAGGCGAGCTCTCCGATGCCGCCATCGACGCGCAGGACGGTGCCCGCGGTGTACGCGGACTCGTCGGAAGCGAGGTAGACGGCCGCCTTCGCCAGCTCGGTGGCGGTGCCGATGCGATGCAGCGGCACGGTCTGCCGGAGTTCGTCGTAGATCGCGGCCTGCCGCTCGGGGCCGAGCGAGGCGAACGCGTCCGTGAAGGTCGGCCCCGGGCTGAGCCCGTTGACCCGGATGCCCCGATCCCTCAGCTCATAGGTCAGTCCGCGGGAGAACGACAGCAGGCCCGCCTTGGCGGCGCCGTAGACCGCCGCGTTCTCGTGCCCGATGTACGCGGAGACGGAGCCGACGAGGATGACCGAGGCTTGCCGTGACAAGAGCGGCAGCAATGCTCTGATCAGGAAGAACGGTCCCTTGAGATTGGTGGCGACGAGCCTGTCGAACGCCTCCGGAGCCCGGAACGGGTTGCGGATCCTATGGTCGCGCCTCGCGGCCGGCCTGGGCACGATGGGGCGGGCGGTTCCCGGGGACGGCGGCCGGAGGGGTGCGCGGCCGTAGGCGCTCTCCCTGCGGTCCGAACATGATCAGATACTCCACCGGTCCGCCGAGTCCGGCGTTCGCCACCCCGTGCGGGGTGCGCGTGTCGAACTCGGCGACGTCCCCGGGGGTCAGGACGAGATCTTGGCCGCCGAGCGCGAGCCACAGCCGCCCGTACAGGACGCACAGCCACTCGTAGCCGTCGTGGGAGACCTGACGGGGCCGCGCGGGCGGGTCCTGGAGGGCGGGCAGGACGTGCTTGTGGGCGTGCAGGCCGCCGACGTACCGGGTCAACGGCAGCACCACCTTGTCATCCCCGAAGCTCAGCGGCGCCGTGGCCCGCGGCTCGGCCGGGCGGGCGCGCGCGGTGCCGGCCAGCTCGTCCAGGGAGACGCCGTACTCCTTCGACAGCTGCAGCAGCGCCTCCAGGGTGGGCTTGCGCCGGCCGGTCTCCATCCGGGACAGCGTGCTGGCCGAGATGCCGGTCGCGCAGCTGACACCGGCGAGCGTCGCGCCGTGGTGCTCGCGCGCGGCCCGCAACCGGGGTCCCATCGCGGCCAGCGTGCCGTCCACGTCGTCGCCTGCCACCTTCGCCGCTCCTTCCCGCCATGCCGCTCCACCGCTCTGTCCTGTGAGTTTGCCAGAATGGCAACGCTGATCGCGTCGGGCGGGTGCCGCGCCGCATGATCGATGGGTAACGCCTCCGCCCGCGAACCGAGGAGAAGCCCATGCAGCCCGAGCCGACCGCCGAGCTCCGCCACCGCACCGTCGAGGCCCCGGCCGGGCGCCTGCACCTGGTCGAGCAGGGCACCGGCCCGCTGGTCCTGCTCGTGCACGGCTTCCCCGAGTCCTGGTACTCCTGGCGCCGCCAGCTCCCGGCCCTCGCCGCGGCCGGCCACCGGGCGGTGGCGATCGACGTGCGTGGCTACGGCCGCTCCTCCAAGCCGGAGGCGGCCGACGCCTACCGGATGCTCGACCTGGTGGAGGACAACGTCGCCGTTGTGCGCGCCCTCGGCGAGGAGAACGCGGTGGTCGTCGGCCACGACTGGGGCTCCAACATCGCCTCCGCCTCCGCCCTGCTCCACCCCGAGGTCTTCCGCGCCGTCGCCCTGCTGAGCGTCCCCTACGCGCCGCCCGGCGGCCCCCGCCCCACCGACGTCTTCGGCCGGATCGGCGGGCCCGAGCAGGAGTTCTACGTCTCCTACTTCCAGACGCCCGGGCGCGCCGAGGCGGAGATCGAGCCCGACGTCCGGGGCTGGCTCGCGGGCTTCTACGCGGCTCTGTCCGCCGACACCATGCCCGCCCAGGGCGAGCCCGACCCGCACTTCGTCGCCCGCGACGGCGGCCGGCTGCGTGACCGCTTCCCCACAGGGGTCCTCCCGGCCTGGCTGGGCGAGGACGACCTCGACGTCTACGCCGGGGAGTTCGAGCGTACGGGGATCACCGGCGCACTCAACCGCTACCGCAACATGGACCGGGACTGGGAGGACCTCGCCCCGCACCGCGGAGCCCCGATCAAGCAGCCGTCCCTGTTCATCGGCGGCGCCCTGGACGCCTCCACCACCTGGATGTCCGACGCCATCGACGCCTACCCCACCACCCTCCCCGGCCTGTCGGCCTCCCACCTCCTGGACGGCTGCGGCCACTGGATCCAGCAGGAGCGCCCCGACGAGGTCAACCGCCTGCTGACCGACTGGCTCGCCACCCTCCGGGACTGAACCAGGCGGGCCGGCCGCGTCCGGCACGCACCACATCCCGGGGCCAGGCCCTTCCCCTGCCCGATCACCCGCCGCCCGGATCGCCGACCGCGGCCGCCGCTATCTGCCCGCCGGTCTCCTTCACCACCTCGTGGACGGTTCCGTCGACGCCGAAGGTGAGGAAGCGGTCGAAGCCGGCGGGGGTGCGGCCGTGCAGGTCGGGCCGGGCGTGGGTCTGCGCGACGTGGCCGGGCGCCACCCGGGCGCCCAGCCGGGCGGACCGCTGTGCCGTACGGAGGGGAGCGCGCCGTCCGCCGCCTCGGCCGGTGCGGCGGGATCAGGCCAGATGGCGGGTGAAGAAGCGCACCGCGTCGTCGGCCTCGAAGGCCGGGACGTCCTCGTGCTTGCCGGGGTTGGCGTGCAGCGTCTTGTCGCCCGAGGCCAGGGCGTCGAACAGCGCCAGCGCGTCCGCGCGCGGGACCCGCTCGTCGTCCCACTGCACCAGGAACTGCACGGGAACGGTCACCCGCGCGGCGGCCTCGGCCGAGGCCAGGGACGTGCCGCTCAACCCCAGCACCGCCGCGCGGACACGCGGCTCGGCGGCGACCAGCGGAATGCCGAGGGCGCAGCCCAGCGACATGCCCCAGTAACCCACCGGACCGAGATCGCCGAGCGCGTCCAGGACCGAGCGCCATTCCGGGACGGTCTGGGCGGCCAGCAGCGTGTGGAGTTCGGCCAGGAGGGGGAGCGGGTCGCCGGCGCCGGCCATGCGCTCCCGCATCTCGGTGATGACGCGCTCGTGTTCGGCGCTCTTGGGGCGGCCGCCGTGAGCGGGGGCGTCGATGGCCGCCGCCGCGAACCCGCACTCGGCCGCCAGCCGGACGGCGCGGGCCGTCACGCCGGGGGCCAGCTTGTGCTGTCCGCCGCCGTGCCCGATGAGGACCAGGGCGCCGGGTTCGGCTCCGTCCGGCGTCCACAGCACGCCGGGGATCTCGCCGAAGGTGAAGGATCGTTCGGTGACGCCGTCGGCCGACGTCCGGGTGGTGAAGCGCATCTGCGTCTCAAGCCTTTCGGGATGGGGCTTGCGCGGGCGCTCCCTAGGCCATGCGAGGGAGGGAGCTCCGACCTGTCACAGCGTTGATCGGTCTCACCTCCTCCGGTTCGATGCGGTGCACGGCGCCGCTGAAGCTATCACATGGCGGGTCCGCGGCGTCGGCCTCGACAGGGGCCACGAATCGAGTCCGTGCTCCAGGGGGACGGCGGGCGCAGCACGCGCGTCCGGTTCAGCCCAGGTCGAGGCGGGCGAGTTCGGTGCGGGTGGTGACGCCGAGCTTGGGGAAGGCGCGGTACAGGTGGTGGCTGACGGTCTTGGGGCTGAGGAACAGCTGCGCGGCGATCTCCCGGTTGGTGACGCCCGTGGCCGCCAGGCGTACCACCTGCAACTCCTGTGGTGAGAGCGCGGCGGCCAGGTCGGGGGCGGCTCGCGTCACCGTCTCGCCCGCCGCGCGCAGCTCGGCGCGCGCCCGCTCGGCCCAGGGGGCGGCGCCGGCGCGTTCGAAGGTCTCCAGCGCCGAGCGCAGCCGGGTCCGCGACTCGCTCTTGCGGCGGGCGCGGCGCAGCCACTCGCCGTGCAACAGGTCGGTGCGCGCCCGTTCGAACGGCCGGTTCGCCTCGGCGTGCGCCCGCGCGGCCCGCTCCCAGTGCTGCTCGGCCGCCTGCTCGTCGTCGGCGAGCAGGGCGCGGCAGCGGTGCAGGACGGCCCGCGCCCACGGATGGCCGGCCGCCGTCGCCCAGGACTCGAAGCGGGCGAGCGGCTCGGCGGCGCGGCCCGGCAGGCCCAGCCGTACGGCGGCCTCGATCTGGTCGGGAGCGAAGTAGAAGGGCATGATCTGGTGCCGCAGCGGCCCGCGGGCGGCGGCCTCGAACCGTTCCAGCGCGACCTCGAAGCGGCCCTGCCCGAGCTCCAGCAGCCCGAGCGCCCACTCGGCCCAGCCGACGATCGTCGCCACCGGATGGGTGCTGACGTGCGCGATCGTCCGCTCGGCCAGCTCGCGGCAGTCGGGTTCGCGGCCCTCGACGGCGGCCACCATGGCCAGGACGCTGTCGAAGTGCGCGATGCGGTGCGTCTGGCCGATGTCGCCCGCCAGGCGGCGGCCCTCGGTCGCGGTGGTGCGGGCGTCGCGGAACCGCCCGAGGTACATCTGGTGGATCGCCAGCACCGCCTGGCCGAGCGGCAGCAGCCCGATGAGGCCGTCGGCGCGGCATTCCCCGATCACCGAGTGGGCGATGGCCAGCCCGTTGTCGAAGTCGCCCGAGATCCCGGCCAGCGAGCAGATGTGGATCCGCAGCGCGGCCAGGCCGGAGGGGATGGCCGCGGCCACGGCGATGAGCTCGCGAAACGGCGGCAGCGCCCGGTCCAGGTCGCCGGCCAGGAAGTCGGCCATCGCGCGGGCCGCCCCGACGAACCCGTCGAGCCCGTCCTGCGGCGTCAGTGGCAGCGCCGCCAGCCGGGCCGCGGAGTCGCCGACGGCCGCCGGGTCGCTGAGGTACCAGGCGTTGCGCACCGCGTCGAGCAGCAGCAGCGCCGCGCCCTTGCGGTCCGGCTCCGCGATGGAGGCGGCGCCGTCGAGCAGGATCCGGTGGGCGTCGTGGACCGCGCCGCGGTCGAAGGCGATCCGGCCGCGCAGCCCCGCCAGGCGGGCGAGGGTCAGCGGGTCGTCGCCGATGCGCCGGGCCTGCTCGGCCAGGACCTGGGCGTGCTCCAGGTCGCCGGCGTCGGCGGCGGACTCGGCCGCCAGGGCCAGCCGCCGGGCGCGTTCGGCCAGGGCGGGGGTGAGCCGGGCGGCCCGTTCCAGGGCGGCGGCGGCCGCGGCGTGGCCGGCGCGTTCGCGGGCGCGGCCCGCCGCCTGTTCGAGCGCGGCGGCGATCGGCTCGTCGCGGCCGGTCACGGCGGCGGCCAGGTGCCAGGCGCGGCGGTCGGCGTCCTGCTCGTCGTCGAGCGCCGCGGCCAGGGCGCGGTGCGCGGCCAGCCGCTCGTCGTAGGCCGCCCGCCGGGCCGCCGCCGTACGCATCAGCGGGTGGCCGAAGGCCAGGCGCCCGCCGGTCGTGGACAGGAAACCGGCGCGCTCGGCCGGGCCCAGGGCGGCGGCGTCGAGCCCCAGCATCCCGGCCGCGCGCAGGACGACGTCGAGATCCCCGGCGTCGTCCAGGGCGGCGACCAGCAGCATCGTCTGGGCGCCCGGCGGCAGGACGGCGATCCGCACCTCGTACGCCTCCTGGATGCGCTCCGGCAGCGGCAGCTCGTCCGGCGCGTGCCGCAACGCCTCCGCCATCCGGGGCAGCTCGATCAGGGCGAGCGGGTTCCCGCCGCTCGCGGCGAGGACCCTGTCGCGTACGGCGGGGCCCAGACCGGGCGTGTGCTCGCGCAGCAGGTCGCCGGCGGCCCGCCGGTCGAGACCTTCCAGCCGCAGCTGCGGCACCCCGTGCGCGGGGAAGGCGTCGCGGGCCGCGAACAGCAGCGCGATCCCTTCCGAGTGCAGCCGCCGGGCCGCGAACAGCAGCGCGTCGGCCGACGGCCGGTCCATCCACTGGGCGTCGTCGATGAGGCACAGCAGCGGGCCGTCCTCGGCCAGCTCGGTGAGCAGGGACAGGGCGGCCAGGCCGATGAGGAAGCGGTCCTCGGGGGCGGCGGCGCGGCCGAAGGCACCCTCCAGCGCCCTGGCCTGCGGCGCGGGCAGCCGGTCGATCCGGTCGAGGGCCGGGCGCAGCAGCAGGTGGAGCGCCGCGAACGGCAGCTCGGCCTCGGTCTCGATGCCGGTGCCGCGCAGCGGCCGCAGGCCGGGCGCCGTGCGGGCGGCGTGGTCGAGGAGCGCGGACTTGCCGATGCCGGGCTCGCCGCGCAGGATCAGGCTGCCGCTGCGGCCGGCCGCGGCCCGCGCGATCAGCGCCGCGATCTCCGCCTGTTCCCGTTCCCGCCCCACCAGCACCATCAGAATGTAGCGTCCCGGCCCTGGACGGGCCGCCAGAGGGCGCACCAGACATTCGTCCGATACCGGGCGGACGGTCCCGATCCCTAGCGTCGTCCTGTGTGAGACGCGGTCCGTACGGAGCCGCGCTCCATGCGCGGATGCCTCGGCCGACTTAGGGAGATAATCGTGGATTTCCTGATCTTTCTGGTGTTATTTGCCGCTTTGTGCGGGTGGCTCGACCAGTGGGCCACCCGCGCCGCCGAGCCCACCTCCGGAAAGGGGCACTGAGATGTTCGTCGGACACTTCGGTCTGGCCGCCGCGGTCAAGGCGTCCCAGCCGCGCGTCCCGCTGTGGTCGCTCATGCTCGCCACGCAGTTCCTGGACGTGGTCTTCGTGGTCCTGTACCTGGCGGGCGGGATCGAGTCCTTCCGCGCCGTCGCCCCGGGCACCTACGGCGAGGCGCTGATCGACGCGAGCTACACCCACTCGCTGCTGGGCGCGCTGCTGCTGTCGGCCCTGTACGGCGGGCTCGGCGCCTGGCGGTGGGGCCGCCGGGCCGGCTGGGTGCTGGGCGCGACGACGTTCAGCCACTGGCTGCTCGACCTGCTCGTCCACCGCGCCGACCTGCCGCTGCTGCCCGGCAACGCCGGCGACCTGCCGCTGCTCGGTCTCGGGCTGTGGCGGGCTCCGTGGGCCACGGCCGTCGTCGAAGGGGTCCTGCTGGTGGCCGGCGCCGTCCTGTACTTCCGCTCGGTACGGCGGCGCGCCCCGATCACCTGGCGCGCCACGCTCTCCGGCGGCGTCATGGCGCTGCTGCTCGTGCTCGGCCTGGCCGTCGACGTCCTCACCTAGGCGCGCCGAGATGTTCGTTGACGTGCCGGGCGGCCGCCTGGCCTACGACAGCGCCGGCCAGGGGCCGCTCGTCGTGTGCGTACCCGGCCTGGGGGACACCCGCGCGGCCTACCGGTCGCTGCGCCCGCCGCTGGTGGAGGCCGGCTACCGGGTGGTGACGACGGACCTGCGCGGCCACGGCGAGTCGTCGGCGGGGTGGGACGACTACTCCCAGGCCGCGGTGGGCGGCGACATCGTGGCCCTGCTGGAGGAGCTGGACGCGCCCGGGGCCGTCCTGCTCGGCAACTCCTACGCCGGGGGCGCGATCATCCACGCCGCCGCCGAGACGCCCGAGCGGGTGGCCGGCGTCGTCCCGATCGACGGATTCGTCAGAGCCGTCCCGCTCAACGTCGCCGTCCGCGCGCTGCTCAGGCTGATCGCCGCGTCCCCGCGGCTGTGGAGCGGCTACTACGCGATGGCGCACCGCACCGCCAAGCCCGCCGACCTGGCCGAGCACCGCGCCCGGCTGGTGGCCATGCTGCGCGACCGGAGCCGGCGCGAGGCGATGCGCGCCATGCTCCTCAACCGCGAGCTCGACGCCGAGCAGGCCGTCGGCCAGGTGCGCTGCCCGGCTCTGGTCCTCATGGGCGGCAAGGACCCCGACTTCCCCGACCCGGCGGCGGAGGCGCGGGCCCAGGCGTCGCTGCTGCGCGGGCAGGCCGTCGTGATGGCGGACGCGGGCCACTACCCGATGTCGGAGTTCCCGGAGCGCACGGCCGAGGCGCTGCTGCCGTTCCTGAAGAACGTCTTCTGACCGTTCCCGAGGGACCCTCGGCGCGTTCTTCGACCCGCACCTGAGGGCGGGAAGCAGCCGCTGCTCGACGGGCCGTCCCCGGCGAACCCCGAGGTCGCCTTCCACAACCCGTAGCCGCCCCGGGCGGCCGTCACCGCGCGGACGGCGTGCTCCGCGCCGGCGCCGTGACGGCCGAGCCCGCCGCGGCCCGCCGCCTCGTGACGCGGCGGCGCCGGCCCGGCAGCGCGAACGTCGGGTTGGCGACGCTCCAGGCGGCGCTCCTGCAGACCAGCTCCTTGTAGACGGCGGCGAGCCGTCCCGTCAGGACGGCCGGCACGGCGCGGTCGTCGGCGGTGACGAACTGGATCAGGCCCTGCTTGCGGCCCAGCGAGACGCACTGGTTGAAGTAGCGCGGCGACGTGTTCGGCAGCTTCCCGCCGGTCAGGCGCGCCGCGATCGCGTCGGCGGCCTGCCAGGCGGTCGGGACGCCCGAGGCGCACGACATCCGCAGCGGCTTGTCGCCGGGGCCCATCGCCAGGGCCGCGTCACCGATGGCGTACACGTCCGGGTGGGAGACCGAGCGCATGGTCGCGTCGACGACGATCTGGCCGGTGCCGCTGACCTCCAGGGCGCTGGCCCGCGCGATCGGGTGGACGGCGAAGCCGGCGGTCCACACGGTGACCTCGGCCGGGATGGCCCTGCCGTCGGCGGTGACGACGCGGTCGGCCTCGACGCCGGTGACGGCGGCGTGCTCGTGCACGGTGATCCCGAGCCCGCCGAGGACCGTCCGCAGGTGGGCGCGGCCCTTGGGCGAGAGCCAGTCGCCGAGGGCGTCGTGGGTGGCGAGGGCGACGCGGAGGTCCGGGCGGGCCTCGGCGATCTCGGTGGCGGCCTCCAGGCCGGTGAGCCCGCCGCCGACGACGACCACGCGGCCTCCGGCGTCGAGGCGGGCCAGGCGCTCGCGCAGCCGCAGCGCTCCGGCGCGGCCGGCGATCTCGTGGGCGTGCTCGGCGGCGCCGGGGACGCTCTGGGGGTTCCAGCCGCTGCCGAGGGCGTAGACGAGGGTGTCGTAGGGGAGCTCTTCGGCGCCGGGAGCGGGCGCGGTCGTCGTGGCGTCGCGCGCGGCGGTGACGGTGACGGTCTTGCGGTCGACGTCGATGCCGGTGACCCGCGCCTGCCTCAGCTCGACGCCGGTGCCCGCGAACATCTCGCCGAACGGCCGCGGCTTGAGGTCCTGGCCGGCGGCGAGCTGGTGCATGCGGACGCGTTCGACGAAGTCGGGCTCGGTGTTGACGAGGGTGATGGCGACGTCCTCGGGGTGCAGCCGCCTGGCGAGGCGGCCGGCGGCGAAGGCCCCGGCGTATCCGGCTCCGAGGACGACGATGCGGTGCCGCATGTGCTTGCTCCTGTCTCGCGGGGGTTCGCCCCTTGAACCGGGCGGCCCGCCGTTTCCTGACAGGTCCGCGGTGTGAGGCGCCTCACACCGCGGTCACCAGGAAGAGGACTCACCAGGAGGAGGACAGCGGCTCTCCGTGCTCGCCGGCCGCCCACTGGGCGGTGGCGCGGGCGAGCTTGTCGGGGTTGACCTGGCTGCGGCACGCGGTGATGCCCTCGGCGCCGACCTCCAGGCACATGACGGCGACGACCCGGCCGTCCACGACGGCCACGACGGCGGGGTCGCCGTTGGCGGTCCAGGCGTAGATCTCGGGTGTGCCGCCGACCATGGCGCGTTTGGCGTCGCTGGGTCTGAACAGGCCCCGCAGGAACGTGGCGACCGCCATGGCGCCCTCGAACGGCTTGACCCGGGCCGGGATCTTCCCGCCGCCGTCGCCCACGGCGATGGCGTCGCCGGCGAGCAGACGGACGAGCGGCTCGGTCCGGCCGCTGGCGGCGGCCACCAGGAACTCCTCGACGACCCGCCGGGCGGCGGCCTCGTCGATCTCGGCACGGGCCTTGCCGTCGGCGACGTGCTTCCTGGCGCGGTGGAAGATCTGCTGGCTGGCGGCCTCGGTGATGTCGAGGATCTCGGCGATCTCCCGGTGCGGGTAGTCGAAGGCCTCCCGCAGCACGTACACGGCGCGCTCGTTGGGGGACAGGCGCTCCATGAGGGTGAGGACGGCGTACGAGACCGAATCGCGCTGCTCGGCGGTCTCGGCGGGGCCGAGCATCGGGTCGCCGGCGAGCAGCGGCTCGGGGAGCCACCGGCCCACGTAGGTCTCGCGCCGCGCCCGCGCGGAGGTGAGCTGGTTGAGGCACAGGTTGGTGAGGACCTTCGTCAGCCAGGCCTCGGGGACCTCGATGCGGTCGACGTCGGCGGCCTGCCAGCGCAGGAACGTCTCCTGCACGGCGTCCTCGGCCTCGCCCGCTGAGCCGAGGAGGCGGTAGGCGATGGCCTCCAGGCGCGGCCTGGACGTCTCGAACCAGGTGACGTCGTCCATGGTCAGGGGCATGGCCCGATCCTAGTCGAAACGATTCCGGACCCCGCGCGACGCGGACGGCCGAGGCTCGGCCGGGTCAGCGGTCACCCGGTTCCCACCACACCAGGTGGGCGGCCGCCTGGGCCACCGGCTCGATGATCTCCCACGCCTCGGCGATCAGGCCGTCGGCGATCCGCCAGATGTCGACGACCGCGATCTCCGGCCCGCCGCCCGGGAGCCGGCGCAGTGAGTGCATCACGACGTGGTCGCCGTCGGCCAGCACGTGCCGGATGTCGACCTGCATGCCGGCGAGCGGGGGGAGCGCGGCGCGTACGGCGGCGAGCCATTCGGTCTTGGTTGAGGAGGTCGCATCCGGCCGGTGATGGAGGAAGGCGTCGCTCAGCAGCGGCGCCAGCGCATCGACGTCGCCCGTCGCGACCAGTGCCGTCAGCGCCCGCTGGACGATGCTCTTGTTGTCCGGGGTGGTGCTCTGTGTGGTCATGGGCAGCAAGTGTCGCCGTCGTCGGGACGGCTGTCGATGAAATCGCATGTCATGGCGTTCCGCCGGGTGAGGAGTAGCATCGGCGGCCATGCGCACGGTGGGGGAGATGTTGCGGCACTGGCGGCGGCGTCGCGGGCTCAGCCAGCTCGATCTGGCGATCGCCGCCGACGTCTCGGCCCGTCACGTCAGCCTGGTGGAGACCGGCAAGTCCAACCCGAGCGCCGACATGATCCTTCGGCTCGCCGCCCAGCTCGACGTGCCGTTACGGGAGCGCAACCGGCTGCTGCTCGCCGCCGGCTTCGCGCCCCGCTACGCCGAGCGCCCGCTCGACGGGCAGGCGCTGTCGGCGGCCTGGGACGCGGTCGCGAGGGTGCTGCGCGCGCACGAGCCGTACCCGGCGCTGGTCATCGACCGCCGGTGGAACATCGTGATGACCAACCGCGCCATCGACCCCTTCCTCGCGCACGTCGCCCCCCACCTGCTCCGGCCGCCGATCAACATGCTGAGGCTGGGGCTGGACCCGCGCGGGCTCGCCCCGCACATCGTCAACCTGGCCGAGGTGCGCTCACTGCTCCGCACCCGGATCACGCGCCGGCTCGCCGCCGCCCCCGACCCCGAGCTCACCGCGCTCTACGAGGAACTACTGGCGCCCGGCCGAGACGACGCGAGCCACCCGCTCGCATCCGAGGTCACGGTCCCGATGATCTTCAATTTCGGGGGACGGGAGCTGCGGCTGTTCTCGACCACCACCACGTTCGGCACCCCGATGGACATCACCTTGGACGAGGTCGCGATCGAGTCGTACTACCCGACGGACGCCGAGACCGCCGCCTACTTCACCACGCCCGAGACCGGCGCTCCAACCGCCACGTAGCCCGTCACTCGCTGAACGCCTCGAACAGCTCCGCGAAGGCGGCAGATGACGCGGCCACCCCGGACTCGGTGCGGGCCATCCACGACTTCTGGACCACCCTCTACCAGGCGATCGACGACTGACCCGCCCTCACGCCCCCATGATCGAACCGGCCAGGAGGAGGAACAGGGGCACGCGCCGGCGGCGGGCGAACTCGGCCGGGTCACCGTCGAGACGATCGTGACGTGGGGCGCACTCGCGCAGCGCGGTGACGGCGAAGCGCGCGCGGGTCAGGGCGGTGACGTAGTCCTCGACGGTGCGGTGGTACCAGGTGACGGTGTCGCCCATCCAGTCGCGCCGGCGCGGGCCGGTGTCGAAGTAGTCGTCCACGACCCAGTCGGTGCGCGCCTCCTTCGCGCCCCGAGGGGTCTCGTGGGAGGTGATGACGGGATGGACGACCGTGACCAGCAGCCGCCCGCCCGGGGCCAGCGCACGCCGGCAGGCCGCCAGCACGGGGTCGAGGTCCTCGACGTAGTGCAACGCCAGCCGGGAGACGATCAGATCGAAGGTGTGCGGCGGGGCCGAGAACGCCTCGATGTCCATCCGTTCCACGCGGCCCGGGGTGCCTTGGAGGGTGGCGGTGGCCGCTCGGACCATCTCGGCCGAGCCGTCGATGCCGAGATAGCCGCGGCAGCCTGAGGCGAGCAGGGTCCGGCCGATGGCGGCGTCACCGCAGCCGAGGTCCAGCACGCGCAGGCCGGAGACCGGGCCCAGTTCGTCGAAGAGCGCCGGTTCCTCCATGACGTGGTTGGGGCTGCGCGTTCCGCTGTGGCGGTGCCGCAGGTAGCGCTCCAGCACCTGGGGCGCGTCGTAGAAGGCGCCCCCTCGAACGGGATCAGGCTCCCCGGCCGCATTCGACGTGATCATGATGCGAAGGGTATTCGGCTCGTCCGGCGTCACAGCCAGCCGCGTTCCTCCGCGATCAGGGCGGCCTCCGTGCGGGTGGCCGCGCCGAGCTTGCCGATGGCCGCCGACAGGTGGTTGCGCACCGTCCCGTTGGACAGGCTCAGCGCCCTGGCGATCTCTGCGACGGTCCCGCCGCGCCGCGCCACGCGCAGCACGTCGCGCTCGCGGGCGGTCAGGGGACTGGCCCCGCTGGTCAGCGATTCGGCCGCCAGCGCCGGGTCCACGACCCGCAGGCCCGCGTGCACGCGGCGGACCGTGTCGACCAGGTGCTCGGGCGAGGAGTCCTTCACCACGAAACCGGACGCGCCGGCCCGCATCGCCCGGGTGAAGTAGCCGGGCCGTCCGAACGTGGTGCAGATGACGACCCGGCACGACGGCAGGGCGAGGCGCAGGCGTTCGGTCAGGGCCAGGCCGTCCATGCCGGGCATCTGCACGTCGATCAGCGCGACGTCGGGCCGGGTGCGCAGCGCCGCCTCCAGCGCCTCCTCGCCCGTCGCGGCCTGGGCGGCGACCTCGATGTCGGGTTCGAGGGCGAGCATCGCGGCGAGCGCGCCCCGTACCAGCGCCTGGTCATCGGCGAGCAGGAGCCTGATCATGCGCGGCTCCCCAGGAGCGGGAGCCCGGTCATGCGCGGCCCGCCCGAACGCCGGAGCCCGGTCATGCGCGCCCCGTCCGGAGCCCGGTCATGCGCCGCTCGCCCGAACGCCGGAGCGCGGTCATGCGCGCCCCCCGGAGCCCGGTCATGCGCGGCTCGCCCGGAGTAGGAAGCCGCCCTGAGGCAGCGGGCCCGCCTCCAGCAGGCCGCCCACCGCGCGGAGCCGCTCCGCCAGCCCCGCCAGACCGCTGCCCGCCAGACCGCTGCCCGCCAGGCCGCTGCCCGGCGGTCGCCCGGCGGCGCCCGTGGCGGCGGCACCGGCGGCACCGGCGGCGGTGGCGTGGCCGTTGTCGCGGATCTCCAGGCTGGTCTCGGTCAGGGTGACCTCGCAGCGGGTGGCGCCGCTGTGCCGGATGACGTTCGTGACGCCCTCGCGCAGCACGTACGCGAACGGCTCCCTGAGGTCCTCGGCCACCTGATCCACGCTCTCGGGCAGCACCGCGCCGATGCCCGCCGCCCGCAGCGCGGCCCGGACCCCGCTCAGCTCCGCCGTCAGGGACGGCCTGCGCGAGCCCGAGACCGTGGCGCGGATCTCCGCGTGCGCCTGCCGGGAGAGCCGTTCCACGTCGCGGACCTCGGCGAGCGCGAGCCCGGGATCGGCGCCGCGCTCCAGCAGGCGGCGGGCCAGCCCCGCCTTGGCGGTGATCGTGGTGAGGCTGTGGCCGAGCACGTCGTGCAGGTCGCGGGACAGGCGCTCGCGCTCGGCGGCGGTGGCCAGCGCCTCGATCTCCTTGTTGGCCTGGCCGAGCTGGACGAGCAGGCGGATCAGCAGCAGCACCGCGACCGGGGTCACGATCTGGGTCAGCACGGGCGGGAGCAGCTCCCACGACAGGGCGCCCGCCGCGCCGTACAGGGTGAGCAGCCGGATCACCGCCGCCGCCCCGGCCAGCATCAGCGCCCAGACGGTGGGCAGCAGCCAGGCGGCCGCGCTCAGGGTGAAGCCCAGCAGCGCAAGCGGCTCGCCGCCGTGGGCCGCCGGCACGGACACGCCGAGGGCGGACAGCCACACCAGCAGCGCGATCCTGGTCCTGGGCGTCCACGTCACGCCGTACGCCATGGCGGCGATCCAGCTCGCCGCGTACGCCAGCGCCAGCACGACGGCCAGCGGGCCGCGCCCCGGCCGGAACGCCTCCCACAAGGGCCAGACCAGCAGCCCGGCCAGCACCGCCAGGCCGCGCGCCCACCGCCACCGCTGGGACTCGTCGCGCTGCGGACGCCACGAGGGCCACGCACGTTCCATGCCCGCCAGCCTAAGGACGATCAGCCTGGGGACGGTCAGCGTGGGAACGACCAGCCTGGGAGCGACCAGCCTGGGGACGGTCAGCCACGGGCGCCGTCACGCCGGTAGCGCGCGATGACGGCCACGCCCAGCGCCACCGTGTACGCCGCCAGCACCGCCGGCGCCGACCCCAGCCGGCCGGAGCCGGACACGGCGCCGTGCCCGATCTCGGCCAGCCAGTAGCTCGGCAGCACCCTGGCCACCCCCGCCAGCACCGGCGGGAAGGAGGCGACCGGGATCAGCAGCCCGCCGACGAAGCCGAGCAGGAGCAGCAGCCCGCCCTGGTAGGTCTGCACGTTCCGCGCCGAGCAGAGCTGCCCGACGAGCAGCCCGAGCAGCGCGAACGGCGCCGTGCCTAGCCAGATCCCGAACACCGCCTGCGCCCACCCGGCGAAGGGCAGGCGCACGTCGGCGGTGAGCGCGGCCACCAGCGCCACCCCCACGACCGGCGGCAGCGCCACCAGCATCGCCACAGCACCCTTGGCCACCAAGTAGCCCGCGCCGGACAGCGGCGTCAGCCGGAGCTGCCGCTGCCAGCCCGCGCCCCGCTCCACGGCCGTGCGCGCGCCGGTGTCCAGCGCCGCCTTGAACGCCCCGAACGCCGCCAGCCCGCCCATCAGGTACGCGGGCGTGGCCCCCTGACTCTGGTACAGGTGCGACAGCAGCACGAACAGCCCCACCGGGAGCGCCACGGCGAACACCAGGAACCTGGAGTCCCGCACCGCCCGCCTGATCTCGAAGCGCAGGTAGCCGCCCCTCATCGCGCCGCCACCTCCTCGCCGGTGCGGCCCGCGCCCGTCAGCAGCACGAACGCCTCCTCCAGGCTCGCCGAGCGGATCTCGACGTCGCGGGCGCCGGGGTGGCGGGCCAGCAGCGCGCGCAGCGCGCCGTCGGAGTCGGAGCAGCGCAACGCGACCCGGTGGCCGTCGCCGGCCGGCCGGGCGTCCACCACGCCGGGCAGCGCCAGCAGCTCCGCCGGACGGGCCCCGGGGACGAGCGCGGTCACCGTCCGGCCGCCCACCCGCGCCATGACCGCGCCCACCGGCCCGTCGGCGACGATCGTGCCCTCCCGCATGAGCACGACCCGGTCGGCGTGGGCCTCGGCCTCCTCCAGGTAGTGGGTGGTGAACAGCACGGTGCGGCCCGTGGCGGCGAACTCGCCCATCGCGTGCCAGAACTCGCGCCGCGCCGTCACGTCCATCGCCGCCGTGGGCTCGTCCAGCACCAGCAGGCCGGGGTCGGGCACCAGCGCCATGGCCAGGCGTACGCGCTGCGTCTGCCCGCCCGACAGCCTGGCCGCCCGCCGCCGCGCGAGATCGCCGATGCCGGCCAGGCGCAACGCCTGGTCCACGGGCATCGGCGTGCGGTGCATCGAGGCGATCATGGTGAGGATCTCGCCTACGGTGGCGTCCTCCAGCAGGGTGACCTCCTGGAGCATGGCGCCCACGAGGCCGGCCGCGAGCGCCCGGCGCGGGTCCTGGCCGAAGAGGGCGATGTCGCCGGAGTCGGGCGGGGTGAGGCCGAGCAGGAGGTCGACGGTCGTGGACTTGCCCGCGCCGTTGGGGCCGAGTAGCGCCACGACCTCGCCGGGCGCGATCAGCAGGTCGATCCCGGCGACCGCCGGCCGGTCGCCGTAGCTCTTGCGCAGGCCGCTGAGGGCCACCGCGTGGGGTGTGATGCGTTCCATGCCCGCCAGCATGGGCGCGGCCGGGCGCACGTTCCTGGGCCGCCTGTCACGGTTCCGCTGTGACAGGCGTCACACGGGTAGGCGCCGCCGATCAGGCCGGGCGGTCGCCGTGCTCCAGGGCCTCGTCGGCGCGGGCGCCGGACAGGATGGCGTCGAGCAGGCCCGGATAGCGGGCGTCCAGGTCCTCGCGCCGCAGGACGAGCAGGTTCTCCCGCCCGGAGGGCCGCTGCCAGATGACGCCGCTGTCGCGCAGCACCCGCCAGTGATGGGTCATGGTCGACTTCGCGGTGATCCCGAGCGTGTTCAGGACGCTCGTGCAGTTGTGCTCGCCGCCGGCGTCGAGGACGCGCGCGACGGCCAGGCGCACGCCGTTCCCCAGCGCCGACAGCACGTCTTCGATGCGGATCTGGTCGCGGTCGGGATGACGGAAGGCCATGGTCCCACTGTACCGCGATTGTCGAACAAAGGGCTCTCGCTGTGGCATAGTTCGATCGTACGTATATCCGCGTACAGTCGTTCCAGCTCCCTCCGAAGGGCGTCGCATGTCCACACCATCCGCGCTGTCCGCACCAGCCGCCGGCCGGGCCAGGCCCCGGCTCGGCTGGACCCTGGCGCTGCTGGCCCTGGCCCAGCTCATCTACGCGCTCGACCTCAACATCGTCTTCGTCGCGCTCCCGAAGATCGGCGCCGACCTGGGCTTCCCCGGCCAGACCCAGCAGCTCGTGGTCAGCGCCTACGTCGTCTTCGCCGGCGGCTTCCTGCTGCTCGGCGGCCGGGCGGCCGACCTGCTCGGCCGCCGCCGCATGTTCGTGCTCGCCCTGGCCCTGTACGCCGTCTCCTCGCTGGCGGGCGGGCTGGCCGGCGGTCCCGTCGTCATCATCGTGGCCCGCGCCATCCAGGGCATCGGCGGCGCGCTGCTGCTGCCTTCCACGCTGGCGCTGCTCAACAGCCTGTTCGCCGAGGGCCCGCAGCGCAACCGCGCGCTGGCGGTCTGGGGCGGCGCCGGCGCCAGCGGGCTGACCATCGGCGCCCTGCTCGGCGGCCTGCTGACCCAGAACTTCGGCTGGCCCGCCGTCTTCTTCGTCAACGTCCCGCTGGCCGGGCTGGTCGCGCTGGTCGCGCTGGCCGTCATCCCGCGCGACCCGGCCAGGGGGGAGCGGCGCAGGTTCGACGTGCCGGGGGCGCTGAGCGTCACCGGCGGATCGACCCTGCTGGTCTTCGCCCTGGTCGAGGGGCCCGAACTGGGCTGGGGCAGCCCCCTGGTGGCCGGCGCGTTCCTGCTGGCCGCCGCGCTGCTGGCGGTCTTCGCGCTGGTCGAGGCCCGCAGCGCCGACCCGCTCATGCCCTTCCGGCTGTTCCGCAACCGCAGCCTGACCGTCGGCATGCTGGTGACCTTCATCTACATGGCCACCTTCGGCGTCCTGCCGTACTTCCTGACCGTGCTACTGCAGAGCATCCACGGCTACAGCGCCCTGCAGACCGGTCTCGCCTTCCTCATCCCCTCCCTGGCCATCGCCGCCGGCACCCAGGCCGGCGAACGCCTGGCCACCCGGATCGGCACCCGCACCACGCTGCTGATCGGCTTCGCGGTCGGCGTGGCCGGCACCGCCGTCCTGGCGCTCGGGTTCGACGCCGAGGCCGGCTACGGCCTGCTGGTGCCCGGCCTCGTCGTCTCCGGCGTCGGCCAGGGCGTCGTCTGGACCGCCATGTGGATCGCCGCCGCGACCGGCACCGCCGCCCACGAGCAGGGCGTGGCCAACGGCATCGCCTCCACCGCGCTCAACATCGGCAACGCCATCGGCCTGGCCGTCTTCACCGTCATCGCCGACCTCGGCACCGCGGGCAAGAGCGGCCAGGCGCTGCGCGCCGCCACGGCCGACGGCGAGTTCGTCGTCGTCCTGCTCACCGCGGCGGCGATGATCGCCGGCCTGCTGATCACGCTCACCTTGCCGCGCCTCGCCCGCCGGTCCTAAGGGCGCCGGACGCCGGCCGGGGCGTCCCTGCGCGAGCGGAAGGTGCGGCGGTAGGTGTCCGGGGGCACGCCGACCGTGCGGGCGAAATGCCGGCGCAGCGTCGTGGCGGTGCCCATGCCGGTGGCCGCCGCGATCGCCTCGACGCTGTCGTCGGTGGTCTCCAGCAGCTCCTGGGCGTGGCGGATCCGCTGCGTCAGCAGCCATTGCAGCGGGCTGGTGCCGGTCACCGCGCTGAAGTGGCGGCTCAGGTTGCGCGCGCTCATCCGGGCCCGGCGGGCCAGGTCCTCCACGGTCAGCGGCTGGTCCAGCCGTTCGATCACCCAGGGGAACAGCTCGGCGAGCGGGTGGTTGTCCGGGGCGGGCACCGGGGCGGTGACGAACTGGGCCTGGCCGCCGTCCCGGTGCGGCGGCACCACCAGGCGGCGGGCGACCGCGTTGGCGACCGACGAGCCGTGGTCGAGGCGGACGAGGTGCAGGCACAGGTCCATGGCCGCGGCCTTGCCGGCGGAGGTCAGCACGCTGCCGTTGTCCACGTACAGCACGTCCGGATCCACCTCCACCCGGGGGTAGCGGGCGGCCAGGTCGCGCGTGTGCGCCCAGTGCGTGGTCGCGCGCCTGCCGTCCAGCAGGCCGGCGGCGGCCAGCACGAACGCGCCCGTGCAGAGGGACGCCACGCGCGCGCCCGCCTCGTGCGCCGCCCGCACCGCCTCGACCAGGTCGGCGGGCGGCTCGACGTCGACGTCGGCCCAGCCCGGGACGATCACGGTGTCGGCGCGGGCGAGCCGGTCGAGGCCGTGGTCGGGCTCCAGCAGGAACCGGCCGGCCCGCACGGAGCCCGGCCCGCAGACGACGAGGCTGTACCAGCGGTCCGCGCCGGTCAGGGGGGTGCCGAAGACCTCGTACGCGAGCGACAGCTCGAAGTGCAGCATGCCGTCGGTGGCGGCCAGCGCGACAGTGTCCATGTCCGGAATTGTACGCATCATGGCGTTCCAGACACTCGTCGCGGGACGCCGTCCTCGCCAGGGTTGTCGCGACGCAGTTCCTGTGAGGACAGAGGGAGACGACCATGGCATCGGGACAGACGGTGACGGTGTACGGCGCGTACGGGCACACCGGGCGTTTCGTGGTGGCGGAGCTGCGGGAGCGCGGGTTCGTCCCGATCGCCGCCGGCCGCGACGCCGAGAAGCTGAAGGCGCTGGCGGCGGCCGAGCCCGGGCTGGAGATCCGCCAGGCGTCGGTCGACGACCCCGCCGCGCTGGACGCCGCGCTGGCCGGCACGGCGGCCGTGATCAACTGCGCCGGGCCGTTCGCCACGACGACCGCCCCCGTGATCGAGGCGGCGCTGCGCGCCGGGATCCCGTACGTGGACGTGGCGGCCGAGATCGAGGCCAACGCCGACACCTTCGCGCACTTCGCCGACCGCGCCCGCGCCGCCGGAGCGGTGGTCGTCCCCGCGATGGCCTTCTACGGCGGCCTCGGCGACCTGCTGGCCACCGCCGCGATGGGCGACTGGAGCTCGGCCGACGAGGCGCACATCGCGTACGCGCTGAGCAGCTGGCACCCCACGGCCGGGACGCGCGCCTCGGGCGCCGTCTCCCGGCAGCGGCGGGGCAGCCGGCGCATCGTGTACACCGGCGGCCGGCTGACCCACCGCGACGACGCTCCGCCGACCCTGGAGTGGACCTTCCCCGAGCCGACGGGCCCCCGGGCCGTCATCGGCGAGTTCACGATGGCCGACGTCGTGACCGTCCCCAGCCACCTGTCCATCCCCGAGGTGCGCACCTACATGACGGTCGAGGCCGCCAGGGACGTGCTGGCCCCGGACACGCCGACGCCGGCCCCGGCCGACGAGCGGGGACGGTCCGCGCAGACGTTCCTCGTGGACGTCGTCGTGCGCTCCGGCGGAAGCGAACGGCGCGCCGTGGCGCGCGGCCAGGACATCTACGCCGTCACCGCGCCGCTCGCGGTGGAGGCGGTGGACCGCATCCTCACGGGCCGCACCAGGACGGTCGGCGTCGCCTCCGCCGGCGAGATCTTCGACGCGCCGGACTTCCTGCGCGCGCTGTCCCCGCACATCACCTGGGAAGGGCCTCGCTGACCGGGCTCGAACCGGCGTCCACCCGGTCCCGAGCCGGGCGCTCTACCTCTGAGCTACAACGAGGCCACGTCCATCATGCCCGGCGCCGCGGAGTCGTTCCACCGATATACGCGCCACCGATATACGCGATCGCCCACCGTCACGGCAGGTCGCTGATCACGATCCCGGAGGCCAGCCCGTGGCAGACCTCCGGGAGGAGCTCCGGATCGACGCGCTTGCCGCTGAACACGCCCGCCCGCCTCAGCAGGGACGCCCACACCGGGTCGGCGATGCTCACGCCGTGCACCAGCTCGGGCGTCGGCCGGAACGCGGCCACCCCGCGCCGGGCCGCGGGCGCCGTCCAGCCGGACTTCTCCGGGTCCAGGCCCGCCGCGCGGCAGGCCGCCTCGACGTCGGCGCGGGTGCAGGACGCCGTCCCGTCCAGCACCTCCCAGGGCGGCGGCAACGCCGCCCACACCGCGGTGCCGGGATCGAGGCCCCCGCCGGTGCCGCGGTGCCAGGCGGCCAGGTCGGCCGCCATCAGCCGCATCGCCTTGCCGGGGCAGGCCACCTCCAGCAGCTCCAGGGCGTCCAGCGACGCCAGGCAGGCCAGCCAGCCGGCCCGGGCGGCGTTGTAGGCGCCGGCCAGGTTGTTCCAGGTGGTGGAGTCGTCGCCGCGCCGTACGATCATCGAGGCGCGGTCGACGCCGCCGGGCCGGCACGCGCGCAGCAGGGCGGCGCTCTCCCGCATGACCGCCGACCACTGGCCGAGCAGCCGTCCCCGCTCCTCCTCCGTCAGGCGCTCCAGGACGTCCGGCGTCGTGCGCACCTGGGCGATCATCCACCAGTCGCTGGAGTCCGCGCAGCGATCGAGGAGGACGGCGGCGACCTCGTCGAACGGGTTGTCGCGCCCCGCCAGGCTGAACTCCCGGCGCAGCTTGCGGCGCGCGGTGTAGTACGCGACGAAGCAGGCGGCGTCGGCGTCGGCCAGGAAGCGCTCCCGCGGGATGCCGGCGCCGAACCCGGTCACGCCGACCATGAGCAGCCGCCGCTTGTCCTGCTCGGCGCCGAGGACGCCCGCCTTGGCGGCGAGCCGGCGCAGCATGCGGAAGCGGCGGTTGTACTGCCGCTTGGACAGGTCCATGCCCGCCGCGTCCCGGGCGTGCCGGTCGAGCCGGTCGGCCAGGAAGTCGGTCCGGTCCGGCGTCCACCGCATCGGCGCTCCCAGGGCCGCCGCGAACTCCAGCAGCGCCCGCGGATCGTCCGGGTCGACCTCCAGGGATCGCTCGAACAGCCGGGTCGCCGCCGCGACCTGGCGGCTTCCGCCGACCGGCCGGGCGTAGTCGGCCGGCATCGAGGAGAACCACGCCGACCGGAGCCAGGAGTGCCGGGCGGCGCGCCCCAGCACCACGCGCTCGCGCCTCGTCAGCCGCCCCTCCAGCGCCTGCAGCACCAGCTCGGCGACGTCCTCGGGCCGGTGACGCCGATCCAGCGACTCGTGCAGTTCGGCGAGGATCTCGTGGCTGGAGCGGCCTCCGCCGCCGGTGAACCCCATGCCCGCCATCATCGCCGTCGCCCGCCCGCCAGATCGACCGGATTTTCGGCGCCGGGCGGGCGCGGCCCCGGAGCGGGGGCGGTGACGTGGGAGGGCGCCTGATCCGTTGTGAGATGCTGCTTTCGTGACGACCCAGCCTGCCGCACCGCCCCCGCGCCGCGGGCGTGGCCGTCCCGGCCACGACCAGGCGGCGGTCCTGCGCGCGGCGGTGGAGCTGTTCAACCGCAAGGGGTACGACGCCACCAGCATGGGCGACCTGGCCAAGGAGCTGGGCCTGACCAAGCCCGCCATCTACCACCACGTCACCGGCAAGGAGCAGCTGCTCGGCCAGGCCCTGGACGACGCGCTCGACGAGCTGACCGCGGTCGTGACCGAGGCGTCCGGCGAGCGGGCCGGCGGGAGCGCGTACGAGCGGCTGCGCGAGGTGGTGCGCCGCAGCGTCGAGGTCCTCGTCGCGCACCAGCCGTCCGTCACGCTCCTGCTGCGGGTGCGCGGCAACAGCGAGGTCGAGCTGGCGGCGCTGGAGCGGCGCCGCTGGCTCGACGACCGCCTGGCCGCGCTCGTCACCGACGCCGTCGCGGAGGGCGCGCTGCGCGACGACGTGCCGGCGACGCTGGTCAGCCGGCTGCTGTTCGGCATGGTGAACTCGCTGGTCGAGTGGTACCGGCCGGACGGCGCCTACGACCGGGCGATGGTCGCCGACGCCGTCACGGCCATCGCCTTCGACGGCCTGGCCCGGCACGAGAGCCGGGTCTGAAGGGGTCTCACCAGGTGTAGAAGCCCTGGCCCGTCTTACGGCCGAGATGTCCGGCGGCGACCAGGTCGCGCAGGATGCGCGGCGGCTCGAACCGGGGCCCCAGCTCGCGCGCCAGGTGCTCGGCGATCGCGAGCCGCACGTCCAGGCCCACCACGTCGGTGGTGCGCAGCGGCCCCATCGGGTGGCGGTAGCCGAGGGTCATCGCCGTGTCGATGTCGGCCGCGCTCGCGACGCCCTCCTCCAGCATCCGCATCGCCTCCAGGGCCAGGCCGACGCCCAGCCGGCTGCTGGCGAAGCCCGGAGAGTCGGCGACCGTGATCGGCGTCTTGCCCAGCTCGGCCGCCCACTCCTGGGCCCGCGTCACCAGCGCCGGATCGGTGCGCGGCCCGGTGACGATCTCAATGAGCGCGCTCACCGGGACGGGGTTGAAGAAGTGCAGCCCGAGGAAGCGCTCCGGCGCGGCCAGCCCGGAGGCCAGCGCGCCGATCGACAGGCTGCTGGTGTTCGAGGCCAGCACCGCTCCCGGCGCCGCCTTCTCGACCAGCGCGAACACCTGGGCCTTGAGCGCCGCGTCCTCCGGGACCGCCTCGATGACCAGCTCGCACGGGCCCAGCTCGCCGGGGTCGGACGTGGTGCGCAGCCGGTCGAGGGCGTCCAGGTCGGCCTTGCCCTTGGCCAAGCCGTCGCGCACCCGGGCGCGGGCCCGCTCGGCCGCCTCCGGGCCGTCCTCGACGACGATCACGCGGCTGCCCGAGGTCAGGAACACCTGCGCGATCCCCGACCCCATCCGCCCGCCGCCGAAGACGCCGACCGTCCGTGGCAGGCTCATGATCGCCGCTCCAGGAATGCCGTCATGCGCATGTGCTTCTCCTCCGTCTCGAACAGGACCGCCTGAGCCACGTCGTCCACGAACGGGTGCGCGCCCCGGGGGGCGTGGAAGACCGCCTTGGTCAGCCGGGTCGCCAGCGGCGCCCGCGCGGTGATCCGGTCGGCCAGCCGATGACCGGCCGCCAGCAGCTCCTCCGCCTCCACGACCTCGTTGAGCAGCCGTACGGCGTGCGCCTCCTCGGCCGTCAGCACGCGGCCGGCCAGCAGGATCTCCTTGGCCAGCGGCTCGCCGACCAGCTCGGCCAGCCGCCAGGCCGCCCCGGCCGCCGCCATGATGCCGAGGCCCGTCTCCGGGTTGCCGATCCGGGTGGCGGGCGTGCCGATCCGGAAGTCGCAGGCGTAGGCCAGCTCGGCCCCGCCGCCCAGGGCGTACCCGTCGAGCAGGGCCACGGTCGGCATCGGCAGCCGGTGGATCCGCTCGAAGATCTTGGAGTTGATGCCGCGCAGCGCGTCGTACAGGTCGCGTTCGCGGAGCTGGGCGATGTCGGCCCCGGCCGCGAACGTCGTGCCCTCGCCGGTGAGCAGGACGACGCGCGGCTTGTCCTCGACGGCGGCGCACGCCTCGTGGAGCCGGGCGACCAGCTCGCGGTCGATGGCGTTGCGCACCTCCGGGCGGTTGAGCCGCCACACCACCCGGTCCTCGGCCTCCTCGACGATCAGGCTGGTCATGGGCGCTCCACCAGCAGAGCGGCGCCCTGGCCGACGCCGACGCACAGGGTGGCCAGGCCGCGCCGGCCGCCGGAGCGTTCGAGCCGGCCGAGCAGGGTGACGAGGATGCGGGCGCCCGAGGCGCCCAGCGGGTGCCCGAGGGCGATCGCGCCGCCGTCGGCGTTGACGCGGTCGAGGTCGAGCCCGAGGTCGCGGACGCAGGCGAGCGACTGGGAGGCGAACGCCTCGTTCAGCTCCACGGCGTCCAGGTCGTCGACGCTCCAGCCGGCGCGCTCCAGCGCCTTGCGGGTCGCCGGGACCGGGCCGACGCCCATGATCTCCGGCGCCACCCCGGCGCTGGCCGCCGCCACCAGCCGCGCCCGGGGCGTCAGGCCGTGCCGGTCGAGGAAGCGGTCGCTGACCACGACGACGGCCGCGGCGCCGTCGTTGAGCGAGCTGGAGTTGCCCGCGGTGACGATCCCGCCGGGGCCGTTGACCGGGCGCAGCCGCGCCAGCCGCTCCAGGCTCGTGTCGGGCCGGGGCCCCTCGTCGGTGTCGACGACGCCCTCGCCGGTGGTGACCGGGACGATCTCGCCGGCGAAGCGGCCCTCCTTGGCCGCCGCGACGGCGCGTTCGTGGGAGCGCAGCGCGAACGCGTCCAGCTCCTCCCGGGTCAGGCCCCAGCGGCGCGCGACGGTCTCGGCGGTCTGCGGCATGGAGGCGGTGGTCTCGGCGTCGAAGCGGGGGTTGGTGAAGCGCCAGCCGATCGAGGTGTCGAACGAGGCGCCCGGCTTGGCGAACGCCTTGGCCGGCTTCTCGGTGACCCACGGCGCGCGGGTCATCGACTCCACCCCGCCCGCGACCACCACGTCGGCGTCACCGGCGGCGATCATGGCGCGCGCGGTCGCGACCGCGGTGAGCCCCGAGGCGCACAGCCGGTTCACGGTGAAGCCGGGCACCGAGTCGGGCAGGCCCGCCAGCAGCAGGGCCATCCGGGCAACGTTGCGGTTGTCCTCGCCGGCCTGGTTGGCCGCGCCGAGCACCACCTCGTCGACGAGCTCGGGGGAGATCCCCGCGCGGGCCACGGCCTCGCCCACGACGAGGGCGGCCAGGTCGTCGGGCCGGACGTGGGCGAGCGCGCCGCCGTAGCGGCCGATCGGCGTCCGCACGCCGGAGACGACGAAGGATTCGGGCATCACAAAGCTCCTTAGGCGTCGTAGTCGACGGTGACGCGCTCGCCGACCGGAAATGTCTGGCAGGTCAGGACGAACCCGGCGTCCAGCTCGGACTGTTCGAGGGCGTAGTTGCGGCGCATGTCCACCTCGCCGTCCCGCACGACCGCGCGGCACGTCCCGCAGACGCCACCCTTGCAGGCGAACGGCAGGTCCGCGCGCGCCGCCTGGGCGCTGTCGAGCAGCGTCGCCTCGCGCGAGACCGTCGAGGTCGTGCGCAGGCCGTCGAGGACGACCGTCAGCTCGCTCGTCGCGCCGGGCGCCACCCCGTCGGCCGCCCGTCGCGGCTGCGGCGGCGGCTCGTCGACGTAGAACAGCTCCACGTGCACGCGGGACGCCGGGACGCCCAGGTCGGCGAGGACCGCACGCGCCTCCTGGATCATCGCCAGCGGCCCGCAGAGCCAGACATGGTCGAACACCTCGACCGGCACCAGCTCGGTCAGCAGGCGGCGCAGCCGGTCGCCGTCGAGCCGCCCCGAGAACAGCTCGACGTCGCGCGGCTCCCGCGAGAGCGCGTGGACCACCTGGAGCCGGGAGCCGTACCGGTTCTTCAGGTCGCCCAGTTCCTCGGCGAACATCACGGTGCGGCTGCTGCGGTTGCCGTACAGCAGCGACACCTGGGCCTCGGGGTGGGTGAGCACGGTCGAGGCGAGCGACAGCATCGGGGTGATGCCCGATCCGGCGGCGACGCACAGGTGCCGCTCGCCCATGGCGGGGTCGGCCTGCCAGGAGCCGGTCGGCGTCTGCACCTCGATCCGCGTCCCCGGCGCGACCTCCCGCACCAGCCAGGACGAGAACAGCCCGCCCGGGATCTCCCGGACGCCGATCCGCGGCTGCGCGCCGGCCGGCGCGCAGATCGAGTACGACCGGCGCTCCTCCCGCCCGTCCACGACGCGGCGCAGGGTGAGCGACTGGCCCGCGCGGAAGGCGTACGCCTCGCGCAGCTCGTCCGGGACGGCGAAGGTGATCGCCGCGGCGTCCTCGCACAGGTGGTCCACCGCCGCCACGGTGAGCGGGTGGAAAGTGGGCATGTCAGATCTCCTTGACGTGCTCGAACGGCTCCTGGCAGCCGGTGCAGCGGTAGAGGGCCTTGCAGGCGGTCGCCCCGAACTCCGACGTCAGCCGGGTGGCCGCCGACCCGCAGCGCGGGCAGGCCGGGGCGCTCCTGGCCGGCCCCAGCGTGAGGGGGACCGGTCCGGTGCGGCGGGGGGCCGGGCCGGGCGCCGACAGCCCCGCCTCGCGCAGCGCCGCCCGGCCGCGCTCGCTGATCCAGTCGCTCGACCAGGGCGGGTCCAGCACGATCCGCACCTCGACCCGGCCGAACCCCGCCTCCCGCAGGCGGTGGACGAGGTCGTCGCGCATGGTCGCCATGGCGGGGCAGCCGGTGTACGTCGGGGTGATCGACACGACCACCTCCTCGCCCTCCTCGCCGCCGCGCACCTCGACGTCGCGCAGCACGCCGAGGTCGGCGAGGGTGAGCATGGGCATCTCGGGGTCGCGCACCTGCCGGGCGGCCTCGGCGGCCCGTTCCCCGGCGTTCACCAGCGCCCGCTCGGGTGGGCGCGGGCGACCACCTGCATCTCGGCGAGCAGCGCGGCGAGGGCCCCGGTGTGCGCGCCTTCGCCGCCGGTGCCGGGCAGCGGCGCCCGGTCCGGCCGCTCGACGCCGCTCACGGCGAAGACCTGGTCGAGGACGGCGTCCACCTCGTCGCGCACGGTCGCGGGGTCCACGCCGAAACCGGGGCGCGGGGCGACCAGTTCGGCCTGGTACGGCCACAGGGCGTCCAGCGCCGCCTCCAGCCTGCGCCGCGACTCCTCGGTGCCCTGCGCGAGGGTGAGGAACCAGCGTCCGGCCCAGTCGCGGTGGTAGGCGACCTCCTTCACGCCCTTGGCCGCGACCGCCGCCAGCACCTGGTCGGGGCTCGTGCGCAGCCGCTCCAGCACCGCGAGCCGGGCCACCGAGAACAGCAGCAGCCGGACGACGACGTGCGCGAAGTCCCCGTTCTCCACCTCGGCGAGCCGCACGTTGCGGAACTGCTCCGCGTCGCGGAAGAAGGCCAGCGCGTCCTCGGCGGGCACCGGCGAGCCCTCGGGCAGGACGGGCACCACGCCCGGGTCGGCCGCGGCGGCCCGGGTCAGCAGCAGGCGGGCCTGTCCGAGCAGGTCCAGCGCCATGTTCGCCAGCGCGATGTCCTCTTCGAGGTCGGGCGCGCGGCTGCACCACTCCGACAGGCGCTGCGACATGATCAGCGCGTCGTCGCCGAGCATGAGGCAGTAAGCGGCCAGCTCGGCGGGGTCCACGCCCGGCGGGACCGTGGTGTCGACCCCGGCCAGGGGGTCCTCGAAGCCGGTGCCGAAGGCCCACTGGGAGGAGTCGCCGGCGTATTCGTCGTTCATGAGTGCCAACCGATCACATGTGCGGGACGTTGTCGGGGATGTCGTAGAACGTCGGGTGCCGGTAGACCTTGTCGCCGCTCGGCGCGAACATCGGGTCCTTCTCGTCCGGGCTGGAGGCCGTGATGGCGTCGGCGCGGACGACCCAGATGCTCACGCCCTCGTTGCGCCGGGTGTAGACGTCGCGCGCGTGCCGCACGGCCATCGCGTCGTCGGCGGCGTGCAGGGAGCCGACGTGCACGTGGTTGAGGCCCCGCTTGCCGCGGACGAACACCTCGTACAGCGGCCACTCCCGCCGGTCGGCGCTCATCGCGCGCCCGCCCGCTCCGCGAAGGCCGACGCGGCCTCGCGCACCCAGGCGCCGTCCTCGTGCGCGGCCCGGCGGTGGGCCATCCGCTGCGCGTTGCACGGCCCCTCGCCGCGGATGACGGCGGCGAGCTCGTCCCAGTCGGGCTCGCCGAAGTCGTGGTGGCCGCGTTCCTCGTTCCAGCGCAGGTCGGGGTCGGGCAGCGTCACCCCGAGCGCCTCGGCCTGCGGGACCGTCATGTCCACGAACTTCTGGCGCAGCTCGTCATTGGAGTTGCGCTTGATGCCCCAGGCCATCGACCGGGCGCTGTTGGGGGAGTCGGTGTCCGGCGGGCCGAACATCATCAGCGCCGGCCACCAGAACCGGTTCACCGACTCCTGGACCATCTCCCGCTGGGCGTCGGTGCCGCGCATCATCGTCATCAGCAGCTCGTAGCCCTGCCGCTGGTGGAAGGACTCCTCCTTGCAGATGCGGATCATGGCGCGGCCGTACGGGCCGTAGGAGGTGCGGCAGAGCGGCACCTGGTTGCAGATGGCGGCGCCGTCGACCAGCCAGCCGATCGTCCCGACGTCGGCGTACGACAGCGTCGGGTAGTTGAAGATCGAGGAGTACTTCTGCCGGCCGGTGAGCAACAGGTCGGTCAGCTCGGCCCGGGAGACGCCCAGGGTCTCGCACGCCGAATACAGATACAGCCCGTGGCCCGCCTCGTCCTGCACCTTGGCCAGCAGGATCGCCTTGCGGCGCAGGGAGGGCGCGCGGCCGATCCACGCGCCCTCCGGCTGCATGCCGATGATCTCGGAGTGCGCGTGCTGGGCCATCTGGCGGACGAGCGTCCGGCGGTAGGCGTCCGGCATCCAGTCACGGGGCTCGATCCGGTCGTGGCGCGCGATGGTCGCCTCGAACGCGGCCTCGAGCGCTTCGGGCTCCACCGGTGTCGTCGTCATCTTTACCTCCCCAAGCATGGCGGCTTATTTACTTATCGCTCGGTCAGTAATACGGTGGCACGTGCCGGGGCTCCTGCGCAAGGTCCCCGCGGAGAGGAGAGGACGCGTGAGCGCGCTGCTGGAGAGCTACGCCGCCGGACGATGGTTCCGGGCGGCCGACGACGGAGAGCCCCTGCTCGACGCCGCCACGGGCGAGGAGGTCGCGCGGATCTCCAGCCGGGGGCTGGACGTCGCCGCGATGGTGCGCCACGCCCGCGACACCGGCGGGCCGGCGCTGCGGTCCCTGACCTTCCACGAGCGGGCCGCCCTGCTGAAGGCGCTGGCCAAGCACCTGCTCGCGGGCAAGGAGGAGCTGTACGCGCTGTCGGTGCGCACCGGCGCCACCTCGCGCGACACGATGATCGACGTGGACGGCGGCATCGGCACCCTGTTCAGCTACGCGAGCAAGGGCGTGCGCGAGCTCCCGAACGACACCGTCTTCCTCGACGGCGGCCTGGAGCGCCTGGGCAAGGGCGGCACGTTCGTCGGCCAGCACCTCTACACGTCGCGGCCGGGCGTCGCGGTGCAGATCAACGCCTTCAACTTCCCGGTCTGGGGGATGCTGGAGAAGCTGGCCCCGGCCTTCCTCGCCGGGCTGCCCTCGATCGTCAAGCCCGCCAGCCAGACGGCGTACCTGACCGAGCTGGCCGTGCGGCTGATCATCGAGTCGGGCATCCTGCCCGAGGGGGCGCTCCAGCTCGTCGCGGGCGGCGCCGGCGGGCTGCTCGACGAGCTGACCGTCCAGGACTCCGTCGCCTTCACCGGCTCCGCGCACACCGCCGGCATCCTGCGCCGCCACCCGAACGTGCTCGACGGCGGCGTCGTGCTGGGCGTCGAGGCCGACTCCCTGAACTGCTCCATCCTCGGGCCGGACGTGCGGCCGGAGGACCCGGAGTTCGACCTGTTCGTCAAGGGCGTCGTCACCGAGATGACGGTCAAGGCGGGACAGAAGTGCACCGCCATCCGCCGGGTCATCGTGCCCTCGGCCATGGCCGACCAGGTCGTCGAGGCGCTGGCCGCGCGCCTGTCGAAGGTGACCGTCGGCGACCCGCGCAACCCGGACGTCCGGATGGGCGCCCTGGCCAGCCTCGGCCAGCGCGACGAGGTGCGCAAGGCCGTCGAGGCGCTGCGGGCCAGCGCGGAGGTCGTCTTCGGCGAGCCCGCCGGCGCGTCCCTGCTCGACGGCGACGCCGAGCGCGGCGCGTTCATGACCCCGCTGCTGCTGCGCGCCCGTCCCGGTGCCACCGAGCCGCACGACGTGGAGCCGTTCGGGCCGGTCGCCACCGTGCTCGCCTACGACGGCCTGGACGCGGCCGTCGCGCTCGCCGCGCGCGGCAAGGGCAGCCTCGTCGCCTCCGTCGCCACCCACGACCCGGACGTCGCGCGCTCCGTCGTCCTCGGCCTCGCGCCGTGGCACGGCCGGGTCCTCGTCCTGGACCGCGACGACGCCAAGGAGTCCACCGGGCACGGCTCGCCGCTGCCCGTCCTCGTCCACGGCGGCCCCGGCCGGGCCGGCGGCGGCGAGGAGCTCGGCGGCGTGCGCGGGGTCCTGCACCACATGCAGCGCACCGCCGTCCAGTCCTCCCCGGACCTGCTCACCGCGGTCACCGGGCGCTGGACCACGGGCTCCGCGCGCGGCGAGTCCGGCGTCCACCCGTTCCGCAAGTCCCTGCGGGAGCTGCGGATCGGCGACACGATCGCCTCCGCGCCGCGCACGGTCTCGCTCGCCGACATCGAGCACTTCGCCGAGTTCACCGGCGACACCTTCTACGCGCACACCGACGCCGAGGCGGCGGCGCGCAACCCGCTGTTCGGCGGCATCGTCGCGCACGGCTACCTCGTCGTGTCGCTGGCCGCCGGGCTCTTCGTGGACCCGGCGCCCGGACCGGTCCTGGCCAACTTCGGCGTGGACGCGCTGCGCTTCCTCACCCCGGTGAAGGCGGGCGACACGATCGACGTGACGCTGACCGTCAAGCAGATCACGCCGCGCAGCTCGGCGGACTACGGCGAGGTCCGCTGGGACGCCGTCGTCGCCAACCAGGACGGCCAGCCGGTCGCCACGTACGACGTGCTGACCCTCGTGGCCAAGACCTGGCCGATGCCCGAACAGGAGGGCTGAGGTGGGCGAGGCTCCGCTCCGGCTGGAGCGTGACGGCGCCGTCGCCGTGCTGACCCTCGACCGGCCGGAGCGCCGCAACGCGCTGGACGGCGAGCTGAAGACGGCGCTGCGCCGGGCTCTGGAGGAGGTCGCGGCCGACGACGCCGTCCGCGCCGTGCTGCTGACCGGGGCGGGCAGCGCCTTCTGCGTCGGCCAGGACCTCGCCGAGCACGCGGCGGCCCTGCGCTCCGACGCCGGGCACGCCTTCGACACCGTCGAACGGGACTACGCGCCGGTCATCCGGCTCCTGGCCACCATGGGCAAGCCGGTCGTCGCCGCCGTCAACGGCACGTGCGTCGGCGCCGGGCTGGCCCTCGCCCTGGCCTGCGACCTGCGGGTGCTCGCGGAGGAGGCGGTCTTCGCCACGGCGTTCACGGCCATCGGGCTGACCTGCGACTCGGGGCTGTCGCTGACGCTCGCCCGGGCGGTCGGCGAGGCCAAAGCCAAGGAGCTGGTCCTGCTCGGCGAGTCGTTCGGCGCCCGGCAGGCGGTGGAGTGGGGCATCTCGGGCCGGGTCGTCCCGCGCGCGGAGGTCGGGGCGGTGGCGCGTGAGCTGGCGGCCCGGCTCGCCGCCGGGCCGACCGCCGCCTACGCCGAGTCCAAGCGGCTGATCGCGGCGGCCTGGGACCAGGACCTCGGCGCGGCGCTCACCGCCGAGGCCCGCGCCCAGGCCCGCCTGGGGCTGACCGCCGACCACGCGGGAGCGGTGGAGGCGTTCCTCGGCAAGCGGAAGCCCGCCTTCGAGGGACGCTGAACCGCGGAGGGCCCGATCGCCGGGCCCTCCGCCGTGCCGGTCAGCGTGGGGTGAGGACGCAGAACTCGTTGCCCTCCGGGTCGGCGAGGACCGTCCACGGCACGTCGCCCTGGCCGAGATCGACGTCGGTCGCGCCGAGAGCCCGCAGCCGGGCCACCTCCGCCGCCTGGTCGTCGCCGGGGTACGGCCGGAGGTCGAGATGGATGCGGTTCTTTACGATCTTCGCGTCGGGCGCGCGGAGGAACTCGAGGTAGGGCCCGACGCCCTTGGCCGAGCGCAGCGTCGCCTGGTCGTCGGTGACCCGGTGCACGGTCCAGTCCATCGCCTCGCCCCAGAACCGGGCCATGGCCCGCGGGTCGGCGCAGTCGACCACCACCGCGGCCATCGGCCCGGTGTCCCGGTAGATCTCCCGGGGCTCCAGCACGCAGAGCTCGTTGCCCTCCGGGTCGGCGAGGACCGTCCACGGCACGTCGCCCTGGCCCACGTCGGCGGGGGTCGCGCCGAGAGCCCGGAGGCGCGCGACCAGGTCGGCCTGATGGGCCGCGGAGGTGGTGGCCAGGTCGATGTGCACGCGGTTCTTCACCGTCTTGGGCTCGGGGACGGCGACGACGGCGAGGACGAGGGCGGCGGGGTCGGGGTAGGCGAGACCCTCGGGTCCGACGCCGGTCTCGCCCGGCTCCTCGTCGGCGACGGTCCAGCCGAGCGCCTCCGCCCAGAACCGGCCGAGCGTGGAGGGGTCCCGGGCGTCCATGGCCAGATGGACGAGTCGCAGCGCCATGCCGCCGATCTTATCGCCTGCATTATGCTCGTTGGGCGAGTTAATGAGCCGACGAGGAGGGCGGCATGACCGACGACGTGACCCCGTTCCATCTCGACGTCCCCGAGGCCGTGCTGGACGACCTGCGCGACCGCCTGCGGCGCGCCCGCTGGCCGGAGGAGGAGACGGCCGGCGACTGGTCGCAGGGCGTCCCCCTGGACTACCTGCGGGAGCTGTGCCGCTACTGGGCCGAGGAGTACGACTGGCGGGCCACCGAGCGGCGCCTGAACGCCCTGCCGCAGTTCCGCACCACCATCGACGGCCTCGGCGTCCACTTCCTGCACGTCCGCTCGCCGTACGAGGGCGCCATGCCGCTCGTCCTGACCCACGGCTGGCCCGGCTCGGTCGTGGAGTTCCTCGAGGTGATCGGCCCGCTCACCGACCCGGTCGCCCACGGCGGCGACGCCCGCGACGCCTTCCACGTGGTGTGCCCCTCGCTGCCCGGCTACGGCTTCAGCGACAAGCCGGCCCGGCAGGGCTGGGGCGTCGAGCGCATCGCCGACGCCTGGATCCGGCTGATGGCCCGCCTCGGCTACGACCGCTACGGCGCGGCGGGCTCCGACTGGGGCACCACCGTCACCACGCTCGTCGGCCGGCGGGACCCGGACCACGTGGCCGGCATCCACCTCGTCCCGCCGCTCGCGGCCCCGGACCCGGCCACGTTCGGCGACCTCACCGACGCCGAGGCCGCCGCGCTGGAAGCCCTCGAACGCGCCCAGGAGAGCGAGGACGGATACTCGCTGGAGCAGTCCACCCGGCCCCAGACCATCGGCTACGGCCTCGTCGACTCCCCGGTGCTGCTGTGCGCCTGGATCATCGAGAAGTTCCGCTCCTGGACCGACTGCGACGGCCACCCCGAGAACGTCCTCACCCGCGACGAGCTCCTCGACAACCTCATGTTCTACTGGCTGCCCGGGACCGGCGCGTCCGCCGCCCGGCTCTACTGGGAGAGCTTCAGGCAGGTCCAGCGGCTCTTCACCGCCGGGACGACGGACGTGGTGACGGTCCCGGCCGGCTGCTCGGTCTTCCCCAAGGAGAACCCCCGCCCCTCCCGGCGCTGGGCCGAGCGGCGCTTCACCGACATACGGCACTGGAACGAGCCGGACAAGGGCGGCCACTTCGCCGCGTTCGAGCAGCCCGAGCTGTTCGTCGAGGAGCTGCGCGCCTTCTTCCGCCTCGTCCGCTGACCGCTCGCCGGGCGCCTGTCACTGGGCGCCCGCCCCGCGGGCCTCCTCGAACACCAGCCACGTACGGGTGGCGCGCACGTTCGGGATGTCCTGGATGAGCTCCAGCACCACGTGCCGCAGGGTGGCGTTGTCCGGGGTCCTGACCAGGGCCAGGACGTCGAAGTCGCCGCCGAGCAGGGCGAAGTGCTCCACATACGGGGTATCCCGCAGCCGGGCCGACACCGCGCGCCAGGAGTTCTGCTCGATGGTGAGCGAGACGTACGCGCTGGTCCCGAGACCGGCCCGGTGCGGGGCGACCTGCGCCGTGAAGCCGGTGATCACCCCGGCGTCCATCAACCGGGTGATCCGGGCGTAGACGTTGGCGCGGGAGACGTGCACGCGCTCGGCGAGGGTGCGCATCGAGATCCGGCCGTCCCGCCGCAGCTCGGCGATGATCGACCGGTCCACCCCGTCCAGCGGCGCGGCCGAATGTCCCGCCGGCCCCTCCCCGGCGCCGTCGTTCAACGACAATTGGCCCTCCCAAAGCCTGCTTTAAACCTCTTTGTCGCTCATCATGCCCGATGTCTTGAACGCCTGGCTCCATGCGCGGACGCTTTCCCTGACAAACGTCCAGAGAAAGCGAGGGTCGCATGTCCGTCGACGTCCTTCTGCCCTCACCCGTGCCGGTGCGCTTCGTCGCCGAGGACGGCACGGCCGTCCCGCCGCCCACCGGCTACCGGGTGCCGGAGGGTGAGCGGCTGCTGGAGGGCTTCCGCCGGATGGTCGTGGGCCGCCGCTTCGACCGCCAGGCGACCGCGCTGACCAAGCAGGGACGCCTGGCGGTCTACCCGTCCAGCCGCGGGCAGGAGGCCTGCCAGATCGCCGGGGTGCTCGCCCTGCGCGACGACGACTGGCTGTTCCCGACCTACCGGGACTCCGTGGCGCTGGTCGCGCGCGGCCTCGACCCCGTCGAGGTGCTGACCCTGCTGCGCGGCGGCTGGCACTGCGGGTACGACCCCGCCGCCACCCGGGTCGCGCCCCAGTGCACCCCGCTGGCCACCCAGACCATCCACGCCGTGGGCATGGCCGACGCGCTGCGCCGCAAGGGCGAGGACGGCGTCGTCATGGCCTTCATCGGCGACGGCGGCACCAGCGAGGGCGACTTCCACGAGGCGCTCAACTACGCCGCGGTCCTGCGCGCGCCCGTCGTGTTCTTCGTGCAGAACAACAAGTACGCGATCTCCGTGCCGCTGGCCAAGCAGAGCGCCGCGCCCGCGCTCGCGTACAAGGGCATCGGGTACGGCATCCGCTCCGAGCAGGTGGACGGCAACGACCTGGTCGCGGTGCTGGCCGTCCTCGACGCGGCCGTCGAGCACGCGCGCACGGGCGGCGGCCCCTTCCTGGTGGAGGCCCACACGTACCGCATGGACCCGCACACCAACGCCGACGACGCCAGCCGCTACCGGGAGAAGCAGGAGGTCGAGCGGTGGGAGGCGGCCGACCCGCTCGCCCGCCTGGAGACCTACCTGCGTGAGCGCGGCCTCCTCGACGCCGACGCCGTCGGCGCGGCGCACGAGGCCGCCGAGAAGTTCGCCGCCCGGGTGCGCGAGGACATGAACGCCGACCCGGAGGCCGACCCGTTCGAGCTGTTCGAGCACGTCTTCGCCGAGGCCACGCCCCAGCTGCGCGAGCAGCGGGCCCTCCTGGCGTCCGAACTGGAGGACTGAGATGACCACGTCGAGCATGGCCCAGGCGCTGAACGCCGCGCTCCGGGACGCGCTGCGCGAGGACGAGCGCGTGCTCGTCTTCGGCGAGGACGTGGGCCCCCTGGGCGGCGTCTTCCGCATCACCGACGGGCTGACCAAGGAGTTCGGCGAGGAGCGGTGCTTCGACACGCCGCTGGCCGAGGCCGGGATCGTGGGACTGGCCGTCGGCCTGGCCATGGGCGGCTTCCGGCCGGTGATCGAGATGCAGTTCGACGCGTTCGCCTACCCCGCCTTCGAGCAGATCGCCTCGCACGTGGCCAAACTGCGCAACCGGACGCGCGGGCGGCTGTCGCTGCCGATGGTGATCAGGATCCCGTACGCGGGCGGCATCGGCGGCGTCGAGCACCACTGCGACTCCAGCGAGGCCTACTACGCGCACACGCCGGGCCTGAAGGTGGTGACCCCCGCGACGGCCGACGACGCGTACTGGCTGCTGCGCGACGCCATCGCCGACCCCGACCCGGTGATCTTCATGGAGCCCAAGCGCCTGTACTGGTCCAAGGGCGAGACGTCGGTGGAGGACCGGCGCGCGGCGGGGTTCGGGCGCGCGGCGGTGCTGCGCGAGGGCCGCGACGCGACGCTGGTCGCCTACGGGCCGACCGTCCCGGTGGCGCTGGAGGCCGCCGAGGCCGCGGCCCGGGACGGCCGCGACCTGGAGGTGGTGGACCTGCGGACGATCGTGCCGTTCGACGACGCGACCGTCGTGTCCTCCGTACGCAAGACCGGGCGCTGCGTGGTGATCCAGGAGGCCCAGGGGTTCGCCGGGGTGGGCGCCGAGATCGCGGCCCGCGTGCAGGAGCGGTGCTTCCACTCGCTGGCGGCGCCGGTGCTGCGGGTCACCGGGTTCGACATCCCGTACCCGCCGCCGATCCTGGAGCACTCGCATCTGCCGGACGCCGACCGCGTGCTGGACGCGGTGGACCGGCTCCAGTTCGACGACGAGCCCGATCTGCTGTACCTGGCCGGGGAGGCGTCATGACGCGGAACGTGTTCCGCCTGCCCGACCTGGGGGAGGGGCTGACGGAGGCCGAGATCGTCGACTGGAAGGTCGCCGTCGGCGACACCGTCGAGATCGACCAGATCGTGGTGGAGGTCGAGACGGCCAAGGCGGCGGTGGAGGTGCCCGTCCCGTACGCGGGGACGGTGCTGAGCCTGCACGCTCCGGCGGGGACCGTCCTGTCGGTGGGGGAGCCGCTCATCGAGGTCGGCCCGGCTGACGGCCCGGCGGACGGCGCGGGTGACGCGGAGGACCCGGCCGCGGCCCGCTACCGGGAAGAGGAACGCGCCGGATCCGGAAATGTCCTCATCGGCTACGGCACCGGGCACGCCCGCACCGGCCGTCGCCGCCGCGGCGGCTCCCGCCCGGCCCCCGCGCCCGCCGACCCGACGCCCGCCGGGCGCGATCCCCGGCCGGCTCCGGCGCCTGCCGAGCGGACGCCCGGCGTGCCGCACGCGCCGCGGGTGATCTCGCCGCTCGTGCGCAGGATCGCCCAGGATCACGGGCTGGACCTCGCCGCCGTCAGCCCCACCGGCCCCCGCGGCGTGATCCTCCGCCGCGACGTCGAACGCGCCATCGCCGACCGCGCCACGGCCTCGGTAGGCGGCGGGGCTGAGGCGGCGTCGGGCGCGGCCGAGACGATGGCCCGTACGGCTGAGACCGTGGCGGGCACGGCTGCCACGGCCCCGGGCGCGTCCGAGAGCGCCCCGCTGAGGACCGAGCGCATCCCCCTGCGCGGAGTGCGGCGGGCGGTGGCCGACAAGCTGAGCCGCAGCCGCACCGAGATCCCCGACGCCACGACCTGGGTGGACGCCGACGCCACCGGCCTGCTCGCGGTCAAGGACGCGCTCCGGCGGGACCGCCCGGAGCTCGGCATCGGCCTGCTCGCGCTGCTGGCCCGCATCTGCGTGGCCGGACTGCGCCGCTTCCCCGAGCTGAACTCCTCCGTCGACACCGAACGCGCCGAGATCGTCCGGCACGGCCACGTCAACCTCGGCTTCGCCGCCCAGACCGATCGCGGCCTGGTCGTGCCGGTGGTCCGTGACGCGCACCTGATGACGACCGCGCAGCTCGCCGCCGAGCTGACGAGGCTCACCGGCCTGGCCCGCGCGGGCACGCTGCCTCCGGCGGCGCTGACCGGCGGCACGTTCACGCTCAACAACTACGGCGTCTTCGGCGTGGACGGATCCGCCCCGATCATCAACCATCCCGAGGCGGCGCTCCTCGGCGTCGGCCGCATCGTCGACCGCCCCTGGGTGGTGGACGGCGCGGTCGTGCCGCGCAAGGTCACCCAGTTGTCCTTCACGTTCGACCACCGGGTCTGCGACGGCGGCGCGGCCGGCGGCTTCCTGCGCTTCGTGGCCGACTGCGTGGAGAACCCCGCCGTCCTGCTCGCCCACGTCTAGAAGGGAAGTGACATCAGGTGGTCGACGTACGCCCGTCCCTGCTCGACCTTCAGTCGTACGTGCCGGGACGCAAGTCGCCCGGGGCCGTCGTCCTGGCCAGCAACGAGTGCCCGTACGGCCTGCTGCCCGGCGTCGCGGCCCGCCTGGGCGAGCTGACCGGCGGGCTGTCCCGGTACCCGGACATGGGGGCCACCCGCCTGCTGGAGGCGCTGGCCGCGCGGCACGGGGTGAGCCCCGACCGCGTCGCGGTGGGGGCGGGCTCGTCGGAGGTCTGCGGGCAGATCCTGCACACGGTGTGCGAGCCGGGCGGCGAGGTGGTCTTCGGGTGGCGGTCGTTCGAGGCGTACCCGATCCTGACCACGGTGGCCGGCGGCGTCCCCGTGCGGGTGCCGCTGCGCGACCACGTGCAGGACCTGAGGGCCATGGCGGCGGCCATCACCCCGCGGACCAGGCTCGTGTTCGTCTGCAACCCGAACAACCCGACCGGCACGCCCGTCGGCGAGGCCGCCCTGCGCGCCTTCGTGGACCGGGTGCCCGGGCACGTGCTGGTCGCCGTGGACGAGGCCTATCACGAGTACGCCGATCCGTCCGTCGTGCCGGACGCGCTCGCGCTCTTCGGCGACCGGCCGAACGTCGTCGTGCTCAGGACGTTCTCCAAGGCGTACGCGCTGGCCGGGCTGCGGGTCGGCTACTGCGTCGGACCGCCGGAGATCATCGCCCAGGTCCGCAAGACGCAGACGCCCTTCAGCGTGAGCGGCCTGGCGCAGGAGGCGGCCGTCGCGGCGCTCGGGGAGCAGGAGGAGGTGGACCGGCGGGTCGCGCGCACCGTCGAGGAGCGCGACCGCGTCACCGCCGGGCTCCGGGCCCTGGGCTACGACGTGCCGCCCTCCCAGGCGAACTTCGTGTGGCTTCCGCTCGGGCGGGACAGCGTGCCCTTCGCCGACCACTGCCACGGCAACGGGGTCATCGTCCGGGCGTTCCCGGGGGAGGGCGTGCGCGTCACGGTGGGTCTGCCGGAGGAGAACGCGGCGTTCCTGGCACTGGCCGGGACCTGGCGGAAGGAGAGGTGACCCGGCGGGCTCAGGCCAGGGCCGGGATCTCGATCCGGGTGCGGTCGCCGGGGTCCACCAGGCAGGGGAGCACGGCGCCGCCCCGCTCCAGGCGTTCCCCCGTGGACGAGGTGAGCCGGGCCGTGCGCTCGATCTCGTACGGGCTGCCGGCCTTCGGGGTCACGCGGAGCCGCAGCCGCCAGACGTAGCGTCCGTTGAGCTTGTCGGACGTCTGCTCGGCCCCCAGGACCGCCGCGTCGCACGGCGTCGCGGCGGCGCGCTCCTCCGGCGTGAAGGTCCGCAGCCCGGCCGATTCCAGGCTCGCGAACGAGAGGGAGCCCATGGCGAGCATCCCCGCGGCCAGGAGCACGAACGACGCGCTGACGTACGCCCCGACCCGGGTGTGCGGTTTGCGGCGCAACACGAGGAACAGCACCGCGGCCACGATCACCGCGATGACGGCCGCTGCCCCGAAGACGATCGACGCCATCCTGCTTCCTCACGCTTGTCGTCCTTGCCTGATGCGGTAGTCGAGCAGGTGCCGCTTGCACGGCGGCTGCAACCCGCATGTCGAGGACCGCCGGCGCGAAGGTGGGGGTTCCCTCGGGGAGCCGTCGGGGGCATCCCTGATGCGGGTCAGGGGATCACCGGACAAGATTGACCGACATGAAGATCATCGCGATCGCGGGCGGGCTGCTGGCCTCGGCAACGCTGCTGAGCGGGTGCGGCCTGGGCGCCATCGCCCATCCGGACAACAAGGACACCGTCACCTACCAGGTCAAGGACAAGGTGCAGAAGCTCCAGCTCAGGAGCGGGAGCGGGGACGTGGTCGTCACCGAGTCGGACGCGCCGTACGTCAGCGTGACCGAGACGCTCTACTGGAACAACGACAAGCCGCGGACCGGGCACAAGGTGGCCGGCGACACGCTGTCGTTGTCCTACGACTGCCAGAGGTCGTGGGGCTCCTGCGGGGTGGACTACAAGGTGGAGATCCCCAAGGGGCTGCAGGTCGACCTGGACGCCGGTTCGGGCGACATGACGCTCCGGTCACTGACCGGCCCGCTGGACCTCACGGCCGACTCCGGCGACATCGTGGGCAACGGCCTGGGCGGCAAGAAGGTCGTCGCGGCGGCGGAGTCGGGCAACATCAACCTGAGATACGCGGCCGCGCCGGACAGCGTCGAGCTGTCGGCCGACTCGGGCGACGTCGCGCTCACCGTTCCCGACGGCGCCTACGACGTGAGCACCAAGGTGGATTCCGGTGACGAGCACATCTCGGTCAAGGACGACAACTCCTCGCCGCGCAAGCTCTCGCTGACCGCGGACTCGGGAGACATCACGGTGTCGGCCGGCTAACCGTCCAGCAGGCGGTGGGTCGACTGCCGCTGGCGGGCGGCGGCCTCGCCGAGGAAGTCGACGATCGCGGCCAGTTCCCGATCGTCGTAGCGGGTGACGAGCTCCGTCAGCGACGCCACGTAGTCGTCGAACAGCGGGGCGAGCGCGGCAAGCCGGTCGGGGACGGTTTCCACCAGCACGCTGCGCTTGTCCTCGGGATTGCGGACGCGGCGGGCGAACCCCTTGCGTTCCAGGCGGTCGATCAGCCCGGTCACCGAGGCCGGAGCCAGACCCGAGTGCTCGCCCAACTGCCGCGCGGTCAGCGGACCCAGGCGCTCCAGCAGGTCGAGGGCCTTCTCCTCGGTGGCGGTGAGGCCCTGGTGCGCGGCCAGGGCGGTGTGGAACATCACCGCCGCGTTGCTCAGCTCGCGCCCCGCCGTGAAAAGCCGTCCCAGCAACTCGTCCCGGTCCGTCATGACGCCAGGATACCTACTTTGTTCGGTCGAACGAAACACTTGACCGCCGCCCGGCGCGCCGTTTATGTTTCGTACGGTCGAACGAAATAACTGGCGGAGGTGCGCGATGCGAGTGCTCATCATCGGCGGCGGGGTCGCGGGGACCGTGGCCGCGCTGGCCGCCCGGAAGGCCGGCTTCGAGCCGCGGCTGTTCGAGGCGTACGACGAGAGCGCGGGCCTGAACCACGGCGTCTACCTGACCGTCGCCGTCAACGGCGTGGACGCGCTGCGCGCGGTGGACGCCCACCGCGTCGTGCTGGAGGCGGGGTTCCGCTGCGGCCGCATCCAGTTCCGCAGCGGGAGCGGCAAGCACCTGGGCTCGGTCCCGCTGGGCCCGACGCTGGAGGACGGCGCCGCCACCCACACGATCCGCCGCGCCGACCTCTACCGCGGCCTGTACAGGCTGGCCGCCGACCGCGGCATCCCCATCCAGCACGGCAAGCGCCTGACCGGCGCCGAGAGCCTGCCCGGCGGCGGCGTCCGCGCCCACTTCGCCGACGGCACGAGCGCCGAAGGGGACGTGCTGATCGGCGCGGACGGTGTCCACTCGGCCACCCGCACCGCCATCGACCCGGCCAACCCCGGCCCCCGCTACACCGGTCTCGGCAACACCGGCGGCTTCACCCGTACCGCGAACGTCGACGCCGAGCCCGGCGACTACGTGATGATCTGGGGCCGCGACTGCTTCTTCGGCTACACCGTCGCCCCCGACGGCGAGCTGTGGTGGTTCGCCAACCCGCCCGCCGGCCGGGAGCCGTCCCGCGCCGACCTGCGCCGCCTGACCACCGCCGACCTCAAGGCGCGGCTGGTCGAACTGCTGGCCGTCGACGACAGCCCGGCCGCGCAGATCGTCCGCGACACCGCCGGCGACTTCGGCCTGACCAACCAGTACGACCTGCCGACGGTCCCCACCTGGCACAACGGCTCCATGGTGGTGATCGGCGACGCCGCCCACGCGGTCTCCCCGTCCTCGGGCCAGGGGGCGTCCCTGGCCGCGGAGGACGCGGTCGTCCTGGCCCGGTGCCTGCGCGACCTGCCCACCGTGCCCGCCGCCCTGGCCCGCTACGAGTCGCTGCGCCGGGAGCGCGTGGAACGCATCGTCAAGTGGGGGGCCGGCATGAACAACACCAAGAAGCAGGGCCTCGTCGGGCGCGCGCTCCGCGACCTGGCCCTCCCGCTCATCCTCCGCAAGGCCGACGACCCCCGGGAGATGGAGAAGATGAGCTGGATGTTCCGCCACCACATCGACTGGAGCCACACGGTCCGGCCTTGACGGGCTCCTCGAGGCCGTCATCGGCCAGTAAAGTGATCATGATGATGGACACCCGGCTGGCCGCCCACCGTGACGTCTCCACGGTCATGGCCCGCTACGACGACCGGCACCTGGCCGAACTGCTCGAACGGGAGGCCGTGCCCCTCGGCACCGGCATCGGCGGGGCGTCCGCGCGGCTGGAGGTCGGCGGCATCCCGGTCTTCGTCAAACGCGTCCCTCTCACCGAGCCCGAGCTGCGCCACCCGCACTCGACCGCCGACCTGTTCGGGCTGCCGCCCTTCTGCCAGTACGGCATCGGCTCGCCCGGCTTCGGCGCCTGGCGCGAGCTGGCCGCGCACACGATGACCACCCAGTGGGTGCTGACCGGCCGGTTCCCCGGTTTCCCGCTGCTGTACCACTGGCGGGTGCTGCCCGACGCCGAGCCCGCCCCGCTGTACGGAGACCTGGCCGACATTAGCTGGACGGGCTGCTCGCACGCCTGGCCGAGGCCGGGGTCCACCCGCTCACCGGAGAGCCGATCACGATGTCGGGGCACGGGGACTGGGACGGGGCGCGGCTCGTGTACGTCCTCGATCCCGACCGCCACGTGGTCGAACTGATCCAGTTCGCCGCGCGGAGGTAGGGGTCCGGGCACGGCGCCGGTTCCACCGTGCCGGCGCCACGGGGGCAGGCGGGGGAGGAGCTCCGCGAGCCGCATGAGGCCCGGCAGCGGGATTCGGCGGCGGCTTTCGTACACTCGGCGGTCATGACAGAACGATGGCCCTTCATCCACCACGTCACCTTCATCGCCGCGGACCTCGAGGCGAGCACAAGCTTCTACACCGCCGCGCTCAAGCCTCTCGGTGTTGTCGGACAGGCGGCCGACGGCGGAGCGGAGTTCTGGGAAGAGGAGTCGGACACGCCCTCCTTCGGTCTGTATCCCGTGGGCGACGCCACGGCGACCCGGGGCGCGCACATCGCCTTCACCGCCCGCGACCGGGCCGCGGTCGACGCCTTCTACGCGGCCGCGCTGGCGGCCGGCGGCAGGTCCCGGCACGAACCCCGGCTCTGGCCCGAATACCGCGCCTATTGCGCGTTCGTCGATGACCCGGACGGCAACAACGTCGAGGCGGTGTACAAGGAGCAGGCGTAGGGCCGGCGCCGGGCGGTGATCGCGGCGGTGGCGCGCCCACGCCTGGGCCGTGACGAGACGGCTGATCGCCGCCCGGGCCGTGGTCGACGGTGTTCCACCTGCCCGTCGCCGCCTCGGCGACGCGCTCTCCCGAGCCGCGCCGGCCGATCATGGGCGTACCTGCACCCCACGTGCCGGAGCGAACCGCGATCAGCGGGACTCCCGCACCAGCATTCCGTACCGATCCAGGTCGAAGGCCACTCCCTGGGGAGGTCCGGTTGTCAAGTGGGCGCGTGCCCACTATGGTGGGCGCATGCCCACTATGCCGCAAGAGCAGCCCCAGCCGTCCGTGAACCCGCCCCACAAGGCCAGGCAGATGGCCGAATCGTTCGGAGTCGACGCCGAGCGCTACGACCGGGCCCGGCCCGGCTATCCCGATGACCTGGTGCGGCGGATCGTGGCCGCCAGCCCCGGCCCCGACGTCGTCGACGTCGGCTGCGGCACCGGCATCGAAGCCCGGCAGTTCCTGGCGGCCGGCTGCACGGTGCTGGGGGTCGAGCCGGACCCGCGGATGGCCGAGTTCGCCCGCACGACCGGGGTCGAGGTCGAGGTGGCCACGTTCGAGGAGTGGGACGCCGCCGGGCGCACGTTCGACGCGGTGGTCGCCGGACAGTCCTGGCACTGGGTGGAGCCGGTCGCGGGCGCGGCCAAGGCGGCTCAGGTGCTGCGGCCCGGCGGGCTGCTGGCGGCGTTCGCCCACGCCTACGACGCTCCGGCCCCGATCATGGAGGCGTTCACCGCCGTGATGCGGCGCGTGGTGCCCGACTCGCCGTTCAGCGGCGGGCCGCCGAGGCCGGCCCAGGAGATCTACCAGCGGATGTTCGACACGTTCGCCGAGGGCATCCGGCAGGCCGGCGCGTTCGGCGAGCCGGAGCAGTGGCGCTTCGACTGGGAGCGGCGCTACACCCGCGACGAATGGCTCGACCTGCTGCCCACCACCGGCGGGCTCACGCGGCTCTCGCCGGAGCAGTTGGCCGAGGTGCTTGAAGCGGTCGGGGCCGCCATCGACGCGGAGGGAGGCGGCTTCATCATGCCGTGCACGACCATGGCGGTCGTCGCGTCAGTGAAGCCCTGAGCGCTGCTCAGGTGTCGTCAAGGGTGGCGAGGTGGGCCGTGACGTCGTCGGCGAAGCGGGCCAGCAGGCGGCCGAGGTCCTCGCGGTCCCGCGCGGACCAGTGGGAGATGGCGCCGGTGAACCAGCCGATGAGCGTGCGCGCGTAGCGGTCGGCGGCCGCCTTGCCCTTGTCGGTCGGCTCGATGTAGCTGACGCGGCGGTCGTTGGGGTCGCCGATGCGGCGTACCAGGCCGCGGCGCTCCAGTTGCTGGACCTGCCGCGTGACGTGCGGCTGGACGAGCTGCATCTTCTCCGCGATCTCGCTGATCCGCAGCGGCCCGCCGGTCAGGTGGATGGAGACCAGGACGGAGAAGGCCGGCCGGTCCACGTCGATCCCGGCGCTCTCCATGGCGTGCTCGGTCAGGCGGCCGCGGCTGATGGCGTTGCTGAGCTGCGCGAGGTGGGGCATCACGGCCAGCACCTCGTCGCCGTCCCCGCCGGGGGGAGTGTCGGGTTCAGCGCTCATCGTGGCTCCCAGTTGCATACTTAAAACATGTATCTATATCGTGGGGACCGTGGCGGGGCCCACGGCCCCACCACGCCCGCGATAAGGATACCTAAAGCATGCATCTATTGCTGCCGCGGGCCTTTCCAGGAAGGATCCCCGATGAAGCGCACGATTCTCATCTCCGGGGCCAGCATCGCCGGCCCGTCGCTCGCGTACTGGCTGCACCGCTACGGCTTCGAGGTCACCGTCGTGGAGAAGGCCTCCCACCTGCGCGGGGGAGGGTACGCCATCGACATCCGCGGCACCGCCCGCGACGTCGCCGAACGCATGGGCCTGCTGCCGCGTCTGCGGCGGCTCCACGTGGACACCCGCCGGATCACCTTCCTCGACGCCGACGGCACCGTCCTCGCCGGCCTGCGCCCCGAGACCTTCACCGGCGGCGCCGAAGGGCTCGACCTGGAGGTACGCAGGGGCGACCTGGCCGACTGCCTCTACGACCTGGTCCGCGACAAGGTGGAGTTCCTGTTCGACGACTCCATCGCCACCCTCGACGACCGCGGCGGCCACGTGGAGGTCACCTTCGACAGCGGCCTCCGGCGCGCGTTCGACCTGGTGATCGGCGCCGACGGGCTGCACTCCAACACCCGCGCCCTGGCCTTCGGCCCGGAGGAGCGCTACCACCGCTATCTCGGCTTCTGCTTCGCCGGCTTCACCATGTCCAACGACCTCGGCCTCGCGCGCGAGGGAGTGCTGTGGAACGTTCCGGGCCGGGCCGCCGCCCTCTACGCGCACGAACCCGGCGAGCCGATGCACGGCTTCCTGACCTTCGCCCGGGACGAACCGCCGTTCACGGCCTTCCGCACCCCGCGGGCGCAGCGCGACCTCGTGGCTTCGACGTTCCCCGACACGGTGTGGGAGATCCCCCGGATGGTGGCGGCGATGCGGGCCGCCGACGACCTGTTCTTCGACGTCGTCAGCCAGATCCACATGCCCGCCTGGTCCACCGGCCGCGTCGCCCTGGTCGGCGACGCCGCCTACGCGACGTCGTTCATGTCGGGCCAGGGGTCGAGCGTGTCGCTGGTGGGGGCGTACGTCCTGGCCGGCGAGCTGGCCACCCACGACGACCACGCCACGGCCTTCGCCGCGTACGAGAAGACGGTCCGCGGCTTCGTGGAGCGCAACCAGGCCCTCGCGACGGAGGGCGGCGGCGTGGTCGCCCCGCGCACCCGGCAGCGCCTCGACGCGCGCAACGCGATGTTGCGCGGCCGGACGGCGCTGCCGTCCGGCGCCGAGGGCCGCGCCGCGAACACCGCCCTCGTCCTGCCCGGCTACGAGCACGCGCTCGGGAGCTGACCCGCGGCCGCGCCGCCCGGTCGCCTCAGGTCAGCGGTCTTCCATGTCCCGGTACCGCTTCGCCGCCGCCAGCGCGGCGCGCATCGTGTCCGCGGTGACGGTCCGGCCCGGCCCCGGGTCGGCTCCCTGCCCCAACGTCGCGGCCAGGCTGTGACCCTCGCTGAAGTACGGCTCGCTGTAGGCCGGCGTGTCGCGCTGGAAACGCCAGCCCTCGGCGAGCGGACCGGCGTCGAGCACGTCGAAGCCGATCGAATCGAGGAAGGCGGCGACGGCCCGCTTGGCCTCCGCGTCGTCGCCGGCGATCGGGAGCACCGTCCGTCCGGCGTCGCCCCCGGGCCGGGCCAGCTCGCCGAGGTGCGCGTACAGGATGTTGTTCATCGCCTTGACGACGCGTGACTCGGGCAGGTGGGCCTGGAGCAGCTCGCTGGTCGTGGTGGTCTCGTCGTCCAGCTCGGGGACGCGGTCGTCCCGCTCGGGGTAGTAGTTGTTCGTGTCGATGACGACCTTGCCGCGCAGCGGTTCGACCGGCACCGTGCGGTAGGCGTGCAGCGGGATCGTCACCACGACGATGTCCCCGGCGGCCGCCGCCTCGGCCGGTGTGGCGGCCCGGGCGTGCGGGCCCAGCTCGGCGACCAGGTCGGACAGGCTTTCGGGGCCTCGCCGGTTGCTCAGGACGACGTCGTGTCCGGCGGCGACGGCCAGCCGGGCGACGGTGCCGCCGATCAGTCCGCTGCCGATCAGTCCGATGGTGCTCATCTCGGTGCTTCCTTCGTTCGTCGGTTCGTCCCTTCCTCAGTTCGTCCGTTCCCGGCGAGCGGCGGCCCCACCGTGCCGGAGCCGGAGGGCCCCGGCGACCGCGTCGTCACGCCCGGCGCGAGGGGCGGCGTCCGTGTCAGCTCGGCGACGGTCCGGTGTCAGCGCGGCCGGCGATGGTGGACGCCATGAACGGTTCAGTGAGCCTGAGCCGGTTGAGGAGAGGAACGACCATGGCGCACACCGTCACCAAGCTGCCGACCGAGCGGCGGCCCGGCTGTCCCTTCGACCCGCCCAAGGAGCTGATCGAGGCGCGCGAGCACGGCCCGATCAGCCACCTGGCCTTCCCCGACGGACACGAGGGCTGGCTCGTCACCGGCTACGACCTGGTCCGGGCGGTCCTGGCCGACTCCCGGTTCAGCTCGCGCCGGGAGCTCATGCGCCATCACCCGCTGGTCGACTACGGCGACATCGAGGTCCCGCCGGCGCCGCCCGGCGAGTTCCTCCTCATGGACGACCCGCAGCACAGCCGCTACCGCAGGCCGCTGGTGGGCAAGTTCACCGTCCGGCGGATGCGGCAGCTCACCGAGCGCGTCGAGCAGGTCACCGCCGAGCACCTGGACGCGATGGAGCAGGCCGGGCCGTCGGTGGACCTGGTGACCGCGTTCGCCAGGCCGATCCCCGCCGTCGTCATCTGCGAGCTGCTGGGAGTGCCGTACGAGGACCGGGGCGCGTTCCAGGAGAACATCGACACGTTCCTCGGCGGGGAGGTCGGCGACGAGGAACTCCTCGCCGCCTACACCGCCACCCAGCAGTACCTCGCGGAGCTGGTGGCCGCCAAGCGCGCCGACCCCACCGACGACGTGCTCAGCGACCTCATGGACAGCGACCTGACCGACGAGGAGCTGCGCGGGATCGCCCTGATCCTGCTGTCGGCCGGGTTCGACACCACCGCGAACATGCTGGCCCTGGGCACCTTCGCGCTGCTGCGGAACCCGGAGCAACTGGCGGCGCTGCGCGCCGAGCCCGCGCTCACCGACGGGGCCGTGGAGGAGCTGCTGCGGTATCTGACCGTCGCCAAGCAGTTCACGAGGGTCGCGCTGGAGGACGTCGAGCTGGGCGGCCAGAGCGTCAAGGCCGGCTCGACGCTCATCCTGTCCTACGCCACCGCCAACCGCGACCCCGAGCGCTTCACCGACCCGCACACGCTCGACGTGCGCCGGCAGGAGGGCGGGCACCTGGCCTTCAGCCACGGCATCCACCAGTGCCTGGGCCAGCAGCTCGCCCGCGTCGAGCTGCGCGTCGCGCTTCCCGCGCTGTTCGACCGGTTCCCCACGCTGCGGCTGGCCGTGCCGGCCGACGAGGTCGCCCTGCGCCCCGAGACCGCGGACATCTACGGGGTCAAGAGCCTCCCGGTCACCTGGGACGCGTGAGCGCCCGTCACCCCAGCTTCCCCAGCCGCACGGCCCGCTTGAGGAAGACGACGCCGTCGATCAGGTCGAGCTGGGCGGCGTTCAGCGGGAAATAGGCGAAATCCTGGGAGACGCGGGGGGCGGGCTCCGTGACGGCCTCGGCCAGGCGGCGGGCGTCGACGAGCGCGTGGTCCCACGGAAGTGTGGACAGGACGCCCTCGACGGTGTCGGGGGACGGGACGTCGTCGCCGGCCGTGCCGAGGGCCGAGGCCAGGAAAGCGTACCGGTCGCCCAGGTACGTCGCGGCGATCGCCCCCGCGCTCCACCACTCCAGCCGCTGGTCGCCGAACGACATCGAGGTCCTGTTCCGCTGCAGGTGCAGGTTGCTGGCGAAGATCAGGGCGGGGCCGCGCCCGGCGACGGCGCGCAGGTTGGCGGCCATCATCGCGTCGCGCAGGGCCGACAGCCGGGTCCACCGCTCCGGGGACGCGTCGGCCATCCAGTAGTGGTAGCGGAGCAGGCCGACGGCGGTGCGCCCGTACAGTTCGGCCAGCTCCCGGTCCTCCGCGCTCAGTTGCGGCGCCTGCGTGTCGAGCAGCGCCACCAGGTCGTCGGCGATCAGCCGCAACCGCTGCGCCTCGGCGGACCGGCCGATCGACTGGGACGGGTCCATGGCCGTGGCCTCGTTCGACCACCGCTCGTCCGGGCCGAGCAGCTCGTCGAGGGTCTCCCGGGTCACCACGCCGGAGGGGAGGGGGCCGTCGAGCAGGTCGTAGAGGGAGGTGAGCGCCTGGCGGGGGCTCGCGGCCCAGTACTCCAGCGGCCCGTCGAAGCCGAAGAACCTGAGCTTGTCGTCATGCTGCTCGTTGTAGGCCCGCATCCAGCGGACCAGCTCGCGGTTGGCCGGTGAGGTGCCGAAGCGGTGGCTGAAGCCGCGTTCCATGACGTCGTCGAGCGTGCCCTCGCCCGTCGCGATGTAGTGGTCCACCACGAGGCCCATGAGGCAGTCGCTCTCGAGGGCGAACGACCGGTAGCCCTCGTGCTCGACCAGATGCCGGAACAGCTCGTTGCGCAGTTCGCCCAGTTCGTCCACGAAGTGCCGGGCCTCGCCCAGGCCGAGCAGCAGGGGCTTGGCGGGGAGCGAGCGCAGGAAGGCCGAGACGCCCGCGCCGTCGAGCGGCCGGGCTGTGTCCTTGATGTCCATGCCTTCAACGGTATCGTTGAACTTTCGGTGGAGACTTTGCCCTGGAAATCGCCCGTTTCCCCTCATGAACCCTCAATCAGCGTGGGAAAGCCCCAGATCACGCACGTCGATGCCGCCGGACAGCTCGGCCGTGATTCGGCGCACCTTGTCGGCCGCGAGGTGTCATGACGAACGTGGGGACCTGGCGTACGCCGAGACGGGCCACGCGTTCCTCGTCGGCCCGGACCGCCGAACACCCCCATGCCGACGACGACGTTGACCGCGTTGCTCATCGTGAACAGCGGGCCGGCGAACAGCCGCGGCGGCAGCAGCGCCGAGTCGCCCATCCGCCCTTCGACCAGGACGAACCCCAGCAGCCCCGCGACGCCCACACCGATCAGGGCGAGCGTGCGCGGCGACGTCCAGCCCCAGCCGGAGCCCTGCTCGGCCACGATCAGCAGGGGCGCCAGTCCGAGCAGCAGCGTCGCGGCGCCGCCGTAGTCGACGCGGTGATCGGTGCGGGTGTGCGGCAACCGGTAGAGGGAGCATGTCGGCCAGGATCGCGAACGCCGGACCGCGGGCCAGGTCGGCGGGCACGGGGAAGGCGGTCGCCCGTGCGGTGGGCCCGGAGATCGCCGGGTCCGCCGGCGATCAACGCTCCTTGATCACGCCCGGAGACGCTGCGGCTCGGGCGACAGGGCCTCGACCAGGTCGCGGATGATGCCGCGGTGATCGCCGGCCCGCCACGCGAGGGCCAGCACGCTCGGGGACAGACCCGTGACCGGGATGGTCATGATCCCCGGCCGCCGGTAGATCTCGGCGTTGCCCTCGGCGAGCAGCACGATGGTGCCGCCCGCCTCCAGCGCCGCGAAGGTCTCCTCGGCGTTCGTCACGGTCGTGCAGACCACCGGCGGCCGCCCGCCGCGCTCGTCGGTCGCGAGCCAGTGGTCGCGCAGCGGGCCGGCGCTCTCGGGGAGCGCCAGGAAGTCCTCGTCCAGCAGCTCGGCGAAGCCGACCTCGTCCCGCCCGGCCAGCCAGTGGTCGTCACGGAACGCGACCCAGCGCGGCTCGCGGGCCACCACCCGGACGTTGAGATCGTCCTGACCGGGGAACGGCAGCCACACGAACGCCACGTCCACCTCGCCCTCGGCCAGGCCCGCCGTGGGGTCGGTCCAGTTGACCTGGCGCAGCCGCAGGTCGCAGCCCGGGCGGCGGCCGGTGAACCGTTCGCGCAGCGTCGCCAGGAGGCCGCGTCCGACGCTCGTCGACATGCCCATTGTCAGCCGCGCGGCTTCGGAGGCGGCGGCGTCGCCGACGGCGCGCTGCGCCTCGTCCCACTGCTGGAGCAGCTCGCGGGCGGCCGGCAGCAGCGCCTCGCCCGGCGCGGTGAGCCGCACGGTGCGCTTGTCGCGGTCGAACAGCCTCACCCGCATCAGCTCTTCGAGCTGGCGTATCTGCTTGCTGAGCGTCGGCTGCGCGATGAACAGGCGCTCGGCCGCGCGGGTGAAGCTGAGCTCCTCAGCCACGGTCACGAAATACCTGAGGTCACGCAGATGTGCATCCATAGCCGCTGGCTATTACAGCAGATATTGGACGTGCGGCGAAGGTCGGCGCCACGATTGCGGCATGAGCACCACGGACGATCGCCTGGCGATCATCGAGACCTGCACCCGCATGGCCTGGCACGCCGACCAGCGCGAATGGGACCGCCTGGCCGGGATCTTCGCGGACTCGGTGACCCTGGACTACACCAGCCTGAACGGCGGCGAGCCCGCCGTGCTGACGCCGGCGCAGATCGTCGGGGCCTGGTCGGGCCTGCTCGGCGCGTTCGACACCACGCCACCGCGACCCCGCACACCACCGCCAGCAGCAGTTCCGTCCTCCGGTTCACGGGCATACCCCCCAATTGGTTTCAGTTGGCAACTGATCGGAGAATGGGCCAGAATGGTTTCATAACGCAACTTGTTGGAGGGGTGATGGCACGCGACGACACCGACGGGCGCGGCCCCGCGTGGACGGACCCGGGCTGCCCGGTCGCCCGCACGGTCGATCTGGTCGGCGACCGGTGGAGCCTGCTCGTCATCCGCGACGCCATGGACGGCGCCCGCTCGTTCACCGACTTCCAGCAGCGCACCGGCATCGCCCGCAACATCCTCACCGACCGGCTCCGCAGGCTGACCGCGCACGGCCTGCTCACCCAGGTCGAGGCCCCCTCGGGCAGACGCAGGCTGTACGCGCTCACCGAGGCGGGCAAGGACCTGTTCCCCGTGATCGTCACGCTGCGGCAGTGGGGCGAGCGCCACGCCTTCGAGGCGGGGGAGACGCATTCGGTGCTGGTCGACGGCGACGGCTCCCGCGTGCCCGACCTCCTGCCCGTGGCGGCGGACGGGTCACCGCTGACGAGCGACACGACCTCGGTGCGCCGGCCCGCCTGACCTCCGCGCGCGGGGCGCGGTCAGGCGACCAGGCGCAGCCAGGCCGCCGCGAGGGCGGCGTGCCCGGCCGGCGTCGGGTGCACGCCGTCCTCGGACCAGTGCTCCGGACCGGTCGTGGCGGCGAGCCCGGCGAACATGCCGTCGGCGGCCAGCAGGTGCGCGCCGTACCTGCCGGCGAGCTCCCGCACGGCCTGGATCTTCGGGTCCAGGTCGGCGCGCCACTCCTTCCGGACCTCGGCGCCGAGGCGCATGTCGCCGACCTCGACCTCGCCGCTGACCGGCAGGAGGAACGGCTCGATGAGGACCAGCTCGGCGCCGGCCTCGGCCAGCGGGGCGAGCAGGCGGTCGTAACCCGCCGCGAAGTCCTGCGCGGAGATCGGGTGGCCGTCCGGGTCGTACGTGTGCCAGCCGACGTCGTTCATGCCGACGAGGATCGACACCACGTCCGGGCGCGCGTCGAGCACGTCCGCCCGCCAGCGGGCTTCGAGGTCCATCACCTTGTCGCCCGCGACCCCGGCGTTCAGCCAGGTCACGGACCGGTCCGGGTGCCGGAGGCCCCATTCGCCGGCGACGCGCAGCGGGTAGCCGAACCCGAGGCCGTCCTCGCTCTCCAGCCGCCGGCAGTCGGTGATCGAATCGCCGGCGAACACCACGGTGCCGCCCGGTCGGAGAGTGATCGTCGTGTGCGCTCCCAAGGACTCGGTCGAGGACTGCTTCAGGACGCCGGGTGGCCGAACCAGCGGGCGGCGGCCCGCTCGAACGCCTCCCGGTCGGGGTCGCGATCGCCCGCCCAGGCGACCACGCCGTCGGGCCGGACGAGCACGGCGCCCAGGCCGAGGTCGTTCCGCGCCGGGCCGGCCGCGTACCGCACCCGGCCCGCCCAGCCCAGCGCCGCATCGCGCAGGCGCCGGTCGCCGGTGAAGTCGAGGACGACGCCGAGCCCGTCGCTCATCAGCTCGCCGAGGCGGGTGCCGTCCTCAAGGCGGAAGTCCGGGGCGTCGCGCCCGGTCAGCGGCTGGTCGCCGCCGAGGTCGTGACGGATCGTCGAGCCCGAGGTCCGGCCGAACACGTACGTCGCTCCGTCGCGGGTCCCGATCAGGTCGCGGACCACCGCCTGGATCGCCTGGGCGTGCGGGTCCGGCTTCATGACCGCCGACTGGGCGCGCGTCCAGTCGAGAGCCTGGGCGCCGAGCGGACGGCGCTCGTCGGTGTAGGTGTCGAGCAGCCCGTCCGGCGCGTGCCCGCGCACGGTCGCGGCGAGCTTCCAGCCCAGGTTCATGGCGTCGCCGATGCCGAGGTTGAGTCCCTGCGCCCCGAGGGGGGGACGGCGGCGTACGGGTGGCGCTCTGCCTGGAGACCGGCGACCTGGCCGGCGCGGAGCAGGCGCTGACGAAGGCGTACGCGGCGGCGCTGGAGACCCGGGACCTGCCGATCCTGGCGCTGGTGGCGGTGAACGCCGCCGCGCTGGCCGAGGCGCGGGGACGGCATCGCGAGTCGGCCGTCCTGCTCGGCGTCGCCTCCCGGCTGCGCGGCGCGCACGACCGCACCGACCGTCAGGTCCGCGAGCTCACCCGCCGGGGGCGGGCCGTGTTGGGCGAGGAGGCGTTCGCCGCGGCGTACGGCGAGGGCTGGGAGCTGGACCGGACGGCGGCGGTCACGGCCGCGGGGGCGGCTACGCGGACAGCCGATCCAGCCATTCCGTCAGCAGGCGCTGCTCGGCGCGGCTGAGGACGTCCTGGTCGGGCAGTGCGGCGCGCAGGGCACGGGCGGCACCGGCGGGGCCCTGCTCCTGCACGGCCGGTTCCCGGGTGGTGACGGCGGTGATCATCGCTTCGCGCATGGCGTGGAGGAGGGCGGGATCGCGCTGGGGCTCGGGCAGGGACAGCCAGGTCAGGACGGCGCCGCGGGCGGTGGCTTGGATGATCTGGGCCGCGAGGTCCTCCTCGACGCGCAGCAGGCCCGCGACGGCCAGCCGGCGGATGCGCGCCATGAGGATGTCGAGGCCGAACCGGAAGACCGTGGTGGACCTGGCGGGCTCGCCGTACATCAGCCCGTACAGCGCGGGGTTGGCCAGTCCGAACTCGACCGCGACGTCCCAGCCGGCGCGTAGTTCCCCGATCGGGTCCTGCGGGTCGGGGTCGATGTGCTTGGCGGCCAGAAACCGGGTGAGGCCGTGTTCGGCCACGGCGTCGAGCAGGCCCTCCTTGTCGCCGAACAGCCGGTACAGGGCCGGGGGTTGCAGTCCGGCCGCGTCGGCGACCGCGCGGGTGGTGAGCGCGTCGCGCCCCCCGCGTTCCAGCAGGTCGATCGCGACGTCGATGATCCGGCGGCGGGTCTGCTCGCGCGCTGTGGCGCTGGGCTCCGCGGGGTTCGGGTCAACCGGCATGTACCGATGATAACGCCGGTCGAGTACCAGGGGAATTATCAGCGTTAACAGACATATGCTCACATCGTTAGTAACGGTGATAACGTGACTTCCCATCCATTGGAAACACCAGTGCGAGGAGCGTCACCATGGCCGACCGTCTGCGGATCATCGGAGTGGAAGAGACCGTCGTCGTGCCCGCCGTTCACGAGGCGTACCGGCGGGCCGGATCCCCACAGATCCCCGCCCGCGGCTTCGGCGACGGCCCGATCGCCCGGAACCTGCGCGAGGCCGGTGAGCGGCGGCTGGCCCACATGGACGACCAGGGCATCGACGTCGCCGTGCTGTCCCTGTCGTCGCCGGGTGTGCAGGACCTGCCGGAGGCCGACGCGATCGCGGTCGCCCGTGAGGCCAACGACCAGCTCGCGGAGATCGTCGCCGCGCGCCCCGACCGCTTCCAGGCGTTCGCGGCGATCCCCACGCAGTCGCCGGCCGCGGCCGCGGCCGAGCTGGAGCGCGCGGTGGGCGAGCTGGGCTTCCCCGGCGCCATGCTGTACGGACGCACCGGGGACAAACTGGCCGACCACCCGGACAACGACGAGCTGTACGCCACCGCCGAACGGCTCGGGGTGCCGCTGCACTTCCACCCGCAGACGCCCGTCCAGCCGGTGATCGACGCCTACTACTCCGGCATCGGCCCGATCGGCACGCCGCTGGCCGGAGCGGCGATCGGCTGGTACTACGACCTGGGCGTGCAGTACCTGCGCATGATCTTCTCCGGTGTCTTCGACCGGTTCCCCGACCTGCAGGTGATCGCCGGGCACTGGGGCGAGGTCGTCCTGTTCTACCTCGACCACACCGGGTTCTTCGCGGAGGCCGGCGACCTTCAGCGGCCGCTCGCGGACTACTTCCGGCAGAACTTCTGGGTCGCGGGCAGCGGCACCAACAGCCCCCGCTACCTGCGCTGGACCGCCGAGGTCATGGGCACCGACCGGATGCTGTACTCCACCGACTACCCCTTCACCTACGGCTTCCGCCCCGGCGGCTTCCCCTATGTCGACACCAGCGGCGGCGCCGCCCGTTCCTTCCTGGAGCAGGCGCCCTTCACCGACGAGCAGAAGGCCGACATCGCGCACCGCAACTGGGAACGTCTCACCGCCCGGCCGGCGCCGGTCACTCGTCGTGAGCGGCCCGCGCGGTGACGCGTTCGATGGCCTTGACGGCGACGTCGGGCTGGTCGACGTAGATGTAGTGGCCGCTCTTGTCGGCCGTGCTCAGCTCGGCGCCGCCGGACAGCGCGAGCCATGCGCGCTGGCCCGCGGCCCACGCCCGCTCCAGGCGCGGCCCGTACTCGGGGACGGCCGCGAGGTACGGCTTCCCGTGCCGGATCACCGCCACCGGGATGTCCCCGGCGGAACGGACCTCGCCGTCGGTGACGGCGAGTTTCTCCGGGTTCTCCCCCTTGAACATCGCCAGAGTCTGCGCGCGCAGCTCGGCCGCCGGGCCGGTGGCGGACTCGGGGATCGCCTTCGTGATGTCGGCCGCCATGGTGGGCGGGGTGGCGTCCATCAGCACCAGCCCCTTGATCCTGTCCCGGTGGTCGGGGGCGTACCTGGCGGCGATCAGGCCGCCCAGCGAGTGCCCGGCCAGCACGACCGGGCCGTCACCGGCGACGCGGTCGAGCACCCCGGTCAGGACCTTCCCGGTGCCGGCGATGTCCTGGGGGCCGTCGGGCCGGTCGCTCGCGCCCGCGCCGAGCCGGTCGTAGGAGCAGACCCGGTTCCGCTCGCTCAGCGTCTTTTGAATCGCGGCCAGCTTGTCCAGCCCGTCGCCCGCCCCGTGCATCAGGACGATGACCGGCCGGCCCTTCTCCGGGCCGCCCGAGCAGGACACGTTCACCGACCGGCCCGCGACAGCGATCTTCTCGGTCCCGGAGATCGGGGCGGGACCGGCCGCCTTGGTGGCGGGGGCCAGGGGGTCCCAGTTCTCCATCGCGTCGCCGTCGCAGCCGGCGGCCCCCGCGCCGAGCACGGCGCAGCACAGTGCGGCCACAACGGATGTCCTGGTCCTGCGGAGCATGAGGTCCTCCAGTGAGGGAGTCGGCGCCGGGGTGACGCGTACGGCGGCGCGGCGAGAAGGAGCGGGGATGGGCCGTAACGCTACGGATCGGGCGCCGCGGGATCGTCCCCGTGGGGTGGACATTCGCCGGTAGCTCGTACGGGGGACAGACGAGTGTCCACCGTGCGGGGACGACTCCAGGCCGCCGGATCCCTAGCGTTTCCCGGCGTAGCGGCGGCAACCCGTCACGCGGTCCCTCCCCTCAAGGCCCCCTCACGTTAGGAACTCGTCATGCGGTTGTTGAAACAGCTCGTGCCCGTCGCGGCGGTCGCCTTCGCCGGCGGCGCCCTCGTGGGCGCGGTGCAGGGGAACCCGTTCCTCACCCTGCTCCTCGGTCTCGCGACGGCCGTGCTCGCCGTCCTCGTCTACGCCCGCGTGGTGCGGTGGTCCGAGCGCCGCGCGCCGGCGGAGGTGGCGGCGCGGGGCGCCGCCGGCGCCGTCGCGCGCGGGACGCTGATCGGGGTCGCGCTGTTCGCGGCGGTCATCCTGAACATCGCCCTCGTGGGCGGCTACCGGATCGCCGGCCAGGGGTCCCTGACGGGCGCGGCCGGGCTGTTCGGCTTCATGGCCGCCGCCGCGGTGACGGAGGAGCTGCTGTTTCGCGGCATCCTGTTCAGGATCGTCGAGGAACGCACGGGGACGTGGCCGGCGCTGGCGCTGACCGCCGTGCTGTTCGGCCTGTCGCACCTGTTCAACCCGCACGCCGACCTGTGGGGCGCGATCGCGATCGCGGTCGAGGCGGGCGGCATGCTCGCCGCCGCCTACGCCGCCACCCGCACCCTGTGGGTGCCGATCGGCGTGCACTTCGGCTGGAACTTCGCGGCGGCCGGCATCTTCGGCACCGAGGTCTCGGGCAACGGCGCGGTGCAGGGGCTGCTGCACGGCGTGACGTCGGGACCGGCCCTGCTCACGGGTGGCGCGTTCGGGCCGGAGGCGAGCGCGTACGCGGTGGTCTTCGGCCTGCTGCTGACGGCCGTGTTCATGTGGCTGGCCCGCCGGCGCGGCAACGTGGTCCCGGTCCGGCGCCGCGCGGCCGCTACGCTCACCCCATGATCGATTTACGGCGGGTCACGGACGTGTGGCGGCGGTGCGACGTCGTGGTCCGGGATCTGCCGTTCGGGGTGCTGATGGCCGTCGCGTCGCTCCTGCCGGCGCTCCACGGCAAGGGGACGCAGGTCGGCGACCTGCCGATCCGGGCGTTCGACACCCTGGCGTTCGTGGTGATCGCCCTGGAGTCGCTGCCGCTCGCCGTGCGCCGGCGGTGGCCGGCCGTGTGCCTGGCCCTGGTGTCGCTCGGCTTCGCCCTCGACCAGGTGCGCGGCTACCACGTGCTGGCGAGCAACGCGATGCCCATCGCGCTCATCAGCGCGGGCGCCCACCTGGAGCGCTTCCGGCGTGTCACCGTCATCCTCCTGTCGACGGCGTACGTGCCGCTGGCGCTGGCGCTCAACCGGCTCGGCGCGAGCGAGAAGGTGGAAGGCTACGTGGTGTTCTACCTGGCCCTGGCCCTGGCGTGGGGCATCGGGGTCTGGCTGCGCTCCACCCGCGCCGCCGAGGCGGAACGCCGCCGCCACGTCGCCGAGGCCACCCGCGCCGCCGAGCGCACCCGGATCGCCCGCGAGCTGCACGACGTCGTGACGCACCACGTGACGGCGATGGTCGTGCAGGCCGAGGCGGCCCGCTACCTGACGGCCGTGCCCGACCGCCTCGACGCGACGCTGAGCGCCGTCACCGACACCGGCCGGCGGGCCATCACCGATCTGCGGCACATGCTCGACCTGCTCAAGGCCGACCACGACACCGACGTCGGCATGCCGTCCACCGGGGAGCTCCACACGCTCGTGGAGCGGACCCGCCGGGCCGGGCAGCCGGTGGAGTTCGTAGAGGAGGGCAGCCCGGCGGAATCGGCGGGCAGCGCCGAGTTCGTGACGTACCGGGTCGTGCAGGAGGCCCTGACGAACGCCCTCAAACACGCCCACGGCAGTCCCACCGCGGTCCGGGTGCGTCACGGCGAGAAGGAGATCAGCGTGGAGGTCAGCACCGGCGGTTCCGGCTCCAGGGCCGCCTCTCCCGGCGGGAGCGGGCGGGGCCTGGCCGGGCTCCGCGAGCGGGTGGAGGCCCTGGGCGGCGAGTTCAGCGCCGACCGGCGGGCGGGCGGCGGCTTCGTGGTCCGGGCCCGCATCCCCGTGGGCGGCCGGTCGTGAGCGCGCCGGTACGGGTCCTGGTCTGCGACGACCAGGCGCTGATCCGCACCGGCTTCGCGACGATCATCGACGCGCAGCCGGACCTGGAGGTGGTGGGGGAGTGCGGCGACGGCCGCGCCGCCGTCGAGCTGGCGCGCGAGCTGCGGCCGGACATCGTCGTGATGGACGTGCGCATGCCGGTGCTCGACGGCATCGAGGCCACCCGCCGGCTGGCCGGCGCCGGCGTCGCCGATCCCGTCAAGGTGCTCGTGGTGACGACGTTCAACCTCGACGAGTACGTGTACGAGGCGCTGCGCGCGGGGGCGAGCGGGTTCCTGCTCAAGGACGCGCCGCCGGCGCAGCTCCTGCACGGCATCCGCACCGTCGCCTCGGGGGCCGCGCTGCTGGCTCCCGAGGTGACGCGGCGGCTCGTCGGCAGGTACGCGTCCCGGATCCGCCCGGCCCAGGGCACTCCCGGCGAGACCGCGCTGACGCCGCGCGAGCTGGAGGTGCTGCGGCTCATCGCCGACGGCCTGTCCAACAGCGAGATCGCCGCCACGCTGGTGATCAGCCAGGAGACCGTCAAGACGTACGTGTCGCGCATCCTGACCAAGCTCGACCTGCGTGACCGCGTGCAGGCGGTGGTCTACGCCTACCGCCGGGGCCTGGTGACCTGAGGACCACCGCCCGGAGACCTCGACCCGGCTGTCGGCGCGCGGCCGTCTCGCCCGTCGGCGTGCGGCCGTCAGCGTGTGGCCGTCGGCTCTTCCGGCGCGGCGGGTGTGCGCGGCGAGCGCGTGGCGACGACGTCGAGCAGGCTGACGAGCGGGCCGAACTGTTCCTGGTCCAGGCGGCCGACCGCGGGCGCCAGGGCCCGCCGGATGTCGTCCTCCACGCGCTCGGCGAGTTCGAGCCCGGCCGGGGTCATGTACACCTCGACGACCCGGCCGTCCTGGGGGTTCTTGCCGCGGGCCAGCAGCCCCCGGCGCTGGGCGCGGTCGATGAGGCCGGACAACGTGGACTTGTCCAGGCCGAGGTAGGCGGCCAGCTCGGTGACGCGGGCGCGGCGGTCGCGCAGGATGCCGAGCAGCCGTAGCTGGGTGAGCGACAGGTCGTGCTCGGCGGCGATGCGGGTCAGCACGCCTGCCACCTCGAAGGTTGTCCGGACGAGGACGTCCATGACGTCGTCGGCGGTGGTCATGCCGTCATGCTAGTCCGGCTTGGTTGGGAATACCAACCACAATCCGTTGACATGGTTGGTATTACCAACCATCATGAAGGTAGTTGGTAAGACAAACCATCTCTTCCGGAGGTCACCATGCACGCCGCCGTCATCCAGGCGCCCGACGCCACGCCGGTCTATCGCGACCACCCCGACCCCGCGCCACGCCACGCCGACGAGCTGGTCGTCGAGGTCCTCGCGGCCGGACTGCACCATCTGACCAGGGGCAAGGCGACCGGCGCGCACTACTCCGGCGACGGCGTGTACCCGCTGGTCCCCGGCGTCGACGGCGTGGTGCGCGACGAGGAGGGCAACGTCCGCTACGTGGTCCTGGACGACACCCCGCTGGGGACGTTCGCCGACCGCACCCTCATCGACCCCCGCCGCAGCGTGATCCTGCCCGGCGACATCGACCCCGTGCGGATCGCCGCCGCGATGAACCCGGCCATGTCGTCCTGGGTCGCGCTGCGCCGGCGGATCGACTTCCACGCCGGCCAGCGCGTCCTCGTCCTCGGCGCCACCGGCAACGCCGGACGGATGGCGGTCCAGATCGCCAAGCTGTTCGGCGCCGCGCGGGTCCTCGCCGCCGGCCGCGACACCACCCGCCTGAAGGCGCTGACCGAGCTCGGCGCCGACGAGACGATCACCTTCGACCAGGTCGCCCGGGCGGCCGACGTCGACGTGGTCATCGACTACGTGTGGGGTGAACCCGCCGCCGGCGCCATGATCCCGATGCTGACCGCCCGCGCCGACCGCGCGGCCCCGCTGACCTGGATCCAGATCGGATCCATGGCCGGCCCGGCCGCGCCGATCCCCTCCGTGGCGCTGCGCTCCGCCCGCCTGCGGATCGTCGGCAGCGGCATCGGCTCGGTCCCCGCCCGCGACTTCCTCGCCGAGCTGCCGGAGCTGGCCTCGGCGGTGGCCACGGGCGCGATCGACGTACGGGCGCGGGCCGTGCCGCTGGCCGAGGTGGCGCGGGCGTGGACCGCCGGGACCGACGAGCGCGTCGTCCTCGTCCCCTAGCCGGCCCGGCGGGCCGGGCCGGCTAGGGGGTCAGGCCGTGAGCGCGGCGCGGAGCTTGGTGAGCACCGCGCGCAGGATGCGCGAGACGTGCATCTGCGAGATCCCGAACTCCTGGGCGATCTCCGACTGGGTCATGTTGCCGTAGAAGCGCATCAGCAGGATGTTCTTCTCCCGGGCCGGCAGGGCGTCGATCAGCGGCTTGATCGCGTGCGTGTCGAGCAGGGTGTCGAGCGACTGGTCCTGCGCGGGCAGGAGGTCGCCCAGCTCGGCCGCGTCCTCGTCGCCGCCGCCGCCGACCGGGGCGTCCAGCGACAGCGCCGAGTAGGCGGTGGACGCCTCCATCGCCAGCAGCACGTCCTCCTCGGAGATGCCCAGCTTGGCGGCCAGCTCGGCGACGGTCGGCGAGTGGCCGAGAACCTGCGTCAGCTCGGCCGTGGCCTTGTTGATCTCGATGCGGCGTTCCTGGTAGACACGCGGCACCCGCACGGCCCAGGTGCGGTCGCGGAAGTGCCGCTTCACCTCGCCGAGCACGGTGACCATGGCGTAGCCCCGGAACTCGTGCCCGAGCGAGGGGTCGTAGCCGTTGACGGCCTTCATCAGCCCCACGTAGGCGGCCTGGCGCAGGTCGTCCATGGACTCGCCGCGGTAGCGGTAGCGGCGGGTGATCTCGGACACCAGTCCCTCGTGCATCTCCACCAGGCGCTCGCGGATGCGCGCCGCGTCCAGGTCGGAGATGTCCGGGTCGGCCAGGCGGGTGAGGAGGTCCTCGGCGGTGAGCTGCTCGGATGCGGTGATGGTGGTCAGGACGGGCACGTGCTTCTCCCAGATGTGCCGGCGGCCCCGTCCATGGGAAAAAGCCCATGCAGAGGCACGCCACGATTCGCGTGAGAGGAAGCCCTCTGCTGGACTTCGAGATCCACCATCCCCGCCGGAGGCCCCGCTCTCACCTGCTTTCGGTAACGGATTCATAACTGATGCAGGGGATTGTCGCTACCTGGCGGCGGACACCGGGTCCCGCCGCTCAGGACCCGTACGGGGGAGCCGCGCCGACCCAGCGGTGATAGGCGTCCATGTCGACGTTGCCGCCGCACACGACGGTGGCCACGTGCCGGCCGGCGAAGCGGTCGCGGTCCTCGAGGATCGCCGCGACACCGAGCGCGGCCGACGGTTCGACGACGAGACCGGCGTGGTCGAGGAGCATCCGCATCCCGGCCATGATCGACGCCTCCTGGACCAGGACGGCGTCGTCGGCGACCACGAGGAGGTCGTCCAGGACGGCCGGGATGGGGCGCCGGCCGGCGACGCCGTCGGCGATGGTGTCGGCCGAGTCGGTGGTGACGACGCGCCGCTGCCGCCACGAGAGCGTCATCGCCGGCGCGCCCAGCGGCTGGACGCAGATCACCTCGACGCCGGGCGCCGACGCCTTGATCACGTGGCCCACGCCGGTGGCCAGCGCCCCGCCGCCGAGGGCGACCAGGACGGCGTCGAACGGCGGCGCGGTCTCCACCAGCTCCAGGCCGATGGTCGCCGCGCCCTCGCAGGTCTCGATGTCCAGGCTGTCCTCCACCAGCCGGACGCCGTCGTGCCGCGCGATGGCCGCCGCCCGCTCGCGGGCCAGGTCGAAGTCGCCGTCCACCAGCTCCAGCCGGGCGTCCAGCGCGCGGATGCGGTCGAGCTTGGCCGCGGGCGCGAAGCGGGACGCCACGACGGTGACGTCGAGCCCGCGGCGGCGACCGGACCACGCGAGGGCCTGGCCGAGGTTGCCCGCGCTGGCGCACACCACGGCCGGCGAGCCGTCGCCGGCCAGCAGGCTCGCGACCAGCTCGGTTCCGCGGGCCTTGAAGCTGCGGACCGGGTTCGCCGTCTCGAGCTTGACGCTGACCGCGCATCCGAGGCCGGGCTCCAGCGCCTCGCAGCGGTACAGCGGGGTGTCGAGGAACACCGGGTCGATGACCTGGCGGGCCGCCCGGATGCGAGCGGTGTCGAGGCGCGTCTCCCGCATGAGTCACCCGTCCAGGTTCGACATGACGCTGTGGCCGAAGGGGACGACCATGGTCCAGCCCTCGACCAGGTCGTTCATGATCTCACCGAACCTCCGCACCGGGCCGTTGCCGATGTGGCGCTCGAAGGCGGCCCTGTCGGTGTAGGCCTCGTAGACGTACACCACGTCGGGTTCCGTCTCGACCTCCCACAGGTCGAGACGGAGGGTGCCCGGCTCGCGATCCCTGGCCACCTGGATGTTCCAGCGTGAGAACTCCAGGAACTCCGCTCGCTTTCCCGGTTTGAGGACGAGCCTGACGATCGCTCCGTACATCGGTTGCTCCTGGTCTCTGGGCGACTGCGGGAACCTTTCGGAGTTCCTTGAGGAGACCTGACTACCGTAGCATTCGAAGTTCCCTGAGGGAACCCCAATCCCTCATCGCAGCGCCCTCCCGCGATGAACGGCCATCGCCGCCCCCAGGGCGAGGGCGGCGTATCCGCAGGTCACCGCCAGACCCGCCCACGGCGGGAGCGGGTAATAGCCCCCGATCAGGGACGGATCCACGTCCACCTGCGCGAACGTGGGAACGCTCTGCGTGATCGCGAACCCGGCGGCGGGGGTGACCATCAGCAGCCATGGCGCCAGCCCCGCGGCCGCCAGCACGTACGGCACGACGACCAGCGCGACGGCCAGCCCGGCGGCGACGACGGCCCGCCCGACCAGCGCGGCGAGCCCCAGAGCCAGCACGGCGGCGGCCGCGGCCAGCGCCGCGTAGCCGACGATCATCCGCGACTCGGTCGCCAGGGTGATCGGCTGGACCGGGTTCCGGTTCGCGCGCACCATCGCCAGGCCGACCGGGATCACGACCCCAGCGGTCACCAGCCCCGCCACGAAGGCGGCCCCGCCGACCACCATGGCCCCCGCCGCCAGCAGCCGCGCCGGACGCGGCGCGCCCCCGGCTGACCGGCGCCGGCGTTCCGCCGTGACGAACGTGACCGCCACCACGAGCACCGGGATCAGCCCCACGGCCCCGCCGATCAGCAGGAGGTCGGCGCGCACACCGCCCTCCACCGTGGCGGGCCCGATGTCGCCGCCGCCGGTCACGACGAGCTTGTCGCCGGACTCCACGACCCCGCCCGGGTGATGCGGGGTTCTTCCGTCGGACTCCAGGGCGACGCCGACGTCGTCGTGGCGCCACGGCCCGTTCGCGCCCCGCAGCGTGATCTCGTCGAAGGTGGCGGTGGCCTGGGCGAAGGCCTCCGCCATGTCCCACAGGGCGCCGGGCGAGGTGACGAACAGCCCGATCTCGACGGTCTCCGGCAGCCCGGCCAGCCTGACCACGCCGATCCGGCTCCACGTCCTGCCGTCGTCCGACTCGTAGCCGGTGACGGTGTCGCCCGACCTGGTCAGCCGCAGCCACTGGGGGCCGTTGTGGGGGCCGCCGGGCACGTCGTGGGTGAAGTCGTGCTGCATCCGCACGCCGTGCTGCCCGGTGAGCATGACGGCGGCGTACGGGGTGCCCTGCCTGAGGCTCTGCCTGATGAGCAGCCCGGCCTTCGCCCACGGCACCACTCCCTGGGTGACGTTGCGCACCCCCGGCACGGCGTCCGGCAGCCGGATCTGCCCGGTCATGTCCGCCACGCGGGCGGTGATGCCGCCGTCCCCCTTGAGCGGCTGGTGGACGAAGTAGTACTTGTCGTTCACCGCCGTGCCGTCGGGTCCCACCAACGGCGCGGGGCAGGGGCCCTCCCCCTTCCCGGTCACGCAGCTCATGCGGACGCCTCCGGCGATCAGCAGTCCGAGCGACACGGTGACCAGCACGGAGGCCGCCAGGGCGAGCGCCCAGCCGCGCCTGGCGCGGAACCTGGCCCACTCGGCGCGCAGCGCCTGGGGGAAACGGTCTCGCCCGGCCGGTTCGCCGGGTCGGTGAGGGGTGGATGAACTCATGCCGACGGTTGTACGCGGCGCCCGGTTCCGGCCCGGTCGCCGCCGCTGCGACCCGGCTGCGACCGGGGATCTGCCATCGTGGGGACATGGCACCTGAACCCGGCCGCCCCGCCGGCGCGACGGCCGGCGGTGAGCGGCGGTGAGGGTCCTCGTCGTCGAGGACTTCGAGGTCCTCGCCCGCTCCGTCGGAACCGGGCTGCGCCGCGAGGGCATGGCCGTCGACGTCGTCCTGGACGGGACCGCCGCCCTCGACCGCCTGGCCGTCACCCGCTACGACGTGGTGGTCCTCGACCGCGACCTGCCCGGCGTCCACGGGGACGAGATCTGCCGGCGGCTGGCCCACAGCCGGTGCGAGACGCGGGTCCTGATGCTCACCGCCTCCGGCACGATCGAGGACCGCGTCGACGGGCTCAGCCTCGGTGCCGACGACTACCTGCCCAAGCCGTTCGCGTTCGCCGAGCTGGTCGCCCGCGTCCGCGCCCTGGGCCGCCGCGCCACCCCGCCGCTGCCGCCCACCCTGACCTGCGGGGACATCGCCCTCGACCCGGCCCGCCGTACCGCGTTCCGGGGCGGGCGGCGCCTCGACCTGAGCCCCCGGGAGTTCGCCCTGCTCGAATGCCTGCTCGCCGTGCCCGGCCTGGTCGTCTCCGCCGAGGAGCTGCTGGAGCGCGTCTGGGACGAGGCCGCCGACCCCTTCAGCAGCGCGGTCAAGCACACCGTGCACCGGTTACGGGCCAAGCTGGGCGACCCGCCGGTCATCGAGACCGTCCGCGAGGGCGGCTACCGGATCGGACCGTCATGACCGCGCGGAAGCTCGCCAGACGGTCGCTGCAGACCCGGCTCGCGCTCGCCTACGCGGCCGGCATCTACGCCGCGGGGCTGCTGGTGGTCGTCCTCGTCGACCTTCCGCTCGCCAGCATCCAGGCGGCCGTCCCCGCGGGCCGGCCCTCGCCGGGCGCGGTCTCCGGCACCGGGTCCGGGATCAGCCTGCCCCAGCTCCTCGCCGGGTCCGCGGCCGCCCTGGTGCTGCTGCTTCCCGTCGCCCTGGCCCTGGGCTGGTACGTCGCCGGCCGGTTCCTGCACCCGCTGCGCGCCATCACCGCCACCGCGCAGGTCATCTCCGCCGGAGACCTGCACCGGCGCCTCGGCCTCGGCGAGCCCGCGGACGAGCTGACCGAGCTGGGCCACACCCTCGACGACCTGTTCGCCCGCCTCGAGGCCTCCTTCGACGCCCAACGCCACTTCGTCGCCAACGCCTCCCACGAGCTGCGCACCCCGCTCGCCGGTCTGCGCGCCCTGCTCGAAGTCGCCCTCGCCGACCCCGACGCCGACGCCGAGACCCTGCGCTCGGCCTGCCAGGAGGCCATCGCCCTCGGCGAGCACCAGGAGCGGCTCGTCCAGGCGCTGCTCACCCTGGCCACCAGCGAGCGCGGCGTCACCCGCCGCGACACCCTCGACCTCGCCCACGTCGTCGAAGGGGTGCTCGCCTCCCGCCGCGACGAGGCGAGGCGGAAGGGCGTCGCCCTCGCCGCGCACCTGACGCCCGCCGTGACGGCCGGAGACCCGAGACTGATCGAAAGCCTCGTCGCCAACCTCGTCGACAACGCCGTCCGCCACAACCACGCGGGCGGGCACGTGGAGATCACCACGCGGACCTCCGGCGCGCGGGCGGCCCTCACGGTCGCCAACAGCGGGCCGGTCGTGCCCGGCGACCAGGTCCGGCGCCTCTTCCACCCCTTCCAGAGACTGGCGCCCGATCGCCACGGCACCGGCGACGGCCATGGCCTCGGCCTGGCCATCGTCGACGCCGTGACGCGGGCTCACCACGCCACCCTCACCACCGGAGCCCGCCCGGAAGGCGGTCTGTCCATCACCGTGCGGTTCGCGCCCGGTCCCTGACCTCAGATGCCGGCGGGGGCTCCGCTAGACGCGGCGGCAGTTCGCGGGCGGCTTCGGGCGGTCGTCGGTCCAGCCCGTATCGGGGGTGTAGATCATGGCGCTCATGATCCCGCCTTCGGCGAGGCCCACGGTGCTCTCTCCCGCCTTCGTGACATCGGCCAGGATCTCACCGGTCAACGGGTCGAGGACGGTCGTGTGGTCCTCGGTCACCTCGTCGTCCTCGCCGAACTCTCCGGAGTACTCGCTGCCCTTGGTGAGGTCCACGGCGAGGCCGCCGCGGCCCAGCGGGTCCTTGGCCGGCCCCAGGACGCTGGTCGTGGGCAGATCGGCGAGCAGGCGCAGGACCGCGGCCCGGGCCGCCGGGGTGAGGGGCGTCGTCAGCAGGAAGCGGGAATCGGCGAGAGCGGCCTCCTCCGTCCGCGCCGTCGCCCTCTTGGTCCGGTCGGCCTCCCAGCGGGCGCGCAGCCACGCGCGCAGCCCCTTGTCATCGGCGGGCAGCGCCGAGATCTCGGCCAGTGTGTACGGACCGAGCGGGTGAGCGGCGGGCCCGTGGTCCGGCGTGACCCCGCGCGTGTACCAGCAGTCCGTGCGCTTCGCGCGCATCGGCAGTTTCACGCAGTCGGCCGCTCTCGTGCCGGGCGTGCACACCCGCTGGACCTTGGCGGGCGATCCCGCGGCCCGCCAGGCGCGTTCGTCGGCCGGAGTCGCCGGGCGCAGGTTCGGCTCCCCGTTCTGCGTCTGCACAAGGTCCTTGGGATCGCGCGGCAGCCAGAGTTCCGTCGTCCACGAGGCCACCGCGTTGAAGGCGCGCCCCCCGGCCTGTACCCGGACCAGAGCATCGGTCCGCATCGACCTGCGCCAGTACGCGCCCCGGTCCTCCGGCAACCGTGCGACCTGGGCGGCCAACCGGCGCAGTGCCTCGTTCCCGTCGGAGGGCGCGAGCACGGGGGGAGACACGGGGGCGGGCACGGCGATCACCTTCGCGACCAGCGCGACCACGGCGAGGATGACGACGACCGCCGCGGCCGTCAACACCGGCAGCCCCCGGACACCACGACGCGGACGGATCGCGGCAGGATGCGCGACAGGCCCCAGCTTCTCAGGGGACACCAGTTCCGCGCCGGCGGAGAAGGCGTCACGGAGTCGGTCTTCGACGCTTCGGGTCATCGCTCCTCCTCTAGTTTCCCGGCAAGCACCTTCAGCGCCCGGGATGCCGTCGATTTGACCGTTCCGCGGCTGACCCCCATCACCTGGGCGATCTCCGCTTCCGACAGGTCGAGGTAGTACCGCAGCACGAGCACCTCGCGCTGGCGTCGTGGCAGAGCCCGGACGGCCAGGAACACCTGTCGCCGGGTCTCCCCGAGCAACGCCGCCGCCTCCGCCGACCAGAAGGGGACCTCGGGCCGCCCGCGGAAGCGCCCGATGACCGCCCTGCGCCGCAGGACCATCCGGCACCCGTTGACCACCGCCGTGCGCAGGTACGGCAGCATCCGCCCGCGGTCCGCGATCTTGCTCCATCGGCGGTACACCGCGGCGAACGCGTCCTGCACCACGTCCTCGGCGGTCCCCTGGTCACCCAGCAGCAGGAACGCCAGCCGGACCAGGGGGAGCCGGTGGACGGCGAACAACTCGCTCACGACCGTATCGGCCGATGCCTCGACGCCCGGAGAACCGGGGGGAGGGTGGATGATCTCGGATCTCATGCCTTCTCCATGCACGAGCTCTCGCGGAGGTTGCCTCCCCACGGCCTTCAGTCGCAGCGGACGGGCGCTCGGCCGGGGCGCTCAGTCGTCGTGGGCGATGTGCATGAGTTGCCGCCACAGCAGGACGACGAACACCGCGGAACCGGCGAAGGCGAACCAGAAGGGCGCCGCGACGCCGAGGCGGGTGGCCAGGACGCCGCCGATCAACGAGCCGACCACCAGACCGGCGTAGACGCAGACGGTGTTGACGCTGCCCACCCGGCCCTGGAGCTCGCGCGGGACCGCGCGCTGGCGGACGGTGACCGAGGTCGTGCCCCAGATGAAGGCGTGCGCGCCGAAGACCAGGAAGATGCCCCCGGCGACCCACGGCGAGTGGGTCAGGGCCAGGCCCAGATGGGTGAACGTCTCGATGATGAGCCCGATCCGCATCAGGGCGCCGAGGCTCACCCTGCGGGTGATGGCCCCGTACAGGCCGGTGCCGATCAGCCCGCCGACCCCGCCGATGGTGGTCATCAGACCGAAGCCCACCGCGCCGAGCCCGAGCTGCTCCTGGGTGTAGAGGACGAGGACCGACCAGGCCGCGCCGAACGTGAAGTTGAAGATCAGGATGGTGAGCGCGAGCGTGCGGACCGCCGCGTGCCGGAGGGTCCAGCTGAACCCGGCGATCAGCTCGCGTACGGTGCCGGGCGCGACCTCGCCGGCCTGCCGGCCGTGCGGCGGCAGGGTGATCCGGGAGACCAGCACCATCCCCGCCGCCACCAGGAGCAGCTGGCTCGCGAACGGCCACGTCAGGCCCAGGCCGAACAGCGCCGCGCCGATCGGCGGCCCGGCGAGCTGGTTGAGCGTGATGAACCCCGTGCCCAGGCGGGCGTTGGCGACGGTGAGATCCTCCTTGCCGACCATCATGGGGGTCAGCGTGGCCGTCGCGTTGTCGGCGAAGACCTCGGCGATGGACCGGAGCGTCAGCGCCGCCAGCGCCGTCGCCACCGTCACGGTGCCGGTCACCATGAGCACGACGAGCGCCGCCAGCACCAGGGCCCGGGCCGCGTTCGCGACGAGCACGATCCTGCGCCGGTCGTGCCGGTCCGACAGCACGCCCGCGTACAGGCTGAACAGCAGCGGAGGCGCCCACCCCACCAGGGCCGCCAGCGAGATCATCAACGGGTCGCGGGTCAACGTCGCGATCAGCAGCGGGCCCGCCGCGGCCGCGATGCCGTCACCGAAGTTCGTCAGCCAGCTCGAGGCCAGCAACCACCGGAATCCCGTCCCGAGCCGGGCCGGCAGGACCCGCTCCACCACTGCGATCACGAGCGCAAAACCATACGTTTTCGGAGCGTCCGCGGCAACGCGTTTTCGCGCGTTCGCGGACGTGCCGGGCCTACTTACGCCGACGACGACCCCGCGCCCCTGAGCGCGGTGACGCGCCCCTCGTGCGGGCGGAGCCCCGTGGATGTCCCCGGGTGGGTGGACAGCAGCGGTGTTCCCGGGATCGCGAGCTCCTGGGACGAGCCGGTGAGGTTGAGCGTGATCAGCAGGTCCTCGTCGGGATGCCGGCGCCGGTAGGCGAGCACGCCGTCGGGAGCCGGCGCGGGCTGGTACGACCCGTCCCTCAGCGCGGGGTGACCGCGCCGGAGTCCGAGCAGGGCGCGGGTGAGGTGGAGCGGCGAGCCGGGGTCGGCCTCCTGGGCGGCGACGTTGACGGACGGGTCGCCCAGGGGCAGCCACGGCCGCGCCCCGGGCGGGCTGAACCCGGCGTTGGGAGCGGAGGTCCAGGGCATCGGGGTGCGGGCCGGATCTCGGCCTTCCCACGGGTCGCGGGCCTGGCCGGGCGGGATCGGCACGTCGGTCATGCCGAGTTCGTCGCCGTAGTAGAGCACCGGCGTGCCGCGCAGGGTGAGCAGGAGCATCAGCGCGACGCGTACCTGGTCGGGGCCGAGCCGGGTGGCCATGCGGGAGATGTCGTGGCTGCCCAGCACCCAGTTGGGCCAGGCGTGCGCGGGCAGCGCGCGGTCGTAGGCGGTGATGAAGGTCTGGAGGTCGTGCGCTCGCCAGGGAGTGAACAGCAGCCAGAAGTTGATCGGCAGGTGCAGCATGTCGTCCTGGCCGTAGTAGCCGGCCAGCCGGGGGAGGGGGAGCCGGTACTCCACCTCGCCGATGAGCACCCGCCCGGGAAAGTCCTCCGTGATGGCGCGCAGTTCCTTGAGCAGCTCCAGGGTGTCAGGCTGGTTGAGCTGGTAGCGGGCAAGCGCGGGCTCGTAACGGCCGTGCCCGTCGAGCGGCTCGTCCCGGAAGTGCTCGTCCTTCAGCAGGTAATCGACCATGTCGATGCGGAAGCCGTCCACGCCCCGCTCCAGCCAGAACCTCATCACCCGGTGCATGGCCCGCCGCACCTCGGGGTGGCGCCAGTTCAGGTCGGGCTGCTCGGGCAGGAACGAGTGCAGGTAGTACTGCCCGGTCCGCGGCTCGAAGGTCCAGGCGGGCCCGCCGGTGACCGCCCGCCAGTTGTTGGGCGGGCCGCCGTCGACCGGATCGCGCCAGATGTACCAGTCGCGCTTGGGGTCGTCCGCGGACGTACGGGATGCGGCGAACCACGGGTGGTCGACGGAGGTGTGGTTGGGCACGAAGTCGAGGATCACGCGCAGCCCTCGGCGGTGTGCTTCGGCCAGCAGCCGGTCGAAGTCGGCGAGGGTGCCGAACAGCGGATCCACGTCGGTGTGGTCGGTGATGTCGTAGCCGAAGTCGCGCTGCGGCGAGCGGTAGAACGGCGAGAGCCAGACCGCCTCGACCCCGAGCCGGGACAGGTGGTCCAGGTGCGCGGTGATGCCGGGCAGGTCGCCCACGCCGTCGCCGTCGCTGTCGGCGAAGGAGCGGGGGTAGATGTGGTAGATCGCGCCGTGTCTCCACCAGGTCGCGGTCGTCACAGGACGCCGTACCGCTGGAAGGCGTCGGTGAGCGAGCCGCTCTCGGCGGCGGCCGCGCGGAAGGCGTCCTCGGCCGCGCGCTTGCCCGCGACCAGTTCGGCGACCCGGCCCGCGACCTCGGCCGGGACGACCGTGACCCCGTCCAGATCGCCGATCAGCACGTCGCCCGGCCGGATCGTCACGCTGCCCAGCGTGACGGGGTCGCCGTGCGCGACCACGTCGAGCCGGCCCTTGCTGTCGTAGGGCACCGTCCCCCGGCTGAAGATCGGGAAGGGCCCTCGGGCCAGTTGTGCCGCGTCCCGGATCAGCCCGTCGGTCAGGGCTCCGGCGACCCGGCGCGCCTGGCAGGCGGCGGTGATGAGCTCTCCCCACACGCCTGCCGCGTCGGACCTGCCGGTGGCGAACACGACGATCTCGTCCCCTCGCACGTGCTCCATCGCGCGCAGCAGTCCTTGGTACGGCATGGCGGGCCGGGTGTCGCGGGCCGGCTCCGCGCGCAGGCAGAAGGCCGGGCCGAGCAGCGTGTGGGAAGGGGCGAGGGGCATGACGTCCGGGTCCAGGCACTGGTTCCTCAGGTCGAGGTGGTCGAGGGCGTCGGCCGCGAGCGCGCTGGAGACGCCCGAGAACATCCGGCGGAGGGAGGGCTGTGTCATGCCGGGAGTTTGCCTGCTTTAATCTCATATGTGCAAACACCCTTGTTGCAATATATGAGACAGGTGTGAGATGTCCACCTCATTGGAGCGCGCCCTCGACGCCATGGAACTGCTGGCCGAGGGCCAGGAGACCACGCTGGCCGGGCTCGCCGGACGCCTCGGGGCCTCGCGCGCGACCGTGCACCGGCTGCTCGCCGTCCTGCAGGCACGGGGTTACGTCCGGCATGTGCCCGAGACGCACGAGTACCGGCTCGGCCCGGCTCTGACCGATCTGACGGCACGCTCGGAAGCCGGCTCGCTGACCTCCCTGGCGGCGCCGGTCATGGCCGAGCTGTCGGCGCTCACCGGCGAGACGATCAACCTCGCGGTGCTGCGGCGCGGGCGCATCGTCTGGGCGGACACCGTGGACGGCGTCCACGCGATCCGGCTGACCACCACCCTGGGCGACAGGGTGCCGCCGCACGCGACCGCGATCGGCAAGGCCATCCTGGCCGGGCTGCCGCATGCCGAATGGGGTGCGCTGCTGGGGCGCGAGCCGTACGCGCGCCACACCCCCGCCACCCGCACCACGCTGGCCGAGCTCCGCCCCGACGTCGAGTCCGCGCGCGGCTGTGGTTACGCCCTGGACGAGGAGGAGTCCGAGGTCGGCGGCATCTGCCTGGCCGCCGCGGTGATCGGCCGCGCCGGCCGGCCGATCGGGGCGATCTCGGTGTCGGCGGTCGCGGTGCGGTTCCCCAGGGCGACGTGGCCGGAGGTGGGCGAGGCGGTGTACGACGCCTGCGCGCGGTTGTCGGCGCGGATTCAGACCAGCGGCGCGGACGAGTGAGTCATCGCGACCAGCAGGTCATGTCGATGGATGAGCGAGGAGAGCACGTGCGACTGGCAGGAAAAGTAGCGATCGTCACCGGGGCGGCCGGGGGCATCGGAGCGGCGACCGCGGCCCGGTTCGCCGCCGAAGGCGCCTTCGTGACCTGCGTGGACCTGCGCGCCGAAGCGGTGGCGGAACTGGCCGGGCGGATCGGCCCCCACGCTCACGGCATCGCCGCCGACGTGGCCTCGCCCGACGACAACGCGCGGATCGTGGAGCAGACCGTCCGCCGCTTCGGCGGGGTCGACGTCTTCGTGGCCAACGCCGCGGTCCAGTTCATGGGCCGGATCGACGACACCGCCCCCGAGCAGTGGGACCGCCTGCACGCGGTCAACCTCCGCGGCGTCTACCTCGGCGTCCAGGCCGTCCTGCCGGCGCTGCGGCACAGGGGCGGAGGCTCGATCGTCATCACCGCGTCCCTGCTGGGCATCGTGGGCGACCCGGACATGCCCGCCTACGGCGCCATGAAGGGCGGCCTGCGCTCCATGGCCCGGGCGCTGGCGGCCGCCCACGGGCCCGAGGGCGTCCGCGTCAACACGATCTGCCCCGGCGACGTCGAGACCGAGCTGCTCGACGACTTCTTCGCCTTCCAGCCCGATCCCCACGCCGCGCGGGAACGGCTCGTCGAGCGCTACCCGCTGCGCCGCTTCGCCGCACCCGACGACGTGGCCGCCGCGGCGCTCTTCCTGGCCTCCGACGACGCCGCCTACATCACCGGCACGGATCTCGTCGTCGACGGCGGCCTGCTGGCCCAGATCTACTAGGAGATGATCAGATGTCGTTGCGCAGCGCCGCGTGGTTCGCGAGCGATGACCTGCCGGGATTCCTGCACCGCGCTTCCCTGCGCGCCATGGGCCTGTCCCGGGCCGCGATGTCCGGCAGGCCGATCGTCGGCATCGCGAATTCCTGGTCGGAGCTGGTCAGCTGCAACGCGCACTTCCGCGGCCTGGCCGACGCCGTCCGGCGGGGGGTGCTCCAGGCAGGCGGCCTGCCGCTGGAGTTCCCCACGATCGCCCTGGGCGAGAACCTCATGAAACCCACCGCGATGCTGTACCGCAACCTGATGGCCATCGACGTCGAGGAGAGCCTGCGCTCCTATCCCTTCGACGCGGTCGTGCTCCTGGGCGGCTGCGACAAGACCATACCGGCGCAGCTCATGGGCGCCGCCTCGGCCAACGTGCCGGCCGTGATGGTGCCCGGCGGTCCCGCCGAGCCCGCGGTCTTCCAGGGACGGCGCCTCGGCGTCGGCACCGATCTGTGGCGCTACACCGACCGGCTGCGCGCCGGGCAGATGAGCGAGACGGAGTTCGCCGAGCTGGAGCAGGCGGCGATGCCCGGAGTCGGCCACTGCACCGAGATGGGCACCGCCTCGACCATGGCCGTACTCGCGGAGGCCCTCGGCGTCGCGCTGCCCGGCTCGGCGGCCATCCCCGCCGGGGACGCACGGCGATACGCCGCCGCGGAGAGCGCGGGGGCCCGTGCGGTGACCCTGGCGGGTTCCGGGCCGCGCCCCCGCCAGGTCATCACCCGCGCCTCGCTGCTCAACGCGGCCACCGTGCTGGCCGCGATCGGCGGATCGACCAACGCGATCGTCCACCTGCTCGCGCTGGCCAGGCGCAGCGGGGTGCCCTTCTCGCTCGACGACCTCGACGCCGCCGCGGCGCGTACGCCGCTGCTCGTCAACGTCCGGCCCGCGGGTGAGCACCTGTTCGAGGACTTCTTCCGCGCGGGCGGCGTGCCGGCCCTGCTCCGCGAGCTGAGGCCGCTGCTGGACACCGACGCTCTCACCGTGGACGGCCGCACCCTGGACGAGTGGCTCTCCGTGCCCGTCACACCCGACCGCCGGGTGATCGGCACGCTCGACGAACCGTACGGCGACCCCGGCGGCCTGGCGGTGCTGCGCGGCAACCTGGCGCCCGACGGCGCGGTCATCAAGGCGTCGGCCGCCTCCCGCCGGTTGCTCCGCCATCGCGGACCGGCGCTCGTGTTCGACGGCGTGGCCGACCTGGCCGGACGGATCGACGACCCCGCGCTGCCGGTGACCGCCGAGTCCGTGCTCGTCCTGCGCAACGCCGGTCCCGTCGGCGGACCGGGCATGCCGGAATGGGGACAGCTCCCGATCCCCGCCAAACTGCTGCGCGAAGGCGTCACCGACATGGTGCGCGTCTCCGACGCCCGCATGAGCGGAACGGCGTACGGGACCGTCGTCCTCCACGTCGCACCCGAGTCCGCCGTCGGCGGCCCGCTGGCGGCCGTCCGCGACGGCGACCTCATCGAGCTCGACGTTCCCGGCCGGCGCCTGCACCTGTGCGTGCCGGACGACGAGGTCAGGCGCAGGCTCGCCGAGTCCCCGGCCCGGACCGCCCCGAACCCGTCCGGATGGACGCGCCTGTACACCAGTCACGTGCTCCAGGCCGATCAGGGCTGCGACTTCGCCTTCCACGAGCCGGAGACCGACGCCGGCACCACCCCGCTGCCGTCCGGCCTGCTGAGCGGATGGCACGGCGGCTGGTGATCCGCGCTCGGACCGTGTGACAGGGCAGAGGAGTCGGCCGCGTCGCCGTCAGGCTCCCGACGCGACGCCCGGACCCGGCTCTCGTCGGCCAGACTGAGTCCATGGAGTACGTCGTCCGAGTGCCCGCGCCCCCGCTCGACCGGTTCATCGACGACATCTACTGCCTGACCGGAGTGCCGCGTCACCGCCGGATGAACGTCCCGCCGATGCCGTCGGCCCACCTGTTCGTCAACCTGGGCGGGCCCGTCCGCCTGTGGGACTCCGACCCTTCGGTGCCGCCGGCCGTGTTCACCGACGGGTGGTTCATGGGGGTGTGGACCAGGCGTTTCCTCTTCGAGTACCCCACCCCGGTGCGGCTCGTCGGGGTGCACTTCAAGCCGTGGGGGATCTCGCCGTTCGCCGACCTGCCGGCGACCGAGCTGCGCAACCGGTGGGTGCCGGTCGACGCCGTCTGGCAGCGGTCCCTGGGCCGGATCCGCGACCGGGTCGGCGACCTCGCCTCGGCCGCCGAGACCCTGCGGGTGCTGGAGGACGAACTGCGATCACGACTCGTCGAGGCGCCGTGGCGTGGACTCGACCTCGTCCGGCACACGGGCCTGCGCCTGGAGACCTCCCACGGCGTGGTCCCGGTCGGCGCGCTGGCCGACGCCGCCGGGGTGAGCGGCAACCACCTGGCCGCGCAGTTCAAGGCTCATGTCGGGGTCACCCCGAAGCTGGTGGCGCGGATCTACCGTTTCGCCCGGCTGATCGTGTCCGTGGACGCCTCGCGGCCGGTCGACTGGTCGCGGTTCGCCCAGACGGCGGGCTACTTCGACCAGGCCCACTTCGGCAAGGAGTTCAAGGACTTCACCGGTCATACCCCGACGGAGTACCTGGAGCTGCGCCGCCGGTTCCCCGCCGAGGAGGGCTTCCCGCCGGACAACGGTCCGATGCCCGCCGATTGATTTTTTACAAGCCCCCTCGCGGCCGGTGTCGGCACGATCGGAGCCGTACACGCGAGGAGACTTCGGGAGAGCCCATGGGCGCAGTGATCATGCACAACGTGGTGTCGGTGGACGGTTTCATCGCCGACGAGAACGACGCCGTCGGGCCACTGCACGACTGGTACTTCAACGGCGACACCCCGATCACCGAGGGCGGCGACCAGGAGTACGACCATTCGGGGACCGGGAGCCGTCTCATGGTCTCCCGCGCGTCGGCGCCCTACGTCCGGTCGGTGTGGGAGTCGATCGGCACGATCGTGATGGGCCGCCGCCTGTTCGACCTGGTGAACGGCTGGGAGGGGCGGCCGCCCACGGGTGACCACGTGGTCGTGGTGTCACATCGGCCCAAGCCGGAGGGCTGGCACCCCGAGGCGTCGTACCACTTCGTCGACGACGTGACGGCTGCGATCGGCAAGGCCAGGGAACTCGCCGGGGACCGGGCCGTCGCCGTGAGCGCCGGCGAGGTGGGCGGCCAGATCCTCGCGGCCGGCCTCGTGGACGAGGTGGCGATGGATGTGGTGCCGGTGGTGTTCGGCTCGGGCAAGCGCTACTTCGGCGGCATCGACGGGCAGCATCTGCTGGAGGACCCCCACGTGGTGATCCAGGGCGAAGGGGTGCTCCATCTGGCGTTCAAGGTGCGCCGCTGACCCGGGAGGGCGCGTCTCGGCCCGTGACGGCCGCCGCGATCCGCAGGGCGGCCTGAGAGGGTGTGAGGTGCGTGGTGTCGACGACCTCGGCCTCGGCGTGCAGCCACGTGCGGGCCGCCTCGGCGTAGGGCTCAAGGTACTGGAGCCGGAAGGGGGAGGGGACGGGGCCGAGAGCGGTGTCCCCTTCGATGCGCCCGCGGAGGGTGTTCTGGTCGGCGTGGAGGACGAAGTGCCGCACCGGAATGGCGTGCCGGGCGAGGCCCGCGCTGATCTCGCGCCAGTACTGCTCGACCAGGACGGTCATGGGGATCACCAGAGTGCCGCCGGTGTAGTCGAGGACGTGGCGGGCGGTCTCGACGACGAGCGCCCGCCACGGCGGCCAGTGCTGGAAGTTGCCCAGCGAGGGCAGCCCGGGCGTGATGTCCATGAGTGTCTCGCCGACCTTCTCGGCGTCGAACACCCGGGAGCCGGGGATCAGCGGCTGCACGAGCGCGCCGGTGGTCGTCTTGCCCGCGCCGTGGGTGCCGTTGAGCCATACGATCATGGGAGCCAAGGCTAGCGCCGCCCCCGGTCTGCCGGGCCGCGGCTCAGCCGTTCGCGCGGATGATCTTGTTGATCCAGTCGCTGTACGCGGGCACGTTGGTGTAGAGGCCGGGACCCTGCTCGCAGGAGGGGCTCTTGGCGCCGGGGCCGGAGGTGACGCCGATGAGTTCCCACCGGCCGCCGCGGCCGCGCTGGATCTGGGGGCCGCCGGAGTCGCCGTTGCAGGCCATGGCCTTGGGCTTGCGGCTGATCGTGCACAGGCGGGTTTCGCCGGCGAAGCCCGGGCCGCACTCGGAGGCGGCGCCGCGGCGGGTGTCGAGCTGGCGCAGCCTCGCGGCCATCTTCCAGTCGGCCGGGTCGGTGCCGGCCCTGGTGATGCCGAAGCCGAGGATCCGGGTCGGCGTGCCGGGCTTGCCCGCCTGGCCGGCGATCTCGATGGGCTTGACGCCGACCGGGCGGTCCAGGCGGATCAGCGCGATGTCGTTCTTGTTCGGCGCGTTCTGGGCGTAGCCGGGGTGCAGGAACGCCTGCGCGATCTTGCGGACGGTCCCGCCGGACTTCCGCCGGTCGCTGCCGACGCGCACCGTGCCCTTCGGGATCGAGCCGATCTCCATGTCGAGGCAGTGCGCCGCGGTCACCACCCACTGCGGGTGGATCAGCGCCGCGCCGCAGTTGCCGTCCGTGAGGCCCGCGAGAGGGGCCGTGGTAGGGATGCTCACCATGAAGGGGTAGGACTCGGTGGGCTCGGAACCGTTGATGATCGCTCCGGCGCTCCCCGCGGTGATCGCGAGGCAGGCCGCTCCGGCCAGCGCGACGACGGCGGAGCGGGAGGCGATACGGCGGAACGTGGTGGTGCCAGACACGTGTGAAGCCCTTCATCGGTTGTTTTGGATGTGAAGAAGCTATGCGTCCGGCTGGGTCGGGGCGATCATGTCAGCAGGCCATCACGCGGTAGGGACAACCCCACCCGACCCGGGCGCGCGCGTCCAACGGCGGGCGATCCGGCGGCGACGTCGCGGCAGAGCGGGCACTGACCACCAGGAGCATCAGGCACGGCGTGGCCGCCCCGGCCGGGTGGGGCCGGGGCGGGGCGGTCAGGAAAGGCGCGCCTGCCTGACGGAGTCCGCGGCGAGCAGCGCCGCGCCCAGTTGCACGGCGACCAGCGAGCGCAGCGGGATCGGCGTGCCCATCGCCTCGGCCTCGGCCTCCTCGAACCACTCGTCGAAGCGCGCCCCGAGCCGGGCGCGCTCGGCCCGGACCGCGGGCGTCAGGTTGCCCGCGGCCAGCTCGGCGTCCAGCATGCGCAGGTACGTACCGCAGTACCTCAGCCGCATGAGGTGCACGAGCTGCCGGCTGCCGACCACCTCGGCCACCGTGGCCGGGCGGTCGGTGCCGGGGAGGCTCTCCCAGTCGGCGATGAACTCGTCGTGGGTGCCGACGAAGTCCTCCAGCGCCCGGCGGAAGGGCGACCGCACCGTCAGGTCGCCCTTGACGCGGGCGAGGGAAGCGGCCAGCTCGGCGATCAGGGCGCGCTGCCCGTCCAGGGAGCCGCGGATCGCCTCGCCGTACTCCTGATCGGTGGGTGTCTGGTCGGCGACGCGGGGGTCGGCCCAGTAGGGCAGCTCGGTGACCAGGTGCAGGGCGCCGAAGCGGTCGGCGTAGTCGACGCTGCCGCCGCCGATGCCGTACATCGCGGCGATCTGGGAGCCCCGCGGGGTCAGGTAGGCCGCCGGGCCGATCTGGACGGCGCTCGGCACCTCCGGCGGGCCCATGTGCAGGGGCAGCCCCTCGGCGGTGGCGATGGCGGTCAGGCGGGCGGCGAGCACGGGGTCGTCCTGGCTGAGGTAGTAGAACGCGCCCTGGAGCTCGCCGTTGTGCAGGGAGTAGACGAAGGCGGGCCTGACCTCGTCCATCAGCCGCATCAGCGCCTCGGTCTCCGGCAGCGTGCGGTCGAAGAAGTAGTCCTCGCCGGTCAGCGGGAAGGTCCATTCGACCTGGTCGCTCTCCGCCGGGCGGTAGAAGTGCTCGGCGTAGGCGCGGCGGTCGCTCGGGCGGGCGTACCAGCCCTCGTTGAGCCGGGCGCCGTCGGGGTCGGCGCACGGGAGGAGGTGCCAGCGGAAGCCGAAGTCCTCCCGCAGCGCGGCGTCCTCCACGAGCCGGCGCAGCAGCGTGCTGACGGTGAGCGCGCCGATGGGCTCGTTGGGGTGGGGTCCGCCGATGATCACGGCGTCGTGGGGGCCGGTGCCGATGGTGGCCACGCGCAGCGGCTCGCCCAGGCGGGACGTGCCGATGCGGCGCAGGGTCACCAGGTCGGGGTGGGCGGCGGCGAGGTCGTCGAGCTCGGCGTGCATCTGGTCCACCGTCGGGAACGCGGTGAAGTCGGGCACGCGGCTCATGTGGGAGGTGACGTCCACTTTTCGGGCCTCCTGATAATCTGGATTATTCTAGTAAATCAGATTATCTTTACGGCATGCAGGAGATGTCATGCGGCTGACCAGAGCGGAAAGCAAGGCCGCGAACAGGCGCGCGCTGATCGAGGCCGCGCGCGAGATCGTCGGCCGCGACGGCTCCAAGGCGAAGCTGGAGGACATCACCGAGCTGGCCGGCCTGACCACGGGCGCGGTCTACTCGCTGTTCGGCGGCAAGAACGGGCTGATGGCCGCCATGGTCGAGGACTATGCCGGTCCGCTCGACCTGAGCGGGGCCGAGACCGGCACGCGGCTGGAGGAGGCCGTGGCCGAGATCGCCCGCCGTTTCCTGCGCATGTCGGCCGACCCGCGGGCCGCCGGCATGATGCTGTTCGAGGCGCGCGTGCTCGACCTCGTGCTCACCGACCCCGACCTGTGCGGCAGGCTCACCGCCGCGATGAGGTCGACCGAGGTCGACCTCGCCGCCCTGTTGACCGGCCGCGAGCACGACGGCGGCGCCGTCACGGGCGAGCAGGCGCTCCGCCTGGCCCGTGCGCTGAGGGCCCTGCTGGCCGGGCTCGGCCAGGGCGTCGTGCTCGGCGCCTACGAGGCCGACGAGGAGTACTTCGTGCGGACCGCCCAGGCGCTGATCACGCCGAAGGTGCTCGGACCGGCCTAGATCACGGCCGGGGTTCGGGGGGACCACGGCCGCATGTCACCCCACCCCGAAAGGCAGAACCATGTCCAGATCCGGCTTCGGCGTCATCGGCGCGCCGGTGTTGCTCATCGGCGTCCTCCAGGCGATGGAGATGACGCTCTCGCCCGCGCTCCCGCTCGTCCAGCGGGAGTTGGCGGCCTCACCCGGCGCGCTCGCCTGGATCTTCACCGGCTCGCTGATCACCTCGGCGATCGGCACCCCGATCGTCGGCCGCCTGGCCGACATGTACGACAAGCGGCGCCTGCTGCTCGCGCTGATGGCGATCAGCGGGACCGGGGTCCTCATCGCCGGTCTGGCGCCGAACGTCACCGTGCTGATCGTGGGCATGGCGGTCGAGGGCGTCTGGCTGGGCGTGCTGCCCCTGACGGTGGGGCTGTTCCGCGACACGCTCACGCCCGAGCGCGCCGCCACCGGCAACGGCCTGGTCGTCGGCGTCGCCGCGCTGGCCAGCGCCCTCGGCCTCATCCTGGCCGGGCCGATCAGCTCGGCCCTCGGTTACCGGTGGCTGTTCCTGCTCGCCGTGGCCGGCGTGGCGGTGGCGTTCGTGTGGGCCTGGTTCACGGTGCCGGCCACCCCGCGCGCGGCCTCGGGCCGGGTCGACTGGGCCGGCGGGCTGCTGCTCGGCATCGGCCTGGCCCTGCTCATGCTGGGCCTGACCACCGCCTCCGCCTGGGGCTGGACGGCCCCGGCCACCCTCGCGCTGTTCGCCGCCGCCGTGCTCACGCTGGGCCCGTGGGCGGTCGTCGAGCTGCGCGTCGCCGACCCGCTCGTGGACCTGCGGCTGCTGGCCGGCCGCACTCCGGCCGGGGTGACGGCCATGGGGGCCTTGTTCGGCTTCGCCTCCTTCGGCCTCGGCGTCGCCCTGCCGATGATGCTGGCCGCGCCCGTCGAGACCGGCTACGGCCTGGGCGCCGACACGCTGTGGATCGGGATCTACATGTTCCCCATGGGCGTGGCGGGCACCCTGGTCGCGCCGCTGGTCGGGCCGATGAGCAGGCTGCTCGGGCGGCGCGCCGTGCTGGTGCTCGGCAGCACGCTCGTCTGCGCCGGCACCGGCCTGCTGGCCCTGGGGCACTCCTCCCCGTGGCAGATCGTGGCCGGGGTGACGATCATGGGATTGGGCGGCTCGATCGGCCTCACCGCGGGGCTCAACGCCGTGGCCTCCGACGTGCCCGGCGACCGCGCCGCCGGGGTCAGCGGCGTGGCCTTCGTCGCCAAGAGCGTCGGCGGCACGTTCGGGGCGCAGCTCGGCGGCATGGTGCTGGCCTCCGGCGCGGTGGCGGGAGTGCCCACCGAACGCGCCTTCGTCGAGACCTACCTGCTCTCGGCGGCGCTCGGCCTGCTGGCCGTCGCCGCCGCCTTCGTGATCCCCGCCGCTGTGCGGGAGGCGCAAACCGGGGACGCCGTTTCTGCCCCGGCTACGAAGCCCGTCGTACGCCCCGGTGAAAGCCTGTGACGATGACGAACGTCTACATCTCCATCGACATGGAAGGCGTGGCGGGCATCGCCACCATGGACCAGGTCTCCCGCGGCGGCCACGGCTATCCGCTGGCGCAACGCCTGATGACCGCCGAGGCCAACGCCGCCATCGAGGGCGCCTTCGCGGCCGGGGCCCGCAGCGTCCTGGTCAACGACAGCCACGGCGCCATGGACAACCTGCTGCACGAGGAGCTCGACCCGCGCGCCCGGCTGATCTTCGGCACGCCCAAGCTCGACTGCATGGCCGAGGGCATCTCGGCCGAGCACGACGTGGCCCTGTTCCTCGGCTACCACGCCGCCGCCGGATCGCCCGGCGTGCTCGCCCACACCTACTCCTCGCACTTCTACGAGGTGCGCCTCAACGGCGCGATCGTCTCGGAGGCCGAGGTCAACGCCCTTCAGGCGGCCGCCGTCGGCGTGCCGGTGGGGCTGCTCACCGGCGACGACGTCATCTGCGGCGTCGCCGGCAAGGTGCTCCCCGGGGTGCGCACCGTCGCCGTCAAGATCGCTCACGGGCACACCGCGGCCGACAGCCTCTCGCCGGCCGAGGCGCGGCGGCTGATCAAGGAGGCGGCGGCGGAGACCGTGCGCTCGGCCGGGGAGCTGCGGCCGGTCGAGCTGCCCGATGTGCTGGAGCTGGAGATCGACATGCCCACCACGCCCGCCGCCGAGCTGGGCGAGCTGGTGCCGGGCGTGCGCCGGATCGCCGACAAGACCCTCGCCGCCACCTTCGCCACCCCGAGGGAGGTGCTCGGATGCGTGACGACGTGCTACCACCTGGCGGCCGACGCCATGATCGCCAGGATGGCCCTGTACGGCAGGCCAACCCGGTAGCCCGCAGGTTTGCCGCTCCGGACAACCGTTTCGAACCCTAACGAAAAGATACTCTGACGATGGATTTCGAGCAGGTAGAACGCGCCCTCGACGACCTTCCCGGCCTCCGCCCCGGCGGGCCGGGCCTGGCGGTCGGGGTCTACGCCGACGGCAAGGCGCTGCCCACCGCGGCGAGGGGTATGGCCACGGTCGAGTTCGGCGTCCCCAACGACTCCAGCACCCGCTTCGACATCGCCTCCATCAGCAAGCAGTTCACCGCCACGTGCCTGCTGCTGCTGGAGCGCGACGGCAGGCTGAGCCTGTCGGACGACATCCGTGAGCACGTGCCCGAGCTGCGGCTCGGCGTGCCCGTCACGATCGACCAGTGCCTGAGGCACACCGGCGGCCTGCCGGAGTGGTACGGCCTGCAGGCCCTCACCGGCGTCCCGTTCCACCTGATGGACGAGGAACGCCTGGTGAAGGTGCTGGCGGGCGCGCGCCGGACCGCCTTCGAGCCCGGCACCCGCTTCTCCTACTCCAACACCGGCTACGTCCTGGCCGCCGTCGTGGTCCGGCGGGTCACCGGCCGGTCGCTGGCCGAGTTCGCCCGCGAGCGGCTGTTCGGCCCGCTCGGCATGGACGACACCGTCTTCCGCGACGACGCCTCCGTCCCGCTGCCGCGGATGGCCTACGGCTACGACGGCGCCGGCGCGCGGGCCGACACGCAGGAGAGCGCGGTGGGCGACGGCGGCCTGGTGACCAGCGTCGCCGACCTCGCCCCCTGGTTCGGCTTCCTGGCCGACGGCCGGGTGCTGGGCGCCGACGTGCGCGCCGCGCTGCTGGACCCGACCGTGCTCGCCGACGGCGCCGTCCTGCGCTACGCCCGCGGCATCTGCCACCTGGCCGCCGGCGACCTCGGCGACCTCAGCGGGTACGGCCACGCCGGCGGCATGCACGGCTACGTCGGGAACCTCATCCACCTCCCGGAGCCCGGCCTCGGCGTGGCCGTGCTGACCAACCACAGCGGCCTGGACCCCGTCGGCCTCAGCTTCCGCCTGGCCCGCGCCCTCGCCGGCCAGAAACCGGCGCACCGGCCCGCGCCCGCCGGCCGGGCGGGCGGCGAGGCGGCGCGGACCGCGCTGCTCGGGCACTGGCACGACGCGGAGACCGACGCCACGCTCACGCTCGAACCCGCCGCCGAGGGCGGGCTCGCCATGACCGGCCTCTTCGACACGGTGCTCGCCCTGGGCGACGACGGCCGATGGCGCGGGCAGGCGGGCCCGGCGGAGGTCTGGCTCGCGCCGGAGGACGGCCGGCTGCTGCTGGGCCATACCGGGTCGATCCGGTGGCCCCACGCGTACGAGCGGTGCGACCCTCCGGGGGAGGGGCCCGTCCCGCGGGGCGCCTGGCTCAACGACGAGACGGGTGTGCTCGCCGTCCTCGACGAGGGGGTGCTGCGCGTCGGCCTGACCTTCCAGACCACCGTCACACCGGGGCCCGCCGGGACGTGGCGGGCGGGCCCGTTCACCCTGCGCCTCGGCGCGGACGGCGACCTGCTGCTCAGCGGCTTCGGCCTGCTCGGCCTGCGCTTCGCCGCCCAGCCCGAGGGCACCACGCCCGTCGGCATCCCGCCTGGCCTGGTCTAGGACCGTGTTGGCCTGCAGCACGAGGCGGGGCGCGCAGAGTTTGGCTGCCTGGTCAGTGAACGAGGGATGTCGGGCTTCTAGCGTCCGTCTATCCCCGCTCATTCTCCGAGGTGGTTCCATGACATCCTCAACCGCGCTCGCCAGGCTCGCGACGGGCGTCCTGCTCGTGCTGGCAGCGGGCTGCGCCGGAGCCCCGGGCTCCGGCGCGGCCCCCGACACGCTCCGCTGGGCGTTGGGGAACGCGCCCAACAGCCTCGACATCGCCCACGGCTTCAACGACGCCTCCACGACCGTGCAGTTCGCCGTCCTCGACACGATGGTGGCCATCGGCCCGGACGGCCAGGTCGTCCCGCGCATCGCCGCCTCCTGGACCCACCCCGACCCGCACACGTACGTCTTCACCCTGCGCGAGGGGCCCCGGTTCAGCGACGGCGCGCCCGTCACCGCCGAGGACGCCGCCTACTCCCTGACCCGCCACCTCGACCCCGCCGTGACCTCCCAGGCCGCCAGCTACGTCACGCAGGTCAAGAAGGTCGAGGTCACCGGCCCGCGCACGGTGAAGGTCACCCTCCGCAAGCCCAGCCCCACCTTCCTGGCCACCGCCGCGCTGGCCTGGCAGATCGTGCCGAAGAAGCTGGCCGCCGCGCACCCGAAGGACCTCGGCTCGCCCGAGGTCGGCACCCTCGGCTCCGGCCCCTTCAAGGTCACGAAGTTCTCCCTCGCCTCGGGGGTGACGCTGGAGCGCAACGAGCTGTACTGGGGGCCCAAGCCGGCGCTGCGCCGGATCGAGGTCAAGGCGATCTCCGACCCGGAGACGCTGCGCCTGGCCGTCTCCTCCGGCGAGGTGGACGGCACCAACGACATCCAGGTCAGCGAGACGCGCAAGTGGAGCGCCCTGCGCGGCGTCACGACCGTCTTCTACCCGGCCAACCACATCGCCTACCTGTCCCTCGGCGTCCGCGAGGGCCCGACGAAGGACGTGCACGTACGCCGCGCCATCGCCCACGCACTCAACCGCGGCGCGCTGGCCACGCTCATGATCGGGGGCCACGGCGGCATCGCCGACCTGATGCTGCCCAAGCCGCAGGTCGCCGCCCTGTACGGCGACAAGCCGCCGAAACTGCCCGCCTACCCCTACGACGTGAACGCCGCCAAGGCCGAGCTGGCCAAGTCGGCCTACCCGCGGGGCTTCACTCTGGCCGCGCCGTACGACAGCGGCGGCGACGACGTCAAGGCGCTCCAGGCCATCGTCGCCGACCTGGCCGTGATCGGCGTCAAGCTCGACCTCCAGCCGCTGCCCACCGAGCAGTACCGGCAGCGGATGTTCAGCCACCAGGACACCCCGCTGCAGCTCGTCGACCTGGTCTACGGCACCCCCGACCCCGGCGAGGTGCTGCCCGACCTGGTCAGCCGCGCCTCGGCCGGGCCCCAGGGCTTCAACTTCAGCGGCTACGGCTCGCCCGAGACGGACGCCCGGCTCGACGACCTCGGCAAGCACGAGGGCGCCGACCGCGCCGCCGCCGTCACCGAGGTGCTGGCCGAGATCGCCGACCAGGTGCCGTACGTGCCGCTCTACAGCAGGGAGGCCGCCGTCGCGCTGCGCGACAGGTACACCGGCCGGTTCGGCACCTGGACCGCCGACATCTTCAGCGGCATCCGCCCGGCGGCCGGTGCCTGATGGCCTTCGTCGCCCGCCGTCTGGCCGCCGCGCTGCTCCTGCTCGGCGTGCTGTCCGTGCTCACCTACGCGCTGCTCGCGCTCGCCCCCGGCGATCCGGAGCAGGTCCTGCTCGGGCCGCGCCCCTCCACCGCGGAGTCGCGCGCCGCCGTCCGCGCCCAGTACCACCTCGACGACCCGCTGCCCGTCCGCTACGCCGCCTGGCTCGGTGACGCCGTGCGCGGCGACTTCGGCGCCTCCCTCTACAGCCGCGAGTCGGTCACCAGCGTCATCGCCGACCGCCTGCCCGTCACCGCCGGCCTGGCCGGCTACGCCATCGTCCTGACCCTGGCCGTGGGCCTGCCCGCCGGGCTGGTCGCCGCCATGCGCAGGGGAAGCCCGCTGGACCGGGGCATCACGCTCTCCGCCCTGGTCGCCCTCGCGATCCCGCCGTTCGCGATGAGCATCCTGCTGCTGTACGGCTTCGCCGTCACGCTCGGCTGGTTCCCCGTGTTCGGCGCGGGCGAGACGTTCGCCGAGCGGGTCACCCACCTGACGCTGCCCGCGATCGCGCTGGCCACCGGGCAGGCGGCGGTCGTCGTCCGGCAGATGCGGGCCGCCGCGCTCGACCTGGCCGGCCAGGACTACATGACGTTCGCCCGGGCGCGCGGGGTCGGCCGTGCCCGCTACTGGTTCGGCTACGCGCTGCGCAACACCGCGCTGCCCGTCCTCACCGTCGGCGGACTGCTGCTGGCGGCCAACCTCACCGGCGCGCTGTTCGTCGAGCGGGCCTTCGGGCTGCACGGCGTCGGCGAGCTGCTCGTCAGCGCCGTCGGGCAGAAGGACCTGCCCGTCGTCCAGGCGCTCGTCCTGATGGGAGGCGCCGTGGTGGTCGCCGTCAACCTGCTGATCGATCTGGCCTACCTCGCGGTGGACCCGCGGGTGCGCCACGGGGCGGTGGCCGCGTGAGCGTCATGCCCGGGACCGTGCGCCTCGGCGGGCGGGCGCGGCGGCTGCGCCGGAGCAGGCCGGGGCCGGTGACGCTGCTGTCGGGCGGGATCCTCGCCCTGATGGCCGCCGCCGCCCTGTTCGGGACGTGGGTCGCGCCCTACGACCCGGCCGCGCAGGACCTCGCGCTCGGCGCGACGATGCCGAGCTGGGCGCACTGGGCGGGCACCGACGAGCTGGGCCGCGACGTGCTGTCGCGCTGCCTGGCCGGTGCCCGCTCGGCGCTGCTGTGGCCGCTCGTCGTCGCCCTGGGCACGTGCGCGATGAGCACCTCGCTGGGGCTGCTGGCCGGCTACCGGCGCGGCTGGATCGACGCCGTCATGATGCGCGTGGTCGACCTGCTCATCGCGATGCCGGGCCTGCTCATGCTGATCGTCCTGGTGGGCGTGCTCGGCGGCGGCATCGGCTGGGCGGTGCTGGCGATGGCGGTGCTGTTCACGCCCGGCGACATCCGGGTGGTGCGCAGCCTCACCATGGCCCAGCGCGAGCTGGCCTACGCCGAGGCGGCCCGCACGCTCGGGCTCAGCCGCACCCGGATCATGTTCAGGCACCTGCTGCCCAACATCGCGCCCACGGTCGTGGCGGGCGCGCTGCTCAGCTTCGTCGCCGCGCTGGTCGCGCTGTCCGGTCTGTCCTTCCTGGGCATCGGCCTGCCCGCCGGCACGCCCGACTGGGGTCTGATGATCGAGGAGAACCGCGGCCTGCTCGACCTCAACCCGTGGGCCGCGGTGGTGCCCGCCGCGCTGGTCACCATCGCCGCCACCGCCGCCACCCTGCTGGGCGACCAGCTCTTCGAGAGGCTCTCCGATGCTTGAGACACGCGGCCTGCGGGTCGTCGGCGACCGGGTGCTGGTGGACGGCGTGGACCTGACGGTCGCCGCGGGCGAGACCGTCGGGCTGGTCGGCGAGTCCGGCAGCGGCAAGTCACTGACCGCCCGCGCCCTGGTCGGCCTGCTGCCGCGCGGCCTGCGCGCCGAGGGATCGGTCGAGGTCGGCGGCACCCAGGTCGTGGGCGCCTCCGAGCGGCTGCTGCGCGGCGTGCGCGGGCGGCGGATCTCGCTGCTCATGCAGGACCCCTTCACCATGCTCAACCCGCTGAGCACGGCCGGCGCGCACATCGCCGAGACCCTGCCCGGCCGGACCTCCCGGCAGGAGATCGCCCGCAGGCTGGCCGAGGTCGGCATCGACGACCCCGCCGTGGCCGGGCGCCACCCGTTCCAGCTCTCGGGAGGCATGCGGCAGCGCGTCGCCCTGGCCGCCGCGCTGGCCGGCGACCCCGAGCTGCTGATCGCCGACGAGCCCACCACCGCGCTCGACGCCACCACCCAGCACGAGATCCTGGCGCTGCTGCGCCGCGTGCAGGAGGCGCGCGGCATGGGCGTGCTGCTCATCACGCACGACCTGCGCGTGGCGTTCGCGGTCTGCGACCGCGTCGCCGTGATGTACGCCGGCCGCGTCGTCGAGCAGGGGCCGGGCGCGGAGCTGGCCGCGGCGCCCGCGCACCCGTACACGTCCGGGCTGCTGGGCGCTCTGCCGTCGGTCGAGCGCGCGATGGAGCGCCTGGTGGGCATCCCGGGCTCTGTGCCGCGGGCGGACGAGGTGGCCGGCGTCTGCGCGTTCGCCACCCGCTGCGACCTGGTCGCGGCCGCCTGCACCGAGGCCAGGCCGCCGTTGCGCCCGATCGGCCGCGACCGGCTGACCGCGTGCGTCCACGACGCCGCCGGGACCGCCCGCCCGCCGCTGGCCGAGACCGCGTCACTCACCGTGCCCACCGCCGGCCCGGCCGACGGCGAGCCGCTGCTGCACGTCGAGGGGCTGCGCAAGCGGTACGGCGCCCACACCGCCCTGGGCGGCGTCAGCCTGCACGTGAACCCGGGCGAGACCGTCGGCCTGGTGGGGGAGTCCGGCTCGGGCAAGACCACGCTGGCCCGGTCGGTGCTCGGCCTCGTCACCCCCGACGGCGGCCGGATCCGGCTCGCCGGCCTCGACATCACCGACCGCGCCGCCCTGGACCCGCGCGAGCGCGCCCGCGTGCACCGGCTCGTCCAGTGCGTCTTCCAGGACCCCTCCACCTCGCTCAACCCCGCCATGACCGTCGGCGCGGCGCTGGCCGAGGCGAGCGCCAGGGCCGCGCCCGGCGACCGGATCGGCGTGGCCGAGCTGCTGGAGCTGGTCGGCCTGCCCGCCGCGTACGCCGCCCGCCGCCCCAAGGCGCTGTCCGGCGGCCAACGCCAGCGCGTCGCCATCGCCCGGGCCCTGGCCGTCCGGCCCGCGCTGCTGATCTGCGACGAGCCGGTCGCCTCCCTGGACGTGTCGGTGCAGGCGCACGTGCTCGAACTGCTGCGCGGCATCGGCCGGGACCTGGGCACCGGGATGTTGTTCATCACCCACGACCTGGCGGTCGTCCGCCAGATCGCCGCCAGGACCGTGGTGCTGCTGAAGGGCGCGGTCGTGGAGGAGGGGACCACCTCGACGGTCCTGGACGCCCCCGCCCACGACTACACCAGGCGCCTGGTGTCCGCCGTCCGCTGACATGACCCACGAACCTCGTACCGGGAAAGGCACAACCCCATGCACGACCTCATCCTGCGCGGCGGCACCCTGCACGACGGGTTCGGCTCGCCCGGCCGTACCGCGGACGTGGCGATCGACGGCGGGCGCGTCACCGCGACCGGCCGCCACCTCGGGCGGGCGGCCCGCGTGGTCGACGTGGACGGCCTGGTCGTCGCGCCGGGTTTCATCGACCCGCACAGCCATTCCGACACCGTGCCGTTCATGGCCGGGGCGCAGCCGTTCAAGCTGTGGCAGGGCGTGACCACCGAGATCGTCGGCAACTGCGGCTTCTCCTGCGGCCCCGCCACCCCGGAGTCGGCGGGCCTCATCCCCGAGATCCTCGGCGAGCGGAGCTTCGCCACCTTCGGCGGCTACCTCGACGCCGTGGAACGGGAGGGCACCACCAACAACCTCGCCGTGCTCGTCGGTCACAACACGCTGCGCACGGCCGCCTGCGGCATGGACGCCGGCCTGTCGCCCGGCGCCCTGGAACGGATGGTCGAGCTGGCCGAGGAGGCGTTCGCCGCGGGCGCGTGCGGGCTGTCCAGCGGCCTGGAGTACGTGCCCGGCGCCTACGCCGGCACCGCCGAGCTGATCGCGCTGGCCCGCGCCGCCCGGCGCTGGAACCTCGCCTACGCCACCCACCTGCGCAGCGAGAGCGAAGGGCTGGCCGACGCGCTGGACGAGGCCGTGGAGGTGGCGGAGGCGGCCGGGGTGCGGCTGCAGGTCTCCCACTGCAAGGCGTCGGGCCGGGCCGTGCACGGCGCGTCGGCCATGCTGCTGGACAAGCTGACCGCCGCCCGGGCCAGGGGAGTGGACGTGCGGGCCGACGTCTACCCGTACCGGGCGTTCTCCACCCTGCTGGTCGCGCTGCTGCCCCCCGCCGCGTGTGAAGGCGGCGAGGAGGAGCTGGTCAGAAGGCTCGCCGACCCGGAGGAACGGCGGGCGCTGCGCGCGCTGGCCGAGGACCCGGAGCGCACGACCGGCGTCGGCCTGTGGCGCGAGGCGCACCCCGAGGACGTGCGGTTCCTCCGGCACGACTCCGCCGGCGTCACCGGCCGCAGGCTCGCCGACCTGCTGGAGGGCCGCGACCCCTGGGACGCGCTCTGCGACCTGGTCATGGCCGACCCGCGCGCCGACGGCGTCTTCCACACGATGCACGACGACGACGTCACCCGGATCATGCGGCATCCTCTCGTGTCGATCGGCTCCGACGGCGGGCCGCCCGCCCGGCCGAACCATCCGCGCACGTACGGCACCTTCCCCACCTTCCTCGGCGAGTACGTGCGCGAGCGCAGGGTCGTGCCGATGGCCGAGGCGATCCGTAAGGTCGGCTCGGCCACCGCGGCCCAGTTCGGCCTGGCCGACCGGGGCTGGCTGGGCAGGGGAGCGGTCGCCGACGTCTGCGTGTTCGACCCCGCGGCCATCCGCCACGACGGCACCTACGACGAGCCCGCGATACGCCCGGCCGGCGTCACCCACGTGCTCCTGGGCGGCCGGATGGTGATCGACGACGGCGAGTTCACCGGCGGCCGGCACGGACGCCTCCTGCGCCGGGGGCAGGAGTGAGCGCCCAGGGCCGGGTGACGCTCGGCGTGCTGCTCGACAGCCTCGGCGCGGAGGCGGTGACCGCGCTGTGCCTGCCGTCCGGCCGCCAGGCCATGGTGGGCGCGCCGGTCATCCACGGCTGCGACGAGCCGATGACCGCCTTCGCCGGAGCGCTGCTGCTGGTCACCGGCCGGCCGGAGGCGTCCCTGCCGGCGAGCGCGGCCGAGGCGGGCGCGAGCGCGGTCGTCGTGCGGGCCGGGCTCGGCGACGCCGCCGCGCTGACCGAGGCGGCCCGGGACGCGGGCGTGGCGCTGCTGGCCGCCGCCCCCGGCCTGTCCTGGGGGCAGCTCTACGCGCTGGTGGACGCCCTGCTCGCGCTCGTCGCCCCGGCCTCGGACCCGGGCGGCGCGGTGGACCTGTTCACGCTGGCCAACCAGGTCGCCACGCGCGTCGGCGGCGCGGTCGCCATCGAGGACCTCGCCATGCGCGTCCTGGCCTACTCCACGATCGGCGGCCAGCCCATCGACGAGCTGCGCAGGGAGGGCATCCTGGGCCGGCGCGTCCCCGAGCATCCCACGCACGCCGAGGAGTACGCCGCCGTCCTGCGCTGCGAGGAGGCCGTGTGGAGCCACGAGCCGCGCGAGTTCCTGCCCAGGCTGGCCATCGCCGTCCGCGCCAGGGGCGAGGCGCTCGGCACGATCTGGGCCATCCAGGGCGACGAGCCGCTCGCATCCGACGCCGCCGCCGTGCTCGCCGAGGCCGCCAGGAGCGCCGCCCCGCACCTGGCGCGCCTCAGCCTGGCCGCCGACGAGGCCCGCAGGACCAGGAACGAGTGGCTGGGCCGGCTGCTGCGCGGCACCGGGCACGTGGACGAGCTGGCCGCCTCCCTCGGCCTCCACCCGGACGAGCCGGTCCGGGTCGTGGCCGCCGGGGAGACGGGCGGGCGGGCCGACGTCTTCGCCGCCACGCACGCCGCCGACCTGCTGCGCACCGCCTACGCCGCCTACCGGATCGGGGCCGCCGTCGGCGTCGTGGACGGCCGGACGTACGCGGTCGTGGCGGCCGGCGCCGGGACCCCGTTGCTGCGGCGCGTCACTGCCGACACCCTCGGCCGGATCGCCGAACGGCTCGGCGGGCACTGGCGGGCGGGCGTCGGGCGGGCGGTGCCCTCGGTCGCGCAGGTCCCCGCCGGCGCCCGGCAGGCCGACGAGGCGCTGCGCGCGTTGTGCGGGCCGCTGCGCGGGCCGTGCGCGGCCGGCGAGGTGGGCCTGCACGAGGAGCTGGCCGCGGCGCTGTTCCTGATGGACGCGGCGGCCTCGATGCGCTCCGGCGGGGCGCTGACGGGCGAGCCGCTGTCCCTGGTGGCCGAGCACGACGCCGGGCACGGCACCGACTACGTCCACAGCCTGCGCGTCTGGCTGGCCGCCCACTACGACGTGCCGCGGGCGGCCGAGACGCTGTCGCTGCACCCCAACACGCTCAGGTACCGGCTGCGCCGCATCGGCGAGCTGATCCCGCTCGACGATCCCGACGTGCGGCTCGTGCTGGGGCTCCAGCTCCGGCTGGCCGAGATCCAGGCGTCGGGTGCGAGCGGCGGCCGGATCCCTGCGTCCGGTGCGAGCGGCGGTCAGGCCCGGGCGTCCGGTGCGGGTGGCGGTCAGGTGCGGGCGTCCGGTGCGGGTGGCGGTCAGGTGCGGGCGTCCGGCACAAACGGCGGCGGCTGAAGTTCGGCTCGCACGCCAACGATCCGGCGGCGGTCCGGCGGAATGCTGGTGGCCATGGTCGAACTTCGCATCCTCCACGGAACGTCCCAGTTCCAGGCCGCCGACCGGCTGCTGCGCCGCATCTGGAACACCAGGGCGGGCGACGATCCGCCGGTGGCCGTGGACCTCATGTGCGCCCTCGCGCACACCGGCGGCTACGTCGCCGGCGCCTTCCTCGACGGCGAGCTGGTCGCCGCCGCCTCCGGGTTCCTCGCGGAGGGGGCCAGCCTGCACTCCCACGTCGTGGGCGTGGCCGCCGAGGCGCGGGGCCGGGGGATCGGCCGGGCGATCAAGGCGCACCAGCGCGCGTGGGCCGCCGAACGCGGCCTGAACTCCATCTCCTGGACCTTCGACCCGCTCGTGCGCCGCAACGCCTTCTTCAACCTGGCCAGGCTCGGCGCCCGGGCCGAGCGGTACGTGCCCGACTTCTACGGGCCGATGAACGACGGCATCAACGGCGGCGACGTCACCGACCGCCTGTTCGCCCACTGGCCCGTGCACCCGGTCCCCGCCCCGGCCTCGCCGGCGTTCCACCCGGACCGGAGCGGGGAGGCGGAGGTGATCCTCGACGAGAGCGGGGCGCCGCGCGAGCCGGGCGGCGCGGCCGTGCTGCGCTGCGCCACGCCCGCCGACGCCGAGCGGCTGCGGCGCGAGCACCCCGAGGAGGCCGCGCGGTGGCGGACCGCCCAGCGGGCCGCCCTGGGCGGCGCGCTCGCCGACGGCTACCGGATCACCGCCTTCACCAGGGACGGCTGGTACGTACTGGAGCGTGCGGCATGAGGATCGCCGAAGCCGAGCTGCACACGGTCGCGCTGCCGTTGCTCACCCCGTTCCGCACCTCGCTCGGCACGCAGACCGTGCGCAGGGCGCTGCTGGTGCGCGTGCGCGGCGCCGACGGCGAGGAGGGCTGGGCCGAGTGCGTGGCCGACGACGAGCCCACCTACAGCCCCGAGTACCTGGAGGGCGCCGCCGACCTCATCCGGCGCTTCCTGCTGCCCGCCCTGTTCGCGGTGCCCCACCTCGACCCGGCCGGCGTCGCGCCCGCGCTGGCGCACCTGCGCGGCCATCCGATGGCCAAGTCCGCCGTCGAGACGGCCGTCCTGGACGCCGTGCTCAAGGCGCGCGGCCTGTCGCTGGCCGCGTACCTGGGAGGGGTGCGGCCCTGCGTGCGCGTCGGCGTGTCGGTCGGCATCGCCGCCACCCTCGACGACCTGCTCGACACCGTGGACCGGCACGTCAGCGCCGGGTACGCGCGGATCAAGCTCAAGATCGAGCCCGGCTGGGACCTGGAGCCGGTCCGGCTGGTGCGCGAGACGTTCGGCTCCGGCCTGATGCTCACCGCCGACGCCAACACCGCCTACTCGCCAGCCGACGCCCGCCACCTGGCCCGCCTCGACGCGTACGGGCTGGCCCTGCTGGAACAGCCCTATGCCCCGGACGACCTGCACGGCCACGCCCGGCTCGCCGCCCGCATGGAGACGCCGATCTGCCTGGACGAGTCGATCACCTCGGCGCGGGCCGCCACCGCCGCGATCAGGGCGGGCGCCTGCTCGATCATCAACATCAAGCCCGGCCGGGTCGGCGGCTACCTGGAGGCCCGCCGGATCCACGACCTCGCCCAGGCCGCCGACGTCCCGGTGTGGTGCGGCGGGATGCTGGAGACCGGGCTCGGCCGGGCGGCGAACCTGGCGCTGGCCAGCCTGCCCGGCTTCACGCTGCCCGGGGACATCTCGGCGACGGCCCGCTACTACGAGCGCGACCTCACCGCGCCGGTCGAGCTGACGGGCGACTCCATCACGGTGCCCGACGGCCCCGGGACCGGCGTCGCCCCGGACCCGGACGCCCTGAAGGCGTTCGCCACCGAGCCGCCCGTGCGCGTGACCCCCGCCGGCTGACAGCCGCCCGTCCGCCCCGCTCCTGCCGGTCACCCGCGCCGGTCGCCGCCGCGGGTGGCCTGATCCGCCCGCGTCCCGGGCCCGCCGGCCCGGGACGCGCGCGGATTGGCCGGGCAGACGTCTCCCCCTGAACGTGCCGGCGCTGCTCGCGCCGCCCGTCCCCCGAACGGTCCTCAGAGCAACGCGGCGAGCTCCGCCGGTCGCGAGAACATCGGCCAGTGGCCGGTCGGCAGCTCGACGAAGGTCCATTCGGGCGCGCCGAGCGGGGCGAACGCCGGGTTCCCCGAGGCGATCAGCTCGCGGATCAGCGCCACCGGCATCGTCGAGGCGATCATGGTCTTCGGCGTCGCCGGGATCCGCGACGGCCGCTCGACCGACTCGGTGGCCGCGCCCCACGGGTGCGGCGTCGCCTTCGCCCGGATCCGCGCCCGCTGCTCCGGGGTCAGTCCCGCGAACATCCCGTCCTCCTCCTCGAAGGAGGGCGCGTCGAGCGCGTGGCCGTCCCCGACCTGGTCGCGCCAGGTCTTCTGGGTGTCCTCGTCGTTGAAGTCGATCACCGCCACACCGGACGGCAGCGGCGCGGTGTCGACGTAGACCACCCGGCTGAGCCGCTCGGGATGCCGGTCGGCGACCGCGGTCACCGGGACGCTCGCCCCGCTGTGCCCGACCAGGACGACCTCCTCCAGCCCGTCCATCGCCGCGAGGATGTCGGCGACATGGGTCTCCACGCCGACCTCCGGCGACAGCTCCCCGGCCCGCTCCGCCAGCCCCGTCAGGGTGACCGCCCGCACCTGGTGCCCGGCGGCGCGCAGTTCCCGCGCCACCTCGTCCCAGGCCCAGGCGCCCAGCCAGAAACCGGGAACCAGCACGTAATTCGCCATCTCATCGTCCTTTCAGTGAGCCGAGGTCGCTACGCTAAAGCCAAAAGCGGACAGAAACCGCCCGGATTGAGAGGGTGACCTGTGTCATATCCGGCGACCCGGATGCTGGCGATGCTCGAACTGCTCCAGGCGCACCACGGGCTGGGCGGCCGCGACCTGGCGCAGCGGCTCGGCGTGGACGAGCGGACCGTCCGGCGTTACGCCGCCCGGCTCGCCGAACTGGGCATCCCGGTCGCCGCCGAGCGCGGCCGCTACGGCGGCTACCGGCTGATGCCCGGCTACAAGCTGCCGCCGCTGATGCTCACCGACGACGAGGCCACCGCCGTGGTCCTCGGCCTGCTCGCCGGACGCCGCCTGGGCCTGGCCGCCGCGGCCACCGAGGCCGCCCTGGCCAAGATCCGGCGGGTGCTGCCGGCCACGCTGCGCGAACAGGCCGGCGCACTGGAGGAGACCCTGGACTTCACCCTCGCCGGACGCGCGGCGCAGACCCCCGCGAGCCGGGCCGTGCTCACCCTGGCCGCCGCGATCCGCGACCGCCGCCGGGTCACCGTGCGCTACCGCTCCTGGAACGGCGCACAGACCGAACGCGAGCTGGACGGCCACGGCCTGGTCTTCCACTCCGGCCGCTGGTACGTGACCGGACACGACCACCGGTCCGGCGAGCTGCGCACCTTCCGCCTCGACCGGATCGCCTCCGTCGTCCCGGGGACGGCCTCGTACGAGATCCCCGAGGAGTCCGACCCGGTGCGGCAGGTCACCGCGTCGCTGGCCCAGGTGCCGTACGCGCACCCGGTCGAGGTCCTCCTGCACGTTCCGCTCGCCGAGGCGGCCCGCCGCATCCCGCCGTCGGTGGCCGCGCTCACCGAGACGCCGGACGGAGTCCTCCTGCGGATGCGCGCCGAGTCCCTGGACGGCATGGCCACGATGCTCGCCGGGCTCGGCTTCCCCTTCACGATCGTGTCGCCGCGGGACCTGCGCGCCGCCGTCCGGCGGCTGGCCGAGGGGCTGCTGGCGGGTACGCCGGAGTGACGATCCTTGACATGCCAGGTGATGGGCCCTTAACGTCCCGTTAACCGACAGGCACAGACGAAGACATCCCTGTCAGTGGTCTTCGTCTGTGCCTTCAGTCGTTCCCGGACCGCTGGCAGAGGGATCAACCCCTGCGAAAGGCGGCGGGCATGAACGACGGCCCTGCGAGCACGAGAACGGCGGTCATCCGCGGCGCGGGAGACGCGGCCGACCTCATCGACACCCTGAAGCGCCTGAACGGCCGCACCAACTGGATCTGGTTCCTCGCCCTGGCGGGCCTGTTCCTGGACGCCTACTCCAACGCCGCGCTCGGCGCCGGCCTGTCCCCGATGGTCAAGGAACTGGGGTTGTCGCCCACGCAGGTGGGCGTGCTCACGGCGATGGCCCCGGCGATCGCGATCGTCTCCAATCCCTTCGGCGGGTGGCTCGCCGCGCGGATCGGCCGGGTCAAGCCGCTGCTGCTGACCAAGGTCGTGTTCGCCGCCGGCGCGCTGATCACCGCCGCGGGCTCGGACTTCCAGACCGTCTTCGCGGGGCGCGCCCTGGTGGGCGTCGCCTACGGCATCGACTTCGCGGTGGCGATGGCCCTGCTCGCCGAGTACACCCCGGCCTCGCTCAAGGGCCGGCTCAACTTCTGGCAGGGCGTCTGGTACACCGCGACGACCACGAACCTGCTGCTCACGTTGCTCTTCTACAAGTCCGGTGTCGGCGCCGGCATCTGGCGCTGGTCCGTCGGCTCCGCCGCGGCCTTCGCCGTCGTGCTGCTCGCGCTGCAGCTCGCCTTCCTCGTGGAGAGCCCCACCTGGCTGGCGTCCAAGGGCAGGCTGCGCGAGGCGGCGGCGAACCTGCGCCGGATGTACGGGCTGGCCGCCCAGGAGGGGCCGCCGCTGACGGCGGCGGCCGGCGAGTCCCCCCGCCAGGTCGGGCTCGGGGACGCCGCCGTGCTCTTCCGCCGCCCCTACCTGCCGCGCACCGTGCTGTCGACCGCGATCTCGCTCACCCAGGCGATGCAGTACTTCGCCGTGGGCTGGTACCTGCCGGTGATCAGCCTTGAGCTGTTCGGCAAGGAGTTCGAGAAGGCCACGCTGGGGTCGATGGCGTTCAACGCCGTCGGCATCGTGGGCGGCTGCCTGTCGGCCTACGCCGGCCGGCGGCTCGGCCTGCGGGTCAGCTCGATGGCCGGGTACGCCGTCGTGTTCGTCGCGCTGCTCGTCATGGGCGCCACGTTCAAGGAGCTGCCCGTCGGCCTGGCCGCGCTGCTTCCGGTGCTGTTCATCTTCTTCCACTCCGCGGGCCCCGGGCCGAACGGCAAGTCGATCGCCGCGCTGTCGTACCGCAGCGACATCCGCACGCTGGGCACCGGCGTGACCGGCATGCTCGGCAGCCTCGGGTCGGTGGCCGGACTGTACCTGTTCCCGCAGCTCCAGGCGGGCCTCGGGGTCGGCGCCAGCCTGATGGTCCTGTCGGTGGTGCCGCTGGCCGGCCTGCTGACGTGCCTGGCCATCAGGTGGGATCCCACCCGGGTCGCGGTCAACCTGGAAGAAGAGGCCGTCGGCCTCCCGTCACGCCAGCCGGTGTCGGCCTGAGCGGTCGTCCGGCATCAGGAGAGGACCTTCGCGGATGACCAGGGAACGCCGTCGCGGCGTGCTCAGCATCGATGAGGGAACCACGGGCACCCGTGCCGCCGTCGTCCTGGACGACGGCGGGGCGGCGCCCGCCGCGTACCTGCCCATCTCGGTCGCCTCGCCCGACCACCTGCGCGTCGAGCAGGACGCGACGGAGATCTGGGTGAACACCGTCCGGGTCTGCCGAGAGGCGCTGGACTGGGCGGCCGCGCACCGGGTGGAGATCGCGGGGGTGTCGATCTCCACCCAGCGGGCGACGGTGCTGCTGTGGGACACGGTCACGGGAGCACCGCTCAGCAGGGCCGTCGTCTGGCAGGACCGCCGGTACGCCCGGCGGCTGCCGGAGTGGGAGGAGGAGTGGGACCGGCGCCTGATCGAGCACACCGGCCGGCCGGTCGGGTCCCGGGCGCCGCTGCTGTGGGCCGCCGAGGAGATCGCCGGGAACCCGGCCGCGCGCCGGGCCCACGACGAGGGCCGGCTGGCGTTCGGCTCGATCGACTCGTGGCTGGTGTGGAAGCTCACCGGCGGAGCGCGGCACGTCGTCTCCGCCACCAACGCCGTGGCCCTCGGCGCGTACGACCTGCGGACCGGGGACTGGCACGAACCGTGGGTGGACTTCCTCGGCTGCCCGCGCGACGTCCTGCCCCGGATCGTCGACGAGGACGGCGACCTCGGCGCCGCCGACCCCGCGGTGCTCGGCGCGGAGCTGCCCGTCCTGTCGGTCATGGGCGACCAGCACGCCGCGATGATCGCGCTCGGCGCCCACCGGCCGGGCCAGGCCACGTGCGTGCACGGGACGGGAACGTTCCTGGACGCGGTGGCGGGCGACCGGCCGCCCGCGCCGCGGCGTCCGGTGCCCGGCGTGCTGACCCTGGTCGGCTGGCGCTCGGGCGGGGTGCCGGTGTTCAGCCTGGAGGGGTACGCCGCGACGACCGGCTCCGCGGTGCGCTGGCTGTGCGAGGAGATAGGGCTGTTCGAGTCGCCGCGCCGGCTGGCCGAGCTCGCCCGCGAGCACCCCGGAGCGGCCCGCGTGCGGTTCGTGCCCGCCCTGGCCGGGCTGCGCACCCCCGTCTGGTCGCCGGAGGCCACCGGCGTGCTCACCGGGCTCAGCCTGTCCACGACCCGCGCGGAACTGGCCCGCGGCGTCCTCGACGGCTTCGCGCACTCGGTGTGCGACCTGATCGAGGGTTTGGAGGCGGTCATGGGCGGGCCGATCGGCGAGCTGATCTGCGGCGGCGGGCTGGCCACCAGCGACGTCCTGATGGCCGCGCAGGCGGACCTGGCCGGCCGGCCCGTACGGCGGGCCCTCGGCCACGAGACGGCCAGCCTGCGGGGCGCCGCCTACCTCGGCGGCGTGCGGGCCGGTCTGTGGCCGAGCGTCGCGGCGGCCGTGGCCGCCCAGCCCCCGGGACCCGTCTTCGAACCCGCCTCGTCCGACGGCGAGCGGCGCGAGGCCCGCGCCGCGTGGCGCGACCTGCTGTCCCGCCACGTCGCCGCCGGCACAGAACCACGCCCAGAAGCACGCACAGAACCCCATCGACAGGAGGAATCACCGTCGTGATCCGGCTTCCCGAACGCAAGACGAGGTCAGAGACGAGGAACGCCATCCGGCGGACGCCGCTGACCCTCGACCGCCAGGAGCAGATCGAACGGCTGGCCTCCCGCCCGGTGGACGTCCTCGTCGTCGGAGGCGGCGTGACCGGCTGCTACACCGCGCTGGACGCCGTCACCCGCGGCCTGAGCGTGGCGCTGGTGGAACGCGACGACTTCGCCTCCGGCACCTCCTCCAAGTCGTCGAAGATGGTCCACGGCGGGCTGCGCTACATCGAGCAGGGCAACCTGCCGCTGGTGCGGCGCTCGCTGCTGGAGCGGCAGCGCTTCCGCCGCAACGCGCCGCACCTGGTGCAGCGGCTGCCGTTCGTCTTCCCGGTGCTCGCCCAGGACGGCGTCTTCGACGCGCGCGTCGCCAAGGCGTTCGAGGGCCTGCTGTGGACCTACGACCTGGCCGGAGGATGGCGCATCGGCCGGCTGCACCAGCGGCTCACCGTGCCCGAGGTGCTGGCCCGCGCCCCCCGGCTGCGCGCCGACCGGCTCAGGGGCGGCCTGCTCTACTACGACAGCCGCACCGACGACGCGCGTCTCACGCTGACCATCGCCCGGACCGCCGCGCACTTCGGGGCGACCGTCCTCAACGGCGCGACCTGCCGCGGCCTGCTCCACGAGGGCGGCCGGGTGCGCGGCGCGCGCGTCGAGGTCGACGGCCGGGACGTCGAGGTGCGCGCGGGCGTCGTGATCAACGCCACCGGCGTCTGGTCGGACACGCTCGACGCCCTGTCGGACCCCGGCCACCGGCCGCGGATCCGGCCCGCGAAGGGCGTGCACATCGTGGTGCCGTGGACCCGGCTGCCCGTCGACGGCACCGTCACCGTGCCGATCCCGGGCCGGGCCCGCCGGGCGACCTGCACGCGCTGGGGGGACGTGGTCGTGGTCGGGACGACCGACACCGACTACGACGGCCCCCTCGACGAGGTGCTGTGCACCCGCGAGGAGATGGACTACCTCCTCGACGGGGCCAACACCGCCTTCGACGCGGGCCTCACCCCCGAGGACGTGGTCGGCTCGATGGCCGGGCTCCGCCCCCTGGTGGGAAGCAAGGAGGGCGCCACCCTCGACATGAGCCGCGACCACCGCGTCTCGACGGACGCGCGCGGGCTGGTCACCGTCACCGGAGGCAAGCTCACCACGAGCCGGCACATGGGCGAGCTCGTGGTGGACGAGGCGCTGAAGGTGCTGGGCCGGCGGGCCCGCTGCCGCACCGTGAGCCTGCCCCTGCTGGGAGGCGCCGGGTACGACGCCGAGGCGAGCTCGGCGACCGGCGGGCTGGGCGCCCACCTGGGCGAGCGGTACGGCACCGAGGCGAGGTTCGTGGCCGCGCTCCTCGACGAGGACCCCGCGCTCGCCGAGCCGATCGTCGAGGGCGGCCGTCACCTGCGGGCCGAGGTGGTCTACGCGGCCCGGTGCGAGCTGGCGCGCACCGTGGACGACGTGCTGTCCCGCCGCACCCGGATGCGGGTGTTCGCCAGGGACCTGTCGGTGAAGGCGGCCCCGGAGGTCGGCCGGCTGCTGCGGCGGGAGCTGGGCCTGGCCGAGGAGGAGGCAGCCCGGCAGGTCGACGACTACATCGCCGCCGTCGAGCGCGAGAAGACCGTACTGATGGAGGGACTTTCATGATCAGCAGGCAGACCGTCACGCACCCGTTCAACCGGGGCGACTACGTCGTGGGCGCGCCCACCCCGCCGCGCTGGGCCGCCGACTGCCCGCCCGGGGACGGCAAGGCCAGTCTGCAGCGCCTCGCGGTCGAGGTTCCCGCCGCGGTCGTCGCCGAGCTGCGGGCGATCGCCGCGGCCGTGCACACCGACCGGGACGAGGTGGTCCGGCGCACCCGGGACTGGTGGGCGGGCACGTCCATCGGCGAGACGGACGGCGACCCGGCGACGCCGGACGCCGTGGTCGTCGAGGCGGCCGACGAGGAGCAGGTGGCGGCCGTGGTGCGCCTGTGCCGGGACCACGGCATCCCGCTGACCGTCTCGGCCGGCCGCAGCAACGTGCTGGGCGCCGCGCTGCCGGTGTTCGGCGGGGTCGTGCTGGACGTCTGCCGGCTCAACCGGATCATCTCCTTCGACGCGGAGTCGATGATCGTCGAGGTGCAGGCGGGCATGTTCGGCGACCTGTTCGAGAAGGAGCTGCAGGAGACGCACGGCACGACCACCGGACACTGGCCCTCGGCCTTCGCCATCTCCACGGTCGGCGGCTGGGCGGCCTGCCGCGGGGCGGGCCAGTTGTCCACCCGGTACGGCAAGATCGAGGACATGGTCGTCGGCCTCGACGTGGTCCTGCCGGACGGGACCACGGCGCGTTACGGCACCTACCCCCGCGCCGCCGTCGGCCCGGACCTGCGCCAGCTGTTCATCGGCTCGGAGGGCACCCTCGGCGTGATCACCCGGCTGCGCCTGCGCACCCACCGCCTTCCCTCGTACGCGGCGGGCCTCGCCTACGGGTTCGACACGTTCGCCGCCGGCCTGGACGCCTGCCGGGAGATCCTGCAGCGCGGCGCGACCCCCGCCGTGCTGCGCCTGTACGACGCGCACGAGAGCGGCACCCACTTCGGCGAGCCCGGCACCAACCTGCTGCTCGTCGCCGACGAGGGCGACCCGGCGCTGGTGGACGCCACCATGGCCGTCGTCGCGGACGTCTGCGGCGGCCGGGCGGCGGTGACCCTCGACGGCGACGCGGTCCTGGCCCGCTGGCTGGACGAGCGGATGGTGGTCGGCAAGTCGGGCGACGGCTTCGCCAAGGGCCCCGGCTTCGTCGCCGACACGTGCGAGATCGCCGCGCCCTGGTCGTCGCTGTCCGCGATCTACGACGAGGTGACGGCCGCCATCGAGGCCGTCCCGGGGACGCTGCGCGCCTCGGCCCACCAGTCGCACGCCTACACCGACGGGGCGTGCCTGTACTTCTCGCTGCGCGGGGACGTGGAACGCGGCCGTCGCCGGGAGTGGTACCGGGCCGCCTGGGACGCCGCCAACGAGGTGCTCATCCGGCACGGCGCCGCGATCAGCCACCACCACGGCGTCGGGCTGCTGCGCTCGCCGTACGTCGAGCGCTCGCTCGGCGCCGGCTTCGGCACGCTGGTGGCGGTCAAGCGGGCCCTGGACCCGGCCGGGATCATGAACCCCGGGAAGCTGGGCCTGCCGAGCCGCTTCGACGCCCCCACCGCCGGATGAAATCCCGGAATAAGGTATATCGGTGACTTCTCGCCCCAAACGTCCCGTCGATCGACGTCTGCTGGCCGCGCTGGCCGAACACCCGGTCATGGCCTCGCTGGTCGGCGTGGCGATGGCGGAGCGGTTCACCACCACCGCGACCCCGCTCGGCATCCTCGCCTCGGTCCCGCTCGGCGACCTGACCGCGGCGGTCCGGCGGACGGTCGACGCGGGCAAGATCGTGTTCGTCAACATGGACTCGACGCCCGGCCTGGGGCACGATCCCGGCGCCCTGACCTTCCTCAAGGGGATCGGGGCGATCGGGATCTGCTCCACCCGCGCGGCGATCATCGAACGGGCGAGCGGCCTGGGCCTGCTGTCCATGCAGAAGGTCTTCGTGACCGACCGCTCCAACCTGCAACGCAGCATCCAGTCCATCGCCCGCTCGCAGCCGGACCTGGTGCAGCTCATGCCCGCGGTCGTCCTGCCGTACGTCGAGCGGCACGCCAGGGACCTCGGCGTGCCGTACCTGGCCGCCGGATTCGTTCAGGCGGCGTCCGACGTGGCCGCGGCGCTCCGGCACGGCGCGGCCGGGGTCTGCACCTCGGACGAGAACCTGTGGGAACTGCGCCGCGCGTCGCTGCGCGCGTCCTGAGACCCCGGGAAGGACCCCCATGACGCCGGCCAGGCCGGACCTGTCCACCTCGCCGTCCCCACGCGCGGAGGGAGAGCCGCGAGACGCCCGTGCCGGACGCCTCGCGGCGCTCGCGCCGCCCCTGTTCGTCGTGCTCTGGAGCAGCGCGTTCATCGCGGGCATCCCGGGCGTCAAGGTGGCGCCGCCGCTGCTGCTGATGTTCGCCCGGTTCGCCGTGGCCGGGGCGCTGCTCTCCGGGTACGCCCTGCTCACCCGCGCGCCCTGGCCAAGGGGCCGGGCCCTGGCGCACATCGCGGTGTCCGGCCTGCTGATCCAGGCCGTCCAGTTCGGCGCCTTCTACTCCGCCCTGGGCCTGGGCTTCCCCGCCGCCGTCGTCTCCCTGGTCCAGGGGCTCAACCCCGTCGTCATCGCGCTGGCCGCGCGGTTCGTCGGCGAGAGCGTCAGCGGGCGGCAGTGGATCGGCTTCCTCCTGGGCGCGTCCGGGGTGGTGCTCGCGGTCGCCGGGCGGGTGAGCCTGTCGGCCTGGGGCGTGGTGCTGTGCCTGGCGGGGCTGGCCGGGTTGAGCGCCGGCACGCTCTACCAGAAGCGCTTCGTGCGCGGCATGGATCTGCGCACCGGCACGGCGGTGCAGTTGCTCGTCAGCGCTCCGGCCGTCGGGCTGGCCTGCCTCGTGGCGGAGCAACCCCGCGTGTCGGACTGGCCGACGTTCGGCGGCTCCGTGGCGTGGATGGTGCTGGTGAACTCGATCGCGGCGTTCATCCTGCTCAACAGGATGCTGCTCCGCTCGTCCGCCAGCCGGGTGAGCACGGTGTTCTTCCTGACCCCCTCGGTGACGGCCCTGCTGGCCTGGCTGCTCGCGGGCCAGACGCTGGACCCGCTCGCCCTCGCCGGCCTGGCCCTCGGCGGCGTCGGGGTCCTGCTCGCCGGCGCCGCCTCCGGCACGCGCGGCCGGACGTCACGCGGGCGCTCGCCTTCGTGACGTCCGGGTGGGGCGGTGGTGTCGCGGCCGGTTGTCGGTGAGGATGGACGTGTGTCCGCGCGGCTGTCCTGGTTGGCTCCGGTACGACGCTCGCGCAGGGTTCCGGCCGGGGTGGCGATCGTCCTGGTGGTGCTGGGCGTCGTCGCGACCGCCGTCTCGCTGGACGCGCCGTCCGACGGCACCATCGTGCGGCTGGGCTGGTCGATGGGGCGCCTCGACGGTGTCGTGGTGGACGTGCCGGCCGCGCCCTCGGGGCCCGGGCTGCGGACCGGGGACGTGGTGGTCGCCGTCGCGGGCCGGCGCCTGGCCGACGGACTCGGCGCCGTCTCCCGTCCCGGCCTGGGCGCGAGCATCCCGTACGGCGTGGCCGGCGCGGACGCGGTCGTGGCGGTGCGCGTCGACCGGCCCGATCCGTACCCGCTGCTCGTGCAGGGCTGGGGCGATCTCGTGTTCGTCCTCACGCTGGCGGGGCTGGCGGCCGCGCTGTACCTGCGCCGGCCCGAGGCGCCCGCGACGGCCCCGCTGCTCGTGCTCGCGGCCGGGCTGCTGGGCAGCACGCTCACCGTCACCGCCGGGCTGCCCGTCCTCGCGCTGGCCACCGGCGGCCCCCAGCTCTGGCTGTTCCACATCAACGCGATCGTGTCGTACTCCATCGCCTGGGGGGCGTTCCTGGCCTTCGTGCTCGCGTTCACGGCCCGCCGGCCGCTGTCGCCCCGTACCCGGACGACGATCGCCGTCGCCTACGCCGCGCCCCTGGCCGTGATGGCCGCGTGGAGCGGGGTCGCGGCGCTGGCGGCGCCTGACGCGCTGCGGTGGCTCGGCCTGCTGCACAGCGGTCAGACGGCGGTGGTGGCGCTGGCCCTGGTGGCCGGGACGGTCTGGGGCGCGATCAGCTATCGCGGCAACCCGGACCCGCTGATGCGCGGGCGGATGCGCTGGATGCTGGGCGGCGGCGCGGTCTCGGCCGTGCTCGGCGTCGCCGGCTGGCACCTCCCGCAACTCGTCACGGCGACGCAACCGCTGCCGTGGGGCGCGCTCGGCCTGACGGGAGTGCCGTTCGTGGCCGGGATCGGGGTCGCGCTGCGCCGCCACCGCCTGTTCGACGTCGAGAGGCTGGCCAACCGCTCGCTGGTGTACGCCACCGTGGTCGCGATCCTGGTCGCCGGGTACACGGCCGTGGTCGCGCTCCTGGTCAGCGTGCTGCGGCTGTCGGGCAGCGTGGCCGCCGCGCTCGCCGCGGCCGGCGCGGCGCTGGCGCTGGCGCCGCTGCGCAACGCTGCGCAGAGCACCGTCAACCGGGTGATGTACGGCGACCGCCACGACCCGGAGGGAGCGCTGACCCGCCTGGGAACACGGCTGCAGGCGGTGCTGCTGCCCGCCGAGATGCTGCCGGCGATCGTGGAGACCGTGGCCCGGTCGTTACGCGTGCCGTACGTGGCGATCGACCTGGTGGACGACGCGGGCGAGCGCCACCCGGCGGCCCGGCACGGTGTCGCGGCGGGCGAGGTGCACGCCGAGCCGCTGCGCCACCACGGGACGCTCGTCGGGCTGCTGCTGGTCTCGGCGCGCGGCTCGGACGACCCGCTCGACCCCATCGACCTCAGCCTGATCGCCTCGCTGGCGCGGCAGGTGGGCAGCGCGGTGCAGGCGGTACGGCTGCACGACGACCTGGCCCGTTCCCGCGCCGAGGTGGTGGCCTCCCGGGAGGACGAACGCCGCCGGCTGCGCCGCGACCTGCACGACGGGCTGGGGCCGACGCTGGCCGCGATCGGGCTCAAGGCCGCGCTGGCGGCCCGCGCCGTACCGGATGACTCGGCGGCGCGTCCGCTGCTGAGCGAGATATCCGCGGAGGCGAGCGCGTCGCTGACCGACATCCGGCGCCTGGTCGAGGCGCTGCGCCCGCCCGCGCTGGACGAGCTGGGCCTCGTCGGTGCGGTACGCTCCCGAGCCGCGGCGCTGGCGGGCGCGATGCGGATCGAGGTCGTCGGCGAGGACGGCCTGCCGCCGCTGCCCGCCGCGGTCGAGACGGCGGCGTACCGGATCGCCGTCGAGGCGATCACCAACGCGGTCCGGCACAGCGGCGCGACCGGCTGCACCGCCGAGATCGCGCTGACGGCCGGCGGGGTCGAGGTGACGGTACGCGACGACGGGCGCGGGCTCGATCCCGAGCGGGCGCCCGGGGTGGGGCTGCGTTCCATGCGGGAGCGGGCCGCCGAGGTCGGCGGGGAATGGTCGATATGCTCCCTGCCCGAGGGAGGCACCTGTGTGCGCGCCTTCCTGCCGGCGGATCTGGGCGAGTCTGGGAGGGCACGATGATCCGGCTGATCCTCGCCGACGACCACCCCGTGTTCGTGTCGGGCCTGCGGGCCCTGCTCGACTCCGAGGAGGACATGACGGTGCTCGCCGTCGCCGTGACCGGCGAGGAGGCGCTGCGCGCGGCGATCGAGCACCGGCCCGACGTCGCGGTCCTCGACGTCAACATGCCCGGCGGCGACGGGCTCACCGTCACCTCCCGGATGAGGGCCGCCGCTCTGCCCACGCGTGCGCTGATCCTGACGATGTACGACGACGACGAGAACGTCCTGGCCGCCCTGCGGGCCGGCGCCCACGGTTACGCGCTCAAGGGCGCGGGCCCCGAGGAGATCACGGCCACGGTCCGCGCGGTCGCCCGCGGCGAGGCCGTCTTCGGCGCCGGCGTGGCGACGCGGCTGCTCGCGCACTTCTCCAAGGCCGTCGTGGCTTCCCCCTTCCCGCAGCTCACCGAGCGAGAACACGAGGTGCTCGGACTGGTCGCGCGGGGCCTGGACAACACGGCGATCGCGCGGCGCCTCGGCGTGAGCGCCAAGACCGTGCGCAACCACGTCTCGAACGTGCTGACCAAGTTGCAGCTCGCCGACCGGCCCGCGGCGATCGTACGGGCCCGCGAGGCGGGGCTCGGCGGAGCGCCCGAATCCTCCTGAAGCCCTCTCGCCCGTGGACGATTTCCCGGGGCGACCGGGACCCGTGACCCATGACGACGGGACACGGCCCCGCGCACCCTGAGGGTGACCGAACGACGAGCCACCGTCGGGAAAGGAGCACCCCATGCGCGGGACTCGAAGGATGCTGGGCGCCGTATCGACCGCCGCGGCCCTGATCACGGGGCTGACCTTCACCACCACCGGAACCGCCCACGCGCAGGATGCCGCCGACCTGCCCACCAAGACCTTCACCTTCGGAACGGGGCGGGCGGGCGACTGCACGATGTTCTCGGGCGCGCAATGGATCCTGCGCGCCGACGGCAGGGCGAAGTTCACCGGCAGGGTCACCAGCAGTGACGACGACGACGCCTGGCTGATGTGGGCGAAGATCAAGGACGCGGACGGCGCCGTGCTCGGCTGGCTGAGGAACTCCCACGCCAACCCCACGAACAGGACCAAGTTCGTGATGAACATGCCCAGCCACCGCGACTCGTACCGGTGGGACCTCGACTACGACGACGCGGAGTTCAGCCCCCGCCTGTTCCCGCTCATCGAGCACATGGCGCTGAGCAGCCACTGCTGAGCCCGCGCCGCCGGCCCTGACGACGGACATGCGAGCGCAGGCGCTCGGCGGGCTGGGGCTGCTGGCCTCGGCGCTGCTCTGCCTCGCCGGGACCCTGACCGCGTCCGCCGAGGTGATGTGGGGGGCGGGCGCATGGGCCGGCGCGGCGGCGACCGCGACGGTGTACCGCGACGTCGCGCGGCACGCGGGGCGGGGGCGGGCCGCCGTCGCACTGGCCCTGCTCGGAGTGGTCGCCTCGGCGTGGATGATCGCGGCGACGCTGCGGGTCGCCGGCGGGGGGCGGGTCGCGGCGCAGTCCGTCCCGCGGCTCGCCCTGGCCTGTGCCGCCGCCGCCGGCATCGCGCTGCTGGCGTACGGGCTCGCCCGCGCCGGACTGGTCCGGCCGGCGGCTGGAGCCGTCATCGCGTTCGCCGCCCTGCTCGGCCCGCTCACCGGCGATCCGGGAGCCCCCTACCTCCTGGGCGCCGGGCCCCTCGGAGCCGCCCTGCTCGCCGGCGCGATCCGGGCACGCATCCCCGCACGGCGGTCGCGGGACGGCCCGGCCGGGGACCCGCCCCCATGAACGACCCGATCCCTACGATCCGGAAGGAAAGACCGTCATGACCAACCCGAACTTCTCGTCGTGGCAGAGCCAGCAGAACGCCGCCCGGAACGCGGCCGGATCGGCCCAGTGGGCGCGCCAGTCCACCCAGGAGTCGGCGCGGCTGGCGCGCCGGTCCGGCCGCTCCGGCTTCGCCGGCAACCTGATCGCGCTGCTGGTCGTCATCGCCGTCCTCGTCGTCGCCGCGCCGTTCGTGCTGGAGATCATCGCCCGCGCCGGCTTCTGAGGCGTCTCAAGGGCCGCCCGGCCGGGCGGCCCTCACCGAGACGGTCGATCAGCGGCCGAACCTCAGCGTGACCAGCTCGAACGGGCGCAGCGACACCGCGACGGACCCGTCGGTCAGCTCCGGCGCCGTCGTGCCGTCGAGCGGACGCTCCAGCAGGTCGGTCACGGCGACGCCGGTGGCCGCGAAGCCGGGCCGGACCCGGGTCCGGGCCCGGCCGCCCCGCGACTCGTGGAAGCGGACGACCACGTCGCCGCTCCCGTCGTCGGCCAGCTTGACCGCGGTGATCACGACCGCGTCGTCGTCCACGGTGACCAGCGGCGCCACCTCGGCGTCGCCGGGCACCTCGCGTTCGGGCAGGTTGACGAACCAGCCCTCGCGCACCGCGTCGCCGATCGTCGCGCCCGGCAGCAGGGCGTGCGTGAACGTGTGCCTGCCCTGGTCGGTCTCGGGGTCGGGGAAGCGCGGGGCGCGCAGCAGCGACACCCGCAGGGTCGTGGTGGTGCCGCCGTCCTCGCGCACCGCGCGGGTGACGTCGTGGCCGTAGGTGGAGTCGGTGACCACGGCCACGCCCCAGCCGGGCTCCTCCAGGTGCACGAACTTGTGGTTGCACGCCTCGAACTTGGCCGCCTCCCAGCTCGTGTTGGTGTGGGTGGCGCGGTGGACGTGGCCGTACTGGCTCTCGGAGGCGTAGCGCTCGGCGCGCACGTCCAGCGGGAAGGCGAGCTTGAGGAACTTCTCCGTCTCGTGCCAGTCGACCTCGGTGCGGATGTCGATCCGCCCGCCCGTCAGCGTGAGCACCTGGCCGACCCGTGACGCGCCGAAGGAGCGGGTGATCCGGACCGAGCCCGGCGCGTCGCCGGCCGTCACCTCGTCGGCCTCGGTGAGGTCCACGACCGTGTTGCGGTAGAACTCGTCCACGTCCCAGGCGTCCCACATGTTCGGGAAGTCCTGGTGCAGTTGCAGCAGGTTGGCGGGCTGCCCCGGGGGCAGGCTCTCCCTGCCCGCGGCCCGGTCGTAGGCGGAGACGATCAGCCCCCGGCCGTCGATCTCCACCCGGAGCAGGTCGTCCTCCAGCACGAAACCGCCGCCGTCACGCTCGCTCCGCCGGACGCCGGGCGCGGTCGCGGCCGGCGCGGCGCCTCCGGCCGGCACGCCGTTGCGGGCGTGCGGGGCCGCGTTGAACACCAGCCGGCCGCCCGCCGAGCCGTCCCCGGCGAGCGCGCGCTGCGCCCCGGCGATGATCTCGGTCAGCTCCGCCGCCACGGCGGCATAGGTCTGCTCGGCCTCCCGGTGCACCCAGGCGATCGACGAGCCGGGCAGGATGTCGTGGAACTGGTGCAGCAGCACCGTCTTCCAGATCCGGTCGAGCCGCTCGTACGGGTACGGCGCGCCGGTCCGCACGGCGGCCGTGGCCGCCCACAGCTCGGCCTCGCGCAGCAGCGACTCGCTGCGCCGGTTGCCCTGCTTGGTCTTGGCCTGGCTGGTCAGCGTGGCCCGGTGCAGCTCCAGGTAGAGCTCGCCCACCCAGACCGGCGGATGCGGGTACTCGGCCTCGGCCTTGGCGAAGAAGGCGGCCGGCGTCTCCCAGGTGACCGTGGCCGAGCCCTCCAGGTCGCGCAGCCGGGCCGCCTTGGCCACCATCTCGCGCGTGGTGCCCCCGCCGCCGTCGCCCCATCCGGTCGGGGCCAGCGAGTGCCTGGCCACGCCCTTGTCCTTGAAGTTGCGCGCGGCGTGCGCGATCTCCTTGCCGCTCATCGAGCAGTTGTAGGTGTCGACCGGCGGGAAGTGCGTGAAGATCCGCGTGCCGTCCAGGCCCTCCCACAGGAACGTGTGGTGCGGGAAGCTGTTCGTCCTGCTCCAGGAGATCTTCTGGGTGAGCAGCCGCTTCGAGCCCGCCGCCTTGATGATCTGCGGCAGGCCCGCCGCGAACCCGAACGTGTCCGGCAGCCACACCTCCTCGTTGTCGACGCCGAACTCGTCGATGAAGAACCGCTTGCCGTGCACGAACTGCCTGGCCATCGCCTCCGAGCCGGGCATGTTGGTGTCGGACTCCACCCACATGCCGCCGGTCGGGACGAACCGCCCGCCCGCGACGGCCTTGGTCACCTTGGCCCACACCTCGGGCCGGTGCTCCTTGATCCACGCCCACTGCTGGGCCTGCGACATGGCGAAGACGAACTCCGGCTCGTCGGCCAGCAGCGCGGTCATGTTGGAGGCTGTGCGGGCCACCTTGCGCACGGTCTCGCGCAGCGGCCACAACCAGGCCGAGTCGATGTGCGCGTGCCCGACCGCGCTGATGCGGTGCGCCGACGGCGTGGCGGGGGCGGCGAGCACGCCGGTCAGCTCGGCGCGGGCCGTCGCGGCCGTGCCGTTGACGTCCTGCAGGTCGACGGCGTCCAGGGCGCGGCCGATCGCGCGCATCAGCTCCCAGCGGCGGCCGCTGTCGGCCGGCAGCTCCATCATCAGCTCGCCGGCCACCTCCAGGTCGATGACGAGCTGCCACACCGTCTCGTCGAAGACGGCCAGGTCCATGCGGGCCAGCCGGTACTGCGGCGCGCTGCCGGCCGTCTCCTTGTCGCCCAGCGTGGTGGGCAGGAACGGGTGGTAGTCGAGGATGACCGGGTTCGCGGCCGCCTCGATCCGCAGCTCGACCCGCTCGCCGCCGGCCACCGGCGCGCCGACGCGCACCCACTGGTTGCGCGGGTTGAGCCCCTTCACCGGCGTGCCGTCGGGCAGGTAGACCAGGCCCTCGCACTGGAAGCCCGGCATGTTCTGGTCGAAGCCGAGGTCGAGGATCGCCTCGACGGTCCGGCCCGCCCACTCCGCCGGGACCGTTCCCTTCACCGTGAACCAGCACGTCGCCCACGGCGCGCCCCACTCCGCGCCGACCGCGATGGGGGAGGGGGAGGCCGCCAGGCCCTCCGCCACCGGCACCGGCTCGCCGGGCGCGTGCCACACCGCCACCTCCAACGGCACGGACACGGGGTACACCGCGGGGCGGATCCGCTCGTCGAGCACCCGCTTGAGCCGGGATTCGACCAGTTCACGGTCGTCATGCATGGAGAGAGACTCCTCGTTCTCGTAACCGGTTCAGCCCTTGATCGCGCCCTGCGCGACGCCGCGGAAGAAGAAGCGCTGCAGCGAGGCGAACAGGAGCACGATGGGCAGGAAGGAGATCATGGTCCCGGCCGCGATGAGGCGGGGGTTGGCGCTGAAGGTCCCGTTGAGGTACTGCAGGCCGACGGTGAGCGTGAAGTTCTTCGGGTCGTTGAGCACGATGAGCGGCCACAGGAAGTCGTCCCACGCGCCGATGAACGCGAAGATCGTGATCACGCTCAGCATGCCCCGCACGTTCGGCAGCCCGAGCCGGATCAGCCGCTGCCAGGGCGTCGCCCCGTCGATGACCGCCGCCTCGTCCATCTCCTTGGGGATGGCCTGGAAGGCGGTGCGCATCAGCAGGACGTTCAGCATGCCGATCGCGCCCGGCAGGGCCACGCCCAGCAGCGTGTCGGCCAGGCCCATGCCGCGCACGGTGACGTACTGGGAGACGATCGTCACCTCGCCCGGCAGCACGAGCGTGGACAGGAACAGCACCAGGAGCAGCTTGGCGCCCCGGAACTCCAGCCTGGCCAGCGCGAACCCGGCCAGCGTCGCGCCCACCGCGTTGCCGCCCACCACGATGACCGCCACGATCACCGAGTTGAGCGCGTACGTCCACACCGGGATGGTGTCCGCGACCCGCGCGTAGTTCTCCAGCGTCGGCTGGAGGGGGATGAAACTCGGGGTCTGCGCGAAGACGTCCTCGTACGGCCCCTTCAGCGAGGTGGACAACTGCCACAGGAACGGCAGGACCGTGATCGCCAGCACGAACAGCAGCAGCGCGTACCGCAGCGCCAGCTCGCCCGGCCCGGTGGAGCCGAACCCGCCGCGGCGCCGGCGGCGGCCCTCGTGCCGCCCCGGCCGCGCCGCGATGACGGCGGCCGGCCGGACATCGGCCTCGCGCGTCTTCATGCCCGCCATGTCAGGCCGCCTTCCTGCTCAGGCGCGTCAGCAGGAGCATCGGGCCGATCGTGATGACGAAGAGCAGGATACTCAGCGCCGAGGCGTAACCGAAGTGCCCGTAGAAGCCCCGGCTGTAGAGCTGGATCAGCATGACCAGCGACATCGCCCGCCCGCCGGGGCCGCCCGTGCCGTTGGACAGCACGAACAGCTCCGAGAACACGCGCAGCGCCGAGACCGCCACCAGCACCGAGACCAGCAGCATCGTGTTGCGCACGCCGGGAACCGTCACGCTCCAGAAGCGGCGCACGGCGCCCGCCCCGTCCACGGCCGCGGCCTCGTGCAGGTCCCGCCGCACGTTCCCGAGCGCCGACAGATAGATGATCATGTAGTAGCCGAGGCCCTTCCACACCGTCAGCGTGATGGCGCTGAGGACCAGCAGCCAGCGGTCGGTCAGGAACGGCAGCGGCCCCTGCAGCACGCCCATCGCCTGCGCGAGCCCGTTGACCAGGCCCCGGTCGCTCAGCAGCCAGCTCCAGATCAGCGCGACCACGACGGCCGAGGCGACGACCGGCGTGTAGAAGGCGGTGCGGAAGAACGTGATGCCGGGGATCTTCTTCTCCACCAGCACCGCCAGCAGCAGCGGCAGCAGGGTGAGCACCGGCAGGCAGACCAGCATGAAGACGACGCTGTTGAGCAGCGCGTCGACGAGCTGGTCGTCGTCGAGCATGCGGCCGAAGTTGTCCAGGCCGGTGAAGTGCCCGCCGCTCAGCGGCTTGGCGTTGGTGAACGCCAGCACCAGCGTGTTCAGCGAGGGCCAGACGTTGAAGACGAACAGCCACAGCGCGGCGGGCGCCACCAGCAGCCAGGGGGTGATCCGGCGGCGGAGGGCGCCCTGCGCGGGGAGAACGGGGGCGGTCACTGGTTGAGCAGCTCGTTGCACTTGGCGGCCGCGGCGTCCAGCGCCTCCTTGGCGGAGACGTCGCCGTTGAGCGCGAGCGCGATCTGCTGGCGGATGAACTTGCTCATCGCGTCGGTCACCTCGACGGGCTGGAGCATCTTCGCCGTGGCGAGCGACTTGAACGCGATGACCTTGGCGTCGCCGCCGTTGGTGCCGTCGCTCTGGGTGAAGAACGGGTCGCCGGCCGAGGCCTTGGTGCTCGGGAAGACGCTGACCTCGTGCGCGAAGGCCGCCTGGTTCTCGGGGCTGGTCACCCAGCGGGCCAGCGCGATCGCCGCGGCCGGGTTCTTGGACTTCTTCGACACCGACAGGCCCTGTACGTACAGCGGCGGGGTTCCCATCGCGGGCGACGGCACCACCTTGGGCGCGAGGGAGGGGTTGTCGGTCTTGACGGCGATGATGTGGTTGGCGCCGGCCGTCGTCCAGGCCACGGTGCCCTCGTTGAACAGCTTGGTGTTGCCCGCGTAGGTGTCGGTCAGCACGTCGCGCGGCAGCAGGCCCTCCTTGAAGGCGGCCCGGTACTTGTCGATCACCGCGGCGGCCTCGGGGGTGTTGAAGACGAAGCTCTTGCCGTCGTCGGACAGGATCTTCACGCCCGCCTGGGCCAGGTCGCCCAGCTCGGGGCGGCGGCTCATGAGGTAGACCTTGCCGCCGGACTTCTCCTTGAAGATCCGGGCCTGCGCGACCAGCTCGTCGAACGTCGTCGGCGGTTTGGCCGGGTCGAGCCCGTTCTTCTTCATCAGCTCGGAGTTCCAGTAGTTGACGTCCGTGTTGAGGTACCACGGGTAGCCGTAGGTGCCGGTGTGGCCGCGGAACTTGTAGGCGTCGAGGCCGCCGGCGACGTACTCCTCGGCGAGCTTGGGGTCGGCCGCGGCGACGTCGAGCAGCATGTCCTGCAGGGCCAGCGGCCGGGCGAAGTCCGGCGGCAGGTTGACGACGTCCGGCAGGGTCCCGGAGGAGGCCTGGTTGAGCACCTTCTCGGAGTAGGCGTCCGGCGGCTGGTCGAGCCATTCGACCTTCGTGCCCGGGTACTTCTTCTCGAAGGCGGTGATGACGCCCTCCATGTACGCCGTGAACTTGGGCTTCAGCGCCCAGGTCTGCAGGCTGACGTTGCCCTTCACCTCACCCGTGGCAGCCCCGCTCGGAGCCGGCGCCGCCTCCGGGTCGGCCCCGCCGAGCCCGCAGCCCGAGACGACCATGGCGGCTGCGACCGCCAGCCCCGTCCAGTACCTACGCATGGCGCTCTCCTTGGTTACTAAATCGCTCTAGTTGCGGGACTATTCACCTGGCTAGACTCGTGTGTCAATAGCTGAGACGGATTCGTGAAGGAGCAGTGGTGCGCCGACCGACGATCACCGACATCGCCGAACGCGTCGGGGTTTCCAAGGGCGCGGTGTCCTTCGCGCTCAACGGCCGCCCCGGGGTCGGCGAGGCCACCCGCGCGCGAATCCTGCAGGTCGCGAAGGAGATGAACTGGCGGCCGCACAGCGCCGCCCGCGCGCTGGGCGGGGCGCGCGCGGAGGCCGTGGGGCTGGTCATCGCCCGGCCCGCCAGCGCCCTGGGCGTGGAGCCGTTCTTCGCCCAGTTACTGTCCGGCCTGCAGGCCGGGCTGTCGGCCCAGTCCGTGGCGCTGCAGCTGCTGATCGTGGAGGACGCCGAGGCCGAGATGGAGATCTACCGCGACTGGACCTCCGCGCACCGGGTGGACGGGTTCGTCATGGTGGACCTCATGGTCCGCGACCCGCGCATCGCGGTGCTGGAGGAGCTGGGCGTGCCCGCCGTGGTCCTGGGCGGCCCCGGCAAGCACGGGACCCTGTCGAGCGTGTGGGCCGACGACCGCGAGGCGATGCTGTCGATCGTGGACTACCTGGCCGCGCTCGGCCACCGCAGGATCGCGCACGTCGCGGGCCTGCCGGCCTTCCGGCACACCCAGCGGCGCACCCGCGCGCTGCGCGACCGCGCCGCGCGGCTCGCGCTGGAGGAGGCGGTGTCCGTGCACACCGACTTCAGCGACTCCGAGGGCGCCGCCGCGACGCGGGCGCTGCTGTCGCGCCCGCACCGGCCGACGGCCATCGTCTATGACAGCGACGTGATGGCGCTGGCCGGGCTGGGGGTGGCCGGCGAGATGGGGGTGAAGGTCCCCGACGAGGTGTCCATCGTGGCCTTCGACGACTCGGTGCTCACCCGGATCGCGCACCCCGCGATCACCGCGCTCTCCCGCGACACCTTCGCCTTCGGCAAGCGGCTGGCCGAGGTGATGCTGGCGGTCGTCGCCGATCCGGAGCAGCGCAGGGACGTCAAGACCGAGACTCCCCGGCTGACCGTCCGCGAGAGCACGGCGCCTCCGGCCGCCTGGCCGGGCGACCAGAACGGCTAGAAGGCCCGGCCGGAACGGCTGGAACGCCGACCTGGCAGGGCGGCCGGAACCGCTGTGGCGCCGACTTGGCAGGGCGACTAAAACGCTTTAGGCTCCGCCGGGAGATCGTACGACCCTCGGAGGACGCGTGCCCCTGCCCGACCCCATCCGCTACGGCGCCAACTACGTGCCCTCCGCCGGCTGGTTCCACAGCTGGCTCGACCTGTCGCTCGACGCCGTCCGCCGCGACTTCGAGGACCTGGCCTCGATCGGCCTGGACCACGTGCGCGTGTTCCCGATCTGGCCGTGGATCCAGCCCAACCCGGCGCTGATCCGCGAGCGCGGCGTGGACGACCTGCTGGCGCTGATCGACGTCGCGGCCGAGTTCGACCTGTCCGTCGCCGTGGACCTGCTCCAGGGGCACCTGTCCAGCTTCGACTTCCTGCCGTCGTGGGTGCTCACCTGGCACCGGCGCAGCCTGTTCACCGACCGCGGGGCGCGCGACGCCATCGCCGCCTACGCCGACCGGCTCGCCCGCGCCGTCGCCACCCGCGGCAACGTGTTCGCCGTCACGCTCGGCAACGAGGTCAACAACCTCTACCCCAGCAACGCCACCACGCCCGAGGCGTCCCGGGCGTGGGCCGCCGAGCTGATCGACGTCGTGCGCTCGGCCGCGCCCGGCCTGCTCGCGCTCCACTCGCTGTACGACGCCACGTGGTACGACCCGCAGCACCCGTTCCACCCCGCCGACAACGTGGACCTGGGCGACCTGAGCACGGTCCACTCCTGGGTGTTCAACGGCGTCTCCGCGATCGACGGCCCGCTCGGCCCCGCCACCGTCTCGCACGCCGACTACCTGGTCGAGCTGGCCGCGGCCACCTCCACCGACCCGGCCAGGCCCGTCTGGCTGCAGGAGATCGGAGTGCCCCAGCCGGACGTGCCCGAGGCCGACGCCACCGAGTTCGTCCGCCGCACCCTCGACACGGTGACCGCCAACCCCGCCCTGTGGGGCGTCACCTGGTGGTGCTCCCACGACCTCGATCGTTCCCTCGCCGACTTCCCGGAGCGGGAGTACGAGCTGGGCCTGTTCACCGTGGACCACCGTCCCAAGCCGGCGGCCAAGGAACTCGCCGCGGTCATCGGCGAGCGCCGCCGCCGTACCGAGGAGCGGCGTCCCGCCCTGCGGTGCGACGGGGACCTGCGGACCGAGCCGGAGCGCCGGGCCGAGGTCGCGCCCGGCAGCGCCTTCCACGCCGCGTGGGTGCGGCAGCGCGAGACCGGGCCGCTGGCCATCGTCGCCGGCGACCGCGCCGACGACCCCGGCCACCTCACGGCCCGGGGGATCGGCACCGTCCGCGCCCACGGTTGAGAGGCGCCGGAACGCCGGCGCCGCCGGCCACGTTCACCGCAGAAGGGAAACCCGTGTCAGTCGCCATCGTCTCCGTGGAGTCCACGGACCTGTTCACGGGCACCGAGGACGCCCCGCGCCAGGTGCTGCGCGTGACGCTCGACGGCCCGCCCGCGCGGGTCGCCGTCACCGCCCGGGCGTGGCGGGGGAGGCCGAGGGATCGGGCTCGGTCGAGGTGCCGCTGGAGATCGCCGACCCGGTCCCGGGAGCCGAGCTGCCGGTCGTGGTGACGGCGGGCGAGGCGCGCGCCGAGGCCGTGGTCGTCGTGGCCGAGCCCGGCTGGACGATGTTCATGGTCTCGCACTTCCACTACGACCCGGTGTGGTGGAACACACAGGCGGCCTACACCTCGCCCTGGGAGCTGCTGTCCGGGGACGCCACCACCCGCCCGCTGTGGGAGCGCAACGGCTTCGCCCTGGTGGACGCGCACCTGGACCTGGCGCTGCGCGACCCGGTCTACAAGTTCGTGCTGGCCGAGATCGACTACCTCAAGCCGTACTTCGACACGCACCCCGAACGCCGGGCCGACCTGCGGCTGCTGATGGGGCGCGGGCAGGTCGAGCTGGTCGGCGGGACGTACAACGAGCCCAACACCAACCTGACCGGGGCCGAGGTCACGATCAGGAACATCGTGTACGGCATCGGCTACCAGCGCGACATCCTGGGCGGGCAGCCGGCGACGGCGTGGCAGCTCGACGCGTTCGGGCACGACCCGCAGTTCCCCGGCTACCTCGCGGCGGCGGGGCTGACCGGGAGCGCGTGGGCGCGCGGGCCGTTCCACCAGTGGGGGCCGATCCAGAAGAACTTCCGCGCGGCCAAGGACGACGCCCGCGTCATGCAGTTCCCGAGCGAGTTCGAGTGGATCGCCCCGTCGGGGCTCGGGGTGCTGACGCACTTCATGCCGCACCACTACTCGGCCGGCTGGTGGATGGACTCCTCCGCCGACCTGGCCACCGCCGAGAACGCCGTGTACGAGCTGTACCGCAAGCTCAAGCCGGTCGGGGCGACGAGGAACCTGCTGCTGCCGGTCGGAACCGACTACACCCCGCCGAACAAGTGGGTCACCGAGATCCACCGCTCCTGGAACACCCGCTACGTCTGGCCGCGCTTCGTCTGCGCCACCCCGCGCGACTTCCTCGACGCGGTCCGGGCCGAGCTGGCGGCCACCGGGCGGCGCCCCAGCCCGCAGACCCGCGACATGAACCCGATCTACACGGGCAAGGACGTCTCCTACATCGACACCAAGCAGGCGCAGCGGGCGGGCGAGGTGGCCGCCGTGGACGCCGAGAAGCTCGCCACCCTCGCCGCGCTCGAAGGGCTCGGGACCTACCCCGAGGCCGCGCTGGACAAGGTGTGGCGCCAGCTCGCCTACGGGGCGCACCACGACGCGATCGATCACCGGCAGCGAGTCCGACCAGGTCTACCTGGACCTGCTGTCCGGCTGGCGCGAGGCGTACGACCTGGCGGCCGCCGTGCGCGACGTCTCGCTCGAAGCGCTCGTCGCCCGCGTGGACACCGGCGGCGAGGGCCTGGCCGTCGTCGTCGCGAACACGCTGTCGTTCGACCGGTCGGCGCCCGTGGCCGTCCGGCTGCCCGCCGGGCTCGACGGCGGACGGGTGCTCGACGACACCGGCGCGCGGGTGCCGAGCGTCGTGGACCGCGGGACGCTGCGCTTCCTGGCCGAGGACGTGCCCGCGACGGGCTGGCGCACCTGGCGCCTCCTGCCCGGCCCGCCGGAGCCCGCCTGGGTCCCCGTTCCCGGCGTGAGCGTCGAGAACGGCCGCTACCGCGTCACCGCCGACCCGCAGCGCGGCGGCTGCCTGTCCGGCGTCTTCGACAAGAAGGCCGGGCGCGGGCTGCTGCGACCGGGATGCGTCGGCAACGAGCTGCGCGTCTACGAGGAGTACCCGGCCCACCCGGACTTCGGCGAGGGCCCCTGGCACCTGGTGCCCAAGGGCCCGGTCGTCGGCGCGGCGCGGGGCGCCGCCCTGGTGCGCCGCGAGAGCTGCCCGCTCGGCGAACGCCTGGTGATCACCGGGACGGTGGACGGCATCGGCTACGAGCAGACCGTCACGCTCTGGGACGGCGTGGACCGGGTGGAGCTCGCCACCCGGGTCCTCGACTACGGCGGGGCGGACCGGCTGCTGCGGGTGAGCTTCCCCGCCGACCTGCCCGGCGCGCTCCCGGTGAGCGAGGTGGCCGGGGCCGTGGTCGGGCGCGGGTTCGCCCTGCCCGACGTGGACGCCGCCGAGGCGCCGTGGACGCTCGACAACCCCGCCAACACGTGGTTCGGCCTGGGCTCCACCGCGCGCGTCACGCTCACCGGCCCCGACGGCCGCGCCGTGGGGGAGCGGGCGCTCGGCGTGGCCGAGGTGGTCGTGCCCGCCCCCGACGACGCCGCCGGCGTCCGCGACCTGCTCGTCGCGCTGGTCAGGGCCGGGGTCACCGCGACCACGGCGAGCGCCGACTGGTCCCGGTACGGCTGGCTCGACGTCGACTCCAACCTCCCCGACTTCCGCATCATGATCGGCGGGCCGCGGGAGAACGACGCGGTCCGCGAGCTGCTGGAGCGCGCGGGCACGGCGTACGCGGAGGTCCTGGAGCGGGACGGGCGCGTCTGGGTGCCGGCCGCGCGGCCGCTGCGCGAGGTCTGGCGCCCCAACGCCGACCTGCGTGACCTGCTCGCGCTGCCCACCCTGGTCACCACCGACCCCGCCGCGCTGACCGCCGACCTCGCCGACGCCCGCGTGAGCGCCGCCTGCCCGGGCGAGGTGCCGGAGTCCGAGCTGCTCACCGACCACACCGTCGCGCTGCTCACCTACGGCCTGCCGGGGTTCGCCGTCGATCCGGCCGGGACGCTGCACCTGTCGCTGCTGCGCTCGTGCACCGGCTGGCCGTCCGGCGTGTGGATCGACCCGCCCCGCCGCACCCTGCCCGACGGCGCGGGCTTCCAGCTCATGCACGGAACCCACGAGTTCCGTTACGCGCTGGTCTCGGGCGAGGGCGACTGGCGCGCGCTGACGCTGCCCGCCCGGGGGCAGGAGTTCAACCACCCGCTGTACGCCGTGACCGCCGAGCCGCACCCCGGCCCGCTGCCGCCGACGCGGTCGTACCTGAAGGCCGAGCCCGCCCGCGAGGTGCTGGTCGGCACCGTCAAGCCGGCCGGCAACCCGACCGCGCACGGATCGGCCGCCGCCCCGGATCCGGCCTCCGGCGTGAGCGTGCGCCTGATGGAGTCCACCGGCCTCGGCCGCGACGCCGTCCTGTCGGGCGCGCTCGCCCTCACCGAGGCGTGCCGCGCCGACCTGCTCGAACGGCGCGGCGAACCCGTCCGGGACGCCGTCGCGCTGACCGGCGCCGAGGTCGCCACCGTGATCGCCGTGCCCGGCCTGCCGCCGGGCGGCCCGTCGCGCGGCGGGCCGGTGCTGGGGCCGGCGGCCGAGGCGGCGCAGCCGGTGCACGCCCGGTACTGGCTGCACAACCGGGGGCCGGCGCCGATGGGCTACCTGCCGGTGAGCGTCACGGCCGGGCCGGGACTGGTGCGGACCGGGGGAGAGCCGGCCGAGGTGTCGGTGGTGCTCTCCTCGCACCTGCTCGACGCGGACGTGGAGGGGTCCGTGGAGTTCCTCGTCCCCGACGGCTGGACGGCGAGCATCGGGCGGCGGCCGTACCGGCTGGCGGCGGGCGGGCATCTGCGGTTCCCGGTGACGGTGACCCCGCCCGCGGGCGTGGGTCCCGGGATGTACTTCGCCGCCGCCCGGCTCCGGCACGACGGCCAGACCGTCGAGGACGTGGTCACGATCGCCGTCGGCGACCCGCCCGGCGTGCTGCCCGTGCCCGGCGACGTCCCCGAGGACTGGACGGCCGCGCAGGGCAGCAAGGACAACCCCGGCCGCGACACCGGCCTGTCGGTGGACGTGACCACGCGGTCGGTGCGCGTCGCTCCCGGCGGGCGCGCCGTGCTCGGGGTGGAGCTGCGCAACCGCACGTGCGGGGAGATCCGGGGCGAGCTGCAGCTCGTCTCGCCCTGGGGGACCTGGGAGCTGGTCGCCGAGCCGGTTCGCGGGTTCGCCCTCGCGGCGGGGGAGAGCGCCGTCGCCGAGTTCGAGGTGTCCGCGCCGCGCGACGCCGCCCCGGCCTCCTCGTGGGCCCTGGCCAAGGTCATGTGGTTCGGCCGCTGCCAGTACGCCCCGACCGTCGAACTGGTGGTGACCCCGTGACGAGCGGTCGCCACGCACGGCGCCCGATCTCCGGGGCCGTCGCTGCCGAAGCTCACCGGCACGGGCACGCGATCCCCGGGTACGCGCCCGTCACCGGGGAGCCCGTCGCGCCCGGCGTGGGCCCGGTGCTCGGCTGGCTCGACGGCGACCCGCTCCCGCGTACCGAGCTGGACCGGCGGCTCGCCGCGCTGCGGGCCGGTCCCCGGGCGGCGGCGCTGCCCGCGCCGGGGACGGCCGAGGACCGGCAGCTCACGCGCTGGGTGGCCCAGGTCGTGCTCACCGAGGAGCTGTGCGCCGCCGAGGCGGCCGCCCGCGGGCTGGACCCGGGGGACGCCCCGCCCGTCCGGCTCGACCAGCGGGCCGCCGTCGAGCTGGGCTCCATCGCGGCGGCGGCCTACGAGGGCAGCGCCGCCGTCCGCGCCGTGTACGAGGCCGTCACCGCCGACGTCGCCGTCACCCGGGAGGAGGCGGACGCCTACCGGGAGTCGGCGGCCCGGCCGCCCGCCGGGCCGGTCTGGCGGCTGCGCACACCGGACGGCGCGTTCGACGCCGAGCCGGGTTCGCTGCCGGCGGACCTGGCCGAGGCGCTGGGCTCCGCCGTACCGGGTCAGACCGTGACGGCCGGCCCCTGGACCGCCACCCTCGTCGCCCGCCGTGACCCGGACCCGGACCCGCCCGTCCCTGTCGGGGGCCTCCTCGACGCCGCGCGCCGGCTGGCGTTCGTGCGCTGGCTCGACCACGCGCGCGCCCACCGGCTGCGGCTGGTGCCGGGACTCGAACATCCCGGCGACCCCGCCCAGCCCGACAACCACCACCGCCACTGATGCGGCGGAGCCGGTCACCCGATGCGCTTCGCCTTCTCCGCCGTCCTGCGGAACTGCTTGCCGTCCCACGTGTAGGTCTGCTCGACGATCAGGTCGGGGCAGCACCGGGGGGCCTTGTCGCTGAGCGCCTTGCCCCGCAGGTGCACGGTCCCGCCCTGGATCCCGACCTTCAGGGACGTGAAGTAGCGGTTCGTGCCGAGCTTGCCGAGCAGGCGCGGGGCCGAGGGCTTGGCGGCTCCGTCGTAGACGAAGGCGATCGAGGGGTTGCTGGACGTCGGGCTCGGGCACGACGACACGACGACGGTCTCCCGCCTGCCGTCGCGGGTGAGGTCGCCGACGGCCGCCACGCGGGCGCGCACGACGTTCCAGGAGGCGTGCGACCCCGCTTGGGGGCAGTGCAGAGCCGGCTTCACCACGGCCGCCCAGTCCACCCGGTCCAGCCGGCGGGCGGCGTTCGCCGCGCTGTCCGCGGTGGCCGCGTCGGCGACGCCTCCGCCGAGGACGAGCGTCAGGCAGGCGGCCAGGGAGGCGGCGCCGGTCCGGGCCGCGTATCGGCGGGCTCGGGAGTGGTTCGTGGGCTCGATGAGTGACGTCATAGTCAGTGGGACGCGGGAAACCGCGAAGATGTTGTGCCGTCGGAAGGTGAGGAAAATGACACAGATGGTGGACTACGGCCTCGACCTGTCCGGTGTCGAGCATGACCTCGCCCTGCCCGACCTGGTGGCGGAGGGAGACGAGCTCGACGCCCTGGTGTCGGCGGAGGACGACTGGACCAGGCCCACCCCGGCGGCGGGCTGGACGATCGCCCACCAGATCGCCCACCTGGCCGCGGCCGACGCGAACGTCCTCATCGCCATCCGGACCCCGGACGAGTTCGACGCCGTGCTGAAGCGGGCCGAAGCCGCGGGCAGCCGGCGCGCAGATCTCGACGCCGCCGCCGGGGCGGCGAGACCGCGGTCGGCCCTGCTGGAAGATTGGCGTGCCGGCCGAGCCGAGGTGGCGGCGGCGCTCCGTGACGTTCCCTTGGATCACGGGTTCCCGTGGTACGGCTCGCAGGTGACCGCGGCGCTCATGGTGCCGCTGCGGCTGATGGAGACCTGGGCTCACGGGCAGGACATCTACGACACCCTGGGGGTCCCGCACCGTCCGACGGGCCGGCTCCGGCATGTGGCCGCGCTGGGGGTGGTGGGACGAGAGCTGTCCTTCCACGCCGCCCAGTCGCCTCTTCCGGCGGAGCCGTTCCGGGTCGAGCTGACCGGCCCCGACGGCGAGACCTGGGCATGGGGACCGGAAGACGCCGCGCAACGGGTGCGGGGGAGTGCCCTCGACTTCTGCCTTCGCGTCACCCGGCGCAGGTCCCTGGCCGAGACCGGCCTCACGGCGGTCGGCGAGGACGCGCGGAAGTGGCTTGAGATCGCCCGCGTCTTCCTCTGACCTTCCTGGGCCTCACCGGCGCCCACCGCTACCACCGCGGGCGGTGGGCGCCGGTGGCGTCAGGCGGAGGCGCGCACGAAGTCGCTGACCGGCTGCGGGGTGATCTGCGGGTACCGGGCGTTGTCCAGGGTGTCGAACTTGCCCTTGCCGGTGACCATGCACCACTGGTACTGCAGGGCCACGTAGTCGAACGGGTTCTGGGTGAGGGCCGCCCGGCGGGCGATCTCGGCGCGCAGGTCGTCGGCGGTGCCGAGATGCCGCAGCTCCAGCTCCCGGCCGGAACCGCGCTGGACCGCCTGGTGGAACTGCCGGAAGGAGACGACCTCGCCGGCGAACCGGAACGTGCCGCTGGCCTCCGGGTCGAGGGCGACCGCGGCGGTGTAGGCCGCGGTGTCGGCCACCGAGGTCAGGTCGAGCGGCTGGTCGGGGTCGCCCCAGTGCGACAGTGTCCCGCGTTCCCAGTCGACGATCCCCATGAAGCCGACCATGACCTCGTAGAAGGCGCCGTTGAGCACGGAGACCACATCGAGGCTCGTGTCGCCGTAGACGGCGGCGGCCCGGCGACGCCAGTCGATCATGAAGTTGTCGCCGTCGTCCAGCTTGGTCACGTCGATGGCGAAGTCGGAGGGGATGAGGCGCGTGGCACCGGCCTTCTCGGCGGCCCGCGCCAGGTTGGCCTGGCCGTCCACGATCACCTCAGGGCCGCCCTGCACGGCCGAGATCACCGTGGTGGCGTCGCCCACGGCCTCGGCCAGCCGTTCGATCGGGTCGGTGATGTCGCCCTCGACCACCTCCAGTCCGCGCGCTCGCAGGGCCGCGAGCGCGGTCCTCCTCTCCTCGTCCGCGCCCGGCCGGACCAGGGCCCGGACGGCGGCGCCCCGGTCGAGCAGGGCTCCGGCGATACGGCCGCCGAGCAGGCCGGTGGCTCCGGCCAGGAAGATCTTCGATGACATGTCGTTCCTCTCCAAGGTGGGCTGAGGCGTTCAGGGGATGAGCAGGGTCTTGCCGACGGTGCCGCGCGCCTCGACGGCGGCGTGCGCGTCGGCCGCCCGCTCCAGCGGGAAGCGGCGGCCGATCACGGGCGTGAGGTGGCCGCGGACGGCCAGGCCGAGAACCTCGGTGACCAGGTCGTGCGCCAGGGCGGGCCGGTTCCAGAGGAGGCCCGAGCTGAATCCGGTGAGGGTCAGGCCCCGGCCCAGCAGCTCCATGGGCCGGACGTCCAGCGGCCTGCCGCTGGAGAGGCCGAACACGACCTGGCGTCCGGAGCCGGGCGTGAGGAGATCGAGCGACGCCCGCCCCGGCTCGCCGCCGACGTGGTCGAAGACCACCTCGACGGAGCCGCCCACGGCACGGCGGACAAGATCCGGCCAGCCGGGCAGCGAGTAGTCGACCGCGTGATCGGCCCCCAGCTCCCGGACGAGGGCCAGTTTGTGCTCGCCGCGCGCGGCACCGACCACCGTCGCGCCGGCTCGCTTGAGCACCTGCACCAGTACCATGCCGACGGCGCCCGCGGCGGCCAGCACCAGCACGCGATCGCCGGCGGTGACCCGAGCGGCCCGGACGAGGCCCTGGGCGGTGGCGCCGTACCGGTAGAGGGCGACCGCGTCCTCCAGGTCGAGGCCGGCCGGGACCGGGATGAGGCTGTCGGCGGGTACGGCGGCCGCTTCCGCGTAGCCGCCGGTGCCCTGCGTGCTGGCCAGGACCCGCGTCCCGACCAGCCCGGGGTCGCCGCCGGGGCCGACCTCGGCGACCCGGCCCGCGATCTCCTTCCCGAGGACCACCGGCAGAGGCGCTCCGCCCAGCGCCGAGCGCATCGCCCCCGAGCGGATCTGGGTTTCCAGGAACTGGACGCCGATCGCGGCGACCCGTACCGTGACCTGGCCCTCTCCGGGTCGCGGCTCGGGAACGTCCGCGACGCGCAGGCGATCCGGCGGACCGAATTCGGGCAGCACAACAGAACGCATGTGATCCCACTCCAAAGGATCGAGATGAGGTCGGCGAGAAGCGACGACGGGCAGGAGGAGACCCCCGCCCGTCGCGCGGGCACGGTGGCGTGTGCGTGTGCCGGTCCGTGGGCCGGCACACGATCAGGGAGCTACTGCGGGGTCCTCTTGATGGCCTCGGCGAAGGCGCCCAGCCCGTCGGCCAGGTGCTCGATCTCGGCGGGGTCCCAGTCGGACAGCAGCGCGGCGACGGCGGCCGTACGCGCCTTCCACAGCTCGCGGATGGCCAGCTTCCCCTCCCGGGTGACGCTCACGAGCTGCGCCCTGGCGTCCGCCGGGTCGGGCCGCCGCTCGATGAACCCCCGTGCCTCCAGGCGCTTGGCGGGGGGCGAGAGGGTGGACTTGTCCACCTCCATCAGCTCGGCCAGCACCGAGAGCCGCACCGGCGCGTGCAGGGAGACCTGAGCGAGCAGGGTGTAGTCACCCAGCGACAGCTCCAGCCCCGACGACGCCATGATCCGGCGACGCGTGGACGGCGCGAACATCCAGTTGCCGACCGTGGCCAGCGCCGCGGCCACCCGATCGGCGGCCTCCCGGCCCGAGTCATGCGCCATGATCCGCCACCCTGCATATAGTTGGTTTGGCAAAACCAACTATATGCCCCGGCTCTGTCCCATGCAAGTGCATGGATCTGTCGTCGCCCGCCGCGTCCTGCGGACGGGGGAGAGGCCCGCCGCCCAGCTCGCCGGCTGCACGGGAGCATGCCCGGGGACGCGCGGGAGGGATCAGCGAGCTGCCTGATCGTGAGCCGGGCGGCGGCTGCCCGCCCGGCGGGGCCGGAGGTCGGCGAGCACGGCCTGGGCCGCGCGCCGGCCGGAGACCAGGGCACCCTGGAGGGAGCCGGTGTCGCGGTGGTCGCCGCACACGTACAGCCCGGCGCGCAGGCGCACCGGCTTGCGCAGCGGGTGCGGCGGCGGCATCGCGGGCAGCGCCGCCGGGACCGGGTAGGTGGCCAGGTGCTCCCACCCGGAGGTGCTGCCGTAGATCTCGGTCAGGCGCCGGCGGACCGGGCCCTCGTCGGTCTCCAGGCCCAGGACCGACGTGGACACCAGCGCCCGCCCGTCGGGGGAGTAGTCCGGCGCCGCGTCCGTGACGACCAGGGTGTCGGTGATGGCCCCGGTGGCGTCGATGATCTGGATCGGCTCGCGCAGCGGGGAGCGGGGAGCGACGTGGTAAAAGGTGGTCACCGCGCGCATCGGCGGCACCTCGATCCCGCTCAGCAGGTCACCCGCCGTGGCGGGGTCGGCGGCCACCACCACGGCGGAGCCCTCGATGGTGGTGCCGTCCGCGAGCCGCACCCCGTCGGCCGCGACCTCGCTCACCCGGGCGCCGAGCGTGACGGCGCCCGGCGGCAGCCGGTCGGCCAGTTGGCGCGGGATCTGACCCATGCCGAGCGCGGGCAGGCCGATCGTGCCGCGCGCGAACGATCGCCAGAACAGGTGGAAGACCCGGCTTGAGGTCTCCAGGTCACGTTCCAGCAGCACACCGGCCAGGAAGGGACGTATCAGGCAGTCGATCATCTTGGGGGACATGCCCCACGCGCGCAGTTCCTCGTCGGTACGCCGCTCACGCCCGCCACGCAGCCGGGAACCGGGCAGGGCGAGGTCGCGTGCGGTGATCGCGGAGAGCACGGCGTTGTCGCGGAGCGTCCCGAGTCCGGCCAGCAGCCCGCTCAGGGCGTGCCGGGGATGCCGCCACGGCAGCATCACCCTGGCCCGGGCGGTGGTCCCCTGGACGATCAGCCCCGAGGCGAAGGGCCGCAGGTCGAGCGCGTCGATGTCGAGGACGCGGCGGGCCTCGGGGTAGGCGGTGTTGAACACCTGATAGCCGCGGTCCAGCCGGAAACCGGCGACGACGTCCGTGCGCACCCGGCCGCCGACGCCGTCGGACGCCTCCAGCACCCGCACCGGCACACCGGCCTCGTGCAGCCGCACCGCGCAGGCCAGCCCCGCCATCCCCGCTCCCACGACGATGACGGCATCACGCGTCCCCCGGCTCCTGTCCATGCCGGGGACCTACCCCCGCCCGCCCTGCTCAGACGCGTGCCCGAACCGCCGCCGCCTCCATCGTCCTCGACGCCCTCGCCCGACGGCGGATGTCATCTGTCGTACATGCCCCGTTGGTGGCGACTTCGCCTTTTTGATCTTTTGGCCATCCCGGCCCGTACCTAGATTGATCAGCCATGCGCATGTCAGCACTCGCCCTGGTGTTCGCCGTCGTGGCGGCGCTCTCCGCCGGGCTCGCGGCCGCCACCCCGGTGGTCGCCAACACCTTCGGCTTCTTCGTCTACCACCCCACCTGGTGCTGTCCGAAGACGGACAACCGCGACGTCTACTGGAACGGCTCCACCCTCACCAGCAACATGATCACCGCGGCCGACTACGGCATGGCCAACCTGGACTACCAGACCGACCTGCGGATCGGCGGCTACGACGACACCGCGGGCACGCACACCGACCTGGTGATGTTCGACGCCCGCTACGTCGACTACTGGGGCAAGGACTGGGACGGCTCCAGCACCGGCGTCAACATCACCGGCGCGACCAAGTGCGTCAGGGTGCTCGCCCAGATCGGCGGCGAGTACACGTGCGACCGCGCCGAGCTGCGCTTCGACCTGGCTGACATGAACACCACGACCATCCGCAGGAAGACGGCCTGCCACGAGATCGGGCACGCCATCGGCCTGGGGCACACCAACCTGACGTCCTGCATGAAGCAGGGCTCGTCCACCACCCAGACCTACAGCAGCCACGACCGCTCGCACGTCAACGGGGCGTGGTGACCGTGAAGAAGCGCCTCCCGCTGGTCCTCACCCTGGTCGCCGCCGTGGCGACCGGCACCTTCGCGGGCGCGTTCCTCAACAGCCCGCAGCCCTCCTTCTGGGCGCAGCTCCGCTACGGCGCGAGCGTGTCGGACGGGGAGTACCTGTTCGACTCGGTGGCCGACATCGTGCCCGGGGCCCCCGACTCCGGCGCCTTCAAGGCCGCCGGCGCGCTCGTCCAGGGCGCCGTCGTGGACATCGAGCCCGGCATCGCCTACGCCTCCGACGACGGGGAGAGCGGCTCGCGCGTCGTGGCCTACGACAGCGAGGAGGCCGCCATGCGCTACGCCAGCCTGGTGGTGCGCGTCGACAAGGTGCTGGCCGGGCGGCTCGGCCAGGGGTACGCCGACGGCAGGATCCGAATCCGGGTCGAGCAGCCGGCCACCACCACCCTCGCCGAGCTCAAGGAGTCCGTCGGTTCGGCGGGCACGGGCCTGATGTTCGTCCACAACCTGGCGGAACGGCAGCAGCTCCTCGGCCGCCCGGTGACCGACCCCGCCCAGCTCGCCTACGCCCGATCCGTCCACACGCCCATCGGCGAAGGTCTGTTCGTCGAGGAGTCGGCGGGCAGCCCGGTGGTCGCGCCGCTCATGGACGGTCAGCGCGCGGCGCAGCTCCTCGGGTACACCTTCGTCTCCGAGGACGACGAGGCGGAGCCGTCTCCCACGCCCGCCTGCGACGACCTCGATCCCTGCTACACGCCGACGGGCAAGCCCTCGGCCACGGCGACCTCGGTTCCCGTGGGCGGCGCCGAGCCGGCGAGCACCACCCCGCCGAGCCTGACGGCTCTGCGCTCGACGCTGGTCGCCGCGGCCTGCGCCGAGGGGACGGCGGCGGACTCCTCGTCCTGCTGAGCGCGGCTCGGCGGCGCTCGCGCCTGAGCCACGCTCAGGCGCGCTCGCGCTCGGCGCGCTGCCGGACCAGCTCCTCGACCGCGCTCGGCAGGGTCGTCTCGAAGTCGATCAGCTTCACCCAGGTCGGGGTCACCACGATCCGGACCATGCCGTCGTAGAGCGAGCGCACCTCCGCCTCCCACGCGACCCGCTGCTCGGGCGTCATCTCGTACGAGCCGTTCATCTGCAGGTACTCCTCCGGGATGCCGTCGACGACGTCCAGCTCGGCCCGGCCGCGGATCAGCAGGATCTTGGGCGGGTGCACCTCGGTGTCGATCGTCAGGGCGACCATCGGGTTCTGGCGCAGGGCAGGGAGCTTCGGGGCGTTCTTCGTCGTGCACATGACGATCTGGGAACCGTTCCAGGTGAACGCGATCGGGACGTTGCGGGGCGTGCCGTCCTTGGCCACGTACGCCAGCCGGGTCACGTCGCGCGCCAGCAGCTCCCGGCTGGTCGGCCGGTCCAGGATCTCGGTGATCTCGTTCGCTCGCACTGCCGTTCCTCCAGGGGTGTTGTCGTGATCTGCCCCAGGGACGTAGCCGCCGGAGCGTTCTCGACATCTCCCGCGCGAGAATTCGCGTCCGACTTACATCTTGACCAGCGAGTAACAACGGCGCACCATGAATCAGCCGATTCGTGAGGTGCGCTCATGTTACGCAACATCACCAGAATCATCGGGGTGGCCCTGCTGGCCACCCTGCCGTTGGCGGGCACCACCGCCCACGCCCAGACCGCCCCGGAATCCGAGGTCGGGGCGGTCGGGCAACCACCGGGATCCGCCGGTCCCGTCCGCGGCTTCGTCGACGCCCACAGCCATCTCATGGCGAACGAGGCGTTCGGCGGCAGCCTGATCTGCGGCAAGCCGTTCGACCTCGACGGCATCGAGCACGCCCTGGTCGACTGCCCCGACCACCAGCCCGACGGATCGCTCGCCTGGTTCGAGAACTTCACCCGTCACGGCACCCCGGTGGGCAAGCACGACCCGGTCGGCTGGCCGACGTTCAAGGACTGGCCGGCCCACGACTCCCTCACCCACCAGCAGGGCTACTACAAGTGGCTCGAACGGGCCTGGCGCGGCGGGCTCCGGGTCTTCGTCAACGACCTGGTCGCCAACCGGCAGCTCTGTGAGATCTACCCGCTCAAGCGCAACACCTGCGACGAGATGGCCACGCTGAAGCTGGAGGCGCAGCGCAACTTCGAGCTGCAGGACTACATCGACGCCCAGAGCGGCGGCCCGGGCCGGGGCTGGTTCCGGGTGGTGAAGTCGACCGCCGAGGCCAGGCAGGTGATCGCGGCCGGCAAGCTGGCGGTGGTCCTGGGCATCGAGACCTCCGAGCCGTTCGGCTGCCGCCAGACCTGGGGCATCCCGCACTGCACCAAGGCGCAGATCGACCGCGGCCTGGACGAGATGTACCAGATCGGCGTCCGGAGCATGTTCGTCTGCCACAAGTACGACAACGCCCTGTGCGGCGTCCGGTTCGACTCGGGGACCACCGGCGTGATCGTCAACCTCGGCAACTTCCTGGCGAGCGGCTCCTTCTGGAACGCCAGGACGTGCACGGGACCCGAGCACGACAACACGATCGACCCGGCCGGAGTGCTGCCGCCCGAGCTGGCCAAGTGGCTGCCGGCCGGCGTCGGCCTGCCGGTCTATCCGCCGGCGCCGCACTGCAACACCAGAGGCCTGACCTCGCTGGGCGCCTACATGGTCCAGGGGATGATGAAGCGCGGCATGATCGTCGAGCTCGACCACATGAGCGTCAAGGCCGCGGCCCAGACGCTCGACCTGCTGGAGAGCGCCAAGTATCCGGGCGTCATCTCCTCCCACAGCTGGGCGGACCCGAGCTACTTCCGCCGCGTCTACCGGCTCGGCGGCATGGTGACGGCGTACGGCTCGCCCGCCGACTCCTTCACCGCCGGCTGGCGCGCCACGAAGCCGCTGCGTGAGGAGTTCGGCCACCCCGGCTACGGCTACGGCCTCGACACCAACGGCATGGGCCCGCTCCCGGGACCCCGCCAGGGCGGCGCGGTCACCTATCCGTTCACGTCGCTCGACGGCGCGGTCACGCTCGACCGCCTGCGCACCGGCGAGCGGGTCTGGGACGTCAACGTCGACGGCGTGGCCCACTACGGCCTGGTCCCCGACTGGATCGAGGACATGCGCAAGTACGCCGGTGACGCGTTCGCCCAGGACATGCTGGCCGGAGCCGAGGCGTACCTGACGACGTGGGGAGGAGCCGAGGCCCGCAGGCAGACCTGAAGCCCCGAGCCCCCGGCGGGCCGCTCCCGCCGGGGGCCTCTCGGGCGGACGCGCGCCCCGGTCTAGTCCTCCCCGGCGGGGCGGAGGACCCGGCGTACGGCGCCACGCAACCACTGGTGGGCCCCGTCGGCGGCGTGGCGTGGATGCCAGGCCATGCCGATCGTCAGCGGCGGCAACGGCAGCGGGATCTCCAGCAGGCGCAGTCCCAGGGCGCGCGCCGCGTCGCTGAGGGGTGAGGGGGGCTCGCCCGGCGGCGCGGCCGGCACCAGGCATACCACGTCGCCGGCCGCGGCCAGCGTCATCGCCGCCAGGTGCCCGGGCAGCACGGCGCTGACCCGCCGGGTGAGCCCCCGCTCGGCCAGGGCCGCGTCCAGCGGGCCGGTGAAGCGTCCGCGGCGGCTGACCGCCACGTGCTCCGCGGCGGCCAGCCTGGCGGGCGTCAGGGTTCCTTCGGTGAGCGGGTGCCCGGCCCGCACGCCGGCGGCCATCCGCAGCGTGACCAGCTCCTCGACCCGGGTCTCCGGGTCGACGTGGTCGATGGCCCCGACCTCCAGGTCGACCCTGCCCTCGCGCAGCGCTGGGCCCGCCTCCCACTCCTCGGCCAGCACCCGCAGCGAGACGCCCGGCGCCCGGCGCCGGGCCAGCCCGAGCAGGCCCGGCGCCAGCGCCGCGCCGACCAGGTCCGAGGTCTGGACGGTGAAGGTGCGCCGCAGCGTGGCGGGATCGATCCCGCCGCTCGGGGTGAGCAGCGCCTCCAGCCGGCGCACCACCGCGGCGGCCTCGTCCCGCAGCTCCTCGGCGCGGGGTGTGGGGACCATCGCCTGTCCCGCCCGTACCAGCAGCGGGTCCTGAAGGACCCGGCGCAGCCGGGCCAGGGTGCGGCTCATCGCCGCGGGGGAGGTGCGCAGCCGCGCGGCGGCGCGGGTGACGCTCTGCTCGGTCAGCAGGGCGTCGAGGGCGACGGCGAGGTTGGCGTCGAGGTTCGGGTCTGGGCTGCTCACCGGGCTCATTCCATTTCGGGCAATGATCGGATGCTGAAGTTCCCATTGTGGCAATGCGGTGCGGGTCTGCACGATCAAGGGGTTGCACCGATCCCCCAGAGACCGCGAGGTTTTCATGATCGTCATTACCGCCCCCACCGGGAACATCGGCCGGCGGCTGCTGTCGCTGCTGGTCGAGGCCGCACCGGAACACGGGGAGGAGGTGCGCGTCGTGGTGCGCGATCCCGCCCGGCTCCCCGAGGCCGTGCGCGGACGGGTCGAGGTGGTCACCGGCTCGCACGGCGACGCCGCGACCGTCGAGCGCGCCTTCGCCGGGGCCGACGCCGTCTTCTGGCTGGTGCCGCCGGACGCCTCCCTCACTCCCGACGAGGCGTACAGCGGCTTCACCCGCCCGGCCGCGCGGGTGTTCGCCGCCCACGGCGTCGGCCACGTCGTCGGCGTCTCGGCGCTCGGCCGCGGCACCCCGCACGCCGGCCGGGCCGGGCTGGTCACCGCCTCCCTGGCCATGGACGACCTGATCGCCGGCTCCGGCGTCGCCTACCGCGCCCTGGCCTGCCCGTCCTTCTTCGAGAACCTGCTGGAGGAGGCGGGCTCGATCCGCGAGGACGGCGTCTTCACCGACACCGTCGCCGCGGACCGCCCGGCCCCGATGGTGGCCGTCGCCGACATCGCCGCGACGGCGGCCGGGCTGCTGCTGGACCGCTCCTGGACCGGCGTCGGCGGCGTTCCGGTGCTCGGCCCGCAGGACCTGTCGCCCGACGACCTGGCCCGCATCATGACCGAGGAGCTGGGCCGTCCGGTCCGCTACGTGCGCGAGTCGCTCGACGAGCTGCGGTCCACCATGCTCGGCCACGGCCTCAACGAGGAGTTCGTGGCGGGCATGGTGGCCATGAAGCGCGCCAAGGACCTGGGCCTGGACTCGGGTGCCGACCGCTCGCCGCGGCAGGGCCCGGCCACCGCGTTCGCGCAGTGGTGCGCGCACACCCTCAAGCCCGCCGTCCTCGCCGCTCCGGAGGCCGTCGATGCCCGCTGACCGCACCGAGCCGCCGGTCACCGCGTTCATGCTGGTCAAGACGACGCCCGAGTGGCTGGCGATGACCGTGGCCGAACGCGTCCAGGCCTTCGCCACCCAGGTCGTCCCGGTGATCGAGGCCCGCACCCGCGGCGTCCGCTCCCGCTTCTACGACACGGAGTTCTCCTCGGCGCGGGTCACCCGGCTACGCCCGCACCTACGGTGTGGAGCCGCTGGCCACCCTCTCCACCTGACGCCCGCCCCTCACCAGTTCCGCACCTCGTGGGCCCACGCGGTCAGCCCGGCCACGAGCCCCTGCCTCTCCTGAGGCGACAGGTTGTCCAGGACGCGCAGCAGAGGCGCGGCGCGGAGGGCGACGAACCGTTCGACCATGGCCCGATGGTGGGCGGCCAGCGACACCAGGGTGCGGCGGCGATTGTCCGGATCCTCCCGGCGCTCGACCAGCCCGGCCCGGCTGAGGTCGCTGACGAGCTCGCTCGCCGTCGTCAGCGACACGCCCATCCTGTCGGCCAGTTCGCTCACGCTCAGTGACGGCGCGGTCGTCAGCTGCGGAATGATCGCGCCGTGCCGGGCGGTGAGCCGGTGGCTGCGGAAGATCTCCCGCAGCTCGTCCGGCATCTCGGCCTGGGCCCGCCGGAAGTAGGCCTCCACCAGGGGCACGAAACCGAGGGCTTCCTTGACCTCCTCGGGTCGTGGCAGCCGGGGAGGCGGGGCGTCGTCCATCACGACGACAGGATACAGTTTCTCTATCCAAACAGTTCGGATATCCGAAGTGAGGTAGCCGTGATACTGGTGACCGGGGCAACGGGCAATGTCGGCCGTCATCTCGTGGACCTGCTGCTCCAGGCGGGGGAGCAGGTCCGCGCGATCAGCCGGAACCCCGAGCGGGCCGGCCTGCCCGGCGACGTGGAGGTCGTCCGAGCCGACATGTCCCGGGCGGAGGACCTGCGCCCCGCTCTCAAGGGAGTGGACCGCGCGTTCCTGTTCCCGGCCGCCGGCCAGGCGCACGGCTTCCTGTCCGAGGCCGCCAAGGCCGGGCTCGGGCACGTGGTGCTGCTGTCCGCGCTGGCGGTGACGATGCGGCAGGCGGGCGCGCTCGGCAGGGTCCACGCCGAGCACGAGCAGGCCGTGGCCGGGTCGGGGCTGCCGTGGACGTTCCTGCGCCCCGGCGCGTTCATGGCGAACGACCTGCGCTGGGCGCCCGGCATCAGGGACGACGGCGTGGTGCGCGCTCCCTTCGCCCAGGCCGCGACCGCGCCGGTCGACGAGCGCGACATCGCCGCGGTGGCGGCGCGGATGCTGCTCGACGACGGTCACGCGGGCAAGGCGTACGAGCTGAGCGGGCCCGCCTCGCTGACGACGGCCGAGCGGGTGCGGATCCTCGGCGAGGTCCTCGGCCGCGACCTGCGCCTCGAGGAGCTCACCCCCGCGCAGGCCCGCGCCCAGATGATCACGCACACCCCCGAGGTGGTCGTGGACTCGGTGCTCACGCTGTTCGCCTCGTTCGTCGGCAGGACCGCGGATGTGTCGCCGGCCGTACGGGAACTGACCGGCGGCGCCCCGCACACCTACGCCGACTGGGCGACCCGGAACGCCGCGGCGTTCCGCTGACAGGCAAAGGGGCTTGTTCGCCGGGACGCCGCCCGCCGCGCATACTGGTGCGAGTCGCTCACGGACGGAGACGCCATGCTGCGGAGGACGACCCTTGACCGGCCCCTGGAGCTTCTCCTCACGACTCGTGCTCGGCAGGCGCTCGACCTGGCCGAACAGGAGGCCAGGGCTCTGCGTCTCGCCCGCGTCACCGCGGATCACCTCCTCAAGGGCCTGGCCCGCCTGGGCGAGGGCGTGGCCGTCATGGCGCTCAGCGGCCTTGGACGCGACCTCACGGTCACGCGCGCCCAGGAGACAGGTGCCGACCTCGACCACGTCGTGGAACAGGCCCGCCGTGAAGCCGCCGGGCTCGGACACCGGTACATCGGCACCGAGCACCTCCTGCTCGGCCTCCTGCACGAGGAGAGCATGGCTGCCGCCCTGGGCGTTGATCTCCCCCGGACCCGCGCCCAGGTCATCAGGGTTCTCCAGGGCAAGGCCCGTTGAATGCGCTGCGGCGCTTGGCGGTCAGGTCGGCTGGACGCTCTCGAAGAGGGCGAGGGCTTCGGCGGGGTCCGGGCTCACGAGGCGTTCCAGGCCGGCCGTCGTGATCTCCGCCCACCTGCCGGCCCGTGCCCACATCCGTTCCTCGAAGGCGCGGACGGCCTCGTCGAGATCTCCGGGGCCGGCGGCGACGGCCTCGGCGAGTTCGGCGCCTTCGAGCATCGCGAGGTTCGCGCCCGCCCCCAAGGGCGGCATCAGATGGGCGGCGTCCCCCAGGAGCGTCACCCCGGGCACGTGGGTCCAGGTGTGGGCCACGGGCAAAACGTGGATCGGGCGGTGGACGAAAGCGGTGCCGTGGCGGAGGAGGTCGAGGACGGGAGCGGCCCAGCCGTCGAACAGGCGCAGCAGGCTCGACCGCACGGCCTCGGCATCGGCCAGGTCAAGGTCCGCGTGCCAGTCCAGCGGCGCGCGGAACCGGGCGTACACCTTGACGTGGCCGCCGCTGTTGCGCTGGGCGACGACGGCTCGGTTCACGCCGTACACGGCCACGGAGCCGTCGCCGATCAGCCGGGCGAGGCCGGGGTGGCGGTTGTCGACGTCGTCGAGGGAGGTCTCGACCGAGGTGACGCCGGTGTAGTGCGGGGTCGCCGGCGAGACCGCCGGGCGGACCCGCGACCAGGCGCCGTCCGCGCCGACCGCGAGGTCGAACGTCTCCTGCCGCCCGTCCGCGAGATGGACCCGCACGCCGTCCGGGGTCCCCGGCACCACCCGCGTCACGCTCCGGCCCCACTGGACGTCGAGAGGGCCGAGCAGCAGGTCACGGAGTTGGCCGCGGTCGATCTCGGGGTTGGCCCGCTCATCGGGACGGGGCCGCCAGTCGCGCAGGACGGTCCCGTCCGTGTCCAGGACGCGCATGGCCTGCCCCTCGGGGCGGGACAGCGCCTGGAACTCCGCCAGCAGCCCCGCCTTGTCCAGCGCGCGCTGACCCAGCCCTTCGTGCAGGTCCAGCGTGCCGCCCGGGGGGCGGGCGTCCCGGGCGGGGTCGCGTTCGAGGACGGTGACGGGGTGGCCATGGCGGTGCAGGACACGGGCGAAGGCAAGGCCGGCGGGGCCGGCCCCGACCACGGCGATACGATGTCTCATGTCGATACACTGTATTTCCACAATACGATGCATCGCAACGGGACGGTTGGGGGCGACGTCAGGCGAGATGGCGGCTGATCACCAAGCGCTGGATCTGGTTGGTGCCCTCGAAGATCTGCATGATCTTCGCCTCACGCATGTACCGCTCGACCCGGAACTCGCGCGTGTATCCGTACCCGCCGAAGACCTGGACCGCGTCGGTCGTGACCTTCATGGCCGTGTCCGTGGCCACCAGCTTGGCCACGGACGCCTGCCGCCCGTACGGCAGGCCCGCGTCGCGGCGGCGGGCCGCGTCCAGGTACGTCGCCCGCGCGCTGTCCACCCCCGCCGCCATGTCCGCGAGCAGGAACCCGAGCCCCTGATGGTCGATGATCCGCTTGCCGAACGTCCGCCGTTCCTTGGCGTAGGCCACCGCCTCGTCGAGGGCGGCCTGGGCGAGGCCGGTGGCGCAGGCGGCGATGCCGAGCCGGCCGGAGTCGAGCGCGCTGAACGCGATCTGCAGCCCCTGCCCCTCCGAGCCGATCAGCCGGTCGGGCTCCAGGACCACGCCGTCCCAGTGGGCGCCGGTCGTGGGCACCGCGTGCAGGCCCATCTTCTCCTCGGGACGCCCGAAGGTGAGCCCGTCGGCGGCGCCGGGCGCGAGGAAGCAGGAGATGCCGCGTGACCCCTCACCGGTACGGGCGAACAGGGCGTAGAAGTCGGCGATGCCCCCATGCGTGATCCACGCCTTGTTGCCGCTGATCCGGTAGCCGTCGGCGACCCGTTCGGCCTTGCAGGTCAGCGCCCCGGCGTCGGAGCCGGCCTGCGGCTCGGACAGGCTGTAGCCGCCGACCAGCCGCCCGGCCAGCATGTCCGGCAGCCACCTCTCCCGCTGCTCCGCCGTCCCGTAGGCGAAGACGGGGAAGCAGGCGAGCGTGTGCACGCTGGTCGCGACGGCGACGGACGCCCACCGCATCGCCAGCTCCTCGATGACCTGCAGGTACACCTCGTACGGCTGCCCGCCGCCGCCGAACTCCTCCGGATACGGCAGCCCGAGCAGCCCGGCCTCGCCGAGCGTGGCGAACAGCCCCGAGGGGTACGTCTCGGCGCGCTCGTGCTCGTCGACCCGCCGCGCGAGCTCCTTGTCGGCGATCTCGCGGGTCAGCTCGATGAGGTCCTTGGCGTCCTGGCCGGGCAGCAGACGGTCGACGGTCACGATCACTCCTCGATCAGGGCGGGCTCGTCCAGCCGCGCCATCGCGGTCCTGGCGCGCTCGCGGAACTCGGCGACCCGGGCGAGCTTGATGTCCTCGTACCCCCGGATCAGGTCGGGCAGGCCGGCGATCTCCGTGACGACCTCCGCGGTCGCGGGGGTCAGCCGGTTCAGGGCGGCACGCACGAGATCACGGTACTCGGCGACCAGCTCGCGCTCGACCCGGCGGACCTGCGCCCGGCCGAACACGTCGAACGCCGTGCCGCGCAGCGCTCGCGCGGCCCGCAGCCCCCGGAACAGCACCGGCGCGGAGCGGCGCAGCTCGATCTTGCGCTTCATGCCCATCGCGCGCAGCACCGGCGGGTGCAGCAGCACCGACACGACGGCGTCCGGGCCGAACTCCCGCTCCCGCCTGGCCCGCTCGACGGGGTCGAGGTGCAGGCGCGCGACCTCGTACTCGTCCTTGTAGGCCATCAGCTTGTGCAGGCCCCGGGCGTAGGCGAGGGCGATCCGCGTCCCGGCCTGCTCTCCGGCGCGCTCGACGGCGAGGGCCGTGACGCGGCGCACGTCCGCGGCGTACGTGCGGGCGTAGACCGCGTTCTGGTAGCCGGTCAGGTCCCCGACGCGGACGTTCACCACGTCCTCCAGCGTCGCGGCCGGCTCCTCGGCGGCGGGCAGGACGGCCGCGCGGACCGCCTCGGGGTCGGCCACGGCGGCGCGGCCCCAGCGGAAGGCGGCGAGGTTCTGCTCGACGGCGGCCCTGTTGAGCCTGATGGCCCGCTCGATGGCGTCGGCGGACACGGGCAGGCAGCCGTGCTGGTACGCGGCCCCGACGAGCAGCAGGTTGGCCGGCATGTGGTCGCCGAACAGCGCCTCGGCCAGCTCGTGGGCGTCCAGGCACACGGTGCGCCGGGCGGCGGACTCGACGCGGGCGACCGCGCTCGCGTGCCCCGGCACCGGCACGCGGCCGATCACCATGGCGGCGGTGGGCACGACGGAGGTGTTCAGCACCGCGACGGTGCGTTCGGGCGAGGCGACCTCCAGGTTGCCGTCGGCCGCCGCGCCCAGCAGGTCGAACCCGATCAGCACGTCGGCGCGGTTGCGCGAGGCGCGCACGGAGCCGCTGACCGGCTGCTTGGAGATCCGCACGTCGCTGACCACGGGGCCGCCCTTCTGCGCGAGCCCGGTCTGCTCCAGCCCGGCCGCGTGCAGCCCGTCGAGGTGGGCGGCCATCTGCAGGATCTGCGAGACCGTCACGACGCCGGTGCCGCCGATGCCGGGCATCCTGATCAGCGCCTCCTCGGGCCTGCCGACGGGCTCCGGCGGGTCCACGGGCAGGGCCGGGACCTCGCGCGCGGGCCTGGTTCCCGGCTCGACCAGCAGGAACGAGGGGCAGTCGCCCTTGAGGCAGCTCAGGTCGGAGTTGCAGGAGGGCTGGTGGATGTGGGTCTTGCGGCCGTACTCGGTCTCGACCGGCTGCACGGACAGGCACGTCGAGACGTCGCCGCAGTCGCCGCACCCCTCGCAGACCCGCTCGTTCACCACGACCTTCCTGACCGGGGTGGGCAGCTTGCCGCGCTTGCGCAGCCGCCGTTCCTCGGCCGCGCACCGGTCGTCGTGGATCAGCACGGTCACGCCGTCGAGCCCGGCCAGCTCCCGCTCGGCCTCCTGCAGGTCGTCGCGGTGGCGCACGGAGGCGATCGAGGCCAGCCGCACCCCTCGGTACGTCTCCGGCTCCGGCGTGGTGACCACGATGCGGCGCACGCCCTCGAGGGCCAGCTCGTGCGTGAGCGCGGGCACGTCCAGGCGGCCCTCGGCCCGCTGGCCGCCCGTCATGGCCACGGCGTCGTTGTAGAGCAGCTTGTACGTCATGCTCACCCCGGCGGCGACGGCGGCCCTGATCGCCAGGGAACCGGAGTGATGGAAGGTGCCGTCGCCGAGGTTCTGGACGAAATGCCGGTCGTCGGTGAACGGCGCCAGCCCGATCCACTGGGCGCCTTCTCCGCCCATCTGCGTGATGCCGACCTGCGTGCCGCGCCCGTGACCGTCCAGCGCGATCATGGCGTGGCAGCCGATGCCGACGCCGACCAGCGTGCCGTCGGCCGTGCGGGTGGAGGCGTTGTGCGGGCAGCCCGAGCAGAAGTACGGGGTGCGCGCGGCGACGATCGGCAGCGCCCGCCTGGCCACCCGTACGGTCTGGCGCGGCAGCCTGTCCCGGCCCACGCAGGCGGCGACGGCCTTGGCCACCTCCTCGGCGCCCAGGGTTCCGCGGGCGGTCAGCAGATCCCGGCCGGAGACCGCCGGGGGATGTTCGCTCCCGTACAGCGCCTGCTTGAGATGTCCCTCCAGGAACGGCACCTTGTCCTCGACGACCAGCACCCGGTCGAGACCGGCGGTCATGGCGGCCAGGTCCTCGTACGCGAGCGGGAACGGCATCGCCAGCCTGATCAGCCGCAGCCCGAGCTCGTCCATGGCCGCCTCGTCCAGGCCGAGGTCCGCGAGGGCCCGCAGGACGACCGCGTACGTGGTGCCGGAGGCCAGGATCCCGAGGGCGGTGTTGCCCGCTCCGGACATGACCCGGTTCAGCCCGTGCGCGCGGGCGTACTCGCGCGCCAGGTCGAGGCGCCGGGTGAGCATGTCGTGCTCGGCGTCCAGCGCGGCCGGGCCGAGCACGACGGGGTTCGGCGTGCTCTGGTCGCGGCCGGGCGCCGGGATGCCGGCCCGCAGCGGGCCGAGGTCCACGGTGGCGGAGGCGTCGGCGACGTCCGCGACGATCTTCAGGCCGGCCCACAGCCCGGTGGCGCGGGACAGGGCCACCGCGTGCAGCCCGAACTCGATGATCTCCGCGACCGAGCCGGGCGCCAGCAGCGGCATCGACAGGCTCTGGCACATCGGCTCGCACGAGCTGGGCACGGTGGAGGACTTGCAGCCGGGGTCGTCGCCGATCCAGGCCACGGCGCCGCCGAGCGGCGCGGTCCCGGCCAGGTTGGCGTGCCTGATGGCGTCGGCGGCCCGGTCGAGCCCGGGGTTCTTGCCGTACCAGAAGCCCGTCACGCCTTCGTGGCGGCGGCCCGGCACCTGGCCGAGCAGCTGCGTCCCGGCCACGGAGGTGGCGGCGAGCTCCTCGTTGAGGCCGGCCTGGAACACCACGCCCGCCTCCTGGAGGAACCGCGCCGCGCGCCCCATCTCCAGGTCCACGCCGCCCAGCGGCGAGCCCTGGTAGCCGGAGACGAAGACCCGCGTGTCGAGCCCGCGTCCGGCGTCCAGGCGGCGCTGCTCCAGCGTCAGCCGGACCAGGGCCTGGATGCCCGAGATGAGCACCCGGCCGTCGCGTGCCGTGTACTTGTCGTCGAGCGACACGGGCGTCTCGCTCACGCTGACCTCCTGGTTTCGTACGTGGGGGACCCCAAGCACAGCAACGCGGACCGGCGGTGCGCAAGGATCAGACGAAAAAGTGTGGCGAAGACGCAAACATCAGGAGGATTCTGGCCTCAGAGCTGATGTACTTTGCGACGGAGGAGGTCCGGCGTGCCCGACATGGACGAGATCGATCACCACGTGCTGCGGCTGCTGCGGGAGGACGGGCGCAGGACGTTCTCGGAGATGGCCGAGCGGGTCGGGTTGTCGGTGGCCGCGGTCAAGCGGCGGGTCGACCGGCTGCGCGAGCTCGGCGTGATCACCGGGTTCACCGTGCAGATCGACTACGCCAAGCTCGGATGGGGCATCGAGGCGTTCACCGAGCTGCGCTATCCCGGCACGACCCCGGTCAGCGAGATCGTCCGGACGGCGACGGACGTTCCGGAGGTGCAGCAGGTGTTCACGATCGCCGGGGACCCCGACGCGCTGATCCACGTGCGGGTACGCGACCTGGGGCACCTGCAGCAGGTCATCGACCGGTTGCGCAGGGCCGGCGAGGTGAACGGCACCAAGACGTTGCTGGTGCTCGGCTCGTGGACGCGCGACGCGCTGGCGCCGCGCACCCGCTGAGCCCTGCTGAGTTCACCGGCTCGTGGTGAGTCGCTGCTGCCGTACCGCCACCAGGGCGAGCAGCCCGAGGGCGGCCAGCGCGAAGAGCGCGTTGCCCATGAGGTCCACATCGGCGGGCGCCGGGAAGCTCGGCGGCTGAGGGAAGCCGTGCCACGCGTAGGTGACCAAACCGGCGGCGCCCAGGGCGAACGTGTGCCAGGGGCCCCAGCCCGTGCGCCGGGACCAGCGCAGGACGAGCAGCGCCATCGTGGCGTAGAGCGCGAGGTAGCAGCCGACCGTGAGCCACGCGGGCACGACGGACTCCAGCCGGATCCCCACCATGGCGAGCAGGCTGGGAATCCAGAACGCCAGCCCGGCCGCGATGGTGATCGCGAAGACGGTCCACGGGCCGGGCGGCGTGGCCGCGCCGTCAGCGTGCGCGGGACGGAGGGGACGGCGGCGTCGACCGGACAGGAACGCGGCGACGACCAGGGCGACGGCCGTGATCAGCGTCCAGGTGATCTGCGCGGCCGACAACGGGTGGAGGGCAGCCGGGCTCGCCAGCGCGATGGGCACCGCGCCGCCTGCCAGGAACAGGAGGGCCGACCCGGCGAGGCCCACCTTGCCGAGCCAGGGCGTGTCCGGCCGCCGTGAGCCCGCCTCCACCATCGAGATCGGCACCGCGATGCTCCACACCCCATGGATGGCCAGGACGAACACCGTCCAGTAGGCGCCGATGCCGAGCGCCGGGATGAACCCGTAGTCGAGCAACCGCAGCCCGACGTAGTCGGGATCGAACAGCGAACGGGTGAGCAGGCCCTCCTCGATCACGGCATAGGCGAGCCCGAGCAGGATGATCCCCGGCCACCCCAGCCGCCACCGGCGGGCGACCTCGCGGATCAGCAGCGCGCCACCGCCGTAGAGCGGGATCAGCCCGACGATCATCGGCAGGGCGTTGACGGCGATGTTGCCCAGCAGGTACTCGCCGACCAGCGGCGCGAGAACCAGCAGGCCAAGTGCTGGAAGAATGCGTGGGAACACGTCCGTCCTCATCGGTTGTAGCTCCTGCGGGCCCACAGATAACTGAGCAGGGCGATGCCCGCGCTCCACGCGGCCGCCTCCAGGAAGCCGGCCCCGGCCGGACGCCCGGTCAGCAGCGCGCGCAGCGTCTCGATGACGGGGGTGGCCGGCTGGTGCTCGGCGAACCACCGCAACACGCCCGGCATCGACTCGGTCGGCACGAAGCCGCTGCCGAGGAACGGCAGCAGCATCAGCGGCATCGGCAGGTTGCTGGCCGTGGCCACGTTCTTGGTGACCATGGCGAGCCCGACCGACAGCCAGGTGATGGCGAAGGCGAACATGGCCAGCACGCCGACCACCCCGAGCCAGTCCAGCGCCGAGGCGGACGGCCGGAAGCCGATCAGCACGGCCACCAGGGTCACCGCCGCGATCGCGACGAAGTTCTGCACGAGCGCGCCGAGCACGTGCCCGGTGAGCACCGAGACGCGGGCGATGGCCATGGTCTTGAACCGGGCGACGATGCCCTCGGTCATGTCGATGGCGACCGAGATCGCGGTTCCCTGCGCGGCGCCGGCGATCGTCGTGACCATGATGCCGGGGGTGAGGTAGCCGACGTAGGTGGCGCGGTCGCCGCCTATGCCCGCGCCCATGATGCCGCCGAAGACGTAGACGAACAGCAGCAGGAACACCACGGGGACGCCGGTGTAGGTGAGGATCAGCGTGGGGTAGCGCCAGAGGTGTTTGATCTGGCGGCGGGTCATCGTCACCGAGTCGGTGATCGCTCTCATCGGGAGGGCTCCTTGGGCGAGGGCCTCTGGGCCGAGGGCTCCTGGGTCAGGGTCAGGAAGACGTCGTCCAGGTCGGGGGTGTGCACCGACAGCTCGGCGACGTCGATGGCATGCGTGTCCAGCCACTCCAGGAGCTCGCGCAACGTCCGGACTCCGCCGGAGTCGGGGATCTGCACGGTGAGCCCCGCGTCGTCGCCGGAGGTGGCGCCCAGGTGGCCGGCCGCCCTGCGGTAGCCGTCGGGGTCGGCGAAGCGCACGACGATGTGGCCGCCGGGGACCATGCGCTTGAGCTCCTCCGGGCTGCCCTCGGCCACCAGCCGGCCCTGGCTGAGCAGGGCGATGCGGTCGGCCAGTTCGTCGGCCTCCTCCAGGTACTGGGTGGTCAGGAAGATGCTCACGCCGTCCCGCCGGACGAGGTCCCTGACGATCTGCCACATGGTGCGGCGGCTGCGCGGGTCCAGGCCCGTGGTCGGCTCGTCGAGGAAGATGAGCTTGGGCGTGCCGACCAGGGTCATGGCGAGGTCGAGCCGGCGGCGCATGCCGCCCGAGTAGGTGGCCGCGGGCTTGCGCGCGGCGTCGGTGAGGTCGAAGCGTTCCAGCAGCTCGCGGGCGCGGGCGCGGCCCTCGGCCCGGCCGAGGTGGAGCAGGTCGGCCATGAGCCGCAGGTTCTCCTCGCCGCTGAGGAAGCCGTCGACCGCCGAGAACTGGCCGGTGACGCCGATGGCGGCGCGTACTTCGTCGGGTTCCCTGGCCAGGTCGTGCCCGGCCACCCGGATCTCGCCCGCGTCGGGCTTGATCAGGGTGGACAGGATCTGCACCGTGGTCGTCTTGCCCGCGCCGTTAGGGCCGAGCAGCGCGAAGACGGTGCCCTGCGGGATGGTGAGGTCGACGCCGTCCAGGACGCGGTGGGCGCCGTAGGACTTGCGCAGCCCCGTCACGGAGACGACGGTTCGCATCGCGTTCATCCCCGATCCCAGGTGACGGGCAGGCTGTGCAGGCCGTACACCTGCGAGGGGTCGGTGCGCAGCGACAGCTCTTCAGCCGGTACGGCGAGCCGCAGCGTCGGGAAGCGGGTGAGTAACGCGGGGAAGGCGACGCGCATCTCGATGCGGGCGAGCTGCTGGCCGAGGCACTGGTGGACGCCGTGGCCGAAGGCCAGATGCCCGGCGGCCGAGCGGCGCAGGTCGAGCGTGTCGGGGTCGGCGAACCTGGCCGGGTCCCGGTTGGCGGCGTTGATCGCGATGATGACGGTGTCTCCTGCCTTGAGCTGCCTGCCGCCGAGCTCCACGTCCTCCAGGACGCCGCGCATGCCGGTGGCGGCGATGGACAGGTAACGCAGCAGTTCCTCCACGGCCCCGGCGGCCAGGTCGGGGTCGCCGCGCAGGCCGGCGAGCTGGGCCGGGTCGCGCAGCAGGGCGAAGGTGCCGAGCGCGAGCATGTTGGCGGTGGTGTCGAGCCCGGCGCCGAGCAGGAAGGCGGCCACGCCGCCGAGCTCCTCGTCGGTCAGGTCGCCACTGGTGGCCAGGTCGCTGAGCAGGTCGTCGGTCGGCTGGGCCCGCTTGGCGAGCGCGAGCTCCCGCAGGTACGCGCCGAGCTCGGCGAACGCGGCGTACTGCGCCTCGGCGGTCCCGGCGTCCGACAGGACCCGGGTGAAGCTCTGGAACCGATCGCGGTCCCCGTACGGCACGCCGAGCAGCTCGCAGATCATCAGCGCCGGAACCGGCTGCGCGAAGACCTCGACGAGGTCGGCGGGCGGCCCCTGCTGCTCCATCGCGTCGAGCCGCTCACGGGTGATCTCGGTGACCCGCTCGGTCAGCAGGTTCATCCTGCGGACCGTGAACTTGCCCGTCAGCAGCTTGCGGAGGCGGGTGTGCTCGGGCGCGTCCAGGCCGGTCAGGTCGCCGACGGGGGCGGGCGGCAGGTGGCCGCCCGCCAGAGGGTGGTAGTGGGTCTCGTAACGGGAGCTGAAGCGCGGGTCGGCGAGGATCCGGCGGACCAGGTCGTATCCGGTGATCACCCAGAGGCCGGGGGCGCCCTCGGGCGCGGCCAGGCGGGCGATCGGCCGCTCCGCGCGCAGGGCGGTGAGCGAAGGGGCGGGATCGAGGGGACAGGCGGGTGCGCGGTCGAGGGACAGAGCGACCGGCTCGTCGCGATAGTACGTGTTCGACATGCTTTGAAAGCTACGTTGCTTTCAGAAATTCTGTCAATCAATGGAAGCACATACTCGCAGGTCAAAGCTGATATATTGATGCGTTGACTGTGAAGATGAATGCAATGAAGCGTTGCATTGTGATGAGGACGAACGCAACAATGTCGTCATGCCAGAAGGAAGGTTGAACCGCCAGGACCGCCAGCGCATCGCGACCGGCCTGGCCGAAGGCCGCTCCTACGCCGAGATCGCCCGGCGGCTGGACCGGCCGACCTCGACGATCAGCCGCGAGGTCAGCCGGAACGGCGGCCCGGGCGACTACCGGCCCGAGCGGGCGCACCAGGCGGCGGCGCGGCGGGCACGGCGCGGCGCCCCGGCCCGCTCGCCCGCGGCCGAACCCCGGGACCGCAAGGTCTTCGAGGTGGAACAGGGAGCCGTCGAGATGGTGATCGGGATGGGCCTGCCGAAGATGATGGCCCGCGTGCTCATCGCCCTGTGGCTGAGCGAGGACGGCCGGCTCACCGCGGCCGAACTGTCGCACGGGCTGAAGGTCAGTCCCGCCTCGATCTCCATGGCAGTGCGCTACCTGACCCGGCAGAGCCTGATCAGACGCGAACGTGATCCGCGGCGACGGCGTGACATCTACGTGCTCGACGACGACACCTGGTACCACTCGACGGTGATCAGCGCCCGGCAGACGCTCACGGCAGCCGAGACGGCGAAGGCGGCGGGGGAGGCGCTGGGGCTCGACACGCCCGTGGGGCGCCGCCTGGCCAGGGGCGGTGCGTTCCTGGAGCGGATCAGCCTGGACCTCCTGGCGTCGGCCGAACGCTGGCGCGACCTCCCGCCCGGTGCGCCAGATCGTTCGGGATGAGGGTCGGGCCGGCCTCGAACGCCGCCTCGTGGTCGATCACCGGCATGTCCGCCGGCGGATCCGACTAGCATGGGGGGCATGTCGACGCCCCGAGTTTCCTAGCTGAGGACCCGCTTCCACGCCAGAAGTGTGTCCTCTAGCTTGCTCGGAGCGTAACAACATGATCACCGTTCGCGATGTGGCGCTGCGCGCGGGTGCCCGCCTGCTGCTCTCGAACATCTCCTTCACGGTGTCCCCCGGTGACCGCATCGGCCTGGTCGGCCGCAACGGCGCGGGCAAGACCACCCTGATGACCGCCCTGGCCGGGTCGGCCAAGCCGGCCGCCGGGACGATCAGCCGTACCGGGGCGGTGGAGTTCCTCGCCCAGGATTCGCGCGCGGCCGACCCGGCCGTGACCGTCACCGACCGGATCCTGTCCGCCCGCGGCCTGGACAGGGCGCTGCGCCAGGTGCGCGCGGCCGAGACCGCGATGGCCGCGGCCACCGGGCCTGCCGCGCTGGAGCGGGCGATGAACGCCTACGCCCGCGCGGAGGCCGCATTCCAGACCGGCGGCGGGTACGCCGCGGAGGCCGAGGCCGCTCGCGTCGCGGCCGGACTCGGGCTGCCCGACCGGGTGCTGACCCAGCCGGTCGGCAACCTCTCCGGCGGGCAACGCCGCCGGGTGGAGCTGGCCCGGATCCTGTTCGCCGGCCACGGCGGCACGCTGCTGCTCGACGAGCCGACCAATCACCTGGACGCCGACTCGATCGTCTGGCTGCGTACCTTCCTCCAGGGCCACCAGGGCGGTCTGGTGTTGATCAGCCACGACATCGGGCTGATCTCGAAGGTCGTCAACCGGGTCTTCCACCTGGACGCCACCCGCGCGACCATCGACATCCACAACACCGGCTGGGACGCCTACCTGACCCAGCGCGAGGCGGACCGGCGGCGACGGGAGCGGCAACGGGCGAGCGCCGAGCGCAAAGCCGCCGCGCTGCACGCGCAGGCGGACAAGATGAAGGCCCGCTCGGCCACCGCCGTCATGGCCCGCAGCATGGCCCGGCGCGCGGACCGCATGCTCGCGGAACTGGAACCGGCTCGCCGGATCGAGAAGGTGGCCAGAATCCGGCTGCCCGAGCCGGCCCCGTGCGGGCGGATACCGCTGGGCGCGGTCAGCCTGGCCAAGTCCTACGGGGGCCACCAGGTCCTCGACGGGGTCGACCTGGCCGTGGACCGGGGTAGCCGCCTGGTCGTGCTCGGTCTCAACGGCGCGGGCAAGACCACCCTGCTGCGCATCCTGGCCGGTGAGGAGCGGCCGGACTCCGGGCGGGTGGTGCGCGGGCACGGGCTGCGTCTGGGCTATTTCGCCCAGGAACACGATGTCCTGCGCCCTGATCGTACGGTCTGGCAGAACCTGACCGATGCCGCCCCGCACCTGACGGACGGCGAAGCCCGGCAGGTCCTGGGCGCGTTCCTGTTCGGCGGCGACGACGTGAGCAAGCCCGCCGGGGTGCTGTCCGGCGGGGAGAAGACCCGACTGGCCCTGGCCGGGCTGGTGCACTCCGGAGCGAACGTGTTGCTGCTGGACGAGCCGACCAACAACCTCGACCCCGCCTCCCGCGACGAAGTCCTCGCCGCAGTCGGCTCCTACCCGGGAGCGATCGTGATGGTGACCCACGACCAGGGCGCCATCGACGCGCTGCGTCCTGACCGTGTCCTGCTGCTGCCCGGCGCGGACGAGGACCTGTGGAGCGAGGACTACCGCGACCTGGTCACCCTCGCCTGACTCCGCCACGGGATGTGCCCGCCCTGGCGCGGGAGGCGCTCCGACGGAGCCGGTGGGTGTGCCGCCCGCACACCCTCGGTGCGCGAAAGGTGTGACCGGCGGCGCTGGAACGGCCGGGGCGATGCGGTGACGATGGCGGGCGTTCCCGGGTGCCGCCGCCGCGGGGGCGAGCCCGGGCGCGGCGGCATCTCGCAACCCTGTGAACAGGAGCCCCATGCGCTGCTTATGGACGGTCGCGGTGATGCTGGCCGCGCTGCTGGTGCCGACCGCGGCCCAGGCCGCGACGCCGTCGTACCTGACGCTGGAAGCGACGTACACCAGCGTCGCGAACGGCTGGTCCAGCGTGGAGAGGTACCTGGACACCACGCCGGGCTTCACCCAGGAGAGCTACCCGCCGGACGGCCGCGGTGACCAGGACGGCCAGCGCCTGACCTTCTTCGGCGGCGTCAAGCGGCCGTTCTCCGGCCGGTTCCTGCTGTACCACGCCCCTGGATGGAACACCAATCCCAAGACCACGCCGGTCCTGCTGGTGCACGGCGCCAACGACAACCCGGACCGGGCGTGGGCCAACCCCGGCGAGTCGGGCGGCTTCGGCTGCGGCGCCTCGAGCTGCCCGAGCACCGGCATGATGCAGCACCTGGCGAACGCCGGGTACCGGGTCTTCGCGATCGGGTTCGCGCACAAGGAGGGCGACAACCTGATGCAGGCCCAGGAGGTCGGCGACGCGGTCTCGATCATCAAGTCCAAGCTCGGCGTGCCCGCCGTGGACCTGGTGGGCTGGAGCAAGGGGATGATGTCGGCGCGGATGTACGCGTCGTCGGTCAAGCCGAGCTGGGGCCGTCCGTACGCCGGCGACGTGCGCAAGCTCATCACACTGGGCGGCCCGAACGGCGGGTACGACTACCCGTTCGCGCACGGCTGGGCGCACGACTTCTCGATCTGGAGCGAGTGCGGAGGCGGCGTCAACTCGCCCGCGCCGCACACGCACATGACCTGCTACGGCCTCGACGCCTACCATCCGGAGTTCTCCTTCGTGCCGGTCGGCGGGTTCGACTGCTATCCGGGGCAGCGGCAGATGCTGGCGCGCTTCGACGGCGCGTACGGCGTCGACCAGACGCAGCAGGACTGGTACACCACGTACTACGGCGGGCAGGGCTTCTACACCTCGGGGCCGGGGATCCAGGCGGCGATCGACGCGGGCTCGCTGATCTCCCGCATCCGGCAGGCGGGCGTGCCGGCGTCGGTGGCGACGTACCTGCTGGCCGGCGGTTCGCCGAGCGTCGTGGGCATCTACAACGAGAACCGCGGCCCCAGCGACGGCGTGGTGTTCGTGAGCAGTGCCCTCTCCACGGCGGGTGTCGGCACCGTGGCCGGCACCGCGCTCGTGGCCGGCGCCAACCACCTCCAGCTCGGCTGGTACCCCGCGGTCGAGTCGCAGGTCGCGAGCTGGCTCGGCTGACCGCCTCCGGCGAGGCCGGGCGGGGGAGCACCTCGCCGGCCTCGCCACCTCGCCGGCCTCGCCGGCCTCGCCATCTCGCCGGCCTCGCCGGGCGGCCGGTCATGGTCGCGCGGTCGGTGACGCTGAGGCAGGTCAGGAGCGCGCCGTCGTCGAGGTCCTCTCGGATCTCCGGCGCGGCCGCGCCGCGGGCCCGCAGCGTGGCGCTCCGGTCGACCAGGTCGCACAGCAGCGCGGCGTGCTCCGCGGTGGTGGTGGCCGTGCCGCGCGTCGGGCCATTCGGACGGACGCGCGGGGTCCGCCGCGCGTCGAGGCTTGCGCGGCGCAGCGTGCCCTGCGGGGGTTGGGCGCCGAACATACAATCCACGCCAAAGGTCTGGCGGAGCGGCATTCGGCGCATAGAGCACGCTCCTGGGGGAAGCCCTCTGTCCGCCGTCCCGGCCAGGGGGGAGGAGGCGGGCGTGGGCGACGGGGAGGTGCTGCACTGTCAGATCACGGCAGACCTGAGCATGCTGCGCCGGCGGATCGAAGCCTTCGCCGCCGCTGCCGGCCTGGCCGCAGAGCGGCTGGATGATCTGGTGCTGGCGGTCAACGAGGCGGCCGACAACGTGCTGGAACACGGCGCCGGCAGCGGGAGGATCGTCGCCCGCGCTGACTCGTCCAGCGTGTGGGTGGAGATCATCGATCCGGCCGGCACGCTGAGCGAGGGGCATCTGTACCGGCATGGTGACGGTCTGCCCCCGGCCGCCCTGCGCGGATACGGTCTGTGGATGATGCGGCGGCTGTGCGACCGGGTTGTCCTGGACCATCCGGATGGCCACGCCCGGTTGCGCCTGTACATGCGCTACCAGCCGTCCACCCCCTCTGTGCCGCCGCGCTCGCGGAAGGCTGAGTCGTGATCATCGCCCCTCCGGCCATCGGGAGGCCTCCTCCAAGCCGGAATAGGGCGGGAAGCGGTCCACCAGCCGCGTGATCGTCAACAGCCGGGCCAAGACGCCGTGCACGCCGATCAGGCGCAAGCTCCCGCCCGCCGCTTCGGCCCGGCGCTGCGCACTGATCAACTCCCACAGTCCGCTGGAGTCGCAGAAACGCAGCTCCGCGGCGTCCACCACGATTCTCGGCCTCTCGGCCGACAGCAGTTGGGTGAAAGTCTGGGCCAGCGATGCCCACGTGTTGCGGTCGATCTCGCCTCCCAGGCGCACCAGCACGAAGCCGGCGCGCCGATCCACACCGATCGAAAGCTGTCCCATCCCGGGCGTTCATCTCCATGCGTGTACCCGCCTCGACCGCGCTGTGCGGTCGCCGGCGGCGTCAGGGCCTCCTGTCGTCACGTGTCCTACCCCCACCACACAAGAGAGTCCTGAACCGGCCAGGGTGAGGCGATGCGGTGCTCCGGGACGGGGCAACCTCCATCGGGGTTGGCGGCGTCGGGTCCCGCGTCCAGAGCTACGCATCGAGACGGGCTGACGCTCATCAGGACGTACAGGACGCCCGGCCGTCGAGCGGAAGGCCGCTGACTGACGGATCGAGCTTCGGCGCTCAGGGCTTGGCCGTGCTGACGGCGGCCGAAGGGCGCGCGCTCGCCGAGCAAGACCGGGTCCTGGTGGACGTAGAGGTGGAACGCCGAGGCCGTCGCTCGCATGGAGGCCCGCCGCTTCAGGCGCCTGCCGGTCCGCTGTAGTCGGTGGCGGCATAAACCTGGAGGAGCCTCTCGACTCCGCGCAGGAAGGTCTCGCAGATCAGCACCGGGTCGAACAGGCAGCCGGCGGCCATGGCACCGTCGCGCATCATCACGAAGTGCCGGGCGGCGGACTCGGCGCCGGTCTCCTGGATCTTGGCCAGCCGTTCCGTGACGGTTTCCAGGAACCATTGGCGGTGGGCGAGCACGGCCTTGTGCACCGCGGACCGGGGGTCGGGATGCTCGGCGGCGGCGTTGAGGAAGGCGCATCCCCGGAAGCCGGGGGACTGGATGGTCTGGGCGATGGACCTGCTGAGGGCGAGGATGGTGTCGGCTGCCGGTAGTCCGGCGGCGATGGCCTCGTCCGCCTGACCCCGCATGGCTCGGTCGACCTCGTTCAGGTACGCGAGGACGAGGTCTTCCTTGCCGGGGAAGTGCCGGTAGAGGGTGGCCCGCGTCACCTGCGCTTCGGCGACGATGCGATCGATGCCGACGGCGTGGATGCCCTCCGCGTAGAAGAGCCGGGTGGCCGTGTCGAGCAGCCGGGACCGCGCTTGCGACGGCCGGCCTTCGGACCGCTGACTGCCCTGGTCGCGGGCCGCCAGGCCGACAGCGGCGCCCGTGTGCCGGGAGCGCCTTCCCGGAACGAGCAAGGCAGTCTCCTCGTCGCTCGAACTCTGAAGGGATCACCATGAGCTCCATCGCTGCTTCGCCCGGCATTTCCGGGACCGCGTCCGCGCTGCGGCGGCTGTATTTCGTCCGGTTCGTGTTCGCCGGCGTCTGGGCCCTCGTGATGTTGACGACCGCCGCGAACCTGGGCCCGCTCGCGGTCACTCTGCTCGTGCTCTACCCGCTGTTCGACGTGGCCGCCGCCATCGTCGACGCCCGCGCCTCGCGCACCACCGGATCACCTGCTCTGCTGTACGTGAACATGGCGGTCAGCCTGGTCGCCGCCATCGGCGTGGCCATCGCCTGCATGTCGGGTATCCCGGCGGTGCTGCGCGTGTGGGGCGCCTGGGCGGTCGTGGCGGGGCTGATCCAGCTGATCGTGGGGGTCACTCGCCGCAAGATGGGCGGCCAGTGGCCGATGATCATCAGCGGCGGCATCTCCGTCCTCGCCGGCGCGTCGTTCATCCTCGGTGCCTCCGCGGCCGACCCGACACTGATCAACGCGGCCGGCTACGCCGTCGCCGGGGGCATCTTCTTCCTCATCTCAGCCCTCCGCCTCGGCCGCGCCGTGAAGGGTGACTGACATGGACGGCCGCGATCACGACAATGCTGACGACGTCGTCATCATCGGGGCCGGCCCGGTCGGGGAGAACGTCGCCGATGCTCCTGCTGGGCCTGCATGCCGACGAAGGCATCGCGGGAGCGCGCGAGGCGTGACCGGCGGTCTCGACGCGGCCTCGGTGCTGGACCGCCGGGATTCCCGCGCCTCGCAGGGGAGGGATGACGATCAGGTCGGCCGGCTCGATCCGGCCGGGATCACCGTGGTCAGGGCCGGACCGTGTCCGCCGGCGTGGTCGAGGTGACCGGCGACGACGGAGTCCCGATCACGTTGACGGCCCGGCAGCGGCTGAACCCCGGCCCCGCCGCGGCTGTCGACTCCGCCCTGCCGATGTCCGGATACGACCGAAGCCGCCGGCAGCGTGCGGCGGATCGGTCTGATCCACACGTCCTCGATCTTCTCGCTAGCGGTGTGCGGTCAGGGTGTAGGCGCCCCCAGTGCAGCCCGTGATGCGCCAGCCGCCCACTGCCTGCCGGACGGCGACGCCCGTGACTCCGGTGCCACCGACGACCGGCCGGGCGTCGCCCGGGAACCAGACGTCGAGACCGCATCCGGAGCCTTCGCCCTGGGCCGTGAGGCTCGCGTGGTCCGATGTGAGGCCGGTCAGGCGGCCGGGGGCGGAGCGGGGATAGGGGCGCGAGAGCTCGGCGACGTATTCGGCGGGCGGGGGCAGGTCCTTGCCGGTGGCGCAGTCCTCGATCATGAGATTGCCGCCGGTCCTGGCCCCGGCTCCGGCGTGGGCGTCGCCGCAGGACTGCTTCCAGACCCAGAACGCGCCGCCGATGCGGTGCCGATCCTCCTGGTCGGTGTATCTCGTGATCGCAGCCGAGGCCGGGTCGCCGAACCACCCCCACTCTCCCGACCAGAGCCCGGCGCCGTAGTACGCCGCCGCCCGGCTCGCCAGGTCGAAACCCCGCTCGACGCTCGTGATGGTGAGGCCGGTGCCCTGGTCGATGGTGATCGACTCGTTGTAGAGGTGAGGGGCGAAGACGAGCAGCCGGTCATCGGTGAAGTCCCTGGGCATCGAGACCTCGAAGCCGAGCCCCGACCAGAGCACGGACGGTTCGAAGAAGACCAGGTGCGGGAAGCCCCGCCTCTCGCCCGCCCGGATCGCCTTGATCGCCCGGTCGTAGAAGCGGCTGAGCAGGACGCCGGAGGTGATCGGCGGGGCCTCGCCGAAGCCGGGCTCGTTCAGCAGGTCGTATCCGGCGACCATCGGCTCGTTCGCGAACCGCTCCGCCAGCATGCCCCAGGCGGCGACCAGGCGGGTCTGGATGCCGTCCCGGTCCTGGTAGAAGTTGGTGAAGGCGCGGGCGACGGCCGGCGAGATGTCGCGTCCGGTGAACTCGCACCTGGGGGCGCCGTCGAAGCGGTCGGCCCACGAGGGGGCGCCGTCCCAGCCGTGCATCGGGGAACCGCTGTCGCAGGTGGTGCCGGGGGCGGCGGCGACGCCCTTGCCCCAGGCGTCCTGGTGCATGTCGATGACCGTGCGCAGGCCGTGCTTGGCCGCGGTCTCGACGGCCCAGGAGATCCTGGCGAGGTAGGCCGGGTCGTAGTGGCCGGGCCGGGGTTCCAGGGCCGACCAGGACAGGGCGAGGCGGATGACGTTGAAACCCATCCGTTCCATGCCGGCGAAGTCGGCTTCGGTGAGCGGTCGCGTCACCGCCTTGTCCGGAAATTTCTGGAAGTAGTCTTCGAGCTGGTTGACGTTCACGCCACGCAGCAGCACCTCGTTGCCGTCGGCGTCGACGATCCTGCGGTCGGCTGAGAGCGTCAGGCCCTTGGTGCGCGGCGGTGGCGCGGTGGTGGTGGCGGGCCGCAGGAGCGGTACGGCGAGCGCCGCCGCGACCACGATCGCCATCATCGGTATCGGCGCGGAAGCGCTGACGCCCGTGCGCACCGGAAGAAGGGCGACGAGGGCTGCCGTCGCGAGGGCGAGGAGGGCGCCGAAGGAGAGCGTGGGGGCGAGGCGGAGCATGAGCGCCGGTGCCCAGAACGTGTCGCCGCCCGACAGGTCGCCGGGGAGCCCGATCGCCACCTCGACCAGGCCCAGCGCCGCGGCCGCCCCCAGCGCCGAGAGCCCGGCCACGACGGGCCGCGGCGCGGTGGTGGCGCCGAACCAGCGGTGCAGCGCCCAGGTCGTCACGCCCAGCAGGGTGACGGCGGCGAGGCAGCCCAGCGGTCCCGCCTCGGGCGCCGGGGCGAGCGGGGAGTCGCCGATGGCGTACCCGACGGGCGAGCCGCCCCACCACACCCCGCCGACCGACGCCCCCAGGACCACGGCCGTCCCCGCCGCCGTCCACCCCGGCCCCGCCGCCGCGAACGCCGCCGAGGCCGCGGCAGGGGCGGCCGAGGAAGGCGGGGAGGTCGAGCTCGAAGGGCGGCGGCGCGGGAGCTGGGCGAGCCAGGTGACCCCCAGGACCGGCAGGCCGAAGACCGCCGCCTTGACGCCGGTGAAGCCGGTCGACCAGATCAGGTAGACCACGTCACCGAAGGCCATCACCAGCGACATCACCAGCTTGGCCGCCATCGCCGACCACACCACCGCGCCCCACACCAGCAGTGCGGTACGCAGCGGGGCATGTCCGCGCGCGACCACCCACGTCAGCGTCCCGACTCCCGCCAGCAGCAGCGGCACGTAGACGGCCGGCGCGGCCACCTGCCAGAGCCCGGCGACGGGCAGCAGGTCGGCGCCCGTCCACGTGTACGGCGCGGCCAGCCCCGACGGGTCGAACACCGCACCCAGCGCGGTGACGGCGGCCAGCACCACCACGGCGATCGGCGACAGCCAGCGGTTCTCCATAGTGTCGGCGACCATACATGAGCATTGCTCATAAATGAAGCGGTCAGGTCGGTTCTCCTTGGCGGAACCCACCTGAGGAGCGTCCGTGGCGCGTGAACGTTCTCGTCGCCTGGCGGCGGACCGCTGGTCACAGCATGATCACCGCGACCGCCGTCCTCGGGAGACCCCTGGCGCGGGGCGGGAGGTCTCCATGTCCGGATTGCAGTGCCATGACAGGAATGGTAATCATTTTCACGACATCCGGCCAGAGGAGATGGCATGGCACACCTGTTGATGATCGAAAGCTGGGTCGGGGCGATGAGCACGCTGCTGCCACGCGCCGTCCGCGACGCGGGGCACCGCTTCACCTTCCTCACCCGCGACCTGCACCACTACCTGCGCGCCTCGCCCGGCGCCCGGTCGCACCCGCTGCTGGCGGCCGACCATGTGCTGACCGCCGAGACCAACGACCTCGCGGAGCTGCTTCCATGGGTGGAGCGGCTGCACGAGGCGCTCGGCTTCGACGGCGTGCTGTCGTCGTGCGACTACTACCTGCCCGCCGTGGCCGAGGTCGCGGCCCGCCTCGGCCTGCCGGGCCCCTCGCCGGAGTCGGTACGCCGGGCCTGTCGCAAGGACCTCGCCCGCGTCGCCCTCCGGGACGCCGGAGTCCCCGGCCCCCGGTTCGCCCGGGCCGCCACCTGGGAGGAGGCCGTGGAGGCGGCGGACGGCCTGGGCTACCCGCTCGTCGTCAAGCCGGTCGATCTGTGCGGCGGGATGTACGTACGCAAGGCCCACGACCAGGCCGGCCTGCGCGCGGCCTTCCTCGCCCTCGAGGGGTTCCCCGTCAACGCGCGCGGCCGGCGGCGGGCGCCGTTCGTCCTGCTGGAGGAGTTGCTCACCGGGCCGGAGGTGAGCGTCGAGACGGTCAGCTCCGGCGGCGACGTGCACGTGGTGGGGGTGACCGGCAAGAGCCTGGCCGGTGAGCCGTGGTTCGTCGAGAGCGGTCACGTGTTCCCCGCCGGCCTCGACGCCGCCCTGGCCGGGCAGGCTGCGGAGACCGCGGTGGCGGCGGTCGAGGCGCTGGGCCTGGAGCTGGGTGTGGCGCACACCGAGCTGCGCCTCACCCCGGCCGGCCCGGCGCTGATCGAGGTCAATCCGCGCCCGGCGGGCAACCAGATCACCGAGCTGGTCCGCCGGGTCACGGGCATCGACCTGCCGATGGTCCACGCCAGGCTGGCCGCCGGGGAGCGGCCCGGCCTCACACCCGCCGAGACCGGGGTGCGCAGCGCCGCCATCGCCTTCCTGCTGCCCGAACGCGCCGGGCGGATCGCCGCCGTGCACGGGACCGGCGAGCTCGCCGCCGCCCCCGACGTCGTCGACTGGTCGGTCCGGCCGGCCGGTCATCAGGCGGGCGAACCCACGAGCAACAACGGCTACCTCGGCCACGTCATGGTGACCGACCTCGTGGGGGGCGACGCCGGGACGCGGGCGGAGGCGCTGGTCGCGGCGCTGAAGGTCGAGTACGAACGATGAACCTGACGACGCTGACCAGGCGGGCACTCGCCGGCGAACTGGGCCCGGAACCCGCGAAGGAGCGGGTCAGCACCGCCTTCACCACCAGGCAGGGCGTACGGCACGACTCGCGTGGCCGCGCCTACCGCAATCACGTGGTCAGCCTGCGGGTGGGCCGGGCCGTGGGCTCCTGCGCCGTCGAGCCGGACGAGGTCGCCGACGTGACCGTCGAGGAGTGCGTCGGCGCGTCCGTCGCCGACCTGCTGGCCCATCAGGCGCCGGCGATCCGCGTGGCCGCGCTCGACGCCTACCTGATGTCGTCCCGTCCCCACTGGGGCGAGCGGGTCACCGTGCCGGCGGGAACGTCCCTGGACAAGTCCCTGGCACGGGCGGCGGCCGTGACGGACCTGGTGCCCGCTGACGCCGAGCGGGTCCTCGTGGTCGGCGTGGTCAACTCGTTGCTACACCGCCTGCGCGAGCGGGGTGTGCGTTACGTGCCGTGCGACCTGAAGGGCGGCTCCACCGAGTGGGGCGAGCCGGTGACCACCGACGTCACGCAGGCCCTGGACGGTTGCGACTGTGTGCTCGCCTCGGGGATGACCCTGGGCAACGGGAGCTTCTCCGTCCTTCTCGGCCATGCCCGCGACCGGGGCAAGCCGCTGGTGATGTACGCCCAGACGGGCAGCGCGATCCTGCCGCACTTCCTCGGCGCGGGAGTCACGGCGGTGTCCGCCGAGCCGTACCCGTTCTTCTGGCTCGACGGCGGCGACACCGTCGTCTTCCGTTACAGGGAGCGGCCATGAAGGACCTGTTGTCCCTGGCCGGAGGCACGCCGCTGGCCCGCATCACCACCCCGCTCCCGCACCCGCACGGCGGGTTCTGGGCGAAGCTGGAGGGATTCGGCGTCGGCTCGATGAAGGCCCGCGCCGCCGTCTCCATGCTCACCGCCGCCCTGGCCCCCGACGGCGCGCTCGTCCTGATCGTCATGCTGGTCCACCTGCCCGACATCGCCCGCCTCGTACGCGCCTGCGCCGTGGAGGCCGGCAGCCGCCCGGCCGTGGATGCCATGCGGCTGCAGGGCGAGGGCTGGTGGCGGATCACGATCGGGTTCGTCGCCCGCTCCATGGCACGGGTGCTCGCCACCGACGCGGGCACCCGGCTGACCGGCTCGCTCTATCTCATCGCCGCCGCGAGCTTCCTCGGCGTCGGGGTGCCGCCGGACGCGGGCGACTGGGCGGTGATGATCGACCGCAACCGGGGCGGGCTCTTCCTCAACCCGTGGGCGGTGCTCGCCCCCGCACTGATGATCGTCATGCTCGCCGTCGGGCTGAACCTCACCGTGGACCGCGTACTGAAGAGAGCCCATCATGCTCCACGTTGACGATCTGACGGTCACCGTACCCGGACGGACCCTGGTGGACGGCGTCAGCTTCACCCTGCCCGCCGCGCGGACCCTGGCCCTGGTCGGCGCGTCCGGCAGCGGCAAGACCACCACCGCGCTCGCCCTGCTCGGCGAACACCCACCTGGCGCCCGCGTCACCGGCCGCATCACGGTGGCCGGGCGCCCCATCACCGCCGAGCAGCCCCCGCCGCCCGGAACTGTTGGATTCATCCCGCAACATCCGGCGACCGCGCTCAACCCGGTGCTGCGCGTCGGCACCGTGCTCCGCCAGATCGCGGCGCGCCACGGCACGGCCGTGCCCGAGGCCCTGCGCAGGGCACGCCTGCCCGGCGACCGTGACTTCCTGCGACGCTTCCCCCACCAGTTGTCCGGCGGGCAGCAGCAGCGGCTCGTCCTGGCCCACGCCCTGCTGGCCGGCCCTTCCGTGATCGTCGCCGACGAGCCGACCACCGGCCAGGACGCCGTCACCCGGGCCGAGGTGGCCGCCGAACTGTCCGGGCTCGGCATCGCCGTCGTCCTGCTCAGCCACGACCTCGAACTGGTACGGGAGCTGGCCGACCAGGTCGTCGTCCTCAAGGACGGCCGCGTCGTCGAGTCCGGCCCCACGGTCCTGGACGCCCCGCGTACCGAGTACGCCAAGGCTCTGGTCACCGCGCGCCCCCGCGCGCCGGAGCCCCGCGCGCAACCGGTCGCCCTCCTGGAGATCGAAGATCTCCGCGCCGGGGTCCTGCGCGAGGTGAGCCTCGACGTCACCCGAGGCGAACGCCTGGCCGTCGTCGGCCGCTCGGGCAGCGGAAAGACGACGCTCGCCCGCTGCGTCGCCGGCCTGCGCCCCTGGTCCTCCGGCGTCGTACGCCTGGCCGGCCGCCCCCTGCCCCGGCGCCGCGACCGCACCGACCTGGCCCGCGTCCAGTACGTCTTCCAGAACGCCCTGGCCTCGTTCGACCCCTACCGCGCCGTCGTGGACCAGGTCACCCGGACCGCCGTACGCCTGCGCTCCCAGCCCGTGACCACCGCCAGGGAAGAGGCCGTGGAGGTCCTCACCAGGCTCGGCCTGGGCCACGACACCGTCCGGCGACGCCCCCACGCGCTCTCCGGCGGCGAACTCCAGCGCGCCGCCCTGGCCCGCGCCCTGCTCGCCCGCCCCGACGTACTGATCTGCGACGAGATCACCTCCGGCCTCGACCCCGTCACCCAGGCCGAGGTGCTCGACCTGCTCACCGCCCTCGACGTGACTCTCATGGTCATCAGCCACGACCTCCCCCTGGCCGCGCGGATCGCCGACCGGGTCGCGGTCCTCCACGACGGCCGCCTGATCGATCACGGCCCCGCCGCCCAGATCCTGCGCCGCCCCGCCGGCCGGGTGCTCCTCCCCGCCCCGGACGGGTGAGACACCTCCCCGGCGCCCTCGCCCAGCCGGGACGCTCCTCCGCCTCTCGGAGGTGAGTCGCTGAAGGTCTTTCACGGAAGGGACAGGGCGTCATGCGTGCGACAGGGTCGTCCGGGCCGTCGTCCCTCAGCTCGTCGGCTCCGACCGACCTCTGTCCCTCGCCGAAGTTCAAGTCCTCGACTGGAGAGCACGTCAGATCTGCAGGTGATCAACGCGCGGAAGCGGGGTGAGCACGACGAAAGGGGCCGTCACGGATGACCTGTGCGGCCCCTTCGGAGCGTCCCTTCTACTTCTCGGCCGCGGTGACTTCCACGACCGCTCCCATGTCGCCGGGGAGCGGAGCGACCAGGCGGAGCTGTACGCCCAGCGCCTTTCCTTCGTCACCGGGGTTTCCGGTGCCGAGCTTGTGCCCGTTGAGCTCCTGTCCGTAGAACTCGCCGGCCGGGGTCCCGTCCGCGTGCACGACCCGGGTCGTGTACGGCTGGCCGCCCGACGACGGCACGACGACGGACGCCGCCCCGTTGCGGAGCACAGGCTGCCCGTCCCTGATCTCCAGACCGGGGTACCACGTCTTGGCGTCGGTGAAGCGGGTGACCGGACTCTGTGCGGGAAGGCTGGTGCAGTAGACGGCCGAGTCCTCCAGGCATTCCCGCTGCGGGTAGGTGCCGAAGAAGGTGAACGCCGCGTTGGAGCTCTGGATGCGTGCGGTCATGTTCTTGTGCCAGGTGGGATCGTGCTCGGCGCCCTCTCCGCTACGGCGCAGCGGATCGAAATGCGAGTCGAGCACGAGCAGCCGTCCCTTGGACCCGATCGAGGGAGGGTCGTACCGGTAGGCGTCCACGTCGTTCCACTCGTAGCGGGCGTCGCCGTACGTCACCACCAGGCCCGGCGCGTTGTACTTGACGCGTTCGACGTTCTGGATGCCGTCCCGGCTGATGGTGTGGTCGTATCCCCAGGCCAGGCCCTTGTCGAAGCCATCGGTGTTGCGCCACTCGGCGAAGTAGTAGTGCTTGGTCCTGGCGATGCCGTCATTGAGCGTCCAGCCCGGCCCCTTGGTGTTCGCGAAGGATCCGGCGATGGCGGTCCAGCCGTTCGCGCCGCCCTCGACGTCGTCGCTCCAGACGGTGGCACCCGAGGAGGTCAGGGAGAAGTCGTCGGCCAGCCAGCCGCGCTCGTTGGTGTTGGCGTCGGTGGCGTAGCGCAGCCGCAACTGGACGGTCCTGCCCGCGTACGCCGACAGGTCGACGTAGTCGTGCCGCCAGCCGCCGGACGTGCCGGTCAGACCGTACTTCTTGTGGCCGTAGTCGCGCAGCCTCCCGTTGGGGTCGCCGTAGCCGTCGTCAGTCGAGACGAGCTGTCCCGCCTCGTTGTAGATCTTCTGCTCGGTCCAGGTCGCCCCGTTGTCGGTGGAGATCTCGACGAAGCCGTAGTCCCACTCGTTCTCGATGACGTAGTTGTCCCACATCCACCAGCGCGCGTCCGCGGGGACCTGGATCGTACGGCTCAGCCGCACGTCCGCCCAGTTCTGCGTGTTGTCCGACCACCAGGCCCTGCTCCCGCTGTGCGGAGTGGTCAGCGGGAACTCCTTGTCGGGCAGGTTGACCATGACGCCGTCCTGCGTGAACCTCGGCGTACGGGATGCCTGCCCGAGCGTCAGGTACTGGGTGCGGGAGCCGGGGTCGATCACCTTCGGGTTGGCCCAGCCGAGGATCCATTTGTCCCACAGGCCCATGTGCGTGGGCATCGACTGGAACAGCACTCCGGTGTGCGAGCCGGCCGACATCAGGTCCCAGAAGCCGACGCTGCTGTCGCTGCTCGGTCCCTGGCTGTCGTAGAGGTCGGGCAGGCCCAGGTCGTGGCCGTACTCATGGCCGAAGATGCCGACCCCGGCGTTCTCGCCCTGCATGATGTAGTTGGAGATCTTGATACCTGTCCCGGGAATCGTGGAGCCGCCCTGGACGGTGCTGGAGTGCGCCCACAAGGCGAACGTCCCCTGTGCGCCGCCCCCGGCCAGCTTGTCCTCGCCCGCGTGCACGATGACAAGGTGGTCGATGACGCCGTCGGGTTCGGCGAAGTCGCCGTCGCGGTCGGCGTCGCCCACGTCCTCGATGTCGTAGTCGGCCCACGGGAAGCTCGGATTCCGGGCGGCGAGGGCGTTGACGGCGTCGACCGGGAGTTGCTGGGCGCCGTTCGGGTAGCGGGGGTTGCTCGGGTGACCGGCGTTGTCCTGGACGGGTTGTCCGCAGCGGCCGGCGCCGTAGTAGGCCTCGGAATGCGGGAGCGTGAGCCAGCCGACGGCTTCACCGGTGATCGTGTACGCGCCCTTCGACATCTCCTGGTACAGGCCCTTGAGGCTGCCGGAGACATCGATGCCCTTCTTGCCGTCGCGCGGGTCGGTGAGGTCGGTACGGACCCGTTCGGTGATGCCGCGGTCGGAGTAGAGCATGTCGTTGTAGTGCTTGGTGCTGAAGTCCTTCACCCAGTACGTGAAGTTGTCCTTGCCGCTGGCGGCCGGGTCGGGAAGCCGGTTGTGGAGAGGCCCGCCGATCTTGGCTCCGGGGGGCTCGGTGACGCAGTCGTTCTGGTCCCCGGTGGTCTTCGGATGGCTGTAGCCGGAGAAATCGTCTCCGGCGGTGTCGCTGAACTCCACCAGTAACGTCAGCAGCTTCGCGGTCTTGGTGACCTTTGACTTCTTGTAGATGAACTCGAACGGGTTCTGCCCGGTGCGCAGCGCCTCGTCCTGCCGTGCGGCCAGCACCCTGGCAGTCACCGGGTTGCCCTCGGTGGTGCCCTTGAGGGGTCGGGGCGTGGCTGCCCGCTTGGTGCCGGGCCGCTCTTCGAGGGGGTCGGGGGCGACCAGCGGGTCGTCGTAGTTGAGGTAGTGATCAGCGGGCCGCGGCTCGTAACGGGCACCGCTCGGCTGGTCGCCGATGATCCCTCCTCCCAGGGTCGTCGCCGCGACAAGCCCGATGGCGGCTAAGAGATGCTTCGACACGGTGTTCCTCTCAGCGGGGGGCGGAGAAATGCCAAGAGGGACGTTAGAAGCCATCGACATGCAGTGCAATATCACATTGCTAACGATGCCCGACGTGCTTTGCGGCTCGGAGGCAGGACGCGCGCCCATAGTTCGGGAGCTATGGCAAGCGGGATTATCCACGCTGGAGCAGCGTGCCCACGCTTGGGACAAGACCCCCCAGCACAAGGAGTCCCCATGCGCCATGCACTCTGTATGGTGGCGAGCGCGCTGTTGATCAGTGCGCTGACCGTCAGCCCAGCCCTCGCCGAGCCTCGCCCGAACTCCGCCGGACAGCCGACCGAATGGGTGGAGGTGTTCGCCGAAGACGGGACGATCCAGCAGGTGAAGATCCCCAAGCGTGCACAGCCACGCACGTCGTTCGCCGTCCCGCCGCCGGCGAACGTGACCGCGCTCCAGCAGACCGGGCCGTCCGCTCAGCGGTTCGACCTGGTCTTCGTGGGCGACGGCTACACCAGTTCCGAACTGGGGCTCTTCCACGCGCACGCGGCGGAGAAGTGGGCGTTCCTCCAGACGGTGGAGCCGTTCAGGACGTACAAGAACTCCTTCAACGTGTGGATGGTCGACGTGATCTCCCCGCAGTCCGGAGTCGACAACGACCCGACCCAGGGCATCTCCCGTAACACCGCCCTCGGGATGGGGTTCTGGTGCGGGGGGACCGAACGCCTCCTGTGCGTGAACGAGAACGCGGCCCGGGCTTACGCGGCCAACGCCCCCCAGGCCGATCAGATCCTCGCGTTAGGCAACTCCACCAAGTACGGGGGAGCCGGCGGCGGCGTCGCCACGGCCTCGGGCGGCAACACCAGTTCCGGATGGATCGTCGCCCATGAGCTCGGCCACTCGATGGCCGATCTCGCCGACGAGTACGACTACCCCTACGGCCGCTACACCGGGGGCGAGCCCTACGAACAGAACGTCAGCGTCTACCCTGCCGAGACCCAGCGGGACTACCGGCTCAAGTGGTACCAGTATCTCGGTCAGCCCACTCCCGACGGCGGTGTGATCGGCACCTACGAGGGCGCCAGATATTACCTGTACGGCATCTACCGTCCCTCGGAGAACTCCTTGATGCGCAGTCTGGGGCGCCCGTTCAACACGATCGGGCTCAACGCCATGATCAGAGCCATCCGCGCGAAGACCGGCTGATCGGAGCGCTGTCCCGACAGCTCGACGATCACTCACTCGGCCTGAGGAAGGGAGCCGCTTCGGGCGAGCCAGGCGGCGTGGTGGGGCTGGCCGGCCAGAGCTTCGCGGTGAGCATCCGTGGCCAACCGCCACAACTCGTCACCGCGCCCGGCCAGGAGCCCTTCCCGCCGCCAGGCGATCAGGTGTCGTACGCGTAACGGAGTACCCGCCAGCGGCCGGACGGTGATGTCGGCCTCGGCGCCGAAGGTGGCCATGCAAGGCGAGATCGCACGATGGTTGGCGATCAGATCGCGGACCATGGCCACCTCGACCATCACGTGCACCATCCGCGGGGTGAATCCGGCTTCCTGGCAGGCGGTCAGCAGATATTCCGGCCAGCCCGCGCCGTCGGGCGGCGATATCACCCAGTCCTCGCCGGCCAGGTCGGTCAGGGAGACCTCCGGCCGGGAGGCGAGCGGGTGACGGCTGTTGATCGCGATGAAGACGGGCTCGGTGCCGATCGTGCGGATGTCCACGGACGGCACCGAGGGCAGTTCGTGACCGGGATAGTCGATCAGGGTGGCGGCGTCCAGGCGGCGAGCGGCGAGCAGGTCGAGCAGCAGGCGCGGAGAGTGCTCCGTATGAACGGTGAAGGCCGTTCCCAGGGCATCGTCGAGGCGCCTGAGCAGGCCGCTCAGCATCGGGGTGGCGTACCCGCCGAGACGGATGGGGCTGAGCTCCGCATCGACGTGCTCGCCCTTGAGCAGTTCGTCGAAGGTGACGAGAGCCGCGCGGGCGCGGGTCAGGACGAACTGGCCGAATGGCGTGACCGTGACACCCGAACGGCTGCGGTGGAACAGCCGGCCGCCCAGCGACTCTTCGATGCGCTGGAGCTGAGCGGTGAGTGAGGGCTGGGAGACGCCAAGACGGGCCGCGGCACGGCTGAGGCTGCCGGCCTCGGCGATGGTCACCACCGTACGTAAGTGCCGAAGTTCCAGTTGCATGCTGTTGTGTCCTTCGCATCCAGAGCCAAGAGATTAATGAGGTGGCTCTGGACATAGGCGGACCGGGGGGAGAGTAGGAGCCATCGAAGGGTGCGGACCACAATGTGAGGTGTAAAATTTCACACGCGACAGGGGTTGACAAGACCCATTTTCTGTCAGGTGAGTGGGCCGTCAGGCGGTTGCGCCTGGGGGAGGGCGCTTCGGCGGCGACGGAGGCGCGGAAGCCTCGCCAGGACACGGCTCCGTAACGCTTATTGCCTCTACTATTTCACACTACTATTTTACATGTCACACCGTCCGACGCCCACACGGAGTGGCCATGTCGAAGAAGATCGGTTTACTGGCGATCGCAGTGCTCCTGTCAGCCGCAGCTTGCGGAGGAGGCGGGAAGGCGGCCGCACCGAAGTCCGGAGCATCCTCCGCGGTCACGAAGGGCGGGACGCTCACCGTCCTGGCCGTCAGCGACTTCGACCACTTGGACCCTGCACGTAACTGGACCATGCCGGCCATCATGTTCGGCACCCGCTTGCTCTACCGGACGCTCGTCACCTTCAAGGCGGGCAGCTCGGAGATCGTGCCCGATCTGGCCACGGACCTCGGCACCTCCGAGGACGGTGGCAAGACCTGGAAGTTCACCCTCAAGGACGGCCTGAAATACGAGGACGGCACACCCGTCAAGGCCGCGGACATCAAGCACAACGTCGAGCGTTCCATGGCGCCCGACATCAGCGGTGGCCCCGACTACGCGCAACGGCTCCTTGTCGGCGGCACCGAGTACAAGGGGCCCTACGGGGGCAGGCATCTGGCGTCGGTGGAGGCCCCCGACGACAAGACCATCATCTTCAGGCTCAAGCGAGCGGCGGGCGAGTTCCCTTACACCGTCACTCTGCCGACCTTCTCGCCGGTGCCCGAGGCGAAGGACACCAAGGTCGAGTACGACAACCGGCCCTTCTCCTCCGGGCCCTACAAGATCGAGGGGTATGAGCGCGGCAAGGAACTCGTACTGACGCGCAACGAGCACTGGGACCAGGGAACCGACCCGGTACGGCTGGCGCTGCCGGACAAGATCCACGTCAAGCAGGGGCAGGACAAGGACACCATCACCGACAGGCTCATCGCCAGCTCGGGCGAGGATGCCACGAGCGTGCCGTGGGGCTCGGCCGGACCGCAGAGTCTGTCGAAGATCCTGCCCAACCCCCAGGCGAAGGAACGTCTGTTCACAGGTCCGACCGGCTGCACGAGCACGCTGGTCTTCAACCTCAACAAGAAGCCCCTGGACAATCCGAAGGTACGACAAGCGATCTACAGCGCGATCGACAAGGAGTCCGTGCAGACGGCGATGGGCGGGCCGAACATGGCCGACATCGCCACCGCCTACTTACCGCCCGCGATGACCGACGGGACCACGCAGGACGTGTTCCAGATCCCGCCCACCGGTGACGTCGCGAAGGCCAAAGCGCTCCTGGCCGAGGCCGGAGTCGCCACTCCGCTCAAACTCAAGCTCACCGCCAGCACCGGTTCGAGCACCCCCGTCGAGGTGTCGATCCAGGAGAGCCTGAAGAAGATCGGCATCGAGGTCGAGATCAACCCGGTGGACGCCTCCGTGTACTACGACACCATCGGGGATCAGGGAAAGGCCGACGAACTCGCCACCTACGGCTGGTGCCCGGACTATCCCAACGGGTCGAGCTTCCTGCCCCCGCTGTTCGACGGCCGGAGCGTGAAGCAGACCGGTAACAGCGGCAACGTCGCGTTCTTCAAGGATCCGGCGATCGACAAGAAGATCGACGAGATCTACGCCATCACCGATCCGGCGGCGTCCAAGAAGGCTTGGCGGGATCTCGACGCGCAGATCATGCAACAGCTCCCGCAGGCGCCGCTGTACCTGGAGAAGCGCGGCTACATCACCGGCAAGGACGTCGTCGGCGCGGTCAACCACCCGGTCTGGGCCGCCCAGCTCGACTACGCCGTGATCGGCGTGAAGAAGTCATCGTGAGGGTGGCGGCACGCGAGGTCGCCGCGACGACGCCACGGGCCGCGCGGTCGCCCGGCCGGCTCGCACTCGCCAGGCTGCGCGAGGATCGCCCGGCGATGGCCGGGCTGGTCGTCGTGCTGACACTGGTCCTCCTGGCCGCCCTGGCCCCCGTGATCACCGCGTGGACCGGCTGGGCTCCGGAGACCTTCGACAAGACGGCCATCGACCCGAACATGGGTGGCCTCCCCAAGGGAGCCTGGGGCGGCATCGACACCGAGCACCTTCTCGGAGTCGAGCCGGTGACCGGCCGCGACGTGCTCAGCCGCATCCTGTACGGCGGCCGGATCTCGCTGCTGATCGCGATGCTCGCCACCGCGATCACCGTCGTCACCGGTCTCGTGCTCGGCCTGCTCGCAGGCTTCCTCGGCGGCTGGGCGGACACGATGATCAGCCGGATCACGGACCTCCTCATGTCCTTCCCCAGCCTCATCTTCATGATCGCGATCCTGTCGGTCGTCCGTGACGTCAACCGCATCGTCCTGCTCGTCGCGGTTCTCTCGATTTTCGGCTGGACGGTCGTGGCCAGGATCGTGCGGGGACAGGTCCTGACCATCAAGCACCGCGAGTACGTCGAGGCCGCGCGAGTCGGGGGTGGAATGACCGGTTACATCCTTGTCAAGGAGATCCTTCCCGGCCTCACCGCGCCGATCCTTGTCTACGCGACGCAAGCCGTCCCCGCCTACGTCGGGGCCGAGGCGGCACTCAGCTTTCTCGGCGTCGGCGTGCGACCGCCCACCCCGTCCTGGGGACAGATGATCAACAACGCCCGCGGCTGGTTCATGACGGATCCCGTCTACCTGGCGGTGCCCTGCGCGTTCCTGGGGCTCACCGTGCTCGCCTGCACCCTGCTCGGTGACGGCCTGCGTGACGCCTTCGATCCGAAGGCGGTGCGATCATGATCGTCTACGCGCTTCGTCGCTTGGCTGCGATCGCCTTGATCCTGCTGGTCATCTGCGCCATCACCTTCGCCATCTTCTACTTGCTGCCCGACGACCCGGCACTGGACGCGTGCGGGAAGAGCTGCACCACCGAACGACTGGCCGACGTCCGGCACGCGATGGGTCTCGACCAGCCCGTGCTCGCCCAGTTCGTGTCCTATCTGACCGGAATCTTCGCCGGCCGTACCCTGGGGACTTCGGGCCTGGAATGCGCCGCGCCCTGCTTCGGCTATTCCTGGCAGTACGCGAGCCCCGTCTGGGATCTGCTGCTCGACCGCCTCGGGGTCAGCGCCTCCTTGGCGGCCGGTGCCGCCGTGCTCTGGCTGGTGGTGGGCGTGGTCCTGGGGATCATGGCCGCCCTGCGCAAGGGATCGCTGCTGGATCGGGGCATCGTGCTGTCCGCGCTGGCGACGACGTCGGCACCGGTCTATCTCATCGCCGCCCTGCTGATCTACTTCGTGATCCTCCAGGGTGAGCTGCTGCCCTTCCCCGACTACCAGCCAGTCCTGGACAACCCCGCCGCGTGGGCCGCCAGTTTGCTCCTGCCGTGGATCACGCTCGCCGCCCTGTACGCCGCCATGTACATCCGGCTCACGCGCGCCTCGATGATCGAGACGATGGCCGAGCCCTACATCCGGACAGCACGCGCCAAGGGCTTGCCCGAGCGGACCGTCGTGGTCAAGCACGGCCTGCGCTCGACCATGACGCCGATCCTCACGATCTTCGGTATCGACCTGGGCGGACTGCTCGCCGGAGCCATGATCACGGAGACCATGTTCGGCCTTCCCGGGCTGGGCAAGCTCACGTTCGACGCGATCGGCAAATCCGACCAGCCGGTGGTGCTCGGCGTGACCCTGCTGGCGGCTCTCTTCATCACGCTGGCCAATCTCGTCGTCGATCTCCTCTACGGCGTCATCGATCCTCGGGTGAGGTACACATGAGCCTCCTGCGCGTCGACGACCTGTCGGTCGCCTTCGGTCGCGTGCGCGTGGTGGACGGCGTGTCGTTCACCGTGGATCGCGGACGCACGCTGGGCATCGTCGGGGAGTCCGGCTCGGGCAAGTCCGTCTCCACGCTCGCGATCATGGGACTGCTTCGGGGCGCGAGCGTCACCGGCTCCGTCACCTTCGACGGTGAGGAGCTGGTGGGAGCGCCGGAAGGACGACTGCGATCGCTGCGTGGCGCACGCATGAGCATGATCTTTCAGGACCCGCTCTCGTCGCTGCATCCCTTCTACACGGTGGGGGAGCAGATCGCCGAGGCGTACCGGCTGCACAAGAAGGCCTCACGCAAGGCCGCGCACGAACGCGCCGTCGAGATGCTCGGCGAAGTGGGCATCCCGGCGCCGCGCAGACGTGCGCGCGAACACCCGCACCGCTTCTCGGGCGGCATGCGCCAGCGCGTGATGATAGCCATGGCCCTGGCGTGCGAGCCCGACCTGTTGATCGCCGACGAGCCGACCACCGCGTTGGACGTCACCGTGCAGGCGCAGATCCTGGAGCTCATCCAGCGTCTGCAGTCCGAGTACGGCCTGGGCATCATCATGATCACTCACGATCTGGGCGTCGTGGCGCGCATCGCCGACGACGTCCTGGTCATGTACGGCGGCCGAGCCGCCGAGCGCGCGGCCTCGGCGCGCGTCTTCGATGACCCGCGGCACCCCTACACGCAGGGGCTGCTCGCGTCGGTACCCGGGCTCGGGCGGGGCATTGAGGGGTCTGGCGGTGGCAGGTTGCGGGCGATCCCCGGCAGCCCACCCTCACCGTCGGCGTTCCCGCCCGGGTGCCGGTTCCATCCTCGTTGTTCGGTGGCCTTGGACATCTGCGCGACCGAACAGCCCGCCCTGCTGGGGACGGTGCGCCAGGTCGCCTGCCACCGTGAAGGAGAGATGTGATGAAAAGCGTGCGTGCGGCACTGGACGCGCCGACCGTACCGGAATCCATGCCCCTGCTGGAGGTCCGGGACCTGGCCATGACGTTTCGAGGTGGCGTCAGGGCAGTCGACGGGGTCGGGTTCGAGGTGGCGCAAGGCGAGACACTCGGCCTGGTCGGCGAGTCGGGATGTGGCAAGTCGACCACCGGCAGGATGATCGTCCGCCTGCTGGAGCCGACCTCGGGCACCGTGCATCTCAACGGGCAGGACATCACGCACCTGAGTCAGCGGGAATTGCTCCCGCTACGCGGGACCATGCAGATGATCTTCCAGGACCCGTTCTCCTCGCTCAATCCGCGGCACACGGTGAACCAGATCGTGGCCGGTCCACGCAGGGTGCTCGGCCGTGATCAGGTGATCGAACTGCTGGAGAGGGTCGGGCTCGCACCGGAGCACGCCGACCGATTCCCGCACGAGTTCTCCGGGGGGCAGGCCCAACGTGTCGGAATCGCCCGCGCGCTGGCCAACGGGCCGAAACTCATCGTGTGCGACGAAGCGGTATCGGCTCTGGACGTCTCGATCCGGGCACAGATCATCAACCTGCTCTCCGACCTCCAGGAGGAACGTGGGCTCGCCTATCTGTTCATCGCGCACGATCTTTCGATCGTCCGGCACGTATGCACCCGGGTCGCGGTGATGTACCTGGGCCGAATCGTCGAGATCGGGCCGGCGGCGTCCCTGTACTCAGATCCGGCCCATCCCTATACGCGCGCCCTGCTGTCCGCCGTACCCGTCGCGGATCCCAAGATCGAAGCGGTTCGCGAGCGGATCGTCCTGCGCGGTGATCCACCGTCGCCCGCGGCTCCACCACCTGGTTGTTCGTTCCACCCGCGCTGCGCTCTCGCTCAGCGCCGCTGCGAGTCGGAGGCCCCCCAGCTCCGTGAGGTACGAGGACGAAAGGTGGCCTGCCACTACGCAGAGACCTCAGCGTGATTCCCTCGCGGAGTCGAAGAACCGCCGATCATGATCACAATCCGACCGGGGCCGTCCGGGTGCACAGTGGTGAACGCTAACATCATGTGACACCGTACCGGTGGTGGATTGTCAGAAGTGTGAGGCGTGATGTCGGAGCCATTGAACCTTCCGGATCTCGGGGTACGCGAGAACATCCGCCAGAAGGTCGCCAACGCGTTACGCGCGGCGTTGATCGCCGGCGAGATGCGCCCCGGCGTCATCTATTCGGCACCCGCCCTGGCCGAGCAGTTCAACGTCTCCGCCACTCCCGTCCGCGAAGCGATGCTGGATCTGGTCAAGGAGGGCCTGGTCATCGCGGTGCGGAACAAGGGTTTCCGGGTGACCGAGCTCTCCGAGCGGGATCTCGACGAGATCATCGAGATCCGTGAGCTGATCGAGGTGCCCACCATCGCCAAGATCGCCGCGACGGTGCCAGCCGACCGGATCCTCAGGCTGCGGCCCTGGGCCGAGGCCATCGTGGCCGCGGCCGAGGAGGGGGACCTGGTCCGCTATGTGGAGGCCGACGAAGCCTTCCACCTGAATCTGCTGGCTCTGGCCGGCAACGCCCACCTGCTGGGAACGGTCCGCGAGCTCCGTCATCGCTCCCGGCTCTACGGCATCTCCCGCCTGGCCGAGGGAGGCAAACTCGCCGACTCCGCCCGCGAGCATCTCGACCTGCTCGATGTCGTGGCCTCCGGCGACGCCGAAGCCGCGGCTTCGCTGATGCGCAGGCACCTGCGCCACGTACGGGGCATCTGGGCCGACAGGCCCGAGTCCTGAGCCGCGCGTCATATCGAGGACCCCAGGTCGGTGGTCTTGCGGAGGATGCCGCCTGTGCCATAGGGGTACGGCCTCCGGCGGCGCCGGAGGCCGTACTTCACTGTGTGTCAGTAACGGGTGGAGATGGTCGCGCCGGAGAAGGCACTGGCCGCGTAGAGGCTGATGTAGTGGTACGTGCCGGGGCTCAGGTTGGTGACAGTGAGGGTCTCGCTGTTGCCGGAGTTGGTGGACTTGGCGGTGTAGGCGCCGGTCGTGGCCCAGTCACTCGGGTTGAAGTAGAGGTCGGCGTTGCCGCTGCCGCCCGAGACCGTGATGTTCAGCGACGTGGTGCCGGCGGGGATGTAGATGGAGAAGTAGGCGTAGTCGCCGCCGGCCGCCGAGATGTCGGCGCGCTGGCAGTTCTTGTCCATGGCCTGCGGGTTGGACCCGGTGCAGGTCGGGAGGCCGGACGAGCCGACCGTGACGGTCTTGGACGTGGTCGCGGGGGTGCCGGCGTTGTCGGTGACTTTCAGGGTGACGGTGTAGGTGCCCGCCGCGGTGTAGGTGTGCGTGGGGTTGGCGGACGTGGACGACGTACCGTCGCCGAAGGTCCAGGAGCGGGAGGCGATGCTTCCGTCGGGGTCGGTCGAGGTGTCGGTGAAGCCGGCGGTGAGCCCGCTGGTGGTCACCGTGAACGAGGCGGTGGGCGGCCTGTTGCCTGAGCCGCCGGAGAGGGTGTCGAGCCAGGCGGTGAAGTCGCTGTTGTAGTTGAGCGACTTGGTGAAGGTGTAGGCGGTGGTGTAGTCGCCGGCCCGGTAGTAGCCGAGCAGCCTGGTCACGTCGGAGCGGTGCTTTTCGAACATGTACCGGACGGCGAGGTAACCCCAGTGGTAGGTCCGGTTCACATCGGAGTTGTCATAGGTGGAATCGAACAGCGTGCTGAGCGCGTAGGTGTGCCTGGGCGCCTCGTTCAACGCGGCGGTGTACGCGAGGTCGCGGTAGGAGTAGGAGACGTATTCGGCCACGCCCTCGATCCACCAGATGTTCGGCTTGACGGTCTCGGCCACGAAGTCGCCGTAGGTGTCGTAGCGGCCGTCGAGGTAGTGCGTGTACTCGTGGTTGAGGTTCCAGACGCGGGCCGCGAAGCCGTTGTCGGTGGGCCACTGGTAGGCGATGAAACGCGGCTGGTTGCCCTGCTTGGACGGGTCGCCTTCCAGGTACATGCCGCCGTTGTTGGTGGCGATGCCGTAGAGGTAGCCGGCGTACTGCTGGTAGTCGCCGGCCGAGGCGAAGACGACGATCTCCATGTTCGCGTTGTAGTCGTTGGCGACCGGCTGTCCGCCGTCCTCGACCATCTTGTGGAAGTAGGCGTTCTGGTTGAGCATGCTGGCGCACGCGTCCTGTAACTCCTGCGTCGTCATCCGCTGGGCGACGATGTGCAGCACGCCCTGCGAGCAGGTGTGGTTCTGGGGCAGGATCGCGGCCTTCACCCGGTTGGGAAGGTCACAGGTGCCGTAGGAGGAGCAGTTGTCGGGATCCTTGTCGTTGGCGACGATCGCGACTCGTATCCACAGCGATTGCCGGGCGCCCGTGATGGAGGTGTTGTCCAGCAGCCATGTGACGAGCGGGCGTACTTTGCCACGCAGGCCGGCGTACTGGACGAAGCGGGCCAGTTCGCCGCCCGCGTTGACGTCGATGAACTCGGAGTCGCCGCCGATCAGATCCATGTGCTGCCTGGCGAAGTTCGAGAGGCTGTCCACGATGGAGGGATCCGCCTGGACGGCCGCGGGATATCCGGGCACCCATTCGCCGCGGGTCAGGACGGTGAAGGTGTTGTTCACCGCGTTACGCAGGTACCAGAGCGAGTTGTAGGCGTTGGTGTAGTTGTCGAGCAGCCGCTTCACCACGTACAGATAGCGGGCGTTCTCGCGGGCGCTGTCGATCAGGGTGACCGCTTCGCCGAGGGTCTCGCCGTTGGCGTCGGTGACGTCGTAGGCATGGCTGTTGGCGTAGAACGTGTCCAGAGCGCCCTCGATGGCGCTCGCCATCGAGCTCGTGTACGCCGGCACGGTGTCGGGATTGTAGAACTGGATGTAATAGCCCGCGCGCAGGTAGAGCACCAGTTGCTCCGTGCTCGCGGCGTTGGTGCCGTCGTACGAGGCGGCGTTGGCGCGCAACGCGTTGGCGACCGTGATCATCTGTGATTCGCGGAACGCGTAGTACTGGTTGGAGCCCGTGAGGGCGAACAGCGAGTTGATGCAGCTCACGGACGCGGCCTTGATGGCGGACACCAGGGCGCTGCCGGTGTGGTTCGTGAAGTCGGACACCGAGCAGGCGGCGGCCGCGGCGGTATCCGCCTTCAGGAGCGCTTTCGGCGCGTTCTCGGCAGGGGAGAGAAGCGGTTCGCTCTCGGCGGGACGTTGTCGTTGATTGATCGCGTCGGGTGCCTTGGGATCAGCGATCTTGGTCCTGCCGTCCACCTTCCGACCGTCCTGCTTGCGGGGGGTGGGCGCGGAGAGCGGCGTGTCAGTGCTTGCGGCGAGTGCCGGAGTGCCGGCTCCGGCTGCGATGAGAGTGATGGCGCTGAGTAGCGAGGCTACTAGTCGTCGGGCAGACATTTCCCGTCCTTCTCCTTGGGGGGCGAGGAGAGCGGCCGGCCGGGACCTCTGTGTGATGTGTAAAATTGCACATGCGACATCTTTCTGACAAGACCCATTTTCTTGGCATTCACCTGTCGGTGAGATGGATCGCCGATGATGCGCGGTCGCCGCGATCGCGTTCGACGGCGTGGCGGTCACGACCGTAGATTCCGGACGGCGCTTCGCTGACCTGCGCCGAAGAACGGGCACATCTCCGACCTGATGATGGCGCAGCTGAAGGTGATCGGACAGGCCGTGCGCAACCTCGACGGGAACCTCGCCCTCGGCAGGACCGCGACGCAGTCCAGCACGGGCTATTCACTGTCAGCCGAAAGGGCGGTGGACGGCACCACGAACGGCGACCTGGGGCTCGGGTCGGTCACCCACACCTCCGAGAATCCGTTGGAGACCAACCCGTGGTGGCAGGTGGACCTGGGTTCCTCCCAGCCGATCAGCTCGATCAAGCTGTGGAACCGCACCGACTGCTGCGCCAACCGACTACGTGACTTCTACGTGTTCGCCTCTGACACCCCCTTCGCCTCCGACGATCCGGAGATCATCAAGCAGAGCAGTGTGTGGAGCCACCGCCAGAGCGCCGCGGTGGAAAGAGCTCTCACCTTGGCGGTCGGCCGCACGGCCCGTTACGTCCGCGTCCAGTTGGTCGGCTCCGAGAGACAGCGGTCGGTCCGACCCCACCAGCTGGATGCGGATATAGCGCGCGTTCTGGCTGACCGGCACCGTCAGGGACCGGCCGACGGCGGACTTGGGGCGTGATCGAGCTGATGCGCTGGGCGGAGCCGGGGTGGACCTGCCGCCACGGACCTCATTTCGCGGATGCTGAAGCGGGCGATTAAGACGATGGTCAAGCACAAGTTGCATTTTCAACGACATAACTGCTTGAGACGTCCACCCCTCCCGCTGATCGTTACTGGCTCTTCTGAAGATCTTGTGAACGCGCGTCATGACTGAGTGGCCAGGAATTTTATCAAGACAGGAGGGTGCTGTCCGTGCGGGACGGCGCGCGGAAGCGTCTGTGGGCCTGAAAGGGCATCTGATGATCGATAAGCATTATTCTGATTTTTCTCGACAAAAGATGCTGGACTTCGCTGCACGCTGTGTCTAAATTCGGATGAAACTCGCCGCAATCTCCTCGAGATCAAGGACGGCGCATGTTTCCTCACACCCCCCGCTGGCTCGCTCGCTTGAGCGTCTTAGCCTTGGCCGTCTCCGGCATGACGACCCTGACCCTGCCGGCACGAGCCCACGACACCATCGATCCAGCCGACTACCAGGCCGTGACGCTGGCCAAGGGCTCCGCCGAGACAGGCGAGCCCATGAGCATCGCGGTGCTGCCGGATCTGTCGGTGCTCCACACCTCGCGCGACGGGACGCTTCGCCGTACCGACAAGGCCGGAACCACCAAGGTCGTCGGCGCGCTTCCGGTCTACAGCCACGACGAGGAGGGCCTGCAGGGGGTGGCCGCCGATCCGGGTTTCGCCACCAACAGGACCATCTACCTCTACTACGCGCCCAAGCTGTCGACCCCGGGCGGTGACGCACCGGCGACCGGCACCGACTGGAGTTCCTGGCAGGGAGTGAACCGGTTGTCGCGGTTCACGCTGCAGGCGGACTGGACGCTCGATGCGGCGAGCGAGAGGAAGGTCCTGGACGTCCCCGCGGATCGGGGCATCTGCTGTCACGTCGGCGGCGACATCGACTTCGACGCCCAGGGCAACCTCTACCTGTCGACCGGCGACGACACCAACCCCTTCGACTCCGCCGGCTACGCGCCGATCGACGAGCGGACCGACCGCAACCCCGCCTACGACGCCCAGCGGAGCTCGGCCAACACCAACGATCTGCGGGGCAAGATCATCCGGATCACGGTGAATCCCGCCGACGGGTCCTACACGGTGCCGTCGGGCAACCTGTTCCCGCCGGGCACGGCGAAGACCCGGCCCGAGATCTACGCCATGGGCTTCCGCAACCCGTTCAGGATGAGCGTCGACAAGAAGACCGGGGTCGTCTACGTCGGCGACTACGGTCCTGACGCGGGCGCACCCGATCCCAATCGCGGGCCATCAGGGCAGGTCGAGTTCGACAAGGTCAGCCAAGCGGGCAACTTCGGCTGGCCCTACTGCACGGGAACCAACACGCCCGCGGAGACCTACAGCGAATACGCCTTCCCCTCCGGACCGTCCGGAGCCAAGTACGACTGCGCCGGAGGCCCGACCAACAACTCCTTCCGCAACACCGGTCTGGCCAAGCTGCCGCCCGTGCAACCGGCCTGGATCAGGTACGGCGGTGACGCGGGCAGCCCGCCCGAGTTCGGCACGGGGTCGGAGTCGCCGATGGGGGGACCTGTCTACCACTACGACCCGGACCTGCAGTCCGCGGTGAAGTTCCCTCAGGATCTGGACAACATGGTCTTCCTCGGCGAGTACGGCCGCCGCTGGATCAAGGCCGTCAGTCCCGCCGACAACCACGTCACGAACTTCCCGTGGAGCGGCACCCAGGTGATGGACCTGGCCTTCGGACCCGACGGCGCGCTCTACGTGCTGGACTACGGCACCGGCAGCTTCGGCGGCGACGAGAACTCCGCGCTCTATCGCATCGAGTACATCAAGGGCCGTGACCGGAGCCCGACCGCGCAGGCGTCGGCGGACAAGACGTCAGGGCAGCCGCCGCTGACCGTCGTCTTCTCGTCCGAGGGCTCGGCCGACCCCGACGGCCAGGCGCTGAGCTACTCATGGGACTTCGGCGACGGCGGCACCTCGACCCAGGCCAATCCGACGCACACCTACACCGCCAAGGGCGAATTCCAGGCGACGCTCACGGTGAAGGATCCGGCCGGCAACTCAGGCACGGCAGGCGTGCCGATCACCGTGGGTAACACCGCGCCGACGGTCGCCTTCCCGACGCCGCGCGAGGGTCAACTGTTCGAGTGGGGCGACAAGGTGCCCTTCAAGGTGACCGTGACCGACCCCGAGGACGGCACGATCGACTGCGCAGCCGTGAAGGTGACCTACATCCTCGGTCACGACAGCCATGGTCACCCCATCACCTCCACCAACGGCTGCGAGGGCACGCTGACCATCCCCAAGGACGGCGAGCACGACAGCGCGGCCAACATCTTCGCGGTGTTCAACGCCTCCTACACCGACAGGGGCAAGCTGACCGGCAGCAAGGAGCTCATCCTGCAGCCCAGGCACCGGCAGGCCGAACACTACGCCGCCGCTTCGGGCGTCCAGAAGGTGGACAAGCAGGCGGCGGAGGGCGGCAAGACGGTCGGTTACATCGAGAACGGCGACTGGATCTCCTTCAAGCCCTACGAGCTGAGCGCCGCCAGGTCCGCCCGCTTCCGGATCTCCTCAGGGGGCGCGGGCGGAGACATCGAGATCCGCACCGGCTCGCAGAGCGGGCCGCTGGTGGGCAAGGTGGCCGTGCCGAAGACCGGCGGCTGGGAGACCTTCCAGGACGTCGAGACCGCGCTGACCGGCGTCACCACCAGGACCGACAGCCTGTTCCTGGTCTTCACCGGAGGCGCGGGCGCGCTGTTCGACGTCGACTCCTTCACCCTCTCGCCCGAGGCCGCGACGCAGCCTGTCACCGGGCCGATCGGCGGCCCCGGCGGCTGCGTCGACGTCGCGGGAGCGAACACCGCCGACTCCACCAAGGTGCAGATGTACGCATGCAACGGCACGGACGCCCAGAAGTGGACCGTGGACGGTGCCGCCGGCACGATCAAGGCGCTGGGCAAATGCCTGGACGTCAAGGGGGCCGACACCGCTGACGGCACCAAGGTGCAGATCTACACCTGCAACGCCACCAACGCCCAGAAGTGGACCGTGGACAGTGCCGCCGGCACGATCAAGGCGCTGGGCAAATGCCTTGATGCCGCCGACAAGGCGCAGTTGGTCATCCGCACGTGCGACGGGGGCGCCAACCAGAGATTCAGCCCACCGACCGGCGGCAGCGACGCCGTCGGAGACGGTGACGTCCTGGTCTTCAGCCGCACGACGGGATTCCGGCACGACTCCATCGCCGCCGGCATTCAGGCGATCAGGAACATGGGGTTCAAGGTGACCGCCACCGAGGACCCCGGCGCCTTCACCACCGCGAATCTGGCCACGTACAAGGCGGTGACCTTCCTCAACACCACGGGTGACGTGCTGAACGCCGACCAGCAGGCGGCCTTCGAGTCCTACGTCAAGGCGGGCGGCGGTTACGTGGGGGTCCACGCGGCGGCCGACACCGAGTACGACTGGCCGTTCTACGGCGAGCTCGCCGGGGCCTGGTTCTCCAGCCACCCGGCGACGCAGCAGGCCACGATCAAGGTGGAGGACCGGGCGAACCCGGCCACCGCGCACCTGGGCACCACCTGGACCAGGACCGACGAGTGGTACGACTACAAGTCCAACCCGCGTGCCACGGCGCACGTCCTGGCCACACTGGACGAGTCCTCCTACAGCGGCGGGAAGATGGGCGCCGACCATCCGATCTCGTGGTGCAAGACCTACCAGGGCGGCCGCTCGTTCTACACCGGTCTCGGCCACACCCCGGAGACCTTCTCGGAGCAGGCGTTCCTGCGGCACCTCAAGGGCGGCATCGCGTACGCGATGGGGACCGCTCAGGCCGACTGCCGCCCGGAGGCCGGTTACACCGCCCTCTACAACGGCTCGACCACCGGCTGGGAGCAGGCGGGACCCGGCGGCTTCACCAACGCCGACGCCACGCTGACCTCCACGGGCGGCATGGGCCTGTACTGGTACAAGGCCAAGGAGTTCACCAAGGGCTACTCGCTCAAGCTCGACTGGAAGGCGGCCGGAGACGACAACTCCGGGATCTTCATCGGGTTCCCGCCCTCCACCGACCCCTGGTCGGCGGTCGGCAAGGGCTACGAGATCCAGATCGACGCCACCGACGCGGCCGACAGGACCACCGGCGCGATCTACGGCTTCAAGTCCGCCGACATCGCCGCGCGCGACAAGGCGCTCAACCCGCCAGGCCAGTGGAACGCCTTCGAGATCAAGGTCGAGGGCGAACGCGTCCAGGTGCTGCTCAACGGCGTCAAGATCAACGATTTCACCAACACCGATCCGGCGCGCTCGCTCAAGGACGGGCACATCGGCATCCAGAACCACGGCGACGGCGACACCGTCTCCTTCCGCAACATCCGCGTCAAGGAACTCGGGCCGTCCACCGGCGACACCGTCATCCAGGCGGAGAACTGGTCCCAGGCCAACGGCGTCCAGACCTACCCGCACACCCCGGCGCACGGCGGAACCGTGCTCGGCTTCGTCAACCCGGGCGACTGGGCGGCCTACGACGAGGTGGACCTCGCCGGCGTCACCTCCTTCACCGCCCGCGTCGCCTCGGTCAACCCGACCGGGGGCTTCGAGATCCGCACGGACTCGCCGACCGGACCGGTGCTGGGCCGCGTGACCGTGCCCAACACCGGCGGGTGGGAGTCCTACCAGGACATCTCGACCCCCCTGACCAACGTGCCGGACAAGCCCGTCAGGCTGTACCTCACCTTCAACGGCTCGAATCTGGACGTGGACGACTTCACGCTTCGCCGCGCCTGACTCCGTGAAGGAGCCGGCGCGAGCTGACGCACCGCGCCCCTGACGGTGATGGCCTTGTTGCGGCTGTGTCCAGGATTTTCTGCGGCGGCTCTGACCTGGGGCTCTGTCGGTCGGCTGAGGCGGGCGGGAAGAACAAGACTGTTGTCCGCGGATTCTTTCGTGCACGGTTGTCGGCGTCCCCACCCCTTCCGACAGGAGTTCCAGCATGTCCGAAACCGTGCCGCTGCACCTCGCGGGCAACAACGCGCCGGTCGCCGAGGAGGTGACCCTGGAGCCGTCCAAGGTCGTCGGCGAGATCCCGGCCGAGCTGAGCGGGCAGTTCTTCCGCAACGGGCCCAACCCGCGTACCGGCTGGTCGCCGCACTCCTTCGCGGGCGACGGAATGATCCACACCATCGCGCTCGACGGCGGCAGGGCGCGCTGGTACCGCAACCGGTACGTGCGCACGCCGCTGTACGAGCACCCCGGCCAGTCCCGCTTCGCCCTCGCCTTCGACCAGGAGACCGGCCGGATCGACTACCGGGTCACCACGGCCAACACCCACCTGATCGCGCACGCGGGGCGGCTGTTCGCCCTGGAGGAGGGCGGCTTCCCGTACGAGGTGACGCCGGACCTCGCCACGATCGGGGCGCACACCTTCGATGGAGCCCTGCGAACCCCGATGACCGCGCACCCGAAGACCTGCCCGATCACGGGTGAGCTGTTGTTCTTCGGCTACCAGCTACGCCCGCCGTACCTGACCTGCTACCGCGCCTCGGCCGCCGGCGAGGTGGTGCAGACGCGGGTCGTGGACGTGCCGCGCGCGACGATGATGCACGACTTCGCCATCACCCGAAACTACATGATCTTCATGGATCTGTCGGTCGTCTTCGACCACGCCCAGGCCGCGGCGGGTGGCCCGCCGTGGCGCTGGGACGACGCGCACCGCGCCCGGTTCGGCGTGCTGGCGCGCACGGCGGGCGACGACGCGCCCGTACGCTGGTTCGACGTCGCCCCCTGCTACATGTGGCACACCATGAACGCCTTCGAGGACCCGGACGGCGACACGATCACCGTCACCGGGACCCGCGTCCCCACACTGTGGCGCGGCGGCGCCGACGACGTGGCGGGCGGGCTTCCGGTCGTGTACCGCTGGACGCTGGACCTGAGGTCGGGCGCGGTCACCGAGGAAGCGCTCGACGACACGCCCAGCGAATACCCCCGGGTGGCCGACTCGATGCTCGGGCTGCCCCACCGTTACGGCTACACGACGAGCTTCTCCCTGGACGCCGAGCCCGAGCGGTCGGAGATCTACGCCTACGACCTCACCGGCGGCGGCGAACGGGCGGTGCACCGCCTCCCTCGGGGCCACACCTGCGGCGAGGCCGTCTTCGTACCCCGGGCCGGGACCGGTGAGAACGAGGGCTTCCTGATGACGTTCGCCCACGATCGCGGCGCCGGTACGAGCTACCTGGCCATCCTGGACGCCGCCGATCTGGCCGCGCCCCCGCTCGCCGAGGTACACGTCCCGGTGCGCATCCCCACGGGCTTCCACGGCAACTGGATCCCGGTCTGAGGATCGAGGAAACCAGGTCTCACGGACAGCGGCTACGGAGCCCGTTCGGCGATGACCGCGAGGGTGTTGATCGGGCCTGTGCCGAGAAGTCGCGGCCCTCGGCCCCCGTCCAGGGCATCGCCGTGACACCGCCGAGCTGTACGAGCGGCACCATGCGGCTCTATCGTGCTGCTGCCGCTCGCCTTGGAGAAGGCCGCCGCAGTAGCACTTGCCTTCACCCCGATAAGACCGCCACGGCCCTGCCGGAACCGAGTGGACCAGAGCGTCCACCGGACAGATCGCCGTCTACGACGGCCTGAAGTGCCTGGACGCCACGGAGTCGGGCCGGGCCGACGGCACGATCCGCGGGGTTGCTTATGCCGATGGTCAAGCAAAAGCTCAAGCACAAATGGCATTATGGCGGATGAGAAAGCAAAGGAAGTGTAATCCCCCGACGGATGGAGCGCTGTTGACTGAGAGCATGCCGACCGGCACAAGCAACCAGGCGGCTGGAGCGGGGGCTCTGCTCTCCATCCTGCGCGACGGGCAGGCCCGCACCCGCGCCGAGCTGGTCGAGCTCACCGGCCTGGCGCGGTCCACGGTGTCCCTCCGGCTCGACGCCCTGTTGAGTCAGCGCTGGGTGATGCCGGCCGACGACGTGATCTCCTCCGGAGGGCGCCCCGCGACGGCGTTCGCCTTCAACACGAGTGCCCGGATCGTGCTCGCGGCCGACCTGGGGGCGACGCACGCCCGGCTCGCCGTGACCGACCTCGCGGCCGCGACGCTGGCCGAGCGGGAGGCCGAGATGCCGATCGACCGCGGTCCGGAAGCCGTCCTGACCTGGCTGGTCGACACGTTCCGTGAGCTTCTCGCCGAGTGCGGCCGTCGTCTCGCCGACGTGTGCGGCGTCGGCGTCGGCCTGCCGGGGCCGGTCGAGCACGACACCGGCAAGCCGGTCAACCCGCCGATCATGCCCGGCTGGGACGGCTTTCCGGTGCCCGAGTGGCTGGGTGCGCGGCTCGGTGTCCCCGTGCTGGTCGACAATGACGTGAACATGATGGCGCTGGGTGAGTACTGGGCCGGGCAGTCCGGGGCCGAGCATCTCATCTACGTCAAGATCGGCACCGGCATCGGCTGCGGCATCATCAGCGGCCGACGCCTGCACCGCGGTGCGCAGGGCGCGGCGGGCGACATCGGCCACATCCGGGTGCCGTCGTCCGATGAGAACGTGGTGTGCCGCTGCGGCAACATCGGCTGCCTGGAGGCGGTGGCGGGTGGCGCGGCGCTGGCCGCACGGCTGCGCGCGGGTGGTCAGGAGGCCGCCGACACCCGCGACGTCGTACGCCTGGTGCGGGCCGGCAACACCGAGGCCATCCAGATGATCCGGCAGGCGGGCCGGGAGGTCGGCGTCGTCCTGGCCTCCATCGTGAACTTCTTCAACCCCGCCGTGATCCTGCTCGGCGGCGACCTCGCGGGCGCGGGCGAGCACCTGCTCGCCGGGCTTCGCGAGGTGATCTACAGCAGGTCCCTGCCGCTGGCCACCCAGCATCTGAACATTCGCGTCAGCGAGCTCGGCGACCGTGCGGGAGTGGTCGGCGCGGCCGTGATGATGATCGAGCACATGTTGTCGCCCGAAGCCGTTGACCAGGCACTGTCCGCCTGAGGAGAAGGCACTTAGGACGAATATCGACATTCTTACGCTTGACCGTCGCTAAAAGGACTTTTACGATCCGCGTAATCGCATACCGGTATGTCCACTCATACCGGTATATGCGGATGAACAGGAGCCCCCATGCGCGAGGTCGGTGTCTGGTTCGTCGGAGCACGCGGATCCGTGGCGACCACCGCCACCCTCGGCGCCGCGGCGGTCAAGGCGGGCGCTGCACCACCCCAGGGATGCGTCACCGAGTCTCCTGACTTCCCGGTCGGCCTGGTATCGATCGCCGACCTGGTCTTCGGTGGCCATGACATCACTGAATGCCCCTTACGGAAGCGCGCTGAACAGCTGAGCAGGGCGGGAGTGGTGCCGGCGGGCCTGCCCGGACTGCTCGCCCAGGATCTCGACGCCGCCGACGCGGAGATCAGACGCGGCCATGTTCCCGGCGACGGCACCCAGGAGGCGGCCGCGGCCCGCCTGGCCGGCGACATCGCGGGCTTCCGCGACCGGCACGGGCTCGCCCGGGTGGTCGTCGTCAATGTCTCGTCGACCGAGCCGCCGGCCGCCCCACGGCCGGAGTTCCGGCGCCTGGCCGACCTCGAAGCGCGACTCGCCGCGGGCGACGACGTGCTGCCGGCAAGCTCGCTCTACGCCTACGCGGCGTTCCGCGCGGGCTGCGGCTACGTGGAGTTCACGCCGTCGACCGGGCCCGCCCTGCCGGCCCTGGCCGAGCTCGCGGAGCTGCGGGCCGTGCCGTATGCGGGCCGCGACGGGAAGACCGGTGAGACCCTGATCAAGAGCGCGCTCGCGCCCATGTTCGCCCAGCGGTCGCTGCGGGTCCGCTCGTGGTCCGGGCTCAACCTCCTCGGCGGGGGCGACGGAGCCACCCTGGCCGACCCGGCGGCGCGATCGAGCAAGACCCTCTCCAAGGAACGGGCCGTCGCCGGCATCCTCGGCGAGCCCGTCGAAGGGGAGACGCACATCGACTACGTCGAGGACCTCGGGGAGTGGAAGACCGCCTGGGACCACGTGACCTTCGAGGGGTTCCTGCGCGTGCGCATGAGCCTCCAGTTCACCTGGCAGGGCTGCGACTCGGCGCTCGCCGCGCCGCTCGTCCTGGATCTGGCCCGGCTGGTGGCCCGCGCGCACGAGCGTGGGCGGTACGGCGTGCTGGCGGACCTCGCCTTCTTCTTCAAGGACCCGTTGGGCACGGATGAGCACGCCCTCGCCGCCCAGTACGCGCGGCTGCGCGCGTTCGCCGCGGACCTGGCCGGGGACCCCTCGTGAAGGCGCTGCTCGAACTGGTCCGGGCCCCCGCCGCGCTGTCGGTGCCGGGGGACATGATGGCCGGGGCCGCCGCCGCCGGGCGGCGCGCCGCACCCGGGCTGGCCCTCGCCTCGGTGCTCATCTACTGGGCCGGCATGGCGCTCAACGACTGGGCCGACCGCGAGGCCGACGCGGTCGAACGGCCGGAACGTCCCATCCCCTCGGGGCGGGTGCGCCCGGGCGCCGCGCTCGGCATCGCGGCCGGGCTGACCGGCACGGGGCTGATCGCCGCCGCGGCGTCCGGAGGCCGCCGCGCCTTGGGCGTGGCCGGATTGCTGGCCGGTGCGGTGTGGGCCTATGACCTGGGGCTCAAACGGACCCCGCTGGGACCGGTCACGATGGCGACCTGCCGCGCGCTGGACGTGCTCCTCGGCGCGGGCTCCCGGGTCAGGGCCGCCGCTCCGATGGCGTTGGCGATCGGGGCGCACACCTACGGGATCAGCGTCCTCGGCAGGGCCGAGGTGGCCGGGGCGACGGCGACGACCGTGCGCGGCGCGCTGGCCGCGAGCACCGCCGCGGCCTGCCTGGCGGCTGTGTCCTGCCTGCGTGACGGCTCCTCCTCGAACGGCGCCGCCGCGCGGGCGGGCGCCGGGCTTCTTCTCGCCGGCCACCTCGCCGCGACCATCCCGGCCCAGGCCGGGTTACGCGCCCGCCCCCATCCCGAGCAGGTACGCAAGGCCGTCCAGGCGAGCATTCTCGGCCTGATCCCGCTGCAGGCGGCGGCGGTCGCCGGTCGCGGACGGCTGCCGGCGGCGGGAGCGCTGCTCGGCGCGCTGCCCGCGGGCAGATGGCTCTCGGCCCGGATGGCCACGTCATGACCGGGACCGGCCTGAAAGCCCTGAACTGGGCCTACTGCACGAACGGATTCTCCGGCCATCGACTCCACGAGGCTCTTGAGATCCTGTCCGAGCTGGGCTACACGGGTGCCGCCATCACCTTGGACCACGGCCACCTGGACCCCTTCGCCCCGGGCCTGAGCGCCCAGGTGAGCCGGATCGCGGGGCTGCTCGACCGGCTCGGCATGAACGCGGTCGTCGAGACGGGCGGGCGCTACACCCTGGACCCGCGGCGCAAGCACCATCCCACTCTCATCAGCGACGGCGCCGAGCGCCGTGCCGGGTTCCTGAACCAGGCCATGCGGATCGCCGCCGACCTGGGCGCTCCCGTGGTGCACCTGTGGAGCGGGATCCGGCCCGAGGACCTGCCGGAGGAAGCGGCGTGGGACCGGCTGGCGCGCCAGTGCGAAGGGCTCCTCGCCGCGGCCGACCGTCTCGGCGTCATGCTCGGGTTCGAGCCCGAACCCGGGATGCTCGTGGAAGACCTGGCCGGCTTCGACAGACTGCGTGCCATGGTGGGCGGTCATCCCCGCTTCGGGCTCACCCTCGACGTCGGGCACTGCCAGTGCCTGGAGCCGGACGATCCGCCCGACTGCGTCCGGCGGGCGCTGCCGTATCTCGTGCACGTGCAGATCGAGGACATGCGCCGGGGCGTCCACGAGCATCTGGAGTTCGGCGCGGGCGAGATCGACTTCCCGCCGGTGCTCGCCGCGCTGGCCGGCTACCGGGGACAGGTGGCCGTGGAGCTCGCCCGGCACTCCCACGCGGCACCGCAGATCGCCCGCCGATCCATCGGCTTCCTGCGGACGGCGCACGACCAACTCGGTGAGAAAGGAACCGGTCAGCATGGGCGAGACGGGGACTCGGGCGGGGGAGTGGCTGGCGTGGGCGCTGTCGAAGGTGGAGGCTGACCACGGCGCGGTCCACCTGCTCTTCCCGCAGGCCGAACGCCGGGGCGGCGCGGGCGCGCGGCGCGCGCTGCTCGGGGCGCTGCACGCCGACGAGGCGACGATACGCACGCTCTACGAGCGGGGCGACACGGGTGAGCGGCTGACGATCCTGGCGGCCCTGCCCGAGCTCGGCCTCGGCGCGGCGGCGGTCCCGCTGGTCGAGGACGCGCTGCGCACCAACGACGCGCGGCTGGTGACCGCGGCCCTCGGGCCGTACGGCGCTCGATGGCTCGACGACCACGCCTTCCGCCAGGGCGTGCTCAAGTGCGTCTTCATGGGAATCCCGCTGGCCTCCGTCTCCGGCCTCGACCGGCGGACCGACGCGGAGCTGACGCGCATGCTCTCGGACTACGCGACCGAACGGCGGGCCGCCGGACGCCCGGTTCCCCACGACATCCTGGAGAGGATCTGATGCGCATCTTCGACCCGCACATCCACATGACCTCCCGGACCACCGACGACTACCAGCGGATGCACGAGGCCGGGGTCCGCGCCGTGGTCGAACCCGCGTTCTGGCTGGGCCAGCCCCGCACCAACATGGGCAGCTTCCTCGACTACTTCGACGCGCTGCTCGGCTGGGAGCCGTACCGGGCCGCCCAGTACGGCATCCGCCACCACTGCGCGCTCGCGCTCAACCCGAAGGAGGCCAACGACCGGCGCTGCGCGGAGGTGCTGGCCGAACTGCCGCGATACCTGCTGAAGGACGCCGTCGTCGCGGTCGGCGAGGTCGGATACGACTCGGTGACCCCCGAGGAGGAACGCGCCTTCGAGGCACAACTGGCGATGGCGGGGGAGAGCGACCTGCCGGTCCTGGTCCACACCCCGCACCGCGACAAGGTCGCGGGAACCCGCCGCAGCCTCGACGTCGTCAAGGCCGCGGGGATGCCGCCCGAGCGGGTGCTCGTCGACCATCTCAACGAGCCGACCGTCGGCATGGTCGCCGATTCGGGCTGCTGGATGGGATTCTCGATCTACCCCGACACCAAGATGGATCCCGGCCGGATGGTGGCGATCCTCAGGGAGTACGGCACCGCCAGGATGCTGGTGAACTCGGCCGCCGACTGGGGGCGCAGCGACCCCCTGAAGACCCGCGAGGTCGGCGACGCCATGCTCGCGGCCGGCTTCGGGCAGGACGATGTGGATCAGGTGCTCTGGCACAATCCGGTCGCCTTCTACGGGCAGAGCGGCCGGCTCGATCTAAGGACCGGCTCAGCCGGCCTCGACTACGCCGGCAACACGATCAAGCGGGGATGACGATGCGGCTGCGCCACCCGGACGGCTCGACCGTGCACCTCGCCTACTGCACCAACGTGCACCCCGCCGAGGACCTGCCCGGCATCCATGGACAGCTCTCCGGCATCGCCGCGCGGGTCAGGCGACTGCTCGGCACCGAACGCCTCGGTCTCGGCCTGTGGCTGTCCCGGCATGCCGCCGGTGACCTGCTCGCCCGGCCCGGCGAGCTCGCCGGCCTGCGTGAGCGGCTGGCCGCTCTCGGGATGGAGGTCGTCACCCTCAACGGGTTCCCGTACCGCGGCTTCCACGACGAGATCGTGAAGTACCGCGTCTACAGCCCCGACTGGGCAGATGCGGAGCGGCTGCGCCATACCCTGGGGCTCGCCGAGATCCTGGCGGCGCTGCTGCCCGACGACGTCACCGAGGGCACGATCTCCACGCTGCCCCTCGCCTGGAGGACCGGCTGGACGGCGGAGAAGGCGGCAGCGGTCGCGGCCAACCTCGACGCCGTCGCCCGCGGACTGCGCGAGCTGGCCGAGCGGACCGGCAAGACGATCCGCCTGGGCTTCGAACCGGAGCCGGGCTGCGTCGTCGAAACCACTCCGCAGGCGGCGCGCCTGCTCGCCGGCGCCGACCGCGACCATCTCGGCGTTTGCCTGGACGCCTGCCACCTGGCCGTGGGCTTCGAGGAAGCCGCCGCGGCGGCCGGGCTCGGACTCCCCGTCGTCAAGCTCCAGGCGTCGTGCGCCCTGGAGGCCCCGCCCGGCACCCAGGACGCGCTGAAGGCATTCGACGAGCCGCGCTTCCTGCACCAGACGCGCTCACAGAGCGGATTCACCGACGACCTGGGCGAGGCACTGGCCGGCGGCCTGCCGATGGGGGAGCGCTGGCGGGTGCACTTCCACGTCCCGCTGCACGCCGCCCCACCGCCGCCGCTCACCACCACCGCGCCCCACCTGCGGGAGCTGCTGAACGCCCTGCTCGGCGGCCCCGCCCCGCTCACCCGGCACATCGAGGTGGAGACCTACACCTGGAACGTGCTCCCCGGCGCACCGCCCGACCTCGCCGAAGGCATCGCCGCCGAACTCGACTGGACCCGGCGGCAGCTCGCCGCGCTCGGGCTGAAGGAACTGTGATGGCGCCACTCGTCGTGATCAACGTCGTCGGGCTCACCCCGCGCCTGCTCGCGCACATGCCCAACGTGGCGAGGGTGGGCCCGGCCGCCCGCCTGCGTCCGGTCCTGCCGGCCGTCACCTGCTCGATGCAGGCCACACTCCTCACCGGCACGCCGCCCCGCGAGCACGGCATCGTGGGCAACGGCTGGTACTTCCGCGACCTCGGCGAGGTGCTCCTGTGGCGCCAGCACAACGCGCTCATCCAGGGCGACCAGTTGTGGAGCGCCGTGCCCGGCCTGCGCACCGCCAACGTCTGCTGGTGGTACGCGATGGGCGCCGCGAGCGACCTGCTCGTCACACCGCGCCCCATCTACCACGCCGACGGCCGCAAGTCGCCCGACTGCTACACCCGCCCGCCCTCGCTGCACGACGATCTCGAAGCCGCGCTGGGCCCGTTCCCGCTGTTCAGCTACTGGGGGCCGAACGCCGGGATCGCCTCCTCGCGGTGGATCATCGCAGCCGCCCGCCGCATCCTCTCCCGCGAACGGCCCGACCTGCTGCTCGTGTACGTCCCGCACCTCGACTACGACCTGCAACGCCACGGCCCCGACGGTCCCGAGGCGATCGCCGCGGCACGCGCCGTCGATGCCGCGCTGGCCCCGCTCCTCTCGGTGGACGCCGAGGTGGTGGTGCTGTCGGAGTACGGCATCACGCCGGCCTCCCGCCCGGTGGACATCAACCGCGCGCTCCGCGGCGCGGGCCTGCTGGAGGTCCACACCCAGGCCGGGATGGAGTACCTCGACCCGTGGACGTCCCGCGCCTTCGCCGTCGCCGACCACCAGGTGGCCCACGTGTACGTACGTGACCCCGCCGACCTCGACCGCGCGCGCGACGTCATCGCCGCCCTGCCCGGCGTGGACGAGGTTCTCGACCAGGCGAGCAAGGCGAAGTACGGCCTCGACCACGAACGCGCGGGCGAACTCGTCGCCGTGGCCGAGCCCGACGCCTGGTTCACCTACTACTACTGGCTCTCCGACGACCGGGCGCCCGACTTCGCGCGGCTGGTGGACATCCACCGCAAGCCCGGCTACGACCCCGCCGAACTGTTCATGGATCCCCGGGATCCCTTCGTCAAGCTCCGCGCGGCCGCCGCGCTGGCCAGGAAGAAGCTGGGGTTCCGGTACACGATGTCCGTCGTGCCGCTGGATCCCTCGCCGGTTCGCGGCAGCCACGGGCGACTCGCCGACGATCCCGCCGACGGCCCGGTCCTCGTCGGCCCGTTCGACGGCGACGCCTATGGAGCGACCGAGGTCAAGGGCCTGCTCACCGCCCTCATCAGCCGGTGAGCAGCCTCAAACGCCTCGAAACTCTTCAGGCTTTCGCGCTGCACCGACGATCCCAAGAACGGCAACGACCGCAATAACCCGATGTTCACAGGCGTCAAGATGCCACGCGGCTGTCCGATGACCCGCAGACAGCCGAGGACCTCACCAGCGAGGCGTTCCTCCGTACCCTTCGGACGGTTCGCGCGGCGACCGGCGGGCCATCCGAAACATGGCGCCCCTACCTTGATGCGGTCATCCGGAGCACGGCCTACGCCTGGGCGTTCGACCCGCAGCCGGATCCTCGCGGTAGCCCAACAGCTCGGCTATCGGCCCAGCCGCTTCGCCCGCGCCATGGTTCAGCAGAACGTCACGACACTCGCATTGATCATCGCGGACGTCCTCAACCCGTTCTTCCCCGAGGTCACCGCCGGCGTGCTGGACGCCGCCGACGAGCGCGGCTGGCCGGTCGTTCCCCTCAGTGCCTCAGTGGGGGAGAGGTCGTCCTGGCTGGATGAGTCCGACGGCCACCAGTCGACCAGCCATTCACCCGCTGGTCCGTCCACGAGCTGTTCGACTGCGTGGACAGCCTCTCCGGAGCGGATCTTCGCCTTCGGCAAGTTCGGCCCTCTCGGCATCCGCGCCACCGTTGGGACGCGCGGGGTGGACCCGCTGGCGACTATTCGAGCCGTCACGGCATAGAAATCTACAATGTAAAGGGGCTCGGTGGTTTCGAAAATCAACTTCTGAGAATGCAAGACCCACACCCGCGCCGGATCGATGGCAGATGAAACCTCATCAGGGATACCCGCCTAAGCGCAGCCCGCCCCAGCGGAGAGGCATACGCCAAGTACACCCTCAGCTGGCAGTTCTCCGCCCGACCGGCGGTGCCGGAGTACTGACGCTGCACCCCGATGGTCCCGCAGGTCGGTGTCGCACCGCGCCAGGGTCCCAGCGCCGCATCCGCTGCCGCCTCTGTCAATTGTCAGCCGTTCTCGCGCTCGAACGGGAAGCAATCCCATCACACGAGCCCGCGCCCACCTGCGCGGCTCCACCCGCCCGAACCGCGTGTCCAGGCCAGGCACCCAAACCCGAAGATGCCACGACGCCGTGCTGCTCAACCACGTGCACAGGGTCAAGATCGGTACAGGTCGCAGCAGCTTCACGAGGTGCCGGTGACGGAGCCCTTCTTTGGCGAGGGTACGAGAAGAAGGCCGCCGCCGCGCCGTGGGATCCGGCCGGCAACCGCCGGCAAGGGCTCGACCGCTTCATTCCTGAGCGGAGCCCCGCCACTTCAGGCGCCTGCCGGTCCTCTGTAGTCGGTGGCGGCGTAAACCTGCAGGGGCCTCTCGACTCCGCCCAGGAAGGTCTCGCAGCTCAGCAGCGGGTCGAAAGGCGCGCCGGTTCGCCGGTCAGGGTCAGCGTTGATCCGTCGTAGACGGCATGCACCTGGCTTTCCTGATCAGTACCGGCGTCGCGGTGCTGACCGCGATCCTGGCCATGCAAGACGGAGGGTGTGTCGGTTCACGTCGGCCGGCCTCGACCGGACGGCTACGGCCCCCGCCTCGCGGCGGGAGCCGTACTGCTATCCAGGGGTGATCGTGAGGGTGAGGCGGCCGGCCGTCTTCGTCTTCACGGTGAGGACGCGCCTGCCGGCGTCCCAGGTGGCCTCGCCGATGGAGGCCCGCCCGCCGTGGGGGAAGTCGCGTGCGGGCAGATAGATCTCGGTCGGGCCGGTGCTGTTGGCGTCGAAGACCAAGGTCAGCGCGCGGGACTTCTCGTCATAGGCGACGCTGACCGGCACCCCGCCGACCGCCCTGGGGTACGGCCGGGCCATCGCGGCGACCAGCGGCCCGGGCTTCCCCTTGTCGTCGTAGGGACCCCAGGGTCCGGGGTCGCGTGACCAGTACGCGTGGCCCATGTTCACCTCGTCGGTGAGCTGGAGCACCCGCTTGACCAGGTCGGGGGAGCCCGGCCGGGACATGTCCAGCCCGAACTCGCCCAGCACCACAGGGCCGCCCACGCGTTCGGCGGTGCGGAGGATGTTGTCCCGCCACCAGCCCAGCGTGCAATCGGTCCACCGACGGGAACCGGCCGTGTAGTCGTCGCCCAGGTCGAGCGGCAGCGGGTAGAGGTGCGGAGCCAGGCCGATGCGTGGCTGGCCGTCGCGCGGGTCGTCGAAGTGCGGCAGGGCCGACGGCAGACCCCAGTTGACGCCCACGGCCTGGGGTTCGAGGAAGATCCAGCCGTCGGGGTCGACCGACCTGATCTCCGCGATCGACCTGCGGTAGAGGGTGGCCAGCGGGCCGGTTTCGAACTGGGCGCCCTGGATCGAGCCGCCCCAGGGCTCGTTCATCAGGTCGTAGCCGATGACGGCGGGGTCGTCCTTGAACCTGGCGGCCACCGCCTTCCACGCCTTGGCGTAGTGGTCCATCAGTTCGGGGTGGTCACCGGTGGTGTTCCAGAAGTGGTCGAAGGCCCGTATGACGCCGGGTTCCAAGTAGTACATCTCCCAGGTGGGCTGGTCGGTGCTGACCGGGAGGCCGTCGAGGTGTGTGGCCCACCCGGGCGCGCCGTTGCCCGCGCCTTTACCGGGGGTGATGTCGCTGCCCCACAGGTCCTGGTGCATGTCCAGCATCACGTGGTAGCCGCGCTTGGCGTACCAGGCGACGCGCTCAGCCACCTTGTCCAGATATTTCGTGTCATAGGTGCCTGGGGTGGGCTCGAGCGTGCGCCACTGGATCAGGAAACGGACGAAGTTCGTCCCCATGTCCCGGTATTCACGGTCGAGGTCCGCCTCGGTGAACGTCGGCAGGCCGTCAGGCGTGCTCTTGGCGCTGCTGGCCGTGTTGAAGCCGTGCAGGAGCAGCACCCTGCCCTGATCGTCCGTGACGAACCGGGCGGCGGGCTTCGGGGCGGGTCTGGTCGCCGCGGCGACGCCGCCCCCGGCCAGGACGGCCAGCACGGCGACGGCCGTGATGAGCCGAGCACTCTTCATAGGAACTCCGGTCACCGGGAACGGGGGTCTTCCGCCAGAATCGCGGTCGCGGCTAGCCTGCCGAACATGAGCATTAGTCGCAATAGCCTCCCGGCGATCGTCACACTCGTGATCGTCCTGGCTTTCGGACTGTGGGGGAGCGCGCTGGTCACCCGGGTGGGCTATCTGGCCGTGCCGTCCGCGCTCGGCCTGCCGTACGGGCTGCCGGGTCTGCGTGTGGTGCCGCTGGGAGAGACGACCTGGCTCGTCACGCTCGCCGACAGCGTCCTCGCCTTGGTGCTGGTCGTCATGGTGGCCCGGGCCCGGGGTGGCTTCTGGCGCACGTGGGGGGCGTTCGTGCTGGGGGCGGTGGTCGCGAACCTGTTGCGAGCGGTCGTACTGTCCCAGATCACCTCGGCGGGCCTGGGGGCATACGCCGGACATCTTGTGGGCGGGCTGATCGCGGGCCTGCTATGGGGGATCGCACTGGGCTGGCTCGCCGGGCTGGCCGCCCTCCCGCGTCGGCGGCGGCAGCCCGCCGCCGCGGGAATGCCCTTGGCCGGGTGAGCACAATAAGCATCCGTCCTGAGCAGGGAGCCATGCCGCGCCTTCGCACGGCGATGCCGGGCGCAGGGCGGCGAGGACGGCGACGTCGGGGTCGAGGAAGGTGATCCGCCGGGTGTCCACGTGGAGCCGATCGGCCGGCCTTCTCCGTCCTCGTCTTCGTGCACCTGGCCGGCGGGCCGCTGCGGATCAGCGAGATCGCGGAGAAGATGCGGCTCGTCCAGCCGCACGTCACGCGGCAGGTCCAGCAACTGGAGCGCCGCGGCCTGGTACGCCGCATCGGTGACCCCAACGACCGCCGCGTCAGCTACATCGAGCCGACCGACAAGGGCAGGGCGGCCGCCGACCGCTACGCGCGCACGCTCATCGGCTGGTTCACCGGCGCGATCTCCCACTGGTCCGCGCGGGACCGCGAGGACCTCGGCCGCCTGCTGGCCCGCTTCGCCGACGACGTCACGGCCCACCTCGCCGCCCTTGACGACACCTGAGCCGTCACCCTGGGGAGGGCATCTCCTGGCCGGGGACGACGAGGCCGGACTCGTAGGCCAGGGCCACGGCCTGGGCGCGGCTGCCGAGGCCGAGCTTGGCCATGGCGCGGTTGAGGTGCGTCTTGACGGTGGCCTCGCTGACGGTCAGGAGGGCGGCGATCTCGGCGTTGGACAGAGCGTGCCCGACCAGTTTGAGCACCTCGCTCTCGCGGGCGGTGAGCAGGTCCAGCGGGGGAGAGGGCGGGGCGGCGGCCGGGACGGTCCGATGGGTGTAGGCCTCGATGAGGCGCCGGGTGACGCTGGGCGAGAAGAGCATGTCGCCGGAGGCGATCGTCTGGATGGCGGCGATGAGCCGTTCCGGCGGGGTGTCCTTGAGCAGGAAGCCCGAGGCGCCGGCGCGCAGGGCGTTGTAGACGTACTTGTCGAGGTCGAACGTGGTCAGGATGAGCACCCGAGGCCGGTGGTCGCCGTCCGCGGACAGGATGCGCTCGGTCGCCGTTACGCCGTTCATGCCCGGCATCCTGATGTCCATGAGGATCACGTCGGGGCGGGTGGCCGCCGCCAGGGAGACGGCTTCCTCGCCGCCGGCCGCCTCGCCGACGACGTCGAGCTCGGGCACGGCACGCAGCAGCGCCGTCAGTCCGGCACGGACGAGAATCTGATCGTCGACGACCATTACCTTGATCATGTGTCCGGTTCCGTGGAGGACAGGGGCAGGGTGACCACGACCTCGAATCCGCCTGACGGCCTGTCTCCGGCCGTGATCGTTCCCTTGTAGAGCTTGACGCGTTCGCGCATGCCGATCAAGCCGTGACCGTCCTCCTTGGGGGAGAGGGCCGCGCCGCTCCCGTCGTCGGTGACTCGTAACTCCAGCTCGTCGCCGTACGTCAGTGAGACCCGCGCCGTCGCGGGCCCCGCGTGTCTGAGCACGTTGGTGAGGCATTCCTGAACGACCCGGTACGCGCACAGGTCGATGCCGGACGGCAGCGGGCGCACGGCGCCGGTGATCGAGAGCTGCACCGGCACACCCGCCGAGCGCACCCGTTCGACCAGAGGTCCGAGCCGTTGCAGGCCGGGTGCCGGGTCGTAGCCGTCGGCGTCGTCGTCGGCGTCGATGCGCAGGACGGACAGCAGCCGTCTCATCTCGCCCATGACCTCGCTGCCGGTGTCGGCGATGGTGGTGAGCGCGCCACGCGCGGTCGCGGGGTCGGAGGCGAAGACGTAACGGGCGAGCCCCGCCTGGATGACGATGACCGACATGTGGTGGGCGACCACGTCGTGCAGCTCGCGGGCGATGCGCACCCGTTCTTCGGTGACGGCGCGGCGCGCCTTCTCGTCCTGCTCGTGATGCAGCCGTTCGGTGAGGTAGCCGAGCCGCCTGTTGCGCTCGACCAGCATCCTGGTGCTGTTGCCGAACGTCCAGGCGACGGCGACGAGGATGCTCGCCTGCGCGATGTTCATTCCCGTGAACGCGGGCGGGGCGAGGAACGCCGCGTGCCACCAGGAGACGGTCACGGGCAGCGCGCACGGGATCGACACGAGCGGGCGCGACCGGCTGGCCACGGTGTAGAGCGCCAGCAGCGGTGGCACCTCGTTCAGCCTGGAATCGTAACCGGCCGCGTGCAGGACGATCGCCGTGGCGCAGCAGATCCCCAGCACCGTGAGCGGCGCGCGCCGTCGCCACGCCAGCGCGAGGTTGGTCACGAGCGTCAACCCGACGCCGAGGGCGTCCAGCGGGCGCTGCGCGTAACCGAGCTCGGCCGCATCCCCGGACAGGACGAACCCGAACGCCACGGTGGTGCCGGCGACGATGACGCTGAATATCAGGTCGGTGAGGAAGGGGTTCGCCATGGCGAGCCGTCTGAGGGACGACACCACCTTTGCGCGCATCAGCGCATGCTAGCCGCCGTCGACCGGGTTCCTCATCAATCGCCCGGCTGACAGCCGCTACAACCTGGGCGGTAGACGAGCGGGCGCCGTACCGCAGCCGGTTGACCTTTCCGGCATGGCCGTACGGCGGACGTTTCAGCGATCTTCATGTCTCAGGTTGACGCTCTCAAATCCGAAATTTCCTTAGATGGTGCGAGCCGTGATCATCACCGGACGCAGATCCTCAGGAGACTTCATGCGCCGCCGCACCCCCCGCGCGCTCCTCGCCGTGGTCATGTCGTTGTGGGCCGGCGGTCTGGCCGCCGGTGGCGTCCTGAACGCCGCACCCGCCGCGCTGGCCGCGACGGCGGACACGCCGCCACGGACCGAGGCGGAGGCCCTGGACCTGGCACGCAGCAGCAAGCAGCGGGTGGAGGTGCTGTCGCTGCGTACGGAGAACCGTCAGGTGTTCGCCAACCCCGACGGCTCCTTCACCTCACAGACCTCGGCACTGCCCGAGCGGGTACGGCGGGGAGGCGGCTGGGCCGACGTCGACACGACACTGGTCTTCGCGGCGGACGGAACCGTCCACACCACGGCGACCCCGCTGGATCTCACCTTCTCCGGTGGCGGGACGGCCGCTCTGGCCGCCATCGGCGAGGGCGGCCGTTCGGTGGCGATGACGTGGCCGGGAAGCCTGCCGAAGCCGACGCTGGACGGCGACACGGCGACGTACGGCGAGGTCCTTCCGGGCGTCGACCTGAAGGTGACCGCGTCGGTGCTCGGCTTCTCCGAGGTGCTCGTGGTCAAGAACCGGGACGCCGCCGCCAACCCCGCGCTGGACAGGCTCGACTTCGGCATGCGCGCGAACGGGCTGACGGTGCGCAGGACGGCGACCGGCGGCCTGAGCGCCGTGACGCCGGCGGGATCGGAGATCTTCCACTCGCCGCCGCCGCGCATGTGGGACTCCTCCGGGACGGCGGCCGCGCCGTCGTCGCTGGTGGCGGGGCCGCGTCGCGAGGGCAGGCAGGCGGTCATGGGCGTCGATGTGGCGCAGGACCGTATCGCGCTCACGCCGGACAAGAAGCTGCTGACCGCTCCCGACACCACCTTCCCGGTGTACATCGATCCGCAGTGGTCGGGCTCCAAGCTGGCCTGGACGTACGTGGACCAGGCCTACCCCTCCCAGGAGTACTGGAACTCCAGCCACATGCCGGAGGCGGGCAACTACGGCAGCGGCCTGAAGCGGTCGTTCTTCCGGATGGACTCTGACAACGTCAACGGCAAGCACATCCTCAAGGCCACGTTCCGCATCACGCAGGTCAAGTCCTGGGGCTGCACCTCCAGCCCGCAGGCCGTGCAGCTCTGGCTCACCGGCGGCATCTCCAGCTCGACGAACTGGAGCCATCAGCCGTCCTGGACCGACCACCAGGACAGTGTGGCCTCCGACGCCGGCTACAGCTCCTCCTGCCCGGACAAGGGCATCGAGTTCAACGTGACGGGCGCGATCGTCAAGGCCGCCAAGGCCGGCTGGTCGAACACGACGTTCGGGTTGAGGGACTCCAACGACACCAGCAGCGGCGTGTGGGGGTGGAAGGGCTTCAGCACCTCTCCCAAGCTCGTCATCGACTACAACACCCCGCCGGCCGCTCCCTCGGGCATCGGCACCTACCCGGCCACTCCCTGTGCCACCGGAGCCGCCCGCCCGGCGGTCAACGCCGGCGACGCCGCCAACCCGCTCCAGCTCAAGGCCAAGATCTACGACCCGGACAAGGCCAACGACGGCGTACGGGCCGAGTTCGTCCTGCACCACTACAACGCCGCCACCGGCGTGTGGGACGACATCACCTCGGCCATGCCCGGCGACGGGAAGACCGCCTACAAGTACACCACCTCGGCCACCGACCACTCGGTCAAGCTGGCCGGGCTCACCACCGGCCACAGCTACGGCTACAAAGTCAGGGCATACGACGGCACGGACTCCAGCGCGTGGAGCAAGTGGTGCGAGTTCACCGTGGACACGATCGACCCGGCCACCCTGCCCAAGGTCAGCTCCCTCGACTACCCGGCCGACACGCCCGACACCTGGCAGGGCAGCGTGGGCTGGGCGGGCGGATTCACGCTGGCCCCCGGCGACGGTGAGACCGACGTGACGGCCTTCCGATGGGCGCTCGACGACCCGGCGCTGGCCACCGCCTCCACCCAGATCGCGATCCCCGCCGGGCAGACGAGCGTCAACGTGCGGCTCGCGCCCCGCCACGACTGGCTCAACGCCCTGTACGTCTACCCGGTCGACCGGGCGGGCAACGTCGGCAAGACCCCGGCCGTCTACAGCTTCTACGTCAACGCCGGGTTCGGCCCCGAGGGGCACTGGCGGCTGGACGAGACCGCGGGCTCCACAGCGGCCGACTCCGGAGCGACGACACACCCCGCGACGCTGGCCGGCGGCACGAACTGGGCCGGTGGGCGGGTGGCCGGAGGCCTGCACCTGGACGGCGGCACCGGGTACGGCAGCACGGACGGCCCGGTGGTGCACACCGACCGGAGCATGAGCGTCTCGGCCTGGGTGCTGCTGAACGACAAGAGCAAGAACTCCACGGTGGTCAGCCAGAACGCCGTGCGCGGCGCGGGCTTCCAGCTCTACTACTCCTCCGGCTCCAATCGCTGGATCTTCAGCAAGTTCGACGCCGACGTCGACGACAAGACCATCGTGCGGGCGATCAGCGACACCGAGCCGACGACCGGGATCTGGACGCATCTGACCGGGGTGTGGGACGCGCCGCAGCGGCAGTTGCGCCTGTACGTCAACGGCATCCCGCAGACGACGACGGGCGCCTTCCCGTACAAGCCCTGGGACGCGACCGGCCCGCTGCAACTCGGCCGGGTGCTGTCGCGCGGCGCCTACATCGAGAACTTCGCCGGCGACATCGACGACGTGAAGATCTGGAAGCGGGAGCTGTCGGACGACCCGCGCACCGTCAACGATCCCGCCCTCGGCAACGAGATCGCCGCCATGGCCAAGCAGCCGCCGATCCAGCGCGGCTGGTGGAAGCTCGACGAGACCACCGGCACCACCGCGGTCAACACGACCGACAGCCGCTGGCCGGCGACCCTCGCCGGCGGCGCCACGTGGGCCGGCGACGGCTTCGACGGCGGCGGCGCGCTCAGCCTGAACGGCACCACCGGCTACGCCGCCACGCCGTCGGCGCCGCTGCGCACCGACCACAGCTACGCGGTCACGGCCTGGGTGCGGCTGGCCGGCGACGACACCTGCGCGCTGCCGAGCCGCGCGATGACCGTCCTCGCCCAGGACGGAGCCGCCTACAGCTCCTTCTACCTCGGCTACCGGCTCATCCCCGAGAACGGCGTCGCGGTGCCGCGCTGGTCGTTCGCGACAGGCTCCAGCGCCTCCAGCGGCACCCTGACGCGCGCCAGCTCGGCCGAGCCCGTCGACTGCTCGGTGCTCAACACCTGGACCCATCTGGCCGGCGTGTACGACGAGCAGGCCAAGCAGATCCGCCTCTACGTCAACGGCCAGCTCAACGACCAGCGCCCCGTCACCGGCGGCTGGGCGGCGGGCGCGCTGCAGATCGGCCGCGCCAGGTACAACAGCGCCGCCGTGGACTACTTCGGCGGCGACATCGACGACGTCCGCGCCTACACCGGCACCCTGACCGACCGGCAGGTCGTCAACATCGCGATGAACCTGCCCATCGACGGCTGACCACGTTCCCATGATCACAAACCGGAGGAAAGCCGTGCTCGGTTCGAGGCGAGGCTGGACCCAGATCGCCGCACTCCTGGCCGTCGTGGTGCCCGCCACGCTGCTCAGCCCGATCGCCGCGCAGGCGGCCGACGACGACCCGGCATGGCACCAGGCTCAGGAGCAACACGCCGTACCCGGTCATGCCGTCAAGGCACAGGGGCTCCTGACGGATCCGGGCGCCGCGTACGACCTCAAGGGCGCGCCCGCGGTGACCTGGCCGGGGCCGGGTACGGCGGTGACCGCGGCCGGCGGTGGCTCCGCGAAGGCGCGGGCGGGGCAGCTCCCGATCTGGCTGGGACCGGCCGCCGTCCAGAAGAACGGCAAGGCCCCGGCCACCGCTGGGGCCGCCCCCGCCGTCGAGGTACGGACGCTGGACGCGCCCACCGCGGCCAGGTCGCGCATCGACGGGCTCGGCATCCGGCTGAAACCGTCCGCTCCGGCCCGGATGGCGGTCGAGGTGGATTACTCCGGCTTCCGGTACGCCTACGGCGGCGACTGGGGCTCGCGGTTACGCCTGGTCGAGCTGCCCGCGTGCGCGGCCACCACGCCGGAGCGGCCCGAGTGCCAGACCCGGACGCCGCTGCCCACGCGCAACGACGTCAAGACGGGCCGGCTGGCGGCCGACGTCGACCTCGCGGCGGGCGCGACCACGCTGGCGGCGGAGGCCGCGCCGTCCGGCTCCGCGGGCACGTACGAGGCGACGTCGCTGTCGCCGTCGGCGACGTGGAACGTGAGCAACCAGAGCGGCGCGTTCTCCTGGTCCTATCCGCTGCGCCTGCCCCCGACGCCGGGCGGCCCGACCCCGAACATCGGCTTCGTCTACTCCTCCGGCAGCATCGACGGCCGTACGGTCGCCACCAACAACCAGGTGTCCTGGATCGGTGAGGGCTTCGACTACTGGCCCGGTTTCGTCGAGCGCCGGTACAAGGCGTGCGCCGACGACGGCGTGACCCCCAAGCGCAACGACCAGTGCTGGGGCAACGACAACGCCACCCTGTCACTGAACGGCCAGGCCACCGAGCTGGTGCTGGACGACGCGACCGGCACCTGGCAGCCGAAGGACGACGACGGCTCCAAGATCGAGAAGCTGTCGGGCGCCGACAACGGCGACAAGGACGGCGAGTACTGGCGCGTCACCACCCCCGACGGCACCCAGTACTACTTCGGCCGCAACCACCTGCCGGGCTGGGCCGAGGGCAGCGCCGAGACACAGTCCACGTGGACCGTCCCGGTGTTCGGCGACGACTCCGGCGAGCCCTGCCACCAGGACTCCTTCTCCGACTCCTGGTGCAAGCAGGCGTGGCGGTGGAACCTCGACTACGTCGTCGACCCGCACGGCACCGTCAGCACCTTCTGGTACGGCCGCGAGACCAACTACTACCGCCGTGATGTCACCACCCTGACCGACGGCGTCCCGAACGGCACCCCCACCGCCTACGACCGGAGCGGCTACCTCAAGCGCATCGACTACGGGCAGCGCTCGGACGCGATCTTCTCCTCCTCGGCCCCGGCCCGGGTTGTCTTCGACGCCAAGGAGCGGTGCATCGCGACGTCGAGCTTCGACTGCGCGGAGAGCAAGTTCACCAAGGACAACGCCAAGAACTGGCCCGACGTCCCCTACGACCAGAACTGCGACTCCGGCGACAAATGTCTCGACCGGTACTCGCCCACGTTCTGGACGCGCAAGCGGCTGGCCGCCGTCACCACGCAGGTGCTGTCCGGGAGCGCGTACAAGGACGTCGACATCTGGACCCTCGACCAGCAGATGCGCGCGCCCGGGGACGGCACGGCGCCGGCGCTGTGGCTGGCCGGGATCCAGCACACCGGCAAGGTCGGCGGGACGGCGTCCCTGCCGCCGGTGAAGTTCGCCGGCGTGCAGCGGCCCAACCGGGTCGACGCGCTCGAAGGACGCCCGCCGCTGACCAAGTGGCGGATCTCGGCGATCGACAACGAGACCGGCGGCGCCCTGTCCGTCACCTACTCCGACGAGGACTGCACCGCCGGCAACACCCCCGACCCGGACTCCAACACCCGCCGCTGCTACCCGCAGTACTGGTCGCCCGAGGGCGCCACCTCGCCCAAGCTCGACTGGTTCCACAAGTACGTCGTCACCCAGATCCAGCAGATCGACCGCACCGGCGGTGCCCCCGACACGCTGGAGACGTACGAGTACCTGGGCGGCGGCGCCTGGCACCACGACGACGACGACGGACTGACCAAGGACAAGTACAAGACCTGGTCGCAGTGGCGCGGCTACGGCAAGGTGCGGGTGCTGCGCGGCGCCCCGGGGGAGCAGCGCTCCAAGGCCGAGTTCACCTACTTCCGCGGCATGGACGGCGACGAGCAGTCCGGCGGCGGCACCCGCGACGTCAAGGTCACCGACTCCACGGGAACCGCCGTGGACGACGCCGAGCCGCTGCAGGGCCGCGTCCGGGAGGAGATCCGCTACGACGGCCCCTCCGGGCCCGCCATGACGGGCACGATCACCGGCTACTGGACGAAGCAGACCGCCAAGCGGGTGCGTCCGTGGGGGACCACCACGGCGAGCATGGTGCGCGAGGACAAGGAGCGCACCCGCACCGCGCTGGCGTCGGGTGGCTGGCGGTACAACACGACCGACACCGACTACAACGGCGACGGCCTGCCCACCCAGGTCAACGACCTCGGCGACCAGGCCACCGCCGACGACGACAGCTGCGTCCGCACCACCTACGCCCGCGACGCCGCCCGCTGGATGATCTCCTACGCCGTCCGCGTCGAGACCGTCACGAAGGCGTGCACCGTCACTCCCGACCGGCCGGCCGACGTGACCTCCGACGTCCGCAAGTACTACGACGGCGGAACCTTCGGCGCGGCGCCGTCCAAGGGCGACGTCACCAGGACCGAGAAGCTCGGCTCCTGGGACGGCGGCCCCCAGTACGTCACCGCCGGCTCGACCACCTTCGACGTCTACGGCCGCCCCCTGGTGGTCACCGATCCCAACGGCACCACCACCAGGACCTCCTACACCCCGGCCACCGGCCTGGTCACCGCCAAGCAGGAGACCAACGCCCTCGGCCACGTCACCACCGCCGAGATCGAGCCCGCCTGGGGCCTGGCCACCGCGACCACCGACGCCAACGGCAAGCGCGCCGACCTGGCCTACGACCCGCTCGGCCGGCTGACCGGCGTCTGGCTGCCCGGCCACGCCAAGACCGGCTACGCCTCGACCCCGAACATGAAGTTCGGCTACCAGATCCGCGCCGACGGCCCGACCACCGTCTCCACCTCGACGCTGCGCGCCGACGGCGCCACCTACATCACCGGGTACGCCCTTTACGACGGACTCCTGCGCCCCAGGCAGAAGCAGGAGCCCGCGCCGGGCGGCGGCCGACTGATCAACGACACCCTCTACGACACCCGTGGCCTGGTCTACAAGACCAACGCCGACTACTACACCGAAGGCGACCCCGGCAGCACGCTGTGGGTCCCGGGCAGCGACGACGACGTGCCCGGCCAGAGCGTCACCGTCTACAACGGCATGGAGTGGCCGACCGCGCAGATCTTCCGCAAGCGCGGCACCGAGCAGTGGCGCACCACCACCACGTACGGCGGCGACCGCATCAGCGTCGACCCGCCCGCCGGCTCCACCCCCATCACGAAGATCACGAATGGGCAGGGCGAGACCACAGAGGTCCGCCAGTACAAGGGCGACGCCCCGACCGGCGACTACGAGGCCACCAAGTACACCTACACCCGCGCCGGACAGCCTGCCACCATCACCGACACCGCGGGCAACACCTGGACCTACCACTACGACCTGCGCGGCCGGATGGTCCAGGTCGACGACCCCGACAAGGGCACCGCCAAGCTCACCTACGACGACAAGAACGACCTGCTCACGACGGTCACCGACGCCCGTGGCTCCAGTCTGTTCCGCACCTACGACGCCCTCGGCCGCAAGACCGCCGAATACGCCGGCACCTCCGCCGCGGGCACCAAGCTCGCGGAGTGGACGTTCGACAAGCTGCCCGACGGCACCGTGGTCAAGGGCCAGCCGACCGGCTCCACCCGGTACGTCAAGAACGCGGCCACCGGTGCCATGGACGCCTACACCAGCTCGGTCACCGGCTACGACAACGCCTACCGGCCCACCGGCACCCAGACCGTCATACCCGCCGCCGAAGGCGGGTTGGCCGGCACGTACAAGACCACGACCGACTACAACCCCGACGGCACCGTCCACCGCACCGTGCTGCCCGCCGCGGGCGGCCTGCTCGGCGAGACGATCCTGTACGACTACGACCAGCTCGGCAACCCGACCACGATGCGGGGCCTGACCAACTACGTCACCTCGACGACCTACGGCAAGCTCGGCCAGGTCCTCGACATGACGATGAGCACCGGCCTGAAGCGGGTCAAGGAGACCAACTTCTACGAGGAGGGCACCAACCGGCTCACCCGTTCGGTGTTCGAGCGGGAGACCGCTCCGATCTCGGTGGCCGACACGCACTACACCTACGACCCGTCCGGCAACATCACCAAGATCGCCGACACGCCCTCCGGCCAGACGCCCGACGTGCAGTGCTTCCGTCAGGACTGGCTGCAACGCCTCACCGACGCCTGGACCTCCACCGACGACTGCGCCACCGCACCCTCGCAGAGCATCGTCGGGGGACCCGCGCCCTACTGGCAGTCCTTCGCCTACGACAGCGTCGGCAACCGCACCAAGGAGATCGACCACCAGGCGACCGGGGACATCACCAAGACCTACACCTACGCCGGACCCGGCAAACCGCAACCGCACACGCTGAGCTCCGTCGCGTACGACGGCGGCCCGCGCGACGGACAGATCGACACCTACACCTACGACAAGACCGGCAACACCACCGAACGCGGCTCAGGCCGCCTGCTGGAATGGGACGTCGAAGGCCACCTCGCGAAGTCGACCGACCCCTCCGGCGTCAGCACCTTCGTCTACGACGCCGGAGGTGAACGGCTCCTCCGCCGCGACCCGGCCTCCACCACCTTGTACGTCGCCGGCATGGAGATCCGGCTCGACACCAAGACCGGTGCCAAGAGCGCGACCCGCTACTACGACTTCGCCGGGCAGGCCATCGCCGCTCGTACCGGCAAGGGCGTGACCTGGCTCGGCGCCGACCACCACGGCACCGCGGACACCTCCGTCGACGACACCTCCACACAGGCGATGACCCGCCGCCGCTTCACCCCGTTCGGGCAGCAACGCGGCGTCGCACCGGCGTCCTGGCCCGGCCAGAAGGGCTTCGTGGGCGGCGTCATCGACGAGGCCACCGCCCTGACCCACCTCGGCGCCCGCGAGTACGACGCCGAAACGGGCCGCTTCATCTCCGTCGATCCCGTCTTCGACGCCTCGGACCCGCAGAGCTGGAACGGCTACGCCTACGCCGACAACAACCCGGTCACCGGCTCCGACCCCACGGGGCTGATGTACGACGGCGGCACCCAGTGCGGGATCATCGCCTCCAACCCGTGCAACCCGCGCTCCGGCGGCGGTGGCGGAGGCGGAGGTGGTGGCGGGGGGTCCTACTCGTCACCTCCCCCGCCGAGCAACCCGCCTCACTGCGGCCGGTGGAGCTTCGGCTGCAAGGCCAAGAAGATCTGGCACGAGCACAAGGCCACCATCGTCAACGTCACCGTCGCGGTCGTCGTCACGGTCGGCTGCGAGGCGGCCACGATGGGTGCCGGCAGCATCGGCTGCGCCGCCGCGGGCGGAGCGGCAGGCAACCTCGCGGGCTACCTGGTCTCGACACCGCGCGACGAATGGAGCGCCGGGGGAGCGTTGAAATCCGCCGCGGTCGGCGCCATCACCGGCGCGGCAGGCGGTGTCGTCGGCAAGGGCGTGAGCGCGGCACTCGGCAAACTCGCCACCACGGCGACCGGAAGGGCCGTCGCCGGAGCGGCGGGCAAGGCAGCCAGCAGAACCAGGAACGCCCTGGGCCGCGGCGGCGGGGCGGCGGCCGAGGGCGGCGAATCCGCGGGCGCCGCGGCAGCCCGCAAAGCCGGAAGCAAGGTACCGGGAGGCAAGCCCAAGGCGGCCTCGGCAGGTCCCAGGGGTTGTCCCACTCCCAACAGCTTCGTCGCCGGCACCAAGGTCGAACTCGCAGACGGTACGTACAAGGTGATCGAGAAGATCAAGGCGGGCGACAAGGTCCTCTCCACTGACCCGATCACAGGAAAGTCCGCGCCGAAGCCGGTCGTTGCGGCCTTCTCAGGTGTCGGTTACCTCAACGTCGTCCAGATCACGGTCGACACCGACGGTAACAGGGGCGATGACACCGGCGTCATTCTGGCCACCGAACACCACCTGTTCTGGGACACCAAGGACCGCCAGTGGGTCCGCGCCGATCATCTGACGGGTGCCGATCGTCTGCGCACTCCCAGTGGCGCGACGGCCCAGGTCGTCGGCACCACCGTGCAACGAAATCACCCGGCCGTCTATGACCTGACCATCGCCGACACCCATGCGTACTACGTGCTGGCCGGGACAGCTCCCGTGCTCGTTCACAACTGCGGAACCGGAACGGTCACAGATGAGGTAATGAATGAGCACATCCTTCCGCGACACTTCGCGGGTCACAAGGACGCCGGACAATGGCCTTTCAAGTCGAAGTTCGAGGACTGGGTCACGCCCGACCATATCCGTAATTGGGCCAGGCTTGCGATGAGGCAGCCGATTGACGGTACGAATATCGGTACCGGCTCCGGTCATCAGCATATCCTCCAGATCGGAAGCCGCCACCCGATCGGCTACGATGTGAATGGGAACGATCTGTTCTCCATCGCGGTATGGGTGGATGACGGCATGGTGACGAGCGTTCATCCGTATGGATGAGGTAGCTGATGATCGATGTTCAGGTGCGCACGGAATCCGGTGATATCGTGGTGCACGGATCATGCGGATTGGACTGGAAAGCGGTCGGGCGCATAGACGAAGACGAGTTCCCGTTCTTGGGTAGCCTGCTGCCGTACGCGGACACGATGTTCAACTCGCGGCAGACCGAAAGGCTTCGGCGGGAAATCGCCGACCAGTCCGTCAGTCAGATTCTCGGGCGCGATGCGGTGGCGGAGATCGAAAGACTTTGTCTGCAGGTGAAAAACGGGCCGCATCTCTATCTGTGGTTTCTGGGAGACTAGAAGTCGAAGGGGACGGGGCGGTCAGGATCATCATGGATGGTCCCCGTCCGCCTACATGATCGCCGTTGGCCTGGTCAGCCTCGCCGCGGTCATCGCCCTCAGACAGGCCCGCATCCCAGAGGCCGTCGGCTAGCCCCTCAACCAGGGGGTTTGCGCCCCGATGCAAGGGTTTTCTCCCTGTCCATACTTCCCGTCACGCTGCCTTGTGCGAGCCCGTCCGGGAACCCTCTACCTGAGGAGAGGTCAGGACCATGCGTTACGCAAGAAGGAGCCCGCTGCCCGCCGCAGCCCTGGCGATGATGGCCATGGCGCTCGCGCCGGTCCTGGCCTCTCCCGCACACGCCGACGAGCAGGGGCGGACAGCGCAGCGGGGAATCATCACCGCTGCACACGCCGATGACCCTGTTGAGACACCGCCGGACGACTCAGAGCCGGACGAGACGGCTCTCGGCGGCGACACGGTGCACACCGAAGGCTACGAGGCGCGTTTCTACATCAGGAGCGGCGGCTGCGAGGGCTGGGTCTACACCAAGAAGCGCAGCGGCCACTGGTACGCCAAGGGCGTCATCCGGTCACGCCGCAACCACTGCTTGATGCTGCTGGAAACGCGACACGGCAGTGGTGGATACGTCCAGGTCTCGAACGAGTACCGGGCCATCAACGAGACGATGAGCACTGGCTACCACTGGGATGATCGCGGCTACAGTGCGCGGGTGTGCATCCAGAATTACGACAACACCGAGGAGCAATATCGGTGCGGTAGAGGGGTCTGACAGAGCCTTCAGATGAAAAGGGCTTGACCCGCTTGGCGCGCGCCCTTGACGACCTCGAGGCGCTCTCCACACGCTCGGTTCTTCTTGGGTCCGGGCTACGTTCGGTCAACGTGGCCACGTGAAAGAAGAGATCATCGTCCTCTGACCTCCTCCGCGACGAACCGTGGCCTGCTAAGGGACTCATGGGCTGTCGGCCTTCCTACGTCGGCCGCGCCGGGTGGTATTCCGGCTGTCCGGTCGGCCGGTACACGTGCACGCCGACGCCCCTCGCGTCGGTGTGGGAGCTGACAACCTCGAGCGCGGCGTCGGGGCCATCGTCCGGAAACAGCCGCATGCCCTGTCCGAGCAGCACGGGAACGACCAGCAGCGTCAGTTCGTCGACGAGGCCGGCCGCGAGCAGCGAGCGGATCAAAATCGCGCTCCCGTGTACCTGGATCTCGCCCGATGACGATTCCTTCAGTTCCCTGATCGCCGCGGTCGCATCCCCGGACAGCAGCGTGACGGGTCCCCACGACGGCTGCTCGAGACTGTTGGATGCGACGTACTTCTGCGCCCCGTTGAGCGCGACCCCGATGGGGTGCTCCTGCATCTCCGGCCGGGTGCCCCAGGTCTCGGCGAACATCTCGTAGGTGCGCCGCCCGAACAGGAACGCATCCGCCCGCTGATAGGTCCGGGTGATCATCTCGCCGGTGTCATCGGCGAATGCCCCGAGCGCCCAGCCGTCCCGCGTGAACCCGCTCGCCAGTTCCTCGGGAGTCGCGTGACCGTTGCCCTGCATCACACCGTCCACGGTGATCTGCGTCATCGTCGTGAGTCTCATGTCTCCATCGTGGCGCGCACCGGCATCCGGCGGCAATCATGCGTGCCGAAACGGCAACAGCGCGCGCCACGGGCTGACCGGCCCTCTCTGGATGCCGCAGAGAGGGTTGATCCCGTCCGTCCGTACGACCATGCTGTTCTGGCGGCATTGTGGGAACAGGCGTGCCCAGCTTGGCCTGCTGATGCCGCCGACGAGGCTTTACCGGCTGCCGCTCGACGACCTCGTCGGCGCACCTGCCCTCGGAGATCCGGGATCCACCCGCGGACTGTCCCCTCAGTCAGCCAGGTAGGAGATCGAGCGAACCTCGTAGCCGGTGGTCCGGGAGCCGCGTACGTGCATCAGCATCGCACCGCCCTCATAGGAGTAGGCGCACGAGTAGCCCCGCGATTCCTTGCTGCAGCCCTGGAAGAAGTGGGTGACGCCGCGCGGGTCGTAGGTGACCTTGAACAGCTTCCGCACCGTGGCGGAAGTGGCGACCTCGAGCGCGCCGTACTCATCGCCCCGCTTCCAGGCGGCGAAGAGATGCTTGGCCACGGTGGACGGCTCGGTGATGTGCCGCGACAGGTAGACCTTGCTGACCTTCGAGCCGGTGACCACCATCGCGATGCCGTCGAGCCCGCCGGGCACGCGCACGCTTGTGTGCACGAACCGGCACACGTTGCCGGAACAGCCGTCGAAGCGATCGGGCGCGCGGTAGGCATAAGTGAAGATCGTCTTGACCGCGGCAGGGGTGGCTGCCTTCGCCGCGGCCGTGCGGTCGGCGGCCAGCCAGGCGTGGAACAGCTTGTTCGCCACCGTGCCGGGCGCGGGCGTCCCGGCCGAGGCGCGAGCGGCCCAGGCGGGGCCGGCGGAGGCGAGCGTCAGTGTCGCAGCCGCAGTGAGAGCGGCGCCGAGGACGAGTCGTTTGAACACACTGCGACGCTAAGGGCGGCGCCTTGCGCGGGGATTGATCCCGGCTTGCAGTGGTCCAGGCGCCTTGCGGCGGTTGCGATGCAGCCCAGGAGGCCGCTCGGGCGCTGTCGCCGGCCAGGACTCGGGCAGAGGCTTCCACGGCAGGCGCATCAGCATGCCGGCACCACAACCCGCGCAGGGTTCGGGAAGCCCTCATGTTTCCTCATCGTGAAATGCCATTTCACTTTCGCGTCCGGCGGCGCTTTCTCGGAGATATAACGCCGTCTTCCACACAGCCAGCAATGCCATTGCGACACAACGCATTCATTGCCCAAATTCCGGCAATTCTGTAAATTCGGTGGCGATACTCCTCGCCGTTCACTTATCAACCGGAACTATTCCTGATTTGGTGTCGTCCTTGCCGCCGTTACCGCGTACCGGCAGGTGACGGGCGTGCGCGTACACCCGGGATCACGGACGCATGGGGCAGGTGGGAATGACGACGGTCGGAGAACCGGATCGGGCCGCTCCCGGCGGGACGCGGCCGTGGCCGCACGGGGCGGCGCGGTGGTATCGGCGGGACCCGCTGGGGTTCGTCGAGCACGCGGCCCGCGAGCGGGGCCCGGTGTTCCGGCTGCCCGACGACGGGTCGCTGTGCGTGGCCGACCCGGCGGAGGCCCTGCGGGTGCTGCACGACGAGGAGGGCCACTACGACGACGTGTCCGACTTCTTCCACGTCCGCGGCGGCCGGCTGGAACCGCGGGAGACGCAGGTCGCGATCGGGCGGGCGGCCCGCGCGACGTTACGCGCCCATCTGGCCGCGCATCGGGAGCGGCTGCCCGCCGTGGTGGCGGAGCTGGGAGAGGTCAGCGAGTGGCCCGCGGCCGGGCGGGCCGCCGTGTACCGGTTCCTGGCCGAGGCGCTGCTGCGGCCGGACAGCCCGCCGCCCCTGCGGGAGCTGATGGAGCAGGTGGTGCGGAACGATGTCCTGATCCGTCCCAGCGGCCGGCTGGCGAGCGTGATGCGGCGGGCGCTGTGGGCACGCGTGGTGCGGGCGCTCACCGGCGAGGTGCTCGCCCGCCGGGCCGGCCCGCGGTCCGGCGGGCGGGGCGACCTGCTGGACGCCGTGATCGAGGCCGCCCCGCCCGATACGCCTGCCGCGCAGCTCGCCCAGGCGTATCTGCTGCTGTTCCGAACCTCGGTGGCGCCGGTGGGCCACGTGGTCGCCTGGGCGCTGCTGGCAGCCGCGACCGACGGCGTCGACCTGGCGGACGTGCCCGCGGAGTCGGCCGTACGGGAGTCGCTGCGGCTGTGGCCGGTGGCGTGGCTGCTGGGCCGCCCCGTCCTGCGCGCCCATCAGGTCGGCGGCGTGCGGCTGGAGCCGCGGGACAGCGTGTCGGTCTGCGCCTATCTGCTGCACCGCGACGAACGGCACTGGCCCGAGGCCACCCGGTTCCGGCCCGGCAGGTGGGACGGCCCCGGCCCCCGCGGGCCCTACCTGCCCTTCGGCGGCGGCCCGTTCACCTGCGCCGGCGCCGTCGTCGCCCGCAACCTGGCCTGCGACCTGCTCGCCGCCGTGACCGACAGCGCCCGTCTCGACGTACGCGGCGGTCGCGGACAGCCCCACGTGGCGGGCATCATCACCCCTCCCTCGTTCCGACTGCACCGGACCCCCTTCGCCCGTCGAGAAAGGAGGTGAACTCCATGAGGAAGCTGCTGCGCCGCGTCACCGGCCGCCGGATCAACCGGCAGGCCTGGTACATCTGGTAGTCCATCTCCGGCGAGCCGTGCCGGGCCCGACGGCCCGGCACGGCTCCGCTCCCGACGAGGCGGGACACCCGCCCCAGGAGGCACGCATGTCGCGGGTGGATGAGACGCTGGCCGCCTACGAGAGCATCGCGGCCCGCTACGACGAGCTGAACGCGCGGATGGACACCGCCGGCCTCGTGGCCCGCTTCGTGGAGGCGGTCGATCGGTACGGGCCAGGCGGTCGGCGGCTGCTGGACGCCGGCTGCGGCACCGGCCGCAGCAGCGTGGCCTTCCGCGAGCGCGGGTTCGAGGTGACCGGCTACGACCTGTCCCCCGCGATGGTGGCGATGGCCCGCCGCCGGCCCGGGGCCGAGGAGATCGGGTTCCTGGTGGGACGGCTGCAGGAGCCGCCGCCCGGGCTGACCGGCTTCGACGTGGTCGCGTGCGTGGACGTGCCGATGGCGTACCTGACCGGCACGGACCAGCTGCGACAGGCGCTGACGGCCGCCCGCGACCAGCTCGCCGAGGACGGGGTGCTGGTCTTCGATGTGAACACCATCGGCTACTACCGCCGCATGTTCCGCGTCCCCACGGTCGCCGACCGGGGCGACCGGTACGTGGTCCGGTTCGCGCAGTCCCCGCGGATCGAGGCCGACGCGGTCGTGGTGACGCAGTTCGACCTGTTCGAACGGAACGGCGCGGGCTGGGAGCGGCTGTCGATGCGCCACGTGCAGCAGCACCATTCCGACCGGACGGTGCGCGAGGTGGCCGAGCAGTCCGGGCTGCACGTCGTGGCCGCCCACGGGCTGGTGGGGACGTCGACGCGGGACCCGGCCGACGAGACCGACCACGACCGCATCCTGTATGTCGCCCGCCGGGCCGGCTGACGTCGGCCGGGTGACAGTGCCTCAGGAACCATGCGCCGGAGAGCCGCCGAGATGGAGCCCGGCTCGGCCGCGCTGCGCCTGGCTGCCATGATGGTCCCGCCATTCCGCCGCCGCCCCGGGAGGACCCCGTGCGCATCGCCCTCGCCGGTCTCGCCACCAGTCATCCGTACACCGACGCCCGCACCCTGGCCCGGTACGCCGAGCTGGTGGTCTGGGAGCCGGACCCCGAGCGGCTGGGGCGGTTCACCGCCGAGCACCCCTCGGCGGTGGTCGTCCCGAGCCTGGCCGAGGCGCTGGCGACCGGGCCCGACGGGGTGGTGCTGACCGTGCCCAACCCGCGCGTGCCCGACGCGCTGGCCGCGGTGCTGGAGACCGGGGCGGCCTGCTTCGTCAACAAGCCCGCCGCGGCCAGCCGTGAGCAGCTGGACCGGCTCGACCGGCTGCCGATCCACGACCGGGTGATGTCCACGTCGGTGCTGCGGTTCGCCCCGGCGTTCGCGGGCCTGAGGGTGGACCCGGCCGACGTGCAGGCCGTACGGGCCACCGTGCGGCACGACGTCGGGCTGTGGGCGACCGGCTACAACGCCTGGCAGGACACGCCGGGGGAGGGCGGCGGCACGATGGTGACCATGGGCGTCCACGGCGTCGAGCTGCTGGTCGCGCTGCTCGGGCCGGACGTCAGGCTGGCGGGGGCGGCGGGCGCCCGGCGGCACTACGCGAGCCTGCGCTCCGAGGACACCGCCGTCATGGCGCTGCGGTGGTCCCACGGCGTCACCGGCACGGTCGAGGTCCTCGGCGTCACGGAGGGGGAGTCGTACAGCGTCACCCTGCACCGGCGCGACTCCTCCGAGACCGTCGTGATCGAAGGAGGCGACGACCCGATCCAGGGCCTCGGCTACGAGGGGACGATCGCGGCGTTCCTCGACATGGTCAAGGGCGCGCCGAGCCCGGTGCCATGGACGCAGACCCGCGCCGTCCTCGACGTCCTCGTCTCGGCCCGCGAGAGCACCCTTCCCGCGCCGCCCGCGTCCTGACCGCTTCCGACACCGACCCCGTCTCCGCAAGCCCGCCCGGCCGAATCCCAGGTCCCGGTGGTGCTCCCTCGTGTCCCGGCGTCCCGGCCCTCCGGCGAGCGGCTTCCTCCGAAACGGCCCGTACCACGGTCATCTCCTCGCTCGCGTGCCGAGGCCGTTGACACGCGCACTCTGCCACAGTTACGGTCTGGACCGTAAATAACGTACAGAGGGAGACGGCGTGCGGACGACAGCGGAACTCGAGGAGCGGCTGGCGCGGCCGAGCGCCGGGCTCGTCGACGATCTCGACAGGCTCGACGGCGACATCCTGATCCTCGGCGCCGGCGGCAAGCTCGGCCCCAGCCTGGTGCGGCTGGCGCTCAACGCCACGGCCGCGGGCAGGAGCGACCGGCGGGTCATCGCCGTGTCCCGCTTCTCCGAGCCCGGCCTGGCCGACGCGCTGCGCGCGGAGGGCGCCGACGTGGTGCCCGCCGACGTCGCCGACGAGGGGGCGCTGCGCGAGCTGCCCGAAGCGGCCAACGTCGTCTTCCTGGTCGGCGCCAAGTTCGGCACCGCCGGGCGCGAGCACGCCACCTGGTTCACCAACACGTACCTGCCCGGCCGGGTCGCCGACCGCTTCCGCGGCAGCCGCATCGCCGCCCTGTCCACCGGCAACGTCTACCCGCTCGTCCCCGTGACCAGCGGCGGCAGCACCGAGGAGTCCGCCACCGGCCCGGTCGGCGACTACGCGATGAGCTGCCTCGGCCGGGAGCGGGTCCTGACCCACTTCGCCGAGACCCACGGCACCCGCATGGCGCTGATCCGCCTCAACTACGCGGTCGAGCTCCGCTACGGCGTGCTCGTGGACCTCGCCCAGAAGGTCCTCGCCGGCGAACCCGTCGACCTCGCCACCGGCCAGGTCAACGTCGTCTGGCAGGGCTACGCCAACGAGGTCACCCTCCGCTCCCTGCTGCTGGCCGGGACGCCGCCGTACGTGCTCAACGTCACCGGCCCGGAGCTGATCTCCGTACGGCAGGCGGCGCTGGCGCTGGGGGAGGCCCTCGGCAAGGAGCCGGTGTTCACCGGTGAGGAGGCGCCCACGGCGCTGCTGTCCAACGCCTCCCGCTGCCACCGGCTCTTCGGCTACCCGCAGATCACGCCGGCCGAGCTGATCGAGCACACCGCCCGCTGGGTCGCCGGCGGCGGCCCGCTGCTCGGCAAGCCGACCAAGTTCGAGCGCCGCGACGGCCGCTTCTGACCCGCGCCCGCGCACGAACTCCTGATCCGCGCGCCTCGCCCTGGTCCCTGGGCGGGGGCGCCACCAGCCACCAGCCACCAACCGTGACACAAGGGGGATCCCACGTGCTCAGCACGGCTCCAGAGGCGCAGACGTCCGTGCGCCACCTCTTCCGGCGCGGCCTCGTCATCCCCGCGCACCCGCTCGCCCTGACCGAGGACCGCAAGCTGGACGAGCGCCGCCAGCGGGCGCTGACCCGCTACTACGTCGAGGCGGGCGCCGGGGGACTGGCGGTGGGCGTCCACACCACCCAGTTCGCGATCCACGGCACCGACCTGCTCGCGCCCGTGCTCGAACTGGCCGCCCGCACGGCCGGCGAGGCGGGCCGCGAGGTGGTGCTGGTGGCCGGGGTCACCGGCCCGGCCGCGCAGGCGGTGGCCGAGGCCGAGCTGGCCCGCTCGCTCGGTTACCACATGGTTCTGCTCGGCCCCCACCGCGAGCTCGACGAGGACGCCCTGATCGAGCGCGCCCGCGCCGTCGGCGAGGTGCTGCCCGTGATCGGGTTCTACCTCCAGCCCGCGGTGGGCGGGCGCGCCCTGTCGCGCGACTTCTGGACGCGCCTGGCCGCGATCGAGTCGGTGGTCGGCATCAAGGTCGCCCCGTTCGACCGTTACCGCACGCTCGACGTGCTGCACGGCGTGGTACGCGCCGGGCGGGCGGGCGACGTCGCCCTCTACACCGGCAACGACGACCACATCCTGGCCGACCTCATCACCTCGCACCGCGTGGTGGTCGACGGGCGCGAGGTGGACGTCGAGTTCGTCGGCGGCCTGCTCGGCCAGTGGGCGGTGTGGGTGCGGCGCGCCGTGGAGCTGCTGGAGGAGGCGAAGCTCGCCCGGGGCGGTGACGACGCGGCCGTACGGCGGCTGCTCACCCTGGACGGCCACCTGACCGACGCCAACGCCGCCATCTTCGACACCGCCAACGGCTTCCACGGGTGCATCCCGGGGATCCACGAGGTGCTGCGCCGGCAGGGGCTGCTGGCCGGCCGCTGGTGCCTGGACCCCGCCGAGGAGCTCTCCCCGGGGCAGCTCGCGGAGATCGACCGGATCTGGGCGGCCTACCCGTGGCTGCGCGACGACGACTTCGTCGCCGGCGGCCTGGACCGCTGGCTGTCCTGACATGCCCGCCCGCCGACCGGACGCCGTACCCGTCTCATCAGAGGGTGAGACGGTACAGCGTGAGCGGGCGGCCGCTGGAGCCGCTGGTCAGGTTGCCGGTGCGCTCGGCCAGCCCGGCCAGCTCCAGCCGGTGCAGCATGCGGCGCGCGGTGCGCTGCTGCACGGCCAGGCGGTCGGCGATCTCCCGGGTGGTGAGCGGCTCGTCCCCGGCGGCGGCCCGCGCCTCCAGCAGCTTCTCCAGCGTGGGGACCGACAGGCCCACCCGGCGCGCGATGACCGACAGGTTGTGCTCGGCCGCCGGGGGCGCCGGCACCGACTCCAGCACGATGTCGGTGTCGGCCCGCAGCGACAGCACGGCGGCCACCTCGCCGATGCGGCGCGCCCGGGCCAGCGCCCGGCGGGCCAGGCTCTCGGCCTCGGCCGCGCTGCGCCCGAGGCCGAAGCCGATGCGGACCGCCTCGTTCTGTCCGGCCAGCCGCGCCAGCATGGGCAGGCAGGTGAAGCCGCCGGTGGCCTCGTGCAGCGGGCCGCGTGTGGTCACCAGCAGGTGCGTGCCGCCGCGGAAGGCCGCGATCGTGCCGCCCAGCGCGGCGGCCTCGCGCAGCAGGCCCTCCTCGCCGGCCACCTCGATCAGCCCGAGCGCGATCTGCGCGTCCTCCTGCGCCTGGCCCTCGGCCGTCAGCAGGAGCTGGCGCAGCGCCACGCGCACCGAGTGGACCGACGGCACCAGCCGCAGCACCTGCATCTCGTCGCGCAGCGCCTCGTGGACGCTGCTCAGGCACGTGATCACCGGGTGGCCGGGGTGGCGGCGGTGGAAGGCGACGGCGTTCCTGGAGGTCATCTCCGGCCGGTAGGGGAGCGTGCGCAGGGCGTCGGTCGGCAGGCCGGCCTCGGCGAACGTCGTCGTCACGTCGGCCGCCGACAGGGTGTCGATGGACAGCCGGGTCACGTCCACGCCCTCGTGCTGAAGCCGGACGAGGGCGCTCAGCAGCGTCGCGCCCGAGTAGTCGACGAACGACGCCGGACGCGTCAGCACGTCGGCGTCGCGGGCCAGCATGTACGGGACGATGCCGGTGAACAGCCATCCCTCCACGGACGGGGCGTGCGCCTCGACGATCGCGGGCGCCTGGGACTCGTGGTCGTAGTCCAGGCGCAACGCGGTGAGGCCGGGCTGGTCCTCGCACGTGGCCGCGACGTCGTCGACCAGATCATGCGGGCCGACGACCCCGATGACGATTCCCACCCACGTCCCCCTCTTGGCTTATTTCGGTCAAGACCGCAATCATATCCTTGCGAGGTGCCCCGGTGAAGTTCCCGTCCATGGCCGAAGCGGCCGGCCGTACCCTCGGCGACGAGGAGGTGGCCGCGGCCGAGCGGGTGATCCGCTCCGGCATGCTCAACTCCGTCTGGGGCACCGAGGCCCGGCTGCTCGAGGCGGAGGTCGCGCGGATGTACGGCCTCCCTCATGCGATCTCCTGCAGCTCCGGCACCGCGGCCCTCCACCTGTCGGTCGTGGCGGCCGCGCCGGACCCCGGAGACGAGATCATCACGACGCCGATCACGGACTTCGGGACCGTGGCCCCCATCTTGGCGCAGAACGCCGTCCCTGTCTTCGCGGACGTGGACCCCGTGGACGGGAATCTCGATCCGGACGCCGTCGCGAAGCTGATCGGGCCGCGGACGCGGGCGATCATGGCGGTGCACCTGTTCGGCGCCGCGGCCCGGGTGGACGAGCTGCGCGCCCTGGCCGACGCCCACGGCCTGGCCCTGATCGAGGACTGCGCGCAGGCGTGGCTGACCGAGTTGCCCGCCCCTGAGGGCATGACCGGCTCTCCGGGACTCGCGGGGACCGTGGGAGACGTCGCCTGCCTCAGCCTCCAGCAGTGGAAACACATCACGTGCGGCGACGGCGGGATCGCCGTCACCGCGGACGACGAGCTGGCCCGGCGCATGCGGCTGTTCGCCGACAAGGGCTGGGACCGCGCGGCCGGGCGTTCGCACGCCTCCTTCGGCCTCAACTACCGCATGACCGAGCTGCAGGCCGCGGTCGCGCGGGCCCAGCTCGCCAAGCTGCCCGGCGTGGTGGCCGCCCGGCGGCGCACCGCCGCCATGCTGCTGGACGCGCTCGGGAACGTCCCCGGCCTGCGGCTGCCCCGCCCGGACGGCCACGCCTGGTGGCTGTTCCCCCTCGTGCTGCCCGGCGGCGGCGCGCCGGAGCTGGCCGAGACCCTGAGCGCGGCCGGGATTCCGGCCCGGGCCGGGTACCTCGGCGAGCCCCTCAACCGCGCGCCCGTCTGGCACGGGCCCGTCTACGGCGCCTCACGCGGGCCCCTCGATGGCTACACGCCGGCGGACTGCCCCGAGGCCGACCGCCTCGTGGCCGACACCCTGCTGGTCATCGACTGGAACGAGCACTACACCGGCGAGCACGTCGACCTCATCGCCCGGGAGATCGCCGCGGCCCGGCCCGGTGGCCGCGCGTAGTCACGGTCGGATATCAGGCGTTGACCTGGCTCGGCGCCCCTCACTACATTTCGGTCAGGACCGGTATTACGGGAAAGGAAGCCGCCATGAGGAAGACAGCGGCAGTCGGCATCGCCGCCGCGCTGGGCGTCGCGATCGCCGGGTGCGGATCGAGCGGCTCGGACAAGAGCACCGTGACCCTCTGGATGTATCCGGTGATCGCGGACCAGGCGAAGAGCCAGGCGTTCTGGGGCAAGGTCGAGAAGGACTTCGAGGCCAAGAACCCCACCGTCGACGTCAAGGTCGACCTCCAGCCCTGGGAGGGCCGCCAGGAGAAGGTCACCACGGCCCTCATCTCGAAGAAGGGCTTCGACCTGGTCGTGCTCGGTCCCGACCAGATCCCCCAGTACGCCCAGCAGGGCACCGTCGAGGCCGTCGACGACGTGATCGCCGCCGACAAGGCGAAGTACCTGCCCAACGCGCTGAGCGCCCTCACCGTGAACGGCAGGCTGTACGGCGTGCCGATCTACCAGACCATCACCGCCCCCATCTACAACAAGAAGCTGTTCGCCGAGGCCGGCGTCGACCCGGTGCCGCGGACGCTCGCCGAGCTCAAGGCCGCCGCCCCCAAGCTGGCCGCCAAGAAGGTCGCGGTGCTGGACTACCCGGGCAAGCCCGAGGTCAGCCTCAACCAGAGCTTCTACCCGCTGCTGTGGGCCAACGGCGGCAGCGTCTTCGCCCCCGACGGCAAGAGCGTCGCCTTCAACGGTCCCGAGGGCGTCGAGAGCCTGCAGCTCCTGCTGGACCTGAAGGCCGCAGGCGGCCTGCCGGAGAACACCGCCAGCAAGGGCAACGACATCGAGGGCGGCCAGCTCGCCGCCGGCAGGACGGCGATGTACCACGCGGCCACCGCGCTCCAGGCCACCCAGCTCGGCGCCGCCATCGGCGCCGAGAACGTGGGCATCGGCCTGCCGCTGGAGGGCAGGAAGCGCGTCGCGTTCGGCATCTCCGGCGGCCTGGTGCTGGCCAAGTACTCCGAGAACAAGGACGCGGCGAAGAAGTTCGCCGCCTTCCTCGCCTCGCCCGAGGTGTCGGCGCAACTGGCGAAGGAGTCGGGCTTCTTCCCCGCGCGCACCGACGTGACCGTCCCCGGCCAGTCGGCCGAGGCCCAGGAGTTCGCCAAGTCGCTGCAGTACGCCTTCCCGGGTGACACGCACCCGAAGGCCCGCCAGGTGATGGGCGTGCTCGCCCCGCACATCCAGGCGGCGCTGCTCGGCAAGGAGGACGCCAGAACGGCTCTCGACGCCGCCGCCAAGGAGGCCGACACGCTGCTGAGCAGCGGCGGCTGACCGGAGGAGAGAGACGTTGCGTCAACGCTTGCGCGACCCGGTCACCGGGCTGCTGTTCGTGCTGCCGATGCTGGTGCTGTTCCTGATCTTCAAGATCTTCCCCACCCTCGGCGCGGCGGGCATGAGCCTGACGAACTGGAACATCGGCGGGGAGTGGAGCTTCGTCGGCGCCGACAACTACGCCCGGCTGCTCGACGACGTGACCTTCTGGACCAGCCTGCGGGTCACGCTGGTGTACGCGGCGGTCTACGTGCCGCTCACCGTGGTCGTGGCGCTCGGCACCGCGCTGCTGCTCAACCAGGTGGTGTTCCTGCGCGGGCTGTTCCGCGGCATGCTGTTCCTGCCGTACGTCACCAGCTTCGTGCTCGCCGGCATCATCTGGCGCTGGATCTACGAGTACAGCGGCCTCATCAACGGCCTGCTGGCCAAGGCCGACCTCGGGCCGGTGCCGTTCCTGGAGCAGTCGGCGCTCGTCCTGCCCGCGCTGGCCGTGGTGTCGGTGTGGAAGGGGTTCGGCTACTCGATGCTGATCCTGCTGGCCGGGCTGAAGTCCATCCCCGGCACGTACCTGGAGGCGGCCACGGTGGACGGGGCGAGCCCCTGGCAGCGGTTCCGCCGGATCACGCTGCCGCTGCTCAAGCCCACCCTGTTCTTCGTCCTGGTGATCGAGACGATCGGGGCCTTCCAGACGTTCGACACCATCTACGTGATGACCGGCGGCGGACCCGCGCGGGCCACGTACACGCTCATCTACGGCATCTACGACCACGGCTTCCGGTCCTTCGACTTCGGCTACGCGGCCACCTGGGGCATGGTGCTGTTCGCGATCGTGCTCGTCGTCTCGCTGGTGCAACGCCGCCTTCTCGACCGGGGGAACACGTGACGCTGACCGCTTCCAGGCCGCTCGTCCGGGTCGGCGGCGCCGCGGGGACGGGCCGCCGGCGGCCCAGGTGGCCGCTCGTCGCGCTGCTGGCCGTGCTGTCGGTGCTCACCGTCAGCCCGTTCGTCGTGATGGTCGTCGTGGCGCTGTCGCCGGCCGGCCGCCCCACCGTGCCGGGGAGCTGGCCCGCGTCGCTCACCTTCGACAACGTCGCGCGGGTGCTGTCGTCCAGCGGCTTCGTCGGGTGGACGGTGAACTCGCTGGTCTACTCCGTGGTGTCGGTGGTGGTCATCCTGCTCACCGCGTCCATGGCCGGGTACGCCTTCGCCAAGAAGCGCTTCCCCGGCCGGGACGCGATGTTCTGGACGTTCCTCGCGACCATGATGGTGCCGTTCCAGGCCACCCTCATCCCGACGTTCGTCCTGGTGAACGACCTGGGCGGGGTGGACACGTTCTGGGGCCTCATCGTGCCCACCCTGGCCAACTCGCAGGCCGTCTTCCTCATGCGGCAGTTCATCCTCGGCCTGCCGGACGAGCTGTTCGACGCCGCCAAGGTCGACGGCGCCTCGGAGCTGCGGGTCTACTGGACGATCGTGGTGCCGCTCACCCGGCCCATCCTGGCCACGCTGGGCGTGTTCGTGTTCCTGTGGCACTGGAACGACTTCCTGTGGCCGCTGGTCATCGGGCAGAGCGACACGACCCGGACGCTGACCGTGGGGCTCACCACGCTGCGGACCGAGGAGACGCAGCTCTCCGTGCTCATGGCGTCGGCGACCGTGTCGGTGGTGCCCTGCCTCGTGGTGTTCTTCCTGCTCCAGCGTTACCTGGTCAACAGCATCGCGATGACCGGACTGAAGTAGCCGGGCCGCCTGCCCCTAAGCTCACTGGGATGCACATCTCGGCACAGAACCTCCGCGACCGCCTGCGCGGCTCGCTCATCGCCGCGGCCGCCACCCCCATGACGGCGGCCGGGGAGGTCGACCTGGACCTGGTCTCGCGCTACCTGGCCGGGCTGGTCGCCGACGGGGCCGGCGCTCTCGCGGTGCTGGCCCACACCGGCCGGGGCCCGTACCTGGCGCCGGAGGTGCGCGCGGGGGTGATCGAGCGGGCGGTGGCGCTGGGCGTCCCCGTCCTCGTGGGCGTCGGCGGCCACCCCGCCACGGACGGCCATCCGGCCACGGACGGCCGCCCCGCCACGGACGGCTCCCCGGTGGGGGACGACGGTGTGGAGCGGACGGCCGAGGAGGCGCGGGCGGCGGCCGGGCTGGGCGCGGCGGGCGTCCTGGTGTTCCCCTCGGCCGGTGACCGTCCGGCGCTGCACGACGCCGTGTGGCGGGCGTCCGGCCTGCCGATGATCGCCTTCGACCTCTACACCCGGCCGTGCCCGCCGGAGGCGATGGCCGAGATCCTGGCCCATCCGGGGGTGGCGGGGCTCAAGACGGCCCTGCTCTCCGACGCCATGGGCTGCCAGCGGGCCATCGCGCTCACCCGCGCGGCGGGCCGGCTGGCCGTCACCGGCGAGGACCGCATGTTCGGCCCCTCCCTGCTGTGGGGCGCCGAGGCCGCGCTGGTGGGCCTCGCCGCCGCCTCGGTCGAGGTCACCGCGGCCGTGCTGGCCGCGTTCCGCGGCTCCGACCTGCGGGCCTTCGAGGAGGCGTCCGGCCGCCTGGACCGGCTGGCGCAGGTCACGTTCACCGAGCCCATGGAGGGCTACGTGCGGCGCATGCTGTGGCTGGCGGCGGCCGAGGGACGCATCCCCGACTCGCACGCCCACGACCCGTACGGGCCGCCGCTGCCCGCTGACGAGCGCGCGCGGGTGGTGCGCCATCGCGGCCGCGCCCGGCCCTCCGGCCGGGCGGGCGCGAGGCTCACGGAGTAGGTCAGGGGCGGCCGGAGATCGCGACGCGCACGAGGTCACGGCCGCGCACCCCGTACAGCGCCCGGCGCGAGGGATCCAGCGCCAGCTTGGGCTCCCCGCCGAACCACTGTCCCGCCAGCCCCTCGACGAGGGTCCTCGCCGTGAACGACCTCAGGTCGAGCTTGTAGATCTTGTCCCCGTCCGTGCAGTAGGCCACCTCACCGGTCACGAACAGCTCGCCGCCCTTCGCGCCGACCTGGAGGCGGCCGGTCACCTGCCGGCGGCGCAGGTCGAAGGCGAACACCTCGCCGGTGCTCGCCATCCCGTACAGCACGGCCCCGGCACGCCCGAGGGCGAGCGAGGTGATGGCGCGGGCGCCCGGCACGGGCTCGTGCTGCCACAGGAGCTCGCCGGCGGCGAGGTCCCAGGCCGCCAGGCGGGCCGTGGCGGTCACCGGCGGCAGGCCGAGGCCCTCCTGGATCAGGGTGCCGAGATAGGCGGTGCCGCGCCGGGTGACGACCGAGTAGACGGTCTGCCGCTCGACGGCCGGGCGGTGGGTCTCCAGCTTCCCGGTGCGCGGCGAGTAGAGCGACAGCGCGCCGTTGACGTGGCCGGGCTCCGGCTGCGTGGGCATGACGATCAGGCCGGTGCGCGCGTCGTAGGCCAGGTCGCGGGGCCGGTCCTGCTGGTTGCCGGCGCGCGCGAGCAGCCTGGCCTCGCTCTCACCGGCGCGGTGCGCGTACAGGGCGGCCTGCGTGTAGACGCCGAGGTACGTGGTGCCGCGCACGGTCAGCATGGTCTTCGGCTCGCCCGGGATGCCGAGCCGGGTCACCTTGCCGGTGGCCAGGTCGTGGATGTCGGCGCCGCTCTTGCCGCCCACGTAGACGCGTTCCCCGTCGGAGTGGACGGACATGGGCTCCTCGGGGGCGGCGCGCAGGCCGCGCTGCACGAGGTTGCGGTACTCGATCTGCCCGGTGGCGGGATCGTGGACGAACACCGCGCTGTCCTGGACGCCGTAGACGCGCCCCTCGTGCGCGAGGATCCGATGGGTGGCGGCCTCGAAGTACGGCACGCCGAGCACCTCCAGCTCGTCCCCGGCGATCGAGTAGCGGTAGAGCGTGCCGGTGGGGCGGCCGGCGAAGTAGACGTGACCGTCGTGGACCAGCACCGAGACGATGTACTTCTCGCCCGGCGCGGTGGCCTTGACGACCTTGAACCGGGAGGGATCGGCCCGGTCCATCACGAGCAGCTCGGCCAGGGAGTTCATGCCGCACGCGAGGTGGGTGCCGGACATGCTCATGCTCGCCACCCAGTCGCGGTCGGCCAGTTCCGGCGGCAGCAGCTCGCGCCGCTCGCCGGTGGCGCGGTCGATGGCGATGAGGTGGGCGTTGGCGCCGACGCCCGCGTAGACGTGCGTGGCGTCGGCCTGGATGCTGCGCACGTACGCCTCGCCGGGGCTCGCCTCACCCAGGTCGCGGCTGGTCCCGGTGGCCGGGTCGTACTCGCGGACCCGGCCCGGCTCCGAGGTGCCCAGGTAGACCTTGCCGTCGGGGGAGGCGGCCATGGTCCAGACGAAGTGGTCGGGGTACTCGGCGACCTTCGTCACCGTGCCGGCCACCGTGTCGATCCTGTACAGGTCGGACCGGGAGTGCGTGGCGGCGTAGACGTCGGTGCCCACCCGGCACATCGCCCATATGCCGATGCCCGTCGGGATCTCGAAATGGGTCGTGACCGAATCCTTGGCGAGGTCGTAGGCACCGACGACGTTCGGTGACAGGCCGCGCGAGCCGACGTAGAGGACGCCGTTCACGATCTCGGCATTGCCGAGCGGGCCGGCGACGCTGGCGGGGCCCAGGTCGGTGATGGTTCCCTCGGGTTCGCGGGCGCGGACGGCCATGGCATGCGCGGGGGCGGCGTGCGCGGGGGTGGCGGACAGGGGGACGGCCACCGCGGTGGTGGCCGCCGCCTGCAGGAAACGACGGCGGGGGATCATGTGCGGCTCCCTGATGAAGGTGGCCGCACGGTATAACGGGCTAGTCCGTAATGTCCAGCCTGAAGAGTTCGGCCGCGTTGCGCCAGGCGACCCGCTCGGCCAGGTCCGGGGCGAGCCCGGCCGCCGCCACCGCGCCGAAGGCCGACGACGGGTCGATCAGCGTGGCGTCCGTGCCGAACAGCAGCCGCCGTCCGTCCACCGCCGCCGCCACCTCGGCGATGCGGCCCGCCGGGGCGTGCGACCAGCAGGGTTCGAGGTAGAGCCGGTCGCAGGCGGCGGCCGCCTCGATGGCGTACCGGAACCCGTCGGCGCCCATGTGCCCGGCGATCACCCGCAGGTCCGGCGTGTCCAGGCAGACCTGGGCCAGGTCGAGCACCGAGGTGCCCCAGGTGTGCACGAGCGCCGGGCACCCGGCCTCGGCGACGAGCGCCAGGGCGTCGCGCAGCCGCGCCGAGGTGACGGGCGAGCCCGTGTAGTCGGTGTGGATCTTCACGCCGACGAACCGGCCGGTGGGCAGGTAGGCGTCGAGGTCGCGGGCGGCCTCGTCCAGGCGGCGCGGGTTGACCGTGACGTAGCCGAGCAGGCGGTCGTGCTCCTCCAGCACCCGGGCGAGGGCGCGGTTGCCGGCCGCGGCGTCGTAGATGACCGCCTCGGTGTGCGAGACCACGGCCCGGTCGATGCCGTAGCGGTCCATGGTGGCCAGGCTCGCCCCGGCCACGTCCATGGTGAAGAACCACGGCCCCCAGTGGGCGTGCACGTCGATGATCATGACAGGAGCCTCCTGGCGTTGCCGCCGGCCACCGCGGCGACCTCGTCGGGCGACAGCCCGCCGGTCGCCAGGCGCAGCAGGGGGACGAGGGGTTCGGCGTGCGGGGTGCGCGAGCCGTACAGCAGGCGGTCCGCCCCCACCTCCGCTGCGGCGGTCTCCAGCGCGTCGGGGGAGTTGAGCAGGCGGGTCGAGGTGTGGAAGCCGGGCTCGTCGGCGGCGGCCACGAGGAAGTCGCCCAGGTGGTAGAAGTGCGTGTCCAGGAAGACCACCCGGGCGCCGATCCCCGCGAACGGCCGCCAGAACCTGCGCACGTCGCCCCCGGTGAGCACGGTCAGGCCCAGCGCGGTCGCCCGGCGCGCCACGTGCCCGACGGACGGGAAGCCGGCCTCCACGCCCTGCTCGTCGGGGAACAGCCGGACCCCGCGGACCCCGCCGGCCGCCAGGCGCTCCAGCTCGCGCGCCGCGCCGATCGGGTCGCGCAGGTCCACCGTCCCCACCGGCACGAACGACGTCCCGTCCTGCGCCGCTCCGCGCAGGGCGAGGGCCTCGTCGTTGCCGGAGGGCACGTCGAACAGGGCCGCGCGCAGGGCGGCCACCGCGCCGGCCCGGATCCGGTGCCGGGCCAGCGTCCCGAGCACCTCGGCGGGCGTGCCGGGCGGGCCGTCGCGGTCCGGGTACGCTCCCACCAGCACGTCGACGTCGAGCGTCACCTCCAGGTCGCCGATCAGCCTCCACGCGTCGAACGCCGTCCCGGTGATACCGGCCCGATCCCTAATCGTCATGGGCGCCATCATGCCATTGACGTACCGCGCCCATAAAGTTACGGTCTGGACCTAAATCGAACAACAATGAACGCGAGGTGCTCGGCATGCTCCGACGTCTCCTGGCCGCCGTGGCCGGCCTCTTACCCGCCCTTCTCACCGTCCCGGCGGCCACGGCCGTCCCCGCCGCCGCGGCCACGACCACCCGCGCGGCGTGCACGGACCCCGCCGTGCAGACGTACGGCCCGGCCACGGTCACCGGCGCGATCGTCGGCGCCGCCGTCCACGACGGCCGCGCCTACGTCGTCACCCGCGGCCCCAAGCCGCCCGTCATCGCCGAGGTGGACCTCGGCACCCGCAAGGTGATCAGGACCGCCACCCTCCCCGACGGCCCGGCCGAGGGCGCCCCCGAGGGCGGCTGGGCCACCGCCGTCACCGGCGGCAAGGTGTACGTCGGCACCTACCCCGTCCCCGACCTCTACAGCTTCGACATCGCCACCGGCGAGGTGAAGCACCTGCGCTCGTTCGGCCGCAACGGCGGATTCGTGTGGAGTCTGGCCGCGGCCCCCGACGGCACCCTCTACGCGGGCACCTACCCGGGCGGCCGGGTCTTCGAGTACGTGCCGGCCACCGGCGCGGTCCGCGACTTCGGCGTCCTCGCGCAGGGCGAGCGGTACGTGCGCGCCGTCGCCGCCGACGCCACCTACGTGTACGCGGGCCTGCTCGACAAGGCGAAGCTCGTCCGCATCGAACGGGCCACCGGCAAGGTCACGGAGCTGGCGAGCGCCCCCACTGGCGTGGGCGCCATCACCCTGCACGGCGAGCGCGTCCTCGCCGCCGCCGGCGGCGAGCTGATCGACGTGCGCAAGGACGGCTCCGACCTGCGGCGGACGACGCTGGTGGAGGGCTCCATCGACGCGCCGGCCGCGATGGAGGACGGCACCGTCTACCTCACCTCCCGCCCCGACGGCACCGTCTACCGCTACCGGACGGGCGACACGGCGTTCACCAAGGTCGCCGACGCGCCCGCGCCCGGCGACGAGAGCCGGCGCATCCACCAGCTCGACGCCGACACGCTGCTCGGCTTCGCCGGCAGCGGCGGCCTGTGGTGGCTGGACCTGCGCTCGGGCACGTCGCAGTTCGTCGACCTGCTGGAGGCGGGGCTGCCGCCGGGCACCGAACGGGTGCAGAGCATGCTGCTCGTCCCCAACCGCGCCCTCTACGTCGGCGGCCACTTCGTGATGGAGGTGCGCGACCTGCGCACCGGCGACAAGCGCCGCTTCCGGGTGCCGGGCGAGCCCAAGGACCTGGTGCGGCGCGGCGAGAAGATCTACGCGGCCGTCTACCCCAGCGGGCAGGTGATCTCCATCGACCTGCACACCGACGAGGTGCGGGGCGTGGCCTTCCTCGGCCACGGTCAGCAGCGGCCGTGGGACATCGAGTACGACCCCGTGACCGACAAACTCCTCGTGGCCAGCGCCCCCCTCGGGGCGAACCTCAAGGGCGCGCTGACCGTCGTGGACCCCGACACCGGTGCGGTGGACTCGTACGTGGACGTCATCCCCGACCAGAGCCTCATGAGCCTGTCGCTCGACTCGGGCCGCGGCGTCGTCTATCTCGGCGGCGACGTGCTGGGCGGCGGCGGCACCCCGCCCACCCGGACCTCGGCCTCGGTCGCGGCCTTCGACCTGCGCGCGCGCAAGGTCCTGTGGAGCGTGGACCCGGTGCCGGGCCACCGCACGTTCCAGGACATCAAGGTGCACAACGGGCTGCTGTACGGCGTCTACAAGCGGGAGTCGGGCGCCTGGATCGCCCTCGACCTGGCCACGCGCAAGGTGGTGCGCCAGGGGACGATCGCCGGCTACGGCGAGCTGACCGTGCACCGGGGACGCGTCTTCGCGTCCGTCTTCCGCGGCGGCGGCAACGCCTACCAGCTGGGCACGGAGGCGAAGCTGCTGGCCACCGGCCTCGGCGACGAGTGGTACACCAACCCGCAGCTCCACTTCGAACCCGGCTCGTGGTACGCGTGGGCGCTCGTGGGCCGCGAGCTGGCCAGGATCAGGCTGGACCCGTCCTGCCCGCCCTTGACCATCCCTCCGGCGGGTAGCTAGTTTCGGTCTGTGCCGAAATCAGTCGTCGACGCCCACCGCCTGATCGGCCCGGTGCCGTTCGACGACCTGCCCGCCGACCCGCGGCCCGAGATGGACCGCCTCGGCATCGACCGGGCCTGCGTGACCCACACGCTCAGCCTCTACTCCGACCCGCGGGAGGGCAACGACGCCCTCCTGCGGCTGGACGACCCCCGGCTCGTCCCGGTGCCCGTCGTGGTGCCGGGCGTGCCGGGGGCGTCGGCCCCCTCCACCCCGGCCGAGGTGCTGGACTGGGGCGTGCCGATGGTCCGGCTCTGCCCGGAACGGCATCGCTTCGACCTCACCGGACCGGTCGCGCTGCGCTGGCTGGCCGAGCTGGACCTGCCCGTCGCCATCGACCTGGACGAGACCTCGCCCGCCCGGCTCCGCACCCTCGCCGAACGGCTGCCCGGCCTGCGGATCCTGCTCCTCAACCCCGGCTACCGGCGGCTGCGCGCGCTGGCCGAGCTGATGGCCGAGGCGCCGCGCGTGTGGGTGGAGATCGGCACGGTCAACACCCAGCGCGGCGTCGAGTGGCTGGCCGAGCGGTTCGGCGCCGGGCGGCTCGTGTTCGGCACCGGGGCGCCGGTGGCCGACGACTGCGGGCCGCGCTTCCTGCTCGACCACCTCGACCTGACGCCGGCGGAGATCGAGCTGATCGCCGCGGGCTCACTGGGGAGGCTGCTGTGACCCGCCGCCTTCCCCAAGCCCCGGTGCTGGACGCGCACGGGCACATCGGGACCTGGCCCGACTTCCTCATCCCCGACCCCAGCGCCGAGGGCCTCGTGGCCACCATGGACCGCGTCGGCGTCACGGCGATGGGCGTCAGCCACCTGCTGGCCGTCGGCCCCGACGCCGGGCGGGGCAACCGGCTGGCCATGGAGACCGCCGCCCGCTTCCCCGGCAGGTTCGGCGTCTGGCAGGTCTACAACCCGCACCACCGGACCCCGCTGGTCTCCGACGGGGTGTGGGGCGTCAAGCTGCATCCCGACGTCCACCAGTGCCCCCTCGACGACCCCCGCTACGAGCCCGTCTGGCGGCTCGGCCTGCCGGTGCTCGCCCACGGCCAGACCGACTCGCCGTGGAGCGACCCCGCGCGGTTCGCCGCCGTCGCCGCACGCCATCCGGACGTGCCCCTCCTCATGGGTCACACCGGGCTCTGGCCGTACGGGTTCGACCGGGCGGCCCGCCTGGCGGCCGGCCACCCGAACCTCCACCTGGAGGTGTGCGGTTCCAGGATGACCGGGCGCTGGATCGCCCGGCTGGCCGCGACGATCGGCGCCGAGCGCGTGCTGTTCGGCTCGGACGCCTGCTTCCTCGACCTGCGCACGGGGTACGGCCGGGTCGCCCTGGCCCCGCTCACCGAGGCCGACCGGGCGCTGATCCAGGGCGGCAACCTGGCCCGCCTCCTGGGCCCCCGCCTCCTGGGCCCCCGTCTCCACGGCCCCCGTCTCCACGGCCCCCGCCTCCTCGGCCCTGCCTCTGAGTCCCCACGCCCTTGAACCCCTCCGCCCCTGAGTCCTCCCATCCCTGAGACCCCAGGTCCCCGCAGCCTCGGCCACCAGCCCCGGCCCCCGGCCCCCGGCCCCCAGCCCCCAGCCTCGGCCACCAGCACCGGCCACCAGCCCCCAGCACCGGCCACCAGCCCCAAGCTCCCAGCCGCCGCCACCAGCCCGGAGCCCCCAGCCCCGGCATCCTCCGCATCCCAACGCCCTCCTCGCCTCGAAGGGATCTCCCGTGACGCTCGCCCTGCACGGCGGCACGCCCGTCCGCACCGCCCCGTGGCCGTCCTGGCCGCCTCCCCTCGACGCCGCCCAGCGCGAGCTGGTCGGCAAGGTCCTGGAGAGCGGCCGGTGGGGCGCCACCCAGGGCGGCGGCGTGACCGACGACCTGGCCGCCGCCTTCGCCGCCGCCTCCGCGGCGCCGTACGCGGTGGCCGTGGGCAACGCCACGCTCGGCCTGTTCGCCGCGTTGCGCGGCCTGGGAGTGGGGCCGGGCGACGAGGTGGTGGTGCCCGCCTACACCTTCGTCGCCTCGGCCACCGCCGTGCTGCTCGCCGGCGCCGTCCCGGTGATCGCCGACGTGGACCCGGCCGACCTGCACCTGTCGCCCGACGCCGTACGGGCCGCGCTGACCGGGCGGACCGCCGCCGTCATGCCGGTCCACCTGGCGGGCGGCCCGGCCGACATGGACCCGCTGAACGCCCTGGCCGCGCGGCACGGGCTGGCCGTCGTCGAGGACGCCGCCCAGGCCCACGGCGCCGAGTACCGCGGCCGGCCGGTCGGCGGTCTCGGCCACGCCGGCGTCTACAGCTTCCAGGCGAGCAAGGCGATGACCGCCGGTGAGGGCGGGATGATCGTCTGCCGCGACGAGGCGGCGTACGAGGCGATCTGGCCTGCCAGTAGGAGTGGAACGGCGAACCGGGATTAGTGTCACATCCGTTGACACTGTAGGTCTGACCAGGCCAGTCTTGCCCGATGGCAGATTCTGAGGGTGTAACGTTCCTGCGTGCTGATGTTGATCGTTTTTGCCGGGAGATCGCCGACCTGGCGCCTGCGATACGGCTGCGCCGGTTGGCGGAGCTGCGCGCGATGTTGGAAGAGGTGACCGGTGCGGCGCTGATGGTGGCGATGGCGGACGCGCGGGGTGAGGGGTGGGGCCTGCGCAAGATCGGTACGAGCGCCGGGATCTCGCATGAGCAGGTACGCCGGATGCTTGCCGAGAGCCGTCCGGCCCGGGAGCATCCGGCGCGCTGAACGCGAGGGGGTTTACTCGACGGGCGGGGGTGTGCGCAACGGCCGCAGTTGCCCATCGCGGACCAGCTCGGGCAGGGAGAAACTGTAGCGGCCGAGCATGTTGAAATGGTCAAAGCCTAGAGGTGAGAGCCGGGCGATGTCGGCGGCGGAGATTTTCTTACCCTCGGCTCGCATTTCTTCCAAGGCGCGGGCCGTATAGACCGTGTTCCACAGAATGCAGACGTTGGTCATGAATCCCAGTGCGCCGAGTTGGTCTTCCTGGCCTTCTTTGTACTTCTGTCGGAGTTCGCCTTTTTGGCCGTGGAAGATCCGGCGGGCCAGGGTGTGGCGGGATTCTTGACGATTGAGCTGGGTGTTGACCCGGCGGCGCAGCAGCTCGTCGTCGTAGTAGCTGGCCAGGTAGGTGGAGCGATCGAGTTTGCCCAGCTCCATCAGGGCGCGCCCGATGGGGGTGGGGGTGCCGCCGCCGGCGAAGTAGCGAAACAGCTCGCTGGCCTTGACCGCGCCGGTGAGCAGCGATCCAGCCACCCGGAGCAGATCATCCCAGGAGTCGTTGATCAGCTTGATGTTGACCCGGCTGCGGACCAGGGCGTCGATGGACCCGTAGTGGGCGGCCGGGTCGGCGCGGAACAGGGTGGCGCTGCCGACATCGGCCAGGCGCGGGGAGAATTGCCAGCCCAGCAGCCGGAAGATGCCGAACGCGATTTCGGAGGCGCCCGCGGTGTCGGAGGTGATCTCGGTGGGCTTCAGTGACGTTTCCTGGTCCAGGAGCCCTTCCAGGATGTAGTACCAGTCTTTGGGGGTGCCGGGAATGACGATGCCGTGAAAGCCGGTGAATTGGTCGGAGGTGAAATTGTAGTAGGTGACGCCCTTGGCTCCCTTTCCTTTTCCGAAGTATTTGGTGTTGGGTCCGGCGTTGATGGTTTTGACCGGGACCACGAACCGCAGCCCGTCGGCGGAGGCGAGTTCGCCGCCGCCCCAGGCCTTCGCCAGTTCCAGGCCGGAGTGGAACTCGACCAGGGCGGCGTTGGCGGCCGTCAGGGTGGCGGCGCGCAGGTAGTTCTGCTCGACCCAATACAGCCGGTCCAGGGCGAGGGCGGGTTCGCCTTCGGCGGCCATCGGCCGCATGCCGACGTTCATCGCCTGGCTGACCAGGACGGCGGCGATCGAGGTGATCATGTCCTGTTTGCGGGAAGGCGCGTCCCCCGACACGTGGGTGAAGTGGTCCAGGCAGCCGGTCCAGGAGTGCACCTCCAGCAGGGCTTCGGGCAGGTCCACGATGGGCATGCGGGCGTCGATGTCGGCGCGCAGCGCGGTCAGGGAGGCGGGCTCATCCAGGCGGTCCAGGCCGGTGAGCACCAGGTGGTCCTTGCCGTTATCGTCCTTGGCCAGGCGGACCCAGTCGTTGCGCCCGTCTTCGGCTCCGGACAGGCCGGCGGCGAGTTGGCGGTAGGCGAAGTCCAGCGTGCCTGCCCACCGCTCCACGTCGGTGCCGGGCTGCGGGGACAGGTTCAGCTCATCGCAGATGCGGGGACGGGCCCGCTCCCACTCGGCGCCTTTCAGCAGCCCGGCGGTGGGGTCGCCCCACTTGCGCAGGCCCGGCACGAACACCTCGTGGCGGCGCAGCGACTCGCGCAGCCGCTCGACGGCCGCCACGGTGTAGGCGCTCTTGTTGAAGGTGCCCGCCAGTTCGCCGCGCTTGGGGAAGACGCGCCGGTGCCAGGCCGAGGACAGCAGATCTGCGGGAACCTCGCGGGGGTCGATGTCAGTGCGGCGGCGCTCGATCGCTTTGAGGAAGTCCAGCGCCTGCAGCACCTCGTGGCCGCGCCGCACCCCTTGCCCGGGCGGCTGGTCGGCGCCGGCGTCGAAGTCGAGGTGCTTGAGCAGCTTGGGCAGGAAACGGCGGACGGTGGCGTAGCGAGCCAGCAACTCTTCTTGGAAGTCCTCATCCGGTTCGCGGGCGATGTCGCCGATGACGTCGGCGGCAGCGTGAATGGCGGCCAGATCCATCTCATCGAGGGCGGCGCGGATGTCGCTGTCAGGGATTTCGGCGACGGAGCGGATCTTCAGCCACACCTCGCGCAGCACGATCGCCGCGGTGTCGAGGTCTTTGAGGGTGCGCATCCGCTCCTTGTTCGCTTTGAACGCCGAGGTGCGCAGCAGGTCGCCGACCGCCAGGTCGAACACCTCGACCGCGTCGTCGGCCGACTGGGGGGCCATGGTCGCGGCGAAGGCGACCAGGGTGGCGAGTTTGCGGTCACCGGCCAGTTCAGCAACCGCCTGGGCGCGGGCGGCGTGGGCGAAGCGGGCCAGCGCGGCGATCTTGCCGGGCGGCACCGCGCTCAGATCCCAGCCGGCCGCGCCCAGGTCGCGCAGTTCCACATGCCGATCCAGGGCCTTGACCAAGCCGGTGCCGCTAACGTCGGTGGGGCTTTTACGCAATCGGTCCAGCCGGGAGACCCGCCGGCCCTGTTCGACCTTGACCAGGTTCTCCAGCACGACGGCCTGGTTCGGGCTGGGGGCGGCGGCCAGCAGCGCGTACTGGCGGGCGGCGACGCGCTCGCGCAGCGCGGCGATCAGCCGCTCCAGGGTGGTGACGCCGGGCAGCAGGATCTTGGCCTCCACCAGGCGGTGGGTGGCCAGGTCGAACAGCACGATCGGGCGCTCGCCCGTGGTCCAGGCCCGTTTGTAGAGCCAGCAGGCCAGCGCGAACCACTGCTCGCCCTCAAAGAGGGTGAAGCCGTAGCCGGTGCGGATCTGCTCCTGATGATCCCAACGCGCCTCCTTCTCGCCGTACCCCTTCAGGTCGGCGGCCTGCAGGCCCAGCTGCTCGGCGACGTAGTCGACCACCACGGCGGGAACGTCCTCCGGATCGTCCAAGAAGCAGTTCAAGAACCGTGCCGTGCCCAGTTGCACGGACCAGCCGAGCTGGTTGCGCGCGCCGTTGGCGGCCATCGCCCGGCGCCGGTCATCAGCATCCAGGTGGAAGAAGGCGCCCAGCTGGGCGATGTCGGGCACGGCGTTGAAGACACCGTATCGACTGCGTTGCTCGGCGGACAGGAAACTGACCGGCATGGGGGCCTCCAGGCATGCCAGGGCGCTCTCGCCTCGCACGGCGTGGGGGCGCCCGTGGATATCGGCAGCGGTCAGGTCAGATGATCAACGTGACCGGATACGTGGTGAATTGTGTCAGTTCCGCGTCGGTCATGATCACCGTCGTCCCGCTCATGACGGCCGAGTTGCACGCGGGCTCGAAGTCCCGCGCCTGGGCTCTGGCCGGCACGCAACGCAGTCGCGCTCTGTGCAGAGCCACCTGGCCCTGCACGTGCTTGTCCTGGTAGTCCTGGTGAGGAGGCAGGTTGTCAGCGGGATTCCTGTGCGCTGAGCAGAGTGAGGGCGTTGCGGATGCCCTCTTCGAGGAGTTCGTCGGAGAGTCGCCGGTCGGCCAGGGCGCGGGAGAGCTGCAGCGTCCCGACCATCATGGCGTAGACGCTGAGGATCCTCGTGTGCACCGAGCGCGGATCGGCGGGCGCCAGGCGAGCGGCGATGCCGTCGATGACGGCGAGCACGCCGTCGGTGTACGCCTGCTTGGTCTCGTCCGCGCAGCGCCCGATCTCATCCAGGAGTGCCGCGGAGGGGCAGCCGTCGTCGGGACTGTCGCGGTGCTGGGGCGATAGATACGACCGTACGATCTGCTCGAGTCCGGCGATGCCGGGGGCCGCCTGCTCGATGACGTTCGCGTACTGGGCGCGCAACTGGTCTGCGACCGCGCTGGCCACGAGGTCGTCCTTGGATGCGAAGTGGGTGTAGAAGGCGCCGTTGGTCAGTCCGGCGTCCGCCATCAGCGTCGAGATGCCTGAGCCGTCGATACCGTCCCGCTTGAACCGGCGGCCGGCGGTCTCGATGATCCGCTGCCTCGTCGCCTGCTTGTGCTCTTTCCCGTAACGCGTCACGCGCTCGCTCCTTTGTGCGCCGGAAGGGTCACCCGCGCTTTGCCATCGTATTGGATTGCGAACGTACTCCAATGGTGTGCTGGCGGTGTCTTGGAGTACCGACACGCTTTCTCTGCAGCCGGCCCGATTCAGTCGTTGTCGGACGCCATCGAGATCACGACCTTTCCGGCCGTGGTACGGCCCTGCTCGACGTACGCCATCGCCTCGAGCGTCTGGTCGAAGGGGAACGTCCGGTCGATGACCGGGCGGAGTTGTCCGTGGTCGTACAGGGCGCCGAGTTCACGGAGCTGGGCGCCGCTGGCCTGCATGAAGAAGAACTCGTAGTGCACACCCAGGGCCTTGGCCTGCTTGCGCACCTTGCGGCTGAGCGCGTTCATGGCCACGCCCATGAACGACGGGGCGTCGAGTTGCCTGGCGAACCCGGAGTCCGGCGGGCCGGCGACACCGATGGCCAGGCCGCCCGGCTTCAGCACAGTCAGCGACTTCTCGAGGTTCGCCCCGCCAAGGGAGTCCAGCACCAGGTCGTAGCCGGACAGCACCTGCGAGAAATCCTCCTTCGTGTAGTCGACGACGATGTCGGCGCCGAGGCTCCTGACCAACTTCTCGGTGCGGGAGTTCGTGGTCGTCGCCACCGTGGCACCGAGGTGCTTGGCGAGCTGGATGACCGTCGATCCGAGGCCACCGGCACCGGCGTGGATGAGCACCTTCTGACCCGGCATCACGTGGGCGCGGTCGACGAGGATCTGCCAGGCGGCCAAGGCCACCAGCGGCACCGCGGCCGCCTCGCGGAAGGTGAGTGACTCCGGCTTGGGCGAGACGTCGTCCTGGTCGATCGCAATGAACTCGGCGAACCCTCCGATCCGCAGGTCGCGGGGACGTGCGTAGACCTCGTCGCCGACTGTCAAGTCGCGCACGGCCGACCCGACCTGCGTCACGATGCCGGCGACGTCGTGGCCGAGCGCGAACGGAAGCTTGTACTTCAGGAGTCGTTTGAACTCCCCGTTGCGGACCATTTTGTCCAGCGGGTTGATGCTGGTGGCGCTCACTCGGACCAAGACGTCGCCGTCCCCGACGGTAGGCTCGGGAACGTCTGCGGCGCGTAGGCCGTCCTTGCCGTACTTCTCGACGACGAATGCCTTCATGTCAGCCATCCCTTTGCGTGATCTTCTCGGTTGCCTTTCGGTGGACGATGCGCATGTCCGGGCAGCTTCCACCTCAGCTGCCGAGGTGCCGGCGGAGCCACTGACCCATCTGCTCGATCGCCCGGTCCACCTCGGGCACGCGCCCCGCGCCCAGGATGAATGAGTGCTGGCCCTCGGGCAGCGGCCGGACCTCGGAGACGACCTTGAAGTCGGCCAGTCGGCGGCCGAAGTCGGCGCCCTCGCCGGCAAGCGCCTCGTACTCGCCGTAGTGCAGGGCCGTGGGCGGCAGGCCGGTCAGGTCGGCGTTCACGATGCTGATCTCGGGGTCGGTGAAGTCCACGCCGGGATCCTGCAGCCAAGCCGCTCGGAACTGCTCGAGGATGTCCCGGCTGAGCATCTTGTCGAGTTCCTCGTTCTCGTCCACCTTCGGGTTGCTGATGGTGAGGTCGGTCCACGGCGAGATGCTGATGATCGCCCCAGGGGCTGCCTCGCCCTTGGCGAGCAGGCGCAGCGGCAGCGCGACCGCAAGGGTGCCTCCGATGGAGTGGCCGGTGCTGCCGATGTTCCGCGGCTCGTAGCCCTGCGCGAGAAGCCAGCGGTAGGCGGTCTCGGCGTCGTCGATCTGCGCCGGGTGGGGGTGCTCGGGCGCCAGGCGGAAGCCCACGACAAGTGAGCGGGCTCCGGCCGCCTTGGCGATGTGGCCGGCGGCCTTGCGGTCCGATGAGATCGAGGCCGCGACCGATCCGCCGAAATGGAAGTGGAGCAGCGCCTTGTCGGGGTCGGCGCCCTCAGGGATGGCCCACAGGGCGGGGACACCGTCCGCGTCCACCTCGGCGTAGGTGACGCCTTCCGGCTCGGTCGATGCCGAAGCATGTGTGTCGACGATGTCGCGGACGACGGCCAGGTCGAGGCCCGGTGTCGACGCCTTCGCGCGCACGCTTTCGAGGAACTGCGCGAACTGCTGTGCTTCCGTGCTGATTCCCATGGTGATGCTCCTTGTCAGGTCAGAGCTGAACGCGCCTCTCGCGCACTGCAAATCGATGGGCCGGGTGCGCCGTCAGCCGGGCATCCGGTTGAATCTGCGGATCTGCTTGTCGAAGATCCAGGCGGGGACGAGGCGTCGCGCGGTGGTGATGCGTGAGGCGAGCGGTCCGGCGGTGTAGCGCAGCCTCGGTTTCGGGGCGGTGGCTGCCGTGACGATCTCCTTGGCGACGACGGCGGGGTCGTCGCCGGTCTTCATCGCCGCAGCGACCACTTCGTCGAAGACACTCCGCCGCTCCGCATACAGCGGCATCGGGGTGTCGGGCTGCGCGGCATTGGCATCGAAGGCGGTCCGGGTGTAGCCGGGCTCGACGAGCAGGACGCGGACGCCGTACTCGCGGACCTCGTGGTCCAGGGACTCGGAGTAGCCCTCGATGGCGTGCTTCGCGGCGACGTAGAGGGCCATGTAGGGCTGCGGGATGACGCCGAGGACGGACGAGAGGTTGACGATGCGGCCACGGCCCTGGGCGCGCATGTGCGGCAGGACGGCCTTCGTCATGCGGACGAGACCGAAGAAGTTGAGGTTGAAGAGGCTCTGGGCCTGGGCGACGGAGTTCTCCTCGGCGGCGCCGGCCGAGCCGAGACCGGCGTTGTTGACGAGGACGTCGATCCGTCCGAACCGTTCGATCACTTCCTGGACGGCGGCGGTGACGGATTCGTCACTGGTCACGTCGAGGTCGAGGAAGGTCACACCGGCGGGCGGGGTGAGTCCCGAGGTGTTCCGTCCGGTTCCGATCACCTCGAACCCGGCTGTGACGAAGGCGCGAGCGGTTGTATTACCGATCCCCGATGACGCCCCCGTTATGAGTGCTATCGGCCGATGTGTCGCCATCACATACTCCCTACGTCATTGAATTACGATCGTTTAGCTTATGGTCGTAAGGCTATAGTGGGACGGCGCGGATGGCAAGCAGCGGCTTCGGCGATCGCCGGGAACCTGCGGCTTGGTACGGGAGGGGAAAGGGGTGTTGAAGGCGGCAGGCAATCGATACAAGCCAGCAGCGGCGCCCGCCGACAGCTGTGCCCCGCGAGGCGTTCCTCGGCAGCCACCTCTACCGGCAGAACCACGACCTGCCGTGGGGCCGGTCTCCCGCAGCGACCTCGGCGAGGAGGGCCGGCTGCATCTGGCGTACGCCGACAAGACCCTGGTGACCCAGATCGACGGACTGGGCGCGGCCTCTGCCACCACGCCGCAGACGGACTGGCTCACATCCTCGGCCACCCTGCTGACACTGGTGGTGCGCATGCTGGAACTCGCTGACATCGACCCTGGAGACCGCGTGTTGGAGATCGGCACCGGCACCGGCACTGGCTACTTCACCGCGCTGCTGCTGTGCCACCGTCTGGGCGACAAGAACGTCACCTCCATCGAATACGACCCGGACGTCGCCGCCCAGGCCGCAGCCCACCTCGACGCCGCCGGATACGCCCCGCGACTGGTCGTCGGCGACGGCCTGCAAGGCCACTCCGAAGGGGCCGAGTACAGCACCGTGATCGCACCCTGCGCGGCACGCACCATCCCGCCGTCCTGCCTGTGGCAACTCAGTGATGCCGGCATGATCATCACCACCCTGAGCGGCTGGCTGCTCGCCTCCGGCCTGGTCCGCCTCGCATCCTGCGTTCTCTCATAAACGGACTATTGCCAGAGAAGATCACCCTGCGGCCCCGGAGGCCGGTTCCGACCTCCGGAAGAGGCTGGTTTCCTCTCAGAACCCGTTCTCATTCAAGTCGGCCGATCGCCGGATTCTGGGAAATGTTTGTGAGAGCATGCGGTGATGGCCGATGCCCGGGAACCTCGCGAACGTACCGAATCAGCTCCCTTGTCCGCTATTGATGAAGAACGCACCCGTGACGCCGATGACGTCGAACGTCACCCGTGCCCGAGATGCGACGTCGCGGCCGGTTCACCGTGCCGGTCGCGTTCGGGCGCTGTGGCCGGCACCTACCACACGGGCCGATTCACGAAAGTCGCCCGGCTGGCCAAGCTACTGCGGGTGGCGACCCCGGCCGACCGCAACCCGGGCCAGCCGTGGCGGCCGGGCACGCCGCCGCCCGCGCCGCTCGGCGATGACCGGACGTCGGCCGACATCCGGATCGGCTATGCCCGCTGCTCCGCGCTCACCCAAGAGCTGCAGTCGCAATTGGACACGCTGGCCGCGCACGGCATCCCGCGCGAGAAGATCTTCGCCGAGAAGATCTCGACCCGGGTGAAGGTGCGCCCGCAATTCGAGGCGGCGCTCGCGCTGGCCCGGCAGATCAAGGCGCACGCCCCGCACTGCCGGGTCATCCTCACCGTCTACGAGATGAAGCGGCTGGGCCGCGACGCCGCCGAACTCACCGCGCTGGCCGACCACCTGACCGCGCACGGCCTGGTGCTGGAGATGCTCGCCGGGCCGCTGGCCGGCATCTACGATCCAGCCGGACCGGGCCGGATGCTGTTCGCGTTCTTCGCCGCGATGGCCGAGACCGAACGCGAAGCCATCCGCGAGGCCACCCTGGAGGGCCTGGACGCCGCCACCCGCAAGGGCAAGCACGGCGGCCGACCGGTGGTGATCACCGACGACATGCTGCACACCGTGCTGCGCCGCAAGGCCGCCGGGGAACGCATCGAGGACATCCGCAAAGACCTGATCATCCCCACCGGCAAACGCAAAGGCGAGAACCCGTCCCTGGCCAGCATCTATCGGGCCCTCGCCGAGCATGAGAAGACCCAGGCCTACCCCGAAGCCGTCGAGGCGGCCCACGCCGACTTCGCCCTCCTGCAAGGCGAAGACATCCCCCGACCCCGACCAGCCCGCATCCGACGCCCAGGCCAGGCACTGACGGCGCAGGAGGCCGAACTTCGCCATCGCCTGCAGAGCCAACCTCACCCGAACGCGGAGCTCCGATAGCGCACACGGTCAACCCCGGCGCTGTCAGCTGATCAAAGCCCGCACAAGTCGCTCGCGCTGCTGCTCGTTCAGCGCGCCAACACGCTGTTTCTCCTCCACCCCGCAGATGGCCATCAACGCCGCGACCTGGGCCGGTCGGCTGGTCAGTGACTCCCGCCAGAGATCACGACGGGGCCGCCGTCGTCATCATCCCGCACAGCGTCAACAGATGTGACACCAAACCCGGTTCGCCGTTCCACTCCTACTGGCAGGCCGATCTGGTCGGTGTGCAACCTCGGCCGCAGGCGCGGCGGCCAGTGGTATGGCCACCCGAACGTCGGCTGGAACCTGCGGCTCACCGACGTGCAGGCCGCCCTGCTGCTGCCGTGGCTGGACCGGCTCGACGACGAGATCGCCCGCCGTGAGGCCTTCTGCGTGGCGCTCGAACGCGAGCTGGACCGGCTCCCGGAGGCGGCCGGGGCCCGGCCGGTGACCGTCGTGCCGCATGCACCCGGCACCACCCGCGACTCCCGCCACATGCTCATGCTGCGCGTGGACGCCTGCGTGGACCGTGAGTTCCTGCTCGCGGCCATGGCCGCCGAAGGGGTGCCGCTCGACGCCGGATACCCGCCGCTGGGCACGTTGGACGCCCTGACCCGGGAGGGGGCGCGCGCCGAGCCGTGCCCGGCCGCGGAGGCGGCCGCGTGGAGCGTGGTGTGGGTGCGCCAGCCGATGCTCATGGACGACCCCGCCCGGGCCGCCGACGTCGCCGAGGCGCTCGCCAAGGTCCTCGCCGCCTGACCGATCCCGAGATGCGGGCCGAACCGTAAGAGAGAAGACCAACCACGCCGGCGACATCGGTGACGCCGCCGCGGTGGGGGAGAGGGGCCGGCGCGTTCTGGCGGACCAGCGGGACGGGCGGACCGGCGGTGGTGGACGCGGTAGCCGTCTCCGCCACGCTCCAGGGTGAGGGCCTCGCCGATCGCGAGCCTGCCGTCCGGGAGGCGGGCCGCGGTCGCTCCGGCGGCGACGGAAGGGTCCTGCCGGGAGCGGACAGCATCTTTATTAATCTACAAAGTAAAGGCGGCGGCTGGATAGATACCCATCCACAGGTTCCAGATCGCATGGGCTACGCCCATACGCCCTCGACAAAACACCAGGCCCAGGCATTGAACGAAGTCGGCGCAGCCAGGTCGGCCGCCATGGGCGCATCGCCTTGCCGGGACAGGCCACGACCAGCGGTCGAGGGCGTTCATCTGCTCGACCTTCGGGGCCCGCTGGTGGTCGTCGCTTACGGAGGATCTGGGCGCGAAGTCGGTTGTTCGTCGCCGTTGTCGTGGGTGCGTTGAGTGATGGTGCGTTCGAGACCGTCGAGGAGGGCGAGGAGGCCGAACTCCCGGGCGGTAGTGGTCGAGGGGATGGCCACGGTGGTGGCCAGCAGCGGGAAGCGGCTGGCGTTGAGGAGCAGCAGGTCGCGCATGATGGCGGCGGCGCTGCCGTCCGTCCAGGTCTGAGTGCCTTGGGTGGCGGCCGGGTGAGTGGCGCGGATGTGGTGGGACACCATCATGACCGCGTCGAGCCGTTCGCGTTCGGTCAGGGGGGTGTCGATGAGGGCGCTGAGGGCTCTTTCGGACCATGCGGTCTCACGTGGTCCCATGACGCGGTCGCCCACGGTGATCGACGGCAGCCAGGGGTGGCGCCGCCAGGCTGCGGACAGTCCGTGGGCGTACTCCTCCAGCTTGGCCCGCCAGCCGGCCGCCCCGCTCAGGTCGGGGGGTGTGCCGACCGCCGCCTCGATCATGATGGCCATCAGCTCTGTCTTGCCGTTGACGTAGCGGTAGAGGGCCATCTTGGTGAGGCCGAGCTCGGCGGCGACCCGGTGCATGGAGACCGCTTCCAGGCCCTCGGTATCGGCGACCTTGACGGCGGTGTCGGCCAGCTGGGCGAGGTCGAAGGCGGGCCTGGGGCCTCTGGTGCGTGGCTTCCGCAGGCCCCACAACAGTTCGGCCAGTGCCTTTGGATCTTCGTTGGCCGACATGTCGCCTCCCGCTTGCCATCCGTCGAAACTGTCTCTAGCGTACACAGTGTCTGGGGGACACAGTTAATCTCCGATCTGGAGAGCGGGCGGTGGCCGAGGAGCCGCGCCGTTGACGACAAGGAGTGGGTCATGTCCAAGTCAGTGCTCGACATGTCGATGTCCCTCGACGGGTACATCGCCGATCCCCACGACTTTCTCGGTGGCGACGATGGCGAGCGGCTGCACAAGTGGGCTGACTCGGAGCAGCACCCAGGGCCGGTCAAGCAGTTCCAGGACGAATGGAACGGGGCTGGTGCGATCCTGGCGGGACGGCGGACCGCTGAGCTCATGGACCACTGGGGCGGCTCTCACGGCGGTCTGCCGATCTTCGTTCCCAGTCATCGGCCGCCCGGGCCGGCCGCCCGGTGGGGCTATCCGCTGGTGACCTACGTGAACGACGGGATCGAGAGCGCGATGGCGCAGGCGAAGGCCGCCGCCGGGGACCGGGACGTCCAGATTCGTGGCGGTGCGTACACGGTGCAGCAGGCCCTTCAGGCCGGGGTGCTGGATGAGCTGCAGATCCATCACATTCCAGTGCTCCTGGGCGCAGGGCGCCGGTTGTTCGACGTCCTGCCGTCGGAGATCGAGTTGGAGATCATCCAGGTGCTCGACACGCCCGAGGCCACCCACATCCGCTACCGCGTCCGCCGCTGAGCCGATCGGCCATGGACCGGGCTGGGCGTCACCGCCCAGGGGACCCGGGCCCGCCGCCGCGCCGCGACCACGCGCATCATCCATGCCCATATGGCGACCGGCGGTTCGCCGTACGAGGCGGGTGGACGGTGCTGCGGGCGGTCGTGCAGGCGACAGGTGTCGGCGGAGCGTTTTCGCCGTCCTCCTCATGCGGTTGGGCAGGTCTCGGGGTTGACGAAGCGGGGGTGGCGGGCGCGGGATTCGTGCTGGTTCAGGAGGCGGCGGGCCGCGAGCCAGGCCGCCGCCCCGGCCGCGTCGCCCGCCGTCACGGCGTCCGGCAGGAGGTCGCGTACGGCCTGACGCATCGGGCCTTCTGCTGTGAGCACGCTGCCGGACAGGACGGCGGGTCGTCCCGGTTCGTGGACAGCCGTCAGCGTGGCCGCCAGGCGCCGGGCGGCCTCGGCGACGAGGGCGGTCGCCGTGGGATCGCCGGCCGCCGCTGCCGCGCTCACCAGCGGGGCCAGTTCGGCCAGCGCCAACGGCGGTCGTTCGTGCACCGCCGTCACGACCTCTGCGACCGGATCACCATGGAGCCCGCCCGGCACCAGTCGCCGTAGGACCGAGCCGACCAGTCCCTGGTCTTGCAAGGCGTCAGGGCCGCTTCCGGGCCTCCGGTCGGGTGCGCTCTGGAGCGCGTCGGTGGGGGTGTCGCTTGGGGCGGTCTCCCTGAAGGGTCTGGGCGCGGGCGGGTGGGCTTGGAAGTGGGTGGCTTGCGTGAGGGCGTCGAGGGTGGCGCGGGCGGCGGCGCGGCCGAGCCAGAAGGCGGAGCCGTCGTCGCCGAGCAGCCAGCCGTAACCGTCGGCGGTTGCCGCCTGCCGTCGGTTGGTAATTTTTGCCGCGATGGCGCCTGTGCCGGAGATGAGGATCGAGCCGGAGGGCTCGCAGGTGCCTGCTGCGAAGGCTGTCACCACGTCGCCCACTGTGATCACCGGGATGTCCCCGATGGAGGTGGTGGCGGTCGGGGCGGGGGTGAGGCCGCAGTGCGCGAGGGCGCGGCGTACGGTGGCGGAGGTCAGCTCCGGGGTGCCTGCCAGGCCTGCGCAGCAGCTCAGCACCATGGACGGGTCCAGGTGGCCGAGGGCTTGGCGGATCGCCTCGGTGAGGTTGGCGTGGGCGGTGTCGGGGCTCAGGGTGACCGGGTTGCCGCCTCCGGAGATGCCGTGGCCCACCCGGTCTCCGGTGAGGGTGTGGAGGGCGGCGCGGGAGGAGGTGCCGCCGGCGTCGATGCCGAGAACCAAGCGCATGTCAAAAATTATTGGCCAAACTCCTTGACTGCGCCAGAAGCTGAGCATAATTTTCACCGCGTGGACCTACTGAGCCGCATCAGGGCCGAGCAGCCCGACTTTCCCGAGGCGTTGCGCAAGGTGGCCGAGGCGATTCTCGCCGATCCGGGCGAGGCCGCGCGCCTGACCATCGTCGATCTCGCCGAGCGGAGCGGCACGTCCACGGCCACTATCACCCGGTTCTGCCGCGCGCTCGGCTTCACCGGCTACGCCGAGCTCCGTGTGGCCGTCGCGACAGAGACCGGCCGCGTCGCTCAGCAGACCTGGCAGACCGACATCGGCCAGGAGATCCTTCCCGACGACAGTCTGGAGAAGGTGCTGAGCGTCGTGTCGGGCAACGACATCCGCCTGATCCAGGAGACCGGCGACCAGCTCGACCTGGCGGTGGTGGAGAAGGTCGCGCAGGCCGTGGCGCGGGCCGGGCGGGTGCTGTTGTTCGGCGTGTCGAGCAGCGCGGCCGTGGCGAGCGAGATGGAGTACCGGCTGCAGCGCATGCGGGTGCCGACCTGGAGCAGGTCGGACGCCCACAGCGCGCTCACCGACGCGGCCCTGCTCGGGCAGGGGGACGTCGCCATCGGCATCTCCCACAGCGGCAGGACGCGCGAGGTCATCGAGGTGCTCGCCGAGGCGGGCAGCCACGGCGCGATCACGGTGGCGGTCACCTCGCAGCCGCGGTCGCCGCTCGCTGAGGTCGCCGAGCTGGTGCTGACCACGGCGAGCCGGGCGACCAGTTTCAGGTCCGAGGGTTTCGCCGCCATCCACTCCCAACTTCTCGTCCTCGATGTCGTGTACGTCTCGGTCGCCCAGCGCACCTACGAACGCACCAGGCAGGCCTTCGACGTCACGGTCAGCGCAGTAGCCGGACATCGCCTCCCAGAAGGGGATACATGACCGTAAATGAAGGAGTAGACCCCGACGACTTCGCCCATCACATCGCCGAACTCGTCCGCACAATCCCGAAAGATCCGGAAATTGTGCGAGCGGCCGGCCTCTTCACCCGAGCCCTCACCGCCGGCGGCGTCATCCAGGCGTTCGGCTCGGGGCACTCGGAGGCCGTCGCGATGGAGATCGCCGGGCGGGCCGGCGGGCTCGTGCCCACCAACCGCCTGGCGCTGCGGGACATCGTTCTGCACGGTGACGCGCCGCGCTCGGAACTCGACCGCTACGACCTCGAACGCGACCCCGCCGTCGCCCGAACCATCCTCGACCTCGCGCCCGTGCACCGGCACGACCTGTTCGTCGTCATCTCCAACTCCGGCGTGAACGGCGTCGTCGTCGAGCTCGCCACCCTCGTCAAGCAGCGCGGTCACGACCTGATCGCCATCACCTCGCGGGCCCACGGCGACGCCGTGCCCTCCCGCCACCCCTCGGGCCGCAAGCTCACCGACCTGGCCGACGTCGTCCTGGACAACCATGCGCCGTACGGCGACGCCGTGCTGCCGCTGCCCGGCGGAGGCGCCACCGGAGCCGTCTCCACCATCACGTCGGCGCTGCTCGCCCAGCTCGTCGTGGCCCACACCGTACGCGACCTGCTCCGCGCCGGGCAGGTGCCGCCCGTCTACCTCTCGGCCAACGTGCCCGAGGGCGACGCGCACAACCTCGCGCTCGAAGCCCGTTACGAGGGCCGTATCCGCCGGGGCGCCTGACCCGTACGCCCGCGACGCCGTCACCTCTGTTCGACATGCACGGAACAACCCTCGGGAGCCAGCAGAACCAAGGAGACACCCCCCATGTACCGCAATTTGGTGAAAATCGTTCTCTCCTTTGTCGTCCCTCTCGTCCTCGTGGTCGTGGCCCTGGTCGCCCCGGCCAACGCCGAGCAGTCCGTCCGCCTCCAGTACCGCACCAGCGCCCCCGGCCCCACCACGGCCCAGTCCGAGCCCTGGTTCAAGCTCTTCAACGACGGAACCACCACGGTCCAGCTCAGCCAGGTCAAGATCCGCTACTACCTGACCGGCGCGGAGACCTACCGCTTCGCCTGCTCCTGGGCGGTGGTGGGCTGCTCGACGGTGACCGGGACGTTCGTCCGCCAGTCCGGCGCCGACCAGTACATGGAGGTGGGCTTCACCTCGGGCGCCCTGGCCCCCGGCACGAACACCGCCGACCTGCAACTGCGCTTCTACCGCTCCGACTGGCAGAACTTCGTCCAGAACGACGACTACTCCTACGGCTCCCAGACCTCCTACGCCGACTGGGACAAGGTGACCGTCCACGTCGGCGGCCGGCTGGCCTGGGGCAGGCCCGACGGCGCCGAACCCAGCCCCTCCGCCACCCCCACGATCACGCCGACCGGCTCGGCGGGCGTGCTGTTCGACGACTTCTCCTACTCGGGCCCGGGCGACCCGCTCCTCGCCCAGCGCGGCTGGAGCGTGCGCTCGGCCTCGGGCGGTCCGGGCGTTCCCGGGGCGACCTGGTCGCCCTCGGGGATCAGTTTCCCCGGCGGGGTGCTGACCCTCGACTCCGCCACGGACGGCACGGCCGGCGGCACCGTCCAGACGGAGCTGTCCACCGCGAGCCGTAAGTTCCACGAGGGCACCTACGCCGCCAGGGTGCGCTTCAGCGACGCGCCGTCGAGCGGCCCCGACGGCGAGCACGTGGTGCAGACGTTCTTCACCATCACCCCGCTGCGCGCCGACATGGACCCCGACTACGGCGAGCTGGACTTCGAGTACCTGCCCAACGGCGGCTGGGGTGAGCCCTCCAGCATCCTCTACACCACGAGCTGGGAGACCTATCGCGCCGACCCGTGGCAGGCGGTCAACATCCACAGCGAGGAACGGGCGAGCTTCGCCGGCTGGCACGACCTGGTGATCCAGGTGGCCGACGGCCGGATCAGGTACTACGTGGACGGCCGCCTGTTCGGCGACCACGGGGACATCTACTACCCCGAGATGCCCATGTGGATCATGTTCAACCAGTGGTTCATCGATCTCCAGGCCGTCAGCGGCACCCGTACGTACCGGCAGCAGGTGGACTGGCTCTACTACAGCAAGAACGAGGTCGTCGCCCCCGCCGACGTCACCGGCCGGGTCGCCGCGCTGCGCGCCGCCGGCGCCGCCTTCAAGGACACCGTTCCGAACCCGTAACCACCCCCCAAGGTGATCATCATGAAGTACCGCATCCTGGCCCTCGCGGCCATGTTCGCGCTCGGCGCGTGCGGCACCACCGAGGAGCCCAAGGCGGCAGCCACCGGCGCCCCCGAGAAGCTGACCCTGTGGATCATGGACGGCAGCGTCACGCAGGAGCTGCTGAAGAAGTTCGAGACCGGGTACGAGGCCGCCCACCAGGGCGTCGACCTCGACATCCAGATCCAGGCGTGGGACGGCATCGGCGAACGGGTGACCGCGGCCCTCGCCAGCACCGACGCCCCCGACGTCATCGAGGTGGGCAACACGCAGGTCGCCCAGTACTCCGCGAGCGGCGGCCTCACCGACCTGAGCGCCAAGGTGGCCGACCTCAAGGGCGAGGACTGGCTGCCCGGCCTCGCCCAGCCGGGGAACATCGGCGGCAGGCAGTACGGGATCCCCTGGTACGCCGCCAACCGCGTGGTCGTCTACAACAAGGACCTGTTCGCCAGGGCCGGCATCAAGGAGCCCCCGAAAACCCGCGACGAATGGCTGAACATCACGGCAAAGCTGAATAAAGGCGGTAATCAGGGCATATACCTGACCGGCCAGACCTGGTACGCCCTCGCAGGCTTCGTCTGGGACGAGGGCGGCGACCTGGCCGTCCAGGAGGGCGGCAGGTGGAAGGGTGCCCTCGACAGCCCGCAGGCCCTGGCCGGGATGGCGTTCTACCGGAAACTCCAGGCCCTCGGCAAGGGCCCCAAGGACGCCGACGAGGCGAACCCGCCCCAGCACGAGGTCTTCGCCCAGGGCAAGACCGCCCAGATCATCGCCGTCCCCGGCATCGCCGCCCGCGTGCTCGAAGTCGACGCGGGGCTGAAGGGCAAGATCGGCTTCTTCCCCGTCCCGGGCAAGACGGCCGACAAACCCGGCACGGTCTTCACCGGCGGCTCCGACCTGGTCGTCCCGGTCGCCTCCAGGCGGCAGGAGGAGGCGTACGAGCTGGTCAAGGCCCTGGCCGGTGAGCAGTTCCAGACCGAGCTGGCCAAGGCGATGAGCTTCGTGCCGAACCGCGCCTCCCTGGCGGGCGTGCTGTCCGGCGAGGAGGGCACGGCGGCGATGGCCGCCGCCGCGGCCAACGGCCGGGCCACCCCGAACACCCCCAACTGGGCCGCCGTCGAAGCCACCTCGATGATCAAGCAGTACATGACGGCGGTGCTCACCGGCGGCGACCCCGCGACGGAGGCCAGGAAGGTCTCGGAATCGATCACCACGACGCTGAACAGCGGATCCTGATGCGCGAGCGCTCCCCGTGGCCCTACCTGCTTGTCGCGCCCGCGGTGGCGGGTGGGGCCTTCCTCCTGCTCTATCCGCTGCTCAAAGCGGCGGTGATCTCCTTCCAGCACTTCCGCATGGGCGAGCTGATCAGGGGCGCAGCGGTCTTCGTCGGCCTGGAGAACTACGCCGAGCTGCTGTCGGGCGCGGAGTTCCGGCAGGTGGTCCTGCGCACGCTCGTGTGGACCGCGATCAACGTCGTGCTCATCATGGTCCTGTCCACCGCGCTCGCCCTCATGCTGGTACGCCTGCGCCGCGCCCTCCGCCTGGCTGTCATGAGCGCGCTGGCCCTGGCATGGGCCACCCCGATCATCGCGGCGACCACGGTGTTCCAGTGGCTGTTCCAGTCGGAGCTGGGCGTGGTCAACTGGCTGCTGGTCGCCCTCGGCCTCGACTCCTTCCGCGGCTACACCTGGTTCGCCGACGGCACGGCCACGTTCGCCGTGCTGGTGCTCCTGGTCGTGTGGCAGTCGGTGCCGTTCGCCGCGCTCACGCTGTACGCGGGTCTGACCACGATCCCGGCCGAGCTGTACGAGTCGGCCAGGATCGACGGCGGCACCGGCCGGCAGGTCTTCACCCGGATCACCGTGCCGATGCTGCGGCAGCTGTTCGCCCTGGTCGCCTCCCTGGAGGTGATCTGGACCGCCAAGTGTTTCCCGCAGATCTGGGTGCTCAGCCAGGGCGGCCCCGACGGCGCCACGACCACGCTGCCGGTGTACGCGTTCAAGATCGCCCGCGTGCTGCACCGCTACGACCTGGGTTCGGCCGTCGCCATGCTCACGGTCGTCATCCTGGCCGTCGCCCTGGTCGGCAACCTGAGAAGGATGGTGCGTCAGTGAGGCGGTTCGCGCTCAACGCGGCGGCGGTCGCCGTGTTCGTCATGATGATCTTCCCGGTCTACTGGATGTTCCTGACCGCGTTCAAGCCGACGGCCGACATCCAGGCCGAGACGCCGACGTTCTGGCCCGCGCACCCCACCTTCGACCATTTCGTCACCGCCATCAATGCGCCGGGGTTCGGGACGTACTGGCGCAACAGCCTGGTCGTCACGCTCGTCGCGGTGCTGCTCGCGCTGGTGGTGTCGCTGCTGGCGGCGTTCGCGGTGGCCAGGATGCGGTGGCGGGGAAGAGGGGCGTTCCTGGTGGGCGTGTTCGCCGCGCAGATGGCTCCGTGGGAGGCGCTGCTGGTGCCGGTGTTCATCATCGCCAGGGACACCGGGCTCCTGGACTCGCTGGCCATGCTGACCGGCGTCTACTTCATGATCACGCTGCCGTTCACGATCGTGACGCTGCGCGGCTTCCTCGCCGCGATCCCGCTGGAACTGGAGGAGGCGGCGCAGGTGGACGGCTGCAGCCGTACGACGGCGTTCCGCCGGGTGGTGTTCCCGTTGCTCGCGCCGGGTCTGATGGCGACCTCCCTGTTCGGCTTCATCACCGCGTGGAACGAGTTCGCCTTCGTGAACGTGCTGATCATCAAGGATCAGTCGCGCAGGACGCTGCCCGTCTGGCTGTCGTCCTTCCGCGACGTGTTCGGCACCGACTGGGGCGCGACCATGGCCGCGGCCAGCCTGTTCGCCCTGCCGGCGCTGCTGCTCTTCCTGTTCCTGCAGCGCAGGGTGGGCACCGGGATGACGGCGGGGGCGGTCAAGGGCTGAGCGCGAAGGCAGCGACGAAAGCCGTCAAGAGAGCGGAAGTGCCTTTCCTGGCGGGGAAAGGCACTTCCCTGGCCCTCATTCACCCCTGTGCGTCATCACCGGTGCACGCGGCGCCACCAGTGGCGGCCCCGCCACCCCACGCGGCCGATGCCGTACAACGCGCCGGACAGGCCGCCGATCGCGCTGTTCTCCCAGTACGCCCTGGCGCAGCCGCTCAAGGTGCGCCTGCGCAGACAGCTGTAGGTGCCGAAGCCCACGCCGACGATGAAGGATCCCCGGCTGACCCAGCGCCGGCCGCTGCTCGCCCACCGGTGGACGAAGCCGCCGAAGCCCCGGCGGGTGTTCCAGCCGTACCGGAAGGCCCGGTAGTGGACCTTGGCCCGGCGCCAGACGTGCCTGGCCTTGTGGCGGAGCTTGCGGCACCAGCCGCAGCCCCACTTGCCGTCCAGGGCGGCAGTGACGGTCGCGGCGACTCGATGACCATCGGGCGCCGAGCCGGTCAATCGCGCGTACCCGGCGGAGTTGCCGAAAAGGGGGCTAGGGGCCGGCCCTCATGGGCGGTCGCCCGCCTCGTCGACGATCGCGCCCTTGAGCTGGGCGTCCCAGCCGAGGATCTGGCCCTTGCGCACCGTGCTGAAGGATTCCGTGTGGTCCCGGATGACGACGGTGCGGTAGCCGAGGTACGCGTACGTCTCCGGGTCGATGAAGATCTCGTCGCGCAGGTAGCCGTCGCCGACCCGGTAGAGGGTCACCCCTGGGCGCTCGGCGAGGTCCGAGGCGCCCTTCTCGTAGCGGACGCCGGGGATCCTCGCCATGGCCCCGTACATCGCGGCGCGGATCCTGGCGGGCAGCACGGCGTCGCGCATGCCCTGGGCGATGTACTGGAACGCGTACATGTCCCGCTCGTCGCGGGTGAGCGGGGCGGGCGTGGAGCGGTGGCCGCCCTTGGCCGGGCCGTCCTGCCGGGCGGCCTCCTCGGCGTCGATCTGCTCGTACACGCGCTCCAGCAGCGCGCCGGGATCCTCCGGCAGCGAGAGCAGGTACGGGTACGTCACCTCGTACTCCGATCCCTCCTCCACCTTGAGCCGGCCGTGCTCCATGAAGGCGAAACCCTTCTCGTCCAGGCGCCGCCAGCTCTCATGAGTCCTCTTCACCTTCGGCATGCCGAACAGGCCGGGGCCGCCGTCCACCTGCGTCTGGGCGCTGAGGCTCTTCAGGTACGCCCACTGGACCGGCCGGGGCGTGACGTCCGGCTCTGCCGCGGCCTGCGCCGCCGCGTTGCCGGCCAGGTCCCGCGCGTCGGCGACGGGACGCAACCGCAGGGTCGTGGGGGACGGGGCGCCGGTCGGGGTCGCGCCCGTGCGGGGGGCCGCGCTCACGACCCCGGCACGGCCGCTGCCGGTCTGCGCGCCGTTCACCGTGGTCGCCACCAGGACGGCGGCGGCGACCGCGCCGGCCAGGCCGAGCCCCCACACCGGCCGGGTACGGCGGACGGCCACGAACCGGGCGGGCCTCCGGTTCCGGGACGCGCGCATGTGGGCCGCCAGCCGGGAACGCGCCTCCGAGACGACCTCCGCGGCCGGATCCGGCATCGCGTCGTGACGGTCGCGTAGCTGCCGCAGCTCATCCATGGTCGATTACCTCCCGTGCTGTGGGGCCCAATGTGGTGCGCAGCTTGCGTCTGGCCCGGTTGACGCGGGAGCCCACCGTGCCGACCGGAATGTTCAGGGCGCGCGCCACCTCCGCGTAACTGAGCTGGGCGCAGGCGACGAGCAGCAGCGCGTCGCGGTCGCCCTTGGACAGCGCCGCCAGCCCGCGCGCCAGCTCGGGGCTCAGCCGTTCGGCGGAGACGCGTTCCACCACCCGCTCGGCGTGCCCGGCGACGTCGTCCGGGCCGGCGGCACGGCTGAGCGCGCGGTACAGGCGGATCTCGCCGCGGCGGTGCCGGCCGATCAGGTTCGTGGCGATTCCGTACAGCCAGGCCCGCGCGTCGTCGAAGGCCGGGTCGTAGCGGTGCCGCTGGTCGAAGGCGGCGAGGAACGTCTCGGCGGCCACGTCGTCGGCCGCGACCGGCCCGAGCCGGGCCGCCACGTACCGGTGGATGGCCGGGAAATACCGATCGAAGATCATCGAGAACGCGTCGGCCTCGTGCAACGACCGTTCGATGATCGACGCGTCGGTCGTCGCCTCACTCATGCGTAAGGCACGGACGGGGGACGAGCTCATGCATTCGGCGCCTTTCTGAAGAAGTGATCAGCGCTGGTTGCCCGAACCCGCCCATCTTCTTCACGCCTGCTTCCGGTACGGCCGGCCGGGCTACCGCTCCGTCGGCCGGGACCTGGTGCGGCCGGAGCCGGTCGGCCACCCCGAGGCGGACCGCGCCCTAGGTGGCCGCCGCCCGCGGACTGGTTCGTCAAGGGTCATCGGGGTGCTGCCCCTCCTCGGGTCGGTTGGTCACGGGGCTTGAGCAGCAACCAAACGGCCAGTCACGTTAAGGAGCCCGGCGGGCTCGTCTTGCCGTGACTGGCCGTTTCTATGCGTTATCTCGGGTGCGTTCGAAGCGTCAGGCAGGTGTGGCATGGGGAGCCTTGACCAACATGCCTGACAAATTATCTGGGGTTGTAAGGCACGTAGGGACGGCCACCGCACACCTCCGGGCACTGGTCGTACTCGGAGCATCGCGCGGTGGCCGTTTCCGTCGAGGCCCCCTGCTCGGCCGCGTAAGCGAAGCTAGGAGCGGGTGCCGTTGGAGGGCGTCGGTCACCAGAAGGTGCGCCATCGGAGAGCAGGCACCGTCAGAGGGGGTCGGCGCGGCTCTCCAAACGGCCGCCACATGACGCAGTGATGGTCATGATGGTGCTGGGGATGTCGAGCTGGATCCGGTGCCACCGCCCGCGCGGGACGATGGCGGCGGTGCCGGCCGTCAGTCTGATCTCCTCCTCTACTTCCCCCTGCCGTCCCTGCCGTTGTGGACGCAGGTAGAGGCGGATCTTGCCGATGACGCAGGACACGATCTCGTCGGCCTCGGTGTTCGCGTGCCAGTGGTCGGCGTGGACGTCGGAGCCGGTCCTGGCGTGGAACGCCTTCAGGTGCCAGCCATCGCGCCCGGCGTCCGCCGGCCGGGCACCGGCGTGGATCCTGCCGCCCCGGGACAGGTGGATGCCGGACGCGGAGAGCTCGATCGGGGTCACGGTCATGGGGTTTCGGCGGTGGCGGTCAGGACCGCGCGGCCGAGGAGGTGGCCGGTGATGGTGAAGCCGAGGTAGGCGGGCGTGGCACTGGCCGGGACGCCGATGGCCTCGGTGTCGAGGGCGTGCACCACGACGAAGTAGCGGTGCGGGCCGTGCCCCGCCGGCGGGGCCGCGCCGAGGTAACGCGCCACCCCGGCGTCGTTGGGCAGTTGGTAGGCGCCGTCGGGGAGGCCGGTGCCGGTGTCGTCGCCCGCGCCTTCGGGCAGCTCAGTGACGGTGGCGGGGATGTCGGCCACGGCCCAGTGCCAGAAGCCGGAGCCGGTCGGCGCGTCCGGGTCGTACACCGTGACGGCGTAGCTCTTCGTCCCCTCGGGGGCGCCGTTCCACGACAGCTGTGGCGAGATGTCCTTGCCTCCCGGGAGGCTTGCGGACATCTGTTCGGCGGGCCAGGGGGCACCGTCGGCCAGCGTGGTGCTGGTGAGGGTGAAGGAGGGCACTTGGGGCAGGCGGGCAAAGGGGTTGTTCATGTCTGGTCCTTCGAACAGGTGGTGAGGGTGTCGGCCGATGGGTCGGCAGACGTGGGCAGCGCCATCGGGGGGCGCCGTTCACACATCATCGACTGTAACACGAATAATCGATTATTTGGCAGATGGTCTACCCTGAGGGCATGATGCGGACGGCCGACCCCTCGACGAAACAGATGCTCTCCGAGCGTGTTCACACCCGGCTTCAGGAATCGATCATGAGGGGCGAGTACGCCCCGGGTGAGGCGCTCAAGCCGCAGCAACTGGCCCAGCAGCACCAGGTCAGTCTGGCCGTCGTCCGCGAGGCCCTGGTGCGGCTAGTGGGCGAGGGCATCGCGGTGCGGCTGCCCAACCGCGGCTTCGCCGTCCCCGACTTCTCCGACCGGCGGTGGCAACAGATCGCCGAGGCCCGCCGTACCATCGAGCCGGTCATGCTGCGCCTGGCGATCGAGCGCGGCGACCTCGACTGGGAGGCACGGGTGCGCGCGGCCCACCACCGCCTGACCCGCACACCGCCGTACGAGCCGGAGGAAGGCGAGTACTACACCAGCGCGTGGTCGGAGGCACACCGCGTCTTCCACCGGACCCTGCTGGACGGGTGCGGCAACCCCGTGCTGCTGGACACCTTCGACAGGCTATGGACGGCCGGCGAGCTGGCCCGCCGCTGGTCGGCGCAGCGCACACCCGACCGCGACGGCGCCGCGGAGCACCGCCGCCTGGAGGAAGCGGCGCTGGCCCGTGACGCCGACACCGCCACCGAGGTACTGACCCAGCACCTGACGCTTACCGTCGCCGCCCTCACATCCGCACCTGATCAGGTCAAGCTGCAGTCGTAACTTTCGGCAGGCAGCGAGATCAACGCTGATCGATCGCTCTCCACACGTTCGAATGCCTTCACGCCGGAGCTCACCATGCTGGGCATGCTGAGCTCCACTTGCCTGACGTGCCTGACAGACCTTCACGCGGCCGATCGGCGGCCTGGAGCTGGCCGAGCTGGGCGCCGAGGCGCTGGTGCCGCAGCGCCGGCTGGGTGAGCCGGCCAAGTACGGGATGCGCGCGGACGCCTCGGCGCTGCGGCGCCATGGCGGCGGCCGGCGGCTGGCGACGCTGCTGGCCACGATCCGGTTCCTGGAGGGCAAGTGGTCGATGACACCCTGGAGCTGCTGGATCTGCTGATGGCGACCGAGGTGGTCAACAAGGCACAGAACGCCTCCAACAAGGAGACGGTCCGCAAGCACCCGAAGCTGGCGAAGTCTTCGGCCCGGTTGGCGGTCGCGGTGGAGGCTCTGTTCGAGTCCGACGGGTGGGGCGGCCCGTATTCTGAGCCCCGCGTGGCGGAGCTGTGGGAGGCGATCGAGGCGGTCATCTCCCGCGCCGAACTGCGCGCCGCTCTGGTGCTGGTGAACGACAGCGTGCCGCCGGCGGACGCCGCCGATCCCGACGACTGGCGCAGTGAGCTGGTCGGGCGCTACGCCACCGTGTCGGGGTTCTTGAAGGTGCTGGCTACGCCGGTGCTGGAGGCGATGAAGGCGCTGCCGGACGTGCTGGCCCACCGCAGCCGCCTGCCCGCGCCGCTGATCCCCGGGCGGCTGGTCGATGCCGGGGTGGTGAACGGCCCGTGGAAGCGCCTGGTGTTCGGGTACCCGGCGCGCGAGGACGGCTCGGTGAACCGGCACGCCTACGCCTTCTGCGTGCTGGAGCGGTTCTGGCGCGCTCTGAAGCGCCGGGAGATCTAGGGGTGCCTGTAAGAAACGTGTCATGAGCCCCAAACGAGGATGATCACGAGGGTTGTGTGAGGGTGTCGGTCGAGGTCGGCTCAGCGGCGGCTCCGTCGTGCTCGCGTAGCATCCGCAGCACGGTGGCCGGTGACGGATGTCGGCCCTTCTTCTTGCCCTTGGTGATGACGAGGCGGGCGGCGATGTCGCGCAGGCTGAGGTCCTGGCCACGCAGGTGCAGGGCCATGGACAGCATGGCGTCGTCGGTGACGGCGGCGCCGCCGATGGTCTTGCCGCGGGCGCGGGCGGATTCGTGGCCTTCCAGGGTGCGGTCGCGGATGTACTCGCGTTCCATCCCCGACAGCGCGGCCAGCACGGTGAACACCACGCCGGACGGGTCGTGGGAGCCCTGCAGCTCGCCGGTGAGGAACTCCAGGCCGATGCCGGCGGCGCGCAACTGCTCGGCCAGGGCGGCCAGGTCGAGGCCGCGGCCGAGCCGCTTGTGCTCGTGCACGACAAGCGTGACCGCAACGCCTGCGGAGCGGAGTTCGCGGGCCAGGGCGACGGCCTTGTCGAGTTCGGGGCGGGTGGTGGCGCGGGTGGTGATCTTCTCGGAGAAGACGCGGGTGATGCCGGCGGCCTGGAGCGCGTCGAGCTGGGTGTCGAGGGACTGGTGGACAGTGGAGGCGCGGGCGTAGCCGATCCGCACGTGCCCGGCCGGTTCGGTGCCAGCGGCGGCGGGGCGGGGCAGTTCGATCCAGAGCGTGCTCGGCTTGCGGACGGCCGGGGTCGGGACGGTGAGCGTCTTGGCGAGCGCGGGCACGAGCCGGAAGCGGGCGGTGTGGTACTGGACGGCGACCTTGCCCTTGCCGGTCCGGCAGGGCGAGCCGGCCGGGGCGGCGCAGGAGGTCATCGGGCAGTCGTGGGCCTCCACGCGGAGGTAGTCGTCGTCGCGCACCCCGGAAGTGTTTCATGAGACCGTTTCAGAAGGCTACCTGTTTGCATCGACCTATGAAACGGCGTTCGCCCTGGACGGGCCCCGCCGGAGGCGCTGTTCATTAGGTCCTCACCTATGAAACAGACGGCGCATGCCACGATGTTCAGCCCGCTATCACCACTAACACGGCACGCGCTCGTGGCGGCGAACGGGAGCCTCCGCCTCATACGACGGAATCCTGGACCGGGCCCGCGAATTCCCTGCCGGGACCCATCCCTTCAGCCCGGGCGGGTTGGGGCGTGAGGGTAATGGCCAATTCGGCGAAGGCGGTGGCCGTTGGGAGCGGGTTGGCAGGCAAGGCGAGAAGGATGGTGCGCTCAGCAGCCGGGTCCAGCGGGATCGCGTGCACGCCCGGGCGATGGGCGGGCAGCGACAGTTCAGGGACGATGCTCACCCCGAGCCCCTCGGCGACCATGGCGAGAATGCTGTTGGTGTCGCGCACCCTGTAGTGGCACTTCAGGCTCACCCCCGCTGCCCGCGCGAGTGCCGTGATCAGAGGCTCACAGCCGCCCGTGGACATGATGAACGGCTGCCGGGACAGTTCGATCACCGGTATCGAGTCGTGGACGCCCAGGTCGTGACCGCTGGACAGGACGGCCAGCATGCGGTCGGTGGCGAGTGGTCGCGCCATCAACCCTGCAGGGAGCGCGGCCGTGGTGGCCTGTGCGCCCGCCACCCCGGCTGACACAGTTGCGATATCCGCCGCTCCCGTTTCGAGCCACTCCAGCACCTCGTCGTCCGAGCCTTCCATCACCGTGAGCCGCACCTGCGGATGCGCATCCTCGAACCGCCGCAGGATCGGCGGCAGCAGCCGGACGTTGGCGCTGGGGATGACACCGACGCGTAGGCTGCCACGCTCATGCTTCCGGGCTGCGGCCACCTCCTGCTCCAGCGCTTCCACCTGGGTGAGGATGAGTGTGGCGCGGCGGCATACGGCACGCCCAGCCGCCGTCAGGCTCACCCCGTGGTTGCCCCGCACCAGCAGCGCGACGCCGAGCTCTCTCTCCAGGGCGCGCAGCGCGTGGCTGACGGCAGACTGCGTGGTGGCCAGTTCCTCGGCGGCCCGGGTCATGTTGCCGGTGCGTGCGACCGCCTGCAGGATCCTCAGTTGGGTGAAGGTCATAGCGCCGCGCGCAGCAGGCCGACGACCAGCGGGTGCGGGGCCTCAGGACGCGAGCGGGTTTGCGGCACGAACAGTGTGGCCACGTAGTAGGGGTGGCCGGGAATCTCCAACACCCGGGCCTCGCCATCACTGTCCACTCCTGTGACTGAGAAGCCACCGTCGTGCAGGGTCTCCTGCCGGCTGGGGTCGAGACCGAAGTTGCAGTAATACTCCTCTTCGACCTCGGTCCGTCCGTACAGTGCGGCCACTCGGGTACCGGGGACCAAGGTGACAGGCATGGTCTTGCCGGCCAGCGAGCAGGCCAGTTCCGACACGAAGAGGGTAGAGGCGTAGGGGTCGTACTCCGCGTGCTGTGCGTCCTTGTAGCCGAGCACGTGGCGGGCGTACTCGATGACCATGTGCTGGCAGCCGCCGCACGTCCCCAGGGTGGGCACGCTGTGCTCGCGGCCGTGCCGAAGCGCGGCGAGGGCGCCGCGCATGCTGCGGTACGGACTGCCGGGCGCGCACCACAACACGTCGGCGGCCTTGACCTCGGCCAGGTCAGATTCGAGCGGTTTGGTGGCCAGCCAGCGGACGTCCACCCCGATGCCGAGGTGCGCGGCGGCGTGCTGCAGCGCGTCGTCGGTAGCCACGTGCGGAGGAAAAGCCAGGTCGCGGTCGCCAATGACCGCGACGCGCAGAGATCGGTCCATGGCCTCACTATGCGACGTTCAGGCCTGAGCACCAATACCAGACCACGCGTGCGCCATGAGCAATCGCTCATGTCCAGGCGGGAAGCCGCTCGCACATTGTCCCCTCGCCTCTGCCGAGGGAGCCCACAGGCGTGCAGACCACTTCGCGCATCCGTGCACACGACTTCGGAAACTGACAACGGTTCTGATGATCTTGGTCGTGTTCTCGGGTTTCGGGACCGTTTCAGGGACGTAGCAACGCAGTCACGTCACCACGGGAGCGGTGACGACGCGTTCGAACTTCAGTGGATCACCCACGGTCCTGCCAGGCAGGCACGCACGGCCCCGACCGCGATCACGAAGCTAACCCAGGTTGCCCGGCTCCGCAGCTCGCGCTGCGCCGCCGAGCGAAAGCCGCTTAGCCACGTCCAGCCGTACCTCGCCGTAGGGCTGCACGTGCTGCCAGAACAGCGGGGTCAGCCCGCGCCGGTCGGCGGGCTTGAGCAGTTCGGCCCACTCCGGGTCGGCCAGGACGTCCTGCAGCATCTTCGCGCTGCAGCTCGCGCAGGCGCAGATAGCGGGCCACGAAGATGGTCTTCTGCGCCCGGCCGACCTCCAGCATGGCCTGGTAGGTCGGATGGGAGGCGGACTCGGTGAACCGGCGCAGGATCGCCTCGGTGGAGGCGGTGCCCTGCTTGATCGCGGTCGCGTATTTGATCATCTGGTCGTAGTTCTGCTCGATCAGGTCCCAGCGGATCGGCCGGGTCATCGCCGGCGTCAGCCGCGGGTACAGATCGCCTTCACCGCTCTCCACCCGGTACAGCTTGACATTGTTGATCTGCTTGATGCGCGGCAGCAGGTCAAAGCCCAGCAGCCGGGTCACGCCGAACCCGATTTCGGTCTGGCCATGGGAGTCGACGTAGTTGCCCTCGACCTTCATGGTGGTGCCGTGCCGGACCGCGCCCTCGATCATCGCGTGCACCTCCGAGGCCGAGGCGCGCAGGGTCTGAGAGTGCACCACCATGGACCCGCGCTCGATGTGCCAGTAGATGAGGATGCCGCGGCCTCCGTACCGCGAGTGCCACTCAGTGAAAATATTCTGATCGTAGGCGCGCACGTGCGTGGAGTCGGAGGCGACCGTGGTCGTCCCCTCGCCCCACAGCGCCACGTCCCGGGCGGTGAAGGTGGCGTTCGCGATGTCGGTGGCCACCTGCGGGGTCAGATAGCGGCGCCGGACGTAGCGGATGTCGTCTTCGCTGTGGGCGTGGCCACCGGAGGCCACGGCCCGGATGCCGGTGTTGGTGCCGTATCCGAAGATCGCGAGCATCAGCCGCTCGGCCAGGACCTCGGGCTTGAGGCTGGAGGTGCCCGCCACCGAGGTGACCGCCTTTAGGCAGCCGGTGCGCAGCACCGCCTCCTTGAGCATGTCGATCAGCGGGACCGAACCCCAGCGGCGGCCCACCTCGTTCTTGATCCGACGCAGGTTCCGCGGCTCTTCGGCAGGGCCGATCTTCGTCAGCTTGATCGCGCCGGACTTGCGCTCGGAGATCGCCAGCCAGTCCAGTTTCGGCAGCGCGGTGTCGAGCGCCTTCAGTTCGGCGCGCATCTCGGCCTTCAACTCGGCGATGAAGTCCTTCGGGTCCAGCGGCTTGCGCAGCTCGGCGTAGTTCTCCACGCGGCGGGCAGCGAAATCCTTGGGCAGGTCCTCCTCCGGGTCGCGGAAGGAATGGGCGCCGACCACCCAGATCTCCTTGCACCGCAGGGCCTCGCGCAGCGCCTGGAAGGTGACGATCTCATACACCATCCGCACCACCCGCCGGCGTCCGCGCTTGTCCTTCTTGAACACCAGGTCCTCCCAGTCGCCGGCGGTGCCGCGGTGCTCGGGCACCACCTCGCCGCGCGGGTAGTAGGTGGTGTTGCCCGCCTTGGCGTAGCGGCGGATCAGCTTCAGCGCCTCGATCACCGGCTGGAAGGCGGTGTTGTTGCTCTTGAACTCCCGGGTGTCCAGCAGCGCGATCAGGCCGCGCCGGTAGTGGTTGGTGTAGGAGGCGCGCAGCGTGGTCTGCACCGTGGTGCGGTAGGCCGGCCCCTTGGTCTTGAACTCGTGTACCAGATCCCGCAGCGTCTGCTCGCCGCCGCTGACAGCCGGGAAGATGACCTGGCGGACCGGATCGTCGGGCTGGCCGAGGGCGGCGTCGGCGACCTTGAACAGGATGTTCTCCTTCCCGGTCACCCGCTTGAACGCGTTGATCAGTTCCTTGGTCACCTTGCTGTCGGCCCGCGCCTTGATCCGATGCACGGTGGTGATCAGCAGTTCCACCAGTGCGTCGGTGATTTCCCGCTCCCGCTCGTGGACCAGAGCCGCCAGCAGCAGCACCGTCAACTCGCGCGGATGTGTGCGCATGTGGGAGGGCGCCTCCACCGCTGCCCGGGCTCGCCAGGCGGCCAGCACCTTGGGCGCCACGTCGGCGAACAACCCGGGCGGCAGTTCGATCGAGCGCGCCGCCGTCAGCTTGCGGATCTCGGTCATCATCGACTCCAGGCTCACGTTGCCCGGCGCGGATTTGATCAACGCCAGCAGGTCGGAGTCGATGTCGTCATCCTCGGCAGGTGCCTCGCCCGTGGGCTCCTGACGATCACCGGCCCCCTCTGCCACCGCGCGGCTGGCATCGTCGATGCCGACCAGCGCGTAAATCCGCTGCGTGGTCTCCGGACTCAGCCGGGAGGCGATCCGCACCGACCAGGCGACCTCCGCGTTGTGCAGGGCCGAGGCCACGATCCGCGAGATCCGCCCAGGCGCCGGCGGTTCGATCCGCTCCTCGCGCAGATGCTTGAGCAGTTCCTCCCGGACCCGTTCAGGCCGTCGCTCGGCGTGCGCGACCTCCTCAGCCAGCCACACCGCCAGCTTCGTCGCGTCCTCTGTCGTGCAGGTACGAAAGCCCAGGTGCGTGCGGACCTGATGGCGGTGGTATTCGATCGTGGAGCCGGACCACTCGTAGAAGCCGAACTCTGAGTCAGGAACCCGGACTTGCTTGGCCACGTGCTCCACCACGTCGTCCCGCAGCTCTGAACGGCCGCGCGGGAACCGGCCGTGCTGCGTGTAGAACTTCAGCAAGATCGCGAATCCGAGTCGAGTGGCGTCGCGCTTTCCGGCGATCAGGTCGCGCTCTTCGTCAAGGATCGTCCAGTGCTCGACCAGATCGTCGATGTGCATCGGGGGGTGTTTCATGACAAACCAGCATTGACCAGGCAAGTCACAGCAAGATCAACGCCGTTTGGGGCTCATGACACGTTTCTTACCGACACCCCTTGATGAACGGCGGGCGCTTTTCGATGGCGCTCATCGGCCTGGTCCGGGTCAGCACCGACAAGCAGAACACCCAGCGGCAAGCTCGCCACCGACGACCGGCCCGACCTGTTGAACGCGCTGTCCTACATCCGCGACGGCGACCTGCTGACCGTCCAAGAGGTCGACCGGCTCGGCCGCACAACCTCCTGGAAGGCCTGATCGTCCTCAACGATCTGTTCCAGCGCGGCGTCGGCGTCAAGGTGCTGGAGGGCATCGCCGCCGGCGAGCACACCGAACGCTCCTTCATCCTCGCCCTGGCCCTCGCCCTGGCCGAGGACCGCCGCCGCGACATCGTCCACAAGACCCTCAAGACCGCCGAGGGCAACCCCACCGACCAGCCCGGCCTCATCGACTGACCCCGCCCCAAGCCACCCGCATCGAAACGGCCAGTCACGGCAAGACGAGCCCGCCGGGCTCCTTAACGTGACTGGCCGTTTGGTTACTGCTCAAGCCCCGTCACCGGCTGGCTTGACGGCGTTTCCACGACGAGTATACCTTCGTGCATCAGTTGCACAGCAGTGCAGTGAATGCACGAAAACGCAGTCACTGGGTCGCTGTCACGTGCACACAGGTTGGGGTGGCCGTTGCACGGCGCCACCCTCGAGGTCAAGAACAGGTGAAGCAGGAGCTGGCCATGAGAGTGCTAGTAGCAGGAGCGACCGGAGTGATGGGCCGGCAGCTGGTGCCCCGTCTGGTCGACGCGGGACACGAGGTCTTCGCCATGACGCGCAACGAGTCCAGCAAGGCCGGGCTCTCCGAGCTGGGCGCGGTGCCGATCGTCGCCGACGCGCTCGATCGCGGCCAGGTCGAGGCGGCCGTGCGCGAGGCGAAGCCAGACGTGATCGTCCATCAGCTCACCTCCATCGGACACATCGACACGCGCCATTTCGAGCGCAGTTTCGCCGCCACCGACCGGCTGCGGACCGAGGGCACCGACCATCTCCTCGCGGCCGGGCGCGCGGCAGGAGTGCGGCGATTCGTGGCGGCGAGCAACGGCGCGTTCACCTATGCCCGAACGGGCGGGCCGGTGAAGACCGAACAGGACCCGCTGGACCCGTCGCCGGTCAGCCAGATGGCCCCGATGATCGCCGCGATCGGGCATCTGGAAAGGGCCGTGCTGGATGCCGACTGGACCGAGGGGATCGTGCTTCGCTACGGCGCCTTCTACGGGCCGGGCACCTCCATGGCGCCGGGTTCCCAGCAGCTGGAGGCGATCCGCAAGGGCAAGTTCCCGATCGTCGGCGACGGCGGCGGGGTGTGGTCGTTCATCCACATCGCCGACGCGGCGGAGGCGACGCTCGCGGCGATCGAGAACGGCACCCGCGGTGTCTACAACATCGTCGACGACGACCCCGCCCCGGTCGCCGAATGGCTGCCGGAACTGGCCCACAAGCTCGGCGCGAAGAAGCCCACGCGCGTGCCGCGGTTCGTCGGGCGGCTGGCCGCGGGGGAGGCCGGCGTCGTGCTGATGACCGAGCTTCGCGGCGCGTCGAACGCCAAGGCCAAGCGCGAGCTGGGCTGGCGCCCGGCGCACCCGTCCTGGCGTCAGGGCCTCCAGGTGGCATGACTCCAGGCCGCCCCGGCGGCACTTCGCCCTGGACCCCTGATGCCGGGGCCGTCGCTCCCCAGCACACCGTCACGGCGCCGGCGACTCGAACTGCCGACGCCGTGACGGAACCCCAGGACCCCCATCTGCAGTTCGCCGGTTTTCGACCGGATTCCGGTGAACGGCTCCACCGCTTCGTCGGGACGCCGCGCGAGCGACCCGTGCCGCACACAACTCCACGAAACAGACCCCTCGGAGAGGAGCTCGGTCATGAACGAACCCACCACCCAGAAAGTGGCGATGATCAGTGGAGCGAACAAGGGGATCGGCCGCGCGATCGCCGAGCAACTCGCCGGGCTGGGCATGACGGTCCTCATCGGCGCCAGGGACCCGCGGCGCGGCGAGGAAGCCGCCGCGGCGCTGCGCGCGGCGGGCGGCGACGCCCACGCGGTGACCCTGGACGTCACCGACCCGGCCACCGTCCTGGAGGCCGCGACGTGGATCGAGGAGCGCTTCGGCCGTCTCGACGTGCTGGTCAACAACGCCGGCATCACCGGCTCCGGACAGGTCTCACCACAAGACGCCCATGACCAGATGCCGAGCGCGGTCGACCTGGACATGGTCCGGGCGGTGTTCGAGACCAACGTCTTCGGAGTCATCGCGGTGATCAACGCCATGCTGCCGCTGCTGCGGCGGTCGCCGGAGCCGCGGATCGTCAACGTCAGCAGTCACGCCGGATCGCTGGCGCTCTCCAGTGACCCGGACGGTCCGTTCGCGGCGCTGCCGCCCTCGGCCGCGTACACGCCCTCCAAGACCGCGCTGAACGCGCTGACCGTGCAGTACGCCAACGAGCTGCGCAAAGAGGGAATTCTCGTCAACGCCGCCGCTCCCGGCTACGTCGACACCGACAGCAACAACCACACCGGCCACCTCACGCCCGCGCAGGGCGCCGCGGTCGTGGTGCGCCTGGCCACCCTCGGCGCGGACGGCCCGACCGCCGGGTTCTTCAGCGCGGACGGCCCGCTGCCCTGGTAGCGGGCCGGACGTGCGCCGCACCGGACGAGCACCGGTGCCCGTGAGCCGGACGGCTCACCCGGCTGCCCGGCTGGGCCGGGCAGCGGCTGCCGATCGTTTCCCGGTCGGCGCCCTGCCCCGCCCGCGTCGTTCCCGCTTGCGGTTCTTCACCGTTCGCTCGCCGGGACTATCCCGGACCCGGGGTGGCCAACCGTAGAGCGATGCCGTCCAGGACGTGCTCAAGCCCGGTCTCGAACTGCCACAGCAGGTCGTCCTTGCGGACGGCTTCACGGGTGTAGCGTGCGAACTCCGGATAGCGGCCGGTGCCCAGCAGCCACGTCATCTGCCCGGACAGGCCCGCCCGGGCCTCGTCCCCGGACACCCAGCCCCGCTCGGTCGAAAGCTGCCGGAGGCCGACTTCCGCGCTGGTAGCGCCGTGGATGTAGGCGGTGACGGTGCGGAAGATGCTCATCGCGGTGTCGACGTCGAGGTCCGCGCCGCGTATGGCGGCGAGCGTGCGCTCGGCCAGGGTCAGCCGATTCGGTGTCAGTTCGAAGGCGGCCCGGGCCGCGGGCAACTGGGTGAGCCAGGTGTGCTTCAGCACGAGCGCGCGCATGCCGAGCGCCAGAGCTCGCATCGTCTGCCGCCAGTCCTCGCCTTGCGGGATGTCCGCCTGGCCGTAGACGAGGTCGACCATCAATTCCAGAATCTCGTTCTTGTCTGAGACGTAGCGATAGGCCGCCATGGGAGCGACGCCGAGTTCGGCGGCCAGGCGCCGCATGGTGATCGCCTCGAGACCGTCGGCGTCGGCGATGCTCACCGCTGCCTCGGCTATACGGCGGGCGGACAGGGACGGCCGGGCGCTGTTGTCGGCTTGCTCCAGCCGCTCCCACAGAGATGTCACCAGCAACTCCAGATGATGTGTACAACGTCTTATCAAGTGTACGGTGTATCTATGAGTATACATCGTACGCACCGGCTTCTGCTGGCGGCGGGATCAGCGGGGCCGGCCCTTTTCGTCGCGTCGTACGCCGTCAACGGGGCCCTGCGGCCCGGTTACCAGTCGTGGCACGACACGATCAGCGTGCTTGCGCTGGCATCCGGCGGCTGGATCCAGGTCATGAGCTTTCTCCTGTACGGCGTGCTCACCGTGTGCTTCGCCGTAGGCGTTCGGCGTGCGGGAGCGGCGGGCAGAGCAGCGTACGCGCTCCTGATCATCGCCGGCGCAGGGCTCATCGTGGCCGGGCTGTTTCCGACCGATCCGATTCTCGGATTTCCGGCCGGGGAGCCCAGCGTGGTCACGCCGCGCGGGACGTTGCACAACCTCGGCGCCCTGGCGGCGATGCTGGGGCTTCCGGCTGCCGCTCTGGTCACCGCGCGCCGTCCGCTTCAGGGCTGGGACGGGTTCTCCATCGCCGCCGGCGTTCTGAGCCTTGCTGCGGTCGCGCTGTTCTTCGTGTTCGTGTCCGCCGCACCCAACGGCGAGGACTCGTTCGCTGGTCTCTTCGAGCGGCTGCCCACCCTGTTCATGGGGCTGTGGCAGATCGCCCTCGCGGTGCGCATCCTTGGCGGGCGGAGCACGGGTCACCCGCGCGTGATCAGCGGCGGGGGTGCGGCCGTTCCATCACGATGATCCCGGCAGCCGAGCCGCTGGACGCCTTGCACTGTGGATCTGCCGGCACCCGGCCGCGCCCGGCCGTGTGCCGGACCGGCCGAGGCGGCCAGGTCATCGGAGGCCGGGCCGGCTCACGCCGCCTCGTGAGGCGAACCCATCGCGCGCTCGGCCAGGGCGGCGGTCACCCTTCCTTGATCGCCGCCTCTACCAGGACGCGCGCCGCCCAGGTGATGGTCTCCTGCTCGGCCTGCGGGTCATCAAGGCCCCGGACGTCGCGCAGGGCGATCTGCGCCTCCCAGCCGACCACGATGGTCAAAGCCGAGATCAGGCGCTGGAACCGTTCCTCGCTGAGGGTGCTCCGGAGCGGCTTGCAGGCGTCTTCCAGCCATTTCACCCGGCGGGGAGTCCGGCGTGGAGCGGCTTGCTCCTGAGCATTGCCGTGTGCCGGATCGACGGTCAGCCGGATCAGCCGGCGGCCCAGGGGGAGCGATTGCGGTGAGTACTCCAGCAGCGTCCGGACGAGCGCCTCCACGCGGGCCACCGGATCGTCGGCGACCGCGGGGTCGCCCAGGGCCGCCTCGACCGGGGGCTCGTTGAGCGCGCCGGCCGTCGCGTCGATCAGCAGGTGATCGAGGGTCGGGAAGTGCATGTAGATCGTCCGGCGGGACACGTCTGCCTCGGCCGCGATCTCGTCGATCGACGGCGGCGCTCCGCCGGTGCTCAACCGGACCGCCGCGTCGACGATCGCCTTGCGGGTACGGCGGCGCTGCGCCTCACGTCCGCCCCGGCGTACGGATGGTTCGCTCGTCATCGTGCTCCTGTCGTTCCTCGGATCCCGGCTTGACGGTCGTTCACCACGTGAGTATATCTTGATGCATTGATTGCACGATAGTGCAATCAATGCATCAGTGTACGTATCCGATGCGCCGTGTCTGTCGCATGGCTCAGGCCGTCGGTATCTCATGCCCGACGGCCGGGAACAGAAGAACGGAATGTCACCATGAGCAAGGTCTGGTTCGTCACCGGCTCCTCCCGCGGCCTCGGCCGCCAGTTCGTGCAGGCCGCCCTGTCGCGCGGTGACCGGGTGGCCGCCACCGCCCGCACCACCACGAGCCTGGACGACCTGGCCGCCACCTACGGCGACCAGGTACTGCCTCTGGCGATGGACGTGACCGACAAGAACGCCGTCGGCCAGGCCGTCAAGCGGGCCGTCGAGCACTTCGGCCGGCTCGACGTCATCGTCAACAACGCCGGCTACGCCCAGATCGGCGCGATCGAGGAACTCACCGAACACGAGCTGCGCGAGCAGATGGAGACCAACCTGTTCGGCGCCGTGTGGGTGATCCAGGCCGTGCTCCCCCACCTGCGCGGGCAGCGTTCGGGGCACATCATCCAGCTCTCCTCGGCCGCCGGCCTGATCGCGCTGCCGCTCGGCGGCGCCTACCACGCCTCCAAATGGGCCCTGGAAGGCCTCAACGAGGCCCTGGCCGGCGAGGTCGCCGACTTCGGCGTCAAGGTCACCATCATCGAGCCCGGCGGCTTCGCCACCCGCGACGGCAAGAACCCCAACCCGCTCGACAACGGCCACGTCGCCGCACCCGACCCCGCCTACGACCCCCTGCGCCGGCGCCTCGGCCAGGTCGCCGGCAAGCAGCCCGCCGGCGACCCCGCCGCCGCCGCCCAAACGCTGCTCAAGCTGGTCGACACCGACAACCCGCCGCTGCGGGTCCTGTTCGGCCAGGGCTTCCAGTCGATGATCCAGCAGGCGTATGCCGACCGGCTCAAGACCTGGGCCGACTGGCAGGACCTGTCGGCGCAGGCCCAGGGCGGGGCCGACCTGCAGGCCGCGCTCTGAGCCGCTGCCTCGGATCCCCGCGACGCCGGGCTGCGGGCCTGGCCGCGGAGATCCGGCTCGCGGCCCGGCGCGAAGGAGCGCACACAGCCAGGCTGTCCGAGTCAGGCGCGTTGCCGACCGTCGCCGACTGTCCGCGGCCGAACGCGGCCGGGGCCGTCAGCTCGTCCCGCGCCCTCTCCATGCGCGCACGTGCGACACGTCGATGAGTTCGGCCCCGTCCCCGAGCGGCAGCGCCCCGGAGGTCCCGCCCTCGACGAACCGGTCGAGGAACGCCAGCGTGAGCGCCCCCACGAGCCGGGTGACGCCCTCCCCGTCGACGGAGCCGAGGTGGTCGAGGCGCTGCTTGCCGGGCAGCAGCGCCAGGTCCGTGAAGTCCCGGTGCGCGGCATCGGCGACCTTGACCCGGACGACGTCTCCACGCAGCCCCGTCCGGCCGAACTCCTCGTAGAACAGGTCGCTGTGGTGCCCGGCGCCCTGGAAGTCGGCGTACAGCCCGAGGACCGGGACGCGGGCGGGGCGGCCGAAGAGGTCGGGCGCGAGGTGCATGCCGTCGAGGTTGACGGCGGCGCGGGCGCGCGGGTCGGCCTGCGCGGCGCTCACGGCGGCGCTCCCCCCGAGGGACATCCCCATGTACGTCAGCCGCGCCAGGTCGCACACGCCGGCGAGGTCGCCGAAGGGGCCGTCCGGTGTCGCGGCCGCCAGCGCGTCGCCGACGGCGATCATGCGGTCGCGCCACTGCCCTACGAGCGGCACTATCCTGCCGTTCTCCCAGAGGTCGGCGTACCAGTCATGGCGGGCGTCCGGGTCGGCGCCGAGCGACGTGAGGCGCTCCAGCCGGGCGAACAGGTCGACGGCCGCGGCGAAGAGCGGTTCCCCCGATTCGAGCCGTGATCCGTCGGGCCGCGCGGCGAATCCGCCGCCGCGCTGCAGCACGCTGACGGCGACGTAGCCGTGGGAGGCGAGTTCGGTCATCAACGCGGTGTTCTGGCCGGGGTACAGGTCGGCGCCGTGGGAGAACACGATCGTCGGATGGGGGCCCGGGAGGGCCGGTGCGTCGCGGTGGTCGTGCGTGAGCGCCGCGGCCAGCAGCGCCGTGGTGGTGGCGGGCGGCCAGGCGGGGTTGCGGCGGGCGGTCCACTCCAGCAGCAGGTCCCGCTCACTGCCGGCCGCGTACGGCCGGGGCGGGGCCGCGTCCGCGGCCGCCGGGTACCAGACCCGCATCAGCAGCGGGCCCGCCTCGATGTCCCGGACGCCGGCCGGGTGAGGGCCGCTCGGGCGGGGAAGGCGTACCTCAGGCAGGCGTACCTCAGGCATCGGCGCCGTCCCCCCTCAGCCAGATCAGCCCGTCGCCGAGACGGCTGCGCCACCAGGTCTCGTCGTGGCCGCCGGCGAACTCGTGGTAGCGGTGGTCGTAGCCCTTGAGCGCGAGCACGTCGCGCAGGTGCCTGCTGGCGTGGATCTGGCCGGGGGTGGCGGGCGGCGGCCCCGTCTCGAACGCCCCGACCTCCTGGTGGATCCGGATGGGCACGGGGTCGGCCCGCCGGAACTCGTCGATGAGCGCGGGCGTCCTGGACCTGGCGCCGACGACCGCGGCGGCAGCCTGCGCTGCGGGGCCGGCGGGGCGGAGGTAGGCGCGCAGGGTGTCCGGGTCCCACCAGGCCGATCCCGACAGCATGAGGACGCCTCCGAACACGTCAGGGTGCTTGAGCCCGGTGTAGGCCGCGCACAGCCCGCCCAGGCTGCGGCCGGTGATGACGGTGGCGGCCGGGTCCTCGGTGAGAGGATGGCGCCGCCGCGCCCAGGGCAGCAGGTCCTCGGCCAGGTGGCGGGACCATTCCGGGTTGCAGGCGAGTTCCTCGCCACGGTCGCCCTGCTGGACGAACAGCGCCGCCGTCGGCGGGATCAGCCCCTCGGCGTGCAGGTTGTCGAGGACGGTGCTCGCGCTGTGGCCGGCGTGTCCGTCGAGCACGACCAGAACGCCCAGGGGAGCGCCCGCCCCGTCGTGGCCCGCCGGGAGGTACGTCCACATCTTCCTGCCGTCGTCGTACGCCTCCTCGCTCACCGTTCCCCTCGGGACGCCGGGGCGCCGCTCGGCCCACGACAGCGGCTCGGCGTCCGGGCACACCAGCACCGACTCCGGCGGAGGCGCGCCGTGCGCGGTCAGAGCGGCGAAGTCATGGGGTTCGCGGACCCGGGCGTACGGGTCGGGGACGCGCTCGGTCCCGGACGCGCCGACGACCTCGAAGCTGTAGGTGGTGCGCACGTCCGCCCGAATCCTCCAGGTGAGGAACCAGGTGGCGGTGCCCGGCACCGGCGTCAGGCAGCGCCGGTCCGGCGGGAGCCCGCTGACCGTCTCGTTCACCCTGACCTGCTCGACCGGCCGGTCCGCCTTCCACAGGAAGGTCACCAGGCGGGTCCCCGGGTCGTCGGGACACGTCTCGATCAGCGGCGTGCCGTCCGACCGCAGCCCGGTCCACAACCTCGCCTCGCTCCCGGCCGGATCGTCCGACTCGAACAGAGCTCTGATGCTCGGGCTGAGCACGTCGTCCCCCATGTCGCCGGTCTCTCCTTCTCGCTGGCTGCCTGGCTGAACGGAACCCAAGCACGGCACGGCGACGGACGGCCGAATCATGAGCGATCGGTCACGGCGGGCGGCGTGACGACGGATTCGTGCCAGGGGTCGAGCGGGACCACCCCGATCGAGCGCCCGTCCGCGTCCAGGACGCGGCCCATGCGTTTGACGACGCGCAGGGCGACCATCCGGTCCAGCACCTCCAGGGACGGGATCGCCCCCGTCATGCGGGCCTCGCCGTACGGGACGTCGGACACGTGGCGCAGCCATTGGCTGGCGAAGAGGTTCGGCCGGGCGGCGACGGCGAAGCTGCCCCGGTTCTCCGGCAGGGCGGCCAGCGCCCGCCCGACCGCGTCCAGCTCGGCGGCCGGCACCCGCAGGAAGTAGTTGACGAGGATCGGCCAGCCCGCGGCCTCCTGCGTGACGTCGCACCTGATCGACACCAGCCCGGAGGCGAGCATCGCCGCCACCCGCCGGCTGGTCGTCGAAGGGCTCTCGCCGACCTGCTCGGCGAGAGCCGCCACCGGGGCGCGGGCGTCGAGGCTGAGGGCGCGGAACAGGGCGCGGTGTCGTTCGGAGACGGCGAACGGCCGGGGCGCGCGCGGGGAGCGGCGGTCGAGGCCCCTGATCTCGGAGCGGGCCAGCGCGTCCAGGCGCCAGGAGCTGCCCTCGCCGTACACCTGGGTGATCGGGTAGAGCTCGGTGCGCAGCACGCCCGGCAGGGTTTCGATCCGGGCGAGCACGAGGTCGGCCAGGGCCTGGTGGGAGGCGGCCATCAAGGTCAGGAACAGGCTGCGGCCGGAGCCGGCGATCGTGATCGAGGCCACCCGCGGGTCGACGAGCAGGGCGGCGATCACCGCCTCGCGGTCGGACGGCGGGCACTCCACGTCGAGGTAGGCGGTCGCGAGCCGGCGCAGGAGCGCGGGACCTGGCGTCACCAGCACCGAGACCAGGCCGCGGTCCACCAGCCGCTGCCAGCGCCGGGCGGCGGTGATCGGGTGCATGCCACAGGCGGGGCCGACCGTCGTCCAGGGCGCTCGCGGCGAGACCTGGACCGCGTGGATCAGCCGGAGATCCTGCTCGCTGAGCTCCTGCCGCACGGATCCGTCACCTCCAGCCCTGAGTTTGCCGATTCGCTGACGATAGCGGCCACCGGAGGGACGGGCCTGCTGCACTCCAGCGACGAAGCCCATCCGAGCGGGAGGACGATCCGTGATACCCACCGGCCTGTTGGTGTCCCTGCGCCGAGCCCTGCACGCCGAGCCCGAGCTGGGGCTCGCGCTGCCCTCGACCCAGCGGCGGGTGCTGGACGCGCTGGGCGGGCTCCCGCTGGAGATCACCCTGGGAGCCGCCTCGACCTCGGTCACCGCGGTGCTGCGCGGCCGAGGGAGGCGCTCCGCGGCGGAGGGGCCGGTCGTCCTGCTGCGCGCCGACATGGACGCGCTGCCGGTCCAGGAGCGGACGGCGCTGCCGTACGCCTCCCGCGAACCGGGCGTGATGCACGCCTGCGGCCACGACCTGCACACCGCGATGCTCGTGGGCGCGGCGCACCTGCTGTGCGCCGCGCGCGACGACCTGCCGGGCGATGTGATCCTCATGTTCCAGCCGGGCGAGGAGGGGCATGACGGGGCCGCGGTGATGCTCTCCGAGGGGGTGCTGGAGGCGGCCGGTGCCGCGCCGCTCGCGGCGTACGCGCTGCACGTGCAGTCCGTACGGCGGGCCGGCGTGTTCGCCACCCGTGCCGGCACCGTGCTGTCGGGCACCGCGCGGATGCGCGTCACCGTGCACGGCAAGGGCGGCCACGGCGCCGTGCCGCACCGCGCGCTCGACCCCGTGCCCCCGCTCGCGGAAATGATCACAGCCGTGCACGCGCTGGTCACGCGCCGGTTCGACGCCTTCGATCCGGTGGTGGTGACGGTCGGCCACGTGTCGGCCGGATCGCACGGCACCGCCATTCCCGACTCGGCGTTCTTCGAGGCCACGATCCGCACCTACTCCGAACACAACCGGGTGGCGGTCCGCGGCCTGCTGCGCGAGCTCGTCACAGGCATCGCCGCGGTGCACGGAACCACAGCGGAGATCGACTACGGCGCCGAGCTGCCGGTCACCGTCACCGACCCGGCGGAGACCGCCTTCGCGGGCGGCACCATCGAACAGCTCTGGGGCACGCGACGGTTGGCCGCGATGCCCCACCCGCATCCCGCCTCCGAGGATTTCTCGCGCGTGCTGGCGCGGGTGCCCGGGGCCTTCGTGTTCCTGGGCGCGCGCCCGGCGCGGCTGAGCCGTGACGAGGCGCAGGAGAACCACTCGCCGCGGGCGGAGTTCGACGACGCCGTGCTGGACGACGGCGCGCGCCTGCTGGCCGAGCTCGCCGCCCGGCGACTGCGTGCCGCCGGCCTGGTCACATGAGCTGGTCGACGTCCGCCCTGCGGATTCATGGGAGGAGATGGGGGAGGAGGCGGGCGAGCGCCCTGTCCGGGTCGGGTTCGGCGGACAGGGCGGCGGTGAGCAGCAGCCTGGCCTTGGGCGCGCCGAGGTCGCCGGCGAAGACGGCGCCGGCGGCCGCCAGGTCCGCGCCCCCGCCCGCGCCGTAGAGGGGCACCACGGGACCGCGGCGGCAGCGCGAGGTCACCAGCACCGGAACGCCTGCGGCGACGCACTCGCGGACCTCGTGGAGCACCCCCGGGGTGGGGTTTCCCGCGCCGAGCGCCTCCAGCACGATGCCCCGCGCGCCCGCGGCCCGGGCAGCGGCGAGGTAGGTGCCGTCGGCGCCCACATAGACGGGCACGATGTCCACCCGGGTGGCCGGCCCGGCCAGCTCGGCGAGGTCGAACCCGGCGGGACGGACCGGGATGGCGCCCACGCGCACGTGTCCGCCGTACACGTGCCCGATCGGGCCGTGATCGGGAGAGGCGAACGCGTCCAGGGCCACGGTGTGTGCCTTGGTGACGTACCGGGCGGCGTGGACGCCGCCGGCCATCGCGATGACCGCGCCGAGCCCGCGGCCCGCGGTGGCGGCGGCCACGCGCACGGCGTCCGCGAGATTGCGGGGCCCGTCGCCGTCGGGCTCGCCGGCATGCCGCTGCGACCCGGTGAACACCACGGTCCGGTCCGGGCCGAGGATCAGGTCCACGAAGTAGGCGGTCTCCTCCATCGTGTCGGTGCCGTGGGTCACCACCACGCCGTCCACGCCGGGTTCGGTGACCGCCGCGCGCACGCGTTCGGCGATCCGCCGCACACCGTCGAGCGTCAGGTTGAAGCTGTGGACCAGCATCGCCTCGTCGATCTCGACCGTCACCTCCGCCGGAACGGTGCCGACCAGGTCGCGTCCGGGGACCGCCACGCTCACCGCGCCCTCGTGGCCCCGGCGGGAGGCGATCGTGCCTCCTGTCGTGATGACGCGAACGCGCACGCTCATCGAGACAGCCTCTCCTTCTGCCGCACGCCGGTCCCGACCAGGGTCGCGGCCCTTCTCGTGAGCACGTAGTACAGCCCGCCCGCCACCAGGCTTCCGGAGAGCCAGGAGAAGTCGGTGCCGTCGAGCGCTCGCGCGATGGGCCCCTGGGTGGCGGGGGTCATGCCGTACTGCCAGCTCCACGCGGCCACCAGCCCCAGGCCCAGGCTCGTCATCGCCTTCCAGCTCACGCGGCCGTACGGTGAGGCGTCGTCGCGATAGAGCGAGGCCACCTCGATCCGCCCTCTGCGCAGGACGAAGAAGTCGACCAGCACGATGCTGGCCCAGGGGCTGATCCAGACGAGGATCGAGACCATCCAGTGATCGAACGCGCGGGCGAAGCTGTCGGCCTGGACGAACACCGCCAGCACCACCGAGGCGACCGCGCCGGCGACGAGGGTGACCTTCCACCGGGCGGCGCGGACGCCGACCGACAGGGCGGCGAGCGAGCAGGAGTAGAGGTTGAGGATGTTCGTGGCGACGGGCCCGTGCATGATCAGCACCAGGACCGGGATGGCCATCACGCCGAAGACGCTCGTCACCAGGCTGGACGGATCGGCGCCACGCCCCGCGCCGGCCAGGTACGCGCCCAGCGCGGCGAGCCACACGGTCGGCACGTACGTCCCCAGTGCCGTGGACCAGAACACCGCGCGACCGGACGTCCCGGCCCGGACGAAGCGGCTGTAGTCGGCGGAGTAGGGCAGCCAGCTGATCCCCCAGCCGATGCCGATCGCGGTGAGCAGTTGCGTCACGGCGGTGATCTTGGAGCCGGTCGTCGCCGCGGCGGCGGTGGTCCAGTCCGTGTCGGCGTGGGTCACGGCGAGCACGGTCATGACCGCCATGACGAGCACGGTCGCCGGGACGGTGTACTTCTCGAAGGTGCGGATGGCGTAGAAGCCGTAGAGCGCCAGGCACAGCTGCACAGCCATGATCACGGCCGCGACCAGGTACTTCAGCCCGGTTCCGCCGTGCACCCCGAGCTGCGCGAGGATCGCCAGGACGAGGTCGAGCACCACCCAGGTGTTGACGCCCACCCAGCCCATGGTCAGCAGGCCCTGGACGACGCCGGGGACGATCGCCCCCCTGCGGCCGAAGGCGGCGCGGCCGAGCACCATCTGGCCTACGCCGGTACGGTGGCCCGTCAGGTTGAACAGGCCGAACACCGCGCACCCGGCGAGATTGCCGATGGCCACCACGGCGATCGTCTCGATCACGCTGAGGCCCAGCGTGACGCCCAGGGCGCCGAGCACCCAGTTGATCGGCGCGATGTTGGCGCCCATCCAGATCCAGAACTGCTGCCAGGCGCTGGAGTCGCGAGCCGCGGGCGGGATGGGTTCGATGCCGTGATCGTCGAAGCGTACCTCCGAACGGTCGGCCGGGCCGGTGTTGCTGCTGGTGGCCATGGTGTCCTCCTCTGTGTGACACTTCACACCAAAACACCCGTTACCGCCGCCAAGGGAGTGGATGAAGCTCTAGTAATTCGTTCGACTGTTGTTTATCTTCACAGTGTGTTCACGCTGAGTTCTCTCGCAGAGAACGCCTCACTCGGACTGCGCGTGCTGGTGCCCGGCCCGCCGGGCGCGATGGACGAACCCCTGGACTGGGTCCACAACACCGAGCTGCCCGACCCCTCCCGCTACGTCAGGGAACGGGAGCTGGTGCTGACCAACGGCCTGTGGACGGCAGAGGTGACACCGGCCCAGTTCGTGGCCAACGTCCGGGGGGCCAGAGCCGGCGGCATCGTGTTCGGGCTGCGGGCCGAGATGCCGCGCACCCCGGACGAACTGGTGAAGGCGTGTGAGCAGGCCGGGCTGCCGCTGCTGGAGATCTCCATGGAGGTGCCGTTCACCGCCATCTCCCACGCGGTCTCCGGGCTGTACACCGAGCAGCGCCAGCAGGCCCTGGTGGGCATGGTGCGCCGAGGCGACGCCCTGGCCACGGCGATCTCGCGCGGAGCCGGCGCCTCCGGCGTGCTCCGCGTCCTCACCCGCGACCACGACCTTCCGCTGGCGGTGGTCGACCGGATGGGCAGACTGCTCGCCGCCGCCGGGGCCGAACTGGACGACGAGCAGTCGCTCATCGTGGCCGCTGGGCTGGCCAGGCGGCCGCCGGCGCTGGAGCTGCGGCTCCGCGACGGCCTCGCGGCCCTGTACCCGGTCGGCGCGGTGGGTGACGTCGACGCGGCGCTCATCTGCCTGCGCCCGCTCTCCGCTCTCACCCCCATCGAGCGGGAGGCGCTGGAGCAGGCCGCCAAGTTCCTCAGCCTGGAAGTGGCCAAGCAGCAGGCCGTGCAGGCCATCGAGCTGCGCTTCGCCAGCGAGCTGCTGGAGATGGTGCTGTCCGGCGCGCAGCGCGCCGCGGAGGTGGCCGAACGGCTGCGCACGTTCGGCGTGGACCCCACCGGGCCGCTCGCGGTCTGCGCGGTGGCCTTCGCCGACGAGAAGGGGCCCACGGCGCACGGCCTCGCCGAAGTGGTGGGCGAGTTCTTCGCGCGAGAGGGAGTGCCGTCCGTGGTGGCGGGCGGCACCCAGGACGTCGTGGGAGTGCTCACCTGGCGCCAGCCGGAGCACGACCTGGCCAGGCTCGCCGAGAGCCTGGTCCAGTCCGTGGACAAGCGGTTCCCCGGCTCGCGGTCCGTCGCCGGGCTCGGCGGCATCGCCCCGCATTCGGCGGAGCTCAGGCAGCCGTTGGTGCACGCGCGGGAGGCGTGCCGAGTGCTGCGCCGCTCGCGTGGCGGCCCGCCGGTGCGCAGCTTCGTCGAACTGGGCACGCACCGGCTGCTGCTCGGCCTGGTGGACCCCGCCACGCTGCGCGGATTCTCCGGCGACCTGCTGGCTCCCCTCAGGGAGCACGACGCCAGGCGCGGCAGCGACCTGGAACGGACGCTGCGCACCTTCCTGGATCACGACGGGCAATGGGCGGCGACGGCGGCGGCCCTGCACGTCCACGTCAACACGCTGCGCAACCGGCTCACCAAGATCACCGACCTGACGGGCAGGGATGTGGCGCGTACGGAGGGCCGGGTGGATCTGTTCCTCGCCCTGACCATCGACGCCATGGGGTGAAGGGCCTCACTCGGGGTAGACCGCGGGATCGACGGCCGGCGGCTGCGGTCTGCGCGCGAGCAGGCTCCGGTCGGCCGCCGCGGCCCGCGCCACGTCCCTGCAGCGGGCGAAGCGCACGTCGCCGCACTCCAGGGCGTACTCGATGAAGCGGCGCAGTGCCATGGCGCGGCCGGGCCGGCCGGACAGGAAGGGATGGACGCACAGGTTGAACAGGCACCGGTAGTGACGCATCCCGTCGAGCTCGGCGCGCCACAGCTCCAGCACCTTCGCCGGCGACTCGATGACCGCGCCGACGTGCGGCGCCGGCAGGAAGGCGTACTGCTCCCAGTCGTCCAGCGACCAGTGAACGGGCAGCTCCACGACGTCGCCCGACGCCGTCCCCACCCGGTACGGCCGGTCGTCGCCCATCAGCGAGGAGTCGTAGAGCAGGCCGTGCTCCGCCACCAGCGCGGCCGTCTGCCAGGACGCCTCCCACAGCGCGGCCCGGTGACCGGCGATCTCGATGCCCTGGGCGTCGAACACCGCGAGGCCGCGTTCGAAGTCCGCCCGCTCCTCCTCGGGCGTCATCGACGTGGGCGGGCGGTGGCTGTAGGAGTGGTGTGCCACCTCGTGCCCGCGGTCGACGATCGACCGCGCCAGGCCCGGCCGCTGTTCGGCCACCCAGCCGGGCACGAAGAACGTGGCGGGGACGCCGAGCTCGTCGAGCATCGCGAGGATGCGCGGCAGCCCCACGTCCGGGCCGTACGCCTGGTGCGACATGGTCGTCGCATGGCGAGCGTAGCCGCGCCCCTGGGCGAGGATCGGCGTCTCCGCATCCACGTCGAAGGTGAGGGTCGCGACGGCCGCGGCCGTGCCGTACCAGCTGTCACTCACGTGGCACACCTGCCTTCAGTACCGGAACGTCACCGTCTGGCGTCCGGCCGCGTCACACCGCGGCCCTGGCCGCCTGCTGCCACAGCCGGGCGTTGCCCAGGGTGGCCATGGGCTGCAGCATCATATGGTCGAACCGCTCCAGCGGCCGGCTCTCGGCGAGGCGGTGGGGCAGGTCGGGGTTGGCCAGCGCGCCGCGCGCGATGGACACCACGTCGGCGTGTCCGTCCGAGAGCACCTGCGCCGCTTGAGCCACGTCGTGCATGCCGCCGTTGGCGATGACCGGCAGGCCGGTCACCTGGCGCGCCAGACCGGTGATCGTGACGCCGCCCTCCAGCCTGGCGGTCTCGATCCAGTCCCGTCCCTCGCTGGCGATGTGCAGGTAGCTCGCGCCCGCGGCGGCGAGGGCGGAGAAGATGATCCGGGCGTCGTGCGCACCCCCCGGCCAGCGGTAGACGAAGTCGTTGACCTTGGTCTGCGAGAGCCGCACGCCGACGCAGAAGTCATCACCGACCTCCGCCTTGATGGCCGACACCACCTCGGCCGTCAGACGCACCCGGTTCGCGACGGGGCCGCCGTAGGAGTCGTCGCGCCGGTTGGTGTAGTCCGTCAGGAACTGGTCCAGCAGGTAGCCGTTGGCGGCGTGGATCTCGACGCCGTCGAAGCCCGCGGCGCGGGCGCGGGCCGCCGAGGCGGCGAAGCCGCGCACCGCGACCTCGATGTCGTCCGCCGTCATCGGCTTGGGCGTCGGCCACCGTCCGTGCCCGCCGTACTCGGGCATCTTCTCCCCGACCGGCGGCACGGCCGAGGGACCGGCGGTCTCACTCCGATAGGGGTTGCCCTGCGACAGCGCGCCGGCGTGCATGAGCTGGAGGACGATGGGGACACCGGCCTGGTGCACCCGGCCGGTGATCTCGCGCCAGGCGGCCACGTGCTGCTCCGTGACGATTCCCGGCTGGTTGAGATATCCCTGGCTGTAGACGGCGTCGGTGTACGTGCCCTCCGTGATCAGCAGACCGAACCCGCCGTCGGCGAAACGCGCGTAGTAGTCGGCCATCTCGGCGGTGGGCGTGCCGTCCGGTGCGGCGGAGACCCTGGTCATCGGGGCGACCGCGAGCCGGTTGGCCAGATCGATGTCGCCGATCCGGGTCGACAGCAGGGCGGGATGTGATGCGCTCATGATGGTTCGCCTCCTCGGCGTGGAGAGTCTGGTCAGTTCTGGGCGCTGACGTCGATCGCCAGCGACGTGGGCTCGCTGCCGTTGATGCCGACGAGATCCTGGGGGCAGGAGGAGACCACGAACACGCAGTCCATGGCTGCCTCGAAGGTGATGGCGTCCCCCGGTCGGCTGACGGCGGGCAGCCAGCTGAGCTGCGCGTTCTCGCCGACAGGAATCCGCATGAACACGTTGACGGGCTGGGGGGTGAAGGCCACGGACAGCCCCATCGCGGCGAGCGCGCGACGCAGGTTGTCCGCGCACGAAGGGTGCGAGCCCGTCACGCCCAGTCCGGCGTACCGGGCCGGGTCACAGGCGGCGATCAACATGTCGTGCCAGCCTGGCGAGGTGTCGGAGACGAGCGTGAGTATCGGCCGCCGCCGGTCGGTGACGAACGGCTCGCCCTGCGCGGGGAACAACCGGCTGGTCGTGGCGCGCGTGTGGGCGGCGCTGAGGTGCTCCGTCACGTCCTCGGCGGCGAAGGCGAACACGTCGCCGACCTGGCCACCTTCGAGATCGACAACGCTCACGCGCTGCCCGGCGGCCAGGCGCACCGCACGCGCCTCCCGTGCTGGGACGACCGTGCGCCCCACGGCTGTTACGGAATCCATGCCGCAAGGCAATCATCCGACCGCCTCGCAGAACCATGGAGATTCATCCAGTGTTCAAGCCTAGGGCTCACCGAACGCACAACCAATGCGATGGTCCTCACGCGCGCGGCAGGCCAGGCGATGCGGCCACCCGTGCGAGGAAACCCGTCTGCCGCCCGTCGAGCCGCAGGGTGAGGCGGCCTGGTCCGTCCGCTACGGGGTCGTCATGCCGCTATCGCGACCCATCGGGCTCTTATGCGTCCGCTCAGTCGTCGACCTCCTGTGCCGCGGCGGCGATCGGCTCGAGCCCCGCGATCAGCTCATCGAGCTCGTCCGCGCCGAGCACGTCGTAGGCCGGGGCTGCCAGCTCGTCGGTGAGGGCCTCGATCCGCTGCTTGGTCTCCCGGCCGGAGCGGGTGAACCCGCCCGCGGCGTCCACGAGGCCGCGCCCGCGCAGCCCGTCGACGACGGCGGCCAGCTGTGCCTTGGGCAGATGGTGGATCCGGCCGAAGTCCTCCGCCCTCATCCCGAGGGAGAGAGCCATGAGGACGTGGGACTCGGTGCCGCCGATGCCGTGGGCGACGAGGGCGGCGTTGTGGCCGTCTCCGCGGTGCTCGCGCAGCAGCGTCGCCGCGTGCCAGAGCCTGGCCACCGGCTCCTCGGGTACGTCGAGCGCCCGGAGCCCGGCGTACAGCGCTCGGCCCTCGGTCGGCGCGCTGACCGCCGCTCGGGTGGCGAGGCCGGCGACCCGTACCAGACCGGGGGAGTCGGCGAGCTCCCCGAGCCTTTTCCGCAGGGCGGCGGCGCTGCTCCGCTCGCGTACGGCGATCGCCTCCTGCGGGGTGACCTTCCCCCACACCCACGGGATGTGGCGTGCCACCTCCCCGTCGGCGAAGTTGTAGAAGACCGCGTGCACCACCTCGGCGGGTGCCTGCCCCAGCGGCGCGGCCCGGCCGGCGAAGTATCCGTCCCAGTAGTCGCGCATGCCCAGGGCCAGGAACGCCTCGTTCGGCACCTCGGAGAAGGTGACGGTGGCGATCGGCTCGACGAGCTCGAACATGCGGTGGACCTTGGCCTGTGGGTGCGGCATCGTTCGGATCTCCTGTGGTCGTGACCGCGCCCCGATGGGCGGCCTCTCACCCTGGCTACGAACGACGCGACCCGGATCCGACAACTCCGGTCGATTCTGCCGGACAGCGCCGAGGTGTCACACGAACTCGGCCCTCCACTCGGGTTCGTGCGATGAGCCCAATGTAGCGAGCCCGTGCATGCCCAACCCTGAGCACGGCCTCCGCGCGCGTCATCGACGACGTACTGTCGCGAGACGATTACTTGCGGGAATTCTACATTCCCGCAAGTTACTGGCGGCCTGGCGCGACACAACGGATCCGATTTTCTGATTTTGATTTTCTGAAAAATCAATAATGGTACGGTGCTGCTGTGACCGCAGAGACAGGCGTGGTGACGCCGTGCAAGCACTGTGGAGCGCCGATCGAGCAGCGGCAGGGGAGAGGCCGTCCGAAGGCGTACTGTCCCGAAGGCGACTGCCAGGCCGCCGCCAAACGGGAAAGGGAGCTGCGTCGCGCCACCCCGGGGCTGGAGGGGGCGCTGGCCAGGGCCGAGCAGCTGTACGAGCGGATGGAGAGCGGCCTCGCCGCCGCCATCGAGCCGCTCGCGCACGCGCTCGCCCAGGAGCTGAGCCCCGCCGGCGTCGAGGCGAAGCTGAGCGCCGTGCAGGCCGAGGCGCACACGCGCGTGGCGGTGGCGCGTGCCGAGCGGGAGCAGGCGTTCGAGCAGGTACGGCTGGCCCGCGAGGCGGCCGAGCACGCCCGCAGGGAAGCGGCGCAGATGCGGCTGCGGGTCGAGGAGGCCGAGACCGAGCGCGACACCGCCCTCGGCGACGGCGAGCGGGCGCGCGAGCAGGCCCTCGCGGCGCTGCGCGAGGCGGCCAGCACCGAACGGCAGGCGTTGCAGGAGGCCGAGAAGTCCGCGCGCCGCGCCGAGCAGGCCGAACGGCGGGCGAAGGAGGCGGCGGCCAGGGTCGAGCTGGCCGAACGGGCCCGCGACCAGGCGGTGCAGGAGCTGGCCGAGCGGGTGGAGACGGCCGAGGCCCGTACGCGGGAGGCTCAGGAGCAGGCCGTACAGGCTGGTGAGGACGCCGAGCTGGCGAGGTCGGAGCGCGACCGGGCGCTGGAGGAGGTGGCCGCGGCGGTACACGCGCGGCAGGAGGCCGAGCGGGAGGTGGCGGCGGCCCGGGCCCGGGCGGAGGCGGCGGAGCAGGAGCGGGACCGGGCGGTCGCGCGGGCGGAGAGCGCCGAGCGTGCCGCCGCGCAGGCGGAACGCGACCGCGCCGTGGCCCTCAACGAGCGGGCCGCGGCTCTCAACGAGGCCGAGCAGGCGCGGGACAACGCCGCCGCCCTCCTCTCACAGGCGCGGGAGAGCGCCGCGGCCGAGATCACGCAGGTACGGCAGGACGCCGCGGCGGAGATCGAGCAGGTGCGTCAGAGCGCTGCCGCCGAGGTGACGCAGGCGCGTGAGGCGGCCGCGGCCGAGGTGGCGGAGGCCGGGCGTGACCGCGAACGGATGGAGCGCGAGCTCGCCGCCCTGGCCGAGACCCTGGAAACGGCCCGTCGGGAGGCCGCCGAGCTGGCCGAGCGGGAGGCGGCACGCCGGGCCGAGGCCGTGGCCGCCGAACGCGAGCGGGCCGAGGCCTTGTCGGGCGAGCGTGACGAGCTGCGGGTGGAGCTCCGGCTGGAACGGGCGCGGCTGGACGACGTACGGGCGCAGTTGGAGGCGGTCCGGGCCGAGGCGGCGGAGCTTCGGGAACGCGCTGTGGCGGCGGAACTGCGCAGCGGCCGGAACGGTTGAGGCTCCGGAGTTGCGCAGCGGCCGGGCGGTCAAGGGTGCCGGAGTTGCGCAGCGGCCGGGGCGGTTGAGGGCGCCGGGCCGTCGCCCGACCTGGGCCAGGCAACAGGTCCCGTTCTCGGAGCTGTCGTTGATCAGCGGCACCAACTCGAAGGTTTCCGCGATCCGCCACGTCAGGGTGTTCGGGCCTCGATGTGGGCGAGGTGGGCGGCGAGGATCTCCTCGAAGGCGGCTCGGCGGTCCGCTCCGAGGGGGCGGATGTCGCGGGCGAAGTGGGCCAGGGCGGGGAAGCGCTCGGGGTCGGCGCCGAGCACCGCGACGCGGAACTGCTCCATGCCCTGTTCGTACTCCTCAGGAGTGAGGGTGCTGATCCCGGCCTCGGCGGCGATCAGCGCGGCGAAGAGCACCATGATGCGGTGGTATCGCGCCGGGATCTCCTCGTCGGGCAGGCCGGACGCGCGCAGGGCCTGCAGCAGCTCCTCCATGATCAGACGGGAGCCGGCGCCGCCGGACCCATAACGTCCCCACACCGCGGCGAGTGGGGGTTGCTCGCCGAAGGCCTGGCGCAGGCGCAGGGCCAGGGCGGTGACGCGCTGCTTCCAGTCGCCCTCGGGACGGTAGCCGTCCATGGCGGCCAGCAGGATCCGGTCGGCGACCGCGCGCAGCAGTTCGGTCTTGTTGCGGAAGTGCCGGTAGAGGCTGGAGGAGTCGGTCCCGAGCGCCGCGGCGAGTTTGCGCACGCTGAACGACTCGGCGTCGCTCTCGCGCAGCAGGCCCGCTGCCGTGTCCAGGATCTCGTCGGTCGACCATCGCCTTCGGCCGGTCATCTCGCCCCTCTCGTCCGGGCTCAGCCTAGCCCATGCATTTGCCTGTGCACTTACAGATGCACGCGGTGCGTGCATAATGAGGGCATGAGCGAGCCCACAAGGGGAGAAGGAGACATGAGCCAGGTGACTGTCGCGGCCCGGCCGCCGGAGCCCGACTTCGAGGCGATCACCGACGAGGAACTGATCGTCTACCGCGAGGCGGAGAACGGCTGGCGGGCGTCCGGCGCGGCGCGGGCGATCCTCGGGGAGCCGGACCCCGGGGCCGCGATCGAGTGGCGGGAAGTCGCGTTGCCGGGCCGCGACCTGCCGGTCCGGGTCTACCGGCCGGCCCCGGCCGATGGGGACGAAGCCGCCGCCCAGACCGACCTGCCGCTCGTGGTCCATGTCCATGGAGGCGGTTTCGTGGGCACGGCGGCGCAGTGCGACTGGACCAGCAGCCGCCTCGCCGCCCGGCTGCCCGCACTCGTCGTCTCGGTCGAACACCGCCTCGTCGCCCCGGACAGCCCGCTCGCGAACGCCGCCGACGACGGCTGGGACGCGCTCCAGCATGTGCTGCGGCACGTGGAGCAGTGGGGCGTCGACCCGGCGCGCATCGCCGTGTTCGGCGAGAGCTTCGGCGGGCTGATCAGCGCCCTGACGGCCGTCCGGGCGCGCGACGCCGGCCTGGAGCTCAGGGCGCAGGTGCTGGTCAACCCCGTGGTCGACGTGACCGACACGATGGACGGATACCCCTCCGTCGCCGAGTACGCGTACAGCCCGACCCGCGCCATGCCGCTGCTGCGGCTCCTGCGGCGGCTCGCCGTCCCGCCGGGAACCGACTCCCGCGCGTTCTCGCCGCTGTACGCGGACGACCTGAGCGGGCTCGCCCCGGCGCTCGTGGTGGTGCCCACCCAGGACGCGGTCGCCGATCACGGCCGCCGCTACGCCGAGCGGCTGCGCGAGGCGGGGACGCCCGTCCGGCTTTCCGAGTACCCGGGCGCGAGGCACGCGTTCCTCACCCTGCCCGGCGTGGAACCCCAGGCGGAGGCCGCCCAGGCGGAGATCATCGCGTTCCTCGGCGCGGCCCTGGCGAAGTGACGGAGGAATGATGCGCCCCACCTTCGGACCCGACGGCCCGGCGGTCTCCCGACTCGGCCTCGGCTGCATGAGCATGACCGGCATCTACGGCCCCGCCGACCCGCAGGAGGCCGCGGCCACGCTGCTGGAGGCCCTCGACTCGGGCGTCACCATGTTCGACACCGGTGATTTCTACGGCGACGGAGCGAACGAGGAACTCCTCGGCCGGACCCTCGCACCGCACCGCGACCGCGTCGTGCTGGCCACCAAGACAGGGGTCCGCCGCACCGCCGAAGGGCTGGTCCCCGCCGGCTCACCCGACGACCTGCGGCGTGCCTGCGAAGCCTCGCTGCGCCGGCTGCGCACGGATCACCTCGACCTGTACTACCTCGCCCGCGTCGACCCCGCCGTCCCCGTCGAGGAGTCCGTCGGCGCCCTGGCCGACCTGGTCGCCCAGGGCAAGGTGGGCCACATCGGCTTGTCCGAAGTCTCGGCCGCCACCCTGCGCCGCGCCCACGCCGTCCACCCGGTCAGCGCCGTCCAGACCGAGTACTCGCTGTGGGAACGCCATGTCGAGGACGACATCCTGCCCACGATCCGCGATCTCGGCGCCACCCTGGTCGCCTACAGCCCGCTCGGCCGCGGCCTGCTCACCGGGGCCGTCCGCACCACCACGCGCTACGAGCCCGGCGACTTCCGCGCCACCGCTCCCCGCTACACCGGCGACGACCTCAAGGCCAACCTGGCCGTCGTCGACGCCATCACCCACATCGCCGCCGCCAAGGGCGCGACCCCGGCCCAGATCGCCCTCGCCTGGCTGCTCACCCGCGGCAGCGACGTCATCCCCATCCCGGGCAGCTCACGCCGCCCCCACCTGCGCGACAACCTGGCCGCCCTCGACCTGCACCTGACCGCGACCGACCTCGGCGCCATCGACGCCGCCGTCCCCGACACCGGGGCGCAGGGGTCCCGATACGGTGACCACGGCATCGCCCTGATCGACCGGTGAAGAAAGAAGCGCCCTGGTGAGCTGCGGTGCCTCAGGTGGGTGATGTTCGGGGCTGGACGGCTGTCGCGCCGGGCATGGGGCAGGCCGACGACCTGGTCGCTGTCGGCGGCGGCCTCCAGGGCAACGGTGGCTGTCGCGGACAGCCTGATCGCTGCGGCTCCGGCCGGGGCGCCGTGGGTCACTCCGTGGAGGGTGGGGTGACGGGCTCGCCGGGAGTTTCCGCGGCAGGTCGGAGAGTGTCCGTGGCCTGGGCGCGGTCGAGTTCTGCCGGGTCGTGCGCGCAGAAGATGTCCACCTCTCCGGTGCGCGCGAGGTCGTTCAGCCGTCGCTGTTGTTGACACCAGGCCGACCCGCTGCGCGCCTCACCTGTACTGGTGGAGGAAGGCGGAGATACCGGCGCGGGTCGGGTAGTTCGGCAGGGGCGACGGCTCGTCCTGGAGGAACGCCGTGATGACGGCGGCGGCACGCTCGCTGTTGTCGTCGAGGCCGTTCCACAGGCGGTGTCCGACCCCGGGCATGTATTGGGTTCGCTCGATGGCGGGGTCGGCGGCGAGGATTGCGGTCTGCCATTGGCGTGTCTGTGAGGAGCATTCGGCGATCATCAGCATCGCGGGGGTCCGGGAGCGGCTCAGCTCGGGGGCGATGGAGGGCGAGTCCCTGATCGTCTGCTGGATGCGTAGGCTCGCGGCGGCGTTGAAGGAGAAGTTCTCCGCGGTGTCCTCAGTGGGGATGCGGCCGGCGTCCCGCGCGCAGTAGGCGGAGGCGGTGTCGCTGCCGAGATCGGCGGCCTTGAAGGCGTTGACGCCTTCGGCCTGCGTGATCAGTCCGGTGTCAGGCGGCAGGAGCCCGAGTTGGATGAGGCCGAGCGCGACGGCGTACCGGGGGACGCGCGTCGCCCGCGCTCCGGCCGGGGCCAGTGCGAGGCCGCGCGCGGACGGCCGCCCCTGTCGCCCGGTGATCAGTGCGGTGGGGCCGTCCATGGGGCCGGGCTCGGCGATGATCGCCCGGTGCACACGGGCCGCGGTGGCCGGGGTGGCCAGAGCCCGGGTGAGCACGATCGCGCCCGCGGAGAATCCGAGGACGTCGGCCCGGCCCTTGCCCAGGCGGTCGATGAAGGCGGCGAGGTCGCGTACGGACCTGGAGATCGTGTACTGCTCCATGGGCAGCAGGTCGCTCCGCCCGCCGCCGGGGTGCTCGTAGGCGTACACGTCGTAGCCCTGTCCGGCCAGGAGCCGCAGGAAGCGGTGATCGAGCACGGAGATGGAGCGGACGGGTCCGCCGTGGAGGTAGACGAGCGGCGTAGGACGGCGGGGGGCGGCGGCGGGATAGTGGTAGACCGCGACCCGGCTTCCCGTGCTCAAGCTCCAGTGCTCCGTCGCGATGAAGGGCAGGTCAGGCGGGTACTGCCGGGTCGTGGGAACGGTGGGGACGCAGACCGACGCCGTGAGCGCGGTGGCGGCGACCACCGGGACGAAGGGCCACAGCCGGCCCGGCCAGGTACGGCCCCGGCCTCGCCACAGTGCGGCGACGATGCCGACTGCCAGGGCGGTCAGCCAGGCGGCGAGCCCGAAGCGCGCGCCGTCCGTCAGAACGACTAGGGCGAGGAACAGCCCGGCCAGCCCCGCGACGGCGAGCAGGGCCAGGATCAGACGGCCGAGGAGGCGGAGGGGAACGGGGAGAGACATATAAGTTTCCAAACGCTGTTTCAAAACGACGTTTGGAAACGCTACCAGCTCGGCTAGGCTGGTCGTCGTGGGAAGGCCGAGAATCAACGACGACTCCGTGAAGGACCGCCTCATCGAGTCCGCGACCGAGATGTTCGCCACGCACCCACGAGAGTCGATCACCATCCGCGCCCTGGCCGCCGCCGCCGGGACCGCGACCGCCGCGGTCTACTCGCTGTTCGGCGGCAAGGACGGGCTGATCGCCGAAGTACGCAACAGGGCGGTCGCCGGGCTGTCCCAGGAACTGTCGGCGGCGCCGACCTCCGACGACCCCCTCGCCGACCTCTATGCGCTTGCAGTCGCGTACCGGCGATGGGGACGTGAGCACCGCCACCTCTACACGGTGTTGTTCGGCGGCGTGCAGAGCTTCGACCCGTCCGGCGAAGTGGGCACCGCAGATCCCGTCAGGCCGCTCATCGAGGCGATAGATCGCGCTCGGTCGGCCTCCGCGCTCTCGGGTGACGCGACCTCCATCGCGCTCTCCCTCTGGGTGACCCTGCACGGTCTGGTGACTCTTGAACTGGCCGGGGCCCTCGACACCACCACGGCCGAGACCACGCTCCGCTCGGCGATCCCCGCCGCGCTGCGCGGCTGGGCGGCCTGACTTCGTCGCGTGCCCTTGCCGTCCGTGCATCACCAGCACCATCTCGGCACCTCATCCCGGCCTGATCGGTCTAGCATCCAGACCGCCGAGCGCCACGCACAGCAGGCCGAACAGGCCGCCCAGCGGGCGCGTACCGGCGCCGAGCGGCAGGTGGCCGCGCTGACCAGCGCCTACGAGGGCCAGATCGCCGCGATCGAGGCTCACGCTGCAGCCTCAACGTCACGAGCCCAACCGGGCTGTGCAAGGTGAACGGTCAGGCGGCGGTGGGGGCGTCGGCCAGGTCGGCGGCCTGCGCCTGGGGGAATTCGGCGGTGAGGGTGAACCGGTCATGGCCGTCGTGGACGAGGAGGCGGCCGCCGGCTTCCTCGGCTCGTGAGCGCAGATTCGTCAGGCCGGTGCCGGTGCGTTCGTCGCTGGTGGGGCGGACGCCGTCGTTGGTGATGCGCAGCCGGTAGGTGCCGCCGTCGCGAGTGGCCTCGATGGTGCAGAGGCGGGCGTGGGAGTGCCGGACGATGTTGGTGACGGCTTCGCGCAGCACGATTGCCAGGACGCCGCCGAGGCCGCGTGGGACGGGCGTGGCGAGGTCGACGCGGGCCTGGATCCCGGCGGCGGCGAGCATCGAGCGGGCCGTGGTCGCCTCCTCCTCCAGGTGCAGGTCGGCCCGTTCCAGGGTGATCGACCGCAGTGACGCCAAGGCGTGCTCGGCGAGTCCGGTCAGCTCGGTGAGCTGCGCGCGGCTGGCGTCGGAGTCGGTGGCCATCACGCGTGCGGCCAGTTCGCCCTTCAGAACGAGTGCCGACAGCTGGAAGCCGAGCAGATCGTGCACGTCTCTGGCGATGCGCAGCCGCTCTTTCACCACCGCCAGCCGGCTCAGCTCGCGGCGTGCCTCATCCAGGCGCGCCAGCATGACGGGCAGCGCGCACAGCGCGTAGACCGGGATCAGGAACGCGGTCGTGGCATGAAGGCGTTCACCTGGCCGCTCAGCGGCGCCCGCCACCAGGTGATCTCGACTGCGCCGATGATGAGGAGCACCGTGGTGACCCATGACCGGGCCGGCCGCAGCTGGTACAGCATGACGCCTCCGACCAGCGTGGCGTATGACGGCGGGACGGCCGGGCCGACGATGATCAATGCCAGAAGCAGCAGGACGATCTGCAGGGGAACGGTCACCTGCCACGCCTGCGGCGGCGCCCCGCCCGGACGTGGGTAGACGTGCCGGAGCTGGAGGAGGGAGATCGGCGGGAGGAGCACGGCCGCGGCCAGGATCTGCGCGGGTGTTGTGGATCCCGCACCGGTCTCCGGGCTCGGCGCCAAGTTCAGGGCGGCCGAGGCGAGGTGGTCGGTCTCGATCAGCAGCAGCACGGCGAAGGCCAACCAGGGCGCCGCGCCGACCGGGCCGGGTGAGCGTGCCATGCCGCGTCTCTTCCCGGCCGGGATCCACGCCTCCACCTCCGAGTGGACCTCCAGGTGCCCGCCGAGGTCGCCGATCTGCACGGCCGTCTCTCGTAGCGCGTGGGCCAGTGCGTCGCTCCACTCGTGACCGGACACGTCGGGCGGCGTCCCGGCGAAGGTCACCCGCAGGCGCGCCGACCCGTCGAGGTGGATCCGGCACTGCTCGGGGGCGCCGCGCCGCAGGACGCTGAACGGCCGCCAGCGCCGCGTCGGCCGCGGCCGGGAGCGTGACCGGGGCGGCGCGGACCGTGACCCGGGTTCCGGCCGCGTGCAGGACCGTCCGCGCCGCCTCGATCTCCGCCGCCAGCGACCGGTCCCGGTAGTCGTCGGCGACCGAGCGGACCTCGCTCAGCGCCGCACGCGCGGTGCGGATGGCGCCGGCGAGGCGGGCCGGGTCCAGGTCCGTGGCGGTCCGGCGCAGCGCGACCAGGACCTGGGTGAGGCGGCCGCCCAGGGCGGCGCCCAGGCCGCGGGCGATCCGCAGCCGTTCCCTGGCGACTTCCAGTTCGGCCGCCTCGGCGCGGGTGCGCTGGAGGTCCTGGGCCAGCTGCGCCAGCCGTGCCACAGCGAAGAAGGCGAGCCCCATGGTGCTGGTCGAGAGGAGCATCCACCCCGTCTCCTCCCTGGCCAGGCCGAGCACCGCCTTGACCAGGGCCTCACCCAGCGCCACGCATCCTGCAAGGACCCAGGACGTTCGGCTGGTGAAGACCAGCAGCACCGAGGCCGTGGGCAGGGCGGCGTACGGACCCCACGGGGCACCGAGCACGAGGGTGAGACCGTAGGCGATCACGACCTGGACCAGGACGGCGCACAGGCATGCCCATCGGGGCAGGCGGCGCAGCACGATCGCGAACTGCAGACCGCCTGCCAGGGCGAGCGCGACCGATCCCAGCACCAGCTCACCGGGATGCGGCCGCGAGGTGACCGGAGCACCCGGCGCCAGGGCGAAGACCAGCTGCAGGGCCTTGTAGGCGCACCACAGACCGACGGTAACGAGGAGCAGCGCCGTGAAACGCCGCGGTGGCATGAAGTCGCGGGCCACGCCGACCCCCCCTCCGAGAACCGCCCGAAACTCGCATTATGCAGATCCCATAAGCCTCATGCGCAGTCTGCGCCTCTCGCCATGCGAGCACGTGTCAAGCGCGTGCTATCCGAGGCGAGCTGGACGCTTCGAGGAGCGAGGTAGAGGATTCCCATCCCCAGGGGTGTGCTCATTCCCGCGATGAGTCCGATCACGGACATTCGGTTCATTGGGGCTGGTGCGGGTCACCGACGTCCAGTTGTCGCTGGTCAAGATGTGCTGGGGCGGGGCGGGCGCGGTGGCGCTCATGTTTCAGAAGGTGTTTCAGCTCATGATGGGGGAGGCGATGACGACGGTGACGTCGGCCGGCTCAGGGCCGGTGCGGTAGAGGTGTGGGGCGTCTCCGGCGAAGGCGAGCAGGTCGCCGGGGTGCAGATCGGCGGGGGCGTCGGCGGGTCCGGCGGTGAGGCGGCCGGAGGAGACGAGCAAGTGCTCGATGGTGCCGGTGGCGTGCGGAACCCCGTCCAGGTGCGTGCCGGGAGGCATCCGCAGCCGCCAGATCTCCAAACTGTTGCCGCTGCTGATCCGGCGCAGCAGCTCTCGTCCCACTTCGCCGTCGGCCAGGTCGGTGCCGGGCACGTGCACCGGTCCCGGGTCGATGTCGCGGGCCAGCAGGTCGGTCAGCGGGATGCGCAGGGCGATCGCGAGGGCGTCGAGGGTCTCGATGGTCGGGTTGCCCCGCCCGGCCTCCAACTGCGACAGGGTCGCCTTGCTCAGGCCCGCCCGGCGGGCCAGTTCGGCACTGCTCATGCCGCGTTGCTCGCGGCGCTGGCGGATCTGCGCCCCGACCGCGATCGCGGTGCTGCTGGCGGGCCTGCGCTCGCCTGGCGCGGGAGTCATGACCGCTCCCGGTGGGCGGCACTGTAGGAAACACGGATCCGGCCCTTCTTGACCTTCAGCGTCGCCAGCACGACGTCGGTGAGATCGCCGAGGCTGCGCACGTGGGTTCCTCCGCACGGAGCCGAGTGCAGATCGGCCAGGTGCACGATACGCCGCCCCTCGGTGTCGTTGTCCCAGGTCACGGGCAGGTCCTGAGCGATGGCCTTGGCGGCCTCGGCCCGTATCGCCTCGGTGGCCTCCTCCCGGCCCTGCGGGGTGACCAGGCGTGCGTCGGACTGCGGCGCGGTGAACTCGATCCGGGCCTGGCCGGGGAAGTGGTTGTTCGCGGCCAGCAACCAGCCCTGCGCCCGCCCGGCCGCCTCGATCAGATGACCGGCCGTATGCAGTGCGGCATGCGCGAGACGCCTCGGAAGGTCGATGCGGACCTCGACCGGCTGCCCGAGCGAGAAGACCGGCAGCGTGGCCTCCCCGGAGGCCACGGCCACGACCAGGGCGGAGTCATGGTCCCGCACGGGGGTGATCTCGTGGCCGTCCACCCACCCGCGGTCGGCGGGCTGCCCTCCGCCCTGCGGATGGAACAGACAGTGCTCGACCGCCACCCACGGCGCGCCGTCGCGCTCGCCTAGGGCGATCACCTGGGTATGGGCCTGCTCCTCGTACGTGTCCGCGTGGTAGGCGGGGATCTGCATGACACCCTCACTAGGAAGCTTGATGAACTATACGTTCATTATAGCGAACGAGGGCTGTCTGCCGCTGAAGCACGTCGCTCGGGTGGCGTCAGATGGAGGGTCCAGTTGCGAACCTGCGCACGGTGTGGGTGATGTAGGCAAGATGGTGGCCAGGTCGTCCAGACCGACGGTCCTGCCTTCGGCGGCGGTGTCGTTGGCAGCGTCGGTGAGGTGGCCGAGGCGTGGGCGCGGTGGGTGTTGGGGTCGGCGGTCTGCGGGGTGGCGTGAGGGCATCGATGATGGTGGTGGCATATCTGCGGGTTGATCAGCTTCCGCGCCGTCTTCGAGCCGGTCGCCTGACCGTCACCTCCCCGATGTCGGGGGGCGATGCGCGATCCGGTGGACGAGAGGCACCTGGTGCAGACCGGCGCTGGTGAGGGCGTAGAACACCGGCAGCACGACGAAGATCACCATTCCGGCGAGCGGTGCGACCAGGTACCCGATGAGGCCTGCGGCGGCATAGAGGATGACTCCGACGAGTGCCCGTATCCGCTCGGCGGGGAAGTGCCGCTCACTCGCCTCTTCAGCGAGCAGGTCTGCGCGCCGAGCCAGGTAGTGGAAGAACGCCAGCCAGCTCGCGCACAGCAGTGCACCGATCAGCGCGTAGAAGGCGACGGCCACGCGTTGGTCCTGCTGGTCGTGCTCCTGAAGCGCGTGCGAGACGACGGCGGTCGGGAACGGCAGCAGCGCGGTGGTGAACAGGACGAAGAGGTTCACCCAGTGCAGGCCCCGATCACTCTCCTTGACGCGGTTGAACGCGCCCTTGTGGTTCAGCCAGACGACGGCCACGTAGGTGTACGAGGCGAGATAGGCGGCGTAACTCGGCCACTGCCCCAGCAGCCCCGACAGCAGGTGACCGGGCGGTACTTCCGGCACCCGGAGATCCAGCACGAGCAGCGTGATGACGATGGCGAAGACGGCGTCGCTGAACGCTACGGCCCGGCTGGTGTCCGACCGGGTGCCGATGTCGTCGCTTGGCCTGCTCATGGCCGGTGGCTACCCGCCGCCACCCACGATAACCGGCTCCTCGCAACCGAACCGGTCGTCTTCTCCCGAACGTAACCCCAGCTCAAAGTGGCCCTGGGGTTAGGTCATGGGCGCGGTTCGTGATCGTCACGAGTCGGCATACCGTCGGGTCCCAGCGCGGCCGCCTTCAAGTGTTCTCGACCCGGGGATCGTTCGACGAGTGGGAACCGGAACTGCTGATCGCAGCGTGGACGTTGCTGGATCACCTGGTCAGACCGGAGGTGTCCACGGATGTGACACCAAGCCCGGTTCGCGCGCACGTGCCGCAGCGCGGCCTCGTCTTCGCGTCGCCCAGCAGGTGGGCCGCCGGCCGGCCTCGACAAACCAGGGTCATCCCCCTGCGGGAGGCAGGAGGGGCATGATCTCGGCCGCCGGGCGGGCTGTGTGCAGGCTGAGCAGATCGGCGATCAGGTGGTCCAGAGGCGGCCAAGGAAGGTCTCCATGGTCGTTGTAGAGGCTGACCAGGCCGTGCAGCCCGGTCCAGAGGAGGAGGCCCGCCTGCCATTGCTGCTCCGCCGAGGACGGCCTGCGCCCCCCCTCGGCGGCCGCTGCCAGGGAGGCCGTGACGGCCTCGAGTGGTTCGGCTCCGGCGCCGTGCGCTGACCCCGGGATCAGGTCGTCCGGCATGCGCCCGCCGAAAAGGGTGCGGTAGTGGCCGGGCTGGTCGACTCCCCAGCGTACGTAGGCGGCGCACCGGGCGGCGAGGTCGGCCAGTGGGTTCGGGGCGGACTGCGCGGCTTGGTCCATCAGGCGCGCCAACTCCGCGTAGCGCAGGCGCAGCACGTGCTGGACCAGCGCGCTCAGGTCGGGGAAGTGGCTGTAGATGCTGGCCGGTGCCACCCCGACCTCGCGTGCGACCTGCCGCAGGGTCAGCGTCTCCGGCTGGTCGAGGGTGGACAGCAGCTTTGCCGCGGCGTCCACGAGTTGGGCCTTGAGTACCTGTCCCTGCCCGCGCGGATTACGGCGACGGGGAGCGGACTGCTCCTGCGGCGACACCTTCGCTCCCTTCTGACCAGGCTGAACGATTGAGCGGCAGGAGTTCACCGTACAGCCGGGTCTCGCCTTGACAGCAATAACCAACAGCTGTTTAGTTAACTAACCAACAGTTGTTCAGTCAAGGGATGGATCATCATGCGCATCGCCATACTGGGAGCGTCGGGGCGGACCGGCGGCACGCTCGTGCGTCAAGCGCTGGAGCGGGGGCACGACGTCGTGGGACTGGTCCGGACGCCGGCCGCGTTCGTCGTGCCCGCGCCGCGGCAGGTCGAGGTCCGCAAGGCGGATGTCACCGATCCGCGGACCTTCCCCGACCTGGCCGACGTCGACGTGACCGTCTCCGCCATCGGCATCGCCAAGGGCGACGGTCCGGGCGCACTGGTCGCCGGAGCCAGGGTGCTCGCGGCGTCCGGCGTCCGCACGGTGTGGCTCGGCGCGCTGGGCTCGGGCGTGTCAAGCCGGTCGGGCGGGCTGATCTACGCGGGGGTGATGCGGATGTTCGTCGGCTCGGAACTGGCCGAGAAGGCCGAGGCCGACCAGATCGCGCTCGCCGCCGGCGCCACGGTCTTCCACGCCCCGGACGTCACCGACGGCCCCCTCAGTTCCACCGGCCGCATCGTGCCTTTGGCGGAACTGCGGCGCCCCCTGCTCCCGCCCCGGATCTCCCGAGCCACGCTGGCCTCCCTGCTGCTGGACGAGGCGGAGACGAACAAGCACGGCGGCGGAATCGCCGTACCCCTCAGCTAGCCCTCGGCTGACACGACGTTCGGAACAAGACCGCCCGGGCGAATCAGCTGTCGCCCGGCGCGAGAAACCGCGCCGAAAGGACACCACGAGCGACTTCGCCGACAAAATCGGACTCGTGACGGGCACGGGCAGCGGCATCGGCCGCGCGGCGGCGATCGAGCCGGCTCGGCAGGGCGCCATCGTCGCCGTCACCGACATCGACGAGGCCACAGCGGCCGAGACCACCGAAATGCTGAGGAAGGACGGCGGAGAGGCACAGGTGCTGCCCGCCCTGCGCAGCCGCAGCCGCAGCCGCGGCGGCGGCGCGATCGTCGACGTCGCCTCCAACGACGGCCTGTACGCGATCCCGACCGCCCCCGCCTACGTGGCCGCCAAGAAAGGGTCGCGGCCGGCACCGACATGATCGCGATGCAGGCGGCGATCACCCCGCTCGGCCGGTGGCCACATCGGAGGAGGCGGCCGCAGCCGCGGTCTGGCTCTTCTGGCACCGCGTCGCCGTACCCACTGATCAGCAACTTCTCCGAGAGGGAGGGAGACCGGCCCTTTCTCTCGTACTTTGTCTGCCCCCCGGTACCGCTGGCCTGGCTGCCCCGGGACAGCAAGGTCGTGGCCGAACGCCCGCCGCGCAAGGGCGACACGAGCACCCACGAACCCCGCCACACCAGCAGCCGCAGCGGCGAAGACCAAGATGGTGGATCTTCAGTGGAGATCCGACTGGACCTGGGTCAGTCGATGCCTTCGACGATGCGGAAGTCGCGCTCGAAGCCGTCGGGGAGGGCGACCAGCGCCTTCTGGTATGCCTCGCTCTCGTATGCCGCGACGGCCTGTTCAAAGCTGTCGAACTCGACCAGAACGACGCGTTGCGTGATTCCGGCCTCATGGGCGACGACTCGACCGCCACGGGACAGGACGCGCCCGCCCCCGGCCTGGACAGCCGGACGGGCCAGCTTGTTGTACGCGGTCAGCCCCTCAGGGTCGGTAATGGCGGGGTAGACACTGACCCAGTAGCCCTTAGCCATGGAAACCTCCTGCGTTCGGCCGGACACGTCCGACTTCGCCTTGGCACTCAGATCGATCGATCCCGGCGACGGGTACTGCGGTCAGTTGAATGGTCATATGCGCAGGTTAGGGCTTGATGTGCGGTCGAGGGAAAGATCAGTGCGGGATAGACTCAGAACGGATCGTTATCAATCGGCAGGAGGGCGCGTGGCGCCGGATACGGTGAGCCTGCGGTACTTCCTGGTGCTGGCGCAGGAGTTGAACTTCACCCGCGCGGCCGCACGGATCGGTATCGCACAGCCCGCACTCAGCGCCCGGATGCGCCGATTGGAGGCGGAACTCGGTACGGCCCTGCTGGTCCGTAACACGCGTAGCGTCGTATTGACCACAGCCGGTGCGGCTTTGGCGGAGTCCGCGCCACCCGCGCTGGCGGCGCTGGACCGGGCGTGGGACACCGCCCGGAGCGCGGCGGCCGGTGAACTGGGCACGCTGCGCATCGGATACAGCCTCAGCGCCGGGGCCGAGACGGCACCGGCCCTGGTGGACAGGCTGATTCTTGGCAACAGCGGACTCGAGGTCGGCGCGGTCCCGATGGCGACACCGGAGATCTCCCCTGCGGTCGCCGACGGCCGCATCGATGCCGGGATCACCCGCGGTGAACAGCCGGGCCGTGGCGTGCGCCGGTTCCTGCTGCGGCGTATGCGCATCGGGGTCCAACTGGCGCAGCACCATCCGCTGGCCGAACACCCGGAGATCGAGATCGCCGACGCGGCCGCGTATCCGCTGCGACTCCCGGACCGTGCGGCCAACCCCGTGATCCACGATCAGTTGTCCGCGCTGTTCCGAGACACCCGACCACGCCCCCGGTTCCACACGCCCGCAGTCTCCTTCGACATGTCTCAGCGCGACCTGCGCGACGGGGTCACCCTCGCCCCGGCCGGAGAAGCCGCGGTCGCGGCATCACCGGCCGGTCTCACCTGGCGACCGCTGCGGGGCGCGCCCAGCTTGACGTTTCACCTGGTCCTCCCGCGCGAGCAGTCGCCGCTGCACCGCCGCATCCGTGCCGTCGCCAGAACCCTGGCGCACGAGCTGCACTGGCTGCCGGACTGACGCGCGAGAGGCCAAGCGAGACGGACGTCTGCGATGGCGAGGCCGAAGACCTTGCGCGCGGATGACTTCGCGGTGATGACGACGACGGCGGTCTTGCCGAGGGGGCGAACCGACAGGATGGCGTCGGCGCCGCCGCTTGATGAGCCGGTCCACGCGCATGGCTGCGACGACCTGGAGGTGGACACCTCCGTGTGGGGACCGGCGGAGGTCGCCAAGCTGATCATTTCCGCTCTGGTGGAACCGCCGGTGGTCTCGTCCTTCGCTGGACTGCGTCTGCGCATGTCAGGAGGACAGCAGGTGCCGGCCGGCCGGCTGCCCCCTGACTCGAACACGCGTCAGCCGGGCGCATCCCCGCCCGGGATCGGCTCAGCTCCAGATGAACGACTGGTTGTAGTCGCCGTGGCACCTCCACGTCTGGATCGGGGTGCCGTTGTGCGGGCGTTCCGTGGTGTGCAGCCTGACTCTCGCGTCGACACACTTGTTGTTCATGTGGCTGCGGATGGTGCGGTAGCCGGACTTGCTGTACTTGGAACCGCCCAGGTACCACTGCTGGTTCGAGTTCCCGCTGCACTTCCACATCTGCATGACGGCGGCGTTCTTGCCGCTGAAGTCCTTGATGTCGAGGCACTTGCCGTTGAGCATGCTGCGGATGCTGCCGTCTCCGCCCATGGTCCAGAGCTGGTTGGCGTTGTGGTTGCACTTCCACAGCTGCACTGTGGCCGCGTTCTTGCCGTTGAAGTCCTTGACGTCCAGACAGAGGTCATAGTTGGCCAGCTTGAGCCGCTTGCCGGTGGACGCCTCGGCCGGCGTGGCCATGAGCGCAGCCCCCGAAGCGACCACGGCGAGCACCGTGCCGAGCTTCACCAGCAGGTTTCTTGTCATCTTGGTCCCCGTCTCCTCAGCGAGTGATGATCTCTTCCTGCATGAGATGCCGCGCGTTAAGCATTGGTTCATGGAGGATTGCGGAACTCGTTCATGTCGCCTGCCGAGGTGATGGGGGAGCGGGCGCTGCGGATTGCCGTGTAAGCGTCCGGGCCCCGGTAGGTGAAGGCGAGCACGCCCGGGCAGACGATGAGGTGGTGGCGCTCGCGTTCGCGCGCGATGACGTGCCCGATCGCCGCGTGACCACGGCGAAAAGCCCCGGACCATATCGAGCAGGCCAGGCTCGCCTACGAGCGGGCTGTCTACGCCGGTGACCACGCCGGGTTGCCCGCGGCGGAGCGAGAGCTGGACAAGGTCGAGGCCGATCTGGCGCTGGCGCGGGGCCGGATCCTGCACGCGCGGTTCCTGGAGGACCGCAGCGAGGATCCTCGTGAGCTGGCCTTGGTGGACCGCGCGGCACGCCTCTATCGGGCGCTCGGCGACGTGGCCGGCGAGGCCGAGGCGCTGTTCTGGGTGGGATGCGTCCACCAGGTCATCCGGGGCGATGCCGAGGCCGCGATCCCGCTGTTCGAACAGTCCCGCAAGCTGGCGCTACAGGTCGGCGACCTGGGGATCCAGGCCGAGGCGCTTCGCCACCTGGGCATCGCCGACCACGCCGCGGGCCGGTTGGAGGGCGCGCGGGAGCACCTGGAGGAGTCGGTCCGGCTGCGCCGGCGGATGGGGTTCTGGGCGGGAGTCGCGGCCGATCAGGTCGGCCTGATCTACATCGCCGCGGCGCAGGGCCGCCTGGACGACGCGCTGGCGCTGGCGGAGGAGGCCCGTGCGACCGCCGGGGCCTGCGGCGCCGAGCGCATCGCGCGCCAGATCGAGGAGGCGAGGGCGCGGCTCCGGACCCCTGGTGACGAGGACACATAGGGCCCCGCTCCGGGGCGCCGAGCGGCTGGGCGATCGTCAGGCGGCGTCGAGGGCTCCGGTGATCTTGCGGGCCATGTCGGCCAGGGTGGGGCTGGGCTCGCCCTTCGGGGCCTGGGCGGATGCCTCGGTGGCGACGATGACGGTGCGGCGGAAGTTGTCGGCCTCCGCCGGGTCGTGCTGCTTGAGCAGGGTCATGGATGCCGTCAGAGCCGGCAGCACCTGGTCGGCGAGTTCGGCCACGCTCCTGCCGTACTTCACACCCTTCGGCGCCTTGGTCAGCACGTGCCCGACCAGGCCGGTCGCGGAGATCAGGGCGACGGAGCCCCTGGTGGCGACCTTGTGCGCCGAGTCGGCGGCGCCCGCGGCGGACATCAGCGAGACGGCGCCCCACGCGGCGATCCGCAGGGTGAGCTTGTCCTGCTCGGTGAGGGTGATCGACATGGCGGTGTGCTCCTTCGAGCCTGCTACGGGATTCGGATGGAAGGGCGGCGGCTGCTGGATCGCGGCCACCGCTCATGCATCCACGATCACCGACTGCGCTGATACCGGGCCGTCACTGTGCTGACACCACCCCTGACGCCGCGGCCGATCAGTCGCGATGCTCGACGAGGCGGGTGAGCAGGTCGATCAGGTGCCGCCGGTCGGCCGCGGGCAGCGGGGCCAGGAACTCCTCCTGAGCCGCGGCGATCAGCCGGTCGAGGTCGCCGAGGAACGTCCGGCCCTCGGCGGTGATGGTGACGACGTTGCGCCGGCGGTCTTCCGGGTCGGGCGCGCGTTCCAGGAGGTGCCGCTCGGCGAGGTCGTTGACGGTCGCCACCATGTCGCTGCGGTCGATGCCGGTACGGCGGCCGAGGGCGGCCTGGCTGGCCGGGCCGTACTCCTCCAGCGCGGCGAGCAGGGCGTAGTGGTAGCGCCGGACGCCGGCCTGGGCGAGCGCCCGATCCACGATCCGGTTGGCGGTCATCGCCGCGTGGTTGGTCAGCCTGCTCGGCAGCATGCGCAGCCGCTCCGGCGGCGGTCCCTCTGGCGTTTCCACGGGGCAAATCTAGCAACTCGTTGGCCGTACCCACGATTTCCTGTACCGTTGGCCGAACCAACGTTGGTCAGTCCAACATTAGAGGAGGAGATCCCCTTGAGCACCGACGTCGACACGAAGTCCGACACGCCGGCCCTCCGCACCCCCACGGGCGTCTGGACCGGGGTGACGCACCACGACGACCGGACCGGCTCCTTCACCGTCTCCTTCGCCCCCGACGGCACCGTCGCGCTGCGCACCCCCCGCGGGGTGGGCGTCGGCGTCTGGAGCGCCGACGGGCCGGGCCGCTTCTCCTACGAGCTCACCGAGATCCCCGCCCCGGAGGAGGACCACCCGAGCCCCAGGCGGATCCACGTCGAGGCTCACCTGGAAGGACCCGCCTACCAGGGCACTGTCCAGGTGCGCACCCCGACGGGGGCCACCACCTCGGTGGAGCTCACCGCGGACCGCGTCGCGGGTGAGCCGGCCGCCTGGCACGACGTGGTGAGCCTGGGCGCGTCGATCCGGGGCCGCACGCTCCTCCCCGGGGACGACGGCTTCGAGCAGGCGTGCTCGGGCTGGCTGCTGACGGTCGAGCACCGGCCCGCGGCGGTCGTGGTCGCCGCCGACGCCGACGACGTGGCCGCCGCCGTCCGGTTCGCGGCCGAGGCGGGACGACCTGTCGCCGTGCAGTCGACCGGGCACGGCAAGTCGGTGCCCGCCGACGGAGCCGTGTTCGTCGCCACCGGCGAGCTGCGCGAGCTGTCGGTGGACCCGCGTGCCGGCACCGCGCGGATCGGTGCCGGGCTGCGGTGGGACGAGGTGATCGGCGCGGCGGCCGAGCACGGCCTCGCGCCGCTGTGCGGCTCCTCCGGCCAGGTCGGGGTGATGGGCTTCCTGACGGGCGGCGGCCTCCCGCTGACCGGCCGCACGTACGGCTTCGCCGCCGACCGCGTCCGCTCGCTCGACGTCGTCACCGCCGACGGGCTGCTGCGCACCGTCTCACCCACCCAGGAGCCGGACCTGTTCTGGGCGGTACGGGGCGGCAAGAGCAACTTCGGCATCGTGGTCGCGGCCGAGATCGAGCTGCTCCCGCTGCGCTCCCTCTACGGAGGTCGGCTCCACTACCCGGTCGAGAACCGCGAGCACGCCGCCCACGTGCTCCGCTCCTACCTGGCCTGGGCCAAGGAGCAGCCGGAGGAGATGTCGTCGTCGGTGACGCTGCTGCGCTTCCCCGACGCGCCGCAACTGCCCGAGGAGCTCCGCGGCCGCTCGCTCCTGCTGGTCCTGCTGGTCTACCTGGGGGAGGAGGAGCGGGGCGCCCGGCTGATGGAGCCGCTGCGCGCGCTCGGCCCGGAGAAGGACACCTGCGCGGCCATGCCGTACGCGCGGATCACCGAGATCCACCAGGACCCCCGTAACCCGGTCATGACGCACCTGCGCAGCGCGCTGCTCACCGAGCCGGACGACGAGGCCGTGGCGGAGCTGGTCTCGTTCATCGACCCCGCGAAGCCCGGTGGGCCGTTCCCCGGCATCGAGCTGCGCCATCTCGGCGGGGCGCTGGACCGGCCGCCCGGCCGCCCGCACGCGGTCAGCACCCAGGGCGCGGCCTTCCACCTGTGGCTGCGGATGCCGGCGCCGCCCGATCAGGCCGACGCGGTCCGCCGGGCCGCCGACGAGGTGCTGGCGCGGCTGCGCCGTTGGGACACCGGCGCGATGCTGCCGGGATTCCTGTTCGACCACGACTCGGCTCCCGAACGGGTCAGGCGAGCCTACACCGAGGCGGACCACCGGCGGCTGAGCGCGGTGAAGGCGGCGTACGACCCGAACCACCTTTTCCGCATCAACCACACCATCCCGCCGGCGCAGGACGTCGGGGCGAGCATCGACAGGTGACGGCCGCTCAGGCACGCAGCAGTTGCCGCACCCGGGCGGCCTCCCGGGTGAGGTGGTCGCGTTCCGGCACGCTGGTCGCGGCGCGGGCGGCCTCGGCGTACAAGTCGGCGGCGCGTTCGAGGTCACCGTCGCGCTCGTGCAGGTACGCCGTCACCGCGGCGTAACGGGGCAGGTCCGGGCGCACGTCGGCGAGCGCCGCCAGGCCGGCCCGCGGTCCGTCGGCCTCCCCGACGGCCACCGCCCGGTTGAGCCGCACCACCGGGCTGCCGGTCAGGGCCAGCAGTTCGTCGTACCACTCCACGATCTGCACCCAGTCCGTCTCGGCGGCGCTGGGGGCGTCCGCGTGCAGGGCGGCGATCGCGGCCTGCGCCTGGTACTCGCCCAGCCGGTCGCGGGCCAGCGCGGCCTGCAGGATCGCCACCCCCTCGCTGATCAGGCGGGTGTCCCAGCGCGAACGGTCCTGCTGCGCGAGGGGCACCAGGCGGCCTGCCGGGTCCGTGCGGGACGCGCGGCGCGCGTGGTGCAGCAGCATGAGCGCCAGCAGCCCGGCCGCCTCGGGCTCGCCCGTCAGGGCGAAGAGCTGGCGGGTGAGGCGGATCGCCTCGGCCGCCAGGTCGACATCACCGCCGTACCCCTCGTTGAAGACGAGGTAGAGCACCCGCAGCACCGTCCCGAGATCGCCGGCCTGGTCGAGCGGCAGCCCCGCGATCCGCCGCTTGGCCCGGCTGATCCGCTGCGCCATGGTCGCCTCGGGGACGAGGTACGCCGCCGCGATCTGCCGCGTGGTCAGGCCGCCGACCGCGCGCAGCGTCAGGGCGACGGCCGAGCCCTGCGGCAGGCTCGGGTGCGCGCACAGGAAGTACAGCCGCAGCGTGTCGTCCGTGGCGGGGGCGGGACCGGCGGGCGGCTCGGTCTCCACGGTGAGCTCCCGCCCCCGCCGCGACGCCTCGGCGCGGGCGGCGTCGAGGAACTTGCGCCACGCGACCGCGACGAGCCACGCCTTCGGGTCACGCGGCGGGTCGTCCGGCCAGGTCTCCAGGGCCCGGATCAGGGACTCCTGCACGGCGTCCTCGGCCGAGGCGAAGTCGGCTCCGCGCCGGACGAGGACGCCGATCACCGCGGGCACGAGCTCCCGCAGCAGGGACTCGTTCACTCGGCGCCCGTGGCCGTGTGGGTGAGGAAGGGCCGGACCTCGAGCCACTCGTGGATCGGCTTGCCGCCGGCTCCGGGAGCGGCGGACAGCTCGCCGGCGAGCTGGACCGCGCGGTCCCAGGACTCCACGTCGATGATCATCCAGCCGGCGATGAGGTCCTTGGTCTCGGCGAACGGGCCGTCGGTCACCGGCGGGCGCCCCTCGCCGTCGTAGCGGACGAACGTGCCCTCGGGCGCCAGCGCCTGGCTGTCGACGAACTCGCCCGTCTCCTCCAGGCGGGCCGCGAAGTCGCGCATGTACTGCACGTGCGCGTCGACCTCCTCCGGAGTCCACTGGTCCATCGGCGCCCAGTCGACGGCGGGGTCCGGGCCGCCTCGGTAGTGCTTCAGCAGCAGGTACTTCATGGTGGTTCTCCTTCGTCGTCTCATCGGTCGCGCGGCCCGTCGTGGTCGCTCGCACCCCTGGGACGGAGCCGGCGCCGCGTTCTCGACATCCGGAAGCCCGCCGATTGGCAGAAACCTAGTCCGGCCGTTCCGCCGCGTCGAGGTGGGCGCCGCCATGCCGCGTTCGCCTCGCGACCGGCGCCCTCATCGGCGTGTCGAGCGTTCCGGAGGACGGCGCCCACGCAGCAGCCGGTCGCCGAGCAGGACCGCGCACGACCCGGCGGTCAGCAGCCCGCCGGCGAGGAAGGTGCCCCGCACCCCGGAGAGCGGCAGGACCAGCGCCCCCAGCGCGGCGCCGGCCGCGATGCCGGCGTTGTAGGCGCCGGAGTTCGCCGCCAGGGCGATGTCGGTGCGGCCCGGCGCGCAGTGCAGCATCGCGTTCTGGGTGGTCATGAACACCGGTCCGAGCGCGCCGCCCATCAGGGTCAGGAACACCACCGCCGCCGCCTGATGAGCGCCGAACGCGTACAGGCCGAGCATGCCCACCGCCTGCGTGGCCACGGCGGCGGCCGGCGCGGACCGCGGAAAGCGGTCCAGGAACGCGCCCGTGATGCTCACTCCGGCCAGACAGGCGACACCGAACACCACGAACAGGACGCTGACCGTGCCCGGGGCGAACCCGCTCACATCACCCAGGAACGCCACGATGTAGGTGTATCCGGCGAACGCTCCGGTGGCGGACAGGGCTCCGGCCGCCAGCACCGTGCCGAACCGCCGTACGTCGGGACTGGCCGCATAGGCGGCGGGCTCTTCCTCCGGGCGCGACGTCGGCAGCCAGAGCGCGATCGTCACCAGGGAGACGAGCCCCAGAGCCGCCGGCACGGCGATGGCCACCTGCCAGCCGCTCTGCCGGCCCAGCCAGGTCCCGGCGGGAACGCCGAGCACGAGAGCGAGCGAACCGGCGACGGACAACGCCCCCACCACACGGCCCCGGACCTCCGGCGCGAACAGGCCCACCGCGACCGGCCCCATCACGGCCCAGAACAGCGCCTGGGCGAGCGCGGTCAGCAGCCGGGCCCCGAGGAGCACCCCGTAGGAGGTCGCCAGCGCCGCGACGACACTGGACACCACGAGCGCCCCCAGGAGCCCCGTGAGCACATGACGCCGGGGCACCGACCGCACGAGGTGAGCGATCGGCACGGACGCGACGGCCACCGTCACGCCGTAACCGGTGACCAGGAGACCGACCGCCGAAAGGGAGACCCGGAGGTCGGCGGACATGAGCCCCAGGAGGCCGACCGGCAGGTTCTCCGCGGTGTTGAAGGTGAGGGCGGCCAGCATCAGGGCGCCCAGCACCGCCCGGCTGCGCCATGGCGCCGGCGGCCGGCCGATCGTGCGGCTTCCTTCCCGCTCTCGCCCGTCACGCCTGCTCATGGCACTTCTCATGCGGGTACCCCACCAGCCTCGTCAGCGGATCACAACCGAATTCAGCCGTCACGTCCGCCCTGCGCTCGTTCCCCGGCACGAGCCGGGGCCGGATCGCAGGCTGCTCGCCGCTGGGGGGCCGATCGGATGCCGGCCGACAGCCGGCATCCGATCGCGTCAGGGCGGGGGATGACGACTCGGCTCAGAGCGCGGCCTGCAGGTCGGCCCGGCCCTGGGCCTGCGCCGACAGGTCCTGCCAGTCGGCCCAGGTCTTGAGCCGGTCGGCATACGCCTGCTGGATCATCGACTGGAAGCCCTGGCCGAACAGGACCCGCAGCGGCGGGTTGTCGGAGTCGACCAGCTTGAGCAGCGCTTGGGCGGCGGCGGAGGGGTCGCCGGCGGGCTGCTTGCCGGCAATGGCGCCGAGCCGCTGGCGCAGGGGGTCGTAGGCGGGGTCGGGTGCGGCGACGTGGCCGTTGTCGAGCGGGTTGGGGTTCTTGCCGTCGCGGGTGGCGAAGCCGCCGGGCTCGATGATGGTGACTTTGACGCCGAAGTCGGCGACTTCGCCGGCCAGGGCCTCGTTGAGGCCTTCCAGGGCCCATTTGGAGGCGTGGTAGGCGCCGCCGAGCGGCAGCGCGATCAGGCCGGCGGCCGAGGAGAGCTGGATGATGTGCCCTGAGCGCTGCTCGCGCAGGTGGGGGAGCACGGCCTGGATGACCCACACGGCGCCGAACAGGTTGGTCTCCATCTGCTCGCGCAGTTCGTGTTCGGTGAGTTCCTCGATCGCGCCGATCTGGGCGTAGCCGGCGTTGTTGACGATGACGTCGAGCCGGCCGAAGTGCTCGACGGCCCGCTTGACGGCCTCGCCGACGGCGCTCTTGTCGGTCACGTCCATCGCCAGAGGCAGTACCTGGTCGCCGTAGGCGGCGGCCAGGTCGTCCAGGCTCGTGGTGGTGCGGGCGGTGGCGGCCACCCGGTCACCGCGCGACAGGGCGGCCTGCACGAACTGGCGGCCGAGGCCGCGGGAGGAGCCGGTGACGAACCAGACCTTGCTCATGACTCTTTCCATTCCGTTGACGTGTTGATCCGCCGGATGCGGCCAATCATCGATACGGCACGTGCCGTGCCGTCACAGAGTGGACCACCGCGTTCGCCGGTGTCAACACGGCACGTGCCGTTCCGTTAAGCTGGCGGCATGACCGACAACCGCGCCGCCCGCGCCGACGACCGAACCGCGGCGATCATGCAGGCCACCCTCGACCTGGCCCGCGAGCTCGGGTACGCCAAGCTCACCATCGAGGCGGTGGCGGCCCGCGCCGGCGTCGGCAAGCACACCGTCTACCGCCGCTGGTCCTCGCGGGGCCTGCTGTTCCTCGACGCCGTCCTCAGCCTCGACACCGCGGGCCTGCGGCACCGCGACACCGGCGACATCGTGGCCGATCTGCGCGAGGTCATGACCAGGGCCGCCGACCTGCTGGGCCGGCCGCCATGGGGCCCGCTGTACCAGGACCTCATCGGCGAGGCGCAGCACGATCCCGAGGTCGCCGCCGCGCTCAACCGGCGGTTCATCGAGCCCCAGACCGCCGACACCCTGGCCCGCCTGAGGGCCGCCAAGGACCAGGGGCAACTCGCTCCCGACTTCGACCTGGACCTGGCGTTCGAGATCCTGTCCGGCCCCTTGTACTTCCGGCTGCTCGTCACCCAGCAGCCGGTGACGCACGACCACATCGACCGCGTCCTCCAAGCGGTCTTCGCCGGAATGGGTCCCGGAGCCCGAACGACGCCGGCTTCCTGACGCGTCGAGCGCGTCGGGGGGCTCCCGGCGCTTCCAGGGCGTTTCGTGCGACTCGCTTGACGATTCCGAGGTGAGCGTGCGATCCTGGCTACGGGATCGAGGGTTGACAATTTATATATGCGTGGACATTCGTCTCTCTTTTGCTTTATGCTGCCCTTCCACGCTTGTCCTCGACGTCCCACTCCTCCGCATTGACGGTGATGTCGTCGGGCGCGCGTGTAGCCATCCGCTGCGAGCCCTCGGAAGGACATCTGTTGGCAGCCTCGCGCAATGCCTCCGCCATACCCGCCGGTCCCCGTCGCGTCTCTTTCTCGCGCATCCAGGAGCCCCTCGAAGTTCCTGACCTCCTCGCCGTGCAGACCGAGTCCTTCGACTGGCTGCTCGGCAACGAGAAGTGGAAGGCCCGGGTGGAGGCGGCTCGCCAGGCCGGTCGCAAGGACGTCCCGACCCAGTCGGGCCTCGAAGAGATCTTCGAAGAGATCAGTCCGATCGAGGACTTCTCGGGGACCATGTCCTTGTCGTTCCGCGACCACCGGTTCGAGCCGCCCAAGTACTCAGTCGATGAGTGCAAGGACAAGGACATGACCTTCTCCGCCCCGATGTTCGTGACGGCGGAGTTCATCAATAACACCACCGGTGAGATCAAGAGCCAGACGGTGTTCATGGGCGACTTCCCGCTCATGACGCCGAAGGGGACGTTCGTCATCAACGGCACCGAGCGTGTCGTGGTCTCCCAGCTGGTCCGCTCGCCCGGTGTGTACTTCGAGCGCACGGCCGACAAGGCCACCGACAAGGACCTGTACGGCTGCAGGGTGATCCCGTCGCGGGGCGCCTGGCTCGAGTTCGAGATCGACAAGCGCGACAGCGTCGGTGTGCGCATCGACCGCAAGCGCAAGCAGCCGGTCACCGTGCTTCTCAAGGCGCTGGGGTGGACCAGCGATCAGATCCTGGAGCGCTTCGGCCAGTACGAGTCCATGCGGGCCACCCTGGAGAAGGACCACACGGCCGGCCAGGACGACGCGCTGCTCGACATCTACCGCAAGCTGCGGCCGGGCGAGCCGCCGACCAAGGAGTCGGCGCAGACCCTGCTGGAGAACCTCTACTTCAACCCCAAGCGGTACGACCTCGCCAAGGTGGGTCGCTACAAGATCAACAAGAAGCTCGGGGTCGCCAGTGAGATCACGCAGGGCACGCTGACCGAGGACGACATCGTCGCCACGATCGAGTACCTCGTGCGCCTGCACGCGGGCGAGGACAGGATGCCGGGCGCGGACAGCGAGGTGATCGTCGAGGTCGACGACATCGACCACTTCGGCAACCGCCGTCTGCGCAGCGTCGGCGAGCTGATCCAGAACCAGGTCCGGCTGGGCCTGGCCCGCATGGAGCGGGTCGTGCGCGAGCGCATGACCACGCAGGACGTCGAGGCGATCACGCCGCAGACCCTGATCAACATCCGCCCGGTCGTGGCGTCGATCAAGGAGTTCTTCGGCACCTCGCAGCTGTCGCAGTTCATGGACCAGATCAACCCGCTGGCCGGGCTGACGCACAAGCGGCGGCTGAACGCGCTGGGCCCCGGCGGTCTGTCGCGGGAACGCGCGGGTTTCGAGGTGCGTGACGTGCACCCGTCCCACTACGGGCGGATGTGCCCGATCGAGTCGCCCGAGGGTCCGAACATCGGCCTGATCGGTTCGCTGGCCTCCTACGGCCGGCTCAACGCGTTCGGTTTCGTGGAGACGCCGTACCGCAAGGTCGTCGACGGCAGGGTGACCGATCAGATCGACTACCTGACGGCCGATGAGGAGGACCGCTACGTCAAGGCGCAGGCCAACACGGCGCTCAACCCCGACGGGTCGTTCGCCGAGGCCCGTGTCCTGGTGCGCACCAAGGGCGGTGAGACCGAGCTGGCCCGTGCCGAGGAGGTCGACTACATCGACGTGTCGCCGCGTCAGATGGTGTCGGTGGCCACCGCGATGATCCCGTTCCTGGAGCACGACGACGCCAACCGCGCGCTCATGGGCTCCAACATGCAGCGCCAGTCGGTGCCGCTGCTCAAGAGCGAGGCGCCGCTGGTCGGCACCGGCATGGAGTACCGTGCCGCGACCGACGCCGGTGACGTGATCAGCGCGGAGAAGGCCGGTGTGGTCGAGGAGGTCTCGGCCGACTACGTCACGGTCATGAACGACGACGGCACCCGTACGACGTATCGGGTGGCGAAGTTCAAGCGCTCCAACCAGGGCACCAGCTTCAACCAGAAGCCGATCGTGGCCGAGGGTGACCGGGTCGAGGTCAACCAGGTCATCGCCGACGGGCCGTGCACCGACAACGGTGAGATGGCGCTGGGCAAGAACCTCCTGGTGGCGTTCATGCCGTGGGAGGGCCACAACTACGAAGACGCGATCATCCTGTCCCAGCGGCTGGTGCAGGACGACGTGCTGTCCTCGATCCACATCGAGGAGCACGAGGTCGACGCCCGTGACACCAAGCTGGGCCCGGAGGAGATCACCCGGGACATCCCCAACGTGTCGGAGGAGGTCCTGGCCGATCTCGACGAGCGGGGCATCATCCGCATCGGCGCCGAGGTCGCGCCCGGTGACATCCTGGTGGGCAAGGTCACGCCGAAGGGTGAGACCGAGCTGACGCCGGAGGAGCGGCTGCTGCGCGCGATCTTCGGTGAGAAGGCGCGTGAGGTGCGTGACACCTCGCTGAAGGTGCCGCACGGTGAGCAGGGCAAGGTCATCGGCGTGCGGGTGTTCTCCCGTGAGGAGGGCGACGAGCTGCCGCCGGGGGTCAACGAGCTGGTGCGCGTGTACGTGGCGCAGAAGCGGAAGATCACCGACGGTGACAAGCTGGCCGGCCGGCACGGCAACAAGGGCGTCATCTCCAAGATCCTGCCGGTGGAGGACATGCCGTTCCTGGAGGACGGCACGCCGGTCGACATCATCCTCAACCCGCTGGGCGTGCCCGGCCGGATGAACGTCGGCCAGGTGCTGGAGACCCACCTCGGCTGGATCGCCGCACGCGGCTGGGACATCAGCGGGGTGGACGAGGCGTGGGCCCAGCGGCTGCGCGAGAAGGGCTTCGAGCACGTCGAGCCGCGCACCAACGTCGCCACCCCCGTCTTCGACGGCGCCAGCGAGAAGGAGATCATCGGCCTGCTCGACAACACCCTCGTCAACCGCGACGGCGAGCGGCTCGTGATGCCCGGCGGCAAGGCCCGGCTGTTCGACGGCCGCTCCGGCGACCCGTTCCCGTATCCCATCGCCGTGGGCTACATCTACATCCTCAAGCTGCTGCACCTGGTCGACGACAAGATCCACGCCCGGTCGACCGGTCCGTACTCCATGATCACCCAGCAGCCGCTCGGCGGTAAGGCCCAGTTCGGTGGCCAGCGCTTCGGTGAGATGGAGGTGTGGGCGCTGGAGGCCTACGGCGCCGCCTACGCCCTGCAGGAGCTGCTGACCATCAAGTCCGACGACGTCCTGGGCCGCGTGAAGGTCTACGAGGCCATCGTCAAGGGCGAGAACATTCCCGAGCCCGGCATCCCCGAGTCCTTCAAGGTCCTCATCAAGGAGATGCAGTCGCTGTGCCTCAACGTCGAGGTGCTCTCCAGCGACGGCATGTCCATCGAGATGCGCGACACCGACGAGGACGTCTTCCGCGCGGCGGAGGAACTCGGCATCGATCTGTCGCGGCGCCCCAACGAAGGGGCGATGAACGTCGAGGAGATCTGACGCCCGGCGGTCGTCCTCCCGCCGTCATGGCGGGAGGACGACCGCGGGGGCAGGCCAGGCCGGCACTCACGCCCTTCGGGGATGTCTCACCAGGCGATGGGGCCGAGGCGATCGACGAAGGTCCCGGTCGGCCCGTCAGGGGCGAGGGTCGCGAGCTCGATGATCGGATCACTGCCCTCGGTGACCGTCAGCTCGCCCGTGCGGACGTTCATGTCGGTGGCGGTGAACCTGCCGCCGGCGACCTCGCCGGGGGTCACGGCGTCGCGTGAGCCGAGGAAGACCCTCCAGCCCCGTTCCCCGAGCCTGCGCGCCGTCTCGTAGCCCAGGCCCTTGTTCGCTCAAGTGATCAATACCGAGGTCATGTCTCTCCCTAGTGGAGCGGCTGGACGAGCGCTTTCGCGGCGGTCGCGTCCGGCGCGCCGGCCAGGCGGCGCCTGCGCTTGGGCAGGCCGTAGGTGGGGTGCGAGGCGGCCCACAGCGACACCCTGAGGATGCCCGTCTTGATCCGTGCGGGCGCCCGGCCGCCCTGGTACGCCGGCTTGGCCTGCCCCTCCCCGTCGACCATCTGCAGGATCGCGTCCCGCCGCCCGAGGCTGATGTGGTTGTACGTGTAGACCAGCCTGGTCTTCGCGACCTTGCGGCTGGTCAGGCGTCCCACGATCGTCTCGACGGCCTGCATGCCGGTGTAGCCGGCCGACGCGCAGGACATCGGCATCGGCCGGCCGTTGTCGCCGATGGCGTGGGCGCTGTCGCCGACGGCGTAGACGTTCGGGTGCGAGACCGACCGCATGGCGCGATCGACGACGATCTGCCCGTTCGGGGTGACCTCCAGTCCGCCATTGGCGGCGACGGGGGTGACCGCGAACCCGGCCGTCCACACGGTCGCGTCGGACGCCAGGGCGGTGCCGTCGGCGCACAGCACCCGCGTCGCTTCGACGGCTTCGACGCGGGTGCGCTCCAGGACGGTGACGCCCAGCCGGTCGCAGGCCCGGCGCAGGTGGCCGCGGGCTCCGGCGGAGAGCCGGGCGCCCAGCTCGCCGCGGGCGACGAGCGTCACCGACAGGCCGGGCCGGCCTTCGGCGATCTCGGTGGCGGTCTCGATGCCGGTCAGCCCGTCGCCGACGACCACCACGCTCCCGCCCTCGCCCCGCCGGTCCAGGCCGTCCAGGCGCTCGCGCAGGCGCAGCGCCGAGGGCCGGGCGGCGACGTCGAAGGCGTGCGCGGCCACGCCGGGGACGGCCTCGACGTCACCATGACTGCCGAGCGCGTAGACGAGCGTGTCGTAGCCGAGCTCGCCGTCACCGCTGGTACCGGCCACGGTGACGACCTGGCGCTCGGGGTCGACCGCGGTGACGCGGGCCAGGCGCAACCGTATCCCCGTGCCGGCGAAGACGTCGGCGAGGTGCGGAGCCTCGATGGTCCGGCCGGCCGCGAGCTGGTGCAGCCGCATGCGCTGGACGAAGTCCGGCACGGCGTTGACCACGGTGATCTCGGTGTCCTTCGGGGACAGCCGGCGGGCCAGGTTTCCGGCCACGTAGGTCCCGGCATAGCCGGCGCCGAGGATGAGGATGCGGTGCTTCACGTGCTGCTCCTGTCGGTTCTGCTTGCTGTCGGTACGTCGGCTCGGCCGTGGGTCACCGGTTCTCTTGATCGAGGCCACCGTGAGCCTCCGCGGCGAGGTCCTGCCAGTCGGCCCAGGTCTTGAGCCGGTCGGCGTAGACCTGCTGGAGCATCGGGTAGAAGCCCTGCCCGAAGAGCACCCGCAGGGGCGGCCTGTCAGAGTCGATGATCTTGAGGAGTGCCCGGGCCGCGGCGGCCGGGTCGCCGGCGGGCTGCTGCCCTGTGATCGCGGCGATGCGCCGGCGAAGACCGTCGTAGATCGGGTCGGGCTCGGCCATGTGGCCGTTGTCGAGGGGATCGGGGTTCCGGCCGGACCGGGTGGCGAAGCCGCCGGGCTCGATCACGGTCACCTTGATGCCGAAGTCGGCGACCTCGTGGGCGAGGGATTCGTTCAGGGCTTCCAGGGCCCACTTGGAGGCGCTGTAGGCGCCGCCGAGCGGGAACGCCATGAGCCCGGCCGCCGAGGACAGCTGGATGATGTGCCCGCCGCGCTGTGCACGCAGATGGGGCAGCGCGGCCTGGATCACCCACACCGCGCCGAACAGGTTGGTCTCCAGTTGGTCGCGCAGCTCCTGCTCGGTCATCTCCTCGATCGCGCCGACCAGGGCGTAACCGGCGTTGTTCACGATGACGTCGAGACGGCCGAAGTGCTCGGCGGCCCGCTTCACACCCTCGAAGACGGCGGCCTTGTCGGTGACGTCCAGTTCCAGCGCGAGCACCGCGTCGCCGTAGGCGGCGACCAGCTCGTCCAGGCTTGCAGCGCTCCGGGCGGTCGCGGCCACTCTGTCGCCACGCGACAGGGCGGCCTCGACGAACGCACGGCCGAGGCCGCGGGACGAACCGGTGACGAACCAGACCTTGCTCACGATGTCTTCCGTTCTCTCTGAGGTGGCGGTTGCGGGGGGACGACCATGCGGCGTCCGCGCCCCGAACTTTGTGACAGCGCGGCCATGTGACGTGTGTCACCCATCAGAGGTGTCACACCGCGGTGGGCGCCGACGCCTTGTGCATGGAGCAGGAGTCGCCGGTGAACAGGCAGGAGCCAGGCATGAACGAGCGCAGGGACGCGACGACGGGCACAGCCGAGCCGATGGCTGGTGGCGGCCGGATGGACCTGGCCACCGAGGCGTTCCTCGCCCACCGCAACCTGCTGTTCACCGTCGCCTACGAGATGCTCGGCTCGGCGGCCGACGCCGAGGACGCCCTGCAGGAGACGTGGCTGCGATGGGTCAAGATCGACCTGGGTCAGGTGTGCGACCAGCGCGCCTTCCTGATACGGATCGTCACCCGGCGCGCGCTGGACCGGCTGCGCGTCATGAAGCGCCGCAAGGAGGCGTACGTCGGCCCCTGGCTGCCCGAGCCGCTGCTCACCGCGCCGGACGTGGCCGAGGACGTCGAGCTGGCCGAGAGCGTGTCGATGGCGCTGATGCTCGTGCTGGAGACGCTGGCGCCGACCGAGCGGGCCGTCTTCGTGCTGCGCGAGGTCTTCGACGTCGGCTACGACGAGATCGCGGCCGCCGTCGGCAAGGCGCCGGCGACCGTCCGCCAGATCGCGCACCGGGCCCGCCGGCACGTCGAGGCCCGGCGGCCTCGCGAGGTGGTCTCCCCGAGCCAGGCCCGGGCGGCTGTGGAGTCCTTCCGGCGCGCGCTCGACGCCAGGGACCTGCAGGGCCTGCTCGACGTGCTCGCCCCTGAGGTCGTCCTGGTGAGCGACGGCGGGGGCGTCAAGCAGGCCGTGCCGCGACCCGTCACCGGCGCCCGCAAGGTGGCCCACATGATCGTCAGTGGCCTCGGCAAAGCGCAGGTCGCGCTCACCAGCGAGCCGACCGTGGTCAACGGCAACCCGGCGCTCATTCTCCGCCTCAACGGCGAGGTCGACGGCGTCATGGCGGTCCGGGTCGAGGATGCCCGCATCACCGGCCTGTACTACGTCCGCAACCCCCGCAAGCTCACCCGCATCGCCTCCGCGACACCGCTCACGCTGAAGTGATCCGCCGGCCGCCGCGCCGAGGAGTGCACATGCCCGTCCAGGGCCCGACAGGCGGCCGGCCCGCCACTGTCATCCCGGCCGGCGGCGGCCAGGGCGGTCGTCCTGCTCACGGCGGTCGAAGTTCGCTTGAGGGTGCGGGCGTCCTCCATCGCCTGAGTGGACACCGGCCGCGTTGCCGGGGAGCATGCGCAGGATCAGGTCGACGGCGTCGTCCGAGCGGACTCCTGGGGTCAGGACCTCCTGTAAGAGCAGGCCGCGGATCGCGGCAACGGCGACGGTGGCCATGGTCAGCGCTTCCCCGGTGTCGTGCCCTTCGCGTTCCGCGAGTGAGGCCAGCATCTTGGTCAGGTCGTCGAGCGAGTCGATGAACTCGGGGAAGTCCTCCGGCCTGTACGCGGCCAGTCCTACGACGTGGAAGAAGCCGCGGACACGCGACAACTGCTCCGGGCGGGTGTAGGTCCGCCAGATCGCCACGACGAGGTCGGTGAAGGTGCCCTGCTGGGCGGCTGCGAAAAGGGCCTCGTTGTCACGAGATCGCTGTGCCTTGAGCATGGCCGCCAGGACGCCCGGGAGTGACCCGAAGTGGTATCGCAGGAGGGCGTGGCTGGTCTCGGTCCGGGCGGCGATCTCGCGGAGCGACATCTCCGGTGAGGGAAGGGCCTCGTCGAAGGTGTCGAGGAGCCGGGCCAGGAGGCGCTCGCGTGCCTCGCCTTTGCGTTCCGTGGTTGACAGGATCACTCCTACAGTTTATCCATTGGAAAAGATTGTTGGCGGCGGCCTGTTGCTTCGTACATGGTCGCAGTCAGCTCGCGACGGCGGAGGGAACGACTCGTGGGACGTTTACAGGTGGTCGGCGCGGCGGTCGCCGACGGGACGGGGCGCGACCCCATGGACGTGGACGTCACCGTCGAAGACGGGTGGATCACCCAGCTCGGGGCCTCCGGCGCCGACCCTGGCGAGCGGCTCGACGCCGGGGGACTGACGATGACGCCCGGCCTGATCGACGCGCACGTTCACCTGGGCCTGTCGAGCCCGATCCAGCCGCAGTTCTCGTTCCAGATCAGTGCCGCCGAGATCGCGGCGGACATCTTCGCCACGGCCGGCGCAGCGCTCGACGCCGGCTTCACGACCGTCCGGGACACCGGAGGGATCGACGGCGGCGTCGTCACCACGATCGCGAAGGGCAAGGTCAGGGGGCCGCGCGTCCTGTCGTGCGGACCTGTGCAGTGCCAGATCGGTGGGCACGGCTACTACGGAGCCGACTGGGAACCCACCGAGCTGTGGAGCGGCCATCACCTTCCGGGTCTGTGCGCCCTGTCCATGATGTCGGGCAACGCGGACGAGCTGCGAGGCAATGTACGTGAGGCATTCCGCCGCGGAGCCTCCTTTCTGAAGCTCTGTGTGACCGGGGGAGTGGTCAGCGCTCACGACCGGCTGACCGACACCCAGTTCACCGTGGAGGAGATCGCCGTCGCTGTGCAGGAAGCCGCGGCACGGGGCACTTACGTGACGGTTCACGCCCACAACAATGAGGGCATTCGGAACGCGGTCGAGGCCGGGGCGCGCTGTGTCGAGCACGGCACCGACCTCGATGAGCCCACGGCCACCTTGATGGCCACGCGCGGGGTCGCCCTTGTGCCCACGTTCGCCGTCGTCGAGCGACTGCTGCACGACCCCGCGGAAGCCGGCCTCGGCGAGTCGGTCCGCGATCGTGTGCTGGGTGTCCGTGAGCGGATGACCGAGGCACTCGCTGCCGCCAAGGAGGCCGGAGTGCGGATCGGGCTGGGTTCCGATCTCATCGGTCCGGCTCAGGACCGTCGAGGTGAAGAACTCACGTTGCGCGCGGAGTTGGAGACACCCATGGAAGCCCTCGTGGCGGCCACGAAGACCAACGCCGACATCCTCGGCCTCTCGGACCAGGTGGGGGTCATCGCTCCCGGAATGCAGGCAGACCTCGTGCTCTGGAACGGCAACCCGCTCGAAGATCCGAAGCTCTTCGCCGACCCCGCCAACGCCGTCCTCGTCGTCCAGGCCGGACGCGTGGTGAAGGACCTGCGATGAGCGCCATGTGGCAGGGCTGCCTCGCCGACACCGACTACTTCGAGCTGCGTTCCAGCGGTGGGTACGACTACGGCGTCTGGGTCACCACGCCACCGGGCTACGACCCCGCCACGACGCCGGTGCCCGCGGTGTACGTGCTCGACGGCAATTGGGCCGTGGGCATGACGGCTCCGCTCATCGTCACCCAGCTGGACCCCATGCAGCAGATCCAGCCCTATATCCAGGTCAGCGTCGGTTACGCGGGCGAGGAAGCACAACACTGGGCACGGCTGCGCAACAGGGACCTCGTGCCACCCGGCGAGCCCATCGCCCAGGAGCTCATCGATGCCGTGGAGAAGGGATTCCAAGCGGGTGCGATGACGCGCGAGGAAGCCGACGCCTACCTCGCCGAGTTGAGCGACACCCGCGCCGATGCGTTCCTGGACTTCCTCACCACGGAACTGCACCCGCGGATCGAACGCGACTACGGCACAGCCGCGAGCGGTCACGGCCTTTTCGGCTACTCCTACGGCGGACTCTTCAGCCTCTACGCCTGGCTCTCCGGCGGCGCGCTCTTCGAGAGCGTCGGAGCGGGCAGCCCCGGTGTCGTCAGTACGGACAGTCAGGTCTTCGCCCAGCTCGAAGAGATGGGCGACAGCCTGCATGCGGCCAGGCTGCACGTGACCATCAACGTCCGAGAGCTTCTCGGCGACCTGGCCGTCTACCAGAACGTCACGAAGAACACCGCCACCCTCCTGCACCGCCTGACCTCACGCGGCGGAGCCGTCACCAGCGCGGTCCTGGACGAAACGCACGTGACCGGCCTGCAGGCCTCGTTCCTCAGTTATCTCAGGACCTGCCGTGCCCGGTAAGCGCACGGACGTCGTGGTGATCGGGTCGGGGGTGATCGGCGCGTCGGTCGCCCTGGAACTCGCCCGCCGTGGCCGGCAGGTGACGGTGGTCGACAAGGCCGGGGGCGCCGGCCACGGCTCCACGAGTGCGTCCAGCGCGGTGGTGCGGTTCAACTTCTCCACCGCCGCGGGCGTCGCCACCGCCTGGGAGGCGCACTTCGGCTGGAGGTCGTGGGCGGAGCACCTCGGCCGTGAGGTCGGGCCGTTGGCTCGGTACGTACGGTGCGGGATGGCGATGCTGGACGTGGACGTGGCTCCTCGGTCGGTGTACCTGCCGTTGTTCCGGAACGCGGGTATCCCGTTCGAGGAGTGGACGAGTGTGGACCTGTCGGAGCGGATCCCGGGTATCGACGTCGGCAGGTACTGGCCACCGAAACGTATCGACGACGACGAGTTCTGGGCCGAGACCGGAACCACGCTGGGTGCCGTGTACACACCTGATGCGGGGTACGTGAACGATCCGCAACTGGCGGCGCAGAATCTGGCCGCCGCCGCGCGGGCACACGGTGCCGAGTTCCGGTTCCATACGTCGGTGCGCGGGATCGAGCGGGCTCATGGCCGGGTCACCGCGGTGACACTCGCGGACGGGAGCAGGATCCCCTGCGGCGTGGTGGTCAACGCCGCAGGCCCATGGTCGACCCGCATCAACGAGCTGGCCTCGGTCGGATCCGACTTCACCGTGGGATGCCGGCCGTTACGGCAGGAGGTCGCGCACGTCGCGGCCCCCGTGGGTTTCGGCGCCGACAACCGCGCCGGGATCTGCGTCGCGGACATGGACCTGGGTATCTACCTGCGCGGTGAGGCCGGCGGGGGACTGCTGGTGGGTGGTACGGAACCGGAATGCGACCCGCTGCAATGGGTGGACGACCCGGACGCCGTCACCGCGCATCCGACGACGGCGGTGTTCGAGGCCCAGGTGACGAGGGCTGCGCGACGGCTACCGGCGTTGGAGATACCAAATCGGGCTCGCGGAGTCGTGGGAGTCTACGACGTCGCCGACGACTGGACGCCGATCTACGACCGTACGGAGCTGAACGGGTTCTACGTCGCCATGGGGACGAGCGGCAACCAGTTCAAGAACGCGCCGGTCGTCGGCAAGTTCCTCGCCGCGATCATCGAACAGACCGAGAACGGCGTAGATCACGACGAACGGCCGGTACGATTCGTCGGCGAGCACACCGGCCTGGCCATAGACCTTTCGGCGTTCTCCCGCAAGCGTCCCCGGGGCACCGCGAACTCGGGCACAGTCCTGGGCTGATCCGCCGCCGCGGGCCGTGTCGGGTCCGGGTCCCTGACGGGCGCCGCACCGCGACATACTCGTCTGTGGTGTGCGTGAGGATCGATGCCAGATGTCGTCAAGCGCGGTTCCGGCCGCCCGAGCCGAAAGGCCGCGTCAGTGAGGTCTGAGACCATGGTGTCCGGCTGGTGAGAAGATCGGGATCCTTCGGGAGGATGAAGGCGGTGCTCGCCGGATCGCGCGCCCTCGCGCTGAAGCACCGTGAGCTGCTGAAGTTCGCGGTGGTGGGCGGGACGGCGTTCCTGGTGGACAACGCGGTGTTCTACGGGCTGAAGCTGACCGTTCTGGAGCCGAAGCCGGTGACGGCGAAGGTCATCGCGGTGCTCGTGGCGACGATCGTGTCGTACGTGCTGAACCGCGAATGGTCGTTCCGGACCAGGGGCGGTCGCGAGCGCCACCACGAGGCGGCGCTGTTCTTCCTGGTCAGTGGCGTCGGTCTGGTGCTCAGCTCCGTGCCGCTGTGGATCTCCCGGTACGTGTTCCTGCTGCGGACCCCGGACGTGAGCCTGGTCACGCAGGAGATCGCCGACTTCATGAGCGCGCAGGTCATCGGCACGCTGGTCGCCATGGTCTTCCGTTTCTGGGCGTTCCGGAAGTGGGTCTTCCCCGACGAGGAGTCCCGCCCCGGCCGCGTGCGGCTGGCGCCGGCTCCCGAGCCCGAGGACGAGGCGGCCTGACCACCCCGGTCCCCGCCGGACCCGCGACCCGATCGAGGGTCGTTCAGTCGAACCGCAGGACGAACCGCCCGCGAATGCCGCGTCGTCCGAGCGAGCGGTGCGCGTCGGCGGCCCGGGAGGCGGGCAGCCGGCCGGCCACGCGGACGGTGAGCCGTCCGTCGCCGGCGAGTTCGGCGAGCCGGTCGAGCTCGGCCACGGCCTCGGCGTGGTCGCGGACGAAGATCGGGGCGACGCGGACCCGGCCGGTCCCGTCGCCCTCGTAGCCGCGGAGGGTGACGACGGTGCCGCCGTCCTTGACGGCCGGGAGCGCGGCGGCCTCCAGCGAGGCGGCGTCGAGGAGCCCGTCGACGCCGCCGCGATGGCGGCGGCGGACGATCGCCACGAAATCGTCCCCGCGCGGCACGACCTCGTCGGCTCCGCAGTCGCGGACGAAGCTCTCGTCCTGCGGGGCGGCGTCGGCCACGACGACCAGCCCGGCCTGCTTGGCGAGCTGGACGAAGTATCCGCCGACGGTGCCGGCGGCGCCGGTGACGGCGACCGTCGCGCCGGCCGGCAGAGCCAGCGTGTCGAGCGCGAGCCGCGCGGTGAGCCCGTTCATCGGGATGGTGGCGGCCTGGACGTCCGAGAGACCGGCCGGGATCTTCGCGACCGACCGTGCCGGCACGACGAGGTCTGCCCGGTAGCCGCCGTGCTCGCCCGAGGGCACCACGACGGCCATGACGGCGTCCCCGGTCGTGACCGGGCGGTCGACGGCGGGGCCGATCTCGGTGATCACGCCGGCGACCTCCATGCCCGGCACCCGCACCGCGTCCGCCTCGTCCTGTCGGGGACGTGACCGGATCACCGCGTCGACCGGGTTCACCGTGGCGCTGGTGACCCGGATCCTGACCTGACCGGGACCGATCGGTTCGGCCGCCAGATCGAGCGTGCCGAGCGCGTCCGGTCCGCCTGGTCGTGTCACTCCGATTGCCTGGACCATGGTTGTTCGTCGCTCCTTGTTGGTTGCTGCCCGGGTGAGGGTGCGCAGGACTGGCCGCGCCGCCGACATCAGCCGCGGCGTGTGCTCAAACCGTGTTCGGTTACGGCGACGCGGGGGCCTGAAGACCTTCGAGCAGCAGGCTGCACACGTCGTCGAGGTCGGTGTCGATGCCCGGGTTCTGCCATTCGCCGGCATGGGCGAGGTGGTGGAACCTGACGGTGGCGTGGAAGACCGCGCGGGCGGTGGCCTCCGCGTCGCCGGTGCGGAAGCCGCCGTCTGCGGCGCCGTCGGCGATGATGGCTGTGAGCTGGCCCAGCAGGTCGGCGACGTGGTCGGTGGCGACGGTGCTGTGCGCGGCGGCGAGGATTCCGTAGGCGGCGAACAGCTCCGGGGCCTCGCGAATCTTCGCCTGCTTCCCGGCCAGGACGGCGTGCAACCAGGCACGCAGTCGTTGCGCCGGCGGGACCGCCCGGTCGGCGGCGATGACGGCGAGGGTGTCGCGGGTGCGGTCGAGCCAGCGCCGGGTCACGGCCTCGCGGAGAGCCTGCTTGGAGGCGAAGTGCTTGTAGACGGCGGCGTGGCTGACCCCGAGTGCCCGGGCGACGTCGACGACGGTCGCCTTGTCCGGTCCGTGGCGGCGCAGGATCTCCTCGGTGGCCGCCAGGATGATGTCCGCGTCCAGTGGGGTTCGGGCGGGCATCAGTGTTTGCTCCCGGTTCGCTCGCTGTCCAGGAGCGCGAGCAGGGCGGGGGCGTAGCGCAGTGTCGCGACGCTCTGCTCGTCGGCGCTGTGTCCGTACGCGCCGGACATGCCTGCGCAGCCAAGCCCGACCGCCCCTACGCAGACGTCGGCGCCAAGTGTTCTCTGCTCCACGCGCTGAACACTAGGCGCACTGGTTACAAATATCAAGTTCTGTAACTTGATATCTGATCTCCGGCATGCGGGCCGTGTCAGCGTCATGTCAGGTCCGTGTCGGGTCGCGGGGCCACGATTCTCGGCATGGACACAGCAACACAGTTCCCGGCCGACAGCCGGGGCGCGCAGCCGAAAGGCTTCGTCGCCAAGCTCCTCGCCGACCGTCACTCCGTCCCGTTCTCCATCGCGCTGCACCTGGTGCCCGGCGCGGTCATCGTCGCCGTGTACGCGTTCGTCGCCGCCCCCCTGGTGCGGGCGATGGGCTTCCCGATCTTCCTGGCCTGGGCCATCGCCCTCGCGATCGTGCTCTTCCCGCTCCAGTTGTTCCTGCTGTGGCTGGGCAAGAAGAAGACCGGCCGCTTCACCCTGAAGGGCGTCGTGCGCTACCGCGACAAGCCGCTCTCACGCGGCAAGGTCGTCGGGCTCGGAGCGGCGTGCCTCGTCTGGATGACCGGGGTCTCGCTCGCGCTGACCCCGCTGGACAACATCGTCTACCACTGGTTCTTCACCTGGGTGGACTACCAGGGCGCCGGCCCCGACGGCACCGCCTACCTCCAGGGCTACCCGCAGGAGCTCGTGCTCACCACGCTGCTCATCAGCGCGCCGTTCACCGGCTTCACCCTGCCGCTGATCGAGGAGTACTACTTCCGCGGCTTCCTGCTGCCCCGTCTCCCGCAGCTCGGCAAGTGGGCCCCGTTCTTCAACACCTTCTTCTTCTCGGTGTACCACTTCTGGGCCCCGTGGACGGTCCTGTCGAAGCTCGTCTTCCTCTACCCGGGCGTCTGGCTCGCCTGGAAGAAACAGGACATCCGCCTCTCGATCACCATGCACCCCGGTTCGACGCTGCTGATGACCGTGGCCGGCCTCATCGCCCTGGCCTCCGGCGCCTACTCGATGTGAGACCCGCCTCAGATGACGCAGCCGTCCTGGTCGAGGTCGTGGAGTCCGGCCGTGCTCTCCACCATCCGCCGGTAGTCGGGGCATCGGGTGAAGTCCTCCGCGGTGCACCGCATCAGGTGCTCGATCAGCGCCTTGGAGGCCGCTATCTCCTGGAGCCGGTGTTCCAGCTCCGCGTGATGCCGCTGGAGGAGGGCCCGGCGTTCGGCCTGGTCGGAGACGGTGAGGATCTCCCGGATCTGCTCCAGGCTCATGCCCACTGTCTTGGCCCGGATGATCGTCAGGACGCGGACGACGTGATCGCGGGTGTAGCGGCGGCGGCCGTTGACCCTGGTGGCGGGGGTCAGCAGGCCCATGGCCTCCCAGTGGCGCAGGACGTGCGGGGCGAGGCCGAACTGCTCCGCTAGTTCCCCGATCTGCATCCAGTCGCTTGACTTCATGTTGACATTAACTTGCAGACTTGCCTCCACGTCAAGCGATCACGCTTTGTGGAGGCAAGAGATGTTCGACGTCGTCATCGCCGGGGGAGGCCCGGCCGGCAGGGCCGCCGCGCCGATCGTGGTACCCGGCACGCGGGCAAGGGGCTGATCATGGTGTCCGCGGATCTCACGCAGACCGCCCCCGGCGTCCCGTCGAAGGGCGGCGGCAAGGTGCCGCTCGCCACGGCCGGCCTGCTGATCGGCATGCTGCTGTCGGTCCTTGACCAGACGGTGGTGGCCATCGCCCTGCCCGACATCGCCGCCCAGTTGGGCGGCATGGACGCGATCGGCTGGGTCGTCACCTCCTACGTGCTGGCCTCGACCGCGACCGGCGCGCTCTACGGCCGCCTCAGCGACCGGTACGGACGGCGTACGGTGTTCCTCGTCGCGGTCGCCGTCTTCGTCGCGGGCTCCGCCCTGTGCGGCCTGGCCCAGACGATGCCCCAGCTCATCGCCTTCAGGACCGTGCAGGGCATCGGCGCGGGCGCGCTGTTCGTCCTGCCCACCATCGCGCTGTCCGAGTTGTACCCGCCCCGCCTGCGTAGCCGGATCCAGGGTTTCACCGGCGGCGTCTTCGCCCTCGCCAGCGTGGGCGGCCCGCTGGCCGGCGGCGGCATCACCGACGCCTGGGGCTGGCGCTGGATCTTCTACGTCAACCTCCCGCTCGGCCTGCTCGCCATGGCGCTCACCGCGTACGCGCTGCGACTGCCCAGGATCGGCGGGGACGGCAGGATCGACCTCGCCGGTGCCGTCCTGATCGCCGGCGCGACCGTGAGCCTGCTGCTGGTGGCCGAATGGGGCGGCCGGACGTACGCGTGGGACTCCGGCGTGATCCTCGCGCTGATCGCCGCCCTGGTGGTGCTGGGAGCGCTGTTCGTGTGGCGGGAACGCCGCGCGGCCAACCCGCTGCTGCCGCTGCGGCTGTTCGCCGACCGCACCCTGCGGGTCGCACTGCCCGCCACCGCGCTGCTGGGCGCGCTGCTCGGCGGATCGATCGTCTACCTGCCCACCTACCTGCGGGCCGCCTACGGCATGGGCGCCACCCAGGCAGGCCTGGCCCTCAACCCGTACGTCCTGACGTTCATGGCGGTCTCCTCAGTGGCCGGCGCCCGCATCGGCGCCGGCGGCCGGTTCAAGCCCTACCTGCTCGCCGGCTCGCTGATCGCGGTCCTGGGATTCGCCCTGCTGAGCCAGCTCCGTCCCGGCACCCCCTACGCCCTGCTCGCCGCGGAGATCGGCGTGCTCGGCATCGGCTTCGGGCTGCTGATGCAGAACCTCGTGGTCGTCGCCCAGAACGCCGTCTCCGCCGCGGACCTGGCCGCCACCACCTCCGCCACGGTGTCCGTACGCGGCCTGGGCCTCTCGCTCGGCGTGGCCGTCTTCGGCAGCCTCCTGACCCGCGAACTCCAGGGACGGGTCCCAGGTCCGCGGGCGACCGCCGATGCCATCCCGGAGGTGTTGTCCTGGGGCGCGCCGGCGGCCCTCGTCCTGGTGGCGTTCCTGGCGCTGCTGCCCCGAAGCGTCAACCGCCCCAGGTCAGGAGAGGCGGCGGCATGAGCACCGACCGACAAACCATCGTGATCGAGGGATACGAGACCGTCCGAGCGCTGCTGGCCGACGCCCGGCTGTCCAGCGCGCCCCCTGACGGCCAGGCGGGTTTCGGCGGCCGGCACATGCTCAACACCGACCCTCCCGACCACACCAGACTCCGCAGACTCGCCCAGAAGGCCTTCACCGCGAGGCGGGTGGCAGCGCTCCGACCGCAGATCCAGCAGATCACCGACGCGCTGATCGCCGGCATTCTCCCGCGGGGAGAGGCCGACCTGGTCGGCGACGTGGCCTTCCCCCTGGCCACCACCGTCATCTGCGAGCTTCTCGGCGTGCCGGCGGCTGACCGCACCACGTTCGGCGACTGGTTCACCGCCGCCCTCACCCCGGCCGACGCCCCCGACGCGGACGTCATCGTGAGCCGGGCACTCAAGGCGCTCAACGACTACATCCAGGCGCTGGTCGACGCCAAGCGCGGCTCGGCCGGGAGCGCGGGCGACGACCTGCTGACCGCCCTCGTCCAGGCCCGGGACGGCGATGACGCGCTCAGCGAGGAAGAGCTCGTGGCCACGGTGTTCCTGCTGCTCGGAGCCGGACACGAGACCACCGTCAACCTGATCGGCAACGCCATGCTGACGCTGCTCACCGACCCTGGCCGGCTCCGGCTCCTGCGCGAGCGGCCCGACCTGCTGCCCCCCGCCGTCGAGGAGCTCCTGCGCCTGGACGGGCCGGTCCAGCACGCCACCCCCCGCATCGCGCTCCAGGACATCGCCGTCGACGGCCTGGTGATCCCCGCGGGCAGCCGGGTCATCCTGAGGATCGCGGCAGCGAACCGGGACCCGGGGATCTTCGCCGAGCCGCACCGTCTCGTCCTCGACCGGACGGGCCCCACCCACCTGGCGTTCGGGCACGGCATCCACCATTGCCTCGGCGCTCCGCTCGGCCGTCTTGAGGCGCACATCGCCATCGGCGCCCTGCTCACCCGGCTGCCCGGCCTCCGGCTGAGCGGTCCGGCCGCCGGCCTGCGCTGGAAACCGGGCGACTTCCTGCGCGGCCTCACGGCGCTACCCGTACGATTCACCTCCGGCCTGCTCGGGCCCGGCGGCGGCGAGCGCTGAGCCGCGTTCCTGATCCTTCTCGGTGGCGACGGCGGTGGCCGAGAGGAGCGTCGCGGCGGACAGGCCGCCCCAGAGGGCGGCCGAGCCGTGGGAGGCCAGCGCGGTGATGACCGCCGGGGAGACGGCCAGGCCGAAGCCCGTGGAGAGCTGGAAGCGGGCAAGGGCGCGTCCCAGGAGACGGGCCGGGGCGAGGGCGGTGACGAGCGCGGTGGCGCTGCCGGCGTAGATGATCTCGCCGATGGTGCAGACCACGGACACCGCGGCGACCGCCGGGGCGCCCCAGCCGTCTCCCAGCGGGATGGCCGCGAGGAAGCCGAGGTAGGACGCGGCGAGCACCACGCCGGCCAGAGCCAGCACGGTCCGCCGGGGAAAGCGGGACATCAGCACCGTGACCGGAACCTGCAGGGTGACCACCAGCACGGTGTTCGCCACGAAGATGGCCGCCGACCACACCGGGGACGCGTGCATCTGCGTCACGAGGACGAGGGGGAGCGCGATCTCGGGGACGTTGAGGCAGAAGACGTAGATCACGTTGGCGGCCAGCAGCGCGCGCATCCGGGGCGCGGGCCCGTCGTCCCCGTCGTTCGCCGCGGCGGCGGCCGGATGGGCGTGCACCTGGACCGACCACGCCAAGGCCGCCGCGGCGAGATAGGCGACCCCGGTGACGGCGGCCAGCGCCTGCAACGCGCTGGTGCCGCCCGCCAGGCACGCGGTGGCGAGGAGGGCGCCCACGCCCAGGCCGGCGTTGCGCAGGGCGCGGCCTCCCGCGAGAGCGGCGTCACGTTCGCGGCCATGGGAGACCGTGGCCACGAGGGCGGCATGGGCGGCCGGCCATACCTGGTTGCCGATGCCGAGGAAGAGCGCCGCCGCCGTGAACAGCCGGACGTGCCCCGCCGGAGCGGCCAGCAGCAGCGCCACGCCCAGCACCCGCACCAGCATCGACGCCGCCACGACCGTGCTGCGCGCGCCCCGGTCCAGCCACCGGCCGACCGCGGGCATGCAGACCAGGCCCACGACGACGCCGACCGTCATGGCGATGCCGGTGACCGGCGCCGACAGCCGCAGCACCGTCACCCCGTAGAGCAGCAGAAAGGGGCGCAGCAGGCCGGTGCCGAGCGCGTCCACGGCCAGGGCGACGGCGTAGCGGGGGCCTCCGGAGGCGCGCACGAGGGCGCCCGGCCGGATCTTGGTGGTGGTTGCCATGGGGTCAACGATGCGTTCGGCCGCCGGGTCCGACCGCGTCGGTTGACGGACACCGTCAATCGACGCGGGCGCCGGCCGTCCGACCAGCGATGATGTGGGGATGACGTTGAGCATCGACATCGGCGGCCTGCCGTCCGGTCACCTGCGGTTCGCCGCCTCCCCGCTGGCCGAGCTGACCGCGATGCTGCACGTGCTGGCCGAACCCGGGCACCACCCGCAGCTCGCCGGCTGGGCCGGGGACGTCTGGGCCGGGCTGCGGCCGGAGCTGGCCGAGCGGCTCAAGGAGGCGGAGTTCCTCTGGCGTTCCTCACGGGCCGACTTCCTGGTCCCCGCTCGTCCCCGGCCGACCCTCGCCGAGGAGCTGGACGACGTGGACCGGATCGACGACGAGACCTACGTCACCGCCGCGCTCATCACCACGTGCGGCAGCAACCGGGTGCGCTTCGCCGCGCCGTCGCCGCTCGCCGACGCGACGGCGCGCGAGCGCGCCCTGGACCTCGCCCAGGCCCGCGGCGCGCTCCAGGAGGCCTTCGCGGAACGGCTGCTCGCGGACCCCGCGGCCGTGCGGGCGCGGGTGCGGCACACCCTCGAACAGTGCGCCGAGGCCTTCTTCGACGACGCCTGGACGACCGTCGCCGTGCGACTCGCCACCGACCTGCGCCTGAAGAACGACCTGCTGAAGCGCCAGGGCATCGGCGCGGCACTCACGTCGATCTCCGGCGCGGTCACCCTGACGCCGGACGGCGACCGCATCATCGTGGACAAGCTGCAGGACAACGCGACCACCGCCCACGGCGGCGGGGTCACCTTCCTGCCCAGCGTCTTCGGCCGCCCGCACCTGGTGGTGGTCCACGCGCCCGGGTGGCAGCCGGTGGTGCAGTACCCCGTGGCCGAGCCGGGCCCGTCGGAGCCGGTGTCACTGGAGACGGTCACGCTCCGGCTGGAGGCGCTCGCGCATCCGGTACGGCTGCGGCTGCTGCGCACCCTGGCCCGCGGCCCGCACACCACCGGTGAGCTGGCCCACGCCTGGGAGCTCTCGGCCCCGGAGGTCTCCCGCCACCTCGCCGTCCTGCGCCGCGCGGGCCTGCTCACGGCCCGGCGGCAGGGCCGTTACGTCCGTTACACCGTGAATGTGCCCGACCTGACGGCGCTGGGGGCCGACCTGCTGGCGGCTGTGCTGCGCTGAGGGAGGTCCCCTACCCGGACGCGCCGAGCGCCGTGTCGATGCGGTACCCGACGCCGGGCACCGTCGCGATGACCCACGGCTCGCCGAGCCGCTTGCGCAGGGCCGACACCGTGATGCGCACCGCGTTGGTGAAGGGGTCGGCGTTCCCGTCCCACGCCCGCTCCAGCAGGTCCTCCGCGCTGACGACACCGCCTTCGGCGGCGAGCAGAACCTCCAGGACGGCGAACTGCTTCCTGGTCAGCGCGACGTACCGGCCGTCCCGGTAGACCTCGCGGCGGAACGGGTCCAGCCGCAGGCCGGCGAGCTCCCGCACGGGCGGCCTGCTGTGGGCGCGCCGGCGGTCGAGCGCCCGCAGCCGGAGCACGAGCTCCTTGAGCGCGAACGGCTTGGTGAGGTAGTCGTCGGCGCCGAGCTCGAAACCCGACGCCTTGTCGTCGAGCCGGTCGGCGGCGGTGAGCATGAGGATCGGCATGCCGCTGCCGGAAGCGACGATGCGGGAGGCGACCTCGTCACCGGACGGCCCGGGGATGTCACGGTCGAGGACCGCGATGTCGTACTGGTTGACGGTCAGCAACTCGAGGGCCGTCTCGCCGTCGCCGGCGATGTCGGCCGCGATCGCTTCCAGCCGTAGCCCGTCACGGATGGCTTCCGCCATGTAGGGCTCATCCTCGACGACGAGCACGCGCATGCACCGATGGTACGAGCCCGGCCCTATCGCCGGCGTATCGGAAATCGCATAGGGGCCGGCAACGGCGCGCTGCCTTGACTGGCGGCATGAGCCTTCACGCACCAGCGCGAACAGAGACCCGCCGCGCCCGCGGGTTCGTCGTCGGCGCTCTGGCGGTGGTCACCGCCGCGGCGGTCGTCCTGGTCGGGCACCAGGGCGCTCCGGGCGCGGCGGACGGCGTCGTCCCCGACGGTGTGACCGTCTTCGACGACGGGTTCCCGGCCGTGGCCAAGCTCGATCCGGACCTGCTCGGGGCCCTGCGCCGGGCGGCGGCCGACGCCGCGGGGGACGGCGTCGAGTTCCGCGTCAACAGCGGATGGCGTTCCCCGCGGTACCAGGAGCGGCTGCTCCGCGATGCCGTCGCCAAGTACGGCTCGGAAGAGGAGGCCGCGCGGTGGGTCGCCACCCCGGACACGTCCGCCCACGTGTCCGGGGACGCCGTCGACCTCGGGCCACCCGGCGCGGCGGCGTGGCTGTCCCGGCACGGCGCCCGCTACGGGCTGTGCCAGATCTACGCGAACGAGTCCTGGCACTACGAACGGCGTCCCGAAGCGGCCGAACGCGGCTGCCCGCCCATGTACGCCGACCCCACCGAGGACCCGAGGATGCGGCGATGACCGGCGACCACGGCGGTCGCCCGCTTCGGGACCTCCCGGCAGGGGCTACATGGTCGTCCCGCCCGAGACGTCGAGCCGGTGCCCGGTGACGTAGCGGCCGTCGTCGGAGGCCAGGAACGCGACCACGTCGGCCACGTCCTCCGGCGTGCCCAGCCGGCCGAGGGGCGTCTGCGACGACAGCCACGCCAGCGCCTCGCCGACCAGGCGCCCCTCGTGCATGTCGGTGTCGATGACGCCGGGGGCCACGACGTTGACCGTGATGCCGCGCGGCCCGAGCTGCTTGGCCAGCGCGGTGGTGAGGACGTCCAGCGCGGCCTTGGACATGGCGTAGTCGATCGCCCGGGGCATGGCCGCGCCCCGGGTCAGCATGGTGCCCACGGTGACGATCCGGCCGCCGTCGCGCAGCCGTGGCAGGGCCTGCTGGGTGATGAAGAACGGGGCGGTGGTGTTGACCGCGAACAGGTGCTCGAAGCCCTCCCGGGTGACGCCGTCGATCTCGCTCTGCCCGCCCAGGATGCCCGCGTTGTTGACGAGGATGTCCAGCCCGTCGGCGTGCGCGTCGAAGCCGGCCCACAAAGTTTCGGCGTCACCCGGCGCGCCCAGTTCGGCCTGGACGGCGAAGGCCCGCCCGCCGGCCGCCTCGATGGCGGCGACGGTGTCCTTGGCGGCGGCGTGGTTGCCGCCGTAGTGCACGGCGACGCGGGCGCCTTCGCGGGCCAGCCGGGTGGCGATCGCGCGGCCGATGCCCCGGCTCGCGCCGGTCACCAGCGCCGTCCTGCCGGTCAATGTCGTCATGTTCATGCCTTTCTGGTTCATGCGGTGTAGGGGGTGGTGGTCTTGGCGTCGCGCAGGATCCGCGCCCACCACGTCACCTGGTCGAGGAGGGCCTTGGCGGCGGCGGCCGGGCCGACGGGGTCCTTCGGCTGCCCGTCGCCGTCGAAGGACTCCCAGGCGCCGTGGAAGCTGACGGTGTCCCGGGTGGTGACGGCGTGCAGCTCGGCGAAGACGGCACGCAGATGCTCCACCGCGCGCAGGCCGCCGGAGATGCCGCCGTAGGAGACGAACGCCACCGGCTTGGCGTGGAACTGCTGGTTGTGCCAGTCGATCGCGTTCTTCAGGCCGGCCGGGTAGCTGTGGTTGTACTCGGGGGTCACCACCACGAACGCGTCGGCGGCCGCCAGCCGCGGGGTCAGCTCGCCCAGGGCCCTCAGCACCGGCTCCGGCGCGGACATCGACGGGGCCGCCGCCCCGATCGGCACGTCGGCCAGGTCGATCACGTCGACGTCGAGGTCCGGGCGGCCCGCGGCCTGGCCGGCGAACCAGGTGGCCACGGTCGGGCCGAGGCGGCCGTCGCGGACACTGCCGACGATCACGGCGAGCCGTAGCGGATCATCGATCATGGGGCGCTCCTTTCGTGGGCGGCCTGTCGCAGGGCCGCCAGCAGAGTGGACTCGGTCAGGGATCCGGTCAGCGGCGGCAGGTCCTCGATGAGGAAGACCGGCACGCCGGTGACGCCGAGGCGGCGCACCCGGTCCAGCCGGGCGCGTACGGCGGCACGCTGCACGCGTCCGGTGACGACGCCGACCTCGGCGGCCAGCCGGGCGAGGGTGGCGGGGTCGCCGATGTGCAGCCCGTCGGTGAAGTGGGCGCGGAACAGGCGTTCCGCCATGGGCTCGGCCTTGCCCTGGAGCGCCGCGTCGGCGATCAGGAGGTGCGCGTCGAAGGTGCCGGTGGCGATGGCCTTGCCGTACTCGAACCTGAGTCCTTCGCGCGTCGCGTGTTCGGCGAAGGCGAGCGCGCCGGTCACCGCCCGCGGGCCGAAGGTCTGTTCCAGGACGTCGAGCAGCGGCCGTCCCTCGGTCGAGGCGCCCGGGGCCAGCTCGAACGGCAGGAACTCCACCGGCACCTCCACGCCCTCGGCCCGGAGCCGGTCGGCGGCTCGGGCGAAGCGGGTGTAGCCGAGGTAGGAGTGCGAGCAGATGACGTCCACCACGATCCGGACGTTCACGGTGTGCCGCATGCGTCGCCCCTTCACGCCGTCGCGGTGGCCGGTTCGGCCGACGGGGTACGGTCACGCAGCGGGACCTCGCGGATGAACCAGGCCAGCAGGAAGGCGAGCGCGCCCAGCGCCGCCGCGCCGAGGGCCATGGCGTGGACGCCGTTGGAGACGGCGAGGTGGACCGCCTCCCGGGTGGAGGCCGGGAGCTGGGCGAGCGCGCCGGGAGTGAGCCGGTCCGAGGCGATCCGGGCGCCTGCCTCCGCGCCGAGACTCTCGACGAGGGTGCCCTGCAGGCGGGCGGTGTACAGGGCGCCCAGGACGGCCACGCCCAGCGAGGCGCCCATGGTGTGCCAGAGGGTGACCGAGCCGCTGGCCGCTCCCATGTCGCGCGGCTCGGCGCTGTTGATCGTGATGATCGTGGTGGACTGCGTCAGCAGGCCCACGCCCATGCCGCCGATCAGCGTGAGACCGGAGGCGAGGGCCAGGTTCGTGCCGGGCCCCAGGATCAGCAGCGCGAGCATGCCGGCGGCTACGGCGGCGCCGCCGAGGATCGGGTAGATCCGGTAGCGGCCGGTGCGGCTGATGAGCCGGCCGGTTCCGACGAGCACGGCGACCATGCCCAGCATCGAGGGCAGGATCAGCAGGCCGCTGGCGATGGGCGAGGCGTTCTGCACGAGCTGCATGTACTGCGGCAGGAAGGTGGCCGCGACCACCATGCCGACGCCGCCCAGGAAGCGGATGACCTGGGCGAGGGTGAAGTTGCGGTCGGCGAACAGCCGTAGCGGGACGATCGGCTCGGCCGCGCGCCGTTCCACCGCCAGCAGGGCGGCCAGCGCCGCCGCTCCGGTCACGACGAGGGCGAGGATCGGCGCCGAGCCCCAGGCGTACCGGGTGCCGGCCCAGCTCGCGACCAGGCTCAGCGCCACCAGCGCCACCGTCAGCAGCAGCGCGCCGAGAAAGTCGATCCGGGCTCCGATCCGGCGCCGCTCCAGCCGCACGGCGGTGCCGATGAGCAGCAGGGCGAGCGCGCCGATGGGCAGATTGACGAAGAACGCCCACCGCCAGCCCAGCCGCTCGGCGAACAGGCCGCCCAGCACCGGTCCGGCGATGAAGGCGATCGGCATCATCGTCCCGAACATCCCCATGAGCCGGCCGCTGTGCCGGGGCGGAACCAGCTCGCCGATCAGCGCCAGAGCTCCGGTCATCAGGCCGCCCGCGCCCAGTCCCTGCACCATCCGGAAGGCGACGAGCTGGGGCATGTCCTGCGCGAGCCCGGACAGCGCCGAGCCGAGCAGGAAGACCACGATCGAGGCCATGTAGACCGTCTTTCGGCCGTACAGGTCACCGAGCTTTCCCCAGATCGGCGTCGAGGCGGCCATGCAGATCAGATAGGCGGTCGCCACCCAGGAGAAGTACTCCAGGCCGCCGAGGTCCCGCACGATCGTGGGCAGCGCGGGCCCGAGCATCATGCCGTCCAACGGGGCTGTGATCATGCCGAGCATCACGCCGATCACGCCCGTACGAAGTGATCGATCCATGTGCGCCTCCATTTGCGTACTACGTACCTGAAATGGACCATAGCTATTCAGGTACCATGTACGCAAACGCGAAGAGGGGGCGAGAGGTGGCCGACGAGAAGCCGACCAGCATCTGGATGCAGCCGGAACGGCAGGAGCGCTCCGGACCGGGACGGCGCCCCGGCTACAGCCGCGAGCAGGTCACGCGCACGGCCGTCCGGATCGCCGACGCGGAGGGGCTGGACGCCGTGACGATGCGCCGGATCGCGTGCGACCTCGGGACCGGTGCCATGTCGCTCTACCGGTACGTGCCCCGGCGCGACGACCTGTTCGACCTCATGATCGACCTGGCGATGAGCGAGGTGGAGCTGCCCGACGGCCCGTCCGGTGACTGGCGCGCCGACCTGACGCTGCTGGCCGGTCGGGTCCGCGCCGCGGGCCTGCGCCATCCCTGGCTGATCGCGCTGCTCACCAGCCGGCCGACCCTGGGCCCGAACCTGCTGCGCGTGCACGAGTTCGCGCTGGGCGCGTTCGAGGGGATCGGGCTCGACATCGACGACATCACCGGCTTCGCCGGCATGCTGGACGACTACGTCCACAGCGCGATCCGCCGCGAGATCGGCTGGCAGGAGGAGGCCCGCCGCACCGGGCTGGACCCCGAGCGCTGGAAGCGCGACTACATGGGGCCGTACGTGCGCCAGGTCGTGGAGTCCGGCGCCTTCCCGCTGTTCAACCGGTCGGTCCTGGAGTCACGCACCGCCCACCTCACGCCCGAGGAGCGCTTCCGGCAGGGGCTCGACCGCATCCTCGACGCCGTCGCCGCGCTCATCGCCGCGCTTCCCGCCCGGCCTTGATCACTGCCGCCGGGACGGCTAACCTGAGCGCCGTTCACACCGCCATGGAGTTGGGGACCCACTGACGATGAGCGCGGAAGAGGATTTCCGGCAGGTCGGCGCCGAGCTGGCCGACCTCGGGGTGCAGATCTCCAGGATGATGGGGAGCCCGGCGCTCAAGGATCAGGCGGGGAAGGTGTTCGCGAGCCTGCAGCGTGACGGCGCGATGGTGTTCCGGCTGGTCAGGGACACCCCCGAACACGCGGAGGCGCTCCAGCTGGCCGGGGCGTCCCTGTTCGACCCCTCCGGGAAGGGCCGGGAGGTCAAGGACTGGGTGGTCGTGCCGCACTCCTCGGCCGACAGGTGGACGGATCTGGCCGAGGCCGCCCTCAGCCGCCCGCGCTGACGAGCAAGCCACATCGACGTGGCACGCTCCGAGTTCACCGCCGGCCCCCGCTGGGGGATGACCGGTGGAGGTCGGCGCGGACGTGCAGCCGCACCCCCTGCAGGCCGAACAGGATCAACAGCTCGACCACGCCGCCGTCGGCGCTGCCCAGCCAGTGCGGCAAGGACGTGTCGAACTCGGCCGCCTCGCCGGGCGGCAGGGTCAGGTCGCGCTCGCCGAGGACGAGCCGCAGGCGCCCGCTGAGCACGTAGAGCCATTCGAAGCCCTCGTGCGTCTGCGGGGTCGGTTCGAGCGGTCGCGGCCGCGCCGGGATGATCATCTTGAACGCGTGCACCCCGCCCGGCCGCCGCGACAGCGGGATGAACGTCATCCCGAACCGTTCGATCGGCGTGAGGTGTATCCGGGGGTCGCCGGTGCGCGGGGCGCCGACGAGCTCGTCCAGCGGGACGTCGTAGGTGCGCGCCAGCGGCAGCAGCAACTCCAGGGTCGCCCGGCGCTGCCCGCTCTCCAGCCGGGACAGGGTGCTCTCCGACACGCCGGTCGTCGCCGCGAGGGTGGCGAGGGTGATGCCGCGCTCACGGCGCAGCGCGCGCAGTCGCGGCCCCACAGCGTCGAGAACGTCGTCGGTTTCGCGATCCACGGGGCCCATCTTGCCAGAACCGCAAGATTTCGTGCCAGGTCGTGGCGCTCCTGGCAAGACTGAGCGCACACCGACAGAAGGAGTCTTGATGGGCACCACCGATGCGGTCACGTTCTGGGACGAGGTCTACGCGGGCCGGCCGGCGGCCGTCGATCCGCGGCCGAACGCGCGTCTCACCGAGACGGTGACGGGTCTGCCGCCCGGCGACGCGCTGGACCTCGGATGCGGCGACGGCGGCGACGCGCTGTGGCTCGCCGGCCAGGGGTGGCACGTCACCGCCGTCGACATCTCGGCCGTGGCGGTCGAGCGGCTGGCCGCCCTCGCCCGTGCGCGCGGGCTGGGCGACCACGTCGCCGCCGTTCGCCACGACCTGCACGCGTCCTTCCCGCACGGCGCGTTCGACCTGATCTGTGCCCACTACCTGCGCACGCCCCACGACCTGGACAGGGCGGACGTCCTGCGCTCCGCCTCGCGTGCCCTGCGCCCAGGTGGGCGGCTGCTGGTCGTGGACCACGGCTCGGCCGCGCCGTGGTCGTGGAACCAGGACCCCGGCGCCCGGTATCCGAGCCCGCTGGAGGTCGCCGCGGGCATCGACCTGGACCCGGCGCTCTGGTCGATCGAGCGGGCCGACACGCCCCGCCGGATCGCGACCGGACCGGGCGGGCGCACCGCCGAGGTCACCGACCACGTCCTGCTCGTCCGCCGCACCGCCTGAGACCGCGACCCGAAGGAGACCGCTGTGCCCAGCACCAGGCGGCACGACCGCCGCGGCGACACCCCGCCGCCCCGTACCGGAGGCGACGAGAGCACGACCCTGCGCGCGTTCCTCGACTACCTCCGGGCCTCGATCGCCGCGAAGGTCGAGGGCGCCCCCGAACCGCAGGCGCGAGCAGCCGCGGTGCCGTCCGGCACGAACCTGCTCGGCCTGCTCAACCACCTCACGTTCGTCGAACGCTCGCTGTTGCTCGGCGACGACGTCACCGACTGGCAGGCGACGTTCCACGCCGCGCCGGCGGACAGCGTGGCCGACGTCGTCGCCCGCTACCGGGAGACGGTCGGGCGCGCGAACGACCTGCTCGACGGGTGCGCCGACCTCGGCGCACCCGTCCCTCGGCCGCGGCCGGGGCGCCCCGCTCCCAGCGTCCGCTGGGCCCTCACCCACCTGATCGAGGAGACCGGCCGGCACGCGGGCCACGCCGACATCCTGCGCGAGCTGATCGACGGCGCGACCGGGCGCTGACCCGCCCCCCTCCAGGACACCACCACTTTCTCCGGACAGGACCTCATGATCACCGCAACTCGTCCGTCGTCGCGCCGCTTCCCGCGATCCGCGCGTACGGCGGCGGCCGTCACCCTCGCCCTCCTCCTCACGACCGGCACCGCGGCCTGCTCCACGCCGGCGGCCGGCGAGGTTCCCTCCTACGCCGTCGCCACCCGCGACGACCCCAGGTTCGGCAAGACCTTCCGGCACGCGTTCGCCGACGTCGACGGAGTCCGCATGCACTACGTGACCGGCGGCAGCGGCACTCCGGTGGTGCTGATCCACGGCTGGCCGCAGACCTGGTACGGCTGGTGGCCGATCATGCCGGCGCTGGCCAGGAACCACACCGTCTACGCCGTGGACCTTCCCGGGCTGGGCGACAGCACCGGCTCACCGACCGGCTACGACAAGGCCACGCTGGCGCGGTACGTGCACAAGCTGATCGCCGAGCGGCTCGGGGTGCGCGACGCCCGCGTCGTCGGGCACGACTTCGGCGCCGCGGTGGCCTTCCAGTACGCCAGCCGGTTCCCCGGCGACACCGCCCGCCTCGGCTACCTCGACCTGCCGCTGCCCGGCCCGGCGATCGACGCGCGCACGTACCGCTCGCTGAGCTGGCACATCGCCTTCCACTCCCAGCGACGGGTGCCCGAGGCGGTCGTGAACGACGACGTCCGCGAGTACCTCGCCCTGTTCTATCCCCAGGTCTCCTTCGGCGGCACGGCGTTCGGCGGCACCTCCGAGCGGTCGCCGTTCACCGACGCCGAGATCAACGAGTACGCGCGGACCTACAGCCGGCCGGCGGCCCTGTCAGGCGGCTTCGAGCTCTACCGCGCCCTCGACAAGGACGTCCGCGACACCGCGGCGGCGGCGCCGGTCCGGGTCCCGACGCTGCTCATGACCGCGCAGGGGCAGCTCGACGCGATCCGGGCCACGGTGGCCCCGCGCATGACCACGATCGTGCGCGCGGTGGACGTGCCGCGCGCGGGGCACTGGCTCGTCGAGGAGAACCCGGGGTTCGTCACCGCGGAGCTGGTCCGCTTCCTCGACGGATGACCGTCCTGAGAGCCGGTCATCGAGTCCTGAGGTGCCGGAAGGCGGCCCGGAGCTCGGAGACCAGGAGATCCGGCTGTTCCAGACCGGGGAAGTGGCCGCCGCGGTCCAGCTCGTGCCATGACCGGAGGTCGTGGTAGCGGCGCTCGGCCCAGCGCCGGGCGGTCGGCCACGGCTCGGCCGGGAACAGCGAGCACGCGGTGGGCACCGTCACCGGCCGCGCGTTCTCCTCTTCGGCGCCGCGTGGCACCCACCGCATGGCCTCCCAGTACCAGCGGGCGCTGGAGGCGCCGGTCCCGGTCAGCCAGTACAGGGCGATGTCGTCCACCTGCTGCGACAGGCTCACCCCGCCGCCGGCCTCCGGCCGGGTGTCGGAGTAGGCGGCGAACTTCTCGCCGAGCCACGCCGCCAGGCCGGCGGGAGAGTCGAGCAGGGAGTAGCCGAGTGTCTGCGGGCGCGTACTCATGATCACCCCGAAGCCGTACCCGTCGGCGAGATGGAGGTCGCGCCGCTCCAGCACACGTTGTTCCGCGGGGTCCGGCGAGAGCCGGTCGTCGGGCAGGGGAGAGGCGATCGGCATCGTCAGGTGCAGTCCGGCGACGCGCTCGGGCGCCAGGCGCGCCAGTTCGGTGCTGACGAACGCGCCCCAGTCCCCGCCGTGCGCGCCGAAGCGCTCGTAGCCGAGCAGGGCCATCAGCTCGGCCCACGCCCGCGCCGTGCGGCCGGGGTTCCACCCGCGCTCGCGGGGACGGTCGCTGAAGCCGAACCCCGGCAGGGCCGGGACGACGACGTGGAAGGCGTCGCTCGCCGAACCGCCGTGGGCGACCGGGTCGCTGAGCGGCCCGAGGACGTTCTCGAACTCGAGGACGGAACCCGGCCAGCCGTGGGTCAGCAGCAGGGGGAGCGCCGTGGGCTCGGGCGAGCGCACGTGCCAGAACGCGATGCGCAGGCCGTCGAGGCGCGCGCGGTAGTGCGGTATCGCGTTCCACCGCTCCTCCCTGGCCCGCCAGTCGTGCGTGCGCCAGGTGTCCAGCAGCGTCCTGAGCCGATCCAGCTCGATCCCCTGCGTGGCGTCCGGCACCGTCTCCGGCTCGGGGAGGCGGACCGCGTCGAGCCGGGCCCGCAGGTCCGCCAGGTCGCGGTCGGGAACATGCACGGGATAGGGCTCGATCTCAGGAGTTGTCGTCAGATTTCCAGACATGGGGAAACCCTAGGAACGAGCCACCCCCGTGATCCATGCCAGGGATTGCCGGGAAAGCGGTCAGGAATTGCGGTACGCCGAGGGACGGATGCCGGTGTGCCGCAGGAAGGCCGTCGACAAAGCGCCGGGGCTCGCGAAGCCGCAGAGCGGCGCGATCTGGGCGAGTGTGAGGTCGGTGTCCCGCAGCAGGTGTTGCGCCTTCTCGATCCGCAGCCGGATGAGGAACCGGTGGGGCGTCTCTCCCGTCGTCCGGCTGAACACCCGAACGAGGTGATAGACGCTGAGATACACCTCGTCCGCGATGTCGGCCAGGGTGAGCGGTTCGGCCAGCCGGTCGCGCATGAGTGCGATCGCCGCGCGGATGCGCGCGTCCTCACGCGCCGGCGTCCGCCACGCGGGCGGCCGGGAATGGCGGGTGAGCAGGTGCACGGCCAGGAAGGCGGCCGCGGACTCGGCGTACAGGTCTTCGGTCTCGTCCGCCGAGCCGACGGCGCGGACGGTCTCCTCGATCAGCGGATCACCGGCGGCGACGGACGCCGCCATGCTCGCGTAGTCCACCGCGCGGCCACCGAGCTGCTCCGCCGTCCGTTCGACGGTGCCGCGGGGGAGGTGGATCTGCACGCTGCGTAAGGGGCCGTCGGCGCGATAGCGGCGCAGGGCGGGCCGGTCCGGGATGACCAGTTCGAGCCGCCCCGGCGCCCAGGTGTGGCGGCTCCATCGGCCGTCGGCGTGCGTCTCGATCACGGCCCGGCCGCTCACGGGCAGGACCAGGTGCAGGTCCGCCGTGGCCGGCAGCTCCATGTCCTCGACCAGCGGGACGTGGTCGAACCGTTGCGCGAGCAAGGACTGCCAGCCGAGGTCCTCCCAGCTGCAGCGCGTCCGCCGGACGTAGCGGTTCATGTCGAAACCGGCATAGGGCTGAAGATCCAGATGAGCGGAGTCGAACACCATGCGGCCGAGGCTAACCGCAGGTGTCGTCCGTCGAGATGCTTCGGCCGGGGTCTCAGGACGCGCCGCCGAGCGGGTCGGTCGCCTTCGCGGCGTGGGACGCCGTGCGCCGGTCGCGCTCGGGCGTGCTGGCCCAGCTCGCGAGCAGGTGGAGCTTGTCCTCCGAGTCGCTGCCCGGCTCGGTGCCGTAGGCCACCAGGACGAGGCCGTCGGCGGCCAGGTCGAGCGACTCGTAGGTGAGGTGGAGGTCTCCGACGACCGGGTGCCGGAAGGGCTTGGCGCCCAGGTGGTGCTGGCGGACGTCGTGGCGCGCCCAGCGGGTGCGGAAGTCGTCGCTGCGGGTGGACAGCTCGCCGACCAGGTCGGTGAGGTCCTTGTCGTAGGGGTCGCGGCCGGCCTGGGCGTGCAGCAGGGCGACGGTGTCATCGGCGGCGCGCTCCCAGTCGCCCCAGAACCGGTGGGAGCGCGGGTCGAGGAAGATGAACCGGGCATGGTTGGGGGTGGCGCCTCGGGCCGCGTCGATCATGGGCGCGTACAGGGCGCGGCCGAGGGTGTTGGTGGCCAGGATGTCGCCGCGGCCGTTCATGACGAACGCCGGGGCGCCGGTCATGGCGTCCAGCAGCCGCTGCACCGAGGGCCGCACCCGGTCCGGGGCGGGGCGGCGCCGCCGGCGCGGGCCGGGACCCGCGGCGCGGGCGAGGTCCTCCAGGTGGGTGCGTTCGGCGTCGTTCAGCCGCAGCGCGCGGGCCAGGGCGTCGAGGACCTGGTCGGAAACCCCTGACAGGTCGCCGCGCTCCAGCCGGGAGTAGTACTCCACGCTCACCCCGGCCAGCTGGGCGACCTCGGAGCGGCGCAGCCCGGGGACCCGGCGGGTGCCGTAGGAGGGCAGCCCGGCCTGCTGCGGGCTGATCCTGGCGCGCCGCGAGGTCAGGAACTCACGGATCTGACTGCGGTTGTCCACCCTCCCCAGGCTAGGACGCGCTCCATCTCGGTGGGGTGCCCTGCCAGTACACCTTTCACCAGTACCTTCCTCCTCGTCTGACCAGCGCTTTTACTGATAGAAGCCGTACCGCCCGCCGAGCGGACCGATCAAGGAGGACGTGAGATGCGTGGCGTAGTGATGCACGCCCCCGGCGACGTCCGGGTGGAGCAGCGCGAGGATCCGAAGATCCTCGCCCCGACCGACGCGATCATCCGGCTGGCCGCGACCTGCGTCTGCGGCTCGGACCTGTGGCCCTACCGCGGCATCGACCCGGTCGAGGGCCCCACTCCCATGGGCCACGAGTACGTGGGCGTCGTGGAGGAGGTCGGGGATCAGGTCAGGAACGTCAGGCCCGGCCAGTTCGTCGTCGGCTCGTTCGTCTCCTCCGACGGCACCTGCGAGATCTGCCGCTCCGGCTACCCGTCCTCCTGCGTGGAGCGGGTGTTCATGAACGCGGTCGGGACACAGGCCGAGCGGGCCCTGATCCCGAACGCCGACGGCACGCTCGTCGCCACCCCGGGCATGCCCGACGCCGACCTGATCCCCGACCTGCTCGCCGCCTCCGACGTGCTCGGCACCGGCTGGTTCGGCGCGGCGGCCGCCCAGGCGGGACCCGGCAGGACGGTCGCGGTCGTCGGCGACGGCGCGGTCGGCCTGCTCGCGGTGCTGTCCGCCCGGCAGCTCGGCGCGGAGCGGGTCATCGCGATGAGCCGCCACGAGTCGCGGCAGAAGCTGGCCCTGGAGTTCGGCGCCACCGACGTCGTCACCGCGCGCGGCGACGAGGGCATCGAGAAGATCAAGGAGCTGACCGGCGGCCTGGGCGCCCACTCGGTGGTCGAGGCGGTCGGCACCCAGGAGTCGATGCACCAGGCCATCCGCTCCACCCGCCCCGGCGGCCACGTCGGCTTCGTCGGCGTCAACCACGACGTCACCCTGTCCGGAGAGGAGCTGTTCTTCTCGCAGATCCACCTGCACGGCGGTCCGGCGCCGGTCCGGGAGTACCTGCCCGAGCTGATCGACCTGATCTGGAACCGGAAGATCAACCCCGGCAAGGTCTTCGACCTCGCCCTCCCGCTGGACGAGGCCGCCGAGGGCTACCAGGCCATGGACGAACGCCGCGCGATCAAGACCCTGCTGCGCCCGTGACCTCGTGAGCGGCCGTCGGGGACGGCCACGACGGGCACCGCCATGAACGTCCGTCGTACTCGACGGGGAACGGGACCGCGTGGGGGAGCGGCGCGCCCCACGCCTTCAGGCCCGGCCCGCACAGAGCGCTGAGGCCGGTGGTGAGGCTCGCCACATGGCCGACCACGGCGACCGTCCCGCCCGCGTGCCCGGCGGCGATCGAGGTGAGCGCGCCGACGATCCGGGCGGTGACCGCGTGCCCGTCCTCTCCGTCGGCCACCGCCTCCCCGAGGTCGCCGTCCACGATCCACGAGCGCAGAACGGCCGCCGCACGTGCCCGGGTGGCCGGGTCGACGGCGCCTTCCGCGCGCCCGACATGCACCTCGGCCAGGTCCTCCAGCGGTACGACCTCGACCCCGAGCGCGCGCGCCATGATGTCGGCGGTCTGCCGAGCCCGGACGGCCGTGCTGGCGTAGATGCGCGTCGCCCCCTCGCCGCTCATGAGCCGCGCCGCCTCGGCGGCCTGGAGACGTCCCCTCGCCGTCAGCGTCGCGAGGGGGAGGGCGCCGGCGGCGCCGGCTGTGACGTTCTCGGACTCCCCGTGGCGCAGGCACAGCAGCCGGACACGATCACTCATGGCCTCACCCTACGAGAACGCGTGAGACCGACAGGCCCCCACGGGGCGCCGAGGGGCGACGGGTGCGGAGCCCGGCCAGCGCGACGAGCAGCACCGCGACCGAGGCCCAGGCGGCCCAGTCGCCCAGGCCGGTGTAGACGGTGGTGGCGCCCTGCCGCGGCAGCGCCGCGAGCACCGTGTTCACCCCCGGCCTGCCGCTGCGGCCTTCGGCCAGCACCCGACCCCGGGTGTCGCTCACCGTGAGGACGCCCTGGCGGGCCGCGCGGGCCACCGACAACCCGCTCTCGACCCCGCGGACCACCGCCATGCGGCTGTGCAGCCAGGCGTCGTCGTCGAAGTCCCAGGCCGGGGCGAGCAGCGCGGTGGCGCCGGCCTGCCGGTACCGCCGCACCAGCCCGGGGAAGTCGAGGTCCTTGCAGATGATCAGGCCCATCGTGGTCCGGTCGAGGAAGGTCAGCGCGTGTCCCGGCGTGAACTCGGACTCCAGCCCGGGAATCATGTGGTGCTTGTCGTAGCGGGCGCCGGACGGGCCGGCCAGCGCGGTGTTCGTCCGCGTCGCGCCGGTGCCGAGCGCGGCGCCGGCGACGACCGCCACTCCTGGCCTGGCCAGCGGCAGGCGGGCGGAGCCTGTCTCGAACGTCTTCTCCGGCAGCACCGCGACCTCCGCGCCGCGGGCGGCGGCCGCGCCGATGGCCGCGGCGTAACGGTGGAGCAGCTCGCGTCCCTGCGGGGAGTCCAGCTCCGCCGTGTCGCGCGGGTCGTCGGTGGAGATCAGCGCGACCTCGCGGTACGGCCCGCCGTCCTGGCCGGTGCCCAGCCGGGCGAAGCCGTACCCCAGAGCCAGGGCCACCAGCGCGCCGGCGGTCACCGCGACGGGGAGCCGGCGCGTCGCGCCCGGGGCGAGCAGCGCGGACACGGCGGCGGGCACGAGCAGGAGCAGGAACGTGATCCCCCAGACCCCGGTGACGGAGGCCGTCTGCAGGACGGGCAGCACGTCGGCCTGGGTGTAGGCCAGGCTCCACCAGGCGCCGTGCGGACCGGCCAGCGCCATCAGGTGTTCGACGCCGACCCACAGGGCCGGCACGGCGAGCACGGCGAGCAGCGGCCGCCGCCGCGCCAGCAGCGAGCGGTGGAGCAGCACGCCGCCGCCGAACAGCAGCGCCGGCACGGCGAGCAGCCCGGCCGCCACCGGGGCGGGCATCTCCAGACTTCCGGTGAAGTACGGCCACATCGGCAGTTGGCCGCCGAGCCAGGCGAGAGCGCCGGCGGCGAAGGCCGGGCCGCCTCCCACGCGGGGAGCGGCGAGCAGGACGGGCAGGGGGGCGAGCCAGGTCAGCCAGGCCACGGGGTGCAGGCCGGTGCCGAAGCCCAGCAGGACAGCCGAGGCGAGGGCCGCGGCGAGCGGAATCAGGACACGTCGCATGACGACGATGCTGCTCGCGTTCGGCCACGTGGCGCGTCAGTCGTGAGTGTGATCCCCGATGTCACTCTCACCGGCGACCACCAGGCCGCACTCGTAGGCGAACACCGCCGCCTGCACCCGATCGCGCAGGTCCAGCTTGGTCAGGATGCGGCTGACGTGCGTCTTGACCGTGTGCTCGGTGACGACGAGCGCGGCGGCGATCTCGGCGTTGGACAGCCCGCGGGCGACCAGCCTGAGCGTCTCGCGCTCCCGCTCGGTGAGCGCCGCCAGCCGGCCCGCCAGCCGCGGCATCGGGTCGTGGGCCGGCCGTCTGACCAGGTTCTCCAGCAGCCTGCGGGTGGCGGCGGGCGCCAGCAACGCCTCGCCGGCGGCGATGGTGCGCACCGCGTGCGCCAGCTCGTCGCGGCGGATGTCCTTGAGCAGGAAGCCGCTGGCCCCCGCGCGGACGGCGTCGTAGACGTACTCGTCCAGGTCGAACATGGTCAGGACGAGCACCTTGGCGGAGGTGGTCGCGCAGATCTCCCGGGTGGCCTCGATGCCGTTCGTGCCCGGCATCCGCACGTCCATCAGGACCACGTCCGGACGCAGCCGCCTGGCCAGCGCGATCGCCTCGTCGCCGCCCGCCGCCTCGCCCACCACCAGCATGTCCGGCTGGGCGCCGAGGATCAGGCCGAACCCGGCCCGGAAGAGGTCCTGGTCGTCGGCGATGAGCACGCGCAGCATGGGCGCTATTCAAGCGGAAAGACGGCTCTGACCATGAACCCGTGCTCCTGCCCCGGTCCCGCGCTGAGCGTCCCGCCGCAGGCCGCCGCCCGTTCCCGCATGCCGATCAGCCCGTGGCCGCCGCTGCCGGGACGCGGCCCGCGGCCCTCGTCGGCGACCTCGACGAGCAGCTCCGCCGAGGTCCACCGCAGTCGCAGCCGTACGGCGCGCACCCCGGCGTGTTTGCGGACGTTGGTGAGGGCTTCCTGGACGATCCGGTAGACGGCGGCCTCGATGCTGCCGGGTGTCGGCCGCGGCTCGCCCTCCACGGTCATGACCACGTCCAGGCCGCTCCGTCCGGCCAGCGCGGCGAGTCCGTCCAGGCGCGGCTGGACCGGCCCGAGGTCCTCGGTGACGGGGGCGGCCGACGCGCGCAGCGCCGTGAGCAGGCCGCGCAGCTCGGTGAGCGCGCCCCTGCCGGTGTCGGCGATCGCGTCGAAGACGGCCTCGGCCCTGGGCGCGTCGCTGCGCACCACCACGGGTCCGGCCTCGGCCTGCACGACCATCAGCCCGATGGAGTGGGTGATGATGTCGTGCATGTCGCGGGCGATCCGCGCCCGCTCCTCCGCCACCGCGGCGATGTGCTCCTGTTCGCGGCGGCGTGCCCGCTCGGCCAGCTCGGCGGCGCGTGACCGGTTCGCCCGGGCGCTGGTGCCCAGCGCGTAGGCGGCCACGAAGGCGGTGCCGATGAGGCGGAAGGTCTCGCCGTCCTCGCCGGGCAGCGCCAGGGACACGCCGACGGTGGCGGCGATCGCCGGGATCGCGGCCAGCCGCTTCCAGGTGGGGCTGAGGTCCGCGACGGTGTAGACGGCGACCAGCGGTCCGAAGGGGAGGAACGGCTTCTCCCAGAAGACCATGACCGTCATCGCGACACCGACGAACAGCGCCACGGCCATGGGGGCGCGCCTGCGCCAGTGGACGGGCGCGGAGGCGAGCACCCCCAGGGCGATGATCCACCACGCCTTCGGGCCGGACGCCAGCAGCGGGCCGAGGGTGGCCGCGGTGGTGGCCGCCGCGATCGCGCCGTCCGCCCGCCGACCGGAGAACCTGGCGGCCCACGTCATGGGCACCGCGCTCGCGTGACCCGCGTTGGTCATCCGCCCATTATCGGCCGCGGCCGCGCGGACCGGAGCGGGATCTCACGCATCGGGACGGTGGACACCCGTGCCCGCCGTCCCGTGAGAAGATCCACATCATGACCGGTGCCCCCGACCCCGACCCCCGCGGACGCCCGGAGCCCTCGGCCGGCTCCACGGCGGGGGTGACGAGCGTCGGGCGCATCGCCGGTCTGCGTCCGCGCCGGCGGCCCGGCGACGGCGGGGAGGTGGACGGGGCCGACGTCGACCTGGTCGACGCGCTCGACCCGGTCAGCCGCGGCACGGTGGCCGACTGGCTGCGCGAGTCGTCCTCGCTGAGCGCCCGCCGCTTCCGCCTGCGGACGTTCGCCTCGTTCCTGCGCTGGCTGCGCCTCGACCGGCCGGACCTCGCCCCGCTGCGCGCCACGGGCGCGCACGTCCGCGAGTACTGCGACGCGACGCTGGCCGGGCTGCTGCCCGACGCGCCGGGCAGGCCGCTGGCCAAGGCGACGGTGAGCAGGCGGCGCGCGGCCCTGACGTCGCTCTACCACTTCGCCTGGGAGAACGGGCCCGGTCCGGTCGGCCACGACGGCGCGGCGGAGGCGGAGGTGGGCCCGGCGGGCAACCGGGCGGCCCTGACCCGCGACGAGCGGCGCGCGCTGCGGCGCGGCATCGCGCGGCTGGCCGACGAGGGTCATGTGGCGGAGGCGGCCGCGGTCGCCCTGCTGGACGCGACCGGCGCTCCGGCCGAAGCGGTGGCCGGCGCGTCGGCGCAGGACTTCCGCACCGTCGCCGACGGCCACGGGGGTGAGCACGTGGTCATGGTCGTGCACACCGGGTGCCGCGTGGCCGCCTTCGTCCTGCCGCCGCTGGCCCGCCGGCTGCTGCGGGAGCTGGGCGGCGGCCGGCGGAGCGCCCCCGAGCCGGTCTTCGGCCGGTACGGCGAGCCCGCCGGGGCCGCGTGGGTCGGCGCCGCGCTCACCCGGGCCGCTCTGGCCGGCGGCATCGCCGAGCGGCGGGCCGCCCTGTTGCGGCCGGAGATGCTGCGTCCCGGGCCGTGAGGCTCACCCGGGCTCACATGTCCGGCGGGAACCAGGCCTGGAGGTTCTCCGGGTTGATCGGCACCGAGATGTGCTCGTGCGTGATCAGCCACGTGCCGTTCGACCGGCGGCAGCTGACGGTCGAGCGCACCCAGATCGCGCTCCGGAGCCCGTTCTTGCGTGTCCCCGAGTCCAGGTGGAGCATGTGCGCGATCGCGACGTCCCCGCCCGTCACGACGGACAGGTCGCGCGTCTCCAGGCTGATGGGGCCGTCGTACTCGTCGAACCACCGCACGAAGTTGCGGCGCACGTCGTCGGCGCCCACGAACTGGAGCGGGGGCACGACGTCGTAATAGACGACGTCGGGAGCGTAGAACGACATGAGCCGGTCGACGTCCTTCTTCTGGCAGGCGTCGACCCGGCTTTCCAGCAGCGCCATGATCTCGGACTCGCTCGACGTCATCGCGTCCTCCTTCGGAGAGTTCGGTGCTTTCACTCCTCCGACGACGCGGCCGCCGGGAATGTGAGGCGCCGCGAACGGCGTCAGCCGGCCCCGGCGCGGGTCGCCCGGTCGAAGAGCTCGACGAGCTCGTCGGCGCAGTGGTCCGGGTCGAGGCCGTCGACCAGGCGGCCGGCCAGGTCGTCGATGGCGGCCCGCAGCGCCCTGCTCATCAGCACCGCGTCGAACGCCCGGAACGCCCCCGTGCGCCGCCCGTCCTCGAACAGCGCCACCAGCCTGCCGATCGCGGCCTCCTGCTCCTGCCCGCCCACGGGCACCTGGTTGGCCGCGATCTGCTGGACCGCTCGCACATGGTCGGGGTGGGCCGCGATGAAGGCCACGTTCGCCCTGATGAACGCCTCCAGCAGGGCCCGGGCCCCGGTGGCTGCGTCGAGGGCGGGGCGCATGAAGGCCGCCGCGTCCTGGACGACCTGGTGGACGACGGCCTCGAACAGCTTCTCCTTGGTGGAGAAGTGATAGGTGATCAGCCTCTTGCTGCTCAGCCCGGCGTGCTCGCAGATGGCCTCGAACGTGGTCTCGGTGTAGCCGCGCCGCGCCAGCAGGGTGATCGTGGCGGAGGCGATCTGCGCCCTGCGGGCCTCGGTGGCCGCCCGGCGGGTTCCGGTGATCTCCATATCACCCCAGCTTGCCAGCCTTCGGGAAGGCCCGTCGTACGGCGGAGCGGTTGACGAGCAGCGCCACGGCGGCGGCCAGCACGCCGACGACGGCCTGCTCGGCCTTCATCCAGCCGGGATAGCCGCTGTCGGGGGCGAGGATGATGAGCACGATGCCGATGGGGGCGGCGATGGTGACGAACCGGATCCGCACGTACGCCGCCCGCCTGCCCCGGCCGGCCTGCCCGGCCAGGGCGATGAGCCAGGCGGCGGCCGCGGCCACGGCGGCGCCGCGCACCCACACCACCCAGGTGCCGCCGAGGACGGCGGCCACGCCGAGGGTGGCGAGCGACAGGACGAGCATGGCGACGAAGAGGGCGCGCACCAGCGCCCACACTTTGTTATCCATGCGAGTAACTTTATCCGCACGGATAACCAACGGCAAGGGCGGATCCTGTCTTTCGCATCGGCATAAGTTTGTGATTAGCCTAAGAAGCGTGAACCTGAGAGAGCTCAAGAAGCAGGAGACGCGGCAGGCGATCTCCGACCACGCCACCCGGCTGTTCATCGAGCAGGGCTTCGACAAGACCACGATCGCCGACATCGCGGTGGCGGCCAGGGTGGCGAAGATGACCGTCACCAACTACTTCCCCCGCAAGGAAGACCTGGCCCTGGACCACGCCGAGCGGTTCGCGGCCGGCCTGGCGGCCGTGGTGGCGGGCCGCCCGCCCGGGCAGAGCGTGTTCGCCGCGCTGAAGGAGGCGTTCCTGCGTGCCGTGGACGCCCACGACCCGGTGGCCGGCTTCGCCGGGCGCCCGTTCTTCCGCATGATCGCCGACAGCCCCACCCTGGTGGCGCGGCTGCGTGACCTGCACGAACAGCGCGAGGCGGCGCTGGCCGCCGAACTGGCCAAGGAGCACGACGAGCTGACCGCCCGCGCGGTGGCCGCCCAGCTCGCCGGCGCGCACCGGGTGCTGTTCGCCGAGGTGCAGCGTCGCGTCCTGGCCGGGCAGAGCGAGAGTGAGATCGCCGACGCGGTCCGGCCGGCCGCCCACCGCGTCTTCGACCTGCTGGAACCCTCGGTCGGCCGGTTCTGAGAAAACATGACAGGAGGTGTCGGGTTTCCGGGCGAGCATGGTGGCGAAACCTGGATGGACTCCGACCAGACAAGGATCCCGATGCGCGAAACGCCGGAAGAGCTCGAACGGCTCCAGGCCCTGCTCGACGCCTCCCTCTCCCGCTCGACCTCGCACCTGCGCTCCATCATCAGCAGCGAGCGCACGCTGACCGCCGAGCAGCTCACCCGGGTCCTCACCGGCATGCGCACCCTCGCCCTGTCCACCGTGACGGCCAAGGGCGAGCCGCGGGTCAGCGGCGTGGACGGGCACTTCCTGCACGGCAGATGGCACTTCGGCACGGCGCGCGACGCGGCCAAGGCCCGCCATCTCGCCGCCCGGCCCGCCGCCAGCGTCGCGCACCTGCGCGGTGAGGATCTGGGTGTGTTCACGCACGGCGAGGTCGAGATCCTCAATCCCCGGGACGGCGAGCCGGCGGCGGACTGGCCGTACCTGCTCGGGTACCTCAAGGACTTCTACGGCGACGACCTCTTCGACTGGGACAACGAGGTGGTCTACTACCGCCTGCACCCGCGCTGGATGACCGTCTACGCCCCGGACCTCGCGAAGCTCCTGACGGAGTAGGCCGCCGCGGGCGAGCGGTTCGTACAAGCGCGAGCGGTTCGTACAAGACCGGGCCGGGGCGCGCGGACGAGACTGCGGGGATGAGCGAGAACACCTTCACCCCCGCCCTGGGCCGCTTCGCCCCCACGCGCTTCTACGACCACGTGATCGCGTTGACGCGCGAGCGTCTGTGGCGGGCCCTGGCCGCCATGCACGTGGCGCCGCGGCCCGACGACGTGATCGTCGATGTGGGCTGCGGCACCGGCTCGCTGGCGTTGCTGCTGGCCCGCGTGGAGCCGCGGGCCCGGATCGTCGGCGTGGACCCCGACCCCGAGGTGCTGGCGGCGGCGCGGCGCAAGGCCGACGCCGCCGGCGTGGCGGTGCGCTGGCAGGCCGGCATGGGGGACGAGCTGGTGGAGTCGCTGGGCGCGGAATCGGCCGACACCGTCGTGTCGAGCCTCGTGCTCCACCAGTGCCCGGTCCCGGTGAAGCGGGCGGTGCTCGCGTCGATGGCCGCGGTGCTGCGACCGGGCGGCAAGCTGGTGATCGCCGACTACGGATGGCAGCGGACGCCGCTGATGCGCCTGGCGTTCGGGCTGGTGCAGCTCGCGGACGGCAAGGAGGACACCCAGCCCAACGCCGACGGCGCGCTTCCGGGGCTGATCTCCGACGCCGGGTTCCGCGACGTGCGCGAGGCCGAGGTGGTGCCCACGGCCACCGGCTCGATCTCGGTCTACGTGGCGCGCCGGGACTGACCGCGCAGATGCTGCAGCACGGCCGCGGGGGTCAGGCCCATCATCTCCCGCATCTGCCGGGTGAGGTGCGCCTGGTCGGTGAAGCCCGCCTCGATGGCCGCGTCGGCCGGCGACCGGCCCGCCCGCATCGCCTCGGCCGCCAGGCGCAGCCGCGCCCACACCCGCCAGCGCGCCAGCGGCATGCCCACCTGGTGCCGCGCCAGGGCGCGCAGCCGCTGGGGTGAGAGCCCGACGGCCGCGGCCAGGCTCGGCATCGGGACGCTGCGTTCCTTCAGCGTGTTCAGCGCCGCCACCAGGCGGGGATCGAGCTCGGCGGACGGGCGCACGCCCGCCCGGCCGATGTCCTCCTCGCGCAGGTCGCGCAGTTCGGGGACGGCGGTGATGCCGTCGCCGCAGCGCTCGCGCAGCCGGTCGGCGAACACGCAGTGCGGCTCGATGTAGAAGATGAGCAGATCCGCCGCCGTGAGCATGCGGTGCCGCGCCATCGGCGGCACGACCAGTGCCACGCCCCGATGACGGGTCTCCCGCTCGTCCACCACGGTGACCTCGCCCTCGGCCGCGACGGCGATCTGGAAGGCGGCGTGACGGTGGAACGCGCCGCCCGCCGCCGGGCCCCGATACACCGCGTAGCCCTCGCCGACGGCGAAGCGAGGCGGCTGCGTCCCGGCGTTCACACTCCGCGATGGTGCCAAACGGACCGGACGGCGGCAACGGCGGCCCGCCGGTGACGGGACCTCGTCACCGGCGGGCCTTCCGGGTCACACTCCGAACGCGGCCGGGTAGCGGATGGTGCCCGACGGCACGGGCCTGGCGGGGTCGAGGACGAGCGCCATCATGTACTTGTCCTCGACGTCGAACGGCGGCCGGATGCCGTGTCCGGAGGCCGGGGTGAAGCCGAAGCGCGGGTAGTACTCGGCGTGGCCGAGCACGAGCACGAGGCTCTCGCCCTGCTCGCGTGCGGCGTCGAGGGCGGCCCGGACGGCGGCCGAGCCGGCACCGCGACGCTGGTGCTCGGGCCGTACGGCGCACGGGCCCAGGGTGAGCGCCGGGGCGCCGTCGACGTGGCAGCGGGTGAGCAGCGCGTACCCGGCGACGGCGCCGCCGGGCTCCTGGGCGACCCACGACAGGCCGGGGATCCACGCCTCCCGGTCGGCGCGCAGGGCCTCGACCAGGTCGGCCTCGTGGGAGGTGGGGAAGGCGGCGAGGTTGACCTCGCGGATCCGGTCGAGGTCGGCGGCGGTCTCGGGGTGGGTGATCCAGTTCATGGTGGTGTGCGGGTCCGTTTCTGTGGATGCGTGCGGGTGCGGGACGTGGCCGGTCGTGACGGCCGGGCGCTGGACTCCGTCGCTCATGACTGCCGGTCCCGGAACTTGTAGGTCGCCCGCAGATGGCTGGTGATGGCCTTCTGCCGGTTGGCGCGCTCGCCGCGCAGCCGGGCATCGGTGCGCGAGGCCGCGTACGCGTTCTCGCGTTGCAGCTTGCGGTAGTTGTCCAGGCGGCGCCGGGTCAGCTCGCCCGCCTGGATCGCGGCCTGGACCGCGCAGCCGGGCTCGCTGCCGTGGGAGCAGTCGCCGAAGCGGCAGTCCAGGGCGAGGCGTTCGATCTCGGCGAAGACCTGTTCCAGGCTGTCGGCGGCGTCGTACAGGCTGATCCCGCGCAGGCCCGGCGTGTCGATGAGGACGCCGCCGCCGGGAAGAGGGACCAGCTCGCGGCGGACGGTGGTGTGCCGGCCCTTGCCGTCCTGCGCCCGGACCGCGCCGGTGGCCAGCAGTTCGTCGCCGAGCAGCGCGTTGCCGAGGCTGGACTTGCCCGCGCCCGAGGAGCCGAGCAGGACCGTGGTGCCGCTGAGCAGCGCGGTCAGCACGTCGATGTTCCGGCCGGTGGTCACGCTGGTGACCAGGATGTCCACGCCCGGCGCCAGCGCGGCCGCCTCGGCCTGGACGGCGGCCGGGTCGGCGGCCAGGTCCGCCTTGGTCAGCACGATCAGCGGCCGGGCGCCGCTGTCCCAGGCCAGGGCCAGCAGCCGTTCGAGCTTGGCCGCGTCCAGCGGGGCGGCCAGGGAGACGGCGAGGACGACGGTGTCGACGTTGGCGGCCAGCACCTGCCCGTGGGAGGAGCGGGAGGCGGAGGAGCGCACGATCGCGCTGCGACGCGGCAGCAGGGCCGCCAGGCGCGGCTCGCGGCCCGGCTCATGGCCCGGTTCGCGGCCCGGGAGCAGCGCGGCCCAGTCGCCGGTGCAGGGCGCCAGGAGCGGGTCGGGGGAGTGGATCGCCGTGAGCGCGGCCCGTACCGGGCCGGACTCGGTGACCGCGTCGCACAGGCCGCGGTCCACCCGCGCGATGCGGGCCGGGACGAGGCCGGCCGCGCGGTGTTCGGCGAAGGCGTGGTCGAGGGCTCGCGTCCAGCCGTACCGGGACAGGCCGGCGCCGGACGGATCCGTGAACGGGGATGAATCAGTGAAAGGGTGGGGCAACGTGAGACACCTTGCGGGAAGGGGCCCCGACGAGACGCAGCCGCCACCTCGCGTACGCAACCGGACGACGGCTACGGCGAGGGGAAGAAGTGGGTCAGACCGGGGCCCGGGACGTGAGGAATGTCCGGGCGCTGCGCGGGGCAGCGGTCTTCACCGCGGTCATCGAGCCTCACCTCCCTCTCATCCGGTCCTGCACCACTGAACGCGCAGCAGCCTAGCAGCACCGGCGGCACGTGGGATCGTCATTTTCCGCGCAGCCCGGCGAACAGGTCGTCCTCGGGAAGCGTGACCGGCACGTGCGAGCGGGCCAGGTAGTAGTCCTCGGTGGGCCACGCCTCGCGCTCGGCGGCGCGGTCGTGCAGCATGAACCCGGCGTCGGGGTCGACCTGGGTGGCGTGCGCGAGCAGCGCCCGGTCCCTGACCGGGAAGTACTCCGCGCAGGCGACGCGCGTGGAGAACTCCGGCGCGGGGACGTCGGCCGGGAACTCGGCCAGCACCTCCCGCATGGGTGATGCGAGGCCGCGTTCGGTCATGGCGTCGTGCATGGCCTGGAACCACGCCTTGGACAGGGCGCCGTGGTAGTAGAGCTTGGCCGGCTGCCAGGGCGCGCCCGCCTCGGGGTGACGGGCCGCGTCGCCGGCCGCGTCGAAGGCGGCCACGGTGACCAGGTGGGTCTGAATGTGGTCGGGGTGCGGGTAGCCGCCGGTCTCGTCGTAGGTGACGACCACGTGCGGCCGGAAGGCGCGCATCGACGCCACCAGCCGGCCGGCCGCCTCCTCCACCGGCTGCCGGGCGAAGCAGCCGTCGGGCAGCGGTTCGCCGTCCGCGGGCAGCCCCGAGTCGACGAATCCCAGGAACTCCTGCCGTACGCCCAGGATCCGGCGGGCGGCGTCCATCTCGGCCCGGCGGATCTCGGCGAGGTTCTCCCGCACGCCGGGCCGGTCCATGGCCGGGTTGAGCACGTCGCCGCGTTCGCCGCCGGTGCACGTGACGACCAGGACGTCCACACCCTCGGCGGCGTACCTGGCCAGCGTGGCGGCGCCCTTGTTCGACTCGTCGTCGGGGTGGGCGTGCACGCTCATCAGGCGAAGGGGTTCGCCTCGGGTGACGCGCATGTTCATGCGCACTCCTCTCGTTCGGTACGCCACAAATCTATGACCGACCTAAAAATATGTCAATCATGGTTTTGTGCTCGCACCAGGAGAGGGTCAGGCGGGGAGCAGGCCGTGGACCTCCGCCAGGAGTTCGAGGGAGCGCAGCCACGCCTTCCGTTCGGGGGCCATGGACACGACGATCAGCTCGTCCGCCTGGGCGTGCCGGGCGAAGCGGTCGAGGTAGTCCTCCACCTCCCGCGGGTCGCCGACCGCGGAGTACTGGGCCATCTGCGCGATCTGCCGCCCGGCGGGGGAGTCGAGGACGGCGTCGGCCTCCTCCGTCGAGAGCGTGCGGCCGGGCGTGAGGAACCGGGCGGCCCTGAGGCGCTTGGCGGCCAGGAACTGCTCCTGCGCCTCCTCCGTGGTGCCGGCCGCGACGACGTTGACGCCGGCGATCACGTAGGGCCGCTCCAACTGCGCGGACGGCTTGAACTCGCTGCGGTACACGGCGACGGCCTCCTCCAGCGCGGTGGGCGCGAAGTGGGAGGCGAAGGCGTACGGCAGCCCGAGCGCGGCGGCCAGCGTGGCCCCGAACAACGAGGAGCCGAGGATGTACAGCGGCACGTCGGTGCCCTTGCCCGGCGTCGCGTCGACGCCCGGGATGCGGGACTCGCCCGCCAGGTAGCCCTGCAGCTCCAGGACGTCCTCCGGGAAGGCGTCGGCGGAGGCCGGGGTGCGGCGCAGGGCCCGCAGGGTCTTCTGGTCGCTGCCGGGGGCCCGGCCGAGGCCGAGGTCGATGCGGCCGGGGTGCAGGGTCTCGAGGGTTCCGTACTGCTCGGCGATGGTCAGTGGGGAGTGGTTGGGCAGCATGACGCCGCCCGCTCCGAGGCGGATCGTGCGGGTGTGCGCGGCGACGTGGGCGATGAGGACGCTGGTGGCCGAGGACGCGATGGACGGCATGTTGTGGTGCTCGGCGTACCAGATGCGCCGGTAGCCCCACTCCTCGGCGCGCTGGGCCAGGTCCACGCTGGCGCTCAGGCTGTCGGCCGCCGTCTCCCCTTCACCGATGTGGGCGAGGTCGAGGATGGAGAGGGGAAGAGCCATGGGGGACAAGCCTTTCGTCGGTCCGGTTCGTGGCAGGCTGTGCAACCAACGCTGTGCAACCACAGACGGCCGACGGATATTTCGGGCGGGCGCCGCCCGCCCAGGTCGGCGTCAGCCCAGGTCGACGAGCAGCCGCCCGCTGCGCCCGGCCCAGTGGTCCAGCCCGTGGCGCAGGTGCGTCTCGTGCGCCCGCTCGGCGTGGGCGTGCGCCCGCTCCGCCTCGGGCGATGGTCCCGCACACCAGCGGCCGCAAGCCGTACACGCTGCTCGGTCACGGGGAGAAGGCGTCGGCGGCGTTCCCCGGCGACGTGCTGGCGCGGCTGCGCGACGTCAAGCGCCGCCGCGACCCGCACGGGGTCTTCCGCGCCAACTTCCCGGTTCTGGGCTGACCGGCTTCCTCCGGTGCCGCGGGTCTTATCCTGCGAGTCATGCGGATGATCGTGCGCGGGTTCGCGGCCGTGCTCCTCGTGGCGTCCCTGGCGGCGTGCACCGCGGAGGCTCCGGGCCGCCGGACGCCGGTCACGTCCGCGCCCGGGCCTTCACGGACCTCCGCGACCCCCGCGGCACCGGCGACGCGGGGGATGTGCCGCGCGGGCTGCGACACGACGAAGGCCCGCGACTACGACGGCGACGGCTACGCCGACCTGGCCATCGGCGCTCCCGGGGAGCGGCCGGACGAGGGGGGCTCCTCCACTGTCCCCGGATACGTCGTCGTCTCGTACGGCGGAGCCCGGGGCCTCGACCCGAGCCGCCGGACGGTGCTCCGGCCCGGCCGGGACGGCCTGCCGCGGGGCTTCACCGGCGGGGAGAACTTCGGCGCGTCGTCCGCCAGTGGCGACTTCGACGGCGACGGCTACGCCGACCTGGCCATCGGCGCCAGTTCCGAACGCTCCGACGGCCCCACGGCCGTGACGATCGTCTTCGGCGGCCGGGGCGGGCTGTCCGCCCGGTCGGCGGTCCTGATCAGGCACGAGGACCCGATGTTCGGGTACATGCTGGCGGCGGGCGACTTCAACGGGGACGGCCGCCAGGACCTGGGGGTGGCGACGGTGGAGGCGGCCTGGGTCGTCTACGGGAGCGACGGGATACGGCGCCGGCCGCCGCGGCCCCGGCTGGTCCGCCGGTCCAGCGCCGTCAACGCGCTGGCCGCGGGCGACGTCACCGGGGACGGGGTGGACGACCTCGTGGTCGCCTTCTCCGACGACGACCCGGCCGACGAGGGCACCGGAGCCGTCCACCGGGGCTCGCCCGGCGGGCTGAAGGGCGTGGCCGGTCCCACGTTCGACGCGTGGGGGGTGGGGGTGCTGGCGGTCGGGGACGTCGACGGTGACGGCTTCGGTGACGTGATCGCGGGCAACGCCTACGCCGACGCGGACGATCCCGGGGGACAGATCTTCCTCCACCGCGGCTCGGCCTCGGGCCCGGCGGCCGAGGGGGTGCTGATCTCCCAGAACTCGCCCGGCGTGCCGGAGGACTCGGGGGACGGCGACGGGTTCGGGGCGGATCTCGCCGTGGGCGACGTGGACGGGGACGGGTACGCGGACGTGGCGGTCGGCGCGTCGGGCAAGTTCCAGCAACAGGGTGCTGTCTTCCTGCTCAACGGGGGGCGGGGCCGGCTGCCGGCCGCCGCGGCGCGGGTGCTCAAGCCGGGTGACGCGGGCTTCGCGCGGGGCGTGCAGGCGTTCGGGGCCTCGTTGCGGTTGTCCGACTTCGACAAGGACGGGAGAGCCGACCTCGCGGTCACGACCCGGACCGAACCGCTGGTCGCCGTGCTGGCGGCCGCGCCCGAGGGCGTGCGCACGACGCGTCCGCTGCTCATCGGCCCGGAACGGGTCGGCACGCCCGGCGAGGACTCCGGTTTCGGCCGCTCGCTGACCTGACCGCAGGGGGCTCGCCGGGGCCGAAAATCCGGTGCGGACCGCCGGCGCGGTGGTGTGTGATCGGGACCATGGCGATCGTGCCGGGTGTGCCGGGAGTCGACGGGTTGAGCCGGGTCGTGGACGTGCTGCGGGAGTGGCAGCACGACGGCGCGCCCGTGCAGCTGCATCCGGGGGACCTGGGCTGGTTCTGGCGGTTCGGCGCGGAGGCGACGGCCGCGGCGGTCCGGACGTGGAGCCGGGACGGCCGGATCCTGGCCGCCGGGCTGCTGGACGGCCCCGGGCTGCTGCGGCTGGCGATCGCGCCGGACGCCCGGCGGGATGAGGAGCTGGCGCGGCGGCTGGTCGAGGACGTGACCCATCCGGGGCGCGGCGTGCTGCCCGCGGGCGAGGCGAACGTCGAAGCGCCCATGGGCGCGCTGGTCCAGGACCTGCTGGCCGGCGACGGCTGGGGCGCCGACGAGCCGTGGACGCCGCTGCGCCGCGACCTCACCGAGCCGGTGCCCCACCCGGGCGTGCGGATCCAGGTGGCCGGGCCGGAGCAGGCGCACGTGCGCTCGGCCGTGCAGCGGGCGTCGTTCGACGGCTCGACGTTCACGGACGAGCGCTGGCACGCGATGGTGGCCGGATCGCCGTACGCCGAGGCCCGGTGCCTGGTCGCCTACGACGAGCGGGGCGAGGCGGTGGCGGCGGTGACGGTGTGGTCGGCCGGTCCGGGCCGGCCCGGGTTGCTGGAGCCGATGGGCGTGCACCGGGAGCACCGCGGTCGCGGCCATGGCAGGGCGATCACCCTTGCCGCGGCGGCCGCGCTCCGGCAGCTGGGCTCGTCGAGCGCGATCGTCTGCACCCCGAGCTCCAACGCCGCCGCCGTCGCCACCTACGCGTCGGCCGGCTTCCGGCGGCTCCCCGAGACCCGGGACAGACACCGGGACACCGATGATCGGTTGAGCACGCCCTGACCGTCGAGGGTGTCCGCCTGCCGCGCCAAGGGCCGCCGAGGGAACCCCACGCGATCAGGTCCTGGGCGCGGTGGCCCAGAACCGGCAGTGATGGGTGGTGCTCGCGTCCACGGGGGAGATGCCCCGGGGCGCGGAGTCGAGGGTCGGCGTCCGTGCCGACGGCGGCCCAGGCGAGCGCGGCCGCGGAGCCGGCTCCGTCGGGGCCGGTGGAGCCGCGGGCGTAGGCGCGCGGCGGGTATTCGGCGTACACCCGCGCCGTCACCCGCACCGGGAGCCCGGCCGGCAGCCGCCTCATGAGGCGATCCAGTCCTTCAGCAGCCGGGTCCGGCCGCGGTTGTCGGTGGTCTCCAGGAAGCGCCGGTGGTTCATGGCACCAGACTCGCGGGACCGGTGTGCGGGCCGCAGCGAGCCGAAGTCGTGACCGGCTCCGACTTTGGTCGATGGCAGAGGCTCAGCGCGCCCTCGTGCTCGCACCCGCCGGGACGGGAGCGTCCGGGACGGACGGCGCTCCACGGTGATGCCTTCGGGCGACCGCCGCGGCGCCGGTGCCGCCGGCGACGAACAGCGCGGCCAGCGCGAGCCAGCCCACGGTTCCGTGCTCGATGGCGGTGGCCGTGACGAGCACCGGTGAGACCATGGCGGCGATCGCGTAGCCGCTCTGGCTGAGGCCCTGGTAGGCGCCGGCGTTGCGCTGGTCGGCCAGTTCGAAGGCCATGCCCCAGCCGCCCGCCTCGCCCAGGATCTCGCCGAAGGCGTGGGCCAGGCCCGCCAGGACGAGCAGGACGCAGGCGGTGATCACGTTCCCGTACCCGGCCAGTGCGTACAGTGCGCAGGCGAGCGCGAGCAGCCATGACGCGCGCCGGACGGCGATCCCGGCGCGGCGCACGCCGTGGACGCCACGCGAGACGCGCACCTGGAGCGCGGCCACGACCACGGTGTTGAGGACGAGCAGCACGGACACGACGGCGGTGGGGGCTCCGGTGGAGGCGACCCAGAGCGGGACGCCGACGGTCAGCAGCCCGAACTGCACGGCCACGACGGCGTTGCACGCCACGCTCGCCAGGTACGTGCGGTCCCTGAGCGGTGACGGTCCCTTCGCGGGGCCGTCGGCCGCCTGGTCCGCCGCCGGGGCGACCATCCGGGCCGGCAGTTCCGGCACCAACGAGCCGAGCCGCGCCAGCGGCACCGTGGCCGCCAGCAGCAGCACGCCGGAGGCGGTCATCGCGGCCTGGTACGCCACGGCGGTGCCCGTCAGGAGCGCCGCGGCGGCGGCCAGGGTGCCCAGGCCGATGAAGACGTTCGTGACCACGCGCATCCGCGCCCGGACCACCACCCGTTCCGGACCGGTGTACCACCGCGCCAGCATCGTCTGCTTCGACGTGCCGCTCGCCGAGCGCATCAGCGCGGCCGCGCAGGCGACCAGGGTGAACGCGACGGCGTTCGGGGCGATCGTGTAGGCGAGCATCGCCACCCCGTTGAGCGCCGTGGCCCACGTCTGGACGCGGTGCGCGCCGATCCGGTCGGCGAGCCGGCCCGACGCGTACGAGGCGAGCACGCCGGCGCCACCCGCGATGCCCAGCCCCAAGCCCACCGTCGTCGCGCCGAGTCCGATGACGAGCGTGAAGTACAGCGTGCTGACGGTGTAGAAGACGCCGCTGGACAGCGCGAACGCCATCGTGCTGAGGGTCAGGGAGCGGCCGACACGGTCCTCGGGGAAGAAGGTTCGGATCACGCCCCGTTTCTCCCGCACCGGGGACAGGGAGACCAATGATGTAGCGTATGGCTACATGGTCGCTGTGCGGAGCGGTGGGCTCATCGCGTACGAGCTCGCGGGGATGGACGTCGCCGACGTGCGCTTCGCCGCCTCGCCGATCAACGAGCTCACGCTGTCACTGCGCACCTTCCGCGACCCCGGACGCTATCCCGTGCACCTGCCCTGGCTGCGCCGCACGGAGCACGTTCGATCCGCGCTCGACCTGCCCGTGCTGCGCGCCCTCACGAACGACGCGCTGTGGTCGCCCGACTATCTGACGCCCCGGCCGCACGCTCCCCTCACCCGCATCGACGACGAGCTCGACGCCGCCGCGCGCGTGCCCCTGGAGCGCATGCTCGACGACCTGCGCGCCCTCCATCCCGGGCGGCTGCCCGGACCGTTGCGGGGTGACCCGGCGGCCGTTCGCGCGCGCATCACCGAGGCGCTGCGGACGTACTGGCGCACCTGCTTCGCGCCGTGGTGGCCGCGGATGCGGACGGTCCTGCAGGCCGACATCATCTACCGCGGACAGGTCATCTCCGCGCACGGTCTGGCGGCGATGTTCGCCGGCCTCAACGAGCGGGTCCACCTCGCCGAGGGCGTCGTCCACGTTCGCCTGGTCAGCAACGTCGGCTACCGACGGTCCACCGGCGGAGAAGGGCTCACCCTGGTGCCGACGCTCTTCAGCAGGGGCGTGACCGCCCCCATCTCACCGGACGAGCCACCCTTGATCATGTACGGCACGCGCGGCGCCGGAACGCTCTGGCAGGCGGAGCCGCGCCGTTCCCCCGCGGCGCTCACCGAACTCCTCGGCGCGACGCGCGCGGGCCTGCTGACGGCGCTGGAGACGCCGGCGTCGTCCACGGAGCTGGCCGGCCGCCTCGGCGTCACCACCTCGGCCGTCAACCAGCACCTGCGAGCGTTGCGCGACGCCGGCCTGCTGACCAGCGCGCGTCACGGCCGCTCGGTCCTCTATCTGCGTTCGGAGCTCGGCGACGCGCTCATCGCCGGTGGCGCCGCGGGGGACTCCGAAGGCCCGCGGTGACGAGCCGCCGCACCGGCTCTCGTCTCCTGGCGTCGCGGCTCACCAGGCCGCGCGGGCGCGGTCGCCCTCATGCCCGGCCGAGGCCCGCCGGCAGCAGGGCGCGCATCACGTCCTGGACGGCGTCCAGGTCCACCGCCTCGGGCGCGACCCGCCACTGGGCGTGCACGCCGATGACGGCTCCCACCAGCAGCACCGTGAACGCCTCAGCGGTGGTCCCCGCGGGCAGCTCCTCGGCCGTTATCCGGGCCCGCACCGCCTGACGCAGGGCCGCGTGCAGCCGCGCGTAGTGCTCGCGGATCGGCGAGTCCGCCTCCACCGCCTCGGCCAGCAGCGTGATGAACAGGCGCGTGACCGGCAGGCGGATGAAGCCCATGGCCTGCGCGAGCGGGTCGCCGGGGGGCGCGGCGGTGCCGGTCAGCATCCCTTGGACCTGCTCGTCGAGCACCGCCTCCAGCAGGCCGAGCTTGTTGCCGAAGTGCCAGGGGATGGAGCCGCGGCTGATCCCGGCCCGCTCGGCGATGTCGACGAAGCTCGTCTGCCGGTATCCCTTCTCGGCGAACAGCTCGGCGGCGGCCGTCACCAGCAGCCGGCGGCTCTCCTCAGTCCTCTGGATCCGTCGCGTGGCCATGCCGACCATCAAACCAGGTATGCCGTATGACAGAGCAAATGCCGACAGCTATAGCCTGTGTTGGCCAACACAGAATTTCGAGGAGGTTGCATGCGGTGGGTGACCTACGCGTCCGACACCGGCGTGATGGGCGGGGACCGGTGCCACCCCGTCCCGCCGGGCGTCGGCCTGATCGAGCTCGTCGGCCGGGGCGCTGAGGAGCTGCGGGCGGCGGGCCGGCGCGACCCGGGACAGCTCGCTCTGATGGCCATGATGGCGGAAGGGGCGCTCTCGTGAGACTGCCGATCAGCTCGTACACCTCCCAGCCGTGGCGCATCCACGAGTTCACCGGCGACTTCGCGGTCGAGGACGCGTGGTCGTTCCGCACGCCCGGGGCCGGTCCCGGCGACTTCCCGCGGATGCTCGCGGCCCTGCGCGAGCACGGCGGGCTCGCGGACCAGTCCCCGCCGGTGAAGTTCCTGTTCGACCTGCGGTGGAAGCTCGGCGAGCTGTTCGGCTGGGACGACCCGAAGGCGGGCGTCGGACGGCGGGTCGCCTCGCTGCGCGAGCGCCTGCCCGGCGACCTCCGCGACGCCCCGCGCGGCCCGGACGACGACGCCATGCCGCTCAAAGCGGTCTACGAGCTCGACACGGAGGCCGCGCGCGAGCTGGCGAACAAGACCGTGCACACCGTGATGCACCTCGGCTGGGTCCAGGGCGCCGGCGGCGAGTACGAGCTGCGGATGACCGTGCTGGTCAAGTCCAACGGATGGTTCGGGCGGCTCTACATGGCCTCCATCGCGCCCTTCCGCCACCTGATCGTCTACCCGGACCTGACCCGGCGCTGGGAGCGGGCCTGGCGCCTGCGCCGCCACCACGACGAGGGGACGTCACGATGAACGCCACGAAGCCGCTCCTGCGCTGGGCGAGCGGCATCATGGTCGCGCTGGGCGTCGGGCACCTGGTCATCCTGACGGTGACCGGCTGGGAGCACGTCGGCGGCTGGGCGGATCGGGGGCTCTGGGCGGCCGTCCCGCTCGACCTGTCCGGCTCCGCCGTCAAGACGGCGGCGTCCCTGCAGAACGCGGTCACCTTCTGGGCCGGCCTGGGAAGCTTCGCTGTTCCCCTGGCCCTCCTGGGGGCCCTGATCTGGCGCCTGGCCGGACGCGGTGTGCCCGTACCCGCCTGGCTGGGCTGGGGCCTGGCGGTGTGGTGCGTGTTCGGCGGAGTCCTGCTGGTGCCCTCCCCGTACTTCGCCGGGACCGTCGCGGGGCTGCTCGTCGTCCTGGCGGCCCGGAAGCAGGACAGGGCGTGACGCCGGAGTCGCGACAGGCCCGGCCTGCTCTACGCTGACTGCGACAAGGGCGACGGGAAAGGGGATGTCGCGTGCGGGCCGGTGCCGACGCTTCACGCGCTGCTTCGCTGGACGCCGTCCTTGAACGCATCACCTACGCCAACGAGGAGACCGGCTACACTATCGCCCGTGTGGCCACCGAGCGCAGCGGCTCGGAACTGCTGACCGTGGTCGGCCCGCTGCTGGGCGCCCAGGTGGGGGAGTCGCTGCGGCTGAGCGGACGCTGGACCTCCCACCCTCGCTACGGCCGCCAGTTCGAGGTGTGGTCGTACACCACCGTGCTGCCCGCCACCGTGCAGGGGATCCGCCGCTACCTCGGCTCGGGCCTGATCAAGGGGATCGGCCCGAAGATGGCCGAGCGGATCGTCGACCACTTCGGCACCGACACGCTGGAGGTCATCGAGACCACGCCCGAACGCCTCGTGGAGGTGCCGGGCCTCGGCCCCAAACGGACGAAGATGATCGCCGCCGCCTGGGAGGAACAGAAGATCATCAAAGAGGTGATGATCTTCCTGCAGGGCGTCGGCGTGTCCACCTCGATCGCCGTGCGCATCTTCAAGGAGTACGGCGAACAGTCCATCACGGTCGTGCGCACCCACCCGTACCAGCTCGCCGACGACGTGTGGGGCATCGGCTTCAAGACCGCCGACACCATCGCCCAGGCCGTCGGCATCCCGCACGACAGCCCCGAGCGCGTCATGGCCGGCCTGCGCTACACCCTGTCGCAGGCCGCCGACGACGGCCACTGCTACCTGCCCGCCCCCAATCTCGTCGCCGACGCCGTCAAGATCCTGGACGTGCCCGCGGCGCTGGTCGCCACCTGCCTGGAGGAGCTGGTCGCGGCCGAGGGCGTGGTGCGCGAGGAGATCCCGGCCGGCGACAACGTCGTGCCCGCCGTCTACCTGCCGCCCTTCCACCGGGCCGAGCTGTCGCTGGCCGGCGGCCTGCTGAGCCTGCTGCGCGGCGGCCACGACCGGCTCAAGGCGTTCGCCGAGGTCGACTGGGAACGCGCCGAGACTTGGCTGGCCGAGCAGACCGGCGCCGAGCTGGCCCCCGAGCAGCGCCAGGCCGTCCGGCTGGCCCTGACCCACAAGGTCGCCGTGCTGACCGGCGGGCCGGGCTGCGGCAAGAGCTTCACCGTCCGCTCCATCGTCACCCTGGCCCGCGCCAAGCGGGCCCGCGTCATCCTGGCCGCCCCCACCGGCCGCGCCGCCAAGCGCCTGGCCGAGCTGACCGGCCACGAGGCCACCACCGTCCACCGGCTGCTGCAACTGCGCCCCGGCGGCGAGGCCACCTTCGACCGCGACAACCCGCTCGACGCCGACCTGGTCGTGGTGGACGAGGCGTCCATGCTCGACCTGCTGCTGGCCAACAAGCTGGTCAAGGCCGTCGCGCCGGGCGCGCACCTGCTGTTCGTGGGCGACGTCGACCAGCTCCCCTCGGTCGGCGCGGGCGAGGTGCTCAAGGACCTGCTCGCCGCCGACGACATCCCCCGCGTACGGCTGACCCAGATCTTCCGCCAGGCGCAGGAGTCGGGCGTGGTCGTCAACGCCCACCGCGTCAACACCGGCCGCCACCCCGTGCTGGAGGGCATGAAGGACTTCTTCCTGTTCCCCTGCGAGGAGCCCGAGGAGATCGCCCAGCTCACCGTGGACGTCGTCGCCCGGCGCATCCCCCGCAGGTTCGGCCTCGACCCGCGCCGCGACGTGCAGGTGCTGGCCCCCATGCACCGCGGCGCCGCCGGCGCGGGCGCCCTCAACCTCGCCCTGCAGGAGGCGCTCACCCCCGCCCGCGAGGGCATGCCCGAACGCCGCTACGGCGGGCGCGTCTTCCGCGTCGGCGACAAGGTCACCCAGCTGCGCAACAACTACGACAAGGGCGCCGCCGGCGTCTTCAACGGCACCGTCGGCGTCGTCACCGACCTGCGCCCCGACGAGCACAAGCTGACCGTCCTGACCGACGAGGACGAGGAGGTCGAGTACGCCTTCGACGAGCTCGACGAGCTCGCCCACGCCTACGCCGTCTCCATCCACCGCTCGCAGGGCAGCGAGTATCCCGCCGTGGTGATCCCGCTGGCCACCAGCGCCTGGATGATGCTGCAGCGCAACCTGCTCTACACCGCCATCACCCGGGCCAAGCGGCTGGTCGTCATCGTCGGCTCGCGCCGCGCGCTGGCCCAGGCGGTGCGCACCAAGGGCGCCGGGCGGCGGCACACCAGCCTGACGCACCGCATCTCGCGCGGCTGACGCCTCCTTACCCCGTCTTGACCCGGCGCTGACCTGCGCTTTGACTCCAACAAGTGACCGAAATGTGACCGAACTCTCCCAAATGAAACCGCGTCATACATGCATCAGCATTAAGGTTTTTTGGGGGCAGTTTTGACTGACTGCCATGGGGGAGAGGACAGACTTGAACATCGCGTCTGGTTGGAAGAAGCCCACCGTGGGCATGGCGCTGCTCGCCGTAGCCGCCCTGACGGCTTCGTGCTCGAGCGGCAACGCCGCCACGGGCAACGCCGGCGCGCCCGACGCCATCACGTCCGCCACGCCGCAGGCGCCGACGATCACCATATCGCCCGCCGAGGGCAGCGCGAAGGTCAGCCCCGACAAGAAGATCGTCGTCACCGCGTCCGGCGGCGCGCTCGACGAGATCAGCGTCCAGGGCAAGGACGGCGACGACGAGATCGAGGGCAGCTTCAACGCCGACAAGACCCGCTGGGTCTCCAAGGGCACGCTCAAGCCCTCCACCGGCTACACGGTCACCGCCAAGTCCGGCGTCACCACCGCGACCAGCGCCTTCACCACGGTCAAGCCCGAGCGGCCGCTGCAGGTCGCCGACGTCACCCCCAACGCCAAGGGCGAGACGCTCGGCGTCGGCGCGCCCATCATCGTCACCTTCAACCAGCCGGTCACGCAGAAGGCCAACGTCGAGCGCGCGCTGAAGGTCGAGGCGGAGAAGCCGGTCAAGGGTGCGTGGCGCTGGATCAACGACACCGTCGTCGTCTACCGCACCGCCACCTACTGGCCGGCCCACCAGAAGATCACCTTCACCGCCGACATCGAGGGCGTCAAGGCCGGCAAGGGCACCTACGGCGTCAAGGACTACACCACCGACCTCAAGATCGGCGCGAAGGTCATCAGCAAGGTCAACACCCGCACCCACATGATGTACGTCTACAAGGACGGCAAGCGGGTGCAGACCATGCGCATCAGCGCCGGCAAGGGCGACACCCGCGAGTACACCACCACCTCCGGCGTCCACCTCACCATGGAGCGCGGCAACCCTGTCCGGATGATCTCGCCGGGCCGCAAGAAGGGCGACCCGGGCTACTACGACGTCATGATCAACCACGCGGTCCGCATCTCCAACTCCGGCGAGTACGTCCACGCCAAGGACAACGTCTGGGCCCAGGGCCGCAGCAACGTCAGCCACGGCTGCGTCAACGCCCGCCCCGACCAGGCCAAGTGGTTCCACGACACCATGCAGCGCGGCGACGTCGTCGACATCACCGGCACCAACCGCGAGCTGGAGTGGAACAACGGCTGGGGCTTCTGGCAGATGCCGTTCTCCGAGTGGAAGAAGGGCAGCGCCCTCTAGCCACCGCACGCCGGCGACGCCCGCCCCGCGTACGACCTGATGGGTGGTACTGGCGGGCTCAGCCATGCCCTTGGGGACCGCCTGGCTCAAGAGCAGACTGGGGGCATGGGCGGCAACGACCTGGGCGACTTCCTGCGGGCCGGCCGCGCCGCACTCACGCCGGACGAGATCGGTCTGCCGGTCGAGTCCGGCCCCGGCCGCACTGGAAGGCCACGAATCCGCACGCGCCCGCGGCAAGAGCATCGGTGGCGCCGGCGTCATCGATCATCAGTCATAACGATCTCCCACTCGCCAGGGGCGACCATGCCCGGCACCAGTTCCGGCAGCCACGGCCGCGACGTCTTGTCCTCATCGTTCAGCGGGCACGCTCGACGCGGGCTTCGTCCCAGACCGGTTCGTCGCTCTCGTAGACGGCTCCGTCGGCGCCGAAGATGAGGAAGCGGTCGAAGTCTGCGGCGAACCAGCGGTCATGGGTCACCGCCAGCACGGTGCCGGCGAAGGACGTGAGGCCCTGTTGCAGGGCCTCGGCGCTGGCCAGGTCGAGGTTGTCGGTGGGTTCGTCGAGCAGCAGCAGCGTCGCGCCCGACAGTTCCAGCAGCAGGATCTGCAGCCGGGCCTGCTGCCCGCCGGACAGGGTCTCGAACCGCTGATTGGCGGCTGGTGCGAGTTCGTAACGGGCAAGCGCGGCCATGGCTTCGTTCAGCGTGAGAGCATGCCCGGTCATCACCAGCTCAGCGGGAGTGCGGCCGTGCAGGTCGGGCCGGGCGTGGGTCTGCACGAAGTGGCCGGGCACCACCCGGGCACCCAGCCGTACAGAACCGCTGTGGCGTACCGAGGGGACCGCGCCGTCCGCCGCTTCGGCCAGCAGCCGGAGGAAATGGGATTTGCCCGAACCGTTGGAGCCGAGGACGCCCACGCGTTCGCCGTACCAGATCTCGGCGTCGAAGGGCCGCATCAGACCGGTGAGTTCCAGGGCTTCGCACATGATGGCGCGTTTGCCGGTCCGACCGCCGCGCAGCCGCATCCGGACGTTCTGCCGTTTGGGCGGGCGCTCGGGCGGGCCCGCCTCCTCGAACCGTGCCAACCGCGTGCGGGCGGCCCGGTAGGCGGAGGCAACGGCATCGTTGTTGGCCGCTGTCTGCCGGAGGGTCTGCACCAGGCGCCTGAGCTTGGCGTGTTCCTCGTCCCAGCGGCGGCGCCCTCGTCACCGGATCCGGCGCGAGGCCAAGCCGCCTGCCCCCGCGCTACGCCTGGTCGCCGCCGGACACCCGGCACGTCCGGGCGGCCCCCGGGTCGACCCGGGCCTGCCGCGCGAGGAGATCGGCGAAGGCCACGGTGACCGGGTCGGGACGGGTGCGGGTGTAGGCGGCGAGGGTGCGGCGGATCGGCGGGTCGGGGCGGAGCAGGACGCCGTCGAAGTGCGGCGGGACGATGTTGGCCGGGACCAGCGCCGGACCGAGCCCGGCGGCGGCGAGGAGGGGAACGGCGGAGGTCTGCTCGGCGCGGATCGCCGCCGGCGGATGGAAGCCCGCTTGGGTGCAGAACTGGTCGAGCAGGTCGGCCAGGCCGTTGCCGGGGGCGTAGTGCACCCAGGCGCGGTCGGCGAGCTCGGTGAGGGCGACCGTGCCGGTGGAGCGGCCGGCCAGCGGGTCGTCGGCGGGCAGGACGACCGCGAACTCCTCGACGCCGAGTTCGCGGATCGGCCCCTCCCAGCCGGCGGGCACGGGGCCGACGGCGAGGTCGGCGCGGCCGGCCGCCATGGCGGCCTGCAGCAGGTCGGCGTGCGGGTACTCGCGCAGCCGGATCCGCACGCCGGGATGCCGGCGGCGCCAGCTCCGCAGAACCGGCGGCAGAATGCCCAGACTGACCGAGTAGATGGCGGCGACCTCCAGCTCGCCCTCCTCCAGACCCGCCGCGCGCCGCGCCACCCTGTGCAGGCGCTCGGCCTCGGCCAGCGCGGCGCGGGCGTGCGGCAGCACCGCCCGGCCCATCGGGGTCAGCCGCACCGCGCGCGGCAGCCGTTCGAGCAGCGGACCCCCGACCGCGCTCTCCAGCGCCCGCATCTGGTGCGACAGCGCGGGCTGGGTCACGTGCAACTGCTCGGCCGCGCGGGTGAACGAGCCGGTGTCCACCACGGTGACCAGGTATTCGAGCTGCCGGAGCGTCGGAACCGCCATGAGCAAATGTTATCGCTGCGGTAGAAAACAAGCCTTGGACTCATCGTAGGAGGTCGCGAGAGGGTCGGGACATGGCCGCCGGAGACACCAGCGGGCGGCCGATCCCCGACGACTCGAAGGAGTTCTCCCATGTCCGACGACACCCCTCTCCAGGGACAGCGGCTTGTCGTGGTGGGCGCCGGTTCGCACACCGGGCGCGCCATCGCCAAGGCCGCCTCGGCGGCCGGCGCCACCGTCGTGCTGGCCGGCCCGGATCCGCGCAAGCTGGAGTGGACGGCCGGTGAGCTGTCCGGGCCGTCCGAGGTGCACGCGCTCGACCTGTCCGACGAGCGGTCGATCGCCGGCCTCGCCGGACCCCTCGGCCGCTTCGACCACCTCGTCTCCACCGCCGCGATGCCGGCCAACGGCCCGCTGAGAGACCTCGACGCGGCCGACGTGCGACGGGCGTTCTCGGCCAAGGTGATCGGTCCGCTGCTGCTGGCCAAGCACCTGGCCGGCCAGGTGTCCGAGCACGGCTCGTTCACCTTCTTCTCCGGTGTGGCCGCCTGGCGCCCGGCGCCCGCGCGCACGGTGATGGCCACCACCAACGGCGCGCTGGCCTTCCTGGTGCAGGCGCTGGCGGTGGAGATCGCCCCCATCCGGGTGAACGCCGTCTCTCCCGGCATCGTCGACACCGGCGCCTGGGACGGCCTGGGCGCCGACAAGGAGGCGTTCCTGCGCGGCGTGGCCGAGCGCAACCCGGCCCGGCGGGTGGGCAGCCAGGAGGACCTGGTCAAGGCGGTGTTCTACGCCATCGACAACCCCTACGTCACCGGCACCGTGCTGCATGTCGACGGCGGCGGCCGCCTCGCCTGACCCGTCGCATCACCAGGAGCACGTGATGGATCTTCCGTTTGGACGGCACGGTCTTCCTGGTCACCGGAGCCTCCGCCGGCACCGGGGCGGCCACCGTACGCACCCGTTCTTCCGTCCGGTCGAAGGGACCGGACGGCCCTCCCGGCACGCCGCGCGCGTGACCGGCTGATGCGAGGAGACCACTCATGCGTTCGCGCACCCTTGTCCGTACCGCTGCTGTCCGCACCGCCGTCGTCGCCGTGGCGGCGAGCCTCGCGGGCGGCGTCGCCACGGCCGCCCACGCCCACGACGGCAACCGGCCCCAGCTCTCGCACGCCTGGCCGCAGCGCCTCATCGACCGCTCACCCGATCTGGTCCAGCCCGGGCAGATCACCGTGGACCGCTCGATCGGCGCCGCGCGCGCGGCCCAGGAGGTCCACCTGGCCCAGCAGCTGTACACGTTCTGGAACACGGGGCAGCGCAAGTACCTCGACGCCGCGATCAGCCCGCGCTTCAAGGACAACACCCTTCCGGCGGGCCGCCCGCAGGGCCCCGCGGGCCCGCTCTTCGCCTCGACGAACTTCCGTGCCGCCGTGCCGGACCTGACCTGCGAGCTGTCCGACCTGCTGGTCACGGGCGACAAGATCACCGCCCGGTTGGTCTTCCGCGGCCACTTCACCGGCACCTTCAACGGCATCCAGGGCAAGGGCCAACGCGTCGGCTTCGACGCCATCGACATCCAGCACGTCGGCCGCGACAAGATCGTCGAGGACTGGCACATCGAGGACAACGAGACGCTGCTGAACCAGCTCGGAGCGGGCGGCGTCACCGCGCCCTCAGGGCGGTGACGCCGCCCTGCCCGGGCCGGCAGTCCGCGTGACCACACCGTCGTCGACGCCTGCGCTCCCGTATCGGTGCCCTTCCCCCTGCATCGCGCCATCCGAGAGACGAGCGACTCATCATGCCTTCGAACACCACCGGCCGAAACGCGACCGCCGACTGGTTCGCCCGACACGCGGCGCCCCTCACCACGCTGGACCCCGACGTCTGCCCGCCGACCTGTCGGTGCGCGACCGGTACATGGCCGAAACGGTGCGGTGGCACCTGGCCCGCTCCGCCCCCGGCACCCGCATGGTGCTGGCGGCGCACAACAACCACATCCAGAAACACCCGGTTGGTTTCGTCGGTGACGAGTAGCAGCGTTTGTAGGGCAGTTCTGACAGCGCTAGATTCCGATACCCGCCAGTAATGTCGGTGAGAAATGACAGCGCATCAGAGATGTGAATCGGCTGAACCGTCGTAGGCTCGGCGAGCTGCGGTGATGGCAGGGGCCGCGAGACGGGCCCAGTCCGTGAGCGCTTCGAGGGGCTCGCGTATGTCTTCGATCAATGGAGTAGTGGCGTACTCGACTCGCGGTGGGGAATCCGGGTGCACGGTTCGCGTGATGAGCCCATTGCGTTCGAGATCGCGCAAGCTGACGGTCAGCATGCGACGGCTGATGCCCGTGATCGCGCGCTCCAGCTGGGTGAAGCGGCGTGGACCGTTGCCCAGTTCGACCAGTACCTGAGCGCTCCACTTGCCGCCGATCAAGTTCAGGACCTCGGGCAGCGGGCAATCGTCAGGGGCGGGTGCCGTCGTCGCGGGCGTGAGCTGGTTTGTTACTGCGGTGTTCCGTTGCGACAAGAAAGTGCCTTCTTCCGAAGCTCTCTAAGCTTGCGTCACGATTGATCCCGTTATCAATCGTAACGGTCCTGCGTGCAGGCAGGATCATCGTGAACAGATGAGGAACAACACGTGCCCATCGCACGCAGCAATGGTTTCAAGGGGTCCCGGTAGCAATGAAGAAATTTCCAACGAAGTAGCCTCTGATCTGCTGTAACAGAGGAGTTGACCTCCTGTGGCGGATTGATGATCATTGCCGCTACGGTCGTTCCGGTTTTGTCCGGTACGGCACGTGGAGTGGTGCATTGTCAGAGAAGATGTTCTCCGAGGAGCAGTTGGAGCAGCTGCGCTCGTTCCCGGAGGTCAGCGCGGATGAGTTGATCCGGTATTTCACGCCGACGTCGGCCGACGTGGCGTTCGTCGATCCTGGCAAGGGGCGGGGCCCGGTCGACCAGCTGGGCATGCTGGTCCAGCTATGCACGCTGCCGTGGCTCGGGTTCGTGCCCGACGATGTGGCCTCGGCGCCGCCGGCGGCCGTGGCCCGGGTCGCGGAGCGGCTGGGCGTGGCGCCGGCGGCGCTGCGGCTGTATGGCAGGCGCGATCAGACCCGCTCGGACCATCTGGGCCTGATCGCCAAGTATCTGGAGTGGCAGACCGCCCCGGCGGGCAGCCAGGCGATGAAGGAGCTGGAGCAGTTCCTGCTGGACCGGGCGATGGAGCACGACTCGCCTACGCTGCTGTTCAACCTGGCGCGCGAGTACCTGATGGCGGCCAAGGTGATCCGGCCTGGCGCGCTCATCTTGGCCAAGATGGTCGGCACCGCGCGCAAGGCGGCCTCCGATCTGACCTCGCAGCTGGTGGGGCACCTGCTGACAGCAGAGCTCCGCGCCGACCTGGAGCGGATGCTGGCCGTGGATGCGGGGCTGGGGATGACCCGGCTGGAGTGGCTGGTCTCCCTGGCCCGGGACGCGTCGGCGACTTCCGTGAAGACCGCGATCGACAAGCTGACCTGGCTGCGCGCGATCGACGCCCACCAGATGGATGTGTCGGTGCTGCCGAACGAGCGCCGCCGGTTCCTGGCTCAGGTCGCACGCCGCTCGACCAATCAGGGGCTGGAGCGGCGCAAGGAGCGTAAGTTCCCGATTCTGCTGGCGTTCGTGGCCCAGGCTGCGGTCGACCAGCTCGATGAGGTGGTGTCCCTGTTCGATCAGGCGGTGTCGGCTCGCGAGTCGCGGGCGAAGTCCAAGACGGATGAGGCGCTGGTCGAGCGGGCCAAGAAGGGCGAGGTCCGGCAGCTGGTGATGGAGATGATTCTGCCGGTGCTGGCCGACCCGTCGATCCCGGACGATGAGGTGGGCGGGATGCTGCGCGAGCGGATCGGTATGCAGCGCCTACGGGAGATGACCTCGGATGCGTGGAAGCCGCTGCCCCGCGACCACGGCCGGTTGTCGGAGCTGGAGTCCTCCTACACCTATCTGCGCCAGTTCACCCCGAACGTGCTGGCCGCGATCGATTTCCAGGGCGGGCCGGGCACGGGCGAGCTGATGGAGGCGGTGGCCGTCTTGAAGGAGATGAACCGGCTCGGCGGCCGCAAGGTGCCCGCGGGAGCGCCGAGCGGCTTCGTGCCGACCAAGTACGCCGACTATCTGGCCAAGGCCCGCAAGTCCGGGAGGACACCGCCTACCGCCATTTCTGGGAACTGTGCGTGATCTTGTGCTTGCGGGACGGGCTGCGCAGCGGGGACGTGTTCGTGCCGGGCTCGCGGCGCTACGCCGACCCGGCCACCTACCTCTACACGCCCGAGCAGTGGGCACCCAAGCGCGCCGAGTACTGCCGCCTGGTGGGCAAACCGCCGAACGCGGCTGAGGCGCTGGAGCAGGGCAAGGAGGAACTGCACGAGGCTCTGGAGGAGCTGGAGAAGACCCTGGCCGGCGCCGCACCGGATGACACCGGCATGGTCCGGCTGGATGAGGACGAGCATCTGGTGGTGCCACCGCTGTCGGCCGAGGACGTGCCCACCGAGGCCAAGGCGCTGAAGGACGAGCTGGCCGGGATGCTGCCGTTTGCGCCGATCGCCTCGCTGCTGATCGAGCTGGACGCGCGCACGCACTTCCTGGACTGCTTCACCCACGCCGGCGGCCGCAAGCTCTCCACGTCCGTGGAGACCAAGCGCAACATCCTGGCCGTGCTCATCGCGATGTCCACCAACCTGGGCCTGGCTCGCATGTCGGAGGCCTGCGGGGTGTCCTATGACGTGCTGGCCTGGACGATGGAGTGGTATGTGCGGGAGGAGACGTTGCGCGAGGCCAACACGGTCATCGTCGACCACCACTACGGCCTGGAGCTGGCCAAGGTGTTCGGTGGCGGCACCATGAGCTCCTCCGATGGCCAGCGGTTCCCCGTCCGCGGCAAGACCGTGACCGGCCGGAACATGGTCATTCACGGTGGTCAGGTGCTGTCCACCTACACCCATGTCTCCGATCAGTGGTCGACGTACGGCACGAAGATCATCGTGCCGACGGCGCGGGAGGCGCACTTCGTCCTGGACGACTTCCTTGGTAACGCGACCGACCTTCCGATCGCCGAGCACGCGACAGATACTCACGGAGCCACGCTCATCAACTTTGCGTTGTTCGACCTGGTCGGCAAGGCGCTGACTCCGCGGTTGCGGGATCTGACCCGGGTCACCCTGGTGCGGGATGAGACCCCGACCGAGATCGCCAAGCGCTACCCGCACGCCGGGCCGCTGCTGGGCGCGCGCTGGAATGAGGACCTGGTGGCCGGCTGCTGGCCGGACCTGCTGCGGATGGCGGGGTCGCTGAAGTACGGCCAGGCCACCGCCTCGCTGATCGTCGGCAAGTGGTCGGCCGCCTCGCGGCAGAACACCCTGGCGGCCGCGTTGAAAGAGTGGGGCATGCTCAGAAGGACCGTCCACCTCGCGAAATACCTGTCGGACCCGGTCTTCAGGAGGAAGATCTCGCGGCAGCTGAACAAGGGGGAGAGCCTGCACGCGCTGCGCCGCGACCTGCACTATGCGCAGCAGGGCACGATCACCCGGCCGCATCTGGAGCAGCAGACCGAGCAGGCGTGGTGCCTGACCGTCTTGACCAACTCGGTGGTCGCCTGGACGACCGAATATTATTCTCGGGCGGTGCTGGAGCTGCGTTCGCAGGGCCGGGAGGTGAGCGACGAGATCCTGTCGCACATCTCGCCCGGCCACAGCGACAACATCAACTTCTTTGGCGTCATCAACGTGGACGTCGAGGCGGAACTGGCCAAGCTTGACACCGGTGGCTGGCGGCCGCTGCGGCCCGCACAACTGCGTGAGCTGGGGCTGGCGCCCTGACAGGCCCGCGCCGCGCTCATGCAGGAAGACGGCGTAGGCGGTTGATCTAAAGGGGGTGACCCGCGTGCGTGGGTCACCCCCTTCGTGTTTACGGTCCGATCCGGTAAGCGCGATGATGAGGTGGAGCTGCCGTCGGCGGCCGTCATGGTCTCGGCGTCGAGCACGACGGTGCGCCAGCTCCTGGTGACGCCGGGCATGAGAACGGCCAGGTCCGCCGCGCGCAGATCATGCAGGTCGGGGCTAGCACGTTGTCCAGTCGGCGGAAGGCGCGGGCATGCGATGGGCTAAGCGGATCAGTCTGATCGCGTGGTTACTGAGCTGGTTCTTCCTGTACCGCGAAATATTCGTCTGGCACCACGTGACGCCCTCCCTGCGTTTCAACCCGCCGCCGCTGCCCTCGTGGATGCCACCCGGGGCCAAGGCACACGCTGGAGGCTTCCTCATCACGGTGATGGCGACCTCCGCGCTCGCCCCGCTGACCTTCATCGCAGCCGCGATCCTCGACAAGATCCGCCACAGGAAGGCGCGGTAGGCGGTGGCTCACGACGTCCCGGCGAAATGCGATGAGGCGAAGCTGAGCCGGCCCTGCATCTGCGGGGCGCCACCCCTAGGCGAAGGGGCGGCGCATAACTGTTCGCCAGGGCGTCTGCAGACTGGTGGAGACTGAGCTGGGCGGCCTATTGGGGCCCCGCCCGAGGAGCCCTGCGCGCTGAGGCCGGCGGCGGTCACGGCCCCACCGCTACTGCGGATCACGGTGCTGTGGAAGCGCCCCGGCGATCGTCGAGGTGGTAGACGGCGGCACACTACATGCTGTGCGTTCCTCTTCGTTGATCTCCCTGACCGCGCTCCTGCCGGTGGCCTTGATCGCCCTCGTCGTGCTGGGCGCGTTGGTGGCCTGGCTCGGCCGGCTCGGACATGGACGAGCGGTCCTCACCGCCTGCCTGCGGGCGGCCGCCCAACTCGGCGCGGTCTCCGTGCTGATCGCCTGGGTGATCGCCTCCTTCGCGGCCACGGCGGGATTCATCCTGCTCATGTACGGGGTGGCCGCCTTCACCGCGGGCCGGCGCATCACGCGTGGCCGGAAGGCATGGTGGGCGGCGGTGCCGATCGCGGCGGGCACAACGCCGGTGCTGGCGATGCTGGCCGTGAGCGGGACGATTTCCCTGGAGCCGATCGTGGTGATCCCTATCGCGGGGATCTTGCTGGGTGGCTGCCTGACCGCTACCTCCCTGGCCGGACGGCGGGCTGCGGAGGAGTTGGTCCAGCGAAGGGGAGAGGTGGAGGCGGCCTTGGCGTTGGGCTTCCTGCCCAGGCAGGCGGCGCTGGAGATCTGCCGCCCGGCCGCGGCCCAGGCGCTGGTGCCCGCGCTGGATCAGACCCGGACGGTAGGGCTGGTCACCCTTCCTGGCGCCTTCGTCGGGATGCTGCTCGGTGGGGCGAGCCCGGCCGAGGCCGGAGTGGTGCAGCTCGTTGTCCTGGTGGCTCTGCTGGCCGCCGAGGCGGTCGCGATCCTGGTGACGACCGAGATGGTCGCGCGTGGTTGCTTCACGTGAGCCGCCTGGCCTGGCGCCTCCCAGTTCGGCGGTTCGGCGGGGTGAGGTCGGCGATGCGCGTCATTGAGACGGCGCGGGAGGGCTCATGACTGGGCCGCAGGTGGGGCTGGCGGCCGGGTTCCGAACAGGCTGGCGGCGAGCTTTTGCAGCAGGCTGTAGGCCAGGATCGGCAGGAGGACCTGCGGACGGTGCGCGAACCAGCTTGCGGCCAGGACCGCGGCCGCGCTGGTGTTGTTCATGCCGGTGGCGAAGGTGAGTGAGATGCCGTCGGGGGTGTCGCATCGGGTCCATCGGGATATCCATCTGCCGGTGAGGAAGGACAGGCAGCAGACCGCGCCGGCCACGCAGGCGGCCAGGATCAGGAAGTCGGGGTCGGGGTGTGACAGCGCCTGCCCGAGCGCGCCGGAGGCGTTGATGTAGCACAGCAGCAGGATGTTCACGATGTTGATCAGCTTGATGACCGGAGCGGTGCGTGCTGCTCGCCGCTCGCCGAGCATGGCCCGCGCGATGATCCCGGCCAGGCACGGCAGCACGATCAGGGCCAGGACGAACGCGCCCCCGCCCGCCGGGCCGACCAGGGCGGCGGACACGGTCAGCCCCCACGGAACCGTGACAGGACTGAGCAGTGTCGAACCCACGATCATGGCGACCACCAAGGGAACGTTGCCTCCCGCGTTCTGCCCCCAGGACGCTGCTCCGCCGGCGATCGGCATCGCGAGCACCAGCAGCAATCCGACCGCGAGGCACTCCACCTCGGCGGCGTCGGGCCAGGCCCGCAGGCACAGCGCGGCGACCGGCAACAGCGCCACCGGCAGGAGCGCGTTCACCGCCACGCCCGACGCCAGCCGCAGGGGCCTGCCCGCCACCGCGCGCAGATCTTGCATGCGCACCCCAAGACCCGCGGTCGACAACATCACGGCCAGCAAAACCATGGGCATCGTGACCGAACCACCCGATCCGAGCATGCGCAGCGCCAACGTCCGCAAAACCTCGCCTGGCCCGGGCACCACCGCGGCCAGCAGATAACAGACGATCATCAACGCGAGCAGCCATCGCTGCACCGTGCCCACCATCCGGATCATCACTTAAGCAACCTATCGATTACTTTCAGTGAAGGCGCTTGAGTGGGGAGGAATTTGACACGACCGTTTGCGAAGGCCGCCCCGGTCGGCCAGGAGCCCGCTGGTGCATCGCTACCCGAAGGTCTGCAGTGCCCGTGACTGCCGCGACCGCGGGCGCAGCGCCGACCGCTCAGGAGTGAGCCGGGCACCCCAGCACAGCGAATTTCAGGGTGCCCGGCGCTTGGCTCAGCCGTCCTCGATCTCAGTCGGCGTCGTGCTCAGCCATCCTCGGGCTCGGAGGCGTCGCCCTTGCCCTCTTGCTCGTGCTGGTCACCCGTCTGCTGGTCACCCGCCTGGCCCTGCTTTCCCTCCTGGGTCTCGGAGCCGGCCTCCTGCCCCTTGTCGTCGTCGCCGTCCTCAGCCTCGGCCTTCTCGCCACCCTGGTCGTCGTTGCCGTCCTCGGCCTCGGCCTTCTGGCCCTGCTCGTCCTCCGTAGTGCCCTCGTTGGGCTCCGCGCTCGGCTCGGGCGTGGCGGCCTCGTTGTCGGGGGCCTGCTCGGAGGAGACAGCGGAGGACTGGGAGGAGGAGGGGGCGGGGCTCTGGTCGAGGGAGGAGGCGTACGCGGCGGCTCCGCCGCCCGCCACGAGGACGGCCACGGTGGCGAGTCCGGGGATGAGCAAAGACCTGCGCATTGAAGTATCTCCGATGCATTGACGTCGTATTGACGTCCTCAGTCTGCGGAGACGCGGGATAGCGGCAGGTTCGGCCAACCATAACGTGCGGTTAATCCTTGCCCGAAACCCGATCCGCACCTGCCCTCGCGTGCGCGAAGGTAAGCGCCGCGCTAACCGGATGCTGAGCGGGCGCTGTCACGCCTTTCTCTACCGTGCGTTCATGAGGTCAGGCAGCACAACGACCGTCCCGGTGCCGGTCTCCGCCGCGTCCCTGGGCCTGGGGGTGGTCGTCGGCTTGGCCGCGCGCACGCTGGCGTGGACTGCGGCGGACATGAGGGTGAGCCAGTCGGTGCAGTCGCTGCGCGGCCCGTGGCTGACCACGGTGGCGCAGGTCTTGAATGTGGGATTCGGCACCGTTGTGGGCACGGTCCTGGCCTCGCTCCTCATCGTGGGTGTCGCCGTGTCGGGACGGAGGCGTGCCGCCGCAGGCGTGCTGCTGGTGATCGCCGCGGGGTGGGGTGTGGGTGCGCTGGTCAAGGTGGTCGTCGCCCGTCCCCGGCCCCCGGCGGTCCACGCTCTGGTGCGGGAGCTCGGCCACGAAAGCTTTCCCAGCGGTCACGTATGCCTGACTCTGTCGATCGTGATCGCCGTGGCGCTGCTGGCCAGAAAGACCCGCCTCTTGTGGCCCGTCGTGACAGCCGGCGGCGTGCTCGTGGCGGCTCAGATGGCCGCGAGGGTCTATCTCGGGGCGCACTATCCCACGGACACCCTGGGCTCGGTCATCCTCACCCCGGCCGCCGTCCACCTGGCCGCCAACGCGCGACGCCTCGCTCGACGGTTCGGAGTGTTCCTGCTGCGCGCAGACAACCGCCGCAGGGCGCGCACGGCCGGCCCGCCCAGCACCCGGCAGGTGAAGATCCTCCTGCTGCACGCCTACGGCATGGGCGGCACCATCAGGACGGCCTTCACCCTCGCCGGCACGCTGGCGGCCCATCACGACGTGGAGATCGTCAGTGTCACCAAGACCGCAGGCAGGCCCTTCTTCCAGGTGCCGCCGGGCGTTCGTGTCGCCTTCCTGGACGACCGCACAGGCCGCCGACCCAGTGGCGCTCTGCTCGCGCGGCTGCTCCGCAGCAGGCTCATCCCTCGGCAGGAGGCCGCCTACGACCGGTTCGATCTGCGTAGCGACCTGGCCCTGCTGCGTTTCCTGCGCGGGCTGCGTACCGGCGTCCTGATCACCACGCGACCCGGCCTCAACCTGGCCGCCGCCTTGCTGGCCGCGCCCGGCGTGATCACGATCGGCCAGGAGCACACCGGCTTGGCTTCCCACAAGCTGGCCGTCCGGGATCTGATCGCCCGCAGGTACGGCAGGCTCGACGCGCTCGTCACCCTGACTGAGGCCGACCTGGCCGCCTACCGCGCGGCTCTGGGCCCGCGCGCGCCCCGGCACCTGCTGCGCATCCCCAACGCCACCCCGCCCCTCACCGGCGGCCGCTCTCCCCTCGGCTCCCAGACCGTCATCACGATCGGCCGCCTGGCCAAGGTCAAGGGCTTCGACCTGCTGCTGCGCGCCTGGCAACGGGTCAGCGCCACCCGCCCCGGGTGGAGGCTGCGCATCGTCGGCTCAGGGGCCGAGCATGCCCGTCTGCTCAAGTTGGCCGGCGAGCTCGGCCTGGCCTGCTCGGTCGAGCTTCCCGGCGCCTGCCGCGACGTCGGCGCCGAGCTCGACGACGCCTCGATCTTCGTGCTCAGCTCCCGCCGCGAAGGGTTCCCGATGACCATCTTGGAGGCGCTGAGCAAGGGGATGCCCGTGGTCGCCTTCGACTGCCCGCACGGGCCCGGCGAGATCATCACTCACGGCCACGACGGGCTTCTCGTTCCCCAGGGGGACGTCGCCGCCCTGGCCGCGGCGATCGGTCTCCTCATCGACGACGAGATGAAGCGCCGCATGATGGGGACGGCCGCGCTGACCACCTCCAAGCGGTACGACCCGGAGGCCATCGGAGAACGCTGGACCGCGCTGCTGTCCGAGCTGGAGGCGAGCCGCTGACCGGTCACAGGTCGCGCAGCACCGTCAACGGCGGGCGGCGGGCGGCCCGTACCGTCGCCGCCCCGGCCGCCAGCAGCGCCGCGACGCCGAGAACCGCCAGCACCGCCAGGTAGGCCCACGGCACGGCCAGCGCGTCGGGAGGCGGGTCGAACACCCCGCTGAGCACGGCGACCAGCATCCGCGACAGCGCCCACCCGCACAGCGCCCCCAGCACGGCCGCGGCCACCCCGACCAGCCCCACCTCCGCCCAAACGAACGAGCCCAGCTGCCGCGGGGTCGCCCCCAGCACCCTGGCCAGCGCGTACGTGCGGCGCCGCTCGGCGAAGCCGAGCACCAGCAGCAGACCGGTGGCCAGAGCCGCCAGCGCCAGCGCGTAGCCGAGTTCGATGGCGGTCAGGCCGGCCAGGTCCACGGCGGTGAGGCTGCTGCCGACGACCTGGCGGCTGGTCTCCACGTCGGTGATCTTCGCCGTCGGGCCGAGCCTGCCGCGCAGGTCGGCGGCGACCCGGTGGGGCGGGGTCCCGTCGGTGGTGATCAGGTACGTGGTGTCGGTGGGCAGCCGGTGGGCCAGGTAGGCGGCGTTGGCGACGAGGAAGCTGTCGCGGGGCGCGGTCGGGAACTCGGTGATGACGCCCGCGTAGTGGAAGGGGACCGTCGTGCCGTCCTCGGTGCGCAGCCGCACCTGGTCACCGAGGTGGAGCTGGAAGTCGTTGACGGTCTCCTGGCTGACCAGCAGCGCGTCCGGCTGGTGGGTGAGCCGGTCGAGGATCTCACGGGCGGTGCCGCCGGAGACGTAGGTGTCGTGCAGGCGGGTGGCGGCGGGGCGGATGCCGTACAGGTCCTGCAGGTCGGAGCCGACGTAGGCGAAGCGGTGCTGCAGTGGCTCCACGCGCGCCACGCCGGGCAGGGCCGCGAGCTGCCGCGCCGTCGCGCTGGTCTGGGAGACGGTGACGTCGGCGCCGTTGGTCAGCTCGGCGTCCACCTGCGCCTGCTGGCGGTAGGTGGTGTCGAAAACCGAGGTCGAGACGGCGAACGCGACGGCCAGCGCCGCCAGGGTGGCGGCGCGGGCCAGCGGGGCGCGCTGGCGGGTCAGCATGGCGGACACGGTGCTCGCCAAGCCTCCGGCCAGTGGCCGCACTGCCCAGGTGACCGGCAAGGTCCTGGTCAGGCGCCAGATGAGCAGGCCCGCGCCCGCCCACAGCAGCGCCGGCCCGGCGAAGGCCCAGTAGTCGACCGACAGCTGGGGCAGGCCCTCGGGGACCAGGACGAGCTGGTATCCGTTCCTGCTGGTGATCCAGAAGATCACCGCGGATCCGGCCAGCAGCCACAGGTCCAGCCCGTATCGCAGCCAGGCGGGCGAGCGGCGCGCCGCGCCAACCGGGCGGCGGGCGGCCGCCACGGTGGTGGCGTGCAGTGTGGGCGGCAGGACGGTGACGGCTGCGACCAGCAGTCCCAGGGCGGCGGCCCACCACGACACGTTCGCCGATCCGAACAGCGCCCGCCCGGCCAGCGCGGCCAGCCCCAGGCCCGACAGCGCTCCCGCCACGCCCACCAGCGCGGTCTCGGCCAGCGCGAGCCGCACCAGCGTGCCCCTGGAGGCGCCCCTGGTACGCAGCAGCGCCTGCTCGGCCGTCCGCCGTGGCGCCCCGGCGCGGGTCACGAGGCCGGCGAGCAGGGCCGCGAGCACCACCGCGGGCGCGCCCAGGAACAGGAACAGCACCTGGGAGTACAGGGCGTCCTCGCGGGCGGCGTCAAGGGCCGCGCCGAGATTGTCGCCGACCAGGGCGGTGCCGGCCATGCGCTCTTCCAGGTTGCGTGCCTGCCCCGTAACCGCGGTGTAGGCGGCAGCCGGGTCGGGCGGCAGCTGGTGGCCGATGCGGATGTGGTATTCGGTGCGTACCCGGTCGCGCGGGATGCTGTCGAACATCCTGTGCCAGTCGGTCTCCGGCAGGAGCAGCACGTTGTCGGGGGGCGCCTGCGGCTGCGCGCCGGGCGGTGCGCCGACGCGTTGGAACAGCGAGTCGGCGGCGGGCAGCTCCACCACTCCGGTGACCGTCACCGCCGCGTCCGGCAGCCCAGGGCGGCGCACGGTGACACGGGCGCCAGGCTGGGCGTGCAGGTTGGCGGCGGTCTGCTGGGCCAGCAGCGGCCCGTTCGCGTTCCCAGCGAGCAGGCGCAGCTCGCCGGGGAAGATGGCGGCGTAGTCGGCGGGCAGGCCGAGCACCTGGCCCGCGCCCGTCGTCAGCGTATGCCCGGCCTGGCGGGACTCGAACCCGTCGATCCTGGCGAAGCTCACTTGCCTGGACGTGCCGGGCATCGGGCCGGATACGGTCTGGCCGGGTTGCTGCTCCACCTGCCAGTCGACCGCGACCCGCTGGATCGAGCGGGCGGTCATGGTGGCCTTGGCGGAGGCGAGGAACGCGCCCAGCATGGCGGGAAGGGCCACGGCGAGCGCGATGCCCGCCGCGGCGGCAGCCAGCCGGGCCGTTCGCCGGATCAGCAGACCGCGCATCCAGATGAGGATCAGCATGCGAGTGCTCCGTCGCTCATGGTCCAGGTCTTCGGCAGCCGCGCCGCGACCCGCAGGTCGTGGGTGGCGACCACGAGGGCCGCGTCTAGCCGGTACGCCACCTCGGTGAGCAGGTCCACCACCTGGCGGGCGAGGTCGGAGTCGAGCTGGGCGGTGGGCTCGTCGGCGACGATCAGCCGAGGCCCGGCGGCCAGCACGCGGGCCACCGCGACGCGCTGCGCCTGCCCGCCCGACAGTTCTTCGGGCAACGATCCGGCCAGGTCGGCCAGGCCGATGGCATCGAGTGCGGCCAGCGCCCGCTCCTTGGCCTCGATGTCTGTCAATCCCGCGATGAGCAGCGGCAGCGCCACGTTCTCGACGACGTTCAGCGGGGGGAGCAGGCTCGGTCCCTGGAAGACCACGCCGACGCGGCCACGTGGGCGGTCGTCGAACGCGGGCCAGCCGATCCGCCCTGCCGTGGGGCGGTCGAGCCCGGCCAGCAGGTGCAGCAACGTCGTCTTGCCCGACCCCGATGGTCCAGTGATCGCCACCTGGTCGCCCGGACAGAGCTCGCAGGTGACCTCGTGCACGGCGACCAGGGCGTTCGCCCCGTGGCCGTAGACCCGAGCCAGTTCTTGGCAGGCGACCAGTGCGGTCATGTCGCTCGCCCGTCCTTCAGCTCGACCACGCGGTCGGCCAGCCGCCGCACGGCCGGGCTGTGCGAGGCGATCACCACGGCGGTGCGCTCTCCGGCCTGTTCGCGGATCAGCCGCAGGACGGGCCCTTCGGTGTGCTGGTCGAGCTCGCCCGTGGGCTCGTCGGCCAGCAGCAGCGCGGGGCGGTTCGCCAGCGCCACAGCCAGCCCCGCGCGGGCCGACTCTCCTCCGGACAACTCGCTCGGCCACGCCCGTGCCCTGGTCGAGAGGCCCAGGCGGGTCAGCAGGTCATCGCGCAGGCGCCGGTCCTGCCGCCCCGCCAGCCGCTGGGCCAGGTCGACGTTGGCCGCGACCGTCAGGTGCTCGATCAGGTTGCCGTTCTGGAACAGCACGCCCATCAGCCGGACCCGCAGTGCGGCGCGTTCCGTCTCCGGCCGGTGGCTGATGCGGTGGCCGTCCACCCTGACAATGCCGCCGTCCGGGTCGTCCAGCCCGCCCAGACACGCCAGCAGCGTGGACTTGCCCGAGCCCGAGGGACCGCTGACCAGAACGACCTCGCCCGCGGCGGCATCCAGGCTGACCCCGCGCAGCGCCCTGGTCTCCTCATCGCCTGACCGGTAGAACCGGTAAAGCTCCTCGGCCTGCAGAATCACGACGCCTTCCAGTGGAAGGAGTCGGAGACCGTGCGCCACGGGTCCACGTTGTCGGCGCCGACGGGCCCGGACAGGGTCAGAGTCGCCTGGCGCCCGCCCTGGTAAAAGGTGTAGCGCTCGACCTCGTCCTTGACGACCTTGCCGGTGACCGGGTCGGGGCTGCTGTCGGCGCGGTAGACGATCCGCACCGCCTTGCCGCCCTTCCTGGTCACCGTGTCGACCTTGCGGATGTCGCCGCTGTGCACCTGGCGCCTGACCGACGCCTCGGTCGCCGGCGAGGCGGCGGGCACGGTCTCGATGCGGATGCTGTTCAGCTTGTCAGTGAAGCTCGCCCCAGTGGGCAAGTCCGTGCGCGCCCACCCCTCGGGCACCTTCACCTCATACGGTTGCCCCGGGTGCCGGTAGGTCACGAACACCGTGTCGTCCGGGATGTCCCCCGGCGGATTCGACTCCGTGGGCTGCGGAGCCGGGGTGTCATTGCTCGCTAGGGCCTGTGTCTGCGTCTGCACCTGAGTCTGTGCCTGGGTTTGGACGGGCGTCGCTGCCGCGCAGCCTGCCGCCAGCCCGGCCATGGCCAGGGCGATGACGCTCTGCCGTACCTTCATGTTTGTCACGCTACGAGCGCGCCGGAAAGCGCCCGCTGAGCAACGGGTTAGCGGGGCGTTTACCTTGGTTCTGCCAACCTGGAGGGGTGACAGCACAGGGCGTGCCGCTGCGGCGGCGGGTGCTGGTGGTGATCGTGAGCGTGACCGCCCTGGCCGTCACGCTGTTCCTGGTGCCCCTCGCAATCGCGGTGAACATCCTCTACCACGACCAGACGGTGGCCGCGCTGCAACGCGACGCCGCCTGGGTCGCCGCCGCCGTCCCCGACGAACCACGAGGGCCGTTGAAGCTACCGACGGGCCTGCCGGGTGACCTGGCCATCGGTGGCTACACCCTGGCCGGCACCCGCCTGTTCGGCGACGGCCCCACCCACTCCCGTCTGGCCGCCTTCAGCAAGGACGGCCGTGTCCACGACACGGTGGAGGACGGCTTCCTGGCCGTGTCCGCCCCCGTCCCCTCAGACGAGGGTCCGGCGCTGATCATCCGAGTGGCGACGCCGAACTGGCAGGTCGAGCAGCGCATCCATCAGGCGTGGGTGCTGATGGCTTGGCTGGCGCTGATTGTGATCGCGCTGGCCGCAGGTGCGGCCGTGCGCCAGTCGGCCCGGCTCGCCGCACCTCTGGAGCGGCTGACCGCCGCGGCGCAGGCACTCGGCGGCGGCGACTTCAGCGTCCACGCCTCCCCCTCCGGGCTACGCGAGGCCGACCAGGCCGCCCAAGCTCTGGAGGCGACGGCGCGCCGCCTCGGCGACGTGCTCGCCCGCGAGCGGGCCTTCAGCGCCGACGTCTCCCACCAACTGCGCACCGGGCTGACCGGCCTGCTGCTCGGCCTGGAATCGGCGCTGTCCCGGCCCGGCACGGACCTGGCCCCGGCGGTCCGCGCCGCGCTGGCCAGAGGCGAGCGGCTGCAGGAAGTCCTCGACGATCTCGTACGGCTCAGCCGCGACAGCCGCGCGCCCGCCGAGCAACTCGACGTGGACGCGCTGATGGAGGAGATCCGGCAAGAATGGCACGGCCCGCTGGCCCGGCAGGGCCGCCGCCTGACCATCACCGTGGAACCCGCACTGCCACCGGTTACCGCCCAGCCCGCCGCCGTCCGGCAGATCCTGCGCGTCCTGCTCGACAACGCCCTGCGCCACGGCCAGGGAGAGGTCGCCGTCACCGTCTCCGACGTGGGACCTGGCACGGCGGTCGAGGTGAGCGATCACGGCCCCGGCGTGGCCCCGGACAGCGACCCGTTCATCAGGTCCAGCGGCCACAGCCACGGCATCGGTCTCGCCCTGGCCCGGTCATTGGCCGAAGCGGAAGGAGGCCGGCTGGTACTCAGCCGCACCAGGCCCCCGCTGTTCAGCCTGCTACTCCCCGGCCACGATGCCTGACGGCCGGACGTGGGCGGCCGGGGGCGGGTCATGGCTCGTAGCGGTAACCACGCCCCCGCACCGTGACGATCCGCTCCATCGGCTCGCCGTGCTCGGCCAGCTTGCGGCGCAGCGCGAACACGTGCACATCCAGGGTCTTGGTGGGGCCGAACCAGTTCTCGTCCCACACCTCATCCATCAACTGCTCACGAGTCACCACCTCGCCCGCCCGGCTGACCAGCGCCGCCAGCAGATCGAACTCCTTGGGCCGCAACACCACCTCGGCCTGCCCCACATAGGCGCGCCGCGCGGGCAGGTCGAGGCGCAGCCGCCCGGCGGCCAGCGTGCGCTCTCCCTGTGCCGGGCCGCGCCGACGCAGGTGCGCTCGGATCCTGGCCATCAGCTCGGTCAGCCGGAACGGCTTGGTCAGATAGTCATCAGCCCCCGCATCCAGCGCCACCACGACCTCGAACTCCTGCGTACGAGCCGTCAGCACGACGATCACCGTGTCCGGCACCCTTGAGCGCAACCGCCGGCACAGAGCCACCCCGTCCACATCGGGCAGGCCCAGATCCAGCAGGACGAGATCCGGCTGGTGCCGCTCGGCCGCCCGCAGCGCCTCGGCCCCGTCCGCGGCCGCCTCCACCTCGTAGCCCTGGGCGGCCAGCGCTTCGACCAGCTCGGACCTGATGATCAGATCGTCCTCTACGACCAGCACACATGCCATGCGGCCGATGGTATGAGTTGCGCTGCCAAGGCGGGTCGAACCGTCAGTGGCCGGCGACGGTGACGCCGCACTCAAGGGCCCCTTCCCATGCCCGGGCGGTGGGGCCGCCAGGGCGGTAGCATCGCCTGGCGACCTATCGTTTGACGTACTAGGGGGCGTGATGGCTCGACGCACAGATCCGCTCGGGTGGGGCAGTCCGCCGCTGCTGATTCTGGGGAGCCTGGCGGAGGAGCCGAAACACGGCTACGCGATCGTCAAGGACGTCCGGGAGCAGACCGGCATCACACTCGGCCCGGGGACGCTGTACGCCGCGTTGTCCAGGCTGGAGGAGCAGGGCTTGGTGGAGGCGCTGCCCGGGGAGGAGCGACGCCGGCCGTACCGGATCACCGCGGCGGGAGCGTCGGCGCTGGGTGAACGGCTGGCCGAGATGTCGCGTTTCGCCACCACCGGCCTGCGCCGCCTGTCAGCGGGCGTGGCGCGATGAGCGGCCTGGCGGCGCGCGTCGCGCTGGCCTGCTATCCACCGTGGTTTCGAGAGCGCTACGGGCAGGAGCTCGCGGCGCTGGTCGAGGATGTCGGCGGTGGCCCGCGGGTGCTGCTCGACCTCGCGGGCGGCGCCACCCGCGCCTGGCTGCGGCCGGCTCTGGCGGGCGCCCCTGAGGCGCGTCTGCGGCGGCGACTCCAGGCGACGCTGGCGACCACCTGGGTCGCCTGGTGCGCGGGGATCTCGTCGGTTCCGCTGCTGGATCGGCTCCTGTTGGATCCGCCGCCGCCCGGGACGCCGCACGCGGTTCGCGTGCTGGTCTCGGCGGCCTGGTGGCTGGCGCTGGCGGGATGCGCCGTGGCTGGAGCGGGAGCGCTGCAGCTGACGCTGCGGGTCCTGGTTCCGGCCCGCGATCGCCGCCTGGTCCGGCCGCTGCTGCCTGCGGCGCTCCTGGTGGGCGTCGAGGTCGCGGGCGCCTTGCTGCTCGGGCAGGCGCATCGGCCCTTGGCGGGCTTCCTTGCCGGTCTGCTGGCGTGGGTGATCGGGCTGGGTGCGATGGTGCTCGCGGTCGCCATCGGGCCGGTGGTCACGTTGCGACGGGCCCGGCCGGCCGCGGCGGTGATGCGACCTTCGATACTGCCGGCCGTAGCCGTGACCGTCCTGCTCGGCGCGGTCGCCATGGTGGACGGCGTCGCGGCCGCCCTGGCCGGCCGTACCCCGCTGACGCTGGCGGGCGTGGCGATCGGCGTAGGGGCCGCATCGTGCTCAGCGATCAGCGTCACGCGGACTCTCCGCCACTAGTACGTTTGACGGTATATCGTTTGGCGTACTAGCGTCTGGCTTGTGACCTTCACCCGAGCCTTGCGGTGCTGCATGGTGTCCGCAGCGGCCTTCACCGTGCTGATCCTGCTGAGCACCCAGTCCCGCGCCGTGCGGGCCTACAGCCCGTGGCAGGACGATCCGTATGATGTCGTGATTTCCGCCACCGAACTGCTTATCCCCGCCCTGGCGTTGGCGCTCGCCATCCGCGCCTGGGCGCGGCCCGGATGCGCCGAGTTGCTGCGAGGCGCCCGGGTGGTGCTCATCAGCGTGGCGGTGTCGGTGGTGACCTGCTGGGCGTCGGTCGCCCTGGGCGCGCACGCCGAAATGCGAGGCTGGCAGCAACTGCTGCTGATCGCCGGGCTGGCGGTGGTCACCCTCTCAGCCGTGCCCCTGGCCGTGGCCCTACGCCACGCGGGCCCCGCTGCCAGGGGCGACACCGACTGGGTCGAGGACCTTCTGGCCGCCGCGCAACGCCTGCGGATCCCCGTCGCCTGGGCACGCCGGGTCGCCGACGCCCTGCGCCGGCACCGAATCGTCGCCGCCGTTCTGCTGGCGACCGCCGTTTCGGGTTGGCTGGCGCTGGCCGAGGCGATCGGTGATGGACTCGGCCGCCAGCCTCTTCAGGCGGCCGCCTTCCGCGTGGTCGTCGGCGCGACGTTGCTGGTCGCCCTGCTGGTCCCGCTCAATGCCTGTCTCGGGCTGCTGCGCCGGGACGGGCGATCAACGGGGCATGACGAGCATCCGAACGAAAAGTCCCGTTAGCGGGTGCCCTCGGCTAACTATTTGATCTTCCGCTCGTCCTGCTTGCCTTGCCTGCCCTACCTTCGGCGTCTATGCCGGTTGAGTTCTTGAGTGATGGTGAGGCGGCCGCGTACGGCCGCTTCTCGGGCGCTCCGTCGCAGGCGGAGCTGGAGCGGTTCTTCTACCTGGACGACGCGGATCGGGCGCTGATCGCCGAACGGCGTGGGACACACGCCCGCCTCGGTTTCGCCCTCCAGCTGACGACAGCCCGCTACGTCGGGCGCTTTCTGACCGACCCGCTGGACGTGCCCGACGAAGTGCTGGTGTACCTCGGCGAGCAACTTGGGATCGAGGATGTCTCGCAGATCAGCCAGTACACCGAGCGGCGCAGCACGCCGTTCGAGCACCAGGACGCGATCCGCAAGGCATACGCGCTGAAGGAGTTCTCCCAGGCGGAGGCGGATTTCATCGTGTGGGCGAGCGCGCGGGCATGGAACACCGGCGACGGCAAGAAGACGATCTTCTATGACGGGGTGACGTGGCTGCGCACCAACAAGGTGCTGCTCCCGGGTGTGACCACGCTGGCCCGGCTGGTCGCACGGGTGCGGGATGAGGCCACCGACCGGCTCTATGACACGCTGCGCAAGGTGCTGTCGCCGCGGCAGCGGGTGATCCTGGAGATGCTGCTGGAGGTGCCCGAAGGCCGGCGCTCCTCGGACCTGGAACGCTGGCGCAAGGGCCCGGCGGCGCCCTCGGGCAGGAATCTGGAGAAGGCGTTGGAACTCGCCGCGGAAATCCTCGGAGTGGGGCTGGGGGCGATGCCGCTGCCGCCGGAGGTGCCGCACCGGCGGATGGTCGATCTGGCGCGATACGGCATGCAGGCCACGGCGACCGCTTTGCGCCGCCATGGCCCCTCCCGCCAGCTCGCCACGTTGCTGGCCACGGTGATTTACCTAGAGGGCAAGGCGGTCGACGACTGTCTGGAGATGCTGGACCTGCTCGTCACCACCGAGCTGGTCGGCAAGGCCGAGACCGCGACCGACAAGGAGCGGATACGCCAGCATCCGAAGTTGGCCAAGCATTCGGCCACGCTCGCTGCGGCGGTGGAGACCCTGCTGGAGGTCACCGAGTACGGCGAGGAACTCCGGTTGGATCAGCTGTGGGAGGCGATCGACGCGATCGTGCCCCGGCGGGAGCTGCGGGAGGCCGTCGCGGCGGTGACGGAGATGGTACTGCCGCCCGACGTCGATGCCGACGGAGAGATGCGGGCGCTGCTGGCCTCGCGGATCGCCACCGTGTCGGGGTTCCTTAAGACGCTGACCACGGTGATCGAATTCGGTGCCAACGCCGAAGGCGCGCGGGCGCTCGCGGCGATGAAGCAACTGCCCCGGCTGCTGGACGGATGCAAGAAGAAGGTGACCGAGGCCGACATCGACCCCGACCTGGTGACCGGGTCCTGGAAGCGGCTGGTGTTCAAGAGCCTGCCGAACGGCAGCACCGTGGACAAGAACGCCTACACCATGTGCATGCTCACCCAGTTTCACCGGCACCTCAAGCGCCGCGACGTCTATGCCGAGGCCTCGGCGCGCTGGCGGGATCCACGCGGGCAACTGCTGGACGGTGCGAAGTGGGAGGCGGCCAAGGGGCCGGCGCTGGTGGACTTGCAGCTACCTGAGGACCCCGGGCAGTTGCTCGCCGAGCACGCGCTGGTGCTGCATCTGGCGCTCAACGATGTCGCGGGCCGGGTCGGACAGGACGGCGTGGATGTGAGCGTGGACGGGGAGGGACGGCTGCACGTGGCCAAGCTGGCCGCCCTCCCGGAGCCACCGTCCCTGATCGACCTGCGCAAGCGGGTCCTCGCGATGCTGCCACGGGTGGACCTGCCCGAGCTACTGCTGGAGGTGATGGGCCGCGTTCCGGAGTTCGAGGCCGCGTTCACCTCGGTGGCTGGCGGGGTGAGCAAGCTCTCCGACTTCCACGTCTCGGTCGCGGCCTGCCTGACGGCCCAAGCGCTGAACATCGGGTACGCGCCGGTGGTGAAGGCGGGCACGCCGGCGTTGGAGCGCGGACGGTTGTCGCACGTGGTGCAGAACTACCTGTCGGCGGAGACCTACACCCTGGCCAACGGTCCGCTCATTGATGAGCAGGGCAAGATCGGTTTCGCCGAGGCACTCGGCGGTGGGCTGGTCGCGGCAATCGACGGGATGCGGTTCGTGGTCCCGGTGCCCTCGATCTACACCCGCCCGAACAAGAAGTACTTCGGCCGCTCGCGCGGAGTCACGTGGCTCAACATGATCAACGACCGTGGGGTGGGGCTCGGGGCGAAGGTCGTCACCGGGACCGTGCGCGACTCGCTCCACATGATCGATGTGGCGTTCCGGAGAGATGGCGGACCGCGCCCCGAAGTTCTGGTGACCGACACCGGATCTTACAGCGACGTCGTGTTCGGCCTGGTCCACCTGCTGGGCATGCAGTACCGGCCCGCGCTGGCCGATATCCCCGATCAGAAGGGCTGGCGCATCCAAGACGCCGACTACGGCAGCCTGTCCCGGTTCGCGCGCGGGAAGATCGACCTGGAAAAGATCAAGCGGCATTGGAGCGACATCCTGCGCGTCGTGGTGTCGATCTACACCGGCGAGATCCGCGCCTTCGACGTGATGCGCATGATCCAGCGGGACGGCAACCCGACCCCGCTCGGGGAGGCGATCGCCCACTACGGGCGGATCTTCAAGACCCTCCATATCCTCACCTACGCCGTCGAGGAGCCCTACCGGCGCGACATCAAGGGCGTACGCAACCTGCAAGAATCCCGCCACGCACTGGCGGGAAAGATCTTCCACGGCAGAAAGGGCGAGATCTACCAGCGCTACTACAAGGGCATGGAAGACCAGCTCGGCGCGCTCGGCCTGGTGCTCAACTGCGTCACGCTGTGGAACACCTTCTACATGGACCGGGCTCTCGATCAGCTCAAAGCCGAGGGCTACCCCATGGCCGAAGAAGACGTCGCACGCCTGTCACCCTTCGTCCGTCAGCACATCAACGTGATCGGCAGCTACTCCTTCGCCCAGCCCGACCTCGGCCCCGCCGGCGTCCGGCAGCTCCGCAACCCCGACGAGCCGGACTGGGAGGAGGAGATTCTCTAGCCCCAGAGCCCCAAGTAGCTACTTTCGTGGGCTGGAAAACGGTGGTTTCTCGCGAGATTGACTGGACTGATTTAGACCCGTTCAGGCGGCTGAACCATGTTCTGGTACGGCGTAGCAGAACGATACGGTGGATTCGCTCGACGATGTAAGAGCGCTCCCGAAGCTACGGCGAGGGGCAAAGTAACTGGCGGGTAATCTGGCGGTCCCGGCGGTCGTCCTCGAGTCGGCCTTCGAGGGGGCAGAACTGGCGAGAGAAAGGGCAGTGAGCCGCTGAACCATCGGCCGAGAGGTTGATCGTCGACCGCTGCGACCCTCCGAGCCCGACGGCGCTCTCCCGCGGGGGACGATCCTGAGAGAGACCGTCTCAATGCCCGGCAGCGCCGCCGTCTTCCGCTGAACGTCGATCGCCCGGCGATCTACGCCGACGCCGTCGAGGCATGCCTCCGCTCGGCAGACTCAGCGGCACGTCAGGTTGACGGCCAACGCGGCCACTGCCGCGCAGAAGAAGAGGGTCCAGGGGGCGAAGTGGTGGTCCCTGGCCCGCAGGTGTGCTGCGAACGCGCCGAGGAAGTACAGCACGAGCCCGCTGGCCGTGAGCGTGCCCAGGAGCGGTACGGCGATGCCGGCCAGCAACCCCAGCGCCCCGGCGGCCAGCAGCACCCCCAACGGGCGCATCCAGGACCGGGGCAACGCCCAACTTGTCCGCCTGGCTCTTGGGGTAGTCGTGGCCGATGAGGTTGGCGATGGCCGCCATGCCGTTGAGCGTCGCGACGAGGAGCGTGATCGTGAGATAGACGGCGAACATCGAGATTTTCTCTTTTCCATGAGAACGATCGAGTAGTTGATCGCCTCACGGACGAGACGGCTGCCCAAGGAGTGACGGATCACCGTGTGATCTGTGTTACAGCGCGACGCCGGTCAGCTTCTCCGGATTGCTGACCACATGGATCGCCTCGATCGTTCCCTTCACCAGGTGGAAGGTGACCGCCAGCACCGGTGTGCGCCCGGCGTGGATGATGATTCCCGGGCCGCCGTTGACCTGGAAAACCTGCGCCCGCGAGCCGTGCGGCCGTTGTGCCGACAGGACGACGGCGCGGGCTACACGCTCGCGGCCGTGGATGGCGGTGCGAGGGGCGCCGGTGAATCCGCCACCGTCGCTCACCATGGTCACATCCGGCGCCAATACCTCCATCAGGGCCTTCAGGTCGCCGCCGAGACAGGCCGCCAGAAACCGCTCGGTGGCCTGCCGCCTGGTCGCCTGATCGGTGTCATAGCGGCGGTGCCGCGTCTCCACCGCCTTCCTGGCGCGGAGCGCTATCTGGCGCACTGTCGCATGTTTGCGCCCGACGAAGTGCGCTATCTCGTGGTGGCCGTACCCGAAGGCCTCGCTGAGCACGAATACCGCGCGTTCCACGGGGGAGAGCGTCTCCAGCACCAGCAGCATCGCCGTCGACACTGACTCTTTGAGCAGGGCGTTCTGCGCAGCATCCGCATCGGTCAGAATCGGCTCGGGCAGCCGCGATCCCACATAGGACTCCCGCCGCACACGCGCGCTGCGCAGCCGGTCGATCGCCAGCCGGGTGGCTACCCGGACCAGATAGCCTTCGGCGTCCGCAACGGTCGCCACATCGACGCGGCTCCAGCGCAACCACGCGTCCTGCACCACGTCTTCGGCTTCGGTGACGCTGCCGAGCACCCGGTAGGCCACAGCGTGCAGCAGGCTGCGGTGCTCGGTGAACGCCCGCTCGATTGCCGACTGGTGCGCCTCTGGGCGGCCGTGCATCGCAGTCCTTCCTGTGCCGCGCCCTCATCTGGGCATCTTGGAGCCGGCCATCAGCAGCGCGAGATGAGCTTCATGTCATGAGCGTCGGTCAGTCGGCGAGCCTGGCCAGGAAATCCGGTCCTGTGGATCTTGACCGCCTGGCGCTCACACTCCGATGAAGCTCACTGTCTCCATCATGTCCGCTCGCCCTGTACGCAGCCGTGGCACGCCTTCCTTCTCGAACCCCACCGAGACACCGCAGAACAGTACGAGCCCGTCATCGGCTCCAACCATCTGGCTGACAGTCTTGCGATACATCGTCCACATCACCTGGGGGCAACTGTGCAACCCTTCCGCTCTCAGCAACAGCATGACCGTCTGCAAGTACATCCCTGCGTCCCCCCACTGTCCGGGCCCCATCGTCCGGTCCAGGTAGCAGAACAGTACGACTGGCGCCCCGAACGCCTCCGAGTTCAAGGCGGCGATCTTCTTGGGCCTGTCGGGGGCGTCACGCTCGATTCCCAGCGCTTCGTACCGCTGTGCGGCTGCGGCGGAAAAGCGGTCCAGATACGGCGAGGTCAGTTCGGCCGGGTACATCGGATACTCCCGCTCATCACCCGGGTCTCCCGCCCGAGCCCTGGCCGTCGCACGCCTCTTGAGTTCGGCCAAGGGCTCGCCGGTCACGACGTACACATGCCACGGCTGGAGATTCCCGCTCGACGGAGCCCGCGTCGCTGTCGCCAACACTCGTTCGAGTGTCTCCTTGGGCACCGGCTTATCGCTGAACGCCCGCACAGCCCGGCGACTGTCCACGGCCTCATACACATCCACGTCTTCGCACCCCTCACTCATTGACGATCAACCCTCCACCGTAGTCAGCGGTCAGCTCCGAGCATCGGCGGGCATTGGACAATGTCCTGACGACCAGTTGAGGGAGCGGAGGGTCCGCGCCGACTCGGCTGGTATCCGTCGCACGATCCAGCACGAGCCAATCCGCCCGTGGGGGCGAATCCGGTCGATTGCGCCCCCACGGGCGGATCCAATCAAGCCGCCGTCCACCACCTGCGGAAACGGCCGGTCGATCCAATGGAATCCGATACAGACTTCCGCCTCCCCTTTCCGCCCCCTTAAAGTGGTCGCAGATACCCACCGGCTACTCCAAGGCCGACCTTCGGGAAGGGAAGTGGCCCTGGTCAAGCAGGCCAACTACAACGGCACGGAGATCCCCTTCACCAGCAACCACTCCGCGGATGCCGGGCGTGGCTGACCGGGTCTATCTGCGGCACTCCACCGACAAGCAGACCGACGCCCGCCAGCGGCACGCCCTCACCGCTCTGCTGGCCGCCGGCGCCCCAGTCTACGAAGACCCCGCCACCTCCAGCCGGCAACTCTCCCTCGACCGCGCGGGCTTCACCACACTGCTGCACGAGGCCGCCGTCGGCGACACCATCCGCATCGCCGACGCCGCCCGCCTGTTCCGCTCCGTCGCCGACATCCTCGCTCTGCGCCCCGTGCTCATCCGCCGCGGCCTCCACCTGCGCGTCGAATCCGGACTGTTGTCCGGCATCGACCTGGCCAGCGACGACCCCGGCACCAAAATGATGGTCTCCGTCCTGGCCGCCGTCCTGGAGTTCCAGCGCGACATGATCAGCGAGAACACCCGGGAAGGCGTCGCCGCCGCCCAGGCCGCCAGCAAGACCCTCGGCCGCCCTGCCGCCCTCGACCACGACAAGGCCATCACTATCGTCGAGGAGTACCGGCAGGGCGTCGCCATCAAGGCCCTGGCCCGGAAGCACCGAGTCGCCCCCAAGACCATCCGCCGCGTCCTGGACGCCGCCGGCGCCCGCAACCTGCCCGACGCACCGCCGACCAACACCGGCGAGCAGCATCGCATGCCCGCATCGGACCTGGACGCGACCCTCGATCTGCCGGGACTGCTCGCCGATCACCTGCGTACCACTGGCGATGAAACCGTCCGCCAGGCCCTCGCCTCCGGGCAGACCATCCGCCGCGGCCGCGGCTACTCGGTCCGCATCACGGCCCCGCTCGCACTGCACCGCGCCGCGCTGGAGCAGAGCGCCGCCCTTGCCGAGGCCGGGCCGACCGAGCGCAAGGCGCACCGCGTGTACGCCGCCCGTGTTACAGCAGCCGTTCAGGCCACCCGACTGCATCCGTCATGACCTGCGAAAACCCTTCGGCGAGACGCATTTGAACGGAAAGTCACGGCAAGCCGCTCAACGCTGCTCTGCTAGCGGGACTTTTCGTTCGGATGCTCGTCGTGCCCCTCAACAGAGCCGCGCCGTCGCCCACCGGTGGTGTGGGCGGCGCTGTACGGCGCGGCCGCGAGCGTTCCCGTCACCATCGCCTTCCGCGACAGGATCGGCTACCTGCTCGACTACCCGCCCGACACCCTTGGCCGGATCAGCCGGCTCATCGCGGGATCGGCGGCCATCGTCGCCCTGGTCATGCTGCTGGTTCAGGCCTTCAGGACCCGCAGGCGGCGCCTCTCCCGGATCCTGGCCGGGATGCCGCTCGTGCTCGTCGCGCTGGTCGTCGGGTATCTGGGCGTGGTGATCATACGAAGGGTACTGCCGCAGGACCTGCCCGCCCCGACCGGCGCGTACGGGGTCGGGCGCCTGATCCGGGAATGGACCGACAGCAGCCGGACGGACCCGCTCGCGCCGCGGCCCGGCCTGCCACGTGAGCTGTCGATATGGATCTGGTACCCCACCCTTCGGGACGCCGGCGGGCCGCGTGCGCCCTACACGCCTGGCGAGTGGGCGCGGCAGCACATCCCGACGCCGCTGCCCGGCCTCGGCGAGGGCAGCTTCGCGGCCGTGCGTACCCGGGCCGTTGACGCCGCCGCCGTGGCGCCGGGACGGTTCCCCTTGGTGGTGCTCGCGCCCGGGATGGGGTTGAACGCGCCGGTGTTCAGCTCCCTCGCTCAGGAACTGGCCAGCCACGGCTACGTCGTGGCGAGCCTCACCCCGACCTACAGCGCCAACGTCACCGTCCTGCACGGCCACGCGGTCACCAGCACGCCGGCTGGCAAGCCCGACGACATCGACGAGGACAAAACCGCGGACAAGCTGATCGGCGTGTGGACGGCGGACGCCCGCTTCGTCGCCGCCCGCGCCGTCGCACTCGACCGGGACACAACCCTGGCCGGGCACGTCGACGCGAGCCACCCGCTGTACATCGGCCACTCCTTCGGCGGCGCGACCGCATTCCAGGCCTGCCACGACGACCCGTCCTGCGCGGGCGCGGTCGACCTGGACGGAGCTCTGCACGGCGGCGTCACGCGTACCGGCCTGCGCGCCCCAGCGCTGATCCTCGGCGGCGAGAACTCATGCGTCACCGGAACCTGCCGCGCCGACGACGCGGAGAACCGCGGCATGCGCGACAGAACCCGGCAATGGCTTGCCGCGAGCACCGGCCCCGTCTGGCGCTACGAGATCGCCGGAACCGGCCACTTCAACTTCACCGACTACGCCGTGATCTACCTGGCGGCGCCGATCCGCGCCCTGTTCCCGCTGGAATCCATCGACGGAGCGCGCGGCCTGCGCATCCAGAACGCCTACATCACTCAGTTCGCCGACCGGGCAGTCCGTCATCAGGCATCCTCGCTCCTGGCCGGCGCCCGGCTCTATCCCGAGGTCCACGCGCTGCGGTGAAACAGGAGACCGCCGGCCGTTTGGCGGACGGACTTCGCTCGTCGGCCGTTGCGTCGGGCTGGTCCGTGCCACATGTTGGAAGCGTGAGCCACGGCCCGACACGCAGAGTGCGCTTGATGGTGAAGTCCGGGGAACTGACTCTCGGCCTGCTGCAAGCGGCCGAGGCACGAGGCGGACCTTCTGGCGCATCCGTACGTGGCGTCGAGCACATGGAGCTGGCGGTCTTCTGGCTCGCCGGTACCACCGACCGGTCTCGAGAACTGCAGTCCCGCGTAAGCCCCGCATAGAGCGTGGCGGCTCTGCGGCCGCCGATCCGCTCTCCGTCCAGAAGGCAAGGCAGCGGCCCAGCAGGAAGCCGCCCGCCGCCGCCGGGCAGTGGAACTGCGTGATGACGGCTAATTCCGGGCGGGGCCAGCGTGCCGATCTGTTCGGCGAGCTCACCCGCGTTCCAGCCGAGCAGCGAAGCGGCCTGGGCAATGATCACTTCGTCTCGACCACGCTGTCAACGGTGTGGCACATCGTGACCACCACCTATCCCCGGCTGGCCAGTTCCTCGGCCACGATGGTGTTGACCAAGCGGGGTGCGTCGCTGCCGGGTGAATACAGCACGGGTGCCACACTCTGGCAACCTCAGCACGACGGGCCGCCGTCCGTGACGACGGTCGGCGGGCGCGCTCCGGTGTGCGTGGGTGCCGGGCAACCGGACCATGTCAGGTCGCAGCCCCTGCTCGCGCAGGAACTCGGCTCCTGCCTTCGGCTCGATCCAGGGCGCCGCGAGCTTCGCAAGGCCGTCGTCTGCTCGCCGTCGGCGTCCCGCGAGTCGGGTCCGGTGGACGAGTCCGGAGGTTTGCCCACTTGCTACTATTGGCGCGAGTAGTATCTGGCTGGCCGGCGTCATCGGGTGTTGTACCCGTGGACCTTGCCGGCGACGACATCCCCTTCCCGTCTGGAGCGTGCGCATGGTGTCAACCTCTGCCCCAACCCGGTCGCGGCAGCGAATGGCGAACAAGGTGCCCCTGGTCACCGCCACCTTCTGGGTTATCAAGATCCTTTCGACGACGGTCGGGGAGACGTTCGCCGACTACCTGTCGGTCAACGTCGGGCTGGGTCCGGTGGTCACCGATGGTCTGGTGTTCGTCGTGCTGGCAGCGGCCCTGGCGCTGCAGCTGTCCTCCCGCCGCTACACCCCGTGGATCTACTGGCTGAGCGTGGTCCTGGTGAGCATCTCGGGGACGCAGATCACCGACTTCCTCACCGACACCCTCGGGATCAGCCTGTACGTCAGTACGACGCTGTTCGCGGTGCTGCTGGCCGTGGTGTTCGCCATCTGGTACCGGCAGGAGATGACCCTGTCGATCACCGCGATCAACACGCCCCGGCGAGAGGCGTTCTACTGGGGCGCCATCCTGACCACCTTCGCTCTGGGCACCGCGGCCGGCGATCTGGCCACCGAGGCGTTGAGCATCGGGTTCCGCAACGGCGCACTGCTGTTCGGCGGCGCCTTCCTCCTCACGCTGCTGCTGTGGCGGGTCGAGGCCTGGCAGGTGCCGGCGTTCTGGGCCGCCTACATCCTGACCCGCCCGCTGGGCGCCGCCGTCGGTGACCTGCTGACCCAGGACGACGGGCTCGGCGGTCTCGGCTTGGGCGCGACCCGGACCAGCGTGCTGTTCTTCGCCACCATCGTCGTGCTCGCCGCCCGCGAGCAGGTGGTCGCGACCAGAGCCCGCCGTACGGACGCGCACGCCGAAGGCAAGTCGGGCCGGGCGAGCCTTGGCCGCCCGGCGGACCTGATGTGGGCGGCCGCCGGCATCGCCGCCGTCGTCGGGATCGGCGGCTGGATGTCGGCCGGCGCCGCCGACCAGCCTCCCGCCTCAACGGCGTCCGCCGACTCGCCGGGGACGGCGGCGAAGGGCCGGACGTCGGCGAAGACTCCGCAGGCACGGCATGTGGTGTCGGCCAAGCTCGGGGACCTGTCCTCCTTCGCGGTCATCGTCGACGACGTCAACGCGCTGACCGCCAAGGGTGATCTCGCCGGTGCGAAGACTCGGATCAAGGATCTCGAGGTGGCCTGGGACTCCGCGGAGGCCGGCCTCAAGCCCCGCTCCCCCAGTGAGTGGCACGCCCTGGACGACGCGATCGACGGAGCGCTGACCGCGCTGCGAGCTGACCACCCGGCCCAGGCACAATGCACCACAGCGCTGCAAACCCTCGAGAAGACCCTGAATCACCAGCAGGGCTGACCCGCTCATGGCTCGACGTCACCCGCGCGGGTGAGGCATCCTACGATTGAGGCCTGTAGTAGATGCCTGGGGTGATGGACATGACCACGTCGCAACCGCGGCAGCCGGGGGAAGAACCTCGGCGACGGATGTCGGGGCGGCGTCCGCCTGGCGTCCTCGAGCAGGCGATCCTCGACTGCCTGACCGCGGCCGATAGGCCGCTGACCCCCGGTGAGGTTCTGACCCGGCTGGGCACAGAACTCGCCTACACCACGGTCATGACGACTCTCGCGCGGCTGCACAAGAGAGGGCTGGCCGAGCGAGAGCCCGCCGGCCGCGCGTACGCCTACCGAGTGGCGTCCGATGCCGGGATGGCGCAAACGATCGCCGTGGCCGCGCAGATGCGCCGGGTTTTCAGCACGGGTGACGACCGTGCCGGCGTCTTGGCCCATTTCATCGCCGATCTCGGTTCCGAGGATGAGCAGTTGCTCACCGAGCTGCTGCGCGATCTCGAAGCCAGCCGCCACGGGAAGCCTGCCCGCTCCGATGACAGCGGTGGGCCGGACGACAACCCGACGTCGGCCGGCGAGTAAGCGATGGCGTGGCTGGTGTGGTCACCGCTGGTGGCGAATCTCGTGCTCGGCCTTCTCGGCCCATGGATGGCCCGAACCCTGCCACCGGGGGCCACCGTCCGGTTGGTACCGGCCGTGATGGTGGTCGTGGCCCTGGGCGCCGGGATCGTGCTGACCACGCTGGGTTTCTGGTCGTTCGCGCAGGTCCCGCAGGTGGCGCTGCTCGGGAGCTGGTCGGCGGGACGGCTCGGCCACGAGCAGCCGTGGCCCGTGGAAGCCGAGGCGGCGGCCGGAATCTGCGCCGCGTCCCTGCTCGCCGCAGCTGTGACCACGACCGTGCGTATCGTTCGTGACCTGTTCAGAGCAGCGCGGGCGTCCCGGCGACTGATGCCGGGGCCCGACGGGGTCGTCGTCGTGCCTGACAGCCTGCCGGAGGCATATAGCGTGCCGGCGCTGCCCAGAGCCCCCGCACGCGTCGTCGTGACAACCGCTCTGCTGCGCGCTCTGGACGATGACGAACGCCGCGTCGTGTTCGCCCACGAGGCGGCTCACGTGTCCGGTCGGCACCACGTCCACATCCAGCTGGCGCAACTCGCCTGCGCGGCCAACCCCCTCCTGCGCCCCACTGCTCGCGCTGTGCGATTCGCGGTCGAGCGTGCCGCCGACGAGGCCGCAGCACGTCAGGTCGGCAGCCGTCACCTGGTTGCCCAGGCGCTGGCCCGCGCCGCCCTCGCCAAGGCGGCCGCGCTGCGAGCCGCGGGCGATGCCGGCGGCCGTGGCCTCGGGTCCACCGGCATGTCACCCGTCAGCCTGTCGGCCACCGACGGGCAGGTCGCCAAGCGCGCGACCGCCCTGCTGACTCCGGCGCCGCGCCCGCGCCGCGCTGTCGCCGTCGGGTTGCTCCTGCTCACCACGGTCACGCTCGTGGGTGCCTTGGCGGCCATGGACCAGCTGGACGATCGGCTTGACCAAGCCGCGATGCCGTTGGCGTGTCCGGCGGCGAAATTTGCGCACGGTTGCTGACAGGCCTGCCCGTCGCCTTTGCCGCTCCGTCAGGTGTTCTGCAGGAGAGCGGCGGTGTGGCCGTGGCGCAGGAGGCGGCCGCGCACCCGCCTGGTGCCGGACGCCGGCCGGGCGAAACCGCTGTGCTCCTGCGGTCTCGCCCGGCCTGTCCAGGGCGGCACGAACGTGCCGGTGCCGGTGGTGGCGGCGCCCCATGAGCGCCCGAATGCCCCGGCTGGAGCTTGCACACGTAGACCGGCTGGCGCGCATGAGCGCCCTCCTGCAACGGCGCCCACTCGGCGTCGCAGTGATCAGGGCGTTTCTCCGTGCGCGGTGTCACAGTTTGGCGGGCACTGGTGCTCGACGCCCTGCCCCTTGGCATCCTCGTGGGTGTCGCCTTCGGCCTTGGCGTTGTTGCCCTCGTGCTCGCCCGACTTCTCGTCGGGGTCGGGCGGCTGTGTGGTGGCCGTCAGCGGGGTCGGGTGGACCTGTGTGATGGACGCGGTGCCCGCGATGTCCGAGCGCACCGTGGCGGAGGACGCGGCATTCGAGCCGAGTCCCAGCATGGTGATCGTGGCGACGGCAAGCGCGGCCAGGGTCATCAGAAATGTTCGCATCGTCCAGTCATCTCCTTTCGACATCGTGTCGACGAGTTACGACCGTAGCTCCGCGTTGATGTAAGGACGGTGAAGCGTCACGGCCGGGCTGACGCAGGGGCGTACACGGGCTCTACATGTGCGGGGCCTAGCATCGGTTATATGCGGGTGCTGGTGGTCGAGGACGACATCCGGATGGGTGTCCTGCTCCGGCGTGGCCTGGCGGAGGAGGGCTACGCCGTCGATCTCGCCACGGATGGCCAGAACGCCATCTGGCAGGTGTCCGAATGCGCCTACGACGTCATCGTGCTGGATGTGATGATTCCGGGCTATGACGGATTCGAGGTCTGCCGCCGGATGCGTGCCGCCGGGCGCTGGGCACCGGTGCTGATGCTGACCGCCCGTGACGCCGTGGCCGACCGGGTCCGAGGTTTGGACGCCGGCGCCGATGACTACCTGGTGAAACCGTTCTCCTTCAGCGAGTTGACGGCGCGGCTGCGGGCGGTGGTGCGGCGTGGCGCGCATGAGCGTCCCGCCGTGCTGCAGGTGGGCGATCTGCGGCTGGATCCGGCGTCTCGGCAGGCGTGGCGCGCCTTTGCGGAAATCGAGCTCACCGCGAAGGAGTTCGCGGTGCTGGAGCTGTTCCTGCGGCATCCCGGCGAGGTGCTGACCCGGACGCAGATCCTTGACCATGTGTGGGACTTCGCCTACGACGGCGTGTCCAATGTGGTTGACCAGTACGTCGGGCTGCTGCGCAGGAAGATCGACCAGCCTTTCGGGCGGAGCGATCTGCAGACCGTGCGCGGCTTCGGCTACCGGTTGCGAGAACCGCGCGGAGGCTGACATGCCGATAAGGGTGCGGCTGCTCGTCGTGTACCTCGTCGCCTCGACGGTGTTGGCCGTGTCCGGGGGGATCGTGTTCGAGCGGCAGCTGCGCGATGGTCTGATCACGTCGATGGACACTGCGCTGCAGGCGCGCGCGGGGGAGATCGCGCAGGTGGTGCCCGAGGCCGGCACCGAGTTGAACTTCCAGGACGAACCGGAACGTCTTACCTCCTCAAGGGCGACCTTCGCCCAGATCTTCGCCCCTTCTGGAGAGCTGGTTGAGGCATCGGAGGCGACCGGCCGGCGACCGCTGCTGAACGCCGCCGAGTTGGCCACCGCACGGCGCTCGGCCGGCTATCTCACCCGCCGTCTGAACGGCGAAGTGTTGCGGCTGCGGGCTGAGCCCGTGGCCCGCCCTACGGGAAAGTGGACCATTGTCGTCGGCGGGTCGCTGGAACCGTCGCAGAGCGCCATCGCCCGGGTACGCCGGGACTTGCTGGCGGCCGTCGCTGGCCTCGTCCTGCTCGGCACTGCCGGGGTGTGGCTACTGGCCGGCACGGCTCTGCGACCGGTGGAACGGATGCGGCTGGCGGCGGAGGACATGCATGTCCGAGACCCCGCGTCCCGTCTGGAAGTGCCGGCTACGCGTGATGAGATCGCTCGGCTGGGCCATACGTTCAACGATCTCCTTGCCCGCCTGCAGGAGGCCATGCGACGACAACGCCGGTTCGTCGCCGAGGCCGGGCATGAGCTGCGCAGCCCCTTGGCCGTCCTGCAGGCGGAGCTGGAACTCGCCGCCAAGCCGGGCCGTAGCCGGGCCGAGCTGGCCGCGGCGGTGGACAACGCCGCGGAGGAAAGCCGGCGCCTCAGCCGGCTCGCCGACAATCTGCTGTTCCTGGCGCAGAGCGATGAGGGTGTCCCGCTCGCCCGGCCGCAGCGGCTGCCGCTCGCTCCCATCCTGAGCAGGGCGGTGGACGCCGTCACCAAGCGCGCATGCCGGCGCGCTGTCGGCCTGCGAGTCGACGCCCCAGCCGGTATCACCGCCGACATCGACCCGGACCGGCTACGCCAGGCCCTGGACAATCTCCTGGACAACGCGCTCCGCGCCACGCCGCCGGGTGGTGACATCATCGTCCGCGCGCGTCGCCAGGACGGCCGGATCCTTATCGAGGTGATCGATTCCGGGCCCGGTTTCCTTGAGGGCTTCCTTCCTTCCGCGTTCGAACGGTTTCGCCGTGCCGATAACACCCGCACCCGCGACGGCGAGGGCGCGGGGCTGGGCCTGGCGATCGTGCAAGCCGTGGCCGAAGCTCACGAAGGGAGCGCCGAGGCGGCGAATCAGCCGGCGAGCGCAGGGGCCGTGGTTCGCATCATCCTGCCGCGGTGACCGGCAGAGGCAACCATCGCCTTCCCAGAGCGCAAGACCCGCGTCTGACGCTCAGCCTTCGACCATGGGTGCGGTCCGGTACGCGCGCCATCCGCGCCGCCACGATCAACCGCCCGCTTCGCCCCTTTTCGACTGGGCACGCGACCTGCATGTTCGTTCGGCACGCGGCATCATCGCGCGCCCGGCTCTGTGGCCACGCGACGAACTCCTAAAAGATCTTCCTGTGCGTCCAGGTTTCCGCAGAGCCGGTGAGCCTCGGCGGCCGGTCATCGGAACACGCCGGTGTGGCCGAGGGAGTAGCGTCCGGGCTGGGGGTAGAAGCAGAGGCCGTGCGGCCCCTGGCCGACTTTGATCTTGTGGAGGAGTTTGCCGGTTTCGGTGGAGAAGACGTAGACGACTCCGTGGTACCTCCCGGAGAGCCAGAGCTGCTTGCCGTCCGCCGACACCCCGCCCATGTCGGGTGAGCCGCCGCCTGGGATCCGCCATCGTTCGACCACCTTGCGACGGGTGAACGAGACGACGGAGACCGTCCCCTCGCCCCGGTTGGAGACGTAGAGCAGCCGCGAGTCCCTGCTGACGTACAGGCCGTGCGCGCCCTTGCCGGTGCGCAGGAAGCCCACCTGCCGGAAGGTGGTGGCGTTGATGATCCACACGCCGCCCGCCATCATGTCGGCGACGTAGAAGCGGCGGCCGTCGGGCGAGAGCTTGACGTCCTGCGGCATGTTCCCCGCCCGCACGCTGATCACCTTCTTCACGCGGTGGCGCCGCCAGTCGATCGCCACGAGCTGGCCGGAGAACTCGCAGCTGGCCAGGAAGACGGATCCGTCGGCGGTGAAGTCGCCGTGGTTGACGCCCCTGCACGGCAGGTCGAGGGAGCGGATCAGGCGCATCGTGTGCGGGTCGCGGAAGTCGAGGCGGTTGTTGCGTTCGGCCATGACCAGGGCGTACGAGCCGTCGGGGGTGAAGTACAGGTTGTACGGATCGCCCACGGGCACCGGCTTGCCAGGGCGGCCCGTGACCGGGTTGATGGGGGTGAGCCGGTTGCCCTTGTTCTCGTTGACCCACAGCGTCTTCAGGTCCCAGGAGGGCACGACGTGCTGGGGCAGGGCGCCGACCCGGTAGCGGTGCACAACGCGGAAGGTTCGCGGGTTGATGACGTCCACCGTGTTCGACTCGCTGTTGGGGACGTACACGCGAGGGGTCAGGTTCTTGACCCGCGGGCTGAGCATTCCTGGCCTGTCATGGGCGTAGACGTCAGTGGGTGTTTCGCGCGCGGGTGCCTGGACGTGCTGCTGCCGCGGTGGCGACCGCAGCGGCGACGCGGACTCGGGGACCGCCCCCATGGGGGCGGGCGGCGCACCGCAGGAGGCCGCGGCGATGGCGGTCGCAACCACCATGCTCGTCATCCACCGCAGTCGCATGCCCCTCAGCCTAGAAAGGCGCGCGGCAACGCTGGCCGATACTGAGGTCAACGTCACGATCGCACAAGGCCAACGTATGGCATCTCTCTTTTGCTGCGGCTAAAACCTTGGCCGAAGGAGGACTGCAGCGCATGGCCGCGCGCACCCTGGTCGTGAGTCGCGATCTCGACACTGATGCCGCCACCCGTCCGTACAACGAGGTCTACGCCATCGTCGGTGCTCTGGTGCAGGGTGCGAAGCGGGCCTTCCAGCGGCCGGGCAGGTCGGTCTGCCTCCAGGCTCTGGCATACGGCGGCAGGGGCACGCTGGTGTGGACCATGACCAGCCGGTTTCCGCGTTCCATGGCCTGGCGGATGCCGGCCGGAAGGCGGTCGGGGAACCGCTGGGCGATGGCCAGCGCGTCGCAGCCGAGCAGGTATCCCATCTGCGCGCCAGCCTGGCCGTAGATCACGCAGGGCGGGCGCACCCCCAGGCGGCGCAGCTCCTCCACAGCCAGGCCCATCCGCGCCCTGTCCCGGAGGGTGTGGGCCGCTATCCGATGCGCGTACGTGCCTTGGAGCGTCAGGTGGGCGAGCACCCCGACGGCCAGCAGCACGATGACCGGAACCCACCACCGGCCGCGCGGTCGCAGCGCCGTTACGGCCCCCGCGACCGGCAGCGACAGCAGGGCATATGCCGGCATCAGGAAGCGCGGAGCGACGTAACCGACATAAAACAGGTACGGTAGAGCGATCGTGACACCGGTGATCGTGGCCAGCAAGACGGGGCCGAGACGGTGAGCACGCCGGGCCAACCACAGGCCGAGGACGGTCATCGCGGGGATGGCCAGCGCCCATGCCAGCGCGACCGGCGAGACGTCACCGCATTTCACGCCGAACCGGCACAAAGACGGGCCGTCCAACGCCCGCGCATGCTCCACAAGGGACACGGTCAGGCCGGTCACGTTGGCCTTGCTCGCCTCGCGCAGCCGGGCGGCGATGCCACCGTAACTCAGTTCCGCCTCCACCAGCCACTGCCCCCAGCCGACGGCCAGTCCCACCACGATGGCGGCGAGCGGTACGAGCGCGCGCCGCCCGAGCACAACGAGTGCCGCGCAGGCGAGCGGCAGCGACAGGAACAGCGCATCCGAGGGCCGCATCAACGACACGACGGCCAGCGATCCGGCCAGCCCGGCCGGCACCCCCCCAGGAACGGGTGACCGGCTCGGCGGGGCCGATCACCGCGTGTCCAGAGCGGCCGATGGTGATCCCGGCGACCGAGCGGGAGCGGACGGCCAGCACGACCAAGCCGGTGACCGCGACCCCGCCAAGCGCGACGTACAAATTCGGCATGGCCTCGTTACCATAGAACAGCGACAACCAGCACCCGCCGAACAGCAGCGCCGCGAGCGGAACGGACCGCTCAGCGCGCACGCGCACCCAGACGAGGAACGCGCCGAACAGGGCAAGGGAGGACACCGCGGTCAGAAAAAGGCGCAACGCGAACACCGAGTCGGTCACCGCCACCACCGGGGCGACCAGCAGCGGAACCTCCCGCGCGCGGGGCGCGCTGAAGGGCGCAGGCGGCGCGTGGGCCGCGTACTGGCTCGCGTAGATGGCCTCGTCCCAGCCGATGCCCATCCGAGGTGAGACCACCACGAGCTGCGCCACACCGTACAGGACGCTGACCAACGCGAGGAGCACGGTCGGATGTCGCCACGGAACGCCACATCAAGGCGACGGCCGCTGGCGCACGCGGGCGAGTGGCCGTCATGCTGAACTCCGAGCTAGGCAGACGAACGTCGCCTACCCGAGCCCACCTACCGCGACACAGCGGGGACCGTTGCGCCTGTCCACCTTTGTTCGGATATGACGGGTGCGCTGACCAGGTATTTCGCCATCTTTTACCCCCGAGTGGCCATCCCTGCCAATCGGCGCCGATGGTGCGCCTTCCGTATGTCCGGTCTGTGGTCTGGGGAGCCGGCCAGCATCAAGCTGTCGGACCTGAACATCATCTGCGTCGTGCTCGCTGCGGCGTCGAGGAACTCTTCATCCCCGACTCCGGCAAGGTCCAGCGTCCCACCGAGGAAACACCCGACCAGCCCGCTGCAGCGTCATCGTCGTCCGGTGGGCCGGCGGTGACGCCCAAACGCCGAGATGGCAGGCCGCTCCCACCGCCGTGACCGAAGCCCGGATCAAACCAGGTAAGCCGGGCGTCCTCGATACATCACCCGGATCGCTTCAGCCACCTGCGGCGACAGCTCCGGCCACGGACGCGGCTGCACAGACACCGAAACACTCCAACCGCAGCCGGGATGAGGGGAAACGGCCGCCCTTCATGATCCACGCCAGCTACCGCCAAGTCACGGACCACACCCCACGCGCGCCACGAGTTAGCCAGCAGGGTCAAGGGCAAGGACAAGCCCGAGTCCCAGAAGCAGGCCAACCGCGCCCACGCCAAACTCCGAGGACCCGGTGAGCGCGCGAACGCCCAGCTGAAGAGCTGGAAGATCCTCCGAAAGCTCCGCTGCAGCCCGTCCAAGGCTGGTCACCTGTGCAAGGCCATCGCCGTCCTTCAAAACCACCGCATCGCCCAAGCGGCGTGAGGATGAAATGAGTTCACTGATCGAGATCTGTCGGTAAGCCGATTTCCGGATCCGCTTGTTTTAAACCGACGCGACCCATTTTTCCGAGAATTGGCATTCAAGCCTATTAGTGAATACTGCCGCAGTCAGACCGCCAGCCTCGAACCCTGGCGCCCTCTTGCATGTCCGAACTACCGCAAAAGCGAGACACAGCCCCTTCTCGCCTGACCGATCCGGCAGGATAGGCGGCCAGATCAAATACTGACAGCCGTTGGTATGGACTTACAAATGTCGCACGCGGCCACAAAGAGTTACACCCGAAACGCATGGTACGCCTGACAGGGCCCCTGGAGCCCACGGTTTCGTCTCCCACGAAACCGTGGGCCCCCTTGGAACCGAACAGGAAAGGAAACGTATGAAAATGCGTCTCATGCTCGCTGGAACAGCTGCGGCGGCGAGCCTCAGCCTGTGGTGCGCCACGCCAGCCATGGCCGACCAAGCAGCTTTGAAGGTGTCCGTAGACTGCGGCGACGTCATTGGGCTCATCAACGCCATCGTTCTGGTGAACGCGAACCCCCAGGGCGGCACGGTCACGCTGGCCGAGGACTGCGCCTATCGCTTCGAAGACGACTTCGCGGACTCGGGCAACGCTCTACCGGCCATTACCGGAAAAGTCAGCATCATCGGCGACGACTCGACCCTGATCCGCTCGTCGCGAGCCGGAGTGAACCTGTTCCGTATCCTCGCGGTCAACGAGAACGCCGAGCTGACTCTTAAGGACGTCACCGTGACCGGTGGCGACACCGAGGGAGACGGCGGCGGCATCGCCAACGAGGGCAAGCTGTGGCTCTTCTACAGCACCGTCGCCGGAAACCAGGCCGGCGGCGACGGCGGGGGCATCTCCAATGAAGGCGGCACCGTCACCCTTTATGGCAGTCGCGTGCTGACCAATGTGGTCACAACCCCGGTCCTGGGCGAGGCCGGGGACGGCGGCGGCCTCAGCAACAACGCGGCCGGCATCCTGATCCTCAAAAAGACGAAGGTCACGGGCAACACGGCGGACGAGGACGGCGGCGGCATCCAGAATCAGGGCACGCTCTTCCTGGAGCGGACCGACGTCGAGAACAACGAGGCTCGCGACGACGACGGCGGCGGCCTCAACAATCTCGGCACCGCGACGATCAAGGACAGTGAGTTCGAGCAGAACTGGGCCGGCCTCGAGGGTGGCGGCATCAACAACAGCGAGGACGGGACGCTGTCCATCAGCGGTACGTCCTTCGAGGAGAACGTCTCCGGCCAGGATGGCGGCGGCATCAACAACGAAGGCACCGCGACCCTGAACAAGAGCGTGGTCGAGGAGAACCAGGCCGGCCGCGACGGCGGCGGCATCAACAACGAGCAGGACCCGCAAGCCGACCAGACCCTGCTGACTCTCGCAGACAGCAAGGTCACGGAGAACCGGGCGGCCAGAATCGGCGGCGGCATCAACAACTGGCTCGGTGCCAAGGTTACGCTCCTGTACACCAAGATCTTCAAGAACAGGCCCACCAACTGCGCGGGGATCGTGCCCGGCTGTAAGGGATGACACAGTCGCCGGGTAAGTGACGGCCGCATGAGCAGGCCCCAAGGAAAATCTCCTTGGGGCCTGTTGTCATTGGGCCATACGGCTCGCGCGGGAGGCGGTGCCCGAGCGGCAGGCCTCACGCTGATCGAGCTGCCGCGCACCGCCGACCTCCCACACCCCGATGCCGCTGCCGCGCCAGATCCAGGAGGCGTACGCGACCCGCATCGCCCAGCTGCCGGACGGAGCCCAGCTGATGATCCTGGTCGCCGCCGTTGAGGGCACCGGCGACGTGGGTACCGTGCTGCGGGGGTAGCGGCCCAGGTGCTCCAGGACGGCGCCGAGGTTGTGGTGGGCGACGGCGGCCTCCCGATGCTTGCCGGCCTGCTCGGCGGCGGTGGCGGCCAGGGTGTGCAGCTCAGCGGTGTCGGTCAGGCAGTGGCGCAGTCGCAGCGGCTGGGTGAGCGCCGCGGGCAGCCGCCAGGCAGCGTCCATGCCATGCTCCGCGGCGTGGCGGGTGGCTGCCATCATGTTCTCGTGCTCGTCCTGCAGAAACGCGCGTCTGGCGGCCCGAGCGGCCTGCTCCTCGCCCTCGCTCTCAGTGGCGCCCTCGCCCCCGGTGTCAGTGTCGGTGTCACTGTCCGGGGTGAGGTCATCGGGGACGATCAGCTCCTGCAGTTTGCCGACCGAGGTGGCCGACAAACGTGCCACAGTCGTCTCGGTGAACTGCCGCTCGAACATCGATTCCGCCGCGCCCAGGACCCGCTCGATCCGGGTCGTCTTTGGCGGCTCGATCCGGTCCTCACGGCAGCGCGTCAGCAGTGCGCTCCGCAGCCGGTCCCGCGACATCTCCACCGGACAGATCTTGTCCGCCAGCCAGTCCGCGAGCTTGTCTTCATCGCCCATCGTCGGCTCTCGGAAGCTGTGTAAGTTCCGGATCTGCGCCCGATGATTCTTGATCGTCCGGCCTGACCAGTCATAGGAGGCGAACAAGGCCGCGTCGACCTTGACCTGCCCAGCCATGAACTCCACCGCCGGCCGCGGGATGTCCTCCCGGGCGAGGAAACCGCGCCTCCAACTCGAAGAACTTGAGCATCAGCCCGAAGCCCAAGCGCGTGGCCCCGGACTTGTTCGCCAACAAGGCGAGCTCCTCCTCATCCAGCGTCCAGCACTCGATCAGGTCTTCCAGCTCCCACTCACGTCTCACGTCCGCAGGCGCGGGACTTCTTGCAATGGCGAAACAGGGACCGCAGGACGCTGAGCGTGTGATGTCGCTCGTGACCAGTGAGAGCGTCGACTGCGAGGATGTCGTCGCGAGTCACCTCCCGCAGGTGGTCATAGCGGTCGGACCAGGTCAGCAGCGCGGGGCGCACGGCGCGCAGGTAGGCCCACACGGTTTCAGGGCTGCGAGGCCGTGATCGGGGACCACCTTCCCGCAGGGTTCGGAGCCAGTGCTCGACCTCGGCGTGAATGGCTGGGGTCAGATCGGCGAGGCTGCGCTCCAGCCAGGACTCGAAAGCTGGGATGCGATCGTCTTCCACCAGGCCGATCTGGTCGAGGATCTCAACGGTGCGTTCGACACTCAATCCATAGGCGCGCCGTACCGGGAACAGCTCGGAGTGGCGGATCTTGTCACCGTCGGCGGTGCTGAGCAGGATGACCAAGCCGCGGTCGACATCGCTGAGCACTCGGCCGGTCCAGCCGCGTGCCTCACCGATGGTCTTGGCGGCATGGCGTGCGCGGACCAGCCAGGGGTTGGTCGGGTCGGCGTGTCGGCGCCGGTCGAAGCGGCCGAAGTCTCTGCGGACCTCGATCGGCAACTTGAGCTGGAGCCAGCCAGCCAGCCGGCGGGCGGTGCGGGTTGCGGCGACTGTGGCGGAGGACGCCGACTCCTGCGGCGCCCACGGCGCCCGACCGGCGAGCTCCTCGAACGCGGACGCTGCAAGTCGGCCAGGAAGAGCTGCTGATGGCGGATCTTGCGCAGGAACGGCTCCAAAACGGTGCCCCGCGCCTGAGGTGAAGTACTGGCCTCCAGACTGGCTTGAATCCAGCACAGCCGGCAGTATCCCTTCTTCAGCGCAACGATCCGGTGGCAGGCCGCGCACTCACCGGGCTCGTGATTCACGCCGAAGGACTGACACGCTCCGCAGAACAATCGCAGCGGCAATGATCCCCAGGCCAGGCAGCCGGTGCAGGTCGAGGGCGGTCGGGGACATCCGCGACGGGTCATGTCACACCGGCGGCAGGGAGCGTCCGTCCCGCCGCCTGGGGGTCACCGACGGACCTCCGGACGAGACTACTGAGGGCTGCTGACCGGACTGTTCGTCGGTGCGCTTGACCTTGTCGGGTTCGGGGATGAGCAGCTCGTCGACACCGCAGCCCAGGACGGCGCAGATGACGTCGAGGTCGTCGAGTTTGATGCTGGCCGGCTCGCCCGACCATAGCCCGGACATCTTCCCGGCGCTGATCGTCAAGCCTCGGTCGGCGAGCATGCGCTGCAGCTCGCTGGCCTTCCAGATACCGCGGTTGGCGGCGGCCAGCCGCAGGTTCCACCTCATGTGCTCTCCGTATGCAGGGTGGGTAGCCCGGCCGAGTGCCGGACTGCGGTCGCCGCGAGGGCGCGGGTGACCGGGTCCAGGCCGGTGAGCGCGTCGCGCAAGTCGACCGGGATGCCGCCGCTCATGCTCGCGGCGATCCGCAGGACGGCGCGTTCGCCACTACTGCAGGGCAGCCGTCCGGAGTCCAAGGCGGTGATCGCCTCCTCCCAGTCGACGAACGCCAGCGTGCTGGCCACGCTGTTATCGGTGGTGATGAACTGCTCGACGAAATCGGGCCGATGCAGCCAGATATCGGAGTCGATGAGCAGTTCGACACCGGCGCGGACGCAGGTGAGTCCGGTGGCGCCGAGTGTGAGCGCGCAGGCCAGATCCCGCTGAGCCCAGTAGCCGCCCGTCGGTTCGGCGGGGTGCGCGGTCACGATGTCCGTCCCTTCCCGAGTCCCGTCAGGCGGGCGGCGGCACGCTGCTGGCCTGCGATCCAGGCGTCCTCGATGTGGGTTCCGGGTTCATGGACGTACTTCATCGTGGTGGCCACCCAGGCATGCCCGAGGACGGCTTGGACCGCCAGCAAGTCCATCCCGCCCAGATAGAGCTGGGAGGCGCAAAAGTGCCGCAGGACATGCGGCGTGAGAACCTCGGACCAGTCTGGCAGATGGCGTTCGGCGCTCCCCGAGAGCGCCGTGCGGAGTGTCTCGTCGCCGACCCGGGCGGCGCTGCCGTCGATGTTCTTGCGTTCGGAGGGCAGCAGCGGGACACCTGGTCGGGTGTGGTCATCGCCGAACTGCCCCCAGACATCCTCCACGAACCAGCGCAGGGTGAACGCCGCGTTGTTGATCAGCGGGACCATCCGTTCGCGCGGTCTGGACCCGCGGGCGCCCTTGCCGTGCCGGACATGCAGCTTCCCGAAGCGGCCCAGGTCCCACTTGATGTCGGCCAGGTCGAGCTTGCAGGCCTCGTTGACCCGGAGCCCGACCTCGCTCATCAGCTTGGCGGCGGTGTAGTTACGCGCGGCCGGGCGAACTTGCGGCAGGTGGCCAGGTCCTCGCGCCAGCCGGCGAATAGCCGGTCGACCTGCTCGGCGCTGAGCGGAATGCGCAGCCGGGCCTCCTGACGGCCGCGGGGCCGGTTCATCTCATCGATGGGGCACTCGACCACGCGGCCGGTCATCTGGTGGATCTCCACCAGATGACCGGCCGCAACTCCAGGAACACGAAGAACGTCTTCAGCGCCTGCGCGCGCGACAGCCGGGTGCCCTTGGCCGTGGTGCGCAACACCTTGCCGAAGTACACATCGGCGTCGGCAGGCTCCATCTCCCACAGCGGACGGCCGAACCAGGCGCGCACCTGTTCCAAGTGCATCACGTCAGAGGAGATCGTCCCGTCCTACAACCCCGCCGCCGCTCGCGCCAGTACGAACCCGGCCAGCACGTCGGTCTCCAGCGCCTCCAGGTCCTCGGGCGTGGCTGGAGCACGCGCCACCCGAAGATCCCTCACCACCGCCAGGCCCAACTTCGGCCTCCTCGCCTTTACCCAGTCAGCAAGAAGCTCGGACACACCGACAGAGATTCACAAAGAGTGAAGCTACTTCAACCCAACGTGATCGAACTGGAGAAGGTGGAAAGTCCCAGCTCCCAGGCCACAACAGCGGCAACCGGGGCGGTAGAGACGGTCGGGAACTCAGGGGTTATTTCTTAAACGGGCGACCGCCGCGCCGTACCCGAACTCCGGCTTGTCGTCGCTCAGGGTCAATACCGTAAGCGAATCGCGACCTTAGCCATAGGTGTCCTTATCAATCCTGGTCAGAGGCAACTTCGTTGGAAATTTCTTCATTGCTACCGGGACCCCTTCAAGATTTCCTACGAGGTCTCCGGCGATGGCCCTGCGGTGGTGCTTCATCCGGGCATGTTCCAGGACGGAGCACATTGGGCGCACAGCGGGTACACGTCCGCCCTCACGTCCACCTATACCGTGATCGCCATTGACCCGCTCGGCCTGGGTGGGAGCGACGCTCCGCATCGGGCCGAGGACTATTCGCTGGAACGGCGGGTGGACTCGGTCACGGCGGTGCTGGACGAGGTAGGCGTCGAAAGGGGCGCGTTCTGGGGATACTCGCTCGGCGCCATGACCGGTTACGCGGTCGCCGCGCATGCGCCCGACCGGCTGACCTGCCTGGTGGTCGGCGGTTTTGATCCCATCGATGGTTTCCGCTCTGCGGTCGGCCCTACGCTGCGTCTGCTCGACCTGCCCGCCGACACCGACGCGTACCAGCTGATGAAGCAAGGCGCCGCTGCCGATCCCTATCAGGCTGCCCTGATCGAGGCAGGTGATCCTGCTGGTTTCCGCGCCAATTATGAGGCGTTCTCTCGCGAGCCTGGACTCCATCGGGAACTTGCCGACTCCGGCGTGCCGATGCTGCTGTACGCGGTCACAGCCGACCCTTGGCACGAGCCGATGCAGGCCTTCGCCGAGCGCTCAGGCGTCCACTTCTTGTCCATCTCCGACGCAGATCACAAGGGCTGCTGGGACAGATCGACCGACGTTCTGCCAACGGTGCTGCCGTTCCTGGCCGCTAACGCTGGCATGCCGTGAGCAGGGCCACGCCTGTGGCGACGCTCAGCTGATCTGTGGCCGGGCTCGCTTGTCTACGTGCTGCTGTTCTTTCTCGGCGCGAGGACGATGACCACTGCTCGTCCCGCGTCAAGATCGTTCGTCCTCGGCTTCGCCTGCGGGCGCTGCATCTTGACCCGCTCCTCCCAGCGGCGGACCAGGCGCGTTGCCGAGGAAGAACAAAGAAAATGGTCAGCCGACGGCCTTGCCGGCGACGGCATCGGCCTGAGCGCGGGTCTGGGCGAGCCGGTAGGACTTGGTGCCGGTCTCGATGATGTTGCCGCCGTAGGTGAGCCGGTCCACGATGGCGGCGCAGAGCCGAGGTTCGGTGAATGTCTTAGTCCATCCCGAAAACGACTCATTTGAGGCAATTGCGACGCTGTTGGTCTCTTCTCTTTCGGTGAGAACCTGAAACAGCAGTTCGGCTCCATGCCGATCAAGCTCCATATAGCCGAGCTCATCAATACATAGGAGATCCACGCGGCCGTAGCGGGCGATGGTCTTGGTCAGAACCTTCTCGTCAGCGGCCTCGACCAGCTCGTTGACCAGCTTGGCGGCCAGGGTGTACTTGACCTTGAACCCGGCCATCGCGGCCTCGGTGCCCAGCGCGATGAGCAGATGTGACTTACCCGTCCCCGAATCGCCGATCAGACACAGCGGCTGATGCTTGCGCACCCAGTCGCAGTTGGCCAGCGTGTGGATGACGGCTGGGTCGACGTGGGGGTTGGCGTCGAAGTAGAACTCGCGCAGTGACTTCTGCCGCGGGAAGCTCGCCATCTTGATCCGCCGGTCCGCGGCCTTGCGGGCGCGGTAATCGCACTCGGCCATCAACAGCTCGGCCAGGAAGCCGAGATAGCTCATCTGGTCACGCGGGGCGGCGGCGGCCAGCTCGACGAACTGGCTGCGGATGGTCGGCAGCCGCAACCGCTGGCAGGCCTGGTAGATCGAGGCTTCGGCCGCTTCGTCAGTCAGGGCGCGGCGGTGAAAGGTGGTCATGGCGGCTCTCCCTCGGATGCGGGCCGGCCGCCGGGGCGGCGGCGCAGCAACTGGTCATAGACCGCCACCGACGGCAGCGGCCGGGTGTCGGGCGGCAGCTGGGCCAGCCGCCGGGTGGTCAGCGACACCACCGCGGGCTCATCCAGCCAGGCCAGCCGTTCCGGCCGGGGCGGGGCCGGCTCCGGACTGTCGTCGGCCTGAGCGATCTTGCGAGCCTCCAGCGCGACGGCATCGGCGGTCAACGCGCCCACCTTCAACGCGGCCTCCATCCCCGCCACCACGTGCCGATGCTCCATGTGCCGGTGCAGCAGCAGCACCTCGATCAGCGCCCGGGTCCCCGTCCGCGTCCCCATGCTTGCGGCGGGCCGCGGCCCACCAGGCCTCGTGCGTGGCGGTGAAGGTGCCCGCGGCCCGGGCCTGTTCCAGCGCGGTGGCGCCGGGCAGCGCGCCGGGCTTGTGTGCCAGGGCCTCCAGGTAGTGGTCCAGCTCCAACCGGGCCCCGCCCTTGGCGATCAGCCGCTCGTGCCGGGCCACTTCTGCGCCCTTGTGATAGACGACCAGATGGGAGGCGAACAGCATGACCCGCACCTGGTGCCCGGCCAGGTGGATCGGCACCGAGTAGCGGTTGGTGCGCACGGTGATCTGTCCGTGCATGTTGACGCGCGGTGTCGGCAGCCGGCCGATCTCGAACGGCTCGACCGGCAGCGGCGCCAGCAGGGCCCGCTCGTGCGCGAAGCGTTCGCCGATGGTCTGGGTGCGCATCCGGATCCGGCGCTGCTCGTCTTTGATGTCCCACTGGTCGATCAGCGCGTTGAGCTCGCTGATCGAGGCGACCTCGGGGACGGGCACCAGGTGGTTGCGGCGGAACCAGCCGATCTGGCCCTCCACTCCGCCCTTCTCGTGCGCGCCGACCAGCCCCGGCCGGCAGTAGAACGCGTCGATCCCGGCCCAGCTGCGGAAGGCCACCCACCGCTCCGACTCCACCCGGGCCCGGGAGAAGCCCAGCACCCGGGCCACCGCGGGCTTGAGGTTGTCGTAGCGCACCTTGCCCGTGGGCACGCCGCCCAATACGGACATCGCATGCACGTGCCCCTCGAAGAAGGCCTCCTGCGAGCACGTGAGGAACATCCGGTGCACGGCCTTGCCCGACCACGACAGCCGGAACGAGAACAGATCACACCTGGTCAGCTCGCCCGCCAGGTGGATCCACACATCCCCGAAGTCCACCTCGGCCTCGGCCCCGGGCTGGTGGCTCTGCTCGATGAAGACCTCCGCCGGCGCCCGGCCCGCCTCCAATCGGATCTGCGGGCGGCGCTTTGCGACGTAGTCGCGGACCATCCCGTACGACACCTGCACCGCGCCGTGTTCCTCCAGCAGCCGGTCGAAGATGCGCTTGGCGGTGTGCCGCTGCTTAGGCGGCGCGTCAAGATCCACCCGCAGCATCTGGTCGATCAGCGGCTTGAACGCATCCAGCCGCGACGGGCGGGGCGGCAACGGCTTACGCGGCTCGGGCCAGACCGAGGCCAGCGCCTTCTCCACCGTGCGGAAGCCCACGTTGTACTTGCTCTGGATGGCTCGGATGGACAGCCCCGCTCGAGAATCGCGGCGGATCGCCGCATACAACTCGACCTTGGACTTGGGCTGCACCAGCGCCACCTCATCCCGCGAAGCACATCAATGCTCCCACCGCAAGCCCTCGGGCGCTGTTACTTCTCAGCGACATCACCTTGCAGCGGAAACGATCGCTGTCGCAGCAGACCGTCAAACGCTGTCACTTGTCATCGACAGAACCACCCGGTGGCCTACGACGGCCACCTCACCACCCTGCCGATGGGCCGGCACCTGCATCACGCGCTCGGTGAGGACTACGTCGCGCTGGCGCTCACCAGCGCCGCCGAGCACACCGTCGAGATGTATCCCGATGCCGACGCGCCCCTCGGCTTCACCATCGCCGACACCGCCCTCGCACCGCCAGAGCCCGGCAGCGTCGAGGCCGCCGCTCTGGACGCCGGAATCGGCCTGGCCCTGGTGGACCTGCGCCAGGCCCGCCACCGCGACCGGCTCCTCGACCTCACCCGCATCCGCGCCCAGAGCGGCACCATGACCATGCCCGTCGCCGACGCCTTCGACGGCGTCCTGATCAGTCCCACCGCCACGATGCAGGACGGCCTCGGCGCCTGACCCGTCACCCCCGCACGCCCTGTGGGGGTGACCGAAGAGCGTCCGCGTCATGCCGGGCCGGACCGATGACGACCGGCGTTCCGGAGAATTGCACGCGGAAGCCCGGGAGGAGGTGTCGGATCGGGGCGGTGCTGTTCGTAGCGAGGGTGAGGCCGCCCGCAAGGGGCGGCGCCGAGGCGGAGGAACCGCGATCATGAAGCTGACGACCATGACCCAGATCACCGTCGACGGAGTGACACAGGGAAACGGCGGCGCGTCGGACGAGGACCGCAGGAACGGATTCGAGCGCGGCGGATGGGCCCTGGGCGCGGGTGACGACGAGACCAGGACGTTCATCACGCGGACCTACCAGCGCGCCGACGCTTTCCTGTTCGGCCGGCGCACCTACGAGCTGTTCACCTCCTGGGAGTCCAGCGCGCATCCCATCGGCGTGGCCCTGACCGAGACCCCCAAGTACGTCGCCTCGACCACGCTCACCGCGCCACGCTGGAAGGGCACGACCGTTCTGCGCGGTGACCTGGCGGCGGCCGTCAGTGAGCTGAAGGCCAGGCCGGGAGGTGAGCTGCAGGTGCACGGCAGTGGCACCCTCGTCCGGTGGCTGCTGGAGAACGACCTGGTCGACGAGATGATTCTGATCGTGGTCCCGGTGATCCTCGGCCAGGGCGCGAGACTGTTCCCGGAGAACGGCCCGGATCTCGCGCTCGACCTGGCCGAGTCGCGGGTCGACACGAAGGGCGTGACGATCCAGGTCCACCGGCCGGCCGGGCGCCCGCGGTACGCGACGGCCTGAACGTCCCTGACCGGCACACATGGGAGATGATCTCCACATGCGCTACCTGATTTCCGTCATCGACGACAAGAACGATCCCGGCAGCACCGACAGGCGCCCTGCCATCAGCGCGTTCAACGAACGACTGATCGCCGAGGGCCACTGGGTCTTCGCGGGCGGACTCGCGGACACCGACACGGCCACGGTCATCGACAACCGGGGCGAGCAGGCGGTGTTCAGCGACGGGCCGTTCGTGGAGTCGAAGGAGTACCTCGCCGGCATCTGGGTGTGGGAGGTCCCCGATCTGGACGTGGCGCTCAAGCTCGCCGCCGAGGCGTCCAAGGTCTGCGACCGGAAGATCGAGGTGCGGCCGTTCCGATGAGCGACGTCGAGGAGGCGATCACCCGGGCCCACCACGACGAGTGGGCGCGGGTGGTGGCCGCGCTGACCAGGCGCTTCGGCGACCTCGGCATCGCCGAGGAGGCCGCGGCCGAGGCGTTCGCGACCGCCGTCGAGCGCTGGCGGGCCGACGGCGTACCGCCCAACCCGGGCGCGTGGCTGACCACCACCGCCAACCGCAAGGCCATCGACCGGATCCGGCGCGAGAACAAGCGCGACGACAAGCACAAGGAGGCTCAGATGCTGCTCGACGACACCCCGCCCGAGCCGCTGGGCGCCATCGACGACGACCGGCTCCGGCTGATCTTCACCTGCTGTCACCCGGCGCTGGCGGTGGAAGCGCGCGTGGCGCTGACGCTGCGCATGGTCGGCGGCCTGACCGTGCCCGAGATCGCCCGTGCCTTCCTCGTGCAGGCGACCACCATGGAGCAGCGCATCACCCGCGCCAAGGCCAAGATCAAGGCGGCTCGCATCCCCTATCGGATGCCCTCCGCCGACGATCTGCCGGCCCGCGTCTCCGGCGTCCTGGCCGTCCTGTACCTCATCTTCAACGAGGGCTACCTGGCCAGCGGCCCCGGCACCGATCCCGTACGACACGACCTGACCGCCGAGGCGATCCGGCTCACCCGCCTGATCCGCGCGCTCCTGCCGCGGAGCGGCGAGGTGGCCGGCCTGCTGGCGCTGATGCTGCTCATCGAGGCCCGCCGCCCCGCCCGCGTCTCGACCGGCGGCGAACTGGTCCCGCTGGCCGAGCAGGACCGCGGCGCCTGGGACGCGGAGCTGATCGCCGAAGGCCACCGGCTGGTGCGCGAACGCCTGGCCGCTGCCGCCGCCGGGGTGGCTCCGGGCCGCTACCAGATCCTCGCCGCGATCAACGCGGTGCACACCTCCGCCCGCGACATCCGCGACACCGACTGGTCGCAGATCCTCGCCCTGTACGACCGGCTCGCCCGCCTCGACCCCTCGCCGATCATCGCCCTCAACCGGGCCATCGCCGTGGCCGAGCTCGACGGGCCGGAGGTGGCGCTGGCCATCGTCGACCGCCTGGCCGAGGCGTTGGCCGGCTATCACGCCTACCACGCCACCCGCGCCGACCTGCTGCGCCGGCTGGGCCGCGGTCATGAGGCGCGCGCGGCCTACGACCGGGCCATCGAGCTGGCCGGCAACACCGGCGAGATCGCCTACCTCACCCGCCGCCGCGCCCAGCTGCGGTAGCGTCCGCGTCGTGGCCGCCCAGGAGGGGCGCCCTCGGCAGCCGCCGTGAGCGGTGAGGTGGCCGACCGGAGCGGTGAGCTCACCGCCGTCGCGGCCGAGGCGCCTCATCCGTACACGCCGAGGATCGCAATCCCCGGGACATTCACCGGTCGCCCCGGAGTGGCGCCGCCCTGGCATGGGGTGTTAGCGTCGCCGGCGTCCGGTTGATCACCTCCCGGACTGTCCGCGTCCTAGCGATTCATCGGGAGCCTCGAGAACAAACGAACACCATGAAGAACCTTGATCGATGACCCGCGACCGGGTGGATCAGGGTTGAGAGGGCCGCGTAGGCCGGTTTCGCGTCAGGTTCATGCCTGACCAATCCATCTCCATCGCCCGTTCCGGGCCGATGTTCTTCGTCCGTTCGTTTGCGGGCCCCCTCCCGGGGCCTGCCTCCCTGATCGCAAGGATCTTCGTGACCTCCCGTTCCTCCATGCGCGCCGAAGCCGTTCCGGCCGGCGCGACCAGCGTCGTAGCCCTCCTGATGGCAGTGGTCTTCCTGTCCCTGCTCGACTCGCAGATCGTCGCCACCGCGCTGCCCCGCATCGTCGCCGACCTCGGCGGCCTGAACCAGTTCGCCTGGGTCACCACCGGCTACCTCATCGCCGGCAGCGCCGCCGTCCCCGTCTACGGCAAACTCGGCGACCTGTACGGCCGCAAGCGCGTCTTCCTCGTCTCGATCCTGGTCTTCCTGGCCGGCTCGGCCGCCTGCGGCCTGGCTCACACCATGACCCAGCTGATCGCCTTCCGGGTCGTCCAGGGCATCGGCAGCGGCGGCCTGTTCATCTCGGTCCTGTCCATCCTCGGCGAGATGTTCACCCCCCAGCAGGGCGCCCGCTACTACGGCTGGTTCTCCCTGACCTTCGGCGCCGCGTCCCTGACCGGACCCACCCTCGGCGGCCTGCTCACCGACCTGGCCGGCTGGCGCTCGATCTTCCTGGTCAACCTGCCCCTCGGCGCACTCGTCGTGGCCGTCATCTCGATCCGGCTGCACCTGCCCGCCCAGCGCAGGCGGGCCCGCATCGACCACCTCGGCGTCATCCTCCTGGTCGCCGCGATCGTCGCGGTGAACCTGCTCACCACCTGGGCCGGCAGCGCCTATCCCTGGACCTCCCCGGTCATCCTCGGCCTGGCCGCCGCCTGCCTGCTCCTGCCGGTGCTGTTCGTCCTCGCCCAGCGCCGCGCCGCCGACCCGATCATCCCCTTGCGCCTGTTCGGCAACCGGACGTTCTCCATCGTCGTGGCGGTCGGCTTCGTCGCCGGGTTCCTCGGCCTGGGCATCGTCAACTACCTGGTGCTCTGGCTGCAGGCCGTCCTGTCCCTCGGCGTCCAGGCCTCCGGCTACCTGCTCACCGCGATGATGCTCGGCGTCGTGCTCACCTCCTACGCCTCCACCAAGCTGATCGCCCGCACCGGCTCCTACCGCCGCCATCCCAGCGCCAGCATGGTCCTGTTCGCGCTGACCGGACTGCTGTGCGCGGTCGTCGACGCCGGGCCGGTGCTCGCGACCGTCTTCCTGCTGCTGTTCGGCATCGCCGGCGGGCTCAACTCCCAGGCCCTGAGCCTGGCCGCCCGCAACGCCGCCGGCCGTGACGACATCGGCGCCGTCCAGGGCACCGCCACCATGGCCCGGCAGATGGGCACCGCGCTGGGCACCTCCTTCTTCGCCGCGCTCGTGACCGGCAAGCTCCCGGCCCGGCCTGGCCCGCCGCCTACGCCGACGCGCTGCACCTGGTCTTCGTCGCCGTCATCCCGATCGCGCTGATCGGGCTGGCCCTGTCCCTGTTCCTCCCCGACACCAAGCTCTCCCGTTCCTGAACCCCGAGAAGGGACCTCTCATGTTCCTCATCACCGGTGCCACCGGCACTGTCGGCTCCGAACTCCTCGCCCTGCTCGCCGACCGGAACGTCCCCGTCCGGGCCATGACCCGCCATCCCGCCAAGGCCGAGTTCCCCGCCGGCGTCGAGGTCGCCACCGGCGACTTCGACCGACCGGACAGTCTCGCCGCCGCCCTCGACGGTGTCGACAAGGTCTTCGTCCTGCCGCCCGGTTACGGCCCCGAGGGCCCCGTCCAGGAACGCAACCTGGTCGCCGCGGCGGTCAGGGCCGGGGTCTCCCATCTGGTCAAGCTGTCCACCAGCGGCGTCACCTTCGACGCCACCGACCCCATCAGCACCGGCCACCGGCTCGGCGAACAGGTCATCAAGGACTCCGGCCTGACGTGGACGATGCTGCGCCCCGGCACCTTCATGGCCTACCTGTACGGCTACGCCCGGACCATCGCCGGCGAGCACGCCATGTATGTCACCGAAGGCGACCCCGTGTCCGCGATGATCCATCCCCGCGACATCGCCGCCGTCGCCGCGCACGTCCTCACCACGCCCGGCCACGACGGTCAGGCCTACACCCTCACCGGTGGCCAGGCCTACTCACCGCGTGACCAGGCCGACATCATCGGCCAGGTCCTCGGCCGGCCGATCAGGCTCATCGAACGCACGCCGGCCGAGACCCAGGCGGAATTCGACCGCCTCGGCTGGTCGGGCCCTCGTCTGGAGGCGCTGCTGGAGCTCAAGCGCCAATCGACCGACTGGGACCGGAAGATCTTCGACACCGTCGAAAGGCTCACCGGCAAGCCACCGCTGACCCTCCACGACTGGGTCCGCGAGAACATCCACATCTTCCAGTGACGGACGCGGCCCGGACGCGGGCCGTGCTGCCGGCGATCCTCCGCGCCCTTCGGAGCTGGTCCGTGCGCGCGTCCAACTCGATGAGCAGGCATCTCGTCCAGCCGGACCGCACCGGCGTCGCCCGGCGCACCGCCGGCGAGAGAGGGTGGCGTGGCCGCTGGGGACAGCGCCTTGGTCCTGCGCGGCCCTCCGGCCGGCCACGCGCGGTGACGCGCCGGCCGGGAGGAGCCGCCGGCCGGCCGCGCCCGCGTCGTCCAGCGCTCCCGGCCCGGCGAACAACAGGGCGACACGTGATCGGCTGAGGAGCCGGCTCTGGACGCGGAGGGTGCTCGGGGACGGTTCGCCAAGGGAGGGGGCGCGCGACGGATCATGGTCGGCCGGGCGGGGGAGCTGCCGCCGGTTGTTGCGCACCGACGGCCCGTACATGCTCCGTGACGTCTTCCCCGAGGCGTTGCGCGGCGCGCCGGCCCCCCGGGATCCGGCCGTGTGGGAGGCCAGCCGCCTGGCCACCGGCCGCCCCTGGTCGCGCGCCGCGGGGACGGGGCTCGGATCCCTGGCCCGCGCGCTGGTCCGGGAGGTGCTGGGCTGGGTCGACCGGCACGGTGACACGGTGGTCGCGTTCTCCACGCGTGGACCTGGAGCGCGGCCTGAACGCCATGGGCGTGGCCACCCGGCGCTTCGGCGACGGCGGGGCGACGCGGCTGGGCGGGCTGGTGTGCTCCGCGTACGCCATGCCGGCTGCGGCCTTCTCGCGCGACGCTCACCCTGGACGGCAGTACGTGGGGGAGTGACCTCAGCTCGGCGAGGACGTGCCGGGGAAGAGCCGGATCACCGAACGGGCCAGGGCCTCGGGGTCCTCGCGGGCGGCCTCGGGGAGGGAGCCGCTCAGCCACAGGCAGGCGAAGCCGTGGACCAGCGACCAGGCGGCGATCGTGGTGAGGCGCTCCTGCGCCGGGGCGGGAGACAGCCTGCCGGAACTGGTGAGGAGCACCCGGGCCGCGCGCTCGCGCGCCGTCGTCAGGCCGGGATCGTCCATGCGGTACAGCTCCGGCCGGAACATCACCTCGAAGTAGGGCCGGTGGCCGACGGCGAAGCGGACGTAGGCGACCCCGACCTCCAGGGCGTCGTCACCCGCCCGCTCAAGGGCGTCGGCGAACATCCCGAAGCCCTCGGCGGCCACGGCGGTCAGCAGCCCCGTCTTGTCGCCGAAGTGGTGGGCGGGGGCGGCGTGCGAGACACCCGCCCGCCGGGCCAGCTCGCGCAGGCTCCAGCCGGCGGGGCCCGACTCGGCGATGGCCTCCAGGGCGGCGTCGAGGACGGCGCGCCGCAGGTTGCCGTGGTGGTAGCCGTTCTGCTTGATCGGTCTCACCTCCGCGCTCTCATGATCACGACCACCCTATCTTGACATTGACAAAATCGCGAGTGTGCCGCAATCTTTCCAGTGACTAGATTTTTCCCCTGGCAAGACCGGCAAGATTGGAGAAGGGGATGGCTCCGCTCATCGCCCTCATCGGTGGCTTCGTCGTCCTGCGCGTGCTCGGCGTGGCCGGCATCGAGGTCCTCGACGGCTGGCAGCCCGCACTGCGGGGCGCCCTCGCGCTGATGTTCGTCACCACCGGCGTCCCGCACTTCCTGCCCTCGTGGCGCCGCGACTTCATCGCGATGATCCCCCCGGCGTTCCCGCATCCCGCGTTGCTGGTCACCCTGACCGGGGTGCTGGAACTGGCCGGCGCCGCCGGGCTGCTCATCCCGCCCCTGGCGCCGCTGGCCGCGGGCGGGCTCGCGCTGCTCATGGCCGCCATGTTCCCGGCCAACGTCTCAGCCGCCCGCCGTGGCCTCACCCTGGGCGGCAAGCCCGTGACCCCGCTGCCCGTCCGCACCGCCCTGCAGGTGCTGTTCATCGCCGCCGCCGTCGCCGCGGCAGTCTAGGCCGGTCACCCGCCGGGAGAGTGACCGGGCTGGAGCCTGGCGAGGGCCGTGCGGGCGCGCTTCTCCTCGCCCCGGTTGTTCAGCTCCACGGCCAGGTCGAGGGCGGCGGTGTGCAACCGCGCGGCCCAGCCGGCCTCGCCCAGGCTCGCCGCGACCTCGGCCAGGTTGTTGAGCGCCCTGGCCTCGCCCCGCCGGTAGCCGAAGCGCCGGTACAGCTCCAGCGCCTGCTCGTGATGGTCGTGGGCCTCGGCGAGCCGGCCCAGCCGGGCGCGGGCCACGCCGAGGTTGTCCAGGGCGTCGGCCTCGCCGCCCCGGCTGCCGATCTCCCTGGACAGCTCCACCGCCTGGTGGTGCAGGTCGGCCGCGCGCGCGTACTGGCCCAGCCGCTCGTGGACGACGCCGAGGTGGTCCAGCGTCACGGCCTCGCCGAACCGGTCGCCGATCTCCCGGAACAGGTCGAGGGCGCGCAGGTCGGCCTCCCTGGCGCGTTCGTGCTCGCCCTCGTCGGTGCGCACCCGGCCCAGGCCGATCAGCGCCCGGGCCTGGCCGCGCGGGTCCTCCGCCGTGCGGCAGGCGGCCAGAGCGCTCTCGAAGTGTTCACGGGCGACGTCACGGCTGCCCTGCACCTGGTGCACCCAGCCCAGGTCGGTCAGTGCCCGCCCTTCGCCGGTCGCGTCCCCGCGGCTCCGGGCGGCCCGCAGGGCCTTGCCGTGGAGGGTGAGCGCGTCGTCGTGGTGGGCGTGGTCGTACAGATAGCGGTACAGCGTGGTGGCCAGCAGGCCGGTGTGCGCCGGATCGCGGTCGGCGGCCAGGACGAGGTTGGCGCGTTCGGCGTCCAGCCACGCCAGCGCCTGCGCGGCGTCATGGAGGGGGACCGGCGGGGGCGCGGATCGCTCGACGCGCGGCCGCCGGTGGGCGCTGTCGGGGTAGAGCACGTCCATGGCGGCCGACGCCGTAGACAACTGGTGGCCCAGCAGCCGGGTCAACGCCTCCTGCCCGACCCGCGGCGGGTCCTGCTCGGCCGCGAGCTGCGCGGCGTACCGGCTGAGCAGGTCATGCAGGATGTAGCGGCCGAGGGCGCGCTGCTGGAGCATGTGCGCGTCCAGGAGGTCCTCCAGCACGTCCTCGGCGTGCTCGACGGGCAGGTCGGCGAGCGCGGCGGCCGCGTGGGGCCCGATGTCGCGGCCGGGATGCAGCCCGAGCAGGCGGAAGAGCCGCTGCTGGTCGTCGGTGAGCTGCCGGTACGACAGCGTGAACGCGGCCGCCACGCCGCGTTCGGACCGGGCCAGCTCGGTGAGCCTGCGGCGCTCCTCGCGCAGGCGTCCGGCGAGGTGGGCGACGCTCCAGTGGGGGCGGTGCCGCAGGCGGGTGGCGGCGATGCGCACGGCCAGCGGCAGGAACCCGCACAGCAGCAGGACCTCCGCGACCGCCGCGGGCTCGGCGGCGGCGCGCTCGCCCACGATGCCGGTGAAGAGCGCGACGGCGTCGGGCAGGGGCAGCACGTCCATGGACAGGGTTCGCGCGCCGTCGAGGCCGGTGAGCCGCTGGCGGCTGGTGATGAGCACCAGGCTGTTCGAGGCGCCCGGCAGCAGGGGAAGGACCTGGGCGGTGTCGGCTGCGTTGTCCAGCACCAGCAGCACGTGGCGGCCGGCCAGCTCGGCCCGCCACAGGGCGGCCCGCTCCGTCATCGACGCGGGGATGCGCTCGGTCGGCACGCCGAGCTGGCGCAGCAGCGCCTCCAGCGCCTCGGCGGGTTCGAGCGGCCGCTGGCCCTCCGTGTGGGCGTGCAGGTCGATGAAGAGCCGGCCGTCGGGGTAGCGCTCGGCCAGCCGGTGCGCGGCGTGGACGGCCAGCGCGGTCTTGCCGATGCCCGCCATGCCGTCGATGGCGGAGATCGTCACCCCCTGGGAGGCGCCCTCGCACAGCTCCGCGAGCTGGGCGGAGCGGCCGGCGAAGTCGGCGATGTCGTACGGCAGGAACGCCGCCACGGGCCTGGCAGCGGCGGCGGGCGGCTCAGCCTCGGCGGGCAGGGTCCCGGCCACCGCCCCGAGGGACACGGCCGGCGGGCCGGCCGCCTGGGGGGACACGGCCGGCTCGCCGCGCAGCACGCTCTCCTCCACGGCCAGGAAGGCGTGGCCCGGATCCAGACCCTGCTCGTCGGCCAGCCTGCGGCGGTAGTCGCGGCCGACGGCCAGCGCGTCCGCCTGGCGCCCGGCGCGGTGCAGGGCCAGCATGAGCTGCCCTGCCAGCCGTTCCCGCAGGGGATGCACGGCCAGCTCGCCGGACAGCAGGTCGATGAGCTCGGCGTGCCCTCCGGCGGCGAGCTCCAGCTCCACCAGCCGCTCGACCGCGGCCAGCCGCTGGTCCTCCAGGCGGCCCCTGGCACCGTCGGCGTAGAAGGCCTGGACGTCGGCGAGGGCGGGCCCGCGCCACAGGGCGAGCGCTTCGCGCAGCGCCTTGACGGCCGTGGCCGGCTCGGACTCCGCCCCGGCCACGAGCCCGGCGAACTCCCGCGAGTCGAGCTGCCCGGGCTCCGGAACGATCACGTATCCCGCCGGGCGGGTCTGCACGAGGTGGGCCGCGTCCGCGGCGCGCAGCGTGCGCCGGATCGCGGTCAACGCGGCGTGCACCTGGGCGCGGGCCGTGTCCGGCGGCGTCGGCCCCCACATCGCGTCGATCAGCCGCTCGACGCTCAGCACCACACCGGCGTGCAGCAGGAGGTAGCCCAGGAACGCGCGGTGACGCGGGGCCAGGGCGGGAAGCGATCGGTCACCGGCGGACACCTCGACCGGGCCCAGGATCCGTAACCGCAGGTCCATCCGCGCATCCTACATTCGCCCCTTCTGCCGTAGAGGCCGGCCCCATCGGCGGTGCATCGACATCGCATAGCGAACGTATCGACGGCCCTCCCCATGCTGGTCACATCAGCCGATCACCCCTGATGAGGAGGCTCCCATGCAGGCACGCATGAAGAACCCCGCCGTCGTCCTTCCCGGCGCCATGAAGGCGCTCATGGACCTCACCAAGGCCGCCGACCAGGCCGGGCTGCCCAAGGTCACCGTGGACCTGGTGCTGCTGCGGGCCAGCCAGATCAACGGCTGCAGCGTCTGCGTCGACATGCACGCCAAGGACCTGCGCAAGGCGGGCGAGAGCGACGAGCGGCTGTTCGCCGTGGCGGCCTGGCGCGAGGCGCCGTACTTCACCGACGCCGAGCGCGCCGCTCTGGCCCTGGCCGAGCAGGTCACCCGGCTCGCCGACGGCGGCCAGGTCAGCGACGAGCTGTGGGACGAGGTCGCCGACCTCTACTCCGAGACCGAGCTCGCCGCGCTGATCATGACGATCTCCACCGTCAACCTCTGGAATCGCCTCAACGCCTCCACGCGGCAGATCGCCGGTGCGGCGTGGTAGCGGTCGCGCTGGTCACCGGCGCGAACAAGGGCATCGGCTTCGAGGTCGCGCGCCTGCTGGCCGAATCCGGTGTCACCGCGATCGTCGGCGCCCGTGACGAGGAGCGGGGCCGCGCCGCGGCCGAGCGGCTCGGCCTGCCGTTCGTGCGGCTCGACGTCACCGACGCGGCCTGCGTCCGCGCCGCGGCGGCGTGGGTCGAGCAGGAGTACGGCCGGCTCGACATCCTGGTCAACAACGCCGGGATCACCTTCGACGACGGACCGCCCAGCCAGGCCACCACCGCCGAGGCCCGCCAGGTCTACGAGACGAACGTGTTCGGCGTCATCGAGGTCACCAACGCGATGCTGCCGCTGCTGCGCCGCTCACCGGCGGGCCGCATCGTGAACGTCTCCAGCGAGCGCGGCTCGTTCGGGCGCACCCTGGACCAGGAGCATCCGCTGTGGCCGATGTTCAACCTCGTCTACTGCTCCTCCAAGGCCGCCCTGAACATGATCACCGTGTCCTACGCCAAGGAGCTCTGGGACACCCCGATCAAGGTCAACGCGGTCGACCCGGGCTGGGTCAAGACCGACATCAACCACAACAGCGGCATCAAGACCCCCGAAGAGGGCGCCACGCCGATCGTCGCCATGGCGCTGCTGGACACCGACGGCCCGACCGCCGGCTTCGTCCAGCACGAAGGCCCTCTTCCCTGGTGACCCGCGACAACCCCGTGAAGGAGACGACAGCTATGGATCTACGTCATGCGGTCCGGGGGCGTGTGCTGCTCCCCGGCGAGGACGGGTTCGACGAGGCGGCCGGCCCGTGGGCGGTGGGCGTCCGCCAGCCGGTGTCCGCCGTCGTGGAGGCCGAGGACGCGGCGGACGTGGCGGCGCTGGTGCGCTACGCCCGCGAAGCCGGGCTGACGGTCACCGCCCAGCCGTCGGGCCACGGCGCATCGGGCGACGTGCAGGGCGTGATCCTGCTGCGCACCGCCCGCCTGGACGAGGTGGAGGTCGATGCCCCGGCGCGCCTGGCCCGCGTCGGCGCCGGAGTGCGGTGGGGCCGGGTGCTGGCCGAGACCGGCAGACACGGCCTGACCGGGCCGGTCGGGAGCAGCCCGGCCGTGACGGTCGCCGGGTTCCTCGCCGGCGGGGGCGTCTCGTGGTTCGGCCGCGCGTACGGGTGGGCCGCCGACTCGGTGCGCGCCTTCGAGATCGTCGACGCCGACGGCGAGCAGGTGCGCGTCACCGCCGAATCCGACGGGGAGCTGTTCTGGGCGCTGCGCGGCGGCGGCGGGGACTACGCGCTCATCACCTCCATCGAGCTGGCGCTGTACCCGGCGCCCAGCGTGTACGGCGGCCGGATCACCTGGCCGGCCACCCACGCCGGCGCGGTCTTCGACGCCTTCCGCCGCGTCACCGCGGACGCCCCCCGTGAGCTGTCGGTGTGGGTCAACCGGATGGCCCCGCCGCCGCCCGCGCCGGCGATGGTCGGAGTCGACGTGACCTACCTCGGCGACGACGCCGAGGCCAAGGCGCTGCTGACCGCCTTCGACGAGATCGGCGGCAGCAGCTCCGACACGCGCGGCCTCATGGACATCGCAGACCTGGGGACCATCGCGGCCGAGCCGACCGACCCAAGCCCGATGCTCGCCCGCACCGAGCTGCTGACCGGCCTGGACGAGGCGACGCTGGACACGCTCGCCGGCGCCGACCTCGCACCGCTGCTGAACCTGCAGGTCCGGCACCTGGGCGGGGCGCTGTCCGAGGCCGACCCCGCCGGTGGCGCGGGCGGCCCGCTGGCCGAGCCGTACCTGCTCTACCTGCTCGGCCTGCGGCTGCCCCACCTGGCCGACGCGGTGCGGGGCAAGCAGGCTGCCCTGGTCGAGGCGCTGGGCCAGGCCGTCAGCGGCCGCAAGCCGTACACCTTCCTCGCCCCGGGGGACCACGCCGCCCAGGCCTTCCCCGCCGGCACCCTGGCCCGGTTGCGCGAGGTCAAGCGCGACCGCGACCCCTATGGCGTGTTCCGCGCCAACTTCCCGGTCCTGGACTGAAAAGAGCAACCACCATGTTGAAGATCGCAGCCGCAGCCGCGCTGGTCGCCGCCCTGACAGCGGCGCCGGCACCCGCCGAAGCGGCGGGCGGCAGGTGGACGGCGGCCTGGGCGGCCGGCGTCCAGCGACCCTCGCCCGACGTCTGGTATCCCACCTGGGCGGAGAAGGGCTTCACGAACCACTCCGTACGGCAGACGGTCCGGGTCACCGCCGCCGGCTCGGCGGTGCGGATCAGGCTCTCCAACGCCTACGGCGTCACCCCGCTCCGGCTCACCGGCGCCAGCGTGGGCAAGGCCGGCGCGGGCGCCGCCGTCCAGCCGGGCACGCTGCGCCCGCTGACCTTCGCCCGCGCCGCCTCCCTCGACATCCCCGCCGGCGGGCAGGCCGCGAGCGATCCCGTGCGGCTGGCGGTCGAGCCGGGCGACCGGCTGACGGTGACCCTGTACGTCGAGGGCGCGACCGGCCCGGCCACCTACCACAACCTCGCCCAGGCCACCTCCTACCGGGCCTCCGGCGACCACACCCGCGACCTCGGTGCGGCCGCCTTCGCCGAGACCAACACCTCGTGGTTCTACCTGTCGGGAGTGGACGTCCAGGGCGGGGCGCCCGCGGTGGCGGCCTTCGGCGACTCCATCACCGACGGGTACGCCGCGACCCTGGACGCCGACGACCGTTACCCGGACGCGCTGGCCCGCAGGCTGAACGGCAGGCGGCCGGTGCTCAACCTCGGCATCGCCGGCAACCGCCTGCTCAACGATTCGGCGTGCCTGGGCGAGCGAGGGGTGACGCGCTTCCGCCGGGACGTGCTCGACCAGCCCCGCATCAGGAGCGTGATCGTGCTGGAGGGCATCAACGACATCGTCCTGGCCGCGCAGGACCCCACCCCCTGCACCACGCCCGTGGTCGAGGTCAGCGCCGGCGACCTGATCGGCGGCTACCGGAAGCTCATCCGCGCCGCCCACGCGCGCGGGGTGCGGATCATCGGCGGCACCCTGCTGCCGGCGCGCCTGACCGGCGACGCCGAGGCCGTCCGTGACGCGGTCAACGCGTGGATCCGGACCGGCGGCGAGTTCGACGCGGTCGCCGACTTCGAACGCGCCGTCGCCGACCCCGCCGACCCCGACCGGATCCGGCCGGCCTTCGACAGCGGCGACCACCTGCACCCCAACCCCGCGGGGTACCAGGCGATGGCCGACGCCGTCGATCCGCGCGCCCTGTGACAGGCGGGGCTCAGCGGCGCAGGGCGGTCTCCCGCTCGACCCGCGACAGCTTCGCGGGGTTGCGCACCGCGTAGAGGCCGGTGATGAGGCCGTCCTCGACGCGGATCGCCATGACGGTGTCGACCTCGCCGTCGACCCGGACGATCAGGGCCGGGTGGCCGTTGACCTGCGCCGGGTGCAGCGTCGCCACGGCGTTGATCCGGCCCAGCAGCTCGGCCACCGTGCCGGCCCCCACGACGGGGGCCAGGGCGGCCCGCACGACCCCGCCGCCGTCGGTCAGCAGCACGACGTCCGGCGCGAGGACGTCGAGCAGCCGTTGCAGGTCGCCGGTGACGACCGCCCGCCGGAAGGCCTCCAGGGCGTCGCGGGTCTCGTCCGGGGAGACGAGCCCGCGTGGCCGGCGGGCGGCGACGTGCGCCCGGGCCCGGTGGGCGATCTGGCGGACCGCGGCCGGATTCTTGCCGACGGCCTCGGCGATCTCGTCGTAGGACAGGTCGAACACCTCGCGCAGCACGAACACCGCCCGCTCGGTCGGCCCCAGCGTCTCCATCACCAGCAGCATCGCCATCGACACGCTGTCGGCCAGCTCGACGTCCTCGGCCACGTCCGGCGCGGTCAGCAGCGGCTCGGGCAGCCACGGCCCGACGTAGGACTCCTTGCGCCGGCCCAGCGAACGCAGCCGGCCCAGCGCCTGGCGCGTGGCGATCCGCACCAGGTAGGCGCGCTGGTCCTGCACGGTGCCGAGGTCGACGCCCGCCCACTTCAGCCAGGTCTCCTGCAGGACGTCCTCGGCGTCGGCGGCCGAGCCGAGCAGCTCGTAGGCGACGGTGAACAGCAGGTTGCGGTGGGTGACGAACGCCTCGGTGGCGGTGTCCTGGCCGCCGCCGGCGCGCGGCTCCGGGGTGTCCGCCGTCGGCTCGCCGCGCTCGTTCATGGCTGGCTCCTGTCTGTTGGCTGTCGGCCGTGCCGCACACAGGACGCCGGCGCCGGCCCGTTTGTGACACCCGCCGGCGGTGGCGTACGTCACACAGCAGAGCTGTCACAAGCGTCGGGCCGTCGGCATCTTGTGGTCGTTCAGTGCGGCAGCACACGACACCACGAATGAGGACGAACATCATGGCACCCCGTATGGACCTGAACAGCACCGAGTTCGGCGCCAAGATCGCCAAGCGGTTCTTCAACGTCAGCCTGGCGATCGAGCAGTCCACGCTGCCCAGGGCCACCCAGAACCTGGTGATGCTGCGCGCCAGCCAGATCAACGGCTGCGGCTTCTGCGTCGACTACCACTTCAAGGACGCCGTGGCCGCCGGCGAGAGCGTCGTCCGGCTCAACCTGGTCTCCGCCTGGCGCGAGTCCACCGTGTTCACCGACGCCGAGCGGGCCGCGCTGGCGCTCGCCGAGGAGGGCACCCGGCTCGCCGACGCCCACCACGGCGTGTCCGACGCGACCTGGGCCCGGGCGCGCGAGCACTACGACGACGAGCAGATCACCGCGCTGGTCTACCTGATCGCCATGATCAACGCCGCCAACCGGCTCGGCGTGATCGTGCGCACCCAGGGCGGCGCCTACGAGCACGGTCAGTTCGCCGCCCTGGCGAACTGACCGGCAGGCCGATCCGCGGCCGTGGGCGGCGGGTCAGCCCGCCGTCCACGGCCGCAGCTTGTCCGGGTTGCGCACGGCCCAGATACGGGTGATCCGCTCGCCCGCGACCTCGAAGGCGAACACCGCCTCGATGACGCCGTCGCGCTGCGCCACCAGGCCGGGCTGGCCGTTGACGGTCCGCTCCAGGATCGTCATGCCGGGCGCCCTGCCGGTGACCTCGATCAGGTACCGCGCGATCCGCTCGCCGCCCTCGACGGGGTCGAGCACGGCGCTGACGACGCCGCCGCCGTCGCCGACCGCCGTGGCCCGGGGATCGAGCAGGCCGATGAGGGCGTCGATGTCCTTGGCCTCCCACGCCTGCTTGAAGTCCCTGACGACGCCGGCCCGCCGGGCCGTGGAGGTCGCCGGGGTCCGCGCGTCGCGGATGCGGCGGCGGGCCGAGGAGGCGAGCTGGCGGCAGGCCGCCGGGCTGCGGCCGACGATCTCGGCCACCTCGCCGAAGGAGTAGCGGAAGACGTCGTGCAGGATGAACGCCACCCGCTCGGCCGGGGTCATCGACTCCAGCACGACGAGGAACGCCATGTTGACCGACTCGTCCAGCGTGACCCGGTCGGCCGGGTCGGCCGTGGTGTCGCCCGGCCGCTCCTCGATCCACTCCGTACGGTCGGGCAGCGGCTCGGGGATCCACTCGCCCACGTAGCTCTCGCGCCGGGCGCGGGCCGAGCCGAGCACGTCGAGGCAGATGCGGCTGGCGACCGTCGTCAGCCAGCCGCCGGGGGACGCGACGGCCTGCTGCCGCTCCCGGGACATGGCGTACCAGCGGGCGTAGGTCTCCTGCACGACGTCCTCGGCGTCGGCCAGGGAGCCCAGCAGCCGGTAGGCGAGATTGATCAGCTGGCGCCGCTCGTTCACGATCGCGCTCAGGCCCGGGTCGAGCCGGCCGTCCGCCGGCTCGGAAGGGGTGGTCATGGTGTCGCCGGCTCTCCTTCGTCGCGGGTGCTTCCACCCGTACGACGAGACAGCGCCCCGGAATGTGAGGTCAGGCGCCCGGCCTCACATTCCGGGGGCCTTCCTCGTCGTACGGGTGATGAACGACTCCTCCCTGAAGCGAGCAGGTATGACCACCATGACCACCCTCAGCGCGCTGACCGGCGACTACGTCCTCGACCCCGCCCGCACCCGGATCGGCTTCGTCGCCAAGCACACGTTGGCCACCCGGGTGCGCGGGCGTTTCGAGGAGTTCGAGGGCGGCGCGCACCTGGACGGCGACGACCCGTCGAGGTCCGGCGTCCGGCTCACGATCCGGGCCGCCAGCATCGATACCGGCAACCGGCGGCGCGACGACCAGCTGCGCGACATGTTCCTGCACGTGGCGGACCACCCGACCCTCACCTTCACCTCCACCGGGGTGCGCCACCTCGGCGGGACGGGCTTCGCGGTCACCGGCGCCCTGACCATCCGCGGCGTGACCAAGCCGGTCACCGTGAACCTTGAGCTGACCGGCACGCGGGGCGAGTCCGAGGTGTCGTTCACGGGCGGCGTCACGCTCGACCGCAACGACTGGGGCGTGAACGCGAACGCCGCGACCCGCGTCATGGTCAGCCCGAAGGTGGCGCTGGAGCTCGACGTCGCCGCGATCCGGCGGGCCTGACGCCGGCCAGGACCTGACGGTCGCCGCTCAGCCGAGGACGAACGGGATGCGCGCCGCCAGCTCGCCCAGCGCGGCCCGCTCCTCGCCGGTCGGGGCGCGCCGTCCGGTGCCGACCAGCAGCGCGTCGGTGTCGGAGAACGACGCAGGGAAGGCGGTCCCGGCGATCCGCTCCAGCGTCTCGCGGCAGTGGGCGAGCCCCTCCGCGGGCGGCCCCGCGACGCCCGGCAGGTGCGCGACCAGGTCGAGGTGGTGCAGCGTCCACTCCATCACGTACGCGCAGAGGTAGTCGCCCGCCGTGATGACCTGGTCGCGGGTGCCGACCCGCAGGCCCGGGTCGGCCAGCTCGGCGGCGCGGCCGGCGGCGGAGCCGACGTCGTCGAGGTGGAACTTCAGCAGCCGGGGCTCGCCGTAGGCGGCGGCCAGCCGGACGGTCAGCGCGTCGAGCGGGTCGTCGCCGGTCGGCGGCGTCCGGGAGACCTCCCAGTAGGTCACCGCGTCGCGGGTGGGCTCGCTCGCGGCGGGGGTGACGAGGGTGATCAGCACGTCCTGGGCGTCGATGACCAGGTGGCACACCAGGTCCCGGACGAGCCAGCCGGCGCAGCCGGACGGCCGGGCGAAGGCGTCGTCGGCGAGTTCGGCGACCGTGGTGCGCAACGCCGTCCAGGAGCGTGAGAAGAGATCCACATCGGCACGGTAGTTCGGCGCCGCGCGCGCCGACAAGCGCACCGGCCGCGAGGACCACACCGACCCCCATGCCCTTCTTGCCGGCCCTCCGCCCGAGCTTGTGCTCCTTGACCTTGCCTCGCCCGAACCCGCGGGTTCCGGCAGGCGGCCACATTCACCGGGGCACCGCTTCCAGGAGCCGCGCCCTGTGACCGGAGCTCCTCGACGAACGCGGCGGCGAGTCGAGCGCCCCTGTTCACCAGGTGACGGGGAGCTCGTGGAGGCCGTAGATCACGGCGTCGCTCTTGAACGGCAGCTCCTCGACCGGCGCGGCCAGCCGCAGGGTGGGGACGCGGCGGAACAGCGTGTCGAAGACGATCTGCAGTTCGAGACGGGCCAGGTTCTGGCCGAGGCACTGGTGCGGGCCGAACCCGAACGCCAGGTGGTGGCGCGCCCCGCGTTCGACGTCCAGGCGGGCCGGATCGGCGAACGCCGCCGGGTCCCGGTCGGCCGACAGGCCCGAGACGACGACGCCCTCCCCGGCCCTGATGACGGCCTCACCGATCCGCACGTCCTCGGTGGCCACCCGCGAGGTGACCAGGTCGGCGATGGAGAAGAAGCGCAGCAGCTCCTCCACGGCCAGGGGCGTCTTGCCCGGGTCAGTGGTGATCAGGTCGAGCTGCTGGGGGTGGGTGAGCAGCGCGACGACGCCGAGCGAGATCATGTTCGCGGTGGTCTCGTGCCCGGCGGTCAGCAGCAGGAAAGCCAGGCTCACCAGGCCGGCGTGGTCCAGGGCGCCGTCCTGGCGCTGCCGGGCGATCTGCCGGCTGAGCAGGTCGTCGCCGGGCTCGGACTCCTTGCGGGTGACCAGCTCGTCCATGAAGGCGCGCAGCTCGGCGAGCGCGCCCAGGCGCTCCTGCGACGACGAGGTCCGGCTCACCGCCACGGCCGTGCGGCTCTGGAAGAAGTCGTGGTCGGTGTACGGCACGCCGAGCAGTTCGCAGATCACCAGCGAGGGCACCGGCAGGGACAGCGCCCGCACCAGGTCCACCGGGCGCCGGTCGGCGGCGAGCAGGTCGTCGACGAAGTGGTCGACGATGTCCTGGATGCGCGGGCGCAGCGCGGCCAGCCGCTTCACGGTGAACTCGCCGACCACCGGCCGGCGGGCCGCGGCGTGTTCGGCGCCGTCCATGCCGACCATGAGCGGCGGCTGGGCGCGCAACTGCCGCTGGGTCTGCGGGTCGGCCAGGACGAACGGGAAGCCGTCCTTGCGCCGGTCGGAGGAGAAGCGGCGGTCGGCGAGGACGGCACGGGCTTCCTCATGCCCGGACACGAGCCATCCCTCGGCGCCGTCCATCAGGCGGACCCTGCTGATCGGCGCTTGCTCGCGCAGCCGATCGTGCCCGGCGGGCGTGGCGAACGGGCAGCCCCGCTCGACCGGCAGCTGCGGAACGGTGACGCTCTTGGTCATCGATGACCTCCCGGTAAGAGATCCGGCTGGATGGGGTGGGGACAGCTCCGGCGGCGAGGTGACGGCCGCCGGTGCTCACCGCACGGTGAGCGGGGTCGCGGAGGCGATGCGGGTCAGCTTCGCGGGGTTGCGGACGTAGTACAGGCCGGTGATGCGGGCGTCCTCGACGCGGACCGCCATGACGCCGTCCACCTCGCCGTCGACGCGGAAGAGCAGCGCCGGGCCGCCGTTGACGACGACGGGCTCGGTGGTGAGCGTGACATGGGCCTTGCCGATGCCGCCGGCGATGTAGCGGGCCACCTTGTCGGAGGTGCTGATGGGCCGCAGCGCGGCCTGCTTGACGCCGCCGCCGTCGCTCACCAGGACGACCTCGGGGGCCAGCACGTCGAGCAGGCGCTGCGGGTCGCCGGTTTCGAGGGCGCTTCGGAACGACTCCAGCGCCGCCCGGCTCTGGCGCGCGGAGACGGGCTTGCGGGGGCGGCGGGCCTCGACGTGCCGGCGGGCGCGGTGCGCGATCTGGCGGACGGCGTCGGGGCTCTTGCCGACGGCGGCCGCGATCTCGTCGTAGCCGACGTCGAAGACCTCGCGCAGCACGAAGACGGCGCGCTCGGTCGGCGCCAGCGTCTCCAGGACGAGCATGAGCGCCATCGACACGCTCTCGGCGAGCACGACGTCCTCGGCCGCGTCCGGCGCGGTGAGCAGCGGCTCGGGCAGCCACGAGCCGACGTACGCCTCCTTGCGCAGCTTCAGGCTGCGCAGCCGGTTGAGCGACTGCCGGGTGGTGATCCGGATCAGGTAGGCGCGCTGGTCCTGCACCTGGTCCAGGTCGGTCTTGACCCATCGCAGCCACGTCTCCTGGAGGACGTCCTCGGCGTCGGCCGCCGAGCCGAGCATCTCGTAGGCGACGGTGAACAGCAGGTTGCGGTGGGCGAGGAAGGCCTCGGTCGCCGCGTCGGTGGCGTGGTCGCTCATGTCTCGTTCCTTGTCGCGGGCGGGCCGTCCGTCGTGGCCCGCCCCTGAGGTCGGCGTCGGCCGCGGGTCACCGCTTCGCCGGGGCGAGGGCGCCCTGGGCCTCCGCCGACAGATCCTGCCAGCCGGCCCAGGTCCTGAGCCGGTCGGCGTACCCCTGCCGGGCGCCCGGGGTCACCAGGCGGCGGGGCCGAGGCGGTCCACGAAGATCCCGCTCGGCCCGTCGGCGTCGATCATCGCGAGCCGGACGATCGAGTCGGTGCCCTCGGTGACCGTGAGCTGGCCGGTGTGGCGGTTCATGTCGGTGGCCGCGAACTTGCGGTTGGCGATCTCGCCGGGGGTGGCGACGTTGAACTTGATGTGCGGCAGCGCCTGGGCGTACCGGACGGTGATCATGTTCAGCGCCGCCTTGGAGGAGCTGTAGGCCAGCTCGTGCATCGCCGAGACCGGCTGGTTCGGGTCGGTCACGACCGCGAAGGAGCCGCCGCCGCTGGACACCATGACCACGCGCGGGTTCTGCGCCGCCTCAAGCAGGGGCAGGAACGCGTGGGTGACCCTGATCGGGCCGTAGACGTTGGTGTCGTAGACGGAGTGGACCTCCTCGACCGTCGCGTCCGCCGGCGGGACGGCCCTTCCGGGGGCGCCGGCGTTGTTGATCAGCACGTCCAGCCGGTCGGTGTGCTCGCGCACGAGCCGTACGGCGGCGGCGACGGACTCGTCGGAGGTCACGTCCAGGGGGACGAGGACCACGTCGGCGCCGTCGGCGGCCAGCTTGTCGGCGGCCTCCCGGCCCCGGCCCTCGTCACGCGAGCCGAGGAAGATCTTCCACCCGTGTCCGGCGAGCCGCCGGGCCGCCTCGAGACCGAGCCCCTTGTTGGCCCCGGTGATCAGCGCCGACGTCTGCTCCGTGTGCGCCATGCCGTTCATGTCTGGCCTTCCCTTCGTGGTGGGTCGGCATCAAGACACGGCGCCGGCGACGCTTGTGACAGGTTGTGAGGCAGATCACCCTGATGTCAGGGGGAGGTCCGCTCGTCGGGCGGCTCATGGACGACGTCGGCCAGGACGGTGGTCACGACCTTGCGGACGGCCTCGGGCGAGGGCGGGCCGGCATCACGGTCGGCGAACAGCAGGTGCCCGGCCCCGATGAGGGCGGGGGCGAGGGCGTCCACGTCGGCCCGGGGCGCGATGCGGCCGCGCTCGCGCTCGGCGGCGAGGTAGGAGGCGATGACCGCCGCCGCCTCGGTCAGGAGGGGCAGGCCGGACGGGGTGGTCGCGCGCAGCCGCGCGCGCAGCTCGTCGCGCACGATGACGAGCCCGACGATCGCCGTGGCGACCGGCCCGAACAGGTCGGTCAGCATGCCGGCGAGGTGGCCGGTGACGGTGCCGGTGCCGGCGGCGGCGAGCAGGGCGGCGCCCTGGCTCTGGAGGCGGGCGATGCGGTCGCGCACCAGCTCGGCCAGGAAGTCGTCGAAGTCGTCGAAGTGCCGGTGCAGGACGCCCTTGGCGCAGCCCGCCTCGGTGGTGACCGCTCTGCTGGTCAGCGCGCTCGGCCCCTCGCGTCGCAGGACGCGCTCGGCGGCGTCGAACAACTGCTCGCGCGCGTCGCGCATGGCTATCCCTGTCGGCACCGTGGATCCTTCCCGGCCGGCGTGCCCCGGCGAGGGGGCGCGTCGTGTTCGTGGGCGGGCGCTCACCGTTGATGGGCGCCCGCCCACTCTATCGTCGCGCCCTGGGCAGGTGCTTCGTCACCATCGCGGGGGTCTCACGGCTGGGTGCCTTCGGCGATCCACCGGGCGAAGAGCTCGACGCGCTCGGCGGGCCAGGCGCCGTCGCACGGCATGCCGCCCTGGCGCAGCCGCTGCAGGATGGCCTCGGCGTGCCGGGTGACGTCCTCGTGCGACCACAGGTCGAAGGCGAAGCTCATCGACTTGCGGTCCATCTCGCGAAACAGCGGCCTGATGTGGTCGGCGAAGCCGACCGGCTCGTCCGGCGCCGGCAGCCGTACGTCCACGGGCTGCTCGGGCGGCGCGAGGGCGGAGGCGCGGGAGCCGGGCCTGGCCTCGCAGACCCACCACCATCGGGGCACGGGCATGTGCGGCGGGGGAGTCGCGCCCGGCTGGGAGTTCTCCAGCGCGATCCGGGAGCCCCATTCGACGTAGCCGGCGAACGCGGCCCGGAACTCCGGGTCGGCGGGCAGTCCGGCGTCGTCGGCGGCCTGGCTCATGAGCTGCGCCCAGCGGGCCCGCCACTGCTCGGTCAGGGCCTTGCCGGCGTGCTCGCCGACCATGCGGTCGTAGCCGCCGTAGCGCTCGGTGTAGAGGCTCGGCCCGCCGAACGTCTCGGCGAGCCACGTGGCGACGCGTTCGGGATGGTCGGGTGACATCCGGGCGAACAGCGGGCCGAGCAGGTCGTCCTGCGGGACGTACTTCTCGTAGAAGATGTGCGTCATGCGGCGCAGCGCGGGCAGGCCGCCGGCCCACTCGAACAGGGTCGGGTCCTGCGAGAGCGGCGGGTCGGCGAAGCCCACGTAGTAGTGCATGCCGCTGCACAGCGGCTTGTTGCGGGAATGGCCGCACCGGCACAGGCTGTAGTGCTCGCGGGAGGCGTCGCCGTCGAGCGGGACGCCGCCGGTGACGCGGTAGGGGCCGTCCTTGGACACCTCGATGGCGGGCGGGCGCCGCGGGTCGGGGACCTGGTGACCGTCGATCACGGCGCCGAGCGCGCCGGACGGGCACGCGCGCACGGCCCGGACGATCTCGTCGGCCCGGCCGCCGCTGGGCGCCACGAACGGCTCCTGGTCCACCCGGAACACCTTCGGCAGCCGGTCGGTGCAGAACCCGGAGTGGGCGCACCTGCCGCGGTTGTCGGTGACGGTGACCTGCACGCCTTCGTGGGTGTCGAGCCGGTCGGGCACCCGGGCCGGGTCCTTGGCGCCGCTGAAGCCGGCGCGGGCGTGGCTGCCGTCGCACAGGGGCTTGGTGGCGGACTGTCCGCACCGGCACAGCGCCATCTGCGGGAACGTCTGGACGGGCTCGCCCAGCCAGTTCGTGACGTCGGTGACGTTGGTGACCAGGTACGGCCCGTCGGTGGCGACCTCGACCCCCGCCTCCAGCTCGCCCTGGAGGGCGGCGAGCTCCTCGATCCGCCGGCGCAGGGCGTCGGCGTCCTCGGCGGCCAGGCAGGCCAGGTGCTGCAACGCGGCGGTGGCCTCGATCAGGCCCTCGTGAGCGCCGGGCCGGGCGCGCAGCCGCGTGGCGTCCTTGGCCAGCTCCCACAGGCGTTCGGCGGGGGCGCCGTCCTCGCCGGCCTCGGTTTCCGCCTGCGCCCCTGTCGCGGCGACGGCCGCGCTCAGGGGCCGCAGCACGGTGTCGGCGAGGGGGTCGCCGGGCGCCAGGTCCCGGTTGAGCAGGCGGGCGCGGGCCAGCAGCTCGGCGGTGTTCATCGGCTGCCGAATCTGGCGTCGTAGTGCTTCATCTCCTGGATGGCGCCGAAGAAGGGCTTGACGGCGGCGAAGAACTCGGCGAACCGGGGGCTGCGGCGAAAGCCCTGCTCGTGACCCTCGACAGAGTCCCACTCGATGCGCACGGTGTAGTGCTCGGGCTCCTCGACGCCTCGGGCGACCTCGTAGCTCAGGCAGTGCGGGTCGTCGTCGAGCACGCCGGAGGCGCTCTTGTACGCCTGCTCGAACTCCTCGGCCCGCTCGGCGGGCACGGTGTAGCGGATGTATTCGATGACCACGAGGGGACTCCTTTGTAGAGTGAACTCGGGGAAGACTTTCGTTACATTACAGCATTGTAATGAAACAGGCGGGATCATGACACGGAAGACCGGGCGGACGCGCGACGCCACCATCGACGACCGGATCCTGGCGGTCGCCCGCAGGCACCTGGCCGCGTACGGCTACGAGCGCATGTCGCTGGCCGCCGTCGCGCAGGAGGCGGGCACCACCCGCCCGGCCCTGTACCGCAGATGGCCCGGCAAGGCAGAGCTGGCCGCCGCCGCGGTGGCGAGCATGGGCGAGGAACAGCAGGCGAGCCCACCGGCCGACCCCTACGCCGCGCTGGTCGCCGAGCTGGAGGACTTCCAGCGGGGCGTGTCCCGGCCGGGCCGGCTCTCGCTCGTCGGCACCATGCTCCAGGAGACCACCGAGCCCGAGGTGCTCGCCCGTTACCGCGCCCGGGTGATCGCCCCGCGCCGCCGCCGCATCCTCGCCATCCTGCGCTCGGCGCAGGAGACGGGCCTCATCGACGCCGACGCCGATCTGGAGATCGCCGTCACCATGTGCACGGGCAGCTGGTACGGCCGGGCGCTGGCCGAGCCCGTTCCCCCGCCGCGCTGGCCGGAACGGACCGCGGCCCTGGTCTGGCGCGCCCTCGGCGGCCGCTGACCCCACCGCTGACCCCACTGCGGCGCGGCGGTCGTGTGGCGCAGGTCACCCGGGCGCGCTGTCACAACGACCGGGCCGTCGGCATCTTGTGTTCGTCCACTGCGATACGCGACAAACACGAGGAAACGCCATGAACACCGCGCTTGACACCCTTCGCCGTGACTTCGGCGGCGACATCATCGAACCGGGCGCGCCGGAGTACGAGCCGGCCAGCCGCTCGGTGCTGGCGTCGGGCAGCCCGGCCTTCGTGCTGCGGCCCAGGAGCACCGGGGACGTGCGGGCGGCCGTCCGGTTCGCCGCCGGGGCGGGGCTGGAGCTGTCGGTGCGCGGCGGCGGCCACGCCTTCGCGGGGTTCGGCACCAACGACGGCGGCGTCGTGATCGACCTGGGGCTGCTGGCGAGCGTGGAGGTCACCGACAAGGAACGCCACCTGGTGCGGATCGGCGGCGGCGCCACCTGGGGTCAGGTCGCCGACGCCCTGGCCCCGCACGGCCTGGCGATCTCCTCGGGCGACACCAGGAGCGTCGGGGTCGGCGGGCTGACGCTGAGCGGCGGCATCGGCTGGAAGGTGCGCAAGTACGGCCTGGCGCTGGACAACGTGGTCGCCGCGGAGGTGGTCACCGCCGCCGGCGAGGTCGTGCCGGTGAGCGCGCAGGAGAACCCGGAGCTGTTCTGGGCGATCCGCGGCGGCGGCGGCAACCTCGGCGTCGTGACCTCCTTCGTCTTCGCCGCCCACCCGACGACCGACGTCTTCTACGGCCGGATCGCCTTCCCGGCCTCCCAGGCGGGCGCCGTGCTCCAGGGCTGGGCGCGGCACCTGCGCACCGCGCCCGAGGAGCTCACCTCCATCGTGAGCTTCGCCAACCCCTTCGCCGGCGGCCCCGAGGCGCCGGTCGAGATCCAGGTCGCCTTCGACGGCGACGATCCCGGGCTCGCGGCCCGGGCCATCGACCCGATCCGCCGGCTCGGCACGGTGATCGACGACGACGTGGCGCCGCGCCCGTACGCGGACACGCTCGTGGAGGGCGCGACCCCGCCGCCCGGCATCCGGCTGGTGACCCGCAGCGGCTTCGTCGGCGAGCAGGCGGTGCCCGAGGCGCTGCGGATCCTCGCCGAGGCGGGGGCGTCGCAGGGGTCGCCGTTCATCGCCGTGCGCAGCCTCGGCGGCGCGGTGTCGCGGGTCGCGGCCGACGCTACCGCCTACGCGCACCGCGCGGCGGAGCTGATGGTGGTGACCACCACCCTGGGCCCGGCGCCGGTCGTCGAGGCGGCCCGGCCCGCGCTGGACGCGCTGTGGGCCAGGCTCGCGCCCCACGTGGACGGCGCCTACGCCAACTTCCTCGCCTCGGCCACGCAGGAGGACGTCGCCGCGGTGTATCCGGCGCCGACGTACGAGCGGCTCGCCGCGGTCAAGCGCCACTACGACCCGGGCAACCTGTTCGCCGGCAACCACAACGTCCGGCCCCGCTAGAGCCGCGCCACCCCCTCGGCCGCGCCGTCGCTACGCCCCCGCGCCGGCCTGCTCGCGGGCGGCGGCCATGCGCCGGACGGCCTCGCTCACCCGTTCCGGCGCGGTGGCGAAGTTGAGCCGGACGAACCCGCGCCCGTCCGCCCCGAACCTCGGCCCCGACGACAGGCCGATCCCGCCATGACGCAGGAACACCCGCGCCGGGTCGTCGCCCCAGCCGAGCGCGCGGCAGTCGAGCCAGGCGACGTAGCCGGCCTGCGGCGGGTGGTGGCCGACGCCGGGCAGATCCTCGGCGAGCCGGGCGGCCAGCAGGCGGCGGTTGCCGTCCAGGGCCGTGACGAGCTGCCCCAGCCAGGGGCCGCCGTGGGTGAAGGCGGCTTCGGAGGCCAGCACGCCGAACAGGCCGGCGCCCTCGCTGACCTCCTCGTGGATGGCCGCCACGTCGGCGCGGGCCTGCGCCCCGGGCACCGCGAGGGCGGCCTTGAGCCCGGCGATGTTCCATGCCTTGGAGGCCGAGACGAGGGCGACGGAGCGGGCCGCGGCGGGGCTGTCCAGGGACGGGAACGGGATGTGCCGGTGGCCGGGGTAGGTGAGGGGCGCGAGGATCTCGTCGGTGACGACCCGCACGTCGTGGCGGTCGGCAAGCGCGGCCACCTGTTCCAGCTCCTCGCGGGTGAGGACCAGGCCGGTGGGGTTGTGCGGGTTGCACAGCAGGTACGCCCGCGCGCCGGCGGCGAAGTCGCGTTCCAGCCGGTCCAGGTCGAGCCGGTGCCCGTCCGGCCCGGCGGCCAGCGGGCTCGGGACCACCTGGCGGCCGATCCGCTCGATCCAGTAGAAGAACGGCGGGTATCCGGGGGTGTTGACGACGACGCGGTCGCCGGGCTCGGAGATGATCCGCAGGATCTCCACGATGCCGGTCATGACGTCGGGGACCAGGCGGGCGGCGGTGGCGTCGGGGTGCCAGCCGTACTGCCGGGCGGCGAAGCCGGCGAACGCCTCCGGCAGCGTGCCGGCCATCGCGTAGCCGGTGTCGCCGCGGCCGACGGCGGCGATCAGCGCTTCGGCGACGGGCTCGGCGAGCGGGGTGTCCATCTCGGCGATGCGCATGGGCAGGACGTCCGGCGGGAACTCGCGCCACTTGACGCTGCGGCGTCGACGCAGCTCCTCGGTGGTGCGGGCGGTGAGGAGGTCGTGCGGGTCAGTGGTCATCGATACTCCTTTGATACTGGGGTGGGGTATGTTCCAATGGCCGGTACCATACCCTCTCCCCGTCCGCGAAGGGCCGCTACGTCGCCGTCTTCAGGAAGGCCGTGATCTCGCGCGCGACGACGTCGGGCCGCTCGAGACCGCACAGGTGTCCGAGGTCGCTCAGCAGGACCGCACGGCCGCCGGGGATGCGCCGCACGTCGTCGAGCTGCTTGGCCTGATCGACGACGACGTCCTTCCCGCCGATGATGTAGCAGGTCGGCACGCGCATCCCGGGCAGCTCGCCGGCCTGGCTCGTCAGGGCGCCGCCGGCCAGCCAGCCGTGCCACATCTGTTCGGTGACGGCCAGCATGCTGCTCGTCAGGCCCGACGTCCTCGACGGGTCCACGGAGATCGCCGCCACCGCGTGCGTGAGGGTCTCCACGTCGCCGTACGCGGCGTCGAAGCCGGCGATCACCTGGTCCCCGGCGCTCGTCCCCGCGGCGTTCCACGGGACGACGCCGACCAGAGCGCGCACCTCGTCGGGGTGGTCGAGCGCGATGCGCACCGCGATGGCGCCGCCGAGGGAATAGCCGACCAGGCAGTAGGCGCCGGCGCCCGTGTCGGTGATCACCTCGGTGATCGCGTCGTGCAGGGTCGCGGCCAGCGCGGGCAGCCTGCCGTCCGCCGGCGCGCGCACGGATCGGCCGTGTCCGGGCAGGTCGAGGACCAGGACGCGGAACCCGCTCAGGTGCCGCGCGATCGCGGTCATCAGATCGGTCGAGGCGCCGAATCCCGGCAGCATGACCAGGGTCAGCGGGCCCTGGCCGTTTTCCTCCCAGTAGATGCCTGAACTGGTGTGGGGCATGACGGCCTCCCTAGTGCGCCGTGGTGGTGGGGCCCGCGGTGAAGGCCAGGACAAGGGCGGCGGTCCGCGGCGGGTCCTCCATGATGGGCGAGTGCCCGACGCCGGGCAGCACCTCGACCTTCGCGCCGGGAACGGCGCGGTACTCGGCGGCGGAGGAGGATCGCCATCGCCGGTCGTCCTGCCCGAAGATCACCAGCAGGGGCTTGCCGAGGGGCGCCAGCCGGTCGGGCAGCGCGCGCTGGTTCACATAGTCGTCGCCGGTCTGCGTGGTGGCGACGAGGGCGTGGTAGGTCATGCCGCGCGCGTCGTCCACGACCGTCTGCGGGATCGCGAAGCCGGGGCGGCTGAACGCGCTGCTCGCGGCGTTGCGGATCAGGCTGTCGGTGCGAAGCCGCCACAGCAGTTGCCCGACGACAGGTGTGTACAGGAGCCCGCCGACGCCGCCGCCGCTGGAGACCGCGGCGGCCAGCCGGGGCGCGGTGTCGATGAGCACGAGCGAGGTCACCAGCTCGGGGCGTTGCTCGGCCAGCGCAGTGGCGACCGCGCCGCCGGTGGAATGGCCGATCACCGCGGCGTGCTCGATCCCGAGCCGGTCCATGACCGCACCGACCCGGCGCCCCTGCTCCGGCATCCCGTAGCCGTCGCCGGCCGGTTTGGCCGAGCGGCCGTGCCCGAGCAGGTCGATCCGGATGACGCGATGGGAGGGGGTCAGCAGCGGGACGAGCGCGTCCCACGCGCGGCTCGACGAGGCGAGCCCGTGGATCAGGACGAGTGGCGGGGCGCCAGCGGGGCCGTCCTGGCGCACGTAGATGTCGCCGCCGGAGAGGGGCAGGGTCGAGCTCGCGCCGGCCGGGGCGCTCTGCCGCGCCACCACCTGCGCGTTCACCACAAGCAGCCCGGCGACGAGCAGGAGGGCGGCCGAGGCGATCAGCAGGCGCCGCCGGCGCCGTGTCGCGCCGCTCACCTCGGCCTGCCGGCGCGGCGACCGCGGGTCGGTGTCGTGGGAGACGACGGGGCCGTCCGGCCCCGGGGAAAGAGTCATGGCGCTTACTGTCGCCGCCGGTGGCCGCCGGTTTCTTGGACGAATGTTCCAGCCGGCCCCCCACGATGCCGCCCCCGGGCTCAGCTCGTGAAGTAGTGCCCCGCGTCCAGGTCGGCGATGAAACCGGGCCGGCCGGGACGCCAGTCCAGCAGCTTGCGGGTCAGCACGGAGGAGGCCGGCACGTCCAGCGAGACGAAGGAGGCCAGCCAGCCGAAGTGCTCGCCCGCCTCCGCTGCGGTGATCGCGGTCACCGGCACGCCGAGCCGGCGCCCGATGACGCCGGCGACGTCGCGGAAGGGCACGCCCTCCTCGGCGACGGCGTGCAGCCTGGCGCCCGCGGGAGCCTCCTCCAGGGCCAGCCGGTACAGGCGGGCGGCGTCCAGCCGGTGCACGCTCGGCCAGCGCTGGCCGCCGTCGCCCACGTACGCCGAGACACCCTTGGCGCGGGCGATGGCGATCGCGACCGCGACGAACCCCGCGTCGCCCTCCCCGTGCACCAGCGGCAGCCGCACCACCGAGACCCGCACCCCGCGCTCCGCGAACGACAGCGCGACCTGCTCGGCGGCCCCCCGGGGCGAATGCGTCCCCGGCTCGTCGTCCTCGGTGTTGACGCGGCCGGGCGGGAGCAGGCCGGTGCCCGAGGTGACCAGGAAGGGCCGGTCGGAGCCCGCCAGCGCCTCGCCGAGCGCCGCGATGGCCCGCCGGTCGGTCCGGTTGGCCGCCTCGAAGTTCGCGAAGTCGTGCACGAAGGCCAGATGGATGACGCCGTCCGCGGCGGCGGCCCCGTCGCGCAGGACGGCGAGGTCGTCGAGCGAGCCGGGGCGGGGCTCGGCGCCCGCGGCCCTCAGCGCGGCGGCGGCCTGCTCCGTGCGGGCCAGGCCGGCCACCTGGTGCCCGGCCTCGACGAGTTCGCGGACGACGGCGGAGCCCACGAACCCCGTGGCGCCGGTGACGAAGACACGCATGATGATCTCCTTGTTGAGCGGTGTCCCCATCGTCGGAGCCGGCGCCGCGCGGCGTCCAAAGCCTGTTCCTCATCGGGCCATACGCTTCGGGCATCACCGCAGTAGGCTGCGGGGAATGCCCGACTCTCCCGACCTCGATCTGCGGCTGGTGCGCTACTTCACGGCCGTCGCCGAGCACCGGCACTTCGGCCGCGCCGCCGAGGCGCTGCACATCACCCAGCCGTCGCTGAGCCGGCAGATCCGCGGCCTGGAGCGGCGCCTGGGCGTCCGCCTGCTCGACCGCACCCCGCAGGGCACCCGGCTCACCGAGGCGGGCGAGGTCTTCCTGCCCCGCGCGAAGGCGCTGCTGCGCTCGGCCGCCCGGGCGGCGGCGCAGGCCCGCGCCGCCGCCCGGCCCAGCCGGATCACGATCGGCTACACCTACGGCCTCATCGTCACGCCGGCCGTGCGCGAGCTGCGCCGCCTGCACCCGGACGCCGAGGTGCGCACCTCGCACGTGGCCTGGAGCGAGCCGCGTCCCGCCCTGCTGGACCACCGGGTGGACGCGGTGGTGACGCGGCTGCCGCTGGTGACCGACGGGCTGGAGGTGACGATCCTGTACGAGGAGCCGCGCGTGCTGCTGCTCTCGCGCGAGCACCGCCTGGCGGGCAGGGCGTCGGTGACGCTGGAGGACATCGCCGACGAGCCGCTGCCCCGGCTGGCCGACCCGGACCCGGCCTGGGAGGCGTACTGGCGCATCGATCCCCGGCCGGGCGGCCGCCCTGCCCCCGACGGCCCCCTCATCGCCGACATCCAGGACAAGTTCGAGCTGATCGCGGCCGGGGAGGCGGTGGCCGTCGCGGCCGGCCCCGTCTTCGCCAACCTCCGCCCGGACCTCGTCTCGGTCCCCCTGGAGGGCGTCGAGCCGAGTCGCGTCGTGCTGGCGACCCGGGCCGGCGACCGCAACCGCCTGGTGCCGGCGTTCCGCGCGTGCGCCGGCGCGCTGCTCACCGGTCCAGGGGCGGCCCTGGGGGAGAGCGTGCCGTCCGGCGGGGTCGCCCACTCTCCGTAGACCAGCATCACGGCCATGGCTCACGCGTTATGTCTTCTACGATGGGCATCGCCGTGGTGTTATGCGTCGGGAGGCGTGATGGAGCTCAACTCGCTCAGGCAGTTCCTGGTGGTGGCGCGGCTGGAGCACCTCAGCGGCGCCGCCGAGGAGCTTCGCGTCGCCCAGCCGTCGCTGAGCCGCACCATCGCCCGCCTGGAGAGCGAGCTGGGCACGCCGCTGTTCGACCGGAGCGGCCGGCTGCGGCTGAACGAGGCGGGCAAGCTCTTTCGCGACTACGTCGAACGCTCCCTGGGCGAGCTGGACGCCGGGCGGCGCGCCCTGGCCGAGGCCGTCAGCGAGGGGGTGGGCACCGTGCGGCTGGCGTCGGAGACCTTCCTCACGCTGACCGGGCCGCTGGCGGCCTTCAAACGGGCGCACCCCACCATCGAGGTCGAGCTGCGGTGGATGGCGGCCGAGGACATGGGCCGTCACCTGCGGGCCCAGGACGTCGACCTGTGCGTCGCCTCCCAGCCGATCTCCGCCGAGGGCCTGGAGGCGGTCGAGCTGCTCGATGACGTGGTCGGCGTGGGCACGCCGCCGGAGCATCCGCTGGCGGGCCGCGCGTCGGTGAGCATCGAGGAGCTCGTGGACCAGCCCTTCGTCAGCGCCCGCAAGGGGCACTGGCAGCGGCGCCTGCTGGAGCGGCTGTTCGCCGCGCGCGGCCACACCCCGAGGATCGTGTGCGAGGTGGACGAGCCCAGCGCCATCGCGGCGCTGATCAGCGCGGGGCTCGGCATCGGCCTGGTGCCGGCCTTCGCCTGGACGAGCTCCATGCGGGTCCCGGGCGCCTGGGTCCCCGTCGACAGCCCCGACTGCCGGCGCGCGGTCACCCTGTACTGGGGCGCCGGCAGTCACCTGTCGACCGCCGCCCGGCTGATGCGCACCATGATCGCCGACTGGGACTGGGTCACCGGCGAGCCGCAGGACAAGCGCTGAGGTGCGGCGGTGGGTGGGGCCGTAGTGGGTGGGGGTCACGTGGTGGCGGGATCAGGGCTGGAGGTCGACGACGCCCTTGCCACTGGCGATGTCGAGCGGCACCGAGACCTGGTCGTGCGCGATCAGCCACGTGCCGTCGATCTTGCGGAGGCAGTACGTGACCCTGACCCACATGCCGCTCGTGGTCGTCCCGTTCGTCAGCGTGCCGCCGAGACGGGCGAAGGCGTGCCCGAACGCCAGGTCCTCGCCCACGGTGAGCGTCAGGTCGCGGACCTCGTACGTCACCCGCTCGAAGAAGGTGAACACGGGCGCCCAGTTCCTGAGCTTCGCCTCGACGCCCACGTGCTGGAGCGGCGGCTCGATGTCGAAGGACACGATGTCCGGCGCGTACAGCCGCCTCAGCGTGTCGAGGTCCTTGCCTTCGAGCCCTTCGACGATCCTGCCGATCAGCCGGCGGATCTCGGCTTCGTCGACCTCGCGCTGCGTGGGCATCGTCATCCCGGCCTTTCCCTCTGCGGTGGAACCTTGGTTGCTCATGTCTCCGACGTTATGGCTTTGAAGTTATTCCGTCTAAGATGAATATCGCTATACCGTTATAACGGAGCGGGCATGACCTCCGTCGGCGAGGAGTTATGCCCTGCGGGTTATCCGCTCATGGCAGAACCGGTCTTTGAAGACATAAGCTCCTTTCCCCTACGGTCGCAGTGGGCCCCCCACCACACCACCGCACCAGGAAGGCCGCACCATGAGCGCTGCGGATCTGGCCCGGCTCCAGTTCGCGGCCACCACCGGCATCCACTGGCTGTTCGTGATCCTCACCATGGGCCTCGTCCCCATCGTGGCGATCATGCACACCACGGCCGCGTACACCCGAGACCCCGCCCGAGCGGCCACCCGTGAGCGCATGACGCGCTTCTGGGGCCGGCTCTACCTCATCAACTACGCCGTCGGCATCGCCACCGGCATCGTCATGGAGTTCCAGTTCGGGCTCAGCTGGAGCGGGCTGAGCGCGTTCGCCGGCAACGTCTTCGGCGCCCCGCTGGCCCTGGAGACGCTCATCGCGTTCTTCGCCGAATCCACCTTCCTCGGCATGTGGATCTTCGGGTGGGGGCGGCTGCCGCGCGGCGTGCACGTCACACTGATCTGGCTGGTGGCCCTGACCGCCTACGCCTCCGGCTACTGGATCCTCGTCGCCAACGGCTTCCTGCAACACCCGGTCGGCTACCAGGTACGCGACGGGGCCGCCCACCTCACCGACTTCGCCGCGCTGCTGACCAACCCCAGCGCGCTGATCGCGCTGGCCCACGTCACCCTCGCCGCGCTGACCACCGGCGGGGTGTTCGTCGCCGGCGTCAGCGCCTACCACTTCGCCCGCGGCACCACCGAGACCGGCCTGTTCCGCGGCTCGCTCCGCCTGGGGACATGGGTGGCCATGGTGGCCTCCTTCTTCGTCATCATCGTCGGCGACCTGCAGATCCCCCTGCTGCGCCGCACCCAGCCGATGAAGATCGCCGTCATGGACGACAGCGGCGTCGCCCAGGTGCAGGCCCAGCTCGTCCAGCAGTACGGGCCGGGCGACTACACGCTGCCGGGCGCGGCATGGCTGCGGATCTCGATGGACGCCATGACGATCATCGGCAACACCGTCTCCACCATCACCTTCATCGCCGTCATCCTGCTGTGGAAGGACTGGCTGGTGCGCCGGCGCCCCCTGGCGTGGCTGATGACCGCGATGATCCCCTTCCCGTTCGTCGCCTCGGTGGGCGGCTGGGTCTTCCGCGAGGTGGGCCGCCAGCCGTGGCTCGTCTACGGCGAGCTGAAGGTCGCCGACGCCCTGTCGCCCGTCGGCACGACCGCCCTGGCCGTCTCGTGCGCGACCTTCATCGCCGTGTTCGTGGCGCTGGCGCTCACGAACTGGACGCTGCTCATCCGCCTGGCCCGGCGCGGCCCGGACGCCACCCAGCTCGGCGCGCCCGGGCCCGCCACCGAGGACCGGCCCGTCCTGGCCTTCTGACCTCACGACCTTGTGACCTTGTGACCTTCCGAGAGCGAGACGACCATGCAGACGTTCTGGCTGGCCCTGCTCGGGCTGCTGCTGTCCGGGTACTTCGCGCTGGGCGGCTACGACCTCGGCGTGCAGATGCTGCACCCGTTCCTGAAGGACCGCGACGCGACGCTGGCCGCGATGGCGCCGTTCTTCCTGGGCAACGAGGTGTGGCTGGTGGCCTTCGCCGGCGTGCTGTTCGGCGCCTTCCCGCACCTGGAGGGCAGCCTGCTGCCCGGGCTGTACCCGCTGGTGGCGGCGATCGTGACCGGGCTGGTGGCGGGCGGCACCGCGGTGCAGCTGCGCCGCCGTACCCGCCGCGGCCGCCGGTGGTGGCAGGCGCTCATCGTGGCGGGCGGCGCGCTGCCGGCCGTGTGCTGGGGGCTGGTGGTCGGAGTGCTGCTGCAGGGGGTGCCGCGCCGCGCCGACGGCGGCTTCCATCTCGGGGCCGCCCAGGTGCTCACGCCGTTCGTGCTGGCCTGCGGGGCGGGCATCGCGCTGCTGTTCGCCGCGCACGGGGCGGCCTTCCTGGCGCTGCGCTCGGCCCCCGATCTGGCCGCCAGGGCCCGCCGGACGGGCGCCGCCCTGGTGGGCGCCGCGGGCGCCGCCGCCGTGCCGGCGCTGGTGGCGACGCTGCTGGGCGCGGGCGCCTCGATGACCAACCCGCGCGTCGCGGCGCTGCTGACGGGGCTGCTGGCGACGGCGCTGGCGGCCGCCCGGTGGGCGCTGACGCGCGGGCACCGCGTCCGCGCCTTCGCCGCCACCTGCGCGGCGACGCTCGCGCCGGTGCTGCTGGTGGGGGCGGGGCAGTACCCGTACGTGCTGGCCACCGGCGCCGGCGCGGGCCTGAGCGTGGCCGAGGCGGCGGCCGACGGCGCCACGCTGCGGATCCTGACCGTGTTCGGGGTGGTGCTGGTCCCGGTGATCCTCGCCTACCAGGCATGGAGCTGGTGGGCCTTGCGCGTCCGCACCGCCGGCGGCTTCTTCTGAACGACACCCTCACGACGTGGCCGGCCCCGGCCGGGCCCCCGCGCGGGCGGCGAGGTCGTGGCCGGGGCCGGCGCGCTCTTCCAGGTGGCCGCCGCGCGGCAGGGTGAGGGCCATGATGGCGCAGGGGGTGTCCAGCTGGATGCGGTGCCAGCGGCCGCGCGGGACGACGGCCGCGGTCCCGGCCGTCAGCGTGATCTCCTCCTCACGCCGGCCCGGCCGCTGCGGCCGCAGGTACAGGCGCATCTTGCCGATGAGGCAGGACACCACCTTCTCGGCCTCGGGGTGGACCTCCCAGCGGCCGGCGTGGACGTCGGCGTCGGTCCTGGCGTAGAAGGTCGCCAGCCGCCAGCCGCCGTCGGCGGGGTCGCCCGCCTGTCCGCCGGTGCGGATCGTGCCGTCCTGGTCGAGGTGGATGAACGAGGCGAACAGATCGATCGGGGTGACCGTCATGCCGGGACGACCTTTCCTGTGGCGATCTTCCATGGGGAGGGGGCCGGGACCGGTCAGTCCCGGGCCAGGAGCGCGTCGCGTTCGCCGCCGTGCCGGGCCGGTGCGGGCCAAGCGCTGTGGGGCAGGACGACGAGGGCGATGAGGACGGCGGCGGCCAGGAGCGCGGCGCCGAGCGTCAGGCCGAGCGCGTACCCGTCGGTGAGGGCCCGGGGGTGAGGGCGGCGCCGGTGCGCTCGTGCGCGGCGGTGCCGAGGGCGGCCAGCCCGAGCGAGGCGCCGATCTGACGTGAGCTGTTAAGCAGGCTCGACGCGGCGAGGGTGGCTCCCGGCCGGGCGCCGGGCACGAGGGCTGGGGCTGTCATGACGGCCATCGTCGTGCGGCCGCGGCCCTGTGGGCGTCCTGCGAGCGGAGTCATCTGCCACTACCGCCGCGGGATCAGCGCCCCATCCGGCTACGACGCCGGGAGTACCCCACAAAATTATGCTTGACACAGACTTATGTTTGTCATAATTTTGGACTCGTCGCAAGACGAACAACCACCGACAGAAAGGAGCCCGCATGAACCTGCGCATCACGCCACCGGCGGCGACCCGCGAGAACCAGCGACCCCAGGCAGGCAAACAGCCGCGCCACCACCCCCGCCCCGTCCTGCCCAGATCGCCGCGCGGCACGAAGGGCCGCTGAGCAGAGCCGCTCCCGCACCCGCCCGCCGCCCGGCGGGTCCCGGGGGTGTCCGGGCCACGGCACAATTGCTGTCGTGAAAGTCGCCTTGCTCGGACCGTTCGAGGTCAGGAACCACGATGGGGCTCTGGTGGAGGTTCCCGGGGCCCGGCTACGCGCCCTGCTGGCCGCCCTCGCCCTCGAACCAGGCCGCGTCGTCACCCGCGGCCGGCTGGTCGACTGGATCTGGGGCGAACAGCCGCCCGCCGACGAGGCGAACGCCCTGCAAGCACTGGTGTCCAGGCTGCGGAGGGCCCTGCCCGACGGGGTGATCGAGGCCGACTCCGGCGGCTACCGGCTCGCCGCGGCCCCCGACGCCGTGGACGTGCACCGCTTCGAGCAGCTCGTCGGCCAGGCCCGCGCCGCCGAGCCCGCCGAGCGCGCCGACCTGCTGCGCTCGGCGCTGGCCCTGTGGCGCGGCCCGGCCATGGCCGACATCGCCCTGCAGGGCAGCGACGCCTTCGACGCCGCCGTCACCCGGCTGGACGACCTCCACCTCGCCGCGCTCGGCGACCGGGTGGACGCCGACATCCGCCTCGGCCGCGGCTCGGAGCTGATCTCCGAGCTGACCGAGCTGGTCGCCACCCACCCCCTGCGCGAGGGCTTCGTGGCCGCGCTGATGCGGGCGCTGGCCGAGGCCGGCCGCGGCAACGAGGCGCTGACCCTCTACCAGCGCACCCGCGAAAGGCTCGCCGACGAGCTGGGCGCCGACCCGTCGGCCGAACTGTCCGCGCTGCACACCGCGCTGCTGCGGGGCGAGCTGGGCGAACGCGCCGACACCCGCAGGACCAACCTGCGCGCCGCCCTGACGAGCTTCGTCGGCAAGGACGACGACATCGCCGCGGTCGCCGTCCTGGCCGTCGGGCACCGGCTGGTCACCCTGACCGGGCCGGGCGGCTCCGGCAAGACGCGGCTGGCCACCGAGACCGCCCGCACCATGCTCACCGAGCTACCCGACGGGGCGTGGCTGGTCGAGCTGGCCTCGGTACGGGCGGGCGGTGAGCTGGCACAGGCCGCCCTGACCGCCATCGGCCTGCGCGACCAGGCCCTGCTCGGCGGCGCCCGGGGCGGAGAGCCGATGGAGCGGCTCATCACCGCGCTGCGCGACCGCACGATGCTGCTGGTCCTGGACAACTGCGAGCACGTGATCGAGGAGGCCGCGGCCTTCGCCGACCGGCTGCTGGGGGAGTGCCGCACCCTGCGCATCCTGGCCACGAGCCGCGAACCGCTCGGCATCATCGGCGAAGTCCTGTGGGCGGTCGAGCCCCTCGCGCTGCCCGCCGCGGGAGCCGCCCCCGCCGAGGCCGGCTCCTCAGCCGCGGTGCGGCTGCTGCGCGACCGCGCGGAGCTGGTGCGCAAGGACATCGGCGCCGACCCCGACACCCTGGCGGCCATGACGCGCATCTGCCGGGCGCTCGACGGCATCCCGCTGGCGATCGAACTGGCCGCGGCCCGGCTGCGCACCATGTCCGTCGACCAGCTCGCCCGCCGGCTCGACGACCGCTTCCGCCTGCTGACCAGCGGCAGCCGCACGGCGCTGGCCCACCACAAGACGCTGCGCGCGGTCGTCGACTGGAGCTGGGACCTGCTCAGCGAGGCCGAACGCGGCGTGCTGCGCCGGCTGTCGGTCTTCTCCGGCGGGGCGAGCCTGGAGGCGGCCGAACGGGTGTGCGGCGACGAGACGGCGGGGGAGCAGGTCTTCGACGTGCTCACCGCGCTGGCCGAGAAGTCGCTGCTGATCGCCGACGGCCAGGGCGCGCCGCGCTACCGCATGCTCAACACCATCAGGGAGTACGCGGCGCACCGGCTCGCCGAGGCCGGGGAGAGCGAGACGACGCGCCGGGCGCACCTGGCCTACTTCACCGAGCTGGCCGAGCAGGCCGAGCCGCACCTGCGCCGGGCCGAGCAGCTGAGCTGGCTGGCCACGCTCGAGGCCGAGCACGACAACATCACCGCCGCCCTGCGCGGGGCGATCGCCGAGGCACAGGCCCCGGAGGCGATGCGGCTGGTCGCGGCCGCCGGCTGGTTCTGGTACCTCGGCGGCCACCGCGCCGAGGGCGCCGAGCTGAGCATCGCTGCGGCCTCACTGCCCGGCGAGGTCCCCGACGACGTGCGGGCGATGGCGTACCTCGTGGTGACGATCTTCCTGACCTCCGGGATCGGCGGCGACCAGTACCAGGCACGCGAGTGGATCGAGCAGGCCCACCGGCTCGCCCGCACCAGCGAGTCGCGCCACCCGCTGCTCGGCTTCGTCGAGCTGCTGGCGCGGACACTGCAGGGCCCGATGGACTACCTGCCCGTCTTCGAGCCGCTCATCGCCGACGCCGACCCGTGGGTACGCGCGCAGGCCAGGCTCACCCGCGGCCGCTTCCGGCTCACCCTCGGCGGCGACGAGACCGACGTGGACCTCGACGCCGAGACCGCCCTGGCCGAGTTCCGCGCGCTCGGCGACCGGATGGGCATCTTCTACGCGCTGACCTTCCTGGCCGACCGGCTGGCCATGCGCGGCGAGTTCGCCCGCGCGTGCGAGCACTACGAACAGGCGGCCGTGGCGGTGACCGAGGTGGGCGCGAGCGAGGACGTCGTCGGCGTCCGGGCCCGGCTGGCCCAGCTGTACTGGCTGGCCGGCGACGAGCCGGCCAGCGCCCGCGCCATGGCCGAGGCGCAGCGCAGCGCGGGCGGGATCGTCTGGCCGGACTCGCTCGCCGAGCTGGCGCTGGCCAAGGCCGCGCTGGCGCGCTGGCGCGGCGAACCGGAGCAGGCGCTCGAACACCTGGCCACGGCCCGGGCGGTGCTCGGCGACGGGCAACGAGCCGGCACCGTGCACACCGAGACCATCACCCTGTACGGCTACCTCACCGACGACCTGGAGGAGTCGCGCGCCTACCGGGCCGAGGCGTTCCGCGCGGCCGTCGACCAGGCCTTTCCACCGGCGATCGCCGGCGCGCTGGTCGGCATCGCGGATCTGGCGCTGCGCCAGGGACACTACGAGCAGGCCGTACGCCTGCTCGCGGCCGGCGACGGCGTGCGCGGCACCCCCGACCGTTCGCAGCCGGACGTCGCCAGGATCGCCGCCCAGGCACGCCGGCACCTCGGCGACACCGCGTTCGCCGAGGCGACCAGCGACGGGCAGCGGCGCGACTGGCGCGAGCTGGCCGAGACCACCCTCGCCTCCTGAACGACCCGCGCGCCCCCGCCTGGCCGATCACCGACTGCCGGCGCCGGGGGCGGCAGCGCGGTCAGCACGTCGACCGTCATGGTCCTGCCGGCGCCGTGGCCCCGGCCCGCCCCGCTCCGGCCCGGCCCGCGACGGGTCAGCCGGCGGGCGTCTCCTGCCCGGCCCAGGCCACCAGCAGCCGCAGCGCCGTGTCCGACGGCGACCCCTCCTCGGCGGTGTGCATCACCAGCGCCAGCCCGGGGTCGTCCGGCAGGCGCAGGGCCTCGTAGGCCAGGTCCAGCTCGCCCACCACAGGATGACGGTACACATACCGTCCGTGCCGCTTGTCCTTCACCTCGTGCTCGGCCCACAACGCCCGGAACTGCGCGCTGGCCGCCGACAGCTCCTCCACCAGCTCCGCCGTGGACGGGTCGGCCGGCCGGCGACCGGAGTCCAGCCGCAGGAAACCGACGATGTCCCGGGCCCGCTGCGGCCAGTCGGCGTACAGGCGGCGGACGCCCTCGTCCAGGAAGGTCAGCCGCGCCATGTTGCGCTCCCGCGCGGGCAGCGCGCCGAAGTCGGTGATCAGCGCCGCGGCCGGCCGGTTCCACGCCAGCACCGTGGTGTTGCGGTCGACCAGATAGGCCGGCACGTCATGGATCGAGGCCACCAGCCGCGCGATCCCCGCCCGCAACGGCGCACGCCCGGCCGGCTCCGCCTCTCCCACCGGGGCGGGCCGGGCCAGACGGTGCAGATGCGCGCGTTCGGCCTCGTCCAGCCGCAAAGCCCGCGCCACCGCGTCCAGCACCTCGGCCGAGAAGTGCAGGCTGCGCCCCTGCTCCAGCCGGATGTAGTGGTCGACACTCACCCCGGCCAGCTGCGCCAGCTCCTCGCGCCGCAGCCCCGGCACGCGCCGCCGCTGCCCGTACGCCGACAGGCCGAACTCCTCCGGACGCAGCCGGGCCCGCCGAGAACGCAGGAACTCGCCCAGCTCGGCACGTCGATCCACCACCATGCCCCCAGTATCGCGCCCGCCCGCCGCACGTGCCTGGTCACGGCGTGCCCAGGCAGCGCCTGGCCCTGGCCCGCCCGCGACCGGCCGCCCCACAGTGGACGGCGCCGGAACGCTTCCGGCACCGCCCCGGGGCCAACGCCGCCCCGAGGCGCGCATCGAAGGAGCACACGTGACCACCACGTCATCCCCCCTGCCCACCCGGCGGCTCGGCCGCACCGACATGACCATCACCCGCGTCGGGTTCGGGTCGTGGGCGGTGTCGGGCTCGGGCTGGCGCTTCGGCTGGGGCGCCACCGACGACGCCGAGTCGATCTCCGCGATCCACCACGCGCTGGAGGCGGGAGTCAACTGGATCGACACCGCCGCCGTGTACGGCCTGGGCCACTCCGAGGAACTGGTCGGCAAGGCCGTGGCCGCCCTGCCGCAGGCCGAGCGCCCCTACCTGTTCACCAAGGCCGGCCTGGTCTGGGACCCCGACAACCCGTCCGCCGCCCCCCGGCGGATCATGAAGCCGGCCAGCGTCCGCCGCGAGCTCGAGGACTCGCTGCGCCGGCTGGGCGTCGACCACATCGACCTGTACCAGGTGCACTACCCCGACACCGGCGAGTCGCTGGAGTACGCCGGCGGCGGATTCGGGGCGACCTCGCCCAACGCCACGCCGCTGGAGGAGTACTGGCAGGTCATGGCCGAGCTGAAGGCCGAAGGCAAGGTCCGGGCGATCGGCCTGTCCAACCACACCCCCGACCTGCTCGAAGCGGCCGAACGGATCGCCCACGTCGATGTGATCCAGCCGCCGTTCTCGGCGATCAACCGCTCGTCGGCCGCCGAGATCGCCTGGGCCCACGCCCACGACACCGGCGTCATCGTCTACTCGCCGCTGCAGTCCGGGCTGCTGACCGGCGCCTTCTCCGCCGAACGCGTCGCGGCCCTGCCCGCCGACGACTGGCGCCGAGCCCACCACGACTTCACCACCGGCCTGCCCGCCAACCTCGCCCTCGCCGAGGCGCTGCGCCCCGTCGCCGCACGCCACGGCGTGAGCGTGGCCGAGGTGGCCATCGCCTGGGTGCTGGCCTGGCCCGGCATCACCGGCGCCATCGTGGGCGCGCGCAGGGCCGACCAGGTCGACGGCTGGATCGGCGCCGCCTCGGTGGAGCTGACCGGCGCCGACCTCGACGAGATCGCCGCCGCGATCACCGGCTCCGGCGCCGGCGACGGCCCCGCCCGCCCCTGACCCCGAAGGGAGAGCACGCCATGTCCGTCTGGGTCATCGCCGAATGCCAGGCCGCGCCCGGCCGGCACGACCGACTGCGCACGGCCCTGGAAGCCATGATCGAACCCTCGCTGGAGGAGCCGGGCTGCCTGGCCTACCAGCCCTACGTCGACCCCAACGACGGCGCCCACATGCTGCTGGTGGGGCAGTGGACGGGCCCGGACGCGCTGGCCGAGCACCTGGCCGGCGCGTACTTCCGGCACGCCGACCAGGTGATGCGGCACGTCCTGGCCCGGCCGGCCAGCGTCCGCCGGCTGGTCGCGGCGCCCTTCCTGGACACCGGCCTGCCCTTTGCGGGCCGCCCCTCCACCTGAGGGGCTACCTACCCCTTTGCGGGCCGCCCCTCCATGCGAGGGGCCGCCCACCCTGCGAAGCCGTCCCCCCGCCCAAGGGCCGGTCCGCCTCTGGAGGCCCTCCACCTGGGCCGCCCTCTGGAGGCCCTCCACCTGGGCGGCCCCCTGAAGGCCGTCCCCGCGCCCGGGTCACCCCGCCGCACACGCGCGGGGCGACCCGGGCGGGGGAGCCCGGCCGCCCCCCGCGAAGCCGGCCCGGCGCCCCGGTGACCGAATCCGGCCGACGAGCGGGGCAAGCCCGAAAGATCCCTTACCAGCCGCCCCGCACCGGCGGATACTACGAGCATGCGCTTGCTGGAGCGGGACTCGTCGTTGGCGTCGCTGGCCGAGTACGCGGCCGAGGCCCGCCGAGGTGAGGGCCGGCTGGTCCTGATCGCCGGCGAGGCGGGCGTCGGCAAGTCGGCGCTGGTCGAACACTTCCAGCAGGACCTGCCCGAGGCGCGCTGGTCGTGGGGGGCCTGCGACGGGCTGTTCACCCCGCGCCCGCTGGGGCCGCTGTTCGACCTGGCCGACCAGCTCGGCGGCCCGCTGCTGGAGCTGTGCCGCGCCGGCGCCGGACGCGAGGAGCTGTTCCGGGGGCTGCTGCGCGAGGTCACCGACCCGGCGCGCCTGGACGTGGTCGTCGTGGAGGACATCCACTGGGCCGACGAGGCCACCCTCGACCTGCTGCGCTTCCTGGGCCGGCGGCTGCGCGGCAGCGCGCTGCTGCTGGCCACCTACCGCGACGACGGCCTCGCGGCAGCCGACCCGCTGCGCGTCACCCTGGGCGACCTGGCCTCACAGCGCTCGACCCGCCGCATCGGCCTGGCCCCGCTGTCCACCCGGGCGGTACGCGAGCTGGCCGGCGGCAGCGACGCCGACGCCGGCGCCCTGCACCGGCTGACCGGCGGCAACCCCTTCTACGTGACCGAGGTCGTCCAGGCCGGCATGCACGAGGTGCCCGGCTCGGCCCGCGACGCGGTGCTGGCGCGCGCCGCCCGCCTGAGCGGCCCGGCCCGCCAGGTGCTCGACGTCGCCGCGCTGATGGGCACCCGCGTGGAGTGGCGGCTGCTGGAAGCGGTGACCGACTGCCCGGCCCCGGCCGTGGACGAGCTGCTGGCGTGCGGGCTCCTCACCGGCGACGGCGAATGGCTGCGCTTCCGCCACGAGATCGCCCGGCTGGCGGTGGAAGGCGCGCTGCCCGCCCGCCGCGGCCGCACCACCCACGGCCGGGTCCTGGCGGCGCTGGCCGCGCTGGGCTGCGACGACGACGCCCGGATGGCCTTCCACGCCGAAGCCGCCGGCGACGCCGCCGCGGTCCTGCGCCACGCGCCCGCCGCCGCCCGCCGCGCGGCCTGGCTGGCCTCCCACCGCGAGGCGGCCGCGCAGTACCGGCGGGCCCTGCGCTTCGCCGGCCAGGCCGACCCCGCGACCGTGGCCGAGCTGTGCGAGGAGCTGGCCGACGAGGCGGCCCTGCTCGACCACTGGCAGGACGCGGCCGAGGCGTGCGAACGGGCGCTGGCGCAGTGGCGCGCGGCCGGCGACCGGCTGCGGGAGGGCACCGCGCTGCGCCGCCTGTCACGCATCAAGTGGAACCTGTGCCACGGCGAGATCGCCGACGCCGAGGCCGCCGTGGCGGTCCTGGAGCCGCTCGGGCCCGGCGTCGAGCTGGCCTGGGCCTACGCCACACTGGCCAACCACCGGATGCTGCGCTACGAGCACCACCTGGCCGAGCCGCTGGCCGAGCGCGCCCACGAGCTGGCCGAGCCGCTCGGCGCCACCGACGTGCTCAGCGACGCCCTCAACACCCGGGCCGCCTGCGCCTGGATCCGCGGCGAGGCCTGGGAGGCGCAGATGCGCCGCGCCCTCGACGTCGCCCTGACCGGCCGGCACCAGGACCGGGCCGGCCGCGCGTACACCAACCTGGTCGCCATGCACAGCGGCCGGCGCCGCTTCGCCGAGGCGGAACGGTGCGCGGCCGAGGGCATCGCCTACTGCGACGAGCACGACCTGCCCACCTACGGCACCTGCGTGCGCGGCGAGCTGGCCACCGTCATGGAACGCACCGGCCGCTGGCAGGAATCGCTGGCCATCAGCTCCGCCATCCTGGCCACGGTGGGCCGCTCCCCGTCCAACCGCATGTGCACCATGCGCCGGATCGGCTCGGTCCTGGCCCGCCGCGGCGAGCCCGGCCTGTGGCCGCACCTGGACGAGGCGGCCGAGCTGGCCGACCGCACCGGCGAGCCACAGCAGATCCTCCCGGTACGGCTGACCCGCGCCGAGGCGTACTGGCTGGAAGGCAGGACCGGCCAGGCCCGGCGCGAGGCGGAGCTGGCCCACGACGTGGCCGCCACCTGCGACGCCTGGGACCGCGGCGCGGTCGCGGCCTGGCTGGCGCGCACCGGCTCACCCCGCACCCCGCACGGCCCGTTCCCCGAGCCGTACCGGCTGGAGCTGGCCGGCGACCTGAGCGGCGCGGCCCGCGCCTGGAGCGAGCTGGGCTGCGGCTACGACGCCGCGCTGGCCCTGTCCGGCGCGGACGGCGAGCCGGAGCTGCGCCAGGCCCTGAGCCTGCTCACCGACCTCGGCGCCCTGCCCGCGGCGCGCATCGTCAGGCGGCGGCTGCGCGGGCTCGGCGTCCGCTCCCTGCCGGCCGGGCCGCGCGCGGCCACGCGCCGGCACCCCTCCGGGCTGACCCGCCGCGAGCGCGAGGTGCTCGCCCTGCTGTGCGCCCAGCACACCAACGCCGAGATCGCCGCCAAGCTGTTCATCTCCGTCAAGACGGCCGGCCACCACGTCTCGGCGATCCTCGCCAAGCTGGGCGCGCCCAGCCGCGCCGCCGCCGCCGACCAGGCCGCCCGCCTCGGCCTGACCGACACCGCCCAGTAGACGCCGCGGCGCACGGGCCGAGCGCGCGGCTGAGCGCGCGGCAATCTAGGGAACCCGCGGCGCAACATAGGGACCCGCTCCCGATCCGGCACCCCGGCGCTCGTCCGTACGGTTGGCGCAATCCACCACGGAACGGGAGGCCGGCATGCCGCTCTACATGGACGTCCACACCATCGCCGACGGCGTCGCGATGGCCGACGTCGCCCAGGCGCACAAGGCGGACCTGCAGCACCAGGGCCGCCACGACGTCAGCTACCTGCGCTACTGGGTCGACGAGAGCCAGGGCACGATCTTCTGCCTGGTCGAGGCGCCTTCGGCGGAGGCGGCCGCGGCGGTCCACCGCGAAGCCCACGGGCTGGTGGCCGACCAGATCTTCCAGGTCCAGGAAGGCAGCTGACCCACCGCCGCACCGGAACACCCCGGATCCACACCATCGACAGAAAGCGAGACCACCCCCATGAACCAGACTCCCCGCGGCTCCGCCCGACGCTCGACCACGCCAGGGGCCGGGCGCCGCGCGGCGCCGCTGCTGCCGGCCGCCGCGATCTCCGCGGCCGTCCTCACGGCCGTCTGCCTCGCGCCGGCCGCCGCCCACGCCGCCGACCAGCCCACCCCGGCGCCGGTGTCGGTGCAGCCGACCGGCCCGGCCCCGCAGGTCGTCGGCGGCTTCTTCGAGGTCGAGGAGGCCGAGCTGGGCAGGTGCCTGGACGTCAAGGACGCCTCCACCTCCGACAACGCGCTGCTGCAGCGCATCGACTGCAAGGGCAACGACGCCCAGCTGTGGCAGCCGACCCTGCTGTCGAGCGACGGCGCGGGCACCTTCGTCTACCAGCTGTCCAACCGGGGCAGCGGCAAGTGCGTCGAGGTCAGGAACGAGGTCGCGTCGTTCGGCGCGCAGGTGGTGCAGCGCACCTGCGACCCCAGCCGCCTGGCCGGGGAGCGCTGGCTGCACCAGGGGGAGATTAAGGCCACGGGCGCGGGCTTCGGGACGCTGAAGTCGGCCCTGGACCCCTCCATGTGCCTGGACACGCTGGGGCAGCTCGCCAAGGTCTTCCCCTGCGCCAGCCCCAACGACGCCCAGCTGTGGCGCTTCCAGTGACCGATTGACCGTCACCCCCGGGGGCCGGGCCCGTACCGGATGAGGTGACAGCCGCCGGCCGTGACGCCGGCGCCGCGAGGGCCTCCCCGCCGGGGAGGCCCTCGTCGTCATGCGACTCTCACGCCGTCACGGCCGCACGGGACGGCGCAGCACCATTCCCGGCCATTCGCCGACCGTGAACGGCGCCTCCCGCTCGAACCCCCACTCCTCGTACCAGCGCACCAGCCGCCCGTCCCCACCGGCGTAGCAGTCCACGCGCAGCACCTCGGCCCCCCGCTCGCCGGCCTCGGCCAGCGCCCGGTCCAGCAGCGCGGCCCCCACGCCGCGCCCGGGGAAACGCCGGTCCACCACCAGCGCCTGCACATACAGCTCCGGGACCTGCGCCGGCTGCACGTAGGCGGCGGGGGAGCCCACGCTCAGGCAGCCGGCCGGCTCGCCGTCCACCTCGGCGATCCGCAGCCCGCCGCCGCCGGCCCACCGCTCGACCTGCTCGGTGCGGCGGGCGTCGCCGGTGAACGGCCGATCGCCCCACTGACCCGTGATGCCCCGGCTCACCAGCCACGCCACCGCGCTGTCGAACATCGCCAGCACCGCCGCCACGTCGCCGCCGCCGCCGGGCCGGATCCGCACCCCGCTCACGCCGGCACCCGCTGCCACAGCAGGGCCCGCGCCCGCTCGCCCACCTCGCGCGGCGCCCCGCCCTCCACCTTGGCGGACCCGTCGGTGACGAACCGCCGCACATCGATCACACTCATGCGCCGCACGCTAGCAGCGCCGTCCATCCCCATCTCTCTGCCGGGTGCGTCCCGCCCGTCCCCGCGACCATCCCCCCAGGGACCTTTCCGGGAACGGGCGGGACACCCTGCGGCGAGATCAGGGCGCGGCCACGTACTCATACGCGCCGGCCTCGATCCGCCCGTCCTGACCGACCTTGACCCCGTCCAGGTCGACGTCGTTGAACTTCGTCACGCCCAGCCCGATCGCCGGGCTGGTGCTGAGCAGGTGCAGCGGCCGGTTCGGATCGAACTTCGGGTCCTTGCGGACGTTCGCCGTCCCCGCCGACATCTGGAACTGCCCGCCGTGGAAGACGTTGTGGTCGTGCGCGGTGAACGCCGGGTCGGCGTAGGCGATCTTCTTGGCCGCCGACACGATGTTCTGCGACAACGTCAGGTGCGCGTTGGTGCAGCCCGCGTCGCACACCACGCCCTCGGAGTCGGCGTTGGGCAGGTTCATCGCGTTGTTGCGGAACACCGTGCCGAACACCGGCCCGTTGGTCTCGATCCGCCCGTCGTCGTGCACCGGGCCCCGCGTCACCAGCCCCGACCGCGAGCGCGGCCCGTAGATGCCGTTGTACTCGAACACGTTGCCCGACGTGCCGTCCGGGTCGTTGCTGGTGCCGTCGTCGTTGCGGCTCGTGCCCAGCTCGGTGAACGTGTCGACGTCGAAGGCGAGGTTGTGGTGCACCCGGTTGCGCGACCCCATGAAGATCTCCACCGCCGCGCCGTCGAAGCCGTAGTCGTAGCTGAAGGCCACCGACCCGCTGATGGTGTTCCACCCGATGTTCGCATCGTCGCCCTGCACCAGCATGGCGAACGCCCCCGAGTCGTCGTTGGCGTTCACCTCCTTCGGCGTCAGCGTGCTCATGTGGTTGTTGTCGACGAAGTCGTTGTTCGTCACCGCCGTGTAGCGGGCGCTCGTCTCGATGTAGACCCCCGCCGCCGCGCCGGTGATGAGGTTCCTCTCCACGACGTTGTCGTCGCCGCCCACCTTGATCCCCGCCCACGAGCAGCGGCCCGCGTCCCGGTTCACCCCCACCTGCAGGTTGTAGACCTCGATGTGGCTGCCGGCCAGGTCCACGCACGCCTCGTCGTCGCCCATCACGATCGGCGCGGCGCCCGTGCCGTAGGCGTCCACCACGATCGGCGCGTCCGCCGTGCCCGAACGGCTGAGCGCCAGCTGCCCCGACCACGAGCCGCCCCGCTTGAGCAGCAGCTTCGAACCCGGCTCCAGGGGCGCGGCCGACGCCTTGGCCAGCGTCTTCCACGCCGTGGCCGCCGAGGTGCCCGCGGCCGCGTCGTTGCCGGCGACGCTGTCGAGGTAGTAGACGGTGGCCGCTGCGGCCGCCGCGGTCCGCGCGGTGGAGGCGGCGGCCGTCCCGGCCCCCGCTCCGGCGATCACGACCGCCAGCGCCGCCGCCGAGGCACCCAGAGCCTTCGGCGTGGTGAGGGTCTTCGAGGTTAAGCCAGACACGGGGATTCAGCCTCCTGAACGAAGATCATCCAGCTTGAGGCTGCCACCATAACGGCAAAAAGTGACCAATATCGAGACTGCCGGTCAACCTTTTCGTCCACCCGGACAACCAGGCAGGCGGCACCGCCCGGGGGAGAGGCCCCGAAACCCGCGACCGGGAGGATAGACCCCCAAACCCGCGACCGGGAGGGAAGACCCCTAAACCCGCGGCCGCCCCGTCACACCAGCGCCAACTGCTCCCCGCCCCCGCGACGCCTGCCGACCGGCTCGCCCGCGCCGCACGCCATCCCGTACACCCGGCACAACTGCTCGATCTGCCCCGTGATCCGCCGCTCGTACTCCGGCGACGGCAACCCCGCCGCGTCGTACAACTCCTCATACCGGGCCACCAGCCCCGGATGCGCCTGCCCGAGCCACTCCAGATACCACGACCGCGTCCCGGCCGGCAGCCGCAGCACCACCGGCTCCACCGCCCCCGCGCCCGCCGCCGCGATCCGCCGTACCGTGGCCGCCAGCTGGTCGGCCGCGTCGCTGAGCAGCGGCAGCACCGGCGCCATCAGCACCCGGCACTCCACCCCCGCCTCCACCAGCGCCGACACCAGCTCCAGCCGCGCCTGCGCCCCCACCGCGCCCGGCTCCACCGCCCGCCGGATCCGCTCGTCCACGAACGCGATCGACACCGCCACCCGGGCCCCCGCCCGCGCCAGCAGCGGCGCGTCGCGCAACACCAGCGGGCTCTTGGTGTAGACCGTGAACGGCACCCCCGCCTCGCCCAGCGCCCGCACCACCCCCGGCATCAACCGGTACGTCGCCTCCGCCTCCTGGTAGCAGTCGCCGCCGGCCCCGACCGCCAGCGACTCGCCCTCCCAGCGCGGCAGCTCGGCCCGCAGCCGCTCGGCCACGTTCGGCCGCACCACGATCCGCGTGTCGAAGTCACGCCCCGCATCCAGCCCCAGCCGCCGATGCCCGCCGCGCGCTCCGCACCCCCGGCACGCGTGCGCGCACCCCCGGTAGGGGGAGACACCCCACTGCTGCGACACCCCCGCCGTCACGGGCAGCCGCTCGATCACCGTGCGGGCCTGCATCTCGTAGAACCCGCCCCGCAGCACCGCCCGCCGCTCGATCAGCGGACGATCGTCAACCGCGTCCACCAGCGAAAGCGCGTCCCAGCCCACACCACCCAGTGGAACACGCATTCGACTCCGTTTTCAACCCGACCGCCAGGCCTCACGCGGAAACGGCGCGAAGACGCCGTCCGGGTCCCAGCGCCCCCGCAGCCGCCCCAGCCGCTCCCACGCCGCCGGCGCGAACGAGCGCCGCACCCGATCCGGGCCCGCCAGCAGGTCCGTCTCGGCGATGTAGTGCCCCGACCCCAGCGGCGCGACCCCGTCCATCGCCGTGCGCAGCCAGCCTTCGTTGGCCGCGTCGTCCGCCGGGTCGTCCCAGATCGCGTACCCCACGACATAGCTGGAGCCCAGCACCGAGAACGCCATGTCCGCCGCCCCGCGCCCCGGCCCGGCCGGCGCCGGCGAGGCCAGCACCAGCGACCTGTCCGACGGCGCCCGCGCCAGCTCCCGCGCCAGCGGCGGCAGCACCGCCGCCAGCCCCCGCTCCGACCACAACGTGTCGGCCGCGCAGCGGTCACCGTGCCGCCACACCCCGTCCGAGGCGTCCAGCAGCGCGTCGAACCCCACCGGCTCCTCCCGCGTCCGCTCCAGCGCCCGGCCCGCCCACGGGCACGCGGCGAACGCCTCCAGCGACCGCCCCGCCTCCTCCCGAGACCCGGCGAAGCAGGTGGCCGTCACCGAGACCACCTTGCGCCCGCTCCCGTCCGCCTGCGTGCCCACGATCACGCTCAGCTCCACCGGCGCGGGCAGCACCGCCGCGACCTCCTCCACCCACGACGCCACCCGCTCCACCTCCTCCAGCGCGAAGACGTACGCGCTGCGCACGATCACCGCCGGCGCCCGGCGCAGCGCCAGCCGAAAACGCGTCACCACGGCGAACAGGCCGGCCCCCGCCCCACGCGCCGCCCAGAACAGGTCGGCGTTGTCGCGCTCGTCGCAGCGCACCAGCTCACCGTCCGCCGTCACCGCCTCGACCCCGACGACACCACCACAGGCCGGCCCCCACGCCCCGGGATTCCAGCCCAGGCCGCCGCTGGTCAGGTAGCCGCCCACCGCCACCGACCCGCAGTGCCCCACCGGGAAGGCCAGGTCCCGCCCGGCCAGCGCCGCCGCCAGCTCGCGGCCGGTCACCGCCGGCCCCACCACCGCCGTGCCCGAGGCCGCGTCCACCGCGCACCCGCGCAGCCGCGACAGGTCGATCAGCATGCCGCCCTCCCGCAGCGAGCAGCCGATCCAGTTGTGCCCGCCCGCCCGCACGGCCACCGGCATGCCCGCCGACCTGGCCAGCCGCACGGCGCGCGCCACGTCCCGCTCGTCGGCGGCCCGCACGATCACCTCGGGGGAGCGCGCGGGCTTGCGCGCGTTCCACACCATGCCCGCGCGGACCTCCTCGTAGCCGGGATCGCCCCGCCGTACCAGCTCCAGCTCCCCGGCCTGTCCACCTGCGGACATCGAAGTCCTTCCCGGCCGCGCGGGGCGACCCTGCTAGCGGGCGATCAGCCCGAAGACGGCGACGCACGCCGCATACCCCGCCACCAGCACCAGCGCACCCGCCGCGCTCGCCCGCGCCGGGACTCCCGGCCGCAGCCACCACGCGAACGCCCGGTTGACCAGCGGCATCAGCGCCCACGTCAGCAGCGCCACGCTCGCCATGTTGCCGACGAACAGCACCAGGAAGACCGGCCACCCCGCCCCCAGCAGCACCCGCACCAGCGTCAGATTGAGGACCATCACCGTCGGATACAGGGCCAGCAGCACCGACATGGCCTGCTTCCAGTCGGGCGGCCCCTGCTGCGCGCCGCCGTCGGAGCGGAACCAGCCGGAAAAAGCCGACCTGACCGTGCGCACGTCGAAGTCCAGCACGCAGTCGCGCCCGTCGCGCAGGAGCCGGCCGCGCGCGGCCGAGTCCATCCAGCCGTCCAGATGCTCGCGGGTGTCGTAGCGCAGCAGCACGACCCAGTGCTCCTGGATGCCCGGCACCGGTTCGAACGTCTCGACCCCGAGGAAGCCGGGGAAGCGCTCCTGGGCCTTGCGCATCTCCTCCTGCCAGCGCAGGAACTCGCGTTCGCGGCCGGGGCGCACCCGGTGGGAGATGACCGCCGTCACCGCGTCGCCGCCCGGGCCGCGGCCCGCCAGGACCTCCAGCGCCGACGGCTCCTCCAGCAGCGGCCGGACCTCCGCCAGCAGCCGGGCCCGCACCTCCGAGTCCAGCCATCCGGTCAGCCGCCCGGCGCTGGAGAAACGGCACACGACCACCCACGAGCCTTGTTCGCCGGGAATGGGGGGATAAACCTCCGCGCCCTCGAAACCCGGGAATGCGTGCATGGCGTCGGTCATTCTCCGCTGCCAGCGCCGATATTCCTCCTCGCCACCCTCGCGGACCTTCGAGGAGATCACGACGGTGGCACCGTCACCGTCGCTGCCCGGAATGGCGTGACGTTTCACCTGGTCAAGTGTAGTGCAGGGCAACGAGGGAAGAACAACGGCGACAATCCCGACAAATCATTGTATTAAATCAAAAATTCAGGCGAACTTTACGCATCGGAGGCCACACCATGGGACATCGAGAATTCATGGCAGAAGCCGCACGACTCGCCGCCGAATCCGTCGAAAACGGCTGGGGCGGCCCCTTCGGCACCGTCATTACCATGAACGATGAGATCCTCGCCCGCGGACAGAACCGCGTCCTGCTCACCGGCGACCCCACCGCCCACGGCGAAGTCGAAGCCATCCGCAAAGCCATCCAGATCCTCAACCCCGAAGCACCCTCCATCGCCGAGAACAACAACAACACCTCCACCCTCCAACTCGTCCCACGCCCCGACGGATCACCCGACCCCCTCCCCGAACGCGCCAGAATGCTCATGGGCTGCACCCTCTACACCAGCGGCGCCCCATGCCCCATGTGCATGAGCGCCATCTACTGGTCAAGAATCGACGCCGTCTACTTCAGCGCCGACCTCGAAGCCACCAGCAAAATCGGCTTCAGCGACGCCTTCCAATACGAAGACTTCCAAAAACCCCTCGACCAGCGCAGAATCCACATCGAACAGATCCACCCCGAACTCGGCGAAGAGGCCTACACCCTCTGGACCAACAAACCCGACAACCACCCCTACTGACCACCCACACCCGGGGGAGTGGACGCGCAGCCGCCCACCCCCCACACAAAACCCCTCGCCACCCCCCACCCATCGCCCCCTACACTGCCCCCGTGCTCAAACCCGACTACCCCCTCATCACCCCGCGCCTGACCCTGCGCCCCTTCACCCCCGACGACCTCGACGCCGTCCACGCCTTCGAATCCCGCCCCGACGTCACCCGCTACCTCTACTGGGAAGCCCGCGACCTCGACGCCACCCGCGCCGGACTCGACACCAAGATCAGCCGCACCGCCATCACCGCCGAAGGCGACGGCCTCAACCTCGCCGTCGTCCGCCGCGACACCGGCCACCTCATCGGCCTGGCCATACTCATGTGGACCAGCGAACAACACCGCCAAGGCGAGATCGGCTACATCCTCCACCCCGACCACCACGGCCACGGCTACGCCACCGAAGCCGCCCGCGAGATGCTCCGCCTCGGCTTCGAAGGACTCCACCTCCACCGCATCGTCGGCCGCCTCGACGGCCGCAACACCGCCTCCGCCCGCGTCCTGGAAAAACTCGGCATGCGCCGCGAAGCCCACCTCATCCAGAACGAACACGTCAAAGGCGAATGGACCGACGAGGTCATCTACGCCATGCTCGCCCGCGAGTGGACCCCATGACCATCCTCCACCTCGCCCTGGCCACCGACTGGCAGGCCGCCCAGCACACCGGCGACTACCGCGTCTCCACCCTCGGCCGCACCCTGGACGACGAAGGCTTCATCCACTGCAGCCGCGACACCGCCCAACTCCACGGCGTCCACGACGCCTTCTACACCGCCGTCACCGAACCCCTGCTCGTCCTGGAGATCGACCCCACCGGCCTCGACGTCCGTATCGAGAACGGCTTCCCCCACCTGTACGGCCCCCTCCCACTCACCGCCGTCACCGCCACCCACCCCTACCAACCGCCCCCCGGCCACACCAGCACCTGATGTGGCCGGGGCCGTACCCGCCCCGGACCCGGCGCGGTGGCTGGGCCGGTCCCGCCGCCCTCCGGTCGAGCCGGTCGTCGACGTGCCGGTCGACATCAGGACGCGCGGCGACGGCCCGCTGGGAAACCGACTGGCCATGATGCCCGTCACCCTGCCCTGCGCCGGCAGGCGAGGCAGCACAACGAGCCTCCGCAGCCTCAAGAGGGGGGTCGGCACGCCGATGACGATGGACGCCAGGTGTGCTGAAGCCGCAACGAATGATCCTGTTGATCTCGTCGCGGGGCAGGAGCTTGCCGCACAATCAGGATGCCGTTGGTCAGGGACCGGCCCCCAACCCCGCGTGCAGCCAGACAGGCCTGCCACTGGTGCCAGTCCGCCTTCCTCGTTCACGTGAGATCGGTCGGCGTGCCCGGTCGTGCGGCGTTGACGGTGCGTTCATGCGGTCGCACACTCGGCATCGGGGCAATTCGGCACTCGAAGACGGTGACGTGATGACATCCGATCCGCAGACGTCCACAGTCAACGGGTCCGAAGCCGTCGCGCCCTTCGCACCCGGACCAACCGGGCCCTGGCTGTGCGCGGAGGCCCAGCGCATGATCGGCCCTTCGTATCGCCGGGCGATCGGCAGCCTGCCGGCGGAGCTGGGGCGCGTGGCGCGGTATCACGCCGGCTGGTGGGACGACGAGGGCAGGGCACGCGCCAGGGCCGGCAAGGCCGTGCGGCCGGCGCTGGTACTGGCCAGCGCGCGAGCCGCGGGTGCCGACAGGGGGGTTCCGGTCCCGGAGGTGGTTGAGGCCGCGGTGGCGGTGGAACTGGCCCACGACTTCACGTTGCTGCACGACGATGTGATGGATGGCGACCGCACCCGGCGCGGCCATCCCGCCGCGTGGACGGTGTTCGGCACCAGCCTGGGGATCCTGGCGGGCGACGCACTTCTTGTGCTGGCGCTGAAGGTGCTGGACAACCGCGCGGGGGCCCCGGTCTTGACCCAGGCGCTGCTGGAGCTCTGCGCGGGTCAGGCCGCCGACCTGGCGTTCGAGACCCGCCAGGACGTTGGGCTGCCCGAATGCCTGGCCATGGCCGAGGCCCTCCTGGGGGTCTGGGGCGGCCCGATCGCCACCGGCAAACCCGCGAGCTCAGACCTGGCCTCTCGCAAGAAGTCGTTGCCGGTCGTCGCCGCTCTGACCTCAGGGACCGCTGCGGGGGAGCGTCTGGCCCGGATGTACCAACGTGAGCAAGACATGGACGAGCACGCGATCGCGCACGCCGCCGAGCTGATCGAAGCCGCCGGAGGCAAGACCTGGGCGCAGCAGGAAGCCGAACGGCGGATCGTCGCGGCACTGGATGCCCTGACCGCAGCCCACCCCGACCCGGCCGCCACCACCGACCTCCACGCCCTGGCCGCCCTCATCACCCGCAGAGACCGCTGACATGACCACCCGCCCCTGGCCGGCCACCCGACGACGCAGCCGATCTCGCCTGGGACCTCTTTCGCCGGCTCCCGAGCGATCACCCCCGGGACACCTGTTCCTCTCGGCCCCCGGCCACTCGGTCAGATCAGCGATCTCCTGCTCCTGCCGGGTCTGCTCCGCCTGACGGCGAGCCGCGACCTCCCGCCGCGCCGGCGACTCCAGAACCGAGCCCATCGCCGATGCACTCCGCGCTCGTCACCGGCGCCGCCGCCAGACAGATCCGTGGATCCTCCGGCCCGGGTCGACCGGCGAACGGCTGGGCGGCCACTGGATCCCCCCGGCCGGTACCCGGCCCACCTGCGTCTGCACATCCACACCAGAACAGGGACCCTGAGAGGTGGGCCATGAGCCCGATCCTGGAAGGAAAGACCGCTCTCATCACCGGTGCCGCCTCGGGGATCGGCGCTGCCGCCGCCCGGGTGTTCAGCCGGCACGGGGCACGGCTGGTCCTGGCCGACATCGACGACGAGGGCGGGCAGTCGGTCGCCGAGGGCGTGGCCAAGAACGGTGGCGAGGCCATGTTCGTCCACACCGACATCACCTCCGACCGTGAGGTCGCGGCGATGGTCCAGGCCGTCGTGGCCGCCTATGGGCGGCTCGACTGCGCCTTCAACAATGCCGCCATCGACGGAGCCATGGCACCGCTGCACGAGGCCAGCGCGGAGAACTGGGAACAGGTCCTGCGCGTGAACCTCACCGGCGTGTTCCTGTGCCTGAAGCACGAAATCGCCCAGATGCTCCGGCAGGGCGGCGGCTCGATCGTCAACACCGCCTCAGTCGCCGGCCTGGTCGGCGCCGGCACCACCCCGGCATCGGCCTACGTCGCGTCCAAACACGGCGTGGTCGGCCTGACCAGGCAGGCCGCCCTGGAATACGCCGAGCAGCGGATCCGCGTCAACGCCGTCTGCCCCGGGGCAGTCCGCACGCCGATGACGCAGGAGGCCATCCGGCAGGGCCTGATCAGCCTGGAGGACATCGTCGGCCTCCAGCCGGTCAAGCGGCTGGCCGCACCCGAGGAGATCGCCGAGTCGGCCGCCTGGCTGTGCAGCGGCCTGTCGTCCTTCATCACCGGCCATGCCATGGCCGTCGACGGCGGCTGGACCGCGCAGTGACCGCCGACACATCTGCCCCGGTAGATCCAGAGCGCCCCCATGCCTGATGAAACGACCGTCCCTTGGGCTCGTGGCGGCCTCCCGGCCATCGGTCATCTGCTGCCCTTGCTGAAAGACCCGTTGAGCTTCCTGGATTCGCTTCCCGCTCAAGGCGATCTGGTTCGGGTCGGGATCGGACCGGCGTCGGTGGTCGTCGTGTGCGCCCCGGAGCTGAACCATCAGGTCCTGATCGACGATCGCCTCTTCGACAAGGGCGGCATGTTCTTCGACCGGCTGCGAGAGGTCGTGGGGTACGGCCTGGGCACCGTGCCCCACGCCTCGCATCGCCTCCAGCGGCGCATGCTGCAGCCGGCGTTCGTCAAATCCCGGCTGCCAGGACACGCCGCCATCATGGTCAAGGAGATCTCCAAGGTCGTCGATTCCTGGCAGGACGGCCAGATCATCACCGACGTGCCCGGCGTCCTCCACCACCTCGCCGGCCGCATCGCGACCGCCACGATGTTCACCGCACCGCTTCCCGAACCGCTGCTCGAAGAGCTGACCGACGCCCTCCACGTGGTCATGGACAGCCTGATCTTCAGGATGGCGACACCGCATGCCCTGGCCAGGATTCCGACGCGGGGCAAACGCCGTTACGACAGCGCCCGCTCCCGGCTGCGCGCGGCCACCGGCCAGCTCATCGACATCTACCACCGATCCGGCCTCGAACACGACGACCTCCTGTCGATGCTGCTCTCGGCCCGGGACGACGACGGCCTGCCCTTGTCGCAGGAGCAGATCAGCAACCAGGTCCTCACCATGTACATAGGGGGCGTCGAGACGGTCGCCGTGACGGTGGGCTGGGCGCTGCACTTCATAGCCTGCATGCCCGAGATCCGTGAACGCCTCCACCACGAGGTCGACGCCGCCCTGGCCGGACGCCATGCCACCTGGAACGACCTCCCACAGCTGCCTTACACTCGCGCCGTCATCGCCGAGACGCTGCGCATCCGGCCGCCCGGCTGGGTCCTCACCCGCATCACCACCGCCGACACCGAGCTCGGCGGGCATCATCTTCCGGCCGGAACCACCGTGATCTACAGCCCCTACCTGATGCACCGCAGGGGCGACATCTACCCCACCCCCACGGCCTTGGACCCCGACCGGTGGGACACCCGGCACACCCCGGCACCACCCCACGGCGCGTACGTGCCGTTCGCACTGGGCGCCCGCCGATGCATCGGCGACACCTTCGGCACGACCGAAGCCATGCTGATCGTCTCCTCCATCGCCGCGCGCTGGCACCTGCACCCGCACGGAGCACCCGTACGCCCCAAGCCACGCACGAGCCTCGTACCGGACCAGCTGGACCTGCGGATCACCGCCCGCACACCAGCGCCACATCCCCCACCGAACGAAAGGTAGGGCGCCATGGCAGAACCTGAGATCGTCATGCAACTGCCAGGCATGTACTTCCCCATGCCGTGGCGCACCCACCGGAAGGTGGACCTGCTGGAGAAGCAAGGCCTGGGCTTCATGGAGCGGCACGGTCTGTGCCAAGGGCCGGGTCGCCGCGAGCGCGTCGCAAACACCCGATCGGCGCTGTTCTTCGCCGGCAATTGCCCAGAGGCCGACGTGGAGCGGCTCCAGATGGCGGTGGACTGGACGTACCTGATGTTCGTCTTCGACGACTTCGTCTGTGACGAGGAAGCGCCCGAGGACGCCTTCTCCTTCCTGGACCTGGCCGTGCGCATCATCCGCACCCTCGAATCGCCGACCGCGAGCTTGCTACCGCCCGACAACCCCTTCACCGGCCCGGTCATCGATCTCGCCGAGCGGCTGCACAGCCTCGCCACCCCGACCCAGCGTCGACGCCTGGTGGATGCGCACCTGTCCTGGTATCTCGGAGTGGCCTGGGAGCGCGCCGCCCGCCGGCGGCAGCTGACCCCCACCCTGAACGACTACCTCTACACACGGCTGCTCTATGTGGCCGGCTTCCCGACGATCGCGTGGTTTCAGGTCAGCCAACCGGATGACATCCCCGACACGCAGATCAACTCTCCGGCCGTACACGCGCTGACCGAGATGGCCGGCATGGTCGCCGCCCTCGACGACGACCTGTTCTCCTACGGCAAAGAACTCTGGCACGCCTCCCGTCACCCCCCGACAACCGGTCCCCTCCTCAATCTCGTCGACCTCTACCAGAGCTACGACCCATGCAGCCGTGAGGAAGCCCAGCGGAGCGTCGTGGCACTGCGCGATCGCATCCTGGCGCGCTTCACCGAGGTCCGCGACCTGCTCCTGCCCGGCGCAGCACCACCACTGCGCCGGTACCTCTCCGATCTGACCTGCCTGATACGCGGCAACTACGAATGGGGCATCGGGGCCGGCCGTTACACCAACCCCGACGGCCGCCACCCCGGCGCTGTAAAAGTCACCGGCACGGTCACCGACCGTCCCAGCGCCCTCGGCCCACCCGAAGACATCCCTTGCATCGGATGGTGGTGGCAAGACATGCCCGGACTGGACTGACTGCCTGGTCGCCGTCGGGAGAGGTGAATCAGCGTGGGGCGTTGAGGTAGTCACCCCAGGCGCAGCCTGAGGAGTGGGGGCAGGGCCCGGCGATCACGCTGTCACTGCGCTGGTGGTGGTGACGTATGCCAACCTTTGTGACTACTTACAGCATTCACTAGTCACCAAGAGTAACGACGCGGGTAGCCTCCGAAAGAGGCGTCAGCCGACACTCGCAGGCATCCACTCGCGCGCTGAGCGGAGAGTGCATCTCATCTCATCGCCGTGCTCACGCAGCCACCACCTCTTCAACCACCGCTCGCCCAGCAGCAGAGGGAGACTTCCATGCCCAAGACAGATGCGATCATGCCGCCGCGCGATCTGACAGCACGACCCGTTCATCGCACTGACGACGCTCTCACGCTCCACGGCATCCAGCTGGAGTGGACGGTGGGGCACAACAGCGGCGGCTCCTCCGAGCCGCCCGACTGGAACAACGGACATGCGCCCTACCCCCACCACTACGAGGTGTGGCTGAACGGCGGTGACATCAAGCAGACCGTCGACCTGTACTGGGTCACCTGGTGGGGCGGCTGGAACATGGCCCGAACTCACTGGGTGTGCCTGGGCACCGAGACCGGCGCCGAGTACCGGGTGAAGATCAGGGCCAAGTTGTCCGATGGATCCTGGAGCGACTTCACCAACGAGGCCGGCGTCCGGATCGACGGCTCCCAGCACTACGAACCGCCCGGCATCCGGCCCGCGCCGCAAGCCCAGGCCGCGGCCGCCCAGCCCGCCCCCCGGCACGGCAGCATCGACCAGCCTCCCAGCCGCGCCGTGCGCGCCATCCGCGACAACGACCCCGCCCCCATCTGCGTGGCCGCCAGGGCGCTGAACACCAGCACCACCTGGCAGGAGGTCGTACCCCCGGCCCCGGCGCTGATCGCCGACCCGCCGTGGAACGGCAGCTACCTGGAATACCGCAAGTTCTTCAAGAACACGAACGTGGCCTCCGGCGCCAACCCGGCCTTCGCCGGGCTCGACCTGGCGGCCGACGCCTCCCACGGCGACTGGCCCGTCACCACCCTGGACGGCTCGGCGGCAGAGCACACCTTCTCCTACGACTACATGGCGCACCACGTGGACGGGACCTGGACCCACCAGTGGTTCATCACCCGTAATGGCTGGGACCCCGAGGACGGCCTGTCCTTCGACGACCTCGAACCCGTCCCGTTCATGGTCGAGATCCACGGCGACACCGCTGTCACCAGCTACACCACCGAGGCGCTCACGCGAAAGCGCGGCCGCCACGCCATCGTCGACATCTGGGGCGGCCACGGCGGCCCCGACGACGGCCACGGCAGCAAGACGGGCGAATTCTTCGTCTCCGTCTCCGACGTTCTGTTCACCTGACGCTCACGCGCCACGAGCCCCGGCGCCGGAAGCAGCCGAAAAGGGGCCACGCCGGTGCTCTGGCCGGACAGGAGCGAGGAACTGTCCCATGAGCCCCCTGCCGCTGGTGAGAACCACCAACGGCTCTCTCGCCAGGCGCCGACAGGAAGCGCCCGGCGAACTCCTACCGTGACTGGCCGTTCGGTTGCCGCTCCAGGGCCTTGGCCGCCTCCGGCTCGGACCACATGGCCCGAGCCGGGGCGCCTGGGGGCCAGCAGGCCGGTGATGCCGGCGATGGCTGCCGGTGTGAGGTCAACCTCGCGCCGCAGGCATCTCCAAACGGCCCATGAGAGCTGGTCGTCGCATCGCCGAGAGGGCGTCACGACCCGCCGCGGCGACGGTCGGCAGCGGAACATCAGGCGCGGCAGCCGGCGCGGCGGGGATTGCCGAAACCACCGTCGCCCACCGACCAGCCCACCGAGTGGCGCAGCATCACCACCGTCCGCGCCGCCGAGTTCCCGGCCACCATCCCGGTGGTCAACGCCTCCGCCCAGGTACGGCTGCGCTACGCCGGCGGCACCATCGTCGAGGCCGGGGTGCAGAACCGGGTGCTGACCATCCAGTGTTACGCCTGAATGGTCCCCGGCCATCCAGGCGGGCCTCCCGTCAGGGCAGGCCCGCCGATACGCCGCCCATGGCCCGGCGCCACGTCCTCTTCTGACCGCCGCACCGGGTGCGACGCTCCGTCACAGCGCGCGTCTGGAATCCCTTGTGTGATCTTCAGAGTCGTCGCCGCGCCGGCCGAGTTCATCCGCGAACTCATCGCGGAAGGCACCCACGAGGGCCTGGCCGCCGCCCGCGCCCGCGGCCAGCGACTGGAACGCCCGTCGGCCATGACCGCCGACCAGATCCGGCACGCCCCCGACCCGCTCACCCGGCCGGAGAACACCGTCTCCTCCATCGCCCGTCCACTCCGCGTCAGCCGCTCCACGATCTACAAGTACGTTCCCGAACGTACAACGGACCGACCTGCCGTCGAACCGTCGACAGTGCGAGCCGGACGGGGAGCGGGAAGCTGTCTTCGCAGCTCAGGGTCTATTTTGCGGTTGATGTCACGTTGGTTCACGGCACCCCGAGCCGTCACTACGTTCATCGCCCCGTCATCCGCAATGCCCGCCTCGGCATCCCAAACCCGACCGCCGCAGCTACGAGACCGCCGCACACACCGCCGGCCCTGAGACCACCCGGGGGAGCGGCACCCCGAAACCGCCCGCCGAAGACCACGCCGGGGGAGGAGCACCCCGGACGCCCCCACCGCCCCGCGCCAACCGCCACAATGACCCCATGGACCCGCGAACCGCCGCACAACGCTTCGCCGACACCTGGCAACACGCCTGGACCCACCACGACGTCGACGCCCTCATCACCCTCTACGCCGACGACGCCGAGCACACCTCCATGCCCTTCCGCCCACCGCACCGGGGGAGAGGAGCCATCGCCGACTACATCCGCTGGTCCTTCACCGGCGAAACCGACCCCCACGTCACCTTCGCCACCCCCATCGTCGACGGCGACCAAGCCGCCATCGAATTCCGCGTCCACGCCCACGACAACGGCACACCCGTCACCCTCGCCGGCTGCGTCTTCGCCCACTTCGACGAACACGGCCAAGCCGTACGAACCCGCGACTACTGGCACACCACCGAAGGCCACCACTGACACGGCACAACCCCCGCACCACCACGGGAGCACCCATCAGCCCGCAAACGGGCAGATCAGAACCTCAGCCCGAGATCCGCACGACCGGAGCCAGCCGCGCCTCGGCCACCTGCTCATAAGGCTGCTCGTACGGCTGCTCGTAGGACGCGCCCCGCACCGGACCGCCGTGCCCCGGCACCGCCTGCGCCTGGGGGAGCGGCGTCACCGCGCCACCACCCACAGCGACCGGACCCGCAGCGGGCGCCACACCGGGCAACGCACCGGGCCCCGCGGGAACCTGACGCGGCATCCGCCGGATCGGCTCCGTCGCGGCCCGCCGCTCCTCACACCCACCTGCGCAGTAACCGTTCGTCACGATCAACCGCCCCCGCAGCGCGGTGTACGATTCCCGGCCGGAGGCCGGCAGGACCCCCTGGCACACCGGACATAAAACAGATTCGGTCCCCACGTGCTGCTCCTCTCGCGGCGCGATAGCAGGCTTCCCACCCTAAACGCCACAGGCGCCGGGGGACAGGAAATTCACCGATGGTCAAGCGTTCCGTCATGGTCACGCACCGTCACAACCCGCCTTACTTGACATAATGTTCATTATCGAGCAATCCGACATATCCTGATCACACCCGCATCGCGCCGCCTACGATGAACACCATGAACATCGGCGCGCCCGAGATCCTCGTCCTGTTCAGCTTCGTCGTCCTGTTCGTCGCCGCCATCGCCGCCGTCGCCATCACCCGCGGCGTCCGGAGCGGCACACCGCCCCGGATACCGCACCCGGTGAGCCCGCAGGAACTCGACGCCCGCGTACGCCACCTGGCGGCCACCGGACAGCCCATCCACGCCATCAAACTGCTGCGCCAGCACACCGGCATGGGCCTCAAGGAAGCCAAGGACGCCGTCGACGGCCTGGCCCACGGCCGCCCCATCCGCCACCCCGCCCTGCAATCGCCGCCCGCCCCGCAGCCCGCCCGCCACACCGGCGACCTGGCCTCCCGCGTCCGCGCCCTCAAGCGCGACGGCCGCGCCGACCAGGCGGTCTTCCTCGTACGCGGCGAGACCGGCATGGACCACGACGAGGCCACCGCCTTCGTCGACAGCGTCCGCGACCACCCCGGGGCCGAGGCCGCGCCCACCGGCGACGCCTGAAAGCGCCGCAGGGCCGCTCCCGCTGAGGCCCCCGCGCCCTGACGCCCGCGACGCCGACGGGTTACGATCAGTTCATGCTCAGCCTGGCGATCTCCACCCCGGGCCTCATCGCGCTTACGGCCGTCGTCACCATCGCGATCATCTACCTGATCATCCTGGCGGTCCGCCTGACCCAGCGGCCCCGCAACCGCCTCACCCCCAGCGACGACCTGGTCGACCAGGCTCGCGAGCTCAAGGCCTTGGGTCAGCTCCAGGAAGCCGTCTTCCTCGTGCGCGGCGAGACCGGCATGAGCCATCGCGCCGCCACCCGCTTCGTGAACCGCCTCTGACCACCCCAAACCGGCATGAACTATCCCATACCGGACAGAAGGTGGGTTCTGTTCGGTATGAAATCCGTGCGCGAACTGGCCTGGGCGTCCGCGCGTCCAGGAGGCGGCACGTCGCGTTCACTCCGGGCGTGAGCGGCGGCTCCGCCCCTCGGCCGCCGGACGTCCGAGCAGCCTGTCGAGATCGCGGCGCTCGCGCTTGGTGGGACGGCCCGCGCCACGGTCCCGGACCGCCACCGTGACGATCTCCTCGCGCGGCGGAGGCGGAGGGCTCTTGTCGACGTAGCACTCCGCGGCCACGGCGGCGCCGACGCGCTTGGCGATGATCCGGGAGACGACCACGATGCGTTCGTGTCCGTCGTGCCGCAGCCGGACCTCGTCGCCGGGCCGGACGGCGTGCGCGGGTTTGACCCGGAACCCGTTGACGCGGACGTGCCCGCCCCGGCAGGCGTCGGACGCGATCGAGCGGGTCCTGGTCAGCCGCACCGCCCAGATCCAGCTGTCCACCCGCGCGCTCAGTTGCTCACCCGCCACTCCGCCACTGTACTGAGCCGGTCGTGTCGCCGGCGTCCAGGGCGGGCTGGTGTCGGCGGTGGCTCCGCTCCCCCTCGGGTGGGCGGTTCAGGGGGTGGCGAGGTGCCGGTGCAGGTAGTCCATGACCTCGGCGGGCTCTTCGGCGAAGTACATGAGCTCGGACAGGGGCCGGGGCAGGAAGCCTTCGTCCTCCATCCGCCGGAACTGCTGCTTGAGGCCGTCGTAGAAGCCGGCGGTGTTGAGCAGGACGACGGGTTTGTCGGTGTGGCCGTGTTTCTTGAGTTCGAGGATGTCGGTGGCCTCGTCGAGGGTTCCGGTGCCGCCGACCATGATGACGACGGCGTCGGCCTTGTCGAGCAGGAGGCGTTTGCGTTCGGCGAGGTCGCGGGCGATGACCATGTCGTCGACGCCGGTTCTGACCTTGTCGACGAGGAAGTGGACGGACACGCCCATGAGGCGGCCGCCGCTTTGGTGGACGCCGTCGGCGACGACTTTCATGAGTCCGACGTCGGAGCCGCCCCAGACGAGGGTGTGGCCGCCTTGGCCGATGAGGTGGGCGAGTTGGCGGGCGGGGCGGGTGTAGGTGTCGGCGAGGTCGGCGGCGGACAGGAAGACGCAGATGTTCATGGGCTCAACCTATGGGGCGGGGCCGGGGTGGGTTGGGGTGTGGTGACGGGGTGGAGGCGGGTGGGTTCGGATCGTGGGGGGTTTCGGTCGCGGTGGCCGGTGGGGTGTGGGTGCGTGCGGAGGTGGGAGCGGCCCTCGAAAATTCCGGCATTTCTGGACGTTTGGTGCGGCTCAGGGCGGCTTTTTGCGGGGTTATGTCAGCACTACTTGCCGCGGCATGTAAGCATCAATGCATGTACGGGACATATGTGGCTGTCTTAAACGCGCGGGACCGGTGGGACGGCGTCTCCCGCCCGCCCCGCTGACAGCGCCCCCGCCCGTGCGCCATCGCGGGCCCGCTCCGGCCGGCCCTCTCCCCCACGCATGACGACGTAGATCCGAAGGAAGTCCCCCGTTGCGTATCCTGCTGCTCTGCTCCTCGTTCAACGGCCTGACCCAGCGCGCCTGGCTGGAGCTGCGCCGGGCCGGCCATGACGTCACCGTCGAGCTGGCCCTGTCGGAGCAGGTGATGCTGGAGGCCGCCCAGCTGGCCAAGCCCGATCTGGTCATCTGCCCGTTCCTGAAGGAGAAGGTGCCCACGCGGCTGTGGCAGACCCAGCGCACGATCATCATCCACCCCGGTCCGCCCGGTGACCGCGGCCCGTCCTCGCTCGACTGGGCCATCCTGGACGGCGAGCCGAGCTGGGGCGTCACGGCGCTGCAGGCGGTGGAGGAGATGGACGCCGGCCCCATCTGGGGGTATCGCACGTTTCCGATGCCGGCCGAGCCGCCGCGTAAGTCGGCGCTCTACAACGGGCCCGTGGCCGACGCCGCGGTCGAGCTGGTGGCCGAGGTGGCGGCCAAGGCCGCCGATCCCTCCTTCACGCCGGCGCCGCTGGACTACCGGCGTCCGGAGGTGGTGGGGCGGTTGCGCCCGGCGATGCGGCACGCCGACCGGGAGTTCTCCTGGGAGGAGCCGACCGACGCGGTGCTGCGGCGGGTGCGGGCGGCCGACGGCGCGCCGGGCGGGCGGACGGTGCTGGCGGGTGCCGCTGTGCGGGTGTTCGACGTGTATCGCGGTCCGGCGTTGTCCGGCCGGCCGGGCACGGTGGCGGGCCGGCGTGAGGGTGCTCTGCTCGTTCACACGGGTGACGGGTCGGTGTGGGTGGGGCATCTGCGTCGTGACGAACCGGGCGCGGTGAAGCTGCCCGCGGTCACGGTGCTGGGTGAGCAGGCGGCGCTGGCCGAGGAGCGCAGCGGGTACAGCGAGATCACCTATGACCGCAGCGACAGTGTGGGTGTGGTGAGTTTCGACTTCTACAACGGCGCGATGTCCAGTGAGCAGTGCCGTCGGCTGACCTCGGCGCTGCGGTACGCGGTGGCGCAGGACACCCGCGTGCTGGTGGTGCGCGGGGGTGAGGTGTTCTCCAACGGCATCCATCTCAACGTCATCGATTCCGCCCGGCACCCGCAGATGGAGGCGTGGATCAACATCAACGCCATCAACCAGGTGTGCCGGGAGATCGTCTCCTGTACCGGGCAGCTGGTGGTGACCTCGATCGGCGGGAACGCGGGTGCGGGCGGGGTGATGATGGGGCTGGGCGCCGACCGGGTGCTGGTGCGTCAGTCGGTGGTGCTCAATCCGCATTACCGCACGATGGGGCTGTTCGGTTCGGAGCTGTGGACGTACACGTTGCCGCGGCGGGTGGGCGCCGAAACCGCCCAGCGCCTGACCCAGGACGCATTGCCCGTGGGGGCGGCCGAGGCCGCCGCGCTGGGTCTGGCCGACGAGGTGTTGCCGGGCTCGCGGCTGGAGTTCGAGCGTGCGGTGCTGGACTACGCCGAGCGGCTGGCGCACGATCCGGGGTACGGGCGGCTGCTGGCGGCGCGGCGGGCGCAGCGTGAGGAGGACGAGCGGCGTAAGCCGCTGGAGGCGTACCGGGTGGAGGAGCTGGCGGAGATGAGCCGGGACATGTTCGATGACCGGCACGGTTTCGCCGCGGCCCGGGCGGCGTTCGTGGGCAAGCGCAAGGCGGAGGCGACGCCGGCGCATCTGGCGGCGCATCGGGAGTTGTCCGGCGCGTCGGCAGGGGCGGGCGTGGCCGAATCTCATATGTGAGATATTCTCGGCTCTTGTGACAGATGACTACCTTGTGCGGATCGGCCGGTTGATTCGGGACGCGCGTCAGCACCGCGGTTGGACCCAGCTTCAACTGGCCGACGCCCTGGCCACCAGCCAGAGCGCGGTCAACCGCATCGAGCGCGGCAACCAGAACATCAGCCTTGAGATGATCGCCCGCATCGGCGAGGCGCTCGACAGCGAGATCGTCTCCCTCGGCTACGCCGGCCCGATGCACCTGCGCGTGGTGGGCGGCCGCCGCCTGTCGGGCAGCATCGACGTCAAGACCTCCAAGAACGCCTGCGTGGCCCTGCTGTGCGCCTCCCTGCTCAACTCCGGCCGCACCATCTTGCGCAAGGTCGCCCGCATCGAGGAGGTCTACCGCATCCTGGAGGTGCTGGCCTCCATCGGCGTACGCGCCCGGTGGATCAACGAGGGCAACGACCTGGAGATCATCCCTCCGGCCCGCCTCGAACTGGAGGCCATGGACACCGAGGCGGCCCGCCGCACGCGCAGCGTCATCATGTTCCTGGGCCCCCTCATGCACCGTACCGACCAGTTCCAGATCCCCTACGCCGGCGGCTGCGACCTGGGCACCCGCACCGTACAGCCGCACATGTCGGCGCTGAAGCACTTCGGCCTGGACATCACCGCGACCGGCGGCTTCTACCACGCGCGCGTCGACCGGGGCGCCGCGCCGAGGCGCCCGATCGTGCTGACCGAGCGCGGCGACACCGTCACCGAGAACGCGCTGCTGGCCGCGGCCCGCCACGACGGCGTCACCGTCATCCGCAACGCCTCCTCCAACTACATGGTGCAGGACCTGTGCTTCTTCCTGGAGCAGCTCGGCGTGCGGGTGGACGGCATCGGCACCACCACGCTGACCGTCCACGGGCTGGCCACCATCGAGCGTGACGTCGACTACTCCCCCTCCGAGGACCCGGTCGAGGCGATGAGCCTGCTGGCCGCCGCGGTCGTCACCTCCTCGGAGCTGACCATCTGCCGGGTGCCGGTGGAGTTCCTGGAGATCGAGCTCGCGGTGCTGGAGGAGATGGGCCTGGATCACGACCGCGGCGCCGAGTACCCCGCCGCCAACGGCCGCACCCGGCTGGTGGACCTGACCGTGCGGCCTTCCAAGCTCGTCTCCCCCATCGACAAGATCCACCCGATGCCGTTCCCCGGCCTGAACATCGACAACGTCCCGTTCTTCGCCGCCATCGCCGCCACCGCGCAGGGTTCGACCCTCATCCACGACTGGGTCTACGACAACCGCGCGATCTACCTGACGGAGCTGACCCGGCTGGGCGCCTCGGTCAAGCTCCTCGACCCGCACCGGGTGCTCGTGGAGGGGCCCACCCGCTGGCGCAGCGCCGAGATGATGTGCCCGCCCGCGCTGCGTCCCGCCGTGGTCGTCCTGCTGGCCATGATGGCCGCCGAGGGCACCTCGGTGCTGCGCAACGTGTACGTCATCAACCGCGGCTACGAGGATCTGGCCGAACGGCTCAACGCGCTCGGCGCGCGCATCGAGACCTTCCGCGACATCTGAGTTTCTGTCGGTGGCGGCCGCTACCGTCTCCCTCGTGGATCTTGAGTCGGTCCGTGCGGCCTCGCCGGTCGCGCGGGCCGGCCACCCGAGCAGAGGAGGGGGACGGTGCGGCCTGCGCAGCTCGAACGGGTCACGGTGGCCGAGGCGGCGGACCGCTACGTGGAACTGGTGCGGGCGCGGACGCTGACGGGGGCCCTGTCCCCCGCCACGGCCGAGGTCTACGCCCGTGACGTGGCGACGCTCGTCGACCTGGCCGGGGGCGAGCGGGTGCTCGACGACCTGACCGGCCAGGACATCGACGCGGTCCTGCTGGCCTTCGCCCGCAAGCCCGACGGCCGGCGCGCCCACGCCGGCGACGGCGGCGCGCCGGGCCAGTCGCCGTCCTCCCAGGCGCGTTTCCGGCGTTCGGTCTCGGCGCTGTTCAAGCACGCCCTGCTGGCCGGGTGGGTGCAGCTCGATCCGATGACGGTCTCCACCATCACCGCGCGCGAGCGCGGGGGCCTGCGTCCCGAGCGGCGCGCTCTGACCCGCGAGCAGGCCCAGGGTCTCATCGGCGCGGCCCGCACGCTGGAGGAGGCTCCTCAGCAGGGCCGCCGCGACCAGCGCATGGAGTCGCGTGACGCGCTCATCGTGCTGCTGCTGTCGACCATGGGGCCGCGCGTCTCCGAGCTGGTGCGCGCCAACGTCGAGGACTTCTACACCAACGACGGGGTCCGTTACTGGCGCATCTTCGGCAAGGGCGGCCGCACGCGTGACGTGCCGCTGCCCCAGGCGGTGGCCGAGGCCCTGGACGCCTATCTCGGGCGTGGCCGTCCGCTGGTGGCCGAGCGGGCGACCGGCTCCGACGCCAAGGCGCTGCTGCTGTCGTGGCGGGGCCGGCGGCTGGCGCGCGGCGCGGTGCAGGGGGTGATCGACCGGGTGCAGGCCCGCGTCGACCCGGCCCAGCGCCGCTCGGTCACCCCGCACGGTTTACGGCACACCACGGCCACCCATCTGCTGGCCGACGCCGTCGACATGGACGCCGTGCGCCGGGTGCTGGGTCACAGCGACCTGTCGACGCTCGGGCGTTACCGTGACGAGCTGCCGGGGGAACTGGAGGTGGCGATGCGCGTCCACCCGTTGCTGCGCGAACCCCGCCGCGGCGGCTGACCCTCCCGGGCCCACCCCTTCTCGGCGCGCATCCTCTCGGCCCGCGCCCGTCCGCGCCGGCGGCCTGGCGAGGCCGCCGGCGCGGACGGGCGAGGCCGAAGATGAGCCCCTCTTGCGTTCCCTTCCCGCGGGACGGATCATGTCGATCAACGTGATCTTCGTGCTGCTCCCCGTTCGAGGAAGGACGATCCATGATCCGTCGCGTCCTGGCCGCCGCGGCCCTGACCACCGCCGCGCTGGCCGTCGTACCCACCGCCGCGCAGGCCCTGCCCGCCTGCCGAGCCGGCTACATGTGCAACACCCAGTACTACTCCGACGCCGCCCACACCAACCTGGTCGGGGTCAAGACGGAGTTCTGCGACGGCGAGGTCTCCACGTGGGGGCGCCTGAGCGGCTACGTCGTCTGGTCCACCAGCCCCTGCAACTGACGCGCCTCCTTCTCCGGCAGGGCACGGCACCGGCCCGCCCTGCCGGATCCACGCCGGTTGGTCAGGCGGGCGGGGGCGGCTCGGGCCAGCCGGATTCGAGGAGGTCGAAGACGGCGTTCAGCGCGGCCGACGGGTCGGGTTCCGCGCCCGCGAGCTCGGGGATCTCCAGGACGTAACGGGCCAGCGCGCGGACGGTCATGTCGGCGGGGTCGCGGCCGCTCGCGCCGGCGATCGCCTCGGCCAGGGGTTGCTCGCCGGCGATCCAGAGCTTGCGTGAGTACTCCCGCAGGGCGGGGGTGGCGACGATCAGGTCGCGTTTGCGCCGCTGTTCGGGCGGCAGGTCGGTGGCGAAGGGGCCTCGGGCGGCCATGCATCGGCGCAGGGCCTGCAGCACCGTCTGGCCGGGGGGCCGTTCGCGGACGGCGGCGCTCAGCCAGACGTGGCGTTCGGCGCCGTCGTCGAAGATCAGCGCTTCCTTGCCGTCCGGGACGTGCGCGAACAGGGTGGCGATGGAGACGTCCGCCTCGTCGGCGATCTGGGCGACGGTGACGCCGTCGTAGCCGCGTTCGCTGAACAGCCGCAACGCGGCCTGCGACAACGCCTGGCGGGTCTGTGCCTTCCTGCGCTCGCGGCGCCCCATCGTCGGCATGCGCCCATCGTAGCGAGACCTCGAACGCATCTGAATCTATAGTGATTATAGTTTCAGAATCAGTTCAGGTTTGTTCGAAGGGAGACCCGCCGTGACCCCCACCCCGACCGTCTGGGACGTACGACGCCTGCCGCGCGCCGAGGGCAGGACCTTCCTCGTCACCGGCGCCAACGCGGGCATCGGCTACTTCGTCGCCGAACAGCTCGCCGGCACCGGCGCCACCGTCGTCCTCGCCTGCCGCGACAGCGCCAAGGCCGAAGCCGCGCGGGCCGCGATCCGCGCCCGCGTCCCCGGCGCCCGCCTCGACCACCTCCGCCTCGACCTGGCCGACCTGTCGTCGATCGAAGCCGCCGCGCACTCCCTGCGGCTCGACAGGCTCGACGCGGTCGTCTGCAACGCCGGAGTGCTGCTCGACCAGCCGCCACGGCGCGAGAGCGGCGACGGCCACGAGCTGATGTTCGCCACCAACCACCTCGGGCACCACGCGCTGGTCACCCGGCTCACTCCCCTGCTGACGGCCACGCCCGCCAGCCGCGTCGTCACCACCGGCAGCTTCACGGCCAAGTCCGAGCACCTCGACCTCGACGATCTGCAGAGCACGCGCGACTACCGGCCCAAACGCGCCTACGCGCGATCCAAGCTCGCCCAGATGCTGTTCGGCTTCGAACTCGACCGCCGCCTGCGCGCCGCCGGCAGCAGCACGCTGAGCGTGGTCACCCACCCGGGCGGCGCGCTCGACGCTCTGACCCCCTCACGGCCGCCCGTCCACCGGCGCACCACCGGCGAGCGGCTGCGCGGCCTGCCGGCCGGCGTCCTGCTGCAGGGCAAGCAGGCCGCCGCCTGGCCCGCCGTCCGGGCCGTGCTCGACCCGTCCGTGCGCGGCGGCCAGCTGTGGGGGCCCCGGATGTTCGGCATCCGCGGCCTGCCCGCCCTCGAACCCGTCCGCGGTCACCTGGCCGACACCGAGCTCGCGGCGCGCCTGTGGAGCGCCACCGCCGGCCTGACCGGCCTCGATCCCGGCACGCACCTCGGGTGAACCGCCGGGCGAGCGACAACCCACGGCCGCGTACAGGTTCGCGGCCATCCCGGTGATGGAGATCAGCCTCGGTCGTCGCGGTGATCGCGCGCGACCTCGCCGGGCTCCCAGCGCTCGGGCACCAGGACGACCCGGAAGCCGTCGGGGTCCTCAAACGTCGTCGCGTGCGCCGCCCAGTACGGGTTCGCGGGCGTGACGGGATCGGTGGCGAGGCGGCGCGCGACGACCCCCACCGCTTTGCACCTCGAGCAGCACCCCGTCATAGCCGTCGTGATCGCCGAAGCGGCCGATCTCGGTCAGCCCGAGACTGTCGTTGCCGCGCGGGCTGAGCCCCGCAGGTCGAGGGAGAGCCAGACCTGGTCCCGCAGCGGAATGCCGTCCACCTCCGTCGCGGGATAGCCGGCCTGCGGGGTGAAGACATCCCGCTCCACGCGCAGCAGCCGGAACCCGAGCCGCTGGTAGAAGCCCAGCACGCGCGTGTCGGCAGCCGCGGTCGCGACCAGAAGCGTCGATCGACGCTCCTCCCGGCACACCTCCGCCGCGCGCTCCACGAGCATCCGACCGACCCCGGCGCCTTGACGATCCTCCCGGACCGCCAGGCTCTTGACCTCCGCCTCCCCCGCACACTCACCCGCGATGAGCTGCAGGTGGCCGACGACGGTCCCGCCGTCCCGGGCCACCAGCACCCGCCCCAGCTCGCGGTAGCCTCTCACCGCCACCGGTGAGTCGTCCGCGAGCTCGAACAGGCCGGCCAGCTCCTCACGCGGGCCCTCGAACCACTCGACCGCCACCATCGCACCCACCAGACCACGCGCCCGGGGCACCTGCTGCCCATGCCCTGCGACCATAAGGCCCGGCCCCGGCCCGGCTCCACGGCATTTCCGCCTCGACCCCTCATCGGCGTTCAGCACAGGCGGCCGAAACCCCCGCTCCAACCGCACCCTGCCCACGATCCGCTCCACCCGGCCCGGTGGCCGAGCGGAGGGCCGTCAGGACGATCCTTCAGCGCGCCGGAAGGCCGCGCGGTAGTCCCTCGGACGCCGCCCCGTGTGCCTGGCGAACAGCGCGGCGAACGTGCCGGGGTCGCGGTACCCGACCGCGGCGCAGATGCCGGCGACGGTCCGGTCGGTGGTCTCCAGCAGGTGGCGGGCGCGCCGGACCCGCGCCGCCTGCAGGTACTCCAGCGGGCTCTGCCCGGTCTCCTCCGCGAAGCGCCGCAGCAGCGTCCGCGTGCTGACCTTGAACGTCTCCGCCAGCGCGGCCAGGTCGTAGCGGGCGGCGAGGTTCTGGTCGAGCCGCCGCATGACCCGGTGGGAGAACGCGTTCCCGGGGCGCGGAAGAAGGCGCGGGTCGACGTAGGGGGTCTGCGAGGAGCGGGCGTCGTCCAGGAGCGCCACCCGCGCCGTCGCCCGGGCCACGCCGGCGCCGCTGTGCCGGCGGATCAGGTCCAGCGCGAAGTCGTACATGGCGCTGAAGGCCGCCGTGGTCGTCACCCCCGTGTCGGTGACGACCAGGCGATCGGGCCGGACGTCGGCGTCCGGGCAGCGCCGAGCCAGCTCGCCGGCCAGGAGCCAGGCGGTCGTGGCGCGGCGCCGGCTCAAAAGCCCGGCCTCGGCCAGCAGGAACGCCCCGACACAGATCGAGACGACGACGGCGCCGGCGGCGGCGCACGAGCGGATCGCCGCGACCTCAGGGGCCAGCGGCGCGAGCCTCGCCTCCACGTCGAGGCCCGGCACGAGCTCCAGACCGGGCACCACCAGGACGTCCACCTCGCGCAACGGGACGACCTCCAACGCCGCGCCGCCCGAGGCGACGACACGGCGGCGCGGCGAGACGATCGACACCTCGTATCCGCAGCCGTCCGCTCCGGCGACGTGCGTGGCCATCGTCAGCAGATCGGGGACGCCGAACACCTCGGAGGCGAAGCAGCCCGGATAGGCCAGGACACCGACGCGCAGCGCGCTCACGCCCGCCTCCCCACTCGTACCGGCATGGTGTGGCGAGATTACCCGCGTACCTGGCGATCTGGCCTCTCACCGCCGGCGGCGGCACCGGTCCACGCTGTTCGTCATGAGCGCTACCAGCGGACGACCACTCGACGACAAGATCGCGGACTTCTCCCGCCGGCTCGTGGACGTGGAGGGGGTGGTGAAGACCGTGTACGCCGCGGGCTCCGGGCCGGCCGTCGTCCTGATGCCGGAGATGCCGGGGATCAGCCCGGACGTCCTGCGGCTGGCGCGGTGGGTGCGGGACGCCGGCTTCACCGTGTACGTCCCCTCGCTCTTCGGGATCGACGGCGCCTACCCCACGGCCGAGGCCGGCACCGAGGTGGTGCGCCGGGCGTGCGTCAGCGCCGAGTTCCGCGCCTTCGCCGGGGGCGGCACCAGCCCGGTCACCGCATGGCTGCGGGGCCTGGCGCGCCAAGCCCACGCCGCATGCGGCGGCCCGGGCGTCGGCGCGATCGGGCTGTGCTTCACCGGCAACTTCGCGCTCACCATGGCGCTGGAGCCGGCCGTCATCGCGCCGGTGCTCAACCACCCGTCGCTGCCGCTGGACGATCCCGCCGGACTCGAGCTCAGCGACGAGGACGCCCGCGCCGTCCGAGAGCGCGTCGCACGCGACGGGCTGAAGGTCCTCGCCTACCGCTTCCAGGGCGACCGCTGGTGCACCGGCTGGCGCTTCGCCACCTACCAGGCGCTCCTCGGCGACGCCTTCGACGGCCGCGTCCTGCCGGGCGGCGCCGCCAACCCCAGCCCGCCACCGTTCTTCGCCGACGTGGTCCAGACCCCCCACAGCGTCGTCACCGCCCACCTCGTCGACGAGGACGGGCACCCCACGCTCCAGGCAAGGGACGAGATCATCGCCTTCCTGACGGATCGCCTGCGCCCGTCCGGACAGAGCCGGCCATAGCGCCCGCGCGGCGCGCCGGGGCCGCGGCGTGGCCGGCCGCCCTCCTGGACGGCCGGCATCTCCCCCTCCTCGAACTGCTTCAGGAGGACAAGCCGATGGGCTCGCCGAACCAGCGGGACAGGTGGCCGTCCAGGTCCTGCTGATCGTCGCCGATCCAGGCGACGTGACCGTCGGGACGCAGCAGGACACCCTGGACATCCAGCGCCGCGCAGGGATCGGCGAGATGCTCGACCCGGTCCGACCAGCCGCCGACGCCCAGGCGCTCGGTGCGGTCCAGCAGCAGACCGCGCCCGCGATGCAGCAGGTCGTAGAGGCGGCCCTGCTTCACGTCGATGTCGCGCAGGCGGCGGCCGAGCAGGTCGGGGCCCGCGCCGACGTCGTAGCGGACGCCGAGCGCGGTGATCTTCTCGATCAGACGGCGGTTCACCACGTCGAAGCCCATGAGCTCGGTCAGCAGCCTGCGCACGGCGCGCGGGCCCGGCTCGGGGGACAGCAGCTCCATCTGGGCGCGGGTGTTGTCCAGCACGTCCGCGGCGACCGGATGACGTTCGGCCTGGTAGGTGTCCAGCAGCGTCGGCGGCGCCCAGCCGCGGACCTGCCCGGCCAGTTTCCAGCCGAGGTTGAACGCGTCCTGAACGCCCAGGTTGAGACCCTGTCCGCCGATGGGGGGATGGATGTGCGCCGCATCGCCCGCCAGCAGCACCCGCCCGAGGCGATACCGTTCGGCCAGCCGGGTGGCGTCCCCGAAGCGGGACAACCAGCGCGGGGAGTGCACGCCGAAATCAGTCCCCGCGACGGCGCGCAACTGCTGCCGGAAATCCTCCAGCGTGGGCGGCTCCGCGCGATCACTGACGCCCGCGGCGGGGACGACGACGCTGTACACCCCGCCGCCGAAGGGCCGCAGCCAGAACGGCCGACGGGTCCGGCTGACCTCGGCCACCTTGGCGGCGATCTCCTCCTGCGGCACGCCCACCTCCATCTCGCCCATCAGCGTCTCGGTCCGCGACGGCTCGCCGGGAAAGCCGACGCCGAGCAGCTTGCGCACCGTACTGCGCCCGCCGTCACAGCCGACGAGGTAGCGCGCACGCAGCCGTTCCCCGCCGGCCAGCTCGACGGTCACCCCCTCGTCGTCCTGCTCGAAACCGGCCACCGCGCAACCGCGCCGCACCTGCGCGCCCAGGCCGATCGCGTGCTCTTCGAGCAGGCGCTCGATGACCGGCTGCGGAATGCCCACCAGATAGGCGTGCGCGGAATCCAGGCCCTCGGGCACGGGTGCGTCGATGGCGGCGAACAACCCGCCGGCCGGACGCCGCCTTCCGTGCCGGAGGACGCGATCCAGCAGCCCGCGCATCGCCATCAGTTCGAGGCTGCGCGCATGCAGAGCGACGATGCGGACGTACGATTTGGGCTCGGTCTCCTTCTCCAGGACGAGGACCCGCACGTCGTGCAGCCGCAGTTCGGCGGCCAGCATCGCACCGGTCGGCCCGCACCCGGCGATGACCACGTCGAAGAGGAGGGGCCCGCGATCGGCGCCGGAGGCCGACGACGGCTCGGCGGGGACCTGCGAAGAATGCATAGGTGTTGCCTTTCGGGAGTGCCTTCATGGCGAGGCGCTCCCGGCGACACCTACGTCAATCGCCGGCCGTGACGGGAAGGGGGAGCACCCACATCGCTACAGCGTTCATGGGACTCACCTCCTCGGGCGGTGTCACGGTCACGTGCAAGCTACAAGCCCGCACATCACCCGTCCAATCCTTTTCCAGCCGCATCCGCCGCACCGCTCACACCCGGCCGAGTCGCGACCCTGACCACCGCATCACCCGCGCGGGCCGCGTCACCGCCTGGTCCATCCAGCCTCTCGCCCCGCATGTGGCGAGCGCCGTGACGCGCAGCCCCGCATCCGAGTGACCGCACGGCGCCCCAGACGGCGTGAGCCGATCACCCGCACGCAGCCGACAAGTCCTCCCGCCAGGGCACGGCCGGCTACGGGATCAGCCGGGTACGGCGGGTGTGACGCGGTCCGCCAGACGATCCAGGGAGACGCCGAGCACATCGGCCAGCGCCGCGATCGTGAAGAACGCCGGCGTGGCGATGCGACCCGTCTCGATCTTGCGGAGCGTCTCGGCCGACATGCCCGCCGCGGCGGCGACCTCGACGATGCTGCGCTCGCCCCGCGCCAGGCGAAGGGTCACGCCGAGCTGCTCGCCACGCAGCCGCTCCTCGGGTGTCAGCGGTGGCCGTACCATGCCTCCAGTCTACAGCCCGGTATAGGAATACCGGTATAGTTATCGCCATGGTAGAGATCAAAACCCCGGCCGAACTCGACGCGATGCGCGAAGCGGGCCGCGTCGTCGGCCGCACCATCCAAGCCCTCACCCGCCACGCCGCACCCGGCGTACGCCTCGACGAACTCGACGAACTCGCCGCCACCCTCATCGCCGAAGCCGGCGCCACCCCCGCCTTCCTCGGCTACCACCCACCCTTCGCCCCCACCCCCTACCCGGCCGTCGTGTCCACCTCCGTCAACGACGTCATCGTCCACGGCATCCCCACCCGCTACCGGCTGCGCGAAGGCGACGTCCTCAGCATCGACTGCGGCGCCTACCTCGACGGATGGGCCGGCGACAGCGCCACCACCATCACCATCGGACCGCCGGCACCGGCCGACGCCACCCTCATCGACACCACCCGCCGAGCACTCGACAACGCCATCGCCGCCGCCATCCCCGGCAACCGCATCGGCGACATTAGCCACGCCATCGCCTCCACCGCCCAAGCCGCCGGCTACGGCTACCCCCTCGACTTCGGCGGCCACGGCATCGGCCGCCACATGCACGAAGACCCCCACGTCGCCAACCACGGCCGGCCCGGCCGCGGCCTACCCCTGCGCCCCGGCCTCGTCCTGGCCCTCGAACCCATGTTCATCGCCGGCGGAGCCCACCGCTACCGCACCGCCCCCGACGGCTGGTCCCTGACCACCCACGACCGCAGCCGCGCCGCCCACGCCGAACACACCGTCGCCATCACCGACGACGGCCCCCGCATCCTCACCCTCCCCTGACCCCGCCGCACGCCCTCGCCCAGTCCCTCGACGCGCGGCACACCGGGCCCTGACGAACACCTGTGATCGCACACCTCGTCCAGGCATCATGCGATCAGGTGGTCATGAAGAGCTTTGCTCTCGGGCCGGTGTGGGGGTGCCCCGTGACGATCAGTGACTCCGACGTCCCTAGCGTGCCTTCCGCTTACCTCGACCGTCGTGTTCGTTCCGTTCTTTGCTGACATGCACGGATATCGCCGCGAAGCGGCCACGATCGTGTGACGCCCACCCGGCACGACGTACGTCACATGGCTTTCGAGGGCGGGTCGCGGTGTCAGCGCTTCGGGTCGGCGGACTGCGCGGCCTCGTGGGCCCAGGCGGCCAGACCGGCCAGGAAGCCCGCGCGTTCGGCCGGGGTCAGGCGGTCCATGGCCCGGGTCAGGGGGGCGATGCGCCGGGCGAAGTACGCCTCGAACTGCGGCCGGTAGCGCTCGTGCAGCGCCAGCAGCGTACGCCGCCGATCGCCGGGGTCCCTCGCGGCGCTCCAGCAGTCCGGCGTCGGCCAGCCCTCCCGCCAGTTCGCTGACCGTGGACAGGGACAGGCCCATCCGGCGGGCCAGGTCACGGACGGCGATCATCTCTCCGGGTATGAGCTGGGCCAGCAGCGCTCCGTGCCGGGCGGTCAGCTCGCATCCCGCGCCGCTACCCCTCCCGGAACCTCCTGTGACCGGCGATCCGCACGGCCGCGGCGACGAGCAGGCCGGCAACAGCCGCTCCCAGGTTGCCACCGCCCTGGTCAATCGCGGCTCTTCACGCTCGTGGCGGACCGGGTCGACCCGGCCGCACGCGCCAGGCCGGCCCGGCCGCTGGTGGTCCATCCGGTCACCTGACGCAGCTAGTACGACGGCCTGAAGGCCGTGTCCCAGGCCGCGTCCCCGGGCAAGTCCAAGGCACGCCTGGCGCTCTTGCAGAACCTGGACGCGCTCGGCCCGACAGAGAAGCGGCTGGAGGCGATCCCACCGGGAAAGGCCGCGCATGTCGCGGGCGAAACGCGAGTGACCGACGTCGCCGACCTGCGCAAGGCACTGGATGAGGACAAGCGGCTCACTCTCCGCAAACAAGGCCACGACCACCTCAAGGCGCCGATGGCCTGCGCGTGCAGGAGACCGACGGCCGAACCGATCACCCGACGCCACCCGCCGCCGCCACACCCACACCCCGCGGCGGCGGGACACCCGGCGGCGGCCTCAGCCCCGGCGCACCGGCTGACGCAACACCGTACGCGGCGCCGGATCGTCCAACGGCGTCAGATACACCTCATGATGCGGCCCGTTCGGCACCAGAGCACCCTCCGCCATGAACTCCTCCATCACCTTCAACGTCACGTGCTCCTCGCTGAACGGCCCCTCATGCAGCGCCTCCACACACAACCCCTCCGTGTACGTCACCACCCGCACCCGATCCACCGCCGAACCCGGCGAACGCACCATCTCCCGCGCCGCCTCCACCGCACCCGGCTCCGGCTCCCCCGCCAGCGGCAGCATCAGATGCCACCGCCACAGCTCCCGCTCCACCTCCAGACCCGGCCGCGGATCCTCCACCCACCACTGCCCCTCCAACGGACCCGCCGGCCCGCCCATCCCACCGGCCACCGCGAACAGCGCCCCGATCGCCGACAGATGCTCCGCGCCGCCCGGCGCCCCCATCCCCGTGACGCTCAGACACGTCGCCGGACCGTACGTCTTCAGCTCTACCAGCATGGCTCCTCCTCCAGAGGGATCATCAGATGAGTCACGAGCTCCTCAGGCGCCGTGACGGACGGATCCGACACGTACACCTCACGGATCGGCCCCCGAACCGCGTGGCGCCGCTCCGCGCACCACGCCAGCACCGCATGAACGGTCAAGCCGATCTGGTCATAAGGCCCCACATGCGTCGCACACGCGAACGCACCCCCGGCCAGCACCTCCACCCGGCCACCGGCCGGCAACCCCCCCGACGGCGCCCCCTCCACCAGCAGAGCGACCGCCACATCCATCGCCTCCTGCATGTCCAGCGGGAACAACCCCACCAGCCGCACCCCCTCCGCGACAGCGCCCACCCCGGCCCCAGCCCCGGCCCCGCCTGCCACCGAAGAACCCCGCGCCGCGACGTACTCCAGCAACCGCGCCACCCCCGCCGACGTCGCCCGCGCCACATCCGCCTCCCCCGACGCCCCCTCCCGCACCACCACGGCCAGGCACGCCGGCTCCACCACCACCCGCACCTCAGCCGACGGCAACCCCCGCGCCATCACCCGCTCCAACGACGCCAGCGCACGACGCCGCCGCGCCAACTCCGCCTCCAACCCCTCCCGCACCGACTCCAACGCCTCCGCCGACCCACCCAGCACCTGCGCGATCACCGCCAACGGCACATCCATCGACCGCAACAACCCGATCGACAACGCCACCCGCGCCTGCGACGCCCGGTAATACCGATAACCCGTCGCCTCATCCACCCACGCCGGCGCCAGCAGACCCAGCTCCCCGTAATGCCGCACCTGCTTGACGCTCAACCGCCCCAGCCGCGCGAACGCCCCGATCGGCAACAACTCCTCGTCGTCCACGCACCCCAGCATGGCCTCTCCCCCCATGGGAGAGTCCACCCGCACCGACCGGCTTGAACCTCACGCCACGTCAGGGTGCAAGGTAAGCCCATGAGCCTCTCCGTCGGACAGGTCGCCAAACTCGCCGGCATCACCGTCCGCACCCTGCACCACTACGACGAGATCGGCCTGCTCACCCCCGGCGAACGCACCCACGCCGGCTACCGCCGCTACACCGACGCCGACCTCACCCGCCTCCAGCAGATCCTCCTCTACCGCGAACTCGGCTTCCCCCTCGACGAGATCGCCGTCATCCTCGACGCCCCCCACACCGACGAGCTCACCCACCTGCGCCGCCAGCACGAACTCCTCACCCGCCAAGCCCACCGACTCAACGAGGTGATCAACGCCGTGGAACGCGCCCTCAACGCCCACGCCCTCCAGATCCCCCTCACCCCCGACGAACGCTTCGAGATCTTCGGCGCCTTCCGCCCCGAAGACCACACCCCCGAAGTCGAACGCCGCTGGGGCGCCACCCCCCACTACGCCGAAAGCCGCCGCCGCGTCGCCACCTACACCCGAGCCGACTGGCTCCAGCTCAAAGCCGAAGCCGCCGCCCTCATCGACGACCTCACCGCCGCCCGCGAAGCCGGCGTGCCCGCCGACAGCGACCACGCCATGGACCTCGCCGAACGCCACCGCGGCCACATCAGCCGCTGGTTCTACCCCTGCACCCCCGACATCCACCGGGGGCTCGGCGACCTGTACGTCACCGACCCCCGCTTCACCGCCACCTTCGACCGCCACACCCCCGGCCTGGCCGCCTACCTCCGCCTGGCCATCCACGCCAACGCCACCCGCCACCCCGCCTGACCGGCGCTCTCTATACGATCGGCTCGATCTTCCGACCAGCCACAGGAGCCGACCCGATGACGCCGACGCCGCCCCCCGCCCGATCCGCCCACCAGCGCAAGCGCGACACCCTCCACCGGCTGGAGCACGACGTCGACGCGTGGGTCGCCACCGCCGACCCCGGCACCGGCGAGCCGTATATGGTGCCGCTGTCCTTCCTGTGGGACGGCGCCACGCTCCTGCTCGCCACCGCGGCCGCCAGCCCTACCGCCGCCAACCTCCAGGCGAACGGCAGGGCCAGGCTCGGCCTCGGCCTGACGCGTGACGTGGTGCTCATCGAGGGCACCGTCGAGACCCTGCGCATCGACGACGTCTCCCCGCGGGTCGGGGACGCCTTCGCCGTGAAGACCGGCTTCGACCCGCGCGCGCTCAAGAGCCCGTACCTGTACTTCCGCGTGCGGCCGGAGGTCGTCCAGGCGTGGCGTGAGGTCAACGAGCTGGAGGGTCGTGACCTGATGACCGGTGGCCGCTGGCACGTCGAGTAGGCGGCTCCTCCTCCAGTGGAGTTGTTTTTTCCTGGAAGGAGATGTCGTCATTGCCCAGACCCATCTCCTTTACATTGTAGATTCACTGAGGGCCGGGAAGCCTGATGAGACGCCTCTCCACGGCGGCCGTCACGGCCGCCGTCCGCGTGTCCACGCCGAGCTTGCCGTAGATGTGCACCAGATGCGTCTTGACCGTCGCCTCGGTGATGAACAGCCGCCTGGCGATCTCCCGGTTCCCGGCGCCGCTCGCCAGCAGCTCCAGCAGCTCCACCTCGCGCACGCTCAACGCCGGGGCCGGCGCGCGCAGGCGCCGCATCATCCGGCTCGCCACCTCCGCCGACAGCACCGTCCGTCCCCCGGCGGCGGCGCGGATCCCCTGGAACAGCTCCTCCGGCGGGCACACCTTGAGCAGGTAGCCGGTGGCTCCGGCGTCGACGGCCCGCATGACGTCCGCGTCGCTCTCGTACGTCGTCAGCACCAGCACCCGCGGCGGCGAGGACAGCTCCCCGATCCGCCGGATCGCCTCCACCCCGTCGATGCCGTCGCCGAGCTGCAGATCCATGAGCACGACGTCCGGCTCGCACGCGGCGATCCCGCTCAGCGCCTCGACCACGCCCCCGGCCTCGCCGACGACCTCCATGTCCGGCTCGGCGCCGAGCAGCGCCACCAGGCCCGCCCGCACCACCGGGTGGTCGTCGACCAGGAACACCCTCATCGCGCCTCCACCGCCTCCCGCTGCCGCCCGGCCGGGACCGTGGCCGCGATCGCCGTCCCCTCGCCCACGACGCTCTCGACGGCCAGCACGCCGTCCACCCGCGCCAGCCGCTCCCGCATCGCCCGCAGCCCGTACCCCCGTCCGGGAGCGGGGGCGGGCCGCGCGAAGCCCGTCCCGTCGTCGAAGACGTCCAGCGTGACCTCGCCGTCCAGGTACGACAAGGTGACCATGGCGCGCGCGGCGCCGGAGTGGTCGCGCACGTTCGCCAGCGCCGCCTGGGCGACCCGCAGCAGCGCCGCCTGCGCCTCCGGCTCCAGCGGGTACTGCTCGCCCGCCACCCGGAAACCGACCGGCGGCCCGGTGCCGTCGCCGGCGCTCGCGCACAGCCGGGCGAGCGCCTCGGGCAGCGACGCCCCCACCAGGCCGGCCGGCTGCAGGTCGCGGACGAAGCGCCGGGCCTCCTCCAGGTTCTCCGCGGCGGCCCGAGCGGCCCGCCGCAGGTGGGCGCGGGCCAGCTCCGGGTCGCCCTCCCACACCCGATCGGCCGCCTGGAGCAGGATCCCCATGCTGGTCAGCCCCTGGGCCAGCGTGTCGTGGATCTCCCCGGCCAGCCGCTCGCGCTCCTCCAGCACACCGGTGCGGTGCCGGGACTCGGCCAGCGTCTCCCGCGCGCTGATCAGGTCGTCGATGAGCGACTGCCGGGCGGCGCTTTCGTGCCGCAGCTCCCCGAAGACGACCGCCGTCATGGCGGCCACGCCGATCGGCGCGAGGACCAGGCTGAGATCGACCTCCTGGGCGATCTTGATCTGGGCGGCGATCACCACGAGGGTGAGCCCCGCGGCCGCCACCGCGACCCCGCGCGCGTTCAGCAGCCGCAGGCACACGAACAGCAGCGGGACCGCGCACCAGCTGAACGACGGCGCCAGCACCACCAGCCCGAGCCAGATCGCCGCCACGCATCCCAGCCAGACCAGCCGCCGGCGCCCCAGCCGGTCCCACAACACGACGCCCACCGCGTACGCCGAGGCGAGCAGCCCGCACACGGCCAGGGACGTCACGCTCTGCGCGACCATGCCGTGCCGCGACACCAGCCGCAGGGCCGAGGCGGCGAGCAACAGGTACGGGTCCAGCCGAGATACGGCCAGAACCGGCCATGAGTCGATCTTGAAGCGTTGAGCTCGACTGTCGTCGACCTGCCGGTGTTGGACAGCGCCTTGGTGAGAGAAGCTCATCCGGGGGCGCTGCTACGCAATCTCGGAAGTTGTTTTCTTCGCGCGAGTAAATCATCGCGGGACGAAGATCTTCGCGTGTTCAGCCTTGCATATGGTGATCGTTCGACTACAGTATCGCGCGTTCTGTGGTGATCGGGGGCTGCTGGGAAGGTTGTGCCCCCGATGGCGTCGATCGACAAGACCGCCTATCCACGGTTCAAGCGGACCATCTCCGAGCGGGAACTGCGCGAGGCGTACTCGCCCAGCCTGGAGGAGATGGACTGGGCACGCGAGATGACCGACACCGACGAGAACCGGCTGTCGCTGATGGTCTGGCTGAAGTGCTGTCAGCGGCTGGGCCGGTTCCCGCGGCTGGCCGAGATCCCGCCGCAGGTGATCACGCACGTGCGCGACGAGCTCGGCCTGCCGGAGGAAATCGGGATGGCCGGGGTGGCCGAGCGGACAGGCCGCAACCACAAAGCGCTGGTCCGGGCCCGGCTGGGGCTGGATGGGGATCAGGCGAACGCGCGCAAGCTGGCCGAGCAGGCGATCCGGCTGGCGGCCAAGACCAAGGACCACCCGGCCGATCTGATCAATGTGGCGCTGGAGGAGTTGGCCAAGAACAGCTGCGAGTTCCCGGCCTTCTCCACCCTGGACGATCTGGCCGCTCAGGTGCGAGCGGAGGTCAACGGCGGCATCTTCACACTGGCCTACGGCCGGATGGGCTTCGATGACCACGCGCGGATGCTGGGGATGCTGGAGGTCGATCCGGCCACCGGGCGCAGCGGTCATGACCGGGCCAAGAAGAGCGCGCCGCGGGCCACGGTGACCAAGCTGCGCCTGCAGTTGGACCATCTGGCCTGGCTGGATGGCATGGCCGGGGCCAGCGACGCCTGGCTGAAAGGGGTGCCCGCCTCCAAGATCGCCCATTTCGCGGCCGAGGCGCGGGCGCTGGACGCCTCCGAGATGCGCGATTACGGCGAGGTCAAGCGGATCGTGCTGGAGGCGTGCCTGCTGCACCAGGCGCGGGTGCGGGCCCGCGATGACCTGGTGACCATGTTGTGCAAGCGGATGAACACCATGCACAACAAGGCCCGCGAGCTGCTGGAGACCATCCGGGCCGAGCAGCGCCAGCGCAATGAGCGGATGCTGGCGGTCCTCGGGGATCTGCTGAGCGCGGCCAGGGACGTCGACCTGGCGGCCCGGACCGGGCCGAACCCGTGGACGGCGGTCCGGCGGCGGCACGAGACCGGCCGGGCGGTGCTGGAGACGATCGAGGCTAACGGCGGCCTGGCCGACCTGGTGGCCGAGCACGAGGCGCTGGCCGCCTACCACGGCGACAACTACCTGCCGCTGCTGGACCGCTTCTACCGTTCGCACCGCGCCCTGCTGCTGCGCCTGGCCAGCGTGCTGGTGCTGGAGTCGGCCACCAGCGATCGCAAGCTGCTGGACGCGCTGGAGTTCGTGCGCGCCAATGCCACCCGCACCAGCGAACTCATCGGCGACACCTACGCCGCCGAGGAGGAGGTCGTCGATGAGACGACGGGCGAGATCTCCACGGTGAAGGTGCGTAAGCGGGTGGATGTGTCGTTCGCGCCGGAGGCCTGGCAGAAGGTGATCGCCGACAAGCGCCGCCCCGGAAAGCTGGTGCGCCGGCATTTTGAGATCTGCGTGTTCTCCTGCCTGGCCGATGAGCTGGTGCGCGGCGATGTCGCCGCGGTGGGCTCGGAGGCGTACGCCAACTGGCAGTCGCAGCTGCTCAGCTGGGAGGACTGCCGGCCGCACCTGGCCGAGTACTGCGCCGAGGTCGGCCTGCCCACCACGGCCTCGGAGTTCGTGGCGCAGTTGAAGGCCCAGATGAAAGAGGTGGCCGCGGCCGTCGACGCCGGGTATCCGGACAACGCCGACCTGGTGATCGACGAGCAGGGGCGGCCGACGCTCAAGGCCCGCAAGTCCGCCGGGCACAGCGCCGAAGCGCTCAAGCTGGCCACGCAGGTCAAGGACCGGCTGCCGGAACGCTCACTGCTGGAGATCTTGACCCGGACCACCCGGCACCTGCGCTGGTTCCGCCACTTCGGGCCGCTGTCGGGGTCGGACGCCAAACTGGACGACCCGCTGGAGCGCTACCTCCTGGTGGCCTTCGCCTATGGCTGCAACCTGGGCGCCGCCCAGGCCGCCCGGCACCTACGCGGCCGCGTCAGCGCCCACGAGCTGTCCTACACCCTGCGCAAGCATGTCACCGTGGCGAGCTTGAACAAGGCGATCGCCGATGTGGTCAACGCCTACCTGCAGCTGGACCTGCCCCGGCTGTGGGGCGAGGGCAACGCGGTTGCCGCCGACGGCACCAAGTACGACGTGTACGTGGACAATCTGATCGCCGAGTTCCACATCCGCTACGGCGGCTACGGGGGCATCGCCTACCACCACATTGCCGACAACTACATCGCGCTGTTCTCCCGGTTCATCCCGTGCGGGGTGTGGGAGGCGGTCTACATCATCGAGGGGCTTCTGGAGCAGGAGAGCGAGGCGGCGCCCAAGGAGATCCATGCCGACACGCAAGGTCAGTCGTTCCCGGTCTTCGGCCTGGCGTACTTGTTCGGGTTTGAGCTGCTGCCCCGGATCCGCAACTTCCGGGATCTGACCTTCCACCGGCCCGAGGCCGGCATCGCCTATCGGCACATCGAGGCGCTGTTCGGCGAGCCGATCAACTGGCGGCTGATCGAAGATCACTGGCAGGACCTGATGAAAGTGGCCATCTCCATCCGGGAAGGTGAGCTGTCGTCGATCACGTTGCTGCGGCGGCTGCGGCACGACTCCAAGCGCAACAAGATCTACCGCGCCTTCCGCGAGCTGGGCCGGGTCAAGAGGACGATGGTGCTGTTGCGCTACATCTCCGACGCCGCACTGCGGGAGAACATCACCCGGGCCACCAACATGGTCGAGTCCTACAACAACTTCTCCAAGTGGATCGGGTTCGGCAACAACGGGGTGATCGCCGAGAACGAGCCCGAGGAGCAGGAGAAAACGATCAAGTTCAACACCCTGGTAGCCGACCTGGTCATGTACCAGACCACGCTGGACATGTCCCTGGTGCTCAACCAACTGCGCAGCGAAGGGCGGGAGGTGTATCGCGCCGACGTGGCCGTCATGTCCCCCTACCAGGAAGACAACGTGCGCCGCTTCGGCGATTACGTCTACGACCTGAACGCGCCCCTGGAGGGCATGGAGGTCCACCTCGATCTCGGAGAGGCCGAGGTGACGTGATGCCGCATCTCCACTGCGAGCAGCCCTCGCAGGAAGTCCTGGTCCCCGGTTGAGTCTCCAGTGGGGGGAGACGTCAAGCTGAGGACATGGACAGCAACATGCTCTATTCCATCGGAGAACTATCCCGCAGGACCGGCTTGACGGTGAAGACCATCCGGTTCTACTCCGACAAGGGCATTGTCCCGCCGACCGACCGGAGCCCGGCGGGCTACCGGTTGTACGGCCTCGACGCACTCGCACGCCTTGGCCTGGCCCGCGCGCTGCGCGATCTCGGGCTCGACCTGGCGACCGTGCGCAAGGTGCTGGAGCGGGAGGCGTCCATACCGGACGTCATGGAAGCATGCGCCGACGCCCTGGACGTACAGATCCAAACCCTCCGTCTGCGCCGGGCAGTACTACGAGCACTGGCCAGACGCGACCCCACCACCATGGAGATGGACCTCATGCACCGACTCGCCACACTCTCCCAGGCCGAACGACGCCGGCTGATGGACAACTTCATCGACGACGCCTTCAGGGATCTTCACGCCAACCCCGAGTTTGTGACCCTGATGCGATCCGCCATGCCCGAGCTGCCCGACGACCCCTCACCCGAACAGGTCGAGGCCTGGGTGGAACTCGCCGAACTCTGCCAGAACGCGGACTTCCGCAGGGCGCTACGCCGCGCAGCCGAGGACCAGGCGCAAGAGCCTTCCCCGCACGACGGCAGGAGGGTGCACGACGGTCTCGACCAAGCGATGCGTGCGCGCATCGACGAAGCCGTATCCGCCGGCGTCCTCCCAGCCTCCGCCAACACCGCACCCCTTACCGACTCGCTAGGCAGCCTCTACGCCGACGCGTTCGAGCGTGCTGACAACGGCGATCTGCGCCGCTGGCTCCTCGCCCGCCTGCAGCTATCCGCCGATCCGCACGCCGAGCGCTACTGGCAGCTCCTGGCGACGATCAATGGGTGGCCTGTGTCACCGACGCTCGCTCCCGTTTACACCTGGTTCACCATGGCTCTGCACCGAGAGCGATGACCCGGACAACCCGCGCGCCGCACCAGGGTGGGGCACAGTCGCTCCTCACCCGACCGCGGCGGCACGGCGGGTGACGGGCGCGGAAGGGTTGCAGAGGTGGAGTCATGCGGAGTTGGTCGTGGTGAAGACGCGGGCAAGCTGGTGGTCGATCACGGCTACGGCGTCCTCGGCGGACCGCTGCCTCAGCAGAACGCTGGACTGCATCCCCTCGACGCCTGCCACCAGGAAGGCGGCCTCGGCCGCGGCGTTGATATTCAGGGGCACCTGGCCGGACTCCTGACCTTGCACGATCAGGCCGGCGACCAGGTTCTCCAGCGCACGCGGTGCGTCGCGGGCGACCTTGGCCAGAGCGGGGTCGGTCAGGAAACGGACGAAGTAGGCGGCGTACACCAGGTGTCGGCTGCGCCGTTCCTCATCCAGCGGGAGCAGCTCGAACAGCACTCCGCGCACGATCGCGTGCATACCGGGCGCCTCGCCGAGCTTTGCGAGGCGTTCGCGGGCCCGTTGCTCGGCATCGTCGTTGAGGATCTCCAGCGCGCCGAGCAGCAGCTGCTCGCGGGTGCCGAAGTAGTACTGCAGCAGCCGGGCGGAAACCCCGGCCTCCGCGGCGACCTGCCTCAGGGTGACGTCTTCCAGGCCACCGCGAGTGGCCAGGCGCCAGACGGCTTCGGCGATCTGGCGGCGGCGCTGGTCGTGGTCCACCTGTCGTGGCATGCCATCCGTCCTCGCGACTCGTTTGTGGTGCGATCGTACCAAGACGGATGTTATGGTTCGATCGCACCACAAACCGTGGAGGGCGTGTTCACGCCCGCCGTCACGGCCCTTCGGGGCGATAGGAGACAAAGCGCACATGAAGCACGTCACCGTGCTGATCATCGGCATGCTGCTGCTGGTCCTGGGAGCACAAGGCGGCATCCGGCTGCTGGCCGACCATGACAACGCCGGGCTGCTCGCATGGCTGCCCGGCGGATTCGCGGTGTGGCTGGCGTGTTACGCGGTGGCCGCCATCGCCGGAGCATTGCTGGCCGGCTGGGGCAGCAAGAAGGCCAAGCAAAGCGGGCGTGGGCGTTGACCGGCCGCACACCAGCGCCGGCCGCGATCCTCGCCCTGCTGGCAAGCGCATGGATGCTCGTGGCGGGCAGCACCCCCGCCCATGCCGACGACATCTCCGACCCGATCGTCGTGACGGCGTCGGGCAAGGTCCAGGGCACGAATCAGAAGGGGGTCCACCGCTTCCGCGGCATACCGTACGCTGCCCCGCCCGTCGGGGAGCGGCGCTGGCAGCCACCCCAGCCGGTGAGCTCCTGGACCGGCACCCGCGACGCGACGAAGGCAGGACCGGCGTGCCTGCAGCCGGAGGCGCCCGACATGCCCAAGGGCACCCCGCAGAGCGAAGACTGCCTGACCCTGGAGGTGACCACACCCGTCCGGCCCGGCAAGGGGCGGCCGGTCATGGTCTGGGTGCCCGGCGGCGGTTTCATCACCGGCGCCGGTTCAATCTACGACCCGGCCCGGCTGGTCAAGGCCGGAGACATCGTCGTCGTGACGGTCAACTACCGACTCGGCGTGTTCGGCTTCTTCGCCCACCCCGATCTCGGCGAGGCCAGTAACTTCGGCCTGCAGGACCAGGTGGCGGCGCTGCGCTGGGTGCGCGCCAACATCGCCGCGTTCGGCGGAGATCCCGGCAAGGTCACCCTCGCCGGAGCCTCGGCCGGCGCGATGAGCACCTGCACCCTCATGACCTCACCGGCCGCCCGCGGCCTGTTCCACCGGGCGATCGTCCAGAGCGGATCGTGCCGCACCAGCCACCCGGCCGGAGCGATGGGCACGGGCATGCCCGCAATCTCCTCCTGGCACCCGATCGACACGATCCGAGGCGCCGGCCAGGCCCTGGCCGAGCAACTGGACTGCACCGACGTGGCCTGCCTGCGCCGCAAGAGCGCCGGCGAGCTGCTGCCGCACACCGCCCAGTTCCCGCTACTCGCCTACGGCACCAGCCTCGTCCCGCACGAGCCGGCCAAAGTCTTCGCCGCAGGCAAGCAGGCGGCCATACCGCTGCTGCAAGGCAACACCCGCGACGAGCACGTCGAGTTCACCCTGGCCGTCCACCCGCACGGCATCACCGCCCGCCAGTACCCGGCGCTGCTCAAAACCGCCTTCGGGCCGGCCGCACCACGTGTCGAACGACGCTACCCTGCGCGACGCTTCCCCTCACCCACCGCAGCGACCAGCCGCGTGTTCAGCGACAGCGGCTGGATCTGCCCCTCCTGGAAGTCCGGCCGCGAGCACGCCAGGAAAGCGCGCACCTACGCCTACGTCTTCGCCGACCCATCCGCGCCCACCCCCAGCGGACAGCCCCTGCCTGCCCACGTCCGCCCCGCGACCGCGCACGGAGCCGAGACCTTCTACCTGTTCGACTTCCCCGACGCCCCAGGGCTCACCGCCGGCCAGCGACGCCTGGCCGACCGGCTCGTCGGCTACTGGACCCGGTTCGTCCGGACCGGCGACCCCAACGGGACGGGCAGCACGACCTGGCCCCGTCTCGACACCGCCGACCGCGCGCTCAACCTCGCTCCGGAGTCGGTACAACCGATCAACATGAAGAACGCCCACCACTGCGGTCTCTGGTTCTGACGACCGGATCTCGACCGAGAAGCCTCAGCGTGAAAACTTCCGAGATTAACGCCATCTCGGAAGTACACTCCCAGGTGTGACTTCCGAGATTACGCGCAGCGCGGCGTCACAGGAGCCCGGATCCGCTTCCGAGATTACGAAGCGCGGTCCGGGCGCTCGCCCCACCCGGCTCCCTACCGCCTACGACACCGTCCTCGGCGAGTACGCCGCCGCGCTCGAACGCGCGCCGCTGTCAGCCGAGACCCGGCGCACCTACCGCTCCCGCGTGCGCATGTTCCTGGCCTGGCTGGCCGACCACGCCGCCACCTACACCGCCGGTCCTCTGACAGAGCGCCAGGCGCGTGACTGGGCCGTGCGCGACTACCGGATGTGGCTGCTGCGCGACGGCCCCGCCAAACACAGCCGCATCTACGTCAACTCCGCCCTCACCGCGCTGGACGACTTCTGCACCCGCCGGGGCCTGGGCAAGGCCAACATCGGCCGGGAAGACCTCCCCAAGAACGCGCCCCGCGCACTCGAAGAGCGCGCCCGCATCCGCTGGCTGCGCGCCGTCGAGGCGCACCTGTCCCCACGCAACCGGTGCATCGCGCTGATCCCCTACTACGCCGGCGCACGCATCAGCGAGGTCGTCCGCCTCGACGTCGACGACGTCCACCTGTCGGCCCGCAAGGGCAAGCTGCGCCTGTACGGCAAGGGCGACAAGTTCCGTGAGGTCGACATCCACCCCAAACTCCGCACCGAACTGCAACTCTGGCTCGACGAGCGCCCCAACTGGCCCCACGCCGACGACAACCGAGCCCTGTTCCTCAACGCCAAGGGCGGACGGCTGACCGCCCGCGCCGCCGGCGGCATCATCGCCGCGATCGCCCAGACGGCCGGGCTGGACGACGCCACCACCGCGCACGTCCTGCGCCACACGCTCGCCACCACCCTGGTCCGTGGCAAGACCGACCTCGTCCTGGTCGCCGAGATCCTCGGCCACGCCCGCCTGGAGACCACCCGCCGCTATAGCTTGCCCTCCGACAAGGACAAGGAAGACGCCCTCAAACTGATCACGGTTGACCGCTAACCGCACGTACGCCTGCCTGCGAAAACGGGCGTCAAGATCGACTCATGGCCGGTTCTGGCCGTATCTCGGCTGGACCCCAGGTAGAACCCCACGTGCATGGCCCAGTTGAGCCAGGTGCGCTCCCTCATCACCCTCCCTGTCCGTTATGCCCCGACTTTATGGGGTGGAGATGACTCTGCCGGACCGATGCGGCGGCGCATCAACCGATCGGTTGATCCTGGGCTCGACCATGTTCCCGATGGCTGGGAGCGGCTCGGCTGGGACGCTTCAGGAGCCCGATCCGGCCACCCCGAACTGGAGAAGACCATGAGCCGCACCCTCGGCCGCCTGCTCGCCACCGCCTCGCTGGCGAGCCTCGCCGTCACCGCGCTCGCCGCGGCCCCCGCCCACGCCGCGCCCACCCGCGACGAGCCCGCCGGGCAGGCGGTCGTGCAGAGCGTCACGCTGTCCGCCGACGCCGCCCTGGAGATCGCCCAGGCCGCGATGCGCGAGGCCGCCAGGCAGAAGCAGCGCGTCACCGTGGTGATCGTCGACCGGTCCGGCGCCACCCGCCTGGTGGTCAAGGGCGACGGCGCCGGCCCGCAGACCGAGGAGTCGGCCCGCCGCAAGGCCTTCACCGCGGTCTCCTTCGGCAAGGCGACCGGCGAGCTCGGCAGGAGCCTGACCGGCGGCCGTCCGAGCATCGCCGACATCCCCGGTACGCTCTTCCTCGCCGGCGGCGTCCCGGTCGCCTCCGGCGGCGCCCCCATCGCGGGCGTCGGCGTCGGCGGAGCGCCCAGCGGCGACATCGACGAGGCCATCGCCCAGGCCGGCCTCAAAGCGGTCGCCGGCCGGCTCCGCTGACCGGCACGACGAGCAGCCAGGAGGAGGAGCCGTGCTCGACCAGGAACTGCTGGCCGCCGCCGCGCGCGGGGACGTCGCCGCCGTCCGCGAGGCGCTCGCCGCCGGCGCGGACATCGAGGCCCGCGACGCCCAGCGCCGCACGGCCCTGCTGCTGGCCGCGGCGGCCGACCATGTCGAGGTGGCCGAGGTGCTGGTCGCGGCCGGCGCCGACCCCGACGCGCTCGACTTCCGGCACGACACCCCCTGGCTGGTCACCGGGGTCACGGGCAGCGTCGCGATGCTCAGGGCGCTCCTGCCCGCCGGGCCCGACCTGACCGTGCGCAACCGCTACGGCGGCGTCTCCCTCATCCCCGCCTGCGAGCGCGGCCACGTGGACTACGTCCGCGAGGTGCTCACGACCGGCATCGACGTCGACCACGTCAACGACCTCGGCTGGACCGGCCTGCTGGAGGCCGTCATCCTCGGCGACGGAAGCCGGCCGTACCAGGAGATCGTCGGCCTGCTCATCGCCGCCGGCGCGGACGTGGACCTCGCCGACGGCGACGGCCTCACCCCGCTCGCCCACGCCACCGCCAAGGGCCAGAGCGAGGTGGCGGCGCTGCTGCGCGCCGCCGGAGCGCACTGAGCCCGCCGGCTTCATCCTATGCCCGCCGGCTTCGTCCTATGATCTCGGGCCTATGAGCCAACCGCCCACGCTGTCCGCCACGGAGATCACCTCGCGACGCCTCGTGCTGCGCAGGGCGGTGCACGCCACCGACCGTGACGCGCTGGTCGAGCTGTCGACCGATCCCGAGGTCCGCGCGTACCTCGGCGGCCCCCGGCCGCTGGGCGAGGTCGAGCAGCACGTCGACGCGGTCGTGGCCGCGGGCGTCACCTCCTGGCCCGGCAGTTACCTCATCGCCGACAACATCACGAACGACGTCCTCGGGACCCTGATGCTCGCCCGCCGGCCGGCCGACAGCCCCGGACACGTCACCGAGGACGGCGGGGAACTGGAGCTGGGCTACGTCCTGCGGCGCGGCGCGTGGGGCGCGGGGTTCGCGGGCGAGGCCGCGACGGCCGCGTTGCGCGCCGCGGCCGGCGAGCTGCCCGACCAGCCGGTCCTGCTGGTGACCCAGAGCGCGAACACGCGATCCCTGAAACTCGCCGCCCGGCTCGGCTTCCGCCCGGTCGGCACGTTCGAGGAGTTCGGCGCCGAGCAGACGCTCTGCACCGCCGCCCTGTCCACGTTCGGAGATGGGGGGGGCACGACGAGCATCCGAACGAAGAGTCCCGTTAGCAGAGCAGCGTTGAGCGGCTTGCCGTGACTTTCCGCTCAAATGTGTCTCGCCGAAGGGTTTCCGCAGGTCATGACGGATGCAGTCGGGCGGCCTGAACGGCTGTGACACGGGCGGCCTACACGCGGTGCGCCTTGCGCCCGGTCGGGCCGGCATCGGCGAGGGCAGCGCTCTGCGACGATGGGGGTCGTGACGGCACGAACGGTGGGCATCGTGGGCTTGGGCCGAATGGGGCTGACTCTGGCCGCCGGCTTCAGCAGAGTCGTCGAACACTAGCGCACGGCGCGGCCGCACACGGGGGTTCGCGGCCCCGGGACCGCGCGGCTCGTCATGCCCCGAGATCTCCGCTCACCCTGGAGCCGGCCCGTCAGGAGAACCAGTTGCCGCCGAGCTCCTGGATGGTCTTGGCGCCCGCGGGCACCAGCAGCGCCTCGCTCAGCACCTGGTTGACGCTCTTGGGCGCGTTGACCAGGGCGAACAGGAAGAACGAGCCCCCGTCGGCCGTGCGGAAGCCGAAGACCGAACCGTGGCCGGCGAACGCGACGTACATCCCCTTGTTCACCTTGGGGAACGCCTTGCGGCTGTAATTGTCCCTGGCCAGGCGGTAGCCGGAGGCGCCCTCCTTCTTCTTGTTGTTCCAGAAGTTCAGGTACTCCTTGGCCACGGCGCCCGCCATGGCGTCGTCCATGTCGGTGATGTAGCCGTCGGCGTCGAGCCGCGGCTTCGGCATCCGCTGCCCCCAGTGGATCGGGGTCGCGACGGCCAGCTTGAACGACTGGCCGGGGGCGCGGAAGAAGGCGAGCACGTGCGGGCGGGCATGGCCCTTGGTGTCCCGGTAGGTGGTCTGCGCGATGAACCAGTCGCCGATCGGGGGCTGCCGCTCCGGCCGGGGGAGATAGATCGTCGGCTCGCCGGTCAGGGTGATCGGCTTGTGTCCCGGCTTCCACTTGAAGACCTCGTGGTTGCGTTCGAGGACGCCTTCGTGCAGCGCCGCCTCGACGAACAGCGCTTCGATCCGGGCGTCCTGCCGCCACCACCTGCGCTGCTTGAGCGTCGCGTTGTACGCGGCCACCCACTGCCGCACGGCCTGCCTGGCCTGAGGGGCGCCCAGCGCCGGCCTCGTGGGGGAGGGCGTGGCGGCCGGTGAGGAGGACGACGAGGGGGGCTGCGGCGTCGCCGGGGAGGCGGCCGGGGCGGGCGTGGGCGCTCCGGCGGGCCGAGGGATGAGCCGGGGGACCACGCCGCAGCCGGACAGGCTCACGGCGACGGCCGAGATGATCAGCAGCTTTCCACGCACCGGCAAGGTCCCCCACGTCAGGCAAAGAACAAACAAAGCGAACATATCGGACGCGGGGGGCCGGGCTCGCGAAGGTCAGGCCACCAGGCCGAGCGCCGCCGTCGCGACCGCCCGCGCCCGGGAGGGCGACATCAGCACCTCCACCGAATCCGCCACCTGGTCCACGCACCCCACCAACGGCAGCGCCCTGACCTCCGGATCCGTCACCGCCTCCAGCAACGCCAGCGCGAACCGGTCACCCCCGATCACCTGGAACGGCCGGTCGTGGAAGGCCCGCACCCGCACATCCAGCTCCTCCGCCAGCCCCAGCCGGTTCTGCGTCGCCGCCACCCTCCCGTACGCCGCCGACAACCCCGCCTCCCGCTCCCGCCACGTCCGCGCCGCCACCGCCCGCCCGAGCGACTCCCCCAACTCCGCCGACCCCGGCAGACGCGCCAGCGCGCTGCCCAGCCACTTGGCGTACGGCGGATACCGGCGGCGCAGCAGCAGCGCCAGCCGCATCACCTCCCGCGCCAGCCGCGCCCCGACCACCGCCGAACCCAGCTCGTCCCCCACCTCACCGCACCGGCCGGGGAACGGCTCCTCCTGCGCGATGCGCCGCCACTGACAGGCCAGCACGTAACGCCACACGTCACGCGGATACCAGCGCAGCATCCCCCGCACCGCCTCCAGCCCGTCCGGCAACCCGTCGTGGAACACCTCACCGCAGGTCACCTCCGCCAGCGCCTGCCACGGCGACGACAACCAGTCCAGCGGCGACATCCCGCCCCGCGGGTCGAACCCGAGCCGCTCCGCCAGCCACTCCCCCAGCTCGGCCACCACCACGCCGGGCCGGACGACCCCGTGGTAGCCGAACACCGTCGGCAGCCCGCAGAAGCGCTCCGGCAGGCCCGCCACCACGCGCGCCCGCACCTCCTCCACCTCGCCGGCCGCCGCGAACACCAGCACCCTCGGGCCCCAGTCGTGGTCGGCGGAGCGGGCCGTGTCGAACGCCAGCACCTCCGAACCCGGCCCGATCAGCGCGGCGCTGTGCGGCACCGAGCCGACGAGCGGCGCGACGACCTCACCGTAGAAGGCTCGGGAAAGCTCGATACCTGGCACGAAATCGGACATCACTCCGACACTGTGCCTCACGGCGAGCCCCGGGCTCACCCGGTTTTTCGCCCGCGCGTTCGATGGTGGGTTTTCCGGTTGTGGACCGATCGGAAAAAGTCAGCCCGTCACCTTTACTTTGTAGATTTCATACGACGTGCGTGGCCAGCACCCGCATGCGCCGGTAGCCGAGCCGCTCGTACACCCCGATCGCCGCCGGGTTGTCGTCGTCCACCATGAGGGCCGCCCGGCCGTGGGCCGCCACGAGCCGCCGCGTCACCCATCGGCACACCCGCTCCGCCAGCCCCCGGCCCCGCAGCTCCCGGACCGTGGCCACCCCGGCCAGGAACCCCACCGACGGCGCGCTCCACGCGTCGGCCGCCACCGCCGCCAGCCGCCCCCGCACCCGCGTGCCCGCCCAGCGGCGCACGCCGGGCGCACCCGGCACCGCGTACGAGGTCGGCGCGTGCTCGGCCAGCAGCGCCGACACCTCCCCCTCGGCCTCGCCGCCCAGCCACTCCACCTCACCGTCCGCGTCCGTGGTCCCGGGGCCGCCGGGCAGGCTCATCCAGGAGAAGCCGCCCGCCACCTCCAGCCCGTCGATCCTCGCCGCCACCTCGGCCATCAGCCCGGCCTCGCCGAACGGCCGGTACGACGGACCCAGCTCGGCCAGCGCGTGCCGCACCAGCTCGGCGGCGTCGGCCGGATCGCCCCACACGCCGACGCGGTCACGCCGCGACACCCGCGGCGCGGCGCCCACCACGGCCTCCCCCAGGGCCCATGCCCGAGCGCCGCCCGTCAGGTTCTGCGCCGCCCACACCGGCAGGTCGTCGTCACCGCACGCGGCCCGCAGCTCGGCCACGGACCTCAGCTCACGCACCACCGCGTCACAGGATGGCGCCGGGACGGTAGGCGGCCGCCTCCGGATGGGCGGCGACCACCTCGGCCACCTGCCGCGCCACGGCCTCCACCTGACCGGCCGCCGCGCCGGTGAACGACACCCGGTCGGCCAGCAGCGCCTCCAGCGCCGTCCGGTCCAGCGGGAAGCGCTCGTCGGCGGCGAGCCGGTCGAGCAGCTCGTTGTCGGCCCCGCGCGAGCGCATGTCGAGCGCCGACGCCACCGCGTGCTCCTTGATCAGCTCGTGCGCCGTCTCGCGGCCCACCCCGGCGCGCACCGCCGCCATCAGCATCTTCGTCGTGGCCAGGAACGGCAGGTAGCGGTCCAGCTCGGCGGCGATGACCGCGGGGAACGCGCCGAACTCGTCCAGGACCGTCAGCATGGTCTCCACCAGGCCGTCGAAGGCGAAGAACGCGTCCGGCAGCGCCACCCGGCGCACCACCGAGCACGACACGTCGCCCTCGTTCCACTGGTCGCCGGCCAGCTCCCCCACCATGGAGGCGTAGCCGCGCAGCACCACGGCCAGGCCGTTGACGCGCTCGCAGGAGCGGGTGTTCATCTTGTGCGGCATCGCCGAGGAGCCGACCTGGCCCTCCTTGAAGCCCTCGGTGACCAGCTCGTGCCCGGCCATCAGCCGGATCGTCTTGGCCAGCGACGACGGGGCCGCGGCGAGCTGCACCAGCGCCGAGACGACCTCGTAGTCCAGGGAACGCGGGTAGACCTGGCCGACGCTGGTCAGCCGGTGCTCGAAGCCCAGGTGGGCCGCGACCCGGCCCTCCAGCTCGGCCAGCCGCGACTCCTCGCCGCCGAGCAGGTCGAGCATGTCCTGGGCGGTGCCGACCGGGCCCTTGATGCCGCGCAGCGGGTAGCGGGCGATGAGCTCCTCCAGCCGCCGGTAGGCGACCAGCAGCTCGTCGGCGGCCGAGGCGAACCGCTTGCCCAGCGTCGTGGCCTGCGCCGCGACGTTGTGGGAACGGCCGGCGACCACGCTCTCGCGGTGCTCCTCGGCCAGCGCCGCCAGCCGGGCCAGCAGCGCCACCACGCGGTCGCGCACCAGCAGCAGGCTGTCGCGGATCTGCAGCTGCTCGACGTTCTCGGTCAGGTCGCGCGAGGTCATGCCCTTGTGGACCTGCTCGTGGCCGGCCAGCGCGTTGAACTCCTCGATGCGGGCCTTCACGTCGTGCCGGGTCACCCGCTCGCGGGCCGCGATCGAGTCGAGGTCGACCTGCTCCAGCACCTTCTCGTAGTCGGCGGCCGCCTCCTGCGGCACGGCCACCCCCAGCTCGGCCTGGGCGCGCAGCACCGCCAGCCACAGCCGCCGCTCGGCGACGACCTTGTACTCGGGCGACCACAGCCGGGCGAGCTGCGGCGAGGCGTAGCGGGCGGCCAGAACATCGGGGATACGCGGCTTCGACGTCACGTCGGACAAGTCTATGCACTGCCTCCCGGTCCACCGGCTCCCCCCACCCGCGCGGCCTGTGAGAAGATCCCTCCCAGTTCGCGCCGGTTGAGGATGGAAGGATCGTGGAGGGGGACGATGTTCGCCACATCGCTGGGTGAGGACGGCGCGGAGCTGCGCCCGCTGGAGCCGTGGCAGGCCGAGGAGTTCCTCGCCCACATCGACCGGGGCCGGGAGTTCATCGGCCAGTTCGTCGGCCTGCCCGACGTCGTCAAGGACCTGGACTCCAGCCGCGCCTACCTGCGGTCGTACGCGGAGAAGGCCGTGAACGACACGGGCCGCATCTACGGCATCTGGTCCGACGGCAAGCTGGTGGGCGGCGTGATGTTCCGGGTCATGGACCTGCGGCACGGCTCGGCCGAGGCCGGTTGCTGGCTGGAGCCGTCGGCCGCCGGCCGGGGCCTGGTGACCCGGGCGGCGCGCGCCATCATCGACTGGGCCTTCGCCGAGCGGGGCCTGTACCGGGTGGAGTGGCAGGTCGCGGCCGGCAACAAGCCGAGCATCGCGGTGGCCCGGCGGCTCGGGATGACCAAGGAGGGCGTGCTGCGCGGCAGCTACCTGTATCGGGGACAGCGCCATGACATCGAGGTGTGGTCCGTGCTGGCGCCGGAGTGGTCCGCGTCCCGCTGAGCGCCTTTACAGTGTAGATTCATATGCGGGCGCCGGGTCGGCACGGTGCCTGCGAAGCCGGTACTCGGCCACCAGCCGCAGCGCGAGGTAGCCCACCGGCCACATGAGCATGACCCACCGGCCCACCACCAGCGCGCCCGGGATCGACAGCGCGAACATCACCATGGTCGCCGTCGCCCAGGCCCGGATGCCGGTGATCACGGCGGGCGGGGCCTGCGGGTCCAGCAGGCCCGCGCGGACGACGTGGCGCGCCATCAGCGCCATGGCGCCGCCCAGGAAGGCCATGGCCGCCGCGTAGACGACGACGCCGGCGCCGTTCGGGACCTCGCCGAGGGTCTTGCTCGCCCACGGGATCAGCACGTACCCCAGCAGGACCAGGACGTTGAGCGTGACGAGGGCCTGGTCGCCGCGGCTGACGTGGGTGAAGAACAGGTGGTGCGCGACCCACGCGGTCGCGATCACGCAGAAGGAGACCAGGAACGCCAGGTACTGCGAGCCGTGCGCGGCCAGCGCCTCCCCCAGGTGCGCGGGGTCGTGGGCGTCCGGCAGGGGCAGCTCCAGGGCCAGCAGCGTCAGCATGATCGCGATGACCGCGTCGGAGAAGAACAGCATGCGCTCCAGACCGTGGGACTTCTCGGTCACGACGCCTCCAGGGATGTCGTCTCGGGGGGTGGCCGCGCGGCGGGCGCGTTCTCGGGCGGGACGCCGGCCGGCTACGCGCCCAGGGCGGCGATGATCATGTCGGTGAGGCGTTCGATCCGGTCGGGGCCTGCGGGGGCGCGCCGGATGGCGGTGCGCCAGTAGAGCGGGCCGGCCATGAAGTCGAGCCCGAGGTCGACGTCGGCGTCCTCGGGCAGCTCCCCCCGCTCGACCGCCCGCCGCAGGATGGCGCCCACCTTGCGGCGGCGGGCCGTGCCGATCTCCTCGCCCAGCGCGGCGGCGATCGCCGGGTGGTAGGCGGCCGAGGCCAGCAGGTCGGGAAGGATCCGCGAGACGAGCGGGTGGCGCAGCGCCTGGTCGGTGGCGGTCAGGAAGGCCAGGACGTCGCCCCGCAACGTGCCGGTGTCGGGGGTGTCGGCGGCACGCACGGAGACCTGGACGACCAGGTCGACGGTCATGGCCTCCTTCGACGGCCAGCGCCGGTAGAGGGCGGCCTTGCCCGAGCCGGCCCGCCGGGCGACGGCCTCCATCGACAGCCGGCCGTACCCCACGGCGGCCAGCTCCTCGAAGAAGGCGCTGGTGATGGCCGCGGTGACGCTGTCCTGCAGGACCGGTCCGCCGCGCGGCGGACCGGGGTCGGTCGATCTGTCCATGGCCGCGATCATACACGAGACGGAACGGTACCGTCTCGCCACCTGAACCCGCGCGTCCCACGGCGACGGCGCCGCCGTCCGGCTCAGTCGATGATCGCGGTGACCTCGGCCTCGACGAGGATGCCGGGCTCGAAGAGGATGTCGACCCCGATCAGCGCGGCCGGCGGCGCGGGCAGGTCGAACTCGCGCGCCGCCTGCGCGACGCCCGCGTTGAAGGCGTCGTACATCTCCCTCTTCCAGCCTGCGGCGTACCACGTGAAGCGGACGACGTCGCGGAACGTCGCCCCCGCCGCATCGAGCGCCCGGGCGACGTTGCGGTAGACCTGAGCGACCTGCCCGGCCAGGTCGCCGGGTGCCACCAGCTCGCCGTTCTCGTCCCAGGCCACCTGGCCCGCGAGGTGGACCTGCCGGCTCCCCGTCGCCACCGCGACGTGGTGGTAGACCGGCACGCGGACAAGCCCGTCGGGGTTGATGAGCGTAACAGCCACGATCTCCTCCATCGTTACTCTCTTGCAGTTACTGGGGAACTGTAGGAGAGTGACGGCTGACGTGGAAGAACGCACTTTTCAGTGACTGGGGAACCTGATGGTGACCAAAGAGCTCAGCGACCTGTCCGACGAGGCGGACCTGAGGCGCGCCGACTCCCTGGCGCGGGAGATCTTCTCGGACGTCGCCAACAAGTGGGCGTTGCTGATCATCGAGGCTCTCGGCGAGCGCACCCTGCGTTTCAGCGAGCTGCGCGACGAGGTCGAGGGCATCAGCCACAAGATGCTCACCCAGAACCTGCGCATGATGGAGCGCAACGGCCTGGCCGAGCGGAAGGTGCACCCCACGGTGCCGCCGCGGGTCGACTACACCCTCACCGAGCCCGGCCGGGCCCTGCGCGCCACGGTGGATCTGCTCTGCGGCTGGACCCACGAGTACTTCGGTCACATCGAATCGGCCCGCCGCCGCTTCGGCACCTGACGCCTCGTACCCGACACAGGCGGTGCGGAAAATGTCGGGTGGCCGGGGCCGGCGCCGTCGCACGATGGGGGCATGGACGACACGACCTTGGTATCCCGTTTCCTGCGCGACGGCTTCGTGAAGCTGGAGGGCGCCGTCGCGCCGCGCGTGGCCGCGGACTGCGCGCGGCTGCTGTGGCGGGAGACCGGCTGCGACCCGGACGACCCGTCGACGTGGACGCGGCCCGTGCACTGGGTGGGCGGCATGGCGCAGGGACCGTTCGCCGCCGCACCCAACTCCCCCTTCCTCCATCACGCGTACGACCTGCTCGTCGGCGCGGGACGCTGGGAGCCGCGTTACTCGCTGGGCACGTTCCCGCTGCGCTTCCCGCACGAGGAGGAGCCGGACGACGCGGGCTGGCACATCGAGGGCAGCTATCTGCCGGAGGGCGAGAGCTGGTACTTCACGAATCTGCGCTCCCGGGACCGGGCGCTGCTGATGCTGTTCCTGTTCAGCGAGGTCGGTGAGGAGGACGCCCCGACCCGGATCCGGGTCGGGTCACACCTCGACGTGCCGAAGGTGCTGGAGAAGTACGGGGAGGACGGGGCGAGCGGGCTGACCCTCGCGCCCGACCTGGTGGCGGCCTCCGACCACCGGCCGCTCGCCCTGGCCACCGGGTCCCCGGGCGACGTCTTCCTGTGCCATCCGTTCCTGGTGCACGCGGCGCAGCCGCACCATGGGGCACGGCCGCGCTTCATGGCCCAGCCGCCGCTGCTGCCGGCCGCGCCGTACGAGCTGGAGCGGGCCGACGGCGCGTACTCGCCCGTGGAGATCGCGATCCGCCGGGGCCTGGGCCGGGAGACCCCCGGTCCGGACGGGGACGGCACGGGCGGCAGCGCCGGGTAGGCGCGCCGCACGACTATCGTCGGCACGGTGGTCGTGGAGACGGACGAGGAAGGGGGCCGGGCATGCTGGAGCGGCTGAACCAGGCCATGGAGCACATCGAGCTCCATCTCGACCAGTCCGTCGAGGTGGCGGAGCTGGCCCGCATCGCGGCCACCTCGGAGCACCACCTGCGCCGGATGTTCTCCGCGCTCGCGGGCATGCCGCTGTCGGAGTACGTCCGGCGCCGCCGACTCACCCTCGCCGGCGCCGAGGTGCTCGCCGGACGCGAGACGCTGCTGGAGATCGCGGTGCGCTATGGCTACGGCTCCGGTGAGGCGTTCGCGCGGGCGTTCCGCGCCATGCACGGCATCGGACCGGGCGAGGCCCGGCGGACCGGCGCCGCGCTCAACTCCCAGCCCCGGATGGCCTTCCGCCTCGTCATCGAAGGGAGCAGCAGCATGCGGTACCGCGTCGTGGACAAGCCGGACTTCACCGTCGTCGGGTTCAGGACCCGGGTGCCGCTGGTGCACCTCGGCCCGAACCAGGCGATCATCGACTTCGTCCGCGCGATCGGCCCACAGCCTCTGGAGCGCCTGGCGAAGCTGTCGGACCAGGAGCCGCACGGCATCGTCGCGGTCTGCGACGGCCTGGACCCCAGCCGCGCCGAGGGCACGGAATTCGACTACCACCAAGGCGTGATCACCTCCGCGGCGGCTCCGGAGGGCACGACCACGCTGGCCGTCCCGGCCGGCGCCTGGGCGGTCTTCACCACCTCCGGGCCGGCGCCCCAGGCCATCCAGGAGCTGTGGCGGGACGTGTTCACCCAGTGGTTCCCGTCGAACCCGTACCGCACCCGCACCGGCCCCGAGATCCTGCGCACCCACCTGTCACCGGACAAGGCCGAGGCCGACGCCGAGCTGTGGCTCCCGGTGGAGCCGGAGCACGGCTGAACACAGCGGCATGCCGCTTGTCTGCTCTCGGCCGAACAGCACTGAGAACGCGCTCTCGCCGAAAGGCGCTTTCACCACACCAGAGCGACCTTTCCCTCCAGTCGCCCCCGCCGGAAGCGCTCGTGCGCCTCCCGCAGGTGGCGCAGGCCGTACTGGGAGTCGACCCGCGGCCTCGCCTGGCCGGCGTCCACGATCGCGGCGAGTGCGGCGAGTCCGGCGCCGTCCTCGCGCACCTGACGGACGGTGGTGCGGACCGCCCGGTGGGACAGGTCGGGTACGGGGCCGGCCTGTGTGGCGACGGAGGCGTAGCGGCCGCCGTCCGCGACGGCACGGGTGACGAACGCGCCGAAAGTGTCGAAGACGGCGTCATAGGCGGCCTCGGGCAGCGCGGCGCGGTCGGTCGTGGCCCATCCGGCTCCCAGTTCCCTGACCGCCTCGACCTGTGCCGGCCTGGACACCAGCGCGTCCACCCGCGCGCCGCGCGCCCGCGCGAGCTGCACCGCCAGGCCGCCCACCGCACCGGCCGCCCCGGCCACCAGCAGCCGTTCTCCCTCGCGGACGTCCAGCCAGTCCAGCGTCTGCAGGGCGGTGAGCCCGGGCAGCGGAAGCGTCGCCGCCTCGACCAGGCTGATCGTCAAGGGGGCGACGGCGACGGAGGTCGCCGGGATGGCGACCAGGTCGGCCCAGGCGCCGCGTCCGGTACCGAGCTGGTGCGACATCCCGAAGACCCGCTCGCCCGCGGGCAGTGCTGCGCTCCGGCTGTCCACGACGACGCCCGCCAGCTCCCACCCCAGCGTCATCGGCAGGGGCGGCGCGCCCTCCCCGATGGCCCCGTCACGGGTCTTGTCGTCCACCGGGTTGATGGCGGAGGCGACGACGCGCACCAGGACCTCGCCGTCCGACGGGCGAGGAACCGGCGCCTCGGCGAGGGTCAGGACGTCAGGGCCGCCGAAGCGGTCGATTCGCATAGCGCGCATGAGCAACTCCCCGATCATTGATGTTCGATCGGCATCCAACAATAGGGGCGGGGCTCCGGCGGTCCGCGGCGGGGGTCAGGCGGTACTGCATATCAGCAGCATCTCATTAAGATGTCAGTCAGGGGGCACATGCCTTAGGCTGCCGTACCAATGAGGCACAGCGATATCCTGACGGGATGCCCGAGCTGATGGTGCACGTCCCCGCACTGCTGCTGGTCGGCGAGGAGGAAGCCGGCCTCGACCGCACCACTCAGGCCTACCGGGCGATCAGGCGCCAGATCATCGACCTGACGCTGCCGCCCGGCAGCAGCTTCAGCGAGGCGTCCCTCGCGCGGCAATGGCACATCAGCAAGACGCCGGTGCGTGAGGCGCTCGCGCGGTTGCGGCGCGACGGGCTCGTGGACGCGCTCCCCCGCGCGGGCTACGTCGTCAGCCCGATCACGCTCCAGGACACCGACGATCTCTGCGCCCTGCGGACGGTGCTGTCCGTCGAGGCCGCCGCCACCGCCGCGCGCCGGGGCGTCGAGGCGCCCGCGCTGGAGCGGCTCGGCGTGCTGGCGAAGGTGCCCTACGCGCTCGCGGCGGGCGAGGTGGGGCTGGAGGAGTCGCTGCGGGCCGCGATCGAGTTCGAGGCCGTCATCGCCGCGTCCAGCGGCAACAACCGTTTCGGCAAGGCGATCGTCGACGTGCTCGACGAGCTGGAGCGGGTCCTGCGGATGGCCGCGCTGATCGCTCCGGAGGCCGCGAGCCCGCCCGGGGAGCTGGAGGCGATCTCCGAGCGGCTCGGCGCGCGCGACCCGGACGGCGCCCGCGAGGCCATGCGGCGGCGGTGCGAGCGCGTGCACCGCGACGTCCTTGAAGCGCTGGCGAGAAGCGTCTCCGTCAGCAGGGCCCACATCGAGATGCCGGCGCCGTAGCTCCCCCGCCCTCCTGGACGGCCCGGTCGCATACGTTCACGGTCGTGGTTCTCCGTTCCAGGCGGCGCAGGTCAGGACGTCGAATCCGCGGCTGGGGAAGACGGCGTCCATGAAGAAGTCGTGCATCGCCGCGTCGCCGTCGGCGCAACCGTCGCGCAGCACGCTCACCCCGTAGCCGCGGTCCGCCGCGTCGTAGCAGGTGGCGGCCACCATGGCGCTGGTCGCGACGCCGGCGACGGCGAGGGTGTCGACGCCGCGCGCGCGGAGCACGAGGTCGAGGTCCGTGCCGGCGAACGCGCTGGCGCGGCGCTTGAGCACGACGACGTCCTCCTCGGCGACCGGCAGGTCGATCTCGGTGCCGGCCGCCCCCTCGTGGAAGGCGTCCCCCGCCTCGAAGAACCCGCGCATCAGCGCGCTGCCCGGCGGCACGTCGGCCCCGTTCCCCCGGAAGGCGAAGTGCACGAACACCACGAGCGCGCCGGCCGCGCGGGCGCGCGGCAGCAGGCCGGTGAGCGGAGGGACGACGTCCCGGGCGAAGGCGTAGGTGCCCGTGACGCCCCGCTGGATGTCGCCGATGATGAGTGCAGTGGTCACGAAAGACTCCCGTCGAGTATGTCCGTCCGGCGCCCTGTGGTCAGCAGGACGACCATGCCGGCGACCACGATGATCGCCATGGCCACGAGTGCGTGGGTGAAGCCGCCCGTCGCCGGCCGACCGGTCGAGGATCGCGACGGGGCGGCACGGGCATCTCCTTGGCTAAGGGGGCAATCTGGCATCACAGTAGGAGAACTCTGAGATATCAGCAAACGCCGGGCTGCCTCGTACCGGAGATCGGGCAGTTCGTGGCGGCGGCGCGCGCCGGCTTCCGGGTGCGCTTCGCCGAACGAGCCCCCGACATGATCGCGATCGGCGGGACGCCGGCCTGCGACAGCGGTCAGGACGTGACGCGGGTTGACGTCGCGGCGATGGAGGCGGACTGGAACCGGCGGGTCCGCGCCGAGGTGGGTGAACCTGCGCGATCCTGACCCTGCCGGACAGCGGCGTCTTCACCGCGGAGGGGGCCGCCGCGATCCGCGCCGCCCTGTCCTGACACCCCCGCCCGGGCACCGCGAGGTCACGTCGTGACGGCCGCTCCGATGAGGGTCTCCGGTTGTGCGGCGACGTCGTCCAGCGGCCGGATGTCGCGCTCGGCCCGGCACATCGCGGCGGTGATCGCCTCCGGGTCGCCCTCCCCCGGCGGCTCCTCGACCGCGACGGCCAGGACCGGGCAGCCCGCCGCGTAGTCGCTGCCGATCACCGTCCGCCGCCACAGGTCGAGGAACGCCCGCACCCCGGCCGCCGGCCCGGCGCGCAGCTCGCGCTCCAGCACCCGGGAGACGAGGTCCCCGGCGAAGCGGACCGCCTCGGCGGCCAGTTGCTGCTCGCCGCGCGGGAAGTGGTGGTTCCCGCTCAGCAGTTGGCGAGCCCGTCGAACCTGCCGGGCCAGCCCCAGCTCCAGTACTTCGTCGTCCCCCTGCCGTAGGTCCAGCAGGACAGGTCGGTCTCGTGCGCGAGGACCACCTTGGCCCGCACGGAGTAGCGGCAGTTGTTCGTGACCCACAGCTTGTCGGTGTAGCCGGAGCTGTCGAGGCGCGTCGTCACGCAGCTGGGGACCGCCGCCGCGACGGCCTCGTTCGTGGTGGCGCCCGCCTGACCGGCGGTGACGCCGATCAGCAGGGCCGCGGCGGGGAGAGCGGTCGTGACGGTGCGCATGGCCTGGAACACAGGATCCCCTTCCGGAGATGGGACATCTACCTGATATCGGCTAATCGCTGGAGGAATGCACGGTCGGATTATTCCGACAAATACTCCGCTTTTTCCTCACCGCCGATATCCGTACCGAATCCCGAGTCTGACACAGGCCGCGGCGTTGTTTGTCGAGCTTTCCACACTGGCGCAAAACCGCAGGTGAGGGCACATCTTTCACTTCAACGCTGTGCGGACCTTCGCGAAAAAGGCGGAATCCGTCGCCATTCGCACGAGGAACTGCTGGTGGGCATAGCTACGCGTACCGGAGAACCAGGTCGTCTCAGGCAGCCGCCGCAGCGCCAGGACCGTTTCGCGCGGTTTCCGGCCTGGCTGGACGATGTACATGGCCTCACTGATAACGCCGGGCAACGAGCCACCCTTGGTGCCGATGAGCAGCGCGCCGGGGCCGAGGCGGTCACGCAGCAAGTCGGCGGCGGCGTTGTCACTGTCCTCGATCATGGCGGAGACGAGCTGGTCGAGCGTGACGCTCGTGCCGGGCTTGAGTCGCCGCAGCGCCGCTTCGTGGGCGCCGCCGTCGGTGCCGGGCAGATGGTAGGAGTTCCACAGGGCCACGGAGACGCGTTCGTCCGGCTCGGCTCTTCCCTGGCGGACGGCGTCGGCGTAGGCCGCAAGGTGGAAGATCTTGATGGCCGACGCCACGGCGGTGAGGCGGTCGGCGTTGTGACTGATGCCCTGCGTCACCAGCGCGACGTCGTCGGGATGAGCGCGCATGTAGGCGAGCACGGCCTCGGCGTCGTTGAGGTCCGCCGGGGCCGTGGCGGTGGTCGGGGCCACCACCAGCAGAGGAGACAGGAGCATGGCGAGGATGGTGCGCATTCAGCGATCCGGCCCTTCGAGGTGATCAGTCGGTTCCGGCGTCCAGGCGCGAGGGAGGGGCCTGCGTGATCTGCCGGAGTACGGCCATGTAGCTCTGAAAGGCGTCGCGCCCTTCGTCGGTCAGCGCCAGCCAGGTTCGGGGACGTTTGCCGACGAAGCCCTTCGTCACCCGGACGTAGCCGGCCTTCTCCAGCGTCTGGAGGTGCTTGGACAGCAGGGAGTCGCTGACCTCGATCGTGTCCCTGAGGTAGCCGAACTCGACCGTCTCCGCCGCCGCCAGCATGGCCATGATGGACAGCCGTACCGGCGCGTGGATGATCTCGTCCAGCGCGTGCCGGGGGTGGCTCATCGATCATTCTCGGAACGCAGCACGCGCACCGCGCCGTACAGCAGGGGAGCGCCCGCGACCAGCGTGACCACCACATCGGGCACCACCCACTGCGGCCCGGGCTCCAGCGGGTGCAGGAACGTGGTGTAGAGCGACGCGAGCACGCTCGTCCCCACGAACGCCCCGGTGACGGGGTAGACGATCCGGGCCGTCATCCGGCTGTAGACCCGCTCCCTAAAGACGAGGCGAGCGACGAGCACCACGCCGACGGCCAGGAAGAGCCCCAGGCCGCTGTAGTCCCGGACCGCTTCGGGGCCGAGCAGCGCGGCCAGCCAGTAGGCGGTGCTGATCAGCCACAGCGTCAGGAAGAACATCGCGGCCCGCCGGCCGGCCCGCCGTACCGCGCCCTGCGCGCGCTCCACCTCGCGCAGCGCGGCCTCCGCCGAGAAGTCGGCATGATCTGTCACGTTTCCTCCCGCTCATCTTGATGACTTTCAGAAGAGTACTCAACCGTCATTCAAGTGTCCAGCCCGACCAGGTCGTCGCGCCGTTCGGCATCGGTCACGAATGCGTCGCCCAGGTCGTGACCGTCGGCTCCGGCGTCCGGGACCTGCGGGCCGCGCAGACCGTCGTGGTGCCGTGGCGGTGATGACGCGCGGCTTCGGCACCCTGGTGAAGATGTCCCGACGGGACTCCGACGAGTCCGCGACCCGGTTGACGTAGTCGTCGCGCTGCTTCTGCAACACGTCCTTGACGTCCGCATCGGGATCCCGGTCCGCGCCGTACGCCTTGTACTCGCACAGGCGGTGTCCATGAATCCTGACCGCCCTCACATTCCGCGTGACCTCGACGGTGGTCATGGCAAGGAGTCCGTCAAGTCGCCCGCGCGGGTCCAGGCCGCCTGTGATCATGGCCCCGTGCGCAAGTTGATCATCGTTCTCGCCCTCCTGGCCGCGGGATGCTCGGGCGGGCCACCGGCCACCGCGCCGGCACAGACCGCGCAGCCGGCACAGACGCCCTCACCCGCCTCCCCCGCGCCCGCCGCCTCCACGCCGGCGGTGAAGCTGCCGGCCTCCTGGCACCTGGCCAGGCGCGGCGCCGAGCACGAGATCGAGGGCTACGCCGACCGCGTCAGCGTCCTGCCCGGCGAACGGTTCGGGCTGCGGGTCTCCACCACCGCGCCGCGCTTCACCGCCGTCGCCTTCCGCATGGGCGCCCACCCCACGGCCGTGTGGAAGTCGCCGCAGGTCAAGGGGCAGCGGCAGGCGCCGGCCAGGACCGTGGACGGCACCGTCACCGCCGCGCACTGGCATCCCTCCCTCACGGTGGACACCACCGGCTGGGCCGAGGGCCCCTACCTGATCCGGCTGGACGCCTCCACGGGCGCCCAGCGGTACGTGCCGGTGACCGTGCGCTCGGCCTCCACCCAGGGCCGCGTCGTCATGATCGACGCCGTCACCACCTGGCAGGCGTACAACCTGTGGGGCGGGCGCAGCCTCTACCAGGGGCCGGGCGGGTTCGAGGGCCGCTCCCGGGCGGTCACCTTCGACCGCCCGTACGACGGGAACGGGGCGCGGCTCTTCCTCGACTTCGAGCAGGAGGCGTTCGCCGTCGCCGAGCGCAGCGGCGTGCCGCTGGCATACCTGACCAGCCTCGACCTCAAGCCGGGCGTGCTCGACGGGGCCCGCGCGGTGTTCTCGCTCGGCCACGACGAGTACTGGTCGCCGCAGATGCGCGAGGCGGTCACCCGCGCCAGGGACCGGGGGACGAACCTCGCCTTCCTCGGCGCGAACGCCGTCTACTGGCGCATCGGCCTGCACGACCGGACCGTCGAGTGCGACAAGGAGCAGCGGTGCCGGCTGTGGCGGGAGACGCGGCCGGAGAGCGCGCTGGTGGGCCAGATGTACGACTGCTTCCCCGCCGAGGGCGTCTACACCGTCAGCCGCCCGAACCACTGGATCTTCGCCGGCACCCACGGCACCAGCTTCCCCGGCATGGCCGGGGTGGAGACCGACCGGGTCTCACCCGGCTCGCCCCGCGACGTCGAGGTGCTGGCCGAGTCGCGCTTCTCCTGCGGGGGACGCGCCACGGTCTCCAACAGCACCTACTACACGGCGCCCAGCGGGGCGGGGGTGTTCGCCTCCGGCACGATGCGCTGGGTGTGCGGCATGCGGGGACGGCAGTGCGGCCACGGCGTGCCGGAGTCGGCCGCCGCCTTCACCCGCCGGGCGACGACGAACCTGCTGACCCGCTTCGCCCGCGGCCCCGCCGCCCCGCCCGCCCAGGGCGCGGGGCGCCGGGCGCTCACCGGTGGCAGACGACCTCCAGGGTGAGGCCGTCCGGCCCCGCCCAGAAGGCGGCGTAGTAGGCGGGGCCGTACTGCGGGAACTCCCGCGGCCGGTGGAGCACGTCCGCGCCGCGGGCGCTCGCCCACGCGTGCAGGCGATCCACCTCCTCGCGGGTCTTCACGACGAAGGCCAGGTGCTGCAGGCCGGGACGATGCCGCGAGTAGTCGCCGTCCTCCAGCGCCGGGTAGAAGAACAGGTACGTTCCCGGCTTGCCGTCCGCCGGACGGTAGGAGAACTCGGCGCGAGCCCCGGCCGGCGGCCGGGGCTCGCGTCAGATCTCGCGCGGGAAGGTCACGGCGTGGGCGCCAGGACCTTCGGCTCCTCGGGCTTCGGCTCGGCCGGGCGGCGCCGCATCCGCTCCTTCGCCCGCTCCAGCATCACGTACAGCGTGGGCACGAGCACCAGCGTCAGCAGCGTGCTGGTGATCAGGCCGCCGATGACCACGATCGCCAGCGGCTGCGAGATGAACCCGCCCGACCCCGTCACGCCCAGCGCCATCGGCGTCAGCGCGCAGATCGTGGCCACCGCGGTCATGAGGATGGGCCGCAGCCGGCGCCGGCCGCCCTCGATGACCGCCTCGACGATGCCCAGCCCCTGCTCGCGGTACTGGTTGATGAGGTCGATGAGCACGATCGCGTTGGTCACCACGATGCCGATGAGCATGAGCATGCCGATCAGCGCCGGCACGCCCAGCGCGGTGCCGGTCGCCACGAGCAGGCCGACGGCGCCGGTCGCGGCGAACGGGATCGACACCAGCAGGATGAGCGGCTGGGCGAAGCTGCGGAACGTCGCCACCATGATCATGAACACGATCGCGATGGCCGCCAGCATCGCCATGCCCAGGTCGGAGAACGCCTTCTGCTGGTCGGCCGAGGCGCCGCCGATCTCGTAGGTGGCGCCGCCGGACAGCTTCAGCGTGTCCAGGCGGGTCTTCAGCGCCTGCGTGACGCTGCCCAGGTCGCTGCTCGTGGTCTTGGCCGACACGGTGGCCGAGCGGTCGCCGTCGATGCGGGTGACCTGCGTCGGGCCCGCCACCTGCTCCACCTCGGCCACCGACGACAGCTTGACCATGCCGGAGGCCGTCGCCAGCTTGAGGTTCTCGATCGCCTTGACGTCGCCGGGGGCGTCGCCGACGCGCAGCACCAGGTCGCTGGCCCGCCCGTCGAGGGTGAGCTGGCCCAGGGGCGCGCCGCGGAAGGCCTGGGCCACGCTCTGGCCGATCTGCGCCTCGGTCAGGCCCTTGGCCGCCGCCTTCTCCCGGTCCACCCGCACGTCCACGCGCGGGGCGCTGGCCTCCAGGTTGGAGGTGATGTCGCGCAGGCCCGACACCTCGCCCATGGCCGTCTTGACCTGGCCGGCCGCCGCGTTCAGCGCGGCGGCGTCGGGCGCCTGCACGATCACGTCGACCGTGTCGGAGGAGAACCCGCCGCCGCCCGAGCCGCCGACGCGGACCTCTCCGACGTCCGTCATGCCGGCCACCCGGTCGCGCAGCGCCTGCTCCACCTTCGGCGTGTCGGCGTCCTCGGCGAGCGTCAGGGAGTACGAGGCCCGGTCGGCGCCGGCGCCGCCGCCGAAGCCGCCCTGCAGCGCGTTGCCGCCGCCGACCGTGACCTGGTACGACTCGACGCCGTCCAGGTCGTCCAGCACGGCCTCGACCTTCTTGGCCGCCGCGTCGGTGGTGGCCAGGTCGGTGCCGGCGGGCATCCGCTGGGAGACCGAGATCGTGTTCTGGCCGGAGGAGTCGAGGAAGTTGGTCTCCAGCCGGCCGGCCAGGCCCATGGTGGCGACGAAGACGACCACGCCGATGAGCAGCGTCACCACCTTGAAGCGGGTCGCGAAGCGCAGCACCGGCAGGTAGGCCCGCTGCAGCGGGCTGCGCAGCTCCTTGGCCTCGGCCTCCTCGCGCTGGGCGCGGGCCTGCTCGGGGGTCAGGTCCGGGGCCTTGAGGAACCAGTACGCCAGCACGGGGATCACCGTCAGCGACACCAGCAGCGAGGCGACCAGCGCCACCGCGACCGTGACCGCGAACGGCCCGAACAGCTCACCGACCATGCCGCCGACCACCGCGATCGGCGCGAACACCGCCACCGTCGTCAGCGTCGAGGCCGTCACCGCGCCGGACACCTCGCGCACCGCCGACAGGATCGCCCGCAGCTTGGGCTCGCCGTAGCCGAGGTGGCGCTTGATGTTCTCCAGCACGACGATCGAGTCGTCCACCACCCGGCCGACCGCGATGGTCAGCGCGCCCAGCGTCAGCATGTTGAGCGAGTAGTCGCCGGCCCACAACGCGATCAGGGCGATGACGACCGACAGCGGGATCGACACCGCGGTCACCAGCGTGGAGCGGATCGACAGCAGGAACACCAGGATGACGAGCACCGCGAACGCCAGGCCCAGCAGGCCCTCGGTGGTGAGGTTCTCGATCGACTCCTCCACGTACGGGGCCTGGTCGAAGATGACCTCGACCGCCGTGTCGGTGGAGTCGCCGAGCGCCTTGGTCAGGTCGGGCAGCTCCTCGCGCACGTCGTGGGAGATGCTCACGGCGTTGCCGTCGGGCGTCATGGTGACCGACACGCCGAGGCTGGTCCGGCCGTTGGTCCGGGTGATCGAGGTCGCGTCGGCCAGGCCGCGCTCCACGGTGGCGACGTCGCCCAGCTTGACCGGCTTGAGCTTGGGCGCGGCCGGCTGCCCCTGCGCCGTCTGCGGCCGGCCGGCCGGCGGCTGCCCCGCCTGGGGGCGGCCCGCCTGGGCCTGCGAGGTCGGGGCGGCCTGGGCGGAGGTCTGCGGCTGGGCGGGCGTCAGGTACAGCCCCTTCAGCTTCGTCACGCTGTCGATCCGCGCCCCCACCTGGACCGTCAGCGACTTGCCGTCGGAGGTCAGCGTCCCGGCCGGGACCGGTGTGCCGTTGGCCTTGAGCACCTCGGGGATCTGCGTGGGCGACACCCCGGCCTTGGCCATCTTGCCCAGGTCCGGGGTGATGGTCACGACCTCGTCGCGGGTGCCCGAGACCGTCGCCTCCCGCACCCCCTCGACCGCCTGCAGCTTCGGCAGCATGATCTGCCGGATCTTGTCGGCCATCGCCCGCGGGTCGCCGCCGTCGCCCACCGCCAGCACCATCACCGGGATGTCGTCGGTGTTGCCCGCGCCGACCTGCGGCTCCACCCCCGACGGGAGCTGGGGCTGCACCCGGCTGATGGCCTGCTGCATCTTGCTCACCGACGCCTCGACGTCCGTGCCGTACGCGAAGGAGACCTGGACCTGCGCCAGCCCCTCCTTGGACGTCGAGGTCATCTTCTCCATGCCGTCGAGCCCCTGGAAGGCTTCCTCCAGCGGCTCGGTGACCTGGTCCTCCACGATCTCCGGCGACGCCCCCGGGTAGGAGGCGATCACGAAGGCGCCGGGAAAGGCCAGCGACGGCAGCAACTGCTGTTTCAACTGCGGGATCGTGAACGCGCCGAATGCGCTGAGCACGACCGCAATCAGGACGACAAGGCTGCGGTTGGCGAGGCTCAACCGGGCGAATGCGGTCATGAGGGGTCCCTCCAAGAGTTCGCCCCGAGACTAACACTTCGCCCCATGCGAATATTTAGGACAATGCGAGCTTCCTGATAAGCTTCTCAGGAAGCGAAGAGGTGAGAGTGGACGACGAACGCGACGACCTGATCCGCCGGATCACCGACATCCAGCGCGACCTCGGGCGAGCCTTCGCCCGCCACCAGTCGCCCCTGTTCACCTCCAACCTGACGATGCGTCAGCTCAAGGTGGTCATGGGGCTGGCGGTCCACGGGTCGGCCTCGGGCCAGGAGCTCGCCCACGAGCTCGGCGTCGGACTCGGCACGGTCACCGGCATCGTCGACCGCCTGGTCGCCCAGGGCCTGGTCAGCCGGCACGAGGATCCCCACGACCGGCGCGTGCGCCGGGTCGAGCTGACCGCCGAGGGCGCCGCGCTCATCGAGCGCATCCAGGACGACGGCATCCAGCACTACCGCCGCGTCCTCGAGCATCTCGACACCGACACGCTGCGCGCCCTCGACATGGTCGTCCACCGCATCCGCGCCGTCGCCGCGGACCTGTTCGCCGAGGAGCACGGCGCGGTGGGGACGCGGGAGTAGCGCCGGGTCCGCCCGAAGCGGCCTGGCGCCTTGACAACGTAGATCTCGTCGCTGCCCAACCTGGGGACGCCCCCGGAGCGGTAGGTTCAGAGCATGAGCGCTGACGACCAGCGGCCGCCGCTCTTCGAGGTCCTCCCGGAGCAGGACGAGCGGCCTGAGCCGATCATCATCCACACCTCCGAGGGAACCCTGAGCGTGGCGGGCGACCTGACGGCGGAGGAGTTCGAGATCCTCGACGAGCTCAGGCGGGCCGCGCGCAGGCAGAAGTGAATGCGGTACGACCGGTACGATGCCGGTGTGACGGGGGAGGTCGGAGGGGCATGAGGGGCGACGGCTACACCGCTTCGCCCCATGCCATCGGGCGGTCCGGGCAGGAGTCGGCCCAGGAGGCCGAGCGCGTCCGCGGCGTGCTCCACGACGTGCGCGAGGCGTTCGCGGAGGCCGGCCGGCCGATGGGCCACGACCAGTACGGCGCCGAGCTGGAGAAGAGGTACCCGTCCATGCGCGACGGCGTGCTCGCCGCCTTCGACGCCTACATCGACGAGCTCGACGGCACCGGCAAGGCGCTGCACGTCTCCGCCGCGACCTACCAGGCGGCCGACCACCCGAAGGCCTGACGACGGGTGTGGCTCGACGGGGGGATACCCCCATGGCTGCGGCCGTGGGTCGGCTGGGTGGTCGGCATGGACTGGCCCCAGGCCGAGGAGTCCAAGCTGTTCGCGTTGGCCGACGCGCTGGTCACCGCCGCCTACCGGGTCGCCGGAGCCACGGGCCTCCGTCCTCCTGACGCGGACGCCTGGGACGGCGCGGCATTCAGGATCTTCGTCACGAAAACCGCGAGCAGCGTCGGCGGACGCCAGGCGGAGGTGCTGACCCGCCTGGCCGCGATGGCGATCGCGCTCAACGACCTGGGCGTGCAGGTCCAGTACACCAAGCGGATGATCAAGCTCTCGGTCGGGCTGCTGATCTTCCAGCTCGCCACCCTGCTGCCGGTCATCGCCAACCCCGCCACGGCCGGCCCCGGACTGCGGGCCGCGACGCTGCGCGCCCGATTCACCAGGGAGGTCGTGCGGCGGCTCGCCAAGCGGCTGCTGCTCAACATCGCGCTGTTCGGCGGGCTGATGGGCGGGATGGACCTGTACGTGCAGACCACCCAGAGCCGGCGCGACCGGATCGACTGGAACCAGGTGCTGGCGTCGATGGGCAGCGGCGCCCTCAACGGCGTGTTCCTGACGGGCACGACGTGGCTGGCCCCGCCACGCCGGCTGCTGGACTTCATGCTGGCCTCCGGTGTCGCGGGCGGCCTGACCGACGCGACCCTGCAGGCCTTCGGCGACGAGCCGTTCGACCTGACGCGGCTGGTGAAGGGCGTCACCTCGGGAGCCGCCGGCGCCGCGGACGCCCACTGGGCGAGCTGGAACCCGCACGTCGGCGGGCCGGGCGGCGACGGCACGCCCCACGACCCGGCCGCGCCGGATCCCGTTCCCGCGGCGTGGGGGGCGCACGATCCGCGCACGACGTTCGCCCAGTACGACGTGCACGGCAGCCTGCACGAGAGCGTCGCCACCGGCGTGCGCCACTCGCGGCCCCTGAACGTCGAGGGCCTGCACGCCGACGTCGTCACCTTCGCCGACGGGGTGACCGCGGTGCGCCACACCGGGGAGTCCGCCGCCCGAGTGGAGGCCGCGGCCCTGGTCGCGCGGGCGCTGGGCATGGACGCGCCCGCCACGTACCGGGCGGGCGACGCCGTCTACCAGGAACACGGCAGCGCCGAGCTGAGCCGGAGCGTGGCCGGCGGCATCAGGCGCACCGACGTCTACACCTTCGGCGAGGACACCCACGAGGTGGTCACGTTCACCGACGGGACCAAGGCGTTCCGCACCGAGTACACCTTCGCCGCCGACGCGGATCTGCACGAGGCGAGCGCGCTGCCGCCGTACCGGGCGGCCAATATCGGCGCGATCCATCGCGCGAGCGAGACCGTCGTGTACGAGACCGGCCTGCTGCGGACCGACTTCGTGGATCTGCAGTCGATGGTCATCCACCAGAGCGACGCCCAGCGGGCGCGGCAGGCCCTGTACTACGTGCTGACGCAGGCCGAGACCTTCGCCCCGCACACCGCGGTCCCCGACGGCGCCGGCCGGCACCTGTACGCGGTGCCCGACCGGCTGGCCGAGGCGTGGGCGTCCGACACCACCGCCCACCTGCTGTCGACGCACCCGCGGCCCGACGGGACGCCCGGCCACTTCACCATGGGCGACAACCGGCTGGCTCCGGCCGACTTCGCCGCGCGCAGGGACGCGCTGGCCGCGCTGCGGCCCTCGTTCGAGCGGCTCGGCGTGGCCGGCTGGCACGACGGCCTCATGCACCGCTTCGACCTGCTGGCCCAGCACGCCACCGGGCACGTGCCGCTGCTCGGCTCCGCCGACCCCGCCGCGCCGCCCGTACGGCAGGATCCGCAGCCGCGCTGGATGCGGCACCACCCCGACCCGGCCGACCCCAGGCGGGCGCTGGCCGACGTCCTCGACGGCGACGGGCTGCGGCGGCTCAACGAGACCCTGGCCGACCGGGGGGCCGACCCCGCCGCCTCGGCGCGCGCCGAGGCGTACGCCCAGCTCGCCGGGCAGCACCTGGCCACCGGGACGCACCGGCAGGAGAGCGTCCTGACCCGCGTCCCCGTCGACCGGCTGCCCGCGGGCATGCGCCCCGGCGCCACCGTGGGCTTCCACGGGCTGCTGGACGGCGTCACCGAGGCCAGTCATCTGCCGGACATGCCGCACAGCGCCCAGCTAACGATCCTCGGGCGCGGCCACGGCTACGTCGGCGACATCTCCGGGCGCCCCCACCACGTGCTGTTCGGCCCCGACACCCGGTTCACGGTGCTGGCCGTCGAGACCACCTCCTACGGCGGCAAGCACTACTACCTGGTGGAGCACGGCCCGTTCCGCCTGCCCGAGCGCGGCGCGGCGGCCTCTCGCGTACGGCCCGAACTGACCGGGGAGCTGCTCCGGCACGCCACCCATCACCGGCAGGAGACGGACGCGGGCGTCTGGTACCGCGATCCCACCCATCCACGGGACATGGAGTCCGCCGACAGCGCGCCCGACATGTCGCCGATCGACGGCGCCTTCTACGTCGACGCCCACGGCGACCCCGAGGCCCTGCACATCGGCGACGCCCGGCTCGACGGGGAGGAGGCGGCCGCGCTGCTCCTCAACGAGCCCCGGCTGCGTCCCGACGACGTGATCTTCCTGGGCAACTGCGAGGTGGGCGGCGGCCCCGTCCCGCTGGCCCAGGAGATCGCCAGGCGGACCGGACACGTCGTGATCGCCCCCGAATCGCTCCTGGCCATCACCGAGGCCAACGATCGCGTCCCGTCCCGCCTCCCCGACTCCGACCTGGTCGGCACGCTCACCCATCGCGGGCGCTACCGCATCTTCCTGCCGGACGACCCCGTACCCGGATCGGTCTGGGACCGCGTCAGAGAGCTCATCGGCGTACCGGATCCCGGCCCGCAATCGCCGCCCCCCACCCTGCGCGGACCCCGGCCCGGCTCCATCGACGACATGCTCAACTGGGGCCAGGCGCGGGGCCCCGGCGACTCGTGGCGGCCGCTGCACGCGTTCAGCCAGGTGGCCGCCAAGGGGACGGTCGGCTCCTGGGAGCCCGTCACGCTCGACAGCGCCCGGGTCACCCTCACGGACGGCTCGCACGCCATGCGCGTCGACCTGCCCTCGTGGCAGGCCAGGGAAGCCACGATGCTGGTCGCCCAGCTCGGCCAGGAGCTCGGGCTGAAGATGCCCTCCACGCACCCCGTCGGCACGGCCGGACTGCTCGTTGACTCCGTGTACGACGGCTCGGGCTGGCAGGGCGAGGCGTGGAACGTCCAGGACACGGTGGCCACCCGCGACGGCGTGCTCATCGGCCTGCTCGGCGCCCTGGTACGGGACGAGCCGGTGCTGCTGGCCGCGCTGACCGGGGAGCCGCCCCTCATGCCGGAGCCCGCCGCGACGCGGCGGATGAGCGCGTACTTCATCCGCGACCTGGGCTCCGGCCAGGAGGTGTGGGCGCCCAACCCGCTCGCGCCGTCCGACGCCATCAGGCTCCGGAGGACGCTGGAGACGATGTGGAGGGAGTTCGACGACGCGGGCCTGGACGAGGTCCACGCGCGGATGACCGAGACCCTGCAGCAGATCGCCGAGCACGCCGTCAGCACCGAGTCCCTCCTGGATACCGACCCTTCCGAGTCGCTGCCGGAGATCACTCTGCAACGGCTCGACGAGAGGGGCCGGGAGATCGCCGACGCCGCCGCCCAGCTGAGGGACACCGCCCCGCCCGGCGCGGGCCGGCCTCTCATGGACCCCGCGCGGCGGCTGGCCGACAACGTCGGCGACATCCTGCTCACGCGCGACTCCGACCTCGGCCGCGTCGTCACCTTCGGCGACGGCTCGCAGGCGCTGGAGCTGAGCGGCAAGGCCGCCGACAAGGCGCTGGAGGCCGCCCTGGCCAGGCGCGCCCTCGGCCTCGACGGCCCCGCGGTCCACCGGACGGCCGACGGCACCGTCTACCAGGCGCACGGCAGCGACGAGTTGCGCGCCGCCCTGGCCAGTGGCATCCGCGACGCCGAGCTGGTGCCGCTGACCTCGAACCGGACCGAGGTGGTGACGTTCAACGACGGCACCCGCGCCATCCGCCACGAGTTCGACGACATCGGCCAGGCCGACGAGTTCGAGGCGCGCGCCCACGAGGAACACGGCATCAGGGACGGCGTCCCGGGCACCTACCGGGCCGCCCCCACCGTCGTCTACGAGTACCGCATCGACCCCTGGCACATGACCGACGACGAGCGCTCCGTGCCCGCCGGGCTCCGGCCGGAACTGGACAGACGAGCCTTGCACGCCTGGCTCGTCCAGACCGATGCGCTTCAGGGGCTGACCACCCAGAACCCCCGCCTCGCCGAGCTCCTGCGCGGCGGGCCGGTGCTCGGCGAGGCCGACAGCGCCGCGCTGCGCGCCAGGTACGAGGCGCTGCGGCCGGAGTTCGAACGCCATGGCCTGGGCGAGCGCTACCAGGAGCACCTCAGGATCATCGACCGTGCCGGCCCGAACGCCGCGCTCGACCTGGGCCCGCTGCACGACCCCTCCCCGCTGGCGCCCGACTTCCGTGACACGCCGTGGCGGCCGCCGGGCGACCACGGGCCCGCGCTGCCGCACCTCCTGGAGGGTGGCACCCTGCGCCAGGTCAACGAGCTGGCCGTCGGGCGCGCCGACGACCCCGCGCTCGTCCCCGCCGCCGACGCGATGCTCGACCGGGCGGACGCCGAGCTCGCCCGCCTGCCCACGACCTCGGGTCACGTCTCCGCGCGCGTGCCCGCCGAGTGGCTGCCGCGCCACGTCCGGGCCGGCAACGAGATCGTCTTCCACGGGCTGCTGGAAGGCGTCGACACCCCCACCCGCCTGGGCGAACAGCCGGAGAGCGTGCGGCTGACCATCAGGGCCGGCGAGTACGTCGACGTCTCCGGCCTGTCGGGCAAGCCCGCCCACGCCCTCTTCCGGGCAGGTGTGCGGCTGAAGGTGCTGGCCGTACAGGAAGGGTGGCACGAGCGGCACCTTCTGGTCGTGCAGGTCCCCGACGGCCGCGCCGTCGGCTCGGTCGCGATCGCGGTGCCGCGGATGAGGCCCCCGCTCACCCCCGAGCTACGCCACCACCTCAAGGAGCACGTCGAGCAGACGGACGCCGGCGTGTGGCTGCGCGACCTCGACCACCCGGACGACCGGGCCCTGATCGCGTCGGCCCGCAAGGTCAAGCCCGTCGACGGCGCCTGCTATGTCGACGGGCACGGCACGGAGGACGGCAACGTGATCGGCCAGGACATCCTGAACGCCAAGCAGACCGCGGCGCTGCTGCTCAACTCTCCGAAGCTCAAGCGGCACGACGTCATCCTGCTCGCCAACTGCAACATCGGCACCGGCCGCTATCCGCTGGACATCGCCCGGCTCACCGGGCATGTGGTGATCGCCGCCGACTCCGAGATCCACGTCTCGCCGGAGGGGCACATGACGGCGGTCACCAGGGAGCTCGGAGCCCTGGGCGGACGCGGCCAGTTACGCATCTACCTTCCGGACGACCTTGTCCCGGGCCCGGTGATGAACCAGGTCAAGGCATGGCTCCAGGGGCCGTGAGGCCCCAGGCCGCCCGAAGCCGGGCCCGGCGCCTTTACAAAGTAGATCTCAAGACCGCAGCCGTGACAGCACCTCCGGCAGGTCGCCGTCATGGACGACCGTCAGCCGGCGCGTCGCCCGCGTCACCGCCACGTACAGGTCCTGGCCGCCCTGGGGCGACTGCGCGAGGATCCCCGCCGGGTCCACCACCACGACCGCGTCGAACTCCAGCCCCTTGGACCGCGTCACGGTCAGCGCCACCACGGGCTCCTCCAGGTCCTCCCCCGGGAACAGCGCCGCCACCTCCGCGTGCCGGGCGTCGGAGACGATCACGCCGACCCGGCCGTCGCCCACCGCGGCCAGCTCCTCCGCCACCAGGGCGGGCAGCCCGGCCGTCGCGCACCGCACCGCCCGCGGCTCGGCGCCGCCCTCGCGCACCGACCGGGGCGGCTCCTCCCCCGGCGCCACCGAGGCCAGCACGTCGGCCGCCACCCGCATGATCTCCACCGGCGTCCGGTAGTTGACCAGCAGCCGCTCCTCCCGCCAGCGGCCCGCCAGGTGCGGGTCCAGCGCCTGCGCCCAGGAGCGGGCGCCGGCCGCCGAACCGGTCTGCGCGATGTCGCCCACGATCGTCAGCGACTTGGCCGGGACCCGCCGCATCACCGCCCGCCAGGCCATCGCCGACAGCTCCTGCGCCTCGTCCACGATCACGTGGCCGTAGGCCCACGTGCGGTCGGCCGCGGCCCGCTCGGCGGTGGTCGGACCCTCGCCGTCGTCGGCGTGCCGGCCGGCCAGCACGTCGGCCCGCTGGAAGACGCCCTCCTCCAGCAGGCCCGTGGACTCCAGCACCTCGCGGGCGTAGAGCTCCTGCTCCGACCACTCCGCCGCGGCCTCGCGGGAGGCGACGCGGGCGGCCGAGTCGTCCTCGCCGAGCAGTTCGGCGGCCTCGTCGAGCAGCGGGACGTCGCCGTCCGTCCACGGCGCGGAGACCGGCCGGACGAGCGCGGGCCAGTCCAGGCCGGACGGGCACAGCTCCCACAGCGCGTCGGGGTCGGACAGCAGCTCGGAGACCAGCCGCTGGGGCGTCAGCTCCGGCCACAGCGCGTCGATCGCCGCGCGCACCGGCGGCTCCTGCCACAGCCGGCGGGCCGCCAGGTCGATGTCGACGTCGTCCAGTTCGCTCTCCAGGTCGAGCGGCCCGTCCAGCTCCGGGTCCTCCAGCTCCATCTCGGCCAGGCGCAGGGACTCCTCCAGCGCCCGCGCCTCGGCCCGGGCCAGCTCCTTGAGCAGTTCGGTGACGTACAGCTTGCGCGCCATGTTGTGGCTCAGCCGCACCGCGCGCGCCCGGTCGCGCAACCGCACGCAGGTCTCGTGCGGGACCCGCAGCGTCAGCCCGTCGAGCGGCACCTCCAGGTCGCCGCGGGGAACCCGCTGGCGGGCGCGCACCGCGTCGCGCACGACCCGCGCCATCCGCACGTCGCCCTTGACCACGGCCGCCGCCGGGTCGTCGGACGCCGTCGCCCGCACCCCGGGGAACAGCTCGCCGAGGGTCGCCATGACGACCTGCGTCTCGCCCAGCGACGGCAGCACCTGGCCGATGTAGCGCAGGAACATCGCGTTCGGGCCGATCACCAGCACGCCGCGCCGCTCCAGCGTGTCGCGGTGGGTGTAGAGCAGATAGGCGGCGCGGTGCAGCGCGGCGACCGTCTTGCCCGTGCCCGGGCCGCCCTGCACGACCAGGGCGCCCTGCAGCGACGAGCGGATCACCCGGTCCTGCTCGGTCTGGATGGTGGCCACGACGTCGCCCATCCGGCCGGTGCGGCCCCGCCGCAGCGCGGCCAGCAGCGCCGCCTCGCCGACGAGCGTGCGCCGGTCGCCGTCGCTCATGCGCTCCAGGTCGAACACCTCGTCGTCCAGGCCGACGACCGTGCGCTGCCTCAGGTGCAGGTGGCGGCGGCGCAGCAGCCCGTCGGGGTCGCCGGCCGTGGCGACGTAGAAGGGCCGGGCCGCCGGGGCGCGCCAGTCGATCAGCACTGACTCGTGCTCGTCGTCGCGCAGCCCGATCCGGCCGACGTACAGCGTCCGCCCGGAGACGTCGTCGATCCGGCCGAAGCACAGGCCGCGCTCCACGGCCCGCAGCCGGGCCAGCCGCCGCGCCTGCTCGGCCGCCACCACCTCCCGCTCCACCCGGGCCTGCCGGGTGCCGCCGGACCTCAGGTACACCGCCCGCAACGTCTCCTCGGCCCGGGTCCTGGCCGCGTCGAGGTGGCCGTAGAGCATCGAAACAGTGGCCTGTTCCTTGTCAAGGGCTTCCGCGAGAGCATCTTGACGCTGACTCATGCCGTGCTATACTCCTTACGGGAGGACTGTGAAGCGTAGCTCGCTAGGGATCGAGCATGTGAGCGTACCCCTCCCGCGAGGCATGCCGCAACCGTCCAGGTGAGCGGCTTTTCTTCTGCCGGCTGCGGGTTCTCCGCCCGGTCCCGCGCCGGCCAGGGGTGCCCTGCCAGTACACCCCTCAGCAGTGCCTTCCTCCCGCGCGCGCCGGCGCCTTGGATGGACGGGACACCACCCGAATCCAAGGAGCGATCCTCATGCGTGTCCACGCCTACGCCGCACCGGCCGCCGCCGAGCCGCTGGCGCCCACGGTCGTCGAACGGCGCGCCGTCGGCCCGAACGACGTCCTCATCGAGATCAAGTACGCCGGCATCTGCCACTCCGACATCCACACCGTCAACGGCGACTGGGGCCCGCAGCCCTATCCGCTGGTCCCCGGCCACGAGATCGTCGGCGTCGTCGCCGAGGTCGGCCCCGCCGTCACCCGGCACCGGGTGGGCGACCGCGTCGGCGTCGGCTGCATGGTCAACTCCTGCGGCCGGTGCGCCAACTGCCGGGCCGGCGACGAGCAGTACTGCCTCGAGGGGATGGTGCCCACCTACGCGGGCACCGACCGGGACGGCACCATCACGCAGGGCGGCTACTCCACGCACGTCGTCGTCGACGCCGGCTTCGTCCTGTCGGTCCCCGAGGGCCTCGACCTGGCGGCCGCGGCGCCGCTGCTGTGCGCCGGCATCACCACCTACTCGCCGCTGCGCCACTGGGGCGCCGGCCCGGGCAAGAAGGTGGCCGTCGTCGGTCTCGGCGGGCTCGGGCACATGGCCGTCAAGATCGCCCACGCCATGGGCGCGGAGGTCACCGTGCTCTCGCAGTCGCTGAAGAAGCAGGAGGACGGCCTGCGGCTCGGGGCCGACCACTATTACGCCACCGGCGACCCTGACACGTTCGAGCGGCTCGCCGGCCGGTTCGACCTCATCGTCAACACCGTCAGCGCCCGCATCGACGTGGACGCCTACCTCGGCCTGCTCGCCGTCGACGGCACGCTGGTCAACGTCGGCGCCCCCGCCGAGCCGCTGAGCCTCAACGTGTTCTCGCTCATCAGCGCCCGGCGCTCGTACGCGGGGTCGATGATCGGCGGCATCGCCGAGACGCAGGAGATGCTGGACTTCTGCGCCGAGCACCGCCTCGGCGCCGACATCGAGCTGATCTCGGCGGACCGGATCAACGAGGCGTACGAGCGGGTCCTGGCCTCCGACGTCCGCTACCGGTTCGTCATCGACACCGCCACCCTCGGCTGACGCGCGACGCACCGGGCCGTTGCGCCCGGGCGACCGCCAGGGGCAGGCCCGCGCCCGAGGCGTACGCCTGGTGACCGGCGATCAGGTCGCCTTGTGCCGCTGGTAGTAGCGGGCGACGCGGGCGCGGTTGCCGCAGCGGGCGGCCGAGCACCACCTGCGGCGGGGATGCGCCGGCAGGAACAGCATGACGCAGTCGTCGGCCTCGCATTCGCGGACGCGCCCCACGCCCGGGTCGGCCAGCAGGTCGCCGGCGGCCTCGGCGAGCCAGGCGGCCAGACGGACGCCCGGCGGCCCGGACCGCCGGGGCGTCACCACGATCCCCCCGCCCGCGTCCCCGGCCCGGCCGTCCCAGGTCAGCTCGCGGATCGCGGGGGCGGCCCGTTGCGCCCGGTTGAGGCCGTCCAGCGCCGCGGCCGGTGGCCGCTCCCCCCGGCGGACGTGGCCGAGCGCGACCGCCACGTGGTCGCGTACGGCATGGACGGCCGTCACGTCATCCTGGGTGAGCCCCTCCCAGGCACGGGACGCCTCCGTCCCGGCGTCCAGCACACCCGAGCCGTCGAGCCGGCCGGCCTGCGCGGACAGCCACCCGGCCAGGCCCGCCGGGGTCGCGAGCAGGTCGGCCGGGCCATCCGGCAGCAGAGGCCGGGTGTTCACCAGGTCCAGAGCCAGGGGCTCGCCGATCAGCGGCACCAGATCAATCATGCGACTAATGGTACATCCCCGGATTGACACATTAGCCTCCGCCCGCTACAACTAATGCATCATTCCGCTAAGGAGGCATGTGAGATGTCGTTCCCGGTCGTCCCCCGCATTGTCCACCGCCGTGTCGACGTCGACGGCGTCGAGGTCTTCTACCGCGAGTCCGTGCCGGAGCGGGCCGACGCGCCGGTGCTGCTGTTGCTGCACGGGTTCCCGTCGGCGTCGCACCAGTTCCGCCGGCTGATGGACGCGCTGGGCAGCCACTACCGGCTGATCGCGCCCGACTATCCCGGTTTCGGCCACACGCGGGCCCCCGAGGGCTTCGTCTACAGCTTCGACCGGCTGGCCGACGTCACCGAGGGGTTCGTGCGCGAGCTCGGGCTGTCGCGGTTCGTCATGTACGTCTTCGACTTCGGCGCCCCCGTCGGGTTCCGGCTGGCCGAGCGCCACCCGGAGTGGATCGCCGGCCTGGTCGTGCAGAACGGCAACGCCTACGAGGAGGGCCTGTCCCAGGGCGCCCGCGACTTCGTCGCCCTGCGGCCGGAGGCCGAGGGCGCCGAGGAGGCCATCCGCGGCCTGCTGACCCTGGAGGGCACGCGCGGCCAGTACGAGACCGGCCTGGGCGACCCCGAACTCCTCGCACCCGACGGCTGGACCCTCGACCAGCACTTCCTCGACCTGCCCGGGCGCAAGGAGGCCCAGGTGGCGCTCGCCTTCGACTACCACTCCAACGTGGAGCGCTACCCGGCCTGGCAGGCGTGGCTGCGCGCGCACCGGCCCGCCGCGCTCATCGTCTGGGGCCGCGACGACCTGTTCTTCCCCGAGCCCGGCGCCCGCGCCTACCTGCGCGACCTGCCCGACGCCGAGCTGCACCTGTTCGACACCGGGCACTTCGCCCTGGAGGAGAAGCTGCCGGAGATCGCTCCCCTCATCGCCGACTTCCTCGACCGGTCATGGAAGTGACCTCCTTTACAAAGTAGATCAGAGACCCGGGAGGCGTCGAGCGGGCGCGTGCAGGCATCATCTCTGCAATGACCTCCATCTCGAACCCGGCCCGGCAGCGGGGGCCGGCGTGAACGGTGTCGGCGACGCGCTCCTGCTGGCCGCCGCCGGGGTGCTCGCCGGCCTGGTCGGCACCGCGGGCGGCATCACCTCCCTCATCTCCTACCCGGCGCTGCTCGCCGCGGGCCTGCCCGCGCTGGCGGCGAACGTCGCCAACATCGTCGCCGCCGTCGCCTGCTGGCCCGGCGCGGCCCTCGCCTCGCGGCCCGAGCTGGCCGGGCAGGGGCCGTGGCTGCGCCGCTGGGTGCCCGTCGCGGCGCTCGGCGGCGCGGCCGGTTCGGCGCTGCTGATGTCCACCCCGCCCGGCGTGTTCGCGCGCGTCGTGCCGTTCCTGGTGGCCGCCGGGTCGCTGGCGCTGCTCGCCCAGCCGCGCCTGGCCGCCCTGCGCGGCCACCGCGACGGCGGCGTGCTGCTGCCCGCGGCGCTGGTGGCGCTGTCGGTCTACAACGGCTACTTCGGCGCCGGATCGGGCGTCATGATCCTCGCGCTGCTGCTGATCACCGCCGAGCCGCGCCTGCCCACCGCCAACGCCCTGAAGAACATGCTGCTCGGCGCCGGGGTGCTGGTCTCGGCCGCGGCGTTCGCCGTCTTCACGCCGGTCGCGTGGACGGCCGTCGTGCCTCTGAGCGTGGGGCTGTTCGCCGGCTCCACCCTCGGGCCGCTCGTCACCCGGCGGGTGCCGGCCCGTGTCCTGCGCCCGCTGGTGGCCCTCGTCGGGCTCGTCCTGGCGGTCGTGCTGTGGATCCAGCCGCACGGCTGAGCGGGGTGTGGGGTGCGGGCTCGGGTGGCAGAACCACGGGGAGGGGGAAGTGTGATGGGCACGGAGCGGGGCGGGCGAACCGGACAGCGCAGGACGCTCCTGTGCGGGGCGCTGCTGTGCGGTGTGCTGCTGGCGGCCGGGTGCACCGGGCACGACGACCGTCCCGCGCCCCGTTCCTCCTCCCCCACCGCCTCGCCGGCGTCCCCCACCCTGTCGGCCGAGCGCGACGGCCGCACCGGGTCACCCGACCGGGGCGTGTCGGCGGCCGGGTGCGCGGGCGGCGGCCCCGCTCTGCGCGAGGGACGCGGCACCATCCGGTACGGCGGCCTCGAACGCGTCTACCTGCTGGCCCTGCCGCGCGGACGCGGCCCGCACCCCGTCCTGTTCGACCTGCACGGCCTGGGCTCCAACGCCGCCGACCAGGCCGCCTACAGCCGCCTGCCGCGCCGGGGCGCCGAGCGCGGCTACATCGGAATCACCCCGCAGGCCGCGCAGGGACGGCTCGGCTGGACGCTCCCCCACGCCTACGGACCCGACGACACCGGCTTCCTCGGGGCGCTGCTGGAGCGGGTCGAGCGGGGAGCGTGCGTGGACCGCGGCCGGGTGTTCGCGGCCGGCATGTCGTTCGGCGCCGGCATGTCCACCGCGCTGATCTGCGCCACGGACAACACCACGGGCAGCACCACGAGCGGCGCCACCGGCAGCACCACGGGCGACCCTGTCGCCGGACGGCTGGCCGGGGTGGCGGCCGTGGCCGGGCTGAACATCGTCCCGCCGTGCGAAAACCCCGCCCCCGTCACCCTCCTCGCCTTCCACGGCACCGCCGACACGATCGTCCCCTACCGCGGCGGCCACCCGTTCCAGAACTCCCACAGGCGGCGCGCCCTGGCCAGGCTCGTCACGCTGCCCCCGGTGGAGCAGAGCGCGCGGGCGTGGGCGAAGGCGCTCGGCTGCGGCGCCCAGGACGACGTCTCCGCGCCGGCGGGCACGGTACGGCTGGACCGCTGGACGGGCTGCCGCGGCGGCGCGTCCGTCCGGCTGTACACGCTGCGCGGCGCGGGCCACACCTGGCCCGGCGCGATCGGCGTGCCGCGCCTCGGCCCCACCGGCCGCGACCTCGACGCGACCGAGGTCATCCTGGACGCCTTCGACGCCACCCCACCCCGATAGCTCCTGCTTCCCGGGCGAATCGGGCCTACCGGCCCGGCGCGGCAGGCGGTATGAAGGCTCGGGGGCCCGACCTCGAGCCGGAAGCGGGGGAACACCGCGCATGAGTGACGACGTACGCATCGAGATCGAGGCCGTGCCGCGCCCCGGCCTCAGCACCGACCAGTTACGCCAGGCCGTCGCCGGGCACCCGCGGGTGCTCGCCGAGCTGGGCGTCGGCGACGCCGAAGGGCTGATCGTGCCGCACGCCGCGGCCCTCGGCCACGACCCCGGACCGGCGGCGCCGTTCCGGGCGACCGTGTTCGACCCGATCGGCAACCGCGCCGTGGAGCTGCGCGGCACGCTCGACCGGCCCGAGGAGGCCGAGGTGCGGCCCAGCGCGTTCCGGCCGCAACCCAGCTCCGGCGAGCTGACCGCGGCCGCGGCCGTCCTGCGCGCCGACCCCGCGTTCCCGCACGGCGACGACGTCGTCGTCTACCGGCCGATGCCGCCGCTGGCCGACCTGGAGAACCCCGACGGCACCACCGTGCGCCGCCCCACCCTCGGCGTCTACACCCCCTCCGACCCGACCGGCGTACGCCACCGGATCGTCGCGGTCGACCTCACCCACCGCGCCGTCGACTGGACCCCGGCCGGGATCGACCTGCGCATGCACCACGACTGCGAGCACACCGTGCCCGAGGGCGTCGACGCGCTGGCCGACCGCGGCGGCCCCGACCAGGTCCACGTCAAGGTGCTGCGCGGCGACACCGTGCTGTGGGACCTGCTGGTCGTACGGCCGCGCGCCTCCGCCCCGCAGAACCCCGGCGTGGGCGGCGGCGTGGAGCTGCGCAACGTCCGCTACCGGGGCCGGCTGGCGCTGCGGCAGGCGCACGTGCCCGTCCTCAACGTCGAGTACGAGCAGGGCACGACCTTCCGCGACGACGCGAGCTTCGAGACCCGCTTCTCCGCCGCCGGCTCCGACCCGGTCGGATGGGGCTGGCGGCTGTGCACGTCGCCGCCGCGCACGATCCTGGAACGCACCGACAGCGACTCCGGCAACTTCCAGGGCGTCGCCTTCCACCACGACGGGCGGGAACTGCGCATCGTCAGCGAGCTGGCAGCCGGCTGGTACCGCTACGCCAGCGACTGGCGGCTCGGCGACGACGGCTCCATCCGGCCGAGGTTCGGCTTCGCCGCCACCGCCAACCCCATGACCTGCAAGGTGCACCGCCACCACGCGTACTGGCGCTTCGACTTCGACATCGGCGGCGCGGCCGACGACGTGGTGGAGCAGATCGACGCCGGCCCCGTCAGCCCCGGCCCGGTGCCCGTCATCCGCGAGACGTCGCGGCGGCGGGCCGAGGGACGGTACTGGCAGGTGCGCGACAAGTCCTCCGGCCACGGCTACCGCATCCATCCCGGCCCGTACGACGGGACCGCCGACGCCTACGGGGTGTCGGACCTGTGGTTCCTGCGCCACCACCCGGCCGAGCTGGACGACGGCAACCCCGGCCCGCGCGACCGGGCGGCGATCAACCGGTGGCTGGACGGCGAGAGCATCGACGGCGCCAACGTCGTCGTCTGGTACGCCGGCCACTACTACCACGACCAGGCGCACCCGCAGCCGCACCAGGGAGAGCTGATCGGACCCGAGCTGACCCCCTTCTGAGCGATAGGGTGGGCGGTCATGGACGATGCGCTCGGCCTCACGGCCCACCCCCCGGCGGACGACCACACCGACTCCCCGCAGGGGCGGGTCGGACCGGCGGCGGCGCGGGCACTGCTGCGCCGCCTGGCCGAGGACCAGTCGGGCAACCGGGTGCCGTCGATCGTGGCGGGCATCGTGCGCGACGGCCGGCTCGCGTGGTTCGGCGCGCGGGGCCACCTCGACGACGGCACCGCCCCCACGCCCGACACCCGCTACCGGCTGGGGTCGATCACCAAGTCGCTGGTGGCCGTGCTCGTCATGCGGCTGCGTGACGAGGGCCGCCTGGACCTGCTCGACCCGGTCGGCAAGCACCTGCCCGAGGCGCCCGCCGGCGACGTCACCGTCGCGCAGCTGCTGTCGCACACCGGCGGGCTGAGCGCCGAGCCGCCCACCGCCTGGTGGGAGCGCACCCCCGGCCTGCCCGCCGACGGGCTGCTGGCCCGGCTGTCGCCCGACGACCTCAAGCACCGGCCCGGCCGCCGCTTCCACTACAGCAACGTCGGCTACGCGCTGCTCGGCGAGCTGGCCGCGCGGCTGCGCGGCGCGCCGTGGCTGGACGCCGTGCGCGAGGAGATCCTCCAGCCGCTGGGCATGCGCTCCGTCATCGACCGGCCCGCGCCGCCCCACGCCACCGGCTACGCCGTCCACCCGTACGCCGACGTGCTGCTGCGCGAGCCGGAGCACGACGCGGGGGCGATGGCGCCGGCCGGGCAGCTCTGGGCGTCGGCCGCCGACCTGGGCCGGTGGGCGGCGTTCGTGGCGGGCGACACCGGCGGCGTGCTGTCGGCCGGCACCCTCGCCGAGATGCGCGAGCCGGCCACGATCGACGACGGCGACGCCTGGACCAGCGGTTACGGCCTGGGCATGCAGCTGACCCGGCACGCCGGGCGGCGCCTGGCCGGGCACACCGGGTCGATGCCCGGGTTCCTGGCCACGGTGTGGGCCGACCCGGCCGACCGGGTCGGCGTGCTGTTCCTGGCCAACGTCACCTCCGGGGTGAGCCGGTCGCTGCCGCTGGACCTGCTCGACATCCTCGCCGAGCACGAGCCGCGCCTGCCGGAGCCGTGGCGTCCGTCGCCGGTCGACCCCGGGCTGCTGGCGCTGACCGGGGTGTGGCACTGGGGGCCCACCCCGTACGTGCTGCGGCTGCTCCCCGACCGCATGCTGTCGCTGGCTCCGATGAACGGGCCCGGCCGGGCCTCGCGCTTCGCGCCGCGCGACGACGGCACGTGGGTGGGGCTGGAGGGCTACTACGCGGGTGAGACGCTGCGCGCCGCACCCGACCACCTCGACATCAACACCTTCGTCTTCACCCGCACCCCGTACGACCCGCAGGCGCCGGTGCCGGGCGGGGTGGCCGGCTGGGAGCACGCCGCCGAATGAGACGCAGCCGCCCGGCGCCCGTCGAGGGGCGCCGGGCGCGGCAGACCGCCCCCTCGCCGGGCGCGAGACCGAATCCTCGACGACACCAGGCAGGATCTCGGACGGCACCAAGCCGAACCCCCGCCGACACGAGCCGGACTCCGACGACACCGAACACGCCCCCGACGCGGCGAGGCCGGATCGCCGACGAGTCCTGCTGGAAGGCGGCGGCGCCGGTCAGCCGAGGGCGTCGAGCAGCTCGCGTTCGCGCCGCGCGCTGAGGCCGGAGCGTCGTTCCCGGTCGAGGCCCTGCTCGCGCTCCCAGACCAGCGTGTCGGCCAGCATCTCCTCCCGGGGCCGGTGACGCAGCCCCGCGTCGAGCGCCGCCGACCCGTCGCGCGCCGAGAACCCCGCCCAGTCCGGGTCGGCCACCCACATCGCCAGCGACTCCGGCCCCATGAACTCGGCCACGCCGTTCTCACGCAGCCACGCGGACGGCGCGGGCACCACCGGGCCGGTGTGCCCGCCGGCGGCACGCGACATCTCCACCCACTGCCCGAACGGGACGACCGGGCCGACGGCGTCGTAGGTGCCGGTGGTGCCCTTCTCCGCGGCGTCGAGCAGCCAGGCCGCCAGGTCACGCGCGTCGACCGCCTGGGTCGGCAGGGCCGGCGCGTCCGGCACCAGCATGGGCCCGCGCGGGTCGCGGGCGGCGCGGGCCACCCAGTAGCCGGTGCGTCCGCTGTGGTCGCCCGGCCCGCCGATCAGGCCCGCGCGCGCGATGAGAAGGCGTTCGCCGACGGCCGCCGCCGACGCCTGCTCGCAGGCGACCTTCGCCTCGCCGAACACCTCCGGGCCGACCTCGAGCCGGTCGGTCGGCGGGAGCAGCGCCGCGGACTCGTCCGCGCCGGGGGTGGCGTGGGAGGCGTAGGCGCTGATGGAGGAGACGTACGCCCAGTGCCCGGCCCGGCCGCCCAGCGCCTCCAGAGCCTCGCGGACGAAGCCGGGCTGCCACGACACCTCGATGACCGCGTCCCAGTCGCGATCCAGCAGCGGCTCGTACGCCGAGGGGTCACGCCGGTCGGCGGCCACCAGCCTCGCCCCGTCCGCGACCGGTCCACTCTCGCCGCGGGCCAGGCAGGTCACGCGGTGGCCGCGGTCCACCGCCTGCCGGGACAGCTCGCGGCCCAGCCATGCCGTACCGCCAAGAATCACGATCTCCATGCCGCCAGCCAAGCACCTCCCGAGCCCGGCACCCGGCCGGGTTCACCGACAGCGGACCCGGTTCACCGACAGCGGACGCCGCCCACCGGAGCCTGCGGACGGACTCCCCTCACCGGACCGGGCGACCGCCCACCCCGGCCCCGCCTTACCCACCCCCGACCGCGCCGATCACCGGGCGGTCAGGAAGGCGGCGGGGACAGGGCGGCGGCCAGGCGGGCGGCCGGGCCCGGCGGCAGCGACGGATGCAGCAGCTCCACCCGGTGCACCAGCCTGGGAGCCGCCAGCGGCACGCCCGCCCCCGCCGAGGCGGGCAGCAGCGTCAGGCCGTGCCCGGCCGCCACCAGGTTCCGCACCGTGTGCACGTCCTCGCCCTGGTAGTCCAGCCCGGCGCGGAAGCCGTCGCCCACCAGGTCGCGCAGCCGCTCCAGCGGGCACAGCGGTGTGGCCAGCCAGCGGGCGTCGACCAGGTCGGCCAGCCGCAGCCCGGTCCGGCCCGCCAGCGGGTGGCCGGGCGGCAAGGCCACCACGAGTTCCTCCTCCGACACCCCGACCCGGGTCATGGGCCCCGCGTCGGGCAGGCGCAGCGGGTCGCTGGGGGCGGTGATGCCGTCCGTCAGCCCCAGGTCGGCCTCGCCCGCCGCGACCTGCGCCGCCACGACGTCACGGCCCGTCGTGCGCAGCCGTACCCGCAGGCGCGGCTGCTCGGCCCGTCCCCGCGCGAGCCGTGCGGACAGCACCGGGTTGAGCGCGAGCGGAGCGGCGGCCAGGGTCAGCCGGTGGGCGGGCAGCGCGGCGGTGCGCAGCACGTCGGCGCGGGCGGCGCGCAGGCGCAGCAGCAGCGGGCCGGCGTGCTCCAGCAGCCGGGCGCCCGCCTCGGTCGGCTCGACCGGACGGCGGCGCAGCAGTCGCAAGCCCAGGTCGGTCTCCAAGGCGGCGATCTGCTGGGAGACCGCCGACTGGGTGTAGCCGAGGCGTTCGGCGGCGGCCGAGAACGAGCCGGCCTCGGCCACGGCCACGAAGGTACGGAGCAGGTGCGGGTCCATCAGAGATGCTTATATCAGGTGCAGACATCATCGTTGGCGCTTGTACGAGGTCGCGGGCCACGATGGGGGCATGACGAGCTTGAGAATCGCCGTGGTCGGCGACCGTTCCCCCGGCGTGCGCGCCCACACCCGCGTCCCGCTGCTGCTGGAGGCGCTGCGAGAACGTGACGGCGTCGCGCTCGACGCCTACTGGATCCCCACCACCGACGCCCGCGACCTGGACGCCTTCGACGGCATCTGGGTCGTGCCCGGCAGCCCGTACCTCAGCGAGAGCGGAGCCGTCGAGGCGGCGCGGACCGCGCGCGAGCACGGCATCCCGTTCCTGGGCACGTGCGGCGGTTTCCAGCACATGCTGCTGGAGTACGCGCGCAACGTGTGCGGGCTGGACGTGGCCCACGCCGAGAACACGCCGGAAGCCGGCGACGGCGCGGACTTCCTGCTGATGCCGCTGCGCTGCTCGCTGGCCGGGCACGAGGCGATGGTGCGGCTGGCGCCCGGCTCGCTGATCGAGCAGATCATGGGCACGCCGGTGACCGTCGAGTCCTACAACTGCTCCTACGGCCTCAACGAGCGCTACGAGCGGGTGCTGACCGAGCACGGGCTGGTCTTCTCCGGTCACGCCGGGGACGACGGCACGGTCCGGGTGGCCGAGCTGCCCGGGCACCCGTTCTTCCTGGGCACCCTGTTCCAGCCGGAACTGGCCGGCGACGGCAGCCGCCCGCACCCGGTGCTCTCCGCGTTCGCGGCGGCCGTGGCGGCCCGCGCCTCGGCCGCGACGCGGACGCCGGCGGCGGCGTCCCACTGAGTGCGTTCGGCCCAGTCGGCCTCCAGGTCGGCAAGGGGCCTCGACGAGCCCGGCGGGGCATCGCCGCGCTCGCGGGCGTTCCGCTTTCAAGAGCGAGCGCGGCGGTCCGCGCCCCGCGATGACCGCCCGTCCGCACCAGGGCGGTCCGCTACGTACCTGGAGGCCCGCCGTCACGTACCGGATGGTCGATCACGTACCGGACGGACGGTCCGGCCCGACGGTCGGTCAGGTACCGGGGCCCGTTACGTACGCGACGGTCCGTCAGGTCGAGGACGGCCGCACGCCGTCGAGGACCAGGTCCAGCAGCCGCTCGGCCTGGGCCGCGCCGTCAGGCTCGTGCTCGGTGGCCAGGCAGATGGCGTTGACGAGGGTGAGCAGGTCCACGATCGCCACGCCGTCCCGGACGGCGCCGGCCCGGCGGGCGCCGTCCAGCAGTTCCTGGCCGGCGTCCACGATCATGGCGTGGCATCCCTCGCCCACGGCGCCGTCGTGGGCTCCCTGCAGGAGCGAGGTGGCCAGGCCCCTGTTGGCGGCCACGTGCGTGGCGACGGCGCGCAGCCAGGCGACCAGGGCCGGTCCGGGATCGTGGTCGGCGGCCAGTTCGCGGGCACGGGCGCACAGGGCCTCGACCTTGCCGCTGAAGACGGCCTCCAGCAACCGCTGCCGGGACGGGAAGTGGCGGTGCAGGGTGGCCGAGCCGACGCCGGCGCGGCGGGCGATCTCCTCCAGGGACGCCTCGGCGCCGTGCTCGGCGATGGCCGCGGTGGCCGCGGCCACGATGCGGTCGTAATTGCGGCGCGCGTCGGCCCGGCGGGGCCGGGCGGGCGGCGCGGCGGCGCGGTCGTCGTCGGGCAAGGTCGTCTCCGGCGCGTGACGTGAACGGGGCGTGAGGCAAACGGGGCGGCCCTCCATATCGTACGCGACCATGCCACCCAGAAGGGCCCGCCCACCCAAGGAGGTTTGACCCAAGATAGTTAGAGGTCGTACTATCCGACATCGAACCAGATGAAGGGGCGACGACCATGCGCACACTCATCCGCGCCACCCGCGTCTTCGACGGCGAGCGCTGCCTACCCCGCGCCGACGTGCTCATCGACGGCGACCGCATCGCCGCCGTCACCGCCACCCCCGCCGCCGCCGAGGCCGCGCCTCCCGCCGCCGAAGGCGCGCCGGCCGCCGACGTGGTGATCGACGGCGCCGGCAGGACCCTGCTGCCGGGCCTGATCGACGCCCACACCCACACCTTCGACGGCAGCCTCGCCCAGGCGCTGGCCTTCGGCGTGACCACCGAGCTGGACATGTTCTGCCTGCCGGGCAACCTGGCCCGCCAGCGCAGGGCGGCCGCCGAGCGCGACGACGTGGCCGACCTGCGCAGCTCCGGCGTGCTGGCCACCGCTCCCGGCGGGCATCCGAGCCAGATCATGGCCGCCGAGGGCGCGGCACTGGCGGGGTTCGGCGACGCGACCGGGCCGTTCCCCACGTTGAGCAACCCGGACGAGGCCAAGGCGTTCGTCGAGGCCCGCCTGGCGGAGGGCGCCGACTACCTGAAGATCGTGATCGACGAGGGCCACGCCGCCGGCCTGAACCTGCCGACGCTGTCACCGGAGACCGTCGCCGCGCTCGTGGAGGCCGCCCACGGCGCCGGGCTGCTCGCCATCGCGCACGTGGCCACCGCCGCCCACACCGCCGTGGCCCTGGACGCGGGCGTCGACGGGCTGGCCCACGTCCACTGCGACCTGCCGCCGGACGACCCGCGCGGCGAGGAGGTGGCGGCCAGGATCGCGGCTCATGACGTGTTCGTCGTCACCACCCTGGCCTACATCGAGGCGGTCACGGGCGACGAGAGCGGGGCCGAGCTGCCGGCGGATCCCCGCGTGGCCGCGCGCCTCTCTCCGGCCGGCGCCAGGACGGACGCGGCAGCCGGTCTCGTGCGCAGCGATCCGGGCGTGCTGCCCGTCCACTCCCAAGGAGTGATCAACGCCGCGCACGCGGTACGCGTCCTGCGCCGCGCCGGGGTGACGCTGCTCGCCGGCACCGACGCCAACCCGTTCGCCCCGCTGCACGGCGCGTCCCTGCACCGCGAGCTGCTGCTGCTCACCGAGGCGGGCCTCACGCCGGAGGAGGCGTTGCGCGCCGCCACCGCCCTGCCCGCGCACCGCTTCGGCCTGCCGGACCGCGGCCGGGTCGCGCCGGGCCTGCGCGCCGACCTGCTGCTCGTCGACGGCGACCCGACCACCGACGTCACCGCCACCCGCGCCATCGCCGAGGTGTGGCGCCGCGGCGTCCGCCTGGCCACCTGACGGCCGATCACGTACGCCGTCGACCAGAGGAGGGGCCGTCGGCGCGACGGCCCGGGGCTCAGGCGATCGCTCCCATCGCGGCCACGACGCCTCCCGCCACCCCAGAAGATCACGCCGATGTACAGCGCGACCCGCCGCCCCCGCGCACTGCGGGGCTTCCGGTAGCGCGCGCGTATGGCCGGCGGGTAGTCGTCCAGCAGGAAGTCCCGGCTGAGCGGGAACCCGGCCAGCGGGGCGGCCGTGAACGCCGTACGCCGAACTCGTGGGCAGCCGGGCCGGCAGCCACATGATCTGATCCGCCCCGACCGTCCCCGCGTCGCCGCGTGAACCCGCGGAAAAGCGGTTGACCGGGACGCGAGCCGCCCACCATCCTCGGCGGATGCGCATCGATTTCGCCGGGATCGCCGTCGGCGACGCGGACGCGCTCGCCGACTTCCTGGCGGGCGAGGACTGGCCGTACCACGCCGGGACACAGGACCGCGAGACCGTCAGGCGGCGCGCGGCCGAGGGCGGCTACGACGACGAGGAGACGCGGACCTTCTGGGTGCTCGCCGACGGCGAGCGCGCCGGGCTGATCAGGCTGCAGGACCTCGCCGACGACACTCCCATGTTCGACCTGCGGGTACGGGCGGCCTGGCGCGGCCGGGGGCTCGGCACGGCGTCGGTCGCCTGGCTGACGCGCCATCTCTTCACCGAACTGCCCGGCGTGACGCGGATCGAGGCCACCACCCGCCAGGACAACCTCGCCATGCGGGCCGTCCTGCGCAGGAGCGGGTACGCCAAGGAGGCCCACTACCGGCAGGCGTGGCCGGCCCCCGACGGGACCCGCCGCGACGCGGTCGGCTACGCGATCCTGCGCCGGGACTGGCTGGCGGGCACCGTCACCCCACCCGACTGGGACGACGAGCCCGCCTGACCCAGGACGCGACGGGCTCACGCGCCTCAGGCGGAGCGGCCCCGGCGGCGGATCTTGATGTCGCGCATGTCGGTCACCGCCGTGCGCAGCACCCGATAGGGGTGGCCGTGCGCGTCCAGTGCCGCCAGCGCGCCGCGCGTCGCCTCGGCCTCGCCGTCGTCCGGGCCCGCCGGCACCTGGCAGCGGAAGGTGAACGCGGACACGCTGTCGTCGAAGGTGAACGTGCCGGCCTCCGTGAACGCCGCCCCGCCCGCCGCCCGCACCGCGGCCCGGCCCGCCTCGTCCAGCCCGGCGAACGCGCCGGAGATCGTCACTCGGAACATGTCTCCCCCTCTCGTACGGCATAGCCGAGCACCCGCTCGCCCAGCACGTCCTCGGCCACGTCGAGCAGCCGCAGCACTTCCCCGGCGATCTCGCCGGTGTCCTGACCGGCGGCGGTGCGCCGGGCGATCTCGATCAGCACCAGCGCGTGCAGGCAGCCGACATGCCAGGCCACCACGCGCGGCAGCGGATCGTCGGGCGCGGCGCCCGTCTCCTCGGCCAGACACGCGGCGAGCGCGTCGGTCATCTCCCGGCCGAGGTCCTCCAGGCGCGCCGTCAGCGTGGGCGTGGCCCGCATCATCTCCAGCACCCGGCCGAACCCCTCGGTCAGACCCAGCCGCCGCTCGCGCCGGCGCACCTCCTCACGCAGGTGCTCCAGCACGGCTCGTACGGCCGGCTGTCCCGGAGGGCGGGCCCGAACCATGTCGGCCAGCCGCTGCGGGGACGCCTCGTCCGGCGGCAGGACCAGGTCCTCCTTGGAGGCGAAGTAGTTGTAGACGGTGTTGACCGACACCTCGGCCGCCTCGGCGACCTCGGCGATCGTCACGTGGTCGAAGCCGCGCTCCACGAACAGCCCGGTCGCGACCTCGGAGATGCGTTGCCGCGTCTGCCGTTTCTTGCGTTCTCGCAGACCCTCTGTCATGCCGCCGGAGCGTAACGGACTTCAACCATGAAGTCCAAACCAATTTTGGAGTGCGTTGCATTTTACGCCCGACCGCCCGCCCTCAGGCTTCCCGGGCGCCTGTCCGGTCACCGGGCTCGGCCCGCTCCTCCGCCACGGCCTCGCGGATCCAGGCCGCCACCGCCCGGCCCAGCAGCGAGCGGTGCGCCCCCGTTGCGACCTCGTGGTCACCGGCCAGCGCCAGGCGCACGGCCCGCGTCACCTGCCCGGCCACGACGCAGGTCGTGGTGGCCGCGCCGAGCACGACCCACAGGCTGTAGCCCTGCGGTAGCAGCATCACCACGAACGTCACATAGGTGACGAGCACGCCGACGAACACCACCGTCCAGGGCACGGCCTGCTCCCCCGGCGCTCGCCCCCTCCGCCGCCGACTCCCGGAAGGGGCGCGCCCCCGGCTCCTGCGCGCGGCGAACCTGCCCCGCGCACGCGCGGCCGTGACGGCGGAGCCGGCGCCTCGCGCGGGCGAAGCGGATGACGTGGCGGACGGTGACGTGGATGTGGCCATAACGCTGCCCTCCCGGCGTTCAGCTTTTCCCTGGCCCGAGTTTGGCATCCCGCCCCGCCCCCATGCCACGAGCCCGGATCGGCCCTTGTCCCAGAAATGCGGATAACAAGGGAAGGCTATATGTGCGTCCGACGCGAATTCTTTTCTTCTTTCCCGGTGGATTCCGGAGAAATGGCTCGCGTTCTTCGGCGAGAAAGGGTCAGCCTTCTGACCGATGTCGCCCGCCATGCCGCCGACCTTGGCACATGAGCGGATATATCGGGATCCGCCCTCCCGATCAAACGGACTCTTTCCGCGAAGCGGTGATGCGATGCGAGCAGCCCGGCGATTCCCCAGAAGGCGGGCAATCGCGGGGCGTTCCGCATCGTCGGCCGACGTGGACGACGACCACAGGACACGCGCACGTCACATGAGCGGCGATTTTCCGTGAATAATCGCCGGGCGGATATCGGGCGCCATTCTCGTCTTACCGCCCGGCGTGTCGCCGGGCACTCTCCGGCGCCATTCTTCACGCTCCGTAGTCGGGCAATGACGAGAGGTGATCACATTGTCGTCTGCCGCTCGATATACGCGTGACAGGACCGCCACAGCACGCCGTCCCAGCTCATGTTGTCGTCGCACCACCGCCGCGCCAGTTCCCTGACCTCTCCTGGGCGCGCGGACGCGCCGGAGGGCGAGGCCGACGGCGACGCCTGACCGTCGCGGCCCTTCCGCGCCTCGGGGCGGCGGGCCGTCCTGCCGTCGTCACGCCGGACGCGATGCTCGCGACCCTCCCTCCGATGCGCAGCCCCCCGGTGCTCGCCACCCGTCGCCCCGTCACGGAGCGCGACGCCTCGCGCCCGCCCGGGGAACGCGGCCTCCCCCCGTTCGTCCCGAGGCATGGCCACGGCCCCTTGCTCCCGAGGCGCGGCCCAGGGAGTGGTCGCACTCCCCTGGCTCCGGGACGCACCCGTCCCACCCGGCACGCCGGTCCGAGGAGCAGGAGAAGGCTGCCGCCGGGGGGCCGGCGTCACCGCACGCGCGGCGAGGGGGCGCCGCGCCCGCCCGCCGTCCCGCGCGCCCTCCCGGGCGGCGGGACGCGCGGTCCCGGCACGGATGCCCTCACGCGCCGCGTCGTCCGCGGAGCCGTTGCGGCGCCCGTCATCCCCACCGGAACGACCACCCCCACGATCGTCACCCTTGCCGCCACGGGCGCCCCCATGACGGCCATCGGTTCCGGCAACCCCGCGATCATCACCTCTGGCGTCGCGCCCGCCGCGACCACGGGCCGGGCCGTGCGCGTGATGGTGCCAGCGAGCGTCGGCGCGGACCCGCGTCCTGCGCGTGCCCGGCCGGCCGTCCGCTCCCGCCCGGCCCGCGTCGCCGTCCACCGAAGGCTCCGGTACGGCGGGCGACGCGAGCGTGGCCGTACCGGAACCCTTGGCCTGCGCGTCCGGCGCGCCCGCACCCGGCGGATACATCCCCAGCCAGGCCCCCAGGGCCACGGACACGGCCGTGACCGCCAGCGTGGCGACCGTGACCCGGTCCATGCCGCGCGGCGGCTCCGGCTCGTACACCGGGAAGGGCGGCACGGGTGTCACCCGCCGTGACGCGCACGGAGGTCGGTCAGCGTCCTGCTCGTGATTCACCGGGTCGGCCACGTAAGGATCATATGGGTGACGATGTGACTACGGTCCGTAGCTTTGCGTGGCCTTTGACCCGCGCGTCACGGCGGCGCCGGTGGTGGCCCGGAGCCGGTGACGTCCGTTTGCCGTGATCGTCGGAGGCTGTTAGGGTCGCCGCGGCGCGAGGAACGCGTGCGCTTCGGGACGAGGAGGTTGATGAATATGGCCGCCACAGGCCGTCATCGGCACGCCATCATCCCGGCCCCGCGCGTCTAGGACGCGGGCCGGTCGTTCGAACCACGACCAGGAGTGTCACCATGTCTTCATCCACGTCTTCATCCACGCAGTCCTCTTCCATGCCCGGGGCGCCCGCCGCCGAGCCGGTTCCCGACCTGACCACCGCCCGCCTGATCCTGCGGCCCTGGACCGTCACGGAGGTCGAGGCCGTCCTGCGCGGAGACCGGGGCGCCCACTGGGCCGCCGACTTCCCCGCCGAGGGCGACCAGGTGATCGCCGGCCTGTTCGCCGAGCACCCCGCCTGGCTCGGCCCCTACGGTCACCGCCAGGTCATCGAGCGTGACAGCGGTCTGGTGGTCGGGTCCATCGGCCTGTTCTGGCCGCCGTCCGACGGCGCGCTGGAGATCGGGTACGGGATCGTGGAGTCCCGGCAGGGCCGCGGCTACGCCACCGAGGCCGTGCGGGCCCTGACCGAGTTCGCGTACGCGGCACCGGGGGTCAGGAGCGTCCACGCCACCGTGGAGCCGTCCAACCCGCCGTCGATCCGGGTGCTGGAGAAGGCCGGCTTCGAGCGCTGCGATGACAGTCCGTCCCCGACGGACGAGAACGCGTCCCAGGCGGACGAGAACGGCGAAGGCGGCGTGGTGCTGCGCTACCAGGCGCCGCCGCCGGCCGGCCGCTGATCAGCGCGGGCCGGCGGGGACACACCGGTTCCCCGCCGGCCCGCGACACCCGACATCCGCCCGAGTCGGCGCGGACCTCAGCCGGTGAAGCCGTGTGACCGCAGGAAGACGGCGCACCGGCTGGTCCAGTCACCCACCACCGGGTCGCCTACGGCCAGCCCCAGCCCGTGCGCCCCGTTCGGGTACACGTGCGCCTCGACCGGCACCCCGTGCCGGGCCAGCGCGCTCGTCAGGAGCAGGGCGTTGTCCACCGGCACCGAGGCGTCGTCGGCGGTGTGCCACACGAACACCGGCGGGGTGCGCGGCCCCACCCGCCGCTCGATCGACAGCTCGGCGGGATCTCCGGCCTCCTGCCCGGGTCCGAGCAGGGCCGCCACCGACCCGGCGTGGGCGGCGGGCCCGGTCAGGGTGACGACCGGGTAGCACAGCACCGCCAGGTCCGGGCGCGCCTCCTGAGCGTCCACCTCGTCGTGCGGGCCCTCCGCCAGCGCCGGTCCCGTCTCGGTCGCCAGCAGTCCCGCCAGGTGCCCGCCGGCCGAGAAGCCCAGCACCCCGACCCGCTCCGGGTCCACCCCGTGGTCCGTCGCGTGGGCCCGCACCCAGCGCACCGCCCGGGCCGCGTCCAGCAGCGGCAGCGGATGCCGGTGCGGCGCCACCCGGTAGTGGAGCGCGAACGCGGCGATGCCCAGGGTGTTCAGCCACCGCGCCACGGGCTCGTTCTCGTGCTCGGCCAGGCGCGTGTACCCGCCGCCCGGCAGCACCACGACGGCCGGCGCGGGCCGCTTCGAGGGCACCGGGTACGCGGTGATCCGCTCGCCCGGCTCCCCCGGCCACAGCCGGTGCCCGCTCACGCCGCCGCCTTCACGAGCCCGCCGCCCGCACGCACGACGACGCCCGCGCCCCCGACACCACCGGAGCCGTCCGCCTCGACGCCGTCACCGCCCGAAGCCGCAGTATCCCGACCCACGCTCACGCCCTTCACGATGCCGCCTTCCGTCACAGAGGGTTCGCCGGCACACCGTACCGGGCGGCGCGATCACGACGCCGGCAGGGACGGGACGGCCGACCAGCTCGCCAGCACCGCGAGCTTCTCCGCGGCCTCCGAGCCGGGCGCGGCCGTGAAGACGACCAGCATCTGGTCCGGGTCGCCGGGCAGCGCCAGCGCCTCGTAGCCCACCTCGAGCCGGCCCACGATCGGGTGCAGCATCCGCTTGACGCCGAACGTCTTCTCCTTCACCTGGTGGTCGGCCCACAGGCGGCGGAACTCCTCGCTGGCCAGGGACAGCTCGCCGACCAGCGCCGCCAGCCGCTTGTCGCGCGGGCGCCGCCCGGCCTCCAGCCGCAGGAAGGCCACGGTGTCGGCGGCCACGGCGGGCCAGTCGACGTAGAACTCCCGCGCGGCGGGGTTGAGGAAGGCGTCGCGCGGCTGGTTGAGGCCGCGTTCGCCGAAGCGGGACAGACGCTCGGAGAAGCCGAGCACGGCGTCGCCGAGGGCGTTCCAGGCCAGTACGTCCAGGTAGCGGCCCAGCAGGAACGCGGGCCCGCTCACCGACTCCACGACCAGCCGCATCCCCGGCCGCACCCGCTGCCCGCCCGGGCGCGGGCGGCTCTCCTGGGGCGGCTCCTGCCGTTCGGGCCGGGCCAGGTCGCGCAGGTGCGCCTGCTCGACCTCGTCCAGCCGCAGCACCCGGGCGACGGCGTCGAGCACCGCGTCCGACACGCTCTGCCCCCGCCCCTGCTCCAGGCGGATGTAGTAGTCGACGCTCACGCCCGCCAGCTGCGCGACCTCCTCGCGGCGCAGCCCGGGCACGCGGCGGCGGCCGTACGGCTGCAGGCCGAGCTCCTGCGGCTGGATGCGCGCCCGTCGCGAACGCAGGAAATCGCCCAGATCACTACTCATGGGACACAGCCTAGGCAAACTCCGGAGCGTCCAACCTGGTACTGCCAGACCCAGGATGAGCCTCACCCTGGGTACGGCGGCGCGGGCGGCGCAGGATGGTGACGTCGGCCGGGGACGAAGCCCGGCAGACGCGACACCTTGCGACGAGGAGCAACCGATCATGAGCTACGACGCTCTTTCCACCCGTACCGCCGTCGTCACCGGGGCCGCCAGCGGCATGGGTGAGGCCACCGCCCGCCTCCTGGCCGCCCACGGCGCCCGCGTGGCCCTGCTGGCCCGGCGCGCCGAGCGGCTCGACGAGCTGGTGGCCAAGATCAACGCCGAGGGCGGCCGGGCGCTGGCGGTGACGGCCGACGTCACCGACTCCGGCAGCGTCGCCGCCGCCGCGGCCCGGGTCCACGAGGTGTACGGGCCGGTCGACCTGGTGGTGAACTCCGCGGGCGTCATGCTGCCCAACCCGATCGCCGACGGCCGCGAGGACGAGTGGGCCCGCATGATCGACACGAACCTGAGCGGGGCGCTGCGCGTCATCCGTGCCTTCGTCCCGGACCTCGTCGCCGCGGCGGCCGACGGCCGGAGCGCCGACCTGGTCAACGTCTCCTCCATCGGGGCCCACGTGAGCTTCCCGAACTACGCGGTGTACGGGGCGACCAAGGCGGCGCTCACGCACCTGTCGGCGACGCTGCGCACCGAGCTGGGCGGGCAGGACGTGCGCGTCACCAACATCGAGCCCGGCCTGACCTCCACCGAGCTGGCCGACCACATCGACAACGCCGAGCTGAGCGGCCAGCTCGACGGGATGGTGTCGGCGATCGGCCCGCTGGCGGCGGACGACGTGGCCGACCTGATCGCCTACACCACCAGCCGCCCGCGCCACGTCAACCTGCGCCAGGTCGTGGTCCTTCCGACGCGCCAGGCGTGAGCGGCCGGCGAGCGGCCTCGCCGCCGACGACGAGGCGCCGGCCGAGCCGCTGGGCCGGGGCCTCGACCAGCCGCCAGGTCAGGGCGCTCAGCCCGAGGAGCAGCGCCACCACGCCGGCCAGGACGGCCAGCCGCGAGCCCAGCGGAACGGTCGCCGGCTCGGGCCAGAACCACTCGACGCTCTCCAGCAGCAGCGGGTGCAGCAGGTAGACGGAGTAGCTGACCAGCCCGAGCCAGGCCAGCGCCGCCGGCACCCCGCGGCGCCGCAGGGCCATCCCGGCGGCGAAGGTGATCCACGCGGCGGCCGTGGCCGTCTGCAGGCCGGGCTCGTCGCGCCCCAGCCAGAGGGCGGCCAGCGGCACCAGAGCCACCCAACCGGCCCGGCCCCAGGTGATCTCGCCCCGCTCGGCCCGGTACAGCGCGGTGCCCGCGAACATGGTGGCCAGGATCAGCAGCCCCTGCCACGGGCCGGGATAGCTCTGGTTGACCAGCAGCAGCACCAGCACGGTCGCCCCGAGGACGACCGCGCCGGCGCGCCGTACCCCGGCCGAGCCCTTGAGGACCGCGGCCAGCGACGCCGCCAGCACCGCCGTCACGGCCAGCACGGACGCCAGCATCCGGCCCGCCCCGCCGGCCGACAGCAGCGCCACCGGCAGGGCGCTCCCGCCCAGGACGGCCACGGCGGTGAAGCCGAGCGCGCCGGTGAGGCTCGCCCGGTGCGCGCCGAGGGTGAACATCGCGGTCAGCAGCAGGTAGAAGGCCATCTCGTAGGAGAGGGTCCACAGCACGTTGACCACGTTCGGGACGTAGAGCAGGTTCTGCAGCATCGTCAGGTGGCCGAGGGCCATGGACAGCGGCCGGGAGCTCCACCAGATGTGGGCGTCGTCCCAGCCTGCCGCCACGAGCAGCGCCATGCCGGCCACGCCCACGCCGAACAGCGGATACAGGCGGAACACCCGCGAGATCCAGAAGTCGCGGACGCTGCCGCGCCGCTCCAGCGACGCGGGCACGATGTAGCCGCTGACCAGGAAGAACACCATCACCCCGTACCAGCCGGGGTCGAAGACGGCCTTGACCGGGCCGTGCGCCTCCGGTAACAGCGGCCGCAGGGCGTGCTCGAAGACCACCACCAGCGCGGCGACGCCGCGCAGCGCGTCGAGCCAGGCCAGGCGCCGCCCGGCCCGCCGCGCCGGTTCCGCCGCCGGAAGAGTGAGCATCCGGTGATGGTAGCGACCGGCGGGCCGGACAGTCCGCGCGATGTGATCAGTGGCCGCCCGACAGGAGCGCCAGTTCGGCGTCCGAGAGCCGCAGGGCGCCCGCGGCGACGTTGTCGGCCAGGTGGTCGGGGTTGCTCGTGCCCGGGATGGCCAGCACGTGGGGTCCCTGCTGCAGGGTCCACGCCAGCCGGATCTGGGCGGGGGTCGCGCCGTGCGCCCGCGCGACGGCGAGCACCACGTCGCTCTCGGTCCCGGTCGCGCCCGCCTCGGCCCCCTCGCCGGCGATCGCGAAGAACGGCACGAAGGCGATGCCCTGCTCGCCGCACGTCCGTACGAACTCCTGGTCGTCGGCGGGCGCGCCGATGCCGTAGGGGTTCTGCACGCAGACCACCGGGGCGATGGAGCGGGCCTCGGCCAGGTGCCCGGGCGTGACGTTGGAGACGCCGAGGTGGCGGATGAGCCCGGCGTCGCGCAGCGCGGCCAGGGCGCCGAAGTGCTCGGCGATCGAGCCGGTCCGCCGGCTCGGGGGGACGCGCAGGTTCACGACGTCCAGGTGGTCGCGGCCGAGCTGGCGCAGGTTCTCCTCGACCTGGCCGCGCAGCTGCTCCGGCGTGGCCCACGACCATTCGCCCGAGGCGTTGCGGCCGGGCCAGACCTTGGTGACGATGACGAGGTCGTCCGGGTACGGCGCCAGGGCCCGGTTGATGAGCTCGTTGGCCGAGCGCAGCGACGAGAAGTAGAACGCGGCGGTGTCGATGTGGTTGACGCCCAGCTCGACCGCGCGGCGGAGCACGCGGATGGATCGTTCGCGGTCGCTCGGCTCTCCCATGTCGAACGGGGCGGTGCCCGTGAGGCGCATCGCGCCGAACCCGACGCGGTTGACGGTCAGGTCGCCGAGCTTCCAGGTGCCCGCGGCGGCGGCGGGCACGGTGGTGCTGTCGAGCATGGATCTCCTTGGGTGCGGAAACGCGGGAGGGCGGGCCGGTGCACGGCGGCGATCGGGGCTGACGCCCGGTCGCGGACACGCAAAAAAGCCTCCTCGGCGGACGTGGTCCGGGCGAGAAGGCTCAAGCGGTGAAACAAATCATATCAGGCAGCCCGGGGGACGCGCGGCGCGTCGGGCTCGGAGCCCGCTCACACGGTGGCAAGCCGGACGCTGGAGGCGATGGCGTGGCAGGCGCCGGGGCCGTCGGCGCGGGCGACGATCCGGCCGTCCCGCACCCGCACCGCGGCGATCGTGTCGTCCGTGGCCGCGGGGACTCCGGCCGCGGCGGCCAGCGCGCCCGTGTCGTCGTACGCCACGCGCAGCAGGGGCCACGCCCGGGGCGGGAACGCCTCGCGCAGGCAGCGCGTCACGTCGGCGAGCCACAGCCGCGTGAGCGGCGCCTGCTCCGCCGGGTCCCCGCCGGCCAGGGCCACGGTCACCGGCACGCCGGGCGGCGCGGCCCGCACGGCCTCCTCCGCGGCGCCGGCCTCCAGCAGCCCGAGCACCGCCACCACGCCGTCCTCCGCGCCCACCCCCTCGGCCCCGAGGCCACCGCCCCGCGCCGACCCCGCCTCTCCGTCGGCGGCGCGAACCCCACCCGGCTCGGACCCCGGCCAGGAGACGTCGCCGCCCGGACCGAGAGCGCCGGCCGGCCAGGGGGCGTCGGCCGGCTGGACGGGCGGGACGACCGGCGGCGGCGCCCACCGGTCGTCCAGGTCCAGCCCCGCCAGCTCCTCACCCACCGCGACCAGGTCGAACGGCTCCACGAAGCCGGGCGCGGCGACGGCCAGCTCGCTCGCCCCTCTCAACGTCGTCAGCGCCGCCTCGGCCACCCGCACCCGGCGCCCGCTCCCCGCCGCCCCGGCTCCGGCCTGCCCCTCGGCTGCGGCTTCCCGCGCCCGGAGACCCCCGCGTTCCGGGGCGAGGGCGTCCATGCGCTCCAGGGCCAGCCCGAGCAGCAGCGCGTCGAGCCGGCGCAGCCCCGAGACCACCGCCCGCAGGCGCTCGTCGGCGAGGACCTCCGGCATGAGGTCCACCGGCAGACGGCCCTCACCGGCGGGGTCGCCCGGGTCGCCGCTCACCAGCGGCAGCCGCGTCACCCATGCCCGCGCGAACCCCCCCAGCGCCTCCCGCGCCGTGCGCGCCCGGGCGGCCGCGCCGGGACCGGTTTCGGCGGCGCGGGACAGCTCGGCCAGGACCGTGAAGTACAGGGCCCGCTTGCCGGGGAAGTTCGAGTACACGGCTCCCCGCGTCAGCCCCGCCCGTCCGGCGATGCCGTCGATGGTGGCGCCGCCGAAGCCCCGCTCCGCGAACTCCCCGCGCGCCGCCTCGACCACCTTCGAGCGGTTGAGCCGTTGCAGCTCCGCCCTGCTGAGCCGGGCCATCGTCCTCCCGTCCGCGCGTTTGCGCCGCGTCCGGAACCAAGATACCGTCGCCATTCAGATGATGTCATCATCTGATCTTGACAGCGCGAGGGGCAAGGGAGGCGCGCGGATGGCGCCCGGGCTGAAGTGCGGGTTCTGCGGCAGGAGCCAGGCCGAGGTCGCGAGGCTCATCGCCGGCCCGGCGCAGATCTGCATCTGCCACGACTGCGTCGCGCGGTGCACGGAGCTCCTGCGCGAGGAGGCACGCGCGGAGGCCGCGGGGACGGCCGACCGAGAAGCGCCGCCCACGCCGCGCGACATCCACGCCTTCCTCGACCGGTACGTCGTCGGCCAGACGGCCGCCAAGATCGCCCTCGCCGTGGCCGTCCACAACCACCACAAGCGCGTCCGCCACGGCCGGGGCGACGAGGTGGAGCTGGGCAAGTCCAACATCCTCATGATCGGCCCCACGGGCTCCGGCAAGACGTACCTGGCGCAGACGCTGGCCCGGGTGCTCGGCGTCCCGTTCGCCGTCGCCGACGCCACCACCCTCACCGAGGCCGGCTACGTCGGCGAGGACGTCGAGAACATCCTGGTCAAGCTCCTCCAGGCGGCCGACCACGATGTCGCCAGGGCCGAGACCGGCATCGTCTACATCGACGAGATCGACAAGATCGCCCGCAGGGGCGGCACCCCGTCGGCCACCCGCGACGTCTCCGGCGAGGGCGTCCAGCAGGCCCTGTTGAAGATCATCGAGGGGACGACGGTGAGCGTGCCCCCGCAGGGCGGGCGCAAGCACCCCGACCAGGACCACGTCCGGATCGACACGACCGGGGTGCTGTTCATCTGCGGCGGCGCCTTCGACGGGCTGGAACGCGTCGTGGAGGCCAGGACGGGACGCGGCGGCGCGGGCTTCGGCGCCGTCCCGCGCGCCCGCTCCGAGCCCGGCGCCGGCTCGCTGGCCGGGGTCATGCCGTCCGACCTGGTCGCCTACGGGCTCATCCCCGAGCTCGTCGGCCGCCTGCCGGTGACGGCGACGCTGGAGCGCCTGGACCGCGAGGCGCTGGTGCGCGTGCTCACCGAGCCCCGCAACGCGCTGCTCAGGCAGTACCGCGGGCTGCTGGAGATGGACGGCGTGGAACTCGACTTCACCCGCGGCGCGGTCGAGGCGATCGCCGAGCAGGCGCTGCTGCGCCGCACCGGCGCCCGCGGCGTGCGGGCGATCGTCGAGGAGGTGCTGCTCAACGTCATGTACGAGGTGCCTGGGCGCGACGACGTGGCCCGGGTCGTGGTGACCCGCGAGACCGTCCTCGGCAACGTCAACCCGACCCTCGTGCCCCGCGAGCCGGACGGCCGCGACGCGGGACCGCGCGAGAAGTCGGCCTGACGAGCCACGAGCAGGGGACGGGAGGTCGGCCTGACGAGCCACGAGCAGGGGACGGGAGGTCGGCCTGACGGGCAAGGCGCTCGCGGCGCCGGGGACGGTCTCGGAGGTCGTGCCCGGCGCGCGGCGTGAGGTCACTCCACGAGGCGGGCCAGGCGGCGCAGCGACAGCCGCGCCATCGCGTCGGCGAACGGCCTGGCCAGCGGCCACAGCAGCCGTCCCACCGCCCCGAGCGGCAGGTCCAGGTCCTCGGCCCAGATCACCCGGCTGCCGCCCCCGTACGGCCGGATCCGGAAGACGCCCTCGCCCCGCACCAGCCGCCCGGTGTGGCGGACCCGTACGAGCCCCGGCGGCTCCCAGCGGGTGATCGTCATCGTGTCGAGGAACCCCAGCGGGCCGACCCCGGTGAAGGCCTCCACCTGGTCGGGCCCGCTGCTCCGGGCGGTGGTCAGGAGCATCCACTCGTGGTGGCGCGGCCAGTCGGTGAGCACGGCGAAGACCCGCTCGGGCGGCGCGGCGACCAGCACCGCGGCCCCCATCCGGCCCCGGCTCACGCGCGTCTCCCGGCCGGGCTCGCGGCCGGGCTCGCGGCCGGGCTCCCGGTTCGTCTCCCCGCCGGGCGCGCACCCGTCGTGACGCTCATGAGCCGATCCCCCTGACCTCGTGCCGGTCCGCCTTGCCCGGTTCGGCGAAGGCGAGCAGCGCCAGCGCCTCGGCCCTGACCTCCTCCGCCTGCCCCGGCGTCAGCGGCGCGAACGGCTCGACCGTGACCACCGGCCCCTCGCGCTTCCACACCCCGCGCACGAACCCGTCGGCCAGCACCGTGCCCAGCACCTGCCCGTTGATCGTGATGACCGTCTTGCGGTGCTCGTCGGAGATGATCCGGGTGCGGTCGGCGTGGCCGAGCAGCACGTTGTCGAACGGCGCGACCAGCCGTACGGGCGCGGGCACGTCGGCGCCGGGACGCGGCGCGTCCGGCAGGTCGAACAGCTCCCGCCCCTGCTCGTCGCGGAAGACGACGAGCTGGGCACGCAGGCGCTCGACGATCTCGCGGAGCCCGGTCAGGCCGGACCAGGCCTGGGCGTCGGCGACCGTGGCGGGCCCGAAGGCGGCCAGGTAGCGCAGCACCAGCCGCTCCGGCGACGGGTCGGGGTGCGGCTGCCGGCCGAGCCAGTCCTCCATCGGCGCGAACGCGGTCCGCCCGGCCTTGCCCCACACGGCGCGGGGCGGCACCTGGACGAGCGGCACCACGCAGCGCACGGCCACGGCGAGGTCGTCCCGCGTGGCGGCGGGGAAGCGCCCGGCCAGGTGCGCGCCCAGCTCGGTCGCCGTCAGGGGCCGCTCCGCCAGGGCCTCGCGGATGGCCTTGGCGAGCTGGCCGGCGTCCACGTCCTGGAGGGAACGGCCGCGGGCGACGTTGAGGTAGCGGTCGAGGAGCGGCTGCGTGAGCGGGCGCAGGGTCAGGGCGTCGGCGGCGGTGACGAGGTGGACGGTGCCGCGCATGAGCACCAGGCGCACCGCCTCCCGCTCCAGCAGCGGCCGGGCCAGCTCGTCGGGGGTGAAGCCGTCCAGGCGCGACCACAGGCCGAAGTACGGGGGGAAGGGGGCCTGGGCCTGCAGGCCGACGAGGTGCTCCACGGCCTCCAGGGCCGGCATGGCGTGCCGCCGGAGCAGCAGCTGGCGGGCCAGGGTCGCCCGGTTGAGCTCACGCGTGCTGATCACGCGCCTCAGCCTAGGCGTCCGGCCACGCCGTGGAGGAGGCGGATCGGACCATGGAGGGAGCGACGCGCGGCGGCAGGCGGCATGATGGCCCTCGGAAAGATCGTCGGAAGGGTCCCCCGTGAAGAGAATCATGTCCATCGCCGTCGCGAACGTGCTCGTGATGAGCCTCGCCCCCGCCGCTCTCGCCGCGCCCGCGCGGCCCGCGGCAGCGTCCGCGTCTGCGTCTGCGTCTGCGTCCGCGTCTGCGTCCGCGTCTGCGGACGACGTCTACGCCGACTACGCTGAGCTGTCCGCCCACGAGGTCGAGGGCAAGGACTACCGGCGCGTCGTGCGCGTCCCCCGCGGGGCGAAGGTGGCGCACATCGCGATCCACGGCGGCGCCATCGAGGCGCCGACGTCGCAGCTCGCCGACCAGGCCGCGGGCCGCAAGGACGTTTATTACGCGTTCGAAGGCATCAAGGCCACGGGCAACAGCGACCTGCACATCACCGCCACGCACTTCGACGAGCCCCGGGCGCTGAAGGTGGTGGCGGGGGTCGACCGCACCATCTCCTGGCACGCGGCGTCGGGCTCCGACGCCGTCACCTACGTCGGCGGCCGGGACACGGCGCTGATCAGGAAGGTCAAGGCGGAGCTGCGGGCCGCCGGGTTCGGCGTCTCGTCGTCCGTGCCCGAGGAGATCGGCGGTGACAGCCCCCAGAACATCGCCAACCGGAACCGCCGGGGCATGGGGGTACAGCTGGAGATCAGCCGCGGCCAGCGGGAGCGGTTCTTCAAGGAGGGCAAGCTGGCGCGGGCGTGGGTCGAGGACCCCGCGAACCGCACGAAGGACTTCTACCGGTACGTGGCGGCCGTCAACCGCGCCCTCGGCTGAGCGGCGGCCCGGACAGGCGTTCACTCGGGGTTCACCTGGGGTTCATCTGGGGTTGGTTGAGGGGGTTTGCAGGTGGCCGGGCGGCGCGGGGCGCGCATACCGTCCAAGCCGTCACGTGAGCGAGCTCCGCCACGTGTCGGCAACGGTGCTCGGCAAGGAGATCCACGTGTTCAAACGCCTCGCCCTCGTCCCCCTCCTCCTCCTCGCGTTCCTGACCGCGGGCACCGCCCCGGCGCAGGCGCTCCACCGGCAGCCTCTGCGCATCCTGCTGACCAACGACGACGGCTACTCCTCGACCTACCTCCAGCAGCTCCGCGAGGCTCTGGAGGCCGCCGGGCACGAGGTCACGGTCGTCGCCCCGGCCGCCGACGCCAGCGCCTCCGGCACCATGATCAACGCCAGGTTCGGCGGCACGATCGAGGCCGCCAAGCAGGACCACGGCTGGGCGGTCGGCGGCAGCCCCAGCGACGCGGTCTCCTTCGGCACCCGCGTCCCATTCGCCGGCGACCTGCCCGACCTGGTCGTCTCCGGCCCGAACCCGGGCGAGAACGTGGCCGCCTCCGCCACCTATTCCGGCACGGTCGGCGCCGCCATCACCGCCCTCGTGGCGGGCGTCCCCGCCATCGCGGTCAGCGTCGCCCGCGACGGCAGCTCCGTGCCTAGCGCCGCCCGGTCGATCGAGTTCACCGTACGGCTGGTGAACCGGCTGTCGGCCACCGCGAACGGCGGCCCCGTGCTGCCGGCCCGCACCGCGCTCAACGTCAACTACCCCGTCACGCCGAACGGCACGGTGAGCATGGCCCACCTGGGCAGTTCGCTGCCGTACGGCGCCGGCTACACGCCCGCGCCGGAGGCGTGCGCCCTGTGCTACCGGATCGTCCCGATCGCCGACCCCGGCCCCGACCCGGTGCAGGACGCCGACCGCACGCTGCTGGCGGCCGGCAACGTCACCATCACCCCACTGGACGGAAGCTGGGAGGCCAGTGCGGCCACCGCCACGGCCATCCGCTCCCGCCTGCGCTCCCTCACGCCCTGACCCCCGACGTGCCTTGGTCGGAGCGTCCCGCCGCGCCGGCGGGGCGCTCAGCGGCCGCCCGTGAACGGCGCCTCGCCCTCCTTCAGCGGGCGGAAGCGCAGCGCGGACCACACCTCGTCCACGGCCACCTGCCCGTTGGGCCGCAGGCCGTACGCGCCGACGATCGGCCACAGCGTGTCGCGGTTGACGTCGGACCGGTTGCCCTTCGGATAGGCCACCCACAGCACGGACGGACCGGTCAGCGCGGCGCGGTGCTCGTCCAGCAGCCGGCGGGCCGAGGCGGCGTCGGCGGCGAAGAGCACGGCGACGTCCGCCTCGCCGAGGCCGTCCGCGTGCCGGGCGCCCTCGGGCAGCGGCTCGACCAGGCTCCGGTGGGCCGGGTCGGACACCCAGACGGCGGTGCCGGGCTTGACCAGGAGCTTGGCGGCGACGGTCTTGGTGCTGGTGGTCGTCGGCATGGTCAGGCCCTTCCGTAGGTCGCGTGGATGACGCCGGTCTCCAGGGTGCGGCTGCCGAGGAGCCGCAGCGGCACCTGCTCACCGTCGGCGAACAGCTTGGCGCCCCGGCCCACCACGATCGGGTGGATGAGCAGGCGCAGCTCGTCCAGCAGGCCGCCGGCCAGCAGCGAGCGCACCAGTGTGGGGCTGCCGGTGATCGAGATGTCCTTGCCCGGCCGCTCCTTGAGCTCCTTGAGCGCGACCGGGAGGTCGCCCCGCACGATCGTGGAGTTCTGCCACCCGGCCGTGCGCAGGGTGGTGGTGACGACGTGCTTGGGGGTGCCGTTCATGTAGCCGGCCAGGTCGGCGGCCTGCGGCTCGGGGTTCGGCCAGTAGGCGGCGAACTCCTCGTAGGTGCGGCGGCCGAGCAGCATGGTGTCGGCCTCCCGCATCTGGTCGGCGACGATCCGCGCCATCTCGTCGTTCAGGTACGGGAAGTGCCACTTCTCCGGTGACTCCACCACGCCGTCCAGCGAGACGAACAGTCCCGCGACGATCTTCCGCATCCGCGTCTCCGTTCACAAAAGCCCGTTTCGAGGTGCCCCCACCGTCTCACCGACAAATTTTTTTGTCAAGACCGGCGTGCTGAACGGAGGGCCCGGCGCGCGCGGCGCCCCGGGTCAGGACTCCAGGAAGCGCAGCACGGCCAGCACCCGGCGGCTGTAGCCCGTGACGTGCGAGAGACGCAGCTTGTCGAACAGCGCGTTGACGTGCTTCTCCACCGCGCTCTGCGACACGTGCAGCTCCTGCGCGATCGAGGCGTTGGTCAGGCCCTGCGCCATCCGCTCCAGCACCTCGCGCTCGCGGGCCGTCAGCCGGGCCAGCGGGTCCACCTGCGTGGTACGGGCCAGGAGCTGGCGCACCACCTCCGGGTCGAACGCCGCTCCCCCGGCCGCCACCCGCTCCAGCGCGTCCAGGAAGTCGGCCACCTGCGCCACCCGGTCCTTCAGCAGGTAGCCGACGCCCTCGACGTCGCCGCTCATCAGCTCGGCCGCGTACCTCTTCTCGACGTACTGCGACAGCACCAGCAGGCGCACCCCCGGCCACCGGCGGCGGATCTCCAGCGCCGCGCGCAGCCCCTCGTCGGTATGGGTGGGCGGCATGCGCACGTCCACGACCACCACGTCAGGCGCGTGCTCGGCCACGGCCTCCACCAGCGACGCGCCGTCGCCCACGGCGGCCGGGACCTCGTGCCCCTCCTCCACCAGCAGCCGGATGAGACCCTCGCGCAGCAGGGTCGAGTCCTCGGCCAGAATCACCCGCACGGCAGCTCCACCACGATCGTCGTCGGCCCGCCCGGCGGGCTCGTCACCTCGAAGGTCCCGTCCAACGCCGCCACCCGGCGCGCCAGCCCCGACAGGCCGCTGCCGGCCGGGTCGGCGCCGCCCGCGCCGTCGTCCTCCACCCGCACGACCAGCGCCGCGCCGTCGCGACGGACGTCCACCGCGATGCGGGCCGCGCCGGCGTGCTTGGCGGCGTTGGTCACGGCCTCGCACACCACGAAGTACGCGGCCGTCTCGACCGCCATCGGCGGCCGTCCCGCCAGGTCGCAGGTCACGGTCACCGGCACGCTCGACCGCTCGGCCACCCCGGCGAGGGCGTCGCCGAGGCCGAGGGCGTCCAGGCCGCTCGGGTACACCCGCCAGGCCACCTCGCGCAGCTCGGCCAGCGCCCGCTGCGCCTCCTCGTGCGCCTGGTCCAGCAGCTCCGGCCGGCCCCGGCGCGAGCGGCCGATCAGCATCGACAGGGCGACCAGGCGTTGCTGGAGCCCGTCGTGCAGGTCGCGCTCGATGCGGCGCCGCTCGGAGTCGACCGCCGCCACGATCCCGGCCCGGCTCTCGGACAGCTCGGCGATCCGGCGCTCCAGCGCCTCGGTGCGGTCGGGCGCGAGCACCGCCCAGGCCAGGCGCCGCTCCACCGCGTACACGCCGATCATGCCGGAGACGCTGATGAACAGCCCCACGAACCCGGCGACCAGCAGGTAGGTCACCAGCAGCGGGGTGGGCTCCATGCCGTCGAACGGCTGGCCGCCCAGCCACGCCCGCAGCGCGGCGAGCGCCGTGGCGGCCCCGAACACGAACAGCGTCACCACCAGGCCGCCCAGCACCCCGACCGGCAGCCGCAGCGTCAGGAACCGCAGCGCCCGCGCGCCGGCGGGCCGTGCCCGGCCCTCGTGCGGGCGCCCGGCGGCCCCGGCGATTCCAGGGGCTTGTCCGGCGGGTCCGGCGCTCAGGCCCAGGGCGGCCGGGTCGAGGCGGAGCCGGCGCACCTCCAGCGCGGCCAGGCGGGCGGCCGCGCCCGAGACGTTCGGATTGCCGAGGAACGGCAGCGCCAGCAGGAGGAACACCGCCTCCAGCGGGGCCGTGACCGCGCCCAGCGCCACCGCCCCGGCCACCCGGGCTCCCTCAGCGACGTGACGCATGCCGCCCCTTGCGCCGCTCGGCCAGCCGCACGCCGACGAAGACCAGCACCGCGACGACGATCAGGGCGATCACCACGTTCGTGCCGACGCCGACGTAGGTCTCCACGAGCTCCCACTGCTCGCCGAGCAGGTAGCCGGCCATCACGAAGACGGTGTTCCAGGTGAGGCTGCCGGCGGTCGTCAGGGCCAGGAACGTCGTGAGCGGCATCCGCTCCACGCCCGCCGGGATCGAGATGAGGCTGCGGAACAGCGGCACCATCCGGCCGAAGAACACCGTCTTGCGGCCGTGCCTGAGGAACCACGCCTCGGTCTTCTCGATGTCGGCGGGCTTGACCAGCGGCATCCTCGCCGCGATCGCCAGCACCCGGTCCCGGCCGAGCAGGGCGCCGACCCAGTACAGCGCGAGGGCACCCACCACCGAGCCCAGCGTCGTCCACACCAGCGCGTCGAGCAGGTCCATCTCGCCCCGGCTCGCCGTGAAGCCCGCCAGCGGCAGGATCACCTCGCTCGGCAGCGGCGGGAACAGGTTCTCCAGCGCGATCGCGATCCCGGCCCCCGGGGCGCCGAGGTCCTCCATGAGTCCAACCACCCAGTCAGTCATGCCTTTAAGGCTATGGATGATCGCATATGCCGGTAATGAGGCGAACGCCCGATCTGGGGTGTGGTAAACCACAGCCCCATGTACCGTACACTGTACGGCCGTGAGCGCATCAACGGATCTGGTACGGCAGGCGGTCCTCTTCGAGCCGGGCGATCCGCCCAGGTCCGGCCGGATGGTCTTCCTCGCGGCGGACGGGGCCCCGGACGGCGGCGGCATGGTCGAGGTGGCCGAGGACGCCGGCGACGGGACTGTGCGGATCCGCCGGGCGCCCGCCACGCGGCTGCCCGTGGGCGAGGCCGTCGCGGCCCTGGCCCGCGCCCGCCACGACGCCGCCGCGCACCCCGCCGCCCGGTTCTGGGGAGCGGCCGCGGTCCTCGCCCTCCAGCTCGTCGCCCGGGGACGCATCCTGCCCGGGGTGACGGACGGCGACCACGACGCCTGGCGGGCGGGGCCGTTCGACGCCGCCGACCTCCAGCGCGTGCGCGAGCTGGCCGCCGCCATGCCCGCCGCCGCCCGCGCCCAGCCCCTGCCCGCACCCGGCGGCGCCCCCGCACCACCGCCCTCCGCCGGTGGGAAGGACGTGCCGCCGCCCTCCCCCGGTGGGGAGGGCGTGCTGGTGCCCTCCCCCGGTGGGGAGAGCGTGCTGCTGCCCGACGCCGAGCGGCACGTGCGGGCGTTCCTGGACGCGGTCGCCGACGCCATGCCCCGCTCCCCCGGCGCGGTGCGCGCGACCGGCACCTCGATGTTCGCCGCCGCCAAGCCGGTCAAGGCCGGCCGGCTGCGTGCCTGGGCGGGCGAGGTGTCGTCCGCGCTCGACTCGGGCGTGCGGGTCTCCCTGCGCCTGGAGGCGGGCGACCCGGCCGTGGACGACTTCCGCGCCGTCGTCCAGGTCCACGCGCAGGCCGACCCGTCCCTCGTGGTCGACGCCGGAGCCCTGTGGCGCGGCCAGGACCCGGGGCTCGGCGGCCGGGCCCGCATCGACGTGACCGTGGCGCTGCGCCGCGCCTCCCACGCCTGGCCCGCGCTGGCCCGGCTGCTCGACAGCGCCGTCCCCGACGAGCTGGCGCTGTCCGACGGCGAGGTGGAGGAGCTGCTGGCCGGCGCCGCCGAGCGGCTGGCCGCCGCCGGCGTGGAGGTGCACTGGCCCCGCCACCTGGTACGCGGCCTGACCGCCCGCGCCGTCGTCGGCGACCGCGACCGGCCCTCCGACCTGCCCTCCTTCCTCAGCGGACGGCACCTGACCGGCTTCGACTGGCGGCTCGCCCTCGGCGGCGAACGGCTGACCGCCGCCGAGATGGACGCCCTGGCCGAGTCGCACCGTCCGGTCGTCCGGCTGCGCGACCAGTGGGTGCTCGTCGACCCCGAGGTGGCGCGCAAGGCCCGCCAGCGCGACCTCAAGCCGCTGACCGGGCTGGAGGCGCTCGGCGCCGCGCTGACCGGCGCCGTGGAGCTCGACGGCGAGCAGGTGCCGGTCGAGCCGAGCGCCTGGCTGGCCGAGCTGCGCGACCGGCTGGCCGAGCCCCTCGACATCCCGGCCCCCGACGGGCTGGCCGCCACCCTGCGCGACTACCAGCTCCACGGGCTGCGCTGGCTGGCCCGCATGACCTCCCTCGGGCTCGGCGGCTGCCTGGCCGACGACATGGGCCTGGGCAAGACGATCACGCTCATCGCCCTCCATCTGCACCTGCGCGACCACTGGGCCGGCGAGGGCGGCGGCGGGCCGACGCTCGTGGTGTGTCCCGCCTCGCTGCTCGGCAACTGGGAGCGCGAGATCACCCGCTTCGCCCCCGGCGTGCCCGTGCGCCGCTACCACGGCGCCGCCCGCACCCTGCCGGAGGAGGGCTTCGCCCTCACCACGTACGGCACCATGCGCCTCGACGCCGCCCGCCTGGCCGCGCACCCGTGGGGGCTGCTGGTGGCCGACGAGGCCCAGCACGTCAAGAACCCCGCCTCCGGCACCGCCAAGGCGCTGCGCGAGATCCCGGCCGCCGCCCGCGTCGCCCTCACCGGCACCCCCGTCGAGAACAACCTGTCGGAGCTGTGGGCCATCCTCGACTGGACCACGCCCGGTCTGCTCGGCCCGCTGGCCCGTTTCCGCGCCCGCTGGGCCAGGCCCGCCGAGTCCGGCGACGCCGAGGCGGCCGAGCGGCTGTCGCGGCTGGTCGGCCCGTTCCTGCTGCGCCGCCGTAAGAGCGACCCCGGCATCGCGCCCGAGCTGCCGCCCAAGACCGAGACCGACCGCCCGGTCGCGCTCACCACCGAGCAGGCGGGACTGTACGAGGCGGTCGTGCGCGAGATCATGACCCAGATCTCCGAGGCCCGCGGCATGGCCCGGCGCGGGCTCATCGTCAAGCTCCTCACCGGGCTCAAACAGATCTGCAACCATCCCGCCCAGTACCTGCACGAGGCGGCGCCCCGCCTGACCGGCCGCTCCGGCAAGCTGGAGCTGCTGGACGAACTGGTCGACACCATCGTGGCCGAGGACGGCGCCGTGCTCGTCTTCACCCAGTACGTCGCGATGGCCCGGCTGCTCGAACGGCACCTGGCGGAGCGCGGCGTCACCACCCAGCTCCTGCACGGCGGCACGCCGGTCGCCCGCCGCGAGGAGATGGTCCGCCGCTTCCAGGACGGCCGGGCGCCGGTCTTCCTGCTGTCGCTCAAGGCCGCGGGCACCGGCCTCAACCTCACCCGCGCCGACCACGTCATCCACTACGACCGCTGGTGGAACCCGGCCGTCGAGGACCAGGCCACCGACCGCGCCTACCGCATCGGCCAGACCCGGCCCGTGCAGGTCCACCGGCTGATCGCCGAGGGCACCATCGAGGACCGCATCGCCCAGATGCTGGCCGCCAAGCGCTCCCTGGCCGAGGCCGTGCTGGCCTCCGGCGAGGCCGCCCTCACCGAACTGACCGACGCCGAACTCGCCGCACTGGTGGAGCTGAGATGAACGCCGTCAGAGGATTCCCCGCCTTCCCCCGTCAGCGGGCCGGCGCCCGCTTCGCCACCACCTGGTGGGGCCTGGCCTGGATCAAGGCCCTGGAGGACACGTCCCTCGACCAGGGGCTGCTGCGCAAGGGCCGCGCCTACGCCAAGACCGGCCAGGTCGGCCCCATCACGGTCAGCCCGGGCCGGCTGGCGGCGGTCACCGAGGGCGAGTACGACACGGTGGTGCGGGTCGAACGGCTCACCGCCGCCGAATGGGACCGTTTCCTCGACCAGGTCACGGCCAAGGCCGGCCACATCGCCGCCCTGCTCGACGGCGACGTGCCGCACGACCTGGTGGAGGCGGCCGAGGACGCGGCCGTGCCGCTGCTGCCCGCCGTCGGCGACCTCGAACCGGAGTGCTCCTGCCCCGACTGGGGTCACCCGTGCCCGCACGCGGCGGCGCTGTGCTACCAGGCGTCCTGGCTGCTGGACGCCGACCCGTTCGTGCTGCTGCTCCTGCGGGGGCGCGGCCGGGACGACCTGGTGCGGGCGCTCCTGGATCACAGCGCCGCGGGGGCCGCTCGCGGCGCCTCGGACGGCTCCCCGCCGCGGGCGGGCGCCGCCGCCGAGACCGGAGCCGACGCCGCGCGGCCCGGGGACCTCACGGCCGGCGGCACGGTCGTCGGCGGGAAGGACATCGCCGGGACGGACCTCGGCGAGGGCCCGGAGACGGAGCGCCTGGAGGGTGTGCCCGCGGCCGAGGTGTTCGCGGCCGAGGCGGCGGGGGCCGGGCTGCCGCCGCTGCCCGAGCCGCCGCCGCTCGACGTCGCGTTCACGCCGCTCCGGCTCGAACCCGCGCCCGGCGTGGACGTCGCCGCGCTGGAGGTGCTGGCCGCCTCGGCCGCGTCCCGGGCGCGTGACGTGCTCGCCGCCGCGGCCCTCGGCCGGGAGCCGGCCGTCCTGACCGAGTACCAGGACCGGGTGCGGCTCGCCGCCGACCACGACCTGGACCTCGGCCTGGACGCCGCGGTGCGGGCCTGGCGGTACGGCGGCGCCGACGGGCTCGACGCGCTGGAGTCGCCCTGGACGCCGCCCCGCCACGAGCTGGCCAGGGCCCGGGCCGTGCTGGAGGCCGCGTGGGAGGGTGAGGAGCCGCCGCCCACGGAGCTGTCCCGCAACCGGTGGACCATCGGCGGCGACCGCCAGCTCCGCTACGGCCGCGACGGCCGCTGGTACCCGTTCACCCTGAACGACGGCCAGTGGTGGCCGGCGGGCCCGCCGGAGCGCGACCCGGCGGCGCTGCTGTCCCCCTAGCGGCCGCACGTCTGACGGAGGCCATGGCCAGGAAGGCGCCGTGACGGCGGCCCGCCGTCACCCGGTCAGCGGGCGTCTTCCTGGAGGCCCTCAGCCCCGTGCGGCCTGGTGCCGTGGTGGCCGTGTCCCGTCGCGCGTCCCCTTCGCGCGGCGGGGCTCCCCTCCCGGCCCGTACCGCTTTGCGGGTCTGTGACGGGCTCCGATAAGCTGCCCTCTCCAGCAGTGAAAGATCAAGGAGGTGAGACCCATTTCGCCAGTTCAGGCCGGGTTCTCTCCCTCCGCGGTCGGTCCCGTGACGCGACGCGGCTGACGGGGAGAGCGCCCCACGGCATTCCGGAAGGGCGCTTCATGTCAGTTTCACCGCTTTCCCTCACTCCCTCCGCCATCACGGCCCGGCTCAGAGCGGCCGGCTGCGTCTTCGCCGAGGACGAGGCCGAGTTGCTCACCTCCACCGCGCGCACCCCCGCCGACCTCGCCGTGATGGTGGACCGGCGCGTCGCCGGGCTTCCCCTTGAGCAGGTGCTCGGCTGGGCCGAGTTCCGCGGTCTCCGGGTGACCCTCGATCCCGGGGTCTTCGTGCCGCGCCGCCGCAGCGAGTTCCTGGCGGCACAGGCGATCGACCTGGCCCGGCGGACGCTCGCCGACGGCGCCGCCGGTCCCGTGCCAGACGCCGGCGGTCCCGCCGCCGCCCCCGGCGGCCTCGCTGCCGGGCGCCGGCTGGTGGTCGTCGATCTGTGCTGCGGTTCGGGCGCGCTCGGCGCCGCCGTGGCGGCCGCCCTCTCCACGCCGGCCGCGGAGGAAAGGGCTGTCGACGGCGACATGCACGCCGGCGGCGGACGCCTTGCGGAGACACGCACCGCCGACGGGAGCCCCGTCGAGCTGCACGCCGCCGATCTCGATCCCGTCGCCGTCCGTTGTGCCCGGCGTAACCTCGCCCCCGCCGGAGGTCACGTTCATCAGGGCGACCTCTACGAGCCGCTTCCCGAGCGGCTGCGCGGCCGGATCGGCGTCCTGCTGGCCAGCCCCCCGTACGTGCCGACCGACGCCATCGGGCTGCTGCCCGCCGAGGCGCGCGAGCACGAGCCGCTGCTGGCGCTGGACGGGGGCGCGGACGGGCTCGACATCGTCCGCCGCGTGATCGCCGGGGCGCCGCTCTGGCTGGCCCCCGGCGGGCACCTCCTGGTGGAGACGAGCGAACGGCAGGCCGCGAACACCGCCGAGACCATGGCCCGTGCCGGCCTCACCCCCCGGGTGACGCACTCGGACGAGCTGTACGCGACCGTGGTCACCGGCACCCGGTGACGCCCCCGAGCGGCTACCGGTGGCCGGACGCGGCGCCGTCGCCGGTGCCGCTGACCACCTTGTACACCCCGTACAGGGTCTCCACCCCGCCGACGACCATCAGCACCACGCCGATCTTCGACGGTGTGAAGATGAAGATCTCCTCGTCCAGCCCGAACAGCCACAACGCGAGCCCGCCCGCGAACGTGGCCAGGCCGGTGAGCAGCGTCTTGCGAGCGGAGGTCATGCGAGCCTCAATTCCTTTCACCAGGGGGACATGACGCCCCGTTCGTCCGGAAATCTAGTGATGATCCGGGCGGGCGCGCTTCCTGCCGCGAGAGGAGATCCGGCTACATCTTTCGTGTGACGTTCAGGCGTCGAGGAGCCCGGCCAGCACGGCGGCGTGGCTGATGTCGGCGCGGACGGTCGCGGTGAGCAGCGTCAGGGGGCCGTCCCCGGCGAGGCGGCGCAGGCGCTCCAGCGCCTGCGCCCGCTCGGGCTCCTCCAGCTCGGCGAGGTAGCGGCCGGTGAACTCGGCGAACCGGTCGGGGTCGTGGCCGTACCAGCGGCGCAGCTCGGTGGACGGCGCGACCTGCTTGCACCATTCGTCGAGCCGGGCCGCGGCCTTGGACAGCCCCCGGGGCCAGACCCGGTCGACCAGCACCCTCGTCCCGTCGTCGCCCGCCGGCTCCTCGTAGACCCGCCGCACCCTGACCCCGGTCATGGCGTCTCCCCCGTCCGTCGTCCTCCTGGTAGGAGGTTCCCGGCCGGAGCGGGTTCTCGCGCAATCGTCACAGGCGGCGCCTGCGCTACATTCGGCCCAGCCGAATCCAAGGAGCCCCGGGCATGCTCACGCTGGCCTTCTCCGCCTACGACCTGACCTCCATCAGGTTCGCGTACTCCCCGCTCAGGGAGGTCGCCGCCAGCGTCCGCGCGCTGCGCGCCCCGGCGGGCCGGTCGCTGCACCTGCCGTGGTTCGAGCGCGTACGACCCCGGCTCGGCGCCGACGTGGCGCCCCTGCTCGACCTCGTCCCGGCGGGCACCTGCATCCCCGACTTCCTCTGCCCCATCCCCACCACCCCGGTTCCGGACCTGGCCGCCGAGCTGTCGGCGCTGCGCGCCCTGCCGCACGAGGTCATCCGCGGTGATCTGAAGCGCGCCGCCGGCCGGTCCGGACGGCCGGCGGGGGCCGCGCGCGAGCTGTACGAGAACCCGGCGCCGGCCCTGGAGCGGCTGGCTCGGGCCGTCGAGGCGTACTGGCGGCTCGCGATCGCCCCGCACTGGCCCCGGATGCGCGCCCTGCTCGAAGGCGACCTGCTGTACCGCACCCGGCGCCTGGCCGAGGAGGGGCCGGCCGGGGTGTTCGCCGACCTGCACCCGGCCATGCGCTGGACGGATCGCCGGCTGCGCCTGCAGGATCAGCCCGAGGCGCTGTCGCGGACGCTGACGGGCGAGGGCCTGGTGCTGGTGCCGTCGGTGTTCGTCTGGCCGGGCCTGTTCCACCGCACCGACTCACCCGGCCAGCCCGTCATCACCTATCCGGTGCGCGCCGTCGCCACGCTGTGGGAACGCGGCACCGCACCCGCCCCCGGGGCACTGGCCGCGGTGATCGGCCGTACCCGGGCCCTGCTGCTCGGCGAGCTCGACACCCCCGCCTCCACGACGGACCTCGCCCGCCGGACAGGGCTGTCGACCGGCAACGTCTCCGAGCAGCTCACGCTGCTGCTGACGGCCGGGCTGGTCGCCAAGCACCGCGTCGGCCGCTCGATGCTGTACGTCCGCACCCCGCGGGCCGACGCGCTGCTCGGCGCCTGAACACCTGCCCCGGAAGAGGCGGATTCGGCGGGGGCCGAATGTGTCGCCCGCGCCGCGGGCCGCCCGCACCATGGCAGCCATGACCACCACGGCTCCCACGCCCGCCCGCGCCACCGTCTTCCGGGGGCTGCCCAGGGTGTTCTGGCTGCTGTTCTCCGGCCAGCTCGTCAACAGGCTCGGCGGTGTCGTCCTGCCGTTCCTGGCCTTCCACCTGGCCGGCCGCGGGTACACGGCCGGCCAGGTCGCCGCGGTCGTCAGCGCCTACGGCCTCGGCGGCCTCGGCGGCCAGCCGCTGGGCGGCTACCTGGCCGACCGGCTCGGCCGCCGGACCACTCTGATCGGCGGCCTGCTGGCGACGGCGGGCTGCCTCGTCCTCATCGCCGCCGCCGGCGACCTGACCGGGCTGACGGCGGCGGCCCTGGCGATGGGGCTGGCCGGCGACGTCTACCGGCCGGCCGCCTCGGCGCTGGTCGCCGAGACCACTCCCCCGCACCTGCGCGCCAGGGCCTTCGGGCTCATGCACTGGGCGGTCAACGCGGGAGCCGCCGTCGCGGGCGCCGTCGCCGGGGTGCTGCTCGCGCACGGCTTCTGGCTCCTGGTCGCGCTCGACGTGACGACCGGCGTCGCCTTCGCCGTCATCGTGGCCGTCGGCATCCCGCGCGGCCGCGACCGCGCGGTCCCCAGACCGGCCCGCAACGGTTACGCGGTCGCGGCGCGGGACCGGCTGCTGCTGCTGGCGCTGCTGTTGCTGCTGCTCGGGCTGATCCTGTACGCGCAGGCCGCGTACGCGCTGCCGCTGGCCCTGGCCGCCGACGGCCTGCCCGCGTCCCTGCACGGGCTGCTCATCACCCTCAACGGCGCCATCGTCGTGATCTTCCAGCCGGTGTTCATCGCCTGGCTGTCGCCTCTGCCGCGCCTGCCCGTCCTCGGCGTGTCCATGGCCGTGGTCGGGGCCGGGCTGGCGCTGACCGGCCTGGCCGTCCACCCGTGGCACTACGTGGTCACGGTGGTGCTGTGGTCGATCGGTGAGATCGGCATGGCCGGTTTCGAGGCGACGCTCGTCGCCGACCTGACGCCGGAGGGGGCGCACGGCACCTATCAGGCCCTGTACGGCTGGACCGCCGCCGTCGCCCGTTTCGCCGGCCCGGCCGCCGGCGCCGTCCTGCTCCAGGCTCACGCGCTGTGGTGGGCCTGCGCCGCGACCGGCGCCCTCTGCGCCGTGTTCGCCTACCTCCTGATGCCGGCGCTCGACCGCCGCGTACGGGCCTGCGGACCGCCCGCCGTCCCGGACGGCGGCTCGGCGGCGGGGTAGCGACGGGTCGAGCAGGGCGGGCGGGGTGTCGGACTTCTTGCGATCCGAGCGGACGATCGGACGTCGCGGCTGCGGTGTCTGTCCCGGGCTGACCGAATTGGCGGCCACGACGAGGGCCGCAGCTCGGGAACACGAGAGGAAATCCTTCGGCAAGAAACAACGGATGCCGAGGTCGCCGCCGTTCGGCTGATGGCGGGTGTGGTTCTGTGTCCCCGGATCCGCGAGCGCACCAACGGGTCGGCCTTCCCGCGATGGCCGTACCCGGATTTCGCCGCGCTCCCGTAGGGACCATCTCGAGCCATCGACAAGGAGACCGCTCATGCCGAAACCGTCGCGTTCGCTGTCCACAGGAGTGGCGGCGGCTGCGCTGCTGGCCACCATGGCCATGTCCGTCACCTCACCGGCGTTCGCAGCCCAGCCCGCGAACGGGCGCGAGAGCGTCGTGACGGAACTCGACTACAACAGCACGGGCTGGAGGTACCGGCAGGTGCCGCCCGCAACCGACGTCCCCCTGTTCTACGAGCGGGGCTTCGACGACAGTGAGTGGCCGACGGGTCAGGCCGGCTTCGGCACCGCCGGCGGCTGCTCGTTCAACACCCCCGCGAACGTCAAGACGCCATGGGCGCGCAACACCGACATCCTGGTGCGCCACTGGCTCCATCTCCCGCGGAACGCCCAGCAGGTCCGCATCGAAGGAACGATCGACAACGACGCCCAGGTCTATCTGAACGGCCATCTCGTGCAGTCGGTCAGGAGCGGTTACTGCAGGACCGGCGCGATCGACGTCGTCGTCCCGGCGGAGTACCTGGAGTGCTGCAACCTGCTCGCCATCCGTGGACATGACTATGGGGGCTCGACCTACCTGAACGTCCGGGTGACGTACGTGAAGCCGCCTCAGGTGTGACGCGCAGCCACCGCCGAGCGCGGTGATCGCCGCGCTGGCGGTGATGGCTGAGGCCGGCATGACAGTGGTCCCTGACGCCCAGGTTCACCGCGAGGGGCGCCCGCTTACCCGGCCCAGTGGATGAAGGCAGTTCTCCACGACGAGAGGAACACCACGATGAGGCACATCCGAGGGATGTGTTACCCGGTCGCCGCTCTCGCGGCGGTGGCCCTTCCGCTGACGCTGTTCGGCGCGGTCCCGGCCGACGCCGCCCCGGCGGTTCCGCGGGTCGCGCCGGATCCCGCCTCGTGCCCCGACCAGGTGTCGCTGGTCAACGGCGGTTTCGAGCAACCGGTCGTCAGCAGCGGGGGATGGGCCTTGTTCCCCGACGCCTCGCAGGCCGGCGCGCCGAACCACGTGCCCGGCTGGCTCACCACCGCCACCGACCACATGATCGAGCTGTGGGCCAGCCCGCCCAACCCGACCAACACCCCGCCCAAGGAGGGCAGGCAACTCGCCGAGCTGAACGCCAACCAGGTCTCGACCCTGTACCAGGACCGCGCGACCACCCCGGGGACGAAGATGTACTGGCGGCTGTCCCACCGCGGCCGGCTGGGGGTCGACACGATGGCCGTGGACATCGGCGCTCCGGCGGCCCCGGTGCAACAGCAGGTCATGTCGGACGGCACCGGGAACTGGGGCACCTACTCCGGCACCTACATCGTGCCCGCCGGCCAGACGACCACCAGGTTCGCCTTCCGCTCCGTCTCGGCGGCGGGGGGGAACCGCGCCATCGGCAACCTGCTCGATGACATCTCCTTCGCGACTCCGCCATGCGTCGTCCTCAGCAAGACCGCGAGCCCGCAGGGGCCGGTCGACGTCGGAGATGTGATCACCTACCGGATCACCGCGGTCAACAAGGGCGGCGCCACGGCGGAGAACGTGCGCCTCTCCGACACCGTCCCGGCGGGGACCACCTTCGTGCCCGGCTCGCTCCGGGTGGTCGACGGCCCGGGCAGCGGGGACAAGACCGATCAGGCGGGCGACGACCAGGGTACGTTCGACGCCGCGGCCGGCAAGATCTCCTTCACCTTGGGGAACGGCGCCACCCCCGCGGCCGGCGGCTCGCTGCCCACCACCGCGAGCCTGCCCGGCGGCACCACCGTGGAGTTCAAGGTCAAGGTCGGTCGGGACGCAGCGGGCGGGAAGGTGACCAACCAGGGGACGGTCGGCTACGAGAACCGGCTCGGCCCTGAGCCGGAGCGGCTGACCTCCACCAGCGGCGACGCCGTCACCGAGGTCAACCCGGCCGTGGACCTGAGTGTGGTCAAGTCCGCCGACGCGACGAGGGTGACCGTGGGCCAGACCGTCGTCTACCGCGTCACCGTGCGCAACGCCGGCCCGAACGACGCGACGGGGGTCACGGTCAAGGACGTGCTGCCGTCCAACCTCGCCTTCGTGTCCGCCACGGCCTCCGACGGGGCCTACGCGCCGGCGAGCGGGATATGGACGGTCGGTTCCCTGGCCAGTGGCGCCTCGGCCACGTTGACCGTCCATGCCAAGGCCACAGCGATCGCAGAGACGACCAACAAGGCCAGCGCCGACGGCAAGGAGCTGGATCTCGATCCCGCCAACAACTCCGACAGCGTCAAGATCTGCGTCGACCCCGAACCCTTCTGCCCGTACTGCGTCAAGGGAACCGGGCAGCCCGCGAAGAACTAGCGACCGGACGCCGGCCCTCGTCTGTCGCATATGTGCCCCGAGAAGGCAGTCGCATCGACGCATTGCCCGGCACGCCGTACTCCTGGTCCATCGAGCGGGAGTACGGCGAGCCGTCAGGGGCGGGTCAGGAAGCCGGCGAGGGCGCCGCGGCTTCGCCGCAGGTCGTCGATGCGCGCGTCCATGGCGGCCAGCTCCCCGTTGAGGACGTCCCACAGCTCCGCGCACCACTCGAACTCCGGGCGCTCGCCCCGCACGCAGGGCAGCACCTCGCGGATGACCTCGGTGGACAGGCCGGCGCCCAGCAGGGCGCGGATCTGCCGCACGGTGACCACGGCGTCCTCGTCGTAGGAGCGGTAGCCGTTCGTGCCGCGCCCGGCGTCGAGGAGTCCCTGCGCCTCGTAGTAGCGCAGCAGCCGCGCGCTCACCCCGGTGCGCCGGGACAACTCACCGATCAGCATGCGACCGCTCCCCCGCGTTTGACCTTGCCATCGATGTCAGCCCCTAACGTCACCTCGTCAGCGGACATTCCACACGATTTCCCTAGGAGTGATCTATGTCCTCTTTCGTGGTGCACCGTGACGGGCGCCCGGCGAGCGCCGCGGAGCTGGCGCCGCTCGCCTTCGCCGGCTACGCCCACTTCACCGCCATGCAGGCGCGCGGCGGCCGGGTCAGGGGCCTCGACCTGCACCTGGCGCGGCTGCGGGCCGCCTCGGTGGAGCTGTTCGGCCGGGCGCTGCCCGACGACCTGGTACGGGACCGCCTGCGGGCGGCGCTGTCGGCCGGTCCGGACGACGTCTCCCTGACGGCCACCGTGTACTCCCCGGAGGGCGAGTTCACGGCGGGCGGGAGCGGCGCGGAGCCCGAGCTGCTGGTGCGGACCGGGCCCGCCGCGTCCGGCCCCCGCGGCCCGCTGGCCCTGGCGGTCGTCGCGTACGAACGGGTCCTGCCGGGCGTGAAGCACGTCGGCGAGGTGGCCAAGACGTACTACCTGCGCCGGGCCGTCGAGCAGGGCTTCGACGACGCCGCGTTCGCCGACCGCCACGGCCGGCTCAGCGAGGCGACGATCTGGAACCTGGCCTTCTGGGACGGCTCCGCGGTGGTGTGGCCGGAGGCGGAGATGCTCGGCGGGACCACCATGGGTGTCGTCCGCCGGCGGCTGGACGCGCTGGGTGTGCCGCAGCGCGTCCAGGAGGTGCGGCCCGCCGATCTGCCGGCGCTGGCGGGCGCCGTGGTCATGAACTCGTGGACACCGGGGGTGGCGGTGCGCCGGATCGGGTCCGTGTCGCTGCCGGAGGCGCCGTCGTTCGTGGAGGTGCTGCACCGGGCGTACGAGTCGGAGCCGCTCGTCGCGCCGTGAGCGCCTGGAGATCGCACCTAGCGCTTGGTAGGGTGAGCGGGTGCTGTTGCGGGACAAGGTGGCGGTGATCACCGGGGCGGGCCCCGGGCTGGGGCGCACGCTGGCGCGGCTCATGGCCGACGAGGGCGCCCGCGTCGTGGTCGCGGCACGCACGGCGGCGACCGTCGAGCGGACGGCCGCCGAGGTTCCCAGAGCGCGCGCCGTGGTGGCCGACGTCTCCCGCCCGGAGGACGTCGAACGGCTGGCCGGCCTCGTCGCCGAGCGCTTCGGCGGGGCCGACGTCCTGGTCAACGCCGCCTTCCCCGGCTCGTACCGCCGCAACGTGCTGGACATGACGCGGGCCGACCTCGCGGCCTGGCGCGCGGCGGTGGACATCGCGGCGTACGGCACGCTGCTGGCCTGCCGGTTCATCGCGCCGCACATGGTCGCCCGCGGGTCCGGGGCGATCGTGAACGTCACGTCGATGTCCTCGCGCGCGGGCTACGCGGGACGCAGCGACTACGCGGCCGGCAAGGCGGCGGTCCACCTGCTGTCGCACTGCCTGGCCGACGAGCTCGGTCCGTACGGGGTGCGCGTGAACTGCGTGGCGCCCGGCTGGATCGCCTCGGAGACGCTGGACGAGTGGATGCGCGCCAGGGCGGCGGCCGAGGGGGTGACGTTCGAGGAGATCCGGGCGCGCGACGTGTCGGCGATGGCCCTGCGCCGCATCGCCACCGAGGAGGACGTCGCCCGGGCCGTGATCTACCTCGCCTCCGACCAGGCCCGCTCCGTCACCGGCGCCACCCTCGACGTCAACGCCGGCCAGCACTTCAGCTGAGCGCCCGCCAGCCGGGTGACGCCCCCGCGGCGCGCAGCGAGGTCAGGCGACCTGGGAGATTGTCCCGCGCCGCGGCCCCTCCCGGAACGGCCGCACCGAGTTCCCCCGCAAGGAGCGCACCGTGACGACAGGCGTCCCGTCGACTCGCCGGATCCTGGCCCTGGGCGTCCCTCTCGTACTGGCGGCGACCGGATGCGGCGTGCTGCCGTCGCGGGACGCCGGGCCACGGCCGCCCGCGGAAACCCCCGCGGCCGGCACCCCGGCCCCGAGCACCCCGGGCGCGAGCACCCCGGCCATGGGCACCCCGGGAACCACGGCGACCCCGTCGGGCCAGGGCACCCGCCCCGCCCTGGCCGAGACCCGCAGCACCATGACCCCGGACCTCAAGGTCGAGGTCGTCGGTCTCCACCGCGTCAAAAGCCGGCACCTGATCATCCAGGTCCGCCTGTCCAACACCGGCACGGACAAGAACCTGTCCTGGGCCGGCGAGATGGGCGACCACACCCGCCCGCTCGGCGAGATCAAGTGGGCCTCCGGCATCGGCGTCCTCGACGCCCGTGCCCACGCCTGGATCCTCCCGTACAAGCCCGCCGGCGGCCCTTGCCTCTGCAGCGACCAGGACCGCGACCATCTCGGCCCGTTCATCGAGCCCGGCGAATCGATCACCGTGTACGCCGTCACGCCCGCCCCGTCGGGCCACCCGGCGACCGCCACGGTCGTCACCCCCGTCGGCCCGCCCATGCCGGACGTCCCCGCTACCGGGTGCCGACCACGGCCGCGTGACTCCCGCCGCCGGCAGGCGCGCGGGTCAGGTGCTCCACGAAGCAGGCGACGGCGGCCGTGGGGTGCGGGGGCGGGTTCCACACCAGGCCGATCGGGCGGTGCTGGGCCGGGACCAGCGGCCGGTACGCCGGGTCGTCCACCTCGGGCGTGGCGGGCAGCGGCAGGATGCCGACGCCGAGCCCGGCGGCGATGAGCCCGCGCACGGTGGCGATCTCCTCGCTCTCGAACGCGATGACCGGCTCGAACCCCGCCTCCTGGCACAGCGCGTCGATCGCCCGGCGCAGGTCCGTGGTCGGGGAGAAGGCGACGAACGGCTCGGCCCGCACGTCGCGCAACGTGAGCGCGGGGACGGCCGCCAGCGGGTGGTCGGCGGGCAGGGCGATGCACAGCCGCTGCTCGCGCAGGCGGTGCCAGCGGGCGCCGCTGCCGGGCGGCGGCGGGGTGACCAGCGCGGCGTCGATGTCGCCGTCGTGCAGCCAGGCCAGCAGCTCGCGGGCGAAGCCCTGGCGCAGCTCGAACCGGATGCCCGGGGTGACCGCGCGGTAGTCGCGCAGGATCTGCGGCACCAGCCACCGCCCCACCGAGTGCAGGAACCCCAGCCGGATCAGGCCCGTGTCGGGGTTGGCCAGCGCGTCCACCCGGCGGCGGGCGTCGTCCAGGTCGGCGACGGCCCGCGCGGCGTGCTCGCGCAGCAACGCGCCGAACCGGTTGACGGCCAGCCGCCGCCCGCGCCGGTGGAACAGCTCCACTCCCAGGTCCGCCTCGAGGCGGGCCAGCGCCCGCGACAGCGTGGACTGGTTGACGCCTTCCAGCGCCGCGGTGTCGCGCATGTTCTCTGTGTCACACAACGACAGGAACCAGCGCAGCGTCTGCACGTCCATCCAGCGATGATGCGCGAACGGCATCAGCTACGTCAAACGCTGCATTTTGCGCATCAGAGCCGGTGGGGCAGCATCGGGGCCGTGTCCTCCACAGTCGGGGCGGAGGAGCGCGTCCACCGCCGGATCAGGTACGGGCTGATGTGCGGCGGGCTGGCGAACTTCCTGGCCCTCTACTACGTCCAGCCGCTGCTGCCCGGCGTCGCGCGCCACTTCGGCGTGAGCGCCTCCGCGTCCACGGCGGTCCTGTCGCTGGCCACGATCACGATGGCCGTGGCGCTGCTGTTCGTCGGCCCGCTCTCGGACATGACCGGCCGGGTGGGGATCATGCGGCTGTCGCTGGTCGCCTCCGGGGTGCTCGGCCTGGCGACCGCGTTCGCGCCCACCTGGCACAGCCTGCTCGTCCTGCGCGGCCTGCAGGGCGTCGCCCTGGCCGGGCTGCCCGCCGTGGCGCTGGCCTACCTGCGTGAGGAGACGCCGCCCGGCTCCCACGTGCGCGCCAACGCCACGTACATCATGGGCACCGCGCTCGGCGGCGCCGCCGGCCGGCTGCTGCCCGGACCGCTGCACGAGCTGTGGGGCTGGACGGGCGCGAGCGCCGCCGTCGGCGTCGTCACGCTGGTGTGCGGGATCGGCCTGTGGGCGCTGGTCCCGCCCTCCCGGCACTTCGAGCGGTCCAGCCCGCGCCTGGGCGGCCTGCTCGCCAACACCGGCCGCACCCTCAAGGACCCCACCCTGGTCGTGCTGTGCCTGGCGGGCGCGGCGACCATGGGCGCGTTCGTCGGCCTGTGCAACGCGCTGGCCTTCCGCCTGGAGAGCGCGCCGTACCTGCTGGGCGGCGCCGCGGCGCTGGCCTTCCTCGCCTACCCTGTGGGGATACCGGCGCCGCTGGCCGCCGGCCGGCTGGCGCTGCGGCGCGGGCGCGGCCCGGCGGCGCTGCACGGCGTCGCCCTGCTGGGGGCGGGCGTGCTGCTGACCCGCATGAGCGCGCTGCCGGCCATCGTGGCCGGCCTGGGGGTGCTGACCTTCGCCTTCCTCGGCACGCACTCGCTGGTCAGCGGCTGGGTCTCCGACCGGGCGCAGCGGGTGGGCGTCGGCGTGGGCCAGGCCGCCGGCCTGTACCTGCTCGCCTACTACGCCGGCAGCTCGGTGTTCGGCGCGCTGGCCGCCTACCGGTGGCAGAGTGCCGGATGGTCCAGTGTCATCACCGGCGCCATCGTCCTGACCGCCGTGGCCGGGCTGCTCGTCGCCCTGGCCCGCCGCTTCGACACCCCGTGAGGTACGCGATCATGTCCCCACTCGCCGGCATCGTCACCGGTACGGCCGTCGCCCCCGACGGCGTCTCCCTGGCCCACCAGACCGGCGGCCGGGGCGAGCCCCTCGTGCTGCTGTCCGGCCAGGCCAACAGCCACCACTGGTGGGACGGCGTCCGCGCCGGCTTCGAGGACGCCCACCGCACGATCACCCTCGACTGGCGCGGCACCGGCGCCAGCGGCAAGCCCGACGAGCCGTACACCACCCGGACGCTCGCCGCCGACGTGGTCGCCGTCCTCGACGACCTCGGCGTCGAGCGGGCCCACGTCTACGGCATGTCCATGGGCGGGCGGGTCGCGCAGTGGCTGGCCGCCGACCATCCCGGCCGGGTCGGCTCGCTCGTGCTCGGCTGCACCTCGCCGGGCGGCCGGCACGGCGTCGAGCGCGACAACACCGTGCGCAGGGCGCTCGCCCAGCCGGACCGGGACGCGGCCGGGCGGGCGCTGGCCGAGCTGATGTACACGCCGCGCTGGCTGGCCGCCCATCCCGGGCCGTACCACACGACCGGAGACCCCGGCATGCCCGCCCACGCCCGGCGGCGGCACCTGGCGGCCAGCAACGGCCACGACGCCTGGGACGTCCTGCCCGCCATCACCGCGCCGACCCTGGTGCTGCACGGCACCGACGACCTGATGACCCCGGCCGACAACGCGCCGCTGCTGGCCGAGCGCATCCCGGGCGCGCGGATGATCCTGGTCGCGGGCGCCCGGCACGCCTACTTCGAGGAGTTCCAGGACTACGCCACGCCGGTCGTGCTGGACTTCCTGGCGGGCCGCATGCACGCCTGACACGGTCCTGCCGGAGGGAGGCGGTCCCGCTCACGGCCGCGGGTGAACCTGCTCACGGCCGCCGGTGGCCCTGCTCACGCTCGCCGGCGGCTCTGCCCACGGTGAGGGGCGGCGCTGCTCATGGCCGGGAGCAGCGCACGACCCCGCGCGGGCGCGGAGATCCGGCAGCCGGACATGTTCCGCGTGCCGGACGGGCGAGCGAGCCCCGAGGTCCAGCCGCCGGGCATGTTCCGCGGGTCAGGCGGGTGGTCCGGCGGGTCAGGCGGCCTCGTGCCGGCGCTGGCAGGCGATGCAGTAGCGGGCCAGCGGGCGGATCTTCAGCCGTTCGAACGGGATCCCCGCCTCGCACTCGGCGCAGCGGCCGTAGCGGCCCTCCGCCAGCCGGTCGAGCGCCTGGGTGAGCTCGGCGACGGCGCGGTCGGCGGTGACGATGGAGACCGACAGCTCCTGCCAGGTCTCGTCGGCCCCGGTGCCCTCGCTCGCCGCCTCCTGCAGGCCGGCCAGGTGGCCGCGGCGCCGGGCGAGCTGCTCCTGCAGTTCCTGGCGCAGGACGTCGATCTGCACGCTGCTCAGGTGGGTCTGTCCGCTGGTTCCGGTGGTCATGGTGAAGCGGTCCTTTCGGGAAGTGGTCATGGGCCGGCGGCCCGGTGGCCGGCCGGCACGGGGCGGCTCGACGGCGGGTCGCTCAGCGGCCGGCGGCGAGGCCGCCGGCCAGGGCCGGTCGCAGGCACAGGCGGGTCAGGCCGCGTACGGTGGCGTGGGCCGGGTCGGGCGCGACCTCGACCGGCAGCCGCAGCGTCTCCCGCAGCCGGTGCGTCAGCCCCGGTTGCAGCGCTCCGCCGCCGGTCAGGAACAGGCCACCGTCGCGCGCGGCCGGACGCAGCCGCGCGGGCAGGCGGCGCAGCAGACGGGCGGTCATCTCCACGACCCCGTCGAGGGCGTACGACGGCAGGCCCGTCCTCGTCGTGGCGCTCAGCTGGAGGGCCAGCGCGTCGGTGACGACGCCGTCGCGGATGACGACCGCCTCGACGATGCCCGCCCCCACGTCGAGCAGCAGCACCGGCCGGGAGCCGGTGACGTCCAGCCCGGCGCCGACCGCCGCGGCCAGGGGCTCCTCGACGAGGGTCACCGCGCACTCGGCGGCCTCGCTCACCGCGGTGCGCACCGCGGCGCGGTCGCTCGCCGTGGCGGCCACCGGCACGCCCGCCAGCACCCGGTCCAGCGGCCACGCGCCGCTCAGCCGGGCGTCGTGCAGCACGAGCCGGACCAGCCGGTGACAGGCGCCCGGGTCGGCGACCATGCCGTGCCGCAGGGGCCGCACCAGCCCGGGCCCGGGCGTGGCCGTCCGGCCAGGATCGCCGGGCGCGCCCGCCCGGCCCCGGTGGCCGAGCGTGGCGACTTCACCCAGGTCGCCAGGCATGGTCGCCCCGCCGTGGGCCCCTGGCGCGGGCGTCCAGCCCCGGTCGGGGTCGGGCGTTCGGGCCCGGTCAGGCGCGGCGCTCCGGCCCCGGCCGGGCGCGACGCCCTCCTCCCGATCGGGGGCGGTGGCCCATCCCTGATCGGGCGCGGTGCTCCGGCCGTGGGCGTGCGCGGTGGGTCGGCGTGGATGGGCGGGCACGGCCGAGGGGCGGTCGGCGATCGCGAACCCGCCCGCCGACAGCGACCGGGTCCGCGCCGTCCCCAGGTCGAGCGCCACGAACGCCTGCCGCACCGGGGCGTTCACGCCGCCTCCCCGCGGCCGGACAGGGCGGCGCAGCCGTCGCATGCCTGCCGCTCCGGCGCCCTCAGCAGTTGCTCGAACGCGATGAGCGTCCCGCACCTGCGGCACACGCCGTAGACGGCGCGGTCCATGCGTTCGAGCGCCGCCCCGACCGCGGCCGCCCGCTCGTGGTCGCCCCGGGAACGGGCGGCGGCGAGCCGGTCGTGGAGCAGGGCGCGCAGCTCCTCCAGCCGCTCCAGGTGCTGGTCGTAACGCTGCAGAAGGGTGTGAACTGATCTGACGTCGGCCATGACGACGACGGCTCCTTGCGTACGTGAAGGGCCATCCACGGCGAGAGACGGGATGGCGATGCCGGCCCCGGCCCGGCCGTCAGGCGGCGTGGGGCAGGGGCGCGCGACACCCGGGCGTGCGGGCGCGCGTACAGGAGATCGAAGAGCGGACGGCTAGATCAGCGGCGGGCTGCGTGAACCCGTGGCGCGGTGTCCGACCTGCTGGGGATCGCGGATCGCGGCCGAGCCGAGGCCCGGCGCGGGCAGCAGCGGGCCGTGGGCGGCCTCGACGGCGCGCTCGCCGCGCAGCGCCAGCCACAGCACGTGGTGCTCGCGGACGCCCGTGTTCTGCGGCGGCAGGCTCGACAGCTGACCGTCGCCCGCCCCGGGGACCCAGGTCTGCCCGGCCGCGGCCGAACGGTGCCCCGGGTCGCCGCCGTACCAGGCGGGGAGCGAGCCGATCATCAGCAGGCACAACAGGACCAGGCCCACCACGCCCGTGAACGCGGCGGACCCACGTGGTGTCCTCCACGGTCCCGTCATAGGCCCGACCATAGCCCAGCCCGCGCGGAAAGGCACCTGCCCTCACCAGCCAGATCACCCGGACGGGCGCGGCGGGGTACGGTGGCCAAGAACCCACCCCCCGCACCGAGACCCGGCACGAGACCGGGAGAGGAGGACGCGTGCGCACTCGCCTGGCCGCCGCGCTCGTCCTCCTGCTGCATCTGCTCGCCCCGATCGCGGCGAACGGCCCGGCCCCCACGTCTGCCGGGGAGCCCGGGTGGCTCGCGCCGCCGTCCCATCCGTCGTCGGTTCAGGCACTCGCGGCCGTCCTCACCCACGTCCTCCGGGCGCCGGGACACCCGCACGAGGAACGCGCCTCGCGCGGGCACCCGCTCGCCATGGCGCCGGCCGCGTCCGGCGGCCTGGCCGTGCTGCCCGGCACGGCTGTCCCCGTCCTGGGCTCGCGGCGGGCGGCCGTCGTGGACGCCCTCATCCCGCTCCGCCCGAGGCCGGACCGCCGTGCGGCCCCGGCCCGCGCCCCGCCCGCCTCCACGCGCTGACGCTCGTTCCCGTTCGTCGACGAAAGCCCGTGGAGGCTCCCATGTCACGTGCGCCCGTGTGGCGCGCGGTGGTCGCGTGCGCCGTCATCGCCACCGCATTCATCCTCGCGTTCACCCTGTCGCCGCGCCTCGGACTCGACCTGCGCGGCGGCACCCAGCTCGTGTTCGAGACCCGCGACTCCCCCACCGCGAAGGCCGACTCCGAGGCCACCGACCGGGCGCTGGACGTGCTCCGGCGCCGGGCCGACGCGCTCGGGGTCGTCGATCCGACGCTCGTGCGCTCCGGCGAGCGGCGGATCATCGTGGAACTGCCCGGCGTGCTCGACCCGCGCCAGGCCGCCGAGGTCATCGGCAGAACCGCCCAGCTCGCCTTCCATCCCGTACGGGGCGCCGCCGGCCCCGCGGAGCAGGGGGACACCGTCCTCCCGGACGAGTCCGGGACGCGGCTGCGGCTCGGCCCCGTGGCCGTCAGCGGCGACGCCGTGACCGACGCGGCCGCCCGCAGCGACCCGCAGCAAGGTCCCGGCTGGTTCGTCACGGTCGACTTCCGCGACGCCGGGGCCTGGCAGCGGCTGACCGGCGCGGCGGCCTGCGAGGCGCCCGGCGACCCGAAGCGGCGGGTCGCGATCGTCCTGGACCGCGAGATCATCTCCTCTCCGCAGGTGGACCCGTCGGTGGCGTGCCGGGCCGGCATGCCGGGCGGGTCCACGCAGATCACCGGCTCGTTCACCCAGCAGGAGGCCGACGAGCTGGCCGTGCTCATCAAGGGCGGCGCCCTGCCGGTGCCGCTGACGCTGGTCGAGCAGCGCACCGTCGGCCCCACGCTGGGCGAGCAGGCCATCGAGGCCAGCGCCAAGGCGGGCGTGGCGGGGCTGGCGCTCACCACGCTGTTCATCGTCGTCGTCTACCGCGTGGTGGGCCTGCTCGCGGCCGTGGCGCTGGCCGCCTACGGGCTCATCTCGTACGCGGCGCTGCTCGCGCTCGGGGCGACGCTCACACTGCCCGGTCTGGCCGGGTTCGTGCTGGCGATCGGCATGGCCGTGGACGCCAACGTCCTGGTCTTCGAACGCGCCCGGGAGGAGTACGGCCGGCGGCCGGGCCGGGGCCTGCGGGCGGCCCTGGACCGGGGCTTCCGGCACGCCTGGAGCGCCATCGCCGACTCGGGCATCACCACGCTGGTGGCCGCCGGCCTGCTGTTCTGGCTGGCGTCGGGGCCGGTGCGCGGGTTCGGCGTGACGCTGGCCATCGGCGTGCTGGCCTCGCTGGTCTCGGCCATGCTCATCACCCGCGTCCTCATCCACCTGGCGGCCGGGCGGCTGAGCCCGCGGCTGTCCGGCCTGGGCCGGGTCGGGTGGGTCAGGACGTGGGTCGTCAGGCGCGGCCCGGACCTGATGGCGCGCGGCCGGCTCTGGCTCGGCCTCGCGGGCGTGCTCACCGCCGCCGCCGTCGCGGGCCTGGTCCTGCACGGGCTGAACGTCGGGGTGGAGTTCACCGGGGGACGTCTGGTCGAGTTCGCCGCGAGCCGGCCGGTGGGCGGGGAGGCGGCCCGGCAGGTCGTGAGCGGCGCCGGGCATCCGCAGGCCGTGGTGCAGGTCTCCGGCGAGGCGATCACCGTACGGACCGGGCAGATCTCCGCGGACGAGGTGGCCGGCCTGGAGCGGGCCCTCGACGCGGGGCTCGGCGAGGTGACCAAGCAGCGTGACGAGCTGATCGGGCCGAGCCTGGGCGAGGAGCTGCGCCGCAACGCGTTCGTCGCCCTCGGCGTGGCGCTCGGGGCGCAGCTCGTCTACCTGGCGGTCAGGTTCCGGTGGACGTTCGGGGCCGCCGCCGTGCTGGCGCTGGTGGTGGACGCGGCGGCCGTCGTGGGCGCGTTCGCCTGGCTGGGCAAGCCGGTGGACGGGGTGTTCCTGGCCGCCATGCTCACCGTCATCGGGTACTCGATCAACGACAAGGTGGTGGTGTTCGACCGGGTGCGTGAGCTGTGGAGCGCGCAGCGGGACAGGCCGTTCGCCGAGGTGGTCAACGGGGCGATCCTGCAGACGGTGCCGCGTACGGTCAACACCGGCATGGGCGCGCTGTTCATCCTGGTGGCGCTGGCTGTCTTCGGCGGCGACTCGCTGCGGGACTTCGCGATCGCGCTGGTCATCGGCATCGTGGCCGGGACGGCGTCGTCGGCGTTCGTGGCGGGGCCGCTGGCGGTCGAGCTGGAGCGGCGCGGCGACCGGCCGCCGCCGGAGCCGGCCAGGCCGCGCAGGGCTCCGGCCAGGGACGGCTCCGGCGCCGTGGTCTGAGCCAGGCTCCGGCGCCGTCGTCTGAGCCAGGGGGAACGCCCTCGGCTACTGCCCGCTCCCGGCACCCCCGGGCTCCGGGGCGTAGAAGCCGAGGGTGTTCTTCACCATGCCCGCCACGATCTCGGGCGACTCGCCCGCCACCCGGTGCGCCTCGCCCCACGCCTGCGCGCTCACGGTCATGCACCGGCGGGCCTCCTCGCTCGCCTCCCACTCCCTGGGGTCGCCGATCGAGCCGCCCGCCAGGTGCAGGCCGAGGCCCAGCACGGTGAGGTCCCAGCCGACGCCCACCGCGCCCGGCCCGTACGCGGACCACATCCCGGGCGGCACCGTCGCGACGTGCCGCAGCTCGAACAGCGTGCTCTCCTCGCCCTCGGCCGTCAGGCGCACCTCGACCTCCGACAGGCCGGGGGCGTCGCCCATCACCCAGGAGACCTTCAGCAGGCGGGGCGGCTCGCACCGCAGGATCTCGCCGCCCGCGTTGCCCTTGAGCTGGTAGTGGCCGCCGACGCGGAAGTCGCCGCTGACCGGCAGGAACCACCGGGCGATCCGCTCGGGGTCGGTGCAGGCGTCCCACACGTCCTCGACGGCCGCGTCGTAGCGCCGGCTGATCGTCACGGTCTTGGTCTCACCGTTCTCGCCCACCTCGCGGCGGGCCAGCCTGATCTGGTCGATGATGTCGATCATGTCTGCTCGTCTCTGGTCGGCGCCGGCGGCGTGGCCGGCGGGTCGGGGTCGCGGCGGCGGCGTCTGCCGCGCGCCAGCTCGGTGGCCAGGGCGTCGAGCCGGTTCTCCCAGAAGCCGCGGAAGCGCTCCAGCCACACGTCGACCTCCCGTAGCGGGGTGGGATCGACGGCGTAGAGGCGGCGCGCCCCGTCGGCCCGCACGGTGGCGAACCCGCTGTCGCGCAGCACCCGCAGGTGCTGGGAGACGGCGGGCTGGGAGATCCCGTACTCGCGCCTGATGACGGTGGTGACCTCGCCGGAGCTCAGCTCGCCGTCGGCGAGCAGCTCCAGGATCCGGCGCCGGACCGGGTCGCCGAGAACGTCGAACGCATGCACCACGGAAGTATGCCGACAGCCGCTTATATAAGTCAACTCTTATAATCGATGATCTACGCTTGTTGCGAATCGTTTGCAACAAGGAGTCTCGGTGACCACACTCTTCCGGCGGCACGACGCGTCCGGCATCACGTCCCTGACCGGCGGCCCGGCCGCCCTGTACGAGCTGTGCTACGCGGCCCCGCCCTGGTCGGAGACGCCCGAGCAGATCGCCGGCTTCCCCCGCCGGCTGGCCGAGGCGGCCGCCCGGCCCGGCTTCGCGGCCTGGACGGCGCACGACGTCGATGACCGGCTCCTCGGCCTCTGCTACGGCTGGCCCACTCCCGCCGACCGGTCGGGCGACCCGTTCTACGACATGCTGACCGGGGCGCTGGGCGCGGACGTGGTCGCCGGACTGTCCCGCGACGCGTTCGAGGTGGCCGAGCTGTGCGTCCACCCCGAGGCGCGCGGGCGGGGCGTCGGGCGGGCCCTGCTGGAGGCCGCCGTCGCCGGACGGCCCGCCGCGTGGCTGATCACCTCCCCGGAGGCGCCGGCCGCCCGGCTGTACGAGCGGCTCGGATGGCGCCCGGTCGCCCCGCTGCCCGTCGGGCCAGGGGCGGGCCCTCCCTTGGCCGTCTACACCCTCACCGCTTCCACCCAGCCACAGGAGCTGAGCAGCCCGGCCGCCTGAGCCGGAAGGGGCCGCCCCGCCTGGGGGTGGGGCGACGCGGCCGATGTCTTTGCCTTACCTGGACGCCTTCCAGGCGCGCCGGTCGTTGAGCGGGCCGCCGGCGCTTGCCTACATTTCCAGGGCCCATCGCCGTACCGTCACCCCGTCTGGTGGTCCCGACGTGAAACACAACCGTTCGAGCCTCGCCCACCAAGCCCGCTACGCCCTCACCCATCCGGGACGCGTCGCGCCGCACCTGCGCCGGCTGGCGCGCGACGCCTGGCTGCGGCTGCGCACGCGCGACCACGTCGCGTACTACCGGGCCGTGATGCGCTCCGACACGGCCCGCAGCCCCGAGGGGGCCGTCGGCTCGCACTCGCACAAGCGCTGGCTGGCGCTCGGGCGCATGCAGTTCGACTACCTGAGGGAGCACGGGCTCAAGCCCGAGTTCCGGATGCTGGAGATCGGCTGCGGCAACCTGCGCGCCGGCCGCCTGTTCATCGACTACCTCGACCCGGGCAACTACTACGGCCTCGACATCTCCCCCGACATCCTCTTCTCCGCCCAGGACACCGTCGTCGCCCACGGCCTGCGCGACAAGCTGCCCCACCTGACGCCGGTGCGCGACCTGCGCTTCGCGTTCCTGCCCGACGAGCACTTCGACGTCGTCCACGCCCACAGCGTCTTCTCGCACTCGCCGCTGCCCGTCATCGAGGAGTGCTTCGCGCACGTGGGCCGCGTCATGCGGCCGCAGGGCTGGTTCGACTTCACCTTCGACCGCACGGAGGGGCAGGAGCACCACGTGCTGCGCGAGGACTTCTACTACCGCACCGAGACGCTCGTCGGGCTGGCGGACCGCTACGGCCTGAACGCCGTGTTCATGGACGACTGGGAGCGCCTGCCGCACAAGCAGTCGAAGATCCGCGTCACCCGGCGGGCGTGACCCCGCGCCGGCGGGGGTTCAGAAGCCGGTCGAGAGGGCGGTGAGCCGCCACTCGTCCAGCTCGCGGCGGACGAGGTCGAGCTTGGCCTCCACGCGTTCGACCGCGTCCGCGCCGAGCTGCAGGCGCAGCGGAGGCTCATCGGCCTCCGCGACGTCCACGATCGCGGCGGCGGCCTTGGCCGGATCGCCCGGTTGACGGCCGTCGTTGGCGGCCAGGGCCGCCCGGGTCGCGCCCGCGCCGGCGGCGTAGTCCGCGATGGAGGCGGGCTCGACCCGAAGGCTCGCGCCGTTGAGGAAGTCCGTGCGGAAGCCGCCCGGCTCGACGATGACGACCCGCACGCCGAGGGGGGCCAGCTCGCCGTGGAGCGCTTCGGAGAGGCCCTCGACGGCGAACTTCGTCGCGCCGTACAGGCCCGTGCCCGGGGCCGTCGCGAACCCGGCCACCGAGCCGATGTTCAGCACGCGGCCGGACCGCTGGGCGCGCAGCGCGGGGAGCGTCGCGCGCAACGTGTTCAGCACGCCGAAGACGTTGACGTCGAACAGCTCGCGCGCCGCCTGGTCGGACACCTCCTCGACCGCGCCCACCAGCCCGTACCCGGCGTTGTTGACCACGACGTCGATGCGGCCGAACGCCGCCAGCCCCGCGTCCACCGCGGCCCGCAACTGCTCCTGGGACGTGACGTCCGCGGTCACGGCCAGCAGCCCGCCGGGCCGGTCCGGGTACGCCTTGAGGATCGCCTCCACGTCCCGGGCCGTGGCGACGACCTCGTGCCCGCGCGACAGTGCTTCCCGCACGATCTCCGCCCCGAGACCCCGCGACGCCCCGGTGACAAACCACACGCTCATGATCTTTCCCTGTCCGTTGGATCGGCTGTGTGGTGACGCTACAAGTTGGAGTCGGCTCTACCTCAAGCGGCGGCCGGGGCGTGGCATCATGCCAGGCATGACTTGGACCGCCCCCGAGGTGACCCGTCCCGAGGGGTCACTGCTCGCCCCCGAGGCCGACCTGCTGCCGGGCCTGCTCGACTGGCACCGCGCGACGTTCCTGCACAAGTGCGCGGGCCTGACCGGCGAGCAGCTCGCCGCCACGCCGATCCCCTGGTCGAACCTGTCGCTGCTCGGCCTGATCCGGCACCTGGCGAAGGTGGAGCACATCTGGTTCCGGCGGTCGCTGCTCGGGGAGGACGTCCCGAGGCTCTACTCCACGCCCGAACGGCCCGACGCCGACTTCGAGGACCTCGACCCGGCGCGGGCCGAGGCCGAGTACGCGGTGCTGCTGGAGCAGCAGGACATCGCCCGCAAGGCCGCGGCCGGGCTGCCGATGGACACCACGTTCGAGAACGCGGGCTGGGGCACGCTGACGGTGCGGCTGCTGCACAACCACATGATCGGCGAGTACGCCCGGCACAACGGGCACGCCGACATGATCCGGCAGGGCGTGGACGGCGTCACCGGCGGCTGAGCCCTCGCCGCGCCGTTCGTCGCGGGGAGTGCGAGGCCGGCGACGGACGCCCCGTTCAGCCGTCGAGCGCCGCGAGCGCGCGGCGCGTGACCTCGGGCGGGGCCGCGGCGATCACCTCGTCGAGCGCGCGGCGCGTGACCTCGGGCGGGGCCGCGGCGATCACCTCGTCGAGCGCGCCGAGGGACGTCCGCAGGTCCGTGATCGACTGAGTGATCCTGTCCCGTTCGCGGTGCAGGTCGGCGAGCAGGTCCGAGCACGTCGGGACCAGCCGGTCGCCGTCGTCGCGCAGGCAGGGCAGGATCGTGGCGATGGTGGAGGTGTTCAGACCGGCGGCCAGGAGGCTGCGGATGCGGCGGACGGTGTCGACGTCCCCGTCGCCGTATTCCCGGTAGCCGCTGGGGCGCCGCTCGGGATGGAGCAGGCCCTGCTCCTCGTAGTAGCGCAACAGGCGCTCGTGGACGCCGGTCCGCCGTGACAGTTCGCCGATGCGCACAGCGCCTCCCTCGTGCCGCCGCGGGCAGGTCGCCGGCGCGGCTTGACTCTCACATCCATGTGAGACTCTAGCGTCCTGGCCATGAGAAGGACTTACGCGACGCTCGCCGCCCTGTGCGTGGGCGTCTTCGTCGTCGGGACGTCGGAATACCTGATCTCCGGCCTGCTGCCCCAGGTCGGGGCGGACCTGAAGGTGTCCGTGGGCACGGCCGGGCAGGCGGTCACCGTCTACGCGCTCGGTGTCGTGGTCGGCGGCCCCGTGGTGGCCGTGCTGACCGCCAGGACGCCCCGCAAGGGGCTGGCGCTCGGCCTGATGCTGCTGTTCGCGGCGGGCAGCGCGATCAGCGCCCTGGCCCCCTCCTACGAAGTGCTGCTGGCCGGACGCCTGGTCTCGTCGTTCAGCCACGCCGCCTTCCTCGCCCTGGCGCTGGTGATGGCGACCGGCGTGGTGCCGCCGGAGCGGAGCGGCACGGCGATCTCCGCCGTCGCCTCCGGCTTCACCGTGGCGACCCTGCTCGGCGTGCCCCTGGGGACGCTGCTGGGGGACGCCGCCGGATGGCGCGCCCCGTTCGCCGTCCTGACCGCCCTGGCCCTGGCGGCGGTCGCGCTGCTCGCGGCCGTGCTGCCCAGGCGGCCCGCCCCGGCCACCCGGCTGCGGGACGAGGTGCGGGTGGTGACCCGCCGCCCGGTCCTGCTGGCCATCGCCACCACCGCGGTCGGGTTCTCCGGCGTCTCGGCGGTGTTCACCTACATCGCGCCGCTGCTGACGCGTGTGTCGGGTTTCTCCTCCACGGCGGTCTCGGGGCTCCTGCTCGCCTACGGCGCGGGCAGCTTCCTCGGCAACCTGGTCGCCGGCCGGCTCACGGACCGGTCCATGAGCGCCACCGTGCGAGGCGTCCTCGGCGGACTGGCCGGCGTGCTCGTCCTCATGCCGTTCGCCGCCGTCCGGCAGCCGTCGGCGGTGGCGGCGGTCCTGGTGCTCGGCCTGCTCGCGACCGCCACCATCGCGCCGCTGCAGGGGCTGATCCTGCGCCTCGCGGGAGAGGCCCCCACGCTGGCCGTCTCCGCCAACGTCGGCGCCTTCAACCTGGGCGCGGCGGCCGGCTCGGCCGTCGGCGGCGTCATCGTCGCGGCGGGCGCCCTGCGCTGGGCCGGTCTGGCCGGGGCGGCGCTGAGCCTGGCGGGCCTGGCCCTGACCTACCTCGCGCTGCCCCGCGAGCCCGCGGCCACGCGACCGGACGACGTCCCGGCCGCCGTCTGAGTTCCGCCGTTTTCATCCTATGCGGTGCATTGTTTATCGTCGATTTTTGATTTTCCCCTTGCCTGGACACCATTGGGCGCTGTTATTCTCCGTCGGCTTCCTTTCGGTTCTTTCAGAGCGGAGACGGCGAGAGATGAGCGAGACGAAGGCGTGCGACGTCGGCCCGGCCGGGATCGAGGTGACCTACGAGCGCATCGGCGACCCGGCGGGGCCGCCCGTGCTGCTGATCATGGGCGGCGGCGGGCAGCTGATCCACTGGCCCGACGGGTTCTGCCGGAGCCTCGTCGCCCAGGGGCTGCACGTGATCCGGTTCGACAACCGCGACGCCGGGCTGTCCACCCACTTCCACGACGCGCCGGTGCCCGACCTGCCCGCGGTGCTGGCCGGTGACCTGTCCTCGGTGTCGTACACGCTGGTGGACATGGCGGCCGACACCGTCGGCCTGCTCGACGCGCTCGGCCTGGAGTCCGCGCATCTCGTCGGCGCCTCCATGGGCGGCATGATCGCCCAGACGGTGGCCGTCGGGCACCCCGGACGGGTGCGGTCGCTGACCTCGATGATGTCCACCACGGGCGACCCGGAGGTGGGGCAGCCCAGCCCGGAGGCGCTGAACGAGATCGCCGGCCCGCCGGCCGTGACCCGCGAGGAGGTGGTCGAGCGCGCGGTGAAGGCGTCGCGGGTGCTGGGCTCGCCCGGCTATCCGGCCGACGAGGAGGCGGTGCGGGAGCGGGCCGGGCGCGCCTACGACCGGGACCATGACGAGCTGGGCTTCCTGCGGCAGGCGGTGGCCGTCGTGGCCTCCGGCGACCGTACGCCGTGGCTGCGCTCCCTCGACCTGCCGACGCTGGTGATCCACGGCGCGGCCGACCGCATGTGCGACGTCAGCGGCGGCCGGGCGACCGCGGTGGCCGTGCCGGGGGCCGAGCTCGTGGTGTTCGACGGCATGGGGCACGACCTGCCGCGCGCATTGTGGCCCGAGTTCACCGACGCGATCGCGCGTCTCGTACGGCGCGCGGAGGACGCCATTTAGAAAATAATTCGCGTCGCGAACTATTCGGCGGCCCGCCCCCGGAGGGGGAAATATCGATATTTCGGGAATTGGCGGATGCCGGGCGGGTGGACCACGCATCGAGCGCCCCGCGTCGCACCCAACCTTCAGGCTGGCTGAAGCCTTCGCTAAGCTTCAGCCACTCTGAAGGTTGGAAGGAATGCCATGGAACACCTCCTGTTGTCGGTGCACGTGCTCGCCGCCATCGTCTTCGTCGGAGGCTCGGCCGTCGCCACGAGCCTGTTCCCCCGGTACGCGCCCGTCGCCGTCCCCGCACCGGACGACTCAGGAGGCCCACGCGAACGCTCGGTGGCCGCCGCCCTGCACCGCGTCACCGGTGGCTACGCCGCGCTCGGCCTGATCGTGCCCGTGGCCGGCATCGCGCTGGCGACCGCGCAGGGGCGCATGGGCGAGATCTGGATCACCGTCTCCATGATCCTCACGGCCGTCGCCGGCGGTCTGCTGGCCACGCAGATCCACCCGCGCCAGCGTGAGGCCCTGCGCGAGCCCGGCGACCCCCGGAAGCTGCGCACGCTCTCCATGCTGGCCGGGATCTACAACCTGGCCTGGGCCGCCGTCGTCGTCCTCATGATCGTCCGGCCGGGGTCGGGCCGGTGAGCGCGGCGAACCTGTGGGTGCTGCGCGTGGCCGCCGCCGTGGAGCTGCTCTCGCTCGTGACGCTGCTGGGCAACCTGCTCACCGTCCACACCAGGATGATCACGACGTTCGGCGGGCCGACGCACGGCATGGCCTACCTCGTGGTCATCGCGGCCGTCTCGATGGCGCCGGCCGCGGCCGGGTCCGGGGCGCGGTGGCGCGCCTTCGTCCCCGGCGTCGGCGGGATGCTCGCGCTCCGGCGGCTGCGCCCCCGTTGAAAGCACCGACGCCTGCGCGCGCCCGCGCCGGTGTTGACAGCGCCGGCGCACCCCGCCCGCGATGAACTAGTTAGGAAATTTTCCTAACTATCTTGACGCGAACCCGGCCGCTTGCCACTCTTCAGGCGAGCGGCTTGGCGCGGCGCCCCCTGTGGCGTGACGCGCTCAGATCCTGACCCGGCCGCGCCTTCCATGCTGACCGCCCCCTTCCATGCCGATCACCCATGGAGCACCGCCGTGTACATCGCGGATGTCAAGTCCGGCGTCAAGATGTCCCGACTCAGTCTCGCCGTGCCCGCCAACGTCCTGGCGCTCGGCGCGGTCAGCCTGGTGACCGATGTCTCCTCCGAGATGGTCACCGCGATCCTGCCCTTCTACCTCGTGCTCTCGCTGGGGCTGAGCCCGCTGGCCTTCGGGCTGGTGGACGGCCTGTTCTTCGGCGTGACCGCCGTGGTGCGGCTGGCCGGCGCCCACCTCGCCGACCGGCTCCAGCGGCCCAAGCTGGTCGCGGGCCTCGGTTACGCGCTGTCGGCGGCGTGCCGGCTGGGCCTGCCGGCGGCCGGGGGCTCGGCCGCCCTGGTCGGCGCCGTGGTGGCGGCCGACCGGACCGGCAAGGGCCTGCGCACCGCCCCGCGTGATGCGCTGATCACGCTCAGCGCCGACCCCGGGCGGCTCGGTCAGGCGTTCGGCGTGCACCGGGCCATGGACACCGCCGGGGCGTTCCTCGGACCGCTGGTCGCCTTCGCCGTCCTCGGCGCGAGCGGCGCCTACGACGCGGTGTTCGTGGTGAGCTTCGCGGTCGCCGTGCTGGGCGTGCTGATCTTCGTGCTGTACGTGCGCGACCGGCGGGAGTCCGCGCCGGCCCCGGCCTCGATCCGGCCCGCGCTGGCGCTGCTCGGCGAGACGCGGTTCAGGCGGCTGTGCCTGACGGCATGCGGCCTGGGGCTGGTGACGGTCAGCGACGCCTTCGTCTACCTGCTGGTGCAGCACAACGCCGGGCTCGCGACCGAGCACCTCCCGCTGCTGCCGCTGGGCACCGCGGCGGCGTACCTGCTGCTCGCCGTGCCCCTGGGCAGGCTCGCCGACCGGGTGGGCAGGGGCCCGATGTTCGTGCTCGGCCACCTCGCGCTCGTGGCCGTCTACGGCGTCCTCGCGGCGTCCGGGCCGTTCTGGGTGGTCCTGCCGTTGCTCGGCCTCTTCTACGCCGCCACCGACGGGGTGCTCATGGCCGCCGCCGGGCCGTTGCTGCCCCCCGGGCTGCGCACGAGCGGGCTGGCCCTGCTGCAGACCGGCCAGGCCGTGGCCCGCATGGTCTCCTCCATCCTGTACGGCGCCGCCTGGGCGGCGTTCGGCCCCGTGCCCGGCCTGGTCGCGATGGGCGTGGGCGTGGTGGCGTGCCTGTCGCTCTGGAAGGTGGTCCGATGAGACGCGGTGTGATCCTGCTCGTCGCCATGCTCGTGCTGGGCGGCGGCGCGACCGGCTACATCCTGTGGTCCGGACGCCCCGCGCCCGCGGCCGGCCGGAGCACGCTCGACCTGGCCAAGCCCGGCCAGTTCCTGGTCAGGGACCGGGCCACCGGCCTGATCCGCGGCAGCAGCACCCGGTGCGACCGCTTCCACGCGGCGCACGGCACGGGCGTGTGCCTGCTCGCCCAGCCCGGGGCGACGGCGACGACGTACGCGCTGGTCCTCGACCACGCCATGAGACAGACCCGGCGCGTCAGGCTCGCCGGGATCCCGAGCAGGGCGCGGGTCTCCGCCAGCGGCAGGATGATCTCCTGGACGGTCTTCGTCACCGGCGACTCCTACACCGGCGCCGCGTTCTCCACCCGGACCGGGCTGCTCGACACCCGCACCGGGAACGTGACCGTCACCATCGAGGACATCCCGCTGATCAAGGACGGCCGCCGCTACCACTCCGCCGACGTGAACTACTGGGGCGTCACCTTCGCAGCGGACGACAGCCGCTTCTACGCCACGGTCGCGACCAAGGGGAAGACCTATCTGGTCGAGGGCGACTACACCCGCTGGCAGGCCAAGGTGCTCAGGGAGAACGCCGAGTGCCCGTCGCTGTCCCCGGACGGCCGCCGGCTCGTCTACAAGAAGCGCATGCCGTCCGGCGCCTGGCGCCTGCACGCGCTGGACCTGGCCACCGACCGGGAGACCCCGCTCGCCGAGACCGCCGACGTGGACGACCAGGCGGCGTGGCTCGACGGCAGGAGCGTCATGTACGCCAAGGGCCGCGACGTCTGGGCGGTGCCCGCCGACGGGAGCGGCACTCCCCGGCTGCTGGCCACCGAAGCCTCCTCACCCGCGATCACCTGAAACCCGATCGCCTACATCCGATCACCAGAAACCGATCACCTGAGACGCGATCACCGGGGTCGCGATCACCTGGAAGGAGAACGGAGTGTTATCCAGACGCATCAGGGCGGCGGTGGCGCTGCTCGCGGCGAGCCTGCTGCTCCAGGTCGGGCAGGCCACGCCCGGCCACGCGGACGACGGGCTCATCTCACAGGGCCGGCCCGCCACCGCGTCCTCGGTGGAGGACTCGACGCTCACCGCCGACAAGGCCGTGGACGGCAGCACCACGACGCGGTGGGCCTCCGCCGAAGGATCCGACCCCCAGTGGATCAGAGTGGACCTGGGCGGCCCCGCGACGATCAGCCGGGTGCGGCTTTCCTGGGAGGCCGCCTACGCCAAGGCGTACCGGGTGGAGGTGTCGGCCGACGGGACCACCTGGACCACCCTGTCCTCGACCTCCTCCGGTGACGGCGGCGTCGACGACCTGACCGTGACCGGGAGCGGACGCTACGTGCGGGTGTACGGCACGGCGCGGGGCACCTCCTACGGCTACTCGCTGTGGGAGCTGGAGGTCTACGGCAAGGGCGGCGGCGACGGCGACGGCTCGTTCGTCGTCGCGGCGGCCGGCGACATCGCCGGGACCTGCCGCGCCGCCGACGGGACGGCCTGCCCGCACGAGCGCACCGCCCGTCTGGTCGAGTCGATCAACCCCGTCTACGTGCTGACCATGGGCGACAACCAGTACGACGACGGGAAGCTGTCGGAGTACCGGTCCTACTACGCCACCACCTGGGGTCGCTTCAAGACCAAGACCAGACCCACGCCGGGCAACCACGAGTACTACGACCCCGCCGGAGGGGCCTCGGGGTACAAGGCGTACTTCGGCTCCATCGCCACCCCCGCCGGCAAGACCTACTACAGCTTCGACCACGGCAACTGGCACTTCGTCGCCCTCGACTCCGAGCAGTCCATGTCCGCCGGCTCGGCGCAGGTGACCTGGCTGAAGAGCGACCTCGCCCGCACCACCAAGAAGTGCGTCGCCGCCTACTGGCACCATCCGCTGTTCAACTCCGGCAGCAAGGGCTACGACCCCGTCAGCCTGCCGGTGTGGCGCGCGCTGTACGCCGCGGGCGCCGACCTGATCCTCAACGGCCACGACCACGTCTACGAGCGGTTCCGCCCGCAGGATCCCGACGGCAAGGCCACCGCGGCGGGCCCGCTGGCCGTCACCGCGGGCCTCGGCGGCGCCGAGAACTACACCTTCGAGCACGAGGTGCACCCCAACAGCCTGGTACGCCTGACCGACCTGCACGGCGTGCTCAAGCTGACCCTGACCGCCACCGGCTTCTCCGGCCAGCTCGTCCAGGACGACGGCCGGATCAGGGACACCATCCCGGCGACCCCCTGCCACTGATCCACGGCCGGGGCGACCCGGCTCCAGCCCTCCGGTGCCGACAGCTCACAGCAGCGGAGCTCCGGCACCACGGCGCGGTGGCCGGGACGCGTACGGCGTCGAGGTCGTAGGACCATCGACCCAGCCGCTTCCCCGGCCACCGGCCGATCCCCGCCGGCCGCCGCCGCCCCGAGAATCGTCACCGTGATCATCACCTCCACCGGAGGACGTGTCGCGGGCGCCCGGCCCTTCCTCGTCGGCATGTTCGCCGACGCGCTGGGCAGCGGCCTGTACGTCCCGCTCACGCTCCTGTTCATCCACCAGGTGACCGGTCTGCCCCTGACCACGGTCGGCCTGGGCGTGACCGCCGCCGCCGTGGTGGGGCTGGCCGCGAACCCGGCGGCCGGCGCGCTGATCGACCGCTTCGGCGCGCGGCGCGTGCTCATGGCCACGTACCTGCTGCGCGCCGCGGGCTTCGCCGCCTACCCGTTCGTGGACGGCTTCGCCGCGCTCGTGGCCGTCGCCGCCGTGGTCGCCACCGGCGACCGCGCCTACTATCCCGCCTCCGGGAGTTACGTCGCGGTCCTCGCGCGCGGCGCGGACCGCGACAAGCTGTACACGCTGATGGCCACCGCCAGGAACGTCGCGTTCGGCCTCGGCGGGCTGCTGTCGGCCGGGGCGGTGTCGCTCGCCGGCGGGGCCGGCTTCACCCTCATCGCGGCGCTCAACGCGGCCAGCTTCCTCGTGGCGACCGGGTGCCTCGTCGTCTCCGGCCGGCGCGCGCCCGCGCCGGCGACGCCCAGGGAGCCGAGGGGGTACCGGGCGGTGTTCGCCGACCGGCCGTTCGTCGCTCTCGTGGCGGCCGAGCAGGCGTTCACGCTCGCGCACATGATCCTTCCGGTGGCGCTGCCCGTGTACGCGGTGACGGTGCTGGGCGCCCCCGTCTGGCTGACGGGCGTGCTCTACACCCTCAACACGGTCCTGGTGGCCGCCGGCCAGCTCGCGGTACGCCGCCGGCAACGCGCCGCGCGCCGTACGCACGCCATGGCGCTGGCCGGGGCGATCCTCGTCGCGGCGTGCGCGCTCTACGCCGCGACGGCGCTCCTGCCGCCGGGTGCGCCGCGGGCGGGCGGCCTGCTGATGGCCACGCTCGTCCTCACCCTGGGCGAGCTCATGCACACCACGCCGTCCTGGGCGCTCGCCGCCGCCACGGCGCCGACGGCGCTGCGCGGGCGGTACCTCGCGATTCACCAGCAGACCTGGGCGGTGGCGGCCGTCGTCGCCCCCGGAGGCTACGCCGCGCTCCTCGACGCCGAGCCGTCACTGCTGTGGATCGCGCTGGCCGCGCTCCTCGTGCCCGCCTGCCTCGCGCTGCTCCGCCTGGCGCGCCGCCTGCCTCCGGACGCCGTCGCCGCCCCCGGCACGTGACGCGCGGTTCAGCGGCGCGCCAGCCACGTGATCAGCACGGCGCCCACGACCAGGTGCAACGACAGCAGCACCAGCGTCGCGGCGGCGCCGGCTGCGCTGCCCAGCGGGCCGGCGAGGGACACGACGCAGACGACGAGGGCGGTGATCGTCCAGATGCGGCGAGGCCGGGCCGCCCGCCGTTCCAGGACGGCGAGCAGCGCCCAGCCCGCCAACCCGGCCAGCAGGCTCACCACCGCGACCGGCACCGCCCCGACCGTCTGCGCGCCGCCGCCCGTCCGCACCGTCAGCGTGACCCCGGCCACCGGCACCGCCAGCGCCCACACGGCCAGGGCGGCGGCGGTCGCGCCGATCACGGTGAGGAGTCTCTTGAGTGAAGTGTCCACGCCGGTCAGCCTGGCCCGGCCGGGCCGGTCGCCGCATCGGGCACGCGGTCGCGCGCGGTCCTCCCCCGGTGGGGGCCGGATCCTCCTTCGGTAGGTGACGGACCCGCCGTCCCCGGCGCTAGCGTGTGCCGGATGAACGCGACCTGCCCCCCGAGGACCATGGCCGTGGCGAGCGTGGCCGCCGGAGTGGGCGTGCTCACCGTCGCGTCGCTGTGGGGGCAGGCCGGCGGGCCGCTGACGGGCCTGGACGTCGCGGTCGCGGCGGCGAGCGTGGTCGCGGCGCTCGCCCAGGTGCGATGGCCGGTCCAGGGGGCGCTGGCGGCCGCCCTCCTCGCCACGCTCTCCCCCGTGGCCACGCCGGCGGCGACGACGGGGGCGCTGCTGATGGCGCAGCGCGGGCGGCTCCCCGTCGCGGCGGCGGTGGCGGCGGCGGGCATGGCGGCCCACCTGGTCCAGGGGCTGTGGCGGCCGAGCTCCGGCATCTCCCCGGGCTGGTGGCTGCTGCTGGTGTGCGCCTCGTACGCCGCGCTGCTCGGCTGGGGCAGGCTGGCCTGGTCCCGCCGCGCGCTGCTCGCGTCGCTGCGCGAGCGCGCCCGCCGCGCCGAGGCCGAGCAGGGCCGGCGGGTCGCCGAGGCCCGCATGGCCGAGCGCCGCGCGCTCGCCCGGGAGATGCACGACGTGCTGGCCCACCGCCTGTCGCTGGTGGCCACCCACGCCGGGGCGCTGGAATACCGCCCCGACTCCTCCCCCGAGCAGCTCGCCCGCGCCGCCGGGGTGATCCGCGCCGGGGTGCACCAGGCGCTGGAGGAGCTGCGCCAGGTGATCGGCCTGCTGCGCGAGGACGAGGACCTGCTGGACGAGCCGCGGCCGAGGCCCACGCTGGCCGACCTGCCGCGCCTGCTCGGCGAGGCGCGCGAGGCGGGCCAGCTCGTACGGGTGGACGACGGGACCGGCGGCGCCTCCCCGCCCGCCGCCGCCGGGATGATCGGCTACCGCGTCGTCCAGGAAGGGCTGACCAACGCCCGCAAGCACGCCCCCGGCCACCCGGTGGAGGTGGTGCTGAGCGGCGCTCCCGGCACGCGCCTGTTGATCGACATGCGCAACCCGCTGCCTGCGCCCGGCTCGGCCCCGGCCGTGCCCGGCGGCGGCGTCGGCCTGGTGGGTCTCACCGAACGAGTACGGCTGGCCGGCGGGCGCCTGGACCATCAGAGCACCGGGGAGGAGTTCCGGCTGCACGCCTGGCTACCATGGCCGGAGTGATCCGCGTGCTCCTGGTCGACGACGACGCCCTGGTCCGCGCCGGGCTGGCCATGATGCTGGACGGCGCCGCCGGCATCACCGTGGTCGGCGAGGCGGCCGACGGGCAGGAGGCGGTCGCCGCCGCCGACGCCCACGCCCCCGACGTCGTCCTCATGGACCTGCGGATGCCGCGCGTGGACGGCATCACCGCCACCCGCCGGCTGCGCGCCCGCGCCAGGCCGCCGGAGGTCATCGTGCTGACGACCTTCGACACCGACGAGAACATCGTGCACGCGCTGCGCGCCGGCGCCGGCGGGTTCCTGCTCAAGGACACCCCGCCGCCGCGCATCGTGGAGGCGGTCCTGCGGGTCGCGGCGGGCGACCCGATCCTGTCGCCGCGCGTCACGCGGCGGCTGATGGAGCGCACCGTCGCCCAGAGCGGGGCCTACGAGCGGGCGCGCGCCGCGCTCGCCGCGCTCACCCCGCGCGAGCACGAGGTGGCCCTCGCGATCGCGCGCGGCGGGACGAACGCGGACATCGCCGCGGAGCTCGCCATGGGGCTCACGACGGTGAAGGCACACGTGTCGAGCATCCTCACCAAGCTCCGCCTGGACAACCGCACCCAGGTCGCGCTCCTCGCCCACGACGCGGGCCTCGCCTGACCGCCGGCCTGGCCCGCTCTCCCCCGGCCGTCGCCGATCGGGTCTGCCCTCGCGCGGCCGTCGTCAGCCGGCCGCCGGCCCCCAGCCGGGGACGGGCGGCTGCGGCCACGGGGGCGGCACCGGCAAGATCCCGGGCTCTCCGTCGCCGATGACCCGGGCGGCGGGGGTGCGGCCGCTGAGCCAGCCGAGCAGGACATGACCGGGAGCGGTGACCGCCGGCCCTTCCGGGGAGACCTCCCAGGTCCGGCCGTGGTCGGCGGCGGTGACCCGGGAGAGCGGGAAGCCGCGCGCCGCCAGGGCGGCCAGGGTCTCCTCCAGCGCCCAGGCGACATACGCCTCCGGCCAGTCGGCCGTCCGGTACCCGGCGGCCAGGTCCACGTGATGGGTCTCCAGCTCGCGCACGCACCGGCACAGGACGTACCAGGCGGGATGGCGCCAGCCCGCGAGGGCGGTGACCATGGTGTCCCAGGCCGGGCCCGGCATCGTGCCGACCTCCCCGGCGAACCGGTCCAGGCTGCGGCGCGTGTCCGCCGGCAGCTCGGCGGCCGGCAGAGCCGCGCCCTCCTCGACCGCCCGCGCCATGGCCGCCGCGTCCGCTCTGGGGCCGGGTTCGGTGCCGGTGCGGGCCAGGCGCAGCAGCCACACGTACGCGTCGGCACTCCGGGCGACGTGGGCCAGCACGTGACCACGCGTCCACGTCGCCAGCCCCGACGGGCTCCGCAGGCCGGCGTCGCCGAGGGCGTCCGCGGTGCGCAGGAACCGCGCGGCCGACCGGGCGGCCTGGCCGGCCATGTCCTCGATGGCTGATCTCCGTCCGAACATCGGCACGTACCCTATCGGGGGCGCGGTGCCGTGGTCAGGCGATGGGGCCGAGGTACGTCCCGCCGGAGACGTCGACGGTCTGGCCGGTCACCCAGCGGGCCTGCGGCCCGGCCAGGAAGGCGACGACGTCGGCGACGTCCTCCGGCTCCCCGAGCCGGCCGAGCGCGGTGATCGCCTCCAGCCCGGCGACCACCTCGGGGATGGAGGTGTGGCCCGCGGTCAGATCGGTGCGCACGGCGCCGGGCGCGACGGTGTTCACCGTGATGCCGCGCCTGCCCAGCTCGTTGGCCAGCGAGGGGGCCATCGACTCCAGCGCGGCCTTGCTGATGGTGTAGCCGATCTGCGTGGAGACGGCGAAGCGGCTGGCGGTCGAGCCCATGTTGACGATGCGGCCGCCGTCGTTCAGCAGCGGCAGCGCGCGCTGGATCACGAAGAACGGCGTGGTCACGTTGATCGCCAGCAGCAGGTCCAGCTCCTGCGGGGTGACCCGCGCGATCGGGTTGCCGGAGCCGATGCCCGCGTTGTTGACCACGATGTCCAGGCCGCGTCCCGCCAGCCCGGCGGTCAGGCCGTCGAAGAGCCGGTCCACCGCGCCGTCCTCGCCGAAGCGGGCCCGCACGGCGAACGCGCGGCCGCCCGCCTCCTCGATCCGGGTCACGGTCCACTTGGCCGCGTCGTCGTCGCCGCCGTAGTGGACGGCGACCTCGGCGCCCTCGGCGGCCAGCCGTAGCGCCACCGCCCGGCCGATGCCCCGCGACCCGCCCGTCACCAGTGCCGTCTTGCCCGCCAGGAAACCCATGTCCGCTCCTCAAGTGCCCCGGTCCTCGGTGCGGACCGGCCATGGGACAACCGTGCCGGGGCCGGCTCACCGCGCGCTCACCGCCGGCTCACCGGCCTCCGCGCCCCGGCCCCGGCCCCGGTCCCGGCCACGGTCCCGGCCACGACCACGACCACGAGAGACTCGACGCCCTCGTCACTCGACGACCACGAGGCCGTTGCCGTCCGCGTCGCGCAGCACGAACATCGGCGGGACCCCCTCCCATCGCAGCAGCTCGCCCACCTCGACGCCGCGCGCCGCCAGCTCCTCGCGGAGGGCGGCGGCGTCGCCCGTGGTGAGACGGATGCCCGTGTCGGTCCCGGCCGGCGTGCGTTCGTCCGCCGGGACGAGCGCGATCGAGGTCGCCGCCCCCGCGGGCGCCACCTCGATCCAGCGCCCGCCGAACCGGCCGGCGGGGACGTCCAGGCGCTTGGCGAGACCGAGGACGCCCACGTAGAACTCGACGGCCCGGTCCTGGTCGGCGACGGGCACGGCCACGGTCCGGACACCGGTGATCGCGTTGGTCATCTCTGGCTCCTCACGGGTGCGGGCCGGTGCCTCTCACCGGCCCTCACTCCATGGACGAACGGACCCGCCCGATCACGACACCCGCCGCACGGATTCCGCGCGGCTTTTTGCTCGTACCGGGGTCAGCCTTCTCCACGGCGCCCGGCCTGGGCGGCGGGCAGGCGGTCGAAGACGGTGACGACATGGGTGATCCTGCCGTCGCCGACGGTCAGGTAGTCCATGGCCCGGAAGTCGCGGGCGAACGTGGTGTCGGTGGTGTAGACGACGGCGGCGCTCGTGCCGTCGCCGAGGACCTTGGTGATGGAGGACCCGGTGAGCTTGGGCAGGAAGCCCTCCAGGAAGCCCCGGTAGGCGGCCCGGCCCTCGATCCGGCCGGCGGGCGCGTCGCACACGACGTCCTCGGCGAGGAAGCCGAGCGCCTGGTCGACGTCGCCGCTCATCCACGCGCGGGTGTAGTCCTCGGCGATCTGCTGGGCGGAGGCGTTGGTGCTGGTCACAGTGCTTTCCCTTTCGCGGTGTCCCGGAGCCGTCCGTACGGGCCCCGGTCACTGGATCCTCGCCGCCGTATATGACAGGTTGTGTCTTATACGTGAGAAAGTTTTCCCGCCATGAGATCAGACCGGTTGCTCTCCATCATGCTGCTGCTGCAGACGTACGGCCGGATGCCCGCCGGGACGCTGGCCGAGCGGCTGGAGGTGTCGGTGCGCACGGTCATGCGCGACGTCGAGGCGCTGTCGTCGGCCGGCGTGCCCGTCTACACCGTGCGCGGGCCCCACGGCGGCATCGCGCTGCTGCCCGGCTTCCGCACCGACGTCACCGGCCTGACCACCGACGAGGCCCGCGCCCTGTTCGTGCTGCTGTCCGGGACCGCCCACGACGAGCTGGGCCTGGGGCGGGCCATCGGCTCGGCGCTGCGCAAGGTCATGGCGGCGCTGCCCGCCTCCCACCGGCCGGAGGCCGACCTGGCCAGCCGCCGCGTGCTCATCGACCCCGTACGCTGGCGCGGCGGCCCGGCCCAGCCGGCGCCCGACCTCGCCGTACTGCAGGAGGCCGTCTTCGGCGACCGGCGCCTGCGGCTGCGCTACCGGCACGGCGGCGACAGCCGTCCCCGCGCGTACACGCTGGACCCGTACGGGCTGGTCAACAAGGCGGGCGTCTGGTACCTGGTGGCCGACCACCGCGGCGAGCCGAAGCTGTTCCGCGCCGACCGCGTCTCCTCCGCCGAGGTCGCCGACCAGCCCGCCCGGCGCCGCGACGGGCTCGAACTGGCCGCCCTGTGGGACACCCTGCGCCGCCGCGTCGACGACGTGCCCACCCCGGTGCCCGTCACGGTCAGCGTCCGGCGGGACGTCCTGGACAGGTTCCTGCGCGTCCACCAGGCCGACCTGGCGCCCTCCGCCCCCTCCGCCCCGTCCGGCTCCTGGGCCCCGTCCGGCTCCTCCGGCCCGTCCGGCGGCGACGGGGAGCGGGTGGGCGTCAAGCTGCGCTTCCGCTCCCTGGGCGCGGCCGGGGCGCTACTCGCCTTCGGCCCCGACGTCGAGGTGCTGGAGCCCGCGGAGCTGCGTGACACCCTGGCCCGCAGGGCGGCCGAGACCGCCGCCCTCTACGCGGCCCGGCCGCTCAGCGGGCGTCCGGCTTCCAGGCGGGGTCGCGGCCGGTGAGGCCGACGAGCCGGTCCAGGAGCGGGGCGTCGCCGGGCACGGGCACCGGCGGCCCGAACAGGCCCGGGCTGCCCTCCGGAGCCTGGGCGACGACCGTGGTCACCCAGGCGTGGGCGACCCGCACGGCCTCCTCCAGGGCGGGGTCGCCGGCCGGATAGGGGCGGCCGGTGGCGACGGCGAGGTCCCAGCCGTGCACGACGACCTCGTCGAGCGCGGCGGCGCCGGCGATCTCGCCCGGCATCGTGCCGCCGCCCACCTCGGTGGCGCCGGTCCACGCCGACGGCTCGCGCCACGCCCGGGCCAGCTCCTGCAGGCGGGCCGGCACGCGCTCGCGCCAGTCCTCGCCCAGCCGGGACGCGTCGGGCGTGCGGGCCCGCCCGCCGTCCTCCCGCCTCGTCTTCGTGGCGGCCGCGGTGAACGCGACGCAGAGGCCGTCGATGTGGTCGAGCAGCTCCCCCACGCTGAACCCGCACGGCGTGGGCGCGGTGAGCAGGTCATCCGGCAGCGGCCGGACGAGGCCGGCGAGGACGCCGGCCGCGGGCCCGAGGTCGGCGCTCACGGCTGCGCCGCCGTCCGCGCCGTCGCCAGCGCCGCCGGGAGCCGGTCGAGGCATCTGTCCCAGCCGCCGCTGATCTGTCCGGCGACCTCGGGCATGGCGGTGGCCAGGGCGTCGAGGTGCTCGTGCAGCACCACCAGGTGGGTGCCGCCGTCCGCGGTCTCGCCGAGGGTGACGGTGAGCACCGAGTCGAACCTCGGCCCCGCCTCCCGGTCGGGGCCGGTGAAGCCCCAGCGCCAGACGATGCGCCGGTCTGGCACCAGCTCCAGGATCTGGGCGTCGAAGCCGCTGACGGGCTGGTCGGAGCGGGTCAGCCAGACGCGGTAGCGGCCGCCCTCCCGCTCGTCCACCTCGGCCCGCGCGTGCTCCAGGTCGCCGGGCGCCAGCCATCGGCGCAGGACGTCGGGGTCGAGCCAGGCCCGGTAGACGGCCGGCGGGGGCGCGGACAGGGTGCGCTCGCGGCGCACGGCGGGGAAGTTCGCGGGTTCGGCGCTCATGGCGGCCTCCTTGGACGGGTGCGGACGTGGCTGCGTGCTCATGACGCCTCCCCGGGCGCGGGTGAACGTGACGGTGTCTCATCGGACGTACCCGGACGTGCCTGCGCCGGGTCCGGCGCGGGCGGACGGTCGAGGACCCGCTCCAGCGCGTCGATGCGCTCGTCCCAGAAGCGCTCGTAGAAGCGCAGCCACGCGACGGCACCCGCGAGCGGCGCGGACCGCAGCCGGCACACGTGGCGCCGCCCCATGACGGTGCGCTCGACCAGCCCCGCGTTCTCCAGCACCTTGACGTGCTTGGACGCGGCCGCCAGCGACATCAGCAGGGGCTCGGCGAGCTGCCCCACGGTCAGCGCGCCGGTCGCGAGCCGGCGCAGCATCTCGCGCCGCGCGTCGTGAGCCAGCGCGTGGAACACGGCGTCCAGCTCCGGCGAATCCTCAACCATATGGTTGAGGATAGCTCTATCCGGCTCGATTCTCAACCATCTGGTTGTACGTCGGCCATAACGCCATCCGTAGCCGATCGTCAGCGATCCATAACCGGCGGGCTCCAGGGTGGGCTCAACCGTTCGGACGCGCGCGGTGTTCTCCCATCGCCACCGTCCCTCCGTCCCCTGGAGCCCCTTCATGGCCACCGTCCCCAACCGCTGGTGGGCCCTGCCCGTCGTGCTCGTCGCCGTCTTCATGACGACCCTGGACTTCTTCATCGCCAACGTGGCGGTGCCCTCGATGCGCGCCGGCCTGCCCGCCGACGGCTCGCAGGCGCAGCTCGTGATCGCGGGGTACGGGCTGGCGTACGCGGCGGGGCTGGTCGTCGCGGGCCGGCTCGGCGACCTGCACGGGCCGCGCCGGGTCTTCGCCGCGGGGCTGGCGCTGTTCACGCTGGCGTCCGCGGCCTGCGGGGCCGCGCCGGGGGCCTGGGCGCTGATCCTGGCGAGGGTCGTGCAGGGCGTGGCGGCGGCGCTGCTCGCGCCGCAGGTGCTGACGCTGCTCGGCGGCCTGTACCGGGGCGCGGACCGGGCCAGGGCGTTCGGCTGGTACGGCACGGCCGTCGGGCTGGCGGGCGTGAGCGGGCAGGTGATCGGCGGCCTGCTGATCGCGGCGGACCCGTGGGAGCTGGGCTGGCGGGCCTGCTTCCTGGTCAACGTGCCCCTGGGGCTCCTCGCGCTCGCCGTGACCCCGCGCCTCGTGCCCGCCGTGCCGCCCGCCTCGGCCCACCTCCCGGCTCCTTCCCCGTCGCCCGCCCGGGAGCCTCGGCGCCGCGCCGGCGGAGCCCGGCGCGGGGCCGGTCTGGACGTGGCCGGGGGCGGCCTGGACGTGGCCGGGGCGGGGATGGTCGCGGCCGGGCTCGTGGCGGTCGTGCTGCCGCTGGCCCAGGGCCGGGAGCAGGGCTGGCCGGCGTGGACGTGGCTGTGCCTGGCGGCCTCGGTCCCGCTGCTGGCCGGGTTCGCCCGTCGGCAGCGCCGCCTGGCCGCCGCCGGCCGGCAGCCGCTGCTCGACCTGGACGTCTTCGGCGAGAAGGGGTTCGCGGGCGGGCTCGTGGCGGTGGCGCTGCTGTTCGGCGGCTCGGCGGGGCTGTCGTTCGTGCTGGCCCTGTACCTCCAGGAGGGGCTCGGGCTCGGCCCGGCCGCGGCCGGGGCGGTGTGCACGGCGCTCAACGCCGGGTTCCTCGCGGGCTCTTCCCGGACCGCCGCCCTGGCCCGCCGCCTGGGGGCGGGGGTGCCCCTGGTGGGCGCGGCGACGCTGCTGCTGGGGCTGCTTCTCCTGCACCACGTCATGGCCGGGGCGGGCGACGGCGTCGCGTACCAGGTGGCGGGGACGCTGCTCGTCACGGGCGCCGGGATGGGGCTGCTGATGTCGCCGCTGATCTCCACGACGCTGGCCCGGGTGCGGCCCGAGCGGTCCGGCGCGGCGGCCGGGGTGCTGGGCACGGTGCAGGAGACGGGCGGCGTCCTGGGCGGCACGCTCACGGGGACCGTGCTGCTGGGGTCGCTGGAGTCCGGATGGGAGACGGCCGCGCGGGCCGGGCTGGCCGTGCCGGCGGTGTGCGCCCTCGGCGTGCTCGCCGTGACCGCCCTCGCGCTCCGGCGGGCGCCCGGCGGCCGTCGGGCGCCCGTGGACAGCCAGGCGGCGCGGGCCTGCAGATAGCGGCGCCGCGCCGGGGACGACGACACCGAGCTGATGATCACTCCATGGGAGCCCCATCCGCTAGGGTGGGGGGACCGAGGACTTTTCGTGCGTTGGCAACAGGTCGGCGTCGCCCGCGGCGATAGAAGACCGGGGCCCCTCCCGAGGGGCCCGGAGGGGCAGGCGCGATGGCGCGACTCCCGGACGGTCACCTTTCCGCTTCCTCCGACAGGAGCGTTCCATGACCACTCTCGCGCCCGCTCCGTCGGACGGAGCCGATGTTCTCACCGTCACCACCGTGCACCTGAACGGCGAGATCGACATCTTCACCAGCCATGCCCTGCGCCGGCGGCTGATGCGCGCCCTGCCCGGCGGGGCCGGGCTGCTCATCGTCGACCTGTCCGCGGTGTCGTTCTGCGACGCCTCCGGGCTGGCCGTCCTGATCGGCATCCAGCGGCGGGCCCGGCCGCGGGGCGTGACGCTCACGCTGAAGTCCCCGCGCCCGCTCCTGACCAGGCTGCTGCGCGTCACCGGCCTGGACCGCTGCCTCACGGTCGTGCCCTGAGCGCGCGCCCGCGGCACGAAGACGAGAAGGGGCCCGCACCGGTGACGGTGCGGGCCCCTTCTCGTGGCGCCGGCCGGATCAGGCGGCGACGATGTTCTCGGCCTGCGGGCCCTTCTGGCCCTGCGTGATGTCGAAGGCCACGCGCTGGCCCTCGTGCAGCTCACGGTAGCCGCCCTGCGACACGATGTTGGAGTAGTGGGCGAAGACGTCGGCGCCGCCGCCGTCCTGGGCGATGAAGCCGAAGCCCTTTTCAGCGTTGAACCACTTCACGGTTCCCTCAGCCATGTCGATCTCCTTCTGGTTAGGCAGAGCCGGAGTCCGCCGTGTGCGGATTCCGTGTCGCCGCAATGAGCCCATCCGGAGATGACCGGAAAACAAAAATGCGCCTACGGTTACATACCGTCAGGCGCACACAAAGTTTGTATGGGTACCACAACTGCAACTGTCCTCAGAGTAGCACACCGGAGAGCGACCCCCGGGCCCCTTCCTCAGAGCCGGGCGGCGCGGGCGTTCAGATAGCGGCGCTGCGGCAGGTTGGTGGTGCGCGCGGCGGCCTCCAGGTACGCCCGGCGCGCCGCCTCCCGGTCGCCGGCCGTCTCCAGCAGGTGCGCCCGCGCCGCGTGCAGCCGGTGGCCCGCTGCCAGCCGCTCGTCCCCCTCCAGCTCCCGCAGGGCGGCCAGCCCCGCCCGCGGGCCGTGCGTCATGGCGACCGCCACCGCGTGGTTCAGCCGCACCACCGGCCCGCCGTCGATCCGCAGCAGCACCTCGTACAGGGCGAGGATCTGCGGCCAGTCGGTCAGCTCCGCGCTCGGCGCCTCGTCGTGGACGGCGGCGATGGCGGCCTGGAGCTGGTACGGGCCGGTCGGCCCGGACGGCAGCGCGGCCGTGACGAGGGCGACGCCCTCCTCGATCAGCCCGGCGTCCCACAGGCCGCGGTCCTGCTCGGCCATGGGGACCGGCGTCCCGTCGGGCGCGGTGCGCGCCGGCCGGCGGGCGTCGGTGAGGAGCATGAGCGCCAGCAGCCCCGTCACCTCGCCGTCGCCGGGCAGCAGCCGGTGCAGCAGGCGGGCCAGCCGGATGGCCTCGGCGGCGAGCTCGACGCGGTGCAGGCGCGGGCCCGCCGTGCTCGCGTACCCCTCGTTGAAGACCAGGTAGAGCACGTGGAGCACGGCGGCGAGCCGCCGGTCCCGCTCGGCGGGCGAGGGCAGCGCGAACGGCAGGCCGCTGTCCCGGACGGTCCGCTTGGCCCGGGTGACGCGCCGGGTCATGGTGGCCTCCGGCACCAGGAACGCCCGCGCGATCTCCGCCGTGCTCAGGCCGCCGACCGCGCGCAGGGTGAGGGCGATCTGCGAGGCCGGCGACAGCGACGGGTGGCAGCACAGGAAGAGCAGGATGAGCGTGTCGTCGCCGTCGCGTTCCCGGCGGTCGGCGGCGGGGGCGAGCCAGTCGTCCGGAAGAGTCCAGCGGGCGACCGCGTCCTCGCGCCGCCGGCGGGCCTGCTCGGCGCGCAGCAGGTCGGTGAGCCGCCGGGAGGCGACGGTGATCAGCCAGGCCGCCGGGTCCGCGGGCCGGCCGTCGCGGGGCCACTGGACGGCGGCGGCCAGCAGCGCCTCCTGCACGGCGTCCTCGGCGGAGTCGAAGTGCCCGTAGCGGCGCACGAGCGCGCCGAGGACCCGGGGGGTGAGGTCCCGCAGCAGTGCCTCGGTGTCCATGGTCGCCCGTCCCTGGATGTTCCGTGGTGGAGCCTGTCCCGGAGGACGTCGGAGCCGCCCCCGGGTTCCGGACATCGCCAGCATCGCACGCCTCTCGGACGCGCAGGACACGCGTGCCCCACGCGCTGATCACGCGGCCCGCCACCGGTCGTAGCCTGGGTTTATGCCGGAGCGGGGACTCCCGCCCGGCGCCCGTCCGGGCGAGGAGGTGAGGGGCGGTGCCACGGGGACGGCTGCGGGTGTACCTGGGCGCGGCTCCGGGGGTCGGCAAGACGTACGCGATGCTCTGCGAGGGCCGGCGCGCGACGGCCCGCGGCCGCGACGTCGTGGTCGGCTACGCCGAGACCCACGGCCGCGCCCCCGTCGCCGCGCTGCTCGACGGCATGGAGGTGCTGCCGCGCCGCACCCTCGTCCACCGGGGCGCGAGCTTCACCGAACTGGACGTGGACGCGGTCATCGCCCGCGCCCCGAGGGTGGCGCTGGTCGACGAGCTGGCCCACACCAACGTGCCCGGCTCGCGCAACGCCAAGCGCTGGCAGGACGTCGACGACATCCTCGACGCCGGCATCGACGTGGTGACCACGGTGAACATCCAGCACCTGGAGTCGCTCAACGACGTCGTCCGCGAGATCACCGGGGTGTCCCAGCGCGAGACCGTGCCCGACGAGGTGGTGCGCCGCGCCGACCAGGTCGAGCTGGTGGACATGTCGCCGGAGGCGCTGCGCCGCCGGATGGCCCACGGCATCGTCTACCCGGCCGAGAAGATCGACGCCGCCCTGTCCAACTACTTCCGCGAGGGCAACCTGACCGCGCTGCGGGAGCTGGCGCTGCTGTGGGTGGCGGGCAAGGTGGACGAGCAGCTCGACCGCTACCGCGCCGCCCACGGCATCGAGGACTCATGGGAGGCGCGCGAGCGGGTCGTGGTGGCGGTGACCGGCGGTCCGGAGGGCGACACGCTGGTGCGGCGGGCGGCCCGGATCGCCGCGCGGTCCAAGGGCGCGGACCTGCTGGCCGTCCACGTGACCACCGGTGACGGCCTGGCCGGGGCCGATCCGGCCGGCCTGGCCCGGCACCGGGCGCTGGTGGAGTCGCTGGGCGGCACGTACCACCAGGTGGTCGGCGACGACGTCCCGCGCGCGCTGCTGGACTTCGCGCGCGGTGTCAACGCCACCCAGCTCGTGCTCGGCGCGTCGCGGCGCGGCCGGTTCGCGCAGATCCTGTCGCCGGGGGTGGGCGTCACCACCACGGCCCTGTCCGGCCCCATCGACGTCCACCTGGTCACCCACGAGGGAGCCCGCAAGGGGCGGCGGCGACCCCGCGGCGGGGCGGCGCTCACCCGGCGCCGCCGGCTGCTCGGCTGGGCGATGGCCGCGCTCGGGCTGCCCGCCCTCACCGCCGTCCTGCACGCGCTGCGCGACACGCTGGGGCTGCCGAGCCAGATCCTGCTGTTCCAGATGTGGGTGATCGCCGTGGCCCTGGCCGGCGGCCTGTGGCCGGCGCTGGCCGCGGCCGTGGGCGGCGTGCTGCTGCTCAACTACTTCTTCACCCCGCCCTACCGGAGCCTGCTGGTCTCCGATCCGGAGGCGCTGCTGGCGCTGGCCGTGTTCGTCGTGGTGGCCGCGGCGGTGAGCGCCATCGTGGACCTGGCCGCCCGCCGTACCCGGGAGGCCGCCCGCGCGAGCGCCGACGCCGAGCTGCTGTCCACGCTGGCCGGGCACGTGCTGCGCGGCGACTCCGCGCTGCCCTCGCTGCTGGGGCGGCTGCGCGAGACGTTCGGCCTGACGTCCGTCACGCTGCTCGAACGCGGCGGCGCGCCGGTCCCCGACGACCAGGCGCAGCCGGAGGCGTGGCACATCGTGGCCACCTCCGGCGGCCGGCCCGCCACCTGCCCGGACGCCGCCGACACCGACGTGACCGTGGACGACCGCCTGGTCCTGGCCGCGCGCGGCCGGCTGCTCGACGCGGCCGACCGGCGGGTGCTGGAGGCGTTCGCCGCCGAGGCCGCGGTCGCGCTGCGCCAGGAACGGCTGCGCGAGCAGGCCGCCCGCGCCGAGCCGCTGGCCGAGGCCGACCGCATGCGCACCGCGCTGCTCGCCGCCGTCAGCCACGACCTGCGCACCCCGCTCGCCGCCGCCAAGGCGGCCGTGGACAGCCTGCGCGGCACCGAGGTCGACTGGTCGCCCGAGGACCGGGCGGAGCTGCTGGCCACCGCCGACGAGTCGCTCACGACCCTCGACCGGCTGGTCGCGAATCTGCTCGACATGAGCCGGCTGCAGGCCGGCGCGCTCGGCGTCGCCCTCCAGCCGGTGGCGCTCGACGAGGTCGTGCCCCTGGCCGTGGACGAGCTCGGGCCGCTCGCCCCCCGCGTCCGCGACGCCGTCTCCCTCGACCTGCCCGAGGTGGTCGCCGACCCCGCCCTGCTGGAGCGGATCGTCGTCAACCTCGTCTCCAACGCCGTCCGCTACAGCCCGGCCGGGGAGAAGGTCCTGGTCACCGCGGGCAGCCATGCGGGGCAGGTGCAGCTCCGCGTCGTGGACCGCGGGCCGGGCGTGCCGCCGGAGGCGCGGGACAGCATCTTCCTGCCGTTCCAGCGGCTCGGCGACCGGCGCGACCACCACGGTCCGGGCCTGGGGCTGGCGCTGTCGCGCGGTCTGGCGGAGGCGATGGGCGGCACGCTGGCGCCGGAGGAGACGCCGGGGGGCGGCCTGACGATGGTGCTGACGCTGCCCGCGTCGCGGCCAGGTCAGGGGTATGCGTGACATATGCGCTTATGGGTAAGGTTGTCGGCGGTGTGCCGGGAAGTCTGGTCGGCTGGTCCGTCGCCGACCCTTCCAGGGAGTCCTTGCCATGAGCCGCACCCCGTCCACCCGTGTCCTGCGCCTGTTCGGCCTGGGCTCCCGCGCGGAGTCCCGGCGCGTCGCCGACATCCTGCGCGCCGAGACCGTGGGCGGAGCGCTCCTGCTCGCCGGCGCCCTGCTCGGCATGCTGTGGGCCAACTCCCCGTGGGCGCACGGGTACGAGGCGCTGCGTTCCTTCGAGGTCGGCCCCGCCGCCCTGCACCTGCGCCTGGACCTGGCCACCTGGGCGGCCGACGGCCTGCTGGCCGTGTTCTTCTTCGTCGCCGGGCTCGAGCTCAAGCGCGAGTTCACGGCAGGCGACCTGCGCGACCCCAGGCGGGCGGCCGTGCCCGTCGCCGCCGCCGTCGGGGGCGTGCTCGTGCCCGCCGTCGCGTACCTGGTGACCACCTCACTCGCCGGGGCGGCGGACGCCGGCCGGGGGTGGGCGATCCCGACCGCCACCGACATCGCCTTCGCCCTGGCGGTGCTCGCGGTGATCGGCCGGCACCTGCCGGCCGCGCTGCGCACGTTCCTGCTCACGCTGGCCGTGGTCGACGACCTGCTCGCCATCGTGATCATCGCCGTCTTCTACACCGAGCACCTGGCGCCGCTGCCGCTGCTGGGCGCGGCCGTGCCGCTGGCCGTCTTCTCCCTCCTCGTACGGCGGGGCGTGCGCGCGTGGTGGCTGCTGCTGCCGCTGGCCGCGCTCACGTGGGCCCTGGTCCACGCCTCCGGCGTGCATGCCACGGTGGCCGGGGTGCTGCTGGGCTTCGCCGTGCCCGCGCGGGGGGACGCGACGGTGGCCGAGCACTTCGAGCACCGCTTCCGGCCGCTGTCGGCGGGGGCGGCCGTGCCGGTGTTCGCGTTCCTGTCGGCCGGGGTGACGATCGGCGGCGTGGACGGGCTGGGCCGCGCGCTGACCGACCCGGTCGCCGTCGGCGTCGTCGCCGGGCTGGTGCTCGGCAAGCCGCTGGGCGTCATGGCCGCCACCTGGCTGGTGTCGCGGCTGACGCACGCCGAGCTGGACGAGAACCTGGCCTGGGTGGACGTGGCGGGGCTGGCGGTACTGGCGGGCATCGGGTTCACCGTGTCGCTGCTCGTCGGCGAGCTGGCCTTCGGGGCGGGCAGCGCGCGCGACGCGTACGTGAAGATCGCCGTGCTGGCGGGCTCGCTGACGGCGGCGCTGCTGGCGGCGGTCGTGCTGCGCCTGCGCGACAACGTCTACCGCCGCATCGAGCAGGCGCAGGCCGGTCAGGCGGTCACCGACTCCTGACGGATCGTCCTCCGTCTCCTTCACCAGCCCTGGTGGGTGATCTCCGGCTCTACGATGAGCTGTCATTGGCGACATACCGGACTCCCCTGTTGTGTTTCGCCTGTGTTGTGATTCGCCTGTTCGTGGAGGAAACCAGTGCCAGCGCAGATCCTTCGCCCTCGTGGCGAAACCGCCCGGGTCATGCCGGTCGAGCTGTTCTTCGACCTCGTGTACGTGTTCGCCATCACCCAGCTCTCGCACCTGCTCCTCGCCCACCTCGACATGGCCGGGGTAGGGCAGACGGTGCTGCTCACGCTGGCGGTGTGGTGGGCGTGGATGTACACCACCTGGACCACCAACTACTGCGATCCCGACCATCCGGTGCTGCGGCTGACGCTGACCGGCGCCATGCTGGCCGGGCTGGTGATGGCGGCGGCGCTGCCGCAGGCGTTCGGGCCACGCGCGATGTGGTTCGCCGGTGGTTACGTCGCCCTCCAGGTGGGGCGGACGCTCGTGGTGTCGATCGCGGCGCGCGCGCACCCGATCGGCGTGACGTTCCGGCTGGTGCTGGCCTACCACGTGCTCAGCGCGGTGCTGTGGGTCGCGGGCGCCGCGCTCGGCGGGATCGCCCAGGGCGTGCTGTGGGCCCTCGCGCTGGCCGTGGAGTACGCGGGGCCGTGGCTCGGCTACCGCATGCCGTTCCTGGGCCGCGTCACCACGACCGACTGGACGATCGACGGCGCCCACATGGCCGAGCGCTGCCAGCTCTTCGTCATCATCGCGCTGGGCGAGTCGGTGCTGGTGACCGGGGTGTCGCTGGCCGACCACCCGCACCTGAGCGCCGCCGCCGTGGCCGCGTTCGCCATCGCGTTCCTCGGCAGCGTGGCCACGTGGTGGGTGTACTTCCACCGCACCGCCGAGGCCGCCACGGAGACCGCCGCCCACGTGGACGACACCGGGCGGCTCGGCAGGTCCGCGTACACCTACATCCACATCCCCATGGTGGCCGGCATCATCGTGGCGGCCGTGGGCGACGAGCTGGCGATCGCGCACCCGTTCGACCGGATCACGGCGGGCGCGGCGCTCACGCTGCTGGGCGGCCCGGCGCTGTTCCTGGCGGGGCACGCGCTGTTCGTGCGGGCCGTGTTCGGGTGGGTGCCGGTCAACCGCCTGGCGGGGCTCGGCGTGCTGGCGGCGGCCGGGCTGCTCGTCGTCCTGGCGCCCGGCCTCGTGCCGCCGCTGGTGCTCGCCGCCGTCGCCACGCTGGTGCTGGGCGCGGTCGCCGCCACGGACGGTCCGCGCGACCGGGCCCCCGCCCCGGCCGGGCTCACCCCGTGACCGTCAGTTCACGCAGTCCTGGTCGTTGAGTTCGAGGGCGAGCGTCTCGACCTTGTTCCGCCGGTCGACGCCGAAGTAGTAGGACGCCTTGCGGTTGCCCGGCACGCTCACGTGGTAGCCGTTGATCTCCTTCTGGACCTTCGGGTACGCCTTCTGCACCTGGCGCAGGGTGGAGCCCACGGCGACCCCCTCGGGGGTGCGGGCCCCGCGCGGGGCGGAGATGACGGCCACGCCCTTCTTCTTGGAGATGTACAGGCTCACCTCGTCGCGGGGGTTGGGGTGGGCCTTGTAGTCCCAGCCGGAGCAATAGTCGCGCGACTTGAGCACGATCTTGCCGGTCGCCTTGGCCTGCTCGGCCGTCATCCCCAGCTTGACGCCGCCGTAGCCGTACGGGCCGAAGGAGCCTGGCGCGGCGGCGGCCGGGGTCGGCGCGGCGGCCGCCTGAGCCTGCGCGGCGGTGGCGGCCCCGGCCGGGCTCGCGATCAGCAGCGCGGTGGTCGTGGCCGCCAGTGCCGCGGCCGCCACCAGTCGAGTCGTGTGCATCCCCGTCCCCGTTTCGTCGATCAGGTTGTTCGTGTCCTTCTCTTCGATGCCGCGGACGGGCGAAAGGTTTGCCCCTTCGGCTCCATGGGCCCACGAGGCCGTTGTTCGAGGTTGATTGTTCGCCTTCGCCGCCCCGAATCCGAACAACTTCACTCGGCTAGACAGTCAGCGGACCGGCAGGAAGATGCCGATCTTCTCCCTTCCCTCCTGATTCGGCGAGTTCCGCCGACCCTTCGCGAAGGAGAACCATGTCCGCTGTCAGGCGTCTGACAGGTGTCGCGGCGGTGTGCGCGTTAGCCGCCACCGCACTCGCCACCTCACCCGCCCGAGCCGCCGCGCCACCCGGCGCCCCGGCCGTCGAGCCGGTGCCGTCCGCCACCGCGCCGCCCGACGGCTGCTGGGGTGCGGGACCGGTCGCGACCGACCCCATGGGCGTCCGCTGGGCGACCCGTTACTGCCGCGCCTACCGCGCCGGCGACGTCTACAACTACGTCGGCGGCGTGTGGCAGCCCATCGGCAGGCTGAACGCGGGCGACAGCTGGTTCGCCTGCCAGGCCCACGGTCCGGAGAATCCGCCCGTCCAGCAGTGGCTGAACGACATCTGGCTCTACACCGAGGCCGACGAGTTCTGGGACGCCGGGGGCTGGGGCGGGTTCCCCGCCACCCACGTGAGCGGCGGCGTCAACTACGGCCCCATACCGAACCTGCCGTGGTGCCCCTGGGAGAACACGCTCGCCGGGCGCGGCGTGCCGGAGGACACGGGGGCCCGGTCATGAGCCGCCCTTCCTCCTTGACGCGCGCGGTGCTCGGCCTGGCCCTCGTGACGGCGACCTGCCTGGGCGCCTCCTCCGCGACGGCGGCCACCGCGACGACCGCACCCGCGGCAAGCGCAACCGCAGCCTCCCGGATCGCCTCCTCACCCTCGCCCTCGGACGCCGAGGCCCACGAGCGGGCGCTGCGGATGGCCCGGGAGCTCGGCGACCACTCCTACTTCGACGCCGACAAGGCCCCCCGGAGCCGCCCCGAGCACGGCCTGCTCGCCGCCGCGGCCGATTTCCCGGCCACTCCTCCCCAGCCCGACACCAATGACTGCCTCGTCCAGCGCGAGGCGCGGCGGCTCCAGGGCTGGACCTACAACCGCCTCCTGTGGTGCCAGGAGATCGAGCACGAGACGCGCTACGAGAAGACCGACCAGGCGGGAAACCGCTTCTACGTGGGCAGCGTCTGGATCCGGTGGGAGATGGTCGCGCTGGGCAGCAACACCCAGCGCACCATCCGGGTGTTCTGGCGGCCGGTGCCCGCCACGGTGCGCTACGTGGACTGGACGGCTCCGGAGGACCCGAGCCGGCTGTTCTTCGGGGTGCACGCCGAGTGCGTCCAGGGCCGGCAGAACCCCGCCTTCTGCTGGACCGACCAGTCACAGGACAAGACCACGTGGCAGGCGTGGAACACCACGACCCAGTGGACGTCCTGGGACATCCAGGCCCCGGCCCAGGCCGGCGACTCCAGCCGCGAGAAGATCACCCGTCCCGACTGGTACCTGGTCACCGACAGCAGGTCGCTCACCTTCCCCGAGCAGGACCGCGTCGGCCACACCCTGCCCCTGCCCCTGCGCTGCGACTCGGCCGACTACTTCTCCATCTTCGGCCGGCCGTACGACAAGGCGTGCGTGTTCACCGCGGTGATCCCGCACATCCAGTACAACCTGTCCAGCACCAAACACGGCGCGGTCGCCCGGCACATCCGCGACGCGCAGCTCGACCCGGACGGCACCTACCCCATCGAGAACCACCGGAAGGTGTTCCCGGGCTGGTGGGAGCCCGGTGACAGCCCGCCGAACCCGCTGCACCGGGTCGAGAAGGAGGGCACCATCGGCAACGCCAACGAGACGTGGAAGGACTACGCCTGCAAGAGCGGCGGCCCCTACACCGCGGCGACGCGGCTGCCGCCGCGGACGCCCCAGCAGGTGGCGGAGGGCTGGCAGTGCGACGAATACCCCTTCCGGGCGACCGCCGAGGGGGCGAGCAGCGGCACCTGGGACTTCTCGGTCCGCTGGGTCCCGCCCGGTGACAACACCTCGGCCGGCGGCTCGTTGAGCGGTTTCTTCTGGAGGGACCGGATCCTGTTCGTCAACGACCCCTTCTGGGTCAAGATCAACCCCTGAGGCCCTCTGCTCCGGCCGGGCGTCCCCTCTGTTCTCGTCCACGTACGGGGACACAGGGGACGCCCGTTCCCGTGGGGCGGACATGCGCGTGCTCGGGGAGCGTGCCTTCACGGGCACGGCGGCCGGTAGGGCAGGTCGGCGAAGTACTGCGCCCACTCCGCCCGCGTGATCCGGGGCCGGGCGAGCTCGCAGACGCGCGCGGCGACGCCCCCGAGGTCGTCGCGCCACAGCCGCGCCGACCGGTCCTCGCTCGTGCTGACGAGGGTGTGCCCGTCCGGTCCGTACGCGACCGAGTAGACGCGGTCGGCGTGGCCGGACAGCACGGCGAGCGGCGCGGGGGCACGCCCGCGCGTCACGTCCCACAACCGCACCGTGCGATCGAGGCTCGCGGTGGCCAGGGTCCGGCCGTCCGGGGCGTACGCGAGCCCCCGCACCGCGTCGGTGTGGCCGGACAGCACCGCGAGCGGCGCGGGAGCGCGCCCGCGCGTCACGTCCCACAACCGCACCGTCCGGTCCAGGCCGGCGGTGGCCAGGGTCCGGCCGCCGGGGGCGAACGCGACGGCCTGCACCGCGTCGCCGTGCTCGCCGGTCGAGCCGAGGCGGGCCGGCCGGCCCGGGTCGGTGACGTCCCACAGCACCGCGGCGTCGAGCAGGCTGGTCGCCAGGGTGCGCCCGTCGGGGCTGAACGCGACCGACAACGTGCCGTCGCCCTGGCTCGGCAGCGCCCCGGCGGGACGGGGCCGTCCGGGGTCGGCCAGGTTCCACAGCCGTACGACGGGATCGCTCGGACTGGCCGTGGCGAGCAGGGCGGCGGCACCGCCCGGACGGAACGCGATGGAACGGATTCCCTCCGCGTGCGCCCGGAAGACGGCCACCGGCCTGGGCCGGGCCGGGCCGGCGACCCCCCAGAGGCGGACGGTGCCGTCGATGCTCCCCGTGGCCAGCAGCCCGCCGTCCGGGCTGAACGCGACCGACTCGACCTGGCCGGTGTGGCCGGTGAGCAGCGACAACGGCCGGGGATGGTACGGGTCGGCGACGTCCCAGAGCCGGGTGGTGAAGTCCTCGCCCCCCACGGCCACGGTGCGCCCGCCGGGGCTGAACGCGGCGGTGGAGACGGCCGAGTCGCCGGTCGACAGGACGGGGCCGGGCAGGTCGGTCAGGAGCGCGCTGTGGTCGGAGCTGGCCGAGGCCAGGAGACGGCCGTCCGGGCTGAAGGTGAGCGACCAGACGGTGTTGGCGTGCGCGGTCAGCGTCGTGACGAGGAGCGGGGTGCGCGGGCGGGCGACGTTCCACAGGCGCGTGGTGTGGTCCCACCCGGCGGTCGCCAGCGTACGGCCGTCGGGGCTGAAGGTGACCGCCTGGAGCGGCCCGGAGTGGCCGGTCAGGCGCGACAGGGGGACGGGGCGGCGCGGGTCGCGGACGTCCCACAGCCGGGTGACGTGGTCCCAGCCGGCGGTCGCGAAGGTACGGCCGTCGGGGCTGACGGCCGCCGACGTGAGGCTGCCGTCGCCGTGGCGCACGCGGCTGAGCAGGCGCGCCCGGTGGTCGCCGGTGAGCCGCCACAGGGCGGCGGTGCCGTCGTCGCCGGACGTGACCAGGCCACCGGGGAGGAACGCGACGGCGGTGACGCGAGCCGGCGGCACGGCGGCCGTGCTGACGCCTCCCGGATGCACGGCGGCCGTGATGACGCCGGCCGGGTGCGCGGCGGCCGTGGTGACGTGAACCGGTGGCGCACCAGCCCCGGCGGCCTGAGCCGGGTGCGCGGCGGCCGTGGTGACCAGGCGCGGGGTCCGCGGGTCGGCGAGGTCCCACACGCGCAGGACGCCGTCGTCGCCGCCCGTGGCCAGCAACCTCCCGTCCGGGTGGAACGCCAGGCCGAACAGCGCCTTCGGGCTTGCGGCCACGGTCGCCACCGGCCGCAGGGCGCCGCCCGCGACCCGCCACAGGCGCAGCACGCCGTCGTAGAGGACGCCGGCGAGCAGGGTTCCGTCCGGGCTGAAGCGCAGCGTCTCCACGTCGTCGCTCAGTCCGGGGACCTCGGCGGTGAGGCGCGGGCGGTGCGGGATGGCGAGGTCCCACAGGCGCAGCGTCCGGTCGTCGCCGCCGGTCGCGATCACGCGCCCGCCGGGGGTGAAGGCCACGGTGTTGATCTCGTGGTCGAGCCGCGTGGTGAACGGCGTGGTGAACGCGCCGAGCAGGCTGCCGCGCGCCTCAAGGGTGGGCGCGAGCCGGTCGGCGGCCAGGCTGAGCTGCGCCGCGAGCGGCGGGTTGACCGCGCGCAGGCCGATCGCCTGGTCGGCGACCCGCTGCGACAGGGCGATGTCACGCTGCCCGGTCGCCGCCTCCTGGGCGGCCACGGCGTACCCGGTGGCGGTCCCCGCCACGACGAGCAGCACGCTGAGCAGCGCGACCAGCAGCCTGAGCCGCCGGGTGCGGCGGCGGGCCACGATCGCCTCGCGCGCCTCGGCGGCCATGCCCGCGGACAGGAACTCCCGTTCCCGGGCGGTGAGCGCCGCGTCGTGACGACCGGCCCACTCGCTCGCCAGGGCGAGGGCCGTCCCGCGGTAGAGGGATCCGGGGTCGCGGCCGAGCGCCGCCCACGCCTCGGTCGCCTCGGCGAGCCGGTGGTGGACGCGCAGGCCCTCGCGGTCCTCCGCCAGCCAGTCGCGCAGGCGCGGCCAGGAGCCGATGAGGGCCTCGTGGCTGATCTCGACGCTGTCGCGGCCGAGGGTGACCAGGCGGGCGCGGGCCAGATGCTCCAGGACGGCGCCCGTGGCGGGGTCGTCGTCGAGCTGGTGGCGGCGGATGCGGCGCTTGGTGTCCTGGGTGCCCTCGCCGAGCGCGGTCAGGCGCAGCAGGATCTGCCGGGCGAGCTCCCGCCGGGACGGGTCGAGCGCGGTGTAGGCGTCCTCGGCGGTCCTGGCGACGGCCTGGCTGAGGCCGCCCGCCGCCTCGTACCCGGCGAGCGTCAGGGTGGTGCCGCGCCGCCGGTGCCAGGTCTCCAGCAGGGCGTGGGAGACCAGCGGGAGTGCGCCGGGCTGGCCCGCGGCGTCGGCGACGATCCGTGCGGCCAGCGCGCCCTCCACGATGCAGCCCGCCCGCACGGCCGGCTGGACGACGGCCTGACGCAGCTCGTCGGCGGTCATCGGGCCGAGGGGCAGGTGGGCCTCGCGCAGCGCCTCCAGCAGCGCCGGGTGGCTGGTGCAGTGGGCGTAGAAGTCGGCTCGTACGCCGAGGACGAGACGGCAGCGGCTGCCGTCGGCGCGGGCGGCGGTGAGGAGCAGGCCGACGAACCGGGCGCGTTCCTCCTCGTCGTGGCAGAGGGTGAAGACCTCCTCGAACTGGTCCACGATGACGAGGAGCTCCGTGCCCGGGGGCTCGTCACCGAGGAACTGGCGGGCCAGGCGGTGCAGGGCGCGGGGGTCGGCGGCGAGCTCGTCGCGCAACGGGCCGGGGGTGCCGCCGGACAGGCGGGCCAGGTGGATCGCGCACTCCTCCAGCGGGTGCGCCCCTGGCGTGAACAGCAGGGCCCGCCAGGGCCGGTCGCCCGCCCGGCCGGAGACCGCGGGGCCCGAGACCGCCTGGCCCGAGACCGCTTGGTTGTGGACCGCCCGGCCGGGGGCCGCGGGGGCCGGGCGCCCCCGCTCCTGGACGGCGGCCAGCAGCCCGGCGCGCAGCAGCGACGACTTGCCCGCGCCCGACGCGCCGAACACCATCACGATCCGCTGCTCGGTGACGCGTCGCAGCAGCTCGCCGGTCACCCGTTCGCGGCCGAAGAACCGCGCCGCGTCCTCCGCCTGGAAGGAGGCCAGTCCCACGTACGGTGCGGCGCCGTCATCGACGGGCTCGGCCCGCTCCTCGCTGATGCGCCGCCAGCGCTGCTCCCATTCGGCCTCGTCGCCGCCGCAGGCGCGCACATAGGCCAGCGTCACCGGGAGCGTGGGCAGCCGGCGGCCCGCGGCGGCCTCCGACAGGGTCGCGGCCGAGTAGTGGGCGAGCCGCGCGAGCCGGCGGTAGGTGGGGTCGCCGGCCTTCCTGCGCAGCGCCCTCAGGTCGGCCGCGAAGCGTAGTAACGGGCTGTCTCCGGCGTCCAGGGGACGCTCTGGCCGAGGCACCTGCCCTGTCCTCCTCCGGGTCCGCGGGGACGCCGACGAGATGATCGCCCCTGATCCAACAACCGCCGCTCACCGCGTGCAAGGGGTGTTGTGACGGGCGGCCGCTTCGTGACGCGCCTCGGCTTCGCGTGCGCCGGCCGTCGACGCGCCACGGTCACGGCGACCGGCCGCGAACCGGGCGCCGATCAGGTTCTGCGCGAGATGACCATGATGTATTCGCAGGGAGCGTTCGTCCGGTTGGCGAAGCCGTGGTCCGCGTCGGCCTGGAAGAACAGGGAGTCGCCCGTGTTCAGGGTCTCGTTGATCCCGCCGATCGCGACCGTGAGGGTGCCTTCGAGCACCACGAGTTGTTTCTCCGTACCCGGCGGATAGGCGGGCAGCAGCCCGGTGGAGACCTGCGCGGGGAGGTGGTGAACGATCATCTCGGCTCCTCCCGCGCCCGGGGCCGCTGACACCATGTGCCGTTCGAAGCCGGTTTCCGGGTCACGGAACACGGGGCGATCGTTCTTGCGCATGACGACGGCCACACCGGACGCGGCACCGGCCGGAGCGCCGATCAGGTCCGAGAGCGACGTGTCGAGCGCGTGGGCGATCCTGGACGCGACGCCGATCGTCGGGCTCTTCTCACCGCGTTCGACCTTGGACAGCATCGCCCGGCTGACCGACGACTGTGTGGACAGCTGCTCCAGCGTCAGGCCCGCCTCCTCGCGGCGTCGCCGCACGTTGCCGCCGAACGCGCCGGCCAGGTCGTCACCGTGCTGCGGTCCGGCCGCGTTCCCGTCTTGCTTGACCACCGTGCTCCTTGATCGATGAGGGTCTCGTTCGCCCATAGTGTAGGGTTTCTACTAAAGAAGACAGTTTCTTCTATTGGAGAATCCATGCGGTTGATCTCACGTGGCCGGCACCATGCCAGGTTCGCATTCGGCGATCTGCAGGTGATCTCGCTGCGGGACGGGTACATCGACATGCCGCCGACACGGCTCCGCGACGAGGAGGGGCGCACGCTCGATGAGCTGCCGCCCGCCGTCCCGCTGGCGGGCGGCAATCTGCGGCTGTCGGTCAACGCCTTCTTCGTCACCGACGGCACGCGGTCGGTCCTCGTCGACACCGGCGCGTCCGACAACTGGCACGACCCCACCATGGGATTGATCTACGACGCGCTCGACGAAGCGGGAATCGACCGCGCGCTTGTCACCGATGTGGCCATCACCCACGACCACGAAGACCACGTGAGCGGCCTGATCATGCCGGACGGGTCAGAGGCGTTCACCGGACTCGAGCGGGTGTGGATCGGCGCGGGCGACGCCTCGGTGTTCACCGGGCGGCTTGAGCCTCTCCGCGACCGGGTCGTACCCGTGTCGGAGAAGATCGCGATCAACGACTGGGTCACCGCGATCCCGACACCGGGCCACACACCCGGTCACACCGTGTACGAGGTCAGGAGCGCCGCCGGCCGCCTTCTCGTCTGGGGCGACACCGTTCACGTTCCCACGCTCCAATTCGAGCAGCCGAACGTGTCCTGGGAGTTCGACGGCGACCAGCCCCAGGCCCGCGCCGCGCGAGCGGCGCTCCTCGAACGGCTGACCCAGCCCCACCATTTCGTGGCCGGCGCCCATCTCGACTCACCCGGCATCGCCCGCGTGACCGCCTCCGGCGACGGTTACGCGCTGGAGTACCTCGCGCCACCGATCGGCTGATCGAGCCTGTCGGCACCGGCCTGAGACCGACGGTGCGGCGTCCGACCGAAGTCGAGGACGTCCGATGCGGCGCCCAGCCGAAACGGGAGACCGCCGGTCCGACGGTCGGCCGAACGGGAAACAGCTCGGTGCGGTAATCAGCCGAACGGGAGGCGGCCGACGCGGCGAACAGCCAAACGGGAATCCGCCGGTTCGGCGCCCAGCCGAACGCGAGGGCCCAGGTGCAGCGCCGGTCGAACACCAGGACGTCGGTGCGGCGCCCAGCCGAACGCCAGGACGTCGGTGCGGCGCCCGGCCGAACGGAGGTCGGCGGTGGGGCGGTCGGCGTGCGACCGCGGTCGGCGGTGGGGCGGTCGGCGTGCGACCGCGGTCGGCGGTGGGGCGGTCGGCGTGCGACCGCGGTCGGCGGTGGGGCGGTCGGCGTGCGACCGCGGTCGGCGGTGGGGCGGTCGGCGTGCGACCGCGGTCGCAGAGCGGGTGGCACGCGTCATACCAGGGTGGCACCCTTCGCTGGACGTTGGGCCGATGCCCGGCGAGGGGCCGTTCCTCGACGATGATCGGGTGAACGCAGCGATACTCGGCCTGTCCCCCGTGGAGTTCGCGACCCTGGTGGCCGCGCTTGTGCCGGTCCCGGCCCGTCTGCTCCCGCCCGGCGCGCGCAGGCCGGTGACGCTGGCGTGCGCGGCGGTCTTCGCGTCGTGCGCGGTGGCGTTGGCCGTGTCCGGCGTCCGCTGGCCCGTCGTGCCGGTGCTCGCGGGTGGGGCGCTCGCGCTGGCGGTCACCGTTCCGCCGCTGTTCGGGCGGCGTGCCGAGCGGCCCGTGCGGTGGAGGCGGTGGGCGGCCCGGCTGGGGTCGGCGGCGGCACTGGTCGTCGTCCTGGCCGGGGCGGTGACGGCGTGGGCACTTCCTGTGCCTGTGTTCCCCGAGCCGCCGGGCCCGTACGCGGTCGGCACCACGGTCGTGCAGTGGACCGACACCGCCCGGCCGGAGCCGGCCACGTCCCGCCGCGACGACCGGCGCGTGGTCGTCGTCCAGCTCTGGTACCCCGCGACCGGCGTCACCTCGGCGGACGCGCGGGCGCGCTATCTCGGACGCACCGAGCGGGAGGCGCGGACCGTCGCCCGGGGCACGGCCGCCTACCTCGGCATGCCGGGGTTCGTGCTGGACCAGGCATCGCTGGCGACCACCTGGTCGGTGCCCGGCGCGCCGGTGGCGGGCGGGCGGTTCCCGGTGGTGCTGTTCTCGCCGGGGCTCGGCGGGGTGCGCACCCAGAACACCGCCTGGGCCGAGGAACTGGCCGGGCGCGGGTACGTGGTGGCGGCCCTCGACCATCCGTACGACTCGGCCGTCGTGACGCTCGCCGACGGCCGGGTGATCCGGACGCGGCTCGCGGCCACCGGCGACCCGGCGGAGGACGACCGGAGGGCGGCCGCGTGGACCGCGGTGCGCGCCGCGGACCTCCGCTTCGTCCTCACCCAGCTCGGCCGCATCGACTGCGGTGAGCTCCCGGACCCGCTCGCCGGACGCGCTGATGGCGCCCGGCCACCGGCCCCGCCCGCGCCCCGCCTCGACCATGCCGCGTCGCCCCGCACTCTGGCCACCCGCCACCACCAAGCCCCGCCCCCGAGCGCCCTCGCGGCTCACCTCCTCCACACCGCGCCCCCGAACACCCTCGCCGCCCACCTCCACCACGCCGCGCTGCCGAGCACCCTCGCCACCCGCCACCATCAAGCCGCGCCCCCGAGCGGCCTGGCCGGGCGGCTCGACACCGGGCGGGTCGCGGTGACCGGTCACTCCCTCGGGGGTGCCGCCGCCCTGCTGGCCGCCCGTGAGGATCACCGGTTCGCCGCCGTCATCGACATCGACGGCTATCCGCGGGACCCCGCCCCGGGGCCGTTCCCCCAGCCCGCGCTCGCGCTCGTCCACGACATCGAGCCCGGCCAGGAGCGCGACTACCTCGACCGCCTCACCCGGGTGCTGGGGCTCAGCACGGCGGCGGGCTACCGGCTGACCGTCCCCGGCTCGGCGCACCTGACCTTCACCGACGCGCCGCTCTTCCTGCCGCCCCTCCCCTCGCTGGTGGGCTCGGGGGGCCGCGACGCCGGGCCGCGCCGCACCGCCGCCGTCACGGCCGCCTTCCTGGACGCCACCCTGCGGGGCGCGCCGGGCGACCTGGCCACGAGCTTGTCCGCGTACGGCAGGCTGACCGTCCTGTAGCGGCCCTCAGCCGCCGCCCTCGCCCTCGCCCTCGACCTCGTCCTCGCCCTCGACCTCGCCCTCGACCTCGCCCTCGACCAGGGCGTCGCCCAGCCTCGTCCGGGAGTACAGGACGGACCGGCCGGTGCGGCGCCGCCGGACCAGGCGGGCGTCCAGCAGGACCTTGAGATGCCGGCCCACCGACCCCAGCCCCTGGCCGGTCAGCGCCACGAGCTGGGTCGTGCTCTTGGGGTCGTCCAGGAGGACGAGGACCCCGGCGCGGGCGCGGCCCAGCAGCCTGCCCAGCGCGTCTGGCGGCGGCGGAGGGTCGCCGGCGGCCAGCGGCCCCCAGCACGGGTACACCACCGCGCACCGGTGCGGCAGCGGCTGCCGGCTCACCCAGCCGGTGCTCGGCGTCACCGGCACGAACAGCAGCCGGGCGCCGGCCAGGTCCCGCGGCGGGTGGTCATGGGCGTTGATCTGCAGCCGGCCCTCCCCCAGCCAGCGCATGTCGGGCCGCATGCCGCCCAGCGTCGCGACCCAGCCGCCCTGGCTGAGCCGTTCCGACCGGGCGGCGATGTCGGCCTCGATGACCCTGCGGCGGCGCGGCCAGGTGGGCAGCACGGTCTCCCGCCACACCCAGTCCAGGAGATCGGCGGCGCGTCCGGCCAGGTCGTCGCGGTGCTCCAGCGCGGCCGGGAGCGGCCCGCGCAGCGCGACCGCGAGGTCCGCGCGGACGGCCTCGGCGGGGGTCGCGCGGACGCGTTCGAGCTCGTCGTCGAAGGCCGGATCCCCCTCGCCGGTGGGAGTGGGGGTGAGGACGTCGGCGATCCAGTGGTGCCCGAGCGCGGCCTGGACGAACAGCGCGGTGACCGGGTCGGCGGACAGGCGGCTCCGGTAGGCGGGCAGGTGGGCGTCGAGCCAGGCGCGCTCGCCCGGGTGCCCGGCCGTGGCCTTCGCCAGGACGAGGAAGCCCGCGATCGTCTCGGTGAGCGGGGAGATCACGAACCGGCTTCCGGCGAGGGTGTCGGCGTCGACCTGCCACCAGCCCATGGTTTCGCCTCCCCGCGAAACCTTAGCAAGCAGATCCCCGGGGCCGATGAGATTCACGCATGCGTACGTATGGGGATCTTTTCCGCGTCCCGCAGTTCGCGCCGCTGTTCGCCTCCTCCGCCGCGCAGACGATGGGCACGACGGTGAGCGGGCTGGCCCTCGGCACGCTCGTCTACGCCGCGACCGGCTCACCGCTCCTGTCGGCCCTGAGCATGTTCGGCTCGTCGTTCGCCCAGGTGGTCGGCGCGACGGTGCTGATGTCCGCGGCCGACCGGCTGCCGCCGCGCGCCGCGCTGGCCGTCCTGGCCGCGGCCCTCGGAGCCGGCACGGCCGTCCTCGCGATCCCCGGCCTGCCGATATGGGCGCTGTTCGCGGTGCTCCTGGGTCTCGGGCTGGTCGCCTCGCTGGGCGGCGGGGTGCGTCAGGGGCTGCTGACCGAGCTGCTTCCCGAGCGGGCATACGTGCTCGGCCGCTCCGTGCTCAACGTGTCGGTGGGCGTCACGCAGATCTGCGGGTTCGCTCTCGGCGGCCTGCTGCTGAACGCCCTGACGCCGCGCGGCACGCTGCTGGCCGCGGCGGCGCTCGACCTCGCCGCAGCGCTGATCGCCGGCCTCGGCCTGCGCCGCCGCCCGCCCCGGGCCGCCGGGCGGCCGTCCGTCTCCGCCACCTGGCGCGTCAACGTCCGGCTGTGGTCCTCGGCGCCGCGCCGGTACGTCCTCCTGGCCCTGTGGGTGCCGAACGGGCTGATCGTCGGCTGCGAGGCGCTGTTCGTGCCGTACGCGCCGGGCCACGCGGCGCTGCTGTTCGCCCTGGCCGCGGCCGGCATGCTGGCCGGGGACGTCCTGGTGGGCCGGTTCGTCGCGGCGCGGTGGCGGGAGCGGCTCTCGGCCCCGCTGCGGCTGCTGCTCGCCGTCCCGTACCTGGTCTTCTTCCTGCGCCCGGCACCGGTGGTGGCGGCGGTGGCCGTGACCGTGGCCTCGGTGGGGTACGCGGCGGGCCTCATGCTGCAGGAACGGCTGGTCGCCCTCACCCCGCCCGACGCGCGGGGGCAGGCGCTGGGGCTGAGCTCGGCGGGGACGATGACCATGCAGGGCGTGGGTGCGGCGCTGGCCGGCGCCCTGGCCCAGCAGGCGTCCCCGGCCGTGGCCATGTCGGTGATGGCGGCGGCCTCGGTGCTCGTCACGCTGTGCCTGGCGCCGGGGCTGCGATCCGATCCCGCGCGCCAGGAACGCGTGTCCGAGCCGGTCGGCTTGTGAGAGATCCGCGTCCCGGGCGGGGCCGTCAGCCGATGACCGGGAAGCCCGTCCTCGACCAGAGCGCGCGGGAGGCCGCCTCCGGGTCCTCGGCGTCGGACGGCACGGCGTCGAACAGGCGGGTGACGGCGGTGGCCGGGTCGTGGCGCGGCCAGCCGGGGTCGCCCGTCGCGGCGAAGCCGGTCCAGGCGGCGACGAACTGCTCCGACACCTTGGGCAGGTCCGGCGAGCCGCCGGTCAGTCCGACGGCCATCTCGTCGCCGACGTTGCCGAAGACGAGCGGCACCTCCAGCCCGTGGCAGGCCCGGAAGGTGTCCGTGGGCGACCAGGTCAGCTCGTAGGCGTAGGTGGTGCCGGTGTGCGCGTCGGCCAGCAGCGCGCTCGGCATCCGGAACATCCAGTCCGACATCAGCACCTCGTACAGCTCGGCGTCGGACGCCTCCGGCCGCATCCGCCGGTAGACCTCCTCCGCTCCGCCGGGGGCGAGCGTCGCCAGGGCGCCGGCCAGGTCCACCGGCCGCCCGCCGAGCATCGAGGCGAACAGGCGGAACTCGTCCCTGGTGAAGCCCACGACCAGCTCGACGTCGCGGGCCGCGCCGGCCGTCAGCGCGTTCCACGGCGTGTCGGGCAGCACCTCGCCGTCCACCACCGGCGCGAACGCCAGCCCCGCGTACCCCATCGGACCCCAGCGGCCCGGATCGCCGGCGATCACCTGCGTGGCGACGTCCTCCCCCGCCGCCACCAGCACCTCGGGCGCGCTGTCGCGCGGGGAGCGGCCGAGCCGCCGTTCGACCTCGGCGGTGACGCGGGCGGCGTGGGCGGGGGTGACGAACATGGACGACACGCTCTGCGCGACGGCCCGCCCGAACAGGCCCTCGGCCGCCGGCATCGCCAGCAGGCACGCGATGGCCGCGGCACCTGCCGACTGGCCGAACACCGTCACCTTGCCGGGGTCGCCGCCGAAGGCCGCGACGTTCTCCCGCACCCAGCGCAGCGCCGCCACCTGGTCGAGCAGCGCCCGGTTGTCCGGCGCGCCCTCCACGTGGCCGTAGCCCTCGAAGCCGATCCGGTGGTTGAAGGTGACCACCACCACGCCCCGGCCGGCCAGGTTCGCCCCGTCGTAGGCGGGCAGGTCGGCGTAGCCGGAGCGGAACGCGCCGCCGTGGATCCACACCATCACCGGCAGCCCCGAGCCGCCCGGGTCGGGCGTCCAGACGTTGACCGTCAGGCAGTCGAGTCCCGCCGCCGGGTCCCACGCGGGCATGCCCATGAACATCGGCGGCTGCGGCGGCCGCGGCCCGAACCGGGTGGCCTCCAGCACGCCGTCCCAGGGCTCGGCCGGCTCCGGCGCCGCGAACCTGAGCGGCCCGAACGGCGCCCGGGCGAACGGGATGCCCTTGTAGGCGGTGACGCCGCCCGTCTCGATGCCGCTCACCCTGCCGGTGCTGATCCTCGTCATCGGCAACCTCCCCGCGGTCGTGATCTTCTCCGGTCCTCAGTCTCCTCGCGGGGACGGCCGCCCCCTCAGCCGGGGCGGACATGGAGCTTTCGTGGCAGGTGCGGCGCGGCCTGCCGCACGTCGATCACGGCGACGTCCGGGCGGTGGCGGGTGAGGGCGTCCAGCAGCATCGGGCCGTTGTCCACGGCCTCGGCGACCTCGAAGCCGTGGGCCGTGAGCAGGCGGGTCAGGTCGTCGCGGAGGAGGGCGAGGTCTTCGGCTATGACAACGCGCAGTACCGGAGGGCCCGGCGCGCGAGAGCGGCTGCTGCCCGCCCGCGCCGCCGCCCGCCACGGGGCTGCCGTCGTTCCTGGGCGTCGGCTCCTGGACGGACTTCGGCCTGTCCGAGGACGTCGTGCGGCGGGTGCCGGGGTCGTTCGCGCTCCGGTACGAGGGCGACGGCCACGCCCTGTACACCAGCGGCGTCCCGTGCGTCATCGCCCACGTCAACCGCTACCTCCTCAGCCTGCGGCTGCCCGTGCCGGGCACGGTCTGCCGGCCCGCCGCCTGAGCGCGCGGCCGCTACGACCGGGCGGGGATCTCGTGCAGGTGCCGCTCCACCCAGGAGCGCAGCATGCCCAGCGGCACGGTCACGCTGCGGCCCAGCTCGGTCAGCGCGTACTCCACGTGCAGCGGCACGGCCGGGTACACGGTGCGGTCCACGAAGCCCGCGTCCTCCAGCCGCCGCAACGTCTGGGTGAGCACCTTGGGGCTGACGCCCTGGAGCTGCCGTTGCAGCTCGCCGAAGCGTCTCGGCCCGTCCTCCAGGGCGCCGATGGCCAGCGTCGACCACTTGTTGGCCAGCAGGTCGAGCACGTCGCGGCAGGGGCAGAGCGCCGAGTAGACGTCGTGGCGGTCGTGCTCGCCGGTGGCGCACCTCATGGTCATGGCTGGGACTCCTCTCGTACTACCCAACAGATAGTAAGACTCCTTGCGGGTTACTACCACCTTGCGGATAGCGTCCGGGATCGTCGCATCGAGCCCATCACGTGCTCATCAAGTGAGGAGAAACAGCATGTCCACGCCCACCATGCGTGCCGTCAGCCAGCCCGCGTTCGGCGGCCCCGAGGTGCTGGAGCCGGTCCACGTGCCCCGTCCCGAGCCCCTGCCCACCGAGGTCCTGGTACGGGTGCGCGCCGCCGGCGTCAACCCGGTGGACTGGAAGACCCGCTCCGGGGGCGGCATGGCCGGGGTGCTCGGCCAGCCGCCGTTCATCCTCGGCTGGGACGTCTCCGGCGTGGTCGAGGAGGTCGGCTTCGGCGTGACCACCTGGAAGCCGGGCGACGAGGTGTACGGGATGCCGTGGTTCCCCCGCGCGGCCGGCGCCTACGCCGAGTACGTCACCGCGCCCTCCCGCCAGTTCGCCCGCAAGCCGGCCACGCTGGACCACGAGCACGCGGCCGCCGTGCCGCTGGCCGCCCTGACCGCCTGGCAGGCCCTGACCGACACGGCGGGCGTCCGGGCCGGGCAGCGGGTGCTGATCCACGCCGGCGCGGGCGGCGTCGGCCACCTGGCCGTGCAGTTCGCCCGCCACCTGGGCGCGCACGTCGTCACGACGGCCCGCGCGGCCAAGCACGAGTGGCTGCGCAAGCTCGGCGCCGACGAGACGATCGACTACACCACGACCCGCTTCGAGGACGCCGTGGCCGACGTGGACGTGGTCGTCGACCTGGTGGGCGACGGGCACGACGACACCAGCACCCGTTCGCTGAGGGTGCTGCGGCGCGGCGGCCTGCTCGTGGCGGTCCCGTCCGGAGTGTCTCCCGAGCTGGCCGAGCGGGCCGAGGCGGCGGGGGTACGGGCCACGCCGTTCCTGGTCGAGCCCGACGCGCCGGCGCTGGCCCGCATCGCCGGCCTCATCGACCAGGGCGAGGTCGCCGTCGAGGTGGAGGACGTCCTGCCGCTGGAGCAGGCCGCCGAGGCGCACCGGCGCGGCGAGGAGGGACGCACCCGGGGCAAGCTGGTCCTCACCGTCTGACCCGCCGCCGTGCCCCCAGGCGGGCGAAGGTGGACGGGGCGGTCAGGCGTCGAGGTAGCGCAGGATGGCCAGGACGCGGCGGCTGTAGCCGGGGTCGCGCGGCAGGTCGAGCTTGTCGGTGATGGCGTTGATGTGCTTCTCGACCGTGCTGAGCGACACGTGCAGGCGCGCGGCGATCGCCGTGTTGACGTAGCCCTGGGCGAGGTGCCGCAGCACTTCCGTCTCGCGCGGGCTCAACCGGGACAGCGGGTCGGCGCGGACGGTGCGCGCCAGGAGCCGGCGGACCACCTCCGGGTCCACGACGGTGCCGCCCGCGTGCACCCGTCCGAGGGAGTCCAGGAAGTCGGCCACCTCCGAGACCCGGTCCTTGAGCAGGTAGCCGAGCCCCTCGGTACGGCCCCCGAGGAGGGTGGCCGCGTAGGTGGTCTCCACGTACTGGGACAGGACGAGCACGGCCACGTCCGGGAGGCGTTCGCGGATCTCCAGCGCGGCCCGCAGCCCCTCGCCGGTGTGTGTCGGTGGCATGCGCACGTCGACCACGGCCACGTCGGGGCGGTGCGCGCCGGCGGCGTCGAGCAACGCCGCGGCGTCGCCGACGGAGGCGACGACCTCGTGCCCGGCGTCCTCCAGCAGCCGGCTCAGGCCCTCGCGCAGCAGCACCGAGTCGTCGGCGAGGATCACCCGCACGGCGCCTGCCTGGGCAGTGTCGCCGCGATCGTGGTCGGCCCGCCCGGCGGGCTGTCGACGGTGAACGTCCCGTCCAGCGCCAGGACCCGCCTGGCCAGGCCGGACAGCCCGCCGCCCGCGGGGTCGGCGCCGCCGGCGCCGTCGTCGGAGATCGCCACACTCACCGTCTCCTCCTCCTCGGTCAGCACGACGAGGACGTCGTGCGCGCCCGCGTGCTTGACCGCGTTGGTGATCGCCTCGCGGGCGACGAAGTACAGGGCCGTCTCGACCTCGCGCACCGGCCGGGCGGCCAGCCCGTAGTGCACGGTCACCGGTACGCCCGCCCGCTCGGCCACGCCCGTGAGCGCGGCGCGCAGGCCCAGCTCGTCCAGGGCGGTCGGGTAGATCCGCCAGGCCACGCTGCGCAGCTCGTCCAGGAGCCGGCGCGACTCGGTGTGGGCCTGGGCGACCAGTTCGCCGGTCCGGGCGGGGTCGGCGGCGTGCCGGGCCCGGCCGAGCAGCATGGCCAGCGCCACGCCCCGCTGCTGGACGCCGTCGTGCAGGTCGCGTTCGATCCTGCGTCGTTCGTCGTCCACGGCGTGGACGATGCCGGAGCGGGTCGCGGTCAGCTCGGCGATGCGCCTGCGCATCAGCTCCTGCCGGCCCGGCCCGAGGAAGTGGCCGGCCAGGCGGCGCTCGGCGGCGCCGGCGGCGAGCGCCGCGGGCACGGTCAGCGCCAGCAGGAGCGCCGCGGTGACCAGCCCGACGACGCCGCTGTCGGTGACCATCCGCACACCGGGCAGGTTGACGGCCACGGCCTCGCCCTGCCCGGTGGCCAGGGCCCACAGCCCGCCGGCCAGGAGCAGGCCGGACAGGAACAGCCCGGCCGCGAACGCGTACCCCAGCACGGCGCCCAGGGCGGCGCGGGCGGCGAGGAAGCCGTAACCGCCGCCCGCCGGGTCGGTGTCGTGGCCGAGCCAGCGGGCGAGGCGGGCCCGCTCCAGCGACAGCAGCCGGGCCAGGCCGCGGGCGGCGACGGGCCGCGCGGGCGGGAGCAGCCGGGCCGGGACGGCCACGCAGAGGAAGGCCAGCTCCACGAGCCCGAGGGCGGCGCCCGCGAGCACCCCGGCCAACGTCCGCGCGACCCGATGACCTGACACTGCGGTACCTGACACGGCCGCAGTCTAGGCGTCGCGCCGGCGCAGCACCGCGTGGCCCACGGCCAGCGCCGCCGCCGTCCAGCCCACCAGCCAGGCCAGCCCCTCCCCCGCCGGGTACGGCATCGGGCCGCCGGTGATGGTGTCGGCGCTCTCCATGAAGGCGAGCCCGGCGAACAGCGGCATGCGCAACGACGCCTCCACCGCCGCGGAGCCGCCCGTCATCAGCAGGATCATCGGCGCGCCCATGAGCAGCATGAACACCACGCTCAGCGTTCCGGCGGCGCTGCGCACGGCGGCGCCCACGCCGACGGTCATCACCGACACCAGGGCGAAGAACAGGCCCATGCGCAGGAGGTCGAGCGCCGTCCGGGCCGGGGGCAGCGCCACGCGGGCGCCGAACACGTCGGCGGACAGCACCGCGGAGACGGCCCCGGTCGCCGCCGCACCGGACAGCACCCCCGCCACGGCCACGACCGGCGCCACCACCAGCGCCTTCGCGGCGAGCACCCGGCCGCGGACGGGCACGGCCTGGAGCGTGGCCCAGATGCCGCGCGAGGCGTACTCCGAGGTGATCACCAGTGTCGCCATCGCGGCCAGCGCGAACGGGACGAGCGCCGCGGCCGACACCACGGGCCCGCTGGCGGTGACGCGCGCACCCCCGGCGCCCGCGCGGGCCAGGTCGGTGGCCTCGCCGGCGCCGACCGTCACCGCGCCGAGCACCAGCAGGGCCGCCGCGCCGGCCAGGCACCACCAGGTGGAGCGGACCGACCACAGCTTCACCCACTCGGCGCCGACCGCCCGGCCCAGCAGCACGAGCCGCGTCGGGCGGTCCGCCCGGCCCAGCAGCGCGAGCCCCGTCGGGCGGTCCGCCCGGCCCAGCAGCGCGAGCCGTGTCGGGCGGTCCGCCGCCGCCCGCTCGCCGTGGCCTCCCCTTGTCGTGTGTCGCTCCACGTTCACGCCTTCGCCTCCCCGGTCGCGTACTCCACGCTGCCGGCCGTCAGCTCCTGGTAGGCCTGCTCCAGCGACGCCTCGCGGGTGCGCAGCTCGTGCAGCCGGATGCCCGCCTCGTACGCGAGGTCGCCGACGCGCTCGATCGTGACGCCGGTCGCGACCAGCTCGTTCTCGCCCAGGCGCTCCACCGTGACGCCTGCCGCGACCAGCCGCGCGGACAGCTCGTCCGCGTGCGGCGTGCGGACGGCCACGGCCGTCAGGGCGCTGCCGGCTATCACCTCGGCCAGCGGCGCGTCCATGATGAGCCGCCCCCTGCCGATCACGACGAGATGGTCGGCGGTGAGCTGCATCTCGCTCATCAGGTGGCTGGAGACGAACACCGTGCGCCCCTCGCCGGCCAGCGAGCGCATCAGGTGACGCACCCAGCGCACGCCTTCGGGGTCGAGGCCGTTGACGGGCTCGTCGAACATCAGCACCTCGGGGTCGCCGAGCAGCGCGGCAGCGATGCCGAGCCGCTGGCTCATGCCCAGCGACAGCGCCCCCGCCCGCCGACGCGCTCCCTCCGCCATGCCGACCCGTTCCAGGACCTCCGCCACCCGGCCGCGCGCGATGCCGTTGCTGCGCGCCAGCGCCGTCAGGTGCGCGTACCCGCTCCTGCCGGGGTGCAGCGCCCGCGCGTCCAGCATCGCGCCGACCGTCCGCAGCGGGTTCCTGAGCCGGTGGTACGGGACGCCGCCGATCAGCGCGGTGCCCGCCGTGGGTCGGTCGAGGCCCAGGACGAGGCGCATCGTCGTCGACTTGCCCGCGCCGTTGGGTCCGAGGAAGCCCGTCACGGCGCCGGGCCTGACCTCCAGCGACAGGTCCTCCACGGCCGTGCGGTCCCCGTAGCGCTTGCACAATCCCCTGAGACTGATCACACCGGCTGAGGCTAGGCGGCCGTCCGGGCGGCGACCATGGTGGCGAACCGCCGTCCTCGATGGCGGAAACCCGTAAAGCGGCGCCCCCCCGGCGGGCGGTCAGCGGGATGGGCCGGCCAGGGCGCCGGTGCGCGGGGTCACCCGGCAGTTGGTGTGGAGGTACCGCGCGGCCCCGTCCTCGAAGTCGTAGATCGCGACCGTCTGCGTGTCCTCGAGCGGATCGTCCGAGGGCATCAGGAAGTGCGTCTCGCTCACCGGGAGCAGGTCGTGGGTGACCCGCTCCGGCCTGCCGGTGAACCGGGCGGTCATCGGGTCCGTGACGAGGGTGAGCCGGAGCCGCCCGCCTTCGGCGTGGACCTCGTGGCGGGAGCCGGGCCGCTCGTAGACGCCCTCGTACCTGGACGGGTCGAGCCGCAGCGACGGATCGGGCTCGGGCAGGTCCGGGATGGTGACCGCGCCGAGGTCCGACAGGATCTCGTCGAACACCTTCTTGTAGAAGCTCTCGCGGGGTCCGCCGTTCGTCAGCATCGTGAGGGCGATGCCGGAGTCGGGCAGGATCCGCAGGCGGGCGTTCTGGCCGATGGTGCTGCCGTCGTGGGCGTACACGGTCTCGCCGTGCCAGTCGCACACGACGAGCCCGAGGCCCCACTCCGGCCCGAACATGTACGGGTCGGGCACGGCGACGCGGGAGGTCATCATCTCCCGCACCCCCTCGGCCGAGACGATCCGCGTGCCGTCGGCCGCCCTGCCCTCGTGCAGCAGGACGTGCGCCAGCGCGAGCACCTCGGCGACGGTGGAGGTGAGGTTGCCGCCGGGCCCGAAGGCGCGGGGCAGATGGCTCAGCGGCGAGACGATCGGCCCCTCGTCGAGCGAGCGCACGATGTGTCCCGTCGCGGCCCGCTCCGGGTCCACGTCCTCGTGCCGGCTGCTGGTGGCCGTCAGCCCGAGGGGGCCGAAGAGGCGGTCGCGCATGACGGCGTCCCACCCCTTGCCGTCGACCACCTCCATGACGCGGGCGAGGATCGCGTAGCCGAGGGCCGCGCTGTAGCCGTGGGTGCGGCCGAGGGGGTGGACCTGGGGCGCTCCGGCGATGTTCGCCACCATGCGGGCGTAGACGTCGTCGCCCTCGCCGGGGTCGCCGTAGTCCTCCTCGATGCCGTTGGTGTGGTTGAGCAGGTGGCGCGGCGTGACCTCGGCGGTGGTCACGGGGTCGGCGACCGCGAACTCGGGCAGGTAGGAGCGCACCGGCTCGTCCAGCCCGGCCCTGCCCTCGTCGACGAGTTGCATGAACGCGAGGGCGGTCCAGGTCTTGGTCAGGGAGCCGAGCTGGTAGACGGTGCCGGTCGTCGCCGGCTCGCCCGTCAGCACGTTCGTGACGCCGGCGGCGAGGCCGGTGACCCGCCCGTCATGGAGCACGCCGATCGCCGCGCTCGGGATCCGGTACTCGGCCAGGAGCTCGGTGACCCGTCCCCGGACCCGTTCCACGTCCCATGTCTCTGCCATCGGGGCCGTCACCCGGCTACTTCTTGGGGAGGCCGACCGCGTTGGCGGCGTCGGCCTCGAAGTACTCCGTCACGGCGAAGGGGCCGGTGGGCCCCTCGAAGAGGTCCCGGACGCCGTCGATCGAGTCGTGGACGACGACGTTCACCGCCTTCGTGCCGTCGCCGCTGGCCACGGCCAGGACCCACCGGGCGCCCTTGGGCAGCCGGCCGTACGCCTCCTTGAGCGCGGCCCAGAACCCGTCACCGTCGGAGATCGTGGAGATCGCCATCACGTGCATCGTCGCTTCCTCCTCTGACGCTTTCCCCGGCGTTTCCGGGTGACGAAAAGCTACATTGCGTTTCCTCAATCGTCAACGTATCGGAGAAGGTTGAGCGACGTTTTCGCAGGTAGATACATATAATCGTTGCAATCGCCTTGTCGGGTAATGCAACCGGCGCACGCCGTCCGTTGCAATAGAGTGTGGATGAACGCGACCCCGTCCACCCCGCAGGAGGCCGGCCGATGCCCGGAGCCCGACTCACCCACGAGGACCGCCGGATGATCGCGGCCTGGCTCGCCGAAGGGCTCGGATACGCCGAGATCGCCCGGCGCCTCGGCAGGCCGACCTCCACGATCAGCCGGGAGGTGGCCCGCAACGGCCTGCACGGCGGCTACCTCGCCGACCGCGCCCAGCAGGCCGCCGGACGGCGCGCCCGCCGGCGCGGACCGGTCGGCGGGCCGGACGCGGAGCCGCCGATCGACGGCCGGCCGTCCGAGGAGGTGCGCGGCTACGTGGACGAGCTGGCGACCCTGCTGGCGGGCACCGGCCTGACCCGGATGGCCTCCCGGGTGTTCGCCTGCCTGATCACCTCCGACGCGGGGAGCCTGACGGCCGCCGAGCTGGTACGCCGGCTCCAGGTCAGCCCGGCGTCGGTGTCCAAGGCCATCGCCGCCCTGGAGGCGATCGAGCTGCTCCGGCGCGAGCCCGACTCCCGGGGGCGGCGCGAGCGGTACGTCGTCGGCGACGACGTCTGGCGCCGGGCCTGGCGGGCCGACACCGGCGCGCACGCCGAGGTGGCCAAGGCCGCCCGGCGCGGCGCCGGCGTCTTCGGCGCCGGCACGCCGGCCGCGATCCGGCTGGAGCGGATGGGCCGGTTCTTCGCCCAGATCAGCGAGCAGATGGACGGCGGCGATCTCACCGAGGCCCTCGTGCTCGACGTGCTGACGGTGCTCGCCGCGCTGGTGCACGCCGGCCGGCCGCTCACCGGGGACGAGCTGGCCGCGGCGCTGGACTGGCCGCGCGGGCGGCTCGCCGCCGCCGTGGACGCGGTCGGGCGCCGCCCGATCATCGCCGACCCGCTCGCGCTGGAGCGCACCGGGTCCGGCGCGTACACCATCATGGCGCGGCCGGACCGCCTCAGCCCGGCCCAGCGCGCGGCCCTGAGCAAGCCCCGGACCGCCTGAGCCCCGCCCGACATGCGGCCCTGAGCAAGCCCCGGACCGCCTGAGCCCCGCCCGACATGCGGCCCTGAGCAAGCCCCGGACCGCCTGAGCCCCGCCCGGCACGCGGCCGCCCTACGCCAAGTCTCGTGCCGCTAGCCTTGGTCCCGCACCGGCCAGACGAGAGGCTCCCCCATGACCGTTCCCGACGTGTCGGCGCTGCGCGAAGGCACGCGCCTGCGCGCCGCCGCCCGCCCCCGAGGGCCCGAGCTGGCCCGCGTGGAGGACCTGAGCGGTCCGGGCGGGCTGCCGCTGCGCCACTACCGGCCGTCGGAGCAGGGCCGCCCGTTGGTGGTGTTCGCCCACGGCGGGGCCTTCGTCATCGGCGACCTCGACACCCACGACCGCACCTGCCGGCGCATCGCCGCCGCCTGCGACGTCGAGGTCATGGCGGTCGACTACCGGCGCGCTCCCGAGCACCCGTACCCGGCGGCCGTCGAGGACGTGGCGGCGGTGCTGCGCTGGGCGCGGCCCGCGGCGGTGGCCGGGGACAGCGCCGGAGGCTACCTGGCGACCATGGCGTGCCTGCGGCTGCGCGACGCGGGCGAGCCGCTGCCCGCCCTGCAGATCCTCATCTGCCCCAACACCGACCTGACGCTCTCGCAGCCGAGCGTCGCCGAGAAGGGCTCAGGACACTCGCTGGACGCGGACTTCCTCCAGTGGGCCGTCGCGCTGTGGACGCCCGATCCGGCCGACCGCGCGCACGCCAGCCCGCTGCTGACCGCCGACCTGTCCGGCATGCCGGACGCGATCGTCGTGACCGCCGAGCACGACGCGCTGCGCGACGAGGGCGACGCCTACGCCCGCCGGCTGGCGGAGGCCGGCGCGCTCGTGCGGCACCGGCAGGAGCCGGGCCTGGAGCACGGCTTCATCCAGAACATGGACCTGACCTCGGCCGAGGCCGCCGCCGCCCACGACCGCCTGTTCGGCGACATCGCCGCCCTGATCCACCGGTGAGCGCGGACCGCCGGCAGGCCGGCCCCGGGACGGACCACCGGGAGGCCGGTCCCCGGACGGGCCACCAGGAAGCCGGTCCCCGGATGGACCGCCAGAAGGCCGGTCCCCGGACGGGCCGCTAGGAGTCCGGTCCCCGGACGGACTGCCAGATCCGTTCGGGCAGCAGCCGGGCCGCCTCGTCGAGGTCGATGCCGGGCACACCGGCCAGCCAGCGGCGGACGGTCTCCGCGACCGGCCCGATCACGAGCATCTCGATGAGCGCCGGCGGCAGGTCCTGGATGCGGCCCGCCGCGACGTGCGGCGCGAACCACGCGGCGATGGCCTCCATTCGCTCCGCCTTGCCGGCCCGCATCCGCTCGGCGTGCGGGAGGACGCGCCCCGCGTACGGCGACACCAGCAGGAAGTGCGCCCGCGCCCGGTGCCCGGCGGCCCAGCGCAGGTAGCCGACGACCATGGCGCGGACGCCGGTGCGGGCGGTGCGCGTGGCGCGCAGGGCCGCGACGAGGTGGTCGAGCAGGTCGGCCATGCAGCGGCTCCACACCTCCGCGGCCAGCACGTCGAAGCTGCCGAAGTGGTGGTAGAGGCTGCCCACGCTCACGCCGCTGGCCTCGATGACCGCGGTCAGCGTGAAGCGCTCGGGGCCGCCCTCGGCGTAGACCGCCATCGCGGCCTCCACCAGTTGCTCCACGGTCTCCCGGCCGCGCGCCTGCTTCGCTGACTTCACGCCACATCCTTACCGGGGACGGCGGCCGATTGACAATCACAGGGTCGATCCAAAAAACTCTTCTAGAAAAATTCTCTAGAAAGGGTCGGTCTGCCGCCGGAGGCCGGTCCCGCCGAGGAGGGCTGCGATGGCCGGACCAGACCGCGAGACGAACGACGCGCCGCCCCCTGGGCGCGTCGCCACCCCGGTCGCGGGCGGGCGCCCGGGATCGCGCCGCGGTCCGTGGCCGGGACGGGCGACGCCCGGCCGGGCGCGGCGGCCCCTGCCGAGGGTCGCGGACAGGCAGAGGAGCCGGTGACCGGCGTGATCCATGCTCTGCGACCGGGCGACGCGCCCGTGATGGGGCCGTACCGGCTGGTGGGGCGGCTGGGCGGCGGCGGGATGGGAGAGGTGTTCCTGGGCCGCTCGCGCGGCGGGCTCCCGGTCGCTGTCAAGGTGGTGCGCCCCGACCTGGCCGGCGACGCGGAGTTCCGGCGCCGCTTCGCCCATGAGGTGGAGGCGGCCCGCAAGGTCGGCGGCTTCTACACCGCGCAGGTGGTCGACGCCGACACCTCCGCGGAGCGGCCGTGGCTGGCCACCGCCTACATCCCCGGTCCGTCCCTGGACGAGGCGGTGAGCCGCCACGGCCCGCTGCCCGCCGCGTCGGTCGCCGTCCTCGGGGCGGGCCTGGCCGAGGGGCTCGCCGCCGTCCACGCCTGCGGTCTCGTGCACCGCGACCTCAAGCCGGGCAACGTGATCCTGGCCGAGGGCGGCCCCCGCCTCATCGACTTCGGCATCGCCCGCGCCCTGGACCGCGTCAGCCACACCCACTCGCGCATGGTGGTGGGCACCCCCGCGTTCATGTCGCCCGAGCAGGCCCGCGGCCACGCGGTCGGGCCGCCGTCCGACGTGTTCGCCCTCGGCGGCGTGCTGGCCTACGCCGCGACCGGCCGCAGCCCGTTCGGCGTCGGCCACGGCGAGGCGCTCGGCTTCCGGATCGTGCACGAGCAGCCCGACCTGGCCGGGATCCCGGACGACCTCGCCGACCTGATCACCGCCTGCCTGGACAAGGAGCCGGCCGGGCGCCCCGGCGTGCCCGCCGTCATCGACCGGCTCGCCGGACCCGCCGTGGACGCGCCGTGGTGGCTCCCCCTGGACGTCACCAGGATGATCACCGAACGCGAGACGGCGATCCTCACCCCGGCACGCACACCGACGGACCCGCTCGGCAGGCCCCCGAGGAGGAGACGACCGCCGTGGCAGGCCGCCGGTGCCGCGATGGTGACCCTGTCGCTGCTCGCCCTGGCCCTCGGGGGCCTGGACGACGGTTTCGACTCCGTCATGAGGGCGGTCGACGGCACACCGTTCGAGGAGCTCTTCGACGACTCGCCGGGGCTGCGGGACGACGGCGTCACCTTCGCCACCGTGCTGGCCGCCATCACGCTTCTGAGCTGCTGCTTCGCCCTCGGGGCGTTGGCCACCAAGGTGACCGAGCGCGCCGTCGCCCCCGTGGCCGGCGCGATCGGCACCACCCTGCGCACCACCGCCATCACCGCGGCCTTCGTCGCGGGCCTGGCCGCGCCGCCCTTCGCCTGGACCGGGCTGACGAGCCTGCTGGGCGAGTGGATGGCGCCGATGACCGCGCTGTGCGTCGCGCTGGGCGCCGTCGCCGTCGCCCTGGCCATCGGGCTCGGCTGGAACGCCGAGGCCGTGAGGGCCGCCGAGGCTGTGCAGGCCGCCGAAGCCGCGGCCGGGAAAGCCGGCGACGCCGGAGGCGGGAAAGCGGACGGCTCCCGAGGCGGGAACCCGGGCGGCGCCGGCCGCGGCGCGTGAGACGCCGCGGCCGGGACACGGGCGGTCAGCCCCGCCGCGGTTTCTGGCCGACCTGGTCGACGACGCCCACAGCGGTGCGGGTGTAGACGTTCCAGGTGGTTCCCTTCTCGATGCTCCACTCCCGGTACGGGGTTTCGCGCTTGCCGTCCTTGTCGAACGCCTCGGTGCCGGGCCCTGGGAACATCTCGTCGTGGTCGGCGACCGCGGTCTCGCGCCAGCCTCGGGAGGCGTACGTCACCGGGTCCAGCAGGATCTCCACCTTGCGCCAGCCGTCGGCGACGCGGGAGACCGACAGCGCGGGACGGCCATCGGCGTCGGTGCCGGACTCGTCCACCGTCACGCCGGGGATCTTGGCCAGTGCCCGGTAGATCGCGGCCTCCTGCGCGGGAGGGACGATGCTCTGCTGGAGCGTCACGGCGAACCGCTCGAAGATGTAGTCGTCGTCGATCCGTGTGTACGTGCCGTGCATCTTACGGAACTCGGCCAGGAGCGCGTCGGGGTCGGTGGGCAGGGCCATCAGGAGGGCGTAGGTGTTCTCCGGCGTCCGCTCACCGGGATTGCTGGTCATCAGCCTGCCGTTCACCAGGTAGCCGACCCGCCTGCCGTCGGCGCGCGTCCAGAAGTCACTGACGTCGGTCCTGAGCGGCGTACGCGGCGTGAACCGTGCACCGCGGGGCATGCCCTTGAACAAGTGGCCCTGCCTGCGGGTCTCGATGTAGATCCACTGGTCGTCGCGGGGCGGCGTGAAATCCTTCTCCTGCACGGCCGCGGCGATCCTCGTCAGCACCACCTGGGCGTTGGCGGGGGGCAGGGCGCTCTCCCCGCCGGTCACGGTCTGGACCACGGTCGCCCCCGTGGCGATCACCACCGTGGCGGCGGCCACCGCCAGCGCCCGCACCGCCCACAGGCTCCTCCGGCTCCTCCGGCGGGGCGGCCCGGCGGCTCTGGCCAGCAGGGCGGCCCTGGCCGCAGCCCGGGCGCCGGGAGCCGGCGGCGCCGGCCGCTCCCAGGTCTCGCGCAGCGTCTCGATGTCGTTCATCACGCGTCCTCTCCGAGAGCGGCCTGGATCTTCTTGCGGGCCCGGTGCAACCGGGAACGCGCCGTGCCGGCCGGGATGCCGAGCGCGTTGCCCGCCTGCTCCGAGGTGAGCTCGGCCCAGGCGACGAGGAGCAGCACGTCCCGGTCGCCGTCGGCGATCTCGGCCAGGGCCGCGGCGAGCCGGGCCGTGCGCGCTCCCGCATCGACCGCGCCCGCGACCCGCTCGGCGTGGTCCTCCGCCGCGTCGTCCGCGCCCGCTCTGGCCAGCGCCCGGTACTGGCGCACCTCGGCGCGGCGGTGGCGAGCGATGAGGTTGGACGCTATGCCGTACAGCCAGGGCCGCGCGTCGGGGTGCGACACGTCGTAGCCGGCGCGCTTGTCGAAGGCGATGAGGAACGTCTCCGCGGCCACGTCGTCGGCGAGGCCGCCGCCGAGCCTGCGCGCGGCGTAGGCGTGGATGCCGGCGTAGTGGCGGTCGAAGACGGCGGCGAAGCGCTCGGGGTCGTGCCAGGACTGCTCGATGATCACGACGTCCGCGTCCTGCGCCGGCAGCGCGCGGGGTATCGCGGTCACCTCTTGATCCTCTGGTTCATGACCTCCTTTCGCCGAACCCGGCGAGGGTGTTCACGGTGACCCGGAGTCAGACCGCCGCGGCGCGGTCGGTGACCGGGCGGCGGCGCAGGGCGGCGTCGGTCAGCACCCGCGGCCGCCAGGCCCCGTCGGCCTGGTAGAGGTCGGCGCCCGGCGGCACGATGGCGTCGATCCGGTCCAGCGTCCCGTCGTCCAGCGTCAGCGACGCCCCGCTCAGCAGCGCCTCCAGTTGCTCCATGGTCCGCGGCCCGATGATCACCGAGGTGACGCCGGGATGCGCCGCCGGGAAGGCCACGGCCAGTTCCGGCAGCGAGCAGCCGATGCTCTCGGCCACGGCCGCCAGCTCCTCGACGGCGTCGTACTTGGCCGCGTTGCCCGGCAGCGCCGGGTCGAAGCGGGCGGGCGTGAGCGCGGCCCGGCCCGTGGACAGGTCCGCCGGGCGGCCCTTGCGGTACTTCCCGGTCAGGAAGCCCGAGGCCAGGGGGCTCCAGGTCAGCACGCCCATGCCGTACCTCTGGCAGAGCGGCAGCACCGCCGTCTCGGCCCCGCGGCGCAGCAGCGAGTACGGCGGCTGCTCGGTGCGGAAGCGCATGAGGCCGCGCCGCTCGGCCACGTGCCGCGCCTCCACGATCTCCTCGACCGGGAACGTCGAGCAGCCGAACGCGCGGATCTTGCCCGCCCGCACCAGGTCGGTCAGCGCCCACAGGGTCTCCTCCAGGTCGGTCCGCTCGTCGAAGCGGTGCACCTGGTACAGGTCGATCCAGTCGGTGCCCAGGCGGCGGAGGCTGGCCTCGACCTCCCGGACGATCCAGCGGCGCGAGGCGCCCCCGCGGTTGGGGCCCTCGCCCATCGGGAAGTACACCTTGCTCGCCAGCACCACGTCGTCGCGGCGGCCCTTGAGCGCCTTGCCGACGATCTCCTCCGACTCGCCCGCCGAGTACATGTCGGCGGTGTCGACGAAGTTGACGCCGCGGTCGAGCGCCGCGTGCACGATGCGGACGCAGTCGTCGTGGTCGGGGTTGCCGACGGCGCCGAACATCATCGTGCCGAGGCAGTGGACGCTCACCTCGATGCCGGTGCCGCCGAGGACGCGATAGCGCATGCACGTGCTCCTTGTGCGAAGGAAGGGGGATCGCCGGCCCGCTCCCGAGGCGGCCGGACGCGTCGCACGCTAGCCCCTAGAGGCGGCTCTAGGTCAACTTCCGCCGGCGCTATGCTGGCCCGCATGCCGGATGCCGCCGCCCCAGGGCTCACGATCAGCCAGGTCGCCGAACGGACCGGGCTGAGCGTCCACGCGCTGCGCTTCTACGAGCGGGAGGGCATCCTCGCCCACCCGGTGCGGCGGGAGGCGGGCGGGCGGCGCGTGTACGCCGAGCGCGACGTGGAGTGGCTGTCCGTGTGCGTCGTCCTGCGCGCCTCCGGCATGCCGCTGCCGGACATCCGCGCCTACACCGACCTCGTCCGCCAGGGGCCGGGCAACGAGGAGCAGCGCCTCGTGCTGATGCGCCGGCACCAGGAGCGGGTGGTCGAGCAGATGGCGCGCCTCAGCGAGAGCTACGACCTGATCAGCTACAAGGTGCGGGTGTACGAGGACCTGGTGGAGCAGGGCGGCGAGGCGCGCGCGTGCTGACGGCCCCGTGCCGGGTGCGGCGGGCGCGTGCCGTCGGCCCCATGCCGGACGCGGCGGGCGCGCGGCGGGTCAGCCGCACTCGGGCATGAGCAGGGCGGTCTGCTCCCGCGTCAGGGGCGGCGCGGGCAAGGGCCGGGTCTGCGAGGCCGAGGAGGCGCGCAGGCCGTCGAGCGTCAGCGCGAGGTGGCGGCGCCAGGCTCCGGGCGCGACGCGGAACGTCGCCCGCACCGTCGCGGCGATACCCCAGGTCACGAACGCCATGTCCTCCAGCGTGACGTCCGCGCGGAGCTGGCCCGACGCGTGGGCGCGATCGACGATGCGCCGCATCAGGCTGTAGCCGCCGGCGGGGTCTCCCCCTGCGGCGCCGCGGACGGCGACGTCGTTGTAGCCGAGGTCGGCCGCCTGCAGCTCGCACACGCCGGTCAGGAACGCGACGAACCCCTCCCAGGCGTCGTCGGCGGTCAGCGCCTCCTCGGCCAGCCGGGCCACCGTGGCCGTGCGGTCCTCGAAGACCGCCTCGACCAGCGCCTGCCGGGTGGGGAAGCGGTTGTAGAGGGTGCCGATGCTGACGCCGGCCGTGCGGGCGATCTCCTCCAGCGGCACGTCGAGCCCCCGGTCGGCGAACAGCGACCTGGCCGCCCGCAGGAGGCGCTCGCGGTTGTGCACGGCGTCCTTGCGCATGGACCCGATCCTAACGAAGGTGAGGCGCCTCTCAGGTTACGGATGGTGGGTCCGGCGGCCGAGCGGGTCAGCGCCGGCCGTACTTCTTGTGGACGGCCTGCTTGCTGACGCCGATCGCGTCGGCGATCTGCGCCCAGGGCAGTCCGGCCACCCGGGCCCTGCGGACCTGCACGGCCTCCATGCGCTCGATCTCGTGGCGCAGCGCCGTGGTGGCCTGCAGCGCCACCAGCGGGTCGTCGTCCCGCGCCTGCCGCACGAGGGAAGCCAGGTCGTCGGTCATGTCCCAACCGTAGACGAACCCGCCGGGAAACCCCTCATCCGTCGTACATCTTGGCCAGCTCGGCGACCGCCTCGGCCATCAGCTCGCGCAGCTCCGGCGGGCTCACCACCTCGACGAGCGCGCCCATGCGCAGCAGCAGCCAGCGGGCGTGCCGCAGCGACTCGACGGGGACGGTCATCGTGCGCCAGCCGTCGGCGTCGGCCGGGCCGGCCTCCTCCATCGCGGCGGCCACGGCGTCGCCGCCCATCGTGTACGAGAACAGGCCGTCGGCGCCGGGGGCCAGCCTGACGACGGCCTCGGCGGTGTACATGCGCTCGCGGAACTCCTTGGCGTACGCGTGCCAGAACTCCGTCAGGTCGAAGCCCTCGGGCCGGTCGAAGCGGCCGGGAAGCGTCTCCAGCGTCAGGATCCGCGAGACGCGGTAGGTGCGCGGTGTCCCGCCGGGCGGCGCGGCGACCAGGTACCACGAGCCGCCCTTCAGGACCAGCCCGTACGGGTGGACCATCCGCTCGACCTCCTGGTTGCCCCAGCGCCGGTAGGTCATCCGGATCGGCCGCAGGTCCCACACGGCCTCGGCCACGGCGCTCAGGTGGGGAGCCTCGTCCGGGCCCCGGTACCAGCCGGGCACGTCGAGCAGGAAGCGCTCGCGCATGCGGGAGGCGTACGAGCGGGGCTCGGGCGGGAGGGCGGCGAGCAGCTTCAGCTCGGCGGTGGCGGCGACGTCGGCCAGGCCCAGCTCGGCGGCCGGGCCGGGCAGGCCCGCGAGGAACAGCGAGGACGCCTCCTCGGCGGTCAGGCCGTTCAGGCGGGTGCGGTAGCCGTCGAGGAGCTGGTAGCCGCCGGCCGGGCCGCGGTCGGCGTAGACGGGCACGCCGGCGGCGGACAGCGCCTCGACGTCGCGGTAGACGGTGCGGACGGACACCTCCAGCTCCTCGGCCAGCTCGGTGGCGGTCATGCGCCCGCGCGTCTGCAGGAGCAGGAGGAGGGACAGGAGGCGGCTGGCGCGCATGCCGCCAGTCTAGGGACGCCCGGCGCCCGGCGCGGGTCCCCCGCGGGAGCGTCAGGTGAACTGCTGCCAGCCGAGCCGGATCACCATGGCCACGACGACGACCAGCAGCACGATCCGCACGAAGTCCGTGCCGCGCCGCAGCGCCATCCGCGCCCCGACCTGCGCGCCGGCGATGTTGCACACCGCCATGCCGAGCCCGAGGCCCCACAGGATGTGCCCCTGCCAGGCGAAGACGAACAGCGCGCCCAGGTTCGTCCCGGTGTTGATGATCTTCGCGGACGCCGACGCGGAGACGAAGTCGAGGCCGAGGATCGTGGTGAACGCGATGATGAGGAACGTCCCGGTGCCGGGGCCCATGATGCCGTCGTAGAAGGCGATGCCGACGCCGGCGACCGTCACGGCGGCCGTGATCCGGCCGCGGGTCCGCAGGTGGGGCTGCGGGACGGAGCCGAGCGCCGGCCGTAACGTCACGAAGGCGGCCACGCCCAGCAGCACGGCCATCACGACCGGCCGCAGCACCTCGGCGGAGATGGCGGCCGCGGCCGAGGCGCCGAGGCCGGCGCTGACCACGGCGAGGCCGGCGCCGGGCAGCGCCACCTGGCGGTCCAGCTTGGTGGTACGGGCGTAGGCCACGGCGGCGGACGCCGTCCCGAACACGGACGACAGCTTGTTGGTGGCCATGGCCTGGACGGGCGGCACCCCGGCCACCATCAGCGCCGGCAGCTGGAGCAGCCCGCCGCCGCCCACGACGGCGTCGACCCATCCCGCGCCGGCCGCGGCCACCAGCAACACGAGCACCTGTTCCAGTGGCACGCCACTCCCCTGACCGACGACTCGACCCAGATCAACCCAGACGAGGTTATACGTCGGCTTTCATCCGCTTGGGCGGCGGGCCTGGCGCGGACACGAAGACGCCCGGCGTGCGGCGTCAGGGAGGTGACGGCCGCGCGCCGGGCGGACGCTCTGTCAGCCTTCGGCCATCTCCTTGGCCTCGCGGCCGTGGACGATGAGCGCGTACAGGACGACCATGTCCACCGCGATGACCACGAGCGACCACCAGGGGTTGACGGCGATCCAGATGAGCTGCGTGATCGCGTTGAGCATGACGAGGATGACCCCGATGACGCGCGCCCACGTCTGCCCGACCATCAGGGCGACGCCGACCACGAACAACAGGATCCCCAGCAGCAGGTGCACCCATCCCCACCCCGTGAGGTTGAACAGGAACAGCCGCCGGGCCGTCTCGACGTAGAAGTCGCCGCTGAAGATGGCGTACAGGCCGGAGATCACGTTGAACAGGCCCGACATGATGATCATGATGGCCGCGAACCACACCCAGCCCACCCAGCCGGTGACGTGGTGCCGCGCTTGATAGGTCATGGCGAATCCCCCCGAAAGACTGCCTCAAGCCGCATTCCACCCATGACGCTACGGAACGCGTTATTTACCGACAGTACTGATGGAGGGGCGCATGCGGTTCTTGCTGCGGTAAATGTTGTGGCTGCGCCTCTTGGTGCGGGGTGGACCGGCGCGGACGCCGGTCAGGCGCCCAGTTCGTCCAGGGGGGCGGTGAGGGCGTGGTCGACCGTGGCGTGGATCCGCAGCACGTCGGCCGTGCCGGTGATCTCCAGGAGCCGGGCCGGCGCCGGCCGCATCCCGGCCAGGTGCAGGCTGCCGCCGACGTCGCGCAGCAGCGCGTCGGCGGAGATGAGCACCCGCAGGCCCGGGCTGGCCATGAACGGCATCTCGCTCAGGTCCAGCACGAGCCGCTCCCCGGCGCCGGGGCACGCGTCACGGATGAAGCCCTCGAGCTGGTCGGCGGTCACGGCGTCCACCTCGCCGCCGACGGCGATCACACGGGCGCCGGGCAGCTTCCGCGTGGTGAGGGTCAGCATGGTCATCGGGGTCCTCGCGCTCTGCCGGTCGGCTACAGGGTCTGGTGGAGCATGGCCAGCAGGCGGCGCAGCTGGGCGGGCACCTCGCTCACCGTGGCCGCGCCCTCGCGGACGAGCCCGAGCAGCACGCGCACACCGGAGACGTCGACGAACGACAGGCGCGCCGCGTCGATCACCAGGCTACCGCCGAGCCCGGCGGCCTCGCGCAGGACGCGTGCCAGGGCGGGACTGTTGGTGCGGTCGACCTCGCCGACGAGCGCGACCGAGGGCGCGCCGGAGCGCTCGCCCGAGGTGACGCGCAGGAGCCTGTCGGCGTACAGCACCCGCTCGCCCACCTGGGTCTCGCCTCGGAAGCGCGGAGTGTCGCCTTTGAGCACGTCGTCACCTCCCCTTGCCGGTCGCCCTTCTTACGGGAGATCACCAACCTTCGCGGCGCTTCTTGTAGCCCCCAAGGGTAAGCGTGTATGAGAATACAGGAAAGATTTTTCGCTATAAAATCTTGTGCGACATCCAGCCGGGCCCAGACCTCCGCCCGGATCTACGGAGTGAGTTTCATGGGCAACGTCACCGGCGGCCAGTCCCGCTGGACCTTCCTCACCAACCACGCGCGCGTGCTGCTGGAGATCGCCCGCAATCCCGAGGTGCGTGTGCGCGAGATCGCCGCGACGATCGGGATCACCGAGCGGTCGGCGCAGGGCATCGTCACGGACCTGCGGGAGGCGGGCTACCTCAGCCCCACCCGCGTCGGCCGGCGCAACCACTACAGCATCAACGCCGAGCGCAGCTTCCGGTACCACACGGAGGCCGACATGCCGGTGCGGGTGCTGATCGAGATGTTCACCCACCGCGACCACGCCGGCACCCCCGGCTGAGCGCGCGGACGGGCCCGCCCGCACGGAGGGGGGACCGTGCGGGCGGGCCCGAGGCGATGGGCCGCTCAGGCGGCCGTCGTGAAGCGGACCGGCATCCGCTTGATGCCGTTGATGAAGTCGGAGCGCATCCGCCGGACCGGCCCGGCGTGCTCGGCCGCCGGGAAGCGGCGCAGCAGCTCCCTGATCATGCAGGTGATCTGCAGGCGCGCCAGGTTGGCGCCCAGGCAGAAGTGCGGGCCGCCGCCGCCGAACGTCACGTGGTCGTTGGGGTCGCGCCGGATGTCGAAGGTGTACGGGTCGGGGAAGACCGTCTCGTCCCGGTTGGCCGACATGTAGAAGGTGACCACCTTCTCCCCCTCGGCGATGCGCTGCCCGTGCAGCTCGGTGTCGCGGGTCGCCGTGCGCCGGAAGTTGTGGATGGACGACCCCCAGCGCAGGAACTCCTCGGTGGCGGTGTGCCACAGCTTGTCGTCGCCCAGGCCGGCCGACAGCTCGCGGTAGCTGTCCGGGTGCTCGATGAGGGCGTTCATGGCGTGCGCGATGAGGTTGCGGGTCGTCTCGTTGCCCGCGACGCAGAGGATCACGAAGAACGCGTCGATCTCCTCCCGGGTCAGCCGGTCGCCGTCGATCTCGGCCTGGACCAGGCTGGTGAGGATGTCGTCGCGGGGGTGCTTGCGCCGCTGCTCGACCAGGCCGTCGCAGTACTGGAAGATCTCGGCGGCGGCGATCTCGCCGTCCTCCGGAGTCGTGCGGAAGTCGGGGTCCTGGAAGCCGACCATGCGGTTGGACCACTCGAAGATCATCGCGTGGTCCTCCTCGGGGACGCCGATGAGGTCGCAGATCATCTGCAGCGGGAGGTACTCGGCGACGTCGGTGACGAACTCCACCTCGCCGCCCTTGTCGAGGACGCCGTCGGCGATGCGCTCGGCCCGGCGCCGCACCTGGTCCTTGAGCCGGGCGATCGTCCGCGGGGTGAAGCCGGCGCTGACCAGGCGCCGGTAGCGGGTCTGCTTGGGCGGGTCCATGTTGAGCAGCATGAGGCTGGCCACCTCGATGAACTCCGGGGTCTGGTCGCGCAGGAACGCCGTGCCGACCTCGGTGGACCAGGTGCGGGTGTCGCGGCTGATCGCCTTGACGTCGTGGTAGCGGGTCACGGCCCAGAAACCCGTGTCGCCGGGGATGTCGTGCCAGTGGACGGGGGCGTGGCGGCGGAGGTAGGCGAACTGCTCGTGCGGTACTGCTTGCTCCCAGGCGTCCTCTAACAGGTTGATCCGCATGGGTGCTCCCCTTTCGGCGCGAGTCGGGAGAGGTGGTGGTCGTGCGGTGGGCCGTCCGGGAGGCCGAGCAGGTCGCGCAGACCCTCGACGACGGCCCTGGTCTCGACCGCCGGCGGGTCGAGACGGTGCTGCACCGCGCAGCCGATCAGCAGGCCGAGCACGGCCGTGGCCGTCCGCTCGGGCGAGCGCCGCAGGGGCACCCCCGCCGTGTCGGCCCAGTCGGCCAGCCCTTCGGCCAGCCGGGCGCGGATGCCGGCGTACCTGCGGGCGAGGGGCTCGCCGATCTCGGGATCGCGCGCGCCGTGCAGCCACAGCTCCATCTCCAGCAGGAGCCATGACGCACCGCGATCACCGTCGTCGCGGGTGAGCACCTCGAACAGGGCCGCCAGCCGCTCGTCGAGGACGATGACGTCCTCGAACCCGGCGAGCAGCTCGGCCGCCGTCTGGTCCTTCCACACCTCCAGCAGGGCCAGCAGCAGCCCCTCCTTGCCGCCGAAGTGGTTGTAGAGGGCGCCGGTGGTGCGGCCGGCCGCCTCGGCGACGGCCTCGGCGGAGACGGCGTGGAAGCCCTTGCGGGCGAACAGGTCGGCGGCGGCGTCGATCAGCCGGGCCCGGGTCTCGGCCCGCCGCTGGTCCTGGGTACGGGCCACGGCCGCCTCCCGGCTGAATATCGGGTTCCCTACATATGTCTACGACCTGATATATCTCCCAACCGAGCGCTCGGTCAAGAACGGGCGGGCCCGTTGGTGAGGCGGCGCAGGCCGTACTCGACCGGGCCCTGGCGGTGGGAGCGCAGCCACCAGGCGCTCAGCGTCAGCAGCACGGCGTAGATCGCGGCGGCGACCCCCATGACCGCGATGGGCGCCAGCCGCCCGCCGAGCGCCAGGCCGTACCCGGTGAAGACCAGGGCGACCAGCAGCGACTGGCCGAGGTAGTTGGAGGCGGCCATCCGGCCGGCCGGCGCCAGGGCGCGGCCCACGGCGGGGAAGCGGCCGATGACCCGCACCAGCGTGGCGACGTAGGCGGCGGCGAGGAGCAGGGAGGTGACGGTGTTCACGGCGAGGCCGGCGACCTCGGCGACGCCGCCGCGAGGGGTGCTCCACGCGTACAGGACGCCGCCGGGCAGGCCGGCGCCGAAGCCGATCCACTGGACCCGGCGCAGCAGGCGGGTGCGCGCCCCGAGGCCCTCCAGCAGCCGCGACTTGCCCGCCGCCAGGCCGAACAGGAACATCGCCAGCGCCGTCGGCCCCTGGAACACCCAGACCATGAGCGCCATGGGCGGGTACAGGCCGGCCTGCATCCGCAGGAAGTCCAGCGGCCCGCCGGTGGCCAGGGCCAGAACGCGGGCGGCCTCGGCGGGGTCGGCCGTCGCGGCCGGGGCGGGGGACGGGCCGAGCGCGGACAGCGCCGCGAGCGCCGCCATCACCAGGGTGAGCGTGCCGATGATCGCGGCACCGGTGATGACGGCCGTCCTCGGCCGCAGGCCGCGCAGGGCCAGCAGGGCCACGCCGAGCAGGGCGTACAGGGTGAGGATGTCGCCGACCCACAGCAGGAAGCCGTGCGCGACGCCGATGAGGAACAACCCCAGGCAGCGGCGCAGCGTGCGGGCCCGCACGCTCGCCCCCGCGCGCTCGGCGGCCCGCATCTGGAGCGTGAACGAGTAGCCGAACAGGAACGAGAAGATCACGTAGAACTTCGTCAGGACCAGGGCGACGATCGTGTACGCGACGGGCCCGTCGGGGATCGGCATGACGCCGGTCAGGGCGTATCCCGGGTCGGCCAGGAAGCCGATGTTGGCCACGAGGATGCCCGCGAGGGCGAACCCGCGGACCGCGTCGACCTCGTGGACCCGGCCGGGCGGGGCGTTCTCGTGCCCCCGGCCCGCCGGGGCGTTCTCATGGCCCCGGCCCGCCGCGGCGGCGGAAGGGGTGGACGGCTGCGTCATGCCGCGACGCTAGGCGCGGCACGCACCCCGCCACATCGGACCTTGGTCGGCCCGCACCCCCACCAAAGACGCCGCCGCCCGCGTCCAAAGGCGGTGGGCGCGAGGGCGCGGGAGGGCGCACAACCGGGCCAAAGGCGCGAAAGGGAGGGGCTCGCCGGGGCCGGCCGGGGTCGTTGGGATCGGGATCAAGGTGCCGTACGGTGATCGTCGTGTGGATCGGCACGGACGGCCACGGAGGGCTGCCGTCCGTGACGGTTCGCTGGTCCGCCTCCATACCACGGTGATAGGTGGCCTTTGACGACTAGCCGGATCCACCCCAGTCGGTACTTTGACAGCACCCCCCACAAAGGAGTGCACATGTGGAGTAAGCGCATGGGCCTGGTCGGCGCCACGATCGTCGCCGCAGTCCTGGCCACACCCCTCACCCCCGCGGTCGCCTCCCCCACTCCTCCCGGCGACGAAGCTCCACGCGAAGTGGTGAACGCCCTCCAGCGCGACCTCGGCCTCACCGAGCAGCAGGCGCTGACGCGCCTGGCCAACGAGCAGCGCGCCGCCGCCACCGAGGCCCGGCTCAGCTCCTCGCTCGGCGCCTCGTACGGCGGGTCCTGGCTCAACGCGGACGCCTCCAAGCTCATGGTCGCCACCACCGACCCGGCGGCCACGGCCTCCATCGAGGCGCAGGGCGCGCAGCCCGTGGTGGTGGCGCGGACCCTCGCGCAGCTCACCTCCGTCAAGGACCGGCTCGACCAGGCCGCGGCCGGTACCAGGGCGAACCTCTGGTACGTCGACGTGACGACCAACTCGGTCGTCGTCGTCGCCCCCGACCAGCGCTCCGGCGACCGGCTCGCCGCGAAGGCGGGCGCCGAACAGGGCGTCGTCAAGGTGCAGGTCAGCAACGAGAGCCCGCAGACGTTCATCAACCTCGTCGGCGGCGCGCCGTACTACATCGGCTCCAGCCGGTGCAGCATCGGCTTCTCGGTGACCCGCGGCAGCACCCCCGGCTTCGTCACCGCCGGTCACTGCGGTCAGGTCGGCTCCCGCACCACGAACCCGACGGGCACCTTCCAGGGCTCGTCGTTCCCCGGCAACGACTACGCCTGGGTCGCCGCCCCCGGCAACACCCCGACGCCGTACGTGCGCGGCTCCGGCGGCGCGAACGTGACCGTGCGCGGCTCCACGCAGGCGTCGGTCGGCGCCTCGATCTGCCGCTCCGGCTCCACCACCGGCTGGCGCTGCGGCACCATCCAGCAGCACAACGCCACCGTGCGCTACGCGCAGGGCACGGTCACCGGGCTCACCCGCACCAGCGCGTGCGCGGAGCCGGGCGACTCGGGCGGCTCGTTCATCTCGGGCAGCCAGGCCCAGGGCACGACCTCCGGCGGGTCCGGCAACTGCTCGATCGGCGGCACGACGTACCACCAGCCGGTCAACGAGGCGCTGTCGGCGTACGGGCTGACCTTGACGGTCGGCTAGCTGTATTGACCACGAGCGTTGTTAACAGTGGGGTCTTGATCAAAGGAGAGGCCTCCGGTGTGGTGTAGGTGTCGAATCTTCACCGCGCGGAGGCCTCGTGTCCCACCGTAACGCCCGGCTGACCATTCATGGCCGGCGTCTGCTCGTTGAACGCGTCCTGTCCGGCAGGCCGGTCGCGCATGTGGCCGCTGAAATGGGCATCTCCCGGCCCACCGCCCACAAATGGATACGTCGATGGCGCGAACAGGGCGAGGCGGGCCTGCACGACCGTCCCAGCCGGCCCCACACCACGCCGCACCGCACCCCCGCCCACATGGAGCGTCAGGTATGCCGGCTGCGTACCAGCCGTAAGCTCGGTCCGGCCCGTATCGGGCCCATCCTCGGGCTGGCGACCTCCACCGTGCATCGGATCCTCACCAGACATCGCCTGCACCGGCTGGCATGGCTGGACCGGCCCACCGGCCAGCTGATCCGCCGCTACGAACGCGATCGCCCCGGCGAGCTCGTGCACGTGGACGTCAAGAAGATCGGCCGCATCCCCGACGGCGGCGGCTGGCGCATCCACGGCCGCGACCAACGCAGCCACCACCCCAGCCGCACCGTCGGCTACGACTACATCCACTCGGCCGTCGACGACCACACCCGCATCGCCTACAGCGAGATCCACCCTGACGAGAAGGCCACCACCTGCGCCGCCTTCCTACGCCGCGCCACCACCTACTTCGCCGGCCTGGGCATCCCCACGATCGAACGCGTGCTGACCGACAACGCCCTGGCCTACCGCCGCAGCACCACCTGGCGCCAAGCCCTGGCCGACATCGGAGCGACCGGCAAACGCACCCGCGCCTACCGGCCCCAGACCAACGGCAAGGTCGAACGCTTCAACCGCACCCTGCTGGAGGAATGGGCCTACATCCGCCCCTACGCCAGCAACGACGAACGCACCGCCGCTCTGCAAGACTTCCTGCACACCTACAATCACCACCGCTGCCACACCGCTCTCGGAGGCCGACCCCCGATCACTCGCGTCAACAACGCTGCGGGTCAATACAGCTAGCCTCCGGCGGTGCCGGCCGACGGATGACGGATGACGGCGGCGTGCCCGGGACCTCGTGCCCGGGCACGCCGTTTTCGCTAGGGAGATTCGGCGGCGCGGCGTTCGCGGTAGGCGCGCTGGCGGCAGGCCGGTGAGCAGTACGCACGGGGACGCCCGGACTGCGGCCGTTCGACCGGCGTGCCGCACATCCGGCACACCAACCTTTCGTCACGCGTTTCGTCACGAGCCCCGGCGCCGGAGCGTCGCCGGACGAGCAGTTCGATCCCGTCGAGCAGCCGGGCCAGGCCGAAGGCGAAGGAGTCCTCGGGGTGGTCGTAGCCGCCCTCCTCCCACAGCCGCGTGAGCGTCGGATAGCGCTCGAACCGCTCGAACAGCGCCTGCCGGGCGCCCCACCACTCCTCGTCGCTCACGCCGCTGCGGCGCTCGGCCTCGGCGGCCTCCACGAGCCGCAACGCCTCGGCGTCGACGAACCGCCCGACGAGACCCACGACGGCGAGCACCTCCGAGGGGGACAGGCCGGTGCCGGCGACGGCGGCCAGCATGCGCTCGTAGTAGGCGACGGCGTTCGGGCCGGGCAGGTGGCGGACGCCGCGCGTCTCCGCGAGCCACGGGTGACGCCGCCGGATCACCCAGCCCTGGCGCGCGAACGCCTCCAGCCGCTCCCTCCAGCCCTCACGACGCCTCGCACCGCGCTCTTGGCCGTGCCCCTCACCAGGCCCCTCACCAGGCCCCTCGCCAGGCCCCTCGCCAGGCCCCTCGCCAGGCTCCTCGCCGCGCCCCTCACCGCGATCTTCGCCGTGCCTCTCACCGGGCCCCTCGCCGTGCCGCTTGCCGCGCTCCCCGTCAGACCCCTCCTCGCGCGTCCCGGACGGCTCGGCGAGCTCGGCGAGGACGGCGTCGCGCATGAGGTCGACGAGCTGGTCGCGCCCGGGCACGTGCCGGTAGAGCGACATGGTGGTGAACCCGAGCCGGTCGGCCACCTTGCGCATGGACAGCCCGGCCAGCCCTTCGGCGTCGGCCAGCTCGACGGCCGCGCGCACGATCCGGTCCAGGTCGAGCCCCTGCCGCGCCCCGCGCCTCGCACCGCCGCCGGCGTCGCCCGCACCACCGGCGTCGGCGTCGGCGTCGCGCCACAGCAGCTCCATGCCACGCCGCGGATCCTCCGCCTCGCTTCTCGCCATCACGTTTATGGTATACACCTTGTGTACGCCATAAACATGCGAACCGTGGAGGACCCGTTCATGATCGAGATCTTCGTGGCCCCGGGCGGGGACGACTCCGGGCCCGGCACGCGCGAGCGGCCGTTCGCCACACCCGGCCGGGCCCGCGACGCGGCCCGCGCCGCCGCCGGGGAGGTGCTGGTCCAGTTCCGCGGCGGGACGTACCCGCTGGCGGAGCCGCTGGAGCTGACCGCGGCCGACTCCGGCCGCGACGGCCACCGGATCGTCTACCAGTCCTTCGGCTACGGCACTCCCGGCCAGGAGGAGGTGGTCCTGAGCGGAGGACGCGGGGTGACCGTGCGGGAGGAGAGCGGCGGCGTGTGGACGGCCGTCGTCGGCGGCCTGGAGCCGCGCCAGCTCCACGTGGCGGGACGCAGGGCCGAGCGCGCCTCGATCGACGCCCTGCCCGGCGCGGCGGCCATGACCGAGACCGGCTACACGACCGACAGCCCCGGCCCGCTCGGCTGGCGCAGCCCTGGCGACGTGGAGTTCGTCCACCGGGGCGTCTACCCGTGGACCGAGGCGCGCTGCGGCGTGGCCGCCGTCGCCGCCGAGGACGGCACGACGGTCGTCACCATGGCGCAGCCCGCGTTCGGCCGGGCCCTCGACCTGTACAACTCCACCTGGCAGGGCATGACCACGCGCGGCCCCGGGTTACCCACCAGGATCGAGAACGACGCGACGTTCCTCACGCGGCCCGGCACGTTCGTGGTGGAGCGCCCGGCGCCCGGCGCCCACGTCCTGCGCTACCTGCCGCGGCCGGGCGAGCGTCCCGAGGACGTGGTCGTCCCGGCCCTGGAGACGCTGCTGCGGATCACCGGCGCGCGGGACGTGTCGCTGCGCGGGCTGACGTTCGCCGACGCCACCTGGACCCGGCCGAGCGGTCCCGAGGGGTTCCTCCACTACCACGGGAGCGGCTTCTACGAGGGCGGCCCGATCTTCACGGTGTCGCTGGGCGAGGGCGTGGGCTCGGTCAGCGTGCCCGCCGAGTCCGTCACGATCCCGGCGTGCGTGGTGCTCGACGACGTGTCCGGGGTGACGGTCGAGGGCTGCCGCTTCACCCGGCTGGGCGCCACCGGCCTCGGCGTGAGCGGCGGCGCGGACGTCACGGTGCGCGGCTGCGACTTCGACACGCTGTCCGCCGGGGCCCTCACGGTCACGCGGGGCGCCCGCGACGTGCTGGTCGAGGACAACTGGATCCACCACGTCGGGCTCGACTACCCCGGCTCCCCCGGCGTCGCCGTCCAGGGCACGACCAGATGCACGGTCTCCCGCAACCACGTCGCCGAGACGCCGCACTGCGGCATCGTCGCCGGGCCCGGCCGGGGCACGCGCATCCTGGGCAACGTCACCACCGGCACGATGAGCGTCCTGGCCGACGGGGGCGGCGTCTACCTGTCCGGCCCCCAGGGCGAGTCGCACGAGGACGGCGCGGTGATCCGCGGCAACGTCATCACCGACACCCGCACCCCGTACAACTTCGGCCTGTACTGCGACTACGGCGCGGCGTGGGTCACCGTCGAGGACAACGTGGTGGCGCGCGCCGACACCACGGCGATCCTGCACGTGTCGCCGCCGCTGGAGCACCTGGTGTACCGGGGCAACGTGTGGGACGCCGACCCGATGGGCGCCGACGCGCCGCCGCCGGGCGTGACGTACGAGGGCAACACCACGCTCACCGACGAGGCCGAGCTGCTGGCCGCGACGGAGGCGGTCCGCTCGCGGGCGGGCCTGCTGACGCCCCGCCCGGGGCTCCCGGCGGAACCACCGGCCCTCTGGTCGACGAACGGCCCGAACGGGTGAAGGAGACGTGAAGGGCGCGGCCGTCGCGGTTCCGCGACGCTGAGCGGTTTCGTCACCGCATCGTCACAGCGTCGTCTGGAGGACCGGCCGGCCGGGGACGCCCGGGTCGGCCGCGAAGACCGCGCCGGCGGCCGGCTGCTCGGCCCGGTCCACGCCGTGGGCCGAACTGGTGACGAACAGCCGGTCCAGCCCCTCCCCGCCGAACGTCACCGCCGTCACGTTGACCACCGGCAGCTCCACGACCGCCTCCAGCGTCCCGTCGGGACCGTAGCGGTGGACGGCGCCGCCGCCCCACAGCGCCACCCAGACCCCGCCCTCGGCGTCCACGGTCAGGCCGTCGGGGGCGCCCCGTTCCGGATCGACGGACACGAACGGCCGCCGCTCCCACAACCCGCGTCCCGGTTCGTAGTCGAACACGTCGACCCGTCCCGTCGCCGTGTCGGCGTAGTAGGCCAGCGTCCCGTCCGGGCTGAAGTCGAACCCGTTGGAGATCGTCACCCCGGGCACCACCACGCGCAGCGAACCGTCCGGCTCGGCCACGTACAGGTCGCCGGCCCCGGGCGTCTCGTCGTAGGCCATGGTGCCGATGTAGAAGCGCCCGTCGGGGTCGCAGCCGCCGTCGTTCATCCGGATGCCCGGGTCGCTCCACCGCTCCCCCAGCGAGCGCAGCGGCGCGTCCAGGTCGTCGGCGTCGGCGAGCAGCAGCTCGCGTTCGCCCGCCACCACGTAGCCGCCGGCCGCGCGGGGCCGGAGGGCCGCCGCCACCTTCCCGGTGCGGCGGCGGCGCACGGTCCCGTCGGCGTCCAGGTGCAGCACGTCACCGGCCAGCATGTCGACCCAGCGCAGGCCGCCCCAGCGGGCGCACCACACGGGTCCTTCGGCGTGCTCGGCGACGGGGCCGGTCACGGGCTCGACGGCGATGGTCATGGCGTGCTCCTCTCGGTGCGGCCGCGTTCGCCGCGTTGCCGCCAAGAGGCAGACTGCCACGGACCCGCCCCGCATAACGTCAGGCCGGCGAGCGCGTCCCGTTCTCCTCCGGGTACGCCCGGGATCACGTCAGGCGGACGCCCGCGTCCTGCTCTCCTCCGGCACGCCCGCCCGTCGCGGTGCGGCGAACGTGGCCAGCACGAGCAGGAGGGCGCTCTGGGCGAGCATGCCGGGCGCGAGGGGCGGGGTCGGCCCGACCGTCTTCGACAGGGCGTACCACCACTGGGTGAGCGGGCCGAGCGTGTCCCACGTGTCCGCGTACCGCTGGTCGAGCGGGCCCGAGGCGAGGTTGACGGACACGTGCTCGTACACGCCGAACAGCGCGGCCAGCAGGACGACCCCGGCGAGCACCCGGACGACGGCGGCCCCGCGCGGCGAGCGGCCGAACGCGCACAGCGCGAGGGCGAGCACGAGCACCCCCAGCGTGGCCCACGGCACGAGCTGCTCCCACGACTGCCAGTGGCGTTCCGCCGCCAGCTCGAAGGCGGCGCCGCCGACGCTGATCGCGGCGACGGCGAGCAGGCCATGGCGCAGGGTCAGGGTCATGGCGTCAGCGCCGATACGATCTTGTTGACGGTGTCCTCGCCCGGGTTGTACTTGGCGAGGTTCTGCCGCAACGAGGTGAGATCGGCGTCGTCGGCCGCGTACGGGCGGTACTCGACGACCTCCTCGGCCCACCGCTCGGGGTTGTCCACGCCGGCGGCCTTGAGGGCGGCGGCGATCTTGGACTCGTCGGCGGTGTTCGCCGAGACCTTGCCTGCCGTGGCGGCCGTCGTCGCTGTCGTGGCTGTCGTGGCTGTCGTGGCGCCGGCGGCGGGCGCCTGGTCGCTCGCCGTCCCGGACGCCGAGCAGGCCGCCGTCGCGAGCCCGGCGACCAGGGCCGCCGCCACGAGCTTGATCTTCATGGGTGTCATCTGAGCCCATTCGGTACGGGGTTCTTGCGTTGACTCCCACGTTCTCCGGTTTGTCTCAAAGCTTTCTCGCCGCTTCATGAAGATCTGCTGAGAATGTGCCGTTGTCCGTTTTAGCCGGTTTGCTGGAACCGCGCCCGGACGCCGCTCGTTGTCCCGGTACCTACGCCGAAGGAGGAACATGGGCTGGCACTACAGTAAGTCGATCAAGGTCGGGCCGTTCCGGGTCAACCTGTCACGGCACGGCGTGAGCCACAGCTTCGGCGGGCGCCGGTTCCACGTCACCTCCACGCCCGACGGCCGCCGGCACGTGTCGGTACGGCTGCCCGGCGGCTTCCACCTCGGCAAGACGTTCGGCGGACGGCACTACCGCGGACATTACTAAACCCGATATATCGCGCTTTTCGTGGGTAGCTGATCGTCGTTCCGACATCTCTGCAGTCGAGGAAAGTCCAGGGAGGACGGCGATGGGCTGGAGCTACCGGAAGTCGATCAACGTGGGGCCGCTGCGGCTGAACCTGTCCCGGAGCGGTGTCGGACACAGCTGGGGCAACCGGCTGTTCCGGGTCACCAAGACCGCTGACGGCCGCAAGACCCTGTCGGTGAACCTGCCGGGCGGATTCCACTGGCGCAAGACGCTGAGCAGCCGTGCCAGAGACTGAGGCAGGCCGCCCGCCCCGAGAGGGCGGCGCGCCTCATGAGCCCCGGCCGGGGCCGCCATGTCATCACCGGCGGCCCCGGCCCTTCGCGTCCACGCCGCGTCCGCGCACCTGACGCCGCGCGGCCGGTGGCCCGGCCTCGGCGCCCGCCGCCACGTCACCGCCGGCTTCGCATGGACAGGGCCTGCCGCCAGTGCTCGGCCGCCTGGCCCATGTCGTGGCCGAGGAACTCGAAGAACTGGCTGGTGGTACGGAGCCGGTCGCCGGTGGGCGTGTCGGCGCCGAAGATCCCGGCACCGTGCCGCGTGATGTCGGCGAAGATCCTTATCGACCTGGCGCTGGCCGCCCACGTGTGGTACCAGACGTCCACGTCGACGAAGTACCGCACCCGGCGCGCCTCACGCTCCCGGGCGACCATCCCCCTCTCCTCCAGCCACTTGGCGGCGTGGGAGATCGTCGCCGGGCTGACATGGAGCTGCTGGGCGAGCTCCGTGGCGGTCAGGCTGCCGGCCTCGCCGAGGAACAGCGCGGCGAACACCCTGGCCGCCATGGGCGCCATCCCGCCCTCGATCAGCATGGCGACGAACTGTTCCTCGAACTCCCGCGCCGTGCGGACGTCACGGTCGTCGGTGGTGTGCGGAACGCCGGCCTGGGGAGCGCGTTTGCGGCGGCGGGCGCGCCAGTTCGTCGCGTGTTGCGCGCGCGCCGCCCGGTAGCCGTGCGGGCCGCCGTTCCTGGCGATCTCGCGGGTGACGGTGGACCTGGAGCGCCCCAGCCGGCGGGCGATCTCCGCGTAGGTCAGGCCGGCCGCGAGGCCCTCGGCGATGCGGCGGCGATCCTCGGCGGTCAGCCGGCCTCCTGGCATGTCGTCCTCCCGGTCGAGCCCTCGCGGTACGCCACTGGAAGGCGGTTGCACTCAGCAGCAAGCTCATTGCACCAATAAACCGCATCTGACCTGCGCATACGAGTTAAGCGAGTTGTCGCGTCGCGGAACGCGAGCCTAGCGTTTCCCCGGATCGAAGAGGAGGTTCCACCATGAAGAAGGTCGTTCTGATCACCGGCGCCTCCGCCGGCATCGGCAAGGCCACCGCGTTCGAACTCATCCGCGCCGGCCACACCGTCTACGGCGCCGCGCGGCGCGTGCACCGGATGGACGACATCCGCGACGCCGGCGGACACGTCCTGGCCCTGGACGCACGCCGGCCGGAGGACCTGGAGCGCGCCGTCGGCGCCGTCGTCGCCGAACAGGGGCGCATCGACGTACTGGTCAACAACGCCGGCACCGTCCTGCACGGCGCGGCCGAGGACATCCCCATCGACCTGGCGCGCGACCAGTTCGAGGTCAACGTGTTCGCCCCGGCCCGGCTGGCCCAGCTCGTCCTTCCGCACATGCGCGCGCAGGGGTCAGGCACGATCGTCAACGTCTCCTCCATCGGCGGCGAGATCGCGCTGCCGCTCGGGTGCTGGTACTACGCGACCAAGCACGCGCTGGAGGCCTACTCCGACAGCCTGCGCATGGAGGTGGAGCCGTTCGGCATCGACGTCGTGATCATCCAGCCCGGCATCATCAAGACCGGGTTCGAGGACCACACGGCACGGGACCTGCGCGAGATCTCCGGCGCGACCGCGTACGGCGACATGGCCGAGGCCATGGCCAGGCGAGCCGAGACGCAGCTCGGTGAGAACACCCAGGGCAGCGACCCCGGCGTCGTCGCCACCGCCATCCGGCAGGCCGTCGAGGCCGGCAGACCCGAGACGCGCTACGCGGTCGGCTGGATGGCCGACAAGCTCCTGGAGCTCAACAAGACGCTGCCGGACCGCGAGTTCGACAAGCTCGTCACGAACGTCGCGAAGTAGCCCGCCACGAGGTCACACCCGTGACCGGCCAGGCCGCCCGACGCCGACGTCCCTGATTCAGCCGGACATCACCAGTCACCCGGACCCGAGCCCGACGAGAAGAGCCGGCCTACGAGGCGCACCGGGCGGTGGTACGTCAAGCGCGAGCGCGTCGGGCGGCGGCGCGCCGAGCAGGGGGCCGAGCGGAGGCCACGCCGAGCGGAGAACACGCCAAACGAAGGGCACGCCAAACGAAGGGCGCGCCGAACGGAGACGTGTCGAGCGAGGGCGCGCCCATCCGGACCGCCCGGTGGGACAGCGGCGGCTCGAACGCTCCGTCATCCACCGGAGAGATCATGACGCCGACCCTCGACCCCGCCCACCCCCGGTCGTCCCAAGAACCCCCATCGCCTCGCCGGGGAAGACGCCCCCGCCTACGTCTACCAGGCCCGGCGTACGCCACCCGCCCCCTACAACCCTGGGAGTACGTCCCAGATCAGACCTGGAGCCGACGAGACCCCCCACCCTCACCCTCTACTGTTCATCCATGAAGCTCGTCCGCACCCCCGACCTGGCGCTCGCCCTCGTGGTCGCCGTCCTGCTGGAGGGCGGCGCGCTGGCCTCTCCCGGCACGGGTCTCGTCGCCCACCTCACCGTGCTGGCGGGCTCGCTCGGGCTGGTCGTCTGGCGGGCCGCGCCGCTGGTCGCGCTCGCCGTGGCCACGGTCTTCATGCTGGTCTTCGTGGTCACCTCCAACCCGGGCCCGGCGGCGGCGTTCCCGGTGCTGGTGGCGATGTTCGAGACGGTCCGGAGCGGCCACCGGCTGGCCGCGGCGGTGGGCGCGGTCGCCTTCCTGGGCGGCAGCTTCGCGATCGGCATCGCCGATGCGGCGGGGCAGCCGCTCCAGCCGCTGGCGGAGCGCACGGTCCTCATGCTCGGCTGGTTCCTGGCCGCGGCGGTCGCGGGCAGCGCGAGCCGGGGCTGGCGCGCCTACCTCGACGAGGCCGAGCACCGGGCCGCCGAGGCGGAGCGCACCCGCGAGGAGGCGGCGCTGCGGCGGGCCGGCGAGGAGCGCCTGCGCATCGCCAGGGAGCTGCACGACTCGCTCACCCACAGCATCTCCATCATCAAGGTGCAGGCCGGGGTGGCCGTCCATCTGGCGCGCAAGCGCGGCGAGGAGGTCCCAACGGCCCTGCTGGCGATCCAGGAGGCCAGCCGCGAGGCGATGCGGGAGCTGCGCGCGACGTTGGAGGTGCTGCGCGACTCGGCCGACGACCCTCCGGCCACGGGCCTGGACCGGCTCGACGACCTGGTGGGCCGCGCCCGGGCGGCCGGCCTGCCCACCACCGTGACGATCGAGGGCGACCGGCGTCCGCTGCCGGCCGAGGCCGACCGGGCGGCGTACCGCATCGTCCAGGAGGCGCTCACCAACATCGCCCGTCACGCGGGCCCCGCGACGGCCTCGGTCCGCATCCGGTACGCCGACGAGACGCTGCTGGTGCAGGTGGACGACGACGGCCGGGGCTCCCCGGCGACACCTCCGGTGCCGGGCGTGGGCCTGCGCGGCATGCGCGAACGCGTCACGGGCCTCGGCGGTCACCTCCGAGCGGAGCCCCGCCTCGGCGGCGGCTTCACCGTCCAGGCCGAGCTTCCGCTCACCGGCTCCCCCGCCGCCGCCCCCTCTGCCCTAGCCGGCCACCCCCAGCCCGAAGCTCCGGGAACGCCAGCAGTCCCCGCCCCAGAGCAATCACCAGCCGGCTTCCCAGGAAGGACGTCAAGCAAGGGATCAGACAGCACCCCGGCCATGACGCCCAACACGACCCCCACCACCTCCCCAGACATGGCGCCCAGCTCCACCTCGACCACGCCCCCAGACTTGACGCCCGGCGCCACCTCGACCACGCCCCCGGACTTGACGCCGGACACGACCCCGACCACGTCCCCAGCCATCGCGTCCGGCATCACCTCAGCCGCATCCCCGGACATGGCATCCGACACGACCTCCACCAGATCCTCCGGCAAAACCCCGGCCAGGACGTCGGCCCGGCCCTCAAGCAAGTCCTCCGCCAGTACCTCGACCAGGCCCTCAGGCAAGACTTCGGCCCGACCCTCAGACAAGACCTCGACCAAGACCTCGACATCCAAGACGGCGACCGTGTCCACGACCAAGACCTCGGACAAGCCTTCGGACAGGCTGCCCTCCGGCGAGGGGCCGGAGCCCGTCGCCCCTCTCGGAGACGCGTCATGATCCGCGTCCTGCTCGCCGATGACCAGGCGCTGATCCGGGCCGGTTTCAGTGCCCTGCTCAACGCGGAGGACGACATCGAGGTGGTGGCCGAGGCGGCGAACGGGGAACAGGCGGTGGCCCTGGCACTGGAGCACCGCCCCGACGTGGCGCTCGTCGACGTGCAGATGCCGGTGATGGACGGCATCGAAGCGACCCGGCGCATCGCCGCCGACGATCGGCTGGACGACGTGCACGTGGTGATCCTCACCAACTACGGCCTGGACGAGTACGTGTTCGACGCGCTGCGCGCCGGGGCGGGGGGTTTCCTGGTGAAGGACACCGAACCCGCCGACCTGCTCCAGGGCGTGCGGATCGCCGCGCGCGGGGACGCCCTCCTGTCGCCCTCTATCACCAGACGCCTGATCACCGAGTACGTGGCCCACCGCCCCGAGCCGTCCCCGGCGGGCCTGGAGGTGCTGACGAACCGGGAGCGGGAGGTGACGGCCCTGGTGGCACGTGGCATGTCCAACGACGAGATCGCGGCCCACATGGTGATCAGCCCCACCACGGCCAAGACCCACGTCAGCCGCGCCATGACGAAACTCCACGCCCGCGACCGCGCGCAGCTTGTCGTGCTCGCCTACGAGACAGGCTTGGTGACGCCCCGTTCCCGCTGACTCGCCGACCGTACGATGTGACCCCCCACTCCCGCCGAGCCACCGACGCACCGATCGTACGATGTGGCCCCCGCTCCCGCTGGCCGCCGACCGGACGATGTGACGCCTCGCCTGGCCTCGCTGACGGGTGACGACGATGCGCCGCGCGCACTGCGTAAACGCGTGAGATCTGAGCACCCCCCTGGGCGCCTGTACATCTGCAAGCTCGTGGAGTTCCCGGCACCCATGAGATCCAGCGGGTTCGGGGATCAGAGGCGACAGAAGCCTCATCTCAGAGATCCCGGCTGCCCTAGATTTCGAGCGTGACTTCTCTGGACTTCGGCGCCGAGTCCGTCCCGGTGATCCTCCCGGCCTCCGATCCGAGCCTGGGAGGTGCATCCGTGCTGTTCCGCGCGTCGAAGGCGGAGTTCGAAGCCGTCTTCGGCGCGTCCCTCGACGTTCGCGGACCAGGACCGGTCGAGGGCCCTCGTTGGGAGCTCGTCATCGACCCGGCCCACGACGGCCCCGCCGTACTGGACTGGAGCCCGCAGGATCGGGTGCTGACGTCGCGGGCGGCGGATGCGAGCGGGCTGATGCGCACCTTCCAACTGGTGCACACGATGGCCCGCACCCGCTCCACGCGCGAGGTCGATGCGGCATGTCCCCACCTTCAGGACGCGGTCGACCGGACCATCGCCGAAGTGGGCGCCGCCTTTCCCGGGCTTGAGCTGCGCGGGCTCGACTGGCCGGAGATCTGCGACGAGCACGCGAAGGGTGTCGTGGAGGCGTCCGATCCACTCGCGGCCGCGCAGCGCTGGACGGCTCGTCTCCAGGACGCGCACACCAAGATCGAGCCGGCCGCGCGCCCCGCCCCGCCGCCCTACGTGGTGTCCGTCCGCGACGGGGCCGCGTGGTTCGTCCGGGTCCCCGAGGGGACGCCCGCTTTCGAGGCCGGGGTACGTCCTGGTCAGCGGATCGTCGGCCTCGACGGGGCGAGCGGGCCGGAGCTGGCCCGGCTGATCGAGGACTGCCGGTCACGGACCGCGGCGCCGCGCCACATGCTCGGCCTGCTCACTGGACGTCGCCTTCTGTCGATGCGGAAGGAGACCGATATCAGGGTCGCGGGGGCGGAGTGGACGGAGGACGGTCGATGCGATCCCGTCGAGTTGATCGAGTGGCGGCGGCTCGCGGCCGACACCGGCTATGTGCGGCTCAAGATCTGGCAGGGTCAGGTGGCCGAGGGGTTCGACGCGGCGCTGGCCGAGCTGAAGGGCTGCGATCGTCTGGTCCTGGACCTGCGTGGCAACGTCGGCGGCGACCTCATGCTCGCCACCGGCGCCAGAGACAGGTTTCTGCGCGAGGCCACCCATCTCGGCTGCATCGCGTACACCGACGGACACGGAGGGCTCGGCCCCCGAGTCGCCTTTCGCGGCGAGCCGTCCTCGGAGCGCCGCTGGCCTGGCCGGCTCGTCGTCCTCACGGATCCCTTGACCTACTCCTCCAGCGAGGACTTCCTGCTCGGTCTCCAGGGCCTGGAGCACGTCACCGTGATCGGGCGGCCCAGCGGGGGCGGGAGCGGACGTGCCCGGTCCTTACGCCTGCTCCCGGACTGGGTGCTGACGGTCAGCACGGCGCTGACGTACGACAAGACCGGTCGTTGCGTCGAGAACAGCGGCGTTCCCGTGGATGTGACCGTCCGCTCGGACGGGCCCGGTCACGGGCCGGACGACCCGGCGATCCAGGCGGCCCTCAAGTCATGAGGTCAGAGCCGTTCGCCCGCCCACTCGCCCCTTCCGAGGTCACGCCGTCCGGGCCGCCCGTCGTCGCTCCTTACGGCCCGCCATCCGGGTCGCCTGCCTCTGCTGGACACGTCTCACTTCCGAGACCTGTCCAGCGGGCTCGCGGCGACCCCGCGGGGTGTCAGTACTTGCTCAGGCCGAAGGTGGGGAGGTCGTCGCTGGTGAACAGCAGCTTGGGGACGAGCCTCACCGTGACGCCCTTCTGCCGCAGCCCTTCGCTCTTGATGAGGTCCTTGATGAACGCCTCGTCCCAGAACCCCGCGGCGTCGTCCGGGGTGGCGGCCTTCACCGACCGGGTGCCCGGTTCGGTGCGGCGCTGCCGGGCGTACCAGACGTCGATGAAGAAGCAGTCGTGGCCGTAACTGTCGACCTCCTGCGGGTCGCAGTCGGCGCGGCCGACCACGACGTACGCGTGACCGCTCGCCCCGGTGGACTCGACCAGGTTGAAGAGCTCGACCTTCACACCCGACCCGAGCAGGTCGGAGTCGGCCAGCATGCCCATCACGCAGCAGGCGAACAGCGTGCAGTTGGCGCTGTCCAGCGTCCGGTAGTTGGCGCGTCCCACCTCCACGTACTTGTCCTTGAGCTTCAGGGCGATCTTCGCGAAGTTCTCCGCGGTGGGCGTGTCGATGTCGACGGACTTGGCGAGCAGTCTCAGCTTGAGCGCGCCGTAGTCGGTGAAGCTCCGGCTCGGCGGGATCGTCTCGGGCACCTGGCCGCCGCCCGCCGGCGCCTTGATCTTGCTGATGTCGACGCCTTTCTCCACGACGGTCTCCCAGGGGTTCCAGAGCTTGGCCGTGGCCATCCTGGTCTTCTCGATCGCCGTCTGGACGCGCTGCATCCGCTCCATGCGCGGGTTGGCGGTGTGGGACGGGTTCTCACTCATGGTGATCTCCTAGGCGCTCTCCGTCGATGCGCCGACGCTTTCACCCGGACGACCGGGCGGCAATACGCCGAGGCGCCGTTGGCCGGTATCGGACAAGTCGCGGCCGGGGCCGTAGAGATGTTCGGCGCGCGTCGCGGGAGCGCAGGGGAGCCGAAGGCCGTGAGGAGCGCTCAATCGAAGGTCGGAAGACCGCTCGGGAACGTCTCGGGATCGGGCACTAGGATCGGGCACCGTGAGTGACGAGGACGGCGCGTGGGACGCGATCGACGTGATCCTGGAGCAGTGGCGGCGGGAGCGGCCCGACCTCGACCTGTCCCCCATGGGCGTCTTCGGGCGCCTCGCCCAGGTGGCGCGGGTGGTCGAGGCGTCCGTGGACGAGGTGTTCACCCGCCACGGGCTGCGTCCCGGAGAGTTCGACGTGCTGGCGGCGCTGCGCCGGTCCGGGCCGCCGTACACGATGATCCCGTCGGAGCTGTCGGCGGTGCTGATGATGTCGCGGGCCGGCATGACCAACCGGCTGGACCGACTGGAGGCGGCCGAGCTGGTCGAGCGGAGCCTCGACCCGACCGACCGGCGCAGCTTCCGCGTCACGCTGACCCCCGAGGGACGGCGGGTGATCGACGCCACGCTCACCGACCACGCCGCCAACCTGGCCCGGCTGGCCTCCAGCCTCGGCCCCGGCGACACCGAGACGCTCGGCCGGATCCTGCGCTCCATGCTCGCGGGCGGGCTCGCCGGAGACTGAGCAGCCCCACTCCAGGGGCGACCTGGTCGGTTGACGCGGCATACCGGCGCGGCATGCCCGCGCGGGCATGCCGCGCGATGCGGCGCCTCGACCTGTCGTCGGCAGCACGCCGCCCGGGCGCAGCCTCCTGATCGCCTGGGGGCGGCTTCCCAAGCCTGGGGAGTACGCCGCTCCGGGAGCGGCTTCCTGAACCTCGCGAGTACGCCGCTCCGGGAGCGGCTTCCCGAACCTCACGAGTACGCCGCTCCGGGAGCAGCTTCCCGAACCTCACGAGTACGCCGCTCCGGGAGCAGCTTCCCGAACCTCACGAGTACGCCGCTCCGGGAGCGGGCTTCGGTGAGCCTTTCCCGGAGGGGCGTCCCGGTGCCGGCTCAGCCGGTCGTGCCGACGTGCCGGTCCAGGAAGGCCAGCAGGGCTCGGGTGAGCGCCACCCGGTGGTCCGACAGGCCGTGGTCGGCGGGGAAGACGTGCTCCTCCAGCGCCCCTGACGGGCGGGCGCGGAAGGCCGCGGCGAGGGGTTCGTGGTGGACCGTGTGCGGGGTGACCGTGTCGCGGCTGGTGCCGATCAGCAGCACCGGGCGCCCGTCGAGCCGCGGGGCCTGCCGGGCCAGCCGCCACTCCTCCCCCGCCTCCTCCATCTCGGCCACCAGCTCCGCGCCGCTGGTGCCGCGCAGCGGGAGCAGCTCCTCCTGGAACGCCTCCACGTACGCCGCCCGCTTGACCGGGTCCTCGCGGAAGGCGGCGGCGACCGTGCCGAAGTCGAATCCCGCCCACGAGGCCACGGCGACGATCGACGGGTCGGCCGCGGCGGTCATCAGCGCGGCGAACCCGCCGGTGCTGTGCCCGACGGTCGCCAGCCGGGACGGGTCCAGCCGGTGGGTCGCGGCGAAACCGGGCTCGCGCAGGGCCGCGACGGCGGCGGCGGCGTCCTCCAGCACGTGCCGCCACGACCACGACCCGCCCATCCCCCACGAGCCGCGGTAGTGGAACACCAGCGTCGCGTACCCGGCGCGGCGCAGCGCCTGCGCGACGTCGAAGTTGCGCTCCATGCCGGGGAACCCGTGCAGGACCAGCACGACCGGGTGCGGTCCGGGCCCGGCGGGCACGTGCAGCACGCCGAGGAGCGTCTCGCCGCCGCTGGTGAAGGTGATGGCCGGGGTCGTGGCCGGGGGCCGCAGGCCGGCGGCGGGGTCGGTGACGAGGGGGTCCGGCGTCATGCGCGTACGCCTCCAAGAGATCGAACCGATCGGTACGAACAGCGACGGTAGCAGGACATCGAACCGATCGGTACCATCGACCTCATGCCAGTCGACAAGGGCGTCACACTGGACCCGGCGCGCACCCGCGAGCAGATCCTGCAGGTGGCCACCGAGGTGCTGTACGAGCAGGGGCTCGACGGGGTGGGCGTGGCCGGGCTCTGCACCCGCGCCGGCGTGTCCAAGGAGACGCTGTACCGCCACTTCGGCTCCAAGGAGGGCCTGGTGCGGGCCACGCTGGAGGCCCGCAGCGACCGGGTGACGCGCTGGCTGCGCGAGGCCGCCGAGGCGGCCGGTCCGGAGCCCGCCGACCAGCTCGGCGCCGTGTTCGACGCGCTCACCGGCTGGTACGCCGAGCCGGGGTTCCGCGGGTGCGCGATCGTGAACGCCGCCGTGCAGCACCACGAGGGCGCCGCCCGGCAGGTGGCCGCCCGCCACATGGACCGCCATCTGGAGCTGCTCTCCGAGATCGCCGCCCGCGCGGGCGCCGCCGAGCCGGGCGTGCTCGCGCGGCAGATCCTGGTGCTCATGGAGGGCGCCGCCGTGGTCGCCGACCTGCATGGCGTCGACGGCACCGGCCGGCAGGTCCGGGAGGCCGCCCTCGCCCTCCTGCGGGCGTCGGCGGCCCGCGCCTCGGCCGGCTGACGCGAACGTGCCGCGGCAAGCCGCCCGGCGCCCCGTGCGGCAAGGCTGACGCGGAGGTGTCGTGGCAAGCCGCCCGGCGCCCCGTGCGGCGAGGCTGACGCGGGAGTGTCGCGGCAAGCCGCCCGGCGTCCCGTGCGGCGAGCCGCCGTGGCCAGGGAGCTGCGGACCCGTGCAGCGCCGGCCGCGACGCCGTATGGGCGAGCTGACGCATCCGGTGATGCCGCTGCTGCGCCATGTGCCCGAATCGCAGGCGCGCGAGCTGCTGACCACGCAGGTTCCCTCCGCGACCGGGCCAGCTCGGCGAGCGCGGGCTCCCAGCCGGTCGACGGGGCGCGGCCGGGCTCGTCGGCGACATCGAGCGCGCCCTCCTGGGGTACGGCACTGGCAGCGACCAATGATCAAGTGAGCTGTGTTCCTGCCTGATCACCTGAGAGAAGTCACTGTTCGTGGTCACCGGGGGCGTAGCGGCTCCATGGGCTTCCGGCCGCGGTGACGAGTCGGGTGGCGGTGTCTCCGTTGTAGCCGAGCATGCGGGCGACCACGGGTGCGGGGTCTGCAGAACCAGCTGGCGGATCGCGTGCCGAACGCCCCGGGCCGGCGCGGATTCCGAGCTTGCTCAGGCGTGACCGGATCGTCGTGGGGTCCAGTGGTTGTCCGCCGCGGCGTCCGGGGAACAGCCACTGGCTGTCCTGGTTGGTTGCCGTGGCGGTGTCCGGCCTGGCCAGCATGTGGCCGAGCAGGAGCTCGGCGAAGGGTTCGGGGACGGGTGAGGGCGCCTCTCCGAGGCGGAGGAGGACTTGGCCGCCATGGCGGGTGATGTCGTCGAGAGTGAGCCGGAGGATGCGGCTGATTGGCTGGGCATAGAGCAGGACGAGCAGGGCGATGACCCGGTCGCGGTCGGGAATGCTCTCGTCGCCGAGGGCCTTGCGGATCAGGGTGAGCCGTTGGCGCTGGCTGATCGGTGCCGGGTTGAGGGTGCTGCGAGTCGGGATGGTCAGCTTCGGCATGTGGCCGGTAGTCGTGCACCAGGTCGCCGCCGCGGCCCAGCTGGCGGCCACGCTCACCGTCGGCCGCTACGGCCGCCCTCCCCTGGACGGCTGCCCGCACTTCAACACGATCACCAACGCCGAATGGGCGCTGCTCGAAAAGCGCGGCAACGACCGGCGGCCGCTATTGCCGTGCGAGCTGGAACCAGGCCACGCAGACCGGCACAGCTCGCTGGCCCAGGTCGTGGCCGACCGGTGGATACGGGTCCACTGGGACAACCACGTCCGGGAGCTGGTCGAGCTGCCGTACTGCCCCGCCGTGGACGCCGTTGCCGACAGTCTCGGCGGCCATGAGCCGTGCACCTTGGTCGACGGGTGATCGCGCTCCAGCCAGGACTCCCACGAGGTCCCGCGTTGTGGACGACCACCACCAGCCGGAGAGGCTCCGCTGGCCCTGGTAGGACGGGAAGTCCCGATACAGGAGCCATGCGCTCGAACCGGGTGCGCCATGCAGTGGCCGGCGGCGCTTGCCGTACGCGCAACCGCCCCTCCACCGCTTTCAGGAAGCGCAGACCGAACGGCATGGTGCCGGACGGGGTCGCTGCGGCCGCGAGCGAGTTGCCCATCGCACCTCACACGAAGATCGCCAGTAGTGCGCACACCGTCGCTTCTCGATTCAGCTGGTGAGGCGCTCCCTGGCTGACCTGCGGTTCGCCAGATGTCTCGTTCGTTGTCACTGTTGATCGTCTCTCAACTGAGGTGGCGGTTTTCGGGAAGAGAGTGCATGTTCGGTCGTCGCGATCGCGTTGTGCCCAGTAGACGGCGTAGCGCAGCTGGCGCTCGTGGCGATGGCTGGCGATCCGCGCTCACGACACGTCGTCCCGAGGCTGCGGGTCGTCGTAGCCCTGGCCGGCGATCAGAACGCTGCTGAAACCCGCCTGGTCAGGGTCCGTCGGGTAGCACATGCCGACCGACAGCTCCGGCACGACCAAGCCGATTCCGCCGCCGTTTTCCGCGTTGTGGCACGCTTCCAGCTTCGAGATCATCTGCTCGACAGGCACCGAGAAAATGTCCATTCCCATCAGGAACACCCGCGCCCACGGTTCGACACCGGACAGGGTGATCTCGATCGTCTGCACCACGCCCGCGAACCCGCCAATCCAACGGCTCAGCCCCCGGATACGGCGCATACGGCCGTGGCGTTCCCCACGCCGCCAGCGCCCGCCCCGCCTCCGCGCACCAAGATCCAGTCCTTGATCTTGCCGGGATAGCCTGGCTTCCAGCGTCGGCCCCCCCGGGCGGGGGGTCGAACCTCGCCGGCGACCATCCGGCTGGCCGGTCGTCGGACAACGTGTCGGCTATGTCAATCGGACGTGCTGGCGTGCACGGCGATGATTCGCCAGCCGTGCGTCTCGTCGTGTAGCCAAGTACGGGTGTAGCGCATCCTGGCCGCGAACGGCGCACCGGAGACGGTCCCTTCGACGGTGCCGAGAAACCACGTCACCCCGGTGCGCCCATCGGCGAGAACGGTCAACTCCTCCTCGGTCACCCTCGTCACCACCTGCGCCCGAGTGCGGTGCAGCTCCAGGTCGTCCGCCTTGGTCGCAACGTTCGCACCGAAGGTAAAGATCAGCCGATCATCCAGCAGCCGATCCAGCGCCTCGACATCTCCGGCGAGCTGCGCGGCCTGGAGTCGGCGCTCGGCGTCCCGCAAGTCCTCCATCATGCGGTCCACCCTCCCAGCCAGCGGCGTATCCGCGCCAGGACGTTCACGCTCGGCTGATCTTCGCAGTCCGGTCCAGGGACTCCGATCGACCGATTCTGACCATCAGTCCCCGCAGGCGAGGAAACCGCCATGATCGTGAGACAAGCGGCTCACCATATCAGTGAGACAGTGCGGAAACCCGCAGGTCAGGCAAGATCAAGATGTCACGAGGGCGGCGCCGCCCGCGCCGAGCTGGCCCGCATCGACGCCAAGGCGAACATGCTGTTGGCCTTCGCGCTCGGCGCGCTGACCGCCGTGGCCGCCGTGGCCGCCGTGGCCGCCGCGCTGATCATCACCGGGCCCCGTCTGAGCGCCACTGAGCTGGCCGGGTGCTGGTGGCCACGCTGCTCCTGGCAGGGGGCGGCCGCGGTGCTGCAGGCGGTCGTACGGCCGCGCATCCCGCGTACCGGCGGGACGGGGTTGTCGCCCATGCCCGCACGAGCGGCAGCGACGAAGTGCTTGCGGTTCTGGCCGCCGACAAGCCGGGGAAGCGGGCGGCCGACGGCCTGCAGCGGCTCTCGCTCATCGCGGTGGCCAAGTACATCCTGGTCCGGCACCTCCGGGGCCTCGGTTGCCCACCCGGGTCACGGCGATGCCCGATTTGCCGATGGCGTCCTTGATCTCTTCCGTCTCGATGCCTGGCAGGCCACGCCGGTTCACGGCGCGTCGCGGCCACGGCGCGTCGCGGCCACGGTTCGTCGCCCGGTTCGTCGCACGGTTCGTCGCACGGTCCCAACGGGACACGCCGATGTTGGCCGGCCGGACGGATCCGCGCCCGCCCCGCTTCACCATGCTGGAGCGATGCGCCGATCAGGAAACGAAGACGCCGCCGCGGCCGCGATGATCGCCGACATCGAGCGGCTCGTGAGCTGCGAGTCCCCCTCCGAGGACCTCGCCGCGGTCGCCCGCAGCGCGGAGGCGGTCGCCGAGGTCGGCGGCCGTCTCCTGGGCGCGGAAGGAGAGCGGGTGGAGGTGGCCGGCCGCACCCACGTGCGCTGGCGGTTCGGCGGCGAGCCCCGGGTGCTGCTGCTCGGGCACCACGACACGGTGTGGCCGGTCGGCTCGCTGCGGACGCATCCCTTCGAGGTCCGCGACGGGCTGCTGCGCGGGCCCGGGTGCTTCGACATGAAGGCCGGGCTGGCGATGGCCTTCCACGCGCTCGCGACGCTGGACGACCTGGACGGCGTGACCCTGCTCGTCACCGGCGACGAGGAACTCGGGTCCCCCTTCTCGCGCGAGCTCATCGAGGACGAGGCCCGCGGGTGCGCCGCCGCGCTGGTCCTGGAGGCCGCCGGGCCCGGCGGAGCCCTGAAGACCGCGCGCAAGGGCGTCTCGCGCTACGAGGTGCTGGTGCGGGGACGGGCCGCGCACGCCGGGCTGGAGCCGGAGCGCGGCGTCAACGCCTCGGTGGAACTGGCCCGCCAGGTCGTGGTCGTGGCCGGCCTGGGCGACCCGGGGCTGGGCACGACCGTCACGCCGACCCGCCTGGAGGCGGGCACCACGGTGAACACCGTGCCCGGCCGGGGCCGCTTCGAGGTCGACGCCCGGGTCTGGCAGGCCGCCGAGCAGGCCCGGGTCCACGCCGCGATGCTGGGCCTGCGGCCCGCGCTGGAGGGTGCCGAGCTGGAGATCATCGGTGGCCCGAACCGGCCGCCGCTCCCCGCCGCGGCTTCGGCGGATCTGTTCGAGCGGGCCCGCCGGCTCGCGACGGACCTCGGGCTCGGCCCGCTCGCCTCGGTCGCCGTCGGCGGCGCCTCCGACGGGAACTTCACCGCCGGACTGGGTACGCCGACCCTCGACGGGCTGGGCGCGGTCGGCGGCGGGGCGCACGCCGACGACGAGCACGTGGTCGTGGCCGAGCTGCCGGGGCGCACGCGCCTGCTCGCGGCTCTGCTCGCCGAGTTGCTCGCGGCGCGGGGTTGTCCGCCCGGACGAACCGGGTCGCGTCCTCCCGTGCTCGCCGACCAGCTACCGGACCGGACCGGCTGCGAGCATGACCGGCGTGACTGATCTCATCCGCGACCGTCACGGGTCCCGGCCCGTCGACTTGGCGTACGCCGCGGCCGAGTCGGCCGCGCACAGCGCGGGCATCGACATCCGCCCCCTGGACAGCGTCGTAGACCTCGAGGCCGTCCGCCGCCTGTACGAGCGCATCTGGCGTACCGGTGAGAACAACCCGCCGGTGACGGCCGACCTGCTGCGGGCGATGGCGAAGGCGGGCAGCTACGTCAGCGGCGCCTTCGACGGGGACGAGCTGGTGGGTGCCTGCTTCGGCTTCTTCTCCCCGCCCGCGCGCGAGGCCCTGCACAGTCACATCGCGGGGGTGCTGGCGCGCGTGCAGGGCCGCAGCATCGGCTTCGCGCTGAAGCTGCACCAGCGAGCCTGGGCCATGGCGCGAGGCGTCGGCGAGGTGTGCTGGACCTACGACCCGCTGATCAGGCGCAACGCCTACTTCAACATCACCAAGCTGGCCGCCGACCCGGACGAGTACCTCTCGAACTTCTACGGCCCGATGGACGACGACATCAACCGCAGCGACGACACCGACCGGGTGCTGGTGCGGTGGCGGCTGGAGTCGCCCGCCGCCGCGGCGGCCTGCGCGGGCCGGCCCAGGCCGGCCGACGCGGCCGCCGCCCGCGCGGCGAAGGCGGCCGTGGCCCTGGACGTCTCGCCCGCGGGCGGGCCGGTCGCCGGCCGCGCCGGCACGAGCACCGTGCTGGTCGGCGTCCCCGGAGACGTCGAGACGATCCGCGAGCACGATCCGGGGCTGGCCGCGCAGTGGCGTACGGCGCTGCGGGACGTGCTGGGCGACCTGCTCGCCGAGGGCGCGCGGGTGCGCGGATTCGACCGCGCGGGTTGGTACATCGTCGACAGGCGGGAGTCGCAGTGAAGCTGTCAGGAGTGGAGATCCGCACCATCCGGGTGCCGCTCGTGTCGCCCTTCCGGACGTCGTTCGGAACGGAGACCGTACGCGAGGCGCTGGTGCTGCGCGCCGTCACCGGTGAGGCCGAGGGGTGGGGCGAGTGCGGCGCGGGGATCGCGCCGCTGTACTCCTCGGAGTACACGCACGCCTCGGCCGACGTGCTGAGCCGCTACCTGGTTCCGGCGCTGGCCGGGGTGGCGGACCTGGACGCGCACCGGGTCGCCCCGGCGCTGGCCGGGTTCAAGGGCCACCGGATGGCGAAGGCCGCGCTGGAGACGGCGGTGCTGGACGCCGAGCTGCGCGCGGCCGGCGTCTCGTTCGGCCGGGCCCTCGGCGCGGTGCGCGCGAGCGTGCCGTGCGGCGTGTCCGTGGGGATCACCGGGTCGATCCCCGAACTGCTCGACGCCGTGGCCGGCTACCTGGAGGCGGGCTACCTGCGGATCAAGCTGAAGATCGAGCCCGGCTGGGACGTCGAGCCGGTCCGGGCGGTGCGCGAGCGCTTCGGCGACATCCTACTGCAGGTGGACGCCAACACCGCCTACGGGCGCGGCGACGCGCGGCACCTGGCCGGGCTCGACCCGTTCGGGCTGCTGCTGCTGGAGCAGCCGCTGGCGGAGGACGACCTGCGCGGACACGCGGAGCTCGCCGCGCGGATCAGCACGCCGATCTGCCTCGACGAGTCGATCGTCTCGGCGCGCGCCGCCGCCGACGCCATCGCGATGGGCGCCTGCCAGGTGGTCAACATCAAGCCGGGCCGGGTGGGCGGATACCTGGAGGCCAGGCGGATCCACGACGTCTGCGCGGCGCACGGCGTGCCGGTGTGGTGCGGCGGCATGCTGGAGACGGGGCTGGGCCGCGCCGCCAACGTGGCGCTCGCCGCGCTGCCCGGGTTCACCCTGCCCGGCGACACCTCGGCGTCCGAGCGCTACTACCGGACCGACCTCACGCAGCCGTTCGTCCTGGAGGACGGGCACCTCGCGGTGCCGGCCGGCCCGGGGCTGGGCGTCGCCCCGATCCCCGAGGTCCTGGACGAGGTGACCGTCGCCACGGAGTGGGTCCCTCTCCGCTGAACCGGTCCAACCGGACAAACCGGATAGGATCCTTTCGTCATGCAGAACGAACGCCGGCCCGACGCCGCTGCGCTAGCTTCGGACGCGTGTTCGTCCCCGTGACCGGCCTCCCGCGAGCCAGCCTCGCCCGCGTCCTGGAGGAACTCGGCTCCACCCTGCTCGACGTCGTCTGCGGCGACGTGGAGCGGGCCGGCGACGTCGGCGACGTCGTCATCCACGACCCGCTCGACGAGCCCGAGCTCCCGAGCCGCGCGCTGGTGTTCGGCGTCGGCCTGCACGACCCGGCCGACCTCGCCCGGGTGGTGACCCAGCTCGGCCGGCACGACGCCGTCGGCCTCGTGGTCCGCGCGCCGGTCGTGCCCGACGAAGGGCTCGTCGCGGCGGCGCGCGAGGCGGGGGTGACGGTCCTGTCGTTCGCGCGCGGCGCGTCGTGGTCGCACCTGGCCGGGATGCTCCGGTCGCTGATCGCCGAGAGCCGCGGCCCGGACGGCGCGGACGCGCACACGGTCGGCCGGATCAGGTCCGGCGACCTGTTCGCGGTCGCCAACGCCATCGCCGCGCTGCTCGACGCGCCCGTCACCATCGAGGACCGCAACTCCCGGCTGCTGGCCTTCTCCAGCCGCCAGGAGGAGGCCGACCACTCGCGGGTCCAGACGATCCTGGGCCGCCAGGTCCCGGAGCACTACACGCGCATCCTGGAGGAGCGCGGGGTGTTCCAGTCGATCTACCGCAGCGACCGGCCGGTCTTCGTGGCGCCCCTGCCCGAGCAGGTCGATCCGTCGCTGCCGCCGGAGCTGCCCCGGGCGGCGATCGCGGTGCGGGCCGGGGACGAGATCCTCGGCACGATCTGGGTGGTCGTCCCCGAACCGCTGGACGAGGAGCGCGGCGAGGCGCTGTACGAGGCGTCCAAGCTGGTCGCGATGCACATGGTGTGGCAGCGCGCCGACGCCGACATGGAGCGGCGGCTGCGGGCCGAGCTGCTGAGCACCGCCCTGGAGGACGGGCCTGGGGCGCGGGAGGCGGTCCGCCGCCTCGGGCTGAAGGACGAGCCCGCGGTCGTCCTCGCGCTGAACGTCGTCGGCTCGGCGGCCGAGCCCCCGCTGCCCGCCCAGCTCGCCACCGAGCGCAAGCGGCTGGCCGACGCCTTCGCCATCCACCTGTCCGCGGCCCACCCGCGGGCCGCCGCGGCGCTCATCGGCGACGTCGCCTTCGGCGTGCTGCCCCTGCCGCAGCACCGGCACCACAACCGCGAGGACGCCGAGGAACGCGCGGCGTGGATCGCCTCCGAGTTCCTGGCCCGCGTCGGCTCGCGGCTGCGCCCGCTCATCGGGGTCGGGTCGCTGGCCGCCGACAGCTCGGCGCTGGCCCAGTCGCGATCGGGGGCCGAGCGCGCCCTGCGCGTGCTGCGCTCGGGGGCCGACGGGCGGCAGGTGGCCCGGCTGGACGACGTGCATGTCGAGGCACTGCTGATCGAGCTGGCCGACCTCGTCCCGCGCGGCGACATCCCCAGCGGGGCCGTCGCGCGCATCGTCGCCTACGACAAGGAGCACCAGACCAGCCTGGCCGAGACGCTCCGGGCCTGGCTCGACGCCTTCGGCGACGTCGCGGTGGCCTCGGCCGCGATGTACGTGCACTCCAACACCTTCCGCTACCGGCTGCGCCGGGCCGCCGAGGTCGGCCGGCTCGACCTCGGCGACCCCGGCGCGCGGCTGTCGGCCATGGTGCAGCTGCGCCTGATGTCGATCAGGTCGGCCCCGGACGGCTGACGCCCGGCAGGCCGAGCGTGCCGATCAGAAAGGCCAGCCACTCGGCGTCCTGCGCGGCGGCGACGTCGTGGGCGGTCGCCGCGCCGTGACCGGCGTCCTCGAAGACGTGCAGCAGGATCGGCGCCTCCCCCCGCTGCGCGGCCTGCAGGCGCGCGGCGAACTTGCGCGCGTGCCAGGGCCGGCACCGCGGGTCGGTCGCCCCGGCCTGCAGGTAGACCGCCGGGAAGACGCCGGGCTCGACGAGCTGGTACGGCGAGAGCCCGAGCAGGCGCCGCACCTCGTCCGGGTCGTCCGGGTCCCCCCACGCCTTGCGGATGACGAAGTCGAGATAGGGGTCGCGCGTGCCGCCGACGAGGTCCAGCAGCGGGGCCCTCGGCAGGACCGCACGCCACAGCTCGGGCCGCCGGGTGAGGGCGATGCCGCACATGAGGCCGCCGTCGGAGCCGCCGGTCAGCGCGAGCCGATCGGACGTGGTCAGGCCGGTGTCGAGGAGGTGCTCGGCGACCGCGACGAGGTCGGCGTCGCGGACGTGCTTGCGCTCCCGGTGCGCGGCCAGGTGCCAGTCCCGGCCGAACTCGCCGCCGCCGCGCAGGTACGCCTGCACCAGCACGCCTCCGGCGGCCACGAAGGCGGCCAGGTCGGGCTGGTACTGCGGCAGGAGCGGCACGTTCGCCGCGCCGTACGCGGAGATCAGCACCGGTGCCGGCGCACCGCCGGCTCCGCGCACCACGTGGTACGGCACGGCCACGCCGTCCGGCGCGAGGGCCGCGCCCTCCTCCAGCACGGCGTCGAGGACCACGGCGGGAGGCAGCAACGTCTCCGGTTCCGTCTCGCCGGGCCGGTGCCGGTAGACGCCCCAGGAGCTGGTGAGCGTGGAGAAGGCGAAGACGAAGTCGGCCGCGGGCGCGCCGGTGGCCAGGGCGGTCAGCGGGAAGAAGGGCGCGGCCAGCGCGCCCCGGCCGGGGAGGGGCATCTCGCCGGTGACCGCTCCCGAGCGGTCGAGGATGCGTACCCTCGCGAAGGTCCGGTCGAACTCGCTGAGGTAGAGGTGCTCGCCGACCGGGGTGAGGGAGCGCAGCACCGTGTCTCCCTCCGGGACGAGCTCGCTCCACCCGGCCGGGTCGCCGGGGTCGGCCGCGTCGAGCGGGATGGCGACCACCCTGCCGCGCGGGGCGCCGACGTCGGTCACCGCGATGTAGCGCTCGCCCACGACGTGTCCGGCGACCGTCCCCGAGCACCCGGTGACGAAGGGCCGCCAGGCCCCGCCCGGATCGGACAGGTCGCGCACCGCGACCGGGACGGGGCTGCCGACCCGATGGGCGGCGACGGCCCAGCGGCTTCCGGGCGACATCTGGACGAGCGTGTACTCGCGGGAGCCCGCGCCGACCGGGATCGGCTCCGGCTCGGTCCCGCCGCCGAGCCGGTGGAGGAAGACCGCCTGCCTGAAGTCCTCCGGCGCGCCGGTGAGCGCGAGGAAGAAGAAGCCCGTGCTGTCCGGCAGCCAGGAGACGCCGCCCGCCCACGCGCTGTGCAGGACCTGCTCCGGCGCGCCGCCGAGCTGCCGCCCGGAGGCGACGTCGAACAGCCGGATGGTGTTGTGCTCGCTGCCGTCGGTGCACAGGCCGAGCGCCAGGACCCGGCCGTCGGGCGCGGGCGCCAGCCAGGACACGACGGGCGGGTGCCCGCCCTCGCCGGACCCGGCCAGGTCGGCGACCGTCCGCCCGGCCCCGAAGGGCTCGTCGGCGACGACCACCACGGGCGCCGGGCCTCCGGGCGGGGACACCATCCGGAACCAGCGGCCGGCGGCGTACTTCGGCAGGGCCGGCCGGGAGCCGGCGTCGCAGGCGCGGATCAGCGCGCGGACGGCCTCCGGATCCTGGCCGGCGTAGACGGCGGCGGTGGCGAGCTCGGCCTGCCGCCGCTGCCACTGCCGCACCTCCTCGGTCTCCTCCTCCAGCCAGCGGTACGGGTCGGGCACGCGCACGCCGGCGACGTCCTCGAAGACCTCGACGGTGCGGGCGGGCGGGTAGGCGGCGGTCATGGTGACTCCGGCTCTCGTGGGGACTGGCCTCCGGTCTCGAACTCCGCGCGCAGCCGCTCGAACGCGCCGGGCACCCGGGTCACCCGGCGGACGTGGACGAGCGCGTCGTAGGCGGCCGGGAAGTCGTCGACGGGGTCCAGGCCGCCGGCGGCCAGCGTGCCCTCCACCCCGTCGAACAGCCCGGCCGACGCGCGGCGCAGGTCGACGGCGGCGACGGGCGGGCCGAGGCGCTCCAGTCTCGACTCGACGGCGTTCGGCGGCAGGACGCGCTCGTGGAGGGAGACCTCGCAGTCGAACGGGCGCGGCGAGCGCTGCGTGAAGCGCACCTCGGGGCCGGAGCCGTACGTCATCCCGATGACGACGGCGTCCGCGCCCAGCAGGCCGCCGAGCATCGGCCGGCCGTGCAGCGGCGTGCGCCGGACATGCGCGTTGTGCGCGCTCACGACGATCCGCTCCTCGCGCTCCAGGATCCAGCGCACGGTCTCGGCCATGAACACGTCGCGCGGGTACGGCCCGGTCTCCTCCAGGTCCAGCTCGGCGAGGAAGGCCCCGATCGAGGCGCCGCACCGGCGCACGACCCCGTCGTCGTGCTCCGCGGCACGCTCCACCAGGTCACGGAGGCCGTCGAGCAGCCGGGCCCGCTCCGCTGCGGGCATGGCCCGGTAGCGGATCGCCGCCTCGGTCCGGCCGCCCAGATCGCTGAGGCGACGCAGCTCCTCGTCGCCGGGCAGCGCCGCCAGCCGGTCGAGGCAGGCGCGCACCGCCGGTCCGGGCGAGGTGGAGGAACCGGGCAGGTCCATGCCGTAGAAGCTGACCTTCGCCGGGTTCGCCGCGTTCCACTCCCGCATCCAGGTGAGCTGCCGCCGCATCGGCTCGCACTCGCCGAACCGGTAGGTGATGCCGTCGCGGGCGACCGTCTCGACCTCGCCGGGCCCGCCGTGGACCCACGCGTCGACGGCCAGCCCCTCGGCGAAGCCCGACTCCATCACGAAGGCGGTGAACCCGTGTTCCTCGACGAGCAGGCGGAACAGCTCGTCCTTCAGCTCGTAGAACTGCGTGATGTTGTGCGCGCCCTCGCCGAGGGCCACCACCCTGGCGTCACCGGCCAGGTCTCGCGCTAGCTGTGGAAGTACCATAGTTCCGGCGTGTACAGGAAGCTGGTCAGGGCGTTGAACGACGACTGCGGGCCCGACAGGGTGTCCTTCCACACCACGAGCGTGTGCGGCGTCGGCAGGAAGAGCACCGGCAGGTCCCGGGCGAGAGCGGTCACCTCGGCCGACAGCGACTTCTCGTCCGCGCCGAAGGTCGAGGCGCCGATCAGCTTGTCCACCTCGGCGTTCCGGTAGCTGCCCAGGTTGAAGCTGCCCTCGGTGTTGAACACCGTGTTGCTGCTCGGGTAGCCGGCCGCCAGGTAGAGGGCGCCGTAGTCCTGCATCGCCCACTCGTTCCTGGTGGCGGGGGCGAAGGTGTTGCCGTAGTTCGCGTACATGTAGGTGAGCGACTTGGTCACGACCTTGACCTCGATGCCGAGCTTCTTGGCCGCTGAGGCGAAGGCGACGTCACGCGCGCCGACGAAGGCCGGTGAGCTGGCCGAGGCCAGGGTGAAGCTGATCGTCTGTCCGCGCGGGATGCCCGCGCCGCACAGGCCGGGCCCGGTGCCGGGACGCTCGCAGGTGGTGGAGCCGTTCGGCACCACCTTCCAGACGTTGTCGGCGAGCAGCTTCTCGGCGGCGGCCGGGTCGTAGGGGTAGGGCGGCTGGTCGCCGAAGGCGGGCGGGTAGGGGGATCCGGTGCCCGCGGTGCTGTAGTTCGGGGAGGCGGCGCCGTTGTAGACGCCGCGGCTGGCGATGTAACCCTGCTGGTCGATCAGCCGCTGCAGGGCCTGGCGGACGTACGGCTGCGCGATGACCTTGTCGAAGTTGCCGACGGTGTTCGCGAAGTTGATGACCAGCGCGTCGAGCCGGGCCGGGGCGGGCGCGCCGTACACGTTGTAGCCCTCGGCCTTCAGCGCGCCGATCTGCGCGGCGAAGCTGGAGTCGAGCGTGCCGACGGTCAGGTTGCCGGCCTTGAACTGGTTGAGCACGGCGGCGGCGGAGGTGAAGGCCTTGAAGTCGATCTGGTCGAGCCGCGACTCCCCCGGTCCGCTGTAGGACTCGTTGCGCGCCAGGGAGAACGAGCCGGTCGTCGGGTCGAAGCTCTTGAGCCGGTAGGGGCCGTTGACGACCTGCCAGAGCGGGTTGCCGGCGAAGGTGGCCTGCGACTCCGACTCCTTGGTGAGGTACCTGTAGATCGCCCTGGCGTTCTTCGGCTGCTTGTAGTCCAGGTGCGGGCCGCCGGTGGCGGCGATGTTCCACTCGGTGGAGGGCAGCACGTACAGCAGCGTCAGCATGGACAGCAGGTACGACGGGTTGTACGCGGTCCGCAGCTTGAGGGTGAGCGTGTCAGGCGCGGTGGCCTCGGCGCTCACGCCGTCGGGGAACTGGCCGGGGGTGTAGAAACTCCAGTTGGCCGGGCTCTCCGCCAGCGCGGCCTTGAGCAGGGCCAGCGAGAAGACGACGTCGTCGGCCGTCACCGGCTTGCCGTTGGACCACGTGTAGTCCTTCATCGTGATGGTCACGGTCTTGCGGTCGGGGCTGTAGACGGGCGGCTCGGCCAGGCTCAGCTCGGCGTCGGCGACCTGGTCGCCCTCACCGCTGGGCCGGTAGAGGGAGCGCCACAACTGGCCGCGGGCGATGACGGTGCCGTTGGCTGCCGCCGGCGGGTACGGGTAGATGTAGTTGGGGCTGAGCCCGGGGGTCAGCGCGACGGTGGCGGTCCCGCCCTGCTTGGGGGTGCCGGTCTGGGCCGGCTTGGCGGTGTAGCTGCCGGCGATGTCCCTCGTCGCGCCCCCGCCGCCGCTGCACGCAGTGGCCAGCACGGCGACGGCGGCGACGAGTGCCCCGGAGAGGCGGCCTCGGTGCTTCATTGACGGCTCCCTGAAGAGGTGTGCGGGGTGCGTCCTGGTGGACGGGTCATCGGTCGGCCCGCCGCCCGACGGCGTCGCGCAGCGCGTCGGCGAGCAGGTTGAGCGCCAGCACGGTCAGGACGATGCAGCCGCCGACCGGGTAGATCAGCCACCAGTAGTCGGCGGAGATGTAGGTGACGCCGCTGGCCAGCTGGCTGCCCCAGTCGGCGGTGGGGTAGGTCAGGCCGAAACCCAGGAAGCCCAGCGCGGCGACGACCAGGACGGCGTCGGCGACCTGGAAGGTGATGTTGACGATGATGACGCCGAGCGCGTTCGGGATCAGGTGGGTGAGGATCGTCCGCCGGCGGGAGGCGCCCATCAGCCTGGCGGCCAGCACGAACTCCCTCACCCGCAGGGTCAGCACCTCGCCGCGCACCAGCCGGGCGGAGACGAGCCAGGAGAAGCCGCCGATGACCAGGCTCAGTGACAGCGCGTCGGCGTGGAAGCGGGCCGACAGGATCAGCACGAAGAACAGGAACGGGATCGACAGCATGACGTCGACCAGCCGCATCATGAACCCGTCGACCACACCCCCGGCCAACCCCGCCACGGCCCCGTAGACGGTGCCGATCGTGGTGGCGAAGAGCGCGGCCAGCAGCCCGATCCGCAGCGACACCTGGCCGCCCGACATCAGCCGCCCGAGCACGTCGAAGCCGTTGCCGTCGGTCCCGAGCGGGTGGCCGGGGCCGGGCGGCAGGGCCGCGTTGAGGAGGTCCACGTCGGTCTGGTTGGTCGGGTGGAACAGCGGCCCGAGGAAGCAGAACGCGGCGATGAGCAGCAGGAGCAGCCCGCCGGCCACGCCGAGCGGATGCCGGCGCATCCCGTGCAGGACCGACCGGATCGAGCCCGGTTCGCGCTCCGCCCACGTCTCGGCCTCGGGGGACGGAGGGGAGGTCACCTCTGGTGCGGTCATGCGCTGAGCTCGATTCGCCGGTCGGCGGCCGCCACCACGACGTCGGCGACGAAGTTGCCGGCCACGGTCAGCACGCCGCCGATGAGGGTGTAGGCCAGGAGCACCGGGTAGTCCTCGCGCTGCAGGCTGTTGAGGAACAGCAGGCCCAGGCCGGGATAGTTGAAGAGCGACTCGACGATCAGGTTGCCCGCCAGCAGCGTCGGGACGAGCGTGCCGACCAGCATGACCAGCGGCAGGCAGGCGTTGCGCAGCAGGTGGCGGGTGAGGATCAGCCGTTCCGGCAGGCCCTTGGCCCGCGCGACGCGGATGTAGTCCTGGCCGAGCTGGTCGAGGGCGGCGGACCGCTGGTACTGCGCGAAGACCGCGATGCTCGTGACGGCGAGCGTGATGACCGGCAGCGCCATCGCCCGCGGATCGGTGAAGACGACCCACGGCGAGTGCGACTGCGACGCCTCCGCCGGGAAGATCGGGATCGTCTGGCTGAAGACGGCGATCAGCAGCAGCCCGAGCAGGAACGACGGCGTCGCGTACAGCACGTACGACGCCGCGGTGGCGACCCGGTCGACGACGCTGTTGCGCCGCACCGCCTGCAGGATGCCGAGCGGGACCGCGATCAGCAGCGCCAGCACCAGCCCGGCCAGCGACACCATCGCGCTGCGGCCGGCGTTGCGCGCCAGCAGCGTGCCCACGTCCTCGTTCAGCTTGTACGACCGGCCCAGGTCCCCGTGGAGCAGCCGGCCGAGGTAGCCGACGTACTGCGCGACGACCGGGCGGTCGAAGCCGTGCTCCCGGTTGAAGTCCGCCACGGCCTCCGGCGAGGCGCGCTGCCCGAGGACGACGCGCCCCGGGCTGTCCGACACCAGGTGCAGCATGAGGAAGACGACGGCGGAGATCCCGAGCAGGACGAGGAGCGAGACCGCCAGACGGCGGAGCACGTACCAGGTCATGAGCGCGACTCCTCTCGGCCCAGTGGGTGGTGGCAGGCGACGTGATGGGTGCCGGTGACCGGCGTCAAGGGGGGCTCCTCCTGGGCGCACAACGCGGTCGCCAGCGCGCACCGGGTGCGGAACCGGCAGCCGCTGGGCGGGTCCACGGGGCTGGGCGGCTCGCCGCGCACCCTCGCGGCCGCGGGGGCGCGCGGCGCCCCGGGGTCGGCTTCGGGGATCGCGGCCAGCAGCCCCGCGGTGTAGGGGTGCGCGGCTGAGCCGTACACCTCGTCGGTGGTGCCGGTCTCGACCAGCTTGCCCAGGTACATGACGCCGACGCGGTCGGCCAGGTACCGCACCACCGCGAGGTCGTGCGAGATCACCACGCTGCTGAGCCCGCGTTCGAGCTGGACGCGGCGCATCAGGTTGAGGACCTGCGAGCGGATGGAGACGTCCAGAGCGCTGACCGGCTCGTCGGCGACCAGCACCTTCGGGTCGAGGGCGAGCGCGCGGGCCAGGCCCACCCGCTGCCGCTGCCCGCCGGACAGCTCGTGCGGATAGCGCTCCAGCACGCTCGCCGGCAGGCCCACGTCCCGCAGCAGCTCGCGGGCGCGGGCGGTGCGCTGGGCGCGGGTGCCGACGCCCTGGATGGCCAGCGGCTCGCGCAGGATCGCGCCGATGCGCATGCGGGGGTCGAGGGAGGCGTTGGAGTCCTGGAACATCATCTGCAGCTCGGTGCGGCGGGACCCCAGCGCGCGGGCGCTCATCCGGGTGACCGGCTCGCCGTCGAAGATCACCTCGCCGGAGGTGGGCCGGTCGAGGGCGACGAGCATGCGGCCCAGCGAGGACTTGCCGCAGCCCGACTCGCCGACGAGGCCGAAGGTCTCCCCCGCCGCCACCTCGAAGCTCACGCCCGAGACCGCCTTGACGGTGCGGCGTCCGCCGAACAGGCCCGCGCCGCCCGCCGGGTGCTCGCGCCGGAGGTCGACCACGCGCAGGCGCGGCCCCGATGCCGTCGGCCCTGATCCGGCCGGGCCCGATCCTGTTGGCCCCGATCCTGTTGGCCCCGATCCTGTTGGCCCCGATCCTGTTGGCCCCGATCCTGTTGGCTCCGATCCGACCGGCGCCGGGACGACCAGCCGCGCACGGTTTCCGGCGGCCGGGCCCTCGGCGGGATGCCAGCAGGAGTGGACGTGGCCGCCGGCCTCGGTCACGGGCGGCGGGAGCTCCGCGCGGCACCGGTCGGTCGCGCCGGCGCAGCGCGGCGCGAACGGGCACCCCGTCTGCACCACGGTCAGGTCCGGCGGTGCCCCGGGAATGCTGAACAGCTCCTCGCCGCGGTCCTGCGTGAGCGACGGGATCGAGGAGAGCAGCGCCTGGGTGTAGCGGTGCCGCGTCCGGGCGAACAACTCCGACGTCGGCCCGGTCTCGGCCACCCGCCCGGCGTACATCACCCCGACGCGGTCGGCATGCCGGGCGATCACCCCCATGTCGTGGGTGACCAGGATCATCGACATGCCGAGCCGGGACCTGAGGTCGTCGAGGAGGTCGAGGATCTCCGCCTGGACGGTGACGTCGAGCGCCGTCGTCGGCTCATCGGCGATGACCAGCCGGGGCTCGCAGACCCGTGCCATCGCGATCATCACGCGCTGCCGCATGCCGCCGGAGAGCTGGTGCGGGAAGTCGTCCAGCCGCTCGGCCGGCCGCGGCAGCCCCACGAGGGCCAGCATCTCCTCGGCGCGGGCGCGCGCCTCCGGTTTCGAGGCGCCACGGTGCAGCCGCACCGGCTCGGCGACCTGCTCGCCGATGCGCTTGGTCGGGTTCAGCGCGGTCATCGAGTCCTGGAAGACCATCGCCACGTCGTTGCCCCTGATCGCGCGGTACCGCGCGGCGGGCAGCCCCACGAGCTCCCTTCCGTCCAGGTCGATCGAACCGGCCGTGATCCGGCCACCGGCCGGCAGCATGCCCATGATCGCCAGACCGGTCATCGACTTGCCGGAGCCGGTCTCGCCGACGATCCCCAGCGTCTCGCCCCGGTCGAGCGCCAGGCTGACGCCGCGGACGGGGCGGACGATCCGATCGCCCCGCCGGATCTCGACCGACAGGTCACGGATCGTCAGCAGGCGGACGCCATCCGTGTTCGCGGAGCCGTCGGCCGTGCTCAAGGCAGTGCTCAAGGCGGCACTCTCCCAATCCATTGGACGATAGTGGGACCCGGTCCCCTGGTGGTGTTCGTCGCGTCGATCGAAGCTCGAAGCCCGCCTTCGTCCGTCGCGACGAACTGCTCGCCGCGAGCCGTCGCGGCATACTGCTCGCCGCGAGCCGTCGCGGCGCGGCGGGACCCTCGACCGGTCAGGAGTTCAGGACGGCACCCGCCGGTCGGCCCGGCCGGTGTGCAGATAGCGGGCCCGCCCCTGCCCGTCGTCTCCGAGGAAGGCGAGCGGCGCGCGGACGCCCCCTTCGGGTTCAGCCGGGAGCACCGAGTCGCCGCGCCAGGCGACCAGTTCGGTGCGGTACGGCGCCGCGCCCAGGCCGGCGGTGACGCCGAGAGGGGTCCGGTCCAGCCACAGCCGCCCATCGGCGTCCTGGCTCACCGTGGTCCGCGAGGTGCTCGACAGGTAGGTGCCGGCGTAGCGGGCGGCGTCCAGCGGGGGCGCGGCCGGGTCCGGCCGGGGCGCCTCGCCCGGCTCGACCCCGGCGAGCTCCCCGAGCACGCGCCCGGCGAGCTCGCGGAAGACCGGCTTCGGGCAGCCGCCGTTGGTGAGGATCACCAGCGCCACGTCCCGCTCCGGGACCACCCGCAGGAACGCCGACTGACCGATGGTGTTGCCGTCGTGGCCGAAGACCGCCCGGTCGGGGCGGTGGAAGAGCTCCCAGCCGAGACCCCAGCCGGTGCCCTGGTCGAGGTCCGGCTGCGCGACCTGCGGCTGCCGCATGGCCAGGACGCTCTCCTGGCTGAGCACCGCCCGGCCGTCCGGACCCAGGCCGCCCGCCAGGTGCATGCGGGCGAAGGCCAGCAGGTCGCGGGCGCGCATCGCCAGCATCGAGCCGGCCGGCGCGTTCGACCGGGCCAGGGCCCAGACGCGGGTGGGTTCGAACGGGCCTCCGGGCTCCCGCTCGACGTGCCCCACCGCTGTGCGGTGGAGGATCGCGTCGTACGGGTCGTTCGCGGCGTGCGTCAGCCCCAGGGGCTCGAACAGATGCGCCCGAACGCAGTCGTCGAACGGCCTGCCCCGGACGACCTCGACGATCCGGCCCAGCACGCAGAAGCCGGCGTTGTTGTAGGAGAACAGCTCCCCGGGCTCGAACAACTGCGGGACCTCGCGCAGCAGGCCGACGTACTTCTCCAGGCAGTCGTCGCCCTTGCCGGTGTCGGTGAAGACGTCGCCTTCGAAGCCCGCGACGTGGCACATGAGCTGCCGGACGGTGATCCGTCGGGCGGCGTCGTCGTCGGCGAGCCGGAACCCGGGGAGGTAGGCCCGCACGGGAGCGTCCAGGCGCAGCGCACCCTCGTCCACCAGCTGCATCGCCAGCGTCGTGGTCAGGACCTTCGTGATCGAGCCGATCTGGAACAGCGAGTCGGCCGTGGCCTCGACGCCCGTGACGGTGTTGAGCAGCCCGGCCGCGGCGTCGACCGTCGCGGCACCTGCGCAGAGCGCCACCGCCGCCCCCGGCACCTGGTTCTCCGCGAGCAGATCCGGCAGCCGGCGCCGCAGCCACGCAGCGATCTCATCCAGTTTCGACACCGGTCTCCCCTTCTGGCTCCGTTTCCGGGGGAGCTTAGGGGCGGCTGACAGGGCGGTGTTCGTCAGCTTCCACCACTGGCGGCCCACTCGTTCGTGGGCTCGGCCAAAGGCCGTCCGGACCGATCGGGCGAGGACCGGGCTGTGCGGCTCTCCCAGGGGTGCGGCACCGGCAGCGACCGATGATCAAGTGTTCTGTTTCCTGCCTGATCACCTGAGAGAAGTCACTGTTCGTGGTCACCGGGGGCGTAGCGGCTCCATGGGCTTCCGGCCGCGGTGGCGAGTCGGGTGGCGGTGTCTCCGTTGTAGGAGAGCATGCGGGCGACCACGGGTGCCAGCCGGCGGCGGGTCCAGTCCAGCTCGGCCTGGAAACATACATGCCTGGTCGGTGTCGGATCGGCCGGCCGGGCGATGCGGCTCTTCGGTCGGTCCCGGCCGCCGCCCGCCAGGAAGCGCACACGATCCTCCGGCAGCCGCCGGTCCTCGGCGGTCACCTCGGTGCCTCAGGAGTCCCTAGAAGCGGTAGTGCTGGATGGCGGTGCCCTTGCGCGAGATGGAGGTGCTCCAGGCGGTCAGGAAGCTGGCCAGGCGGGTCGTCCACGGGTAGTCGGCGACTTCGGGCTCGCGGCCCAGCAGGATCTCGCGTACCAGCTTCAGGCGGGGTTCCAGGCGCTCGATGTCCTGCGGGGTGTCGAAGCCGGGAGACCGGAGGAAGGGGACGACGGACTGGGTGCCGGCGTACTTCTTGGCCGCCCAGACGTGGAACCTCGTGTAGCCGTTGAAGCAGATCTCGCCTGCGGGGAAGTGGCTGATGAGGCGGTCGAGGAGCGTGGCCAGTTCCTCCTTGGACAGGAACCCGATCAGGCCGTCGGCGACGATCACGGCGGGGCGGTCGGCGGGGACTTCGCTGATCCATCGGGGGTCGTTGAGGTCGGAGCCGATGGTGTGGAGGTGGGGGCGCTCGGGGAGCAGTAGTTGCCTGGTCCTGGCCACGCCGGGCAGGTCGACGTCGTACCACTCGACGGTGGCGGGCGGGTCGACGCGGTAGACGCGGGTGTCGAGCCCGGCGCCCAGGTCGAGCCCGACGGCGTCGGGATTCTCGGCGATGAACCGGCGCACGATGTTGTCCATGACCAGGGAGCGGTGCGCGATGCCCACGACGGGGCTGGCGGAGAGCTTGAACTGCCCGGCGTCGTAGTCGAGCCTCCTGACGATGTCGTATGCGGTCCTGTCGTGCAGGATCGAGTGTTTGGCCTGGTAGTCGAGCGCCTTGCCGGCCAGGGTCAGCCAGAGCGTGTTCTCCAGCGGCGTGAGGTCGGGGAGGGTGATGGCCATCGCGTCAGTCCCTTTTCTGTGGTGACTCGTCCAGCGCGGTCCGGGCTGCCTTCAGCGCGGTGTCGTTGGTGAACAGCCCGTGGGTGTAGAGCTCCAGCGTGGGCAGGGCGAGGCGGCGCAGCAGGTCGGGGCCGAACCGCTCGTAGCCCAGCGCCCGCGCCAGGGGCGGCGGCATGGTCAGCGTGGCCACGCTGTTGAGCACGGTCAGCACCGCCAGCGCCCGCACGTCCGAGGACGGTCGCATCGAGCCGTCGGCGATGCCGGCCCGCAGGATCTCCTCGGACTCCGCCACCAGCGTGTCGACGAACGTGGCCGCGGCGGGGGTGTCCTCCTCGATCGCGCGCAGCATGTACTGCACCTGGAGGCGGTATTCCTCCGGGTTGGACAGGTATTCGCGAAAGAGGTCCTGCATGCCGCTGGGCCGGGCGTTGTCGGCCCGGTGGATCAAGATGCGCAGGACATGGTCGTCACAGACGCTCCGGAGCTTTTCCTTACTGCCGAAGTGATGGATGACCAGGCCGGGGCTCACACCGGCGGTGGCTGCGATGGCGCGCAGGTTGGTCTTCTGGAAGCCGTCCCGGGCGAAGTGTGCGATGGCCGCGTTGCGGATCTTGGCCTGGGCGGTCAAGTCCGATGATGCTGAACACATGTTTAAGATCTTAAACATGTGTTTAATGGCTGGCAAGTGGAAAGCGCTACCCGACGAGCACCGCGCGGACGCGGCTTGAAGGCGGTTCTCGAGCTCGGCCACCGGCACCTCGCGCCAAAATCCCGTCCGATCCTCCCCGAAGGCCGCTCCCGGCGGGCGGTGACGAGGCGGCCACGGGCGCGGTGGGCGGCCTGGCGGCAGGTGCTTGCCGCAGTAGCCGGCCAGGCGACGTATTGCGTCGCGGCAGCCGCGGAATGCCTTCGCGCGACGCCATGCCGGGCGCTCTTCCGGCCCGCAGAGCCCGCCAGGCGGCCGCCAGGGGGAGATCGGCGCGTTGTCGGACGGGGGCGCCCCCGGGGACCCGGGGTGCGCGGGCCACTGAGGCGATTCTGGGGCCCTGCGCCGTCGAGGGGCGCTGCGCGGTCGGCGGCCAGGAACTCGGCATGCCGCCGCCCGTCGTCGTCGACACGCAGCTCACGGGCCCGGCGGGCGGCGCGGCGCAGCTGGGCGAGGGGCCGCCGATGCGCCGGCGCAGCACGCCGCACAGGTCGGGTGTCCCGCGGGCCATATCCTTATGCCGTACGGAGATCTTCGGGACGGCGAGAGGTGAGGTGGGCGGCGTGGTGGTGTTCGCCGGGCAGGGCGACGCGCGGCGGTCCATGGCGCTGCTCTGGCGCGGCGACGGCGCGGGCGATCGAGGCGACACGCGCGGGCAGACGCGCGGGCAGACGCGCGGGGAGGTGCGCGGGCGGCCGGGCCCCAAGCCGGGCCTGAGCGTCGGCGCGATCGTGGCCGCGGCGATCGAGGTCGCCGACGCCGAGGGCATGGCCGCGCTGTCCATGCGCGCCGTGGGCGAGCAGCTGGGGCGCACCGCCATGGCCCTGTACACGTACGTGCCGAGCAAGGGCGAGCTGCTCGATCTCATGTACGACCAGGCGCTGGCCGAGCTGCCGGGCGGCTACGACCTCGCGGCGGGACGGCGGGCCGCCGTGACCGCGTGGGCGCGGGACCTGTGGGCGCTGTACCTGCGGCACCCGTGGATGCTCCAGGTGTCGCAGGCACGGCCGGTGCTCGGCCCGAACGAGTACGCGACGCTGGAGACGCTGCTCGGCCTGCTGCGCGGCACCGACCTCCGCCCCGGGGCGGTGCGGCACGTGGTGGGCACCCTGTTCGCGTTCGTCCGGGGGGCCGCGGGCACGATCGCCGAGGCGCGGCAGGCCGAGGCCGCGACCGGGGTGACGGACGAGCGGTGGTGGCGCGACCGGGCGGGGCTGCTGGCCGAGGTGGCGCCGGACTTCGCGGCGCGGTTCCCCGCGGTGGCCTGGCTGGAGAGCACGCCGCCGGAGTCTCCGGCAGAGGAGCCGGCGCCGGGTGAGCCGTACATGGAGCAGGAGGCCCGCCGGATGTTCGAGGCCGGGCTCGCCCTCATCCTCGCCGGGCTCGACGCGACCCGGCACCCCTCCGGTCCCGGCGCCGAAGTGGACACCGCATCCGCTTAGCTGTACCGTACACACTGTCCACTTAGCCTCGCGGAAGGAGACCGGGGTGGACAGGAGCGCGATCGGAGTCGTCTTCGGCAGCCTGACGCCGCCCGAAGAGCTCACGGAAGGGGCCGCGCTGGCCGAGCGGCTCGGCTTCGGACACCTGTGGTTCTCCGAGGACTGCTTCTTCACCGGCGGCCTGTCCGGTCTGACCCAGTTGCTCGCCGCCACCCGGGTGGTGCCCGTCGGGCTGGGGCTGACCAGCGTGATGACCAGGCATCCGGCGATCCTCGCGATGGAACTGGCCGGGCTCGCGCGCATGTACCCGGGCGGGCGGGTGCGGGCCGCCGTTGGCCTCGGCAACACCCATTGGCTGGAGCAGATGGGACTGCTGCCCGACCGTCCGCTCACCGCGGTCGTCGAGACCTTCGACGTGCTGCGCGAGCTGCTGGACGGCAAGCCGGTCAACCGCCGGACCGCTGTCCACGAGCTCGCCGGCGTCCGGCTGGAGTTCCCTCCCCGGCAGGCGCCGGAGCTGTGGATCGGGGCCGTCAACCAGCGTGCGCTACGCGCGGCGGGCGGCAGGGCGGACGGCGTCCTGCTCTCGGTCCTCGCCAGTCCCTCGTACGTGGCCTGGGCCAGGGAGCAGGTGACCGCGGCGGGACATGACAGCCCGCCGATCACCGCCTTCGTGCTCGCGTCGGTCTCCGACGACGACCGGCGGGCGCGAGAGGCTGTACGGGACGCCGTCGGCTTCTTCCTGACGGCCGAAGCGCATACCGCGCTGGTCGGCCGGTCCCGGTACGGCGCCGAGATCCGGCGGCGCGTCGCCGCGCTGGCCGAGGGCGAGCCGCTCGTCGTCGAGGACGCCTGGATCGACGAGTTCGCGGCCGCCGGCGACCCCGACCGGGTGCGGGACCGGCTCCGGGCACTGATCGAGGCGGGCGCCGACTCCCTCGGCCTGTGGCTGTTCCCGCCCGATCGCCTCACCGACCAGCTCCATCAGATGGCGCTGGACGTCCTCCGGCCCACCGGCTGACGGCCGCGCCACCCGGATGCGGGAACGAGAGGCCGGGCGCCCCCGCCTGCGCGGGGTGGTCCTCACCGGCCACGGCCGCCCTTTCGTCCTGCGCCAGGCCCTGTCGTAGGGCGCGCGCGGGTTCCTCGCGAAGGGGGCGCCCGGCGCCGTGCGCCTCCGGCTCCGGCGGTGGTGCCGGGCGCGGCAGGTAGGCGTACCACCGTCCGGGCCCGACGCCCTCCAGCGGCCGCCGCTCCCAGGCCAGCAGGAACGGCGCCGCGCGGCCCCGGGCCACCGCGGCCACCCGTTCGCCCCGGGCCTCGGCGTCGCGCACCGCCGCCGGGAACCCGTTCTCCCGCCGCCAGCTCAGGACCGTGTGCCCCGTGCAGCCCATGCGGTACGCGATCGTCACCGCGTTCTGCCCGTACACCAGGCACGGCCCGCGCACGCCCAGCTCCTGCAGCGCCCGCGCGGCCCGCACGTCGGCCTCCCTGCGCGCCAGCCGGGGTGAGACCACCTTGTCCAGCGTGACCCCCTGCAGGGTCAGGTGCGCGAGGAATCCCGCGGCGACCAGGCAGGCGCCGGCCCGGCGCGCCGGGCCGCGCCGCGCTCCCTCCAGCAGCGCGAGGGCGCCGTGCGCGACGGGGAAGGCCAGCAGCGCGTACGCGGGCAGCAGGAAGCGCGGGGCCGCGTATCCGACGAGGAAGACGTACGGCACGGCCGCCGACACGCCCGCCACAGCCGGCACCAGGGCCTCCGGCAGGCGGCCACGACGCCGGGCCGCGTACAGGCCGAGCAGGACGAGCGGCGGGACGGCGCTCCACCACAGCACCCAGGACGTCACGGCGGGACCGCAGTGGGCCGGAGGCCGGCACAGCAGCGGGCCGTTCAGCGCCCGGGCGTGCTCGGCCAGCGAGAAGTGCAGCCCGGTCTCGTTCGCCGCCCCGGCGGCCTGCCAGCGCGCGGCCAGGCCGCCGAACCGGACGTACGCCTCGGCGATCCACTCCGCCCATCCGGCGGCGCACCCGGCGACGAGCGCGACCGCGGCTCCGCGCCGCGCCCGCCCCGGCCGGGCGCGCCTCACCGACGGCCCCCAGCGGAGGGCCGGGCCCCATCCCGGCACGGCGAGGGCCAGGCCGAGCGGCAGGACGAGCCAGAGGCTGTCGGGCGGCCGCATCAGGGCGGTCCCCGCGACGCACGACGCCAGACCCGCCAGGCGGCCGCGGCCTCCGTCCCCCCGCACGTGGCGCAGGAAGTGCCCGGTGGCGGCCACCGCGCCCAGCGCCACCCACAGGTTCGGCATGGCCTCACCGCCGTAGAACAGCGTCAGCCACAGCGACGCGAACACCAGCGCCGCCACCGGCGCCGCGGCCCCCGGGCGCAGCCGCAGCCAGGTGGCGAACGACGCGTACAGCGCCAGCGCCGACAGCACGCTCAGGCAGACGCGCAGGGCCTCCGTGGAGGAGGTCACCAGCACGATGGGGGCCACGAGCAGGGTGATCCCGCGGGCGCGCGGCGCGATGAACTCCGTCGCGGTCACCCGGGGGTCCACCTGGCTGACGTACACCACCTCGTCCCACCCCAGCCCCATGCCGGGGCCCACCGCGACCAGCTGGGCGATCCCGTAACCGGCGGCCACCAGCACCAGCAGCGCCCGCCAGGGGTCGGCCCGCACCCACGCCCGCACCCACGCCCCCATCCGCGCCCCCGCCCCCGTCCGCGCCCGTGCATCCATGGGCTTTCCTAGCCGCCGCGGCGCTCCGGGCGCAGGCCCGCCGGGGGAACTTGCCCCAAGCGATGCGCGCCCATGACGCCGCGCATGCCAGGAGCCGTTCCGGAGCGGGGAGGCGACTCGAGGCCGGTCAGGGGGCGCCGTCTAGCGTGGGTGGAGGGGGGCTCGCGGCGTCAGGGGACGGCGCCGTCCCGTGCTGTTTCCGAGGGGGACACCATGGACACCTCCAACACCCACGTCGCCGAGGACGCGCGGCTCGCGGAGCTGCTGACCGAGCGGCTGTTCGACGACACGCTCGGCGCCCTCGAACTGTTCTCCGTCTACTTGGGCGCCGAGCTGGGCTTCTATCGCGTCCTGCGTGAGCAGGGCCCGCTGACCGCCGCCGGGCTGGCCGAGCGCACCGGGACCGCGCCCCGCTACGCGTCCGAGTGGCTGGAGCAGCAGGCCGTCGCCGGGCTCCTGGACACCGACCCCGGCGAGCCGGCCGGCGAGCGACGCTACCGGCTGCCGGCCGCGCACGCCCGCGTGCTGGTGGACGCCGACGACCCCGCGCACGTGGCGCCGTTCGCGCACATGCTGGCCGGGATCGGGGGCGTGATCGACGAGGTGGCCGAGGCGTACCGCACGGGGGCGGGGGTGCCGTACGAGTCGTACGGGCGCGCGTTCCGCCACGGGCAGGGCCACATCAACCGGCCGGCCTTCACCCATGAGCTGCCGGACGCCTGGCTGTCCGCCATGCCGGACATCGCCGCCCGGCTGCGCGAGTCCCCCCGGCCGCGCGTGGCCGACGTCGGGTGCGGTCAGGGCTGGGCCGCGCTGGCGATCGCCCGCGCGTTCCCGAACGCCTGCGTGGACGGGCTGGACGCCGACGCCTCCTCCATCGCCGAGGCCCGCGCCCTGGCCGAGCGGGCCGGGCTGGGCGACCGGGTGCGGATGGAGCAGGCCGACGCGTGCCGGATCGTCGCGGCGGGCCCGTACGACCTGGTGATGATCCTGGAGGTGCTGCACGACCTGCCCCGGCCGGTGGAGGCGCTGCGCTCGGCGCGTGCCGCGCTCGCGCCGGGCGGGGCCGTGCTGGTGGTGGACGAGAAGGTGTCCGACCGGTTCACGGCGCCCGGCGACAAGGTCGAGCGGATGATGTACGGCTGGAGCGTCACGCACTGCCTGCCCGCGCAGCTCGTCGAGTTCCCCTCCGCCGCCACCGGCACCGTCATGCGCGCCGGCACGGTCCGCCGGTACGCGGAGGAGGCCGGGTTCGCCCGCTGCTCGGTGCTGCCCGTGGACAACGACTTCTTCCGCCTGTACCGGCTGGACCCCTGATTGAATAGACGCGACGTTGCGTCTATTCTTTGGTCGTCACCCGAACCTCTCGGAAGGAACATCCATGGGCGATCCCCCGCGCCAGACCCAGGAGACCCGCCGGGGCGCGCCGCCGTCCCGGCGGGCCCGCGTCCTCGCGCCGGCCATCCTGGCGTTCACGTTCTGGGCCACCATGGCCGGCACGACCGCGCCCACCCCGCTCTATCCCCTGTACGAGCACGCCTTCGGCTTCGGGCCGTTCACCGTGACCGTCGTCTTCGCCGTGTACGCCTTCGGCGTCGTCGCCGGGCTGCTGCTGTTCGGGCGGCTCTCCGACGAGATCGGACGGCGGCCGGTGCTCATGGTCGCCGCCCTGCTCGCGATCGTCGCGGCCGCCGCCTTCCTCGTGGCCGGCGACCTCACCGTCATGCTCGCCGCCCGGGTCGTCTCGGGACTGTCGGCGGCCCTCGTGACGGGCGCCGCCACGGTCGCGCTGGCCGAGGCCATGCCGCCGGACGGCCGGGTCCGCCCGGCCACGGTCGTGCTGTTCGCCAACATGGGCGGCCTGGCCGGCGGCACACTGCTGGCCGGGATCCTGGCCGACCTGGCGCCGGCGCCGCTGCGCACGCCGTGGGCGGTCATCGGCGCGCTGGCGCTGCTCGGGCTGGTCGGCGTCGCGTCCGTGCCGGAGACCGCCCCGAACCGCTCGCGCCCTTCCCTGCGCCCGCAACGCCCGCACGTGCCGGCCGAGATCCGCGGCGACTTCCTGCGCTCGGCGATGGCCGTCGGGGCGGGGTTCGCGGTGCTGGGCGTGCTGACCGCCGTGACCGGCGTGTTCCTGACGGGGGTGCTGCGGCTGCCGAGCCACACCCTGACGGGGGCGGTGGTGTTCACCGCGTTCATGTGCACCGCCGCCGGACAGCTCCTCAACCGGGTCGTACGGCCCGGCCGGGCGCTCGTGCTCGCCTGCGCGGGACTGGTCGCCGGCGCCGGGCTGATCGCCCTGGCCATGGCCGCCGTGTCGCTGACCGCGCTGCTGGCCGGGGCGGCGGTGAACGGGCTGGCCACCGGCGTGGCGCTGGGGTACGGCGTCACCGTCATCACCACGCGCGCCGCGCCGGACCATCGGGGCGCGTCGGTCTCGACGTTCTTCGTGATCCTGTACTCGATGCTGGCCGTGCCCGCCGTGGGGGTGGGGGTGATGATCCGGCTGACGGGCCTGCGCCCGGCCGGGGAGATCTTCAGCGCCGTGGTCGCCGTGCTGGCGCTGGGTGTCCTGCTGAGCCTGCTCGGGAGCCGCGGGGCGGCCCGGCGCGCCTGAACGCGGGCGGCGTGCCACAATCGGGCTGCCCCGCGCACGCCGCGGGCCGCACGACGAAGGCGAACGGGTACCCGCGTACCCGCATGGAAGGGCACGCAGGCACGGAAGGAGGAGCGGCCATCAGCACGGAAGGACGAGCGACCGTCGGCGCCGGCCGGGACAGCGGGGCGGCCGCCCCGCACCGGGAGGCCGTCGTCAGCCGCACCGGGCCGAAGCGCAGCGAGAGCATCCGGCGGGCCGTGCTGCACGCGGCCGACGACCTGCTGGTCGAGCGCGGCTTCTCCGGCGTGACCATGGAGGGCATCGCGGCCCGCGCCGGGGTGGCCAAGCAGACCATCTACCGCTGGTGGAAGTCCAAGGTGGACATCCTGCTCGACACGCTCGCCGACGACGCCGAGAAGTCGCTCACCTGGCCTCCCGGGCCGTCCTCGGCCTCACCGGAGGAGGAGCTGACGGACCGGCTCGGCCGCGTGGCGGCGTTCCTCCAGGAGCCGGCCGGCCAGGTGCTGCTGGCGCTCATCGGGCACGCCCAGCTCGACCCGGAGACCGCCGCCAAGCTGCGCGACGGGTTCCTGCGCGAGCAGCGCGAACGCGACCTGGCGGGGCTGGGCGCCCTGCTCGCCCGGCACACGGGCCGTCCGGTGGACGAGCGGCTCACCGGCCGCCTGCTGGACGCCGCCCTCGGGCCGCTCTTCCACCAGGCGCTCGTCCTGGGCCGCCCGGCCGATCCCGCCACGCTCGCCGTCACCGCCCGCCTCGTCCTCGACGCAGCCGAACGCGAACCCGCCCCCGACCGGGGCTGCTCCCCGGACGCGCAGTGACTTCCGACGTGGACCAGGGAGCCTCCCTTCAGGGACGCGCCACCTCCTAGGCGCGGGCCTCCCCTCAGGGAGCGCCTCCCCTCGGGCGCGGGGGCCCTCCCTTCTGGGGCGCACCACCCCCCAGGAGCGGCCTTCCCCTCAAGGGCGCGCCACCGCCTAAGAGCGGCCTCCCCTCAAGGGCGCGCCACCTCACAGGAGCGGCCTCCCCTCAAGGGCGCGCCACCTCGCAGGAGCGGGCCTCCTCTCAGAAGTGGCTTTCCGTCGTGAAGCGCGCGTGCGCGCCCGCGTCACCCAGCCGGTCGAGGGCGGCCAGCCAGCTCGCCGCGCCCGCGCCGTCTCGCGCGGTGAGCACCTCGCGTCCGGCCAGCAGCGCCGTGACCGCCGTCCGCACCGGGCCGTCGCCGGTCAGCACGCCGCCCGCGAGGACGACCGGCCCGGGGCCGAGCACCCGGCCCGCCGTCGCCGCCAGCCGCCGGGCGGCCTCGCCGACGATCGCCGCCGCGCCGGCGTCCCCGGCCGCCGCGGCCTCGGCCACGAGCGGTGAGGCGGCCGCCACGAGCGTCCGGTCGGCCTGCGCCAGCCGCACGATGCGGTCGGCCCGCCGCCGCGACTCCCCTGCCGCACCAGTCGCGCTCCCAGCGCTCACCCCCGTCACGCCCGGCACTCCTGTCACCCATGCCACGTCGGTCACCTCGGTCACGCCGGTCACGCCGAAGTGGGCGCAGATCAGCTCCACCAGCGGCCCGTACGGCCCGCCGCCGTCGAGTGCACGGACGGCGGCGCGCACGCCCGCCCGGCCGATCCAGAACCCCCCGCCCTCGTCGCCGAGCAGCCACCCGAGCCCGTCGGCGACGGCGACGACCGCGCGGCCGGAGAAGCGGGCCGCCGCGGCCCCCGTCCCGGCCAGCAGCAGCGTCCCGGAGGGTTCCGCGGTGCCGGCCGCGTACGCGACGTCCACGTCACCCACCAGCCGGGGCGGCGACGCGACGCCGCACGACGCCCAGACGCGCCCCAGCACCTCCCCGAAGGCGTCGTCCGCGCCCGCCACCCCCGCCACCGAGGCGGCCACCAGCGCCGGGTCCAAGCCGTCGAGGGCCCGGCGCAGGGCCCGCCCGATCGCCGCGCCGGCCGCCGCGGCGCCGTGCGCGGCCGGGTTGCCGGGGCCCGCGGTGCCGTACCCGAGCCTGGTGCCGTCCGGCGCGTGGACGGCGGCCCGGGTGGTGGTGCCGCCGGCGTCCACGCCGGCGAAGAGGGTCACCGGACGAGCCGCGCCGCGCCGGGCGCGAGCGTGAAGGTCGTGCCGCAGGGCTCGTACGCGCCGGTCGCCGGGTCGAAGGCGGCGCTGATCCCGTCGAGCGTGACCTCGGCCGGCTCGTCGGGCCGGGCGTTGCAGGCGAACAGCCGCCCCTCGCCGTACCGGCCCACCAGGGCGTCGCCGACGCGCTCGGCCGACGTCCAGCCGGACAGTTCGGCCGCGACCGGGCGCAGCCAGCGGGTGTTGAGGTCGCGGACGACGCCGTAGCGCGCGGTCGGCACGCCGTCCCCGCCGACGAGCGCGGCCTGGAAGCCCTCGCCGCGCGCCGGGTCGGGCGTCCAGTAGGTGAAGTACTGGATGCCGGTGTAGCCGTAGGCCAGCGCGGTGTTGACCTGCCAGGCCAGCTCGGCGGCCGACGGCTCGCGGTGGCCGTCGTAGGCGAGCGTCTGGACGTACATCCAGGCGGGCAGGCCGGCGCGGCGGGCCTGCTCGCGCACCGTCGCCAGGTCGGCCAGGTAGCCCTCGTCGAAGCCGTCGGCGAGGAACGGGTAGCGGTCGAAGGACAGCACGTCGGGGCGGACGGTCCGGGCGAACTCCCCGGCGTACGCGTCGTAGGGGCCGTCGACGGCGTGGCTGGGGAAGAGGTTGGCGTAGGCGAAGGCGCCGGCCGCGCGCACGGCGGCGACCCCGGCCGCCACCCTCGGAAACTGCCCGGCGTGCGGCTCGTCCATGAGGCTGACGCCGCGGAAGGAGCGGAACCGGCGGTAGTCGTCCACGACCCGGCCGATCAGCGGCGCCGGGTCCACGTCCAGGTCGCGCATGACGACGTCCACGCGCGGGTCCGAGGCGACGAGCACGCCGAGCCCCGTCTCCTCGGCGCAGGCCAGCGCGTGCCGCAGGATGACCCGGTCGTTGAGGTAGTTGCCGGTGATGACCAGGTCGATGCCGGCGTCGGCGATCTCCCGGTAGCGCGCGGCGGTCGTCTCGTGGGGCGGCGGCGGCCAGAAGGCGGCGATCGTCAGGTTCACAGCGCGCCGGTCCTGATCCGCCCGGCGTAGCGGGCCGCGAGGGCGTCGTTGCGCTCGTCGGAGCCGGGGATGTTGGCCGACAGGTAGACGGGCGGGACCGTTCCATCGGCCATCAGCAGGCCGATCGCCTCGGCGACCATGAGCTGCACGGCCAGCGCCGAGGTGATCGAGGAGATGCCGCAGACGGGGCCGTGCTCTGTGGTCAGGACGGCGTCGCCGTACGGGGCGAGGTTGTCGATCACGATGTCCGCCAGCTCGAACAGCCGCTCCCCCGAGGGGTGGCGCGAGGTGATGGCGCCGGAGTGCGCCAGCGAGGTGATCGCGATCAGCGGCAGGCCGCGCTCCTTGACCAGCCGGGCCATCTCCACGGTGGAGCCGTTGCCGCCCGAGTTGGAGGCGATGACGAAGGCGTCGGTCTTCTCGATCGTGTGCAGGGCCAGCACCTCGTGCGCGGTACGCGGGTCGCGTTCGGCCAGCGGGTCGAACGCGGAGGGGTCGGCCGAGCCCAGCACGACCGGGTCGCGCAGGGTGAGCCGGTTGGTCGGGATCAGGCCGCCGGCCCGGCCCGCCACCTCCAGCGCCACCGCCTCGGAGTGCCCGGTGCCGTAGGCGTGGACGACGCCTCCGGCGCGCACGCTGTCCGCGATCAGCGCCCCCGCCTGCCTGATGGCGGGCAGCTGGCCGGTCACCAGCCGGTCCAGGCGGGAGCGCGCCTCGTCGGCGAAGGCCATCACAAGATCCATGAATTGATTCCTCAACGGTTCATGCCGGCGGTCAGCCCGGCGACGATCTGGCGCGTGGCCAGGACGAAGAGCACGACCAGGGGGATCGTCGTCATCACCAGGCCGGCGAAGAGCGTGCCCCAGTCGTTCTGGAACTGGCCGAAGAAGTGGGTGAGGCCGACCGGCAGGGTCAGCTTGGCCTCGTCCCGCATCAGGACCAGGGGGTAGAAGAAGTCATTCCAGATCGGCACGAACTGGAACACCACCACTGTCGCGAGCGCGGGCCGCACCAGGGGCAGCATCACGTGCCAGAAGGTCGCGAACGGCCCGGCGCCGTCCAGGGCGGCGGCCTCGTCGAGCTCGTGCGGGAGCTGGCGGAAGAAGGCGGTCAGGACGAAGACGTTGAACGGGACCGACCCGGCCGCGTAGACCAGGACCAGCCCGGTCAGCGAGTCCACCAGCCCCATGCCCTCCAGCAGGTAGAACAGCGGCAGCACGCCCAGGTGGGCGGGCAGCGTCATGCCGGAGACGAAGTAGGCGGCGAACACGCCGCGGCCCCGGAACTGCCTGCGTCCGAGGGGGTAGGCGGCCAGCAGCGAGACCACGGCGCCCAGCAGCACGGCGCCGACCACGACGACCGCCGAGTTGACGACGTAGGTGGAGAAGGACGCCTCCGTCCACGCCTTGACGTAGTTGCCGAACCCGGTGGGCGGGCCGATCGGCCGGTCGAAGATCTCGCTGGTGGGCCGGAACGAGCTGAGCAGCATGACGATCAGCGGCGCCATGGAGAAGACCGCGTAGGCCCACAGCGCGACCTTGACGATCGACGCCCTCATGCCTTCCTCCTCAGCACCCGCTCCAGCAGCAGCGTCGAGCCGAAGATGAAGGTGAACATGAAGACCGCCAGCGCCGAGGAGGTGCCGAGCGCGTTGACGTCGCCGGAGGCGAAGGCGGTCCGGTAGAACAGCAGGCCGAGCACGTCGGTCGCGCCCGCCGGGGCGCCGTTGGAGCCGCCGAGCGCGTAGACCAGGGCGAAGGTGCCCATGCTGCCGATGAAGCTGAGGATCGTGACGGTGGCCATGGCGGGCTTGAGCAGCGGCAGCGTGATGCGCCGGAGCACCTGCCAGGAGCCGGCGCCGTCGGTCCTGGCGGCCTCGGCGTACTCCTGCGGGATGCCGCCGAGGGCGGCGCTGAACAGCAGCATCGGGAAGCCGACCCACTGCCAGGTGGTGATGACGATGACGGTCGGCAGCGCGGTGTCCGGGTCGCCGAGCCACGGCATCGCCAGGCCGAGCGGCTTGAGCAGCGCGTTGACGGGGCCGAAGGCGGGGCTGAGCAGCAGGGTCCACAGGTAGCCGATGACCAGGGGGTTGACCAGGTACGGCAGGGCGAACATGGTCTGCAGCGCCCGCTTGCCGCGCCGTACGCGGGACAGGGCGAGCGCGAAGGCCAGGCCGAGCGTGTTCTGCACCAGCATGGTGCCGGCGAACAGCAGGGCGTTGTGCCCCAGCGCGGGCAGCAACTGGTCGAGGAAGGAGCCCGACAGCAGGCCGGCGTAGTTGTCCAGCCCGGCGAAGCTGTCGCGCAGCGTGCCCTTCCAGGAGAAGAAGCTGTAGGTCAGGCCGGTGAACAGCGGGTAGACGACGAAGGCGGAGTAGAGGAGGAGGGCGGGGATCAGGAACAGGTACGACGAGCCGTTCCCTCCCTGTCCCCGCCGCGCGCCTAGAGCCATGTGGACACGCTCTTGTCGAGCTGTTCGGCCGCCTGCTTCGCGGTGATGCGGCCGAGCAGCATCTCCTGCAGCGCCTTGGAGAACACGGCGGCCGACGACGGGTTGCCGTAGGCGAACTCGTTCATGAAGTAGGTCGCGCCGTGCCGGTCGAAGGTGGTGGAGACCTCGCCGAGGAGCGGGTCCTTGGGCGTGACGCCGGGCACGGCGGAGAAGATGCGCAGGGTGTCGGTGTAGAGCTGGCCGTAGTCCTTGGAGGCCAGCCAGGCGGCGAACTTCAGCGCCTCGGCCTTGTGCCTGGTCTTGACGTTGACGCCGTACGAGCCGTCGGTGAAGCCGGGCATGAGGCCCTGGCCCTCGGGGACGGGCGGCGTGAAGACGCCCAGCTCGATGTCCTTGGCGTTCTCGCCGAAGAAGTTCAGCTCCCACAGGCCGCCGGGGAACATGGCGGCCTTGCCGGAGGAGAACAGGATCTGCGCGTCGGTGTAGGAGACGCCGGCGGCGTTGTCGGGGAAGTACGGCTTGAGCTTGTTGAGCTGGTCGATCCCCTCGACGAAGCGCGGGTCGGCGAACTTCTTCTGCTTGGCCTTGACGGCGGCGATGAAGTCGTCGCCGCCCCAGTGGGCGGTGCCGAAGATGCTCGCCACGATCGGCAGCATCCAGTCGTCCTTGCCGCCGAAGGCGAACGGGATGATGCCCTTGGCCTTGAGCTTCTGGGCGGAGGAGATCATCTCGTCGTAGGTCTTCGGCGGGGTGATGCCGTTGTCCGCGAAGATCTTCTTGTTGTAGATCACCTGCAGGGTCTGCACGGCGAACGGGACGCCGTACACCTTGCCGTCCTTGTCGCCCTTGGCGTAGCGCAGCACCTTCTCGTCGTAGGCCGCCAGGCCGGGCACGTCCTTGGTGTCGAGCGGGAGCAGCCGCCCGGCCTCGACGAGCGGCTGGAGGTTGGCGCCGGCGCGCAGCCAGGCCAGGTCGGGGCCGTTGTCGCCGGCCAGGCCGGTCGACAGGATCGTGTCGTACTCGGTGGCGGTGGTGAAGGACCGGGCGTCGACGTCGACGCCGGGGTTGGCCTTCTCGTACTCGGCGAACATCTTGTCGTAGTTCGCCTCGGGACCCCATCCCCAGACCGAAAGGGTGATCTTGCCCTGGTCGGCACGAGTGGTGGTCGAAGGGGCACAGGCGGTGACCGCCATCGCCAAGGCGACAGCGGCGGCGGCAAGGCGCATGGGGGCTCCTAGCGTGGGGGCAGGCGGTGCTTGGCGACCGCGTCGGTGGCGGCCGTCAGGAGCTGGTTGCTGGTCTCGTGGGTGCGCTGGACGACGCCGATGTAGAGGCAGTCCAGGACGAGCATCTGGGTGTGGCGGGCGGCCACCCCGCCCGCGCGGAAGGGGGTGTCCTGCGCGGCGGTGGTGAGGACGATGTCGGCCGTCTCGGCCAGCGGGCTGCGGGGGAAGTTGGTGACCGCGACGGTGGTGGCGCCGCGTTGCCTGGCGATGGTCAGCGGCTCGACGACCTCGGCCGTGGTGCCCGAGTGGGAGATGCCGACCGCCACGTCGTGGTCGTCGCGCGCGTTGGCGCTGCAGACGGCGTTGTGCACGTCGGTCCACAGCGCGCTCGGCCGGCCGACGGCGTGCAGGCGCAGGTGCAGGTCCATGGCCACGCCCGCGCTGCCGGCGACCGCGTAGAAGTCGATGAACCTGGCGGCGACCAGGGCGGAGACGGCGCGGTCCACCGCCTTGAGGTCGAGCTGGGCGGCCGTCTCCTCCATGGCGCGCAGGTCGCTGGCCAGCAGGCTGCGCAGCACCAGGCTCGCGGGGTCGTCCGGGGAGAAGGCGATCAGGTCCTGTTCTCGGGGGGCGGCGTCGTTGCGCCCGAGCTCGGCCGCCAGCGCCAGCCTGAGCTCGGGGTATCCGGCCAGGCCGAGCTCGCGGCAGAAGCGGGTGATGGTGGTGAGCGAGGTCCCGCACCGCTCCGCCAGCTCGCCGATGGTCGAGGCGGCCACGACGGCGGGCTCCGCGAGGATCGTCTCAGCGATGCGCCGGTGGGCCGCGGTGAGGGTGGGCTCGACCCCTCGGATTCTGGCCAGGATCGGTGACATGGGAGGAACCCTCCCGCTTTCCAACAGCTATGTCAATAGTTCACATTCGACATACGATGTTAGAAATTTTCCCCCTTGCGGGAGTCGCTGGGACTATGTCACTTTCGACGCCATGCGCAACCTCCTCATGGCGCTCGTGCTCGGCAGCACCAGCCTGCTGCCCGCCCGCGCCGACGCGGTGGACATCCAGTTACTGGCCTTCAACGACTTCCACTCGTCCCTCCCCTCGAGCTTCGCCATGACCCCGGAAGGCCCCGTCGAGGCGGGCGGAGCCGAGTACCTCGCGGCTCACCTGGACCGGCTGCAGAAGGACAACCCTCACGGCACCCTCCGCCTGGCCGCGGGCGACAACGTCATCAACAGCCCCGCCTCGGCCGTCATGAACGACGAGCCGGCCATCCAGGCGCTCAACCTGATGCGCCTGGACGCCTCCAGCGTCGGCAACCACGAGTTCGACCGCGGCCTGAGCGAGCTGCGCAGACTGGAGAACGGCGGCTGCCACCCGGTCGAGGGGTGCAGCGTGCCGGGCTTCAAGGGCGCCTCCTTCCCCCTGCTGGGCGCCAACATCATCGACACCACCACGGGCAAGCCCGCCTTCGACCCCTACCTCGTCAAGGAGGTGCGTGGCGTCAAGGTCGGCATCATCGGGCTGACCCACAAGAACTCGCTCTTCGAGGCGCCCTCGCCCACCGCGCCCCTGGAGGGCCGGGACGAGGCCGAGACCGTCAACACCTACGTCGCGGAGCTCAAGGCCAAGGGCGTGCACACCATCGTCGTGCTGCTCCACCAGGGCGGCGGCCAGACCGGCGGCGGCCTGCCCAACCAGTGCAACAACCTGGTCGGACCGGTGAAGGACATCGTCGCCAAGCTCGACCCCGAGGTGGACGCCGTCGTCTCCGCCCACACCCACAACGCCTACAACTGCACGATCAACGGCATCCCCGTCACCCAGACGTCGGGGTTCAGCCGCGAGGTCACGCGGATCAACCTCACCGTCGACCGCGCCACCGGCAACCCGGTCGGGGCGAAGGCGGAGAACATCACGGTCACCCACGACATCAAGCCCTACGGGCCGATCTCCGTGCTGCGCCGCAAGAGCGAGGAGGAGGCTCACCGCCGGTTGGACAAGCCGGTCGGCATGATCACCAGTGATCTCACCGCGGCCAGGAACGCGGCCGGTGAGTCCACGATGGGCCACGCCCTGGCCGACGCCAGGCTCTTCGCCACCTCGGCGCCGGAGAACGGCGGCGCCCAGATCGCGATCCAGCCTCCGTACGGCGGCGGCATCGGCGGCGACCTGGTCGTCTCGGCGACCGGCAACGACCTGCCCAACCTGGTCACCCACGGCGAGGCCATGCGCGTGCAGCAGTTCAGGAACAACCTGGTCACCATGACCCTGACCGGCACGCAGCTGGAGCGGCTGCTGGAGCAGCAGTGGTGCGGCCAGAAGACCGCCCGCGTGCTCGGCGTCTCGCAGGGGCTCACCTACACCTACGACAACGCCAAGCCCGCGTGCGACAAGATCGACCCGGCCACCGTCAAGCTGAACGGGACCGTCGTCGATCCGGCCGCGAAGTACCGCCTGACCGCCAACTCCTTCATCGCGGGCGGCGGCGACGGCTTCTCGGTGCTGACCGAGGGCACCGACCGGGTGGAGAAGGTCCGCGACATCGAGGCCTTCGAGTCCTACATCCGGGCCAGGAGCCCGCTGGCGGCCCCGGCCCTGGGCCGGGTCACCCGCGTGAACTGACGATCGCCGTCATCCGTCGAGGCCCTCTTCGGCGGCCAGCGGGACCTCACCCGCGGTCTTGCTGTAGCCGAGGGCCTCGACGATGAGGCCGTCGCGGACGCGCATGAGGTTCACGCCCTCGACCCAGCCGGACGGGCCGTCGGCGAAGTAGTAGCGCCAGCGGATCGTCGCCCGGTCGCCGGCGACGATGACCTCCTGCGGCTCGAAGCGGCTCGTGCGGTCCTCGACGAGCGCGGTCCACCACGCCAGGCAGGCCGCGCCGCCCTCGACGCGCTCCCCGGTGGGCGCCGGCTGGACCGACTCCATGACGCAGTCCGCACCGATCAGGTCGGTGAGCGCGCCGGCGTCGCGGGCGGTGAAGGCGTGGTTGAAACGGTCGATGACCTCGGTGGTGGTGCGGATCGCCATGATCGGTCCCTCGTAGATAGATCGTTCGGTCTACGGAGAACCATATAGAACGGTTGATCTACCCGTCAAGCGGTGGCAGGCTGGCTCCATGACCACACGCACCGCTCCGGGGCCGCGCGAACGCCTCCTGGACGCCGCCCGCCGGCTGACCTACGCCCAGGGCGTGGGCGTCGGCGTCGACGCGCTGCTGAAGGCCGCCAACGTGGCCCGGCGCTCGCTGTACGAGCACTTCGGCGGCAAGGACGGGCTGATCGTGGAGGTGCTGCGGCTCACCACCGCCGAGGACGAGGAGTGGTACCGGCGGACCATGCGGGCCGCCGGCGACGACCCGCGCGCCCGCCTGCTGGCCGTCTTCGACGGGCTCGCCGAGGCCATCGACGCGCCGGAGTTCCGCGGCTGCCGCTACCTCGCCGCCGACCTGGCGGTGGCCGACCCCGACCATCCCTGTCACGCCGTAACCCGCGAGTACCGCGAACGCGTCCACCGGCTCCTGGAGGAGGAGCTGCGCCGGCTGGGCCACCCGCGGCCGGAGCACGCCGCCACCCAGCTTCTCCTGCTCGTCGACGGCGCCCTGGCGGCCGGAGCCACCCGGCCCGGCGTGGACCCCGCGGGGTGCGCGCGCGAGCTGGCCGAGCACGTCCTCGACGCCCCGGGGCACGGCGCGTCCTGACCCGGGCGCCCGGCCGATGGGCCGCCGACGAGGGGGAAGGCTGGGGCGTGGTCAGGGGCGGAAGGCTGGGGCGTGGTCAGGGGCGGAAGGCTGGGGCGTGGTCAGGCACGGAAGGCGGTGGCGTGGTCCGCCGCCCACCGCGCGAACGACCGCGCCGGCCGCCCCAGCGCCTCCTCCACCGCCCCGGTCGGCTCGGCGGGCGGCAGCGCCGCGTACCGGGCGTACCTCGCCATGAGCGCGGACACGAACGGCCGCGGCAGCCCGCGCCGCACCATGCCCTCCTCGGCCGCCTCCGGCGCGACCTCCTCGAAGCGCAGCGGCCTTCCGGCCGCCTCGCCGATGATCGTCACGGCCCGCTCGTGGGAGACGCTCTCCGGGCCGGTCAGCTCCAGCCGCCGCCCGGCCAGGTCGTCGGTGAGCAGGGCGCGGGCCGCGACCTCCACCAGGTCGCGCTCGTCGAGGAGCGGCTCGGCGAAGCCCGCGTACACGTACCGGACGACGTCGCCGGCGCGGATCTGCGCGCCCCACGAGACGAGCGCGTTGCCGGCGAACGAGGAGGCCCGCAGGCTGGTCCACTCCATCCCGCTCTCCGCCGCGGCGGCGTCGGTCTCCTTGTTGCGGTCGCCCATGGCCCGGGAGGGCTGGAGGCCCAGGGGGTCGTCCACGTTGACGGCCGACAGCGCCACCACCTTGCCGGCGCCGTGCTCCCGGGCCAGGGCGAGCAGGTCGCCGGGGGTGTCGCCGCACGCGCGGGAGTGCAGGAGGACGGTGGTGACGCCGTCGAGGTGCCGGGCGAGCGTGTCCGGCCGGGACGGGTCGCCCCGGACCACCTCGACGCCGCCGGGCAGGTGCGCCGCGCCGGGGTCGCGGGTGACGGCGCGCACCTTGGCGCCCTCGCGGGCGAGCAGGTGGGCGAGGGGACGGCCGAGGGCGCCGGTGGCGCCGGTGATCAGGATCATGAGTCAACCTTCCGTTGGCGGGCTCTGCCGAGCGCGGGTGACGTGGGTGAGCTTGTCGGGGTTGGTGACCGTGTAGACGCCGGTCACCTGGTCGCCGTCCGGGTCCAGCTCGACGACCATGACGGCGAACGGCGTGTCGCCGTCGAACAGCACGGCCGAGGGGTCGCCGTTGACGGTCCGGTAGCGGACCTCGACCCCCTCAGGGATATGGGAGGTGACGCCCGTGATGAGCCGGGCCACCTTGTCGCGTCCGCGTACCGGTCGCTGGAGGGAGGCCCGCGCCCGGCCGCCGCCGTCGGTCCACAGGGTCACGTCGGGCGCCAGGACGCGCATGAGCGCGTCGAGGTCGCCGCCGAGCGCGGCGGCCAGGAACCGCTCGGTGACCTGCCGCCGGGCCCGCGGGTCGGGGCGGTGGCGGGGGCGGCGGGCCCGGACGTGCTCGCGGGCGCGGTGCGCGAGCTGCCGGACGGCCGCGGGCGGGCGGCCGAGCATGCCGGCGATCTCGGTGTGGGCGTAGCCGAACACCTCGTGCAGGACGAACACGGCGCGTTCGACCGGGGCCAGCGTCTCCAGCACCACCATGAGCGCCATCGACACCGCCTCGGCGCGCAGCGCCGGCTCCGCCGCGTCCTCCCCCGCGCTCCCGGCGGGGGCGTCCTCGATCACCGGCTCGGGCAGCCACGGCCCGGGGTAGGTCTCGCGGCGGCGGCTGACGGCGGCCCGGCGGGCGAGGGCGGCGTTGACGGCGACGCGGACCAGGTAGGCGCACGGGCCGGCGATCTCACCGGCCCCGGCCGCGCCCCACCGCGCGGCCCAGGCGAGCCAGGTCTCCTGGAGGACGTCCTCGGTGTCGGCGACGCCGCCCAGCATCGCGTACACGACGGAGAACAGCAGCTCGCGATGGTCGAGGAAGATCCTGGTCGCCTCCTCCGCCCGGTGGGCGGCCGTCGGCGTGTCGGGCATGGCGGGCTCCTTCACCGGTCGTCGCGATCACCACCTGAGAGGGTCGGCGCCCGCGAAGTGTGACACCCCTCCTCGGCCTGTGACGCACCTCACCCGTGGGCGAGATATGACAGCGCTGTTGTATCTTGGTCGGATGCTTCCACCGATTGAGCCGTACGACCACGGCCACCTCGACACCGGCGACGGCCACCTCGTCTACTGGGAGGTCTGCGGCAACCCCGCGGGCAAGCCGGCGCTCGTCGTCCACGGCGGCCCCGGGTCGGGCTGCTCGACCAACGCGCGCCGCACGTTCGACCCCGAGCGTTACCGGACCATCCTGTTCGACCAGCGCAACTGCGGGCGCAGCCTGCCCCACGCGTCCGACCCGTCGGCCGACCTGAGCACCAACACCACGCAGCACCTGGTGGCCGACATGGAGCGGCTGCGCGAGCACCTGGGCGTCGAGCGCTGGCTGCTGTACGGCGGCTCCTGGGGCTCCACGCTCATGCTGGCCTACGCCGAGGCGCACCCCGAACGGGTGTCGGAGATCGTCATGGTGGCCGCCACCATGACCCGCCGCTACGAGGTCGACTGGCTGTACCGAGGGGTGGGCCGGTTCTTCCCCGAGGAATGGCAGCGTTTCCGCGCGGGCGTGCCGGAGGACCAGCGCGACGGCGACCTGCCGGAGCTGCTGGCCGCCTACCACCGGCTCGTGAGCGACCCCGACCCGCGGGTGCGCGCCAAGGCCGCCCAGGACTGGCTGGCCTGGGAGGACGCGGTCATCTCCCTGGAGCCGAACGGCAAGCCCAACGCCTACAGCGACCGGCCCTCCGACGCCCAGGTGGCCTTCGTCCGGATCTGCTCCCACTACTTCTCCAACGGCGCGTTCCTGGAGGAGGGCGCCCTGCTGCGCGACGCCCACCGGCTGGCCGGCATCCCCGGGGTGATCGTCCACGGCCGGTTCGACCTGGGGGCGCCGCTGGAGAACGCCTGGCAGCTCGTCCAGGCGTGGCCGGACGCGCGGCTGGTCGTGGTGGACGACTCCGGCCACACGGGCAGCGACACGATGCGCGACGCGATCCGATCCGCCATCGAGGGCTTCACCCCCTGACGTCGTGATCAGCCTTGAGCGGAACCCGTTGGCCGGGGTGCGCGGCTCGGGCTGAATGGAGGCATGACGGCCCCCTACGACGAGATCGCCGACTGGTACGAGACCGAGTTCCTGCCCAGGAACGCGGACGACCCCCTGGGGCAGCGCCGGGTGCTGACCGAGCTGCTCGGCCGCGGCGAGGGCACGTGCCTGGAGGTCGGCTGCGGCACCGGCGTCCACGCCGCCGTCCTGCGTGACCTGGGCTGGACGCCGGTGGGCGTCGACCTGTCGGCCGGGATGCTGCGCCACGCCCGGCCGCGCCTGCCGGTCGTGCGGGGCGACGCGGCGCGCCTGCCGTTCCGCGACGGGTCCCTGCCGGCGGTCGCGACGCTGATGGTCCACACCGACATGCCGGCCTACCCGGCCGTGCTGCGGGAGGCGGCCAGGGTGCTGCGGCCGGGCGGGGCGCTCGTGCACGTCGGCGTGCATCCGTGCTTCTGCGGCGGGTTCGCCGACCGCGCCGATCCGGAGGCCGTCGTGGTCAGGCCCGGCTACCTCGACGGCCACTGGACCAAGAAGTCATGGACGGACCAGGGCATCCGCGACAAGGTGGGGGCGAGCCACTGGCCGCTGGCGGAGCTGCTGGGCGCGTTCCTGGAGGCGGGGCTGGTGCTGGAGGCGTTCGCCGAGGGCGACGGGCCCACGCCGGTGGTCCTCGGCGTACGGGCCCGCCGCCCCTGACGCGGCGCGGAGTCCTGTCCTCGGCCTCGCGCGGTCAGCCCGTGAAGACCCGGCCGAGCCACGCCTGCCAGCCCGCCTCCTGCTCGGCGACGTCCCCACCGGTGAACAGGACGTGGGAGAGCACCATGACGCCGGGCATCCCCTGGATGAAGCGGTACAGCGCGCCGGACGTGCGGACGCCGAGGGTCTGGGCGTCGGCGAAGTAGACCACGCCCTCCACAGGTGGCAGCCCGTCCGGCCGGAACGCCACGCGCCGCCCCACCATCTCACCGGCCGCCGGCAGGCCGAGCTCGGCGTACAGGGCGCGCCAGGCGTCCGGCCAGTCGCGGACGGGCGGCCCGAACGCGGTCACGGGAGCGGCCGGGCGGCCGCGGAAGTGGCCCAGGTACTCGACCAGCGTGGCGAAGAACATCGCCAGGCCGCTGCGCATCGCCTCGTACTCGGTCTCCCAGTCGTCGCCGGGCAGGAAGCCGCTCGTGACCATGCGCACGACCGTGCTGCCCCGCTCGCGGCCCTCGATGAGGAACTCGTACGCGACGAACCGCCCGTCGTCGCCCGCCGCGCTGGTGTGCGCGAAGCGGTGGGGCGGGTCGGACACCGTGACGGCCGACTCGGGCAGCAACCCGGCGAAGTCGGTGCGCACCGCCTTGTCCGTCACCTCGGTGCGGCCCATGAACCACGAGTCGACGCCGGGGCCGGTGGCGATGGCCTCCCACACCTCCTCCGGCGTGACGCCGACCGTGGCCTCCTGGGGCAGCTCGAACCGGTGACCCATGTCAGTTCTCCCCCTCGCTCGCCTGCGGCCTGGACGGCTTGACGGACGGGTGGACGGCGACCACGATCCGGTGCTCGCGCCCGCCCTCGGCGCTCTCGTCGTGGTACCTGCCGACCAGGGCCGTCACGAACGACGTCAGCTCCTCGGCGAACGCCGCCCGGTCGGCCGCGGAGGCGAAGCGCACCTCGCCGTCCATGCCGAACGTCGCCACCCGCTTGCGGGCCCTGACCGCACCGGTGACCAGCTCGCCGAGATCGCGGACGAGCCGGGCGGCCACCGCGAGCAGCCAGCCCGCCGACAACCGGTCGGGCGACCTGGCGGGGTCGGGCTGCACGGCGGCCAGCGCCACGGGCGAGATGACGAACGAGGCCGCCGTGGCCCGCATCACGCGCTCGGTGACGTTGCCCTTCCTCCGCTCCTCGACGAGCTCGACGAGCCCGTGCTTCTCCAGGGTCCGCAGATGGTAGTTGACCTTCTGCCTGGCCAGGCCGACCCGGGCCGCCAGCGTGGTGGCCGAGCCGGGCTCCACCAGCTCGGCCAGCAGCCGGGAGCGCATGGGGTCGAGGGACGCCTCGGCCGCCGCGGGGTCTTCGATCACCGCCACATCTCGCATGCCCGAACCATCGCACCGAAAAAATTACTTGTCAAGGCGGGCGGCGCGTTCCTCCAGGTAGCGGCGCTCCGGCTCGCTGGCGGTGCGCGCGGCGGCCGCGCGGTAGGCGGCGACGGCGCAGGCGTGGTCCCCGGCCTCCTCCAGGAGGTGGGCGCGCACCGCGGACAACCGATGGTGCGCGGCCATCCGCTCGTCGGCCGCGAGCTCGTCCAGCAGGGCGAGCCCCGCCTCGGGCCCGCGCACCATGGCCACGGCCACGGCGTGGTTGAGCCGGACGACCGGGTTGTCCTCCAGGCCGAGCAGCACGCCGTACAGGGCGAGGATCTGCCGCCAGTCGGTGTCCTCGGCGCGCGGCGCCTCGTCGTGCACGGCGGCGATCGCCGCCTGGATCTGGTAGGGCCCGACGGGGGCGGTGGACAGCGCCGCGGTGACCAGCGCGGCGCCCTCGCCGACGGCCTTCCGGTCCCACAGCGAGCGGTCCTGCTCGGCCAACGGCACGAGCCTGCCGCCGGGGCCGGTGCGCGCGGGCCGGCGGGCCTCGGTGAGCAGCATGAGGGCCAGCAGCCCCATCACCTCGCCGTCGCCAGGCAGCAGCCGCAGCAGCGCCCGGGTCAGCCGGACGGCCTCGCGGGTCAGGTCGGGCCGGTGCAGGTCGGGGCCGCTGGTGGCGGTGTAGCCCTCGTTGAAGATCAGGTAGAGGACGTGCAGGACGACGCGGAGCCGGTCGGCGCGCTCGGACTCGGGCGGCAGCCGGAACGGCACCCCGGCCGCCTTCACCCGCTGCTTGGCGCGGCTGATGCGCTGCGCCATCGTCGCCTCCGGCACCAGGAACGCGGCGGCGATCTGCGCCGTCGTCAGGCCGCCCACCGCCCGCAGGGTGAGGGCGAGCTGCGAGGCCCGGGACAGCGACGGGTGGCAGCACAGGAACAGCAGCGTCAGCGTGTCGTCCTCGTCGCCCGGCCGGTCCTCGCCCGGCGCGGGCACGACGGCCTCGTCGGCCGGGGCGCGGGCGGCGACCGTCTCCTCGCGGCGGCGCCGGGCGTGCTCGCTGCGCACGTGGTCGGTCAGGCGGCGCGCGGCCACGGTGACGAGCCAGGCGCGCGGGCTGTCGGGCACGCCCTGCCCGGGCCACTGCACGGCCGCGTCGAGCAGTGCCTCCTGGACGGCGTCCTCGCAGGCGTCGAACTGCCCGTACCGGCGGACGAGGATGCCGAGCACCTGCGGCGCCAACTCCCGCAGCAGGTCCTCGACGCCGCCCCCGGAATCCGGCCGGCGGGGCTCGACGGAAGCCTCGGGTGGGCAGTCCGCCGAGTGGCCGGACGGGACCTCGGGCGGGCGCACCGGGTCGGCTGCGCTCACTCGGGGACCTCGTCGATGATCGGCCGCACCTCCATCGCGCAGAGCCGCGCGTCCGGCCAGCGGGCGGCGATCTCCGTCGCCCGCTCGACGCTGTCGCACTCGACGATCAGGTAGCCCGCCAGGTACTCCTTGGCCTCGATGAACGGCCCGTCGGTGACCGCCGGGACGCCGTCGCGCACGCGGACCGTCCGCGAGGTCTCCGGTCCGGCCAGCGCCTGCCCGCCGGCCAGCTCGCCGCTCTCGCTCAGCTCCTTCATCAACGCGTCGACCTCGGTCATGACCTCGTCGACGCTGCCGGCGATCGCCTCCTGCGACGCGGGGTTGCTGTAGATCAGCAGCATGTACTTCACGGAACTCCTCCTGCCCGGCGCGCGTGCTCACCCTCATCCAACCGGCTAGAGGGGCCGGCCGCGAATCGCGCCCCCTCCGCGCCCGGCATGTGCGGCTTTCGTATAGTTCACGCACGTGAGCGAGCACCAGACCGGCTTCGTGAAGCCCCTCGGTCCCCCGCCGCAGCCGCGCGACGTCGCCCGGCTGCCGAAGGCGCACCTGCACGTCCACCTGGAGAGCACCGTACGGCCCTCGACCGTGCGCGAGCTGGGCGGCCCGCCCGAGCCGGACGGCCCGTTCCGGAGCTTCGGCGAGTTCGCCGACCATCGGGCCCGGGTACGGGAGCGGCTGGTCACGGCGGAGCACTTCCGGCGGGTGGCGCTGGAGTTCTGCGAGGACGAGGCGGCGCAGGGCACCGGCTACGCGGAGGTGACGTTCACGGCCGCCGCCCACGGCGAGCGGGTCGGCGCGCCGGAGATGCCGCTGGAGGCCGTGCTCGACGGGCTCGCCGAGGGATCGGCGCGGTACGGGATCGAGTGCCGGGTGCTCCTGGACCACTCGCGGCGGCGATCCGTGGAGCGGCTGCGGCTGACCGTGGAGCTGGCGCGCCGCCACGACGGGGTGATCGGCGTAGGACTGGCGGGCGACGAGAGCCACCCGCTGGCGCCGTTCGCGCGGGTGCTGGACGAGGCCCGGGACGCCGGGCTGCGGCTGGTCCACCACGCGGGCGAGACGGCGGGCCCGGACAGCGTCCGGGAGGCGCTGACGCTGGGCCACGCCGAACGGATCGGCCACGGGATCCGCGTCCTCGAGGACGAGGAGCTGGTGGCCGAGCTGCGGGAGCGGCGGGTGCCGCTGGAGGTCTGCCCGACGTCCAACGTCCTGCTCGGGCTCGTGCCGTCGCTGGCCGCGCACCCGCTGCCGCGCCTGCGGGAGGCGGGGCTGGTCGTCACGGTCAACACCGACGGGGAGACGGCGCTGGCGGAGGAGTACGGACGGCTGCGGGAGGTGTTCGGGTACGGGGACGAGGAGCTGGCCGGCCTCGCCCGGGCCTCGGTCGAGGCGTCGTTCGCGCCCGAGGAGGTCAAGGCGAGGCTCAGGGCCGGAGTGGATGCCTGGCTGGCCGACGGAGTGGCACCCGCGGCCGGGGCGTGAGGCCGGTCAGGCCCGAAGCCGGTCAGGCCCGAAGCCGGTCAGGCCCGAAGCCGGTCAGGCCCGAAGCCGGTCAGGCCCGAGGCCGGGGATGACGGGCAGGGCGACCAGGTGTGAGTGCCGGGAGCCGAGCTGTGCTCCAGGTCAGGCGTGGGGGCCGGTGGTGACGGGGCCGAGGGTGAGCTCCGGGCGGGCCTCCAGGATCTCGCCGAGGCGCGCGACCTGGTCGTCCAGCTCGCGTGACCGGGCCGCCGTGAGCGGGCGCAGCGACTCGACCGTGACGTGGACGCGGCGCCCGGAGCGCCGCTGGTGCCACACCCCGGCCACCTCGCCGTCCACCAGCAGCACGGCGTGGTTGCCCGCCTGTCCCCCGGTCAGCGCGCGTGCGGCCGCCGCGCCCGGGTACAGCAGCTCGCGCGGCCGGCCGGCCACCAGGTAGGCGTCGAAGTACGGCAGGAGCCGCACACCCCGGGGCGGCTCGGCGGGCGTCTCCGTGTCGCCCGCCACGACCCAGGCCGGCCGCCCCGCGAACCGCACCTCCTCCAGCTCCGCGGCGGCGAACAGCCGGGCCGCCCACGGCTTCGGCGCCCCCAGCCACTGCGCGAACTCCTCGGGCGTGGCGGGACCGTAGGCGAGCAGGTACCGCCTGAGCAGTTCCCCCGCTCCCCCGGCCGGGCCGGTCAGGGTTCCCGGGGGCGGGGCGGTGTAGGTGACCTTGCGCCCGCGCACCGGGCCGTACACGAACGCGCCCCGGTGGGCGGCCACCGCCATCGCCTGCCGCCAGCGCGGCCACATCGTCTGGAACGCGGGCATCACCAGGTCGCCCGCCCACGGCCCCGTGGCGGCCACCACGGCCTCGCCCAGCTCGTCGATGGTCAGCTCGCGTCCCCGCACGGCCATGGCGATGGCCTCGACGACCTCCTCGGTCTGCTCGCCGGTCATCCGCACGTGCGCCGGGAACGACGGCCCCACCAGCGGGAGCTCCGTCAGGGCGCTCACCCACATCGGCAGGTCCGCGGCCGGGAGAACGTGGACGGTGCCGCGCGGGCCGTGGGTCTTGACCAGCTCGCGCGTCCCCCACAGCGCCTCGCGGACCGTCGCGCGGGTCGCGCCGTCCAGCCGCAGCGCGACCGACAGCTCGGCGGCCGAGATGACCTGGGCGTGCGCCCCGCACATGGCCGCCACCACGCCGGCGGGCGTGCCCGCCTTCATCGGCGTGGCCAGGCCCTGCCGCTCCAGCCTGCGCGCGCTGACCTCACGCCAGGAAAGTTCGATCACGACGTCCCTCCTCGGTGGTTCGCGACCACGCTAGAGGAGAACGCGGAAGACCTCCTTCCGCGATCAGCCGCCGGGTCAGGCGGCGGCGCCGAAGACGAGCCGCCGGCGGCGCCGGTGCCCCGGACGGGTGAGGGTCAGCATGAGCGCGAGCACCGGGCCGGCCAGCCGGCGCAGCTCGGCCAGCTCCTCCGCCCGCGCGTACTGGCCGAGCCTGGGCAGGTCGGAGCCGATGCCGCCGCCTTCGCGCACGGCGTCCTCGGCCTGCTTCCAGTCCGCCTCGGAGACGTGGGCGGCGATGACCGGGAACAGCAGCCGCTCCTCCTCCTCGATGTGCTCGTCGAGCAGGCCGGCGAGCGTGGCCAGGTTCCTGGCCAGGGGGATCGCGGCCGGCGGGTCGCCGGGGAAGGCGTCGGCGTCGCGGGCGACCTCGTCCAGCAGCGGGTCGAGCCGCGCGTGGTCGCCGATCAGGCCGCTCAGGTCCACCTCCGCACCCGCGGACCTGACGACGACCGGCCACAGGACGTCGTGCTCGGCCCGGTGGTGACGCCGGATCCCCGCGCACAGCCGGGTGACGAACACGCTGATCAGCTCGCGCCGGGCGGGTCCGGCGTCCTGCCGGCCGGTGACGATGTCGTGCATGAGCGCGGCCAGGCGACGCGTGTCACCGCGCATGGCGCGGTGGGCGATGCGGATGCCGAGCAGGCTGGGTGCCATCTGATCTCCTCGATCGGTGATGGCGCCCAGCCTGCTCCCGGGTTCTTGGCCCGCTCTTGGCGGCGACTTGGCCGGCCGGAGCGGGCGACGGGTCAGGTGAGGTAGTCGCGCAGCGCGCGGGCCCGCGACGGATGCCGGAGCTTCGACATCGTCTTGGCCTCGATCTGGCGGATGCGTTCGCGGGTGACGCCGTAGACGCGGCCGATCTCGTCCAGCGTCATCGGCTTGCCGTCGATGAGGCCGTACCGCATCGAGATCACGCCCGCCTCGCGCTCGCTCAGCTCGTCGAGCAGGTCGCGCAGTTGCTGCTGCAGCAGCGTGAACGACACGGCGTCGGCGGGCGAGACCGCCTCGGTGTCCTCGATGAGGTCGCCGAACTCGCTCTCCCCCGCCTCGCCGAGCGGCGTGTGCAGGGAGATGGGCTCGCGCCCGTACGCCTGGACCTCGGCCACCCGCTCGGCGGGCAGGTCGGTCTCGGCGGCGATCTCCTCGGGCGTGGGCTCGCGGCCCAGGTCGGCCTGGAGGCGGCGGTGCGCCCGGGCCACCTTGTTGATCAGCTCGACCATGTGGACCGGGATGCGGATCGTGCGGGCCTGGTCGGCCATGGCCCGGGTGATGGCCTGCTTGATCCACCAGGTGGCGTAGGTGGAGAACTTGAAGCCCAGCCGGTAGTCGAACTTCTCGATCGTCCGGATGAGCCCGAGGTTGCCCTCCTGGATGAGGTCGAGGAAGAGCATGCCGCGGCCGGTGTAGCGCTTGGCGATGGAGACGACGAGCCGCAGGTTGGCCTCCAGCATGCGCTGCTTGGCGCGGGCGCCGTCGGCGGCTATCAGTTCGAGGTCGGCGCGGAGGTCGGGGGGCAGGTCGAGCTCGGTGTCGAGGCGCTCGCGGGCGAACAGGCCGGCCTCGATGCGCTTGGCCAGGTCGATCTCCTGCTCGGCGGACAGCAGCGGCACGCGCCCGATCGCCGACAGATACGTCTTGACGGAGTCGGCGCCGACCGCAGGAGAGTCGGCGGCTCCGTCGTCCAGTTCGAGAACCTCTGCTGCTTGGGACACGACAACTCCTCGCGACAGGCAGGTCACCACCGTCCACGCTACCCAACCGTGCCCGGTGCGCGGGCCGCCGCCGGGGCCGCTCGGGCCCTGGTGCGGCGGGTGGCCGTCCTCCTGTGTACCTTCCCCCGTGAACGCGGTTCGCACCCGGCCCCCTCCGCCACCTCATACGGACGATTGACGACTGACCTGGACGAGCATCACCTTTCCATGCGCTTTCCGCACGAGAAGGTCCGTGCCTGCTATCCCGCCCTGTCCGACGGCCACGCCTACCTCGACGGCGCGGCCGGCACCCAGGTCCCGCGGGCCGTCATCGACGCGATCGCCGGCGCCTACCGCTCGGGCCTCGGCAACGTCGGCGGCGCCTTCCCCGCCAGCCACCGCTCCGACGCCGTCGTGGACGGGTGCCGGGCCGCCGTGGCCGACCTGGTCGGCGGCCGGCCGGAGGGCGTGATCCTCGGCCCCAACATGACGACGCTGACGTACCGGATCGCCATGACCCTCGCCAAGGACTGGGGACCGGAGGACGAGGTGGTGCTCTCGCGGCTCGACCACGACGCCAACGTCCGCCCGTGGATCCAGACCGGCGCGACGGTCAGGTGGGCCGAGGTGGACCCGGTGACCGGCGAGCTGCCGGTGGAGCAGTACCGGGAGCTCGTCGGCGGGCGCACGCGGCTGGTGGCGGTGACCGCGGCGAGCAACGTGCTGGGCACGCGCCCGGACGTGGCGGCCATCTGCGAGGTGGCCCACGCGGCGGGGGCGCTGACGTACGTGGACGGGGTGCACGCGACCGCGCACGGACCCGCCGACATGCGGGCGCTGGGCGCCGACTTCTACGCGACCAGCGCCTACAAGTGGTCCGGCCCGCACATCGGCGCCGTGGTGGCCGACCCGGCGCTGCTGGAACGGCTGCGCCCGGACAAGCTCGCCCCGTCGCCCGACACGGTGCCGGAGCGGTTCGAGCGGGGCACGGCGGCCTTCGCCGACCTGGCGGGGGTGACGGCCGCGGTCGACCATCTGGCCGCGATGGTGCCGGGAACGGGCTCGCGCCGCGAACGGCTGCTCGCCTCGATGGGCGCCGCGGAGGCGTACGAGCTGGAGCTGTTCGGGACGCTGCTGGCCGGGCTGGAGGCGATGCCGCACGTCACCCTGTACGGCAAGGCGGCCCGGCGGACGGCGACGGCGTACTTCACGGTGGCCGGCCGGACGCCGCGCCAGGTGGCCGAGCACCTGGCCGGGCGCGGGGTGAACGTGTGGAACGGCCACAACTACGCCTGGGAGCTGACGGGCGCGCTCGGCATCCGGGACGCGGGGAGCGCGGTGCGGGCCGGGCTGGTCCACTACAACGACCGCTCGGACGTGGACCGCCTCCTGGAGGGGGTCGCCGGCCTGCGCGCCGGCTGACGTCCGTGCGACGCGCGGCCGTCAGCCGGCGGGGGCGAACTCGTCGGCGTGCTCGCGGGCCCAGGTCTCGAAGTCGCGGGCGGGCCGGCCGGTCAGCCGCTCGACGGTGTCGGTGATCTCCACCGGCTTGCCGACGCAGGAGCTCCAGTAGTCGAGCAGGGCGTCGGCGAAGCCGGCGTTCATGTACGCGGACATGTCCTGCTTCCACTGCTCGGGGCTGACCCGCCGGATGCCGACGGGCCGCCCGAGGACGCCGGCCAGGACGTCGAGCTGCTCGGCGAAGGTGACCGACCGCGGCCCGGTCAGCGTGTGGGCCGCGCCGTGCTCGCCGCCCGAGGTCAGCACGGCGAGCGCGACGGCGGCGACGTCGGCGGTGTGGATGGGGTCGTTGTGCGCGTCCGGGTACGGCAGGGCGACCGGGTCGCCGGCCTTGATCGCCCAGGACCAGGCGAGCGCGTTGGAGGAGAACGAGCCGGGCCGCAGCAGCGTGGTCCGGACGGCGCCGGCGAGCAGGGCGCGCTCGGCGTTCAGGTGCGAGGCGGCCAGGGGGTTGGTCGCGGCGTCGGGGTGGAGCACCGAGGCGGAGGACAGCAGCACGATGTGCTCGACCCCGGCCTCGGCGGCCTCGCGGGCGAAGGCGCCGGCGTGGGCGGCGTTGGCGTACAGGAAGACGGAGGTGACGCCCTTGAGGGCGGGCGCGAACGTGGCGGGGTCGTTCAGGTCGCACACCACGCGGTCCGGCAGGCCGGGGGCGGGGGCGGCGGAGGCCTCGCGGACCTCGGCGCCGCGCTCGCGGAGCAGGGCGGTGAGGTGCTGGGCGACGGCGCCACGCGCGCCGGTGACGAGAATGGTCATGGTTCCTTCTGTAGACTTGTTCGTGACGCATATATTGCGTGACACACATGATTTGGGATGGGAGAGGTCATGTCAAATCGGCACGCGCTGCTGGAGCGGATCATCGCGGAGAGCCAGCGGCACTACGCCGCGTACGTGCTGTTCAACCAGGCGATGGCCGACCGGCTCGGGCTCCACCCCACCGACCTGCAGTGCGTGGCCCTGCTGAACCTGGAGGAGGGGCCGGTCAGCACCGGCCACATCGCGCGGCTCACCGGCCTGACGCCCGGCTCGGCCTCCCGCCTGGTGGACCGGCTGGAGAAGGCGGGCCTGGCCGTGCGCGAGGCCGACCCGGAGGACCGCAGGCGGTCGCTGGTGTCGCTGACGCCCGGCGTGAGCGAGCGGATCGGGCAGGCGTGGGACACGCCGGGCACGGCGTACGGGGAGGTGCTGCGCTCCTACACGGACGCCGAGCTGGAGCTCATCGCCGACTACCTGCGGCGGGCCACCCGGGTGGGGCTCGACCAGGCCGAGCGCCTCACCTCCGGAGAGTGAGCGCCGTTAAGATCGGCGGCGTGAGCCTGCCCGCCGTGCCCGACCTCGGGGCGCCGCCGCCGCCCGTCGAGCCGGCGCGCGACCCGTACCACGTCTACCTCGACTCGCTCACCAGCCCCGAGTCGCGCCGCTCGATGCGCGGCTGCCTCGACCGGCTCGCCCGGCTGCTGACCGGCGACGAGAGCGCCACGGGCGCGGGCCAGCCGTGGCACCTGCTGCGTTACGAGCACACGGTCCGCATCCGCACGATGCTGACCGACCAGGGCTGGTCGGCGGCGTACGTCAACAAGCACCTCGTCGCGCTGCGCCGGGTGCTGAAGGAGTCGTGGCGGCTCGGCCAGACCAGCGCGGAGGACTACGCCCGCGCCTCCGACCTCGCCCCGGTGCGCCAGAGCCGCCTGCCCACCGGCCAGCACGTGCCGCCGGAGGTGGTGGGCGCGGCCCTGGCCGCCTGCGACGACTCCCCCGCCGGCGTGCGCGACGCGGCGCTCATCGCCGTGCTGTACTCGACGGGCTGCCGCCGCGCCGAGGTCGGCGGGCTCACGCTGGCCGACTACGACCCCGGTGGCCGGTCGCTGCGGGTGCGCGGCAAGCGCGACAAGGAACGCCTGGTGTACCTGACGGCCGACGCCATCGGCCTGGTGGAGCGGTGGCTCGCGCTGCGGGGCGGCGCTCCGGGGGCGCTGTTCAGCCCGATCAGCAAGGCGGGCCGCGTCCGCACGCGTGACGGCCGCCCGGCGCACCTCACGGGACAGGGCGTCGCCGACATCCTGACCCGGCGGTTCGGCCAGGCGGGGGCGTCGCGGCGCACGGCCCACGACTTCCGGCGCACGTTCATCGGCGAGCTGCTGGACGCGGGCGTGGACCTCGCGACGGCCCAGGCGCTCGTGGGGCACTCGTCGCCGGCCACGACCGCCCGCTACGACCGCCGCCCCGAGCGCACCCGCCGCGAGGCCGTCGACCGCCTCCGCCTCCCGGCCCCGCGCCCGCTCTCCTGAAGCTCGCCGTCCCGGTGCCGCCGCTACGGCAGGGCGGGCACGGCCGGCGCGGCGTCGGTCCAGCCGGCCTGGAGGATGGTGCGGGTGCCGGTCCCCTCCAGGAACGGCTTGCCGTCCATCGTGGCCCGCACGTCGTCGGCCAGCAGGACCATCGCACCGGCGTCGACGATCAGGGTGCTCCTGGCCACGAGCGCGTCCTTCGGCGTGGCACCGACAGGGTCGATCGACAGAGCCGTGCCGGTCCGGCCGGCGCCGTCCTTCGCCGTTCCCTTGACCCGGACGCCGGGCATCGTCGGCAGCGCCCGGTAGGCCGCGGCGCGGACCTCCTTCGGCACGGGAAGCTCGTGGAGCAGGGATGTCAGCGCCTGGGTGACGAGGCTGTCCACGAACGTCTCCTTCGTGGACTGGACGCGCGCGGCCCGCGTGAGCCAGGACTTCAGGCCGTCCGGATCCGCGGGCAGGCGCTGGAGCTCGTCGTACGTCAGCCGCTGCCTCGCCAGCGCGAACGAGCCGTCACCCCGTTCGGGTCCGACGCTGCCCTTGTCCGGCCGGCCGGACAGCGACAGGGGCCGGCCGTCGGCCGTGCGGGTCCACTTGGTGGGCGAACCGTCGCGGCGCCAGGACTCCCGGTCCGCCGCGCTCTTGGGGTAGGCCCCCGGCCTGCGGGATCCGACCCAGGATCTGCCGTCAGGGGCGGACCACCGTTCGGTGACGAGCGGCTCCACCACCCAGTACCGATGCGACCCGCCGCCGAGCTGCCGGGGGCTGGTCTCCTCCCACAGCTCCCGGGTGTGCCAGTACGCGCCTCCAGGGGGAGCCGACGCGGCGCCCGTGAGCCGCAGCTCCGGCGTCCTCGCCGGGCCGGGCAGGCCCAGCAGAACGGTGGCGCCCACCGCCGCCAGGGCGATCAGCGGACGGACCGGTACGGTTCCGCGCTTCATGTGTGTCCTCCAGTCGTGCCGAATCACGCCCCCCCATACGCTCGGGCGCCGCGCGAGGTTGCCCGCGGCGCACGGGCAACCCGCCGGGTGACCGGAGCGTATTGGGGGGCGTGACATTGGACAGACAGCCGTGAACGGCACCGACCAAGACTTCAGCGCCTTCGTGGCGGCACGCGCCACGAGCCTGCTCCGGGTCGCCTATCTCGCCTGCGGGGACGAGGCGGAGGCGGAGGACCTGCTGCAGACGGCGCTGGAGCGCACCTACCGGAACTGGCACCGGGTGGAGCACGACAGCCCCGAGCCCTACGTGCGCCGCGTCATCGTCAACGCCGCCATCAGCCGGGCCCGCCGCCGGGCGATCCTGCGCATCGTCCCGACGCGCACGCTGCCGGAGACGCCGGCCCGCTCGGACGACGTCGACCTGCGCGGTGTCCTCATGGACGCGCTGCGCGGCCTGCCTCCCCGGCAGCGCGCGGTGGTCGTGCTGCGGTACTGGGAGGACCTCAGCGAGGCCCAGACCGCGGAGGTGCTCGGTTGCACGGTCGGCACGGTGAAGAGCCAGGCGTCGAAGGCGATGGCCAAGCTGCGTACAGCGCTCGGCGAGACTTCCGTGGAAGGAGTGATCGGCAATGCCCGCGCTTGAGGACCGGCTCCACCAGGTCATGGCGGACGAGATCACGCGGCTGCACGCCGCGCCCGACCTCGCCGAGCGGGTCATCCGTTCCGCGCGGCGGAAGAGGATGCGCGCCCGGATCGCGGCCCTGACCGGCATGCTGGCCGTCGCCGCGGCGACGCCCCTCTACCTGACGACGGCGCCGGCCGCCGGTCCGGCGCCCATCGTCGCCGAGACGCCGTCCCCGCCCGCCATCGACGACACCCCGGCGCCGCGGTCCACTCCCCCGGACTTCGGGGACCTGGGTGACGGGAAGGCGTTCGGGCGCGTCAAAGTGGGTTACCTGCCCCCGCGCCTCCAGTGGGCCCACTGGTCCCAGGACAACGGCGACGCCTACACGACCTCGTGGAACTACGACGGCGACAGGAAGAGCTTCTACTGCGTCCAGATCTTCGTGTACGAGGACCAGGCCGTCCAGGAGATCGACGACCACGTGCGGAGGCTTCGCGACGAGGAGGAGGGCAAGGAGGTGACGCTCGGCGACCGGACCGGCTACGCGCTCGTCGAGAACGTCGGCGAGGACGGCACGAAGGGCACCCCCACGCTCTACCTCACCATGAGCGAGCGGCGCCGGGCCCAGATCATGTTCAGCCCCGTCTACGCCGAGGACCTGGGCGGCGCCAAGGCCGTCGACCGCGAGCTGAGGAGGATCGCCGAAGGGCTCACCGCCGACGACTAGCCGGCTCCTGGACTCCCGGGACGCGGCGGCGATGGCCGCCCGGCGTGGTGCCGTACCACTGCCGGAACGCCAGGTGGAAGCCCACCACCGAGCCGTAGCCGACGCGCCGGGCGATGGCGTCGTGGGGCAGCGCGGTCTCCTCCAGGAGCCGCGCCGCCTCCTGCATGCGGCGCGCCGTGAGGTGCCGCATCGGCGCCTCGCCCACCAGCCGCCGGAACGTGGCGGCGAACGCCGAGCGCGACATGCCCGCCTCGGCGGCCAGCGTCTCGACCGTCCACGGCTCGCCGAACCTGGTCTGCACGGCCAGCAGCGCCGCCCCGACGGCCGGGTGGCGCAGCGCCCGCAGCACGGGCCGCCCGGCGGACGTCCCGCCGTCGCCGAGCGCGGCCCGCAGCGCCAGCACGAAGACCAGCTCGAACGCGCGCAACGCCACCAGGGCCTGCCCCGGCTCGTCCTGGTCCCACTCCCCCGCGAGGCCGTCGAGGGTGCCGCCGAGCAGCGGCTGCCCGGCCAGCGCCGCCCGGTCGAGCACGAGCACGGCCGGCAGCGCCCGGTACAGCGGCGAGGCGGCCGCGGCGTCGTAGTGCAGGCCGCCGCACAGCATGACCGTCTCCGCGCCGGGCCCGTCGATCCGCACCGTGCGGGCCGCGCCGGGCCGGCGCGCGGGCAGCACGCTCTCCAGCGGCACGGTGGCCCGGCCGGGCTCGTCGGCCAGCCGGTGGGCGCTGCCGTGCGGGAACACCGCCAGGTCGCCGGTCCGCAGCCGCACCGGCTCCTCGCCGGGCAGCTCGACCGTGCACGCGCCCGCCTGCACGTAGTGGACGAGGGCGCAGCTCTCCCGCTCCCCCGCCACGCCCCACGGGGCCCGCGCCGACCAGCGGCTGTGGAAGACGCCGCGCAGCCGCAGCGGGGCGAGCAGCTCGCTCAGCAGATCACCGTCCACGGACGATCCTTAACCTCCACCAGAGTTGCCTTTATGGATCGTACCGGCGACGCGGGTGGAGGCTGGGTGACATGAGGATTCTGGTCATCGGAGCGGGGGGCGCGCAGGGCGGCGCCGTGGCGCGGCGCCTGGCCGCCGAGGGGTACGCGGTGCGCGGGCTGTCGCGCACGGGCTCGGCGCCGCAGGGGGTGGAGCCGTTCGCGGCCGACCTGGGCGACGCGGCGCGGGTCGCGGAGGCGTTCGCCGGGGTGACGCACGTGTCGGTGACGTTGCCGCTGGTGTTCGAGGCGGAGCGGGTCGAGTCGTACGTCCGCAACGTCCTGGACGCGGCGTCGGGGGCGGGGGTGCGGCGGCTGGTGCTGAACACCGGCAACCGGCTGCCGGGGCGGGTCACGGGGGTCGCGGCGTTCGACACGCGGCGGGCGGCGGCCGCGGCCGCGCTGGCGTCCGGGGTGCCGTCGGTGGTGGTCAGCCCGCCGTTGTACCTGGAGAACCTGGCGGCGCCGGGGGTGCTGGAGGGAGGGGTGCTGCGTCATCCGCTGCCGGGTGACGTGCCGGTGTCCTGGCTGAGCCATGCCGACCTGGCCGCCGCCACGTCGGCCGCCCTGCTGGGCGACGGCCGCGACGGGACCACGGTCACGCTCGGGGGACCGCCGGTGACGGGGTTGGAGCTGGCCGCCGCCGCCGGGGCGCGGTACGAGGAGCTGGACGTGGCGGTGTTCGAGGCGGGGTTGTCGGCGGCGCTGGGGGCGGGGGCGGCGGCCGGGGTCGCGGACACCTACCGCTGGATCGCCGCGCACGGCCGCGACCTGTACGCCGGGAGGCCGGGCGGCGCGGGGACGGGCGGCGCGGGGACGGTGACGACGCCGCGGGAGTGGCTCGCCGCCCGGCCGTGGGCCGCCCGATGACGTGGCCCGGCGCGGACGGCGTCGAGAAGGCGGACGCGGCGCGGGCCGAGGACGCGCGGACGGACGCAGAACGGGCGGGCCTGGCGCGGGCCGAGGACGCGCGATCGGACGCGGAACCGGCGGGCCAGGTGCGGGCCGAGGACGCGCGATCGGACGCGGCGTTGGAGGACCTGGTGCGGGCCGAGGTGGTGCGGCATCACGAGGTCATCGGGCGCTGGCTGGCGGGGACGGCGCCGCGTGAGGCGTTCGGGGAGTTCGCCGGCGCCCACGCGGCCGGCTTCGCCCTCGCGTCCCCGGACGGGCGGCTGCTGTCGCGGGCCGAGGTCCTGGCCGAGGTGGAGGCCCTGCACGGGCGCGTGCCCGGAGCCCGGATCGAGATCCGGCACGTCACCGTGGTCGCCGCCGCCGGGACGCTGGTGGTAGCCGCGTACGAGGAGCGGCAGCACGGCGAGGGCCGGCGCTCGACCGTCGTGTTCGAACGCGGCCCCTCCGACCGCCTGAGCTGGCTGCACCTGCACGAGACCCGGCTGGGCCGCTCAGGCGCCGAGTAGGGCGAAGGCGTGCTCGGCCGCGCTCACCGCCTCCCGTTCGACCTCCTCGATGGGACGTCCGGCGACCAGCGCCGCCCAGGTGCGGCGGGCGAGCACGCGCTGCGCGGAGAGCACCTGCCCGGCCAGCAGCTCGGCCGTCAGCCGGTCGGTGGTCTCGGCGAGCGCGTCGGCCAGGGCGGCCTCGTCCGCGGCCATGTACTGGAACACCCGCGCCGCCAGCCCTGGCGTGGAGAAGACGAGCCGGTAGTACGCCACCACCCGCGGATGGTCGTTCAGCCCGGTCGTCGGCTCGTGGCGGGCCAGCCCCTCCAGGAAGTGACGGCGGAGCGCCGCGAGGGGGCTCTCGCCGGGCGCCCGCCCGCGCACCACGCGGGCGGCCTCGCCCTGGTGGTCGGCGATGCGGTGCAGGACGAGGTCCTCCTTGGTCGGGAAGTACTTGAACAGCGTGGGCTTGGACACCCGCGCCGCCGCCGCCACCTCCGTGACCGGCACCTCGTCGAAGCCCCGCTCCATGAAGAGCGAGATGGCCGCCTCGGAGATCGCCTCGTGGACGCGCTGCCGGTGCTGCTGCCTGAGTCCTGTCATGGGTCCACTCTAGCGCAGAAGTGTTAACCTGGTTAAAGTCTTAACCGAGTTAACGCTTTGCGGGAGGGATGTTCATGCACGCACAGGACCTGGGCGGGCTGACCGAGGAGCTGCGCCACGTCGAGCGGTGCCGCGCGGGGCTGAGCCGCATGCTCGACGCCGCGCGCGGCAACGTGATCATCGGCGAGACCGTCGCCGGCGACCGCTACAGCGCCGAACGGCTCGGCCGCCATCTCAAGAGCCTGGCCAAGGAGCTGAGCGAGGAGCCGGAGGGCCCGCCGTTCTTCGGCCGCCTCACCTTCGCCCCCGCCGGGAGCACCGCCGGGAGCACCGCCGGGAGCACCGCCGGGAGCACCGCGGGGAGCACCGCGGGGAGCACCGCGGGGAGCGCCGCCGCCTCCGCCGAGCACGCCGGCCGCACCTACTACATCGGCCGCCGGCACATCCCCGGCGAGCACGGCGGGCCGCCGGTCGTCATCGACTGGCGGGCGCCGGTGGCCCGCTCCTTCTACCGGGCGAGCGCGCGCGACCCGCAGGGCGTGGCGGTGCGCCGCCGGTTCGGCTGGTCGGGCACCACGCTGACGTCGTACGAGGACGAGCGGCTGGGACGCGGCGAGGAGCGGCGCAGCCGCCTGCTGGCGGCCGAGATCGAGCGGCCCCGCGTCGGCCCGATGCGCGACATCGTCGCCACGATCCAGCCCGAGCAGGACGACCTCGTCCGCGCCGGCCTCGACGACTCGATCGCCGTCCAGGGGGCGCCCGGCACCGGCAAGACAGCCGTGGGCCTGCACCGGGCGGCGTACCTGCTGTACGCGCACCGGCAGCGGCTCCAGCGCGGCGGCGTCCTCGTGCTCGGCCCCAACCGCGCCTTCCTCGGCTACATCGCGGCCGTCCTGCCCGCGCTGGGCGAGGTGGACGTCGAGCAGACGACCCTGGACGGGCTCATCGCCTCGGTGCCGGTCCAGGCGCGGGACGGCGAGCGGGCGGCGGCGGTCAAGCACGACGCCCGGATGGCCGGGGTGCTGCGCCGGGCCCTGTACGGGCGGATCGCCAGGCCGGTCGAGCCGGTGACGGTGGCCGAGGGGTCGTCCCGGTGGCGGGTGGGCGAGGACGAGCTGCGGCGGATCGTGGACGACACGCGGCGTGACGCCCTGCCGTACGGGATCGGGCGCGAGCGGGTGCGGGCCCGGGTGGTGGCGCTGATGCGGCGCCAGGCCGAGGCGCGCGGCCACAGCACGAACGCCGCCTGGGAGCGCCGCACCGGCCGCGCCCTCGGGCCGTGGCTGGACGGGATCTGGCCGGCGGTGCGGGCCGAGCAGGTGGTGCACGAGGTGCTGTCCGGCCGGTGGACCACCGCCGGGAGCGCGTTGAGCGACGCCGAGTGGGCGGCCGTCGTCTGGGAGCGGCCCGCGCGTACGTACAAGAGCGCGAAGTGGTCGGCGGCCGACCTGGTCCTGATCGACGAGGTCGCCGGGATGCTGGAGCGCCCGCGCGGTTACGGCCACGTCATCGTGGACGAGGCGCAGGACCTGTCGCCCATGCAGTGCAGGGCCGTGGCGCGGCGGGCCGAGCACGGCTCGCTCACGGTGCTGGGCGACCTGGCCCAGGGCACCACGCCGTGGGCGGCCCGGTCGTGGCCGGAGCTGATGGCGGCCCTGGGCCGGCCGGAGGCGCGGGTGGTGGAGCTGACGACGGGATACCGGGTGCCGGCGGCCGTGGTGGAGCTGGCCAACCGGCTGCTGCCGGCCCTGGACGCCGGGGTGCCGACGACCCGCTCGTACCGCTCTGACGGGCGGCTGCGGATCACGAGGGTGCCGGGAGTCGAGCAGGGGGTGGTGGCCGCGGCGCGCGAGGCGCTGGAGCTGGAGGGGTCGGTCGGCGTGATCGCCGCCGACGCGGACGCCGAGCGGCTGAAGGCGGCGCTGTGGGACGCCGGGCTCGACGTGGGCGGGCGGCTGAGCGTGGTCCCGGTCACGCTGGTCAAGGGGCTGGAGTACGACCACGTGGTGCTGGCCGAGCCGGCCGCGATCGCCGAGGCGGAGGAGCGGGGGCTCAACCGGCTGTACGTGGCGCTGACGCGCGCGGTCTCCCGGCTGGACGTCGTCCACACCCGTCCTCTGCCGCCGGAGCTGGAGGGCCCTGCGGCGGGTGCCGGGACGGGTCCGCGTGAAAGTTTCTCGACCGCCGGCTCAGTGTGAGCCGGGCCGGCCAGGCCCTATGCCCGGCGTGAGGGATGCGGGCCAGACGCCTCCTTTGACGCTAGGAAAGCGCTTTCCTACGGTGTCGGCAACCGCTTTCCCGTGACCGCGAAGGTCATCCCAGAGGAGCAGAGCGATGGGCACACGAGGACACACCTCCAACCTCACCACGGGCACCCTCACCACCGGCACTTCGACCAGGGGCACGTTGACCAGCGGCCTGGCCGCCGCGGTGGCCGCCGTCATCGCGCTCGCCGCGCCCGCCTCCGCCGCGCAGCGCGCGGACGAGCCGCCGGCCGCCACGCCGGCCGCCGAGACCTCCCCCGTCGGCTGGGCCGGCCAGGGCGGCGGCACCACCGGCGGCGGCGGCACGGCCCCGACGACCGTGAGCTCCGCCTCCGCGCTCAAGACGGCCCTGTCGTCCGGCCCGGCCGCCGTCATCCGGGTCTCCGGCACGATCTCCTGCTCCGGCATGCTCAAGGTGACCTCGAACAAGACCGTCATCGGCAACGCCGGTGCGACGATCGCCGGCTGCGGCTTCAACGTCGCCGGCGCCGCCAACGTGATCATCCGTAACCTCACGTTCCGCGACTGGGACGACGACGGCATCAACGTGCAGTACTCGACCCGGGTGTGGATCGACCACAACTCCTTCAGCAACGGCTACGACGGGGCGGTGGACATCAAGCGCGCCAGCGACTACGTCACCGTCTCCTGGAACAAGTTCTCCAGCCACGACAAGACCATGCTGCTCGGCCACAGCGACGACAACGGCTCCGAGGACCGCGGCCACCTGCGGGTGACGTACCACCACAACTGGTTCAACGGCACCAACCAGCGGCACCCGCGCGTGCGCTTCGGCAACCCAGTGCACGTCTACAACAACTACTACGCCGGCATCGGCAGCTACGGCGTGGCCTCCACGAAGGAGGCGGGCGTGCTCGTCGAGGGCAACTACTTCGAGAACACCAAGGACCCGTACCACCGCGGCGAGGGCAGCTCGCCCGCCGCCAACCTGGTCGCCCGCAACAACCACTTCGTCAACTCCGGCGCCGGCGACGCGGGAGGCAGCGTCGCCGGGATCCCGTACTCGTACCCGCTCGACGCGGCCTCCAGCGTCAAGTCGATCGTGACCGGCGGCGCGGGGGCCGGCCGCATCAGCATCTGACCGGCGGGGACCGGCGCACGACTTCCGCGGGCGGCCCTCCCCAGACGGGGACCGCCCGCGAAGCGCCCCCGCCAGGAGGCCGTCCCCCGGAGGTCGGGGGACTCCCCGGCGGCGCCGGCGTCAGGTGGTGGCCAGGGCGACCGTCGGGGAGAGGCGGGCGGCGCGCATGGCCGGATAGATCCCGGCGATCGTGCCGATGACCAGCGTCGCCCCCACCGCCCCGCCGATCGCCCACGGCGGCACCACCGGCGGCCAGCCGCGCGCCACCGCGTACCCGGCGCTGGCCACCGTCCCCAGCGCCGCCCCCGCGATCCCGCCGAGCGCCGACAGCAGCAGCGACTCGGTCAGGAACTGCACCCGCACCTGCCCGCGCGTGGCGCCGAGCGAGCGGCGCAGCCCGATCTCCTTGCGCCGCTCCAGCACCGAGATGACCATGGTGTTGGCCACCCCGACGCCGCCGACCAGCAGCGCGACGGCGCCGAGACCGAGCAGCAGGTTCGTGAACGCGCCCGCGGCGGCGGCCCGCGCGGCCAGCGCGTCGGAGGGCCTGCTCACCTCGACCTCGCCCGGGTTCTCGGGGTTGACGGTGCGGGCCAGCACGTCGCGGACCGCCTCGACGGATTCCTCGGCGGACCGTTCGTAGATCGTCGTGGGATGTCCCCCGAAGCCGAGCAGGCTCTCCGCGGCCGGGAAGCCGACGAGGGCGGACCGGTCGATCTCGGGCGCCAGCGGCATCGTCCGCAGGATCCCGACGACCGTGAACCACCGCCCGCCCATCCAGACCCGTACGCCCGTGCGGGTGATGCCGAGGCGTGTGGCCGCCTCGGAGCCGAGGACGACGGCGGGCCGGCGCTCGGTGGCGGCGTTCAGCCAGACGCCCTCGGCGACGCGGCCCTCCAGCGTGGTCAGCAGCTCGGTGGTGGCGGCCTGCACGGCGATGCCGCCGGTCACGGCCTCCGGGATGCGGTCGGTACGGCGGACCGTGGTCTTGACCGTGCCCGTGGCCGAGGCCGTGCGCACGGGCCCGACGCGTTTGACCATGTCGAGCGCCGTGAGCGGCAGCTCCGCCTCCTCGCCGAACATGGTGCGGCCCGGCGCGACCGTCAGCAGGTTGGTGCCCAGCCGGTCGAGCTGGCGCATGAGCTGCTCGCGCGACGACGACGAGATGCCGATGACGGCGATCATCGTGGCGATGCCGATGGCGATGCCCAGGGCCGACAGGAACACCCGGGTGGGACGGGTCCGCAGCCCGGCGGCGCCCACCCGCAGCACGTCGGCCGGGCCGAGCCGGGCCGGACGCGGCCCACGCGGCGTGCCCCGGCTCGTGCGCGCGTCTTCCGGGCGTGTGCCCCGGCTCATGTCCGTGCCCCCTTCACGATCTCCCCCGGCCGGGCGGTCCCGTCGCCCTCGTCGCCGTCGATGCGGCCGTCGAGCAGCCGCACCCGCCGGGGGCACCAGGCGGCGATCTCCGCGTCGTGGGTGATGACGGCGATGGTCGTGCCGGCCGCGTGCAGGTCGCGCAGCACGCCGAGGACCTCCGCGCCCGCGCCCGAGTCGAGGTTGCCGGTGGGCTCGTCGGCCAGCAGCAGCCGCGGGTCGCCGGCGACGGCGCGGGCGACGGCCACGCGCTGCTGCTCGCCGCCCGAGAGCTGGTACGGCCGGTGGTCCAGCCGGTGGCCGAGGCCGACGCGCTCCAGGGCCGCGGCGGCCCGCTCGCGGCGCACCCGCCGCGGGGTGCCGGTGTAGAGCAGGCCGTCGGCCACGTTGTCCAGCGCGTTCAGGCCGGGGCTGAGGTGGAACTGCTGGAAGACGAAGCCGAGCGTGCGCCCGCGCAGCGCCGACAGCTCCCGGTCGGACAGCGTGGCCACGTCGTGGCCGTCCACGCGGACGGTCCCGGAGGTGGGCCGGTCGAGCGTGCCGATCATGTGCAGCATCGTCGACTTGCCGGAGCCGGACCGGCCGACGATCGCCACCAGCTCCCCGTCGGCCACCGCCAGGTCCACCCCGCGCAGCGCCCGCACGCCGCCCGGGTACTCCTTCGTCACGCCGCGCAGCTCCACCACGTACGGGCCGGGGGCGGCAGTGGACGCCACGTCGGCGGACGCGGAATCCGGACGGGCGGGCACCGGGTCGGGACCGTCGGGCACGGAGCCCGGACCATCAGGCACAGAGCCCGGACCGGACGGCACGGAGCCCCGACCAGCGGGCACACGGGCGGGAGCGGTGGCCGGGGAGCGGCCGGGCAGGGGGACGGTCATGTGGACGGCACCCCGACCTTCATGCCCTCGGCCAGTCCCGCGCCCTCGACCTCGACCCGGCCGCCGCCGAACGCGCCGGTCCTGACCCCGACGATCCGGGTCGCGCCGCCCTCGACCACCTCGACGCCGAACCCGCCCTCGCGCAGCGCCAGCAGCGCCTCGATCGGCACGGACAGCACCCCCTTGTGCCGCTCGCTCTCCATCTCCACCTCGACCGGCGCCTGGTCGAGCCGGGTCTTCGGCGCCTTGGCCAGCGTGATGTCGACGTCCACGGTGACGTTCCGGTCCTGGCCCTGGCCGCTGGTCTCGGCGACCGTGCCGACCGAGGTGATCCGGCCGGAGACACGTTCGCCGCCGGGCAGCTCCACGGTCACCTTCGCGCCCTCGCGGGCCAGCGCCTGGTCGTCGGCGTCGAGGTCCACGTGGACCACCCGCCGCACGCCGCTGACCGTCATGGCCCGCCGCCCCGGGGCGAGCCGGTCGCCGACCTCCACGGCCGCGTCGGTGACGCGCACCAGCGACGGCAGGAACACCACCTGCGAGCCGTCCACCCGCCCCGTCTCGGGAAGCCCCCGGTCGTCCTGCCACTCCTTGACCGCGAGGTAGGTGGCGTAGCTGTAGTGCTCGTCCACGGTGAGGTACTCGCCGTAGCCGAGGGCCTTGAGATTGCGTTCGAGCTGCTCGACGTCCGGGCCGTCGTCGATGCCCTGGCGCAGCTCCCGGTAGAGCGGCAGCTTGCCGTACATGAGGACGACCGGCCTGCGGTCGGCCGAGAGCAGCTTGTGGCCGCGGCGCACCACGGCGCCCTCGGCGGCCACCCACGTCACCGTGCCGGACGCGCCGGTGGTGACCTGCCGCTCGCCGGAGTAGGTGAGCGCGCCGGTGACGGTCTTGGTGTCGACGAGGTCCTGGCGGGTGATCTCCGCCGTGGCCGGGACGGCCCTCGGCGCCGGGCCCGCCGCACCGGCCCCGCCGTCGCCCAGCACGGCCACCGCCGTCCACGCGGCGGCCACCGCAAGCGCGCCCGCCCCGGCGAGCGCGAGCCCCTTCCTCATCGGGGGCCACCGCCGGGCTCGAACTCCTTGCACGCCTTGTGCGCGGCCTCGACCTTCTCCTCGGGCGTCCCGGGCCGCACGCTGATCTCGATCCGGCCGTCGGTCGACGGGTCCTTCATGTCGATGCCGTGCTCGCGCATGCACTGGGCGAACTTCAGCGCCTGGTCGCGCGCCTTCGGGTCCATCTTGCCGTTCAGCTTGCCGACGGCGTTCTCCATGAAGTGCCCGCACGCCTTCTGGGCCTCCTGCATCTTCGCCTCGTCGCCCTTCTTCGACTTGATGCGGATGCCGCCGCCCGGCTCGGGGTCGTCCATCTCGATGCCGTGCTCGCGCATGCACTGGGCGAACTTGAGCTGCGCGCTCCGCGGGTCCAGGGAGGCGGTGGCGGCGGCGGACGCGCCGGGGCTCGCCGTGGCGCCGCCCGCGCTCGCCACGCCGTCCGAGGCCGGCGCCTCGGCGGCGCAGGCGGTCAGGGCCGCCGCCGCGCAGACGGCCGCCAGCAGAGGTCGTACGTTCATCGTCTCGTCTCCTTCGAGAGCGCCGCCGGTCGTTCGCCGCGGCGCGACGCTCACTCCAGCGGGACGGGTGCTAAACGGCGATAAGCCGCACCTGCCGCGCCCGGCGCTTATCCGCCGCTAACACCCGTTCCGCCACTGTCGTTGTGGGACGGAAAGGGGGCCTGGGATGCGGGTGCTCGTCGTGGAGGACGAAGAGGAGCTCGCCGACGCCATCGCGCGCGGGCTGCGGCTGCACGCCATCGCGGTGGACGTGGCCTACGACGGGCAGGAGGCGCTGGAGCTGGCCGCGTACGTCCCGTACGACGTGGTGGTGCTGGACCGCGACCTGCCCGAGGTGCACGGCGACCAGGTGTGCCGGGAGCTGGCGGGCGGGGGCGCGGCGGGCCGGGTGCTCATGCTGACGGCGGCCGGGCGGGTGCGCGACCGGGTGGACGGGCTGACCCTGGGCGCGGACGACTACCTCATCAAGCCGTTCACGTTCGCCGAGCTGGTGGCGCGGATCCGGACCCTGTCGCGGCGCTCCCGGCGGGGCGGCCCGGCGCCGCTGGAGCGGGCCGGGGTGCTGCTGGACCCGGGCCGGCGCACGGTCACGCGCGACGGGCGGCCCGTGGCGCTCAACCGCAAGGAGTTCGACGTGCTGCACGCGCTGCTGAGCGCCGAGGGACGGCTGGTCACCTCGGCTGAGCTGCGCAGGAGCGCCTGGGACGAGTACGCCGACGCGGCCAGCGGGGTGCTGCGGGTGACGCTCACCTCGCTGCGCCGCAAGCTCGGCGCTCCTCCGCTGATCGAGAACGTCCCGGGCCAGGGGTACCGGCTGTGACGGCGCCCACGACGTCCACGCTGCGGCCGTGGCACCGGCTCGGGCTGCGCGTGCGGCTGACGGTCCTGTACGGCGGGCTGTTCTTCGTGGCCGGGTCGCTGCTGCTGTGGTCCACGTACCTGCTGACCGCGCGGGCGCTCAGCCAGCAGTTCTCCGTCGGCTTCACGAAGATCGTCACCAACAAGCCGGTCTCGGTGATCCAGACGCCGCCCGACGACATGCTGTTCCAGAAGACGAGCGCCGACGTGCAACAGCGGGCCGCGACCGTCCTGGCGGACATGCTGCGCTCGTCGGCGATCATCATGGTGCTGCTCGGCGTCCTCGCCGTCGTGCTCGGCTACCTCGTCGCCGACCGGGCGCTGCGCCCGCTCGACCGGGTGACCGAGACGGCGCGCCGGCTGTCCGAGAGCAACCTGCACGAGCGGATCGCGCTGGAGGGGCCGCCCGACGAGGTCAAGCGGCTGGCCGACACCTTCGACGCGATGCTCGACCGGCTGCACCAGGTGTTCGAGGGGCAGCGGCGCTTCATCGCCAACGCCTCGCACGAGCTGCGCACCCCGCTCGCCATCAACCGCACCGTGCTGGAGGTGTCGCTGGAGGAACCGGCCGCCTCCGAGGACCTCAAGGCGCTGGCCCGCGCCCTGCTCGGCACCAACGCCCGCTACGAGCGGCTCATCGAGGGCCTGCTCCTGCTCGCCCAGTCCGAGCAGGAGCTGGCCGTGCGCAAGACCGTGGACGTGGCGCAGGTGGCGCGCACCGTGCTGGACCAGCTCGACCTGGCCGGGCGCAAGCGGCCCCTCGCCGTCCACGCGGACCTGCGCCCGGCCCTGGCGGCGGGCGACCCGCTGCTCATGGAGCGCTGCCTGTTCAACCTGGTGGAGAACGCGGCCAAGTACAACGTGCGCGGCGGCGAGGTGCGGGTGCGGGTGCGCCGGGAGGACGGCCAGGCGGTGGTCACGGTGGTCAACACCGGGCCGGCGGTCCCGCCGTACGAGGTGGAGGACCTGTTCGAGCCGTTCCGGCGGCTGCAGGGCGACCGCGTGCGCTCGGCGCGGGGGGCGGGGCTGGGGCTGTCCATCGTGCGGGCCATCTGCGACGCGCACGGCGGCGCCGTCACCGCCGAGGCCCGGCCCGAGGGTGGCCTGAGCGTCACCGTGCGGCTGCCGGGGGCCGCCCCGGGGGTGTGATGACGCTCCCCGGCGGCCGGGAGGGGGCGTGGGAGCGCGATGCCCGGTCCTGTGGCGTACCGGGGGCCTGTGCGGGGCGTGCGATGCTGGGCGGGTGCTTCCCCTCCTCGGCGAGCTGCGCGAGCTGGTCGCCTCCCGCCTGGCCGCCTTCCCGCGCCGCGAGGCGCCGCCCGCGCCCGGCGTCCGCCGCGCCGCCGTCACCGTGTGCGTGCTGGAGGACGACGCGGGCGTCCCGTACACGATCCTCATCCGGCGCTCGCCGCACGGCCGCAACGCCGGCCAGTGGGCGCTGCCCGGCGGGCGGCTGGAGGACGGCGAGGGGCCGGCCGAGGCGGCGCTGCGGGAGCTGGCCGAGGAGACCGCGGTGCGCGGCGTGGAGGTGGCGGGGCTGCTGGACGACTACGTCACCGACTCCGGGTTCGCGATCACGCCGGTCGTGGCGTTCGGCGGCCGGCAGCGGCCCGTGGCCGACGCCCGCGAGGTGGCCTCCGTGCACGCCGTGCCGCTGGAGCGCTTCCTGGCCCCCGGGGTGCCGCGCTGGACCGCCGCCGGGCTGCTGCAGATGCCGCTGGGCCCCTCGATCGTGGTCCACGCGCCGACCGGGGCGATTTTGTGGCAGTTCGCCGAAGTGGCGCTGCGTGGCCGCGACCTGCGGGTCTTCGACGTCGCGCAGCCGGAGTGGACCAGGACGTGACCGAATCTTTGGGTCCGATGGAATACGCGTCACCGGATGTCCGTTAGAGTCGAGTGGCCGATGTGGTCTGTGTCCCCCGGGCCGCAAATTACCGCCTTCACGGAATACCGTTCGGCTGGAGCCGTGTTGTGCACCTCGCCGAGGAGGCGACCGCCACATCGGCCTCAATGCTTTTCCAGGCGCCCCGGCTCCGGCCGGGGCGCCTGCTCTATGGTGGGGTGGCCGACCGACGATCCGCCAGGAGAGCCCATTGCTGTACCAAGTGGTCAAGTTCACCGCCACGTCGCTGGCGCACGCCATGTGCCGCCCGCACATCTCCGGCGCGGCGCACGTGCCCAGGACGGGGCCCGCGATCCTGGCCGCCAACCACCTGTCCGTGCTCGACTCGTTCCTGCTGCCGGCGCTGCTGCCGCGGCCGGTGACGTTCGTCGCCAAGAACGAGTACTTCTCCGGCAATCCGGTCGCGGGCTGGTTCATGCGCCTGGGCAACAGCCTGCCCATCGACCGTGAGAGCGCCCACGCCGCGCAGGCCATGCTGGACGCGGCGACCGAGGTGCTGGAGCGCGGCGACCTGTTCGGCATCCACCCCGAGGGCACCCGCTCGCCCGACGGGCGCCTCTACCGCGGCAAGATCGGCGTGGCGTGGCTGGCCCTGCGCACGGGCGCGCCAGTGCTGCCCGTCGCGCTCAGCGGCACCGAGAAGGTGCTGCCGGTCGGCGCCAAGGTGCCCCGCCCGGCCCGGATCGGCATCAAGATCGGCGCGCCGATGACGTTCGAGGGCAGCCACACCAACGCCCGCGACCGCCGGCGGGTCACCGACGAGATCATGGCGGCCATCCAGCGGCTCTCGGGCCAGGAGTACGTGCCGGCGTACGCCGCCAGCGTCAAGGCCGCGTCCAGCGGCGACACGCCGGCGCCGAACGGGTCCACGGCTCCGAACGGGTCCGCGTCTCCGAACGGATCCGCGTCGAACGGCTCAGGGCGGAACGGCTCCACGGCCGGCCAGGCAGCGTCCAAGATCGCCGCTTCGGACCCGGCGGACGGCGCGCACGGCTAAGCTCGGTCACCGAGCAAGCGCTGCCGAGGACCAGGGGGCTGACCAGTGGCGCGTGGCCGCACCATCGCGATCGTATCCGGCATCACCGTGCTGGCAGTGGGCGCCGCCGGGGGCGGCGCCTGGTATCTGCTGCACACGCGGGGCACACCCGCCGAGACCGCCCGGCGCTACGCCGCGGCCTGGCAGGCCGGTGACACGGCCGCCATGCGGGCCGAGCTGGCCACCCAGCAGCCGCTGACCGCCTACGACCAGATGCGCACCGCCCTGGCCGTCGAGTCCACGCAGATCAAGCTGGGGCAGGTCACCGAGTCCGACGACCGGGCCCGCGTGCCGTACACCGCGACCCTGAAGCTGAAGAACATCGGCGACTGGACCTACCAGGGGCGGATCGACCTCAAGGTCGCCGACCGCGCCTGGAAGGTCGACTGGACCCCGGCCACGCTGCACCCGTCGCTCGCCTCCGGCGCGTCCTTCAAGATCAAGACGAGCTGGCCGCACCGCGCGGGCATCACCGACGCCGACGGCGGCCGCATCGACGACGGCAAGGCCGGCGGCTCGGTGCAGCAGCTCGTCGGCTACCTCGACAAGGCCACCAAGAAGGACGTCGCCAAGCTCGGCAACGCCTACAAGGTCGGTCAGGCGGTCGGCCGGGGCGGGCTGCAGGAGACGTTCCAGAAGCGGCTCGCGGGCACCCCGACCACCGAGATCCAGGTCGGCGACAAGACCCTGCACACCATCGAGGGCACCGACGGCGAGGAGGTGAAGACGACCCTCGACCCGCGTGCCCAGGCCGCCGCCGTCGCCGCGGTCAAGGACGTCGACAAGCCCACCTCCATGGTCGCCCTCAAGGCCAGCACGGGCGAGATCCTGGCCGTGGTCAACAACGTGGGCGGCTTCAACCGGGCCCTCGACGGCCGCTACCCGCCCGGCTCCACGTTCAAGGCGGTGACGGCGATCGGGCTGCTCGCCGAGGGCGTCGCGCCCGGCGACTCCGTCACCTGCCCCAAGTACGCGACCGTGGGCGGGCTGAAGATCCGCAACTCCGAGGAGGAGGAGTTCGGGTCGCTGTCGTTCCTCGACTCCTTCGCCCACTCCTGCAACACCACGTTCGCGCCGATGGCCGAGCGCCGGCTCGGCGCCGACAAGCTGCTGGAGACGGCCGAGTCGGTCGGCTTCAACCAGCCGCTCAACATCGGCGTGCCCGCCACCAAGGCCAGCATGCCGCGCGCCCAGTCCGACGCCGAGCTGGCCGCCGAGGCGTTCGGGCAGGCCAGGATCACGGCGAGCCCGCTGTCGATCGCGTCGGTGGCCGCCGCCATCGCCGACGGCACCTGGCGCCCGCCGACGCTCGTGCCGGGGCTGCCCCAGAAGGCCCAGGAGCACCCGCTGCCCGACGGGGTCAAGGACGCGATGCACTCCCTGACCTCGGCGGTGGTCACCAAGGGCACGGCCAAGGGCGCGGGCCTGCCGGCCGGCACGCACGGCAAGACCGGCACGGCCGAGTACGGCACCGGCGACAAGCTGAAGACGCACGCCTGGTTCATGGGGTTCAAGGGCGATGTGGCGTTCGCGGTGGTGGTGGAGGGCGGCGGCACGGGTGGCAAGGTCGCCGCGCCGATCGCCGCCGCCTTCCTCCGCGGCCTCTGACCCCGGGCCCTCCGCGGCCCCGGCCCACTCTTCAGCGGCCTCCGAGCGGGGCTCAGGTCAGGAAGCGCCCGATCTCGCGGGCCACCAGCTCGGGCTTGCCCCTGGCTGCGGCGTTGCCGGTGGCTTCGTGGCCGACGCCCTTGAGCACCACCCGCCGCGCGTGCGGGAGCACGCCCTCCAGGGCGGTGAGGGCGCGCTTGAGGTACGCAGGGCTCCTGGTGCCGCCGAGCAGCAGCACCTCGGCCCCCAGCTCCCGCAGGCGGGGCACGAGGTCGGCCGTCTCGGCCACCAGCAGCCCGTCGTGGCGGATCGTCGGGGCCAGCTCGCGAAAGCCCGGCTCCTCGCCGTCCCCGTCGCGCTCCTGGCGGGCGATGAACGCGGTGGTGAGCCGTTCGAGCAGCCGCCGGGGCATCAGCCCGGCTCCGGGCGGCCCCAGGCGGGCGGCGAGCATGCCGGTGACGAGCGCGGCTTCGATCCGCCCCTCGGCGATCTCCCGGTCGAACCGCGCGATCCAGTCCGGGTCGCCCGCCCCGTCGAGGCCGAGCGGCGGCTCGAACGCGACGACCCGCCGTACGTCGGGCCGGGACAGCGCGGTGAGCAGGGCGATGATCGCTCCGGCGCTGACGCCGATGACGTCGCGGGCCCCGGTGGCGTCGAGCAGCGCGCAGACGTCCTCGACGTCGCTGCGCGCGCTGTGTCCCGGCCGCCGCGGGCCGCTCGCCCCTCGTCCGCGCCGGTCGGGCACGTAGCAGGTGTGCGTGCCGGCCAGCGCGCGGGCCAGCTCGATGTTGCTGGGGCCGCTCTGCATCATGCCGTGCAGCAGCACCACCCCGGGCCCGGAGCCGAGGGCGCGGTAGGCGATGGTGGTGCCGTCGGCCGAGGTCACGTGCTGGACGGCGGTCTTCACGTCGCTCATGGTCGTTCCCCATCCGTGGTGTGGACGTGTCAGAAATGCCACGTGGGGAGGCCCGGATATGCTTGCGAGTGCCATCTCGTGGCCGGGATCCGCCCCGCGCGGGTTTCGCTTCGAGGTTTTCCGAGGGCTCCGGCGGCGGTGTTCCCGCACCTCCGCCGGGGCCTTCATGCGTGTTCGGGTCTGTCCGTGTCACGCCCCCTTTCGGCCAGTTCGGCGACGTCCGCGGGCATCCGGCCCGCCCCGTGGACGGCGCGCCACTCCTCCAGCCGGGGGAACGTGCCGCCGGTCAGCTCGTCGAGGAGCGACCGGGTCCACGCCGCCTCGGCCTCGCGCATCGCCAGGGCGTACTCCGACTCCAGGACGAACAGCCGCGGGAGTTCCCCGGCGTCCCGCTCCAGCGCCTCGCGCTGGGCGGCGGTGAGCCGGTCCAACGCGGCGAGCCGCCGGCGCAGCAGGGCGGTCACCTCCTCGGGCGGCAGCCCGCCCATGACCGACAGTCCCGCCTCGAACCTGCGCGGCGCCTCCTCCGGGTCCGACAGCAGCTCGCGCGTCCAGTCGGCCAGCTCGGCGCGGCCCTCGGCGGTGATCTCGTAGACGGTGCGCTCGGGGCGCCCGCCCTGCCGGTCGCTGCCGGCCTCCCTGAGCAGGCCGTGCTTGGCCAGGTTGTGGACGACGGTGTAGAGGGACCCCCACTTGATCGCCATGTCCTGGTCCTTGCCACGGGCCCGCAGCACGGAGGCCATCTCGTAGGCGTGCATCGGGCGCTGGACCACGACGGAGAGCACGGCGAGCGCCAGCAGGCTGCCCACCTTCCGCCGCTTCGCCATCCTCGGCCCCTCTCACTCGTCAACGAATACTCGTCTACGAGTGTACGTCGGCGAGCGTCATCCGCATAGACCCCGGCGGCCGGAAACGCATGCGTCGCCCGGGTTTGCGTTCGAGCGCGCTCGAAGCCATAGCGTCACCGCCATGACGACACAGACCTGGATCATCACCGGCGCGTCCCGCGGCCTCGGACGCTCACTGACGGAGTCGGCGCTCGCGGCCGGCGACAACGTGGTGGCGGCGGTTCGCCGGCCCGAGAGCATGACCGACCTGCAGGCCACGTACCCGGACACCTTCATGGTCGCCGCCCACGACGCCCGGGACGTCACCGCGGCCGAGGGCCTCGTGCGCGACACCCTCGACCGCTTCGGCCGGCTCGACGTGCTGGTCAACAACGCGGGCCGGGCCGTGGTCGGAGCGGTCGAGGAGGTCGGCGACGCGCAGTTGCGCGAGCTGATGGACCTGCACCTGTTCGGCCCCGCCGCGCTCGTCCGCGCGGCGCTGCCCGGCATGCGCGCCCGCGGCACCGGGACGATCGTGCAGATGAGCAGCCAGGGCGGGCGGATGTCCTTCCCCGGCGTGTCCGCGTACTCCGCGTCGAAGTTCGCCCTGGAAGGCTGGTCGGAGTCCCTGGCCGGGGAGGTCGCCCCGTTCGGGATCCGCGTGATGATCGTGGAGCCGAGCCGGTTCCGCACCGGCTTCAACGAGGCCGACGTGCTGGAGTTCACCGCGGCGTCCGAGACCTACCGCGACCTGCTCGCCGCCGTCCGCGCGGACATGGCCGGGGCCGACGGCCTGCAGGAGGGCGACCCGGCGCGGGCGGCCGAGATCATCGTGTCCCTCGCGCACGGCGACGAGGTGCCGCTGCGGCTGCCCCTCGGGCGCGAGGCCGTCGAGCGGATCTCGGGGGTGTACCGGCGCGGCCTGGAGGAGGTCGAGCGGTGGGCCCCCATCGCCCGCAGCGCCGACTTCCCCGACGCCCCGTCGTCGGTCCGGCCCGTCTAGGCTGGCTGTCATGGCCACCGACGACCTGATGACCAGGGCGCTCGAGACGCTCGGCGACGACGCGCCGCTGACGGTCGAGGCGATCCACTCGCTCACCGACGCGGCCGTCGTGCCCGAGTCGATGACGATCGCCGAGGTCGCCGACCTCCTCGACATCTCGGCGCACACGCTGCGCTACTACGAACGGGCCGGGCTGGTCGAGGTGGCCCGCGACGACTACGGCCATCGCGTCTACGACGCCGAGGCGGTGCGGCGCCTGGTGTTCCTGACCCGGATGCGGCTGTCCGGCATGCCGATGCGCGACCTGCAGCACTACATCGCGCTCGTCGACGCCGGGCAGGAGACGGTGCCGGAGCGGCTCGACATGCTGCTCGAACATCGCGACACCATCCGCCGCCGCATCCGCGAGCTGACGCTCTCCCTCGCGGCGACCGAGTACAAGATCGCCACGTACGGCGGCTCGACCGGGCCGGACGTCCAGGACCTCTAGCCCGTTCACCCCGATGCCGGCCACGCGCGGCCGCCGCACGGCGGCCGCGACGGCCGACGTCCGAGAGAGCCCCGCCTTTCCCCCTTTTACGGACGCCTACCACTCCTACGGACGCCGCACCCGATCACCAAACAAAGCCTCAAAAATCCACCCAAGACGGCTACACAGCTGCCGAGCCGGGAATTGCGGGATCAGAAGGACGTGGCGCCTCCGTGCTGGAGCACCATGACCAGCAGGGTGGCGACCAGCGTGGCGATGAGCACCCAGCTGATCAGGATGATGACCGTGGAGCGGCGCGGCCTCCGCATGAGGCGTCCCTGGCCGGCGGCCTTCGCCTCGTTGCGGCGGACTCGCTCGTTGAACGACTCCAGTCGCGCCACGAGACGGGGATCGTCATCGACGAGGTGCCGCTCGATCTGTGCCAGCAACCGCTCCTCGTCCTGCGACCAGGCCATGGGTGCACCTCCGGAACGCAAGCTCTGTGCGGGTGTTCTGCCCAACCCTGAAGATCATTAGCCCCCGCCCTGTCAGGTAATTGCCGCCTCTTTTCCGTTTGCGATCACGCTCGAACCTCTGTTCTAATCAGTGGCATGCGCTGGGACAACCTCCGTCTGACGGAGACGAATGCGGATGATCCGGTCGTGCCGCTGTTCGCCCGCGACGCCGTCACGCGCACCTTCGACACCCCCGAGTTCCGGGGCATGACGTTCTACGAGATCCACGCCCGGTCGATCATCAACCGGGTGCCGGCCGCCAGCCGCGTCCCGTTCGAGTACACGATCAACCCGTACCGGGGCTGCGGCCACCGCTGCGTCTACTGCTTCGCCCGCAACACGCACCGCTACCTCGATCTCGACGCGGGGGCCGACTTCGACTCCAGGATCGTGGTGAAGGTCAACGCCGCCGAGCTGGCCCGCAGGGAGCTGGCCGCCCCCGGCTGGCGGCGGCGGCACGTCGCCATGGGCACCAACGTCGACTGCTACCAGCGCGCCGAGGGCCGGTATCAGCTCATGCCGGACATCCTGGGCGCGTTGCGCGACGCCGCCAACCCGTTCTCGATCCTCACCAAGGGCACGCTGATCCTGCGCGACCTCGACCTGCTCGCCGAGGCGGCCGAGGTCACCGAGGTGGGCGTCAACGTCTCGGTCGGCTTCCTCGACGCCGACGCCTGGCGCTCGGTCGAGCCCGGCACCCCCGACCCGCGACGGCGCCTGGAGGTGTGCGCCACGCTCAACGAGCGCGGCATCGGCTGCGGCGTGCTGATGGCGCCGATCCTGCCGTATCTCACCGACTCGCCGGCCGAGCTGGAGCGCACGGTCAAGGAGATCGCCGAGGCGGGCGCCACGCACATCGCGCCGATCGTGCTCCACCTGCGGCCGGGGGCGCGCGAGTGGTGGCTGGCGTGGCTCTCCCGCGAGCACCCGCGTCTCGTGCCGCGCTACCTGGAGCTGTACGGCAGGGGCGCCTACGCGCCGCGCGCCTACCAGGGGCGGATCGTCGAGCAGGTCAGGGGCCTGGCCGAGCGCTACAAGGTGGGCACCGCCACCGCGCGGCAGAGGCGCCGCATCGGTCCGCCTCCTCCCCCGGCGCCGCCCGCCGCCGGCCCCGAGCCGGAGCAGCTCACCCTGCTCTGACGCCGTTGAGGCCCCTGAGGCTGACGCCATGCACCCTCACCGATGATGCTATGTCGTGTTTCGTGGCTGAATGGGTATTAAGCGGCTTAGTGTGCCATTCGGGCACCATAGTCACACGGGGGAAACCATGGCAGACACGAAGAAGAAACCGGCCACCAAGTCCGGCAAGTCCAAGAAGGAAGCGATCAAGACCAGCAGGCAGGTCAAGGACGCGAAGAAGGACACCCGCAAGCCGGACGAGGTCTAGCCGGTGACCTGACGGGCAGCCGCGGCCACGTCCCGGCTGCCCACCCCCCGCCGCTCCCGATGGGTTGGTTTCGGCTCGATCACCGATGCAACCTTAAGACCATTTGCGGCGTCTAATGATCATAGGTGGGGATAGTGCCACGGGGATGAATGGTGCACTCCGCCGAAGCGAGACAATAAGCCGGTGGTGAGAGCGGCTCACCACCGGCCATGTGTGTTGTGACACTCTCAAGTCAAGGGGGACCCCTCAAGTGCGCGCACTGGCACGCAAGGGCAAGTCGGCGATGGTGAGGCTGTACAAGGGCTACAACCGGCGCAAGGTGCGCAAGGCACCGCCCCCTTCCATTCATCAGGTGCGGATCCTCCTGCTCCACGCGTACGGCATGGGCGGCACGATCAGGACCGTGTTCAACCTGGCCAGCTACCTGGCGCGCGAGCACGACGTGGAGATCGTCAGCATCCTGAAGGAAGCCGAGGAGCCGTTCTTCCCGATCGACCCGCGGGTGAAGTTCCGCTTCCTGGACGACCGGCTGAACCCGAGCTCGGACCCGATGCGCGCGTGGCTGTCGAAGATGCCGAGCCGGTTGATCCCCAAGGAGGAGACCGCGTACCACCGGTTCAACCTGTGGACCGACCTCCAGCTCGCCCGCTACATCCGCTCCCTGGACACCGGCGTCCTCATGGCCACCCGGCCCGGGCTGAACCTGGCGATGGCCCAGCTCGCGTTGCCGAGCGTCATCACGGTCGGCCAGGAGCACGTGGCCCTGCGCACCCAGGTCGAGCCGATGCAGGAGCTCATCAAGTGGCGTTACCGCCGCTTCGACGCCCTCACCACGCTGACCAAGGCCGACCTGCGCGACTACCGCAACACGCTGCCGAAGAAGCCCAAGCGCCTGGTGCGGATCCCCAACGCCGTTCCGCCCATGGGCGGCGGCAAGGCCGACCTGAACGCCAAGGTGGTCGTGGCCGTCGGCCGCATGACCCGGCTCAAGGGCTTCCACCGGCTGATCACCGCGTGGGAGACGGTCGCGCAGGCGCACCCTGACTGGCAACTGCGCATCTACGGCGCGGGGCCGCAGGAGGACAACCTGCGCGCCCAGATCACCGAGGCCGGCCTGGAGGGCAAGGTCGTGCTGCCCGGCCCGACGACGGACGTGGGCGCCGACCTGGAGAAGGCGTCGATCTTCGTGCTGAGCTCGCGGCACGAGGGTTTCCCGATGACGATCCTGGAGGCCATGGCCAAGGGGCTGGCGATCGTCAGCTTCAACAGCCCGCACGGGCCCAAGGAGATGATCACCGACGAGGTGGACGGGCTCCTCGTCAAGCCCCGTACCAACGCCAACCTCGCCACGGCGATCATGCGGGTGATCGAGGACGAGGACCTGCGCCGCCGCCTGGCGGCCGGGGCTCTGGAGACGGCGCGCACGTACGACGTCGACGCCGTCGGCGCGCAGTGGGACGCCCTGCTGGAGGAGCTGCTGGCCCGCCGTAACGGCACGTACGTCAAGCCCGAGCCCCCGGCGCCCGCCGCCGGCACGGCGCAGGACGCGTCCGGGCCTCAGGACGCGTCCGGACCTCAGGACGCCTCCCGGAACGACGCCGAGGACGCCGAGGACGCGCGCGACGCCCGGGACGAGAACGACGAGGCCGGGGACGCCGACGACCTCCTCGACTCCGACGGCCTCCACGACCCCGAGGACGCCCGCGACCCCGATGACGAGCCCGGCGACGCCGCCCGCGGCCAGGCCGCCGATCCGGCGGAGCGGGTCCGCGGGCTCGACCGGCCGGGTGACGTGCCGGGACGGGGCGCCTTCGAGCTGCGCCGCCAGACCCTCAACGGGGCCCCGCCCGCGTAGCCCGACCGCGCCCGGCGTGCGGCACTCACCCGGCGGCCCGTCTTCCCCGTCACCAGGGGGTTCGGTGCCGCCGGGTGAATGCGGACTCGCGCCGGCTCACGCGGCGCTCTCCTCGCCCACGCGGCGGAGTCGGCGCGATACGAGGGACGGTCACGAGACCTCGGACCGGCACCCGCGCCTCCCTCCGGCCGCGCCTACCCGCGACCAGGCGAGCCCCCGCGGGAGACCTTCGGGCGGGCAGCCCAGCCGGCGCACCTGACAGACGCCAAGCACCGGGAAGACCCCGGCAGGAAGAACCTGCCGGGGTCTTGTCATGCCGACCGGTCGCTCGGCCGCTCCCGTGCGCCCGGCTGACCGCCGACTGGAGGCCACGTCCGGCGGCCATGCTCCTGGATCGTCGAGTTCATTTGACCAAGAGCTAAATTGAATATAGACATGACTCCATGGAAAATGAGGCCAGGCGCCCCTACCGCATGGGGGCTCGCGCCGCGGCCATGGAGGCCACGCGCACCCGCGTGGTGGAGGCGGCCGCCGCGCTGTGGATGCGCCAGTGGTACGACGACGTCACACTCCAGCACGTCGCCGACGAGGCGGGCGTGTCGGTGCAGACGATCGTCAACCACTTCGGCGGCAAGGACGGCGTGGCCGACGCCGTGGCCGACCGGCTGGCGGCGGAGGCGGCGCTCACCCGCAGGGCGCCGACCGGCGACGTGGCGGCGATCGTGGCCGCGCTCTTCGCCGACTACGAGCGGCAGGGCGACGCCAACGTGCTCTGGACCGCGCAGATGGATCGCGTCCCGGCCATCGCCCGCGCGGCCGCCCACGCGCGCGACCTGCATCGGGCTTGGCTGGAGCAGGTTTTCGCCGACCGCCTCCCCGTCTCGGGCCCGGCCCGGGAGCACGCGCTGAACCTGCACCACGCCGCCACTGACGTCTACCTGTGGAAGCTGTGGCGGCGCGACCTCGGCCTGTCGCGCGAGGACGCCGAACGGGCCATGCGCGACCTGCTGACCTCGATCGACCCCCGAAAGAGACCCGATGCCTGAGAGCTTCCTGTTCGCCACCTGGGCCGGCGGCGGAGCAGTGCCGCCCGTCCTGTCGATCGCCCGCGCGCTGCGCGAACGCGGCCACGACGTACGGGTGCTGGCCGACAGCTCACTGCACGAGGAGGTCGCCGCCGCCGGCGCGGAGCCGATCGCCTGGACCACGGCGCCCCAGGGCGACGCCGGCGACCCGGCCAAGGACGTCATCAAGGACTTCGAGGCCCGCACGCCGCTGGGCGCGTTCGCCCGGCTGAGGGACCGCATCGTCTGCGGGCCGGCGGCCGACTACGCCCGCGACACCCTGGCCGAGCTGCGCGCCCGCCCGGCCGACGTGCTGGTCGCCGAGCACATGCTGCTCGGCGCGATCACCGCCGGCGAGGCCGCCGGGATCCCCGTGGCCTCGCTGGTGACGACGCTGTATCCGTTCCCCACGCCGGGGGCGCCGCCGCCCGGCCCGGGCCTCGCTCCGGCCGAGGGCGCGCTGGGGCGGCTGCGTGACCGGGTGGTGACCGCGCTGATCCTCAAACCGTGGGAGAAGGGACGGCCGGCGCTCAACGCCGCCCGCGTCGCGAGCGGCCTGCCGCCGGTGGGCTCCGTCGCCGGCGCGTTCGACCGCGTCGACCGGCTGCTCGTGCTGTCGCCGCGCGCCCTCGACTACCCCGGCAGGCGCTTCCCCGACCACCTGCGGCACGTCGGGCCGCGGCTCGACGACCCGGCCTGGGCAGGGGAGCTGGAGCTGCCGGCGGGCGACGCGCCGCTGGTCCTGGTCGGCCTGAGCTCGTCGTTCATGAACCAGCGCGCGCTGCTGGAGCGCATCGCCGAGGCCCTCGGCACGCTGCCGGTGCGGGGGCTGCTGACCACCGGCCCGGCCGTGGACCCGGCGACGGTCCGCGCCCCCGGCAACGTCCTCGTCACCGCGGCGGGACCGCACAGCGTCGCGCTGCGCCACGCCGCGGTGACCGTCACGCACGCCGGCCACGGGACGGCCGTCAAGTCCCTGGCCGCCGGGGTGCCCCTGGTGTGCGTGCCGCTCGGACGCGACCAGGCCGAGGTGGCCCGGCACGTCGAAGTGGCCGGGGCCGGGGTCACCGTGAAGAGGTCGGCCTCGTCCCCCGTGATCGCCCAGGCGGTCGCCCGGGTGCTGGACGAGCCCTCCTACCGGCGCGAGGCGCGGCGGCTGGCGGCGGAGATCGCCGCCGAGACGGCCACCGACCAGGCGGTCGCCGAACTGGAGGCCCTCGCCACACGCGCGACCGCCCGGGACTAGGCCCTCGCCGTGTGACAGCCAGGGACCAGGCCCGCGCCGTGTGACAGCCAGGGACCAGGGGCTCGCCGCGCGGGCGACCGCCAGGGAGTAGACCCTCGCCGCACGCGACAGCCAGGGAGTAGGCCCCCGCCGCACGCGACAGCCAGGGACCAGAGGATCGCCGTCGCACACGGCCGCCCGCTCGTGCGGCTCTACGGCCTGGCGTTGACGTGTCGAAGTCGGCTATGCCGGGAATCTCTCTAGAGATCTGTGCCCAACACCCATCACCCCCCATCGGAGGCGTGCTTGAGCACAAAGGACACGGTCGCCCTCATCGCGGGAGGCGTCCTCGTCATCTCCCTGTTCGGCGCCGCGAAGGGCACCCACGCCACCGGCACCGCCGCCGTCAGCACCGCCACCAGCCCGCTCGCCAACACCGGCGGCACCCGCCCCGGGCTGGCGCCGATCACCTCCGGCGCCGACCGGGCCGCCGCCCGCAGGCTCATCTCCCGGCTGCGCGTGAAGGGCCGCGGCTCCGCCACGGGGTACGCGCGCACCCGGTACGGGGACAACTGGGCCGACACCGCCCCCGGCGTCCCGTACGCGGGCAACGGCTGCCGCACCCGCGACGACCTGCTCGCCCGCGACGGCCAGAATGTCCGTTACCGCAAGGGGTCGCGGTGCGTGGTCGTCGCCATGCGCCTGGCCGACCCGTACACCGGCAAGGCCATCGCGTGGCGCAAGTCCGCCGCCGACGAGGTGCAGGTGGACCACGTCGTCCCGCTCGCCTACGCCTGGCGGATGGCCGCCGCCCGCTGGCCGATGTCCAAGCGCCTGAACTTCGCCAACGACCCGCTCAACCTCCTGCCCGTGGACGGCGCCGCGAACGAGCAGAAGGACGCCTCCGGCCCGGCGAGCTGGCTGCCGCCCCGCCGCCGCGTCCGCTGCGCCTACGTGACGCGTTTCGCCCAGGTCGCCGTCAAGTACGACGTGCCGGTCACTCCCGCCGACAAGCGGACCATGCTCGCCCAGTGCCGGTGACCGCGCGGCGTCACCTGACGTCCTGCCGGTCGTCCGTGTCGTCCGTGTCGTCCGTGTCGTCGGACCACTCGAAGCCGTGGCTGAACGTCTCCTCGGCCAGCACCCGCTGTCCGGCGGCGTTCGGGTGGAAGAAGTCCCACTTGCTGATGTGGTCGAGCGTGAACCGGTACCGGAAGATCGCTCCCCCGTCCGTGCGGCAGGAGTCGCCCAGCGCGGCGCACGCCTCGGCCGCCTGCTCGTTGTAGGCCATCACCCGCTCGCGCACCCGCGCGCGCCGCGCCACGTCGGCCCGCTTGACCGACGCGGGACGCGCCAGCATGGACTGGCAGATGTGCCCGGCCGTCCAGAACGTCCGGGCCAGCGCGTGGCTCCTGCCGACCTGCCACAGCCGCCGCAGGTCGGGGATGCTGGCCAGGAATACCCGCACGCCGGGCACCCCGTCGCGCAGCGCCGCCAGCGCCGCGTCCAGCCGCTGCCGGTAGAGCGTCACCGGCGTCATCTCGCGCTCGGTCCCGACGCACGCGTCCTGGGCGCCGATGAGGATCGTCACGTAGCCCGGCTTCAGCTCGACGGCCTGGCGCACCTGGCTCATCAGGCCGGCGCTGGTGGAGCCGGGCACGGCGAGGTTGCGGTTGTGGCCCTGGATGTCGTCGTCGAGCCGCAGCAGCCGCCGGTAGTGGCTGGCGACCTCCGCGTTGTCGCCGGCGGACCATGAGCGGGAGGTGCACGAGACGTACCAGCCGCAGGCGTTGAACCCGCTGGAGATGGAGTCGCCGAGCGCCACCATCGACGTCGGCACGGGCACGCCGGTGGCGGCCGTGGCGGGGCCGGCTCCGCAGAGGACCCCGGAGCCGGACAGGAGGAGCGCGGCGGCCAGGAGGCGAGGGATCATGGCCCCCAAAGTAGGGATCCGATCTTGGACCCACTATGACCGGCAGGGAAGGTGGGCCATTTCACAACCGACTTCATATCGCGGCTTGACAGTCCCGTCGTGGAGCGGGCATGAGACGGAGATACCACTAACAACGCCGCACGTCCGCAAATATGCAGGTTCTTCTTGGATTCATGACCGTTACCACCCATTCCAGGGGGTCACAGTCGAACGTGTTCAGTTCCCGCATAGAGTGTCTTGAGTGAGTGTCGCGCTCGGAACCACCCGCCCGCTACCGGTTCGCACCACCCCCGTGGGCGACCCCGGTGACCTGCTGGCTTCCCTGCCGAAGACCGCGCCGTTCGCGTGGATCCGGCACGGCGAGGGGCTCGTCGGCTGGGGGGAGGCCGCGCGGGTGGAGGTTCCGCCGGGCCCGCGCCGTTTCGCGTGGGCCCGCGAGTGGCTGGCCGAGGTGCTCGGCGACGCCCACATCGACGACGCCGTCAAGACGCCCGGCTCCGGACCGGTCGCCTTCGGCACGTTCACCTTCGACGAGAACGCGCCCGGCTCCACGCTGATCGTCCCCCGCACGATCCTGGCCCGCCGCGACGGCCGCGCCTGGCTCACCACCGTGGGCGAGCCGCGCCTGGCGCCGTTCGCCCCGATCCGCACGCCGGGCCGCATCACCTACAGCGACGGCAGCCTCACCGCGCCCGAATGGGAGCACATCGTCGCCCGCGCCTCGCGCCGCATCCGCGCGGGCGAGCTGGAGAAGGTCGTGCTCGCCCGCGACCTGCTGGCCACCGCCGAGCGGCCCATCGACGTCCGGCTGCTGCTGGCCCGCCTCAGCCGCCGCTACCCGGAGTGCTACGCGTTCTCCGTCGCGGGCCTGGTGGGCGCCACCCCCGAGCTGCTGGTCCGCCGTACCGGCAAGCACATCGAGTCGCTCGTGCTGGCCGGCACGACGCCGCGCGGCACCAGCGCCGCCGACGACGTCGCCCGGGGCGCGGCGCTGTTCGCCTCCGAGAAGGACCGCCACGAGCACGAGTGCGCAATCGCGTCGGTACGGCAGACGCTCGCGCCGCTCTGCGCCTCGCTCCACACCCCCGACGAGCCGGAGCTGCTGGTGCTGCCGAACGTCCAGCACCTGGCCAGCCACGTCACGGGACGGCTGGCCGACGGGGCGTCCGTGCTGGACGTCGTGGCGGCCATGCACCCGACCGCCGCCGTCGGCGGCACGCCGACCGGCCGGGCGATCGAGGTGATCCGCGAGCTGGAGGGCATGGACCGCGCCGGGTACGCCGGTCCGGTGGGCTGGATCGACGCCCACGGCGACGGCGAGTGGGGCATCGCGCTGCGCTCGGCGGTCGTGGAGGGGCGCCGCGCCCGGCTGTTCGCGGGGGGCGGCATCATGGGCAACTCCGACCCGGCGTCGGAGCTGGCCGAGGCCCAGGCGAAGTTCCGCGTCATGCAGTACGCCCTGGAAGGATGAGCGCCGCGCCCGAGGGATGAGCACCGCGCCCGCTCAGGACACGCTGGAGGGCTAAGCGCCTCGCCCGCTCAGGACATCCTGGAGGGCTGAGCGCCTCGCCCGCTCAGGGCGACGGGACGTGGATGCTCTCGCCGGTCTCCACGCGGGCCCGCCCCGCCGTGAGCGTCGCCAGCCACGCGGTGAACGCCGTGACCTCGTCCTCCCCCACCGCCACCGCGAACTCCACCGCCGCGCCGTAGGCCACGTCGCGCACGGCGTACCGCGACGCGCGCAGGCCGTTCTCGACCCGTCCCGCCTGGTCGTGCGCCACCGACACGCGCACCAGCCGGGCCGGCACCATGCGCACCGCCTCGGCGCGGTCGAGGGTCTCCGTCACCGCCGACCCGTACGCCCGGACCAGGCCGCCGGCGCCGAGCAGCACGCCGCCGAAGTAGCGCGTCACCACGGCCACCACGTCGCTGAACCCGCGCCCGACCAGGGCCTGCACCATGGGGGTGCCCGCGGTGCCGCCGGGCTCGCCGTCGTCGTCGCCCTTCTGCACACGCCGGCCGATCACGTACGCGGTGCAGTTGTGCGTGGCCGCCGCGTGGATCCGGCGCCGTTCGGCGATGAACTCCTGCGCCTGCTCGACCCCGCTCACCGGCGCCACCGCGCAGACGAACCGGGAGCGCCGCGCCTCCGTCTCGTGCTCGACGGCGGTCTTCAGGGTGAGGTACGAGGAGGACACACCTCCAAGCTACCGCCTTTACAAAGTAGATCAACTCAGGCGTCGTTTGCGCGCGCTGAACCGTATGCTGTACGGTACAGCGTACCGAAACGATGGAGGCATGGCTTGACCCCGAACGACATCCGGACCTTCCGCTTCGAGCCCGACCCCGCCGCCCTCGACGACCTGCGGACCCGGCTCGACCGGGTGCGCTGGCCGGACGAGGTCCCCGGCGTGGGCTGGGGGTACGGCGTCCCGCTCGCCCGCATGAAGGACCTGGTCGCCCACTGGCGCACCGGCTACGACTGGGACGGCGCGCTGGCCGAGCTGAACGCCCACGACCAGTACGTCACGCGGATCGACGGCCAGGACATCCACTTCCTGCACGTGCGCTCCCCCCGCGAGGACGCGCTGCCGCTGCTGATCACGCACGGCTGGCCCAGCTCCCCGGTCGAGTACCTCGACGTGATCGAGCCGCTGGCCCGCGACTTCCACCTGGTCATCCCGTCGCTGCCCGGCTACGGCCTGTCCGGCCCGACCACCGAGACCGGCTGGGGCTCGACCCGGATCGCGAAGGCGTGGCTGGAGCTGATGACGCGCCTCGGCCACGAGCGGTTCGGCGTGCAGGGCGGCGACTGGGGCACGTGGATCTCCCGCGAGGTCGGCGTGCTCGCCCCCGAGCGGGTGGCCGGCATGCACGGCAACGGCATCATCTGCTTCCCCATCGGCGCCCCGGGCGAGCTGGACGGGCTGACCGAGGTGGAGCAGGAGCGCATGGCCTTCCGCGAGCGCTACCTGACCGACCAGTACGCCTACAAGCTCATCCAGTCGGCCCGGCCGCAGACGTTCGCGTACGGCATGGCCGACTCCCCGGTGGCGCTGCTGGCCTGGTTCGCGAGCGTCTACCACGAGTGGAGCGACGAGCCGATCCCCGACGACCGGCTGCTCACGACCGTCATGCTCTACTGGCTGACCAACACGGCCGGCTCGGCGGCCCGCTCGTTCGTGGAGACGCCCGACACCGACCAGGACACGAGCGTGGAGTGGGAGCTCAAGCCGGCGACGGTGCCCACGTCGATCTCGGTGTTCCCGAAGGACATCCTGCGGCCGATCCGCCGCTTCGCCGAGCGCGACAACGCCATCGTCGGCTGGGTCGAGCACGAGCGCGGCGGCACGTTCGCCGCCCTGGAGCAGCCGGCGGCGTACGTCGAGGACGTGCGCGCCTTCTTCGCCACCCTCCGGTGAGCGGGCGCGAAACCCCGCCCGGGACGCAGTCCGCGCCCTGAGGGGCCTTACAGTCCGGGCGGGCGCGCGCTTACTCTAATGGTCATGTCCGTGACCCCGTTGCGGGGCGGTCCCGCACGCGAGGCCGAGCTGCTCGGCGCGGTCCTCGAGGTGTTACGCGAGACCGGTTACGACCGGCTGAGCGTGGACACCGTCGCGGCCCGGGCCAGGGCGAGCCGGCAGACCGTCTACCGGCGGTGGCGGACGAAGGCGGACCTCGTGGTGGCGGCGTTCGTCAGCGCCGCCTCCCCGCTGCCCGAGGTGCCTGACATGGGGAGCCTGCGCGGCGACCTGCTGTGGCTCATGGAGTTCCTCGTCGCCGAGCTGGAACCCCTCGGCGACGTCATCGCCGGCCTGGTGGGCGAGATCCGGCACAACAGGGAGCTGGCCGCCGCCGTCGACCGGCACTACGTGACCGGCCGCAGGCGGCTCATGCTGGAGGTGTTCCAGCGGGCCTGGGACCGGGGCGAGCTGGCGGCGGCCGCCGACACCGAGCTGCTGTGGCAGCTCGGGCCGGCGGCCCTGCTCTTCCGGGGGCTGATCAGCGGCGAGCCGGTCGACGGCGACCTGGCCCGCCGCCTGGTCGACCACGTCCTGCTGCCCCTCGCCCTGGCCCGCAGATGAGCCCGCGGACGAGCCCACGCACGAGCCCACGCACGAGCCCGCGAACGAGCCCGCGGCCGGCCTTCGGCGGCGTCATTCGCGCCGCAGCTCGTGCTCCAGCTCCTCCAGCTCCGCCCCGCCGGCCATCAGCGCCGTCAGCTCCTCGCGGGTGATGTCGGCCTTGGCGTACTCGCCGAGGCTCGTGCCCCGGTTGAGCAGCAGGAACCGGTCGCCCACCGGGTAGGCGTGGTGGGGGTTGTGGGTGATGAACACCACCCCGAGCCCCCGGTCGCGGGCCCGGGCGATGTAGCGCAGCACGACGCCCGCCTGCTTGACGCCGAGTGCCGAGGTCGGCTCGTCGAGGATGAGCACCCGGGCGCCGAAGTGCACGGCCCGGGCTATCGCCACCGACTGCCGCTCGCCGCCCGACAGGGTGCCGACGGGCTGGTCCACGTCCCGGATGTCGATGCCCATGGCCAGCAGCTCCTCGCGGGCGGTCCGGCGGGCCCGGGCCACGTCGAAGGCCAGGCCCCGGCGCGGCTCCGAGCCGAGGAAGAAGTTCCGCCACACCGACATCAGCGGGATCATGGCGAGGTCCTGGTAGACGGTGGCGATGCCGCGGTCGAGCGCCTCGCGCGGGCTGCCGAGGCGCACCTCCCGGCCGTCCACGAGGAACGTCCCGGCGTCGTGCCGGTGCACCCCCGACAGGATCTTGATGAGGGTGGACTTGCCGGCGCCGTTGTCGCCGAGCACGCAGGTGACCTCGCCCGCCGCGACCCCCATCGACACCTCGCGCAGGGCCAGCACCGAGCCGAACGTCTTGCCGATGCCGCGCGTCTCGATGATCAATGCTTCACCTCCTCGGCGTACCGCCGGACCAGGCGGTTGGCGAGCGTGGCCAGCAGCAGCATGGCGCCGAGGAAGAACTTGAACCAGTCGGCGTCCCAGCCGAGGAACACGATGCCCTTGTCGGCCATCCCGAAGATCACCGCGCCGACGGAGGCGCCGATCGCCGAGCCGTACCCGCCGGTCAGCAGGCAGCCGCCGATCACCGCGGCGATGATGTAGATGAACTCCTGCCCGATGCCGATGTTGGCCTGCACGGACGTGTAGCGCAGGGCGAGGATCGAGCCGACCAGCCAGGCCGCGAACGCGGTGGTCATGAACAGCGCGATCTTCGTGCGCGCGGCGGGCACGCCCACGGCCCGTGCCGCCTGCTCGTCGCCGCCGACCGCGAAGATCCAGTTGCCCGCGCGGGAACGCATGAGCACCCAGGTGGCGACGGCCGTGACGAGCAGCCACCACAGGATCGCCACCCGGAACGGCGTGCCGCCGATCTCGACGGTGCCGGCCAGCAGCGCGCGGGCGCCCTCGTAGCCGGCGGCCCGGCGCAGCCCGCTGACCTGCACGGTGCCGGTGAGCGCCTTGGTGACGCCGAGGTTGACGCCCTGGAGCATGAGGAACGTGCCGAGCGTGACGATGAAGCTGGGCAGGCGGGTCCTGGTCACGATCAGCCCGTTGGCGAAGCCGACGGCCAGCGCCACGGCCAGGCCGACGAGCATCGCCGTCCAGACGTCCAGGCCGTAGCGGGTGGCGAGGGTGACGAGGATCAGGCCGGTCGTGCCGGTGAGGACGCCGGCCGACAGGTCGAACTCGCCGCCGATCATCAGCAGCGCGACGGCGACGGCCATGATGCCGAGCGTGGCCGCCGGGTCGAGCCAGTTGGCGACGCCCTGCGGCGAGCGGAACACCGGCGACTGCGCGGCGAAGAACGCGAACACCGCCACCAGCCCGACGACCGCGCCCAGCTCGGGGCGGATCAGCAGCCGCCGCGCCAGGCCGGCGCGGGCGACCCGCTCGTCGGCCCGGCCGGCACCGCGGTCACGACGGCCCTCCGGCCCGGGTCATCGGGTGCCCGCCTCGGCCAGCTTGGCGACCTGCTCGGCGTTGTCCTTGGTGACGAAGCCGGGGCCCGTGTTGACCGGCAGCCCGCCGCCCACGGTGTTGAGGTTCTTCTTGTACAGGGTGAGGAACGTGATGGGCAGCCACCCCTGGAGGTACTGCTGCTGGTCCACGGCGAACAGGATCTCGCCGTCCTTGATGGCCGTCACGACGTCGCCCGACAGGTCGAACGTGGCGAGCTTGGCCTGCGACCCGGAGTCCTTGACCGCGTCGCGCGCGGCGACCGCGACGGCCGGGTTGAGCGCGAGCACGCCGTTGACCTGCTTGTCGGACTGGAGCTTCGCGGCGACCTTGGAGGTGACGTCGGCGAGGTTGGCCACGTCCACCTGGAGCCGCTCGACCGTGCCGCCGAGGCCCTGCTCGGCGCCCTTGCACCGCTGGTCGAGCCCCACGTTGCCGGCCTCGTGGACGACGCACAGGAGCTTGGTGACGCCCGCCGCCCTGAGCTGTTCGCCGGCGCCGCGCCCGGCCACGTCCTCCGACTGGCCGACGTGGGTGATCGCGCCGAACGCCTTGGAGGAGTCGGCGCCCGAGTTGATCGTCACCACCGGGATCTTCGCGGCGACGGCGCGGCCGACGGCCTCCTTCAGCGCGTCGGGGTTGGCCATGGAGACGACGAGGCCGTCCACCTTCTGGGAGACGGCCTGGTCGATGAGCTGCGACTGCTTGCCGGGGTCACCGTCGCCCTGGTACGTCACGGTGACGCCGTACTGCTTGCCCGCCGCCTCGGCGCCGTTCTTCACCACGTCCCAGAACGCGTCGCCCGCCGAGGCGTGGGTGATGACGGCGAACGTGCCGCCGCCGGCCGCGGGCGGCGCGGAGCCGGAGGCCGGGGCGCTCTGCGCGCCCGCTCCCCCGGACGAGGAGGAGCAGGCGCCCAGCGTCAGAGCGCAGAGCAGGGCCAGCACGACAGGGGTTCGTCTCACAGGACACCTCCATGACCATCAGGCTCGCCCCGGTTGTACCTCAACATCAACTCTTTGTATAGACATGCGGACCAGCGCATCAGAAGCCTGGAACGGAAAGCTACGTTCCGCTATAGTGAGCGGCATGACGACTCCACCGATGAGCGGCCGCAAGGCCCAGGCCGCGCGCAACGACGAGCTGATCCTGCAGGCGGCGCGGGCGGTCTTCACCGCCGACCCGGGCGCGCCGATCGCGGCGGTGGCCGAACGGGCCGGCGTCGGGATCAGCGCACTCTACCGGCGCTACCCCAGCAAGGAGGACCTGCTGCGCAAGCTGTGCCTCGACGGGCTGCACCTCTACATCGCGGTGTCGGAGAAGGCGCTGGACGACCAGGGCGACCCCTGGGAGGCGTTCGCCGGCTACATGCGCGGCATCGTGGACGCCGACAGCAGCTCGCTGACCATCAAGCTGGCCGGCACCTTCCAGCCCACTCCGGAGCTGGGGGCGGCGGCGGTGCGGGCCTCCGAGCTGGCCACGCGGATCCACGCGCGGGCCGTGGAGGCGGGGGTGCTGCGGCCGGACGTGACGACGGCGGACATCGCGCTGCTGTTCGAGCAGATGGCGTCGGTCAAGCTGGGCGACGACGAGCGTACGGGGCAGCTCCGGCACCGGTACCTGGCGCTGCTGCTGGACGCCCTGCGCCGCCCCGCCTCCCACGCCGCCCTGCCGGGCCCGGCCCCGGAGGACGCCGAACTCTCGGCCCGCTGGGTCCCCTGACCGCCTTCCCCTCTGCCGACCCGCCACCGCCCCGAGCCTTCGCCCGTCCCCCTCCCGAGCCCCGCCACCTACCGCCCTCTCGCGCGTCCCGTTCGCGCTAGGGTGCCGCCACCGTCCGCCCTCTCGCCGGTCCCGACGCCGCCTCCCGGCTCCCCTCCCCCTGAGAGACGCGAGCCCGCCGAGAGGGCAAGGCACGTCAGGCGGCAAGGCGTCACGGTGAGGGCGGGTGAAGGGCGGCGGATCAGGCGGTTGGCGGGGCGAGGTGGCGGGCCAGAGCCAGGGTGCGGCGGGCGCGGGCCACGATCGGGGCGTCCACGAAGCGGCCGTCCGGCAGCGCGACGGCCCCCAGCCCCTCGCGCTCCGCCCGCTCGGCCGCCTCGGCGATCTCCGCGGCCCGGGCCGTCTCCTCCTCGGTCGGCGTGAAGGCCCGCCGGATCACCGGGATCTGGCGCGGGTGGATGGCCGCCCGGCCGAACATCCCGATCGCCCGCCCCGCGGCGCACGACGCCAGCAGCCCCTCCTCGTCCCGTACGTTCGGATAGACCGACATGGGCACGGGCGGCAGGCACGCCGCGGCGGCGGCCAGCACGACCTGGAGGCGGAGCTGGTTGAGGGCGGCGACGTCGGTGACCGACAGCTCGGCGGACAGGTCCTGCTCCCCCAGCGCCACACCGGCCACCCGCGGGTGGGCGGCGACGGCCGAGGCCGCCAGGACCCCCGCGGCCGACTCCAGCACCGCGTACGCGGGCGCGGGGCAGTCGCCGAGCGCGTCCAGGACCGCGGCCGACTCGACCTTGGGCAGGCGGAGGCCGTCGAGCCCGGGCAGCCCGGCGAGCGCGGCCACGTCGTCGCGGCCTCGCGGCGTGGTCAGGTCGTTGACCCGCACGTGCACGGCCACGTCCCCAGGATCGGACGCCCGCTCGCGCAGGTAGGCGGCGGCGTTGGCGCGGGCCTCGTCCTTGCGGGCGGGCGCGACCGCGTCCTCCAAGTCGATGATCACCACGTCCGCGCCCGAGGCGGCGGCCTTGGCGAACCGCTCCGGCCGGTCCCCCGGCACGTACAGCCAGGAGACGGCGGGCACTCCGGACGCCGGGGACGTCACGCGATCACGGGACGTCATGCGATCACGCCCTTCTCGCGCAGCCCGGCGATGTCCTCGGCCCCGTAGGCCAGCTCCGCCAGCACCTCGTCGGTGTCGTGTCCCAGCGGCCGGCCCGGCCAGCGCACCTCGCCGGGCGTGTCCGAGAGCCGGAACAGCACGTTCTGCATGGTCACCGAGCCCAGCTCCTCGTCCGGCAGCTCGACGAACGTCCCCAGGGCCGCGTACTGCGGGTCGCGGGCGATGTCCCGGACGTCGTAGATGGGGGCGACCGCCGCCTCCGCCTCCTCGAAGCGGGCGATGACCTCGTCGGCGTCTCGGGCGGCGATCCAGGTGGCGACGGCCTCGTCCAGCTCGTCCACGTGCGCGACCCGGCCGGCCCCGCTGGAGAACCACGGCTGCGCCACCAGGTCGGCCCGGCCGACGAGCGTGACGACGCGCTCGGCGACCGCCTGGGCGCTGGTGGACACGGCCAGCCAGCGGCCGTCCCGGGTGCGGTAGGTGTTGCGGGGCGCGTTGCTGCTGGAGCGGTTGCCGGTGCGTCGCGGCACGGCGCCGAGCGCCTTGTAGGCGCTCATCTGCGGGCCGAGCAGGCCGAGGATCGGCTCGATGATCGCCATGTCGACGACCTGCCCGCGTCCGGTCCGCTCGCGCGCGTGCAGCGCCACCATGATCGCGTACGACATGGCGAGGCCGGCGATGCCGTCGGCCAGCGCGAGCGGCGGCAGCGTGGGCGGCCCCTCGGGCTCGCCGGTCATGGCCGCGAACCCGCTCATCGCCTCGGCCAGCGTCCCGAACCCGGGACGCCGGGCCATCGGGCCGCTCTGCCCGAAGCCGGTCATGCGGGCGACGATCAGCCGGGGGTTGAGCTCCAGCAGGTCCTTGGGGTCGAGGTTCCAGCGCTCCAGCGTGCCGGGGCGGAAGTTCTCGACGAGCACGTCGGAACGGGCGGCCAGGCGGCGCAGGATCTCCTGGCCCTCGGGGCGCGACAGGTCGATCGCGGCGGCGCGCTTGTTGCGCGACAGGGACTTCCACCACAGGCCGACGCCGTCCACCGAGGCGCCGTGCCCGCGCGACGGGTCGCCGCGCCGGGGGTGCTCGATCTTGATCACGTCGGCGCCGAAGTCGCCCAGCATCATCGCGGCCGAGGGGCCGGCGAACAGCGTGGCGGCGTCGATGACCCGCAGGTCGGCGAGGCTCGTCATGTCTTATAACGTATAAGAAATAGGTTCCAGGTCAACCGCCGGCCCTCGTGCGAGAGACTGAGGGCATGCCCAGCTCCGATCCGCGCCCCTCCGTGACCCCGCCCATGAGCAAGGCGGACTACGTCTACGGCGTGCTGGCCGAGGAGATCCGCTCCGCCCGCATCCCGGGCGGCACCGCGCTGCGCGCGGCGGCGATCGCGCGCCGCCTCGGGGTGTCGGTCACGCCCGTCCGCGAGGCGCTGCGCCGGCTCGAGAAGGACCGGCTGATCAGCTACGAGGCCCACCACGGCGCCACGGTGGTCGACCTCGGCGACGACGCGCTGGAGGAGTTCTACGGCCTGCGCGCGGTGGTCGAGGGCCTCGGGGCCCGGCTGGCCGCCACCCGGATCACGCCCGAGGAGCTCGGCTGGCTGCGCGAGCTGCACGCCGCGATGGCCCGCGACGCGGCCGGGGGGCGGCTCGACCGGCTCGGCGAGCAGAGCCGGCACTTCCACCTGCGCATCGCCGACATCGGCGGCCCCGCCTTCCTGGGGCAGCACGCGCGGGCGGTGCACGACAGCTTCCCGGTGCCCGCCACCGCCTCGCTGTGGCTCGACCCGGGCCAGGTGCCGCACCAGCTGGAGGCGCACGAGGGCATCCTGGACGCGCTGGAGCGCGGCGACGGCGCCGACGCCGAACGGCTCATGATCGAGCACGTGCGACGGGCGGGCGACCACCGCCGCGACCACCCCCCGACCGGCTGACCCGCCGTCCGGCCTGACCGGCCGCCGCGTCCGGCCGGCCGGTCAGGTGGTGAGCGCGGTGAGCTCGGCGCGGATGCCGTCCAGCACGGCCGGGGTCTCCGCGACGTCGTGGGCCGAGCGCGACAGCCGGGCGAACGCCTCCTCGTGCGCCTCCACCGTCCCGGGGTCGTCCACCACGGTCGAGCCGTGCAGCAGGTGCAGCACCAGCACGCCCGGCCGGTCCCGCCCGGCGAATCCCAGCAGCGTGAACGGTGGCCCGTGATAGAGGTGGCCGGTCTCGGTGCACGGGCGGGCCACCTGGACGGCGACCCCGGGCCGCCGGGCCGCCGCCGCGATCGCGTCGACCTGCGCGACCCGGTCCGCCGGGCACGCCAGCGGCGGGTCGAGCAGCGCCCTGCGGTCCACGACCGCCCGCACGAGCGGGCCGCCGTCGCGGTCGAGCAGCTCCTGCCTGCGCAGGATCGTCCCGGCTCCGGCCTGGACCTGCTGGGACGTCATGCCCGGATGCCCGCAGGCGCGGACCGTGGCCTCGGCGTACGCGGGCGTCTGGAGCAGGGCGGGGACGAACATGGGCGCGTACGCGTCGACCCGCGCGGCCTCGTCCTCCAGCGCCAGGAACCGCGACAGCCACAGCGGGATCTCCGGCGCGTCGAACCAGCCGGGCCGCCGCTCGCCGCGCAGCAGCGCCAGCACGTGCCGGCGCTGGGCGGCGTCGTGCACGCCGTACAGCTCCAGCAGGGTGTCGGTGGTGGACTCGCGCGGCGCGACGTGCCCGTGCTCGACGCGGTACACCGTGGAGGTGTTCAGCCCGGCGGCGTCGGCGGCGGTCTTCATGGACAGCCCGCGGGCGTGCCGCAACGCGGCCAGCCGCGCCGCCACGATCGTATGCATACGTCGAATCCCCCACGCCGGCGAGCAGGAACCAGGCCGGGACCTGGTGTGTTGCAACATACTCGCGCTTGATGCACGATGGCCACCACTTGATCCAGACCAGTCATGCATACGCCGACCGGGAAGGTCCCACGCCGTGGCCTACACGTGGATGCTGCGCCCCGACTACCGGACTCCCCCGGCGCCCGTGGGCGAGGGCGTCCCCGCGGGCCCGTGGCGCCACGCCGACAACGGCCAGGTGATGAACGGCGTCTACGAGCGTTTCCTGCCCGGCCGGCGGATCGAGGTGGTGGCGATCTGGTACGGCTACGTGCTGAGCCGCTGCGACGGCCCGCGCATGCCCCGCTTCACCAGCCCCCTCGTCTCGGCCTGGAACCCGGTGCTGGCCCAGGGCCTGACGGCCGGGCCGACGGCGCCGTCGCCGTACCGGGACGAGCGCTGGTGCGACCGGTGGATCGCCGAGGCGCTGCTGTACGGGCGCAAGCCCTTCGGGGTGTTCACGCTGCCGGTGGAGGAGGCGATGCGCTGGTTCGCCCGCAGCGGCGGCACCGCCCTGGTCTACCGGGCCCGGCACGCCGGCGAGGGGCTGGTGCGGGTGGTGGCGGGGTCGTCGGAGCCGTACGGGCGGCTGTTCGACATGGACGCGCTGATCGCGGACTACCGGCGGGCGCTGCCGGGCGACCTGGGCGAGGAGGAGGCGGAGGCGCTCGCCGCGCACCGGGCGTCCTCCCCCGCGCTCGGCTACGTGCTGAGCGACGACGCGGAGGGCTCGTTCCGGCGGGCGCCGCTGTCGGTGCGCGGGCTCACGCTGGGCTATCCGCCGCCCGAGACGGCGGCGCGCATCCTCGCCGAGAAGGGTGCCAGGATAGGGGTGTGATCCGCGGCGTCCTGCTCGACCTCGACGGCACCCTCCTCGACCACCGCTCGGCGGCCGACACGGCGGTCATCGACTGGGTGTCCGCCCACGCTCCCGGCCATCCGCGCCTGGCCGAGGTCGCCGCGCTGTGGCAGGCGCTGGAGGAGCCGCACCTGCGTGCCTGGCACGCGGGCGAGTGCACGCTGGAGGAGCAGCGCCGCCGGCGGATCCGGGCGCTGTGCGTGGAACTGGCCGTCGCCGTTCCGGACGACCTCGACGCGGCGTTCGGCGCGTACGCCAGCCGCTACCGGCAGAGCTGGAGCGCCTACCCGGACGCGGCGGAGGCGGTGGCGGCGCTGGAGGGATTCCGGCTGGGGGTGCTGACGAACGGCTCGCAGCGCATGCAGGAGGCGAAGGTCCGGGCGATCGGCCTCGACGGGCGGGTCGGGCCGGTGCTGACGGGCGAGGTGCTGGACGGGCACTACAAGCCGGCCCCGGGCTCCTACACGGCCGCTGCGCGGGCGCTCGGGCTGGCGCCGGGCGAGGTGCTGCTGGTGGGCGACGACGTGGTCAACGACGTGACGGCGCCGGCGGCGGCCGGGATGCGGTCGGTGTGGCTCGACCGCCTCGGGGTGCAGCCGCCGCCCGCGGGGTTCCCGCGGATCACGTCGCTGGCCGAACTGCCGGCTCTGGCCCGCCGCCTGCCCACGGTCTGAGCCGCCCCGAGGCCGGGGCACGTACGCCTGGCGCCAGAAGCCCCCTTACGAGCGACCGGAGAGGGCTCGCGTCGTCAGGGGGCGACCTCGGACAGGGCCGAGGAGGCGAGGTCGAAGCCGCCTACGCAGGCGAGGTAGTCGCCCGTGGCGAGCGGGTCGCCCAGGTAGACGCCCCCCGCCTGCCGGACGAGCAGGGCGCCGGCCGCCACGTCCCACGGGTTGGCGCGCGTGCCGTACGCGGCGTCCGACCATCCGGCGGCGACGTGCGCGAGCTTGAGCGCGGCGCTGCCCACCCGGCGCACCGCCGAGAACGACGTCAGGAACCGGCCGTAGCGCCGCAGCGCGTCCTCGCCCTCGGCGGACATGTCGCGCGGCGTCGGGTAGCTCGTCAGCAGCATGGCCTCCCGGTCGCCGGTGGCGCCGGAACTGCGGATGGGCGTGCCGTTGCACCACGCGCCCGCCGTGGAGGCGGTGAACTCGTCGTCGCGCACCGGGTCGTACACCACGCCCGCGACCAGCTCCCCGTCCACGGCGGCCGCGATCGACACGCAGAAGAACGGCAGCCCGGCGGCGAAGTTGGCGGTGCCGTCGATCGGGTCGACGTACCAGCGCAGCCGTCCGGAGCCGGTCGCCCCGCCCTCCTCGCCGAGGACGGCGCTGCCGGGCCAGCGGCCCTCGATGACGGCGCGGATGGTCTCCTCGGACGCCTTGTCGTGCTCGGTCACGGGGTCCTGGAAGTCGCGTTTGGTGGAGACCTCCGGCCGGGAGCGGAACGCCTTGCGCAGCCGCGGGCCGACCGCCCGGGCGGCCTCGACGGCCGTCTCCAGCAGCGCGTCGTGCGGGAACTGCGTGTCGTCGTGTGGCGTGGCGTTCATGCCCGGCTCCCCCTCGGTGGCATCGGCGCCGCGGTGTCTCGACACCACGGTACGAGGACTCCCCTGCCCATTCCCGGCGGGGCTCCCCCTCCGATCATGCCGTACGCGGCCCATGACCGCCGCATTTGTCTGGACATTATGACCTGCGTTAACCTGATCAGCATGACCGCGAATCTGGCGATCGACCTGGACCGATCCAGCCCCGTGCCGCTCTATTTCCAGGTGGCCGAGCAGATCGCCGAAGCGATCCGGCGAGGCGACCTGGCGCCCGGCTCCCGGCTCGACAACGAGATCCTGCTGGCCGACAAGCTCGGCCTGTCGAGGCCCACCATCCGCCAGGCCATCCAGTATCTCGTGGACAAGGGCCTGCTCGTGCGCAAGCGCGGCGTCGGCACCCAGGTGGTCCACGGCCAGGTCAAGCGGTCGGTCGAGCTGACCAGCCTGTACGACGACCTGCGCCGCGCGGGCCAGGAGCCGGCCACCCGGGTCATCGCCCTGGAGCCGCGGACCGTGGACGAGGAGATCGCGGCCATCCTCGGCCTGGAGCCGGGCGCCGAGGCGCTCTACCTGGAGCGGCTGCGGTTCGCGGCCGGCGAGCCGCTGGCCCTGCTGCACAACTGGCTGCCCCTCGGCCTGGCCCGGCTCGGCGCCACCGACCTGGAGACGCGCGGCCTGTACGAGCTGCTGCGCGGCGCGGGCGTGCGGATGCGGGTGGCCAACCAGCGCATCGGGGCCCGCGCGGCGGGCCAGAGCGAGGCGAAGCTGCTGGGCGAGCGGCGCGGGGCCCCGCTGCTCACCATGATCCGCACCACGTACGACGACCAGGGCCGCGCCGTCGAGCACGGCTCGCACGTCTACCGCGCCTCGCACTACTCCCTGGAGGTCACGCTCATCGAGCGCTGACCTGCGGCGGAGTCGCCGATCGGGGCGCGGGCGAAATGCCCGCCGCCCCGGAGGCGTTGTTCCTGCCATAGGCATGGCGGCCCGTGGCAGCCCGCCGACACCGCCCCCGGGCCACCCGGAAGCCCGCGCGAGGAGCACCCGAGGACGCGAGGAGCACCCGAGGACGGCCGGGCACCGCCCGAGGACCGCCCGAGGACCGCCGCGGGGCCGTCTCAGACCGTGCCGAGCGCCGCCCCCGCGGGCGGCGGCCTTCACGGAGGGAGGTCCCATGCAACCAGGGTCCGCGAACACCGGACCGGATCCGCGGCGCTGGAAGGCCCTCGCGGTCACCCTCGTCGTCGGCTTCATGATCTTGCTCGACGTCACCATCGTGGCCGTGGCCCTGCCCTCCATGCAGCACGGCCTCGGAGCCTCCCCCGCGCAGGTGCAGTGGGTGGTCTCCGGGTACGCGCTCACGTTCGCGCTCTCCCTCGTCCTGGCCGGGCGGCTGGGCGACGCGATGGGCCGGCGGCGCATCTTCCTCGTCGCGCTGGCCGCGTTCGTGCTGTGCAGCGTGGCCGCCGGAGCCGCCCCCACCATCGGGCTGCTGGTCGCGGCGCGGCTCGCGCAGGGGATCGCCGCCGGCTTCCTCGCCCCGCAGAACTCCGCCCTGATCCAGCAGATGTTCCAGGGCACCGAGCGCGGGCGCGCCTTCGGCCTGTTCGGGGCGACCGTCGGCGTCTCCAGCGCGGTCGGCCCCATCACCGGCGGCCTGATCCTCGCGCTCGCGGGCGCCGAGCAGGGCTGGCGCTGGATCTTCTTCGTCAACGTGCCGATCGGGGTGGCCGCGTTCACTCTGGCCGCCCGGCTGCTGCCGCGCGGCCGCGGCGCCCGGCGCGGCACGCTGGACCTGGCGGGCGTGGTGCTGCTCGGCGCCGGCGTGTTCCTGCTCATGTTCCCGCTCGTGCAGGCCGACGCGGGCGGGGTGCGCGAGCTGTGGTGGATGTTCCCCGCCGGGGCGCTGCTGCTCGCGGCGTTCGTGCTGTGGGAGCGGCGCGTCGCCGCCCGCGGCCACGACCCGCTGCTCGCGCCCGGGCTCATCACGCAGACGCGCGGCTACGCGCCGGGCGCGGCGCTCGCGACCGTCTACTTCATCGGCTTCAGCGGCGTCTGGCTGGTCTTCGCGCTGTACTTCCAGATCGGGCGGGGGTTCTCGCCGCTGATGTCGGGGCTGTGCGTCACACCGTTCGCGATCGGCTCGGCGGGCGCGGCGATCGTGGCCGGGCGGCTGGTGGAGCGCCTCGGACGGCTGCTGACCGTGCTCGGGCTCGTGGGAGTCGTGGTGGGGCTGTCGGCGGCGGCGCTGCTGCTGGGCTTCGCCTCGCCGGGCGTGGCCGTGTGGGCGGCGATCCCCGCGCTGCTCGTCGGCGGCGTCGGCAGCGGCTTCGTGATCTCGCCGAACATCACCATGACGCTCAAGGAGGTGCCCGTGCGGATGGCCGGCGCGGCCGGCGGCGCCCTCCAGACGGGCCAGCGGCTCGGCGGCGCGGTCGGCACGGCGGCCCTGCCGGGCGTGTACTACCTGGTGCTCACATCGAGCGGCGACACCGCGGAGGCGGTGACCGTGGCGCTGGGCGCCGCCGTCGGCGGCGTGCTGGTCGCCCTCGCCATCGCCGTGGCGGAGTGGCGGCGGGACGGCCGGCCCGGGCCGTGCCCGCCCGAGATCGCCCACGGCCACACCCACGCCGGCCAGGGCTGACAGGGCCCGCGGGAATCCGGCCCAAAAAGACGACGCAGCGGACGCCTCTTGCCATACCGGTGCACGATCCCCCATCATGCCTGGTGGGCTCGGCGTCGCGCCGTGAGCGGCCGGGCCCGAGGGGACCGGGGCTCCATCGCCTGAAGGAAGGGAGCGGACCGCTACCCGGTGGCACGTCTCCAGGAGACAGCGATGTCGCATCGCACACACGCCCGAACAGCGGACGACCGAACGGCCGACGGCCGGGACGAGGCCGAGCGGCAGGAGTCGCCGAACCTCGACTTCGCGGGCACGACCCCGTACGAGGACTACGTCCGCGCGGACGTCCTCACCCACCTCCAGCAGCCTCTGTCCGACGACCCGGGCGAGATGGCGTTCCTGGTCACCACCCAGGTCATGGAGCTGTGGTTCACCGTCATCGTCCACGAGTGGGAGACCGCCGGCCGCGCGCTGCGCGAGGACCGGCTGCCCGTCGCGATGGCCGCGCTGCGGCGCAGCGCCAGCGAGCTGGAGGCGCTGAACGCCTCCTGGCAGCCGCTGGCGCGGCTCACCCCGGCCGAGTTCAACGCCTACCGGGCGGCGCTCGGCGAGGGCTCGGGGTTCCAGTCGGCGATGTACCGGCGGATGGAGTTCCTGCTCGGCGAGAAGTCCTCGTCCATGCTGGTGCCGCACCGGGGCGCGCCGCGCGTCCACGAGGAACTGGAGAAGGCGCTGCACCAGCCCAGCCTGTACGACGAGGTCCTGCACCTGCTCGCGCGGCGCGGCCACGCCGTGCCGCGGGCCGTGCTGGAGCGCGACCTGTCGCAGCGCTACGAGCCCGGCGCCGAGGTGGAGGCGGTGTGGGCCGCGATCTACTCCGGCGACCAGGACTCCGACCTGGCGCGGCTCGGCGAGGCGCTGACGGACGTCGCCGAGCTGGTGTGGCGCTGGCGCAACGACCACCTGGTGGCGACCCGGCGCGCGATGGGCGCCAAGACCGGCACCGGCGGCTCGGCGGGCGTCGCGTGGCTGGAGAAGCGGGCCGCCAAGACCGTGTTCCCCGAGCTCTGGACGGCACGCAGCCATGTCTGACCTCTCTCCCGGTTCCGGCCCGGCCGCCCTGCGCGAGAAGGCGCGCAAGCTCGACGAGGCCGACCCGCTGTCGGCCAAGCGCGCGGAGTTCGTCCTCGACGACGACACCGTCTACCTCGACGGCAACTCGCTCGGCGCGCTGCCCGCCGTCGTTCCCGGCCGGATGGCCGACGTGGTGGAGCGGCAGTGGGGGCGGCTGCGCATCAGGTCCTGGACGGAGTCCGGATGGTGGACGGCGCCCGAGCGCGTCGGCGACCGCATCGCCCCGCTGGTCGGCGCGGCCCCCGGCCAGGTCGTGGCGGGCGACTCCACCAGCGTCAACGTCTTCAAGGCGGTGGTGGGCGCGGTCCGGATGGCGGACGAGGAGCGCGACGAGATCGTGGTGGACGCGACGACGTTCCCCACGGACGGCTACCTCGCCGAGTCGGCGGCCCGGATGACGGGCCGCCGCCTGGTCGCCGCCGACCCGGCCCACATCGTGGACGCCCTCGGCCCGCGTACCGCCGTCGCCCTGGTGAACCACGTCGACTATCGCAGCGGCCGGCTGCACGACCTGCCGGGCGTGACGGCCGCCGCGCACGAGGCGGGCGCGCTGGTGGTGTGGGACCTGTGCCACAGCGCGGGCGCGCTGCCGGTCGGGCTCGACGAGCACGGGGTGGACCTGGCGGTCGGCTGCACGTACAAGTACCTCAACGGCGGCCCCGGCTCGCCGGCCTACCTGTACGTCCGCCGCGACCTGCAGCCCCGCTTCGACTCGCCGCTGCCCGGCTGGAACTCCCACCGCGAGCCCTTCGGCATGTCGCCACGGTACGAGCCGGCGGACGGGGCCCCGCGGGGCCGGGTGGGCACGCCCGACATCCTGTCGATGCTGGCCCTGGAGGCGGCGCTGGAGGTGTGGGACGGGGTGCCGATCGAGGCGGTGCGGGACAAGAGCCTGGCCCTGACCGACTTCTTCCTGGAGTGCGTCGCCGCGTACGTGCCGCCGGGGCGCGTCGAGTCGATCACCCCGGCCCGCCACGGGGAGCGGGGCAGCCAGGTCGCGCTGCGCTGCGCCGGGGCGGGCGCGGTGATGGAGACGCTGATCGCCCGCGGGGTGGTCGGCGACTTCCGGCACCCGGACGTGCTGCGGTTCGGCTTCACGCCGCTGTACGTGTCGTTCGCGGACACGGAACGGGCGGCGCGCGTGCTGGCCGAGGTCCTCGCGGCCGGTACGTGAACGCCGCCGAGCGGGACGCCGCCGAGCAGGCGTCGGCCTTCGCCCACCCGCACGCGCGGCCGGACACCACCGTCTCGTACGGGCCCCACCCCGACCAGCTCGTCGACCTCTACGCTCCCCGCAGCGGGCCCGAACGCGTCACCGCGGACACGGAGAGCCCCCGTCGCGCCGATCCAGGCGCGGCGAGGGCGCCCGCCGCCGCCCCAGGGCCGGGGAGGACTCCCGCCGCCGCCCCAGGGCCGGGGAGCGCGCACGCCGCGGCCCCGGGTGCGAAGGGGGCGGACCTCACCAGGCCAGGCCCGGGAAGTGCGCTCCTCACCGCCCCCGGCGCGGGGAAGGTGCCGCTCGTCGTCGTCCTGCACGGAGGGGCGTGGCGGGCGGCCTACGACCGGCGGCACGTCTCCCCCTTCGCCGCCTTCCTGGCCCGCCGCGGCCTCGCGGTGGCCTCGGTCGAGTACCGGCGGGGCGGGACGGCGCCGGGCGCGGCGGGGCGCTGGCCGGAGACGTTCGACGACGTGGCCGCCGCCCTCGACGCCCTGCCCGCCCTCGTGGCGGACGCGCTGCCCGAGGCCGACACGGGACGCGTCGTCCTGACCGGTCACTCGGCGGGCGGGCACCTGGCGCTGTGGGCCGCCGCCCGCCACGCGCTGCCGCCGGGCTCGCCGTGGCGGCTTCCCGGCCCGCGCGTCGCGGGCGTCGTGGCGCTCGCGCCGATCGCCGACCTCGTCCGGGCACGTGAGCTGTCCGTGTGCTCGGACGCCGCGCTCCAGCTCCTCGGCGGGCCGGAGCGGTTCGAGGAGCGGCGCCCGTCGGCCGACCCCGCGGCGCTGCTGCCCACGGGCGTGCCCACGACGATCGTCCACGGCCGCGACGACATCGTCGTGCCGGCCGAGGTCACCGCGTCCTACGCGTGCTCGGCCGGCGAAGCGGGTCAGGCGGTCCGCCTCACGCTGGTGGAGGACGCCGGCCACTTCCCGCTGATCGACCCGGCGGCGGACGCCTGCGCCCTGGTCGCCGACGAGGTCACGCGCCTCCTGACCCGTCCGTGACCCCGGCGGCGCCGATCTCGGTGCCTCGGGTCGCGGCCGGGGCCGCCGACGGCTGGCCGGTGGGGCCGAGCAGGCGGAGGAGCTCCCTCTCCCGAGCCGCGCTGAGCCCCGCCCGGCGCTCCCGCTCCAGCCCCTGCTCGCGTTCCCACGCCAGCAGGTCCGTGAGCAGGTCGGCCCGCGGACGGTGGCGCAGCCCGGCGGCGAGCGCGGCGGCCCCGGACCGGGCGGACCAGCCCTCCCATCCCGGCTCGACGAGCCACAGCGGCAGCGACTCCGGCCCCATGTACTCGGCGACGCCCTGCTCCAGCAGCCAGGCCGGGTCCGCCCGCACCACCGGCCCGGTGTGCCCGGCGACGGCGCGGCTCAGCTCGATCCACTCGCCGAACGGCAGCACGGGCCCGACCGCGTTGAAGGTGCCGGTCGTCCCGGTCTCGGCGCAGTCGAGCAGCCAGGCGGCCAGGTCGCGCACGTCGATCACCTGGGTGGGCAGGTCCATGGAGTCGGGGACGAGCAGCGGGCCGTGCGGGTCGCGGGCCGCCCGCGCCACCCAGTAGCCCGTGCGCCCGCTGGGGTCGCCGGGCCCGCCGATCAGGCCGGCGCGCGCGATGACCAGCCGGTCGCCCACGGCCTCGGCCGAGGCCCGTTCGCAGGCGACCTTCGCCTCGCCGTACAGCTCCCGGTCCACCTCGTCGCGGTCGGTGGGGTCCAGCAGCGGCGAGCTCTCGTCGGCGCCGGGCACGCCGTGGCCGGCGTAGGCGTTGCCGGACGACACGTACGCCCAGTGCTTGGCCCGCTCCCCCAGCGCCGCCAGCGCGCCGCGCACCAGGCCCGGCTGCCAGGACACCTCCACGACGGCGTCCCAGTCCTGGTGCCGCAGCTCCTCGTAAGCCCCCGGCGCCCGCCGGTCGGCGGCCACCAGCACCGCGCCCTCGGCCACCCGGCCACTCTCGCCGCGCGCCAGGCACGTCACCGCGTGCCCCCGCCCGACCGCCTGCCGCGCCACCTCACGGCCCAGCCACGCCGTCCCGCCAAGGATGAGAACGTTCATGAACGTACTCAACCACCCGCCACGACACCGTCCGGGCCTGGTTCGCAGGGGGCGTAACGGGCGACGGGCGCGGACACGGCGCGCGGGGTCGTGCCCCCGGTCCGGCACGGGAGCGGGACGCGGCGGGCCACCGGCCCGTGTGAGCGCGGACGTCGATGACCGTCATGCCCGCCGCCAGGGCGTCGGCGACGCCTTCGTCACTGTCCTCGTGGACGGCGCACCGGGCAGGGGCGACCCCGAGCCGGTGCGCGGCCAGGAGGGAGAATCCCGGGGCCGTTTGCCGCGCTCGTCGTCCTCGCGGGTGACCACAGGAGGAGAAGAGGGAGGCGTAGGGCAGGCGAGGCCGTCTTCCTCGATCAGCGCGCCGTCGGGGCGGCTCCGGTTCGGGTGCTCGCCCCGCCGGCCTTGGTGGATCTCTCCCGGTCCGTTACGGCAGGTGAAGAACGCGGGTGATCCGCGCGGCTCCACCCAGGCGGACCACGGGACCCCTCGGGGCGGCGGTGATCGTGGACGGGCTGCCGAGGGAGTCGCCCATGTCCACGGTGATGCCGGTGAACCCCTGATCGGCGAGGTGGGCGGCGAGGCAGGCGGTGCTGTTGGCGTTGGCGGCGTCCTCGGGCACGCCGATCGACGGGGCGAACATGCGGGCCGCGGCCCGGCCGGAGCGCTCCGGGACGGAGTAGACGTAGCAGCCCAGGAGTCCGAGCCTGTCGCAGGCGGCGCGCAGCCGGTCGAGGTCGGGGGTGAGCCGGGCCAGGGCCGGGCGGGAGGCGACGGGGACCAGCAGGCGCGGCCGCCCCACCGCCGCGACCCGGGCGCCGGGCGCGAGGAGGTCCGGGGTGACGCCAAGGGCCGGCAGGACGAGGTCGCGTTCGAGCGCGGTGGGCTCGCGCAGCTCGACAGGGCCGGCGTCGAAGGAGGCCGTGACCTGCCCGTCCTCCCGCGTCGCGCGGCCGGCGAGGACGCCCCCAGGCGTGCGGAGCGTCGCGCGGAACTGCTCGCTCCCGGCGCGCTCGGCGAGGAAGGCCAGGGCGGCGACCGTCCCGTGGCCGCACGCGGGCAGCTCGCCCTCGGCGGTGAAGAAGCGCAGACCGGCCACCGGCCCGCTGAGGCCGTCGGCGCCGTCGGGCGCGTCGATGAAGACCGCGTGCGAGGTTCCCGTCAGGGCCGGCACTCGGCGGCGCTCACCGTCGGTCAGCGGCGCCTCCTCCATCACCGCCGTGGGACTGCCGCCCCGGCCGTCGCGCAGGCAGGCGTGGACGATCGTGACGCGGGGTCCGTCCGCGCTCATCGACGCTCCTTTCCGTCGCTCTGCCCGGCCTCGCCCGGTCGCGACGAAGGCGATGACGGCGGTGCCTGTGCCGCTTCTGGTGCCTGCGGGAAGGGGACGGCCCAGGGCTCGTTCTCCAGCAGGAGCCCGTTGGCCAGGTAGCCGATGGTCCGGTACCAGCCGGCCAGGACCAGGAGTTCGAGCAGTTGCTCGTCCTCGTCATGGGCGCGCAGGGCGTCCCAGGCGGGCTGCGACAGCCGCGCCGTGTCGTGCAGCTCGTCGACCGCGTGCAGCAGCGCCGCGTGGCGCGCCGGCCAGGAGCCGTCGATCTCCGGGGCGGCGGTCGCCCGCAGCCGCTCGGGGCTGAGCCCGGCCCGCGGGGCCAGGGTCGCCGCGTGCACGCCCCATTCGTAGCCGCAGCCGGCGCGCGCGGTCACCCGGGCGATGACGAGCTCCCGGTCGGCGGCGGGCAGCAGCCCGTGGCCGAGCAGCCCGGCCCCCAGGACGAACATCCGCGAGGCCAGCTCCGCGTTGCGGTGCAGGACGCGGAACAGCGTGAGCGGCTCGTACGGCACGCCCGGCGGCATCCAGCGGCGCAGCGCCTCCTCGACGGCGGCGGGATAGGGCGGCGCGAGCGGTTCGATGCGCGGCAACTGAGCACTCCTGCTTCGATTTTCGAACCACTATGATGCTTCGAAAGGCGAAGCGCAAGGGAGCGCCCATGACAGCAGGAGTGCCCCGGCCCGGCACGCCGGCGCGCGGATCAGCGTCCGGCCGGCCGGTGATGGCCGCGCTCGACCTGCTCGGGCGGCGCTGGACGATGCGTGTCCTGTGGGAGCTGAGCCATGCCCCCGCGGGTTTCCGCGAACTCCAGCGGCGCTGCGAGCGCATGTCCTCCAGCGTGCTCAGCACCCGGCTCGACGAGCTGGCCGCGGCCCGCCTGATCGCCCTCCACGATGACGGTTACCGCCTCACGTCCCTCGGGCGGGATCTCGTCGAGGCGCTCGGGCCGCTCAACGCCTGGAGCCACCGCTGGGCCGAAGCGCTGAGCGACACCCCTCCGGGGGACCAGCGGTGAGGCGCGGCGCGAGCCGGTGACGCGCAGAGCACCGCCCGTCGTTCCTCGACCTTGACGGAGCCGCGGTCAGCGTTCGCAGTACGCCTTGAGGCCATGTGCCTCGGCGTCGATGTACCGCCGGGTGAGCCGATCCGTGAGCAGCCGGACCACACCGGCCAGGGGACCGGAGTGATCGATGCTGAGCGTGAGGATCGTTCCGCCCTCCGGGCTCGCGGACAGCAGATGCCCCCCGACCGTGGTCACGCCGGCCGAGCGCCGAGCCCAGGTGAAGGACCGCTCCTGGTCGAGTTCGGTGATCTCCCACTCCGCGCCGCCCAGCCGCGGCTGGGTCAGGCGCGCACGTCGTCCCGGCCGCGTCGGGCCCGGGTCGAGCCACCTGGCCGTGGTCACGGTACCGGTCCAGTCGGGCCAGCGCTCGATGTCGAGCAAAACCGTCCAAACCGCCGAGACGGGAGCCGCGATGGTGGTCGACGTCCGCATGAGGATCTCCGTTCCAAGCAGGTCACACCATGATGTACCAAACGGTACATGTACCATGTGGAACATGACCACGAGGGCTGCCATGTCGGGCACCGCGAAAGAGGCGCTGCTCGAACGCTGCGTCGAGCACCTGCAGGAGGTCGGCTTCAGCGATCTGAGCATGCGCGAACTCGCCGCGGCGATCGGCACGAGCCATCGCATGCTGCACTACCACTTCGGATCACGTGACGGCTTGCTGGTCGAGATCGTCAACCTGATGGAGGCTCGCCAGCGCGCCGCCCTGGCGACGCTTGAAGCCGGCACCGACGATCTCACCGAGCTGTCCCGGGCCTTCTGGAAGCGCGTCAGCGACCCCGTCCTCGCGCCGGCTGAGCGGTTGTTCTTCGAGATCTACGCGCATGCCCTGAACGGGCGCCCGTGGACGGCCGGGTTCCGCGAGTCGGTGGTCGCGGCCTGGACCGGTCCGGTCACGGACATGCTCACCAGGCACGGCCTCCCCTCGCGCGAAGCCGCCCGCGCGGCCCGGCTCTCGCTCGCCGTGGGCCGCGGACTGCTTCTGGACCTGCTCGCCACCGGCGACCGGGCGGCGGTCGACGACGCCGCCGAGCTCTTCGCCGAGCTGATCACGGGCCTTGAGGCGCGACGGGCTCGTCATCCGCCACGTCGAGACCGTCCGTGACGCCGACGTCATCCACGGCAGCTTCGCCGGTCGCCGGGCTCCGGCGCGGCCCCGTGACGAGCGCCACCACGGCGGGCAGCGGGAACAGCAGAAGGTAGAGGTTCGGGATCCACCACATCAGCGAGAAGTCGCCGCGCAACGTCCAGAACGCGACGGCCATCAGCCCGGACGCCATGGTGAGCACGAGGGAGACGAGCATCAGCGGCGTCCCCGCCGGCCCGGAGGCGCGCCTGAGCAGCCAGAGGCTCGTCAGCCCGGTCGCGCTGGCGGCCAGGTCGATCCAGAGGAACGACCAGTTCCAGGCCACCATGACCGGATCGGTGTAGCCGGCGAAGGCCCACTCGGGCGGGATCAGCCCGAGGCCCGTGACGGTGAAGTAGGCGACGAAGCCGACGTCGGTCGCCAGCATCAGCGCCTTAGTCGTGCGCAGCACGGGCCATCAGCGTCTCAGTCGTTCGCGGCACGGGTGATCAGCTCCATCAGGTGGGCACGCGTGCGGGCGTGCAGTTCGGGGTCGGGCTCGCCGAGGCCGAGCAGCCGCACGGCCCACCAGCCGTCCACCGCGAGCCGCACGACGGTGGCCGCGGCGGGGTCCACGCCGTCGCGGGTCAGCCGCTCCTGCCAGGCGGCGAACCGCTCGCGCAGCGGCTCCAGGCCCTCGGGGTCGACCAGGACGCCGGCGAGCAGCGCGGCGGTGACCCGGTCGGGCGCCTCCGAGGCGCGCGTCTCGGGCACGGTGGCCTCGACGTAGGCGCGCAGGAAGTCGCCCGGCCGGTCGCCGGCCCGGGCCAGCGCCTGGTCGAAGGCGCCGACGAGGCGCTCCACCATGGCTCTGACCAGGGCCTGCTTGGTCGGGAAGTGGTAGAACAGGCCGCCCTTGGACACGCCCGCGCGCTGCGCGACCGCCTCCAGCGTGAGCGACTCGGCCCCGTCCGACAGCAGCACCTCGGCCGCCGCGTCGAGGAGCCGGTCGCGTGAACTCGGTCTCGGCATGAACGAAACTATACCGGTCGGCCGGTACAGTTTCATAGTGCCGCCGAAGGCGGGGAAACCGCCCCGGACCGGTCAGGCCAGGGCGGCCCGGATCGCGTCCTGGGCGGCGTCGCGCAGGCGGGAGTGGACCAGCGCGTTCTCCTCCCGGTCCGTGCGCACCTCCACCACGCGCGGCCCCTCGCCCCGCAGCGCCTTGGACAGCTCGCCGAGCTCCTCCACCAGCCGGTACGGCGTGCCGGTCGCGGCGGCCACGTACCCGAGGTCCACCCCGTGCGGCGTGCCGAAGACCCGCTCGAACGGATCGCGCAGCGCCGCCTGCGGCAGCAGCGAGAAGATCCCGCCTCCGTCGTTGTTGACGACCACCATGCACAGGTCGGGCCGGGGCTCGCGCGGGCCGAGGACGAGCCCGTTCTGGTCGTGCAGGAACGACAGGTCGCCGAGCAGCGCGTACGACGGCCCGTTGTGGGCCAGCGCGGCCCCCATCGCCGTCGAGACCGCGCCGTCGATGCCCGAGGCGCCCCGGTTGGCCAGCAGCCGCAGCCCCCGCCGGGGCCGCATGGCCTGGTCGAGGTCGCGGATCGGCATGGACGAGCCGCAGAACAGCAGGGCGCCGTTGGGCAGCGCGTCGGCCAGGTCGCGGGCCAGGCGCGGCTCGCTCGTGCCCGAGGTGTCGAGCACCTGGTCCACCGCGGCCCGCGCGGCCTGGTCGGCGTGCCGCCAGGAGTTCAGCCAGCCGTCGTCGCCGGAGGCCACCGGGATCTCCACGGCCTGCGCCACCTGGGTGGCCGAGCGGGTGGGGTCGGACCAGCGGTCGAGGGCGGGCGCGACGACGATGTGCTCCTGGACGCGCTTGAGCCACGACAGCAGCGGCCGCGACAGCCCCGGCCGGCCGAGCGTCACCACCACGTCGGGCGCGTGCGCGTCGGCGAACTCCGGCGTGGCCAGCAGGTAGTGGTAGGTCGAGACGGAGTGGTCGCCGTAGCGGCCGCCGCCGTTCGGCTCCGACAGGACGGGCCAGCCGGCCATCCCGGCGGCGGCGACGTAGCGGCGCACGTTGGCGGCGCCGTCGCCGATCACCAGCACGCCGCGCCGCGTCGGCGGCAGGTGCAGGGCGACGGGCGGCGGCGCCACGCGGGCGCGCACCCACGGGCCGGTCGCGTCGCCGTCGAGCGGCTCGCTCCACGAGGTGTCGCCGTCGGGGATGAGCGGCTCCCGGAAGGCGAGGTTGAGGTGGACCGGCCCCGGGTCGGCGGGGCCGGCGGCGCGCTGGTAGGCGCGGCAGGCCAGCGACCGCCAGTAGGCGACCTGGCCGGGACGGTCCTCGGGCGCGCCCACCTCGGCGAACCAGCGGGCGGCCGTGCCGTACAGCTTGACCTGGTCGATGGTCTGGTTGGCGCCGGTGCCGCGCAGCTCGGGCGGCCGGTCGGCGGTGAGCACGAGCAGCGGGACGCCCGACTCGCTCGCCTCGATGACGGCGGGGTGGAAGTTCGCGGCGGCCGTGCCCGAGGAGCAGATCAGCGCGACGGGCCGCTCCGAGCGCCGGGCCAGCCCGAGCGCCAGGAACGACGCCGAGCGCTCGTCCACGCGCACGTGCAGCCGCACCCGCGACTCGGCGTGCAGCGCCAGCGCCAGCGGCGCCGAGCGCGAGCCGGGCGCGAGCACCACGTCGGTCAGGCCGCAGCGCACCAGCTCGTCGACGAGCACCGTGGCCAGCGCGGTCGCGGGATTCACCGGGACGCCTCCTGCATTCGGCCGAGCCACCGGGGCGAGGCGATCGCGAACTCTGACAGGGCACGCTCGTCCACCTCGGGCCGCCGCACGCGCAGCGCCCCGCCCTCGGGGACGAGGGGGTCGGCGGTCACGTCGCCGGACAGCAGCGTCATGGTGCCGAGCCCGCACGCGTACGGCAGCTCGGGCAGGGCGGCGGCCAGCGCGAGCCCGGCGGCCAGCCCCACGGACGTCTCCACGGCGCTCGACACGACGGCGGGCAGCCCGCACGCCTCGACCACGCGCAGCGCCTGCCGCACCCCGCCGAGCGGCTGCACCTTGACCACGGCGATGTCGGCCGCCTCGGCGGCCCGCACGCGCAGCGGGTCCTCGGCGCGGCGGATCGACTCGTCGGCGGCGACCGGCACGTCGCAGGCGCGCCGCACCCGGGCCAGCTCCTCCAGGGTGGCGCACGGCTGCTCGGCGTACTCCAGGCTGAACCGGTCGAGCTCCTTCAGCCGGCGCACCGCCTCGTCGGCGCTCCAGGCGCCGTTGGCGTCCACGCGCAGCCGCCCGGACGGCCCGAGCGCGTCGCGCACGGCCTCGACCCGGGCCAGGTCGTCGGCGAACGTCTGGCCGGGCTCGGCGACCTTGACCTTCGCGGTGGCGCAGCCGGAGCCGCGCACCAGCTCGAAGGCCCGCTCGGCCGGCACGGCCGGGACCGTGGCGTTGACCGGGACGGTGTCGCGGACCGGCGCGGGCCAGCCCTCGAAGGCGGCCTCGCGGGCGCAGGCGAGCCAGCGGGCGCACTCGCGCGGCCCGTACTCGGGGAACGGCGAGAACTCGCCCCATCCCGCCGGGCCGCGCAGCAGCACGCCCTCGCGGGCGCTCTGCCCGCGGAAGCGGGTGCGCATCGGGATGCGGAACACCACGGGATCGCGGGTCAGCCCCCGCTCCCCTCCGCCGGTCGCGTCACCGGTCACACCCGTGCGCCACCCGTCCTCGCCGGGTCGCGCGCCCCGCCCTGCCACCACCGCGTCACCACTGAGTCAGTACCGATCTGTCGCCACTAACCTTACGAGCATGCCGAGCACGTCGTCGCATCCGGACCGCCCGTTGCGCGCGGTCGTCCTGCCACCGGGCCCCGAGCTGTTCGCGGCGGTGCGCGACGCGCTGAGCGGTGACGGGCCCGCCGTGCTGCCGCTGGCCCCCGGACCGGCGGCCGAGGCCGCGATCGCCGCGCTGCGCCCCACCGACGCCGGCGGCGCGCCTGTGGACGGCGGGCGCGGCGTTCCCGGCGACGTCGCCGTGGTCATCGCCACCAGCGGCAGTACGGGCGCGCCCAAGGGCGTCATGCTCTCCGGGCGGGCGCTGCGCGCCTCGGCCGCCGCGTCGCTGCGCCGCCTCGGTGCGGGCGAGGGCGAGCGGTGGCTGTGCTGCCTGCCGCCGTCGCACGTGTCCGGGCTCCAGGTGCTCGTGCGGTCGCTGCTGAGCGGCACCGAGCCGATCGTGCACGACCGGTTCGACCCGGAGCGGGTGCTGGCCTCCGGAGCTCACCACGTGTCTCTGGTGCCCACGCAGTTGCACCGGCTGGTCGCCATGCGGGCCGACCTGTCGGTGTTCGCCACGATCCTGCTGGGGGGAGCGGCGGCCCGTCCCGCGCTGCTGGAGGAGGCGCGCGGGCTCGGCGCGCGGGTGGTGACGACGTACGGGATGAGCGAGACGTGCGGGGGCTGCGTGTACGACGGCCGGCCCCTCGACGACGTGGACGTGAAGGTGGGCGACGACGGCCGGATCCGGGTGGCGGGGCCGGTGCTGTTCTCCGGTTACCGCTCCGGCGAGCCGGTGCCGCGCGACGGCGCCTATTTCGTGAGCTCCGACCTGGGCGAGCTGTCCCGCGGGCGGCTGCGCGTGCTGGGCCGGGCCGACGACGTCATCAACTCCGGGGGCGAGAAGGTCGTGGCGGGCGCGGTGGCCGCGGTGCTCGGCGACCACCCCGAGGTGGCCGACGTCGCGGTCGTCGGCCGGCCCGACCCCGAGTGGGGCGAGGTGGTGGTGGCCGTGGTGGTGCCCGCCGACGCCGCCCGCCCGCCGACGCTGCCGCACCTGCGCGCCTGGTGCGCCGAGCGGCTGCCCGCGTACGCCGCGCCCCGCGAGCTGCGCCTGGTGCCACGGCTGCCGCTGCTGCCCAACGGCAAGCCCGACCTCGTACGTCTGCGCTCCGAAGCCTGACCACGGCCCGCCCGGGCAGGAACCCGATGACCATCCGGTGCGTCAAAGGGGAGAAGAGCAAGGAGGGAGCCTTCATGGATCAGACCCGCAAGATGTGGGCATCCGCGGCGGTCGTCGGCGTCATCGTCGTCGGCGGCGTCTCGGTCGCGGCGGCCGCCTCGGCGGGCAGGCTCGAGAAGGTCTCCAAGGAGACCAGGGCCGTGGTGCAGGTCGATCCCGGCCAGGTGGCCGAGCTCACCGGGCGGACGCCCGGCCCGTCGCCCGACGCCGTGGTGTCCCATGACGTCAACCCCGACCCCGACGCGGTCCTCGACTACTGGACCGACGAACGCATGGAGGGCGCCGAGCCCATGCCGATGCCCGAGGGCGAGCCTCTGAAGGTGACCGAGGGGCCCTCGGCGGGGGTGCCCGACGGCGACCCGGGCCAGGTCAGCGGCAACTAGCCGGCCGCGGGCCGCGCGTACCCGGGGTGGGCCGCCACGAGGCGGTCCGCCCCATTTTTATCCTTACGGGAACAAATGGCGGCAGATGGCGTTATTGATACTGGTGCGCCGAGCGGCCCGTACCGCCCCACCACAATCTGCCTGATCGCTTCAACTCCGTATGGAGGAGGTGTCCTCATGCCCCGAACCGCCGTGGCGACCCCACCCGCGACCCTCGACCAGCTCCTTGACCGAGGGCGAGCACAGGGTCACCTTTCTCTCGCGGAGCTGCGTCACGCGTTCGCCGACGCCGGGATCAACCCCGCCGAGGGCCGGTCGATCCTGCGCGAGCTCACCGAGGCGGGCGTCAGCCTGGCCGCCGAGGACGAGCCGTCCCTGAGCCGGTCCGCGACGCGTACGACCGCGAGGAAGACCACCACGACGAAGTCCACCACGACGAGGACCGCTACCAAGCGCCCGGCCAAGCCGCAGTCTACCGGCTCCGGTGCCGCCGAGTCCAAAACCGAGATCACATCCGTCCGCTCCCTGGGCGAGGCCGGCGACGACGCGCCCGCGGCCCCCAGGAAGACCCGGGCCAAGTCCGCCAAGGCCGCCGGAGTCACGACCACGACCTCCGTGAAGCCCGAGGCCTCCGACGACGCCGAGCCGGACCCCGACGCCCTGGCCCTGGGCGCCGAGGGCGAGGAGGCGGAGCTGGAGACCGAGGTCCTGGACCTCGACGACAACCAGTCGGTCATGGGCGACTCGGTCCACACGTATCTCAAGTCGATCGGCCGCCGCACGCTGCTCACCGCGGCGCAGGAGGTCGAGCTGGCCCGGCGCATCGAGGCCGGCCTGTACGCCGAGTACAAGCTGGAGACCGACCCGACGCTGTCCCCGGCCGCCCGCGAGGACCTCGACCTGGTCGTCCAGGACGGCAGGGAGGCCAAGGACCACATGCTGGAGGCCAACCTCCGGCTGGTCGTCTCCGTCGCCAAGAAGTACACCGACCGCGGCATGTCGCTGCTCGACGTGGTCCAGGAGGGCAACCTGGGCCTCATCAGGGCGGTCGAGAAGTTCGACTACACCAAGGGCTTCAAGTTCTCCACGTACGCCATGTGGTGGATCCGCCAGGCCATACAGCGCGGCTTCGCCGACTCGGCCCGGACGATCCGGCTGCCCGTGCACGTGCTGGAGATGCTCTCGAAGCTGTCGCGCGTCGAGCGCGACATGCACCAGCGCCTCGGCCGTGAGCCCACGCCGGAGGAGCTGGCCAGGGAGCTGGACAAGACGCCCGACCAGATCGAGGAGCTGCTGCGCACCAGCCGTCAGCCGATCTCGCTCAACGCGACCATCGGCGAGGACGGCGAGACCACGATCGGCGACCTCATCGAGGACGTCGACTCCCCCGAGGCGTCGGAGATCGTCGACCGTCAGCTGCTGGGCGACCAGCTGCGGGGCGTGCTCGACAACCTGTCGCCGCGCGAGTCGAAGATCATGGCGCTGCGGTTCGGGCTGGTCGACGGCAAGCCGCACACCCTCGACGAGATCGGCAAGCACCTGGGGCTGACCCGGGAGCGCATCCGGCAGCTCGAGAAGGAGTCGCTGTCCAAGCTGCGCCACCCGAGCAACACCCGTCCGCTGCTCGACTGGGCCAGCTGACCCACGCACCACGAAAAGCCCCGGCTCTCCAGCCGGGGCTTTTCGCCGTGGTCACCGGGGTCGGGCCGTCAGCGCACCGCGGGGACGGGGCGCGGGATGCGCGGGATGCCCCACAGGCGGTTCTCCTCGCGCAGGGTGCGCAGCCCCTCGACCTCGTCGGTCCACAGCCGCCCCGCCGGGGTGGCCTTGGCCTTGCGGCGGGCGATGCGGTCGTCGTAGGCGCGCACGCCGAACGTGGCCCGCTGCCCCGCCTCGGCCGCCCGCAGCGCCTCGGTCAGCGCCTTGTCGAACGCCGTGCCGGCGGCCAGCAGCTCGACCTCGTCGGCGTCGGCGGCCCGCAGGTCGCGCAGCACCCGCTCGGCCTGCCTGGCCTTCTCCAGCAACTCGGGGAAGCTCTTGGAGATCTCCAGGTCCGCGTGGTAGCGGACCTCGGCCTCCCGGCTCACCCGCGGACGGAAAAACGCCATCGGCTCTGCCCCTTCGCACAGTCGTCCTGTTGTCCGCGACAAGGGTACGCCTCTCCGCGACACACCACGTCATCGGACCTCGGCGACGGCCTTTACATAGTAAGATCACCGGCATGCCCGCCAAGAGGCCACCGGTCCCCCTGTCCCGCGAGCGCATCATCGAGACCGCGCTGCACATCGCCGACACGCAGGGGCTGCGCCGGCTCACCATGCGCCGGCTCGGCGACGCGCTCCAGGTGGAGGCCATGGCCATCTACCACCACCTGCCGCGGGGCAAGGAGGCGCTGATGGACGCGCTGGCCGAGCACGTCACCGCCGTCCACGTGGAGCCGGCCGCGAGCTGGCAGGACACCGCCCGGGCGTGGTGCCGGGCCAGCCGCGAGCTGCTGCGCGACCACCCGGGCGTGCTGGCCCTCGCGCTGACCAAGCCGCCCAAGGGCGCCACGGCGATCTCCATCAGGGAGCAGACGGACCAGCTCGCCGAGGCGGGCCTGCCGGACGCGGCCGAGGCGGTGCGGGCGCTGCGGGCGTTCGTCTTCGGGAGCGTGGCGGTCGAGGTGCAGCAGTCGGGCTGGGCCGACCCCGAGGTGGACGAGTGGGTGCGGCGCGACGAGCGGGCGGACGCCGACTTCGAGCGCGGCCTGGACGCGCTGCTCCGGGGCCTGCGAGCGTAGCCGCCCACGTCTCCGCCGGTGGCGCTGGAGGATCGCTACAGAAGATCTCGCGCCCCGGCCGGGCAAAGGGTTGCGAACCTAGTGGCGTGTCGAGCTTGGCCCGTTATCCTGCATAAGGCACGCTGTGTCGAGGGTCACACCATCCGGGCATCCTCCTCTAACAGTCCGAACGGACTATGTCGGATTATGTGACATACGCCGCACACTTGCTAAGACCATCAGCCCGAGCCGCTCCCGTGCCCGCGGGGGCCTTTCACGAGATATCGGAGGCACGCCGATGTGCCCGCACGACCCGGTCTGTCCGTCCGCCGAGGCGCCCGACCGTGAGGCAGCACGCACCGTCGCGTGCCACCCCGAGCAGGGGTGGAGCCTGCTCTGCAACGGCGTGGTCCTGTTCGAGGACACCGGGGAGCTGCTGCCGGGGGGCACCGCCATCGCCCCGCACCGCCCCGTCGTGGGCGCCGCCTGAGCCGCGCGTCCGCCTCGGACGTCGCCACGCGGAGGCCACCGGGCACGCGCCGCCCGGCCCTCCCCACCATCGGATCACGCGCGTCGGATCACGCGTACGACATGACCCAGCCGGCGACCACCTCGCCGACCCTGGCCGGGTCCTTCTTCAGGTCGTGCCCCTCCCCCGGCAGCACCACGAGCCGCGCCGCGTCGGCGGCGTCCGGCACCCCGAACGGGTCACGGTCCCCGTTCACCACGAGCACGTCGACGCCCGCGCCGCGCAGCTCGTCCGCCCTGGAACGTTCCGGCTTGCCGGGCGGGTGCAGCGGGAACGCGAGGGCGACCACGGCCGCGGCACCGACGTCCTTGGCGGTGCGGCAGGCGACCCGCGCGCCGTTGCTCCGCCCGCCCTGCACCAGCGGCAGGTCCGGCACGGCCGAACGCAGCTCCGCCAGGACGGCGCGCCACGCCTCGTCCTGCCGTTCCGCCGAACCCGGGGCGCGCGCCCCCGCCAGCCTGAACGGCTGCGTCACCCGGGCCACGCTCGCCCCCGCCGCGAGGGCCGCGTCGCGCACGGCCAGCAGGTCGGGCGCGTCGACTCCCCCGGCCGACCCGTGGGTCAGCACGAGCAGCAGCCGGGGCCGCTCCGCCTCCTCCAGCTGGACCAGCGCGCGCCCGCGCGGCGTCATGACCTCCATGCGAGAACCGTATCGGGCGACCCCCCGCGACCTCCCGCCGGACCCGCCGGACCCGCCGCACGACCGCCTTCCGCGCCCGCCGCGAGCCCGCGCCACCGGCACGCCCGGCCGCGCGTCGCCACGTGAGCGGCCGGGTCACCGGAACGGCCGGGTCACCGGAGCGGCCGGGTCACCGGCGCACGACCACGCCGAGCACCTGGTCGGCCCGCACCGTGCCGTAGTGGCGGGAGTCGCGGCTGCCCGCCGGGTTGTCGCCGAGGAGCACCAGCCGGCCCTGCGGGACGAGTCCGGACGGCTGCCGGTCCCAGGCGGGCAGGTACGGCGGCTCGGGGTCCCCCGCGACGGCGGCCACCCGCTTGACCACCCAGCGGGCCATCGCCCCGTCCCTCCCCTCCCCCGGCCGGCACGGGCCCGGCTCCTCGACCACCACGACGTCTCCCCGCTGTGGCACCGCGCCGGGTGAGCGCCGCACCCGCACCCGGTCGCCGGCACGCAGGGTCGGCTCCATGCTCGCCCCGCTGACCGTCAGCACGACCGTCCCCCCTCTCCGGCGGCTCACGGCCGCGGCGGCGAGCAACGACAGCAGGGCGACCAGCGTGACGACGAGCGTCGTCATCCGACCTCCTCGGGGGCTGGCGAGCGGTATCCGGACGCCTGCAGGTCGAAGAGCCGGGCGTACGCGCCGGCCCGCGCCATGAGCTGGTCGTGGCTGCCCTGCTCCACGATCCGCCCGCCGGACAGCACCACGATCGTGTCCGCCTCTCGGACCGCGCCCAGCCGGTGCGAGATGAGCAGGCTCGTCAGCCCGCGCCGGTGCTCGCCCAGCCGGGTGTGCACCTCGTGCTCCGCCTCGGCGTCCAGCGCGGAGCTGGGCTCGTCGAGGACGAGCAGGTCGGGCCGGTCGAGGACGAGTCCCCGGGCGATCGACAGCCGCTGCCACTGGCCGCCGGACAGCACCACGCCGGTGTCCGGGTCGGCCCGGTCGGCCTCGGAGAAGAACATCCTGGTCAGCATCGTCTCGTAGCCCTTCGGCAGGCCGGCCAGGACGTCGTGGACGCCGGCGCGCCGGGCCGCCGCCTCGATCCGCGCCGGCTCCTCCAGGGCGCTCACGTCCCCGATGGCGATGTTCTCGGCCGCCGTGAGCTCGTACGCGACGGCGTCCTGGAAGACGGCCCGGATCCGGCGCCGCAGCTCGGCGGGGTCGAGGTCGCGCAGGTCGACGCCGTCCCACAGCACCGCGCCGCGGGTCGGGTCGTAGAGCCGGCACAGCAGCTTGACCACCGTGGTCTTGCCGGCTCCGTTGAGCCCCACGAGCGCCGTCGCCCGGCCCTGCGGCAGCACGAGGTTGACGCCGCGCAGCACCCACGGCTGGTCGTCGGCGTACCGGAACCACACGTCGCGCAGCTCGATCCCCCGGCGCAGCCGCCGGGCGGGCAGCGGCGCGCTCCTGACGGGCAGGTCCGGCGCCTCGTCCACGACGGCCAGGTAGTGGCCGAACAGCAGGAGCGCCTGGTGGACGGACACGCCCTCGGCCACCACGCTGGACAGCGCGCCCTGGACGGCGGCGACCGCCGCGACGACCAGCGCCACGTCGCCGACCGTCAGGGCCCCGGACACGGCCGAGCGGACCGCCGCCACCAGCAGCGCGCCGGCCACGGCGGCGGCCAGCGCCGCCAGCGAGCCCTGGAGCGCGAGCTGGCGCCGGTCCACGCTCCGGCCCGCGTCGTGGATCAGCTTGATCTCGGCCGCCATCCGCCTCCACAGGTACGCTCCCGCGCCGAACAGGCGCACCTCCTTGGCGGCCTGCGGGTTGACCAGCAGGTTGGCGTAGAAGATCTCGCGGCGTTCGGCCTGGCCGGTCTCGGCGATCATCGCCGCGCGCCGGCGGCTCAGCGCCAGTTCGGCCAGCAGGGTCGGCACGGCGGCGAGCAGGACCGCGACCGCCATCCACGGTCCGAGCACGAGCAGGGTGCCGGCGAACCCGGCGACCGTCACAACCCCCTGGATCACGCCGAGGCCGCCCTCCACCACCATCCACGGGCTGCCGACGCCGCTGCTCCGCGCGATCTGCAGCCGGTCCAGGAACACCGGGTCCTCGAAGGGCCGCAGACCCACGAACCGGTCGGCCGCCGCGTAGATCCGCGAGGTGGCCAGCAGCTGCACCCGCCGGTCGCTCTCGGCCCGCAGGTAGCGGACGGCGTGCGGCACCAGGGAGCCGGCGACCCCCACGACGGCGAGCGCGGCGGCCGGACCGGCCACGTCCGGCCACCGCACCTGCGCGGCGGCCAGCCGGTCGATGAGGATCTTGGTCAGCCAGGCGGCGGCCAGGGGCGACAGTCCCCCCACGGCCGCCAGCAGGACGTACGCGATGACCTGCTTCGGGGCGCCGGCCCGGACGAGCCCCAGCGCCCGCGTGAGCGAGCGGAACGACATGAGCGCTCGCGCTCAGCTCGCGGCCGGCACCGCGGCGGCGGCGTCCCGGCTCGCCACCGGCTCGAAGTCGAAGCCGGACGCGCCCACCACTCCCTCTTCGACCAGCACGAAGGCGGGGAATCCGCTGACGCCGAACGCCCTCTGCACCGGGCCCTGGTCGGGCTCGACCACGACCGTGGCGACCGGGAGGAGCTGCTCGACCATCTCCGCCGTGTCGTCCGGCGTCCCCACGACGACCGCCAGCACCTCGGCGGGGCCGCCGCGCCGGGCCGCCGCGTGCTCGACGAACAGCGGCATCCGCTCCTTGCACGGCCCGCAGCCGGGCGAGAAGAACCCGACCAGGGGCCGTTCGCCCACCGACGTCAGGGTGATCGACCGGCCGCCCACCTCGGCCGTCTCGAAGTGGCCCACCGTGGCGCCCGCAGGGAGCGCGACGTCGGTCCCGCCCACGCCGAGCGGGCCGGTGCGCAGGTCGGCCAGCTCGGCGGTGTGCTCGCGCAGCCGGCGCACGACACCGAAGGTGAACAGCAGATTGGCCAGCGCCAGTACTCCGACGAGGATCAGCGCCGCGGTCTGGTACATCAGGGGTCCTCCACACGTGAAGCGATAAGAAGCCGGCGAAGCGGTGAACGGTGGCTCGGGCGCGCCGGGGCCGCGACGAGCGGGCCCCGGCGCGCCCTCACCGGTGGGACACTCAGCAGCCGAGGCCGACGTAGTAGCAGGGGCCGCACGGCTGAAGGTCGCAGCACGTCTTCTTGTACAGGCGCGGGCCTGAGCAGTAGCACGAGATGCTGTAGCAGGTCTTGATGGCGTGCGCGGTCGCCTTCGGCACCACGGCGTTCACCATGCGGTCGGCGAGTGCGCTGATCTGACGGGTCATGGTTCTCCTTCTGTGCGGCGCCGGCGGCCCATCGCGCGCCGGCGCGCCTTCATGGAACCCCGCGGCCCCGGACCGCCACCAGGACGCGGAACCGGATCTTGAGCCTGACGTTGAACCGGACGTACCGTAAGGGCGTTAACGGGCAGACACCGGGGAGGCCGCTGGAGTGGAGGACGCGTACGGGATCCTGCTTCGACGGCACAGGCTCCGCCTCCACCTCACCCAGGAAGCGCTCGCCGAGCGCGCGGGGATGAGCTCGCGCTCGATCGCGGAGATGGAGCGCAGCCCGGCCCGCGGCCCGCGCCCCCGTTCCGTCGAGCAGCTCGCGGCGGCGCTGGGACTGACCGGCGCGGAGCGGGAGGAGTTCGTCGAGGCGGGCCGCGCCCTGTTCTGGGCCAGCCGCGCGGGACGCGAGCCGCGCGACCCCTCCGCGTCCGCGCCCGCCCCCGGACGGGCCCGGCCCGCGGCCCCGGCCGCCCGCCGCGAACGCGCCCGCGAGGACGGCGCCCGCGCCAGGGGCGACCACGCGGACACGAGCGCGGGCGCGGGCGCGCCGGGCGCTGTCCGCGGCGAAGGGACGTACGGCGGAGAGGGACACGACGGACAGGCGTACGGCGGAGAGAGACACGGCGGACAGGCGTACGGCGGGGCGGTGCCGCCTCCTCCCCGGCAGCTCCCGGCCGACCTGCCCGACTTCGTCGGCCGCGGCGAGGAGCTCGCCGTGCTGCGCTCCGTCCTCGACCCGGCCGGTCACCGTGCCCGGCTGGCCGTCGTCTCCGGCCCTCCCGGCGTGGGCAAGAGCGCGCTGGCCGTCCACGCCGGCCACGCGCTGGCCTCCCGCTTCCCCGACGGGCTGCTGTACGCGGCCCTGCGCGGCACCAGCGCCGACCCGGCCGACCCGGCCGAGGTGCTCGCCCAGCTCCTGCGCGTGCTCGGCGTGGCGGGCGCGGCGCTGCCCGCCGGGCTCGACGCCCGCGGCGGGCTGTTCCGCGACCGGACGGCGGGCCGGCGGGTGCTCCTGCTCCTCGACGACGCCGGCGGATACCGCCAGGTGGAGCCGCTGCTTCCGGCCAAGGACGTCGCGGTGCTGGTGACCAGCCGGCTGCCGCTCACCGCGCTGCCCGGGGTGACCTCCATCGACCTGCGCCCGCTGCCCGATCCGACCGCCGTCGAGCTGCTGTGCCGGGTGGCGGGCAGCGAGCGGGTCCGGGCCGAGCCCGTCGCGACCGCCGAGCTGGTCTCGGCCTGCGGCGGGCTGCCGCTGGCGGTGCGGATCGTCGGGGCGCGGCTGGCCGCGCGGCCCCACTGGACGGCCGAGACGCTCAACCTGCGGCTGGCCGACGAACGGCGGCGCCTCGACGAGCTCTGCCACGGCGACCTGGCGGTCCGGCCCGTCCTCCACCTGGCGCGCCAGGCGCTCTCGCCCGCCGCCGCCCGCGCGTTCGCGCTGCTCGGCGAGCCGGACATGCCGTCGTTCCCCGAATGGGCGGTGGCCGCGTTCCTCGGCACGGAGCCGGCGTCCGGGGCCGCCGTCCTGGAGGAGCTGCTCGACGCGCGGCTGCTGGAGTCGCTCGGCCCCGATCAGGCGGGCCAGCCGCGCTACCGCTTCAACGAGGTCACGCGGCTGTACGCGCGGGAACGCCGGCAGGCCGAGATCGGCGCGGCCGAATGGAAGGACGCGCTGGCCCGTGCCGCCGGCGGCTGGCTGGCCCTGGCCAGGCGGGCCCGGGACCGCCTGCACTGCCTCCGCCTCCACCTGGACGACAGAGCCGTCCCCGCGGCCGTCGTCGATCCCGCGGCCGCCGTGGTCGCGGCCGCCCGGCCCATCGAGTGGTTCGAGGCGGAGCGGGAGGCGCTCGCCGCGGTCGGAGGGGCGTGCGCCGAGCTGGGCCTGGCGGCTCTCGCGCGCTGCCTGGCCGGCTGCTGCGCCGACTTCCACGAGCTGCGCGCCTACTACGACGACTGGCGGCGCGCCACGCAGAGCGCCCACGCCGCCTGCCGGCGGGCCGGGGACCGCGCGGGTGAGGCGGCGATGCTGCGCGGGCTCGGCACCTGCCTGGTCGAGCTGGACGACACGGACGCCGCCGCCACGGCGCTGACCGCGGCCCGCGACCTCTCGGAAGAGGTCGGGGACGTGGGCGGGGCGGCGATGGCGAGCGGCGAGATGGGCTTGCTGCTCAGCCTGATGGGACGGCTCGACCGGGCGGAGGCCGAACTGCGGCACGCCGTCGAACGGCTCGGACGGGCCGGCCTGCCGCTGGCGAAGGCCACCGCGCTGACCAGTCTCGGATTCCTCCTGCGGCAGCGCGGCGAGACGGCGATGGCCGTGGACGTGGTCCGCTCCGCGCTGGGCATCGCCCGCTCGTGCGGCGACCCGTTCGCGGAGGCGTACGTGCTGCGCGGCCTGGCCGGGGCCCTGCTGGCCCACGGCCGCCCGGGCGAGGCCGAGGGGGCCGCCCGCCAGGCCGCGATCCTGTTCGACCGGGTGGGCGATCCGATCGGCACCGCGCAGAGCCTCAGGTCCCTCGGCGAGGCCCTGGCCCAGTTGCCCGCCCCTCCCTCGGCCGCCTCCTGGGCCGCGTCCCCGCTCCTGGCGGAGGCGAAGGCGGCCCTCGCGGCGGCGGCCGCCGTCTTCCGGCAGCGCGGCCACCGCTGGGGGCTGGCGCTCACGGAGCTCAGCCTCGGGGAGATCGAGGCCCGGCAGGGTCTGCCGGAGGCGGCGCCCCGCCTGCGCCGCTCCCTCCGCTACTGGACCACGGAGCAGGTTCCCGCGCTGCGTGCCCGCACCCTGGTGGCCCTGGCCTCCGCCGCCGAGAACGACGGCGACCCCGCCGCGTGCGACCTGCTGCGGCAGGCGTACGGGCTGTACCTGGAGCTGGCCTCGCCGGTCGCCGCCGACCTCGCGGCCCGCCTCGGCATCCCCGGCGGCACCCGGCCGCGGTCCTGAACCCGACCCCGGGCGCGCGGGACCGGCCGCCGCGCGAGACCAGGCCCGCGGGACAGGGCGCAGCGCGGGGCCGGGCGTCGCGCGAGGCCGGGCGTCATGGGGGGCCGGGCGCACGGGGCCGGATGCCGCACGGGGCCGGGCGCACGGGGCCGGGCGTCATGGGGGCCGGGCGCGCGGGGCAGAGTGCCGCGCGGGGCCGGGCGTCGCGCGGGCCGGGACGTCCGGGACTCGGCCATGTGGCCAGGCGTCCCCGTACCCGGGGAGGACGCGCGAATGGACCCCAGGTCGGATGACGCCGCCCCCTCCGGGCCGCAGGATGGGTGCCATGCCAGACATGCGCACCGTTCGTGAAGACCTCCAGGCGACGCTCGACGCGCGCCGCGACCTCGGGCCGGAGTACGAGGCGGCGCTGGTCGAGTCGTTCGCCGACCGGCTGGAGGCCACGATCGCGGCCCGCGTCCAGGCCGAGCTCCACCGCCAGGGCCCGTACCCCGGGCGGACGCGGCGCACGGGGCCGCCGCTGGTGTCGCTGGCCCTGGGCTCGATGGGGCTCGGCATCCCGCTGACGGCCATCGCCACGGTCAACGCGGGACCGCTGGGCCTCGTGGTGACCTGGATCGCCATCGCGGTCATCAACGTGGCCGCCGCCATGGCGTACATCCGCCGCCCCTGACCCGGCCCGGCCCGCACGCCCGCGGGTCTAGGTCGCGCCCGTGTCGCCGCCGAAGTGCGGCACGACCATCTCCACCAGTGCGGCGACGTCCGCCTCGACCATCGGCTCGCCGGTCATGCCCAGCCGGTGCAGCAGCGTCCCGACGACGACGTCGATGAAGAACAGCACCCGGCCGTCCGGCTCGCCGAGCGCCTCGTGCAGCGCCGCCCGGTACGGCTCCTGCAGCCGCGCGGCCAGCACCTGGCGCAGGGCCGGGTCGCTGACGGCGTCGCTGAACACGCCCGCGAACGCGTCGCCCACCCCCGGCTCGCTGATCTTCGCCGCGATCCAGCGGATGGCCGAGGCCATGAGCTCGGCCCGCCCGGTGCCCTCCAGCGGCACCGGTCCGAACGCGTCCAGCAGGCAGTCCACGACCAGGTCGCCCTTGGACGGCCAGCGGCGGTAGATCGTCGTCTTGGCGACGCCGGCCGCGGCGGCGATGCGGTCGACGGTGGCCCGCGCGTAACCCAGCTCGTGGACCGTGCTCAGCGTCGCGGCGAACACCACGGCGTTGACGCCGGTGCGCGGGCGACCGGGTGGCCTGGCGGATGCGGTCGCTGGGGTCATGAGCACACGATAGCCCATTGCGCTACCGTTGGTATCGATACTTGAGGTAGCGAAACTGGGAGGCGCCATGAGCAGCAAGGTCACCGGCACGGAGCGGCCGCCGCTGGGCATCCGGCTGATGCAGTCGATGGGGAAGGAGCCGGACTGGCTGTCGATGACGGCCGAGGAACTGGTCGCCCTGCGCGAGACGGTCAACCGCAAGCGGGCCTCGCGCCTGGCCCGGGTGATCACCGGGTTCCCGGACCGCGGCGCCACGATCCGGTGGCAGGAGGTGGAGCTGCCCGACCGCACGCTCAAGGTCCGGGTGTACCGGCCCGCGTCCGGCGGCCACAGCGGCCCGGACCTGGCCGGCCGGCCGCTCGTCCTCCATGTGCACGGAGGGGGGTTCGTGGGGACGGCGGCGCAGAGCGACTGGGTGAACAGCCACCTCGCCGCGCGGCTGCCCGCGGTCGTCGTCTCGGTCGAGCACCGGCTCCTCGACCACGAGACTCCGCTGGCCGCGGCCGTCGACGACGGCTGGGAGGTGCTCCGGCACGTGCTCCACCAGGCCACGTGGTGGGGGATCGACCCCGCGCGGACCGCCGTCTTCGGTGAGAGCACCGGCTCCCTGATCACCGCCCTGGCCGCGATCCGGGCCAGGGCGTCCGGCCTGCTCCTGCGGGCGCAGGTGCTGGCCAACCCCGCCGTCGATCTGACCCCGGCGGGGTTCGAGCACCCGTCGATCAGCCGGCACGCCGACAGCCCGACCCTCACCATGACGCAGATCCGGATGTTCCAGCGGCTCGCCGTCCCGGCGGGGACCGACCCGCGGACGTTGTCGCCGATCCAGGCCGACGACCTGAGCGGCCTGGCCCCGGCGCTCGTCGTGGTGCCGACCATCGACCCGGTGGCCGATCACGGCCGCTGCTACGCCGAGCGGCTGCGCGCGGCCGGGACGCCGGCGCGGCTGGTGGAGTATCCCGGGGCGACGCACGCGTTCCTCAGCATGCCGGGCGTGGTGCCGCAGGCGAAGGCGGCGCGGGCGGAGATCACCGAGTTCCTGCGCGAGGCGTTCGCCGGGTGACGGGCCCGCCATGCCCGCCCGTCGGCCGGGGCCGTGCCTCTCGTCCCCGGTCAGTGGTGTTCAGGCGTCGCGGTCGCGGCGCAGGCGGACCTCGGCCGCCAGCGCCTCGTCCTCGTGGTCCAGGCCGTACGCCCAGACCCGCTCGGCGTCCTCGTCGCGCCCGCGTAAGGGAAGCGTGCGGGCCAGCAGCTCGATGGCCAGCGCGCTCGTCCCGGCGTCGGCGCCGTCCTCGACCGCGCCCGCGAACTCCGCGCAGGCCAGCTCCAGATGCGCGATCCCGAGCTGGACCCGCAGCCGCGGCACGGCCTCGGCGGGGGCGCTCTCCAGGGCGCCGAGCAGCACCTCGGCGGCCTCTCCCGGCTCGCCGCGCTCGGTCAGCAGCTCGGCGAGCTGCTGCGCGGCGTGCGCGGCCATCTCCGCGTCGTCGCCGGCGACGGCCGCCGCCCCGGCCTCCCGCAGCGCCGTCTCGGCCTCGTCGAGCGCCCCGGTCTCCGCGGCGAGCCGGGCCAGGGCCAGGTGGGCCAGCGGCACGTACGCGGCCGTGCCGAGCCCCAGCACCGCCTGCCACGCGCCGCGCGCCTGCTCGGTCCGCCCCTCGCGCTCGAAGCCCTGGGCGAGGTGGCAGGCCGCCTGGGCCGCGTACTCGGGATGCCCGGTGGCCAGCGCGGTGCGAGCCGCGGCGCGCGCGCCCTCGGCGTCGCCGCGTTCCTCCAGGACCACGGCCAGGCCGACGGCGGCCTGCGCCCGGTCGGGCTCGTCGGGGTCGGCGGCCAGCTCGGCGAGGATGGCCGCGGCGGCGTCGAGGTCGCCGTCCTCGGCCAGGCGGCGGGCGGTGTCGAGAGGCGGTGTCCGCAACTCTGAGGACGTCAAAGAGGGCTCCTTCGGCGACGATCGGACCGAGCCTAACGAGTTCTGGCGATCATGTCTGCCGACTCGGGGCGGTTGGCCTGGCGGGGACGGGAACCGCACTCCCGCGCCACCCCGGCCCGCCGCCCCACGGGCGTCACCACGTGCGCTCCCCTTCGAAGCGCCGCGTCCCAAGGGCGGGATGTGCGCGCGCAGGCGCGGCGGAGGGCGGCGCCTTCGCGGCGACCGGATGCGACGCCAAGGCGCTGCTCAGGGGCGGCGAGAGACGCGCGGGCGAGCGGAGACGAACAGGGCGAGCCGCCGCGGCGCTTCGTGACGCACGCGACGCGAGGCACGTCGCGGCATGGACGAGTCCTCCGGCGGGGCAGGACGGCGCCGGGGCCGCCTCGTGACGGCGCGAGGGAGCGCGACGAGAGGACGCGTCCTCTCACGGCGGTGGGCCCGGACGAGGAGACGCGCCCAGGGCCTCACGCGGGGACGCGCCGTGGAGGCGGCGTGGCCCCTCCCCGCGACGCGGGAAGGGGCCACTCGGAGGGGGACGTCAGTCCTCGTACGCCTCAAGGGGCGGGCAGGAGCAGACGAGGTTGCGGTCGCCGTAGGCCTGGTCGATGCGGCGGACCGGCACCCAGTACTTGCCGTCGCGCAGCGAGGCCACCGGGTAGGCGGCCTCCGTGCGGGTGTACGGGTGGGCCCACTCGTCGGCCGCGACGGCCTCGGCGGTGTGCGGGGCGTTGCGCAGCGGGTTGTCGGTCTTGTCGTACGCGCCCGAGGCCACCTTGGCGATCTCGCCCCGGATGGCGATCATGGCGTCGGCGAACCGGTCGAGCTCGGCGACGTCCTCGCTCTCCGTCGGCTCGATCATGAGCGTGCCTGCGACGGGGAACGACATGGTCGGCGCGTGGAAGCCGTAGTCGATGAGCCGCTTGGCGACGTCGTCGACCGTGACGCCGGTCTCCTTGGTGATCTGGCGCAGGTCGATGATGCACTCGTGGGCCACCAGCCCGCCGCGCCCGGTGTAGAGCACCGGGTAGTGGGGGGCCAGGCGCCGCGCGAGGTAGTTGGCCGACAGGATGGCCTGCTCGGTGGCCGCGGTGAGGCCGTCGGAGCCCATCATGCGGATGTACGCCCACGAGATCGGCAGGATGCCGGCCGAGCCGTACGGGGCGGCCGAGACCGGTCCGACCGGCGAGCCGCCGCGCAGCGGGTGGCCGGGCAGGTACTCGGCGAGGTGGGCGCGCACGGCCACCGGGCCGACGCCGGGGCCGCCGCCGCCGTGCGGGATGCAGAACGTCTTGTGCAGGTTGAGGTGGGAGACGTCGGCGCCGAACTCGCCGGGCTTGGCCAGGCCGACCAGCGCGTTGAGGTTGGCGCCGTCGACGTAGACCTGGCCGCCGGCGTCGTGGACCTTGGCGCAGATCTCGGTGATGGCCTCCTCGTACACGCCGTGCGTGGACGGGTACGTCACCATGATCGCGGCGAGCGCGTCGCGGTGCTTGGTGATCTTGGCGTCGAGGTCGGCCAGGTCGACGTTGCCCTCGGAGTCGCAGGCCACGACGACCACGCGCATGCCCGCCATGACGGCGCTGGCGGCGTTGGTGCCGTGCGCCGAGGACGGGATGAGGCACACGTCGCGGCCGGTGTCGCCGTTGGCGACGTGGTAGGCGCGGATGGCCAGCAGACCGGCCAGCTCGCCCTGGGAGCCGGCGTTGGGCTGGATGGAGACCGCGTCGTAGCCGGTGATCTCGGCCAGCCAGCGCTCCAGCGTCTCGACCAGCTCGACGTAGCCGGCGGCCTGCTCGATCGGCGCGTACGGGTGGATCGAGGCGAACTCGGGCCAGGTGATCGGCTCCATCTCGGTGCTCGCGTTGAGCTTCATCGTGCAGGAGCCGAGCGGGATCATGGACCGGTCGAGCGCGATGTCCTTGTCCTGGAGCTTGCGCAGGTAGCGCAGCATCGCGGTCTCGGAGTGGTGGGTGTGGAAGACCGGGTGGTCGAGGTAGCCGGACTCGCGGGCCAGGCCGGCGGGCAGCCGGTCGAGGCCCTCGTCGGCGACCAGCGCCTCCAGGTCGGCGCGCGAGGCCGAGTCGTGGCCCAGCGCCTCGCCGAAGGCCGTCGCGACCCGCTCCAGGTCGCCGGCGGTGGTGGTCTCGGAGCAGGCGACGGCGACGTGGTCGTCGTCGGCGCGCCACAGGTTGACGCCGCGCTCGGCGGCCAGGCGTACGACGTCGGCGGCCTTGCCGGGCACGCGGGCGAGCACGGTGTCGAAGAACTCGCCGTGGACGACCTCGACGCCGCCGCGGCGCAGCGCCTCGGCCAGGGCGGCGGCGTGCCGGTGGGTGCGGGCGGCGATGCGGCGCAGCCCCTCGGGGCCGTGGTAGACGGCGTACATGCCGGCGATGACGGCGAGCAGCACCTGGGCGGTGCAGATGTTGCTGGTGGCCTTCTCGCGGCGGATGTGCTGCTCGCGGGTCTGCAGCGCGAGCCGGTAGGCGGGGTCGCCGTCGGCGTCGACGGAGACGCCGACGAGGCGGCCGGGCATCTGCCGCTGCAGGCCCTCCTTCACCGACATGTACGCGGCGTGCGGCCCGCCGAAGCCGAGCGGCACGCCGAAGCGCTGGGAGGAGCCCACGGCGATGTCGGCGCCGAGCTCGCCCGGCGCGGCGACGAGCGTGAGCGCGAGCAGGTCGGCGGCGGCCACGACGAGGGCGCCGGAGGCGTGGGCGGCCTCGGCGACCGCGCGGAAGTCGCGCAGGCGGCCCGAGGCGCCGGGGTACTGGACGAGCACGCCGAAGCACTCGGGCAGCTCGCCCTCCAGGGTGTGCTCGACGAGCTCGATGCCGAGCGGCTCGGCGCGGGTGGCGAGCACCGCCTTGGTCTGCGGCAGGGTGTCGGCGTCGACGACGAACACCGGGCTCTTGGCCTTGCCGGCCCGCCGGGCCAGCGTCATCGCCTCGGCGGCGGCGGTGGCCTCGTCGAGCAGGGAGGCGCCGGCCACGGGCAGGCCGGTCAGGTCGGAGACGACGGTCTGGAAGTTGAGCAGCGCCTCCAGCCGGCCCTGGGAGATCTCGGGCTGGTACGGGGTGTAGGCGGTGTACCAGCCGGGGTTCTCCAGCAGGTTGCGGCGGATGACCGCGGGCGTGATCGTCTCGTGGTAGCCGAGGCCGATCATGGAGGTGAGGACCTTGTTGCGGCCCGCCAGGGCGCGCAGCTCGGTGATCACCTCGGTCTCGCCGGCCGCGGCGGGCAGCTTGAGCCGGTCCTTGGCCCTGATGGCCTCGGGCACGGCCACCGCCACGAGGTCGGCCACGGACTCGAAGCCGACGGCCTCGAGCATGCGCTGCTGCTCGGTGGCGGACGGGCCGATGTGCCGGGTCGCGAACGGCGGAGCTGTCAGGTCGGTCATGAGAGGTGCCTCCCGAGGCTGTGGAGACCGGCGCCAGGGCGCGGGCGAGTGCCGGGTCTCCCCCTCTGTCATGCGAACCTGAGAGCTTCACCCCGCAGGGCTTGCACCGTCGGTGAGGCGCGCCTGGCGGACGCGCCTGCTTTCCAGAGTCGCCTCACCCGAGCGGTACAGGTGCCTGAGAGATTCCGGGGAGGGTTGCTCCTTCGGCGCCCCTGGGACGATGCCCGGGGACTCTCCCGCACGGGGTCGTCAGCCTTGCGCCTCTAAGATTACTACCCTGTGCGGCGCGCGCGCCGCCGCCGGGCCAGCTCGTCAGCGGGATGGTCGGCCGGGACGGAGTCCGCGACCGCCGCCCGTTCCCCCGGCAGCTCCGCCAGGGACCCCTCGACCTCGCGCCAGACCCGGCCGAGGGCTATGCCGAAGACGCCCTGCCCGCCCTGGAGCAGGTCGATCACCTCGTCGGCCGAGGTGCACTCGTAGACGCTGACGCCGTCGCTCATGAGCGTGATCTGGGCGAGGTCGGCCACGCCGCGGTCACGCAGGTGCTGCACGGCCGTACGGATCTGCTGGAGGGAGACCCCGGTGTCGAGGAGCCGCTTGACGACCTTGAGCACCAGGATGTCGCGGAAGCTGTAGAGCCGCTGGGAGCCGGAGCCCTGCGCCGCTCTTATCGTGGGCTCGACCAGTCCGGTGCGCGCCCAGTAGTCCAGCTGCCTGTAGGTGATGCCGGCCGCCGCGCAGGCCGTCGGGCCGCGGTATCCGATGTCACCCGGCAGCGCCGACGGCCGCTCGTCGAAGAGCAGGCCCTGCTCCCCGGCACGCTGCCGCGCGCTCTCGCGCCGCACCGAATCTTCCTGGCCGGCCGTCTTTCCCTCGCCGCTGCTGACCGCCACGCGGACCTCCGGCTTTCTCTCATCCCGTGACCTGATCTGGGGGTTCGTAAAAAGGCGGCCACGGGTTTCACTTGCACCGTAGGACCGTGACCATGCTCAGTCAACGATCCGGCTCGGCGCGTCGTGAAGCGTAAATGCACTGAAATACCTACCCCGCCCGGCCGAAGTCCTCGGGGGTGATCGTGTCAAGGAACTCCCTGAACTTCTCCACCTCGTCCTCCTGGTCATCGGGGATGATCACCCCGGCCTCCTGGACGACCTCCTCGCTGGCGAAGATGCGCGCCCCCGTGCGCAGCGCCAGGGCGATCGAGTCGGACGGCCGGGCGCTGACCTCCACGCCGTTGGAGAAGACCAGGTCGGCGAAGAAGATGCCGTCGCGCAGGGCGACGATGTTGACGGCGCGCAGGCCGACACCGAGAGCGCTCAGCACGTCCCTGAACAGGTCGTGCGTCAGCGGCCGGGGCGGGGGCTCCTCCGCCTGGGCCAGCGCGATGGCCGTGGCCTCGGTCATGCCGATCCAGATGGGCAGGAACCGCTCCCCGTGTGCCTCCTTGAGCAGGACGATCGGCTGATTTGTGGGCATCTCTACCCGAACGCCCACGACCTCCATCTGCAACACGGGCTGCTCCGTATTCGACTGGCCGGCGACCCGGCACAGCTCATTGCTGGTTCGCTTATGCATTTCAACGTAACACCCGGCGGGGGCCGTATGTCCGCCGGTGCGGCCCCGAATCTGCCTGGAGCGCTCACCTGTGCGCGGCGGCGCGGGTCAGCCTCTCAGGACGGTGCGCACGCCGTCGCGCAGCAGCGCGGCGTGCAGGTCGAGCAGCAGCGCCGACAGCTCCCTGGCCGCCTCGTCGGCCTCGCCGATCGCGCCCGGGGCCCGGCGTTTGAGCACCGGCGCGACCGCCTGCTCGACCAGGCCGCACTCGCGCTCGGCCGCCGCCTTGACGGCGCGCAGGTGGCGGGCGTGCAGGCCGAAGCGGGCCAGCGAGCCGACGGCCCGCGCCACGGCCAGCGCGTTGTCGTCGTAGCGCCGGGCGCGGGCCGCGAGCAGGCCGTAGTCCTCCAGCTCGGTGAGCGTGCCGTCGTCGATGCCGGCCTGCTCCAGCAGCTCGGCGCGGCTGAGCCGGACCTCCTGCTCGGCGGAGCCGGCGTCGGGGACGGCGCGGGGGCGGCCGAAGTCCTCGGCCATCTTGTCCTTGATCACCCGCAGCGGCAGGTAGTGGTCGCGCTGCTCGGTGAGGATGTAGCGCAACTGCTCCACGTGCAGGTGGGTGAACTTGCGAAAGCCCGAGGGGCTGCGCTCCGGCTCGATGAGCCCTTCGCCCTCCAGGAAGCGGATCTTGGAGATGGTGACGTCGGGGAACTCGGCCCGCAGGAGGGCCAGCACCTCTCCGATGCTCATGTGCGAGCGCGCCGCCTGCGCCGTCATGCGGCCTCCTCCGTCGACCCCGTGGACGCGCGCGTGAGCGCGTCCACGGGTCGCTCGCTGCGCTCGCTCATGCGCCGGCGGCGGTCCGCATCAGGAACAGCAGCCGGAACTTGCCGATCTGCACCTCGTCGCCGGAGTGCAGCGGCACCTCCTCGATGCGCTCCCTGTTGACGTACGTGCCGTTGAGGCTCCCCACGTCGCGCACCGAGAACTGGCCGCCCCGGTGCCGGTAGAACTCGACGTGGCGGCGCGAGACCGTGATGTCGTCGAGGAAGATGTCACTCTCGGGATGGCGGCCCGTGGTGGTGAGGTCCTTGTCGAGGCGGAACCTGCTCCCCTGGTTGGGACCCCTGGTCACGGTGAGCAACGCCGTACCGGGCGGAAGCTGCTCCACCAGCGCCCGCTCGGCGAGGAGCATGTCGCCGGTCTCAGCCTCGTACGCCTCGATTCCCGCGACGGAGATCGTCGACGTGGTGTCCCCGGCGACCTCGGGTCTGGTCAGCGGTGACCCACAGCGGGAACAGAAACGGGCATCCTCGGGGTTGGCGTGCCCGCACTGCGTGCAGTAGACGCTCGGCATCGATCGGCTCGGCCTCCTACCGCGAAGACGCGGCGACGGTGCTCGGCGCGCCTCGCTTCGCTCTTCAAGTTTGCGAATGCCGCAACTTACGCTGCTGAACGGCAAAGGTCAAGGCGGGGCGCTGGACGACAGGTTCGGACGGTGACAAAGTTACCGCCGCCCGCGCCTGATGGTCCATGCCGCCGCGCGTTTCCACAATACGATCTTGCCGGGCGTGGCGCGAACCCCTGGGGCCGTTACACGCGGTGACATTCCTCTCAAGAGCTGTCCAAAAGGAGCCCCGGCGGGGTGCGAGGGCCGTCCGGCCGGGTCAGCGCGCGCCGGACTCGCCCGCCTCGGGACGCGCCGGACTCGATGGACTCGCCCGACTCTCGCCGGGGTCAGGACGCGCCGGACTCGACGATGCGCGCCCAGCGCTCGACGAGGGCCTGCGCCGTGTCGACGTCGTGGGCCTCGGCCCACAGGTCGGTGACCGGCTCCGTGGCGGCGGGGATGATCAGCACCCAGCTCCCGTCCTCGCCGACCACCCGCACCCCGTCGGTCGTGTCGATGCGGTGGCCCTCGGTGGACGCCTCCACGGCCTCGATGACCGAGCGCATGACCGCCCCCTTGGCCGCCCAGCGCGTCGGCACGGTGCGCTTGAGGAGCTTGGCCTCGGGGATGCGGGCGTCGATCTGGCTGAGCGAGAGCCGGGTGCGGGCCACCAGGCCCAGCAGCCGCATGAACGCCGCCAGACCGTCGATCGCCGGGCTGAACTCGGGCACGACGAAGCCGCCCCGCCCGTCGCCCGCGAAGATCATGTCCTCGCCGGCGGCGGCCGAGGTGAGGGCGTCCAGGGCGGTCGGGGTCCACCGCACCTGCACGCCGTGGAAGCGGCACACCTGCTCGGCCACCCGGGTGGTGGTGACGGGCAGCGCCACCTGGCCGCCCCGGCGCTCGGCGGCCACCAGGTCGAGCACCACGAGCAGGGCGCGCTCCTCGCCGATGAGCTGGCCCATCTCGTCCACCAGCGCGATCCGCTCGCCGACCGGGTCGAAGCGGACCCCGAACGCGGCGCGCGAGGAGCTGACCAGCTCCGAGAGGCGTTGTAGGTCGCGGCGGCGCTCGGCGAGCGTCTCGGTCGGCGAGGCGTCGTCGAGCCGGGCGTTGACCGTCAGCACCTCGACGCCGACGCGGCCGAGCAGGGTCGGCAGGACCAGCGAGGAGGTGCCGCCCGCGCAGTCGACGACGACCTTCATGCCGGCGATGCCGGTCATGTCGATCCGGCGCAGCAGCTCGTGGGTGTAGTCCTCGACGACCCGCGCCGGGTAGTGCAGTTCGGCGATCTCGCCGGGGAAGGCCCGGCGGAACTCCTGGCGGGAGAAGACCCGCTCCAGCTTGCGCTGGGCGCCCGCGGGCAGGTCGGCGCCCCGGTCGTCCATGATGACGATGTCCACGCTCTGCGGGTCGCCGGCGGTGGTGCGCAGGGCGATGCCGCCGGCGGCCGAGTCGCGGGCGGTGTGGAAGCGGGCCACCGGCAGCGGGGCGGCCTCCAGGTCGAGCACGTTGATGGCGCTGGCCGTGAGCGCGCTGATCACGGCCCGCTTGAGCGCCCTGGCCGCCAGCGAGGAGTCGCGCGAGGTGACGACGTGCGCGCCCTTCTTGAGGGTGGTGGCGTACGCGCTGGCCAGCCGTACGCACAGCTCCGGGGTGATCTCGACGTTGACCAGGCCGCTGACGCCGCGCGGGCCGAACAGGTTGCGCTGGCCGCGCGACTCCCAGATGACGCTGGTGTTGACGACGGCGCCGGCCTCGATGGTCTTGAACGGGTAGACCTTGACGCCGCTGGAGACGTACGCCTCGGGCTCGATGACGCACTCGTCGCCGATGACGGCGTTCTCCTCGATGCGGGCGCCGGCCATGATGTCGGTGCTCTTGCCGACGACGCAGCCGCGCAGGTGGGCGCCGGGGCCGAGGTAGACGTTGTCGTGGACGACCGCGCGGTGCAGGAAGGCGCCCTCGCGCACGACCGCGTTGTTGCCGAGGACGGTGTACTCGCGCAGCTCGGCGCCCGCCTCGACCTTGGCGTAGTCGCCGATGAGCAGCGGGCCCTTGAGCACCGCGTCGGGGTCGACGGAGGCCGACTCGGCGACCCAGACGCCCGGCGACAGCTCGAAGCCGCCGATGTCCAGCCTGACCTTGCCGGACAGGGCGTCGGCCTGGGCCTTGAGGTAGCTCTCGTGGGTGCCGACATCCTCCCAGTAGCCGTCGGCGACGTAGCCGAAGATGGGGGCGCCGCTCTCCAGCAGGCGCGGGAAGACGTCGGAGGACCAGTCGACGGGCTCGCCGGAGGCCACGTGGTCGAGGACCTCGGGCTCCATGACGTAGACGCCGGTGTTGACGGTGTCGGAGAAGACCTGGCCCCAGGTCGGCTTCTCCAGGAAGCGCTGCACGCGGCCGGCCTCGTCGATGATGACGATCCCGAACTCCAGCGGATTCGGCACCCGCTTCAGCCCAATGGTAATGAGAGCGCCATTTTCTCGGTGAAAACGCACCATATCCGACAAATCAATGTCGGTGAGGGCGTCGCCGGAGATCACCAGGAAACGGTCCTCGCGCAGGCGGTCGGCGGCGTTCTTGACGCTCCCCGCGGTGCCCAGCGGGACGTCCTCGGTGGCGTACTGCAGGCTCATGCCGAGCTCGTCGCCGTCGCCGAAGTAGTTGCGCACGAGCGCGGCGAGGAACTGCAGCGTCACCACCGTCTCGGTCACGCCGTGCCGTTTGAGCAGGCGCAGCACGTGCTCCATGATCGGCCGGTTGACCACCGGAAGCAGCGGCTTGGGCTGGTTGGCGGTCATCGGTCGCAGCCGAGTGCCCTCCCCGCCCGCCATGACGACCGCCTTCACCCGATCACTCCTTTGTGGTCGAAGTTATGAGCCGGCGTACCTGAACGACGTACAACACACCCGCCCACCAGTACAGACCTGTTCCCCATACGGCGAAGGCCCATCCCGTGACGCGCGCCATCTCGGCATACCACCCCGTGTGGGAGGCGAGGAAGAGGAGCGGGAAGGCGTACATGAGATTGAACATGGCGGCCTTGCCGAGGAAATGCACCTGGAGTGCCCGGTAGCCGTGTCTGCGGAGTACGGGGATGAAACAGGCGACGAAGAGCTCGCGCGCCAGGATCAGCGCGACCAGCCACCACGGGATGATGTCGCGCACCAGCAGCGCCAGGATGGTCGAGAACACGTACAGTTTGTCGGCGGCCGGGTCGATGATCCGGCCGAGCCTGCTGGTCTGGTTGAACGCGCGGGCGATCTTGCCGTCGAGCCAGTCGGTGAACCCCGCCACCGCCAGGACGGCGATGCCCCACCCGTCCGCCTTCGGCCCGAGGACCAGCCAGAGGAAGACGGGCACGCCGAGGAGTCGCAGGAAGCTCAGCAGGTTGGGGACCGTCCAGATGCGGTCCTCGGCGGAAGTTTCGCTCACGGTGCAGACCCTACTGCGTCGTAACCGCTCGGCAGCGGGCCCGTCCGCGCCTCCCCGCGCCCGTCCGCGACCTCCTGCGGGCCCGTCCGTCCCTGCCGGTGCGGGCCGGCCCCTCAGAGGGCGTCAGAGGGTTCAGAGGCGCAGGAAGGCGTGGGTGCGGCCGGCCGTCGTGAAGCCCAGCCGGGTGTAGAAGTCCTTGGGCCAGTCCTCCTCGGCGGCCACCAGGAAGATCGGCTCGCAGCCGGCCGCCTCGGCCAGCAGGGCGCGCATGAGGGCGCGGGCGTGGCCCCGGCCCCGGTGGCGGGTGCCGGTGTGGACGCTCTCGATCTGGGCGACGCCGTCCTGGACGTACAGCTCGGCGCGGGCCGCGATCTCGCCGGTGCCGGCGCGCACGCCGCGGAAGCGGACCACGTCGGCGCCGCGCCGCCGTTCGGCCACGCGCCGCGCGAGCTGCTCGATGGTGTCGCCGGGGACGTTGGGCAGGGCCTCGCGCCAGTCGTGGCGCAGGACGGGCAGCAGCTCCTCCAGCGTCAGCTCCTCCGCCGGGGGCGCGTCCGCGGGCGGGCCGCCCCGGAGGACCATGACGAGGTTGGTCTCGTGGTCGTAGCCGGCCGCCTCGAAGGCGGGGGCGTAGGCGGCGCCCAGGGCGTCGTCGTCCACGCACACGTAGCGGTGGCGGCGCCCGGCCAGCACGTCGTCGGCGGCCCGCAGCACCTCCTCCGGCCGGACGGCGCCGCCGGGCCGCTCGGGGGCGGGGATGACGAGACGGTTGTCGTCGTGGGAGGCGGGATAGCGGTCGCTCAGCACGGCGAAGCCGCCCGGCACGGCGACGACCCGACCGGCCTTGCGCCGCGCGAACGCGTGCGTGAAGGCGATGATCCGCGCCAGCTCGCGCTCCCGGGCCGCCGCGCCGACTCCCGGCGCGAGGGGGTCCTGGGCCGCTCCCGGCACGCGCGGGTCAGGGGCCGCTTCCGGTAGGTGCGGGTCGTCGCCCGTGGCCGGGTCGGAGGTGGGGTGGGTGGTCATCGGGCGGCGCCTCGGGCCGCGGCGACGAAGGCACGGATCAGGCCGGAGTCCTTGACGCCCGGCGCCACCTCGACGCCGCTCGACACGTCCACGCCCCAGGGCCGGGCCGCCTCGATCGCGGTGGCCACGTTCGCCGGGTCGAGGCCGCCGGCCAGCAGCCAGCGGCCCGAGGGGCGGCCGCGCACGGCCGCCCAGTCCCACGGCTCCCCCGAGCCGGGGCGGGGCGCGTCGACGATGAGCAGGTCCTCGTCGTAGGCGCCGCACCGCAGGTCGGCCTCGGCGTCCACGGCGCGTACCAGGGTCAGCCCGAGGCCCTTCAGCGCCGTGAAGTCGGCGTGCGGGTGGTGCCCGTGCAGTTGCACGGCCCGCAGGCCCGCGGCGAGGGTCGCCGCGCGCACCTCGGCCGGGTCCTCGCCGCGGAAGACGCCCACGGTGAGCACGTGGTCGGGCACCAGCGCGGCCAGTTCGGCCGCCCGCTCGGGGGTGACCCGGCGGGGGCTCCGGGTCAGCACGAACCCGATGGCGTCCGCGCCTGCCTCGACGGCCGTCTCCACGTGGCCGGGCTCGCTGAGCCCGCAGATCTTCACATGCACACGGTCGAGGTTAGCGGCGAACGGCCGCCCGGGGGGACCAGGTCCAGACGAGCATGGCCGTGATCAGCCCGAACAGGACGACCCCGTTCGGCACGTGGGCGCCGAGCCAGAGCCAGGTGACGTGCTGGGCCATGCCGACGAGGAGCAGCGCCACGCTCGCCAGCGCGGGCCAGCCCGCCCCGCGTCCCGGCCGCCAGACCAGCACGGCGAGCACCACCTGCACGAGCGCGACGAGATGGACGACCATCCCGGCCATGACGTGGGCCTCGCGCATCGCCTCGCCGGCGCCGACCGCCTGACCGGCCAGCGAGGCGGCGACGAGGAGGGACGCCGCCTGGGCGACGACGACGATGCGCAGCCCGTACAGCAGCCCGGCGGACACCTGCCGGGACGGGCGGGGCACGGCCGCGGCCACGGTCTCCTGCATGGATGTGGTCCTTCCTGGAGATGTGAGGGATCCACATGCTGGCGGCCGGAGGCGTGGGCGGTCGTCAGCCTGCCGGGTTATTCGCGGATCCGCCCCCGGGAGGACGCACGGGGCGCACGGGACGGAAGGAGGCGTCCACCAGGCCCGTCCGGTGGGCGACGACGGCCGCCTGGATGCGGTTGCGCAGCCCGAGCTTGTCCATGGCGGCGCCGACGTGGGTCTTGACCGTGGTGACGCCCACGTGCAGCCGTTCGGCGATCTCGGCGTTGGACAGGCCGGTGCCGACGAGGGCGAGGACCTCCAGCTCGCGTTCGGTCAGCCCGGCGGGCGGGGGCGCGGCGGCGCGGTCTCCGGCGGCGAGGAAGCCCTCGACGACGCGGCGCAGCACGGAGGGGGCGAGGAGCTGCTCGCCGGCGGCGGCCTTGCGCACGGCGTCCACCATGCGCTCGGGCTCGTCGTCCTTGACGAGGAAGCCGACGGCGCCGGCGCGCAGGGCGGCGTGCACGTTGGCGTCCTCGGCGAACGTGGTGAGCACGACGATCCTGGCGGCGGGCCGGGCGGCGAGGACGCGGCGGATGGCCTCCAGGCCGTCCACGCGGGGCATCCGCAGGTCCATGAGGATGACGTCGGGCACGTGGCGCTCGGCCTCGCGGACCGCCTCGGCCCCGTCCCGCGCCTCGGCGACCACCTCCATGTCGCCCGCGGCCTGCAGCAGCATCCGGACGCCGGCGCGCACCAGCGCCTGGTCGTCGGCGACGAGCACGCGGATCACGCGGCCCCCTTCCCGGCCGCGGAGCCACCCGCGCCCCCGATCGAGCCGCCACCCGCGAGGTCGCCGCCCGCCTCGCTCACCGGCCCGCCGTCGTCCACGAGGCCGCCGTCCTCCACGGGGGCGTCGTCGTGGCCGGGTCCGGCGGGGTCCCGGGGCGTGCGCTCGCAGCCGAAGAGCGCGGACAGGCCGCCGGAGGAGGAGGCCGCGGGGCCGGGGACGCCCGGGGCGCCGGGGAGGGTGGCGGTGAGCAGCCAGCCGCCGTCCTCGCGCGACCCCGCCGTCAGCGTCCCGCCCAGCGCGCGCACCCGTTCCCGCATGCCCGCCAGCCCGCTGCCCGAGGACGGCAGGCGCTCGACGGGCGCCGGCGGGCGGCCGTTGGCGATCTCGACGGCCAGCCCCTTGCCGCGGGCGGTCACGGCCACCGCCACCTCCGTGCCCGGTCCGGCGTGTTTGAGCACGTTGGTGAGCCCTTCCTGGACGATGCGGGCGGCGGAGGCGCGGGCCACGAGCGGCGCCCGGCCGGTGTCCGGGTCCAGGCGGAGGTCCACGAGGAGGCCGGCGGCGGCCATCCGCTCGGCCGACTCGCGCATGACGTCGGCGGGGTCGGCGAGCAGGCCGGGCCGGGCGCCGGGGTCGCGCAGCACGTCGAGCAGCCCGCGCAGGTCCTCCAGCACCTGGTGCCCGGTGTCGCGGATGTCGCTCAGCGCGTCGGCGACCGGCCCCCGCGGCGCGGCGTAGCGGGCGGCGCCGGCCCGCAGCACCATGGCGCCGACGTGGTGGGCGACGATGTCGTGCACCTCGCGGGCGATCCGTTCCCGCTCGGCGAGCTGGTCGGCGCGTACCTGGGCGAGGGCCAGGCGCGCGGACTCCTCGGCGCGCAGCCGCTCGGCGGCGGCCGCGGCGCCCCGCATCCTGAGGTAGCGGCCGATCGCGACGGGCGTGGCCACCAGTGTCATGAGGGTCCCGACGCGGATCGCGGTGATCTCGGTGTCCGGGCCGACGACGGCGATAGCGGTCAGCATGCAGCCGGTGAGGTACGCGACCACCGTCCAGGCCCAGGAGCTCACGCGCATCGCGAACACGCCGATCGCGATCAGCGTGAGGATCACGCAGGTGGTGACGGCGTCCTTCAGGTAGGTGTCGGTGACGACGAGCAGGACGCCCTGCCCCAGGAACACCAGCCCCGGCAGCCGCCTGGCGACGCCCAGCGACAGGCCACCGACCACGGCGAGCAGCCCCACCACCCAGACGGGCTGGCTGCCCTGGTTCCAGCTGGTCCAGGTGCTGAGCACGGTGATCGCCACCCCGCCGGCCGCCAGCAGGGCGTCCGGCGTGACGTCCCGCTCCTCCAGCCGCCCCGCGGAGCTGCGCAGGTAGGCCCCGAGCAGGACGGGAAAGACCGGCAGTAAGACCGAGTACACCAAGCCGTTCGTGGTGAGCGCGCTGCCGGAATCCACCAGGTTGACCGCTGTCGCCGCGATCGTGGCGGCGACAGCGACCGTGACGGCCCGCCACCCGGATCGGTACGCCGCCACCCCGAGCGCCACGCAGACGAGCATCTGCGCCGTGTTGGCGGTGAACGAGACGAGCTGGTCGGTCACGACCAGGAGCCCGGCCAGGTAGAGGGTGACCGGCACCGGCCGGCGCCGGACGAACCCCATGGGCAGCCCCGCCAGGAGCGCCATCGGGATGTTCATCTCGGCGGGCAGGTACTCGGTGCCGCCGGCATGCGCCGTCGTCAACAGATCCAGGCCCACGCCCGAGGCCGCAAGCAGGACATCCAGCGGCAAACCACGCCAACGCATGCCCCTCACGCTAGCCGTCCAGGCCGGCGACCTGATCCTCCGCGCGGAGGACCCGCCTCCTCCATCTGGCCGGAGATCCGCCCCGACGAGGGAGCGCCCGGGGCCGAAACCGGCCCTACCTTTCGGGGCATGGCTCACGACAGCGCGTTGTTCTTCGGTCAGTTCCTGCGCGACCCGATCCGGGTCGGCGCGTTCGCTCCCAGCTCGTGGCGGCTGGCCCGGTCGGTCTGCGCGCCGGTGCCCGAGCGGGGCGAGCCGGTGGTGGTGGAGCTGGGGCCGGGGACGGGGCCGTTCACCGTGGAGATCCAGCGGCGGCTGTCCGGTCGCGGGCGGCACCTGGCGGTGGAGCTGAACGCGCCGATGGCGGCCCTGCTGGCGGCCCGCTTCCCCCGGGTGGACGTGGTGCACGGCGACGCGGCGGAGCTGTCGGGGCTGCTGGCCGGGCGGGGGCTCGGGCAGGCGGACGTGGTGGTGAGCGGTCTGCCCTGGGCGGCGTTCCCGGCCGCGTTGCAGCACCGCCTGATGGAGGCGGTGGTCTCGGCGATGAGCCCGGCGGGCGCCTTCACCACGTTCTCGTACGTGCACGCGATCCCGCTGGGGTCGGCCCGGCGGTTCCGGGCGCTGCTGGCCGAGCGGTTCGAGGAGGTGGTGCCGAGCCGCACCGTGTGGCGGAACGCGCCGCCGGCGTTCGTCTTCCACGCCCGCCGCCCACGCGTCTGACGGCGCACGCGCACACACGCGGACGGGCGGACGCGAACACCACACGACCCGCGCGGCGCGCCGCCACGCGGGAGCGCGCGACCGCCTGCCCGGCGGTCCGGAGCGGGGAGAGCTTGGTCTCAACCCTCCCACGCCACCGGCGGCGGGCCATCCCTCGGCCGCCGCCGATCACGGCATGCGCGTGGCCGGTGCGCATGGCCGTGCCGGTCGCGGGCCGCCTGCCGCGGGCCGTTCCCCCGGAGCGGCGTTCTCGGCCCCGTCGGACAGACCCTCGTCTCCTCGCGCCGGCGCTGCGGCAGGTCGGCGGCCTTCTCGGCGTGTACGAGGCTGCGCCTACCCATCAGCGCCGGGACCTCACCTGATCAGCGGAATCAGGAGGCGTCATCAGGAGAAGGACGGCGGCCGTTTCTCGCGCACCGCCCGCACGCCCTCGGCCACGTCGGGCCCGGTGAACCCCAGGAACTCCATCGCCAGCGAGGCGTCGAAGGAGGGCCCGGCCAGGCGCAGCCAGTTGTTCAGCGCGTACTTGGTGAGCCTGATCGCCTCCTGGGCCCCGCCGGCCAGCCGGACGGCGACGTCGAGGGCGGTCTGATGCACCTGGTCGTCGTCGACGCACAGGCCGACCAGGCCCATGCGCTCGGCCTCCTCCCCCGTGACGGCCTCGCACAGCAGCAGGTGGTACTTGGCCTTGGCCAGCCCGCACAGCAGCGGCCAGACGATCGCGGCGTGGTCGCCCGCGGCGACGCCGAGCCGGGTGTGGCCGTCGATGATCCGGGCGGTGCGCCCGGCGACGGAGACGTCGGCGAGCAGCGCCACGGCGAGCCCGGCCCCCACCGCGGGGCCCACGATGGCGGAGACGACCGGCTTGGAGCAGTTGACGACGTTGTAGACGATCTCGCGGGCCTCGGCGAACACCCGCATGCGGACGGCGTGGTCGCGCGTCATCTCCTCGATCATGGACAGGTCGCCGCCGGCGGAGAACGCCGCGCCCTCCCCCGTGATCAGGACGGCGCGCACGGCGTCGTCGCGGTCGGCGTCGCGCCAGATGGCCGCCAGCTCGCGGTGGCCGGTCGTGTCGACGGCGTTGAGCCGGCGCGGCTCGCTGATCGTGACGCGCAGCACGCCGTCGGCGGGCATGTCGACGCGCAGCCGCTCGTACGCCTCGTAGCCGGGAACGGTCACGGGGCCTCCCTCCGTCCATGACGATCACCTGTGGTCACGAGAGCTCCTCCCGGCCGAACGCCTCGCGCAGGCGGCGGGCGACCAGCTCGCGGGCCTCCACCGCCTGGTCGAACAGGCCGGGGAAGGAGCAGAAGCCGTGGACGGTCCCGTCGTAGCGGACCACCTCGGCGGGCACCCCCGCCGCGGTCAGGCGCTCGCCGTACCGCTCGGCCTCGTCGCGCAGCACGTCGTACTCGGCGGTGACGACGGTGGCGGGCGGCAGCCCGGCGAAGGACGGGAGCCGCAGCGGCGACAGGCGCGGGTCGGCGGGGTCGGCGCCCGGCGCGTACTGCCGGGCGAACCACGCCATCTCGGCGGCGTCCAGCCCGAAGCCCCGCCCGTACTCCGCGTAGCTCGGCGAGTCCATGGCCAGGTCGAGGACCGGGGTGACGAGCGCCTGGTGGACGAGCGTGAGCCCGGCGTCGCGGGCCTGCCAGGCGGCGACGGCGGCCAGGTTGCCGCCGGCGCTGACGCCGGTCACCGCGACGGAGCCGTCGCACTGGTAGAACGCGGGCCGGGCGAAGACGTCGCGCACGACGGTCCAGGCGTCGTCGGCGGCGGCCGGGAAGGGGTGCTCGGGGGCCAGCCGGTAGCCGGCCGAGACGACCACCGCGCCGGTGCGCAGGGCGAGGTCGCGGCCGGTCGCGTCGTCGCGTTTGACGCCGCCGAACACCCAGCCGCCGCCGTGGAAGGACACGAGCACCGGGAGCGGCCCGTCGCCGCGGTCGGCCCGGTAGATCCGGATGGGCACCCCCTCGGCGGTCTCGTCGCGGACCGAGGCGATGCGGGTGAGGGGGCCGCGGTGCGCGGCCATGGGGTCGGCCGCCTCCCGCGCCTCCCGGACGGCGGCGAGGTCGAGGGTGTCCAGGGCGCCGCCGTCGTCCGGCCGGTAGCGCTCCAGGAAGTCGCGCGACTGAGGGTTCAGCGGCATGCTCGGAGCCTAGCGGGCCGCCTCGACGAGCGCACCGAACAGCCCGGCGGCGCCCGCGCCCCGTTCGGGGTGCCACTGCACGCCCACGGCGAACCGGTGGCCCTGCAGCTCGACGGCCTCGACGATCTGGTCCTCGGCCCAGGCGACGGCCAGCAGCCCCGAGCCGAGCCGGCGCACGGACTGCACGTGCGGCGCGATCACCTCGACGCGCTCCCCCACGGCCTTGCCGAGCTTGCTCGACACGCTGACCTGGATCGTGTGGGGGACGCCGGGCTCGCCGTGGCGGTCGTGGCCGAGCGTGTCGGGCAGCCAGGGGATGAGGGTGCCGCCCTGGGCGACGTTGAGCACGTGCATGCCGCGGGCGACGGCGAGGACGGGCAGGCCGGCCTGGACGGCGGCGCGGGCCAGGGCCAGCTCGTAGCGGTCGCGGTGGGCCTGCGGCGCCGGGAGGCGGGCGTCCTGCTGCTCGCCGTAGGCGTCGGCGCCGAGCTCGGCGCCTCCGGCCAGCACCAGGCCGCGCAGGCCGCGGACGTGGTCGGCGGCGGTGGCGGGCGACAGGGGCGGCAGCAGCACGGGCGCCCCGCCGGCCCGCTCGACCGCCCTGGCGTAGGCGGGGGGCGACAGGACCGCCTCCCGCACCCAGTCCCCCCAGCGGGCGGCCTCGTAATAGGCGGTGATGCCGATCAGCGGTCGGGCCATGCGATCTCCAGGTGCGAGCAGGAGTCGGGTCGGCCGCCCGGCGGTGCGGCGGCCGCGAGGCCATCATGGCGCACGGCGTTTCGCTCACGGCACCCCCGCGGCGAGATCTCGCCCGGGACTCTCCGGCCGCGATTCTCGACAAAGCAGAAAACAGTCAGAAAATACGAACGAAAGGCATATTCATGTTTCGCGTCCGAAATGCGCTCCGTCTTGACCGCGATGAATAACAGAACCGTCACGCATAGTTCGGGTTCGCACCGTATCGGCGCGAAACGGTTGTGACGTCCATGTGGTGGTGTAAGACTCGATTTCCGAGCGATCGGCCGAGCCGGGGCCGTGCCGGACGCTCGTCACCCGGAGCCGTCAGGGAGGTGGATCGACACGACCGGAATGCGATTCCGGTCCATGGGGTGGGGTTGATGTGGCAATGTCGTTGAATCCGCGCCTGGTAAAAGAGAGCTTCTCCGTCATCGAGCCGGTGGCCGGCAAGGCGGCCGCCTACTTCTACGGCCGGTTGTTCGCCGAGAACCCGCACCTGCGCTGCATGTTCCCGCCGGGCATGGACATGCAGCGCGACCGGCTCTTCAGCGCGCTGACCCGCATCGTGTGGAGTCTCGACAGCCCGGACAGCCTGGCCTCCTTCCTGGGCCAGCTCGGGCGCGACCACCGCAAGTACGGCGTGCTCCCCGAGCACTACGGCGCGATCGGGCGGGCGCTGCTGGCCACCGTCCGCCGCTTCGCCGCCGACGTCTGGACCGACGAGATCGAGGCGGCCTGGGTGGCCGCCTACGACGCCGCGGCCGAGCTGATGATGCGGGCGGCCCAGGAGGACGCCGGGGTGTCGCCCGCCTGGTGGGTGGCGGAGGTGGTCGACCACGAGCGCCGCACGCCCGACATCGCGGTGGTCACGGTGCGTCCCACCCAGCGCCTGCCGTTCACGGCCGGGCAGTACGTGACCGTGCAGACCGCGCGCTGGCCGCGCGTGTGGCGGCCGTTCTCCATCGCCAACGCGCCGCGGCCCGACAACACGCTGCGCCTGCACGTCCGCTCCGTGCCCGGCGGCTGGGTCTCGACCACGCTCGCCCGCGACACCCGCATCGGCGACGCGATCATGCTGGGCCCGCCGATGGGCACGATGGCGCCGCCCGAGCAGGGCTGCCGTGACGTGCTGTGCGTGGCGGGCGGCACGGGGCTGGCGCCGCTGAAGGCGATCATCGAGCAGATCATCGCCTCCGGCCGCCGCCCCGGCATCCACCTGCTGTACGGCGCGCGGACCGCGGCCGAGCTGTACGACCTGCCGGACCTGCTCCGGATGGAGTCGGCGTTCCCGTGGCTGCGCGTGGTGCCCGTGGTGTCCGGCGACCCCTCCTACGACGGGATGCGCGGCCGGCTGCCGGAGGTGACGCAGCGCTTCCACTCGTGGGCCGAGCACGAGGTGTACGTGTGCGGGCCGGCGTCCATGGTCAGCGAGACGGTCCGCCGGCTGCAGGAGGACGGGGTGCCGCCGGCCCGCATCCACCGGGACGTCGCCCACGACGAGCGCTGACCACCGCGCGCACGGCTCAGGCCGTGGCGGCGGGACGGCCGAAGAACGCCGCGGTCTCCTCGTCGCCCGGCCAGAACGTCTCGATGGCCAGCTCCGACACCGTGACGTCCATCGGCGTGCCGAAGGTGGCGATCGTCGTGAACATGGACAGGATCCCGTCGCCGTGGCGGATGCGCAGCGGCAGCAGGATGTCGGCCGGGCCGGGCACGTGCGCCACGTTCAGCTCCACGCCGGGGTAGGTGTAGGAGGCCAGCTCGTCGTGCAGCTCGGCCAGCGCGCCGTGACCGGACGCCTCGGCCTGGCGGCGGAGCTGGTTCAGCAGGTACGCGCGGACCTCGGCGAGGTTGGCCAGCCGCCCGCCCATGGCGTCGGGGTGCAGCGACAGGCGCATCACGTTGACCGGCTCCTGGAGCAGCTCGGCGGGCACCCCCTCCATGAACATGCCGGCGGCGGCGTTGGCCGCGACCAGGTTCCAGCCGGCGTCCACGACCAGCGCCGGGTACGGCTCGTGCCCGGCGAGGATCCGGTCGAGGGCGCGGCGCACCGCGGCCATCTCGGGCGCCCGCACCTCCCGCTCGGGGAACACCGGCGCGAAGCCGGCCGCGATCAGCAGCCGGTTGCGGTGCCGCAGCGGCACATCCAGCTCCTCCGCGAGCTTCATCACCATCTCGCGGCTCGGCCGGGCCCGGCCGGTCTCCAGGAAACTGACGTGCCGTGCCGACACGTCCGCCTCGATGGCCAGGTCGAGCTGGCTCACCCGGCGCCGCTGGCGCCAGGCCCGCAGCAGGTCTCCGAAGGTCTCCTCGTGCTCTACGGCAAGTGCTCCCATGGCGCAAACGCTACGGCACCGCAGGGAAGGGCCGCGATGACGTGGGAGGTAAGGGCGGCTAGTACGACTGGAGCTCGATGAGGGTGCCCTCGGGGTCGCGCAGGTGGGCGGTGCGCAGGGTGGGCCCCCAGGCGGGACGGTCCTGGGGCGGCGCGACGAGCCGGGCCCCGTGGCCGGTCAGGCACGCGGCGGCGGCCTCGACGTCGTCCACCCGCATGACGAGCATGGCCACGTCCTGGGCCACCGCGCTCTCCGGGAGGCCGGAGGTGCCGACGGCCGCGCTGACGGCGGCCCGGCCGAACAGGACGAGCCCGGCCTGGCCGTCGACGTCCCAGTTGGCGTAGGTGGCCTCGGGGATGACCTTCACCGGCTCCACGCCGTGCAGGTCGCGCATGACGGCCTGGTAGAAGGCCACCGCGGCGGCGAAGTCCCGGACGAGCAGGCGGGGGTAGAGGGCGTCCATGATGCTCCTGAATAGTTGGTGTTCACCAATGATTGGTGGAACCCTACACTAGGGAGCCATGGAGCCGCCGCAGACCCTGCTCGGGATCACGACGTTCGTGCTGCACAAGGTCGCGGTCGCCGCCCGGCGCGCCATGGCCGCGCGGCTGGCCGAGGAGACCGGGCTCAGCCTGTGGCGGTTCGCGGTGCTGGCGGCGCTCGCCGACCACGGGCCGGCGGCGCAGCGCGAGCTCGGCGACCGGCTCGGGCTCGACCCGAGCGACATGGCGCGGCTGATGGACGGCCTGGTCGAGGACGGGCTGGCCGTGCGCGAGCGCGACCCGGGCGACCGGCGGCGCTACCGCGCCTCGCTCAGCGACGCCGGCCGGGAGGCGCTCGGCCGGGGCAGGGCCGTGGCCGCGGCCGTGGAGGAGCACACGCTGGCCCCGCTCACGGCCGCCGAACGGGCCATGCTGCACGACCTGGCCGCCCGGGTCCTGCACGCCGAACACCCCGCCGGGCCTGATCCGGCCTGATCAGAACGTCACGGGGCCGCCGGGTTGACCGCGTCGAAGTCGACGAGCAGGTGCCGGGGGCCGCGCAGCGTGGCGCTGGGCCGGTAGGGCGGCGGGTCCTCCACCAGGCGCGGGTTCACCAGCCGGTTCACCAGCTGCTGCAGGACGATCTGCCCCTCCAGCCGGGCCAGCGCCGCGCCGAAGCAGTAGTGGATCCCACCGCCGAAGCCCAGGTGCTCGCTGTAGCGGCGGTCCGGGTCGAAGGTGTCCGGGTGGCTCACGTGCGCCGGGTCCCGGCTGCCCGAGGCGAGGACGAGGACGACCGGCGCGCCCGCCGGGATCGTCGTCCCGGCGATCGGGATGTCGGCCAGCGCCACCCGCGACGACAGGAAGTGGACCGGCGGCTCGTAGCGCAGCAGCTCCTCCACCGTGGTGACGATCAGGTCCGGCTCGGCGCGCAGCCGCTTCAGCAGCTCGGGGTGGCGCAGCAGCGTGAGCATGCCGTTGGTGATGAGGTTGACCGTGGTCTCGTGGCCGGCGATGAGCAGCAGGGCGGACGTGGCGATCACCTCGACCGGGGACATCCTGCCCTCCGGCCCCTCGTAGGTGACCAGCCCGGACAGCAGGTCGTCGCCCGGCGCGTCCCTGCGCGCCACGGCGAGGTCGGCGAGGTAGGTCTGGAGCTTGGAGACCGCCTCGGCCCGCGCCTGCTCGCGCTCGGCCCGGTCCTCCTCGCCGGGGCCGAGCGACTCGACGACCGCGTCGGCCCAGGCGTGGAAGCGCGGCTCGTCCTCCCGGGGCACGCCGAGCAGCCGGCAGATCACCGTGACGGGCAGCGGGTAGGCGACCTCGTCCACCAGGTCGGCGCGGGTCTTCCCGGCCAGGCCGTCGACGAGCTCGGTCGTGATCGCCAGCATCTCGGGGCGCAGCGCCTCGACGACGCCGGGGCTGTGCGGCGGCCCGAAGTGGCGCACTGTCAGCCGCCGCAGCCGGTCGTGCTCGGGCGGGTCGGTGGTGATGAACGAGACCCCGCCCATCCCCTCGCCCATGTCCCCCTCGGGCCGGTGGGCGAGGTTGCGGCGGTCGGAGCTGATCCGCGGGTCGTGCAGCAGCTCCACGATCTCCCGGTACGTGCTGACGACCCAGGTGCCGTCCTCGCGCCGGAAGACCGGGGTCTCGCGCAGCTCGGCGTACAGCGGGTACGGGTCGGCGCGGGCGGCGGGGTCGAGGATCTGCCGGAAGACGTCATCGGGTGCCATGGCGGTCCCTCCTGGGCCTGTGGTGGCGTGCGGTCGTGGGCGTACGGGGCCCGGCTGTGTGGGGCGCGGACCCGGTCACGGCTCGCCGTACAGGAGCGAGGCGCTGCGCTCGGCCGGGTCGTGGCCGGTCACCACGACGGTGGCGCCCTCGCCGGCGAGGGCGCGCTCGGGCACCTCCGCCGGCACGGGACCCGAGTCCCGCCGCATGTCCACGTGCCGGAAGTCCGGGGGGAACGGCGCGGCCCGCTCGATGAGCCGCTGGTAGAACTCCAGCCAGATCGCCTGGTCGAAGGTGACCGCGGCGGTGATGCGGCCCTTGTAGCCGTACACGGCGACGAAGCGGCGCTCAGCCACCGACCCCTGCGTGACGACGAGCTGGTCGGCGAGCGTGGGCACGCCCACGGACTTGATGTTGACGCCGAACTGGCTGGACCAGAACACCGGCAGCGACAGGTGCGGCCAGCGGTGGGCCTGGTCGCTGACCATGTTGTGGGCGGCCACCTCGGCCTGGGCGACGGCGTTGCCCCAGTGCTCCAGCGCCATGAACTGGTAGTGGAAGACCGGGTGCGGGAAGCGGGCGATGTCGCCGGCCACGAACACGTCGTCGGTGACCAGGCCGTTGACGTCCACGGCGCGGCACCCGGCGTCGCAGGCCACCCCCCACGGGCCGGCGGCGAGCCCGGAGCCGCGCAGCCACTCGACGTTGCGCACGGCGCCGAGCGCGACCACCGCCACCTGGGCCTCGACCGTGCTCCCGTCGGACAGGCGGGCCCGGCGCAGCCGCCCGGCGTCGCCCTCCAGGGAGGTGACGGTCACGCCGCAGCGCAGGTCCACGCCGTGCTCGCGCTGGATGTCCCCGGCGATCCGGCCGATGACGCCGCCCAGGGCGCCGACGAGCGGGGCGGGGCCACGCTCGACGAGCGTCACGGGCAGGCCCAGCTCCCGGCAGGCCGAGGCCACCTCCGATCCGGTGAACCCGCCGCCGATGACGAGCACCCGGTCCGGCCCCGCGGCCAGCGCCTCGCGCAGGCCGGTGGCGTCCTCCAGCGTGCGCAGCACGTGGACGCCCTCCAGGGCCGCCTCGGCCTCGTGCGGCCAGGGACGCGCGCGGGTGCCCGTCGCGATCAGCACCCGGTCGAAGGTCACCTCGCGGCCGTCGGCCAGGCGTACGGACTTGGCGGCCAGGTCCAGGCCGGTGGCCGGGTTGCCGGGGACCCACTCCGCCTCGACCTCGCGCAGGCGGGGCAGCCGGGCGTGCTCGGCCGGCACGCGGCGGGTGAGGATCTGCTTGGACAGCGGCGGCCGGTCGTACGGCTCGTGCGTCTCCTCGCCGATCACGGTCAGCCGGCCGGTGAACCCCTCGCGGCGCAGCACCCCGGCGGCCCGCCCGCCGGCCAGCGAGCCGCCGACGATGACGATGTGCCCGTCGCGGACGATCCCGCCGGAGCCGTCGCCGAGCCGCCTGACCGGCGCCGTCCAGTGCCGCATCGTGTTGCGGTCGACGTGCAGCGCCTGCACCGGGCAGGCCGCGGCGGCGCGCAGGACGTGCTCGCGCTGCGCGTCGTCGGGCTCGGGGTCGTAGGCCACGGCCTCGTCGCCGTGCATCGTGAAGACCTCCGGCGCCAGGTAGGCGCACTGGCCGTACCCCTGGCAGCGCGTGAGATCGATGACCACCCTCACGGGACACCCCCTGTCGCCCGGCGCCCCGGGTCTCCCCCGCCGGGCACGCCTCACCGGCCAGGGACCTACCCCGCGCGCGTCGCGGCGTAGCGCGCGCCCGCTGCCGGGTTGCGCAAAGCCGCAGCTCACCACGCACCCGGCCGACGCGCTGTCACGACGCGAGCACGGTCCGGCCGCGAATCCCCCACGGTCCGGCGGCTCCCGCGGGGGCGTGGCACGATGGCCCGAAGAGGCACGGGAGCGATGGCAGCGGCGATGGGAGTCTGCTATGAGTGACGCGATGCTCGCGATCGGCACCCGCAAGGGGCTGTTCCTGGCCCGCTCGGCGGACGGGGGCCCGTTCGAGGTGGAGCCGATCCGCTTCTCCACCGTCGGGGTCCCGTCGGTGGCGATCGACACGCGCGGCCCCTCCCCGCGGCTGCTGGCCGGCATCGAGTACGGCCACTTCGGCCCGTCGGTGATGTACTCCGACGACCTCGGCGAGACCTGGCGGGAGGCGTCCCGGCCGCCGATCGCGTTCCCGGACAAGACCGGCGCGACGCTGACCCGCGTGTGGCAGCTCCTGCCGTCGCCGTCGGAGCCCGGCGTGGTGTGGGCCGGCGCGGAGCCGGCCGCGCTGTTCCGCTCGGAGGACGGCGGCGTCACCTACGAGCTGGTGGAGGGCCTGTGGGAGCACCCGCACCGGCCGCGCTGGCAGCCGGGCGGCGGCGGGCTGTGCCTGCACACGATCGTCGCGCACCCCGACGACCCGCGGGTGATGGGCGTGGCCGTGTCGGCGGCCGGGTTCTACCGCACCTCCGACGGCGGTGTGTCGTGGGAGGCGGCCAACCAGGGCATCCGGGCGCCGTTCATGCCGGAGGGGCAGCAGTATCCCGAGTTCGGCCAGTGCGTGCACAAGGTGGCGCTGCACCCGTCGCGGCCCGACCGGCTGTTCCTGCAGCACCACTTCGGCGTCTACCGCAGCGACGACTTCGGCGGCTCGTGGGAGGGGATCGGCGGGTCGCTGCCGTCCGACTTCGGGTTCCCCGTCGCGGTCGACCCCGGCCGTCCCGACACGGTGTACGTGCTGCCGCTCCAGGCCGACGTCGACCGCACCCCGGTGGAGCACCGCCTGCGGGTCTACCGCTCCGACGACGCGGGCGGCACGTGGCGGCCGTTCGACCACGGCCTGCCCGAGCCGCCGGTGCACGTCACGGTGCTGCGCGACGCGATGACCGCCTCGGAGGCGGGCGTGTTCTTCGGCACCCGCGACGGCGAGGTGTACGCCTCGGCCGACGGCGGCGAGAGCTGGAGCGTGGTGGCCCGGCACCTGCCGGACGTCCTGACGGTCCGCGCGGCGGTGCTGTAGGACATGGCTGCCCGGCGGGCCAGACCCGTGACCATGGTCGTGTTCGTGCTGCCCAGCTCGCTGCGGCGCTGGGTGAGCGGCAGGAGCGAGGTGAAGGTGTTCGCGGTCGCGCCGGACACCGACGCCTCGCCCACGCTGGGGTCGGCGCTCGACACGCTGCGCCGTACGCACCCGCTGCTGGAGGAGCGGCTGCGCGACGACTACGGGCGGATCCGCCGCCACATCAGCATGTTCGTCTCCGGGGAGAACGCGCTGGGCCTCGGCGGCCTCGACTGCGCGCTGCCGCCGGGCGCCGAGGTGTACGTGATGCCGAGCCTGGCCTGACCCCCGCCGGGCCGGACCGTCAGACCTTGCGCCAGCCGGGGACCCACGCGCCGTCCTCGACGACGTAGTCGCCGAACAGCGCCGGGGCCTCCTTCAGCATGAGCTCCCCGATGCGCTGGAACAGCAGCCGGATCTCCTCCTCCGCGCCAACCGCGGTGCGGGCCTCGATCGTGTGGCGCAGGGTGCGGACGTTGGCCGTCCAGACCAGGCCGGTGGCCAGGCCCTCGGGGGCGAAGCGGCGCATGAACGAGGTGCGGTGCTTCTTCTCGGAGAACGGCTTGCCCTCCTCGTCCAGCTCGAAGTGATCGGCCATCCAGACCTGGAAACGCTCCAGCTCCTCCAGCACGGCCGTGGCCCGCTCCATCAGCTCGGAGTCCTCGCGGGCCCAGTCGGGGAACCAGAACGGCAGCTCGTCGAGGCGGACGAAGCGCAGCGACTCCTGGGAGATGGCCACGCCGGGCCGGTGGCGGACCAGCTCGTGGGTGAGGACGCGGCTGACGTTGTGCAGCACGAAGCTGAAGCTGACGTGCTCCAGGACGGAGCCGTGGGCGCTGGCCAGGATGTTGCGGAGGTACTCGTCCTGGTTCTCGCGGATGCGGACGACGTTGGGGTTGAGCCCGGGCTCGAACGAGCGGTAGCAGAGCCGGCCGGCGAACTCGGCGAGGTTCTGCGCGTCCAGCTCGCCCCGGTCCAGCCGCTCCAGCCACCGCTCGCCGCCGATCTCGCCCAGGTAGCGGGCCAGCTCGTCGTAGTCGAGCTGCGGACGGGCGACGATGAAGACCTCGGGTTCGACGGTGCGCATGGCGAGCCCCCGCTCGGTTCAGGAGATGTGACGGCCCAAGCAAACCAGGTCGGGGGGCCTTGCGCGAACTCCGGGGGTGGCCCGGCGGCCGTCGGCCCGGCGGAGGGAGCCCGAGGTCAGAGGCGGTAGACGCGGCGGGCGTTGCCCGAACCGACCATGTAGGCGACCCGGGCGGCGTCGGCGGCGCTCCACTCCCCCTCCTCCAGCCGCTCCTTCAGCGCCCGGCCGAGAGCGCGGCGGAACGCCACGGCGCCGAGGTGGGCGGTCTCGGCCACGCCGGAGCAGCCGGAGCCGAACAGCTGCTTGTGGAAGGGCGCCAGCTCCAGCAACTCGTCCACGACCCGCCACGCGCCGGCGCCGGTGCGGGTCAGCGCCCGCCCGACGTCGACGTGGACGTGCGGGTACGCGGCGGCCAGGTGGGCGGCCTGCCGGTGGAACGGATAGCAGTGCAGCAGGATCACCGGCACCCCGGCGGGCTGGAGCGCCCGCAGGAAGCCGGTCAGCAGCGCGGGATCGGTGCGGTGGGGGGCCGCGTGCCCGGCGTCGGGCCCGGCGCCCGCGTGGAGCTGGAGGGGCAGCCCGCGCTCGCGGGCCACGTCCACGGCGGTCCACAGCAGGTGGCGCAGCGTGACCGGGTCGACGGGCGGCTCCTTGGGGTCGGCCAGCCGGCGGCCGGCGGCGGCGATGACCGACCCGCGGCTGGGGCGGGCGGCGTCGAAGTCGAGGCCGTGCAGGTGGCCGGCGACCGTGCTCAGGCCCACGGCCCCGGCCGCGCGGGCGGCCAGCTCCTCGGCCAGGCCCTCCAGGTAGTCGGCGGCGGAGGCGGCCATCTCGGCCACGTCGTGCTCGACCTGCTCGACGCGGACGATCTCGTCGGCGGCGGCGCCGCCCTGGCGGCCCATCTCGGCGGCCGGCAGCAGGTCGTCGTCCTCGGTGCCGGTGTCGACGAGGAACGCCGCCACCCCGGCGGCCCGCAGCAGCCTGCCGTTGGCCTCGGCGGCGCCGAGCTCGGCCCGCCGGGCCAGGTAGACGGCGGGCGGCGCGTGCGGCGGCAGGTCGAGCACGGGGGCGCACCAGCGGCGCACGGCCACGCCGACGGGGGTGTCGAAGTGGGTGGTGCCGGGCGGCGCGGGCACGCCGCCGCCGATCAGCAGCTCGTACTGGGCCCGGGACAGCTCGTCGCGGCGCACCGCGTCGCAGTGGTGGTCGACCAGCGGGGCGAGCAGCGCTTCGCGCACCGTGTCGGGCAGGCCGAGGGGGAGCATGCGGAGACTCTAGGGGGTGCGGCCGGGCCGCCGCCCCCGCTTTCGCCGCCTGACCTGGAGCCCCGGCCTGCCCGGGGAGGTCAGCGGCGGGTGAGGCGCAGGACGTTGGCGATGATCTTCGCTCCGGCGCCGCCCTCGGCCGTCAGGATCGACTCGGGGTGGAACTGCACCCCGAACCGCCGGTTGCGGGTGTCCTCGATGGCCATGACGTTGCCGTCGGGGGTCACGGCCGTGGCCTCGAAGCCCACCACGCCGGGCCGCTTGGCGTGCAGCGAGTGGTAGCGGGCGGCGGTGAACTCCTCGGGCAGCCCCTCCAGCAGCGCGCTGGCGCCGAGCCGCCTGACCTGCCCGCGCTTGCCGTGCTCGGGGTAGTCGAGCAGCTCCAGCGACCCGCCGGCCTGCTCCACCATCGCCTGCAGGCCGAGGCACACGCCGAAGACCGGCAGCTCGCGGGCGTAGATCTCGCCGATCAGCGCCGCCATGCCGAAGTCGGACGGCCAGCCGGGGCCGGGCGAGAGCACCACCAGGTCGGGCGCCACCTCGTCGATCGTCGCCGGCGGGAACCCGTGGCGCAGCGTCACCACCTCGGCCCCCTCCTGGCGGAAGTAGTCGGCCAGGGTGTTGACGAAGGAGTCCTCGTGGTCGACGAGCAGCACCTTCATGCCGAGCCCGGGCTGCTCGCGGACCGGCTCGGCGACCACGGCGTCGGGCTGGTTGACGGCGGCCAGGGCGCCGAGCAGGGCGCTGGCCTTGAGCTCGGTCTCGCGCTCCTCGGCCTCGGGGTCGGAGTCGAACAGCAGCGTCGCCCCGGCCCGGACGGTCGCCAGGCCGTCCTTGATCTGGGCGGTGCGCAGGGTCAGGCCGGTGTTCATGGAGCCGTCGAAGCCGATGAAGCCGATGGCGCCGCCGTACCAGCGGCGGGTGGTCGCCTCGTGGTCCTCGATGAACTGCATGGCCCAGGTCTTGGGCGCGCCGGTGACGGTGACGGCCCACATGTGGGTGAGGAACGCGTCGAGGGCGTCGAACTCGGGACGCAGCCGGCCCTCGATGTGGTCGACGGTGTGGATGAGGCGGGAGTAGAGCTCGATCTGGCGGCGGCCGATGACGCGCACCGAGCCGGGCACGCAGATGCGGGACTTGTCGTTGCGGTCGACGTCGGTGCACATGGTCAGCTCCGACTCCTCCTTCACGCTGGACAGGAGGGTGCGGATGGCCTCGGCGTCCTCGACCGGGTTGCTGCCGCGGGCGATGGTGCCGGAGATGGGGCAGGTCTCGACGCGGTCGCCGTTGACGCGGACGTACATCTCGGGCGAGGCGCCGACGAGGTGCTCGCCCTCGCCGAGGCTGATGATGAACTCGTACGGGGCCGGGTTGCTCTGGCGCAGGCTGCGGTAGAAGGCGGCCGGGTCGGTGCAGACGGCGTGGAAGACCTGGCCGGGCACGACCTCGAACAGGTCGCCGCGCTTGAACCTCTCCTTGGCGGCGGCGACGACCTTGGCGTACTCGCCCTTGGGCGGGTCGGCCGGGACCGTGGCGGGCGTGGTGACGGGCGTGGAGTCGCCGGTGCGCTCCAGGCCGCGGGTGCTCGCGCCGTCGACGGTGAACTCGTAGCGGTGCTCGACGCAGGTCTCGCGCTGGCGGTCGATGACGACGATCCGGTCGGGCAGGTGGAGCACGAGGTCGCGCTGGTCGGCGGGGCGGGTGAGCTCCTGGCGGATGGGCTCGAACTGGAAGGCCAGGTCGTAGCCGAAGGAGCCGTACAGGCCGAGGTGCGGGTCGTCGCCCTTGAACGCGGCGATGACCTCGCGGATCGCGCTGAACACGGTGGGCCGGCGGCTGCGCAGCTCCTCCGGCAGGAGGTCCTCCGACTCGGGCACGTGGACCTCGACCCGGTCGGCGGTCGGCTCCTCGACCGGCTTGCCGGCGGCCAGCAGGCAGGAGGTCACGGCGGGCAGCACGACGCGGCCGCGGGCGTTGAGGGCCCGCGCGGAGATGGTGCGGCCCTTGGCGACGAGCTCGACGCAGGGGTCGACGTAGCCGAAGGCCCACCTGCTGTAGCGGCCGGGGTAGTCCATGCCGGAGGAGAAGGCGCCCCCGCGCCGCTCGCCGAGGGCGGTCACGATCTCCTCGAGCGCCTCCTCGGACACCTCGCGCGTCTCACGCTCGACGCCGATGCCGCCGGCCGTGACGTAACCGCTGGTATATCCGCTCGTCTCCACTGCTGCCCCTTGTCGAAGTCACTGTCGAGTGAACTGCCACAACGCCGAATCCCGGGGGCGGACACGAGAAAGGCCGCCTTCCGGGGCGGCCGTCCGTCGATGGATGTGCGAAATCCGCGCCGCCTAGAAGCGGCGCCACCACTGAAGCTGGAGGCGATTTCGCATGGCATCAGGGTAGCCGTCGCACCCAAGATCACGCAACGCGGCGCGCGGCGGGGGCTCCGGGCTTCGCGGCGCGCCCGTCCGGGGCGTGACGGGCGGGCGCGCACCGGGAGTCCCGGGTGAGAACAATGGGGGGCGTAGGGGTCCGCGCGGCGGGGCGGGCGGCTAGTTTGACAATCATGGAACGCCCCCCGTTAGCCTGGCGGTCGACCGCCGTCGTCGCCGCGTGCCTGGTCGCGGTGCTGCTCCTGCTCGGTCAGCGGTACGGCTACCACCGCGACGAGCTCTACTTCAGGGTGCTGTCCGCGTACCCCGCCTGGGGCTACGTCGACCAGCCCCCGCTCACGCCGCTGATCGCCCGCCTGTCGATCGCGCTGTTCGGCGACACGCTGTTCGCGCTGAGGATCTTCCCCGCCCTGGCGGCGGCGCTGCTGGTGGCGCTGGCGACGCTGATCACCAGGGAGCTCGGCGGCGGGCGCGTGGCCCAGGTCGTGACCGCGCTCGGCGTCGCGACCGGCGCGTACACGCTGGTGGCCGGCCACTCGATGCTGACGCTGAGCTTCGACCTGCCGTTCTGGGCGGCGGCCGGGCTGTTCGCGGTCAAGGCGCTGCGCCGCGAGGACCCGCGCTGGTGGCTCGCGTTCGGCGCGGTGACGGGGCTGGCGACGTACAACAAGCTGCTGATCGCGATGCTGGTGCTGGGCCTCGCGGCCGGGCTGGTGCTCGCCGGGCCGCGCCGGGTGCTGGCGAGCCCGTGGCTGTGGGCGGGCGCGGCGCTCGCGCTGGTCCTGGCCGTCCCCAACCTGATCTACCAGGCCACCCACGACTGGCCGCAGCTCACGATGGCGGCGGCGCTCAGCGACAACGAGGGCGACGAGCAGCGGCTGATGTTCCTGCCGATGCAGTTCGGGCTGTTCGGGCCGGTCGTGGCGGTGATCGCCGGGTTCGGCTGGTGGCGGCTGTGGAAGGACCGGCGGGTGCGGGCGATCGCGGTCGCGTTCCCGGTCGCGGCCGTGCTGACGGTGGCCAGCGGCGGCCGGTTCGACTACACCGGCGGGTTGCTGCTGCTGCTTTTCACGGCCGGGTGCGTGAGCGTGGAGGCGGCGGGCCGGGTGCGGCCGGCGGTGGCCGCGCTGGCGGTCAACGGGCTGCTGTGCGCGGTGATCGCGCTGCCGCTGCTGCCCGCCGACCGGCTGGCCGCCACGCCCGTCCCGGCGATCAACGAGGTGGCGCGCGAGTCGGTCGGCTGGCCGGAGTTCGCCGCCGCCGTGCGCGGCATCCTGGCCTCGCTGCCGCCCGCGGAGCGGGACCGGGCGATCGTGCTGACCGGCAGCTACGGCGAGCAGGGCGCGCTGGCGCGGGCCGGGATCCCGCGCGTCTACAGCGGCCAGAACCAGCTCTACCAGTACGGCCCGCCGCCCGAGACCGGCACGGTCGCGGTGGCGGTCAACATCGGCCGGCGCGGCATGTACCGGCAGTACACCACGTGCGAGCAGCGCGCCGTGGTGGACAACCGGGTGGGCGTGGACAACGAGATGCAGGGGATGCCGGTATTCCTGTGCCACGGGCTGAAGGGTCCCTGGCGCGCCGCCTGGCCGCGCTACCTGCACTACAGCTGACCCGTGACCGCACTGCTCCTGACCCTTCGCCGTGGGCCTTGATCTTCGGGGCGGGCGGCCTCATGATCCGGTCAACGGTTCCCCTTTTCACCGGAAGGGCTTCGCCATGCGCCGTACCACCGCCCTGTCCCTCCCCCTGGCCGTCGTGCTGGCCCTGGCCGGCGCGGCCGTCACCAGCGCGCCCGCCCAGGCCCGGCCCTGCGGGCTCGGCAACTACTGCGTCACCACCTACTACTCCGACTCCTCCTGGACCACCGTCGTCGGGCAGATGGTGGAGGAATGCGAAGGCGGCGGCGGCTTCTGGGGCGTCCGCACGATCTACAAGGACTTCACCGAGCGCCCCTGCTGACCCCGCGAGCGGACGAGCCGCGCGGGCTTCCGCCTGCCGGGCGGCATCTGTTACTGGTAGGTAATGCGACGCGTGCGGCTCCAGCGTGATCTTCCCGTGCCCATGCCGGACGGCGTGACCCTGCTGGCCGACCACTACGCCCCGGCGGGCGGCGGCCGGGCCCCCGCCGTGCTCGTCCGCTCGCCGTACGGCCGGCGGGGGCTGTTCGGCTGGATGTACGGGCGGGGCTTCGCCCGGCACGGCTTCCACGTGGTGATCCAGAGCTGCCGGGGCGGCTTCGGCTCCGGCGGCCTGCTCGACCCGATGGCCGACGAGCACGACGACGGCCTGGCCACGCTGGCGTGGATGCGGGCCCAGCCCTGGTACGACGGGTCGTTCGCGATGTTCGGCCCGTCGTACCTCGGCTACACGCAGTGGGCCATCGCGGCCGACGCCGGGCCCGAGCTCAAGGCCATGGCGGCGCAGATCACCGCCTCCCAGTTCCGCGACGCCGCGTACGTGGGCGGGGCCTTCGCGCTGGAGTCGGCGCTGAGCTGGACGGCGATGACCGACGCCATGGCGCGGCCGTTCGGCGGGGCCGCGGTGCTGACCGCTCCCCGGCTGACCCGGCGGGCCGTGCTGTCGGGACGGCCGGTGGCGGAGCTGGACCTGGCCACGGCCGGGCGGCCGCTGCCGTTCTTCCGTGACCTGCTGGCGCACCACGCCGACCCCGCCGTCCCGTATTGGGACAAGCGCGACTTCTCCCCTAGGGTCGGTCAGGTGGAGGCGGCGGTCACGCTGCTCAGCGGCTGGTACGACGTGTTCCTGCCGTGGCAGCTCAAGGACTACCTGGCGATGCGCCGGGCGGGGCGGCGGCCGTACCTGACGATCGGGCCGTGGTACCACGTGGACGCCCGGCACGGGCGCCCGTCGATGGCCGAGGGGCTGGCCTGGTTCCGGGCGCACCTGCTGGGCGACGGCTCCGGGCTGCGGGCCGACCCCGTGCGGCTGCACGTGACGGGCGCCGGCGAGTGGCGCGACTACCCCGACTGGCCGGTGCCGGACATGACGCCGCAGCGCTGGCACCTGCGGCGTGGCTTCGGGCTGGACCCGGAGCCGCCGCGGGAGGGCGGCGCCGACCGCTTCCGCTACGACCCCGCGCACCCCACGCCGGTCATCGGCGGCCCGGTGCTGCTGGCCGACTCCCGGCCGCGCGACCAGCGGCGGCTGGAGGCGCGGCGCGACGTGCTGGTCTACAGCTCGCCCGCGCTGGCCGCCGACGTGGAGATGATCGGGCCGGTCACGGCCGAGCTGTTCGTGCGCTCCAGCACGCCGTACGTGGACGTGGTGGTGCGGGTGTGCGACGTGCGTCCCGACGGCAGGTCGCTCAACCTGTGCGAGGGCGTGCGCCGCCTGCGCCCCGGCTTCCCCGGGCAGGACGAGCCGGGCGAGGGGGGCGTGCGGCGGGTCGCGGTGGAGCTGTGGCCGCTCGGGCACCGCTTCCGCGCGGGGCACCGGATCCGCGTGCACGTGGCCGCGGGCGCGTACCCGACGATCGCCCGCAACCCCGGCACCGGACGGCCCGTCGGCGACGGCGGCCCGATGGTGCCCGCCGACGTGGAGGTGTTCCACACGCCGGAGCTGCCCTCGGCCGTGGTGCTGCCCCGGGTGGCGGTGACGTGAGCGCCTCGCGGCTGATGTCGCTCGTCCTGCTCCTCCAGGCGCGCGGCAGGATGACGGCGGCGGAGCTGGCGCGCGAGCTGGAGGTGTCGGAGCGGACCGTGCACCGCGACGTGCTGGCGCTGTCCGGCTCGGGCGTGCCGGTGTACGCCGACCGGGGGCGCGGCGGCGGGTACCGGCTGCTCGACGGCTACCGGACCCGCCTGACCGGGCTGGACCGGGCCGAGGCGGAGGCGCTGTTCCTGTCGGGCGTCCCGGCGGCGATGCGGGAGATGGGCCTGGCAGGGGTGGCGTCGGCGGCCCGGCTGAAGGCCGCCGCCGCGCTGTCGCCGGGCCTGCGCGACGCGCCCGCCACGGCGGCGCAGCGCTTCCACCTCGACGCGCCGGGCTGGTTCGCCTCGGGCGACCCGCCGCCGGCCGCCCTGGCGCCGCTGGCCCGGGCCGTGTGGGGCGACCGGCCGGTCACGGCCGCCTACCGCGAGCGCAGCCGGACGCTGGAGCCGTACGGGCTGGTGCTGAAGGCGGGCGGGTGGTATCTCGTGGGCCGCGTCCGGGAGCGGTTCCTCATCTTCCGGGTGGACCGCTTCGGCGCGGTCGAGCCGCACGAGGGCGTCTTCGCCCGCGATCCCGAGTTCGACCTGGCGGCGTTCTGGGCCGAGCACGCGGCCTCCTTCGCCCGCTCGTTGCTGCGCGAGAGCGTCACGCTGCGGCTGACGGAGGCCGGGGTGCGGATGCTGCGGCACGTCGCCGACCCGGCGGCGCTGGACGACGCGCTCGCCTCGCTCGGGCCCGACGGCACCGTGCGGCTCGGCGTCGAGTCGCTCGGCGTGGCCTACAGCCAGGTGCTGCGCTTCGGGCCGGAGGCGGAGGTGCTGGACCCGCCGGAGCTGCGCGCCCTGGTCGCGGAGGCCGCGGCCCGCATGGCGCGGCTGTACGAGGGGAATGCCGACTCCTAGGAGAAGGCTTCCTGGAGAAGGCTTCGCTTCTGCGCGAGCGTTCCGCGGGGGGGGTGATCGACCGTTCGGCGCGGCGGTACGACCATTCGGCGATCCGTGACCTGACCGGAACACCCGTCTGTCTAAGGTGCGGGGTCGAGAGCTGCCTCTCCTCACGTTCAAGGAGACCGCCTTGCCCGATGACAAGAGTGACCGCAGCCCCTGGTACTGGCTGCTGCTCGTGCCCGTCGTCATCCCCCTCATGACGTTCCTGTACAACGCCGACGAACCACGCCTGCTCGGCTTCCCGCTGTTCTACTGGCTGCAGATCGCCTACATCGCCCTCGGCGTCGCGACGACCACGCTGGTCTACCGGATGACGAGGAGGCGGCCGTGAGCCTGCACATGACCGAGATCGTCATCTTCACCGTGCTGTTCGTGGCGGTCAGCGGTATGGGCTTCGTCGCCGCGCGCTGGCGCCGCCCCACGGACCTGGCCAGCCTGCACGAGTGGGGGCTGGGCGGGCGCAACTTCGGCTCGTGGATCACGTGGTTCCTCATCGGCGGCGACCTGTACACCGCCTACACGTTCGTGGCCGTGCCGGCGCTGCTGTTCGGCGCGGGCGCGGCCGGGTTCTTCGCCGTGCCGTACACGGTGATCACCTACCCGATCGTGTTCCTCGTCATGATCCGGCTGTGGTCGGTGTCGCACGTGCACCGGCTGGTCACCCCGGCCGACTTCGTGCGCGCGCGCTTCGGCTCGCCCACGCTGGCCCTGCTGGTGGCGATCACCGGCATCGTGGCGACCATGCCGTACATCGCGCTGCAGCTCATCGGCATCGAGGCCGTGCTGAAGACGATGGGCGTGGCGGGCAGCGGGCTCCTCAGCGACCTGCCGCTGATCGTGGCGTTCGTGATCCTGGCCGCCTACACCTACCGGTCGGGGCTGCGCGCGCCGGCGCTCATCGCGTTCGTCAAGGACATCCTCATCTACCTCGTCATCCTGGTGGCGATCATCTACATCCCGGCTCGGCTGGGCGGCTGGGGCGCCGTCTTCGACGGCGCCCAGGCCAAGTTCGCGGCCACGCCGGCGCCGAACGACGGCATCCTGCTCAACGCCAACAACCAGCTCCAGTACGTGACGCTCGCGCTGGGCTCGGCGCTGGCGCTGTTCCTCTACCCGCACAGCGTCACCGGGGTGCTGGCCTCCAGGAACCGGGACGTGATCAAGCGCAACATGTCGGCGCTGCCCGCCTACAGCCTGCTGCTGGCACTCATCGCGCTGCTCGGCTACATGGCGATCAGCGCGGGCGTCAAGCCGATCGGCAAGGACGTCAACACGGTGGTGCCGCAGCTGTTCGACCAGATGTTCCCCGACTGGTTCGCGGGGATCGCGTTCGCGGCGGTCGGCATCGGCGCGCTGGTGCCCGCGGCCATCATGTCGATCGCGGCGGCCAACCTGTTCACCCGCAACATCTACCGCGAGTACGTCAACCGCACGCCGACCGACGCCCAGGAGGCGAACGTCAGCAAGGTCACCTCGCTCGTCGTGAAGATCGGCGCGGTGCTGTTCATCCTGCTCATCGACCCGCAGTTCTCGATCGACCTGCAGCTCATCGGCGGCGTGATGATCCTGCAGACGCTGCCGTCGGTGGCGCTCGGGCTGTTCACGCGGTGGTTCCACCGGGCCGGCCTGATCGCCGGCTGGGCCGCCGGGATGGGCGGCGGGCTGCTGATGCTCTACGGCATCACCAACCCGGCGACCAACCACGCGCACTTCGGCGGCTCGGCGTTCCCGCTGGCCAACCTGGGCCTCGACACGAAGATCACCGTTTACGCGGGCTTCCTGGCGCTGCTGCTCAACCTGCTCGTGGCGGTGATCGGCACGCTGGTCGCGCGGGCGGCCAAGGCCCCGGACGGGGCGGACGCGACCCGGCCCGGCGACTACACGGCCGACGAGGGTGACCCGCGGGTCAGGGACGTCGACCTCAGCGGGGCCACCTGACGTCTCACATACCGGGACGCTCGGCCATTATTTAGGCCAAACCGTAATCCTTGTGACATTGGGCTTAATATCCCCGTTAGCTAATCTCCTGCCGTTGACCATTGAGTCAGGAGCCGGTCAGAGAGGCCGGCTCCTGCATCCGTTCACGCGGATACGGATTGACGGAGGGGTCGAGTGACAACCCGGGAACCCGGGCAGACACGCAGCGACCGCAGCCCGTGGAACTGGCTGCTCGTCCTGCCCATCGTGCTGCCCCTGCTGACATTCCTGTTCAACGCCGACGAGCCCCGGCTGCTCGGCTTCCCGCTGTTCTACTGGCTGCAGATCGCCTTCATCGCCGTCGGCGTCGCCTGCACCACCATCGTCTACAGGATGACGCGATGAACGGGCACACGACCGAGCTGGTCATCTTCACGCTGCTCTTCCTCGTCGTCAGCGGCATGGGCTTCGTCGCGGCCCGCTGGCGGCGGCCCAAGGACATCGCGAGCCTGCACGAGTGGGGCCTCGGCGGCCGCAACTTCGGCTCGTGGATCACCTGGTTCCTCGTCGGCGGCGACCTCTACACGGCCTACACGTTCGTGGCCGTGCCGGCGCTGGTGTTCGGGGCGGGCGCGCTCGGCTTCTACGCGCTGCCGTACACGGTGGTCGTCTACCCGCTGGTGTTCCTGGTGCTGGCCCGCATGTGGTCGGTGTCGCACGTCCACGGGTTCGTCACGCCGGCCGACTTCGTCCGGGCCCGCTTCGGCTCGCCGACGCTCGCGCTGGTCATCGCCCTGACCGGGCTGGTGGCGACCATGCCGTACATCGCGCTCCAGCTCGTCGGCATCGAGGCCGTGCTCAAGGCCATGGGCATCACCGGCCACCTGCCGATCATCATCGCGTTCGCCATCCTGGCCGCGTACACCTACCAGTCGGGCCTGCGCGCGCCCGCGCTGATCGCGTTCGTCAAGGACACGCTCATCTACATCGTGATCCTCGCCGCGGTCATCTACATCCCGGCCAAGCTGGGCGGCTGGGGCTCGATCTTCGACGCGGCCAAGGCCAAGTTCGACGCCACCCCGGCCCCGGCCGACGGCATCACGCTCAACGCGGCCAACCAGCTCCAGTACGTGACGCTCGCCTTCGGCTCGGCGCTGGCCCTGTTCCTCTACCCGCACAGCCTCACCGGCGTGCTCGCCTCGAAGAACCGGGGCGTGATCAAGCGGAACATGGCGGCCCTGCCCGCCTACAGCTTCCTGCTCGGCCTCATCGCCCTGCTCGGCTTCATGGCCATCGCCGCGGGCACCAAGCCCGTCGGCACCGACGGCAACACGATCATCCCCCGGCTGTTCGACCAGATGTTCCCCGACTGGTTCACCGGCGTCGCGTACGCCGCCGTGGGCATCGGCGCGCTGGTGCCGGCGGCGATCATGTCGATCGCGGCGGCCAACCTGTTCACCCGCAACATCTACCGGGAGTACATCAACAAGCAGGCCACCGACGCCCAGGAGGCCAAGGTGTCCAAGCTGGTGTCGCTGGTCGTCAAGGTCGGCGCGGTGCTGTGCATCCTGCTGCTCGACCCGCAGTTCTCCATCGACCTGCAGCTCATCGGCGGCGTGATCATCCTGCAGACGCTGCCGTCGGTGGGGCTCGGCCTCTACACGCGCTGGTTCCACCGCGGCGGCCTCATCGCCGGCTGGGCGGCGGGCATGGCGGCCGGCATGTGGATGCTGTACCTCATCCCCAACCCGGCCAAGGGCAAGGCCCACTTCGGCGGTTCGGCGTTCGCGCTGAAGAACCTGGGCCTCGACACCCCCATCACCATGTACGTGGGCTTCCTCGCCCTCGCGGTCAACCTGGTGGTCGCCGTGCTGGCCACCCTCGCCTTCCGGGCGGCCAAGGTGGCCGAGGGCGAGGACGCCACGTCGCGCGAGGACTACTTCGCCGACGAGGGCGACCCCAAGGTCAAGGACCTCGACCTGTCGGCCGCGCACTGACCCCTCCCGCCCAAGAGGCCCGTCTCCCCCCGTGGAGGCGGGCCTCTCACGTACCCGAAGCCTGGCTCCCGGGGCCGGGGAAAACCCGTTGCGCACGCCCGCGCACGGACCGCAGGCTGGAGCGGTGGCCATCCTGGAGGCGACGCGCCTGGCGAAGCGGTTCGGGCCGGTGACGGCCGTCCACGACGTGAGCATCACCGTGGCCGAGGGCGAGGTGGCCGCGCTGCTCGGCCCCAACGGCGCGGGCAAGTCCACCACCCTGCACATGCTGCTCGGGCTCATCACGCCCGACGCGGGCACGATCACCCTGTTCGGCATGGAGCTGGCCCGGCACCGCGTCGAGGCGCTGAGCCGGGTCAACTTCGCCGCCAGCTACGTCGACCTGCCCGGGCCGCTGCTGGTGCAGGAGGTCATCGACGTCTTCGCCCGCTTCTACGCCGTGCGCCGGCCGAAGGAGCGGGTGGCCGAGATGATCGAGCTGCTGGAGCTCGGGCCGCTGCGCCGGCGGCGGCTGATGGACCTGTCGTCGGGGCAGCGCACCCGCGTCCAGCTCGCCAAGGCGCTGGTCAACGCGCCCCGGCTGCTCGTCCTCGACGAGCCGACGGCCAACCTCGACCCCTACGCGGGCGACCGGATCCGCGGCCTGCTGTCGCGGGTGGCCCGCGAGAGCGGCGCCGCGATGCTCATCACCTCCCACAACATGCGCGAGGTCGAGCGGATGTGCGACCGCGTCCACTTCATGGCCGAGGGCCGGATCGTGGCCGCCGGCAGCGCCGCCGAGCTGGCCGGCCACTACGGGGCCGAGGACCTGGAAGAGGTGTTCCTGAAGGTGGCACGCGGATGACGTCACTCCCCCTCCCTCATGACATGACCCTGGCGCCGCTGAGCTTCGCCGCCCGGCGCAGCCGCGTCCTCGGCGTGGTGCGGCGCGACTTCGCCGCGCTGCGCCGCAGCCCGATCCGCATCTTCGAGATCCTCTTCTGGCCGACGGTCGAGCTGCTGCTGTGGGGGTTCGTCACGCTGTTCCTGCGGACGCAGCGGGTGCCGTTCGTGGTGGCGTTCCTGCTCGGCGCGGTGCTGCTCTGGCAGGTGCTGCAGAAGGCCAGCAACGAGATCTCCATCGCCTTCCTTGAGGACATCTGGTCGCGCAACCTGCTCAACGTGCAGGTCAGCCCGCTGTCCAGCACCGAGTACCTCGTCGGGCTGGTGCTGTTCTCGCTGGGCAAGGTGGTCTTCGCGGTCGCGGTGATGGCCGGGCTGGCCTACGCGCTCTACGGGTTCGGGGTGACGAGCCTCGGGGTGGGGCTGGTGCCGTTCATGGGGGTGCTGCTCCTGCTCGGCTGGTCGCTCGGGCTGGTCGGCATCGCCGCCGTGCTCCGCTTCGGCGAGAACGCGCAGGTCATCGCGTGGTCGCTGGTGTTCGTGGTGCAGCCGCTGGCCGGCATCTTCTACCCGGTGTCGGTGCTGCCCGCGCCGCTCCAGGCGGTGTCGTGGTTCCTGCCCGCCTCGCACGTCTTCGAGGGGATGCGCACGGTGATGGCGGGCGGGGCCGTGCCCTGGGACCGGCTGGCGTGGGCGGGCGCGCTCGACGTCGTCTACCTGGGGCTCACGCTGGGGCTGTACGCGTGGGCGCTCGGCTACGCCCGCCGGCACGGCAAACTGTCCCGCTTCGGCGACTGATCCACCGGCCGCCCGCCGCCGGGACGGCGCAGGGGGACGGCGGAGGCCACCAGGAGGAGGCCGAGCAGCGCGTACAGGCCCGTCGCCCCCGCCAGGGCGCCCGGCGGCTCGCCCGCGGGCGGCAGGAGGCGGGGCAGCCGCCCGGCCAGCTCCACCGCGAGGTCCAGCCGCAGCGCGAACAGCGCCCCCACGGCGGCCAGCGGCGCCCCGCAGGCGAGCGCCGCCGGGCGCGACAGCCCGCGCAGCAGCGCGGCGAGCGCCGCCACGGCGGCGAGCAGCCCGAGCCCGGCGGGCCCCGGGGCGAACGACGTGTAGGCGTCGCGCAGGGCGCGGGCCCCCGCCTCGGTCAGGTAGTACACGACCGGCAGGGCGGCCAGCCCCGCCACGGTCCCGATCACTCGACGCAGCGGCACGTCACCATGGTCGCGCGCCGGGGCCCCGGCGCGAAGCCGTTCGGCGGTTCGTGGCGGTTGGTCCCGATCACATCAGGAAGAGCTCGACGACGGGCACCAGGACGTCGGGGCGGCGCACCGGCAGCTCCAGCGTGAGCGTTCCCGGCTCCTGGCCGCCCATCCGGGTGTTCTGGGCCTCCTGGTCCGGGTCGGTCCTGACGAACCTGATCTCCGAGGCGTCGTTGAGCAACTGCGCGTAGCGCACCTTGCCCGCCAGCCCCGGCAGGTGCACGTGGCGCAGCGGCCAGCTGAACAGGTGCAGGTAGAGCCGGTCACCGCGGCGGGTGTAGCGGCAGTCGGCGGGAGCGGCGTACTCGGCCGGGCCGCATCCGCGGACGGAGCGCTCGTGCAGCTCCATCCAGCCGCCGATCTCGGCCAGCAACGCGGTGGCGTGCGGGTCGATGCGCCCGCGCCCGTCAGGACCGACGTTGAGCAGCAGGTTGCCGCCCTTGGACACCCCGTCGACCAGCATCCTCACCAGCAGGTCGGCGCTCTTGTAGTCGAGGTTGTCGCGGTCGTAGCCCCAGCTTCCGTTCAGCGTCTGGCAGGCCTCCCACAGGCCGGGCATGGGCGCGGAGGGCTGGTACTGCTCGGGGGTGACGAAGTCGCCGGGAATGCCGAGGCGGTCGTTGACGAGGATGTCAGGTTGCAGGTCGCGCACCATCGCCAGCAGTTCCTTCGAGCCCCAGTCCTCGGGGCCCTTTCCGCCCCACCATTCGCTCCGGCCGGCGTAGGAGAAGTCGAAGAAGAGATAGTCGATCGTCCCATAACGCGTCAGGAGTTCCCTGACCTGGCCGTGCAGGTATCGCCGGTACACCGCGATGTCGCGTTCGCCGGGAGGGCGGGCGTCACGGAGGGGATGGGTTCCGTCCACGGGGAATTCCGGGTGGTGCCAGTCGATCAGCGAATGGTAGAAACCGACCCTCAACCCCTCGGCGCGGCACGCCGCGACGAACGGTTCGACCAGGTCACGGCGGGCCTTGTAGTCCGTCAGCTCGCTGTCCCACAGGCAGAATCCGTCGTGGTGCTTGGTGGTCAGCACGGCGTAGCGCATGCCCGCCGCTTTCGCGGTCCGCGCCCACGCGGCGGGGTCGTACAGGTCCGGCGAGAAATGGTCGACATAGGGCTGGTATTGGGCGTCGGTCAGTTTCTCGCGCGTCTTCACCCACTCGTGCCGGGCCGCCAGCGAGTACGGACCCCAATGCACGAACATGCCGAAACGATCATTGACGAACCAGTTCATGAGCCATCATCCCTTGAGGGCGCCGGACGACAATCCGTGCACGAACGAGCGCTGGAAGAACAGGAACACGATCACCGACGGCAGCAGCGCCAGCAGCGAGGCCGCCATCACCACACCGGGCGTGACCATCGGGTCGATCCGCAGCGTGCGCAGGGCCAGCGGCAGCGTGTAGGTCGAGGAGTCGCCGGCCACCAGCATCGGCAGCAGGTACTGGTCCCAGATCATGGTGAACCCGAACACCCCGATGACGCCCAGCGCCGGACGGCACATCGGCAGGATGATCTGGGCGAAGATCCGCAGCTCTCCCGCGCCGTCGATCCGCGCCGCCTCCTCCAGCTCGCGCGGCACGTCCCGCATGAACTCCGTCATGACCAGGATGGAGAACGCCCACGCGCCCACCGGCACGATGATCCCGGCCAGCGTGCCGATCAGGTTGATGTGCAGCACCGGCAGGTCGGACAGGATCAGCGACAGCGGGATCGCGAGGATCTCCTCCGGCAGCATGAGCGTGGCCAGGATCGCCACGAACACGATCGTCATGAACGGGAAGCGCTTGCGGGCCAGCGCGTAGGAGGCCAGCGTCGAGACGACCACCTGCAGCAGCAGCCCGAACCCGACCACGAAGAAGGAGTTCAGCAGGTACTTCAGCACCCCGTGGTCGACGGCGACCGCGAAGTTGTCCAGCGTCGGGCTGGAGGGCACGACGCTGAGCTGCGTCGGATCGGAGACGTGGTTGAAGGCGCTGACGAGCAGCGCCAGCAGCGGCCCGGCGAACACCACCAGGACGATCGCGTGGACGACGGCTCTGAGCAGCCGCGCCTGCGGCGACCTGCTCTCCTTGAGCCCGAGTGCGGTCTCGCTGGCCGCGCTCATTCCCTCTCCCTCCGTCTGAGGACGGACACGACGACGGTCAGCAGCAGCGTGGCCAGGAACAGCAGCACCGCGCCCGCGGAGGCCACGCCCAGCCGGTTCTGCTCCAGGCCCAGCTTGGTGATCAAGGTCATGACCACCTCGGTCGAGCCGTTCGGCCCGCCGTTGGTCAGCAGGTAGACCTCGGTGAAGACACGCAGGCCGCGGATGGCCGCCAGGATGAACAGGATCGAGAACACCGAGCGCAGCCCCGGCAGCGTCACGTGCAGCAGCCGCCGCCACCGGGACGCGCCGTCGACGAACGCGGCCTCGTACAGGTCCCTGTTCACCCCGGCCAGCCCGGCCAGGAAGATCATCATGTCGTACGGCGCGCCCCGCCAGATCCCGGTGACGATGACCGAGGCCATCGAGGTGTGCGGGTCGTTGATGAAGCCCGACGGTCCGAGCCCGACCAGGCCGAGCAGGGAGTTCAGCATGCCGTCGCCGGTCGGGTGGTACATGATCCGCCACAGCTCGGCGATGACCGCCATCGGCACCACGACCGGCAGGAACGCCGCCGACCTGATGAAGCTCAGCCCGCGGCTGCGCCCCTCCATCAGCAGCGCGAGCACCAGCCCGAGCACCATCGAGCCGGCCGTCTGGCACACCGCGAGCAGGACGGTGTGCCAGGCGGCCTGCTGGAAGCCGTCGGAGGTGACGACCTTGACGTAGTTGTCCTGGCCCACCCACTGGTTGCCGAGGAAGGGCTGCACGTTCTGGAAGGACATCACCAGGGCGTTGCCCATGGGGATGAACTTGAAGTACAGGAACAGGATGAGCGCGGGGGCCAGGAACAGCCACGGAACGACCCACGACCCGCTCCGCCCGCCCCGACCGCCCCGCCGGTTCACGCGCTCCTGCCTGGCCGGAGCGGCCGGTTCGACCTCCACCGCCGTCATGACGCGGCGACGCCCTGCTCGGCCAGGATCTCGGCGAGCTTGGTGTCCAGCTTCCGCAGTTCGGCCGTCAGGTCCAGGCCGCAGTCGGCGACCAGGGCGTTGAGGGTGTCGGCGGCGGCCTGCCGTACGGGGGTCCAGTTGGGGATCGACGGCGGGTAGTGGCCCGAGCTCTGGTAGATCTCGGCGTAGGTCTTCCACCTGGGGTCGGGGCGGACCTGGGTGATGTCGACGGTCTTGTTGACGGGCAGTTGCACGATGTAGGCGGTGTCACCCTCCATGCCGATCTTCTGGCCCTCGGCGGAGACGGCGTAGGAGGCGAAGGCGTCCTGGCCCGCGTTGTTGGGCGAGCCGGCCATCAGGTAGATCGCGCCGCCCTCGGCCAGCACGTCGGCGTTCTTGGCGCCCTGGGGCATGGGCACGACCTCGTACTTGTCCTTGCCGAGCGACTTGTCGTAGCGGGGCATCAGGTAGGGGCCGACGACGTACATGCCGCTCTTGCCGGACTCGAAGGTCTCGTTCGTCGGCGGGGTGTCCATGGTGACGGCGCCGGGCTGGATGACCTTGTCCTTGCACGCCAGGTCGCGGAACCACTGCGTGGCCGCGACCGACTCGGGGGTGGACATGGCGGGCCTGAACGTGCCGCCGCCCGCGCCGGCGACGAAGTCACCGCCGCCCGCCCAGAGGAAGTTGGAGAAGTACCAGGAGGCGTAGCCGCGCTTGGTCGACAACGGCGCGGCCAGCCCGTAGGTGTCGTCGCGGCCGTTGCCGTCGGGGTCCTTCTCGGTGAACGCCTTGGCCAGGGCCGCCAGGTCCGCCCAGCTCCGCGGCGGCTTCAACCCCAGCTTCTCCCGCCAGTCCTTGCGGATCAGCAGCGCCGTGGCCTGCGCGGAGTACGGCACGCCGTACTGCTTGCCGTCCACGCCCTTGCCGGAGGCGAGGGCGCGCTCGGACAGGTCCTTGGCGCCGGCGAGCTTGGTGAGGTCGATCTCGCGGAGCAGGCCCTGGCCCTGCATCGTTCCGAGCTGCGCGACGTCGTTCATGACGATGTCGGGCAGGTCCTTCTGGGCGGCCCGCTGCTGCATCTTCGTCTCGAAGTCGTCGAAGATCGCGGTCACCTTGACCTTGTAGCCGGTCGCCTTCTCGAACGCGGCGGCCAGCTTGAGCGTGCCCTGCTCGCCGGGCCCGCCCGGCGTGGTCCTGGTCCAGAGCTCGAGCGGGGCCTTGGCGTCCTGAGCGACACGGGTCCCGGCGGCGCCTGACGAACAGGCCGTCAGGACCACCAGACATGTCAGCATCGTGGAGGCGGTTCGCATATGTGGACGACTTCCTCTCCTTGGCAAGCGATTTCCCGGAAGGTAACGGTGGTGACGCTCGCCGTCAATGCTCCGATGAATAAACCATCAGTGAGAAAGTTGTGCCGCCGTACGGCACTATGCCTCCCCAGGCATCCGATGAAAAGAGGAAAGATGATCAAAGCGCTGCTGGTGATGGAGGAGCGCAGGCGGGCCGACGTCTACCCCCCGCACGTCATGGAGAAGCTGGCCGACCTGGTCGAATGGCAGGCTCCCGCGATGACGCGCGAGCGGCTGGCCGCCGATCCCCATGTGCTGTCGGAGGTGGAGATCCTGCTGTCCGGCTGGGGCGCGCCGGTGCTCGACGCCGGGCTGCTGGCCCACGCTCCGCGCCTGCGCGCGGTGCTCGTGGCGGCGGGCTCGGTGCGCCCGCTGACCACGCCGGACTTCTGGGCGCTGGGCATCCCGATCGTCTCGGCCGCCTCGGCCAACGCGATCCCGGTGGCGCAGTTCACGCTGGCCCAGATCCTGCTGGCGCTCAAGCAGTTCCACCGGATCTCCCGCGAGGTCAAGGAGCTGGGCCGCTACCCGGACGAGGTGCGCGTGGCCGGGGCCTACCGGTCGCGGGTGGGGCTGCTCGGCCTGGGCGAGATCGGCCGCCTGGTCGCCTCCCACCTGCGCGCCTTCGACCTGGAGGTGGTCGCGCACGACCCGCACGCCCCCGCCGGGCTGGGCGTCCCGCTCCTCCCGCTGGCCGAGCTGTTCGAGACCTGCGAGGTCGTCAGCGTGCACGCCCCGCTGCTGCCGGAGACCACGGGCCTGGTCGGCGGCCGGCTGGTGGCGCGGCTGCGCGCCGGCGCGACGCTGATCAACACCGCCCGCGGGGCCGTCCTCGACGAGCCGTCCGTGGTCGAGGTCCTGCGCGGGCGGCCCGACCTCACCGCGGTCCTCGACGTCACCTGGCCCGAGCCGCCGGAGCCGGGATCCCCGCTGTACGGCCTGCCCAACGCGGTCCTGACCCCGCACCTGGCCGGGGCGATGGGCGCCGAACGGGGCAGGATGGGCGAGCTGGTGCTGGACGAGGTCGCCCGCCTGGCCGCGGGCGAGCCGCTGCGGCACGCGGTGGACCCGGCGCTGGCCGGCCTGCGGGCGTGACCGCGATGGACCCGGCACTCAGGGAGCACCTGCGGCGGGTCGACCTCGACCTGCTCATGGCGGGGCACGCCGATCCCGTCCCCGCCGACTGGGGGAGGAAGGCGCGGACCGACGGCTACAACCGGATCTACCTCATCCTCGACGGCGAGGGGTCGATCACCCTGGACGGGGCGGAGTACCTGCCGCGGCCCGGCCAGCTCTACTTCCTGCCCGCCGGGTCCGCGCTGGCCTTCTCCAGCTCGAAGGAGCGCCCGCTGCGCAAGTACTGGGCGAACTTCACCGCCACCGTGGCCGGGCGCGAGCTCGCCTCGCTGGTCGCGCTCCCCCGGGTCGTGGAGGTGGAGGACCCGCGGGTCGTGCGGGAGATGTTCACCAGGCTGCTGGCGGCGGGCAGGGGCGCGAGGCAGGTGACGGGGCCGCTGCGGCAGCGGGCGGTGCTCATGGAGCTGACGGCGTACCTGGTGGACCACGCGCCGCTGGGCTCGCTGCGGCCGCTCGACCAGGGGCCCGGGCGGATCCTGGAGTACATCGACGCGCACCTGGCCGAGGTGCTGACGGTCGGGCGGCTGGCGGAGGTCTTCCACTACAACCCGACCTACTTCATCACCTACTTCGCCCAGCTCTTCGGGGTCTCCCCCAACCAGTACATCCGGCAACTGCGGGTCGAACGGGTCAAGCAGGCGCTGATCCACACCGAGCAGCGGATCGAGGAGATCGCGGGGGCGGTGGGCTGGGACGCCGCCTACCTGTCACGGGTCTTCCGCCAGGTGACGTCGCTGACTCCCACGCAGTACCGGGCCCTGCACCGGCCGTCCTGAGGATCGTCCCAGGAGTGCCCGAGTTTTGCCCATGCCCAACGGAATACGCTTTCCCTACGTTGCGGGTATGAAGCGATTGGCAGCCCTTGCCGCGGCGGCGCTCCTGCTGCCGCCCGCCGCGCCCGCTCTCGCCTCGGCGGGCGGCGAACGGCTCGTCTCGAACCAGGCCGAGCTGAACGCGGCGATCGGGACGGCGGACACCATCGTCATGGCCGACGGCGCCTGGCCGGACACCGTCATCGACCTGCGCGCCCCAGGACCCCTCACGCTCAGGGCGCAGACGCCCGGCAAGGTGCTGCTCACCGGCAGGTCGGCGCTGTCGCTCAACAGCCCCGATCTGACCGTGAGCGGCCTGACCTTCACCTCCGGCCAGGCGCCCGACGGCGCGGGCTCGGTCATCTCCTTCAACAGCGACCGCGGCAGGGTCACCGACACGGCCGTGGTCGACTTCAACCCCGGCGACCCGGCGACGCCGTACTACTGGGTCTTCTTCAAGGGCGGCCACAACCGGTTCGACCACAGCCTGCTCAAGGGCAAGGCCCACCAGGAGCCGCTGGTCGGCAACGACCGGGGCCCGGCAGCCACCTACAACCGGGTCGACCACACGCGCTTCGCCGACGTCCCCAACCTCCACCGCAACGGCATGGAGGCGCTGCGCATCTGGGGCTACGGCCAGTGGGCGGAGGAGGGCGCCGAGGAGGGCGCGTACTTCACCATCGACAACAACCTCTTCGAGCACGTCGACGGCGACGACGAGATCATCTCGCTGAAGTCGAACCACAACACGGTCCGCAACAACACCATCAGGCAGTCCAGCGGCGGCCTGGTGCTGCGCTACGGCAACTACAACACGGTGGAGAGCAACGCCATCATCGGCGACCGCTACCCGGCCAGCGAGGGCATCCGCGTCAGCGGCGACCACCACGTGGTGCGCGGCAACCACGTGCGGGGCGTCTCCGGCTACGGGCTCAAGGTCACCAGCGGGGAGCACCTGTTCGACGAGAACCACAAGCTCGACTACCTGACGCCGGACTTCGTCCCGCAGCCGAACCCGCTCACGCCCCACGGCTACCTGTTCCACTACGGGCAGGTGACGGACAGCGCGTTCACCGGCAACGTGTTCGCCGGCAACGCCAAGAGCGACATCCACATCGGCTGGTTCTACAAGAACCACTGGCCCGGCTACCAGATGGTGCTGCTGCCCGAGCGCAACACCTTCACCGGCAACCTCAGCTACCGGCCCGACGGCGGCGTGGCCGTGACCACCTCGGTGCAGGACACGGCGCCGCCGCTGGCGAAGTTCTCCTTCCGGCCGAACACCTTCCGCGGGAACGTCGTCTACGGCGGCACCCTCGACGTCAACCCGCCCAACAGCACCAAGGGCATCGTGGTCGTCCCCTCCCGCGACCGGACCCCGCCCGCCCCGCCGACGACGGAGCAGACCGGCCCGTCCTGGCAGGCCGACCCGCTCTCGTGATGGTTCGTCCGGCAGTCCGATCAGCGTCTCGTTGATCGGACTGCCGGTGGTTAGGGTCGAAACCATGACCATCACCCCGAACAGCGGCACCGGGTCCGGGCCCATCACCCCGGACGGCTCCCCCGTGGAGTTCTACGCTATGCAGACGTCCCGCGGCGAGCCGGAGATCGTCGCCGCGGTGACCCCCGAGGGCGGCTCGATCCTGGAACTGGGCTGTGGCACCGGCCGGATGACCCATCCCCTGGTCGAGCGCGGCTACGAGGTCGTGGCCGTGGACGAGTCGGCGGAGATGCTCGCGCACGTGCGCGGGGCGGGCACGGTGCGGGCCCGCATCGACGAGCTGGCGCTGGAACGGCGCTTCGACACGGTCCTGCTGGCCTCGCACCTCGTGCAGACCACCGACGCGCACGGCCGGCACGGCCTGCTGGAGGCGTGCGCCCGGCACGTCGCGCCGGACGGGCACGTGCTCATCCAGTGGATGCCGGCGGAGGCGCAGGACGCCTGGCGGGTGGGCCAGGGCAGGTCCGAGAACGGCGTCACGGTGGAGCTCGCCGCCCTGGAGGAGCGGGAACCCGGACGCTACGCCGCGACCATGCGGTACACGGTGGGCGAGAAGGAGTGGACGCAGTCGTTCACGTCGTGGCGGCTGACGGACGAGGACCTGGCGCGGGCCCTGGAGGCGGCGGGGCTGCGCCTGGGGCGGTTCCTGACGGAGGACCGGACGTGGGTGGCGGCCCGACCGGCCGCCTTTACAGCGTAGATTCGCGGATATTTCGGGAAATTACTGGGAAATACTGGAACTACTGTTACGCTCGCGCCATGGGTGACCGGCTGGACGATCTCGAACGGCGGATCGACGAGCTGCGCGCCGGGGTGCGCCGCGCCATGCGAGCCCGCGACACGGCCACCGCCCGCGGGCTCCGGGCCGATCTCCGCGCCGCCGAACGCGCCTGGGACGCCCTGGTCAGCGGCGGCCTGGACCCGGCCGTCCCGGGCGACGCCCCCACCCCCTCGGACGACGCCCCTGCCCACCCGGGCGACGCCCCCACCCCCTCGGACGGCGCCCCCACCCACTCGGACGGCGCCTCCGCCCACCCGGGCGACGCCCCCGCCTCCCCGCCCGGCCTCCCGGGTGACCTCGCTTCGCCACGCGACTCCGCAGGCGCTCCCGCGTTCCCACCCCGGCTCTCGGGCGCCCCCGCCTCCCCACGGGACTTTCCCGCCGCCCCCGTTTCCCCGGCCGACATCCCCGACGCCGTCGCTTCCCCGCGCGACCCCTTCGGCGCTCCCGCTGCCCCATCCAGGGGTCCGGGATCCAGGGGTCCGGGTCGCCTCGCGGTCCCGGGCGCATCACACGGCGGGGGGCGTGAGGCGGCCCGAGCGGGTGCGCGAGCGCGTGGCGGGGGCGACGGGTTGCGGCTCGTCACCGTGCGGGAGCAGGCGCACCAGGCGCTCACGCTGCTCGGCGTGCCGGCCCAGCCGCGGCTGATCGCCGCCGTCCGGGAGGCGTTCTTCGGCGGCGGGCTGCGCGGCGCCCAGCTCACCAGCCTGCGGCGCGACGAGGAGCGCTCGTTCACCTCCTCCCCGTACGGCCGGCCGTACTACCTCTGCGCCGCCCTGACCGACCGCCTCTCCCCCGCCCGTGGCCTGCTCGCGGTGAGCACGTGGCCGCTGGAGCAGCGGATGGTCGGCCCGCTCAGCCCGCGTGTCCACTTCCTGGCCTGCGCCGTGGCCGTGGCCGAGCGGATGGTCGCGGGCCACGGCGTGGACGCCGGGCCGGACTCCGGGGCCGCGCGGCTGCTCGCGCGGATGGCGCGCAACATCCCGGGCGGCGCCGACCTCGACATCGGGCCGCCCGACCCGGCCCGGGTGATCGAGGCGGCGCGGGCCGAGCTGGCCGTGCACGCCGAGCGCGACACGCGCGACCGCGCCGAGCTGGCCAGACGCGCCGCCGCCCAGCTCGGTGACCGGGCGCGGCTGTTCGGCGCCGCTACGCTGAGCACGATCGGTGACCGGGCCGCGACCGGCCCGCCCGCCACCTGACAGACCGCCATCTGAAGGACCGCCGCTTGAAGGACCGCCATCCGAAGGACCACTACCTGACGAACCGCCGCCCGAAGGCCCCGCCACCCGAAGACCCCGCCCCGTGAAGACGGCCGTCTGGGAAGCGACTCACCCCGCCCCCAGCCCCGGCCCGGCACCCCGACGACCGAGCACCGACCACACGATCACACCAGCCCTATGAGTCACATGAGCCACAGCGACACGAGACCCGGCCGCGCCGAGCGCGGCCACCCGAGCGACACCGCGACGAGAGGCGGCCGATGAACCGGCTTGACGCGCTGCGCGGCACGACGCCGCCGAAGCCGCACGACGCGCGCGCCATCGCCGCGCTCGCCGCCAACCCGGGCTGCGCGCGGCGGGCGCTGCTGGACGGCGCGGGCATCGACAAGGACGCGACCGCCCGGCACCTGGGTTTCCCGGCGCCGTTCGGCCAGTCGCCGTTCGCGATCACGCGCGGGAACGCGTTCGAGGCGCTGGTGAAGGCCGACGGCTGCGCCGAGCTGCTGCGGATGCTGCGCGAGCTGCTGGAGCTGCCGGTCGCCGAGGTGGCCTACCACGACGTCGAGAACGTCGGCGCCCACCTGCGCCACGCCCACACCCGGGCGCTGTTCGACCGGGCGGCGCGCGACGAGCACGACTCCGGCACGATCTACGACCATCCGCTGCTGGGCCTGGAGATCGCCGGGCACATCGCGTACCTGGAGCCGGACGTGGTGGCGTTCCAGCTCGGCGGCCGGTTCCACATCGTGGAGATCAAGTCGTTCGCGGTGGTCGACGGCCAGGCCGACCCGGCGGCGGTGGCCGGGGCGGCGCGGCAGGCGGCCGTGTACGTGCTGGCGCTGCGCCGCATGCTCCGCGAGCTCGGCCACGACCCGCTGCGGGTCGCCCACGACGTGGTGCTCGTCTGCCCCGAGAACTTCGCCAACCGGCCCGTCGCCACGCTCGTCGACGTGCGCCGCCAGCTCGCCGTGCTGGAACGCCAGCTCTCCCGGATGACCGGGCTCGACCGGCTGGTGGAGGGGCTGCCCGAGGAGCTGACGTTCGACCTGCTGCCGGGCGAGGACGGGCTGCCCACGCGGCCGGCGGCCGAGCTGGCCGACGCGCTGCGCCGCACCACGGCCCGGTACGCGCCCGACTGCCTGTCCACGTGCGACCTGTGCTTCTTCTGCCGTGACGAGGCCCGGCAGGAGGGCGCGTGCGACCTGCTCGGCCGGCAGGTGCGCGACGAGCTGGGCGGCGTGGCCTCGGTCGAGGAGGCGCTGGGCCTGGCCGACGGCACCCGCGCCCCGGCGGAGGGGCAGGAGGAGATCGCCCGGCTGCTCCGCAACGCCGAGCGCCTGCGCCGGGAGTGCCTCGCGTGACCCCGGCAGCACGAGACGCGGGCCGCGCCACCGGACGGCCGGCCACGCCAGGAGCGCCGGGCACCGCCGGACCGCCGGCCACGCCAGGAGCGCCGGGCACCGCCGGACGGCCGGCCACGCCGGGGGCGCCGGGCACCGCCGGACGGCTGCCCGCGCCCGGCGCACCGCGTGAGCGCCGGTGGAGGTGGGCGGGGTGAGCCTGCTGACCTCGCTCGCGCGGCTGCGGGCGCTGGACGAGCGGATCGCGCAGCCCATCGCGACCGTGCGGCACTGCCACCTGTCCGAGCGGCCCATGGTGCTCATCCCGCTGCGGATGTCCGGCGAGGCCGCCGCGCCGCTGGCCGCCATGCTCGGCACCCGCCGCGAGGACCCGCGGCTGCTCGTGGTGACGCAGCCGCGCAACCGCGACCTGCGCTTCGCCTGGGCCGCCGACCTGGCCGCCGAGCTCCTGCCGTACATCGACGGCTTCCTGGCCGGCACGGAGACGGTGGAGCGCAAGAACGCCGACCCGTACGAGCGCGTGCTGGACGCCCCGCAGCTCCTGGTGCCGAACCAGACCGGGATCGCGTTCATCCGCCTGCTGGGCCGCTCCACCCGCTTCCGGCGCGCCGACGGACCGTACCCGGTGCCGGAGACGGTGCCGCTGCTCGGCCGCTGGCTGACCTACTTCGGCGAGCGGGCCGCCTACCCCGGCTCGTCCCTCATGGCGGCCGCGACCGAGGAGCTGGGCCGGCACTGGGCGAGCGGGCAGAGCGGCCTGGAGGACGCCAACCTGGCGGCGCTCATGGCGTGGATCACGACCGGGCCGAGCGACGACGCCGAGGACCCGCTCGTGTGGCCCCCGGCGGGGCCCGCGACCGATCCGGGGTTCGACGCCGAGGTGCTGGCCCCGGCCATCGAGGCGGGCGCGGCCGAGCGCATCACCGAGGCCCTGCGCGGCCAGCTCGAACCCACCTGGCGGCTCATGTGGCAGGCCGTCGACCTGCTGCGCGGGCTGCCCGAGGGGGCGAGCGTGGCGCAGCGCTGGGAGCAGGACCGCGGCTCGTTCAGCGCCATGGCCGCGCACATCGCCGAGGGCGCGCCGCCGCAGGCGCGGCGCGACGGCGCGGTGGCCGCCGCCTCGCGCCTGGCCCGCATGGAGCGCGCCCAGGCCGCCTACGAGGTGCAGCGCGCCTACGACGACCCGCTGGTCATGGCCGAGTACCGGCTGACCGGTGAGGCGTTCGCGGGCGAGGTGGTCGAGACCGAGCCCGAGCACTCCGAGGGCGAGGGCCGCTCACGCAAGCTGCGCCCGCTCGTGGTGGTCAAGACCGACGATCCCGTACGGCTGGCGCCCGGCACCGCGCTCGGCACCCCGCAGCGCCGCGGCCAGGGCGCCCAGCTCGTGGAGGCCCGCGACGGCCTGGTCACGGTGAAGATCACCAAGGGGATGGGCCGCGGGAAGACGCCCGCGCCCGGGTCGGTGCCCGAGGTGGGCGAGCGGGTCTGCTACACCTCGCTGACCGACGACTTCCAGGGCTCCCCGGCCCTGCCCGAGGCCGAGGCCACCCCGTGGACGCACGGCGGCCCGCCGCGGGAGTACACGCCGAGCGACGAGGACGCCCTGGAGGAGTGGTCGTGAGCAGTCCCGAGCAGGTCATCCAGGACGTGCTGGCCGATCTGCCCAGGCATCGCGGCGTGGTGGTCGACTCGCCGCCCGGCGCGGGCAAGTCCACGCTGGTCGTGCGGGCGGCGGCGCACATCGCCGCCACGGGCGAGCCGCTGATGATCGTCGCCCAGACGAACGAGCAGGTCGACGACCTGGTGACGCGGATCTGCGAGCGGCATCCCGACCTGACGGTCGGGCGGCTGTCGGCGGGCGGCTACGTGCCTCCGCTGCGGCTGCTGGAGCTGTCCGGGGTCACGGTGGGCACCCGCGTGCAGGACCTCGGCGACCCCGACATCGTGATCGCGACGGCCGACAAGTGGGCGTGGATCTCGGGGCGTACGTGGCCGTGGGCGATCGTGGACGAGGCGTACCAGATGCGCTCGGACAAGCTGCTGCGCATCGCGGCGCTGTTCGACCGGGCGCTGTTCGTGGGCGACCCGGGGCAGCTCGACCCGTTCTCGATCGTGGACGGCGACCGCTGGTCGGGGCTGTCGTGGGACCCGCTGCAGAGCGCCGTGTCGGTGCTGCTGCGGCACAACCCGGACCTGCCCGTCCACCGGCTTCCGGTGTCGTGGCGGCTGCCGGCGTCGGCCGCGCCGGTGGTGTCGCGGGCGTTCTACCCGTTCACCGGGTTCCGGGCCGGGACGCAGCCGCACGAGCGGCGGTTGGAGCTGTCCACGGGCGGCATGGGCACCGTCCACGACCGGGCGCTGGAGGAGGCGGCACGCTCGGGGTGGGCGCTGCTGGAGCTGCCGAACCGGCACACCGTGCGCACCGACGGCGAGGCGGTGGAGGCGGTGGCGCTGCTGGCGGCGCGGCTGCTCCAGCGGGGCGCGGTCGCGTCCTCGGAGCAGGGCGAGCGGCCGGTGACGGCCGAGCGGATCGCGGTCGGCGCGGCCCACCGCGACCAGGTGGCGGCGATCAGGAACGCCGGGGTGCCGCCGGAGATCACCGTGGACACCGCCAACCGGCTGCAGGGCCGGGAGTACGACGTGACGATCGTGCTGCACCCGCTGTCGGGGCGGCGCGACGCGACGGCGTTCCACCTGGAGTCGGGGCGGCTGTGCGTACTGGCCTCGCGGCACCGGCACGCGTGCGTCGTGGTGGCGCGGGCGGGGATCGCGGAACTGCTGGACGCGCACCCGTCGGCCGAGCCGGTGCAGCTCGGGGTGCCGGTGAAGTTCCCGGACGGCTGGGAGGCCAACCAGGCCGTCCTGGACCACCTGGCCGCCCACCGCGTCTGACGCTCCGCCCGGCGTCGCCGGAGAACGGCGGGCGGCCCTTATCCTGATCTAGCACCGCCACCGTTACTTCTGGTCCGCATGACGTACCGAACATCACTGACGGCACTGGCGCTGGCGGGGCTCGTGGCGCTCCCTTCCCCGGCGGCCGCCGCCGACGCCGGCCCGGACGCGAGCACCGCCGCGACCCCCGGCCCGAGCTCCGGCGTGTCGTCCGTCCACTGGACATCCTGCCCGGACTACTCCGACGAGGCCCTCCTGAGCCTGCGCGTGACGGAGGAACAGATCCCGGCCTTCCGCGCCCTGATGAAGCGCCTGGAGTGCGGGACGGTCAGCGTCCCGCTGAACCATCGCGACCCCGGCGGGCGGACGATCGACATCGCGGTGACCCGGCTGGCGGCCACGGACGGGGCCCGCCGGCTCGGCGCCCTCGCCGTCCTGCCGGGCGGGCCGGGCAACAGCGGCTACCTGGACCCGATCCTGCGGGCCGCGCTCAGGAACCAGGAGATGGCCAAGCTCAACGAGCGATACGACGTCATCGGCTTCGACCCGCGCGGGGTGGGCTACAGCACCAAGGTCGCCTGCCCGATCACGCCGGTGGGCCCGCAGGAGCCGGGCACGCTGACCGAGGAGGCGGCCAGGAAGATCTACGCCGCCCAGATCGCCGCCAACCAGCGGTGCGGGCGCTCCAACCCCGCCTTCCTCGGGCAGCTCACCACCGAGAACGTGGCCGAGGACCTGGACCTGGTGCGGACCGCCCTGGGTGAGCGCACGCTCAACCTGCTCGGCTTCTCCTGGGGCACCCGTCTGGGCATGGTGTACCGCAGCCGGTTCCCCGAGCACACCGGACGGGCCTTCCTGGACAGCGTGGCGCCGCCGTGGACCCGTCTCGACCAGCACATGAAGGACAGCGCGGAGGCAGCCGAGCGGGACTTCGGCCGCATGGCCGCCTGGCTGGCCCGCCGCGACGAGACCTACGGTCTCGGCGCCACCGCCCGGCAGGTGCGCGAGGGTGTGGCGAAGCTGGTCCGCGCGTACGACACGAATCCCAAGATCTACACCGACCTGCGGCGGCCCGTCGACGGCTCGGCCGTCGCCGACCTGGCCAGGCGCAACTCGACCGAGTGGACGCGCGCAGGCAGGGCGCTGGCCGAACTGCGGACGGCGACGGGCACCACCGCCCCGCCCACCGTCAAGGAGCTGCTCGGCGCCCCGATGACGGGGACGCCCGTCCCCGGCGTGCCCGAAGCGCTGAACATGACCATGAACCTGGCCGTCGCGTGCAACGAGGACGGCAGCCGGGCAGCTTTCGACACCGCCTGGCGTGACTACCAGCGGCTCGTGAAGCGCCATCCGGCGACCGGCCGGGCCTGGGGACCGGGTTTCATGTGCGCCGGTTGGCCGCTGCCGGTGCAGCAGGCGACGCTGAAGCGGGGCGGCGGGTCACTGGTGCTGGCGGGGCACCTGCATGAGTTCATGTCCGTCTACGACTGGACGCTGCAGACGCGGCGCGCCGTCGGCGGGACCGTCTACACGGTCGCCGACGACGTGCACGTCTCCACCACCCGGGTGCCCGAGTGCGCCGCCGACGTGGTGAGGTACTTCGAGACGGGCCGGATCGGCAGAGGCTGCGCGGGCAGCGCGATCCCGAGCTGACCGCCGGTTCCCGCCCGCGCCCGGTGCAGCGAACGGACGAGACAGGGCGGGTTCCCGCGAACCGGCCGGCACCTGGCCCGGGCCGGATCGGGCCGGGCGGGGCCTCAGAGGCGGGCGCGCCAGACGTCGATGACCATGACGGTGCGCATGCCCGCCGACAGGTACAGGTCGAGGGCGGGCGTGGTGTTGTTGGAGTCGACGTGCAGGATCGTGCCCTTGCGGCCGCGCGCGGCGTCGGCGGCGAAGGCGTGCCTGAGCAGGAACCGGCCGAGGCCCCTGCCCCGGAACTCCGGGAGCACGGCGAGCAGGGCGACGTAGCCGCAGCCCTCGTCGGGCAGGAACTGGTCGTTGCCGATCACGGTCGCGGCGGGCCGGCCGTCGAGGCGGGCGACGGTGAGCTGGCTCCAGTCGGTGGCGCGGTGCGCCTCGCGGCGCGCGTACCAGGTGTCGTAGTCGACCTTGGCGAAGCCGAAGTGCTGGGAGAAGGCGGCCTGGTGGAGCATGTGCGCCTCGCGGCGCGCCTGCTCGCTCTCGCCGGTGTGCAGGGTGACGCCGGGGGGCGTGGCGGGCGGGGCGAGCGGGCCGTCGTGGTCGATGCGCAGCCGGTGGAAGCTGGTGGCGGGCGCCAGCCCGTGGCGTTCGGCCAGGGCGCGCTTGCCCTCGTCGGCCCGGTGGATGCCGACGTCCACGGTGACGGCGTCGTGGCCGCGCTCCCTGCCCAGCTCGCGGGCGCGGTCCAGCACGGTGCCCCACAGGGGCCCGGCCACGTCCTCGCGGCCGGGACGGACGGTGACGTCCACCTCGACGATGTCGCTGCGGCCCTTGGCGCAGGCCCACGCCCAGGCGATCAGGCGGCCGTCGGAGTCGGCCCGCAGCACGCCGTCGCGGTCGAGGTCGAACCCCGGATCCGCGAGGTCGGCCTTGACGTCGTCGAGGGTCCAGTCGGCGTGACCGAGGACCGCCGTGTCGGCCGCCGCGAGGAGCTCGTGGATGGCGGGGGCGTCCTCCGGCCGGGGGCGCCTGATGGAATCCATGCCGGCGATTGTGCCGAAACGGGCAGGACCCTCGCCTCCCATTTTCCCTCCGTCGTTAAGCTGGATGGGTGCTGGACAAGAACCCGCTGCGCGTCGAGGTCGCCACACCCGACCCGATGACGGTGCGGCTGGCGCTCAGCGGCGACCTAGACTACGGCACCGTGTCCGAACTGGCGGCACTGCCCCTGGATCGCGGCATCCGCCAGCTTGACGTGGACCTGTCGGGATTGTCGTTCATCGACTCCTCCGGGCTGGCGGCGCTCATCCGGCTGTACCACCAGGCCGAGCGGGCCGAGGCCGTGCTGCGGGTGGTGGCGGTGACGCCGTACCTGCGCACAGTGCTGCGGATGACGGCGCTCGACCGGCTCTTCAGCCTCCCGCCCGGCTGACCCCTCGGGCAGCCGGACGCCCGGGAGGAGGCTCCTCCCGGGCGCCGGGCTCCGCGGGGTCAGCCGGCCACGGCCTCCGGCTGCGGCTCCTTGGCGGCCGGGCCGCCGCGCAGCGGGATCTCCTTGACGAACGCCGCCAGCACCGGAACGGCGACGGCGAACAGGATCGCCCACCAGAAGACGTTGGAGATGGAGCCGGCCAGCGCCTCGATGAGGCCGGTGCGCATGCCCTTCGGCATCTGGGCGAGCGCGGCCGGGTCCATCCGGCCGCCGCCCTTGGCGATCTTCTCGGCGGCCTGCGCGCCGAACTTGCCGGTCAGCTCGTCGCGGAAGCCGTTGTTGAAGACGGCGCCGAACAGCGAGACGCCGAACGAGCCGCCGATCGAGCGGAAGAACGTGGTGGCGCTGCTGGAGACGCCGAGGTCCTTCTGCTCGACGCTGTTCTGCGCGATGAGCATGGTGGTCTGCATGAGGAAGCCCATGCCGGCGCCGAGCACGGCGATGAAGACCCCGGTCCGCCAGCTCGGCGTCGCCACGTCCATGGTGGACAGCAGCCACATGCCGACGGCCATGCCGACGCCGCCGATCAGCGGGTAGACCTTGTACTTGCCGGTCGCGGTGATGGCCTTGCCGACGAACAGCGACACGACCATGGCCGCCGCCATCATGGGCAGCATGAGCAGGCCGGAGTTGGTCGCCGTGTCGCCCTGGACCATCTGCTGGAACAGCGGCAGGAAGTTGATCGCGCCGAACATCGCGAAGCCGAGCAGGAAGCCGATGGCGGAGATCAGCGTGAAGTTGCGGTTGCGGAAGAGCTGCAGCGGCATGATCGGCTCGACGGCGGCCCGCTCGACCGGGATGAAGATCGCGAGGGTGACGACGGCGACGCCGATGAGGCCGAGGATCTGCCAGGAGTCCCACGCGTACTCGTTGCCGCCCCAGGTGGTGACGAGGACCATCGCCGTGATGCTGATCGACAGCAGGATCGCGCCGATCCAGTCGATGCGCACCTTGTTGTGGTGCCTGGGCAGGTGGAGCTTGACGGCCAGCAGGACGAGCGCGATGGCGCCGACGGGCAGGTTCACGTAGAAGGCCCAGCGCCAGTCGAGGTGGTCGGTGATGAAGCCGCCGACGAGCGGGCCGGCGATCATGGCCAGGGACATGGCGCCGGCCATGATGCCCTGGTACTGGCCGCGCTCGCGGGGCGGCACGAGGTCGCCGATGATGGCCATGACGTTGACCATGAGGCCGCCGGCGCCGAGGCCCTGGAGGGCGCGGAAGGCGATGAGCTCCGTCATGCCGCCGTCGGGGCCGCCGAGCATGGAGGAGCCGGCCATGCCGCACAGGGCCGAACCGATCATGAAGATGACGATGGACACGAGGAAGATGGTCTTGCGTCCGTAAAGGTCGCCGATCTTCCCCCAGATGGGAGTGGAGACGGTCGTGCCCAGCACGTACGCTGTGACCACCCATGAGAGATGCTGGAGTCCGCCGAGCTCACCCACGATCCGGGGCATCGCCGTACCCACGATCATGTTGTCGAGCATGGCGAGGATCATCGCCAGCATCAGTCCGGGCAGGACCACCATGACCTCGCGGCGGCGTCCTCCCGCTGCCTCTTCCATAAGCACACCCCCGACAGAGAATCTTCCTTACTTGCCGACCGGCAAGCTTGCAATAAGGTAGATACTTACTTGCCGGTCGTCAAGTCGAAAAGGTGCACATTGCGGGAAGACACCCGGACGCGTATCCAGGAGATCGCTCTCAGGCTGTTCACGGAGCAGGGCTACGAGGCGACCTCCCTGCGCGAGATCGCGGAGGAGCTCGGCGTCACGAAGGCCGCGCTCTACTACCACTTCAAGACCAAGGACGACATCGTCGCCAGCCTGGCCGACCTGCGCGTCGCCGAGGTCGAGGAGCTGCTGGAGTGGGTCAAGACGCAGCCGAGGAGCCCCGAGACGCGGCGCGAGGTCGTGCTGCGCTACGCCGAGGCGCTGCGCAGGCCCCGGTACATGGAGGTCGCGCGCTTCATGGAGCGCAACCAGACGGCGCTGCGCGACCACCCGAAGATCGTGCGGATGCGCGAGGCGATGCTGGAGCTGGTCAAGGAGATGAGCGACCCGGACGACCCGCTGGCGCTGCGGCTCGGCCGCTCCATGTCGCTGTTCGCGCTGCACGCGGGCAAGTGGATGCCGCACGAGGAGTCGGTGTCGGAGGACGAGGTGATGGAGGCGTCCCTGGAGGTCGCGCTCCGGCTCCTGGAGCCGTAGAGACGATTGGGACGCACGATCCCGGGCAGGTCTTCGATCACGCAACGCATCCATCCGGGGAGGAAAGCAGTGGAGGCCACGATCGCGCTCCGATTGCCCAGAGATGCGGCCAGCGTCCCCCTGATCAGGCAGATTCTCGAGGCCAGCCTCAAGACTCTGGGCGTCGTGCCGCAGATCCGTGACGACATCGAGCTCATGCTCAGCGAGGCGTGCTCGAACGTGATCCGGCACGCGGGGCCCAGCGACGAGTACACGGTCAGCGCGGGCGTCCTCGACGACCTGTGCACGATCAAGGTCATCGACACCGGCCGCGGGTTCGACCCCCGCTCGGTGGGCCCGGCGGCCGACACCGCCGAGCACGGCCGCGGGTTGCAGATCATGCGGGCTCTCGCCGACGACGTCCGCTTCACCAACCGGCGCGAGCAGGGCGCCGTGGTGTGCCTGGAGAAACGGCTGCGCTTCGCCCCCGAGGCGGCGGCCCGGCCGCTCATGAACGACCGGGCGCTCGCCGCCCACCACCCCGCGCGCACCGCGGACGACGGGGTCTGAGCGGTTACGGGGTCCTGGCGGCCGGCACCGACAACGGTCTGGCTGTCAGGCCGGCCATGAGGCCGAGGGTCACGAGGACCACCACCGAGATGAGCAGGACCGCCAGGAACACGAGAGAGCAGGTGATCGCCAGCGAGGCGATCGCGCCGAGTAGTGCCAACATTCGGCCAGACTTTCCCCATCGCTTGGCGGCTATACCTCCGGTAAGGGATAGATCGGACTCACTTGGCGGCGAGTGTTCCCTGCGCCGTTCCCTCAGCCGGTCAGGCGGGCGGGGTCTCGCGGCCGGGGAGCTGGTCCAGGCGGCGCAGGATGACGCCCTCGCGCAGCGCCCAGGGGCAGACCTCCAGACGGTCCACCTCGAACAGGTCCATCGCCGCGTCGGCGACCAGCGCGCCGGCGGCGAGCTGGGCCGCCCGCCCCGGCGACACGCCGGGCAGCGCGGCCCGCGTGGCCGTGTCCATGGTGGTCAGCTTCCCCGCCCAGTGGGCCAGGTCCTGGCGCGACAGCGAGCGCGAGGCGTAGACCCCCTCGCTCGACGGCGCCGCCCCCGCGACCCTGGCGAGCTGCTTGAACGTCTTGGAGGTGGCCACCGCGCAGGTGGACTCGCCGTTGCGGACCACGTCGCGGACCGTGCGGGCGATCTCGGCGCGCACGTGCCGGCGCAGCGCCCGCACCTCGTCCGCGGGCGGCGGGTCGGCGGTGAACCAGTCGCGCGTCAGCCGGCCCGCCCCCAGCGGCAGCGACACGGCCACGTCCGGCTCCTCGTCCACGCCCGCGGCGATCTCCAGCGAGCCGCCGCCGATGTCGAAGACCAGCAGCCGCCCGGCCGACCAGCCGAACCAGCGCCGCACCGCCAGGAACGTCAGCCTGGCCTCGTCGCGCCCGGACAGCACGTCGATGTCGACGCCGCAGCGCTCGTCGATCCGGGCCAGCACCTGCTCGCCGTTGGCCGCCTCGCGCACGGCCGACGTCGCGAACGCGAGGAAGTCCTCGACCCCCTTGTCCTCGGCCAGCCGCAGGGCCTCCTCGACGAAGGCGCCGAGCCGCTCGATGCCCTCGGCGGACAGCTCGTTGCGCGCGTCCAGGTACTCGGTCAGGCGCAGCTCCTCCTTGTGGGAGTACGCGGGAAGGGGCCGGGCGCCCCGATGGGCGTCGACGACCAGTAAATGAACGGTGTTCGAGCCGATGTCCAGCACGCCGAGTCGCATGTCCATGACGCTACCGGCCTGCGGCGCGCACGGCGACGCCACCCCCGCGGGGCCGGTCCGCCGCCGCGCGGGGGCGGGAGTACGGGTTCCCCCCGTCACGGCCATACGCTGATCGCATGTCTCGAACCCTGCGACTGCTGATCACCGGCGGCGGCACCGGAGGTCACACGTACCCGGCTCTGACCACCCTGACGGCCGTGCGGCGACGTCAGGTGCCGCACGAGGTGCTCTGGGTGGGCACCGCCAACGGGCTGGAGGCCAGGATCACGGCCGAGCACGGCATCCCGTTCAAGGCGATCACCACGGGCAAGCTGCGCCGCCGGCCCAACCTGCGCGAGCTCGGCACCAACATCGCCGACGTGTTCCGCATCCCGGTGGGCGTGGCCCAGGCGATCGGGCACGCCGCCCGCTTCCTGCCGGACGTGGTGCTGTCGACCGGGGGGTACGTGGCCGTGCCGATCGGCGTGGCCGCCAAGCTGATCCGCCGGCCGCTCGTCATGCACGAGCAGACCACGGTGGTGGGGCTGGCCAACCGGATCCTGGCCCGGCTGGCGACCCGGATCGCGCTGTCGCACGAGTCGTCGCTGGAGTACCTGCCGGCCTCGGTGCGCGACCGGGCCGTGGTGACCGGCAACCCGATCCGGCCGGAGCTGCTGCAGGGCAACCGGGCCGCCGCGTACGACCTGTTCGGATTGACGTTCGAGGTGCCGCTGATCTACGTGACGGGCGGAGCGCAGGGCAGCAAGCAGATCAACACGCTGCTCGCGGAGATCCTGCCCCGGCTGCTGCCGCACGCGCAGGTCGTGCACCAGTGCGGCCCCGCCTGGATCGAGCAGATGCGGGCCGTCGCGCTGCCGCCGGAGCTGGCCGACCGCTACCACCCGGTGCCGTACGTGGGATCGGAGCTCGCCGACCTGTTCGCCGCGGCCGACGTGGTGATCGCGCGCAGCGGCGCCGGCACGGTGTCGGAGCTGACGGCCATCGGCAAGCCGTCGGTTCTCGTCCCGCTCATCCCGACCGGCGGCGACGAGCAGCGCAAGAACGCCGGCTACCTCGTGTCGGCGGGCGCGGCGCGGGCGCTGCTGGAGCCGCACCCGACGGCCGACATGCTGCTGGCCGAGCTGATGCCGCTGCTGGCCGACCCCGAGCTGCGCGCGGCGATGGCCGAGGCGGCGCGCAAGGCGGGCCGCGTGGACGCCGCGGAGGCGCTGTGCGACGTGCTGCTGGAGACGGCTCACTGGCACGGCTGACCACCCCCTGCACCGGGCGCCGCGGCTCAGAGGGCGGGGGCTCAGGGGTCCGGGGGGCTCAGGGGTCCGGGGTGAGCGGGCGGAGGGTCTCGCGGGCGGCGCGGACGCTGTCGCGCAACGCCTGTTCGAGCCGGCCGGCGTCCTCGGCCAGCCGGCCCAGCTCGGGCACGGCCGGCCCGGCGGCGCCCGACTCGGCCAGCAGCTCCTCGTAGCGCGGCAGCGTGGCGCCGAGCCGCTCGATCTGGCCGCGGGCCCGGTGCGCGCGCTCGGCGTCGGCGACGTGGCCCGCGTAGCGTTCCAGCGCCTCCACCCGGGCCACCACGGCGGCCTCGCTGCCGGCCAGGGCGCGGCCGAGCGGCTCGGCGACGGCGGCCACCTCCGGCGTCACGCCCTCCGCGAGCACCTCCTCGTGCTCGGCCCGCAGCTCCGACAGCTTGGCCAGCAGCCGGGCGATCTCCCACTCCTGCTCGGGCAGCATCACCGCGTTGCGCACCCCGTCCAGCAGCCCCTCGGCGTTGACGCGCGAGCCCATGACGGAGGCGACCGCCGCGTGCGCGCGGTCCATGAGGGCGCGGGCGGGCCCGTCGAGACCGTCGCACAACACGTAGCGCTCCTCGTGCCGGCGGGCGGTCTCGTACACCCGCGCCTCCTCGGCGCGGCGGCGCTCGGCCCGCGCGTCCGGGCGGGGCTTGAGCAGCACGCCGACGATCAGCAGCGCGGCGCTGGACATGACGACGGCGAAGGCCGTGTAGCGCTCGGAGAGGAAGAGGTCCAGGCCGGCGGCGACGGCGGCCAGCGCGAGGGCGGTGGCGGCGGGACGGGCGGCGGCGCTCAGGACCGTGGAGCGGCGTCCTCCTTCGGGCGCCCAGCCCGCGCGCATCAGCGCCAGCAGGCGGGGGTTGCCGCACAGCAGCGCGGCGTCCTCGCGGGGCACCGCCGGATCGACCACCACCTCCGCCTGCCCACCCGCCGGGTCGGCCCCCGCCTGGGCTGCCTCGCCGGGCGCCGGGGACGGCAGGTCGGCGTGTCCGTGGGCACGGTCGTCGGCTGTCGTCATCCGGGCGGGTCAGCCTTCGAGGTAGCGGAACGCCTCGTGGGCGGAGCTGACGCTGCGGCGTAAGACGCGTTCGAGCTGGTCGGCGTCCTCGGCGAGACGCTCCAGCTCCGGCACGGACAGCCCGTCGGCGCCCGACTCGGCCAGCAGCTCCTCGTAGCGGGGCAGGCGCGCCCGCAGCTCCTCGATCTGCTCGCGCGCGTGGTAGGCGCGCTCGGCGTCGGCGACGTGGCCGGCGTAACGTTCGAGCGCCTCCACGCGCGCCACCACGGCGGACTCGCTGGTGGCCAGCGCCCGTTCCAGCGGTTCGACCACCGCCGCCACCTCGGGGGCGACGCCCCGGTCCAGCAGCTCCCGGTGGTCCGCGCGCAGCGCCGCCAGCTTGGCCAGCAGCCGGGCGATCTCCCACTCCTGCTCGGGCAGCATCACCGCGTTGCGGGCGCCGTCGAGCAGGCCCTCGGCGTTGACGTGGGAGCGCAGGACGCCGCCGATGGCGCGCTGGGCGCGGAGGAGCACGGCGCGGGCCTCCTCGTCGAAGTCGTCCGGCAGCAGGAAGCGGCCGTCGTGCAGGCGCGCCTGCTCGTAGACGGTCCGCTCGTACGGCCGCTCGGTCTCGGGCGCCTCGCCGAGGGTGCTGGTCTTGACGAGGACGACCAGCATGAACGCGCCGAGCAGCACGAAGCCGGCGGGCGCCGCGGGCGATTCGAGCAGGACGGCCATGAGGGCGAGCACCACGGGCGTGGCGGCGAGCAGCGCGACGCCGGACGGGCTGCGCCGGCGCGGCGCGGGCGCCGAGGCGGGCGGCACCCAGCCGGCCCTGATCCGGGCCAGCAGGGGGGCGTTGGCGCGCAGCAATCCGGCGATCTCCGGGGGTACTCCCGGTTCGACTACCACACCCACGCTCTGCCCTGGCACCCTGGCGCCCCCAACGCTCGTGATGTCCGGATACTACGGAACATTCCGCCCGTATGTCAGCCTCGCGAAGGACAGTCCAGCCGTACCCCCCGAGCCCTGTCATGACACGGCGCGCCGTCCCGCCAGGTCATCCCGTCTCACCGCGCACCGCCTTCGGACGCGGCGGAAACGCGGCGTTCCTCCTCCCGTGGCGCGCCCCCGCCGGCTCCCCCGTGTCGGCGGCGCCGCCATCGCGATCATCCGGCTAACGTTGGACGTCATGAGATCCGCGCACGTCATGATCGCCGCACCGCTCGCCCTCCTCCTCGCCGGCTGCGGGGGCGTGGCCGACGGAGCGGCGGCCACGCCTCCGCCGTCCCGGGCCGCCGCCGCGCGGGCTTCGGCCGGTGCCACGCCCGCCGCGAAGGTTCCCGCCTCCGGCCGGGGCGAGGCGGAGGAGCGGCCCGCCGCGGGCGCCGGCGTGCCCGCGCCCGACGCGCCCATCCCGACCGACCCGGCCGAGCTGGCCGCGGCCCTGCGCACGACCACCACCAGCCTGTACGCGGCGATCGACCGCTGGACCAGGAGCGGCCAGGAGAGCCCGCCCCAGGACGTCGTGCTGCTCTCCCTGCACCAGCAGCGCATCTACCGGGTGCTGGCCCGCGACGCGGCGCTGACGCGGCGCACGGCCGAGCGGCTGCCGGCCCGGCTGGCGGCCGAGGCGCGCGACAACGCCACGGCCGTGGGCCGCCTCCTGTCGCTGGCCCGCCCCATCAGCGCCGCCCGGCGCAAGCAGATGCGCCTGGCCGAGCCGCTGCCCGCCGAGCGGCTGCGCGGTTACATGACGCGGGCCGAGAAGCGGTTCGGCGTGGACTGGGAGGTGCTGGCGGCCGTCATGCTCGTGGAGACCAAGTTCGGCCGGGTCACCTCGTCCAGCTCGGCGGGGGCGCAGGGGCCCATGCAGTTCATGCCGGCCACCTGGCGGCAGTACGGGCTGGGCGGCGACATCCACGACGCGCGCGACGCGATCCTCGGGGCGGCCAACTACCTCAAGGCGTCCGGCGCGCCCGGCGACTACCGGCGGGCGCTGTACGCCTACAACCACTCCGACCACTACGTGGACGCCGTACAGGCGCACGCCCGGCAGATGCAGCGCGACCCGCGCAGCTTCTACGCCTACTACAACTGGCAGGTGTTCGTGCTGTCGGCGAAGGGCGACCTGCGCCTCACCGGCCCGCGCTGACCGCGGCCGGGGCCGCCCGTCCCGGGGGCCGCACCGCCGCCAGGGCAGCGGCCAGGCAGGCCACCGGGATGGCGGGCAGCACGTACCGGTGGTCGAAGTCCAGCGCGGCCACCGGCGCGACCAGCAGGAACACCGCGAACGCCCAGGGCAGCAGCGCCGGCCGGCGGCGACCCGCCGAGCCGAGGCCGCCGGCCAGCAGGAGCACGCCGAACAGCGTGCCGTGCAGGAACCACGGGTAGCGGTAGGCGGCCAGCGCCGAGGCGTACGGCTCGACGGAGCTCATGCCGCGGATGCCCGGGTCGTACTCCCGGCGCACCTTGCCGACGAGCGGCTGCTCCTCGGGCAGCGGCCAGGAGCCGCGCGGGAACGTGGTCGTCGGGCTCACCCGCGCGGGGTGCCGCACGGGCTCCCAGGTGAAGGCGAGCGCGGTGTCGCGGGCCACCTCGCGCAGGTAGTCGAGCGGCTGGGCGGCGATGGCCCGCAGGGCGAAGGAGCGGGCCAGGTCGTTGTGGGCGAAGCGGCCCCCGGGCAACAGGTTCAGCGACGCGCCGGGGGCCCACACGTACTCGGAGGCGGCGTCGGCGACGGTGCCGTTCGGGCAGAGCACGGCCTCGTCCGCGGGCGGCCGGATCACCGAGCAGTCGGCGAACGTCATCGTGCGGGCCCACAGCGCGACCCCGTCGGAGCCGCTGAGCGCGAACCGGCCGTGGTGCTGGGCGTACCAGCCGGCGTAGCCCAGCAGCGGCAGGGCGCCGGCGACGGCCGCGGCGGCCACGCGCCGCCACCCGGCCCGCCGGAGGAGGAGGTGGAGGACCACCAGGCCGAGCAGCGGGGCGGCGGCGGTCCGGGTGAGCCCGGCCAGCGCCACGAGCAGGCCGGACAGCGCCGCCACGCGCGTGGAGACCTCCTCGCGCCACATCACCACGAGCAGCGCCGCCACCACCAGGAAGATCACCTGAAGGTCGGAGAGGATCGCGTGCTCCAGCCGCAGGAACGACGGGTCGAACAGCACGGGAGCGGCGGCCAGCGTGGCGCCCCATCCCGGCAGCGACCGGCGGCGCAGCAACGCGTAGATCATCACGCCGACGCCGAGCCCCATCGCGTGCTGCGCCCCGGCGACCAGCTCGACGCTGTGGAAGGGCCGCAGCAGCCACAGGAACCAGGAGTACCCGGCCGGGTGGAAGGCGCCCTGCGGGCGCAGGTGGACGGCCGTGTCCAGGTACGTGAACGAGTCGTACCAGTAGAGCTGCGCGGTGTCGTACCCCAGCATGACGAGCACGCGCAGCGCGACGGCGGGCACGAGCGCGAGCCCGAACACCAGGTGGCCCCGCAGGAGCCCGCCGGGGCGCCTCCCGGCGTCCTGCGCGCGCGACCGGACGGACGCCGCGAACGCGGTCGCCATGGCTGCCCTCCCCCGGGACGGACCGGGCGGATCCGGCCGTAGGGGACGCAGTCCAGCGGACGGCCGATAACGTGAGCATCACCACTTTCGGTTATGCCCGCGTTATCCCGCCCCGGGCATACTGCCGGGGTTTTCGCGTCATATGGGGGCTGAATGCGTGTTCTGATCGCCGAGGACGAGCGAATGCTCGCCGACTCGATCGCGGAGGGGTTACGGGGCGAGGCGCTCGCGGTGGACGTCGCCTACGACGGCGACGCCGCGCTGGAGCGGCTCGGCGTGCACGACTACGACGTGCTCATCCTCGACCGCGACCTCCCGGTCGTGCACGGGGACGTCGTCTGCGCGCGCGTGGTCGAGGAGGGCTGGCTGGTGCGGGTGCTCATGCTGACCGCCGCGGGCGACGTGCGCTCGCGCGTGGCGGGGCTGTCGCTGGGCGCCGACGACTACCTGCCCAAGCCGTTCGCGTTCGAGGAGCTGGTGGCGCGGGTGCACGCGCTCGGCCGCCGCGCCCGCAAGGCCGACCCGCCGATGCTGGAGCGGGCCGGCGTGCGCCTGGACTGGGCGCACCGGCAGGTCTTCCGCGGGGGCCGGTACGTGCCGCTGGCGCGCAAGGAGTTCGGGGTGCTGGCGGAGCTGCTGCGCGCGCGGGGGGCCGTCGTGTCCGCCGAGGAGCTGCTGGAGAAGGTCTGGGACGAGAACATCGACCCGTTCACCAACACCGTGCGCACGACGATGATGAAGCTGCGCAAGAAGCTCGGCGAGCCGCAGGTCATCGAGACCGTGCCGGGATCGGGGTACCGCATACCATGAGCATGCGCATGCGCTTCGCCGTGGCGTCGGCCGTCGTCACGGCCGTCGTCGGCACGCTGGTGGTGGCGGGCGTCTACCTGACGGTGCGGCACAGCCTGCAGTACCGCAACGGCCTGATGACGCCCCGGTACATCTCCGTGCAGGGGGGCCGGGGGTTCTACCGGGGCGAGGACTACTACGAGGTGGCCCGCGCCCGCGTCATGCAGGTCCGCGCCGTCTACGAGCGCGACACGCTGGCCAACGTGCGCACGATCGGCGGGATCGCCGTGCTCGCCGCCGCGATCCTCGCCCTCGGCGCCGGATGGCGCGCCGCCGGCTGGGTGCTGCGGCCCCTCAGCGACGTCACCGAGACCACCCGGCGGGTCGCGCAGAACCACGACCTGACCGAGCGCATCGCCTACGACGGGCCGCACGACGAGCTGAAGGAACTGACCGACAGCTACGACACCATGCTCGGCCGGCTGGCCCGCTCCTTCGACGGCCAGCGGCGCTTCGTCGCCAACGCCTCGCACGAGCTGCGCACCCCGCTGACCATCAACCGGACGCTGGTGGACGTGGCGGTGCGCCGCCCCGACGCCACCGACGACGTCAAGCGGCTCGGCGAGTCGCTGCTGCTCGTCAACGCCCGCCACGAACGGCTCATCGACGGGCTGCTGGCGCTGGCCGAGGGCGAGCAGGCGGTGCTGGACCGGCGGCCGTTCGACCTGACGGACGTGGCCGAGCACGTGCTGGACCTGGCGGCCGACGAGGCGGCCGAGCGGGAGGTGACCATCCACCGGCTGCTCGACACCGCGCCGACCACGGGCGAGGCGGTGCTGGTGGAGCGGCTGGTGCAGAATCTCGTGGAGAACGCCATCCGGCACAACCACCCCAAGGGGGAGGTCTGGGTGACGACGCGGCAGCGGGCCGAGCGGGTGGAGCTCGTGGTGGCCAACACCGGTCTGCAGGTGCCGCCGTACGAGATCGAGACCATCTTCGAGCCGTTCCGGCGGCTGCACGGCGACCGGCTGCGCTCCGACCGGGGCAGCGGGCTGGGGCTGTCGATCGTGCGGGTGATCACGGAGGCGCACGGCGGGACGGTGGTGGCCCGGCCGCGCGACGAGGGCGGCCTGACGATCACGGTGGAGCTGCCGGCGGGGGCCTCCTAAGGGGCGCGCAGCAGAGCGTCGGGGACGCCGGCGGCGGCGAGGAGGTCGAGGCTGTCGGTCCGCTCGAAGATCATGGATTCGACGAGCGGGCGCAGCCGGTCCTCCAGGGCGCCGCCGGCCAGGAGCATGGTGACGATTCGGGCCCGCTCGTCGAAGGGCAGGCCGGTGTCCAGGGTGAGGGCGCGGGTCAACGCGCCGAGGTAGAGCTCCTGGTGCGGCAGCTCCTGCCAGACCGCTGCCACGTCCTCGTAAAGCGCGACGCGCTCCGTGGTCTCGGAGCCGGCCTCCAGGAAGAGCTCCCGGACGACGAGCGGCAGGGCGCAGATGCGGCCGTCCCGTCGGACAAGGAAGACCTCCTCGTCCTTCAGCAGCAGGTCGGCCGCCACGTCGAGGAGATAGGCGCGCTCCTCCGGGAAGGTGTCCACCCGGATCACCGTGGGCCGTCCGTCGTGCTCGCCGAGCCCCCAGGTGGACATGTTCGGGTCGTCCGACTCGGGGATGCCGCCGAGCTGGATGTCGCCCGTGGAGCGGCGGGCCGGCACGACCCGGATCAGCCCGCGCCATCCGTCCGGCCCGAGCTGGCTCTTCCAGAGGTGGGCGTGGTTGCGCCACTGCGCGAAGTGGTCCTCGTTCCCGAAGACCTCTCTGACGCTGACCGGCTCGGGTGACACCGCCACCAGGAGCAGCACGAGGTTCGCCGAGTACGCCGCCAGCCGCCGCGTCACCGGGTGCCGTACCGGGACGAACTCCGTGAACGACCGCCTCCTGCGTTCGTACAGCGCCCCGCGCACCAGCCCCGCCAGCGCCTGCGCAGCCCGGGAGCGCTCCGGGCCGGGCAGCGCGCGCAGCAGCTCCGTGGCGAAGCCCACCACCGGCGCCCGCTCGGCCAGGCACGAGAACGACGTGATCGCGTACAGCAGGTCGTCGTCCGGCGGGCCCGTCAGCTCGTCCTCGGCCAGGGCGTGCCGCCTGACCAGGTCGCGCACCGCGTACACCGCCAGCCAGGCCACCAGGAACTCGCCGAACGTGGCGTGCAGGAACTCGTAGCTGCGCGCGCGGTCGCCGGCGGGCCTGGCCTCGTTCTTGTGCACGAAGAAGAACCGGCCGGTGACCTGCCGCGCCCAGTCGGCCGAGGCGTCGTCGCCCTGCTCCCCCGTGCCGCACAGCGCCGGGAGGTCGCGGTTGAGTGCGCTCTCGGCGACGACGGGGCGGCCCCGGGCGAACATCGACAGGGCGACGGCGCCGAGCCGCACCATCTCGCGCTCCACCAGCCGCTGCCGCCGGGCGGCGGGCAGGGCGCGGACGCCGGGCTCCCTCAGCACCTCGCGGGTCGCGAAGTCCTTGATCAGCGACTCGTAGAGCTGCGCGCGCCCCAGCTCGCCGCCGCCGCGCTGGAGCGCGTTGCCGGTCGCGTCGTACAGGGCGAGCAGCAGCAGGAGCAGGGGCAGGCGGGCCAGGTCGCCCTGCGCCAGGGCGACGGCGGCGGGCAGCGGCTTGAGCGCGTGCCGGGCGAGCAGGGCGCGGTTGGTCTGGTCCCAGATGCCGAGCCAGGCGCGGACCTGGTCGTCGTCGAAGGGCAGCAGCTCGACGGCGAGCACCCCGGGCGGGAAGCGGACCCGGTCGGCCACGACGGTGCGGCTGGTGACGACGACCGCGACCGGGCGGCCGAGCCGGGCCTGCCGGGCCTGGAACTCCTGGATCTGTTCGAGGTAGTCGTAGCGGGTGGTGCCGGCGGCCTGGATCAGCTCGTCGAAGCCGTCGAGGACGACCACGGGCAGTGCCCCCGCCGCCCCCGCCGCCCCCGCCATCCCCTCTGCGCCCTCCGCCGACTCCAATAAGTCCTGATATTTCACCTCTTCGTCGAGTACGGCGGCCAGCCCCTGCTCGATCTGGGACGTCACCGTGGACTCGGCGGCCACGTCCCGCAACGCCACCCGGATCGGCAGGAACTCGGAGCTGGCCAGCCGCGCCGCCAGCACCTCGGTCAGCTTCGACTTGCCCGAGCCGGGCTCGCCGAGCACGACGAGCGGCGCCTGCGTGGCGCGCATCGAGGTGAGGTGGCCGACGAGGAACGCCTCGGCGTCCGGCAGCTCCGCCTGCCCCTCCCACCAGCCGCGCACGGCGGGCGTGGCCTCGCGGGTCATCTCGGCCACGCGGCAGCGCGGGTTGATGTACCCCTCGCCGAGCAGCGGCAGCGCGATGCCGTCCGGGGGCCTCCCCGCGGCCGTGAGCGGCTGGTCGAGGGCGCTGGCCGCCAGCCTGAGCAGGTGCACGCGCGGCCGGTCGCCGGCCCGGGGCGGCGCCAGCTCGGCCAGCAGCCGCGCCACCCGCGACAGCCCCGCGCCGAGCGCCTGCGTCTCGGTCACCAGGCTCCACACCCCGAACTCCGGGCTGTCGAGGGCTAGCAGCCGGTAGTCGTCGTCGTAGCGGCGCAGCGCCCGCTCCGGCGGGCCCTCGGCCAGCAGCGCGGGCAGGCGGATCCGGTCGTCCACCGCCAGCTCGTCCCACAGGGCCAGCCCGCGCACGTACCGGGTGACGGCCTCGGACATGCGGCGGTACGTCTCGCCGACGGCCCGCCGCGTCTCGGCGTACGGGCGGTGCGGCTCGGGCATCGGCAGCCGCGCGGCGAGCAGCCGCTCCATCAGCTCGGCGAACCCGTCGGCCGGCGCTCCCCCGGCGGCGAGCGCGCCCTCGGTGCCGCGGTCCAGGCCGAGCCGGCGCAGGTCGAACGGGAGCTCGGTCTCGTCCAGCGCCCGGAAGTAGGCCGAGACGACGACCACGGCGTGGGCGGCGGCCAGCCGCTGGGTGCGGGTGAAGCGGTTGACGCCGGTGCGCCGCTCCGAAACGCGGCGCAGCACGTCCTCGCCGTAGCGCAGGACGTCGTTCTTCAGGTCGAACAGGCTGAGCGCCGTCTGCGCGCCGCCGGCCAGGGCCCAGCCCGTGAGCCCCGCGGTCGCGGCGAACTCGGCGACCTTGAACAGCCGGTTCTCGTTGCAGCCGAGGATCTTCAGGGCGTCCGCGTAGCTGAGGGTGTCCGTCATGGGGCCTCCGAGGCGGGGGATGTGCCATCATGGCGCGTTCCAGGCCGGCGCGCGGGGATTCGCGTCGCCGACCTGCGGGGGCGCGCGGTCAGAGGGCGTCGGAGATCTCCCCCAGCACGGCCGGGTCCTCGATCGTGGACGGCGTGCGGTACGGCCGCCCGGCCGCGATGTCGCGCATGGTGCCGCGCAGGATCTTGCCGGAGCGGGTCTTGGGCAGGCGGCCGACCACGACGGCCCGGCGGAAGGCGGCGACCGGGCCCACGCGCTCGCGCACCAGGGCGACGACCTCCCGCTCCACGTCGGCCGGGTCGCGGTCGGCGCCGGCCTTGAGCACCACGAACCCGACCGGCAGCTCGCCCTTGAGCTCGTCGGCCACGCCGATCACGGCGCACTCGGCCACGTCCGGATGGGCGGCGATGACCTCCTCCATCTGGCCGGTCGACAGGCGGTGGCCGGCGACGTTGATGACGTCGTCGATGCGGCCCATGACGAACAGGTAGCCGTCCTCGTCGATGTAGCCGCCGTCGCCGGTCAGGTAGTGGCCGGGGTAGCGGGACAGGTAGGAGGCGGCGAAGCGGGCGTCGTCGCGGTAGAGGGTCGGCAGCGTGCCGGGCGGCAGGGGCAGGCGGATGGTGATCGCGCCCTCGACGCCGGGCGGGCACTCCTCCCCCGCCGGATCGAGGACGCGCACGTCGTAGCCCGGGACGGACTTGGTGGGCGAGCCGGGCTTGACGGTGGGCAGGCCGAGCCCCGCGCAGCCGGCCGCGACCGGCCAGCCGGTCTCGGTCTGCCACCAGTGGTCGATGACGGGGACGCCGAGCAGGCCGGCGGCCCAGTGGTAGGTGTCGGGGTCGAGCCGCTCGCCCGCCAGGAAGAGATACCGAAGACCCGACAAATCCCATTTTTTCGTGAAATCGCCGGAGGGGTCTTCCTTCTTGATCGCCCGGATGGCGGTCGGCGCGGTGAACATGACGCGCACGTCGTGCATGGCCGCCACCCGCCAGAACGCCCCCGGGTCGGGCGTGCCGACCGGCTTGCCCTCGTACAGCACGGTCGTGCAGCCCTTGAGCAGCGGCCCGTAGACGATGTAGGAGTGCCCGACGACCCAGCCCACGTCGGAGGCGGCCCAGAACACCTCGCCGGGCGCGACGCCGTACACGTTGCCCATGCTCCAGTGCAGCGCCACGGCGTGGCCCCCGTTGTCGCGCACGACGCCCTTGGGCGCGCCGGTGGTGCCGGAGGTGTAGAGCACGTACAGCGGGTCGGTCGCGGCGACGCTGACGCACCCGGCGGGCTGCGCGCCGCGCAGGGCGTCGGCCCAGTCGAGGTCGCGGCCCTCGACGAGGCTCGCGGGCTGCTGCGGGCGCTGGAGGATCACGCAGTGCGCGGGACGGTGCCCGGCCTGCTCCAGTGCGGCGTCCAGCAGCGGCTTGTACGCCACGATCCGGGACGGCTCGATGCCGCACGAGGCCGACATCACCACGACCGGGCGCGCGTGGTCGATGCGCACGGCCAGCTCGGCCGCGGCGAACCCGCCGAACACCACCGAGTGGACGGCGCCGAGGCGCGCGCAGGCCAGCATCGCGATCACGGCCTCGGGCACCATCGGCATGTAGATCACCATGGTGTCGCCGGCCCCGACGCCGAGGCCGCGCAGCATCCCGGCGGTCCGGGCCACCTCGTCGAGCAGTTCGGCGTAGGTGTAGGCGCGCACGGAGCCGGTCACGGGACTGTCGTGGATCAGCGCCGTGCGGTCGCCGTGGCCGGCCAGGACGTGCCGGTCCACGGCGTTGTGGCAGGTGTTGAGCCGGCCGTCGGGGAACCACCGGCCGTCGCGCAGGACGGTCGCCGGCGCCACGTCCCAGTCGATGTCCGCGGCGGCCTCGGCCCAGAAACCCTCGGGGTCGTCGATGCTGCGCCGGTAGACCGCGTCGTAGGTGCTCACCCTTCGATCAGATCAGCGCCCGGGCGCCGGGCGCAAGGGCCCCGCGCCGGCGCCGTGGGGCTGGAGGGGCCCGCGGGACGTCAGGAGGGCACGGCAGGCTGGAGGTAGATCGTGGTGGCGTGCGGGACGCGGTCGCGGATGCGGCGCTCGGTGTCGGCCAGGGCCCGCGACGCCTCCCCCATGTCCTGCTCGGCGGGCATGATCACGCGGGCGGCGACGAGCACGTCGTCCGGCCCGAGGTGCAGCGTCCGCAGCTCGGTGAAGGAGCGGATCGCGGGATCCTGGTGCAGAACGTCCTCGATGGCGCCCTGCACGGCCGGCGAGGCGGCCTCCCCGATGATCATGCTCTTGGTCTCGCGCGCCAGGATGAGGGCCACGACGACCAGCAGCAGGCCGATGGCCACCGAGCCGATGCCGTCGAACTGGGTGTTGCCCGTGACGAGCGACAGCGTCACGCCGACGAGCGCGAACCCCAGGCCGGCCAGCGCCGCCGCGTCCTCCAGCAGCACCACGGGCAGCTCGGGCGCCTTGGCCTCCTTGACGAAGCGGGCCCACGACCGGCCGGCGCGCACCCGGTTGGAGTGGCGCACGGCCGTGCGCAGCGACATGCCCTCCATGACGATGGCCACGAGCAGGACGCCGATGGCCCACGGCCAGCTCTCCAGCGGATGCGGATGGGTGATCTTCTCGTAGCCCTCGTACAGGGCGAACAGGCCGCCGCCGAAGAACAGCACCACGGACACCAGGAAGCCGTAGAAGTAGCGCACGCCGCCGTAGCCGAAGGGGTGCGTCCGGCTCGGCCGGTGCGCCGACTGCCTGCGTCCCAGCATCAGGAGGAGCTGGTTGCCCGAGTCCGCGGTGGAATGGATGCCCTCGGCCAGCATGGCCGACGACCCCGTGAAGAAGAAGGCCACGAACTTGGACACCGCGATCCCGACGTTGGCGGCCAGCGCCGCCACTGTGGCCTCTTCTGATCCGTCCTTGCTCACCGTCGCCGACTACCCGCGCGGACGAGGATCTACCATGCGCCCGCGTGCGCGTTCCGGCGGCCGGGCTCTTCCGGGCCGGCCGGAACCTTCGGGAGTGACCGGAACCCTCCGGGAGTGACCGGAACCCTCCGGGAGTGATGGGACGATGGGTGACGGGAGGCGAGGCCATGGGTGCCGAGGGGTGGACCGAGCGGGCGAGGGCGCTGTACGAGGAGGCCGTGTTCGGCGGCGACGACGGCGCCCTGACCGCGGCCGGCCACGAGCTGGACGCGGTCGAGGCCGATCTCTCCCTGGCGCGGGGCCGGATCGCGCACGCGCGCTTCCTGCGCGACGGCGAGGAGGACCCCGACGAGCTGCCGCTGTTCCTGCGGGCCCGCGGCCTCTACCGGTCGCTGGGCGACACGCGGGGCGAGGCGGAGGCGGTGTTCTGGCTCGGGACGTACCACCAGGTCGTACGGCACGACCATGACACGGCGCTGCCGCTGCTGGAGCGCTCGTACGCGCTGGCGAGCGCCGCCGGCGACCGGCTGACCATGTCGTACGCGGCGCGCCACCTGGGCATCGCCGCGCACGCCGCGGGGCGGCTGGACGTGGCGCGGGAGCGGCTGGAGGAGTCGACGCGGCTGCGCCGGGAGCTGGGGTTCCTGCCCGGCGTCGCCGCGAACCTCGTGGGCCTCGTCCACGTCGCCCTCGACGAGGGGCGTGCCGGCGACGCCGAGACGCTGGCGGCGGAGGCGGCCGAACTGGCGGAGGCCGGCGGCGCCAAGGCGATCCTGCGCCAGGTCGAGGAGGCCCGCGCCCGCCTGGCCGCGACCTCCTGAGCAGCCTCGCTCCTTTGCGTCCTTCCGCATGGCGGCCCGCCCGTCGCGCGTCCTCGTTCCCTTGAAACGCCGCGCACTCCTGAGCACGCACGCCCATGCCTCCGGCCCGCGACACCCACCTCGCGGGCCGGGGGGGGCACCCCGCTGAGGGCTCAGGTGACGCAGTTCCTGCCGGTGTTGACGCACGTGACGACGGTCCGCATGAGCCGGTCCGACATCACGACGACGGCGCCCGCGTGGGCGGTCCGCGGGGCGTGGCGCTCGCCGGCGAACGAGTCCAGCGCGAACGGGACGTCCGTGCCCTCCGGCCGGGTCGTGGGCAGCTCGCCGTACACGAGCGTGAGACGGAGCTGCGGCACGGCGCGCGTGCCGCTCGGGCAGGCGCCGTCCTCGCCGGGGAAGACGAGGTGCGCGCGGTGGGTGGCGCTGTCGGTGTTCTCGCCGTCCCAGCAGCTCGGCATGTCGTGGACGCGCACGAGGCGGCTGCCCGAGGGGCAGATCGGGTACTTGTCGGTCAGCCGGTCGGTGAAGCCGGTGCAGCTCCACGCCGCGCGGACGTTGTCGTCGCCGTTGGTCAGCGCTCTCGGGTCGCCGGAGAGCAGCCGGAGGAAGCGCGGCATCGCCGTGACCCGGGAGGTGGGGTTGCCGCGGTACTGGACGCGCACGGCGACGGGCTCCACCGGGGTGCCGACGTTGTTCTCGACGGCCTGCCGGGGGCTGTCCGCCTGGGCTGTGGAGGCGGCGTCGGGCTGGGCGGAGAGGGTGTCGTCGGGCGCCGGGTCGGTCGTGCCGGGGTCGGGCGCCAAGTCGGTCGTTCCCGGGTCGGGGGTCAGGTCGGTCGCGCCGGCCTCGGGCGGCAGGTCGGTGGGGCCGAGGTCGGTGGGGCCGAGGTCGGTGGGCACGTCGGTCGGCAGGTCCGTCGCATCGGGATCGGAGGGATCGGGATCGGCTGGGGCTGTGGGGGCGGCCTCGGCGCCGGTGCCGGTCCGCTTGCTCGAACCGGTGCCCGTGCTCGAAGAGGTGCCCGTGACCGTAGGGGCGGGGCTCGTGGGGGTGCTGTCCGGCTCGTCGGTGGCGCGCGTGCGCAGGACGGGCCAGAAGTACGTGGACCGGTCGGCGCGGTTGGCGCAGGTGGTGGTTGACGCGGCCAGGCTCTCGTTGGTGGAGAACGCGTCGGTCGTGGTGTTGCCCACGTAGTCGATGAGCTGCTGGGCGCCGTCCTGGACGCCGGGCGCGACGATGAGGTCGTCCTCGTTGGCGTGGGAATCCCCCGGGACGCCGCAGCGGGAGAGGAACGTGCCCCGGGAGCCCCTGCCCGTGCTCCGTGGCTGCTCGGCGCGGGCGACCTGCCGGATGTCGACGAAGTCGTCGGCCGTCGGCCCGATCGCCGCCGGGTCCGCCGCGGCCGAGGCGGTGGCGGTGGCGGTGGCGGAGGAGCCGGGCGTGCCGGACGTGGACAGGGAGCACGCGGCGAGCCCGTCCAGGCCCGTCGGGCGGGCGGCGACGCGGCCGATCGCGATCGCGATCCGGTCGATGGCGGCGGCCCGCTTGTCCTCCAGCGGGCCGAGGATGGCGTTGCGCACGAAGTTCGGGCCGCCCTCGCCGGCCGACGACGCCAGCCGCGCGTTCGCCTCGGCGATCTGCTTCTCCAGGAGCGCCAGGTTGCGGTCCACCTCCTCCCGCGCCGCCGCCGGGACGGCGGGCAACCGGTCCGCCACGCCGGGGCAGACGATCGTCTCGGCGCTGTTCGCGCCCGCCGACGACCCGGCGCCGGACAGCCGTAACACGCCAGCCCCCTGCTGCGGTGACGGGCCCGTCGCGAGCACCAGCACGATGCCGCCGAACAGGGTCAGCCAGGGCCTGAACGGACGTCCACGCGAGGCACCTCGCATGCGACACTCCTCCCGGTCGATGCAGCAGATCCGGAAGATCTGCTTTTCGCCAGGTACGGCGTCGCCGGTCCGGCGGTTCAGCTCCCGGCGGACCGGCGACCGCGCCGCGCCGTCTCCCGGAGGCCCCGGTCGGAAACGGTTTCCGAGGTTGCCGAGGCGAGGGCGCGGGCCACGTGCCGTCCCCTTTCGAGAACGGGCTCCGGGACCCTCCGGTGGAGGTCAGGGGGCGGTCGCGAGCCGGGGCAGGAGCTCGGCCGCGTCCCGTTCCGGCAGCTCGATGCCGAAGCGGTCGCGCAGCACCGCGACCAGCCCCGGGGCGGTGGCGACGGCGCCGGCGTCCTCCCGCATGACGTCCTCGATGCGGATCCTGGCGTCCGGGGTCGTGCGCTGCGCGAGCACGTGCCGGGTGAACGGCGAGCGCGGGCTCGTCGCGACGTAGTGGTTGGCCACCTCGAAGTCGCTCGGGTACTGCGGCTCCTCCTCCCGGAACGCGTACAGCGCGGTGTCGCCGGCGCGCAGCTCCCAGAAGTCGCCGTCGCGGCCGAGCCGCCACGCCCACTCCCCCAGGCGCGCCGTCGCCCCGTCGCGGAACGGCAGGGGCTCCACCAGCCCCTCACCCCCGAACCCCACGTCGGCCAGCCACCGCCCGCCCTCCTCCGGCTCCACCGTGAGGGTCGCGTGGGTGCGCGCCAGGTGGAACCGGCCGCCGAGCCGGATGCGGGCCAGGTGGCGGGTCACGCGGAAGCCGAGGCGTTCGAGGGCGGCGGCGAACAGGAGGTTGTGCTCGTGGCAGTAGCCGCCGCGGCGCCTGCGGACCAGCTTGTCCTGGAGGCTCTCCAGGTCGATCGGGACGCCTCTGCCGAGGACGACGTCGAGGTTCTCGAACGGGATGGAGGTGACGTGCGCCCGGTGGACGGCGCGCAGCGTCGCGGCGGAGGGGGCGCGGGCGCCGTCGTGTCCGATGCGGGCGAGGTAGGCGTCCAGGTCGAGCTTCTCGATGTCCCAGGTCATGATTCCCAGCCTGCCGGGTGCGGAGCCGCGCCGCGGTCGCTTCGGAGGGCTTCGCGGCAGGGGGACCGCCGCGGGGCGGCCCCCGCGTCCGCCAGGATGGGAGTCGTGGCCACCAACGACGATGACACGCTGCCCCTCCAGCCGCCGGTACGGCTGCCCTCCGAGGCCGAGCTGGCGGCGGCCGTGCGCGCGGCGCCCCTGACGACGGCCCTCCTCCGCCCCACCGCCCCCGCGACCGACGGACCCGAGCAGGGCTCCGGGGCGAGCGAGGAGGAGCTGCTGGACGAGGCCGTCCGGGAGCAGGTGGCGGAGGTCCTGCGGGAGGGGGAGGACCGGCAGATCCTCCGGACGTGGACGGAGGTGTGCCGCGACGTCCTCCTGCGCGACGAGCAGGTCTTCCTGTGCCTCGTACGCCTGTTCATGCGGCGCGAGCGGCTGTCCGGGCCGCCGGGCGTCCTCGGTACGCTCGGACTGGTACGGCGCGTCGTACAGGACCCTCCTCCCACCGGGACGCGGGGACGGGGCCGCAAGGCGGGGGGCGGAGCGGCGGACGCGGAGATGGCCGAGCTGTACACGCTGAGCCCGCTCGGCTCGTGGGCGGCCAGGGGACTGGTCAGCGAGGCGTCCGGCCAGGACATCCCGGTCATGGGGTCGTTCGCCACGCAGGACGCCGCCGCGCTGCTGCAGGGCCTGCGCTCGTACCCGGAGCCGGAGCGGCTGGAGGAACTGACCGGTTGGCTGGCCGGCAAGGACCGGGGCGAGGCGGCCGAGGAGGTGGGCGCGGCGCTCGCCGCCGCGAGCCCGCTGGGCCGGGCCGTCGGCGTGGATCTGTTGGCGACTGACTTCGGCGACGAGGGCCGGCTGGTGCTCGACCGGCTCATCGACACGCCCCGGCTCGGAGCGGTGATCGCGGCCCGCCTGGGCCGCGACGAGCGTCCCTCGACGCCGGAGGAGATCGCGTGGGCGCTGGTGGACATGGCGGCGACGCTGCTGGAGTTCGGCGGCGAGACGGACGAGGTGATCGCCTCGATCTCGACGGGCATGGACGCCGAGGAGCAGGCGGGGACCCTCGCGCTGTTCGCCCTGGGTGACCATCCGTGGACGGCGCAGGTGCTGCGGGTGTTCATCGACCACCATCCGGACGAACGCGTCGCCGCGGCCGCCCGCAAGGCGCTGCGCCGCCTGCACGGCCTCGCCTCGATCCGCGGCTAGTCCCCGGCTCTTCCGACGGCCCGGCTACTTCCGGCCCGCTCTCCCGGGACGTTCTCCCAGCCCGCTCTCCCGGCCCGCTTTCCCGGGACGTTCTCCCGGGACGACGCTCTCGACGCGCTCCCCAGCCGTGCGCCGCCGCTGCGGGCCGCGGGCGCGCGGACAGGCGGGCGCGTGGGCGGGTGGGCCGTGCGCGGGACGGACAGGCGGGCGCGCGGGCGGGTGGGCGCGGGTAGAGTCGGCGGCGATGACGAAGCACACGATCACTCCCCCCGCCGCCCCCATCCTGGGCGACGCGTACGTCTGCGACTGCGGCGAGGATCTGCCCAGCCGCATGAGCGCGGAGGTGCACGCCGCCGAGACCGGCCAGTGCAGCGTCTGCCTGGGCTCGGCCCAGGAGCCGGTGGCGCCCGGGTTCGTGCCGGAGCTGACACGCGACTGCACGGCGTGCGCGGGCACCGGCCGGCGGCGCGAGCAGGTCGTCTGGCAGCTCGCCCACGCCGAGGCGGAGCAGCTCATCACCCTCAGTGTCGTGCGGGACGTCGTGGCGGGCATCGACGGGCCGTTCCACCTGTCGGAGGTCGCCGACGCGGTCCGCGCGGGGCTGGGCCTCCAGACGGGCCGGCTCCCGGTGGGGCCGAGGGTGCGCGACCTGCTGCTGCGCCTCCAGGCGTCCGGCGAGATCACCATGTTGTCGGCGCCGGACGAGCTGCTGGCCGGCACCGACGTGGTCCTCTACCGCGATCCCCAATGGCAGCGCGCCCGCACCCTGGGCACGTGACCCGGGCCATCTGACCTTCCGCCATGTTCGAACCCGGGGACGGCGCGCGGTCCCGCCCCGGTCATCCGTGATCGTGGCGGGTGAGGGTTCAGACTGGTGAGCGTGCGCTCGTCTTCGCTGATCACGCTCACGCCGCTGCTCCCGGCCGCCCTGGTGCTCCTCGTCGCGGTGGGCGCGGTCGTGGCCTGGCTCGGGCGGCTCGGTCACGGGCGGGCCGTGGTCACGGCGAGCCTGCGCGCCGCCGTGCAGCTGGGCGCCGTGTCCGCGGTGATCGCCTGGGTGATCGCCTCCTCCGCCGCCGTGGCGGGCTTCATCCTGCTCATGTACGGCGTCGCCGCCTTCACCGCGGGCCGGCGCGTCACGCGCGGCCGTAGGGGGTGGTGGGCGGCCGTGCCCATCGCGGCGGGCGTCGCGCCGGTGCTGGGCGTCCTGGCGGCCGGCGGGGTGATCTCGGCGAAGGGCGTGGTGGTGATCCCGGTCGCCGGGATCCTGCTCGGCGGCTGCCTGACCGCCACCACGCTGGCCGGGCGGCGCGCCCTCGACGAGCTGGCCCAGCGCAAGGGGGAGGTGGAGGCGGCCCTGTCGCTGGGGTTCACCCCGAGGGAGGCGGCGCTGGAGATCTGCCGTCCGGCGGCCTCGCAGGCGCTGGTGCCGGCGCTCGACCAGACGCGGACCGTGGGGCTGGTCACGCTCCCGGGCGCGTTCGTGGGCATGCTGCTCGGCGGGGCGAGCCCCGTACAGGCCGGGATCGTGCAGCTCGTGGTGCTGGTGGCGCTGCTGGCCGCCGAAGCCGTGGCGACGCTGGTGACGATCGAGGTGGCCGCCCGCGGCCGCTTCGGCGCCACCCCGCAGTGACACGGCCACCCCACTGTGAGACGGCCACTCCCACTGTGAGACGGCCATCCCACAGCGAGACGGCTGCCCCGCAGTGAGACGGCCGCCCTCCTGCGGTGAGGTTGCCGCCCTGCGGTCACCTCACCGCAGGAGGGCCGGTGAGGGTCAGGCGCGGCAGAGGATCTCGCCGTGCAGGACGGAGAACCAGCCGTCCCCGTCCGCGGCCCACTCGCGCCACCCGTCGGCCATGCGGAGCAGGTCGTCGCGGGTGGCGGCGCCGGTGGCGAGCGCCTGGTCGGCCATGGCCGAGCCGAGGATGCGCTCGGCCCACATGCCGCCCCACCACGCCCGGTCCTCCGGGGTCGCGAAGCACCACGTGGACGAGGTGGCGGTCACGTCCTCGAACCCGGCCGCCCGGGCCCACGACAGCAGCCGGCGTCCCGCGTCGGGCTCGCCGCCGTTGCCGCGCGCCATCCGCTGGTAGAGGGCCATCCAGTCGTCGAGCACGGGGATCTGCGGGTACCAGGCGAAGGCCGTGTAATCGCTGTCGCGCGCCGCGACGAAGCCGCCGGGCTTGGTGACGCGGCGCATCTCGCGCAGCGCCCGCACCGGGTCGCCGACGTGCTGGAGCACCTGGTGGGCGTGGACGACGCAGAACGTGTCGTCCGGGAAGTCGAGGGCGTGCGCGTCGGCGACGGCGAAGGCGGCGTTGGCGACGCCGCGGGCGGCCAGCTCGGCGCGGGCCAGCTCCAGCGCCTCGACGGTCACCTCGGACGCGGTCACGTGCCCCACCCGGGCGGCCAGGTCGGCGGTGATGGTGCCCGGCCCGCTGCCCACGTCGAGCAGCGTCATGTGCGGCTTGAGGTGGGGCAGCAGGTACGCCGCCGAGTTCTCGGCGGTGCGCCACCGGTGCGACCTCAGCACCGACTCGTGGTGGCCGTGCGTGTATACGGCGTCCATCAGAACTCCCTTGTCCTCATCCCGTGGCCGACAGGGCAACCTTAGCCCTCGTCTCAGCATGAGAGAAGATTCGTCTCATCATGCGAGAAGCGTGAAGGCGCGGGGGTGAGGGGGCCGAGGCGGCGGGTAGAGGGTGCGGGCCGGCGACCCACGCCGGCCGGACGACGCTGGATGAGGAGGAAACCCCCATGGCGAAGACCGTGGCAGACATCATGACGGCCCGGCCCGCGGCGGTGGAGGCGGAGCAACCCGTCTCGGTCGCCGCGGCGCTGATGCGTGACAACGACGCCGGAGCCGTGATCGTGAACGACAACGGCCGGGTCAGCGGCATCATCACCGACCGTGACATCGCGGTCCGCGTGGTCGCGGCGGACAAGGGTCCCGGCACGCCGGTGCGCGAGGCGTGCAGCCCGTCCGTCGAGACCGTCGGTCCCGACACCAGCCTCGACCAGGCGGTGCAGCTCATGCGCACGAACGCCGTACGGCGGCTGCCCGTCGTCGAGGGCGGCAAGGCCGTCGGGATCGTCAGCCTGGGCGACCTGGCGATGGAGCGCGACCCGGAGTCGGCGCTCGGCGACATCTCGGCCGCGACCGGCAACGACTGAGCCGCTACATTCCGGCCCGCACATCAGGCAGGCACGTCCGGGCCCGGCCCCACGGCCGGGCCCGGACGCATGCCGGCGCCGCGCGGAAATGTCGGTGGCGGCGGCGCGCGGGAATGTCGGTGGCGGTCGCTACGGTGGCGGGATGGTCACAGTCGAGGACGTGCGGCGGATCGCGTCCCCCCTCCCCCGCTCGTCGGAGCACCTCATCAGGGACCGCGTCAAGTTCCGGGTGGGCTCGATCGTCTACCTCGCCTTCTCCCGCGACGAGACCGTGATGGGTTTCGCGTTCCCGAAGGAGGAGCGCGCGGCGCTGGTGGCCGCCGAGCCGCACAAGTTCCTCATGCCGGACGAGCGCGACCTGCGCTACAACTGGGTGCTCGTCCGGATGTCGGCCCTCGACCTCGACGAGATGCGCGAACTGGTCGTCGAGGCGTGGCGGATGGTCGTGCCGAAGAAGGTCTACGCCGCCCACACCGCCGGCATCCGCTGAGGCGCCGGGGCGCCGGGCGGCTCAGCGCAGGCCGCGGTACAGCTCCGCCGTCAGGGTGGTGATGCGGCGTACCGACGCGCTCCACGTGCCGCCCGCCGGGTGCGCGGTGAGGACCGCCAGCACGTACCTGTCGTCCTTGCCGGCCAGGCCGGTCGTGTGGAGCACGGGACGCCCCAGGTCCGGCACGCCGGAGCCGCGGGCGCGCAGCGCCACGGCCGAGATCGACGCCCCCCGCGCCCCCGTGGCGGCCGTGCCGGTCGAGACCGCGCCCGCCGGAGCGGAGCCGGCCGGGACCGCGCCCGCCGGAGCGGAGCCGGCCGAGACGACGCCCGGGGAGGCCGAGCCGGGGCGGCAGCGCACCGGCGGCACCTCGCCGAACCCCGACCAGCCCTGCTTGACCGCCCACGGCCGGGGCAGCGCGCGCGGGATGCCGAAGTACTGGTCGAAGCCGTCGGTGCCGCACGGGGTGGCGGCCCGCAGGTGGCCGAGGATCGTGTCACGGACCCGCGGCGCGGCCCGGTCCAGCAGGTAGCGGTACACGCGGACCACGTCGTACGCGCTGAGCGAGGTGTACCCCCAGAAGCCGGGCTTGGACGCGGGCGGCGGCGCGGTGTCGGACAGGCCGAGCCGGCGGGCCATGCGGGTGATGACGGCGCCCTTGCCGGCGCGGTCCCACAGGGTCGAGGCGGCGTCGTCGTCGCTGGAGCGCAGCATGATCTTCAGCAGCCGCGCGTCGGCCGGCGGGACGGTCGTGCGCGACTCCAGGTAGTCGACGGCGAGGAGGATCTTCACCACCGAGGCGGAGCGGAACGCCCGGTGGGCGTTGCGGGTGGCCACGATCCGCCCGCCGCCGCCGGCCTGGCGGTCGAAGACCACCCACGCGGCCGTCGTCCCGGCCGGCACCTGGGGCGGCTTGGCGGCCAAAGCCCCGGAAACGCCGGATGAGCCACCCGTAGCACCTGAAGCACCCGAAGCGCCGGAGGCGGCGGGGGGACGCGCCTGCGACGCCCGGACGGCGGGAGGGCCGGAGACGCAGCCCGCGGCGAGGGGGACGGCCGCCGCGACGGCGGCCCACGGCTTGATGCGCATCCGCCATACCTACCAGAACGGGCGGACCGCCCGAAGATCACCCCATTCGAGCTGGACCGATATCGGCTTCCGTATGGACGGCCCGGCGGCGCAGTCTTGGACAGGCGCGGCCGGGTGTGGTCGGATGGCCGCCATGCCCGATGCGAACCCCACGCGGAGCCATGCCCGGCTGACGGGCGTCGCCCGCCTGCTCGGAGCGGCGGCGGCCGCCGGCGTGCTCGTCGCCGCCATCGCGCTGCCCGCCGTGGGCGGCTCCGGCGCCGCGGTCGTCTCCGCCGCCGAGGAGCTCAACCTGCGGCCGATGGAGCTGGCGGAGCCGCCGCTGCCGCAGGCGTCCACGGTGTACGACGCCAAGGGCAAGCGGATCGCGCAGTTCTACGCCGAGGACCGCAAGGTGGTCCGGCTGGACCAGATCTCCGAGATCATGCGCAAGGCGATCGTCGCCATCGAGGACGACCGCTTCTACCAGCACGGCGCGATCGACATCGAGGGCACCGTGCGCGCCCTGGCCAAGAACCTCAGCTCGGGCGGGGTGAGTCAGGGCGGTTCCAGCATCACCCAGCAGTACGTCAAGCAGGTGCTGCTCAACTCGGCCGCCACCGAGGAGGGCAAGGAGAAGGCCCTGGAGGCCAGCTACGCCCGCAAGCTCAACGAGCTGCGCTACGCGATGGGCATCGAGAAGAAGTACACCAAGGACGAGATCCTGGCGAAGTACCTCAACATCGCGTACTTCGGGGCGGGCGCGAACGGCGTGGAGGCGGCGGCCCGGCGCTTCTTCGGGGTGTCGGCGGCCCGGCTGACGCTGCCGCAGGCGGCGACCCTCGCCGGAGCCGTGCAGAACCCGAACCTCACCGACCCCGAGACCGGCGCCAAGGCGCGCAAGCGGCTGCTCGACCGGCGCAACACGGTGCTCGACCGGATGGCCCAGCTCAAGGTCATCACGGCCGAGGAGGCCGCCGAGGCCAAGTCCGCCAAGCTCGGCTACAAGGGCGTCCGCCAGCCCAACGGCTGCCAGGCCACCGTCTCCGCGCCGTACTTCTGCGAGTACGTCCGCTACGAGCTGCTGACCAACAAGGCGTTCGGCAAGACCCAGCGGGCCAGGCAGGAGGCGTTCCGCCGGGGCGGGCTGCGGATCTACACGACGCTCGACCCGAAGGCGCAGGCCGCCGCGGACAAGGCCGTCAAGAAGCACGTGTACGCCTCCGACCGGGCGCTCGCCTCCGAGGCGCTGGTCGAGCCCGGCACCGGCATGATCAGGGCGATGGCGGCCAGCCGGCCGTTCGGATCCGACGTCAAGAAGCACGAGATCTCCTACAACCCGGTGGCCGACATGCGGCACGGCGGACTGATCGGCTTCCAGGCGGGCTCGACGTTCAAGACCTTCACCCTCCTCACGGCCCTCAAGAAGGGCATGAAGATCGGCGACGGCATCAGCGTCGGCGGCAGCTACACCGCGCCCTCCGCGTCCAGCTTCAAGGACTGCAAGGGCAACAACATGGGCATCCCGTCGTGGCCGGTGACCAACGACGAGGGCACGGGCGGGTTCAAGACCCTGGCGACCGGCACGTGGGGGTCCGTCAACACGTTCTTCGTGGCGCTGGAGCAGCGGGTCGGGCTGTGCGAGACCGTGGAGACGGCCAAGTCGCTGGGGATCCGGCGGGCCGACGGCAAGCCCCTGCACGAGGTCGAGACGTTCACCCTCGGCATCAACGAGATGGACCCGGTGACGGTGGCGGCGGCCTACGCGGGCATCGCGGCCCGGGGCAAGTACTGCGCGCCGCTGGCCATCACCAAGATCACCGATGTGGCGACCGGCCGGTCCACCTCCTTCGCGCCGCAGTGCCGGCAGGCGGTGGAGGCGCCCGTGGCCGACGCGGCGGCCAACGTGCTGTCCGGCGTGTTCACCCAGGGCACGATGCGCGGCGTCGGCGGCATCGGCCGGCCGGCGGCGGGCAAGACCGGCACCACCGACGGGTACGCCAGCGCCTGGTTCGCCGGTTTCACCCCGGACCTCGCGGGCGCGGTCAGCATCGGCGACCCGCGCGGCTCGCAGCGCTACAAGCTGACGGGCATCACGCTCGGCGGCCAGTCCTTCGGCTCGGTCCAGGGCGCCTCCGTGCCCGGCCCGATCTGGAAGGACACCATGCTGGCCGCCCTGAAGGGCACGCCGGCCACGCCGTTCACGCCCGTGGACCAGGCCCGCTTCGGCGGCTGCGGCTCGGCCTGCGCGCCGGTGCGCCGGCAGACCCCGGACGACGAGCAGAACCCCACGGACGACGACGGGGTCATCGACGACACGCAGATCGCCGACCTGCCCGGCGGCGGCGCCCTTCCGACGACGGCACCGGACGGGACCATCCCGGACGGCACCGCGCCGGACGGCACGGTGTCGGACGGCACGGTGTCGGACGGCACGGTGCCGGACGGCGCCGACGGCACCGGGACGGAGTGACGCCCCCGGACGCCGGGGCCGTCGCGGTCGGCTCCGGCGTCCGGGAGTAGTTTTCGGGGTACGAGCCCGGATCCGCCTCTCACCGAAGGAGCCCGATGCCCATCTCGACGGCCCTCGTCCCGACCGACCGCCCCGAGCGTTACATCAAGCAGCTCGTCTCCCACCTCGGGCACAAGGCGACCACGGCCCTGTCCGCCGACGGCCGGGCGACGATCACCCTCTCGGACGGGGAGTGCGTGCTCGCGCCGTCCGGCGACGCCCTGGAGATGATCGCGACGGCGGCCGACGCCGAGGCGCTGGCCGTGGTCCAGGACGTGGTGACCCGGCACCTGCTGCGCTTCGCCGCCCAGGAGGAGCTGCGTACCGAGTGGACGGAGCCCGTCGCGGGCGACGAGCTGGAGGTCCTGTCCCCCGTCGCGAGCGACTACCTGCTCACGCACTGCACCCCGCCCGACGAGCTGCTGACGGAGCTGGTGACGCGGACGCGCGAGGCCACCGGCGGCGCCGCCGGCATGCAGATCTCGCACGACGAGGGCGCGCTGCTGTCGCTGCTGGTGCGGATGACGGGGGCGCGTCGCGCCATCGAGGTGGGCGTGTTCACCGGCTACTCCTCGCTGTGCATCGCCCGCGCGCTGCCCGCGGACGGCCACCTGCTGGCCTGCGACGTGAGCGACGAGTGGACCTCCATCGCCCGCGAGTACTGGGAGCGCGCGGGCGTGGCCGACCGCGTGGAGCTGCGCATCGGGCCCGCGCTCGACACGCTGCGCGCGCTGCCCGCCGAGCAGGTCTACGACTTTGCCTTCATCGACGCCGACAAGGTGAGCTACCCCGACTACTACGAGGAGATCGTCTCGCGGCTGCGGACGGGCGGGCTGGTCGTCCTGGACAACGTCTTCCAGGCCGGGCGCGTCTTCGACCCGGCCTTCCAGGGCGAGAACCAGGTGGCGATCCGCCGCGTGAACGAGATGGTCGCCCGCGACGAGCGGGTGGAGTCGGTGATGCTCCCGGTGCGCGACGGCGTCACCCTCGCGCGCCGGAAGTGAGCCGGACGTGACCTGAGGGGGGATCAGGCGCCGACCGGCTCGGGGTTGTGGGAGCGCAGGGACAGCCGCCCGTTCTCCACGTCCACCATCACCCGGCCGCCCTCGCCGACCTCCCCCGTCAGCAGCAGCGCGGACAGCCGGTTGTCCAGCTCCCGCTGGACGACGCGGCGCAGCGGCCGGGCGCCGAACTCGGGCTGGTAGCCGCGCTCGGCCAGCCAGTCCACGGCCGCCTCCGAGACCTGGAGGTCGATGTCCTGGCCGCGCAGCCGCTGCCGGGTGCGCTCCAGGAACAGCTCGACGATCTGACGCAGCTGCGTGCGGTCCAGCCGCTTGAAGATGATGGTCTCGTCGATGCGGTTGAGCAGCTCGGGCCGCATGGAGTGGCGCAGCAGGTCCATGAGCCGCTCCTCCAGGTTCGGGTCGTCGCCCGAGTCGAGGATGAGCTGGGCGCCGATGTTGCTGGTCATGATGACGATCGTGTTGGTGAAGTCGACGGTGCGGCCCTGGCCGTCGGTCAGGCGGCCGTCGTCCAGCATCTGCAGCAGGATGTTGGTCACGTCGGGGTGGGCCTTCTCGATCTCGTCGAGCAGCAGCACGCAGTGCGGGCGGCGGCGGACGGCCTCGGTGAGCTGCCCGGCCTCCTCGTAGCCGACGTAGCCGGGCGGCGCGCCGACGAGCCGGGAGACCGTGTGGCGCTCCTGGTACTCGCTCATGTCGAGCCGGACCATGTGGTCCTCGCCGCCGAACAGCGCCGCCGCGAGCGCGCGGGCCAGCTCGGTCTTGCCGACGCCGGTCGGCCCGAGGAACAGGAAGCTGCCGATCGGCCGGTGCGGGTCGGACAGCCCGGCGCGGGCGCGGCGGACCGCCTCGGCGATCGCGACGACGGCCTCGTCCTGGCCGACGACCCGCTGGTGCAGATGGTCCTCCAGCCGCATCAGCCGCTCGCGCTCCTGCTCGGTGAGCTGGCGCACCGGGATGCCGGTGCGCCGGGAGACGATCTCGGCGACGTCCTCGGCGGTCACCTGTGGCGCCTCGTCACGGACCTGCCGGGCGCGCTCCAGCTCGGGGCGCAGCTTGCCGATCTCCGCCGTCAGCTCCTTGGCCTTGTCGAAGTCGTCGCCGGCGACGGCCTGGTCCTTGTCGCGGCGCAGCGCGTCGAGGCGCTCCTCCAGGTCGCGCACGTCGGTGCTGGGCGTGCGGGCGCGCAGCCGTACCCGGGCGGCGGCCTGGTCCATGAGGTCGATGGCCTTGTCCGGCAGGAACCGGTCGGGGATGTAGCGGTCGGACAGGATGGCGGCGGCGTGCAGCGCCTCGTCGGTGATGCGCGCCTGGTGGTGGGCCTCGTAGGCGTCGCGCAGGCCGCGCAGGATCTCGATCGTCTCCTCGACGGTGGGCTCCGCGACGAGGATGGGCTGGAAGCGGCGTTCGAGGGCGGCGTCCTTCTCGACGTTCTTGCGGTACTCGTCGATGGTCGTGGCGGCGATGACGTGCAGCTCGCCGCGGGCGAGGGCGGGCTTGAGGATGTTGGCGGCGTCCATGCCGCCCTCGGCCGAGCCCGCGCCGACGAGCGTGTGCATCTCGTCGATGAACACGATCGTCCGGTCGGCGGCGGCGCGCACCTCGTCGACGACCTTCTTGATGCGCTCCTCGAACTCGCCGCGGTACTTCGTCCCGGCCACCATGCCGGTCAGGTCGAGGGCGACCACGCGGCGGTCCTTGAGCGGGTCGGGCACGTCGCCGTTGACGATGCGCTGGGCGATGCCCTCGACGATGGCGGTCTTGCCGACGCCGGGCTCGCCGATGAGCGCGGGGTTGTTCTTGGTGCGGCGGGACAGCACCTCCAGGGCCTGCTCGATCTCGTCCTCGCGGCCGACGACCGGGTCGATCCGGCCCTGACGGGCCTCCTCGGTCAGGTCCCTGCCGAACTGGTCGAGCGAGGGCGTGTCGCTGGCGGACATCCGGTCGGCCGGGCGGGGTTCCTCGCCGTGCCCCTGGGCGCGCTGGAGCCGCTCGACGGTGACGCCGGCCTCCTGGAGCAGCCGGGCGGCGGTGGAGTCGGGGTTGACGACGAGCGCGAGCAGCAGGTGCTCGGGGCCGATGTAGGAGGAGCCGAGGGCGCGGGCGACGCGCTGGGCGTCGAGGAGCATCCGCTTGACGGCCGGGGAGAGCGTCGCGGGCGGCTCGTCGGCGGGCTCGCCGGGCGTGGCGGCGGCCTCGGCCCGCTCGCGCAGCCGGTCCACGTCGGTGCCGGCGGACAGGAGCAGGGCCCTGGCCTGCTCGTTGCGGGTGAGGGCGTCGAGCAGGTCGAGGTCGCCGAGGTCGTCGGCGCCGCGCCGTCCGGCGGTCTCCAGGGCGTCGGTGAGCACCTGGCGGGCCTGCTCGCTGAGCAGCCTGCCGATGTCGACGCGTTGCACGCTGGGCCGGGCGGGCGGCCACGCGTCGCCGAACATCCGTCCGGTGAGCTCCTCGAACCGCCTGAACGGATCTCTCCCGAATAGCGGCATATCCGACATGTTCGACATTACGGATCCCTCCTCACGCACTGAGGGTTCCCCTTGCCGAAGACGCCGCCCGGCAAAGTCAAGCCGTCGGCGCCGGACGGCAAAATCCCGCGGTACGGGGGCGGAGCGCCGATCCGCCGGGGCGGCGCGAGGCCCTCGACGCCAGGGCGAGCCGCTCGGAGCGGCGCGACTCCTCCGGCATTCGGGCGGAGCAGGGTCAGCGCAGGGTCAGCGCAGGGCGGCGACCGCCTCCGCGACGGGCGTGTCGCCCGAGACCAGCTCCAGCGTCCGGTGGACCGCGGCCCGCTCCCGCAGCAGCTCCGCCAGCACGGCCGCCACGTCGTCGCGGGGCACCGTGCCGCGCGGCACCTCCGGCTCCAGTCGGACCAGCCCCGTGCCCGGGTCGTCGGTCAGGCCGCCCGGCCGGACGATCGTCCAGTCGAGGTCGCGGCCGCGCAGGTCCACCTCGGCCTGCGTCTTCGCGGTGATGTACGCCGCCCACACCTCGTCGCGGCCCCCCGCCGGAGGCTTGCCCGCGCCCATGGAGGAGATCTGCAGGAAGCGGCGCACCCCCGCCCGCTCGGCCGCGTCGGCCAGCAGCGCGGAGGCGGCCCGGTCGACGGTGTCCTTGCGCGCCACGCCGCTGCCCGGCCCGGCGCCGGCGGCGAACACGGCCGCGTCGGCGCCGTCGAGCACGGCGGCCAGCTCCTCGGCGGAGGCGCGTTCGAGGTCGCACACCACGGCACGGGCCCCGGCGGCCTCGACGTCGGACACGTGCGCGGGATTGCGCACCAGGCCGACGGCGGCGCTCCCGAGCAGCCGCTCCAGCCGCAGCGCGATCTTCCCATGACCGCCCGCGATGATGATCCTCATCCGCCCATGGTGTCATGGAGCCATGAGCGACTTCCCGCAGGCCCCCACCCCGGCGTTCCTGTTCGACCTGGACGGCACCCTGATCGACAGCGTGTACCAGCACGTCATCGCCTGGCGGCAGGCCCTGTCCGGCATGGGCATCGACCTGTCGGTGTGGCGGATCCACCGGCGCATCGGGATGAGCGGCGGACTGTTCGTGAGCGCGCTGCTGCGCGAGACCGGGCTGAAGCTCACCCAGGAGCAGATCGACGAGCTGCAGAACACCCACGCCGACGCCTACACCGAGCAGGTCCACTCGGTCCGCCCGCTGCCCGGCGCCGCCGAGCTGCTGGCCGAGCTGTCGTCGCGGGGCGTGCCGTGGGCGATCGCCACCAGCGGGTACGCCCGCACGGCCCGGCTGGCCCTCGCCATGCTCGGCCTGCCCGAGGACACGCCCATGGTCACCCGCGACCTCGTGCGCCGCGCCAAGCCGGACCCCGACCTGTTCCTGGCGGGGGCGGCGCTGGTCGGCGTGGACCCCGCGCATGCGATGGTGGTGGGAGACAGCGTGTGGGACCTGCTGGCCGCCCGCCGGGCGGGCGCGCTCGGGATCGGGCTGCTGTCGGGCGGTTACGGCAGGGACGAACTCGAACGGGCGGGCGCCTTCCGGGTGTACTCCGACCCGGCGGACATGCTGGGCCGGCTGGACGAGCTCGGCGTGCGCGGCACCGAGTGACCGCGACGATCGGCGTGGCGGGAATATCCGGCCGAACCCCTGCGGCTTGACCGTGCGTACCCCTGATGGAGGAGCTGAAATGGACTTGGCAGACATCGGCGTCACCGGTCTGGCGACCATGGGACGCAACCTGGCCCGCAACCTGGCCAGACACGGCTACGCGGTCGCCGTGCACAACCGTTCCGCGAGCCGCACCCGCGACCTCGTCAAGGAGTTCGGCGGCGAGGGCACGTTCGTGGCCTCCGAGGAGCTCGCGGACTTCGTGGCCTCGCTGAAGCGCCCCCGGCGGGCGATCATCATGGTGAAGGCCGGTGCGGGCACCGACGCGGTGATCGACCAGCTCGCTGAGCTGATGGAGCCCGGCGACATGATCGTCGACGGCGGCAACGCGCACTTCGCCGACACCCGGCGCCGCGAGGCGGCCCTGCGGGAGAAGGGCATCCACTTCGTCGGCACCGGCATCTCCGGCGGCGAGGAGGGCGCGCTGAACGGGCCGAGCATCATGCCGGGCGGCTCCAAGGAGTCGTGGGAGGCGCTCGGGCCGATCCTGCAGGACATCTCGGCCAAGGTCGACGGCGTGCCGTGCGCGGTCCACGTGGGCCCCGACGGCGCCGGGCACTTCGTCAAGATGGTGCACAACGGCATCGAGTACTCCGACATGCAGCTCATCGCCGAGTCGTACGACCTGCTGCGGCAGGCGCTCGGCGCGACCCCGGCGGAGCTGGCCGAGGTGTTCCGGGAGTGGAACCAGGGCGACCTCGGCTCGTACCTCATCGAGATCACCGCCGAGGTGCTGGACCAGGTCGACGCGGCCACCGGCAAGCCGTTCGTCGACGTGGTGGTCGACCAGGCCGAGCAGAAGGGCACCGGCCGCTGGACCGTGCAGAGCGCGCTCGACCTGGGCGTGCCGGTCACCGGCATCGCCGAGGCGGTCTTCGCCCGCGCGCTGTCCGGCCACCCCGAGCAGCGCGCCGCCGCCGCGGGCCTGGAGGGGCCGAAGCTGTCGGGCGTGGGCGGGCGCGAGCTCATCGAGGACGTGCGGCAGGCGCTCTACGCGTCCAAGATCGTCGCCTACGCGCAGGGCTTCGACCAGATGGCCGCCGCCTCCAAGGAGTACGGCTGGGACCTCGAACTGGGCGCCATGGCCACCATCTGGCGGGGCGGGTGCATCATCCGGGCCAAGTTCCTCGACCGGATCCGCGCCGCGTACGACGCCGACCCGGCGCTGCCGACGCTGCTCGCGGACCCGACGTTCGCGGCGGCGCTCAACCTGGCGCAGGACGCGTGGCGGCGGGTCGTCACCACGGCCGTGCAGATCGGGGTGCCGACGCCGGGCTTCTCCTCGGCGCTGGCCTACTACGACGGGCTGCGCCGCGACCGGCTGCCGGCGGCGCTGGTGCAGGGGCTGCGCGACTTCTTCGGCGCGCACACCTACCTGCGGGTGGACCGGGAGGGCGCCTTCCACACGGACTGGTCGGGCGACCGCTCGGAGCGCTCGGCGTGACCGTCCGGCCATCCTCGGCGGGTTGACCGTCCGCCTGTCCTGGGCGATGTGATGCGGGGAGGCGCCCGGCCCGCTCGGCCGGGTGGCCTCCCCGCACGCGTTCGCACCGTACGAGCGCCGGTGTCCGAGGGCCGTCAGGCGGCCGAGACGCAGAACGGGTGACCCTCGGGGTCGGTGAACACGGTCCAGGAGTCCTCACCCGGCTGGAACTCCGGCATGGCCGCGCCGAGGGCGACCAGCTCGCGGCGGGCCGCCTCGAGGTCGGCCACCTGGAAGTCCAGGTGGAGGTGCTTCTCGCCGCCCGGCCAGCCGGGACCGCCGGGGTAGCCGTCCACCCGCTGGAACGCGAGCGTGACGGGGCCGCCCTCGACGGTGGCGTAGTCGGCGTCGCCCTCGCCGGCGCGCCAGCCGGTGGCCTTGGCGTAGAAGGCGGCGAGCGCGACCGGGTCGGCGCAGTCGAAGATGATCGTGGAAAGGGTCGTCATACGGCCCAGCCTGCTCGGCGCGGTGGGCGCGGTCTTGAACATCCTTGCGCCCGGCCGCGCTTCCTCGCCGACACTCGTCGGGCAGCCCCCTCTCCCATTTGGTGGCGTTCAGCACCATGCATTACGATACGGGGCGTGGCGTATCGAAAGAATGTCGAGGAGCCGGCGCGCGGCCGTCCCCGTGACGCGGGTCTGGACCAGCGGATCACTGCTGTCGTCCTGGAGGTGCTGGCGGAGTCCGGTTACGAGGGGGTGTCCTTCGAGGAGGTCGCCCGGCGGTGCCGGACATCCAAGGCGAGCCTGTATCGACGGTGGGCGTCCAAGCGGGAGATGGTGATCGCCGCGGTCAAGACCGGGGCCGCACAGCGCGGGGCCGGCGAGCCGATCGACACGGGCAGCCTGCGCGGGGACGTGTTGAGCCTGTGCCGGCGCCTGGACCGGACCATGCGCGCCACGGACAGCCGGACCGCGATGCTGCTCCTGCAGGCGGGCCTGGAGGACCCGGACCTGTGCGAGGCCATCGAGAACGCCGTCGGCCCGACAGGAGCCCGGTTGCCGCGACAGGTCATCGACGCCGCGATCGCACGCGGCGAACTGCCCGACGGCGCGGACCCTTTCGCGTTCGAGGAAGTGGTCGGTGCCGCCCTCCTGCTGCGACGGGTCAACGACCTCGCGGTCGACGAGGAGTACCTGTCCGCACTCGTCGACACCATCGTCATCCCCGCCCTGAAGGCATCGTCCGGGCGGGCTCCCCTGCCCGCCGGGATCTTCTCCGGCCACCCGGCCCCCACCACCCATGAGAGCGCCGCCCCTGACGCGAAGGAGAACGCATGACCAGCCGACCGACGATCGACGGCTTCGACTACCAGGCCATCCCCGGCACCGACGGCGTCGGCCTCAACGTCGCCGTCGGCGGGAGCGGGCCGGCCGTGGTCCTCCTGCACGGCTTCCCGCAGACCCACTACATGTGGCGCCACGTCGCGGCGAGGCTCGCCGACGACCACACGGTCATCGTCCCTGACCTGCGCGGATACGGCGACAGCGACAAGCCGGACGGGAGTGACCCCGCCGCGTACTCCAAGCGCACGATGGCTCAGGACATCGTGACGGTCGCGTCCGCCCTCGGCGTCGACCACTTCGGGCTCGTCGGGCACGACCGCGGTGCCCTGGTCGCCGTCCGCGCCGGCTTGGACCACCCCGCCGTCGTGGACTACCTGGGGATCCTCGACGTCCTGCCCACCCTCGACACGTGGGCCGTTCTGCGGGGAGCCGACGCCAAAGTCGCCTGGCACCTGTACCTGATGGCTCAGCCCATCGGGCTTCCCGAGAAGATGATCCGCGCGGTCGCTCCGGAGTTCTTCGGCTCCTTCCTGGACGCGTGGGACCCCAACGGCACGACGTTCACCCCTGAGGAACGCGCCTACTACATCGACAGCTCGGTCGCCGCGATCGACTCCATCGTGGCCGACTACCGGGCCACCGCGAGCATCGATCTGGAGATGGATCGAGCCGACCGTGAACGTGGCGCGCGGCTCGCGATGCCGGTCGGCGTCATCTCACAGGACTGGGGCTCCCGGCTCGGCTTCGACGCCGCGTCACTGTGGCGGGCCTGGGCGCCGGACCTGACCTACCAGCCGACCACGTCCGGGCACTTCATGGCCGAGGAGAACCCCGACGAGATCGCCGCCTTCATCACCACCCTCGCGACGCGCCCGAGCACGCGGACCCGCTGATCGCACCCCATCACGTGAATTGTCGGAGGCGGCCGGTAGCGTGCGCGGGGTGCGTTCAGGTGTGCGGCTCGCCAGCGGGCCGGGGTTCGTGGTTCATGCGGTGACCTGCGTCGACGACCATCGCGGGTGGTCGCCGGTCGAGGTGGGGTCGGCTCATCAGCTCGTGCTGCCGAGGCGGGGCCGCTTCCGGCGGATGGCCGACGGTCGCGGCGCGCTGGTGGACCGGGCGATGGCCTACCTGTCGCTGCCCGGCCAGGAGGAGCGGTTCGCGCACCCGGCGGGCGGCGACGTGTGCACCGTGCTGCGCCTGTCGCCCCGCCTGTGGGAGGTCCTCGCGGGTGACCGCGGACGTCCGGCGCGTTCGACGGTCTACGTGGACGCCCGGCTCGACCTGGCCCACCGCCGGCTGCTGGCCGCGACGCGCAGCGGCGACCCCGCGTACGAGCTGACCGAGGCCCTGCTGCCCCTGCTGGCCGCCTCCCTCAGCCGCGTGGCCCCTCCCCCGGCCGCCGGCGGAGGTTCGCGCGGGCCCGGGCGGACGGCGGGCGCGGTGGTCGACGCGGCGCGCGAGGCCATCGCGTCCGATCACGAGGCGGCGGGCGGGCTGATGACGCTGGCCGAGCTCCTGTCCGTGTCGCCGTACCGGCTGAGCAGGGCGTTCACCAGCGAGCTGGGCGTGTCGCTCACCCACTACCGCAACCGGGTGCGGGTCGGCAGGGCGCTCGACCGGCTGGAGGCCGGGGAGCAGAGCCTGGCGCGGCTGGCGGCCGATCTCGGCTTCGCCGACCAGGCCCACCTGACCCGCACCATCCGCCGCCACGCCGGCCACACCCCGGCCGCCCTGCGCCGCCTGCTGGGCCACGCGGGTGCGCGGCCCGGCACGCCGCCGGAGGCGGGATCGGCATGATCCCGGCCGCGCCGGCCTGCCGGTTGCGGCCGGCAGCTCAAGCAGAGCCGACGGCCGGCGGCCCGGCAACGGCGAGTGCCGTCACCGTCCCACGCACGATGGGCACCACCCAGCGGCGGCTCCCCGGGATCGCAGATCGCACGGGGTCGGCCGGATTCGCGTGAGTACGGGCGGCCTGGAGGTGAGATTCCTCCGAGCCGCCCGACTTCCGAGAGCGACGGGAACGAGCCGTCGCGAGCAGCGACCTCAGCGGCGAGGACGGTGCCGACGGGGTCGCTGATCAGCCGCGCTCGTCGCCCGTCCAGTCCTTGTTGAAGCCCCCGAGATGGGGGTGGTACATCTCGTCGCCCGTGTGCTGCGTGAACTCGACCTTGATCCAGAGACGGTCGAGCTCGAACAGGTCGACGCATGTGTCGATCAGTGCTTGTGCGAGTGCCGCCCGGGTCTCGCGGGGACGTCCGCTCCGGATGTCGCACATGATGAGGGCGGACGGTGTGGGGGCGCCGTCCTCGTGGCAGCGCCAGACACCGCCGTGCCCGAGATCGTGGATGGAGACGGTCAGCAGGTCGGCGTTGACCGCCATACGCTCGGCGTAGATCTGTCCGAAGCGTGCGGCGAGCTCCTGCTTCGAGGAGGCGGGCAGGTCGAGGGGGAGGTCGATCTGGATGGATGGCATGGGCGGAGTGCCTTTCGCGCGATTCGGCGGTTGTCAGGCTGGAGTGGTGGCGGCGTTCTCGATGCCGGTGGCGATCGCGAAGAGCCGGTCCTCTCCTCCTGCCGCGGTGATCAGCTGAACTCCGACCGGCAGCCCGTCGAGGAATCCCGCCGGGACGCTCAGGGCGGGGACGCCGGCCATGTTCCACGGGCTGGTGAGCGACAGCAGCGCCGTGCGCGTCTCGACCGTCGTATCGCCGGCGTGCACCGTTCGCTGGTCCACCTGCGGGGCGACGATGGGGACGGTCGGTACGGCGAGGACCGGGTGCTGGGCGAGCAGGCGCAGCACGAGGTCGCGAAACTCCTGCCGCGCGCGATCGGCCGACGCGTACCGCTCGGCGGTGATCGACTGCCCGGTCCTCAGTCGCGCCAGCACGTCCGGGTCGATCAGTGACTCCTCGCCCGGAAGATGTGTCTCGTGGACGGCGAATGCCTCGTGTCCCTGCAGAGCCGAGAACGTCCGGAACAGGTCCCCGGTATCGCCCAGGAGTCCGGACACCGGATAGAGGTCCACTCCGCTACGGGCCAGACGGTCGTGCGCGATCCGGGCGACCCGCGGGTCGGTCGGCGCGATCTGCTCCGGGGAGATCCAGGCGACCGGCTCGCCGTGGGCCGGGCTCACGCTCGCCGGGGTGGGCCCGTGAGACGCGCCGCTGAGCGCGCGGTACGCGACCAGCGCGTCGTGGCTGGTCATCGTGAACAGCCCGACATGATCGAGCGTCGGGGCGAGGGGGTAGACGCCGCCGGCGGGCAGCGCGTCGTAGGCCGGCTTGAACCCGACGATCCCGCACAGGGCTGCCGGCACCCGCACCGAGCCCGCCGTGTCGGTGCCGACCGCCAGGGGCACCATCCCGGATGCGACCGCCGCGGCGCTGCCTCCGCTGCTACCGCCGGACATGCGCGTCGGGTCGATCGGGTTACGGGACGGGCCGTGCACCGAGCGGTCGCCTGTCGCGCCGTAGGCGAACTCGTGCAGCGTGGTCTTCCCGACGATCACGGCCCCGGCCTGCCGGAGCCGCGTCACGATCTCGGCGTCCTCGCTCGCCCGGGCGGTCCCGAACGATGACGCCGATCCGCACGTGGTCGGTAGTCCGGTCATGTCGATGATGTCCTTGACCGCGACCGGCACGCCGTGCAGCGCTCCGCGATCGATCCCCGCCGCCAGGTCGGCGTCCGCCTGCTCGGCGGCGGCGAGTGCCCCGTCCTCGTCGATGAGGACGAAGGCGTTCACCGCGGGGTTGCGATCTTCGATCTGTCGCAGTGCCGCACGGGCCAGCTCGACGGCCGAGGTCCTCCTCTCGCGCAGCGCAGCGCCCAGATCGGCGATCGTGGGAGGTGTGGTGGTGTTGTTGTTCATTGCAGTGGTCCTTGGAGCATGGAGAGCAAGGGCACGATCACGGCCGTGCAGATGCTCATAGCGGCGACGTTGCCGACGAAGGGGTGGAATCCGGACGGGAGGCGAGCCGAGATCGCGGCCGCCATCGGGGGTGAGATGACCGCGCCGGCGACTGCGGCCAGCAGGGTCGGGAGGAGCGCGCCGTCGCAGGCGAGCACCGCGGCGGGGACGACGCTCACCACGGGGACGAAGGTCGGGTAGAAGCCCGCCGCCCGCCATCGGCGCCGCCATACGATCACTCCGACCAGGGCGGCGAGCAGCTGTCCGATCAGGACCGTGAGGAACAGGCCCGAACCGTAGACGAGCGACTGCGGAGCTGTCGCATAGGCGAGGAGGGCGCCGACGAGCAGGGCCCCGCTCGCCCATTCGTTGCCGAAGAACTGGGCCTCGGACATGTCCGCCAGCGCTCGCCGGAGCACCCACGCCGGCCCGTAGTCCGCAGGCCGCTGCTCGGCGGCCGCGGTCTCGGGCGTGGTCGAACGCCATGCCCAGGGTTCGGGCATCCACGGCAGCCGGGGGCAGATCACGAACGCCACCGCGGCTGCCAGAGTCATCGCGGCCGTCGCACCGACGACCGGCGGGAGGCCGAGCGGGTGGCAGACCCAGGTGACCAGCGCGATCGCCGCGGGAGGGACGAGCAACGCGCCGGCGACCGCGGCCGTGAGGACCACCCGCCGGCCGGGCCCGTACAGGACGACGACCGCCGGTGCGACGGATACGAGGGGAGCGAACAGGGGCTGCCAGGTGCCGCCGGCCAGGGTCGTGCCCCACAGCAGTGCGCTGAGGAGGACGCTGAGGAGTGCGGCACCGGCGACCGGGGGCCAGATCCCGGTTCCGCAGGCTTGGACGAAGCCCTGCGGGTGCCAGTTGCGGCGATGCGCCACGTGGCCGGCGAGGCCCCCGACAAGGAGGAGGGCGCTCGCGGTTCCGGCGGCGTAGAACTGCGGTTCGGAGATCGCCGCCAGGACCCATCGGGCCAGGCCGGCGACGTCGCTGTAGTCGCCCTCCCAGGCCGGCGCGTAGGTCGTCGAGGTCCACAGGACCGCGCTCGCCAGGACGACGAACGCGGCCACCCCGAGGGCCCGGCGAGAGGGTTTCACCAGGTCGAAGCCGGCTTTCACGACGTCACCGGGGCAGCGGCGGCGCGCCGCGGTAGCCGAGCATCTGGTCGTAGAGGTCCGTCCGTCGGTCGCGATGCAGGTCGTTGAGCTGGTTCCAGATGGGTGCCGTCCTCGTGGCGGTGAGGTCGACGTCGGCGTAGATGATGGTGTCCTCGTCAGGGCCGGCGATGCGATCGATCGGCCACCCGTTGGTGCTCGCGATCAGCGAGTTGCCCATGAAGCCGGCGCCGCGCTCCTGCCCCGTACGGTCGGCCGTCGCGATGAAGATGTTGTTGGCATGCGCCGCGGTGATCGTCAGATGGGCGGCCATGCAGACGCCGCTCGCGTCGTAGAGCGGTGGCGGCGTCCACACCCAGCCCGTGGGGACGCAGATGATGTCGGCACCCATCTGGGAGACGATCCGCGCGGTTTCGGGGAACCAGATGTCCCAGCACACCAGCAGCCCGATCCGGCCGATCCGGGTGTCGAAGACCTTGAAGCCCTCGTCGCCGGGGGTGAACCACAGCTTCTCGGTGTTCCACAGGTGCGTCTTCCTGTAGCGGCCGATGTAGCCTTCGGGGCCGACGAGCACGGCCGTGTCGTAGAGCCGTTCGCCGTCTCGCTCGACGACGCAGCCGACGATGTACATGCGGTGCTCAGCCGCGATCCGCTCGAACATCTGCAGCGACGGTCCGTCCGGGACCGTCTCGGAATGCGCGAACGCCTCCTCACGCGTTTCGAAGACGTAGCCGGTCGTCGCCAGTTCGGGAAGGACGACCAGGCCGGCACCTGCCTCACCGGCTGCGTTCAGACGCTGCTCGACCGCGGAAGCGTTCGCCTTGAGGTTCTCCACTCCGACCTGTGGCTCGAACTGGACGACGGCCACCCGGACCGGGCTCACCCTTGTCTCGTCGGTCGCTGCGACGCTCTCGGACATGTAACTACTCCTTGGTAGCTAGTTCAAAAAGAAGACTGGATAAGCGAAGAGTAGGGTTAGTGGTACAGTTTTGCAACTAGTTCAGGATCTGATTTCCGTACGACGGGAGGACCGGGTGGGAGCATCGAAGGAGGCACTGACGTCCGCGGAGTGCCCCGTCGCGCGGGCGGTCAGCGTGGTCGGGGACCGGTGGTCAGTACTGATCGTGCGGGACGTGTTCGACGGGATATGCCGCTTCGGCGAGTTGCAGCGAAGCCTCGGCCTCTCCCGCAACATCCTCACCGAGCGGCTCCGCACCCTCGTGGCGCAGGGAGTGCTCGAGACCAGGCCCGCCTCGGACGGCACGGCCTATCACGAATACGCGCTGACGAAGAAGGGCTCCGACCTGTTCACGGTCCTCGTCGCGCTGCGGCAGTGGGGCGAAGGGCATCTCTTCGCAGAAGGGGAACAGCACTCGGAGCTGCTGGAGATCGACGGCGACCGGCCGATCCGCAAGCTGGAACCGCTCGACATGGAGGGCCGGCCCATCACGTATCGCAACGCCTACGTCCGCAAGGTGTCGCACGCGAACTGACGGCGCCGCGCGCCGGAGGGCTTCACCCGTTTCGCCATGCCGGCGGATCGGCCAGGTCAACCATCTCTGGCTCCCCCAAAGACACTCGCCTGGGCCCGTGTGGGCCGGCACAGCGCTTCAGCGTCGGCGTGGACGCGGGCCGAGCGCGGTGATGCGAACGAACGGCCCGGCGTGCCCCCCGAGCGCGCAAGCGCTCCTGCGGAGCTGCGGGCGGCGGTAGTGCCGGCCCCGCTTCGCGTCTGGTGCTTGCTGACCATGTCGCCCCCTTTCGCGACCGTGGGTGCCAGGCGGCCACCTGGCCGCGGGCCTTCAGCGATCCGCTGCGGGCCCTTCGGCCGAGTCGGGTCCGTTCGCTCTCTTGCGGATCGGTTGCAAATTGCAACTAACCTCAGAGTACGACATGATGGTTGCAGAATGCAACTGTTCAGGAGGCGTGATGACTCGTACCACGATCAGCGCCGACGATGTGACCTGGACCGATGCAGCCGCCGGGCAGGAAAAGGGGCTACGCCAAAGGGGCGAGACGCTTGCGACAGCGATCCCGACGACGACGGGGACTGGCCTGCACCTACGCGGAGCCGTCTTGTGGGTCCGAAGCCTCCGGCCGGCCTGGAGATCCGAACCCCATCCAGGCTCTAGCGGGGGTCCGGCAGAAGCGTACGGATGGCGGCGGCGATGACGGGGTCGACGGCGAACCGCTTTTCCAGCCAGTTGAGGGTGACCGTCGCGGCCTCCCTGCTGTGCTCGTACCCGGGGACCATCTCGGCCAGGGGCAGCACATCGGGCGCGTGGAGCGAGCTCCCCGAGGTGAAGATCGCGTACTCGGCGAAGATCCCGTCGGCGAACAGCGCCTTGCGCCCGTTGCGGTCGTTCGCGAAGCTGTACGCCACCGGGCAGGGCTGCTGCAACCAGTCGATGGACTCCAGGTAGCGGGATTTGGCGGCGTCCTCCACGACGACGAAGAAGTCCAGGTCGGAGTGCTCGTCGAACCGGTCGTGCTCCACGCCGGCCGAGCCGAGGCCCAGCAGCGCGAGCGCGTCGCCGCGCGTGGCCAGGTGGGCGGCCAGGTCGTCCAGCCGTCGCAGCATGGGGTGCATCCCGGTCATCTGTTCCTGATCCCGTCGTGGAAACGCCACGCCCCTCAACACCAGGGGGCCGCAGCCGTCAACGTACGCGCCACCAGGCGGCGGAGTCGGCGGCGAGACGGGCCACCCCGTCGCCGGCCACGAGGGGCGCGCTGGCCAGCAGGAGTTCGCCGTCGACCGCCGGCTCCAGCGGCCGGTCGCTCATGTTGACGGTGCAGACGAATCCGTCGCCACGGGCGAAGGCCAGGCTTCCCTCCGGGGAGTCCAGCCAGGTGAGGGGGCCGCCACCGAGGCCGGGGAGCTCGCGGCGCAGGCGCAGCGCCGCCCGGTACAGGTGCAACGCCGACCCGGGGTCCTGCTCCTGCGCCTCCACGCTGAGCTCGGCCCAGGAGTCGGGCATGGGCAGCCAGGGGGCGTCGGCACCGGGCGGGGCGAAACCGAAGGGCCTGGTCTTCGTCCAGGGAAGCGGCACCCGGCAGCCGTCGCGGCCGCTGTCCGGGGCGCGCAGCCGCTGCGGGTCCTGCAGGTACTCCTCCGGCAGGTCGAGCACCTAGGGCGCCCACGCCTCCGCCACCCCGATCCGCTCCCCCTCGTAGGAGTCGAGGATCCGGCGCCAGGCGCGGTGGATCTCGTGCACGCCGTCCTGGTCGAAGAACGGCACCACCTCCGCGCCGATCATGCGCACCTGGCCGGGATGACCGACGTCGGGCAGGCCCGGCGCCTTGATCATGCCGTGCGCCACGTCGATCCGGAAGCCGTCCACCCCGAGGTCCAGCCAGAACCGCAGGATGTCGGCGAACTCCTCGCGCACCGGCGGGTGCTCCCAGTTCAGGTCCGGCTGCTCGGGCGCGAACAGGTGCAGGTACCACTGCCCGTCCGGCAGCCGGGTCCACGCCGGTCCGCCGAAGATCGACTCCCAGTCGTTGGGCGGCAGCTCCCCCTGGGCGCCCCTGCCGTCGCGGAAGACGTAGTACTCCCGCTGCGGGCTGCCCGGGGCGGCCCGCAGCGCGGCCTGGAACCAGGGGTGCCGGTCGGAGGTGTGGTTGGGCACCACGTCCACGATGATCCTGAGCCCGTGCCGGTGGGCGTCGTCGATCAGCTCCCTGGCGTCGGCCAGCGAACCGAAGACCGGGTCCACGTCGCGGTGGTCGGCGACGTCGTAGCCGAAGTCGGCCATCGGGGACGGGTAGAACGGTGTCAGCCAGACGGCGTCCACGCCGAGGTCGGACAGGTACCGCAGGCGGCTGCGCACGCCGAGCAGGTCGCCGATCCCGTCGCCGTTGCCGTCGGCGAAGCTGCGGACGTACACCTGGTAGATCACCGCGTCCCGCCACCACCGGGTCGCGACCCGCGGCGCGATGGCGTTCTCCATGAGGTCGGTCACTGCTTTTCCCCGATCGTCGTGGGTGGGGAGGGCATGTCCATGAGATACGGATGAGGAGGCCGGCGGGCCGTCACATCTTGGTGGCGCCGCTGGTCAGACCGGCCACGAGATGGCGTTGCACGAGCAGGAAGACGATCGCGGCGGGGATGGCGATCAGCACGGCCGAGGCGGTGAGCAGCCCCCAGTCGGACCAGTGCTGACCGACGAACTGCTGAAGCCCGACGGCGAGCGTGCGCTTCTCCTCCTGGGACATGAACACCGAGGCGTAGGCGACCTCGCCCCAGGCGGTCATGAAGCAGTAGAAGGCGGTGACCGCGACGCTGGGCCTGGCCAGGGGCAGCACGATCCTCCAGAACGTGCCGAACGGGGTCAGCCCGTCGATCAGCCCCGCCTGGTCGATCTCGCGCGGGATGGTGTCGAAGTAGCTCTTCATCATCCAGGCGCAGAACGGCACGGCCACGGTGAGATAGGCGACGACCAGCCCCGCGATCTGGTTGAGCAGTCCGAGACGGGCCATGAGGTTGTACAGCGGCACGATGAGGATCGCCACGGGGAACATCTGCGTGACCAGCAGCAGCCACATGACCCCCCGATGGCCGGGGAAGCGGAACCTGCTGATCGCGTAGCCGGTGGTCGCGGCCACGAACACGCCGAGGATCATGGTCAGCACGGCGGCGAGGACGGAGTTGAGCAGCCAGGTGGGAAACGCCGTCTCGGTCAGCACCCGCGTGTAGTTCGCCAGTGACGGCTGGTTGAAGATCTCGAGCTCGGACGACAGCCAGCCGTCGCGCGGCTTCAACGACGTCAGCAGCAGCCAGAGCACCGGGAACAGCGAGATGGCGGTGGCGAGCAGAAGCGTCCCGTGCAGGAGGACCGAACCGGCCGGGCTTCGCCGGTGACGGCCGCGCGTTCCGGCGCCCGTGGTGATGTCGCTCACCAGACCTCCCCCTGCCTGCGCAGCGCTCTGCGGTACACCGAGGCGAGGACGACGAGCAGCCCCAGGATGATCACGCCCCAGGCCGCCGAACCGGAGTAGTTCCGCACCCCGGTGAACGCCTCACGGAAGGCGTAGGTCACCAGGATCTCCGTGGAGTCGCCGGGCCCGCCCCTGGTGATCAGATAGATCATCGGGAACATGTTGAACGTCCACATCGTGCCGAGGAGCACCACGGTGCTCGACACCGGGCGCAGCCCGGGAAGCGTGACGTGCCGGAAGCGCTGCCAGGGCGTGGCACCGTCCACCTCGGCCGCCTCGTACAGCTCGGCCGGGATGGCCTGGAGGCCGCCGAGCAGCGCCACCATCATGAACGGCACGCCGATCCAGACGTTGACGGTGATGACCGCGATCTTCGCGGTGAACGGTTCGTCCAGCCAGCCCACCGCGCCGAGCCCCGCGGCCTTCAGCATGGCGTTGATCACGCCGTAGTCGCTGTTGAACAGGTAGCGCCAGATGAAGGCGGCCACGAACCCCGGGATGGCCCAGGGCAGGATCAGCAGCACCCGGTAGACGGAGCGGAAGCGCAGCTTGCGGTGCAGCATCATCGCCAGGCCGAGCCCGATCCCGTAGTGGAGGCCGATGCAGGCGACGGTCCACAGCACGGTCCAGGTCAGCCTCTCCCAGAACAGGCCGCTGGTCAGGATGTCGACGTAGTTGCCCAGGCCGACGAACTCGTAGGTCGCGGGGATGACGTTGACCCCGATGGTGCGGCCCACGTTGGCCTCGGTGGCGTCGGTCAGGGACAGGTAGACGCCGCGGGCGAGCGGCCAGCCGACCAGCACGCCGACGACGACGACCACGGGAGCCGTCATCGCCCACGCGTACCAGTGCCGGGACAGGGCGCGCCGGACCGGACCGGGCCGCTCGCGGTCGCCGCGGGCGCTGTCGCCGCCCGCGGCCCTGCCCCTGGATGTGCGGGACGCACGCCCAGTCGTGATCGCCACAGGTCAGCTCCAGTCCTTCATGAAGCCGTGGTACTTCGCGTCGACCTGCTTGAGCGCGTCCTCCGGCCTGGTGCCGTCGAGCAGCGCCTGGTAGCCCTCGAGCAGCGGCTGGAACAACTGGCCCCCTTCGGGGATCCACGGGCGGGGGACGGCCGTGTCCAGGATCGGCTTGAAGATCGCCACGTCCTGGCGGCTCTTGACCTTCGGGTCGTCGAAGCTGGAGGCCCGGGTCGGCAGCAGGCCCAGCTCGCTGGAGACGGTGGCCTGCGCCGCCGCCGAGCTCATGAAGCGCAGGAACTCGTAGGAGGCGTCGAGGTTCTTGGAGCCGGCGTACACGGCGAGGTTCCACCCGCCGGTCGGCGCTCCCGCCCTCACCGAACCGGCCGGGACGGGCGCGATGCCGAGGTTGGCCTTGTCCTTGAACTCCTTGCCCTGGTAGATCTCCGACAGCGCCCACGGGCCGTTGTAGATCATCGCGGCCTTGCCGTCCTTCAGGGCGGTCATGGCGTTGGCGTAGCTGTCCTGGAGCGCGGGCCTGGGCGCGGCCCCTGACGTCACCAGGTCGGCCACCTCCGCCAGGGCCCTGGCGTTCGCCGGCGAGTTGACGACGATCTTCTTGGTCGTCACGTCCAGCAGGTCGCCGCCCTCGCCGTACAGGAAGGGCAGCAGGAAGTAGGAGTCCACGTTGAGCGCCAGGCCGTTGGCTCCCGTCTTGGCCTTGACGTCGAGGGCGACCTTCTTGAGCTCCTCCAGGGTCCTGGGCGCCCGGTCGTGGCCCGCCTTCTTGAGGAGCCCCTTGTTGTAGATCAGCGCCAGGGTGTCGGTCACCTGCGGCACGGCGTACGTCTTGCCCGCGTACGTGGTGCTGCTCAGCGGCCCCGGCAGATAGTCGCTCTCGTCGTCCACGGCGCGCGTCCCGGCGAGCGGCTGGAGATAGCCGAGAGAGGCGAACTGCGAGGTCCAGGCGACCTCCGAGCGGATGACGTCCGGCGCGCCGCTCCCCGCCTGCGCGGCGGTCTGGAACTGGTTCTGCGCCTGGTCGGACGGCACGTTGACGTACTTGACCTTGATCTTGGGGTACTCGGCCTCGAACTCCTTGATGAGCTTGCGGAAGGTCGGCCCCTCGCTGTCCGGCCTCGTGGTGTCCCACCAGGTGATCTCACCGGCGATCTGGGCCGGGTCGGCGGGGGCGGGCTTCGCGGTGCCGGTCGACGCGCCGCCGGCACCGCCGCACGCCGAGGCCGCCACCGCGAGAGCGGCGACGACGGTCACGGTCGAAAAGGCTCGCCGCATGTCTGTCTCCTCATCGGACGTTCAGGGGGTGGGCAGGCCGGCGGCATGGCTCGCCGACCCCAGGGAGCGAGGAGGACGTTACGCGGCTGCAAGAAACTATGAAAGCTCTTGCAACGCTCTGACGGCTATTTCGTTATATTTGCACGCAGAGCAATTGATCAACTACGTACCGAGATATAATATGGACAAACAGGGCATTGATTGAGGACGGGTGCCCTCAAGACTGAAGGAGAGCTGGAAGCTTGCAGCAAGGGATTGCCAACCGGATGTCCGCTGAGTAACTTCCAGGCAACACCTGGAGCGCCTCCGCACGACTCCGCCTCCGACGAACCCCGCGCCGGCGCCCTCCCCGGGCTATCCGGCGGCGGACAGGTCCGCGGGCACGGGCGCGGTCGAGCGGCGGACGACGAGTTCCGGCCGGTGGAGCAGTTCGGTGCGGGGGGCCGGTATCCCGCTGATCTCTTCCAGGAGGCTCGCCACGGCCGCCAGCCCCATGTCGCGGACCGGCTGACGGACCGTGGTGAGCGGCGGGTCGAGGTACGCCGTCATCGGCGAGTCGTCGAAGCCGACGACCGACACGTCCTCCGGCACGCGCAGCCCGGCCTGGCGCACCCCGCGGATCGCGCCGATCGCCATGATGTCGCTGCCGGAGCAGATCGCCGTGCAGTCACGGTCGAGAAGCTGCTGGGCGGCCGACTGCCCGCCCTCCACCGTGTAGAGCGTGTTGACGACCAGGCCCTCGATGTCGGTGATGCCCGCGTACCTCGCCAGCGCGCGCCGGAAGCCCTCGGTCTTGCGGATCGTCGGGGTGAAGCGCTCCTGGCCGACGGCCAGGCCGATGCGCCGGTGGCCGAGGGAGACCAGATGGCTGACGGCCATGTCGAGGCCGGCGGCGTCGTCGTTGGAGATGAAGTGGGCGTCGATGTCGGGCCGGTAACCGTTGATCAGCACCATGGGCAGGCCCAGCTCGCTCAGCCGGGCGTAGCGGGCCGGGTCGGAACGCGAGTCGGCGTGCAGCCCGTTGACGAAGATGATCCCGGCGACGCCCCGCTCCAGAAGCAGGTTCGTGTAGTCGTCCTCGGTGATGCCTCCGGGCGTCTGCGTGCACAGGACCGCCGTGTAACCGGACGGCACCAGCGCGCTCTCGATCACCTGGGCGAAGGCCGGGAAGATGGGGTTGGTCAGCTCGGGAAGGATCATGCCGATCAGGCCGGCGCTCTGCTGCCGCAGCTTGGGCGGGCGCTCGAATCCCAGGACGTCGAGAGCTGTGAGGACCGCTTGCCGGGTGGTCGACGCCACTCCCGGCTTGCCGTTCAGTACCCGGCTCACAGTCGCCTCGCTCACGCCCGCTTGGGCGGCGATGTCGGCGAGGCGCATTGTCATAGTGGCTAATTTACCTTTCCCTGCCCATACGCCCAGTTCTTGTCCGCAGACGACCCCGGCAACAGGCCGCGCCGCAGCGTATCGAGCGAGCACGGCTCTTTGCCGGCGCCCTGGAGCGCGCCGCGGGGGGCGAGCATCGCAGCCTGCGACAACGCCCTTTCTCGTCTTCTGCAATGTTGCAGCGCATCTGAAAGGATATTGCACGACCGGGGTGATCGACGTTGCGCGGCCCCCGCCCGCCCCCGCATCGGCGACCTGGCGATGGATCGGCGATCTAGGATGCTCACGTGTTCGAACAAGGTGAAGACCCCCGGCCGGCGCGCGGCGCGGTGCGTGAGATCCACTCGCTCGCCCAGGCCGCCACGCTGGCCTACTCCCCCGACCTCGACGGCCTGGCCGATCCCGGTGAGATCGTCTGGGCGTGGGTGCCGTACGAGGAGGACCCGGCGCGCGGCAAGGACCGTCCGCTGCTGGTCGTCGGCCGCACCGGTCGCCGGCTGCTCGGCGTCATGCTGTCCAGCAGGGGCGACGACGGCCCCGAGTGGCTGGAGATCGGCGCGTGGGGCCGCGACGGCAAGGTCTCGCACGTGCGGCTGGACCGGGTGTTCGTGCTGGACGAGGACGACATCCGGCGCGAGGGCGCGGTGCTCGACGTCGACCGGTTCACGCGGGTCGCGGCCCGGCTGATGAAGCTGTACGGCTGGCAGGCGGGCTGAGGCGGTGGGGACGCGGCACATCAGGTTCGAGCGGCTGCACAACTTCCGCGACCTCGGCGGTTACCGGACACGTTACGGGCGCTCGACGCGCTGGGGGCGGCTCTACCGCTCCGACTCGCTGTCGAAGCTGCGCGACGCGGACTGGGACCGGTTCGTGAAGCTGGGCGTGCGCACAGTCATCGACCTGCGCTACCCGTGGGAGATCTCCGCCCGGGGGCGGGTACCGCACCTCGACGGGCTCGCCTACCACAACCTCAGCATCGAGCACCGCCCGTACGACCAGGCGGCGCTCGCCGCCGACATCGACACGGCGCGCTACCTCGCCGACCGGTACGCCGAGGTCGCGCACGACGGCGCGGAGGAGCTGCGGGAGGCGCTGGAGCTCATCGCCTCGGACGCGCACGCGCCCCTGGTGTTCCACTGCGCCTCCGGCAAGGACCGCACCGGCCTGCTCGCCGCGCTCGTGCTGACGCTGGTGGGCGTGGACGAGGAGACCGTCGCCGCCGACTTCGCCCTCACCGACCTCGCGGCCGGGCGGCTGGTCGCCGACTGGCGCGCCGCGCACCCGGACCGCACCCTGCTGTGGCCGGGGTACGGTCGGGCGCCGGCGGACATCATGAGGTTCTTCCTGGCGGACCTGGCCGCCGCCCACGGCTCCGTCGAGCGGTACGTCGCGGAGCACCTGGGCGTGGACGGCGACGTCGTCGAGGCGCTACGGGAGCGTCTGCTGGAGCCGTGACGCGTCCCGCGACGTGGGCCCACGCCCCGTGAGGTGGGCGGCCGCCGCGACGGCGAGCGCGGCGGCCACCAGCGCCGCGCTCACCCACACCGGCGAGCGGTAGCCGAGCCCGGCGCCGATCGTGATCCCGCCGAGCCAGGGACCGGCGGCGGCCCCGACGTTGAACGCGGCCGTGGCGAAGCTCCCGGCCAGCGTCGGCGCCTGCGTCGCCGCGTACAGGACCTGGGACACCAGCGTCGAGCCGACGGCGAACGACAGCGCGCCCTGCGTGAAGACCAGCACCGCCACGGCGACCGGCGAGCCCGCGACCGCCGCGAGCACCGCCCACCCCGCCACCAGCGCCGCGCCGCCGGCGGTCAGGAGGAGCCGGGGCCGGCTGTCGGCCAGCCGCCCGCCGGCGGTCACCCCGGCGAACGAGCCGAGCCCGAACAGCACCAGCAGCCCGGGCAGCCATCCCGGGGCGATCCCGGCGACCGAGGTGGCCAGCGGGGCGAGGTACGTGAACGTGCAGAAGGTCGCGCCGTTGACCAGTGCGGCCAGGAGGAGCAGCACGAGGAGCCGGGGGTCGCGCAGCGCCCTCGCCTCACGCCGGGCCCCGCCCCCGTCGCCGGTACGGGCCGGATCGGCCGGGACGGAGCGCAGGACCGCCGCGACAGCGGGCACCGACAGCAGGGCCACGGCCCAGAACGCCGAGCGCCATCCCCACAGGTTTCCGAGCACGGCGCCGGCCGGGACGCCGGCGACGCATGCCAGGGTGACACCGCCCAGCAGGATGGACGTGGCCCGCCCCTTGGCCCCCGGCGGCGCCGTCGCGGCGGCGGTGGCCACGGCGACCGCGAGGAACCCGGCGTTGGCCACGGCCCCCGCGAACCGGGTGGCCAGCAGCACCTCGAAGCTCGCGGTGACCGCGCCGAGGACGTGCAGGAGCAGGAACGAGACGAGGAACACGAGCAGGGCCCGGCGGCGTGGCCAGCGCATGCTGAGCGCGGCCGTCAGGGGCGCTCCGACGATCATCCCGGCGGCGAACGCCGAGGTGAGCGCTCCGGCCGCCGGGACGGAGACCCGCAGGTCGGCGGCGATGTCCGGGACGAGGCCGGACAGCATGAACTCGGACGTTCCCATGGCGAACACGGCCAGTCCGAGGAGGTACAGGGCGAAAGGCACGGTGAGGCTCCGCAACGATGTCGTGGATCGAGTCGTCGGACGAACGGTCGCGGGGCCGCCCTCACCCGTCTCCGCATCGAGGATCCCGAAGGGAGAGGAGGTGGCGCGTCGGCGCGCCGGATCCCTGTCACAGGAGGTGACGTGCTGGTCCGGGCGGAGGCGGACGCGGCCCCGCGCTCGCGGCGGTCGGGGGGCTGCGACGGACGCGCGCCCGAGCGCCCTCCGGCCTCAGCGGGGACGGGAGGGTCGCGGGACGACGTCGGACGAGGCCACCGGACGACCGGTGGCTAGCGTCTTGACGCCTCGGGGCCTGACATGGGGCCCAACCCTAGCCTCGCCTCCCGATCATGTCCAAGGATTTGCGTCACGGCCGCCGGTGAGAGGTCCGGACCTGGCTGGAATCATGGCGGCATGCGGGTCACAGTGATCGGAAGCGGGATCGTCGGGGCAAGCGCCGCGTACCACCTGAGCAGCCACGGGGCGGACGTCGTCGTGGTGGACGCGGACCTGGACGGGCAGGCCACGGCGGCCGGGGCGGGAATCGTGTGCCCGTGGGTGGACCATCCCGACGACGACGCCTGGTACGCCCTGGCCCGCTCGGGCGCGCGGCACTACCCGGAGCTGATGGAGGCGCTGGGCGAGGACCTCGGGTACGAGCGGGTGGGGGCGCTGCTGGTCGCCGAGGACCCGGCTGAGCTGGAACCGGTGCGGGCGCTGCTGGAGCGGCGGTACGCCGGAGCGCCCGAGATGGGCGAGGTGAGCGTGGTCCCGGACCCGGCGCGCCTGTTCCCGCCGCTGGCGGAGGGGTTGACCGCGGTGCACGTGCCGGGGGCGGCCCGGGTGGACGGCCGCGCCGTCCGCGACGCGCTGCTGCGCGCGGCGGTGCGGCAGGGGGCCGAGCTGCGCACGGGCGTGGCGACGCTGACGGCGCGGGGCGAGGTGCTGCTGAGCTCCGGTGACGGGAGCGTCACGTCCGGCGCTCTGCCTGGGCCTGACGCGGGTGGTGGCGACGGGTCGTGGCGGCAGGCGGCCCCGGTCGCGGGCGCTCAGTCCGGGACGCGGGCGGACGCGTGGGAGCCGGAGGAACGCCGGGCGGCCCCGGAGGAACGCCGGGCGGCCCCGGAGGAACGCGGGGCGGCCCCGGAGGAACGCGGGGCGGCCCTGGAGGAACGCGGGGCGGTCGGAAAGGACCGGGCCGGGGAGGGCGCGACTGAGGAGAAGGTCGCGGCGGACATGGTGGTCGTGGCGGCCGGGGCGTGGAGTGGGGCCGTGTGCCGGCCGCTCGGCGTGGAGATCCCCGTCTTCCCTCGCCGCGGCCAGATCGTGCACGCGGTCCTCGACGGCGCCGACACCGCCGGGTGGCCCATCGTGCTGCCCCACGTCGGCCCGTACCTGCTGGGCTTCCCCGGTTCGCGGGTGGTCGTGGGGGCGACGGTCGAGGACGTGGGGTTCGTGCCGCGCGTCACGATGGGCGGGCTGGAGGAGGTGCTGCGCGCCGGGCTCCGCCTCGCCCCCGGCCTGGCCGGGGCCACGGTGACCGAGACCCGGGTGGGGCTGCGGCCCGTCCGGGCGGGCGGGCCGCCCCTGATGTGCCGGGCGGGCGAGCGGGTGGTGGTCGCCACGGGGCTGAGCGCGTACGGGCTGACGGCGGGACCGTACGCGGGGCTCCTCGCGGCGCGGCTCGCGCTCGGCGAACCCGCGCCGCTGGACCTGACGCCGTACCGCCTCCCCTCCTGAACCCGGCGCCCCCGGGACGGCCACCGCCCGCCAGGGTTCAGCCGGCCGGGAAGTGCGCGCGGTCGGCCAACCGCGAAGTTGGCGCGGTCAGCCGACCGGGAAGTTGGCGCGGAAGACGTTCCGCGGGTCGTGTGCGCGCTTGACGGTCCGCAGCCGGGCCAGCGCCTCCGGTGTGAAGGCGTCGGCCGCGCTCTCGCCGGGGTTGAGGAAGGTGTACGGCTTGCGGCCGCTGACCGGCAGGGCGCCGGCGATGTCGCGCTGCCGGGCCGTGACGGCCTCGGCCGTGGCCGGGTCGGCGGGGATCCCGAACAGGTACAGCACGTAGGGCTCCGCCAGAGCGCCGGGCGGGCTGTCGGACGGGCGGGCCAGCGCGCCCCCCAGGTGCCGGATCTGCACGCTCAGCAGCGGCGCGATGGGGTCGGCCAGCAACGCCTTGGCCGCCGCGTCGTCCAGCTCGGTCAGCAGCTCGGCCCGCGACAGGCCCGCGCCGGGGTCGGTGGGCTCGGCGGTGATGGAGCCCAGCTCCGCGGGCGACATGACGCCGCGGCTGTCGGACAGCGGCGCGGCCAGGCCGTCCAGCGGGGCCAGCAGGTCGCGTGCCTCGTCCGGGTCGCCGAGGTACGTCGCGTCGACGGCGACCATGGGGGCGGCGCCGGGGAAGTGGAGCAGGTCCAGCCAGACGGTCAGCTCGTCCGGGGCCGTGGCGGTGATGCGCCGGTAGGCGTCCATGACGGCGGGGGCGTGCTCGGCGGTCCACAGGACGCGCCCGCCGTACAGGCGCGGCGCGGGGCGCAGGGCCAGCTCCAGCGCGGTGACGACCGCGAAGTCGCCGCCCCCGCCGCGCAGCGCCCAGAACAGGTCGGGGTCGGCGTCCGCGGTGACGCGCCGCGGCCGTCCGTCGGCGTCGACGACGTCGAACGCGGTGACGCTGTCGGCGACCCACCCGTACGCGCGGCCGAACCAGCTCAGCCCGCCGCCGAGGGCGACGCCCGTGACACTGACGACCGGCGAGCTGCCGGGCAGCCCGGTCAGGCCGTGCGGCGCGGCGGCGGCCTGCAGCCGGCCCGAGGCCACGCCCGCGCCGACGCGGGCGCGGCGGGCCACGGGGTCGATGTCGAGGGTGTCCAGCAGCCGGGTGCGCAGCAGGATCGCGCCGTCGGTACGGCCGCTCGCGCCGTGCCCGTTCGGCTGGGTCGCGATGCCCAGTCCCGCCGGGCCGGCGTACCGGACGAGGGCGGCGACGTCGTCGGCGTCGGCGGCCTCGACCACGGCGGCCACGGGCTGCTCGACGGCCAGGTTCCAGGGGCGGCTGGCGGCGTCGAACCCGGGGTCGCCGGGCAGCAGGACCTGGCCGCGCACGGCCGATCGCAAGGTTTCCATGGGGTTCCTCAAGTGTTGGGGGTCAGCCGAAGATGGCGACGGGGTTGCCGGTGTACCAGGCGTTGTCGATGGTCATGCGGCGGACGCCCCAGCGGCCCCCGTCGCGGATCAGTTCGACATCGTACGGGTTCTTCAGCAGGGCGAAGGTGCCGTGGTCGGCGGTGAGCAGGTGCTGGGCCTCCACCAGCGCGGTCAGGCGGGCGGTGTCGCCGTCCACCGCGACGCGCGGGTTGGTGACCTGGTGGGTGGTGTCCACCCGGTCGGCGAACAGGGCGAGGATCGTGGAGACGATCGCGTCCCGCCCCCGCATCAGGGGCGGCCGGCCGCCCCACTTCGCCGCCGCCGGACGGAAGTCCAGTTCGGCGTCCGCCGCGAAGGCCGAGGCGAACAGCTCCTTGTCCTTCAGGTCCTGGCCGAGGCCGAAGCGGTACAGGGCGTCCACGATCTCGGCGCGGTCCCGCAGCTCCCGGACCACGGCGTCCGGGTCATGGGCCGAGGCGGACAGGGCCTGTGCGGAGGTGACGTACATCGACTGCTCCCCATGCAGGTCGGAGGGGTTTTCGAGCGGTTCCACCCTCGACCGGGGCGGCGAGCCGATCAATGCGGTCCTGTGCAAGGATCGTCAAGCGAGGCTTAACGATCGGGGGACGGCATGCTGGAGCGGCACGAGCTGGAGGCGTTCCTCACGCTGGCCGAGGAGCTGCACTTCGGCCGGACCGCCGAGCGGCTGCGGGTGTCCACCGCCCGTGTCAGCCAGACCGTCGCCAAGCTGGAGCGCCGCGTCGGGGTTCCGCTGTTCAACCGCACCAGCCGCCGGGTGGAGCTGACGTCGGTGGGACGCGATCTGTACGAGGAGACCCGTCCGGCCTGGGACCGGATCGCCGCCGCGTACGAGCGGGCCGTCGCCGCCGGGCGCGGCCTCACCGGCACCCTGCGCGTGGCGTTCGTCGGCGCCGCGGGCGGCCAGCTGCTGGCCGGGGTGGCGGAGCTGTTCCGGCGGCGCCGGCCGGACTGCGACGTCCGGTTCCGGGAGGCGCACATGGTCGACCTGATGCCCTGGCTGCGGGCCGGCGAGATCGACCTCGCGCTGGGCACCTTCCCCATCGACGAGCCGGACATCGAGACCGGGCCGGTCCTCGTGTCCGAGGCGCGCATGCTCGCGGTCCCGGCCGGGCATCCCTTCGCCCGCCGGACCTCGCTCTCGCTGGAGGATCTGGCCCGGGTCAGGCTGCTCCAGCTTCCGGACACGCTCCCCGCGGCCCTGCGCGCGGACCGCACCCCGAGCGTCACCCCTTCGGGGCGGCCGATCGAGCCCGGCCCGTCGGCCTCCACCTTCAACGAGCTGCTCACCCTGGTCGGGGCCGGTCACGGCGTCTTCCCGGTCGGCGCGCACGCCCGGCGCTACTACGTCCGGCCCGACGTCGCGTACGTCCTGATCGACGACGCCCCGCCGCTGCGGTGGGGGCTGATGTGGCGGACGGAGGGCGCCACCGCGCGTGTGCGCGCCTTCGGCGAGGCCGCCCGCGACCTGCTCGCCGACGACGCCTGAGAGCGCGTGACCTGCTGACCGACAACGCCCGAAAGCCCGTGACCTGCTGGCCGACGACGCTCCGGACCGCACGCACGGCCCCGGCTGGTCAGCGCGGCGCCGTGAGGCCCTGGGTGGTGCCCACGCCGCGCAGCAGCGTGTCGACGACCCGTGTCGCCAGCGCGTCGGCGTCGCCGTCGCCGCTCTGGGCGGCCTCGTGGATGAGCGCGTAGTACACCCGCCGGGCCCAGGCGAGGTCGGCGTCGGCCCGCAGCAGCCCTTCCTCCCGCGCCGCCCGGAACATCCGCTCGCACTGCGCCTCCACCTCGGAGTGGACCCGCGCCGCCTCGGGGTCGGCCGTCAGGGCGCGGCTCATCGCGAAGCCCCAGTCGAGCTTGACCCGCAGCACGTTGGCCGTGACCTGGTAGAGGGCGACGAGCGGCGGGGCCGTCTCGGGGTGGGCCGCCTCGACCGCGTCGGCGAAGCGGCGGGTCGCCCAGGCGGCCATCGAACCGACCAGCGCGTCGCGGGAGGCGAAGCGCCGGTGGACGGTGGTGCGGGCCACGCCCGCCTCCTCGGCGATCTGCTCCATGGTGGCCGCCGGGTTGCGGCTGAGGACGCGTTCGGCGGCCTCGAGGATCTGGCGGACGGTCCGCTCGGCGTCGGACCGCAGCGCCCGCGTCGCTTCTGTCACGAGAGAAGGCTACACCACCGTCCCGATTGCGAGCCGAGTTGCATCATCGATGTGGCATGTTCTACGGTTTCCGCGTCACCGATGAAGCGACTGACGCTGGAGGACATCTCATGGATCTGCGACTGAGCGGGAAGACCGCCCTGGTCACCGGCGCCAGCAGGGGCATCGGCCTGGCCGTCGTGACCGCGCTGGCCGAGGAGGGGGTGCGCGTCGTCGCGGGCTCCCGCACCGTCAGCCCCGAGCTGAAGGCGACCGGCGCCGTCGCCCTGACCGCCGACCTGTCCACGCCCGAGGGGCCCGCCGGGCTGGTCGAGCGGGCGCTCGCCGAGGTGGGCGAGCTCGACCTGCTCGTCAACAACGTGGGCGGCGGCGAGGGAGGCGCGGAGCAGGCCGGCGGCTTCCTCGGTTTCGGCGAGGAGCAGTGGCGCCAGGCGCTCGACGTGAACCTCCTCAGCGCCGTCCGCGCCACCCGGGCCGCCCTGCCCAGCCTGGAGCGACGGCGCGGCGTCGTGGTGAACATCTCCTCGATCGGCGCGCGGATGCCGCACTCCGGCCCGATCGCGTACACGACCAGCAAGGCGGCGCTGACGGCGTTCGGCAAGGCGCTGGCCGAGGAGTACGGGCCGCGGGGCGTCCGCGTGAACACCGTCTCCCCCGGACCGGCCCGCACCGCGATGTGGGAAGATCCCCAGGGGTACGGCGCGGCACTCGCGGCCTCGCTGGGCCTGGAGCACGAGCAGCTGCTCGCGGGGGTGCCGTCCGGCATCGGGATGACGACCGGCAGGTTCGTCGGACCGGAGGAGGTCGCCGCCCTGGTGACGTACCTGGCCTCGCCGCACGCCGCGAGCGTCAACGGCGCCGACTACGTCATCGACGGCGGAGCCATCAAGACGGTCTGAACCTATCGCGATATATCGTCGTAACGGGGAACAGTACGGCCGCCCCGCTCGGTTGAGCAGGACGGAACACACATCCTGGGGAGAGTGAACGATGGCGGCACTGCGGACGGCACGGCGGATCCTCATGGGCGGGGCGGCCCTCGCCGCGGCGGGATGGGCGCTGCGTGACGTGCCCGCTGAGTTCGGTGTGCGGCCCCTGCGGTCGGGGCCCGTGCGGGAGGAGCGGATCCGGCGCTCACCGCAGTTCAGGGACGGCGCGTTCGTCAACACCATGCCGGAGGCGACCACGCTGGTCAGCGCCCCGCCCGCGGGCATGCTGGGCGAGCTGGCCAAGGACCGCGACCAGCGACGCCCGGCCGGGCCCGTGCCGCTGCGCGTGCCCCCGGCGGGCGCGGCCCCGCCCGAGGGCGTGCGCGCCATCTGGTACGGCCACGCCTCCACGCTGGTGGAGATCGAGGGGCGGCGGGTGCTGTTCGACCCGGTGTGGAGCCGGCGCCCCTCCCCCTCGCAGCTCGTCGGGCCGAAGCGGCACCACCCGGTGCCGGTGCCGCTGGCGAGCCTGCCGCTGGTCGACGCCATCGCGATCTCGCACGACCACTACGACCACCTCGACCTGGCGACGGTGCGCGGGCTGACGGCCACGCAGCGGGCGCCGTTCCTGGTGCCGCTGGGCATCGGGGCGCACCTGGAGCGCTGGGGCGTGCCCGCGTACCGGATCATCGAGCTCGACTGGGAGGAGGAGGCCGAGGTCGGCGGGCTGCGCTTCGTCGCGACGGCCGCCCGTCACTTCTCCGGGCGCACGCTCACCCGCAACGACACGCTGTGGGGCTCGTGGGTGGTGGCCGGGCCCACCCGCAAGGTGTTCTACGCGGGCGACTCCGGCTACTTCGAGGGCTACCGCGGCATCGGCGCGGAGCACGGGCCGTTCGACCTGACGCTCATGCCGATCGGCGCCTACAGCCCGGCGTGGCCGGACATCCACATGAACCCGGAGGAGGCGGTCAACGCCCACCTCGACCTGGGCGGCCGGGTGCTGCTGCCGGTGCACTGGGCGACGTTCACGCTGGCGCTGCACCCGTGGGCGGAGCCGGTGGAGCGGCTGTGGCGCGAGGCCAAGGCCCGCGAGGTGTCGATCGTGGTGCCCCGGCCCGGCGAGGCCGTGGACCCCGACGCGGTCCCGGCCGTGGACGGCTGGTGGGAGACCCTGACCTGAGCCGGATACGCCGGCGGAGCCCCCAGCCTCAGCGGGACACGTCCGGCGGAACCCCCGGCCTGAGCGAGAGGACAGCCTGCCGAGCTCCCGGCGTGAGCGGGGGGACGGCTTCCCCCGCCTCCGGCGCGAGCGGGGGGCGGCCTGCCCCGACCCCGGCCTGACCAGGGGGCACGGGCGGCCGAGCCCCAGCCCGGGCCGGGGGACGGCGGGCGGAGGTCCCGGCCTGAGCCGGGGCCGCGGGAGCCGTACAGTCGCAGCATGAGCAACCTGGAGCGGGACCCCGGCGAGATGCGGTGCGGCGCGGCGGACGGCGGCGGCGCCGAGTCGCTCGCCGGGCGGGAGGTGCCGCTGGGCGGGCCGCGCGCGATGCGCGTGAGCAGGACGCTGCCCGGCGTGCGCCGCCGCATGATCGGCGCGTGGTGCTTCGTCGACGCCTACGGGCCCGAGGTGGCCACGATGCGGGTGCCGCCGCACCCGCACACCGGCCTGCAGACCGTGAGCTGGCTGCTGTCGGGCGAGGTGCTGCACCGCGACAGCCTGGGCAGTCTCCAGGTGGTACGGCCGGGGCAGCTCAACCTCATGACGGCCGGGCGCGGCATCTCCCACTCGGAGGAGTCGCGCGAGGAGCTGCTGCACGGGGTGCAGCTCTGGGTGGCGCTGCCGGACGGCGCCCGGGGCATGGAGCCGGGCTTCGAGCACCACGCGGACCTGCCGCGGGTGTCCGGGCCGGGCTTCACCGCGACGGTGATCATGGGGTCGTTCGCCGGCGCCGCGTCGCCGGCGACGGCCCTCACGCCGCTGGCGGGGGCCGAGGTCGCCGTCTCGGGGGCGGCCGAGCTGCCGCTCGACCCCGCGTTCGAGCACGGGCTGCTGCTGCTCGACGGCGAGGTCGAGCCGCTCGAGCGGGGGCCGCTGCTGTACCTGCCGCCGGGCCGTACGGGCTTGTCCCTGAACGGGGACGGGCGGGTGCTGGTGATCGGCGGCGAGCCGTTCGCCGAGGAGATCGTGATGTGGTGGAACTTCGTGGGCCGCGACCACGACGAGATCGTCGCGTTCCGCAAGGAGTGGATGGAGGGCGACGGGTTCGGCGCGGTCGAGGGGTTCGACGGCGCCCCGTTGCCCGCGCCCGTCCTGCCCGGCACGCGGCTGCGGCCCCGGGGCCGCAGCCGCTGACGTCACCGGCGGGGGCGCGGCCCCGGGGTCACAGCCGCTGAGGTCACCGGCGGGGGTGCGGCCCCGGAGCCGCAGCCGCTGAGGTCACCGGCGGGGGTGCGAGAAGACGACGTCCATGTTCTCGCCGCCGGTCGGCACCGTGAGCAGCGTCCGCACCGAGGTCCCCCTGAAGTCGATCACGTGGATCTCGTAGCGGCCGCCGCCGGGGTTCGTCCAGCAGACCAGGTGCAGGTCGTCGTACCAGGTGGCCAGGCCCGAGCACGGCGACTCGAAGCGGGTCAGCTCCGCGCCGGAGGCGGTGTCGTAGACGCAGTTGTCGCCGCTGACGAGGCCGGGACAGTTCGTGACGAACTTCTGCCCCGTGGGCGAGAACAGCGAGTCGGCGATCGCCGCGCCGACGTTCGGCACCCGGCGCACCCGCGTGCCGTCGGCGGCGAAGAAGCGCAGCGCCTGCTGCTTGGCGACGTTGGAGAGGGCGACCACGCCGGTGTCCCGCTCGTCGAAGCCGTACCGGATGCCGCGCAGCGCGCCCTCCCGGAGCGTGGCGATGCTGGCCTGCCGGGTGGCGACGTCCACGATGGCGAACCCGGTGGACTGCCACTCCGTGCCGCTGGCGTTGCCGACGTTGAGGAGGAGGCGGTTGCCGTCGCGGGACCAGGTCTGGACGTACGCGCTGAGCGGCTGGCGGGAGGTGAGGATGGAGAACTTCTCGCCGGTGACCTTGTCGGTGATGTCCACCGTGTCGTAGCCGCCGACGAACTGTTTGCCGCGGCTGGCGAGGTAGCGGCCGTCCGGGGAGAGGACAGCCTCCCACGCTTCCGGATATTTCATGAAATTTCCGGTCAGAGAGTCGCGTGCGTAGTACACCCAGTTCTGCGTCTTGGGGTCGCGCAGCATGTACGTGGTCAGCCGCACCCTGTCGGCGGGCGACTCGGTCAGGGTGGCGGTCGTCCCGGGCAGCGTGACCTGGCCCAGGCCGGTGGTGGGCACCGGCGGGACGCTCGGGCTCGCGGTGGCCGTCGCGGTCTGGGCCAGGGTGGGTGTGGGGCCGGGCTCGTCGCGCATCCTGACGACGGCGACGGCGACGACCGCGATGGTCGCCACGACCGCCACGGCGGCGGCCACACCCGCCACGATCATCCCCCTGCGCGGCCGTTGGGGGCGCGGCGCGTAGGGGGGCGCGCTCGCGGCGAGGGGCGCGTGGGGGTAAGGACCGTGTGGGCCGCCGGGACTTCCGTGGCCGGGCGGGCCCGGGGGCGTGTTGTGGGGGGAGCTCTGCGGGCCGCGCGGGCCTGAGCCGTGCGGGGGGCCGTAGGAGGCGTGGGTCCCGCTCGCCCCGGCCGACGGGACGCCATGCGCGGCACCGGGACCGGACGGCGGGGTGTAGGGACTCTGCGGCGCCCGGCCCTGGGACGGCGGCGGAGCATAGGGAGACCCCTGCGGCCCCTGCGACCTCGGGGCCGGAGGCACCTGCGGGCCCGAGTGCGGGGACCCCTGAGGACCAGGACGAGAGGATCCCGGCGGACCCGGGTGCGCCACCTGCGGGCCCGAGTGCGGGGCGGCTTGGGGGCCCACGGGCGGCGTCTGCGGGCCCGAGTGCGGGGATACCTGAGGGCCCGGGGGCGTTGGGGATGACTGCGGGGTCGGGCGCCCCTGCTGGCCAGGCGCCGAGGATGCCTGCGGACTCGGGGGCCCCTGAGGGCTGGGCGGCGAGGACGGCTGCGAGGTCGGGCGCCCCTGCTGGCCAGCCGCCGAGGATGCCTGCGGGCTGGGGTGCGGGTGTGGGCTGGGCTGCGAGGACGGCTGTGAGGTCGGGCGCCCCTGCGGGGCAGGCGGCGAGGATGCCTGCGGGCTCGGGTTAGGGTGCGCTGGGGATGGCGGCGGGCTCGGAAGCGGGGACGTCTGCGGGGCCGGGAGTGGGGACGCCGATGGGGTCGGGAGTGGGGGCGCCGGTGGGGCGGCGTTCACCACGGCGGCCGCCTGCTTCAGCTCCGGCGGTTCGGCGGATGACGGGTTCTGCAGCAACCTCATGATCACCTGCTCGGCCGTCGGCCGTCGTGCCGGGTCCTTGGCCAGGCAGGCCGCCACCAGCTCGCGTAACGGCTCCGCGAGCGGCGTCAGGTCGGGCTCCGTGTACAGGACGCGCTGGATGATCGTGGGCACGGACGAGGCGGCGAAGGGCCCGGTGCCGCTGGCGGCGAACAAGATGATGCTGCCCCACGCGAACATGTCCGCCGCCGGCCCCACGGGCTGGGCGAGGATCTGCTCGGGCGCCATGAACGCGGGCGTGCCCACCGGCATGGACGTGATCGTAGAAGTGGCGTCGAGCGCCCGCGCGATGCCGAAGTCGATGACGCGTGGCCCCTCGGCGCCGAGCAGCACGTTGCCGGGGCTGAGGTCGCGGTGGACGATGCCGGCCTGGTGGATGGCGGCCAGCGCCGTCACGGTGCCGATGGCCAGCCGGTGCAGCGCCGCGTCCGAGCGCGGCCCCTCCTGCGCCACCGCCTCCTGGAGGGACGGCCCGTCGACGTACTCGCTCACGATGTACGGACGCTCGTCGTGGACGCCGGTGGCGAGCAGCTTGGCCGTGCAGAACGGCGCCACGCGCCGCGCCGCCGCGGCCTCCCTCGCGAACCGCTCCGCCGCGACCGCGTCCCCCGCCAGGTGGGGCCGCAGCCACTTCACGGCCACCCGGCCGCCTTCCCCGTCCTCACCGAGGTAGACGACCCCCTGGCCGCCTTCTCCGAGCCGCCCCTTGATCTCGTAGCCTCCGAGAGCGGGGGGATCGCCCGGGCTGAGCTTGCTGATAGACGGCATGACCAGATTATGGTCATTTTCCTTGCAGGACGCTTGCGTCCACCGGCCCCCGGCCCCCGGCCCCCGGCTCCGTGATCGGCGCTAGTAGACCGAGATGTGCGGGTGGTCGTAGTGGTTGGCGGTGGTGCCGCCGCGGTCGGACATCGTCCGCCACGTCCCGGTACGCGCGTGCCAGATGCGCTGCCGGTAGATGATGTACATGATGCCGAGGCGCTTGGAGTTCTTGATGGCCCAGGCGGCGATCTCGTTGCCGCGCGCCACCTCGGCGGCCGAGGGCATGGAGCCGCCGCGGCTCAGCATGAAGTCGCACGCCCGGCCGAGGGGGTGTTCGCCGCCGTCCTGGATGGTGCGGTAGCAGCCGATGCCGAACGGCACGTCGAACCGTTCCTTGACGAGCGTCTTGACCAGGCGCATCCGCGGCGTGATGTGGTCGGCGCCCTCGGGGAGCTGGGGCACCCAGGTGCCGTCCGAGCGCCGCACGCCGGGCGCCTGGTAGAGCTGGTCGATCTTGTCCTTGATCCTCTCGATCTGCTTGACCGCCTTGCCCTTGCGGTCGGCGAGGTCGGCCACCTGGTCCGCCAGCTCGGCGGCGCGGGCGGTGGCCTCGGCCTCGGCGCGCGCGTGCTCGTCCCTGACCTGGGCGAACCCGCTCAGCCGCGCGTGCTGCCGGTCGGCGAGGTGTTGGGCGAGGGCGAGCCTGTTCAGCAGCGTGTTCGGGTCCTCGGCGCCGGAGAGCACCACCTGGCCGACGGGCACGGCGCCGATGTACTGGGCGACGGCCATCGCGCGCAGCTCGGTCGACTCCCGGTCGAGGACCTCCTGGGCGGCGGCGAGCCGTTCCTTGGCGGCCTTCTCGGCCTTCTCCGCCTTCTCGCGGGCGATGCGGCCGTTGTAGTAGTCGGTGATGAGCCGGTCCGACTCCTTCTGGAGCGCGGCGAGCTCCTTCTTGAGCTGTTTGACCGTGGGTTTCGGCGCCGCCGCCGCGGGCCCGGGCCGGGTGCCCGCGATCACGGTCCCGCCCAGGGGGGCCGTCAGGCCGAGGGCCAGGGCCAGGGAGAGGCGGAAAGGTCTGAGCGGGCCGCGCCGCCGGTCGGCGGGGGACGCAACCGCCACGCTTCTCCTTCGGCCGTGCCGCAGGGCGGCGCCGGGGGGATGTCGTGACGATCCGGCGAACGCCCTCTTACCGAGGGTAGATAGTAGGGGATCACGCCGCTTCGCCGGGAATCAGGATGTTCGTGGCGGGCGAGGTGGCGGGGGCGAGGGCGCCGGTTCCGGTGGAGGGCCGGCCGTTCCAGATGGCGAGGGCCGCCGCCATCGCGGCGGCGGTGGCGAGGAGCAGCCCGCCCGCGACCGCCCGCCGGGCGAGGGGGCTCAGCGCGGGCTGGAACGGGTCACGCCGCCGCGCCGCCGGGCCGCGCGGGAGATCGGGCGAGAGGTCGGACGGAAGATCGCGCGAGAGATCGCACGGAAGGTCGGACGGGAGATCGCGCGGGAGATCGCGCGGAAGGTCGGGCGGGAGGTCGGGCGGGGCGGTGGCGAGGGCGTCGTCGCGTGCGTCGGTTGGCTCCGTCACGATGGCGGCGCACCTCCTGGCCGGATAAATGCGAAAAACGGATCTTTAACTGGATAAAGATCCTTCTGCCGGACGTTACAACGCGGTGACGCCGCGTGTCGAGACGCGGACCCGCCGGAGTCGCGATCCATGCGGGATCGGCATGCCGGACGACGATCCGGACCAGCGAGCCGGGACGGCCTCGGACGGTCGCCGGCGATCCTCAGGCGGCTTCGGCGGCGGTGGCGAGGAGGTCGCGCACGTTCCGGGCGGCGGTGCGGCCCGCGCGGTTGGCGCCGATGGTGCTGGCCGACGGGCCGTAGCCGACGAGCTGCAGCCGGGGCTCGGCCAGGACCCGGGTGCCGTCCACCGCGATCCCACCGCCCGGTTCGCGCAGGCGGAGCGGCGCGAGGTGACTCAGCGCCGAGCGGAACCCGGTGGCCCAGACGACGGCGTCGGCCGCGGCCTCGCTGCCGTCGGCCCACATGACGCCGCCGGGGGTGAGCCGGGCGAACATCGGCAGCCGTTCCAGGGCGCCCTTCTCCATCGCCTCGCGGACGACCGTGGTGTAGCCGAGGCCGGTCACGGCGACGACGCTCTGCGGCGGCAGCCCGGCGCGTACCCGCTGCTCGACCAGGGCGACCGCGTCGCGGCGGGCGCTCTCGCCGAAGTCGTCCGCGCGGAAGACCGGCGGGCGGCGGGTCACCCACAGCGTGGCCGCGGCGACCCCGGCCAGCTCCGACAGGACGTGCGCGGCGGAGTTGCCGCCGCCCACCACGACGACCCGCCGGCCGCGGAACTCCCCGGGCCCGCGGTAGGCGGCGTAGTGGAGCTGCCGGCCGCGGAAGTCGCGGGCGCCCGGGTAGTACGGCCAGTGGGGACGGGTCCAGGTGCCCGTGGCGTTGACCACGGCGCGCGCCGCCCACTCCCCCGCGCCGGAGGTGACGGTCAGCCGCTCGCCGGGGCCGCGCGTGACGGCGGACACCTCGACCGGGCGGAGCACCTCCAGGCCGAGGTCGCGCTCGTAGTCGGCGTAGTAGGCGGGCACCACGGCGGCGGCCGGGCGCTCACCGTCGGCCTCCCGGTCGCGCCTGCTGCCCGGCAGGTCGAACACGCCGTGGACCTTGTCCATGGTGAGGGTCGGCGACCGGTGCCGCCACGCCCCGCCGGGCCCGTCGGCGGCGTCGAGGACCAGGGGGTCCAGGCCGAAGCGGCGCAGGAAGTACGCGCTGGACAGGCCCGCCTGCCCGGCGCCGATGACCACGACGTCGATCTTCTCCACGTCCCCTTCCAACCACGCGCCCGCGACGCCTCTTCCCGCCCCCTGGCGGAGCCCCTAGGAGATCCGGCGGAGCGCGCCGCCGACGCGGTAGAGGTCCGCCGGGGCGGTCGCGGTGTGCGCGCGCCCGCCGAGCCGGACGCCCGCCGCCACCTCCGAGCCGAGGTAGCGGTTGACGCCCTTGACGAGGGCGTCGTCGAGCTCGCCGCCCTCCAGCCTGATCACCGCGGCGCCGCCGCGCGCCGCGACGACCTCCAGTTCGCGGCCGTCGAGGTCGATCAGGACCGGGCCCTGGTTGCCGTCCCTGACGAGGACCGTGAGGTACGCGACGTCCCGCTCGGGGTGCGTCCGCAGGAACACGTCCGCCTCCCCCGCCACCACGCGGGCCCGCGGCGGCCCCGGCTCGGGGGGCGGTCCGGGGCGCAGGGCGGTGGCGAGGACCGTGCACGGGTTCAGGTCCTCGTCCAGGACGGGGACGGCGCCGTGCACCTCGACCACGGCGCCCGCGGCGATGTGGCCGGCCAGCGCGCGCTGCACGTGGCGGTGCAGGAACGGGCCACCCGGGATGGTCAGCCTTGGGTGGCCGGCGAGGTCCCCGCTCTCCAGGTCGACGATCCGGTAGTCGTGGCCCGCGGCCCGCATCCGGTCGTGGAAGGCCCGCAGGGAACGGCCGCACACCACGTCCCCCTGCCCCCAGGCGGCGAGGGCCGCGTACGGCCGGTAGAGGCCGAAGCTGCCGCCGGTCACCGGGACGCAGGCGAGGAACTCGGCCCCGTGGCGGGCCAGGAACGCGGCCAGGGCCGCCACGGCGGGCGCCTTCTCCGTCACCGAGCCGTCGGCGGCGATGGGCGCGCAGTCCGGGTACGGCGAGGGGGTGGCCGCGTCGAGCGAGGCCGCCCAGCCGGAGGTGGACACGCCCGTGTAGACGTTGAACCCGGTCGCCCCGGCCGCCAGCGCGAGCAGCGACTGGTGGAAGCTGGTGGCCGCGTCCTGGTAGGCCCGGTCGTAGAGCTGGGAGAAGCCCCAGTTCTCCTCCATGTTGGGGCCGGGGGCGAGCTTGGCCGCGACGACGTAGCGGAACCAGGCGTCGGGGTCGGCCGAGACGACGCCCATCCAGTTGGTGAACCCGTACGCGATGCCGCCCCAGAGGGGCGGGCACACGCGGGCCAGCCAGTCGTCCAGCGCCTCCACGGTCGGCGGGTTGAGGTTGACGACCACGGGGACCCGGCCGTTCACCGCCTGCGCCCAGCGGCGGTACACCTCGGCGAGGTAGGCGGCGTGGAAGCGTCCCCATCCGGCCAGGGCGGCGGCGTCCTCCCCGCCGGTGCGGGGCGGCTCGCTCCGGCCGGTCCGCTCGCGGTGCAGGGCCAGGGCGGAGGGGCTGTAGTCGTAGGCGGTCAGCGGGCGGGCGCCGTCGGTGTAGACGCCCTCGTTGGCGATCTGCGTGAGGATGACCGGGCCGTTCGGGTGGGCGGCGGCGTCGAGCACCTTCGCGCCGACCGCCGACAGCCACTCCCCCGTCAGCGTGGCGAACGGCTCGGCCAGCGGGGCGGGCAGCGGCCGGCCGGGGCCGCGCCCCGAGCCGTCGGCCCACCGCGCCGGCGCGCCGGACGCGTCGAGCACCGGCTCGATCGCCGGGTCCTCCTCGGGGCACACCCAGTCGGGCAACCCGCCGTAGGTGAGCTCGGCGTGGACGAACGGTCCGGGCTTGGCGACGACCTTGAGGCCCAGCCGGTGGCACAGGTCGAGGAAGCCGGCCACGTTCCGGGAGGCGTGGGTGTGGCCGGTGAAGTCGGGCGGCGTGTCGGCCTCGGGCTGGTGGTGCCGCCACGGGATGTAGCAGGTGATCACCTCGATGCCCAGGTCGTCGCGCAGCGCCCTGAGCCGGTCGGGCCAGCGCGCCGGGTCGTCGCGGTAGTAGGGGTAGTCGGCGCTGACGAGCACCCGTGGCTCGCCGTCGACGTGGATGACTCCGTCGTGGACCTCGATGGTCACACTCACGCTCCTTGGGGGTCAGGACTTGAGGCCCGTGAAGGCGATGCCTTGCAGGATGCGCCGCTGGAAGACCAGCAGGACGCCGATGACCGGGAGCACGGCGAGCGTGGCGCCCGCCATGACGTAGTAGGCGCGCCCGCCGTCCGGGCTGGCGACGAGCTGCTGCAACGCCAGCGGCAACGTGTACAGGTCGGGGTCGTTCAGCACGACGAGCGGCCAGACGAGGTCGTTCCAGTGGAACAGGAAGCTCGTGATGGTGACGACCGACAGCACGGGCGTGGACAGCGGCAGGACGACGCGCCAGAAGATCTGCATCCGGCCGGCGCCGTCGATGAGCGCCGCCTCCTCCAGCTCGGCGGGGATCGACAGGAAGAACTGCCGCAGCAGGAAGATGTCGAGGACCGAGGCGACGTTGGGCAGGATCAGGCCCCATCCCGAGTCGAACATGCCGAGCGCCTGGGTGACGTGCAGCCGCGGGATGAGCAGCGTGACGGCCGGCACCATCATGCCGCCGAGCAGGACGACGAACAGCGTGTCGCGGCCGGGGAAGCGGATGCGGGCGAAGGCGTAGGCGGCCAGCGCGTCCACGAGCAGCTTGGCCGGCACCAGGACGAGGCAGACCCACGCGCTGTTGAGGAAGGCCCGGCCGAGCCCGCCGACCTGCAGCACGTACGCGTAGTTCTCCAGGGTGGCCGCCCACGCGCCGGTCCTGCGGTCGAGCGGCAGCAGGCTGGGGACCTTGGTGTAGATGTCCTGGCCGTGCTTGAGCGAGGTGGCCACCATCCACAGGAACGGCACCACGGACACCGCGACCAGCAGCACCAGGGCGAGGTAGATGGACGCCCTCCTCACGCGGCCTCCTGCCTGACGAACCGGAACTGCAGCGCGGTGACGATGACGATGAGGACGAGCAGGACGAACGACATCGCGCAGGCCGCCCCCATGGCGTCGTAGCGGAAGGCGAACAGGTACAGGTGCAGCACGTAGGTGAGGCCCGCCTGCTCGGGACCGCCGGTGACGCTGCGTCCGGCCCCGGAGAAGATCACGTAGACCAGGCCGAACACCTGCAGCGCCGCGATCACCCCGGTGACCGCCAGGTAGAACGTCGTGGGCCGGAGCATGGGCATGACGACGCGGCGCAGGCGCTGGAGCGGCCCGGCCCCGTCGATCGTGGCCGCCTCGATGATCGCCGTGGGGATGCCCTTCAGGCCCGCCAGATAGATGATCATCGAGATGCCGCACTGCCAGGCCGACACGAACGCGAGCGCCGGGACGACCAGCTCGGGGGTGTTCAGCCAGTTCTGCCCGGGGATGCCGAACAGTTCCAGGACGCTGTTGACCAGCCCGTACCTGGGGTCGTAGAGCCAGCGCCAGATCGCGCCGACCGCGGCCTCGGCGGTGACGACGGGCAGGAACAGCAGCAGCCGGAACGCGTTCGACCCCCTGCGCACGGCGTTGACCAGCAGCGCCTGCACGAGCGCGGTGACCAGCGTCAGCGGGACGGCGATCAGCGTGTACTGGAGGGTGACCCGCACCGATTTCCAGAAGTGCGGGTACTTGACGTCGTCGAACAGCAGGTCGGCGTAGTTGGCCAGGCCGACCCAGCGGGCGGGGGTGCGCAGGTCCCAGTCCGTGAAGCTGTAGTACAGGGCCGACAGGGCGGGATAGAGCAGGAAGACCAGGAAGTACGCCACCGCGGGGGCGACGAGGAGCCATCCGACGAGGTGGTCCCGCCGCCGGGCGTCCGGCCGGCGGGGTCGCCGCCGGGGGCCGGGCGCCGCGGTGGGGGTGTCGGCGAGTGCCGGAGCGGCCATGTCAGCCGTTCCAGCCGAGCAGGGCGCGCGTCTTCGCCGCGGCGTCGGTCAGCGCCTGCCGCGGGGTGGCCTTGCCGCTGAGCGCGCTCTCGATGGCCGGTGCGATGATCTCGTCGTTGATCTGGATCCACTGCGGCATGGCGGGGCGGGCGTGCGCGACCTTGAGCTGGGCGAGGAACGCCTCGTTCTCCGGGCCCGTGCCCACGGGGGTGGCCCTGGTGTTGACCGGGAAGCCGCCCGCGGCGTCGGCGACGGCGCCGTTGTTGGCCGCGTTCCCGAGGAACAGCAGCCACTTCCAGGCCAGGTCGGCGTTCTTGGTGGTCGAGAAGACGACGGAGTTCTCGCCGCCGATGTTGCCCGCCGGCGCGGTCTTGTACGGCAGGGGCGCGACGCTGAAGTCGAGGTCGGGGAACTGCTCCCGGATCGTCGGCACGTCCCACGGCCCGGAGATCTGCATGGCCGCCAGGCCGTTTTCGAAGGGCTTGTCCGAGTCGGTGATCTTGCGGGGCGAGGACGGGAGGAGGTCGGCCCACAGTTGCAGGGCCTCCACGGCGGGCGGCTGGTCGAACAGGATCTTCTTGCCGGGCACGTCGGCCATCTCGCCGCCCGCGCCGGCCACCACGCCGGGGAACATCCAGGCGCCGTACCCGTCGCCCTTGGGCACGACCATGCCGGCGACGTCGGGATGCGCCTGGTGGACCTGGGCGGCGACCTGCTTGAGCTCGTCCCACGTCCTGGGCGGGGAGGGCACGAGTTTCTTGTTGTAGAACAGGGCCACGCCGATCTGGTCGACGGGCAGGCCGTAGTACTTGCCGTCGGAGCCGAGGTTGGTGTCGAGCGCGCCCTTGAAGTAGGTGCCGTCGGGGAACAGCCCGGCGGGCACCTCCTTGATCGTGCCGTCGAGCGCGTACTTGGACACGAGCGGCTGGTCGAGCACGCCGGCGTCGGGGGCGGTCTTCGCGGCGACCGCGCTGCCGAGCTTGGTGTTGTAGTCGTCCTTCGGGATTTTGACGATCTTGACGGAAACGCCGGGGTTGGTCTTCTCGAAGTCCTTGCGGATCTTCTCGATGACCTGGCCGGCCTGGGGGGTGCGGTCCTGGTACGTCCAGTAGGTGAGCGTCCTGCCCTCGGCGGCGTCCATGCCGCCGCCTCCGCACGCGGTGAGACCCGCGAGCAGTGCCGCCGTGACCGTGACTCCCGCGATCGTTCGGCTCATCTCATCTCCTCGTCACCGGGGGGTGACCCAGACCATAATCTAAGCCTTGAAAAAAGTCAGCAACCGTACGGAACACTGCGATGACGCGCATCCACCGGCGTGCGAGCCCCACCACAGGAGTGATGATGAGCAGGACCGAGCGCAGGACAGTACGCGACCTCCGGCGCGGCCACCGGGCGATGCTGCTGAGGGCGCTGTACTTCGGCGGCCCCGCCAGCCGCCACGACCTGTGCGCCGCCACCGGCCTGAGCGCCGGGACCGTCAGCACGCTGACGGCCGACCTGCTCGACGAGGACGTCGTCATCGAGGCCGGGCAGGTCGACTCCGACGGCGGCCGGCCCCGCGTGCTGCTGCGGGTCAACCCCGACCACGGCTACGCGATCGGCGTGGACGTGGGCGAGACGCAGGTCAGGGTGGAGCTGTTCGACCTCGGCATGACCGAGCGGTCCGGCGCCTCCTACGCCCTCCACTCCGCCCGGCACGACCCCGAACTGGTCGTCCGGCACCTCCTGGAGGGCATCGACACGGTCCTGGCCGACAGCGGGGTGCCCGCCGAGCGGGTGCTCGGGGTGGGGGTCGGCGTGCCCGGGGTCGTGGAGGCCGGGCCCGACGCGCTCGTGCACGCGACGACGTTCGGCTGGCACGCGGTGCCCTTCGGCGCGCTCGTGCGCGCGGGCACGTCGCTGCCGCTGTTCGTGGACAACGGGGCCAAGACCATGGGCCAGGCGGAGCTGTGGTTCGGCTCGTGCCGGGGCGTGAGCGACGCCGTCATCGTCTTCATCGGCTCGGGCGTGGGCTGCACGATCGTCGCCGACGGCGCGATCTACCGAGGGTCGGCCAGGGCCGCCGGCGAGCTCGGCCACCTCAAGATCGCCGCCGGCGGGCGGCCGTGCCGGTGCGGCGGTCGCGGCTGCTTCGAGGCGTACGTGGGGGCCGAGGGCATCCTCGACCGCGCCGGGATCACGGCCGACTCCGCCGACCAGCGTCCGGCGCTGGCCCGGCTGCTGGAGACCGGCTCGCCCGTCCTCGCCGACACGGCGTCGCTGATCGGGCTGGGCCTGTCGAACCTGGTGCACCTGTTCGACCCGGAGCGCATCGTCATCGGCGGGTGGGCGGGGCTCATGCTGGGCGAAAGCCTGCTGGAACCCATCCGGGCCGCCACGGCGGCCAACACGATGGCGACGTCCTTCCCACCGGTGCCGATCGTGCTGGGCGCGCTCGGGGCGGACGCAGTGGCGATGGGCGCGGCGACGCTGGTCGTGGAGGAGTTCTTGCGGGGGGCGCAGCCGGCGGGGGCGCAGGCGACCGCCTGACCAGGCTGGGGGCGGCCTTGGTCGTACGGGCCGTCCCGCGGGCCAGGGGTGACCGTGCTGCCGTCCGCCGCCTCGGGCGTCATGCACTACCCGGTGGCTTCGGCGAGACCTGGCGGGCCCGCCGTCCTCGCCGCAGCGAGGAAGCGTTCGTACACGGTGTCGTAGGCGGCGGCGAGGGCCGGGTCGCGCGGCTCGGCCTCGCGAGGCAGGACCGGCACGTCGTCGAGGGACCCGCCGGCCTGCCCGGCGACCAGCGCGGCCCCCGCGCACACCGCGTCGCCCGCCCGCACCACCTCCACGGGCGGCACGGACACCGCCGCCTTGACCAGCATCCACAGCGGGATCCTGACCTGCCCGCCGAACACGACCAGCCGCTCCGCCGCCACCCCCGCCACGGCGGTGAGCTCGGCGAGCGTCCAGCGCGTGTGCAGGCAGGTGCCCTCGACGGCGGCGGCCAGCAGGTCGCCCGCGCCATGAGCGGCGTCCAGCCCCGCCAGCGTCAACCGCCTTCCCGGATCGGGCGCCGGGGCGGCACGTCCGCGCAGGTACGGCTCGGCGACGATACCCGTGGGCAGCCGCACCCCGTCCAGCAGGCGAGGCAGCACGGCATACCTGTCCCCCGCCGCAGAGCCGGAGCGGGACGCCGAGCCCGAGCCGGGGGTGGAGCTGGAACCGGGACCTGGGGGGAGTGCGGGGTCGCGCAGGGAGGCGGAGTCGAGGACGGGGGTGAGGAGATCGAGCAGCCAGTCGAGCAGCGCGCCGCTGCTGGACAGGCCGCCGACGAGCACGACGTGCCGCCCGTCGAGGGACGGGTCGGCCGTGACGCCGAGGGCCAGGCCGGTCCGGGGGTCCGGCGGCGCCGCGGCCGGCACCATGACGGCCTCCGCCGTGCCCAGCGAGTCGCCGGCGTCCCCGGGGCGGCGGACGCCGGCGGCCCAGCATCCCACCATGTGGTCGTGGCCGGCGATCACCACGGGCGTGCCGGGGGTCACGCCGTCGAGTCCGGGCACCGCCCCGCCGACCGGCTCCACCGCCCCCGCCACCGGCGGCAGCACCTCGGGTGTGAGCCCGGCGAGCGCGAGCAGGTCCGGGTCGTACGCGTGCCGGCCCACATCGTAGGCGAGCGTGCGGGCGGCCAGCGTCTCGTGGGTGCGCAGCGTGCCCGTGAGGGCGTGGGCCACGGCGTCGGGCGCGCCCGCCCACCAGCGCATCCGGTCCAGGACGGCGGGCTCGTGGCGGCGCAGCCACAGCCACTTGGCCAGCGGCGTCTTGGCGGTGGCGCGGTGCCCGGTGACCTCGAACAGCCGCACCGCGTCACGGGCCAGGCCGGCGGCCTCGTCGGCGCCCCGGGGGTCGGTCCACCACAGGAACGGGGTCAGCGGGCGGCCCTCCGCGTCGAGCGGCACGCCGGTCTCGGCCATGCCGGTGACGCCGATCGCGTCGGGCCGGCGCCCGGTCCTGGCCGCGCACGCCGCCAGCCCTTCGCGGACAGCCGCGACCAGGGCGGGCAACTCGCGCGGGGTCGGCCGGCGGAACTCGGCCGGGCACCGGCCGTTCTCGTCGTGGAAGCCCACTTTGACGTGCGTCGTCCCGACGTCCACCCCGGCCAGCGTGCGCATGGGCGGGAGCCTACGCGACAGCGCCGCATGGGTACCGCGCTCGCACCACGACCGCCCTCCCGAGGCGCTCGGGTGGCGACATGCCCTCGATCCTGACGGAGGCGCGCGACCGGGCTCCATGTCAGGCTGTACGCGACCATGACCACAGACGTCGTACGAGTGACAGGAGCGGAGACCAGTGCTGCACGTCAACCACGCCACGACCGGCGCGCCCGGCGGCGCCAACGAGGACTACCTCGTCACCGGGCCGGCCTGGATCGCGGTTCTCGACGGAGCGACGGCGCCGCGAGGCGTCGACTCCGGGTGCGTCCACGACGTGCGCTGGCTGGTCCGCACCCTCGCCATGGCCGTCGCCGCGCGCATCGAGGAGCCGTGGCCGCTGACCCGGGTCCTCGGTGAGGCCATCCACGCGACCATGCGCGCGCACGGCGACGGCTGCGACCTCGTCAACCCCGACTCGCCCTCGGCCACCGTCGCCATCGTACGGCGCACCGGCGACCAGCTCGACTACCTCGTGCTGTGCGACTCCCCCATCGCCATCCGGCACCCGGACGGCACCGTCACGGTCGTCGCGGACGACCGCCTCGATCACCTGCCGGGCGGCCACCCCTACGGCCTCGAACTGATCCGTTCCCTGCGCAACCAGCCGGACGGGTTCTGGGTGGCCTCCACCGCGCCGCACGCCGCCGCCGAGGCCCTGACCGGCTCCGTGCCGGTGGCCGACGTGACGGGGGTCGGCATGTTCACGGACGGCGTGACGAGGCTGGTCGAGTGGTACGGCCGCTCGTGGGAGCAGGTGCTCGACACCCTGACCGAACGCGGCCCGGTGAGCCTGCTCGCCGACGTCCGCGAGGCGGAGCTCACCTACGGACCGCCGCGGCCGGCCAAGCTCCACGACGACGCCACCGCCGCCTGGGTCCTGCCCATCCCCGCCATCTGACGATCACCCCAGCCCCCGGAGGGGCGCCACGCACGGGCTGATGCCGGTGAGCTCTCTCCCGCCGTCGTGCTCACCGCCGTCATCCGCAGCAGTTCTTCAGCGGCTGCGGGCAGCGCGTCAGCATCCCCCGCGCGCTCGCCGTCCGGCCCCGGCGGATCTTCTCGCGACGAGGCGGTGCCGTGCTGGACGTGTCAACCTCCGTGTCGGCGCCACCGTGAACTACCGGCGGGGCCGCACCGGCCCCGCCGTCCCGATCCCGAGGCCGGTGGGATCAGCGGGTGGAGAAGGCGACGGCTGTCGTGGAGGCGATCAGGGTCGTCACCACCACCATGACGAGCACCGACCCCAGCGGGCTGTGGCGCCTGTGGGCCGGGGCGGCGAGCTTGCGGGGCGGATGGGCCGCCACGCGGGCGGGCGTGGGCTCCGGTGTCGGCTCCGCCTTCGGCGAGGTGGTCGCGGACGGCTCCGGCGCGGCGGCGCGGACGGTGTGCCGTGCCGGTGTGCGGACCGGCGTCGAACTGGGCACCGGGGCGGGACTCCGCGTGGGCGTCGGACGTCGCGTCGGCGTCACCCGGGGGGTGGGGGCGCGGGTCGGGGTCGATGAGGGTGTGGCGGTGGGCGACGGGGTGACCGTCGGGGCGGGTGCGGCACGGCTGCGGCCGCAGGAGCCGATCTCGACGCTCACCACGGGCGGCACGTCCACGCAGACCGGCCCGGGAGGCGGTCCGCAGGAGCCGATGTGCACCAGGGCCACCGGCAGGTCGGCGCACACGGCCAGGCCGCCGCCTCTCCGGGCGCCTCTCCGGTCGTCGTCCCGGTCGTCGTCCTGAGGGGCGGCGCCCACGCGGACCCCGGCGATGTCGAGGAGCGGCTCCCCGCCGCTGCGCCCACGCCGGGCGCCGGCCTCGTCACCGTCGTCGCCGGGGTCCCGCTCGCGGTGCGCGCCCCCGACCGAGGTGCGGACGTCGACCAAGGCCCTCGACCCGGCCGTGTCGCCGCTGCCCCGTCTGTCGCCCGTCACCCCCGCACCGTCCCGGCCGTCCCCGTCCCGGCCGTCCCCGCCCCGGCCGTCCCGGCCGTCGCCGTCCAAGCCGTCGCCGTTCGCCGGCACGCTCACCTCGCCGAGGCCGCGCCGACGGCCGTCGTCGTCGCGCATCGCGGCACGGGTGAACAGCGGCGCCGCCAGCGGGCCCACGGCGGCAGCCGCCGCGAACGAGCCCTTCGGCGGCTCGATGCCGCCCGTCGGAGCGCCTCCCCCGACCGTCATGGCACTCGCCGGAACGACACCGACCCGAGCGCCCCCGAGCGGGCCGCCCGCGCGACCGGCTGGGACGGCGCCGCCCGCGACGATGCGCGTGCCCGCGGACCCGGCCGTGCCGGAGGCCGCGGGCGCGGACCCGGCGGTCTCCGCGGCGAAGGGGGCGGCCGCGGCCGGGACGCCCACGTACAAGGCCAGCAGCGTGCCGGCCAGGAAGAGCGGCGTGCGCCGGGCGCCCACGGTCACACGCCTCCGCCGATGCGGGCGAACTCCTGCAGCGCCGCCTTGAACGCGTCCGGCCCCACCGCCAGCGGTCCGGCGAACACGTGCGAGATGTCCCACGTCAGGTACGTGCCGAAGCCCAGCAGGGCGGCCATCGCCACGAGCGGCGCGAGCGCCATGCCGCGCGGCCGGGCCCCGGCCAGGAACGGGAAGACGATGACCACGATCCCGGTCAGGATCGTCAGGAGGAGCAGGCCGGGCGGCGGCGTGGAGGCGGCGTCGGCGGCGCGCTGGGAGCGGGCGGCCGACACGGCGGCCACGTGGTCGAGGACGGCGTCCTTGGCGTCCTTGGCGGCGTCGTCGTCCGTCGCGATGGCGGCGACCCGGGCGCGCAGGGCGTCGAGCCGCTCGGTGCCGACCGGGTGCATGCGGCCCTGCTCCATGGCGGGCCACTCGTCGCCGACCACGAACGTGACGTAGTCGCGCAGCCCGGCGCGGACGAGGCCGGGAGCGGTGCCGGGCAGGGCGGCGGCGGCCCAGTAGGCGTCGACGGCGGCCTGGCTCTCGGCCTGGGCGTTCTGCCGGGCGGCGTCGGCGGTGGTCCACGGCACGATGACGGCGATCGCGAAGACCAGCAGGAACAGCGCCGACAGCATCGCGCCGGCGTGGCCCGCCGAAGGACCGTCGGGCTGGCGGTCGTCCTCGCCGCGGCCCGTCATCCTGTACACGAGCGCGGTGAGCGCCACCACACCCACCGCCGCCGCGATCGCGAGCGCGTACGCCACCATAACGATCTCCTGTCGCCTGCCGGATACGGAACGTCACTTGACTATCACAATCCGCGTTCAAAGATGAAGCCGTGATAACCGTATCCTTCTACAGATCGTTGTCGCTAGAGCGATGAGAATAGCAGGTATCATGCGCGCGTGGGGATAAATACTTCATCACTTCCTATTTTTTCTTATCTCATCTGTACATATTTTCAATTCCCTAGGTAGCCACTTTAACCTAACCTTTTTCTGATGGTTAGACGTGTTTTGATGTTGTTTGGGGGCTGTGTGTGGGCGCCCAGGATACTTCGAGGTGTCCTAACCCCGTCACTTGTTGGCGTCTTTCTATATACTTATCTCTATTTCTCCTTTTTCACCAACTACTCTCTCCCTCTTTACTTCTTTTTCTTTCCCCCCTTCCTTCCCTCCACCCCACTCTAAACGCTTCTCATCCGTAAACTTTTATTAACTCTTTCTTCATCACTTCATCTATTACTATTATTACCATTTCTATTTTTACTACACCTTCAACGTGAGCGTGTGCACCGAGGTGCCGTCCGCCATCTGATCTGCGGGTCAGTCGTCCTTGCGGAGGGCCGCCCGGCCCTCCGCCGCGCCGACGAAGCGCATCTTGCCCAGGGGCACGTCCCCCTGCGCCTCCTGCGGCGTCCGGCGGGCGGGCCGGTTGCTCCTGGCGTCGCGGTCGCTCGGCAGCACGTACGGCCGCCTGAGCACCTCGTCCAGGATGAACACCGTCTCGGTGGCCTTGACGGCCGGGATGTTGGCCAGCCGGTCCGTCACCATGGTGTGGACCTCGGCCACGTCGGCCACCCGCACCTGGATCATGGCGTCGTGCTGCCCGGTGGTGATCGCGCAGTACTCGACCTCCGGCATGCGGGCCAGCTCGGCCCGGAACTGCCGCCACATCTGCTGCCGCACGGTGACGAAGATCAGGGCGGTGATGCCCAGGCCGGTGCGGACGTGGTCGATCTCGGCGGTGAACCGTTTGATGACGCCGTCCGCGCGCAGCGCCTCGAAGCGGGTGTAGGCGTTGGCGCGGGAGATGCCCACCCGCTCGGCCAGCGCCGACACGGAGATCCTGCCGTTCTCGCGCAGGACCTCGAGGATCTTCATATGGACGGAGTCCAGCTCGAGACCGATGCCGATCCGTCCAGGCGGGCCGCCAGGGCCGCCACCATTCCTGGAAATATCACTCATAGTTACCCCTTGACTATTTATATACGTCTCGGAGACCACACGGGTCCTGGACGTTCTGCCGGACAATCCTGGACACCTTTCGACTGATCGTCCAACTGGAGGACCTTATGGCGACCCGCTCGCAGACGGCGGCCGTACTGCTCGCCGGTGCACTCGCTCTCGCCGCCTGCGGCAGCGGCGGCTCCGGGAAGAGCAACGGCGGCGGCTCCACCGCCCAGGGCGGCGGCAGGACGCTGGTCATCGACACCTCGTTCGACCTCAAGACCGCCGACCCCGGGCGCACCTACGAGCCGACCGGGCTGATCATCGGCAAGGCCGCGTACGAGACGCTGCTCACCTTCGAGGGCTCCGACGTGACCAAGCCGGTCCCCGCGCTGGCCGAGTCCTACGAGCTGTCCGAGGACGGCAAGGTCCTCACGCTCAAGCTGAAGAAGGGCGCCACGTTCGCCGACGGCTCGCCCGTCACGGCCGACGACGTGGTGTTCTCGCTGACCCGCGTGCGCGACATGAAGGGCACCCCGTCGTTCCTGCTGGACGGCGTCGAGGTGGCCAAGACCGACGACTCGACCATCACGCTGACCTCGAAGCAGGCCAACCCGGCTCTGCCGTACATCCTGCCGAACCCCGCGCTCGGCATCCTCAACAGCAAGCTCGCCAAGTCGCACGGCGCCACCGCCGACTCCCAGGACAAGGCCGAGCAGTACCTGAACTCCTCCTCCGCCGGCTCGGGCCCGTACCAGATCGAGTCGTTCAACGTGAGCAGCCAGGTGGTGCTCAAGAAGAACGACAAGTACTACGGGACCAAGCCGTTCTACGACAAGGTCGTCATCCGCAACGTCGAGGCCGCCACGCAGAAGCTCAACGTGCAGCGCGGCGACAGCCAGGTGGCCCTGAACCTGTCGGGCGACCAGGTCACCGGCATGCCGGCCAGCCTCTCGGTCAAGAAGACGGCCTCGGCCAACGTCATCTTCCTGTTCGCCAACCAGGACTCCGGCATCAGCAAGACCACGCCGAACGCCAAGTTCGTCGAGGCCGTGCGCAAGGGCGTCGACTACGCGGGCCTGCTGGAGCTGGCCGGCGAGGGCGCGACCCAGACGCCGGGCGTGATCCCGTCGCAGCTGCTCGGCGCGCTCGGCGCCGACCAGGCGACCAAGCGGGACGTGGCGGGCGCCAAGGCGGCGCTGGCGGCCAGCGGCCTGTCCAACCCGACGGTCAAGCTGGAGTACCCGAGCGAGCTGACCGTGAACGGCCTGTCGTTCCAGCCGCTGGCCGAGCGGATCCAGGCCAACCTCAAGGAGGTCGGCATCACCGTGGACCTCCAGCCGGCGCCGGTCACCACGGCCCTGGACAACTACCGCAACGGCAAGGAGGAGATGGGCCTGTGGTACTGGGGCCCGGACTACCCCGACCCGAGCGACTACCTCGCGTTCCTGCCCGGCAAGACGGTCGGCCTGCGGGCCGGCTGGAAGGACGGCGCGGACAAGGCGGCCTCGGCCGCCGGTGACAAGGCCGCGGCGGCGGTCGGCGAGGACGCGCGCAAGCAGGCGTACGCCGACCTGCAGAAGCAGCTCAACGCCTCCAGCCCGTTCGTGCCGCTGATCCAGCCGAGCCAGAACATCGTGACCGCCACGTCCGTCACCGGCCTGGAGTACCACCCGGTGTGGACGGTGGACGTCGCCGACCTGGCCGGCAAGTGAGGCTCGTGACGTGTCGGCCATGACGTCCGCCAAGGAGACCGCGGACGCCGCGCCCCGGGTCCGGCGCCGGCGGGGCGCGCACCCGCTGGCCCGGTTCCTCTTCCGGCGGATCCTGACCGCCGTGCTGCTGGCCTGGGGCATCACGCTGGTGACGTTCGTCCTGACGAACCTGGTGCCGGGCGACCCGGTGACCGCCAACCTCGGCCAGCGGGCGCTCGGCGACCCGGCCATCGTGGCGCAGTGGCGCGCCGAGCACGGCCTGGACAAGCCGCTGTGGGAGCAGTACGCGCTGCACCTGGGCGGCCTGGTCCAGGGCGACTTCGGCGTCAGCCAGCAGAGCCACCGGCCGGTCGCCGAGGACCTGGCGCAGTTCGTTCCGGCGACGCTGGAGCTGGCGGGCGCGGCGATCGCCGTCTCGCTGGTGCTGGGCGTGGCGTTCGGCGTGGTCGCGGCGCTGCGCCGGGACCGGCTGCCGGACCACGTGCTGCGCGTGCTGAGCCTGATCGGCATCTCGGTGCCGACGTTCTGGCTGGCGCTGGTGGCGTTCTACGTGTTCTTCTACCGGTTGCAGATCACGCCCGGCAGCGGCCGGGTGGACCCGGCGATCGGCGAGGCGCCGGCGGTGACCGGGCTGCAGACGGTGGACGCGCTGATCGCCGGCCGGTGGGACGTCTTCGTCTCCGCCGTCGGCCACCTGATCACCCCGGCGCTGGTGCTGGCGCTCTACACGATCGGCCTGCTGACGCGGTTCACCCGCTCGGCGGTGCTGGAGGTGCTCGGGCAGGACTACGTGCGGGCGGCGCGGGCCAAGGGCCTGCCCGGCCGGGTGATCCTGTTCCGTTACGTGCTGCGCTCGGCGCTGGTGCCGGTCATCACGGTGGCGGGCCTGGCGTTCGGCAGCCTGCTGTCGGGCACCGTGCTGGTCGAGGCGATCTTCGCCTGGCCGGGCATCGGTCAGTACGCCTACAAGAGCGCCACCACCCTCGACCTGCCCGCCGTCATGGGCGTCGGCCTGGTCGTGGGCGTGGTCTACCTCGTCATCAACCTGATCGTGGACGTGCTGTACGGCGTCATCGACCCGCGTGTGAGGCTCCAGTGAAACGCGATCCCCTGGCCCGCAAGGGCCTGCTCGGGCGGCTGCCCGAGGCGTGGCGGCAGCCGCTGGCCGTCGTGGGCGGCGTGGTCGCGGTGGCCTGGCTGGTCGTCGCGCTCGCGGCGCCGCTGCTGGCGCCGCACGACCCGCTGGCGCAGGAGCTGCCGCGCCTGGCCCCGCCCGGTCCCGGGCACTGGTTCGGCACCGACCAGCTCGGCCGCGACATCCTCAGCCGGGTCCTGTACGGCGCGCGGGTGTCGATCCCGCTGACGCTGCTGCTGGTGGTGCTGTCGGTGCTGATCGGCGGCCTGCTCGGCGCCTGCGCCGGCTACTTCGGCCGGTGGGCCGACGAGACGATCATGCGGGTGGCGGACCTCGTGTTCGCCTTCCCCACGGTCATCCTGGCCATGGTGGTGGCCGCGGCGCTGGGCGCGAGCCTGGTCAACGCGGTGCTGGCCGTGCTGGTCGTCGCCTGGCCGGCCTACGCCCGCGTCACCCGCGGCCTGGTGCTGGGGGTGCGGGAGCGGGAGTTCGTGCTGAGCGGGCGGCTGCTGGGCTTCTCGGCCTGGCGCTCGTTGCGCGTGGACGTGCTGCCGAACGTCACCGGCCCGGTCCTGGTGCTGGCGACGCTGGACATCGGCACCGCGCTGCTGCTGCTGTCGGGCCTGTCGTTCCTCGGGCTGGGCGCCAAGCCGCCGTCGCCCGAGTGGGGCGCCATGGTGGCGGGCGGCGTCGAGGTGTTCGACAGCTGGTGGGTCGCGACGTTCCCGGGCCTGGCGATCCTGACGGTGGTGCTCGCGTTCAACTTCCTCGGCGACACCCTGCGCGACGCCCTCGACCCGCGTACGGCCCGCGCCATCAAGGAGCGTGCGCTGTGACCCTCGACATCACCGACCTCAAGGTCACGATCGGCGGCAGGGAGATCCTGCGCGGCGTGGACCTGTCGCTCCAGGAGGGGCGGGTCCACGGCCTGGCCGGGGAGAGCGGGTCCGGCAAGACCATGACCGGCCTGGCCGTGCTGGGCCTGCTGCCGCACGGCGCGCGGGCCACCGGCCGCATCGCGCTCGGCGAGCGCGACCTGCTGACGCTGCCGCCCCGCGAGCTGAACAAGGTGCGCGGCGGCGAGGTGGCCATGGTCTTCCAGGACCCGGCGACGAGCCTGCACCCCATGCTGTCGGTGGGCAGGCAGCTCACCGAGCACATGCGCCACCACCTCAGGCTGGACAGGCGGGAGGCGCGGGCCCGGGCGGTGGAGCTGCTCGGCAAGGTCCGCATCCCGGGCGCCGAGGAGGCGTACGGCCGCTTCCCGCACCAGTTCTCGGGCGGCATGCGCCAGCGCATCGCGATCGCGATCGCGCTGGCCTGCTCGCCGCGGGTGCTCATCGCCGACGAGCCGACGACCGCGCTCGACGTGACCGTGCAGGCCGGCGTGCTGCGGCTGCTGCGCGGCCTGTGCGACGAGCTGGGGCTGGCGGTGCTGCTGGTCACGCACGACCTCGGGGTCATGTCGGCGATCGCCGACGAGGTGAGCGTGATGAAGGACGGGCTCGTCGTCGAGACGGGGCCGCGCGGCAAGGTGCTGCGGGAGCCGTCGCACGCCTACACCCGCTCGCTGCTGGACTCGCTGCCTGGGGAGACCGCATGACGCTGGAAATCAAGGATCTGGTGGTCGAGCACCGCTCCCCCGGGCGTCCCGTGGTGCGGGCCGTGGCGGGGGCCAGCCTCACGGTGCGGCCCGGCGAGGTCGTCGGGCTGGTCGGCGAGTCGGGGTGCGGCAAGTCGACGCTGGCCCGCGCGGTGTGCGGGCTGAACCCGGTCACCGAGGGGTCGATCACGTTCGAGGGCGCGCCGGTGACGCCGCTGGGGCTGCGCCGTCGTACGCTGACGGGCGTCCAGATGGTGTTCCAGGACCCGTACGCGTCGCTGAACCCGCGCCGGCGCGTCGGTGACCAGATCGCCGACGGCCTGCGGACCGCGCGCGACGGCGAGACGGACCCGGCCGACCTGCTGGAGCGGGTGGGGCTGCCGCGCGAGTTCGCCGGGCGGCATCCGCACGAGTTCTCGGGCGGGCAGCGGCAGCGGATCGCGATCGCGCGGGCGCTGGCGGCCCGGCCGCGGATGCTGATCGGCGACGAGCCGATCTCGGCGCTGGACGCCTCGGCGCAGGCGCAGGTCGCGACGCTGATGCGGGACCTGGCGGTGGACTCGGGCGCGGGGCTGCTGTTCATCAGCCACGACCTGTCGGTGGTGCGGCTGATCGCCGACCGGATCGCCGTCATGTACCTGGGGCGGATCGTCGAGATCGGCGACACGGCCGAGGTGTGGGACAACCCCCGTCACCCGTACACGCAGGCGCTGCTGCGGGCGATCCCCCAGCCCGACGGCATGGGGGTGCTGCCGGAGGAGCTGCCCGGGGACGTGCCCGACCCGGCCGCGCCGCCGGAGGGGTGCCGGTTCCACCCGCGTTGCCCGTTCGCGATGGACGTGTGCCGGGTGAAGGAGCCCGAGCCGGGCCCGGTGGCCTGCTGGCTGCACGAGCCGGCGTGACCACCGACGGGGGGCGTCCCCGGCCCGAGGCCGGGGACGGCGGGTCGGCGGCGGTCGCGGGCGTCCCGGAAGGGGCCTTCCTGGACGCGGGTGTTCCGGACGGGACCTTCCTGGAGGAAGGTGTTCCGGACGGGACCTTCCTGGAGGAAGGTGTTCCGGACGGAGGCGTTCCGGACGGGGGCGGGCGGCTCGCGGTCGTGCGGGACGCCATGGCCGCCGCGGGGGTGGACGCGCTGGTGCTGCGCCCCTCCCCCGACTTCCGTTTCCTCGGCGGCGCGGGCGGCGGGTTCCTCGTGGTCACGCCGGAGGTGTGCGCGGAGACGGGCGAGCCGGACCGGCTCGTCCCGGCCGGGGCGCGGCGGGTCGGGGTGGACCCGGAGATGCGGGTGCGCGAGCTGTTCGGGCTGTCGCTGGAGGCGGAGCTGGTGCCGGCGGCGGCCGTGCTGGCGCCGCTGCGGCTGCGCAAGGAGCCCGAGGAGGTCGAGGCGGTGGCGCGGGCCGCCCGCACGGCCGAGGCGGTGCTGGCCGAGGCGCGGGAGCTGGCCTGGTTCGGCGCGACCGAGCGGGCGATGGCGCGGCGGCTGGCCGGGATGCTGCTGGAGTCCGGCTGCGAGGAGATCCTGTCGGTGGTGGTCGCGGCGGGCGAGCACACCGCCCGGCCGTCGCACCGGCCCGGCGAGCGGGTGATCAACCCGGGTGACGCGCTGCACGTGTCGCTGTGCGGGCGATGGGACGGGTACTGCGCGGAGGTGGCGCGGGTCTACGCGGTGGCCGAGCCGCCTGACGACTTCGAGGCGATGTACTCGGTGGTGCTCGCCGCGCACGCCGCGGCCCGGCGGGCGGTGCGGCCGGGGGTCGCCGCCTCGGAGGTGGCCGTGGCCGCGCGCGAGGTGATCGACGGCAGTGGGTACGGCCGGTTCGCCGCCCCGCACGCGGGGCGGGGGGTCGGGCTGAGCCACCAGGAGGGGCCGTGGCTGCGGGCGGGCGACGACACGCCCCTGGCGGCGGGGATGACGCTGTGCGTGGAGCCGGCGATCTACGTGCCGGAGCTGTTCGGGGCGCGGGTGGCGGACGTGGTGGTGTGCGGGGCGGACGGGGCGGCGCCGCTGAACGCGGGAGTGATCGCGGGCGGGGAGACGGACGGCGGGGAGACGAACGGCCCGGGCGTGGCGGCGGGGGCGCTGTGGGTGCTGGACCGGTGACGGTGCCCCGCCGTGGGTGCCGCCACACCACGACCCTGATGTACGGTTCTATGCAACCATGCCGGATAAATCATTTTTAAGGTTGTTTGGGTGTTGTTTGAGAAGGGATGGGCGGCGTCCCCCCTGCGGTGGCTGATGGACACCCTGGGGCGCGCCCAGCTGGAACGGATGGCGGGCGAGCCCGGCCTCCTGGCGGCGGTGGACCAGCACGCGGCGGCGCTGCGCGACGCGATCGCGCTCGACCGCGAGACGCTCGGCGACTACCTGCTGGGCTTCGCCGACGAGCTGCGGCACCTCGGCTGGACCTTCCGCGGCGAGCCGGACGCCGTCTCCCTCCGGCTGACCGCCATCTGCTGGCTCACCCACGAGCTCGGGCTGCTGGCCGACGAGTCCCCCGCCTGAACCCGCGAGCACCGGGGCCTGGGCGCGCCACTAGTGCGCCCAGGCCCGGGTGTCCGTGTCAGACGTCGCGGCCGGGGTCGGGGCCGAGGCCGCCCCTCGGGCCGCCCTCGGTCCACGGGCGGTCCTCGCCGGTCCGGCCGGTCGGGCCCTGCCCGGTGGGCCGGCCCGGTTCCATGGGCTGGCCGGGAGGCATCGGCTGGCCGGACGGCATGGACTCGCCCGAAGGCGTCGTCCGGCCTGACGGAGGGGTGCCGCCCATCTCGCCCGCCCGCTCGGCGCGCGGCGGCGCGCCGGCCGTCTCGGGCGCCCTGGCGGCCTCGGTCTCCGGAGCCATCCGCCGGGCGTCCTCGCGGCCGCGCTGGTACGCCTCGGCCTGCGCCCGCGCCTGCGGCGCCTGGCTCTCCACGTGGGCGAGCCAGCGGTCCCACCGCTCCTGCATCGGCCGCACCATGCCGCCGCCGACGCCGATCGCGATGATGGCGCCGATGGTCGCGAGCACGGTGATGAGCACCGGCGTGGTGACCGTGGTGGCGACGCCGATCTGGTTCAGGGCGGCGATGATACCCAGCGCCCAGATGAACACGGAGGCGGCCGTCGCGAGCCACCGGCCGTACGAGAGGCCGCCCAGCAAGCTGGCCAGGAGATCGCGGACGGCGGCGGCGATGGCGCCGGCCACCACCACGATGATGATCGCGACGATCGCCTTGGGCAGCCAGGCCACCACACCGGTCAGCAGCGCCGAGATGGGGTTGGGCCCGAACACGCTGAAGGCGATCTGCAGCGTGACCAACAAGATCGCGTAGTAGATGAGCTTGGCGACCAGACCGCTGGCATCGTAGCGGCTGCGCTCCATCACTCGCCCCATGCCGCTGCGCTGCACCGCGCGGTCGAAGCCCACCCGCTCCAGGATCTTGTCGGCCACCTTCGCCAGCAGCTTGGCGATCAGCCAGCCGATGACGAGTATGACGATGAAGGCGATCAGCCTGGGGACGAATGTGGCGATCTGCCGGAAGACGTCCGTCAGGCCTTGGCCGAAGTTGATGTTCACGGTTTCCTCCTTCGAGGATCCATCGCAGCAAAGGCACTACCCAAGACCGGACATTTAACGCACTCTCCGCGATCAGGCACGCGCCCACCGCCATATCGGACATCGATCGCGCAGGTCAAGAGACATCCACTCGCGTCTCACCGTGTGTAATCGCCGATCGCGCAGGGTAATGATCAGGTCATGCTGCGCATCGGCGTCTCGGGCATGCACGGCTCGGCGGACATGGTCATCTGCGGGTGGCGCGACGGCCGGCCGGGCCGGCTCCGCACCGGCGTCAAGCTCGTCTTCGAGGCCGGCGGCGTCGTCCCCCGCCTGCCGGGGCTGCGTACCGGCACCCGGATCGCCCGCGGCGCGGAGGCCGTCGCCCGGGAGCTGCGTGACGGCGTGGACGTGGTGCTCACCGCGCCCGGCGACCCCGCCTCGGTCGTCGTGGCCGCGGGCATGTGGCACTACGGCTGGACGGCAGAGGACGTGGGGGCGCTGGCGGGCGCCACGGTCGCGGGCCTGGCGCTGGCCGGGCAGCGCGCGCCCTGCGTCATGGAGATCCGCCGCGACGGCGGCGCCGCGCTCGACGGAGAGGTGAAGGCGGACGCGGTGCTCGCCTTCCTGGCCGCGCGCTTCCGGGCGGGCCGCTACCCGACGCCGGTGGTGACGGTCCTGCTCGACTCGGTACGGCTCAGCCAGGAGGCGCCGTACCGCGTGCGCATCGCCCCCTGCGCGGGCGAGCCCGCCCACGTCCGGTAGGCGCGGGATCGCGACGGGCGGCGGGCGGGGGCCCGGCCGCAGCGCCTACCGTAGGACGCGGGTGGCCCCCGCGCGCCGGGTGCCTCCGACCAGGACCAGCACCCGTGGAGCAGGGAGTCAGCGTGAAGATTACTGGAGTCGAGCTGCGGCGGATCGCGATGCCGCTGGTGGCGCCGTTCCGCACGTCGTTCGGCACTGAGACGGCTCGTGACGTGCTGCTGGTCCGGGTCGTGACGCCCGAGGCCGAGGGCTGGGGCGAGTGCGTGGCGATGTCCGAGCCGCTCTACTCCTCGGAGTACGTGGACGGCGCGGCCGAGGTGATCCGCCGGTTCCTGCTGCCCGCGCTGCCGCCCTCCGTGGACGTCCACGCGGTGGGCCGCGCCCTTGAGCCGATCAAGGGGCACCGCATGGCCAAGGCCGCCCTGGAGACGGCCGTGCTCGACGCGCAGCTACGGGCGTCCGGCGAGTCGTTCGGCCGCTTCCTCGGCGCGGCGCGCGACCGGGTGCCGTGCGGCGTGTCGGTCGGCATCATGGACTCCGTCCCGCGCCTGCTCGACGCCGTCGAGGGCTACCTCGCCGAGGGTTACGTGCGGATCAAGCTGAAGATCGAGCCCGGCTGGGACGTGGAGCCGGTCCGCGCGGTGCGTGAGCGCTTCGGCGACGACCTGCTGCTCCAGGTCGACGCGAACGCCGCCTACACGCTGGTGGACGCCCCGCGCCTGGCCCAGCTCGACGCGTTCGACCTGCTGCTGATCGAGCAGCCGCTGGCCAACGACGACCTCGTGCAGCACGCCCGCCTGGCGCGCCGGCTGCGCACCCCGATCTGCCTGGACGAGTCGATCGAGTCGGCCGAGCACGCCGCCGCGGCGATCGAGCTGGGCTCCTGCTCGATCGTCAACATCAAGCCGGGCCGCATCGGCGGCTACCTGGAGGCCCGGCGCATCCACGACCTGTGCCGGGCCCACGGCGTGGCGGTGTGGTGCGGCGGCATGCTGGAGACCGGGCTCGGCCGGGCCGCGAACGTGGCGCTGGCCGCCCTGCCCGGCTTCACGCTGCCGGGCGACACCTCGGCCTCGCGCCGCTACTACGCCACCGACATCACCGCGCCGTTCGAGCTGAGCGACGGCCACCTGGACGTGCCGACCGGGCCCGGCCTGGGCGTGGACCCGGTCCCGTCGATCCTGGAGGAGGTCACCACGTCCACAGAGTGGATCCCGCTCTGAGGCGCGGGGGCCGCTTTCCGGCGTCCTTCCTGGGTAGGGGGTACGCATGGCTACGCTCATGGACAAGCTGCGCGGGTACCTGCGCAGCCCTCAGGGTCAGCAGACGATGGAGAAGGCCAAGCGGATGGCGAGCGATCCGCAGAACCAGGAGAAGGCCCGCCGGTTCCTGGACAAGCTGCGCACCAAGCGCCACTGAGCCGGGAGTCCCCGGGGCCCCCATGAGGGCCCCGGGTCCCGGACGGCCGCGATCAGGGCTCGGGCCGCGTGTCGGCCCGGATCTCGGACCGGGTGTCAGGCCAGGTCTCCAACCGCGGCTCAGGCCGGGTCGAAGCGCAGCCGGAAGGCGGCCGGCTCGGCGCGCAGCTCGTAGGCGGGCAGCGTGCCGGGGCCGCAGCTCGCCGTTCCGACGCCCTGCTGGGCGAGGTCCAGGTTGACGTGGACCCGGTCGCCGGGCACGAGGTCGGGCCGGTGGCGGGCGCGTTCGAGGTCGGCCGTGGTCCAGCGCCGGGCGGTGAGCCCGAACACGGGATCACCCGACACCCGCACGCCCCGCCCGCCGGGCCCGGTCAGCGTGGCCCAGCGCACCTCCGCACGGTGCCCGTTCTCCTGGGGGCGCACGTACGGGGTCTGCATCGCGTCCACGGTCGCCGACCAGCGGCCGACCCGCGCCGCCATCCCGGTGTCGGGATACGCCTCGCCGGGGCCGCGGCCGAACCAGGTGACCTCGCCCAGCTCGCCGGGCAGCGCCATGACGACGCCGAGCCTGGGGATCGGGCCGGTCCACTCGCCCTCCGGCTCGACCTCGACGGTGAGGACGAGGCCGTCGCCGTCGGCGGCCCAGCGGTAGGCGACGCGCATGCCGAGGTCGGTCGCCGCAGGGGCGACCCGGGTCCGCACGGCCAGGCCCGTCCCGTCGTCCACGGGGGTCACCTCGTCCACGCGGTGGGTGAGCCGGTGCAGGCCCGCCGCCCGCCAGGTGCCGGCCAGCCCGCCGTAGCGGTCGTTGTCCGTGGGCGCCCGCCACAGCTCCAGGCGCGGCCCCTCCACGTCCAGCCCGAAGAGCCGCACGAGCCGGCCACGGGCGTCGAACCGCCCGCCGCCGACCGCGAACTCCCCGACCACGAACTCCCCGACCACGAGCTCCCCGACCACGGGCTCCCCGACCGCGGACCCGCCCACGGCCGGCTGCCCTGCGGCGGGCTCACCGGCGACCAGCCGCGCGGCGGCGAGCTCCTCGGCGGCGCCGCCCGCGCCCGCATCCGCCCGCGGCGCCGCCGCGGGCAGGCGGGTCTGGCCCCACGCCACCTCGTGCCCGGCCTCGGCCCACGGCTCGTCGCGGGCCAGCACGGCGCGCACGGTGAGCCACCGCTCCCCCTCGCCGCCCGGCGCGGCGGGCGGCTCGACCTCGCCGCCCTCGGCGGGCACGTCGAGCGGGAAGCGCGCCACCTCCTCGCCGTCGGCCTCCACCGTGGCCACGAACTCCAGGTGCGACAGGTCGCGGAAACCGTACATGTTGTGGACCCGGACGACGCCGTCGTCGAAGGCGAAGCGGACCGGCTCGAACACCTTCTTCAGGTCCAGCAGCCCGGGCGACGGCGTGCGGTCGGGGAAGACGAGCCCGTCGATGACGAAGTTGCCGTCGTGGACCGGCTCGCCGTAGTCGCCGCCGTAGGCGTACCCGTGCTCGGGGTGGGCGAGGCCGTGGTCGATCCACTCCCACACGAAGCCGCCGGCCAGGCGCGGGTACCGCTCGAACAGCTCCTGGTAGTCGGCCAGCCCGCCGGGGCCGAGGCCCATCGCGTGGGCGTACTCGCACTGCACGAACGGCATCGCGCGCCGCCGCGCGTCGAGCCGCGGGTCGGGCAGCGGGTCCTCGACGCCCCGGCCGATCGCCTCGACCTCGGTGTGGCTCGCGTACATCCGCGAGTACACGTCGGCGTCCGCGCACGACCAGTCGCCCTCGTAGTGGATCGGCCGGGACGGGTCTCGCTCGCGCGTCCAGCGGGCCATGACGGCGAGGTTGCGGCCGACGCCCGCCTCGTTGCCGAGCGACCACATGATGACGCTCGGGTGGTTCTTGTCGCGCTCGACCATGCGGCGCATGCGGTCGAGCAGCGCCTCCTCCCAGCGCGGGTCGTCGGTGGGGTTGGCGCGCCAGCCGACCTGACCGAATCCGTGGGTCTCCAGGTCGCACTCGTCCACGACCCACAGGCCCAGCTCGTCGCACAGGTCGAGGAACGCGGGGTGGGGCGGGTAGTGGCTGGTGCGCACGGCGTTGACGTTGTGCCGCTTCATCAGCAGGATGTCCTGCCGCATGGTCTCGTACGGCACGGCCCGCCCGTGCTCGGGGTGGAACTCGTGCCGGTTCACGCCCTTGAGCAGCAGCGGCCGGCCGTTGGCGAGCAGGACGCCGTCCTCGATGGCGACGGTACGGAAGCCGACGCGCAGCCGCATGGTCTCCTCCGGGCCGGACACGACGGCGTCGTACAGGCGCGGCGTCTCGGCGGACCACGGCTCCACGTCCACGGTGACCGGCGTGCCGGGCTCCAGGCCGTCGACGCCCAGCTCGGGCACGCTGAGCCGGCCGGGGCCGTCGAAGCTCAGCGTTCCCCGCCCGGTGCCGGCGTCGTAGGAGGCGTGGACGAACACGTCGGCGGTGGAGCGGGTGAGCGTGACATCCCGGAAGATGCCGGGAAGCCACCACATGTCCTGGTCCTCCAGGTAGCTGGCGGCCGACCACTGGTGGACGCGGACGGCCAGCACGTTGCGGCCCGGTCGCAGGTACGGGCCGGCGTCGAACTCGGCGGGCAGCCTGCTGCCGGTGGTGAAGCCGAGCTCGTGGCCGTTGAGCCAGACCCGGGCGTACGACTCGACGCCCTCGAACCGCAGCCGGCCGCCGCTCCACCCCTCGGGCAGGTCGAAGGCGCGGCGGTAGTCGCCGGTGGGGTTCTCGGTGGGCACGTGCGGCGGGTCGATCGGGAAGGGGTAGGACACGTTGGTGTAGGCCGGGGCGCCGTGGCCGTGCAGCGGCCAGTGCGACGGCACGGGCAGCTCGTCCCACGCGGAGTCGTCGTGATCGGGGTCGGCGAAGTCCTCCGGCACGTCGGCCGCGGGCGAGAGGCGGAAGCGCCACATGCCGTCGAGGACGAGGGAGGGCGCGTCGGAACGCAGGGCCGCCCGGGGCGCCAGGCGGCCCGAGCCGGGGGTGAAGTGTGCGAGATCCATCGCCGCCCCAGCCTAGAGGTTGCGGCCTGTTTCGTCAGCGATGAGCTGATTGGGGCGTGGGAGCCGAGCGTAAGTGTTGCTTGGGCTTGGGCGGGAATCTGTCGGTCTGCCGGGTCTTGGTTTCGGCCGGACGTCCCCGCAAGGTGGGACGGAGGGATCCGGACGAGGGACGCGAGGGGGACATGGTGGGCACGGCCGCCGGCGACACCCGTACGACCGCCGAGGACGAGGGCGGCGGCGCGGACGCGAAGCTCGCGCGCCTGGTCGCCGCGCTGCGCGAGGCGGGCTGCGGCGAGGTGGCCGCCGACGCGGGCCGGCGCGCCCAGTACTCCGCCGACGCGTCCAACTACCGGCGCGTCCCCATGGCCGTGGTCTTCCCCCGCGAGCGGCGGCACGTCGTCGAGGCGGTCGCCGTGTGCCGCCGTCTGGGCGTGCCGATCACCTCGCGCGGCGCCGGGACGAGCACGTCCGGCCAGGCCGTCGGCTCGGGCGTGGTGCTCGACTTCTCCCGCCACTTCAACCGCGTCCTCGCGGTGGACCCGGAGGCGCGTACGGCGACCGTCGAGCCGGGCGTGGTCCTGGACGACCTGCAGGCGGCCGCCGCCGCCCACGGGCTGGTCTTCGGCGCCGACCCGTCCACGCACAGCCGCTGCACGCTCGGCGGCATGATCGGCAACAACGCCTGCGGCTCCCATTCGCTGGCCTGGGGGCGCACCGCCGACAACCTGGTGGAGCTGGAGGTGCTCACCTACGGCGGCACCGTGCTGACGGTCGGCGCGATGACCGCGGAGGAGGTCGCGGCGGCGGTGGCGGAGGGCGGCGAGCGCGGCCGGCTGGTCGGCGCGCTGGCGGAGCTGGCCCGCGCCAACCTGGCCACGCTGCGGACCGGCCTCGGCCGCTTCCCCCGGCAGGTGTCGGGGTACGCGCTGGAGCACCTGCTGCCCGAGCACGGCTTCCACCTGGCCCGCGCGCTGGCCGGCAGCGAGGGCACGTGCGCGGTGATCCTGTCGGCGACGGTGCGCCTGGTCGCTCCGCCGCCGGCGCGCGCCCTGGTCGTCCTCGGGTTCGAGGGGGCGGGCGAGGCGGCGGACGCGGTGCCCGCGCTGCTGGAGCACCGGCCGCTGGCCCTGGAGGGCCTGGACCGGGCGCTGACCGGCATCGTGACCCGCCCGGCGACGCGGGCCGAGATCGAGGCGCTGCCGCCGGGGCAGGCGTGGCTGTTCGCCGAGCTGGGCGGCGAGCCGGCGGAGCTGCCGGAGCGGGCGCTGGCCCTGGGCGAGGCCGCGGGACGGGCGGCCGGGTTCACCGGCGCGCTGACCGTCACCGACCCGGAGCGGGCGCGGCGCCTGTGGCGGATCCGCGAGGACGGGGCGGGCCTGGCGACCCGGATGCCCGACGGCTCGGAGGCGTGGCCGGGCTGGGAGGACGCCGCGGTGCCGCCCGCGCGGCTCGGCTCGTACCTGCGCGGCTTCACCGCCCTCATGGGCCGCCACGGGCTGCGCGGCGCCGTCTACGGCCACTTCGGCGAGGGCTGCCTGCACGTGCGGATCGACTTCGACTTCGGCACCGCCGAGGGCGTGGCGACGTTCCGGTCCTTCGTGACGGACGCGGCCCGGCTGGTGGCCGAGCACGGCGGCTCGCTGTCCGGCGAGCACGGCGACGGGCAGGCCCGCTCGGAGCTGCTGCCGCTCATGTACGGGCCGGAGATCATGGCGCTGTTCGAGCGGTTCAAGGAGCTGTGGGACCCCGACGGCGGGCTCAACCCGGGCATGATCGTCCGGCCCCGGCCGGTGGACGGCGACCTGCGCGTGGACCCGCGCCGGCCGGCGATCCCGCTGGCCACCGTGCTGCCGCTGCACGCCGACGGCGGCGACCTGGCCCGGGCCGCCCGCCGCTGCGTCGGCGTCGGCAAGTGCCGCACCGCCGGGCAGCGGGGCGACGTCATGTGCCCCAGCTACCGCGTCACGCTCGACGAGAAGGACTCCACGCGCGGGCGCGCCCGCCTGCTGTACGAGATGACGCAGGGGCAGGTGATCACCACCGGCTGGCGTTCGCCGGAGGTGCGCGACGCGCTCGACCTGTGCCTGTCGTGCAAGGGGTGCAGCGTGGACTGCCCCGTGGGCGTGGACGTCGCGACCTACAAGTCGGAGTTCCTGCACCATCACTACCGCCACCGGGTGCGGCCCGCCTCGCACTACTCCATGGGCTGGCTGCCGCTGCTCGCCCGGCCCGCCTCCCGGATGCCGCGCCTGGTGAACGCGGTCCTGTCCTCGCGCCTGTCGCCGCTGGTCAAGCGGCTCGGCGGGATCGCCGCCGAGCGCGAGCTGCCGCGCTTCGCCGACCGGACGTTCCTGTCGTGGTTCCGGCGCCGGCCCGCCCCCGTTCTGGAGGGCGGGGCTCCGCGCGGGCCGGTCACGCTCTGGGTGGACTCCTTCAACAACCACTTCGCCCCGTCGGTGCTGCGCGCCGGCGTGCGGGTGCTGGAGGCCGCCGGATACGAGGTGCGCGTGCCGCCGGGCACGCAGTGCTGCGGCCTGACCTGGTTCACCACCGGCCAGCTCGGCACGGCCCGCCGCCTCGGCCGCCGGACCCTGGACGCGCTCGGCCCGTCGCTGGAGGCGGGCGTGCCGGTCGTCGGGCTGGAGCCGAGCTGCACGGCCGCGCTCAGGACGGACCTGCCCGAGCTGCTGCACGAGGACGGGCGGGCCCGCCTGCTCGCCGGGTCGGCCGTGGGCCTGGCCGAGCTGCTGGTCCGCTCCGGCTGGGAGCCGCCCCGCGCCGGGGGCCGCTCGATCAGCCAGACCCACTGCCACCAGCACGCCACCAGCGGCTTCGACGCCGACGCCGAGCTGCTGCGGCGCATGGGCGTGGACAACACCGTGCTGCGGTCGGGCTGCTGCGGGCTGGCCGGCAACTTCGGGTTCGAGCGGGAGCACTACGCGGTGTCGGTGGCGGCGGGCGAGCAGGTGCTGCTGCCGGCCGTACGCGCCGCCGGGCCGGACACCGCCGTGCTGGCCGACGGTTTCAGCTGCCGCACCCAGATCGCCCAGGGCGCCGGACGCCGGGCCACCCACCTCGCCGAGCTGATCGCCGAAGCCCTCTGATCCCGCTCTTCTTCGCGCACCACCGGGAAAGGCAACGCATGTCATCGATCACCCAGGGGCGGCTGCGTGCCGCGTTCGCGCGCCGCCTGTCCGAGATGTACGGCCGGGAGGTCCCCGCGTACCGGACGCTCGTGGAGGTCTCCCACGAGGTCAACCTCGACGTCCTGCGGCGGGCCGGGGCCGGGGCGGAACGGCTGGGCTCCATCGGCCGGGTCACGGCCGAGCGGCACGGCGCCATCCGCGTCGGCACACCCGGCGAGCTGCGGCAGGTGGCGCGGATCTTCGGGGCGATGGGCATGCGGCCGGTCGGCTTCTACGATCTGCGCGACACGGCCTCCAGCGCCGTGCCCGTCGTCTCGACGGCCTTCCGGCCGGTGACGGAGGACGAGCTGGCCGTCAACCCGTTCCGGGTGTTCACCTCGATGCTCACCCCCGGCGACCCGCGCTTCTTCGACGCCGGTCTGCGGGGGCGGCTGGAGGCGTTCCTGTCGGCCAGGCGGCTGTTCCCGCCGGAGCTGCTGGAGCTCGCCGCCGAGGCCGAGGCCGAGGGCGGGCTGCCGGAGGAGCGGGCCGAGCGCTTCCTGCGGCTCGCGGTCGAGGCGTTCGCGCTGTCCGCCGAGCCGATCGACCGGGCCTGGTACGAGGAGCTGGAGCGCGTGTCGGCGGTCGCGGCCGACATCGGCGGGGTGGCGAGCACGCACATCAACCACCTGACGCCGCGCGTGCTCGACATCGACGAGCTGTACCGGCGGATGACCGGGCGCGGCATCACCATGATCGACGCGATCCAGGGGCCGCCCCGGTGGGCGGGGCCCGACGTGCTGCTGCGGCAGACGTCGTTCCGGGCGCTGGCCGAGCCGCGCGTCCTGCGGGAGCCGGACGGGACGGTGACGACGGGATCGCTGCGGGTGCGCTTCGGCGAGGTGGAGGCGCGCGGGATCGCGCTCACCCGCGACGGGCGCCGCCTCTACGACGACCTGATGTCCCGCGCCGACCACCTGGCCCGCGAGACCGTCCCCGCCGGCTCCTCGGTCTCGGGGGGCTCCTCGGCGGGCGGCTCGTCGGTCTCGGGCGGCTCTCCGGCCGGCGCCGGGCGGGGCGAGGCGGCGCGCCGCGACGCGGTGGCGCGCTCCCTTTGGGAGCGGGAGTTCCCCGCATCCGAGCGGGACCTCGCCGTGCGCCGCATGGGGTTCTTCACCTACCACGCGGTCGAGGACCGCCCGCGCGACGGCCGCCCGCCGGTGGCCGACCTGGCCGCGCTGCTGGACGCCGGCTGGCTGCGCGCCGAGCCCATCGTGTACGAGGACTTCCTGCCCCGCTCGGCGGCCGGGATCTTCCAGTCGAACCTCAGCGGCGAGGGCGTCAAGGACGACAGCCTCACCGGCGCCGGGTACGACCTCGGGCTGCTGTCGGAGGCGATCGGCCGCGAGGTGCTGGACCCGTTCGCGCTCTACGAGGCCCAGCAGGAGCGCTCCCTCCGGCAGGCCGCCCGCGCCCTCGGCCTCCCCGCCGTCCTCTGACCGGCCACCGCCCCCCATCGACCCCCACCGTCCCCTGACGGCCGCCCCCCCATCGACTCCCACCGTCCCCTGACGGCCGCCCCCCATCGACCCCCACCGTCCCCTGACGGGCGCGCCCCCACATCGATCCCCGCCCCTCCCCCCTCACGGAGACTCACCCATGACCGCGACCGCGCTTCCCTCCACACTTCCCTCCACCGACGCGCTGCGGCGGCGCGCGCTCGACGTCCTGGCCCGCCTGGACGCCGTCCCCGCCGAGGGCCACGGCGTGCGGGCCCGCACGCCCATCACCGGCGGGAGCCTGCTCGACCTGGCCGCCACCACCGCCGACGCCGCGGAGGAGGCGGTCGCCGCCGCGCACGCCGCGTTCCTGACCTGGCGGGCCGTGCCCGCGCCGCGCCGCGGCGAGCTGGTGCGAAGGCTGGGCGACCTGCTGCGCGAGCACAAGGCGGACCTGGCCGACCTCGTCACGATCGAGGCGGGCAAGATCCGTTCGGAGGCGCTCGGCGAGGTCCAGGAGATGATCGACATCTGCGACTTCGCCGTCGGCCTGTCCCGCCAGCTCTACGGGCGCACCATCGCCTCCGAGCGGCCCGGCCACCGGCTCACCGAGACCTGGCACCCGCTGGGGGTCGTCGGCGTCATCTCGGCGTTCAACTTCCCGGCGGCCGTGTGGGCGTGGAACACCGCCGTCGCCCTGGTCTGCGGCGACACCGTGGTGTGGAAGCCGTCCGAGCTGACCCCGCTCACCGCGCTGGCCTGCGACCGCCTGCTCGCCAGGGCGGCCGACGAGACCGGCGCGCCGCGCGAGGTGCACCGGCTGCTGCTCGGCGACCGCGTCCTCGGGGAGCTGCTGGCCGACGACCCGCGCGTGGCCCTGGTCAGCGCCACCGGCTCCGTGCGCATGGGACGCCAGGTGGGCCCCCGGGTGGCCGCGCGCTTCGGCCGCACGCTGCTGGAGCTGGGCGGCAACAACGCCGCCGTCGTCGCCCCGTCGGCCGACCTGGACCTCGCCGCGTCCGCCATCGTGTTCGCCGCCGCGGGCACGGCCGGGCAGCGCTGCACCACGCTGCGACGGCTCATCGCGCACGAGGACGTGGCGGGCGCCCTCCTCGACCGGCTGACCTCCGCGTACGGCCGGCTGCCCATCGGCGACCCGTTCGACGACGCCACGCTGGTCGGGCCGCTCATCACCGGGCAGGCGCACGACGCGATGCGGCACGCCCTGGACACCGCGCGGGCCGAGGGCGGCAAGCTGCTGGCCGGCGGCGGCCGGCGCCTGGCGCAGGCCGCCCCGGCCGCGTTCTACGCCGAGCCGGCGATCGTGCGCGTGGAGGGGCAGAACGGCATCGTGCGGGAGGAGACGTTCGCCCCCATCCTGTACGTCCAGACGTACCGCACGCTGGACGAGGCGATCGCGCTGAACAACGCGGTGCCGCAGGGCCTGTCGTCCAGCGTCTTCACCCGCGACGTGGGTGAGGCGGAGCTGTTCACCTCGGCGACGGGCTCCGACTGCGGGATCGTCAACGTCAACATCGGCACGTCCGGGGCGGAGATCGGCGGGGCGTTCGGCGGGGAGAAGGAGACGGGCGGCGGGCGCGAGTCCGGCTCGGACGCCTGGCGCGCCTACATGCGGCGCTCGACCGCCACCGTGAACTATTCCGACCGCCTCACCTTGGCCCAGAACGTCAGCTTCCTCTGAACCCGTCCGACCCCTGCCGGCCCCCGAGGCTCCCGGCCGTACGCCGCGCGCCTCGGGGGCCGCGCCGATTCTTCCGGGCCGATTTTTCCGGGCCGATATCCGCGCCGCTTCCCCGCGCAGGGAAGGACCGGCCGATATGACGGATACGGTGGTTTCCGGAACTCTGCGTTGATCTTGTGCGGATATCCGCGCGTCGAGTAGCGTCGCAGCTTGCAAACGGTTTCCGCAGATGTGAACCGATAATCCTCACGATCGGAGTGGATCGTGGCATTGTCCAAAGTCTCGCGATCACTGGCCGCGGCAGTCGCCGGAATCCTCTGTGTGAGCGTCAGCGCGACCCCCGCGTCCGCGCACTGGAACGGAACCGGCCAGCTCATCGCCCGCATCGGCGTCTACCCCTACAACTACAACGACACCTGGCAGAAGCCGATGAACAAGGCGCTGGCCAACTGGAACGCCACCTCCTCGCCCGCCGACCTCTACAAGAACCGGAACTCCGGCTCGACCATCACCGTGAAGTCGTATCGGAACACCTGGTACGGCCACTACACCCGATGCGGCGACAGCTGCTTCTACATCAAGCTGAACTCCCGCACCATCAACCGGGATGCGAGCAATTTCTCCAACTACGTGACGGGCGTCCTCGTGCACGAATTCGGGCACGCGCTCAATCTCGCGCACAACAGCACGACGTCCATCATGAACAGCAGCAGAAACCGCGACACGATGACCAAACCGCAGGCGCACGACGTCTCCGACGTCAACGCCTATTACTGACCCCCGGCCTCGCCCGACGACATTCACGACGAGAACGGGAGTCGAAGCCGATGAAGGCTCGAATGCGGCGACTCGGGGCGGTCGCCCTGGCCGTGCTGTTCATGTCCGCCTGCGCGGCGGAGCAGAAAACAGTCGTGTACGCGGCCGACTATCCGGCGTACGACAGCGCCGACGCGCTGTTCGCCGGGGCGAAGCTGGTGATCGAGGGCCGGCTGACCGGGACGAAACACGTCATGACCGAGGTCGAACCGGCGGATGACGACAGCGAGACCGATCCGCGGCTCAATCCGAACGCCGGGGCCACGCCCGATCCGGCGGCTCCGCCCGCCGCGCCGCCCACCGTCATGACGGTCAGCTCCGTCGAGGTGGTCAAGGTGCGCAAGGGGCTCGCCCGGGTCGGCCAGGTCATCCAGGTGAAGGAGCTCGGCGGCACGCTGGACGGCGTGACCTACGAGGAGGCGGACGCGACGCCGTTGAAGACCGGCGTCACCTACATGCTGTTCCTGGAGACCTATCCCGACTCGCCGGCCTCGCTGCTCAATCCGGAGCAGGCGAAGTACGTCGTCACCTCGGCGGGCACCTATACGGCGATGCCGGACAACCCGGTCAGGCTTGAGGACACCGACGTCCAGCGGTTGTCGATCAAGGAGTGATGCCCCAGCACGCTGAGCGCATTGCTTGTTTGTACAAACGATCGATAGAATAACCCGCATGGCGGAGCTTACGGGGGCGGCGGCCGGCCGTGTGCGCACCGTGCTGGGGGACGTCTCCCCCGACGCGCTCGGGCACACGCAGCCGCACGAACACGTCCTGTGCGACATGTCGGCGATCATCCATCCGTCGGGCCTGCGGCCGGTGGCGGGGGACGACGACGTCCCGCCCGGGGCGGCCGGCCGGGTCGCCCCGGAGTTCCCCGCCTCGGTGCGCGCCCGCATCAACGACCCGGTGCGCCCCGACACCTACGACTGGATCCGCCGCACCGTCCTCAACCTCGACAACCTGCGCCTGCTCTCCGAGGACGACGCCGCCGGGGAGCTCGGCCTCTACCGCGCCGCGGGTGGCGGCACGGTGGTCGACTCCTCCCCCGTCGGCCTGGGGCGCGATCCGCTGGGGCTGGCGCGGGTGTCGCGGGCGAGCGGCGTGCACATCGTGATGGGCAGCGGCTACTACTGCCGCGACTACCATCCGCCCGGCCTCGCCCGGACACCGATGGAGGCCGTGCGCGACGAGATCGTGCGCGACGTGGAGGAGGGCGTGGGCGACACCGGCGTCCGCGCCGGGCTCATCGGCGAGATCGGCCTGAGCTGGCCGGTCCACCCGGTCGAGGAGAAGGTGCTGCGCGCGGCCTGCCTCGCGCAGGCCGCCACCGGGGCGCCGCTGCAGATCCACCCCGGCCGCCATCCCGACGCGCCGCTCCAGGCGATGCGCGTGGTCGCCGAGGCGGGCGGCGTCCCCGAGCGGGTCGTCATGTCCCACCTGGACCGCACGCTGTGGCGGGCCGAGGACCTGCTGGCACTGGCGGGTACGGGGTGCTATCTGGAGCTCGACCTGTTCGGCCAGGAGTCCAGCTACTACGCCTTCAACCCCGACGCGCGCCGCCCCAACGACCGCACCCGCGTCGAATGGCTGCAGGCGCTGGCCGAGGCCGGCCACCTGGACCGGCTGCTCGTCTCCCAGGACATCTGCCAGAAGGTCTACCTGCGCCGCTACGGCGGCCCCGGGTACACGCACGTCCTCGACAGCGTCGTCCCGCTCATGCGGCGCATGGGGATGTCCGACAAGGAGATCACGACGCTGACGGTCGCGAACCCCGCCGCCGTCCTGACTGTGGGATAGTCGGCGCCATGGCCACGACCAACCAGACGGGCGGCAGCCAGCGCACCAAGGGCGGCAGGATGAAGGCGACGTCCACCAGACGGGCGCAGTCGGCGCGCACGGAGCTGGGCCTGTTGCGGACCGCGTGCTGGCTCTTCTCCGAGCGCGGCTTCCACGGCACCGGCATCCGCGACATCTCCGAGGCCGCCGGGGTGGCCGTCTCGGCGATGTACTACTACGCCTCCTCCAAGGACGAGCTGCTGGAGGCGGTCTCCCGCCGGGTCATGGACGCGCTGACCACCGCGAGCGCGCAGACGGTCGCCGACGTGGACGACCCGGCCGAGCGCCTGGCCGCTCTGATGGCCGTCCACGTCGCCTTCCACGCCCGCAACCCGCGCGCCGCCAAGGTGGCCGACCACGAGTTCCAGGCGCTGACCGGCGCGGCCCGGCGCGACATCCAGCGGATGCGCGACGCCTATGAGGAGGTCTGGGCGGACACGCTCCGTGCGGGGGTCGAGGCGGGGGTCTTCAAGGACCGCGGCAGCGTGGCGCGGCTGGCCATGCTGCAGATGGCGACGGGCGTCGCGCAGTGGTTCCGGCCCACGGGCGAGCTGGGCATCGCCGAGCTCTGCGAGCGGTTCGCCGACATGGGGCTCGCGCTGATGGGCGCCAACCGCGACGGGCGTCCGCTGGAGGCGCGCGACCTGCGCGTGCCGGAGCCGGACACACTGCTGGAGCGCGTCGAGCTGGCCATCGAGCCGCGCCGCAAGCCCTCCGGTCTCTGACCCGCCGGGCCCCGGCGCCGTCCCTTCCGGCTGATCAGGAGGACGGCGCCAGGGTCTTGACAGTGCGCTGAATTTGAGCGATCGTTCGATCAGATTTGCATTGTGTCCGGCGGCGACGCCGGACGGTGAGCGGAGATCCACGTGACGCGTACGGACCTGTCCCCCGCCGAGGAGACGCCGCGAGACCCCGGTGAGCCGGCGCTCGCCTCGGGCGTGGCGCGGGAGCTGTTCGGGCTGGAGGGGCGGCTGGAGCCGCTGCCGGGCGAGCAGGACCGCAACTACCGGCTGACCACCCCGGACGGCGACCGCTACGTCCTGAAGATCCACGCACCGGGCGCCGACCCGGTGGAGCTCGACCTGCAGGACGCCGCGCTGCTGCACCTCGCCTCGGCGCCCGGCGCCCCCGCCGCGCCGCGCCCGGTGGCGGCCCGCGACGGGCGGCACACCGTGCCGGTGCCCTGGCCGGACGGCACGCGGGCCGCCCGGGTGCTCACCTGGATGGACGGCCGCCCCTGGGCGCAGGTCCGGCCGACCGAGGAGCGGCTGCGCGACCTCGGGCGGCACGTCGCCGCCGTCGATCTCGCGCTGCGCGGCTTCACCCACCCCGGCATGCGCCGGGAGCTGCTGTGGAGCCTCACCAGCGCGCCCCGGGTGGCCGGGCTGGCGCCGCTGGTGGCCGGAGAGCTCCGGCCGCTGGTGGACGAGGTCTTCGACCGCTACCGCGCCCATGTCGCGCCGCGCCTGGCCGCGCTGCCGCACCAGGTGATCCACAACGACGCCAACGAGCTCAACATCCTCGTGGACGACAGGGGCGCGGTGACCGGGCTCATCGACTTCGGCGACGTGGCGTGGAATCCGCGCGTGTGCGGCCTGGCGATCGCCGCGGCGTACGCGGCGCAGGGGCACGCCGACCCGCTCGGAGCGGTCCTGCCGCTGCTGGCCGGGTACGACGAGGTGACGCCGCCGCGCCCGGAGGAGCTGGAGGTGCTGTTCGACCTGATGCGCACGCGGCTGGCGATCAGCCTGTGCCTGTCGGCCCACCACCACGCCCAGGACCCGGGCAACGCGTACCTGCTGGTCAGCCGGCACGGGATGGCGCAGGCGCTGCGGCGCCTGGCGGGCACGGACCCGGGCCTCGCGCACTTCCGGCTGCGCGACGCCGTCGGGTACGCGCCGGACCCCCGGGCCCGTGCCGTGCGCCGTCATCTCGACGCGGACGAGGCACGGCCGCTGCCGCCGCTGGAGGAAGGGCTGGAGGGCGGCGTCGTGGGCGCGTACGGCGATCTCGTCGCCCCCGCTCCGTCGCCGGACGACATGGAGCCGGAGGGCGGCACAGAACGGGAGGGCGGCACGGAACGAGAGGGCGGCACGGAGGCGGATGAGACCGGGCCGGCGGTGCGGCTCGGGGTCGAGGTGGCCGCCGTCGCCGGAGCCCCCGTGCGGTGCCCGCTCCCCTCGGTCGTCCACGCGGTGCGCGCCGAGGGCGAGGGGGTCGTGGTGCTGGAGCATCGCACCGGTGACGGGGAGCCGTTCTGGACGCTCTACCGGCGCCTCGCCCCGGCCTCCCTGACACGGCTGCGGCCCGGGACGCGGCTTCCGGCGGGCGCCCCCCTGGGCACCCTGGCCGTTCCCGCGCGGGGAGCGGCGACGCTGGGGGTGCAGCTCGTCACGCATCTCGCCGGCCTCGGAGCCGCGTTCCCCTGGGCGGCGCCCGCCGGCGAGGCCGGCCTGTGGACCGGCGTCAGCCTCCACCCCGGCGCGCTGCTCCACCCACGTCCCCGGGAACGGCCCGTCCCTCCCGACGGCGGTCCCGCGGCGCCCCGGCGGGCGGCGCGGGACCTCGCGGCGCGCCGCCGCGTCAATTTCAGCCGCGCGCTCGGCCTGTCCTACCGCGAGCCGCTGCACATCGTGCGCGGGGAGGGCGCCCACCTCTACGACGCCTCCGGCCGCCGCTGGCTGGACCTGGTCAACAACGTCTGCCACGTCGGGCACTGTCACCCGCGGGTGGTCGAGGCCGGTCACCGGCAGGCCGCGCTGCTCAACACGAACACCCGCTACCTGCACGAGTCGGTCGTCGCGTACGCGCACCGGCTGGTCGAGCTGCTGCCCGACCCGCTGCGCGTGTGCTTCTTCGTCAACTCCGGCTCCGAGGCCAACGACCTGGCCCTGCGCCTGGCCACCGCGCACACCGGCGCCGAGGACGTGCTGGTCCTGGACCACGCCTACCACGGCCATCTGAGCTCGCAGATCGCGCTCAGCCCGTACAAGTTCGACAGGCGGGGCGGGCGGGGCAAGCCGCGCGCCACGCACGTGTGCGAGCTGCCCGACCCCTACCGCGGGCGCCTGCGGGAGGGCCGCGACCGCGACCTGGGGCGCGGGTACGCGGCGTCGGTGGCGGAGCGGCTGGCCGAACTGGGCGCGGCGGGACGGCGGCCGGCGGCGTTCTTCGCCGAGTCGCTGCAGAGCTGCGGCGGTCAGATCGTCTACCCGGACGGCTACCTGCGCGAGGCGTTCGCGCTCGTGCGCGCGGCCGGCGGGGTGTGCGTGTCCGACGAGGTCCAGGTGGGCCTGGGGAGGGTGGGCCGGCACTTCTGGGGGTTCGAGACGCAGGGCGTCACGCCCGACATCGTCACGCTGGGCAAACCGATGGGCAACGGCCATCCGCTCGCGGCCGTGGTGACGACCCCGGAGATCGCGCGCTCGTTCGAGAACGGCATGGAGTACTTCAACACCTTCGGCGGCAACCCCGTCTCGGCCGAGGTGGGGCTCGCGGTGCTCGACGTCATCCGCGACGAGCGGCTCCAGGCGCGGGCGCGGCGGCTCGGCGAGCGGCTGCTGGGCGGCCTGCGCGCGCTCCAGGAGCGCCACCCGCTGGTCGGGGACGTGCGCGGCGAGGGCCTGTTCCTCGGCGTGGAGCTCAGCCTGGACGACCGCCGGCCGGCCACGGCGCAGGCGGCGGCCGTGAAGGAGGCGGTGAAGGCGCGCGGCGTGCTCCTGTCCACCGATGGTCCGTGCGACAACGTTCTCAAGATCAAGCCGCCGCTCGCGCTGGGCGAGGCGGACTGCGACCTGTTCCTGGACGTCCTCGGCGACGCCCTGGACGAGGTCGGGACGACCCTCTGAGAAACATCCCTTCTGTCAGAAGTGCCTTGACGCGGGCACATATTTGAGCGATCGTTCGATTACTTAACCGGCTGGGACGGCAGCGCCCCCGAGCACCATGGGCGGTTCAACAGATGCAAGGCATGCGGAAGACGGTCCTCGCGGCCACGGCGGCGACCCTGGCGATGACCACGGCCGGCTGCTACCGGGACACCACCGGCGGCGCCCCCGCGAACACGGCGGACAGCGGCGCTCCGGGCGGCGCGGCGCGGCGCGAGCTGGTCACCACGACCCCGCCCGGCACCGGCCGGGCGGACCGGGTCACCTGGGCCCTGTACCGGGGCACCACCTCCATCGACCCCATCACCGCGGGCGACTATCCCGAGATCACCGTGACGAGCCTCATGTGCGAGTCGCTGTTCCGCCAGGGCCCCGACGGCTCCCCCGGGCCGGGGCTGGCGACCTCGCTGGAGTACCCCGACCCGCGTACGGCCGTCCTCAAGCTGCGCGAGGGCGTGCGGTTCTGGGACGGCTCCCCCATGACCGCCGAGGACGTCGCGTTCAGCATCGAGCGCAACCGCGACCCGAAGGGCGGCGGCTACTGGGTGCCCGTGCTGAGCCGCGTCACCTCCGTGAAGGCCACCGGCCCGCTGGAGGTCACGCTGAAGCTGAGCCGGCCCGACCACTGGCTGCGCGACGTCCTGTCGTACATGCCGGGCATGGTGGTGTCCAAGGCGTATGTCACCGCGAAGGGCAAGGACTACGGCACCGCGCGGGGCGGGGCCATGTGCACCGGCTCGTACAAGCTCGGCGAGTGGCGCACCGGCGACGTCCTGTCGGTCGTGCGCAACGACGCGTACTGGAACCGCTCGGCCGTGCCCCTGACGGGCCGGATCGACTTCAAGGGCATCCCGGACGAGGCCACGCTGACGGCGGCGCTGCTGACCGGGGAGGTGGACGGCGCCTACCTGGAGCTGCCGCTGTCCACGATGGACCAGGTCCGGGCGAGCGACGCGGTCAAGGTGTACCAGGGGCCGTCGTACCTGATCGACGCGCTGATCGTGGCCGACCTGCGCCGCGGCCCGCTGGCCGACGCGCGCGTGCGCCGGGCCCTGTCCCTCGCGATCGACCGCGAGGCGTACGTCGCCACCCTCTACAAGGGCACCGCCCAGCCGGCCCGCGCGCTCGGCACACCCGGCACCTGGGGCTACGAGCGCGGCACGTTCGAGGCCGCCTGGAGCGCCCTGCCCGACCCGAAGGCGGACCTGGAGACCGCGCGCCGCCTCGTCCAGGAGGCCGGCGCGAGCGGGAAGACCGTGACGTTCGGCATGAGCAACGAGCTGAACAAGCTCGTCACCGAGGCCAACCTGTTCAAGACGGCCGCCGAGCGCATCGGGCTCAAGCCCCGGCTCAAGGCGGTCTCCGCCGACGCCTACGGCGGCTTCTTCCTGGACCCGAAGGCCCGCGCCGACGTGGACGGCTTCTTCACCACCAACTATCCCAACTGGGCCGACCCCGGTGCCCTCTACGCCTCCTTCGCCCTGCCCGGCGGCCCGCAGGACTACGGCGGCTACCGCAGCGCCGAGGCGGCGGACCTGCTCGAGCGCGCCCGCGGCGCGGCCGGGCCGAAGGAACGGGCCGAGCTGACCGTGCGGGCGCAGCGGACCGTGACCGGCGACCTGCCGTGGATCCCGGTCGTCGCCCCCGACACCGTGCTCGTGCTCAACGCGCGGCTGAGCGGCGCGACGGTCTCGTCCCAGCACCTGTTCGCGCCGTGGGCGGACCGGCTCGGGGCGGTGGGCTGAGGCATGGCCTCCTACCTCGTCCGGCGGCTGGTCATGCTGGCCGCGACGCTGCTGGTGTCGAGCCTGGTGGTCTTCGCCGGCCTGTCGGCCGCCCCGGGCGACCCGCTGACGACGCTGTCCGGCGGCCGGTCCCTGCCGCCGCAGACCGTCGCGCTGCTCGTCGAGCGCTACCACCTGAACGAGCCGTTCCTCGTGCGCTACGCCTCCTGGCTGGGCGGCGCGGCGCGCGGCGACCTCGGCGTGTCGATCCAGCTCCGGCAGGACGTCTCCGCCCTCATCGCCGCCCGCGCCGGCACCACTCTCGGCCTGATCGGGTACGCGGCGCTGATCGTGGTGGTCGCGGGCGTGGCGGCCGGGCTGCTGGCGGCGCTGCGGCCCGGGACCGTGGACACGGTCGTGGTCGCGGCGACGGCCGTGGTGGTGGCCGTGCCGCCGTTCGTGGCCGCGATGGCGCTCATCGGGGTCTTCGCGGTCGGCCTGCGCTGGCTGCCCGCCCTCGGCGACGGCGCCGGGCTGTGGGACGGGGTCCGGCACCTCACGCTCCCGGCGCTCGCGCTGGCGGCGGCCGCCGCGGCGGCCGTCGCCCGCATCACCCGCACCTCGGTGCGCGAGGAGCTGGGCCGCGAGCACGTGCAGACGGCCGTCGCCCGCGGCATCCCGTACGCGGCGGTCGTGCGCCGCCACGCGCTGCGCAACGCGGCCGTGCCCATCGGCACGCTCACCGGCATGACCGTCGCCTCCATGATCGCGCTGGCGGCCGTGGTCGAGCGCGCCTTCGGGCTGAGCGGCCTGGGCGCGACGCTGGTGAACGCCGCGCTGTCGAAGGACTTCGCGGTCGTCCAGGGCGTCTCGCTGGTGCTCGTCACCGCGTTCGTGCTCGTCAACACCCTGGTCGACGTGGGGGCGGCGCTGCTCGACCCCCGGATCACGCTGGGAGGCCGGTCATGACCGGGATCACCGTGGCGCGGCGGGCGGGAGCGGGGACGATCCGTCGCGCCGGGCTCGGCCCGCTCGGGACCGCGGCCGCGGGCGTCGTCGTCGTGGCGGTGGTGCTGGCCGTGCTCGGCCCGGCGCTGTCGCCCGCCGACCCGAACGCCAGCGACTTCGCCAGCGCCTACGCCCCGCCCGCGCCCGGACACCCGCTCGGGTTCGACGGGCAGGGGCGCGACCTGCTGGCCCGCCTGCTGGAGGGGGCGCGGACCTCGCTGCTCGGGCCGCTGCTCGTCGTCGCGCTGAGCATGGCGGCCGGCACGGCCCTCGCGATCGCGGCGGCCTGGGCGGGCGGCTGGCTGGACGCGGCGGTGTCGGCGGCGCTGGAGGTGGTCTTCGCCTTCCCCGGCGTGCTGCTGGCGATGCTGGTCGCGGCGGTCTTCGGCCCCGGGCTCGGGGCGGCGGTGGTGGCACTGGCCGTGGCCTACGTCCCGTACATCGCCCGGTTGCTGCGCGGCGCGGCGCTGGCCGAGCGGGGCAAGCCATACGTGCGGGCGCTGGAGGTGCAGGGGGCGGGCGCGCTCGCGATCTGCCTGCGCCACCTCGTGCCCAACCTCCTGCCGCTGATCGCCGCCCAGGCCACCCTGTTCTTCGGGTACGCGATGGTGGACCTGGCGATCGTGTCCTTCTTCGGCCTCGGCGTGCAGCCGCCCGACGCGGACTGGGGCGTCATGGTGGCGAGCGGGCGCTCCGGGGTCCTGCAGGGCTACCCGGCCGAGGCGTTGCTGGCCGGCGGCTGCGTGGTGGTGCTGGTGGTGGCGTTCAACGTGCTGGGCGAACGGCTGCCCGGCGCCGCGGGCGCGGGCGGGCGCCCGTGGCGGCGGACCGGGCTGCGGACCGGGCGGCGGACCGGGCGGCGGGGAGGCGCCGCGTGAACGCCTCCCTGCTGGACGTCGAGGGGCTCACCGTGTTCCTGCCCGTGGAGGGCGAGGAACGGCCGGTGCTCCGGGACGTGTCCCTGTCGATCGCCGCGGGCGAGGCGGTCGGCCTCGTGGGCGAGTCGGGCTCGGGCAAGTCCATGACGGCCCGCGCGATCGTCCGGCTGCTGCCGCCGGGTGCGCGGACCGAGGGCGTGATCCGCTACCGGGGCGAGGACGTCGGTTCGCTGCGCGGCGCGGCGCTGCGCGCGCTGCGGACCGACGTGGCCATGGTCTTCCAGGATCCGCGGGCCCATGTGAACCCCGTCCGGACCGTGGGCGACTTCCTGACCGAGGGACTGCGGACGCACCGGCGCCTGTCGCGGCGGGCGGCCGAGGAGCGCGCGGTCCGCGTGCTGGACGAGGTCGGGATCGCGGCGGGCGCGCGGCGGCTGCGCCAGTACCCGCACGAGCTGTCGGGCGGGCTGCTGCAACGCGTGATGATCGCCGCCGCGCTGCTGGCCGAGCCGCGGCTGCTGCTGGCCGACGAGCCGACGACCGCGCTCGACGTCACCACGCAGGCCGAGGTCATGGCGCTGCTCGACGAGCTGCGCCGCGAGCGGGAGCTGGCCCTGCTGTTCATCACCCACGACCTGGAGCTGGCCGCCGCCGTCTGCGACCGCACCGCGGTGATGTACGCGGGACGCGTCATGGAGGTACGCGCGTCGGCGCTGCTCCACGACGACCCGCTCCACCCGTACACGGCGGCGCTGGCCGCGGCCCGGCCGTCCCTGGCCCGGCGCGCCGACCGGCTGCCGGCCACGCCGGGCCGTCCGCTGTCGGCGTTCGAGGCGCCGCCCGGATGCGCGTTCGGCCCCCGCTGCGCGCACGCCCGCGACGCCTGCCACGAACGGCGGCCCGAGCTGCTGCCCCTCGCGGGCGGGCAGGCGGCCTGCGCCCGCGCCGAGGAGCTGCGCGGACTGCTCCGCGACCGGAACGGGAAGCCGGTGGTGTCCCATGACCACGCCTGATCCCCGGGGGCCCGTGCTGGAGGTCGAGGGGCTGCGCAAGACGTTCGGCGACGTCGTGGCCGTGGCCGGCGTGGACCTCACCCTCCACGCGGGCGGGGCGCTGGCCGTCGTCGGCGAGTCGGGCTCGGGCAAGACCACGGTCGCGCGGATGATCGTCGGCCTCGAACGGCCGGCGGCCGGGCGGATCACCGCCTGCGGGCGTGACCGCTCCCGGCCGGCCCGCTCGGCGCGGGAGCGGCGGCGGCGCGGCGGCGAGGTGCAGATCGTCTTCCAGGACCCCTACTCCAGCCTGGACCCGCGGCAGAGCCCCGCGTCGGCCGTGGAGGAGGTGCTGCGCCTGCACACCTCCCTCGACGCCGCCGGACGGCGCGGACGGGTGGCGGAGCTGGCCGGGCTGGTCGGCCTCGACGAGCGCCAGATGGCGGCGGCGCCGTCGCGGCTGTCGGGCGGGCAGCGGCAGCGGGTGGCCATCGCCCGCGCGCTCGCGGCCGAGCCACGGGTGCTCATCCTCGACGAGTCCGTGGCCGCGCTCGACGTCTCCATCCAGGCGCAGGTCCTGAACGTGCTGGCGGACGTGCGCGAGCGCACCGGCGTGGCGTACCTGTTCATCAGCCACGACCTGGCCGTGGTCCGCCAGGTCACCGACGACGTGGTGGTGATGCGAGGCGGCGCGATCGTCGAGCGCGGCCCCACGGCGCGCGTGCTCGACGCGCCCGCGCACCCGTACACCCGCCTGCTGCGCGAAAGCGTTCCCCGTCCCGGCTGGCGGCCCGCCCGCCGGGCCCTCCGAACCGGCCAGGACGACGAGCTGAAGGAGTCACGATGACCGAGACGACCCCGCGACCCGCGCTGAGGGAGCCGGTCGGCACCGGCCCGGAGGGCTGGCCCACCGCCATGGAGCTGGCCGGGCTCATCGCCCGGCGCGAGGTGAGCGCCCGGGAGGTGCTGGACGGCTACCTGGAGCGGATCGACGCGATCGACCCCGCGCTCAACGCCTTCTGCCGCGTCGACCACGACGACGCCAGGAAGGCGGCCGGCGAGGCCGACGCCCGCACCGCCCGGGCCGCGGCGACCGGCGAGCCGCTCCCGCCGTTCCACGGCGTGCCCACCGCGATCAAGGACCTGCACCCGGTGCGCGGCCGGCCGCTGTGCAGCGCCTCCAACGCCGTCGGGAGCCAGGTGATGGCCGACGACGCGCCCGCCGTGAAGGCGCTGCGCCAGGCGGGCTTCGTGTTCCTGGGCGCGACGACGTCGCCCGAGTTCGGCACCGTGTCGGTCACCGAGTCGGCCCGGCACGGCGTCACCCGCAGCCCGTGGGACCTCGGGCGCAGCCCGGGCGGGTCCAGCGGCGGCGCGGCGGCGGCCGTCGCGGCCGGGCTGCTGCCCGTGGCGCACGGCTCCGACGGGGCCGGCTCCATCCGCGAGCCGGCCAGCTTCTGCGGGCTCGTCGGCATGAAGCCGAGCCGCGGGCTCGTGCCGTCCGACGCCCACTACATGGAGGGCTTCGCGACCGAAGGCGTGCTGTCGCGGACGGTGCTCGACACGGCGGCCATCCTGGACGAGCTCGCCGCGGCCCCGCGCACCACCTGGTACGAGGTCCCCCGGCCGGAGGTGCCGCTGCGCGAGCGCGCCCTGCGCGACCCCCGGCCGCTGCGGATCGGGCTGGTCGTGCAGCCGGCCTTCCCCGCGGAGGTGGACCCGCGGGCCGTGGCGCTGGCGCGCCGGGCGGCCGACCTGCTGTCGGACCTGGGGCACGAGGTGGTCGACCACCGCGTCCCGGGGCTCGACCCGGAGTGGTTCACGCCGCGCTTCGACGTCCTGTACGCCACGGGCTCGGCCGACACCCCGGTCGTCGACGAGGAGGCCGTCGAGCCGCTCAACCGGACCCTGCGCGCGGCGGCGCGCCGCACCGACTCGCTCGCGTACGTCACGACGGTGCTGGAGCTGCAGTGGCGTTCGGCGGAGATGTACCGAGCGTGGGACGGCGAGGACGGCGTGGACGTCGTGCTCACCCCCACCAACCCGGTGCTCGCGCCGGGCGAGGGGGCGCTGTGGGAGGGGCAGGACGCCGACCCGTGGCTGCCGCTGCGGCGCGCCGAGGAGACCGCCTCCCTCACCGTCCTGGGCAATCTGCTGGGCCTGCCCGCCATCTCCGTTCCGCTGGTCGAGCAGCCCGGCGGCCTCCCCCTGGGCGTGCAGCTCATCGGCGGCAGGTGGCAGGACGGCACGGTCCTGTCCCTGGCCGCCCAGCTCGAACGCGCCCACCCGTGGCGGCACCGCCGGCCCGCCGGCCTCCCGCTCTGAACCCCTCTCACCCTCACCTGGAGGAGACACCCATGGATCCGACCGCACTGTCGACGGTGATCGACTTCCGCGTGCGCGTGCCGAGCGCGGCGCGGCCCCCGCTGTCCGCCGGAGGTGACGTCTACACGCAGTACGAGGCGGTCCTGGACATCGGCGGCGGCTGGCACAAGGGCATGGACGCGCTGCTGGCCGAGATGGACGAGGCCGGCGTCGGCCACGCCGTCCTGCACGCCGAGTACGAGCACGGCGACTACGCCGACGCGCTCAACGAGGAGGTGGCCGAGCAGGTGCGGCTGCGCCCGGAGCGGTTCTCCGGCTTCGGCACCGTGACGCTGGAGCCGCTCACGATCATGCGGGCGGTGCGTCAGGTGGAGCGGGCGGCGGCGCTCGGGCTGCGCGGGATCAACGTGCAGCCGTCGTTCTTCGGCCACGCGATCGACGACCGCCAGCTCTACCCGGTGTACGCCAAGGCGACGGAGCTCGGCCTGGCCGTGGCGATCCACACGGGCGTCAACTACTCGCGGGTCCACCCCATCGAGGGCGAGCGGCCGGCCCGCCTCGACCAGGTGGCCTGCGACTTCCCCGAGGCGACGCTCGTCGCCTGCCACGGGGCCTGGCCGTGGGTGCCGGAGATGGTCGCCGTGGCGCGGCGGCACCCGAACGTGCTGGTCGACTTCGGCGGCCTGGCCCCGAAGTACCTGGGGGTGCCGGGCTCGGGCTGGGAGACGATGCTGCGCTTCATGGACCGGGTGCTGCGCGGTCAGGTGCTGTTCGCCACCGACTGGCCGGTCTTCCCGCACCTGCGGGCGCTGCGGGAGTGGCACGGGCTCGGCCTGCGGGAGGAGACTTTGGACGCGCTGCTGCACGGCAACGCGGCGCGCCTGCTCGCGGCCGGGCATGATGTCCAGGAGGAGGTGGCGGTGTGAGCATCCCCCGGCTGCCGCGCATCACCGACTACGTCCACCACTGGGCCGAGCGCCGTCCCTCACGGGAGGCGCTGGTCGGCGAGGGCACGCGGTGGACGTACGAGCGGCTGCGCGACGAGGTCGACCGCTGCGCCACCGCGCTGCTCGCCGCGGGCGTGCGGCACGGCGACCGGGTGGCCCTGCTCGGCCATCCGGCGCCGGAGTCGTTCGCCGTGTTCCTGGCGGCGGCGAGCATCGGCGCGATCTGGGTGGGCCTCAACCCGAAGTACACGCTCGCCGAGCTGTCCCACGTCGTCGGCCACAGCGGTCCGGCGGTGCTGTTCGGCATGCTCGGCCCCGGCGATCCCGCGCAGGCGTCCATCCTCGACGCGCTGCGCCCTCTCGCCCCGGCACGGGTCGTCACGCTCGGCACGGAGGTGCCCGGCCTGTCCGTCTCGTACGAGGCGTTCGCCCGGACGGGCGAGGCGGTGCCCCGCGAGCTGCTCACCTCCGCCCGCGCCCAGGTGCGGCCGCTCGACCCGGCCGCCATGATCTACACCTCGGGCAGCACCGGCCGCCCGAAGGGCGCCCTCGTCCCGCACGGCGGGCTGGCGTTCTGCGGGACGGTCCAGGCCGGCCGCTGGTACGGCGACGCGCCGCGCAAGCTGTGCGACCTGCCGCTCAACCACATCGGCGGGCTCGGCGACATCAGCACCTCCGTCCTCACGGCCGGCGGCACCGTCGTCTACATGCGCCGCTTCGACCCCGCCGGGGCGCTGCGCATGGTGGAGAACGAGCGTCTGACCCACCTGTACTGCATCCCGACGCAGCTGCTCGCCATGGTCGGCACGCCCGAGTGGCGCGAGCGGGACCTCTCCTCGCTGGAGCACATCCTGTGGGGAGGCGCCGCGGCCCCGCTGAGCCTGCTGCGGACCCTGTCCCGCACGGGGGCCGGGCTCGCCACCAGCTACAGCCTGACCGAGTCGACCGGCTCCGTCACCTACACCGATCCCGGCGACCCGCTGGAGACGCTGGCGTGGAGCGTCGGCCGGGTCGACCCGAACTACGAGGTGGTGCTGCGACGCCCCGGCGGCGGGGTCGCCGCGCCCGGGGAGTCGGGCGAGCTGCTGGTGCGGGGCGACTTCATCACCCGCGGCTACTTCCGCGACCCGGCGGCCACGCGGGCCGCGATCGACGAGGCCGGCTGGCTGCACACCGGCGATCTGGCCGTGGAGGAGCCGGGCGGGCACATCCGGCTGGTGGGCCGGCTGAAGGAGATGTTCAAGTCGGGCGGCTACAACGTCTACCCGCGGGAGATCGAGGCGGCTCTGGAAGCGCACCCGGCCGTCGCGCTCGCCGCCGTGGTGGGCGTCCCGGACGAGCGGTGGGGCGAGGTCGGCCACGCGTTCGTGGTGCCGCGCGGACCGCTGACCGAGGGTGAGCTGCGCGACCACGCCCGCGCGCGGCTGGCCAACTACAAGGTGCCGAAGGTGTTCCGGCTGGAGGGCGAGCTGCCGAAGCTGGCCGTCGGAAAGATCGACAAGGTGGAGCTGCGCCGCCGCGCCGCCTCCGGCGCCGTCTGAGTCCGTCCTTTCCACCTCTGCCCGTCTCGTCCTCACGCCTCCGCCTTTCCAGGCGGGCTGCGACTGCACTGGAGATCCCCACATGTCTGATGTTCCCGTCCTGCGCAACGTGATCGGCGGCGAGTCCACCGCCTCCATCAGCGGCGCGACGGCGCCCGTGATCGACCCGTCCACGGGCGGGACGATCGCCCACGCTCCCCTGTCCGGCCCGGAGGACGTCGCCCGGGCGGTGGCCGCGGCCCGCGCCGCGTTCCCCGGCTGGGCCGGCACCACCCCGGGGGTGCGGGCGCGCGCCCTGCTCGAACTGGCCGACGCCATCGAGGGGCACGGCCCGGAGCTCGCCGCCCTGGAATCGGCCAACGCCGGCAAGCCGCTGCACGTGACGCTCTCCGACGAGATCGGCGCCATGGCCGACAACCTGCGCTTCTTCGCCGGCGCGGCCCGCTGCCTGGAGGGCCGTGCGGCCGGCGAGTACGTGGCGGGGTACACCTCGATGGTCCGCCGGGAGCCGGTGGGCGTGGTCGGGCAGATCACGCCGTGGAACTACCCGATGATGATGGCGGTGTGGAAGCTCGGCCCGGCGCTCGCGGCGGGCTGCACCACCGTGCTCAAGCCCGCGCCGACGACCCCGGTGACCACGATCCGCCTGGCCGAGCTGGCCGCGGAGCTCCTGCCGCCGGGGGTGCTCAACGTCGTCGCGGGCGGCAACGAGCCGGGTGCCGCGCTGGTCGAGCACCCGGACGTCGAGCTGGTCTCGCTGACCGGGTCCGTGGAGACCGGCAGGTGGGTGGCCGAGCACGCGGCCGGCACGCTCAAGCGCGTCCACCTGGAACTGGGCGGCAAGGCCCCGGTCGTGATCTTCGACGACGCCGACCTGGACGCCGCGCTGGACGTCATCGCGGGCGCCGCCTACTACAACGCCGGCCAGGACTGCACGGCCGCCACCCGGGTGCTCGTCTCGGCCCGCCGTTACGAGGCCGTGGTGGACGGGCTCGCCGCCCGGGCCGCGAAGCTCGTGATGGGCGACCCGCGTGACCCCGGCACGACGCTCGGCCCGGTCAACAGCGCCCGCCAGCGCGAGCGGGTGGCGGGCTTCCTCGACCGCCGGCCCGCCCACGCCGAGGTCGTCACCGGGGGGCGGGCCGTCGAGGGGCCCGGCTTCTTCTACGAGCCCACGGTCGTCGCGGGCCTGCGCCAGGACGACGAGCTGGTGCAGCGGGAGGTGTTCGGCCCGGTCGTCACAGTCCAGCCGTTCACCGGCGAGGAGGAGGCGGTGCGGATGGCCAACGGCACGCCGTACGGGCTGGCGGCGTCGGTGTGGACGCGCGACGTCGGCCGCGCCCTGCGGGTGTCGGGCGCGCTGCGCTGCGGCTGCGTATGGATCAACGACCACGTGCCGCTGGCCTCGGAGATGCCGCACGGCGGGTACAAGCAGTCGGGTTACGGCAAGGACCTGTCGGCGTACGCGCTGGAGGACTACACGCACGTCAAGCACGTGATGGCCGCCCTGAGCTGACCACCCGCGGCGGCGCCCGGGCCTGGCGCGGACCGGCCCTCCCGCGCGGGGGCGGGCCGGCCTTCCCCGCGCCGGGGTGGGCCGGTCCTCCGTGCGCCGGGTGGGCCGGTCCTCCGTGCGGCGCTCAGGTGGCCGGGGTGGTGAGCTCGGCCCAGGACGGGCCGTACGAGCGGCGCATGACGTCCGTCATCAGCCGCACCACCTCGACCGGTGCCTTGCCGACCGACCCCGCGTCGTGCGGCGGCTGAGGGTCGTACTCGATCCCCAGCTGCACCGCCTGGGCGTAGGCGGCGCCCTCCAGCCGGTCCACGACGTGCAGGGCCATGTCGATGCCGGAGGAGACCCCGGCCGCCGTCATGATCCTCCCGTCCTCCACGACCCGCTCGGACACGGGCTCGGCGCCGAAGCCGCGCAGGCTCTCCAGCTCGTACCAGTGCGTGGTGGCGCGGCGGCCCTCCAGCAGTCCCGCGGCGCCGAGCAGGAGCGAGCCGGTGCACACCGACGTCGTCCACCTGCTCGTCTCGTGCGCCCGGCGCAGCCAGGTCAGCAGCGCGTCGTCGCCGAGGAGGCGCTGGGTGGTGCTGCCCCCGGCGACCACGACCACGTCCGGCCGGTCCATGCTCTCCAGCGGCGCGGCCTCGAGCGCGAAGCCCGGCTGGTCGGCCGGGGTCATGCCGGGCGTCCCCGCGACGAACCGCACGCGGACGTCCGGCAGGCGGCTCAGCACCTCGAAGGGCCCGGTGGCGTCCAGCGCGGTGAACCCGTCGTAGACGAGGATGGCGACGTCCATGTCCGTTCGCCCCTTTCCTTGATTTTATCGACCGTTCGATTAAACTCCGTTCCATGGTAAGCCTCGCCACCCCCCATGACCAGCCCGTCCGCGCCGACATCGCGGTGCTCGGCGGCGGAACCGCGGGCGCGGTCGTCGCCGGCCGGCTGGTGGGCCGCACTTCCGCGTCGGTCGTGCTCGTCGAGGCCGGGCCCGACTACGGTCCGGCGGGCTCCGGCCGGTGGCCCCGTGAGCTGCTCGACAGCACGACACTGCCCACCACCCACGACTGGGGCTACCGGGGCCCGGGCGCGGCGGCCGGGCGGGAGCTGCCGTTCGAGCGGGCCCGGGTCGCCGGCGGCTGCTCCTCCCACAACGGCTGCTCGCAGACCGTCGGCCACGCCGACGACTACCGCGCGTGGGGGCTGTCCTGGACGTCCGGGTCGCTGTCCGGGCTGATGGAGCGCGCCGCGAGCCGGCTGCGCGTGCGGCGCGACGCGGACGAGGAGCTCACGCCGTTCCAGGCGGCGGCCATGGAGGCCATGGTGCAGTCGGGGATCCCGCGTACCGACGACCTGGACGACCTGCTCGGCGGCGCGGGCTGCGGCCCGTCACCGGTGAACAACCCCGGCGGGATCCGATGGAACACCGGCTTCGCCTATCTCGACCCGGTCCGCGGTGAACCGCGGCTGCGCGTGCTCGACCACGCGCTCGTCGACCGGCTGGAGTTCGAGGGCTCGGCGGTGCGGCGGGCGCGCGTGCGGCGTGGGGGCCGCCTCGTCACCGTCGAGGCGGACCGGTTCGTGCTGTGCGGCGGCGCGTACGGCAGCCCGGAGATCCTGCTGCGCAGCGGCGTGGGACCGGCCGCCGACCTGCGGACGCTGGGCGTCGAGGTCCGCCTCGACCTGCCCGGGGTCGGCCGCAACCTGCACGACCACCCCCTGGCCGAGCTGCGGTTCGCGGCGGGCGAGGAGCTGGCGCGGCGGCTGGCGGCGTACGCGCGGGTGCGGCCCGTGCCCGACGAGCAGGTCATCGGCAAGGCGCTGTCACCAGGCGGGCGCGCCCCGTACGACCTGCACCTGCTCCCGTGGACGGGCGCCGACGAGCGGAACGGGTGGACGTGCGTGCTGCCCGCCGCCTGCCTGACGCCGCGCTCGCGCGGCACGCTCCGGCTGGTCTCCCCCGATCCGGAGGTACGGCCCGTCATCGACCACGCGTACCTGTCGGACCCGGCCGGAGCCGACCTGGCGGCGTTGCGGGCCGGGGTGGAGCTGTGCCGGGCCATGGCCGCCTCCCCCGCGCTGCGGCCGCTGCTCGGGGAGCCGCTGGACGCGTTCAGCGGCTCCCCGGCGGCGGACGACGCGGCGCTGCGCCGTGTCGCGGCCCACTACTGGCACCCGGTGGGCACCTGCGCGATCGGCGCCGACCCCGCGGCCGGGGCGGTGGTGGACCGGCGAGGGCTGGTGCACGGCGCCGACAACCTGTGGGTCGCCGACGCCTCGGTCATGCCGGTGATCCCCCGGGCGACCACGAACCTCCCCGTGGTGGCGCTGGCGGAGCACCTGGTGGGCGAGCTCGTGGACGAGCTCGTGGGCGACCTCGCTCCGGAGCCGTCCGGTCGGAGGTGAGCCCGGTGGGAGCACGCTCCTGACCGGGGACGCGGTCAGAGGCGGGGAGTCAGAGGCGGGTGTCCGAGAGTCAGAGGCGGGGGGCGGTCAGGTCGTAGACGCGGCGGGCGTTCCCAGCGGCCACCATGGCGGCGACCCGCGCCGCCTGGCCGGCCGACCACTCCCCCTCGGCCACGAACTCGCCCAGGACCCGCGCCAGCGCCCGCCGCCACAGCCGCGCGCCGAGGTGGTGCAGCTCGGCCGGGCCCCACGCGTCCGAGGAGAACAGCACCTTGGCGAACGGCGCCACCTCCAGGCTCTGCGCCACCAGCGCGGCGGCGCGGGCGCCCGTGTAGGTGACGCCGAGGCCCACGTCGAGGTGGACGGCCGGGTAGGCGTGGGCGAGGTGACCGGCGCCCCGGACGTACGGGTAGCAGTGGAGCAGCAGGATCGGCACGCCGGTCGGCTCGGCCCGTTCGATGAGCCCGCGCAGCAGGAGCGGGTCCGCCCGGCGCAGGTCCACGTCGGGGTCGCCGAAGCCGGTGTGGAACTGGAGCGGCAGCCCACGATCGAGGCCGGTCCAGATGAGGTGCCGCAGGAGGACGGGGTCGGTGACCCGCCACCCGCTCCGCCCCGGCCCGGCGGCCGTCCCGGGCACCGGGTCCTGCACCGGGTCCTGCACCAGACCGAGCCGCCTGTCCGGCCTCCCGCCGGGTCCGCTGTCCAGCGCTCCGGAGGATTCCTCGTGTTCCTCGTCCGGCCCTCTCCCGGTCCCGCCGGCCGGCCCCCTCTCATCCCCTCCCCCGACGCCACCGTCCAGTTCTCTCCCGGCTTCTCCCCCAGGTCCCTCGTGCGGCGCCGCCTCGCGCTCCGCCAGCCAGCGGCCGGCCGCCTCCGTGACCTCGGCCGCCGAGGGCCGTGACGGGTCGAAGTCGAGGCCGTGGCGGTAGGCCACGACGGTCTTCAGGGCGCGCGCCGTACGGGTGCGTTCCCACAGCGCCTCGGCGAAGCGCCGCGCGAACGCGCCCGCCCCGCAGCCGGAGGCCGCCACCTGCTCGGCGACCTGCTCCAGCCGCACCACCTCGTCCACGGGGACGCCGGTGACCTCCGCCATGCCGCCGGGACCCAGGATCTCCTCGCCCCGGTAGCCGGTCTCCAGCAGGTAGTGCTCCACGCCGGAGGCGCCGAGGAGCCGCCGGTTGACCTCGTCGGCGCCGAGCCGGGCCCGGCGCGCCAGGTACTCCTCGGGCGAGGCGTGCGGGTCGAGCCCCAGCTCGGGAGCGCAGTGCCGGAGGATGGCATGCCCGACCTGGGAGTCGAACGTGGTCATCCAGGGCGGCACCGGGCGGTCCGACTCGGTGATCAGCTGCTCGAACGCGCGGCGGGACAGGTCGTGCGCGGTCGCCCCGTGGACGTGGTGGTCCACCAGGGGCAGTTCGTCGATGAGCTCGGTGAGGTCGGCGGCCATCGGCGGTCCTTCCCGGGTGCGGCGGCGTCCGATGCCGCCGTACCCGCCGGCCGTACCCCTCATGCGGCGGGCAGGGAGTGCGGTGGGCCGCCGCATGGGCGAGGGCGCCCGCCCGTGTCCGGGCAGGCGCCCTCGAAAGGGTCACGCCGATCCGGGCGGGCGCCCGGACGTCAGGCGGCGGCCTTGGCGGTGATCGCCACCGTGGCCTGGCGGGTGACCCCGCTGACCGTGACCGCGACCGTCACCTGCCCCGCGCGCCGCGCCGTCAGCGTCCCCGTCTCCGGGTCGAGCACCGCCACGTGCCACGGCTTGGCCGTACGGGCCGGGCCGACGTGCAGGTTGGGCGAGCCCGACCATGCGGCCGACACCGGGTACGCCGCGGGGACCGTCCGCGTCCCCTGCCTGATCTCGGCCGCGACCCGGCCGGTGCCGCCGGCGGCGAGCGTGGCGGGGGCCGTGAGCGTGAGCTCGTCCAGGTGCGGGCGCACCTGCGTGCCGATCCAGGCCGGCGCGTCGACGAACCAGTTGCGCCGCACCTGCTCGGCCTCCTTCTCCGTCACCGGGTCCACGCCCCACAGCGACCATCCGGTGAACCCGCCGTCGTCGGCGGCCGTGGCCGGGTTCTTGCCGGAGTTGCCGTTGATGAAGTACGGCACCGCGTCCACCCGCGAAGCGTGGAAGGTGCCGACGTGCGCGCCGATGTAGGCGGCGCCCTTGCCGGTGGTGCGCTGGAAGTCGGCGAGCCACTGCTCGACCAGCGCGGCCTCCTTGCGGTCGCCGAGCTGGCTGCCCTTGCCGGGCGTGGGGTCGCGCGGCGGCACGTGGAACAGCACGGCGACCGAGCCGACGGAGGCGTCGCGGGCCGCCGCGTCGAGCTGCTCACGCAGCATCGCGACCTGCTCGAAGCCGCCGCCGCGCAGGTTCAGGCGGGAGGTGTCGAGCGTGACGAAGCGGGTGCCCTTGTGGTCGAACGTCTTGTACGTGTCGCCGAAGACGGCCTTGAAGTTGTCGATCTTGCCGCCCATGACCTCGTGGTTGCCGGGCACGTAGTGGTAGGGCAGCTCGCCGCCCAGCTCCTCGTCGAGGATGCGCTTGGCCAGCGCGAAGTCCTCCGGCGACGCCTCGTCCACGAGGTCGCCGTTGATGAGCAGGAAGTCCGGCTTGGCGGCCTTGATCTCGCGCAGCGTGCGGCGGGCGTTGCGGACGATGTCGCTGTCGGGGTCGCGGGCGACGAACTGGGCGTCCGACATGACCGCGAACCGCCACGGCATCGCGGCCACGTCCGGCCTGACGACCGGGTCGGTGACCTTGGCGGCGGGCGGGGCCGTCACCGACGGCGGCACCTTGGCGACGAGCCCGTCGATGACGATCTCGTTGGCGTACTTCTGGTCGGCGCGCGTCTCGGCCACGTAGAAGCGCCGCAGCTTCAGCGGGTAGTTGACGCCCGCCGGCACGGCGAACTCGACGTACTTCCAGCCGGTCCACGTCATGTACGGCCCGCGCAGGATCTGCGACTGGCCGAGCGCGTCGTAGAACTCCAGGCTGGGCCACTCGCCCTTGCCGGTGGAGTTGATCCACATGCCGAACGCCTGCGGCTGTCCCGGCACGACGATCTGCTGGGGCGGGCTGGCGTACGCGGCGCGGGTGGCGGTGGACTGGGTGAAGTCGTAGGCCAGCTTGAGGCCGCCGCCGCTCTGCCCGGTCGTGGCCGACAGGGAGCCGGTGGCGCGGGCCGCGGCGAACGTCCAGGACGCGGCGTCGTCGAAGCCGGCGACCGGCTTGTCCTCGAAGCCGACGGTGACGGGCACGGCGGCGCTGATCGAGCCGACCTTGGCGGTGATGAGGCCGGAGCCGGTCTCCTTCTTGGCCTTGACCGTGAAGTAGCCCTGGTCGGCGGGCGTCACCTCGAACAGGTCCTTGTCGTAGGACAGGCTCAGGTCGGCGGGCTCGATGGGCGCCGAGTTGCCGTTGCGGTCGTAGCCGACGACGCCGAACGTGGCGCTGCCCGAGGCGCCGGGCAGGCCGACGCGGTCGGTGGTGAGGCCGAGCCGCCGCAGCGGCTGCAGGACGGTGAGCTCCAGCGTGCCCTTGGCGGCGCCGCGCGAGGCGGTGACCGTGGCCTGGCCGGGCACGAGCGCGTGGAACCGCCCGTCGCGGACGACACCGTGGACGGCCGGCTCGGAGCGCCAGGCCGGGGTGCCGGCGGCGGGGCCGTACGTCTCGTCGTAGCCGGCGGCGGTCAGCCGCCGGGTGAGGCCGGGGAAGACGCGGTCGGGCCGGCCGCCCGCGACCGGGCCGGTGCCGGGCACGCGGGACGGGTCGCCGGCGGTCTCCAGCCAGAAGCCCTTCAGCTTGCCGCTGCCCTCGGGGGCGAACAGGGCGAGGCCGTTGGGGACGTGCCGCTCGCCGCCGTCGGACGGGCTGTTCTCGACCTGGACGTCGGCCTGGCCCGGCTCGCGGGCGAGCATGGTCGAGGAGCCGCCGCCGTCGAGGTTGAGGGCGTTGGCGGCGCCGAGCTCGGCCATCATGGCGGCCAGCTCGTTGAGGGTGACGCCGCGGCTGTCGGCCTGGCGGCCGTCCACGGTCAGCAGGTACATCGTGCGGCCGTCGGCGGAGAAGCCGACCGCGGTGCGCGGGTGCGCGGCCGGGTCGGCGGAGTTCTGCACGACGCCGTCCTTGACCAGCACGTAGTTGCCGCCGACGGCGGCCTTGAGCGTGCTGCCGTCGGACGTCTTGGGCCGGTAGGCGACGTCGATCCGGTCGCCGGCCTTGAGCGCGGCCAGCGCGGCGGCCCCGGCGTCGCGGCCCAGCAGGACGGTCGTGCCCGCGGGGACGGGGCCGGTGCCGGCCGCCTGCCGCACCTCGGCCACGACGCCGTCCTTGAGGACGACCTCGGTGACGGCGGAGGCGCCCTCGACGGCGCGAGCCCGCGGGTAGGAGCCCCACAGCGGCGTGAACAGGCCGACGCCGTCCTTCTGGATCACCTGGTTGAACTGGGTGAGCGTGATCGGCGCGCCGCCCGCCGGGGTGGCGGTGCCCTCGAAGTACGCCTTGAGGACCCGGCCGACGCCGTCGCCGGTGATCGCGACGGCGTTCTCGTGGCCGGCGACGGGCGACTGGATGAGGGTGCCGTCCTGGACGCCGACGCCCTGGGCGGCACCGGAGGCGTTGATGTCGAAGAAGTCGCCGTTGACGGCCACGACGGCGCGGGCGCGCTTGGCGGGGCCGGACAGCGGCTCGGTCTTGGTGACCTCGCCGGAGTAGAGGTAGTCGGCCCTGGCGCCGCCGAGGTCGGCGGTGACGGCGTCGCCGCGTAGCCAGCCGAGCGCGTCGTAGCGGTCGAAGGAGGTGAGCGAGACGCCGGGGGCGACGGGCCGGGTCCGCTTGTCGGTCTCCAGCCGCTGCGTGGCGGTGGTGGCCGCGGCCGTGGCGTCGGCGAGGAGCGTGGAGGAGGGAGCGTAGGAGGACGCCTGGAGCGCGTCCTCGGCGGGGGGCTGGGGGTCGGCCTGCGCCGGGAGCGCGACTCCTAACAGGAGCGCGGACGCGGCGGCGGCCACGTAACGGAGGGTCTGCACGACCGAACTCAATCGCTCGTGGCTATAACTTTCAAGACTTGGCGATGAACTAAAAGAAAACTTCAAGGGCAGGTGCCGCGAGGGCGGGCCGCCCACGCCCCGGCTCGGCGGACGCGGGGCGCGGGCCGGTATGCGGAGAGGTAAGCGCGGGCGGCGCGAGGGCGGGCCGCCCGCGCCCCGGCTCGGCGGGAGCGGGGCGCGGGCGGGTACGTGGAGCGGTCAGGTGGGGCAGGGCGCGGGCGGGTGCGCGGAGGGGTCAGGCGGGGGTGCGGGCCGCGCCGTGGGGTTCGAGCGTGTCGGGCCGGGTGTCGGCCTCGGGCTCGGGCATCGGCGAGCGCAGGCCCGCGTACAGCACCAGCGGCACGGCCAGCGACACCGCCATCGACAGCACCGCCGTGCCCGAGTCGTTGACCAGCATGCCGACCACGCCGCTGACCAGCGCGCCGACGAGGCCGGCCCGCAGCATCGGGGCGCGCGCGAAGGCCTGCGGCACGAGGCCGGCGCTCACCTTGGCCGGCCGCAGCAGCGCGAAGATGAGGAACGCCAGCCCGACGATCACGATCGGCATGAGGTTGGGCGAGAGCATGGTGTTGAGCATCGCGCCGAGCTTGCGGCCGATCATGGGCCAGAACGTCCCGTCGATCACCTGGCCGACGAACCGGCCGAGGTGCGTCTGCGACGCGACCGGCCGCGTGTGGTCCAGCACCGCGATGATCGTCACCGCCACGCCGCCCAGCACGCAGAACCCGGCCAGCTTGACCAGCGACACCCGCCGTCCCGCCACCAGCATCGCCGTCACCGCGATGCCGGGCACGAACGCGATCACGCCGCCGAAGTCGCTGCCCACGCCCGGCCAGCCGGCCAGCAGCATGGCGACGAGGCCGAGCGTGGAGACCAGCGCCACCGCGACCGTCCGGCGGCCGACCCGCACCAGATGGTCGGCGGCCACGGCGGTCACCATGAGCACGGCGGTGGCGAGCAGCGCGAAGGGGATGTTGGCCAGCCCGTAGTAGCGGCCGCCCACGACCGCGGTGTAACCCATGAGGCTGTTGAACTGCAGGGTCGTGCCGCTCAGCAGGTCGCCGATCAGGGTGGCGGCGGTGACCCCGGCGACCACGGCGGGCGGGCCGAGCGGATGGCGCCGCCACGGGCCCGCCAGGGCCGCCAGCACGATCAGGGCCGCGATCCCGAGCACCCCGCCGACCAGGGCCGCGGTCGGCACGCCGGCGCGCACCCACGGCAGCAGGTTCACCAGGTACGTGGAGACGGGGATCGAGGCGACCCCCAGGGCGGCGACGCCGACCGCGTAGGGCCGCCGGCGGCGCGAGAGCAGCAGGTAGGCGGTGACGTAGAACGACACCTGCAGGATGGCGAACCCGGTGAAGAACAGGCCGGTCGTGGAGCGCACGGTGGTGCCGGTCAGGTCCGACTCGCGCAGGTGGGAGACCGCCTCGTCCAGCGTCAGCACGGCGCCCGGGTGCCAGGGGACGCCGATGACGGTGGCCGGCGCCGCGATGCCGGCGGCGGCCAGCACGGTGGGGGCGACGTCGGGCAGGATGACGATGTCGTCGCGGCGGGTCGAGGTGGTGCCGAGCAGCGCGCCCGGCTTCGCGTGCGCGCCCTTCCACATGGCCACCCGCAGGTGGGGCACGGTGCCGTGGTCGCCGATGCCGGCCAGCACCACGTCGCTGCCGGCGGGGACCTTGGCCAGCGCCTCGCCGACCTTCGCGTCGGCGGCGCGGGCCGCCTCCTCGCGCCGCGCCGGCGCCAGCGCCTCGGGCTCGGCGGGCAGCCCGCCGCCGGAGAGGTATGGAGTGATCAGCTCGTTCACGTCGACGGCCGTCACGCGGCAGCGGGTCCAGTCGGCCAGCGCGGCGGGTTCGGCGGCGTACACGTCCACCTTGCCCTCCAGGTCGGCCAGGGCGAGCGCCGCTCCCGGGCCGACCGCGGCGGTGCACTGCCCGGCGGCGTGGACGGCCTGGCCGAGCGTGCCCGCGTACGTGCCGTCGCGCAGGCCGCGCAGGTCCTGGAAGCCGGGCACGACCGCGCCGGCGCCGCGCGTCTCGGGCTCCGGCGGCAGGCCGCAGCCGTGGCCGACCGCGGAGCGGACGCCGGCGGAGACGCTGAGCCAGCCGTCGTACGGGCACGCGACGGTGCCGACGGTCTTGACCGAGATCGATCCGAGCGCGCTCTGGCCCGCGAGCCGCCACAGGTGGGGGGTGCGGGCCGGGTCGAGGTCGGTCCAGTGCAGGCCGGGCACGCCGATGAAGACGACCCGTCCCTCCGCGTCCATGGCCCGGGCCGTGTGCGTGGCCTGGGCCGTGTCCCCGGCCTGGGCTCTGTCCGTAGCCTGGACCGCGTCCACGGCACGGGCCGTGTCCATGGTCTGGGCCGCGGCGGGCTGTGCCAGCCACAGCGTCGTCGCGGCCGCGAGCAGCAGCGCCCACCTCACCGTCGGTGCCCCCATCCGGATGAGGAGCCCCGCGCGGCTGTGACACCCCGGCCGCCGCCCGGCGCTCGAGTCGGGAAGTGTCGGAAACCTAGCACGTGCCCGTCCCCGGGCGCTCTCCTTTTCGATCACGTGTGATCATGCCGTTGACCGTGAATCCGCACGGCGACGGGGTTCTCCCCCCGCTCGTCCCCCGTGCCGGACCTCCCCCGGCAGAGGTCTCCGAACAGCTACGTACCCGGCGATCCCCGCACCAACCTGCGCAGACCGGCCGCCGCCCCGGGAGGCGCCATTCGTCCGATGTCCGGCGCCCCGTGGGCCCCTGATCTGCGGCCACGAGGCGGACCGAGGCCGGAACATCCCATCACTGGCGCTCCCGCGATCGGCGGCGCAGACTGGAATCACGGCGATCCGTCGAGTTGGAGCACCCGTGGACAATCACCTTGATCACATGCCGGTCCTGTCCCGAGGGAGACATCGCAACCCGAAGCGCGGTGCCTGCTTCATGGAGCTGGCGTCCTATCTCGCCGGCGAGCGGTGGAGCGATCACCCGGCCTGCACGCACCCGCTGCTGGCCGCGCTCGCCCGCCTGGTCAACGACAACACCAGTGACGACAACCGGGGCAAGCTCATCGAACTGGTCCCGTCCATCATCGGCCTGGCCGGCGACGACCTGCGCCTCGACGCCCGGATCTCCCTGCGGTGCGCGACGACGGCGCTGCCGGTGGCCGCCGCCGAGCGGCAGCTCGCCCTGGCCGTCTCGGTGCTGGCGGCCGAGGAGGTCATGTGCCGGCTCGACGGCGCCCCGTCCGGGACGTTGAGCGAGCGCAGCGAACAGGCGCTGGCCCAGGTGCCGCGCGCGGCCGAGCAGGCCAGGAAGTTCAGCCGCGCGGCGAAGATCACGGAGAAGGGTTTCCGCCGCTACGCCGCCCCGAACGCGGTGCAGCTCTCGGTGGTGGGCATCGTGCAGGCGTGCATCCCCGACCCGGACACGCTGCTGCGGGAACTGCTGACCGAGGCGATCGCCGACTGCGCGGCGCTCGTCCGCGGCCCCGCCCTGCCCGTGCCCCGGCCCGCCGCCGAGCCGATGCCGGGCTCCGCCGGACCCGGCGCGGCCGGCCCGGCGCCCGCCCTGCGCGCACACCGGTAACGCCTCAGAGACCGGCCCGGGGACAGTCGACGCCCCCGGGCCGGTCCTTCGCCGGCCCGAGCACGTGTTCGACCCGGACGCGGCTTCCCCGGTAACGCCGCAGCTCAGGCAAGCCTCGCCTTCGTTGCGGCTGATCCGGAACTATGCCTAAATTTCACGTAGTAATAGGCATTTGGAGGCTTTGTCATGACCGTCGAGCTCGCCCAGCCGCAGTCCCCCGAGCTGCACCACACCCACCGTGACGTGACCGGTGGATGGCTGCGGCCGGCGGTGTTCGGAGCCATGGACGGACTCGTCTCGAACTTCGCGTTGATCGCCGGCGTCGTGGGCGCCGCGGGCGCGGGCCGCGGGGCGGTGCTGGCCGGGTTCGCCGGGCTGGTCGCGGGCGCGTGCTCGATGGCCGCCGGCGAGTACACCTCCGTGAAGTCGCAGACCGAGCTGATGCGCGCCGAGATCGCCGTGGAGCGGCGCGAGCTGGCCCGCAACCCGGAGGGCGAGCAGGCCGAGCTGGCCGCCCTCTACCGGGCCCGCGGGCTGGACGCCGACCTGGCCCGCAAGGTCGCCGCCGGGCTGTCGGCGGACCCGGAGCAGGCGCTGCGCGTGCACGTGCGCGAGGAGCTGGGCGTGGACCCCGACGACCTGCCCTCGCCGCGGCTGGCCGCCGCCTCGTCGTTCGGCGCGTTCGCCGCGGGCGCGCTGGTGCCGCTGGCGCCCTTCCTGTTCGGGGCGTCGGGGCTGACGGTGGCGGTGGTGCTGAGCGTGCTGGCGCTGTTCGGGTTCGGGGCGGTGGTGGCGCGCATGACGGCCCGGCCGTGGTGGCTGGGCGGTCTGCGCCAGCTCGCCCTGGGCGTCGGCGCCGCGGCCGCGACCTTCGGCATCGGCCACCTGCTGGGCGTCACCGTCTCCTGACCCGCCCGTGAACGGCGGAGGATCCCGTACGCCCGGAAAACGTACGGGACCCTCGCCGGGCTAGTGACGGCGGCGCTTCTTGAGTATGGACCGCAGCACGAGCAGGAGCACGACGAACGCGATCTGGCCGCCCAGCACGACGCGGTTGACGTCGAGCGCGGGCTGCCAGCTCACCTCACCGTCCTTGATCACGTAGACGCCCACGGGCGCGGCGCCGTAGCCGTAGCCGCCGCCGCTGCCCGTCTGCTCCTCCTCGCCCTTCTCGCCCTGGCGCCGGCCTCCCCCGCCGCCTCCGCCCTGGATGACGCGGGCGACGGGGATGACGGTGACGTCCCCCCGCTGCACGGGCTCGCCGAAGACCCGCCTGACGACCGCCTCGTCGACGGACTTCTCCATCAGTCGCATGATGTCCATCTCGTCATGATCCGTCCTGTACGCGGCGGAGCACCACCATCTCGCTGCGATAGTCGGGCCCGAACGGCGCCCAGGAGGCCGGCGTGAGCCCGTGGTGCATGAGCGCCGCGCCGTGCCGGCGCGCGCCCGCCCCGTCCTCGTAGACGGCGTCGGGGTCGAGCCCCTCCAGGCGCAGCCTGCGCGGCGGCCGCTCGTCCAGCTTGTACGGGTTGTAGGCGAGCACCACGACCCGGTCGCCCAGCGTGTACTGCACGGCCGAGACGGTGACGCCCGGCGTGCCGGTCAGGCGGCGCAGCTCGCCGTGCTGGATGACCGGCCGCACCTCCTTGTACGCGGCGACCAGCTCCCGCGCCTCGGCCAGCTCCTCCTCGCTCCAGCGGGTCAGGTCACCGCCGATGCCGAGCGTGCCGGCCATGGCCACGTGGAAGCGGTAGCGCAGCGGCACCTCGCGTCCGGTGACCGGGTTGGGGCCGTCGGTCACCCAGCACGACATCGTGCTCGCCGGGTACAGGTAGGAGAAGCCCTCCTGGATGGCCTGGCGGTCGCGGGCGTCGGTGTTGTCGGAGGTCCACACCTGGTCGGTGCGCCGCAGGATGCCGAGGTCGGCCCGGCCGCCGCCGCCGGAGCACGACTCGATCCGCAGGCCGGGGTGGCGGGCGCGCAGCTCGTCCATGATCGCGTACACGCCGAGGGTGTGCTCGATCCACAGCAGGTCGCCGCCCTCGGCCCAGCCGGCCTGGCTGAAGCTGCGGTTCATGTCCCACTTGAGGTAGTCCAGGCCGTACTCGGTGACGAGCCCGTCCAGCCAGGCCAGCGCCCAGGCCCGCACGTCGTCGCGGCCGAAGTTGAGGACGAGCTGGTTGCGCATGGTGTCGCGGCGGCGGCCCGGGTAGTGCAGCGTCCAGTCGGGGTGCTCGCGGTAGAGGTCGCTGTCGGGGTTGACCATCTCGGGCTCCACCCAGAGCCCGGCCCGCATGCCCAGGTCGCGGACACCGTCGAACAGCTTGCCGAGCCCCTGCGGGAAGCGGTCGGGGTTGGGCCACCAGTCGCCGAGGCCGCGCGTGTCGTCGGTGCGGGCGCCGAACCAACCGTCGTCCACGACGAACAGCTCGACGCCCAGCTCGGCGGCCCGGCGGGCGAGGGCGAGCTGGCCGTCCTCGGTGACGTCGAAACCGGTGGCCTCCCACGAGTTGTACAGGACGGGCCGCTCCTCGGCCGGGGTGGGCAGCACGTGCCCGCGCGCGTAGGCGTGCCAGGCGCGGCTCGCGGCGCCGTACCCGCCGGTGGTGTGCAGGCCGAGGACGGGCGGCGTGCGCAGGGCCGCGCCCGGCGCGAGGGGCCAGGTGAGGCCGTCGTGGCCGAACCCGGCGGTGACGGCCACGTCGCCCTCGGGGCGGCGCTGCGCGGTGAGGCGCCACGAGCCGCTCCAGGCCAGCGCGATGCTCCACACCTCGCCGCCGCTCTCGCCGGCGTCGCCGATCATGATCCAGGGGTTGGCTCGGTGCGAGGTGGTGCCGGTCCTGCTGGTGAACGTGGTCTCGCCGACCGGCAGCTCGCCCCGGTGCAGCCGGGTCTCACGCCCCCAGGCGCCGGCCACGCCCGCGTAGCGGGTGCCGGCCTGCTCGGGCAGCGCCCACGCGCCGGAGTCGAGCCGCAACAGGTGGACGGGCTCGCCGGACTCGTTGGTCACCTCGGTCCAGCGCTCGATGACGTCGGTGTCGTCGTGGACGCGCACGCCCAGGCCGACGCGCAGGCCGTGGACCTGGTCGCGCAGCACCAGCTCCAGCTCGCCGGGCCCGTGCTCGACGGCCTGCTCGAAGGACAGCTCGACCGAACGGACGCCGCCCGGGTAGACGGCCTGCAACGACGGCACGCCCCAGCGGCGCCCGCCGTCGACCGGCAGCAGCTCCGTGGCGTCGGCCGGGTCATGGAAGCCGGTGACGAACCAGGCCGTGGCGCCGGCGGTGACCTCCGCGAGCGCGGCCCCGGGCAGCCTCGGCCCCCAGTAGTGCTGGACGACGCGGGTGTCGTCGGCGCTCTCGACGCCGAAGACGTACGCGGTGGCCGGGGTGAGGGCGGCCCAGGTGCGCTGGCGGCCGGGAACCGGGATGACGGGCATGGGAGAGATCCTCCGGTGCCCCGGCACGCCACGTCAATCGGGCGGCCGGGGCTCCCGCGCCGGACCCCCGGCCGCCGCCGGCGGAGGTCAGACGCTCCGGCCGCCGCCGGAAGAGGTCAGACGCTCCGGCCGCGCAGCTCGCGGTAGCGGCGGACGAGCGTGGCCGTGGACGGGTCGGGCAGGTCGGCCGGCGGCTGCTCGCCGGTGAGGGCGGGCGCGAGGTCGAGCGCCATCTTCTTGCCCAGCTCGACGCCCCACTGGTCGAAGGAGTCGATGCCCCAGATCGTGCCCTCGACGAACACGATGTGCTCGTACAGGGCGACGAGCTGCCCCAGCGTGGACGGGGTGAGCTTGGGCGCGAGGATGGTGGAGCTGGGCCGGTTGCCGGGCATCACCTTGTGCGGCGCGATGTGCGCCGGCGTGCCCTCGGCGGCGATCTCCTCGGCGGTCTTGCCGAACGCCAGCGCGGAGGTCTGCGCGAACAGGTTGGCCGACAGCAGGTCGTGCATGCCCTCGCGGTCCTCGAACGGCTCGGCGAAGCCGATGAAGTCGGCCGGCACGAGCCGTGTGCCCTGGTGGAGGAGTTGGTAGAAGGCGTGCTGGCCGTTGGTGCCCGGCTCGCCCCAGAAGATCTCGCCGGTGTCGGTGGTGACCGGCTCGCCGTCGGCGCGCACCGACTTGCCGTTGGACTCCATCGTGAGCTGCTGGAGGTAGGCGGGGAAGCGGTGCAGGCGCTGGCTGTAGGGCAGGACGGCGTGGGTCTCGGCGTCGAAGAAGTCGGTGTACCACACCCCGAGCAGGCCCATCAGGACCGGCATGTTGGCGTCGAGGGGGGCGGTGCGGAAGTGCTCGTCGATCGCGTGGAAGCCGGCCAGCATCTCGCGGAACCGCTCCGGCCCGATGGCGATCATGAGCGAGAGGCCGATGGCGCCGTCGTAGGAGTAGCGGCCGCCGACCCAGTCCCAGAAGCCGAACATGTTGTCGGTGTCGATGCCGAACTCGGCGACCTTGGCGGCGTTGGTGGAGACGGCCACGAAGTGCTGGGCCACGGCCTCCTCGCCGAGCGCGCCGACCAGCCACTGGCGGGCCACCTTGGCGTTGGTGAGGGTCTCCAGCGTGGTGAACGTCTTGGAGCTGACCACGACCAGCGTGGTGGCCGGGTCGAGGCCGGCCAGGGCGCCGGTGATGTCGGCCGGGTCGATGTTGGAGACGAACCGGGCCTCGATGCCGGCGTCGGCGTAGTCGCGCAGCGCCTCGTAGGCCATGGCGGGGCCGAGGTCGGAGCCGCCGATGCCGATGTTGACCACGGTGGCGATGGGCTGCCCGGTGGCGCCGCGCCACTGCTTGGAGCGGACCCGGTCGGCGAAGGCGCTCATCTTGTCGAGCACGGCGTGGACGTCGCCGGCCACGTCCTGCCCGTCGACGGTCAGGTCGGTGCCGGGCGGCACGCGCAGCGCCGTGTGCAGGACGGCGCGGTCCTCGCTGACGTTGATGTGCTCGCCGGAGAACATGGCGTCGATCCGCTCGCGCAGCCCGGCCCGCTCGGCCAGCGCGACGAGCAGGTCGATGGTCTCGCCGGTGGCGCGATGCTTGGCGTAGTCGAGGAACAGGTCGCCGGCGGTCAGCGTCATCCGCTCCGCGCGCCCCGGGTCCTCCGCGAACAGCTCGCGCAGGTGCCTGCCGGCCAGCTCCTCGTGGTGCTTGCCCAGCGCAGCCCACTCCTGGCTCTGGGTGATGTCGCCGCTCACGTGTCCTCCTGCGTCATCGTTCAAGGGTGCCGTCAATCCGATCACACGGTTCACATGGTTCCGTAACCCCGTACCCAGGGCGACGGATTCCGCGCACGGCGCAGGCCACTCTTTGCCCCGGTGAGGGGCGACGGGGTCAGTGGGAGTCGCGGCCCACCGCGTCGCCGCCGGAGCCGGCGAGGAAGTCCAGGTCGGCGCCCCGGTCGGCCTGGGTCACGTGGTCGACGTAGAGGCGTTCCCAGCCGCGTGCGGGCCGGGCGTGGCCGGTCATGACGGGGTCGCGGGCGGCCAGCTCGCCGTCGGGCAGGTCGACGTCGATCCGCCGGGCGGCCACGTCGAGCACGATCGGGTCGCCGGTGCGGACCCGCGCCAGCGGCCCGCCGGCGGCGGCCTCGGGCGCGACGTGCAGCACGACGGTGCCGTACGCGGTGCCGCTCATGCGGGCGTCGCTGACGCGCACCATGTCGCGCACGCCCTTGGCGAGCAGCTTGGCCGGCAGCGGCAGGTTGCCGACCTCGGGCATGCCGGGGTAGCCCTTGGGGCCGCAGCCGCGCAGCACGAGGACGGAGGTCTCGTCCACGTCGAGGCCGGGCGCGTCGAGCCGGGCGCGCAGGTCCTCGACGCCGTCGAAGACGACGGCCCGGCCGCGGTGGCGCAGCAGCTCGGGCGAGGCGGCGGCGGGCTTGATCACGGCGCCGCGGGGGGCGAGGTTGCCGCGCAGGACCGCGATGCCCGCGTCGGGCAGCAGCGGCTCGGCGCGGCGCCGGATGACGCCGTCGTCCCAGATCTCGGCCTCGGCGAGGTAGGCGGTGAGCGGCCGGCCGGTGACCGTGACGGGTGCCGGGTCGAGCAGGTCCTCGACCTCCCGCAGCAGGGCCAGCAGCCCGCCCGCGCGGTACAGGTCGTCCATGAGGTGGCGCCCGGCCGGCTGGAGGTCGGCCAGCAGCGGGACGCCGGCGCCGGCGCGGTCGAAGTCGTCGAGGTCGAGCGGCACGCCGAGGCGGCCGGCGATGGCCAGCAGGTGGATGACGGCGTTGGTGGAGCCGCCGATCGCGGCCAGGGTGACGATCGCGTTGAGGAACGCGCCACGGGTCATGACCTGGCTGGGGCGGCGCTCCCGCCGTACGAGCTCGACGGCCAGCTCGCCCGCGGCGTGGGAGCGTTCGAGCAGCCTGCTGTCGGGGGCGGGGGTGCCGGCGGTGCCGGGGATGGTCATGCCGAGCGCCTCGGCCATGCAGGCCATGGTGGAGGCGGTGCCCATGGTGTTGCAGTGACCGCGGCTGCGGACCATCGACGTCTCCGAGCGCAGGAACGCCTCGCGCGACAGGGTGCCGGCGCGCACCTCCTCGCTGAGCCGCCACACGTCGGTGCCGCAGGCGAGCGGCACGCCCCGGAAGTGGCCGGTCAGCATGGGGCCGCCGGGCACGACGAGGGCGGGCAGGTCGACGGAGGACGCGGCCATGAGCAGCGAGGGGATCGTCTTGTCGCAGCCGCCGAGCAGCACCACGCCGTCGATCGGGTTGGCGCGCAGCATCTCCTCGGTGGCCATGGCGGCGAGGTTGCGCCACAGCATCGCGGTGGGCCGCAGGTTGGTCTCGCCGAGGGAGACGACGGGCAGGTCGAGCGGGACGCCGCCCGCCGCCCACACGCCGTGGGCGACGCTCTCGGCCACCTCGTCGAGGTGGGCGTTGCAGGGGGTGAGGTCGGAGGCGGTGTTGGCGATCGCGATGTGCGGCCGGTCGCCGCCGAACGCGGACTCCGGCAGTCCGCGGCGCATCCAGGCCCGGTGGATGTAGGAGTTCCGGTCGTCCTCACCGGAGTACCAGCGCGCGCTGCGGAGCCCCATGGGCGCAGCCTACCGTGTGGTCTTCATCACCATGTGGACCGTCGTCCCGCCCGGACCGGTGGCGAAGACGGCGCCGTCGGTCAGGCGGCGGATCAGCCAGATGCCGCGCCCGCCCACCTGCGAGGGGGCGGGCAGGCCGGTCTCCTCCAGGAAGGACGCCGGGATGCCGGGGCCGAAGTCGCGGATCTCGCACAGCAGCCGGTCGCCGTCGTGCCACAGGCGCAGCCTGCCGCGTCCGCCCGCGTGGGCGACGACGTTGACCAGGCACTCGTTGACCGCCATGACGAAGTCGAGGAGCCGCGTGGACTCGAGCCCGTTGGCCTGCGCCAGGCGCTGGGCGTCGGCGCGCGTGCCGGAGAGGGTGTCCTTCTCGAAGAAGGTGTCGAGCAGCGGAGGAGGGTCCGCCTGGCCGCGATCGGAGTTCACGGGTCGCCTGCCTGGGGTGGTTGGCCTGCGGGGACGGGCGCCGTCAGGGCGCGCCGCGCTCCCGGCCGGGCAGCGACATCACGATGCGCACGGCGGAGCCGTCCGGGCCGGTCGTGATGGTGACCTTATCGGCCAGGCGCCTCATGAGCCAAATGCCCCAGCCGCCCGCCGAGGTCATGGGCGGCGGGTCCTCCTTGTCCAGCGTGCGGCCGGAGATCCCGCTGCCGTAGTCACGGATCTCGCACACCACGTCGTCGCCGTCCCTCCATAGTCGTAGCACCCCCCTTCCCTCCGCGTAGGCGATCGCGTTGACGACCGCCTCGTTGACGGCGAGCACGAGATCGACGGCGCGCTCCTCCGCCAGGCCGTGGGCCTGCGCGAACCGCTCCACGGCCCCGCGTGCCCCCGCCACGTCCGCCTCGGTGAATGTCATGGCGAACGCCTGTGTTCTCGATGACCGGATGTCCATGACGCCTCACTCAGCCGGTTGCCTGGTCCCCTGCCACAGGAGGGCCGTTCTAATCAACGTGTGTGAGCCGTCGGCCAGAAGGAACCATCATGGGATGGACGATATCGACGCATACTGGCGGGCGGCGAACTATCTGTCGGTCGGCCAGATCTATCTGCTCGACAACCCTCTCCTGACGGAGCCGCTCCGGCCCGAGCACGTCAAACCGAGACTGCTGGGCCACTGGGGCACCACGCCGGGGCTGAACTTCTGCTTCGCGCACCTCAACCGGGTCATCCGCCAGCGCGACCAGGACATGATCTACATCGCGGGACCCGGTCACGGCGGCCCGGCGGCGGTGGCGCACGCCTGGCTGGAGGGGTCGTACACCGAGCGGTACCCGGACATCGGCCAGGACACCGAGGGCATGCGGCGGCTGTTCCGCCAGTTCTCCTTCCCGGGCGGCATCCCGAGCCACGTGGCGCCGGAGACGCCCGGCTCGATCCACGAGGGCGGCGAGCTGGGCTACAGCCTGGCGCACGCGTACGGCGCGGCCTTCGACAACCCGGACCTGGTGGTCGCGTGCGTCGTCGGCGACGGCGAGGCGGAGACCGGGCCGCTGGCGGCGAGCTGGCATTCCAACAAGCTGCTCGACCGGCGCCAGGACGGCGCGGTCCTGCCCATCCTGCACCTCAACGGCTACAAGATCGCCAATCCGACGGTGCTGGCCCGGATCCCCGAGGCGGATCTGCTCGCGCTCATGCGCGGCTACGGCTACGAGCCGTACGTGGTGGGCCCGGACCACGAGGAGATGGCCGCGACGCTGGACACGGTGTTCGACGAGATCGCCGCGTACAAGGCGGGCGACGCCGAGCGGCTGCCCATGATCGTGCTGCGCACCCCCAAGGGCTGGACCGGGCCGAAGGAGGTCGACGGCCTGCCGGTGGAGGGCACGTGGCGCGCCCACCAGGTGCCGCTGGGCGACGTGCGCAACCACCCGGAGCGGCTGGAGCAGCTCGAGGAGTGGATGCGCTCCTACCGGCCCGAGGAGCTGTTCGCGCCGGACGGCGGCCCCGTGGAGGCGATCAGGCGGACCGTGCCCGAGGGGCCGCGCCGGATGAGCGCGAACCCGCACGCCAACGGGGGCGAACTGCTGGCGCCGCTGCGGCTGCCGGACTTCCGCGAGCACGCGGTGGAGGTCAAGTCGCCGGCGGCCACGACCAGCGAGCCGACCCGGGTGTTCGGCGGGCTGCTGCGCGACGTGATCGCGGCCAACCCGCGCACGTTCCGGCTGATGGGGCCGGACGAGACCGCCTCCAACCGGCTGTCGGAGGTCTTCGAGGTCACCGACCGGGCCTGGAACGCCGAGCTGAAGCCCACGGACGAGAACCTGGCGCCCGGCGGCCGGGTCATGGAGGTCCTGTCGGAGCACCTGTGCCAGGGCTGGCTGGAGGGCTACCTGCTGACCGGCCGGCACGGGCTGTTCAACTGCTACGAGGCGTTCATCCACATCATCGACGCGATGTTCAACCAGCACGCCAAGTGGCTGGAGTCGTCGAAGAAGATCCCGTGGCGGCGTCCGGTGGCCTCGCTGAACTACCTGCTGTCGTCACACGTGTGGCGCCAGGACCACAACGGCTTCAGCCACCAGGACCCGGGCTTCCTCGACGTCGTGATGAACAAGAAGGCCGAAGTCGTCCGGGTCTACCTCCCACCGGACGCCAACACCCTGCTCTCGGTCGGCGACCACTGCCTGCGCTCGCGCGACTACGTCAACGTCATCGTCGCGGGCAAGCAGCCGGTGCTCGACCTGTTCACCATGGACGAGGCGATCGCGCACTGCACGCGCGGCCTCGGCATCCTGCCGTGGGCGAGCACCGACGACGGTACCGAGCCGGACGTGGTGCTGGCCTGCGCCGGCGACGTGCCCACCCTGGAGACACTGGCCGCGGCCGCCCTCCTCCGCGAACACCTGCCCGGGCTGAAGGTGCGCGTCATCAACGTGGTCGACCTCATGCGGCTGCAACCGCGCTCGGAGCACCCGCACGGCATGCCGGACGCCGAGTACGACGCGCTGTTCACCACCGACAAGCCGGTCATCTTCAACTTCCACGGCTACCCGCAGCTCATCCACCGCCTCACCTACCGGCGTGACAACCACGCGAACCTGCACGTGCGCGGCTACAAGGAGGAGGGCACCACCACGACGCCCTTCGACATGGCCATGCTCAACGACATCGACCGCTACCACCTCGTCATGGACGTCGTCGACCGGGTGCCGGGGCTCGGCGCCACGCAGGCGCACCTGCGCCAGCGCATGTCGGACGCCCGGCTGCGGGCCCGCGCCCACACCCGCGAGCACGGCGAGGACTCTGCCGAGATCAGCGGGTGGACATGGCCGCACGGATCCTCGTCCTGAACACCGGCTCCTCCTCCATCAAGTACGAGCTGATCGACGTCGGGTCCCGGGAGCGCGCGGCCCGGGGCCTGGTCGAGCGCGTCGGCGAGGAGGAGGGACGGCTGACCCACCACGCCGGCGACGGGCGGGGCCGGCCGTACACGTGCGAGCGGGCGTTCCCCGGGCATGCAGAGGCGCTGGCGGCCGTCCTGGAGGCGTTCGAGAAGGCCGGTCCGGAGCTGGACCCGGTCGCGGTGGGGCACCGGGTCGTGCACGGCGGGACCCGTTTCCGGGAGGCGGTGCTCGTCGACGACGGCGTGATCGCCGCCATCGAGGAGCTGGCCCCGCTGGCCCCGCTGCACAACCCGGTGAACCTGGCCGGGGTGCGGGTGGCGCGCGACGCCTTCCCGGGGGTGCCGCAGGTCGCCGTGTTCGACACGGCCTTCCACCGGACGCTGCCGCCGGAGGCGTACACGTACGCGGTGCCCGGGGAGTGGGGGGTGCGGCGGTTCGGCTTCCACGGGACGTCGTGCGCGTACGTGTCGCGGCGGGCGGCCGAGCTGCTGGGCCGCGCCCCGGAGGAGACGAACCTCATCGTGCTGCACCTGGGCAACGGCGCGAGCGCCACCGCCATCGAGGGCGGGCGCAGCGTGGACACCTCCATGGGGCTGACACCACTGGAGGGCCTGGTCATGGGCACCCGTTCCGGCGACGTGGACCCTGCGCTCCTGGGCTACCTGAAGCGGGCGCGCGGGCTGGACGTCGAGGAGGCCGAGCGGGCGCTGAGCCGGAAGGGCGGCCTGCTCGCCCTGGCCGGGTCCGGCGACATGCGGGAGGTGCGCCGGCGCGCCGCCGGCGGCGACGCGCGGGCGCGCCTGGCGCTGGAGGTGTACACGCGGCGGATCCGCAAGTACGTCGGCGCCTACTGCGCGCTGCTCGGCCGGGTGGACGCGGTCGTGTTCACCGGCGGCGTCGGCGAGCACGACGCCGCGACCCGGGCCGGGGCGCTGGCCGGGATGGACCGCTTCGGGCTGGCCCTGGACGCGGAGCGCAACGCCGCGGACGCCTCCGGGGAGCGGTTCGTGTCGGCGGACGGGTCCGCGACGGCGGTGCTGGTCGTCCCCACGGACGAGGAATGGGAGATCGCCCGCCAGGCGCTCGCCCTCCTCTGACGCTCACCTCCCCGGCTCGCCTCATTTCGCGCAACTGGGACGGAAGCCGCCAAATGGTACGGTCTCCGTGTCATCAGCGGATCACACGAGCGGGGAGACGGGTGGAGGTCGAGCAGACGGCGCTGCCGGGCATCGGGCTGCGGCACGAGTTCACGACGCAGAGCGGCAGACGGGTGGCGGTGATCTCCCACCGCACCGGCCGCCGCGACCTCGTGATCTACGACAAGGGCGACCCGGACCGCGCCTGCGAGACGGTCAAGCTGAACGACGAGGAGGCCGAGGCGCTGGTCGAGCTGCTCGGCGCGCCCCGCATCGTGCAGCGGCTCAACCAGCTCCACCAGCAGGTCGAGGGCCTGGTCAGCGTCCAGCTCCCCGTGCCGCCCACCTCCCCGTACGCCGGACGGCCCATGGGCGACGCCCGCGTGCGCACCCGCACCGGCGCGTCCGTCGTCGCCGTGGTGCGCGGGCCGCAGGTCGTCACCAGCCCCGGCCCCGACTTCGGCCTCGCGGCCAACGACATCGTCGTGGTCGTGGGCGGCGCGGACAGCACCGCCGAGGTGGCCGACATCCTGGCGCACGGGTAGGGCCGCGGGTGCACGATACCGCGATCCTCCTGCTCGAAATCGGTGCGGTCCTGCTCGGGCTCGGCGTGCTCGGCGCCCTCGCCCTGCGGGCCGGCATCTCCCCCATCCCCCTCTACCTGATCGCCGGGCTCGCCTTCGGCACCGGTGGCGTGCTGCCCCTCGCCACCAGCACGGACTTCATCTCCGCCGGGGCCGAGCTGGGCGTCGTCCTGCTGCTGCTCACGCTCGGCCTGGAGTACAACGCCGACGAGCTCGTCACCAGCCTGCGCGGCAACGCCCGGGCCGGGCTCGTGGACCTGGTGCTCAACGCCGCGCCCGGGGCGATCTGCGCGCTGCTGCTCGGCTGGGGGCCGGTGGCGGCCGTCGCCATGGCCGGCGTCACCTACGCCACCTCCTCCGGCATCACCGCCAAGGTCCTGTCCGACCTCGGCTGGATCGGCAACCGCGAGACGCCGACGGTGCTGTCGCTGCTGGTGTTCGAGGACCTGACGATGGCCCTCTACCTGCCGGTGCTGACGGCCCTGCTGGCCGGGCTGAGCCTGCTGAGCGGGGCGCTCACCGTCGCGATCGCGCTGGCCACGGTCAGCGTGGTGCTCCTCGTCGCGCTGCGCTTCGGCCGCTTCATCGAGGCGTTCGTCTCCAGCCCGAACTCCGAGGTGCTGCTGCTCAAGGTCGTCGGGCTCGCGCTGCTCGTGGCCGGGCTGGCCCAGCAGCTCCAGGTGTCGGCGGCCGTCGGCGCGTTCCTCGTGGGCATCGCCCTGTCGGGACAGCTCGCCCACGACGCGCGGGCGCTGCTGGAGCCGCTGCGCGACCTGTTCGCCGCGGTGTTCTTCGTCTTCTTCGGCTTCCAGACCGACCCCGGCAAGATCCTGCCGGTGGCCGGGCTCGCGGCGTTACTGGCCGTGGTCAGCATGGCGACCAAGCTGCTGACCGGCATGTACGCGGCCCGCCGGGCCGGCATCGCCCGCGCCGGTCAGGCCCGGGCCGGCATCGCGCTCATCCCCCGGGGCGAGTTCAACATCGTCATCGCGGGGCTGGCCGTGGCGGCCGGCGTCCACCCGGACCTCGGGCCGCTGGCGGCGGCGTACGTGCTGATCCTGGCGGCCTTCGGACCCCTCGCGGCCAAGCTCGTGCAGCCCCTCATCACCTCGCTGACCCGGCGCGCCGCCGGCGAGACCGCCTGACCCCCGCGGGTCGCCGGTTCTGTCGGTGACGGCCGCTAGCCTGCCCGCATGGCCGAACGCGAGCACGGGCACCGCCCTCCCCCGACCGACACGGAGATCGACTCCGCCGACTGGGACGGCCGCGAGCTGGATCGCGAGGTCCACCGGCGGGTCCTGTTCACCGGCGTGGACATGACGGAGGCGACCGACCACGGGTCCGTGTTCGACGAGTGCGTCTTCCGCGACGTCCGGTTCAACGTGTCGGTCCACGAGGACGCCCGCTTCGCGGGCTGCACGTTCGTGCGCTGCTCGTTCTTCGACGCCACGTTCCGGGGGTGCAAGCTGACGGGGAGCATGTTCGACGACTGCTCGTACGGGCTGCTCAAGGTCGAGGGGGGCGACTGGTCGTTCGCCGGGCTTCCGGGCGCCGACCTGCGGGGCAGCACCTTCCGCGACGTGCGGCTGCGCGAGGCCGACCTCACGGGGGTCCGGCTCGAAGGCGCCTCGCTGCTGCGCTGCGACCTGTCCGGGGCGTGGCTGCACGGCGCCGACCTCACCCGGTGCGACCTGCGGGGCAGCGACCTCGGCGGCCTCGACCCGCTCACCGCCAAGATCGGCGGGGCGATCATCGACGTCGGCCAGGCGGCGGCCGTGGCCACGGCCCTGGGCCTCGACGTGCGCTGACGCCCGTGGGGCCTTTGCGCGTTTCGTCCCGCCGAGCGGGCGGCCCGCCGCCCGCTCGCGCCATCCCCGCGCACGCCATCGCACCACATCCCCACCGCGGCGCGCCACACCCCCTCTCCCCGCACCCGGCGCCGCCCATCCCGCGCGCGCCACCGCACATCTCGCCACATCTCGCCGCAGGTCGCGGCTTCCCACGGAGTACCACCGCACGCAAGCCCCACAGGCGACGCCGTACCTCTCCCCCTCGCGCCGCCGTTCCCCCATCGTGGGAAGCCTCCGTAGGGGGTGCCGCGCCGCCCCGCCGTGACCCGGCAGCCCGAGGTTCTGAGAGGCTGGTGGGGTCGGTATGAGGGTGAGTCTGGGGAGGCGGACGTGAGCGACGAGTTCGACGTGATCGTGATCGGCGGCGGGCCGGCCGGGGAGAACGTGGCCGCGCGGGCCGTGCGCGGCGGGCTCACCGCCGCCGTCGTGGAGAACCGCCTGCTCGGCGGCGAATGCTCGTACTGGGCGTGCATTCCGAGCAAGGCCCTGCTGCGTCCGGTGGAGCTGGCCGCCGAGGTCAGGCGCGTGCCCGGCCTGACGATCGGCCCCATCGAGGCGGGCAAGGTACTGGCCCGGCGCGACGAGGCGGTGGCGCACTACGACGACTCCGGGCAGCTGCGGTGGCTGGACGGGGTGCCGGCCACGTTGCTGCGCGGCGCCGGACGCCTCGACGGGCCGCGCCGCGTGCGGGTCACCGCCCCCGACGGCTCCGAGCGCACCGTGACCGCGCGCCACGCGGTGGTGCTGGCCACCGGCAGCACCCCGGCCGTCCCGCCGGTGCCCGGACTGCGCGAGGCCAACCCGTGGACCAGCCACGAGGTGACCGCCGCCACGTCCGTGCCCGAACGGCTGGCCGTCATCGGCGGCGGCGTGGTGGCCTGCGAGATGGCCCAGGCCATGCACGGCCTCGGCGCCCGGCAGACCACGATGCTCGTACGCGGCGACCGGCTGCTGCCCCGGATGGAGCCGTTCGCCAGTGAGCTGCTGGCCGCCTCGTTCGCCGACGCGGGGATCGACGTGCGGTTCGGCACCGGCGCCGTCGCGGTCGAGCGGCCCGAGCCCGGCGGCAAGGTCACGATCCGGCTGCCCGACGGGCCGCCGCTGGAGGCCGACGAGCTGCTCGTCGCGACCGGCCGCAAGCCGGCCACCACCCAGGTCGGCCTCGACACCGTGGGGCTCGAACCCGGCCGGTACGTCGAGGTCGACGACAGCATGCGCGCCACCGGCGTCGACGGCGGCTGGCTGTACGCCGTCGGCGACGCCAACGGCCGCACCCTGCTCACCCACATGGGCAAGTACCAGGCGCGGGTCTGCGGCGACGTCATCGCCGCCCGCGCCAAGGGCGAGCCCGACGACCTGCCGGCGCTGCGCGACACCGCCGACGGCCGGGGCGCGCCCCAGGTGGTCTTCACCGACCCGCAGATCTGCGCGGTCGGCCTGACCGAGGCCGCCGCCCGGGAGGCGGGCTTCCGGATCAGGACCGTGGAGTACGACCTGGGCTCGGTGTCGGGCGCGTACCTGCTCGGCGACGGCTACCGGGGGCGGGCCAAGGCCGTGGTGGACGAGGACCGCCGGGTGCTGCTCGGGGTGACGTTCGCCGGTCCGGGGGTGGCCGAGCTGCTGCACGCGGCCACGATCGCGGTCACGGGCGAGGTGCCGCTGGAGCGGCTGTGGCACGCCGTGCCGTCGTTCCCGACGGTCAGCGAGATCTGGCTGCGGCTGCTGGAGACGTACGGACTCTGACGGCCGGCGCCCCGGGTCGGGGCGAGCCTGGACGTGGAGGGGCGGGCCGTCCCCTCAGTGGTGTGCGGCCCGCCCCCGGCACGGCAGGTGTGAACTCCCTTTACCGGGCCCGGTCCTCGTCGTCCTCGTTGTAGTAATCGGTCGGAGTGGCCTTCGCCGGGACGTGCACCGTGGCGCTTCCGGTCTGCTGAGCCGGGTGCGCGGACACGGCGGCGGCGACGAAGGCGCCCGAGACGGTGAAGGCTCCGGCCACCACGGCGGCGGCGACGAGCAGGTGCTTCAGCATCGTGGATCACTCCGTGGGTGTTCGGTGGTCCAGGTGGTCCGGACCGGACGGAGCGTCGACTGGGTTCCCGGGAATCGCCCATGCGGCGCGGAACATCTCTCAACGTAGCCAGCGGTCCGCGGCGGGGTCGCCCACGCGGCGGCAAAGCCTCGCCCATGGCGGCCGTCGCCTCGTTCGGGCCAACCTCTCCGGCGGGTCAGGGTTCCCCGGCGGCTCGCCGCGATCCACGAACCCGGGACGATCCGTTGACTCAGGAGGGCTTGCCGGACGACCGCCCGCTCCTGTCCCCTCTGTTCATGTCGCCGTGCGACGAGCGGCGGTTCTCGGCGACGCGGCGGCCCGCCCACACCAGGATCATCACCGCGGCGAGGCCGAGCAGGACGTTGGTGCCCGTCCCGACGTACCGCTCCACCCGGGACCAGTTGTCGCCCAGCAGGTAGCCCGCCATCACCAGCAGGGTGTTCCAGACGAGGCTGCCGAGCGCGGTCAGCGCGCTGAACGTGGCCAGCGGCATGCGCTCCAGGCCGGCCGGCACGGAGATGAGGCTGCGGATGACCGGCACCATCCGCCCGAACAGGACCGTCCTGCGGCCGTGCCGGTCGAACCAGCCCTCGGCCCGCTCCACGTCCGACGGCTTGACCAGCGGCACCCTGGCGGCCAGGGCGTGGATGCGTTCGCGCCCGAGCAGCGCGCCCAGCCCGTACAGGGCCAGCGCCCCCGCCACCGCGCCGAGCGTCGTCCAGACCAGCACCTCCCACAGCGCCATCCGGCCCTTGCCCGCCGAGAAGCCGGCCAGCGGCAGGATGACCTCGCTCGGCAGCGGCGGGAACACGTGCTCCAGCGCCACGACCAGCCCGGCGCCCGGAGCGCCGAGCGCGTCCATGATCCCCATGGCCCAGCCGGCGATCCCGTCGGGATGGGGGGACGTCCCGGTGGACGCCACGGTCGCGGAGGTCATCGATCCGGCTCCTCGTCTGTCGTCGGCGGGTCCGGAAGATCCTCTAGCCGGTGCGAACGGGTGTATGCGTGAACGGGCGCCAGGAATGGACGCGGCCACGGCGGGAACATGATCGTCGTGAGCCCCCCGCCCATCGACGCCGCCACGCTGGAGAGCCGGGTCCGCCGGCGGCTCTCGGAGGCGGGATTCGCCGTGGAACGCCGCGACGCGGACGGCGACGGCGGCCTGCGGGTGTGGCACGAGCCGGGCCGCGGCGTGGTCGTCTCGTGGGAGCCGGACGCCGCGCCCGGCGAGGAGCACGCGGCGCGTTACCGGCTGATCCGGGGCGCGGTGCGGCTCGCGTTACGGACCATCCTCGCCGAGGCCGGCTACCACGTGCGCGAGGACGACGGCCGGATGATCGTCACGCCCCACGACCAGCCCTGACACGCCTCGCCCGGGACGGCCGGATGGGCAGGAACGGTCGGGGACGGCAGGGTGGTCAGGGGGCGGGTTCGGCGTACGTGCGGGAGGTCATGTCGTGCTCCTTGGGGTGCGGGCCGCCGCGGGCGAAGTCCCGATCCTACGAGGCGGCACGCGGCCGGGCGGAGGGCCGCTCACCTCTCCAGGGCGCGGGCGTTCCAGGCGCGAATCGTCGCGTGCCACGGTTCCCAGGCTCGCCACAGGTCGCGGCCCCACTCCCGGACCAGCCTCCCGTGCTCGGCCGCGTCCCGGGCGGCCAGCACGTCGGCGACGGTCATCAGGTCGTCCAGCCGCGGAGGCCGCAGCCAGTGGAAGTAGTCGGGCCGGCCGGCCATCATCCGCTTGTGCAGCGCCGGGCCTTCACGGGGGTCGGCGCCCTCCTCGACGAACAGGCACAGCGTCATCAGGCACAACGCCATGCGCTGGACCTCCCGGCGGCTGTCGCCGGCGGGGTGCTGGGCGACGTACGCGTCCACGACGATCTGGTGGACGGGACGGTGGTCGGCCAGACCGTACGAGCGGGCCAGCAGCTCGCCGTAACGCTCCCAGCACTCCGCCGACGCCCCGTACCCGTCGGGCCGCGCCCCTCCCCCGGCCGGGGCCGCCAGCCCGCACCCGGGACAGACCACCACGCTCACCGCCACCCGCTCCTCCCGCCGCCGCACCGTGCGCGACGTTACGGCCTCACGCGGCGTGAGGGTCAAATCGCCGCCGTGTCCATGCGGGACGATAGGGTGATCCGCGGTGTGCCGGGAAGACTGGTCGGCGGTCCTGTCGTCATGCCCCGGGAGAGCCGCCATGCGTGCCCGTGACCTCGTCGCCGACTTCCCCACCGTGGGCCTCGACACCCCGGTGGCCGACGCCGCCCGGCTGCTGGCCGACCATGACCTGCCGGGCCTGATCGTGGTGGACGAGCGCGGGCTCCCGGCCGGGATCCTGCCCGGCACCCAGGTGCTGCGGCTGGCCGTGCCGGGCTACTGCCTCGACGACCCGGCGCTGGCGCGGGTGGTGGACGAGGCGCACGCCGACGTGTTCATGCGCTCGATCTCCGGCCGCACGGTACGCGAGGCGATGCCGCCCCGGCCGCGCGAGCTGCCCGTCGCCGACCCGGACGCGACGGTGCTGGAGCTGGCCGCGCTCATGGCGCGCACGCACAGCCCGCTGGTGGCCGTCGTCGACGCCGGCGGGCTGCGGGGCGCCGTGACGCTCCAGGCGCTGGTGGACCGGCTGGTCGAGCAGTGACGCTCACCGCGTGGCTGGCGGTCGCCGCCTTCCTCGGCGCGTACGCGCTGATCGCGACGGAGCGGGTGCACCGCGTCGCCGCCGCGCTGGGCGGGGCGGCGGTCATGCTGGTGATCCACGCCACCGCCGCCGGACCGGCGTTCTTCTCCGAGCGCACCGGCATCGACTGGAACGTGATCTTCCTGCTGCTCGGCATGATGATCATCGTGGGGGTGCTCAAGCGGACCGGCGTGTTCGAGTACCTCGCCATCTGGGCCGCCAAGCGCGCCCGGGGCCGGCCGTACCGGCTCATGGTGCTGCTCGTGGTGATCACCGCGTCGGCGTCGGCGCTGCTCGACAACGTGACGACCGTGCTGCTCGTCGCGCCCGTGACGTTCCTGGTGTGCGAGCGGCTGGCGCTGCCGGTGGCGCCGTACCTCATCGCCGAGGCCATGGCCTCCAACATCGGCGGCACCGCCACGCTCGTCGGCGACCCGCCGAACATCATCATCGCCAGCCGGGCCGGCCTGACCTTCAACGACTTCCTCGCCCACCTGACGCCGCTGGTCGTGGTGCTGGTGGCGGTGTTCGCGCTGCTGTGCCGGGTGCTGTTCCGCGACGCGTTCCGCTACGACCCCGACCGGGCCGCCGAGATCATGGCGCTGAACGAACGCGAGGCCATCGCCGACCGGCGGCTGCTGTGGCAGAGCCTGACCGTGCTCGCGCTGGTCATGGCGGCGTTCGTGCTGCACCCGGTGCTGCACTACGAGCCCTCGGTCGTGGCGCTGCTGGGCGCCGGGGCGCTGGTCGCCCTCACCGAGATCACCACGGAGGAGGCGATCGCCGAGGTCGAGTGGCCGACGCTGGTGTTCTTCGCCGGGCTGTTCGTCATGGTCGGCGCGCTGGTCCACACCGGTGTCATCGGCGAGGTGGCGCGGGCGGCGGCCGGCGCGGCCCAGGGACGGCCCGAGGCCACCGTGATGGCGATGCTGTGGGGCTCGGCCGGGCTGTCGGCCATCGTGGACAACATCCCGTACGTCGCCACCATGAGCCCCATCGTGGAGCAGCTCGTGCCGGCCGCCGGGGGCGGCGACCAGGCGCGGGCGCTGTGGTGGGCGCTGGCGCTCGGCGCCGACCTCGGCGGCAACGCCACGGCCGTCGGCGCGGCGGCCAACGTCGTGGTGATCGGCATCGCCGCCCGCAACGGGACGCCGATCAGCTTCTGGGGGTTCACCCGGTACGGCCTGATCGTGACGGTCACCACGGTCGCCTTGGCGACGCCGTACCTGTGGCTGCGTTACCTGCTCTGACGCCCGGCGGGCCCGTCAGCCGGCGGCGCCGTGCCGCTCGTAGAGCTGGCCGAGGCGGTCGATGCGCCAGAGCTGGCCGAGCACCACCAGCGTGGCGCCGAAGACCGTCGGCCAGACCTCCAGCGCGACCAGTCCCCAGATCAGCAGGGCGAACCCCGTGACGCCGACGGCGACGAGCAGCCGCTGCACCCTCCGGTGGTCGCCGTCGACGAGCGACCTGTCGTACAGCCACAGCTTCTCGCCGTAGATGCCCTTGGCGGTCCAGCTGTCGGGCCGCTCGACGGCGGGGAAGACGTGCGGGTTGGCGGCCAGCCACACGACGACCAGCGCCACCCCGGCCAGGCACCACCAGCCGACCCACGCGCGGCTCCAGACGGCCAGGATCATCAGCGGGATGGCCGCGAACCTGGTCCAGACGCTCCACGGGTTGGCGTGGCGCTTCCACGCCTCGTCGGTCATGCCGGCGGCCGTGGCGTATTTCTTCAGCACGCTCATGCGGTGAGCCCCCTTGCCAGCGCGTCGATGGTGGCGTCCAGCACCTGTTCGTAGTCGGCGCCGAACCGGTCGCGGTTGAGGACGACGAGCCCGGCCGTGCGGACGACGCCCACGAGGATCTCGGGCGGCACGCCGGGAACGATCACGCCGTCGGCCTGGCCCTGGGCGAAGTAGCGGATCAGGGGCTGCACCAGGTGCGGGGTGACGCGGGCGACCTCCTCGGGCCCCACCCGGCGGGCGACCGCCTCCAGCTCGTCGGGGTGGGTGAGCAGGCGCCGGTAGAACGGGTCGCCGGTCAGCACCTCGGTCGCCGCCCGCATGAGCGCGGCCAGCGCCTCGGTGCCGGGCGGCCTGCTCAGCGGCTCGGCCAGCCGCCTGGCGACGAGTGGCGCCCTGCGGATCATCACGTCCTTGTAGAGCGCCTCCTTCGAGTCGTAGAACGCGTAGAAGCTGCCCTTGGCGATGCCGGAGGGCGCGACGAGCTCCTCCAGCGAGGTCTTCTTCAGCCCCTGGGTCGCGAAAAGCTCTTCCGCGGTGTCGAGGAGGGAGGCGGTGATGCGCCCCCTGTCCTCGGCGGTGAAGGCCACAGCCATGCTGTCCACCTATGACCGGATCGGATATTGGGTCATAGCCTAACACCAGCTCACCCCCTAGATCCTGAAAAATCATGTGAAAGGAGGGTTGGGTGGATGACAAGCGGGCATGGCAGGACATTCCTGCACGTCAACCACGAGGAGGAGCCTAGTGCTCACCCTGACAGAAAACGCTGCCCAGGCCATCCGCGACCTCACGGCGTCCGCGCCGGAGCCGTCGCAGAGCGGCGTCCGCATCGCGTCGCAGGGACAGGACACGGGCACGCTCACCCTTTCGCTGGCCAGCCAGCCGGAGCCGACCGACGCCGTCGTCGAGGAGCAGGGGGCGCGCGTCTATCTCGACCCGGTGGCGGCGACCGTGCTCGACGACAAGTCGCTGGACGCGGGGGCCGACGAGAAGGGTGCCGTGTCGTTCCTGGTGACCGACCAGACCACCATCTGACCTCTCACGGGTCCGGCCGCGCCCGGACCCCGCCGACCGGCCCGGTACGTTCACCCGTACCGGGCCGGCGGCGTTCCGGCCCAAGACGTCGGACCCTCAGACGTCGGAGCCCCAGCCCTCGGACCCTCAGACGTCGGAGCCCCAGCCCTCGGACCCTCAGACGTCGGAGCCCCAGACGTCGGACCCTCAGACGTCGGAGCCCCAGACGTCGGAGCCTCAGGCGTCGGAGAGGAGCTTGTGCACGTAGCGGAGCTGCTCCTCGCGCTGGAAGCCCTGGCCGCCCTCGTGCCGGTTCCAGGGCCAGACCGTGATCTCCTTGGGCCCCTGCCAGTGGTTGTAGGCGGCGAAGACCGTGGACGGCGGGCAGACGTCGTCCATCAGCGCCACCGAGTACAGAGCAGGCACCTGGCCGCGGGCGGCGAAGTGGAGGCCGTCGAAGTAGGCCAGCGTGCGGAAGACCTGCTCCTCGTCGCCGCGCCGGCTGGCGAGGAAGCGCACGATCTCCTGGTACGGGTCGCAGTCGGTGATCTCGACGGCCCGGCGGAAGTGCGTCAGGAACGGCACGTCGATGAGCGCCCCGGCGACCGACGGGCACATGGCGGCCGTGGCCTGGGCGATGCCGCCGCCCTGGCTGCCGCCCGAGACGATGATCCGGTGGGCGTCCACGGCCGGGTGCGTGGCGGCCACCTCGACGGCGCGCACGGCGTCGGTGAAGACCCGCCGGTAGTAGTACTCCTCCGGGTCGAGGATGCCCTTGGTCATCATGCCGGGGGCGTGGGGGTGCGTGGCGCCGTGGGGGTCGCCGGTGGCGCCCGGGTGGCCGACGCTGGCGCCGCCGTGGCCGCGGGTCTCCATGACGAACACCGCGTACCCGGCGGCCGGCCACATGAGGTGGTCGTGCGGGAAGCCGCGCCCGCCGGAGTAGCCGATGTAGTGCATCACGCAGGGAAGCGGGCCCTCGGCGTCGCGCGGGGTGATGAACCAGCCGCTGATCCGGTGGCCGCCCCAGCCCGCGAACGACACGTCGTACACGTCCACGGAGGCGAACGGAAGGTCGTAGCGGGTGAACTCGGGAGCGAGGTCGAAGGCCCTGGCCTCCTCCAGCGTGCGCGTCCAGAAGTCCGCGAAGTCGGCGGGCTCGTCACGCTCGGGGCGGTACGTGCGGAGCTGCTCAAGCGGCAGGTCGAACAGGGCCACGAAGATCTCCAACCTGTGGTGCCTGGGAACACGGGTGAGGCCATTTCACCGCATCCGACCAGGTAAGCGCTATCCCGCGATGGGAGGAGCCTGCCCGGGCGCTTCCCGGGTAGGGGTGGCGGAATGAACGATCACCTGGTCAAGATCGCGCACCCCCGCCTCCGTCCCGGCCTGGCCATGGAGGCGCCGGTCGACCCGAGCGACTTCCTGCTGCTGTTCACGGACGACACCGAGGCGCGGGCGCGGCTCGTGCGCGACGACACGGGACGGCCGGTGCTGCGGGTGGGCGCCCGGATGCGGCTGGACGGGACGACGGTGGACGAGGAGATCTGGACGGTGCGCGAGCTGGTGCGCCGGCCGGGCCTGACCGTCATCCGGCTGGGCGACGTCCTGACCTGATCCGGCGCCCCTGGTCGGCGGTCACTCGACGACGAGCTCGACCGGGATGTTGCCGCGGGTGGCGTTGGAGTACGGGCACACCTGGTGGGCGGCCTCCACCAGGGCGCGCCCCTCCTCCCCCTGGAGGTGGTCGGGCAGCTCGACCCGGAGCGCGACCGACAGCGCGTAGCCGCCGTCGCCGTTCGGGCCGATGCCGACCTCCGCGGTGACGGACGCCTCCGACACGTCGGCCTTGGCCCGCCTGGCCACGACGCCGAGGGCGCTGGCGAAACAGGCGGCGTATCCGGCGGCGAAGAGCTGCTCGGGGTTGGTGCCGGCGCCGGTGCCACCCATCTCCTTCGGCGGGGCGAGGGGCACGTCGAGCCGGCCGTCGGAGGTGACGGCGCGGCCCTCACGGCCGGTGGCGGTGGCGATCGCGGTGTAGAGGACGCTCATGGCTGCACTCCTTATCGGTTGGATGCAACTCGATTGTGCACAACTTAATTGAGGACCGTCAAATCGGGTAGCATGGGGACATGGACGCCCTCCGCCTCGACGACCAGGTGTGCTTCGCCGTCCACGCCGCCTCGCGCGCCCTCGACGCGGTCTACCGGCGCGAGCTGGCGGCGCTCGGGCTGACGTACCCGCAGTACCTCGTGATGCTCGTGCTGTGGGAGCGGGGCCAGGTGTCGGTCAAGGACCTCGGCCTCGCGCTGCGGCTCGACTCCGGCACGCTGTCGCCGCTGCTCAAGCGCCTGGAGGCGGCCGGGCTCGTGCGCCGCGAGCGCGACCCGGGCGACGAGCGGTCGGTGCTGGTGCGGCTCACGCCCGAGGGCACGCTGCTGCGGGCGCGGGCCGAGCCGCTGCCCCGGCGCATCATGGAGGCGTCGGGGATGGGGCCGGACGAGCTGGCGGACCTGCACCGGACCCTGGGCCGCCTGACCCGCTCCCTCACCGAGTCCGCCGGCCGCCCCTGACCACCCGCACCCTCACCGAGCCCGACACCCCCGCCTGACCCTGGCCGCCGCCCGGAAGACGTACCCCTGGAAAGGGTGTCATCCACCCGAACGGCGAGCCAGGCGCTCGGTGTGCGCCGAGCGGCCCGCGGGCCGGCCCGCCGCGTGCGACGCCTCCTGGGCCAGGCCGTTGAGCGTGGTACGGACCACGCGCTCGGTCTGGAGATCGACCGCGTGCGGGTCGTCGAAGCGGACCAGGCCGTCGGCCAGCAGCACGGCCAGCCCGTGCAGCGCCGCCCACACCACGAACTCCGCTCCCTCGCGGGCGGGCTCCGGCAGGGCTCCGGCGCCGGCGAGCCGGTCGAGCTCCGCGGTGAGCACGTCGTGCGGGTGGGGGGAGATGGCGGAGTCCGGAGCGGTGGCGCCGCCACGCAGCACGAGCCGGGCGACGGCCGGGTCGTCGAGCGACCAGCTCACGTAGCTGCGCCCCAGGGCGATCAGCCGCCGCTGGGGGTCGTCCTGCCGGCCGGGCGCGCGCTCGCAGTCCTGCCGCAGGCGCTCCCCCAGCCAGGCGAGCGTCCGCTCGGACAGGGCGCGCACCAGCGTGTCGCGGGAGGCGAAGTGGTGGTAGGCGGCGCTGGGGCTGACGCCGACGCGCGCCGAGGCCTCGCGCAGGGACCAGCCGTCGGTGCCGCGCTCGCGTACGAGAGCCTCGGCGGCGTCGAGCAGCGCGCTGCGCAGGTCACCGTGGTGGTATCGCCCCTTCGCCATCGCCCGATCTTAACACTGCTCAGTTCTCTGCTACGCTCGCCGGTATCTAAACGCTGTTCAGATTGGAGTTGGATCATGTGCCCCGCCGGCCTGACACCGAACCCGTCCCCCGACCTGAGCGACCTTCCCGACGTACGGACGAGCCCGCCGCCGATCGTGCGCGGCGAGCCCGTCGAGCTGACCGACGGCGTGTACGTCATCCCCGACGACCGCGTCGAGCTGGTGCCGAACGTCGGGATCGTCGTGGGCGAGCACGCCGCGCTGGTCATCGACACGGGCATGGGCCCCCGCAACGGCGCCCACGTCCTGGAGCAGGCCCGGCGCCTGGCCGGCGACCGGCGCCTGTTCCTGACCATCACGCATTTCCACCCCGAGCACGGGTTCGGGGCGCAGGTGTTCAAGGGTGCCGCGACGATCGTCTACAACGCCTCCCAGCGCGCCGAGCTGCACCGCAAGGGCGCCGCCTACGTCGAGATGTTCAAGGGGCTGAGCGCCGCCGCGGCGGCCGAGCTCGAAGGCGTCGAACTCGTCGACCCCGACCTGGTCTACGAGGGCCGGGCCGAGATCGACCTGGGCGGGCGCACGGCGGCGCTGCGGGCCGTCGGCCCGGCGCACACGGGCTCCGACCAGGTGGTCGTCATCGACGACCGGGTGCTGTTCGGCGGCGACCTGATCGAGACCCGCATCTTCCCGATCGCGCCGTACTTCCCGCCGTACGACGTGGACGTGGACGGCGCGGGCTGGATCGGCGTGCTCGACGACCTCGCCGCCCGCGAGCCCGAGATCGTCGTGCCCGGCCACGGGGAGGTGGCCGGCGTCTCCTTGATCCGCGACGTCCGCGACTACCTCGCCTACGTGTACGAGGAGGCCTCACGGCTGCGCGCGGCCGGAGTCTCCGCCGACGAGGCGGCCGCGCAGATCGACGAGCGGGCCCGCGCCCGCTGGACCACCTGGGAACGCCCCGAGTGGATCGGCTTCGCCGCCCGCGCCTTCCATGCCGGCGCGCACCGGTGACCGGCCACGCACGTCCCGCACCGGAATCGGAGGACAGATCAGCAGCCCCGACGCGGTCATAGCCGCCCTGCGCACCGAGCACGACCGGCTGGCCGGACTGGTGCCCGCCTTCGGCGAGGACGACCTGGCCCGGCCGTCCGGCGCGGCCGAACGGGACGTCTCCCAGGTGCTCGGCCACCTGGGCAGCGGCGCCGAGATCAGGCGTGTGATCGCCGCCACCCGCCCCTGACCGGTAGGTGATCAGTGGACGGTCAGCGGGTGTCCGGCCCGGTGGAGGGGGCGGAGCAGTCGCCCGCCTTGACCCCGGCCACCTTCCAGCCGGCGTCCGGGAACGGCGACATGAAGTGCGTCAGCAGGTCCACCGCGTAGTCCGGCACCTGGCCGCCCGGGTCGAGCAGCGACACCATCTGCGGCCCGTCCGCGCCGCGCAGCGTGATGGAGTCGCCCGTGCGCCCCGCGGCGAAGCCCGGCCGGGCGTCCACCGTCAGGCACGCCAGCCGCACCCCGGCGGCGCTGATCGACTGCCGGGCGCCGATGCGCCGCATCCGCTGGTCGTAGCGGCGCAGCGCCAGGGACGTGGCGCGGCCCAGCCGTACCGAGTCGTGGAAGACGTCGGCGCCGACCCTGCGGCTCAGGCGCACGTCCAGCCGCACGTCGGGCCGCAGGTCCACGCCCTTGGCCGCGATGTCCAGCCGGCCGTACGCGCCCTCGAAGCCCGGCGCGAGGTAGCCGACCGCGGCCGGCGCCTTCAGCCCGAACGGGACCCTGCCCGGCCGCACCCGCAGCCACGACACGCGGCGCGCCGTGATCGAGACGTCCTCGATCGCGCTGCGCTCCAGCCCGAACTCGCCGCTGACCTGGTACGACAGGAAGCCGGTCGTGTACGGGACGTCCTTGGCGACGGCGAGGCGCTGGCGGGCGACCGGGTCGATGGTCAGCCCGGCGCGCACCGCGAGCCGCCCGGTGGGCACGGGCCTGGACATCACATCGGCGCCCTGGCCGCCGGGTCCGGGGCGGATGGTGGTGTCGGCGGCCAGGTCGGCGACGGAGAGCGCCACACCGCCGAGCCGCCCGCCCGGATCGACGAGCCCGCCCTCCACGGCCAGCCGCCCGTCGAGACCGTTCAGCCCCTTGCCCGTGGTCTGCCCCTTGCCCGTGGTCTGCCCCTTGCCCACGGCACGGCCGGTTCCGGCGCTGGGGGCGGGGAGGGCCTTGTAGGTCAGGGCGGGGACGCGCAGGGCGCCGCCGGACGCGTCGGTGTCCAGCCCGAAGACGGCCGGCACGTCGCCGAGCTCCAGCTCGCCGCTGCCCGCCCCCGGCACGGTGACCGCGGCGCTGAGCCTCCTGACCGGCGCGGAGTCGGTGACGCGGATACGGGTGCGCGCCCCGTAGGTGCCCTGGACGTCCAGCGCCGCGGGAACCGGATCGACCGCCAGCCGCCCGCGCACGCCGCCCGCCTCGGCGTGGACCGTGAGCGACCCCAGCGTCACGGCCGGGGCGATCCGGTACACGGCCCGCACGACGCCGTGCCCGCCGACCTCGAACGGCCCGATCGCCATGCTCGTGACCGTGCTCGGCAGGCCGGTGAGCGTGGCGCGCGCCTGCACCGGGACCGGCGAGAGGACGGAGCTGGCGAGGTAGACGTCGAGGCCGCCGCCCCGTGGCCGGAAGCCGTCGAACGTGACCGCCCTCCTGGCCGGGTCCACGGTGACGCGGTCGGGCAGCCCGTTCAGGTCCACGTACGCCTGGACGCCGAAGCAGCCGCGCCCGGCGACGCAGAACGCGCCCTCCTGGCAGCCGGGCGTCCCGGGGGCACAGCGGCCGTCGACCAGCGAGACGCCGCCGCTCACGGCGGGGGCGGCGGTCATGCCGCGCAGAGCGCCCACCTTCCCCGCCCAGGCCCGCGCCCGCAGATCCAGCCGGGCGCCCGCGCCCTTCCCCGCCCGCGCGCCCGTCTCAGTGCTCGTCTCGGCGCCCGTCTCAGCACTCGTCTCGGCGCCCGTCTCCGCACTCGTCTCAGCGCTCGTCTCAGCGCCTGTCTCCGTGCCCGCTTCCGCGCCGCCACTGTTCTCGCGCGAGTCGGCCGGGCCGCCGGTGTAGGTGATCACTCCGTTCGCGGACGTCACGGACAGCCGTCCCGGGAGCGGACCGACGTGCCCCAGCAGCCCGAAGCGCAGGTCGCCCCGCGTGACGTCGGCGTCGAGCGCCAGCCGCTGACGCGCCGCCCCCAGCCCGGCCGTGAAGCCGGCCTCCTCCGGGGTGAAGTCCACGGTCCTCAGGCCCGTGACCCGCACGCTCGCGTCCAGGTCGCCGGTGGCCTCGTCGTAGTGGGCCGCCAGGTGCGGTCCCGTGGGCACGCGGACGCCGTCGTGGTTGGTGAAGGCCAGCTCCGCCGACCCCACCGCCCCCGACAGACCGCGGAAGCGGTACGCGCCGGGAGCCCACGAGGCGTCGAAGCGAGCCGGTACGCCGGTGACGCGCGCGGAGGCCCTGACGTACCGGCCGTCCACCTTGGCGCGCGCCAGCGCGGCGACGGAGCCGACGGACCGGTCGGACGTCCAGGCGAGGGCGCGGTCCGCGGTGTCGGCCACCAGCCGCACATGCCGCCCCGCACCCGCGATCTCCGCCCGCACGTCGTCGCCCTTCCCGCCGTCCCCCACAGCCCCGGAGGCCGGGGCGGCCGACGTGCCGGAGACGGGGGCGGCCGACGTCCCGGAGGCTGGGGCGGCCGGTCCCCTGGCGGCGTACAGCCGGACCCGGGGCAGCCGGGAGGTGCCCGTGACCTCGACCTCGGACCTCTCCCCCAGCGTCCAGGACGCCGCCACCTCGCCGCGCGTCCCGAACACGGTGGCGTCGACGGTCGGGCCCTGCTTCAGGTCCGTGTACGCCACCCGGGCCTCGCGGATCACGCCCGTCCCCCGGTAGACGGCCTTGCGGGCGGCCGGAGCAAGGGTCACGTCCACGTCGCCGGGGGTGTTGGACAGCTCGACCCGGGCCAGGCGCGTGCCGTCGAGGCTCGCCGCGGCGACGAACGACCGTCCCGGGGCGCCCTTCAGGCTGGCGCGGGGCGTGGCCCCGTACGTCACGTCGAGCCCGGACACCCCGGACACCAGCGCCGAGACGCCCAGCGCGGCCCCGTCCTTGATCATGGTGACGTGGCCGCCGCGCGGGCTGGACACCGCGCCACCGCCCCGCTGGAGCACCACCGCGAGCCGGCCGATCGCCGAAGCCGACGTCTCGGTGACCCGGCGCGCGGCCGGGTCGGTCTCCAGGCGCACCTCGGCGGGCAGCCCGTCGAGCTCGGCCCGCAGCACGGTCTCGGCGGCGGCCCGGTCGAAGCAGACCAGCTCGGCCGATCCCGCCCGGCCTCCGCCGGAGGTCACCTCCAGCGCGTGGCGTCCCTGGTCGGTCTCGTACGAGGCCGTCAGCGACGGCGGGACGTCCCGCAGCTTCGCGCTCATCGCCCTGGACAGGCGGCCGTCACGGTACGCGTAGCTGCGCAGCTCGGCGCGCCCGGCCGGGCTCGACCCGGAGAAGCGCACCCGGGCGGCCCCGTCGCGCCGGGCCAGCTCGACCCGGGCGCGGGTGGGCATGCGGTCGAGCACCGCGCGGACGTACCTGCCGCCGTCCACGGCCACCGCGTCCACCCTGGCGGGGGCGGACGCGGACACCTCCAACGTGGGGGCGCCGAGCGCGGCGTCCACGGTGAGGCTCCCGGTCGCGGGCGTCTGGGTGAGGCTGACGGCGGTGCGGCCGGTCAGACCGGCCATGACGGCCGCGGACGCGCCCGGGTCCGTACGCTTCACCTCGGCCCGTACGCGCCGGCCGGACAGGTCGACGGTGAACGTCCCGCGGTCGGCCGCCGACAGGGACGCCCCCTTCCGGAGCCCGTCGAACCCGACCGAGACGCGCCCGTCGTACTCCGCCCACACGCGCGCCCGCAGCCTCTCCGCCTTCCGCGCCGCGCCGGGCAGCCGCCGCACGGCGAACCCGAGTCCCACGGCGCCCTCCTGAGGGCGGGCGGCGGGCACCAGGTCGGCGGCCAGGTCGGGAACGCCGTCGCCCGTCACGTCGGCCGCCACGGGCACCGCCACGGGGCGGACGGCCGAGCAGGACACCGGCACCTCGGCGCTCTCCACGCACAGCCGATACGCCAACCCGGGCGCCGCCGCCGCGCCGGCCGGCGCCGTCTCCGCCGCGGCGGCGCCCTGAGCCGCCACCGGGGCCCGCCCCTGCGCCACGTCGGCAGCACGGGCTCGCGTCGCCGCCACCGCCAGTCCCGGGGCCACCTCCGCCGCGCGGGCCGGCGCCGTCTCCGCCACGTGCGCTCGCGTCACCTCCGCCGCAAGGCCCGGCGCCGCCTCCATCCGCAGGGGCTCCGCAACGGGCGCCCCGCCCTTGAAGGCCGCGCCTTCCCGCTCGCCGCCGCCGTTACCCGCCCGACGCACTGCACGGCCCAATCCTGCGCCGCCTCCCGCTGCGCCGCGCCCCTCTGCGCCGCCTCCCGCTGCGCCGCCTCCCGCTGCGCCGCCTCCCGCTGCGCCGCCTCCGCCGCCGCCGAGCGCGCCGGTGAGGGTGTCGGTCAGGGAGCGCGACAGCGCGGCCGGCGGGATCTTCACCGTCAGGGGGCGGGCGTCCTTGGTGTCGGGGAGGACGGACCGCACGTCAGGCCCCTTGGCGCCGACCTGACGGGACGCCTCGCGCTCGACCTCGCTCACCAGCCGCGAGCCCGCCGGAACGGTGATCTCCGGCGCGGCGGGGCCTTCGGGCCGCCCGCCGGCCTCCCGGAGGGCGGGGGAAGGCTCCATGGGGACGTTCACGGTGGCGGGAGCGGGACGCCGGACGGACGGCACCGGCCGCACCTCCGCCCCGGCGACCGAGGCGACCCCAGCGACCGCGGCGGAGGCGGAGGTGGAGGTGGAGGAACGCGCCGTCCGGGCGGCGCCGGAGACTTGCGCCGCCCGGACGGTACCCCGCATCGGGTGGGGCGCCACGCCATCCACGGCCGCCGCTCCCGCCGGCCCCGCGGCCGACGCGGGCTCCGCCGCTGTGGAACCCGCCGTCAGCACGGCACCGGCCAAGGACGCGGAGGCGAGCACGCGCGCGAACGCGTGCCGTGGATACCGCGACATCTAACGCCTTACCCCCGAAGCGGTCTCAATCATCACATCTCTAACAAGAGTTACGACCCGACCACATTTCCTCACTGGTCGTCAATCTGGACCCGACATGGGGCTCCAGGTGTCGATCACTCTGCCGGTGCGATGCCGCCCCGCGTGTCGCGTTCAGCGCTCCATGACCGTGACGCCGAGCGCCTGCGGCAGGTACCTGACCTCGCTGTAGACCGAGCGGCTCTTCCCGCCGACCTTGGCCACCCCGCTGTGGATGCCGTACGCGGAGGTGCCGTTGAACCACGGACCGCCGCTGTCCCCGGGCTTGGTGACCGCCTTGTCCATGGCGACCATGTCGCACTCCTGGTCGAAGCACAGGTTGATCCGGTAGATCTTGGCGCTGGACTTGTAGCCGCTCGTCCGGCCGTAGTTCGACAGGCGCACGCCCTGCACGGCCCAGCGGGTCTCGTCCACGTACCGGGTCTTGCCCTTGTTGTAGTAGAAGGTCTTCGCCGCCGTGTAGCTGCCGCGCGAGAACCACGCCACGTCGCCGTGACCGCCGCTGTGGCTGCCCTTGCGGGTGACGATGGTGTAGTCGTTCGTGTCGTGGTTGTGGTAGCGCTGCTTCGAGGGATAACCGCAGTGGGCCGCCGTCGTGACTCCCGTCGTGCTGCCCTTCTTGACGGTGAACCCGGTGGTGCAGTGCGCTTCGCCGCCCGTGGTGTTCAGCAGGCCGCCGCCGCGGAGGTACGCCTGGGGCTGGTACTCGAGCTGGTCGGCGACCTCGATGTCGACCTTGATGGCGGGGTTGGCGGACGCCAGCCGGGCGGGCAGGAGAGAGGCGCGGAAGCGCTCCTTGGCCGCCGGGTCGGTGATCGGCTCCTTCGGCTGCGTCCGGATGGTGATGACGCCGGTCTGGACGTCGTACTCGCCGGCGCTGGTGGCGACGTCGGGCCGGGCGAGGATCTCGTAGTGCGTGGCCTTGAGCGTCTGCCGCAGCTCCTCCTCGGAGTACGGCCGGCCGCCGAAGACCTTCACGGGGTGGCGCACGGTCTTGGCGAGGTTCGTCACCGTCGTGGGGGCCTCACCCTTGAAGGCGATCGACGCGCTGGAACCGTCCTCGGAGATCACCGCTCCGGCGTAGGTGTCGGGGAAGGAGTCCCGCGCCTCGTTGGCGACCCTGACGAAGTCGTCCTGCCAGCCGTAGCGGGCGACGGCCTCCTCCAGCGTGATGCCCTCCTCGGTGGCCGCCTGCCGGAGGTCCTCCATCTCGGCGGCGTCGACGTTGCCGACACTGGCCGTGTCCTCCGCCGTCTCCTCCGGGCCGCTCTCCTCGGGCACGTCGGCGGAGTCGTCCTGCGTGACGGCCTCGGCCTTAGGGGTCTCGCCGCCGGTGGCCGCCCCGGAGCCCGGGGTGGCGCCGTACGCGACGGCGGGGGCCACGGATATCGCGACGGTGGCCGCGACCGCGACCCCGAGTAACCTACTGATCACGTGCCGGTCCTTTCTTCATGTCCCTCATGCGGGACAGACGCGGCAAGATCATCACAGGTGGCGGTTCACAAACGGTTCACCTCACAGCGTCATCGGTCATGACATATCGTCCTTTATCGTGTTGTCCTTTATCGGGAGATCGACGTCGGGCCGTGAGGCCTGAGTGGAGGTACGCCTCCTCGGCGCGCTGCACGTCCTGACCGCCGACGGCCGTACCGTCGCGGTGACACGGCGCAAGCACCGCCAGCTCCTCGCCCTGCTGTGCCTGACCCCCGGCCTCGGCGTCTCGGTCGACCGGCTGGTCCGCGGGCTCTGGAACGGCCGGGAGCCGCGATCCGCGCGGGGGAACGTCAAGACCTACGTCTGCGACCTGCGCGTCCTGCTCGGCCCGGAGGTCACGATCGAGCCCGTCCCCCAGGGGTACCGCGTCGAGGGCGCCGACGTGGACGCCGTGCGGTTCGCGGCCCTGGCCGACGCCGGCCGGCGGGCCCTGGAGGGCGGACGGCACGAGGAGGCGGCCCGCGAGCTGGCGGGGGCGCTCGCGCTGTGGACCGGGCCCGCCCTCGACGGCCTCGGCGACGGCATCGACCCCCTCGGCATGGCCGCCGCCCGGCTCACCTGCCGGCGCCTGTCCGCGGTGCACGACCACGTGGAGGCGCTGCTGGCGCTGCGGCGCCTGGACGAGGCCGTCGCCCACCTGCTGGCGGCGCTCGCCGACGAGCCGCTGCGCGAGCGGCTCTGGGCGCAGCTCATGCTGGCGCTCTACCGGGACGGCCGGCGGGCGGAGGCCCTGGACGCCTACCGGGGCGCCCGGGCGGTCATCGCGGAGTCGCAGGGGCTGGACCCCGGCAGGGAGCTGACGGCCCTGCACGCGAGGATCCTCGCCGACGACCCGTCACTGGGCTGAACCCCCGCGGCCCGCTTCCCGACCGGCCACGCCGTGGAGGACGGCCGCGTCTTGGCGCGGCGCACGCCTCCGGCGGTTTTGTACCCGGCGGTCCTGCCCTGGTCGGTCAGGTAGGCATTCTCGACGATTGACAACGAGCGCCCCCATCCAACACCATTTCACTATTCGACTAGTGAAAGGGTGTTTTGGTTGATCGAGTTCAACCTGGACCGCGGCTCGGGGGTTTCGACGTACCTGCAGCTCGTTCACCAGGTCAAACAAGCGCTCCGGCTCGGTACGCTGCGGCCCGGCGACCAGTTGCCGACCGCCCGCGAGGTGGTCGAGAGCCTGGCCATCAACCCCAACACCGTGCTCAAGGCGTACCGGGAGCTGGAGCGCGAAGGTCTGGTCGAGGGGCGGCCGGGGATGGGGACGTTCGTCCGGCAGGGCATCGCGGGTGCGACGCTCGCCGAGCACACGCGGCTGCGGCGCAGTCTGGAGGAGTGGGTGCGCGACGCCCGCGCGGCCGGGCTCGATCAGGAGGATCTGCGGGCGCTGTTCACCGTGGTCCTGGCCGACGCCGCGAAGGAGGGCGTGGCATGAGGCCCGCGCTGGAGGCGACCGGGCTGGGAGTCCGCTATCGCCGCACGTGGGCGTTGCGCGACTGCTCGCTGTCCGTGCCCGCCGGGCGCGTGGCGGCGCTCGTCGGGCCTAACGGCGCGGGCAAGACCACGCTCATGCACGCGGCCGTGGGCCTGTTGCGGCCGACGCTGGGAAGCGTCCGCGTGGCCGGCGAGGCGGCGTTCGTGGCGCAGGACAAGCCGCTGTACGAGAGCTTTACCGTCGCCGAGATGCTCGCCTTCGGCCGCCGCATGAACACCCGCTGGGACGACGCCGCCGACCGGCTCGCCGGGCTGGGCATCCCGCTGAAGCAGAAGGTGAGCGGGCTGTCGGGCGGGCAGCAGGCGCAGGTGGCGCTCACGCTGGCACTGGCCTGTCGGCCCGACCTGCTCGTGCTGGACGAACCGCTGGCCAACCTCGACCCCGTCGCCCGCCACGACGTGATGCGCTCGATCATGGCGGAGGTGGCCGGCCGGGAGCTGACCGTGCTGCTGTCCTCGCACGTCGTCTCCGACCTGGAGGAGACGTGCGACTGGCTGGTCGTGCTGAACGGGGGCCGGCTCCAGGTCAGCGGCGACATCGAGGACCTGCTCGACGGGCATCTCGTGCTCACCGGGCCGGAGGGGGCATCGGCGGCGGGCACGCAGGTGGTGGGCGCGAGCCGCGTCGGCAGGCAGGTCAGCATGCTGGTCAGGGGCGCGCCCCCGCTCGATCCGCGCTGGCAGGCGCGCCGCCCCGGGCTGGAGGAGCTCGTCATGGGCTACCTGCGCAGCCCCGAGTCGGCGGCGCTGCCGGGACTGACGGGGGTGGGCGCGTGATCTGGGTGACGTGGCGCCAGCACCGGGCGCAGATCCTCGTGACGGCGGCCTTCCTGGTGCTGCTGGGGATGCTGCTGCTGGGTTCGGCGGTGGAAGCGAGCCGGTACGTGGCCGAGCACGCCCCGCCCGGCTGTCCCGGGGTCGCCGTGGCGTGCGGAGACCTGGCGGTCGCGCTCGGGCAGCGCTACGAAGCGGTCTACTCGATCTTCGGCTGGATGCCTCTGGTGGCGCCCGCGTTGATCGGGGCGTTCTGGGGCGCGCCGCTACTCGGCCGCGAGTACGAACGCGGCACCCACCGCCTGGCCTGGACCCAGTCCGTGCCCGTCGGGCGGTGGTTGGCCGTCAAGCTGTCGCTCCTGGGCGGGGCAGTCGTGGCGGGCGGGCTGCTGCTGTCGCTCATGGTGAGCCTGTGGCGGCCGGTGTTCAGGACGGGGGCCGACTCCACGTTCGGCAACATCGGCGTGTTCAACATGGTCGGGGTGGGGCCGGCGGCGTGGTGGCTGTACGCGTTCGCGCTCGGCACCGCGGCCGGCACCCTGTTCCGGCGTACGCTGCCCGCGATGGCGCTGGTCGTGGCCGGTGTGGCGGTGTCGATGTTCACGCTGTTCCAGCTGAGCGACTACTACGCCGAGCCGGCGCGTACCGAGCTGTCCGGCACCGTGCTGCCGGCCGATCCCGACGCCCGGCTGGTGAGCGCCGCCTGGGTGGAGCCGTCCGGGAGGGAGGTCGCCGAGCCGGCCGACAGCGGCTGCCCGCGTCGGGTGGACGTGGGGCAGAGCAGCAAGAATGCCGAGGCGTGGCAGGCGTGCCTGTTCGGCAAGGGCTACCGGTACGCGGTGTACTACCATCCGCCGTCCAGGTTCTGGCGCTTCCAGTGGACCGATGGGGGGATCCTGGCGCTCGCGTCGGCGGCCCTCGTCGGCCTGGCCGTGCACCGCACCCTCCGCCGCCCCGGCTGACACGCGGCTCGCAGCGGAGGCGGCGGCTGCCCACTCCTGGCGCGTGTCGCAATCGCGACATGGCAGACAAACGGCATAGGTGACACCTGGTGTGGGTGGCACTCCATCACCCACTCTCGTGTCCACTGTTTGCTGCTAGGAGAGGTTTCGCCCCCATGCACTGGTCCGTCCCTGTGGCGGTGGCCGGAGTCACCACCGCCGCGTTGTTGAGCTCCCCGTTACCCGCGGCCGCCGCCGAGCCCGCCGGCGAGAGCGTCCACCGGGTCACGTTGATCACCGGTGACGTGGTGACCGTCAGGCAGGCCGGACCGGGCAGGCACGCGGTCGAGGTGAAGCCGGGGCCGGGCCGTGAGCGGATGGCGTTCAGCACCACCGAGGAGAACGGCGAGCTGCGGGTCCTGCCCAACGACATCGTCCCCTTCCTGGCGGCCAAGCGGCTGGACCCCGGCCTGTTCTCGGTCACCCGGCTGATCGCCCAGGGGTACGACGACGCGCGGACGGACAAGCTGCCGCTGCTGTTCCTCTACGACGGCTCCGCGCCGAAGAGCGCGACCGGGGCCGAGCTGGAGAGCGTCAACGGCCGGGCCGTCGCCGCGGACAAGCGCACGATCGGCACGCTGTGGAAGTCGCTCGACGAGCCGCGGGCCACGCTGGCGCAGGGCGTGACGAAGATCTGGCTGGACGCCAAGGTCAAGGCCACGCTCGACCACAGCGTCCCGCAGGTGGGCGCGCCGGAGGCGTGGCGGGCCGGGTTCGACGGCAAGGGCGTCAAGGTCGCCGTGCTGGACACCGGTGTCGACGCCACCCACCCCGACCTGGCCGGACGCGTCAAGCAGACCAAGGTGTTCACCGGCGAGCCGAGCGTGCGCGACGGCAACGGGCACGGCACCCACGTGGCCGCCACCATCGCGGGCGGCGACGGCAGGAAGGGCGTCGCCCCCGGCGCCGAGCTGATGGTCGGCAAGGTGCTCGGCAACGACGGCTCGGGCACCCTGTCCGGCGTCATCGAGGGCATGGAGTGGGCCGCCGCCGAAGGCGCGTCGGTGATCAACATGAGCCTCGGCGGGGGCGCCACCGACGGCACCGACCCGCTCAGCGTCGCCGTCGACACCCTCACCGAGCGCACCGGCGCCCTGTTCGTGGTCGCGGCGGGCAACGACGGCTCCGCGTACTCCATCGGCACTCCCGGCGCGGCGACCTCGGCGCTGACCGTCGGCGCGGTCGACGGCAAGGACGCGCTCGCGCCGTTCTCCAGCCGCGGCCCGCGCCTGGACGACGCGCCCAAGCCCGACCTCACCGCCCCCGGCGTGGCCATCGTCGCGGCCCGCGCGGCGGGCACCAGCATGGGCGAGCCGGTCGACGAGCGTTACACGGCCGCCTCCGGCACCTCGATGGCCACGCCGCACGTGGCCGGGGCCGCCGCGATCGTCAAGCAGCGCCACCCCGACTGGACGGCGAAGCAGATCAAGGACGCGCTGATCGGCTCGGCCAAGCCCGTCCCGGGCCAGCGGATCGACGACGCCGGCGCGGGCCGCCTGGACGTGGCCCGCGCGGTGCGCCAGGGCGTGACCGCGACCGGCGTGGTCGACCTCGGCGAGCACCAGCGGGGCGCGGGCCCGGCCACGGCCGAGGGCACGATCACCTACACCAACGGCACGTCCGCCCCGGTCACGCTGGAGCTGGCCAGCTCCCTCGACGGGGCCGCGCTCAGCGCCGGCACCGTGACGGTCGCGGCGGGCGCCACCGCCGACGTCAAGGTCACCGTGGACCTGGCCAAGCTCTCCTTCGGCCGGTACGGCGGGCTCGTCACCGCCACCGCGGGCGCGGACCAGGTGCACACCACGCTGGCGCTGACCTGGAAGGGACCGCAGCACAAGGTCCACTTCACCGCCCTCGACGCCGCGGGCCGGCCGACCGGCGCCGACACGCTGTCGATGTTCGGCGCGTCGCAGCAGGACGACCTGTTCACCTGGCTGCCCGTGGAAGGGCTGACCGTCGAGGTGTCCGAGGGCACCTACATGACGCAGTCGCTCAACCTGGGCGGCGGCTGGGGCCGCATGCACCCGCGGGACGGCATGGTCGTCATCCCCGAGCTCAAGGTCGACCGCGACCTCGACGTGGTGCTCGACTTCCGCCGGACCACGCCGGTGACCATCAGGACCAGGGAACCCGCCGAGCAGGTGGGCATCTACACCTCCTTCACCTATCGCGCGTTCGGCTCGCGCAAGATCTCCCAGGGCGTCATGAACTTCGACGTCGTCGAGGGGCTCAACGTCTCACCGACCCAGCCGGTGCGTGACGGCTCGTTCGAGTTCGCCTCGCGCTGGCAGCTCGTCGCGCCGAAGCTCACCGCCCGCGTGCCCGGCACGGCGCAGCCGTACCGGATGGGGTTCCTGGGCCGGTCGCCGGGCGTGGAGGGGCGGCACCTGTGGCGGCTCGCCGACGGGGCGGCCGGGTCCAAGGGCCGGGCCGCGGTCATCCGCAGCGAGGACATCGACTGGGCCGACCCGGCCGCCGCCGCGATCAAGGCGGGCGCGGCCGCCGTGATCCTGGTGCTGTCCCCCGACGACGCGTTCGGACATGGCTGGAAGCCGGTCGGCGCCGACCTGCCGATCCCGGCCCTGGTGGTCGCTCATGACGACGGGCAGCGCCTGCTGGAGCGGATCGGGAAGGGCGAGGCGAGGCTCGAGGTCACGGGGACGATGAACTCGCCGTACCTCTACGACGTCATGCAGGTCTCCGACGGCCGCGTGCCGGACAGGATCGTGCACGAGGTGAACGACAGCAACACCGCACGCGTTGACACGACATATGCCGACAACGGGGGCTTCGCCTGGGCCAAGGAGCAGCGCTTCGGCTGGCGCCCCTGGCAGTCGTACGCGCTCGGCCAGCAGATGGAGACCCAGCGGATCGTGAAGACCCCGCTGCGCCGCGCCGAGTACGTCAACGCCGACGGCTCCTTCTGGCAGCACATCGTCAACCACCAGTACGTCTGGGACGACATGGGCCCGCTGGTCGACGGCATGACCGAGCAGCCACGCACCTACCGGCCCGGCACGCGCACCGCCGAGAGCTGGCACGCCCCGGTGGTCCGCCCGGCGATCCCCGCCTGGCTCAAGCCCTCCACCCGCGAGGGCGACACGATGGAGATCCGGATCCCCGAGTTCGTGGACTCCTCCGGCCACGTCTCCCGCGCGGGCGTGGACAACGACACCGCGTCGGCCCGGTTCTTCCGCGACGGCACGCTGGTGGCCGAGCGCGACGCGGCCTGGGGCGCGTTCCCCGCCGCGCCGCAGGAGGCCGCCTACCGGCTGGAGCTGTCCACCAGGCGCACCTCGGAGGAGTGGACCACGGCCACCGCGACCGAGACGGCCTGGACGTTCCGCTCCAAGCCGGGCGAACGGGTGCTGCCGCTGCTGCAGGTCGACTATGACGTGCGCCCGGAGCGCCCCGGTCTGGTGGGCTTCACCGTACGACACCAGGAAGGCGTGAGCGGGGCGCGCGCGAAGGACCTGAAGCTGGAGCTGTCGTACGACGACGGCGCGACATGGGCCAGGCAGCCGGTGATCGCGCTCGGCGGCGGACGCTACAGCGCGCTCGTCCTGCGCCCGCACCCGTCGCTGCGGGTCACCGCCACCGACTCGGCCGGCAACACGGTCCGGCAGACGGTGATCAGGGCCTACTGATCGGTCAGAGCCAGTTCTCGCGGGCGGCGTGCCAGGCCAGTTGCATCCGGGTCCGGGCGCCCGCCCGCTCCATCAGGTAGGCGATCCGGCGCTGCACCGTACGCTGCGAGATCCTGAGCTGGGTGGCGATCGACTTGTCCGGAACGCCGGCGACCAGCAGCGACAGCAGGAAGAGGTGGTCGGAGTCGAGCGGGCTGCCCGGGCTGGTGAGGCTGACCGGCGTGGCCCGCTCCCACAGGCTCTCGAACAGCGCCTTGAGCGCGTCGAGCAGGCTGCTGGGCCTGATCAGCGCGGCGGTGAGCTGGGTCAGGCCGTCGGTGTGCTGGATGAGCGGGAGCACCCCGAGCTCGCCGTCCGCGATGATCATCCGCACCGGCAGGGCGGGCAGCGCGCGGGCCTGCTCCCCGAGCGTGATGCCCTCGGCGAGGTTGACCAGCATGCCGGGTTCCTCCAGCAGCGCCCCTTCGTAGATGACGCGGAAACCGACGCCGCGCCGCAGCGCCGCGAGCTCCTCGATGTTCTCCTGCGAGCTCATGGCCACGTGCCCGGCCCGGCACAGGCTGAGCACCTCGTGCCGGGCGCCGTCCTGCAGCAGCCGGAGCTGCTCGCGCAGCGCCGTGCGGCTGGTGATCACCTCGATGAGCTGCGCCGCCTCGCGGCGCCGCGCGTGCGCGAGGTACTCCCCCGTGAGCTGCTCCATGGCGTGCCGGGCCCGGTCGACCTCGGCCTGCCTCCGGTGGAGGCGGGGGGCGAGCGCGACGTCGGGCGCGACCGCCGTGAACCGGCCGGGATCTCCCGGAACGGCGCGCGCCAGCCCCTTGGCCAGCAGCGAGCCGAGCGCCCGCCGCGCGACCTCGGCCGCCACGCCGAGCTCCTCGGCCAGGGCGTCGGGCTCGGCCTCGGTGGTCCTGACCAGCAACCGGTAGGCGGCCTCCTCCTCCGCGTCCAGCCCCGCCGCGCTCAGCACGTGCCGCTCACGACCAGATCCGGATTCACCCGGCCATTGTAGGGAGGAGCCGCCGGGTGATGTCCGGGCCGGTGGTGGCGGACGCGCCGCCCGCGGCGACGGTCATGGTGCGGCGGCCCGGTCGAGGGAATCGACGGTGGCGCGCAGCCACGCCAGCTCGGCCCGGCTGGTGGCCCGGGCGATGCTCAGCAGCCCCTGGCGGAAGGGGTCGCCGAACTCCTCCGCCCGCATCGGCCGGTCGCCGTCGTAGAAGAAGCTCGCCGGCTGCTCCAGGAACGCCAGCCGCCGGCGCAGCACCTCGGCCTGCGCGGCGGGGTCGTCCAGGTGGCGCAGGAAGGCCAGCAGCGTGAACCAGCGGTTCTCGTCGCTGAGGTCGAGCGGGTCGGGGTCGCGCAGCCTGCGCTCCAGCTCCCGCTCCCCCGCCTCGGCCAGGTGGAGGACGCGGCGGGGCGCCGCGGCGGCGCCGGGCTCGTCCTTGCGGGTGATCCACCCGGCTGCCGCCATCCGCTTGATCGCCGGGTAGAGCGTGCCGTCCGCCACCGGGCGGACGTGGCCGGTCAGCGCGGCCACCTTCGTGCGCAGGTCGTAACCGTGCGTCGGGCCGTCCTTGAGGAACCCGAGTATCGCCAACTCCAGCATGTGTACTACTCTACATCGGCACCGAGATACCTCGGATCCGATGTATTGAACGAGCAGGAGGTCACCCATGCGTGACGCGATCGTCCACGCGAGCGGCGCCCGGATGCGCTGGGTCGAGCTGCCGGGCACGGACCCGGCCGTGGTGTACGTCCACGGGCTGGGCGCCGCCTCGGCCCCCTACTACGCGGCGGCGGCCGCCCATCCGCTGCTGACCGGCCGCCGCTCCCTGCTGGTGGACCTGCTCGGCTTCGGCATCAGCGACCGGCCGGCCGACTTCGCGTACACGCTGGAGGCCCACGCCGACGCGCTGGCCGCGGTGCTGCGCGAGGCGGGGGCGGAGGGGGCGTCCCTGGTCGCCCACAGCATGGGCGGCGCGGTGGCGATCGCCCTGGCCGCGCGTCACCCCGGCCTGGCCGCCCGCCTGATCCTCGTCGACGCCAACCTCGACCCGTACCCTCCCGGGCTCGTCAAGCCGGGCGGCAGCGGCATCGCGAGCTACACGGAGGACGACTTCGTCAGCCACGGCTGGAAGGAGGTCCGCGAGCGGGTGGGGGCGCACTGGTGGGCGACCATGCGGCTGGCGGACCGGCGCGGGCTGCACCGCACGGCGACGAGCCTGGCGAAGGGCACGGACCCGGCCATGCGCGAGCTGCTCGTCTCCCTGCCGATCCCGCGCGCCTACCTGTACCCGGAGGGCGAGGCCCCGGCGGCGGCCGGCGACCTCGCCGCCGCGGGCGTGCGGCTCGTGGAGGTCCCGGACGCGGGTCACAACATCATGCTCGACAACCCGGACGGCTTCGCCCGCGCGGTCTCCGCGCTGCTGGCCTGACCTGGCGCGCTCAGGGGCGGGAGGCGAGGGAGGCGATGAGGGCGTCCGCCCGGGCGAGGACCTCGGTGAGGGCCGCCCCGGGGTCGTCGGCACGGGCCACGAGCATGGCGCCCTCGCACAGCGCCCCGAAGAGCAGATGCGCCCGCACCGTCACGTCGCCGGGCCCGATCCGGCCGGCGCCGGCCGCGGCGGCGAGCCCCTCGCGCAGCAGCCGCAGCGTGTGCCCGTACTCGATCCGCCGCACCTCGTCCCAGCCCAGCACGGCCGGCCCGTCCAGCAGGACGATCCGCCGCGTCTCCGGCTCGGCGCAGGCGAGCAGGAACGCGCGGGCGCCGCGTCGCACGGCCGCCAGCAGGTCCGCGTCCTCGCCGCCCTCCGCGCCGTCCGCGCCGGTCGCGGGGTGGAGGGCGGCCTCGGCGATCACGGTGGTCAGGCGCTCCTGCTGCCGGACGAAGACGGCCCGGAACAGGTCGGCCTTGCCGGAGAAGTGGTGATAGACCGCCCCCTTGGTCAGGCCCCCCGCCCGCGCCACGTCGTCGATCGACGTGGCGGCGTACCCGTCGCGCCCGAACAGCAGCCCAGCCGCCTCCACCAGCTCACCGGTGGTGGCCCGCGTCCGCTCGGCCTGCGTGCGCCTGCCCACCCCGCCCCCTTCCGGAACGACCGTCCTCCTCGGCGGTCCCCCGCATGCAACCACAGGCACGGCGGGGAGAACACGTCGAGCCGGGCCCGGGCGGCTGGCTAGCGTTCGTCCATGGACATCTTTCTCACGACCGACCGGCTCCTCCTGCGGCGCTTCACCGAGGCGGACGCCGACCTGCTGGTCGAGCTGGACAGCGATCCCGAGGTGATGCGCTACCTCAGCGGCGGCCGGCCGACCCCGCGCGAGGTGATCGTGCGCGAGACCCTCCCGGCGTTCGTCCGCTCGGGATTCTTCGCGGCGGTCGAACGCGACACGGGCGCGTTCGCCGGCTGGTTCCACCTGCGGCCCGCCCACGACGGCGACCCCGAGGAGCCCGAGCTGGGCTACCGGCTGCGCAGGGCGTCCTGGGGCAAGGGGTACGCGACCGAGGGCTCGCTCGCGCTGATCGACAAGGCGTTCGGCGAGCTGGGCGCCCGGCGGGTGTTCGCCAGGACGCTGACCGTCAACCGCGGCTCCCGGGCGGTGATGGAGAAGTGCGGCCTGCGCCACGTCCGGACGGACCTCCAGGACCGGTCGCACGCGATCGACGGCGCGGAGGAGGGCGTGGTCGAGTACGAGCTGACCCGGGCCGAGTGGGAGGCGAGGAGAGCGAACACGTCGTGAATCCCGTGCCGCCCGGTGTCGAAACCGCGGCGGCCCGTTCGTGTGGAGGATGAGAGGACGGCGACGACGCCGCGCACACGACAGCGAGGAGAGCACCGATGCGCCAGCAGTACCTGCTCAACCTGTACCAGCCCGACGGCGACCCGCCGCCGCCCGAGGTGCTGGACCCCATCATGCGGGAGCTGGCGGCCGTCGACCGGGAGATGCGGGAGGCGGGCGCGTGGGTGTTCAACGGGGGCCTGCACCCCGCGAGCAGTTCCACCGTGGTCCAGGTCCGCGACGGCGACACGCTCATGACCGACGGCCCGTTCACCGAGGGCAAGGAGCACATCGGCGGGCTCGTGATCGTCCAGGCGGACGACCTGGACGGCGCGCTGGAGTGGGCGCGCCGCATCTCGGCGGCCAGCGGGCTCCCGGTCGAGGTGCGGCCGTTCAAGGAGCTGCCCTGACCGGCGCCGGGCCGCCCCCGCCCGGCGGCCCGGGCCGGGACCCGGACGTGGACGTCGAGGGGGTGTTCCGGCGGGAGTACGCCCGGGCGGTGGCCGTGCTGGTCCGGCACTTCCGCGACATCGACCTGGCCGAGGAGGCCGTCCAGGACGCGTTCGCCGTGGCGCTGGACCGCTGGCCGGCCGAGGGCACGCCGCCGAGCCCGGCCGGGTGGATCATCACGACCGCCCGCAACCGGGCGATCGACCGCCTGCGCCGCGAGTCGTCCCGGGCCGGCCGGCACGCCGCCGCGGCCCTGCTGCACGCCTGGGACGACCCCGGTTCCCCCGCCGAGGAGGGCCCCGTGCACGACGACCGGCTCCGGCTCATCTTCACCTGCTGCCATCCCGCCCTCGCCGTGAACGCCCGGGTGGCGCTGACCCTGCGGCTGCTGGGCGGGCTCGGCACCGCCGAGATCGCCCGCGCGTTCCTGGTGAGCGAGCAGGCCATGGCGCAGCGGCTGGTCCGGGCCAAGGCCAAGATCCGGGACGCGCGGATCCCGTACCGCGTGCCGCGCGAGGCCGACCTGCCGGACCGGCTCCGCTCCGTGCTCGCCGTCATCTACCTGATCTTCACCGAGGGTCACACCGCGGCCTCCGGCGACCGGCTCGTCCGCGACGACCTGTGCGCGGAGGCGGTGCGGCTGGGCCGGCTGCTGGCCGAGCTGATGCCCGACGAGCCCGAGGCGCTCGGGCTGCTCGCGCTGATGCTGCTCGTGCACGCGCGCCGCGCCGCGCGGACCACGCCCGGCGGCGACCTCGTGCCGCTGCCGGAGCAGGACCGCTCGCTCTGGGACCGGGAGCTGATCGCCGAGGGGCACGCGCTGGTCCGCCGGTGCCTGCGCCGCGGCCAGCCGGGGCCGTACCAGATCCAGGCGGCGATCAACGCGGTGCACGGCGACGCGCGCACGGCGGCGGACACCGACTGGGGGCAGATCGTGCGGCTGTACGACCAGCTCATGGTGGTCGCGCCGTCGCCCGTCGTGGCGCTGAACCGGGCCGTCGCGGTGGCCGAGACCGACGGCCCGCGGGCCGCGCTCGCGCTGGTGGACGACCTGGACCTGACCGGCTACCACCTCTTCCACGCCGTCCGCGCCGACCTGCTGAGACGCCTCGGACGCGACGCGGAGGCGGCGGAGGCGTACGGGGCGGCGATCGCCCGCACCGCCAACGCCGCCGAGCGGGACTTCCTGCGCCGCGCCGAGCGGAGGGCCCGGCACGGGGATCGGCGGTAGCCGCCGCGCGCGTACCGGTTCGGCGGAGACTCCACCCCCGTGCACCTGGTGCACTGGTCAGACCAGTCGCTAGGGTTCCTCCTATGACGGGATACGACGCGTTGTTCCGCCTGGACGGGCGGCGGGCTGTGGTGATCGGGGCCGGGAGCGGCATCGGGCGGGAGGCGGCCCTGGCCCTGGCCGCGCACGGCGCCGAGGTGGTGTGCGCGGACCGCGACCTGCCGGCCGCCGAGGAGACCGCCGCGCGGGCCGGCGGCCGGGCCCGGCTGCTCGACGTGCTCGACGCGGAAGCGGTCCGGGAGGCGGCGGCCGGGGAGCCGGCGGACGTGCTGGTGTTCACCGCCGCCACCAACGTCCGCAAGCGGCTGCTGGACTACTCCGGCGAGGAGTTCGCCCGGGTCGTGGACCTCAACCTGCGGGCCTCGTTCGACGTGGTGCGCGCCTTCGGGGCGGGGATGGTGGAGCGGCGGCGCGGCTCCATCGTCGGGTTCGCGTCGATCCGGGCGTCGGTCACGGAGCCGGGGCAGAGCGTCTACTCGGCCACCAAGGCGGGGCTGGTGCAGCTCCTGCGCACGGCCGCCGCCGAGTTCGGCCCGTACGGGGTGCGGGTCAACGCGGTCGCGCCCGGCGTGGTGGAGACGCCGCTGACGCGGCAGATCAAGGAGAGCCCCGCCTGGTACGACGCGTACGCGGCCAAGAGCGCGCTCGGCCGCTGGGCGCGGCCCGAGGAGATGGCCGGGGCGGTGGTGTACCTGGCGAGCGACGCGGCGAGCTTCGTCACCGGGTCCGTGCTGTACGTGGACGGCGGCTGGACGGCCGTGGACGGCCGTTTCGACCCGCCCAACTGAGCCGCCTCGACCCCGAACCGCTTCGGCCCCGCCCGGCCGGGTGGGTCGCGAGGCGTCCGAACAGGCTGTTAGCGTTCACACACCAGCAGGGCGGGGAAGGGGAACGGCACCATGGAGCAGCGGGTTCTCGGCCGGACGGGCCGCCGGGTGGGAGTCGTCGGGCTGGGCGCCTGGCAGCTCGGCGCCGACTGGGGCGACGTCCCGGAGGACGACGCCCTGGCCACGCTCACCGCCGCGGCCGAGGCCGGGGTGACGTTCGTCGACACCGCCGACGTCTACGGCGACGGGCTGAGCGAGCGCCTGGTCGGCCGCTTCCTCAGGACCCGGCCCGCCGGCGAGGTCACCGTGGCCACCAAGATGGGCCGCCGCGTGCCCCAGGAGCCCGGCGCCTACACGCTGGACAACTTCCGCGCCTGGACCGACCGCTCCCGCGCCAACCTGGGCGTGGACGTGCTCGACCTGGTGCAGCTCCACTGCCCGCCGACGCCGGTCTACTCCTCCGACGAGGTGTTCGACGCGCTGGACACGCTGGTCGCCGAGCAGCGGATCGCCGCGTACGGGGTGAGCGTGGAGACGCGGGAGGAGGCGCTGACGGCGATCGCCCGGCCGGGCGTGGCGACCGTGCAGATCATCCTCAACATGCTGCGGCTCGGCCCGCTGGAGGAGGTGCTGCCGGCGGCCCGCGCCGCCGGGGTGGGCGTCATCGCGCGGGTGCCGCTGGCCAGCGGCCTGCTGTCCGGCAGGTACGACGAGCACACGACGTTCGCCGCGGACGACCATCGCACCTACAACCGCCGCGGCGAGGCGTTCGATGTCGGGGAGACCTTCTCCGGCGTGGACTTCGCGACCGGGCTGGAGGCGGTGCGGCGGCTCGCGCCGCTGGTGCCGGAAGGGGTGACGATGGCGCAGTTCGCGCTGCGCTGGATCGCCGACCAGCCGGGCGTGAGCGTGGTGATCCCGGGCGCCCGCAACCCGGAACAGGCCCGCGCCAACGCGGCGGCTGCGGGGCTGGCCCCGCTGCCGCCGGAGTCGCTGCGCGCCGTGCGCGACGTCTACGACGAGCTCGTCGCCCCGCAGGTGGCCGGCCGCTGGTGACCCGCCCCGGCCGGCCGTACGATCATGGTCGTCGATGACGGTCCACACGGGTGGGCCGCTCGCCGCGCGGACCGGCGGGACGAGGGCCGCCACGGGCGACGAGGGGTGACATGGAGACGGGGTTCGCGGCGGGTGAGGGCCGGTGGCGGGCGCGGCTGGGCACGCTGCGGCAGGTCGTCCGGCAGGAGCTGGTCACCCGCCAGCTCCGGGCCCACCTCCCGGGGCGGGCGCCGCTGCGCGTCCTGGACGTGGGGTGCGGGCAGGGGACGCAGACGCTGCGCCTCGCGCGGCTCGGCCACGAGGTGACGGGGCTGGACTCCTCCCCCGCGCTCCTGGCCGACCTCGGCCGCGCCCTGGCGGGCGAGCCGGAGGAGGTGCGGCGCCGCGCGCGGACCGTCGAGGGCGACGTGCGCGACCTGGCGTCGCTGTTCGAGCCCGGGAGCTTCGACGTGGTGCTGTGCCACGGCGTCCTGATGTACTTCGCCGACCCCGAGCCGGTGCTGGACGACCTCGCCCGGCTGCCGGGGCCGGGGGCGTCGTGTCGCTGCTGGTCCGCAACGGCGACGGGCTGGCGATGCGGCCGGGGCTGACGGGCGACTGGGCGGCGGCGTGGCGGGCGTTCGAGGAGCCGTCGTACGGCAATCGCATCGGCGTGACGGCCCGCGCCGACCGCCTGGACGCCCTGACCGCCTCGCTCGCCGGGCGGCGGCTCGACGTGGCCGCGTGGTACGGGGTGCGGGTCTTCACCGACACCGCCCCGGACGACGCCGAGGTGCCCGGGGAGGCGGAGCTGGCCGCGCTGCTGGCGTGCGAGGAGCGGGCGGGCGCCACGGACCCGTACCGCCGCGTGGCCGCCCTGACCCATGTGATCGCGGTACGGGCGGCGTGACGGCGCGCGCTCAGACCGGGGGGACGAGGACGAAGTAGCGGTCCAGCAACCTCGGGTCGCCGCGCACCTCCAGCCGATCCTCGGGGATCCGCCGCCACAGGTAGAGCATGAGGTCCGACGCCGTCCCCGTCACCTCCACATCGGCCGGGCCGGCGTCGGCAGGGCCGTCGGCGGCGAGGCCGTCGGCGGCGGCGCCGTCGGCGGCGGCGCCGTCGGTGGCGAGGCCGTCGGTGGCGAGGCCGTCGGTGACAGGGCCGTCGGTTGCAGGGCTGTCGGCGGTGGGTCCCGCGTCGGCGCCCGGCGGGCTCGCGCTGAGGTGGATGGCGTCGGCGTCGAAGCGGACCGTCCACACGCCGGGGCCGTCGCCCTGCCGGAAGCGGTACCGCTCTCCCAGTCCTGGAGGCGCCTGCGTCCAGCCGCGCCGCGCCGGCGCCATGACCTGGAAGGTCTGGGTCACGGCGTCGGCGGCCAGCTCGGGGTCCATGGGGCCGGCCGCGCCGAGCGCGCTCTCGGCGTCCCACCGGTGCACGGCCGCCTCGATGGCCTGCATCCGCGTCCAGAAGCCGACGCTCCGCTCCGCCGACCAGGTCCAGGCGGGCGTCGCGGGGTCGTGCGCCCTGAACCGCTCCTCCAGCAGCGCGGCCCCTTCGGCGAACCACTCGCCGAGCCCGCGCGGGATCGGCCCGCGGTTGGGGGCGTTCTCGGGCCGCGGCCAGCCCGTGAGGTCGGCGGGCAACCGGAGGAAGGACAGGTCGCTCGTGTCGGGCAGGCCGCTCAGCCCGTCCTCGATGATGCGGGTCAGCCCGCGGTGCACCCCGCCCAGATGGACGATCAGGTCCGCGACGGACCAGCCCGGACACGACGGCACCAGGGGCGCGCCGTCCATGACGGCCGCTCGGGACGTCGCGTTCCGGAACGCCGTGATCTCGCGATGGAAGTGGGCGACATGATCCATGACTCCACTGTCACATCCGCGGCCCGATCCCCGAACCCGCCGGGCCGATCCGCTCAGGCGGGCCGATCCGCTCAGGCGGGCCGATCCGCTCAGGCGGGCCAGGCCGCGAGGGCCAGGTCGGCCGTGGCGGCCAGCTCGGCCGCCGTCGCGCCGTCGAGGGAGCGCTGGGACATGCCCTGGATGATCGTCGCGAAGTAGGAGGCCAGCGCTCGCGGGTCGGCGTCCTCCGGCAGCTCGCCGTCGCGCTGGGCGGCGCGCAGCCGCGCCTCGAAGGTGACCAGGTTGGCGTTGCGCAGCTCGCGCAGGAACGCCGCCACCTCCTCGTCCTCGACGCTCACGTTGGTGGCGGCGCAGATGGTCAGGCATCCGGCGGGGTGCGACGGGTCGGCGTAGATCGCGGCGGCCTCGCGCAGGATGCGGGCGAACGCGCCCCGCGCGGTGGGCTCCTCCTCCAGCGCCACGCCCATGAACGCGCCTGCCGGTGAGCGGCCGTAGGCGGCCACGGCCTCCCTGAACAGGGCCTTCTTGTCGCCGAAGGCGGCGTACAGGCTGCCCGGCCGGATGCCCATCGCCTCGGTCAGCTCACCGACCGAGGTGGCCTCGTACCCGCGCCGCCAGAACAGCAGCGTGGCGGCGGCGAGCGCCGCCTCGCGGTCGAACCCCCGCGGCCTGCCCCGCGCCGCCCGCCGGCCCGGCGCGGCCCCTGTGCCCGTCGTCATGCCCGCATTCTAGAGCGACCACTCAACAAATCGTGCTACCGTCTTTCTTGAGCGATTACTCAAGAAATGGAGAGCATCCATGAGCAGGAGTCTTGACGGCAAGGTCGCGCTGGTCACCGGAGGCGGCAGGGGCATCGGCCGGGCGATCGCGGAGCGGCTGGGCCGCGACGGCGCGGTGGTGGCCGTGGCCTACGCCCGTGACACCGCCGCGGCCGAGGAGGTCGTCGCCCGGATCGGCAAGGACGGCGGCCGGGCGTTCGCGATCCAGGCCGAGCTGGGCCGGCACGGTGACGCGGCCGCGTTGTGGGAGGCGTTCGACGCCGCGGTCGAGGAGTTCGCGCCCGGCGGGGGCGTGGACGTCATCGTCAACAACGCGGCCGTGGCGACCAGCTCCGACCTTGGCGGGCTGAGCGAGGAGGAGTTCGACCGGGTGTTCGCGGTGAACGTGCGGGCGCCGTTCTTCATCGTCAAGGAGGGGCTGGGCCGGCTGCGCGACGGCGGCCGGATCGTCAACGTCTCCAGCGGCGCCGCCCGCATCGCGATGCCCGAGATCATCGCCTACAGCTCCACCAAGGGGGCCCTCGACACGTTCACCCTCACCCTGGCCAAGGCGCTCGGGCCGCGCGGCATCACGGTCAACTCGGTCGCGCCCGGCATCGTGGACACCGACGTCAACGCGAGCTGGCTGCGCGGCGACCCGGAGGCGTGGGAGCGCGCCGCGTCGGTGGCGGCGCTCGGCCGCGTGGGGCGGCCGGAGGACATCGCGGACGTCGTCGCGTTCCTCGCCTCGGACGACGCCCGCTGGGTGACGGGCCGCATCGTGGACGCCACGGGCGGCTCCGGCCTGTGACCCTCCTCGCCTCCTCGCCTCAGGCGGCCGGGGCGAGCGCCTCGTGCCAGCGCGCCGTGTCGGTGTACTGGTGCAGGCGGCTGATCCGGCCGTCGGCGACTTCCCACAGGTGGACGAACTCGGCCTCGTACGCCCGGCCGGTCGAGCGGGCCACGCCCCGGTAGGTGCCCGCGACGACCACGGTGCCGTCGGCGGCCTCGTGCCACCGCTCGGCGTACGGGGCGGTGGCGAACGCGGCGTTGATCGGGCCCCAGATCCCGGCCATCGCCTCCCGCGGGCCGTGGAAGGAGCCGCCGGCGCCGCACGGCAGGCCGGGCGCGGTGCGCGCCTCGAACGCGGGATGCAGGACCGCGAGGATCCCGGCCCCGTCCCCCGCCTGGGTCGCCTCATAGAAACGCTGGACGATCTCGGTGGATCGGCTCATGCCGCCCTCCCTTTTTTAGATGGTAGATTCTAGAATCAATCATCTAATATCACGGGAGGCGGCGGGTGGGAAGGCCGGGCAAGTTCACCGAGGACCGGATCCTGGACACGGCGATGGCGATCACCGCCGAGGAGGGGCCCGCCGCGGCCACCATGGCCGCCATCGCCGGGCGGCTGGGCGCGCCGACCGGCTCGCTCTACCATCGCTTCGCCTCGCGCGACCTGCTGATGGCCGCGCTGTGGCTGCGCGGCGTGCGCCGCTTCCAGCACGGCGTGATCGAGGCGCTGGCGGCGGGGGACGTGGAGGCGGCCGCCCTGCACACCCCGCGCTGGTGCCGCGACCACCTGGCCGAGGCGGCGACGGTGCTGCTCCACCGCCGGGAGCTGGTCGCGCGGTGGCCCGGCGAGCTGGCCGGCCAGCTGGAGGGCGTCAACACCGGCCTGGCGGCGGCGCTCGACGCGTGCGCGGCCCGCCTTCCCGGCGTGGGCCGCGAGCGGCTGCTCTTCGCCGTGGTCGACCTGCCCTACGGGGCCGTGCGGCGCCACCTGATGGCCGGGCAGCCTCCCCCTCCGCTGGTCGACGAGCTGGTGGCCCGCGCCTGCCGCGCCGTGCTGGACCCCGTACCCGAGGTCAGGGGCGGATGATCGCCATGCGGGTGACCGTGAGCTCCTCGATGGCGAAGCGGGGGCCCTCCCGCCCGGCGCCCGAGTCCTTGACGCCCCCGTACGGCATGTTGTCCGCCCGGAACCCGGGCACGTCGTTGACCACCACGCCCCCGGCCTCGATGCGCTCGATCGCGGCGAACGCCGTGGCCAGCGAGCGGGTGAAGACCGCGGCGTGCAGGCCGTACCGGGAGGCGTTGACCGCGGCGAAGGCGGCGTCGAGGTCCGGCACGGAGCGCACGCACACGACCGGGCCGAAGATCTCCTCGTCCCACGCGGCGGCCCCGTCCGGCACGTCCGCCAGCACCGTCGGCGCGATGGCCCGGCCGTCGCGGACGCCGCCCGTGACGAGCGTGCCGCCCGACTCCCGCACCCAGCCGAGCACCCGCTCGGTGGCGGCCGGGTCGATCAGCGGCGCGACCCGGGTCTGCGGCGAGCGCGGGTCGCCCGCGACGACGTCCTTCACCCGCTCGGCCAGCAGCGCCACGAACGCCTCGCGCGCCGGCTCCTCCACCAGCACCCGCTGCACCGAGATGCACGCCTGGCCGGAGGCGTAGTAGCCGCCCCGCACCACCGCGTCCGCGGCGGCCTCCAGGTCGGCGTCGGCGGCCACCACGAGCGCGGCGTTCGAGCCGAGCTCCAGCAGGACCTTGGTGGGCGCGGCGGCCCGTGCGATGGCGTGGCCGGCGGCGGCCGAGCCGGTGAACGACACCGCGCCGATCCGCCGGTCCTCCACCAGCGTCCGCCCGACCTCGACGTCGCCGGTGACGAGCTGCACCCCGGCCGGGGGAAGCCCGGCCGCCGAGCGCAGCAGGTGCACGAGCCAGAGCGTGGCCAGGGGCGTCGCGGGAGCCGGCTTGACGATCACCGGGCAGCCCGCGGCCACCGCGGGGGCGATCTTGTGGGCGGCCAGCAGCAGCGGGTAGTTGAAGCCGGTGATGCCGACCACCACGCCGATCGGCCGCCGGGTCCAGAAGCCGACCAGCCCCTCGCCCGAGGGCAGCAGGTCGAGCGGCACGGTCTCGCCGTGCAGCCGGGCCACCTCCTCGGCCGCCGTGGCGAGCGTGACCAGCGTGCGGGCAACCTCCACCCGGCAGTCCACCAGCGGCTTGCCGGTCTCCAGCACGAGCAGCCGCTCGACGTCCTCCCGGCGGGCCGCGAGCGCGTCGTGCGCGCCCATGAGCGCGGCGCGGCGGGCGTGCGAGGGCAGCGCGGCCATGGCCGGCGCCACCGCCAGCGCCTCCTCGACGGCGCGCCGGGCCAGGTCCGGCGTGCCGACCGGCGAGCTCGCCACCACCGAGCCGTCGTACGGGAAGACGACCTCGCGCTCCTGCCCCGTCTCCGCCCATCCGTCGCCCACGGGCAGCCCGGACGGCCACGCCCCCTTCAGATCGTCCACCGTCACGCCACTCCCCCTCGAGCGCTGGGAAACACGTCGAGGTACGCGGGCGCGCCCTCGCGGCCGGTCGCGGCGAGCATGGCGTGCGCCACGGCCCGGCTGAACACGTCGGCCCCGGCGGCGAGCAGGTCCTGCAGCCCGTCGGGGTCCGGCGCGGGCTCGCCGCAGGTGGCCAGCCCGAAGACGGTGTCGCCGTCGACCATGGTGTGGGCCGGCCGGATCGCGCGGGCCAGCCCGTCGTGGGCGACGCCGGCCAGCTTGCCGCACTGCGCCTTGGTCAGGGTCAGGTCGGTGGCGACGACGCCGATCGTGGTGTTGAACGAGGTGACGGCGGCGGGCCGCCAGGCGTCCGACTCCTCGGCCGACGGCTCGCGCAGCGGCCCGAACTCGCCGGGCAGGCCGTACCGGGTGCCGGACAGGAAGGCGCGGCCCGGGTCGAGCACCGAACCGGCGGCGTTGACCACGGCCAGCGCGGCGACGGTCACGCCGGAGGGCAGCACGGCGCTGGCCGTGCCGACGCCCCCGGCCAGCCCGCCCGCCACGGCGCCGGCGCCCGCGCCGACCGACCCGTTGCGCGCCTCGGCGGGCGAGGCGGCGTCGTAGGCGGCGGCGCCCAGCGCGGCGTCCGGCACGGCGCGGAACCGGCCGCCGCGCCCGAGGTCGTAGATGACGGCGGCGGGCACGATGGGCACCACGCCGCCCTCGACGGGGAAGCCGATCCCGGCGTCGGCCAGCCGCTCCATGACGCCGCAGGCGGCGCTCAGGCCGTACGCGCTGCCGCCGGTGAGCGTGACCGCGTGGACCCGCTCGACGAGGTTGCGCGGGTCGAGCAGCTCGGTCTCGCGGGTGCCGGGCGCGGCGCCGCGCACGTCCACCCCGGCGACCATGCCGCCCGGGGGCGCGAGCACGACGGTCGTGCCCGTGCGGTAGCCGTCGCCGACCCGCTCGGCGTGCCCGACGCGCAGCCCGGCCACGTCGACCAGGGCGTTCGCCCGCCCGGCCTTCACGACGCCCTCCCGGCCGCGAACCGCCCGCCCCTGACGACCGCCTTCCGCGCAGCGAAGCACCCGGCCTCCACGACCGCCTCCCGCGCCGGGCTCACGAGGCGCTCCGCGTCAGGAAGCGGCGGGCGGCCTCGGCGAAGACGCGGGCGCAGCGCACGATCTCCTCCACCTCGACGTACTCGTCGGCCTGGTGGGCGATCCACTTGCCGCCCGGCCCGTACACGACGGACGGCACGCCGCCCCAGTGCGTCAGGACGGTACCGTCGGTCGAGCCGGGCACGCCCCCGTAGACGGGCTCCTCGCCGGTGACGGCCCGGTGCGCTGCGGCCAGCGCGGCGACCACGGGGTCGTCCACGGGCACCTCCACCGGCGGCCGGTCCACGAGGACCGACACCTCCGCCGCGATCCCGTCGTGGGAGGCCAGCTCCCGCACCCGGGCGGCGACGTCCGCGTGCGCGAGCCCGGGGATCGTCCGCACGTCCACGAAGACCGACGCGACCGCCGGGATGACGTTGACCTGCTCCTCGGTGCCCGCCCGCACCACGGTCGGCGTCACGTACACCTCGCCCAGGTGCTCGTGCGCGGGATGCGCCGCCTGGAGCTCCTTCTCCAGGGAACGCAGCCCCACGAGCAGGGCGCCCACGGCCTGGATGGGGTTGCGCCCGTGCTGCGGCATCGCGCCGTGCGCCATCTTGCCGGTGAGGTCCACGCGCAGCCGCAGCGCGCCCTTGGCGACCGCGCAGATCTCGCCCGCCTCCGGCTCGGCCACGATCGCGCCGTCGACGTCGGCGGCCAGGCCCTCGGCGACGAAGTGGTGGGCGCCGATCATCAGGCCCTCCTCGTCGGCCAGCGCGCACACCTTGATCCGCCCGGGGAACGGCCCGGCGAGCTGGAGCGCCCGCGTGGCGTAGAGGGCGGCGGCCAGGCCCGACTTCATGTCGGCGCTGCCCCGGCCCCACAGCTTCCCGTCGCGGATCTCGCCGCCGAACGGGTCCACGGTCCAGCTCGACAGGTCGCCCTCGGTGACCACGTCGGTGTGCCCCTCGAACATGAGGGTCGGCCCGTCACCGCCGCCGCCCTCGACGACGGCCACCACGTTGGGCCGGCCGGGCTCGACCTCGTACACGCGCGGCTCCCAGCCCCACTCCCGCATCCGCGCCTCGACCAGCTCGGCGGCCGGCCGCTCGCAGCGTCCGCGCGCCGGGTCGTTGGTGCTGGGGATGCGCACCAGCGCCTGGGTGAACTCCACGACTCCCCGGGCGTCGACGTCGATCACAGCAGTCCCTCCAGGGTCGGCACGGCCGCCAGCAGCGCCCGCGTGTACGGGTGGCCCGGCGCCTCCCAGACGTCGTCCACCGGGCCGGTCTCCACGATCAGCCCGTCGTGGACGACCGCGACGCTCTCGCACAGGTGCCGGACCACGGCCAGGTCGTGCGAGACGAAGACGAGGGTGAGCCCCAGCTCGTCGGCGAGGTCGGCGAGCAGGTTGAGGATCTGGCCGCGTACCGACACGTCGAGGGCGCTGACCGGCTCGTCGGCGACGAGCACCTCGGGGCGGGGGGCGAGCGCGCGGGCGATCGCGATGCGCTGGCGCTGCCCGCCGGAGAACTGGTGCGGGTAGCGATCGGCCGCCGAGGCGGGCAGGCCGACCGCGTCCAGCAGCTCGGCGACCCGGCCGCCCACGGGCTCGCCGAGCGCCACGAGCGGCTCGGCGACGAGGTCGCGCACCCGCATGCGCGGGTCGAGGGAGCTCATCGGGTCCTGGAAGACGATCTGGAGGCTGCGCCGCAGGAAGCGCAGCGACCGCTCCGGCAGGCCCGCCACCTCCCGGCCGGCGAAGGTGACGGAACCGCTCGTGGGCCGGTCGAGGGCGCACAGCAGGCGCAGCAGCGTGGACTTGCCCGAGCCGGACTCGCCCACGATGCCGAAGCGCTCGCCCCGGTGGACGGTCAGCGACACGCCCTTGAGCGCGTGCACGGCCTCGCCGGGGCGGGTGAGGGAGGTGCGGGGGCGGCGGTAGACGCGGGTGAGGTCGCGCGCCTCGATCAGCGGCTCGCGGGCGGGGCCACCGGCGGGGGCGCGCACGGGGTCAGCCTCGGGGGTGCCAGCAGGCGAAGGCATGACCGTCTCCTCTCGGCTCCGGGCCCGTCAGCTCAGCGGGGCCCGTCGGCTCCTCGGGGCCCGTCGGCTCCTCGGGGCCCGTCAGGTCGGGGGCGGTCTCGCAGGTCTCGGTGGCGTGGGCGCAGCGGTCGCGGAACACGCAGCCCCCGGGGAAGCGCCCGGCGGCGGGCACGGCGCCCGGGATGGTGGCCAGGCGAGTGCCGCGCGGCGGCAGCCGGGAGGCGGCCAGCAGGCCCTCGGTGTAGCGGTGGCGGGGGTGCTTGAACACCTCGCGCAGGGGCCCGCTCTCGACGACCCGCCCGCCGTACATGACCAGCACCCGCTCGCAGAGCGAGGCGACGACGGCGAGGTCGTGCGTGATGAACAGCAGCGCGGGCGCGACCTCGGCGATGAGCTCCAGCATCTGCTTCTGCACGGTCACGTCGAGCGCGGTGGTCGGCTCGTCGCAGATGAGCAGGTCGGGCTCGTTGGCCAGGGCGATGGCCAGCATGACGCGCTGGCGCTGGCCGCCGGAGAGCTGGTGCGGGTAGGAGCGGGCGATCCGCTCCGGGTCGGGCAGGCGGACCCGGCCGAGCAGCTCGGCGGCGCGCTCGCGGGCGCGGCCCTTGGCGACGCCGTGCAGGGTCATGACCTCGGCGACCTGCGCGCCGACCCGCATCAGGGGGTTGAGCGCGGTCATCGGCTCCTGGAAGACCATCGACACCGTACGGCCGCGCAGGTCCTTGAGCCTCCGCTCGGGCACGCCCACCAGGTCGCGATCACCCAGCCTGGCCGTGCCGGACGCGGTGACGCCGTCGGGCAGCAGCCCCATGAGCGCGAGCGCGGTCAGCGACTTGCCGGAGCCCGACTCACCGATGAGGCCGACCCGCTCGCCCGGCCCGATGCCGAACGACACCTCCCGCACCAGCTCCAGGTCCTCGGCCCGCACGCTCAAGCCCTCAACCGTCAGCACGGCTCCCCCTAACCACGGGCACTCCTCAGCTTCGGGTCGAGGTGGTCGCGCAGACCGTCGCCCAGCAGGTTGAAGCCGAGGACGGCCAGCGCGATGGCCAGCCCCGGCCACAGGGCCAGGCGGGGCGTGGAGAACAGCAGCTCCTGCGACTCCTGGAGCATGCGCCCCCACGACGGCGTGGGCGGGCGGGTGCCGAAACCGAGGAACGACAGCGCCGCCTCCGCCAGGATGGCGATGGCGAACGACACCGACGCCTGGACGATGAGCACCGAGCCGATGTTCGGCAGCACGTGCCGCACGGCGATGGCCGGGCCGCGGCGGCCGGCCGCCCGCGCGGCCAGCACGTAGTCGGTCACCATGACCTGCATCGTCGCCGCCCTGGCCACCCGGGCGAACGCGGGCACGGTGGCCACCCCGATCGCGATCATCGCGGTCAGCGTGCCCGCCCCGTAGACGGCGCCCAGCATGACGGCCAGCAGCAGCGCCGGGAACGCGAACACGAGGTCGTTGACCCGCATGATCAGCTCCGAGAGCCAGCCCCGCGAGCGGGGCGCCATGCCGGCGGCCACGCCCAGCGGCGTGCCGACGACGGCGGCGATGCCCACGGCGACCACCCCCACGTAGAGCGTGGTGCGGGCGCCGACCATGAGCTGGCTGAGCGTGTCGCGGCCGAACTTGTCGGCGCCGAGCAGGTAACCGCCGCCGGGCTCGCGCAGCTTGCCGGCCGCGTCGACGAGGGTGGGGTCGTGCGGCGTCCACACGAAGGACACGAGCGCGGCGGCCACGACGACGCCGACCAGCGCGCCGCCGGTCACCAGGCCGAGGTTGAGGCGCCGGCCGCTCATCGGGCGCCCCGCAGCCGCGGGTCGAGGACGGCGTAGCAGACGTCCACCACGAAGTTGATCAGCAAGACGGCGGCCACCAGCACCATCACCACCCCCTGGACGAGCAGCAGGTCGCGCCCGGCGACGCCGTTGAGCAGCAGGTCGCCGAGCCCCGGGATGACGAACACCCGCTCCACCACCACGGCGCCGATCAGCAGGGTGGCGAGCTGGAGGCCGAGCACGGTCACCACGGGGATGGAGGCGTTGCGCAGGCCGTGCCGCCACAGGGCGCCCATGCGGCCGCGGCCCTTGGCGCGGGCCGTGCGCAGGTAGTCCTCGCGCATCACGTCGAGCACGGCGCTGCGCACGTACCGGGTGAGGACGGCGCCCTGCACGAGGCCGAGCGACAGCCACGGCAGCAGCAGGCTCCGCAGCCACTCGGCGGGGTCGTCGGCGATCGGCACGTAGCCGCCCGAGGGCAGCGCCTGCGCCTTCACCGCGAAGACGAACACCAGCAGGATGCCCGCCAGGAACGCGGGGATCGCGATGCCGACCTGGCTGACCGCGCTGATGGCCGCGCCCAGGGGGTCGCGGTGGTGGACGGCGGCGAACGTGCCGGCCGGCACGGCGACGATCAGCGCCACCACCATGCCGCCGAGCACGAGCACCGTGGTGACGCCGAGGCGCTCGGCGATCTGCGGGCCGATGGGCGAGCTGGTGACGTAGGAGGTGCCGAAGTCGCCGTGGGCCAGCCCGCCGAACCAGTCGAGGAACTGGGCGGCGGGCGGCCGGTCGGTGCCGAAGCGGGCGCGCAGCTCGGCGACCGCCTCGGGCGTGGCGTTGACGCCGAGCGCGATCTCGGCGGGGTCGCCGGGCAGCACGGCCATGAACGCGAAGACCGCCACGCCCGCGGCGGCGACGCTCGCGAGGAGCACCGCCAGCCGCTTGAGCAGGTAGACGATCACTGCTTGGCGAGCCCGGTGAAGTCGAAGGACTCGGCGATGGCGTTCTGGGGCAGCCCGGTGACGCCCTTCTTGGCCACGATCAGGTTGGGGAACAGGAACAGCCAGTCGGCGGCGGCGTCGTCGGACAGCAGCTTGGCGGCCTGCTTGAGGTCGTCGGTCTGCTGCTGCTCGCTGCCCTCGTCGGCGGAGGCGAGGAGCTTGCCGAACGCGGGGTTGTCGTACCTGAAGTAGTAGGACTTGTCAGCAAATATGCCCATGTCGCGGGGCTCGACGTGGTTGATGATGGACATGTCGTAGTCGCCCTGCTTGAACACCACGTCCAGCCAGCGGGCTGGGAACTCCAGCGGCTCGATGTCGGCCGTGATGCCCACCTGCGCGAGCTGCGACTTGACCACCTGGGCGGAGGCCACGGCGTACGGCAGGTTGGGGATGCGCATCTTGACCGTGTACGTCTTGCCGCCGAGCAGCTCCTTGGCCTTGGCGGGGTCGTACGGGTAGTCGCCGGTGCGGTCCTCGTACCAGGGGTCGGTGGGCGGGACCATGGAGCCGATCAGCTTGCCGCGCCCGGCCCAGGCCGTGTCGAGCAGCGCCTTGTGGTCGATCGCGTACCGGACGGCCTGGCGCGCCTTCTTGTCGTCGAACGGCGGCCGGCCGTTGTTCAGCGACAGGACCACCTCGCCGTTGGTGGTGCCCTCGACCGTGGTGAACCGGTTGGGGTCGGCGAACTGCTGCAGCGACTCGGGCGCCTGGACGCTGGAGATGACGTCGATGCCGCCGGTCAGCAGCGCGTTGTTCATGGCCGTGGCGTCCTTGAAGTACTTCAGCGTCACGGTGCCGGCGGCCGGCTTGGTCCCCCAGTACTTCGGGTTGGCGTCGAGCCGGATCGAGTCGCCCCGCTTCCAGGCGCCGAGCTGGTAGGGGCCGGTGCCGACGGGCTTGTTGGCCAGGTCGGCGACGCCGGTGCGGCTGAACATCGCGCCGAGCCGGGTGGCCAGCGCGTAGAGGAAGCCGTTGCTGGGCCGCTTGAGCGTGACGACCGCCGTCGTGTCGTCCTTCTTGTCCACCTTGTCGATGACGTCGAACTGCGACTTGATCTTCAGCTTCCAGTCTGTCCTCACGCGGCCGAGCGAGAAGACGACGTCGTCGGCCGTGAACGGGGCCCCGCTGCTGAACGTGACGTTCTTGCGGAGGGTGAAGGTGTAGGTTTTGCGGTCGGGCGAGACGTCCCACTTCTCGGCCAGCAACGGCTGGATCCTGCCGTCCTGGTCGAGCTTGACCAGACCCTCGTAGACGTTGACGAGCAGCGCCTGCGGGATCGCGGCGCCCTCGGTCGAGGTGAAGTCGAGATTGGCCGGCTCGGCGACGAACCCGACCGACAGCGACTCCTTCGCGGCCGTCCCGCCGGAGCGGCCGCCGGAGCCGCCGCCGCACGCCGCCGTGCCCAGCAGGAGACCGCCCAGGGCGATCCAGATGCCGATGCGCCTCATGTTCAAGCCTCCTGGCTAGTGCCCTGGCTAGTGCACTGGTCGGACCAGTAGGCTACGCACACTGCCAGCCGACGACGGCTCAGGTCAAGGGGGCTTCATGAGTGGTCCACGCTTCGAGCCGGTGCGCACCGTACGCGCCTATGAGCGGATCGTGGAGCAGGTCGAGCAGGCCATCGAGAGCGGCGCCCTGTCCCCCGGGCAGCGGCTGCCGAGCGAGCGCGACCTGATGGGCCAGTTCTCGGTCAGCCGGTCCACGGTGCGCGAGGCGCTGCGCGTGCTCCAGGCGCGCGGCCTGGTGCGCTCGCGTCCCGGCGACCCGAACGGCGCCGAGGTCCTGCCGTTCAGCCCCGACGCGCTGCAGAAGTCCATGGCCTCGCTGGCCCGGGTCGAGGGCCTGTCGCTGGGTGAGCTGGTGCAGTTCCGCATGGTGCTCGACGGGTCGGCGAACCTGCTCGCGGCCCGGCTGCGCACCGCCGGTCAGCTCGCCGAGATGCAGGCGGCCATCGAGCGGATGCGCGAGGCGGTCACGGAGGGCTACGACGCGTTCAGCGCCGCCGACGTGGCCTTCCACGACGCGGTGGCGCGCGCCAGCGGCAACAAGCTCATCCAGATCTGCGTCGAGGTCGTGCGCTCGATCGTGCTCGGCCTGGTCGCCGACCGGCTCGCCGACGCGCCCGACCGGGAGGCGCTGATGCGGCGCAGCATCCGCCACCACGAGGAGGTGCTGGCCGCCGTGCGCGACGGCGACGGCCCGCTCGCGGCGCGGCTGGCGCGGCGGACGATGTACGACTACTACGCGGGGTACGTGCCGGCGGCCGAGCGCCCCGCGCTGCGCGCCCTGCTGGACCAGCCGAACGCCGTGCCGGAGTAGGCCCGCGCCCGCCGGGCCGGGTCCGGTCCCGGCGCTCGGTATGGAGCGGGACACGTCCGGTCACCTTGGGATTTGGACGCGCTATCTGCCGTTAACGGTGTATCTTGCAGCCGTGGCTCGCGAGGATTCGGACGGGCTCGCCGAGGCGTTCCTGCGCGAGCCCCGTCGCTACACCAGCCACCAGGTCGCGGAGATGGCCGGGGTGCCGGTCTACCGCGCGCGCCGGTTCTGGCGCGCGCTCGGCTTCCCCAACGTGGCCGACGACGCCGTCGAGTTCACCGACGCCGACGTGGAGGCCCTGAAGACCCTGCTCGGCATGGTCAGCTCCGGCGTCTACGACGAGGAGCACGTGCTGCTCATCGCCCGCTCGCTGGGCCGGGCCACCACGCGGCTGGCCGAGTCGCAGGCGCAGCTCGGCGCCGAGGAGCTGGACCAGGCGGGCGTGCCGCTGGCCGAGCGGGCCCGCGCCTGGCGCCGCCGGGCCGACCGGGTGGTGCCGCCGCTCGCGCGGCTGCTCGTCTACTCGTGGCAGCGGCAGCTCGCCGCCGCGGCCGGGCGCATGGTCGACCAGGACCACAGCGCGGTACGCCTGGCCGTCGGCTTCGCCGACCTCGTCGGGTTCACCCGGCTGAGCCGGCAGATCACCGAGCGGGAGCTGGCCACGCTGGTCGACCGCTTCGAGGGCCGGTCGGCCGACGTCGTGACCTCCTCCGGCGGCCGGGTGGTCAAGACGCTCGGCGACTCGGTGCTGTTCGTCTCGGGCAAGGCCCACGAGACCGCCGAGATCGGGCTGCGGCTGCTGGAGACGCACGCCAAGGTCCGCGGCATGCCGGAGCTGCGGGTGGGGCTGGCCGCGGGGCCGGTGATCTGGCGGATGGGCGACGTGTTCGGCACGACGGTCAACCTGGCCAGCAGGCTCACGGCGCTGGCCCGGCCGGGCACCATCCTGGCCGACCCGGAGATGGCCGAGGAGCTGGAGGGCGACCGCGCCTTCGAGCTGCGCCCGGTCAGCAAGCTGTCGGTACGCGGGCTGGGCGAGCTGGTGCCGTTCGCGATCACGCGCTCGGGCCGCGCCACCTGACGGTCTCCCCGGGCGGGCAACCGGGCGGGCGCGTCGATGCGTCACTAGCCGCAGTGGCCCTCACCGGGAGGGCCGCGGGACACGCGTGCGGCGCGCCGCGCCGGCGGGAGGCGGACTGGTGGCGGACAGAGCGATCTATCAGGAATTCGTGCAGGCGCGGTCGGACCGCCTGTTACGCACGGCCTACCTGCTGACCCGCGACTGGGCGCTGGCCGAGGACCTGCTGCAGGAGTCCCTGGCCAAGGTGTGGTTCGCCTGGCCCGGCGTGGAGGACCCGGAGGCGTACGTGCGCCGGGTGCTGGTCACGACGTACACCTCGTGGTGGCGGCGGAAGTGGCGGCGCGAGCTGCCCAGCGACGACCTGCCGGACACGCCCGTGGACGGCGGCGCCGAGCGCGCCGGCGACCGGGAGTCGCTGTGGAGGGCGGTCGGCCGCCTCCCGGCCCGGCAGCGCGCGGTGATCGTGCTGCGCTTCTACGAGGACCTGCCGGTGGCCGAGGTGGCGCGGACGCTCGGCTGCGGGACCGGGACGGTCAAGAGCCAGACCGCCAAGGCCCTGGCCAAGCTGCGCGTGGACGAATCGATCCTGGAGGAGGTCTCCCGATGACCGTACGCGACCTGCGGGACGTCCTGCGCGAGCACGGCGACGCCGCTCCCCCGCCCAACCCGGCCCGCCACGAGCAGGTGCGGGCCCGCATCGGCCGGATCCGGCGGCGCCGGCGGCTCCTGGCGACCGGAACCGCGGCGGCGGCCGTGGCCGCCGTGCTGGGCGTCGTGGTCCTGCCAGGCGGGCCCGGTCAGCGCGGCGACACGACGGTGGCCGTGGACTCCGCCGCGACACCGGCCGGGGACACCCCCACGCCGAAGCTGCCGGAGACGTTCACCGCGCCCGACGGGACCGTCTACCGGCGCCTGGCCATGACCTCGATCGGCGCGACGGGCAGCAGGAAGGCCACCGTCACGATCCCGGTCACCGGCAAGCCGCTGGACGTGGCCGGAGTGTGCACCCCGCGGGGCGAGGCGCCCTCCGGCATCCAGATCCGCATCGACGGCCGGCCGACGACGAACGGCGGCCTCATCTGCGCGCGCGGCCGGCAGCCCCAGCGCCGGCTTGAGCCGCTGACCGTGCCCGCGGGCCTGGGCCGGGCCACGATCACCTTCGACACGACCACGCACGGCTCGACCTGCGGGCGGCCCGACCCCAAGAATCCCTGTCGCCCGGTGACACCGGAGCGCGTCCCCTGGGACCTGGCCGTCTACGAGTGGACGCCCCCGCAACAGCCGGTCCAGCCCGCCGCGCCCAAGGCGTTCCCCCGGACCAGCGCCGGCTGGAAGCTGGCGGACACCGGGACCGGGACCTGGCCGGGGAGGACGTCCCTGAAGTTCCGGGTGCGCGGTGACGGCGGCCAGATCGGCCTGGACGCGGTCTGCACCGGTGACCTGGGCGCCCGCCTGTGGTTCAGGTACGAGATCGACGGCAAGGACACCGGCGCGGCCGGCGGCTGCGCCGTGTGGGAGAAGGGGCCGTACCCCATGGCCATGACGTTGTTCAAGAGCCGCAAGGGCAAGCCCATGACGATCACTGTCAAGCCGTTCGTGGAGTCTTCCGTCGAGGGCCGGCCGATCCGGTGGTCGGTGGGGCTCTTCCGGCGCTAGCCGCGACGACGGGAACGGTCCCGGGCGGCGGCGTGGAGGGCGCGCGAGCACGAAATCGGCCGGCGGTTGTTGGCAACTGATCGGCTTGCGCGCCCCCACGGCCCCGGGTGATAACGGCATGTCACCCCAACAAACCCGGGCAACACCCACAAAAGGGGGTTCCATGGCGCGCCACCGGATCATCGGGCTCGCAGCCACGCTCCTCGCCTTACCCCTCCTCACGGCCCTTCCCGCCACCGCGGAGGCCGCGCCGAAGGCACCGGCGCCGTCGGACGTGCGGGAGCTCACCCGCAAGGACTTCACCCTCGACGGCAAGCCCGTCAAGGTGCCCTCCGCCTACAAGGCCAGGCCCAGCGCCAGGGCCAAGGCCGCGGACACGCCGCCGGTCGGCACCGTGCGGCAGTGGCTCGGCATGGACGACTTCAACGGCAGGCTCTACCGCAAGGACTACACGCTGCGCGCCGTCGGCGAGAACATCGAGGTCTGGGTCGCCAACGACCTGGCCTTCCCGGCCGGCGACTGCCGCGCGCAGGTCCCGAGCAGCACGCAGATCACCGACGCCCAGGTGACGGACCTCGCGCGCGAGTTCGACACCAACATGTACCCGAAGGAGACCGCGGCCTTCAGCCGGCCGCCGGACCGCGACGGCACCCACGCCGTCCTGGGCCCGGACGCCAACGGCAACGGCGGCGTCTACACCGGCGCCGGCAACCGGACCGTGACGCTCGTCGACAACGTCAGGGACGACAACTTCTACCAGTTCCCGGCCGCCCCGACCTACATCGCCGGGTTCTTCTCCGCGCAGTTCAACGAGCTGCTCGACCGCAACGTGATGACGATCGACGCGTTCGACTGGCTGCACCGCACCGGCGCCAACCCGCCGGACGAGCCCACGGCCGACCTGTGCACCTCGCGCCCGGCGCGGCCCCGCCAGTACGAGAAGACGTTCGCGCACGAGTGGCAGCACCTGGCCCACTACTACACCGACCCCCTCGAGACCACCTGGATGAACGAGGGCCTGTCGGACTTCGCGCAGACCATCACCGGCTATGCCAACGCCCAGGCCACCGTCTTCGACCGGGGCGCCGACAGCCACATCTTCTGCTACCAGGGCTTCGGCACCGTGCAGACGCCGTACAACACCAACCCGCGTGACTGCGGCGGGCCGGAGAACTCGCTGAACCTGTGGGGCGAGGGCGCCGACGCCAGCGGGGTGCTCGCCGACTACGGCAACGCGTACTCGTTCATGCTGTTCCTGTACGACAGGTACGGCACGGACTTCATGAGCCGGCTGCACCGCGACGGCGACCTGCAGGGCCTGGCCAGCCTGAAGGCGGCGCTGGAATCGCGCGGCGTGAAGAACATGTACCAGGTGATCCACGACTACCAGACGATGACACTGGTGGACAAGGTCGTCGGGGAGTCGGCCCATGGCGTGATGCTCGGCGTGCCGAAGAAGCGGGTGACGACCGCCAGCCTGCGCTCGACGGTCAACCTGGACAACCCCGCCGCGTACAAGACCGCCGGGGCCGCGCCGAACGGCGCCGACTTCGTGCCGCTGCAGAAGGCGGACGGCAAGGTCCTGCGCGGCGCCGACCTGCGGTCGCTGTCGTTCGAGGGCGCGAAGACGCTGCCGCCGCAGCCGCTGGCCTGGACCGTCGTCTCCGACGACCCGGACCGCGCGGGCAACCCGGTGCTCTGGTCGGGCAACGCCAGCAACCTCGACGCCGCCGCGGTGACCAAGCTGACGGTCCCCACGACGGACCCGACGCTGCGCTTCCTGGCCAAGTACGGGGCGGAGGCCGGGTTCGACTACGGCTACGTGATCGTCTCGACGGACGGCGGGGCGACCTACACCGCGATCGCCGGCGACCACACGGTGACGGGCCCGCTCGGGCCGGCGGTCAACGGCACCACCACCGGCTTCCAGCCGCACACCTACTCGCTGGCCGCGTACGCGGGCAAGGAGATCCTGCTCGGCTTCCGCTACGTCAGCGACGGCGGCGTCAACGAGGGCGGCTTCAAGATCGACGATGTCACGGTCGGCGGGACGGCCGTGAGCGACGGGTCGAGCCTGGAGCCGTTCGACTCGCCGACGGAGATCTACCCGACGCCGGTCGCCAACTGGAACGTCCGCCTCGTCGGCCTGGACGACAAGCACCAGGTGGCCCTGCAGCTGGAGTCCGACGGGCGGCGCACGATCACGCTCAACCGGCTGCAGCTCGCCGTGCTGGCGCCGTTCCCGAAGGTGGTGGCGGTGGTGGCCTACGACGACCCGACGGAGCAGGTGGGGCAGTACGCGCCGTACACGCTGAAGGTGAACGGCGTCACCCAGCCGGGCGGCGCGGCGCAGCCGTGACGCCGATGTGACCCGTGAGGGAAGGCGCCTGCCGCGCGGCGGCGGGCGCCTTTCTCGCGCGTCCGTCCGCCCGGGCCGGCGCCTTCTCGCGCCCGGCCCGCCGTCAGAGGGGGCCGACGGCGAGCGCGACCTGCGCGATGATCGCCACGGCGGCCAGCGCGCCGAACGCGGTGAGCGCGATCAGCACGAGCAGCACGCGCAGCAGGGTGGACACGACCCGCGACGCCTGACGGATCAGCATGATCATGAGCCAGAAGGACACGGCCGCGAGCAGGTAGAGGACGCCACGCGCGGCGGTGACCCCCTCGGGGCTGGCCATGGTGGCCTGCGGCCCGGAGGAACCGCTCATGGCCGTTGCCAGGAGGGTGTGGAGGGTTAGGGTTGCAGACATCGAGGTTCCTGAGGTGTGACGCGCCGATGGGGGCCTGGACGAGTGCGGGCACTCCTGGTGATCGTTTGCGCCGACCCGGGGGTGCCTGCCCTTTTCGTGAGTGCTCAGCCCGCGCCCTTGGCAGCGGGTCCGGCGGATCTCTGATCCTCATGGCGGCCTCGCCGGTATAGTTTCAGTTAATCTTCAGCGGCTTTGACAGCCTTTCCTGACAAAGGGATGCCCCCTCCCCGTACGCTCTAACCACCCCCACGAGCCGGGGTTGACCTGCAGATCAACCCCATGCGAGGCAGACCGGCGACCTCGCGCCGCCGACCAGGGCATTCACCCTCGCATTCAGGATTGAGTAGAGGTTTACTGAAGGCACTGAACTTCAGATTTGGGGGTGGCACCATGGAGGGTTCCGGTCAGGCCCTGGCGCGGCGCCTGCGCGCGCTGCGCACCCAGCGCTGGCCGCACTCCAGGATCAGCCAGGAGCGGCTGGCGCGGGCCCTCGGCGTGAGCGCCCCGCTCATCTCCTCCTTCGAGTCGGCCAAGGACCCCAAGACGCCCAAGCCCGCCCGGCTCGACGCCTACGCCACGCTGTTCTGCACCGAGCGGTCCCTGCGGGACGGCGACCTGCGTCCGCTGGCCCTCGACGAGCTGACGCCCGCGGAGCTCCTCGCCCGCGAGGAGCTGCGACGCGAGCTGCTGGACCTGCGCGCCGCGGCGCTCGGCGACACGGTGCGCGCGCCGCGACGGCCCGCCGCCAACCTGTGGGACTTCGGCGACGGCAACCAGATCACCCTGGTCTGCGCGCGGCTCCCGCCGACCATGCTGGCCCGCATGCCGTACGTCGAGCCCGACGACCCCGACTACATCGAGCTGTACACCTACGCCGACCTCGACGCGCTGTTCGAGCTGCACGGCCACATCCGCGCCGTCAACCCGGGCAGCGAGGTGCGCCGCCACACGCCGCCGGACCTGGAGCCCGACGACCTGACCGCGCACCTGGTGCTGCTTGGCGGCATCGACTGGAACGAGATCACCACCGACGTGCTCAAGCGCCTCGACCTGCCGGTCGAGCAGGTCACCGACTGGGAGAGCGGGGCGCCGCCCTACTTCCTGGCCGGCGGCGAGCGGCACTGCCCGCGGCTCGACGGCGGGGTGCTGCACGAGGACGTGGCCCTGTTCTACCGCGGCCCCAACCCGCTGAACCGCAAGCGCACCCTGACGATCTGCAACGGCATGTACGGCCGGGGCACGCTCGGCGCCGTGCGGGCGCTGACCGACAGCCGCTTCCGTGACCGCAACTCCGCCTTCGTCCGGGAACGCTTCGCCGGTGAGGCGTCGTTCGGCATCCTGAGCCGGGTCTCGATCGTCAAGGGCCTGGCGCTGACGCCCGACTGGACGCAGAAGGAGTCGAGGTTGTTCGAATGGCCTGAATGACGGCCGCGCACCGGCGGCGCGGGCGTCGAGGGTCTCGCCCCTGTCCCTCATGGTTGCTGTCTCTCTTGGACGCGTGAACGTTTGAACCACACCCTTGCCAGCTCTCCGCCGCCCGCCGGCGGGGACGGCGCGCCCGCGCGGTCGTCCTGCGCGCCGGGCGTGCGCTCGGGGGACCACCACGGGTCCCACCGGCACCTGCTCCTGGCGCCCGGCGCCGCGACCGGAGAGGGCCGGATCGACGCCGTCGTCGTGCCGACGGTGCGACATCGTCTGCGGCTGGGCCACGCCGCGACCCTGGCGAGGGAGCTCGGCTGCCCGCTCCTCGTGCTCTGCAGCGGCCCGTACACTGGGACGGCGCACCTGCGCCCCCTCGGCGCGCTGGGGGCCGAGGTGATCGCCGTCGACTTCGCGGGCAGCGCGGCGCTGCGGCTGCCCCGCTTCGAGACCTCGGCGATCCTGCCGCCCCGCTTCCGCCGCAGGACCGACACCGCGGCCAAGCGCAACCTCGCGCTGGCGCTGGCGCGGATGCTCTCCTGGGAGCGCGTCGTCTTCCTCGACGACGACATCGAGGTCGGCGAGCCCGGCGACCTGCGCCGGGCGGCCGGGCTGCTCGACCGGTTCAGCGCCGTCGGCCTGTCGATCGCCGGCTTCCCGGACAACTCGGTCGTCTGCCACGCCTACCGGGCCGTCGGCGGCGCGCAGGAGTCGTTCGTCGGGGGCGGCGCGCTGGCCGTGGAGACCGCGCGCGACGTCGCGTTCTTCCCCGACATCTACAACGAGGACTGGTTCTACCTGCTCGAAGGTGACGGACTGCGCCCGCTGGCCGTGACCGGCACCGTACGGCAGGCGCCGTACGACCCCTTCCGCACCCCCGACCGGGCGCGCAACGAGGAGCTGGGCGACGTGCTGGCCGAGGGCCTGTTCTGGCTGCTGGACGAGGGCCGCACCATCGACGACGCGCACCACGGGCACTGGGAGGAGTTCCTGGCCCGCAGGCACCGGTTCATCACGGGCGTCCTGCGGCGTCTCCCCGGCGCGTCCGTGGAGCCCGCGGAGAGGCGGCGCATGGAGGAGGCGCTGAAGGCGGCGCTGGGCCGTCTGGCGATCATCACGCCGGACCTGTGCCTGGCCTACCTCGACGCCTGGCGGGCCGACCGGAAGTCCTGGAGCGACTTCGCCGCCCTCCTGCCGGCCGCCGGGACGGTGGACGAGGCCCTGCGCGCGCTGGCGGCCCCGGGCCACCGGCCGTTCACCACCCTGCGCCTGAACCCGCCCAGATCTGCCAAGCGTGATCGGTCGCCTTCGGCGTGACCTGACAGATTGTCGTTACGCGCTTGTTATGAACCGATTGACCCGTCGATCGTGAACGTATGCGCTATGTCCGGATTCGGGCGGCCGTGGAGAAGGATCTTCCCGCGCTCGCGGGCGCCCTCGGGGAGGAGCCGTACTTCGTCACCCACCTCGCCCGGCAGCGAGCCGGGCACGGCGTGCTCCTGGTCGCCTGGCGGGCCTTCACCCCGGTCGGGCACGTGTACCTGTGGCTGGCACCGGCCGAGGAGCCCGAGGTCCGCGACCGGCTGCCCGGCGTGCCGCTGATCGTCCATCTGCGGGTGGCGCCGCAGCACCGCGGGCGGCGGATCGGGAGCCGGCTGATGGACGTGGCCGAGCGGCGGCTGAGCGAGCTGGGGCACGCGCGGGTGGCGCTCGGGGTGGACCTGGACAACCATCGCGCCCGCGCGCTGTACCGGCGGCGCGGCTACCGCGACTGGCCGTACCCGCCGGTGCCGACCACGCGTGAGGTGTTCCGGCCCGACGGGCGCGTGGAGGCGCTGGCCGACGTGTGCCACATCCTCGTCAAGGATCTGCGGGACGCGCCGCGGCCCTACTCCCGGCGCCCCGCCCCGGGCGAGGCGCGCCGCCTGTGAGGCGGCTCCGGCGCGTCGGGGAACGTCCGGCCGGGAATCTCGGGGCGCGCGCCACGTCGCAGAGCGCGACATCGGCCGCCCCTTCCGCGACGACCCGCCGGTCCTGACCGGCTTCATGCGCTTCCTCAGGCACGCCGACCACTGGCGGTGGGCCGAGGAGGAGAACGCGGCGGCGCTCGACGCGGCGCGCGCGGCGGGCGTCGGGTGCGGCCGTGGTCCGGCGGCCCCTCGCGGGCTAGGATCACCGAACATCGTTCTGGCCCCATGTGAGGATGTGCGCGGATGACCACTCGCCGGCATGCCATCGGAGACCTCCTGCGCCGCACGGCCGCGCGGCACCCCGCCAAGACCGCGATCGTGTACGGCGAGCTGCGGCAGAGCTACGCCGACCTCGACCGGGTGGTCAACCGCACCGCCAACGCCCTCGCCGCCCGCGGCGTGGGCAAGGGCGACCGGTTCGCGGTGTTCAGCCACAACAACCACGCGTTCGTGGTGGCCTACTTCGCGCTGGCCCGCCTCGGGGCGATCTCCGTGCCGGTCAACTTCATGCTCGGCGCGGCCGAGGTGGCCTACATCCTGGAGCACTCCGGGGCGACGGGCATCCTCGTGGAGGAGGCGCTGCTGCCGGTCGCGCGGGAGGCCGTCACCGGACGGGTCGCGGTCCGCGGGGTCATCGGCGCCGCGGACACCGGCTGGGAGGCGTTCGAGGAGTGGGCGGCGCACGGCGACGACTCCGAGCCCGACGTGGACATCGCCGACGACGACCCGGTGCAGCTCATGTACACCAGTGGCACCGAGTCGCGGCCCAAGGGCGCGGCCCTGTCCGGCCGGAGCCTGATCGCCCAGTACGTCACCTGCGTGGTGGACGGCGAGATGCGCCACGACGACGTCGAGGTGCACGCGCTGCCGCTCTACCACTGCGCGCAGCTGCACTGCTTCCTCACGCCCGGCGTCTACCTGGGCGCCACGAACATCGTCCTGCCCGGCCCCGACCCGGCCGCCGTCCTGGCCGCGATCGAGGCGGAGCGGGCCACCAAGCTGTTCTGCCCGCCGACCGTGTGGATCGCGCTGCTGCGCCACCCCGACTTCGACCGGCGCGACCTGTCGTCGCTGCGCAAGGGCTACTACGGGGCGTCCATCATGCCGGTGGAGGTGCTGAAGGAGATCGCCGCGCGGCTGCCGGAGGTGCGGCTGTTCAACTTCTACGGCCAGACCGAGATGGCGCCGGTAGCCACGATCCTCGGCCCGGACGAGCAGCTCACCCGCCTCGGCTCGGCCGGCCGCCCGGCGCTGAACGTGGAGACGCGCGTGGTGGACGAGGAGGACCGGCCGGTGCCGCCCGGGGTGGTGGGCGAGATCGTGCACCGCAGCCCGCACGCGATGCTCGGCTACTGGAACGACCCGGACAAGACCGCCGAGGTCTTCCGCGGCGGCTGGTTCCACAGCGGCGACCTCGGGGTCATGGACGCCGACGGCTACCTCACGGTCGTGGACCGCAAGAAGGACATGATCAAGTCGGGTGGCGAGAACGTGGCCAGCCGCGAGGTCGAGGAGGCCATCTACGGGCACCCGGCGGTGGCCGAGGCCGCCGTGTTCGGGGTGCCGGACGAGAGGTGGATCGAGGCGGTGACGGCCGCGGTGGTGCTGCGCGAGGGGGCCACGCTGACAGCCGAGGAGCTGATCGCGTTCCTGCGCGAGCGGCTGGCGCCGTTCAAGACACCCAAGCGGGTGACGTTCGTCGAGGCCCTGCCGAAGAACGCCAGCGGCAAGGTCCTCAAGCGCGAACTCCGCACCACCGCCCGCTGAACGACCGGCGGGATCAGCGCCGGCCTCTGACGACGGGCCGGGTGAGTGGCATCGAGAGCGGCTCGGACATGGTCGGATGAGCGACGGCAAGAGCGTTCGGCCGGCCTTGGACGACGGTCGGGTGGGCGGCGTCAGAGAGCTGCTCGGCCGGACGCGTCACGTGAGCGGCTTGTAGGCGCGTCCGGCGGCCTCGATGTGGGCCTTCGCGGCGCGCCGCGCGGCCTCCGCGTCGCCGGCCCGGATCGCGCGCACGATGGCCTGATGCTGCTCGGTGATCGCGCCGGCCCAGTGGGGGTCGTCCAGGTTGGCCACGGTCGTCACCGCGATCCGGTCCCACACCCGGTGCAGGGTCTCCTCCAGGAACGGGTTGCCCGCGGCGGCGCCGATCGCGCGGTGCAGCGCCAGGTTGGCCTGCGCGGAGGCCCGCGGATCGTGCGCACGCACCGCGGCCTCCACCTCCTCCACCGCGCGGTCGAGCGCGTCGACCTCGGCGGGGGCGAGGCGGCCCTGGGCCTGCCGCCCGGCGGCGAGTTCCGCCGCCAGGGCCTCCAGGTCGGCGCGCAGCACGAACAGGTGCTGCGCCTCCATCGGACTGAGCGCCGCGACGGCCACGCCCCGCGCGGCCGGGACGACCAGCCCGTCGGTCAGCAGCCGGCCGATGGCCTCGCGGACCGGCGTCCGGCTGACTCCCAGGTCGGCGGCCAGGGCCATCTCGGTGAGCCGCTGGCCGGGCGCGTACGCGCCGTCGGAGAAGCGGCGGCGCAGGGCCGCGTACACCGCTTGGGCGCTGCCGGGCTGAAGATCGGTCATACCATCAGTATACGTTGCATGCAACCCTGTGGATCATGATGTCGGGACGAGCGTGGCCGCCTTGGCGTGGCGGTACCAGTCGAGGATCTGCCCGCCGGTCCAGAACTCCACGTCGCGGTGGGCCCGGATGTGCGCCAGGGCCTGGTCGAAGTACTTCAGGCGGTGCGGCGCTCCCATGATGTACGGGTGCACGACCAGCGCCATCACCCGCGCCGACCCGGCGGAGTCGGCGTGCAGCTGGTCGAACTGGTCGGCCGCCCGCTGGAAGTACTCGCGCGCCGGATGGTGCTGGATCAGCATCATCGCCACGTCGTTGCACTCCTGCGTGTACGGGATGTTCACGATGGGGCTGGTGCGGGTGGCCAGCTCGACGGGCTGGTCGTCGAGCACCCAGTCGCAGACGTACTCGTAGCCCTCCTCGACGAGGATGTCCGGCGTCTCCCAGGTCTCGGTGAGGCCGGGGCCGAGCCAGCCGCGGGGCCGCCGGCCGGTGGCCGCCTCGATGGCGCGGGTGGTGGCGCCGATGTCGGCCCGCTCGTCCTCGACCTTCTGCATGTTCTTCTGGGTGAACCCGTGGCCGACGAACTCCCACCCGCGTTCGAGGGCGGCCCGGGTGATCTGCGGGTAGTGCTCGACGGCCTGGCCGTTGACGGCGAGCGCGGCCGGGATGCCGTGGCGGTCCAGCACGTGGAGCATGCGCCAGAAGCCGACGCGGTTGCCGTACTCGTGCCAGGCCCAGTTGGGCACGTCGGGGGCGGGGATGCCGCCCGCCGGCGGCGTGAGCACGGTGCGCGGCATGGGCTCGGTGTCGGACCAGGTCTCGACGTTGACGATGACCCACACCGCCATCCGCTTGCCGCCGGGCAGGGTGAGCGCGGGACGGCCCTCGATGGGGTCGTAGGCGAGCCGTTCACTGGGACGCATGCGTGTCTCCTTCGGTGATGGTCACGGTGAGGGCGGGCAGGCCGGTGATCTCGACGTGGATCCGGTCGCCGGGCCGCACGGGGGCGACCCCCGCGGGAGTCCCGGTGTAGATCAGGTCGCCCGGCATCAGCCGGTACGAGCGGGACAGATGGCTGATGATCTCGGGGACGTCCCAGATCATCAGTTTCAGGTCGGTGTGCTGCTTCAGGTCGCCGTTGACGCTCAGCCGCAGCTCGCCGGACAGCGTCCAGGCGGCCTCGTCGGCGGGCAGGATGGGCCCGCAGGGCGCGGAGTGGTCGAACGACTTGCCGGCCTCCCAGGGGCGGGCCATCTCGCGGCAGGTGCGCTGCAGGTCGCGGCGGGTCAGGTCGATGCCGGCGGCGAACCCGAAGACGTGGCCGAGGGCGTCCTGCGGGGCGATCCCGGAGCCGGCCGTGCCGATGGCGACGACCAGCTCCCCCTCGAACTGCAGGTCCGCGGTCTGCGGCGGGTAGGGGACGGCCGCGCCGTCGGGCATGACCGCGTCGGCGGGCTTCTGGAAGAAGAAGGGGTCGTCGCGCTCGTCGCCCTCGCGCATCTCGCGGATGTGGTCGAGGTAGTTGCGCCCGACGCAGTAGACGCGGCGGACGGGGAACGCCTCGTCCCGTCCGGCGACGGGCAGGGCGGCCGGGGCGGGCTGCCAGAGCAGTGTGGTCATGAGTCATCCCGTACTGGTGTGGTGGTGACCGGGGCGGTGGTGCTGAACAGGTGGGGGCGCAGGATCAGGGCCAGGACGGCGCCGACCGCCGAGAAGCCGACGATCTGCACCAGGGCGGCGCCGGTCCAGCCGGCCGTCGAGACCAGGCTGCTGAACAGCAGCCCGGCGGCGCTCACGGCGACGTAGACGCACGTGACGAACATCCCGGCCGCGCGGCTCACGTTCGCGGCGTCCACGGACTTGACGAGGTAGCCGGCCGCGGCGACGTACACGCCGCTGCTGGCGAACAGCCCGAACAGGAACGAGAACGCGCCCTGCCAGCCGGCGGAGCCGGGCCCGAGGAACAGTGCGCACCCGCACGCCGCGACGGCGAGGTTGAGGCCCGCGAGCACGACCCGGGGGCTGAACCGGTCGACCAGGTGGCCGCCGAGCGGGGAGGCGAACGCCGCCAGCCCCGAGAGCCCGACCACGAAGCCGGCGGCGCCGGAGTCGAAGCCGAGCTCCGCGCGCAGGTAGCTGGCGTACAGGCCGATGAAGGCGAAGTCGGCCAGGCCGAACAGCACGATGACGGCGGCGAGCACGAGGGGGTTGCGCGACAGCAGCGAGGTGGCGCCGCCGGTGTGCGCGGCGGTCGCCGTGGCGGGCTCGGCCTCGGTGAGCCGGGGCGAGACGAGCAGCACGACGGCGGCGGCGAGCACGATCCCGACGGCTCCGTAGGCCAGCATCGGCGCCCGCCAGGTGCCGTAGTGCTCCAGCAGGCTCGCGCCGAACGCCGGGCCGACGACCGAACCCGCGGCGAAGGCCATGTTGATGCTGCCGATCGCCAGGCCGCGGCGGGCGGGGAACGCGTTCGACGCGACCGTGATGATCGCGGCGAGCTGGAGCGCCTCGCCCGCGCCGGACAGCACCCGCCACAGCAGCATGTCGCCGAAGCCGGTCGAGGCCGCGGTCAGGGCCGTCGCGACCGAGAACAGCACGGTGCCGGCCACGATCGTGCGCTTGCGGCCGAGCGCGCGCTGCAGCCGTCCGGCGGGCAGCCCGGCCAGGCCCATGCCGAGGGCGAAGACGGTGGCCTGCAGCCCGGCCGCCTCCAGGCTGAAGCCGTACTCGGCGCGGACCTCGACGAGCAGCACCGGGAAGACCATGCGGTCCATGGCGTTGACGGCGTAGGCCACCAGCAGCAGGCCGAACATGGCCACGGCGGCGCGGGTGGCGGGGAGTTCGCGGGCTTGGATCGAGGGCCGGGAGGTGGGGGTGGCGCTCATGGGCGGCTTCTTTCCTGTGCGATGGTCACCGGCCTCGAGCCGGCTTCCCGTGCGGCGGTCACCGGTCCGGGCCGGTTTCCCGTGCGGCGGTGGTGTCGCCGGCGGCCGGTGGGCGCCAGTCACCTGCCGCCGCGGCCCGGCGCAGCAGCGCGTCACGGTGGGCCGCGGCCATGGCGACGGGGTCCGGCTCGCCGTCGGCGAGGACGCGCCGGCCGTGCCGTTTGAGGACGCGGCCGTCGGCGATGACGGTGTCGATGTTGTCGATCTGACCGGTGTAGACGAGGGCCTCGGCCGGGTCGCCGGAGGGCGTCAGGTTGATGTCGGTGGAGCGCAGGATCACCAGGTCGGCGCGCTTGCCGGGCGTGACGGAGCCGGTGACGTCCTGGAGCCCGAGGTCGTGGGCGCCGTCGAGGGTGGCCAGCCGGAGCAGCCTGCGGGGCGTCACCGTGGCCGAGCCGGTGCGGGCGGCCTCGACCGAGACGATGGCGCGCAGGTGGCCGAGGATGTCGGCGCTGGTGGGCATGGCCAGGGTGTCCAGGGACAGCGACACGCGCACGCCCGCGTCGAGCAGCTCGGTCAGCAGCGGGAAACCCATCGTCCGCATCTCGGTCATCGGGCTCAGCGACACGCGGGTGCGGGTGCGGGCGAGCGCCCGGATGTCCTGCTCGCCGGCGTGGACGGCGTGGATGACCTGCACGTCCTCCCCCAGCAGGCCGAGCTCCTCCAGTCGGGTCAGGCCGCAGCTCCGGCAGCCCTCCTCGCGCAGGCAGCGGTCGCAGTGCATGGTGATCGGCAGGCCGAGCGAGCGTGCCGTCGCCCACTCCCGCTCGTACACCTCGGGCGGGGTGCGGTACGGCCCGCGCACCGCGATGCCGAAGTCGAGCCGCCCGTCCAGGCGGGCGGCCGGCCAGCGGGCGCGCAGCGCCGCCAGGTCGTCGAGGTCGTTGGGGCTGTCGGGCGCGGCGGAGTCGGGCGGGCCGTAGGAGAAGCGGCCGCGCAGGCCGGAGTCGAGGTGCGCCCGGATGTTGGCGTCGGCGTCCTCGGGTCCGCGGACGTTGTGGTCGAAGTTGTGCACCGTGGTGATGCCGCCGCTGACCGCCTCGGCCAGCCCGAGCCGGGCCGCCCAGTAGAAGTCGTCGAGCTCGAAGTGCGGGGCGAGCGCCCGCTTGACGGTGAAGTAGTCGGTGCCGGGCCGGTCGCCGACCGTGCCGCGCAGGAGCGAGTTCCACAGGTGCCAGTGGGTGTCCACGAAGCCGGGCAGGGTCACCGTCCCGGTCCCGTCGATCACCGTCACGCCACCGTGATCGGCGGGCCTGCGCCCGGGGGCGGCCGGCTGGTGGGCATCGGGGTGCGCGACGGGGTCGTGCGGCCGCACGTCGACGATCCGGCCGTCGCCGATGAGCACGTCGGCGCACGGCAGGTCGCCGACGTCCGGATCCATCGAGATCAGGTACGTGCCCGAGATGAGCAGGTCAGTACGTTTCGGAAGCATGGTCACCTCAGGAAGAGCACGGCGGACAGGACGAGACCCACGCCGACGACGAGCCTGCGCAGGACACCGGGCGACACGCGCCGGGCGAGCAGCACGCCGCCGCGACCGCCGGCGAGCCCGGCGAGCGACATGACGGCGACCGGCAGCCACTGCACGGGGCCGAAGGCGGCGAAGCACAGGGCGGAGACCCCGCCGACCACCAGCGACAGCGCGCCCTTGAGGGCGTTGAGCCGGTGCAGGTCCTCGGCGAGGAACGCGCCGAGGACGGCGAGCATCATGACGCCGAGCCCCGCGGCGAAGTAACCCCCATACATGGAGACGACGAACTGGGCGGCGAGCAGGCCGACCCCTCCCCCGGCCGCCCTGGCGCTCGCCAGCCGCCGCGCCACCAGACCCTGCGCCGCCAGCGCCGCGACCGACACCAGCACGAGGTACGGGACGACGGACGTGAACCGCTCGGCGGGCGCGACCAGCAGGATCACCGATCCGCAGGCCGCGCCGCCGACGCTCACCGCCGCCAGGCGCGGCACGCGCCCCCGGACCTCGGCCAGCTCGTCGCGGTAACCGGCCAGGCCGCCCGCGTAACCAGGCAGGGTGGACAGCGCGCTGGTGACGTTGGCCGTGAGCGGCGGGTAGCCGAGGGCCAGCAGGGCGGGGAAGGAGATCAGCGATCCGCCGCCGGCCACGCCGTTCACCGCACCGGCCAGGAAACCGGCCACGGTGAGAACGGTCAGGCGCAGCACCTCCGGCACGGCTTCCTCCTTGGTCGGCGTCGCTCGAAGGCTAAGGTATGCATTGCATGCAAAGTATGTCAACAGAGCGACGTCGCTGGTGAGACGCCTCGCGAGCCGCCACGCGGCACGCCAGGGCGACGTCAGCGAGCGGACGGCCGGGCGGGCGTGAGACGCTCGCGTCCGGGGTGGAGGACGGGAGCGAGCAAGGCGGGCGGGTGGGGGCGGCTCACCGAGGAGCTGTGGCAGGGCTCGGAGCCCGCGTGCAAGCGATACGCAGTCGCGGTGGCCGGGTGGGGCACGCTTCGCCGTCGCGGCAGACGCTCTGGGGATGATGCGCCTCACCGTCGCGGGGGCGAGCTTCGGTCGCGGCCCGGATCAGGCCCTACCGTCGCGAGCCAATTCGGATTCGCGGCGGGTCAGCGGGACAGGGTGACCTGCCGGGAAGCACCCGGCCAGGCAGGACGGACGACTTGGCCGCGGGTTGTCGGTGCCGGGGAGTAAGGTCGCTCCCATGGATCGGCAACTCACCCTCATGGCCGTACACGCCCACCCCGACGACGAGTGCCTGAGCACCGGCGGCGTCCTCGCCCGCTACACCGACGAGGGCATCCGCACGGTCCTCGTCACCTGCACCAACGGCGAGCAGGGCGACGGCCCGGGCGGCGTCAAGCCGGGCGAGCCCGGCCACGACGACGCGGCGGTGGCCGAGCGGCGGCTGGAGGAGCTGCGCGAGTCCGTGGCCCACCTCGGCATCGACCACCTGGAGCTGCTGGGCTACCGCGACTCCGGCATGGAGGGCTGGGAGACCAACGAGCATCCCGAGGCGTTCGCCAACGTCCCGGTCGAGGCCGCCGCGGCCCGGCTGGCCGAGCTGATCGAGCGCTACCGGCCGCAGGTCGTGGTGACGTACGACGAGACCGGCGGCAGCGGCTACAACCACCCCGACCACGTGCAGACCCACCGCGTCGCCGTGGCCGCCGTGGAGGCCACCGGCATCCCCGACAAGCTCTACTACACGGCGATCCCGCGGGCTGCCATCAAGCGCATGTTCGAGCTGATGGCCGAGTCCGGGGTCGACTTCGGCGACTTCCAGCCGTCCGACGACTTCGGCACGCCCGACGAGCTGGTGACGACCGTCGTCGAGGTCGCGCCGTGGGTCGAGCGCAAGTTCAAGGCGCTGCAGGCGCACGAGAGCCAGGGCGACAACATCTTCCTGCTCAGCATGCCGGAGGAGACACAGCAGGAGGCGTTCTCGCACGAGTCGTTCACCCTGGTGCGAAGCAGGGTCGACACCCCCGACCACGAGGACGACCTCTTCGCCGGCCTCCGCCCGTAACCGGCATCCACCAGGGCACCTCCCTCCCCCACGGCGGCGAGGTCTGAAGGCGACTACTTGGCGGGCGCACGTGCTGGTGCCGACGCGCGGGCGGGCCCATGGGAATGTGAGTCCACATGGCGAACGTCGGCGTACGAGGCTCCGGCGTGCGTGGGCGAACCGCCGCAGGAGTGCCGGTCACGCCGTCGCCCGGGCGACCATGAAAGGACGCCCGGGCGACGGTTGAGCCAGCCCTCAGGCGACCGTGAACCCGCCGTCCACCGGCAGGATCGTGCCCGTCACGTACGTCGCGCCCACGAGGTACCGGATCGCCTCCGCGACGTCGTCCGGGCGGCCGACCCGCTTGGCCGGCAGCCCGCTCGCCATCGCCGCGAACTGCTCCTGCCTGGCCTCCTCCGGCAGGAACGACCACCACGGCGTGTCGATCACGCCGGGCGACACCACGTTGACCCGGACCGGCGCCAGCTCGGCGGCCAGCGGCGGCACCATCCGCTCGATCGCGCCGTTCACGGCGGCCAGCGTCACCGTGCCGGGCAGCGCCGCCCGCGCGGAGGCCGCCGAGATGAGCACGATCGACTCCGTCACCCTGGCGTGCCGGATCGCCGACAGGTAGGCGAACAGCTTCCCCTCGAACGCCGCCCGGACGTCATCCGCCCCGGTCTCGGTGACCGGCCGGATGCCGCCGCCGCCCGAGCTGAACGCGAGCACGAGGTGATCGACGGGGCCGATCCGGTCGAAGAACGCCGCGACCTGCTCCTCGTCCATGCCGTCCACCGCCTCGGCCTGGGCCACCCGGTCCTTGACGGCGGCCAGGCGCTCCGGGTCGCGGCCGGTGACGATCACCTCGGCGCCGTCGGCCGTCAGCCGCTCGGCCGTCGCCAGGCCGATGCCCGAGGTCCCACCCATGATGACAACGCGCATCGCGCGCCCCCTTTTCTAGACACATCGTCTCGATATGTCGTCAGACTAATCCGAGACACAGTGTCTTGTAAAGTGAGGGCATGACGGATCAACGGGGCCCCGGGCGGCCACGCAGCGAGGCGGCGCGGCAGGCCATCCTCAACGCCGCCATGCTCGACCTGGACGAGCACGGCTACGCGGCGCTGACCATGCAGGGCATCGCCGCGCGCGCCGGCGTGGGCAAGCAGACGGTCTACCGCTGGTGGTCCTCCAAGGCGGACGTCGTGCTCGAAGCGCTGATCGAACGTGCCGAGCAGGTCGTCGTCGCGCCCGACGCGGGCACGCTGGAGGGCGACCTGGACGCGTTCCTGACGGCGACGTTCCGCGAGCACGGCCTGCGGCGGGTGCTGACCGGGTTGATGGCGCAGGCGCTGCTCGACCCGGAGTTCGCCAAGGCGTTCCGCGACCGGTTCCTGTTCAGCCGCCGCGCCGCGCTGCGGCAGATCCTCGACCGCGCCGCCGCCCGCGGCGAGATCCCCGCGGACGTGGACCGGGAGCTGCTCATCGACATGGTGTACGGGTTGCTGTGGTACCGGCTCATGCTGGACCACGCCCCTCTCGGGGAGCCGGTGGGGCGGCAGCTGACCGGCCTACTCCTGCGCGCCGTCTCCGCCCCGCCTCCCGGCACCGGCGCCGCGTCGACGTCCCCCTCCGGCCCCACGTCTTCCCGCCCGACGTCCTCTCGCCCGACGTCATGACGCTGCCTCCCTTTGTTCTGGCGCCTCAGGAGGTCGTGTCCGCACTGTTCTGACGTATGAGGAGGCTGCGCCCTCACTGCTCCGACGTCCAGGAGGGCGCGCCTCCGACCGCCCGCACGTCCCGGAAAGCCGCACCCCCACCTCAGGGCGAGGCGCGTAGCGACCGGATGGCGGCCAGCACCTCCTCGCGGTTGCCCGCCGCCTTCATCCAGGCGGGCAGCCGTTCCAGCATCGTCTGCGACCCGGCCGGCACCGGCCGCTCCCGCAGCGGCGCCGCCACGTACGCCTCCAGCGCGTCCAGGTGCGCCACGTTGTACGCCCAGAGCGTCCCGCCGCGGCAGGGCCGCCGCAACCACAGCGGCAGCCCGAAGTACGGGTCCTCCGGTCCGCCGAGGCGCGGCACCACGTACGGGCCGCCGGAGGTGAAGTACGGGTCACCTCGGCCGGGCTCCCAGCGGGCCGGCGCCCAGTCGGCCGAGCGCCCGCACCCGCCGCACGTCAGCCGGTGCGGCGCCGTCAGCCACCCGACGGCGTACGCGTGCCGATCCCGGTGCTCCGGATGGACGGCGACGAGCGCGCGGCCGTCGCAGCGCGGGCACCGCACGAGGATCTCCCGGGCGAAGTGCCACAGCCGCCATCCCGGGTCCCGGAACCGCTCCCCCACCTCAGCCACCGACCTCCCGGCGAAACCGCCGATCTCCGAGCGAAACCGCCGACCTCCCGGCGAAGCCGCCGACCTCCAGGCCAAGCCGCCGCTCTCCGAGCCAAGCCGCCCGCCTCCAGGCGCACGCCGCGATCCCGCCTCACCGGGCAGGGGGCAGTTCTCCCGACCCCCTGGCGATCAGCCGGGTCGGGATCTGCTCGCGGCGGGCGGCGCGCGACGGCCGGCCGTCGAGGCGCGACAGCACCAGCTCGGCCGCCGCCGTGCCGATCGCGGCCGGGTCCTGGGCGACGACCGTGAGCGGCGGCTCCAGCACCTCCGCCAGCGGCAGGTCGTCGAACCCGACCAGCGCCACGTCGCGCCGCCCGGCCCGGGCCAGCGCGACGACCGCGCCCATGGAGGCGAAGTTGTTCGCCGCGAACAGCGCCGTCGGCGGGTCGGGCAGGGCGAGCAGCCGGACCACGGCCGCGCTGGCCGCCTCCTGGTCGTGGCCGCTCTCCACGAGCGCCCGGTCGAACGGCAGGCCCGCCGCCTCCAGCGCGTCGCGGTAGCCCTGGAAGCGTTCGCGCCGGGTGTAGAGGGCCGCGGGCAGGTCGCCGACGAACCCGATCCGGCGGTGGCCGTGGGTGACGAGGTGGGCCACGCCCTCCCGGGCGCCGTCGCGGTTGCCGCTGACGACGTGGTCGGCGGCCATGCCGACGGCGGGCCGGTCGAGGAAGACGATGGGCAGCCCGGCGGCCCGCTCGGCGCGCAGGTAACGGTGGTCACCGGCGGCCGACGGCACGATCATGAGCCCGCTGACCCGGCGGGCCAGGAGCGTCGCGACCAGGGAACGCTCCAGCTCGGCCGTCTCGCTGGAGGAGCCGACGATGAGAGTCAGCCCGCGCGGGCGCACGACGCTCTCGACCCCGCCGGCGACCGTGCCGAAGAACGGGTTGCCCATCTCGGGGATGACCAGCCCGATCGCCGCGTCGCGCGCCCCGACCCGCATGTTGCGGGCCATGAGGTTGGGCTGGTAGCCGAGCTTGCGCACCGCCTCCATGACGCGCTCGCGCGTCTCGACCGCGACGGGCCCGTCGTCGTTGAGCACCCGCGACACGGTCTTGGCCGTGACACCGACCTCGCGGGCGACGTCTGCCATCGTGGGGGGCCGCATTCCGACCATGGTAGTGGCGTCAGGAGAGGCCGATGGCCTCCGCGGCGCCCTTGTCCGCGACCACGGCCTTGCCGTCCGTGACGGTCATCGCCCCGGTCATGATGGCCACGACCTCGGCCATGTTGTGGTCGGCCGGCTTGAGCTGGGCGACGCGGCGGCCGAGCCGCTGGACGTGGATGCGGTCGGCGATCTCGAAGACGTGCGGCATGTTGTGGCTGATGAGGACGACGGGCGTGCCGCGGTCGCGGACCCGCCGGATCATGTCCAGCACCTGGCCCGACTCCTTGACGCCGAGGGCGGCGGTCGGCTCGTCCATGACGACGACGTTCGAGGCCCAGGCCACCGCGCGGGCGACGGCGACGCCCTGCCGCTGGCCGCCGGAGAGCGACTCGACCGGCTGGGTCAGGGAGCGCAGCCCGATCTTGAGGTCCTCCATGTGCTTGGCGGACTCCTCGCGCATGCGCTTCTTGTCGAGCATGCGGAACAGCGTGCCGAGCGGCCCGGGCTTGCGCACCTCGCGCCCGAGGAACATGTTGGTCGCGATGTCGAGCGAGGCGGCGACCGCGAGGTCCTGGTAGACCGTCTCGATGCCGTGCTTGCGCGCCTCCAGCGGGTCGCGGAAGCGCACCGGCTTGCCGTCGAGGAGGATCTCCCCCTCGTCCGGCTGCAGGGCGCCGGTCAGCGCCTTGATGAGGCTGGTCTTGCCGGCGCCGTTGTCGCCGATGACCGCGAGCACCTCGCCGGGCATGAGGTCGAAGTCGGCGCCGTCGAGCGCCGTCACGTGGCCGTAGCGCTTGACCAGGCCGCGCGCCTGGAGCACGGGTGTCATCGGGTCCTCCTGCGGGAGAGCTGGTCGACGGTGACGGCGAGGATCACCAGGATGCCGGTGATGAGGGTCTGGTAGATCGACGGTACGCCCATGAGCTGCAGGCCGTTGCGGAAGACCCCCACGATGAGCGCGCCGATCAGCGTGCCGAGCACGGTGCCGCGCCCGCCGAACAGGCTCGTGCCGCCGAGGACGACCGCGGTGATGCTGTCGAGGTTGTCGGTCTGGCCGGCCTGCGGGTCGCCGACGCCGGTACGCGAGACCAGCAGCAGCGCCGCGATGCCGTACACGAGGCCGGCGACCGTGTAGACGCCGACGATGAGCCGGTTCGTCCGGATGCCGGTGAGCCGGGCCACCTCGGGGCTGTTGCCGAGCGCGTACACGTGGCGGCCCCACGCGGTCTGGCCGAGCAGGTACGCGAACAGCAGGAACAGCAGGATGGTGAGCAGCGAGCCGTAGGTGACGTTGGTGCCGCCGACCCGGAAGGTCTGCCCCAGGAACGTCATCTCCGGCGGCAGGTTCGTCACCGTCTGGTCCTGCGAGTAGATGTGGGTCAGCGCGAAGACCACGTTCAGCATGCCGAGCGTGACGATGAACGGCGGCAGGTTGATCTTCATCACCAGCAGGCCGTTGGCCAGGCCGAAGGCCGCGCAGACGGCCAGGCCGGCCGCGATGGCCAGCAGCGGCGGCAGGCCGTTCTCCACGGCCAGCTTGGTCATCACGATCCCGCCGAACGCCATGATGGCGCCGTTGGACAGGTCGATGCCCGCGGTCAGGATGATGAGGGTCTGGCCGATGGCCAGCGTGCCGACGACCATCACCTGCTGGATGATCAGCGAGAAGTTGCCGCCGGTGAGGAACTGGTCGCTCTTGAACGCGAAGAACACGCACGCCAGCACCAGCGCCGCCAGCGGCCCCGCGGTCGGCGTGGACAGGATGCGGCGCGGGAGCGTCGCCTGCATGACGGCCATGTCAGCCCCAGCAGTTCGCCAGGCCGAAGGCGGTGTCCTTGGCGTCGACGCCGGAGACGGCCTTGTCGGTGATCAGGGTGACGCCGGTGTCGGTGTAGCCGGAGGGCTTCTTGCCGCTCTTGGCGTACTCGGAGACCGCGGTGACGCCCTGCTCGGCCATCTTCAGCGGGTACTGCTGGGAGGTGGCCGCGATCTGGCCGGCCTTGACGGCCTTGACGCCGGTGCAGCCGCCGTCGACGGAGACGACGAGCACGCTCTTGTCCTTGCCGTCGGCCTTCAGCGCGGTGTGGGCGCCGAGCGCGGCGGGCTCGTTGATGGTGTAGACGACGTTGATGTCGGGCGCCTTCTGCAGGCAGTTCTCCATCGCGGTCTGGCCCTTGGCCTGGTCGCCGCGGGTGTCCTGCGAGCAGACGATCTGCGGGTCGCCCTCGGCGATGCCGAAGCCCTTGAGGAAGCCGTCGTGGCGGAGCTTGCCGACCGTGATGCCGGGGGCCAGGTCCAGGGTGGCGATCTTGGCGGGCTTGCCGGCCATCGCCGCCTTGGCGTACTGGCCGATCAGCTCGCCGGCCTTGAAGTTGTCGGTGGCGAACAGGGCGTCGGTGGCGTCCTGCGGCTCGGTCGGCGTGTCGAGCGCGATGACGACGACGCCGGCGTCGCGGGCCTTCTTGATCGCGGGGACGATGGCCTTGGTGTCGCTGGGGGTGATGAGGATGCCCTTGACCCCGGCGGCCACCATGTTCTCGATGGCGGTGATCTGCGTGGCGTTGTCGCCGTCGAACTTGCCGGCCGCCGTCATGAGTTCCATGCCCTCGGCCTTGGCGGCCTTCTCGGCGCCTTCCTTCATCTTCACGAAGAACGGGTTGGTCTCCGTCTTCGTGATGAGCCCGACCTTGGCGGCGCCGGCCTGACCGCCGCCGCCTCCGCTGTTGCCGCCGCATCCGGCTGCCAGCAGAGCGACAGCCAGGAGACCGGCCGAGAGCCTTGCATTCATGGTGGCTTCCTAACAGAGTGGTCTCGGATTTAATCGTACTATCAGGGAGAACGCGATGTCATCGTTGACACATGTCAACGTTGACATCCGCTGTGTTGTGATGATGAACTCCGGGCCTGGAAACGTCAATGCTTTCGCCCCGTAACGAATCGGCAACACGAGGAAACCCGGCCGTCGGGCAAGAGGGCGGAAAGGGAGATCCGATGATCGCTGTCCTCGGCGAGTGCGTGGCCGACGCCTTCGCCGAACACGAGCCCCGAGCCGGGTCGGGCGCGCCGGCCGGCGAGCTGACGCTGCGGGTGCACGCGGGCGGCGGCCCCGCCAACACGGCCGTGGCGCTGGCCCGCCTCGGCACGCCGACGAGGTTCCTGGGCCGGCTGTCGGGCGACGTGTTCGGGCGGCTGTTCCGCGACCGGCTCGCCTCCTCGGGCGTCGACCTGTCGGCGTGCGTCGAGGCGGCCGAGCCGAGCACGCTCGCGGTCGCCTCGCTCGACGAGCGCGGGCAGGCCGCCTACGGCTTCCACGCCGAGGGCGCCGCCGACTGGGCGTGGACGGCCGCCGAGCTGGGCTCGCGCGACCTGGGCGGCGCGTCGTGCCTGCACACCGGCTCGCTGGCGCTGGTCAGGGAGCCGGGCCGCGACGCGGTCGAGGCATTCGCCGCCGACGCGGCGCGGCGCGCGACGGTGTCGATCGACCCGAACGTACGGCCCAGCCTGGCGCCGCGCGTGGCCTACGACGTGACCCGCTGGTGCGCCTTCGCCGACATCCTCCGGCTCAGCGAGGACGACCTCGCCTTCCTCGCCCCGGACGAGCCGGTAGAGCGGGTCTGCGATCTCTGGCACGCCGCCGGGGCGCCGCTGGTCATCGTCACCAGGGGCGGGGCCGGCGCCCTCGTCTCGCTGAACGGCGAGCGGGCCGAGGTCGCGGCGCCCCGCGTGACGGTCGTCGACACGGTCGGCGCGGGCGACGCGTTCACCGCCGGGCTGCTGCACCGGCTCGACCGGGGCGGCCTGCTCGGCGGGCGGCTGGACGGGCTGGACCTGGGGACGGCCGTGGACGCCGCCGCGTTCGCCGCCCGGGTGGCGGCGCTGACCTGCGCGGTCGCGGGCGCGAACCCGCCGTGGGCGCGCGACCTCGGCGATCGGGCGAGCGCGTAGAGACCGGCGCGCGGGGGTTTGCGAGCGGCTGGCGCAGGCGCGGGAAGGCGGCGGGCGCGGGGACTTGGAAGCGGCGGGCGCAGGCGCGTGAAGGCGGCGGCGCCGGGTGATCGTTTGTGTCCGGCGGCGGTGGGTAGAGCCGGGCCGGAGGTGAGGAGATGGCCGAGTACGAAGCGACGCGAGAGATGCCCGCGTCCAGCGCGACCGTGTTCGAGGTGGCCTCCGACGTGGACCTCGTCAACCGGTGGCTCCCGCACGGGCTGCACGTGCGCGACGGCGGCGAGGGCGTCGTCGAGGCGGCCGGCGACGTGGTGCCGGGCGGCGGGGAGCACGAGGGCCTGTTCGGGGCCTCGCGCGAGCAACTGCGCGTGGAGTGGGGCGGTCGCGACCACCCCGAGTACGCGGGCTGGCTCCAGGTGGCCGACCGCGCCGACGGGGCGAGCGAGGTGACCGTGCACATCTCACTGCTCGACGAGCCCGAGGACGGGACGGCGCCGGAGCGGCGCGAGCAGGTGCGTTCCATGCTCGACGAGTCGCTGGACCGGCTGGCCGGCGAGGTCGCGCGGCGCGCCTGACCGGCGCCCCCGCGCCCCGGCCCGGGTCAGGGCCCGAATCGGGCGCACCCCACGGGTCAGGCACGCCCTCCCGGGTGAGGACCGGGATCAGGCGCGCCCCTCAACCGTCCGGACGGGTCAGCCGTCCTCGCGGTCCGGGTTCTCCAGGCGGAAGAAGTTGCTCTCCTTCCCGTCCTTCGTGTGCTCCTGGTAGATGAAGTTCAGTTTCCGCGCGTCGAACGTCTCGAACCAGTCGTCCCAGGAGATCTCCTGGAGGTCCTGGCCGCCGTAGCCGGGGAAGTCGAACCTGAGCACGCCGGCACGTCCCTCGTGCTCCGTGCCCGGCACCGTGGCGGGACGGGCCTTGCGATGCTCGGCCCACTGGCGGATCACGTCGTGGTCGGTGGTGATGAGGCTGCGTCCGGGCCGCTCCTCGTGCTCGTCCGGCGAACCGATGTGCTGCTGGTACTTGTGCTCGCCCTCGACGGGCCGGTCCTGCTCTGCCACGATTCCCCCCGATGAGTTTCCCCTGGTGACATGCCTTCCCGGGTCCGTTACCCCGCATCCGGAACCGCATGCGCGAGGGCTGGGGGCCGCCGCCGCGCCGGCCCGGTGCGCGGCGGCGAGACCGCCCTCGGCTCGTCTCGCCGCCGGCCGTCGGCGGGCGGGCGAAACGCGTCCTCCCCCTTATACGGTGCCGGGGGCCGTTCGTCACCCCTGGCACGCCCACAGGGAGGGACACGTCAGCTCGGGTCGTCGGCGCCGCCGCCGTCCTCCGGCAGCCGGTTGCGGTCGAGCGCCGGCTGACCGAACCACGCCCACGCGGCCACCAGCGCCACGATCCCCGCCGTGACCATGCCGATCACGCTGTGGAACAGGAAGTCCACGACCAGCATGGTGGCCGCGGTCATCGACACGGCCAGCGCGAGCGCCCCCGCGATGCCGTACCTGTTGGAGCGCCGTACCAGCGTCTCCTTCAGCCCCTGCCGGAACAGCACGCGGTGCTGGGTCGCCGGCGCGATGTAGCAGATGGAGGCGAGGGCCGCGCTGACCAGCGCGACGTAGAACAGCCGCCGGTCACCCTCGCCCAGCCGCTCGAAGCCCGGCGAGAACGGCACCGTGAGCAGGAACGCGAACAGCACCTGGACCCCGGTGACCGCCACGCGGGCGCCCTGCAGCAGCTCGACGAAGTTGCGGTCGGCACGCGCGCGCGCCGTCTCGTTCCTGCCCTTCAACCCCTGGTCCACCTGGGCCGCCCTTCCGCCTCCGATGACACTCCGACGCGCTACGACTTTCCGCGTGGTCATCGTCGAAACCTCGTTCGGTACGCGGGTCGCGGGCCGCGGCCCCGGAGGCGTCCGGGGCCGCCCTACGCCCCCGGGGAGTAGAACCAGGGGTCGCGCAGGTCGTGGTAGACCGGCGAGGTCTCGAACAGGCTCATCAGCTCCTCGAACTCCTCGCGCAGCCGGGCCGGCGGCTCCGCGCGCTCGCCCATGCGGGCCTCCCCCTCGGAGGTGAAGTACGCGGTCTCGACGTAGTCCCCCTCGGGGGACACGGCCGCCAGACCGCCGATGAGGTCGGGCCTGAACCCGGCGAGGTCGGGCTCGCAGCGGCGCAGCAGCTCCCGCACGCGCGCCGGGTCGCCGACCCGGCCCTCGATCACCTGGACGAACCCCGCCGCGTCGGACCCTCCGCGCAGGTACACGTCCACCTGGTCGCAGTCGTGGAAGGTCACCTCGCCGGCGAACAGCTTGGCCGTCTCCATCCACCACTGGGTCTGCTCGGGCCGGTCGGAGTTGCGCCGCGCCTCCTCCCGCGACTCGAAGCGGGCCACGGCCACGAGCGTGCCTCCCTCGGTCACGCCCGCGGTCGTGCCGAGCCAGCCGTACGAACCGGGCGCCAGCTCGCGCGCCCACCGGTCGAGCGCCTCGCGCGCCTCCCCCGTGTCGGCCACCGGTCCCTGGAAGACCTGGACGAACATCGCCGCCTCCCCTCTCCGGGTCATCCCCGCACGTCCCACGCTAGGAGCGGGCGGCGGGCCCGGTCGACCGGCCGGTGCCCTCGGGGGTCCCAAGAGTTGGTGAGGCTATCGGCGGCGCGGGTCGGGCTCGTACAGGTCGGTGAGCGGAGCCAGCCGGGAGGCCGGCACGTTCAGCACGAACCCGTCCAGCCCGAAGGTCTCCACCTGGTCCCAGGCCACCAGCCGGGCACCGGCGAACCGGCCGCGGATGAGGGCGCTGACCAGCTTGGGAGCCCGGCCTCCCGGGCCGCGCTCGTACCCGAACAGGCGGGAGTGCCAGTGCGGCACCACGATCAGCTCGGCGACGGTGAACGCCTGCTGCACCTCCATCAGCAGCGGGCCGTCCTGGCGCAGCCGGACGTCGGCCACGTTCCCGACGCGCGTGCCCTCCGCGTCGAGCACCGGCTTGTCGAGGTAGGCCCCGAGCCGCGCGGCCGGATGCCGCTCGTGGCGGGCGGGCCGCTCCCGTGACACCTCTTCCGTGCCGCTGCCGGGGATCCTGGCGATGATGTTCCGCCTGGTCCAGGTCTCCAGCGCGGGCTCCTCCGGGTCTCCGCCCACCTCGACGGCGCTGCCCAGCTCGGTGAGCAGGTGCATGGGGATGCGCCACGGCTGCGGGTCCTCCAGCGGGCTGAGCAGCTCGGCGACCGCGACCATGAGCCGGCCGGGCACGCCGCCGATGCGGGGGCCGAGCGCGAGCGGACCCGCCAGGATGGCCGTCACGTGCGGCGGGTCGCCGGTCAGCTCCAGGTCGTCCACCTTGCAGACGAGCCTGCCGGTGGAGGCGCGTACCACCTGCCGGTCGAGCAGGTGCAGTCCGGCGTGGATCTCTCTGGCTCTCATTGCCCCGCCTTCGTCGCGAGCATCAACGGGATCGCCGCCACGGCGACCACCGTGAGGAGCACCATGTAGAACGTGCCCAGGGCGTTGGTGAACCTGCCGTTGACGTGGTCGCCCATGTAGTCGGGATCGTTGGCGATCATCAGGACGGGCAGGTACGTCAGCGGCAGCGCCGCGGCCGAGAACACCAGCGAGTACTCCGTGACCATGATCGGGTCGACGGTGGTGAGGATGAGTGCGGCGGCCAGCACGACCGTCACCAGCAGCACCGTGTGGAAGCGGGCGGCCTCGACGGGCCGCACCAGCTTGCCCCACTGCCAGCCGAAGTACTGGCTGATCGAGTAGCCGCACGACAGCGCGGTCTCCAGGGTGGCGCCGAACGTGGCCGCGAACACGCCGAGGATGACCAGCGCGAGCCCGATCCTGCCCAGGCTCAGGCCGACCGGCAGCATCATCTGGCCCAGCGTCTCGACCTCGGCCTGCACCGGCAGGAACACGGTGGCCGCGCACGCCGCGATGGCCAGGGACAGCAGGCCTCCGAGCGGGAAGCCGACGAACACGTTGGCGCGGGCGACCGTCAGGTCCTCGCGCGTCCACTTCTCCTCCACGCCGCCGGAGGAGAAGAAGAACACCTCGTACGGCGTCATCGCGGCGCCGAGCAGCGCCACGGCGTAGTACCAGTAGGTCGGCGCGCCCTCGGCCTGCGGCGGGGAGGTGAGCTGGCCGGCCAGCTCACCCCAGTCGGGCCCGAGCGCCCACAGCGCGACCGCGAACACCACGAGCACCAGCCCGAGGAGCCCGAAGACGCGCTCCATGTTCTCGAACTTGACCCGCCACATCACCAGCCAGGCCACGAACGCCACGCCCGGCACCCACAGCAGGTAGTTGACGCCGGTGGCCAGCTCCAGGGCGAGGGAGGCGCCGCCGATCTCGGCGGCGAGCGTGAGCAGGCTGACGAAGAAGGACGCCGCGAGGTTGACCACGCCGGCCCGCGGGCCCAGCCGTTCGCGGACGAGGTCGAAGACGGGCCGCCCCGAGACGGCGGCGATGCGGCCGGACATCTCGGCGAACAGGCAGATCCCGATGACCCCGACCACGACCACCCAGGCCAGCGACATGCCGAACCGGGCGCCCACCAGGGCGTTGGCCACGAGGTCGCCGATGTCGACGAAGCCGCCGATGGCGGTGAGGATGCCGAGCGTGACGGCGAACGCCTTCTTCACCGCAGCTCTCCGGCCAGCTTCTCCAGCCGCGCCGCCGCCTGCCGCGGCTGCTCGATCCCGCCCCGCCGGACCTGGATGAGCAGCGCGTCGATCTCGTCCTCGGCCTGCTGCACCTTCTCCAGCGTGCGCTCGCGCACCTGGTCGGAGGCGTCGGAGGGCGGCTGCACGCCGCCGAACTGCTGCGCGACCTCGCCGAGGTCCACCGCCGCGTCGGTCAGCACGGTCTTGAGGTACGGCCCGTGCAGCTCGCCGGAGTGCTGGACGGCCAGCCGTGTCATCTCCACGACGGAGTGCGCCGTCTTGGTGGTCTGCTGCGCCTTGAGCGCGTAGTCGTGGTCGTCCCAGGCCGGGCTCACGCATCCGCCGAGCGTCACCACCAGCAGGACGGCGGCCAGGAGGGCCCTCATGCCCGCCCGCGCAGCAGGAAGTAGGTCAGTACGCCGAGCAGCGCGATCAACTGCCCCCAGGCCATGAGCAACACCAGCCCCTCGTCGGTCATGGAGGCAGGCTTCCCTCAGACGGCGATCATAGTCGCGCCCGTCAGTCGAGCCGGGTGTCGCGGCTCACCTTCTCCCAGGCGGCGATCTCGGCGCGGACGGAGTCGAGGTGGCCGACGATGGCGTCCACGGCGTCGTCGCCCAGCGGCAGGCGCAGCGGGGTGTCCTCGGCGTCCAGGGCCGCGAGGACGGCCGCGGCGGCCTTGGCCGGGTCGCCCGGCTGCGTGCCGTCGCCGGACTCGGCCATCCGCCGCGTCGGGCCGACCGTGGCGGCGTAGTCGTCGATCGGCTCGCTGGTGCTGATCTTGGCGAACAGGGCGGTGCGGAAGGCGCCGGGCTCCACGATCAGCACCTTGATCCCCAGCGGGCCGACCTCCTGCGCGAGCGCCTCCGACATGCCCTCCAGCGCGAACTTCGTGGCGCTGTAGGCGGAGAAGCCGGCGAAGGACATCTGCCCGCCCATGCTGCTGAACTGCACGATCGCGCCGGAGCGGCGGGCGCGCATGTGCGGCAGCACGGCCCGCGTCAGCGCGGCGGGGCCGAACACGTGCACCTCGAACAGGTCGCGCAGCTCGGCGTCGGTGGTCTCCTCGGCCGCGCCGACGTGGCTGCGGCCCGCGTTGTTGACCAGCACGTCGATCCGCCCGTGGCGCTCCGCCACGTCGCGTACCGCCGCGTCGATCGCGGCCGTGTCGGTCACGTCCAGGGGCAGCGCCTCGACCTGTCCCGGGTGCGCCGCCACCAAATCGTCCAGGGCCGCCACGCGGCGGGCGGTGGCGACGACCACGTCCCCGGCGGCGACGGCCGCCTCGGTGATCGCCCGGCCGAAACGCGGCGTGGGACGAGTCCTGGGAGGCGGTGGTCCGGGCCCGCAGTGAGCAGCGCGCCACGCTGGTCGTGGGCATGAGCACGAGTCCCGGACGGGGCGGGCTGCTGCCGGCGATCCGGTCGCGGTTCACGGCCCTGCACCCGGAGGCCACGGTCCGGCTGCGGCAGGTCGGCTGGGAGGACGCGACGGCCGGGCTGGCCGACGGCGCGGCCGACGTGGCGTTCGTGTGGCTGCCGGTCCCGGCGCCCGAGCGGTACGCCTGGACGGTGGTGGCCGAGGAGCCGCGGCTGGTGGCGATGCCGGACACCCACCGGCTGGCCGGGCGCGGGGTCGTCGACTTCGCCGAGCTGCTGGACGAGCCGTTCCTGGCGCTGCCGGAGTCGGCCGGGCCGCTGCGCGATCATTGGCTCGCCTGGACGCCCGCGGCGGCCGGCCGGTGCGCGTCGGCGCGGAGATCGCCGGCACGGACGAGACGTACGAGGCGCTGGTGGACGGCCGCGGCGTCTGCCTGCTGGCCGGGGGCAACGCCCCGCTCCTGACGCTGGGCGGCGTGGTGACCCGGCCGGTGCGCGGCCTGTCGCCGGCCCGGCTGGCCCTGGCCTGGCGCGCCGACGACCGGCGGCCGCTGGTCCAGGACTATGTGAGGGCCTGCCGCGAGGCCAGGAGCGGGCGGGCGGCACCGGCCGGGTAGGGCCGTCGCCGGTGCGCGGCCCGGTCGAGCGGGATCAGGCCGTCTGGTCCTCGACGGGCGCGCCGGCGTTGGCGCGGACCGACTCGATGCCCTTCAGGGCGTTGGCCTTGGTGGTGTAGGACTCGCTGGTGGCGATGATCTGCCCGTTGGTGGCGACGAGGTTGAAGCGGTAGCCGTTGGACGCCTTCTTCAGCACGTAGCGCGCTGCCATGACTTCCTCCAGTTCGTCGGATTCGATGAGTTTCACGACTTCCCAACCGAATGCCTTCTATGCCAGGGCTTTGCCGCGTGATGACCTGGGCGGCGCGGTGCTCCCGTGGTGTTCACACCTCCTTTCCCCCGTGTGCACCCGGTGGCCGCGCGCCGCGGCGATCATGCTGGGTCCGCACGAGGAGCAGCCGCGACAGGAGAGGGACGCCCATGCCCGCCCACCCCACCTCCGTCCCCTACCGGGCCGGCACGCCCACCTCCGTGCCGTACCGGGCCGGCACCGAGGGCTACCACACCTTTCGCATCCCCGCCGCCGTGGTGACGCCGGCGGGCACGGTGCTCGCCTTCGCCGAGGGGCGGCGCGACTCCGCCGGCGACGCCGGCCGCATCGACGTGGTGCTCAGGCGTTCGTCCGACGGCGGCGCCACGTGGGGCCCGCTCCAGGTCGTGGCGCGCGAGCCGCGTGGCGGCACCGCCGGCAACCCCGCCCCGGTAGTCACGCGTGACGGCCGCGTGGTGCTCGTCCACGTGCGCAACGCCGCCTCCGCCACCGAGGAGCGGATCCGGCGCGGCCAGGTCGCCGCCGCCGACGGGCGCCGCGTGTACGTCCAGACGAGCCAGGACGACGGGACGACGTGGTCGGAGCCCCGCGAGATCACCTCCGCGGTCAAGAAGCCGGAGTGGCGCTGGTACGCCACCGGTCCCGGGCACGCCGTCGAGCTGCGGCAGGGGCCGGCCGCCGGGCGGATCGTGGTGCCCGCCAACCACTCGCTCCCGCCCGCCGGGGCCGACGACGGCACGGAGGGCAAGTACGACGGCGGGCACGCGCTGCTCAGCGACGACGGCGGGCGCACCTGGAGCATCGGGTACGCCGACGACAGGCCCGACGGGTACGTCAACGTCAACGAGACGACGGCCGCGGAGCTGCCCGGCGGCCGCCTCTACCTCAACTGCCGCACCGACTCCACCGCGCCCGGCACCCGCGCCGACGCGTACTCGGCCGACGGCGGGCGCACGCTGGAGCGGCCGTTCCGCCCGCAGGCCGGGGTCGTGTGCCCGGTCGTGGAGTGCAGCGTCCTGGCCTGGGACGATCCCCGCGTGCTGCTGCTGTCCGGCCCGGGCGTCCCGGACGCGCGGGCGGTGATGACCGTGCGGGTCAGCCACGACGACGGCGTCACCTGGAGCGTCGCGCACACGGTGTCGGGGCTGCCCGCGGCCTACTCCGACCTGGTGCGCGTGGACGCCGGCACGGTGGGGCTGCTGTTCGAGACGGGCGACTTCTCCGCGTACGAGACCATCGCCTTCCGGCGCCTGCCGATCGCCGACCTGCGACGAACGTGAGCCCCGCTCCATTGTGGAGATCGTTCCAAGGGAGTGATCATTGCCTCGGCGGCCGGGGACGGCCCGGCCGGTCGAGCGAAGGAGCCCCGCCATGAGCACCGCCACGGGTCTGCGCGGCAGAAGCGTCATCGTCACCGGAGCCGGCTCCGGCATCGGCCGGGCGGCGGCCCTGCGCTTCGCGGCCGAGGGGGCGAACGTGGTGATCGCGGACCTGGACGGCGAGCGGGCGCGGGCCGTGGTGGCGGAGGTCGAGGCCGCCGGGGGCACCGCGGTCAGCGTGGTCGGCGACCTCGGCGACCGGGCGGTCGTGCAGCGGGTGGTGGCGACGGCGGTGGAGGCGTTCGGCGGCATCGACGTGCTGGTGAACAACGCGGGCGTGATGGACCGCATGTCGGCGGCCGGCGACACCGGCGACGAGGAGTGGGAGACGGTGCTGCGGGTCAACCTGACCGCGCCGTTCGTGCTGACGCGGGCGGCCCTGCCGTACCTCATGGCCTCGGGTGCGGGGGCGATCGTCAACACCGCGTCGGAGGCGGCGCTGCGCGGCAGCGCGGCCGGCGCCGCCTACACCGTCTCCAAGCACGGCATCGCCGGGCTGACCAAGTCGCTGGCCGTGATGTACCGGGACAAGGGCGTGCGGGCCAACGCCGTCGCCCCCGGCGGCACCGCCACCAACATCCGGGTCGAGATCGACCAGGACGCGCTCGGCCCGTCGGTCGTCATGTCGTACCTGGCCAACGCGGGCCGCGTCTGCGACCCGGACGAGCAGGCCGCGGCGATCGTCTTCCTCGCCTCCCCCGCCGCGGCCAACGTCAACGGCGTGATCCTCGCGGTGGACAACGGCTGGTCCGCGGTCTGAGCCGTAGTCATATGACAACATCTGGAGTTGTACGATGACTCGTATGGCTTCCCCCTCCGACCGCATCACCTGGGTGCGGCTGTCGTCCGTCACCCTCCCCCTCGGCACCCCGATCAGCGACGCCAAGGTGCTCACCGGGCGGCAGCGGCCGATGACCGAGATCGCGTTCCTGTTCGCCGAGATCGGGGCGGAGAGCGGTCACCAGGGCTTCGGGTTCGGCTACTCCAAGCGGGCCGGCGGCCCCGGGCAGTACGCCCACGCCCGCGAGATCGCCCCCGAGCTGCTCGGCGAGGACCCCAGCGACATCGCCCGCCTGTGGGACAAGCTCGTCTGGGCGGGGGCGTCCGTCGGCCGCAGCGGCCTGTCCACGCAGGCCGTCGCCGCGCTCGACATCGCCCTGTGGGACCTCAAGGCCAGGCGCGCCGGGCTCTCCCTCGCCAAGCTGCTCGGCGCCCACCGCGACTCGGTGCGCTGCTACAACACCTCCGGCGGATTCCTGCACGCGCCCGTCGAGCAGGTCCTGGACAACGCCACCGCCGCCCTGGAACGCGGCATCGGCGGCATCAAGATCAAGGTCGGGCATCCGGACGCGCGCGTGGACCTCGCCCGCGTCACCGCCGTCCGCGAGCACCTCGGCGACGCCGTCCCCCTCATGGTGGACGCCAACCAGCAGTGGGACCGTCCCACCGCGCAGCGGCTCGGCCGGGCGCTGGAGCCGTACGGGCTGGTCTGGATCGAGGAGCCGCTGGACGCCTACGACAGCGCCGGCCACGCGGCCCTGGCCGCCTCGCTCGACACGCCGATCGCGACCGGCGAGATGCTGACCAGCGTCGCCGAGCACGCCGAGCTCATCCGGGCGGGCGCCGCCGACGTCGTCCAGCCCGACGCGCCGCGCATCGGCGGCATCACCCCGTTCCTGCGCCTGGCCGGCCTGGCCGAGCACGCCCGGCTCCAGCTCGCCCCGCACTTCGCCATGGAGATCCACGTGCACCTCGCCGCGGCGTACGCGCTGGAGCCGTGGGTGGAGCACTTCGAGTGGCTGGAGCCGCTGTTCGAGGAGCGACTGGAGATCCGCGACGGCCGCATGCTGGTGCCGTCGCGACCCGGGCTCGGCCTCACCCCGAGCGGGCGGGCCCGCGCGTGGACCACCGACCGGTGCGAGTTCGGCGGCCGGTAGCCGATGACGAGCCGAACCCAGCGCCTGGTCGAGACCCTGACGGCGCGCATCCGGGAGGGCGTCGTGCGTCCCGGCGAGCGGCTGCCGACCGAGAGCAGCCTGGTCGAGACGTACGGCGTGAGCAGGACCGTCGTCCGCGAGGCGATCTCCCGGCTGCAGGCGGCGGGCCTGGTGGAGACGCACCACGGGCGGGGCACCTTCGTCCTCGCCCGACCCGCCACGGCTCGCTTCCCGGCCGGCCCGCAGGGCGAGGTCACGCTGGAGGAGGTGACGGGGCTGCTGGAGTTCCGGACGGCGTTCGAGGTGGAGGCCGCCGCGCTGGCCGCCCGCCGCCGCACGGACGCGCACCTGGCCGGCCTGCGCGAGGCGCTGGAGGCGTTCGCGGACGCCGCGGACCACCCGAGCGCGGCGGTCAACGCCGACTACCGCTTCCACCTGCGCGTCGCCCTCGCGACCGGCAACCACCACTTCGCCGATCTGGTCTCCGCGCTGGGACCGTCCATGATCGTCGTTCCGCGGGAGCGCCTGGACCCGGGCGGCCGGTTCGCGGGGATCGTGGCGGAGCACCAGAACATCTACGCGGCGATCGCGCGCGGCGACGCCGACGCGGCCCGCGCGGCCGCCCGCGTCCACCTCGCCAACAGCCGCGCCCGCCTCCTCCGGCCGGAACCCGGGGACGCCTGAATATCGGGTGGCGTGGCCTCTCCACGCCCGGCGAGACTCGTCGCGTGCGACAGGAACTCAGATCGCCCGACGGCGACGTCGCGCTGTCCCCGCTGACCATGGACGACGCGGAGGCGCACCTCGCCGGCGAGGACGCCGAGCTGGTCCGTTACCTCAACGGCGGCCCCGGCACGCCCGCCACGGTGGGGGCGCACCTGCGGCGGTGCGAGGAGCAGTGGCGGGCCGGCGGGCCGGTCCACGCGTTCGGCGTGCGCGTCGGCACGCCTCCGGTGCTGGCCGGGACGGTCGAGGTGCAGTTCGACCAGCCGTACCTGCCAGCGGGGCAGGTCAACCTCGCCTACGGGCTCTACCCGCGGTGGCGGGGACGCGGCATCGCCACGCGGGCCGTCGAGCTGGCCTGCCTGCACGCGGCGTCGGCCGGCGCCACCCTCGCCGTCATCAGGGTCGAGCCGGAGAACGCCGCCTCGGCGGCCGTGGCCGTACGGGCCGGATTCGCTCACGCGGGGCGTGGCGAGGACGGCTTCGACCACTACACGCGGCCGCTCGCCACCACGGACCTCGTCGAGCTCTACACGACCGAGACCTCCGAGAGCACCCGCCTGACCAGATCGCCGCACGGCGTGCTGGAGTACCGGCGCACCCGTGAACTGCTGCGGCGGGCGTTGACGCCGCCTCCGGCGCGCGTGCTCGACGTCGGCGGCGGCACGGGCGCGCACGCGCGGTGGCTCGCCGCGGACGGCTATGACGTCCACCTGGTCGACCCGGTGCCCGCGCACGTCGAGGCCGCTGCGGCGCTGCCCGGCGTCACCGCCGAGGTGGGCGACGCCCGGCGGCTGCGCGCCCCGGACGGGAGCGCGGACGTCGTCCTCCTGCTCGGCCCGCTCTACCACCTGACCGAGGCCGCCGACCGGGCGCGGGCGCTCGCCGAGGCGCGCCGGGTGCTGCGTCCGGGGGGCGTGGTGGTGGCCGCCGGCATCAGCCGCTACCTGTCGCTCCTGGAGGCGGGCACGACCGGGAGGCTCACCGAGGGGATGGCCGCCGCGGTGCGGCACCTGATCGCCACCGGCGACTACGACGGGCATCTCGGCTTCGTGCCCGCCCACTTCCACACCGCGGCGGGCCTGCGGGCGGAGCTGGAGAGCGCGGGGCTGAGGGACGTGGAGGTCTACGGGGTCGAAGGACCGGCCTGGCCCGCGCTGGACGCCGCCGGGGAAGGAGAGTTCGACCGGCTCGTGGAGGCGGCAATCCGGTGCGCCCGCGTCGCGGAGCGGGACCCTCTGCTGATCAACGCCAGCGCCCATCTCCTCGCCGTCGCACGCTGACGGACCCCTGCCGCCTTGCTAAGTGGGGTGGCCCTCCGTATCATCGCAGACGTTAAACGGAGTGGCACCCCACTTAGTCGCGCCTGCGCGCGGAGGAAGAGGAGACAGTGACGCCGACGAACAAGACCGTCGTGGTCGTAGGGGCGACGGGCCTGCAGGGCAGGGCCGTGACCCGGCACCTGCTGCGCGACGGCTGGCGCGTGCGGGCGCTCACCCGCGACCCGGACGGCGCCCAGGCCCGGACCCTGGCGCGGGCCGGCGCCGAGCTCGTACCGGCCCGGATGGAGGACGTCGGCGCCCTGACCGCCGCCGCCCAGGGCGCCTGGGGGCTGTTCAGCGTGCAGCCCACGGTCGGCTCGCCCGGCACCGCACCGGACTTCACCACCGAGGACGAGGTGCGCTGGGGCGTGAACGTCGCCGAGGCGGCGCACGCCGCCGGCGTCGGGCACCTGGTGTTCACCTCGGTCGCCGGCGCCGACCGCCACCCCGGCGAGAAGGTGCCGGTGAACCTGGTCAGCAAGTGGCGGATCGAGCGGCGCATCGCCGAGCTCGGCCTGCCCGCGACGATCCTGCGGCCGGTCTCCTTCATGGAGAACTTCACCGGCGGCTACGCGCTGCGCGACGGGACCCTGTCCACCGGCATCGCACCGGACACCGTCCAGCAGCTCATGGCGGTCGACGACGTCGGCGCCGTCACCGCCCTGGCCTTCGCCCGGCCGGAGGAGTGGATCGGGCGGGCGGTCTCCCTGGCCGCCGACGAGCTCACGCCGGTCCAGGTGGCCGAGGCCATCGGGACGGCGCTGGGCATCTCGCTGCCCTACGTCCGGATCCCGATCGAGGTGATCCGGAGCGTCGACGAGGACTTCGCGCAGGCCATGCGATGGCTCGACGAGCACGGCTACCAGGCGGACATCGCCGCCACCCGGCGCATCCTCCCGGCCGCCATGGACTTCCCCACCTGGCTGGCCCGCACCGGCGCGGCCCAGATCGCCGCGTACCTGGACTCCACGCGCGCCGCCGACCAGGACGCGCGATGACGGCCCGCACCCCCACCCTCGGCCGCGTCGGCATCTGGGCGGGCGACTTCGACGCGCTCCCCGCGCCCGAGGTCCGGCGGGCCGCGGCCGCGATCGAGGACCTCGGCTACGGCGCCCTGTGGATCCCCGAGACCTCGGGGCGCGAGGCCGTCGCGCAGGCCGCGATCCTGCTGGCGGGCACCCGGCGGATCACCGTCGCCGCCGGGACGACCGACGTCTACGCCCGCGACGCGGTCACGGCCGCCGCCGCGCAACGCACTCTGGACGAGGCCTTCCCCGGACGGTTCCTGCTCGGCCTGTGGGACAGCCACCCGAGCCTGGCCGAGGACGTCCGCGGACACCGCTTCGGCCCGCCCCTGGCCACCATGCGCGCCTACCTCGACGCGCTCGACGCCGCCCCGTTCGGGCCGCCCGGCACGACGGCCTCGCCCCACCGCGTCCTGGCCGCCCTCGACCCCGGCATGCTCGCCCTGGCCGCCGGACGCGCGTGGGGCGCGACCGTGCTCGGCATGCCGGTGGAGTACACCCGCACCGCCCGCGAGACGCTCGGCGGCGACCGCTTCCTGGCCGTCACCCAGTTGTGCGTGCTCGGCGACGATCGCGCGCACACCGCCGAAGCGGCCCGCGCCACGGCCGCGGCCGCCCTGCCCAACCGCCGCGAACTGCTGCGCGGGCTCGGACACCCCGCCCCGGACGCGAGCGACGACCGGCTCGTCGCGGCGATCGTCGCCCACGGCCGCGCCGAGGACGTCGCCGAGCGCGTCCGGCAGCACCTCGACGCCGGAGCCGACCACGTCAGCCTGCACGTCGTGACCGGCGAACCCCACTCCCCCGCCGTCCGGCAGCGGGAGCCGGCCGTCCGGCAGTGGCAGCTGCTCGCCGCGCACCTGCTCACCTGAACCCGCCCCGCCATCGGCGCGGCGGGGTTCAGGCCAGGGAGTCCCAGGGGGCCGGCGGGCCCGAGGCGAAGAAGCGGAGCAGGCCCAGCAGCCGGCCGGCCGGCGGGGCGCTCCAGTGGCGTTCGCGCGGGCGCGGCACCGGATCCGCCAGGCGTCCGAGCGCCCAGACGAGATGGAACCACAGCACCCGCGCTTCCCATGCTCCCTCGCCGGCCTCCCATGCTCCCTCGCCGGCTTCCCGCCGGTAGCCGTCGAGCGCGGCCGGGACGCCGTTCAGGGGGATCTTGGCGAAGTCCGTGGCCGGGTCGGCCCACTGGGCGTCGCCCCAGTCCACGATCGCGTCGAGCCGAGCCGTCTCCGGGGCGACGACCAGGTTCTGCGGCGCGATGTCGCCGTGGACCAGGACCACCGGAGGGTCTTCGGGGAGACGCGCCGAGAGCCGGTCGAGCCAACCCGTGAGCCAGCGGGCGTGCCCGGCGTCGATCCACCCCTCCTCGAGCAGACGCCCGGTGAGCGCCCAGGGGTCCGCCGCGCCGTCGTCCACGGGCAGGGCGGCGAGGGCGGGGGCGGTGGCCGGGGACAGCCGATGCAGCTTCGCCAGCTCCCGTCCCACCTCGCGGAAGACACGTTCCATGCCTGCGGCGGGCAGGTCCAGATCCGCGAGGTCGGCTCCCCGCGCCCGGGCGAGCACCATGTACGGCACGCCCGCCACCGAACAGGTGTCGTCGAAGGCGACGACCTCCGGAGCGCGCACCCCCGCGCGCCGGGCGGCGGGGATGACCGCGGCCTCCTTGACCAGGTCGGGCAGGAACCGCCCGGCCCGCGGGACGCGCAGGACCAGGTCGTCCCCGAGCAGGTAGACCCGGTTGGCCACGCCCCCCGCCAGCGGGCGCACCTGCCCGGCGGCGCCCCCGTGCCGTCGGGCGATGACGGCCAGGGTCTCGTCGCTCGGCTCGTACTCCGCCATGGTGCCGCATGCTGACACACCCGCCCGGACTCCGTCTTCCCCTTTTCGACGGCGTCCGGGGTCAGACACAGGCACCGGGTACGGCGGCGCCGAGAACGGGGCGGCGTCCCCGATCCGCCTGACGGTGACGATCTCCGGTCCTTCCGGCATGGTGTGGTCCGCGTCCCTGATCGGCCGGATGTCCGCGTCCGCGGCGCCGAGCCGGCGGAGCACCTCGCGCCCGTCGAGCCCGCGGGCGAGAACGACCGTGGAGATGCCACCGAGGCTGCTGCCACGGTCACTGGCGGGATGGCCGTTCGCCCTCGCCCATGCGCGGATGCGGCGGGAGGTGTCACGCCCGATCGTCCGGTAGGTGACGCGAAGGGGGGTGAAGTCGTCATCAGCCACGATGCGGGAGGCGACCTTCCAAGGCTCTGCTCCTCACCGGGCCCCACGTGAAGACCCCGGTTCTGCGGTTGAGCCTCCCCTGAGGGGAGGCGGCAGAGTGTGCTCATGGACGGCGACGCGCTGCTGACGATCGGAGACCTGGCCCGGCGCACCGGGCTCACGGTGAAGGCGATCAGGTTCTACTCCGACCGCGGGCTCGTTCCGCCCACCACCCGTAGTCCCGCTGGTTACCGGTTGTACGACGTCGGCGCGCTGGCCCGGCTGGAGTACGTGCGCGCGCTGCGCGAGCTGGGGATCGATCTGCCCACCGTACAGCGCCTGCTGGACCGTGATCTTCCGGTGGCGCAGGTCGCCGAGGAGTACGCCGAGGCGCTGGACAGGCAGATCCGCGTCCTGCGGTTGCGCCGAGCCGTGCTGCGCGTGGTGGCCAGACGGGGATCGACGTTAGAGGAGACGGAACTCATGCACAGGCTCGCCAAACTCTCCAACGAGGAGCGCCACCGCCTCGTCACCGACTTCATCGACGAGGTCCTGGGCGATCTCGACGCCAACCCCGAGTGGGTCGCGATGATGCGCTCGGCCATGCCGGACCTGCCCGACGACCCCGATCCCGCGCAGGTGGACGCCTGGGTGGAGCTGGCCGAACTGGTCCAGAACCCGGACTTTCGCGCGGCGGTCCGCCGGCTGGCCGAGTACCAGGCGGCCGAGCGCGCCCAGGGCGACACCACGGGGCTGCACCACGAGCTCACCGAGGAGGTCCGCGACCGCGTCGGCGCGGCGGTGGCCGCGGGGGTGGACTCCGCGTCGCCGCAGGCGGCCGCCATCGTCGGCGCCCTCGCCACCCGGTACGCGCAGACCTTCGGCCGCGCCGACGACGCCCGTCTGCGGGACTGGATGCTGGACCGCCTGGAGGTGGCCGACGAACCGTTCGCCGAGCGTTACCTGCAGCTGCTCGCCGTGATCAATGGCTGGCCGGCGCCGCCGAGCATGGCGCCGCTGTTCGGCTGGTTCATGCAGGCCCTGCGCGCGGGCCGGTGAGAGTGACGGCCGGCGGAGCCGCAGGTCCCGCGTGTGGCGACGGTGTGAAGGTATGGGGCGGGTAGCGTGCAAACGGTCGGGCGGGCAGGGCGTCGCCCCTACCGTCGCATGGTATGCGGACCGTGGATGTACTGGTCGTGGGTGCGGGGCTGGCCGGCCTGCACACAGCCCGTCTGCTGGCGCTACGGGGACTGGATGTGATGGTGGTCGACCGCCGCAGGTCGCTGTCGACTGGCATCCGCACGACGGGGATCTTCGTGCGTCGCACACTCGATGATTTCGACCTGCCGGACCACCTGCTGGGGCCTGGTGTCCGGGACGTGCTGCTCTATCCGCCGTCGCGGCGGGCACCGATCCGGCTCACCAGCGACCGGGACGAGTACCGCGTGGCCGACATGGCCGCGGTCTACGAGCACGCGCGTCGCGCGGCGGAGTCGGCCGGGGCACTGGTCGTCCTGGGCATACGGTATGTCGACTCGTCGATGGGTTTGGTGCGGTTCACGGGTGCGGAACCGGTGACGGCCCGGTTCATCGTCGGCGCGGACGGCGCCCGCTCCCGGGTGGCCCGTGATCTCGGCCTCGATGCCAACCGGAGCTTCCTCGTCGGCGCCGAGATCCTCCACTCCGTCGCGTCGGGCACGACCACCCCGGCGTTCCACTGCGTGCTGGACCCCCGGATCGCTCCCGGATACCTGGGGTGGGTCATCGACGACGGCCGGGACACGCATGTCGGCGTCGCGGGCTATCCCGACGCGATGCCCACCGGCGTCCGCCACCTGCTGGACGCCTTCGCCGCAGACGCGCCCGGCCGAGCGACGCCGACCGGTCCCGTCGGCCGTCGAGGCGGACCGATCCCGGTCGGCGGCGTGCTGCGACGGCTCGCCTGCCCGGCCGGGCTGCTCGTGGGAGATGCGGCGGGCGCGGTGTCGCCGCTGACGGCCGGTGGGCTGGATCCCTGCTTACGGATGTCCGAACTGGCCGCGGCGGTCACCGCCGTGTACCTGCGTACCGGCGACCCCCGCGCGTTGAGCCGGTATGACGGGTCTGCGTTGCGGACACGATTCCGCGGCCGGCTGCTGCTGCGCCGCCTGTTCGCCGGCATCCGGTCCCCCGCCGCGGCGGAGGCCGTGGTGAGCGCGCTCCGCAGCCGCGCCGGTCGTGCCCTGGCAGCGCGGATCCTGTTCGGCGACGGCTCGTTTCCCGACGTCAACCCACGACTCCGGCACGCCCGATCGGCGACCTCGCCGGACACCTCCGTGTGACGGGCCGCGACAGCGTCAGTCCTGAGCTCCGGTGTCAATGCCGTCGACGGTCAGGTCCGTCAGCGCCGCGATGGCCGCGGCGACGGTGGCACGCCCTCGGTTCAGCTCCGCGGCGATCGCCTCGGCCGCGCCCAGCACGCCGACGCAGCGGAGCCGGAGGGCTTCCCGCGTGAGCCCGGAGTACGGCCGCAGGGCGGTGACCATCAGGTCCGTGTAGCCGTCGAGCAACTCGCGCTCGATCTCCTCCATCTCCTGGCTCCCCTTGAGCGCGGCCGAGATGGCGGTCCACTCCGGCATGTCGGTGGCGCAGGCGAAGTAGGCGGCGCTCAGGACGCGGGCGATTTCGCGGGGGACGGCCGGGGCGTCACGCAGGGCCTCCTCCGCGGCGGCCCGGTGCCGCTCGTCGAGCCGCCGGTAGAGCGCGATCAGCAGGCCGGGGCGGGTGCCGAAGTGGTCGTAGACGATCGGCCTGCTCACTCCGGCGGCCTCCGCCAGGCTGAGCAGCGTGAGGCTGTCGGTGCCGTGGGCGCGCGAGGCGACCTCGGCCTCCAGGAGACCGAGGGCTACTCGGCGGTCGTGGCAACGGTGTGGGACAGCCACCTGAACGGACTGCGTTTCGCACAGGACCGCGGCCTGCCGTACGTCAGCATCTCCAGCGGCCTGGTCGACCTCGGACCCGAGGTGGTCGCCGCCGGCCTGCGAGCCGGCGCGGCGCCGATCCTGCTGGCCAGCCACTGGTACGCGGGGCTCGTCGTCCTCGCGGTGCTCGGCCTCGCCAAGGAGTTCGACCGGCTCGACACCATCGAGGTCAGCGGCGTGCTGGACGAACAGGACGGCGGCGGGCCCGCGGCCATGGCGGACATGGAACGCCTGCTGGCCGCCACCTCGGCGGGGCACGTCCGCCGCGACGGCGTCTTCCACTGGGTCAGCGGCCCCGACGCGGAGGTGGAGGTCACCGGCGTCGACGGCACCGTGCTGCCCGGCCAGATCGTCCCCATCCTCGACGTGCCGAGCCTGGCCCTCGCGACGGGCGCGCCCAACGTCCGCTTCGCGTTCGCGGTCGGTGAGTCGGTGGGCAGGCGGCGCGGCGGGCCCGCGTCCGCGGAGGTCAGGATCGACCTCGAAGGCGTGGACCGCGCGGGCGCGCCGCTCAGGATGAGCCGCTACCTCTTCCACCCGGAGGGGCAGCGCCCGCTGACGGCGCTCGGCGTCGCCCTCGGCGTCGAGCGACTGCTCGGCCTGCGCGGCGCCCCCGTGCCGCCCGGACTCCACACCCCCGAGGCGTTGATCGATCCCGGGTACGCGGCCGAGCGGATGGCGGAGATCGGCACCACCTTCGTCGGCGCGCACGGCGATCGTTGACAGACAAAATCTGGACGCAGCGAAGATGACAGTAGAAGCCGCTCCCGACCTGGACGGCCACTTCGATAGACGTCGAAGTATGGACGCTCGCGTTATCGAAGTTGACAGTAGTCGACCGAAGATCGTTCTTTTTAGCCCGCGCAGGGATCAGGTGACCTTTAGATAACCAGGGAGGGTGAGATGATGAACAATCCCGACCAATCGAGGCGAACGCCGCTTTCGGCTTCGACCACAGCTAGGCAGGCTGCGACGATGTCCACTGACGCATCCGCCTCCTCACTGTCATAGCACCTGTTGAAGAGACCGACATAGGCACTCAACGGTCCGAGAAGCTCGGTCCAGGGTGTGAAAGGTCCGGAGGCCGGCTCGGGACCTTCAAGGTCACCTTCGGCCTGTCCGTAACGGACGTGCATGCTGGTGTAGCCGTTGATGTCGAAGGCCACGTACCAGTGCCGGAAACCTTCGCCGCCCAGCCGGTCAGTCATCTGTCGGCGCTCGGGCACGGGGAAGACCCAATCCAGGGTGACGATGCCGGCACCGACCTGGTGAAGCGAGATGCTGTCGCCGGGGTGCGGCAGGTCGTCGGGGTCCTGCAGGTCGGTAGCGGTGTATCCCATGCGACGCACAGCGTCGTCGATGGTGAGGACGCCCGAGTCGGGAACCGTCACCGTGTAGGCCATGTCCTCACCGAACTGATCGAGCATGTCGGCGTAACGAGCAACAGCCTCATCCAACACGACTGACTGGCCTTTCCATGTGAAAGGAGCGTCCCCCAAGACCAGCAGGTGAGAAGGCTCAAAGGGTCTACTTTATCTTGAAACCGCACGGTGGTGGCGTACGGAGCTTAAGATCAACTGTTATGCCCGTGCTCGCTTCAAGGATGCCCGGACTGCTGCGGTGGTGTGCCAGGGACGAATACCTTCGCCGGCCAGGAGCAGCGCCGCCCCGGGCAGGTCGAGCTCTTCAGCGGTCCTGGGTGGCTGCAGGTGGTGGGGTGGTGCCAGAGCGTTCCGGCCCAGGGATCGTAGCGGCGTTGATCCATGAAGTAGCGCAGCGCGTCCAGCAGGGGGCCGGTGAAGCTGAGCTCGCCGACGATGAGCATCGCGGCCGCGCGGATCCGGCGGTGAGCGCGAGTTGGTCGCGGAGATGGCAGAACTCGTGGAAGGTCCACCACAGGTCGGTGTCAGTGTCGGCGGGGAGCATCTCCGGGGGCTGCGTTCGCCCAGTCCTGACGCCTCGACCATCATCGACGCCGGACATCCGTTCCGCAGTGCCATCTGATCCACCCATGACGCGAACGACTCGCCGAACGCCGGTGCCCCCACCAGCACCAGACGGCAGCGTCACAGCCCTTGACGCGTTAAATGAATGATCTTTTAATTCGTTCATGGGGCGCATCCCCGGGGTCACCGCCGCCGAGACTCGCGAGCGTCTGCTGCGCGCCGCCGCCGACGTGTTCGCCCGGCGCGGGTACGACGGCACGCGGGTGGCCGACATCGCCGCCGCCGCGGGCGTCAGCAACGGCGCCCTGTACGCGCACTTCGGCTCGAAGGCCGAGCTGCTCGTCGCGGCGCTGCGCGCGCACGGGCGGCGGCTGCTGGCCGACCTGCTCGCCGCCGACCCCGGCCGCTCGGTCACCGACGTGCTGCTGGTCGCCGGCCGGTCGCTGCCCCGCCGCCCCGACCCCGACGGTCATCTCATCGTCGAGGCGCTGGTCGCGGCCCACCGGGACGAGGAGGTCGCCCGGCCGATGCGCGACTACGTGGGCGAGCGCGCCGGCTGGCTCGCCGCCCTCGTCCGCGCCGCCCAGCACGGCGGCGAACTGGACCCCGCGCTGTCGCCGGACGCGCTCGCCCACTTCTGCCTCCTGCTGGCGATGGGCAGCGCGCTCGTCCCGCCGGACCTGCACACGGTCGGCGACGAGGAGTGGGCCGCGCTGCTCACCCGGGTCGTGACCGCGCTCGCCCCGCCCGACACCCATCGAGAAACCGAGGAGAGCACGCGGTGAACGTGCACATCGACTCCGGGCTCTGCCAGGGGCACGGCCGCTGTTACACGCTGGCCCCCGCCCTGTTCGAGGAGGACGACGAGGGTTACGGCCACGTGGTCGGCGACGGGGCCGTGCCGCCCGGCGAGGAACGCGCCGCGCGCCTGGCGGCGTCCAACTGTCCTGAGCGCGCCATCGGCCTGGACGAGGAGACTGGACGAGGAGACGTGACATGACGCTCGACGACCGTTTCGCCGAGGACTACCGCGAGCAGCGCGGCGACGCTCCGCTCCAGGGCACGCGCACCGAGCCCGTCGTCGGGCCCGTCTCCGACTGGGCGACCGACTTCTCCCACATGGAGCCGGAGTGGGCGGCCGACCCGTACCCCATCCAGGACGACCTGCGGCGGCGCTGCCCGATCGCCCGCACCGGCCGCTTCGGAGGCGGGTGGCTGCCGACCCGCTACGAGGACGTCGCGGCGATCGCCTACGACACCGAGCGCTTCTCCTCGCGCGCGGTCGTCATGAGCAACTTCCGGCCGCCCCGCGAGATCGCGCCGGTGGGCGGCGTGCCGCCGATCTCCTCCGACCCGCCGTTCCACCACGACGCGCGCAAGCTGCTGCTGCCCGCGTTCACCAGGACCGCGGTCTCCAGACGGGAGGCGGCGACGCGGGCGCTGTGCCACGAGCTGATCGACGCGCTGGAGGGGCGGGACGTCGTGGACGCCGCCCGCGACTACGCCCAGCACATCCCGGTACGCGTCATCACCGACATGCTGGGCTTCCCCGCCGACGACGGGCCGCGCTTCCGGGAGTTCATCGAGAACACCCTCGAAGGGGTCAACCTGCCCCCCGAGGAGCGCATCCGGCGGATGGACGAGGTGTTCGACTACCTGCTGCAGCAGATCCGCGACCACGTCGCCCGCCCGCGCGACGACCTGACGACGTACCTCATCGAGGCCGAGCTGCACGGCCGCAAGCTCGAACCCTCGCACGTGGCCGGGACGATCGCTCTGCTGCTCATCGCCGGGATCGACACCACCTGGAGCGCGATCGGCGCGTCGCTGTGGCACCTGGCCCGCACACCCGCCGACCGCGAGCGGCTGGTCGCCGAGCCGGAGCTGCTGCCGACCGCGATGGAGGAGTTCCTGCGGGCGTACGCGCCGGTCACGATGGCCCGCCTGGTCAAGCAGGACATGCGCTGGGGCGGCGTCGAGATGAGGGCCGACGACTGGGTGCTGCTGTCCTTCCCGGCGGCCAACCGTGACCCGGCGCAGTTCGAGCGGGCCGGCGAGGTGGTCATCGACCGCGAGGTCAACCGGCACGCCGCCTTCGGCCTCGGCATCCACCGCTGTCTGGGCTCCCACCTCGCCCGCATGGAGCTGCGGCTGGCGCTGGAGGTGTGGCTGGAGCGGATGCCGGTCTTCGAGCTGGCCGACCCGGCGGCGGTGAGCTGGGCGTCGGGTCAGGTCCGCGGCCCGCGCACGCTACCGCTGCGCGTCGGCTGAGCTCCCCGGCCGAGACGGTCCTCACGAGACGGTCCTCACGAGACGGCCCTCAGTGGACGGACAGGCCGCCGTCCACGAAGATCGACTGCCCGGTGACGTACGCGGAGCCGGGCCCGGCCAGGAACACCGCCGCCGCGGCGAAGTCCTCGGCCAGCCCGTTGCGGCCGACCATGGTGCGCGCGGCCAGCTCCGCCACCTTCCGGGGGTCGGCCGACAGCCGCGCGTTGAGCGGCGTCATCACGAACCCGGGCACGAGCGTGTTGCTGGTGACGCCGCGCGACGACCACGCCTCGGCCTGCGAGCGGGCCAGCGACTCCAGGCCGCCCTTGGAGACGCCGTAGACGCCGCTCTGCACGAACGCCCGGTGCGCCTGCTGCGAGCTGACGTGGATGATCCGTCCGTAGCCGCGCTCGGCCATGCCGGGGCCGAACCGCCGGCCGAGCAGGTGGGGCGCCTCCAGGTTGACCGCCATGGTGAGGTCCCAGACGTCGTCGGTCATCTCGTCCATGGGCGGGCGCAGGTTGATCCCGGCGCTGTTGACCAGTATGTCGGGCTCCCCGTAGACGGCGGCCGCCTCCTCGGCCGCGGCCCGGACGGCGTCGCGGGTGCTCAGGTCCGCGCTGACCCAGGCCGCGCGGCAGCCGTCGCCGGTGAGCTCCTCGACGGTGGCGGCCAGCTCCGGCTCGCGGCGCGCCACGATCACCACGCTCGCGCCGGCGCGGGCGAGGGCCCCGGCGATGGCCCGGCCGATGCCGGAGCTGCCGCCGGTCACGACGGCGACCCTGCCGTCGAGGGAGAAGAGCTGGGAGAGGTACGTCTGCGACATCACGCCCGCACTCTAGCCGCGCCGGGGTGCGGCGGACACGCCGCCCGGTGGCTCGCGTGCGTCGGCGTCGCGCGATCCCTGGTTACGCTCCGTGACGGGGGTGGGATCGTTGGGCGAGCCGGAGCCGGTGGCGGCGGGGATGACGCACGAGCGGGTGGGCGCGTTCGTCGACGCCGTGTTCGCCATCGCCATGACGCTGCTCGTCGTGGAGATCCACCGCCCGCCCGCCGGCGTGGTCGAGGGCGACGAGCCGCGCCTGGTCATGGCCGCCCGGCTGTGGGACTTCCTGAGCGGCAACTGGACCACGTGGCTGGCCTTCGTCATCGCGTTCCTCATCCTGTGGGGCGTCTGGCGGGAGCACCACCGCACCCTCGACCTGGTCACCCGCGTGTCGCCGCGGATCATGGCCAGGCACGTCCCGCTGCTCGTCGTCGTCGTGCTGCTGCCGTACGCCACGGGGCTCATCGGCGAGTCGGTGTCCAACCCGCTGACCGTCTGCGTGTTCGCCGCGGCGGTGGCGGCGCTGCTGTTCGCGCAGGCGGCGCTGTTGCGGGCGATCCTGCGCGACGACGTGCTGCGGCCGGGGACGGACGTGGCCGCGATGCGGGTGCAGGCGGCCACCCTCCTGACGGTCGGGGCGTTCTGGCTGCTCACGGCGGGCCTGACCTGGCTGGTGGAGGGGGTGCCGCTGCTGTGGCTGCTCTCCCCGGTCGTCGGTGCGGTCTCGGCACGCCGTCTCACCGCCCGGGCGTGAGGCCGGCGGTCAGCGTTCGGTGAGGTTCTCGCCGGTCTCCGGGTGGAACAGGTGGACGGCCTGCGTGTCGTACCAGAGCCGCACCGGCTGTCCCCGGCGCGCCCCCGACTTCGGGTCGAGCTGCGCCACGAGCTGGCACCCCTCCCCCGCCTCCTCCTCCCCGCCCGCCTCGGTCAGGTGCTCCGAGCGGACGGCGCCGGTGTCGAGGGTGAAGTACGCGAGCTTCTCCGGCCCCATCGACTCCAGCAGGTCCACGGTCCCGGTGAACGTGCCGCCCCCGTCCGCGTCGTGCACCAGGGCGGCGTCCTCGAACGACTCCGGCCGGATGCCGGCGATGACGTCGCGCGGCACGTCCGGGCCCTCGACCGCGCGCCTCAGCCGGCCGCGCAGCGGGATGTCGCCGATGGGCGTGCGCAGCCGGCCCTCCTCCAGCCGCGCGGGCAGGACGTTCATCGACGGCGAGCCGATGAAGCCGGCCACGAACAGGTTGCGCGGATGGTCGTAGAGCTCCTGCGGCGGGCCGATCTGCTGGATCAGCCCGGCCCGCATGATGACGATCCGGTCGCCGAGGGTCATCGCCTCGGTCTGGTCGTGGGTGACGTACACGGTGGTGGTGCCGAGGTTCTTCTGCAGCCGCGAGATGGAGGTGCGCATCTGCACGCGCAGCTTGGCGTCGAGGTTGGACAGCGGCTCGTCCATGAGGAACGCCTTGGGGTCGCGGACGATGGCGCGGCCCATCGCCACGCGCTGCCGCTGGCCGCCGGACAGGGCGGCGGGCTTGCGGTCGAGGTACGGGGCGAGGTCGAGCAGCCCGGCGGCCCGCTCCACCCGCTCCTCCATCTCCGCCCGGCCCATCTTGGCCAGCTTGAGCGGAAAGGCGATGTTCTCGCGGACCGTCATGTGCGGGTAGAGCGCGTAGGACTGGAAGACCATCGCCATGTCGCGGTCGCGCGGCGCCCGCTCGTTCATGCGCCGGCCGTCGACGCGCAGCTCCCCCTCGGTGATGTCCTCCAGGCCCGCGATCATGTTGAGGGTGGTGGACTTGCCGCAGCCGGACGGGCCGACGAGGATCACGAACTCGTGGTCGGCGATGCGGACGTCGAAGTCGTCGACGGCCACGGTCCCGTCGGCGTACCTCTTGGTGACGTGGTCGAGCACGATCTCAGCCATGGCGTGGCGTCATCCCTTCACCGCCCCGGAGGTGAGCCCGGCGACGATCCGCCGCTGGAAGAACAGCACGAAGATCACGATGGGGATGGTGATGACCACGGCCGCCGCCGAGATCGAGCCCGTCGGGTCCTCGAACTGGGTGCTGCCGGTGAAGAAGGAGATCGTGGCCGGGGCTGTCCTGGCCGCGTTGGAGGAGGTGAGGGAGATCGCGAACAGGAAGTCGTTCCAGCAGAAGATGAACGCGAGGATCGCGGTCGTCACCATGCCGGGTGCCGCGAGCGGCACGATGACCTGCCAGAACGCCTGGAACGGCGTCGCGCCGTCCATCTTGGCGGCCTTCTCCAGCTCCCACGGGATCTCGCGGAAGAACGCCGACAGCGTGTAGATCGTCAGGGGCAGCGCGAACGTGATGTACGGCAGGATCAGTCCCGCCCAGGTGTTGAACAGGCCGAGCGCCCGCTCGATCTGGAACAGCGGGCTGACCAGCGAGATCTGCGGGAACATCGCGATCAGCAGCGACACGCCGATGAGCAGCCGCTTGCCCGGGAAGGTGAGCCGGGCCACGGCGTAGGCCGCCATGGTGCCGAACACGATCGCGACGAACGTCGAGATGAGCCCGATCCCGATGGAGTTGACCAGGCCGCGGACGAAGTCGGCGTTGGTGAAGATGCCGGCGTAGTTGCCGAGCGTCCACTTGCGCGGGATGAACGAGCCGTCGGTGAACGTGCTGGGGTCCTTGAACGACAGCGACGCGATCCACAGCACCGGCACCATCGCGTACAGCACGACCACGACGTTGGCGACGGTCCAGCCGGAGACGCTCCGGCGGCCGGCCTCCATCACCGCTCGCTTCCGGGCGCGGCCGTGCCGAACCCCAGGATGAAGACCACCGCGATGATCGCGACGGTGACGAGGATGAGCACGGACATGGTCGAGCCGATGCCGAGGTTCAGGCCGCCGATGAGGTTGTGGTAGGCGCTGATCGAGACCGAGCCGGTGCCCTGGGAGCCGTTCGTCAGCACGTAGATGTTGTCGAAGATGCGGAACGCGTCGAGGGTGCGGAACAGCAGCGCGACGAGGATCGCCGGCTTCATCAGCGGCAGCGTCACCCGCGTGAACCGCTGCCAGAGGGTCGCCCCGTCCACCGACGCGGCCCGCATCAGCTCCTCGGGCACCACGGCCAGGCCGGCCATGAGCAGCAGCGCCATGAACGGGGTCGTCTTCCACACCTCCGCCAGGATGATGATCGCGATGGCGGGGCCGCGCTCGGTCAGCGGCGCCGAGCCCTCCGGCAGCAGGCCGGCCAGCCAGCCGGTGCCGGGCGTCCAGGCGTACTTCCAGCCGTAGGCGGCGGCGACCGTGACGATCCCGTACGGGATGAGCACGACCGTGCGGATCAGGCCGCGGCCGACGATCGCCCGGTACATCGCGAAGGCCAGCAGCATGCCCAGCACCAGCTCGATCGCGACGCTGACGACGGTGATGAGCAGCGTCACCCAGAAGGCGTTCCACCACACCTCGCTGGTGAGCACGGTGGCGTAGTTCGACAGCCCGATCCACGCCTTGTCCTCGGGGAAGCGCAGGTCGTAGCGCTGGAGCGACAGCAGCACCGAGTAGACGATCGGCCAGCCGGTGACCACCACCATGACGATCGCGGCCGGGGCGCACAGCCACAGCCCCAGCCGCCGCTCGGCCCGCTGCCCCTCGGTGAGCGCCCGGCCCTTCCCGCGGTTCACGGCAGGACCCCCTGGCTGCGCAGGGCGAGGGCGATCTGCTCGCGCAGCCTGGCCAGCGTGACGGGCGGGACGATGGAGGCGGGCGGCGACAGCGCCGCCGAGATCGTCGTGGAGACGTTCTGGTAGGTGGGCGTCTTCGGTCGCGGCGCGGCCGTCTTGAGCGCGTCGAGGATGGCCTGGCGCATCGGGTACGGCCCGGCCATGGCCGGGTCCCGGTACACCGCCTCGATGGTGGGCGGCAGGCCGTCCCGGACGGCGGCGGTGCGCTGGCTGACCGGGTCGCGCAGGCACAGCGCCGCCTGGAACGCCTGCTCGGGATGCGCGGAGTACGAGCTGACCGCGAAGTTGGCGCCGCCCAGCGGCGAGGCGCCCGGGCCGTGGATGCCGGGGTAGGGCGCCCACTTGAAGTGCGGCAGCAGGTCGGGCTTGTTGGCCGCCATCGACGCGTAGACGAACGGCCAGTTGACCTCGAACGCGGCCCTGCCGCCCTCCATGGCCAGCCGCGCCGAGTCCTCCTGGGTGTTGGGCAGCGACGGGTCGGCCGCCTTGGAGCGGGCGTAGTCGCGCATCACCGTGAGCGCCTCCAGGGCGGGCGGGCCGAGCGCCACGCGGGTGCCGCCGAGCTGCAGGATGCGCCCGCCGGCGGAGGCGACGACGCTGTTGAACCAGACGACCAGGCCCTCGTACTGGGCGCCGGTCACCTCCCCGTAGTGCGGCAGGCCGCGCGCCGCGAGGCCGGCGGCGACGGCCGCCATCTCGCCCCAGGTGCGCGGCGGGCGCGGCACCAGGTCGGAGCGGTACCACAGGAGCTGCACGTTGGTGTTGTACGGCGCCGCGTAGAGCCTGCCGCGCCAGGTGGCGGTGTCGAGGGGCTTGGCCAGCGTGCCCGCGCGGGCCTGCTTGGCGTGCTCGCCGGTCCACTCGCGGATCCAGCGGGCCTCGGCCAGCTCGGCGGTCCAGGTGACGTCGAGGCCGAGCACGTCCAGGCCGGGATCGGCGGCGGCCAGGCGGCGCACGAGCTGCTCGCGCTGGCCGTCGGCGTCGCGCGGGAGGGTGTTGAGCACGATCCGGTAGCGGCCCCCGGCCTCGGTGTTGCAGCGGGCGACGATGGCGGCGAGGTTCTCCTGGGGCGAGTTGTAGAGGTTGATGAGCGGGACGCCTGCCTGGCCGCCCGTGGCGCAGGCGGCGGGCAGGAGCGCGATCCCGGCCGCCAGCGCGGCCGCGGCCCCCCGTCTCCTCCTCGCCGCACGGCTCACGTCACAGGCTTACCCGTCCTACCTGTGCATATCACCATGAGTAGTCAATCGCCTGCCGCAGGCGCGCGGGCGCGGTCAGCGGGGCGGCGCGGACGTCTGCCGGTAGCCGGGGTGGACGCCGGGGGTCAGGTTCTGCTGGGCGGCGATGGCCTCCAGCAGCGCGGCGAGCTGGTTGCGCTGGTCCTCGTCGAGCGCGGCGCAGATGTCGTCCTCGTGCGCGGCCCCGAGGGTGCGCATCGCGGCCATCACCCGGCCGCCCTCCTCGGTGAGGTGCAGCTCGTGGTTGCGGCGGTCGCGAGGACTGCGCCGCCGCTCGACCAGGCCCTTGCGTTCGAGGCCGTCCACGAGCGCGACCACGCGGCTCGGCACGACGCCCAGCTCCGCGGCCAGCGACTGCTGGCTGCGGCCCGGCTGGAGGGCGATCATGCGCAGCAGCCCGATGTCGGACGGCGCGACCCCCAGCTCGCCCACCCGCTCGGCGAAGCGTGCCGCCGCGTGGGCGCCCACCTGGGACAGCAGGAACGCGGTGCCTCTCGGCCGGCCCGGCGGGGCGAAGTCCGTACTCATGAGGCGATGGTAGCGTCGTCCAATAGTTCTGTGCTATGAATGATTCAGTCAAGAGAACGGAGTTCGTCGATGTCCCCCGGAACGCAACCCCGCTATCCCGACCTCGCGGGCAAGGTCGCCCTCGTCACGGGCGGCTCCAAGGGCATCGGCGCGGCCACCTGCCGCGCCCTGGCCGCCAACGGCGCCCGCGTCGCCGTCAACGGCCGCGACCCGGCCGCCGTCGAGGCGCTCGTCCGCGCGATCGAGGAGGCCGGCGGCACGGCCGTGGCCGCGCCCGGCGACGCCACCGACGAGGACGCGCTGCGCCGCGTGCGCGAGACGGCCGAGCGGGCCTTCGGGCCGGTCGAGCTGCTCGCCGCGTTCACCGGCGGCAAGGGCGCGCCCGCGCCCGTCGTCGGGCTGGGACCCGAGCGGTGGCGCGAGGTGATCGAGACCGACCTCACGTCGGTCTACCTGGCGCTCCACACGTTCCTGCCGGCCATGTACGAGCGCGGCGCGGGAGCCGTCGTCACCATGTCCTCCTCGGCCGGGCGCGGCCCGAGCGGCGCCAACGCCGCCTACGCCGCGGCCAAGGCCGGCGTGTCGATGCTGACCACGCACCTCGCCGCCGAGCTCGGCCGCCACGGCGTGCGCGTCAACTGCCTCGCGCCGTCGGCGGTGCTCGTCGAGCGGATGCGGCAGGCGATGCCGCCGGAACGGCTCGCCGAGATGGCGGCCTCGTACCCGCTCGGCCGGGCCGGCAGCCCGGAGGACGTCGCGCAGGCCGCGCTCTACCTGCTGTCGGACGCGTCGTCCTGGGTCACGGGGACCACCCTCGACCTGACCGGCGGGCGCGGCGCGGCATGAGACTGCTGATCTTCGGCGGCACCGGCCCCACCGGCGCCCGGCTGATCGAGCAGGCGCTCGACGCCGGGCACCACGTCACCGCCGTCGCCCGCGACCCCGCCCGCCTTCCCGTCACCGCCGGTGTCACCCACGGCACCGCCCGCCTTCCCTCGGCCCACGACCCCGCCACCCGCGACCCCGCCCGCCCCGCCGGCGCCGGGCACGACCGGCTGACCGCCGTCAGCGGCGACGTCCTGCGGCCCGGCGCCTGGCAGGACGCCGTCGCCGGGCAGGACGCCGTGGTGTCCTGCCTCGGGACCCGCGACCGCCGCCACCCGACCACCGTCTACTCGCGCGGCACGGGCACGATCGTCTCCGCCATGCGCACCGCCGGCGTCCGGCGCCTGGTGTGCCTGTCGTCGGCCGGTCTCGACATCCCGCCCGGCACGCCGCTCGCGCAGCGGCTCGTCACGCGCCTCGTGGTGCAGCGCCTGTACCGGCACGCGTACGCGGACATGGCCGTCATGGAGCGGCTGGTGGCGGAGTCCGGGCTGGACTGGACCGTGGTCCGGCCGCCGATGCTCACCGACGGGCCGCTCACCGGGCGGTACCGCACGGCGGCGGGAACGCACCTGGAGCGGGGGTCCAGGATCTCCCGCGCCGACCTCGCCCACTACCTGCTGCACCACCTCGACGACCGCGACGCCTGGGGGCGCGTCGTCGAGATCTCGGCCTGACCTGGGCCTTGACGGGCGGGGTGCGGCGTCCCTAGGGTCTCCTGAAGGCGGAAAGCGCTTACCTAGCCTGAGGGGGCACCGTGGGATCCCGCGAACACTGGGTGTCGGTCGCCGACCGGCTGCTGGACGCCGTGGTCCCGTACGCCACCCCCGGCTTCGCCCAGTACCGGCTGCCCGGACGCGCCAGCGCCTCCGGCCCCGACTCCGACGGCCTGGAGGGGTTCGCGCGCACGTTCCTGCTCGCCGCCTTCCGCGCCGCCGGCGACCCCGGCGCCGCGCCCGGCGGGCTGCTGGAGAGGTACGCCGAGGGCCTGACCCACGGCACCGACCCGGGCCACGAGCACGCCTGGCAGCCCATCGCCGACGGCCACCAGACGATCGTGGAGGCCGCCTCGATCGCGCTGGCCCTGCACGAGACGCGGGAGCTGCTGTTCGACCGGCTCGACCCGGCCGTGCGCGAGCGCGTGGTCGCCTGGCTGGGCGGGATCGTCGGCAAGCGCGCCTGGCCGTGCAACTGGGTGCTGTTCAAGGTGATCGTGGAGCAGTTCCTGGCCAACGTCGGCGGGCCCCACGATCCCGCCGAGATCGAGCGGCACCTCGCCGACGTCGAGGGCTGGTACGTCGGCGACGGCTGGTACACCGACGGCGCGGGCCAGAACTACGACTACTACTGCGGCTGGGCCATGCACCTGTACACGCTGTGGTGGACGCGGATGTCCGGCGCCGATCCGGGCGTCTACCGGGAGCGGCTGCGCGCGTTCCTGGAGTCCTACCGGCACCTGTTCGCGCCCGACGGCGCGCCGATGCACCAGGGCCGGTCGCTGACGTACCGGATGGCGGCCGTGGCGCCGCTCTGGCTCGGCGCGATCTTCGACGCCACGCCCCTGTCGCCGGGCGCGACCCGGCTGCTGGCCGGCCGCACCCTCACCCACTTCGAACGGCACGGCGTGCCCGACGCGGACGGGCTGCTGAGCCTCGGCTGGCACCGGCCGTTCCTGCCGGTCACACAGGCGTACTCGGGGCCCGCCTCGCCGTACTGGGCCGCCAAGGGCTTCATCGGCCTGCTGCTCGGCCCCGGCCACCCGGTGTGGACCGAGCCCGCCGACTCCGCCGACGATTCCGGCGACCGGGAGGACCTGACGGTGGCGATGCCCGCGCCCGGCTGGCTGCTGCACCGCTCCGGCGGCGTCGTGCGGCTGCTCAACCACGGCAGCGACGGCAACGACCGCGACAGCTCAGGCGACGACCCCCACTACGTCAAGCTCGCCTACTCCACCCACACCGCACCCGAGACCGGACCCGAGGGCCGGGCCGCCGGCCTCGACAACAGCCTCACCGTCATCCGCCCCGACGGGAGCACCACCCGGCGCCGGCGCATCGACCGGCTAATGGTCGTGGACCGGCTCGCCGCCTCCCGCTACTTCGACGGCGAGGTCGTGGTCGAGACGGCGTCCGTGGTGGACGGGCCGTGGGAGGTGCGCGTCCACCGGGTCGCCGCCCCCGAGGGCAGCCACGTCCGCGACGGCGGCCACGCCCTGGCGGGCGACGAGCCGTGCGGCACCCGGCTCGACGGCCTGGAGTCCCGCGTCTCCTCGGGCGCGCTGGTCAGCTCCATCACCGGCCTGCACGGCTGGTACGGGGCGCGGGTCGAGGCCCGTACCGGCGAGAACGCCTTCGGGGAGCACTCGGCGACGCCGTACCTGGTGGGCGAGCACCCGGGCGGGCGGGCGCTGTTCGCGTCGGCGGTGCTGCTGGGATGGGTCGAGCCGGCCACGCCGCCGCCCGCGGTGGAGCCGGTGGGCGACGGCTTCACCTGGAAGGACGCCGACGGCGGCCGGATCGAGGTGCGGCTCGGCCGCACGCCGGGGTACGTGCGCGAGCACCCCTCGGGCGAGCGCGTCACCTGGACCGGCTGACCCGCGCCGCCCGTTCGCCGGGAAAGGACGAACAGGGCGCATTGCGGACGGGCCCTGTCCGCTTTACCTGCCATCCTCGGGCCATGGCCAGTACGCCGTCCCGCATGATCCGCCTGCTGTCCCTGCTGCAGACCTGCCGTGGCTGGCCGGGCCCCGAGCTGGCCGCCCGGCTGGGCGTGAGCCCGCGCACGCTGCGCCGCGACATCGACCGGCTGCGCGAGCTCGGCTACCCGGTGCGGGCCGCCCCCGGCATGGGCGGCGGCTACCGGCTGGAGGCCGGCACGGCGATGCCGCCCCTGGTGCTCGACGACGAGGAGGCGGTCGCGATCGCGATCAGCCTGCGCACGGCCGCGGGCGGCACGGTGGCCGGCATCGAGGAGACGTCGGTGCGCGCCCTGGCCAAGCTGGAGCAGGTGCTGCCCGGCCACCTGCGGCGCCGGGTGAGCGCGTTGCAGGGCTACACGGTGCCGCTGACCTCCCAGGGCCCGGCCGCCGACCCCGAGGTGCTGACCGTGATCGCCCAGGCGTGCCGCGACCGCGAGCGGCTGAAGTTCGCCTACCGCAAGCGCGACGGGGAGGACGGCACGCGGCTGGTGGAGCCGTACCGGCTGGTCCATCTGGCCCGCAAGTGGTACCTCGTGGCCTGGGACGTCAACCGCGACGACTGGCGGACCTTCCGCGCCGACCGGCTGACCTCGCCGGCGCCGGCCGGGCAGCGGTTCCGCCCGCGCGAGCTGCCCGCGCCGGACATCGCCCGCTACGTCGCCGAGTCGGTCACCTCCTCGCTGGCCCGCCACCGGGCGGTGGTGACGCTGCACGCGCCGTTCGCCCGGGTGGCCGAGCGGCTGCGCCCGCAGGACGGGGTGCTGACGGTGGTGGACGAGCGCACGTGCCGGCTGCACACGGCGGCCGACTCGCTGCAGTGGCTGGCGCTCACGCTCGGCATGTTCGACGTGGACTTCGAGGTCCACGAGCCGCCGGAGCTGATCGCCTACATCCGCACCCTGACCTCCCGCCTGTCGAGGGCGACCCCCGCCTAGCACGCCGTCATCCGCCTTATCGGCTGGCGCGTGGCCCGCCGGGTTTGCCACTGTGAGGCCATGACACGGGGAATCGTGAAGTTCTGGAAGGCCGAGAAGGGCTGGGGCGCGATCTCCTCCGCCGCCCTGCCGCCGGGCCGCGACGCGTTCGGCCACTTCAGCGAGGTCGTCGCCACCGGCTACCGGGCGCTGGAGGAGGGGGACGAGGTCGAGTTCGACGTGGTCGAGCAGAAGCAGGACAGTTTCGACTACGTGGCGGTCAACATCCGCAGGCTGTGACGGGCCCGCGCCGTTCAGGTGGCGGGCTCCTCGCCCTCGACGAGCCGCGGGGCGGGGCCGGCAGGCAGCGGCGAGTACGTCCCGAGCAGCCAGTCCGCGAGCAGGTCGCGCTCGATCACGATCAGCGGCTCACGGGCGCCCAGCGCCTCCTGCCGGGCCTGCCGGGTGAGGCGGCCGGACGTGACGAGCACACCGGTGTGGCCGGCGAAGGTGTTGGCGAGCGCGCCGAGGAAGTTCCGCACCTCGGGGGCGCCGACCGACTTGCTGTAGCGCTTGCACTGGACGGCGTACCGCCCGTGGCCGGGGGCGACGGCCGTGATGTCGACGCCGCGGTCCCCGCCGCCTCCCCGCTCCCGCACCTGGCGGAACCCGTCGGCGCTCATGCGCTCGGCGACCAGGTGCTCGAACTGGGTGCCGGTCATCCGGTCCACCTTCTCCAACTGGGCGTTCCCGGCCAGGAACCGTAACCGGGCCGCCTGGATGGCGCGGTGCCGCAGCACGAGACCGCCCACGACCAGCACGACCAGCAGGCAGGCGATCGCCGCCGCCCACCCCGGATGGGCGCGCGCGAACTCCGCCACGAGCGCCCCCACGGCGAGCACGCCGACGAGCGCCAGGAACCACCGGTCGCCGTTGCCGCGCGACGCGCGCCGGCCCTTCCCACGTCCGGATCCCCTCGCCATGGGTCCCTCCTGTCCTCGACGGGTGGACGGTGTCACGGTGAGTGTGAACGCGGGGTACGACAGAATCCGCCAGGATCACCTCGAAGTACCGGAAGGGGTGGGTCAGGCGCGGCGCCAGCGCCGGGCGGCCTCGGCCCAGGCGGCGTCCCACGCCGCGTACCGTCCCCGGTCGAGCAGGCATCTGAGCCCCCGGAAGCCCGAGAGCGACACCACCGCGCCCGCCGCCAGCACCAGCAGCGCCGCCGTGACCGTGTCGAACACCGTCTCCCCGTGGCGCCGCGGCGGCGAGGCCGGGACGCCGCGGGCGTCCACCCACACGGACACCCGCGTGCCCGCCCTGGCCCCTGCCGGGGCGGTGACCGGCCCGGTCATCGGCTTGCCCGCCGGGCCGGTCCAGCGGGCCACCGCCTCGACCTTGGCCCCCAGGTCGACGTGCTCCTCGGCGATCGTGGTCGGCGCGTCCCGCACGAGCGTCGCCGTCACGGCCCGGCGGGCGCTCGCCCCCGCCCGCTCGGCCCGCGTCCCGTTGTCGTAGGCCATCCGTCCCACGACGACCGCGGGCCAGACGCTGAGCAGCAGCAGGGCCAGCGCCACCACCGCGCCCACCGCCTCCAGCCGGTCGGAGCGGCGGCGCACCGGATTGCGGTCGGGGCGGTACAGGCGCACGCGCAGCACCACCCACCGGATCATGTCCCCCATCGCGCACCCCCGCCGCCGCTCGGTCAAGCTCGCGGGCCACCCGGTCCAGCGCCACCGGTTCCGGTTCCAGCCCGCCGCCTCTCGTTCCGGCCCCACCGGTCCTGCTTCCAGCCTCGCGCGCTCCTCCGTCCAGCCTCGCGGCGGGGGTGGGGTCCGGGCAGGGCCATACGGCACGGCGGTCCGGGACCTTGGCCCCTCTCCCCCGTGCCGTGGGGGGACGCGGCCTGGCAGGACTCGGCGCGAAGAGGTGGATATCATCACTGAAGGGATGGCTTCTCGCCCCAAGGGACGGACCTTCGAGAAGGGACGGCGGTCGTGACACCCGACGACGCCGAGACCGAGTTCCGCGCCGCCGCGGCACGCCTGGCGCAGGTCATGCGCCACCACCCGCCCGCCCTGACCCCGCTCATCGAGTCCGTACGGCACCTGGCGGTCCTGCTGGCCGCGGACGCCGAGGTGGACCACCTGGAGGACGCGGCCCTCACCGTGATCGACACCTGCGACCGGTCGGGGCTGGAGTTCTCCGACCCGGCCGTCCTGGCGGCCATGGAACGGCTGCGGGAGGCGGCGGCCGACCTGGACCGCAGCACCTGAACCAGCATCCCCCGGACCGCGCGGAACGGCCCGCGACGAGAACGTGCACGGGACTTCGGATGCGAGGGGGGCGGGCCACGCGGGTCAAGACCGCGAAGGTGGCGTTCGGGACCGGGCAGCAGGCGCAGTTCACCGAGTGGAAGGTGTCGTGCGACGGCGCCAGGACGAACGTCGCCTTCTACACCCAGCGCGTCTGGTACGTGCGGGCCAAGAAGGTGATCGTCGTCGACCACTGGAAGACGCCGGGTCTCGACGCCATCCTCGGCAAGGCCGTGTGGAAGTGACAGCCGGGGCTCAGGCCGCCGGCCGCCGTGTCTGCGCCGCGTCCTGGTCCGCCGGGTGGGGCCGCACGAGCACCGGCACGTCCGACAGCACCACGACGCCGTACGGCACGCGCCGGGACGCAAGGCCGGAACCGGCCAGCTCCTCCAGCGTCGCGGACCGCGTGCGCTGCGGCGGGACGACCACGCGGAACGGCCCGAGCGGCCGGCCGCCCTCCGCGCAGAACGTCAGCTCGACGTGGGCGTTCCCGGCTCCGGCGTTGAACAGGACGAGCCGGTCGCCGGGCATGCACCCGTCGGTGATCGCCATCTTCCAGTTGCCCACCATCGTGCTCATACGTGACTCCCGTCTCCTGCGGCAGTCGTCCAGCTACCCCGGCAGGGCGCGAACTATCGTGCGTTCCGGCGGATCGGTGACGGCGGCGCGGGTCTCACCATCCGGGGTGGCGGCGCCACCGGAACGGGTCCTCCGGAGGTCGCCGGAGAGCGGCACCGGATCTCTCAGCGGACCGGCAGGCCCGTCACCGCGCGGCCGATGATGAGCCGCTGGATCTCCGACGTCCCCTCGAAGATGGTGTAGATCTTGGCGTCGCGGTGGAAGCGCTCCACCGGGTGCTCCCGCGTGTACCCCGCTCCGCCGAGGATCTGGATGGCCTGCTCCGTCACCCACACCGCCGTCTCGCCCGCGACGAGCTTGGACATCGAGCCCTCGGCCTGCTCGAAGCGCTTGCCGTTGCGGGCCATCCAGGCGGCCCGCCAGGTGAGCAGGCGGGCCGTGTCGACCCGGGTCGCCATCTCGGCCAGCAGGAACGCGATGGCCTGGTTCTCGCCGATCCGGCGGCCGAACTGCTCGCGTTCGCGGGCGTAGTCGCGGGCGTACTCGAAGGCGGCGCGGGCGATGCCGACCGCCATCGCGGCGACCGACGGGCGGGTCGTCTCGAACGTGCGCATCGCCGCCTGCTCGCCGGCGCGCTCCCCGGCGCGGACGCGGGCCAGCCGGGCGTCGAGCTTCTCCTTGCCGCCGAGCAGGCACGAGCCGGGCACGCGGACGCCGTCGAGCACCACCTCGGCGGTGTGGGAGGCGCGGATGCCGTGCTTCCGGAACTTCTGTCCCATGGACAGGCCGGGCGTGCCCGGCGGGACGACGAAGGTGGCCTGGCCGCGGGTGCCGAGGTCGGGGTCCACCGAGGCGACCACCACGTGGACCTCGGCGATGCCGCCGTTGGTGGCCCACGTCTTGACGCCGTCGAGCACCCAGTCGCCCCGGTCGCGGACGGCGCGGGTGCGGATGGCGCCGACGTCGGAGCCGGCGTCGGGCTCGGAGGCGCAGAAGGCGCCCAGCTTGACGTCGTCGGGGGTGCCGAACATCTGCGGCAGCCACTCGCCCATCTGCTCGGGCGTGCCGTTGGCGGCGAGGGCCGCGGCGGCCAGGCCCGTGCCGACGATCGACAGGCCGATGCCGGCGTCGCCCCAGAAGATCTCCTCGAACGCCACGGGCAGTGCCAGCCCGCTCTCCTCGAACCACTGCGTGGAGAAGAAGTCGAGGGAGTACAGCCCGATCTTGGCGGCCTCCTGGATGATCGGCCAGGGGGTCTCCTCGCGTTCGTCCCACTCGGCGCCCGCCGGGCGGATGACATCGCGGGCGAACGCGCGCACCCAGTCGCGCACCTCGATGACGTCGTCGCCGAGCTCCAGACCGAACCCGCCCATACACGCTCCCTGAGAAGAGGCCGGCCGGCCCTTGAGGGCCTGAGAGGAGGCCGGGCCATACCCTACCGGTGAGTAGCTCTATGGACCAGAACCCTACCGGCCAGTACGCCGTGCGGCCAGGGCCTACGGGCGGCCCGTGGCCCGTCCGGGCCGGGGCTCGCGCACGGTGCTCATCGGCGGCCGCTCGGCGATGGAGACGTCCTGGACCACCGCCTCGTGGCCGTGCTCGCCGCGCCGGAACTGCGTCAGCCGCGAGCCGGGCCGGTGGAACGCCTGGATCTTGCCCTGCCGCTCCAGCCGGGACCACGCGGCCAGCATGATCTGCGCCGCCATCGCCCCCAGGGCCTCGGTGGACTGGTGCGAGTGCTCGCGCACCCCCAGGTCCACCTGGGCCAGCGCGTCGAGCCCGGCCAGCTCGGCGAGGTCGACCAGCAGCCCGAGCTCCACGCCGTAGCCGGTGATGAACGGCACCCGCTCCAGCGCCGAGCGCCGTCCCGCGTACTCGCCCGCCAGCGGCTGGACGAAGCCGGACAGGTGCGGCCAGTGCAGGTTGATGAGCGGCCGGGCGACCAGCTCGGTGACGCGCCCGCCGCCGGTCGGCGCCCCGCCGAGCGGCCGGTCGTAGCAGCCCTTGACGTAGACGACGCCGGGGTCGGACAGCAGCGGCCCGAGCAGGCCGGTCACCAGCTCGGCCCGGAAATGGCGGATGTCGGCGTCGACGAAGGCGAGGATGTCGCCCTCGGTGACGGCCAGCGACTTCCACAGCGCCTCGCCCTTGCCGCCGAGCGGTTCGAGGTGCGGCAGGATGTCGTCCTGCGCGTGGACGCGGGCGCCGGCGCGGGCGGCGACGGCCGCGGTGTCGTCGGTGGAGCGCGAGTCGATGACGACGACCTCGTCCACCAGGGCGGCCAGCTCGCCGCGGATCACCCGGACGATGTCGCCCACGGTCTCGCGCTCGTCGCGCGCCGGCAGCACCACGCTGACGGTGGTGTCGCCCTTCGCCTCGGCCAGCGCGTGCGCCGGCCAGTCCGCGACCCGTGAGCTGCGGCGGCGCGTCCAGGCGCGCACCTCAGCAGGCACACAATCCTCCCCCGTCCACCCCATGGCCCAAGCTTAGGGTGCGCCGTTCCGCGGCCCTCCACCGCCCGGTCCCCTGGCGGGTCAGACGGTGATGGCGTGCCGTTCGAGGAAGGTGTAGACGTCCGCCTCGTCCACGCCGGGGAACGAGCCGGGCGGCAGCGCCGCCAGCACGTGCGAGTTGGCGCGGGCCGACGGCCAGGCGTACCCCTCCCAGCGCTCGGCCAGGTCGGCGGGCGGGCGGCGGCAGCAGTCGCCGCTGGGGCAGTTGCTGCGGGTGCGGTGGGTGGTCTCCCGGCCGCGGAACCAGCGCGACTCCCGGAACGGCACGCCGAGGGTGATCGCGAAGTCCCGCTCGCGCGACGGGTCGACGTGGGCGACGCAGAAGAACGTGCCGGTCGGCGAGTCGGAGTACTGGTAGTAGACGGAGAAGCGGTCCGGCGAGACGAACACCTGGCGCCCCGACCACTGCAGGCACATCCGCTGGCCCTCGATCGCGCCCTGCTCGTCGGCGGGGAAGACGATGCCGTCGTTCTCGTACGCCTTGTAGATCGTGCCGCCGGCGTCGTTGCGGACGAAGTGGCAGACCAGGTCGAGGTGGTGGGTGGCCAGGTTGGTGAAGCGGTGGGCGGCCATCTCGTACGACACGGCGAACACGTCGCGCAGGTCCTCCACCGACAGCGCCCGGTCGGCCTTGGCCTCCTGGAGGTAGAGGGCGGCGGCCTTCTCGGGGACGAGCACGGCCGCGGCGAAGTAGTTGGCCTCGGTGCGCTGGCGCAGGAAGTCGGCGAAGTCGCGGGGCTTGCCGTGGCCGAGGGCGAGGTGGCCGAGCGTCTGGAGCAGGATCGTGCGCGGGGTGTGCATGCCGAGCTGCTCGTGCTTGACGTAGATGCGGCGGTTGCGCAGGTCGGTGATGGAGCGTACGGACCGGGGCAGGTCCTGGGCGGTGTGCACGGTGTAGCCGAAGTGGGTCACCAGGCTCTGGATCATGCTCTGGGACAGCGCGCCGGTGCGGTAGCCGACGGCGGCCAGCGCCTCGGCGGCAGCCTTCTCGATCTCGGGGAAGTAGTTGCCCAGCTCGCGCTGGCGGCGGCGCAGCTCGGCGTTGGCGGCCCTGGCCTCCTCGGGAGTGGCGGTGCCGCGGGCCTGGCGCGCGCGCAGCTCGCCGTACAGGCCGAGGATGTGCTCCAGCACGTCGTTGGGGACGCGCGCGGAGACCTTGAGCTTGGGCAGGCCGAGCGCGGCGTAGATGGGGTCGCGCTGGGCCTCCTCCAGGGCGATCTCCAGCTGGGCGCGGCGGTTGGGCGGCTGGCGGCGCAGCAGCTCCTCGACGGGCACGCCGAGCGCGGTGGCCAGTGCCTTGAGCAGGGACAGCTTGGGCTCGCGCTTGCCGTTCTCCAGCAGCGAGAGCTGGCTGGGGGCCCTGCTGACGCGCGCGCCGAGGTCCGACAAGGTCAGGCCACGCTGTTTGCGCAGGTGACGCAGGCGCTGCCCGAAGGCGATGAGATCCAGCTCCTGCGTCAAAAGCAGCGGTTCTTCCCCTACCAAGGACGCCATGTCGGCATCTTAGACAGAAATTCTGCTCATTTTCTAGCGCCTGGGCGATCTTCCGGGTCCCGGGCGCCCGGCGGCGTGCGCGCGCCGGATTGGTCTAGGCCAACGGGAAAACTCGCGATTTCTTCTCCATCGAATACCCGTCAGTATTCATCACATCGTGAAGTTCGGCGATTCTTCTGCGGCCTGCGGCCTGTCGATCAAGCGTTCCCCGGGCACAAACTCGGCACAGGCCCCAGGGGACGACAAAGGAGTGACACCATGAACGATCGCCTCAAGGGAGCTGCGGAGCAGCTGCGTGAAGAGTGGGAGAACGACCCTCGCTGGCAGGGCGTCGAGCGGACCTACAGCGCCGAGGACGTGATCCGGCTGCGGGGCAGCGTCCAGGAGGAGCAGACCCTCGCCCGGCTCGGCGCCGAGAAGCTGTGGCGCCTGCTGCACACCGAGGACTACGTGCACGCGCTGGGCGCGCTGACCGGCAACCAGGCCGTCCAGCAGGTGCGCGCCGGGCTGAAGGCGATCTACCTGTCCGGCTGGCAGGTCGCCGCCGACGCCAACCTCGGCGGGCACACCTACCCCGACCAGAGCCTGTACCCGGCCAACTCGGTGCCGGCCGTCGTGCGGCGCATCAACAACGCCCTGCTGCGCGCCGACCAGATCTCCTGGTCCGAGGGCGAGCAGCGCGACTGGCTGGCGCCCATCGTGGCCGACGCCGAGGCCGGCTTCGGCGGCGTGCTCAACGCCTTCGAGCTGATGAAGGGCATGATCGCCGCCGGCGCGGCGGGCGTGCACTGGGAGGACCAGCTCGCCTCCGAGAAGAAGTGCGGCCACCTCGGCGGCAAGGTCCTCATCCCGACCGGCCAGCACGTCAAGACGCTCAACGCCGCCCGGCTCGCCGCCGACGTGGCCGGAGTCCCGTCCCTGATCATCGCGCGGACCGACGCCCAGGCCGCGACGCTCCTGACCAGCGACGTGGACCCCCGCGACCAGCGCTTCACCACCGGCGAGCGCACCCCGGAGGGCTTCTACCGGGTGCGCAACGGCGTCCAGGCGTGCATCGCCCGCGGCCTGGCCTACGCGCCGTACTCCGACCTGCTGTGGATGGAGACCGGCACGCCCGACCTCGACGTCGCCCGCGAGTTCGCCGAGGCGATCAAGGCCGAGTACCCGGACCAGATGCTCGCCTACAACTGCTCGCCGTCGTTCAACTGGAAGAAGCACCTCGACGACTCCACGATCGCCAAGTTCCAGAAGGAGCTGGGCCACATGGGGTACAAGTTCCAGTTCATCACGCTGGCGGGCTTCCACTCGCTCAACTACTCGATGTTCGACCTCGCCCAGGGCTACGCCCACCACGGCATGACCGCGTACGTGGACCTCCAGGAGGCCGAGTTCGCCGCCGAGTCCCGCGGCTACACCGCCACCCGGCACCAGCGCGAGGTCGGCACCGGCTACTTCGACCTGGTCAGCACGGCGGTCGCGCCCGACTCCTCGACGACCGCGCTCAAGGGCTCGACGGAGGAGGAGCAGTTCGCCACGGCCCACTGACCGTCCAGGGGCCTCACGACTCGCCGGCCACCTCCTAGGGCATGGGAGGGTTCCCCCGGCGACCAAGGGCCGTGCCGATCTCCCCCCGGATCGGCGCGGCCCTTTCGCGTGCCCCACCTTTCCGCCGGAGCGTGCAACAGTTTCCGCACCCGACGCCTCTGGGAGGTGACCAAGACGACGAAGGGCTGACGCACGTGGACCAAGACCCCCGTTTCGCGGAGTTCGTCGCCGAACGCGGCGACGCGCTGCTGCGCTACGGATACGTGCTGGCCGGGAACCCGCACGACGCCGCCGACCTGGTGCAGGAGGCGCTGGTCAAGCTGCGCGCCTCCTGGGCGCGGGTGCGGCTGAAGGACAACCCGGAGAGTTACGCGCGCACGACGATGGCCAGGCTGCACATCCGCGCCTGGCGGTTACGGCGGCGCGAGCACCTGGCCTGGGACCCGCCCGAACGCGAGCACCACGACACGCTGCCCGACGGGGACGAGCAGCGGCTGTGGCACGCGCTGGCCGGGCTGCCGCGCCGGCAGCGGGCGGTGGTCGTGCTGCGCTACTACGAGCAGCTCACCGACGAGGAGATCGCCCGCGTGCTGGGCGTCTCGCGCGGCACCGTGCGCAGCCAGGCCGCCCGCGCCCTGGCCAAGCTCCGCGACTCCGTGTCCACGGAATCCGCCGTCCCGACCAGCCGAGGAGAGGCGCGATGAACCCGTTGGAGGATGCCCTGCGCAGGACGCTGACCGGCGCGGCCGGGCGGGCCCCGCAGGCCCCGGTCACGCTGAGCGGCGCGGTCGAGGCCCGCTACCGCAGGCGCCGCAACCGGACGCGGGCGGCGCTGGCCGCGGCGGCGGTCGTGGCGCTGGTGGGCGGGGCGACGTTCGCGCTGAAGGGCGGGACGCCACGGGCGATGCCCGCCACCCCGCCGACGACGAAGCTTCCGCCCGCCATCGAGAAGGTGTGGCCGCGGGCGATCCACGACTTGCCGGCCCGGCTGCCGGACGGGCGCGCCTTCTACCCGCACCAGCTCATCGACGAACGGACGCTCCTGGTGACGCCGGAGGACGACGCCACACGGCCGGACGCCGTCTACGCCTACGATGTGGAGACCCACGCCGCGCGCAAGATCGCAGACCTGACGGTGCCGAAGAGGACGGTGTCGTTCCCCAGCGGCTTCGCGGCGGGCAGCGGCCGGGTGGTGTGGTGGACGGCGCTGGAGGGCGGCCTGGGACAGATCTGGTCGGCGCCTCTGTCGGGCGGCCCGGCCCACCTCGTGGCGAGCCGACCTGTGGACGACGGAGGCTTCGACGCCCTGACCGTGGCCGGTGACCGGATCGTGTTCTCACTGGAGGAAGGCGGGGTGTTCACCGTTCCCCTCAGGGGCGGAACAGTGGAACCCGTCAAGGGCGGCGCGGACAGTCACCTGCTGGCGTGGCCATGGATCAGCCGACCGGGCAGAGCCAGCGTCGAGGGCGAGCCGATGTTCGGCACCATCCGCAACGTGGAGACCGGCCAGACCAGCACCGCGCTCACCCGGCGGGGAGAAGAGATGGTCTTCTGCGGTCTGGAGCTCTGCATGGGCAGGTCCGACCGCGGCGTCGGCTTCGTGCGCCGGCGTGACGGCTCCGGCGAACGGCCCGACCCGTGTGCGGCGGCCAGGCCGACAGGGGGGTCCGACCGCTTCTGCACCGAATCGGTGCACGGCACCGGCCGGAGCCGGGTCGGCGTCGTCCTGCGCGACAGGACGAGCGGGAAGTCCGCCGACCTGGGAATCCGGAACCCGGAGGAGCCTATGCCCCTTCCCGAGCCACACCTGATGTTCTACATCGTCCAAGGCCGGATGCGCCTCGTGGACCTCACCAAGATCCCGTGACCGGACGCCGGGGAGGCGGTCAGCCCAGTTCGGCCGCCTCCTCGGCCTCGATCTGCCGGTTCCACTCCTTCTTGACCGCCCGCCACGCCTCGTCGTCCACGCCGGAGCGCCAGTAGCCCGAGATGGACAGCCGCTCCAGCGGCACCCGCCGCTCGATGCGCAGGTGGTGGCGCAGCCGCCGCACGAAGCCCGCCTCACCGTGGACGAACGCGTGCACGTCGCCCTCCGGGAACTCCAGCCGGCACACCGCCTCGACCAGCGCCTCGCCGACCGGGCGGCCGTCGCGGTGCAGCCAGGTCACGCGGGCGTCGGCCACGGTCTCGACCTTCTGCTCCTCGTCCGGCCCCTCCACCTCGACCAGCACGTACGCCAGAGCTCCGGCGGGCAGCACCTCCACCGAGGCGAGGATCGCGGGCAGCGCGCTCTCGTCGCCCACCAGCAGGTGCCAGCCGGCCGCCGCGTCGGGCGCGTAACCGCCGCCCGGCCCCAGCATGAGCAGCTCGTCGCCGGGCACGGCGCGGGCCGCCCACGGCCCGGCCAGGCCCTTGTCGCCGTGGTGGACGAAGTCGATGGTCAGCTGGCCCGCGTCCGGGTCCCAGGCGCGCACGGTGTAGCTGCGCAGCCGGGGCCACAGCTCGCGGGGCATGCTCGCGCGCACGTTCTGGACGCTGAAAGGCTCGGGATACTCGACGCCCTCGTGCGGGAAGACCAGCTTGACGTAGTGGTCGGTGAGCCCGGAGGTGGCGAAGTCGCGCAGGTCGTCACCGCCCACCACGACGCGGATCATGTGCGGGGTGAGCCGCTCCGTGCGCAGGACGACGCCGCGATGGTGGTCTCTCGGCTTGCCGGACATACACCTACCCTTCCGCTCTTACTTAGGTAACCCTAACCCATACCCGGGCGCGGACGGCCCACTCCGCGTTCCGGGAAGGGGTCAGGCGGCGGCGCCCTCGGCCGGCGGGTCCTCGTCCAGGGCGGCCACCGCCGCCAGGAACTCGCCCATGTGCCGGAACGCCGTCCGCGCCTCCGGCACCACGTCCGCCAGGATCGGGAAGCAGTGCGGCATCCGCCGCCACTCCTCGTACCGCACCGGCACCCCGTCCCGCCGCGCCCGGACGGCCACCCGGCGGGCCTCGTCCCGCAGCACCTCCGTCGAACCCGTCAGGATCATCAGCGGCGGCAGCCCCGAGAAGTCGCCCAGCACCGGCGACACCAGCGGGTCGCGCGGGTCCAGGCCGGCGGTCCAGCGGCGGGCGAGCCAGCGCACCCGGCCCGCCGGCAGCATCGGGTCCTGCCAGCGGTTGGCGCGCCGCGGGAAGTCGGTCAGGTCGGCCCAGGGCGACAGGCACACGGCCGCGCCGGGCAGCGGCAGCTCCCGGTCGCGCAGCGCGAGGAGGGTGGCCAGCGTGAGGTGCCCGCCGGCGGAGTCGCCCGCGAGCAGGACGTCCTCGGCGGCGTACCCCTGGTCGAGCAGGCATCGGTACGCGTCGAGCGCGTCGGACAGGGAGTCGGCGAGCGTGTGCACCGGGCCCTGGCGGTAGTCGAGGGCGAGCACCGGCCGCCTGGCCACGCGCGACAGCCGCCAGGTGATCGGCCGGTGCGTCGCGGGCGAGCAGGAGAAGTAGCCGCCGCCGTGGAAGTACAGCACGACCTTGCGCTCGTCCAGCCCCTCGCCGGCCCGCACCCACTCGCCGCCGCAGGCCGAGAAGCCCGCCGGGGTGATCGTGACGTGGCCGGGCAGGCGCAGCGGGAGCAGGTTGACGACGTCGCCGAGGCGGGCGGCGCAGTCCAGGGCCAGCGCGTGCCGCATGAACAGGATGGACGCCGGCTTCAGCGTGCCGTGCATGAGGCCGATGACCGCGCGCGCCTGCCAGCTGAGGGGATAGTCCGGAGTGACGTCCCTGTCGATGTGCATGTTCGGTCCTCCAAGGAGATCCCTTCCCCCCGGAACACCGATCTACCAACGAGTAAGCAACTCGTCCCCGGACGAGAGCCCGCGCAGGATCGCTCGCGCCCGGCGAGCCTTGCCCGCGGGTAAATGCGTTGCCCGCCCGGCGGCGTCCGGACCATAATCCAGGGCTCCCACTGGCCGGCCCGCGCGCGGGCCCGGGCACGGCATGTCACCGTGCCATCACCCTCCGGAGGTGCGTCTCCTTCTCCCTCTACGCCCGGCTCGCCCGGTACGGCTTCCGCAAGCACGCCACCTACGTCGCAGCCGCCCTGGCCGGGGCCTTCACCAACAGCGTCTTCGGCGTGCTGCGCGCCTCCATCCTCATCGCGCTCTGGCAGGCCCGGCCCGGCCTGGCCGGCTACGACGTCACCGCCGCCGTCACGTTCTGCTTCGTCACCCAGGCCTTCATCGGGCCGATGCAGCTCCTCGGCGGCGGCCTCACCCTGCCCGAACGCATCCGCACCGGCGACATCGCGCTCGACCTCGTCCGCCCCGCGCCGCTCCAGCTCTGGCTGCTGGCCGAGGACCTCGGCCGGGCCGCGTACCAGCTCCTCGTGCGCGGCCTGCCGCCGATGCTCGCCGGGGCCGCCGTGTTCGGCATCACCACGCCACGGGACCCGGAGCGATGGCTCGGCGTCCTCGCCTGCGTCACGGCCGGGGTGGTCGTCAGCTTCGCCTGGCGCTACCTCGTGTGCCTGTCGGTGTGCTGGCTGGCCGACGACCGGGGCGTCATGGTGTGCTCGATGCTGCTGACCACGCTGCTCAGCGGCATGATGGTGCCCCTCACGCTGTTCCCCGGCGCGCTGGGCGAGCTGGTGCGGGCGCTGCCGTGGGCCGCCATGGCGCAGGCGCCCGCCGACGTCTACCTCGGCACCGCCTCCGCCGGTTCCGCCCTCGCCTTCCAGGCGGCGTGGGGCGCCGCGCTGCTCGCGCTCGGCGCCCTGGCCACGCGCGCCGTGCGCCACCGGGTGGTGATCCAGGGTGGTTAGGACGTACGCGCTGCTCGCCTGGACGTGGACCCGCGCCGCCATGGCCTACCGCGCCTCGTTCGCGCTCATGGTGGTGCTCGGCGTGTTCGTCACCGCCACCGACGTGGCCGTCATCCTCGTCCTCTTCTCGCACACCACGGCGCTGGCCGGCTTCACCCGCGACGAGGTCCTCTTCCTGTACGGCAGCGCCGGCCTGCCGTTCGCCCTGTGCGACCTGCTCGTCAGCAACGTGGACCGGGTCAGCCAGCACATCAGGGCGGGCACCCTCGACACGATGCTGGTCCGGCCGGTGAGCACCTGGATCCAGCTCGCCGCCGACCGCTTCGCCCCCACCCGCGCCGGTCGGGTGCTCCAGGCCGCCGCCGTCCTCGGCTACGCGCTCGCCGTCCTCGACCTGGACGCGCGGAGGCTGTGGATGCTCCCCGTCATGCTGGCCACCGGCACCGTCATCTTCGCCGCGATCTGGACGCTCGGCGGGGCCGCCCAGTTCCTCCTCACCGACGCCCCGGAGGTGGTCAACTCCTTCACGTACGGCGGCGGCCAGCTCACCCAGTACCCGCTCAGCGTGTACGGCCGCGACCTCGTGCGCGGGGTCACGTACGTGCTGCCGCTGGCGTTCGTCAACTGGCAGCCCGCCCTGTACGTGCTGGACCGGGACGACCCGTTCGGCACGCCCGGCTTCGTCCGGTTCCTCGGCCCGGTCGCGGCCGGCGTCCTCGCACTGCTGGCCGGGCTCGCCTGGCGGCAGGGCATCAGGCACTACCGATCCACGGGGAGTTGACCATGATCGAGACTGAGCGGGCCGGGCGCTCCTTCAAGGTGCGGGGCGCCGTCGTCCACGCCGTGCGCGACCTGTCGTTCCGGATCGAGCCGGGCGAGTTCGTCGGCTGCCTCGGCCCGAACGGCGCCGGCAAGTCCACCACGATCAAGATGCTGTGTGGCATCCTCACCCCGACCTCCGGCCGGGTGCGGGTGGCCGGGCTCGACCCGTCGCGGGCGCGGACGGCGCTGGCGCGGCGGATCGGCGTGGTGTTCGGGCAGCGGACGACGCTGTGGTGGGACCTTCCGCTGCGGGACAGCTTCGAGCTGGTCCGGCTCCTTTACAAAGTAGATCGCAAGCTGTTCGCGGCGCGGCTGGACGAGCTGACCGAGGCCCTGGACCTCGGCGGGTTCACGCGCACGCCGGTGCGGCAGCTCAGCCTGGGCCAGCGGATGCGCGGCGACCTGGCCGCCGCGCTGCTGCACGACCCCGAGGTGCTGGTGCTCGACGAGCCCACCATCGGCCTCGACGTGGTGAGCAAGGCCGGCATCCGGTCGTTCCTGCTGCGGGTCAACGCCGAGCGGGGCACCACCGTGCTGCTGACCACGCACGACCTCGGCGACGTCGAGCGGCTGTGCCGCCGGGTGCTGCTCATCGACCACGGCCGGCTGGCCTTCGACGGCAGCGTCGGCGACCTCATGGCCACGGCTCCGGGGACGGCGACGATCGAGGAGGTCGTCACCCGCCTCTACACGCGCGGGCGGGCCGCCCCGCCCCCGGTCGAGCCCGTGTGAGCGTACGGAGGGCCGGCCGCGAGCATCCGGGGGCCGGTGCGCGACCGGCCCTCCGGACCGCCCTGTCAGTAGTAGCCGCCCTGCCGGCTCTCCTCGTACTCGTCGTCGTCGTCATCGTCATAGCGGCGCGCCCAGCGCGACGGGATCAGCACCGGGATGAACAGCGCCACGCCCAGCAGCGCGAACACCCCCGAGGTGAGCAGCATCCTGGCGCCCTGCCCGGCCTCGCGCACGATCTCGTTCACCGACGGCTCCGCCGGGATGTACGACAGGGCGCGGTTCATGTCGAGCGCGTACACGACCGTCCAGGCCAGCAGCGCCATCGACGGCACGAACGTCGCCATCGGCGAGACCCGCCCCGCCACCACCAGCCCCGTCACCAGGCCCACGGCGGCCATCGCGCCGAGCGCGATCCAGAGCTTCTGGCCGGCGGGCGGCTGCGCGGCGCCCAGCGCCTGCTGGATCGCCCATCCTCCGCCCACGACCAGGGCCGCCGTCACGATCAGGCCGAGAAATAAACCACCCACATGCCGCAACGTTCTCACCTCATGTCGACGCGGTCGGGATGACCCTAGCGACATCGGACGCGAATCGGCCACGCATTGCCCAGCATCGCACGGCATAATCCGACATCAAGCCGGAAAGCGCTTACCCAGCTTCCCGGCCGGAAGGGAGTCCGCCGCATGCCCGAACCCGCGAACCAGGCGACCGTCCGCACCTACGACGTGCCGCCCGGCCACTACGACGTGTCCGTGGTCGTCAGAGGCGGCACCGAGGTGCTGGCCGAGGCGCGGCGGCTCATGGCCCGCGCCTCCCCCGGCGACGGCTGGCACCGCCGCACGTTCACCGTCAACGTCCGCACCCCGGAGGCGCAGCAGAACGGCTGGGACGGCCCCGGGACGCCCGGCCTGACGCTGACCTTCGCCGGGGCGGCCCCCGGGGTGCGGTCCGTCGAGGTGGTCCCGGCCCGTCCGGCGGCGCTCTTCCTGGCGGGCGACTCGACCGTCACCGACCAGGCGCACGCGCCGTACACGGGCTGGGGGCAGCGGCTGCCCGCCCACTTCCGGCACGGCCTGTCCGTGGTCAACCACTCGGGCTCCAGCGAGAGCGCGGCGTCATTCCTGGCCAAGCCGGAGCTGTGGGCCGCGATGGAGCCCCAGGTACGGCCCGGGGATGTGGCGCTGGTCCAGTTCGGGCACAACGACAAGCAGGCCACCGCCGCCGCGTACCGGGACAACCTCGCCCGGATCACGCGCGGGATCGCCGCCAGAGGCGCGACGCCGGTTCTCGTCACCCCGATCGTGCGGCGGCGGTTCGACGGCGCGGCGCTCGGCCCCACCGGGCTGATCGTGAACGAACGCGGCGTGGACCTGCCGGCCGAGATGCGCGCCGTGGCCGCCGCCGAGGGGGTGGCGCTGATCGACCTCACCGACGACAGCCGCCGGCTCGTCGAGACGCTCGGCCCGGAGGCGGCCGAGGAGCTCTACCTCACCCGGGACAAGCAGGACGACACCCACACCTCCGAGCACGGCGCCACGATCTTCGCCGGCCTGGTCGCGACCGGCCTCCGCCGCCTCGGCCTCATCGCCGACCGCTTCTGGGCATCCTGAGCCACGGTGTCCCTGGTCCAAGGCCCTCGCCCCGCTCCGACGCGGACAGTGAACCGAACCCACGCATGAGCGGTTCGATGAGCGCCGCGAAGATCTGCGGACACAGAGAGCACGCCAAGGCGGCGGAAGCCCCCTATGTCATGACCGGCTCCCGTTCGCGGTTAGGGGGTGCGGCGGGCACGCTCCGTGAGAGCATGGAGGCCGCATGCGCGCTCGCCTCCCCCTCAGACTCGCGCGGACGGCCGTCTTCTCCGCCGTCTGCGTCGTTCTGGCGTCGCTGGCGCACGTGGCGGGCGGCGGGTCGGCGCCCGCGCCCGGCACGGCCGCCCTCGGGCTCGGCGCGGCCTGTGTGCTGGCGCTCGCGCTGGGCGGCAGGGAGCGGCACCCGCTGACCATCAACCTCGCGCTGGTCGCCGCGCAGGCGGTCCTGCACGAGTGGTTCAGCGCCGGCGGGCCCACCGGCTACGTCTCCGTCTCCGTCCACCTGCACGGCTCCCCCGCCGACGGGATGAGCCTGGCCGTCGGCTCGGGCGAGCCCGCCGGCCGGGGCCTCGCGGTCGGCGCCGGCATGCTGGCCGCGCACCTGACGGCCACGCTCCTCACCGGCTGGTGGCTGGCGCGCGGCGAGGCCGCGCTGTGGTCGCTGCTGCGCCGCCTGCACGACGGCCTGGGACGCCGTCTCGGGCGCGTGCTGTCCGCCGGGGTGTTCCCGGCGCTGCCGTCGGCGCGGCAGGCGCCTCCCGTGGTGCGGGTGCGCGCCGTTCCCCCCGATCCGGCCCTGCGGCACTGCCTGGCCAGGCGCGGTCCTCCACGTACCGCCTGACCTCTGACACCCCTTTTCCCATCCCCCTTTTCTCACGTGGAGCCTCATCATGTCCTTCGCCATGCCCTCCGGGCGGTCCTTCGGCCGCCGCGCCGCGACCGTGCTCGCCGCCGTGGCGGCCGTCACCGTGGCCACCGCGCTGCCCGCGCTCGCGCACGTCACGATCAACCCCGCCAGCGCCGAGCAGGGCGGCTTCACCAAGGTCGCGTTCCGGGTGCCGAACGAGCGCGACGACGCCTCGACCGTGCGCGTCGAGGTCACCTTCCCCACCGACCACCCGCTGGCGTTCGTGTCGGTCAAGCCCGTGCCGGGCTGGACGGTCAAGGTCACCGAGAGCAAGCTGCCCACCCCGGTCAAGACCGAGTACGGCGACCTGACCGAGGCCGTGTCCACGGTCGTCTGGTCCGGCGGGAAGATCTCCAAGGGCGAGTTCCAGGAGTTCGAGGTGTCCATGGGCAAGCTGCCCGAGGGCGTCGACCAGCTCGCGTTCCCGACCAAGCAGACGTACTCCGGCGGCGAGGTCGTGAACTGGGCCGACGCGCCCAAGAGCGACGGCACGGAGGCGGAGCACCCGGCCCCGGTGCTCAAGCTCACCCCGGCCGCCGCCAAGGACGGTGCTCCGATGTCCGGCCACGCGGCCGCGTCGACCGCCGCCGCCCCCTCGGACGCGCCCCGGGTGGTCGCGGCGTCGTCCGCCTCCGACGGCACGGCGCGCCTGCTGGGCGGGGCGGGGCTGCTGGTGGGCGTGATCGGGGTCGTGGTCGCGGTCCTGGCCCTGCGCCGCCGCCCCTCCTGACCGCCCTCTCCCGCTGCCGCCGTCCCTCCGGACCCGCTCACGCGGTCGTCCGTCCCTGAGCCCCCTTCGGGCCGCCCGGCTGCCCTCGTGGCGGCTGGGCGCGGCGGGGTCGCTAGGTTGTCCGGAAAGGCGGCCCCCGACCGAAAGGTGATGGACCATGTCCGAGGACGTGACGGATGAGCGGCTGGCCCGGCTGAAGAGGGAGTTCGCCTCGCTCGACGGCGACGGCGACGGCTACATCACCGAGGCGGAGTTCCGGGCGCACTTCCCCGAGCTGCCGGCCGAGGCGATGCCCGCCCTGCGCGACACCGGCGACGCGGACGGCGACGGGCGGTTCTCGCTGGAGGAGTTCATCCGGCTGATGCCCTAGCCGGACGAGCGGGCCGGGCGGCGTCGGCGCTCACGATGATCGCCGACACGGGACCGGTCTGCCGGGCTCACGCGTGACCGGCCCGCGCGACGCGGGCCGGCTCACCGGAGTCATGCGTAACCGGCCCGCGCGGCGCTTGGTCCCCCTCTTCCGGGGACCGGCGCCGCGCGGGCCGGCCGCAGGGCGGATCACTTCTTGAAGGCGTCCTTCACCTTCCCCGCCGCGTCCTTCACCTTCTCGCCGGCCTGCTTGAGGCCACCCTCGGCCTGGTCGGCACGGCCTTCGGCCTGGAGATCCTCGTCGTCGGTCAGATCGCCGATGTTCTCCTTGGCGCGGCCCTTCAGCTCCTCCGCCTTGTTGGAGATCTTGTCGTCGGTTCCCATGTCGATGCCTTCCTCAAGGTCCGTCCGGGTCCGGCGGGGCGTCACCGCGGCCCCGCGCGCTTTCCCGGGTACGCCTCCTCTATCCGACACAGAGCGCCGGAAACGCCCCGCACGCGCCGCGTCGCCGCTGTGACGTCTCCCACATCGGGGCGTGAGCCGCCATACACGCACCGTCGCCGGGCATCGACACCTCGCGCCCGGACCGCGCGTGAGCTGCGCGGACACCGGGCCGGGCGGGCCGGAGAGCCGCGCGGGGGCGGGCTCTCCGGCCCCGCCGCGCGTCACACCCCCTCAGGAGGTGATGTCCTTGCCCGTGAAGCGCGCCCACGCCACCGAGCCGAACAGCAGGATGTACGCGCCGAACGCCAGCAGCCCGTCGCGCATCGCCCCGAAGTCGACCGGGGCGCGCAGCGCTCCGTCGAAGCGCGTCAGCCAGGTCGGCAGCAGGTAGGGGCTGATCGGTTCGAGCTGCGGCACGGCCCGCAGCACCTGCGCGACGATGACGAGGACCACGGTGCCCGCGATGGCCCCGATCGGCACCTCGGTGAACGTGGACAGCGCCAGCGCCACGGCCGCCAGCGCGGCCATCCCGGCCCCGACGTACCCGACGCTGATGAGGACGCGCAGCAGCCCGTCGGCCACGGACACCGTGGTGCCCGACAGCAGCGTCACCGGCCCGACCGGGAACAGCGCCAGGCCCGTCACCAGGGCCGACCCCGCCACGACGGCGGCGGTCGCGAAGGAGAAGACGACCGCGTTCAGGTACTTGACCGTCAGCAGCCGGGTGCGCCCGGCCGGGGCCGCCAGCAGGTAGCGCAGGGTGCCGCCGCCCGCCTCGCCGGCGATCGCGTCGCCCGCCACCACGCTCACGGCGACCGGCATGAGCAGCACCACGAGGAACGACAGCGACGCGAAGGCCAGCATGAGGCTGTTGCCGGCGACGGACGCGACGAGGCCGCCCATCCCGCCGCCCCGCCCCTCGGCGTCCATGTCGTCGGTGACCAGGCGCAGCGCGACGCCCAGGATGACGGGCACACTGGCCAGCACGGCGAGCATCACGAGGTTGCGCGGGCGGCGGAAGGTCAGGCCCAGCTCGGAGCCGAGCAGCCGCCAGAACGACCCGAACCGGCGCGCCGGCGCCCCGGAGACCTCGCCGACGCCGGCGGCTCCGGCCGCGTGAGCGGTCGGAGCCCCGTCCGCAATCGGAGCCGCGCCCGCGAGCGGAGCCCCGTCGGCGGACGGAGCCGCGTCGGCGGCGTCACCAGCAGGGCCAGCGGCCGTGCCCGCCGCGTCGGAGGCGACCGGCCGGCCGGTGGTGCGCAGCGTCTCGGAGACCGGGACGAGGCCCGGGGTCCGCCGGGCGCGCGCCTCGCGCGTCTCAGCCGTCGACATCGAAACCCTCTCCCGTCAGTCTCACGAACACGTCCTCCAGGCTCGGCCGTTCGACCGCGAACCCCCGCACGGCCACGCCCTCGCCCACCAGGGCGGCGTTGACCCGCTCGGGCGCGTGCCCGCCGAGCTCGGCGCTCACCCCGTCGCCGGGCTCCGGGCCGTCGGCGCGCACGTCCGCCAGGCCGAGCGAGCGCAGGACGCGCAGCGCGTCGGCCGTGTCGGGCGTCCGCACGCGGACGCGCGGGACCTGGCCGCCGCCCAGCGAGGCCATCGACCCCTGGGCGACGAGCCGGCCGGCCCGCATGACGGCGGCGTGGGTGCACATCTGCTCCACCTCGGCCAGCAGGTGCGACGAGACGAACACCGTGGTGCCGCCGGCCGCGATCTCCTTGACCAGGGAGCGCACCTCGCGGGTGCCCTGCGGGTCGAGCCCGTTCGTCGGCTCGTCCAGGATGAGCAGCTCGCGCGGCCCGAGCAGGGCGGCGGCGATGGCCAGCCGCTGGCGCATGCCGAGCGAGTAGGTGCGGTAGCGCTTGCCCGCCGCGGCCGCCAGGCCGACCCGGTCCAGCGCCTCGGCGACGCGCCGCCGCGCGGTGGCGGGCGGCGCGGTCGGGTCGGCCGCGTCGAAGCGGCGCAGGTTGGCCTCGCCCGACAGGTACGGGTAGAAGGCGGGCCCCTCGACCAGTGCCCCCACCCGGGGCAGCGCCTCGCCCAGCGGCAGCCCCAGCAGCTCGTGCTCCCCGGAGGTGGGCGCGACGAGGCCGAGCAGCATGCGGATGGTCGTGGTCTTGCCGGAGCCGTTCGGCCCGAGGAACCCGTAGACCGATCCGCGCGGCACGCTCAGGTCGAGCGCGTCGACCGCGACCTGGCCGCCGCGGAACCGCTTGGTGAGCCCGCGCGTGACGATCGCGGGCCGGGCGGAGGGCGGGGCCGCCCCGAAGGGCGCCCCCGCGTCGAGCGTGACGGCTGTCACTTGACGCCCGCCGCCTTGATGATCTCCTCCGGGGTGACGGCGCCGACGAGCAGCCGGCCGTCGTCGGTGACCAGCGCGGTGACGAGCTTCGTCGTGATCAGCCGGCCGGAGCCCCACGGGCCGCTCACGGGCTTGGCCATCTTGAGCAGCCCGTCGGCGATCGCGCTCATCTCGCCGGCGTCGGGCCCCTTGCGGCCCTGGCTGTCCTGCCCGTCCTGCGTGGACGGGGTGGGCTGGGCGGACTGGTCGGACCGGGCGCCGTCGCCGGCGTCCCGGCCGGGCAGGACGCCGGTCTGGAGGGCCTTGAGGTCGTCGGCCGACAGCTTGACCACCGCGACGCTGGTCCAGCCCTTGCCGACGACGTCCAGCCGGTCGGCGGCGGCCTTGCGCGCCTCCTCGGCCTTCTCCCGCTCGGCCGTGCGGTCGCCGGCGCCGAACGTGGTCTCCTTCACCTTCGCCCCGGCGGGCGGGGTGAAGGTGAAGTTCTCGTCGGCCGGCGGGCTGAAGGTCACCTGGGTGAAGCCGAGCTGGAACGCCGGCTCGGGCGAGCCCTTGGCGAACACCTGCACCTGGAGCGGCACGTACGTCTCGCCGTCGAGCGAGAGCCGCACCTCCTTCACCAGCGAGGCCTCGTCCTTGGGCGCCACGACGAGCTGGTAGACCGGGCGGCCGGCCACCTTGTCGGTGTTGGCCACGCTGACCACGCTGTACTCGCCCACCCGCGCCAGCAGCTGCTCGGCCATGGCCTGCGGCGTCGTCGCCGCCGGCGTGGAGGCCGTCATGTCATGCGGCCTGGGCGCGGTCCGGCCGTCCTGGCCGGGCGCCAGCTTGACCCGGGTGGCGGTGTTGGCCGCGCTGTCCCAGTACCAGGTCTGGCCGCCGTTGACGATCAGGTCGGTCTCGTTCATCTGGGTCGGCATGGCCACGCGCAGCCGGTCCCTGGAGCCGTACCAGACCTTGATCTCGTGCGAGCCCGACAGCAGCGTCAGCGGCGACTCGCCACCGGTCTGCGGAAGGGCGGGCAGCCCGAGCGAGGCGGTCTGCTGGACGGTGCCGGACATCGGGGGCGGGCCGTCCTTGCCCCGGGACGCGGCCGCGGCGTCGGCGAGCAGCTGCTGCGCCGTCCGCTCCGGCAGCGCGGGCTCGCCGCTGACGGCGGCGATGACGGGTCCCGCGCCGAGCGCTCCCCCGATGACGGCCGCCACCGCGATCGGGACTCCCCACCTCACGAACGTGCCTCTACGCATGTCACTCCTCAACGGTATGCCGATGTTCAGGTCGTTGTTGGCAGCCTGCGTCATGCATCCTTTGAGGAGCCTGAGACCGGCTGAGACGGCTCTCAGGCTTCTCAGCTCCGTCACAGGACGGGCACGGGAGGATGGGGCGCATGAGAGTACTGGTCGTCGAGGACGAGCGGCGGATGGCGGCGGCGTTGCAGCGCGGGCTGCAGGCCGAGGGGTTCGCCGTCGACCTCGCCCACGACGGCGAGGAGGGGCTGCACCTGGCCCGGCACGGCGACTACGACGTGGTGGTGCTGGACATCATGCTGCCGCGCCTGTCGGGCTACAACGTGTGCAAGCAGCTGCGCGCCGAGGACAACTGGGTGCCGATCCTGATGTTGTCGGCCAAGGACGGCGAGTACGACATGGCCGACGGGCTCGACCTGGGCGCCGACGACTACCTGACCAAGCCGTTCTCGTACGTGGTGCTGGTGGCGCGGCTGCGCGCGCTGCTGCGGCGCGACGCGGGGCGGCGGCCGGCCGTGCTGACGGCCGGCGACCTGTCGCTCGACCCGGCGCGGCGCAAGGTCCACCGCGGCGAGACGCCGGTGGAGCTGACGCCGCGCGAGTTCGCGCTGCTGGAGTACCTGATGCGCCGGCGCGACGAGGTGGTGTCGAAGGCGGAGATCCTGGAGCACGTCTGGGACACCTTCGACACCGACCCCAACGTGGTCGAGGTGTACGTCGGCTACCTGCGCCGCAAGCTCGACGGCCCGTTCGGCCGCAACTCCCTGCAGACCGTGCGCGGCGCGGGCTACCGGCTGGCCGGCGACGGTGGCTGACAGCCCGCTGGCGTGGTGGCGGCGGCAGGGGCTGCGCTTCCGGCTGAGCGTCGTGGCGGCCGCGGTGCTCGCTGCGGCGCTCGCGCTGTCGGCGTCGGTGCTGCTGAACGTGCTGGACCGGGCGCTGGTCGACACCATCGACGAGACGACGTGGCAGCAGGCCCAGACGGTGCGCGTCCACGCCGACGCGGGCACCCTGACCAACCCGATCACCACCAACGACGGCACGATCGTGCAGGTCATCGACGCCTCGGGCCGCATCACGCACGCCACGTACGGCACCGACCGGCTGGTGCCGCTGCTCGGCGCCCGGGAGCGGGCGCGGGTGCTGGGCGAGGGCTCGGCCCGCTTCATGGACGGCCGGCCGTACGCGATACCGGGGCCGCTGCGGGTGGTGGCGGTCAGCGCCGACCACGGGCGCACGGTGCTGGCGGCCCGGCCCGTGGGCGAGATCCAGACGAGCGTCGGCACGGCGGGACGCGTGCTGCTCGTCGGCACGCCGCTGCTCGTCGTGGTGCTGGCGCTGGCGAGCTGGGTGATCATCGGGCGGACGCTGCGCCCGATCGCGGCGCTGCGCCGGGGCGCGGCCGAGATCACCCACACGGCCCGCTCACGGCGGCTGCCCGTGCCGGAGTCGCGCGACGAGGTCCACTCGCTGGCCGTCACGCTGAACGGCATGCTGGCCCGGCTGGAGGAGGCCGAGCAGCGCCAGCGGGCGCTGGTGTCGGACGCCGCGCACGAGCTGCGCAGCCCCCTGGCCAGCATCCGGCTGCAACTGGAGGTGGCGCTCGGCCATCCCGAGGGGCAGGACTGGCCGGAGACGGCCGAGGGGGTGCTGGAGGACGCGATGCGGCTGTCGCGGCTGGCCGAGGACCTGCTGGCGCTGGCCCGGCTGGACGAGCGCGGCGGGGTGCCCGCGCGCAGCGAGCCGGTCGACCTCGACGAGGTGGTGCGGCAGACCGTCGACCGGTACGGCGAGGCGCAGCTGACCGTCTGCGACCCGGTGGTGGTGCGCGGCGACGCCCTCGACCTGAGCCGCGTGCTGACGAACCTGGTGGACAACGCGGTCCGGCACACCTCCTCGAAGGTGGAGGTGGCGCTGACGCGCGACGGGGTGCTGACGGTGACCGACGACGGGCCGGGCATCCCGGAGGCCGACCGGGAGCGGGTGTTCAACCGGTTCACGCGGCTCGACTCGGGGCGCAGCCGCGACGAGGGCGGGGCCGGGCTGGGACTGGCGATCGTGCGGGAGACGGTGCGCGCCCACGGCGGCACGGTCCACCTGGAGGACGCGGGGCCGGGGCTGCGCGCGGTCGTGCGCCTGCCACCGGCCGTCTAGCCCCGGGTGCCGTCCCCGCTCCGGGTGCCGTGCCCGGCTCCGGGTCCGGCTGCGGGTCGGGTCTCGGCTTCGGCTTCGGCTTCGGCGGGCGGGACGAGCCGGGTGATCTCCTTCAGGGCCGTACGGGCGGAGGCGGCGTCGTGGACGCGGAACACGCGCGCCCCGAGCAGCGCCGACACCGCCAGGGTGGCGATGGTGCCGGCGTGCCGCTCCTCGACGGGCAGCCCGCCGAGCGTCTCGCCCACGAAGTCCTTGTTGGACACCGCCACCAGCACCGGCCAGCCGGTGGCCGTCATCTCGCCGAGCCGGCGGCTGACCTCCAGCGAGTGGTAGGTGTTCTTGCCGAAGTCGTGGGCCGGGTCGATGAGGATCGACTCGCGCGGCACCCCGGCGGCCACGGCGGCGCTCGCCAGCGAGACCGTGTGGGCGACGACGTCGGCCACCACGTCGGCGTAGGCGACCCGGTGCGGCCGGGTGCGCGGGGCGGCCGGGCCCGCGTGGGCGCACACCAGCCCGATGCCGTGCCGCGCCGCCACCTCGGCCAGGCCCGGGTCGGGGCCGCCCCAGGTGTCGTTGAGCAGGTCGGCGCCGGCGCGGGCGACGACGTCGCCCACCTCGGCCCGCCACGTGTCGACGCTGATGATCAGCTCGGGGTGCCGGTCGCGGACGGCCTCGACCAGCCCGGCGACCCGGCGGATCTCCTCGCGGGGGTCCACCTCGTCGCCCGGGCCCGCCTTGACGCCGCCGATGTCCACGATGTCCGCGCCGCCCTCGACGGCCCGGTCCACCGCCTCGACGGCCGCCCCGAAGCCGTAGGTGCGTCCCTTGTCGTAGAACGAGTCGGGCGTTCGGTTGACCACGGCCATCACCGCGTACTCCCCCGGCCCGAACGTCCGGTGGCGCAGCCGCAAAGTGCTCATCAGGGGCGAGCGTACCGCGCGCCGGGGCGTCGGCGTCCGACGCCGGCCGATCCCCCCGGGAGCCCCTCTCCCTCTCGCCGCCCGCCGCTCGCCCTCCCTCCCCGCCGCGGCCCCGCGGACCGTTCCAGAGGAGGCCGGCGCGGACGGAGGACGTCGCGGAGGCCGTGCTGGAGGGACCCTGCCCTCGGGAAGGACGGGACGGCCGAGGCGGCGGGCCGTCCGGTGGTGCGGAGGAAGGGCCGCGCGGGTCGGGCGGGGCCGTTCCGGAAGGCGCCGCACCCGTGGCGGCGGGTGGCCGGAGAAGGTGCCACACGTCCGGAGGTGCGAGGCCGGAGAGGCGCCGTACCGGGAGGGCACGGGGCCGGAGGAGAGGCGGCACCGGAGGAGGTCGGCGCCGGCGGCGGGGCCGGGGCCCCGCGGGGAGCGAGGGGTGAGGGGTGAGGGGAGCGGGCCGGTGCCGTCAGGCGGCGGAGCCCTTCTCGGCGGTGGACAGGAAGTCCTGGGCGATGAGCGGCAGGCGGCGGCGGGCGTGGACGACGGCGATGACGCGCCGGACGGCGGGTTCGAGCGAGCGCACCACGAGCCCGGCGCGGCTGGCCTGCTCGGCCATGCCCCGGTACCACAGCAGGGACGCCCGGCCGCTGCGCACGGCGTTGAGCCAGCCGTTGCGCTCGTCGGTCTCCAGGACCACCACCGGGTTGACGGCGTACTTGCCGAACATCGCGTCCAGCTCCCTGCGCCGGAGGCTCCCGCGGGCGGGCAGCGCGAGGCGCATGCCGTCGAGCCGGCCCATCGGCACCGGGTTCGGCAGCTCCATGCCGGGAGGCGAGATCAGCACGATCTCCTGGCGTTCCAGGGGATGGGTGATCAGGTCGGCCGGCACGGGCAGGTCGGTGAGCCCGAGGTCGGCGCGTTGCTCCCGGATGGCGTTGACCACGGCCTCACGTCCCTCGCAGCGGACGATCTGGACGCGGACGCCGGGATGCTCGGCCGTGTAGGCCGGCAGGAGGCGCCCGGCGAGGCCGGGTTCGAGCGTGGGGGTGGAGGCGATGCGCAGCTCCGTCTCTGCGGAGCCGGCGTGGCTGGCGAGACCTTCGATCTCGTGGACGGCGTCGAGCGCCTCCCTCGCCAGCTTCACCACCCGGCGGCCCTGGGCGGTGACCACGACACCGCGTCCGGACCGGGCGAAGAGCGTCAGGCCGAGTTCGCGTTCCAGGTCCCGTATCGCACGCGAAAGCGCAGGCTGTGCGATGTAGAGCGATCTGGCCGCATCGGTCATGGTGCGGTGCTCCGCAGTCGCGACCACATAGCGGAGCTGCTGGAGGTTCATGGCAAAGAAGCTAGGACACCACCCGGCGGCGAGTAGGGAACATGACGGAGATCACCTCGAATGATTTCGGACCGTAACCGAGTGCTGTCACATCCGTGACGGGTGAGAAATCAGTATGCTTCTGCCCCAAATTTGGCAAAGCTCCGGCATGTGACCTACCAAGTCACGCATTACGGACAACTGACCACTGGGGGACACAGCGTGACAGGCAACGGGCAGTATCCCCCCACGCCTCAGGAGCCCGGGCAGCCCCGGCGGCCGCCCTCGCTGCCGTGGCCGCCGCCCGGCCACCGCCGTCCGGACGGCCAGGCCCCTCCCCCGCCTCCGGGCGCGCCCTACGGGCCGCCGTCGCCGAGCGGTCCGCCGCACGGCCCGCAGCCGGGGACGCCGTACGGCCCGGGGTCCCAGCCGGGGACGCCCTACGGACAGCCGCCGGCGCCCCAACCCCCGTACGGGCAACCCACGGCCCCCGCCCAGTCGCCCTACGGGCAGCCCACGGCGCCGTCTCAGGGCATGCCGCCGTACGGAGGAGGGCCGCCCGCCCCTCCCCAGTCCCCCTACGGGCAACAGCCCACCGCGCCGCCCCCCGGCATGCCGCCGCACGGCGGGACGCCGTACCCGCCGCAGGGCCCCGCCCCCCAGGCGCCGCCTCCCGGCGGCCCGGCGTGGCCGGGACCCCGGCAGCCGTACCCGCAGGGCCCGCCCGGCGGGCACCTGCCTCCCCCTCCCCCGCACGCGTGGCCGCAGCAGCCGCGCCGGAAGCGGGGCATATCGGCGGCCGGCGTCGTGGGCCTGGTGTTCGGGTCGGTGGCGGCGATGTTCGTGCTGCTCGTCATCGGCACCGTGGCGCTCAGGAGCTCGTCCGGCGCCGACACGACCACGCCCGTCGCCATCCCCACGTACGAGCCGCCGACGCGCGCCAGGGACCCCTTCCCGACGACCTCCGACGGCCGGCCCACGCAGACCAGGGCGACGGAGACGAGCACCCCCGAGGAGACCGAGACGAGCACCCCGGAGGAGACGGCCGAGCCGCCCGCCCAGGTCAAGCTGGACCGAAGCCTGAGGACGAACACGCTCTACCGCGGCGGCTCGCTGCCCCGGCTGAGCTGCCCGGCCGGCAACGCGAACGTCTTCGACCACGCCCAGCTCAAGGCGCTCATCCTGAAGACCGGCGCGTGCATGAACCGGGCGTGGAAGCCGGTCCTGGAGAAGCAGGGCATCCCGTTCAGCCCGCCGAACTACGCGATCGCCGCCAGGCGCGGCCGGGGCGCGTGCGGCGACTACCCGCAGCCGGGCGGCATGGTCCCGTACTACTGCCCCCGCAACAACACGATCTACGCCTCGACGTCGGCGATGGCGCGGGGCAACGGCAGGTCCCGCGGGTACGGGCAGATCCTGGCGTGGAACGGCGGGATCATCAGCATGATGGCCCACGAGTACGGCCACCACGTCCAGAACCTCACAGGGCTGATGGACTCCTGGTGGGCCAAGACCGTGGACACCGGGGCCAGGAGCGGCAAGCTGGCGCTCAGCCGCAGGCTGGAGCTGCAGGCCACCTGCTTCGCGGGCATGTGGATGCGCTCGGTCGCCACGTCGTACCCGGTGAACACCTCCAACCGCGCCCGCCTGTTCTGGCTCTACAGCCAGGTCGGCGACTACCCGGGCTACCCGCGCGACCACGGCTCGCCGCCGAACAACAACCGGTGGTTCCGGCAGGGCTGGGAGCGCGGTGAGACGTACCAGTGCAACACGTGGATGGCCGCGTCCTCGACGACGTCCTGACGTCATGCGGCGTTCATCTCAGCTTGAGCACATGTCTCGGTTGTCCCTATATGGGGACTAGAATCCTGGCAATCTTGTGCCCAACGGGGGGCAAAACCGAGTTTTGCCTGGTAGGCGTGAAGGAGCCGGTGTGAGCAAGCGCGATGGGGTGGACACCGCTGCGGGGGGCGGGAAACGGCGCCCCCGCCGTCCTCGCGCGGCGTCCGGCGCCCGGCCGGGCCCCTCCGCTCAGGAGGGCCCCGAAGCCCTGGACGGGCCGCCGGACGGCCCAGCGGCGGACGAGCCGCGCGAGGCCGCCGAGCAGGCCGCACCGGGCCCGGAGGGGTCGTCCCGCGCGGGCCGCCCGTCCGGTGCCGGCGCCCCCGCCGCGGGCGGGAACGGCGGGAAGGGTGGCAACGGCGGCAAGGGCGGGCCGAAGGGCGGCGGCAAGGGGAGCCGGGGCCCGGGACGTCCGGGCGGCGCGGCGCCGCGTTTCGCCAGGCCGCTGAGCGCCGCCTCGATCCTCGGCTGGACCGCGCTGTCCGCGGTCGTGCCGGGCGTCGCGCACCTGCGCGCGGGGCACCGCCGCACGGGTCTGGCGCTGGTCGGTGTGTACGCGGCTCTGCTGCTCGCCGCCCTGGCGTACTACCTCGTGAACGGCCTTGAGGGCCTCACGGGCCTGGTCAGCACCGACGCGATGCTCAAGGTCGTCATCGTCGCGTCGCTGGGGGCGCTGAGCTGGTTCGCCCTGATCGTGACCTCGTACGTGACGCTGCGTCCCAACCGGCTGAACCAGCAGGGCCAGATCGTCTCCGGTATCGCGGTGGGCATGTTGTGCGTGGCGGTCATGGCGCCGTTCGCGCTGACCGCGCAGACCGTGCTGTCGGCCAGGGACGCCGTCCAGACCATCTTCCGCAGCACCCCCGACGACCCCGCCATCGCGCCGATCAAGCAGTCGGATCCGTGGAACGGGGCGGAGCGGGTCAACTTCCTGCTCATCGGCGGTGACGCGGCCGGCAACCGGACGGGCGTGCGCACCGACAGCATGACGGTGGCCAGCATCGACATCAGGACCGGCAACACGGTGCTGTTCAGCCTGCCGCGCAACCTCCAGCACGTGCGCTTCCCACCGACGTCCCCGCTGCACAAGCAGTTCCCGAACGGCTACATGGCCGAGCTGCCGAACGGCGGCCTGCTCAACGAGGTCTGGCAGTACGCCAACGAGCACCCGCAGCTCATGGGCGGCCACAACAAGGGCCCCCGGGCGCTGATGGACGCCATCGGCTACACGCTCAACCTCAAGATCGACTACTACATGCTGATGAACATGTTCGGCTTCGCGGACCTGGTGGACGCCATCGGCGGCCTGAAGATCCGCGTCGAGCAGGACGTCAAGTGGGGCGGCCACTTCGGCACCGCCGGCACGATCAAGGCGGGCTACCGGAAACTGACCGGCGAGCAGGCCCTGTGGTACGGCCGGTCCCGGGTGAACAGCGACGACTTCTCCCGCATGGGCCGCCAGCGCTGCGTCATCGGCGCCTTCGCCAAGCAGGCCACCCCCGACAAGATCCTGACCAACTTCAGCAAGATCATGGCGGGGGCGAAGCGCCTGGCGCAGACCAACATCCCCGAACCGCTGCTCAAGCCGCTGGTCGATCTGGCGCTGAAGGTCAAGAGCGCCAAGATCACCAGCATGCAGTTCGTGCCGCCGGACTTCTGGCCGGGCTCCGCCGACTGGGTCAAGATCCGCCGGTACGCCGCCAAGGCGATCTCCGACTCCGTCAAGCCGCGTCGCGCCCAGGCGGCGAACGTCACCGCCTCGCCCGACGCGCCCTCGACGGGGGCGCCGACCTCGTCGAGCCCGGTGACCGCCGCGCGGCCGAGCCAGACGCCGACCCGCAACGGCTCCCAGAAGTCGGCCAAGACGCTCGAAGAACTCTGCGGCCTCTGACATCGACCGGCCTCCCCTCCATGAGGGGAGGCCGGTCCCGTCTTCAGGCGGAGACCGCGCCCCGCCGGGGCAGCAGCGCGAACGCGCCCAGATAGAGCAGGGCCGCCACGATGAGCAGTCCCTTGTAGCCGATCACCAGCGCGAGGTACTCCAGGCAGCCGCCCACCATCGCGCCCAGCAGGTTGGCCCCGAACGAGGTCGCCGCGTCGGCCGCGTCGGAGAACCGCTTGGCGAAGACCACGTTCGCCGCGAAGATCGGCAGGAACGCCACCGTGACCGCGGCGAGCGCCCGTAGCGGCAGCGGCAGGGACAGCAGCCACGCGTTGGGCACCAGCCAGGCCAGCAGCAGGCCGGCGAGCAGCACGCCGTACATGACGGGCAGCGGCGGGGTGCGGAAGCGGCGCGTCACCTCGACGGCGGCGAGCACCGCCACGAGCACCCCGGCGAAGACCACGGCGTTGACCACCCACGTCGTGCCGAACAGCAGCGCGAACCCGGTCACGCTCTTGGTCTCCAGCAGCAGGAACGCCACGCCGAGCAGGAACAGGTCGGCGTACGGGCGCATCCGCCGGTACGGGCCGGCCACGGCGCGCACGGCGACGAGGCTGACCGCGAGGATCAGGCCCAGCGTGATGAGGTAGATCGGCGGGATCGTGCGGTCCTTGAGGTAGAGGAACGGCCGGTCGTCGCCCGCGGGGGGCGGGGTGGCGGCCGTGGCCCCGGCCCAGGGGGCGGCGCAGCGCTGCGCGGCCGGAGTCAGGCCGGCGGTGATGACCGCCTGCTGCCCGGCGGTGCTGACGACGTCGACGCACGGGTCGTGCCCGAAGGCCGCCTTGACCGTCGAGGCCAGCCGGTCGACCAGCCAGCTCTCGCGGTAGTAGTTGTACATCGAGAAGGCGCCGCCCGGTTTGAGGTGGTCGCGGGCGGCCCGCATGGCCTCCTCGGTGAACAGGTAGCTCTCCAGGCGCAGCGAGCTGGCCCCCGACACGAGCGTGAGCGAGTCGGGCAGGGCGAACAGGATCAGGTCGTACTTGGTGGAGGTGCGCTCCAGGAAGGCGCGGCCGTCGGTGATGTGCGTGGTCACGCGCGGGTCGTCGTAGGGGTGGTCGGGGTGCTTGGAGCCGCCCAGCTCGCGCAGCTTCGGGTCGATCTCGACGGCGTCGACCCGGGCGACCCCCTTCGACAGGGCGATGGCCACGTCGGTGCCGCTGCCCGCGCCGACGATGAGCACGTCGCGGGGCGGCGTGGCGGCCCGCTCGTACGGCAGGCCGTACTGGCGCTCCCACTGGAGCCGGGCGGCGGCGGGCACGGCCTGCTGGTGCGGGATGCCGTTGACGGAGATGTCGGTCACCGGCACGCCGAGCACGTTCTTCTGCTGGAAGGTGACCTTGTAGTACGGCGACCACAGCGCGCCGGCGGTCAGCGTCTCGGCCAGCAGCAGCGCGACGACGGCCAGCGACGGCACGGTGACGAGCCCGAGGTAGGAGACGAGCGGGCGCGGGGTCAGCAGTACCCCGTAGGCCAGGGCCGCGACGACGCCCCAGAAGACGGGCGGCGCGCTGAGGAAGGACAGCGCGGTGAACGCGGCGATGCCGGTGAGGCTGCCGATGAGGTCGTAGCGGTAGGCCTCCAGGCGCGGCAGCTCGGGGAAGCACCGGCCGACCAGCTCGGCGGGCCCCATGAGGACGAGGGCCGCCGCGCAGAAGATCACCGGCAGGATGAGCCAGGCGGGCGGGCCCTTGGTGGCCAGGCTCGTCCAGTACAGGACGCCCTCGGTGTCGCGGTCGACCGTGACCGGGAACATGATGACCAGGACGACCAGCCCGAACAGCACGACGGGCGAGTAGTAGGGCTGGCCCTTGGCCCGGCCCACGCGCAGGAAGCCGAGCCCGATGCCGAGGAACGAGCCGAGCAGCACGAAGTTCGTGAAGTAGCTCAGGTGGACGATGTTCGAGCCGGTCCAGCGGATCAGGGCCAGCTCCAGGAAGAGCATGAAGGCGCTGGCGAGGACGAGTCTCGGCCGCACCGTCAGCCAGTGGTCGCCGGTGCGCGCCTGGGGGGCCTGGAGCGTCATGCCGCCTCACCGTAGTGAACTGATCGCCCGCGCGGAAGCCCACCGGACCGAACCGGTCGGCCGCGTGAGAAGCCCACCGGACGGAACCGATCGGCCGCGCGAAAACCCCTTCGGAGGGGACTGATCGGCCGCGCGGAGGCCGGCCGGAGGGGGCCGATCGGCGGGGCCGAAGCCCGCGGATCGGGCGGGCCGGAACCGGCCGCGGCCGGTTCGCCCGGTTCGCGATGTTTCAGCAGGTCAGACGTTTGTGAACCGCTGGACGCGCTCCCGCGGATGCAGGAATGTGGGGGCGTCCGTTCCTTCATCCCCCGGGTGGTGACCCCATGCGCGTGCTCATCCAGCTCCGCCCCTCCCCTGACGTCGTCGAGGCCGTCGTCGACCCCGGTCAGAGCGCCACCGTGGCCGACGTGGCCGACGGCCTGCCCGGCGTCGCGCTCGACCACGCGTACACGCCGGTCGCGCTGCCGCGCCCGGTCCCGCCGCCCGGCGGCGACCCGTTGTCGCTCAACCAGCCGCTCGGCTTCTCGATGGCCGCCGAGGACGCCTCGGTGCTGGTGCGCGGCGTCATCGCCGACGACGAGGTGGCCGCCCGCGTCGCCATGCTGTCGTCGCTGCGGCCCGACGTCACCGGCGTCTTCGCCGACCCGGTCATCCACACCACGCTGACCTGCGGCGGCGATCCGCCCGTCGGCACCTGGCACGACGTGGAGCGGCTGCTCGGCGCCGACGCGCTGCGCGCCGAGGGGCTCGACGGGGCCGGCGTGGCGCTGGCCGTGCTCGACACCGGGATCAACCTCGCCCACACCCAGCGGCAGCTCGGCCGCGACGTCCTCCTCGACCCGGCGCGAAGCTGGGTGCCGCCGGGGGTCGACGGGCGGCCGGGCCAGTTCGAGGTGGACCACGGCACGATGTGCGCCTTCGACACGCTCATCGGCGCGCCCCGGGCCACGCTCGTGGACGTGCCGGTGCTGCTGTCGCGCCGTCCCGGCGGCTCGGCGCTCGACGGGCTACTGTCGGACGCGGTGGCCGCGTTCGCGCACCTGCGCGGGGTGCTGGAGGCGCAGCCCGCCGAGACGCGCGCGCTGGTGGTCTCCAACTCGTGGGGGTCGTTCTCCCCCGAGTGGGACTTCCCGGTCGGCCATCCGGGCAACTACTCCGACAACCCGGCCCACCCGTTCAACCTCATGGTCACCGCTCTGGACGAGGCGGGCGCCGACGTGCTGTTCGCGGCGGGCAACTGCGGCCGCCAGTGCCGCGACGGCCGCTGCGCCTACCCCGACCGGCCGATCGTCGGGGCCAACTCCCACGCCAAGGCGCTGTCCATCGGCGGCGTCGACATCAGCGGCGAGCGGGTCGGCTACTCCTCGCAGGGACCCGGCCGGCTGACCGCCCGCAAGCCGGACGTGTGCGCCTACACGCACTTCTCCGGCTCGCGGGCGTTCGGTGACGCCGAGCCCGACTCGGGCACCTCGGCGGCCACGCCGGTCGCCGCCGGGCTCGTCGCGGCGATCCGCACCCGCTGGCCCTGCACCCGGCTGTCGCCGTCGCAGCTGCGGGCTCTGCTGCGCCGCACCGCCGACGACCGCAGCGAGGTGGGCTTCGACTACGACTACGGGTACGGGGTCATCGACCCGGAAGGGATCGTGGCGGCGCTGCGACGCCGCTCCGCCGCCTGACCCCGTGCGGGACCGCCCGCGTGTTCAGGCGTTCTCGCGGCTGAACACGCGGGTGCCGACGGCGACGCTCACCACGGCCAGCGCCGCGGTCACCGCCACGCCGAGGCCCACCGTGCCGGTGGCGTAGTGCCCGGCGAACAGCTCGCGCAGCGCCTCCAGCACGTACCGGAACGGGCTGATCCGCGAGAGCACGTCGAGCCAGCCGGGCGCCATCGACATCGGCAGGAACGAGCCCGACAGCAGCGCCAGCGGCATGACGATCGTGCTCATCACGGGCGCGAACAGGTTCTCGTCGATGGTGAGCGCCACCGCGTACGACAGCGAGGCGAGGCTCGCGCCCAGCACGACCACCAGCGCGAGCCCCGCCAGCAGGCCGGCCGCCGGCGCCCGCAGCCCGAAGGCGTAGCCGACGGCGACGAGCACCACGGTCTGCACGACGAGCGCGACGACGTTGTTGAGCACCCGGCCGAGCAGCAGCGCCAGGCGGCTGGCCGGGGTGACGCGCAGCCGCTCCAGCACCCCGAAGCGCCGCTCGAAGACGACGCCGAACCCGGCCATGCCGGTGCTCACGAGCCCGAGCTGCACGATCAGGCCGGGCACGAGCGTCTCCCAGGTGCCGATCGTGGCGAAGATGGGCCCGAACAGGACGAGGAACACCATCGGCTGGATCGCGCCGAAGACGAGGCCGAACTTCTGCTGGAGCGTGACGGCGAGGCCGTGGCGGAACAGCAGCCACGTGTCGCGAGCCGCGGACCCGATCACGCGGGCACCTCCTCGCGCAGCGAGCGGCCGGTGATGTCGAGGAAGACGTCGTCGAGGGTCCGGCCGCCGGCCTTCAGCTCGGCCGGGCTGCCCTCGGCGACGATCCGGCCGCCGTCGATGATCAGGAGGCGGTCGCAGAGCGCGTCGGCCTCGTCGAGGTAGTGCGTGGTGAGGAACACCGTCATCCCGTGGTCGGCGCGCAGCGCGCGGATGTGGTCCCAGAGGTGGGCGCGGCTCTGGGGGTCGAGCCCCGTGGTGGGCTCGTCGAGGAAGAGCAACGGCGGGCGGTGCAGCAGCCCGAACGCCAGGTCGAAGCGGCGGCGCTGGCCGCCCGACAGCGCTCCGCCGGGCAGGTGCTCCATGCCGGTCAGCTCCAGCAGGGCCAGCACCTCGGCGACGCGTTCGCGCGCCCGCCCGCGGTCCATGCCGTACAGCATGGCCTGCAGCACCAGGTCGCCGGCCGGTGGCGCGGCGAGGTTGACGCCGCCGGACTGCGAGACGTAGCCGATGCGCCGCCGCACGCCCGCCGGGTCGGCGAGCAGGTCGCGGCCGGCGACCTTCGCGCTCCCCGAGGTCGGGGCCAGGAGCGTGGTGAGCATGCGCATGGTCGTGCTCTTGCCGGCGCCGTTCGGGCCGAGGAAGCCCACGATCTGGCCGGGCTCCACCGTGATGTCCACGCCTTTGACGGCTTCCACGCCGCTCTTGAAGGTCTTCGTCAGACCTTGTGTTTCGATCAAGTTCATCGCCTCCAAAATTACAGTAGCCACAATTTTGGAGTGACTGCAAGTTGGGTACCATGGCCCCATGGAGGAAGGACTGCGCGAGCGCAAGAAGCGGGAGACCCGCCGCCGGATCTCCGACATGGCGACGGGCCTGTTCCTGATGCGCGGCTTCGACCAGGTCACGGTGGCGGAGGTGGCGCGCGCGGCCGACGTGTCGGTCAACACCGTCTTCAACTACTTCGGCACCAAGGAGGACCTGTTCCTCGACCGGCAGGCCGACCTGGAGGAGATCTACCGGGGGATCGTCCGCGACCGGCGGCCCGGCGAGAGCGTGGTGGACGCCTTCCGGCGCGACTTCCTCGACGCGCTCGACACCGGCGACTGGCGCTACGGCTTCCACGAGGGGGCCGAGGTGTGGGGGCGCGTGGTGGCCGAGAGCACCGCGCTGCGGGCGCGGACGCTGGAGATCGAGCGTCAGGTGATGGCGTGCGTGGCCGCCGCGATCGCGGAGGAAGTCGACGCCGATCCCGAGGACGTGCGGCCGGAACTGGTCGCGGAGCAGATCCTCAGCACCACGCGGCTGCTGTCACGGCACGCGCTGCGCCGCCGGGCCGCGGGCGAGAGCCCGCGCGAGACCGAGGCGTGGCTGCGCGAGCAGGCCGGGGTTCTCTTCGGCCTGCTGGAGTCGGGGGTCGGCGGCTACGGCCGGCGCCCGCTAGTGGTTGCTGAAGACGGCGAGGCCGCCGGCGACGAGGAAGATGACGACGTAGAGGGCGATCATGGCCGCCCATAGGCAGGTGCTCACGATGCCGCAGATGCGGCCGGCCTGCACCATGCCGCGGTTCTCGAAGTAGTAGCCGCTGCCGTCGATCTCGCGCAGCGCCTTGTTGCCCATCACCCAGGCGAACGGGCCGAGCAGACCGCACACGACCAGGCTGAGGATGCCCAGCACGAGGATCGTCGTGCCGTTGGGGTGGGTCTGCGGCGGCGGCCCGTAGGGGGAAGGGCCGTAGTTCGGATAGGACATCTGCGCTCGCCCCTCGTCGGTCGCCTGACAGCCGGTTTTTTATACCACGAAGACCGCCGCCCAGGCACTTGACCTAGCGCTTGCTACGGCTACACTCGCGGCATGATCCAGGTCCTCAAGCCCTTCGCCCAGTGGATGGCCTCGACCGACTGGTTCCTCAGGGTCGGCCCCCGGTTCGTCCCCAAGCTGGACCGCGCCCTCTACCGGCTGACCCGCGGCCGGATGATCAGCAGCGACCGCGTGGTGCCCTCGCTCGTGCTCACCACCACGGGCGCCAGGACCGGTCAGCCGCGCCAGTCGCCGCTCGCCTGCCGGCCCGAGCCCGGCGGCGGCTTCCTCGTCGTCGGCAGCAACTTCGGCCGCGAGAAGCACCCTGCCTGGACCGGCAACCTGATGAAGACGCCGCAGGCCGCCGTCACCTACAAGGGCCGCGAGATCCCCGTCACGGCGAAACTGCTGACCGGCGAGGAGCGCGAGACGGCCTGGCGCGGGCTGGTGGAGCAGTGGCCGCTCTACGAGCGGTACGTGGAGACGGCGGGCGGCAGGGAGCTGCGGGTCTTCCGCCTCACCCCGAGGTGATCGACCGGAAGATCGTCCGGGTGATCGTCTGCGCGATGATGGTGGGGTACCCACGAGATCCATAGGAGCCCCCTCCCGTGCGCGAACGCGTCCACGCCGTCGTCACGAGCCGCCGTTTCCAGCAGCTCATCGTCGTCGTCATCCTGGTCAACGCCGCCACCCTCGGCCTCGAGACCGTGCCCGCGATCGCCGCGGGGCACGAGGCGACGCTCAAGGTGATCGACCACGCCGCGCTCTACGTCTTCGTCGCCGAGCTGCTCGCCAAGATCTACGCCGAACGGTCCCGGTTCCTGCGCGACCCCTGGAACATCTTCGACGCGCTGATCGTCGCCATCGCGCTGGTCCCCTCGACCGGCGGCCTGTCGGTGCTGCGGTCGCTGCGGATCCTGCGGGCGCTGCGCCTGCTGTCGGTGGTGCCCAGCCTGCGCCGCGTGGTGTCGGCGCTGCTGCGCGCCATGCCGGGGATGAGCTCCATCGTGGTGCTGCTCGGCCTGGTGCTGTACGTGGCCGGGGTGATGGCCACCAAGCTGTACGGCGGGGCCGCGCCCGAACGCTTCGGCAGCCTGCCCGCCTCGCTGTTCACGCTCTTCCAGACCATGACGGGCGACGACTGGGGCAACATCGCCCGGCAGGTGATGACCCTGCACCCGTCGGCCTGGATCTTCTTCACCGCGTTCATCCTCATCTCGACGTTCATCGTGCTCAACCTGTTCATGGCGGTGGTGGTGAGCGCGATGGACGAGGAGTCGGCCGGCGAGCGCGCCGAGCTGCGCGGGCTCGGCGACGAGTCGGCGGCCTCGACCCGCGCCATCCTGGACGAGTCGGCCGCCTCCACCCGCGCCATCCTGGAGGAGCTGGCGGCGCTGCGCCGCGAGGTCGCCGCCCTGCGGCGCGACGGCGTCCTCGACGGGCCCCGCCAGGGCCTTTCGACGGGGGCTCAGCGGGAGTAGAACTCCACGACCAGCTGCTCGTCCACCGGCACTGTGATCTGCTCGCGCTCGGGCCGGGCGGTCAGCGTGAAGCGCAGCTCCGCGTGGTCGACCGCCAGGTAGGGCGCGATCCGCTCGTCGGCGTGGACGCCCTCGGCCGCGGCCACGAACGGCTGCATGCGCCGCGACCGCTCCCGGACCGAGACGACCTGGCCGGGCTTGACGAGGTAGCTGGGGATGTCCACCTTGCGGCCGTCCACGGCGATGTGGCCGTGGGTGACGTACTGGCGGGCGGCGTAGATGGACGGCGCGAGGCCGGCGCGCAGCACGAGGGAGGCCAGGCGGCTCTCCAGCAGCGCGACCAGCTCCGCGCCCGACGCGCCGGGCTTGCGCACGGCCAGGTCCCAGTAGCGGCGAAGCTGCCGCTCGGACACGTCGTAGTACCAGCGCAGCTTCTGCTTCTCCATCAGGCGCAGGCCGTAGTCGCCGGTGGTGCGGCGGTTGGTCTTGCGGCCGTGCTCGCCCGGCGGGTAGGGGCGCTGCTCGAAGTAACGCAGGGCCTTCCTGGTCAGCGGCACGCCCGCGCGGCGGGACAGCCGCACCTTGGGACCGGTGTAGCGCACGTTCACCTCATGTGATTAGGTAATCCTTACTTAGGTAAGGCTAACCTAGTCTTCGCGTTGATCTCAAGGAGCCGCCATGCCGCCCATCGCCGAACGCGTCCGCACGCTCGCCGCGACCTCCTCCGTCGCCCGGGTGTCCGTCGACGGCGTCCCCTCCCCCGCGACCGGCGGCGTGGACGAGCGCGGCCGGCCCGTGCTGCTGGTGCGGCCGGGCGAGCCGCTGCACCGCCTGCTCGACGACGCCGTGGTGGCGGTCAACCTGACCGCGACGCGCCGCCTGGGCGCGGCCGAGCACCCGCGCGGGCTGCTGGAGGTGCAGGGCTGGGCGCTCGCCGTCCCGGCGGAGGAGGCGCGGGCGGCGGCCGTCGCGGTCGCGGCGCGCAGCGCGGACGAGGCGCTGTTCACGGCGCTGGAGCGGTACGGCGAGCCGTCCGCGCCCCGGCTGCTGCGGCTGGACGTGGCGCAGGTCGTGTACCTGACCGGGCACGAGTCGGGCGTCCTGGACGCCGGCGAGTACCTCGACGCCGTCGCCGACCCGCTGGCGGAGACGGCCGAGCGGGTCCTCGCCCACGTCAACGAGGCGCACCGGGCGCAGCTCGCGAACGGCGTGGCGGCCCTGCTCGGCGAGCCCGCCCTGGCGGGTGAGGGCCCGCGCGGCGGCGCCCTCCACGACGACAGGCCCGGCGGGGGTGGTGCGGGCGGGTTCGATGCGCGCGACCCCCGTGCGGGCGGGCCCGGTGCGGGCGGCTGCGGCGGGGCCGGTCGCTCCGAGGGCTCCTGGTGCGGTGACGTGTGGCTGTGGGAGCTCGACAGGTACGGGGCGACGGTCCGCGTGGAGGAGTCGCTGGTCCGCTTCCCGTGGCCGGAGACGGTGGCGACGGGCCAGGACCTGGAGGCCGCTCTGCGCGGCCTCTTGTGCACCTGCTGACGGCGGGCCCGCGCCGGCGCCGGAGCGCGGCCCGCGCCGGCCACCATCTTGATCACGATTGTCGCCGGGCGGCCCATCCGGCTCCCGGCACTCACTATCATCGGCGGCTGTGACCGAGACCGAGCCGCGCAGACGTGTCCTGATGGCCGCCGGTGTGCTGACCGGCGTGGTGATGCTGAGCGCGGCGGCGATCCTCGGCCTCGGCGAGCTGGGCGGCGCGTCGCTGTCCCCGGCCAGCCTCCCCGACGGCGGCGGACGGCCTCCGGCGCCGGTCACGGCCGCGGCCACGCGGGTCAGCACGGCCAGCGCCCCGGTGACCCGCCCCGCCCACCACGGCCCCGCTCCCACGTCCCTGCCGTCGCCCCGTCTCACCCGTACGGCCCGGCCCACCGTCGCCCCGCCGCCCCGCACCGCGCGCCTCACCCCGGCCCCGCGCCGTCACACCACGACCGCGCCGCCCGTGACGCCCGGCGAGGCGGCGGTCACCCCGACGCGCTCCCGGAGGCCGGCCGGCGTCCAGCCGACGCCCGCGCCCACGCTCCCGGACACCGTCACGGCATCCGCCACCAACCCCGCCGGCCACACGCCGCCGGGCCACACCAGGCACCCGGACAACGGCCACGGCAACGGCAACGGCAACGGCAACGGCAACGGCAACGCCACGGACTGAGCTCCGCCCGCGGCTCTCCCCGAGTCCCCGCCCCTCGGCGCGCGCACCGCTCGCGCCCCGGCGGCGTGCCCGGCGCGCCGCGGCGGCGGCCCGGTGTAGCGCCGGCAGGCCGAAGCGCGGGACCGGTCCGCGCCACGCCAGGCGCGTTCGACTGCTCCCAGGAGCCCGGCTGGCGCCGTGAGCCCGGACGCGGGCGGACGTGTGGTGCCGCCGGGATGAGCGGAGTGGCGGCGCGGCAGAGGTACGGTGCGGTGCGAGGGGGGAACGGAGGCGAGGCGGGATCAGGGGGTGCCGAGGGCGAGGCTCTCGTCGACGGCCTCCGGTGACAGGACGCTGTCCAGCACCATCACCGCGCACCCGCTGATCCCCGCGCCCGCGCCCAGGCGGCTCGGCTCGATGCGCAGGCGGCGCGTGGCCAGGGCCGTCGAGCGGCGGTAGACGACCTCCCGGATGCTCGACACGAGCGGGCCGAACGCCTCGGCCACGTCTCCCCCGAGCACCACCACCGACGGGTTGAGGATGTTGACCGCGCCGGCCAGCACCTCGCCGATGCGCCGCCCCGCCTCGCGTACGGTGGCCATCGTCTCGGCGTCGCCGGCCCGCACGAGCGCCGTCACGTCGGCGATCGTCTTGACGTCCTTGCCGGCCGCGCGCAGCTCGCGCAGCAGCGCGGTGCCGCTCGCCACCGAGTCGACGCAGTCGACGTTGCCGCAGCGGCACAGGACGCCGCCGCCGTCGCGGACCGGGATGTGCCCGATCTCGCCGGCCGCGCCGAGCGCGCCGCGCAGGATGCCGCCGCCCGCGATGACGCCGGCGCCGATGCGGGTGGAGACCTTGACGAACATGAGGTCGTCGAGGTCGGGGTAGACGCCGCGGTGCTCGCCGATGGCCAGCGCGTTCACGTCGTTGTCGACGAGCACGGGCACGGGGAACCGCTCGCGGACGATCGGCGGGATGAGCACGCCGGTCCACGACGCCATCACCCGCACGCTCTCGGTGCGGCCCCGCGCGAACTCGACCGTGGCGGGCACGCCCATGCCGACGCCCTTGACGTCCTCGCGCGGGCGCTCGCCGAGCAGGTCGTCCCAGGTGTCGAGGAGCAGCGGCAGCACCACGTCGGGGCCCTGCTCGACGTCTATGGCGAAGTCGCGGCCGGCCAGCTCGCGGCCGGCGAGGTCGCACACCGCGACCCGGGTGCGGCTCGCGCCCAGCGCGGCCACCAGCACCACCCCGCCCGCGGCGTTGAACTCCAGCCGCACGGGCGGGCGCCCGCCGGTGGAGGGCGCGTCGGTCCGCTCCACGACGAGGCCCCGCTCGATCAGCTCGCCGACGCGCAACTGCACCGCGGGACGCGACAGGCCGGTCACCCGGCCCAGGTCGGCCCGCGTGACGGCCTCACCGGAGCGGATGAGGCGCAGCACCTCGCCACTCGTGGCGAGGGTCGCGGCGGTACGTCGAGGCATCGGCCAAGTGAATCACAGGACATTAGGTAATGAAAAGTCGCGACTTTTTTATCTCACATGTCAAAACTCTGCTTGTCTGCGACCCGAACTCTGGCTAGTGTCCGTTCTGTCCTTCTTGATAGATCAACGGAGCCTCGTCGTGTCCCCCCTGAGCTCGTCACCCGGCATCACCGCACCCGCCGCCCCCGAGACCGCGCACACCGCCGACCTCGTCGTCTTCGGCGGCACCGGCGACCTGTCCATGCGCAAACTGCTGCCGGCGCTGTACCACGGCGACCGTGAGGGGCGGCTCGCGCCCGGCACGCGGGTGATCGCGATGTCCCGCGGCGGCCTGACCGACGAGGACTTCCGCGGCAAGGTGGACGCCGAGGTACGCGACCGGATCCCCGGCGGCGACCCCGCGGTGTGGCGGCGTTTCCTGGACCGGCTGCACCACGTGTCGATCGACGTGGGCGGCCGCGCGGCCGACGGCGGCGCCGACCGCTCCGGCTGGGACGCGCTGTCGGCCCTGCTGGCCGGGCACGAGGACCGTGACCGGGTGTTCTACCTGGCCAGCCCGCCCCGCACGTTCGGCGCGTTCTGCCGCGAGCTGGCCGCCGCGGGCCTGGTGACGCCCCGCTCCCGCGTGGTGCTGGAGAAGCCCCTCGGCCACGACCTGGTCAGCGCGCAGCGCATCAACGACGAGGTCGGCGCCATCTTCGACGAGCGGCAGATCTTCCGCATCGACCACTACCTGGGCAAGGAGACCGTGCAGAACCTGCTCGTGCTCCGCTTCGCCAACGCGTTCCTGGAGCCGATCTGGAACTCGCTGTGGATCGACCACGTCCAGATCACCGCCGCCGAGACCGTCGGCACGCCCGGCCGGCGCGGCTACTACGACCACGCGGGCGCCCTGCGCGACATGGTGCAGAACCACCTGCTCCAGCTCCTCTGCCTGACCGCGATGGAGCCGCCGGCGCGCAATGACCGCGAGGCCATCCGCGACGAGAAGGTCAAGGTGCTGCAGGCGCTGCGGCCGATCACCGGCGGTGAGGTCGAGCGGTTCACCGTGCGCGGCCAGTACGTCGAGAGCGGCGACATGCCCGGCTACCTGGACGAGCCCGCCTCCACCCCGCCCACCGACGAGTCGCGCCGGGTGGAGACCTTCACCGCGATCCGCGCCGAGATCCGCAACTGGCGCTGGGCCGGGGTGCCGTTCTACCTGCGCACCGGCAAGCGGCTGCCGCGCCGCGTCTCGGAGATCGTGGTGCAGTTCAAGGACGTGCCCCACTCCATCTTCCCGGGCGGCACGCCCAACCGTCTCGTCCTGCGGCTCCAGCCCGAGGAGGGCATCCGGCTGCACATCATGGCCAAGGAGCCGGGCGCGGGCGAGGTCACGCTCAAGCCGGTGCCGCTGACCCTCAGCTTCGGCGAGACGTTCACCGCGCGGGTGCCGGAGGCGTACGAGCGGCTGCTCATGGACGTGCTGGCCGGCAACCCGACCCTGTTCATGCGCCGCGACGAGGTCGAGGCCGCCTGGCGGTGGATCGACCCGATCCTCGCCACCTGGGAGGCGTCGGAGCAGTTGCCCGAGCCGTACCCGGCGGGCTCGGCCGGGCCCGCCGGCGCCCACGAGCTGCTCGCCCGCAGCGGCCGGGCCTGGCACGAGGACCTCTCATGACCGCCCGCGACCGCCGCCGTCCCGTGACGGCCGCCGACCACCGCCGTCCCATGACGGCCTCCGACCACCGCCAGACCTTGAAGCCGAACGCGACCGTGAAGCCGAACGCGACCGAGAACCCGAACGCGGCCGTGTGCCCGACGAAGGAGCGTCCATGAACCCCGTCATCCAGGAGATCACGGACAGGATCGCCGAGCGCAGCCGCGCCAGCCGGACCGTCTATCTCGACCGCATCCGCCGCGCCGGCGAGGCCGCCCGCGCCAAGGGCCCGGCCCGCGCCCACCTGGGCTGCGCCAACCTGGCCCACGGCTTCGCCGCCGCGCCGGCCGAGGACAAGCCCGCCCTCATGGGCTCCGCCAAGCCCGGCGTGGCCATCGTGACCAGCTACAACGACATGCTGTCCGCGCACCAGCCGTACGAGACGTACCCGCCGGAGCTGAAGGCGGCCGTGCGGCGGGCCGGCGGCGTGGCGCAGGTGGCGGGCGGGGTGCCGGCCATGTGCGACGGCATCACGCAGGGCCGGCCCGGCATGGAGCTGTCGCTCTACAGCCGCGACGTGATCGCCATGGCGACCGCGATCGCCCTGTCGCACGACATGTTCGACGCGACGCTGCTGCTGGGCGTCTGCGACAAGATCGTGCCGGGGCTGTTCATCGGCGCGCTGCACTTCGGGCACCTGCCAGCGATCTTCGTGCCGGCCGGCCCCATGACGTCCGGGCTGCCGAACAAGGTCAAGGCCCGCACCCGGCAGCTGTTCGCCGAGGGCAAGGTGGGCCGCGGCGAGCTGCTGGAGGCCGAGGCCAAGTCGTACCACTCCCCCGGCACCTGCACCTTCTACGGCACCGCCAACTCCAACCAGGCGCTCATGGAGGTCATGGGCCTGCACCTGCCGGGCTCGACGTTCGTCAACCCGCACACCGAGCTGCGCCACGCGCTCACCGAGGCGGCCGGCCGCCGCGCCGTGGAGATCACCGCGCACGGCTCCGAGTACACGCCGCTCGGCGAGCTGGTGGACGAGAAGTCCATCGTGAACGCGTGCGTCGCGCTGCTGGCCACCGGCGGCTCGACCAACCACACGCTGCACCTCGTGGCCATGGCCGCCGCCGCGGGCATCGTCCTGACCTGGGACGACCTGGCGTGCCTGTCGAAGGTCGTGCCGTCGCTCACCCGCATCTACCCCAACGGCCAGGCGGACGTGAACCACTTCCGCGACGCCGGCGGCATGCAGGTGCTCATCGGCGACCTGCTCGACGCGGGCCTGCTGCACGAGGACGTGCTGACCGTCGCCGGGCGCGGCCTGAGCCGCTACCGCTCGGCCCCGGCGCTGGAGGACGGCGCGCTGGTGTGGTCGGAGGTCGAGGGCGGCAGCACGGACCTCGACGTGCTGCGTCCCGTCGCCGACCCGTTCTCCGCCGACGGCGGCATCCACATGGTCGACGGGAACCTCGGCCGGGCCGTGAGCAAGGTGTCGGCCGTCAAGGCGGAGCACCTGGTGATCGAGGCGCCGGCCAAGGTGTTCGACGACCAGCTCGACCTGCTGCGCGCGTTCGAGGCCGGCGAGCTGGACGGGCAGGACTTCGTCGCCGTCATCCGCTACCAGGGGCCGAGCGCCAACGGCATGCCGGAGCTGCACAAGCTCACCCCGCCGCTGGCCGTGCTGCTCGACCGGGGCCAGCGGGTGGCGATCGTCACCGACGGCCGCATGTCCGGCGCGTCCGGCAAGGTCCCCGCTGCCATCCACCTCTCGCCCGAGGCGGCCGACGGCGGCCCGATCGCGCTCGTCCGCGAGGGCGACGTGATCAGGCTGGACTCGGCGGCCGGGACGCTGGAGCTGCTGGTGCCGGCCGAGGAGCTGGCCCGGCGCACGCCCGGCGGCCGGCCGCTCAGCGACGCGGAGTGGGTGGGCACGGGCCGGGAGCTGTTCGCGGCGTTCCGCCGCATGGCCGGGCACGCCGAGCAGGGCGCGGGCGTCTTCGGCGTCAGCGGCGCCGAGTCGCCGCACCACGGGCCGGGGCTCGGTTTCCCGGCGGAGGCGGGCTCCTCCCACCTGGAGACCGGTCTCGCCGACGCGGTCCGCGCCGGAGTCACCGGGTGAGCTCCTTCGCCTATCCGTGGCTGGTCGCCGACATCGGCGGCACCAACGCCAGGTTCGGCCTGGTGACCTCGCCGGGCGCGCGGCCGTCGCACGTCGCGGTCCTGGCCGGGGCCGAGCACCGCGGCCTGCCGGAGGCCGTGGCCGCCTACCTCGCCGACCACGCCGGCGGCGCCCGGCCCGGGGCGGCGTGCCTGGCCCTGGCCGGGCCCGTGGACGGCGACCGTTACGCGCTGACGAACCTGCCCTGGACCGGCTCGGCGCGCGACCTCGGCCTGCCGGAGGTGGCGCTGCTCAACGACTTCGAGGCGCTGGCGGTGTCGCTGCCGCACCTGGAGGGCGACGACCTCGCCCCGCTGGGCGGCCCCGCCCCGTCGTACGGGGTGAAGGCGGTGCTCGGCCCCGGCACCGGGCTCGGCGTGGCCGGGCTGGTGCCGGTGGACGGCGGCTGGGTTCCGGTCCCCGGCGAGGGCGGGCACGTGACGCTGCCCGTCCAGGACGAGCGGGAGCTGGAGGTGCTGGGGGCGCTCCGGCACGCGCGGCTCCCGGGCGGGCCGGGCGGCCAGGTGGTGGCCGAGCACGTGCTGTCGGGTCCGGGGCTGGCGCGGCTGCACCGGGCGCTGGCGGAGGTCCGGGGCGTGCCGCCGGTCGAGGACACGGCGTCGGGGATCGTTTCGCGGGCCGACGACGGGTTGTGCGCGGAGACCGTCGAGGTGTTCTGCGGGCTGCTGGGGTCGTTCGCGGGGAACGTCGCGCTGACGCTGGGCGCGCGGGGCGGCGTCTACCTGGGCGGCGGGGTGCTGCCGCGGATCGCGGAACGGGTCCGTACGGGGCCGTTCCGCGCGCGGTTCGCCACGAACCCGGACATGGCGGAGTACCTGTCGGCCATCGCGACGTCGCTGATCGTCGCCCCGCAGCCCGCGCTCACGGGGGCGGCGGCGTGGCTGGCTCATCTCGCCTCGCGCGCGGACCGCGCGTGACGACACCCGCTCCGAGCGGGTTCCGGGGCCGGGACTCCGGGCGGCACGGGCCGCGTTCCCGGGCCGGGGCCTCGGGCTGTGGCGCGAGCCGTGACCCGTGGCGCGAGCCGTGACCCGTGGCGCGGGCCAGTAGCCTGGGCGCGCCGACCCGCTCCGGGGACCTGCTCCGGCCGGACGGCGCGAAGCTCCGGCCCGCGACGTGAAGACGTGGAAAGGCCTCCGGGCCGACGAGACAGAAATGACGGCCCCGAGGGCCGGCAAGGAGAAGAACCGCAGATGACGAGCCTGCTCGACCTCGCCCCCGTGATCCCCGTCGTGGTGATCGAGGATGTGGAGACCGCCGTGCCGATGGCGCGGGCGCTGGTGTCCGGCGGCCTGCCGGTCATCGAGGTGACGCTCCGTACGAGCGCGGCGCTGGAGGCGATCGGCCGGATCGCCGCCGAGGTGCCCGGCGCCGTGGTCGGCGCGGGCACGGTGCGCACGGGCGCCGACGTCGAGGCGTCTCTCAAGGCGGGCGCGTCGTTCCTGGTGTCGCCCGGCGCCACCCCGTCGCTGGTGGACGCGATGCTCGCGGGCGGCGCGCCGTTCCTGGCCGGCGCGGCCACGGCGTCGGAGGTCATGGCGCTGGCCGAGCGGGGGCTGAAGGAGCTGAAGTTCTTCCCGGCCGAGGCGGCGGGCGGCAGGCCGTACCTGAAGTCGCTGGCGGGGCCGCTGCCGGACGTGCGGTTCTGCCCGACGGGCGGGATCCGGCCGGACACGGCGGCGGACTACCTCGCGCTGCCCAACGTCGGCTGCGTGGGCGGGACGTGGCTCACCCCGGCCGACGCGCTCGCGGCGGGCGACTGGGCCCGCGTGGAGGCCCTCGCCGCCGAGGCCGCCGCCCTGCGCTGACCCCGCGCCTCAGCCGTACCGGACCATACGGGGGCGAGCCGGGCCGAGCGGGCCGGGTCGCCACCGAAGACCGCCGTTTACCGTTAGAGTCTGGGGTGGAAAAGGGCATGCCGGGCGAACGCCCGGCCGGTTGATGCGACGGGATGACGACGGCGAGAGGACAGCGACGTTGGGGCTGCAGGGCCGCTCCGCGGGCACTCCGCTGACACCCGAGGACCCCCAGTCGATCGGCCCCTACGAGCTGTACGGCCGGCTGGGGTCGGGCGGGATGGGCACGGTCTACCTGGCCAGGGCCGCCGACGGCCCCCGGGTGGCGCTCAAGGCGATCCGCCGCGACTACGCCGCCGACCCCGTCTACCGGGCGCGCTTCCACGAAGAGGTGTCCAACGCGCGCAAGGTCGCCTCGTTCTGCACCGCCCGGGTGCTCGACCACGGCGAGGACGGCGGCGTCCTCTACCTCGTCACCGAGTACATCGACGGCATCTCCCTCGAGGACCACCTGATCGAGCACGGGGCGCTGTCGCCGTCCGTGCTGCACTCGGCGGCCGTGGGCGTCGCGGCGGCGCTGACCGCCATCCACGCGGCGGGCCTCGTCCACCGCGACCTCAAGCCGGCGAACGTGATGCTGACGCTGGCCGGGCCCCGGGTGATCGACTTCGGGCTGGCCCGCTCGGCCCACCTGTCCTCCCGCCACACCAACGCCGGGATGGTCATGGGCACGCCGGGCTGGATCGCCCCGGAGCAGGTGTTCGAGGGCAGGACGAGCCCGGCGGGCGACGTGTTCGCGTGGGGGTCGCTCATCGCGTACGCGGGGCTCGGCGGGCATCCGTTCGGTGAGGGCGACGCGTACGTCATGGCCGCCCGCGCCCGCACCGCGCCGCCCGACCTGCGAGGGCTGCCCGCGCCGCTCGACCGGCTGGTGGCGGCGGCCATCCACCCCGACCCGGCGCGCCGCCCGGCGGCCCGGCAGTTGCTGCTGGAGCTGGTGGGGGCGGCGGACGAGCCGGCGGCGCAGCTCGCGGCGACGCGCCACCTCACGACCACGTGGGACCCGGCGGAGTTCCCGCCGCTGGCGGGCGCACCCACCGGCGCCCCGGGCGCACCCGCCGGTGCCCCGAGCCACCCTGCCGGCGCTCCAGGCCACCCCGGCCCGCCCCCGAGCCCCCAACCGTCCCCCGGCCCGCCCCCGAGTTCCCAGCCGTCCCCCGGCCCGTCCCTCGGCCCGCAGCAGTCCCCAGGTCCGCAGGCGCCTCCGTCCCCCGGTGCTCAAGCGTCTCCGCCGCCCGGCCTTCAGGTGCCTCCGCCTCCTGGCTCTCAGGTGTCTTCGCCTCCCGGCTCCCAAGCACCTCCGCCTCCTGGCTCTCAGATGTCTTCGGGCGCGGCCCCTCACGGACCCTCGGCGCCGCCGCCCGGCCCCCAGGGCGCGCCCGGGCCGCAGATGCCCGCCGCCGGGTCGCCGCACGCCCCGTCAGCGGCGCCTCCGGGCTCCCAGCCATCCCCTGCCGCCTCCCCAGGCCCTCAGCCCGGACCGCACCCGTCCGCCGGGCCGCAGGCGGCTCCCCACGCGTCCCCCGGACCTCAGCCTGGGCCGCACGCGGGGCCCTCCATGCCCCCGGGCCCGGCCCCGTCCGCGGACGGCCCGTCCCTGACGGGGATGCGGCTGCCGTCCGCGGACGGTCCGTCGCTCACGGGCATGCGGCTGCCGTCGTCGGCCGGTCCGCCGGCGGACGGCCCGTCGCTCACGAACATCCCCATGCCTTCGGGCGGCCCTCCACCACAGGGTCATCCCGGACACCAACAGCAGCCGCCCCACCACCACACCGGCCAGGGTCCCCTACCGGGCCGGCCGTCGCCGGGCACCCAAGGGCCGCCACCGCAGGGCCCCACGTCTCACAACCCGTCCCCGCACGGCCCGTCGGCACCCGGTCTCTCACCGCACAGCCGTACCGCGCAGGGCCCGGTGCCCGGCCCCGGGCCCTCGTCGCGGCTCACGGGTCAGGGGCCGCTGCCGCGCACCACGATGCCGCCGCCCGGCGGGGCGCGCCGCGCCACGTTCACCGGCTGCCTGACCGCCGTGGTGATCGCCGTGGTGCTGCTCGTGCTGCTGGTGGCGTTGGTTGCCTGGCTCGGCCGCTCCCCCGCCGTCGGCGGCGCGGAACGTCCGGCCCAGGACGGCAGGCTGCGGTTCGCGGTGACCGGCACCACCTGCCCCAAACCGGCCAAGTCCGCCGCGCAGCGCACCTGCACGGTGTCGCTGAAGGTGGACAACGTCGGCAAGGAGGGACGCGTCCTCTACCCGGGCCAGCAGAAGCTGTGCGACGAGGACGACGTCCCGCACGCTGCCACGCGGCTGCTGGACAAGGCGGGCAAGGAGACCACGCCGGTGCGCATCGGACCGGGCCAGTCGTTCAGCGGGTCGCTGGTGTTCGAGTTCCCGAAGCAGGCCCGGCCGGCGGAGCTGGAGCTGCACGACTCCAGCCTGAGCCACGGCGTCCGCGTCGCCCTGGAGGACTGACCTCCGTTCACTGGTCGCGCCGGTGCCGGCGAGCTCCGGCCGGAACGCCGGGCCCAGGGATTCCCCGGCCGCAGGGAGATGCCGGAGCCGCCCGGCACGATGAGCGCATGATCGACGCCCCTCCCCACGCCGAGCTCTCCGGCCAAGCCGCCTGCACCGGGGCCATGCAGCGCGCGGCGTAGGCGGCGCGGCCCGAACTACGGCCAGGGCGACTCGCCCCTGCGGCTCCAGGCGCGGCCAACCGTCCTCGCTACGTCCTACTCCTCCGGCTCCCAGGCGCGGAGCAGGTCGAGCAGCCCCGCGTCTCCGTCGACGTGCAAGGAGCCGGCCTGGATACGGTCGTACAAGTAGAGGACCAACTCACTGGCCGTGCCATGGACGGAGGCCCCGGCCGCGTCCGGGTCCTCGCCGGACGCGGCAGTGGGCGCGGGGACTCGGGTGGAGCGTGCGCCGTCGCCGTCGACCGTGAGGCGCCAGGAGCGGCCCTCGGCGGCGTGGAAGTCGAAGGTCGTGGGCTTGTGCGGCCAGGCACTGGCCGTCGCGACGCAGGTGAACAGGAACTCCTCGACACCGTCGAGGGCGACCTCGACCGGCAGCGGCTGCGGGGCGCCCGCGGCGAGCTGGGCGTCGTAGGTGTGCACCGCGCTCTCCTGGACCCGGTGCCGGGCGACTCCGCCAGAGGTCCGCGGCGTCTGCAGGGCACTCCACCACGCCCAGCAGCCGGCGTCCGGGCCCGCCTCCCGCAGGGCGCTCAGCAGAAGCTGCGTCGAAGCGGCCAGCCAGTCCAGCAGGGCCTCACGTTCCCGCGGCACTTCCAGAGCGGCGCGCGCAGCGGCGGCCTCGGCCGGGGGCGCGTCGGCAGGCCCCGCGCCGACGATGGCGGCCCAGAAACGGTCTCCCCCACCCAGGTGCTTCACCAGATCGAACAGCGTCCACTCGGGGCAGCTCGGCACCGGTGCGTCGAGACTGGGCGCGGCGGCGACCGCGGCGCGGAAGGCGGTCGACCGTTCGTCGATCAGTCGCAGCAGGTCAGGGAACTCGGGACTCTTTTCCACGCCGAATGTCTATCACCGTGCTCGGCTGATCGGACAGCCGCGTTCCGCGCCCTCGGCGTCACGAGGCACCGGCCGGTCCATGAGCCGCCGCATCGCCCGCCGTCTCGGCACCATGCGGACCAGCCGCGACGCCGACGCCGAAGCTCCGCAGGAGGCCGGCGGCATCGGCCCCGAGAAGGCCCCCGCTCGTGGTGGTCGACGGCGCGGAGTTCGGCGACCTCGTCGACAAGCTGATCGCGGCAGGGGTGAACATGACCGAGCCCGCAGCGGTGACGACGACACCCGGCACCGCGGAGCCCGCCACCGCCGAGCCGCCGCTGGCCGGCATGTCGATCGTCGTCACCGGCGCGATGACCGGCCCGTTGGAGGCCCTGTCACGCAACTAGGTCAACGAGCTGGCCGAACGCGCCGGCGGCAAGTCAACTGAATTAGCTCTGAGGTGGTTCCCTGAATTCTCTGTTAGCGTCCGCCACATGATCAACGGGGATGGCGGGCTTCGGGATCTGGCAGCTTCGACGGTGCTTGATGGTGGAAGGCTCGAGTCGACGGGTGACCCGTGGACGCCGTACCGGTTGCTTGACGGCGATGGCCTCGTGGTCGAGCCGGTCGCGGTGTTCTTGGCGGAGCTGCAGGCCTCGGGGCGGTCGACGTCGACACTCCATTCCTACGATCTGCGTCCGGTGGGATCAGGCGGTACAGGCCGACGCCCGGGACCACGCCCGGTGGATGCAGATCGCCGACAAGCCGACCCGGGTCCACCGGCGGCTCCAGGAGGACGTCCTCCCTACGAGGCGCTCCGGCGGGCAGGTGCCGGGACGGTCAGCCGTCCTCGCCCGCATGCTCGGCATCCACATCCAGGTCGCTGTCCCATGGCAACGCGCCTCAGCCGGCGATCGGATGACCTACGCCGCCGACGTCGGCCGTCGTTTCCGCACTGACACGCAGACGAAGGCAGGGCCGGCCCGCCACTTCCCAGACGAAGGAGAGATCACGCATGGCGGATCAACCAAGGCTCGTACGGACGGGCCGGGCGATGGCGATCGCCACCATCGTCTCGAGGGTCACTGGCTTCGTCCGCACGTTGGCGCTGGTCGCCGCTCTCGGGCTGGGCAGCCGGCTGCTGGACGCCTACACCGCGGCGAACGTCACCCCCAATACCATCTATGAGCTTGTCTTCGGCGGTGCGCTGGCGAGCGTGCTCGTTCCACTGCTGGTTCGTACGGCCGATGACGGTGACGTCGACGACGACCTGTTCGCCCAGCGGCTGCTGTCGTTGGTGGTCTATGGCCTCGGCGCCGTGGTGATCATTACAATCATCGCCGCGCCGTTCATCGTGGACCTCTACGTTCCTGGGTTCAGTCCTGACCAGCGGCATCTGGCGGTCGTCTTCACCCGGTACTTCATGCCGCAGATCCTGTTCTACGGAGTGAGCGCGACCTTGGCCGCGATCCTCAACGCACGCAGTCGCTTCGTTTCGCCCATGTGGGCACCGGTGGCCAACAACCTTGTCGTCATCGCCACCGCGTCGGTCTTTCTGCTGATCGGCGGCACCGGGAAGCTGGAGTCGCTGACTCACGTTCAGATGCTGCTGCTGTCGATCGGCACCAGCGCCGGGGTCGCCGCCCAGATGATCGTTCTCGCAGCGGTCAGCCGGCGAACCGGATTCCCGTTGCGGCTGCGCGCCGATCCGCGAGGCATCGGAGTCCGGCGCATCGTCGTCCTGGCCGGCTGGACGATCGCATCCGTCGCCGCGGCCCAGGCGGTGTTCATCGTGATCACCCGGATCGCCTCGCAGGCCGGGTCCGGCGCCGTCAGCGTCTACTCCAACGCCTACACCCTGTTCCAGCTGCCCTACGCCGTGATCGCGGTCACCGTCATCACCGCGGTCCTGCCGCGGATGAGCCGGGCAGCGGCCGACCGTGACCTCGCCCGAGTCACCGCCGATCTATCCCGGAGCCTGCGGCTCACCAGCGTGGTCCTGGTGCCCATCGCCGCCGCGCTCATCGTACTCGGCCCGCAGCTGACCACCGTGCTGTTCGCCCACGGCAACGCCTCACCCGCCGCTGCCCATCTCACCGGCGCGGTGCTCGCCGCCTACGGCCTCGCACTCGTCCCCTTCGCCGGTTACCAGATCATGTTGCGGGTCTTCTACGCCCTCGGCGACACCCGCACCCCAGCGTTACTGAGCGTCGGCGTCTCCGCGGTCACCATCGCCACCTGCCTGGCCGCCGCACAACTCGCGCTCGGCCCGAACCTGGTCATCGCCATCGCGGCCTGCTCCGCCATCGCCTACACCGCCGGGCTGCTCGTCACGGCCCAGTTGCTGCGCCGTCGGATCGGCAGAGTCGACGGACACCGCCTCCTCAGCACCCACACGCGGATACTCGCCGCAGCGATCGTCGCGGGACTCGCCGCATTCCTTGTCAACCGCGTCCTCGGCACCACGGTCGGGACGAGTTGGACCGGCTCGCTCATCACCGTCTGCACCGCAGCCGCGATCGGAGCCGCCCTCTACGCCCTGGCCGCGCGAGTCCTCCGCATAACCGAGCTCAGAGCCCTCACCACCGCCCTGCGGATCAACAACACGTGACCCACACGACTACCCAGTGACCGCGATCTGCGGTGTCGTCACGGGACGAGGACGAGCCGACCGCGGAGTCCGCCCTTGGCCAGGCGGCGGTGGGCCTCCGCGACCTCCTCCAGCGGCAGGGTGGCGGCGACCCTCAGGGTGAGCTTGCCCTGTTCGACCAGCGTCACGAGGTCGGCCAGCCGTGCCCCGTCCGCGCTGATCCAGTGGGTGAACACGCGCGTCCCCCGCAGCGGCAGGGGCGCGCCGCCCGCGACCACGGCGGCGAAGGAGCCGCCGTTGCGCACCGCGTCCAGGGCCGCCGCGCCCGTCACGGCGGCGTCCAGGGCTCCGTGGACGCCGCCCGGCACCAGCGCCCGCACGGCCTCCCCGAGGCGGGCCGTACGGGGCACGAACAGCTCCGCGCCCAGCTCGCGGACCAGCGCCTCGTCCGCGGCGCCGGCCACCGCCACGACCCGCAGCCCGCGCGCCACGGCGAGCTGGACGGCGTAGCCGCCCACCGCGCCGGCCGCGCCCGTCACCAGCAGGGTCTCGCCCGGGCGCAGGCCGAGCCGGTCGAGGGCCTGGACGGCGGTCAGCCCGTTGAGCGGCAGCGTCGCCGCCTCCACCGCGCCCACCCCGGACGGCGCGCGGGTCACCGCGTCCGCGTCGAGCACGACCTGGTCGGCATGCGTCCCGTACGGCACGTCGAGCCGGTCGGACAGCCCCACCACGCGGTCGCCCACCGCGAGCCCGGCGACTCCGGGGCCGGTCTCCTCGACGGTTCCCGCCACGTCCCAGCCGATGCCGATCAGGTCGCGGGCGGGCAGCAGCCCCGCCTCGGTCAGGGCGCCGGAGCGGGTTGCCAGGTCCACCGGGTTGACGGCCGCGGCCTCGACCCTGATCCGCACCTGGCCCTCGCCCGCGGACGGCGCCGGCACGTCGGCGACCTCCAGCACCTCAGGGCCGCCGAAGCCGCGGATGACGACAGCACGCATGGTCTTCTTCCTCTCGCTCGGGTGGTGGCGTCCTCGCGCCGCCACGCCTTACCGTAGGAGAGGTACTCTCCGCCAGGAAGTACGTACCTGAGAGTGCGTAACACACGCAGACGTGCGGCGAACAGGAGACCCATGACCACGCGGACGGCCGCCGAGCGGCGCGAGGAGGCGCGCGCCGCCTACGACGCCTACCTGGAGGAGTGCCCGGCCCGGCAGCTCCTCGACCGGATCAGCGACAAGTGGGTCAGCCTGCTGCTCAACGCGCTGGCCGACGGCCCCCGCCGCTACAGCGACCTGTCGCGCACGGTCGCCGGGGTCAGCCAGAAGATGCTCACCCAGACGCTGCGCGCGCTGGAGCGCGACGGGCTGGTCGCGCGCTCGGTCACGCCGTCGGTGCCGGTCCGGGTCGACTACGAGCTGACCCCGCTGGGCCACAGCCTACAGCCCGTCATGCGGGCGATCAAGGACTGGGCCGAGAGCAACATCGAGCAGGTCATCGCCGCCCGCGACACCTACGACGCGCGCTGACCGCACCGCCGGGCCGCACCGGGCCGCGCCGCCGGGCCGCTCCGCGCCGCCGCGCCGCTCGCGCGCCGCTCGCCGGCCGGACGCGACGGCTCGGCCGATCCGGCGCACACTCCGTCACCGCCGGTGGCTTTCCGTGCGTAAACTACGTAAAGTACGTACTTGACGTAGTTGGTGGAGGTGGCATGATGGATCCACGGGAGGGCGAGTTCGTCGACCGTATGGGGCTGGTCATGGAGCGCTTCGGACGCACGCGCACGATGGGGCGCCTGTACGCGTGGCTGATGGTCTGCGATCCGCCGCACCAGTCGCTCACCGAGTTGGCCGCGCGCCTCGGCGTCAGCAAGACGGCCGTCAGCACGATCGCCCGGCAGCTGGAGCTGAGCGGCATGATCGAGCGGGTCCCCACGGCGGGCCGCGAGCACCGCTACCAGGTCGCCGCCGGCGGCTGGGAGCACGTCATGAAGGTCCAGTTCGCCGCGCTGCGGCAGGCCGTCGAGGCGCTCGACCTGGGTCTTTCGGCCGTCGGCGGCGACCGGCCCGAGCAGCGGGCGCGGCTTGAGGAGACCCGCGACTTCTTCGCCTGGACCGAGCGTGACGCGGACGACATGCTCCGGCGCTGGCGCGACTCCCGCGCGGAACCGGATCGATGACGATCGGAGTGACATGAACGGGGCGAAGGTCGACGTCAGGAGGATCGCCGGGGAGGGGGTGACCTGGACGCTCCTGGCCACCCTGTACCTGAGGGCGTGGGAGAGCCGATTACCCGAGCCGATCCTCGGTGACCGCTACGCGGCCGAGGTCGTCGAGCGCATCGACTACGACTTCGCCGCGCTGCGGCGGCGCGTGCGGCCCGAGGGCAACCAGTTCCTGGTGGCGTTGCGGGCCAGGCAGCTCGACGACTGGAGCCGCGCCTTCCTGGCCCGGCATCCGAACGCCGTCGTGCTCCAGCTCGGCTGCGGCATGGACAGCCGCATGCTCCGGCTCGACCCGCTGGGCAAGCGGCGCTGGTTCGACGTGGACCTCCCCCACGTCATCGAGCTGCGCCGGCGGCTCTACCCCGAACGCGGCCGGTACACGATGGTCGGCGCGTCGGTGACCGACGACGGCTGGCTGGAGGGCGTCCCCGCCGACCGTCCCGTCCTGATCGTCGCGGAGGGGCTGCTGCCCTACCTGACCCCGGACGAGGTGCGCACGCTGCTGTCGCGGCTGACCGGTCACTTCACCGGGGGCGGCGAGCTGATCTTCGACGCGCTCGCCCCCTGGGCGGCCCGCCTGGGAAGGGCCTTCCGCTGGGCTCCCCGCGACGCGCGGGAGATCGAACGGTGGAACCCGCGTCTGCGGTGCGCCGAGCAGACGCCGTTCACCACGCACCACCGCAGGATCCCGGTATGGCGCTACCGCGCCCTCTACCGGCTCATGCACGCCGTGCCCGCGCTGCGGAACGCGCACCGGGAATTCCGGTTCACGTTCTGACGGGCTCCACTCTTTCGGGAACCGAAAAGGAGAGGCGATGACCGGCATCGTCGAACGGTACGACATCCCCGAACAGCTCTTCTGGCTGCGCGGCACGCGCTCGGGGCCGCCGGTGGAGTACGACTCCGCCACCGGCCTGTGGAACGTCTACGGCTACCAGGAGGCCCACCAGATCCTCGGCGACCCCGCGACGTTCTCCTCCGACACCATGCGGGTGGTCCCCAAGGGCGTGATCCCGGAGGACGAGTTCTCGCTGGAGGGGTTCATCACCCAGCTCGACCCCCCGGAACACGGCAAGCTGCGCAAGCTGGTCAGCAGCGCCTTCACCCGCAAGGTCGTCGCCGACCTGGAGCCGCGGATCGCCGCCATCACCCACGAGCTGCTCGACGCGGCGCGCGAGCGCGGCGGGCTGGAGCTGGTGACCGACCTGGCCTACCCGCTGCCGGTCATCGTGATCGCCGAGCTGCTGGGGGTGCCCGCCGGTGACCGCGCCCTGTTCAAGCGGTGGGCCGACGCGCTGTTCCAGCGCGACGCCAAGATCTCGCTCAACGAGCCGTCCGAGGCGCGGAAGCAGGAGATGCAGGCCACGCTCAAGCCGTGGAAGGAGATGAGCGCCTACCTCGCCGACCACGCCGAGGAGCGCCGGCGGCAGCCGCGGGCCGACCTGCTCACCCGGCTGGTCGAGGCCGAGGTGGACGGCGAGCGGCTGCCCGCCCGGCAGGTGGTCAACTTCGCGATCGTGCTGCTGCTCGCCGGGCACATCACCACGACGATGCTGCTCGGCAACACGGTGCTCTGCCTGGACGCCTTCCCCGAGCAGCAGGAGAAGGTACGGGCCGACCGCACCCTGGTACCGGCCGCCATCGAGGAGTCGTTGCGGCTGTTCACCCCGTTCGCCGCGCTCGGCCGCTCCACCATGCGCGAGGCCGAGCTGGGCGGCGTCACCATCCCGGCCGACAAGCTGGTCATGGTCTGGCTCGGGGCGGCCAACCGGGACCCGCGGCAGTTCCCCGACCCGGACGCCTTCAGCCCGGGCCGCGACCCGAACCCGCACCTGGCCTTCGGGCGCGGCATCCACTTCTGCCTGGGCGCCCCGCTGGCCCGGCTGGAGGGGCGGGTCGCGATGAACATCCTGCTCGACCGGTTCGACCCGCTGCGCGTCGACCCGGCGGACCCCGTGAAGTTCATCCCGACCCCCACCATGGCGGGGGTCCGCCGCCTCAGCCTGGCCTGACCCGCGCCGTCAGCCGCCCCGGTCCGGCCGACCAGCGCCGTCAGCCTGCTCGGCGCCGCCGTCAGTCTCCTTGGCGCCGCCGTCAGTCTCCTTGGCGCCGCCGTCGGCCTCCTCGTCGCCGCCGCCGGGACGTCACGCGCCCGCCGCGATCCGGTCGCGGCGGGCGAGCAGGGTCGCCTCGGTGATCGGCGCCTCGTGGGTGCCGGCCACCGTGCAGGCGTGGGCCCCGGCCAGCGCGCCGAGCCGTACGCACTCCTCCAGCGGCCGGCCGCGCAGCCGGCCGTACAGGAAGCCGGAGACGAACGCGTCGCCGGCGCCGTTGGTGTCGGCGACCGGACCGGGCAGCGGGGCGGCGGGGAAGGCGCGCAGGTCGCCGCCGCGCGGCAGCACGAGGCAGCCCTCGGCGCCGCGCATGCAGACGACCGCCTCCGCGCGGCCCCGGTCGAGGATGTGGCGCATCACCCGCTCGGGCGACCCCAGCGCGGCGGCCGACAGGAACACCAGGTCCGAGCGGTAGGCGAAGTCGCGGTGGTGGTCGTTGACGCCGTCCCAGTCGTGCAGGTCGGTTGAGGTCGGGATGCCGTCGAGGTCGTCGTACACGTCGCGGCAGTAGCCGGTGATCGAGACGTGCGCGTGGCGGGCGCGGACGCCGGCGTACAGCTCGCGCGGCAGGCGCTCCCCCGGCGTGTCGCGCGGGTCGTGCAGCGACGTGCGGCGGCCGTCGGGGCCGACGAGCAGGACGCTGCGCCGGGTGCCGGCCGCGGCCCGGCCCCAGCGGGCGTCGACGCCGCTCAGCGCCTCACGGATGATCGCGCCCTGCGGGTCGTCGCCGACGAGGTCGGCGAAGGCCACCGACAGGCCGAGCGCGGCGCAGCCGAGCGCCACGCCGGCGCCGGTGTTGCCGACCCGCTCCTGGATGGGCGGCACGCCGTACGTGTCGGCGTACGGCAGGGGCAGCTCGGGGACGTGGACGGTGGCGTCCACCCCGGAGCCGCCGAGCACGAGCACGTCATGAACCATCGGCGGGACCTCCTCGGTCCCGCCCGGCGCGGGACTCGTCACCGGTTGACCAGGGGACCGGAGCCGGTGGAGCCGCGCACCACCAGCTCGGGACGGAAGATGAGCTCGACGTGCTTGGCCGGCGCGCCGTTGACCTCTTCGAGCAGCGTCTGCACGGCAGCCGAGGCCATCGCGCCGATGGGCTTGCGCACGGTGGTGAGCGGCGGGTCGGTGAACGCGATGAGCGGCGAGTCGTCGAAGCCGACCACCGACACCTCGCCCGGCACGGCCAGCCCCTTCTCGCGGCAGGCGCGGATGGCGCCGAGCGCCATGAGGTCGCTGGCGCACACGATGCCGGTGCAGCCGCGCGCGAGGAGCTGGGTGGCCGCGGCCTGCCCGCCCTCGACGGAGAACAGCGAGTCGGCGACGAGGTCGTCGACGTCGGTCGCGCCGAGGAGCTGGGCCATGGCCTGACGGAAGCCCTCGATCTTGCGGATCACGGGCACGAACCGGCGCGGCCCGAGGGCCAGCCCGATCCGCTCGTGCCCGAGGTCGACGAGGTGCCGCACGGCCAGGCGGGCGGCCAGCCGGTCGTCGGGCGAGATGAACGGGGCCTCGATGCGCTCGCTGTAGCCGTCGACCAGCACGATCGGCAGGCCCCGGTCGGTGAGCCGGGTGTAGCGGTCCATGCGGGCGGTGGTGTCGGCGTGCAGCCCGGACACGAACACGATGCCGCTCACGCCCCGGTCGACCAGCAGCTCGGTGAACTCGTCCTCGGGCGCCCCGCCGGGAAGCTGCGTGCACAGCACCGGCGTGTAGCCGTGCTGGGTGAGCGCCTTCTCCACGGCCTGGGCGAACGCGGGGAAGATCGGGTTGTCGAGCTCGGGCGTGACCAGGCCGACCAGGCCGTTGCTGCGCTGCCGCAGCCGGGGCGGGCGCTCGTAGCCCATGAGGTCGAGCGCCGTCATCACGGCCTGGCGGGTGGCCGCCGAGACGCCGGGCTTGCCGTTGAGCACCCGGCTGACCGTGGCCTCGCTCACGCCGGCCTGGGCGGCGATGTCGGCGAGACGGGCGTGACCGTTCATGGCAGCCACTTTACCTCCGCCTGCCCCCCACTTTGAAAGGCTTGCCGAAAATTTCCGCAAGCTCTTCCAGAGTTTCCGTTCCCATGGCGTCCAGAATTGGGGACTCCAGCCCTGTTATGCCGAAACACATCCCTAAATCACGATTATGAGAGATCTTTGATGCAAGGGTGGACATCACGGTTAAGGCGCGATGTACTACCTCTTCCATCAGCCCCGTCACAGGTGACACGTGCGCAAGGTGTGGGCCCATGAGCTCGGTCGTTCTCGACAAAGTGACCAAGGTTTACCCCGGTGACCACCTTGCGGTGGACCGATTGAGCTTGCGGGCCGAAAACGGTGAGTTCCTCGTCCTGCTCGGGCCTTCCGGGTGCGGCAAGTCCACGTTGTTACGGATGATCGCGGGACTTGAGGAGATCACCGAGGGCGACCTGTGGCTCGACGGCCAGCTCGCCAACCACCTCGCCCCGCGCGAGCGCGACGTGGCCATGGTGTTCCAGAACGGCGCCCTGTACCCCCACCGCACGGTCCGCGGCAACATCTCGTTCCCGCTGGAGATCGCCAAGGCCGACCCCGAGCTCGTCCGGCAGCGCGTCACCGAGCTGTCCAAGGCGCTGCACATCGACGAGACCCTCGAGCGCCGGCCCGGCACCCTGTCCGGCGGCCAGCGCCAGCGGGTCGCGATGGGCCGGGCCATCGTCCGCCAGCCCAAGCTGTTCCTCATGGACGAGCCGCTGTCGAACCTCGACGCGGGCATGCGCACCGAGCTGCGCATGGAGATCTCGGCGCTGGTCAGGTCGCTCGGCGTCACCACCATCTACGTCACCCACGACCAGGTCGAGGCGCTGACGCTGGCCGACCGCATCGCCATCATGAACCGCGGGGTCCTGCAGGACGTCGGCACCCCCTCGCAGATCTACAACGACCCCGCGACGGCGTTCGTGGCGGCGTTCCTCAACTCCCAGCAGCTCAACCTGCTCGCCGCGACGGTCCGCACCCCGCAGAACCAGTACGTCATGCTCGACTTCGGGCCGCACCGGCTGATCATCCCTTGGAGCGATCCCAGGGCGTACGCCATCTCCCAGCACACCGGCGGGCAGGTGCTGGTCGGCATGCGCCCCGACGGCCTCGCGCCGGTGCCCGAGTCGTACGAGGGGCCGTCGTTCTTCGGGCGGGTGCGGGCGCTGGAGTACCACGGCCACGAATGGCTCGCCTACATCGAGTGCGGCGCCCCCGCCGTGCCCGTGCCCGAACCGCCGGACCCGAGGGCGCGCGCGAACGGCCGCCAGAACGCCTCGGGCCGGATCGGCGCGTTCGTCAAGCGGATGTTCGGGCACGAGGAGGAGCGCCAGGACCAGGAGCAGCTCGGGCAGCACCCCGGCAGCGGCCACCACCGGCGCGCCGACCTCATCGTCCGCCTCGGCGGCCGCCCGGCCTGGCGCGCGGGCGACGCCGCCAAGGTCGGCGTGGACACCACCCGCCTGATGATCTTCACGTTGGACGGCGCCCGCATCGACCCCCCTCGCCGCTGACGACCACCCGGAGCCGCCGATGCCGCCGTGGAAGGCCCTCGAAGGGGCGCGCGTGCTCGACCTCGCGCAGCCGATGCGCAAGGGCATGCCGCAGTCCCCGAACCACCCGCCGTTCCGGATGACGCTGGAGCGCCGGCACGGCGACGTCGTGCGGCCCGGCGGCGGCTCGGCCGCCAACGAGATCATCGTGACCGGCGGCCACGTCGGCACCCACGTGGACGCGCTCGCGCACGTCTCGCAGGACGGCCTGCTGCACGGCGGGCGGCCGGCGGCCGGGATCATGTCCCAGGACGGGTTCGCCGAGCTGGGCATCGACGCGTTCGAGCCGTACGTCGGGCGGTGCGTGCTGCTCGACGTGGCCGCGGCGCACGGGGTGCCGGCGCTGCCGCCCGGGTACGAGGTCACGGCGGACGACCTGGAACGGGCCGCGGCCGGGCTGGAGATCCGCGAGGGCGACGCGGTGCTGGTCGGGACGGGCTGGTCACGGCACTGGTCCGCCGCCCCTGAGGAGGTGGACTTCGCGGGGGCGCGCGGCGGCGCGCCGGGGCCGGGGGTCGGCGCGGCGCGCTGGCTGGCCGCGCGCCGGCCGCGGCTGGTCGGCGGCGAGACCATCGCCTTCGAGCACGTGCCGCCGGGGCGCGGGCACGCCACGCTGCCGGTCCACCGGATCATGCTGGTGGAGTCGGGGATCAACATCGTGGAGACCATGCGGCTGGACGAGCTGCTGGACTCGGGGGCGCGCGAGTTCCTGCTCGTGCTCAACCCGTTGCCGATCGTGGGGGCCACGGGGGCGCCGGTGCGGCCGCTGGCCGTCCTCTGATCGATGTCCGGCCGGGAGGCGGTGCGGTGACGACGTACATGGAGCGGCTGGCGGCCTTCGCGGCGGACTGCCGGGAGCGGGGCGCGCCGGACGCGGTGCGCGAGGACGTGACGGGACGGGTGCTGGACGTCCTCGGCAACTGCCTGGCCGCCCACGCCGACCCGGCGGCCGACGCGGGACCGGCGGTGCTGCGGGCGGCGCGCCGGTGGGGCGGCACCGGCGAGGCGACCGCGATCGGCGCCGGCGACCGGCTGCCCGCCCCGTCGGCGGCGCTGGTCAACGGCACGCTGGCGCACGCCCTCGACTACGACGACACGCACCTGCCGTCGGTGCTGCACCCGAGCGCGTCCGTGGTGCCGGCCGCGCTGGCCGCCGCCGAGGCCGCGGGCGCCGGCGGCTCCGCGCTGGTCGACGCCGTGGCCGCGGGGATCGAGGTGTGCGCGCGTCTCGGCATGGCCTCGTACCTGCCGGAGACCCGCACCTCGCTGTTCTTCGAGCGGGGCCAGCACGCCACGTCGATCTGCGGCACGCTGGGTGCGGCCGTGGCCGCGGCGCTGCTGTTCGGGCTGCCGGCGGAGGGGGTGGCGCACGCGGCCGGGGTGGCGGCCAGCATGGGGTCCGGGCTCATCGAGGCCAACCGGACGGGCGGCACGGTCAAACGGGCGCACTGCGGGTGGGCGGCGCACGCCGGGGTGTCGGCCGCGGTGCTCGCGCTCGAAGGCGTGACCGGGCCGCCGACCGTGCTGGAGGGACGGTTCGGGTTCTTCCGGGCGTGGCTGGACGGCCGGTACGACGCCGAGGCGCTGCTGTCGGGTCTCGGCGAGCGGTGGGAGCTGCCGCGCACGGTGTACAAGCCGTATCCGGCCAACCATTTCACCCATCCGGCCGTGGACTGCGCGCTGGCGCTGCGGGCCGCCGGGCTCGCGCCGGGCAGCGTGGCGGAGGCCGAGCTGGGGGTGGCGGCCCCGGTGCTGGCCACCATCGCCGAGCCGCCGGAGGAGAAGGCCCGGCCGCGCTCGCCGTACCACGCGAAGTTCTCCGGCCCGTACGTCGTGGCGGCCGCGCTGCTCGGCGGCGGCGGCCTCGGGCTGGACCTCGACGACTTCGCCGCCCTCGACGAGGACGCGCTCGCGCTGGCGGCGCGGGTGCGGTGCGTGGCCGACGAGCGGGCCTCGGAGCTGTTCCCGCGGGCGTTCGCGGCGGTGCTCCGGGTACGGCTGCACGACGGCTCCACGCGGGAGCACCGGGTGGACTCCTCGCGGGGCGGCCCGGAACGGCCGCTGACGCGGGAGGAGCTGGAGGTCAAGTTCCGCTCGAACGCGGGGCGGGCGTTGCGGGCGGAGGCGGTGGAGGAACTGCTGGCGGCGGCCCGCGCCCTGCCGTCCGCCCCGTCGGCCGGCGCGCTGCTGCGCCTGACCCGCGCGGGGTGAGGTTCCTCAGCCGGGCCGCTCCTGGCGGGTGCCCGGGATGAGCTCGACGCGGAGGTCGTCGTTCTCCTTCAGCACGAACGTCCGCCCGTCCCCCGCCTTCCACTGCGCCGGCGTGATGACCGGGACGAGGTAGTAGCGCTCGCCGCGGGCCAGGAGCAGCCGCAGGCCGGTGTAGCGGTGCCGGAAGGCGCCCGTGGGGAAGTGCTCGGGCGTCACGCCGGGGGCGTTGAGCGCGAGGGTGCCGGCCGAGTAGATCGCCACCTGGGTGCGGCCGGCCAGCGTCGCGGCCACCTGCTCGGCGTTGCGGCCGCCGCGCTCCTGGGCGTACAGGCCGCCCGTCCACAGCAGGCAGAGGATCGCGATCCCGGCGCTCGTGGCGAAGGCCACCCTGCTGTACGGCCGGCCGGGCAGGGGCCAGGTGAGCAGGAGCGGGCCGAAGACCAGCGGCACGATCACGTGGTAGGTGCTGACGCCTCCGGCGCTCACCCCCACCAGCGCGAGCACCAGGGCGAGCGTGGTCAGCACGGCCCCGGCGAAGCGCAGGTCCACGACCAGGCGGACCGCCTTGCGTGCTGCCAGACGCCGGCCCGCGGCGAGCAGCCGTACCGGGACGAACCCAGCCAGACGCGCCCGGTGCGCCACCGCCGCGAGGGCCAGCGGAACGGCGGCCAGCCAGGGGGCGATGCCGGGCGAGAGCAGGTTGACGCCGTAGAGGGCGTACTCGTGGACGCCGAACCCCATGTCGGTGGGCCGCAGGCTGAACAGCCGCAGGTAGCCGTCGAGGTAGGCCCAGCCCATGTAGAGCAGGACGGCCGCCGCCACGCTGACCAGCACGGTGATCAGCCCGATCGCGTCGAACGGCCCTTTCCCCTCGCGGGCGGCCGGCGCGCCTGCTCCCGCCTTCCGCGCCTGCGCCGTCTGCCCTGTTCGCGCGCTCTTTCCTCCCGGCTTGCCCTTCGCCTTCCCCTTCCCCGGCCCCTTGGGTGCGGCCGGTGAAGGGGGCACGGAGGAGGACGGCGTCGCGGGCCCCGGCGGCGTCGCGGGCCCGGGCGGCGTCGCGGGCCCGGGCGGGGTCGCGGGCGCGGGCGGGGTCGCCGGCGCGGGCGAGGTGGAGGCCGGGTCGGGTGGGGGTGTGGGCGCGGGTCCGGCCGCCGTCATGGTGTCGGGGTGGGGACGGGGGACGCCTGGATTGCGGGCGAGGAGTCCTCCTGCGGCGACGGCGTGGAGGCGTCCGGGGTGCCCGTGGGTTGCGCGGCGCTGATGGTCGTCGCCGGTGTGCCGGGCGGCGCCAGGGACGGGCAGGGCCCCGGAACGGGGTCGCCGCCCCCGCTCGGGCAGGGCCGGTGCGTCCGGGTGCGGCTGGGCGAGGGGCTCGGCGTGACGTGATCCAGGGAGATCTCCGACGACGCGGTGGGCGACGGTCGCGTGCTCAAGGAGCCGGTCTCCGCAGGAGCGGCGGACCCACCGCCGGGCTCGGCGCTGACGGTGTACCCCGGCCCGGTGTTCGGCGGCCCGGTGTTCGGCGGCCCGGTGAGGTCGGCGGGGCCGGCGGGCTCGCTCCCGCAGGCGCCGAGCGCGACGGCCAGCACCGCGACGACCGGCACCCTGAAGAGCGTACGGACGAACCCGGACACGTCCACCCCCTCAGTGATCAACCGAACACCGCCAGTGGTTCATCCGCCCGGATCGGCCCGGCGTTACCGCCCGACCGGCCCTCCCACGAGGGCGCCGGCTGATAATCTCGCCGCGCGTTCCGGAACCACAGCCCAGCGGTGATCGTTTGCCGTTCGACATCAGTCATCGGTCTGATCGACAGGAGTGCAACCCGTGGTCTTCAAACGCATGCTCGGCGCTCTCGGCGTGGGCGCGCCCTCGGTGGACACCGTCCTCGCGACGCCGCTCGTCCGGCCGGGCGGTGCGCTGAGCGGCGAGGTTCGCCTCGCCGGCGGCGACTTCGACGCCGACATCGAGCACATCACGCTCGGTCTGGTCGCCGGGGTCGAGATCGAGGGCGGCGAGGGCGAGGCGAGCGGCCTCGCGGAGTTCTACCGCGTCCAGGTGTCCGGCCCGTTCCGGCTGGCGGAGAAGGAGCAGCGGGCGATCCCGTTCCAGATCACGCTGCCGTGGGAGACGCCGCTCAACGAGGTCGAGGGACAGCCCCTGGCGGGCATGGCCGTGGGCGTGCGCACCGAGCTGGCCATCGCCAAGGCCGTCGACAAGGGCGACCTCGATCCGGTCTCGGTCGAGCCGCTGCCGTCGCAGCTGCGGGTGCTGCGGTCGTTCCTGGAGCTGGGCTTCCAGTTCCGCTCCGCCGACGTGGAGGTCGGGCAGATCTACGGGGTGCGGCAGGAGCTGCCGTTCTTCCAGGAGATCGAGTTCTACCCGCCGCCCCGGTACGCCGGTCAGGTCGGCGAGGTGGAGCTGACGTTCGTCGCCGACCCGCACGGGCTGGAGGTGATCCTGGAGGCCGACAAGCGCAGCGGCCGGTTCGGCGGTTCGAACGACGCGATCGGCCGCTTCCGGGTGAGCCACGACGAGGCGCAGGCCATGGACTGGGCGGGTGAGATCGACCGCTGGCTCGGCGGCCTGGCGCACTTCGGCGGCCACGGTTACGGGCACGGCGGCCACGATGCCGGTCACGGCTTCGGCCACGGCGGCCACTACGCCGACCACCACGGCGGTCACCACGGCGGCGGTGCGGGTCTCGGCGCGGTGGCGGCGGCGGGCGCGGCCGGCCTCGTGGGCGGCTACCTCGCGGGCGAGGCGATCGAGGAGATCTTCGAGAGCGACGACGAGGGCGGCGGCGACGACTGGTGACCCCATCCGGCCCCCTTCCGCTTCCCGCAGGTAGGCCCGCCCGGGCAAGGCCGCAGGTGGGGGACTCCCGGCAAGGTCCCGCGCGGACAAGCCACCATACGGGCGAGCCTGCGTGCAGCAAGGTCCCACGCGGGCAGGCGCCGCAGGTGGCCGGGGCCCCGCGAGGTGCCTGCGGGGCGGCACGGCCTCGACGTGGGCGCGTGCGGCGCGCGATGAGTCTCAGTCGGGGCAGGTCGTCCAGCGGGGGCCGTCAGGGGTGTCCTCGACCAGGACGCCGCCCCGGCCCATCGCGTCCCTGAGCGCGTCGGCGTCGGCGTAGCGGCCGGCCCGGCGCAGCTCGTCGCGCAGTGCCAGCAGCGGCCCGGCGAGGCGGCGGACCCCGGCGTCGGACGTCGCCTCGCCCAGCCGGGCGATGAGCAGCCGCATGAGGTCGCGGGCCTGGTCGACGCCGCCCTCGTCCTCCTCGGTGTCGGCCGACCACCTGACCAGCTCGGCCTCCAGGTCGAGCACGGCACGGGCGGCGGCCGACGGGTCGCCTCCGGCCACCGCGGCCTGGAAGCGGCACTCGCAGGCGCGGATCGTCTCCTCCAGCGTCACCTGGCGCGCCGCCTCGCCAGGCGGCGGGGACGGCGGCACGACGGCCGCGCCGCCGCCCTCGGCCAGGCGGCGCAGCTCCCCCAGGGTGAGCCGGCTGCCCGCGGGCAGCACCGCCCTCGTGTCCGGCCGGCGGATCGTCAGCCCGCCGCGGCCGGTCACCTCCACCTCCTCGGCGGCGAGGTCCACCAGGAGCGCGGTGTGCTCGTCGAGGCCGAGGACCGCGGTGCCCGGCGGCAGCTCCCGCTCCATGCGCGACAGCCGCCGCTCCCCCAGGTAGCAGTAGCGGGTGTCGTGGGTGCCGCCCTCGGCGTTGTCGAAGTGGGGGATCACGACGACCCGCAGCCCGAGCGGCTCCAGCAGGTCGAGCCCCGGCCGCCAGTGCGGCTCCGCGCCCACCTTGTAGATCTCGTACACGGGCACCGTCGCCACCCCGGCGGTGCAGGCCGCCGCCGAGGCGAGGACCGTCACGCCCTGCCGGGCCCGGACGCGGGCCCGCAGGTCGCCGCCCACGGGCCCCTCGCTCCAGCGGTCCAGCGCGTACGTGGGACTGCCCGGCCCCGAGAACACCCAGTCGGCGCCCGCCACGCCCTCGGCCACCCGCACCTGGAGGCCGACGCTGCGCGCGAAGTAGCGGCGGGCGCGGGCGCTGATGTCGGCGCGGTTCTCCTGGAACGCGTACGGCGTGTCGAGGAGGACGGCCCGCGCGCCCGCCGGGAGCCGCCGGGCCACGGAGCGGTGGACCTCCACCATGGTCGGGCTCGTCTCGCCCGACCCCATCAGCACCAGCACCCCGGGCATCGGCCTGCCGCCTCTCTCTCCCGCCGGCACCTCTTTCGCCATGAGAACGCACCTGCACATCGATGGCAGTAAGTTGGTGGCGGTGACGGGAGGACACGTGGTCTCGGTTGAGACGCTCATGCTACGGGCGGACGCCGACGGACGCTGGGCCTACCGGCGTGCCGCGACCGTCCCGGCGCCGGGAGAGACGCCCGACGAGGCGGCCCGGCGGATCAGCGGCGTCGCGGCCGGCGACCCGGGCACGGTCGTCCACTCCACGAGCTGGCGCTACCTGCCGGCGGGCGAGGTGGTGCTCACGTACGCCGTGTGCCCCGATCCGGCGCCGTGGCCGCCGGCGGCCGAGCCGGCGGAGCTCACGGAGCTCGCGGAACTCGCGGGCCTCGCGGAACTGGAGATCGCGCGGGGAGCCGCGCCCGCCACGCCGTCTCCCGAACGGGTCGAGGTCGCGCACGTCGCCGCCCACGCGGTGCGGCACCTGGCGTTCCTGCTGGACAACGACCCGGTCGTGCGCGCGGCGCTCCTGCCGCACCCGGAGATCGCCGCCGCCCTGACCGCACGCCCCGGACCCGGGCAGCGGGCGTCGTACGGCCCCGTGCCCGCCGCTCCGCCGTAGTCAGCTCGCGGCCGGACGGCCGTGGTCAGCTCGCGGCGAGGCGGGCCGCGCGGCGGCCGAGGCGCTGCATCGGCCGCTCCACGAACCGGTACGCCAGCGCGCTGACCAGCACCACCAGCGCCAGCGCGGCGGCCGCCATGGACAGCTGCACCGGCAGCGGCGCCCACCGCAGATCCCCCGTGACCTGGACGAAGTACTTCAGCAGCGGATGATGCACCAGGTAGAGCGAGTAACTGATGAGCCCGATCCAGGTCAGCGCCCGCGGCAGGCGGCGGCCGCGCAGCGCCATCGCGCCCGCGAACGTGGCCGCGGCCAGCGCGACGGTGGTGATCCACACGTCCGGCTGGACCCACCACCATCCCGACTCGATCGCCCCCAGAGGCGCCGCCGCCACCAGCGCTCCCGTGAGCGCCACCGGCCACAACGGGGCGCTGCCGCGCTCCCAGCGGTGGACGGCGGTGCCCGCGAACATCACGCCGAGCACCGCGACCCCGAGCCACGGCACCCTGCCGCCCAGCACCGGCAGCGCCAGCGCCATCACGCCCAGCAGGCAGGCGCCGGCCGCGCGGAACCGGCCCGAGACGACGGCGGCCAGCCCGGCGGCGAACACGGCGCCCGAGGCGTACGCGAGCCAGCCGGCCGTCACCACCGCCCCCGCCAGCGCCAGCCCCACGACGATCGACAGGCCGGCGAACAGCACGCTCAGCGCCCCGCTGCGCTCGTGCGCCCGCATCACGAACAGCGCGGTCACGAGCAGGTAGAACACCATCTCGTACGACAGCGTCCACATCGTGTCGGCGACACCGCCCACGCCGACGACGTCGAGCAGCATGGTCGCGTGCGCCGCCACCGCCGACCCGTCGCGCGGCACCTCCTCGCGCACCGGCACCCACCAGGCCAGCCCGATCACCAGCGCGGCGACCGCCAGGTACAGCGGGTAAAGGCGGAAGGCCCGGCTGACCCAGAAGCGCCGCAGGTCGCCGTGCCGTTCCAGCGAGGCCGGGATGATGTACCCGCTGACCAGGAAGAACACGAGGATGCCGTAGACGCCGAGGCTGAACCAGTACGGGCGCAGCGACGGCAGGAACCACGGGAGCAGGTGCTCGGCGACCACGGCCATCGCGCCGACGCCGCGCAGCGCGTCCAGCCAGGCCAGTCTGCGCTCCTCGCGCTGACCGGCCGCCGGAGCGGGACGAGCGCCGGAAGGAAGGGTGGGGGCGGAAGACACCCGCCCCAACCTACCCGGAGTACCTCAGGTGATGCGATGCGTAGGCAAAAGGGCATGGCTCCTACCAGCCGATCCGGCCCTTGCCCGCGACGAGGGCCCGGGCGATGACCAGCCGCTGGATGTCGTTCGTGCCCTCGCCGATGGCCATCAGCGGCGCGTCCCGGTACAGCCGCTCCACCACGAACTCCTGGGAGTAGCCGTAGCCGCCGTGGATCCGCATCGCCTCCAGCGACGCCTTCAGCGCCACCTCGGAGGCGAAGTACTTGGCCATGCCCGCCTCCATGTCGATCCGCCCGCCGCCGTCGGCCCGGGAGGCGGCCCAGTAGGTGAGCAGGCGGGCCGCCTGGATCTCGGTGGCCAGGTCGGCGAGCTTGAGCTGGACGGCCTGGAAGTCGGCGATCGGCTGCCCGAACGCGGTGCGCTCGCGGGCGTAGGACAGGGCGGCGTCGTAGGCGGCCTGGGCGACGCCGACCGCGCGGGCGGCGATGTTGACCCGGCCCGTCTCCAGCCCGCCGAGCACCTGCTGCATGCCGCGCCCCTCGACGCCGCCGAGCAGCGCCGAGGCCGGCACGCGCACGCCGTCGAGCACGACCTCGCACGTCTCGGTGCCCTTGTACCCCAGTTTGGGCAGGTCGCGGCTGACCGTGAAGCCCTCGGCCGACGGGTCGACCAGCAGCACGGACATGCCCTTGTGCGCGGGCTCGGTGACGGCGGTCTTGACGAGCACGGGCAGCGGGTCGGCGTGGCGGGCGTTGGTGATCCACGTCTTGGTGCCGGTGACGACGTAGTGGTCGCCGTCGCGCACGGCCCGCGTCCGGATGCCCTGCAGGTCGGTGCCCGCGGCCGGCTCGGTGAGCGCGATGCCGGTGCGGCGGGCCCCGGCGGCGAGGTCGGGCAGGTGGAGGCGTTTCTGCTCGTCGGTGCCGTGGCGGGCGATCATCCAGCAGGCGATCGAGTGGGAGCCCAGGATGCCCGCGACGCCCATCCAGCCGCGCGCGATCTCCTCGAAGACGAGCGCGAACGACACCATGTCGGCGCCCAGCCCGCCGTACTCCTCCGGGACGGACAGGCCGAACAGCCCCATCCGCCGCATCGTGTCGACGATCTCGGCGGGGTAGCGGCCGGAGTGCTCCCACTCGGTCGCGACCGGCACGATCTCCTTGTCCACGAACGCCCGGAGCGTCTCCCGGAAGGCCCGCTGCTCGTCGGTCAGCTCGAAGTCCATCTGCCGCTCCTCCGTCGCGCCGCGCGGGGGCGGATCCGCGCACGGCTCCGCCGATCACGCTAGTGATCCGCCGTTTCCCGGGTCAACGCCCGGACCGCGGATCCGCTCAGCGCCGGGAGACGCCTCGGACCGCGGATCCGCTCAGCGCCGGGACAGCGCGGAGACGACGTCCACGATGCGCGCGGCCCGTTCCACCTCGGCGCGGTGGAAGCCGGGGCCCTCGGAGCGGGCGACCACCACGTGCAGGTCGTGGGCGGCGACCGGCAGCAGCATGAGCCGCAGCTTCTCGGAGACCCGCGTCGTGGCGCGCAGGGGCGGCTCGTCCAGGTCGAACACGGCAGGGGCGGACAGGCTGGCGTGCCGGACCGCGCCGCCGGAAAGGGTCAGCGACCACTCGGCCCAGCACAGCCCCGGCAGGGCGTCCACCAGCGTCGAGAAGGCCCGCCCGGGATCGGCGGCGACGTGCATCAGCAGGTCGTAGTCGGGCGCCGAGCCCGGCACCTCCCTGGTGGTCCAGACGCCCTCGATCCGGACGCCGGGCACCGCCGACAGCCGGTCACGGACCTCGTCGGTCGTGGCGGCGCCGGGCCAGGACACGGTGAAGTCGTCCACGGCCCGGCCCGACTCGCGTTCGAGCACGGTGACCTGCAGAATGTCGGCGCCCAGCGCGCCGAGCGCCCGGGCGACCTGGCCGAGCCCGCCCGGCCGGTCCGGCAGCGACACCCTCATGCGCAACAGCATCGGCGCCCTCCTTTCGAGGGCTCCCACAGTGCCGCCACAACGTTTCGAGAATGTTTTAGGCATATGTCGCACATGCTGCGGTTATATCCCAATATCTGATCGCGCAGCAGGTCCCTCGCAGAGCCTTTGCCGCCTCCGGCCTGCGCCTTTCCGCACCGGCCGGAGGCGGGCGCGGACGGTCAGGCGAAGACGTCCTGCTGGTAGCGCCCCTGCTCCTCCAGGGACGCCAGCCACGCCTCCCCGTCGCCGCCCGTACGGTCCCGGTGGAGGTCGGCGAGCGCCGCCCGGACGGCGGGGGCCATGCGCAGCCCGTCGCCGCACACGTACACGTGCGCCCCGGCCTCCAGCAGCTCCCCGACGCGCTCGGCCTCGGCCGCAACCGCGTCCTGGACGAACCGGTACGGGTGCCCCGGCACCGCCGAGAACGCCTCGTGCACCCGGACGTGCGGCGCCTCGGCCCAGCGCGCCAGCTCCTCCCGGTACAGGAAGTCGTGTCCGGGGTGGCGGCACCCGGTGAACACCTCGACCGGCCCGGTCGCCCCGCTCAGCGCGCGCTCCTCCAGGAACCCGCGCAGCGGCGCGAACCCCGTGCCCGGCCCCACGAGGATCACCGGCGTCTCCGGGTCGTCCGGCAGCCGGAACGGCGGCGCGGGCACCCGGACGTAGCCGTAGAACGTCTCGCCGGGCGCGAGGTCGGCCAGGTAGGCCGAGCACATGCCCTGGTAGCGCCCGCTGCCGGACCAGGCCGGGCCCTCGACGAGCCCGACGGTGATCCGCACCCGGCCCGGCTCGGCCAGCGGCGAGGACGACACGGAGTAGTAGCGCGGCTTGATCGGGCCGGCCATCTCCAGGAACGCCGCCAGCGGCAGCTCCACGGCCGGGAACCGCTCCAGCAGCGCCAGCGGCGAGACCCGCTTGGCGAGGATCTCGTCGGCGTAGTCCGCGGACAGGGCGGCGAGCTGCTGCCGGGTCCACGGGCAGCCGGTGTGGGCGGCCAGCGCCTCCAGGTCGGCGCGGGTGGCGACCTCCTGCAGCTCGGCGAACTCGGTCAGCAGCAGCCCCGCCGTGACGGGCCGGTCCACCGGCAGGTGCGTGCCGCCCCGGGCGCGCAGCCGCACGACCTGGTCGCGCGGCACGCGCAGGCAGCGCAGCGCCCACTCCACCAGCTCGGGGTCGTTCTTGGCGAAGACGGCCAGGTGGTCGCCGGCGGAGTAGGTGACGCCCTCAGGCAGCTCGGCCACGATCGAGCGGACGCCGGGCCGGGGCGCCTCCACGGAGAAGTCCCAGAGCCCGGCCGGGTCGGAGGTCAGCTCCTCGTTGGACACGACGGTCAGCGGGAAGGCGCGCTCGGAGACCACGGCGGGCCGCACCTCGGCCTCGGTCAGCACCTCCACCTCGTAGCGGGGGCCGGCGTCGGCGGCGGAGGCGCTGTACTCCTCGGCCAGGGCCGCCCACAGCTTCGCGGTCCAGCCGGACACGTCGCCGTCGAAGTCGCCGTCGGCGTCGGCCTCGCCCCGCTCGACCAGCGGGACGGCGCCGGCGGCGGTCAGCTTCTCGTACGCGCGGCGCGGGAAGTCCTGGTAGGTGGGCCACTGGGTGTTGCCGCAGCCGAGGACGGCGAGCCGCACCCCGGACAGGTCCGGCAGCGCGTCGAGGGCGTCGAAGCGCTGGGCGTTGTCGGGGGCCTTGCCGTTGTAGGAGGAGGCGACGACGACGAGCAGGCCCTCGCGGGGCGGTTCGAGGTCGTCGAGCGTGGTGAGCGTGGTGGCGAACCCGGAGCGGCCGGCCCGCTCAGCGAAGCGCTCCGCGATGTCGGAGCTGGTGCCGAGGTTGGAGCCGTAGGCCACGGTCAGCGGCACGCCGGTCACCGCGATCTCCTGCCCGTCGCCGCGCTCCTCGTCCTCGGTCACGGCGGCGGCGGTGGTGAAGCGCTCGTGCGGGCGCCGCTCGCGCACCTTGAGGGTGAATCCCTCCGGCTTGAGGGTGAGCGTCTGCTTGATCTGCATCCGGTACGCCGAGGGGTCGGAGAGCGCGAAGCGGCGCAGGAGCATGGCCAGCGTCAGCCGGGCCTCGGTGAGCGCGAACTGCCGGCCGATGCAGGCCCGCTCGCCGTTGCCGAACGGCTTGTAGGCGGCCGGGTGATGGTCCTTCCGGTTCTCGGGCAGCCAGCGGTCGATGTCGAACTCCTCGGGCCGCTCCCACGCCTTCGGGTGGCGGTGCAGGGCGGGCAGGACGAAGACCGCGGGCGTGCCCGCCGGGAACGGGTAGCCGCCGACGGTGGTGTCCTCCAGGGCGGTGACGGAGAAGGCGGGGATCGGCGACCAGGTGCGCAGCGTCTCGTCGAGGACGCGCGGGATCACGTCCAGCTTCATGATCGTCTCGTACGTGGGCGGCTCGTCGCCGGGCAGCAGCCGGTCCACCTCGTCGTAGGCCTGGGCCAGGGCGTGGGGGTGGCGCAGGAGGTTGTACAGGGCGAAGGAGAGCAGCCCGCTGGTCGTCTCGTGACCGGCGATGAGGAAGGTGAGGACCTGGTCGCGGATGTTGGCGTCGGGCAGGCGCTCGCCGGTGAGCGGGTCGGACGCCTCCAGCATCAGCCCGAGCAGGTCCTTGGCGCCGCCGGACGGCTCGGCCCGGCGCCGCTTGATGACGTCGTCCACCAGCTCCCGCATGGTGGCGATGTCCTGCCGGTAGGTCTCCTCGCTCTTGCGCTTGAGCCTGGTGACCACGGGGAGCTGCTGGTTGCGGACCATGGCCTCGGTCAGCGCGCCGCCCATGGCCTTGAGGAAGGGGTGCAGCTCGGGCGAGCGGAACGACTCGAAGCGGTAGCCGAAGCCGGTCAGGGAGATGACGTCGAGGGTGAGCCGGGTCATGTCGTCCGAGACGGGCAGGTCCTCGCCCTGGCGGGAGGCCCAGGAGGCGACCAGCCGGTCGGCGATCTCCAGCATCTGCGGGTAGTACGCCTTCATCGAGCGCTGGCTGAAGGCCGGCATGAGGATGCGGTGGGCCTGGCCCCAGACCGGCTCGTCCAGCTCGGCGGTGAACAGACCGTCACCGGAGAAGTCGCGCACGATCGACAGGGGCGGCTCGATCCGCTTGCGGAACCTGGTCTCGTCGCACAGCTCGGCCACCAGGTCGGGGTCGTAGACGAAGACCACCTTGCGGCCGAGGAGGTCGAGCTGGAACAGGCCCTCGTCGTACCTGCCGGCGAGCTCGGTGAAGTGCGCCATGGGCGAGTGCGCCGGGATCTGCAGGGTGTTGCCGAGGATCGGCAACCCGGACGGAGAGGGGATCTGCTTCATGAACGCTCCCTGGTATCGCCTCTCGAGCAGCCATAACGATGGCCCGTACGTAGCCATACACCGTATGGCTATCGCTAGCATACGCTGTATGGCTGTCAGTGCGCGCAGGGGTGCCCCCCTCACTCCCGAGGAGATCTACTCGACGGCGCTGCGCCTGGTGGAGGAGGGCGGCGTGGAGGCGCTCTCCATGCGCAAGCTCGCCGCGGCCCTCGACGTGAACCCCATGTCGCTCTACCACCACGTCGAGAACAAGACGGCGCTGCTCAGCCAGATCTGCCGGACCATGGCCGGGCGCCTGGCGCTGCCGACCGACGAGAGCCTGCCCTGGCAGGAGAGGCTGCGCCTGCTGGCCCACGCCTATCGGCGGCTGGTGAAGACCTACCCGTCGCTGTGGGTGTACATCCACACCCACCCGGAGATCGTCGGCGGCTACCGGGGCGGGCTGTGGGACGTCCTGTTCCCGATCCTGGCCGACGCCGGGGTGCCGGAGGCCGAGCGGAGGCGCACGGCCGACGTGCTCAACGGATTCGTGAGCGGGCTGATGATGACCGAGCGCCGCGGCCACGTCGGCCGCGACGACCCGGAGGAGGCGGACCGCGCCTTCGAGACGGCCATCGACATGATCATCCGCGGTCTCCCCCGCCCCTGACCGTCAGGGCTGGTAGGCGCCCGCCGACGGCGGCGACGACAGCGGCTTGCCCGCGATGTCCGAGGTCAGGGCGGTGCCGCCGAACCAGGCCGCCGACAGCGGCAGCCCGTTGCGCAGCGCCGGGGAGCCGGGCCGCAGCCGCAGGTCGGTGCGCGAGACGAAGCGCGGGTCGGCCATGGCGGTCCGCGGGCCGGGCCGGAAGCGGGCCGAGCGGCCCTTGTAGACGCCGCCCGCCTCGTCGGCGCCCCTGCCGTCCTCGTAGCCGGTCTGGCCGCCGACCTCGACGGCGTTGTTGCGCAGCCGCAGGACCGACGGCGAGCAGCCGCCGTGGCAGGACCAGCCGACGGTGCGCCGCCCGGCCAGGTACACCGAGTTGTGCACCGCGATCGTGCCGAGCACCGGCCCCACGACGTGCCGCGGGCCGCGGGTGACGAGGAACGAGCTCTGCTGCAGCGAGGAGGTGACGACGTTGAAGGCGAACACGTTGCCCGTGGCGGTTCTGCCCTTCATCGCCCCGAGCTCGGTGAACGTCTCGTTGTCGTGGGCGCGGTTGTAGGTGACGACGTTGCGGTCGCCGTCGAAGATCTCGACGGCCGCGCCGTCGCGGCCGTAGTCGCGGCTCGCCGCGTCGCTGCCGGTGATCGCGTTGCGGGTGACGAGGTTGTCGTCGCCGTTGAGCAGGATGCCGAACGCCCCGGAGTCGTTGTCGGGGGTGTCGTCGTTGACGCTCATCTTGTCGTTGTCGGCCAGGACGCTGTCGCGCACGACGTTGCGCGAGCCGGTCGGGGTGATCCAGACGCCGGCGACGTTGTGGTCGGCCCGCACCCCCGCCAGGTGGTTGCCGTCGCCGGCGACCTCGAAGCCCGCCCACAGGCATCCGGAGGCGCGCAGGCCGCTGACGCGCCAGTGGTCGCCGCTGACGACCACGCAGTTGCCCTCCTCGCCGCTGATCGTGGCGAGGGGGCCCTTGCCGTACGGCTGGACGACGATGGGCCGGGCGGCCGTGCCCTTGGCGGACAGGGTGAGCGTGCCGGTCCACCGGCTGCCGCGCTTGAGGCTGACCGCGTCACCGGGCTTCAGGTCGGCGGCGTTGACCTTGTCCAGCGAGCGCCACGGGGCGGTGGCGCTGGTGCCGGCGGCCGAGTCGTCGCCCTTGCGGGAGTCGACGTAGTACGTCGTGCCGGCGTTCAGCGTGGCACCCGCGTTGAACGGAAGCAGGGACGACGCCAGGACGGCCGCTGACAGAAGGTTCACGCTCACCACGCCCGGTTATCAAGTTGAACGCTCAAGGAGGCAGGGCGTCAACGTATCGGCTCACCGCGTCAGACGCCAGATCCGCAGCGCGGGTCCGTCGCCCGGGATCGTGTTCGTGTCCGAAGTGTTGTAGACGGGCGTGGCCGGCCCGGGCAGCGGCAGCGGGTCTCCGGGCGCGCGGCGGGCGCTCACGAGCAGCGTCTCGGCCTCGCTCTCGCGGGCGAACACCAGGTGGTCGGCGTCGGCGTGCAGCCAGCGCAGCCCGCCGTGGCGCAGCGCCGGCTCGGCGCGCCGCAGCCCGAACAGCTCCCGGTAGGCCGCCAGCGTGGCGAGGTCCTGGTCGGCCGGCCGCTCCCACGGCATGGGGGTGCGCGCGTGCTCGCCGTTCACGCCGGTGAGGCCGAACTCGCTGCCCGCGAACACCATCGGCGTGCCCGGCAGCGTGGCCTGCAGGCCCAGCGCCACCAGGTGGAGGGCGCGCGAGCCGGTGACGGTGCGGATGCGCGGCGTGTCGTGGGAGTCGAGGAGCTGCCAGGAGTGGACGAGCGAGCGCCACGACATGCGCGCGGCGAACGACCGGACCGCGGCCAGGGCCGCCGTGCCGTCGCGGGCGGGCACCCCGCCGGGCACGCCGAGGAACTGGGGCAGGTCCAGGCCGGGGCCGCGCAGCCAGGTCCAGACGGGCCGGGTGAAGCCGCCGTAGTTCATGGTGCCGTGCCAGCCGCCGCGGTCGAGGTCGCCGGTGGCGTCGTGGGAGTGCTCGGCGACGAGCGCCACGCCGGGCCCCAGCTCGCGCCGCAGCAGCGCCGCGACCTCGTGCGTGAGGTCGTCCGCGCCATGGCGCCCGGTCATGTTGGCCACGTCCACGCGCCAGCCGTCGAGCGGCCCCAGCCACCGCCTGAGCACGGCCGGCACGCGGGAGCGCACGAGGTCGCTGCGCCAGTTGAGCTTGGGCAGCGTCTTGACCCCGAACCACGCCTCGTAGTCGCCGGTGTCGGGGTCGAAGAAGAACATCTCGCGCTCGGGGGCGTTCACGTCCGACACGGCGGCGGTGAACCACGGGTGGGTGTCGCCGCAGTGGTTGGTGGTGATGTCGCCGAGCAGCCGCATGCCGCGCTCGTGCACCGCGTCCCCGAGCCGCCGCAGCGCCTCCTCGCCGCCGAGCAGCGGGTCGATCCGGTCGAACGCGGCGGCGTCGTAGCGGTGGTTGGAGCGGGCCGGGAAGATCGGCGTGAGGTAGACGGTGTCGGCGCCGAGGGCCTGGACGTGGTCGAGGTGGCGGACGACGCCGTCGAGGTCGCCACCGTAGAACTGCTGTGAGGTGCCGGGACCGCTCGGGATGACCGGGTCGCGGTCCCAGTCGCGCGGCAGCGCCCAGTCCGGCAGCGGCCGGGAGGCGCCGGGGCGGCCGAAACGGTCGGGGAAGATCTGGTAGACGATCGCGTCGGCCATCCAGGACGGCGGCGGTTCGTCGGCGACGAGCCGGAAGTCCGTGTCGTCCGTCAGGTCGTGCGCGACCAGCCCGCCGGCGGTGAGCCACGCCTGGCCGCGCGCCGTGAGCAGCAGGAAGCGGTAGCGGGTCACCGGGTTGACGACCGTGATCTCGGCCTGCCACCACACGTCGTCGGGGCCGTACCCGGTGACGTCCGAGGACGTCCTGAGCTCGTCCACGGCGGCCTCCGTGTAGCGGGGCTCGCCGTCCTCCACCGTGCGCACGTGCACGGCGGTGACGCCGGCGGCGCGGGGCGCGCGCAGCCGGACCGTCACCCGCGAGCCGAGCGACGGCGCGAGCTCGGACACGTAGAGCGCGGAACCGTCGTGGTGCGGCTCCCCGGCGAACAGCAGCATGCGTCCTATCCCTTCACGGCCCCGGCGGTGAGGCCGGAGACGATGAACTTCTGCAGCCAGAAGAACACGCCGACCGTCGGGATCGCGGTGATGAGGGTGCCCGCGGCGAACATGCCGAAGTTGGCGTTGCGCTGGTCCCCGGCGATCATGCCGAACATGCCGACGGCGAGCGTCTTGCTCTCGGGGTCGCGCAGGAACACGCTGGCCATGATGAACTCGCTCATGATCCCGATGAAGGCGAGCAGCCCGGTCACCGCCAGGATGGGGGTGACCAGCGGCAGGATGACCCGCCAGAAGATCTGCGCGTGGGTGGCGCCGTCCACGGTGGCCGCCTCGTCCAGCTCCTTCGGCACGGTGTCGAGGAAGCCCTTCATCAGCCACGTGTTCGCGCCCAGCGCCCCGCCCAGGTAGAGCAGCATGAGGCCCCACACGGTGTCGAAGCCGATCGCCGGGTACAGCTCCGTGACCCGCGTGAAGATCATGAAGATCGTCACGATGGCCAGGAACTGCGGGAACATCTGGATGAGCAGCAGCGCCAGCAGCCCGACCCGGCGCCCGCGAAAGCGCATCCGGCTGAAGGCGTAGGCGGCCATCATCGACAGCAGCAGGCTGGCGAACGACGCGGTCAGCGCGATGACCACCGAGTTGAGGAACCAGCGGGCGAACGGGTAGCGGTCGCTGGTGAACAGGTCGGCGAAGTTGCCGAGGCTCGCCCCGTTCGGCACGAGGTCGGTGGAGGCGAGCGTGCCGAGCGGGTTGATCGCCGCCGATACCACGAACAGGATCGGCACCAGGGCGAACACGCACATCAGCAGCACGAAGCCGTGCCGCAGCGCGAGCTTCACGCGTAGACCTCCTCCTGCTTGCGGGTGCGGCGGAAGGCCACCGCCGAGATGACGGCCACGAGGGCGAAGATGAACACCGAGATCGCCGCCGCGAAGCCGAACTGCGCGCCGCCCGCGCCGAAGGCCAGGCGGAAGGTGTAGGTGATGAGCAGGTCGGTCGCGCCCACCTGCGGGCTCTCGGCCGGGAACGGGCCGCCCTCGCTGGTGAGCTGGATGGCGTTGAAGTTGTTGAAGTTGAACGCGAACGACGAGATCAGCAGCGGCGTGAGCGCCACCAGCAGCAGCGGCAGCGTCACCTTGCGGAACCCGTACCAGGGCGAGGCCCCGTCGATGGAGGCCGCCTCGGTCAGCTCGCGCGGGATCGCCTGCAGCGCGCCGGTCGTCACGAGGAACATGTACGGGAAGCCGAGCCAGAGGTTCACCAGGATGACCGCGGCGCGGGCCGTGCCGCTCTGGCCGAGCCAGTCGACGTTCGTCCCGAAAAGCTGGTTGATCAGGCCGAAGTCGCGGTTGAACATGTCGCGCCACACCAGCAGCATGGCGAAGGACGGCATCGCGTACGGCAGGATCAGCGCGATCCGGTAGACCTTGGTGCCGCGCATGCGGGGGTGGTGCAGGGCCAGGGCCACGGCCATGCCGAGCACGAACGTGCCGCCGGCCGAGGCCAGCGCGAAGAACAGGTTCCAGCCGAAGACGCCGAGGAAGTACCCGGAGATCGTCGGATCGGTGACGACCCGGGTGAAGTTGCCGAAGCCGACGTTCACCTGCCAGCCCTGCGCCAGGTGGTCGCCCCGGGCGTTGACGAAGTAGCCGCGCGTCTCGTCGGCCGCCCAGGGACCGCCCTCGCCGTTGACGCAGTCACAGGAGGAGTCGTAGACGAGGGCGGCGCGGCCCTCGACGGCGCGGCTCAGCCCGTTGGCCTTGATCACCCCGCCGCGGGTGGGCACGGCGAGCTTGGAGATCTCCTGCCCGCGGGCGGCGGCCTCGGGCGCCTTGAGCACGGTGAAGCCGGGGGCCCGCAGGACCTTGCCGGTGACGCCGACCTGGGCGCCGCTCACCGGGGCAAGCCCCTGGCCGGAGCCGGCCTGCACCTGCTTGGTCTTCGGGTCCACGAGCAGGAACACCAGCTCGCCGTCGCGCACCGCCGCGGTCAGCGCGTACTCGGGCGAGCCGGGGGCCTGCCGGACGGAGCCGGTCTCGATGGCGGTGACGGCCGCCGGCTTGTCGCCGCGGTGCCCGTCGCCGAAGTTGGTGAACGCGGTGCTCACCGTGTACAGGACGGGGAACACCTGGAAGGCGAGCAGGCAGACGGTGCCCGGGATGAGGTACTTCGCCGGGACGAAGCGCCGGGTCAGGTACAGGTAGGCGATGCCCGCGCTCGCCGCGCAGAGCAGCGTGAGCGACACCCACGACCCGTCGGCGGCCAGCGGCGGGGCGGCGTAGAGCAGGAGCGCGGCGGCCACGGCCAGCACCGCGACCCTGCTCACCACGAACGCCGTGGTGACCTCCCGGCGCGGCCGCGGGCCCCTGCGGGTGTCCGCGGCCGCGTGCGCGTCGTGCGCCATGGCGTCAGTTCTTGAGCGAGGAGTCGATGGCCTTCTGCGCCGCCGCGGCGGACTTGGCGGCGTCGCCGCCCTTGACGACCGCGGCCTCGGCGATGCCGAACGGCTCCCAGATGGCCGCCATCTCGGGGATGGCCGGCATGGGGAAGCCGCTCTTGCCGGCCTCCATGAACTTGCCGGCGTCGGCGTCGGACGCCTGGACCTCCTGGAGCGCGGCGGTCAGCGCCGGCGGGCGGGGGTCGGCCTCGTACAGGGCCTTGGCGACGTCCTTGTTGGTGACGTAGTTGGCGACGAACTCCTGCGCCAGCGTCTTGTTCTTGCCCTTGGCGGCGACGAAGAACGACTGCACGCCGACGAACGGGGTGGCCGGCTTGCCGCCCTTGAACGACGGGACGGCCGTGATGTCGTAGGGGAAGCCGCCCTTCTTCACATCGCCCATGGCCCACGGGCCGGAGATGAGGAAGGCGCACTTCTTCGCGGCGAAGGTGGCGATGTAGTTCTCGTTGGTGATGGAGGTCTTGAGCGCCCCGTCACCCTTCTCGCCGAGCTCCTTGAGCCGGTCGAACGCCTTGACCGAGTCGGCCGAGCCGACCAGCACCTTCTTGGGGTCGGGGTCGCCCGTGGACGTGGTGCCGAACAGGGCGCCGCCGCCGGAGGCGAAGATCGGGTAGACGTGGAAGGCGTCGCCCTTCTGCGCGACCGGCAGGCAGAGCACCTCCTTGACCTTGCCCGCCGCCTTGAGCGCCTTGCCCTTGGCGACGAGGTCCTCGATCGTGGCGGGCGCGTCGGGCGCGAGGTCGGTGTTGCGGATCAGCGCGATGTTCTCCACCGCGTACGGCGCCGCGTAGACCTGGCCGTTGAAGGTGACGGCCTTCATGGCGATCTCGGGGAAGGCGGCTTTCTGCTCCTCGGTGAGGTTGACCGGGTCGATGGCGCCGTTCTGCACGAGGTTGCCGATCCAGTCGTGCGCGCCGACCATGATGTCGGGGCCGCTGCCCTGCTGCGAGGCGGTCAGGAAGACCTGCTGGTTGTCCTTGCTGATCTCCTTCACCTCGACGGTCACACCGTTCTCGGTGCCGAACTGCTCGGCGAAGGGCTTGAGGGCCTTGACCCGGTTGGGGTCGGCCCAGATCACGAGCTTGCCGCCCTGGGCGGCGGGCGCGGTGGCGCTGCTCGACCCGGTGGGCGCCGCCGAGGGCGCGGTCTTGTCGCCGCCGCCGCAGGCCGTCACGGCGACCGCCAGTGCGGAAAGGGCCGCCAGGTGTGCCGCCGTACCCATGGCTCGCTTGCGCATCGGACCTCCTGAGGTCACGGAGGGAGCGGCGACGCGGGAGAGGCGCCGCCGCTGGAAGATCCATATGGCCGCCTGGGCAGGCGGCTTGTGTTTCCGCGACGTTAGCGAGACTTTGCAAGAATTGGAAGAACTTGCAGAAAGCGTTACCTGATTCAGACCCGGCATGACCCCTGGTTGACCCGCGGACCTGGGCTCTGACCGGCCCGAGGGACGTCCATGCAAGTTTCCGCAACTTGCGCTTGACCTCCGGCGAGCGCACGGGTCATCCTGCATCGGAACGTGAACCACCCCCGGGGGAAGAAGGACGACATGGCCAGCTTCGCGACCGACGACGACTGGTGGCGCGACGCCGTCGTGTACCAGGTGTATCCGCGCAGCTTCGCCGACACCGACGGCGACGGCATGGGCGACCTGCCCGGCGTGCGCGCCCGGCTCGGCTACCTCGCCGAGCTCGGGGTCGACGCCCTCTGGCTCAGCCCCTTCTACACCTCGCCGCAGGCCGACGCCGGCTACGACGTGGCCGACTACCGCGACGTCGACCCCATGTTCGGCACGCTGGCCGACTTCGACGCGCTGGTCGCCGACGCGCACGCGCTCGGCATCCGGGTCATCGTCGACCTGGTGCCCAACCACTCCTCCGACCGGCACCCCTGGTTCCAGGAGGCGCTGCGCGGCGAGCGCCGCGACCGCTACATCTTCCGCGACGCCCCCAACGACTGGGAGTCCGTCTTCGGCGGCCCGGCCTGGACGCAGACGCCGGACGGGCAGTGGTACCTCCACCTGTTCGCGCCCGAGCAGCCGGACCTCAACTGGGAGAACCCCGAGGTGCGCGCCGAGTTCCGCGACATCCTGCGCTTCTGGCTCGACCGGGGCGTCGACGGCTTCCGCGTCGACGTGGCCCACGGCATGATCAAGGACGCCGGGCTGCCGGACGTCGGGCCGAAGGAGGGCCGCCAGGTCGAGCTGCTCGGCGACGAGCGGGTGCCGTACTTCGACCAGGACGGCGTGCACGACATCTACCGCGAGTGGCGGCCGATCCTCGACTCCTACCCCGGCGGCCGGATGGCCGTGGCCGAGGCGTGGGTGGCCTCGCCCGAGCGGCTCGCCCGCTACGTGCAGCCCGACGAGCTGCACCAGGCGTTCTCGTTCGACTTCATGATGGCCGACTACCACGCCAAGTCGTTCCGCACGGTCATCGAGAAGTCGCTGGCCGAGGCCGAGCTGGTCGGCGCGCCCACCACGTGGGTGCTGTCCAACCACGACAAGCCGCGCCACGTCACCCGCCACGGCGGCCTGGCCCGCGCCCGCGCCGCCACGCTGCTCATGCTGGCGCTGCCCGGCTCCGCCTACCTCTACAACGGCGAGGAGCTGGGCCTGCCCGAGGTCCTCGACCTGCCCGACGAGCTGCGCCAGGACCCGGCGTTCAAGCGCAGCGGCGAGAGCCGCGACGGCTGCCGCGTGCCCCTGCCGTGGACCACCGAGCCCGGCTGCGGCTGGCGCGAGCCCTGGCTGCCGATCCCCGAGGAATGGCGGGAGCTGTCGGCCGAGGCGCAGCAGGACGACCCCGGCTCGACGCTGAACCTCTACCGGGCGGCGCTGCGGCTGCGCAAGGAGCACCCGGCGCTGGGCGGCGGCACCCTGCGCTGGCTGGAGGTCCCCGCTCCGGAGCTGCGCGAGGACGTGCTGGCGCTGGAACGCTCCCCCGGGCTGGCCGTCGTGCTCAACACGGGCGACGAGCCGGTATCCCTGGCCGGGCTGGGGCTGTCCGGCGAGGTCCTGCTGTCGAGCGGCCCGCAGCCCGACCCCGGCGCGGTGGCCCCCGACACCACGATCTGGCTCCAGCTCGGCTCCGCGACCTCCTGACCCGGCCGTCCCGGTTCGCCGGTCGTCCCTCGTTACTGCCCGGCCCCGCCCGACGCCGGCACCCGCACTGCCCGGCCCCGCCCGACGCCGGCACCCGCCACGCCGCGCGCGGACGCTCAGTCCGGGCGCGCTCAGTCCGGGCGCGCGCTCAGTCCAGGCTCAGTCCGGGCTCAGTCCGGGCGCGCGCTCGGTCGGGCCGGCACTCGGGCGGGCGCCCGCGCGGTCGGGCGGGCAGGCGTTCGGTAGGGCGGGCGTTCGGTAGGGCGGGCGTTCGGTAGGGCGGGCGTTCGGACCGGTGGGCAGGGCGCCCAGTCGCAGGGCGCGCCAGGACGCCCCGCCACCCGCCGGCGCGTCACGTCAGAGGACGGCCCACGTGCGGCCCTTCCCTGCCCGCGCCCGGGACGAGCACCCGCCGCACCACGGGCGGCGCTCGGCCCGGGCGGACGTTGCAGCGGGGAGTGGGGAGCGAGCGGTGCGGGCGGCCGGCGCGGGCGAGGAGTGCGAGCGCTCGGCGCGGGCCGGGGTGGGTGGGTGGCGCGGCGAGGAGTGCGAGCGCTCGGCGCGGGCCGGGATGGGTGGGTAGCGGGCGTTGGGCGAATCTTTCCCTGCACGCGACTAACGGCGAATGTCACGGTTAGTAACCTCGGGTCGTGTCCCGCAATTGGGCACGCTCCCTGCGCGGGCGTGTCACGCTCGTCACGACGCTCGTCGCGGCGGTGCTGCTGATCCCGTTCGGGGTCGGGGCGGTCACCGTGACGCGCGCCTGGGTCGCGGCCAGCGTGTCGCGTGACACGCGGAACACCGCCGAGCGGATCGCCGCCGAGACCCGTACCGGAGCGTTGTGGCGGGGCGGCCGGATCCCGGTGCTCGACCCCACCGTGCCGCTCATCCAGGTCGTCAACCCGCAGGGCACGATCAGCGCGGCCAGTGACGGGGCCGCCTCCATGCCCCGCCTGAGCGACGTGTGGCCGACCCCCGACGACCGCGTCGTCACCTCACGGCCCTGCGTGCCGGGGATGTGCCTGTTCATGACCGCCGTCCGCGTGTCCCTCGAACCGGACTCCAGCGTCGTGTACGCCGGGCGCCGGACCCCCGCCGTGCTGGCCGACCACACGCTGGAGACCGTGGCCGCGATCGAGATCGCGATCCTCATCGGCATCACCGGCTGGGCCACCTGGATGATCATGGGACGGGCGCTGCGTCCGGTGGCGGCCATGCGCGCCCAGCTCGACGAGATCAACGCCAGCGACCTGAGCCGCCGGGTGATGCAGCCGGGCGGGGACGACGAGCTGTCCGGGCTGGCCGCCTCCATCAACGGGACGCTCGCTCGCCTGGAGCGCTCGGCCCGCCAGCAGCGCCAGTTCGCCTCGGACGCCTCCCACGAGCTGCGCACCCCCATCGCCGGGCTGCGCGCCCAGTTGGAGAGCGCCCAGCTCTACCCGGACGACACCGACCTTGACGCGCTCGTGACCGGCGCGCTGCGCGACACCGACCGGCTGGAGGCGATCATCACCGACCTCCTCCTGCTGGCCCGGATCGGCTCGCGCGTGGACGACGCGGCGAAGGAGTGGGTGGACCTCGGCGCGCTGGTCCGCGAGGAGCTGACCGTCCGCAAGGACCGGGTCCCGATCCGGCTGGCGGTCGAGGACGGCGTGGTCGTCCTGGGCGTACGGCTGCAGCTCGCCCGGCTGCTGACGAACCTGCTCGACAACGCCGAGCGGCACGCCGACCGGTACGTCAGGGTCTCGGTGGGGTCGGAGGACGGCACGGCCGTGCTGGCCGTGGAGAACGACGGCGCGGAGATCGCCGAGGAGGACCGGGAGCGGATCTTCGAGCGGTTCACCCGCCTGGACGCGGCGCGCAGCCGCGACGCGGGCGGCACCGGGCTGGGCCTCGCGATCGCGCGGGACGTGGCGGTGGCCCACGGCGGCGAGCTGACCGTCGAGGACTGCCAGGGCGGCGCCCGCTTCGTGCTGCGCCTGCCGTCGGCGGCCTTGCCGAAAAGCCCCTGACATCAGCGGATTCAGTGGCTACAAGTCCGTCATATCCGCAATCATGGGCGCCATGATGGAGCAGGCGCCGGTGGGCATCGATCCGCACGTTCCCAACGCGGCGCGGATGTACGACTACTTCCTCGGCGGCAAGGACAACTTCCAGGCCGACAGGGACCTGGCGGAGCTGGTGCTCAAGGTGATGCCCGACATCCGCGTCGGCACCCAGGAGAACCGCGCCCTGATCGGCCGGGTGGTGAAATACCTGTGCGACCAGGGGATCACCCAGTTCCTCGACCTGGGGTCGGGGCTGCCCGCGCGGGAGAACGTCCACGAGGCCGCCCTGCGGCACGTCCCGGACGCCCGGGTGGTGTACGTGGACAACGACCCGGTGGTCGCCACCCACGGTCGCGCGCTGCTGGCCGCCCCCGACCGGGTGGCGATGGTGCAGGCCGACGCGCGGCGGCCCGAGGAGGTTCTGAACCACCCCTCGGTGCGCGCCCTGATCGACTTCGAGCGGCCCGTGGCGCTGCTCATGATGTTCTTCCTGCACCTGGTGCCGGACGAGGACGACCCTCAGGGGTTCGTGGCCCGCTACCGCGACGCGCTGGCGCCGGGCAGCTACCTCGCGATCTCGCACGTGGGCAGCGACAGCGCGCCGGAGCAGGTGCGCCGGGTCAGCGACTTCTACAAGCAGGCCAACGCGCCGTTCTGCCCGCGTCCCGGGGCCGAGATCGCCGCGTTCTTCGGCGACTTCGCGCTCATCCCGCCCGGCCTGGCGACCGGGCTGGGCGAGGAGACCGGCTGGCCGTTCATCGACCCGGCCCACCCGCCGGTGATCGACGAGGAGATCGCCCGCATGGGATACGCGGGCATCGGCCGCAAGCCGTCCTGACCCGCACGGGGCACGCCGCCATCGGCCGCGAGCCGTCCTGACGCGCCAGGGGCACGCCGGCATCGGGCGCGAGCCGTCCTGATCCGCCAGGGGCACGCCGGCATCGGCCGCGAGCCGTCCCGACGTGCACGGGCCGGGCGCCCGCCGCGGGCGCCCGGCCTCGTCCCGCCGCCGCGGCTCAGACCGGCGACATCTCGCGGTCGGCCGGGGCCGTCGGCGGCTCCGGCTCCCGCTCGTCCTCGTCCAGCAGCGTGGCCTCGTCGAACGGGTCCTGCCCGGCCAGCACCTGAAGGGCCCGCTCCCGGTCGAACCCGCCCGTCCACGTGCCGACCAGCACGGTCGCCACGGCGTTGCCGGCGAAGTTGGTCAGCGCCCGCGCCTCGGACATGAACCGGTCGATGCCGACGATGAGGCCCACGCCGTCCACCAGCTCGGGGCGGTGCGACTGGAGCCCGCCCGCCAGCGTGGCGAGCCCGGCCCCGGTCACGCCGGCCGCGCCCTTGGAGGCGATCATCATGAACAGCAGCAGCCCGAGCTGCTCGCCGAACCGCAGCGGGTCGCCCGTCGCCGAGGCGATGAACAGCGTGGCCATGGTCAGGTAGATGGCGGTGCCGTCGAGGTTGAAGGAGTAGCCGGTCGGCACGGTGATGCCGGCCACGGTACGGCTGACGCCCATGTGCTCCATCTTGGCGATGAGCCGCGGCAGCGCCGACTCCGACGACGAGGTGGACAGGATGAGCAGGAACTCCCGGCCCAGGTAGCGCAGCAGCGACCACAGGTTGATCCGGGCGACCAGCCACAGCAGCGCGCCGAGCACGACGCCGACGAACAGGGCGCAGGTGAGGTAGAAGGCGGCCATGATGACGGCCAGGCTCTTGAGCGCGTCGACGCCGGTGGCGCCGACGACGGCCGCGATCGCGCCGAACGCGCCGACCGGCGCCGCCCACATGATCATGGCGAGGATGCGGAACACCAGCCGCTGGATGTGGCCGATGGCGGTGAGGACGGGCGCGCCCTTGGGCCCCATCGCCTGGAGGGCGAAGCCGGTGAGCAGCGCCACCAGCAGCGTCTGGAGCACCTGGCCCTCGGTGAACGCCGACACGAGCGTGGTCGGGATGATGCCGAGCAGGAAGTCGACGGTGTTCGTCGCCTCACCCTTCGCCGCCTCGGCCGCCGCCGCCTCCTTGGCCGCCGCGGTCAGGTGCAGGCCGCTGCCCGGGTCGATGAGGTTGCCGACGACCAGGCCGATGACCAGGGCTACAGTCGACATGACGAGGAAGTAACCGAGTGCGAGCCCGCCGACCTTGCCCACGCTGGCGGCCTTGGTGACGGAGCCGACGCCGAGCACGATCGTGCAGAAGATGATCGGGCTGATCATCATCTTGATCAGCGCCACGAATCCCGTGCCGAGCGGCTTGAGCGCCTGCCCCACGTCCGGCCAGACGAATCCGACCACGATTCCGGCCAGCACGGCCACGATGACGGCCAGGTAGAGGTAACGGGTGCGGTCACGCATGGGGGTGCTCTCCAAGGGTGTGGGCGACTGTTCTCACTGCGTGACTATGCGGCCGGTGGTGACGCACGTCACCATTGCGTAAGTTTCGTTCACCGGATCCGCGACGGACGAGGTGGTGAGCGACGGAGAGGTCAGAGAGGTCCGGATGCGACGGTGGAGCCTGGCGGGGCAGATGCTGCTCCTGCAACTGGTCGTGGTCGCCGTGGCCGTGGCGGGCGGCGCCGTGCTGGAGTCGGTGCTGGCGCGCGAGGTGGTCGGCGGGCAGGCCGCCGCCACCTCCCAGGCCGTGGCGCTCAGCGTCGCCGCCTCCCCCGACGTGCGGGCGGCCCTGGCCGGTCCGTCGCCGACGGCCAGGCTCCAGCCGTACGCCGAGCGGGTGCGCCTGGACACCGGCGTCGACTTCGTCACCATCATGAAGCCGGACGGCACCCGCTACACCCACCCCAACCCCGCCGAGATCGGGCGGCGCTTCCTCGGCCACACCGAGCAGGCGCTGCGGGGCCACGCGTTCACCGAGACCTACACCGGCACGCTCGGCCCGTCGGTGCGCGCCGTCGTGCCGGTCCGCGCCGGCGGCTCCGTCACGGCGCTGGTCAGCGTGGGCATCAAGGTGGAGAAGGTCAGCGCCAAGCTGTTCGTGATCCTGGTGTGGACGGGCCTCATCACGGCGCTCGCCCTCGGGCTGGGCGCCGGCGGCACGTGGCTGGTGACCTCGCGGCTGCGCCGCCAGACCCACGGGCTGGGGCCGCTGGAGCTGAGCCGCATCCACGAGCACCACGACGCCGTCCTGCACGCCGTACGGGAGGGACTGCTGCTCGTCGGCCGGGACGGCACGCTGACGCTGTGCAACGACGCGGCCCGCCAGCTCCTGGACCTGCCGGAGGACGCCGAGGGGCGGCACGTGGCCGACCTCGGCCTGGCAGATGTGCTGACCACCCGGGAGGAGCGCGTCCACCTGGTCGGCGAGCGCGTGCTCGCGGTCAACAGCGCGGCCAGCCGCCTCGGCACGGTCGTCACCGTGCGCGACCACACGGAGCTGCAGGCGCTGGCCGGGCAGCTCGACGCCGAACGCGGCTTCGCCGAGGCGCTGCGCTCGGCGGCGCACGAGGCGGCCAACCGGCTGCACACCGTCATCACGCTGGTCGAGCTGGGCCGCACGGAGCAGGCGGTGGCGTTCGGCACGGCCGAGCTGCGGGCCGCGCAGGAGCTGACCGACCAGGTGATGGCCGCGGTGCGCGAGCCGGTGCTGGCGGCGCTGCTGCTCGGCAAGAGCGCGGAGGCGGCCGAGCGCGGCGTCGAGCTGGTCATCAGCCCGGACAGCGACCTCGACGACCTCGGCGTCGACCCGCGGGAGCTGGTCACCATCCTCGGCAACCTCATCGACAACGCCGTCGACGCGGCCTCGCGGGTGGAGGTGTGCCTGCGCGCCGACGAGGGCGAGCTGCTGATCCGGGTGGCCGACGACGGGCCGGGGCTCACCTCCGCCGAGGCGTTCCGGCGCGGCTGGACGACCAAGGGCGACGGCCACGGGCTGGGCCTGGCGCTGGTGGGCCAGGCGGTGCGGCGGCTGGGCGGCGCGATCGACGTGGAAGGCTCGGTGTTCACCGTGCGGCTCCCGGTGCCGGAGCGGGTCCGATGATCACCGTGCTGGTCGTCGAGGACGAGGAGATCACGGCCGAGGCCAACCGCATCTACGTGGAGCGGGTGCCCGGCTTCCGGGTGGCCGGGGTGGCCCGCTCGGGCGGCGACGCGCTGCGCTTCCTGCGGCACACGCCCGTGGACCTCATCCTGCTCGACCTGTACCTGCCGGACATGCACGGGCTGGAGGTGTGCCGGGCCGCGCGGGCCGGCGGGCTGCTGTGCGACGTCATCGCGATCACCTCGGCGCGCGACCTGGCGATGGTGCGCTCGGCGGTGTCGCTGGGCGTCTCGCAGTACCTGCTCAAGCCGTTCGCGTTCGCGGCCCTGCGCGACAAGCTGACCCGCTACGCCGCCTTCCGCGGGGAGGCCGGCGAGATCGTCGGCCAGGGCGACGTGGACCGGGTGCTGGGCACGCTGCGCGGCACCGGCGGCGAGCTGCCCAAGGGCATGACGCAGGACACCCTCGACACGGTCGCGGCCGAGCTGCGCAGCCGGCCCGAGGGCGTGTCGGCGCAGGCCGTGGGGGCGGCGGCCGGGGTGTCGCGGGTGACGGCCCGCCGCTACCTGGAGTACCTGGTGGAGCGGGGCGTCGCGGTGCGCTTCCCCCAGTACGGCGGCGTCGGCCGTCCAGAGTTGCTCTACCGGATACCCACGGAACGTTAATGGCGCTGACGCTGGTCGTTCAATCCGGGCCTCTAGCTTCTGGGTGCATCCCACAGCACTGAGGAGACACCTTGCGAGTCCTGGCCGTAGTTCCCGCCCGCGGAGGTTCGGCGGGCGTCCCCCTGAAGAACCTCGCCACGGTCGGCGGGGTGCCGCTGGTGGCCCGCGCGGTGCGCGCCTGCCTGCGCGCCGACCTGATCGACCAGGTCGTGGTCAGCACCGACCACGCCGGCATCGCGGAGACCGCCAGGCAGGCGGGGGCGCTCGTGGTGGACCGCCCGGAGGAGCTGAGCGGCGCCACCGCCTCCAGCGAGTCGGCGGTGCTGCACGCGCTGGACGCGCTCGGCGAGGACCCCGAGGTGGTCGTGCTCGTGCAGTGCACCAGCGCCTTCATCGACCCGGCCGACCTGTCCGCCGCCGTGCGGCGGGTCCTCGACGGCGAGGCCGACTCGGTCGTGTCGGGGCTGCCGACGCACGAGTTCCTGTGGACGGCCGCCGGCGCCGGCGTCAACCACGACCCGGCGGTACGTCCGCGCCGGCAGGACCGCGAGCCGCAGTTCCGCGAGAACGGCGCCTTCTACGCCATGCGCACCGCCGGTCTGCGCGAGCACGGCCACCGCTTCTTCGGCACCGTCGGCGTCCAGCCCGTCCCGGCCCGGCACGGCATCGAGATCGACGACCCCGAGGACCTGGAGCTGGTCCGGGCGCTCGCCCCGTTCGTGGACCAGCCGGAGCCGATCGACGTCGACGCCGTCATCACCGACTTCGACGGCGTCCACACCGACGACCGGGCCTACGTCGACTCCGAGGGCCGCGAGATGGTCCTCGTCAGCCGCTCCGACGGCATGGGCGTCTCGCTGCTGCGCAGGGCCGGGGTGAAGGTGCTCGTCATGTCCACCGAGCACAACCCGGTCGTCGCCGCGCGGGCGCGCAAGCTCGGCGTGCCCGTCCTGCAGGGGCTCGCCGACAAGCGGACCGTGCTGCGCGACTGGCTGGCCATCGAGGGCCTCGACCCGGCCCGCGTCGCCTACGTCGGCAACGACGTCAACGACCTCGGCCCGATGGGCGAGGTGGGCTGGCCCGTGGCGGTGCCGGACGCCAACCCGAAGGTGCGGGCCGCCGCCCGCGTCGTGCTGACCCGCGTCGGCGGGGCCGGCGCGGTGCGCGAGCTGTGCGACCGGGTGCTGGCCGCCCGCCCCGCCCCGGCGCCGGCCGCGCCCGTGGCCCCGCTGGTGCCGGGCACGCCCGCCCCCTCCGCCGCGCCCACCCTGTCCTCCGCGGCCCCCGGCGGGCCCGTCCAGGCGCGGCCCAGGACCGCCCCGGCGCCGGTCGCCATCGGTGACGTGCTCGTCGGCGACGGCATGCCGGTGTACGTGATCGGCGAGATCGGCATCAACCACAACGGCGACCTCGACATCGCCCGCCGCCTCATCGACGTCGCGGCCGACGCGGGGTGCCAGGCCGTCAAGTTCCAGAAGCGCACCCCCGCGATCTGCGTGCCCGAGGAGCAGAGGGGCCAGATCCGGCAGACGCCGTGGGGCGAGATGACGTACCTGGAGTACAAGGAGCGCACCGAGTTCGGCCTCGACGAGTACCGGCAGATCGCCAAGTACTGCGACGAGCGCGGCCTGCACTGGTTCGCCTCGCCGTGGGACGTGCCCTCCGTGGAGTTCCTGGAGGAGATGGACGTCCTGGTGCACAAGGTGGCCTCGGCCGGCGTCGCCGACCACGAGCTGCTGCGCGCCCTGGCCGCCACCGGCAAACCGGTCATCCTGTCCACGGGCATGTCGACGCTGACCGAGATCGACAAGGCCGTCGAGATCCTCGGCACCAGCAAGCTGATCATGATGCACGCCACCTCCACGTACCCGCTGCCGCCGGAGGAGGCGAACCTGCGCACGATCACCACGCTCAAGGACCGCTACGGCGTGCCGGTCGGCTACTCCGGTCACGAGCGCGGGCTGCAGATCTCGCTGGCCGCCGTCACGCTCGGCGCGGTGTGCGTGGAGCGGCACATCACGCTCGACCGCACCATGTGGGGCTCCGACCACGCCGCCTCGCTGGAGCCGGCCGGGCTGGAGCACCTGGTGCGCGACATCCGGATCATCGAGCAGGCCATGGGCGACGGCGTCAAGCGGGTCTTCCCCGGCGAGGAGGCCCCGAAGGCCCGCCTGCGCCGCGTCACCGCCTGACCCGTCCCCCCTCGTTCCCCGCAAGGAAAGACTTGATCACTCTCTCGGTCGTCGTGCCGGTGCGGGACGGCGAGCGCTTCATCGCCGACGCGCTCGCCTCCCTGCGCCGCAACGCCCGGCGCGACTTCGAGTTCATCGTGGTGGACGACGGGTCGGTGGACGCCACCGCCGACGTCGTCGAGGACTTCCGCGGCGACCTGCCCGGCCTGTCCGTGATCCGCAACCCCGTGCCGCTGGGGCTCGCGGACGCGCGCAACGCCGGGCTGTCGGCCGCGTCGGGCCGCTACGTCACGTTCATGGACGGCGACGACTGGCTCGCCCCTGGCTACCTGGACCAGCTCGTCGCGGCGATCGACGGGCTCGGCTGCGACTTCGTGCGGGCCGACCACGTCCAGGCCGAGGGCCGCAAACGGGTCGTGCACCGCGCTCCGCTGGCGCGGCGGGGCGTGGTGCTCGATCCCAGGAGCGCGATCCTGCCCGCGAACGTGCGCACCATGGTCGACTACCCGTACGCGTGGGCCGGGGTCTACCGCCGCTCGCTGCGGGACCTGCTGCACTTCCCCGGGTCGCTGCACACCGCCGAGGACCGGCCGTGGATCTGGCGGCTGCACCGCGAGGCGGCCACGTTCGCCGTGGTGTCGATCGCGGGCGTCTTCTACCGGCGGCAGGTGACGGGGTCGCTGACGCAGGTCGGCGACGAGCGGCAACTGCACTTCTTCGACGCCTTCGAGCTGGTCTTCAAGGACCTGGAGGAGGAGTTCCTGCCCAAGGCGGTGCGCAACTTCTGCGCGCTGCTCGCCCACCACCTGGAGCTGGCCGGCCGGTTCACGCCGCGGCTGCGGGCCCGCTTCGAGGAGCGCGGCGCGCAGGCGGTGCGGGCGCTGCCCGCCGGCCTGGTCGTGGACGCGGTCTCGCGGATGTCGCTCCAGCGGGAGACGGCGCTGCGGGCGCTGCTGCCGGACCTGCCCCCCAGCCCCCTCGTCCGGCCACGCCGGGATCGGGAGGATTCATGACGACGGTCTGCTACGCCTCGACGCTGTTCGGGGCCATGTCGCTGGCGGCCGCCATCGACGCCGGCCACATCGGAGGCGGCGGCTCCGGCGACGGCCGCCGGGTGCTCATCGTGTCGACGAACGCGGCGATCCCGGAGATCGCCGTGCCGCTGGACCGGGCGCCCGGCTTCGCCGCGCTGCGCTCCCGCTTCGACGAGATCCACTCCTGGAACGACCTCATCGCGCCGCTGCACCCGTCGGACTGGAAGGCCCGGGTGATCGAGGTGCCGATGATGGAGCGGCTGATCCGCGCCCATCTGGGGCTCGGCGAGGTGGACGAGCTGGTGCTGGAGTCGATCGCGGTGGCGCCGGCCCGGACGATCGCCGGGCTGGTGCGCGACTGCCCGATCACCGTCTACTCCGACGGGCTGATGAGCTACGGCCCGACCCGCGACCCGCTGCCGGCCGACATCTTCCGCCGGATCACCCGCCTGCTCCACCTGGACCTGGTGCCGGGGCTGGAGCCGCTGCTGCTGAGCGAGTACGGGGTGCCCGCCGAGGTGCTGCCGGACGCGGCGTTCCTGTCGGTGGTGCGGGAGGTGACGGCCACCGCGCCCGACATGATGGACGCCCGGGCGATGATCCTCGGGCAGTACCTGTCGGCGCTCGACATCGTCACGCCCGAGGAGGAGGCGGCGCTGCACGAGGCGATGCTGCGCGCGCTGGCCGCCCGGGGCCACGAGACCGTGGTGTTCAAGCCGCACCCGTCGGCGGGCCGGGCCCACGCCCGGCTGCTGCGCCCGGCGGCCGAGCGGCTCGGGGTGCGGCTGGTGGTGGCCGACGAGAGCACCCCGGCCGAGGCGTTCTTCGCGGCGCTGCGGCCGGAGCTGGTCGCCGGCTGCTTCTCGACCGGGCTGGTCACGGCGCAGCGGTACTTCAGCCTGCCGGTCGCCTCGTACGGCACGGGCCTGGTGCTTGACCGGCTGGCCCCGTACGAGAACAGCAACCGCGTGCCGGTCACGCTCGTGGACGCGCTGCTGCCCCGGCTGTCGGACGACGGCTCGGCGACGGCGCCCCCGGCCGTGGACCTGCCAGCGCTGGTGCGGGCGGTGGGCTACTGCATGCAGGCCGAGGCGTACCCGGAACTGCGGCCGTCGGCGATGACGTTCGACCCGCGCTACTTCAAGCGCAAGCGGCTGGAGACGCTGGGGCTGGCCGGGCGGCCGACGGCCCTGGCCCGGCTGCGCCGCAAACTCGGCGCCACCCGCTGACCCCCGCCCGGCCCCACCCCCTCACCCGCCTCTCCCCCGCTCGGCGCCCTCCAGGACGCCCCCTCCCGGGAGGACCGGGCGTACGAGGCACGTGAGGTGAGGCGCGGTCGGTGAAGCGGGCTTCGTGCGGCGCTCGCCGGGTCGGCTCCCCGGAGCATCGAAGCCTTCCGCCGATCCCCGCCTTCGGTCATGATCAGGTATGGCGATGACACGAGAACTGCTCGCTTGTGTACGGGGGCGGATGCCGCGCCGCACCGCCGGAGTCCGGGCGCTACCGGTGGTGCTCGCCGTCCTCGCCGTCCTCGTGACGGCCGGCGGCGGCCAGGCCGCGGCCCGCACGGCCGGGGCCGGGGTGCCCGCCGAGGCGCGCGGTCCGTCCTCCGGCCCGCCCGTGGTGCTGCCGAGGATCGACTGCGCGGCCCTCGCCGGGCAGGACCTGTCGGGGACGCCCGACGCTCCGGCGGTCATCGGGTCCGCGACCGCGACGACCTCGCCGGACGGCTGGGCGGCCTGCGAGGTCAAGGGGACCGCGGCGCCGCAGATCCAGTTCGACGTGCTCCTCCCCACCGAGACGTGGCGGCAGCGGTATCTGCAGACCGGGTGCGGGGCGTTCTGCGGGAGCGTCGACATCTTCGCCGACGCGACGGACGGGTGCGTGCCGCTGACCCGCGGCGACTTCGCCGTGGCCACCGGCAACGGCGGGCACGTCGGCGTCTCCGGCTTCGACGGCACGTTCGGCGCCGATCCGCAGCTCCGGGTCGACTTCGGCTACCGGTCCGACCACGTCGTCGCGCTCGTCGCCAAGCGGCTCATCGCGCTCTACTACGGGCAGGGCCCGCGCTACTCCTACTTCGACGGCTGCTCGCAGGGCGGCCACGAGGGGATGACCGAGGCGCAACGCTACCCGCGCGACTTCGACGGCGTCATCGCCGGCGCCCCGGCGTCGTTGCTGACGTCGCTCATCCTGTGGTCCACGGGCTGGCACGCCACGGCCAACACCGACGCGCGGGGCCGGCCCGTCATGACCGCCGCCAAGCTCCCCGCGCTGCACGCCGCCGTCATGCGCGAGTGCGACGCGCGGGACGGCCTGGCCGACGGCCAGATCGACGACCCGCGTGCCTGCACGTTCGATCCGCGGACCCTGCGCTGCGCGACGGGGACCGACGGCGCGGACTGCCTCACCGACGCGCAGGTCGATGCCGTGCGCAAGCTGTACGACGGGCCGCGCGACGAGCGGGGCCGGCGGATGTACCCGGGGGGCGAGCCCGTGGGCTCGGAGGCCAACTGGGCCCGCTATGTCACCCCGACCGCCGCCGGCGCGCCGGCCGTGGCCGAGGGCAACGCGACGAACGCGCTGAAGTACCTCGTCCACCCGTCCGTCCGGCCGTCGGCGACCCTGCGCGACCTGCGCTACGACTCGGCGACGTTCCGCGAGATCCACCGGCAGGCCGGCATCTACGACGCGAGCGACCCGGACCTGACGGCCTTCCGCGCCGCGGGCGGGAAGCTCCTCCTCTGGCACGGCTGGGCGGACCAGGCGATCTCGCCGTACGGGACGATCGCCTACTACCACGCCCTCACCGAGCGCATGGGCGGGACGGACGCCACGCTGCGGTTCGCCCGCCTGTTCATGCTGCCGGGCGTCGCCCACTGCGGTGACGGTCAGGGGCCGGACGCGATCGACGCGCTGACCCCCACCGTCGCCTGGGTCGAGAACGGCGTCGCACCCGACCGGCTCGTCGCCACCAAGCGCCAGGACGACACCGTCGTACGGACCCGGCCGGTCTACCCCTATCCGACCGTCGCCCGCTACGACGGGAGCGGCAGCACCGACGACGCGGCGAACTTCGCCCCGGCACCGCCGCCCACGCGCTACGAGGACGACATCCCCTGGCTCGGGTCGTTCCGATCCGGATACGAGCAGACCTGCGGCTGGCACGACGGCCGCTGGTCCTGCACCCTGGCGCAACGGCCGAGCTAGCCGGGCGGCTCGGCGGGCAGGCGCGGCACGGAGAAGAGGCGGCGCGTGAGAAGGGAGCGCTCAGGACCGGGGCGGACGCGGCAGGTCAGGTGATGGCGCGCAGGTAGCGGCGGACGCGGCGCTTGGCGCGGTAGCCGTAACGCAGCATGGTCGGCGGCACCTCCAGCCGCAGCCGGGCCCGCCGGCGGGCGGCGGCGTGCTCGGCGCCGTCCAGCAGCGACCGGGCCGGTGTCCTGCGCCCGGCGGCCAGCCCCGCCAGCAGGCCCGTCCAGTCGTCGAGCTCCGCCGGGTGGAAGTAGTTGGCCGCGCACCACCCCGGGTCGGCGGTGCGGAAGTCGCCCTCGGCGAGCCGGTCGAGGGTCCCGAGCAGCCCGCTGCCCTCGAACACCACGTTGATCATCTCGGCGCTGACCCCGAAGTCGGCGAGCACCAGCGACGGCACGCCCTGGGCGATGGCCTCCAGCGCGGCGGTGGAGCTGACCGTCACGAAGCCGGCGGCCCGCTCCAGGTGCTCGTCCATGGGCCCGGCCGCGAAGCTCAGCCGACCGGGTTCGCCCAGCTCGCGCCAGAGCCGCTGGTAGGGGTGGCGCTCGCGGTGGGTCTGCCGTTCGCCCTCGAAGGCGCGCAGCTTGACCACGACGTCGAGGTCCGGCCGCAGTTCGGCGAGCCGCCCGAGCGCGAGCAGCACCCGCTCGCGCTCCTCCCGCTCCACCGGCACCTTGGCCTGGGTGGCGAACACCACCCGGTTGCCGCCGGCCGCGGCCCGGCCGGGGCGCAGGAACGGCAGCCGGGCCAGCCCGATCGCCCCTCCCCCGCCGAGCCGGGCGGCGATCTCCCCGAACTCGGCCACCTCACGGCGGCTGTGCAGCACGAACAGGTCGCAGCCGCTGCGGAACAGCCACGCCTTCTCGGTGGCGGGCACCGAGATGCCGGGCAGGCCGGTCGCGAACACCGGCCGGGGCCGCAGCCCGTCCAGCACCTCGGCGACCAGCACGTCCACGACCGGGCCGGTGCAGGCGACGAGGATCACGTCCGGCCGGCTCCGCTCGGCCTCGCGCCGCAGCGCGCGGGCCGACAGCACGGGCGGCGCGGGACGCCCGCCCACGGCCGCGGCGATCTGCTGCGGCGAGGGCGCGATGGGCGTGCGCACCACCACGAGGTCCGTCTCGCAGCCGGCCGGCAGGTCGCCGAGCAGGCAGGCCGCCCATTTCAGGTACGAGTCGGAGTCGGCGACCGCCAGCACTCTCACCCGGTCACTCCCGTCAGATGCGATCGCAGCGCGGGGGCGGCCCCGCTGGTCCACCAGTCGTCCGGTACGGCCACCGGCTCCACCGCGACGCCGCGCGGGCCGAGCAGCACCCGCAGCGAGGCGATGGCGGTGGAGGGCAGGCTGAGCACGCGCTGCCCGGCGGCAAGGCCGCGCAGGGTCAGCTCGGCCGGCGCTCCGCCGTCGTGCACGGTGATGCCGGGCCGTTCGCGGATGAGGGCGACGTCCACGGGGTCCTCGCGCCGGTGCGGGTAGTAGGCGAGCGGCTCCTCGCCGGCCAGGTCGGTCAGCCAGCGCAGGTAGCGGTCGCGGTGGACGAGCCCGTTGCGGACCAGGGACGTGCCGAGCACGACGGTCCGCTCGGCCGGGCCGGGCTCGGTCGGCGGCTGGGAGCGCAGCCAGGCGAAGTCATGGCGGACGAGGCCGAACCCGGCGGCGCGGACGGCCCGGTCGAGGTCGCCGGGCACCGGCAGGGCGGTGAAGACGGTCACGCGCCCGGCCCGCAGCCGGATCGCGGCGGCCAGCCCGAGCGCGGCGCGCAGCCGTCCCGGATGGGCGCGGGCCCGCAGCAGCGGCCGGAACGGCCCCGCCGCCAGCAGCTCCAGCAGCCGCAGCGTGGCCAGGCCGTCGTCCACGACGACGAGCCGGCCGGGCAGGGAGGTGAGCCAGCGCATCTGCACCTTGCCGGAGAAGGCGTCGCCGGCGGCGTTCACGCGGCGCGGCAGGTCCTCGGACGGCTGGGCCAGCTCCAGCCCGTCGGGCAGCGCCAGGCGGCGCAGCTCGCGGCGGGTCGCCTTGAGGGCGCGCTGACCGGCGCGGGGCACGACGACGGTGGCGGGGCCGAGCAGCCCGGCGTGGTGCGCCTCCACGGCGCAGAGCATCTGGAGGGGAGATTCCACCCAGGCCGACGCCCGTTCCGCCACCCCTGCTCTCCCCACTCCGGGCTCACACCGGCGTCGCTGTTCGGTGCTCTGACATCGAACGACGGGGTCACGGTAGTCCGGGCGCCTGACGGCGCGAAGAACGCGACGTGAACAATGGAGGCCATGAACTCGCTCAATCTCACCACTGACGGCGTCACGATCCCCCAGCTGGGTTACGGCGTCTGGCAGGTTCCCGCCGACGAGGCCGAGCGGGCCGTCACGACGGCCTTCGAGGCCGGTTACCGGCATGTCGACACCGCGAAGATCTACGACAACGAGGAGGGGGTGGGCCGGGCGGTCCGCGCGTCCGGGCTGCCGCGCGAGGAGGTGTTCGTCACCACGAAGCTGTGGAACGACGACCACCGGCGCGCCGGGCAGGCCCTCGACGAGAGCCTGGCGCGGCTCGGCCTCGACCACGTCGACCTCTACCTCATCCACTGGCCGGCGCCGAAGCAGGACGCTTACGTCGGCGCCTGGCGGGCGATGGAGAAGGCGCACCGCGACGGCCGCGTCCGGGCCATCGGTGTGTCGAACTTCACCGTCGAGGCGCTCACCCGGCTGATGGACGAGACCGGGGTCACGCCGTCGATCAACCAGATCGAGCTGCACCCGTGGCTCCAGCAGCACGAGCTGCGGGCCTTCCACGAGGCCAACGGCATCCTCACGGAGGCGTGGAGCCCGCTCGGCCAGGGCAAGGGCCTGCTGGAGGAGCCGGCGCTGGCGACGCTGGCCGCCAAGCACGGGCGCACCCCCGCCCAGATCGTGCTGCGCTGGCACCTCCAGCTCGGCAACGTGGTGATCCCCAAGTCGGTCACGCCCGCCCGTATCCGGGAGAACTTCGACGTGTTCGGGTTCGTCCTGGACGACGAGGACCTGGCGGCCATCGGGGCGCTCAACGCCGACCGCCGGCTTGGCCCGGATCCCACCACATTCGGGTAAAAAGCTAAGATCCCTCGCCATGAGGGATCTGGCATGGGGCATCGCGGCCACAGGCGGCATCGCGCGGACCGTGGGCGCCGTCATCGCGGCGGAGCCCGGCATGCGGGTGGCCGCGGTCGGGTCGCGTGACCTCGGCCGCGCCGCCGCGCTGGCCGCGGAGCTCGGCGCCGAGTCGGCTCACGGCTCCTACGCGGAGCTGTGCGCCGACCCGGCGGTCGACGCCGTGTACGTGGCCACGCCCCACGCCCAGCACCTGGCGGTGGCCGAGGCGGCCATCGCGGCGGGCAAGGCCGTGCTGTGCGAGAAGCCGCTGGCCGCCTCGCTCGCCGACGCCGAGCGCATGGTGCGCCTGGCCCGCGAGGCCGGGGTGTTCCTCATGGAAGCGATGTGGATGCGCTTCAACCCGCTCATCCGGCGCATGGCCGCCGACCCGCGCTTCGGCGAGATCCGCTCGGTTCACGCCAGCTTTGGCTTCGCTTTGCCGTTCGACCCCGAACACCGCTTGTGGGCGCCGGAGCTGGGCGGCGGGGCCCTGCTCGACCTCGGGATCTACCCGTTCGGGCTGGCGCAGTTGCTGCTGGGGGCGCCGTCCGAGGTGCGGATGACGGGCAGCCTCGCGCCGTCGGGCGTGGACGCGGAGGCGGGCGGCGTGCTCGTCTACCCCGGCGGGCGGCGGGCGATCGTGGAGACGTCTTTACTCGCGCCGTACCCGAACAGCGCGTACGTGGTGGGCACGGGGATGCGGGCCGACATCCAGGCGCCGTTCTGGGCGCCGAGCCGCCTGGTGCTGAGCGGACCGTCGATGGAGACGGAGGTCCACGAGCTCGACCCGGCCGACAACGGCTATGCCGGGGAGCTGCGCGAGGTGCGGGACGCGCTGGCGGAGGGACGGACTGAGAGCCATGTCATGCCGCTGGACGAAAGCCTCGCCATGATGGGCCTTCTGGAGGCCGCGCGGGCCCAGCTCTCCTGACTGGGGATTTATCCACTTGTAATCCTCTTGCCGGATGTATTACCTTAAGTCCTGTTCGTCGGCTTACGTCCGGTTTGCCCGTTCGTTGCCGACCCCTCTGAAATCACTCACAGGACCCCCCTGTGACCGCTGAATCCGCCTGAGCGCGGAACCGGGGACCCACTTCCCTTGGGGTGAATCGGCACGTCCGCGTGCCGTAGGGCAGCTTCCACGCCCGAACCCGTCAGCTAACCCGGTAAGCGGCATGGAAGCAAGGAGCATCCCTTCTCGATGGCCAAGCACCGTCTCATCCGTGCCCTCACGCCCGGTACGATCCGCGCCGCCCTCGGCGCGACCGTCCTCGCCTCGGCCGCCTTCGGCGCCGTCGCGCCGGCCCATGCGGACACCCCCGAGCAGGTCGGGCCCGCCTCCCAGTCCTCCGTCGTCCAGACGGCCCAGCACGCCGCCGCCAACCAGCGGGTCAACGTGACCGCGCAGCAGGTCCTCAACGTGGCCCGCGCCCAGATCGGCACGTCCGAGAACGCCGCCGGCGGCGGCACCAAGTTCCAGAAGTGGTACGCCACCTCGCAGCGCGCGATGGAGACCGTCAAGCGTGACGGCGGCGCGCCGACCGAGTACCTCAACGCCGCCTGGTGCTCGATGTTCGTCTCCTGGGTCGGCGAGCAGACCGGCGCCCGCCCGCAGGTCGGCTGGGACGCCTACACCGTGGAGCACGCCCGCTGGTTCGCCGCCAACCACCGCTGGGGCAGCACGCCCAAGCCGGGCGCCGTGGTCTTCTTCTCCTGGAGCGGCAGCAAGAGCATCGACGACATCAACCACGTCGGCTTCGTCGTCAAGGACAACGGCGACGGCACCATCTCCACGATCGAGGGCAACACCGGCAACGGCCGCGTCGAGGCCCGGGTCCGGCCGACCTCCCAGGTCGTCGGCTACGGCTACCCCAACTACAAGGCCTGACCTCCCCCGGTCCCCCTCCCCCCTTCTCCCCCCTCCCTCTCCCCACGAGCGAGCGCGCGCCATCCCCCCGGGCGCGCGCTCGCTCGTGTTTTGTAGGGTCGGCACCATGCCTGACGTGATCACCGTCCACCCCGCGCAAACCGGCGACGGGGACGTCCTTGGCGAGATCCACGCCCTGTCGTGGGGCGTCTCGCACGGCCCGCTCTGCACGCCGCGGGTCGCCGCGGCCGGGATCGAGGAGCGGCGTACCAAGTGGCACGGCGTTCTGGCCGAGGGCGTGGACACGATCCTGATGGCGCGCCTGAACGAGCGGCCGGGGGCCTTCGCCCGGTTCGGGGCCTCCACGTCCCGCCCCGGCGCCGCGGAGATCCACGCCTTCTTCGCCCATCCGGACGTCTGGGGCAGCGGCGTCGCGATGGTCCTGCTGGCGGCCGTCCTGGACCGCGTGCGCGACGCCGGGTACGACGACGTGCATCTGTGGACGCTCCGGGACTCCGCCCAGGCGCGCCGCTTCTACGCCAAGAACGGCTTCGCCGAGACCGGCCGCACCCACGACCACGACTTCGGCGACGGCCCTCCGCTGGCGCTGATCGAGCTGGAGCGGGCCGTGCCCGGCCGCTGAGCCGCTGAGACGGGGCCGCCGGTCCGACGCGAGGATGGGTGCGGGGCCCGGCCGGGTCCCGGCCGAGCGCCGCGCGAAGGAGACGGTGTCGTGAAGTTCATGATCGTGGGCAAGGGGAACGCCGAGACCGAGGCGGGAGCCCTGCCCGACCGCGCGTACGTCGAGGCGATGGTCGAGTACAACGAGTCGCTGGCCGAGGCCGGCGTGCTGGTCGCCGCCGAGGGGCTGCACCCCAGCTCGAAGGGGGCACGCATCGCCTACCGCGGCGGCCGGCCGACCGTGCTCGACGGCCCGTTCACCGAGTCCAAGGAGCTCATCGCGGGATTCTGGCTCATCCAGGTGCGCTCCCGCGAGGAGGCCGTCGAGTGGGCCCTGCGGGTGCCCGTCCCGCCCGGCTGCCCGGACGGGGTCGCGCTGGAGCTGTGGCAGGTGTTCGACGTGGCGGACCTGCCGGCGGAGTCGCTGCCCCCGGAGACGGCGGCCCGCCAGCAGGCCGTGCTCGAGTCCCTGGAACGCGACCCCGGCGCCTGACCCGCGCCCCGCGGCCGCGACCTTCTATGCTGCCGGGCGAGAGGTCGTGAGGGGCGGGGGTTACCTGTGATCAGGGTGCTGTTGGCGGAGGACATGCGCATCCTGCGGGAGGCGCTGGCCGGGCTGCTGGACCTGGAGGACGGCATCGAGGTCGTCGCCCAGGTCGAGGCCGGGGACACGATCGTCGCGGCGGCGCTCGCCACCCGCCCGGACGTCGCGGTGATCGACATCGAGCTGCCCGGCATGGACGGGCTGACCGCCGCGGCCCTGCTGCACGAGCGCCTGCCCGAATGCCGGACGCTCGTCCTCACCGGCGTCGGACGGCCCGGCACGCTGCGCCGGGCGCTGTCGGCGCACGTCGCGGGCTTCATGGTCAAGGACACCGGGCCCGCCGAGCTGGCCGGGGCGATCCGCACCGTCGCGGCCGGGGGACGGGTCGTGGATCCGCAGCTCGCGTTCGCCGCGCTGGACGTCCAGGGCAGCCCGCTGACCGACCGGGAGACCGAGGTGCTGCGGCTGACCGCGTCCGGCGCCGAACCGGCCGAGATCGCCACGCAGGTCGGCCTGTCCTACGGGACCGTGCGCAACTACCTCGCCTCGGCCGTCACCAAGCTGAACGCCCGCAACCGGGTGGACGCCATCCGGATCGCCACCGAGGCCGGCTGGCTCTGAGCCGCCCGCGCTGTCCGGGGCCGACCCGTTCAGGCCGCGGTCGAGACGCCGGCCCCGCGCCCGCGACTCCCGCGCTCAGGCCGCGGTCGAGACGCCGGCCGCGCGCCCGCGACTCGCGCGCTCAGGCCGCGGTCGGGGCGCCGGCCCGTTCGACGCCGACCGCCGCGGGCACCTCGACGGTGAGGCCGAACTCGTCCGTCCCGTCGCGGACCAGGAGGCGCCCGCCCACCTCCTCGGCCCGCGCTCGCAGGTTGGCCAGCCCCGTGCCGGAACGCTCGCCGTCCCGGCAGCCGTGCGCCGAACCGGAACGCCACCGGACGCCACCGGGCTCACCGTCCTGAGAGTCCTGCGCCGAGCCGGAGCGCCACCCGGCGCCGCCGGCCTCTTCGTCCCCGGCGCGCACGCCGTCGTTGGTGACCCGCAGCCGGTAGGTGTCGCCGTCGCGCGACGCCTCGATGGAGCAGACGCCGGCGCGCGAATGCCGCACCACGTTCGTGACCGCCTCACGCAGCACGACCGCCAGGACGCCACCGAGGCCGGGCGGCACGGGCACGGCGAGGTCGACGCGCGCCTCGATCCCTGCGGCGGCGAGCATCGAGCGGGCCGCCGCCACCTCCTCGTCGAGCCGGAGACCGGCCGGCTCCCGGGTGATCGACCGCAGCGACGCCAGCGCGCGCTCGGCGAGCGTCGCCAGCTCGGCGAGCTGGGCGCGGCCCTTTCCCGGGTCGACGGCCAGCAGGCGTCCGGCCAGCTCGCCCTTCAGGACCAGCGCCGACAGCTGGAAGCCCAGCAGGTCGTGCACGTCCCGCGCGATGCGCAGCCGCTCCTTCACCACCGCCAGCCGGGTCGTCTCCTGGCGCGCCTCCTCCAGCCGCGCCACGACGACGGGCAGGCCGCAGAGCGCGTAGACCGGGCCGATGAACATGGCGCCGCCCACGAGCGCGTTGACCTGGGAATCCCAGGGCTTGGACGACCAGGCGATCGCCACCGGGGCGACGAGGACGGACGCCGCCGTGATCCACGACCACGGCGGCCGGACATGGTAGAGGACGACGGCCCCGACCAGCGCGGCGTAGGACGGAGGGATGGCCTGCCCGACGACGACCAGCGCCGTGAGCAGCAGAGCGACCTGCAACGGCACCGTCACCTTCCACGCGCGCGGCGGCTCCCCGCCCGGCCGGGGGAAGACGTGCCGGAGCTGGAGGAGGGCGAGCGACGGGAGCAGCACGGCGGCCGCCCAGACCTGCGCGAGCGTCAAAGATCCGATGCCGTAGTACGCGCTGTACCTCAGGTCCAGGGCAGCCGAGCCGAGATGGTCGAGCTCGATCAGCAGCAGCACGGCGAAGGCCAGCCAGGGGGCCGCCTCGGCCGGACGGGGCGAGCGCGCCCTGCCGCGCCCCTGCCTGACCGGGATCCGCGCCTCGATCTCCGAGCCGACGTCGAGCCGCCCGCCCAGGTCGCCGACCTCGGCGGCGGCCTCACGCAGCGCCTCCGCCATCCCCTCGGTCCACGCCCCGGGCGACCCGCCCGCCCCCCCGCCGGAGGCCCCCGCGAGTCCGCCGGTGGACCCGCCCGGATTCCCGCCGGACGACCCACCTGTGACCCCACCCACAGACCCGGCCAAGTCCCCGTCGGACGACCCCGGGGTCCCTCCGGTGGACCCGCTCCTGAGTTCGCCGAGAGGCGCGGCCGGTGGCGGCCCGGAGAAGGTCACCCGCAGACGGGCAGACCCGTCGGCCTGGATCCGGCAGTGCTCGGGCGTGCCCCGCCGCAGGACGGCGACGACCGTGCGGCGCAGCACCGCCGCGAGGGCCGCGTCGATCGCGCTGGGCAGGGCGAGCGGCGCGGCGCGGACCGTGACGCGGGTCCCGGCCGCGCCGAGGACCGTCCGCGCCGCCTCGATCTCCGCGGCGAGCGACCGGTCCCTGAAGTCGTCGGCGACCGACCGGACCTCGGCCAGTGCCGCGCGGGCGGTCCGCGTCGCGTGGGCGAGGCGTTCCCCGTCCAGGTCGGCGGCGGAGCGGCGCAGCGCCACGAGGACCTCCGCGAGGCTGCCGCCCAGGGCCGCGCCGAGCCCGCGGGCGATCCGTAAGCGTTCCCTGGCGACCTCCAGTCCCGCCGCCTCGGCGCGGGCGCGCTGGAGGTCCTGAGCGAGCTGTGTCAACCGCGCCACGGCGAAGAAGGCGCACCCCGTGGTGCCGCTCGCGATCACGGTCCACGCCGACAGCTGCCAGCCCAGGCCGAGCAGCATCTTGATCAGGCCTTCACCGAGCGCCAGGCCCGCCGCGAGCAGCCAGGACGTCCGGCCGGTGAGGACGAGCAGCGCCGAGGCCACGGACAGCGCCGCGTACGGCCCCCATTGGGCTCCGAGCATGACGGGCAGGCCGTAGGCCAGGAGCGCCTGGGTCAGGACGGCGTAGAGGCTCGTGTGCCGGGGCAGGCGGCGCAGCACGATCGCGACCATGAGAGCGCCCATCAGAAGGATCGCGGCCGTTCCGAGCGCTATCTGGCCGACGGGCGGCCATTGGGTCAGCGGCTTTCCGGGCGCGGCGCCGGTGATCTTGTACAGGCACCACACGCCGATGCTGCCGAGCAGCGGCACCGTGAAACGCCGCGGCGGCAAGAGGTCACGGGCCACGCACACGCTCCTTTACCGAACACCCGGAATCCGAATTATGCAGATTCCATAAGGTCCGCGTGCATTTTGCATGCCGACGACCGTGCGAAAGGGCGCCCGACGGCCACCGAACCGCATCCCGGCCGGTGCGCCAGGCACTACTGCCGGCGCGCCGCCCCCTGCCACGCTTGGGCACGTCAAACGCACCATCCCAAGGAGATCCCATGACCCGTGAGGCGATCACGCCGTTCGTCATCGACGTCCCGCAGGCCGACCTGGACGACCTGGCCGCCCGCCTGGCCGGCACCCGCTTCGCCGAGGAGCTGCCGCCCGAGGAGGTGAGCGACGGCGTGCCGCGCGGCCCGGTCCAGCCCGGCTGGGAGTACGGCGTGCCGGGGTCGTTCGTCCGCGACCTGGTCGCCCGCTGGCGCGACTTCGACTGGCGGGCGCAGGAGGCGAGGCTCAACGCGTTCCCGCAGTTCACCACCGAGATCGACGGCCAGTTGATCCACTTCGTCCACGTGCGCTCCCCGCACGAGGACGCCACGCCGCTGATCCTCACCCACGGCTGGCCCAACACCTTCGTGGAGTACCTCGACCTGGTCGGGCCGCTCACCGACCCGGCCGCGCACGGCGGCGACCCCGCCGACGCCTTCCACGTGGTGATCCCGTCCCTGCCCGGGTTCGGCTTCTCCGGCCACACCCGGGCCAAGGGCTGGGACGCCGCCCGCACCGCCGACGCGTGGGCCGAGCTGATGACCAGGCTCGGCTACGAGCGGTTCGGCGCGCACGGCAACGACGCGGGCGCCATCGTCAGCCCCGAGCTGGGCCGCCGCCACGCCGGCCGCGTGCTGGGCGTCCACGTCAACCAGATCTTCTCGTTCCCCTCCGGCGACCCCGCCGAGCTGACCGGCCTCACTCCGGAGGAGCAGGGGTACCTGGCGTTCCTCGGCGGCTTCGTCGAGCACGCGATCCACGACCGCGCCCAGCAGGCCCAGCCGCAGACCCTCGCCCACGCCCTGGCCGACTCCCCCGCCGGGCAGCTCGCCTGGATCGGCCAGCTCCTCGCCGGAGTCCCCGACCAGGACGTCATCCTGACCAACGCGACCATCTACTGGCTGACCAACACCGCGGCGTCCTCGGCGCGCTTCTACTACGAGAACCACCACGCCGAGCGGGTGGCCGAGCCGACGACCTTCCCGCTCGGCCTGGCGTCGTTCGCCTACGACTTCCGCCCGCTGCGGCGCTTCGCCGACCGCGACCACAAGAACATCGTGTCCTGGAACGAGTACGACCGCGGCAGCCACTGGTCCGCCCACGACGCCCCTGACCTGCTCGTGGACGACCTGCGCGGCTTCTTCCGCCGCTTCCGCTGACGCCGGCACCACGTCGGTCCGCCGCGCGCCGCGAACCGCCGGGACGTGGCGGCTCCTGCGCGACGGCGGGACGGGCCCGGCCCAGGAGAAGGCCGTGGTCCCGGCGGCGGGCGGGCCGGGCACGGCTGAAGGTGGGCTGCGCGCTCGGCCCGATCGAGGGCGGTCGAGGTTCCCGCCCGCCGGCCGGCGGGCCACGGCTACGGGCGCGGCGGGGCGGGCCGGTCAGTCGGAGAGGACAGGCCGGTCGGGGGGCCGGTCAGAAGCGGGCCGCTCGGAGGGCCGCTCCAGGGCGGGGAGTCGGCCGGTCGGGACGGCCGTGGGAGCGACCGGGGTTGCGACCCATGGCCGAGGCGAGCCAGTCGGTTGGGGCGGTTGGTTGGAGTGGTTGAGGTTGCGGGGGCGGCGGGGGGCTGGTCTCATGGGCCGGTGACGGGGACGGACGCGCATCGGGCGGTCGAGGCGGTGTGGCGGGGCGAGGCGGCCAGGCTCATCGCCGGGCTGGCCGGGATGGTCCGTGACGTCGGGCTGGCCGAGGAGCTGGCCCAGGACGCGCTCGTCGCCGCCCTGGAGCAGTGGCCCGCCTCAGGGGTACCGCGCAACCCGGGCGCCTGGTTGATGACGGTCGCCAAGCGGCGCGCGGTCGACCTGCTGCGCCGCGGGGAGACCTACCGGCGCAAGCTCGCCGAGGTCGGACGCGACCTCGCCCAGGGGCCGGACGCCGACCCGGCCGCGGCCCAGGCAGCGGCCGAGGCGGAGGAGGCCGACGGGGAGATCGAGGACGACCTGCTGCGGCTGGTGTTCACGGCCTGCCATCCCGTGCTGCCGCGGGAGGCGCGGGTGGCGATGGCGCTGCGGGTGCTGGGCGGGCTGACCACGGCCGAGATCGCCCGCGCCTTCCTCGTGCCCGAGCCGACCGTGGCGCAGCGGATCGTCCGGGCCAAGCGCACGCTGGCCGGGCGGCGGATCCCGTTCGAGGTGCCCCGGGGCGCCGAGCTGGCCGAACGGCTGGCGGCGGTGCTGGAGGTGATCTACCTCGTCTTCAACGAGGGTTACGCCGCCACGGCCGGCGACGACTGGATGCGGCCCGCGCTGTGCGAGGAGGCGCTGCGGCTGGGCCGGGTGCTGGCCGGGCTGATGCCCGCGGAGCCGGAGGTCCACGGGCTGGTCGCGCTCATGGAGGTCCAGCAGTCGCGCGCCGCGGCCCGGGTGGGGCCGGACGGGGAGCCGGTCCTGTTGCTGGAGCAGGACCGTTCGCGCTGGGACCGGGTGCTCATCGGCCGCGGTCTCGCCGCGCTCGGGCGGGCCGAGGGGCTCGGCGGGGCGCGCGGGCCGTACACGCTGCAGGCGGCCATCGCCGCGTGCCACGCGCGAGCGCTCACCCCGGAGGAGACCGACTGGGAGCGCATCACCGCCCTGTACGGCGAGCTGGCCCGGCTCGTGCCCACGCCCGTCGTCGAGCTGAACCGGGCCGTGGCGCTGTCCATGGCCCGGGGTCCGGCGGCGGGGCTGGAGCTGGTGGACCGCATCGCCGGCGAGCCGGCCCTGAGGGGCTACCACCTGCTGCCGAGCGTGCGCGGCGACCTGCTGGCCCGGCTCGGCCGGCGAGCCGAGGCGCGCGAGGAGTTCGAGCGGGCGGCCGCGCTGACCCGCAACGAGCGGGAGCGAGCGCTGCTGCTGGCCCGCGCGGCCGACTGCGACTGAAGGCTCGCCGACCGCGGCTGCAGGGGGTCGGCTCCGTCCCAAGGCGGCCGCGGCTCAACGATCCGGTCCGGCTTGAGACTGGTGGCTCCCGTTGCAGACTCGGCTTGTCCGGTCCTGTGGCGTTAATGGTGCGGATGGCATGGGAGCGCTCCCAGCGGGCTTATCGCGCCGTTTGCAACGCCATGTCCCCTTTCAGGGCGGCCAATCGCCCGCGAGGTAACGGTTGCGTTTCGGGGCGTTGACGGCCCGCACGCCATGAGGGCACTCTTTGTGGGAGCGCTCCCAAGACCTTCCCATCGCGGCGAGCGGGCCGCGGTGCACCTCCCACATTCACCACCCAAGAGGGGTACGGAATGAAGAACCACAAGCGCTTCGTCGTGACCGGAGCCGCGATGACGGCGCTGCTGGCCATCGCGGCGTGCAGCGGCGGCGGTGGCGGCACCACGCCCTCCGGCTCCAAGAGCAGCGCGGCGGCCGAGCCGGTCACGATCAACGTGCACACCTTCGGCGGCGGCGAGAACTTCGGCTACGACGAGGCCGTCAAGAAGTGGAACGCCGAGCACCCGAACATCCAGATCAAGTACACCAACCTCACGGACCGGTTCGAGGACGTGTACCTGCCGCAACTCCTCCAGCGCCTCCAGGCGGGGGCAGGCGCCGGGGACGTCGTCGGCATCGACGAGGGCGCGATGGGCCTCATGGCGGCCCGCCCGCAGTTCTTCACCGACCTCGGCCAGTACGGCCTGGAGAGCCGCAAGGCGGACTTCCCCGCCGCCAAGTGGGAGGCGGGCCTGAACGCGGACGGCAAGCTGTTCGCGCTCGGCACCGACATGGGCGGCATGACCATGTGCTACCGCAAGGACCTGTTCAAGAAGGCCGGCCTGCCCACGGACCGCGAGGAGGTCGGCAAGCTCTGGCCCGACTGGAACGCGTTCCTGGAGACCGGCAAGAAGTTCGAGGCCGCCAAGACGGGCGCGAAGTTCATGGACGGCCCCAACACGATCTACAACGTGATCCTCTTCCAGGAGGCGCCGAAGAACGGCAACCTCTCCTACTTCGACAAGAACAACCAGCTCGTCATCGAGTCCAACCCGGCCGTCAAGACCTCCTTCGACTGGGTGACCACCTTCAGCAAGGCCGGCCTGACCGCCAAACTGCAGGCGTGGAGCCCGGCGTGGGACAAGGCCATCAAGGGCGGCGGCTTCGCCACCATGGGCTGCCCGTCGTGGATGCTCGGCGTGATCGAGGGCAAGGCCGGCCCGTCCAACAAGGGCAACTGGGACGTCGCGGCGGTGCCCGGCGGCACGGGCAACTGGGGTGGCTCCTGGCTGGCGGTGCCCAAGCAGACCAAGCACCCCAAGGAGGCCGCCGAGGTCGTGAACTACCTCACCGGCAAGGAGGGCCACATCGCGGCCTTCAAGGAGGCCGGCGCGTTCCCGAGCTCGCTGCCCGCGCAGCAGGACCCCGAGGTGGCGAACCTGAAGAACGCCTACTTCAACGACGCGCCGACCGGCAAGATCTTCAGCGAGTCGGTCAAGAACCTCCAGCCGGTGTTCTTCGGCGAGAAGCACGCCCAGGTCAAGACCGCGGTCGAGAAGGTCATCGAGGGCATGGACCAGGGCGCGGTCAAGTACGACGAGGCCTGGTCGAAGTTCGTCGCGGCGGGTGTGAAGGCGGCGGGCTGACCCCCCGCCAAGGCGGCGGACCGATCCCCGTCACGGCGGCGGGCTGACCCCGCCCCCAAGACCGGGTGGCGCCCCTTCCCCTCTGCGGGCGCCACCCCTCCCCGCCCCGGCTCGAAAGGCTTCCATGACTCTCCAACTCGCGCCGCCCCGCAAGGTGCCGGGCAGGCGGACCGCCCCGTCCCGGCGGATGGCCCGCTTCGACCTCAAGGGCGTGCCGTACCTGCTGGTGTCGCCCTACTACCTGCTGTTCGCGGTCTTCGGCGTGTTCCCGCTCGGCTACACGCTCTGGGTCTCGCTCCACGACTGGGAGCTGGCCGGCGACACCAAGTTCACCGGCCTGGCAAACTACGGCGAGCTGATCACGGACGAATCGTTCTGGAACGCCGTCGTCAACACGCTCGGCATGTTCGTCGTGGCCACCGTCCCCCAGATCGTGCTCGCGCTGCTGCTGGCCAACGCCCTCAACAAGAGGCTGCGCGGCCGGCTGCTGCTGCGTCTCGGCGTGCTGCTGCCGCTCGTCACCTCGGTCGTCGCCGTCGCCGTCGTCTTCAGCCAGCTCTACAGCCGCGACTACGGCCTGTTCAACTGGATCCTGTCCTGGTTCGGCGTCGACCCGATCACCTGGCAGAACGAGAAGTGGTCGTCCTGGATCGCGATCTCCACGATGATCGACTGGCGCTGGACGGGCTACAACGCGATCATTCTGCTCGCCGCGATGCAGACGATCCCGCGCGACCTGTACGAGGCCGCCGCCATCGACGGCGCCACGGCCCGCACCCAGTTCTGGCGCATCACGGTGCCGATGCTGCGGCCGACGATCGTGTTCGTCGTGTTCATCTCGACGATCGGCGGGCTGACCCTGTTCGCCGAGCCGGTCATGTTCGAGGGCAACCCGATGATGACGGGCGGCACCACCGGCCAGTACCAGACGGTGGCCATGTTCATCGTCAAGTCCGCCTTCCGCGACTTCGAGATGGGCTACGCCGCGGCGGCCGCCTGGCTGCTGTTCGTGCTCATCCTGCTCGGCACCATGATCAACTACTGGTTCACCCGGCGCATCGGAGGGGCCAAGTGAACAACCGCCTCTGGGACGCCGGCCTCCTCACCAAGGTCGTGCTCGGGTTCGCGCTGCTGCTGTCCGCGTTCCCGATCTACTACATGTTCATCATGGCGACGCGCACCAACGACGACGCCGTCGAGACGCCGCCGCCGCTGCTGCCCGGCGGCCACCTCGGCGAGAACATCCAGCGGCTGCTCGCCACCGAGGACGCCAACTTCGTCACCGGCCTGGTCAACTCCGCGATCGTCGCCGTCACGGTGACGGCGTCGGTGGTGCTCATCTCGACGCTGGCCGGCTTCGCGTTCGCCAAGCTCCGCTTCCCCGGCTCCAAGGCCCTGCTCGGGCTGATCCTGGTCACGATGATGGTGCCGCTCCAGCAGATGGGCATGGTGCCGCTGTACGAGATGATGGTCAAGCTCGAATGGACCGGCCAGCTCAAGGCGGTCATCCTGCCGTTCCTCGTCAACGGGTTCGGCGTGTTCATGATGACCCAGTACACCTCCCAGGCGGTGCCCGACGAGCTGGTCGAGGCGGCCCGGGTGGACGGGGCGACCACCCTCGGGATCTACGGCCGGGTCGTCCTGCCGGCGCTGCGGCCCGGGATGGCGGTGCTGGCGCTGCTCGTGTTCATGCAGACCTGGAACGAGTTCATGTGGCCGCTCATCGTGCTGAACCCGGACAACCCGGTGGTTCAGACGTCGATCGCGGCGCTCAACTCCGCCCACGGCACGGACTACGTGATGCTGTTCACCGGCACCGCCGCCTCCGTCCTCCCTCTCTTCGTGGTTTTCGTGCTGTTCGGCCGGCAGATCGTCGGCGGACTGATGGAAGGTGCGGTCAAGGCGTGACGACTCAAGAGGAGCAGATGAGCTCCCACCTGCGGTTCCCACCGGGATTCGCGTGGGGCGCGGCCACCTCGGCGTACCAGATCGAGGGCGGGGTGAGCGACGACGGGCGCGGCGTCTCCATCTGGGACACCTTCACCAAGCGGCCCGGACGGGTGGTGGGCGGCCACCACGCGGACGTGGCCATCGACCACTACCACCGCTACAAGGACGACGTCGCCGTCATGGCGGACCTCGGCCTGAGCGCCTACCGGTTCTCGGTGTCGTGGCCGCGGATCCAGCCGGAGGGCTCGGGCGCGTTCAACCACAAGGGGCTCGACTTCTACAAGCGGCTCTGCGATGAGCTGCTCGCCCGCGGCATCGACCCGTGGCTGACCCTCTACCACTGGGACCTGCCGCAGGCGCTGGAGGACGCGGGCGGCTGGCCCGAGCGCGACACCGCCTACCGCTTCGCCGAGTACGCCTTGTGCGTCCACGACGCGCTCAAGGACCACGTGCACACCTTCGGCACGGTCAACGAGCCGTGGTGCGCCGCCTTCCTCGGCTACGCCTCGGGCGAGCACGCCCCGGGCCGGCGGGAGCCGGACAACGCCATCAGGGCCGCCCACCACCTCAACCTCGCCCACGGGCTGGCCGTACGGGCCATGAACGCCCGGCGCGCGGGCGGCTGCGTCAACCTGTACGCGATCACCCCGGCCACCGGCAGCGACGCCGACCTCGACGCGGCGCGGCGCATCGACGGGCTGCAGAACCGCTTCTTCCTCGACGCGCTGCTGCTCGGCCGCTACCCCGAGGACGTCCTGGCCGACCTCGGCATGGACACCGGCTTCATCCACGACGGCGACCTGGCCACCATCAACGCGCCGCTCGACGTGCTGCTCGTCAACTACTACAGCCGCTTCACCGTTTCGGGAGCCGGAGGCGGCAAGGCGTCGGCGGCGGCGGCCCCGACGGAGACGGGTTCGCCGTGGGTCGGCAGCGAGCACGTGTCGTTCGTCAACGGCGGGCGGCCGGTCACCGCGATGGGCTGGGAGATCGACGACGCCGGCCTGCTGGAGGTGCTGCAGCGGGTGGCGCGCGAGTACCCGCCGATCCCGCTGGTGGTCTCCGAGAACGGCGCCGCGTTCGACGACGTGCTGAAGGACGGGCGCGTCCACGACGCCGAGCGCACCGCCTACCTCGACTGCCACCTGCGCGCCTGCCGGGAGGCGATCGACGCGGGCGTGCCGCTGCAGGGCTACTTCGCCTGGTCGCTGATGGACAATTTCGAGTGGGCGTGGGGCTACGGCAAGCGGTTCGGGCTGGTCCACGTGGACTTCGAGACCCAGGAACGGGTGCTGAAGGACAGCGCACGCTGGTACAGCCAGATCATCCGGCAGAATAGGCGCCATGAACCGACCGACTCTTGAGGCAGTCGCGGCCCGGGCCGGGGTCGGCCGGGGCACGGTGTCCAGGGTCATCAACGGGTCCCCCAACGTCAGCGAGAAGGCGCGCGAGGCGGTCCGCCAGGCCATCGAGGAGCTGGGCTACGTGCCCAACCGGGCCGCGCGCGCCCTCGTCACCCGGCGCACCGACACGGTGGCCCTGGTGGTGTCCGAGAGCGAGCTGCGGGTCTTCGACGAGCCGTACTTCGCGGGCACGATCAGGGGCATCGGCTCGGCGCTGTCCGAGACCGGGCTCCAGCTCATCCTCGCGATGGCGCAGTCGGCCGAGGAGCACGAGCGGCTGGAGCACTACCTGACGGGGCAGCACGTCGACGGCGTGCTGCTCCTGTCGCTGCACGGCGACGACCCGCTGCCCGGCCGGCTGGAGGCGATGGGCGTGCCCACCGTGCTCGGCGGCCGGCCGGTGGGCCCGGCCCCCTACAGCTACGTCGACATGGACAACCGGGCGGGCGCCCGGCAGGCGGTCAAGCACCTGCTGGGCCTCGGCCGGGCCTCGATCGCCACCATCGCCGGCCCCCAGGACATGGGGGTGGGCGTCGACCGGCTGGCCGGCTACCGCGACGCGCTGCTCAGCTCCGGCATGCCGGAGCTGGTGGCCTACGGCGACTTCTCCGAGGAGAGCGGCGCCTCGGCGATGCGCGAGCTGCTGGCGGAGCATCCGGGGCTCGACGCGGTGTTCACCGCCTCCGACCTCATGGCGGTGGGCGCGATGCGGGTGCTGAAGGCCGCGGGCCGCGCCATCCCGGACGACGTGGCGGTGGTCGGCTTCGAGGACTCGAAGGCGGCCGCGCACACCGACCCGCCGCTGACCACGGTCCACCAGCCGACCGAGGCCATGGGCCGGCAGATGGCGCAGCTCCTGGTGGCCCGCATCAACGGCGAGGAGGTGCGCCAGCCGGTGGTCATCCTCGACACCCACCTGGTGCTGCGCGCGTCGGCCTGACCCCGGATCCGGAGGACCCCCGCGATGGACAGCAGGACGAAGCGGCGCCTGTCCCCCGCCGAGCTGGACGCCCTGGCCCGGCGCGCGCTCGGCACGGGCGTGGCCGCCGCGGCGGAGCTGACCGACGGCTACGCCAACGCCGTGTGGCGGCTGACGCTCGACGACGGCCGCGCCGTGGTGCTCAAGGTGGCGCCGCCGCCCGAGCTGGAGCAGCTCAGCTACGAGCGCCACCTGCTGCGCATGGAGGCGGCGGTGTGCGAGCTGGCCGTCTCGGCGGGGGTGCCGGTGGCGGCGCTGGTGGCCGCCGGGTTCGACGACCCGGTGCTGGGCGGCGACTACCTCGTGCTGGGCGCGCTCGACGGCGTCTCCTGGAACGCCGTACCCGCCTCCGGGGGCCCGCTCGCCGCCGGCGGGCACGACGAGCTGCGGCGCGAGCTCGGCCGGCACCTGGCCCGGTTCAACGCGGTGACCGGCGAGGTGTTCGGCTACCCGCACGCGGGCATCACCGGGGCCACCTGGCGGGAGGCGTACCTCGCCATGGCGGGGGCGCTGCTGGCCGACACCCTGCGCTACCCGACGCCGCTGCCGATGCCCGCCGAGCGGATCGCCGCCGTGCTGGCCGCCGCGGCGCCGGCGCTGGACGAGGTGACGACGCCGCACCTGGTCCACTTCGACGTGTGGCAGGGCAACGTGTTCCTGGACCTGACGGGCCCGCCGCGCATCCAGGCGATCATCGACCACGAGCGGGCGTTCTGGGGCGACCCGCTGGCGGAGTTCGTCACGCCGACCATCTTCGGCGAGCTGCGCGAGGACGACCCGCTGCTGGCGGGCTACCGCGAGGTGACGCCGCTGGAGCTGACGCCCCGGGCGCTGGTGCGGCTCGACCTGTACCGGGCGTACCTCTACCTGATCCTGCTGGTGGAGAACGGGCCGCGCCAGTACCCGGAGGACGAGTACCGCCGCATCCGCGACCTGGCCACGGCGGCGCTCACCGAGGTGCTGGACCGCCTCGCCGCCGCCCCGCGGGCCTGACGGGGAGCGCCGCGGGCTCAGGCCGGGGGGAGGTCGGCGAGGAGGAGAGGGCGGGTCGTGGGCCGCTCGGAGCCTCCGGCGGGCTCGACCGTGAGCCCCAGGCGCGCGTCGCCCTGGCGCACGCGGATCGGCACCGGCCCGCCCCCGGGGCCGGGGTCGATGAGGGCCGCCGGGCGGGCGCCGCCGGGGCCCGTCAGCCACAGCTCGTAGACGCGCGACGCGGGCAGCCGGGGCAGGCCCGCCGAGGCGAACACCACGCTCCCCCGCGCCCGGGAGACGACGAGCGTGCCCATGCCGCCCGAGGCGACGGGCCGCCGCACCGTGCGCGCGTCGGGGGCGGCCAGCACGGCGGCCACCTCGCGCTCCCGGGCGCGCGCCGCGTCGAGGTCGCCACGCGCGTCCCGGGCGGCCACCCCGAGCACGACGGCCACCACCGCGGCGGCGACCGACACCGCCGCCAGCGCCACCGTCGCCGCGCCCTGCCTTCGTCCTCGCCGCCCACGCCGGTGCGGGACGGGGCGGCGGGCGCGCAGGAGGCGGGCGGCGGACAGGACGCGGGGCCACAGGCGCGCCGGTGGCGGCTCGGCCAGCGGGAGCGCCAGCCGGGCGGCCGTCTCCCGCAGCCGCCGCACCTCCGCCGCGCACGCCGCGCACCCCGCCAGATGGCGCTCGAACAGCACCGCCTCCGCCTCCGGCAGCGCGTGCACCGCGTAGGCGCCGGACAGGGCGTGGAGCTCCTCGGTCACGGTCGGCTCCCCACGTCGATCGGCGGCTGTCGTCCAGTACTTCGGCTCCTCCGGCCCGCCGGATGTCCGCGTGTTCGGGTGCGCTCGTACGGGGAAAGACCCGGCCAGAAGCCGCACCTGGGGACGGACCATGACCTGTGTGATCGCCGGCGGCGGCCCCGCGGGCGCGATGCTCGCCCTGCTGCTCGCCCGGGCCGGTGTCGAGGTGACGCTGCTGGAGAAGCACGCCGACTTCCTGCGTGACTTCCGCGGCGACACCATCCACCCCTCGACGCTCCAGGTGCTCGGCGAGATCGGCCTGGCCGAGGAGTTCCTGCGGCTGCCGCACCGCAAGGCGTACGAGTTCAGCGTCGTCACCGACACCGGCCCGATCAGGCTGGCCGACCTGCACGGGCTGCCCTGCGCCTACGACTACATCGCCTTCGTCCCCCAGTGGGACTTCCTGGACCTCGTCACCACGGCCGCCGCCCGCTACCCGTCGTTCCGGCTGCTGATGAGCGCCGAGGCGTACGGGCTGATCGTGGAGGACGGCGCGGTGCGCGGCCTGCGCTACCGCGACGCGGACGGCGAGCACGAGCTGCGCGCGGCGCTGACCGTCGCCGCCGACGGCCGCGACTCGGTGCTGCGCCGGGCCGCCGGGCTGGTGCCGCGGGAGTTCGGGGCGCCGATGGACGTGCTGTGGTTCCGGCTGCCGCGCGAGCCCGGCGACCCCGGGCAGCCGTTCCTGCGGCTCTCGCGCGGCCACCTGATGGTGGCGATCGACCGCGGGACGTACTGGCAGCTCGCCTACGTCATCCCCAAGGGCGGCCACGACGAGCTGGTGAAGCGGGGCATCGGCGCGCTGCGGGAGCCGGTGGCGCGGCTGCTGCCGTTCCTGGCCGAGCGGGCGGAGCTGATCGAGGGCTACGACGACGTGAGCGTGCTGACCGTGGTGCTGAACCGGCTGCGCCGCTGGCACCGGCCCGGCTTCACGGCCATCGGCGACGCCGCCCACGCGATGTCGCCGGTGTTCGGCGTCGGCATCAACCTGGCCGTCCAGGACGCCGTGGCCGCGGCCAACCTGGTGGCCGCGCCGCTGCGGGCGTACGGGCGGGTGCCGGAGGAGGTGCTGCGGCGGCTCCAGCGGCGGCGCATGTGGCCGACCCGGGTCACCCAGGCCGCCCAGCGGGTGGTGCAGAATCTGCTGATCGGCCCGGCGCTGAGCGGCCGCGTCCCGGCCCCGCCGATCCGGCCCGACGTGACGCGGATCCCGCTGCTGAACCGGGTCCCGCGGCGCTTCATCGGCCTCGGCGTACGGCCCGAGCACGTCGAGGTGCCGTCGTCTCCGTGAAACGGCCTTCTCACAACGTGGACATCGGGTCCTGCCGGAGGGGGCCGGTGGCATACCCTCGTATGTCGTGAGCGCACACAGCAATCTGGATTCCTGGAGAGACCTCCCCGCGGCCCAGCAGCCCGACTGGCCCGACCGCGGCGAGCTCGACAAGGTCGTCGCCGAGCTCGGCGGCCTGCCTCCCCTCGTCTTCGCCGGCGAGTGCGACCAGCTCAAGGACGAGCTGGCCGCCGTGGCGCGCGGCGAGGCGTTCGTGCTGCAGGGCGGCGACTGCGCCGAGACGTTCGCCGGCGCGACCGCCGACAACGTCCGCAACAAGCTCAAGACGCTGCTGCAGATGGCGATCGTGCTCACGTACGCGGGCAAGGTGCCGGTCGTCAAGATCGGGCGGCTGGCCGGGCAGTTCGCCAAGCCGCGCTCCAAGGGCACCGAGACCCGCGAGGGCGTCGAGCTGCCCGCCTACCGGGGCGACATGGTCAACGGCTTCGACTTCACCCCCGAGGCGCGCAGGCCCGACCCGTGGCGGCTGCTGAAGGCGTACCACTCCTCCGCCGTGACGCTCAACCTGGCCCGCGCCTTCGCCAAGGGCGGCTACGCCGACCTGCGCCAGGTCCACGCCTGGAACCAGGACTTCGTCGCCGAGTCGCCGGCCGGCCGCCGCTACGAGCAGCTCGCCCGGGAGATCGACCAGGCGCTGGCGTTCATGCGCGCCTGCGGGGCCGACCCCGAGGAGTTCCACACGGTCGAGTTCTACTCCTCGCACGAGGCGCTGATCCTCGACTACGACCGGGCGCTGACCCGCATCGACTCCCGCACCGGCCTGCCGTACGACGTGTCGGCGCACATGGTGTGGATCGGCGAGCGCACCCGCCAGCTCGACGGCGCCCACGTCGACTTCTTCGCCCGCATCCGCAACCCGATCGGCGTCAAGCTGGGCCCGACCACGACGGCGTCCCAGGCGCTGGAGCTGGTCGAGAAGCTCAACCCCGACAACGAGCCGGGCCGGCTGACGTTCATCACCCGCATGGGCGCGCCGAAGATCCGTGAGCTGCTGCCCGGGCTGGTCAAGGAGGTCACCTCCGCCGGCGCCAAGGTGGCCTGGGTGTGCGACCCGATGCACGGCAACACGTTCGAGGCGCCGAGCGGCCACAAGACGCGGCGGCTCGACGACGTGCTCGACGAGGTGGCGGGCTTCTTCGAGGTCCACCGCTCGCTGGGCACCCACCCGGGCGGCATCCACATCGAGTTCACCGGCGACGACGTGACGGAGTGCGTGGGCGGCGGCCACGAGATCGCCGAGGGCGACCTCGCGACCCGCTACGAGACGGCCTGCGACCCGCGTCTCAACCGGGGCCAGTCGCTCGACCTCGCCTTCCGCGTCGCGGAGCTCTACCGCAACGCCTGAGCCGGCACTCCCCTGGCATGCGAAAAAGCCCCGCCGTCACGGGCGGGGCCTGCCGGGGTCAGTTGTTGTTCTCGGCCTGCTTGAGCTCCTCGCTCAGCTCGCTGCGGATGGCGTCCATGTCGAGCGCGCGGACCTGGCTGATGAGGTCCTCCAGGGCGGGCTCGGGGATGGCGCCGGGCTGGGCGTAGACGACGATGCCGTCGCGGATCGCCATCAGCGTCGGGATCGAGGTGATGTCGAAGCCCTGCGCGAGCGCCTGCTGCGCGTCCGTGTCGATCTTGCCGAAGGTGATGTCGCCGTGCTTCTGCGACGCCTTCTCGAAGATCGGCCCGAACATGCGGCACGGACCGCACCACTCAGCCCAGAAGTCGAGCAGGACGATCCCCTTGTCGGCGATGTCGTTGAAGTTGGTCTCGGTTACCTCGATGGTCGCCACAAGTGGCTCCTCGCTCGTCGTTGAAGCTGTCAACGGATAGGAACCCCTACCCGTCCTCCGTCATTCCAGCCTCGCACGCGCGCGGGCCCCGCCACGTCTCAGGTGGCGGGGCCCGCGTCCGTCGTACGCTGCCCCCTTTTCTACCCCTTGCCGCCGGGCAGGGTGAGGCCGATCACGACGGGGTCGTGGTCGGAGGAGCGGTAGGCGTCCGGCCGGTAGAGGTCCGGCGGGTTGAACTCGGTGTTGTAGTCGAGGATGCGCGGCTCGTCTGTGTTCCGGATTGCGATAGATCATCTATCGCGTACAGTCACCCCGATTCAGAGGAGTCGGGCCGAACACAGGAGCCGCATTGCCCCCGCGCAAGCAAGCCCCCCGATCCGCCGTGCCGAGCGCCACGGACGGCAAGCGCGCCTTGATCGTGATCCGTCTGTCCAACATGACGGACACGACCACGAGCCCTCAGCGGCAGCGTGCCATCTGTGAGGACTACTGCCGGACGAACGGCCTCACGATCGTCGGCTACGCCAAAGACCTGGACATCTCCGCCACGGAGTACGCACCGTGGGATCGCCCCGAGTTGGGCAAGTGGATGTCCGACCGCGCCAGTGAGTTCGATGCCATGGTGTTCTGGCGAGCGGACCGTCTGGTCCGCAACGCTGGCGATCTGACGAGCATGGCCGACTGGTCCCGCAAGCACGGGAAGCGCCTCGTCTCCGCAAGCGAACCGAACTTCGACGTCATCACGGCAACCGGCGAGGGCATCGCCACCATCCAGGCTGTGTTTGCTCGAATGGAGTCTGAAGCCACGCGGGCGCGTGTGATGAGCGCCAAGGAGGCCCGACGTAAGCAGGGCAAGTGGAACGGCTCCAGCGCGCCCTACGGCTTCTCCCCCGTCCCTGCGCCGGACGGCGGCTATCGCCTTGAGCCTGACGAGAACCATGTCCGCATCCTCGAATGGGCGGACGCGGTGATAGGGGGCAAGTCCCGCTTTGCCATCGTGGAGGAACTCAGGGCCGCCAAGGTGCCCACGCCTGCCGACGTCAACAACGCCCGCATGGGCAGGCCCGCCAGGGGCAACCCGTGGACCCTCCAAGCCGTTACGAAGATCCTCACTTCTCGCATCCTCATCGGCGAGACGGTGCACAACGGTGAAGTCTTACGCGACGACAAGGGCGCTCCCATCCTTCGGACGAGTCCGATCATGAGTCGTGAAAAATGGCAGCGCCTTCAGGAAGCGATCAACAACAACGTTCGCGGGCAGAAGAGCACTCAGCGCAAGAACGCCTCGATGCTGCTTCGCATCGCTTTCTGTAAGTGCGGAGAACCTCTCTACACCAAGAAGGCAACAAATAAGTACAACAAGACTGACTATTACGTCTGCTACGGACGACAGAAGGGTGCTTGTGACGCCCTCTACGCCAGGAAGGACCGGCTTGAGGAGTACGTGGAGGCTACTCTTCTTGACAGACTTGGAGATGAGGAGATCTCCAGAGCCGTCCACATCCCTGGCGAAGATCACACCGCAGAATTAGCAGACGTGGCCGAACTCATGCGGAAGACGCGCGAGGAGCGCCGCAAAGGGCACTACGGCTACCCGGGCGGCGATGAGGATTTTGAACATGAGATCCAGGCACTTATAAGCCGTCGGAAGTACCTGGCATCCCTTCCCCAGACGGAAGCACGCACGGACTATCTGCCGACCGGACAAACCTTCCGGGACTTCTGGTCCGGGCTCACACAAGAGGACAAGGGCGTATACCTGCGAGAGGTTGAGTTCAAAATTCATGTGACAGAAATGACCACCCGTTTCACGAACGTCGAAGTCACTTGGGGCTCAACCTTCGAGCACATGCTTCGACGAGTCGCGGAACACTCATAGCGGGTACAGGGCCTGAATGGGACGCCCCCTCCCCCAGAACAGATACACGCACAAAATCACTAGTGAGGTCAAGTGCCCGAGGTTACGCCACGCCGACTGCTTACGGCCAGATACGACGACAAGGTGTTCTTCGAGCGAATGCTATTTGACGAGTTCGGGCAAGAGATCATGAGCCACTTCCCGGGCAACGCTCAGAACGCACGCACAACACTACTCCTGGCGTTAGCCATCCTTCGTCACGTTAACGGATCAAGCCATGTTTCTTATGTTGGACTAAGCACGTTGGCCCAAGAGCTTGGCTACACCGGAAACGACCACAAGTTCCGAAACAAGTTGGATGTCCTGCTAAACGCAGGCTTCTACACACAGCAAGGAAAACAGGGAAGAGCTCCGATCCTGAGACCATCAATTCCCGAGCACCTTCGACAGAAGTATGCGGAGGATTTTCAGGACGGGATAGGCGAAGAGGTAATCCGAGTCACGGACACGGGCACCCAGAAGCGCCAGGCCGACAAAGCACCTGAGCGGCCAAACAAGGTTCAAGTAGGGACTACGGCAGTAGACCCCTTCGAGGGCATCGCCGACACCCCACACTTCCCTGAGTTCGGGCCAGGCGAGTCACAGTCGATCGTGCGGCGGCGGCCGGTAAGCACTCCTGCCGCCAGCTCGGCCAGGCGGAGACCGTTCGGCGGCGATCGGTACTGACATCGCCCGCCCCGGCGGGCACTAAGTATGGAGCTGCAAGTCAGAAGCTGAAAGCTTTGAGTTCCAAGGGTACTAATAACTACTCAGCCGAGAGCCCTGGCGATCTGCCAGGGCTCTTTATGTAGGTCAGGAGATTATTGGCCAACAAGATCTGTAATGAGACCGGCTGTCACGGCATCACTCTGCCGAGGCAAGGCAAGCGTTCCGCCCACCGCGTAAGCCGTGGGCGGTGACGTCCAAGAGAAACCTGTCCAGGCCGTCAGATTGGAACCGCCGTCGCAGGGCGGTTCCCAAGCGGGACATCGCCGTCTGCTACCTGTGCCGTCTACCGGGGGCGACGGAGGTCGATCACGTCACGGCCGTAGCCGATGGCGGCGGCTGGGAGTATGCCAATCTCCGCAGCGCCCACCGGGCATGCCATGCAGACAAGACACTCCGGGAGCGGGCCAGCAGAGGCCGCCGAACGAACCAAAGTGGACTCGTTAGTTCGTTAGTTGTGGTCGATGGTCAGGAAGGGTGTGTGAGTGTGTCGACCCTTCCGACCTCGAAATCTCCCTACTGATCAGGGTTGCCAAAGGGCCTCCAGAGTAAGGAGACCCTCAACCTGCCCGCCGCAAACTCTGAGCCTCGTGATCTGATGACGGGCATTTTGTCCGCCGTCCCCAACACCACATTCTCCGAAGGCTATGACACACGATTCGTGTGTCATACGCAGTTTTCGCAGCTCAGCCCGACTATCACTACTGATGATGGTCGTAAGACCGAGAGGAAGAGTTATGTCCTGGCATTCGCCAGATAGCTGTCTAATTCAGGTGTTCAAGTGCGGCCATTGCGACAAGCTATGCAGGGAGACCAGGAGGCCCGGCACAGGCCGCCGTGGTGCATGGCGTAGCTATTGCTCGGTTGAGTGCCGTCAGGCCGCCAAGCGGTTACGTGACCGAGAGTACTCTCAGCAACACTACCGGCTTCGTAAGGGCTTGTGCTTAGAGTGCGGAGTGGAGCCAGGCAACCGATGTTTCCGGCCGTACTGTTCCGGGGTTTGCGAAGGGACGGACTGGGACATCTGGACAGTGATATGAGATTGTTACTAGGATCTTGTCGCAACATTGACATCCTTACCCCTCTAACTACCTATGCCTACGGGAATCCCTCGCGTTCCCGAGACATCCAGAAGGCCCTCGGTGACCTCGTGCCGGGGGCCTTCACCATTCAAGAATCATTAGGAGAGACATGATCGCCGTAGAGCGGCTTTGGGGCATGACCGCGAAGGAGATCGTCGCCGCTTGGCGTGATGGACGGCTTGACCCGTCCATTCGCATCGTGAGCGTGGTCGGGGAACTCGATGACCCCCGCTCCCTCACCTACGCCTCACCCAAGGCAAGCGGCTGGAAGAGCTGACCGGACCGGATAAGCCCATTTGCGATCGACCATCACAGAGAGGAGCCGTAATGGATGACTCGCTGAACACCACAACCGAGGCCACCACCGAAATGGATCAGGTGGCGGAAGTGCCAACAGAAGGCTCTCAGATCAACTCTGAGACCGATAAGTGGAAGAGCCTCAGCCGGGCTAACGAAGCGCGGTGGAAGGCCGCCAGCGCCGAACTGGAAGCCGCAATGGCCAAGAGCGCGGAGCTGGAGCAGGCCCTTGCCGACACGCGTAGGGATCACGCACTCACGCTCGCCGACACCCATCTCCAGCACGCCGCTCAACAGCGCGGCATGAAACTGCCCCCGGAAGCCGTGTCCAAGCTCAACATGTCGGCCTTCCTCACCGAGGAAGGAACCGCCGACCTCGATTCGATCAACGAGTTTGTTAGTTCCCTGGGGGCTGCCGCCAAGAAGCCTACGTTCGCGCAGAACGTTGGCATCGGCCCGCAGGGCGGCACCGACACCCCTCCTGAGCGGCCCGTTCCCCTGGATGCGCGGGCACGCCGCTAGCCCCATCGAAAGGATTCTCTTTGGCAATCACCCCTATCCCCGCATACGCGCATGCGGGCACGCACACGTTCGTGCCCACCGAGTGGAGCAACGAGCTGCTGACCCAGTTCGATCCGCTGTTGGTGTGGGCCTCGCCCCTGGTGGTGAACCACGACTATGAAGGTCACATCACCGCTCAGGGCGACCGCGTGGTGATCAACGGCCTCATCCGGCCCAACGTCGGCAAGTACAGCGACGTGGCTGGGATGACGATCGAAGACCTCAAGACCGTCGAGCAGTACCTCGACATCTCCCAAGCCGATTACGTGGCCTTTTACGTCCGGGACATCGAGACCGTTCAAGTAGCCGGCGCTCTGGCGTCCCCGGCCTCTCTGGAATCCATCCGCGCTCTGGCGGCCTCCACTGACACGTTCGTCGGCTCCACCATCGCAGCCTCGGCCACCGCTCTGCCTCAGGTGGACGTGAGCGGCCTGGCCGCGAGCGTCGGCAAGGGTGAGGCACTGCTGGAAGCCATCTTCGACATGATGGAGAAGCTCGACACGGGCAAGGTTCCGGCAGACCGGTACGTGGTCGTCTCGCCGAAGGCCAAGCGCTACCTGCTACGCGCTCCTGACATCGCCAACGCCGCCGCTCTCGGCGAGGCCGGAGCTACGGCGAACGGTGTGGTCGCTCGCCTGGCCGGGTTCACGGTGGTGTCCACCACGGCCATGCCCACCGGTGTGGACATCCTTGCCGGGCATCGGACGTACACCACGTTCGCCAGCCAATTCACCAATTTCCGAAGCCAGCCGGTCGAGAAGTTCCGTCGCGACCAGATTGACGCGCTGCACCTGTATGGCGCTCGCGTGCTGTCCTTTCCTGGCGGCAAGCAGCCGACTAAGCCGGATGTTCCTGTGACGGATTCGGAAGGGCTGATCAAGGCCGCCGTGAAGTGGACCACTTAAGTTAATTCCACCGGCTCAAATATCCCCGAACAACTCACTCGGGTTCGGGGATTTTCTTTGTTTGCGGAGCTGTGGGTTTAGTTAATTTGTTCACCCTCGCGAAGGGTGACGCCCCAGTCCAGAGCATCTGTAGCCGCTTCACGAAAAAGTCCCAGACCCGTACTTGGTCGGAGGAAGGTACCCCCTGGCGGGGTCCGTAGGCGAATCGAAAGTGCATTACCCCAGGGTGCGGGTAGCGAACTAACAAACACCGATTTTCCTGCGGTTTCGTAGTTTTGTGTTGACAGACAAAACTCGGATGGCTAGCTTTCTCGGCGCTGGCTCCGATTCAACCGAGTTAACGAACAAACTCGGGACGGAGAAACCAGCTTCAGACATAGGACAGCCCTGAAGCGTCACAACCGCCAAGTCACGCGCTTCAGGGCCACCAAGGGAAGGCTATCAAGCCATGCAGAGCAACGCTCCTGTCATCTCCAACGAGGCGTTCCACGGGCTCTTTGGCCGCATCACCGATGCGCTCGACCCCTACACGGAGGGGTCCAAGGTCGGCGTCATGGTGTCCCTCATGTCGGCTTACAGCGCCTACATCGGCTACGGGCCGACCGTGGAGACGGGCAAGGGTTCCTCCCCGCTGGCCCTGTGGGGCGTCCTCGTGGGGCGCAGCGGTGTCGGCAGGAAGGGCACGGCTACCGGCATCGCCAGGCGCGTGGTCGACGCGGCGTTCGCGTCCTTCGCGGAGGAGAGCGTGGTGGAAGGGCTCCCGGCCACGGGCCTGGGGTTCATCACCGAACTGGCCGACCGCGCAGAGGGCACCCTGGCGAACCCGGTCTGGTTCATCGAAGAGGAGGGGGACGCGCTGCTGTCGAACGCGCGTCGGGATGCCAAGGTGGGCGTCTATCTCCGCAAGGCGTTCGACGCCCAGACCATCGCCCACAAGACCAAGATGGATGACCTAAGGGTGCGGCGTCCGCACCTGGGCCTCACGATGCACGTGCAGCCGAGAAACTGGGCAGCGGTCGCGGGCGGCAAGGACGCGACCGGGGGGACGTGGAACCGCCTCCTGCCCGTGTGGGTCCAGCAGTCCAAGACTCTGCCCGTGTTCGAGTCCTCCGATGCCCACGAGGCCATCCGGCAGGCGGCGCGAGCCCTGCGGCAAGCTGGCGACTACGCCCGTCAGGTGGACACCGTGACCGTGCCGGGCCATGTGGCCCGCGTGTTCGAGGCCAAGCACCGGCCCATCGTGGAAGCCATGATCTCCACCGAGGCCATGAGCCAGTACGCCGAACGCGCGATGGCATACATGATCCGGCTGGCCGGACTGTTCGCCCTGTCGGAGCGGAGAGACGAGATCAGCGAACGCGACTTCGACGCTGCCCTGGCCCTGGTCTGCTACTCCATCGAGACCATCGCCTACGTGCTACCCGAGGCAGAGGCATCGGAGGAAGCCAGCCTTGCAGTCAAGGTTGAGAACTTCGTTCGTGAAGCCGGACCCGAGGGGCGGACGGCCACCGAGATCTATCGAGCGCTGAACATCAAGGCGGCCGACCTTCGGGAGATCGTGGCGCAGCTCGACACGATCGAGGTGGTTAAGGGGCACAGCGCCAAGGGCACCGGGGGCCGTCCGAGCATGCGCTACCTCTACGTTGACGCGCCGACCGCCGAAGAAACGAACGAACTGGTGGAGGAGACTCCGGAGATTCTTACGAAGGAGCCTGCCGAATCACGCAGCCGAGAGGAGGAGGCCGTTCCAGTGGCGGAGACTCCCGCCTTCTTGCCGTTCCTCTCCGATGATGAGTGGGACGAGATCGACGCTGCGGAGAGCAACACGCCTGAGCCTGAGCCGGTGGCCCAGGCCGTCGAAGAGCCCACCGTCTCGGAGGAGGCCGTCAAGGCGTTCCTGTCTTCCCCGGCCGGGGCGGAGATGCTTCAGGAGATCGTGATGTCGATGATGGCCAAGCAGGCGGCTGCCGCCACCCCTGAGGCGGGCACGGCAAGCAAGGCCAGGGCTCCTCGGAGGGGCCGGGCCAAGAGCAGCGCGGAAGCGCTCTTCCAGGCTCCTGAGGTCGCGGCCTAACGTCCGACTGACAGAGGCTCCCGGCTTGCAAGTCGGGAGCCTGCCTCATCCGAACGTCACCTTTCCTGTGCTTCAACTCGGGAAGCAGAGTGGAAGTGTTCATTTGGCTTGGAGGACCCATTTCCCGCCTTTGCAGGCGGGCGGGCCGAAGGTGAAGCGCCGTCCACTGGCCGTCTCCGCCACGATCACGTCTTTGGCTCCGTTACGCAGGCAGGCTCCGGACACGACCGCAATCCGCGACGATTCTCCGGGAGGAACCTGTCGGCCGTAGTTCGTGTCGCCGAGCCATTTCACTGACACGGTCTCGCCCGTGCGGTTCTCGAGTTCGACCCACCGGCTGACCCGTGGTTGGCAGGCGGTAAGGGCGACAATCAACACCGCGAGTGTCGCTGACCACATGATGCTTCTCACAAGGCCCCTTGGTTGGCGGGCTGCTTGTCCCCAGAGAAGCACGTGATCCGCTAGGTGTCACTCGATGCCGCCATCTGACGAATGGACAAGAGTGCAGTTTTCTGATGGGGCGGTGCAGGGCTTCATGGCCGTTGCGCGGCCCAGGGCGCATCACCTTGCGTCACGGCCGGCTGCACGTCATGTAGCCGCACCACCAGCTCCCGTGCCACGCAATGGGTGATGTCATAGTCGGTGAATGGCACCAGCGCGTTGCGCTCGAACGGCACCACGGGCGGCAGGTAGGGCAGGAACACGTCCCCGCGCACGGCGTACGGGTAGTACGCCCCCACCGTGAAGACGGCCGCGTTCTGACGCAGATGCGAACACTGTGAGATCGCCGCCGGTATGCAGGCCCGGCACGTCGGCGGGGCGTTGGTGAAGCCGTCCCCCGCCTCCTCTCCGCTTGATGAAAGGAGCCACCAGATCCGGCTCGTCTCCTGATCCACGGCCGATCCAGCACACACCTGACACAGCCGCTTGTCCATGCACCGCCACTGCCGACGCGTGTTGACCGTCTTGAAGTCCGGACGCCCCGTCATCTTGTGCCCCTGCCGCAAACGCAGGACACCATGGGCGTAGTCGGACGGGCGGGAGGAGGTGTAGGCCAGCTTCTCCCCGCCGCGATGCGGCCTCCACGTCAACGCGTGCTGCTGCACCTCGCCGGACCATCCGATCACGTACGGGTAGCGAAAGCCTGTCTCACTCACCCTCGTGACCAGGCTCATGACTGGCTCCGCCTGTAACCGGGGAGCAGCGAAGCCACCCGTTCGGGACAGTCGCCCGGGATCACCTCAACCTTGTCCAGGCGCGGTTCGTTGTCCTCGCCCCACTGCGCCAGCTCCACCAAGTAGCTACCGGACCGGGGACCGATGCTGATCGTGGCGACCCGCCAGCCGCCATCCGCATAGACGACGAGGTGCGGCGGCTTACCTCTGAGCGGCTCATCGTCAGCGAGGCCGCCCGTGTGGAGCTGAGGCGTCAACTCTGAGCGCAGTAGCGGGACGACCCTGCACAGCGCGATCGTCGCCGCGCTCACCGGTTCGAGGACCGCCGTGTTCGGCCGCTTCTCCAGCAACCCAACCGACTCCGCCAGGTCGAGAAAGCTTTCGATCCCCAGACCACCCTCGACCTCGGTGATCCCGCTCTGAAGCATCCATGCTCGGTACTCGTCACGGGTCCACGACTCAGGCGCCGGCCGCTGCGGTGCGGCGTCAGGGCCGATCTCGTCCAGTTCCTCCGGCGCCAGGTCACCGACGAACACCTTGGGCGCGGCTGCGGTCCTCACGCACGGGAAGCTGGGGGATGTCTGTCCGGGAGGCATGCATTCGACGGTAGGAGCCGTCGCTTGATGCATCCAAGGAGTTTGCCGCTGTTTGCCGCGCTAACTCTGCCTGGTCTTCGCCTTGCTGATGAGCGCCTTGGCCTTCGTGCCGTACACAGCCGATGCCGCCAACTGATCAAAGGCACGCTCGTACAGCGCTACCTCGTGAGATTGGTTCAGAGCGAGGCTGGCGGCGAGGGTCTCGATCTGGACCACCCGGCGATCCAGAATCCAGAAGCCCGTCAGCGGCAGAGCCTTGTGCGGCGCGGTGGTGGGGATGATCCCCAACCTGACCGTGGGCAGATCCATGTCACGGAGGAGTTGGTCAAGTTGGCCCCGTAGCACATCAAAGGGCACCACTCCCGCCCTGAGGGCCACTTCGCAGATCACCGCATGAAAGCGATGGTTCTTACGGAAGAGGATGTGACGCCGCTCCATGCGAGCCTGGACGCCTTGGGCAACGTCATTGGGCACGCGAAGCAGCTCGACGACGCTTGTCATCACAGACGCCGCGTACTCGGGAGTCTGGAACAGACCTGGGACATAGAACGTCTCGAACATACGAAACAAACTCGTCTCGGCCTCCATCGTCAGCCGATCCCGCTGCCGCTTACGCGTTCCGACGCCGAGTTGCCTCCGCCATTCCATGTACATGGTCTCGATGGAGCGGAGAGTGGCCACCAAGTCGGCTAGCTGATCTTCGGCATGGCAGTGCTGGCACCACACCCGTAGGTCGTCCTCGGACGCGTTGCGCTTGCCGTACTCGATTCTGGAGACCTTGGAAGAGTGCCAGCCTGCCAGCATCGCCAACTCGACACCGGACAACCCCGCGTCCTTTCGGATGTCCCTCAGACGCACGCCAAGTGCCTCGCGTGCCTTCTGCGCTGGCGTAGACACCGGAGCGATTACGCGACGTACTGAGCGTAGGGAATGGCCCTCGCCCACACCTGGTCTCGCACCGCGCGGCATTGCTGAAGCAGCCCGGGATCAGCGATCTGTGCGAAGCCCCCCGAGGAGCCGTCCGGCATGAACAAGCTGAGGACCAAGGTGTCCTCGTCAAGCAGCCAGTAGTCCTCTCCGGGCAGGTGGATGTCGGCCGCCTGATGCCGGGGCAGATAGCGGATGTCCTCTCCTGCCTCGATGTTCTGCGGGTCGATGGTCATGGCCCATTTGATGTAGTCACTCAAGGGCTCGGTCACGATCCGGGCCCGCTGGATGGCTGTGCCTCGGCGGGTGGACCTCCGGGCGAAGGACAGCCAGGACTGGTGCCACTGGTAGTCGTCCGGCTCGCCCAGAAGCCACCTGCGAAATGGTCCCTCTTCGTCCTCGACGCCGTAGGAGTCCCTCAGCTCCAGATGGAAGGCCCGCCGACGCCTGAGCCACAGCGCCCGGAAGTCGTCACGGGTTAGGCGCCGCGTCTCCATGTTCGAGCCACTCCTTGGGTAGATGCCGCATCAGTTCCCTGGGAACCTCCAAGAACGTCTCGTGGTCCGGTACGTCCTTGAGCGTTTCGAGAGCCTCGCGATCCGTGATCTTCCATCCTTGCACCACTATGGTGCCTCGGTCGGTGGCGTACAGGGTTGGGGACTGATCTCCCGTGGTCTCCTTGCCGAGGAACGTCAGTTTCATGATCCTTACCTCCGCTGGGACTTTGCCGCCATTTGCTCGACTTCGTGATCGTCAGCCCAGGTCGAGGATGCGTCAACCCCTACCGGCAAAAGCGGTCTTGCTCGGCCGCGAAGCCTGCCATGGGAGTCTCTGCTGGCGCGGTCAAAGCCAGTGCTGCGGACATCCCTAACATCGCCTGGAACAGCAAGAAGCCCCAGCTCCCGGCATGCGCCACGAGCTGGGGCTTCCCTTCGGTTGCCGCTACGATCTCGGCCCTGATCGCCCGTCTGTGCGATCAGCGGGAGGTCTCTGCATCACTTCTCGGCAATGGTCTTCGCGAACTCCACGGCCAGCGAGAAAGCGTTTCGGTCGGCGGCCGGTGCATCTTCCCAGACGGGCCCGTCAACGGGTGCGTCTTGTGCCACGGACAGCACCAGCCGGGCGATCTGCTGGATAGCTTCGTCCGACGCTTCGTGAATCTGCAAGGCGTCCGCTACATCGCATACGCCGTCGAAAGAGAGGTCCGGCCGCACGCTGGCGGCCCGGAGCCCTCTGCGGAGCAGGGCCACGTCCGGCGTGGCGGGGTCGAGGGATAGACGGGCGATCACGTCCGGAGGAAGGTCCAGGACTCTCGCGGCGTGGTCTATGTCGCCGTCCACACACTCTTTCGCTGCGGCCATCAACTCGTCCCCCAACTGATCCACGACGGCGCGCATGGCCCGGTAGATCTGGGAAACTGACCGCAGCCGCTCCGCAGGAGGGAGGGACACGAGGTCCCGAGTGAAGGACTCGATGTCCACGGCTAGGACTTCCCTCCCGGCAGAGTCAGGCCGATGATCACCGGATCGTGGTCCGACGACCTGTAGGCGTTGGGTTCGTACAGGTCAGGGCGGGTGCCTTGACCTATCGCACTTAGGAACCTAGCCTCGTCGGCGTTGATGTGCCAGATCGTGGTGCTGGTGACCCGCTTGAGGAGCTGCTGGCCGGCGAGGGCGTGGTCGAGCTCGCCGGACATCCCGTCGAACAGGTAGCTGTAGCGCAGCGGCGCCGGCACGAACCGCTTGGTGAGGCTGGTCAGGCCGCCCGCCTCCAGCGTGTCGATCGGGTCCTCCTCGCCGTAGGCGTTGAGGTCGCCGAGGACGAGCGGGTTGGGCAGGTCCTCGACGAGCCCGAGCAGGGCCTGCGCCTGCTTGACGCGGGTGGCGTTCCAGCAGCCCTGCCCGTCGCCCTGGTCGGCGTCGGGCCCGCCGCCGGCGGGGCAGCTGCCCTTGGACTTGAGGTGGTTGACGACCATGGTGAACGGCTGGCCGCCGCCCGTGCGGCGGAAGGTCTGGATGAGCGGCGGCCGGCTGAACACCGGGTCCTGCGAGGCGCGCGGCTCGCCGACGGGCTCCAGCTTGGCGGGCTTGTAGATCAGGGCGACCTGGATGGCGTCGGTGCCGGGGTACGGGTGGGTCAGCGCCGCGTACGTGCCGGCGCCGACCTCGGCGTTGACGGCGTCCACGAGCGTCTGGAGGGCGGTCTGGCCGTTGTTCTCGACCTCCATGAGGGCGACGGCGTCGGCGTCGATGCCCTTGAGGGCCGCCACCAGCTTGGCGAGCTGGCGCCGCTGCTCCTCGGCGTTGCTCGCGCCGCGTGAGCCGACGGTGGTGAACCAGTTGAGCGTGTTGAACGAGGCGACCTTGACGTTGCCGACCACCGGGAACGGCTTGGGCAGCCGGGGGTTGGCGTCGAGGTAGGAGACCGGCCGGGTGGGCTGGAGCCGGTAGGTGTCGAAGCCGTAGCCGAGGACGCCGGTGAGGCCGACGGCCACCTCGCCGGTGCGCACGACGGGCGGCAGCGTGGCGGGGTTCTGCCGGGTGGAGCCGTCGTCGATCAGCAGCGTGCGGGCGCGCTGATCGGGGTCCACGCCGGGGCGGTCGGTGGGCTGGAAGAGCCGGCCGCCGGCCGAGACGGTGACCTCGCCGAAGCGGCCGAGGTTGTAGTGGTCCGTGACGGTGAGCGGCTGCGGGAACGTGAGCAGCATGTTCTCGACCCGCTCCAGCCCGTCGCCGGGCAGCGTGTACGGCCGGGCGGGCACGGTCCCGGTGCCGCAGACGTCCACGGCGGTCACCGGCGACAGCTCGGTCCAGCCGTTGTACTCGACGGCCTTGCCGGTGACGAGCACCCGGTCGCCGGGCTTGACGTCCTTGAACGTGTCGCGGGCGAAGGCGAACAGTCCCTCGGAGGTGGCCGGGTCGGCGTCGGGCTTCGGGTCCTGCAGGAAGAAGCCGCTGAGCTGGTCGGAGCGCTGGAAGTCGCCCGTGACGACGCCTTCGACGCGCACGGTCTGCCCGGCGAGCGGGGTGGCGTCGCCGCTGCCCTGGACCTGCGAGATCCGGTGGGTGGCGGGGGTGTCGCAGGAGGCGGCCGCGGCTTCCGGCACGGCGGGGGCGTCCGGCGTGGCGGGTGCGGGGGACGCCGCGACGGCGGGGACGGCCAGGACGGCGGACAGGACGGCCGCTCCGAGGGCGGCGAGAGTGGCCCGGGGTAAAACGCGCATGACCCGCACTTTAGAGGGACAGCGCTTGCATATTTCGACATAAATGTGGAGAGAGGATGAAATTAGTAAATCTTGACACGTGGGCGGCCGGGGTATGACGACTCCATGGACTGGGTCACCTGCGCGCACTCTGCTGCCTGCACGGGCATCGCACGCCGGCCGTACAACCTCTGCCTGGCGCATCTGCCCCCCGACCAGCTCGCCGCCGCGATCGGCGAGATGGCCCCCGGCCGCCTGCTCGACCTGCGCGGGACGGTCGTCGGCGGCGACCTGCTCTCCCGCCTGATCGAGGCCACCGGCGCCCGGCTGGGCCGGGCCCGCCTCGACCGGGTGCGGTTCACCGGTGACGTGCGCCTGTCCGGCGTCACCTTCGCCGGGGACGTGTCGCTCGACGGCGCCGTCTTCGAGCGACTCGCGTCGTTCTTCGGCGCCCGCTTCGAGGGCAACCTCTCCCTCGCCGACGCCCGCTTCTCCCGGGAGCTGTCGATGCACGGCGTGACCGTGCGCGGCCACGTGTCGCTGGACCGGGCCGTCATGGCGCGCGACGCGCTGTTCAGCCAGGCGTCGTTCGGGCGCGGCCTGTCGTGCGAGCGGGCCAGGTTCGACGGGTACGCCACCTTCGACGGGGCGCGGCTCGGCGACGGCGCGACGTTCCGGGGCGCCCGCTTCGGGCGGACGCTGTCGTTCCGCAAGGTCGTCGGCGCCGCCGGGTTCGACGCCGCGCACTTCGCCGCCAACGCCTACCTGTCGGCCACCGGCCGCCTGTCGGCCGCGCGCGCCCGCTCCGACGCCTCGCTCGACGTGTCGGTCACCGGCTGCGGGGTGGACCTGCGGCGTCTGGACGTCGCCGGGGCGACCACGCTGCGGCTGACCGGCTCCCACGCCGACCTGGAGGGCGCGGTGCTGCGCGGCCCGGCGACGGTGACCGGGCGCGGCGGCGCGGCGCTCACCTCCCTGCGGCACGTGGACGCCCGCAGCCTCGCGCTGTACGGGCTGGATCTGTCGGCCTGCCGCTTCGCCGGGCTGGCGCACCCGGCGGGGGTGCGGCTGAAGGACTGCCGGTTCGCGCTCACCGGGCGCGGCGTGCGGGTGAGCATGCGGCGGCCGATGCTGCGCTGGTTCTCGCGGCGCAGCCTCCTCGCCGACGAACGGGCCTTACGCGGCGGCCCCGGCCTGGAGGAGTCCGGCCCCTCGCTGCCGCCCGGTGAGCCGCGCGACGCCGCCGACCTGCGGGCCGGCTGGCTCGCCACCCTGTACGCGGAGCTCGGCCGGCGCGTCGACGACCGCGGCCTGTCCCTGGACTTCGCCTTCGCCGCCACGGAGATGCGCCGCCTGGCGGGCCACCGCTGGTGGGGCTCCGCCTCCTGGCCGCTGGTCACGGCCGGCGTCCGCGTGGGGCGGGCGGCCGGGTGGCTCGTGCTGATGACGGCCATCGCCGCGGGCGCCATGCTGCTGTCCACGGCCCAGCACGCCGCCCACGGCGCGCCGCACCAGCCCCCGGCCGTCCACCACTGACCCGCGCCCGTCCCGTACCTGCCTGCGCCCGCGCCCGTGCCCGCCCGGACCCTTGCTCCCGGCGGGCGCGGGCGACACCCTTGACGGGTCCACGTCCCGCGGGCGGGACACGTCCCCTCAGAGCTGGAGGCACGATGAACCTGGAGCCGATCCCCACCGACCGGCTGACGTTCCGGTTACCGCAGAAGTTCGAGGACGTGGCGGACGAGCGCCGTCACCGCCAGGAGCGGCTGGTGGCCGCGCTGCGCCTGTTCGGCCGGTTCGGCTTCGAGGAGGGCGTGGCCGGGCACATCACCGCCCGCGACCCCGAGCACCCCGACCACTTCTGGGTCAACCCGTTCGGCATGAGCTTCAAGCACATCAGGGTGAGCGACCTCATCCTGGTCAACCACGAGGGCCAGGTGGTCCACGGCTCCTACCACGTCAACCAGGCCGCGTTCGCCATCCACTCGATGGTGCACCAGGCCCGGCCCGAGGTGGTCGCCGCCGCCCACTCCCACTCGGTCCACGGCAAGGCGCTGTCCTCGCTGGGCGTCAGGCTGGAGCCGCTGACCCAGGACGCCTGCGCCTTCTACGAGGACCACGGCCTGTTCGACGACTACACCGGCGTGGTGGTGGACGTCGAGGAGGGCAGGCGCATCGCCCGGGCGCTCGGGTCGTACAAGGCCGTCATCCTGCGCAACCACGGCCTGCTGACCGTGGGCGACTCGGTGGACGCCGCCGCCTGGTGGTTCATCACGATGGAGCGCTCGTGCCAGGCGCAACTGCTGGCCAAGGCCGCGGGCCCGCCCGTGCGCATCGAGCACGAGCAGGCCAAGCTCACCCACGGGCAGGTCGGCAACGACCTGGTCGGCTGGATCAACTTCCAGCCGCTGTACGACCGAATCGTCCGCTCCGATCCGGACCTGTTCGACTGAGGCCGGGACGGCTTCGGCCGAGGGGCCCGGACGGCGTTGATCTTACCTGTTTGGGGATTGTTGGGTGTTTCGCGGCTTATGTCCGCCTTACGCTGGGTGGAGATGGCCCGAGGAGGACCCATGAGCAAGTTCATCGACGTCCATCACGGCATGGTCGGCATCACCGCCGACCAACTGCAGCAGGCGCACGACGCCGATCTCGCGATCCAGGGTGAGGAGAGGGTGACCTTCGAGCACGCCTGGGCCGACCCCGACACGGGCGTCGTCTACTGCCTGTCGGAGGCGCCCAGCGCCGAGGCGGTGCAGCGCATCCACGAACGCGCCGGCCACCCGGCCGACGAGATCCACGCCGTGCCGCTCGACGTCTGACCGGCCGCTCATCGCTCCCCCCGCAGTCCCGGCCTTCCCTGGCGGGCGTTTGCCTTGACGCCGGTGACAGGGTTCTAACCTGTCGCCGTCGTCAACGGCCGGCCCACCCCAGAGGAATGCCCCATGAAGTACGCCATCAGCTACAGCACGCCCCACTGCGGGGTGGACCCGGACGCGATCGCGGCGTTCGCCCGGCACGCGGAGGCGTGCGGCTTCGAGGCGCTGTACGTGCCGGAGCACGTCGTGCTGTACCGCGGCGCCAGGCTCGGACCCTGGGAGATCCCGACGTCGCTGCCGTACGCCGACCCGCTCGACACGCTGACGTTCGTCGCCGCGGCCACCCGGCGGCTCCTGCTGGGGACCGCCGTGCTGCTGCTGCCGTACCACCACCCCGTGACCCTGGCCAAGCGGCTGGCCACCATCGACCTGCTGTCCAAGGGCAGGATGCGGCTGCTGACCGTGGGCGTCGGCGCGCTGCCGGGCGAGGCCCGGGCCGTGGGCGTCGACTTCACCACCCGGGGGCGGCGCGCGGACGAGGCGATCGACGTGCTGCGGCTGCTGTGGGCGGGCGGGGAGGAGGGCGTCTCGTACGACGGCGAGTTCTTCTCCTTCGAGGACCTGTGCAGCTTCCCCAAGCCGGTCGGGGACGCGGGGCTGCCCATCCACGTCGGCGGGTCGAGCGACGCGGCGGCCCGCCGGGCCGGGCGGCGCGGCGAGGGCTGGTTCCCCGGCGGCCGGCTGAACGCGGCCGAGCGCGCCGCCCAGTGGGAGCTCGTCCGCTCCTCCGCCGCCGAGGCGGGCCGCGACCCGGACGCGCTCGACCACACCCGGTGGGGCACGATCGACATGACGCCCGAGCGGGCCGAGGAGCTCGCGGCGGCCGGCGTGACCCGCGTCGTCGTCTCGCCGGCCTCCCTCGACCTGGACGAGCAGTGCGAGCAGATGTCCGACTTCGCCCGCCGATTCGGCCTCGCGGGCACCGAATCCTCCTGAACGGGCATCGGATCCTCCCGAACGCGCCCACCGTCCGCGCTCGTCCGGCTACGGTTCCGGCATGGGCGACAGAAACGAGGACCCGGACCGGGAGGCCTCGATGGCCGGAGCGGACATCTGCCACGGCTGCGCGGGCCGCAAGGTGCAGCGGCTCGGCCGGCTGTTCCTGCTGTGCGTCGTGTGCCGGGGGCGCGGCTGGGTGGGCGGAGAGGACCCCGGGCCGTGGCCGGAGCCGGACAGCCCGCCGCCGGTGTGGGAGGACCCGCGGTGGCTGGACCCGATGGTCGCCGCCGCCTTCGCCTGCCGCTACTGCCTGGGCAACGGCTCGGTGCAGCACGTTGACCGCGGCCGGAAGCTCATGGTGACCATGCCGTGCGCGTGCGGCGCCTGAGGGGCTGACGGACGCAGACGTCCGGCCGGGGCGCGGCACCGGCCAGGAACCGGTCCACGTCGAGGTCCTGCCGGTGGGGGCGGGCGGTGGCGGGTCAGCCATCAAAGCACTTAGCATGCTGATGCAAATCACTCGCAATAGCCGGGCGGAGTTCCCATGCACGATGCGTCTGACGGCGGTGCGCCCGTGCGACGGTCGCTGTTCCTCCACGCGCCCCTCCGGCGCAGGCCGCGCGCGATGCTGGAGCAGATGCTCCGCCTGGTGGACGAGGACACCCCGCCCGACGGCCCCGACGGTCCCGTGGCGGTGCTGGAGCGCCGGCTGGCCGGCCTGCTCGGCAAGGAGAGCGCCCTGTTCTTCCCGAGCGGGACGATGGCGCAGCAGGTCGCGCTCCGCGTCCACGCCGACGCGCGCGGACGCCGCACCTTCGCCGCCCACCCGCAGTCACATCTGGACGTGTGGGAGGAACAGGGCTACAACGCCGTCCACGGCCTGCGGTTCCGCCGCACCGGCGACCCCTTCGAGCTGATGACGGCACGCGACCTCGCGGCGATCGGCGAGCCCCTCGCGGCGGCCGTCTGGGAGCTGCCGCAGCGCGACCTCGGCGGCCTGCTCCCCGAGTGGGACGACCTGTGCGACCAGGTCGCGCTCGTGCGGGCGTCCGGTGCCGCCGCGCACCTGGACGGCGCGCGGCTCTGGGAGGCGCAGACGTACTACCGGCGGCCCCTCGACCAGATCGCCGGCCTGTTCGACACGGTGTACGTCTCGCTCTACAAGAGCCTGCAGGGCGTCCGCGGCGCCGTGCTCGCCGCGGACGCCGACACGGTGCGCGCCGCCGCGGTGTGGCGGCAGCGGCTCGGCGGCGGCATCGCGGACGCCTGGCCGCTCGCCCTGGCCGCCATGGCCGGTCTCGACACGCTGCCGCCCCGCATGGCCGCCTTCCGGGACCACGCGATCGCCATCGCCGCCGCCGTCAACGCCGACGGCGCCGCGCGGGTCCATCCCGATCCGCCGCAGACGCCGATCTTCCACGTCCACCTGCCGGCCCCCAGGGCGGCCGTCGAGCGGGCTGGGGCCGCCATCCTCGCCGAGCAGGGCGTCCAGCTCTGGGGACGGGTACGGTCCGGGCCCGATCCGTCGCGCTGCAGCTTCGAGGTGACGGTCGGCGAGAACGCGATGGACTTCACCCCCGACGAGGTGGCCGCCCTCGTCCGCGACCTGCTGGCCCGGGCGGGGGTCACGGCCGGTCGCGCAGCAACCTGAGGTAGACCGGCGCCAGCAGGTCCGTCGACGTCTCCCTCAACGCCTCCTCCACGGTGACCAGACGGGAGCCCAGCTCGTACCCCTCGGTGTCGACCCACGCCGAGTCCGGCCCGCCCTCCCGCCCGGACGCCTCCGCCTGGCAGACGATCTGCAGGAAGTCGGGGTACGGGGTCGCGGGGTCGGGCGGCTGGGGAAGCAGGTGCGTCAGATGGAGCCAGCCCATGCGCCGGACGCTGCCGCGGTCCACCCACCAGCCGGTCTCCTCGCGCACCTCCCGCACGATGGTGTCCGTGTACGACTCCCCCGGCTGTCGCCGTCCGCCGGGCCAGGGGTGGGAGCCGTCGGCGTTCTCGCAGAAGACGATCGAGTCACCGACCCGGACGACGCACCGCACCGACGTGACCAGGTCGCTCGGCACCTCCGCGTGGGAGGTGTGGGCGCCGACGCGGAGCGGCAGCCGCCCGCCCGCCCACGCGATCTCATGGCTCTCGACCGGGGCATCGACCTCCAGGAGGCGGGCCAGGTCGGGGTGACGCTCACCGAAGCCGGGTCTCATCAGCGGGTCAACTCCTCTTCTCAGTGGGTCGACTCCTCTTCGATCTTGCCCTTCTGGGTCTTCCCGCTCCTGGATCTTCCCGCTCGTGGGTCTCCGCGCTCGTGGGTCTCCGCGCTCGTGGACCTTCGCGCTCGTGGGTCTCCGTGCTCGTGGACCTCCGCTCCCCTTGGGCCGCCCACCCCTTGAGCCTTCGCCCCGGGTGAAGATCGGCAGGCCCGGTGTGTCTCGGCAGGGCCCGGGGTCCGGGGCCGGGAGGCCCCGGCCGGGGGTGCGGGGCGCGAGCCCCGCTCAGGGCGTCCGAGCGGAGTGAGGGCCATGCCTTGGGGGTTCGAAGGGGGCGAAACGGCGATACCCATGACAAGAGCTCCGGCGCGACGGGGGGTCGCGGGAGCGGGTGAGGTGACGACCATGACAGAGCCGATCGTCGTCGGGTTCGACGGATCGCAGTCCTCGCAGCAGGCCCTGGCCTGGGCGGAGCAGGAGGCGGCCGTCCGTGACGCGCCGCTGCGCGTCCTCCACGCCATGGCGCGCTGGTCACCCGACGTCCTGCTGGTCCCCGAGCCGTCCGGCTGGGAGATCGAGGCGGACAAGGCCGCGCGCGAGCAGCTCACGCAGGTGGCGGCCGAGATCCGGTCACGGCGGCCGCGGCTGGAGGTCACCACGGACGTGGTCGGTGACCGGCCGGGGGACGCGCTCGTCCACGCTTCCGAGGCCGCGCAACTGGTGGTGGTGGGGAACAGGGGGCGCGGCGGGTTCGCCGAGCTGCTGCTCGGCTCGGTGAGCCGGCACGTGGCCACCCGCGCGCCGCGTCCCGTGGCGGTCGTCAGGGAGAAGCCGGCCGGCGAGCCCATCGCGCGGTACGGGGTCGTCGTCGTGGGGGTGTCGGGGCTGGCGGGCGAGGACGGCGTGCTGGAGTACGCGTTCCGGGAGGCGGTGCTGCGGGGATCGGTCCTGCGGGCCGTCCACGCCTGGACGCACCCCGGCACGGTCGAGCCCTGGACCGTGGAGCCCGTGGTCTTCGACACCGAGGCGACGGGACGGGACGAGGCGCAGCGGCTGGCGGGGTTCCTCGTCCGGACGGCCGAGAGGTTCCCGGACGTGGAGCTCAGCGCGCAGGTGGTGCGCGGGCATCCGGGCAAGGCGCTGGCCGCCGCCTCGGCGGAGGCCGACGTCGTGATCGTGGGGGCCGCGCACGGCGCGACGGGGGCGCTGCTGGGTCTCGGCGGTACGGCTCACGCGATTTTGCACCACGCGCGGGCGCCGGTCATCGTGGTCCGCGGCTGATCAACCACGACGCTCGTCCGCGCTGCGCCGCCTATTGACGTAGCGGCGCGGGGGCTGGCGCCGGCACGGCACGCGCCCCCAGCGTGACAGGTTCGGCGCCGAGGAGATGCGCCGCTGGTACGTCGAGCGGGACGCGCTGGACGGGGACGACATCGTCATCGGTGAGGACTCCTCGCCGGAGGAGACCGTACGGCGCATCCTGCGCGACACCGGCCTGCCGATCGGCCCGCCCCCGGTCTGAGGGGAGGCGGGCCCGCGGGGTTTCCTCGATGGTAGGGCTGGCACTACCGGAAGGACGGGCGGCAGCGGGGGTCCGCGCCTCCCCTCCCCCACGCGATGCTGACAAGCGATCACCCATGACCGACTTCGTCAGCATCGGAGACAGATGTGACTGTGGTGGAGGCGTCCCGCTCGCAGCGGGGCAGCGACTTCGCGAGGTTGTCGCGCCGTGTCGCGGAGGCGGGGCTGCTGGAGCGGCGGCCCGGCTCCTACGCGGTCCGGATCGGGCTGGTCGCGGCCCTGTTCGCGGGAACCTGGGCGACGTTCGCCGTGGTGGGCGACTCCTGGTGGCAGCTGCCGGTGGCGGCGCTGCTCGCCGTGGCCTTCGCCCAGGTGACGCTGCTGGCCCACGACCTCGCGCACGGCCAGATCTCCCGCTCGCGGCGGACCGCCCGGATCGCGGGACTGCTCGTCGGCAACCTGTCGGTCGGTCTGAGCTACGGCTGGTGGATGGACAAGCACACCCGCCACCACGCCAACCCCAACCACGAGGACCACGATCCCGACGTCGCCCCGGACATCCTCCTCTGGTCGCGCAAGCAGGCCGAGGCCGCGCGCGGGCTGCCGCGGCTGGTCGGGCGCTGGCAGGCGTGGCTGTTCTTCCCGCTGCTCACCCTGGAGGGCGTCAACCTGAAGGTGTCGAGCTTCCGCGCGCTGTGCCGCCCCTCACTGAGGAACCGCCCGGCCGAGGCTCTGCTGCTCGTCGCGCACGTGCTCCTGTACGCCGGTGCGCTGTTCGTGGTGCTGCCGCCCGGCAAGGCGCTGGCCTTCCTGGTCGTCCACCAGGCCTGCTACGGCGTCTACCTGGGCTGCACGTTCGCGCCCAACCACAAGGGCATGCCGGTGCTGACGGCGGAGGACGAGCTGGACTTCCTCCGCCGCCAGGTGCTGACCTCCAGGAACGTCAGCGGCGGACGCCTCATGGACATCGCGCTCGGCGGCTTGAACTACCAGATCGAGCACCACCTGTTCCCCGGCATGCCCAGCGCGAACCTGCGCAGGGCGCGGCCCATCGTGCGCGACTACTGCCGTTCGCTGGGCATCGAGTACGTCGAGTGCGGGCTGATCGCGTCGTGGGGCCAGGCCCTGCGCCACCTGCACGACGTGGGCCGGCCACTGCGCCGCGCCCGAACCTGATCGACGGCCGCGCGACGTCGGCTAGGGTCCCGGTGCGTGAAGGAGTTGTTCGGCGGCGCCGCGCCGTACTACGCCCGACACCGTCCCGGGTACGGGGAGGCGGCGATCGAGCACCTGGCCGGGGCGTTCGGCGCGGACAGCCGGGTGCTGGACCTGGGCTGCGGGCCGGGAACGATCGCCATCCCGCTCGCCCGCCGAGTCCGGGCGGTGCTCGCCGTGGACCCGGCGGAAGAGATGCTGGCGGAAGGCCGGCGCCTGGCGGCAGGCGTCCAGCCCGTTGACCTCGCGCCACGCGAGCCCGCCGTCACGTGGCTGCGCGGCGACTCGACCACGCTTCGGACGCTGCCGCCGTTCGACCACGTGGTGATGGGCCGGTCGTTCCACTGGATGGACCGCGCGGCGGTGCTGGCGGAGCTGGACGAGCTGCTGCCGCCCGGCGGCGCGGTGGCGCTGCTCGGCCCGGCCGGGCAGCCGAGCGAGCCGTGGGAGCAAGGTGAGCCGTGGGAGCCGGACGTCCAGCCGTGGCAGCCGGTCGAGCGGCGGGTTTGTGCCCACTTCGGCCTCGACATAGACGCGGCGGCCCTCTCCTTCCGCGCCACCGGCGAGTCCCACCACGCCGTGCTGGCCGCCTCTCCGTTCCGCCGCCTGGAGTCGCGCACGTTCCGGCGGCGGCTCATCTGGGACGTGGACGGGCTGATCGGGCTCCAGCTCTCCTACTCCTACAGCTCGCCCGCCGCCCTCGGTGATCGCTTGCACGCCTTCGTGGACGCGCTCCGGGAGGCGCTGCTCACCGACAATCCGACCGGACAGTGGGAGCAGAACCTGGCGACCGAGGTACTGATCGCCAGACGGACGGGACGCTGACCGCTCGACGCCATGCACCGGGGCGGCTCCGACCCTTCAAGGCGCCGGCTGGACGTGCGCACAGGTATGGCCCTCGACCAAGTCCTCCCATACCGCGTACGCCCTCGCGTACGCGCCGCGGCATGCCTCCTCGTAACGGACTCGCCTGGGCCGGGGCTCGCGCCCGCGCGAAGGGGCGCGCCGCAGGATGAGGAACTGACCTCCCTCGGCCGCCCATTCGTACGCGCCGCAACAGCACGTCTTGGTGACGCGGGTCCGGCCGCGCGGGACGTGCGGCTCCCAGGCGATCACGGTCGGCGGACCGGCCACGTATCCGTAGTCACAGGCCGGGTCACTCAGCCGCCGCGCGCGGTCGACTCACAGGGCACCCCGGACCACAGCTCGGCGTAGATCATGCGGCCGCCTCGGGTGGGCTTCTCGCCGTACGCGTCGGCCATATTCGAGACCATGCCGTGAACGTTCCGACCATGGGCGACGGTCTGGTCGTTCGGATAGTGCAGCTCGAACCGCACCCTGCCGGTGTTCGCCACCGTGATCAGGTTCAGCTTGCCGCCTGGCGCGGTCCGCTCCAGACCGATGGCGAACAGGCTCTCGACCACGGTGTAGGCGTCGGAAGCCCGCCCCGGCAGGTGCTGGTTGGTCACGGTATACGCGGCTCGGGAAGCGGCATCTGCGGCTTGAGAGAGCGCGGGGTAGTCCTGGATCCAGGTCGTCACGGTCACCACCAGACTGAAGAAGATCCTGTATATGCAGCTCGCTATCTGCACGTACAGCTTGCAAGCTGCATAGGCAGGACGTCAAGCTGTCCTAGTGGATCAGCCGTCATACGTCCGAATCGCGGATGACCTGAGGCGCCGGATTACCACGGGCGAGCTCGGCCCCCGGCACACGCCTGCCCGGCCGACAAGAATTGGCTGAGGAGTACGACGCCGCTCAGGGCGTCGTTACTGAGGCCACGAAGTTGCTCACCCGCGAAGGGTTCCTCGTATCCCGGCCGGGAGCGGGAATGTTCGTGCGACAGCGCCCGCAGCGCCGGTCGCTGGTCCGCAGTTGGTTCCGGGAGCGTCAGGGCGGCTCGCCGTTCCGCCGGCAGATGGCGGAGCAGGGTCGCCACGGCTCATGGGAGTACTCCTCCGACACGACACAGGCCCCGGCGGAGGTCCGGGAGCGGTTGGGTCTGGGCGAGCCGGACGGCGACCGGCACGATGTGATGCGCACCCACTACGTGTTCTCCTCCGACGACGAGGGGCCGTGGATGCTCTCCACGAGCTGGGAACCGCTCGCGCTGACCAAGGGCACGCCGATCGCCTTCCCGGAGGCCGGTCCGCACGCCGGTCAGGGCGTCACGCACCGGATGGCCGCCATCAACATCCAGGTGGACGCCTGGAACGAGGAAGTGTGGGCTCGGGCCGCCACGATCGAGGAAGCGAAGCAACTAGGCATCGGCGCCGGCAGCATCGTCATGGTCGTCGAGCGCTCATACTTCGCCGGCGACCAGGTCGTGGAGACGTGCGACATGGTGGTCCCGGCCGACAGCACGAAGCTGGTCTACAACGGACCGGTCGGCGACATCTGACAGAGCGCTGACCGGGGGCGCGGCGGACGGCAGTGCGGGCCATCACGCCCTCCATGCGCATTTGTCACTGCGCGAATGGCTTGACCAGCAATATCGGCCACAGGATCAGCCAACGCGCCGGCTCGCCGAGATGCCCCCTGCGCGGTGCCTCCGGGATGAGATGCGGGGTCGCCTTTCGAGCGGCAGCGCTCTCAATGAACGCACCAGGCCGGGCCCGGGGTCCGGGGCCGGGAGGCCCCGGTCGGGGGTGCGGGGCGCAAGCCCCGCTCAGGGCGTCCGAGCGGAGCGAGGGCCATGCTTTTTGTTGAAGCATCGCCGGCTAGGCGGGGGAAGTGAGCGCGGCGGGCAGGTCGGCGAAGGTCTCCTCGACCAGTTTCATCAACGTGTCACGCCCGCCGTGGCCGCCCTGCGCCGTCCACCGCAGGGAAGCCGTGCGCCAGGCGGCGACGAAGATCTCCACGGACAGGCGGAGGCGCCACGGGTCGACGTCGGCGCCGGGCCGGCCGCTCACCACCTCGACCAGGGCCCGGGTGGTGTCATGGCAGTAGCCGAGACTGTGCGCCTGTAGTGCGGGGACGGCGTCGGACAACTCGCGGGCGGCCAGGAAGCGGCGCTCCCAGTCGGGGTCCATGGCGCCCAAGGTGATGTCCAGGACCGCACGGAGAGCCTCGATCAGCGGGCCGGTCAGCTCCCGGGCGGCCACGTCGTCCAGATAGGCGGACCACAGGTCGCTGTCGGCGGCGAGCGCGACGTCCTCCTTGGAGCGGTAGTTGCGGAAGAAGGTGCGTCTGGACACCTCCACGGCGTCGCAGAGGTCGTCCAGCGTGGTGGCGTCGTAGCCGCGTTCGGTGAACAGGCGGAGTGCGGTCTCGGCCAGGGCGCGGCGAGTGCGCGCCTTCTTGCGTTCGCGTAGCGGCAGGTCCCGCAGCTCATCACTCACCTCGCCAGGCTACCACTGGGAGGCGGTTGCGCTTTGACAGCTAATGCCACTGAGTGGCATTGTCGCTCCAGTGGCTGATCGCTGCCCCTGTGCCATCCCCTCAAGGAGCCAGAACTCATGGCAAAAGCTCCCTCCAGACGCTCCCGTCCGGCGCTCACGCTGGCCGTGGTGCTGCTGGCCTTCGTCACCGTGCCGATGTCCATCTCCGGAGCAGCCGTGGCGTTGCCCGGCATCGGCGCGGACCTGCACACCGCGGGCGCCCCGCTGCAATGGGTCATGAACGCCTACAACGTGACCTTCGCCTCGTTCATGCTGGTGACCGGGTCCGCGGCCGACATGGTGGGACGCCGCCGGACCTTCGCGGCCGGCGCGGGGCTGTTCGCCATCGGCTCGCTGGCCGCGGCGGTCGCCCCCGGAATCGCCGTGCTCGACCTGGCTCGCGCCCTGTCGGGCGTCGGCGCGGCCGGGGTGTTCGCCAGCGGCGGCGCGATCCTGGCCACCACCTTCGACGGCGCCGCGCGCACCCGCGCGTTCGCGGCGCTCGGCAGTGCCGCCGGGCTCGGTCTGGCAGCCGGGCCGACCCTTGCGGGCTGGCTGGTCGGCGCGCTGGGCTGGCGCGCCACCTTCGGGCTGCATGCCCTCCTGGTGGCCGTCGCGCTGGCCGGGATCGGTCACGTCGCCGAATCGCGGGCCGAGCAGCGTCCCCGGCTGGACGTGACCGGTGCGGTGGTGTTCGTCGCGGGCCTGGGCGCCCTGGTCCTGGGCGCGGTCCAGGGCCCGGAGTGGGGCTGGGCGAGCCCCGGCGTGCCGGCGCTGCTGGTCATCGGCGTGGGGCTGCTGGTGGTCTTCGTCGTCCTGCAGGCGCGATCCGCCGCCCCGCTCCTCGACCTGTCGCTGGTGAAGGACCGCCGGTTCCTGGCGTTGTGCATGGTGCCCGTGGTCTCGACGTTCGGCTTCGTGACGTTGCTGACCTACCTGCCCACCTATCTGGTAGGGGCGAGCGGCTTGTCCCCGCAGCGCGCGGGAGCGGTGCTGCTTCTGATGACCGCACCGGTGCTCCTGGCCCCGCCGCTGGCCGGCGGGCTGGTGAACCGGGGTGTGCCGGCCCGCCTGCTGATCACGGTCTCCTTGGCGTTGTTCGCCGGGGGGAACGCCTGGCTGACGGTGATCACTCCGTCGGCTTCCGTCGCCGCCATCGCCGGGCCGCTGTTGCTGGTCGGGCTGGGCGCGGGGCTGTCGTTCGGCGTGGGCGACGGAGCGGCGATGAGCCTCGTCGAGCCCGAGCGGGCCGGGATGGCCACCGGGTTCCTCAACACCATGCGCATCGGCAGCGAAGCCATCGTCATCGCCGTGTACGGCGCCGTCCTGGTGAGCCTGATCAGCACGCGCGTGGGCTCGCAGGAACTGGCCGCGAAGGTCGCCGCGGGAGACCTGACCGGCGGCGCCCCGGGCGCGCCGGCTGCGGGGTTTACCGACGCCCTGCACATCGTGCTGTACGGGACGGCCGCCGTGTGCGCGGTCGGCACGGTGGCCATCGCGGCGGCGCTGGCCCGGCCACGCCGACGCCGGGACATCGCCGCAACCTCCGTTCCCGGCGATTCTCCACAATCCACCAAAGTGGCCTGACCGGAGATCTCAGGGTGCGTGAGCCGCCCACCGACGTCTCTCGCAGAGGCCGCCCTGCGCAAGGCCGCGGAGAGAGAGCGTGCATGATGGGCCGGTGGGGCAACTTCCTGTCGACGTGCGCGCATCGCTTCGGTTCTTCGCCTTCTATCTGGCGAATGGCACCATCGATGTCGACCTGCTCGACGGTATCGACTACCGTCCGGCTCTTTTCCAGTTCGGTTCGCCTCTGGAACAAGTCTTCGCCATCTACGGCAATGTGCTGCAGGTCGACGCGAGCGGGCAGGTGCTGAACGAAGCGGAGGCGCAGTACCGCGCCGCACAGTGGATTCGCTCCTATTGTGACCCCGGCTACCAGGTCGAGCCGCCGTTCCGAGCATGGGAGACCGAACTTCACGGTCCCTGACAAGCCGGTTCCCTCTTCGAACATCACGCCCACACATCCCCGAGTGACGGCTTTCCGAGTCCTCCTCTTCTGTGAACTAGGGCCTGTACGGAGTTGAGATCAGAGGGATCTGCCTGCCTGCTGTCCGCGATCCTGGTAGGTCTTCGCCATGGCACGTGGAGACCTCACCGACGAGGAATGGTCCTTGATCGAGCCTCACCTGCCCCTGGGTGAGCGAGGCCCGATTCCGGATCTGCGGCGGCAGTTCAACGCGGTGATGTGGCGGTTTCGCACGGGCAGTCCGTGGCGGGACCTGCCCACCGAGTACGGGCCCTGGTCCAGCACCTACGACCGGTTCCGCTCCTGGGCACTGAGCGGCGTATTCGAGCAGCTGATGCAGGCAATGATCGCCGAGGCCGCGGCCCGCGGGCAGACCGAGCTTGGCCTGGTCAGCGTGGATTCCACCACGGCCCGCGCCCACCATCACGCCGCCGGAATGGCACTCGACAGCGAGCTTGTCGAACTGCTGGAACAGGCAGCCGAGCAGGAAAAGGGGCTCCGCCAAAGGGGCAAAACCCCCGCGACGGCAACCCCGATGAAGACGGCCGAGACGAAGGGCGGCGGCTACGACGGCGGCGCAGGTTCCGGCTGACGGCGGCCAAGCTGGGCCGCTCGCGGGGCGGGCTGACCAGCAAGGTGCACCTGTCAGCTGAGCGGCGATGCCGTCCGCTGTCTTTTGTTCTCACCCCTGGCCAGGCGGGAGACAGCCCGCAGTTTCGCGCCGTGCTGGAGCGCATCAAGATTCGCCTGCCCCTCGGACGTCCGCGCACCCGCCCGGACGCGGTGGCCGCCGACAAGGCCTACTCCTCGCGCGGCAACCGCTCCTACTTACGTCGACGCCGGATCAAGGCGGTCATCCCGGAGAAGAGCGACCAGGCGGCCAACCGCAAGAAGCGCGGCTCCCGCGGCGGCCGGCCGGTCAGCCATGATCCCGATCTCTACAAGCAACGCAACACCGCAGAACGATGCATCAATCGGATCAAGGAGTGGCGTGGGCTGGCTTTCCGCTTCGACAAGACCCCCGATAGCTATCTGGCGGGTCTTCATCTACGCGGGGCCATCTTGTGGATCCGAAGCCTTCGACCGACCTGAAGATCCGAACTCCGTACAGGCGCTAACCGGCACCTGAAGCCGTGAGCGCGCCAGGTCGGGCGCGGGGTCCGGGGCCGCGAGGCCCCGGCCGGGGGTGCGGGGGCGCGAGCCCCGCTCAGGGCGTCCGAGCGGAGCGAGGGCCATGCCCTTGGACGTCTGGTTATTCGATGGAGGCGCTGACACGCCGCTTGTACAGTGACTCCCGCCGAGGGGAGGGATCATGCGCGTGCACTATCCGCGTACCCCTCACCTGCCCTGGTCCCCCGGTGTGACCCCGGACGACGTGCGTGCGGGAGATCTGTCCGGGCTGCGCGGGCGCGAGGTCGTGGTCACGGAGAAGCTCGACGGGGAGAACACCACCCTGTACGCGGACGGGCTGCACGCCCGGTCGCTGGACTCGGCGCACCATCCCTCCCGGGCCTGGGTCAAAGGACTGCAGGGGCGGATCGGCGGGCGCATCCCGGCGGGGTGGCGGGTGTGCGGGGAGAACATGTACGCCCGGCACTCCCTCGCGTACCAGGGGCTGGAGAGCTGGTTCTACGGGTTCTCGGTCTGGGACGGCGACCGGTGCCTGGACTGGGACCGCACCGTCGCGTTCCTGCGCGGGCTCGGCATCCCGGTGCCGCCGGTGCTGTGGCGCGGCGTGTTCGACGAGCGGGCGCTGCGGGCGCTGCGGCTGGACGTGGAGCGGCAAGAGGGCTACGTGGTGCGGACCGCCGCCGGGTTCGGGCGGGAGGAGTTCGCGGGACGGGTGGCCAAGTGGGTGCGGCAGGAGCACGTACGGACCGGCACGCACTGGATGCACGCCGCCGTCGTGCCCAACGCGCTCGGCCCGGGAGCGGCGCTGTGGTCGGTGCGCTCGGGCGCGGAACCCGACGTGGGCGCGCTGCTGGCCGCGGTGGGCGTCCCCCGGGCCGAGCCCGGAGCCGCCGTCGAAGCGGGTCCCGGGGTCGGGGAGGCGGCGGCCGAGGTGGCGGTCGCCGAGGTGGCGGCCCGGCTGGACGCGATCGGCCGGGACGGGGACGCCCGCCTGTCCGGCGTCCTGGCCACGGCGCTGCGCTCCATGCCGCGCGCCCGGGTCGCGGCCCGGCTGGCGGGACCGCTGGGCATGCGGGCGGCGCGGCGGATCGCGGATCTCGTGGGCCTGCACGGCGCCCTGCACCGGCCGTACCCGGACGAGGAACGGCGGGCCGGGCTCGGGCGCATGGCGCTGGCCGCCGACCTGGGCGTGCTGCACGCCGTGGCCGCCGCCGTACTCGCCGGGCGCGCGGACGACGCGGCGGGTCAGGGGCGTGAGCAGGTCGAATGGTCGGCCCTGCACGCCGAGGAGGCCGGGCTGCTCGGGCCGGCGCCGCTGGAGCCGTTGCGGACCGGTCTGCGCGAGGCGCTGGCCGGCCTCGGCGCGGAGGCGGCCGACCGGTGCTGGGCGGAGGCGCGCGACTCCTGGGCGAGAGGGCGCGTCGCCACGGTCGAGGAGGCGGTGGCGGCGACCTGGCGGTGGCGGTCCGGGCGGTTCCCCCGGCTGGTGCACCTGGTCGGGCCGTCGGGCAGCGGGAAGAGCACGTTCGGGGCCGGTCTGGCGGGGATCGACGCGTACCTGTCGCTGGACGACCTCCGCGAGGCGCGGGGCTCGCGGGCCGACCAGCGGGCCAACCGGGCGGTGCTCGGCGAGGCGCTGGACCGGCTCGACGCCGCCCTGGCGGCCGGCGGCGCCGTGGCGTGGGACGCCACCTCGCTCAACCAGCACCAGCGCTCCATGGTGAACACGGTGGCGCGCCGCCGCGACGCGCTGACGACGTACGCGGTCGCGCTGGTGGAGGAGGACGAGCTGGGCAGGCGCAACGCCCGCCGCGCCCATCCGGTGCCCGCGCACGTGCTGGCCGCGCAGTCGCGCCGGTTCGTCCCGCCGTATCCCGGTCAGGCCCATCGCCTCTGGTACGTCGGGGCGGACGGAGCCGTCGGCGACGTGGACGGCAGCCTGGAGGGGGAGGCGTGATGCGTACCAGCGAGGAGATCTACCACCGGGTCCGCTGGGATCCGCGGTTCGACCCGTCCCGTTTCGTCCTGGGGGTCGGCCAGCGCGGCGCGGAGCCCAAGCGCGTCCCGCTGCCCGCCTTCACGCCCGGGGGCGACATCCCGTGGCACCGGGTGCTGTTCGTCGAGGCGGACGGGCAGCGGATCTGGGACCGCGCCACGGGCCTGGACCTGGTGGACACCTGCGAGGCGGGCCGGGCGCGTGACCCGCGACTCCTGCGGCCCCCGTTCTTCACGGCCAGGACTCCATACGTCTGGGATGCGGCCGGTGGTGGATGGCGTCCCTCCGCGGGGCGGGCGTCGGCTGGGCACGGAGGCGCGGGAGGCGCCGGGGGTGCGCACGCCCGGCATGCGGCCGTGCGCGTGCTGACGTGGAACACCTTGTGGGACCGCTACGACAGTGACCGCATCGACACCGCCCGGCGCCGTCCCCTGCTGCTGGCGGCCATGGAGGAGGCCGGCGCGGACGTCATCGCCCTGCAGGAGGTCGAGCCCGCGCTGCTGTCGATGCTGCTGACCGCCTCGTGGGTACGGGCCGGTTACACGCTCGGCACCGACCCGTACGGTCCCGACGTCGAGGACGGCGGCCTGCTGCTGCTGAGCCGGCTGCCCGTCCGGGAGGCGGCCCGGCACGAGCTGGGCCCGCACAAGTCGGTGGCCGCCGTCGCCGTGGACACCGCTCGTGGCCCGCTCGTCGTCGCCGTCACCCACCTGACCAGCGACCATTCCCACGACGGCGCGGGAAGGCGGCGCGCCGAGCTGGCCGCGATCGCCGAGGGACTGGCGGGCGTGGACGGCGATCTGGTCCTGATGGGCGACTTCAACGACGGCACGGACACCCCCGCGTCCGCGCTCGGTCTCCGCGACGCCTGGACGGAGAGGCACGGATCCGACCAGACCCCCACGTTCGACCCGGCCGTCAATCCGCTGGCGGCGCTCTCGTCGCGGTCGGGCCGGGCCGCGCGCCTGGATCGGGTGCTGCTGCGGGGCGGGCCCCGGGTGGTGTCGGCGGCGCTGCTCGGCGACACGCCCACCTCCGAGGGGTTGTTCATCTCCGATCACTACGGCGTGGAGGCCGTCCTCGACCTGTCCGGTGACACGGCCGGCGACGCCCTCTCCGGTGACGCGACCGGTGGTGTGCTCGACGTGCCGCCGACGGCGCGGACGGCGGTGGCGTGGATACCGCCCCGGGAGCTGTGGCCGCCGATCCAGGACATGCGGCGCGCGTACGATCCGCAGATCGACCGCTGGCCGCCGCACGTGAACCTGCTCTTCGGCTTCGTGCCGGAGTCGGCGTTCGAGGAGGCGGCGCCGTTGCTGGCCGCGGCGGCCGGCGAGGTCGAGCCGTTCGTCGCCAGGCTGGAGGGGGTGCGGACGTTCCGGCATCGCGACCACGTGACGGCCTGGCTCGACCCGGCCGCCGGCGACCCGGCGCCCTGGGCCCGGCTGCGGCAGGCGCTCGAACGTCGTTTCCCTCGCTGCGCGGGACGACGCCCCGAAGGCTTCACCCCGCACCTGACGCTCGGCCGTACCGGGGATCCGATCCGCATGGCCGGGATGACGGCGCAGGTCGGGGAGCTCGTGATGCTGTCGCGCCGCGCGGACGAGCCCATGCGGCCCCGGGCCCGGATCGTCCTGGGCACCGGCGAGATCCACTGGCTGCCCGATCAGGCGGACGGCGGCGAGCGGTCGAGCGTCCCGGCGGACGGCTTCGAGGAGAAGGGACCGCCGGACCTGGCGGCGCGTGTGGTGCGGCGGGTGGAGGAGGCGCTGGCACCGGGGATCGTGCACCTCGCCGGATCCCGGCGCATGGGCTGCGAGCTCCCGGACGCCGACCTGGACCTCGTGGCCGCGCTACCCGGCCCCAACCTCCCGACGGCGCCGCCCGCCCGCATGGACATGGCCCAGGTCGAGGCCCGGGTACGCGCGGCGCTGCCCGGCGCGGACCGGCTGCGCCAGGTGGTGGGCGCCCGGGTGCCGGGCCTCCGGTTCCGTACGGCCGAGCTCGACGTGGACCTGACCGTGGTCCCCGTCGGCCCCCTCCCGCCCGAACAGGCGGTGGCCCGCCGCGCAGAACTCGGCCAGGCGGCGGCGCTCGCCCTGAGCGCGGTCAGCGACGCGGACGCGATCCGCGCCGCCGTCGGTCACGACCATGCCCGCTTCGCCGTCCTCGCCAGGCGGGTGAAGGCGTGGACGCGGGCACGCGGCCTGGACTCCGCGCCGTTCGGCGGGCTCCCCGGCCTGGCCTGGACGGTCATGGCCGCGCGCACCGTACGGGAGAGCGGCGACCTGCCCGCCGGCGACGACCTGCTGGGCCGCTTCTTCAGCACGTGGGCCGCCTGGGACTGGCGGGACCCGATCACCCTCGACCTCACCCCCGCCCATCCGGAACCGCCGGAAGCGGCCCCCGCGGTGGTGCTGACGCCCAGCTTCCCCGTGCGCAACTGCGCCCGCCAGGTCACGCCCGGCTTCCTGGACCTGCTCGCCCAGGAGCTCTACCGGGCCTGGGAGCTGACGGAGAACGGCCGCTCCGCCGAGCTGCCCGCCCCGCCGCCCCTCCACCGCCGCCACGCGGCCTGGGCGGTGGTGACCGCGCACTCCGAGCGTCCCGAGGAGCTCGACGCGGTGCTCGGCCGCGTCCGAGGACGGATGCTGGAGCTGCTCAGCATCCTGGAGGAGTACGGGATGCCGGACGTCCACGCCTGGCCGCGCCCGTTCGAGAGCAGCCCGTTCGAGAGCGGCCCACGGCAGGTCCGCCACGCGATCGGCCTGGGCCGCACTCCCCCGGGGGCGGCGCGGCTCGGCGAGCTCACCCGCCGGTGGACCAGGGACCTGCCCGGCGTCACGGTGGAACGGGCCGACTGCGGCGCCGTGCCCACCTTGACGTGCCCGTAGAGCGGCATCACCCCTCGGACGGTGGGCGTCCTAGATGCGCTATCTCACCCGGATCCACGTCCACATGCCCCGCTGGCGGTGGTGGTCCACCGGGCACCACAGCAGGTATCGGCCCTTCTTCAGGGACACCGTGAGCGAAGTCCTTCCCCCGGGCGGCATGACCGCGGAGGTGCTGTGGACCCCGGGCCCCGCGACCGACAGCGCGTGCCGGTGCCGGCCCACGTTCTTGATGCTGAAGTGCACGGTGCCCGCCCTGAAGCCATGCCTCGGGAGCGCGATGAAGAAGTTGCCCTCCCTCACCGGGACGACGGCTGCGCCGCTGGTACCGGCGGGGGCCTGAGGCGCCGCCATCGCGGCTGGACCGCCGACCGTCAGCGTCAGCGCGGCGGAGGCCAGCAGCGCCGCCAGACGGGTCGTGGGCCCGGAACTGATCGAAGTGAACATGATCGCCATCCCTTCATCGCTGTACTACCGATGCCGGCCATGGCGGAGGCCGCCTTACGTGCCTCTCCATACGTGGCGGTCACCCCACGAAAGTCTCTCGAAGTCCTCTGGTGTTCACCATTTCGAGCCGTCCTGCGGCCTCGCAGGAGCCGTCCCCGGAGCGGGAAATCGGGTCGCGGCGGTCGCGGGTGTCCCCCTAGGGTCCGATCATGTTCGTTGTCACAGTGACCTACACGGCACCGCTGGATGAAGTCGACCCGTGGCGGCCGGCCCACGGTGACTGGCTGAACGACCTCATCGCACGACGGTTGCTGCTGGTGGCCGGGCGCCAGGTGCCTCTGGTCGGGGGCGTCTACCTCGCCCCTCGGATGCCCGCCGAAGAGCTCGACCGCCTTCTTGCCACCGACCCGTACGTCCTCAACGGCGTCGCCAATCATGCCGTCGTGGAGTTCACGCCGATGCTGGTCGCGAGTGGTCTGGAGATCCTCAAGTCCGAGGAGTGAGCCGGGCGGGGCCCGCTGAATGGAGGGAGGTCCTTGCCGCTGCTTCAGACGGGCCGGGCGATGACGTCGTGACCCGCCCAATCGAGGGCGATCTCGCCGTTGGCCAGGAAGTCCAGCTCGACCTCCCCCTTCATCCTCGCGAAGAAGCGGGTCCGCGACATCGGACGCAGCTCCGTCCTCACCAACCCGCTCACCTCCACCATGAGCCGCTCGCCCTCCCGCGTGACGTCCATCGTGGAGGTACGTCCCGTGAAGGCGGGGTTGTCGCCGCTGGCCGACGCCCTGTTCGACAACGCCGAGGCGCACCTGGCCGCCGACGCGAAGCTCCTGGAGGACGTCCAGCGCCTGCTGGACGACTGAACGCCCGCACGCCGACGCGCTGCGGGCGGAACGAACCGATTGTCGTCTGTCGTGGACGACCACGAGGAACCCCCTCGGGCCGGCGACGAGGTCGAAGCCCGTCGGCGATACCGGCCCTCGTCTCGCTACCCTCGCCGAGCCTCGCCCGCCTGCTGACAGCCCTTGAACGCCGGTCCGCCTGTCGGCATCCTCCTCCGATCCCGACAGCTCCCCTCTGCGCCATGAGCGTGTCGGGCAGGGCCCGGGGTCCGGGGCCGGGAGGCCCCGGTCGGGGGTGCGGGGCGCAAGCCCCGCTCGGGGCGTCCGAGCGGAGCGAGGGCCTTGCCCTTGGGGGTCGAAGGGGGCGGAGCCCCCTGGGGGGCGCTGTCCGAACGTCTGTCGCGCGGAGCGCCCCCCATCGTGAGGGCCTTGCCTTGTGTGGGTCAGTTCGGGAGTTCGTCCAGGATCGTCGCGATGGCGCGGAAGTGGCCCGTACGCCAGCCGCTGCCCATGATGCGGCGCGACAACTGCTGCGTCGCGTCGTCCGGGTCGAAGCCCTCGTGGTCCAGGAAGAGCCGCGTCCCGGTGCCCTCCGGTTCCAGGCGCCAGGTGACCGTCCAGTCGGCGTCGCGGCCGCCCCGCCAGCTGATGCGCAGCAGGCGTTCCCGTACGACCTCCAGCACCTCGCAGCGCACGATCCCGTCGAAGCCGACGGCCTCCATGGGCTTGGTGGTGTAGGTGAAGCGGTGTCCCACCACGGGCTTGAAGTCGTTCGGCATGAGCCAGCGGGCCATCAGGTCCGGGTCGGTGATCGCGCGCCACACCTTGGCGGGCGGGTGGGCGAGGAACTGGTCCAGGTGGATGGAGCTCAGGTCGTCGCCCACGTCGGTGGCGCCGGGTGGCGGCGTCGGATCAGTCATGGGGTTGCTCACCGTTCCTCTCGTTCGGGTCTTCGAAGCCGTCCCGATCCGGGTCGAGGTCGTCCATCTCGTCCAGCAGGGTGCCGAGGGCGGACAGGCGTTCGCGCCAGAACCGCTCGTACGGCGTGAGCCACTCGCGGATCTCCATGAGCGGGGCCGCCTCCAGCCGGTAGTGCCGCTCGCGTCCCATGCGGGTCTCGGCCACGAGGCCCGCGTCCTTGAGGACCTTCAGGTGCTCCGAGACGCTCGGCCGGCTCATGTCGAAGCGTACGGCCAGCCGCCCGGCCGGCTGCGCGCCCTCGTCCAGCAGCAGGCGCAGCAGCCGGCGTCTGACCGGGCTGGCCAGGGCGGCGAAGACGTGGTCCGACGTCACGCCGCCACCACCACGAACCCGTTGCCGTCGGGGTCCTTGAACACGAGCTGCCGCCCCCACGGCTCGTCGACGGGGCCTTCGCAGTCGGCGCCGTGCTCGCGCAGGCGGGCGGCGAGCTCGTCCAGGCCGGGTGAGGCGACCACGAGGCCGCCGAGCGGCGCCATGTCGGGGAACCAGGAGGCGAGCAGCAGGGCGGTCTCGCCGCCCTTGGGGGCCACGGTCAGCCACCGGCCCATGGGGGCCGGGTTGTCGGTGCGGACCTCCATGCCGAGGACGCCGGTGTAGAAGGCGAGGGCGCGCTCCTGGTCGGCCACGGGCACGGTCACGGTGAGGATCGAGGAGATGTCCATGCCGGACACTATACGTAGGAAATTTCCTACATATCAAGCAAGGGCGACATCGGGGAGATCCCGGATGGGCCGCCGGACGCCCCGCCCGTACACTTGGGGCATGCTGATCGACGACTACGTGGCCGATCTGAGCAGGGCGCTGGCCGGGCCGGCCGGGCCCAAGCGCGATCTGGTCGTCGAGGCACGCGACAGCCTGGCCGACGCCGCCGACGCCCTGGAGGCGGAGGGGTTCGACCGCGCCGAGGCCGAGCGGCTGGCCGTCGCGGAGTTCGGCGAGGTGACGGAGATCGCCCCGGGCTTCCAGGACGAGCTGACCACCGCGGCGGGCCGGCGGCTGGCGGCGCTGCTGTTCCTCAGCCTGCCGGTCAGCGTGCTCATCTGGTCGGCGATCTGGCGGCTCTACCCCGACTCCGGCACCCCCTGGCAGGACCGCCCGGTCTGGTACGGAGCGGTCTCGCGCACGCTCGACTACGTGCAGGCGGGAGCGGGCGTGTACGGCGGGATCGCGCTGCTCGCGCTCGGCCGCGGCATGCGCTGGATCCGGCGGCCCCGGACGATCACGCGCTCGCTCGGGATGACCGTCATGATCGCGCTGCCGGTGTGCGGGCTGCTGAGCTCGGCGCTCACCCTGACCTCCGGCCTGCCCGGCGAGTTCGACCAGATGCTGCCGGTCGCGCTGGCCGAGCTGGTGACCTCGGCCTTCTGGGGGCTACTGCTGTACGGGGCCACCCGCTGCCTGCGCCTGACCCGTACGAACTGACCCGTACGAACTGACCCGGCGCGCGAGGCGCGGTCAGGGGGCTTCCGGGCCCGGGCTCAGGACGCTGCCGATGGCGCTGGTGAACTCGCGCCAGGCCGACCGCTCCCCCTCCAGTTGCCTGCGCCCGGAGTCGGTGAGCCGGTAGGTGCGGCGCTTGCGCCCGCCGACCGTGGCCCACTCGCTGGACAGGTGGCCGACGCGCTCCAGCCGGCGCAGCGCCGGGTACACGGTGCCCGTGGGCACGGACAGCGCACCCCCGCTCCGCTCCTGCAGCGCCTCGATGATGGCGTAACCGTGCAGCGGCCCGGCCTCGACCACGGACAGCAGCAAGGCGTCCATGTGACCGCGGAGCGCGTCGGGGTTCATGCCCACGATCCTAGGCAACCGTGCTTCATGTAGACAGTCTACATGTAGGCTCTCTATATGTAGGTAGCCAAGATGAAGGAGTTGACGCGCATGGACGCGCTGGACCTGGCGCGAACGCAGTTCGCGGTGACCGGAAGCCTGCACTTCCTGTTCGTCCTGCTCACCCTGGGGTTGGCGCCGCTGGTGGCGATCATGCACACCCGCTGGACGCTGTCCGGCGCGCCCGAGCACGAGCGGACGGTCCGGTTCTGGGGGCAGGTCTACGTCACCAACTACGCGGTGGGCATCGTGACCGGCCTGGTGATGGAGTTCCAGTTCGGGCTGTCGTGGAGCGGACTGTCCCGCTACGCCGGCGACGTCTTCGGCGCCCCCCTGGCCATGGAGACGCTCGTCGCGTTCTTCCTGGAGTCCACGTTCCTCGGCCTGTGGATCTTCGGCTGGGGCCGGCTGCCGAAGTGGCTCCACCTGGCCTGCATCTGGGCCGTGACGCTCACCGCGTACGCCAGCGCCTGGTTCATCATGACCGCCAACTCCTTCCTGCAGAACCCCGCGGGCGCCGTCGAGCGCGGCGGCCGGCTGGAGCTGGTCGACGCCGCGGCCCTGTTCACCAACAAGACCCTCGTGTTCTCCTTCCCGCACGTGCTCAGCGCGGGGCTGTTCACGGCCGGCATGGTGCTGGTCGGCGCGAGCGCCTACCGGCTGCGCCGCGGCGGCGAGGACGCCGCGTTCTTCACCCGCTCCATGCGCACGGGCATCGTGACGGCCGCCCTCGGCATCACGCTGACCGTCGGCTTCGGCTACGCCCAGTTCGGCGGCATCCAGGAGGGCAAGTTCAAGGGCGACACCGCCGCCACGCCGCTCGCCCTGATGATGGACGTCGGCAACCTGATGTTCTTCGTCGCGGTGTTCCTCATGCTGCCGCTGGTGCGTTTCCTGCCGCGCTGGCGGTGGACGCACCGGCTGCTGATGATCCTCACGCCCGTCCCGTTCGTCCTGGCGATCTGCGGCTGGCTGGCCAGGGAGCTGGGGCGCCAGCCGTGGATGGTCTGGAAGAAGCTGACCGTCGCCGACGCCATGTCCCCGGGCCTCACCCCGGGCATGATCACGGTGTCGCTGGTCGGCTTCACCGCCGTGCTCGGGCTGCTCGCCCTCACCGACTACGCGCTCATCGCCCGGCTGGTCCGCCGGGGCCCGCGCGACCTCGACCTGGGCGCCGCCGCCGAGGAGCGGCCCGCCCCCGCGCTGAGCTACTAGGAGCCACCCGCCATGGAACTGATCTGGTACGCCGTCTTCACGCTGCTCCTGTCCGGCTACTTCGCGCTGGAGGGCTTCGACCTCGGCGTGGGACTGCTCATGCCGGTGATCGGCCGGACCCAGGAGACCCGCGACCGCATGGTCGCGGCCATGGCGCCCTTCGTGCTGGCCAACGAGGTGTGGCTGGTCGCGGTCGCCGGCGCGCTCTTCGGCGTCTACCCGCATCTGGAGGGCGAGGCGCTGTTCGGGCTCTACCCGCTGGTGGTGGCCATGCTGCTGTCGTGGGTCGTCCGTGACGCCGGGCTGTGGTTCCGGCGCCGGATCGACGGACCGGGCTGGCGGCGGTTCTGGGACGCGATGATCACGGCCGGGTCGCTGGGGCTGTCGTTCGGGTGGGGCGTCACGCTGTACGCCGCCGCGACCGGCTTCGGCTCCTCGCTGCTGCACCCGCTGGGGCTGCTCCTGGGCGTGGTGGTCACGCTGCTGTTCGCCTGGCACGGCTGGACGTTCCTCGGCTGGCGCGCGCCCGAGACCGCCGGCATCACCCGCACCGGGCGGGCCCTGGCCCTGTCGGCGCTGGCCGCCGCCCTGCCCGCGCTGGCCGTGCTCGGAGGCTCCCTGCCGTACCTGCTGGACCACAGCGCCCCGGCGTCCACACTGGGTGTGATGGGTGTCATGGCGCTGCCGTTCGCGCCCGTCATGGTGCTCGCGCAAGTATGGGTGTGGCGGTTCTTCCGACCCGGGAGGAGCGCCGTCCGGACCCCCTCGTTCTTCTGAGGACACGTGCATCGAGATCTCCTCCGCCTCATGCGGGCCGAGCGGTCGGTACGCCGCCACCTGGCCGTCACCCTCGCGGCCGCGGTCGTCGCCGGCCTGCTCGTGCTGGTGCAGGCCGAGCTGCTGGCCGGCGTGCTGTCGGGCAGGTTCGCCGCGACGGCGCTGACCGGCCTGGTCGCCGTGGTGGCGCTGCGGGCCCTGCTGGCGTGGACGCAGGGCGCCTTCGCCGGGCGCACCGCCACCGGCGTGAAGTCCGCCCTGCGCCGCCGGCTGCTGGAACGGCTCCAGGAGCTCGGCCCGGCCCGGCTGAGCGATCACCGCTCGGGCGAGCTCGTGACGCTCGCCGGCCGCGGCCTCGACCGGCTCGACGCCTACCTGACCGGCTACCTGCCCGCGGTGGCCGTCGCCGGGGTGGTGCCGGTGGCGGTGCTGGTGCGGCTGTTCGCCGCCGACCTGGCCAGCGCGGTGATCGTGCTGGTCACGCTGCCGCTGATCCCGGTCTTCGGCGCGCTGGTGGGCATGACGACCAAGGCGGTCACCGAGCGGCAGTTCCACGCGCTGTCCCGGCTCGGCGGGCACTTCCTCGACGTGGTGCGCGGCTTGCCGACGCTGCGCGCGTTCGGCCGGGCCCGCTACCAGGCGACGGTCATCCGGCAGGTCGCCGACGCCCACCGCGCGGCCACCATGCGGACGCTGCGGGTGGCGTTCCTGTCGTCGCTGGTGCTGGAGCTGTGCGCGTCGCTGTCGCTGGCGCTGGTGGCGGTGCCGATCGGGCTGCGGCTGCTGGGCGGCACGCTGGACCTGACGACGGCGCTGCTGGTGCTGCTGCTGGCGCCCGAGGCGTACCTGCCGCTGCGCGCGATGGGCACCCGCTTCCACGCCTCGATGGAGGGGGTCGCGGCGGCCGACGCCGCCTTCGCCGTCCTGGACGGGGCCGCCGACCCGGAGCCCGCCACCCCCGCGAAGGCCGCGGCGAGCGCCGGGCCGGGACGCGGGGCGCCGCGGATCGAGCTGGAGAACGTCACCGTGCGCTACCCCGGCCGGGACGACCCGGCCCTGTTCGGCGTGTCCCTGACCATCGAGCCGGGCGAGCGGGTCGCGCTCGTCGGCGAGAGCGGCGGCGGCAAGAGCACGCTGCTCCACCTGCTGCTCCGCTTCGTCGAGCCGGCCGAGGGCCGCGTCCTCGTGGACGGCGCCGACCTGCGCGAGCTCGACCCGCGCGCGTGGCGCGACCGGCTGGCGTTCGTGCCGCAACGGCCCCACCTGTTCGCGACGTCCGTGGCCGGCAACATCCGGCTGGGCGCCCCCGAGGCCACCCCCGACGAGGTACGCCGGGCCGCCGCGGCGGCGCGCGCCGACGAGTTCGTGGAACGGCTCCCCGGCGGCTACGACACCCCGGTGGGCGAGCGCGGCGCCAACCTGTCGGCCGGCCAGCGGCAGCGGGTCGCGCTGGCCCGGGCCTTCTGCCGTCCGCACGCCCCGGTGCTGCTGCTGGACGAGCCGACCGCCCGGCTCGACGGGCGCAGCGAGGCCGCGGTGGTCGCCGCGACGGCCGAGCTGAGCGAGGGGCGCACGGCCGTCATCGTCGCGCACCGGCCCGCGATGATCGAGCTGGCCGACCGCGTCGTCCGCCTCCACGAGGGCCGCGTGGTCTCCGACACCGCCGCCCACCGCCGCGTCCCCTCCCCCGCTCCCCCGCCTCCGGACAACCCCTCTTCGGAGCCGCCCTCCTCGGGCACGCCCGTGGCCACCTCCTCCTCGGGCGCTTCCTCCGCAGGCGTGTCCTTCTCGGACGCCCGCCCCTCCCACTCCCCCTCTTCCGGCACGCCCTCCTCGGGCGCCCGGTCCCCGGACGGGCCGCCGCCGGAGCCGGGAGCGCCGGGAGACCGGACGGCGGACGACGAGCAGGCCAGGTCCGGCCGCGAGGAAACCGTGCGGGCCGGCCGGCAGGACCTCGGAGGTGATCGGTGAACCGGCGGATGGGACTCCGGCTGACCTGGGCCGTCCTGGCCGGGGCGGGCGCCGACCTGGCCGGGCTGGGCCTGATCGCCGCCGCCGCGTGGCTGATCACCCGCGCCGCCGAGCAGCCGCCGCTGGCCGCGCTCAGCGTGGCGATCGTGGCCACGCGAGCGTTCGCCACCGGCAAGGGCGTCCTGCGTTACGCCGAGCGCCTCACCGGCCACGACGTGGCCCTGCGCGCCCAGGCGGCCACCCGCGAGGAGCTGTACGAGGCGCTGATCCCGCCGCGCCCGCCCCGGCACGGCGGCGCCGACCTGCTGAGCCGCATGGTGGACGACACCGAGGCGGTCCAGGACCTGCTCGTGCGCGCCCTGATCCCGGCCGCCGCCGCGGCGCTGACCGGGCTGGCCGCGGTCGTCGTCGGGCTGTTCGTGCTGCCCGTGACGGCGCTGGTGCTGGTCGCCGGGCTCGCCGTGGCCGGCGTGCTGCTGCCGGCCCTCACCGCCGCCGCGGCGCGCCGCTGGTCGGCCCGGATCGCCCCGGCGCGGGCCGCGCTGGCGGGCTCGGTGGCCGACCTGGTGCACGGCTCGGCCGACCTGGCCGCGTACGGGGCGGAGGACAGGGCGCTGACGGCGGCGCTGGCCGCGGACGACGACCTGGCGGCCCTCGAACGGCGCCAGGCCCGCGTCCAGGCCCTCGCCCTGGCCGGCGGCACCCTCGTGCAGGGCCTGACCGTGGCGGCCATCGTGCTGCTCGCCCAGGGCGCCGAGGCCGGTCCGGTGGCCACGGCCGTGCTGGCGCTGACGGCGCTGGTGTCGTTCGAGCCGGTGCTGCCGCTCGCGGCGGCGGGCGAGCGCATGGCGGGCATCACGGCCGCGCTGCGGCGCCTCAAGGAGGTCCGCACGGCCCCGGCGGCCGTCGCCGAGCCGCGCGACCCCGCGCCCGTGCCCGCCCCGCCGTACACGGTGGAGGTCGAGGACCTGGTCGTGCGGCACGCGGACGCCGCCCGGCCCGCGCTCGACGGCATGTCGCTGACGCTGACGCCGGGCCGGCGGGTCGCGCTCGTCGGCCCCAGCGGCGCCGGCAAGAGCAGCCTGCTGTCGGCGCTGATGCGCCTGGTGGAGCCGGAGGCCGGCCGGGTGCTGGTCAACGGCGCCGACCTGCGCGCGTTCGCCTCCGACGACGCGCGGACGCTCATGACGGGCCTGACCCAGGACCCGTACGTCTTCCAGACCACCCTGCGCGACAACCTGCGCCTGGCCGGCCCCGAGGCGGGCGAGGAGGAGCTGGCCCGGGCGGTGCGCGAGGCGCGGCTGGAGCAGTGGGTCGAGCGGACCGGCTGGGACGCCCAGCTCGGCGAGGACGGCCGGACCGTGTCCGGCGGGCAGCTCCAGCGGCTGGCCCTGGCTCGGGCTCTGCTGCACGACCCGCCGGTGCTGCTGCTGGACGAGCCGGCCGAGGCGCTGGACGAGGAGACGGCCGACCGGCTCATGGCCGACCTGCTCGACGCGACCCGGGGCCGCACCACGCTGCTCGTCACCCACCGGCTGCGCGGCCTGGAGGACGTGGACGAGATCGTCGTGCTGGAGGAGGGCCGGGTGATCCAGCGCGGTACCCACGCCGAGCTGGTCGCCGCGCCCGGCTACTACCGTGACCTGTGGGAGTCGGAGGTCCTCACCCGCTCCCGCTGACCACGGAACGCACCATCTGACGAGAACCGGGATCCCCGCATGACCCTCCGCTGCGCTGTGCTGGACGACTACCAGGGCGTCGCCCTGTCCCTCGCCGACTGGAGTCCCCTCGCCGGGAAGGTCGAGGTCCGCGCGCTGCGCGAACACCTCGCGGACCGCGACCAGCTCGTCGCCGCCCTCGCCGACTGCGAGATCGTGGTGGCCATGCGGGAGCGCACGCCGTTCGACGCGGACCTCCTGCGCCGCCTGCCCCGGCTGCGGCTGCTGGTGACCACGGGCATGCGCAACGCCTCGATCGACCTCGCCGCGGCGGCCGCGGCCGGGGTGACGGTCTGCGGCACGGCCAGCGGCTCCACCCCGCCCGTCGAGCTGACCTGGGCGCTCATCCTGGGCCTGGCGCGGCAGGTGCCGGCCGAGAGCCGGGCGCTGCGCGAGGGCGGGTGGCAGTCCACCGTCGGCCAGGACCTCCACGGCCGCACCCTCGGCCTGATCGGCCTCGGCAAGATCGGCGGCCGCGTGGCCCGCGTCGCCACCGCCTTCGGCATGGACGTCCTCGCCTGGAGCCGGAACCTCACCCCCGAGCGGGCCGCCGAGGCCGGGGCCCGGCTGGCCGCCGGCAAGGAGGACCTGCTGCGCCGCAGCGACGTCGTGTCTCTCCACCTCGTCCTGTCCGAGCGCACCCGCGGCCTGCTGGGCGAGGCGGAACTGCGCGCGATGCGGCCGCACGCGTATCTCGTCAACACCTCCCGCGCGGGCCTCGTCGATCAGGCGGCGCTGCTGCGCGCGCTGCGTGAGGGCTGGATCGCGGGGGCCGGGCTCGACGTCTTCGAGACCGAGCCCCTGCCCGCCGGCGACCCCTTGCGCGCCCTGCCCAACGTGCTGGCCACGCCGCACCTCGGCTACGTCACCGAGGGGAACTACCGGACCTACTACACGGAGGCGGTGGAGGACATCGCCGCCTTCCTGTCCGGCTCTCCCGTCCGGGAACTGACCGCCCGCTGACCCACGTCTCCGGGGAGGGGGGTTGAGTTGGCGGCGCCATCTGGTTTACGATTCAAACCAGTTTGATGGTGAGAGAGGTTGAGATGACAGACGACCCTGAGGCCCCGCCCACCCCGGAGGAGACCCTCCGGCTCATCGAGCGGCAGCAGGCGGCCACCGTCCGGCAGCTCAAGGGCGAGCCGCTGCTTCTCTACCTCCCGTGGGGCGTCGCCTGGCTGATCGGCTTCGGCGCGGTCTTCCTGCACTTCGGGCTGGACGGCCGGGGCCTGGCCCCGATCTCGCAGATGCAGGCGGTCGGGGTGCTCCAGGGCGCGCAGGTCCTGGCGGGCGCCTTCGCCGGGTTCGGCATCGCGCGGCGCAGCCGGCTGGTGCGCGGCGACGCCTCGGCGCGCGGCGCCATGACCGGCTACAGCTGGGCGGCCGGGATGGCCCTCATGATCGTCATCTGCGTCCGGCTCTCCGTCGCCCTGCCGGAGGAGGAGGCGCAGATCCTCTGGACGGGCGCGTCGCTGCTCGTCGTCGGCCTGATGTACATGATGTCGTCGGCGGCCTGGCTGGAATGGCCGATGTTCTTTCTCGGCGCCTGGACCATCGCCGTCGACGCGACCGGCGTCATGCTCGGCGCGGGCTGGCAGGCTCTCCTGGTCGCGGTCCTCGTCGGCGGGGGGTTCATCGCGGCCAGCCTGTGGCTCCGGCGGCGCCCATGACCGCCGACGCCACCCCGCCGCCCGAGCTCGACCCCGTCATCCACGCCCAGGCCCGGCTGCGCGTGGTGGCGGCGCTCAACACCCTCGGCGACCGCGACGAGATGGCGTTCCCGGCGCTGAAGGACCTGCTCGGCATGACCGCGGGCAACCTGTCCGTCCACCTCACCAAGCTGGAGGACGCCGGGTACGTCCGGATCACCAAGACGCACAAGGGCCGCACCCCCGTCACCTACGTCGGGCTCACGAAGCGCGGGCGGCTGGCCTTCGACGAGTACACCAGGGCCATCCGCGCCCTCCTCGACCATGCTGGAGGCTCATCATGACCGTCCTCGCCCGCGCGGCGGAGGTGTCCCGCAGGTACGGCGACGTGCTCGCGCTCGACCGGGTGTCCCTCGACATCCGGGCCGGCGAGCTGGTCGGCCTGCTCGGCCCGAACGGGGCCGGCAAGTCCACGCTCATCAACCTGTTCGTCGGCCTGCGCCGGCCGACGTCCGGCACGGTGGAGCTGCTCGGCGGCTCCCCCCAGGACCCCCTGGTACGGCAGGGCATCGGCGTCACCCCGCAGGAGACCGGCCTGCCCGAGGCGCTGAAGGTCGGCGAGATCGTCGACTTCGTCTCGGCCCACTACCCGCGTCGCGCGGACAAGGGCGAGCTGCTCGAACGGTTCGGCCTCCAGGACCTGGCCAGGCGGCAGATCGGCGGCCTGTCGGGCGGGCAGCGGCGGCGGCTGGCCGTGGCGCTGGCCTTCGCCGGCGAGCCCCGCATGGTCTTCCTCGACGAGCCGACCACCGGCCTGGACGTGGAGGCCCGGCGCGCGTTATGGGACGGCGTCAGGAGCTTCCACGAGCAGGGCGGCACGATCCTGCTGACCAGCCACTACCTGGAGGAGATCGAGGCGCTGGCGCAGCGGGTCGTCGTCGTAGGCCACGGACGGGTGCTGGCCGACGACACCGTGACCGCCATCCGCGACGTGGTCGGCACGCGGCGCGTCTCGCTGACCGCGGCCGAGCTGCCCGAGCTGCCCGGCGTCCTCGGCAGCGAGCGCGCGGACGGCCGCGTCCACCTCCTCACCGCCGACCCCGACCGGCTGGTGGTGGAGCTGGTGCGCAGCGGCACGCCGTTCTCGGGGCTGGAGATCCGGCCCACCACGCTGGAGGAGGCGTTCCTCGCCATCACCTCGAAGGAGACCGCCGATGTCTAGTCTCGTCCTCGCCCACACCCGCTACCAGCTCCTGGAGCAGATCCGGGTGCCGCTCGGTCTGGTGGCCAGCGCGTTCTTCCCCGCGGCGTCGATGCTGGCGTTCGTCGTGCCGTTCGCGGGCGACGACCCGGTCGGCGCGACCCGGGCGACCGGGTCGATGATGATGGTCGGCGCGATGTCGGCGGCGGTGATGGGCCTGAGCATCTCGGTCGCGCAGGACCGCGAGCAGCCGTGGAACCCCTACCTGCGCACGCTGCCCGCCGGGCCGTTCCCCCGCTTCGCCGGGCGCATCGTGACCACCATGGCGGTCATGCTCGCGGCGGCCGTGCCGGTGCTGGTCATCGCGGCGCTGCTGACGAAGGCCAGCGTCACGGCGCCGAGGCTGGCGCTCGGGCTGGCGGCGCTGCTCGCGGGATCGCTGCCGTTCATGCTCATCGGGCTGTTCCTGGGGTTCCTGCTGCCGTCGAAGGCGGCCATCGGCGTGTCGCAGGTGGTGTTCTTCCCGATCGCGATCGTGGGCGGGCTGTTCATACCGCCACAGGTCATGCCGGGGTTCCTGCAGGCGCTCTCCCCGTACGTGCCGAGCCGCGGCGCGGCGGAGCTGGTGTGGAGCGCGGCCACCGGCTCGACCCCGAATGCCACCGGGATCGTCATGCTCGTGGTGTGGACGGTCGCGGCGGCGCTGGCCGCCGGCTGGGCCTACCGGCGCGACGAGGGCCGCCGGTTCTCCTGACGGCCCCCGCGCCGGAAACCTGAACGGGGGTGTGCCGCCGAGTCCGCAGCGATCTCGACGGCACACCCGTCCGTGAGGGGGTCCTGTTATTTCTTCTCTGCGAGAGTGACGGTGACGTTACTCGTCTTGCCGTCCCTCATATATGTGATCTGAACCTGTTGGCCCACTTTGAAACCTCTGACCTGGCCAAGTACCGTATCTCCGCCGTCCACCGGCTTGCCGGCGATCTTCGTGATGAGGTCGCCCTCCTGGAGCCCCGCCTTGGCCGCCGGGCTGCCCTCGATCACCTGGCGAACCAGGGCGCCCGAGACGTCGCCGGTGGCGTCGGTGACGCTGACGCCGAGGTAGGCGTGGCTGACCTTGCCGCCCTTGATGAGCTGGTCGGCCACCTGCTTGGCGGTGTTGATGGGGATGGCGAAGCCCACGCCGATGTTGCCGCTGCTGCCGCCGTTGGTGGCGATGGCGCTGTTGATGCCCACGACCTGGCCCGCGGCGTCGACGAGCGCGCCGCCGGAGTTGCCGGGGTTGATGGCCGCGTCGGTCTGGATGGCGCCGCCGATCGTGGTCACCTCGCCCCCCTGGCCGCCGGGCTGCTGGCCCCAGCCCGGCGGGACCTGCTGCTGCTGCTCGCCGCCGACGGTGAGCGTGCGGTCGAGGGCGCTGACGATGCCGGCCGTGACCGAACCCTGGAGCCCGAGCGGGCTGCCGATGGCGAGGACGGGCGCGCCGACCCTGAGCTGGTCGCTGTCGCCGAGCCGGGCGGGGGTCAGCCCCGACACGCCCTCGGCCCTGATCACCGCGAGGTCGGTGGCCGGGTCGGTGCCGACGACCGACGCCTTGGCGCTCTTGCCGTCGCTGAACTTGACCGACATCTGGCCGCCCTGCCCGGCCCCCACGACCACGTGGTTGTTGGTGAGGATGAGGCCGTCGGCGGTCAGCACCACGCCCGACCCCTCACCGGTGCTGCCCTCGATCATGACGACGGACGGCTGCAGCTTCGCGGCGACGTCCGAGACGGTCAAGGTGCTGGACGCCTGCTTGAACGAGGCGGGCGCCGGGGCGGCCGCGGCGATCGTGTCCGGCTGCATCGCGGTGGCGACGGCGGCCCCCGCCGCACCGCCGCCGATGGCCATGGCGGCCAGGGCGAGGCCGGCGATGGCCTTCTGACGGGTGGAGAGGCCCGGCTTGACGGCGGGCGCGGGCGGTGGAGGCGGAGGTACGGGCTGCCCCATGACCGTGGTGTCCCGACGGGGGAAGCCCCCGGCGGAGGGCGGCGTGGCACCGAACTGGCTCCAGCCGCCGTTTCCCTGCTCGCGAGGCTCGTTCGCGTTCATTGTCATCTCCTCAAGTCCCGATGACTCAAGAGTGCCAAGTAGCGCGTAAGTGCACGTTAAGCCGTTGATCGGAGGTTTCTGAGACGTCTGACACGGGCCTTATCGCCGCTGGTGGGGGCTCGGTCACGCGATCCCGGGAGCCGGAAAAATCTATCCGAGCTTTGCCGTCGCGGTGTCGGTGGAGGGCCAGTACTCGTCCCTGAGCAGCCGCTTGTAGAGCTTGCCGGTGGCGTGGCGCGGCAGCTCCGCGCGGAAGTCGACCGAGCGCGGGCACTTGTAGTGTGCCAGCCGCGAGCGGCAGTACGCGATCAGCTCGGCCGCCAGCTCCGGCCCGGCTCGTTCCATGGACGTCGGCTGCACCACGGCCTTGACCTGCTCGCCCATCTCCTCGTCCGGCACGCCGAAGACGGCGACGTCGGCGACCTCGGGGTGCACGGACAGGACGTTCTCCGCCTCCTGCGGGTAGATGTTCACCCCGCCGGAAATGATCATGTACGAGAGCCGGTCGGTGAGGTAGAGGAAGCCGTCGGCGTCGAGGTGGCCGATGTCGCCGAGCGTGGTCCAGCCGCGCCCCTGCGGGTCCTGGACGGAGCGGGTCTTGCCGGGGTCGCCGTGGTACTCGAAGCGGACGCCGCTCTCGAAGTAGATCACGCCGGTCTCCCCCGGCGGCAGCTCCCGGCCCCCCTCGTCGCAGACGTGGACGGGGCCGAGCAGGGAGCGGCCGACCGTGCCCGGGTGCGCCAGCCAGTCCTGGGGCGAGGCGTACAGGAAGCCGTTGCCCTCGGTGCCCGCGTAGTACTCGTGGATGATCGGGCCCCACCACTCCATCATCCGCTCCTTGACCGGGACCGGGCAGGGCGCGGCGGCGTGGACGGCGCAGGTCAGCGACGACAGGTCGTACGCGGCGCGGGTCTCCTCCGGCAGCTTGAGCAGCCGGCTGAACATGGAGGGCACGAGCTGCGTGTGGGTGACCGCGTGCTTCTCGACCAGCCGCAGGTACTCCTCGGGGTCGAAGCGCTCCATCACCACGACGGTCGCGCCGAGCCGCTGGAAGGTCATGCAGTAGCGCAGCGGGGCGGCGTGGTAGAGCGGCGCGGGCGACAGGTACACGCTGTCGGCGGACGGCGCGAACAGGCCGGCCACGAGCTTGTACAGCATGGTCGGCTCGGTGAGCGGGGCCCGCGGCAGGGGCGGTTTGACGCCTTTGGGGCGGCCGGTGGTGCCGGAGGAGTAGAGCATGTCGGCGCCCTGGCGCTCGCCGGGGATCGGCGTGACCGGCATGCCGGCGACCGCCCGCTCGTACGACTCGAACCCCTCGGCCGTGCCGTCCAGCATGAGGCGGCGCTCGACGCGCGGCGTGGCGCCGGTGATCGACGTGGCGACCTCGGCGAGGTCCGCGCCGGCGATGAAGACCCGCGCGCCGCAGTTGTCCACGATGTACGCCACCTCGTCGGCGAGCAACCGGGAGCTGATCGCCGTGTAGTACAGGCCGGAGCGGTGGGCGGCCCAGGCGATGGCCAGGAAGAGGGGGTGGTTGCCGAGCATGAAGGCGACGTGGTCGCCCGGCCGCAGCCCGGCGGCGCGGAACAGGTGGGCCAGCCGGTTGGACTCCTCGTCCAGCCGCCGATAGGTGACGATCTCCCCGGAACCCGCCATCACGACAGCGGGTTTGTCCGGGTTCGTTGCCGCGATCACTCCCGGGTACATGAACCGAACACTATTCGGTCATTGGCCGCCGCGCCAGCACCCAAGATCCGGACATGACGGAGCCGCGGCCTCTCACCGAGGCCGCGGCTCCGTCACGCGCTCACCGGGCGGTCACTGCGCGGTCACTGCGCGGGGATGACCGAGCCCTGGTACTTCTGCTTGATGAACTCCTTGACCTTCGGGTCCTGCAGGAGCTTGCCGAGGGTGACGATCCCGGCGTCCTTCTCGTGCCCGGCCTGCACGACCAGGCCGTTGACGTACGGGTTGCCCTCGCTCTTCTCCAGGGCCAGCGCCTGGGAGGCGGGCTTGAGCCCGGCCTCGATGGCGTAGTTGCCGTTGATGACCGCGGCGTCCACGTCGTCGAGCGAGCGCGGGAGCTGAGCGGCCTCCAGCGGCTTGAAGGCCAGGTTCTTCGGGTTGCCCGTCACGTCGCGCTCGGTGGCGGTGGTGCCGGCGCCCTGCTTGAGGGTGATGACGCCGTTGTCGGCGAGCAGCTTGAGCGCGCGGCCGAGGTTGGTGGCGTCGTTCGGGACGGCGACACTCGCGCCGGAGGGCAGCGCCTGCAGGCTGGTGATCTTCTTGGAGTACAGGCCCAGCGGCTCCAGGTGGACCGGGGTGACGAAGCTCAGCTTCGTGCCCTTGGAGGCGTTGAAGTCGTCCAGGTACGGCTTGTGCTGGAAGAAGTTGGCCGCCAGCTTGCCCTCATTGAGCTGCACGTTCGGCTGCACGTAGTCGGTGAACTCGACCACTTCCAGCTTCAGCCCGGCGGCGGGCGCCAGGTTGTCCTTGACGTACTTGAGGATCTCGCCGTGCGGCACCGGGGAGGCGCCCACCTTGAGCACGGTGTCGGCGGACTCGGTGCCCGCGTTCGTCGTCGCGGTCTGCGACGAGCCGCACGCGGCGAGCAACACCGACAGGGCAGCGACACCTACAATGTTCCGCAATTTCATGATTTTCCTTACTTATTCAGGTTGGTGGAGCTAAGTCAGCGGTGGGAGAGACGGCGGGCCACGGCGTCGCCGAGGCTCTGCACGACCTGCACGATGACGACGAGCAGCACGACCGTGACGATCATGAGCAGGGTCTCGAAGCGCTGGTAGCCGTAGCGGACGGCCAGGTCGCCGAGCCCTCCCCCGCCGATCGTCCCGGCCATGGCCGAGTAGCCGATGAGCGCGACGACCGTGACGGTCAGCCCCGCCACCAGGCCGGGGAACGCCTCGGGCAGCAGCACCTTGCGGACGATCGTCGTCCGGCTCGCGCCCATGGCCTGCGCGGCCTGGACCACGTCGGAGCCGACCTCGCGCAGCGCGGTCTCCACGAGCCGGGCGAAGAACGGGACGGCGCCCACGGTGAGCGGCACGACGACGGCCGCGGTGCCGATCGTGGTGCCGACCACGAGCCGGGTGAACGGGATGATCGCGATCATCAGCACGATGAACGGCAGCGACCTGCCGACGTTCACCAGCACGCCGAGCACCGAGCGCAGCGCGGGCAGCGGCCGCAGCCCGCCGCGGTCGAAGACCACGAGCGCCACGCCCAGCGGCAGCCCGAACAGCAGCGTGAACAGCGTCGACCAGCCGACCATCTGCGCGGTCTGCCCGGCGGCCTCCCACAGCAGCGGGGTCATCTCGTCCCAGGTCATGGGGTCACCTCCACGAGCAGTCCGCGCTCGCGCAGGAAGGCGAGCGCCGGGGCGGTGTCACCGGTGATCGAGACGCGCAGCCTGCCGACCGAGCCGCCGGCCAGCTCCTCGATCGAGCCGCCGAGGATGCTGATCTCGACGTCGAACTTGCGCACCGCCTCCGACACGACCGGGCGCTGCGGGTCGCCGGTGAAGGTGAGCGTGACCGAGCCGGACGGCGCGGGCTCGGGCAGCGGGAAGATCTCGCGGGTCAGGCGGGAGCCGGGCGTGCGGATGAGGTCGGCGATGGCGCCCGACTCCTCGATCCGGCCGCCGGACATGATGGCGACCGAGTCGCAGATGCTCTTGACGACGTTCATCTCGTGCGTGATGAGCAGGATCGTCAGGCCCAGCTCGGCGTTGAGCCGCTTGAGCAGGTCGAGGATCGAGCGGGTGGTCGCCGGGTCGAGCGCCGAGGTGGCCTCGTCCGACAGCAGCACCGACGGGTTGCCGGCCAGGGCGCGGGCGATGCCGACGCGCTGCTTCTGACCGCCGGAGAGCTGGTGCGGGTGGTCGCCGCCACGGCCGGACAGGCCGACGAGGTCGAGCAGCTCGGCGACGCGCCGGGCCCGCTCCGCCCGCGGCACGCCCATGACCTCCAGCGGGAAGGCCACGTTGCCGGCGACGGTGCGCGAGGACAGCAGCGCGAAGTGCTGGTGGATCATGCCGATGCGCTGGCGCGCCCGGTTCAGCTCGCGCGACGGCAGCGCGGTCAGGTCCTGGCCGGCGACCGTCACGGTGCCCGCGGTCGGCCGTTCGAGCAGGTTGACGCAGCGCAGCAGCGTGCTCTTGCCGGCGCCGCTCTGGCCGAGCACGCCGTGGATCTCGCCTTCGCGCACGTGCAGGTCGACACCGTCGAGGGCGACGGTGTCACCGTACAGTTTGCGCAGGCCGGAAACCTGGATCACGAGAAAACCCCACACTGGCAGCGGCCACGCCGCTGGGAACGAACGTCAGGAGAGAGCGGAGCGGGGCGCGGCTCAGCGGGTGCCGGGGTGGAAGGGCAGGTGGCTCAGCCTGCGCAGCACGTAGCTGGGTGCGATCATCGGGGAACCTTCGTGGGTGGGTGGACGGTCAGCGCATTCGCCGGGCGTGCATTCGCCGGGTACGCATGCGACAACAGCGCCCGCCGATGGGGGCGCCTCGGTTGCTCGCGTGTGCCTCGTCCACGATGAGGGCCAACGCCCCTTTTGCTTTCCTATATTCCCGACACTTTTGGTGATCTATATCACGCCGTCCCTGAGGCCGGCCGTCACGCCGGTCTCTCGGCGAGGATCCGCCAGGCGTGCGGGCCGACGACGGCGGGGTCGTGGGCGCGGCGGTCCGGGGCCAGCGGCGTCAGCCGGGAGACGTCGACCGGGAAGCGGTAGGCGCGGTCGTCGAGGTTGAGCAGGGTGACCAGCGCCTGCCCGCCGGCGCTCGACCTGAGCACGGCGGCCCGGTTCGTCAGGTGCTCGACGTCCGTGCGGGCCCGCACCAGCCACGGATGGCGGCGCCGCAGGCCGACGAGGTCCTGGTGCAGGCGGTAGACCGGCAGCCCGTACGGGGCCAGATCGGCGGGCGCGTCCGGGAAGGCGGGGCGGATGGCGTCGTCGCCGCCCTCGCGCTCCTCCTTCAGGCCCTCGAACGCCTGCTCGTCGCCGGAGTACAGGCTCGGGACCCCGCCCACCGTGAGCAGGATCGCCAGGGCGTGCCCGAGGTGGCGCCGGTCGTCGAGCCGGGTCGCGAGCCGGGTGACGTCGTGGTTGCCGGCGAAGGTGAGCGGGGTGAAGGTGGCGAGCAGGTCGTTGTGCCGGTCGAGGGCCCAGGCCAGCTCGAACAGGTTGCGGTCGTTGAGGGAGCTCCAGATCGCCTTCCACAGTTCGTACTGGGTGACGGAGTCGAGCCCGGACTCCTTGACGTACCCGGCGTAGTCGCCGTGGATGACCTCGCCGGCGAACCACGCGTCGGGGTGCCGCTCGCGGACGCCCGGCAGCACCTCGCGCCAGAACGCCGGGGGCACGGCATAGGCGGCGTCGAGCCGCCAGCCGGCCGCGCCGCGGTCGAGCCAGTGGTCGAGCACGGCGGCCACGTGGTCGCGCACCGCCGGCTGGTCGTGGTCGAGGGCGACCAGGCGCTCGTGGCCCTCGAACGTGTCGTAGCCGTCCGGCCCCTTCCTGAACCACGACGGGCCGCCGGTGAACGACCTGCCGACGTGGTTGAAGACGCCGTCGAGCACGATCCGCAGGCCGCGCCCGCGCGCCTCGGCGACCAGGGCGTCGAAGTCGGCGTCGTCGCCCAGGCGCGGGTCGATGCGGAAGTGGTCCACGGTGTCGTAGCCGTGGGTCTCGGAGGCGAAGATCGGGCCGAGGAGGAGGCCGGAGCAGCCCAGCTCGACGGCGTAGTCCAGCCATGGCAGGAGTCGCCGCAGCCGGTGCCGCACCGGCTCGCCGGGCGGCGGGGCGGCGGCCGGGGCCCCGGTGAAGCCGAGGGGGTAGACCTGCCAGAGGATCGCGTGGTCACTCCACGTCGGCACGGGTGCTCCTCACTTTGTCCGGCCGGCTCGCGGCCTGGCCTGCGCGGTGGTCTTCCTGGTCATGCTTGTGGGGGTTCCTTCGGCCGCGTACTGCCCACGGAAGGTAGCCGCAACCCAGGGCGAGCGCGCACCCGACGGCCGTGTCGGCGATCCGGAGGCCCGCCAGGCCGGCGGGGGCGCCTCCGGTGAGCAGCAGGACGAGGGGGGTCATCACGGCGGCGTACAGGGCCGGGCGGCGTTCCTTGAACGCCGGGCGCAGGGCGGCCAGCCCGGCCACGAGGAGCGTGAACGGCCACGCGGTCAGCGCCCACAGCGGCAGCGCGGCCGCCGCGAGGGCGCCCGCGGCGGTCCCGGCGGCCCGCTCGACGGCCCGCCGGGCGGCGCCGGCCAGCTGCCGCCGTACCACGATCACCACGGTGACCGAGATCCAGGACGCGGTCGGGTGCGGCCAGAGCAGGGCGATGACCTGGGCCGCGCCGAGGCAGGCGGTCAGGCACGCGGCGTAACGGCGGCTCGTGGCGCTCCACGCTCCCCGCCGGAGACGTCTCGCGAACGCCACCTTCGCCCGGGGCGACGCGCCGCTCGTCGCGCGCGCCGGGGCTTGGTGCGGCGCGTCACCCGTTCGGCGGGCCAGGGCCAGGGGCAGCGCGAGCACGACTCCCCACGCCACGCCCGCGGCCACGACGGCGGAGACCCCGAGCGGGTGACCGTGCCGGGCGGGGCCGGTCGTGATGACCATGAACGTGACGAAGCGGGTGGTGAGCTCCGCCATGGGCCGGCTGACCCCGCCGGCGAGGGCAGCCACGGCCGCGAGCAGGACGAGCGCGACGGCTCCGCCCCATCCGTGCCCGGTCACGGCGGCGCCCGCGAACCCGGCGGCGGCGACCGCGCACACGGTGCCCGCGGCCCCCCACAGGATGGACGCGGCCGGCACGGAGCCGCCTTCTCGTGGGCCGGGAGGCGAGGAGACGCCGGTGGCGGCCAGCGCCCCGACGGCGGCGAGCGCGCCCAGCGCCGGTCGCCCGGTGGCGACGCCCAGTGCCACCGGCCCGCCCACCCCAAGCGCGCCGACGGCCATCCGCAACCAGATCATACGCAGAGCGTACCAATATTCGCCGTGTGCTGCGGACAGGAGTGCATATTGCTAAGTGATAGCGTAGTAATCATGGAAGACGGAGAGCTGCACGCGACGGCCGCCTCGCTGCGGCGGGCCGCCGTCGGGCTCGCGAGGCGGCTGCGCGACGAGCGCACCGCCGAGGCGCCGGGAAGGCTGGCGCTGTCGTTGCTGGGACACCTGCGCAGGCACGGCGCGATGACGGCGGGCGAGCTGGCGGCGGCCGAGCACCTGCAGCCGCAGTCGATCACGCGGGCGCTCGCGTCCCTGGAGGAGGGCGGCCTGGTCCGTCGTTCCCGCGACACCGGCGACCGCAGGCGTCACCTCATCGTCCTGACCGACCTGGGCGCCGAGGCGCTCACCGACCAGGTGCGAGGCGGCGACGCCCGGCTGGCGGAGGCCATGTCCCGGGCGCTCACGCCGGAGGAGTGCCGCGTCCTCGGCGTGGCGGCCGACCTGATCGAGCGCCTCCTCGCCGACCACCCGGACGGTCCGCAGCCGCGCCGGTCCAGAAAGCCCGACGTCACGTAAGTCCGGGGCCCCAGGAGTCCGAGAACCCGCGACTCCCCAGACCGGCCCTGCTGGTGAGGCGTCCCGCACCTGTAGGCCCCTCCCCTTGGAGGGGCGCTCACCCTTGCGGGGCCGCTCACCCCTGACGGCCGCTCACTCCCTTGCGACCGCTCACCCCTGACGGCCGCTCACCCCCTGGGGGCCGCTCACCCCTCAAGACCCTCACCGCGTCCGGCTTCCCGGCCCCTCCTCCTCCCCCACCGGGGACGCCCGATCAGCGCGACCCACGTAGAACGCCTTGAGGACGTCGGCCCGCGACCGACATGGCGACGCCCGCCGTCCCCTGAGGGATCGGCGGGCGTCGGGCCCAGCCGCGGGAGCCGGGGGTCAGGCGGCGGCCGTGGAGACGACCTTGGCCGGGGTGAGGGCGATGTCCAGCACCTCGCGCACGTCGCTGACCGGGTGGATGGTCAGCTCGTCGCGCACCTCCTTGGGCACGTCGTCCAGGTCGGGCTCGTTGCGGGCCGGGATGAGCACCGTGGTGATGCCCGCCCGGTGCGCCGCGAGCAGCTTCTGCTTGACGCCGCCGATCGGCAGGACCCGCCCGGTGAGCGAGATCTCGCCGGTCATGGCCACGTCGCTGCGGACCTGGCGGCCCGACAGCAGCGAGGCCAGCGCCGTCGTGAGCGTGACACCCGCCGAGGGGCCGTCCTTCGGCACCGCGCCCGCCGGGAAGTGGACGTGGACCGAGCGGTCCTTCAGCGCGGTCACCGGCAGCTCCAGCTCCGCGCCGTGCGAGCGGAGGTAGGACAGGGCGATCCTGGCCGACTCCTTCATCACGTCGCCGAGCTGGCCGGTCAGCGTGAGGCCGGTCTCACCGGTCTCGGGGTCGGCCAGCGACGCCTCCACGTACAGGACGTCGCCGCCGGCGCCCGTGACGGCCAGGCCCGTCGCCACGCCCGGCACCGAGGTGCGCTGCGTGGACTCCGGCAGCGACGACTCCGGCACGAACCGCGGCCGGCCCAGGTAGCCGACCAGGTCGTCGGCGCCGACGGTGACCGGCAGCTCGTCCTTGGCGGCCACCTTGCGCAGGACGCGGGCGACCGACCGCTCCAGGGAGCGGACCCCGGCCTCGCGGGTGTACTCGGCGGCGAGCCTGCGCAGCGCCGGCTCCTCGACCTTGACCTCCTCGGCCGTCAGGCCGGCCAGCTCAAGCTGCTTGGGCAGCAGGTGGTCGCGGGCGATGGCGACCTTCTCGTCCTCGGTGTAGCCGTCGAGGGTGACGACCTCCATGCGGTCGAGCAGCGGCCCGGGGATGGCCTCCAGGACGTTGGCCGTGGCCAGGAACAGCACGTCGCTCAGGTCGAGCTCGACCTCCAGGTAGTGGTCGCGGAACGTGTGGTTCTGCGCCGGGTCGAGCACCTCCAGCAGGGCGGCCGTCGGGTCGCCGCGGTAGTCGGCGCCGACCTTGTCCACCTCGTCGAGCAGGACGACCGGGTTCATGGAGCCGGCCTCGCGGACGGCGCGGACGATGCGACCGGGCAGCGCGCCGACGTACGTGCGCCGGTGGCCGCGGATCTCCGCCTCGTCGCGCACGCCGCCGAGGGCGACGCGGACGAACTTGCGGCCCATCGCGCGGGCCACGGACTCGCCGAGCGAGGTCTTGCCCACGCCGGGAGGGCCGGCCAGGGCGAGGACGGCGCCGCTGCGGCGGCCGCCGACGACCCCGAGGCCCTTGTCCTGGCGGCGCTTGCGCACGGCCAGGTGCTCGATGATGCGGTCCTTGACGTCGTCGAGGCCGGTGTGGTCGGCGTCGAGCACGGCCCGCGCGCCGGTGATGTCGTAGTTGTCCTCGGTCCGCTCGTTCCAGGGGATGTCGAGGACGGTGTCGAGCCAGGTGCGGATCCAGCCGGTCTCGGGGGACTGGTCGGACGTCCGCTCCAGCTTGTCGACCTCCTTCAGCGCGGCCTCGCGCACCTTCTCCGGCAGGTCGGCGGCCTCGACGCGGGCCCGGTAGTCCTCCTCCTCGCTCTCGGAGGTGTCGCCGTTGAGCTCCTTGAGCTCCTTGCGGACGGCGGCGAGCTGCTGGCGCAGCAGGAACTCCCGCTGCTGCTTCTCCATGCCCTCCTGGACGTCCTTGCGGATCGTCTCGGCGACGTCGAGCTCGGCGAGGTGCTCACGGGACCACTCGACCAGCTTGGCCAGCCGGTCGGCCGGGTCGGCCGCCTCCAGCAGCTCGACCTTCTGGGCTGTGGTCAGCCAAGGGGTGTAGCCGGAGCTGTCGGCCAGCACCGACGGGTCGTCGATCTGGTTGACCTGGTCGACCACCTGCCAGGCGCCGCGCTTCTGCAGGATCGTGGTGGCCAGGGCCTTGTACTCCTTGGCCAGGTCCTGGGCGCGCTCGGTGACGGGGACGGGGTCGACCGTGATGGCCTCCACCCACAGCGCGGCACCCGGGCCGGTCGTGCCCGTGCCGACGCGCACACGGTCGACGCCACGCACCACGGCGGCGGGCTCGCCACCGGGCAGCCTGCCGACCTGCTCCACGACGGCCTGCACACCGACGGCGCCGTACCGGCCGTCGATGCGGGGAACGAGGAGGACTCGCGGCTTGTTGCGTCCGGATGCGCGGCTCGACGACTCGGCCGCGTCGATCGCCGCACGCACCTCGGAGTCGGACAGGTCCAGCGGGACCACCATGCCCGGCAGGACGACCTCGTCGTCGAGCGGCAGGACCGGCAGGGTCAAGCTTTCACTCATGCGAACTCCCAAGGGTTGAGTTATACAGACTCAATTCATCAGAGCCCGCTGGTGTTCCCTTCCTTGCCGATGTTCGCTCAGAGCGATCGTAATCATGTAAGCACGCGCGTGGACGGCGCGGTGGACGCCGCCGGGCGGGCCCGCGCCTCACCTCGGCGGCGCCGGCCAGGCGCTCCTACCGCCGCCCGCCGAACTCCCAGTCGTGGACCTCGATGTCGGCGTACCGGTCCGGGGTCAGGACGGCGCGGGCCGCGTCCGCGTCCGGGGCCCGGATCAGCAGCGCCGTGCCCAGCCAGGCGGCGCCGTCGTCGGACAGCAGCGGCCCGTACGCGATCAGCCCCTCACCGTCGGACGGCGGGACGAGGTCGGCGGGCTCCCCGGAGCCGAGACCCAGCACCAGATACCGGTTGCCGCCGTCCCGGCCGCCGGGGAAGTCCCACATGGTGCGCCCCAGCGCGTTGCGCCATCGCCGCAACACCACGTCCCGGTAGACGCCGGCCTGGTAGTTGGGCTCGTCGAAGACGAACGCCCGTGCGGCGGCGACATCCGGCAGGTCGACGATGTGCACGCTGCCGGTGGCCGCGTCGTCGTCACGGGTGAAGGTCGGACCACGGGCGATCAGCTCGGCCGCGAAACCGTCCATGTAGGACCAGTGCGCTTCGAGCAGCTCGTCGCGCAGCGCGCCGGAGCCGGGACGATCACGGTGATAACAGAAGAACTCCATGGCGGGTACCTACCATGGGCGTGGCGACGGCTCATCCCGTTATTTCCGGTCGATTCCTTCCCCATGTCGGTGGACGCGCCCACGCTCGACCGACGCGCAGGCGCCAAGGGAGTGGGGGCGGTCTTCAGGCAGTCGTTCAGCCGCCGGTGGGAGCCCCGCCCTCCTCCCCCTCGGCATCACTCCCCGCCGCAGGTTCGCCGGTTTGGTCCTGCGCCGCGGTTCGGCCGACATGCTGGTGACCGAGCAGATACGCTGAGTAGCTGTTCGCCATCGAGGAGGCGCCGGCCTCATGAGGGGTGACGAACATGGGGAATTGGTGTTGGGTCATGTCGAGTCGCCTTCGTTGTGCGTGACGGGGCGCCGACGGGACGAGGGGGACGACTCCTGCTGCAACAGGAGGCCGCCGTCCCCCTCGCCCCAGCCCGCGCCAGGGCGTGAATATTAATTGCTTTCACGTTCGACTCGGAGAGCGCGGAATCGCCCTGCCGATCGAAGCGTACATAACATCAACACCGCCTCGTGCGCGTACTCGTGAATCAAGCTCGGATCAATTTTCTTCCAGGATCGTACTGGTCCCGGGCCACTTCCTCATCCAACAACGCGCGCACCCGATGGCGAAAAGCGGCGATTATCCACATTCAAAGAAAAGGCGGCTTGCGCGACATCAATGCCGGTTCTCCTGGATCATTTCCGGTTTGAGGGGTCGGTGGCGGGGCAGGCACCAGGCAGTCACACGTTTCACGACACGGTGTCGTCATCCTCTTGACGGGACGGCCGCAGGTTTGTGACACTGTGTCGTGAAAGACTGGTACACGGTGGGGTGAAGTGTGACGTCGTTCTCCGAAGCGCTGAGGAACGCCACGTGGGGAGACCACGAGGCGGCCGAGGGCGAGAGCTATCTCAAGGAGCTCATGGGCGGGCGGCTGAGCGCCGCTGAGTACGGCGAGATGGTCGCGCAGCACCACTTCGCGTACGCGGCCCTGGACAGCGTGTCCCGCGAGCTGGCGGACCACCCGGTGGCGGGCAGGTTCGTGTTCCCCGAGCTGTACCGCGAACCGGCGCTGGAACGCGACCTCGCCACCATCTACGGCGACGGATGGCGCGACCGGATCGCCCCGTCCAAGGCGACCCGCACCCTCGTGGCCCGGATCGAGCAGATGGCCGGCTGGCCCGGCGGGTACGTCGCCCACCACTACACCCGCTACATGGGCGACCTGTCGGGCGGACAGTTCATCCGGATGGAGCTCCAGCGCATCTACGGGTACGCGAAGGGCGGCGGGGTCGACTTCTACGTGTTCGACCAGGTGGGCAGCCTGCCGAGGTTCAAGCAAGAGTACCGGTCGCGGCTGGACGCGTTCGGGGAGACCATCGACGAACGGGAACGGGAGCGCGTCATCCGCGAGGTGAAGCTGGCCTACCAGCTCAACACCGAGGTCCTGGCCGAGCTCCTCGACTCCGTCCGCGCCGTCGCCTGACCGAAGCCCCTCTCCGGCCGTACACACGTCCCCTCCCGGGACGTACCCGCGGCCTACGATGGCCCTATGCCCCGGATCTCCGCCGCCACCATCGGTGAGCACCGCGCCCGCACACGGGAGCGCATCCTCCAGGCGGTCTCCCGGCTGTCGCGTGAACAGGGCATCGACGCGCTCTCGATGACGGACGTCGCGCACGAGGCCGGCATCACCCGGACCGCGCTCTACAACTACTACCCCGACAAGGCGGCGCTGCTGCTCGCCTTCACCGAGCAGGTCACCAGCTACTTCATCGAGAGCTACGAACGAGAGCTGTCCGACGGGGCGACCCCGGCGGAACGGCTGCGCGCGTACGTGCGGCTCCAGCTCGCCGGCCTGGTCGCCCACCCGCACCCCGGCCCCGCCGACCTCAGCGCCGCCCTCGGCCCCGACGCCTACCAGCGGCTGGCCGAGCACGTGGCGCCGATGCAGCGGATCCTCACGGAGATCCTGGAGAGCGGGGCCGCGTCGGGCGAGTTCGAGGTGCCGGACGTGGCGGCGACGGCGCGCATGGTGCTGGCGGTGATCAGCGCGGAGCGGGTGCCGCTGGTCAGCGGGGCGGTCACCGTGGAGCGGGCGGGCGAGCTGGTGTCGGGCTTCATCCTGCGCGCTCTGGGCAGCCGCCCTCCGCGCTGACTCCCGCGCGCACTGGGCAGCCGCCCTCCGCGCTGACTCCCGCGCGCTCCCGTGCTGATCGCGGCCCCGAAAGTGTCGGTCCTTCTCGCTAGCGTGCGGGCAGATCATCGAGGAGGCGTGGCATGTTCCGTCAGGGAGACATCCTGGTCGTACCGGTCGCCGAGGTACCGGAGTGGGTGGAGTCGGCGCCGTCGGCGCCGCGTGACGGCCGGGGGCGTCTGGTGCTGGCGCTGGGCGAGGCGACCGGCCACGCGCACGCGGTCCCGGGGCCCGGCGTGCTCGTCCTCGACCCTCGCGGCGACTACCTCCACCTGCCGCAGGGCGGCCGGTTGGTGCATGAGGAACACGCCGCCATCTCGTTACCGCCAGGGTGGTTCCGGGTGGTCAGGCAACGCGAGTACGTGCCTGGCGCCTATCGTCTGGTCGCCGACTGAGTCCGTGCTTTCTGACCTCGGACGATGTCCTGGGCCCGTTCCGGGCTCCCGCCGGGCCTGAGCATCGGTGTCCCGTTCACGCTCGGGCATCTTCCTGGTGACCGGGTGCTTCGAGCGACCGTCCCGCCCGATCGGTGTGCCTTCAGGCGCCACCCGACCGGCTCTCGATCGCTTGGGGCGCTGTCCCGTCTGGCCTTTCGTGTGCCCCGCGGCCCTGCCGGGTCGACGGTCCTCCCCGGTCTTGGGCGTTCTCCACACCGAGGTCCGGTCGGGTGCATGTTCCGGCCGTGCCGTGCTCTCTTGTGCCTCGCGCCCTGCGTGAGGTCAGGCTCCGTGCCTACGGCTCTGCATTACGCCGTCCGGGCCTGTGCCCCGTGGCCTGCGTGATGTCAGGACCTGTGCCCTGCAGTCCTGCCCGAAGTATCCCCCCCTATCCCCCAGCCCGTCAGGAGCTCTCCATGCACGACCAGCAGCCGCCCACCTGGCGCGAGGTGGCGTTCACGACAGGCCCGGCCGACCGGGCGGAGGCTGAGGCCGGTGTCCGCGCCGCGTATCTGGCCGCCGGGCTCGCTCCGCCCGAGCGGGTCGTGTGGCTGTCCTCACCGGCGCAGGGGGCCGTCGCCGCCGCCCTGCTCGGCGGCGATGCCGGCGCCCGCGGCCTGCTGCGTTCCGCCTTGACCGCGAACGGGCCTGGCACGGGCGACCGCCGGCCGGACGGGCGTGCCGGGGTGGCGCCACAAGCGTTGAGGGACGGCCTGGCGGCACTGTTACGGGAGATGGCGGAGGTGGACGCCGGGGCTTCGGTGCGCGACCTCGTCCGCACGCGACCGTGGGCGCGAGCCCGGGCCGACACCGTGGCGCGATGGGGCGGCGCGGAGTGGGCACGGGTGTGGGCGCTCACCGGCGCGCCGCTCTGGACGGACGTCGAGCGGCTGGTGAGCGACATCCGCCAGGCCATCGGGATCCTCGCCGACTCCTCGGACGAGGCCACCCGGCTGCTGCGGCGCGCCACCCTGGACGCGGTGCACGGCCAGCACGACGCGCCGTGGCTCGCGGCGTTCGACGAGCCTCCGGGCTCGCCCGTCGAGGCAGAACAGTCGGGCTCACCAGCACAGGCCGCCGGGTCGGCGTCGCAGGGAGCATCAGTGGGTTCGCCGGCGCGGGAGCGGCCGAGCGCGGGCGATCATCACCTTGACGGGCTTCGGCGCGTCGCGAGGGCCGCCGGGTGGTGGTGGCCGTACGAGCGGCTGGTGCTGCTGTGCGAGCGGCCCACGCGCCATGACCGGGACGAGCTCGGCCGGCTGCACCGCGCGGACGGACCGGCCCTGGAGTTCCCCGACGGGTTCGCGTTGCACGCCTGGCGCGGCATGCCGGTTCCGGCCGGGTTCAGCGCCGCCATGGCCACGCTCGACGCGGACCGCATCCGACGCGAGGAGAACGCCGAGCTGCGCCGCGTCATGCTGGAGCACTACGGGTACGAGCGCTACGTCGCCGAGTCCGGCGCCCGGCCGGTGCATCGAGACGATACCGGGGTGCTGTGGCGGGTCGATCTTCGGGGCGACGAGCCGCTCACGATGGTGGAGGTGGTCAACTCCACACCGGAGCCGGACGGCACCAGCCGCACGTACTTTCTCCGGGTCCCGCCGTGGGTAAGGCGTGCGCGTGAGGGCGTGGCGTGGACGTTCGGTCTGGCCGAGGCCGAATACCACCCTGAACGCGAGAGCTGATCGTTCGGGGGGCTTGCCGGGCGTGACCGGCCTGAGGGGAACGCACCGCGTCCCTGACCGGCCTGGCGTTGGTTCCGGTCGCGGGCAGGCCCCAGGCTTGGACTGTCTCCAGATCGGGCCCGGTCTGCTCCGGCGTGGGCGCCGTTCGCGTCCGGGCCGCGCCCGGGCCCAAGGCGGGCCCGCGCCGCCCCGGGGCCTGGGCGAGGGCCAGGGGCCGGGCCGGGGCGAGGGCCAGGGTCGGGGTCGGGACCGGGCCAGGGTCGGGGCGAGGGCCAGGGTCGAGGGCCGGGGTCGGGACCGGGCTAGGGTCGGGGCGAGGGCCAGGGTCGAGGGCCGGGGCCAGGGTCGGGACCGAGGCCAGGGTCGGGGTGCGGATCAGCGGCAGGCTGGGCCGGCGCCGGCAAGCCCGGAAGGGCCCGAGCCGGATCCAACCGACTCCGGAGCCCAAGTCGGAGCCCGAGCCGGAGTTGGAGCTGGAGACCGGGCTGGGCCGGGGGCGGGTCGGGATGGTGTTCGGGTCGGATCGTTCTCAGGCCGGGGGCGGGGCTGAGGTCGCGGTCCGCTGCCCGGAGGATTCGGGACCCCGCAAGCGGTGCGGCCATCCCGCGGGGATGCGCTCCAGGATTCCACCCGCGAAGGTGTCGTACAGACCGAGCGGCTCCAGGTGCACGTAGCCGATGTGGCAGTCGCACATCGCCAGCGGGCACGGGCGTGGGCGGAGCGCCGCCAGCGCCGTTCCGTCGTACAGGTTGCCGAGGCGTTGCCGCACGAAGTGGCAGCGCCGCACGTCGCCCTCCCCGTCCACGGAGATGACGGTCTCACCGGTACGGCACGGCAGCCCCAGGCTCGGATGCGGGTCGCGGCTCACCCCGAAGAGAGGGTCCAGCGCGGCCCAGACGGCCGCCTCCTCGTCGGTGTAGAGGTGGCCCTCGGCGGCGTTCACCCACAGGTACACGCCGCCGGGCAGGTCGGCGCGCAGGCGGCGGGCGGCGTCGAGGTGCTCCGGGAGGCCGACCACGCCGACGCTGTAGCGCACCCCTCTGGCGGACAAGTCGTGACATTTCCGGATGAAGCGGTCGTGGGTCACCTGGCCCGGGTGGTAGGTGGCCCACAGGGCGAGCGTGTCGAGATCCGCCTCGTCGAGCCAGGCCGTCCGGCCGCTGAGGTTCGTCTGGATGGCGACCCGGGGCACGTGGGCGAGCCGGCTGAGCCGGACCATGGCACGCCGGTACCACGACCGCACGAGACCTTCGCCCCACGGGGTGAACAGCACGGAGACGGTGAAGTCCCGCTCGGCCACCCACTGGACGAAGCGCTCCAGCGCCACCCGGTCGGCGCGCAGTCGCTCGGGCGTGTCGCGCCGCTTGGCGAACGGGCAGTACGGGCAGTCGTAGTCGCAGCTCGCGAGGGGGCCGCGGTAGAGGATCGTCAGGCGTGCGGGTCCGGCGGCGGCGGAGGAGTGCGCGGGCGGGGCGCCCGGCGGGCGGGGCGGGAGGTGGTCAGCGGTGGTCATAGGTGTCCATCAGCTCCCGTACGCGGGCGGAGAACAGCGCGGGCCCGACGGCGTCGGAGTGGGCGAGCCCGTCGGGGGTGAGCCGGACGCGTTCGGCGTCGTCCTCCAGCCAGCCGCGCGCCGCGTAGCCCGACAGGTCGAAGTCGTCCAGCACGTCGGCGCCGAAGCGCGTCTTGTAGGCGGCACGGTCGAGGCCCGCCGCCTGGAGGAGCGACTGGAGGAGGTGCCTGCGGCGGCGTTCGGCGGCGTCCAGCTCGAAGCCGGCGTTGGCGTGGGCGAACTCCTCGCGCGGCAGCCGCACGTAGTCGTCGATGATGGCGCGGACGTGGCGGACGGCGACGGCGTACTCGAACGAGTAATGCAGCCGCTCGGTGTAGGAGCGGGCGCCGCAGCCGAGCCCGACCATTCCGTCGCGCTGACAGGTGTACTCATCCCCGGGCGGGGCGTCATGCGAGCCTCCGGGCGCGGTCTCATGCGAGCTTCCGGGTGCGATCTCATGCGAGCCCCCGGCCGCCGTGTCGTTCGGGCTTCCCGGCGCACGGGAGGAGGAGGCGCGGCGGCGGAACATGCGCATCGACACCTGCTCGTAGCCCGCCCCCAGCAGGTGGTCGCGGCCCGTCCGGTACAGGCGCAGCCGCTGGTCGTCCCACGCGCCAGGCCGCAGGCCGAGCCCGGTGAGCGGCCGCACGTACAGCGGATACAGGTACAGCTCCTCCGGCCGCCACGCCAGCGCCGCGTCGAGCGAGTACAGCCAGGACGTCTCCGTCTGGCCGTCGATGCCGTAGATCAGGTCGAGGTTGAGCATGGGCGGCCCGGCCGCCCTGATGGCGGCCAGCGCGGTCTCGACCTCGGCGCGCCGCTGGGGGCGCACCGCGGCCCGCGCCTCGGCGTCGAGGAAGCTCTGCACGCCGATCGAGACGCGGGTGACGCCCCGGCCGGTGAGGACGGCCAGCCGGTCGGGGGTCGCGGTGGCGGGCGAGGTCTCCACGCCGAACGGGACGGCCCGCAGGTCGGCCCCCATGACGTCCTCGGCGATGTCGAGGAGCCTGGCCAGCTCGCCCGCCTCCAGGTAGGTGGGCGTGCCGCCGCCGATGGCCGCCGCCGCGAACCGGGCCTCGGGCAGCGCCTCGCGGGTCACGGCCGCCTGGCGTTCGAGCGCGTCGAGGTAGGCCGCCACCAGGTCGGCGGGCGCGCCGGTCCGGGTGAACAGGTTGCAGAATCCGCACCGCATCTCGCAGAACGGCACGTGCAGGTACAGGAAGAGCGCTTGGTCCGGCTCCTGCGCCCACACCTCGCGCAGCGCGGGCCGGGGCTCCAGCGGCCGGTAGGCGGTCTTGTGCGGGTAGGAGTAGACGTATCCCTGGTAGGGCGAGGTCACCGCCAGGATCCCTTCTCGAGGACGAATTCGCCGTAGGGGACGGTCCACACGACCTCGTGGCCGATGCGGTGGCCGGTGTGCCCGTCCTCCCCGTACGCGGTGCCGTGGTCGGAGCAGACGATGGCCAGGCACGGCCGTCGCTCGCTCATCAGGGCGAACAGCCGTCCGATGTGCCGGTCGACGTAGCGCAGGGCGGCGGCGTGCGTGGCCGGGTCGTCGCCGGTGGCGCCCGGCAGGTGGAACCAGTTGGGCTGGTGCAGCGCCGACACGTTCACGAACAGGAACACGGGCCCGGCGGCCCCCCTGACGGCGGTCTCGGCCCGGTCGAGCTGCCGTTCGAAGGAGTCGGGCGCGGTCACGCCGAACCCGGGCTCCCAGTGCGACTCGGCGAACAGCCCCGGCAGCGCCGATCCGAGCGGTGTGAGCTTGTTGAAGAAGCCCACGCCGCCGACGCAGATCGTGTGGTAGCCCGCCTGGGCGAGCCCGGTGGGCAGGTCGGCGGCGTCGAAGCGCCAGGTGCCGGGCGCGGTGGTCTCGCTGCCGGGGAAGGCGGCGGCGAACAGCCTCGGGTGCGGGCCGGGGCTGACCGGCGTGGGCAGGAAACCGGCCAGCATCGCGGCGTGCGCGGCGTAGGTGAAGCTGCCGGGCGTGTGCCGGCGTTCCCACCGGCCGCCGGGCAGCGCCCGGGCCAGGGTGGGCAGCCGGCCGGCGGCCAGCTCACCGGCGGCGACGTCGTACCGCAGGGTGTCGAGTGTGACCAGCAGCAGGTCGTGCGTGCCGATCACCGAGTGCATGTCCCTCATGTCCTTCGCGTCCTGGTCATCGGTGGCCCGCCGTGCGTGCGGCGCCCAGCAGCAGCTCCACCTGCGCCTCGTACGTGTCCAGGCCCTCCGCCCCGCCCCCCGGCAGCCCGGTCAGGCCCGGCAGCAGGTCGCCGAACGCGTTGACCTCGGCCACCGCCGGCTCCCACCGGCCGGCCCCGAGCATGAGGTCCACGCCGACGGCCGGGCTCCCGGGAAAGCAGGCGGCGGCCGCCGCGCAGACGTCCATGGCCCGCACCCAGCCGGGCTCGCCCAGGAGGGCGCGGACCGCGGCGAGGTCGCCCCGCCGTCCCCCGAGGTGGAGGTTCGTCATGGGGACGTGGCTGGTGCGCGCGACCGCGTGGGTGGGCCGGCCGCCGATCACGACGACCCGCAGGTCGAACACGCGACCGCCGACGGACGCCTTGGGGAACCAGCGTTCGACGTGCAGCCCGTCCGGCGCCAGGGCGTCGACGATCGCCGCGACGTCGGCCTCCCGCTCGTACGAGCGCACCCGCAGGGAGTTGTGCAGCGTGCCCGCAGGCCCCAGCTCCACGGAGGTGGTGGCCTTGATCCGCGGGCCGCGCGCCTGCAGCGCCACGACTCCCGAGGCGGACGAGCCGTGGGCCGGTTTGACGAACACCCGGGCCCAGCCCGCCTCGCGCATCGCGGCCCGCAGGCCGGCGTAGCCGCCGACGGGGCCCGGCAGGGCGGGCGGGACCGGCACGCCGGCCGCCGCGAGCCGGGCGTGGCACAGCCGCTTGTCGAACATCACCGCGATCTCGCCGACGTCGTTCGCCAGGCGCGCCCCGGGGGTGCGGCCGACCGCGTCCCGGACCGCCTCCAGAGCGCGGACGAAGCGGGCGTGCCAGGTGGCGCCGCCGCCGACGCGGGTCGGGTCGCCGGGCCCGCGCAGCAGCGCGTCGGCCGCCGCGTCCTCCCCCGGCGACTCGACGCGGACGAGCGCCCCCTCGGGAAAGCCGGGAAAGCCGGGAAAGCCGGGAAAGCCGGAAGGACCTTGATTGCCGGAAGAAGCCGGAATGACGGCGGGGACGGGAACGCGCGGCGCCCGCGTGGCCCCCGTGTCGGCCCCGCCGAGCACGTCGCGCCAGGCGATCACGTGCGGCTCCGGCAGGCCGTGACGGCGCAGCGCGGCGGCGAACAGGGTGACCCGCCGGTCGCCCGGCGTGCCGACGACGGCGACCGGCGGCCCCACCGGGACTCGCGTCACTCGGACACCGCGACGTAGCGCCAGTCGTTGCCGCGGACCTGCTGGATGTCGGACAGGTCGAGCTGCACCCCGGGCAGCGCGGCGCGCAGCCGTTCGATCATCGGCCCGCTCAGGTAGTGGTGGCTCAGGTCGAGGCTGGTCAGGTGGGTGAGCGGCTGGCCGGACAGCAGCGCCTCGGCCCCGGTGTCGGTCAGCACGCCCATCGACAGGTTGAGGGACTCCAGGCGGGCGACGATCGGGGCGGCGGCCACGGCGGCGCAGACCTCGTCCTGGATCTCGCTGTCCTGCAGGCCGAGGTGGCGCAGCGCGGGCAGGCCGGAGCCGTCGAGGACGCCCGCCCAGTCGGCGGGCCGGGAGTCGCCGGAGTAGTTGGTGGTGCCGAGCCAGAGCTCCAGGTGCCGCAGCGCGGGCAGGGAGCTCTCCCCGACGGCCCGCACCACCGACGCCGGCAGGCCGCCCGTCTCGAACCTGAGCACCTCCAGCGCGGCGTGGGTGACGGGCCGCAGGTGCAGCCCGGTGCCGCCGCGCACCTCCAGCCGGCGCAGGCGCGGATAGGCGTCGAGCAGCGGCGTGATGTCGTCCTGCTCGATCCAGGAGATCTCGGACTCCTCCATGACGATGTCGCCGAGGAAGATCGCCTCCAGCGCCGGCAGCCGGCCGGCGGCGTCGGCGAGCATCCGGACCGGGATGTCGCCGCGCATGCCTTCCCAGCCTGGGCCCCACCAGCCGATGACCAGCGCCCGGATCCGCGTGGGGTCGACTCTGCCGAGCAGTTCCTCGAAGCCCTGCTGGAGCGTCGGCTCGTCCTCGTCGTAGGGGGCACCCGCCACGCGCCAGGCCACGGTGTCGGGTGCGGCCGACGACGTCGCCGGGTCGAGGCCGACCCAGCGGACCGGCAGGCCGTGGAAGGTGTCGAGGTGCGCGTGGATGGTCATCGGTTCTCCAGGTAGGGGGAGATCAAGGTCTACCAGAGGGCGGTGACAGGATGGGCCCATGGAAAACGGCCATATCCGGCTCGCGTCCGCCCGGGGGCGGTGGATCCTCGCGGCGACGGTCCTCGGCTCCGGCCTGACGATGCTCGACAGCACCGTCGTCAACGTCGCGCTGCCCTTCCTCGGCAAGGAGCTCGACGCCGACATGTCGGGCCTGCAGTGGACGATCAACGGCTACACGCTGACGCTGGCGGGGCTCATCCTGCTGGGCGGGTCGCTGGGCGACCGGTACGGCCGGCGCAAGGTGTTCCTCATCGGGACGGTGTGGTTCGCGATCGCCTCCGCGATGTGCGGGCTGGCGCCCGACGTCGGTTTCCTCGTGGCGGCGCGGGCGTTGCAGGGCGTCGGCGGTGCGCTGCTCACGCCGGGGTCGCTGGCGATCATCCAGGCGTCGTTCGAGAAGGCCGACCGGCCGCGCGCCGTGGGCGTCTGGTCCGGGCTGGGCGGGGTGTCGGCCGCCGTGGGCCCGCTGCTCGGCGGCTGGCTGGTGGAGTGGGCGGGCTGGCGGTGGGCATTCCTGATCAACCTGCCGTTCGCGGCGCTGGTGGTGCTGGTCGCCCTGCGCCACGTGCCCGAGAGCCGGGACGAGCAGGCCGCCGGCCGCTTCGACGTGCTCGGCTCGGTGCTCGCGGCGCTGGCGCTGGCCGGGATCACGTACGGGCTGATCGACCTGAGCGCCCCCGTGCCGCTGATCGTGGGCGTGGCGCTGGGCGTGGCGTTCGTGCTGGTCGAGCGGCGGCGCTCGCCGGACGCGCTGGTGCCCGTGGGGATCTTCCGCGACCGGGTGTTCACGGCGGTGAACGTGGTGACCCTGATCATGTACGCGGCGATGGGCGTGGTGTTCTTCCTGCTGGTGGTGCAGCTCCAGGTGGTGTCCGGGTTCTCGCCCATCGCGGCGGGCCTGGCGCTGCTGCCGACGACCGTCCTGATGCTGGTGCTGTCGCCCACGGCCGGCGAGATCGCCAAGAGGTACGGGCCGCGCCTGCCGATGACGCTGGGCATCGTCGTGGCGGGGCTGGGCTTCCTGTGGATGAGCACGATCTCCACCGGCGCGTCGTACGCGCTGCAGGTGCTGCCCGCGGTGGCCGTCTTCGGCCTCGGCCTGTCGGCGGCGGTGGCGCCGCTGACGGCGACCGTGCTGGCCAGCGCCGACGAGCGGTACGCGGGCACGGCCAGCGGCGTCAACAACGCGGTGGCGCGGACCGGCAGCCTGCTCGCGGTGGCCGCCGTGCCGCCCCTGGTGGGCCTGGTCGGCGACGCGTTCAAGCGGCCGGTGGTGTTCGACGCGGGTTTCCGGACCGCGATGGTGGTCAGCGCGGTGATGATGTTCGTCTCCGCGGCCATCACGTTCCTGACGATCAGGACGAACGTGCTCGCCGCGGAACGCGCCGGCCAGAGCTAGCTAGAAGGTGAACGCCTGGCTGCGGACGCTGTTGTCGAAGTTGGACAGCAGCAGCTCGGGCTCGCCCACCGCCCGCACGCCGGGCAGCCGCGTGAGCAGCTCGCGGAACATCGTGCGCAGCTCCTGGCGGGCCAGGTTGGCCCCGAGGCAGAAGTGCGGCCCGGGGCCGCCGAAGCCGACGTGCGGCTTGGTGTCGCGGGTGATGTCGAAGGTGTCGGGGTCGGGGAAGACGCTCTCGTCGCGGTTGGCGGAGCCGTAGAAGAGCACGACCTTGTCGCCCTGCTTCAGCTCCAGGCCGCGCAGCGAGTAGTCCTGGGTGACGGTGCGGCGGAACTGCATGATCGGGGAGACGAAGCGGACCATCTCCTCGATCGTGTTGTTGATGTGGCCGTCGAAGTCGCTCGTCAGCAGCTCGCGCTGGGCGGGGTTGTCGGTGAGCAGCTTGATGCCGTGGGCCATCGTGTTGCGGGCGGTCTCGTTGCCGGCGACCAGCAGCAGGGCGAAGAACGAGCCGAGCTCCTTGTCGGTGAGCTTCTCGCCGTCGGGGTTGGCGGTGACCAGCAGCGAGATGAGGTCGCCCCGCGGGTCGGCGGCGCGCTCGTGGCCGAGTTTGATCACCATGCGCTGGAGGGCCAGCAGGGCGAGCATGTTCTGGCCGGCGAGCTGGACGCTGCGGGCCAGGCTGGGCCGCACGCCGGTGTAGGCGGTGGAGACGTCCACGTGCTCGTGGACCTTCTCCCGCTGCTCCTGCGGGATGTCGAGCATGTCGCAGATGACGTGGATGGGCAGCCGGGCGGCGACCTGGTGGACGAAGTCGCGGGGGCCGTCCTTGACCACGTCGTCGACGATCCGGGCGCAGGCCGCCTCGATGTCGCTCTGCAGCCCGGCCAGCATGCGCGGGCTGAAGGAGCGGGTGACGATGCGGCGCAGGCGGGCGTGGCGGGGGTCGTCCATGTTGACCATGGACTCGCCGAACACCTGCTTGACCCAGCCCGGCGGCTCGGGGTTGGTGACGGCCGGCTCGCTGGAGAACACCTTGGCGTTGCGGCTGGCCTCCACCACGTCGGCGTGCCGGACGAGGGCGTAGAAGCCCTTGCCGGAGCGCAGCAGCGGCACCCGCTTCTCCTCGAAGAACACCGGGTGCTCCAGCTGGCGGAGCCGGGCGAACGCCTCGTGCCGTTCCTTGAGGGGCTTGCGCCAGAAGTCCAGGTCCGCGAGATCGATGTCCGCCACGTCGATAGCCACGCGTCTATCCTGGCACGTTCCCGGTGCGGTCCACCCATGGATCCCCGGCGGCGCCGGGGCTGCCGCGTCTCAGCCGATGTGCATCCGGACCTCTCGGGGCATTCCCATCCCGTTCAGGCGCGGTTCGTCCTGGGCGGTCATCACTGGAGGCATGAAAGCGCTGCTCGCCGCCTGTCTGATCCTCCCCCTTTCCTCCGGGGCGTCCCCTGGGACGACCCACGCCGCGGCGCACGCCGCGATCGCCCGGTCGTGCGCCGGCGGGCCGTCCGACTTCGACGGCGACGGCCGTCCCGACCTGGCCGTGGCGGCGCCGTACGACGACCGCCGCGCCGGGTCCGTGACCGTCCTGTACGGGGACGGGCGCAAGGTGCGGCTCACGCAGGACGACGCCGAGCCGGGCGACTCCTTCGGCTCGGCCCTGGCCGTCGGCGACTTCGACGGCGACCGGTGCGCCGACCTGGCCGTGGGCGTGTCGGAGGAGTTCGCCGGCGAGCGGGTGCCGGGCGGCGACGGCAACGGCGTGGTCCAGGTCTTCCACGGCTCGCCGCAGGGGCTGCGCGCGGGCGGGCGGCTCGCGCCGCGCAGGCCGTCCAGCGACCGGTTCGGCGCGGCGCTGGCGGCGGGCGACCTGGACGGCGACGGCCGCGACGAGCTGGCCGTGGGCGCGCCCACGCGGGGGCGGGGCGGTTCGGTGGTCGTCTACTGGATGAAGGGGCGCGGCCCGTACGAGGTCACCCAGCGGACCCGGTGGGTGCGGCAGGCCGCGAACGTCACCGACCAGTGGGGCGCGGCGCTGGCCACGGGCGACTTCGACGGCGACGGCCGCGACGAGCTGGTTGTGGGCGCCCCGGCCGACAGCGTCACCCAGGACGGCCAGGGCTCCGTGACCGTGCTCGACGTCGCGCGCGGCCGGGCCCTGGCCCTGACGCAGAGCAGCGCGGGGATCAAGGGAGCGGCGGAGAAGTGGGACGCGTTCGGCGCGGCGCTGGCCACGGGCGACTTCGACGACGACGGCCGCGACGACCTGGCCGTCGGGGTGCCCGGCGAGGGCCTGGACGCCAACCAGCGGGCGATGGACTACGGCGACGGGGCCGTGCACGTGATCTACGGAGGCCGCTCCGGGCTGCGCGGCGCCCGCAGCGAGATGTGGACGCAGCGGCTGCTGAAGGGCGAGCCGCGCTACTACGACCGGTTCGGCGCGGCGCTGGCGGCCGGTGACTTCAACGGCGACGGCGACGACGAGCTGGCCGTCGGGGTGCCCGGCGAGAACGCGGTGCAGGTGCTGGCCTCGGACCGCTCCGGCGGCCTGACCCGGCACGGGGACGTGCTGGTCAAGGGGCGCGGCGCGGTCCCGGCGGTGCTGCCGGCGGTCCGGCGCGGCCCTGCCCTGGCCGCGCCTCCGGCCAAGGGCGCCACGGGGGCGGTGGCGGCGGACGGGCGTCCGGCGGAGGGCCGGGTGGACGGGCTGGTGGTGGCCGAGCCGGAGAAGGGCGCGGTCTGGCTCGTCCCGGGCGCCCGCAGGCCGGGGCCGTACCCGGGGGTGCGTCCGGGGCGGGCGCGCGAGCTGGGCGAGGGGCCGGGCCTGTACGGCTACGCCCTGGGATAGCCCCGCCGCGCGGTCACTCATGCGGGTACGCGCTCAGCGGGGCGGCGCGGTCACTCGTGCGGGCACGCGCCGGGGCGGCGCGGTCACTCGTGCGAGTACGCGCCCGGCGGGGCGGCGGGCAGGACGACGCGGAACACCGCGCCCTTCCCCGGCTCCGACGAGGCGGTGATCGTGCCCCCGTGCGCCTCCACGAGCGTGGCCGCGATCGACAGGCCGAGCCCCGACCCACCGGCGCCGCGCGCCGGGTCGGCCCGGTAGAACCGCTCGAACACCAGCTCCGCCACCCGGGGCGGGAAGCCCGGCCCCTCGTCGGCCACCTCCAGCTCCGCCCGGTCGCCGGCCAGGCCGACCCCGACGCGGAACGGCGTGCCGGCCGGCGTGTGGGCGAGGGCGTTGCCGACGAGGTTGCCCAGCACCTGGGACAGGCGCGGCTCGTCGCCCACCACCGGCACGGGCCCCTCTCCCCCGTCGAGCCGCACCAGCTCGATGACCCGGTCGGGCGCGAGCGTCTGCGCGTCGATGACGGCCGTCGCCGCCAGGCTCAGCAGGTCGACGGGCCGCCGGTCGAGGGCGCGGCGCTGGTCGAGCCGGGCGAGCAGCAGCATGTCCTCCACGAGCAGCCCCATGCGGGCGGCCTGGCCCTCGATCCGGCCGAGCAGCCGCACCGCCTCGTCCAGGCTCCGCTCCTCGTTCAGCCGGTACAGCTCGGCGAAGCCCCGGATGGAGGTGAGCGGAGTGCGCAGCTCGTGCGAGGCGTCGGCCATGAACCGGCGCATCAGCTCCTCGGAGCGCCGGGCGGCCGTGGCCGAGCGGCGCGCCTCCTCGGCCGCCGCCTCGCGTTCGCGCACCGCGACCTCGATGCGGCCGAGCATGCCGTTGAGCGCCCGGCCGAGCTTGCCGACCTCGGTGGTGGCGGCCCACATCGGCACGCGGCGCGACAGGTCGCCTCCGGCGATGTCGCGGGCGGTGCGGGCGATCTCGCCGAGGGGACGCAGGCTGCGCCGTACCACCCAGTGGCAGGCGACGCCGAGGACGGCCAGCGTGCCGCCGCCGCCCACCACGACGATGAGCATGAGCTGGGTGACGGTGGCGTCCACGTCGCCGAGGTTGATCGCGATGACGCGGCTGGCGCCGTCGCGGGCCGGCACGGCGATCACCCGCCACAGCGGCCCGTCGGCCGGCACCGACTCGACGGTGAACGGCCGGCCGGCCAGGCGGGCGACGTCGGCGCTGGTCAGGCGGGGCAGGTCGGGGGTGTAGGCGTCGGTGGACTCGGAGTAGCGCCGCACGACCGTGCCGCCCGCGTCGACGAGCACGCCGTGGAACAGCCCGTAGAAGCGCTCCGGCGCGCGGCTGCCCGGTGTGGGGTCGGGCGGCGGGGGCACGCGTGGCGGGCGGCTGGCGGAGTGGAGCTGCTGGTCGACCCGCTCGACGAGGTAGCCGCGCAGCAGCCGCACGGCGAACAGCCCGGTCAACGCGATGGCCAGCGTGACCATCAGCAGCGTCGCCGAGACCAGCCGCAGCCACAGCGGGGTGCGGGCGAGCCGCCGCCGCACCTGCCGCACGGCCTCACGCCCGCGCCTCATGCCTCACGCTCCCCCTGGTCAGTCCTTGGGCGGGCGAAGGATATAGCCGACGCCGCGCAGAGTGTGCAGGTGGCGGCGCTCGCCGGTGTCCAGCTTGCGGCGCAGGTAGGAGACGTACGACTCGACGAGCCCGACGTCGGTGCGCCAGTCGCCGTTCCAGACGTGGTCGAGGATCTGCGTCTTCGACAGGACGCGGCCGGTGTTGAGCATGAAGTAGCGCAGCAGCCGGAACTCGGTGGGCGACAGCCGCACGGGCAGGCCGTTGCGCCACACCTCGTGCGTCTCCACGTCGAGCTCCAGGTCGCCGGCGCGCAGCCGGTTGGGCAGCGGCGCGCCGCGCCGGGTGCGGCGCAGCACCGCCCGGATGCGGGCGATGACCTCCTCCAGGCTGAACGGCTTGGTGACGTAGTCCTCGCCGAGCCCCAGCCCGGCCAGCCGGTCCTCCGGGGTGTCCTTGGCGGTGACGAACAGCACCGGGACGCGCCGGCCGCGCGAGCGCAGCCGGGTGGCCACGGTCAGGCCGTCGAGGTCGGGCAGCATCACGTCCAGCATGACGAGGTCGGGGGCGCGCTCCTCGGCCACCCGCAGCGCGCTCCTGCCGTCGGCGGCGGTGAACACCTCGAAGCCGGCCATGCGCAGGCTCGCCGAGAACAGCTCCCTGATGTTGGGCTCGTCGTCGACGACCAGGAGCCTGGCCTCGGGCGCCCTCATCGGGCGCCGCCTCCCTGGCTGATCGACACGGCGGCGACCGAGCCGTCGGCGGCCTTCTGGCCGCGCACCACGACGGTGGAGCCGGTGGCCAGGTCGGCCACCTTGCCGGGCTTGGAGATCTGCACCGTGGTCGAGCCGGTGGTCGTGACGGTGACGGTGGAGCCGTCCATGGCCTTCAGGTATACCTTGCCGTCCTCGACCTTCTCGACGGTGCCCACCGTGCCGCCGCCGAAGCCGCCCGCGCGCTGCCCGGGCTGCCCGCCCGGCTGCCCGTCCCCTGGTTGCCCGCCGTACCCGGGAGGCGTGCCGTTCCCGGGCATGCCGCCCATGCGCCGGCCGTACCCCTGGTAGCCGTCGCCGGACTGCCGGCCGCCCGCGGCGGCGGCCGGCGCGGCCTGGCCGTCCAGCGTCTTGTGCGCCTGGATGCCGATGAGCACGCCGGCCACCAGCACCACGCCGGCGCCGAGCGCCAGCGTCAGCCTGGACGGCCCCTTGCGGGGCTGGACGGCCAGCTCCTCACGCAGGTCGTCGTCGCGGAACGGCGAGGAGTCGAGCGGGTTGTCACGCTCGGCCATGTCGGTCTCCTAGGGGGATACGGGGATGGGGAGGCGTCACTCGTGGCGCAGGGCCTGGATCGGCCGCAGCTTCGCGGCCCGGTTGGCGGGGTAGCCGCCGAAGAACAGCCCGATGCCGACCGACACGCCGAGGGCCAGCGCCACGGACGACGGGACGAGCACCGGCTCGATGCCGGCGATGGTGAACCGGGTGCCGGCGAACGCCACCAGCACCCCCGACAGCCCGCCGACGAGGCTCAGCAGCGTGGCCTCCATCAGGAACTGGCCGAGGATGGCGCCCCGGGGCGCGCCGATGGCCTTGCGGATGCCGATCTCCCTGGTCCGCTCGGTGACGGTGACGAGCATGATGTTGGTGATGCCGATGCCGCCGACCAGCAGCGAGATCGCGGCGACCGCGCCGAGCAGCACGGTGAACGTGCCGGTCGCCGCGCTGACGGTCTCCTGGAGGGTGGCCTGGTTGAGGATGCGGTAGTCGGCGGCGGCGCCGCCGGTGACGCCGTGCCGCTGGTTGAGGATGGCCGTGACCTCGGCCTGCGCGCTCGCGGTGGCGGACGCGCCGGTGGCCCGCACGACGATCGAGCCGAGCGGGCCGAACCCGGTGAGGCTCTGCTGGACGGCCGGCAGCGGCGCGAGGGCCACGTCGTCGGCGTCCTGCATGCCGGTGGAGCCGCTCTCCTTGAGCACGCCGACGACGGTGAACGGCACCCCCGACACGCCGACCTGCCTGCCGATCGGGTCGAGGTCGCCGAACAGCTCCTCGGCCACGGTCGTGCCGAGCACCATGACCTTGCGGGCGGCCAGCACGTCGTCGTTGAAGAAGTACGTGCCGCGGGCCACCTGCTTGTTCATGGCCTCGAAGTAGCTGGGGTAGGTGCCGACGAGCTGGCCGATGTCGTGGCTGGCCGCCTCGTAGGTGGCGGTGGCCGAGCCGGCGGTCACGACGGGCGAGACGGACGCCACCGACGGGGCGGCGGCCCGGTCCGCCAGGGCCTCGGCGTCGGCGAGGGTGAGCTGCCGCGCCTGGGTGCGGGGCCCGGTGTTCTGGCCGCCGCCCGCGGGCCCGCCCCGGCCGCCCCCGCCGGTGAAGGACGGGGAGATGGTCAGGGTGTTGGCGCCGAGCCGCTGGATGTTCTTCTGGATGCTCTGGGAGGAGCCCTCGCCGACGGCGACGAGCAGGATGACCGCGGCGACGCCGATGAGGATGCCGAGCGTGGTCAGGGCGCTGCGCATCTTGTTGGCCAGCAGGCCGCGCAGCGCGAAGCGGAGGATCTCCAGCCGGTTCACCTGGCCGCCTCCGCGAGCCTCGGCGGCGGGCCGTCCACCGGCGCCCGCCTGCGGTCCTCCACGATCGCGCCGTCCACGAGCCGGATGACCCGCTTGGCGTGCGCGGCGACGTCGTCCTCGTGGGTGATGACCACGATCGTGCGGCCGGAGGCGCTCAGCCGGTCGAGGATGTCGAGCACGTCGCGGGTGGAGGCGGTGTCGAGGTTGCCGGTGGGCTCGTCCGCCAGCAGCAGGGCGGGGGCGGTGACGAGCGCGCGGGCGACGGCGACGCGCTGCTGCTGGCCGCCCGAGAGCTGGTTCGGCTCGTGGTGCAGCCGGTCGGACAGGCCCACCTGCTCCAGCGCGGCCAGCGCCCGGGAGCGGCGCTCGGCCTGGCCGACGCCGCCGTACACGAGCGGCAGCTCGACGTTGGCGAGGGCGCTCATGCGCGGGATCAGGTTGAACGACTGGAAGACGAAGCCGACCCGGCGGTTGCGCAGCAGGGCGAGCCGGTGCTCGTCGAGCAGGCCCACGTCGGCGCCGTCGATCTGGTAGCTGCCCGAGGTGGGGACGTCGAGGCAGCCGAGGATGTTCATGAGCGTGGACTTGCCGGAGCCGGAGGCGCCCATGACGGCCACGTAGTCGCCCTTGTCGACGTCGAGGTCCACGCCGCGCAGGGCGCGGACCCGGGCGTCGCCCTCGCCGTACTCCTTGACGAGGCCGCGCACGCGCAGGACGGGGGCGGTCATCGCGCGCCCCCGGGCACCCCGCCGGGGCCGCCGCCCGGGAAGCCGCCGCCGAAGCCGCGCTGCTGCTGGCCGTTGCCCGTGCCCGTCCCGGTGGCGACGGACGGCAGGACGACCACGTCGCCCTCGGACACCCCGGAGGTGATCTCGGAGGTGGCGGTGCCGCGCACGCCCACCTCGACCGCGGTCCTGACCTGGGCGCCGTCGCGCAGGAGGGTGACCGTGCTGCGGCCGCCGGTGGTGGAGATCGCGGCGGTGGGGACGGTGACGGCGTTCTCGGCGCTGCCGACGACGACCTCGACGGTCGCGGTCTGGCCGAGCCGGACCTGCGCCGGCACGCTGCCGAACGTGATCGTCACCGGGTACTGGACGACGTTGTCGCTGGTGGAGGCGACCGGCTGGATCTGGCTGACCTTGCCGGTGGCGGTGACGCCGGGCAGCGCGTCGAAGGTGACGGTGGCGCTCTGGCCGACCTTGAGCCGGCCGGCGTCCGACTCGGTGAACGAGCCGACGAGCTGGAGCTTGCGGGTGTCGGCCAGCTCGACGAACCCGGTCGCGCCCGAGCCGCCCTGCTGGGCCGGCTGGCCGCTCTGCCCGGACTGGCCGCTCTGGGTCTGGCCGGAGCCGGTGCCGGACGAGGAGCCGCCGACGCTGCCGTTCACGGCGGTGACCGTGCCGGCGAAGGGCGCCCTGATGACGGTGCCGTCGACGGCCCGTCTGGCCTCGCGGTAGGCGTTGCGCGCCTTGACGTAGGCGGCGTAGAGCTGCGCGGTCGAGGTGCCGTCGGCGGTGGCGGAGGCGAGCGTGGCCTCGGCCGCCGACAGTGTCTCGCGGGCGGCGGCGTCGTCCACCTCGGCGAGGATGTCGCCCTTGCGTACCTTGTCGCCGGCCTTGACGTTGACGCGCTCGACGGTGCCGCTGGTGCCGAACGTCAGCGCCCTGCTCCTGGCGCTCTCCACGGAGCCCGACGCGGTCACGGACGCGGTCACGGCGCCCCGGCCGGCGGTCGCGGTCCGCGGGGCCGTCTCGCCGGCCGCCTCGTCCGTGCCGAGCTGGGCGTAGGCGAACGCGGCGCCGCCCAGGAGGAGCACGGCGAGCGCTCCGTTGGTCACCAGCGTCCTGCGGCTGGTCGTGGTCGTCAGCGCTCTGCGCCGGGGGGACACCTTCACAGGCGGTGACCCTGGCACACCAGCCTGCGCCCGAGCCGGGAGCTTGCTGAAGGTTCGCTGACAACGGCCGCCGTCCGCGCGGCACACAGCGAACTCGGAGCCGGCTCGCAGGGGGGCGTGAACGTGCCGCGCCAGGATGGGCCGCCATGAGACCGACTTCGCGGCCCCGGCCGTCCTCGCGGCCCTCGCCGTCTTCGCAGCCTGGGCGGCTTTCGCGGCTTTCGCGGGTACCTCGGCTGCCTCGGCTTTCGCGGCCGAAGGCGCTCGCGGTGGGCGCGCTGGCGCTGGCCGTCCTGGCGGCCGGCTCGGGCCTGGCCGTCGCCCTGCGCGACGACGCCCCGGCCACCGTCCGGGTCCGGCTCGCGGCGGCCAGGCGGGGCGTGGTGACCGCCTCGGTCACGGCCGCGGGCAGCACGGTCGACGGCTCACGCCGCGACCTGGCCTTCGGCGGCTCCGGGACGGTGACGCGCGTGTACGTCAAGGTCGGGGCCAAGGTGCGCAAGGGCCAGGTGCTGGCCCGCATCGACGGGCGGGCCGCGAGGGAGCGGTACGAGGCGGCGGAGGCGGACCTGGCGGCGGCGCGGGAGGCGCTGGAGGAGGCGTCGTCGCCCACGACCGCCCCTTCGGCCTGCTCCCCCACCACCTCGGGCAGCACGTCGGCCGCCCTCCAAGGCGCTTCCCCTTCCCCGGGTCTCACGGGCGCCACCGTCCAGGACATGGCCGCCGCGCTCGGGGGCGCCGGGGCGTTCGGTGTGCGGGCGGCCGTCGCGACCCGCGCGCCCGCCTCGCCCGAGGGCGTGGCCTTCTCCCCCACGCCTTCCTCCGGGTCGTGGCCCTCCGGCGACCCCGAGCCGGACCCCACGCTCCCGGAGCCGCGGCCCACGGTCACGGTCACGGTGACGGCCACGGCCACGGTCACCGCGACGGTGACCGCCACTCCCACCAGGCCCTCGACCGCCGAGCCCACGGCGGGACCCACCACGGGCCCCACCACCGGCCCCGCCGACCCCGGGACGAGCCCCGCCCCCACCTCCTCGCCCACCGGCCGCCCCACGACCGCCCCGACCGGCAAGGGCACGCCCACCCCCACCGGCAGGACGACGGGCAAGCCCACGGCCAAGCCGTCCGGGCAGCCCTCCGGCCGTCCGTCCGGCGGGGCCCGTCCGTCCAGCGGAGCGCGTCCCTCCAGCGGGGCCCGTCCCTCTCAGGGCGTGTGCCGGCCGGGCGGCGGCGCGAAGGGCGGCATCAGCGAGGAGCAGGCGCAGGCGAACGTCGACCGCGCCGAGGCCGCGCTGGAGCAGGCCGCCGACGCGGTGCGGGGCACCCGCATCGTGGCGCCCGCCGCCGGCACGGTCCTGTCGGTCGCGGGCCGGGCGGGCGACGCCGCGGGCGGCGGCACGTTCGTCAGCCTCGGCGATCTGGACGAGCAGCAGGTCGAGGCCATGGTCACCGAGTCCGACGTGAACCGGCTCAGGATCGGCCAGAAGGCGCGGATCACGCTGGCCACGCGCCCCGGGCAGCGGTACGCGGGCCGGGTGACCCGCATCGCCCCGACCGCCACCGCGGACGGCAGCCTGGTCCGCTACTCCGTCGCGCTGGCCTTCGACGAGCCGCCCGCGGGCATCATGCTGGGGCAGACGGCGTCGGTGGTGGTGACGACCGGCACGGCGGCGGACGCCGTCTACGTGCCCGTCGCGGCGGTGCGCGGGCGCGCGGACGGCACCTCGGTGGTCACCGTGCGCTCGGACGGCCGGGACGCCACCCGGGTGGTGCGCACGGGCGTGCGCGGCGACCAGTACGTGCAGGTCACCTCCGGGCTGAGCGAGAGCGACCAGGTGGTGCTGGAGGGCGGCTCGGCGGGCGGGTTCCCCGACGGGTCGTGGCCGGGACGCTGAGCGAACCCTCAGTGTCCTCCCAGCGAACGGTCAGGCACGGGCGCACGCGGGAGGACCGGCATGACAGGTGCTCAGGCGCGGGCCTGGGCGGAGGACGGGATGGTGACGCGGTGCGCCGTCTTCGCCCGGGCGCCCCTGCGCGAGATGTAGTCGAGGGTCCGGTAGTCGACCGACAGCTCGTCGCGGCCGAGCCGGGCCATGAGGTAGCCGCGCCGCTGGTCGATGAACGAGATGTGCGGGTTCTCCGCCACCGCCTCGGCGATCCACGTCCTGTCGCGGTAGCCGTCGCCGTCGCTGGCGATCGAGGAGGCGATGAGCTCCTTGGCGATCACGGGCGCGTCGGGGTCGTCGAAGTCGGTCTTGAGGTCGGCGAGGTGGTGCATGTGCGCGTCGCCGGTCAGGACGACGGGGTTGGAGGTGGCGGCGAGCGAGCCGAGCAGCCGCGTGCGCTCGGGGGCGTAGCCGTCCCAGGAGTCGAGGTTGACCTCGCGGCCGGGCCCGACCTTGTAGTCGCGCTGCGTCATCATGATCTGCTGGCCGAGCAGGTTCCAGCGGGCGTCCGAGCCGCGCAGGCCGCTCTCCAGCCAGCTCCACTGGCCGGAGCCGAGCAGGGTCCGCTTCGCCGACAGCCGGTCGTCGCAGCCGGCCCGTACACCGTCGAGGCACGCCTGGTCGTCGCGGAACTGGCGGGTGTCGAGCAGGTGGAAGCGGGCCAGCGGCCCCCAGGAGACGCGCCGGTTGACCCGCAGCACGGCGCCCTGGAGGCTGGCGCGGCGCAGCGGCATGTTCTCGTAGTAGGCGCGGAAGGCGTCGGCGCGGCGGCGGGCGAACCCGGGCGCGCCGGTGCTGGAGACGGGGCCGGCCCAGTTGTTCTCGATCTCGTGGTCGTCGAAGGCGACCAGCCACGGGGCGGTGGCGTGGGCGTGCTGGAGGTCGGGGTCGCTCTTGTACTGGGCGTGGCGCAGCCGGTAGTCGGCCAGCGTCCGGCACTTGCCGGGCGTGTGGGTGCGGACCCGGCCGGCGAGGGCGGTGTAGCCGCTGGGGCCGTACTCGTACATGTAGTCGCCGAGGAAGACGACGAGCTCCGGCTCGTCCTCGGCCAGGCGGCGGTAGGCGGTGTAGTAGCCGTGCTCGTAGTGGGCGCACGCGGCGACGGCGAATCTCAGCGGCCGCTCCACGGCCGGAGTGGTCCTGGTGCGGCCGGCGGGCGACAGGCGGCCCTGGGACCGGAAGCGGTAGAAGTACTCGCGGCCCGCCTCCAGGCCGTCCACCTCGACGTGGACGCTGTGCGCGGCGCCCGCGCGGGCCGTCGCGGTGCCGGTGCGGACGACGGAACGGAAGCGCTCGTCGGTGGCGATCTGCCAGTCGACGTCCACGTCGCGGGCGGGCATGCCGCCGCGGCCGTCGCCGCCGAGCGGGTCGGTGGCCAGGCGGGTCCAGAGCACGAAGCCGCCGGTGGAGGGGTCGCCGGAGGCGACGCCGAGCGTGAACGGGTCGCCCTTGAGCGCCCGGGAGGCGGAGGCCCGGGCCGGGGAGGTGAGAGGGCCGCCGGCCTGGGTGACCAGGCCGGCGGCAGCCGCGGTGAGGAAGGATCTGCGGTTCACGCCTCAGGTATGTCCGGCGCCGCTGACCCGGTCATGACAGCGGCGCCACGTACGAGTGAACAGCTCCGGTCGGAGCGGCGTGTGCGGTGGTCAGAGGCGCCGACGGGCGGCCTGAGGTGAAGACCGCGGTGGTGAGAGGCGCGAACCGGCCGCCTGAGGGGGGACCGCGACGCTCAGAGGCGCGAACCGGCCGCCTGAGGGGGGGACCGCGACGCTCAGAGGCGCGAACCGGTCGCCTGAGGGGCGGGGTTCACAGGCCCAGGTCGGCGCGGAGGGCGGCCGCCGTGGTGAAGGCCAGGGCGGTCATGCCCGCCGCCCGCGCCCCGGCCACGTTGTCCGGTCGGTCGTCCACGAACACCACGTCGGCGGGGTCGGCGTCCAGCTCGCGGGCGAGGTGGTCGTAGATCGCGCGATCCGGCTTCACCAGGCCGATCCGGCCGCTGTAGACGCGGTGCGGGATGGCCGCGATCCAGGGCAGCGCGTCCAGGCCGTCGGCCACGCAGGCGGGGGCGTTGGACAGCAGGCCCACCGGCCGGCCGGCGGCGAGCAGCTCGCCGAGGAGCGCGACCGTCCCCTCGTCCGGGTGCGACCAGCTCGCCAGGTCCAGGGCGTTCAGGCGGGTGACCTGCTCCGCGGCGACGGACCGGCCCAGCGCCGCCGACCAGAACTCCTCCGGCGTCAGCGTGCCCCGGTCGAAGTCGAGGCGGTGCTTCCAGTAGCCGTCCAGGAACGCCTCGGGGTCGGCGCCGGACCCCCTGATCATCGCCTCAACGTCGGCCTCGGGCTGGTCGAGGGACAGGACGTTGCCGTAGTCGAACACGATCCACTTCATACGAGAAAGGGTCGCAGATGCGGGTCGAGCGCGGGGCAGCCCAGATACTTCTCGGCCGTGTGGAAGTCGATCCAGTCGAGGTTGACCAGCTCCTCGACGTCCACCCCGGTGAAGCTGTCACACAGGTCCGGCGGGATGGCCGCGATGTCGTCCTTGTCGGCGATGTTCACCCAGCGCCGCACGCCGGGCGGGCGGCCGCCGCGGCCGTTGACGGGCGCGGGCAGGAGGCGTTCGAAGATGACGTTGCGCATGCCGAGGGGGCTGCCGAGGGTCAGCAGCAGGTCCACCTGGAGCGTGGGGTCGGACCAGAGGGCCTCGTAGGCGACGACGCTGCCGAGCGAATGGGCGACGACGACGCGCGGCCCGTTGCGCCGGATCGTCGCGGCGACGGCCTGCCGCACCCGCTCCCGCCGGACGGCGTCGGTCAGGTACGCGGCCACCTCGGGCGCGAACAGCCCGGCGAACGCCGCCGAGCGGGCGTCGAGCCGGGTCAGCAGCCATCCCGTGAACGTGCGCAGCGCCCCGGTGACGTGCTCGCCCCAGCCGCGCTGCCGGGCCCATTCGGCGAGGACGTGGTGGGCGTCGGCGCCCATGGCGGCGAACGCCGTCGGCCCCTGCTCGGGGGCGCGGTCACGCAGGAGGTGGGAGAAGTAGGCGACCTCGGTGAAGTACGGCCGGGGCTCGCCGCCGAGCGCCGCGTGTAAGTAGCGGTCCCACTTGAGGCGCATCGCCTCGGCCGCGCCGCTCGCCGAGTTCCCGGCGTTGACGTAGTAGTCGTACTTCCCGATTCCGTGCACGCCGACGATGCCCGCCACAGCGCCTCCCCACTAGACCGGCAGATTCCCGGCGATGGTCGCACATGTCGCTTGCATCACACCATCAAGCCGCGAAACGGCCGGGGCGCGGGCGCCTGCGGTCCGCATGACGCGCCCGCGGGATGGGGCAGGCGGGGCGGTCAGGGGTCGCGGCGCAGGCGTTTGAGGTCGGCGCGCTGCTTCTTGGCGGCGATGCGCCGCTCGACCGACCCGCGGCTCGGCTTGGTGGGGCGGCGGCGCTTGGGCGGGGGCGCGATCGCCTCCCTCAGGCGCTGCGCCAGCCGCTGGCAGGCCGCTTCGCGGTTGCGCAGCTGCGAACGGTACTCGGAGGCGGCGATCGTGATGGTCGCCGTGCCCAGCCGGTCGAGGGCGCGCGCCTTGAGGGCCGGCGGGAACGCGGTGCTGGCCGCCAGGTCGAAGCTGAGCTCCACCCGGCTGTCCGTGGTGTTGACGCCCTGGCCGCCCGGGCCGGAGGAGCGCGAGAAGCGCCACACGAGCTCGGCGTCGGGGATGACGACCGCGTCGTTGACGACCAGCGGGCCGGGCATCGTGGTCAGCTCCTGTCGTGGTGTCCGTTCTGTTCCTCAACCGTACCGATCGGACGGGCGCGGCGGCCAACGGCTTTTCGCCCCGTACACGGGTCCGGCCCGACCGGGTGTCGGTCGGGCCGGAGAGGCGGGTGGTGAGCGGGGCCGTCAGGCGGTGAGGGCGGCCTGCCGCTTCAGCGCGGGCGGCCTGAGTGGTACGGGTTCCATGACGGGCACGGGCTCGCCGACCGCGGCCGGGCACAGGCGGCTCACCACGTCCCGCACCTGCTCGCGCAGCCGTCCCACGGTGAGGCGGCCCCGTTCGTCGAAGTGCGGGCTGAGCGGCGAGATCACCAGCTCGGCCCCCATGACCACGGCCCCCGCCTCGGTGAGCTGCCGGTACAGCTCGGCCTGCGCCCACATGGCGCCGCAGGGCCGCGCGCTGGCGCTCATCACCGCGACGTGCTTGCCGGTCAGCGCGCCGGAGGCGGACAACCACCGCAGGGCGTCGCCCAGCTCGACGGGCAGCAGGCTGTGCTCGGGCGCGATCAGCAGCAGCGCGTCGGCGTCGTCGACCAGGCGGAGCAGCCCGGAGGGCGGGTCGGGCACGGGTCCGGCGGTGAACGGCGGCACGGCGGCGAGTTCCGTCCAGGGCGTGAAGTCCACGCCGGACGGGAGCTCGCCGCCGACCGCCGTCAGCAATCTATTGATGAAGGATCCTGCGTGGAGGCTCGCGGCGATCCCGATGATTCTCACCCTCTGCTCCCGAAGGATCTCGATGTGGTGCCCATGGGCGGGAACCTGCCCGATGTCGGGGATGTCCAACACCAGTCGAGGGTCAAGTTGCCGCCGGAGCCGGAGGGCCGCGCGCGCAGGGCTGTGACCTGGGCGAACGGCCGCCGGAGCGAGATCTACAGAATAACATTCTGGTGCTGGTGGGATCAGGGTGACGATCAAGAGATCGCCTGGTCACCCGCCGTGAGCGGCTACGGGCGGGCGTCGCGAGGCCGCCGGAACACGACGATCAGCACCCGCAGCACCAGGATGGCGCTGATCACCAGCAGGTTGTAGCCGATGAGCTGGAAGAGGCTGATCGCCGGGGTGACCTGCGGCCCGCCGTCGAGGCCGAGGAGGATCGCCGCCATCAGCCCGGCCGTCGCCCCGAGGACGGTCAGCAGCACCTGGTGCAGCAGCCCCGTCAGGAAGCGGCGGTCGCGGTCGTCGGCGAGCAGCCGGACGTTCACGCCCAGGCGGCCGTGCTCGGCGGCGCTCGCGATGCGCTCGATCCGGCGCGGCAGGCGCCGCAACATGGGCAGCAGCGTGGCCACCTCCTGGACGACCGTCTCCTTGACCGTGCCGGCGTCGAGCCGCTCGGACAGGTGGCGGCCGGCGAACGCGCGCGCCTCGGCGACGAGGTCGAAGCCCGGCGCCAGCCGCTGCAGCGTCCCCTCCAGCGTGGCGAGGGCGCGGAAGACCGCGGCGACCTCCGGCGGCACGGACAGCCCGTGCCCGGAGACGATCCTGAACAGGTCGGTGAACATCTGGACGCTCGCCGATCCCGGCACCAGGTGCCTGGCCATGAACTGGCCGAGCGCGCGTTCCAGCGCCGGCTCGTCGACGTCCTCCGGCCTCGGCATGACCTCCAGCAGCGCGTCGGTGACGGCCACCGGGTCCTGCCGGTTCATGGCGAGCAGGAAGCGCTGGAGCGCCGAGCGCACGGCGGCGTCCAGACGTCCCACCGAGCCGAAGTCGAGCAGCGCGAGCGTGCCGTCGTCCAGCAGCATGAGGTTGCCCGGGTGCGGGTCGGCGTGGAAGACGCCCTCCACGAGCACCTGCCTGAGCAGGCAGTCCAGCAGGGCGCGGGCGCGTTCGAGACCGCGGGCGCCGTCGTCGGCGGCGGCCAGCGGGCGGCCCGTCAGCCGCTCCATGACGAGCACGCGCTCACCGCACAGGGACGGGACCGGCGCCGGGTACGTGACCGTGACGCCCCCGGCCTCCCCCGGAGCCCCGGGGGCCGAGCCCGGCGCCGGGAACGCGTCGATGAGCGGGAGCGCGCCCGAGGCCGCTGACGCATCGGGGCCCCAGGACCCGCCGTCCGGCACGTCAGATGTGCCGGGTGTGCCGGGTGTGCCGGGTGTGCCGGACGCGCCGGAGTCCCGGGACGCGCTGAACGGGTTGACCGGGCCGGACGATCCGCCGGACGACCGGTATCCGATGACGGCCGCCATGTTGGCCGCCTCGACGCGGAAATCCAGCTCCTCGCGCAGCGCCACCGCGAACCCCTCGGCCAGCTCCCGGACCCCGAGCGAGCGGCCCCAGCGGGTGCGGGTCTCCAGGGTGGCGGCCAGGCGGCGCACGATGTCGAGGTCCCTGGCCACGACCCGGTCGATGCCGGGCCGGCGCACCTTGACCACGACGCTCTCCCCGGTGCGCAGCCGGGCGGCGTGCACCTGGGCGATCGACGCGGCGGCCAGCGGCGTGCGGTCGAACTCCGCGAACACGCTCTCGGGCGGGCCGCCCAGCTCGGCCGTCAGCACCGGCTCGATCTGCTCCCACGGCGCGTGGGCGACCCGGTCCTGCAGCAGGCCGAGCTCCTCCACGAACTCCGCCGGCAGCAGGTCGCGGCGCGTGGACAGCACCTGGCCGAGCTTGACGAACGTGACGCCGCCGTCGTCGAGCGCCTGGCGCAGCGACGCCGCGAGCCGCCGCCTGCCGGGCCGGTCCTCGACCCGCGCCCCACGTCCGCGCAGGTACGGGCCGAGGCCGTGGCGGATCGCGATGCGGGTGATCTGGGAGTACCGCCTGGCCCGGGAGACCCGGCCGCGCATCGAGCGGGCCAGCTCCAGGGGGCCGGGGATGGAGCCGGGCGGGACCAGTGCCTCGGCCAGCACCAGGAGCACCATGGGGATGAGCACGACGCACATGCCGACGAGCAGGAGCACCCAGAGGGCGCCGATGCCGGGATCGACCGGCCTCCCGCCGGTGGTGGGCCGGGGGAAGGAGTTGAGGATCGGCGAGAGCAGCGGGGCGGACAGGGTGAAGGCCAGCAAGCCGGCCAGGAACGTCCGGATCGCCCCGAACCTCACTCCCAGCAGTCGCCGGGCGGCACCCGCCAGCAGGAGGATCATCACCAGGGCGGCGACGGAGACGACCAGCGTCACGGGGAAGTCCATGGCTCTGGATCATCCCAGACAAAACACCCCACACATCTCAGGTAGACGAGGTCACGCCAGGCCCGTAGGGGCGAGCGACCCTTCGGGGAGAGAGGGGACAATCCCCCACACATCTCACGTAGACGAGATCACCCCAGGCCCGTGAGGGCGAGCGACCCTTCGGGGAGAGAGGGGGACGATCCCCCACACATCTCAGGTAGACGAGATCACGCCAGGCCCGTGGGGGCGAGCGATTCTTGAGGGGCGGGACATTCCCTCACACCACCCTAGGTAGAGAGCCACGCCGGGCCCCGACCGGGGCGGGCGACTCCTCGGGGGCGGGCACTCCCATGCACCACGCGCGGTGAAGGCGGGCGGTGCTCCGGGGAAGCCTCAGGGGCGGCCGCGCCAGGCTCCGCGAGAGCGGGCGACATCACAAGAGCGGGACACTCCCCCGCCCCACCCGTGGCGAAGGCGGGCGGTGCTCCGGGGAAGCCTCAGGGGCGGCCGCGCCAGGCTCCGCGAGGGCGGGCGGCATCGCAAGGGCGGGACACTCCCCCGCGCCACCCGTGGCGAGGGCGGGCGCGCTTCGGGGAAGCCTCAAGGACGGCCGCGCCAGGCTCCGCGAGGGCGGGCGGCAGGTCGAGGGAGCGAGAGGGAGGCGGGGGATGCCGGGCCCGGCGGGGGGTGGCCGGGCGGGCGGGGGTGGGTCGTCGCGGTGGGGTCAGCGGGCGGCGGCGGCGCGGGCGCGGCGCTCCTCGCGGCGCTCCACGAAGCGCGCGGCCGTGGCCTCGGTCTTGGCGAGGAACGCCGACAGCTCCTCGCGGGCCTGCTCGCCCTCGGCGTCGAGACCGGTCTTGTCGAAGACCGACCACTGCCGCAGCACCGGCATGAGCACGTCGTCCAGGTGGAGGCGCAGGTCGTAGATGCCCTCGTTGGCGATGATCATCGCCTTGCGGGTGAAGCCCTCGATGCTCGATCCCGGCATCTGGAAGGTGGTGACCACGTCGGTCACGGCCCGCATCGTCTGGTTGGGGTCGAGCTCGAAGGCCGCCTTGAGCAGGTTGCGGTAGAAGAGCATGTGCAGGTTCTCGTCGGCGGCGATGCGGGCGAGCAGCCGCTCGCAGCCCTCGTCGCCCGACGCCCGGCCGGTGTTGCGGTGCGCGATGCGGGTCGCGAGCTCCTGGAAGGAGACGTACGCGAGCTGCTGGAGCATCGTGGTGTACTCGCTGGCGAAGCCGTTCTCCATGTGGGTCATGCGGGCGCGCTCCAGCGCGACCGGGTCGACCGCGCGCGTGACCGTGAGGTAGTCGCGGATGGCGGTGCCGTGGCGGTCCTCCTCGGCGGTCCAGCGGTGGACCCACGTGCCCCACGCGCCGTCGCGGCCGAACGTGGTGGCGATCTCGTGGTGGTAGCTGGGGAGGTTGTCCTCGGTGAGCAGGTTGACGATCAGGGAGACGCGGGCCGCCTCGGGCAGCTTGGAGTCGCTGTCCTGCCAGGCCTCACCACCGTAGACGCCGTCGAAGTCGCGGCCCTCGCTCCACGGTACGTACTCGTGGGGGAACCACTCCTTGGCCATCGTGTGATGGCGGTCGAGCTCTCCCGCGACCACGGGTTCGAGCTCGTGCAGAAGCTGCGTCTGCGTCATCGCCATAAGAACGTTCTCCTTTGTTACGGGACCGTAGGTTAGGGTACCCGAAGCCCGCTCCCGTCCCGTAAGGAGAGTCATGCGTCCCAGCGTGCGTGGCCTGCTGCTCGACCGCGAGGAGCGGCTGCTGTTGTTCCGGCGGACGGTCCCGGGGCGCGAGGTCTACTGGTCGGTGCCCGGCGGCCACGTGGAGCCGGGCGACGCCACGCTGGAGCACACGCTGCACCGGGAGCTGCTGGAGGAGCTGGGCGCCACGGTCTCGGCCGTGACGCCGCTGACCACGGTGCGCTATCCGTGGCAGGGCGGGGTGAAGGTGCAGCACGTGTACGGCTGCCGGCTGGTCGCCATGGACTGGGCGCTGCGCCACGGCCCGGAGGTGGACGACGCGGCGCGCGGCCGCTACGAGGTGGAGCGGGTGCCGCTGCGCCGCTCGGAGATCACCTCCCGGCACGTGGTGCCGGAGGCGGTCGCCGGCTACCTGTCGGAGCACATCGCCGCCCTGCCCCGGCTCATCCCTCGCGACGGTCCTCGATCTCCCACAGGTGGTCGATGACGTGCCAGGCCAGCCGGCGGGTGGCGTAGCGCGGCGTCCAGCGCGTGCCGCCCGGCGGCTCCCAGGGCCGGGCCAGCACCTCGGCGAGCTCCTCGCGCATCGCGTCGCGGTCCTCGCGCGAGCGGTACGGCTTGTGCCGGACGTCGAGCTGGCGGGCGTAGGAGCGCTCGGCCTCGACGACGTGGTCGTAGATCCTGGACGTGTCGCGCCCCCCTCCCCTGGGCCCCTTGCGCAGCTCCTCCGGCGAAACCGCCACGGTCTCGTCGAACAGCTCCCACGCGGCGCGCAGCAGCGCCACCTGCCTGCGCGCCTCCTCGGCGTCCAGCGGCTCCAGGTCCAGCTCGGGCATGGTCGAGGGCGCGCCGAAGTCGGTGGTCGCGTCGCCGGGCACCCGCTCGGCGACGACGGGATCGCCCGGCTCGAACGCGAGACCGGCCCGCTCGGCGATCACCCGGTAGCGGGGCACGTAGTCCATGAGCAGGTCGAGGGCCGCCTCCTCGCCCTTGGTGACGCGGCACCAGCCGGGCCACTCCAGCGAGCAGGCGAAGACCTTCTTGGAGCCGAGCTCCAGGTAGACACGGGTCATGGCGCCCAGCCTGCCACGCGTACCTGTCAGCCCGCGTCAGGTACGTCAGACGAGGTCGACGAGATCCGCGACCGACTCGACCACGAGCGAGGGACGGTAGGGGAAGCGGTCGATCTGCTGGGGCTGGGTGACGCCGGTCAGCACGAGGATCGTGTAGAGACCGGCCTCCATGCCGCACACCACGTCGGTGTCCATGCGGTCGCCGATCATCGCGGTCGTCTCGCTGTGGCCCTCGATGGCGTTGAGCGCGCTGCGCATCATCCGGGGGTTGGGCTTGCCGACGAAGTAGGGGTCGACGCCCGTCGCCTTGGTGATCATCGCGGCGACCGCGCCGCAGGCCGGCAGGGAGCCCTCGGTGGAGGGGCCGATCGGGTCGGGGTTGGTGGCGATGAAGCGGGCGCCGTTCTCGATGAGCCGGATCGCGCGGGTGATCTGGGTGAAGCTGTAGGTGCGGGTCTCGCCGAGCACGACGTAGTCGGGGTCGAGGTCGGTGAGGATGTAGCCGACCTCGTGCAGGGCCGTGGTCAGGCCGGCCTCGCCGATCACGTACGCCGAGCCGCCGGGCCGCTGGTCGTCGAGGAACTCGGCGGTGGCCAGGGCGGAGGTCCAGATCGACTGCTCCGGCACCTCCAGGCCCGCCGCCGCGAGCCGTACGGACAGGTCGCGGGGCGTGTAGATCGAGTTGTTGGTCAGCACCCTGAACGGCTTGCCCGAGTCGCTGAGCCGCTTGATGAAGATGTCGGCGCCGGGAACGGGGCGGCCCTCGTGCACGAGGACGCCGTCCATGTCGGAGAGCCAGTAATCGATCCGTTTACGCTCGGTCACCCGGTCATCGTACCGAGGGGGTCTTGTCGACTTCGCGACCGGTCTATGAGCGAATAGGGGCTATGTCGCTCACGTCGTTCACCGAATCCGCGCAGGACCTGCGCGACGAGCTGGTCGCGCTGCGCCGCTCGCTGCACGCCACCCCCGAGATCGGCCTCACGCTGCCGCGCACCCAGGAGAAGGTCCTGGAGGCGCTCGACGGGCTCCCTCTGGAGATCTCGACGGGCACCGCGCTCAGCTCCGTCACCGCGGTGCTGCGCGGCGGCGGCCGCCCGGCCGGCGGGGATGCCCCGGTCGTGCTGCTGCGCGGCGACATGGACGGCCTGCCGGTGGCCGAGCGCAACGACCTGCCGTACCGCTCTGAGATCGACGGCCGGATGCACGCGTGCGGCCACGACCTGCACACGGCGATGCTGGCGGGCGCGGCGCGGCTGCTGAGCGGGCGGCGCGAGGAGCTGGCGGGCGACGTCGTGTTCATGTTCCAGCCCGGCGAGGAGGGGTTCGAGGGCGCCAAGGTCATGATCGACGAGGGGGTGCTGGAGGCGGCGGGGACCCGCCCGGTCGCCGCGTACGGCCTGCACGTGATCTCCTCCATGCTGCCGCCGGGCCTGTTCACCTCGCGGCCGGGGCCGATGATGGCGGCGGCCGACGTGTTCCAGGTGCGGGTCAAGGGGCGCGGCGGCCACGGCTCCAGCCCGCACCGGGCGCTGGACCCGGTGCAGGCGGGCTGCGCGATGGTGACCGAGCTGCAGACGATGGTGACGCGCACGTTCGACGTGTTCGACCCGGTGGTGGTCACGGTCGGGCAGTTCCACGGCGGGACGGCCGACAACGTGATCCCGGACGAGGCGTACTTCGAGGCGACGCTGCGCACGTTCAGCGCGGAAGCGCGGGCCGTGGCGAAGCGGCGGCTGGTCGAGGTCGTGGAGGGCGTCGCGGCGGCGCACGCGCTGGGCGTGGAGACCTCCTTCGGCATGGGCTACCCGGTGACGGTCAACGACGCCGACGAGGCGGGCTTCGCCGAGCGCACGGCCGGCGACCTGTTCGGGCCGGGCCGGTTCCTGGTCACGCCGCAGCCGGTGATGGGGTCGGAGGACTTCTCGTACGTGCTGGAGCGGGTGCCGGGGGCGTTCCTGTTCCTCGGGGCGTGCCCGGCGGACCGCGACCCGGCGACGGCGCCGTACAACCACTCCCCCGAGGCGCTGTTCGACGACGCGGTGGTGCCGGACGGCGCGGCGCTGCTCGCGACGCTGGCCCGCGACCGCCTCACCGCGGCGGCGGCCCTGGACGCCTGAGCGACCAGGAAGACGCCTGAGCGACCCGGAGAGTCGCCCGAGCGCCCGGAGGGATGCCTTCCCGGGCGCCCGGAGAGACCCGGGGCGCCCGGAGGGTCGAACGCCCGGAGGGTCGAACGCGCCCGCCCGCGTTCCCTAGGCTGGGACGCGTGATCGATCGTGTAGCCGTCGACGGCCGGCCCGCGGGCGCCGGCGACCTCGGGCTCGCCGCGGCGGCCCGCTACGGGCACTTCACCGCCATGCAGGTGCGCGGGGGCCGGGTGCGCGGCCTGGCCCTGCACCTGGCCCGCCTCCGTGCCGCGAACGAGGAGCTGTTCGGCGCGGGCCTCGACGAGGAGCTGGTCCTGGCCACCGCGCGGCACGCCCTGGACGGCGCGTCCGACGCGAGCGTGCGGGTGATCGTCGCCGAGCGCGACGGCGTGCGGGTGATCGCCACGGCCGCGCCCCCGCACGCCTGGCCGGACACCCCGCTCTCGCTGCTGCCCGTGCGCTACGCGCGCTACCTGCCGCACATCAAGCACCTCGGCGGCTTCCCGCAGGCCCACCTGGCCCGCAGCGCGCCGGCCGAAGGCTTCGACGACGTGCTGTTCGTGGACGCGGACGGCTTCGTCTCCGAGGCGTCGATCGCCAACCTGGGCTGCTTCGACGGCGAGCGGCTCGTCTGGCCGGACGCCCCGATGCTGCGCGGCATCACCATGGCGCTGCTGGAGGAGGGCGAGCTGCCGAGCGAGCGCCGGCCGCTGAAGGTCGCCGACCTGGTGGACCGTCCGGCGGTCTTCATGACGAACTCGTGGGGCGTCGTGCCGGTTTCGCAGGTCGGTGACCTGCGGATACGCTCGGACGAGGCTGCCCTGGCCCGGGTGCGGGACGCCTACGAGCGGGTGCCCTGGGACGTGATCTGACCCGCTCTTCCCGGCCCGCCGGCGATGGAGCCGAGCGCCATTGCGGACACCCATGAAGGAAAGTTACATTAGCCTCACAACCCCTGGAGATTATTGACGCGCCCTTGGCGCGACCGTAGGGTCCGGTCAATCCTGCAGATCCTGAACAGGTCAGACATCCCCCGGAGCGGAACATGAAGCGACTAGCAGCGGCAGCGGCGTTGCTGGGCCTTGCAGCCACCGTGACAGCGTGCAGCGGTGGTTCCACCAACAAGTCCGGTTCGGGCGGAGGTGGCGGGCTCTTCACCACGATCGACGTGAACAGGCCCGGTCTGGACGCGTCGGCCCCGGCCAACCCCTACAACCCGAAGGGGAACTCGTTCCCCGCCTTCAACTCGATGAAGCTGGGCTGGGTCAAGAACCACCTGACGGACCCGAACCAGGCGCTCCCGGGCATCGCGGCCAGCTGGGAGGTCGCCCCCGACAACTCCGCCATCACGCTGAAGCTCCAGCCGAACGCGAAGTGGTCGGACGGCCAGCCGGTCACCGCCGAGGACGTCAAGATGTCCATCGGGATCGCGTACACGCAGGGCAGCACCGCCTTCTCGGTCACCCCGGGCGCGGCCGGAGTCGCCTCGGACGTGACCGTGGTCGACGACAAGACCCTGAAGATCACGCAGGAGATGGCCAACCCGAGCCCCAAGTTCGTGCGCGGCGTGCTGGACACCACGGTCCTGCCGTCCCACGTCTGGAAGGACGTCCTGCCCGCGACGTTCTGGGACACGCTGAAGGCCGCCCGCGGTGACGACGCCGCCGCCGAGAAGGCGCGCGCCGACATCACCGCCCTCGGCCAGAAGGTCCTCACCTTCGCCCCGCCGAAGGACGTCTCGGCCGGCCCGTTCGTGCTGGAGCGGGTCAACCCCGCCGAGGCGCTGCTGGTCAAGAACAAGAACTTCTACAACGCCGCCAACGTGGCCCCGGCCCAGGTGAAGTTCCTCAACTACACCGGCAACGAGCAGATCTGGAACTACCTCACCGCCGGCAAGCTCGACCAGTCCGGCTTCATCGCGGCCCCCACGGACGTGATGAACCGGATCAAGCAGGCGCCGGGCAACGAGGTCATCAAGGGCTACTCGCCGGTGGCCGTGAGCATGGCCTTCAACCAGTCCAAGAAGCCGTACGACAACGTGCACGTGCGCCGCGGCCTGGCCTACCTCATCAACCGCGACGAGGTCACCAAGGTCGCCTCGCCCGAGGGCGGCACCCCGGCCGTCACCACCAGCGGCATCCACCAGAAGGCCGCCCAGGCGTGGATCCCCGACACGCTGCCCAAGCTCGACCCGTACAAGCCGGACCCGGCCAAGGCGGAGGCCGAGTTCAAGCAGGCCGGCCTGGCCAAGAAGGACGGCAAGTGGACCCTCGCCGACGGCACGCCGTGGAAGGTGTCCATGCACGCGCCCTCCGGCTTCTCCGACTGGCTGTCGGCCCAGGAGAACATCAAGAGCCAGCTCGTCAAGAACGGCATCGACGCCGAGGTCGTCACCACCACCGACTACCCGCTCTACCTGGAGGAGCTGGCGGCCGGCAAGTACGACGTCGGCTTCTGGCTGATGGCGCTCGGCCCCGCGCCGTACGACATCTTCCAGCGCCTCTACGGCGCCTCCAACGGCTGGACGAACGTGGCCGGCAAGGTCACGCACGCCGCGCCCGGCAAGAACGGCAACTGGATGGGCGGCCCCGAGCAGATCGAGGTCGACGGCGCCAAGATCAACCCCGGTGAGCTGACCGGCAAGCTCAACACGGCCACCGCCGACCAGGCCAAGCCGATCATGGCCCAGCTCGCCACCGCCGCCAACCAGGACCTCCCGGTCATCCAGCTCTGGGACTACGTCAACAACCAGTTCGTCAACAACACCCGCTTCACCGGCTGGCCGCACGACGACGAGATCCTCCGCCTGGGCACCGGGGTGCTCCCCGCCGGCGTGTGGATCCAGCTCGGCATGGTCAAGGCGAAGCAGTAAGGCCCATATGACGGTCATCGCACGGCGACTCGCGGGCCACCTGGCCCGCGGGCTCGTCATGATCCTCGTGGTCGCCACGATCAGCTTCTTCATCGTCAACAACATCCCGGGCGACCCCATGGCCGCCCGCTACGAGAAGCTCATCGAGGGCGGCATGTCCCCGGAGGCGGCCGCGCAGGCCGTCAAGGTGCTCTACGGCTTCCAGCCGACCGGCACCCTGTGGCAGCAGTACACCGACTACATGGGCGGCCTGCTCCACCTCGACCTCGGCGTCTCCGTCAGCAGGCCCGGCACCCCGGTCCTCGACGTGCTGGGCGAGGCGGCGAAGTGGACGGTGCTGCCCGTGCTGGCGGGCACGCTGCTGAGCTTCCTCGTCGGCGTCATGCTCGGGGTGTTCGCGGCGATCAGGCGCACGAGCAAGCTGGGCGACGCCCTGGCGATCTCCGGCTCGCTGCTGCACGGCATCCCGCAGTACGTGCTGGCGATGCTGCTCGTGGTGATCTTCGCGACGCTCATCCCGATCCTGCCCGCCGACGGGCCGGTGGACATCCTCTTCGAACCCGGGTTCAACGCCGGCTACATCGGATCGCTCGCCGAGCACGCCGTGCTGCCGGTCGTCACCTACGCCCTGTCGGCGTACGGCGGCTGGATCCTGGCGATGAAGTCGAGTGTGGTGACCGTCCTGGGCGACGACTTCATCCTGGCCGCCGAGCTGCGCGGGATGAAGCGCTCGATCGTCTTCCGCTACATCGCGCGCAACGCGATCCTGCCGCTGTTCACGATCCTGGCGCTGTCGCTGGGTCTGCTGCTCGGCGGCGCGGTGTTCATCGAGAAGATCTTCAACTACCCGGGCCTCGGCCTGATGCTCATCGACGGCGTCAACGACCGCGACTACGCGCTGATGAGCGGGGCGTTCCTGCTCATCACGGGCGCGGTGATCGTGGCCAACATCGTGGCCGACCTCTTCTACAGCACGATCGACCCGCGGGTGCGCAGCGGCGAGGAGGCGGCATGAGCGCCACGGTCATCCCCGAGACCTCCGGCGGCGGCATCTCCACGGCCTCGGCCATGCGGCGCAACTTCTGGCGCGGCGTGTGGCGGGTCATGAGACGCAAGCCCAGCCGGCTGGCCGGCGCGGTCATCCTGGTCGGCTTCGCGTTCATGGCCGTCCTCGGGCCGATGTTCTACCCCGACAACCTGCCGGGCGACGCCAACGCCATCACGCGCCCGCCGAGCTGGGAGCACTGGTTCGGCACCGACCCGCAGGGCCGCGACGTGCTCGCGCTGGTCATCACCGGCTCCCGTTACGTGCTGCTCAGCGCCGCCGTGACCGCGCTCATCACCGTGGTCTTCGGCACCGGGCTCGGGCTGTTCTCCGGCTTCAAGCGGGGCCGCTGGGACACCGTGCTCATGCGGGTCACCGACATGAAGCTGACGATCCCCGGCCTGCCCCTGCTGCTCGTCCTCGCGACGGTCTGGAAGTTCGGCAACCCGCTGCAGATGGGCCTCGTGCTCGGCCTGCTCGGCTGGGGCGGCGTGGCCCGCGCGGTGCGGGCCCAGACGCTGTCGCTGCGCGAGCGCGGCTTCATCGAGGCGGCGCGCGGGCTGGGCCTGTCCACCGGCCACATCATCGGCAAGGAGCTGCTGCCGAGCATGGCGCCGTACATCGCGATGAACATGCTCATCGCGGTCACCGGCGCCGTCTACGCGCAGGTCGGCCTGTTCTTCCTCGGCGTGCTGCCGTACGAGTCGAACAACTGGGGCGTCATGCTCAACCTGGCCGTCTTCCAGGCCGGCGCGATGATCACCCCGTACGCGCTCGGCTACCTGCTGGCGCCGCTGCTCGCGATCCTGCTGCTGACGCTCGGCATCGTGCTCGTCGTCGACGCCATGGACGAGATCTTCAACCCCCGGCTGCGTGAGGAGTAACCACCGGTGGCCCAGCCAGAGACGGCACCCCCGCAGACGGCACCCGCGCCTGTCCCGGCGCCGGTCACGCCCGCGCCCGGGGTGCGCATCGACGGCCTGACCGTCGTCTACAAGACCACCGCGGGCGAGCTGCCGGCCGTTCGCGACGTCAGCCTCACCCTGGAGCCCGGCTCGATCACCGGCATCGTCGGCGAGTCCGGGTCCGGCAAGTCCACGCTGGCGCTGTCGCTGCTCAACGCGGTGCAGCCACCGGGGCGGATCGCGGCCGGCAGCGTGGAGATCGACGGGCTCGGCGACGTCGTCGGGCTCGCGGGCGAGCGGCTGCGCAAGGCGCGCGGCGCGCACATCGGGTACGTCTTCCAGGCGGCCCAGAACTCCCTGAACCCGCTCAAGACGGTCGGCAAGCAGCTCCTCGACCTGGGCCGCTCCCACGGCGTGGACGACCTGCGCGGCCTGGTGCGCGAGGCGAAGGAGCTGCTCGGCCGGATGGGGCTGGACGGCGCGCGGGTGCTCGACTCGCACCAGCACGAGCTGTCCGGCGGCATGCGGCAGCGGGTCGGCATCATGCTGGCGCTGGTGCTCAACGCCCATCTCGTCGTCCTCGACGAGCCGACCACCGCCCTCGACATGATCACCCAGGCCAACATCCTGAAGATCGTGCGCGAGGTCCACGCCGAGCGCGGCCTGACCACGCTGGTCATCACCCACGACATCGGCGTGGTGGCCGAGGTGGCCGATCGGCTGGCCGTCATGTACGGCGGGCGGCTGGTGGAGCAGGGACCCACGCGCGAGGTGCTGCACGCGCCCCGCCACCCCTACACCCGGGGCCTCATCCAGGCCATCCCCCGCCTGGTCGGCGACATCGACGAGGCGCGGGCGCTGCCCGGCCGGCCGCCGACGCTGGCGACCGTGCCGAAGCAGGGCTGCGTGTTCCGGGAACGCTGCGCCCTGCGCATGGACATCTGTGAGACCGACGATCCGGCGGCCCTGGCCGACGGGCCGAGGATCGTGGCCTGCCACGCGGTGGGCGTGAAGGAGCGCGCGTGATCACGGCTACCGGCATCACCAGGACCTTCAGGCAGCGGGGCGGCGTGCTCGCCGGGCGCGAGGTGCAGGCGCTGCGCGGCGTCGACTTCTCGATCGCCAAGGGCGGGGCCGCCTCGTTCATCGGCGAGTCGGGCTGCGGCAAGACCACGCTGGGGCGGATCATCGCGGGGCTGGAGTCGTACGACGGCGGCGAGATCGCCATCGGCGGCACGCCGATGACGCCGCTCAAGCCCAAGCAGCGCCAGCCGCACTTCCGCAAGATCCAGATGATCCACCAGGACCCCTACTCGGCCCTGAACCCCACCCGCACCATCCACCAGACCCTCCAGGCGCCGCTGGCGCTGCGGGCCCGCCAGACCGGCCGCTCGAAGCAGTGGATGGAGGAGCGGGCCGCCGAGGTGCTGTCGCTGGTCGGCCTCGACCCGGGCAGCGTGCTGTCGCGCTACCCGCACCAGCTCTCCGGCGGCATGCGGCAGCGCGTCGTCATCGCCCGCGCGCTGACCGTGGACCCCGAGATGCTCGTCGCCGACGAGGCCGTCTCGATGATCGACGTGTCGCTGCGGCTCGGCATCCTCGCGCTGCTGAAGGACCTGCGCGAGCGGCTCGGCGTGGCCGTGCTGTTCATCACCCACGACGTGGCCACCGCCCGCTACATCGGCGACGACGGCGAGCTGTTCGTCATCTACCGGGGCCAGGTCGTGGAGCGCGGGCCGGTGGACACCGTCATCGCCGACCCGGTCCACCCGTACACGCAGTCGCTGCTGTCGGCCATCCCCGTGCTGCACGGGCTGGAGGAGCCGGGCGAGCAGCCGGTCGTGCCGCTGGAGTCGCTGGACGAGTCGCGGGCCGACGCCGGCTGCCTGTTCGCCCGCCGCTGCCCGTTCCGGAGCGAGCGGTGCGAGAGCGAGCTGCCGCTGCTCCAGGTGACCGACGGCGTCCCGCAGGAGCACGCCTGCTTCCACCCGGAGCGCCGCAGCGTGATCGCCCGCCCGCTGAGCGGCGTGTGATCCGCGTGCGCGAGGGTTCCGCTCTGGGCGGGGAGGACCTGGAGCGGGCCGTCCGGGCCGCGGAGGCGGCGCTGACGCTGGACGCCCCCGAGGCGGGCGCGCTGGTGCGGCGGCTGGCCGCCCCACCGCCGGACCGCGTCTGGGGCGCGCTGGTGACCGACGGCGGCGTGGTCCTGGCGTCCCTGTCGTCGCGCGAGCCCACCGTGGGCCACCTGGACCTGCTGGCCGTCCATCCGGAACGGCAGGGCCGCGGCCTCGGCCGGGAGCTGGTCCGCGCGGCCGAGGAGTGGCTGCGCGGTCGCGGCGCGACGCAGGTGCGCCTGGCCGGCAACCCGCCGTGCTACGCCTGGCCGGGCGTGGACGTCCGCTACACCGCCGCCGCCTGCCTGGCCGAGAGCCTCGGCTACGAGCGCTACCACGTCGCCTGGAACATGACCGCCCCCCTCGGCCCCGGCGCCGACCTGTCCACCGAGGCCGACGAGGCCCTGCTGGCCGGCCAGGGCGTGGCCGTGCGCCGGGCCGGCGACGACCGCGACCGGGTGGCCGCGTTCGTGGCGGAGCACTGGAACGAGCGCTGGGCCTGGGAGGCGGCCAACGCCGCCGGCCTGCACTACGCCGAGCGCGACGGCCGGGTGCTGGCGTTCGCGGCGTGGGGCGCGCGGCCCGCGTGGTTCGGGCCGATGGGCACGGCGCCGGAGGCGCGCGGGCTCGGCGTGGGCCGGGTGCTGCTGCGCCGCTGCCTGGCCGAGCAGCGCGCCGCCGGGCAGGACACCGCCGAGATCGGCTGGGTGGGGCCGCTGCGGTTCTACGCGCGCGCCGTGGGCGCGCGCGCCGAACGCGTCTTCTGGCTCTACCGGCGCGACCTGGCGTGATGTCACGCGTAGAGCAACGGTCCTCCTGGGGGCGCGGGCTCGGGGCACAGCGCCCGCGGGTCCTCGCCCTTGTCCAGGCACGCCGTGAGCGTGTCCGACCCCCACAGGTGGTCCTCGAAGCCCTCGGGCCCCCACCAGCCGAAGCCGTCCGGGTGGAGCGTGCGGGCCACGTGCAGCATGGACACGCCGGTCAGCACCGGCCGGAACGCGGCCCGGTCGTGGACGTGGAGCTGGACGCCGCGCACGGCCGCCCCCGCGTGCTTGTGGAAGGTGGGGGTGAACCAGGTGTCGCGGAAGCGCACCCCCGGCAGGCCGAGGGCGTTCAGCTCGGCGGCGAAGCGCTCGTCCACGAACGGCGCGCCGACCAGCTCGAACGGCCGGGTCGTGCCGCGCCCCTCCGAGAACGTGGTGCCCTCGAACAGCGCGGTGCCCGGGTAGGCGAGCGCGGTGTCGGGGGTCGGCATGTTGACCGACGGCATCACCCACGGCAGCCCGGTCGCGGCGGCGTCCATGTCGCGCCGCCAGCCCTCCATCCGCACGACCTCCAGGTCGAGGTCGAAGCCGAACAGCAGCGCCAGCTCCCCCACGGTCCTGCCGTGCCGCACCGGGATCGGGAAGCGGCCGACGAAGCTCGCGAACGCCGGGTCCAGCCCCGGCCCCTCGGTCACGGCGCCGCCGAGCGGGTTCGGCCGGTCGAGCACCACGAACCGCAGGCCCAGCCGCTGCGCCGAGGCCATGAGGTCGTACATCGTCCACACGAAGGTGTAGAAGCGGGCGCCCACGTCGGCGATGTCGAAGACCAGCGTGTCCACCCCCGAGCGGGCGACCACCTCGTCCAGCGCCGCGCCGGACCGCTTGTGGGTGTCGTAGGCGGGCAGGCCCGTCCTCGGGTCGGTGGTGTCGGGCTCGCTGGAGTCGGCCTGCGCGGTGCCGCGCACACCGTGCTCCGGCCCGAACAGCGCCACCAGCGGCGCGCCGCCGGCCAGCAGCGCCTCGGCCGTGGGTGTCAGATCGGGAAGGACCCCGGTGGGGTTGGTGATGAGGCCGAGCCGCCGTCCACCCGCCAGAGAGGGATCCGCGGCCAGCCGTTCGGCTCCGGTTCGCACGTACGTCATGAATCCATAGTCTGAAAGATATTTACAAGAGAGAAGGAGAAGGTGGAAATTAGCGTCATGATTGATCCGCTACCCGAGCCCTCCACCGATGCGTCCACCGGGTCCTCCGCCGGATCTTCCGGCGGGCCCGCCGTGCCCGCCGGGGAGCTGGCCACCGAGCAGAGCGACCCCCGTTACGCCCAGATCGACCGGCTGCCGACCGAGCAGATCGCGAGCCTGATGAACCAGGCCGACGCCGCGGTGCCCGCCGCGGTCGCGGTGGCGGTCCCCGCCATCTCGGCCGCGATCGACGCGATCTCGGCGCGGATGGGCTCGGGCGGCCGGCTGCTGTACGTCGGCGCGGGCACCTCGGGACGGCTCGCCGTGCTCGACGCCTCGGAGTGCCCGCCCACGTTCGGCACGGACCCCGAGCTGGTCCAGGGCGTCATCGCCGGCGGCCCGGACGCGCTGACCCGGTCCGTGGAGGGCGCGGAGGACGACGCCGAGGCCGGCGCCGCGGACATGGCGCGCCTGGAGGTGGGACCGCTCGACTCGGTGGTGGGCGTGTCCGCCAGCGGCCGTGCCCCGTTCGTGCTGGGCGCCCTGGCCGAGGCGCGGCGGCGCGGCGCGCTGACCGCGGCCCTGTCGTGCAACGACGGCGCGCCCCTGTCGGCCGCCGCCGAGCACGCGATCGAGGTCGTCGTGGGGCCCGAGGTGGTGGCCGGCTCGACCCGCCTCAAGGCGGGCACCGCCCAGAAGCTCGTCCTCAACATGATCTCCACGATCGTGATGGTGCGGCTCGGCCGCACGTACGGGAACCGGATGATCGAGATGTCGGCCATGAACAGCAAGCTCGCCGACCGGGCGGTGCGCATGGTCGTCGACATCACCGGCGCCGACCGGGAGACCGCGGCCCGGGCCGTGGACGAGGCCGGCGGCCAGGCCAAGACGGCCGTGGTGATGATCCAGCACGGGCTCGACGCGGAGGGCGCCCGGGCGCTGCTGGAGTCGCACGGCGAGCGGCTCAGCGACGCGCTGAGCGGCTGACGCCGGGGACGCCGGGGACGAGGGAGAGGGGGGAAGGTGGCGGAGGGACTCAAGGAGGTCCTGGCCGGCGCGGTGCCGCGCGTGTGCTCGGCGGCTGTCGCGCTCGTCGCCGTGGACGGCGAGGTCGCGGCGGCGGCGGTGGCCGGCGAGCTGGTCAGGTACACCGACGGCGAGGGCACCCTGGCCGGCGAGCGTCCGCCGGCGCGCCGCGACTCGATCTTCGACCTGGCCTCGGTGAGCAAGCTGTTCACCACGGCCGTCGTGCTGTCCCTGGCCGAGGAGGGCCGCCTCGATCTGGACGAGCCGGTGGCGGCCTGGCTGCCCGGGCGCGACCCGCGGATCACGCCGCGCCGCCTGCTCACCCACACGGCCGGGCTCCCGCCCACCCGCCGCGTGGACCTGGAGCTGCCGCACGCCGGCCACGCCGAACGGCTGGACGCGATCATCGACACGCCCGTCACCGGCCCCGTCGGCGGGCCGTACCTCTACTCCGACGTCGGCATGATCACGATGGGCCGCGTGGCCGAGCTCGCGGGCGGCGCGCCGCTCGACGAGCTGGTCCGCGCCCGCGTCACCGGCGTGCTGGGGCTGGACGGGACCGGCTACCGGCCCGGTCCCGGGCGACTGGCACGCGTGGCGGCCACCGAGTGGAAGCCGGAACGGCCCGGGGCGGGGTGCGTGCGCGGCGAGGTGCACGACGAGACCTGCCACGGCCTGGGCGGCGTGGCGGGCCACGCGGGGCTGTTCGCCCCGGCCGACGACCTGCTGGCCTTCGGCGAGGCGCTGCGGCGCGGCGGCGGCGCGGTGCTGCGGCCGGAGAGCGTGGCCGAGATGGTCCGCGACCAGGGGGCCGAGGGGGCGGCGTTCCGCCACGGGCTCGGGGTGCGGATCGGCGACCCGGGCATCGTGGGGCCGCTGGAGGGTGCGTACGGGCATTCCGGGTTCACGGGGACGTCGCTGGTCGTGGACCCGGCGCGCGGGCTGACGGTGGTGCTGCTGACCAACGCCGTGCACCCGCTGCGCGGCCGGGAGGGCATCCGCGACCTGCGCCGCGCCGTGGCCGCCGAGGCGCTCCGCCTGTCCCGCCCCTGACCGCCGCTGGGACGCCCGGGGCTCGGGCGTCCTGAGACCGGACGTCTTCGGGCTCGGACGTCCAGGGCTCAGGCGTTGGGGGCGAGGGCCTCCAGGGCCTCCTCGGCGCGGCGCATGGCCTCCTCCGGCTCCGCGGTGACGATCTCGGGGTCGAAGTTGAGGTCGTGGAAGACCTCCGTCACGCCGCGCGCCCCGAGGTCGTCCACGTCGCGCCGGATCTCCTCGTACGTGCCGGACAACGGCGGCCGGTCCCCCTCCTCCGCCCCCGCCGGGCGCACCCGGGTGACGCCGCGGCACACGATGCGCAGCGCCCCGGGGTCACGGCCGGCCTCCCGGGCGGCGTCCTTGACCGCGGCCACGCGCGGCGCGATGCCCGCCAGGTCCTCCCTGCTGGAGCTGATCCAGCCGTCGGCGAGCCGGCCCGCCCGGCGCAGCGCCGGCTCGGCCGCGCCGCCCAGCAGGATCGGGGGCGCGTGCTCAGGGCGCGGGTCGAGATGGGACGGCGGGACCCGGTAGAACTCGCCCGAGTGGTCGATCACGTCCTCGGTCAGCGCCGCGCGCAGCAGCCGCGTGAACTCCTCGACCCGCCGGCCGCGCCGCTCGAAACCGACCCCCGCGGCCTCGAACTCCTCGCGCAGCCAGCCCAGCCCCAGCCCCGCCGTCAGCCGCCCGCCGGACACGATCTGCAGCGAGGCGAGCTGCTTGGCCAGCACGACCGGCTGCACGTAGGCGTTGACGACGGCCACGCCGAGCCTGATCGTCCCGGTGACCCCCGCCAGGTACGACAGCGTGACCACCGGGTCGTGGACGCTGCGGTACACCGGCCCCATCGGATGGCCCACCGGGTACAGCACCCGCTGGAATGTCCACAGCTCCGCGTAGCCGAGCTCCTCGGCCCGGGCGGCCACGCGGCGCATGTTGGCGGGCGTGGCCCAGGCGCCCGACTGCGGCACGGCGAAACCGATTCTCATGCCTTCAGTCTGACCTACCCGCATTCCCTCCATGAGAGGGCAGTGGCAAGATCGGGGCGTATGCCACGTTTCAGGCTGCTCGACCAACGAGGAGAGTCATGACGAGCCAGGACGTGCCGCAGGCGACCGTCGTGCCGTGGAAGGGCGTCACCGACTCCCTGGGCCGACGCGCGTGGACGATCGGGCAGCTCAGGGCGGCCATCGCGGACCTGCCCGACAAGGCCCCGTTCGTGATCCACGTGGAGGTCGACGACGACGGCGAGTACGACGAGTACGAGGACCAGATCGTCGTGGGCGCCGGCTACGGCGAAGTGGACTGGGAGGACGGGTACGGCGCGGAGGCCGACCCGCTGTTCGGCCTGGTGTCCACTCGCCCCCTCGATCCCGCCTTGCTCATTCAGCCGGACCGGCCTCGTCGCGATGGCGGCGGCTAGCGGTCACGCGGCCGGCCCGATCCGGTGATCGCGTCCGGCGGCGTAAACCGCACGTACTGCCGAATACTCTGTACGAGTGGATCTGGAGGCCGAACTCGGGGTCATCGCCGCCGCGCACGGCGGCACGGGAGAGCCGGTGCTCCACCCGACCCGCACCGACGTCGTGGTGTTACGCAGGGGCGAGGTCGTGGTCAAGGCGCACTCCCGGCGCGACGACGCCGAGGCGCTGCGCCTGCGGGTGCGCGCCGCGGCCTCGGCCGCGCTGAGCGGCGTCCTGCTGCCCCCGCTGCGTCCCGACGTGCTCACGGTGGCCGGTCGCGCGGTCACGCTCTGGCCGGCGGGCGCGCCCGTCGCGCACGACGAGCTCGACTCCGCGCCCTGGGAGGAGGGGGCCCGGCTGCTGGCGCGGCTGCACGCGGTGCCCCTGCCGCTGGTGCCGCCGCTCCCCGAGGCGGGCGGCCCGGAGCGGGCGGCCCGCGCGGTGCGCCGCATGCCGGGCGACGGCCCGGTCGAGCGGCTGCTGCGGCGGGCGTTCGAGGAGCTGCCGGAGCCGGAGCCGGTGCCCGGCCTGCTCGCCCACGGCGACTGGCACCTGGGCCAGCTCGTGCGCCGCGACCGCTGGCTGCTCATCGACGTGGACGACCTCGGCGTCGGCGATCCGGCGTGGGACCTGGCCCGGCCGGCCGCCTGGTACGCCGCGGGGCTGCTCGACCCGGCCGTGTGGGAGCGGTTCGTGGGCGCGTACCTCGCCTTCGGCGGGCCGGCGCTCGGTGACGGCGCCGACCCGTGGCGGCGGCTCGACCTCCCGGCCCGCGCGGTGACCATCCAGCTGGCCGCTGTGGCCGTCGTCAACGCAGGTCGCGAGGGCCGGGAACTCGACGAGGTCGAACAGTCGTTAGTGGAGGCGTGCAACAGAATCGTCAGAGCGTGACGGGGTTGCGCGCGGTAGGTTTTCCCTCACATATCCGAGGCCAAGGAGACCGACGAGAGATGCAGTGCCCCAAGTGCCGCGGCACCATGCGGACTTATGAGCGCAACGGCGTTCACATCGAGCAGTGCGACAACTGCCGGGGAATCTTCCTCGACTACGGCGAGCTGGAGACGCTGACCCGGATGGAGGCCAGCTACCACGCCGCTCCCCCGCCCCCGCCCGCGCCGGGTCCCGCCTGGGGCGCCCCGCACGGCGGCCACCACTACGGCCACCACCGCCAGCGCAGCTGGGTGGGCATGCTGTTCTCCTCCTGACGGCCTGATCCTCCCCTGACGGATTGATGGACCGCTGGTCGTGCCGGCGAACACGGCACGACCGCGACACGGCAAGGGCCGCGCACCGCTCGTGCGCGGCCCTTGCCGTGTCGGGGGTCTCGGCGGGTGTCGAGCCGGGGTCTCAGCCCGGGAAGTCGTCGGGGTCCACGTCGGCGGTGCGGGCGTTGCCGCCGGCGATCGCGTGCAGCGTGATCCGCCAGTCGTGCCAGCGGATCTGGGTGGCGGTGAAGGTGGTCTTGAACTTCACCGACTTCTGGAAGCGCTCGAAGCTGCACTGCCGGGTGAAGGCGCGGGCCCTGCCGTCCCAGTCGACGCCGTGCGTGAAGTAGATCTTGTACGTGCCGTCCCGCACGCCGCTGATCTTGAACTTGGCCTTCTTGCGCACGTACACGCTGACCACCTTGGAGCCGCCCTTGACCAGCGTGACGACCGCGTCGCGGGTGCCGCCGTTGTCGATCTGCAGCGAGCTGCGGCCGGTGAGGGAGCCCCTGCGGATGAACGAGCCGTTCTTCAGGCGCCGGTTCTTCTTGCCGCCGGCCTTCACGCTGACCACGTCGGCCGGGTAGTCGCCGGCCCGCTGGAGGGCCTGGCCGGCCTGGTCGAGGGACTTCAGCGCGCCGCCGACGTCGGTGAGCGCGGCCGAGGAGGTGCACAGGTCGCGGGAGCCGACCTTGCCGGCGGTGCCGCCGAGCGCGGTGGCGAAGTCGCGCAGGCTGGCCACGTACGCGTCGTGCTGGGAACGCACCTGGTCGGGCGGCGTCACGGCGGCCAGCGCGGCGGCGCCGCTCTCGACCGCCTCGGCGGCCTTCTGCGCCCGCTGGCCGAGCGTCTTGACCGTGCGCGCCCCGGCCATCGAGCCGATGGCGCCGGCCATGGCCTTGCGCCGGGACTCCAGCTCGGCCTTGTACGCGGCCGGGTCGAGCGCGGAGGCGCTGGGGGCGGCGGTCCCGGGAGGCGCGGCCGCGGTGCCGGAGGGCGGCCCGGCGGAGGGGGCGGCGCCGGAGCCGCCGGCCACGCCGCTGACCACGGGTTGCCCGCCCGAGGGCCGGTCGGTGGCGGCCGAGCAGGCGCCGAGCGTCAGGGTCGCCAGGGCGAGGACGCAGGAGATCATCCGGGGGGCTGCCACCTGTCACACTATCGCCCGGTTGATCCTTACCGTCAATCGCGACGGCCACGGCGGCGGGCCGACACGAGACGATCACGAATATCGACTCCCGCCGGGCCCGCGGCCTAGAGTCGGCTGCATCACACCCAGGAGGACAGGCATGTCGAGCATTCCCTCCCTGCTGCGCGACCGGATCGCCGCCACCCCTGACGCCGAGGCCTACCGGACGCCCTCGGACGACGGCTGGACCTCACTGTCCTGGCGCGAGGTGGGCGAGCGCGTCCGCCGGCTGGCCCTCGGCCTGGCGGAGATCGGCGCGGGCCCCGGCACCCGGGTGGCCATCCTCGGCTCCACCCGCCTCGAATGGATCCTCGCCGACCTCGCCGTGCTGGCCACCGGCGCGGCCACCACCACGATCTACCCCTCCAACACGGCCGCCGAGTCGGCGTTCATCATCACCGACTCGGGCAGCACGATCGTCATCGCCGAGGACGACGACCAGGTCGCCAAGCTGCGGTCGGTGCAGAAGGAGCTGCCCGACGTCACGCGCGTGGTCGTCATCGACGGCACGGCCGGCGACGACGGCTGGGTGGTGACGCTCGGCTCGCTCGGCGGCGACAGCGACAGCACAGGCGACGACGACGGCAGCGCCCGGTACTACGCCATGGTCGACGCCATCGCCCAGGACGACCTGGCCACGCTCATCTACACCTCCGGCACCACCGGCCGGCCCAAGGGCGTGGAGCTGACCCACGACAACTGGCTCTACGCCGGCGCCGCGGTCCGCGAGCTGGACCTGATCTCGGGCGACGACCTGCACTTCCTGTGGCTGCCGCTGTCGCACTCGTTCGGCAAGCTGCTCCAGGTCGTGATGATCGACATCGGCGTGCCGACGGCGGTGGACGGCCGGCTCGACCGGATCGCCGAGAACCTGGGCGCGCTCAGGCCGACGTTCATGGCCGCCGCGCCGCGCATCTTCGAGAAGATCCACAACACGGTCGCCGCCACCGTCCGGCGCGAGGGCGGGGCCAAGCTGCGCATCTTCGAGTGGGCCCGCCGGACCGGCCTGCGGGTGGTGCGGGCGCGCCAGCGCGGCGTCGCGATCCCGCTCACCACGCGCGCCGAGTACGCGCTGGCCGACCGGCTCGTCTTCGCCAAGCTGCGCGAGCGGTTCGGCGGCCGGATCCGCTTCTTCATCTCGGGCTCCGCCCCGCTCTCGCGCGACATCGCCGAGTTCTTCGACGCCGCCGGCCTCACGATCCTGGAGGGGTACGGCCTGACCGAGACCTCGGCGGGCAGCTTCCTCAACCGGCCGGAGACGGTGAAGTTCGGCACGGTCGGCCCGCCGCTGCCGGGCACGCTGGTGCGCATCGCCGACGACGGCGAGGTGCTCGTCGGCGGCCGGGGTGTCATGCGCGGCTACCACGGCCTGCCCGAGGAGACGGCCGCCGCGCTGGAGGACGGATGGCTGCACACCGGCGACATCGGCGAGATCGACTCCGAGGGCCGGCTGTCCATCACCGACCGCAAGAAGGAGCTGATCAAGACCTCGGGCGGCAAGTACGTGGCGCCCACGTACCTGGAGGGCCGGATCAAGGCGGCCTGCCCGTACGTGTCGCACGTGTTCGTCCACGGCGACCGGCGCAACTACTGCACGGCGCTGGTGACGCTGGACATGGACGTGGTCAGGCCGTGGGCCGAGGCCGAGGGCCTGCCCGCCGACGCCGAGGCGCTGCGGGAGCACCCGCGCATGCGCCAGGAGGTCGCCAAGGCCGTCGACCAGGTCAACGCGGGCGAGGCGAGCTACGCGACGGTCAAGAAGTTCGCCATCCTGAGCGAGGACTTCTCCGTCGAGTCCGGTGAGCTGACGCCGAGCCTGAAGATCAGGCGCAAGGTCGTCGAGGAGCGCCACGGCGACGTCCTCGACGCCTTCTACGACGGGGCGTGAGCCCGGCCGCTCCCCGGCGCACCCCCGCGCCGGGGACCTGGAGGCTCCGCCGCGCCGGGCCCCTGGAGGATCCGGCGCGCCGCCGCACCGGCCCTAGAGGATCCGGCGGGCGCCGGGGAGCGACCGGACGAGGTAGGCGAGCCCCCAGCACAGCGGCAGCGAGAGCACGGCCACGACGGCGAACTTGACGACCGCCGCCGCCTCCAGCCACCGGAAGGCCAGCGACACGGCGACGAGCACGATCGGGTGGACGATGTACACCGTGTAGGCGTGCGCCGACAGGAACCGGCCGAGCGGCCCCTGCCGGTCGAACCGCTCCCGGAAGATCACCACGAGCCCGGCGACGAGGCCGACCGCGAAGAAGGACTGCCACGCCGCCATGGCCGCCGACGACAGCACGCCGTCGGTCATCGCCCCCAGCGGCAGCAGCGTGGCCGCGGCGACGGTCGCGGTGATCAGCCCGGCGCGGCCGGTCGCCCGCGGCAGGGTCTCGAACCATCGGCGCCGGAAGGCCACGGTGCCCGCCGCGAACATGGAGACGTACTGCGGCAGGTAGTCGGGCGAGGGCAGCCCGAGGACCGGGACGTACGTGCCCGTCGGCACCGCCAACCGCCACACGAACGTGGCCACGGCCAGGCCGGCGGCGAACAGCAGGAGCGACCGGAACCGCGGCGGCGCGGCCGGCGCCTCCTCCTCACCCCCGCGGCGCAGGCCGCGCCACACCGCGTACGCCACCGCGAAGACGATCAGCACCTCGGCGAACCACATCGGCCCCGGGTCCCAGGTGCTCAGGTAGAACTGCGCGTACGGCACCTTCCGCTGCTGGGCCAGGTACTGCGGGAGCGTCACCAGCGGCCGCAGCAGCAGCAGGAAGACGAGCAGCGGCACGCCCAGCCGCAGCAGCCGGTCGCGCACGAACGCCCGCCCGCCCTTGCGGTCGAAGGAGGCGGGGGTGAAGAAGCCGGAGATGAGGAAGAAGAACCCCATGAAGAACGCCTGGTTCACCACGACGAGGACGTCGAGGGCCACGCCGGAGGAATCGTGGGCGGACTCGACGTAGTACCACATCGGGATGTCGCCGTAGGTCACGGCGACGTGGTGTAAGACGACGAGCGCGGTGAGGGCGACGCGCAGGTTGTCCACGGCGAGGAGCCGGGTGCCGGTCCGGGGGTGTTCGGTCTTCACGTGCACGCCCTTTCGAGGAGGTCGGCGAGCTGCCTGGCGTGGGCCTCCAGGTCGTGCTCGGGATGGGTCTGCCAGTAGGCGAACATCGCGTCGATGGCGGCCTGGTGCGTGACGGCCATGACGCGGACGTCGAAGGCGCGGAACTCCCCGCGGTCCTGACCGCGGCGGTAGATCGACTCGAGGGCCTGGTAGAGCCCCTCGCTCGTGTGGACGCCGTAGCGGGGTTCGCCGTCGGTCGTGCGCAGGTTGTTGAAGATCTCGCCGAGCGCGGTGAGCTGGACGCGGTTGGCCCGCATGTGCTCGGCGACGGAGACGATGTGCGTCCTGAGCAGCTCGGCGGCCGACTCGGCGCCCTCCATACGGGCGACGACGAACTCCCCGATCTGTGCGTAGACGCGGTCGACGACCTGCTCCATCAGCTCCTCCTTGCCGGCGAAGTGGTAGGAGATGACGCCCTTGCTGATGCCGGCGCGCTGGGCGATCCGGGCGAGCGACGCCCGGGCGAAGCCCACCTCGGCGATCACCTCGACGGCGGCGCGCACGATCTGGTCGCGCCGCGCCTCCTCGATGAACGACCGCGCCTTCTGGCCCCCTGGCTGAATTTCTGACCGCATGGCCAAAATTTAGCACACGCGGACAGAAGGCGGGGATCATGGATGTGTTCAGGCGTGAGCGAGCGCGTGGGTGAGGGTTCCCGCCCGATGACGGGCGGACGGAATGAGCGCGTTCAGGGACGGGTGAAGGCGGCCAGGAGGCGGTCGGCGGCCAGCGACGGGGTGAGGGTGCCCGCGAGGACCTCCTTCTCCACCTCCTCGGCGATGGCCGCGACCCGGGGATCGTGACGCAGTTCCGCCAGCAGCCGGTCGCGTACCAGCGTCCACGTCCAGCCGACCTGCTGGCGGCGGCGCTTGCCGGCCAGATCCAGGCCGTCCTGGTGCCGCAGCACCTGGTCCCACAGCTCCGGCAGGCCGTCGCCCGTGAGGCCGCTGCACGTCAGCACGGGCGGCGGCACGCTGTCGGAGCGCAGCATGCGCAGCGCCCCGGCCAGCTCGCGGGCCGCCTTGCGCGCGGCGAGCGCGTACTCGCCGTCCGCCTTGTTGACCGCGATGACGTCCGCGAGCTCCAGCACGCCCTTCTTGATGCCCTGGAGCTGGTCCCCGGTGCGGGCCAGCGTCAGCAGCAGGAACGTGTCCACCATGTCGGCGACCGCCGTCTCCGACTGGCCCACGCCCACGGTCTCGACGAGCACGACGTCGTAGCCGGCCGCCTCGACGACGACCATGGCCTCCCTGGTGGCCTTGGCGACGCCGCCCAGCGTGCCGGACGTGGGCGAGGGCCGGATGAACGCGGCCGGGTCGGCCGCCAGGCGCGACATGCGGGTCTTGTCGCCGAGGATGCTGCCGCCGGTACGGGTCGAGGACGGGTCCACGGCGAGGACGGCCACCCGGTGACCCCGGCCGGTGAGCATGGTGCCGAGGGCGTCCACGAATGTGGACTTCCCCACACCCGGCACGCCCGAGACGCCCACGCGGCGGGCCCGGCCGGACAGCGGGGTCAGCGCGACGAGCAGGCGCTGGGCGAGGGCGGCGTGGTCGGGCCGGGTGGACTCGACCAGCGTGATCGCGCGGGCGATCCACGTGCGGGAGCCGTCGCGCACGCCCTTGGCGTAGTCCTCCAGCGACCGCACGGGCCCTCCCCTCCCAACCTGCTAGGAGTTTCCCACTTGATCAGATTAACCCCCGCCAAGTCATAACTTTTGACGCTAAGGTGCAGAGCGTAGTCGTCCCATCCGTCACAGGAGTCACTCCCCTCATGCCCCACGTCGAACCCCTGCGCGAGGGCGACCCGGCAGCGGTGGGGCCCTACCGGCTCGCCGGCCGCCTCGGCGCCGGCTCCCAAGGCGTCGTCTATCTCGCCAAGGCGCCGAACGGGGCGCCGGTGGCGGTCAAGGTCCTGCACGAGGGGCTGGCCGGCGGCGACCGCCTGGCCCGCGAGCTGGCCGCCGCCCGCCAGGTCGAGCCGGTCAACGTCGCCCAGGTGCTCGACGCCTCCGTCAGCGGGCGGCCGTACGTCGTGAGCGAGTACGTGGACGGGCCGTCGTTGCAGCAGGCGGGACGCCGGACCGGCGCGGAGCTCCAGCGGCTGGCCGTCGGGACCGCCACGGCGCTCGCGGCGATCCACCGGGCGGGGCTCGCGCACCGCGACTTCAAGCCGGCCGGCGTGCTGCTGGGGTCGGGCGGGCCGCGCGTGATCGGGTTCGGCGTGACGGGGGCGCTCGACTCCAAGCTCTCGGCCACGAGCAACGTCGTGGGCACTCCGGCGTACATGGCGCCCGAACAGCTCGCGGGGCAGGCGGTGGGGCCGGCGGCCGACGTGTTCGCGTGGGGCTCGGTGATCGTCTTCGCGGCCACGGGGACGCCGCCGTTCGGCGACGACTCGCTGCCAGCGGTGATCAACCGGATCCTGCGGGCCGAGCCGCGGCTCGGGGAACTGCCGCAGGCGCTGCGTGCGGCGGTGACCCGTTGCCTGGCCAAGGACCCGGCGGCGCGTCCCGCCATGCACGAGGTGCTGCTTCACCTGCTCGGCGCCCCGGCGTCCCCGGCACCGTCCGGGAGCGTGCCGTCCGCGACGCCGCCGCACGACTTCTCCTCCCCGGCCGCGCCGCATGCCGCTCCGGTCTTCCAGGACCGCTCCCCCGCGCCGTCGCGGTCCGACCGGCCGGGCGCCGAGGGCGCTGCGGAGCAGTGGCACACGGCGCCGCGGTCGGCGGCCTGGCAGGAACCTGTCCCGCAGTCCACGGACCCGGTCCGGCCCGTGACGGGACCGCGCGGCGCCACCTGGCCGCCCGCCGCCGGGGGCTGGGAGGACTCCTACGACTACGACACGCCCCAGCCCACCGCCGCGCCACCGTCTCCCGGCCCTGGGACGTTCGGCACGAGTGGCGCAGGCGTGGGCGGCCGTGAGGCGGACGACGAGTGGGCGTTCGAGGACGGAACGTCAGGACGGGGCGCGGGCGGGCCCGGCATGGTGGCGGGCGGGCCCGGCGCGGCGGCCGACGGGCAGACGTTCGACTCGGGCACGTTCGGCCCGGGCGCGGGCAACCGTGAGCCGTACGAGGAGCAGGTCTTCGAGGTGCAGGCGTTCGGACCGGGCATGCCCGGTCCGGGTGCGGCAGCCGGGCCGGGCACACCGGCGGGGCACACGCCCGACTCGGGCGCGCTCTCCCAGAACGCGGGCGGTCGTGAGGCGTTCGACGAGCGCGCCTTCACCCCCGGTGCGGGGGGTCGTGAGGCGTTCGACGAGCGGACCTTCCCCCCGGGCGCGGGCGGTCGTGAGGCGTTCGACGAGCGCGCCTTCACTCCCGGTGCGGGGGGTCGTGAGGCGTTCGACGAGCGGACCTTCCCCCCGGGCGCGGGTGGCTCAGCGCGTGGTGAGCAGGTGTGGCCGCCGGTCGAGCGTCCTGACGACGTCCGGCGTCAGGACGGGGCGCGGCCCGAGCCGTGGGCGCGCGACGACACGCGGCCCCCGGCGGCCGAGGCGTGGACGGGCGGTGAGGCGCGGCCCGCGCCCGCCGGGCCGGAGCAGTGGGACGAGACCCCCGCCGGTGAGCCCGCCCGAGCGAAGCCGCGTGGGCGGCGCGGCAAGAAGGTGGTCATCGCCGTCGTCTCCGGTCTCACCGCGGTCGCCCTCGGCGGCGCCATCGTGTGGCTGACCCCCTCCTCCCCGCAGCCGAAGTCGCAGAGCCTGGTCAGCGCCTCCTCCGGCGCCTCCCCCAGCGCGTCGCCGACCCCGTCGCGCAAGCGGCCCACCCGGACCCGAACCCCCGCCCCGGCCGACCACGGCTCCGCGGACCCGGCCGCCACGCGCTCCGCCGACCCCGACGGCACCGCCTCCCCCACCGCCGGGCCGGTCACGGGACGGCTCAGGCTCGCGTCCGTGCGCGCCCTCGGCACCAGGAACGGCACCTGCTGGGCCGGCGACCAGGTCACGCTCGCCGCGCAGGTGGAGCGCGGCGGCGAGCGGCTCCCGTTCGGCTACGTGTGGACGGTGGACGGCCGGACCACCGGCCGCGGCTCCACGGTCGTCGAGGAGAACGGCCGGCTGGTCGTGAACGCCCCCCGCCCCCTGACGGCCGACGGCGCCACCCACCTCGTCACGTTCAGGATCACCACCCCGGTCCCCCGTCAGCGCACGCTCTCGCTCACGTTCTGTCAGTCCTGAGGCGGCGGGAGGCGCTGCGGCGCGGGTGGATCACCGTAGAGGCGGACCCGCGCTCACCCCGCAGGCGGACGACGGGTGCCTCCGGCGACGGCGACCATGAGTCCCGTTCGCCGCAGGCTCTCCTCGAAGGACACGCACATGCTGAAGAAGTCTCTGCCGGCCGCGCTGGCGGCGGCGGCCGTCGCCGCTCTCACCCTGGTCCCCGCCGGCCCGGCCTCGGCCGCCACGATCGAGATCCGTCCGGGACAGGTCACGACGCTGAAACAGTCGAACAGCAAGTTCATCTGCCCGACGAACGAGGTGCTGATCGGCCGCGGGCACCGGGGCGACGAGAACGGCGACACCACGTTCTCGTGCGGCCGCATCTACATCGACGACGTCCAGGTCACGGTGCTCCGGTTGGACATCTGGGGCACCAAGACGGACGAGAACAACCACGACTACCACACCCCGGCGAACCAGGCCATCACCGGCATCCGGCACGACGGTGACGAGAACGGCGACACCATCTACTACAGTGGCGCGCTGTTCTGGCAGGGCAAGGCGGTGCAGATCACGCCCAGGCAGCTCGAAGCCTGGGTCAGGGAGAACAACCACTCCTCGATGGCCGGCACCAACCAGGTGATGACGGGCCGCAGGCACAGCGGGGACGAGAACGGCTGGACCCAGTACGAGTACGGCTGGATCTCCTACAGCGGCTGACCACCGGGGCCGGGCGGCGCCCCGTGGCACGGGAACGCCGCCGGTCCGGGCGTCAGCCGTGGCGCTCCTGGAGGTCGCGCAGCAGGTCGAGGGCCGCGTCGGCGATCACCGTGCCCGGCGGGAAGATCGCGGCGGCCCCGGCGGCGCGCAGCTCGGCGAAGTCGTCCGGCGGGATCACCCCGCCCACCACGATCATGATGTCGGACGCGTCCAGGTCGGCCAGCGCCCGCCGGAGCGCGGGCACCAGCGTCAGGTGGCCCGCCGCCAGCGACGACACGCCGACGACGTGCACGTCGGCCTCCACCGCCTGGCGCGCCACCTCCTCCGGCGTCTGGAACAGCGGGCCGACGTCCACGTCGAAGCCCAGGTCGGCGAAGGCCGTGGCGATCACCTTCTGGCCCCGGTCGTGGCCGTCCTGGCCCATCTTGGCCACCAGGATGCGGGGGCGGCGGCCCTCGGCGCGCTCGAAGTCGGCGCACGCCTGCCGCACCCGCTCGATGTTCGCCCCCGGGCCTGCCTCGTCGCGGTACACGCCGGAAATGGTACGGATCTGACCGGCGTGCCGGCCGAACACCCGCTCCAGCGCGTCGGAGATCTCGCCCACGGTCGCCTTCGCGCGGGCGGCGTCCACGGCCAGCTTGAGCAGGTTGTGGTCGAGGCCGGGCTCGGGGTCGGCGGCGGCCTTGGTCAGCGCCTCCAGCGCCCGGTCCACCGCGTCGGGGTCGCGTTCGGCCCGCAGCCGGCGCAGCTTGTCGAGCTGGCTGGCCCGTACGGCGCTGTTGTCGACCTTGAGCACCTCGATCGGCTCGTCGGCGTCGGGGCGGTACTTGTTGACGCCGATGACCGGCTGGCGGCCCGAGTCGATGCGGGCCTGGGTGCGGGCCGCGGCCTCCTCGATGCGCAGCTTCGGCAGGCCCGCCTCGATGGCGCGGGCCATGCCGCCCGCGGCCTCGACCTCCTCGATGTGCGCCCAGGCGCGCGCGGCGAGGTCGTGGGTGAGGCGCTCCACGTACGAGGAGCCGCCCCACGGGTCGATGACCTGGGTCGTGCCGGACTCCTGCTGGAGGAGGATCTGGGTGTTGCGGGCGATCCGGGCGGAGAAGTCGGTGGGCAGCGCGAGCGCCTCGTCCAGCGCGTTGGTGTGCAGCGACTGCGTGTGGCCCTGCGTGGCGGCCATGGCCTCGACGCAGGTGCGGGCGACGTTGACGAAGACGTCCTGCGCGGTCAGCGACCAGCCCGAGGTCTGGCAGTGCGTACGCAGCGACAGCGACTTGGGGTTCTTCGCCCCGAACCCGGCCACGAGCTTCGCCCAGAGCAGCCGGGCGGCGCGCAGCTTGGCGACCTCCATGAAGAAGTTCATGCCGATGCACCAGAAGAACGACAGGCGGGGCGCGAACCGGTCGACGTCCATGCCCGCCGCGACCCCGGCCCGCAGGTACTCGACGCCGTCGGCCAGCGTGTACGCCAGCTCCAGGTCGCACGTGGCCCCGGCCTCCTGGATGTGGTAGCCGGAGATGCTGATCGAGTTGAACTTCGGCATCTTCTCGCTGGTGTAGGCGAAGATGTCGGAGATGATCCGCATGGAGGGGGCCGGCGGGTAGATGTAGGTGTTGCGGACCATGAACTCCTTGAGGATGTCGTTCTGGATGGTCCCGGCGAGCTGCTCCGGCTCCACCCCCTGCTCCTCGGCGGCCACGATGTAGAGCGCCAGGACGGGCAGCACCGCCCCGTTCATGGTCATCGACACCGACATGCGGTCCAGCGGGATCCCGTCGAAGAGCTGCCGCATGTCGTAGATCGAGTCGATCGCCACCCCGGCCATGCCCACGTCGCCCTGGACGCGCGGGTGGTCGGAGTCGTAGCCGCGGTGCGTGGCCAGGTCGAAGGCCACCGACAGGCCCTTCTGCCCGGCGGCGAGGTTGCGCCGGTAGAAGGCGTTGGAGTCTTCGGCCGTGGAGAAGCCGGCGTACTGGCGGATGGTCCACGGCTGGTTGACGTACATGGTGGGGTACGGGCCGCGCAGGTACGGCGCCGCGCCCGGGTAGGTGCGCAGGAAGTCGAGGCCGTCGAGGTCGGCGGCCGTGTAGAGCGGCTTGACGCCGATGCCCTCGGGCGTCTCCCACGCGGCGCCCGCCGTCTGCGGGGAGGCGTCGGGGCGGGCCTTGCCCTCCAGCGGCACACCGGTGAAGTCGGGGATCATCGGGCCACCTCCAGGGCCTCGAAGGTCGTGCGGAGCACGCCGAGCGCGTCGCACCCGGTGTGGAGGCAGGCGTCCACGCCGTCGTAGGACCCCTTCCCGGCCAGCCAGACCAGCCGCGCGCCCGCCTTCCTGAGCGCCGTGGCGACGGCCTCGGCGTGCTGGGCGTACAGGCGGTCGGTCGAGCACAGGCAGGCGACGGTGGTGCCGCTGACGGCGAACGCGGTGGCGATCTGGTCGGGGTCGGCGCCCGGTCCGGCGGTCTCGGTGGCCAGCCCGCCGGCGTGGAAGAGGTTGGCGGCGAACGCGGCGCGGGCCGAGTGGGCGGCGACGGGGCCGATCGTGGCGAGGAAGACCTTGGGGCGTTCGGGCAGCGCGTCGGCCAGGTCGCGCAGCTCCTCGTACTCCTGGGCGTACCGGATGACCGGCAGCCCCCCGTCGGTGTCGTGGGCGGCGGAGGCGAGCCAGGGGCCGCTCTCGCGGGGGCGGCGCGGCGGCTTCTCACCGGGGTCGGGGTACTCGCTCACGCCCGTGATCGGGAAGCGGCGGTGCGCGACGTCGGCGGCGCGGCGCTCCCGGGTCGCGGCGACGCGCGCGGACACCAGGCCGGCCGCCCGGCCGATGCCGCCCGCCGCCTCGATCTCCTGGAACCACTCCCAGGCCCGCTCGGCCAGGTCGGCCGTGCGCCGCTCGACGTAGAAGGACCCGCCCGCCGGGTCGGCCACCCGGCCGAGGCCGGCCTCCTCCAGCAGCAGCGCCTGCGTGTTGCGGGCGATGCGCCGGGAGAACGCGTCCGGCCGGCCGAGGCAGGCGTCGAACGGCTGCGCGGTCACCGCGTCGGCGCCGCCCACCCCGGCGGCGAAGCAGGCCACGGTGACGCGGAGCATGTTCACGTACGGGTCGCGCGCGGTCATCATCGCCGAGCTCGTCACCGCGTGCTGGAGCTGCGCCCCGGGCGGCCCGGCGGCGCCCACGCCGGCCCGGACGCCGGGGACCCCCGTGACGCCCGTCCCGACGCCGCACAGCTCGGCGACCCGCGTCCACAGCCGGCGCGCGGCCCGCAGCTTGGCGACGGTGGCGAACTGGTCGTCGGTCGCGGCGTAGCGGAACTCCAGCTGCCCGAACGCCTCCTCGACGCCGAGCCCGGCGTCGGTGAGGGCGCGCAGGTGGCCGACGCCCAGCGCGATCGAGCAGCCGAGCTCGTCGGCGTCGCCGCCCCCGGCGTCGTGGTACGGCGTGGCGTCCACGGTGATCGCCCGCAGGCCCGGGTGCTCGGCGGCGCAGCGCAGGGCGAGCCGCACGGCGGTGTCCCGGTCGCCCGCGCCGGCGCCGAGGTTGCCCCGGGCGGGGGTGCCGCGCCCGGCGGCGAGGGCGAGCAGCGTCTCGGCCGCCTCGGCGGTGCGGCGGCCGGCCTGGAGGGTGATCGGCGCGAGGTCGAGGTAGACGTCCTTCAGCACCCGGCCCAGCTCGCCGGGGGCGATCGCGCCGTCGCCCACGACGAGCCAGAGCGAGGTGACGCCGTTCTCCAGGTCGGCCAGGACGGCCTCGGGGTCGGCGACGGCGTGGCGCTGCCGCACGTCCCAGCCGCCGGCCGCCCGGGCCGCGTGCTCGGCCCGGTCGAAGGGCGGCGCGGCGGGCAGGTCGTCGGCGTCGTAGAGCGGGGCGAGCGTCACCCCGTCGTACGTGGGGCTGGACAGGGCCTCCTCGGCGTCGCCGGTCTCCGTGCCCGCCTTGCGCAGGACGGCGAGCGCGAGCGCCCGCCACTCGTCGCGGGTGGTCGCGGGGAAGCCGGCTGCCAGGTCCATGATTCGGATAGTAGGCGGAAGGCCGCGAACCGGGTAACCCCAGGGGTCCCTCAGCCGAACCACCACGATGCGCCCGGCCCGCCGGAGGGCTCCCCCGCGTGTCGTCCTGGCCGATCCGTCAGGAGAGCCGGCCCGTCAGGAGGGAGGGGCCTCCCAGGCGAGGCGCCAGGTGACGGGCCCGACGACGCCGTCGTCGTCCACCCCCTGCTGGCGCTGGAAGCGGCGGCAGACGTCGCGCGACTGCGCCCCGTACGCGCCGTCCGCGTCCAGGTCCCACCCGCGCGCCTTCATCTGCCGCTGCCAGGTGCGCACGTCCTCCCCGCGGGTCACCGGCGGGTAGCGCAGCAGCCAGCCGGGGAACGGCGGCGCCTCCGGCTCGCCGCCGCCCTCCCCGTTGCCCGGGTCGCCGCCGCCGTCGCCGCCCGGCCGGGGCGCTCCCCTGCGCACCCACGCGTACAGCGGCTCGCCGGGGCAGTCCGTCGCGTACCCGTCGCGGTGGCCCTTGATCTCCGGGCCGGCGTCGCCGTGCTCGCGGACGTACGCGACGGCGTCGAGGATGGCGTGCAGCACGCCGTCGGGCGGCTCCACCAGCCCGGCGTTGCCGACGAGGCCGAGCACGGCGTAGTGCCCGGAGTTGAGGCCGGGGCCGTTGGCGGCGGGCAGGTGGTGCAGCCCCCGTCCCTCGAACACCTTGCGGTGCGGGCACGCCACGAACGAGTACCCGATGTCCAGCCAGCCGTTGCCGTCCTGGTGTCCGCGCTGGATCGACTGCACCAGCGACACGCAGCCGTTGTGGTCGCCGACGATGCCGGGATTGACCAGACCACCCGTGTAGTGAACTTTCACCCCCTTCGTGGAGGCGAGCTGGGTGTAGCTTCCACGGGGTGCGCGGGCACCCCAGTCACGTCGGGTAATGAGGTCGATGGCCACCGTTGCGTCTCTCCGGAGGGTCGAATGTACGGCAACCGAGCGTAACGCGCCCTATCCGGACAGATCAGTTAATTGACGATTATTCGCTTTACGGACGGATCACTCGCTTGTCGGTGACGATGGCGGTGATCAGGTCGTGCGGGGTCACGTCGAAGGCCGGGTTGACCGCGTCCGTGCCCTCCGGGGCCAGCCGTGTCCCGCGCAGCGTCACGATCTCCTCGGCGCCCCGGTCCTCGATCTCGATCCCGGCGCCCGTGGGGGTCGCGACGTCGATGGTCGTCTCGGGCGCGACCACCAGGAACGGCACACCGGCCCGCGCCGCGCCCAGCGCCAGGGCGTACGTGCCGATCTTGTTGGCGGTGTCGCCGTTGGCGGCGATGCGGTCGGCGCCCACGAGCACCGCGTCCACCCCGCCCCTCGCCAGCAGGTACGGGCCCGCGCCGTCGGCGACCAGCCGGTGCGGCGCGCCCATGCGGGCCAGCTCCCAGGCGGTCAGCCGGGCGCCCTGGAGCAGCGGCCGGGTCTCCAGCGCGAGCACCTCGGCCAGCAGGCCACGCTCGTGCAGCGTCTGCGCGACGCCGAGCGCCGTGCCCCGCTCCACGGCCGCGAGCCCGCCGGTGTTGCAGATCGTCATGATCCGCAGCCCGCGACCGGCCGGGGCGAGCAGGTCGGGGAGGTCCACGGCGGGGAGGTCCGAGGCGAACGCGCCCGAGGTGGACGCCTCCGAGGCGAACGCGCCCGAGGTGGGCGCCTTCGAGGCGAGCGCGCCCGAGGTGAGGAGGTCGGCTCCGCGCTCCCCCATCGCCAGGCAGGCCGCGATGTCCTCGTCGCGGATGCGCAGGGCGGCCTCCAGGACGGCCGCGCGGCCCTCCGGCAGCCAGGCGGCGGCCTGGTCCACGCCCCAGGCGAGGTTGACGGCCGTGGGCCGGGCCGCGCGCAGCCGGGCGACGGCGTCCGGGTCGCCGCCCGACAGCACGACGCCGAGCGCGCCGGCCACGCCCAGCGCGGGCGCGCCGCGCACGGCCAGCCGCCGGATCGCGTCGACCAGCTCGTCCACGGTGGTGATCCGGAGCGTGACGCACTCGTCGGGCAGCCGCGTCTGGTCGATCAGCTCGACCGCGCCGTCCACCCAGTCAATGGTCCTCACCACCGCACCGTAACCGACGCCGGTCGATCCGCCACTCGTGCGGCGCGTCTCCCTGTCTCGCCATGGACGCACGGCGCGCGATCCCCGGCCGCCCGGCCGCCCGTCCTTCCGTCCCGCCGGGCGAGGCGGAAGGACGGGCGGCCGGGCGGGGAAGGTGGGCGATGAAGGAGGCCGGGGAGCGGGCAGGGTGGCGCGGGTGAGGGGCGAAGCAGGCGGGCGGGCCGGGCGGGTCAGCGTTCGGCGAGGACGATGACCGAGTCGCCCTCGGCGAACCGCACCTGCTGCGACTTCGCCGGGTTGAGCACGATGCCGTAGTGCGGCGGCGTGTTGCGCTCGGCCGCGTGGCGGTAGCCGATCGCCGTCTCCCCGCGCCGCCGCGCCGCCTCGACGACCGTCGAGAACGTCACCTCCGTGCCCGTCTTCACGTAGTCGCCCGCGGGCCGGGGATAGATCTCGGAGCCGTGCGAGTCGAACAGGTAGCTGAAGACGTCGGCCAGGTGGCGGTTCTCGGCGAGCTGGGCGAGGAGCAGGCCGATGACGGTGTCGCTGATGACGATGTCGTCGGCCTCGGTGACCTCGGCCAGCACGCGGTTGCTCTCGTCGTGCATCTCGCTGACGATCGAGTAGCGCTCGCCCCGGGCGGTCTGCATGTCGCGCAGTTGCAGCAGCGTCATGAGGGTGCGGGTGTCGGCGTGGTGGGGGTCGAAGCGGTCGTCGGACAGGACGATGACGTGCTGGAACAGCCCGAGGTTGAGCGCTTCGAGCTGGTAGCGGTCGGTGGAGTCGCACTCCTTGACGTGGACCGTGAGGTTGGTCAGCCCGGTCAGGCCCTCACCGGCCCGCGGGTGGTCGGCGGCGACCTCCAGGACCGAGCCGGGGGCGACGTAGCCGTCGAGGTAGCGGACGATGTGCTCGGCCCGGCCGTTCCAGTTGAGCACCAGCGTGCGCTCGGGCTGGAGCGCGGTGGGCGGGGCCGAGACCACGGCCTCCTCCGCCAGGACGGGCTCGCCGGTGGCCAGCCGGATGTGGGAGTCGTCGTGGGCGATGACGATGACCTGGTCGTGCTCGGTGACGACGGTGTCCATGGGCGGGTTGAGCACCACACCCGAGCGCCGGCGCAGGCCGATGACGGCGGCGGTCTCGTAGGCGTGCAGCGCCTCGCCGTACGTGCGCCCGACCAGGTCGGCCCCGGAGCGCAGGTAGATCTCGCCGCCGTCGAAGTTGAGCAGGTCCATGCAGACGACCGACATGCCCGACTGGCGGGAGGACTGGACGATGAGCCGGGAGGCGGTGTCGTCGGAGTCGACGACGTGGACCTCGCCGCCGCCGGCCAGGCGGGCGGCGGGGATGTTGCCGGAGGCGGCGATGGCGGCCACGACCGGCGGATGCGCCCCGGCCCGCTTGGCGAGCGCGAGCAGGATCTTGATCACGTGCGCGTCGGGGTCCTCGTTGTCGGGGGACAGCACGACGACGGAGCGGGCGCTCTGGAGGTTCATGAGCGCGAGGTCGCGCGGCTCGGTGGGCCGCCCGGTGCGGCACACCAGCCGGGTGCGGCCCAGCTCGACGTGCTCGCGGATCTCCTCCTCCATGTCGAGCTTGTCGCGGTCGGCGAGGACGGCGATGACCGAGCCCGACTGGCTGGCGTGCGCCTTGACCAGCTCGCCCACGATCGTGAACACCTGGTCGGACCACCCGAGCACGACCGTGTGGCCCTTCTCCACGATGCGCGAGCGACCCCTGCGCAGGCGGTGGACCTTCTGCATCAGCCCGTTGGACAGCAGGCCGACGAGCATGCTGACGATGAACAGGCCGCCGAGGGACCCGGCGAACATGACGGTCATGTACGCGGTGGAGCCCTTGTCGCCGGCGACCTTGCCGGGGGTGAGCGCGTGCATGAGCGCGATCCACAGCACCTCGCCCGCGCCGCCCACGCCCTGCGGCTCGTGGGGGGCCAGCCAGAGCGTCAGCCCCGCGACCGCCACGACGAGCGTCGCCGACAGGACGCCCAGCAGGCCGACGAGCGACGCGGTCCCCCTGGACATCGTGTTGTCGAACCAGTAGCGCGCCCGCTCACGGAAGCTCACCCCAGCCACGCCGTCTTACCTCCACCATTCGCACACTTGACCGACGCAACAAGGTACAGGTGGATCGGCCCGTCCGCAGCGATACCGATGACCTGGCGAAATGTCCTGTTCAGGGCGTCGGTGCCGGACCTATGACGGATTGCTATGGCGCCGATGTCATCCCATATCGCAAAACCCTTCGACAGGACGTGGCCGCAAATGGATCATTATCCTCATGTCCGTGATGAAGGAGGTGCCGTTCCCGAGCCCGGAGTCGGCCGGCCTGCCGATGAACATCTGGATCGACGACAGCGACAACGCGATCGACGTCATCGACGCCCTGGCGCTGTCGCCGTTCGCCACCGGGGTGCAGCCCTGGTCGCGCCAGGCCAACCTGGAGCGGGTCCGCCCGGAGGCCACGCTGAGCCCGGCTGGCGGCCGTCTCGTGCGCACGGCGCAGATCCAGGACGGCCAGGAGTCGCGGCTGATCTGCGGTGACGGCTGGACCTTGCGCGTCGTGCGCTACCGCAACCGCAGCGCCACCGTGAGCGTGACCGCCGTGACGGAGGAGCTGGCCCGTTCGGTGCTCAAGGAGAGCACGGACGGCGCCGTCGAGCCCGAGCCGGAGACCGACCACGTGGAGATGGGCTTCTGGTGGCGCGGCGCGCACGGCGGCACCCGCTCCGAGAGGCCGATCACGGCCCAGCCGTGGGAGGAGATCAGCGGCAACTACTCCGCGCAGGTCCGCCGCTCCCTGACCACGCTCATGGCGGTGACCCCGGCCGAGGTGCACGGCCGGCTCGTCCTGCTGCACGGCCCGCCCGGCACCGGCAAGACGACGCTGCTGCGCTCGCTGGCCAGGCAGTGGCGGGAGTGGTGCCAGGTGGACTGCGTGCTCGATCCGGAACGGCTGTTCAACGACCCCGGCTACCTCATGGAGGTCGCCGTCGGCTACGACTCCGACGAGGACAAGCAGCGCTGGCGGCTGCTCGTGCTGGAGGACTGCGACGAGCTGATCAGCGCGGCGGCCAAGTCGCAGACCGGGCAGGGCCTGTCGCGGCTGCTCAACCTCACCGACGGGCTGCTCGGCCAGGGCCGTGACGTGCTGGTGGCGATCACCACGAACGAGGACCTCGCCCGCCTGCACCCCGCCGTCGTCCGTCCCGGCCGCTGTCTGGCGCAGCTGGAGGTGGGGCCGCTGACGCGCGAGGAGGCGATCGGCTGGCTCGGCTCCTCCGAGGGGATCGGGCCCGCGGGGGCGACGCTGGCGGAGCTGTACGCGGCGCGCTCGGGGCGGGCGCCCGCCGCCCCGGCGACGGACGAGTCCACCGGTCTCTACCTGTGACGCCCCCTCGAACGCGCCTTTTCTGACATTTCCGGCGCGTACGTAAACCTTCCGATGCGGTGCACCAGGCCGGGGAGCACAATCGGCCTGGTGCTCACCGTCGATCCGGCCCGCGTCGCCTTCCGCCGCCTCGCCGTGTCCTTCGCGGCCGCGGACGGCGTCCCGGGCGGGCTCGCCCCCTGGACCGGCGACGAGGTGCCGATCGGCTTCCCCGCCACCCAGCTCGTCCCGTCGTGGACGGCGCGCACCCCGCCCGGCTCCTGGGTCGAGATCGAGCTGCGGGCCAGGACGGCGGCCGGCTCCCTGACCAAGTGGTATGTGATGGGCCGCTGGTCGGAGCACGGCGACCCGCGCACCTCCGTGGCCGGCCAGGGCGACGACGACGGCGACGTGGCGGTCGACACGTTCGTGGCGCGGCGGCCGGTGGTGGCCTTCCAGGTCCGGGTGACGCCGTGCGGGCCCGGGGTGGAGGTGGGCTCGCTCGGGGTGATGGCCTCGGCCGTGCCGCCGTTCCCGATCGTCGCCGCGTACGAGCCGGGCCGGGACGGCGCGGGCGAGGTGCGGCTGGAGGTCCCCCGCCACTCGCAGCACGAGCACGCCGGCCACCACCCGCACCTGGACGGCGGCGGCGCCAACTGGTGCGGCCCGGCCGCGGTGGCGATGGTGCTCGGCTACTGGGGGCGCGGCCCGGAGGCCGGCGACCTGGCCTGGGTGGGCGAGGGCGACCCGTCTCCGCTGGTGGACCACGCGGCCCGCGGCACCTACGACACCAGCTACCAGGGCACCGGCAACTGGCCGTTCAACGTCGCCTACGCCTGCCGGTACGGGCTGACCGGCTTCGTCACGCGGCTGCGCTCGGCGGCGGAGCTGGAGGCGTTGGTCCGCGCCGGGATCCCGGTCGTCACCTCCCAGTCGTTCAAGGCCCACGAGCTGCCGGGGTCCGGCTACTCGACGGAGGGCCACATCATGGTCGTCGTCGGCTTCACCGCCGGAGGCGACGTCGTCGTCAACGACCCGGCCGCGCCGAGCGACGCCGACGTGCGCAGGGTCTACCCGCGGGCCGCGTTCGAGAACGTGTGGCTGCGGGGCTCGGGCAGCGGCGGCATCGTCTACGTCCTCCATCCGCCCGGGCACCCCCTTCCCCCTTCCGACGGCAACTGGTGAGCAGATGAGCATTCGACCGATCGACGTGGCCCGTACCGACGGCGGCCCCCTGTGGGTGGAGGCCGTCGCCACGCCCGCCGGGGTGGAGGTGTGGTGGGACGAGCCCCGGCCGCACGAGGGCGGCCGGCGGTGCGTGGTGCGGCGCCTGCCGGACGGCTCGCGCGTGGACGCGCTCCCGGCGGGCTGGAACGCCCGCAACCGCGTGATCGAGTACGGCGGGCGGTCGTGGCGGCCGCTGCCGGGCGGCGGGCTGGTGTTCACGAACTGGGCGGACCAGCGCCTGTACCGGCTGGACGGCGCCTCTCAGGGTGACGACGGACCCGTGGCGCTGACGCCGGAGGGGCCGGCCCGCTACGCCGACCTCTACCTGCCGCCCGGCCGCGACGAGGTGTGGGCCGTGCGCGAGATCGGCACGGAGCGCGACCTGGTCGCCGTGCCGCTGTCCGGCGGGCCGGTGCGGGTGATCGTCCGGGCGCAGCACTTCCTCATGTGCCCGCGCCTGTCGCCCGGCGGCGGCCACGTGTCGTGGATCGGCTGGGACCATCCGAACATGCCGTGGGACGGCACCGAGCTGTGCGTCGCACCGCTCGGCGCGGACGGCGTGGCCGGGCCGCACACGGTGGTGGCGGGCGGGCCCGCCGAGTCGGTGGTGCAGGCGGAGTGGCGCGACGAGGACGCCCTGTACGCCGTCACGGACCCGACCGGCTGGTGGAACATCCATCTGGTGTCCCGGGAGGGCGGCCCGTACCGCAACCTCACGCCGCGCGCGGAGGAGTTCGGCGACGCGCCGTGGAAGCCGGGCGCGTCCTGGTTCGCGGTCACGGACGCCGGGCTGGTCGTGGTCCACGGCACGGCCGACCGCTGGTCGCTGTCCGTGCTGGACCCGGAGACCGGCGGGCTGCGGGACGTGGGCGGCGAGGCGACGTACTGGGGACCGACCGTGTCGGCGGCGGGCGGCATGGCGGTGGCCGTGATGGCGACGCCGTACACCCCGCGGCAGGTCGTGCTCGTCGACCTGGCGCGCGGCGCGCGCGAGGTGATGTCGGCGCCCAAGCCGCTGCCCGCCCGCGAGCTGCTGCCCGACCCGGAGGCGGTGACGATCGAGGGCGTGCACGCGCACCTCTACCCGCCGGCCGGGGCGCCCGCCGGCCCCGCCCCGTACGTGATCTTCGTGCACGGCGGGCCGACCGGCAACAGGCCGATGGTGCTCGACCTGGAGATCGCCTACTTCACCAGCCGGGGCCTCGGCGTGGCCGAGGTCAACTACGGCGGCTCCACCGGCTACGGCCGCGCCTACCGCGAGCGGCTGCGCCACCAGTGGGGCGTGGTCGACGTCGAGGACTGCGCCAAGGTGGCGCGCGGCCTGGTCACGATGGGCAGGGCCGACGCCGCGCGGATCGCGATCCGGGGCGGCAGCGCCGGCGGCTGGACGACGGTGGCGGCGCTGGTGCACAGCGACGTGTTCGCGGGCGGCGTCGCGCACTACGCGATCACCGACCCCGAGAGCTGGGCGGCCGAGACGCACGACTTCGAGTCGCGCTACCTCGACGGGCTCATCGGCCCGCTGCCCGAGACCCGCGACCGCTACACCGAGCGCTCGCCGCTGCTGCGCGCCGCGCACGCCTCCGGGCCGTGCCTCATGCTGCACGGCCTGGAGGACGCGATCGTGGACGTCGGCCAGGCCGAGCGGTTCGTGGCCGAGCTGGACCGGCACGGCCGGCGGTGGGCGCTGCTCACCTACCCCGGCGAGCAGCACGGCTGGCGCCGGGAGGAGACGATCGTCTCCGTGCTGGAGGCCGAGCTGGCGTTCTACGGGCTGCTCTTCGGGTTCGAGACGCCCGAGGTGCCGCCGCTGAAACTGGAAGGAAGACCGTGAAGAGCGTTGCCGAGATCTGCTCGGACCTGATCAGGTTCGACACCACCAACCCGGGCTCGGGCGAGCGGCCGGCGGCCGAGTACGTGGCCACGCTGCTGGCCGACGCGGGCCTGGAGCCGGAGGTGTTCGAGTCGGCCCCGCGCCGCACGACCGTCGTGGCCCGCCTGGAGGGCGACTCGCCCGACGCGCTGCTGATCCACGGCCACCTCGACGTGGTGCCGGCCGACCCGGCGGAGTGGCGGACGCACCCATTCTCCGGGGAGATCGCCGACGGCTGCGTGCACGGCCGGGGCGCGGTGGACATGAAGGGCTCGTGCGCGATGACGCTCGCGACCGTGCTCGGCATGCGGGCGCGCGGCGAGCGGCCGCGGCGCGACGTCGTGCTCGCCTTCCTCGCCGACGAGGAGGCGACCGGCGACTACGGCTCGCGGCACGCGGTCACCGAGCACCGCGAGCTGTTCGACGGGGTCACGCAGGCGATCAGCGAGTCGGGCGGGTTCAGCGTCAGCTCCGGCGGGCACCGGGTGTACCCGGTGGCGGTGGGCGAGCGCGGCACGGCCTGGATGAAGCTGACCGCGCACGGGGTGGCGGGCCACGGCTCGCGGCCCGCCGTGGACAACCCCGTCGCCACGCTCGTCCACGCCCTGTCCCGCGTCGCGTCCCACCAGTGGCCGGTACGGCTCACGCCGTCGGTGGCGGCGCTCGTCCAGGCGCTGTCGGAGATCACCGGCCAGCCGATCGACCTGGACCGGCTGGACGAGGAGGCGGCCCGGCTCGGCCCGCTCGGCCTGCTGTTCAAGGGGCAGATCCGCAACTCCGCCAACCCCACCATGCTGGACGCCGGCTACAAGGTGAACGTGGTGCCCTCGACGGCCGAGGCCCACGTGGACGGCCGCTACCTGCCGGGGCTGCAGGAGGAGTTCCTGGCCACGATCGACGAGCTGCTCGGGCCGAAGATCACCCGGGAGTTCGTGAACCTGGAGGACGCCCCGGCCGCGCCGTTCCCGTCGCCGTTCTTCGACGAGCTGGCGGGGGCGCTGGTGGCCGAGGACCCGCTGGCGCGGCCGGTGCCGTACGTGATGAGCGGCGGCACGGACGCCAAGTCGTTCGCCCGGCTCGGCATCGAGGGCTACGGGTTCGCGCCGCTGATGCTGCGGCCCGACCTCGACTACTTCGGGATGTTCCACGGCAAGGACGAGCGGGTGCCGGTGGAGGGGCTGGAGTTCGGCACCCGCGTGCTGACCCGCCTGCTCACCGCGAAACCGTAGTGGAACAAAGCATTCCGTTCTGCTATGCTGGATTCATCAGCGAACGGAAGGGCTGCGGAACATGAGCGAGATCACGAACACCGGCTGGGACGTCCTGGACTTCTCCCACCAGGCGCTGCGCCAGGTCGTGCGCGGGGTGCCCGCGGGAGCGTGGCAGCTGCCCACCCCCTGCTCCCAGTGGGACGTGACCCAGGTCCTCCAGCACGCCGCCGGCGACCAGATCGGCTTCGCCGCGTTCCTCACCGGGGAGCCCGGCCCGTCCGAGGACCCGTTCGCGCCCTCCGGCGCCCTCGCCGGCGACCCGGAGGCGTACGCCGAGGCGGCCCTGAGCCGCTCGGCCGCGGCCTGGGCCGGCGTCGACCGCGCCGCCGAGCAGGTGCCCGTGCCGGTGCCGCCGAACACGATGGAGCCGTCGCTCGGCGCGGGCGCCTGCGCGCTCGACGCCGCCGTCCACTCCTGGGACATCGCGGTCGCCACCGGGCAGCCGTCGCCGCTGACCGGCGAGGTGGCGCGTGAGCTGCTGGAGGTGTCGCGGCGGATCGTCGAGCCGCTGCGCGCCTGGGGGGCGTACGCGGCGGTGCTGCCGGCCGAGGAGGGCGACGACGACGTGGCGGCGCTCCTGCGCTACCTGGGCCGCGACCCCCGCTGGACCCCGGCCGCCTGACCCCGCCGGGCCCCTTGGGACGGTGCGATCCGTCCCAAGGGACTCACGACTGCCTGAAGCCGGTGACCTCGCGGTCCCCGATCCTGGTCGGGGCGTTCGCGTCGGCGACCCGGTACCAGGCGACGGCGAAGGCGGCCACGGCCGGCGCCAGGCCGGCGCTGAGCACGGCCACGGTGCCGAGTCTGCTGCCCAGGAGCTCCACGGCGGGACGCAGCGCCGGGTTGAACCGCGCCGCGATCCCCAGGCCCACGATGGCCGCCGCGCTCACGCCGGAGAACACCAGCGCGGCCATGAAGATCCGGTCCAGGTCGCGCACCGTCTGCATCAGGGCCTGGGCGAGACGCCGGGTCCGCTCGGCCACGTGGACTCCCGCGGCGACGAACTCGACGATCCGGGCGTCGGCGGCCTCCATCGCCGGTCCCGCCCAGGCGGCCGCGATGGCCTCGCGCACGGGGCCGGTGTCGTGGCCGAACAGCGCGCCGCACCGGTCGGCGATCTCGATCCAGCCGGCGATGGCCCGATCGACGTCCTCGTCCGAGGGCACGACCACGGCCGACCACGCGAGCCCCGCGGCCACGGCGGTCCAGGAGAACGTCTTGGCGGTGGTGATGTTCAGGCGCGTGCGGTCAGTGGTCCTGGCGAGCCGGCTGAGCCGATTCTCCCTGAACTCCTTGGCATAGCCGCGGTCGAATGACGCGACGTCGTCGCTCAGTTCCTGGATGAACGCGCGGCCAGCGCCCACGTCCCGGTCGAGCGCGTCATTCGCGAACCAGGCGTACCCCCTCATGGCGCCGCCGCCCATCGCGAGCGACGGACCTCCGACGGTCTTCCAGGGAAAGGGTTCGTCCTCCAGGTCGTAAGGGTCGTACTTGTCCTTCGTCTCGGGCGCGAGGGGCAAGGTCGACGGCGTCTCCTGGGCCTTCCGCACCGCCTCGAGGACGCGGCCCAGTGCCGCGCTCATGGTCGTGTTGATGTCCTCCGCGTGGTCGTAGCCGTCGAGGGTCCGCCTCATCCGCTCGGCGAGCCTGGTGCCCTCGCGCTGCCCGCGCAGGAACTCCTCGCGCAGGTCGTCCCAGATCCTGCCGTACTCGTGCCGGGCGGGCCACTCCGCCGCCGCCCCCAGCGCCAAGGTCGGCAGCGAGACCCGGTCGCCTCCATAGGCGAGGCTCCCCAGCCCGGCCGCCCACTCCTCCAGCATCCCCGCCACCGCGCCGAAACCTGGCCGCGCGTACCCGAATCCCTGCCCGTCACCCATCGGACCGCCCGCCTCCCGTCATGATCGGCATCATGCCACGGGGCACTCAGGACCGCCGGAAGCCGGTGACCTCGCGGTCGCCGATCTTGGCGGGCCGGTTCGCGTCGGCGGCCCGGTGCCAGGCGATGACGGCGGCGGCCAGGACCGGGACCAGGTTCGCGCTGAGCATGGCCACGGTGCTGAGCCTGCTGCCCAGGAACTCGACGTAGGGTCGCAGCGCGGGGTTCAGCCGCGCCGCGAACCCCAGGCGGATGATGGCCGCCGCGCTCACGCCGGAGAACATCAGCGCGGCCAGGAAGACCCCGTCCAGGTCGCGCACCGTCTGCTCCAGGGCCTGCGTGAGCCGCCGGGTCCGCTCCGCCAGATGCACCCCCGCGGCCACGAACTCGACCATCCGGGCGTCGGCGGCCTCCATCGCCGCTCCCGACCAGGCGGCCGCGATGGCCTCGCGCACCGGGCCGGTGTCGTAGCCGAAGAGCATGGCGCACTGGTTTGCGATGCTGTTCCAGCCGGTGACGGCCCGGTCGATGTCCTCGTCGGAGGGCACGACGACGACGGACCAGGCCAGGCCCCCGGCGATGGCCGACCAGGAGAACGCCCTGGTGGCGGCGATGTTCAGGCGGGTGAGCTCGGTGGACTTGGCCAGCCGGCTGAGCTGCCCCTGTTCCACCCGGTTGGCGAAGCCGAGCCCCGACTCCATGTTGCGTGCCTTGTCGGCGGCGAAGAGCGCGCGCTGTTCACCCTCATAACGGCGTAGTGAGTCCTCCGCGAACCCGGCCTTCCCCCACCCGAGGACGCCGACGCCTGTGAGCACCTCGCCGCCGATCGCCTTCCACGTGGTGGGCCTGTCGCGATGGCCGCCGAAGGTGTAGGGGTCGTCGTCGGCGGCGAAGTATTCACCCTCCCGAACCGGCGGCGTCTTGGCCGCATGGTGCACCGCCTCGAACACCAGGCGCAGTTTCGCGCTCATCGCCGCGCCGGCGGCGTCCGCGTCGGCGTAGCCGGCGCCGGTCTGCCTGGCCTTGTCCGCCAGCCTGGAGCTCTCGCGCTCACCGAGGCGGAACTCCTCGCTCAGCTCGGCCCAGATCTTCCCGTACTCGTACCGGGCCCCCTCCCCCGCCGCGCCGAGCGACAGCGTCGGCAGGGCCACCGAGTCTCCCTCGTACCCCAGGACCCTCAGCCCGCAAGCCATGTTCGCCAGCATCGAGCTGATGCCCTCGAACGGGTTCCCCTCGTACCCGAACCCTTGCCCACCACCCATGCGGCCGCCTTCCCTTGCACACCCCTGTTCTTGATCGCAAGACGATACCGCTCTCCGGGGCGGCGCCATGCCCGGTCGGCAGAGCTAGTCCAGGACGAACAGGATGTGCTCGTCCGCGCCGTGTGTGACCGTGCCCACGCGCCGGAACCCGCACCTCTCCAGCAGCCGCACCGACCCGGTGTTGCCGGCGAACGGGTCGGCGTACAGGGGGCGGGCCTTCTCGGCCTGAAGGAACAGCGTCAGCGCCCGGGTGCCGACGCCGCGCCCCCAGAACGCGCGGCCGAACCAGTAGCCGAGGAAGCGCCGCTCCCCCTCCCACCAGGCGACGACGTTGCCCGCGAGCGCGCCGTCCACGACGGCCGCCTGGACGAGGACAGTGGGATCGGCCAGGATCGCGGTGCGCCAGTGGGTCATGAACCTGTCGCGCTCACGGGCCGGAAACCTGGAGCGCCGGGTCGCCTCCGGGTCCTGCTCCTGCTCGAAGAAGACCGCCAGGTCCTCCTCCACCACGTCGCGCAGGCTCACGTCCACGGCCCGCAGGCCGCTCGGGTCGTCACTCATGACCGCCGAGTCTGGCAGGCGCCACCGACAGATCCCGGTGACGCGGCTCCTCCCACAGGTCCAGGGCGGCGCGCAGCTCCCGCTCGGCGCGGGGCGAGCGGGCGCCGGCCAGGCCCTCCCTGAGCAGACGGGCGGGGGCGGGGCCCGCGAGCCACGCGTCCACGGCGGCGTACCACGCGTCTCGGCCGGCCACCCGGCCGCGCCAGTCCCGCACGAGGGCGGCCACGTGCCGCGCCGCCGCCTCCTCGCCTGCCGTCTCCTCCCACGCCGCCAGGTACGGGGCCGGGTCCAGGCGGAACTCGCGGCCGATGATCTCCAGCAGGTGGGAGGCGTCGAGCTCGCGCGGGTAGGCGCCCAGCGTCTCGCGCCACCAGAGGCCGACCGCCGCCACGACGGCGTCCCTCTCGTCGTCCGGCCAGTCGTGCCAGTGCGCCGCCGCCCGGCCCGCCAGGATCGGCCCGACGAACCAGCCGTCCATCTCCTCGGTGATCAGCAGCTCCAGGAGGCGCGGGAGGTAGTGCCTGAAGTCGGCCTCGCCGCCCCAGGTCGAGTGGTTCCAGGCGTACGGTTCGAGGGCTTCGGCGCCGAGGGAGCGCAGCGGGCCGGTGCGGGCGGCCCGCACCAGTTCCGGGGGGACGCAGTGGTCGCAGACGACGGTGTCCTCCGGGAGGGGGTGCCGGGAGAAGGTCTCGTAGAGGTGGTCCAGCGCTGTGCGCAAGTCGGGGTCCGTGCTCACCTCACGGGATGCTAGACCGCCCGGGGGCGCGCCACGCGCGACTTCGCAGGATGCGGCGGGTCGCCGGGGACGCGGGTCGCTCCGGGGGAGGTCACTCCGGGGAGGGCCGGTGGAGGGAGGCGGCCTGGACGCCCGCCTGGAAGGGGGTCTGGGCGCGCCGAGCCTGCTCATCGACGACGGCGTCCGCGGCCAGGCGATGACCGCGCGGTCCACGAACATCTACTCGGCCGCGGGGCGAAGACCGAGCGCCGGGGCGCCCAGCCCCGCGTGCCCGGCACGCCCGTCTTCTCACCCGAGACCGTCGCCGAGGACACCGGCGCCGGCCCCGTCATGATCACCATGCCGAGGTTCAAGCTGCCGGAGGGGAAGGAGGAACGGTGGGCCTGCGCGTCCAGGCGGCCGACGCCGAGGGGAACACCGTCGAGCAGACGGTCAGCCGGGCCCACGGGCTCACGTGACCCCCGGCTGACAGGCGGCAGCCTCACGGGCGGGGCGCGGGCGGTCCCCTCCACCCGCCCGCGCCCCTACGGGGACCCGCCGGGGCGGCGCGCGCCCGACGCGCGCGCCGCCCCGGTCGCGGTCAGCCCTGGACCACGGTGAAGCGGGCGTGGATCTGGGAGGAGGCCCCCGTCCCGAACCGCGTTCCGTTCACCACCGCCCCGTACCCCGCCCCGCTCGCCCAGTCCAGGGTCATCACCCCGGGCCGGGACGAGAAGTCGATGCTCGCGACCATCTCGGTGAAGGCGCTGCTGCCGCCGATGGCCGAGGACCCGTGCGCGTTCAGGCTCACCCGGTTGCCGTTGATCTGGTAGCGGCCGCGCAGCGGGTACAGGTCGGTGCGGACGTCGGTGGTGGTGAAGGCGAACGTGCCGTTGTCGAAGAAGGTGAAGACGGCGTTGGCCACCCGGGCCTGCGCGCGGGCGCTGGGCGTGCCCTTGACCTGCTGGAAGGACAGGAGCCGCCCGACCCGCAGCACCACCGCCGCCCGCGCCCGGGCCGCCGCCTGAAGACCTTCCGCCCGGTACGCGGTCGCCGTCGCCGCGTTCGCCGGGGCCGGCGCGACCAGCGGCGCGCCCAGGCCCGCGAGCAGCGCCGCCCCCGCCAGGATCCGCCGCCCGCCCGTCCAGTGCTCAGTGCCCATGTTCCCCTCCGGTCCTGCCGTCGTCACCTCATGAGTACCGGCCGTTGGAACGGTCCGGTATCCCCGGAAAGCTGGGGATTGCCACCGGTACGGCGCTGTGCTAGGGAAGGATGCCCAGCTCGTTGGCCCAGCGGATGGCCGCGCTGAGCGGCGCCAGGTTGCGGCTCTCGCCCGGATGGCAGGCCACGTACTTGTCGCGCACGCCCGCCAGCAGGTCCGACACCCGGTCCTCGCCCACGCGCAGCTCGCGGGCCGCCTCGTGCCGGGTCATGCCGAGATGGCCGACCAGCCGCACCACCTCCCGCTCGCGCGCGGTCAGCCGGTAGCGGCGGTCCCTGCGGCGACGCCGTACGACCTCGAAGACCCGCGCGACCAGCGCGTGCAGCTCGGCCTCGGGCACCCCGGCGCGCCGCGCGGCCTCGGCGGCGCTGTCGCCCTGGGCGAAGGCCCGCACGACGCCCAGCTCCACCGGCCCGAGCTCGCCGTCGGCCAGCGGGCGGCGGCGGACGTCCTCCAGGACGTAGCCGGCCAGGCGGGCCGAGACGTGGTGGTGGCCCTCGACGACGGCGGCGACCGCCGAGACGAACTCCGCGGGCACGGACGTCTTCTCCACGAACCCCCGCGCCTCCTGCTCGATCGCGTCGAGCACCTGCTCGGGCGTGGCCACCCCGGACGTGGCCAGCACCCGGCAGCCGTGCGAGGACAGGTGCCGGATGGCGCCGCCCCACGACAGGCCGGGCAGGAGCCGCAGGTCGCAGATCGCGACGTCCGGGGCCAGCGCCCAGTCGATGTCCTCCACGTCCGTGACCGGGGGCAGGACCGCGAAGCCCGCGTCCAGCAGCCGCAGCGTGATGGACTCGGTGACCGACGGATGGTCGTCGACGATGATCAGCTTGGCGGATGCCGCCCCGGGGACCGCGCCGTGGCCCGCTCCGGAGCCCGCGCCGGGACCGTGGCCCGCTCCGGAGGCCGCGCCGGGACCGCCGCCGGGGTTCTCATCCGGCATGGGCGGCTTCCGGCCAGCGGATCGCGACGCGCGTGCCCGCCCCCGGTTCGGAGGTGACGTCACAGACGCCCCCGTGCCGCGCGACGGCGGCGAACGTGCGCAGGAAACCGCCGCCCGGCCGCACCTCGTCCGCCCCGAACCCGCGCCCCCGGTCGCGGATCACCACCTCCAGCCGGTCCGGGGCCGCCTCCACGAACAGGTTCGCGCGCGCCTCCTCGCCCGCGTGCTTGAGCACGTTCGTGAGCGCCTCGCGGGCCGCCGCGGCGACGGCCTCGCCCACCTCCTCGGGCGGGTCGCCGTCCACGAGGATCACCGACGTCAGCGCCAGCCCCCGCGCGATGTAGGCGTCGCAGACCTCCTCCATGAGCTGCTCGAACGGCAGCTCGTCGGCGGCGCGGGGGTCCATGATGAAGCGGCGCGCCCGGTTCGCCCCGAGCCGCGCCGCCCGCGCCAGCCCGGGGTCGACGTGCTGCCCGGCGGCGACGTGGTCGACGATGGGCAGCAGGTGGTCGTGGATCTCCCGGTGGGTGAGCTCCCGGTGCCGGGTGATCATGGTGAGGCGCTCCTGCTCGGCGAGCAGCCGCTCGGCCCGCCGGGTGGCGTCCTGGGCCTTCTCCGCCGCGTCCGCCAGCGTGCGCAGCTCCCGGCCGATCAGCACCGCGATGGCGTACCAGAGCAGGAATCCGAGCAGGTCGGAGACCACCTTGATGGCGTAGTGCGGGTAGAGCGCGAGCGGCCACGACAGGCACAGCGCCGCGAGCCCGGGCACGGCCCGCCGGCCGAACCCCAGCCCGAACCCCATCGCCGCCGACGCGACCAGGCTGAACGGCAGGAACTCCGTCGTGATCACGTTGCGGTCCGCCGGGAACGCGGCGCGCGTGCCGACGAGCATGACCACGACGCAGAACACGACGTCGCCCCAGATGAGCAGCGGGTCGCGCAGGTCGCCCGAGCGCCAGGCGCGGCGGAAGAACCACGCCGCCTCGGTCGTGGCCGCCAGCGCGGTGACGACGGACAGCGCCGGGTACGCGAGATCGTTCCAGCCGAGCAGCGGGATGTAGACGAAGGGCGTGGTCCCGGCCCGGGTGTAGGCGATCATCCTGGCCATGCGCTCCTCGGTGTGGCGCTTCACCTGGCCCGACACCACACCTCCTCGGCAGCCCCTCCGCAGACCTGGAGCCCCCGACACCCTCGGCCCTCGCTCCGGACATCGCCGCGACCGGCGGGTTGGTTACGCGCGGCCCGCCCTTTTCCTGACATGTCCTGAGCTGGTGAGTGGCGCGGGGGACACGCTACGCCCACCTCGCCGCCATATCCCTCACTCGACATCCCGGAGTAACCCGGATCTCAACCTCAGGTCATGCACGATTGTCAGGTTCAAGGGCGGAACCGCTCCCCCGGACCCGAGGAGACCCATGTTCCGACGACCCGGCCTCGTCATCGCGACCATGCTGATCGTCCTGGCGGCCGTCACCCCCCTGCCCACCTCCGCCGCCTCCGCTGCCTCCCCCGGGGAGCGGCCCCTCGCCGTCGCCCACCGGGGCGCCTCCGCGTACGCGCCCGAGAACACCCTCGCCGCCTTCGAGCTGGCCGCCGACCAGGGCGCCGACCTGTACGAGCTGGACGTCCAGGAGACGCGCGACCACCGGCTCGTCCTCATGCACGACACCACGCTGGCCCGCACCACCGACGCCGAACGCGTCTTCCCCGGCCGGGCGCCGTGGCGCGTGTCCGGCCTGTCGCTGGCCGAGATCCGCAAGCTGGACGCCGGCTCCTGGTTCGGCGGCGACTTCGCGGGCGAGCGGGTCCCCACGCTCGCCGAGACGCTGAGCGCCATGGACGGCAGCGGGATGGGGCTGCTGCTGGAGATCAAGGCGCCGCACCTGTACCCCGGCATCGAGGCCCGGATCGCCGCCGAGCTGCGCCGCCACCCCGCGTGGCTGGAGCCGGGGCGGCTGGTGGTGCAGTCGTTCGACTGGGACTCGGTCCGCCGCTTCCACGCGCTCATGCCGGACGTGCCGGTCGGGCTCCTCGGGACGCCGTCCGTCGGGCGGCTGGCCGAGCTGTCCCGCTTCGTCGACCAGATCAACCCGCCGTACCAGGACATCACCTCCGACTACGTACGGCGGGTCCACGCGCGCGGCATGCGGGTGCTCACCTGGACCGTGGACGACCCGGCGGTCATGCGGCGGCTGCTCGGCCACGGCGTGGACGGCGTCATCTCCAACCGGCCCGACGTGGCGAGGGACGTCCTCGACGAGGACCGCCGCGCCGCCTGACGCCACGCCGCCTGACGCCGCCGCTTTCGTGACCGGGCCGCCTTCGAGGCCGCGCCGCCTTCGAGGCCGCGCCGCCTTCGAGGCCGGGCCGCCTTAGAGGCGGGAGCCCGTCAGCCGACGCCGAAGGCCGCCAGCGTGACCCAGGTGCTGGCGACGCCCACCAGGGCGCCGGCTCCGACCTGGGCCGCCGTGTGGTGCGCCAGCCGTACCCGGGCCCAGCACACCAGCCCCACGACGGCGCCCCCGGCGAGCACGGTGGGCACGGGCGGCAGGACGTGCGCCAGGACCACCACCGTGCCCGCCGACACGGCGGCGTGGAAGGAGATCTTCCACCGCAGCGTCACGGGTACGGTCACGGCCAGCGCCACGAGCATGCCCGTGACGGTCGCCACCAGCAGCCTGGGCGCGCCGAGGACCACGAGCAGCACGAGCGCGACCAGCACGGCCCCCACCGCCGACAGCAGCGGCCCGGTGCGGCGGGCCCGGTCGACGATGTGGTGGGAGTCCAGCCGCCCCGACCGCACGCCGAGCGCGATCACCGTGGCGGGCACGCCGCCGCACAGCGCGGAGGCCAGCAGGCCCCACGCGGCGCCCACCCAGCCCTGGGCCAGCAGCCCCACGAGCGGCGGCATGGCGATGACCAGCACCTGCGGTGCCAGCATGTCCGTCACCCTGCGCGCCACCTGGTCGGCCGTCATGCCAGCACACATTACGCGATCATGGGGGCCGATCCGCGCCCGCACCACGCGCGCGTTCCCTTCGCGGACACGCCCCTCGCGCCGTGCCTCACGGTGCCGGGAGCGACCGGCAGCGTGGCTGAGCGAAAGGCCGGGCCTGGTGGGATATAAAGAACCGTGGCCGAGATCACCCTGAACGTCCGCCAGTTGCAGGCGTTCGCCGAGGTCGGCTACGAGGTCGCCGGAGGGGGCGGCGCGCACGGCGCGATGGCGGCCCTGCGCCGGGTGGTGCCGCTCGACGCGTACGAGTTCGTCGCGTTCGACCCCGCCACCGGCCGGCACCACAGCGTGGTCTCCGACGGCCATCACCGCATCGACCGCGACGCCGCCGAGGAGTACACCGGGCTCGACGCCTACCGGCGGGCGATGGCCACCCGCACCCCCGTGAGCATGCCCGAGCCCGGCACCGAGCGGTACTTCCGCCGCCACCTCGCCCCCTACGGCTGGACGGCGGGGCTGACCGCGCCCCTGTTCCTGGCCGAGGGACGCTACACCGGCCTGCTGCACCTGGCCTCGCGCGACGCCTTCGCGGAGCTGGCCGAGCCGCTGATCACGGCCGTCGCGCCGATGCTGGCGCACGTCACCGACCTGACCCGGTGCGTCATCGACCCGGTGGGGCTGCCGGCCGGGTTCCACGCGGTGACGTTCGACCGGCAGGGCACCCGCCGGGAGGTGCCGGGGTTCACGGCGTCGGCGGCGCTGACCGGGGAGCCGGGGCTGGCGGCGCTGGCGCGGGCGTTCATCGACGCCAGGGAGCTGAGCCGGCACGGGCTGTGGCTCGGGCGCGACGGCCGCTGGCACGAGCTGCGCCTGCTGCGCGCCGGGGTGGGCTTCCAGGGGACGATCCAGGGGGCGGTGGTCGCCGAGCGGCCGTGCTCGCTGCCGTACGAGCTGACGGGGCGCGAGGTGGACGTGCTCACCCGCGTCGCGGCCGGCGACTCCAACCCGCAGATCGCCGCCGCGCTGGTGCTCAGCGTGCGCACGGTGACCACGCACCTGGAGCACATCTTCACCAAGCTGGGCTGCGACAGCCGTACCCGGCTCACCACCAAGGCCCTGGCCGAGGGCCTGTGCCGCCTCGACCTCTGAGGCACCGGCGGCCCCGCGACCACCGGGCGGTCATCCGGCGGCCGGGGCGAGCTCGAACCAGACGGTCGTGGCCCCGCCGGCGCGGCTGAGCCCCCAGCGGTGGCTGAGCGCCTCCAGCAGGGGCAGGCCGCGCCCGTTCGTGGCGTGCCCGCCGTCCGGGTCGCGCCGGTCCCCCGTCGTCCGGCAGGCGCACGGCGGCTCGTCGGAGCCCGCGTCCGCCACCCAGACCCGCACCGCCGCCCCCGAGGCGCGCACCGCCACCGTGAACCAGCCGCCCGCCCCGGAGCGGGAGTGCAGGACGGCGTTGGTGGCCAGCTCGGTGGTCAGCAACGCGCAGTCGTCGTAGAGCGGGTGGTCGCGGCCCAGGACCGCCGCGACGAGCCGCCTGGCCCTCGGCACCTGCGACGGGACTCCCCGGAAGCGCAGCATCAGGTCGCGGGTGCCCCGTGTGCGCGCCTCCGTCCCCTGGTCCGTGTCGTGCGCGTGCGTCGATGTCACGGCGGCCTCCCCCAGTACGGCGACGTCATAAGACGCGCGACCACAAGGCAGGAGATGTCGCCAAAAGGTAGGAACGCCCTTTCCCATGGTCACCCGCACGGCCCCTCCGCGTGACCGAGTAGTCTGCGATCGACGCATCGACGAGGAGGAGTCCCCACGTGAGCAGCCTGGAGGCCGTCTGGGTGCAGCCGTACGCACAGCCGGGTGCGGCGGTCGTCACCGGCGTGTTCGACATCCTGCACGTGGGCCACGTGCGCTACCTGGGAGCGGTCGCCGCGCGGGGGCTGCCGCTGGTCGTGGGGGTGGAGGACGACCCGCGGGTGCGCGCCTGGAAGGGTCCGAGCCGGCCGCTCAACCCGGCCGCCGAGCGGGCCGAGGTGATGGCCGCGCTGCGCTTCGTCGCGGGCGTGTTCATCGTGACGGGCGCGCCGCAGGCGCACGGCCCGGAGGACTACATCGACCTGCTGGCCCCCATGCGGCCGGGCGCGCTCGCGCACACCGCGGGCGACCCGCACGCCGGCGGCCGGCGCGCCGCCGCCGCGCTGCTGGGTGCCGAGTGCTGGGAGCTGGAGGCCATCCCCGACCGCTCGACCACCCGCATCGTGAACGCGGCGGGCAAGGGCTGAGCCGAGCGGCCGACGGTGCGGCGCACATGACGCCTTTCCGGAAAGCGGGCCGCTTTTCCGGTCGTCCATCATCGTCATTTTCGGGCGGTAATGCCGAATAGTCGTGACCCTTTTATGGCGACTCCATGATCTTTCTTGTCAAGGAAGGGTAACGAACCCTTCCCTCCGCCGGTAAAGCGCACATACATTCCCCGCAACGCCGTTTCGGGGAGGACCTTGTGACCGAGCTGAGCGATCGCGCGCCGGAGCTGGCGGCGGCCCACGAGCAGGAACGCCCCGCCCGCGTGCTCACCGGCAGCCTCTGGCTCGGCGTGCGGATCCTGGGCGGCCTGCTGTCCGTCTACTCGCTGATCGTCGTGTTCCGGCCGGTCGAGGCGCTGGAGCAGCGGATGACGTTCCTGGCGGTGGCGCTGCCGCTGGTGTTCCTGTGCTACCGGTCGGGATGGTCGTCGCTGGTGCGGCGGGCGCGGGGACGCTTCCGCCCGGAGGACGACTCCGGCCCGGCGGCCGGGGACCCCGACCCGGTCACCTCCCCGGCCTCGGGCGTCGCCGGGGTGCCCGCGCGGACCGGCGAGCCCGGGGAGGCGGGAGCGGACGCCGGCGAACGCGGCGAGCGGCCCGGCGTGGCCGACTGGCTGCTCGCCGCGGCGTCCGTCGCCGTGCTGCTCTACCCGTTGCTCGACATCGACGCCTTCCGCGACCGCGGCTCCGGGTCGGCGCTGACGACGCTCGACGTGGTGGCGGGCGTGGCGCTGACCGTGCTGCTCCTGGAGGCCGTACGGCGCACGGTCGGCTGGGCCCTCACCATCATCTGCATAATTTTCTTAATTTATGCCTTTTTCGGGGCGTATTTGCCTATCACCTGGCCGATCGGGCACCGCGGATTCGACGTCTCGCAGATCGTGTCGCAGCTCTACACCGGCACCGAGGGATTCTTCGGCGTCCCCCTCCAGGTGGCCGCGAGCTACATCATCCTTTTCACCATCTACGGCGCGGTCCTCGACTTCTCCGGCGCCAGCAAGTTCTTCATCGACCTCAGCTTCGCCGCGTTCCGCCGCTCGCGCTCGGCCCCCGGCCGGACGGTCACCCTGGCCGGGTTCCTGCTCGGCACCGTGTCCGGCTCCGGCGTGGCGACCACGGTCAGCCTGGGCAGCGTCGCCTGGCCGGTGCTCAGGCGCGCCGGCTACCCGAGGGAACCGGCCGGCGGCATCCTCGCGGCCGGCGGCATCGGCGCCATCCTGTCGCCGCCGACGCTGGGCGCGGCGGCGTTCATCATCGCCGAGCTGCTCCAGGTCAGCTACCTGGAGGTGCTGCTCTACGCGACGATCCCGACGCTGCTGTACTACCTGGGCATCTTCCTGGCCATCGAGGTCGACTCGCGCCGCTTCGGGACGCGCGCCGTCGAGGTGGACGCGCCGGGCGCGGGCCGCCTGCTGCTGCGCTTCGGCTACCACTTCAGCTCGCTGATCCTCATCATCGTGCTGATGGCGCTGGACCGCTCGGCCTTCCAGTCCGTCGTCGTCGCCACCGCGATCGCCTTCGCCCTGTCGTTCCTCGACCCGGCGCACCGCATGGGGCCGCGCCGGGTCGGCGAGGCGCTGGCCAAGGGCACGCTGGAGGTGCTGCCGGTGACCGCGGTGTGCGCGGCGGCGGGCATCATCGTCGGCGTCATCACCCAGACCGGCCTGGGCCTGAACCTCAGCTCGATCATCGTGGACGTCGCCGCGGGCAACCTCCTCCTGACGACCCTGCTCGCCGGCGTGGCCGTCATGCTGCTGGGGCTGGCCGTGCCGGTGACCGCGAGCTTCATCATCGCCGCCGTCATCATCCGGCCGGCGCTCACGCAGCTCGGCGTCTCGCCGGCCGAGGCGTACATGTTCGTCTTCTACTACGCGGTGCTGTCGGAGGTGAGCCCGCCGACCGCGCTGTCGGCCGTCGCCGCGGCGGCCATCACGGGCGGCAACACGTACAAGACCATGATGATGACCTGGCGCTACACGCTGCCCGCGTTCCTGGTGCCGTTCGCGTTCGTGCTCACCCCCAACGGCCAGGCCCTGCTCGGACAGGGCCCGATCGGCACCGTGCTGCTCATGGCTGCGGTCTCGGCCGTGGCCGTGGCGGCGCTGGCCATGGCGACCGGCGGGCTGCCCGGCGTACCCGAGCGGCTGCTCGCGGCGGTCGCGGCCGTGCTGCTGCTCTTCCTCGAACCCGTCCCCATCGCCGCCGGCCTCGCCGTGCTGGCCCTCGCGGCGGCCGTCCACCTCATCAGGCAAAGGAGACACCGAACGTGAAGCGGATCATCGCGGTGCTCGCCTCCGCCGTCCTGGCCGCCGCGGCGGCCGGCTGCGGCGGCGGGGCGGGCGGCGGGCGGGGCAACCGGCTGTCGATCGCCACCGGCGGCACGACCGGCGTCTACTACGTGTACGGCGGCGGCCTGGCCAAGCAGCTCACCTCCGGCATCGCCAACACCCAGGCGACGGCGTCGGTCACCTCCGCCTCGGTCGAGAACATCAAGCTGCTCGCCACCGGCAAGGCCGACATCGGCTTCTCCCAGGCCGACACGGCCGCCGACGCGGTCAACGGCACGGGCACGTTCACGCAGAAGCAGCCGATCAAGGCCATCGCCCGCATCTACGACAACTACGCGCACGTCGTCGTCGCCCCCGGCGTCAAAGCGGAGAAGGTGGCCGACCTCAAGGGCCGGCGCGTCTCCATCGGGCCGCCCAACTCCGGCACCCAGGTCGTGGCCCGGCGCATGCTGGAGGCCGTGGGCCTCGCCCCCGACACCGACGTCAGCAAGCAGCAACTGTCGATCAACGAGTCGGTGCAGGCCGTCAAGGACGGCACCATCGACGCGTTCTTCTGGGTCGGCGGCCTGCCCACGGCGGGCATCGTGGACCTCGCCACGAGCCGCCCCGACATGCGCATGCTCGACACCTCCGACGCCCTCGCCGCCATGCGCGCCAAGTACGGGGAGGAGTACGTCGGCCTCGACGTCGACCTGTCGATCTACAAGCTGAAGGGCGCGATCAAGACGGTCGGCGTGGCCAACATGCTGCTCGTGCCCGACTCCATGAACGAGCAGCTCGCCTACGACGTCACCCGCGTGCTGTACGAGCGCAAGGCGCAGCTCGCGGCCGTCCATCCGGAGGCGAGCAAGCTCGATCCCACGCTCGGGCAGCAGACCGCCCCCGTGCAGCTCCACCCGGGCGCGGCCCGCTACTACAAGGAGAAGGGCTGACCCGCGGCCGGTCCGTCCACGGCGGATCGGTCCACGGCGGGACGCCCCACGGCGGCTCGGTCCGGGGCCGGGTCGTCCTGGCCGGGGCTCTCGCGGGCGTGCTCGCGCTCGCCCCGGCCGCCGGGACCGGGCGGCCGGCGGTGGCCGGGCTCGTGCTGCCGCCGTCCGGCGTCTTCGCCCTCGCGTACGTCCATTCGGTCTACCGGGCGCCGTCGGCGGAGGTGTTCACGGCGCACGGCGGCCGGTTCACCATGTGGGCCGTCGTCTCCACCAGCGGCGGGGTCCTCGACTACTACGCCCTCGACGGGACGCGCTCCCGCACCCCGGACGGCGGCCGGCTGCTGCGCCTGGCCGTCCCCGTGACCTACGACGAGCTGCCGCTCATCGCCACCCCGATCGGCCGCCGCACACTCGTCGCGGGCGGGCGCTGCCTGCCGCTCTTCCCGGCCTCGGGGGCCCGCGAGCTCACGCTGACAGTACGGCCCGCCCTGGACGACCGGGGCGGCCCCTGCCCGCCGCTCTATAGGTGGCTGCGTTCAGCAGACGACTACAGGTAGCCGACATCGGTACTACAACCAGTCCCTCTTCTTGAACGCGGCGTACAGCCCCACGGAGATCCCGGCGATCAGCACGGCCGACAGCCAGAACCCCCAGCCGCTCCCGTAGCCCGGATAGGGGACGTTCATCCCGTAGAAGCCGGTGATGAGCGTGGGCACGGCGATGATGGCGGCCCAGCCGGTGAGCCGCTTCATGATCTCGTTGAGGCGCATGCCCTGCTGGGCCAGCCGGGTCTCGCGCAGGTTGGCGAGCTGGTCGCGGGTGGATTCGAGCCACTCGTCGACGCGGATCACGTGGTCGTAGACGTCCTCGTAGTAGGGGGCCATCGGGCTGCCGGCGACCAGGCCCTTGTTGCGGCGCAGCAGGGTGCCGAGCACCTCCCGCATGGGCATGGCGATCTTCCGGAAGCGGGTGAGGTCGCGGCGCAGCTCGTAGATGGCGCGCTGGAGGGCGCGGCCGTCGACCGGCCGGTCCTCGTCGAAGAGCTGCTCCTCCAGGTCCTCGACGCGCCCGTCGATCTCCTCGACGTAGTCGAGATGGGCGTCCACCACGTAGTCGAGCAGCCCGTGCAGCAGGAAGGAGACGCCGTTGACGCCGAGGCTCTCGTCGGTGGCGTCCCAGCGCCTCATGACCTGGCGGATGTCGAAGCGCTCGTCCTCGCGGAGGGTGACCAGGGCGTTGGCCGTGACGAAGACGTCCACCTCGACCGGGGCCAGGCGCCCGTGGTCGATGTGGATCCCGTAGACGGTGATGAACAGGTGCCGGTCGTAGATGTCCACCTTGGGGCGCTGGTGGCCGGAGACGACGTCCTCGACGGCCAGCTCGTGCAGGGCCAGCTCCTCCCGCAGGACGCCGAGGTCCTCCCGCGTGGGGTGGCACAGGTCGAACCAGACCGTGTTGTCCGGGTCGCTGACGTACTCGGAGACGTCCTCGACGGGGAAGCCTTCTTTTTCGAGGACACCGTTGCGGTACAGGCGTGTGTGCACCTAAAGCAGTCTCCCAAAGCGGATGGCGTTGCGCACCGCCGCGCCTCCCGGATCGTTGTTGAAGTAGACGTAGGCGTCCTGCCAGCCCGCGTCCCGGACGCGCCCGGCCCAGGTGCGCAGCGACGTGTCGCCGTACGAGGGCCTGGGCGTGGCGCGTCCCTCGTGCAGCCGCACGTACCCCCAGGAGGCGGTGCGCCAGAACGGCGCCACCGGCCGGCCGAGGCGGTCGGCCCAGCACAGGGCGGCGCCGCGCGCCTCCAGCACGGCGCGGACCTCGTCGCTCCACCACGACGCGTGGCGGCACTCCACGGCGACGCGCACGCCGCCGGGGAAGGCGGCCAGGCAGCGGTCGAGGCGCTCGGGGTCGGCCTTGAACGTCGGCGGGAGCTGGACGAGCACCGGGCCGAGCTTCTCCTTGAGCCGGGAGGCGGCGTTCATGAGCCGCTGCACCGGCTCCTCCGGGTCGGCGAGCCGCTTGATGTGGGTGAGGTACCTGCTGGCCTTGACCGCCATGACGAACCCGTCGGGCGTGCGGTCGCGCCAGCCGGCGAACGACTCGGGCGAGGGCAGGCGGTAGAAGGCGTTGTTGCTCTCGACGGTGGGGAACGTCCCGGCGTACGTCTCCAGCCAGAGCCGCTGCGGCACGCCCTCGGGGTACAGGACGCCGCGCCAGTCCTTGTACTGCCACCCCGAGGTGCCCACCCAGGTCGTCATGGGGTCCGCCTACCCGCGAGGGCGGCGAGTACCCGGCCCGGGGTGCGTTACTGTCACTGATCGCGACACTGGGGAGGGGTGCGATGGGCGCCGGTCACGGCCATGGTCACGTGCACGGGCAGGGACAGGGTCACGGGCACGGACATGGGCACGGGCACGGGCAGGGGCGTCGGCGCAGGGGGGCCGGCGCTCCGCGGCGGGCGGTGGTGGCGACGCTGGCGGTGCTCGTGCCGCTGGCGGTGGCGACGGTCGTCCTGCTCGTGGCGCTGTGGCCGACCGGGCGGGCCGCGACGCCGGCCGGGACGGGCCTCGACCAGCTCGACGGCACGGTCGTGGCCGTCCACCCCGGGCCGTGCGGGGAGTTCCCCGAGGGGGCCGCGCCGCCGGACCCGGCGACCTGCGGGCACGCGACCGTGCGCGTCGAGGAGGGACCGGACGTGGGGCGGGACGTGCGGCTGGCCCTGCCCAGGGGGCCGGGGGCGCAGCGCTTCACGGCGGGCGACGCCGTGGTGCTCATCCGCGTCGCCGGCGGGGCGGAGGGGGACGGGTCCGCGGCGGACCAGGCGGCCGGGGGCGAGGAGGCCGGGGAGGTGACGGCCGGGGACGAGACGGCCAGGGGCGAGACGGCCGGGGAGGAGGCCGCCGGGGAGGAGACGGCCGGGGACGGGGCGGCCGCGGACGGGGCGGAGTACCAGCTTTCGGATCATGACCGGGCGGGTGCCCTGTGGCTGTCGGCGGTGGCGTTCGCGCTGGCGGTGATCGCGTTCGGGCGCTGGCGCGGGGTCACGGCCCTGGCCGGGCTCGCGATCACGTTCGTGCTGCTGCTGGCGTTCGTGATCCCGGGCATCCTGGAGGGCGAGCCGCCCATGCTGGTGGCCATCGTGGGCGCGGCGGCGATCATGCTGACCGTACTGTTCCTGACGCACGGGTTCACGCTGACGACCTCCATGGCCGTCCTCGGCACGCTGGCCAGCCTCACCCTGACGGGCCTGCTCGCGTACGGGGCGATCACGTTCGCCGAGCTGACCGGGGTCACCGACGACAGCTCGTTCATGCTCGGCTTCAGCACCAGGATCGACACGCAGGGGCTGCTGCTGGCGAGCGTCATCATCGGCGCGCTCGGCGTCCTGGACGACGTGACCGTCACCCAGGCGGTCACGGTCACCGAGCTGGCCGCCGCCGACCCGTCGTACGGCTGGCGGCGGCTCTACCGGGCCGGCAGCCGGGTCGGGCGCGCGCACATCGCCTCGGTCATCAACACGATCATCCTGGCGTACGCGGGGGCGTCGCTGCCGCTGCTGCTGCTGTTCAGCGTGGGCGCGCAACCGCTGGAGGAGGTGCTGACGACGCCGGTCATCGCCCAGGAGATCATCCGCAGCGTCGTGGGCACGCTGGGGCTCATCTCGGCCGTGCCGATCACCACGGCCCTGGCCGCGCTGGTCGCCACCCGCCGCGACACCCCCCGTGGTCAGCCGGCGGCCGTGCTGCCCTCGACGCCCAGCTTGCGCCGCGCCCGCTCGTAGAACGTGCTGCCGACCCGCACCACGTTGGCCGCGCCGGGCACCGCGACGATCGACACCTGGTCGCCCGGGCACAGGTGGGCGTGCACCGCGCCGTCCACCTCGACGGCCACCCGGCCGCTGGTCGGCAGCACCTCCAGCATGACCTCCTCGTCGGCGGGCAGCACCAGCGCGCGGTTGAACACCGAGTGCGCCGCCGCCGGCACCACCAGCACCGCCTCGACGCGCGGCGAGACGATCGGCCCGCCCGCGGAGAAGCTGTACGCGGTGGACCCGGTGGAGGTGGCCACGATCACCGCGTCGGCGGCGTAGCGCACGAACGGGTCGCCGGCCGGGGTGACGCTGATGGCCGCCAGTCCCTCGCCGGGGATACGGGCCAGCGCGATGTCGTTGAACGCGGTGACCTCCTCCTCCCCCAGCTTGGCGCGTACGGCCATGCGCGGCTCGACGGCGTAGGCGTGGGAGTCGATGGCCGACAGCGTGGCGGGCAGGTCGCGCACGTCGATCTCGGCGAGGAAGCCGAGCCGCCCCAGGTTGACGCCGAGCACCGGCGTGCGGCGCCCGGCGATGAGCCGCATGGTGCGCAGCATCGTGCCGTCGCCGCCCAGGCTGACGAGCAGGTCCGACCGCTCGACCAGGGCGTCGGCGTCCACGGGCACCGCGCTGCAGTCGATGCGGCCCACCTCCTCGGGCAGGCCGAGCACCGTGACGTGGCGCCCGTCGGCCCAGCGGAGGATGTCCCTGATGGCCTCCGCCGAGTCGCGTCGCGGGTGCAGCACCAGCCCGACCGTTCCGACCATTCCCATGGCCACCACCCTAGCCGCGCCGGTTCCCGGCACGCGGAGCGCGGGGCGGGATGCTAAAGTGGGAGGCTCTTTCGTGATCGGGCGGCCGGAGACCGCGGCGCCCGCGGGCAACAGGAGACCAGTCATGGCAGGTGACGACGACATCTCCGGGTGATACCGGAGACCGGCCGGCCCCGGCAGGCGCAGTTGACGCCGCCGACGTGGCCCCCGTCGTCGTTCCCTGATCCCTTTCCCCTTCGCCGGGCGGCTGTCGCGCGCCCGGGATTACGTACGAGGTCTCCCGCATGTCCGACGCGTCCATCGTCTGCTCCCGCCTGTCCTTCTCCTGGCCGGACGACACGCCCCTGTTCACCGACCTGTCCTTCACCGTGGGCGGCGGCCGTACCGGCCTGGTCGCCCCCAACGGCGCCGGCAAGAGCACGCTGCTCAAGCTCATCGCCGGCGAGTACCGGCCCCGTGCCGGGAGCGTGTCCGTCGGCGGCGTGCTCGGCTACCTGCCGCAGAGCCTGCCGCTGGCCGGCGACCTGACCGTGGCCGAGGTCCTCGGCATCGCCCCGCTGATCGCCGCGCTCGACGCCATCGAGTCGGGCGACACCCGCGAGGAGCACTTCACCACCATCGGCAACGACTGGGACATCGAGGAGCGCACCCGCGCCCAGCTCGACCGGCTCGGGCTCGGCGACCTCGCGTTCGACCGCGCGCTGCGCACGCTGAGCGGCGGCCAGATCGTCTCGCTCGGCCTGGCCGCGCAGCTCCTCAGGCGGCCCGACGTGCTGCTGCTCGACGAGCCGACCAACAACCTGGACCTGGCCGCGCGCCGCCGCCTGTACGACGTGCTCGGCGACTGGACCGGCTGCCTGCTCGTGGTCAGCCACGACCGGGCGCTGCTCGACCGCGTCGACCGCGTCGCCGAGCTGCACCGGGGCGAGGTCCGCTTCTACGGCGGCGACTACGGCGCGTACGAGGAGGCCGTGCGCACCGAGCAGGAGGCCGCCGAGCGGACCGTGCGCAGCGCCGAGCAGGAGCTCAAGCGCGAGAAGCGCGAGATGCAGCAGGCCCGGGAGCGGGCCGAGCGGCGCGCGGGCAACGCCGCCCGCAACCTGAAGTCGGCCGGCCTGCCGCGGATCTTCGCGGGGAACATGAAACGAGGCGCGCAGGAGTCGGCCGGCCGGGCGGGCCAGATGCACGCCGCCCGCGTCGGCGACGCCAAGGCCCGGCTCGACGAGGCCGGCCGGGCGCTGCGCGACGACCAGCGGATCGCGCTGGAGCTGCCCGGCACCAACGTGCCGGCCGGGCGCACGGTCTTCCTCGGCGAACACCTGCTGGCCCGCGGCCTGTTCGCCGAGCCGGGCGTCGACCTGACCGTGCGCGGGCCCGAGCGCATCGCGCTGACCGGCCCCAACGGCGCCGGCAAGTCCACCCTGCTGCGCCTGATCAGCGGTGACCTGGAGCCCGACGGCGGCAGGACCGTGCGCGCCGACGGCCGGGTCGCCTATCTGTCGCAGCGGCTCGACCTGCTCGACGCCGAGCGCACCGTGGCGGAGAACCTGGCCGCGTTCGCCCCCGCCATGCCGGACGCCGAGCGGATGAACCTGCTGGCCCGCTTCCTGTTCCGGGGCGCGCGGGCGCACCTGCCGGTGGGCGTGCTGTCGGGCGGCGAGCTGCTGCGCGCCACGCTCGCCTGCGTGCTGTTCGCCGAGCCGGCGCCGCAGCTCCTGCTGCTCGACGAGCCGACCAACAACCTCGACCTGGTCAGCGTGGGGCAACTGGAGGGCGCGCTCACCGCGTACGAGGGGGCGTTCGTGGTGGTCAGCCACGACGAGCGGTTCCTCGCGGAGATCGGGGTGGATCGATGGCTGGAGCTGTCCGGCGGCCGGCTCCTGGAGACCGGCGCGCCGCCGGCCGAGTGACCGGGGCGGGCGCCGTCCCTCCGGCGGCGCCCTCCCTCCCTCTCCCGTCCTCGCCGGTCCTCGCCCGTCTCCCTTCCCGTCCTCGCCCGTCCCCTCCCGTCCTCTTTCCCGTCCTCCCCAGTCCCCGCCCGTCCCCTCGTCCGTCCTCCCTAGTCCCCGCCCGTCCCCTCATCCGTCCTCCCCCGTCCTCGCACTCTTCACGTCCTCTCCCCGTCCTCAACCCCCTGCGGCCCTTGGCGCGTTCACCCCCTTCGCGGCCTCGCTCCCGGTGCGCATCCCGTTTCGCCGGGCGCGGAAACCGCAATCCTCGGCGTCGCGGCGCTGACGCGCCCGCCTGACGGGGGAGGAATGCACGCGTGAAGCAGGAACGCCTTCCCCCGTCGCAGCCGTCCGAGCCGCGCGCCCCCGTGCCCCCTGCACCCGCCCCCGGCCCCGGCCCCGACGGCGGCACGTCCTCCTCCGACGGCCGGCCCTCCGCCGATGCCGCCGATGCCTCCGACGGCCCGCCCTCCGCCGAGGGCGGGCGGGCCGACGCGCCGCGCGGGGTGCGCCACTCCCTGCGGGCCTTCCGCCACCGCGACTTCACGATCTTCTGGGGCGGCGCCCTGGTCTCCAGCACCGGGAGCTGGCTCAGCAACCTGGCCGTGCCGTACGTCCTGTACGAGATCACCGGCAGCGCCTTCTGGGTCGGGCTGGTCAGCCTGGCGCAGTTCCTGCCCAGCGTGTTCCTGTCGCCGGTGGGCGGGACCCTGGCCGACCGGCGCTCCCGCAAGCGCATCCTGCTGGTCACCCAGTCGGGGATGGCCGTCTCCGCGCTGCTGCTGTGGCTGGTGTGGACGTCCGGGCAGCGCGACCCGGTGGTCATGCTCGTGCTGGTGAGCCTCGGCGGCGTCTTCGCGGGGTTCAACATGCCGACCTGGCAGTCGTTCGTCAGCGACCTGGTGCCGCGCGGCGACCTGCACTCGGCGGTGACCCTGAACAGCCTCCAGTTCAACACCGCCCGCTCGCTCGGCCCGGCCCTCGCCGGCCTGCTGCTGGCCGTGCTGGGGCCCGCGTGGACGTTCCTGCTGAACGCGGTGTCGTTCCTGTTCGTGCTCGCGGCGCTGGCGGCGATCCACCCGCGCGCGGGACGGCCCCAGCAGGCGGCGCCCGCGGGGATGACCCGCCGCTTCCTCGCCGCGCCCCGCTACATCCGGCGTCAGCCGGGGCTCGTCATGGCGCTGGTGGTATCGGTGCTGGTGGGGGTGCTCGGCCATCCGATCTTCCAGTTCACGGTGGTGTTCGCGGGCAGCGTCTTCGAGGCGGGGCCGGTCGGGCTCGGGCTGCTCAACGCGGCGCTCGGGCTGGGCGCGGTCGTGGCGGCGCCGCTCGTCTCGGGCTGGCACCACAAGCTGCGGCTCGGCCTTGTGGTGCGCTGGGGGCTGGTGCTGTACGGGCTGTCCATGATCGCCTTCGGGGCGGCGCCGGGGTACGCGTGGGGGGTCGCGGCGCTGATCGTCGTGGGTGGATCGTTCCTGGCGGTCATCTCGTCGGTGAACACCTCGATCCAGGTCATCGTGGCCGACGGGATGCGGGGGCGGGTCATGGCGTGCCGGATCATGACCTACACGGCGTCGCTGCCGGTGGGCGGGCTCCTGCAGGGCGTCGTCGCCGACTGGGCCGGGCCGCGCTGGGCGGTGTGCGGGGCGGGGGCGCTGATGGCGGTGGCGGCGGTGACGCTGATGCGCCTGCGGGGGCGGGCCCGGCTGGACCGGCTCGACGACCCGCACGACGACAGCCACCTGGTGGGCTCCGCCTCCTGACCTGAACGGTTGTTTCACGACATTCGCGGATCCGGGGGTTCGTGACCGACCCAAAGGAATCCGTTTCGCATACCCTCACCCGCAAGAGGGTTCGCCTTTCCCCGTACCCGAGGGCGTTTCCCCGGACGGAGCGCGAGACGCCCGGGAAAGGCCCGCGACAAGCGCCGCCGGACGAGCCGACGCCACCACAAACCAGCAGGCAGACTGAATTTACCCGGCTCGGAGCATCCTTTGGCCGGGCACGGAATTCCCCCACGCGGCCTCGCCAATCCGCACATATCAGATATTTCACGCCGTGCAGTGATATATCCGGAAATAAGGCTTTGCCTCTTGCCGGGAGACGCCGCCCACCACCCCCCTTAGCCTGAGTTCAGTGCGCCGCATCCGGCGTATCCCGGGAAAAACCGAATTCGACGCTCCAGCCAGATCGCCGGTCATGTCCGGAAGGCGATCCTCATCTCAGGGAGTGATCTCTGATGCTCAAGCGTCTCGTCATCACCGCCGCTCTGGCGGGTTCCACGCTCGTCGTGGGCGGCGCGGCCACCACACCGGCCGCCAACGCCGCCCCCAAGTGCGCGACGCCCTCGTCCCAGCACGTCACCTCGTCCGCGGCCAACAGGTGCACGTGGCGCTGGTGGCACGGCCGCCAGTGCAAGTACTGCTGGCGCCACGGCGCCTGGGAGCTCCAGTGGTGCAAGGGCCACTGGGGCGGAGGCGGCGGAGGCGGCGGCGGCGGAGGCGGCGGCTGGTGGAACCACTGACCCGCGCCACGCGGTGACCGGCGGGGTCGCGCGGGACACGCGCCCGCGGGACCCCGTCCCCGCCCAGGGCGACGACCCTTCGGCCCCGGTCGAAGGGTCGTCCTCCTATGCTCCGAGGATGAGCTCCCGCCCCGACCTCCTCGTCGCCGCCGACGCCGCCGCCACTGCCGCGCGGGACCGCGCGGCGTGACCCTGGCGCAGCTGCTCGCCGTCTTCGCGGCGGGAATCGCCGCCGGCGGCCTCAACACCGTCGTCGGCTCCGGCACGCTGATCAGCTTCCCCGTCCTCCTCGCCGTCGGGCTCCCGCCGGTCACCGCGACGGTCTCGAACGCGCTCGGCCTGATCCCCGGCTCCGTCGGCGGCGCCATCGGCTACCGCAAGGAGCTGAGCGGCCAGGGCCGCCGGCTCGTCCGGCTGGGCGCGGGCTCCCTGGCCGGGGGCGTCACGGGGGCCTCGCTCCTGCTGGCGCTGCCGGCCACGGCGTTCGAGACGATCGTCCCGGTGCTGGTGACGCTCGCCCTCGTCCTGATCGCCCTGCAGCCCTGGATCGGCGCACGCGTCAGACGCCGCCGGGAGACGTCCGGGCGGCCGGCGCGTCCCGACGGCGGGCCGCTGCTGCTGGCGGGGCTGACGCTGGCGAGCGTCTACGGCGGCTACTTCGCCGCCGCCCAGGGCATCATCTACCTGGCGCTCATGGGCGCCCTGCTCGACGAGAGCATGCAGCGGCTCAGCGCCGTCAAGAACGTGCTGGTGGCGCTCGTGAACTCCGCCGCCGCCCTGTTCTTCCTCGTCGCCGGGGAGTTCGACTGGACGGCCGTCGGGCTCCTCGCGGCCGGTTCGGCCATCGGCGGCCGGCTGGGCGCCACGGTGGGCCGCCGGCTCAGCCCGCGGGTGCTCCGCCTCCTCATCCTGGGGGTCGGGACCGTGTCCCTCGGCCAGTTGCTGCTGCGCTGACCACCGGTTCCCTCGCCCGCGAGCCGGTCCGGGAACTCCGCCACCGTCGCCGGTGCGCAGGGGTCACCCGCGCGCCCGCCGCGCGGCAGGTCACCTTCTCCGCGGAGCCGGTCGAGGTGAGCGTCGCGGGGTCAGTCGCGGTAGGCGCCGCACGGCCAGACACGGTGGGCGTCGCGGGATCAGTCCCGGTAGGCACCGCACGGCCAGACATGGTGGGCGTCGCGGGGTCAGTCGCGGTAGGCGCCGCACGGCCAGACACGGTGGGCGTCGCGGGATCAGTCCCGGTAGGCACCGCACGGCCAGACATGGTGGGCGTCGCGGGGTCAGTCGCGGTGGGCGCCGCGCGGCCAGACGACGTGGACCGGGATCCCGCGGTCCACGGCCTCGGCGACCACGTCGGCCGTGCCGCCCACGCCGCGGGCGGGCAGCCCGTCCCACACCGCGAGCAGCTCGTCGGCGCCGTCCAGCATGCGGCGTCCGGCGGCCAGGTGCGACTCCGAGGTCGACTCCACGAACGGCAGCCGGTGCACCCGCGCGGCGTGCTCGTACAGCTCGTCGTAGGCCCGGTGCGCGCCCTCGGGCAGCGCCTCGCGGTAGTCCTCGGCGGGCACCACCGCCTCCAGCGACCCGCCGAGGTCGAGGACCGCGCGGGCGAAGATCTGGTCGGCCCCGTCGGCCAGGCACGACAGCCCGACGAGGAGGGCGCCCTGCCCGGCGAGCGCCTCCCGGATCGCGCCGTCGACCAGCTCGGCCGTCTCCGGCGGGAGTCCGCGGTGGCCGGTGAACGCGATGCGGGACATGGCGCTGCCTTCTTCCTAGGTGATCGTCGCGAGCAGTCTCTCGTCGAAGGTGCGGACGGTGGCCGTCACCGGGCCCGTGTAGGCGCGGCGGAAGCGCCGGGCACGGTGGATGATCCGCTCGGAGCCGTACGTGACGCCCACGGCGAGCGCGGTGGAGACGGACTGGAACGCCTCCTCGTGCCGCCCGGCCATCGCCTGGGCCGCCGCCATCTCGGTCAGCAGGACGCCGCGCTGCTTGACCGCCGGCCGGCCCGCCGACAGCGACTCCGACAGCGCGCTGCGGGCCTCCTCGGCGCGGCCCAGCCGTACCGACACCTGACCGCGGTAGCCGGCCAGCTTGGCCTGGTCGAAGGGGAACACCCACGGCCAGGGCGGCGCGCCCGACCGCTCGCCGGCCGCGACCGCGCTCTCCGCGCGGCGCAGCGCCGTGCCGGCGGCCTCGGCGTCGTGCCCGGCCGCGTGGCCGAGCGCCTCGATGCTGGCCAGCCACGCGCCGGCGGTGGCCGGCGGGCGCTCGCCCAGCTCGCGCCGCGCCTGGGCGACCAGCGTGAGCGCCAGCACCGGGTCGTCGGCTTCCACCTCGAACGCGGCCCGGCTGCCGATCATGTACGCGGCCAGCAGCGGGTGCCCGGCCTGGCGGGCGCTCTGGACGGCGAGCCGGTAATAGGTGCGGGCGGTGCCCAGGTCCTGCATGTCGCCGTGCAGCCAGGCGGCGAACCCGGCCGCCTCGCTCAGCCCGGCCCGCAGGTGCCCGGCGGTGTGGGCGTCGGCCCGGCCGGTGACCTGGTCGCCGAGGACGTGGTCGAGGACGCGGCCGGCCAGGTCGACGTGGGCGACGGCCTCGCGGGCGAGCTGCCGCGCGGGCGTGCCCGGCTCCAGCCGCCGCCGGGCGCGCGTGACGCTGGTCAGGCTCTGGGCGGCCGACTCGTCGAGCCGGATCCGCGTACCGCCCGCCGGGCCCTGCGCCGCGGGTCCGTCCGGCCGGATCCGAGTGCCGCCCGCCGAGCCCTGCGCCGCGGGTCCGTCCGGCCGGATCCGAGTGCCGCCCGCCGAGCCCTGCGCCGCGGGTCCGTCCGGCCGGATCCGAGTGCCGCCCGCCGAGCCCTGCGCCGCGGGTCCGTCCGGCCGGGCGGGGTCGTCGCTTCCGGACGCGCCGAAGCGGAGCAGGTGGAGCGGCACCCCGAGCCGTACGGCCACCTCCCGCACCTGGCCCACGGTGAGGGGCTGCCGGCCGCGCACCACCTTGGACACCCAGCTCTGCGAGTATCCGACCACCTCCGCGAGCTGCGCCTGGGTCCATCCCCGCGCCTGGCGGATCTCGTCGAGCAGCGCCGGCACGTCGCCGTCGGCGAGCGCGGCGGCGACGGCGGGCGCCGTCCAGAAGCGGGACGGCAGGCGTTCGGGGGGTCGCGTCACTCCGTCAGGCTATGCCGCGCGCGCCGAACGCGACAGAACGGCCACGTCAATCACGGCGGACTCTCAGGAACGCGCTCGCGAAGTCGCCCGCCGGCGCGCGCTCCTACGATCGGCGCGCCTGCCTGCTCCCGGCGACGTTCAGGAACACCGGCCAGGAGGCGGGTGGCTTCCAGGGCGAGGTCATGGTCAGGAACACCGGAACGGCCGCGACGACCGGGTTCCTGGCGTCGTGGGACGGCGTCAGCACCGCCCCCGCCCCGACCTGCGCGAGCGCGTGGCGTCCGAGGGCCCGGCCGGGTCCGTGTCACATTCGCCTCCCGCCGCGTGTCGAGCAGGCAGAGACCTGAAGCAACGACACGAGAGCAGGCAGTCATGACGTCATCCATCCTGGTCACCGGCGGTACGGGCACCTTGGGACGCCTCGTCGTGCCGCTCCTGCGCGCGGCGGGCCACGAGGTGCGGGTGCTCAGCCGCACGGACCGCGAGGCCCGCGACGGCGTCGCGTACGTGCGGGGCGACGTGTCCACCGGCGAGGGGCTCGACGCCGCGATGCGCGGGGCCGCGACCGTGGTGCACTGCGCCGGAAGCGCCAAGGGCGACGACGACAAGGCCCGGCACCTGGTGCGGGCGGCCTCGGCCGCGGGTGCGCGGCATCTGGTGTACATCTCGGTCGTGGGCGTGGACCGGGTGCCCGTCGTCAGCGGCGTCGACCGCGCGATGTTCGGCTACTTCGCCGCCAAGCGCGCCGCCGAGCGGATCGTGGCCGAGTCGGGCATCCCGTGGACCACGCTGCGCGCCACGCAGTTCCACGACTGGGTGCTGATGACGCTGCGGCAGCTCGCGAAGCTGCCGGTGGTGCTGCCGACGTGGAGCGGGGTCCGGTTCCAGCCGGTGGACACCGGCGAGGTGGCCGCCCGGCTCGCGGAGCTGGCCCTGGGTGAGCCGGCCGGTCTCGTGCCCGACATCGCCGGGCCGCGCGTGCACGCGATGGAGGACCTGGCCCGCGACTACCTGCGGGCCGGGGGCAGGCGGCGGCTGGTCGTGCCCATGCGCACGCCCGGCCGGGCCGCCGCCGCGTTCCGGGAGGGCGCGAACCTCGCCCCGGACCGCGCCGTCGGCCGCCGTACCTGGGAGGAGTTCCTCGCCGCCCAGGCGCGCCACAGTCTGTGAAGGGGCGGCGGGACGCGCGGGCGGCCGGCGGCGGGACGCCGCCGGCCGCCCCCGACGTCCGCTGAGCGACGGGCGTCGGGGCGTGGCGACGGGCGTCAGGGGGTGATGACGGCGAGCTTGTCGACGTAGTCCAGGGTGGCCCACAGGTTGTCGTCGGAGCCGACGGCGAGCTGGAACGGTCCCGCGATCGAGGTCGGGGTCGGGTACTCGCTGACCGTCCCCGAGGTGGTCACGCTGGCGATGTTGCTGCCGACCTGCTCGGCGAACCACAGGTTGTCGTCCGGCCCGAGCGTGATGCCCCACGGAAAGCTGTCGGGGTCGCCGACGGAGTACTCGGTGAAGCTGCCCGAGGTGGTCACCTTGCCGACCCGGCCGGCTCCGTCGGTGTACCAGAGGTTGCCGTCGGGGCCGGTGACGATGCCGATCGGCATCGCGTCGTTGCTGGGCGCGGCGTACTCGGTGACCGTCCCGCTGGTCGTCATCTTCGCCACGCCCTGGGCCAGCGCCTGGGTGAACCAGAGCTTGCCGTCCGGGCCCGTGGTGATCAGGCAGGGGTACGCGCCCGAGGTCGGCAGGCTGAACTCGGTGATGCTGCCGCTGGTGGTGATGCGGCCGATCTTGTTGGCGTCGATCTCGGTGAACCACAGGGCGTCGTCGGGGCCGACGGTGATGCCCCACGGGTAGGCGTTCTCGGTGGGCAGCTCGTACTCGGTGATGCTGCCGCTGGTGGTGATGCGGCCGATCCGGTTGCCGATCGCCTCGGTGAACCACAGGGCGCCGTCCGGGCCGGTGGTGATGTGCGCCGGCTCGGAGACCGCGTTGGGCAGCGAGTACTCGGTGAACAGCCCGCCGGTGGTCACCTTGGCGACCTTGTTGGCGTAGTTCTCGGTGAACCACAGGTTGTCGTCCGGCCCGCTGGTGATGCCGACCGGCGTGGCCGGGCTCGTCGTGATGGAGATCTCGCTGATCGACGGGGTGCGCAGGGCGTGCGCGCGCCGCTCGGCGCGCGGGCTGGGGTTGGCCGGCGGGTACTTGCAGCGGATGTGCCGGTGCCCCGGCATGCGCTTGAGCGTCAGGCACAGCTTCACCCACGGGCGCAGGTGCGTGTTCGGGCTCGGCGGGTCGGCCGACGCGGAGGCGGGCAGGCCGGACCCGGCGAGCAGCGCCAGGGCCGCGAGCGGGGAGGCGACGAATCGACTGCGGAAAGGCATGACATCCTTCCAGATCGAAGAGAGAGAACGCGGGGCTGCGGACAGGACGGTCGCGTGGTGAGGAGCCGTCCCGCCGACGGCCCGGTGGCCGAGAAAAGGAATTCCGCCCGGCGCTCCGAATGATCCTGCGCGCGCCGCCGTCCCTTAGCGGCCTTTTCACCAGTGGCGGGTCACGTCTCCCTCAATTCATCGGCTGAACGGCCCGCGACGTGGTCAGGCCACCGAATGGGTGATGGTCCCCGTGTAGACGCCCGAGATCGCGCCCTGCGGAACGCTGACGACGATCGTGGGCTGCCAGCTCGTGGAGGTGACGATCGGGCCCTTGCTCGCCCGGAAGGCGACAGCCGGGATGCTCAGGGCGACGCGCTGCGCGGCCGTGGCCTGTCCGGGCGTGCGGGTGCCGGTGCCGGTCTGCGCGGTGGTCGGGCCGGACCAGTAGGCGATGTTGGCCTTCGTGATGGTCTCCAGACCGGAGCCGCTGCCGGTGGTGAAGTCCGTGGCGGACACGGTCGCGGTCCAGCTGCGGTTGCCCGACCGGCTGTCGTTGACGGTGACCGTGCCGAGCGAGGCGCTGATGCTGCCGCCCCGGCTGCCGGTGCCCAGGCTCGCGGTGGTGGGCACGATGATCTCCAGCGGGTGCTCGGCGCGCGCCGCGACCGTCGCGTGGACGGCCATGCTCACCTCGGCACGGGCGCCGGGAACGGCCGGTCCGTACGCCAGGGCGACGGGGATCACCAGCGCGTGGATGACGGCGGCCGCTTTCCTCACGTGGCGACTCCTCGGGTCTCTCGTCCGGCGGGGCTGGAAGGGCCGAAGGAATCCTAGATCGAGAACGGCGCGGCACGTCGGCGGGCCGTGCTTTCAGGAGGCAAATTCACCGCCAACGCAGCGCATTCACGATGTAGTGGCCGGAGAATCGGGTATCGCCCTTCATTCGGTCGCCGATCGACCCGGGAATCGCCTTTCGAAGCGCACGCACGACCTTTTTCGGAGAACCGTCAGATCACGGCAAAAAGTCGCCAGTCACCGCGCGGGGTCACGTTCCGGACTCTCCGGTCACGCGCAGAATGTGGCTCCGTGTGTCGGGCCCCGCGGTCTGGGGCGCTTCTTCGAAGGGATCGGCAGTGTTCAAGAGCCGTTACGGTGCCCTGTGGGCAGCCGCCGCCGTGGTGACCGTCACCACGGTGGCCGCGCAGCCCGCCCGGGCCGATACCTGCGCCGCGTCGACGACGTGTTCCACGACGGTGCTCTTCACCGTCAGCTCCGGCGCCGGCCTGCAGATCACGGTGCCCGACGGACCGGTCAGCGTCGGCACCGGCACTCCGGGCGGCAGCATCAGCGGGACGATGGGCACGGTGACCGTGTCGGACCAGCGGACCGCGCTGACGGCCACCTGGGTGGCTCAGGTGTCGGCCAGCGACTTCACCACCGGCGGCGGCACGCCGGCCGAGACCATCGCCAACAGCAGGATCAGCTACTGGTCCGGCCCCGCGACCGCCACCACCGGCACGGGCACCTTCGTCCCCGGCCAGACCAACGCCGCCTCGGCGGTCGTGCTGGACCAGGTCCGCGTCGCGTTCAGCAAGACCACCGGCTCGGGCAACAACTCGGCCTCCTGGGTACCGACCATCGTGGTCGACGTCCCGGCCCAGGCCGTGGCCGGCACCTACACCGGGACGGTGAGACACTCCGTTGCCTAGCCACCCCCTCGTCCGAGCAGCGCTGGCCACCCTCCTCGCGCTCGCCTCGCTCGGGACGTGGGCGGCGCCGCCGGCCACCGCGGCCGGCCGCGGGAGCGCGGGCGACAACGACGCGGCGGGCGGGAGCACCATCGGCATCAGGCTTGTCGAGGTGCCCGCCAGCCGCGTCGCCGACCCGCGCGCCCAGCGCTACATCGTCGACCACGTCAATCCCGGCACCACCTTCACCCGGCGCTTCGAGGTCGTCACCGACGCGACCCGCCCCGTCCGCGCGCGGTTGTACACGGGCGCCGCGGGCATCGAGAGGGGCCGCTTCACGTTCGCGCCCTTCGGCTCGGCGAACGAGCTCAGCTCGTGGATCACGCTGGACCGCTCCAGGATCCGCCTCAGACCGGGCGGCCGCGCGGAGGTGAAGGCCACCGTCCGCGTGCCGGAGAAGGCCACGGAGGGCGAGCGGTACGCCGTCATCTGGGCGGAGGTGTCCTCCTCCGACCCGGGCCCGAAGGGCAATGTCGCCCTGGTCAACCGGGTCGGCATCCGCGCCTACCTGGACGTCGGCCCTGGCGGGGAGCTGCCGTCCGACTTCGAGATCGGCGAGATCGTGCCGCGGCGGACCGCGGAGGGCGCGCCGTCGATCGTCGCGGACGTCGCCAACACCGGCCACCGGGCCGTGGACCTCGAAGGGCAGGTGACGTTGTCCGGCGGGCCGAGCTCGCTGAGCGCGGGGCCGTTCCCCATCGAGCGCGGCACGACCCTGGCGCCCGGCGACCGCGGCCGCATCACCGTGGTCCTCGGCGAGGACCTGCCGAACGGCCCGTGGCAGTTCCGGTTCGCGCTGCGCAGCGGGGAGATCAGGCGGACCGCGACGGGGACCCTGTCGTTCCCGGCCCAGGCCGGCGCCATCGGCCTGGCCGCCAGCCTGGACTCGCCGCTGGGGTGGGGGCTGGCCGCGTCGGGGGCGCTGGCGATCCTCGCCATGGGCGCCGCCCTCCTGGTCCGCCGGCATCTGAGACGCCGCCGGACGCCCGCCTGAGGCGCGCGTCGTCGGCGTGGTACATCCGCCGCGGCCCGGGTACGGATCCGTTTGTCAGGTGCCGCGGGGGATCTCCGAGTCTTGGAGTGGAGGCACTGATGGATCCGTCGACCCAGGAAACCGGTGCGGTCACAGGGACCAAGGACAAGGACTACAACCTCATCTGGTTCGTCGAGCAGTGTCTGAGCAACGCGCTGCGGCTGGAGACCTACATCTCCGACGCCGAGCGGAACGGCGACACCGAGCTCGCGGACTTCTTCCGGAGGGCTCAGGGCGAGAGCCGCAAGGGCGCCGAGCAGGGCAAGGAGCACCTGCGGCGGCGGCTGGCCGGCTGACCGCCCGGCCGACCGGCCGATCGGCCGATCGCGAGGGCGCGGGGCGTCTCCCCAGGTGACCGGGAGGCGCCACGCGCCCGGGGCCGCGGCGGGCTGCTCGCGGCGAGCTGCGGCGGAGCGAGCGGTCGCGCCTGAAATCCGGCGCGAACGACTGAACCGCCTTTTTCAAGATTTCGAAATCCAGAACGCCCCTCTTATTGGAACCCCAGCTTTGTCCGCATATGGACATTGACACCGGCACGCGATGAGTCGAGCCTGAGGGAACACGGGACCAATAGGGGGGTCACATGGCATCACGCGACGACGCCGTCGACCGTGTCCGCACAGCGCTGAACTTCATCGACCAATGTCTCGAATCCCCGGAACGGCAGGCGAAACTCGACCGGCTGCAGACCTTCGAGGAGGTCCGCCGGTACGCCGCCGAAGAAGGATTCGAGCTGGAGCACACCGCGTTCGCCGAGGCCATGAAGATCGCGGTCGACCAGTCGCTGGAACGCTCCGGCATCCCCGAATGGATCCGGCATCGCGTCCACGCGCCCGTGCATGACTGAACGCACGGGCCCGGCGCGCATTTCCGACGCGGCGCTGCCGCCGGAATTCTTCCTGCGCGTCATGGACGACTATTACGCCGACCCCGGAGAGGTCCGTGATTTCGCCCTCGCGGCGGAATTCGCGAAACCGTTCACCGGGTCGTGGGCGGGAACGCATTCTCTGCAGCGGCACCCGCGGACCGCCGAGGTCTTCCACGAGCTCGCCCGTCGGACGGGAATTCCCGGAAAACCGAACTGGGACGAGATCGAGCGGTCCCGCCTTTTCTGGGGCCGCCCGTCGGCGGGTGTGTTCGCGCTCCTCCTCGACGGGCAGCGCGACTCGATCCACGCCCACAAGCGGACGGGCCGCTGGGCGGCGGTCTGCTACCTCAGTGCCCCGGGCGACTGCGCGGCGCGCGAGGGGCTGCGGCTGTTCCGTCACCGCCCGACCGGGGCCTTCTCCTGCGCGGGGGCGTCGCGCGAGCAACTGCTGCGCTTCCGCGCGGACGCGGCCGATCCCACCCGGTGGGATCTGGTTCATGTCATCGAGATGCGCTTCAACAGGATGGTGCTGTTCGACGGGCAGTACTTCCACGCGGCCTCCGACGGGTTCGGCGAGGACACCCGGACCGGGCGCCTGGCGCAGCTGTTCGCCATCGACTTCGACCAGTCGTAGACCGTGTCGCAGACCCGCGTCGTGGACCCGTCACGGCGCGGGCGCGTCCGCGCAGCGGAAGGCTCACATGGCCACACTCGATCTCGTGTTCCCGCCCCTGACCGGGGCGAACTACCCGTACCTGAGCACCGCGGTGCTCAAGGCGTACGTGCGGCAGGAGTCCCGGCACGAGGTCGGGCAGGCGGACCTGAACCTGCGCTACATCCGGCACCTGCTCACCCCGGAGGCCGTCCGCGAGCGGGTGGCCGCGGCGGAGACGACGGCCCGCGCGCTGGAGAGGCGCAGCCTCACCGGCCGCGAGGCGTTCCACCTCCAGCACTGCCTCGACGTCGCGGGCCGGGGCCCGGCGGTCGCGGACCTCCTGCCGGCGGCGCTGCGGGCCGTCCGCACGGCCGCCGCCGTCAACGACGCCACGGAGATGGCCGTCGCCGACACCGTCATCGCCGAGGCGCTGTCCGCCGCCACCGTGGACCGCCCACCCGACCAGCTCAACCTCGTCGACCCGGTCTTCGCCGCCTCGGCGGCCGACCCCCGGGAGCTGCGCGCGGCGCTCGCCCGGGACGACTGCCCGTTCATGGCCGCCTACGACCGGCTCGTCGCCCCCGGCGAGCTCCTCGCGGACGTCGTCGGGATCTCCGTCGTCTACCGCGGGCAGGTCTATCCCGCGCTCGCCCTGGCCAGATGGCTGCGGCTGCGACGGCCGGGGGCGCGGATCCTGCTCGGCGGCCCCTTCTTCACCTCCCACCGCGACCGGCTGCGGCACCACCCATGGCTGTTCGACCTGGTCGACGCGTTCGTCGTCTACGAGGGCGAACGGCCGCTCGTCTCCTACCTCGACCACCTGGACACCGGGGAGTCCCTCGACGGCATCCCCGGGCTGATCTTCCGCCGGGACGGCCACGTGCGGCAGACCGGGATGCCCAGGCCCGTGGCCGCCAAGGACCTGCCGACTCCGGACTTCGACGGCCTCCCCCTCCGCGACTACCTGATGCCCGCCCCCGTGCTGCCGCTGCTGGCGTCGCGCGGCTGCTACTGGAACTGCGCCTTCTGCACCCACCACCACATCTACGGCGACAGCTACCGGGTGCGCCCGGTGGAGCTCATCGGCCGTGACCTGGCCACGCTCGCCGAGAGGCACGGCTGCCGGCACGTCTACTTCGTCGACGAGTCGATGTCGCCGAAGCTGCTGCGGCACATCTCCCGCGCCATCACGCAGTCGGGAGCGGACCTGCGGTGGGGGTGCGAGACGCGGATGGAGAGGTCCCTGACGCGCGACGACTTCCGGCTCGCCCACGAGTCCGGCTGCCGGGTGCTGTCGTTCGGGATGGAGTCGGCCAACCAGCGGGTCCTCGACCTCATGAACAAGGGCATCTCCGTCGCCACGATCGAGCGCGTCATCGGCGACTGCGCGGAGGTCGGGATCAAGGCGCACGTCATGTGCATCATCGGCTTCCCCGGCGAGACGGAGGAGGAGGCCCAGGAGACGATCGACTTCACCGCGGCCCACCGTTCGCGTATCGACCTGCTCGACTTCTCCGTCTTCTGCCTGAACCGGCACTCGCCCATCGAGCGCTCGCCCGACACGTTCGGCGTCACGGCGATCCGGGAGCTCGTCCCGGGGCACGACTTCGAGGAGCGGCTCGCGTACGAGGTGAAGGCCGGCCTCGACCGCTCCCGCGCCTACGACGTCTGGGAGCGGGCGGTGGCGTCGGAGCACTTCGCCGCCATCCGCTCCAGGTGCGGCCACGCCCAGCGCGAACGCTTCCTGTTCGGCGACGACCCGCCCGCCGCCGCGGGGACGGGCGAGCTGCGGGAGGCGGTGACGCTCCGCCCGGCGCGGGCGCTGCCGGTCTGGCATGACGTCGCGCGGCTGCGTGAGCACTCCCGGGCGTTCGCCGCCCGGCGTGGCCGCGCGCTCAGCGTGGACGGCGTCGCCTTCTCCGAGAGCTGGCGGCTCCTCGACGCCGTCCGGCGCCTGCGTCCCCGGGACTCCGCCGGCTACCTGGTGTTCCGGCCGTCCTCCTGGACGGACGTCGAGCTGCCCGGGCCGCTCGTGTCGCTGGCGGCGTCGCTCGCCGCCGACCGGTCCCCGGCCGCGGTGGCGAAGCAGCTCGACGCGCTCCTTCTGCCCGGTTCGGGGCGAGCCCTGCCCGGTCCGGGACGAGCGGCCGAGGAGGGAGGGCGGCCCGTCTGCTGACCCTGCGGCTCATCGGTCTCGGGCTCGTCGTCCACGAGACCGTCTACCTGTCGTCCCGGGGGTGGCGGCACTTCGTCGACGACGACGCCCCCGTCCTCGGGCTGAGCCTGCGCGGCCCGGCCCGGGTGGCGGCGCACGTCCTGTTCGTGGCGTGCGCCGCGCCGGCCGTCGTCGTCCCGGGCTGGCGCTGGACCCCGGCGCTCGCCCTCGCCGCGCTGTCGCTGATGGCCGCGTCCTTCCCCAAGCGGCTGCCCAACCACTTCGCCGTCGCCTGGTTCATGCTGCTCGCCTTCGCCGCCGACCGCGCCTTCGGCCTCTCCTCCGGTCACGGGGGCGGCCTCGACGACGCGTACGCGCTGGGCCTGGTGCGGCAGTTCACGATCATCACGTACGTCGTCGCGGGCCTGCACAAGCTGAACCGCGACTACTTCGACCCGCGGCTGAGCTGCGGCAGCGGACTCCTGATGGAGTACGCGCTCAGGCTGGGCGTCAGCCCGCGCCGGGTGCCGCGGCGCCTGGCGAGGGCGCTGTCCGCCGCCGTGGTCGCGGCCGAGTTCGGCGCCGCCGCCGGGCTGGCGCTCGGCGTGCGCACGCTCTGGGTGATCGCCGCCGCCGTGGTCATGCACGCGTTCTTCGGCTTCGCCGGCCACGCCCAGTTCTCGCTGATCATGCTGGGCGGGCTGCTGGCGTTCACCGACGTCGAGTCACTCGCGCCGCTGTCCGTGCCCGGGCTCTGCGCGCTGCTGGCCGGCTCCGGCGTCGTGGCCGCGACGCTGGGCGGGTTCCGCGGCTTCCGGCTGCGTCACGTCGCCCTGCTCGACAACGTCGTCCTCGCCGTCGTGTCCCTGTGGTGCCTGCTCACCGTCCTCGGCCCGGGCGCCGGCGAGGCGGGCGGGACGTGGGCCGTCCCCTTCGCCCTGGCCCCGTACGCGACGACGTGCCTCGTGCTCCTCTACCTGGTCAACGGCCTGGCGCCCTATCTCGGCCTCAAGTTCGACTTCAGCATGGCGATGTTCAGCAACCTGCGCCCGGACCGGCGCAGCCACTTCTTCCTGCCCATGCCGCGGCATGGCCTGATGCCGCGCTACTTCGAGATCTCAGGGCTGGGCGGCGCCGGGACGGACGGGCGGGCCGGGACGGCCGAGCTGCTCACGGAGATGTTCCCGGACGTGTACACGCATCGCTATTCCGCCGGGTACGTCCACGCCGCCGTCCGGCGGCTGCGTCACCGCTTCGAGCCCGGCGCCGAGGTGTACCTGCGGTGCGTCGAGTCCGCGACGCGGGAGGTGCACCGCCTTCCCGTCAGCCCTTCCGCCGGCTCCGGCTTCCTGCGGGGCCGCGAGCGGTTCAGCGTGTACCCCTACGCCCTCCCCCTGCGGCGCGCCCTGCCGCTGTGCTGCTGATCGGCCGCACCGCGGCGAGGAACGCTGGACAAACCCCCGGCGGCTCCGGATCATGATCCCGCACTCCCTCGTCACCACCACCCCCCGACGTGAGGATCCGAGGATGACCCGTTCCAGGGCCCTGCTCCCCATGGCCGCCGTGGCCGCGTCCGTGCTGCTGACCGGCGGCACCGCCCAGGCCGACGCGGACGTGCCGTTACCATCGGCGGTCTTCCGCGCCACGCACAACAGCTACTCCGGCGACATCGCCGGCGCCAGGAAGTCCCTCACCTACCAGCTCGACCACGGCGTCCGCTTCGTCGAGCTCGACGTCCACGACAACGGGTACGCGAGCGCGCGCGACTACGCCGTCGGCCACGACTCCCCCGGCGACCAGGTCGACCACGCCGGCAACCCGGCGTCGAACCTGCTGCGCGACTGGCTCGGCGTGATCGACACCTGGTCGGCGCAGCACCCCGCCGCCGCGCCGGTCGTCGTCATGCTCGACCTCAAGGACGACCTGACCGACAACCCGTCGTACGCGGCCGGCAACCTGTCCGCGCTCAACCGGGAACTCACCTCCGCCTTCGGGCCGCGCCTGCTGCGGGCCGAGGACTACCCGGCGAGCCCGCCGACGGTCGACGCGCTGCGCGGCCGCGTCCTGCCGCTGCTGTCCGGCGACGGGAAGAGCCGCGCGGAGTACAAGCGCGACCTCGGCCACAACCCGGCGATCGCGATCAACGCGAAGGGGCAGGTCGTCGAGGTGCACGACTCGGGCGCCGGCGTGCTCTGGTACTGGACCGGCACCTACGCCGACGGCCGGGTGACCTGGCTGCGCCACGGCAGGTACGACACGGGCCAGACGCCCGCCGTCGCGCTGAACGACAACGGCGACCTGGTCGAGGTCCACCAGTCGCAGAGCGCGACGACGCTGTGGTACCACGTCGGCCACCTTGACGCGGACGGCGAGATCACCTGGTCCTCCAGCCGGCAGTACGACAACGGCGTCCTGCCGACGGTCGCCTTCACCGACCCGGCCGGCACGCGGCTGCGCGAGATCCACCGCAGCCAGAACAACAGCCAGAACTGGACCTGGAACGGCGTGCTGGACACCGGCGCCGCGACGGTCTCGTGGACCGGGAACGCGAAGACCTCCGACCCCCGCTTCGACAAGACCACCTCCGTGCGCGGCACGTCACGCGTGCACGTGTGGACCGGCGCGGACGGCCCGACCCCGGCGCAGACCCTGCGCGTGGACACCGACCGGTTCGCCGGCGACCGCGTCCGCTACCCACAGACGGCCTTCGTCGAGTACCAGAAGGGCGACAGCGCCGAGCTCCAGCAGGGCGCCCTGTTCTACGGGGCGCCGGCGACCGAGTCGGCGTTCATCGTCTCGGCCCGGCAGGCGGGGCGGCTGGTGCGCGGCTGGGACTTCGACTCGGCCTCCCGGGCGACGACCCCGCCGGCCAGCTACGCGGCGACCAACCACCCGTACGACGCCTGGTACGAGAACCTGCTCACCCAGTCCGGCGCCGTCCAGTGACGCGGTCCGCCCCGCGCTCCCCCGCGCGGGGCGGACGTTCGCGGTAGCGTCGGTGGCGTCGGATCAGGATGGTCGAGGTCGGAGGTGATCACGGTGCGCACGGTCCCATGACGGCCCCATCCCGGGGCGTCACGGAGCCGAAAGGTGACCGTATGAGCAGGACCGACAAGACCCGTCCCTGGTGGGTGCGTCTGGCCGACACGCCCATGGCGACCTGCGTGCCCGTGCACGACCATCGGTTCGGGCCGTGCACGCTGCCGGACGAGATCGACGCCGGCAGCGTCTCCCCGAACCACCGCGCCGGCACCTGCCACTGGGGCTCCTCCGCCCACTACGTGCTGGGATGCCTCACCAAGGGCGGGAACCGGGAGTGGTACCACTTCCGGCGCCAGACGCGTCGCCGCAGCCGCCACCAGGCGCGCCGCGAGCTGCGCGCCTGGCGCGGCGAGGACTGAAAGCCGCAGGGGCGGCGCCCGCGTGTCGCGGGCACCGCCCCTTTCCTATGAGGTCAGGGCTTGCCCGACGGCACGGGAGCGGAGGTGGCCGCGCCGCATCACCGGCCGCCGCCCGGCCGAGCACGGTCCCACCGAGGACGACGTGGTCGCCATGCTCGCCACCCGCGGCTGCACGGGCGACCCCAGGACACGGCGGTCGGCCGGAGGGCGCCTCAGGAACGAGGATTTTCCCCGCCATCCGGGGACGCCCATCTGAGCACGCCCGACGAGCAGCTTGTGCCGGGGGCGGTGGCGGAGGTCGGCGTCCGGGTCAGAGGACCGCGGGCCGTACGGCGAGCTCCAGGTCGGCGGCGTTGGCCAGCGCGTCGGAGAGGCGCTCGCGTTGCGAGTCGTCCAGGGTCGTGTCGGCGACGCGGGCCAGCAGGCGCTCGGCCGTGTCGAGATCGCCGAGCCTGACCGCCAGTTCGGCCCGGTAGACGAGGGCCTCGACCAGGGTGATGACCGGGGCGAGGTCGCCGGCCCGGGCGAGGTTGCCGTCCAGGATCTTCGCGGCCTGGTGGGTGTCGCCCCTGGCCTCCCCCTGGACGATCGCGTTCTCCAGCGCCCGGGCCAGCGGCCCGCTCGCCTCGTCGCCGGCGTCCGCGGGGGCGGGCTCGGCCTGGGAGCGGAAGATGCGGATCCAGTTGCCGCCCGGGTCGACGACGGTGAACCCCGCCAGGTCGCCGGTGTTCTTCCGCTTGCGCGGCCGGGTGATGCGCGGGATGCCGGTGAGCAGCAGCTTTCCGTGAGCGGCCCGCATGCCGGCGGCGAAGTCCTCGAACAGGCGGGCGGTGTCGTCCACGGCGACGATGCAGGAGCCGTACGACTGTTCCGGGTCGAAGCCGGTGATGCCGGCGAAGTGCAGCTCGATTCCGTCGCGCCGGAGAGCGAGGTACGGGTTCGGGCGGGTCTGGTGGTGGGTCGTGTCGAAGCCGAGCATGCCGTAGAAGGCGGCGATCTCGTCGATGTCCCGGCACGGCAGGATCGGGATGACGGTCTCGCGCATCAACGCCGCCCGCCGAGCTCTTGCGTGTACATCATATACGGATGATAGGGCCGCTCGTGCGGCTGGACTGGGACGTTGGCCGAGTCGAACGGATCGCCCGTGTTACGAAACTAGTGACAAAATCATCCCATGGACACCACTACGGGCCATCCATGGCGATGCGTACCGATGAGCCCAGGGCTGATCATCGGTCGCCCGCCGAGGCGCACGGCGCACGATGCCGGTCGCGCGTGGCCACCAGCGCCAGCGCGCCGATGACGATCAACAACCAGCCTCCCGATGCGGGCTCCAGCGCCGAGACCAGGACACCGGCCGCCATGAGCGTCCATCCCATCTCGGCGGGCAGCGCACCGGTGCCGATCACCGCTTCCCTGGCGAGGAGCCCCAGGCCGAAGAGGGCGACGCCCGCCACCATGAACCACAGGGCCGTCATGCGGGCGTGGTCGTCGTTGGCGACGGTGTTCCAGAGTCCGCCGGACAGGATGTCGCGCCATTGCGGGGCGGAGGCCACGGCGCCCACCGCCATGTGCACGGTGGCGGCGGCGAGCGTGAGGCGGGGAACCCAGCGGTGCAGCCCGGCCCGGGGGCGAATGGTGGTGGTCATGAACGGCGTGCTCCTGTTCGGTCGGCTATCTGAAGCCGAACGTATCAGCATTTCGATCTAACTGATACAAGATGTTTCCGTTAATCCACACACCTGTGCCCTGTTGTAGCGTTCCGTCATGGGGACGACCAGGACGCTGCGCGCCGACGCGGAGCGGAGCATGCGGATGATCATGACGGCGGCCGAGGAGCTGTTCGGCGTCAATCCGGCGGCCACCATGGAACAGATCGCCGAGGCCGCAGGCGTGTCCCGGGTGACCGTCCACCGCCGGTTCGCCAGCAGGGAAGCGCTGGTCGAAGCCATGGAGACCACCGCCTGGCAGGAGGTCGCCGACGCCGTCGAGGCCGCGCGCCCGGAAACGGCGCCCCCGGCGGTGGTGCTGCACCAGGCCACCGCCAACATCCTGCAGATCAAGACGGGCTGGCGGTACATCCTGGCCCGGCCGGTCCCCACGAGCGAGGCCGCGCGGGCGATCCGCGAGGAGGTGACGGCCCGGTGCGAGCGGACCCTCGCCAGGGCCAAGGAGGAGGGGCTGCTCGGCCCGCACGCCGACATCGGGTGGGCGCGGCAGGCGTACCTCGCGCTCCTGGCCGAGACCGCCCACACCGCCTCCCGCGACGCCGACCCCGACGTTCTGGCCGCCCGGGTGATCGACACCCTCCTGCACGGCCTGGCCGGCCGCTGACCGGCCACCCTCCTGCCCGGCCTGGCCGGCCGCTGACCGGCCACCTGTACGGCCGGTCGCCGACCGGGGCCGCCCGCCCGCACCCGCGCCCGGCTGACCGGACTACCCGCCCGCCCCCGCACCAGTGGGGCGTCTGGCTATCACGACGACGTTCTGGCACAACAAGGTCAGGCCCAGCATGAAGATGACGCCGGCGCTCGTCGACAGCGCGGTGGCGGCGTGGCCGGCGCCGTAGCCGCCGATCAGGAAGCGGAGCCCGATGGACAGGCACCACAGGGCCACGGTCACCGGCCCGTACCGGTACCAGATCGCGGCCGGCTTGGGATAGATCTGCACGGTGAACCCGCGGACGACGCCCAGCCCGACCGACACCACCAGGTCGGCGACGATGAGCTGGTAGTCGATGCCGTGCAGCTCGACCTCCGGCAGGAGCGGGAGGACCGGCGCGAGACCGGCGACGAGCAGGATGATCGGCAGCACCAGCAGCTTGACGGGCCGGAGCTCCCGCCCGCCCATCCTCGTCACCACGATCACCACGACCACGAACAGGCCGATGAACACCGGGAGCCGCCCCGCGCCGTCCGCGCCTCCGGTCACCGCCCCGGCCATCGCCGTTCCGGAAAGGAGTAACGCCGTCATCAGGACTCGCCCTCCAGGTGGTGGGCCAGCACCGAGGCCAGCGCCGTACGGAACGCGTCCCCGTGCGCCGGTTCGGCCGGGTCGTGGCCGAGCCCGGCGAGCCAGGACCGCTTCCCGAGCGCGAACCCGTAGGACGCCGACAGCCCGAGCAGCACCACCGCCTCGATCCGGGCACGGTCCGGCATCCGGTCTTCGGGCAGGACGATGCGGATGCCGGCCTCCATCGCGTCCACGAAGCCGGACAATCCCTCCGACACGGTGCCCGGGCCTTCCGCGTGCAGCATCGACCAGGCCCACAGCCGGACGTAGCGCTCGTCGGCCAGCGTCTCGAACAGCACCCGCGTCATGCCCTCCGAGTACGGCACGCCCTGGTCGGCGCGCATCCGTTCGCGCAGCCGCTCGCGCTGGCGCTCGTTCTCGCGCCGCAGCACGGCCTGGACCAGCGCGTCGTAGGTGCCGAAGTAGTGGGTCACGAGCCCGTGCGTGACGCCGACCGCGTCGGCGACCCGGCGCAGGCCCACGCCGTTCGGCCCGTACCGGGCGATCAGTTCGGTCGCGGCGTCGAGGATCTCCTCGCGCGACTGCTCGGGCGCCCGCCGTCGGCGCTGTCGTTCGGCCACGTCGATCCTCTCCAGGACGGGTGAGAATTGTTGTCCACCTTGCCAATAGCGTTGTTGTCCACTATGCCAACAACGGGCCGTCCTGGCGAGTCCGGAACGATCATCGGAGGCGCGCGCCGGTCACGCGGGCGGGGTGGGGAAGCTCTCAGGAGTGGTCAGGCCGGTGCTCTCCAGCAGGCGCTGGTGGTTGAGCACCGCGGCGTTGGCCTGCTCGGAGAAGCGGCGGACCAAGGTGTTCTGCGTGGTCCCGCGCACGGTGCCGATCAGGGTGAAGATCTTGCCGTGGGCCAGGCGGAGCCACTTGACGTAAGTGACGTCATAGGCGGATCCGGATCTGCTGGATATGTCGCTCATCCATGACTGCTGCTCGTCCGTCGGCTTCACCGGCAGCGTGACGTCCAGCTTCGCGGCCAGGTCGCGGACCTGCCCGTCCAGCGTGTGGTGCTGGGCCGCGATCCGCCTGCTGACCTCCCGGACCTTCGCCCTGCCGGCGCGCTGCATCGCGTCCTGGGCCATGGGCATCTCCCACAGGCTCGCCAGCCGGACCTTCCTGATGAGATCGCGGTCGGTCTCCGACAACGGCCCCCACCTGGTCTCCCGCGTGCCGATGTCGGCGGCCTCCGCCGCGGCCTGGGCCGGGACGGGCGAACGGGTCGGCCCGGCCCCGGCGGCGGGCGGCGCCGCGCCGAGGTCGCCGGCGCCGGAGCGCGGCGTCGGCGTGTACTGGGCGCAGGCGGCGAGCGCGCACAGCGCGACGGCGGCGCAACTGACGAGGAGCCCGCGGCTTCGGCCGAGTCTCATGCGCGCCATCCCTTCCGGGGCCTCGTACGCGGCCCTTCCGAGTGATGCTGGGTCACTCCGGGATACGCCCGCGCGGCGGCCGGGGGTTCAGCGCAGTGTGCAAGGTTTGCACGGAGCAACCACGCCGCCTTCTTCATGGCCCCGTACATTTCTTGCACAGGGCAAGGATCTGCTACCGTCAGCGACGGTGAGCCGGGAAGTCTGGTCGGCATCGTCGTGTCGTGCCTTCCGAAGGACAGTCATGAGCCCGAACCCCCTCCCTGCGCCGGAGCCGCCGTCCCTGCGGGTGGCGGAGTGGGAGGCCGGCCGCGTGATCGTGCTCGCGCTCAGCGGCGCCCTCGTCCAGGCCACGGCTCACGTACTGGAGCAGCCCCTGGTGCGCGCCCTCGCCCGGCGCGTCCCGCCGCTGGTCGTGGTGGACGCGGACCGGCTGAGCGCCGTCGATGCGGCGGGCGGCGACCTGCTCTCCCACGCGGTGCGGTACGCGGCGCAGGCCGGTGGCCGGCTCTTGGTGGCCGGTGGGGGCGAGCACGTCGTGGCGCATGTCGCCGATGCCCTGGCGCCCACGCTGGACGCGGCCCTGAGCGAGCTGGCCCGGCCGACCCGCCACAGCGACCCTTCGTAGCCGCCCCCGCGCGGCCGACCTACCGCCGCGGCCCCCGCTCCGTCCGGCCCCCCGGCCGGCACCCTGACGGCCCCTCCCAGCCGGACGACATCCTGGCGACCCGTCGCCGTGCTGCTCACCTTGCCCCGCCGGACGGCACCCTGACGGCCCCTCCCAGCCGGACAGCACCCTGAGGGCCCCGAGCCCTGAGGGCCGCCCCAGCCGGTCAGCACCCTGCGGCCCACCCCATCGGACGGCACCGCAGCGGCCCATCCCGGCCAGGCAGGACCCTCCTTGAGGTCGGCTGTCACGTGCGGGTGCGGGACCTTGTTCGCGCCCTCGCGGCTTCGGGGTCGACGCCGAGGGGGACGCGCGGGCGCCGGGTGATCGGGACGGCCCTCTCCGTGACGTTGTCAGCCACCGCGGCGCGCGAGCCGAGGTAGGAGGTCGGCTCGCCCCGGCCGGGCGGCATGGCGGCGGGCGGTGACCTGTCGCCGTTCCTGGGTTCAGAGCTCGTCGAGGAACTCGCCCTCGGCGATGGGCTGCTCGTCCGCCGCCAGGCTGAAGGTGTTCAGGGCCGCCACCATGGCGTCCCGCTGGTCCTGCGTGAGCTGGGCGAGGATCCGCGCCAGGTCGCCACGGCGGTGCCGGGTCACCCCGTCGACCAGGGCCCGCCCCTCCGGTGTGAGCGCGATGCGTACCGTGCGCCTGTCGCTCGCGGACCGGCTGCGCCGCACCAGGCGCTTGGCCACGAGCCGGTCGCACATGCGCGAGGCCGTCGACTGGTTCACCCCCAGCGCCTCCGCCAGAGTGGCCAGCCGTTGCGGCCCGCGCGCGGCGATCAGGACCAGCGCGCGATACTGGGGGAGAGTGACCTCACCGCCGGCGGCGGCGATGGAGCGCGCCGCCACGGCCACCAGCGCGCGGCTCGCGGTCAGCACCGCCTCCACCACGGGATCGTCCGCGGCCAGCTGTCCGGCGGCCGAGTCCACGGACAGTCCTCCGGCGGCCGAGTCACGCACCGTGTCCCCCATCACCCGCTCCACCGACGTCACTCCTGCAATCTAGCGGCGGGGCCCGCCCGGTCTCGCCCGTCCCCTCATACGAGCCCGCCCCGTCGTAGTCGTACGAGCCCGTCCTCTCGTAAGAGCCCGTCCCCTCGTAAGAGCCCGCCCCCTCGTACGGCCCGGGCCGCCGCCGCGAGTGCCGTGCGCCCATCGGCTAGAAGACCATCCTCACCCCGGCCCGCCGGATGGCGACCCACCGCGCCAGCGGGTCCACGCTCCCGCCGGCGTGGTGCCCGGCCGCCCGGACCGCCGGCGACGCCTCCGCGAGCGACAGAGCACCGTCCACCCGAGCCGCCGGCGACGCCTCCGCGAGCGACAAAGCACCATCCACCCGAGCCGCCGGCGGCGCCTCCGCGAGCGACAGGGCGCCGTCCGTCAGGGCGGGTGGCCGTACGGGCGTGTCCGGCGCGATGCCCGCGACGACCGTGAGGCGGCCGTCACCGGGGCGGGGCGCGGGCGGCTCCTCGCCGAGCATGGCGTGCAGCGCCGCCAGGGCGTGGTCCCGGGCGGCGGGGCTGTCCTCGGCGGCGGCCCGTTCGCGCGCGTACTCCCTGATCAGGTCGTGGAAGGTGTAGCGGCCGGGCCCGCACTCCTCGATCAGGTGCGCGGCGGAGAGCCGGCTCAGGAGCCGGTCGGCCGCCTCGGCCCCGGCGCCGATCAAGGCGGCGGCCTCCGAGCGGGTGAAGGCCGGCCACGGCAGCAGGCCCAGCAGCCGGAACAGCCGGCGGGACGGCGGATCGAGTCGGCGGTAGGACAGGTCGAAGGCCCCGCGGACCGCGGCGTGGGGGTCGTCGTGCAGGGCGAGGATGGGCAGCCGGGCCCGGGTGAGCCGGCGTGCCTGTCCGGCGATGTCCCTGCCCGGCGCGGCGACGATGGCGGCGGCGGCGATCCGCAGCGCCAGCGGCAGGTACCCGCAGAGCCGGGCGAGTTCCCGGGCGGCGGCGGGCTCGGCGGCTAATCGGCGGCTGCCGAGGATCGCGTCGAACAGCGCGACCGCCTCCTCGGGCATGAGCATGCCGAGCGGCACCGGGACGGCGCCGTCGCGGGCGACCAGGCCGGTCAGCCGGTCGCGGCTGGTGACGACGGTGACGCAGCGCCGGCCGCCGGGCAGGAGCGGGCGGACCTGGTCGACGCCGCCCGCGTCGTCCAGCACCACGAGCACCCGCCGGTCGGCCAGCAGGCTGCGGTAGGCGGCGCTCGCCTCCTCCACGGTGTCCGGCACCCGTTCCGGCGGCACACCGAGCGCGCGCAGCAGCCGGCCCAGCGCCTCGATGGGCGGCAGAGGCCGCTCCGGCGAGCAGCCGTGCAGGTTGACGTAGAGCTGGCCGTCGGGGAACAGCGAGCGGACCCGGTGGCCCCAGTGCACGGCCAGGGCGGTCTTCCCGACGCCGCCCGCGCCGGTCACCATGGCGACGGCGGCCGCCTCGCCGCGGACCGCGATCTCGTCGAGCACGCTCAGCTCCTGGTGGCGGCCGGTGAACGGCCCGGCCTCGGGCGGCAGCTGGGCGGGCACGGCCGCGGGCGCCGCGGCGGACAGGCGCGGGGCCCGGGCCATGCGCGCGTCACCGCGCAGGATGCGCTGGCGGAGCTGGCGCAGCTCGGGTCCGGGATCCAGTCCCAGCTCCTCGCTGAGGTGCCGGCGGGTGTGTTCGTAACGGTCCAACGCGTCGGCGCGGCGTCCGACCCGGCACAGCGCCACCATGAGCAGCCCCACCAGCCCCTCGCGCAGGGGGTGCGTCGCCACCAGCGCGATCAGCTCGGGGATGAGCACCGCGTCGCGTCCGGCGCGGGTCTCGGCGTTGAGGCACTCCTCGGTGACGGCCAGCCGTTCCTCGCTGAGCGTGTCGCGCAGCCGGTCCAGCAGTTCGCCGCCGGTGATGCCGGTCAGCGGTTCCCCCCGCCACAGCGCCAGGGCGCTGCGCATGCCCGCCGCCTGGGCCTCGTCCGTCTCCGTGGCCCGCGCCCGCGCCACCAGCAGCCGGAACTCGTGCAGGTCGACCTGCTCGGCCGCCAGGCCCAGCAGGTAGCCCTGCGGGCCGTGGACGATCGTGACGCCGGCCCTGGCCAGGACCTGCCGCAGCCGGGACACGTAGCCCTGCACCAGGCCCCGGGCGCCGGCCGGCGGCTGTTCCCCCCACAGCGCCGCGATCAGCCGCTCCATCGACACCGTGCGTCCGGCGTCGAGGGCGAGCAGCGCCAGTACGGCGCGCTGGCGTGGTGTGCCGAGCGGGATCTCGTGGCGCCCCCGCGACGCCCGGACCGTTCCCAGAAGCCCGATTCTCACGGTCTGCTCCAGACCTGTCAGGTCTGTTTCAGCTGACATATCTCTCCCCGTCTGAAACATCGTTGTGACAGCGCGTGATGCCGGAGATACCGGACGAAGTCCAGTGCGCATCCTGTCCAAAACAAGCTCGCATCCAGTGCTCTCCAACACCATGAACACGATTTCCCCGCATTCGTACCGCAACAGCCTTCGGATTGCGTATCGCGCCGTATTCGGCCAGCTCCGGAAAAGGGGTAAGTGTGTCCTATCCATTTCGTGACGTGATGGAAGCGTTTTCCGAAACGGTGCGCCTTCATCCGGACCGCCCGGCCGTGACGCGCCATGACCGGACGGTCACGTACGCGGAACTGGACGCCTGGGTCCGGGCGACGGCGCGCCGGCTCGGCCCGGAGCCCGGAGTGGTCGGGGTGCTGACGTCACGCTCGGCGGACACCGTGGCCGCGCTGCTCGGCACGCTGGCGGCCGGCGGGGTCTACTGCCCGATCGATCCGGCGTACCCGTGGCCGCGCCGGGAGGCGCTGATGGCGGCGAGCGGCTGCCGCATGGTGATCGGCGAGCCGGGCTCCGCCGTGCCGTCCGGGGTGCGCCTGATCCGGCTTCCCGAGCCGCCCGATCCCGGCATGCGCCTGACCCGGCTTCCCGAGCCGCCCGATCCCGGGGTACGCCTGGTCGGGCTTCCCGACCCCGGCGGCGCCGGCTTCGTGGCGGCGGCGCCGGACGACCCCGCGTACATCCTGTTCACCTCCGGCTCCACCGGCGAGCCCAAGCCGGTCGTGACGCCCCGGGGCGCGATCTCGGTCGTGACGGCCGGGCTGCGCGAGCTGTTCGGGATCACCCCCGACGACCGGGTGCTCCAGTTCGCGTCCCTCAACTGGGACACCTGCCTGGAGGAGATCCTGCCCGCGCTGACCTCGGGCGCGACGCTGGTCTTCCACGACCACGCGTACTCCGGGTCGCTCCACCGGATGCTGCGGATGATCGACGCCGAGCGGATCACCGTCCTCGACCTCCCCACCGCGTTCTGGCACGAGCTGGTCCATCACCTGACGGCCGAGCGGGCCGCCCTCCCGCGGTCGGTGCGGCTGGTCGTCGTCGGCGGCGAGGCAGTCAGCCCGGCACGGCTGGCCGGCTGGCGCGCCCTCGGCCTGGACACCGTCCGCCTGCTCAACACGTACGGCTGCACCGAGACCACGCTCATCACGCACGCCATCGACCTGCACGGCCCGCACGCCCGGGAAGGCGGGCCGGACGACCGGGTGCCGATCGGCCGGCCCCTCCCCCACGTCGTCGAGCGGATCACCGAGGAGGGCGAGCTGCTGGTCGGCGGCCCCGCGCTGGCCCTGGGGTACCGGGACCGGCCGGAGGCCACCGCCGAACGGTTCGCCGAGCTGGACGACCCGGACGACCCCGCCGACCCCATCGACCCGGACGATCCGGACGATCCGGACGACCCGGACGACCCGGACGACCCCACCGATCCGGCCGTGACCCGGCGCTACTTCCGCACCGGCGACCGGGTCAGCCGCCGCCCGGACGGCGCGCTGGTCCACGAGGGGCGGCTGGACCACCAGCTCAAGGTGCGCGGCATCCGGGTGGACCCGGGCGAGGTGGAGGCCCAGATCGCCGGCCACCCGCGCGTCGGGGCGGTGGCCGTGGTCGGCGTCCCGGTCGCCGGCCACACGACGCTCGCCGCCTACGTCGTGCCCCGCTCCTCCACCACGCCCGCCGCCATGCCCGCCGACACGACCGCGTCCCTGGCCGCGGAGGTCCTGGACTACCTGCGCGAGCACGTCCCGGCCCATCTCGTCCCCCACCGGATCACCGTCGTACCCGAGCTCGTCCACACGGCGAGCGGAAAAGTCGACCGCGCCGGATCGCACCGGCGATACCGGTCGGCCGCCGTTTAAGGAGACCCCTTTCATGAATGTCGACGCCGTATCGGCCGTATTCCGCGAAGTGCTGGAAATTCCCGAGGTCACCGCTGATTCCGACTTTTTCGTCATGGGCGGGGATTCGCTGCTCGCCACGCGCGTGCTGAGCGCGGTCGCCCGCGCCACCGGGGTGGAGCTGGAATTCGACGACCTCCTCGACGCGCCCACCCCGAACGCCCTTTCCAAGAAGATCGCGGAGGCGGCGTGAACGTCGTCGTCGTGGGAGCCGGTCTGGCGGGGCTGACCGCGGCGACCGAGCTGGTCGCGCGCGGCGCCGAGGTCACCGTGCTGGAGGCGCGGGAGCGGGTGGGCGGCCGGACGCACGGCCTGGAGGTCGAACCGGGCGGCTGGGTGGACGCGGGCGCCGCCTACCTGGGTGAGCGGCACACCGCGCTCACCGCCCTGCTCGCCGAGCTGGACCTGAAGACCACGCCGGCCACCGTGGCGGGGGCCAGCCGGTTCGCCCTGCGCGACGCCGGCGCCACCAGGCCCGGCCGGTTCCCGCCGCTGTCCGCGGTCGCGCTGGGCGAGATGTTCGACGCGCTGGAGGAGGTCACCCGGCTCGTACGGCCGGACGCGCCCTGGCTGACGGAGGACGCCGCCCGGCTCGACGGCCTGACCGCGGAGCGGTGGGCGGCCGAGCGCCTGCGCCACCCGGACGCGCGGCTGTTCTTCTCGCTGTTCCTCGGCGAGATGATGGCCGCCGACCCCGCCCGCGTGTCGGTCCTGCACATGGCCTTCTACCTGCGCTCCGGCGGCGGGATCCGCTACCTCAACGCGTTCGAGGGCGGCGCGCAGGAGTGGCGGATCGCCGGCGGCGCGCACCAGGTGTGCGAACGGCTGGCCGCCGCCCTGGGCGACCGGGTACGCCTGGGCGAGCCGGTCCTGGAGCTCCACCAGGACGCGGGCGGCGTCACCGCCACCACCCCGCGCGGCCGGGTGCGGGGCACCCACGCCGTGGTGGCGGTCCCGCCGGTGCTCGCCGACGCGATCGACCTGCGGCCCGGGCCGCCCGCGCCCCGCTCCACCCCGGCGACCGGCCCTGGCTGCGCGGTGAAGGTCCACCTGGTCTACCCGTCGCCGCTGTGGCGGGAGCTCGGCCTGTCCGGCTGGTCGGTCAGCGCCGAGGGTCCCCTGCTGTCCACCGTGGACGACTCCCCCGCCGGGGAGCGGGCAGGGGTGCTCACCGGCTTCGTCACCGGAGCCGAGGCCCGCCGCTACGCCGCGCTCCCCGCCCCCGAGCAGCGCGGGCTGGCCGTGGCGCAGGCCGCGCGGCTGTTCCCCGAGCTGCCGCCGCCGATCGCGTTCCACCTCACCGACTGGGTCGGCGAGCCGTACAGCCGGGGCTGCTACGCGGCCCTGTTCGGCCCCGGCGACTGGCCGCGCCTCGGCCCCGGGCTGACCGCGCCGCACGGGCGCGTGCACTGGGCCGGCACCGAGACCAGCACCGAGTTCTTCGGCCTCATGGAAGGCGCCATCCGGTCAGGTCACCGCGTGGCCGCAGAGATCACCTGGAGGGAAACACCATGACCTCGATCGCACCCCTGCCCGTCCGCCGGCGGTTCATGACCGAGCCCGGCCTGGGCGCGGGCAACTTCCTCGACCACGCCCTGGAGGGCAACCCCCACCGGGACGTGCCGTTCGTCCACACCCACCGCGTCGACCACCGCGGCCAGGTCGTGCTGCGCGGCCACAGCCTGCTGGACCTGGCCCGGATGCGCGACGGCTACGCCCGCTGGTACCACGCCAACGGCGTGCGGCCGGGCGACCCGGTCGCGATCGTCGTGGCCGAGGGCCTGGAGCCGCTGATCCACTTCCTGGCGCTCACCGCGCTCGGCGCCATCCCGGCGATGGTCAACGACGCGATGCGACCGGACGTCATGATCCGCTACCTCAACCACGTGGGCGTGGTGGGCGTCGTGGCCGACGACACCACCCGGCTCCAGCTCGCCTACCGCGACGACCCCCAGAACCGGCCGCGGTTCGTCGCGCTCGCCTCCGAGGTGCGCGCCTTCGACGCCGCCTCGGGCACGCTGCCGGAGTCCTACCCCCACCGCCACGAGCCGGACGACATCGTGGCGCTGATCCACTCCTCCGGCACCACCGGCGTGCCCAAGTCCACGACGCTCGGCCACCGGTCCTTCTGGGACGGCAAGCAGGCCAGGATGGAGCGTTTCCCGGCGGAGCCGTACGACCGGCTCATGTCGCTCATGCCGCACACGCACGCGGGCGGCCTGAGCTACTTCCTCACCGCGGTCCTGCTCGGCCTGCCGACCGTCGTCATGTCGGACTGGCGCCGCGCCGTGGTGGAGCCGGTGATGGAGGCGTTCCAGCCCACGATGGTCGCCTCGTTCCCGCGCACGTTCGTCGAGCTGGCCACCGGCGAGCCGCCGGTCAGGGGCGCGGCGCGGGTGCACTCGTGGTTCAACACCGGCGACTCCGCCCACTACGGGCACATCCGCCGCCTGGTCCAGCTCGGCGAGCGTCCGGCCGGGCTGATCCAGCCGTGGTTGCTGCCCGCCGGCGCCTCGGCCGGCGAGCCGCAGCCGGGCTCGCAGTTCATCGACGGGCTGGGCTCGTCCGAGATGGGCATGGCGCTGTTCGGCATGGTGTTCACGCCCGAGACGCCGCGCGACGACCGCTGCGTGGGCAGGGCGCAGGACGCGGTCGTCAAGGCCGCGGTGCTGGACGAGAACGGCGAGGAGGTGCCCGACGGGACCGTCGGGCTGCTGGGGGTGATCACCCCCTCCCGCACCCCCGGCTACTGGAACGACCAGCGCCTGACCGAGAGCTTCGAGCTCAACGGCTTCTGGCTGACCGGCGACGTGGCCCGCCGCGACGCCGAGGGCAGGTTCTACCACCTCGACCGCACCGTGGACGTCATCGACACCCTGGCCGGGCCGGTCTACAGCCTGCCCGTCGAGGAGGTCCTCATCGCCGACTGCGCGGACCTGGTGCAGGACTGCTCGGTCGTCGGCGTGCCGGGGCCGCCGGGCGAGGGGCAGCGGCCGATCGCCGTGGTGCGGCTGCAGGCGGAGGCCGCCGGCGCCACCGCCGAGGAGGTGCGCGAGCGGGCCAACAAGGCGCTGGCCGAGGCCGGTCTCGCCACGCTGGCCGCGGTGGTCGTCGCCAGGACCGGCGAGGACTACCCGCTCGGCCCCACCGGCAAGGTGCTCAAGCGCGAGCTCCGCACCCGGCACGCGACGCTGTTCGCCGCATGAGCCACCCGATGACCGCCGGCGCCGCCGATCTCCTGCGTGAGGCCGGCGCCGCCGGCCCGCTCTACAGGTACGCGCGCCGCCCGCTCGTGGAACCGGACTGGCGGCGGCTGCCGGGCTGGCGCGGCGTCACCGAGGCGCAGTGGCGCGACGCCCAGTGGCAGCGCGCCCACTGCGTGAAGAACGCCCGCCAGCTCCGCGCCGTGGCCGGCGACCTGCTCCAGGAGTCCTTCTACGCCGACCTCCGGGCCGACGCGGAGCGCTTCGCGACCATGTCCATGCTGGTCACCCCGCAGTTGCTGAACGTGATGGCGCCCGGCGCCGCCCTGGAGCCGGCCGCCTTCACCGAGGCGTTCCTGGCCGACCCGGTCCGCCGGTACCTGCTGCCGGTGGCCTCGGACCGGCAGCCCGAGTGGCCCAGCCACCCGCGGGCCCGGCGCGACTCCCTGCACGAGGCCGAGATGTGGGTGGTGGAGGGGCTGACCCACCGGTACCCGACCAAGGTCCTGGCCGAGCTGCTGTCCACCTGCCCGCAGTACTGCGGGCACTGCACCCGGATGGACCTGGTCGGCTCCTCCACCCCGCAGATCACCAAGGCGCGGCTGACGCTCAAGCCGGTGGACCGGGAGGAGCTGATGCTGGACTACCTCAAGCGCACCCCGCAGGTGCGCGACGTGGTCGTCTCCGGCGGCGACGTGGCGAACGTGCCGTGGCCCCGGCTGGAGTCGTTCCTGCTGCGCCTGCTGGACCTGGAGTCGGTGCGCGACGTCCGCCTGGCGACCAAGGCCCTGGTCGGGCTGCCGCAGCACTGGCTCCAGCCGCGCGTCGTCGAGGGCATGGGCCGGGTGGCCGGGCTCGCCCGCCGCCGCGGGGTGAACCTCGCCGTGCACACCCACGCCAACCACGCGCAGTCGGTGACGCCGCTGGTGGCGGAGGCGGCCCGGGCGCTGTTCGAGGCCGGGGTGCGGGACGTGCGCAACCAGGGCGTGCTGCTGCGCGGGGTCAACACGACCGCGGCCGACCTGCTCGACCTGTGCTTCGCCCTGCAGGGGGAGGCCGGCATCCTGCCGTACTACTTCTACCTCTGCGACATGATCCCGAACGCCGAGCACTGGCGGATCCCGCTCCACCAGGGCCTGCGGCTGCAGGAAGCGATCATGGGCTACCTGCCGGGGTACGCGACGCCCCGGGTCGTGTGCGACGTGCCGTACGTCGGCAAGCGGTGGGTGCACCAGGTGGCCGCGTACGACCGCGAGCGCGGCATCTCCTACTGGGCCGGCAACCACGGCATCGGCCTGGGCGAGCCGCCCGGCCCCGATCGCCGCTTCCCCTTCTACGACCCGATCGACACGCTCCCGGAGCCGGGCCGCCTCTGGTGGAAAGGACAACGATGAGCTCGCTGCGCCGCATGTGCTGGATCTTCCCGGACCGGGAGTCGACGCGGGCCCAGGCGATGTGGCACCCCTTCTTCTGGGACCTGTACGCCGAGGTGGCCGAGGAGCTGGGCCTGACCTGGTGCCGGCACGCGCCCGACGCGGTGACGGTCGACGGCCTCGACACGGGCAAGCCGCGCGTCTACGTGGACCGGGAGCGGGTCACCCCCGAGGACACGCTGTTCATCACCGCCCTGTACTCGCTGCCGTACCAGTCGATGGACGTCTTCAACCAGTACGCGCTCTACGCCGTGCTGGAGCAGGCCGGCTTCTACCTGCCGTTCCCGGCGTGGCTGTCGCCCATCGCCAACGACAAGCTGGCCACGGTGCTGTTCCTGCGCGACTCCCCCGTGCCGCCCGTCCCGACCGTGCGGATCGGCACCGGCCGGGACACCGGCAAGTACCTGTACGAGGCGGCGCTGGGCGAGCTGACGTACCCGGCCATCGTCAAACCGTCCGGGTGGTGCGGCGGGGGCGGGGTGAACCTGGCGCGCGACGCCGAGGAGATCCGCGGCCTGGCCAGCCTGGCGCAGGGCGGCGACACCGCGCTGGTGGTCCAGCCGTACCTGGGTGACGGCACCGTGGACTACCGCGTCTACGTCGTGGACGGCGAGCCGTACGCCGTCATGAAACGCATCCCGCAGCCCGGCTCGCCGGTCGCCAACGCCAGCAGGGGCGGCGCGATGGAGTTCCCGGAGGTCCCGGCCGAGCTGGCCGCGGCCACCGCGTACTTCGCGGCCCGGCTGCCCATCCCGTTCTTCTGCGTCGACTTCCTCTTCGACGGGGAGCGGTACTGGTTCTCCGAGCTGGAGCCCGACGGGGTGATCGCGCCGGACTGGGGCGACCCCGCCCGCGCCCTCCAGCGCGACATCACCCGCGCCCGCTGGACCGCCTACCGCGACGCCCACACCCGATGGCTGGAGAGAACATGACCGACTTCTCGCTGTCCCCCGACCCCGACCTGCGCGTTCCGCAGCGCACGCTGGAGCGCCTGAAGACCGTCCCCGCGCTCGCCCTCCGCTACGCCGGCCACGACAAGATCCTGTCGCTGCGGGACGTGGCCGCGCTGCCGACGCTGGTCAAGGACGAGCTGAACGTGGCGCTCGCGCACCTGCGGCCCAGGGCCGAGCACGGCGCCACCTGGCTGTTCCAGAGCGGCGGCAGCACCGGCGCGCCCAAGGTCGGCCACGCCCCCACCGGTTTCTACATGACCGGCGTGCACGCCCAGTGGCGGCCCCTGGACCGCGACGACGTCTTCGTCAACGGCTGGGGCGCCGGGCGCATGTGGGGCGCCCACTTCCTGGCCGCCGCGTTCGCCGACCTGTCCGGCTGCGAGGTCATCGCGCTCGGCTCGGTCACCAGGGACGAGTACGGCGACTGGCTGTCGTTCCTCGCGGCCCGGGGCGTGACCGCGTTCGGGGGCACGCCCAGCGTGCTGCGGCTGTGGTTCGCCCACGCCCGCGCCACCGGGGTCCGCCTGCCGAGCCTGCGCAAGGTGCTCTGGCTGGGCGAGGCGTGGCACCCGCAGCTCGACGAGGACCTGGCCGTGGTCGCGCCGGACGCGCGCCGGTGGGGCATGTTCGGCAGCACCGAGACCTGGGTCGCGGGCACGAACACGCCGGACTGCCCGGCCGACGTCTTCCACCCGCTGCCCGAGCAGCTCGTGCACGTGGGCGAGGACGAGCTGCTGGACTTCACCACCCTCAACCCGGACATGCTCAACCCCGTGCTCCGCTACCGGACCGGCGACGCCGGCCGGTTCGTCGCCTGCCCGTGCGGGGCCGAGGGCAGGGCGCTGCGCATCCTCGGCCGGCGCGACTCCGTGGTGCAGGTGCGCGGCCTCGGCCTGCACGTCGACGACATCGTGGCACAGGCCGAGCGGGAGCCCGGCGTCTCGCGGGCCCAGGTCGTCGTCACCGAGCAGCGCGGCCGGGTCGCCACCGTCGAGGTGCTGCTGCTGGCCGGCGGCGACGCGCCTCCCGGCCTGGCCGAGCGGCTGCGGCGCGACCTGATGGCCGCGACCTTCACCCTCAGCACGGCCTTCCAGCACGACCCGGAGTCCTTCCGCGTACGCGTGGTGGACGCGCTGGTCAGCAACGAGCGCACCGGCAAGACCGCGAGCTTCGTGGTCAGGGAGGGCTCGTGAGGCTGTCCCTGGGGCGGGAGTTCATGCTGTTCTGGTCCGGCCAGACGGTGAGCCTCGTCGGCGACCGGATCACCGTGTTCGTCGTCCCGACACTGATGATCTTCGCGTTGGACGCCTCGCCGTTCGAGGTGGGCGTGGTCTCCATGGCGCAGTACCTGGGCATTCCGCTGCTCGGGCCGATCGCGGGCGTCCTGGTGGACCGGTGGAACAAACGCGTCACCATGCTGGCCTGCGACCTGGTGCGGCTGGCCGCGATCGCGGCCGTCCCGATCGCCTACTGGGCCGGGGTGCTGACCACGCCGCTGCTGTTCGTCTGCGTGGCGCTGGTCAGCGGGGCGACGATCTTCTTCAACGTCGGCTACCTCGTCGCCGTGCCCGCCACCGTGCCGCAGGACCGGCTGGTCCACGCCTACTCCCGGCTGGAGGGCAGCCGGACGGTGTCGGAGGTGGCCGGGCCGTCGATCGCCGCCGGGCTCTACCACGCGCTCGGCGCGGCGGCCCTGCTCGTGGACGCGGCCACCTACCTGGTCTCGGCCGCCTGCTTCACCGCCATGCGCCCGTGGGGCACCGCGACGGTCCACCAGGGGTCGGTGCGCTCGCGGCTGGCGCTAGGGTTCCGGCTGAACTGGGCGGATCCGGTGCTGCGCCGGGTGGTCGTGGCGGCCGTGACGCTGAACTCGGGCGGGCCCGTCTTCGTGACCGTCCTGCCCGTGCTGGCCTACCAGGGGCTGGGGGTCCAGGTCGCCGCGTACGGCGCCGCGATGTCGGCGGCGGCCGTCGGGGCCGTGCTGGGGGCCCTCGCGGCGCCCAGGATCGGCGCCCGGCTGGGGCTGGGCCGCACCATGGCGTGGGCGCTGCTGCTGCACTGCCTGGTGGGGCTGGGCGTGCTGGCCGCGCCCGCGCTGCCGCCGCCCGTCGTGATCGGCGTGACGATCGGCTGCTACGGCTTCTTCATGTCCTGCATCAACGTCTGCAGCGCGCCCATCCGCCAGTCGCGGATGCCGGCGGAGAACCAGGGCGTGATGCACGCGGCCTTCCGTACCGCGACGTGGGGCGTGATCCCGCTGGCCGCCCTGGCGGGCGGCTCGGCGGTCACCCTGCTCACGCCCGGCCTGGGCGTGCTGGACGCCGCCCGGGTGGTCATGGCGGTCGGGACGCTGCTCGCGGCGCTGTCCTTCCTGCCCGCGCTGGGCATCCAGCCGCTGCTCGACCGGGCGGAGCGGGAGCGCGTCCTGAACGGGAGCACGGCATGAACAGGAGCGCGCCTTGAAAGGGAGCACGGCATGAAGACGGTGCTGATCACGGGGACCTCGTCGGGTGTCGGGCTGGCGACGGCGGTCGCCGCGGCGCGGGCCGGGTTCGCCACGGTGGCGACCATGCGCGACCCGGACCGGGCCGGCGAGCTGCTGGAGGCCGCCGGGGAGGCGGGCGTCGAGGTGGACGTGCGGCGGCTCGACGTCACCGAGGCCGGGTCGCCCGAGTCCTGCCTGCGCGGCGTGCGGGAGGACTACGGGCGGCTGGACGCGCTGGTCAACAACGCGGGCGTGTCCAACTTCGACCCCACGATGGAGATGTCCACCATGGAGGCCCTGCGGGCCAACCTGGAGGTCAACTTCTTCGGGGTGATCGCCGTCAGCCGGGTGGCGATGCCGCTGCTGCGGGCCTCGGGCGGGCGGCTGGTGAGCGTCGGCAGCGTGCACGGCGTCGTCGGGCAGCCGTTCAACGAGGCGTACGCGGCGGCGAAGTTCGCGGTCGAGGGGTTCATGGAGAGCCTGGCGCCGGTCGCGGCCTCCCAGGGGGTGACGGTGTCGGTGGTCGTGCCCGGCTTCGTCGCCGACACCCGGTTCGGGATTTTTCCGGACATCAACCGGAAGACCATCCAGGCCGCCTCCGGCCCCTACGCCCGGACCTTCGCCGACTACATCGACTGGGTGCGCGGCGCGGGCTGGGAGGGGGCCGGGCAGTCCAAGAGGGAGGTGGCCGAGGTGATCGTCGGTGCGCTGACCGCCGAGGACCCGCCCTTCCGCATCGCCACCAGCGCCTGGGTGTCCGGCTACCTGGCGGCCAAGCTCGCCGACGCCGACGGCTCGGCCGTGCGCGCCCTTGCCCGTACCTGGATCGGGGCCCCCGAGTGAGCGGCCACACCGAGGACGCGGCCTGCCGGTCGCTCGGGATCACGCTGGAGGACCTCGGCCCCGGCCGGGCCCGGCTGCGCATGCGGATCACCGACGACATGGTCAACCTGCACGGCGTCGCCCACGGCGGCTACGTGTTCCTGCTCGCCGACGCCGCCTTCGCCTACGCCTGCAACAGCCGCGGCCCGGTCACCGTCGCGCACAGCGCCCAGGTGACCTTCGTCCGCCCGGCGGCGCCCGGAGAGGACCTGCTGGCCGAGGCGGAGGAGCGGGTGCGCTACGGCAGGCACGGCGTCTACGACGTCACCGTGCGCCGTCCCGGCGGCGAGGTCGTCGCCGAGTTCCGCGGCCAGAGCGTCGCCGTCTCCGGCAGGCCGTCGTGAAGGCCAAGTCGCATGAAGGCCACGTCGTCATGAAGGAAGGAACGACACATCGATGAGCGGACGCTGGATCCACCGCTGGGACCCCGAGGATCCCGGCTTCTGGGCGGCGACCGGGCGCCGCGTCGCCACCCGGAACCTGGTCTTCTCCATCTTCGTGGAGCACCTCGGTTTCGCGGTGTGGCTGCTGTGGAGCGCGGTGGTGGTGCTCCTGCCGAAGGCGGGCTTCCCGTTCACCGTCGACCAGCTGTTCTGGCTGGTGGCCGTGCCGAACCTGGTCGGCGCCACGCTACGGCTGCCGTACACCTTCGCGGTCTCGGCCTTCGGCGGGCGCAACTGGACCGTGGTCAGCGCGCTGCTGCTGCTCCTGCCGGTCGGGCTGCTCGCCGTGCTCGCCGCCGACCCGGCCACGCCGTACGGGCTGTTCCTGCTGGCCGCGGCGACGGCCGGGCTGGGCGGCGGCAACTTCGCCTCCTCCATGGCCAACATCTCCTACTTCTACCCGGAGCGGCGCAAGGGCTTCGCGCTGGGCGTCAACGCGGCGGGCGGCAACCTGGGCGTGGCGGTCGTCCAGCTCGTGGTCCCGCTGGCGGCCGCGGCCGGGCTGGCCTACGCCGGTCTGGTGTGGCTCCCGCTCGTCGCCGCCGCGGCCGTGTGCGCGTACTTCTTCATGGACAACCTCGCGGTGGCCACGGCCGGCTTCGCCAGTCAGGCGCGCGCCCTGAAGCGCAAGCACACCTGGGTGATGTCGTTCCTCTACATCGGCACCTTCGGCTCGTTCATCGGGTACTCGGCGGCCTTCCCGCTGGTGGTCAAGACGGCCTTCGCGGGCTCGGCCGCGCCGTACGTCGCCTTCCTGGGCCCCCTCGTCGGCTCGCTCGCGCGGCCGGTCGGCGGCTGGCTGTCGGACAGGTACGGCGGAGCCAGGGTGACCGCGTGGTCGTTCGTGGCCATGGCCGCGGGCGTGGCGGGCGCGCTGGCGGGGCTCCGGTGGCACGCGTTCCCGATGTTCCTGGGGGCGTTCCTCCTGCTGTTCGTCGCCTCGGGGACGGGCAACGGGTCCACGTACCGGATGATCCCGGCCATCTTCGCCGCCCAGGGCGCCCCGGAGAACGCCCGCCCGGAGGCCGCGGCGTGCATCGGCATCGCCTCCGCGGTCGGCGCGTTCGGCGGCTTCCTCATCCCGCGCGGCTTCGCGATGTCGATCAGCCAGACGGGCTCGGTCGCCGTGGCGCTGTACGCGTTCCTCAGCGGCTACGCGGTCTTCCTGGTCACCAACTGGTGGTTCTACCGCCGTCGGGTGCTGGCGGCCCGGGCCCCCAGCCTCGCCCACAGCCGAATCTGACCCGAACCCGCAGCAAGGAGATCCAGATGCCCGCCAGACCCCTGCGTGACCTGATCGACTTCGCCCGGCGCAACTCGCCGTTCTACGCCGAGCTCTACCGTGACGTGCCCGAGGGCGTCGCGGACCTCGCCCGGCTGCCGATCATCGACCAGGCGGCCTTCTGGGCCGCCAACACCTGGCCGGACAACCGGCTGCTGACCGGCCCCCTGACCGACGCCGGCGTGTACACCTCCGGCGGCACCACCGGCGCGCCGAAGGTCTCCCCGTGGACCCGCACCGAGCACTTCGACTCCACCTCGGCGTTCGGCGCCGGCATGGTCAGGGCCGGGCTGCGGCCCGGTCACCGGGTGGCGAACCTGTTCTTCGCCGGCCACCTGTACGGCGGCTTCCTCTACATCGAGGCGGCCCTGCACAACGCGCCGGTGGAGAACGTGCGGCTGCCGGTCGCCGGCCACACGCCGGACGAGGACGTCGCCGACCTCATCGCCGGCTTCGGCGTCAACGTGCTGGCGGGCACGCCGATGAAGCTCGGCGGGGTCGCCGAGGCGGTGCTCGCCAAGGGGGTGGACGCGCGTTCGGTGGAGCTGCTGCTGTTCGCCGGCGACCTGCTCTTCGACGACCTGCGCCCGCGCCTGGCCAAGGCCTTCCCGGGCGCGGCGATCGCGTCGCTGGGGTACGCCACGGTGGACGCCGGCCTGGTCGGCGGGCCGGTGCCGGGTGACGACGTGCGGGTGCACGAGGCGTTCCCCGAGCGCACCGTGGTCGAACTCCTCGACGAGGTGACCGGCGAGCCGATCACCGAGCCGGGCGTGCGCGGCCGGGTGGTCGTCACGAACCTGTTCCGCACGCTCATGCCGATCATCCGCTACCCGGTGGGCGACCTGGCCGAGTGGGTGGACGCCGGGTGCCGCCGTTTCCGCCTGGTCGGCCGGACCGTCGAGGGCGCCAGGGTGGCCAACGTGGCCATGGCGTACGAGGACGTCCGCGCCGCGCTCGCCGCCGCCGACCCGGGCGGGGCGATGACCGGGATGCAGATGGTCGAGCGCCGCTGGGACGGCAAGGACGGGCTCGTGCTGCGCCTGGCCTGCGCCGATGAGCCGCCCGCCGGGCTGACCGAGCGGCTGGTCGAGGCGGTGTACGCGGCCCGGCCGCTGTACCCCGACTGCGTGGAGCAGGGGTTCGTCCATCCGCTGATCATCGAGTGGGTGCGGCCGTCCGAGCTGGCCACCCATCCGCGCACGGGCAAGCTCGTGCAGGTCGTGGACGAGCGCCCGCACTCCTGAGCCCGTCTCCCGTCAGGCCAGTTCGTAGAGGAGCAGGGTGCCGTCGCCGCGGCGGGCCAGGGCCCACAGCCGGGTGGTGCCGGGCACGGGGGCGATGTCCACGAACCCGGCCCACCCGCCGTCGGCGGGCAGCGCCGACCGGGTCCAGCGGCCGTTCCGGAAGTTCAGCACGTACGGCTGCCCGTGGGCGGGGTTGGCGGCGATCCACACGCCACCGACCCGGTCGGCGGCGACGTCGGGCAGCCAGGTCTGGGTCAGCGGCAGGTCCGGCCACGTCCACGCGGTGCCGTCCCAGCGCGCGACCAGGCCGCGATCGGGCACCGCGCAGGACCCGGACCGCGCGGCGGCGGCCTGCGTGATCAGCCACACGTCGTCGCGGGCGCGGGCCGCCATGCCGTAGAACCCGCCGGCGGGGGCGGGCGGGCAGCCGGGCGCGGGAGGAAGCGGGGTGGCCGCCCAGCCGGAGCCGTTCCAGCGGATCACCCTGGCCTGTCCCATACCGTCGACCACCGCCCACAGCTCGCCCCTGCCGGGGGCGGCCAGGCGTGAGACCTCATGGCCGTAGGCGCTCGGCTGGGGAACCGGGCTCCACGAGCGGCCGTCCCAGTGGCTGAGCCCGGCTTCGGCGTAGTCGTCGGGGCCGCCGTACTCGGAGACCCAGACGTCGTCCTTCGCCCCGGCGGCGACGGACGCGCGCGTGAACGCGCCGCGCCACGGACGGTGCGTCCATCGGCCGCCGGTCAGCTGGAACGGCCGGTCCCCGGTGAACAGCCACAGGTCGTCACCCGACGGGGAGGCGGCGAACCGCGGGTCGGAGCCCTCGGCGCCCTCCGGCAGCGGGGCGCGCCGCCATGAGGCGCCGTCCCAGCGCAGCATCGACCACGACCGGGGGCCGCTCCCCCGCCCGCTCCCGCTCCGCTCCGCCAGCAGGGCCCACGCCTGCCCCTGCCCGGTGACGCCCATCGCGCCGATGTCCGTGGAGGTCACCTCGCCGGGCCATCCCCGCACGGCGTGGGTCAGCCGCCACGAGGCCACCCGGGGCGCGTGCGCGTCCGCTCCGCACACCGCGAGGAGGACGACGAGGGCGACCACGAATCTCATGAAAGATCACGATAGGGGCGCCCGGGTGAGGGTGGGGTCGGCCGCGAGGATGCGCCGGTGCAGGTCGCGTACGGCCGGGGTCGGCTCCAGGCCGTGCTCGGAGACCAGCGTCGCCCGCAGCCCGCCGTACACGGCCAGCGCCTCGGCCTGCCGTCCCGACCGGTACAGGCCGAGCATGAGCAGCGCGTGCAGCGACTCGCGCAGCGGGTGGGCGCGGGTGAGCTCGCGCAGCCGCGGCAGGGCCGCCGCGGTGGCGCCCAGCTCGATGTCGGCCTCCAACGCGGCTTCGACGGCCAGCAGCCGGGCCTCCTCCAGCCGGTCGGCGTGCCCCCGCACCACGGGCGTGGCCGGCACGTCGGCGAGCGCCGGGCCGCGCCACAGGGCCAGGGCCGCCTCCAGTGACGCCCGCGCCCGCTCCGGCCGCCGCTCGCGCAGCGCGCGCCGCCCGTCCTCCAGCAGCCGCTCGAAGCGGGCGGCGTCGGTCTCCGGGGCGTCGCCGTCCAGCTCGTACGAGCCGGCGTGGGTGCGCAGGACGTCGCCGACCACCTTGCGCAGCCGCCAGACGTACCCCTGCACGGTCTTGCGGGCGAAGGCGGGCTCCGAGCCCTGCCACAGCTCCTCGGTGAGCCGCTCCGCCGAGACCGGCCGACCGGCGTTGATGGCCAGGATCGCGAGGACGGCGCGGTGCTTGGGCGCGGTGATGGCGACCGGCCCGTCACCGCGGACCACCTGGAGCGGGCCGAGCAGACCGAGACGCACGCGGGCGCCGGTCAGGGGCATGGACATGACCATCGACGACCACCTCCCAGAACTGGATGGGCGAAAACGCCGCTACCGGACAGGTCGAATCGCGATCTAGACTTCCACGCCGGGCTTGCGCCGATCTTGCGCGGCGCGGCGCCGACGGGCTGGAGAGCTGGAGGGGGTGGCGTGGAGTTCCGCGTTCTCGGGGCTCTGGACCTGCGGCTCGACGGCTCGCCGGTGCCGCTGACGGCGCCCAAGCAGCGGGCGTTGCTCGCCGTCCTGCTCATCGCGGCGGGACGGCCGGTGCCCGCGCGGCGGCTGGTGGACGAGCTGTGGGGCGGCAGCCCGCCGCGCAGCGTGGACAGTACGCTGCACTCGCTGGTCTCCAGGCTGCGCGCGAAGGGCGTGAGCGCGATCACCAAGGAGCCGGGCGGTTACCGGCTCGGCCTGGAGGGGGCCGCCGTGGACGCTCACGCGTTCGAGCGGCTCGCCGGGCGGGCGCGCGAGTCGGCGGAGAGCGGGGCGTCCGGCGAGGCGGCGCGGCTCTACCGGGAGGCGCTGGACCTGTGGCGGGCCGCCGCGCTCGTGGACGTGCCGGACTCGCCGGCGGTCGCGGCCGAACGTGTCCGGCTGGACGGGCTGCGGCTGGCGGTGTGGGAGGAGTACGCCGACGCGCTGGCGGGGGCGGGCCGGCACGCCGAGGTCGCCGCGCGCCTGCGCGGGGTGCTGGCCGAGCATCCGCTGCGCGAGTCGCTGTGGACGCGCATGATCGTGGCCCTCGACCGTTCGGGACGGCCCGACGAGGCGCTGGCGGCCTACGACCGGGCACGCCGGGCGCTCGCCGAGGAACTGGGGCTCGACCCGGGGCCGGAGCTGCGCCACGTCCACCAGCGGATCCTGCGGCGGGGCGAGGAGCGCCCCGCCGAGGTCGGGGACGACGAGCCTCCCGCCGGCGCGGCCTGGCGGGCGGGGGGGAACCCGCCTCCCACGGAACCGACACTGAAGATGGGCGACCGGCATCCCGCGGGAGCCGCCCGGAAGACGGGCGACCGACGTCCCACCGGAGCGGCCCGGCAGGTGGTCGACGAGCGATCGGCGGGGGTGGCGGTGCCTCGGCAGTTGCCGCCGGCCCCGGCCTGCTTCACCGGGCGCGTCGCGACGTTCCGTGAGCTGGCGGCGCTGGTCGAGCCCGGGCGGCCCCGGGTGGCCGTCGTCAGCGGCATGCCGGGCGTCGGCAAGTCGGCGCTGGCGCTGCACTGGGCGCACCGGATGGCCGCGCGGTTCCCCGACGGCCAGCTCTTCGCCGACCTGCGCGGGCACCGGCCGCGGGAGGCGGTCACCCCGAGGGAGGCGCTCGACCGGTTCGTCCGCGCCCTGGGCATGCCCGCCGAGCAGGTGCCCGCCGGGCAGGACGAGCTGGCCGCCGCGTACCGGACGCTGCTCGCGGGCCGGCGCGTGCTCGTCGTGCTGGACGACGCGGCCGGACCGGCGCAGGTGGAGCCGCTGCTGCCGGCGGGAGAGGGCTGCCTGGTGCTGGTGACCAGCCGCGGCCGGCTGTCCGGCCTGGCGCTGCGCCACGCCGTGCGCGCCGTCGACCTCGACGTCCTGTCCGAGCCGGAGGCGGTCGCGCTGCTGACCGCGGTGATCGGCCCGCGCGCCCACGCCGAGCCGGGCGCGGTGGCGGAGCTGGCCCGCCGGTGTGGTCGGTTGCCGCTGGCCCTGCGCATCGCCGGCGCCCACCTGGCGGGCAATCCCCACCGCCGGATCTCGGTCTACCTGGAGGACCTCGCCGAACGGGGACGGCTGGCCTCGCTGCGGCTACGCGACACGTTCGGCGACGGGGTCGGTGCGATGGACGACGATGCCTCCACCGCGGCCGTGCAGGCCACCTTCGACCTGTCGTACCGGGCGCTGGGCGAAGCCGAGCGGGCCGCGTTCCGCAGGCTCGGCCTGGTGCCGGGCGGCGGGTTCACCGCCGAGGCGCTGGCCGCGCTGCTCGGCGTGCCGCCCGCCGAGGCCCGCGCCCGCCTGGACGTCCTCCTCGCGGCGAGCCTCGTCCAGGCACGCCCCGGCCGGGCGCGGGCGGAGCGGTACCACCTGCACGACCTGCTCCTCGACTACGCCCGCCACCGGTGCGCGGCGGAGGACGCGGCGCCGGTCAGGGAGCAGGCGGTGGAACGGCTGCTGAGCTGGTACGCCACGATCGGCGACCCGACCGCCCTGCACGACGACCTGGACAACGTGCTGGCCGCCACCCGCCACGCCGCCGAGGCCGGGGCGGAGGCGGCCTGGCGGCTGCCCGCCGCGCTGGCCCGTCCGCTGGCGCTCGCCCACCGCCCGGCGCTGGCCGCCGAACTGCACGCCCTCGCCGTCACCGCCGCCGCGCGGAGCGGCCGGCCGCGTGAGGAGGCCGCCGCCCACAACGACCTGGGAGAGGCGTACGAGCGCCTGGGCCGCTACCCCGAGGCGCTCGCCGAGCACGGCGCGGCACTGGAGCTGCACCGGCGGCTGGGCGACCGGCGCGGCACGGGCACCGCCCTGCGCAGCGTCGGCACCGTCCACTGGCTGCTCGGCCGCTACGACGACGCCCTCGCCCACCTGTACGAGGCCCGCGACGTCATGGAGGCGGCCGGCGACGAGGGCCCTCTGGGGCAGACGTACAACCTCCTCGGCATCGTGCTGCGCACCCTGGGCCGCATGGACGAGGCCGTCACCTGGTACGAGCGCGCGCTGGCCGCCCACCGGCGGGCGGGCGACCGCAACGGCGAGGCCAACGCGCTCAACAACCTGGGCGTGATCCACGCGGAGCGGGGCCGCCACGACGTGGCCCTCGGCCTGTACCGGCGGGCGCTGGCGCTGCGCCGGGCCGAGGGCAGCCGGCGGGGCGAGGCGCGCGCCCTGAACAACATCGGCCTCATGGAGATCCATCTCGGCCGTCGCGACCGCGCGCTCGGCCACCTCCTGCGCGCGCTCGCCGCGCACCGCGAGACGGGCGACCGCAGGGGCGAGGGCCAGGTGGCCCACGACCTGGGCGGCCTCTACCACCTGCTCGGCCGGGAGGAGGAGGCGCTCGCGCACTACGCCGAGGCGCTGCGCGTGCGCTCCGAGATCGGCGACCGCAGGGGGCTGGCCGAGACCCACCGGGACCTCGGCGAGCTGCACGCCGGCCGCGGCGACGACGTGGCCGCCCGCCACCACGGCGACGCCGCCGCACGCATCTTCACCGAGCTCGGGATCACCGCCTGAGCACCCCGCTCAGGAGCTCCCCCGGATGCCCCGCCGGGGAGTGTGCCCGAGTGGCCCGCTCACGTGCCGACGGGTTCGATGAGGCCCGCCGACAGCAGGTCGGCCAGACCGAGCCGCAGCCGCTCGTCCGCGTCCTGCCCGGCGGCCCGCAGGTAGCCCGCGCGCAGCGCCGCCAGGTCACGGCCGTCGCACAGGGCGTAGATCAGCCAGGCGTGGTCGTTCAGCCAGCGGAACCTGGACGTGCCGGGCGAGACGGCCACGAGCCGGCGCTGCTCGGGGATCGGGCACACCTGGACGGGCCGAGCCTGCCGGTAGCCGCGCGGCTCCATCTCCGCCCCGGCCGCGACGGCATCGGCAGCGACCATTCCGGCCGGGACGGCGGCGGGAGGGCTCGCGACGGGTCCGCCCTCGGACAGGATGCCCGGCGCGAGGGGCGTCACCGCGCCGATGAGCCAGCCGACGAACGCCCGTCCCTCGGCCGTCAGCACCCCGCCGTGCACCTCGGCAGCCTGGCGGGCCAGATATGTGACCCGTTCCAGGCTCGTGGTGTAACCGCCGCGGGCCGCCGCCTCGCTGCCCGGCGTGGCCCGGTCGACGTCCTCCGTGGCGGGCGGCGGACCGTACCGCGAGCGCAGGCCGGGGCCCGCCTCGGCGGCCGCGGCGCGGAACAGCAGCAGGTGGGCGTAGACGTGCATGGCGAACAGCACGCGGGTCAGCGTCCACGAACGCGTCCGCCAGGGGATCGGGACGAGCCGGTCCGGGTCCGCCACCAGGGAACCGGTGCGCAGGACGTCGAACAGCTTCAGATGCAGGCCCTCGTGGAAGAGCGTCTCGGCGGCCGTCCAGGGGTCGTCCATCCGCTCGGGGGCCAGGAAGAGCGCCGACGGGAGCGGGTCGCCGCCGGAGATCGAGTTCAGGGTCTCCTCGCCGTTGTCGTACCGGGCGAACCCGACGAGCGAGACGTGCGGCAGCACGCCGGCGCCCGTGCGGGGCAGCAACGCGGTGAGCAGGTCGGCCGCCCGGCCGAGGGCCGCCGACAGTGCGGCGTCCGGTGTGACGCGGGTGCCCGAGCCGTCCTTGGACAGCGTCCCGGCGAGCAGCGCCTCCAGGCGGGCGGTCAGCGCCTGCTGCGGGCCGGCGCCGGCGTCGAGGTCGGTCCACACCCACGAGGCGGCGTGCCGGGGCCACGGCCGTACGTGCGGGCGGGACAGCCGCTCACACGGCCCCAGGCCGTCGAGCCGGCCGGCGGGCGGGTCGGCCGCGCCGCTCGCGAGGTAGCCGGCCAGCGCGTCGGTCGGGCCCTCGCCCGCCTCCAGCGCCGTCAGGTCGTTCTCGAACGCGTTGCGCAGCACCGGGTCGTACATGACGGGGCGCAGCTCGTCGTCCCCGGCACGGCTCAGCCGCTCCAGCCGGTCGGCGGCGTCCGGGTGGTGCTCGGCGAGGATCCGCAGGCCCAGCCGGTACCGCGCCAGGTTCCTGGCCTCGATGGCCGGGGCGCCGGCGAACCGGGGGTCCGAGCCGAGCGCCAGGTCGATGCGGGAGATCAGGTCGTCGGGGGGTACGGCGGTCACGTGGCGTCTCCTCGGTTCGCCCAGGGGGAGGCCGGCGGCGGACTGCCCGCCGCCGGCCCGGGGTCACTCCATCACCCGGTCAGCGCGTCACTCGGCACGCGGGGACAGGAATTCCGGGTGCCAGGCCCGCTCGTGCGGGGCGTCGGTCGTCACGCTGGGCGTGCTGTTCCCGGCCAGCGTGAACTGCGGGATCTCCACGTTCTGGGTCGGCATGCGTCGTTCTCCGTTCGGTCGGATCGCTTGGCGGGTCCGAATCTACGGAGCGGGGGTGTGGCGGCGGTGTGGCCGCGGTCTCGCCCGTCAGGTCTCCGTCGCGGACGCGTGCCTGACGCGCCTTCCCCCCGGGCGGGCGCCGAACAGGACGCCCGCCCCGGGGTGTGGCGGGTCAGCCGACGGTCCGGACCTCGGGCGCGCCCTCCGCGTCCATGGCCGGGGAGGCCACGGCGATGTGCGGGCGGCCGGTGATCGGGTGCGGGCCGACGTGGGCGCGCACCCCGAACACCTCCTCGATGAAGGCCGGCGTCAGCACCTCCAGCGGCGGCCCGTGCCCGGCCACCCTGCCGTCGCGCAGGACGACGACCCGGTCGGCGTAGGCGGCGGCCTGGTCGAGGTCGTGCAGCGCGGCCAGCAGGGTCAGGCCGAGGGAGCGGATGAGGTCCAGCAGGAGGAGCTGCGAGCCCACGTCCAGGTGGTTGGTGGGTTCGTCCAGCACCAGCAGCGGGGCCTCCTGCGCGAGCGCGCGGGCCAGCAGCACGCGTTGCCGCTCGCCGCCCGACAGGGCGGTCATCAGCCGGTCGGCCGCCCCCTCCATGCCGACCCGCCGCAGCGCGGTCGCGACGACGGCCCGGTCGGTGTCGTTGTCCCGTTCGAGCGGCCGTTTGCGGCTGTGGCGGCCGGTGGCGACCACCTCCGCGACCGACAGCCCCTCGGAGATCTGGCTGTGCTGCGGGAGCACCGCGCGGTGGCGGGCGGCCTGGCGGGGCCGCATCCGCCACAGGTCCTCCCCATCGAGCCGGACCACGCCGCCGGACGGCCGCAGCGACCGGTAGACGGTCCGCAGCAGCGTGGACTTGCCGCTGCCGTTCGGGCCGACCAGCGCGACGAACTCGCCCGGGCCCGCGGTGAGCTCGACCCCGTCCACGATGGGACGGCCGTCGATGTGGGCGCTGACGCCCGTGAGGTCAAGTCGCATCGGAGCCTCCACGCGCCCGGCGGCGCAGCAGCCACAGGAAGAACGGCACGCCGAGCCCCGTGGTGAAGATCCCCACCGGCAGCTCGTTGGGCCGGTCGGCGATCCGCGCCGCCAGGTCCACCAACACCAGGAACAGCGCCCCCGCCAGCAGCGACACGGGCAGCACCCGGCGGTGGTCGGCGCCGACCACGAACCGGACCATGTGCGGGACCATCAGCCCGATGAAGCCGATGCCGCCCACGACGCTCACCACCGTGGCCGTCAGCAGCGACCCGGCCACCAGCAGCCCGATCCGCAGCCTCGCCACCGGCACCCCAATGGCGACGGCCGCCTCCTCGCCGGCCAGCAGCGCGTTGAGGGAACGGGCCTGCAGCCACAGCCAGGCCAGGCACGAGACGACGAGCAGCGCGGGCACGCCGAGGTCGGTCCAGGACGCGCCGGCGACGCTGCCCATAAGCCAGAACATCATGCCCTGCAGCTCGGTCGGGTTGAGCTGGAGCTGCACGAACGTGGTGGCCGCCGTGCACAGGTAGCCGATGGCGACCCCGGTCAGCACCAGCCACGAGTCGAGCAGCCGTCCCGAGCGCTGGGCCAGGACGTACACCAGCAGCGCCGACAGCACGGCGGCGGCGAAGGCGGCGCCGGTGACGCCGAGCGCGCCGGTCAGCCCGGCCAGGGCGGTGCCGCCCAGCGCGGGCACCAGCACCGCGCCGAGCGAGGCCGCCGAGGAGACGCCCAGCACGTACGGGTCGGCGAGCGGGTTGCGCACCAGGGCCTGCAACGCGACCCCGGCCACCGACAGGCCGGCCCCGGCGAGCGCCGCCAGCAGGGCCCGGGGGGTGCGGATGTCCCAGACGACCTGGCTGAGCAGCGGGTCCGCCTGCGCGCCCCGCCCGCTCAGGTGGGCCCAGACGATGCCCCAGACCTGGCCGAGGGGCAGGTTGACCGAGCCGACCGAGATGCCGGCGACCAGCGCCGCGACCAGCCCGGCGACCAGGGCCGCCAGCAGCACGCCGGTCGCGGGCCCGGAGACGAGGTGCGGACGCCGCGGCGGGGCGGGCCTGACCTGGACGTGGGTCAGCGTGTCAGCCACCGGGGTGCACCACCTTGGAGATCTTCTCCACGGCCCAGGCGTTGAGCGGGCCGAGGTACACGCCGTCGGAGACCACCGTGTACGTCCTCGACTTCGACGCGGCCCAGTGCGGGTAGGCGGCGAACAGCTTGGCCGCCTCCCGCCCGGCGTTCTCGTCGGGGGTGAACAGCCCGACCACGAGCACGTCGACCTGGGCGGTGGCGAGCTGCTCCCTGTTGAGGGTGCGGGTCATGTCGGCGGTCTGGCCGGCGAACGCGTTGACCCCGCCGGCGGCCTTGATGACGTCGTCGTAGATGCCGCCGGTCATGACGGCGGGCAGGCCGTTGGCGTTCATCATGGCCATGCCGGGATAGGCGACGAGCACCTTCCTGGCGGGCCGGCCCGCCACCCGGGCCCGGACGGCCTCGACGCGGGCCCGCAGCTCGCCGATCAGGCGCAGCGCGCGCTCCTGCACGTCGAACACCCGCCCGAGCAGGCCGATGAACTCCAGCGAGGAGTTGATCGACTGGTTGCGGTAGGCGCGCTGCTCCTCCGGGGTGGCCTCCGGCTTGCCCATCGCGCAGTTGACCGGGTTGACGAGGGAGGTGATGCCCGCCGCGGCGAGCTGCTCGCGGGTGGCGAAGCCCCTCTTGGCGTCGAACCCGCCGGACCAGGTGGACACCACCAGGTCGGGCTTGAGCTTGAGCACCTGCTCGGCGGGGACGTCGAAGTTCTTGTTCATGGTCAGGCCGCCGGTCGGCAGCGCCCCGATCCTGGCGATCATCGACGGGTCGTCGGAGACGCCGTAGTGCTGGGCGTTGGCCAGGATGCTCTTCTCCAGGCCGAGCAGGACGAAGCTCTCCACCTCTCCCACGCTGGTCCCGTTGAGGATCAGCACCCGCCGGGGCGGCTCGCGGAAGGTGACCTTCGTCCCGCAGTTGTCGAAGGTCAGGGGGTAGCTCGTCCGGCCGCCGGTGGCGGCGCTCTCCGCCGGCGCGGCGGAGGACGCCTCGGGGGCGGCGCCGCACCCGGCGGCGGCCAGGACCGCGAGCGCGCACAGCGCGGCGGCCACGAGGCGGGGCGAACGGGTAGGTCTCATCGGTTCTCGTGCTCTCCACGATTCGGAGGTACGCGTGCCGGCGCCGGCCACGGAGGTGACCGGCGCGGCGACGCCCGGCTTGTCGTCGGAGGGAACCGTGGCGAGCAGCGACGAGAAAACGACGATCAGCGCATGCAGAGGCGCATGCCGAGGGAGACGGCCGGTTCCCGGGCATGCGGCGATGGCGCCGCGCCCTGGGGGCACGTCTGGGAGGGGCCGGAGGGCCGGCCCCTGGTCACCCGATCGTCACGCGACCGCCGCGGGTCCCGTTCGCGGGGCGGGCGGTCCGCGCCGGACGAGGGCGTACCTGAGGAGGAGCCGGACGCGCGCGGTCTCGTCCTCGCGCGCGTGGGCGACCGGCCGCGGCCGGGGGTGCGACCAGCCGGCCGCGAGGAGCAGCAGGGCCAGCAGGGGACGCAGCACCCAGCCGGCCAGTTGCCGGACCAGGGCGCACAGGCCCGCCTCCGCCCACCGCAGCCAGGCGGAGGTCACCAGCACGCCGATCGCGTGCATGACCAGCATCCCCGTGCTCATGGACATCGGCTGCGGCTGATGGTGCAGATGCTCCATGGCCGGGAGGGCCGGCATGGGGTGCTCGGCGGCGCCCTGGCCGAGCAGGGCGTGCAGGACGACCTGCGACAGGGCGGTGGCGGGCACGATCTCGCCCAGCACCCGTTCCCGGCCCGTCAACGCCAGCGCGGGGGCCATGAGCAGCAGGAGGCCGCCCAGCGCCGCCTTCGGGTCGAAGGAGCCGCCGCCGGCGAGGTGTCCGAGCGTGGCGAGGACGGCGCACGTGGCGGCGAAGCCGGCCGCGCGCACCCACCTCATCACCGAGAACGGACCCATCGCGGGCAGATCCTTTCACACCCCTGCCGAGCCCTCCGGACCGGACGGCTCCGTGAGATCAGCCGATCGCCTGCGGATCGGCGGACTCGCGGAGCGCCTGAGCCGGGGCGTCGTCCGGCCGGGCCTTGGCCGGGGCGACCTTGCCCAGGGTGATGAACAGCAGGACCAGGCCCACGGTCAGCAGGACGTGCCCCAGCCCGGCGGCCAGCGCGATGGCGTCCCCGCTGGGCCGCCCCAGCACGGTCAGGGTCCCGTGCAGGGTCATCATGACCAGGCTCAGCACCAGTCCGGCGTTGTAGACCCAGAAGAACCAGCCGAACAGCCGGTTGGAGGTCAGCCCGAACTGCTTCTCCAGCACCAGGACGAGGAGGAACACCAGCATGCCGAGCGCCAGCGCGTGGGTGTGGACGAGGCCGAGCTGGGTGTCGCCGGTGAAGTCGTTCAGCTTGGTGAGCCCGCGGTAGAAGAAACCGCTGACCAGCCCGACGATCATGTAGATGTGGGCCGTGTTGAGGAGCCTGCGCACGGGCGTGCCCTTCGAGATGTGCCGGATGATTGCGCTACCAGCATTCTGGACCGCCCGATTCCCATCAATGAGAGTGCCGATAACGATGCGTGCACTATCGCTCAACAGTCCTCCCCCGATGCGCCCGGCTCTCCCCGCTGCGCCCGGCGGACCTTGGCGAAGAACGCCCGGACGTCGCCGACCAGCAGGTCGGGCGCCTCCATGGCGGCGAAGTGACCGCCCCGGTCGAACTCCGACCAGTGGATCACGTTGTGCTCGCGCTCGGCCACCCGCCGGATCCCGCCGTCGCCCGGGAACACCGCGACCCCGTGCGGCACCTCGGAGCGCTCGACCGGCTTGCCCCACCGCGCCGAGCCCTCCTTGTAGAGCCGGGCGGACGAGGCGGCGGTGCGGGTCAGCCAGTAGATCGACACGTCGGTGAGCAGCTGGTCCAGGTCGACCGCGTCCTCGGGCAGGTCGTGGGCCGGGTCGGTCCACTCCTTGAACTTCTCCGCGATCCAGGCGAGCTGGGCGGCGGGAGAGTCGTGCAGGCCGAACGCGACGGTCTGCGGCCGGGTGGCCTGGATGACCGCGTAGCCGGAGCGGTCGTGGTCGGCGTAGATCCGCATGCGGGCCCGCTCGGTCTCGCTGAGGCCCTCCGTCTCGGCCGGGTCGAAGGTCGGGAAGCCGAGCGCGCCGTTGACGTGCACGCCCACCACCCGGTCGGGGGCGACGCGGCCGAGTTCGGGCGAGATGACCGAGCCGCTGTCGCCGCCCTGGGCGCCGTAGCGCTCGTAGCCGAGGCGGCTCATCAGCTCCGCCCACGCGCGGGCGACGCGGCCCAGGTCCCAGCCGGCCTCGCGGGTGGGGCCGGAGAAGCCGAAGCCGGGGATGGACGGGGCGACGACGTGGAAGGCGTCGGCGGGGTCGCCGCCGTGGGCGCGGGGGTCGGTGAGGGGGCCGATGACCTTCATGAACTCGGCGACCGAGCCCGGCCAGCCGTGGGTGAGGATCAGCGGCAGCGCGTCCGGCTCAGGGGAGCGCACATGCAGGAAGTGGATGTTCTGGCCGTCGATCTCGGTGGTGAACTGCGGGTACGCGTTGAGCGCCGCCTCGTGCTCCCGCCAGTCGTACCCGCTGCGCCAGTACTCGGCCAGCCGCCGCACGTACGAGACGGGGATGCCGTAGGACCAGCCGACGCCGGGCAGCTCGTCGGGCCAGAGGGTGCGCGCCAGCCGGTCGCGCAGGTCGTCGAGCGCGGACTGCGGGATGTCGATGCGGAACGGCCTGATCTGCGTGGTGAACGTCATGGGAGCAACGCTAGGCATCCCCTAGGACAGGTCCGGTCCTAGGAGTAGGGCAGTCTGGAGAGCATGGTGGAGACATCGGCCCGGCTGCTCAGACTGCTCTCGCTCCTGCAGACCCGCCGGGAGTGGTCCGGCACGGAGCTGGCCGAACGGCTCGGCGTGACCCCGCGGACGGTCCGCCGCGACGTCGGCCGGCTACGCGAGCTCGGCTATCCCGTGGCCGCCACCGCGGGCGCGCCCGGCTACCGGCTCGGCGCCGGCACGGACCTGCCGCCGCTCCTGCTGGACGACGACGAGGCGGTGGCGGTCGCGGTGGGGCTGCGGACGGCCGCCGGAGGCTCGGTGACGGGGATCGAGGAGACCTCGGTGCGGGCGCTGGCCAAACTGGAGCGGGTGCTGCCGTCCCGGCTCCGGCATCGCGTGCGCGCGCTGCAGTCGATGACCGTGCCGATGGGCCGGGCCGGTTCGGCGGTGGACCCGGCGGCCCTGACCGCGATCGCCTCCGCCTGCCGCGACCACGAGACCCTGCGTTTCGACTACCGGTCGCACGAGGGGCAGCAGAGTGCCCGCGCCGCCGAGCCGTACCGGCTGGTCCATTCGGGACGGCACTGGTACCTGCTGGGCTGGGACACCGGCCGGGCCGGCTGGCGCACCTACCGGGTCGACCGGCTGAGCCTGCGGACGCCGAACGGCCCGCGGTTCGTGCCCCGCGACCCTCCCGACGCCGACCTGGCGGCCTACGTGTCCCGGTCGCTCTCCAGCGCGCCCTACCGCTACCAGGGCCGCTTCACCATGCACGCCCCGGCCGAGGTCGTGGCCGGGCGCATGCCGGCCACCGTCGCCGCGATCGAGCCGATCGACGCGCGCTCCTGCACGCTGACCAGCGGCGCGAACGACCTCGACGAGCTCGCCGTCTGGGTCGCGCAGACGGGCGTCGACTTCGACGTGCACGAGCCGCCGGAGCTCGCCGACCACCTCCTCGCCCTGTCGGCCCGCCTCGCCGCCGCCGCGCAGAGGGCGGGGGCGGGCCGTCAGCCGGTCGCGGCGGCCGTGCGGAGGGCGCGGTAGAGGAGGCGGGCGTCGCCCAGATGGTGGCGCAGGAGCTTCTCCAGCCCCCCGATCGGGATGAGGTTCTGCGGGGCGCGCGGGTCCTTGTAGTCCACGCCGGCCAGCGGAGGCAGGGCGAGGGTGACCTCGTCGGCGAGCCGTACCGCCTGCGCCGCGTCCAGGTCCGCGCTGGCCTCGCAGCGCGCCACGCCCGCCCACGGCGCGGGCGACTGGACGGGGAGCCGCACGTACCAGGAGTGGCGCCGCCAGCTCGTGCCCATGAGGAACACCGGCGTGCGCTGGCCGGGCGTGAGCGCGGCCACCACCGCGGACTGCGGCGGCGGCAGGTAGGCGGTGTGGTGCGTCTTGATGTAGCCGACGGTGCGCGGCAGATGGGTGCGGCCCCGCAGCGGCCCGTCCACCAGCAGCAGGTCGTCGCCGCGCGAGCGGTGCCGCACCGCCAGGTCCACCTCGAGCTGGGTGACCTGCCGTTGCAGCGCCAGCGACAGCTCCTCGAAGCTCGCGTCGGCGGCCTTGTTCGGCAGGTAGACGGCGTGCGTGGTCTTCACCTCCGGCGCGTGCGGCGAGGCGGAGATCAGCGACCGGTTGACCTCGATCGCCGCCAGGTCGGCGCCGTCCGGGCCGCACCGGACGATCCCGGCCGCGTAGGAGGCGGCGATGCCCGGCACGGGCATGGGGGTGTCCGGGTCGTGCACCCAGACGCGGGCGTCGATCCTGCGCACGCCGTCGGCGACGAGCAGGGTGTCGGGGACGGACGAGTCCGCGCCCGGCGTGACGGGTTTCCAGTCGGCGGCCGGCCGCTCGACGTCGAGGACCAGCTCGGCGCTGGTGGCGCCCATCTCGGAGAGGTTCTCGACGGCGAGGGCGGCGGCGTAGCCGGGGTCCCACGGGTCGACGGTGAAGCCTGTCATGCGATCCCGGCCTTCCGGACGTGGGAGCCCTTCCCGTCGCGCCTGACCTCGAAGCGCACCGGCACCCGCTCGGCCAGCGCGGGCACGTGGGTGACGACGCCGATCATGCGTTCCTGGCCGGCGGCGAGGCATTCGAGCGTCGTGGCGACCGTGTCGAGGGTGGCCGGGTCGAGCGTGCCGAACCCCTCGTCGAGGAAGATCGAGTCCAGCCGCCTGGCGACCGCGCCGGACAGCGCCAGCGCCAGCGCGAGGGCGGCCTGGAAGGTCTCGCCGCCGGACAGGGTGCGGGCGCTGCGCCGCATGCCGGCCTCGCCGTAGTCGATGACCTCGATGTCGCCGGTCTTGTCGGCGAGCGCCAGCTCGTACTGGCCGTCGGACAGCTCGCGCAGCGTGTCGGAGGCCGAGGCGACGAGCACCTCGAGGGCCTCGGCGCACAGCCAGCGCTCGAAGGCGTTGGCGCGCAGGCGCAGCGCCAGCTCGTGGGCGACCTTCGCCTCGTGCTCCTTCATGGTGATCCGGGTCTCCAGGTCGGCGGCGCGCCGGCGCTCCTCCTTGAGGCGGTCGAGCGCGCCGTCGGCGCGGGCGACGGCCGCGGCGACCTCGGCCCCGAGCTGGTCGGGCGAGGCGTCGCGCGGGGCGTGGACGCCGTGCTCGGCCAGGCGCTCGGCCAGCCTGCCGCGGTCGGCGGCGAGCCGGTCGCGGGCCTGGGCCAGCCGCTCCTCACGCTCGGCCAGCGCGGCGCGGGCGGCCTGCGCGGCCCGGTCGCGCCAGGCGAGCAGCTCGCTCCAGGCGCGGTGCAGGTCCTCGCGGGCGAGGGGCGGCGGCGGGCCGTCCTGGGCGCCGGCGACGAGCAGCCGGTCGCGGGCGGCCTCCAGCGCGCGCCAGGCGGACTCGGCCTGGCGGGCGACCTTGTCCGCCTCGGCGCGGGCCCGTTCCAGCCCGGCCCGGGCGGCGCGTACGGCGTCGCGGGCCTGGGCGGCCAGTTCGTCGGCCTTGGCGAGGGCGGCGAGCCGCGCCTCCAGCTCGGCCCGGTCGCCGGGGGCGGGCAGCGCGGCCAGCTCGGACTCCAGCCGGGCGGCCTGGGTGGCGTGCATCGTCGCCGACGTCTCGGCCTTGGCGCAGGCGGCTCTGGCGCGCTGGGCGCGTTCGCGGGCGCCGGCCAGGGCGCGGTCGGCGGCGCGGACGTCGGCGGGCGGTTCGTGGCGGGGCAGCTCGGCGACCGGGTGACGGCAGACCGGGCAGGGCAGCCCGACTTCCAGCCGGTTGACCAGGTGGGCGGCGGCGTGCGCGTCGCGCAGGCGTTCGCGCTGCTCCTCGGCCGTGGCGAGCGCCTGGTCGGCGGCGGCCTGCTCGCCGGCCGCGTCCTCCAGGGACGCGGCGGCCGACGTGGCGGCGGCGCGGGCCCGCGCGGCCTCGGCCGCGAGGCGTTCGCGGGCGTCCAGCGCGGCCAGCGCCGCCCGGGGGGCGCCGCGGTCGCCGAGCGCGGTCAGCGCCTCGTACGCCTCGTGCTCGTCGGCCTCCAGCCGGGCCACGTCGGCGGCCAGCGTCTCGACGGACTCCGCGGCGGCGCGCCGGGCCGAGGCCAGGGTCGGGACTGCGGCGGGCATGCGCAGCTCGGACAGGACCGCCTGCCGTTCGGCCACGGCGGCCCGCTCCTGCTCGGCGAGGCGGATGTCGGACTCCCGGGCCCGCAGCAGGTCGAGGTCGGCGCCCATGGTGCCGGCCAGCCGCCGCAGCGCCGCCAGCCGCTCGGTCAGCTCCCGCTCGGCCTCGGCCGTCGCGCCGGAGAGCTTGGTGAGCTGGTCGCGGGCGAAGGAGGCGTCCTGCTTGGCGGTCTCCTCCTCGCGGGCGGCGCGCTGCCTGATCCGCTCGTAGACGTCGGCGTCGAGGAGCTGCACGAGCAGGTCCTGCCGTTCGCGGGGCGCGGCGTGCAGGAACTCGGCGAAGCGGCCCTGCGGCAGGACCACGCACTGGGTGAAGAAGCGGTATTCCAGCCCGGTCACCCGCTGGGCCTCGGCGGTGACGTTCTCGCCCTCGGCCAGCGGCCTGACCACCGCCTCGAACGCCTCCGGGAGCGGCGCGGCCGGGTCCAGCTCGTCGAGCCTGGCCTCCTTGGTGCGCACGGCGCCCTTGGCGTCGCGCACCATCGCGCGGACCACGCCGTAACGCCGCCCGTCGCTGTCGAACACCATCGCCACCTTGCCGGCGGTGACGGACGGCGCCAGGGCGTGCGCGACGGCGCCCTCCCGGCCCCAGCGCGGCACGGTGCCGTACAGGGCGAAGCAGACCGCGTCGATGATCGTGCTCTTGCCCGCGCCGGTCGGGCCGACGAGCGCGAAGTACTCGGTGTCGGAGAAGTCCACGGTCACCGGCTCGCGGAAGCTGCCGAAGTGGTCCAGGTGCAGCAGAAGGGGACGCATCAGCCGCTCACCTCGTCGTAGAGCCGGTCGAACAGCCCGGCCACCTGCTCGTCCTCGCGGCCGGTGGCGGCGAGGTAGTCGCGGAACAGCTCGCGCGGGCTGCGGCCGGCCGAGTCCGCCCGCCGTGTGGCGGGCACCGGCCGGAAGCGCTCGTCCAGCCGGACGTCCACGGCCCCCGACAGCAGCTCCCGCACGTCGTCGGCCAGCCCCACGCGGGGTTTCTCCTCGACGATGACCTTGAGCCAGTCGTCGCCGGGCTCGATGCCCTCCAGCTCCTCCAGCGTGCCGCGTACCGTGCGCAGCCTGCGGGCCGAGGCGAACGTCAGCTCCCGCACCACGGCGGGCCGCCCCGGCGAGACCTCCACCAGCAGCGCGCCGGGGGTGTTGCCCTCCTCGCCGAAGTCGACGGCGAGGGGCGAGCCGCTGTACCAGATGGGGCAGGGGCCGGGGATCTGCTGGCGGCGGTGCAGGTGGCCGAGGGCGGCGTACTGGGTGGCGGGCGGGAAGACGGTCGGCTCGAAGTAGTAGGAGAAGATCGACTGGGCTTCGCGCTCGCCGCCGCCGAACGCCCCGCCGGGCAGGGTGCCGTGGGTGGTGACCAGGTTGACGGTGTCGTTGTGGAAGCCCGCGGTGAGCGCGCCGATCAGCTCGCCGATGCGGGCGGCGTAGTCGCGGTTGTGCTCGGCGGCGGTCCCGCCGAGGACCTCGGCGGCGCGCACGACGTACCGGTGCGACAGGAACGGCAGCACGCCCAGCCGCACCGGCTCGCCCGAACGCGCGGTGAAGGCCAGCGTGCCGCCCTGGTCGGGACGGCGGAACGAGCCGAGCACGTGCAGGCCGAGCTTGCCGAGCACCGGCCGGTAGACCTCCAGGAGCTGCGGGTTGTCGTGGTTGCCCGCCAGCACCACCACGTCACGCCCGTCGCCGCGCAGCGCCATCAGCGCGTTGAGCACGAGCGACTGCGCCTCGGGGGTGGGCGCCGAGGTGTCGAAGAGGTCGCCGGCGACGATGACGGCGTCCACGTCGTGGGTGCGGGCGGCGGCGACCAGCTCGCGCAGCACCTCCCGGTGCTCGTCCACGCGGGGGCGGCCCTTGAGCACCTTGCCCACGTGCCAGTCCGCGGTGTGCAGGATCTTCACGAAACCACCTGGGGTCGAAAGGGCGGGGTCAGAGGGATGGGGCCGGTCAGAAGGGCGGGATGTCGTCCTCGACGCCGGGCAGGCCCTGGAACGGGTCGGCGGTGGCCTTCGCCGGCGGGGCCGCGGCCTCGGCGGGCCGGGTCGCCCACGCGGGGAACGGGAAGGCCACGGCCAGCGGCACCGGGATCTCGGGCTGGGCGACGAACATGGTGCCCGGCTTGGCGATCGTGGCGCGTTCCCTGACGGTCGGGGGCAGCCAGCCGTACTCGGAGCGGGCGGACTCGGCCGGGTCCAGGCGGCCGGCGACGCGTACGGCGCTGTTGGAGACGACGCGCCGCTCCACCTCCGAGGCGGTCTGCTGGGCGCCGATGAGGATGACGCCGAGCGAGCGGCCGCGCTCGGCCACGTCCAGCAGGATCTCCTTGATGGGCGAGTCGCCCTCGCGCGGGGCGTACTTGTTGAGCTCGTCCAGCACCACGAACAGCAGCGGCTTGGCCGTGCCGGAGGACTCCTTGCGGTGGAACTCGCCGCGCAGCACCACGCCCACCACGAAACGCTGAGCCCGCTCCGGCAGGTTGTGCAGGTCCACGATGGAGACCTGCGCGTCGGAGGTGCGGATCACGTGGTCGCGGTAGAACGGCAGGTCGCCCCGGACGATCGGGCCCAGCGGCCTCACGGCGCTGCGCAGCCGGCGCAGGAAGGCGTTGACGGTGCCGAGCGGGGTCTGCGCGCCGGTCCAGTCGGTGCGGGTGGCCTCGTCCTGCAACTGGTCGGACAGCATCTCGACGAGGTCGCCGAAGGTGCGGCACGACGTGCCCCGCACCCTGATCGCGCCGCCCTCCCCCACCGGCTCGGCCCACGCCTTCAGCCGGGCCGCGACCTGCCCGACCAGCAGCGAGTATCCGGCCCGCTCGTCGTCGGCGTCGGCGAAGACGAACCGCAGCAGTTCCTCCTCGCAGAACTCGACGAGCGTCCAGAAGAACGAGCTGACCCCGTGGGTGCGGGCGGAGACGTGCGGCACGCCGTTGGGGTCGCCGGGGCGCGGCGGCGCGAAGACGTGGACGCTGCCGAACGGCCGGGCGGGCAGCCCGAGGCGGGCGTAGACGCTCCGGGCCCGCTCGTCGAGCCGGACGTTGTCGTGGTCGAGGAAGAGCAGGTCCTCGCCCTTCACGGAGAAGATCAGCGCCTTGGTGTTGGCCGCCTCGCCCTCCAGGACGCCCGAGTGGAAGATCGAGTAGAGCAGGAAGGTGGCGAACGACGTCTTGGTGGCCACGCCGGAGACCCCGGAGATCGACACGTGGGCGCCGCGGGTGCCGTCGAGGAAGTCGAAGTTGACGTACAGCGGCTGGCCGTCGCGGCCCGTCCCGATGGGGATGCGCCGGTCCATCACGTCGAAGTAGAGCGCCTGGTCGCGGTCGCCCGCGCCGGCCAGGAAGACCTTGGAGCCGGGCAGCGGCGGCACGAACACCTCCGGCTCCACCCTCGTCACCCGCACCTCGGCCACCTCGACCACGGCGGCCGGCAGCGCGCCGTCGGCGATCAGGAAGACGTCGGAGTCGTACGCCGCGCCCTCGTGCCTGGCCTCGACGGTCGTCACCACGCCCGCCACCAGCACGGGGCCGTGGCCCGGCACCTCCCGCCTGGTCACCACGACGTCGTCGAGCTGGACGACCTTGCCCGGCTCCAGGCCGACCCAGAACGACAGGGGCGAGGCCGCCTGGGTGCCGAGCACGCGTCCGACCGCCTCACCGGCCGCGGGCGTCCCCGCCGACGCCTCGTGGTTGACTGCCCCGTTGATCGTCACTCGCCCCTCCACCCCCACGCATGCCGCTCCAAGGGAGCGTAGTCGGCCTGAGGTGGTGCGTCCGGCTCATTTCGCTCGGTCCCCGCCGCGTGACCCCGGCGCCCCAGGGCGCCCGGCGCCCGATAAATGCGTTGACGACGCCGTCCGGGGGTGGGTTAGCGTTCCTTCCGTCATGCGCCAGGACGCCCTGTCCACGCCGGTGACTCAGCGGATTGGAGATCCGGATGACCTCTCAGCTCGTCGCGCTCTGCATCGACGCGCACGACCCACACAGCCTCGCGCGCTTCTGGGGTGGGGTCCTGGGCTGGGAGACGGCGGGCGACGCCGACGACGGGATCACGCTGCTGCCGGCAGACGACACCGGGTTCCAGATCCGGTTCTTCCCGACGCGGGAGGAGAAGACCGGCCAGAACCAGATCCACTTCGACCTGACCAGCAATCTCCAGGACCAGCAGGTGACGGTGGCGAGGGCGCTGGAGCTCGGCGCGCGGCACCTCGACATCGGGCAGGGCCCGGACGCTCGTCATGTGGTGCTGGCCGACCCCGAGGGCAACGAGTTCTGCGTCATCCCGGCGGGCAACAAGTTCCTCGCCGAGTGCGGGTTCATCGGGGCGCTCTCGTGCGACGGCTCGCAGCAGGTCGGGTACTTCTGGAGCGCGGCGCTGGACTGGCCGCTGGTCTGGGACCAGGACGAGGAGACCGCGATCCGCTCGCCGCACGGCGGCCCGAAGATCACCTGGGGCGGTCCGCCCGTGGCTCCGAAGACCGGGAAGAACCGGCTGCACTTCGACCTCGCTCCCCCGCTGAACGGTGATCAGCAGGCGGAGGTCGACCGTCTCGTCTCCCTCGGGGCGACCCGCGTCGGCGACGGCCGGCCCGGGGGCGGCCGGGTGGAGATGCTCGACCCCGACGGCAACGAGTTCTGCGTCCTGAGCCCCCGCTAGCGCGGACCTCACCCGGGGCCACCGGCCTCGTCGCCCCTCGCCGGCGCGGCCGGCGGCTCACGGCCGCACGGCCGCGGGGAAACCGGTCCAGCGCAGGCCGGGCGGGAGGTGGCTCATGTCGTTGTACATGACGATCGCGGGCGGGAGGCCGTCGCGGTACTCGATCACCGTCAGAGCGGTGTTGGCGCTGTTCAGCCCGAGCCACCGGGATGGCGGCGCGTCGAGCGCGTGCCGCACCAGCCACGCGATCGGGTACGCGTGCGTCACCAGGACCTCGTGCCTGTCGGGCCGCTCCCCTTCGGGGGTCGCGCCGGGGACCTTCGCGAACCGGGCGACCAGGGCCTCGGCCAGCCTGTGGCCCGAGGCCGCCTCGGCGGCGTCGTAGCCGTCGAAGAAGCCGGCCCAGGACGGGGGCGTCTCGGCCGGACCTGGGACGTAGGGCACGTGGTCGACGAGTTCGGCGGCCTCGGCCACGGGCACGTCCTGCGGGAGATGCCGGGCGAGTTCGCGCGCGCTGGCCGCGGCGCGGGGCAGCGGGGAGTGCCACACGGTGTCGACGGGCACGGCGGCGAGCCGTGCGCCCAGCAGGTCCATTTGCCGGCGCCCGATGTCGGTGAGCTCGCCGAACGCGTCGGCGGCGCCGTGGCGGGCCAGGTAGAGGTGTCGGGTGGCCATGAGGGTGAGGGACGCGGCGCCCGGCGGCCCCGCTTCCCGGCCTCCTTTCGATCTGTGGATGGTGTGACCTGTCGGTGCTTCGGTGCGTGAGCGCTTCGGTTTCCGGGGCGGGTCACGCGTCCGTCGTCGTGACGACGCCGGCGGTGCCGTCGACGGTGATGACGGTGCCGTCGCCGATCCTGCTCGTCGCGTCCGGGACGCCGAGGACGGCGGGGATGGCGTGCTCGCGGGCGACGATCGCGGCGTGGGAGAGCACGCCCCCGGTCTCGGTGACGACGCCGGCGGCGATGCGCAGGAGCGGCGTCCAGGCGGGGTCGGTGAAGGGGCAGACGAGGATGTCGCCCGGACGCACGCGCGTGAAGTCGCCGGGGCCGCGGACGATCCGCGCGGCGCCGGTCGCCGTCCCTCGACTGCCCGGCGTTCCGACGAGAGCGGCGGCGACGCCGGACGTTCCGGCGAACGCGTCAGGCGGTTCGGCGGTGACCGGCCGCGCCTGCAGAATCCAGATGCGGCCGCCGGCGATCGCCCACTCGATGTCCTGCGGCCCGCCGAGCACGGCGGCGATCTCCCCGCCCACCCCGGCGAGCCGCGCGGCGGTCGCGTCGTCGATCGCCGGGAGACTGCGGGCGGCGGCGGGCACGTCGCGCGTGACGAGCCGCGTGCCGCGCCGGTCGAGGCGGGTCCGCTTGTCGGCGACGGTACGGGTGACCGCCCCGTCCCCGGCGACGCGGTAGGCGTCGGGAGTGACCGTGCCCCCGACGACGCTGGGGCCGAGCCCCCAGGACGCCTCGATCCCGGTCACGCCGCCCGGGTCCGCGGGGGTGAACATGACGCCGGACACCTCGGCGTCCACGTGCCGCTGGACGATGACGGCCATCGCGAGGTCGCCGGATCGGCGGTCGTCGTCACGGCCGGGGGCGTCCCGGTAGGCGATGGCGCGTGCGGAGAACAGCGACGCCCAGCAGTCCCGCACGGCGTCGGCGACCGCGCCGGCCCCGCGTACCGCGAGAAAGCTCTCGTGCTGGCCGGCGGCCGAGGCGTGACCGGTGTCCTCGTTCGATGCCGACGACCTCACCGCCACGGGCGGATCTCCGAGCTCGTCGAGCGCGCGCCCCAGCGCGGCGGCCACGGCGGCGGGCACCGGACGGCCCTCGATCGCGCGCCGCGCCGCCCCGGGCTCGTCCGGCTCGGCGGCCGGCCGCCGGGGGTCCGGGTCGCCGGCCGCGGCGAGGTAGGCGGCGAACGTGACGACGAAACCGTCGGGAACCGGCAGACCCGCCCGGAGCAACGCGCCCAGCGCGCCGGCCTTGCCCCCGCACGTATCGGCGACGGCCCCGGTCAGAGGTACGATCACCCACTCCACCCTTTCAACAATTTATTGACAACAATTTGTTGATTGTGCATCATGGGGCCATGTCCCGCAAGCACGAGATCAGCAGCGCCGCGCACGCCGACCACGACCAGGCCCGCCGCGAGCAGGACGCGAGCCGGCGCCTCCTCAGCCTGGGCGCGGACGCGCTCGACCCCCGCCCGTGGCGGCCGCCGCCCGCCCCGCCGTCAGCGGTCGACCTCGTGCAGTTCGCCGTCTGGCGCCACGCCGAGCTGGCCCCGGAGGACGTCCTGAACGCGCTGGCGCTCCTGCCCGCCGCCCGCGCCGAGATCGAAGGGCTGGAGTCCGCCCTGCTGTTCACCGCCCGCGGCGCGGGGCTGACCTGGGCGCAGATGGCGGACGCGATGGGCTTCAACTCCCCGCAGGCGTGCCAGCAGCACTACAACCGCCTGACCGCACGACAGGACTCCGGCTCGTGACCCGGCACTCCTCTCCCGACCTCCTGGCGCTGCACGCCGTGCGCATCACCGGGTACGCGGACACCCCGGCGATCGCCCACCGGTACGGGCTCGACGCGGCCGAGACGAAAGAGGCGCTGCACGACGCCGAGGCGCGCGGCTGGGTCCAGCACACCGCCTTCGCCGGCAGCGGAGGCTGGTCGCTGACGGAGTCCGGCCGGGCCGAGAACGAGCGGCAGCTCGCGGCCGAGCTCGCGCGGGCCGGTGGCGCCGAGGAGGTCCGGGACGTCTACCGGGAGTTCCTCCCGCTGAACGCCCTGCTGCTGCGGGCCTGCACCGACTGGCAGCTCCGGCCCACCGCCGGCGATCGGCTCGCCGCCAACGACCACACCGACGCCGCGTGGGACGCCCGGATCCTGGAAGAGCTCGCCGGCATCGAGCGCGCCCTCGCGCCGCTCGCGGACCGGCTCGGCGGGGTCCTCACGCGGTTCCGCGGATACGACACGCGATTCGCCGCGGCTCTGGCGCGCGCCCGGGCCGGGGAAGGCGCCTGGGTCGACCGCACCGACGTCGACTCCTGCCATCGCGTGTGGTTCGAGCTCCACGAGGACCTCATCGCCACCCTGGGCATCGACCGGCACGCGCACCCCTGAGATGCCATGACGTCGTGGCCGCCGGGCGCCGCCCCGCCGCGGCTCTTCTACCGCCTCACCGGACTCGGGCTGTCCCTGGAAGTCGCGCTTGCCGGGCCGCGGAACTGGGCCGTGGAGCACATGGCCGAGATCGACCACGCCAACGAAGCCGCCGACCAGGAGCTCGATGAGGGATAGACGAGCCGGTTCCGCGCTCGTACTGGGTGGCTCGGGCTCTCGATGCGGCCGACGTCGCCGCCCTGGTACCACGTCGGCGATCCCGAAGCCGCCGTCGAAGGCACCTGTCCGCGCGGCCTCTTCAGCTCGGCATGGTGTGCGGGACGATGCCGTACGTGGCCAGTCGCTCGGGGAGATCCGCCAGGGCCGGCAACTGGTCGATGTGGTGCACGCCGACGGGGAGCCCGCCACCCAGGACGGCGCGGGTGACGTGCGCGGCGACGAGGGCCGTGGCGCGGCTCTGGGCGTTGCCGGTGAGGGCGAGCGCCGCGTGCCGGTCGCCGTTGACCGCGTCGACGCGGACGGCGAACCCGTCCCCGCCGATGTGGACGCGGGACAGCGCGGCGATGGCGAGCCGGCGCGCCAGGAGGCCACGAGCCGCGCGGAACACGCTGAGCCGGCGCAGGCCGGCCAGCAGCATGGTGGAGAAGGCGGAGTCGAGGCACATCCGGGTGGTGACCGCCGGAACGCCGAGGGTGCGGCGCAGGCTGTGCTGGTCGGAGAAGTCCAGCGGGAAGGCGGTGCGGCGGCCGTGACCGGGCATGACGCAGCGCCGCGAGGCGCCGGCGGCGGGCCGGGAGAGCCGGTCGACGGTCCAGGCCACCGCGTCGGCGCCGTGCTGCTCGCCGGCGCCGAGCAGCACGGTGATGTCGATGCGCCGGGCGCCGCCGACGCGTTCGTGCGCGCGCCTGGCGAGCAGGTTCGTCAGGCCCGGCGCCAGGCCGGCGCTGAGGACCGCGGTCGCCCCGCCTGCGGTCGCCCGGTCGGCGAGGGCCTCCACCTGGCGCAACAGGTGGTCGGACGCGCCGACGTCGATCAGATGGACGCCGCGGGACAAGCAGGCTTCGGCGACGGCCGCGTCCGGCGGTTCGACGCAGAGGACGACCGCCGCGACGCGCTCGGCGTCGAGGAGCCGCTTCAGGTCCGCGATATCGGCCACGTCGAGCCGAGCCCTCCGTACGGTGCCGGGCAGGCGGGCGCCGTCAGGACGGCGATCGGCGCCATCCGGACGGGGGGCGGCTTCAGGACGGCGGCCGGCGGCGATGACCCGGCCGGGGAACCACTCGTCCAGGGTGGCCGAAACCCGGGCGCCCACCGCGCCGTAGCCACCGATCACCAGAATTCCCGACACCCGGACCCTCCCCGCTGCATTTCGCTAGAGCATTACACTAGTCATTCGCTCCGCGCAAGCAGCGTGTCGATCAGGGTCTCGGCCGCCCAGTCGGCCCAGGCGCGGTCGCTCCACCCCCGGTGGCGGGTCAGCAGGCGATAGGTCTCCGGCGCCAGTACGGCGAGGGCCGCGTCTGCGGCGCGAAGCGCGTTCAGGCCGGGGCGCAGCGCCTGCTTGGCGGCCAGAGCTCCCGTGAACACGGCCAGGACCGTGTGCCGCTGCGCGATGTTGGTGTCCCACAGCTCGGCGATCTCGGCGTCCGTGGCGGCGGCCGAGCGGACGACCTCCAGCAGCGCCGCCACCCGGGCATGGATGCCGGTGGTCGCCTCGGCGAGGCGGCGCAGCAGCTCCTCCGGCGGCGCCGCGAGCGCCTCGGCGACCCACGGACGGTCGAGCGTGGCGACCGGGGCGTCGTCGCCGGCCACCTCGATGTCGAGCAGTTCCTTGAGGATCGCGCGCTTGGTCTCGAACGTGAAGTACAGCGTCTGCACGGCCACCCCGGCCTCCGTCGCGATGGCCTGCATGCTCGTGGCGGTGTAGCCGCGTCCGACGAACAGGTCGCGGGCGGCGGCGAGCATGCGGGCGCGGGTCTGGGCGGCCTTGGCCGCGCGCACACCGGCCTTGGCCGTGCTCGCGCCAGGCCCGGCCGCGCTTCCGCCGGGCTTGGTGTCGCGCGCGCCAGGCTTGGCCGCGCTTCCGCCGGGCCTCGTCTCGCGCGCACCGGGTTTGGGTGGGGTCACCAGCGATCTCCTCCGCTTGACTAGAGTGCCACTCTAGTGCAATCTTCGCTGAAGTACCGCTCTAGCGAAAATCGCCAGTGAAACCTCTCATGTCAGCTCTCGTGAAAGGGGGTGGCGTATGGGCAGCCGCACCGACACCGGTCACACGGCCGCGCTGGTGCTGATCACCGCGGTGGAGCTGGTCGTCTTCCTGGACACCACGGTCGTGAACATCGCCCTGCCGAGCATCGGCGCCGGTCTGCGTCTGGACGAGGCCGGGCTGGCCTGGGTCACGAACGCGTACCTGCTGGCCCTCGGCGGGTGCATGCTCGTCGGCGGGCGCGCGGCCGACCTCCTCGGCGCGCGGCGGGTCTTCGGAGCCGGACTGGCGCTGTTCACCGTGGCGTCGGCGGCGGCCGGGTACGCGGGGGAGGCATGGGTGCTCGTGGCGGCGCGCGCGGTCCAGGGCATCGGCGCCGCCCTGACGGTGCCCGCCCAGCTCGCGCTGCTGACGCGGACGTTCACCGAGCCGGACGCCCGCCGCCGGGCGTTCGGGGTCTGGGGCGCGATGGGCGCGGCCGGCGCCGCCATCGGCACGGCGACCGGCGGCCTGCTCACCGACGGGCCTGGCTGGCGGTCGATCTTCCTGATCAACCTGCCGGTGGGTGTGGTCGCGCTGTCGGCGATCGGCAGGCTGCTGCCCGCCGACCCGCCGCGTCGCGCGGGTTCCGCCAGGCGGCTCGACCTGCCCGGCGCCGTCCTCGGCACGAGCGGCCTGCTGCTCGCCGGGTACGCGTTCGGCGCGCTCGCCGACCGGGCGGGACGGACGTGGGCCGCGATCCTGCTGGCGGTCGCGCTGGCGCTGCTGGCCGGCTTCGTCGCCACCGAGGCGCGCAGCGCGGAGCCGCTCATGCCGCTGCGGCTGTTCCGGATCCGCCAGGTCACCGGCTCCGCGGTCGTCAACGCGCTGGTCGGCGCGGCCCACGTGCCGGCGTTCGCGCTGCTGGCCCTGTATCTGCAAAACACCCAGCACTACAGCCCCACCCGGTCGGGCCTGGCGGTCCTGCCGGTCGCCGCGGCCGGGCTGGTCGCCTCCCGCACCGCGATCCCGGCCGCCGTCAAGCGCTTCGGCGCCCGAACGTTGCTCGCGGCCGGCCTCGCGGCGCAGGCCGCCGCGCTGGCCTGGTTCGCGACACTGCCCCCCACCGTGGACTACCTCGGCGACGTGCTGCCCGCCGCGCTGCTCCTCGGCGTCGGCCTGCCCGCCTCGTTCGTCGGCGTGACAGCGCCCGCCGTCACAGCCGTGGACCAGGCCGACGCCGGGGTGACCGCGGGCATCGTCAACACCGCCCAGCGCATCGGGTCCGGCCTCGGCGTGACCGCCGTCCTGGTCCTGGCCTCCACCGTCACCGGGACGGCCGGCTACCTGGCCGGGCTGCGGGCCGGCTTCGCCGCCTCTGCGGCCCTCGCGTTCCTCGGCTGCCTGCTCACCCTCGTCCTGCTGCGCCCCTCCCGCGAGAGCCAGGAGGACGGCGACGGCAGCGCGGCCACCGCCGCCGATCGGCGGCCGGCGTGACACCCGCCGTCGTCATCATCGGCGCCGGCCCGGCCGGGCTGGCCGCCGGCGCCGCCCTCAGACGGCGCGGGATCGACCCGGTCATCCTGGAGCAGGGCGACGGGGTGGCCACCTCCTGGCGGCGCCGTCACGAGGAACTGCGACTGAACACCATCCGCTGGCTCTCCGACCTGCCCGGCCTGCGCATCCCCAGGGCCGCCGGCCGGTGGGTCCGCCGGGACGACTACGTCGCCTACCTCGAACGCTTCGCCCGGCAGGCGCGGCTCCAGGTGAGCTGTGGGGTGCGCGCCCGGCGGATCGACGCCGTCGTCGGCGGCTGGGAGGTGACCACGGACGCCGGCCCCCACCGCGCCCCGCACGTGATCGTCGCCACCGGCCACGACCGCGTCCCCCGGGTGCCCGACTGGCCCGGCCGGGCCGGCTTCCGGCGGCCGATCCGGCACGTCGCCACCCTGCGCCGCGCCGCCGAGCTCGCGGGCGCGCGGGTTCTGCTCGTCGGCGCCGGCAACTCCGGCGTCGAGATCGCCGGCCACCTCGTGGACGCCGGTGTCGGGCGGCTGTGGATGTCGGTGCGCAGCCCGCCGACCATCCTGCCCCGGCAGCTCCACGGCGTGCCCCTGCATCCGCTGACCGTCGCGCTGCGCCCGCTGCCCGAACGGGTCCGCGACCGTCTCGCCCGCGCCGTGGCGGACCATGCGTTCGGTGACCTGAGCGCCTACGGCTTGCCCGCCCCGCGGCAGGGGCCGTTCGAGCGCATGCGCACCAGGGGCGTCACCGTCGCGGTCGACCAGGGCTTCGTCGGGCATCTCACCGCGGGCCGGCTGAGCGTCGTCACCGTCGTCGACCACCTCGACGGTTCCGACGTCGTGCTGCGGGACGGCACCCGGCTGCGGCCCGACATCGTGCTGGCCGCCACCGGCTACGACCCCGGTCTCACCGAACTCGTCGGCCACCTCGGCGTTCTCGACCCCGACGGACGTCCGCGCCGTGTCGCGGGCAGCCGCCCGCCCACGGCGGGACTCTGGTTCGCCGGTTACCGGCCGGCGATCGAAGGCACCCTGCGCCGCCATCCGATCGAGGCCCGGCGGATCGCCCGCGCGATCGCCCGCCGCTCATGACCGAACCTCCGGGCCTCCGAGTCTTCCCCCTCATCCCTCGATCACGTTGGAGATCACCATGTCCATCCGCCACGTCACCGCCGTGCCCAGGAGGTCGGCCACCGGCCGGGTCGCCGAGGTGTACGCCCAGTCGACGGCCGACTTCGGGCAGGCCGCGTTCATGATGCTGTCCCCGGCGCCGGAGGTGCACGCCGCCGCCTGGGCCGTGCTGCGCGAGTCGGAGCTGGCGGGACTCGCCCCCCGCACCGACAAGGAAGTGGTGGCCGTGGCCGTGTCACAGGCCAACCGGTGCCGGTTCTGCATCGACGCGCACAGCATCCTCATCCACGCCCTCGGCGAGCACCGCCTGGCCGAGGACCTGCTCCACGACCGGACCCCGGCCGACGACCACCACGCCGCGCTCGTCACCTGGGCCAAAGCCACGCGCACCCTCGACCGGGCGCGCCTGACGCCGGCCCCGTTCCGGGCCGAGCTCGCCGCCGAGTACCTCGGCACGGCCCTGGCGACCCACTTCGTCAACCGCATGTTCTCCGCGCTCACCGACGAGCAGCTCCTCCCCGGCAACCTGCAGCGAGCCCAGCCGGTACGCCGCCTCGGCGCCATGGCCTACACCCGCACCGTTCACCGCGAACTCGCGCGCGGCGCCGCCCTGCCGCTGCTGGCCGGTGTGCCGCTTGCGCCGGCGCCGGCCTGGGCCGGTGACGCGCCGATGGCGACCGCGTTCGCCGCCCTGCGCGGCGCGGCGGGCGCCGGCGCCGCGTTCCTGAGCGAGCGGAGCCGGCCGCTGCTCCGGGCCGCGGTCGCCGAGCCGGCCGCCACGGGGTCGCTGCCGCGCGGCCCGTGGCTGACGCAGCGGCTGACCCGGTTCCCCGAGGCCGACCGGCCCGCCGCCGGGCTCGCCCTGCTCGCCGCCCTCGCGCCGCACGACGTCACGGAGGCGGAGGTCACCGCGTGGCGCGGCACGACCGGCGCCACCGACGCCGACCTGGTACGCCTGCTCGCCTTCGGCGCCATGACGGCGGTGGACCGGATCGAGGAGGCGCTCACCAGCGCCACCACCCCGGCTCGATGACCGGCGCACCCCAGGAGCTATCCCCCATGACGACGCCCGCCCCCCGCCCGCCGATCAGCGTGACCCCGATCGGGACGGTCCACAACGAACGCGCCGACCCGGCGGACACCGACCACTGGGGCGGCCCACTGGGGCGGCGTGGAGAGCACCATCGTGATCGAGGCGCGCCTCGGCGACCGCTGTCTCACCGGGCTCGCCGGCTTCTCCCACGTCGAGGTGGTCTTCGCCGTCGACCGCCTCCCCGAACGCGACGACTACCGCCGCTTCCTGCGGCCCCGCGGCCGGGCCGGCCTCCCCGAGGTCGGCGTGTTCGCCGACCGGGGGCCACGCCGGCCCAACCGGATCGGCTGCACGGTCTGCGAGGTCGTCTCGGCGGAAGGGCGGGAGCTGCGGGTACGCGGCCTCGACGCCGTCACGGGCACCCCCGTCCTCGACCTCAAGCCCGTCATGCGCCAGTTCCTGCCGGGCTCCGTCCGGCAGCCGGAATGGGTGGACCGCCTGATGGCCGAGTACTTCTGACCGTCAGGAGGTCCGCGGGGTCACCAGCCCGGATTCGTAGGCCAGCACCACGAGCTGGGCGCGGTCACGGGCACGGAGCTTGGCCATGGCCCGGTTGACATGGGTCTTCGCGGTCATGGAGCTGATCGTCATGCGGGCGGCGATCTCGTCGTTGGACAGGCCCTTCGCCACCAGGGCGACGGCCTCGCGCTCGCGGCCGGTCAGCTCCTCCAGCGCGGCTCGGGCGTCGGCGTGCGGCGGCTCGGTGACGTACCGGTGGATCAGCCGGCGGGTGATCGACGGCGCGAGCAGGGCGTCGCCCCGCGCGGCGACGCGGACGGCGTGCAGGAAGTCCTCCGGCACGATGTCCTTGACCAGGAATCCGGCCGCGCCGGCGCGCAGGGCGTTGTAGACGTATGTGTCCAGGCCGTAGTTGGTGAGGATGACGACGTGCACCCCGGACAGGGCCGGATCGGCGGCGATGCGCCGGGTCGCCTCGATCCCGTCGACGACCGGCATCTGGACGTCGACGAGCGCGACGTCGGGCCGGTGCTTCCTGACCAGGGCCAGGCCCTCCTCCCCGTCGGCGGCCTCGGCCACCACCTCGATGTCGTCCTCCAGGTCGAGCAGGACGCGGAACCCGCTGCGGATGAGCGGCTGGTCGTCCACGAGGAGAACCCGGATCACGACGGGCCGTCCACGGGGAGTTCGGCGTGGACGGTGAACCCGCCCTCCTCGCGCGGCGCCGCCCGCAGGCGACCGCCCAGCGCCGTGACCCGTTCGCGCATCCCGAGCAGCCCGACGCCGGGGACCGGGGCCGTGTCCGGCGTGGCCCCGCCGTCGTCGTCGATCCGTACCGCGAGGGCGTCGGGACGGTAGTCGATCCGGACCGACGCCGTCGCCGCGGCGGCGTGACGGGCGACGTTGGTCAGGGACTCCTGGACGATGCGGTACGCGGTCCTGTCCACCGCGGCCGGCACGTCCTGGCGTCGTCCCCGCACCGTCAGCGTGGCGTCGAGGCCGGCCGCCCGAGCCCGCTCCACCAGGTCAGGGACCTGGTCGAGCCCGCGGGGCGGGGGCGTGTCGTCGTCGCGCAGCGCCTCCAGGGTCGCCCGCAGCTCCCGGGTCGCCTCACGTCCGGCCTCCTGGATCGCCAGCAGGGACTCGGGCACCCGCTCGCCCCGTTTGCGGGCCACGTGGACGGCGACCTCGGCCTGCACCTTGATGATCGAGATCTGGTGGGTGAGCGAGTCGTGCAGCTCACGCGCGATGCGCAGCCGCTCCTCGTCGGCGCGGCGCCGCGCGGTCTCCTCCCGGGTGCGCTCCGCCTCCGCCGCCCGCCGCTCGGCCTGCCGCAGCGCCTCTCCCGCGGCGCCGGCCGCGACCAGCCAGGCCAGCTCCAGGGCGCCGCGCGCCCGGGCGAACGCCTCGCCCGTGTCGTGCAGGCCCGAGGCCAGGGCAGCGACCGGCAGCAGGGCCAGCATGACCAGGCTGGCCGCCACCGTGACGGCGCGGTGCCCTGCCCGCACGGCGGCGTACACCGCGAACAGGTACGCGACGGCGGGCACGTCGAAACCGGCCGCCTGGTAGCCCACCGCGCACAGCCCGGTGACGGCCAGGACGACGACCGGGGCCCGGCGGCGCGCGGCCAGCGCCAGGCCGCCGGCCGTCAGCAGCGCGTAGCCGAGCACGTCGGCGTTCGCGGCGGAGCGCTGCCCGGACAGTCCGGTGACCAGGAGCGCCGCCGCCACGCCGGCGGCGATCGCCCAGTCGACGACACCCGCCGGGAGACCGGACCGCGCTGTGCTCATGCGCGGCACCCTAGCCGGACCCTCCCCGCGGGCGACTCCTCCCCTCGGATGACCGGCGTCTACCGCGCCTGCGGTACCTGCGCGGTTCCTGCGGCGTCCACGGCAGACGGCTACGGCATCGGCGGCAGCGCGCATCCCCCACGCCCGGCGGACGACCGGGGCGGGCGCGGCGGACAGGATCGGACGACAGCCCGTCATCGAGGACACCTCACCGGAGGAGAAGGAGCACCTCATGCCCGTCCGTCGCCTGCCCGCCACCGCCGCGGCCGCCCTGCTCGGAGCCGTCTGGCTCGCCACCCCGGCGGCCGCGCACGCCCTGGTCCAGCCGGACCCCGTCAGCGCCTACACCATGACCGCCGGGCGGCTCTGGTCCCTGGTGGGCATGGCCCTGGGGCTGGCCGGTCTGGTCGCCGGCGGGCTGGCCCTGGCCCGCTCCGCCGGCCGGATCGGCGCCGGCCCCCGGAGGAGGGGGGCGATCGCGGCCCTGGCGGCGGGGACGGCCGGCGCGGTCATCGGCGGGCTGGTCGTGGCCGCCGCCAAGGGTGGTCCGGGCACCGGCTACGGCATCGTCGGCGGCTTCCTGGCCATCGGGGTGGGGCTGATCGCCATGGTCCTCGCCGGGCTGGCTCTCGACCGCCTCCGGCGCGCCGCGGACACGCGGCCCAGGTAGCGGCCTCCTCGTCCACCGCCGGCCGGTCTCCGCGCCGGGCGTCCGGCCGAGGGCGGTCGGCGCCGCGATCACCGTGTACGCGCCGAGCACGGTCGGCCACCGGATCCCCGGTCAGCCCGGGGGGACGGCTCAGTCGTCGTGGCGGGGAATGCCGGACACCTCGTGATCGGCGTGGGAAAGGGCCTCCGCGATGAGCGCCCGCACGTGCGCGTCCCGGGCGCGGTAGAGGACGCGGCGGCCCTGCCTGCGGGTGCGCACCAGACCGGCCAGCCGGAGCTTGGCCAGGTGCTGGGAGACGGAGGGCCTGGCCACGCCGATCGTCTCGGCCAGGGAGCCGACGTCGTACTCGGCGGACGACAGCACCCACATCAGGCGGAGCCGGGTGGCGTCGCTCAGCATGCGGAACGCCTCGACGGCCGCGTCCACCTGGGCGGAAGTGGGTTGCTCCTGCGGCTGACTCGCACCTGAGTCGTTGTCGCGTGCGTACATGACTACATATACTCGCCGGTGAGGTTGCCGCCCGCAAGCGAGGGATGCGATGTCCGATCATCACGACCACCGCCCTTTGCCGCCCGACCAGCACGGCCACGGGCACGGACATGGCCACGGGCACGGGCATGACCACGGGCACGGGCACGGGCGTCGCGGGGGCGGGTTCGGGCGGCTGGTCCGGCAGGCCGGGCACGCGTTCACCCCGCACAGCCACGACAGCGCGGACAAGAGCGACGAGGCCCTGGAGTCGAGCTCGCGCGGCATGCGCGTGCTGGCCGTCTCCTTCGCCGCACTCATGGTCACGGCCACGGCCCAGGCGGTGATCGTGGCGTTCTCCGGCTCGGTCGCGCTGCTGGGCGACACGCTGCACAACGTCGCCGACGCCCTGACCGCCGTCCCGCTCGCGATCGCCTTCTCCCTCGGGCGGCGGGCGGCCACGCGCCGCTTCACCTACGGGTACGGCCGGGCCGAGGACCTCGCCGGGATCGCCATCGTCGTCGTGATCGCCGCCTCGGCCGGGCTGGCCGGCTACGAGGCCGTCAGGCGGCTGATCGAGCCGCAGGACGTGCGGGCGCTCTGGTGGGTGGCCGCCGCCGGCGTGGTCGGGTTCCTCGGCAACGAGGGGGTGGCCCGCTACCGGATCAGGGTCGGCCGGGAGATCGGCTCGGCGGCACTGGTCGCGGACGGGCTGCACGCCAGGACCGACGGGTTCACCTCGCTCGCCGTCCTGCTGGGGGCCGGCGGCGCGGCGCTCGGTCTTCCGCTCGCGGACCCGGTCGTCGGCCTGCTCATCACCGCCGCCATCTGCTTCGTGCTGCGCGACGCGGGCCGGGAGATCTACCACCGGCTCATGGACGCCGTGGACCCGCGGCTGGTCGACCAGGCCGAGCGGATCCTCGCCGGCACGGGCGGCGTGCTGCGGGTGGGGTCGGTACGGCTGCGCTGGGTCGGCCACGCCCTGCACGCCGAGGTGGACATCATCGTGAGCCACGAGCTGTCGCTGGTCGAGGCGCACGCCGTCGCCGTCGAGGCGGAGCACCGGCTCATTCACGACCTGCCACGCCTGCGCGCGGCCACCGTGCACGCCGACCCGGACGGGCCCCACGACGTCGACCACCACGCCCTGCTGACGAGCCACCGCTGACCGACCCTCCCGGCCCTTCCGGTCCCGAGCTTTCCGACCCTTCCGTCTCTTCCAGCTCTTCCAGCTCTTCCAGCTCTCCCGGTTCGGCGGCCGGTGGGCGCGCGGGCGGGCGCCGCGCGAGCAGCGGCCCGACGCCGAGCTGCGCGGCGGCCAGCACGAGGCAGACGCCCGCCGCGGCGGCCCACATGCCTCCCGCGCCCACGCGTTCGAGGAGCTGGGTGCCGGCGAGGGGCGCCGCCACGGCGGCGACGCCCCAGCTCGTCCCGTAGACGGCGAGATAGCGGCCCCGGGCGTCCGGCGCGGCGAGGCCGGCGACGACCGCGTACGCGCGACCGACCATGAACAGGTCGCCCAGGCTCCACAGCACGGTGGCGGCCACGAAGGCCGGCAGGCCGCGGGCGACCGCGTAGCCGGCCAGCCCCGCCGCGATGAGGACCGACCCCACCGCCAGGGCCACGGGCGGCGGCAGCCCCGCCACGGGGCGCAGGCGCAGCAGCGGCTGCCCGGCCACGGTCGTGACCGCGGAGACGGTGAAGAGGAGACCGGCGTCCGCCGCTTCGAGGCCCCGCAGCGGCAGGGCCAGGGGCAGGGCGACCATGATCCCCATGTACACGGTGGCGAACAGCGTGCCGCAGACGAACATGGCCACCAGCGCCGGATCGCGCCAGGGCGTCGTCCCGCCGGAGCCTCCGGCCTCGGCGCGCCGGTCGCCCGGCGGATCGCCCGGCAGGGCGAGGCGCACGACGGCCGCGCAGGCCAGGCACGTCAGCGCGTCGACGACGAACAGCCAGCGCAGGTCCCAGCGCCCCACGGCCGCCGCGATCAGCCCCGCGCCCATGCCGCCGGCCGCGAGGGCCGCGTTGAAGAGGCTGAACGCCCGGGTCCGGTCGTCCGGGCCGGCGGAGTCCGCGATCATCGCCTGGCTGGGCGGCTCGTACAGCTCGAAGGCCAGGCCGAGCAGCACGGCGAGCACCGCGACCGCGGCCACCGAGCCGGCGCCCGCGACGGCCAGTTGGACCACGGCGCAGCAGCACAGGCCGAGCACGATCGTGCGCCGCCGGCCCAGCCGGTCCGCGAGGAGGCCGCCGAGGAGCCGCGAGGGGATCGTCGCCAGGCCGAACGCCGAGGAGACGAGCCCGGCGGTCGCGGCGCTCGCCCCGAACTCGCTGGTGATCAGGACCGTCAGGAACGAGATCGAGAACGCTCCGAGGCGGTTCACGGCGCGCGCCACGACGAGCAGCCACACGTTACGGGGCAGCCGCCGGCCGCGGCCCGGGAAACGCATACACTGACCTCCGTGACCGACCAAAGGGTTGACGCCGGTCATGAACCTAGGACTCGAAGGAGTGACCAGTCAAGTGATGTTCGATGGTCATGTCGCCACGCTGCTGGAGGCGGCCGTGTCCCTGGTCAACACCCTCACGGACGGCTCCGCCCGCGGCCGGCCCTACACCGCGCCGCGCGCCGGCCTGCTGCCCGCCGCGGTCGACGCGGCCCTCCCCCGGTCCGGTTCCGGCCCTCGCACGGTCACCGTGGAGGAGGCGGAGTACCTCGTCCGGACCGCCGAGAGCATGCGGCAGGTGTTCGAAGCCGTCAGCGCGGAGCGGATGGGCGAGGCGGCGGCCGTCGTGAACGCGCTCCTGCTCTCCACGGGCGCCCGGCCGCAGCTCGACCAGGCCCCCGGGGAGCCGTGGCAGGTCCACTTCCACGGCCCGGACGACACCCTCGCGGTGGGCTGGAGCGCGGGCTGCGCGGCGGCGCTGGCCCTGGCGATCGGCAGCGACCTGGGCGGCCGGCTGGGCGTCTGCCAGGCCGTCGCCTGCGACCGGGTGTACGTGGACGGCTCCCGGAACGGCGTGCGCCACTTCTGCTCCTCCGCCTGCCGCAGCCGCGTCAAGGCCGCCGCCCACCGCGAGCGACGGCAGGCCCAGGCGGGACGCCGCACCGCCGCGGACCCGGCCTGACCGCGACCCGCGCCGCGGGGCGCTCCCCCGCCCGGCGTCGCGGACGGGTGGGCGGCTGACGAGCCGAGAAGATGGCCGCCACCGCGCGCCGGACCGCGAGCGCCCGCCCCGGCCTGTGTACCGTCCGTAGGTGAAGATGCGCGCTCCGTGTTGGCCGGGAGGACTGCCGCGCCGGGTGGCGTGGCTCTCCGTGCTGCTCGGAGCCCTCGTGATCGCGCACCTGTGGGCGCACGCCCTGTCCACGGACGAGCACCGGGCGATGCCCGACCCGGCCGGGTGGGCGGCCTGCCCGCACGGCGCGGATCACGATCACCACGTCGACCATCCCGACGGCGACGGGTTCGTGCTCCCCGCCCCGAAGCGCGTGCCCTGCGAACCGGTGGCGCGGCGGGCGACGCCGTCGCCGCAGCCGGCCGTGCCCGTCGCGCACACCGAGGGGAGCCCGCCCGGGCACCACCCCGGACGCGGCCATCGCGACAGGGCCGCGCGCCGTCACACGCTGGAGGTCTACCGGCCCTGAGGACGGGCCCGCGCCACGTCCGTCCTCAGTCCTTGTCGGTAGCGTCCCGCCGCCGCGCGGGAGAAGTGTGTGTGAAGCATGTCAACGATCTCGTCTCCGTCCCGGCCCTCGTCCGCTCTGGCGCGGCTGGCCGGTGACACGCCCGTGTGCTGGATCGGGGAGCCGTTCGCCCCGTTCGGGCGCGGTTTCTGGGCCAAGCTCGAAGGAGCCAACCCGGGCGGCCTGAAGGACCGGCCCGCCCTCCACATCGTCGGACGCGCCCGGGAGAGAGGAGAGCTCGCCCCGGGCGCGATGATCGTCGAGTCCACCTCCGGCACGTTCGGCCTGGGACTCGCGCTGGCCGGCATCGTCCACGGCCATCCGGTGACCGTGGTCACCGATCCGGGGATGGAGGCGATCGTCCACCGGCTGCTGTGCTCCTACGGGGCGCGGGTGGAGACCGTGCGGCGTCCGCACCCGGCCGGCGGCTGGCAGCGCGCCCGGCTGGACCGGGTCGCCGAGCTGCTCGCCGCCCATCCGGGCGCCTACTGCCCGCGCCAGTACGACAATCCCGACAACGTGGCCGCCTACGCCGGTCTGGCCCACGAGCTGCTCGCCCAGCTCGGCCGGATCGACGTGCTGGTGTGCAGCGTCGGCACCGGCGGCCACTCCGCCGGGGTGGCGCGGACGCTGCGCCAGCACAATCCCGGGCTCCGCCTCGTGGGGGTGGACGCCACCGGCTCGACGATCTTCGGCCAGCCCGCCCGGCCGCGGCTCATGCGCGGGCTGGGCAGCAGCATCCAGCCGCGCAACGTGGACCACGACGCGTTCGACGAGGTGCACTGGGTGGCGCCGCACGAGGCGGTGTGGGCCTGCCGCACGCTCGCCGCCACCCACTACACCACCGGCGGCTGGAGCGTCGGCGCCGTCACCGTGGTCGCCGCGTGGCTGGCCCGGACGGAGGCGGCCGGCCGCCGGATCGCCGCCGTCTTCCCCGACGGCCCCGCCCGCTACTACACGACCGTCTACGACGACGGCTACTGCGCCGAGCACGACCTGCTGGGCCGGCCTCCCGCCCGCGAGCCGGACCGGATCGGGCACCCCGCCGAGGCCGAGGTCACCCGCTGGACCCGGATGGTGATGCGCTGATGTGGCGCCGCTTCGCCTCCTTCGGCCCCGGCGTGCGGCTGCTGATGGTCAACCAGCTCGCCATCAACATCGGCTTCTACATGCTCATGCCGTACCTGGCCGGGCACCTGGCGGACGGCCTGGGCCTGGCGGCGTGGACGGTCGGGCTCGTGCTGGGGGTGCGCAACCTCAGCCAGCAGGGCCTGTTCCTGCTGGGCGGCACGCTGGCCGACCGGCTCGGCCACCGGCCCGTCATCATCGCCGGCTGCCTGCTGCGCACGGTCGCCTTCGCGCTGCTGGGCGTCGCGGACGCGCTGCCCGCCCTGGTGGCCGCCTCGGCGATGACCGGTTTCGCGGGCGCCCTGTTCAACCCGGCGGTCCGCGCCTGCCTCGCGCACGGCTCGGGCGGCCGGAGGGTGGAGGCGTTCGCGCTGTTCAACGTCTTCTACCAGACCGGCATCCTGGCCGGCCCGGTGATCGGGCTCGCGCTGCTGAGCGTGGACTTCCGGCTGGTGTGCGCCGTGGCCGCGGCCGTCTTCGGGCTGCTGACGCTGCTCCAGCTCCTCGCCCTGCCGCCGTGCCGCGCGGAGCCCGCGAGCGGGGCGGGTGTGCTGACCGACTGGCGCGCCGTCGTCGCCAACCGGCCGTTCCTGCTGTTCTCCGCGGCCATGGCGGGCTCCTACGTGCTGTCGTTCCAGGTGTACCTGGCGCTGCCGCTGCTGCTCGGTGACGCCGGCGCGGTCGGTTCGCTGTTCGTGGTGTCGGCGCTGGTGGCGATCGCCGGCCAGCTCAGGATCACCGACTGGGCGCGCCGCCGCTGGAGCGGGCCGCGGGCCGTCGTCCGCGGCCTCGCGCTCATGGCAGTGGCGTTCCTGCCGCTGGTGCCTGCGGGCGCGACGCCGTCCACGGCGGCGCGGGTGGCGGCGGTGCTGGCGTGCACGGCGCTGCTGGCCGCGGGGACCGCCCTGACGTACCCGTTCGAGATGGACACCGTCGTGGCGTTGTCCGGGGAGCGGCTGGTGGCCACCCATTACGGGCTGTACAACACGGTCGCCGGGGTCGGCGTGACGCTGGGCAACCTGGTGGTCGGCGCGCTGCTGGGCGCCGGCTCGCCGGCTCCGGCGGGGGCGGCGCTGTTCCTGCTGGGCGCGGCGTGCGCGGTCGCGGTCGGGGCGCTGAACCGTACCGGACGGCTGACCGCGCCCGAGCCGGCAACCAGTAGGCGCTGATCCGCGCACCAAGCGGGTCAGCCGCCGAGGCGGCGGGCGGTGAGCGCGGCCCCCACCAGGAGGATGCCCCGGGAGGCGCGCAGGTCGGCACCGATCAGGGCGCTCACCCTGGCCAGCCGGTTGTCGACGGTGTTGGGGTGCACGTTCAGCGCCCGCGCGGTGGCGCGGCGGTCGAAGTCGGCGGCGAAGTAGGCGTCCAGCGTCTCCAGCAACGAGGAGTCGAGCACGTCCAGCAGCCCCGCCAGCCGCGCGCCGCTCGCGCCCGGCGCGCTCAGGTGGTAGTCGAGCAGGACGTCCCCCAGCTCGTAGAGACCCTCCGGGCGGCCGGCCGCCCGGGCCACCTCGGCGATCCTGGTGGCCTGCCCGGCCGCGGCCGGGACGTCCGCGCGCCGCTCGGCGACGCTCAGCCCGATGTGGACCCGGACCTCCGCCTCGGCCAGACGGCGGGGCAGCCGGTCGTCGGGAGAGGGCAGCCGCAGCGGCAGCAGGGCGTGGCCGCCCTCCGGGCCGAACCGGGTCATGACGGGCTCTCCGGCGCGGCGGTCGAGCGCCGCCTGGACCGTGCGCAGGCGGCGCCGCACCTCCACGGGAGAGGCGCCGTCCGGGCTGATCGCCAGGTGCAGCACGCGGTATCCGGGTTCGAGGCTCACCCCGTGCCGGGCCGCGACGTCGTCGGCCGCCTGACCCGTCAGCAGTGCCCCGGCCACCGCGCGCAGCGCCTCGCCGCGCCCGGCCAGCGCGGCCTGCCCGAGATAGGCCTCGCTGACCGCGCCGGTGACCCACTCCAGCGTCTGGAACATCAGCTCGCCGAGCAGGCGCAGTCCGTACTCCTCGCCGGGCAGCGCCGCCGCGCACAGCGCCCGCCACATCGACCGGTAGGCCAGCAGGTAGGCGCTGAGCAGGGTGGCGAGCGGCACGCCGTCGGTCATCCGCTGCGCCGCCCGCTCGCGGAACACCCGCAGGTCGCGGTCGGCGGCGTCCCCGCCCTGGGCGAAGCGCAGGAACAGGCGGAAGCCGTGCCGCACGCTCGCCGCCATCTCCACGTCGCGCAGCCGCGCGGGCAGGACCGCGAGGCCGGGGATGGCGCTCGCCTGCTCCGCCACGATCTGCCGGGTCAGCCGGTTGACCTGGGGCTCGCAGCGGGCCGCGATCCTGGCGGCGCTGAGCGCGGGATCGTCGTCCATGGCGAGATTGTGACATCTCACAACCTGTGCGGGACGCCGGTGGGATCGGGAGTGATTGTGCGCGCCCGATCCGGCCCGCCACAGTGGCCACACCCCCCGGATCTCGCCGACGACGAAGGAGCCGCCGATGGACATCGTGAAGTACGCCGACCAGGTCTGGTCCGGGGAGGTCGCCGACAGTGTGGTGCGGGCCGGGCTGTCCGGGACCGGCGTCGTCGAGGTGGCGGACGACGTCGGCTTCCGCGCCGGGTTCGGCAACACGGTCGTCGTCAGGGACGGGGGCGAGGCGGCCCTGTTCGACACGGGCAATCCCTACGACGCCGAACGGCTGCGCCAGGACGTGCGGGCGTGGACGGCCGACCCGGTGACGACCGTGGTCCACTCCCACGGGCACATCGACCATGTCTCCGGCGTGGGCCCGTTCGACGCCGAGGCCGACGCGGCCGGCCGCCCCCGGCCGGTGGTGGCCGCCCACGAGGCCGTGGCCGCGCGCTTCGACCGCTACCTGCTCACGCGCGGCTACAACGCGGTCGTCAACCGCAGGCAGTTCCAGCTGGAGGAGCTGAGCTGGCCGTCGGAGTACCGGTACCCGGACGTGGACTACCGCTCCACGCTGACCGCCGGCCCGTTCGCGCTCTTCCACGGCAAGGGCGAGACCGAGGACGCCAGCGTCGGGTTCCTGCCCGAGCGGCGGGTGCTGCTGCCCGGCGACCTGTTCATCTGGCTCGCCCCCAACTGCGGCAATCCGCAGAAGGCGCAGCGCTACCCGCGCGAGTGGGCGGTCGCGCTGCGCCGGATGGCGGCACTGGACGCCGAGATCATGCTGCCCGGCCACGGCGCGCCGATCTTCGGCGCCGACCGGATCGAGCAGGCGCTGACCGAGACGGCCGAATGGCTGGAGAGCCTGGTCGAGCAGACGCTGGCCCTGCTCAACGAGGGGGCCAGGCTCGACACCGCCATCCAGCGGGTCAGGCCGCCGGCCCGGCTGGCCGACCGGCCGTACCTGCGGCCGCACTACGACGAGCCGGAGTTCGTCGTGCGCACCATCTGGCGGCTGTACGGCGGCTGGCACGACGGCAACCCGGCGCATCTCAAGCCCGCCCCGGACGCCGTGCTGGCCGGCGCGGTGGCCGAGCTGGCCGGCGGCGCGGGGAAGGTGGGCGAGGCGGCGCTGCGCGCCCTGGAGGCGGGAGACCAGCGGCTCGCCGGGCACCTGGCCGAGATGGCCGTCCAGGCCGCCCCCGACGACGCCGCTCTGCACCGGATCCGGGCCGAGGTGTTCGCGGCGCGGGCGCGGTCCGAGGACTCCCTGATGGCCAGGGGCGTGTTCGCCTGGGCCGCCGCCGAGTCGCGCGAGCGCTCGGAGTGATGCGGGGTGCTGCGCGAGGCGGGGCTCCACGTGGCGGAGACGGCGGCGCCGGCGCTGGGCTTCACCGTGCCGTACGCGGTGACCGGCGACCTGGCGCTCTCGCTGGGCGTCGCCCTGTGCGTGGCGGCGCTGGTCGCCCTCCACCGGCTCCGGCAGTCCCGCGGCGTCTGGCCGGCGGTCGGCGGCTTCGGCCTGGCCGCCCTCGCGGGCGCCCTGGCCACGCTGTCGGGTGAGGCGGCCGACTACTTCCTGCCGCTGATCGCCGTCCGCGCCGTGGTCGCCGTGGCGACACCCGTCCTGCTGCTGCTCAGGCTCCCCCCGGCCGGGCTGGTGACCGGGCTGGTCACCCGCCGGGGCCTGGCCTGGCGGCGCTGCCCGGTGCGCCTGCGGGCCTTCACGATCGTCAACTCCCTGTGGCTGGCCATGGAGGCGGCGCTGCTCGCCAACCAGCTACGGCTCTACCACGAGGGGCAGGCGGTGGCCATGGGCGTCTTCAAGCTCCTGGTCGAGGTGCCCGCCCACGTGCTGGCGGCGGTCCTCCTCTGGCTGCTCTACCGGCGCCTCACCGGCCGTCCCTGCCGGGACGCCCGCTGCCCGTTCGAGGGAGAGGCGCGGCGCGGACCCGGCGGGAACTAGGGTCATGGTCATGACCGGCTGCATTCTCGTCCTCAACACGGGATCCTCCTCGATCAAGTACGAGCTCGTCGACGTCACCACCCGCGAACGCCCCGCCGCCGGTCTGGTCGAGCGCATCGGCGAGGACGGCGGGCGGCTCACCCACCGCACCGGCGACGGGCCGCCGTACGTGCGGGAACGGCCCTTCCCCGGGCACGGCGAGGGCCTGGAGGCGATGATGACGGCCTTCGAGGAGGCCGGTCCCCCGCTGTCGCCCGTCGCGGTCGGGCACCGGGTCGTGCACGGCGGCACCCGTTTCACCGAGGCCGTCCTCATCGACGACGACGTCGTCACCGCGATCGAGGAGCTCGCCCCGCTCGCCCCCCTGCACAACCCGGTCAACCTCGCCGGCATCCGGCTCGCGCGCAAGGCGTTCCCCGGCGTGCCGCAGGTCGCCGTGTTCGACACCGCCTTCCACCGCACGCTGCCGCCCGAGGCCCACACCTACGCGGTGCCGCGCGACTGGCGCGAGCGGCTCGGCGTGCGGCGCTTCGGCTTCCACGGCACCTCCTGCGCCTACGTCTCGCGCCGCGCCGCCGCCCTCCTCGGCCGCGACCTCGCGGGCCTCAACCTGATCGTGCTGCACCTCGGCAACGGCGCGAGCGCCACCGCGATCTCCGGCGGCCGCAGCATCGACACCTCCATGGGCATGACCCCGCTGGAGGGGCTGGTGATGGGCACCCGTTCGGGCGACGTCGACCCGGCGCTCGCCGGCTACCTGGCCCGGGTGGACGGGCTGGACGCCCAGGAGGTGGAGCACGCGCTGACGAACCGCGGCGGCCTGCTCGCCCTCGCCGGCACCCGCGACATGCGGGAGTTGCGCTCGCGCGACGACGCCGAGGCCGCGCTGGCCCTGGACGTCTACACCCGGCGCATCCGCAAGTACGTCGGCGCCTATTACGCGCTGCTCGGCCGGGTCGACGCGATCGTGCTCACCGGCGGGATCGGCGAGCACGACGCCGCCACCCGCGCCGCCTGCCTGGCGGGGCTGGAGCGGCTCGGCGTCGTCGTGGACCCGGCGCTCAACGAGGCGGGCGGGGACGGCGAGCGGGCCGTCTCACCGCCCGGCGCCGAGGTGGCGGTGCTGGTCGTCCCGACGGACGAGGAATGGGAGATCGCCCGGCAGGCGCACGCGCTCATCTCATGACAGGACGCCGGAGCGCTCCGTCCGCGCGGCCGGGATCGGGCTCGTCGTCGCGCACCTGGGCGGCGGTGATGGCGACGGTCGTGACGATGTCGGCGACGGTGGCGCCGCGGGACAGGTCGTTGACGGGTTTGCGCAGCCCCTGGAGCACCGGTCCCACCGCGACGGCGCCGGCGCTGCGCTGGACGGCCTTGTAGAGGTTGTTGCCGGTGTTGAGGTCGGGCACCACGAAGACGGTGGCGCGTCCGGCCACCTGGCTGCCGGGCATCTTGGTCCGCGCGACGCCGGGGTCGACCGCGGCGTCGTACTGGATGGGCCCCTCCACCGGCAGGTCGGGGCGCAGCTCGCGGATCAGGCCGGTGGCGGCGCGGACCTTGTCGACGTCGGCGCCGGCGCCGGAGGTCCCCGTGGAGTACGACAGCATGGCGATCCTGGGATCGACGCCGAACAGGGCGGCGGTGCCGGCCGAGGAGATCGCGATGTCGGCGAGCTGCTCGGCGCTCGGGTCGGGATTGACGGCGCAGTCGCCGTAGACCAGCACCCGGTCGGCCAGGCACATGAAGAACACGCTGGAGACCAGCCCCAGGCGCAGGATCTCGAACGCCGGCCTGATGGTGTGCGCGGTGGTGTGCGCCGCGCCCGAGACCATGCCGTCGGCCATGCCGGTGTGGACCATCAGCGTGCCGAAGTAGGACACGTCGGTGACGGTGTCGCGGGCCAACTCGACGGTCATCCCCCGGTGGGCGCGGACCGCGGCGTACTCGCGGGCGAAACGCTCGCGCAGCTCCCCGTCGAACGGGCTGAGCACCCGGGCCTCGTCCAGGTCGAGGCCGAGCTGGGCGGCCTGCGCCCTGATCCGCGCCTCGTCGCCGAGCAGCGTGAGCCGGGCCACGCCGCGGCGCAGCAGGACGTCGGCGGCGCGCAGGACGCGCGGCTCCTCGCCTTCGGGCAGCACGATGTGCCGGCGTCGGGCACGCGCCCGGTCCAGCAGCTCGTACTCGAACATCAGCGGCGTGACGACGTCGGTCTTGGCGATGGCCAGCCGGTCGAGCAGCAGCCGGCCGTCCACGTGCTCGGCGAACAGCCGCAGCGCCGTGTCGGTCTTCCCGCCGGCCTGGGGGGTGAACTGGCCCTCCACCGCCGACAGTCGGGTCGCGGTGTCGAACGTGTCGTGCTCGGTCACGATGACCGGCAGGGGGACGGCCATGCTGTGCAGCAGCCGGTCCACCGGGACGGGCAGGTCCGCGCCACCCGTCATGATCACCGCCGACAGCGTCGGGAAGCCCGGCGCCACGTGCGCCGCGATCAGCCCCGGCAGGAGCGCGGCGGCCCGGTCGGACGGGATGATCACCGCGGCTCCCTCGGTGTAGCGGTCGAGGATGTTGGGCAGCGACATCGCGCCGACCATCAGCGCGCTGGCCTCCCGTCCGAGCCCCTCGCGCTCGCCGAGGAACAGCCGGCCGTCGCAGGCGTCCAGCAGGTCGGCGACCGTGGGCGCGCGCAGGGAGGGGTCCTCGGGCAGCACGAACACCGGCGTGGGGTGGTCGAGCGCGACGGGCTCGCCGGCCGCCCGGGTGACGACGACGGCGAGCTCCTGGGCGTGGTGCTGCGCCAGTTGCCGGGACGAGAGCTCGACCGCGGCGTCGATCTCCGCGACCGTGCGGCCTCGTCCGCTCACCACGTTGAGCACGGGGGTGCCGAGGTCGGCGGCGAGCCGGGCGTTGAACTCGAACTCGGTCGGCGCGCCGACGTCGGTGTAGTCGGTGCCGACCACGACCACCGCGTCGCACCGGCCCGCGAGCGCGCGGTAGCGGGCCACGATGTCGCCGGCCGCGCGGTCGGCGTCGGCGTGCACGTCGTCGTAGGTGACGCCCGTGTACGTCTCGTACGGCGCGCCGAGCTGGAACCTGCTCCGGATGGTGTTGACCAGGTTGTCCTCGCGCCCCGCCCGGACCACGGGCCGGAAGACGCCCACGGTCTCCACCTGCCGGGACAACAGGTCCACCATGCCCAGGGCGATCGTGCCCTTGTTGCTCGCCGCCTCGGCCGCCGCGACGTACACCGCTCGTGTCATGGTCACCATTGTCCGCGGTGGACGCGCGGGGCCGCAGGGGGGCTTGCATCCGGTACCCGGGTACAGGCTTACCGTCGTCGCATGACACCGGACATTTCCCTCGATCCGGGATGGGTGCCCTCCGCGTGCACGCTGCCCACGGCGGAGCGGCCGCTTCGGGTGGCGGAGTTCGACGCGCTGTTCGCCGAGGCGGTCCGGGAGGTGCGGCGTCCGGCGCCTGAGCGGCTGCGGCTGGAGCTGGTCTTCAGCCCGGACAACGCCGCGCGCGCCGCCGGGCTCACGGCGCGTGAGAGCGGCTGCTGCTCGTTCTTCGTCTTCACCCTCACCGTCTCCGGCGGCGGCCTGGCGCTGGAGGTGGCGGTGCCGCCGGGCCGGACCGGGGTGCTGGACGCGCTGCGGGCCCGCGTCGCCGCGGTGCCGGGTACGGCGTGAGCGGGGACGCCGGCGGGCCGTACCTGCGCAGCGGGCAGGTGGCCGAGCGGGCCGGGGTCAATGTGCAGACCCTGCGGTACTACGAGCGCCGCGGGCTGATCACCGAGCCCGCGCGCAGCCCGGGCGGGCACCGCGCCTACCCGCCCGAGACCGTCACGCTGCTGACGGTGATCAAGGCCGCGCAGCGGCTCGGCTTCACGCTGGAGGAGGTGGCCGAGCTGATCGGCGACGGACGGGGAGGCCGTCCCGCTCCGGATCTGCGCGCCCGCGCCCAGGCCAAGATCGCTGAGGTGGACGCGCGCATCGCCGAGCTGAGCGCCGTCAGGCAGGCGCTGACCCAGGTGGTCTCCGCCGGCTGCGGCAGCCTGACCCGTTGCGCCTGCCCCGACTGCCCACTGCCGTCCACCGACCTGGCGGAGTGACCGGGAGATGGCCGCCGACCTGATGCGGTGACCGGGTGCCGGCCGAGCCGCGCCGGCGGCCTCGCGCGTAATCAGCAGCAGGCGGCCTCGCGTGTGATCAGCAGCGGGCGGGTGGCGCCGCCGGAGGCAGGGGGGTGGCGCCGTCCGGGCGGAGGGCGTCCAGCAGGAGCACCAGGGAGCGGCGCCAGCCCTCGTCGGGCCCCTCGGCCGGCCGCAGCGTGCTGAGCAGCATGCCGAGGATCCGCATCAGGTCGTCCGGCTCCAGGTCGGCGCGCGCCTGACCGGCGGCCTGGGCGTTGCGCAGGAGCCGGGTGAGCGGCTCGATGAACCGGGGCGCCAGGTCGGCGGTGAGCGCCCCCGCGTCCTTGGCCGTGGCGAGGATGCCCGGCTGCCCCGCCGCCAGGGCCAGCACCGTCTCCAGCATGAGCGACATGCCGCGCAGCGGTTCGGGCTCGGCGAGCGCCCGGGTGATCCCCGGCTCGATCTCCTCGCGCATCAGCTCCTCGACGACCTCGCGGACGAGCTTCTCCTTGCTCGGGAAGTGGCGGTAGAGCGTCGCCAGCCCCACCCCGGCCCGCTGGGCGATCTCCTCCAGCGTGACGCCGCCGCCGGCCTCGGCGAACGCCGCCCGGGCCGTACGGGTGATCCGCTCCGCGTTGCGGGCCGCGTCGGCGCGCCGGCGGCGAGGCGCGTCGGTGCTCATGTACCCAGCGTAACAGGTGAGAGTCTGGTCTCAGTTCGTGTTACGGTGGAAATGAGAGGCTGATATCAGTTACGAGAAGGAGCCGGTTGATGACCGAGATCCCGACGTTTCCGTTGCCGCCGCTGTTCGGCGACCCGACGCCGTACGACGCCGAGGACTATCGGCGGCTGCGCGCCGAGGGGCCGGTCGTCCGCCTGCCCCTCGCCACGGGCGGCCCCGACGTGTGGCTCGTCACCCAGTACGCCGAGGTGCGGCAGATGCTCAGCGACCCGGCGCACTTCAGCAACGCCGCCCGCGGGCCGGACGGCCGGCTGGCCGACCGTTCGGACGAGTCGCTGAAGGGCTTCGTCATCGGCAACCCGCTGATGTACGACCCTCCGGAGCACACCCGGCTGCGCCGCCTGCTGACCGGCCAGTTCACCGTGGCCAGGATGCGGCACCTGCGGCCGCGCATCGAGCAGATCGTGACCGAGCACCTGGACGCCATGGAGGCCGCCGGTCCGCCCGCCGACCTGGTGCAGGCGTTCTCGTTGCCGGTCCCCTCGCTGGTGATCTGCGAGCTGCTCGGCGTGCCGTACGCCGACCGGGAGGACTTCCAGCGGCGCAGCAACCGGCTCCTGGACATGACGCTGGACCGGGAGGCGCACGCCGCCAACACCGCCGAGATGAACGCGTACATGTACGGGCTGATCGCCCGCGAGCGCGCCGAGCCGGGCCAGGAGCTGCTCGGCCTGCTGGTGCGCGAGCACGGCGACGACCTCAGCGACGACGAGCTGCTCGGCATCGGCAACACGCTGCTGGTGGCCGGGCACGAGACGACCGCCAACATGCTCAGCCTGGGCACGCTGCTGCTCCTGCACCGGCCGGACCAGGCGGCCGTCATCCGCGACGAGCCCGACGCCGTCACCCCGGCGGTGGAGGAGCTGCTGCGCTACCTGACCGTGGCGCACCGCGCCGGGCCGCCCCGGCACGCCACCGAGGACGTCACGCTCGGCGGCCGGCGGATCAAGGCCGGCGACCTGGTGATCCCCTCGCTGCTGGCGGCCAACCGGGACGAGGCGTTCGTCAAGGAGCCCGACGAGCTGGACGTCACCCGCGACGCCGCCGGGCACATGGCCTTCGGCCACGGCGTCCACCACTGCCTGGGCGCGCCGCTGGCCCGGCTGGAGATGCAGGTGGCCTTCCCCGCGCTGCTGCGGCGCTTCCCGGGGCTGAAGCTCGCGGCGCCGTTCGAGAGCCTGCGCTTCCGGCTGCAGTCGACCGTCTACGGGGTGGAGTCGCTGCCCGTGACCTGGTGACGAGCCGCGAGGCCCAGGTGAGGGCGCCCGGCACGCGGGTCCGGCGGGCCGGGCGCCGGACGGTGAGCTGATCGGCGAACCGGATTTATCAGCATGCCTACCGATACTCATACGGATTCCCAGCGTGGTGACGAACGCCTACCGTCTGGCTCGCAGTGATCCTTCGCACGTGCGACACACCCCCCGTTCCCCGGCCGGTCCGTGCTCACAGGTGACCCCTGCGTCGCGGGCCCGCGCCCGCCCACCCGGGCGGCCGGCCGGGGACAGCCGAAAGGAGCACAAGCGTGGAACGCAAGGGCCTGGCCGCCGCGATCGCGGGACTCACCGCGGCCGCGGCCATGGTGCTGTCCGCCTTACCCGCTCTCCCCGCCTACGCGGCCCCGCCCGGGGCCACCCCCGCCCAGCAGGACTCCGGCGGGCAGGCGCGCCTCGCCGCCGCCAACGAGGATCCGCCGGACGTCGCCCTGAGCGGCGTCAAGGCCCACCTGTCGCAGTTGCAGACGATCGCGACGGCCAACGGCGGCACCCGCAGGTCCAGCGGCGCCGGCTACACCGCGTCCGTCTCGTACGTGGAGCAGAAGCTGCGCGACGCCGGCTACACCGTGGTCCGCCAGAGCTGCACCTCCGGCTGCAGCGGCGGCGCGGGCCCGAACCTGATCGCGGACTGGCCAGGCGGTGACGAGAACCAGGTGCTCATGGCCGGCGCCCACCTCGACAGCGTGTCGGCCGGCCCCGGCATCAACGACAACGGCTCCGGCTCCGCCGCGGTGCTGGAGGTGGCGCTGACCCTGGCCGCCCACCGGCCCACCATGGCCAAGCACGTCCGGTTCGGCTGGTGGACCGACGAGGAGCAGGGGCTGAACGGCTCCGAGTTCTACGTCAACTCCCTCGGCTCCACGGGGCGGTCGAAGATCCAGGGGTACTACAACTTCGACATGGTCGGCTCGCCCAACGGCGGCTACTTCATCAACAACATCACCACCACGGCCGCCCAGCCGCTCAAGGAGTTCTACGACAAGCTGGGCCTCCAGCCCGAGGAGAACACCGAGGGCGCCAACCGCTCCGACGACGCCTCCTTCCGCAACGGCGGCATCGCCACCTCGGGCGTGGCCGCGGGAGCGAGCGCCACCAAGACCTCGGCGCAGGCGGCCAAGTGGGGCGGCACCGCCGGGCGCGCGTACGACTCCTGCTACCACTCCTCCTGCGACACCAGCTCCAACATCAACGACACCGTCCTGGACCGGGCCTCCGACGCGGCCATGTACGCCCTGTGGAAGCGGGCCGTCGGCGGCGGCACACCGACCCGTGACTTCTCGATGTCGGCCAACCCGGCCTCGGGCACGGTGCAGGCGGGCTCGTCGGCCACCACCACCATCGCCACCCAGACCACCGCCGGCAACGCCCAGGCGGTCAACCTGTCGGCCAGCGGCCTGCCCACCGGCGCCACGGCCACCTTCAACCCGGCCTCGGTCACCTCCGGCGGCTCGTCCACCCTGACGATCGCCACCGCCCCGACCACCCCCGCCGGCTCCTACAACGTCACGGTGACGGGCACCGGCGAGACCGCCACCCACACCGCCACCTACGCGCTGACCGTCCAGGGCACCTCGGGCGGCCGGACCTTCACCAACGACACCAACTACACGATCTCCGACTACTCCACCGTGCAGAGCCCGATCACCTCCACCGCGACGGGCACCGCCGCCTCCCCGGTCAAGCTGTCGGTCACCATCAGCCACACCTGCGCCGAGGACCTCGACATCTGGCTGCGCGGCCCGAACGGCCAGTGGTACGCGGTCGACCGGTACGGCGGCACCAGCTGCACCTCCTACGGCACCCGGACGTACTCGGTGCCGGTCAGCCAGCAGGCCGCGGGCACCTGGACCCTTGAGGTCAGCGACGTCTACCTCGGCGACACCGGGTTCCTGGACTCCTGGAGCATCACCGTCTGACCCCCGCCGAACTCCCGTCGAGCGAAAGCCCCGGCCGACTCTCCCCCCGGCCGGGGCTTTCCCCTTCCGCCGGCCTCGCCACCGCTCATCCTGCGACGACATCCGGGGGCTCGCCACCGCGACATCCCGGCGGCATGAGGCGGTCCGTCAGGTGGCGGCGGCCGCGCCCGGGCCGGGCAGCGGGTCGACGTCGCCGGCGTGCATCGGCTCGCCGCAGTGGGCGCAGCGCAGGTCGGCCCGGCTGATCTCGCCGCAGGCGTGGTGGCGGTAGAGCACCGGCGGCCCGGCCTCGCCCGCGAGCCACCTGTCGCCCCAGGCGGTCATGATCATGAGCAGGTCGACCAGCTCGGCGCCCTTGGCCGTCAGGCGGTACTCGTAGCGGGGGCGCCGGTCGTAGGGGTGGCGCTCGATCACACCCTGCTCGACGAGGTGGTTGAGCCGCTCGGTCAGCACCTTGCGCGAGATCCCGAGGTCGGCCTGGATCTGCTCGAACCGGCTCATGCCCACCCACACGTCCCGCAGGATCAGCGGCGACCACGGCTCGCCGATCACGTCGAGGGTGCGCGCGATGGAGCAGGCCATCTCCCCGAACTTCGTGCGTTGCATGGGATCAGTCTACCCATCGGGGTTCCCTCAGGGAACTTGGGGATACGGCGCCCCTCTCCACGGGTTAGCGGGCCACGGCTCCGGATAGGGGACAGCCCTATGATCACCTGCGTCGTCGAGTACGTGATCGATCCCGGCGAGATCGAGGCGTTCGAACGCTTCGGCCGTCGCTGGATCGAGCTGGTCAACCGCCACGGCGGCACCCATCACGGCTACTTCCTGCCGGCCGAGGGCGCCAGCGACAAGGCCCTCGCCCTGTTCAGCTTTCCCAGCCTCGCCGCGTACGAGGAGTACCGCTCCCTGTTCGGCGCCCACCCCGACTTCGTGGAGGCGGATCGCATCCGCGACGAGAGCGGGTGCGTGCTCCGCTACGAACGCACCTTCATGCGCCCGCTGCTCCCGGATCAGGGGGAAGAGCACCCGCGTACGGACGGATGAGCCACCCTGATCGCGGTGCCGCCGGGCCGGCGTACTCGACTCGCCCGCCCGGCGGCATCGCGGCGGTTCAGCCGGCGACCAGCTCGTAGCCGGCCTCTTCCACGACGTCCCTGATCCGCGCCTCGTCGAGCGGGCCGTCCGAGGTCACGGTCACCTGGCCGGTCGCCAGCTCGACATCCACCGAGGAGACCCCGGCGACCTTGCGGATCTCGGTCGTCACCTTGCCGGCGCACCCGCCGCAGGTCATGCCGGACACCTTGTACGTGCTCGTGCTCATCGCCCTATCTCCTCTCGCCGATACCCCTACCTGGTATGTGCAGTGAGACCGTACGCCGCCGGGCCCCTTCAAGGCAACCCGTACGGGGGCGGGGTATGCGAGACTCACGTCACATTGCCAGTCCAATACCCCGTATGGGTATCTTCGGAGCCATGAGCAGACTCAAGAGGATCACCGTCGTCGGCGCCTCCCTGGCGGGGCTCCGGGCCGTGCAGACCCTGCGCCGGGAGGGCTTCGACGGCGAGATCACGCTGGTCGGCGCCGAGACGCACCTCCCCTACAACCGGCCGCCGCTCTCGAAGAGCGTGCTGCGCGGCGACGACGACGTCGCCCTCCCCGGCGCGGAGGAGCTCGGCGACCAGTGGCTGCGCGGGCGCCGGGCCGTGCGCCTCGACGTCCGGGAGCGCACGGTCGGCCTCGACGACGGCACCGAGATCGGTCACGACGGCCTGGTCATCGCCACCGGCGCCCGCCCGAGACGGCTCGACGGCGCCCACCGGCTGCGCACCATCGACGACGCGCTGGCCCTGCGGGCGCGGCTCGACTCCGGGCACGAGCACGTGCTGGTCATCGGCGGCGGGTTCATCGGCGGTGAGGTGGCCTCCACCGCCCGGCAGCTCGGCCGCAAGGTCACCCTGGTCGACGCCGCGCCGTACCCCATGCGGGCCGGACTCGGCGAGGACGCCGCGCGCTGGCTGGCGGCGCACCACGAGCGCAACGGGGTCGAGCTGGTCACGAACGCCCGGGTCACGGCCGTGAGCGGCGGCCGGGTGCATCTCGCTGACGGGCGCTCCATCGCCGCGGACCTGGTCGTCGGCGGCATGGGCGTGACGCCGAACACCGAATGGCTGGACGGCAGCGGCCTGACCACGGACGACGGGGTCCTGTGCCTGCCGACGCTGTTCGCCCGGGGCGCCGGCGACATCGTGGCCGCGGGTGACGTGGCTCGCTGGCCGCACGGCCTGTTCGGCGGTGAGACGGTGCGCGTCGAGCACTGGTCCAACGCCAACGAGCAGGGCGCGATCGCCGCCCGCAACCTGCTCGCCGGCCCGGAGAACGCCACACCGTTCCTGGACGTGCCGAACCACGCCACCCATGTGCACGGCGCCCGTATCCAGACGGCCGGGCTGCCGCACCTCGCCGACGCGGCGAGCATCGTCACCGGCTCCCCCGAGGACGACCGCTTCGCCGTGGCCTTCACGAGGGACGGCGTGCTGGTGGGCGCGGTCGCGGTCAACTCCCCCAAGGACGTGGTCAGGCTCAAGCGGGCGATCACGGCACGCGAGACGCTCTGACGCGCCCTCAGCCGCCGCTCCCCCGCCGGACCTTGGCGTAGTGACGGGCGGCTCGCGCCCGGTTGCCGCAGCCGGCCGAGCACCACTCGCGCCGTGAGGCGTCGCGGATGAAGTACAGCAGGCAACCCGTGCGCTGGCAGGCGCGCAACCGGTCACGCAGCGGCCCGCCCAGCAGGTCGACGGCGTTCTCGGCCACTTCGGCGAGCGCGGCGGCGACGGGGCGGCCCGCGGTGCGCTCCGTCGTGTGCGGCTCGGGAGTGGTGCGCAGCTCCCGCCAGCGCGGCGCGTGGCCGGCGTGGCGGTTGAGCGTCGCGACCAGGTCCGGGTCGAGGGCGCCGCCGTCCACGGTCGCGGCGGCGAGGGACCGTATGGTGTCCCGCAGTTCCCTGGCGAGGCGCAGATCGGCCGCGGGTTCGCCACCGACCGGGCCGGCCTGCACCACCTGTCGTTCCGGGTGCAGGACATCGAGGCGGTCCGGCGAGCCGAGGCCACCCTGCGCGAACTCGGCACGGAGCCGCTCCACGGCGGGATCGTCCCGCACCGCGAGGGCGCGTCGTCCGGCGGCGTCTTCTTCACCGACCCGGACGGCATCCGCCTGGAGATCTTCGCGCCGACCGGGGCCGACACCGCGCCGGCGCCCACGCAGGGCGCGCCGACGTGCGGCTTCTTCTAGATCCAGGGGTACCCGGGCCGCATGCCGCGGCCCGGACCGACGACCGAAAGGAACCGCCCGTGCTCCACCCAGGCGAACGCGCGGTACAGCGCCGCACCGGTGTGACCGCCGACCGGTTGGGGTCGGCCGGTGTGCGGGCGGCCATCCCGCCGGTGGCGGCGGAGTTCCTCAGGCGCCAGCGCCTGGCGGTCATCGCCGCCGCCGACGACACCGGCGCGGCCTGGGTCAGCGTGCTCACCGGGCCGCCCGGGTTCGTCGCCGCCGCCGACGACCGCACCGTGGTCGCCGACCGGCTGCCCGGCGCCGGTGATCCGCTCGCGGGCCTCTTCGACGCCGAACGGCAGGTGGGCATGCTCCTGATCGAGCCGTCGAGCCGGAGGCGGATGCGGGTCAACGGCCGGGCCCGCCGGGACGGGAGCCGGCTCCTGGTCCGCACCGAGCAGGTCTACTCCAACTACCCCAAATACCTCCAGACCCGCACCTACGCCGAGGACGCGCCCGCGGCCGACCGGACGGCGCTCGTCACCGAGGAACTCACCGCCGGCCAGCAGCGGTGGATCGGCGCGGCCGACACGTTCTTCGTCGGCACCTACGCGCCCGGCCTGGGTGCCGACGCCTCACACCGCGGCGGCAACCCCGGGTTCGTCACGGTGACCGATGGCCGCCGGCTGACCTGGCCCGACTACGCCGGCAACTCGATGTACATGACGCTGGGCAACCTGGAGCTGGAGCCCCGCTGCGGGCTGCTGTTCCCGGACTGGGAGCACGGCCGCACGCTGCTCGTGACCGGACGCGCCCGCGTCGACTGGGACCCGGAGCGGGCGGCGGAGGTGCCCGGCGCGCGGCGGCTGATCGACTTCGACGTCGATCGGGTCGTCCAGATCGCCGGCGGCATCCCGCAGCGGTGGTCCTTCGGCGCGTACTCCCGGTTCAACCCCGCCTGAACAACGCGCTGCTGCCCGCCCTGGAGGAGGCGGCTCGCGCCTGCCCCGTGCATGCCGTCCTCCTGGAGGACGACTGACCGGGCACATCGCCTCCGCACCGCCGGGCCGGGCGAGGTCGGCAGGGTCAGGGAGAGGCGGGGCGGTCGCGCTCGGCGTGCAGCTCGGCCAGCAGGCGGGCGAGCTCGTCGCGCTCCCGCGTGACCTCGATGAGCCGGTGCCGCAGGTCGAGGATGTGGCGGATGGCGGGCAGCGTCATCCCTTCGTCCATCATCGTGGCGACCTGCTGGACGAGGCCGATCTCATGGCGGCTGTAGCGACGCTGGCCGCCCGCCGAACGCTGGGGGGAGACCACCTGCTGGTCGTCGATGCGGCGCAGGAACGCCTGCTGCACCTGGAGCATCGAGGCGACCTGCCCCACGGTGAACAGGGCCGCGTGCTCGTCGTCGAAGGGCAGGCTCATGGTCGTTCCTCCTGGCGCCGGCGGGGTGGGGGCCATGACGGCGGCCTCGTCGCGATGCCGTCCATCGCGACGAGGCCGCACCCGTTGCGTCCCGGGACCGTCAGCTCTTGATGGCCTTGTAGGTGTCACCGCTCTGCTGGACGGCGACCTTGCGCGGCTTGGCCCGCTCCAGCACCGGGATGCGGACGGCCAGCACGCCGTTGTTGTAGGCGGCTTCGATGGCCTCGGCGTCGAGGTGCTCCGACAGGTAGACGCGCCGGGTGAAGGCGCCCATCACCCGCTCGCGGACGAAGACGCGCTCGTCCTCGCCGAACTCCTCCTCGCGGCGCGCCGTCACCGACAGGACGCCGCGGTCGACGGTGACCTCGATGGAGTCGGGGTCGATGCCGGGCAGGTCGAACCGCAGCACCACGTCGTCGGCGCGGCGGATCCCGTCCATCGGCATGACCGCTCCACTGCCCTGCGCGGCCTGGCGGGCCAGTCGGTCGAACTGACGCTCGAACTCCTGCACGAACGGATCGATCGACGTGAGCAGCATCGTGTTCCACCTCCGAAGATCCCCGGGGCCTCCCGATCACCCGGGATACCTGTCCACTAGGAGGAAACCTCCACTTGGGATTATAGGTTTCCTCCATGCCTGGCTGTCAAGAAGCGAAAGGCCCGCCGGCGTGACGGCGTGCCGTGTGCCTCATGATGGAGCCCATGGATGGGGAGCCGTACCGGGGTGAGCTGGTGGCGTACTGCTACCGGATGGTCGGCTCGGTCCACGAGGCCGAGGACCTGGTGCAGGAGACGCTGCTGCGGGCCTGGAAGGCCCGGGACCGGTACGACCCCACCCGCGCGTCCGTACGGACCTGGCTGTACCGGATCGCGACGAACGTCTGCCTGTCGGCGCTCGACGGACGGGCGCGGCGGCCGCTGCCGTCCGGGCTGGGGGCGCCCGGCGACGACCCCGGGGCGCCGCTCACCCCGGCCTTCGACGTTCCCTGGCTCCAGCCGTTCCCCGACGCGCGCTTCGACGTCGAGGTGCGGGCGGACCTGCGGCTCGCGCTGGTGGCCGCGATGCAGACGCTGTCGGCGCGGCAGCGTGCGGTGCTGGTGCTGCGGGAGGTGCTGGGCTTCAGCGCCGCCGAGGTGGCCGTCCAGCTCGGCACCACGGTCCCGGCCGTCAACAGCGCCCTGCAACGGGCCCGCGCCGCCCTCGCCGACGCGGGCGAGGCCGAGGAGGTCGCCGAGCCGGACGACCCGCGGGTGCGGGCCGTGATCGGGCGCTACGCGCGGGCGTTCGAGGCGGCCGACGTCCCCGCGCTCGTGCGGCTGCTGACCGACGACGCCGTCCTGGAGATGCCGCCGGTGCCGCTGTGGTACCGGGGCCGCCGCGACTACGGCCTGTTCATGCGCCGCGTGTTCGACATGCGGGGGACGGGCTGGGGCGTCCGGCGACTCACCGCCAACGGGCAGCCGGCGCTCGCCGCCTACGCGCCCGAGCCCGGCGGCGGGCTCCAGCTGCACACGCTCCAGGTGTTCACGGTGGCCGGCGGGCTGGTCGCGCGCAACGTCGTGTTCGCCGACCCGGCCGTGCTCGATGCCTTCGACCTGCCGCGGCGGATTTCCCCGGACGAGTTCGGCCGCGGGCGATGAGTCCGGCCGATGCCGCCGGTATGTAGCGGTGAGCATCGACCGAAAGGACATCATCATGAGCGTCATCGTCATCGAGTTCGTCACGCTGGACGGGATCGTGACCGATCCGGACGGCTCCGGGGGGACGCCGGCGGGCGGCTGGGCGTTCCGGCACGGCCCCGACACGGCCGCCGGGGACAAGTTCCGGCTCGGCGGCACGCTGGACGAGGGCGTCCTGCTGCTGGGACGCAGGACCTGGGAGCTGTTCTCGAAGCTGTGGCCGGGACGCGACGACCCGTTCGCGACGCGGATGAACGCGGCGCCGAAGCTGGTCGCCTCCCGGACGCTGACCGACGCCTCGGCCTGGGCCAACTCGGCGGTCGTCGACGGCGACCCGGTCGCCGCCGTCCGACGTGAGCACCGCGATGTGATCGTCACCGGGAGCCTGAGCGTCGTGCGCGCGCTGATGGCGGAGGACCTGGTGGACGAATACCGGCTGCTGACGTTCCCCACGATCCTCGGCACCGGTGAGCGGCTCTTCCCCGCCGGCGGGCCGCCCACGTACCTGGAGTGCCTGTCGGCCGAGCGGATCGGCGCCGCCGTCCTCACCCGGTACGGGCGGCCGGCCCGCTGACGCCGCCTATGCGCCGCGCGGGTCGAGCAGGGCGGCCGCGAGCTCCCGAGCCTCGCGCAGCCAGCCGGCCCGCTGCGGTTCGTCGGAGTTCGTCACCGTACGGAACACGACGCGGCGCAGGTCCGTGACCCCGACGTAGGGCAGCACGCAGGCGCTCCAGATCCGCTGCAACGGGTCGCCGAACTCCTCCCGCTCGCGGTCGGCCGGAGTGTCGGAGGTGTTGAGCACCAGCGCGCGCCCGGCCTTCAGCAGCCCGGCGGGCTCGCCCTCGGCGGTGCCGAGCTTGTAGGCCACGCCGGGGACGAGCACGCGCTGCACCCATCCGGCCAGGATCGCGGGCGGCATGCCCCACCAGTTGGGATGCACGAACACCAGGGCGTCCAGCTCGGCGACCTCGGACCGGTGCGCCTGGACGAGGTCGTCGGCGGACGGCGCGACCTCGTCCACCGTCTCGGTCTCGGCGGCGGACAGGGCCGGGTCGAAGCCCTCGGCGTACAGGTCGTGCGCGCGGACGTCGACGTCCCGCCCCCGCAGCTCGTCCACGACCGCGTCGAACAGGGCCCTGTTGAAACTGTCCGGCCCCGGGTGGGCGAGGTAGACGCCGATGCGCATGGAGGTGTCCGTTCCGTTGTGGTTTCTGGCGAAGGAAAGTGTCACACGGTTCGCGCCTTCGGCGGAGTGGCCTGATGGCCGAGGCGTACCGAGGCATGATCATTCCAATGGCCGAGGCGTGGCGGCGCCGTCGCCGTGACGCTGTCTCCATGAACAAGACACCGTTGCTGATCGTGACAGGCGTGGCCGTGTTCGGGACGCTCGCGTCGCCGCCGCCGCCGGCGGCGGCGACCCTGGAACCCCGCCGAACGGGGGCGCTCGCCCGCTTCGAGCAGCAGGAGATCGTCTGGCACGGCTGCCGGAAGGGCCCGGACGACGCGGCCGGCAGGCGACTGGACGCCGCCAGGGCGCGATGCGCCGAGATCACGGTCCCGCTCGACTACGCGCGCCCGGACGGACGGACCATCAAGGTCGCGATGTCCCGGCTGGAGGCCACCGCACCCGGGCGGCGTCGAGGGGTGCTCCTCATCAACCCGGGCGGCCCCGGCGTGCCGGGCCTCTCCCAAGTGCTGATCGGCTCCGCCATGCCCGAGGTCGCGGCCCGCTACGACCTGATCGGGATGGACCCCCGGTTCGTCGGGCGCAGCGGCGGCGCGTCCGTGGGCTGCCGCTGGGACACGGGCACCTTCGTGCGATCCGCGGGCCCGAGCAGGGCCACCTTCGACGAGGGGGTCACGGCGATGAGGAGGCTGGCGGCGGGATGCGCGGGCAGCGATCACGGCATGCTGCCGCACGCCTCCACGCGCAACACCGCCCGCGACATGGACCTGATCCGCGCGGCGTTGGGAGCGCCGAAACTGTCCTATCTCGGCGTCTCGTACGGCACCTACCTGGGCGCGGTGTACCTGCGGATGTTCCCCGGCCGGGCCGACCGGTTCGTGCTGGACAGCGCGGTGGATCCCGACGCGTACGGCCCCGGGCTGCTGCGCCCCGCCGGGCCGGCCATGGAGGCGGCGCTGCGCGCCTGGGCGGCCTGGGCCGCCACCCGCCACGACCGCCTGCGCCTGGGCGCCACGGCCGGGCGCGTGCTGGCCACCGTCGACCGGATCGCCCGGGCCGCCGGCCGCCGTCCTCTGCGCGTCGGCCCCCACCGGGTGGGCGCCTCCGTGCTGCCGTACGTGCTCGCCGCCCGGCTCGCCGACGACGGCGAGGAGGCGTACGCGAGCCTCGCCGCCGACGTCGCGCTGCTGCGCCAGGCCGCGCGCGGCGCCCGGGTCACCCCGGCCGCGTCATTGGACCTGCTCCTGACCGACGCCCTCACCGGCGCCGGAGAGGGGTTCGACCGTGCCGGCACTCCTGTCCTGTGCGCGGACCGGGCCGCCTCCCGCGACCCCGGGACGTACTTCCGCGACATCGAGGCCCATCGAGCCGACGAGCCGCTGTTCGGCCCGATGACCCGCAACATCAGCCCGTGCGCGTTCTGGCCCACGGCACCCGCCGAGCCGCCCACGGACGTCCGCACCGACGCCCCCGCCCTGATCGTCGGAGCCGCCGGCGACCCCTGGACCCCCCACACCGGCCAGCGCGCCATGCGACGGGCCCTGAGCGGCTCCCGCATGATCACCCTGCGCGGCGCGTACCGGCACGGCGTCTTCCTCGCCGCCGGCGCCCCCTGCGTGGACACCGCCGTCACCCGCTACCTGTCCGGCGGCGTTCTCCCCGCCGCCGACACCACCTGCACGAGGAACGGCGCCGGCGGCTGACCGAGGGGGCGGCGATCTCACCGGGACGCCGGGCTGGGAGGATGAGTGCCGTGTCCGCCCTGGAACGGGTCTCGCGCCTGGCCCGCGCCGCCGTCTTCGCGGCGGTGTGCGTAGTCGTGTCCGCGGGCGGCCATGTCCTCGCCGGCGGCGCCCCGGTGGCGGCGCCGGCGTTGTTCCTGGGTGTGGTGGCGGCGTTCGTCCTGGCCTTCGCGCTGAGCGGCCGGGAGCGCGGGCCCGAGGTGGTCGTCGGGGTGACGGCGACCGCCCAGATCCTGCTGCACGAGCTGTTCGCCAGGAGCGCCCCCGTCGCCGTGGCGCACGCCGGTCACCCGCACGGGGAGGGTCCCGGGGCCGGCATGACCGTGGCGCACCTCGTGGTCGGGGTGGTCAGCGGATGGTGGCTGTACCGCGGGGAGAGCGCGTTCTGGCTGATGGTGCGGCTGTGGGGCATGGCTCCGCTGCCGAAGCTGCGGCGGCTGCTCGTCGGGGCCATCGAGCCGTTGACGACGCCCGTCCGCGTCGTGCTCGTCGCCGGGGCGACGACGTACCGCCGCCCCGAGCTCGTCCGGGTGGTCCGGCGGCGCGGGCCGCCCGCGCCGCCGGTCGTTCACTGACAGCCGCCCCGCCACGTCGCGGGGCGGATCTCCGGCATCGGCGGGCGAGCGCACGGCTCGCGTCGCGCCCGCGCGGCACGCGCGCTGACGCGTCCGCGAGCGCCGCGTCCGGCGCGACAGCAGACCAGAAGGACACCCATGACATCCACTGCGACACATCAGACAGAACAGACAGATCAGGCGCCCCTCCAGCTCGTCGTCGGCGGGATGACCTGCGCGGCGTGCGCCGCTCGGGTGGAGCGCAAGCTCAACCGCATGGACGGCGTGAGCGCCAGCGTCAACTACGCGACCGAGAAGGCGACCATCCACCGGGCCGACGGGGTCACGGTCGAGGAACTGATCCGGGAGGTCGAGCGCACCGGCTACAGCGCCGAGCCGTACACGCCGCACGCCTTCCCCGATGCCGGCGACGCCGACAACCGGCGGGTGCGGATGCTCGGACGGCGCATGGTGGTGGCGATCGCGCTGGCCGTGGTGCTGGCGGACCTGTCCATGGGGCTGGCGTTCGTGCCGGCCTGGCGCTTCGCCGGATGGCAGTGGGTGCTGATCGGCCTGACCCTGCCCATGGTGACCTGGTGCGCGTGGCCGTTCCACCGCAACGCCTTCAGGGCCGCGCGGCACCGCACCACCTCCATGGACACGCTGATCTCGACCGGGGTCATCACCTCCACCTGCTGGTCGTTGTACGTCATCGTGTTCCCCGTCGACGCCGCCCCCGCCGGGACGGGCGTCTGGGAGTTGCTGTCCGCGCCGGACAGCGCGCTCTACCTCGACGTCGCCGGTGGCGTGACCATGTTCGCGCTGGCCGGGCGGTTCCTGGAGGCCCGGGCGCGGCGATCGTCCGGCGCCGTGCTGCGCCGGCTGGCCGAGCTCGGCGCCAAGGACGTCAGCGTCCTGCGCGCCGACGGCAACGAGTACCGCATCGACGTCGCCGACCTGCGAACCGGCGACCGGTTCGTGGTCCGGCCCGGGGAGAGCATCGCCGCCGACGGCCAGGTCGAGTCCGGGCAGAGCACGATCGACACCAGCGCCATGACCGGCGAGCCGGTGCCCATGGAGGTCGCCGAGGGCAACCCGGTGACCGGCGCGACCGTCAACCTCAGCGGGCGGCTCGTCGTCCGGGCCACCCGGGTGGGCGCCGACACCCAGCTCGCCGCCCTGATCCGCCTGGTCGAACACGCCCAGGCCGACAAGGCGGCCGTGCAGCGGCTGGCGGACCGGATCTGCGGCTGGTTCGTGCCCGCGGTGTTCGCGCTGTCGGCGCTGACCCTGGTGGCGTGGCTGGTCACCGGCGGGGCGGCGCACCAGGCGGTCACCGCCGCGCTGGCCGTCCTCATCATCGCCTGCCCGTGCGCGCTGGGCCTGGCCATCCCCACCGCCCTCCAGGTCGCCTCGGGCACCGGCGCCAAGCTCGGCGTCTTCATCAAGAGCCACCAGGCCATGGAGTCCGCCCGCGGCGTCGACACCGTCGTCCTGGACAAGACGGGCACCCTGACCGAGGGCCGCATGAGCGTGGTCGACCTGGTCACCGCGGATGGCGCGCGACGCGACGGCCATCCGCGCGCCGGCGGGTCGCCGGCCGACGTGCTGCGCCTCGCCGGGGCCGTCGAGGACGCCTCCGAGCACGCGATCGCGGCGGCCGTCGCCGCCCACGCCCGCGCCGAGCTCGGCGACCTGCCCCCGGTGGCCGCCTTCACCGCCCTGTCGGGGCTGGGCGCGCGCGGCACGGTCGAGGACCGGCGGGTCGTGATCGGGTCCGTCCGGCTGCTGGCGCAGGAGGGCATCGCCGTACCCGGGGCGCTGGACGAGGCGCGGGCCGGGTGGGAGAGCGAGGGCCGCACCGTCGTCCTGGTCGCGGCCGACGGCATCGCGCTGGGGGCGCTCGCGCTCGCCGACGCCGTCAGGCCCTCGGCCGCCGGGGCGATCGAGCGGCTGCACGGCATGGGGCTGCGGACGCTGCTGCTCACCGGCGACAACGCCGCCACCGCGCGGGCCGTCGCCGCCCAGGTCGGCATCGCCGAGGTCGTCGCGGAGGTGCTGCCCGCCGACAAGGAGGCCACCATCGCCCGCCTCCAGGGCGAGGGCCACCGCGTGGCTATGGTCGGCGACGGCATCAACGACGCCCCGGCGCTGGCCCGCGCCGACCTCGGCCTGGCCGTGGTCGACGGCACCGACGTCGCGCTGGCCGCCGCGGACCTCATCCTGATCCGCGACGACCTGGACGTGGTCCCCACCGCGCTCACCCTGGCCCGCGCCACCCTGTCCACCATCCGGGGCAACCTCGTCTGGGCGTTCGGCTACAACGTAGCCGCGCTGCCGCTGGCGGCCACCGGCCTGCTCAACCCGCTCATCGCGGGCGCCGCCATGGCCCTGTCCTCGGTGTTCGTGGTCTCCAACAGCCTGCGGCTGCGCCGCTTCGCCCCGTCCGCCGCGACCGGTGACTTCCTCACCGACCACCTGGCCGATGCGGACGACGCGGACGACGCGGCGGTACGAGAGGCCGAGGCGGGGGCGCGGGGCGGGGCCCGCTAGCGGACGGCGTACGCAAGGCGGGGCCGGGCGGCCACAGCCTGGCCGCCCGGCCCCGTCATGGTGCGGCCTGCTGCCTCCCCCCGAATGCAGCAGCCGCCGGCCATCCGCTCCGTCCCCCCAAACTGGAGCTCTGGCCTGCCGAAACGCTATCCGGCGTGAGGTAATCCCCTCCTCATGAACTGGTTGAATTTACACCTATTCCCCCATCTTGGCGGCTACGCCCAGGGCCGGTCGACGAGCCAGCTCACGTCGTCGGCCCACGCGGAGGCGCTGTCGAAGTCGTGCGAGCCGCCTTCGCTGGCGATGTACACGGTGTTGTTGTAGTGACGGACGAACCGGTCCGGGAAGTTGGCGGAGGCCAGCGAGACGCCCTGGCCGCTCTTGCCGGTCTGCGGGCAGAAGGTGGCGTCCGCGGCGAACAGCGCGCTGCCGTCGTTGTGCTGGCGGTAGAGCTGGTAGTTCTGGTGGCGCAGGTAGTCGCCGGGGTAGTTCTTCGACTCGAACGACACGCAGGAGGCGGCGGCCAGGCCGGTGCGCACGATCCAGGTGGCGTCGTTCTTGTCGACGGACGAGCTGGACGAGGTGATCACCGAGGTGACGGCCCGGTCGTTCTGGTGCCGGATGAAGCGGTCGGTGCAGCAGGACGTCGTGGCGCGCAGCGAGATCGACGAGCCGGGGGTGAGCGTTCCGCCCGGGCCGCCGCCCGGCGTCGTCGTGTAGCCGGCGGCGACGATGCCGGCCTGCACGGCGTTCTCGGTGGCGTCCGAGGGATAGCCGGAGGTCATCACGCCCTCGTAGAAGGTGCCGGCCGAACCGTGGCTGTTGTCGCCGCCGATCCCGAGGATGATCGCGCCCTCCTTCTTCATCGGGTTGTAGCCCGGGGCGTTGGGTCGCGGCCCGTTGTAGAAGGTGGACAGGCCGCCCGACTGCGCGTTGCCCGCTCGGATCGCCCAGTGGTTCGGCTCGCCCTTGACGATGGCGGTCAGGTACCGGTGGCTCACCGTCGGGTCGTTGGCGTTGTAGCCGGGGTTGACTCCGGAGAACAGGCCGTTCTCCAGGTCGGCCATGACCCAGGGGCCGTTGCCGGTGCCGTAACCCCAGACCTTGATGTTGCCGAAGTAGATGGCCTCCATCGTGCCGTTGCCGTTGTCGCGGCCGTTGGTCTCGGCGTTGCCGTAGTCGAAGCAGCAGCCGCCGTTGTAGTGCGTGCCGTCGAAGACCGCGTACATCCCCTCCGGCTGGTCCCCCTTCGCGACGCCGTTGGTGGCGTTGTTGCGGTAGCCGGTGCCCGGGGCCACGTAGACGCCGTAGGCCTTGTGACCGTTGATCATGGTGGGCGCGGCGGTCGCGTTCGCGAGGTTGTCGTATCCGCCCGGGGCCGGCCCGGGGAACCCGCCGGGAGGCGCCTGGCGGAGGTGGTTGCCCCGCCCGGACTGGTCGTAGATGACGGTGATCAGGCACGTCGTCCCGGCGCAGAACGAGTCCTGCGCGGCGGCGTCGGCGTATCCGCCCGCGCTCAGGAGGCCGATGTCCCGGGTGGCGTTGTCCGAGGAGCGGCGCACCTGGTACAGCGCGCCGTTGTAGGAGCCGTACAGGGCGCGGGTCGTGCTGTGCGCCGCCACACACGGCGTGCCGCCCGCCGCGTAGACGTCGCACGACAGCGACGCGGCGGCCTGCGACGGCGTGGAGACGCCGGCCAGCAGACCGGCGGCGAGCGCGACGGCCGCGCCCGCGGAAAGCAACGTCTTCCTGAGGTGCCGGGATCCCGACCTGACCATCATGATGCCTCCGCCTTTGTTAGCGCTAACATGACGTGCCCCGCACGACCTCCCGCGGTGTGCTGGTGGTTGATCGGCTCACTATGAGACGGAACCTCGGGTGCGTCAAGGTCCCGGGACGGTCATGGAAAGGCGCGCGGCTCCCGGGCCGTGGCGCGCCGGTCGCGCCGTGAAAGTTTCACCCGGGGCCCGCCTTCCGAATGTTTCGGACACATCGCCGAAATATTCTTGAAGACGCCGTCGATCCGATTTAGAATTCCCGTCCTACCAGCGATTTCTTCGTATGAAAGTTTCGAAGGAGATCATGACATTCGTGGACGCGCCGGGCCTCGCGCCCTGGCGGGACGGCGGCCGCCCCATCGCCGAGCGCGTGGAGGCGCTGCTGGCCGAGATGACGCTGGAGGAGAAGGCCGGGCAACTCGGGTCCGTCTGGGTGGACACCACCCCCGCCGCGCGGGCGCACGACGGCAACGTCGCCCCGATGCAGGACCTGTTCACCGACCCCGGCGCCGACCTCGCCGACCGGCTCCGCGACGGGGTCGGTCACCTCACCCGGGTCTTCGGCACCGCTCCGGTCAGCCCGGCGGAGGGCGTGGCCGCGCTGCGCCGGTTGCAGGAGCAGGTGGTCGCCGCCAGCCGGTTCGGCATCCCGGCGATCGCGCACGAGGAGTGCCTCACCGGGTTCGCGACGTACGGCGCCACCGCCTACCCCACGCCGCTGGCCTGGGCGGCCACGTTCGACCCTGACCTGGTGCACCGCATGGCGCACGCGATCGGCCGCGACCTCCGGTCGGTCGGGGTCCACCAGGGGCTGTCGCCCGTCCTCGACGTGGTGCGCGACTACCGGTGGGGACGGGTGGAGGAGACCCTCGGCGAGGACCCCTACCTGGTGGGCCGGCTCGGCGCGGCGTACGTGCGCGGGCTGGAGGACGCGGGCGTCATCGCGACGCTCAAGCACTTCGCCGGGTACGCCGCCTCCCGCGCCGGGCGCAACCACGCCCCGGTCAGCATCGGCCCGCGCGAGCTGGCCGACGTCATCCTGCCGCCCTTCGAGGCGGCGCTGCGCGAGGGCGGCGCCCGGTCCGTCATGAACTCCTACACCGACGTGGACGGCGTGCCCGTCGGCGCGAGCGCCGAGCTGCTGCGCGGGGTGCTGCGCCACCGCTGGGGCTTCGACGGGACGGTGGTGTCGGACTACTGGTCTGTCCCGTTCCTCGCCTCCATGCACCACGTGGCGCGGGACGAGGCCGAGGCCGGGGCGGTCGCGCTGCGCGCGGGCATCGACGTGGAGCTCCCCGAGACGGTCGGCTACGGCCGGCGCCTGGTCGCGCAGGTACGCGCCGGTCACGTCGAGGAGGCGCTGGTGGACGAGGCGGTGCGCCGCGTCCTGCGGCAGAAGTGCGAGCTGGGCCTGCTCGACGAGGGACCCCTCGTGCCGGACGGCGCGGAGGACGCGGACTTCGACAGCCCGGCCAACCGCGCCATCGCCCGCGCCGTCGCGGAGCGGTCGGTGGTGCTGCTGAGCAACCCGCGCGGGACGCTGCCCCTCGCCCCCGGGACGACCGCGCGGATCGCCGTCGTGGGGCCGTGCGCCGACGACCCCACGACGCTGATGGGCTGCTACGCCTTCCCCAACCACGTGCTCGGCCGCTTCCCCGACCACGGCCTGGGCCTGCCCGTCGCGACCGTCCGCGACCGCGTCGAGGCCGAGTTCCCGGACGCCGAGGTGCGGTACGCGCGCGGGACGGAGGTCTCCGGCGACGACGTCTCGGGCATCGCCGGCGCGGTGACCATCGCCGCCGAGGCCGAGCTCGTCCTGCTGGTCGTGGGCGACCGGGCCGGCCTGTTCGGCGGCGGGACGTCCGGAGAGGGCTGCGACACCGCGGACCTGCGCCTGCCGGGGATGCAGCACCGCCTGGTCGAGGAGGTCCTGGCCACCGGGACCCCGGCCGTCCTGGTCGTCGTGTCCGGGCGGCCCTACGCGCTCGGCTCCTGCACCGGCCGGGCCGCCGCCGCGCTCCAGGCGTTCTTCCCCGGGGTCGAGGGCGCGGCGGCGATCGCGGGCGTGCTGAGCGGCCGGGTCACCCCCTCCGGCCGGCTGCCCGTGCAGATCCCGGCCGCTCCGAGCGTCAACCCGTCCACCTATCTGCAGGCGCCGCTGGGCCTCAGGACGGACGGGATCTCCGCGCTCGATCCCACGCCGGCGTTCCCCTTCGGCCACGGCCTGTCGTACGCGCCGATCAGGTACGACGCCCTCACCATCGGCGATCCCGAGTGTCCCACGGACGGGACCGTCGAGGCGCGGGTGACGGTCGCCAACGCGGGAACGCGGGCAGCGGAGGAGGTGGTACAGCTCTACGCCTCCGATCCCGTGGCCCAGGTGGCCCGGCCCGTCACGCAGCTCGTCGGCTTCGCGCGCGTGCCCCTGCGGCCCGGGCAGACCCGCGACGTGACGTTCGACGTCCCGGCGGACCTGTTCTCCTACACCTCCGTCGACCACCGGCGCATCGTCGAGCCCGGCACGATCGTCCTCAGCGCCGGCCCCTCCGCCGGTGACCGGCCGCTGCGCGCCGAGGTCCGCCTCGTCGGCGAGACCGTCGTGCTGGACGCGGCCCGCCGGCTGACCGCCCGCACCCGGATCGAGGAGACGACCCGATGAGCGCGCGGACGTACGCCAACCCGGTCATCCCGGGCTTCCATCCCGACCCCAGCGTGTGCCGCGTCGGCGACGACTACTACCTGGTGTGCTCCAGCTTCGAGTACTTCCCCGGCGTGCCGATCCTCCACAGCCGCGACCTCGTGCACTGGCGTCAGATCGGCAACGTGCTGGACCGGCCGGGACAACTCGACCTGCCGCCCGGAAGCCTGGCCTCCGGCGGCGTCTACGCGCCCACCCTTCGCCATCACGACGGTCTCTTCTACCTGATCACGACCAACGTGAGCGGCCGGGGCACCTTCCTGGTGACGGCCGAGCGCCCCGAGGGCCCCTGGTCGGACCCGGTGTGGCTGGACGTGCCCGGCATCGACCCCGACCTGGCCTGGGACGACGACGGCGCGTGCTGGTGCGCCACCTCGGGCAACCACGTGACCCGGATCGAGCCGCTGACCGGCGAGATCCTGGAAGGGCCGCTGCCGATCTGGTCGGGCACCGGCGGCAAGTACCCCGAGGCGCCGCACCTTCATCACGTCGGCGACCGGTGGTACCTGCTGATGTCGGAAGGCGGCACGGAACGCGGGCACGCCGTCTCCGTCGCCCGCTCCCGCTCGCCTCGCGGCCCGTTCGAGCCGGCCCCGGCCAACCCGATCCTGACCCACCGCGGCACCGACCGGCCGATCCAGAGCACCGGCCACGCCGACCTGGTGTCCGCGCCCGACGGCACCTGGTGGATGGTCCTGCTCGGCGTGCGCCCGCGCGGCTACACGCCCGAGTTCCAGGTCCTCGGCCGCGAGACGTTCCTCGCCCCGGTCACCTGGGCGGACGGCTGGCCGCTGGTCGGCCCCGTCGAGGAGCGCCATCCCGCCCCGGCCGCCTGGCAACCCCTCCCCCCGCCGCCGGCGCGGGACGACTTCGACGCGCCCCGCCTCGCGCCGTCCTGGATCTCCCCGCGCGCCCGCCCGGACGCCTCGTGGTCGCTGAGCGACCGGCCGGGATGGCTCGTCCTCCACGCCACGGGCCCGACGCTCGACCGGCCGGGCCACACCTTCGTCGGCCGGCGCCAGCAGCACCACGACTGCCGCTTCCGCGCGCGCCTCGACCCCGCGGCGGCCCGGGCCGGGCTGTCCCTGCGGATGGACGAGGCCCACCACTACGACCTGGAGGTGGACGACGGGCAGGCGTCGGTGATCGCCAGGATCGGCCCGCTGCGCCAGGTCGTCGCCCGGCAGGCGGTCCCGCCCGGCCCGCTCACCCTCGTCATCGACGTCCGCGCGACCGGCGTGCTGCCGCCGTCCGTCACCGGCGCCGGGCAGGTGGACGACCGGCCGCTGGGCGTGGGGGCCCACGGGCCGGACACGATCGCCTTCTCGGTGGAGGCCGGAGGCGCGCCGGTGCCGCTGGCCGAGTTGGACGGGCGCTACCTGTCGACGGAGGTCGCCACCGGTTTCACCGGTCGCGTCGCCGGCATGTACGTCACCCGGGGCAGCGCGGCCTTCGACTGGTTCGACTACGAGGGCGCGGACGCCTGATGCCGCATCGACGGCCACCTCACCAGCCGAGCCGGTCGCCGAGCCGCAACCGCAGCCACAGCCACAGCCACAGCCACAGCCACAGCACCAGACGCTCGTCCGGGTCGGACAGGTCGAACCCGAAGATCTCCTGGGCGCGGGCGAGCCGGTACCGGACCGTGTTCGGGTGCACGGACAGCCGAAGGGAGGCGGCCGCGACGTCACTGTTGGCGTCCAGGTAGGCGAGGATGGTGGGCGCGTAGAGGGTGCCGTGCTCGACGTCGTGGGCGCGCGCCGCCGGCCCGAGCCTGCGGGGCGGCGCCTCGTGCGCGACCAGGATCCGGGCCGGCGCGCACAGCGTCGCGGTCGCCCACACCTCGTCGATCGTGGCCACCTGGAGCGGCTCCGGATCACCCGGCCGAGATCAGCGCGGGTCGCACGGAGCGGCGATCACCGTGACGTGCATGTCCGTGCCGTCCAGGCGCGCGTCTTGGGAGTTCGTCACGCCGTGGCCGCCGTCCGGGCGGTGGCACGCCGCGGGGCCGGCGTCATCAGAGCCTCTCCCTGGAGGGCGACGTACTCGGCCTGGGCCTGCCCGACGCCTCAGGGGCGCCGCCCGTGGCCCGCCCTGTGCCCGCGGCGTCGACGGCTCTGAGCGCGGGCCAGGCCAGCAGCGCCAGGGCCGCGGCAAGTGCCGCCACGGCCAGCATGGCGCCCGGCAGCCCTGCCGCCTGCGCCCAGTGCCCCACGTACACCGGCCCGGCGAGGAAGCCGAGATAGGCCGAGGTGGACACGACGGAGGTGGCGGCGCCGCGGGCGGCGGCGGGGACGTTGGCGGTGGCCAGCCCGAGCACGGTCGGGAAGAGCACAGCGGTGCCGGCGGCGGCCAGGGCCAGCCCGAGCAGCGCCAAGGGGAGAGACGAGGCGAGGGCCAGCAGGGACGTCGCCGCCGCGGCGAGCGCCGCGCCGGCGGTGAGGACGAGCCAGGCCCGACGGGTCCTCACCGCGCCGATCGCGAAGCGGGTGAGCGCGACGGAGAGCGCGAAGACCGCGGGCCCGGCGCCGACCAGCGCGGGTCCGGCGTGCACGGTGTCGGCGAGGTAGACGGCGCTCCAGCTCTGGTGCGCGTTCTCCACGGCGAACCCGAGCGCGCCCAGCCCGCCCGCGACGAGCAGGAGCGGCAGATGGGCGCGCAGACCCGGCCGGCCGGGCGCGGCTGAGGCGCGGGCGCGCTGGCGGCGGCCGGAATCGGCCCGCGTGCGATCGCCGGCGCCGATGTCGGCGCTCCCCGTGGCGTCGGCGGAGCCTGCGGTGCCGTTGGTGGCGCGCACGGTGGCGTTGGCGGAGCCCGCGATGGCGGCGCTCACGGTGGCCGCGGCGAGCGCGACCAGCAGGTACGGCACGACCACGGGCAGGCCGACGGCGTTCAGCAGCCCGGTGAGGAGGCTCGCCACGACCACGGCCACGGAGAAGAACCCGTGCGCCCGGGTGATGACCGGACGGCCGGTGGCCCGCTCGGCGGAGCCGGCCGCCGCGTTGATCGTCACGTCCGCGGCCCCCGACGCCGCGCCGAGAACCGCCAGCCCCACGCACAGGGCAGGCAGGTCGCGGGCGGTCACGGCCACGGCGACCCCGGCGAGGCCGAGCGCCGTGAGGGTGATCGCCGTGGCGCGCCGCCCCCACCGGTCCACGGCCCGGCCCGCGAGCGGCATGGCGGGCAGCGCCCCCGCGGCGATGAACAGCAGCGCCGTCCCGAGCTGGCCGTCGGTGAGCCCGGCCTGGGCGCGGATGACGGGGACGGACGCCCCCCACACGCCCCAGAACGCACCGAAGACCAGGAATCCGGCATACGGCACCCAAGCCCGGATGTGATCGTGATCGAGGCCCATTTGTGTAACGATACACAGACCGTGTAACGATACACAAGATAGGGTGAGGCATGGCCAAAGACCCCTCTCGGCCCCGGCCGACCATGGCCGAGGTGGCGCGCGCGGCGAAGGTCTCGGTGATGACCGTCTCCTACACCTACGCCCAGCCCGATCGCGTCTCCGAACGCACCCGGGCCAGGGTCCGCGAGGCCGCCGCCCGGCTGGGATACCCCGGCCCTCATCCGGGGGCCCGCTCGCTGCGCCGGGGACGGGCCGGCAGCCTCGGGGTGGTGCTCGGCGAGCACCTGACCTACGCCTTCGAGGACCCCCAGGCCACCCGGTTCCTGGCGGGCGTCGCCGAGGTCTGCGCCGGTCACGGCCTGGGGCTCACGATCCTGCCCATCACCGGGGCGCCGTCCGACGCCGATCGGGTCGCCGAGGCCGCGGTGGACGGTTTCGTCGTGTGGACGACCAGCGACGACGACCCCGTGCTGTCGGCGGTGGCCGCCACCGGTCTCCCCGCCGTCGTGCACGGCGGTCCGCATCGCCCGAACGTGCCGTTCGTGGCCATCGACGACAGGGCGGCGGCGCGCGCCGTCGCCGCCGAGGCCCTCGCCGGCGCCCGGCGGCCGATGGTGCTCAGCTTCCCGCTCGATCGCGCTCGGACGCCCGGGGTCCGCAACGGGCCGGATCCCGCCGAGGCCACCTTCCGCGTGACCCGGGAGCGCCTGCGCGGAGTCCGTGACGCCTGGGAGGCGGCCGGCGGCCGTTGGCCGCAGGTGCGGGTCGCGGTCTGCGCCCGCAACAGCGCGGGCGAGGCGGACTCTCTGGCCACGGCGTTCCTCGCCGGGCCGGACGCTCCGGACGCGGTCATGGCGATGAGCGACGAGCTCGCCCTGGGCCTGATGCGGGCGGCCGCCCGTGCCGGTCTCGCCGTCCCCGGCGACCTGGCCGTCACCGGCTGGGACGACACCGACGCGGCGGCCGCCGCCGGGCTGACGACCGTCGCGCAGGACCTGCGCGCCCAGGGAGCGTGCTGCGCGCGCCTGGTCCTCGGCGAGGAGACGGCGGACGGGACCGGCCCGGTGGAGTGGCGTCTGGTCGTGCGCGACTCCACCCGGCGATGACCGCGGTCAGGCGCGCGCTCGGCGCGCCTCGAAAGGAACGCGCCTCGGAGAGAACGCGCCTCGGGAAGAACGCGCCTCGGGAAGAAGGTGAGCCGAGGCTAGGAGATGCGCTGAACGTAGGTGGAGATGAACTCCCAGAGGATGGTGCGGTCCGAACGCAGGCTCGCGTTCTTGTCATGCCAGATGCCCGTATGGCCGCGCTGAAGGTCGTACTCGACCGTCTTCGGCTTGAGACCGAGCTCGACGGTCTTGTTCGGGAACGGGCCGAACAGTCCCGGCTTTCCGGCCAGATCCGCTTCGTCCCACCGGGGGCCGAGAACGGGGCCGAGGGCCTCCATGGTCTCCTGCCTGGTGGCGGCCAGGAGCGGGCGGTCGTTGATGACCGACATGTTCCCCTTGTAGAGGACGTTGTAGGCGAGCTGGACGAACTCGTCGAGGCTGGTCTTCGCCCAAAGCCTGCCGACCCTCGTACGCCGCGAGTCCGAGCCGCCGAGGCTGCTGTCCTTGCCGTCGGTCCTGCTCATCGAACGGCCCTTGGCGAGGTCGAAGACGTGGCCGAACTGGCCGACCCGTTTCTGCAGGAAGAAGGGATTCCTTCTGTCCTCGGCGAACTTGGCGAGCGCGAAGGCGGTGACCGCGGGAGCGGTGACCAGGAGAATCCCGAACGCCCACTTGACGTCATGCCACCGCTTGGCCGGGCTCTGCTTCCAGGATCTGCCCGTCAGGCTCGCGTAGCCCGGGGCGGGCCAGGTCCGGGAGGCGAGGGCCGCGCCGGTGCTGAGAACGGCCATGCCGAACCCCATCTCGGCGGCGTGCCGCCAGTTCCAGCCGGCGCCGCCGGCCCACCCCGCGGTCGCCAGCACGGTCGTGCTCACCGCACCGCCCGCCAAAACCCGGGAGAACGCCCGTTCCCAGGTCGCTGACTCCATGGCCTCGGCCAGGCCGGTGAGCGCGGGCCCGCCTCGGCGCAGGAGCGCGGGCAGCGCGGCGTGCGCACCGGCCATCAGACCGCCGGCGAGCGCTCCGTGGTACAGATCCCGGGCCAGCAGCGTCGCGTCGACGTCGCCGGTGGTGAACGCCTGACCGATCGCGCTCAGTCCGCCGGAGAACATCGCACCCAGCGCGGCCTGCCGGATGACCAGCAGGATGATCCGCAGCGCCAGGCCCTCCACGCGGAGAAGCCTTCTCACCGCGACGTCGAGGAGCGGGCCGAGCCGGGGAGCCAGGAGCTTCGCGACGAGCATCAGCGTCAGCACGAAGGCGGCGGAGACCACGAACCGCCATCTGGCCTTGACGATCGCGTCATGGGCGACCTCGCCGCAGTAGGCGAGATGCTCGCACCGCCGACGCAGGTCCGCCAGCGGCCCCTGGTCGCCGTGCACCGCCCGTGCGGCCCGTCCGAACGCGGCCGTGGTCGGCCCCCACCCGGCCCTGGTCACCCGCCCGGCCTGTCCGGCGATCTGCTCCTGGACGTCGCCGACCACGCGTCCCAGCGCCAGCGCGGCATCGCGCAGCCGCGTCACGCCGTCGAGATCGGCGTCCGGCCACGCGAAGCCGAAGCCCACGGACTCGAGGAACCAGATCGCCCGGCTCACGACGTCGGGCGGCGGCGTGGTCGTCGGCAGGCCGCCCGGGCCCGTCGCGGGCCGGTACTCCTCCGGATCCGTCAGCCACGTCGGGCGGACTCGCGGGTACGGGATCCCGGCGCTCGCCGCCTCGGCTTCGGCATAGGTGTCACCGGCGACGACCAGCCCGGCCGCCATCCGGCGCAGCAGGTTCACCGCCACGACCAGATCGGCCAGCAGGTCATCACGTATCAGGGCGAAGCCGGGCATGCCCGCGTCAGGCCGGCCCTCGAACAGCGCCCGGCCCAGGTCGTCCTGACCGAAGGGCCGCTCGTCCATCGCCCGGCAGAACGCGTCCACGGCCCGGGCCAGATCGTCAGCGGTCTCCCGGACGCCCTTCCCCGCGCTGACCCAGATCTCCGGAGTGAAGTCCACTACCCCAGCAGGGGACATTTCGTCCGCGGCGATGTCTGCTCAACCCCATCATTCCCGGCCAACGCTCCCGCGACTCTAACGGATCAGCCGCCCCGGCCGACGCGGGTGTCCGCCGCTGCGCGAACCCGGCCATGACGGTGAGCGTGGCGCGGTCGCCCGGCCCCTCCGCTGCGACGTCCCCGAAGCCGAACAGCCGATGTTTTCCCTGGCAGTGGTTGTAGCGATGGGAACGCGGGCCGGAAAATCGCCTTGTGACGTGACGTGACGTGATGTGACGCGTAAGCCGGGTGACCGCTTCGATGGTCGGGTGGGCCAGGACGGAAGGATCTGCGCATGCGTATCGTCGTGGACCTGAACCGGTGCCAGGGATACGCGCAGTGCGTGTACCTGGCCCATGAAGTCTTCAAGCTCAACGGCACAGAGTCGCTCACCTACGACCCGAACCCCGACGACGCGCGGCGCCTGCAGGTCGAGCGGGCCGCCGCGGCCTGCCCGGTGCGAGCGATCATGATCGACCGACTGGACGGCGCGGAGCGGGGGGCGGCGTCATGACCCTGGCGGCGACGCTCGCCGAGCTGGTGCGCGACTTCAAGGCCAACGGCCGGATCGTCATCGTCGGCGCCTCCCTGGCGGGGCTGCGCGGCGCCGAGGCCCTCCGCGAGGAGGGCTTCACCGGGTCCCTGACCATCATCGGGGACGAGCCGTACGAGCCCTACGACCGTCCCCCGCTGTCCAAGCAGGTGCTCAAGGGCTGGGTGCCGGCCGACCACACCCTGCTCCCCCGCGCTCGCGAACTGGACGCGGAGTGGCGGCTCGGCGTCGCCGCCACCGGGCTGGACCGGGCCGCCAGACAGGTGCGCCTGGCCGACGGGGAGCAGGTCCCGTACCACCGGCTGCTGATCGCCACGGGGACCCGCGCGCGTCAGTGGCCGAATCCGGCCGAGGCCGCCCTGGACGGAGTCATCTCGCTGCGGACGCGTGACGACGCCGCACGGCTGCAACAGGCGCTGGCCGCGCGGCCGTCTCGGGTGCTGGTCATCGGCGGCGGGTTCATCGGCTCGGAGGTGGCCTCCGTCTGCCGGGATCTCGACATCCCGGTGACCCTCACCGAGCGGGGCCCGGCCCCCCTGGTCGGGGCGCTGGGCGGGGTGATCGGCGAGATCGCCGCGCAGATGCAGCGCGACCACGGCGTGGACCTGCGCTGCGGCGTGAGCGTGTCGGCGCTGGAGGGCGACGCGGCCGGGCACGTACGGCGGGCCCGGCTCTCGGACGGGACGACCGTCGAGGCCGACGTGGTGCTCGCCGCGCTGGGGTCGATCCGTAACGTGGAGTGGCTGCAGGGCTCCGGGCTGGCGGCCGGCCCCTGGGGTGTCGGGTGCGACGCCGGAGGCCGGGCCTTCGACATCAACGGCGTGGTCACCGACTCCGTCTACGTGGCGGGGGACGTGGCGCGCATGCCGCACGTGCTGTACGAGTACCAGTTCCTCGCGATGGAGCACTGGGACAACGCCGTCTTCGGCGCCGAGGTGGCGGCCCACAACATGGTCAACCTCGAACCCCACTACCGCCCGCATCTGCTGCTGCCCGGCTTCTGGTCGGGCCAGTTCGGCGTCAACATCAAGTCCGTCGGCGTGCCGCCGTTCGGTGACGAGATCGTCTTCACGCAGGGCTCCGTCAAGGACCGCTCCTTCGCCGCCGCCTACGGCCGCCGGGGCCGCATCGTCGCCGCCGTCACCTTCGACCACGGCAAATGGCTGGAGTACTACGCGCACCTGATCGAGCAGTCGGCCCCGTTCCCGCCTCCGCCGCCGGGCTGGGACCGGCCGGACGTCATGAGACCGGTCCCCGCCGAGTTCCCGGCGCCGGGCGTGCCGACGGCGATCCCCGACGTCGTCCTCACCGGCCACGACCCGAACGAGCGCAGGGCCGAGTTCCGGCCGCGAGGTCACTGAGAGCAGCGGGAAGGAGCGAAAGAGCATGCCCGAGGAGACACCCTGGCAGCAGGCGCTGCGCTACGCCAACCGCGCCGATCCGTACCCCTTCTACGCCGAGCTCCGCAAGACCCCGGTGGCGCGGCAGCCGGACGGCACCTACGTGGTCAGCACCTACCGGGAGATCGTCGCGCTGCTCCACGACCCCCGCGTCAGCTCCGACGTCCGCAGGCTCCCGGCCCGCGCCCCGGCCCCGGCGGAGCCGGGGGCCGAGCCGATCACCGAGGCCGTCATCGAACTGGAGCCGAACATCATCACCTGCGACCCGCCCGAACACGACCGTGATCGCCGCATGATGACGCGGCACTTCTATGGCCCGACCGACGCCCCGCACCAGATCTCCGACCTGGAGCCCGACATCCGCCGCATCGTCGCCGGTCTCCTGGACGGGATGCGGGGCAAGACCCGGATCGACGTCGTCGACGAGTTCGCGTACCCTCTCCCCGTCAAGCTGATCTGCAAGATCCTGGGCGTGCCGCTGGAGGATGAACCCCGCTTCCACACCTGGATCGAGACCGCCCTGGACGCCCTGGACCTCGGCCCCGAGGCGGCCTCCGAGGAGATGCGCAGCCGGGTGGCGGGCGCGCGCGGCAGCGTGAAGGAACTCGAGCAGTTCATGGCCGGGCTGCTCCGGCAGTACGCCGAGCAGCCGGGCCCGGGCATGATCTCGGCGATGGTGCACAACGGCGGCCCCGGCGGGCGCATGTCGGAGGGCGTGCTCGCCAGCAACGCCGTGCTCCTGCTCTTCGCCGGGCACGAGACCACGGTCAACCTCATCGCCCACAGCGTGCTCACCCTGCTGCGGCACCCCGAGGCGCTGGAGAAGCTGCGCCGCCGCCCCGACCTGATCGTGCCGGCGGTGGAGGAGCTGCTGCGGTTCGAGTCATCCGTCCAGTTCTGGCACACCCGCTCCGCCGTCGAGGACATCGAGATCGCGGGCACGACCATCCCGGCGGGCGCGCCGATCTTCCTGGTGTACGGCTCGGGCAACCGCGATCCGGAACGGTTCACCGACCCCGACCGGCTCGACCTCGAACGCCCCGACAACGAGCACCTGGGCTTCAGCCAGGGCATCCACTTCTGCTTCGGTGCTCCGCTCGCCCGGCTGGAGGTCCAGGTCGCGGTCGGCGAGTTCGTCCGCCGCGTGGAGAACCCACGGCTCGTCGTGGACCCGCCGCCGTACCGTCACAACCAGATCTTCCGCGGCCCGCGCCACGTCCTGGTGGACATCGACGGGATCCGCGACTGACCCGGCCGCTCCGCCGGCGATGAGTTCCGGCGCTCCATCGGGTCTCCACTCCGGACGGCTTCCACGACCGAGGAGGAGACGCATGGGCACGGTCATCTACTGGATGAACACCTCGATCGACGGCTACATCGAGGATGCAGACGGCGGCATGGACTTCATGGACCCCGCCGACGACTTCCACCAGGCGGCGAACGACCACGTGCGCCGGACCGCGGCGTTCCTGTTCGGCAGGCGGCTGTACGAGGCGATGGAGCAGCCCTGGACGCAGGACCTGGGCAAGGAAGGAGCCCCGGCCGTCGAGCGGGAGTTCGCCGAGCTCTACAAGCAGACACCGCGTTACGTCTTCACCGACACCCTCCGGACCGTCCCCGAAGGGGTCACGATCGTGCGTCGCGCGGACGCCGTGTCCACGGTGACGCGCCTCAAGCGGGAGATCGACGGCACCCTCCAGCTCGGCGGCCCCGAGCTGGCCGCCTCGCTGCTGGACCTGATCGACGAGTTCTGGGTGTACGCCTTCCCCGTGATCGTCGGGGGCGGCAAGCCGTACCTGCCCGTGAGGAAGGCACTGCGGCTGCGCCTGGCCGAGCATCGTTCCTTCGCCTCGGGGACCATGTTCCGGCGCTACGTGCGGTCACCCCGAGTCGCCGCGGTAGGTGCGCACCGCCATCCCGAAGCCCCAGCCGCCGTGCTGGCCCCGGCCGTGCGACGTGGGTCCATTGACGCGAACGGGAGGAAAGGATACATTCCGGTGGATTTCACGGTTGTCCAAGGGAAATCCGGTGAGATGCCGGTGCGGACGCGCCACTGTATCCGGGACGTAGAGCCCGGGAGCCAGGTCGCTTGGGCCTCCGTGACCTCGTTTGTCGGGACGCGTCATCCCTGAGGAGGCTTGTATGAGTGGACTGTCCACTCCGTCGGTAATCCCGTTCCCCCGTCTGCGGCTGTGGCTGCTCGCTGTGCCGGTGCTGCTGCTGATCGCCTACCTGGTGCTGATGGACAACGGGGCCATCTCCCAGACCGGTGCCTACCTCCACGAACTCATGCACGACGGGCGGCATCTGCTCGGCGTGCCCTGCCACTAGGCGCGGGCGTGGTACGCACCCTGCTGGTCAGGGGCCTGCTGCTGGGCCTGCTGGCCGGACTGATCGCGGGCGGCTTCGCCTTCGCCTACGGCGAGCCGCGGGTGGACAGCGCCATCGCGCTGGAAGAGGCCCACGCCGCGCGGGAAGCACCCGGTCACCACCATGGCGAGGAGGAGCTGGTCGGCAGGCCGGGGCAGAAGGCCGGGCTCTTCCTGGCCACCGGCCTGTACGGGCTCGCCGTGGGAGGGGTCTTCGCGCTCGTGTACGCGGGTCTGCGCGGGCGGGTCGGCCCCCGGTCGGAGGGCGGGCTGGCGCTCGCCGCCGCCGGGACGGCCTTCGTGGCGGTGATCCTGGTCCCGTTCGTCAAGTACCCGGCCAACCCGCCGGCCGTCGGTGACCCGGACACCATCGGCAGCCGCACCCTGCTCTACGTGGTGACGATCCTCGTCGGGCTGGCGGCCACGGCGATCGCGGTGGCGACCGCGCGCCGGGTGACCGCCGGGCCGTGGGCGCGGTGGGTCGCTGCGGTGGCGGCGTTCCTCGTCCCCGTCGTCGCGGCGTGGACGCTGCTGCCCACCGTGAACGAGGTGCCCGACGGCTTCCCCGCCACGTTGCTGTGGCAGTTCAGGCTCGCCTCGCTGGGGACGCAGCTCGTCTTCTGGACGGCCTTCGGCGTGCTGTTCGGCTGGGTGAGCGACCGGGCGGCCCGCCGCGCGGCGGCCGTCCCGGCGACCGCCGCGCTGCCGGTCTGAGCGGGGTGCTGTTCGTCCGGCACGCCAGTACGCCGGGGATGCGGGCCGCCCGCTTTCCCGGGACCGACGAGGAGGCCGATGCGGCGAGCCTGGCCAGGGCCGCCGCGTTGGCCTCGGTGGTGACCGGGCCGGCGGCGTGGACGGCTCCCGGCGCCGCCGCGCGCCGGACCGCCGCCGCCGTCGGCCTGGCCGCGCGGGTGGCTCCGGCGCTCGCGGAGGCGGACTGCGGCCGGTGGCGCGGCCTGCCGTACGGGCAGGTCGCGCAGGAGGAGCCGGACGCCTTGGCGAGCTGGCTGACCGACCCGCTGGCGGCCCCGCACGGCGGTGAGAGCCTGGCCGCGCACGCCGAGCGGGTCGCCGGCTGGCTCGACTCGCTACGCGCCGAGCCGGACGTCGTCGCCGTCTGCGACGCGGGCGTCATCCGGGCGGCGCTCGGCCACGCGCTGGGGCTGGACCCGCTGCGCGCCGCCCGGTTCGACCTCGCGCCGCTCTCCGTCACCGAGCTGACCGTCACGCGCGCCGGATGGCGGGTGGCCCATGTCAACCGGAAGGTTCTGCATTGATCGTCACGTATCCGTTCAGCGCGGTCGTCGGGCTCGACGACCTGAAGCTGGCGCTGGTGCTCAACGCGGTCTCGCCACGGGTGGGCGGGGTGCTCGTCCGCGGGGAGAAGGGCACCGCCAAGTCGACCATCGTACGCGCGCTGGCCGCCCAGCTGCCCGCGGTGAAGGTGGTGCCCGGATGCCGGTTCGCCTGCGATCCGGCCGTTCCGGACGCCGGGTGCCCGGACGGGCCGCATGAGCCCGGCGGCCAGGGAGCGGAGCGCGCGGCGGCTCTGGTGGAGCTGCCGGTCGGCGCCTCGGAGGACCGGCTGGTCGGCTCGCTCGACGTGGAGCGGGCGCTGACGGAGGGCGTGAAGGCGTTCGAGCCGGGTCTGCTGGCCACCGCGCATCGCGGCGTGCTGTACGTGGACGAGGTGAACCTCCTCCACGACCACCTCGTGGACCTGCTGCTCGACGCGGCGGCGCTGGGCACGTGCTACGTGGAGCGCGAGTCCGTGTCGGTACGGCATGCCGCCAGATTCCTGCTGGTCGGCACCATGAACCCGGAGGAAGGGGAGCTCCGGCCGCAGTTGCTGGACCGGTTCGGGCTGACGGTCGAGGTCAAGGCGTCCCGGGATCCGGAGCAGCGCGCCGAGGTGGTGCGCAGGCGGCTCGGGTTCGAGGCGGACGCCGAGGCGTTCGCGGCGAGATGGGCGGCCGAGGAGGCGGCGCTGGCGAGCCGGATCGCCCGGGCCAGGGCGCGGGTGCCGGAGGTGCGGCTGCCGGACGCCCGGCTGCGGCAGATCGCGACGGTGTGCGCGGCGTTCGAGGTGGACGGGCTGCGGGCCGACCTGGTCACGGCGAACACGGCCATCGCCCACGCCGCCTGGCGGGGCGGGGACGTGGTGACCACCGAGGACGTGCGGGCCGCGGCCCGGCTGTCGCTGCCGCACCGGCGGCGGCGCGATCCGTTCGACGCGCCGGGGCTGGACGAGGCGCTGCTCGACGAGCTGCTGGCGAGGACGTCCGAGCATGAGGATCCGGACGATCCGGACGATCACGGAGATGGAGGTCCTGATGGTCCCGGCCCCGACGGGCCCAAGGGGACGCCGACGTCCGCCCCGGACGGCTCAGACGGCTCGGACGGCTCGGACGGCGCCGACGGCGCCGACGGTGCGGACGGCCCGGCGCCGAGTACCCATGACGCAGGGCCGAGAGCCGAAGGCGCAGGGCCGCGACCGGCCGGCGAAGGTCCCATGCCCCGATCCGATGGCGAGGGTCCCGCGCCCCGATCGGATGGCGAAGCCCCTGTGCCCCGGGCGGATGGCGGGCAGCGGGTGGCCGGGGTCGCGGCGCCGTACCGGGTGCCGTTGCTGGAGGTGCCCGGGGTCGGCGAGGGAGCGGCGGGGCGGCGCTCGCGCTCGCGCACCGCGCACGGCCGCGCCACCGGATCCCGCCGCCCCGGCGGACGCGTGCGCGACCTGCACGTGACGGCGACGCTGCTGGCCGCGGCGCCGCACCAGGCGAGGCGCGGGCGGGCCGGTCCGGGACTGGTGCTGCGCGGCGACGACCTGCGCGAGGTGCTGCGCGAGGGCAGGGAGGGCAACCTCGTGCTGTTCGTCGTGGACGCGAGCGGCTCGATGGCGGCGCGCAGGCGGATGACCGCGGTCAAGACGGCGGTGCTCAGCCTGCTGCTCGACGCCTACCAGCGGCGCGACAAGGTCGGCATGGTCACCTTCCACGGCGCGGGCGCGCAGGTGGCGCTACCTCCGACGTCCTCGGTCGAGGCGGGCGCGGCGCGGCTGCGTTCGCTGCCGACCGGCGGGCGCACGCCGCTGGCGGCCGGGCTGACGCGGGCGGCGGAGGTACTGCGCGTGGAGCGGCTGCGCGACCCGGCGCGGCGTCCGCTGCTGGTGCTGGTGACGGACGGGCGTGCCACGTCGGGCGGCGACGTGGACCGGGCCGCGGCGCTGCTGGAGGGCACGGCGACGGTGGTCGTCGACTGCGAGGGCGGGCCGGTGCGGCTCGGGCTCGCGGTGCGGCTGGCGTCCCGGATGCGGGCCCGTCTCGTCTCCCTCGACTCCCTGGCCGACCTGAGCTCGGTCGTCCACGATCACAGGAAGGCGGTCTGATGCCGCAGGGAAAGCCCACCGTCGTGCCGGACGACGGCCTCACCACCCGGCAGCGGCGCAACCGGCCGCTGCTGATCGTGCACACCGGCCCCGGGAAGGGCAAGTCGACGGCCGCGTTCGGGATGGCGCTGCGGGCCTGGAACCAGGGCTGGCCGGTCGGGGTGTTCCAGTTCGTGAAGTCCGCCAGGTGGCGCATCGGCGAGGAGCGGGCGCTGAAGGTGCTCGGGGAGTCGGGCGAGGGCGGCTCGGTCGCCTGGCACAAGATGGGCGAGGGCTGGTCGTGGAGCCGGCGGCCGGGCACCGAGGAGGACCACGCGGCCGACGCGCTGGAGGGCTGGGAGCAGATCAAGCGCGACCTGGCGGCCGAGACGTACCGGTTCTACGTGCTGGACGAGTTCACGTACCCGCTCAAATGGGGCTGGGTGGACCTGGACGACGTGCTCGGCACGCTCGCCGGACGGCCCGGCAACCAGCACGTGGTGATCACCGGCAGGGACGCGCCCGAGCGGCTGGTCGAGGCGGCCGACCTGGTGACGGAGATGGGCAAGGTCCGCCACCCCATGGACGCCGGCCAGAAGGGACAGAAGGGCATCGAGTGGTAGTCCCCCGGCTCGTCGTCGCGGCGCCGTCGTCGGGCAGCGGCAAGACGACGGTGGCCACGGGGCTGATGGCGGCGCTGCGGGCGCGGGGACTGAAGGTCTCGCCGCACAAGGTCGGCCCCGACTACATCGACCCCGGCTATCACGCGCTGGCCACCGGCCGTCCCGGTCGCAATCTGGATCCCTGGCTGGTCGGGGAGGAGCGCGTGCGGCCGCTGTTCCTGCACGGAGCGGCGGGGTGCGACGTGGCGGTGGTCGAGGGCGTGATGGGGCTGTTCGACGGCAAGGGCGACACGGACTTCGCCTCGACCGCCCATGTCGCCCGGCTGCTCGACGCGCCGGTCGTGCTCGTGGTGGACGCGGCGCGGCAGAGCAGGTCGGTGGCGGCGGTGGCGCACGGGTTCGCCGGCTTCGACCCGCGGGTGCGGGTGGGCGGGGTGGTGCTGAACCGGGTGGGCTCGGACCGTCACGAGGAGCTGTGCCGCTCCGCGCTCGCGTCGGCGGGGATGCCCGTGCTGGGGGCGATCCGCCGGGACGACGCCATCGCCACGCCCTCGCGGCATCTCGGGCTGGTGCCCGCCGCCGAGCGGGAGGCCGAGGCGGTCGCCTCGGTGGACCGGCTGGCCGCGCTGGTCGCCCGCTCGTGCGACCTGGACGCGCTGCTGCGGCTGGCGGCCTCGGCGCCACCGCTGGACGGGGCTCCCTGGGAGCCGCCGCGCGCGGAGCGGGCGGACCGGCCGGTGGTGGCGGTGGCGGGCGGGGCCGCGTTCACGTTCGGCTACGCCGAGCACGTCGAGCTGCTGCGGGCGGCCGGCGCGGACGTCGCGGTGTTCGACCCGCTGCGCGACGAGGCGCTGCCGGACGGGACCGCCGCGCTCGTGGTCGGCGGCGGCTTCCCCGAGGTGTACGCGGCCGAGCTGGCCGCCAACGAGCCGCTGCGCCAGGAGGTGGCGGCCTTCCGCGGGCCGATCGCCGCCGAGTGCGCCGGGCTGCTCTACCTGTGCGAGGAGCTGGACGGCCGGCGGATGTGCGGGCGGGTGCCGGGCCGGGCGCGGATGACGTCCCGGCTCACGCTCGGCTACCGGGACGCGGTGGCGCTCAGGCGTACGCCGCTGACCGCCGAGGGCGAGCGCTTCCGGGGCCACGAGTTCCACCGCACCGTGGTCGAGCGGGCCGGGGAGCCGCTGTTCCGCTGGGCGGGCGGCGCCGACGGCTTCGGCGACGCCCTGGTGACCGCGTCCTACCTGCACCTGCACTGGGCGGGCAGCCCGGCGGCGGCTCAGCGGCTGGTGTCTGCCTCCAGGTCGCCCTCGGTCTTGAGGTAGACCTCCTGCAGTCCCCGCAGGATCTCCGGGTCGGGGTGCTGCCACATGCCGCGCTCGGCGGCCTCCAGCAGGCGCTCGGCGATGCCGTGCAGCGCCCAGGGGTTCGAGCGCGCCATGAACGCCTGGTTCTCCGGGTCCAGCACGTACGTCTCGGTGAGCTTGTCGTACATCCAGTCGGCGACCACCCCCGTGGTGGCGTCGTAGCCGAACAGATAGTCCACGGTGGCGGCCAGCTCGAAGGCGCCCTTGTAGCCGTGGCGGCGCATCGCGGCCAGCCAGCGGGGGTTGACGACCCGGGCGCGGAAGACGCGCGCGGTCTCCTCCGACAGGGTGCGGGTGCGGACGGCGTCGGGGCGGGTGCTGTCGCCCACGTACGCGGCGGGGACGCGGCCGGTGAGCGCCCGGACCGTGGCGATCATGCCGCCGTGGTACTGGAAGTAGTCGTCGGAGTCGGCGATGTCGTGCTCGCGGGTGTCGACGTTCTTGGCCGCGACGGCGATCCTGCGGTAGGCGTCCTCCATCTGCGGGCGGGCGGCCACGCCGTCGAGGTCGCGGCCGTAGGCGTGGCCGCCCCACACCGCGTACACCTCGGCGAGGTCGGCGTCGTCGCGCCAGTTGCGGCTGTCGATCAGCGGCAGCAGCCCCGCCCCGTACGCCCCGGGGGCCGACCCGAAGATCCGCATCGTCGCCCGGCGCTCGTCGCCGCCGGTCTCGGCGACGTGGGCGCGCACGTAGTTGTCCCCGGCGGGCTCGTCGAGGGAGGCGGCCAGCCGTACGGCGTCGTCGAGCATGGCGACCACGTGCGGGAACGCGTCGCGGAAGAAGCCGCTGATGCGGACCGTCACGTCGATCCTGGGCCGGCCCAGCTCGGCCAGCGGGATCGGCTCCAGAGACGTGACCCGGCGCGACGCCTCGTCCCATGCGGGACGGATGCCGAGCAACGCCAGCACCTCGGCCACGTCGTCACCCGCCGTGCGCATGGCGCTGGTCCCCCACAAGGACAGCCCGACCGAACGCGGCCACTCCCCCGTGTCGGCGCGGTAACGCTCCAGCAGCGACTCGGCCATGGCCTGGCCGGTCTCCCACGCCAGACGGCTCGGCACGGCGCGGGGATCGACGGAGTAGAAGTTGCGGCCGGTCGGCAGCACGTTGACCAGGCCGCGCAGCGGCGAACCGCTCGGCCCGGCCGGCACGTAGCCGCCGTCCAGGGCGTGCAGCACGTGGTCGAGCTCGTCGGTGGTGCGGGCCAGGCGCGGCACGATCTCGGTGGCGGCGAAGGCGAGCACCCGCGTGACCAGGTCGGGCAGTCCCTCCGTGACCTGCGCCGCGGCCTCCACCGCCCAGCCGCGTTCCTCCATGGCCGCCACGAGCGCCCGGGCGGTCTCCTCCGTCCGGTCCACCTCGCCCAGCCGCGCCGTGCCGTCCTCGGCCAGGCCGAGCGCCTCGCGCAGGCCGGGCAGCGTCTCGCTGCCCGACCACATCTGCCGGGCGCGCAGCATCGCCAGGACCAGGTCCACGCGCGCCTGGCCGGTCGGCGCCTGCCCGAGCACGTGCAGGCCGTCGCGGATCTGCGCGTCCTTGACCTCGCACAGCCAGCCGTCCACGTGCAGGATGAAGTCGTCGAACTCGCTGTCGTGCGGCCGGTCGGCCAGCCCCAGGTCGTGGTCGAGCCGGGCGGCCTGGATCAGGGTCCAGATCTGCGCCCGGATGGCGGGCAGCTTGGCCGGGTCCATGGCCGCGATCGTGGCGTGCTCGTCCAGGAGCTGCTCCAGCCGGGCGATGTCGCCGTAGGTCTCCGCGCGCGCCATCGGCGGCACCAGGTGGTCCACCAGCACCGCGTGCGCCCGCCGCTTGGCCTGCGTGCCCTCGCCCGGGTCGTTGACCAGGAACGGGTAGACCAGCGGCAGGTCGCCGAGGGCCGCGTCGGTGCCGCAGGCGGCGGACATGCCCGCCGACTTGCCCGGCAGCCACTCCAGGTTGCCGTGCTTGCCCACGTGCACCATGGCGTGGGCGCCGAACTCGGCCGACAGCCACCGGTAGGCGGCCAGGTAGTGGTGGCTGGGCGGCAGGTCGGGGTCGTGGTAGACGGCGATGGGGTTCTCGCCGAAGCCGCGCGGCGGCTGCACCATCACCACCAGGTTCCCGGCCCGCAGCGCCGCCAGCACGATGTCGCCCTCGTGCGTGAACAGCTCCCCCGGTGGCCGGCCCCAGTGCCGCTCCATCTCCGCGCGCAGGGCGGCGGGGAGCGTGCGGTACCAGCGCTCGTAGGAGGCGGCGGAGATGCGGACCGGATTGCCCGCGAGCTGCTCCTCGGTCAGCCAGTCGGGGTCCTGGCCGCCGGCGGCGATGAGGGCGTGGATGAGCGCGTCGCCGTCCTGCTCGGCCACGCCGGGGAAGCCCTCGCCCAGGTCGTAGCCCGCCTCGGCGAGCCGGGCCAGCAGCCGGACCGTGCTGGCCGGGGTGTCCAGGCCGACCGCGTTGCCGACCCGGGAGTGCTTGGTCGGGTACGCCGACAGCATCACGACCAGGCGGCGCTCGGCGGGCGGGGTGTGCCGGAGCAGCCCGTGCCGTACGGCGATGCCCGCCACCCGGGCGGCCCGCTCGGGGTCGGCGACGTAGACGGTGAGCCCGTCGGGGTCGATCTCCTTGAACGAGAACGGCACGGTGATGATCCGCCCGTCGAACTCCGGGATGGCCACCTGCGAGGCGGCGTCGAGCGGCGACAGCCCGTCGTCGTTCTCCTCCCACGCCCGCCTGCCGGTGGTCAGGCAGAGTCCCTGCAGGATCGGCACGTCGAGGGCGGCGAGCGCGCCCACGTCCCACGCCTCGTCGTCGCCGCCCGCGCCCGCCGTGGCCGGACGCGAGCCGCCGGCCGCCAGCACGGTCACCACCAGCGCGTCGGCGGCGCGCAGCGTGTCCAGCAGCGCGGGCTCGGGGGAGCGTAACGAGGAGCAGAACACCGGCAGCGCCTGCCCGCCCGCCTCCTCGACGGCCGCGCAGAGCGACTCCACGAACGCGGTGTTGCCCGCCATGTGGTGCGCGCGGTAGTAGAGCACGCCGATCACGGGGCCCCGCCCGGGCCGGGCGTCGCGTTCCAGCAGGCCCCAGGACGGCGTGGGCTCCGGCGGCGCGAACCCGCGTCCCGTCAGCAGCAGCGTGTCCGACAGGAACGCGTGCAGCTCCGCCAGGTTCGGCGGCCCGCCGTGGGCCAGGTAGGCGTGGGCCTCGGCGCAGACGCCGCCGCTGACCGTGGACAGCTCCATCAGCTCGGCGTCCGGCGCCTGCTCGCCGCCCAGCACCACCACCGGACGCGGCCCGGCCAGCAGGGCGTCCAGGCCCTCCTCCCAGGCGCGCCGGCCGCCGAGCAGGCGTACCACGACCACGTCGACGCCTTCCAGCAGGGCGGGCAGGTCCCCGGCCGTCAGCCGGGCCGGGTTGCCCAGCCGGTAGGCGGCGCCGCTCGCGCGGGCGCTCAGCAGGTCGGTGTCGGAGGTCGAGAGCAGCAGAACGGTACGGCTGTCCGCGGGCACGGCGCCATCCTCCCTCGGGGTCCTCGCCCCGGTCGCGGGTGTCGCGACGGCCGGAGTCTCCTGACTCCCGGATCAGCGCTCACCCCGGCCTTCCCGCCCGTCGCCGGGCAGTGGCCTGCGGTGGGGTTCGCTCCCCGGTCACAGTGGCGGGACCGCGCCGGACTCGCACCGGCTTCCTCCCTTGCCATCGCCTACCGAGGAGCCTACGACAGGAGCGACTCCCGCCAGAAGTGGCGTTACCATCCTGATCGTGTCCATAGCCGACTTTTCCGGACGTGTGCGCCCTGACGCCTGTCCGGGGGCGCTACAGGTGCACGAGGCCGCCGACGGCCCGCTGGCCCGGGTCCGCCTGCCCGGCGGCGCCATCTCGTCCGGCCGGCTCCGCGAGCTGGCCGCCTGCGCGTCCGGCCTCGGCTCCGGCGTGATCGAACTGACGTCCCGGGCGAACGTGCAGGTGCGCGGGCTGCGTTCGCCCGCCGCCTTCGCCGAGCGGATCGCCGCCGCCGGCCTGCTGCCGTCGGCGGCGCACGAACGGGTCCGCAACATCGTGGCCTCGCCGCTCGGCGGGCGCGGGCCCGCCGGCCCGCTCCCCACCCAGCCGCTGGTGGAGGCGTTGGACCGGGAGCTGTGCGCCCTGCCCCGGCTGGCCGGGCTGCCGGGACGCTTCCTGTTCGCGGTGGACGACGGCACCGGCGACATGCCGGGGCTCCGGGCCGACGTGACGTACGTCGGCGGGCGGCTGCTGCTGGCGGGCGTGGACGCCGGGCTCGCCGTCCCGACGGACGAGGCGGTCGGCCGGATGATCGCCGCCGCCGAGGCGTTCCTCGACGAACGCGAGAGCTCCGCGGGTGAGCGGGCCGCCTGGCGGATCGGGGAACTGGTGGACGGGCCGGGCCGGATCGCGGCCCGGCTCGGCTCCGGCGGCAGCGGCCGTGCCGCGCCCGCCCTGCCCGCCACGCCCGCTCCACGCGCGGACCTCCCCGCCATGCCCGCTCCACGCGCGGCCCTGCCCGCCGCGCCTGCTCCGCGCGCGGGGCGGGTCGGTCAGCGCGACGGCCGCGTGGCCCTGGAGGCCGTGGTGCCGCTCGGACGGCTGTCCGCCGGCCAGGCCCGCGCCGTCGCGGAGGTGGCCGCCACGTCCGGCGAGACGCCCGTCCGGTTCACCCCGTGGCGTACCGTCGTGCTCCTCGACCTGCCGCCGGCCGCGGCCGACCGCGCGGCGCGGGCTCTGGCGGCGGCCGGGCTGGTGACCGACCCGGCCTCGCCCTGGGTCGGCGTGAGCGCGTGCACCGGCCGTCCCGGCTGTGCCAAGGCGCTGGCCGACGTCCAGGAGGACGCGCGGCGCTGGGTGGCGACGCTGGAGGCCGCTCCGGAGAGACCCGTGCACTGGGCCGGGTGCGAGCGGCGCTGCGGGCTCCCCCGCGGGCCGGTCGTCCAGATGGTCGCCACCGGCGACGGATACCAGGAAAGGCAGCAGTGAGCGACTACATCCGCGACGGGGCCGAGATCTACCGGCGCTCGTTCGCGACCATCCGCGCCGAGACCGACCTCAGCGGGTTGCCGCCCGACGTGGCCCAGGTGGCGGTGCGGATGATCCACGCCTGCGGCATGACCGACCTCGTCGCCGACCTGGACTGGTCGCCTTCCGTGGTGGTCCGGGCCCGGCAGGCGCTGCGCCGCGGCGCGCCCGTGCTGTGCGACGCGCGGATGGTCGCCTCGGGCGTGACCAGGAGCAGGCTGCCGGCCGACAACGCGGTGGTGTGCACGCTCGGCGATCCCGGCGTGCCGGAGCTGGCCGAACGGCTCGGCACCACGCGCAGCGCCGCCGCGCTGGAGCTGTGGCGTGAGCGCCTGGACGGCGCGGTGGTGGCGATCGGCAACGCGCCGACCGCCCTGTTCCGGCTGCTGGAACTCGTCGCCGAGGGCGCGGGCCGGCCCGCCGCCGTGCTCGGCGTCCCCGTGGGGTTCATCGGCGCGGCCGAGTCCAAGCGGGCGCTGGCGGACAGCGGCCTGGAGTATCTGGTGGTGCACGGCCGGCGCGGCGGCAGTGCCATGACGGCGGCGGCGGTCAACGCCATCGCGAGCGAGGCGGAGTGATGGCGACGACGGGACGGCTGTACGGGGTCGGGCTCGGCCCCGGCGATCCGGAGCTGGTCACGGTGAAGACGGCCCGGCTGATCGGCGAGGCGGACGTGATCGCCTACCACGCCGCCCGGCACGGCCGCAGCATCGCCCGCTCCATCGCGCTGCCGTACATGAAGGAGGGGCAGATCGAGGAGCTGCTGCTCTACCCGCTGACCACCGAGACCACCGACCACCCCGGCGGCTACCAGGGCGCGCTCGACGACTTCTACGCCGACTGCGCCGAGCGGCTGGCCGCCCACCTGGACGCGGGCCGGACCGTGGTCGTGCTGGCCGAGGGCGACCCGCTGTTCTACGGCTCGTACATGCACATGCACAAGCGGCTCGCCCACCGCTACCCGACCGAGGTCGTGCCGGGCGTCACCTCCGTCAGCGCCGCCTCCGCCGTACTGGGCCGGCCCCTGGTGGAGCGGGACGAGGTGCTGACGGTGCTGCCCGGCACGCTGCCCGCCGAGGTCCTGGCGGAGCGGCTGCGCGACACCGACTCGGCGGCGGTGCTCAAGCTGGGCCGGACGTTCGGCAAGGTGCGCGAGGCCCTGGCCGAGGCCGGGCGGCTGGACGACGCCTGGTACGTCGAGCGCGCCACCATGGGGGCCGAGCGGGTCGCGCCGCTCAAGGACGTGGACCCCGACGGGGTGCCGTACTTCTCGCTGGCCCTGCTCGCCAGCCCGGCCGAGCGGACCTTCGTCCCCGAGCCGCCGCCGGCCGGGACCCGGGGCGAGGTGGCCGTGGTGGGCCTCGGCCCCGCCGGGCGGCCCTGGCTCACGCCCGAGGCCCAGGAGGCGCTGGCCGCGGCCACCGACCTGGTGGGCTACGGCCCGTACGTGGACCGCGTCGCGCCGAACCCGCGCCAGCGCCGCCACCGCACCGACAACCGGGTCGAGGCCGAACGCGCCCGCCACGCGCTGGAGCTGGCCCGCGACGGCGCCCGCGTGGCCGTCGTGTCCTCCGGTGACCCCGGCGTGTTCGCCATGGCCAGCGCCGTGCTGGAGGCCGCGGCCGATTTCCCGGACGTACCGGTGCGGATCGTGCCCGGGCTGACCGCCGCCCAGGCCGTCGCGAGCCGGGCCGGCGCTCCCCTGGGCCACGACTACTGCGTGCTGTCGCTGTCGGACCTGCTCAAGCCCTGGGACGTGGTGGCCGCCCGGCTGACCGCCGCTGCCCGGGCGGACCTGGTGCTGGCGATCTACAACCCGGCCTCGCGCAGCCGTACCTGGCAGGTCGCCGCCGCCCGCGACCTGCTGCTGGAGCACCGGGACGCCGCCACTCCGGTGGTGATCGGCCGCGACGTCGGCGGCGAGCGGGAGAGCGTCACCGTCACCACGCTCGGCGCGCTCGATCCCGAGCAGGTGGACATGCGCTGCCTGCTGATCGTCGGCTCGTCCACGACCCGGGTCACCGACCGGGGCGTCGTCTACACCCCGCGCCGCTACCCCTGAGCCCAGGCCGCCGCCTCCTCGACGGTCTCCACCAGCCGGACGCCCGCGGGCGGCGGCGGCCGGTCCACCATGATCACCGGTAGGCCGAGCTCGCGGGCCGCGACCAGCTTGGCCGTGGTCATCCGGCCGCCGCTGTCCTTGGTGACCAGCACGTCCAGGCGGTGCTCGCGGATGAGGGCGCGCTCGCCCTCGACCGTGTACGGCCCGCGGCCGAGCAGCACGCGCACGTTCGCCGGGACCGGCGGCTCGGGCGGGTCGACCGACCTGGCCAGCAGCCACACGCCGGGCAGGCCGGCGAAGACCGGCAGGCTCCGGCGGCCGGTGGTCAGGAACACCCGCACGGCCCCGGCCGGCCGAGCGCCGGCCTCGCGCCCGGGGGTCCGCGCCGGGTCGGCTGCCCGAGCGGTGGGCTCGGGCCCGGGGGTCCGCGCCGGGTCGGCTGCCCGAGCGGTGGGCTCGGGCCCGAAGATCAGCCCCGGGTCGGCCAGGCGGGCGGCGGCCTCGTGCAGCGAGGCCACGCGCCGCCAGGCGTCGCCCGGCCCTTCCCGCCACCCCGGGCGGCGCAGCACCAGCAGCGGCACGCCCGTCCCGGCCGACGCCTCGGCCGCCGACGCGGTCATCCGCGCGGCGAACGGGTGCGTGGCGTCCACCACGGCCGCGATCCCCTCGGCCCGCAGCCAGGCGGCCAGCCCCTCCGCTCCGCCGAACCCGCCCTCGCGCACCTCCCCCACCGGCAGCCGCGGGTTGCTCACCCGCCCGGCCAGCGACGACACCACGCGCACCCCGGCATCGGTCAGCGCGGCGGCCAGCGCCCGCGCCTCGGCCGTGCCGCCGAGGATCAGGACCCGTCGCACGGCCGGGCCCGATCGGCGCTGTAGAGGTGGCTGTCGGGGAACTGCGTCGCCGACAGCGTCCGGCCGACGACGATCACGGCGGTGCGCCGGATCCCGGCCTCGTGGACCCGGCCGGCGATGTCGGCCAGCGTGCCGCGCAGGATCACCTCGTCGGGCCGGCTGGCCCGCGCCACCACCGCGACCGGGCAGTCCGGGCCGTAGGAGGGCAGCAGCTCGGCCACCACCGCGTCGATCCGCTGCACGGCCAGGTGCAGCACCATCGTGGCGCCGCTCGCGCCCAATGTCCTCAGGTCCTCGCCCTCCGGCATCGGCGTGGCCCGCGCGGAGGTACGGGTCAGGATGACCGTCTGGCCGACGCCCGGCACGGTCAGCTCCCTGCCCAGCGCGGCCGCCGCCGCCGCGAACGCCGGCACTCCGGGCACCACCTCGTACGGCACGCCGAGCCCGTCCAGCCGGCGCATCTGCTCGGCCACCGCGCTGAACACCGACGGGTCGCCCGAGTGCAGCCGCGCCACGTCGAGACCCGCGCGGTGGGCGGCGATCAGCTCCGCCACGATCTCGTCGAGCACCAGGTTCGCGGTGTCCACCAGCCTGGCTCCCACCGGGCAGGCGTCCAGCAGCTCCCGGGGCACGAGCGAGCCCGCGTACAGGCACACGGGCGACGCCTGCAGCAGTCGCAGGCCACGCAGGGTGATCAGATCGGCGGCGCCGGGGCCCGCCCCGATGAAGTACACGGTCACGGCACGTCCTTCCTGGTGACCGACCACACGGTCACCGGCATCGCCGCCCGCCACCCCGTGAAGGACCCGACGGGCGAGGCCCGCTGCACCGACAGGCGCACCAGGTCGCCGCCGAGCCGGGCGTACCACTGCGCCACGACGGACTCCGACTCCAGGGTGACGGCGTTGACCACCAGCCGGCCGCCCGGCCGCAGCGCCGCCCAGCAGGTCTCCAGCAGGCCGGGCACGGTCGCGCCGCCACCGACGAACACCGCGTCCGGCGCGGGCAGGCCCTCCAGCGCGGCCGGCGCCCGGCCCTCGACGATCCGCAGCGACGGCACGCCGAGCCGCTCGGCGTTGCGGGCGATGGCGGCGGCGCGGTCGGCCCGGCTCTCGACCGCCACGGCCGCGCACGCCGGGTGGCCGCGCATCCACTCGATGGCGATGCTGCCCGCCCCCGCGCCCACGTCCCACAGCAGCCGGCCGGGCAGCGGCGCCAGCCGCGACAGGCTGACCGCGCGGACCTCGCGCTTGGTGAGCTGGCCGTCGTGCTCGAACGCCGCGTCGGGCAGCCCGGGCACGCGGGCGAGCGGCTCGACGCCGGGCTCGGCCACGCACTCGACGGCGATCACGTTCAGCGGGGACGGCTCACGGTCGTGCCAGGCCCAGGTCGCCGCCGTACCGGTCAGGACCGACTCCGAGGCCGCGCCCAGGTCCGCCAGGACGGTCATGGTGCTGGGGCCGTACCCGAGCCCGGACAGCAGCCCGGCCACGAGCGACGGCGAGTCGCGGCCCGCGCCGAGCACGAGGACCCGCCGTCCCGGCAGGAAGGCGGCGTTCAGCGCGGCGAGGGGACGGCCCACGAGGCTGACCACGTCCACCTGCTCCACCGGCCAGCCGAGCCGGGCGCAGGCCAGCGACAGCGACGACACGTGCGGCACCACCCGGACGTTCGCCGCGCCCAGCAGCCGCACCAGCGTGGAGCCGATGCCGTGGAACAGCGGATCACCGCTGGCCAGCACGCACACCTCGCGCCCCGCGTACGCCTCCATGAGCCCCGGCAGCGCGGGCAGCAGCGGGGACGGCCAGGTCACGCGCTCGGCCGCCGTCCCGGGCACGAGGCCGAGCTGGCGGCGCGCGCCCATGAGGACCTCGGCGGCCTCCACCGCCGCCCGCGCGGTGGCGGAGAGCCCGTCCCAGCCGTCCGCGCCGATCCCGACGACGGTGATCACACGTTGCCCAGCACGCGCGTCACCCGGATCTCCACGACCACGCGCGCCGGGTTGGGGCGCGGCGGCTTGTAGCGGGCGGCGTAGCGCCGCTCGGCGTCGGCCACCTCCTCCGCCCCGGTGCGCAGCACTGCCCTGCCCTCCAGCGTGGACCAGCGGCGGCCGTCCACCTGGCACAGCGACACCGGCGCGCCCTCCTCGCCGGCCGCACCGACGAGCCGCGCCTTGACCGAGCCACCCGAGGTGATCACCCGGGCCACGCCGGCCCGCAGGTCGAGTGTCACCCCCACCGGCACCACGTGCGGCGGGCCCCCGGGACGCGCGGTGGACAGCGTGCACAGATGCCGCTCCTGCCAGAACGCGGCGAAGCCGTCGCCCTGCTCGACCAGATCCACGACCCTCCCTGGGCCTCTTTCGGGAGATTGTGCGATGAACATCGTATATCGGGCGTTCTGGCAGACTCGGGCGGGTGAAGCGGCTCATCATCATCGGCATCGGCGCGGGCGACCCCGACCACCTCACCCTCCAGGCCGTCAAGGCGATCGCCGCCACGGACGTCTTCCTCATCGTGGACAAGGGCGAGGTCAAGCACGAACTCGTCCAGCTCCGGCTGGACCTGATCGCCGAGCACGGGCGCGGGCCGTACCGGGTCGCCGAGGCCCGCGACCCCGAGCGCGACCGGACCACCCCCGCCTACGCGGCCGCCGTCGACGACTGGCGCGCGCGCCGCGCGCTCGCCTGCGAGGCGCTGATCCGCGACGAGCTGCGCGACGGGGAGACCGGCGCGTTCCTGGTGTGGGGCGATCCGGGCGTCTACGACAGCACGCTGGCCGTCGTGGAGGAGATCCTCCGGCGCGGGAACGTCACCTTCGCCTACGAGGTCGTCCCCGGGATCAGCAGCGTGGCCGCGCTCACCGCCCGCCACCGCACGAGCCTCACCCAGGTCGGCAGGCCCGTGCACCTCACCACCGGCCGCCGTCTGGCCGAGCACGGCCCCACCGCGGACGACATGGTCGTCATGCTCGACGCCCACTGCTCCTTCGCCGGCCTGGACGACTTCCACATCCACTGGGGCGCCTATCTCGGGACGCCCGACGAGATCCTGGTGTCCGGACCGGTGTCCGAGGTCGGCGACCGCGTCCGCGAGCTGCGCGCCGAGGCCCGGGCCCGCAAGGGCTGGATCATGGACACGTACCTGCTGCGCCGCACCTCTCGTCCGGAGGCTTGACGGGCGGTACCCGCGCAGACCGACCAGGATCGGGCGTACGTCCACGCACTGCCCGAACCCGGATTTCGGCGATCCGCGTTCCGGGCTTGACCTTGCCCCAGGGGCAAGGTTCGACGATTCTCTCCATGAACAACGCACTGCGCACCGCCGAAGCCCGGATCCGCGAGCAGATCGCCGCCCACTGTGAGGCCAACCACGTCCCCGGTTTCGTCGCCGGCGTCCACCACGCCGGCGAGCAGGTCGTCGTCGCCCACGGCACCGCGAACGTCGCCACCGGCGCGCCGATGCGCGAGGACACCGGGTTCCTGTTCGGCTCCGTCACCAAGGTCCTGACCACGACGCTGGTCCTGCAGCAGGTCGACCGTGGGCTGCTGGACCTCGACGCCCCGGTGGTGAAGTACCTGCCCGACTTCGCCCTGACCGCGCCGGGCGCGGCGGACAGGATCCTCGTCCGGCACCTGATCTCCCACACCAACGGCATCGACGCGGACCTCTACTTCCCCGACGCCAAGGGCCGCGACGCCCTGAAGACCTACGTCCACGGCCTCGCGAGCACCTGCGGCACTTTGTTCGAGCCCGGCGAGCAGCTCAGCTACTCCAACGGCGGCATGATCGTCGCGGGCCGGCTGCTGGAAGTGGTGACCGGCCTGTCCTTCCACGACCTGCTCGCCCGCGAGATCTACGCCCCGGTCGGCATGAAGGACTCCAGCACCTCCGCCGAGCAGGCCATCCTGCGCGGCACGGCGGTCGGCCACTTCCCGGACCCCGAGACCATGGCGGCCCGGCCCACGAACATGTTCATGCTGCCCGACACCTGGGGACCGGCCGGCGGCACCCCGATCGGCACCGTCGCCGACCTGCTCGCCTTCGGACGCACCCACCTCGCGGGCGGGGTGTCCCCTTCCGGCACGCGTGTCCTGTCCGCCGAGTCGACCGCGCTGATGCAGCAGGTCTCGTACGACATGGCGACCCCCAACGTCCCGCCGATGGGCCTGGGCTGGGTACGGTACCCGTTCGGCGACGCGACCGTCCTGGCCATGTCGGGCGCGTCACCGGGCGGCGTCTCGCTCCTGTGTGTCCTGCCCGAGCACGACCTGGTCTTCGCCGCCTTCGGCAACACCCCAGGAGCGATCATGTTGCAGGACCAGATCCTGCGGTGGCTGCTGAGCGAGCACCTCGGTGTGCCGATCCCCAGGCTGGTCACCGAACCGGACCAGGACGTCGACCTGACTCCCTACGTCGGCACCTACCGCTCCAACCAGCTCCGCGTCGAGGTCAGCATCGTCGACGGCCAGCTCGAGGAGCGGCTCACCTACGAGCCGGCGGACGAGTCGCAGGAGCGGATCTTCACCGAGTTCGCCGGCGGCATGACCTCCGGCCCGCCGCAGCGCTACGTGCCGGTCCGGCCCGGCCTCTTCGCGCCCGCCGGATATCCGCTGGAGACGTTCGACGGGTACCTGCGGCTGCTGCTCGTCTCCTACCACGACCTCCGCGACGGCCGGGCACGCTTCCGCAACGGCGGTGGCCGCCTGACCCGCCGCGCCTGACCGCTCCCCGCCCGGGGTGGAAGGATGTCCGGCATGCTCACGATTGGCCAGCTCGCGGACTACGCCGGAGTGACCACCAAGGCCATCCGCCACTATCACGAGCGCGGTCTGCTCGCCGAACCGGACCGCGACTCGGCCGGCTACCGCCGCTACACCGCCGAGCATGCCGTCAAGCTCGTCAAGATCAGGACCCTGGCCCACGCGGGCGTGCCCCTGGCCCGCGTCAAGGACCTGCTCGACGCCGACCCGGACACGCTCACGGCGGCCATCGCCGAGATCGACCACGACCTCCAGGACCGCATGGCGCAGCTGCGGCGAACCCGCGACCAACTCGCCCAGCTGCGCGGCGGTGACCGGCTCTTCGTCTCCGCGGAGGTCGCGGACCATCTCGACGACTTGCGCACGTTCGGCGTCAGCGAGCGCCAGAGGCTCCTGGAACGCGACGGCTGGATCCTCATGCACACCGCCTCACCCGAGGACGCCCTGCTGTGGATCACCGAGAAGCGCGAGCTCATGACCGATCCCGAGTTCCGCGCCCTCTACCTCGAGTACGACGCCGCCTACGACTGGTCACCGGACGATCCCCGCCTCCCCGCCCTCGCGGACCGCACCCGCAAGTGGTTCACCGACCACCACAGCCGATCCGAGACCGGCCCGGTGGACAACCCGACCATCGCGCGGCTGGCAGCGCAGTCCCAGCCCGGAGCCGCATCCCCGGCTTGGGACCGCCTCGCCCGGCTCATGAACGGCTAGGTAGTGTCTGACAATGCGGTGTGCCGGAGCCAGAGCATTCGCCGGCACGGCTGCGAACGCGGTGCAGCCGACGATGTTGCCGCCGGTCAGATGCAGGACCAGCGGCAACCCGCGGGCTTCGACGAGACCATTCAAGCGTGAGCAATGATCATGTGTCAGCCCTAGAGGGAGTCGAGGTCGATGAAGTCGGCCATGATCCGATAGCCCAGGGCGTTGGGGTGGGCGTGGTCAGGCCGGCCGTCGGGAAAGTGATTGTGGTAACCGCCGGGGATGGCGCCGCCGCCGTGGGGGTCGATCGACCGGTCGAAGTCGGCGATCGCGTCGTACTCCCCTGAGTCGCGGATCCAGTCGTTCAGCGCGCGGCGCAGGTCGTCGGCCTCCCGCGTCCAACCGGGTGCGCCCTTGAACGGCAGGAGGGTGGCGCCGACGGCCTTGATGCCCTGGGCGTGGGCGGCGCGGATGAGGCTGCGATGGGCGTCGGCGAGGCGCCGCAGGGTGACGGGCGGGTCGTCCCGGTCCACCCCGCACATCTGGTCGCCCGGGCGCATGATGTCGTTCATGCCGAGGGAGATGATGGCCGTGCCCACGCCGGGCCGGTCCAGCACGTCGCGGGCGAAGCGGGACAGGGCGCTGTCGCCGGTGCAGACGGAGCCGGCCAGCAGCTTGTTGCCGCTGATGCCGGCGTTCAGCACCGGCCTGGGCCGGCCCGCGGCCAGCAGGCGCTGGGCGAGGATGTCGGGGTAGCGGTCGTCGCCGTCGGAGGTGGAGCCGAACCCGTCGGTGGTCGACTCGCCGATGGCGACGATCGCCGTGCCGGTGGGCGGCCCCCCGGTGACGTCGACGCCTTCCAGGTAGTACCAGGAGCCCCAGGCCGGCTGGATCGTGTCGGTGTACGCGGCTGCGCCGGCGTCCAGGTGGTGGTCGCCTCCGGCCCGGTAGGCGGTGGTCATGGAGATCTGGTGGTACGTGGCCGGGCCGGTGGGATCGGCGAAGTACAGGGTCACGGTGAGCTGTTCGCGCGCTTGGACCGGCAAGGGCACGGGGTCGCTGACGATCCTGCCTCCGGCGGCGACGGTCGCCGTGGGCTCGCCGGCGAAGCGCAGGCGGTGCAGCGTGTCCGGCCGTACGGCGGCGCCCTGGCCGGTGCGGCCGACGCTGGCGCCGCTCAGCCGCAGCGGGGTGGTGCCGTAGGCGTTGGAGAGCCGGACGCGCAGGTGCGAGCCACCCGCGTTCAGGCGGATCACCTGTCGCACGGACTGGTCGGCGAAGCCCTGCTCTGCCCAGGTGGCGAACCAGGGAGAGCCGGAGGGGCGCATCATCGCCGCCCCCCATGCCCCGGTCCACTCTTCGAGGTGTGACCTCATGCCGCCGTGCCCAGGGCCAGGGCGACGACCACGGGCGCCAGGTACAGGAAGGGGAAGACGACGGTCTTGTACGAGCGGGCCCGCAGCACCGTGACGACCGCGCCGGTGAAGTACAGGATCAGGCCGATCGCGGCGGCCACGCCGATCGCGGGGACCGCCAGACCGGCCAGCAGGCCGATCGCTCCGGCGGCCTTGGCCGCGCCCAGCCACGGCCACCACGACCGCGGCACCCCGTACTCGATCAGCGGCTTGGCCACGAAATCGGCCCTGCGCAGCAGCGAGAAGCCGGAGAAGCCGACCCAGGCGGCGGTGAGGCCGGTGACGATGACCTGCGTGGTGGACATGGGGGTTTCTCCTGTCGTTCGTCGAGGGGGAGTCGGTGCGGAACACTCGCGTGTCCCTCATGTCTTCGAGTTTGGGGCGCGCCGTTAATAAGATCCCTATGCGTTCGCGATGCGCTTCGGCCCTTCGCGGGCGCGCGCCTGTTCCGCCACCGCGCTCATCGGCGGCTCCTGGCTCTTCCCGGCGGCGAGCTCATCGCTTGCGTTCAGGGCAGCGGCGATCTTCGCCAGATGTCGAAGGAGCGCGTTATGGCGCTGCACCGGCTCAGCTCGACCACCATCGGGGTTCCTGACCCCGCCGAGACCATCGCCTACGCCGGGATCGCCACGGTGGGCGGCCTGGCGATCCTGGTCTACCGGCGGCGCACCGTGGGACGCCGCCGCTGTTCCAGCTGCACGCGCTCAGCGCGCTGGTGCTGTTCGCGATCTGGCCGTTCACCCGGCTGGTGCACATGCTCACCGCGCCGGTCGGCTACCTCACCCGGCCGTACATCGTCCACCGCGGCAGGGACGAGGGCCGGCGCCCCGCCCGGCGCGGCTGGGAGTCGTCCCGCCGAAGCGGACCACGGCGGGAGCCCGGCGATACGTCCACGACGTCAGCTCCGCGCGGGCCGCGGGGCCGCCGGCGCGTGGGGGCGGGTCGCCGTGATGCGGCGGCCGGAGATGTGCTCGGCCTCGACCACGATGTAGTGGTCGCGACTGCCCGGCGCCCAGGTGGTCAGCGGCAGCGCCGCGAGCCGGTCGATCTCGGCGGGATCGGACACCTCCCGGGCCTGTCCCACCGCGGTGACCGACCAGCCGGTGCGCCGCTCGTGATCGAACTCGTCGGCCTCGAAGGCCACCACGGCCCGCCGGGTGGCGGCGGCCAGCTTCGACCCGGTCGAGGTGCGGATCACGATGGTCCGGCCGTCGAGGTGGAAGTTCACCGGCTGGACGGCCGGCAGGGCGCGATCGGTGAACACGATCCGCCCGATGGGCGCCGTGGACAGCAGGTCGAAGCACTCCTCGGGGGAGAGCACCTGAAGTCCGGACGAGTCGAGCAGCACACGCATGAGTCTCGACGCTATCCGGACCGCGGCCGGCCGGGTAGGGACCAAAGTCCCGAGAAGTTCTCATGTCGTTTCGGGGACTTTCGGCCCTGCGCGTGCGGACGTTCGCCTCGGTGGGCGAAGCGCGCCGGGCTTCTAGCGTGGTTCGGGCCCCGCAGTCGCGGGTCGTTCGCCGACTGCAACGCCCAGGCCGCGCGGCTCGGCTGGCTGCCCTCGCACCCGACCTTCGACCGCAACCCGCTCGTCCTCGCCGACGAGGCCGCTGAGGCCGGTGTCCCGGTGGCCGAGCACGTCGTGAACGAGCTGAGGTCCGGGAACCTCCGCTTCGCCGCCGAGGACCCCGGCGACCCGGCCAACTTCCCGCGGGTGCTGACCGTGTGGCGGGCCAACCTGCTCGGCTCCTCCGGCAAGGGCAACGAGTACTTCCTGCGCCACCTGCTCGGCGCCGACGCCGAGACCCGTAACCAGGAAGGGCTGCGCCCGGCCGAGGTGACCTGGCGCGAGGAGGCCGCCGAGGGCAAGCTCGACCTGCTGACCGCCATCGACTTCCGCATGACCTCCACGGCGCTGTTCTCCGACGTCGTGCTCCCGGCCGCCACCTGGTACGAGAAGCACGACCTGTCCTCGACCGACATGCACCCGTTCGTGCACGCCTTCAACCCGGCCATCGCCCCGCCCTGGCAGACCCGCAGCGACTACGACACCTTCCTCAGCCTCGCCGACCGTTTCTCCGCGCTGGCCGCCGACCACCTGGGCCGGCGCACCGACGTGCTGGCCGTCCCGCTCGCCCACGACACCCCCGACGAGCTGGCCCAGCCCGGCGGACGGGTTCGCGACTGGAAGCACGGCGAGTGCGAGCCCGTACCCGGCAGGACCATGCCGAGGATCGTCGCGATCGAGCGCGACTACGCCGCCGTGGGCGAGCGCATGCGCTCCATCGGGCCGCTGTTCGCCGAGCTGGGACTGACGACCAAGGCCGTGACCTACCGGGTCGGCCCGGAGCTCGACTACCTGGCCGACAAGAACGGCACCACCGGCGAGGGACGCGTCTCGCTGGCCACGGCCGACCGCATGTGCGAGGCCATCCTCGCGCTGTCCGGCACCACCAACGGCCGCCTGTCCACCCAGGGTTTCGAGACGCTGGAGAAGCGCACCGGGACCAGGCTCGCCGACCTGGCCGCCGAGCACGAGGGCAGGCGCATCACCTTCGCCGACACGCAGTCCAGGCCGCAACCGGTGATCACCTCGCCGGAGTGGTCGGGGTCGGAGACCGGCGGGCGCCGCTACTCCGCCTTCGTCATCAACGTCGAGCGGGACAAGCCCTGGCACACCCTGACCGGGCGGCAGCAGTTCTTCCTCGACCACGACTGGATCATCGAGCTGGGCGAGCAACTGCCCGCCTACCGGCCGCCGCTCAACATGCGCCGCCACTACGGCGAGCAGCGCGACGGCGCCGACGGGGACGGCGGGGCCGAGGTCACCGTGCGCTACCTGACCCCGCACTCCAAGTGGTCCATCCACTCGGAGTACCAGGACAACGCCTACATGCTGGCGTTGTCCCGCGGCGGGCCGACGATCTGGATGAGCGTCGAGGACGCCCGCGCGATCGGCGTCGCCGACAACGACTGGATCGAGGCGTACAACCGCAACGGCGTGGTCGTGGCCCGCGCGATCGTCTCGCACCGCATGCCGGCCGGGACCGTGTACATGTACCACGCCAAGGACCGCAACGTGAACGTCCCGCTCACCGAGAGGTCCGGGCGGCGCGGCGGCGTGCACAACTCCCTCACCCGGCTGCTGCTCAAGCCCAGCCACCTCATCGGCGGGTACGCGCAGTTCACCTACGCCTTCAACTACTACGGGCCGACCGGCAACCAGCGTGACGAGATCACCGTCATCCGCCGCCGCGCCCAGGAGGTGACGTACTGATGCGCGTCATGGCACAGGTCGCCATGGTGATGAACCTGGACAAGTGCATCGGCTGCCACACCTGCTCCGTCACGTGCAAGCAGACGTGGACCAACCGCGACGGCGTCGAGTACGTCTGGTTCAACAACGTCGAGACCAAACCCGGCGTCGGCTACCCCAAGCGCTACGAGGACCAGGACCGCTGGCACGGCGGCTGGCAGCTCGACCGGCGCGGCCGGCTCAAGCTGCGCGCCGGAGGCCGCGTCAAGCGGCTGCTCAACCTGTTCTCCAACCCGGATCTCGCGGACCTGGACGACTACTACGAGCCGGCCACCTACGACTACGACACCCTCATCAACGCCCCCGCCGGCCCGCACACCCCGGTCATCCGCCCCAAGTCGGCCATCACCGGCCGGGACATGGCGATCACCTGGGGCGCGAACTGGGAGGACGACCTGGGCGGCGCCCCCGAGCACGCCCCGGCCGACCCCGTCCTGGCCGCCATGGCGGAGAAGGTGAAGATGGAGTTCGACAAGACCTTCATGTTCCACCTGCCGCGCATCTGCGAGCACTGCCTCAACCCGGCCTGCGTCGCCGCCTGCCCGTCCGGCGCGATGTACAAGCGGGAGGAGGACGGCATCGTCCTGGTGGACCAGAACCGCTGCCGCGGGTGGCGCATGTGCGTCTCGTCGTGCCCGTACAAGAAGGTGTACGTCAACCACAGGACCGGCAAGGCCGAGAAGTGCACGTTCTGCTTCCCCCGCATCGAGGCGGGACAGCCGACCGTGTGCGCCGAGACCTGCGTCGGACGCCTGCGCTACCTCGGCCTGATCCTGTACGACGCCGACGCGGTGCTGGAGGCCGCGCGCGTCCCGGACCCCCGGGACCTGCTGGAGGCCCAGCGCCGGGTCTTCCTCGACCCGTCCGACCCGGAGGTGGTCGAGGCGGCCCGCGCCGCGGGCATCAGCGAGGACTGGATCGCCGCGGCGCAGCGCTCGCCGATCTACCGGCTGGCCATGCGGTACCGGGTGGCGCTGCCGCTGCACCCGGAGTACCGCACGCTGCCCATGGTCTGGTACATCCCGCCGCTGTCACCGGTGCTCGACGCCGTCACCGGCGTGGGCGCCGACGCCGACGACCCCGACAACGTCTTCCACGCCATCACCGACCTGCGCATCCCGCTGGAGTACCTGGCCGGGCTGTTCTCGGCCGGCGACACCGAGGTCGTGGCCGGGGTGCTGATGAAGCTGTCGGCGATGCGCGCCTACATGCGGGCCCGCACCGTGGACGGCACCGTCGCCGAGGACCTGCTGGAGTCGGTCGGGATGACGGCGGCCGAGATGGAGGAGCTGTACCGGCTGCTGGCCATCGCCAAGTACGACGAGCGCTACGTCGTGCCCGCCGCCCACCGCGAGGACGCCGCCGCCCTGTCCGCCCAGGCGGACGGGTGCAGCCTGGACGGCGACGGCGGCCCCGGCATGAGCGACTTCCACCCGGCCGGAGTCACCGGCCGCCGCACCGACGGGCGGCTCGGCCTGAAGATCTTCGTCCGCGACGGAGGCACGGCGTGAGACTCCTGACCCGGCGGGAGACCTCCGCCTTCGAGGAGCCGGCGCGTCGCGCGGCGCTGTTCCGGCTGATCTCGCTCCTGCTCCAGTACCCGGACGCCGAGCTCCTCGCCGCCCGCGACGAGCTGAGCCGGGCCGCGCTCGCGCTGCCGGAGTCGCCGACCCGCGACGCCCTCGTCGCGTTCACCGCCTGGTACGCCGAGTGCGAGCCCATGCCGCTGGCCCGCGCCTACGTCGAGACCTTCGACCTGCGCCGCCGCTCCAGCCTCTACCTCACCTACTACCTGCACGGCGACACCCGCCGCCGCGGCATGGCGCTGCTCACCCTCAAGCAGCGCTACCGGGTGGCCGGGCTCACCCCGCCCGAGGGCGAGCTGCCCGACTACCTGCCGGTGGTCTGCGAGTTCGCCGCGCTGGCCGGGCCGTCCATCGGCGAGGCGCCGCTGCGCCAGCACCGCAAGGGGCTGGAGCTCATCCGCACCGCGCTGCGCGAGGCCGGCTCGTCGTACTCGCTGGTGCTCGACGCGCTCTGCGCGGAACTGCCGGACCTGTCGGCGGCCGAGCGTGCCGCCGTCGCGGACCTGGCGCTGGCCGGGCCGCCCGCCGAGGAGGTCGGGCTGGCGCCGTACGGGCCGCCCCTCGACGAGACGCCGAACGAGACGGAGGTGCGGCCGTGAGCGTCGCGCTGTGGGTCGTCGTCCCCTACATCGCTCTGACGATCTTCGTGGTCGGCCACGTCTGGCGCTGGCGGGTCGACCAGTTCGGCTGGACCACCCGCACCACGCAGGTCCTGGAGAGCCGGCTGCTGCGGCTCGGGTCCCCGCTGTTCCACCTCGGCGCGTTCGCCGCCATCGGCGGCCACGTGCTGGGCCTGCTCGTCCCGAAGAGCCTGACCGAGGCGGTCGGCGTGGACGAGCACCTCTACCACCTGGTGTCGGTGAGCGCGGGGACCGTGGCCGGGCTCATGGTGGTGGCGGGCCTGGGGCTGCTGCTGGCCCGCCGCCTCACCAGCCCGCGCGTCCGCCGCACCACCACCCGCGCCGACAAGGTCCTGTTCGCCGTGATCGCGGCCACCATCGCGCTCGGCATGTCCGCGACCGTGGGCCAGAACCTGCTCGGCGGCGGCTACGACTACCGCGCAACGATCGCCGTCTGGTTCCGCGGTGTCCTGACCTTCCACCCCGACCCCGGCCTGATGGCCGGCGTGCCGCTGATCTTCCAGTTGCACGCGCTGTCGGCCTGGGTGCTCGCCGCGATCTGGCCCTTCACCCGGCTCGTCCACGTCTGGTCGGCGCCGGTCGCCTACCTGTGGCGGCCCTACGTCGTCTACCGGCGGCGCGCCCCGCTCGGCGTGCGCCGATGACCGGCATCCATCGCTTCACGGCACGAAGCGCTTCACGGCAAGGAGCAGGAAATGAGCGTTGTCCGAGCGGCGGCGGTGCTGCTGCTGGGCGCCGCCGGCGCCGCGACGGCGGCGAGCACCACGCTCGCCGTCGCCGCGTGACGGCTCCGGGACGGTCGATCCATGTCACCCACTGCCCGAGCGCTCACCCCGCAGCCGGAGGATCGCGTGCTGTCCATCGCTGATCACCTCACCGAAGCGTTCCCCGCGCTGATCCAGGGCGGCATGGGCGTCGGAGTGTCCGGGTGGCGGCTGGCGCGCGCGGTGGCCCGGACCGGGCAGCTCGGCGTCGTGTCGGGCACCGCGCTGGACGTCACGCTGGCCCGCCGGCTCCAGCGCGGCGATCCCGGCGGGGACCTGCGCCGCGCGCTGGCCTGCTTCCCGGTGCCCGCCATCGCCGAGCGGGTGCTGGGCCGCTACTTCGTGCCGGGCGGGATCGCGCCGGGCACGCCGTACCGGCCGGTGCCCCGGCTCGGGCTGCGGCCCAGCCGCGCCCGCGACGAACTGGCCGTGGCCGCCAACTTCGCCGAGGTCTTCCTGGCCAAGCACGGGCACGACGGCCCGATCGGCGTCAACTACCTGGAGAAGATCCAGCTCGCCACGCCGGCCGCCGTGTTCGGGGCGATGCTGGCCGGGGTCGACTACGTGCTGATGGGGGCGGGCATCCCGACCGAGATCCCGCACCTGCTCGACGAGTTCGCCGCGCACCGCCCGGCCGGGATCACCGTCGCCGTGGCCGGGGCCGACGACGCCCGGCACACGGTCGGCCTCGACCCCGGAGCGCTGCTGCCCGCCCCCACCGAGCCGCTGCGGCGGCCGAAGCTGCTGGCGATCGTCTCCTCGCACGTGCTGGCCGGCTACCTGGCCCGTTCGCCGCGGACCCGGCCGGACGGGTTCGTCCTGGAGACGCCGGTGGCCGGCGGGCACAGCGCGCCGCCGCGCGGCCGCCTGCGGCTGGACGAGGCCGGCGAGCCCGTCTACGGGCCGCGCGACGAGGCCGACACCGGCAGGGTCGCCGCCCTCGGGCTGCCGTTCTGGCTGGCCGGCGGCTACGGCACCCCCGACGGGCTGGCCGGGGCGCTGGCCGCGGGCGCCACCGGGATCCAGGTCGGGTCGGCGTTCGCGTTGTGCCGCGAGTCCGGGCTCGACGACGAACTCAGGCGCCGCCTGCTGCGCGCGGCCGGCGCCGGGACCCTGGAGGTCCGCAACGACCCGCGCGCCTCGCCGACCGGCTTCCCGTTCAAGGTCGCGAACGTGCCCGGCACCCTGTCCGAGCCCGGCGTCCACGAGCGGCGACCGCGGCTGTGCGACCTGGGCTACCTGCGCAGCCCGTACGTCAAGGCCGACGGCGCGATCGGCTACCGCTGCCCCGCCGAGCCTGTCGACACCTACGTGCGCAAGGGCGGCTCCGCGGAGGAGGCCGAGGGCCGCCAGTGCCTGTGCAACGGCCTGACCGCCGCGATCGGCCTGCCCCAGCACCGCGCCGACGGTTACCGCGAGCCCGCCCTTCTCACCCTGGGCCAGGACGTCACGTTCCTGCGCGACCTGCCGGAGAACCACTCGGCCGCCGACGTCGTCCACCGCATCCTGCTGGGAGCACCCGCATGACCGGCGCCTCACCCCCGGCCCGGCCGCTGTGGACGGACCGGAGGTCCGCCCGGACGAGGACCTTGGTCCGTACCCCGCGCCGGGCTTGCGCACTCGGATGTAACAGAAGGCACGTACCGGTGCCCGATGACAGCAGTGAGGAAGGATGACGATGACCGACGAGAAGGCCCCGGCCGCCGCCGGGGGCAGGCCCGCGCTGATGCTGGGCCTGGCGACCCTCGGCTTCGCGCTGAACTTCTGGGCCTGGGCGCTGCTCAGCCCGCTGGGCCCGCGCTTCAAGGACCTGCTCGGCCTGTCCCCCGCCCAGCAGGCCCTCCTGGTCGCCGTCTCGGTGATCGTCGGCTCGCTGGGCCGCATCCCGGTGGGCGCGCTCACCGACCGGTACGGCGGACGGGTGATGTTCCCGCTGATCTCGGCCGCCACCATCGTGCCCGTCCTCTTCATCGGTCTGGCCGGACAGAGCTCGCTGCCGCTGCTGCTGCTCGGCGGCTTCTTCCTGGGCATCGCCGGAACCGTGTTCGCGGTCGGCGTGCCGTTCGTCAACGCCTGGTTCCCGCCGCACCGTCGCGGCCTGGCCATCGGTGTCTTCGGCGCCGGCATGGGCGGCACCGCGATCAGCGCCCTGACCACGGTCAAGCTCGTCAGGACCGGCGGCTCGGCCACCCCCTTCCTCATCACCGCGGTCGCGCTGGCGCTCTACGCCGCCGTCGCCTGGCTGGTCATGCGCGACGCGCCGGGACGCACCGTCGCGGCGCAACCGCTGCCGGCACGCCTGGCGGCCACCGCCAAGCTGGCGATCACCTGGCAGGCGTGCGTCCTGTACGCCGTGGCCTTCGGCGGCTACGTCGCCTTCTCCGTCTACCTGCCCGCCTACCTGCAGACCGGCTACGGCCTGGAGCAGGCCGACGCCGCCAATCGCATGGCCGGGTTCGTGGTCCTCGCGGTCGTCATGCGGCCGATCGGCGGCTGGCTGTCCGACCGGATCGGCTCCGTGCCCGTGCTGGCCGCCGTGTTCACCGTGGTCGGCGTCGCGGCGGCGGTCCAGGCCCTCACACCCGGCCTGATGCCCTTGGGCACGATCGCCTTCCTGACCATGGCCGCCGCCCTCGGGGCGGGCAGCGGCGCCACCTTCGCCCTGGTCGCCCAGGTCGCCCCGGCGGACAAGGTCGGCGCGGTCACCGGGCTGGTCGGCGCCGCGGGCGGGCTGGGCGGGTTCGTGCCGCCCCTGCTGATGGGCTTCCTCTACGGCCGGCTCGGCTCGTACGGGCTCGGTCTGGCGCTGCTGGCCGCGACCTCGGTCCTGACCGTGGTGCTGACGGTGACGATGGTGCGCCTGACGGCCTCACGACGCCGCGCCGTGGTGGCATGATCCTGGAATGTGCGGTGGGCCGGGCCGTCGTGCCCGGTCCGCCGGCTGCGTGCTCGTGCCGCGACAGGGAGGTTCCCGCGATGCTCCAGGTGGACGCGCGATGACGTGGTGGTCGGTGATCCGGTTCCTGCACGTGCTGTCGGCGGCGTTGTGGGTCGGCGGGCAGCTCACGGTGTCGCTGGTCGTGCTGCCCCTGGCCCGCAGGCACCTGGACGAGCGGCGGCGGGCCACGGTGCTGACCGCGGTCGGCCGCCGCTTCGGGATCCTCACCGCGGCCGGGTTCCTGCCCGTGCAGCTCGGCTCCGGCCTGGCCCTGGCCTGGCGCAAGGGCGTCACCTGGTCCTCGCTCGCCGACCCCGGCTACGGCCGGATCCTGGCGGCCAAGCTGCTGCTGTTCTGCGCCGTCATGGCCGCCGCCGGCGTCCATGGCTGGGCCAGCGGCGCGGGACGGCCCAGGCTCGCCCGGACGATGGCGGTGAGCTCGCTGGTGGGATCGCTCGGCGTCGTCCTGCTCGCCACCGCCCTGCCCGCGACCTGAGGCCCGACAGCACGGCGAGGCCGCCGACGGTGCGGCCCGCTCGACGACCGCGACCCGTCGGCCGGAACGTCCGCGCGGCAGCGCGATCATCTGCGGGTGACCGCACCGGTGGTACGGGGCCCGTCGCCGGCGCATGTCGCGCAGGTCGAGCGGCTGGTTCAGGAACGACGCCTCGCCTGGCCGGCCGCGACGAGCAGCCGCCGGATGCCGGGATCGGTGGCGAGCGCAGCGGTCATGGCGTATCTCCCGCCGCTGACGTTCCCGCAGCGGGGTCGCGGGCCGTCAGGGCCGGGCGGCTCCGGGACAGATGTCCAAGGTCCCTTCCGGGTGGGGCCGCCCGACCCTACGACGCCGTCCGATCTTGCTCGACGCTGGCGACCATGGATGTCTTGGACCTTTCGCGCTGGCAGTTCGGGATCACGACCGTCTACCACTTCCTGTTCGTGCCGCTCACGATCGGGCTGTCGATGATCGTGGCCGGGTTGCAGACCGCCTGGTACCGGACGAGGAAGCCGGAGTACCTGCGGCTGACCCGGTTCTGGGGGAAGCTCTTCCTGATCAACTTCGCCATGGGCGTGGTGACGGGGATCGTGCAGGAGTTCCAGTTCGGGATGAACTGGAGTGACTACTCCCGCTTCGTCGGCGACGTGTTCGGGGCGCCGCTGGCGATGGAAGGGCTGATGGCCTTCTTCCTGGAGTCCACGTTCCTCGGGTTGTGGATCTTCGGCTGGGACAGGCTCTCCCCGAGACTGCACCTGGCCACGATCTGGCTCGCGGCGATCGGCACCAACATCTCCGCCTACTTCATCCTCGCCGCGAACTCGTGGATGCAGCACCCGGTCGGCTACCGCGTCAACAACGGCCGGGCCGAGCTGACCGACATCTGGGCCGTGCTCACCAACTCCACCACGCTCGTCACCTTCCCCCACGTGATCTTCGGCGCCTTCCTGACCGCCGCGGCGTTCGTGCTCGGGGTGAGCGCCTGGTTCCTGCTGCGCGAGCGGGACGTCGCGCTCTTCCGCACCTCCGCCCGGCTGGCCCTGGCCGTCAGCCTGGTGTCGGCGATCGGGGTGTCGCTGTCGGGCCACTGGCAGGCGCAGATCATGACCGAGCAGCAGCCGATGAAGATGGCCGCGGCCGAGGCGCTGTGGGAGGACGAGAGCTCGGCGGGCTTCTCGCTGTTCGCGATCGGCGACGTGGAGAACGGCCGCAACCACGTCAACCTGCAGATCCCGTACGGGCTGAGCCTGCTGTCCACCAACAGCCTCGACGGCAAGGTCGCGGGCATCAACGACATCCAGGCCCGCTACCAGGCGTTGTACGGCCCGGGCGACTACCGGCCGGTCGTCGGCCTCGCGTACTGGTCGTTCCGGCTGATGATCGGCTTCGGCGCGCTGTCGGCGCTGCTGGCCCTGGCCGGCCTCTGGCTGACCCGGCGCGGCAGGCTGCCCGCCGGGCGCTGGGCCTACCGGCTGGCCATCGCCGGGATCGGGCTGCCGTTCCTGGCCAACTCCCTGGGGTGGATCTTCACGGAGATGGGCCGCCAGCCCTGGACCGTCTTCGGCCTGATGCGCACGGCCGCGGCGGTCTCGCCCGGCGCGGACGTCGTCTCGGTGGCCATCACGCTGACCGGCTTCACCCTCGTCTACGCGGTGCTGGCCGTCATCGAGGTGCGGCTGCTGGTCAAGTTCATCCGGATCGGGCCGTACGAGCAGGTCGAGCCGGAAGCCGCCGCTCCGGCCCTGAGCTACTGAAGGACATCACCGCCATGGAACTGACCACCGTCTGGTTCGTGTTGATCGCCGTGTTGTGGACCGGCTACTTCGTGCTGGAGGGCTTCGACTTCGGCGTGGGCATCCTGCTGCCCCTCCTGGGCGGCGACGAGGCCGAGCGGCGCACCATCGCCGCGACGATCGGCCCCGTGTGGGACGGCAACGAGGTGTGGCTGCTGGTGGCCGGAGGAGCGACCTTCGCCGCCTTCCCCGAGTGGTACGCCACCCTGTTCAGCGGCTTCTACCTGCCGTTGTTCCTCATCCTGCTGGCGTTGATCGCGCGCGGGGTGGCGCTGGAATACCGCAACAAGAGCGACAGCACCAGGGGCTGGGACCGGGCCTTCTTCTGGGGCTCCCTCGGCCCCGCGCTCCTGTGGGGCGTCGCGTTCGCCAACATGGTGCGCGGCGTGCCCCTGGACGCCGACCACGAGTTCACCGGATCCCTGCTCACCCTGCTGAACCCGTTCGCGCTGCTCGGCGGGGCGGCCACGGTGCTGCTGTTCACCCTGCACGGGGCGATCTTCCTGACGCTGCGCACCACGGGAGAGCTGCGCCGGGGCGCCGCCCGGATCGCCCGCACGCTGGCGCCGATCACCCTGCTGGTGGTGATCACCTTCCTGGTCGCCGCCGGCGGCGCGGGCAGGCCGCTCCGGTGGGCGGCGGTGGCGCTGGCCGCGGCCGGCCTCGTGGGCGCCCTGGTGGCGACCCTGCGGGGCCGGGACGGCTGGGCGTTCACCGCCAGCGCGGTGGCCGTCGTCGCGGTCGTCGCGGCCCTGTTCACCGGCCTGTGGCCGAACGTGCTGCCCGCGCTCGACCCGGCCAACAGCCTCACCGTGACCAACGCCGCCTCCACCCCGTACACGTTGACGGTGATGACCTGGGTCGCGGCCATCTTCACCCCGCTGGTGCTGGCCTACCAGGCCTGGACCTACTGGGTCTTCCGCCGCCGCCTCACCGGTGCGCACTGATGGGCGCCGAGCGGCGCGAACGGTCCATGGGACGTGCCGGAAAGGACTTTGGTCCCTGCCACGAGCCCGGCGCGCCGCGACATCGTGAATACATGTCCGCCGCAACCCCCATACCGGGAACATTCCGATGACCGAAACCGGCGCCGCCCCCCAGGCCGGTGTCCCCGGCGCCCGGCCGTGGGCGAAGCCCTTCGCGACCCGGGCCGGCGTGCGCCGGCTGGTCGCCGCCGCCGTCGCGGCGCCCTCCGTACACAACAGCCAGCCGTGGCGCTTCCGCCGCGTCGACGACGCCACCCTGGACCTGTACGCCGACCTCGACCGGCTGCTCGCCGTCACCGACCCGCTGGGCCGGGGGCTGGGCGTCAGCTGCGGCGCCGCGCTGTTCAACCTGCGGCTGGCGATCCGGATGACCGGCCACGAGCCCCGTGTCCTGCCGCTGCCCGATCCCCGCGACCGGCCCGACCTGCTGGCCACCGTGCACGCGACGCCCGTCGGCGCCGAGCCCAGACGAGCGGCGGCTGCATGCCGCGATCCCGCACCGACGGACCAACCGCTTCCCCTTCGACGGCCGCCCCCTGCCCGCCGAGACCGTCGACGCACTGCTCGTCGCGGCCCGCCGGGAGGAGGCCACGCTCGTCATGCTGGACGGCCCGGTGGCACGCGAGGTCCTCGGCATGGTCGCCGCCGCGGACAGCGCGCTGTGTCGCGACGACGCCTACCGCCGCGAGCTGTCCCGCTGGAGCGGCGACGGCGCCCGCGCCGACGGCGTCCCCCGCCACGCCTTCGGCGCCCGGCCATGGGCCGCCGAGCTGCCCCTACGCGACTTCGGCCTGGGCGGGAGCGGGCAGGGTGGCCAGATTCGAGAAGGAGCCTCAGATCGCCGCCTTGTTCACCCGCGGCGACGGGCCACGCGATTGGCTGGCCGCCGGCCAGGCGTTGCAGCGGGTGCTGCTCACCGCCACCGCTCACGGCGTGTCGGCGTCGCTGTTCAGCCAGCCTCTGGATCTTCCGGAACAGGCGGACGGCACGGAACCCGCGGGGACGCTCGGGCACCTGCAGATGCTGCTGCGGCTGGGATACGGCCCGCCGGTCCCCGCCGTGCCGCGCCGTCCCCTCCACGAGGTCTTCAACACCCGGCCGTGAAGGGCCCGCCGATCGCCCGCCCACGCGCTCCCTCAGGCAGGCGGCGGGCCTGGGATGGGCTTCCGTGGATGCCCGCCGCCTGCTCGGGTGCCGGCCCGTCATGAGCGCCACCGTTGGTCGGCCGGGCGGCGGATCGGGCGGCGCTCATCGGGCATGACGCAAACGGTAGGTCCGCGGCCGGGGCCGGCGGCACCGCCGGGGGTCACCTTCATGAAGGGACCCGTCCTCCCGGGCCGTTCGGCACGGGCCCGCTATCCGGTCGCCGCCGGGGACTGGCCGGGCGTGATGCGGTCGAAGGCGGCCAACGGCAGCATGATGACCGCCGCGGGGAACAGGCCGTGCTCCTCGTGGTCGATGTGCCGGTGCAGCTTGTCCAGTGCCCGCAGCACGGCCGACCAGTCAGGCGCCGCGTCGTCGATCGTCCCGAGCACGCCATGGATGTCGGCGTGCTCGGCGCACAGCCGCTCCACCTCATCGGCCAGCGCCCCGTCGGCGCGCAGCTCGGCGAACAGCCCGCTCTCCTCGGCGGCGGTGTGCGGGATCAGCCGGGCCAGCAACTCCCGCAGGAGGGTCGCGGCGTCGCCGTGCCGCCCCTCGACGATCGCGCGGCGCAGCGCTCCCGCGCACTCCTCGATGTCCCAGTGCTCCTGGGACAGGCGGCCGATCAGCGGGAACTCGCGGCAGCCGCAGTAGTTGCACATGGTCGTGTCCTCCTGCGGGTGGTCACAGTTCGAAGACGAGGCGGGCGGGGACGGTCCCGGCGAGGACTTCGGCGAAGGACTCGTTGATCTCCTCGAGCTTGCGCGTCTCGTAGACGACCTTGGTGCGTCCCTGCGCGTGCAGCTCGAAGACCTCGGCCAGATCGGCGCGGGTGCCGACGATGGAGCCGATGACGCTGATGCCGCCGAGCACGGTCTGGAAGACGGGCAGGCTCATCGTGTTGTCCTTCGGCAGGGACACCAGCACCAGGCGGCCTCCGGGGCGCAGCGAGGCGTGGGCCTGCTCCAGCACGCGGGGGCTGGCGGCCAGCACGATGGCCACGTCGGCCCCGCCCAGCGCCTGGATCGCGGCCACCGGGTCGTCGGTGGCGGCGTTGACGGTGTGGGCGGCGCCGAGGTCGCGGGCCAGCCGGAGCTTGTCCTCGGTGACGTCGACGGCGACGGTCCGGCCGCCGAAGATCTGCGCGTACTGCAGGGCGAGATGGCCGAGCCCGCCGATGCCGAAGATCGCGGCGCACTCGGCGGGGCGCAGACCGGAGACCTTGACGGCCTTGTACGTGGTCACGCCGGCGCAGGTCAGCGGCGCCGCCTCGGCGGACGGGACGCCGTCGGGCACGGCGACGACGTAGGCGGCGTGGGCGACGGCGTACTCGGCGTGGCCGCCGTCGAGCGCGTAACCGGTGTTCCGCTGCGACGCGCACAGGGTCTCGCGGCCACTGACGCAGTACGCGCAGGTGCCGCAGGCGTAGCCGAGCCACGGGATGGCCACCCGCTCGCCGACCGCCCGGCCGGTCACGGCGGCGCCGATCTTCTCGATGACGCCGACACCCTCGTGACCCGGGGTCAACGGCAGGACCGGTTTGACCGGCCAGTCGCCGTGGGCGGCGTGGATGTCGGTGTGGCACAGGCCGCTGGCCTCGACGCGGACCAGCACCTGGAACGGCTCCGGCTCGGGGACGGGCACCTCCCGCACTTCGACGGGCTTGTCGAAACCGGTGACGACGGCAGCGCGCATGGGCTGTTCTCTCCTTCGGTCGTGCTCTCACTCTCCCGCCGGGGACGGCGCCGCGATCAGGGCCGAACGTCCCGTACGGGCCCTGCCGTCGGTCACCCGTCTCGCGTTCTCGGAGGAGGTGCCCAACGCCGCGATCGGCGGGACCTCCGTCCCTGGAGGCCAGGCCGGGATCACGCGCGTGGCCGCCGTCGTCCCCACAGCAGGTAGGCGATGGGCCCGAACGGTTGGACGAGGATTCCCGCCCACCACAGCCCCTTCCGTCCGCGTACGTCGTCGCGCGGGCGGAAGGCGAGATCAGCCACGGCGGTCGCGGTCAGCGCCAGCTCCACGGACGCCAGGGTCAGCAGCACGGCCTGTCGCCTCTTCGACATCTCGTCCCAGCGCATCGGCGGGTCCCTTCTCTCGTGCCCTTGGGCTCACATGGTGACGCTCTCTCGGAGCGGGTTCGTCCGGTTTCCCGGAAACAGGGAGGGCCGCTCGGACGCGCGGCGCGGCGGTGCGCCGTCAGGACCAGGTCCAGCCGCTGATCTCGGGATC
>NZ_JAMZEC010000002.1 GCF_024172185.1 Nonomuraea roseoviolacea subsp. carminata
ACAACCACCACCAACACCCCAACCAAACACCCAACCCCACCCACCACCCCCCACAACCACCAAACCCACCCCAACACCCAACAACCCACCCCACACCACAACCACCCACCAAACCCACAACAACCACCCCCAACACCACAAACAAACCACCCCAACACACCAACCCACAACACCCACCACCCCAAACCAACACCACCCCCCACAACCCCACCCCACACCAACCCCAACAAACCACACCACCCCCAAAACCAACCACCCCCCAACACACCCAAAACAACAAACACCAACCAAACACCCCACCACAACAAACCACCCCACCCACCCACACAACACCCAACCAACAAACCCCCACACCAACAACCACAACCACCCCCACAACCAACACAACCCAAACCCCCCACACCCCCCACCCCCCAACACCAAACACCCCACACAACCCACACACAAAACACCACCCCAACCCAACACACCCACACACAAAAACCACCAACAAACCACAACAACAACAACACCAACACCCCAACACAAAACAAACCACCACAACACAAACCCAACAAACCACCAAAACAAACCACAACACAAACACCCAACAAAAACCAAACACCAACACCACACAACACACCAAACAACAACCACAAAAACACAAACACAACACCCACAAAACACCAACACCAACCCAACAACAAAACACAAACAACACCAAAACACCACACCAACACCCACACAAACAACAACCACACACCAAACCACCCAACAAAAACACCACAAACCAAACCAAACCACAACCACAAAACCACCAACAACACAACAACAAACCCCACAAAAACCACACCACAACCACCCAACAAACACACCCAACACACAACCAACAAACACCAAACCACCAACACAACCAACACCAACCCAAAAACCCCAACAACAACCCAACAAACCCAACACACAAACCACACCAAACACAACACCCAACAAACAACAAAACACCCACACAACAAACAACCAAACACCCACCCCAACAACACAACCACCACAACAACCACCAAAACAAAACCAACACCCAACACCCAACAACCACAACCAACAACAACCCACCAAACCACAACACCAACACAAAAAACCACACCCAACACAACAACCCACACAAACAACCACCACAACAACACACAACCCCAACACACAAACAAACACAAACCCAACCACAACAACACAAAACACAAACCCAAAAACAACAAAACACAAACAAACAAA
>NZ_JAMZEC010000003.1 GCF_024172185.1 Nonomuraea roseoviolacea subsp. carminata
ACACCCACCACCCCCAACACCACAAACACCCACCACCCAACAAACCACACACCAAAACACCACAACACAACACCCAACACCAACAACACCAAACCAACAAACACCACACCAACCAACCAAAACAACCACACCAACCCACCCAAACACAACCACAACACAAACCCAACACCCACCAACACCAAACCACCCACAAACCAACACCCAAACAACAACACCACCCAAACACCCACCCACAACCAAACCACACCACACAACCCCAAACAACCACAAACAACACCCAACAACCAACCACACCAACACCAACAACCCCACACCAACCAAAAACACACCAACACCACCACACAAACCCACCAAACAACCCACACCAACCACCAACCACCCACACCCAACCCACCAAAACCACCACAACCACACCCAACCACACCCAACACCCACAAACAACAACCCACAACAACACCCAACACACAAACCACCACAAACACCCACACCAACACAACCACAACACCCCCAACCACAACACACCCAACCCACCCCACACAACCCAC